>NZ_FOQO01000022.1 GCF_900113765.1 Parapedobacter indicus | reverse complement strand
CGCTCGATGAGCCTCACTTCGTAGTCTGTCAGCGCCAGGTTGGACGATACCGGCGGCATCTTAACCGACTCATCGCTGCTGGTGATGCGGCGGTATGCTTCGCTTTGGTCCGGATGGCCGGGAACGATCGCATGCATCCCCGCCGTTTCCACCAGGGCTTTGTATGCCCCTTCTTCCGTATCCAGCCGCAGATCCGCCTCGCGTGCATTCTTATCCGGCCCGTGGCAGGCAAAACATTTGTCGGACAGCACCGGACGGATGTGGAAATTGTAGTCAACGACAGCGGGTAACTGCATGGATCCACCTAATCCGGTGGTTCCGCGTCCAACGAAAAAATAGCCAGAAAGTACCGCAACAAACACCGCAATTGCGATGCCTATTAACCACTTTGATGAAAGATAAAATCGGCCTCTTCGCATGATACGAAAGAAAAATCACCTCACGACGGTTACTATTGATCAGCTAAACAAAATAAAGATAATCAATTTATCAATCTTCTGCATGATCGGCCGGGAAATTTTCTCCCTGCCATATTTTTTTTGCCGTCCAATCTACGTCATCCCCTGTCCAAAAACGATCCATAGGAGGTAAGCCGAGCACAAGAAAAGCTTCTGAGCACAGATAAAGACTTCCTGTCGAAATATACCCTTCACCGATATCCGGCTGATGTCCATATAGGCCGATTTGCAGCCAGCCGTTTGCATCAAAGGTACCGGGAGCTTCTAACTGCCTTTTAATTACCGTATAGAGTGCCGCCCTGACCTGCTGCGGCTGAATTTCATCAGGTAGTGCTTTCATCAAAGCTACCTGAGAAAGTAATTGAAAGGCACCAAAACGGTAAGCCAGCGAACGCCCGATTGGGGGATAAGTTCCTTCGGGAGAAATCATCCGTTCTTGTATAGTCGCATATCGTTTTGAGCGCTGAAGTACCGAGTTATACACCTTTTTTGCCCCATCGCTATGATCTATTTCCAAAATCGTTCGCGTTACGTCAAGCAACATCGGTTGGATCACAAAACTATTGTAATAATCCCAGTGAAAATTTGGGCCATCTCCATACGTGCCATCCCCCTTATACCAGTTCATATGTGACTTGATTGCATAATCCATGCGCATTCTGTCACCATACCCATCAAATTTTAATAAAGCTGCTTCTACCTCGGCACTAAACAGCAACCAATTATTATATCCAGGGGAAAGCACCCGTGTCGATTTCAATGCCGCTATAATATTTACCTTTGTCTGTGCATCCAATTGGCCCCAAATCTGCTTGGGCGATCTCAACAGTCCCTGTGCCAGGAATGCCGCATCAACCAGCGCTTGCCCGCCTTTATTAAAATTCATGAAATCGGCTGATTTGGGGTCAGTTGCATTATGAAGGGCCTGAATCGTTAAATCAATGTATTTTTTTCGCAGCTTACCTTCAGGAGTATCATCCGCTCCGAGTTCTAACCAAGGGGCTATTCCGGCAAAAAGGCGTCCAAACGCCTCAAGATAGGTAAAGTTTTGCCGCCCATCTACACGAGCTTCAACAGGCATCAGTTTACGTAATTGATGTTGACTTAATGCAGTTAAAACGGGATCCGCTACACGTATTAACGATTGAACCAAATAGGTTCTTTCTCGTTGACCATCATCGGGTTCAGTTGTTTGGGCATATCCGGATTTTACAATTGATAAATTAAGGCTTACCAAGAAAAGTGCTGTGATAACTACTTTAATCGCATTCATTTCTGTATTCTTTCCCGTCAGTTTATGATGATCTCATCCACAAAAATCCAAGCGGGATTTCCTTCAGCCGGATACTTCTTAGGTATCGGCACAAAGGGCTCCACATCTAATCGCAGATACCGGATTGCCTCGCCACTAGCGGGTATTTCTACGATACGATTGGCAGAAACTTCTCCCGGCTTTTCCAGCGCCGGCCGGAAACTGTTAAGCAGCCTTGCACCTGCCGAATCTGCACCTCCCCATACCTGAATGTTCTGTGGCGGATAAATATGGGCTCCATACTGCTGCTTTACACTGACACCGATGGTATCTATATGGATAGGTTCATCAAAATGAAACGATACATTCATCGGTTGACCATGGAATCCCAACCATCTGCCATCCGCATGGTTGTCTCCGCCACTTTCTAAATCGGCTAGGCTGAATGCACCTCGTCCTTTGTAGCGCGGATCCGGCGGGCTAAGCAGATACAGCCGATCCGGACGGTTTGCAGATCGGCGGAAAACCCTTGATACCTCCTCACTGGAAAGCCACCCGGACTTATAACCCTTCACCCTAACCGAGGTGGCCGCTTTCAATATAAAAGGTTCCTGGTAAACCGGTGAGTGGATGCTATCCGGTTCACTCCCATCGAGTGTATAGCGCAATTCCACACCCGCAATTGGGTGGCTAAGCGTAACGGTAACGTTGTCTTTGAAAAAACTGCTGGCCGGCCTGACCATCGGATTGTTCAACGGAAGTATCGTTTGACCATCATCCTGGTAACCCCGCTCAATCGTTATGTTCTTATGTTGTTGCTGCAATTTATCGAGCACCGCTGCTTCAACCTGCGTATTCCAAACGTATACATGCGTCAGCTTTGGCATGGTCAGTAAGGTTACGAGCCCGGCCTCTGTCATATTTGTACCGCTCAGGCTGATCGTCTGCAAATTAGGCAACGCTGCCAAGGTCTCGCTCCATTGGTCGTCTATAGGCGTTCCATTCAATACCAGCTCACGTAAATTGGTGAAGTTGCTGATCACTTCCCGATCAGCGTCGGATACCGGCATTCCACTCAATGACATGGATACCACTTGCGGACCTACCGGCACCAGTTCCTTCAGCGATTGCTCGGTAAAAGAAGCTTTCCCAAAAAATCCTACCGACAATCCAGGCGATCCCTGTGCTAAGGGCTTGACAATCCGATAGGGAGTATTCAGTTTGGCAACCGTCTCCGCATCGGCCGCGGGAAAGTCATAGGTCTCGCTTTTCGGCGGACCATAAATTGCGATGGCAAGCCCCCGAATGGTGTCATCTGCTGCCAGCGTCGAAAGACGTGTATCGAGATCGGCTCCCGACGCAACCCACGCTTCAATCAAGGCCAGCTCCTCGTCGGTTAATTGCGGCTTGCCTTTGGGCGGCATATGGTGCTCATGATCCACATCGAGCAACAGCCGCTGGACAAGCAGGCTTTCTTCCACGGAGCCGCTAACCAAGACCGGGCCGCTATCGCCTCCTTGCAGCATCAACGTGGTATCAGACAGCACCAGCCCTCCTTTTGCTTTGCTCGGACTGTGGCAGCTCAGGCATTTCGCTTCGAGGATCGGGTACACCAAATCGGAAAATACCACCGCCGTTTCCATGTCCAATGCCTTCTCTTTCTTACGTTGTATCGGCTCGAATAAATAATCGGCACCGTGTGTCAATCCCGCTCCATAGTGACCGGCTACCAGCAATACGACTACCGCGACGCTCAACCCAATTCGAAAAAGATTCGAATACCTGCCTGCAGCGATGGAGGATCGCCCGTGATATCCTAATAAACCAGTACACAAAAAGCTTAGCGCCACGCCTGTCCATTTATGCCACTGGAAACCGGCGCCTTCATATCCGCCTTCTTTGGAGAGAAACAAACCTGCCACCACGGTAATCGCTGCGCTCCAGGCGGTCACTAAAAGCAGTGTGTGTATAAGCTGCTTAACCAATGGTTGTCCGATCTCCAGCTTTTCGCCAAAACAGCCCAACAGCCAGACCAACACCAATAAAACAATCGGAAAATGCAATAACAATGGATGAGCACGACCCAATACCTGCAGGGACGCCGGTACTTGAATTTTGCTCTCAAAAACCAGAAAAAAAACAATAAATACTTGAAATGCTATCAGCAGATTAAGCAGGACCGTATGGATTGACTTCATCGCTATGCACTACACCAAGATGTCCTTTACCACCGTGCCAGCTACGTCGGTAAGGCGGTAACGCCGCCCCAGATGCCGATACGTCAATTTTTCATGATTCAATCCCAGCTGATGGAGAATGGTTGCATGAAAGTCGTGCACATGCACCGGGTCCTTGACGATGTTGTATCCGAACTCGTCCGTTTCTCCATATACAATTCCCGGCTTTATGCCTCCACCAGCCATCCATACGCTGAAGCATCGGGGATGATGGTCCCTGCCATAATTGTTGTGTTCTAACCTTCCCTGGCAATAATTGGTCCGACCGAACTCCCCTCCCCATATGACCAGTGTTTCATCCAGCAGTCCCCGTTGTTTCAGGTCGGTGACCAGGGCAGCCGACGCTTGGTCGACATCCTTTGCCTGTGTGGCCATCTCATTAGGTAGATTACCGTGCTGATCCCAACCCTGGTGGTAGAGCTGTACGAAACGTACGCCGTTTTCGGATAGTTTTCTGGCTAATAAGCAATTGGCGGCATAGGTACCCGGAACCAAGCAATCAGGACCATACAGTTTGACAATGTGGTCCGGCTCTTTTGATAAGTCAGTAACCTCCGGCACAGATGTTTGCATGCGGTAAGCCATCTCGTATTGCTGCACCTTCGCCGTGATTTCGGGGTCCCCGAACGCTTCGAACTGCAGGCTGTTCAGCTCAGCTAGTTTGTCGAATAATTTCCTACGGCTCAGTTTATCGGTTCCCGCTGGATTGCCAAGGTACAGCACCGGATCGGGGCCACCCATAAGCTGTACGCCCTGGTGTACGGAGTCGAGGAAACCGTTGGTCCACAGCTTCGCGTAAACGCCCTGTCCATTTCCTCCTCCTTTGGATACCAACACGCAGAAAGCGGGCAGGTTCTGGTTCTCGCTGCCCAGCCCGTAACTCAGCCAAGCACCCATACTTGGACGGTTCCCCTGTTGGGCACCGGTCTGGAAAAAGGTAATTGCCGGGTCGTGGTTGATCGCATCGGTATGCAGCGACCGGATGATGCAAAGGTCGTCTACAACGTTTGCCATATGTGGGAATACCGAGCTGACCCAAGCACCACTCTTTCCATACTGGGCAAAGTCATAGTAGGATCCTACCAATGGAAAACTCGCCTGTC
Organism: Parapedobacter indicus; assembly: GCF_900113765.1. Taxonomy (GTDB): domain Bacteria; phylum Bacteroidota; class Bacteroidia; order Sphingobacteriales; family Sphingobacteriaceae; genus Parapedobacter; species Parapedobacter indicus. The sequence goes on along the minus strand of NZ_FOQO01000022.1, from coordinate 456 downwards.
CGGCTGTCATGCCCGTGAGCCGTTGCCCGCCGCGTATCGATTCGGGAAGATCCTGTCCCATCATCTCTCGGAGTTTCGGTTTCGCATCAAACGACTCCAACTGAGACACTCCACCACTTTGGAATAGATAAATCACACGCTTTGCCTTGGGTGCAAAATGTGCCAATCCCCGAGTCATCCCATCATCGTCTGCGCTCCTGCCGGAAAACAGATCCGGTATCAGTAACGAACCCAAGGCCGCGCTTCCTATACCGATACTCAGCCGCGATAAAAACTGCCTGCGGTTTTCAAATAAGCGGGCTTTCTCAACTTCCTTTTCCAGTGTCTTGTCTTTCTTCATGACATTCGTTTCTCTTTTTTGCTATCTGCTTTCGGCTTTCGGATTTCAGCTATCAACTAGTAACCCACGTTATGTCCGTGTAATGGTTTCTTCTAAATTGTACAATCCGTGGATCA
>NZ_FOQO01000021.1 GCF_900113765.1 Parapedobacter indicus | reverse complement strand
ACCCGGTCGTTGTCGTAGCCTGAGGCCTCCCACACCACCGTGCCGTTGCGGTTGATCACGCGCACCCGGTTCTTCGGGAAGTCCCGTATCCCTTCGATCATCAGGAACTCGTTGATGCCGTCCCCGTTCGGCGATACCGCCGGATGTACCCGCACCGCAAAGTCCGAGGCCGGGTCAACCACCCGTACCGTCACCGTTACCGGCTCAGCTGCTCCGTGGTTGCCGTCGCCCGCCTGTGTGGCCGTGATCGTCACCGTACCCAACCGGAGCACGTTGAGCGCCGTGCCGCTCAATGTCGCCACCTGCCCGTCGTCGATCGCCAGGCTGACCGGCAGCCCGCTTGAGGCCGTTACGTCCAGCTGCACAGTGCCCGCATCCCGGTTCACTTCCGCAGGGGCATTGAAGCTGATCGTCTGCGTGGCCTTGCCTACCACCAATGTGCGGCGGGTCTCCGGGCGGTTCACATAGTTCCCGTTCTCTGGAACAGTTGCCGTGATGGTTGCCTCACCCGCGCCCGTGATGCGGATCTGTCCGGCTGCCGTGATCTCCGCAACCGCCGGGTTACTGCTCGTGTACGTGATTCCCTCCCCGCTGCTTGCAGAAGCTCCACCATCAAACTCGCCGTCCCCGTAGGTTTTCGCTTCCAGCGCCGGGAAGGCCAGCGTCCGTTCGGCCGGGGTGACGGTCAGCACGGCCGTCAGCACCAGATCCCGGTAATTGCCGCCGCTCACGGTAGCCGTTACCTCCTGGGTGCCCGCATCCGTGCGGCTGTTGTTTTGGTAGCTTACGGACGTACCCTCCGGCAGGCCGCCAACGATTCCGAGTGATTTGGCGGTGCCGTCGTAAACGAAGCTGCCATCCGGTAATGTTACGCCCGAAATGACCACGCTGTTCACTTCCAGGTTGAAAGCCGCCAGGCTCGCCGACGCCGTACCGTCGCTCACCGAGACCACGATGCCCGCGGTCACACCTACGTCGCCGTTGCCCGGCGTGCCGCTCAGCCCGCCCGTGGCGGCATCGAAGTCCGCCCAATCCGGTTTGTTGGTTATGCTGAATGCCAACTCATCCCCGTCGAGGTCTTCGGCTGCCGGGATGAAGCTGTAGGCCACACCCTGGTCCACGGTGGTGGCCGGTGTGCCGCTGATCGTCGGCGCATTGTTCACATGCACCACCTCCAGGTCGAAGGCAGGCAGGCTTGCGCTCAGCTCCCCGTCGCTTACCGTAATGACGATACCCGTGGTGATGCCCACGTCACCGTTGTCCGGCGTACCGCTCAGCCCACCCATCGCGGTATCGAAGTCCGCCCAATCGGGCTTGTTCGTGATGCTGAACAGGAGGTCATCCCCGTCAATGTCCCGGCTTACGGGCATGAAGCTGTAAGCGGCACCCCGATCCACGCTTGTCGCCGGTGTGCCGCCGATGGTCGGCGCATCGTTCACGTTCACCACCTCCAGGTCGAAGGCAGCGAGATCCACCGATTCTGTGCCGTCACTTACCGTGATCATAATGCCCGTGGTAGTGCCCACGTCACTGTTGCCCGGCGTGCCGGATAACTCACCCGTCGTGGTATTAAAGTCCGCCCAGTCCGGCTTGTTGGTTATGCTGAATGCCAGCTCATCCCCGTCGGGGTCATCGGCTGCCGGGATGAAGCTATACATTTCATCCTGGTCCACGCTCGTGGCCGGTGTGCCGGTGATGGTCGGCGCATCGTTCACGTTCACCACCTCCAGGTCGAAGGCCGCAAGATCCACCGATTCTGTGCCGTCACTCACCGTGATCGTAATGCCCGTGGTAGTGCCCACGTCACTGTTGCCCGGGATTCCCGAAAGCTCTCCGGTCGCCGGATCGAAATCCGCCCAGTCCGGTTTGTTCACGATTGCGAAGGTAAGGTCTTCCGGACCGTTATCGACATCCGAAACCGCGGGCACGAAGCTGTACGCCACATCCTGATCCACAACCGTGGCCGGTGTGCCGCTGATCGCCGGCGCATCGTTCACCGGCACCATGGTCACCCTGGCCGATACACCCGGCTCGCCCGTGTCGTCACCGCCGTTTGCCGTGCCGCCGTCGTCCGTAACGCCGGTGATCGTAACGATGCGGCTCAGTTCGCCCGGATTTTCACCCGTATGTCCATAGGTCATACCATCCACCAGTGCCGCCGCATCCGCCGTGGAAAGCCCCGCCGTGCTGCCGATGGTCACCGTTGCCGTGCCCGCGCTTACCGAAACGGATACATCCAGCCCGCTTCCGGCGGTGGTCACCGTATGGCCGTCTTCCAGCGCCACCTGGCTGCCGTCAATAGATAAGAATTCCTCCGCACCGTTGGCCGCATTGGCCACCGTGAGCTCCAGGCCGCTCACCGGCTGCCCGGCTTCCACCACGTCGATGGAGGTGCCGCTGAACAGCACCACCGCCGGACCGTTCTCCGTAAACGTCGGATCGGCTCCCGTAGCCGTCAGTACGGGCGGGTCGTTGCGCAGGCCGATGGCCACGCTTGCCGTACCCATTACGGCCGCCCCCGCCTCATCGGCAAAGGTCCAGTCCAGTGTAATGTCCGTCGGCGGGTCGTTCGATGCATTCAGGTAGGTCACCTGCTGCATCATCGCGTTTATATCCGGTGTGGTCGGGATCCCGCCGCCGGCATCCGTGAAGGTGACCGTGAGCCGGCCGTCCACCGAGGTATCGAACGCGCCGATCACCTGGCCGCTCTTCACCAGCTGGCCCGACGAAACGGCCAGGCCGCTGCCGTCAACGAAGCCGAACACGTCATCCGCGACCGCTCCCCCGGTACGCTGTACGGTGAATGAAGCACCGCTGTAATTACCGTTGCCGCCGTTCAGCGCATCCAGCTCGCCGTCCGTGACGGTCACATCGTTATCGATCGCAATGGCGTCTCCCCCTTCGATGAAGGTATTGCCGCCGTCCAGGTCGGCCAGCGCCGGTGCGCGGTTCCCTTCCACCGCACCGATGTCTACGCTATTGCCCGCAACGCGCGCCGCGCCGGTAGCGTCCAGCGGCAACGGTTCCGCTACGTCGGTATTCCCGTTAAGGTCGTAGGTGTCGGGCGGCAGCCCGCCCGTGTCGCCCGCATCGACAAGCGCACTGCCCGCCTGCGGACGGTGGGTCTGCACCGGGCCGCCGTTATCGGCCAGGTCGCCCAGCAGCAGGTTGTCCGTACCCTGGCCGTTCAGGCTGCTGTTATCGGAAGTGATGACTGCGCTGGTCCCGAAATAACTGTTCGTTGCAGCCTCGATGGTACCGCCCACATCGTCCGGGGTACCGCCCGTCGCCAGCGGCGAACCGCCGGCCCCCGCCGTTGCACCCGCACCGGCAGTATTACCGGCCACCACCGTATTGACAAACACATCGTTGGTCCCGTTTGCAGACACGCCGCCTGCGTTGTCCGACGCCGCGTTCCCGACGATGGTCGAGTTATAGACCGTCGCCGCCCCGCTGGAAATCCGCAGGCCGCCACCGATGGAGCTGCTGCCCAGCGCCGCATTGCCGCTGACGGTACTATTGATCATCAACAGACCCGGCCCGGCGTACTGGATCCCGCCGCCATGCCCCCCCGTTCCCGTGGTCGTATTCCCCGACACCGTCGTGTTCACCATGTGCAGCATGCTGGACCCGACGAGACGGACGCCACCTCCAAAGCTATCGCTGCTGTTGCCGATCACCGCACAGTTCACCAAAATCAATGTTGTTGTAGAGCCGTAGATTCCTCCGCCACCCCAGCCCAGTTCGTGGTTGTCGGTAACCGCACAGTTGCGGAGCGTCGCTTGGGTATTGATGTCGAACGCAACCCCACCGCCTCCACCGGTGCCGGCACCGCCGGTCAGCACCAGCCCCTCCAATTCGACACCCGTGCGGCCCGATGACACCCAGATAATACGCGTGGCATTGTTACCCGATAGGGTCACATCCGGCACGCCATCGTCATCGAGGTCGCCGTCTATCCGCAGATTACTACGGCTTACCGAAAGCTGGGTTCCATCCAGCGTAACCGTGCCCCCCTGTGCAAATGTTATGGCATCCCCCGGGCGCGCCCAGTGCAGCGCCTCGCGCAGGCTCAGCCCGCCACCGTCCGCCTCGTCATCCGCCCAGCTGCCCGCCGTCGTCCTGTCGTCTCCTGTATCCAGCAGCGAGCTGACCAGCAGCGTCAGCGCCTGGGTCCGTACGATGTAATTGTTCGATCCCGCCGTGCCCTCGCCTGCGTTGCCCGCAGCGTCGCTCACGCCGGTCAGATCCAACGTAATCACATTCTCCGGTTCATAGGTATCCCCGGCCGGCGTGAACGTGGCTGTCCAGGTGATCCCACCGTCCGTCGACGTGACCGCACCCAGCGTGCCGTTGGCCACCGTCAGGTCACTGTTATCAAAACCCGTCACCGCCTCACTGAAGGTGATGGTGATCCCGGTGGTTTCCCCGGTAAGGACTTCAGTGTTGGATACTGTTATCGTAGACGTAGGCCGAGCCGTATCGATGGTGTAATTATTGGAAGTGGTTGTTCCCATGCCAGCGTTATCTTCGACGTTCACTACACCGGTATTATCTAGCCTGATTACGTTGGTTGCTACCTCGACATCGGGATCGGGCGTCAAGGTTGCCGTCCAAGTGATACCCCCGTCGGTAGATATCACGGGACTTAAGGTGCCGTTGTCTACAGTCAGGTCGTCGTTATCGAACCCGGTAACCGCCTCGCTGAAAGTGATGGTTACCGAGGCCGTTTCATTTAAGGATAGATCCGTGTTTGCTACGGTAATCGTAGCTGAAGGAATTTTTTCCACGACCAGCGAAAACGATTCCGTTCCGGAGCACCCGCTCGCGTCTGAAACCGTAACCGTAAAATTAAATGTTCCGCTTTCCTCTGGCGTTCCAGCAATCGTTCCACCCGAAGACAATGTAAGCCCATCGGGCAATGCACCAGCAGTAATTGCAAATGACGGTGGACCTAACGCCCCGGTTTGTGCGAGGGTTGTGCTGTAAGGCAGCCCTTCTATAGCTTCAGAAACAGTACCTGAAACCGTAAAGGCCGGACATACGTAAGGCGTATAAACGACATGATCAATACCGATATAATCAGAATTGGAACCCGAAGGTCCCGCACTGGTCACAAAATAACGAAATGCGACACGGCCGGATGTAGGTGCTGGGAGTCCAGAGACCGTAATGGTATATTGTGTCCAAATTTGCGGATAAACGTTTGCAACCAATGTTGGATTCACGCTTAACAACAACGTGGTAAAGTCGCCTACATTACTACCCGCGGCACCCACATTGGTACTTGCCCCATTCGTGCTCAACCGTACTTCCAATCGATCGGGATAATCGGTTTGCCCAGGACCTATGGTCGGTTTACGCGTATAAAAGGTAAGCACATCTCCATTACGGAATGTACGGTTCGGGGTAAGCAACCAATTGCTAATGATTCCCGAGCCACCTGTTGTACTATTAAAATTAGCCGCAATATACGCATTTGCGGCACCGTTATAGGCGTTAAAAGGGCCAGGGGTTGGAGTGGCGGTTGTAGACGTCCCCTGAAACCAATTCAGTGATCCCACGGGACTGCTGTTGTTCTGCGTGAGCCACCCGTTTCCGGCCAGCGTTGTAATATCATCAAAATTTTCCGTGAATGCTTGAGCAGATGCACGGTTTACACTTAGCATATGGCATGCAATCCACGCGATACAGAGGAAATATTTGGTCATGTTAGCTTGTTTTTTTAATGATAGCTTATACTCGGGCGCAAGCCGCCGGTGGTGGCAACAACGTAGCTAACAATAAACTAATCGGATTGAATCTCATCAATCCCAGTCCGGTTGAACAGCGGATAAAAACGTTCATAAGTTATAAGTAGATTTTTATCTGAATAAACTGATAGTGACCGATATATTCGATTTACAGTTAACCATACGAAAAAGAAACCGAAATATTAGGTCTAAGTATAAGGGTAAATGTGCCTTTCATAAATGAGTAGTTGTTTGCCGCCAAAACTAAAAATTCCAATCAGAGATACACCTACCCAAAAGGGTAGTTTTTCTTTTCTTTAAACGAACCTGAATTTAGTAGAGAAACCTGAATAACCATACTGGGAATAAAGGGATAGTATCCAGTTCGCAGACACGTGTCAAAATATTGAAACGGCTTAATCTGCTGGCTAATCTACGATGATTAATTCATCCATGTTTTTACAAGCAATAAGAACCCGGGGGCGCATTTGGTTCACTAAAAGTTGTCAGACATCGTTCGCGATTCATCATAGCAATCCCGTTCTCCCACCGAAGCGGTAGCGCAGCCCGATCTCGTGGGTGGTGTTGCTGATCCGCCGGTCCAGCGGCTCGCTGCCCGGGTTGAACTGGTAGCTGTAACCCAATCCGAACCCCCCGAAGTTGAACTGCGCCATACCCGCCAGCTCACCGTAGCTGCGAACGTTCATACCGATGCCGAATACCTCCTTGATGAAAACCAACGCAGAGGCCTCCGCCTGCGGACGAAGATTCTCCGCATACGTAACCAGCACACTCGGACGCAGGTGGAAGTCCGTACCCATCGAAAACAGCGCGCCCGC
>NZ_FOQO01000012.1 GCF_900113765.1 Parapedobacter indicus | reverse complement strand
TGTGTCAGGGCCTGTTGGCCGTAGGTGGCAACCGACGTACACAGTAACGCCGATGCCATGATCAGTAATTTCCGTTTCATATATCTTTTTTCCCCTTATTCACTAATACCGTATTGCAAAGTATCCCTTCCGGTGCTCCCATTTTCCGTTCACCTTCACCTCCACGATGTAGAAGTACGTGCCTGCGGGCAATTGCTGCTGCGCCGTGCTGACGCCGCGGAACACCACCCGGTCGTTATCATAACCGCCGGCTTCCCACAGCAGCGTCCCGTTACGGCTGATCACCGTCACACGGTTCTCCGGGAAATCCTTTATACCTTCCACCATCAGGAACTCGTTGATCCCGTCGCCGTTCGGCGATACCGCCGGATGTACACGTACCGCAAAGTCCGAGGAACGATCCGTCACAACAATGGTCACCGTTACCGGTTCGGCCGCTTCGTGGTTGCCGTCGCCGGCCTGCGTGGCGGTGATCGTCACCGTACCCAACCGGAGGATGTCCAGCGTGCTGCCGCTCAATACGGCAACCTGCGGATCGTCCAGGCTCAATGTCACCGGCAGCCCGCTGCTCGCCGACACATCCAGCTGGATGCTGCCCGCATCCCGGTTCACCTCCCCGGGGGCCGTGAAGGTGATCGCCTGCCCTGCTTTCGTGACCGCCAATGTGGCACCGTGGTAGGTGAATGCGTAATCCGCCGACTCTCCGCCGCTTACCGTGATGGCATAGCTGCCCGGTACGCTCGTTTCCGTTGCATCCGTTGCTGCCGAAGGTATCCGGTCAAGCGAAGAGGCATCCTCACCGTTCATCCAGCCGCTATAGTCCAGTTCAAATGCAGGATTGGCCTCCCCGTAGGCGCGCGTAGCATCCGATGTGCGCACCGAAAGCGGCGCCTTGGCAATGTGCAGCGTTCGGCTCACCGGCGGGGCTGCCGAGTAGTCCGCATTGCCCCCCTGCCCTGCCGTGATCACGATATCGCCCGCGCCGTGAATGATAAGTTTGTTGTTTTCAATAACCGCTATATCCGTCGGGTTGCCGTCGCTGTCCGTTACCGCGTAGGTCACCGCCAAGCCGCTAGTCGCCGTGGCTTCCAGTGCGATCGGGCCGTCGCCATACACCCTGTCAGCAAGCGCATCGAATGCCAGCCACTGAGGCTTCCTATCGACCAGTTCCAGCCCGATGGATACCGAACGCTCGCCGCCACCGCCGGCAACCACGCCGTTAGCCTGCAGCGTATGCTCGCCCAGCTCCAGGTCCGCCGGAACCGGAAGCGAGCCGCCGAAGCTGCCGTCCGCGCCCACCGGAAGGTGGCCCACCAATTCCGGGGTGGAGAACAGGTACACCGTCACCACCGTTCCCGGCTCGAAACCGTTGCCGCCCACGTAAACCTGCGTCCCGTTCCCTTTGAGCAGCCGGATGATGGCATCGATCGCCGAGATCGGGATGCGCTCCCCGTCCGGGCCCACCGAGGCCAGTACCATTGCATAGCCCTCGCCGCTCAGGCGCAGGTATTCGCTGTCCACCACTTCCAGCATCACCGCCTCGACCTTACCGTCAGTCACCACCACCGGAACACCCGGATCCGGTTCTGGAAGGTTACCCTCCCCGTCCGGTACCGGTTCCGCCGGGATCACCGCCGCCGTGCCGCTGGCCGCTCCCGTGCCCACAGCGTTCACCGCCGAGACACGGAACAGGTAGGAGCGGTTGTTCGTAAGGCCGATCACCAGCGACCTTGCCGATGAAGACGCCTCACGCTCCGGTACCGTCCAGGTGGAACCGCCGTCGCCCGAGTACTCGATCATGTAATCGGTGACCTCCGGAACGGCCCCTTCCGGTGCCCCCCACTCCAGCATCACTTGCCGGTTGCCAGCCGTGGCCGAAAGTCCCGCCGGGGCATCCGGAAGGGCTCCCATCGTGAAGAGGACCGTGGTCTCGTTGCCCGCGGCATCCGTAACGGTAAGCGTGTATGCACCCGGCACCGTGATCGGCGTGCCCGCCGCGTACGGTGCGCCGTTCAATGTGGCCGTGCCCCCGTCAAAAGATGCTGTAGTCGTTCCGGCGTAAAGCCCGCCGTCTTCAACGCCGGTGACAACCGGTCCGGTTTTGTCTATTGCAAAGCTTACCGTAGTTTCGTTCCTTGCGTCGTCTGTGACCACCAACGTATATTCATCTTCTTCCGTAATCACAGTACCCGAGGTGAAGGGCTCACCATTCAGCGTCGCCGTGCCTTCGTTGAAGACAATCATTACCTCAACCTTATAAATCCCCCCATCGATCACGCCCAAAACCTCAGGGGCAACCGTATCAACAGTGACGACCTCCAGCTCAAACGCCGGAAGCGCTGCACCCAGTTCACCGTCGCTCACTTCGATAACGATACCTCCGGTAATGCCTATATCCCCATTGCTTGGCGTGCCGCTCAGTTCACCCGTGGCTGTATTGAAATCCGCCCAGTCTGGTTTGTTGGTTATGCTAAACGTAAGCGCATCACCATCGATGTCTTCCGCCATCGGAACAAAGCTGTAGGCAATGTCCTGCGCCACACTCGTCGCTGGCATACCGCTGATCACCGGTGCGTCATTTATATTCACCACCTCCACATCAAAGGCCGGGAGGCTGCTACTCAACGAACCATCGCTCACCGTCATTACAATACCTGTGGTCTCCCCCACATCCCCATTGCCTGGCGTGCCGCTGAGTTCACCCGTGGCTGTATCGAAGCTCGCCCACGCGGGTTTGTTGGTAATGCTGAAGGTTAACGTATCCCCGTCGATGTCTTCCGCTACTGGGACAAAGCTGTAGGCCGTATCCTGATCCACACTCAACGCCGGAGAACCGCTTATTGTCGGCGCACTGTTTACTGTCACAGTGAAGGCCGCCGTGCCTGTGTTACCGGCTTTATCCTCCGCACTCAACGTGATGGTGGTCGTTCCCGAACCGGAAGCTTCGACCGTCACGGTCCGATTTGCCCCCGAGCCGCCCAGCACGATATCGGCCAGCGATACCACATCCGGGTTAGAACTCGTGGCAGTCAAATCCAGGTCTGCAGGCAAGCTGCCATCGTCCCCCAACGTAACCGCCAGCAAACTGCTGGTTCCCCTCAGGGCTAGAAACTGGTCAGCTATTGCGGTCAGTGTCGGTGCCTGGGTATCAATCGTGATATGCAGGGCCGCAGATAGAACACTTGTATTGCCTGCTTCATCGGTTGCTGTTGCAGTAATGCCATGCACACCGTCATTGAGCGGGCTAACCGTAATGCTCCAGTTGCCCGATCCGTCTGCCGTAACGGTACCCACCACGCCGTCCTGGTCACTGGTCAGGACTACCGTGCTGTTGGGTTCTGCCGTACCGCTCAGCATCGGCGCATTGTTGCTGGTCAGGTTGTCGCTGTCACTCACCCCCGTATCGGTGGCGGCCAGCAGGTCAAGTGCGGCCGGAGCCGCCGGGGCCTGCGAATCTTCCACGATGGTCGGCACATCCATGGCAGCGGAGGTATTACCCGCCACATCTTCCGCGATGATTACAAAATCATTTTCGCTATCCGCTACCAACGGAGCAGTTAGGCTCCAAGTGCCGTCAACAACTACCGACATGTCCAGCGCCAGGGCATTGTCCGCCGCCCCATCGTTATCTGTATCCATATAGACCTTAACGGTAATGCCGTTTTCCGCATGTGTTCCGCTGATGGTATGATCATCCGCATTTACAACCGTTTCCGCCGCAGGTGACGACACGGCGGGCGCCACCGGGGCCTCCGTGTCCACTTGGGCGTTGGCATTGCCGGTCTGCACGAAAGTCAGGATCGCATCATTGTTTCCTGCATCACGGATAATATCGCCATTGAGCGAAATACCGTTGGAGGGAACAAGTACACCCGTGCCATCCGTATGGTCTCCGGCCTGTACGGTATATTGGTAAACCAGTATGCCGGCATTTTCACTCACAAAGCTGGCTTGTCGAATCGTTCCGCCGATATCGAGCGCCAGCGTGGAACCCGTACCGCTCACGGTCACATCGTCATCGAAGGTGATGCTCACCGCGATGATATCGCCTTCGGCATAGTAACCATCGGCAATCACCACGCCGGATACTGTTGGCACATCCGCATCTTTGCTGATCGTAGTGGTGACCGCCGCGGATTCATTGCCCGCGATGTCGACCAGTGTCAGGTCCACCGTCAGTGTTCCGTCGTTCAGGCTGGTCACATTGATATCCGTGAATTGCTGCGTTGCCGAACCGACCGCCAATCCAGAAGCGGCGACAGGCGTACCGCCGTTGTTGCCGGTAATTGTGAATGCCGCTTTGGTACCCGTTTCCGCACCGGCCAAGCTCAGGCTGATGGCGGTCTGATTGGCCGCGGTAACGCTCGCCTGGTCGAATGCTACGCTGCTGACAAGCGGGGCGGTTCTGTCAATTGTTACCGTCAACGCGTCGGAGTAGACACTTGTGTTACCCGCCACATCGGTGGCTGTAATCTGCAGTTGGTGGGTACCCTCCACCAAGCCCGATACATCCAGGCTCCAGCTGCCGTCGGCATTGGCCGTGGCATTGGTCAGGCCACCCTCCAGATCAGAGCGGGCATGTACCCGTGCATTAGCCTCCACCGAACCGGCCTCTCCCTGCAGGGTCAGGTCGGTCAGGTACGTGATGTTGTCTGTATTGCTTTCGCCCGTATCCGAGGCCGTCGCCAGCACCGGAGGTAAAGGCTTCGCATGCGGGGTGATATCGATGGTAATTTCCAGTGCAGGGGACGCTGCGGAAGTATTCCCTGCAGCATCCGTCGCCGTGGCCGTCAGGTTATGCGTGCCATCCGTCAGCGACGTGGTGGGCGTATAGCTCCAGATGCCGCTGCCATCTGACGTGATGGTACCCAGCACTCCGTCCATATCGGAGGTGACCGTTATGGCCACGTCGTCATCAGCCGTCCCGTTCAGGGTCGGTGTATTATCGTTCGTTATGCCATCGGCGGCGGTACCGGAATCAGATGCAGCATCCAACGCAAGGCCGGCCGGTATTCCGGGTGCATCTCGGTCTACGATATGCAATTCACCGCCGGCGAAAGCCGGTACAAAACCGTTGGTGCCATTGCCGTTCCCGTCCGTATCGGTAATCCCCGAGTTCGCATTCACATCCAGCCGCAACGTGCCCGTACCGTTTATCTCGTCAATTATCACCGTTACGGTATTGGCATTCACCGGAAAGTTGCTAGCGATATTCGCGCTTGCCGTACCCGTTGATGTAAGGACAAAATCACTTGTAGAGATATTCGCTGGCACCTCATCAAAATAAACGGTAAACTGGATGGCCTCTGCATTCGCCGAAGGCGAGCCGGCCACTTCTACAGCCGTTACCGTCGGCGGCGTCACATCGACTACGGCGACACTGATCGCACCATCGGCAGGCCCTGTATCTGCGACGTCGCGGATGCGCGTCGTAATCGTAAAATTCTGGTCGTTATCCGCGGAAGGGGTGAAGGCCACCGCGGCCAGCGCCGCATTCACATCGGCCACCGAGCCGGTTACCGTCCATACACCCGTACCGGCGTTGAAGGTTGATGTCGCAGAGCCAAAGGTACCCGTGCTCAGTGATCCAGCCGCCGGATTACTCATTGTCAATGTTGCGGTGATCGTCTCCCCCGCATCCGGGTCAGTCACCACGATATCGTCCAGCGCAACGGCACTGCCACCTTCCGCAGCGGTCTTCGACTGCGTCAGGTTGGTTGCCGTAGGGGCATCGTTGACGGCTGTAATGTCGACAGACACGACATCGGAGGCAGTGGAGAATGCAGACCCGCCGCCGTTTACTGTTGTGTTGGCCGTACCGCCGTTACTGCCCGAAGTGCGATCCCACGCCCGGAATGTAAGTGCATCGCTGATCGTGCCATTGACATCGGAAACGGGCTGGAAATATACCCGCACATCGGTTTGAAGCAACAATGCGGCAGTCTCCGACACTGAAGGAACGGAAGTCCAGGTCGTGCCGCCATCGAGTGAATACCAGAAAGTGCCCTGTGCGCTGGTCGCGATTACCGCGATTCCCTGCGATGCTCCGGCGTCGGCATCACTGATGCCTCCGGTAAGGGCAGATACCAACGTGCTGCCAGCGGTGCTACCATTTATCGGGGCCGCTGCATCTTCCGTGACGCTGTTCAACGCGGGCGAAGCACTGTCATCCAGTACCGGTGCATCGTTGGCTGCTGTAACCTGTAACGTAATCGTTTCAGTAACAGATTGTGATCCACCAGCCCCTGTATTGCCATTGTCGTCTATATCCACAGTAAGGGTCACATTGGCAGTCGCATTCAGCGCGGTGGTGTACGTCACGCCACTTGCAGCGATAAACGCATCGACGTCCGCGATCGTTCCCGTCAATGTCAGGGCGCTGGCGGTCCCGCCAAGGGTGACACCGCCTCCGCTTGTCGCCGACAACGACCCACTCGGAACGGATAAGGTCACGGTTATGGTTCCTGATTCCGCATCCACGTCGGCAAAGCTGATGCCGGTGAGCGCCGAAGATACATCCTCATCGACATCGATGGTGGCCGGAGCCGTTATCACGGGCGCATCGTTTACTGCCGTAACCTGTAGCGTAACCGTTTCGGAATCCTGTTGGGCCGCACCTGTTCCTGTGTTGCCGTTGTCATCTATTTCCACGGTTAACGTTACATTGCCCGCCGTATTCAGCGCAGTAGTGTATGTCACGTTGCTCGCAGCGATAAACGCATTGACATCCGCGATTGTTCCGCTCAATGTCAGGGCACTGGTGGTACCCCCAATGGTAACACCGCCTCCGCTGGTCGCTGAAAGCGACCCGCTCGGAACCGATAAGGTCACCGTTACATTACCCGATCCTGCATCCACATCGGCAACGCTGATGCCGGTGAGTGCCGTCTCAATATCCTCGGTCACAGTGATGGCAACCGGTGCCGTTATCACGGGCGCATCGTTCACCGCGGTGACCTCAACGCTTATCGTACCATCAGCAGGCCCTGTACCTGCCGCATCTTCGATATGCGTCGTAATCGTAAAATTCTGATCGTGATCAGCCGATGGTGTAAAAGCCACCGCGGCCAGCGCCGCATTTACGTCGGCCACCGAACCGGTTACCGTCCATACACCGATGCCGGCATTATAGGTTGATGTCGCCGAACCAAAGGTGCCGGTGCTCAGCGAGCCGGCAGCAGCGTCGCTGAGCGTGAGCGTGGCGGTGATGGCCTCGCCGGGATCGATGTCGGAGACGACGATGTCACCCAAGGCCACGCTGCCACCCGGATCCTCCGTGTAGCTGACTGTTTGGGAGAGATTGCCGTTGGCCGTTGGGGCGGTATTGATGTGTATTGGCAGCGCCCCCGAAGCGTCGCTGAGATTGCCGGCCGCATCTATGGTACGAACCACGACGAAATAGTCGCCAGCGTCCAGCGCCATGCCAGCGCTGACGGTGACGCTCCAGTTGCCGGAGCCATCCGCCGTGCTCTCGCCTACCTCCACCCCGTTGACGTACAGGTACACGGTGGCGTTGGCTTCCGCGCCCGTGCCGCTAAAGGTCGGGGTGGTGTCGTCTGTATTGTTGTCCGAGTCGGAGCTGCCGGTGTCGCTGTCCGCATCCATGTCGGGCGTGGAGGGCGCTGCGGGTTTGTCGGTGTCTATGGTCACCGATAAGCCGTTGGAGGATGTGCCTTCATTGCCTGCGAGGTCGACGCCGCGTGCGGTAAAAGAATAGGTACCTGCACCAAGGGCGTCCGAGGTGATGGTCCAAATCCCCGAGCCGTTGGCGGTCGCGGAACCGGCCAGCTCGCCGTCTGCGTACAACCGGACCACGTTATTGGCCGTGTGGGTACCGCTGAACGTCGGGGTGGTGTCGTTGGTGATATTGTCGGAATCGGATGAACCGGTGTCGCTGCCCGTCGCCAGATCGGGTACAGCGGGGACGGCCGCCGGTGGTGTGATGTCAATCGTGACGTTCACGCTGGAGGAAGCCGCGCCGAAATTCCCCGCATCGTCCTGGCCGCGTGCCTTGATGGACCAGGTTCCCGGGGAAAGATCCACGGTGGAGGTAATCGACCAGGTTTCGCCCGCGCCGGCGGTGCCGGTGCCGATAATTTCATTCAACGGGTCGGTGGCATCGCCGTTGCCGGCATTGTCGATGAAGAGCTGGACGAGGGTTCCGGCCGGGGCCGTGCCCGTGAACTCGGGTCGGCGCACGTTGGTGATGTTGTCGGTATTGGAGCTGCCGCTGTCGGACGTGGCGGCCAGGTCCGGGGTGGATACAACCGGTCCGGTCACGTCGATGGTAACGGAGAGCGAAGACGAGGGCGCGCTCAAGTTGCCGTCATCGGCACGCGCGGTAATGTCGTACGTGCCCTCGACGAGCTGGGCCGAGGTGATGGTCCAGTTGCCGGAGCCGTCGGCTGTTACAGAGCCGACTTCCACATCGTTTGCGTAGAGCCGGACGATCGTTCCTGCCCCGGCGGTACCTGTGAAGGTCGGCGTGGTGTCGTTCGTGAGGTTGTCGGTATTGCTGGAGCCTCTATCGCTGCTGGCCATCAGGTCCGGCACTGACGGCGCGTCAATTACCGGTGTAAACGTCACCGACATCAAGTCGAAAGAATCGCCATTATTTTGCTTTATTCGTAACCGAACAATATTGGCAAATGAACCCGTACCTGTAATCTCCGTGGTCAGATCGATTTCAGTTCCGCTATCGCTGGCCACATCTACATTGCTCTTGGTGACCACCGGTATAGCATTACCAGCTTCATAGCCATAAATGGTCACATCAGTCGCTGGATTTCCACCCCTGTCCGGTGTAGCGATATTTATACTGCTTACTCCAAAAGCATCTCCTGCGGGGTCCGCGCGGATGAAAAATTTAGAGTCAGCATTGAGGATACTTACGTAAAGATTATCCGTCGCTGTTCCGCTGATTACTTCTATATTACTCCCGGTTGTCGAAATGTAAGTTGTGAAACCTTCCCAGCTTTTGGTCGGATTAGCGGAGTAGTATTCCCCATTCCAAGTTACAAACGTTTTTGTTCCACTTAGTTGCAACACCTCCGTAAAATCCTTCATCGCCACCGAATTGGCCAACGGCTTTGCCTCAATATCCCCTTTCTGGATTTCCAGCTCCCAATCGCCATTGAAAGCCGCGTTCCCCGTAAGGTTGTCCGAAGCGGCCACATCTACATGCGTGCTTCCCTTGATCACCTCCAGGAATTCATCACCCGCCTCCCCTTTGCCCAGTTCACAGCCGTACAACAGCAAGTCGCCACCGGTTTTGACGGCCCTGTTAACCACCCCTGCAAACCCGGAATGATTTTTAAGCAGGTCAGCCGTTATGCGCGCATTGCCCAGCAACAGCTCCCCCGCACGGGCGTGCGAAACCACATGCAGGGCATTCAAGCCGTCGTATTGCGCCAGGGCTTGCATCAAAAACGCTAGCCCATCCACATCCCGCGGAATCTCCACCAGTTCGACCCCCGGTTTTACCAAATGGCTGAACTGCCGGTAATCCGCTATGTTTTGGTCAACCACCAATACTTCTTTTACCAACACCTTCCGGATGGCCAGTTCACCATCGCCATTCAACGGCAATTCCCGCATCCGGCTTAGTCGGGAACTACCATTATTAACCAAGCCTTTGGATATTCGAGCCAATGCCGGATCGACCCAATGGGTTTTACTGCCTGAGCCGTATGCACCCCGCCGGCCGCTGTAGTAGGCCGAGGTGGCTGCACTAACTGAAAACGGACTGGCCACCATGGCCAGTTGCATCAAGGCCGTGCTGATTCTTTTGCTTTTCATCGTACGATTGGTAAAACTCATCGTTGTAAGGTGACGTTTATTTGGTTGTCTGTTGTAGGTTATGTTCTTTCGGGGCAATGACATGCGCGTCGCTTCCTGCCGTATCTTTCCAGAATGCCATTTCGCTGTATTTCTGGAATAAATCCGGCGGTAGGATGGACCGTCGCTGCTTGAATGCCACTTTGCGGGCAACGGTGTGCAATCCTTTCACACCCAAGGTATAATCAAATTCGTCGTGCGAATACTCAACATTGTCGAAGTCGTGCCGATATGGTGCTACGCCCGTAAACTCATAAATCAGTTTCAAGGTCTTTTCGGGAAAACGGGCCAGCAGCTCGTAGTCCACCAATAGCAACCGATCTGCATACTCCCCGTAGAACGCTTCTTTAAGTGCGGTGAGTGCGATACCCACTACGCCATTCAGCAGGCTCTCGCAGCGGGTGTACACCGTAGCCCGGTTGCCTGCAGAAAACATCCGGCTGTAATCGAAGGGATTCTTGCGGTAGATTTTCTCAAAGCTGTCCATGATCCATGCCGGGTCGCGCACGAGGCAGACGACTTTAAAGTCGTCAAACAACTCGACCAACTGGTGCATACGTGCGGTCCACAGGCGGTTGGTATCGAAAATAACGTCTTTAGGGTTATCCTGGTAATAGGCATTGAACAACGCTGAGCAAATTGTCTTTCGCTTCTTTTCATCGAAAAACGAGTAAAATTCGCTACCGGCGCCGATCTGCTCCAGGCAGCCGTTGATTAGCGAAGCCACTGGACTGCTCATTGCGGCATGCACGTTGGGGTTTTGCGTCAGTATACCCGATAACAACGTCGATCCTGAACGCGGCAGGCCCGATATAAAGTGAAAGTGCTTCATGTACTTGATTGTTTTATGTGCGGCGCTGACGTGCTGCTTATTCATTAACAAGCCAAGTACGGCTTTGCATTTTACGCTGTAGTACGATAGAGAGCGGTTTAACTTTCATAAGTGGTAGTTGTCTTTTTGTTTTTAGCATCGGTAATCAGCTGAGCAGTCACTTAACCATCGCTGCATCCCTCACAACATTCCACCTCAGATCCAGTTTAGGGTGACATTTCAGTGGCAATTATGAGAATTTTTTTTAATAATTCGAAATTTTTCTACAATAAACCGGCTGTCTAAAAAATCTATTTAAAGAATATCCCCGGCCAGAAGCGGCCGGGGATATTCGATTAATCCCTTCCTGCATACTTATAGTCTTTAATCAAAAAGAGCAGTAGTCCGCCCGCCGCGGTGGTGATCGCGGCGAGGATAAATAGGTTAGACAAGTCGACCGACGCATCCCGCAAATAGCCTCCCATATAAAGCCCGATCCCTCCAATAAGGCAGCTGAAGAAGTTTAATATCCCATAGCCGGTAGCCCGGTATCTCGTGTCAGCCACCATGCAAAGTATCGGCATCATATTCGAATCGGTAAATGCCCGGGTAAACGCATATAGGGTAAACCCTGCCAGCGCGATGGCAACTACCCCCGTCGTGCTTGCTACCCATATTCCCGGTGCGGCAACAAGCAGTCCCAGGGCAGGCACCAGAATGCGTGCCCTGGGATTTGTCTTGCTCCACCAATCTGCCCACAATCCGCTCAGCAACACGCCGATCAATGAAGCGGTATACAGGTAACCGGTGGCGTAGAGCCCGGCCACGCTCTGTGACAGGCCGAAATGTTCTTTATAATACGTAGGCAACCAACCGATGATCAGCCAGCCAGATACACCGAACAGGCTCCAGAAAACCAGCGCGATTAGGAAGCCACGGCGCCCGAACAGAGCCGCTACTGCTTCACCAAAGCCGATCCGCTTACTTGCCGCAACTTCGTCTCCACCATGGGTTTCGACGTGCCGAACAGGGGGGGCATCGCGCAGGATAAAAGCGAGCACGATGGCATATCCGATGCCGAAAAGACCGAAAAGGGAAAACGGGAAGGCCCAACTGTGGCCTTCGGCGAGCCAGCCACCGACAAAGCCAAGCGCCTGCCCCGCAATAACGCCTCCCATATGAAGCCCTACCGCCAGCGACCGTGTTTTGCCGCGGTGGTAATCTGTTATAAATGCCAGCGCGGCAGGAATATAACACGCTTCGCTGATGCCCATCAATGCCCGCGTAGCTAACAGCTCTTCGAAAGTTGTCGCTTTTGACGTAAGCCAGGTAACAATAGACCACACCAACAAACTGCCGATGATGACCTTACGCCTGCTGAACCGATCGGCCAGAAACCCGCCGAATGGGCTAAGTACGCCGTAGACCCAAAGGAATACGGCGGTGAGCAGCCCAAACTGCGCATCAGACATAGGAATTGCATCTACAATGGAAGTCCGCATCGTTGTGATCATGATGCGATCCAGGTAGTTCAGACAGCCCACGATGCAGAGCAGAAAGACATAGAGCCATGCCCGGCCTGTTACGTGGTCTGCGTTGACGAATGGTATCGGATTGGCTTGCCCCATAACGTAACGAAATCAGTAACCTGGGTTTTGCCCCAACTGCGGCGTTATATTCAATACAGCTTGCGGAATCGGATAGATGTACTGGTCCTTGCTTTTTACATTCCCTTCGAGCCCGTATTCACTTAAAAAATCGCTCATCACATCGACCGCCCGGTCCGTGCGTACCAGGTCAAACCAACGCAGGTTTTCGAAAGCAAACTCCACCCGCCGCTCGGCTTCTACCCATCGCCGGAAGGCCTCCTGGTTGGGTACATCTGCAGCAGTTCTCGGTTCCAGGCCTGCACGTTGCCGCACGTCGTTTAAAATCGAGAATGCCTCGCCGCCGGATTGATACCCCTGTTCATTGAGCACTTCCGCGTACATCATCAGCACATCGGTATACGATAATGCAATCCAGTCGATGTCCCAATCGTTTGCCTGTACCACCGGACCATTCTGATATTTCCTCGCCGTGGGCAACGTCGTAATCGTTTCGCCCGATTTGTGGCGCCAGCTGAATAGAATGGACACATCTTTCCGGAGATCTCCGGGCTCATAGGCTTCTACAATATCGTTGCTAAGGAAAAGATTGAACGGCGAGCCACCGAAGGGCACCCCCCCTTCAGCGAAAGAAACGGGCGCCACATCGTTTGACGCATTGCGCGTAGGATATGGATTTCCATTTCCATTTTGGCCACTCACAAAGGGGATGGAAAACACTTGTTGTTTCCCGCTCTCATTGCCATGATCATAGATGGCAGCATAATCCGTAAAAAATTCGAACACCCCCGCGTCGATCACCTCTTTGAAGCGCTTCCCTGCGTCTTCCCAACGGTTTGCACCAAGCGGGTATCCGCTCATGAAAAGATATACTTTACCGAGATAACCCCTAGCTGCCCACGTGGTTGCTCTACCCGTATTATCTGTATCGTGATTTGCCGGTAAGTAATCTGCCGCGATTGCGAGGTCTGACTCAATCTGTTTGTAAACTTCTTCCACGCTACTACGTGTCATTTTATAACTTTCGTCGATCGTAAGGGTGTTTGTGACGAGCGGAACGGCGCCGAAAAGCCGCACCAAGTCGAAGTAAAATAGCCCCCGCAGAAACCGTGCTTCGCCTTCATATTGCCGACGAGCCTCGTCGCTCATGGCGACATCACCGAGCGCTTCCAGAATTTCATTGCACCGTTGGATATAGTTGTAATAACTACTCCATACAGTGTTCAGTATCGGCAGATCAGGCGTGACTTCAAAGCGAGAAATCGGCCCGTCGTTGTAGGCTTGTCCCTGAAAAGTGTTGTCGCTCCGCGCCTCGGTAAGCATGTACGAACCTTGAGACGTAACCCAAGCACTCCGCAAGCCATTGTAAGCACCGATAAGTGCCTGATTGATGTGTGTTTCCGTTTTATAGAACCCACCGGTGCTTTTCTGCGAGATGGGCACCAACTCAAGCCGTGAGCAAGCTGAGCTTATTATAGCGAATAGAATGAATAAAGAAATGTGTCTTTTCATGGTGTTAAAATCTAGCATTCAAACCAAAAGTGTACGTTCTTGCAAGCGGGTAGGTGGCATCAAAGTCAGCACCTGGCACCGTGTTAGAATTTGACCACGTTCCAGTCTGAGGGTTCCGGTAATAATGGTCGTGCATGAACACATTATCCACGCTTGCATAGAGCCGGATCGATTTAATGGCGTTTGTTTGTTCAAACCAGCGAGCGGGAGCCTGGTAACCCAAAGATACCGTGCGCATACGGAAGAACGATGCATTTCGCAGCCAAAATGTGGATGGGGTGGTGAGGTTTGCCGTCACCGCTGCACGAGGCACCCATCCGTTGCCGGGATCTTCGGGCGATCGCCAGCGGTCGCGCCAATAACCGTCCACATTGCCACGCGATTGGCCGTGTTGACTGATACCGATATTCAACAGCTTATTGCCCCACTGACCATCCATGGCAACCGTGAGATCAAACGCACCATAAGCAAACGTATTTTGCATCCCCCAGAAAAACTTCGGGCTGTTGTTACCGGCAATCACCCGGTCGTCTTCGTTGATTTCGCCGTCATTGTTTACATCGCGATACTTGATGTCGCCTACGTTCTGCACGCGATAATGCGGATGGTTATCCAATTCGTCCTGATTGCGGAACACACCTTCCTGTTCGAAAAGATAGTAACTACCGATGGGTTTCCCGATCTGGGTAATGGTAACGTTAAAGCCTTCGAGGTACCCATAAATCGGCGCTGAGTCAGGGCCTAAAGCCGTTACTGTGTTTGTATTATGTGATATATTGAACGCCGTTGACCATTTGAAGGGTCCATTCAGGTTAATGGTATTCAGTTCGAACTCCACCCCCCGGTTTCGGATCGCACCCACATTGACCATCGCATTGCTGAATCCGGAGACCGCAGGGATCTGCACGTTGAGTAACAGATCGTTCACATCGGCTTGATAATAATCGACTACCAAGCTGACCCGATTCCTTAGTATCGAAACGTCGAAACCTACATCAATTGTATTCGTGCGTTCCCAGCCGAGCATCCGGTTACTGAAACCGGCGGGACTAAAACCGGCAATGACCCGCTGGCTAGACCCAAGGACATAATTGGTTTGGTTCAAGGCGCCGATGGCAGCATAATTTCCGATGTTATTATTACCGGCAGCGCCGTAGCTCGCTCGGAGCTTCAGTTCGTTAACGAACTCCACATCTTTCATGAAAGATTCTTCAGAAATCCGCCATCCCAGCGATACCGCGGGGAACCAACCCCAGCGGTTATCGGCTCCGAAGCGGGAGCTCGCGTCGCGTCGAAGGCTTGCGGTGAGCAGGTACTTTTGGTCCCACGATGCGTTCACCCTTCCCAGAAACGACATCAGGCTCCACTGCGCAGCCGAAGACCCCCCCGAATTGAGAAGCGTTCCCATGTTCAGCGTACGGATTTCGTCGTCTGGAAAACCCGCTTTTGTCAGGTTTGCCTCGGTATACGTCTCTTCCTGATAGGTAAATCCGGCCATGGCGTTCAGGTTGAGGCGATCCGCCGCGTGCTCATACGTGAGGATATTCTCCGTCAGGTAGTTTTCCCTGAAATCGGCATTAACCCGCCCCGTGTGGCCAAGGCCGCGGTTGATGTTGTCGGGTTTAAAATACTGGGAAAACCCATTGGAATAGTCTGTGCCAAATGACGTCCGGAAGGTCAGGTTTTTAGCCAGATTGACCGATGCATACACGTTGGCCAGTATATTTTTCGCCTTGCCTTTGTTCGTAAGTTCGGTAGCCAGTGCTAGGGGGTTGAGATAAAAAGCAGCATGATAGGGGTAAAAGCCTCCTTCTTGGGTCTGCTGTTCTAATCCAACGATGGGCGCCACCCTGGTAGAACGGCTCACCGGTCCTTGGTTGCCATCGCCGTCGGAATCATTGCGGTCTACAGAATTGGCCGATAGATTTAGCCCTAGGGAAAACCAATCACTCACCTTGGCCTCCACATTGCCACGAAAGGACAACCGCTTGAAATCGGAGCCTAGGATAATACCTTTCTGATTGAAATGGTTACCTGAAATGTAATATTTGATGAAATCTGATGAGCCGGAGGCCGAGAGCTGGTAACTCTGCACCGGCGCATTTCGGGAGATGAGCTCCTGCCAATCGTGATCTGGGAAAGACTGGGGATCGCTTATCCAAAGCGGGTCTATCCAATAGTTGGCGTTGGAACGTGCGCTGTTGGGATCCGAGGCTTGGCCGCCTTGCAGTATCCAGCTGTTGTTGCGCTCTTCGATTGCAAACTGAATGTATTCATCGCGGTTAAGCACATCGACCTTACTGAACCGCTCTTGGATTCCGTAGTAACTGTCAAGACTGATAACCGGCTTACCGCCTTTACCTGATTTAGTGGTGACCAGCACCACACCATTGGAACCTCGCGAACCGTAGATAGCGGCCGAAGCGGCATCTTTAAGTACCTCAATGGATTCGATATCCGCCGGGTTGATATTATCCAGCCCCGAACTCAAGGGGAAGCCATCGACCACATAAAGCGGCGCACTGGAATTGGTGATGGAGCCGATGCCCCGCACCTTCACGGTAAAGCCGCGGCCTGGGCTACCGCTAGCCTCCTGCACCTGTACCCCTGAAAGTTTGCCGGCCATGGCGTGGTCTACCCGGCTAATCGGCCGCTCGTCAAGATCTTCGCCCCGCACCTTACTGATAGCACTGGTGATCTCGAAACTCTTCTGCTGACCGTATCCAACCACAACCACCTCATCGAGATCAAACACCGCTGCCTCGAGCACGACATTCACGGTGGTACTGCTGCCTACGGCAACTTCCTGTGTGGTATACTCCAAACCGGAGAATACCAATACCGCTCCCGACGCGACTGAAAGATCAAAGACACCCTGACTGTTCGTGACGGTTTGGTTTGCTGTTCCCTTCTCGGTTACCGTGATGCCTGCAACCGCATCGCCCGTCGACGAATCGGTAACGCGGCCTGTCACGGGGTTAGCCTGCGCATGTGCAGCCCCCATGTACCCATAGAGCGTCAAGGAAAGCAAAAAGAGAATTTTCACTGCATTTTTCATAATTTTGCATAATTTTAATGTTAGCCAATGATTGGTTAATTAGGAAGGAGCTCTCGGAAAGCTCCTTCTTTCCGTTATTCAGGCGCTTCGCCCGCGTTAATCCGCCAGCTCACGCAATTGTTTTCGAATAAATTTCCTGGGTACCTTCGCCAGGTAAATCGCACTCTTTCCCTCGTGCGCCGAATAATAGGACAACCAGAGGTATTTCCCTTTGAGAACCATCCCTGCATAGCTGTTATCGCCTCCCGACGGAAGCGACAAGATTTCATGGAACGTTGCGCCGCTGCCTTTATTGGCCAGTAATCCGGTGTGTACTTCTGCCCCATGCACCCGGCTGGTAGCGAGGATGACCCCCTTGTCTCCGAAAATAAAGTTGGGGCCGCCTAGGCGATAATTCATTTTCTCATAAGTCCAATCGGTAAACGGTGCCGTGCTGGTGGCCATTACCCCCATCTGGTCGTCCAGCTCACGGCGCACCATCACGTACATCTTGCCGGCGCTGTTAAACCTGACGGTCGACTCATTCGGAAATCCGTCGACGTCGAGCGCCGACACTTTGCTGAAGTGCTTGCCATCGGTGGTTTTGACGACAAAAATCCGGGTTGGCCCCTTGCGTTCGTCAGGTCCGATTTGGTAATCAACCGCATACCCTACGCCCTCGTGCCAGGTAACACGCCAAATCCAGTTTCCCCAGTAAGCAAGGTCTGCATCCATTGTCACCTGCTCGGGTGTACTGAAGTTTTCACCGTCTGCAGAGAACGACACATGCGGTTTACGTCCTTTCTGTGTTTTCCCCTCGTAGATCGATCCGCCGATGATGACCATCAGCCGGTTATCCGGGGTGATCGAAAGCTTGGGGTCGCGCAGGTCGAAACCCGGCACAGCCAGATCAGCCACACTTTTCCAACTTTTACCGTCGGCCGATTTTAAAACCCGTACGGTACCATCCTCGCCAAACACATGGTGTTCACCCTCGCGGAATGAGCAATAAAAGGCTCCATCGAACCAAATTAAATCTGTAAAAGCGCTGTGAGGGGCTTGATCCCAGATTTTAGTCACGGTAACCCCTTTGGGAAGTTGCGCCTGCGCACCCATGAGGAGCGCTACCACGAGCATCCAAGTTAATTTTAACTTTCTTTTCATAACGTTCATTAGTTGTTATTCATTTAATTATTCATTTATGTATTGCTTGAGCAAGGCATAGGCTGCCGTAGCCCGGATATCGGTATTCGATGAGGTTGCCAATCGCGCCAGCACCGTTTTACCCGCTTTGTCTTTCCGGCTTGCCAGTGCCCGGCAGAGCTCCATGCAGACCGATTTAACATTCGAATGACTAAGGGTAAGCAATTGCGCACGTACCTGCCTATACATCGTTGCATCGGCGGTGTAGCCGGTATCATACAGCTGATAGGCCGCTCCGAGCAGGTATGCCTTTGGTTCTTCTTCCGTTTCTTTCAAAGCAGCCGTTGCCAGCACCTGCCATTGCTGCGCGGTCGGTTTACCGAGGAATGAGAGCCCGTAGGCCGCCAACCTCTGTTCTATTGCCCCTGCGTTCAGCAGATCAAGCAGCCGTGTTGGGTCATCAAGACGTTGCCTGTCACAGGCCACGGATAGGCCCCAGGTCACAAACGCTCCCATCATACCGCCCTGTTCCCTATCCTTTCGCAACGTTTGCTGATCGAGCGCGTTGAAACAGAAACGGAGTTTGGCCAGCGTTTCGGCTGCATGCACCCGGTCGGGCCCCTCCGGCGCGAGGTAAGCAGCAACGAGTTTATCAAGGATCCGGGCTTTTGCGTCTTCGGCAGACGCCAGTTGATACTGTACGCGCCACAGGCCGACACGCTTCTGGGGTATCGCTTCGTATGCGGACAGGCGCTCCCTGCAGTTGGCTTCCGCCTGAGTCGTGTGCCCTAAATCAATCATATACTCGGTCGCATGCACGGCTACCCAGAAATCGTCACATGCCAATGCCTCCGTCAACAGGGCCATATAACTGCTGCGCGCCGTCGTATCGCCGCCGCACGCCGGTACAGTAACGCCCAGTAGGGAGGTAGAAAGGAGTATGAGCGATGCAAGTGCCATGGTTAATTGGGATTGGCCAGCAGTTCAAAGAAGCCGGCTTCAGACAGCTGTTGTTCCAGTAAGCCGAAAGCTGCGGCATCGAGGTTACGCAGCGGGGTACGACATGGGCCGCAGTCGATGCCGGTCAGCTTCATGATGGCTTTGCCCCCCACGATGGCATTGACATAACGAAGCATGATGGATACGATTTCAATGGATTTCATCTGATAACTACGTGCCGAGTCGAGGTCATTCGCATGATACGCCTCCATCAGGCGGTGGTAAACCTGGGGAATGAAGTTAAATGTAGTTCCAATAGCCCCTTTCACGCCAAGAACCAACCCATTGATGAGAATTTCATCGTGCCCATGCAGCACGTCGAAACGTCCACCATCGAGTTGCAAGCACTGATGCATATCCATGAAGTCGACATGCGTATACTTCACACCCGCCAGATTGGGAATAGCATGCCCCGCGTACTGCAACAATTCGTGCACCTTGATGTATGTGCCGGTAGCCGCGGGCAGATGGTAATAGTAAAACGGGAGTTGCGGCGCCGAGCCGGCAACCTGCTGGCAGTAATCGGCGATAACGGGAACTTCTGAAGAAGGGAAGAAGTTGGGTGCCATGCTGGCTATCGCATCGATGCCGGGCAAAGCCGCTGCGTGGGCGGCCAGCTCTTTCGCGATGGCTACGCTCGTACTACCCACGTGCACGATAATTCTAAAATTTTCATCGCTGTACGGGGCCCACGCCTCCGCAAGCAATTTCCGCTCGTCATTGGAGAGCAACACTCCTTCCCCGCTCGACCCGTTGACGAATGCGCCCGCTACACCACCGGCTTTGAGCCGCTCGGCATATTCCGGAATGATGGACGTATTTACGGTTCCGTCTTCATGAAATGGGGTGAATGTGGCCGCTATGAGGCCATTGATTTTAGCAGTTTTGCTCATGTTTATTTTTCTGATTCTTGATTATTCCAGTAATTGATGAAGTCTATATACGCGATCAGGTGATCTTCCATGGCTTTCTGATACCCCGGCAGATCCCGCGCTTCGAGGTAGCCTACCAGGTCTTTGTGACGCACGATACGCTGCCCCTCTTTTTTCCCCTTGTTGAAGCGGTCGAAATCCGAAAAATTCTCATAGACGAAGGTGAACACCGGCAACAGCAAGGAAAGGAAATCCAACATGGCCTTGTTTTTCGAGATTTCGTATACCTTGAAGTGAAACGCCTTTTCAGCCTCAATGTCCACCTTTGATTTTTTAGTGACCCGCTCTTGTGCGACTATTTTTTTGAGCGCTGCAATGTCTTCATCGGTCACGTTGTTGATGATCATCGGCGCCGAACCGATTTCAAGCGATACCCGCATACCCAACAGATCGATAATGGTTTCGCGGCTAAGCATGTGGGGGTTGACCACTTTGTGAAAAGCAGCCATCACATTGGGTTGGGCAACGACCATCCCGCGGCGCTTTCGGCTTTCGATAATGCCCAACATCCGCAGGCGACTCAATGATTCACGGATTACATTTCGACCCACATCAAACTTTTCGGCCAACTCGAGCTCGTTAGGAATTTCGGCACCCTTTGACAATTTATTGTCGCGGATATCCTTGATAATGCTGTTTTCAACCCAATCGACCAACGTCGCACCTTTATAATCTTCCATATTTGTCGGATAAATAATTAGTCCTATAAATCCCATTTGAGGGATATGTCCTACAAATATAGAATTGAAAAATGAAACTCCAAATTATTTAGTACTTTTTATCCTTCACGCTTTCCTTCTCAGCCTAATTTGCATATCGAAGTAACTTTAGTTACCATTGCGATATAGAAACTGCCAGTTGAAACCATCGGGTTCGGAACCGGTCCACTGAGGGCGGAGCGGGCGCGTTTCCGCAAAACACAGGTAATGGATTGAAAAAATTAACATTGATAAGCATGAACACCATCATCAGTATGCTCTTAGTAGCCATCAGCGGCACGGCACTGGCCCAAACCAACTACGATGAAGCAAACGTGCCCCCTTATACCCTGCCAGATCCGCTGCTCGCCGAAGATGGAAAGTCCGTACGCAACATTTCACAATGGGAGAAGCAACGTAGACCCGAAATTTTATTACTTTTTAGCCAGTATGTATATGGACATACCCTGGGCGGAGATACCCTAGCACACAAGGTCATTGCCGTTGATAAGCAGGCACTCGGTGGCTTGGCTACCCGCAAAGAAGTAGTAATTTACCTTACTGCCGACCATTCGCGGCCGCTCCACGTACTCATCTACCTACCCAATAACCGTTCAGGTGCTGTACCGGTATTCATGGGGTTAAATTATGCCGGCAATCAAGGCGTATCTGCCGATCCGGGTATCCGGATCACTACCCGCTGGACACGTTTTGCTAAGCAACCCGGTTTCCCCGATGGGTATGCCAATGCGCAAAGCAGAGGGGTTTACGCTTCCCGGTGGCCCATTGAGCTGATCCTTTCGCGGGGATACGGAATTGTTACCTCTTACTACGGAGACCTGCAGGTCGACCGTCCGGACATCGATACAATGGACGATAGTTTCCATCGCTGGTTTGCTCAACAAACCGGCAAACAGCAGGATAGCAGCAGCTGGGGAGCCATCGGCGTCTGGGCCTGGGGGCTTTCCAGGATGCTTGATTATCTAGAAGAAGATCGCGATGTCGACAGCAAACGGGTAGCGGTAATTGGCCACTCACGACTCGGCAAAACCGCGCTTTGGGCTGCGGCACAAGACCAACGTTTTGCGATGGCCATCTCCAACAACTCCGGAGAGGGTGGCGCAGCCATCGCCCGCCGGGCCTATGGCGAGCGGATAGAAGACCTCAATCGGTCATTTCCACATTGGTTCAATGGTAATTTCAAGCAGTTTGATGGAAAAGAAGACCAATTGCCTGTAGACTTTCACGAGCTGCTCAGCTTGATTGCCCCGCGACCCTTGTATGTGGCGAGTGGGTCCGAAGACCTTTGGGCCGACCCCCAAGGCGAGTACCTGTCGCTGTATCACGCGGGTCCGGTATATCGATTGTATAAACAACCGGTGTTGCAGGATGCCGAACCGCCTGTTGTGGGTGAGGTCAGGACCGTCGGCAACTTAGGCTACCACAACCGTCCCGGCAAGCATGACATCAACCGTTACGATTGGGAGCGATACCTGGATTTTGCCGATAAACACCTTTAAGCGACGCACGGGTTAGCTTTTTCGTCGCAACCTTTGAAGCAGCCAGCTCACTACGAAACTCACGACGGCGCCGATAGCCGCCAGCACGACAGTCTGGGCCACATCATCCACCCCGATGAAGGCCAGGGCACTGAGCAGCGTACCACTGCCCGTGCCAATACCCAGTTGCTGGCTATTCTTCATCGTCGTTGCCTTCCTGCTTCGTTGCTGCACCTTCCACTGCTTCCAGCACGCCCAACGCCAAGGCCACATAGTTGGCAACCATCACCACTTTGGGCGGAAGTTTTACCGGTGCGGCCATGATGAGTTGACTCGCTATGGCCAATGTTTCCTTGATCCTATTAAATAATGTCGGCTTCTCCGCTTCGGGAAGTCCAACAGCCTTTTCTTTTGATTTCATCTGTTTATTTTTTGTTTTTCAGTTGTCAGATGGAGCCTTTGATGCTTAAATTAAGCATTGCCCTGTGTGCTTAATGATTATTTTAAGCATGTCGGGTTCATTTTGATTTCTGATTTTTTGATTATTGACTCCGGTGTTGAGATAAGGCGCTTTGGATGTGCGACGCAATTGGAACGCTCGCTCCGCTTACGCCCCTAGGTTGCTTACGCGCACCCAAATCGCCCTTTCCATCCCCTCTTTTCCCCCCGGGTTTTACGCCTACCGCAAAGCCAGCCTAGGAGATCCTAGCGCAGCGACGGAGGTCCAGCTGGCGTGCAGCAGGCGTAAAACCCATTCTTTACCACTACCCGGTCATTACCCCGCTCAATCTGATCCAGCAGCAACGGGTACACATAGTGATACGCCGCCGCCGAATGCATCACCTGATAGTCGCCATCCAGCCGCTGCCAGTACGAGCCGGTAAGCGGACAGCCCGCCGTTTGCGTATGGTAGTTGCCGATGTGGATGAACACCAGGCGATAGTTGGGTATTTCGGTAATTTCGATCATGCCGGCATGCATGTGCGGGTATTTGACCCCATAGCGGGCGTTCATACCTGCACCGTGATTGAGCGACAATCCGTATTCCCCTTCGGGAATGCAGGTGAGGCCCGGGATCTTCTCCTTGCGGATGCTGTCTTCCAGTAGGTAGCAGGCGAAGAGCCCATGGATATACAGGTGACTGAGGGTACTGTTCTTCCCCTGCGCCACGCGGATGATTTTTATCATTTGCTTGTGTTGTTTTTTGCTGAGTTGCGAAGCCGCTGAATTGCAAAATCGCGAAGCCGATGAATTACCTATTTGCGAACTAGCCATGCGAAAAAAGCAGCGGGGCTTCCCTTGCCCCACTGCTTAAGCGCCGCTACGGTTCGGGCTCTTCTTCTGGTTCGGTGGCAGGATTTTCATCCACCACGACCGTTCCCAGATACAGGCTATTGCAGGCAATACCACCTGTCTTGCTCACCATACCCAGGTATACGTGGACCTCATCACCGGCGAAATAATCCGGCAGTTCCAGCATAAGCTCCTCATCAAGGCGCTTGGCGCCGCCAATATCATACTGATATTCCGCCTTGGCGGGGCTGTACGCCACCACGATTGCCAGATCACTGTGGTCCATCTTTTTGCGTTTTTGCGTTTTGTCTTTCCACGAGACCCGCAGCACCTGTCCGGGTAATGCTTCCATCGCAGGATTATGTGGCCGCACCAGATCACCCGCGCTGATGCGTACCAGCGTCGGATCTACCGATATATCGGGATACTCCCCCACAAGTGCCTTCTTGTAAATCTGCCGAACGGCCAGGTTATAGCCCGTCAACTTCCGCTTAGCAAGTTTGCCGTAGCCCGCATCAAACACAAAACTAATCGGCTTGGCAAAAGCGACGGCAGCAGCAAACCGCACCCGATGCTGCATCTGCTCCTCGGTAACGGGCCTACCTTTCGATACCCTCGGCAGGCTACGCATGTAATCGATGCCGCGCCAATGAGCACCTACCACATTTCCTATTTTACCTGAGAATCCGCCATGGACTCCTCTATTGAAACTTCCCATAATTACTTCCTTTAAAAAATTAAACCTGTGCCTGTTGCCGGGAAACAGCGGATGACAACAGGCGTTCATTACTCGTTTGCGTACCGGTACGCTGCCGTTTCCGAAGACAAACATCAACGATAAGTGTCATCAACGAAAGGGCGTGACCGCCAGTGGCCGGAAATGGCCAGCAATGACCGAAGTTAGCCGGAGTTGGCCGCGGATTCCGGTAAATACGTTGAATGCTCCGACGAAATTTATATTTTGAACAAATGATTGATTCGAAAAAACAACAGATTATCAAAGAAATCACTGCGAAATTCAACCCATCGCTGGTTGGTGTGTTTGGTTCCTATGCTCGGGGTCAACAAGGGATTCGAAGCGATCTTGATATATTGATCGATTTCGATCATCGAGTGAATCTATTGGATCTCATTGGTCTTGAAAACGAATTATCCAAGAAACTAGGCATCCGAGTAGATTTGGTAACTGCCCGCTCGTTGCATCAACGTTTGCGACCGATTATTGAGCGAGACTTGATCCGTATACCTTTCGTTTACCTTTTCGATACCGATTCTTTACCCTTTTGGTATGGCGGAGGCAAAGAATTGGTAAGCATTTGGTAAGGAACTGGTAAGCTGGAGGTAACGTTTGGTAAGGAAATGATAGGGAGTTGGTAAAGAAATGGTAACCCGATTGTAAGGAAGAAGTAAACCAGGAGTAAGCGAAGACTAAACAACTGGTAAGCTACCGGTGCTAACGAGGTAAACAGCCCCCACCGCGCATACCGGCGATGGGGCTTATTTCGCGACATTGATCAACCTACGTCGTCGCTCCTTCCCGCGTTGATGATATCGCTCATCAGGTAGTAGCGCATCCTTCCAATCTTAAGCGGCCGCAGGATGCCGTGTTCGTTGTATCGCCGCAGGGTACGTTCGCTGATATGCAGCATCCGGGTCACCTCTTCGGGCAATAGCAACCCATGCCGGTGTGCCGGATTACCGAGTCCGGCGAGCAGGCGTTTAAGCAGTTCGGCCAGTAGGTTAAGTAAAGGGAGCACAGCTTCCACCATGCCCTTACCCTGGTTAGGATACGAAAGATAAGGATTGTTTTCCATAGAGACCTCCTTCTGTATTTGGTAATTGTTTATTGATGTCCGGATAAAAACTATTTGTCTGTTATATGACGTTCCGCACGTTGCACGAGCCTCAACAATAACTCGCCCACCCGCCGTTTAGCACCTAGCTGTACGCCGCTGTATTTTTTGCGGAGACTCTCATAAGAGAGTGTTCCGCTCCCTGCTGTGCGAGCGTGCCTACTCAGAAACAGAAAAATCGGTTTGAGTGCTCCGGCATCCATTACTTTTTCTTCGAGCAATAGGCGAATAAAAAAAAGAAGTTCCTCCACCGTTAGCGAAAAGGAAACGCAGCGGCCATGCTCGCTCCCCGTGAAGAAAGCCAGCATCTCACCGATCAGCTGGCGGTAGAAAGCCAGTTGGTCTTCAACATACATCCTTCTAGCCCCGGCGGGCATTTCATTCCCCGAGCCGAATACTTCCTGCAGCTGCCTGCGAATGGCCAGCCGGTTTTCAAATTCCTGTTGGCGGGCCACAACGGCTTCCAACATCTCGCTTATTCCACCGTTTATATGTTGCAGTTGCTCCAGGAAGTTTTGCACGTCACCCGCTAGGCCAACGCCGCCTTCCACCTGCAGCGACAATTGCTCTAATTTACTGAATACCATACATCTACAATTTTACTTTCCATCCAAATAATCGTAAAAACGCTCGGCATAACGCTCGCCTATTTTCAGTCGTTCGATTTCTTTATTTTCCACATGTTGCAGCCGCACATTGTCGTTGTCGTGCTCTAAGTATCTATCGAGTGCGATGATGTGACTCTTGTGGATGCGCATAAATCGGTGTGCCGGTAACATCCGCTCCACCTCTTTCAGACTTTGGTCAATCATCATCACTCCGTGCGAATAAAAGACTTTGCTATTATTGCCGTCTGCCACAACCGCCTCTACATCGTCCAAGTAAAGCCTCACCTTTCGCTTTCTACCGCCTGAGGTAAACCATATATCGCTGCGATGCACCGGCAGTGGCCACAAATCATTGGTATCCACACTTTTCCATACGCAATCGATGGCTTGGTCAAAGTCAGCCTTGCTATAGGGCTTGGACAAGTAGTAGGTAGCACGGAATTTATAGGATTTCGGTCCAGCCGTGGTTTCTACGGTACAGATGACCACGCGAATGGCTGGGTCCAGCTTTTCCATTACCTGCCAGCCGTCCATGGGCTGCATCTCCAGGTCCAGGATAATCAACTCCGGCCTGTATTTCACGATATCGTCCAACGCTTTCTGCGGATCGGTGGCGGTACCGACCAAAACAAGATCTTTTCTGCTGTCTACAAGTTTGCGGCTGCGTTTTACAGCGCGCGGATCGTCGTCCAGGATATAAGTTTTCAATACTGGCATGTTGTTAGGATTGGTTAATGATTACTACGGCTTCAAAATATGCCCCCTTAGCGCCCGCCTCAAATGAAAACCGGCCCGGAATGGCCAGTTCCAACCGGCGCCGTATCACATCAAGCCCGCTCCCCAGCGATTCTTTCGTCCTTGATGCGGTCGAGATGCGGTTTTTGAAGGTTATACCAATCTGGGCGTCCTGCAGTTCCACGCGAATGGCCAAGGGTTCATGGACCAAATCGCCATGTTTGAAAGCTCCTTCTGCCAGGTATACGAGTGTCATGGGTACGATTTTCTGCGCTTTTACTGCACCGATGACATCGACCACGGGACGTACGTATCCAGGCCGCCCCACATCGCGGGATTCGAGGTAATTTTCAAGTTGCTCCAACTCACGCTTAATCACCACGATGCGCCGGTCGTACCGAACGTTTTCGGTATTGTACTTGGAAATTTCCGCGAGCAGTGTCAAACGCCTGGCTACGTATTGCCGCTTTTCGGGGTAATCTTCGTCGGCCAATTCATTCGCAATGCCATTCAGTTCGTTGTGGAATAGATGAGGGTTCGTATAGGCCCCCCATGCCCTCAGCTCCATTTCCTTGGCTTGTTGAATTGCTGCTATTTTTTCCATTTCTGCACGCATAGTACGCAGCAACAACATTCCTATGCGGAGGTTGAGCACAATGGCAATCGCAATGAATGAATAGTAAAAAAGCCGCGGCAACATGATCATTACGTACGCTTTCATATCGGGCTGCTGACCCACGTTATACAGCTCATTGTCCCACTGCGGAAATATCTCGAAAATGACCGCCCGTGTGGAATAAAACAAAAAAACCAATATCGCCAAAAACAGTAGGATGCCCCATTTCCGTTTGCTGTTGAAGAGAAGAAAGTAATAAGCTGCCGCGAGTGTGTAGATTGCCACGACAGACAATACCGTGTAACGGGACGTATTCCAAAGATCTTTGTTCAGGATGTGATTATAGATCAGATTCATGGAAAATAATGCAATTACCAACCCGAAATTTAACGCGATAAACCATTTCAAATAGGTTCGTTTGATGTGTTTGATACTTTTCATAATAGCTATTAGGTTTTGTAAAAACCACCAATATAGCTATTTGGTATCTGCTAATCCTTTTTAGTCCACAATTTCCATACTTCATGGAATACATTTTTGCTAATCTCGAACGACTCATATCCACGCTTACGCAGGAGATAGTGCTTTCCGTGCAGGCCAAATATCCCGAAATCAGCAGGGTCAAGGGCGGAATGGAAAAAATTGTTTGTTTGGCCTGCATACAACTGCTTGACATTCACTTGCTGGTGTAGGAAAAACCAGTTTTCCCACTGCGCAGGATGGTGCTGTATTACGGTACCGAAAAACGCAAAAAGATGGTTCATTGCCAGTTCGGGCCAAGTCTCATCGGCAGTCCGACTGCCATAGAGGGAAGTTCCCTCCAGTATCCGGACATCGTAGTTCGGTTGCCTCACGCAAAGAATCGGATAAAGCGGCTTCTCCAAGCGGTTCGCCAAAAAAGCAGCGCCTTTTCGCAGCAATACGTGCTGCGCCAAAAACGGGACGGTCACCAGTTGGTCTTGCTGGGTAGGTTGTCCGCTATAACCATCGAGGTACATCAGTAGGTTATATCCCCGTTTTAACAAGCCCATCAATTGCCAAATTGTACCACGGCTTTCCGCTTCAATGATGGCCAGTTTTGCATCCGGCTGTCCGGTTTGGATTGCCTGGAACAGCCGTTTGAAGTCTTCACCCTGCTGTTGGCTGGCACGTGCAGACATCAATATGGCAAACGGTACGCCCGAGCGGGCCAATAGGTAGTTGATGAGCCTATATGCTCCCATATGTAAGGTACAAATGATCCCTGGGGTTGCCTTTAACCGATCGATTGTTGCCTCCGTCCAACCGGTTGTGCCGTATGGAAGTTCGTCCGCAAAGCATTCATAATCCAACCGGTTCATCTGTTGATTAAAAAAAGACGCTCCGAACATGCTGAGATGCTGGCTGTAGGCCATTGTCGGCAAAAAATTGATCAAGTTAGCACTTAAAAACGTAAACTGATACAGTCTATTCATCGTTTCGTAAGGGTTCATCGTAGCCGCCAGTTTGCGTATATACGAAGCTCTTTTTTGGTAATCTTCGGTTTCCATAGGTCTTCAAATCAGGTAAGGTATTTTCAAAGAAGGGGCCATGTGGCCCCTCGATCAACGTCAGAAAATGAACTCATCGCACCGCCAAAGGTCGTCCAGTTGAACCGAATCAAGCAATTGGTCAAGCGGGATGGGATTAGTCACCAGTTGTTCCAGATTGTTCAGCAAATCAGCATTGAATAACGTTTCCATTGTTCTTCTTTTCATTACTAGATTTATCTTGCCGTCTATATTTCCTTACAGGCTCGGCTTCGTCCTGCTTCCATTGGCCGATGGAAGAAGCTGTCGACAGAACGAAGATGGCAACAGTTTTCCGGGTTGAAAATTCCATCTGATGAAACCCCTAAACTAACTGACGAACACCCGGAAAAGAGAAAATTTGCCCCACTATTCACTTCTGTAATATGTCACGTATGTTACGCCTCATACTGTTACGCCTGCCGACCGAACGTATATGGCTAGCTGCTATTGTCACGCGTGTTATGCCCAATCCGGCAATTTACGTCGCAAAAAATCCGATAAATTGGCCAACGGAACCACCCGTTTTTAGAAACCGGATACACCCTGCCTATCCCTAATTTTTTTACCGAAGATGTTATGCGGCTTAGGGTTTTCTCCGCATTAAACAATGTTTCTTCTCCCTTACCCTAGGCATTGTACGTCACGCCTGTCACTTGACGGATGTATCCTGCATTACTAATTTAACGGCACAGACACACTCCAAACCATGATTAAATCGATAACGTTTGACCTTTATCCGCGTTATTTCACGCTGCCAAACCGCGGCAGACTTCCTTTCGGTGTGCGCTACCGCCTGCACCATGCCGAAAGGGCGAGTTGGCAACATCCTGAATTCTGGATGGCCGAACAATATCACAATGGAAAGCACGCGTATGCTGCGTTGGTTGAAATTGACACCGATATCAGATTGGCGCTATCTGCCAAAGCCGTCCACCCCGATTTACTTTGGCTCTACCAGTTGGAAGGCGCATTGCGGATTGCTCCCGATGGCGATGGTCCGCCTACGCGATACCTCTCCCTAAAAGAAGGACAGTATGCGCCGTTGTTTGCCGGTACGGGCGACTACATAATCACTGTATCTCCGGGCAGGCATCGGCTGTTGCTGCTAGCCGCCCAGCTAAACTGGGTAAAACGATATGCAGATACAGGTTTTGCGCCCATCCAACATCTATTATCTGGCCCGGAGACGGGCTTCGTTACCGGCGAGCCACAGCCCATTCACATCCGGCATCTCCGCTGTTTATTCCGCTTACAGCAGATCACGGGTACTCCAGGTTTTCGGCAGGATGTAACCCTTTACGATTATCTGGCTGACCTTTTTTACCTTTACCTGGCCGAAATCAGTTCAACGGAGAAAGATCCTTCTATCGACACGCCAGAAGAAAACGTTGCAGAAATTAGCCGGTACTTGCAGCGGGAGGTTATCAAAGGCAACGTGCCTACGCTTGCCGATCTGGCGGAACAATTTGGGTACACCGAAAAAACACTCATCCGGCATTTCAAACGTGTACTGAGCGACACGCCGTCCCAATACATCTATCGCATCCGGATGGTCGAAGCGGAACGGCTGCTGGCTATGGAAGGCCTACCGCCTACGCCCGTAGCTTACCAACTCGGCTATGAACATTTCCGTACGTTCGAGCGGGCGTTTAAGCGATATTATGGAAAAACACCCGGCGAAGTTTACCGGAATGGAAAACAATAAGCACCTTTCGATTATTATAAACCTTAAAAACCAATTTCAATGAGTTACGCAGATCGTTCTGATCCAAAATTTGGTAAACGAGGTGTTGTCCAATTCCGATTCGCCTATGGGGGCGACGAATGGGATTTCGGTTATGTCACCATTTTTTTTATCCAGCATTTAGGCATCGGTCCTTTATTGAAAAAATCGAACGCGGAGGCCATCAAACAGCTTGACGAGTTCCGTGTTTTTGAACTCATCTCCGCGGCAGAACAAGCCCGGATAAACATGACCAGATTCGAATTAGACGGTATGCAGTCGTTTTATTTTGCTAAAATGGCCGATCAATTTTGCAAACTTTTGGTCCACCCCGACAGCGAACAACTCGCTGATACCTTGGTTGGCTACATGCAAAAAAAGCACACCCGGTTCAAAACCGGCAAAGCGCTCATGGATTTTTACCTGCCAATCGCCACAGACATGCTTGCCGATTTCAATGATCACTACAAGACGGTATCGCATGGTCAAAAGGCATTGAAGCTTCTGTGGGAAGATAAAAACGACAGCCTCTAGCGTAGTCTGTCCCAAATTGTCGCGTAGGCTTGTCCGCGTTTGTCGTATGATCGCTGCAAACCCACTTTATTTTTGCTTTCATGATGAAAGCAATTGGTAAGGGAAGCTATAGGAACTCGGTAACCATAAGCGTATCCGTCCATGACAGTAGGTATGCGCTGTTTCGGCGTGGGGCCGTGGATAATTTATACCGGATGTCTCCGTTCCAGATACCGGGGCGTTCGCGGCGTGGTCTGTCGATGACTGACTATCAATATTCTTAAATGAAAAAACATAAACATGAAAAAAATAGTAAAAATGGGCTTGAGTGCTTGTATGGCATTCGCCTTTATGTTCGCGATGACGCTTAGCGTAGTTGCGCAGGATCACGTAGACGCTCCGACCGATAAGGCAAGCGCGGAATTTGTTGAGGCCAAAATATTTGCTTTTACCGTGCAGAAATTGAATACTGATGGATTCCAAAAGAAAGTAGGCAATCCGCTTTCGATAGAAGTTTTAGACAAGGCCCCTAAAGTTTTGAGCGAAGCCTGGTATCAATATACCGGACCATCCGCTACCGATCCTAATTTTGATTATGAGGAAGAAGTGATGAAACCAGAGCATTACACCAACATTGGTTCAACAAATACCGCTGGTTGTGTCAATGGCACCACACTTTGTGCCATCAAACTTACAGACAATGGCGAAGAACCAGACGAAGAAGAACTAGAATCACGTCAAACAGAGATTCTAAGCAACATGTCGGATTCAGATATCGCATTCCAAACTCTTTAATCTCTATTAGGTTAAGCCGATGTCCTTCAACGTAAGGCATCGGCTTATTTTATATCAGTTTTGTTTAATTCCAGTCAGTTCAATCACTTCCAGCGGTATCAAAAAGGCAAAATCCAGCTGATCCGCGGGCGTTAGTTTTATCTCCTGACCATCCACTATTCTTACGAGAGTCACCGCATAGCGATCATCTGCGGCCAATCTTCTTATATCCTCCCATCGCAATCCGCGAAAGGCCAATTCCCTTCTGCGTTCATCCAATATAAATCGAACCGTCTCGTCTTGATTCAGTCCGTTTATCACGTGTTCGTTTGCAAAACGATGTTTCATAATCTCGTTTAGATCTTGCCATGCCCCGTTTAAGTTATTCTGTCTGGCATTGCATTCCGCACGGATCAGCAAGACTTCCGCCGATGTGATCCCATTAAAAAGCGTACTGGAATTAACCGGATTAAAATTCCCCGAGAAGAAATAGGAGCCATCCGTGTTAAGCGTGAAAAAAAGTTGTTTCCTTAGATCGTCAGGCATATACATGTCGAATAAAACCGAATCGACTTTCGCTCTTGATGGAACCAGATTCACATCGCCCAAAATAGTTGAAAAGAAAATCACTTCGCTATTGAAGCGTTCAAATGGGTAGGGGGTGTTTTTTGGCAAACTGTTAAAATCCATCATTTCATAACCCATCTTAAGGCAGGAGTCGGCGTACAATCCGGCTTGCTCATAGTTACCCATCGATAGATAAAGCCTTGCTAACATTCCATAAGCGGCCTGTTTCGTGGGTCGGGTGGGATATCGCTGTTTGTCCAAAGAAAGCAGGGCCACGGCCGTATTCAGATCCTTGATTATCTGCCCGTAGGTGTCTTCCAGTGTAGATCGCGTTGATTCGGCATTAACATCCGCGGTGAGCCGCAATACAACACCGGGTTGCGTTTCAGCCTTTATCGGATCATAAGGCTTCGTAAAAACTTGCGTAAGCATATAGAATGCATACGCCCTGAAGAAAACCGCTGCACCCAATAGTTGATCCCTTTCTATTGAGGAATTATCATAACTTACCTCATCAATCAAATCGATGACCGTATTGAAATGCGTTACCTTATTGTAGGTAGATCGCCAGTGGAGCACATTTACGGGAACTTTTTCCCAGCCATAATATTCCTTGTATTGGACGGTCAAACTCGCCCATATTGCATCCTCCAAATAGTAATCATCGGTAGCTATTTCTCCCAATCCGGTGTACTCGTTATTCGCTAAGAGCGCATAATCAAGAAGCGCTTGTAAATCCGCTCCCGTGTGTGGTACGGCCATGGTTTGGTCTTGCTTTATGGAGAGAAAATCTTCACAGCCCCACAGTATCAGCGCAATTAGAAATGCGACACCCCGAATCAAATGTGTTTTCATCATGTCAGTTTTTTATCAGGTTATTAAAATGAAAGATTGATGCCTGCTGCTATACTCCTCGGTAGTGGAATGCCGTCTGCCACATCGGGATCAAGTCCAAGGCGGTTGGCACGCCAGACGAATCCCACATTATTTCCGAACAGAAACACCTCGGCGTTTTTCAGAAGCACG
Source organism: Parapedobacter indicus (assembly GCF_900113765.1). Lineage (GTDB taxonomy): Bacteria > Bacteroidota > Bacteroidia > Sphingobacteriales > Sphingobacteriaceae > Parapedobacter > Parapedobacter indicus. The sequence goes on along the minus strand of NZ_FOQO01000012.1, from coordinate 183,377 downwards.
GTTTGGCCAGCACGAACGGGATCGAGTCGATAGGCAATCCGTATATCTTGTAGCCGTATGTGATCCCCCCGTTCGACGAGCACCTCGGAATTCCTGTAAAAGCTATTTGCCCGTGAGTCCGTAGGATAGACAAAGGCAGGTACGTTGGTGTGGAGTTCATCCCCCGGATGTTGCCACCGTCGGTAATAGTCAGCGTGTCCATTGTTTAACTCGATGAGACTGCCATAATCCAGTCCTTCTCTTCTGAAGTAGTATGAAAATTTGCCTGTTAAATTGAACGATATAGAGACGTTACGGAAGGTGACTGTATTTCTCAGCGAACCAAAATACAGCGGCCTGGCTGATCCATGCAATACCAAGTCTGTTAACCTGGTATTTTCCCGCGAGGCAATCTGCCGATAGTCCGCACTTGCTTCCCCGTTGAGATACCCCATGGGCTGGCCATTTTCCGGATTCAGCCCGGCCCATTGATAACTGTAGGCCCCGTATGCCATCGCTCCCTTATAAACAATCAAGGATCCTAAATTTGTATAAGATACCGGATTCAGTTCATCTTCGAAGGTTTCCCTAATCCAGTTATTGTTATATGCGAACACCAAATCCGTTGACCATTTCAACTTTCCAACCGTGTTTTGTGTGTGCAACTGCAAATCGAGCCCCCGACTTTCTGTACGCGCGACGTTCATAATCAGTAAACTTCTACCCGTGGATGGGTCTACCGGAAACGGGCTTAGCAGATCGAAGGTGTTTTTCTTGTATAGATCTATACTACCGGAAACCCGCCGATTCCAGATCGAAAAATCCAAGCCGAGGTTGTGGGTCGATACTTTTTCCCACCGCAATTCCCTGTTCGGGAGATTTGCAATTTGTGCAGCAGGCCAATCGATTCCCCACACACTGTTTACCGTGGTATAAGAAATCGTAGTAAGCGCCGACATACTGTTATCTACGTTACCGCTGTAGCCGGTCGAAAATCTAATGTTTAAACGATCGAACCAACCATCCGGGATAAAGGATTCTTTGGCCAAATTCCAATTTACGCCCAGCGACCATAAAGGCGTCCACTTGTTATTGGTGCTAACACCAAACAGATTAGAAGCATCTTTCCGGGCACTACCTGTTATAGTATATTTATCCAAAAAGGTATATGCCAGATTCCCATAGACCGATACGAACCGGTTTACGGAGCCTGCAAATGCCCTGGTATTGGGGATAAAGCTCGCAGCGGCAAGATTGGCATAAATCGGATACCGGGTATTATGGTCAATATTGGTCACAAAGGTAAGGTATTCGTCATCATACCCATAGGTATCGTAAGCGTTGGAAGTGGTTTTACGTTGCTGTACGTCCATTCCCAAAAGCCCTCTTAGCCGGTGTCTATCTGTCCAATCCTTGTTTATATTGGCCTGTCCCCTTAACCGGTGTGACGAAGCTGCTGTGTTTGTCAATCTGAGGATTCCTCCAAGAGGCACAGCGTAGCTTACTACACCATTTGCATCAATTTGGGTATAGCGGTTGATCAGGTCTCGTGTTGCATAATTTTCAAGCGATCCATGGTTTTGATGAATGCCGTTTTCGTTGCCGTACTGGTATTTTAGTTCCGCATTAGCCCACTGAGCAATTTTGTACGTTAACCCAACATTCATGAGAATTTCCCGCGTTAACACGTGGTTTGCGGGATTTCGAATCTCATCCAACGGTCTATATTGCCAGTCCAACAGTTTACCCTGCCCCGCGGTATCTAAAAATCCCATCCGGTAATCGTTGGGAACCGGCAGTGGTTGCCCATCGTCATCGGCAAAGCGGATATAAGGATACGGATAGCCATTACTTCCATAGTTGGCACCGGTGGTGCCGAGGGAAGCATATGTATTCCGGGTCTGTGTCCAAAATATCCGGCTGTCCAGTAATAGTTTTGTACCGATGTTAAATGAGTTTTCAAGCTTGACGTTAATGCGGTCATTCTCACTGCCCCGTTGTGAGTTCAACATCTTGTCATACCCGCCAAATAGCCTGAATCTGTGGTACGCGTTTCCTCCATCCATGCTGAGCGCATATTGCCGGTTAACCGATTGTCGATATATGTAATCCAGCATGTCTTCCCGGATATCGTTTGCCCGGTACTGATCAATCGCGTTGTATGCGTTTGTTGTATCCATTTTGCCGTCTCGGAGCTGGATAAGCAACTCTACAATGGGTGATAGCGCAGGCTTGGACCGTTTTGTTTCGTTGCTGTTATAAAACCCTTTGTCGAATAAAAACATCTCCATATCTATAATATCGCTAGCTTCCATCACTTTTCGGGCGTATAGATCGGGTTTGGCCGTTACATTGACCGAATGATTGAAGGAGACACGCGTAGGCTGCGAGAAGTCCGCCTTTTTAGTGGTAATGACGACTACGCCATTACCCGCTTTGGCCCCCCAAATCGATGAGGCAGCTGCATCCTTCAGTATTGTTACGCTTTCTATGTCATTCGGGTTGATGTTGGCAATGCTACCTTCGTAGGGGAAATTATCCAACACGATGAGCGGGGCAGTCGCTCCGACCTGAGCATTTCGCAGCGTACTGATTCCACGCACGTAAAGATCATGGTCCGGAGGCCCAACCGAGTTGATGTCAACCTTTCGATTGTTAAAATAGACGCCCGAAGCGATGTTTTCAATGCGACTAAGTACGTCCATACCTACACTGCGGTTTAACAGGGCATTGTCGATTTTTTCGAAGGATCCTGTAGCGCGTTCCAAGGGGATTTCTTCATAACCGGTTGAAACGATAACCTCCTCTAGTGCCCGGACTCCAGGCTGGAGCATCACCGTCAGCGGCTTTGCATAGGGCGTACGTAGGTTTATTTCGCTGGTTTCATATCCCAGAAAGGATACGTACAGCACTGTATCTTTTGGACTTATTGTTAAGACGAACATTCCTGATTCGTCAGTTTTCGTGGGCGAATTTCCGTTGGAAGACCTCACCAGTGCTCCGACCAGCGGCTTGCCGTCTGCATCGTTCACAACGCGGCCTGTTAGTTTTGTTGTTTGGCCCCATACCTTGCTTGTGCTGATTGTGCAACATATCAGTACGGTAAGAATAAAAAGTTTCATTGTTGTTGGTTTATTTGATTAAAATCTGAATGCTCAGGGCAGTTCGGAAAGCACGAAATAAGTCTCACCTTCGCGGTGCTCCAGACGACCGTTTAGGTTCAGAAATCTGTTTAGATCGGCACGTAGAAATGCTTGCCACGTCTCCTCATCGGTCGCTATGGGGAATGTTCCCTCGTAACAAATGCTATTTTGCTGATACCATTCTTCTAACGTTTGCCCACTATCAAGGGTGGCCATCCAAACCGCGTACCTCTCGGGATGCTCGACTTCCCAACAGATCTGTTTTCTTAGGGGAAACTCACTCCCTATAGCTATCCTGTACAGATCGATGATCGGCATATTTTTAAACGATATGCGTTTTATTCCCAGAAGACTATCTGCTTTGGTAGGGACCAAGACCCCCACCCCTTCCGTATAACCGGTAATAGCCGAATAGTATAAGGGACGACCGACATTATTTCGCATGCTGTTTGCTTCCGGATTGAGTCTCACGAGTGGTGCATTAAAAAATGATGTCATTTCCGTTTTCACCGGCCAGTTACGGGTATTGCCGTTTTGCAACTCGCGTATGGTGCGTGTGGTCACATGCTTTGTCCCCGTGAATGCACGGACTATCCCTTGTACATCTATCCACACTACATGCGAAATATATAAGTGGGGAAAGTGCTGTTTAAGTATCCGGTCTTCCACTATAAATGGCAGCTGGCTTTTATTCACATAACTATTACTGGGAATGAAGTCGGTTACCCGTTGTCGCTTTTCTGGTGTAACCGCTACTATTCCCACTTCACTGTCAAACGCTAAGCTTATCTTTTCCAATACCGGTAATGCAGCTATGCAGCCCTTGCATCCGGTGAATAAGAAATCGAGCAGAATGGCTTTTCCTTTGTAGTCGTTGAGAGTTATTATTTCTTTTTGATCCGGATGGTTCACCACCTGTATAGGCAAATGCCACAGGTAATCGGGGATGGTATCGCCGATTTGCAGGGGCGTAATTGTATCCGGAAGATTGCCCGGAGGCACAGCCCCGGAATAATCCGGGGACTGTGCGCGGGCTTCCAAACACATGCTCGTTAATAAGGTTAATATAGGCCAAAGCGCGGCCATTAAGCGTAATTTTTGCTTCATTCAATATTGGATTTAAGTCAGTTACAAGTTCAAGTTTTGTGTAACCGACCGCCATACCGGAAGAAAATGACTGCTTTTATTTGCGGATAAAGGGAAAAGACGCTACTTTTATGGAGATTGCGAATAACCGATAAAAATAGGCCGTCCTCAACCTATGGCAAACTTATGCGTTTTCCGCTGGTAGGAGGTCGGTAGCACCGGTATGCGGCCGAGGCCGTTTTTTGTGACCGGTGTTTGCGATTTATCGTTTATTCGGGTGACCGGATGATGTTTTTTAGCGGGTTTTGTTGGGATTGGCTAGACGCGCTTTGCTGGATGCAATAAGCATCGAGTGTCGCAAGTAATTTGCGGTAAAGGGTTAATCGGGGTTTGGTCGCTCCTGTTTTCATAATTGATAAATTAGTCAGTTTGAAAACAGGTCTCCCGCGGATGCGGGCAAATAGCAAACGGGTTTAAAACCCCAACGGGGCGAGCCTCGGTTGCTTTGCCTCTGGTACCGCCAAGAACCCCTTAGATCGAAATCTAAGTCCGACAAAAGCAAGACACGAAGCCCGCCCCACTGGATGGCACCTGCAAAGGTACGCAAACCCAAGAAAATGGGCGAACATTCGGTCTTCTCGTCGGATGAAACTGGCGGTTTCGAGGCGAGAGACCTGTTAAGAGCAGCATTGCGCCGCTGTTTATTTTTTGGTTTAAACACTGGTGCCGTCTCTTGGCTGCTTGATTAAACCGTTAAGACAAAAGTAAGCAAATAATATTTGATAACAAAACAAATACAAAATATTTTAATTTGGTAACGAAAAAAGTTTTAGCCAAAAAGGTAAGATTCGGGAAACGATTACAGGAGTTCAGGAGAGCAGCGGATTTGACCCAACGGGATTTCGCTGACTTTATGAATACCAAATCAAATTATATTTCTGAATTGGAAAATGGTCTATCTAACCCTTCTTTGGAAATGCTAATCCGCTATGCGAATTTCTACGGTATCGAATTTTACGAGTTGGCCAACCCAAATTTTCCTATTCCCAGCTTTGATCAGCTTCCTTCCGCAACCCGAAAGGCGATTCATACACTGAAAAATCGGCAACAAAAAGCTAAGGAAAAGGTGGAGGTACAAAAGAAGACCAACAAGCAGGAGGGGGTGCCGGGCCGTGCGAAACAGCTACATACGTTGTTGGAAGCTGGCTTCTTCAAAAAACCCAAGACAGGAAAGGATGCCTTTCTAAAATTATACCCGGGTATATCCAAAAAGCAGCTTACTGACCATACGGCCGAAATCGGCAAGATTACGGTTACCCTGGGACAGGGTAAATTCCTTAAACTTCTTGATAAATTAGATCCCGCACCGGGCACTACTACCGTGCGCTTTGTAGAGAAGGCTGTTGATCAAACCGGATATGCGGACTTGCACGTAAACGGCAACGTTGCAGCGGAGAAGAGTAAAGAAAAGCCACATCCCTAACGGTATAGCTTGATATCGCGGAACGGCAAAAAAGCTTCCGCTATTTCTTTTTCCCAGTGAGATCAGCCTGCTGTGTCTGGATTTTAGTTACTTTTTTAATGGAAAGACCAGAAAATTCAGCGGCATCCGTAATAGACAAGCCTCTGGCTAGCATCTTCTTAACAGATTGGATTTTTTCTGCTTCGGCTCGTTCTTTTTCAAGAAGTTTGGCCGCTTTCGCGCGCTCCCGTTCCGTAGCCCGTTCCTCAGCCAGAGATACGGCGTTCTGCCAGTCCCACTTGGCTTGTATGCTTGCGTTGTATGCCATCATCTACTTACCGATCCGGGTTTGGATTTCGGCGACCTCCTCGATGGAAAGGCCTGAAACTTCGGCTGCGTCGGCAATAGAAAGGCCTTTGGCAAGCATTTTCTGTACAGATTGAATCTTCTCTGCTTCGGCTTTAATCCGTTCCTGTTCGAGAAGCTTCGCGGCTTGGGCCCGCTCTTTTTTGAGTGCCTTTTCCACCGCCCGTTCCTCGGCTAGGGACACGGCGTTCTGCCAGTCCCACTTGGCCTGTATGCTTGCGTTGTATGCCATCAGTTCCTCCTCCGTCAAGTTAGAAATCTCCGCGATGTTGAAAATCCTCCGGAAAACCCGTTTCTTCATGAATGCCGGCAATCGGTCAGCCCCGCTCAGGTGCTTGAACAACCAGAACCACTGGTCCATGGCCGTCCGGATTTCCTCATCCGCTTTCACAAAGTTAGGCAACTCCAGGAATATATACTGCAATTTATTGTAAAATTTACGCCCCGTCTCCCGTTCGGCCAGTTCCATCCTGCGGATGTATCGCTCGCGCTCGTCCGGATCCATCCGGAACTCCAGAATGCCGATGAAATACACCTCCGGCAGGGCCGTGGTGCGGTAATCATCCCCCTGGGCGTAGTGGTTGCTGATGATGCGCGAGGTGCTGAACACCGTGCGGTCACGGAAATTGCGGTGGTCCATCCGCTGCATCTCGATCAGGAACACCTCGCCCCAATCGCCCACGCACCTCAGGTCGAAAATGATCCGGCGGTGGCTGCTGTTGCCGCCGAGTTCTTCGGTGGGTATATAGGCCAGATCGGTTATATGCTTTTCTCCGGCAAGCAGGTCGTTGAGCAGCTCGATGAGATTTCTCTTGTTGGAATCCCCGGAGAAAATTCGCTTGAAAGCCCAGTCGGTGAGGATGTCAATGTACTTACCCTCGCCAGGCAGTTCAGGTAGTTGTCTTTCCATGGTATAGATTTATTTGTGACAAAGATAGACATAAAATTGACAAAACTAAATAAATTAGCTTTTTTTGTTGTAAGAAGTAAGGGGACTATGCCTCACTTATGCAAACGGGAGCTTCATAAATCAACTCCCGACATCCACCCGTCGAAAAATCGCCCAACTCCAAAAAGCCAAGCAAGCTGCTAAAGTCAAAACACTCAAAGAAAAAGCCGAGCAAAAGGAAAAAGGGTTGCCTGGCAGGGCGGCCCAATTACATGCATTGATTGACAAGGGCTTTTTCAAGCGACCTAAAACAGCCCGGCAAGCCTTTGCTAAACTGAACCCAGGCATCCCCGAATCCACTTTTGGGAACTACACCGAAGAACTTACTAAAATCACCGGCACGCTTAGTAAGGGTAAGTTTGCCAAATTGCTGAATAAGTTAGAACCGAAGGGGAAGAGTACTGCCGTAAGATTCGTGGTGAAGGCAGCGAATCAAGCGGACTATGGAAACCCGAACAGCAGTATCAATATCGCGGCGGCGAAGAAGTAAAGAAAAAAGCCACACCCGTAAAGGCATGGCTTGATATCATTATTGATAAAACGTTACACGTTACCGTTACCTCTTTTTCTTGTCTAGATCAGCACGAACTTTTTGCACAAAATAGACTGGGACCTCGGCCACTCCTGCAGCAGTCGCATCATCCAATCCCAATTGCTGGATTAGATTGGCCACCACCTTATAGCTTTTAGCTTCCGCTCCCTTCTCGATACCCTTCGCTTGCCCTCTTTTATAAAATGGGTCTCTTTCTTCCTTAAAAAATGATGCTGCTTTTAACATAGCTACCTCCAATCGTGGTGTAAATTTACGTAATTGAATTAATATCCGCAACTGCATCAGCCGGCTTTCTTTGATGCTCACCGGCTCGGGCAGTGTATCAATTGTTCTCACAATGTCTTCGGTAAGGCCGCATGGATCTGCTCCCTTCAAATCCCCCAATAATGCGAGCATCTTAATTTCCGGTTGTTCTGCTCCAATGAACAAATCATACGACAGATCGGAGAAAGACAGCAACGTATACTGGAAATTAAAGTTGTACTGCTCCAGTCTATCGGGCATCGCCAATGGATCAGCCCCGACATACAGGACATATTGCTTAATGGGCAATCCGTGTATCTGATGCAGCAGAATCCAATAATCAGCCATCTGTACAGCCATCTTGGGATTGTTTTTGACCTGTATCTCGACCTGTAGGATGAAAACGTTGCCCTCGCTATCTTTTACTTTCCGCAACGTATCGGTTTCCTTCTGCCGTGTAATCTGCAATTTGTCTTTCAGTTCAGTAAACTCGACAATATCTAACCCGAGAACCTTCTCCACAAACATCGTCAGGAAAACAGGCGATATCTCACGAAACAGTTTATCGTAGATAGCGGCTTCAGTAATCTTATTCTTTTCATTAGGCATATCGCAAATATAAGAAACACGATGGTGAAAAACTAAATAAATTAGCTTTACAGCATAGCTATTGCGCGCGGATATGCCCAATGTGTTATCAATTTGTAAATCACGAATTCGATACTGTTAAATTTGACCAACTTCCGATATCCACCCGCCGAAAAATCGCCCAACTCCAAAACGCCAAACAGGCTGCTGTAGCCAAAATACTCAAAGAAAAGCCGAGCAGAAGGAAAAAGGGTTACCGGGTCGTCATAAGTTTGCGATCTCCGCGATGTTGAAGATCCTCCGGAACACCTGTTTCTTCATGAACACGTCAGGCAATGGGCACCACTCCCTTTTTGGCAGTGACCTTTTGTTTCGGTTTGCTTGCTTTTTTGCCATCCAGCCGGATCCGGTAAAAAGCGATGAGGCTAACCACGCCTACAGACAACCAGAGAAAATCGACCACGAAGATATCCATAGCCCCCATGCGTTGGGCATTCCACATCCATTTGCCTGTTTGGATGCCATTCACTAGGGGTACACACAGCGCCAGCAGCCCACCTGTCAGCAACGTTTCCCGGTTGGTGACATGCAGTTTGTGACGCGCGATGTAAAAAACAGACAGCGCCAGCCAGCTGTAAAAATACACCCGGTAGATAAAAGCCTGATCTGCGGCGGGATTGAGTTTGATGGCAATAAATGTAAGGGCCGTGACGGGTAGCATGGTCAGGCAGATGGCTACAAATACATTGGCCGCCCAAAAATTAAACTTCCGCTTGTGGGCGGGTATGCTCTTCTTATCCCGCGCTACCAGCCAGATCAGAATACCCGAGATAATGACGAGACACCCCATAATGCCCAGCACGAAAAAGCTGATTTTAACGGGATAGCCACCGAAATCCCCAAAGTGCAGCCGGTATACAAGTGCCTTGACGCGGTCTACGTAAGAGGCAGATGTTACTGGCGATTTCTCATGGACAATGGACTGCGTGGCGGGGTGGAAAACAATCTTACCGGCACCGGCAAAATTTCTACTGAAGTTTGGAACCGCGTCAATGGCGATGTGCATGCTCTCATCGCCGTAATTCTTGATGTATATACGGCTTACGTGGCTATCGGGCCACCGGTCGGCCACCTGCTTCAGGTACGGGTTGAGCGCTACGCGGTCGGGCAGCGGCTGATAGCGGTATTCATAGGTGGTGTCGTCGTTGTAGCCAAGTTCGGTATAGAGTTTCTCACTGTCGCCATCGTATAAGAATTTGCTGAACGGCAGGATCAAGACGCTATTTACAATCAGCACTACTCCGGTGACCGCATACATGAGCTGGAACGGGAAACCGATCACACCCAATGCGGTATGCATATCGGTCCACACGGTTTTCCACTTGTTCCAAGGCCGGAACGTAAAGAAGTTGGACACGATCTTATCCCAATGCAGCAACAGGCCGGTAATCAGTGCAAACAGAAAGAGGAAGGAGACGATACCCGCCACCAGATAGCCGAAAGGAGTTCCGATACGGATGGGCACCTGGTTGAGCTGCGCGAGAAAGTGCAACCGGTAAAGAAACTCGCCCATGTCATAGGATTCCGCATAGGATGCAGGTTGTTTGCGCTGAAAATCATACTGGAAGTACGCGGCATCCCCGTTGCCTCTGCCACGTCCCCTTCTTCCCTCAGGCTTCAGCTGCGCGGCAGCTTTTTTCTTGACCGTGGTATCCTGGGAAGCGCCCATATTTACATAGGTCTGCACGTTGTTATCCTGTATATAGAAGGTAATGTCTCTGCCCAGGAGGTTGTGTGCGGCATGGAGCGAATCCAGGAGGAAATCATAATCGTTGGCCGCGGCCTGGTGGGTATGGGCCGATCGGTTTTTTTGCCATGCGGATATTTCGTCTTTGAAAAAAGAAAACGATCCGGCAAAGAAAATCACGTATAGGATGGCACAGATGATGATACCGCTGATGGTATGCGTATTGAAATAGATGTTATAATTACGGATGTTCATACGGTCAGTTGTTTAGCAAGTAGTATGCGCCATAGAATATCACAATGAGTGCCAGGTAAATGCCCGATATCTTCCACCCACTTTTGCAGAGAAAGGCGACCAAGAGCAACACCGCCCACAGGATGTAACCTGTGATGAACGCGGTAACCACCACTTTTTTCTGATCAAACACGTGTGTGAGCAGCAGGTGCAGCGAGAGCATCACGAAGTAGCCCCCCACGAAACCCGCGGTGATTTTAAGGAAGCGCTGCCACGGAGAGCTGAGGTATTTTTTATTCGCGGGCATGATTAAAAGATGAGGGTTTCCAATAGCAGTGCTGCCACGGCCACGGCCGCCAGACTCGTGGTGTTAACAGTATGGAGCGGCCTAAGCAATACCAGCAAACTATAGCTGGCCATCAGGTATCCCACCATGGCAAACGTGCCCGATCCCAACCCCTGCAAGCAGGCAACTACCGCCCAACAGGCCACAAAGATCAAGGTACCGAGGATTCTTGCGAACACGGGTTTTCGGGCCATTTTTTGTAACCATCGGGGTTTACTTTCCGCCTTTACTTTGTCTGAAGCGACAAAAAACAGCAGGGTTCCCAAAAAGATCCCTATAAAAATTGTGCTATACATCAGCGTACCTGTTTAAGAAAAGCTTCCCGGATACCTTTACGGTCTTCGGGAGGCTTTTATCCGCGTTTAGGACGGTTTAATCGAGGTGATGAATGGCGGTAATGGTGCCTCCATCTACGCGAAGTCCCTGTGTGGCACTGGCGTTATTTGCATCAATCTTATAGATATAGCCAATTCCGGATTTCAGGTTTACGCCTACATATCCGTAGCGACCGTCCCTCGCACTGTAATTGCTCATGTTGGTCAGCGAATTGATATCAGCCACATCCGGCATACCCGTAACCAGTTTAAACGACTTGTCTACCACATGGATCACCCCGAGCCTCAAGCCTGATGAATATTGACCTTTTTCTGCTTTTGAGGTAACCAGTACCACGAATTTATTTTGTCCTACGTATAACCAATCGGTAATATTGTAACCACCGGAAGCCTGTTCTACGTCGAAAAAGTAAGACTGGTCAAACTCAGTGGTTCCGGCGGGAATTTTGACCACGGCGGATGGCTTGGTAGACGATATCTTGCCATCGGTAACCGCTACCGATGCGGAGAATGCATACGTATCGCCGTTTTCCACTGTACCCAGGCCATCCACGAAATAACGGCCGATGAAGCTGGTCCGGTTGTCTTTGATCACCTTTTCCAGTTGCATATCCGGATACGAATAAACTGCAATCCACGCGCTGTCAGGGTAAGCGGTTTCAAAAGATGCATTGCAGCAGGCCTTGATGGAGAAATAAGGGGCAAACACTTTGTTACCCACCTGTTTGATCCAACTGAAGTGCGCCAGTTCTCCATTGCCCGAAGGGGCAGACGTGCTGACCTTGCCTTCGCTTTCAATCTGCAGGGTGTTGGTGTTGATGCGATACCAGCTTGCAAACGGATTGGTGATATTGCGTGATATTTTCATCAGCAGCAGGTCGTCGTTCACCGGTGCAAACGCCTGTACGGTTTCCGTCTGGAAGTTGGACAGTTTGTTGAGCCTGCCGTCCACGATGTTGTAGGTAGTCACCGCCCCGGGATTTCCCTGTCCGTAAAGCATGCTGAAAAACTTATCGTTGTGTGTCACGTAATACCGATAGGTTCCATCCTGTTCTTCGCCCTGACCAGCTGTTGAGATGGAGCCGGTATCCAGGCTGCTGGCGGTCAACAGGTAGTCGGCAACGCCCGTGGTGGCCGCCGGGGTTACGGCAATGATGAAGTTGCCGGGGTTATCCGGCTTGCGGTCGTCTTTGCTGCAGGAAGCTAGCAACGTGGCTGCTGCCATACCTAAGAGAAGCGTGTTTGATTGGATATTCATTGTTTTGATTTTTATTTTTTGTTAATGAAATAGCGGAGATTGAGGTAAAAGCCACGACTGGGCTTTTGCAGGCTGAAATTATCGTACATCCGGGTATCGGTGATATTCTTGGCTTCCAACGCTAGGTTATAGCGTCCGTCCTGCAGTGAATAGACTACGTTTACGTCGTGGCTGATCTGCTGCGGGATATCAAATTTGTTGCCGCCGCGGCTGGGCCAATACAGATAGAAGGCATGTACATAGAGCAGGTTGTAGCCGATGTGCAGTGTATTTCCGGCACGGCCGATGTCGCGCAGTACCACGGCCACGTCCGCATTGCCAAAGAGGTAGGGGATGTTGGGCATCTGATCGCCGTATACGATGCTGATCCCGTTAAATCCCTCTTCGTATTTCTGCGTGTTCATAATGTGCTGGTACGTTGCGGTAGCTCCTGCCATCAGCCAGTTCTTGAAGGAATACCGCAGCTCTACGTCGCCGCCATAGGTTTCGACCCCATCCCGATTATCGGCTACGTATTTTGACTGGTTATTATTGAGTCTGCTATAGATGTAATCAAAAGCACGCCTATAGATCACGTTTGCATTCAATGAAAAGCGGTGATCCGCACGTAGTGCGAAGTCATAGGCCGCCCCGAGGTTGACATTGTTGCTCCGCTCGGGCTGGAGTTGGAAGTTGGCCTCCTGGTTTTCCACGTCGCCGAATATTTCATACGCCGAAGGCATGCGGTTGGTCAGCTCGTAGGAAACTTTGAGCTGTACCTGCGGCGTGAGGTAGTAAGCCGACGCCAATCCATAGCCCAGCTTATCCATCAGGCTGCGCTCATCCGGCCCGTTCTGGTTGCTTTGGTGGATGTATTTCAGAAACAGCGTACTGCTCCACAGGTCTTTGATGTCGTAGCTATATCCGAGACCCATCACATTTTTATAGGTGCGTTTGGTCCGTTCGTATTCCGCACTGGTGGGGTTGAGCGGATCGCTGCCTTCCCTCCGGAACGTGGAGAAGTTATTGTTGAGCGTAAAGGAATGCCTTTCTGCAAGGCGGTAGTTAGCCGTGGCGGTAGCAAGCCCCTCATTATTGCGGTATTTGTATAGCGAACGGGAACGCTCTCCGCTGTTGGTGCCCGTGGGTTTTGAATTGCCGAACCAGTCAAACCGTGCGCTGACGGTATCGATGTTCCGTTCAGAACCGAAGTTGTAATTGGCGTTGATGATTACGTCCAACCCCTCAATCAAGTTTTCCTTCTTGTATTTGATGGTGGGCATAACCGTAGTACCCCGCCTATGCCAGCCGCCGAATACCGATACCATGCGGGCACCGGTCTGGATTTCCTTGTAATTCTGGCCCAGGGTGATGCCTGCGAGCAACTGATCGGCAAACCGCTTATCTACCACGCCCACGCTGGCAATGACTGCCTCGTTGTGATAGGTATCGTGAAAACGGTGCACGGTGGTATTGGGTGCGTAGGCACCCGTATTGATATCTGCCGCCTCTACCGTGACCTTATAATTATTGTCGGAGTAATTCTGGTAGGCATTCAGCCGCACGGTAAATCCTTCCTTGGTTGTGTAGGCGGTATTGATAACGGAACGATGTGTATTGAACGATCCATAGGAATAAGAGACATCCACGAAGTTCCGGTACCGGTCGCCCGTTACGATGTTGATGGCACCGCCCAGTGCATCCGATCCCAGCCACATGGGCACCACGCCTTTATACACTTCAATACGCTCCGCTGTATTGATGGGAATATTGTTGATCTGGAACGAGCTGCCGAAGTTATCCATGGGAATCCCATCGATGAAATAGCGGATGTGATTGCCCGTGAATCCGTTGAGTGACAGGTTGAAGTTAGATCCCACGCCGCCCGACTCCCGTACGCGGATGCCGGCCACGCGGTCAAGCGCACCGGAGATGTCCATCGTGGTGTTGTACAGTTTAGTGGCATCTACTGCTGTCACGTTGTAGGCCTGCCGGTTTACCTCCTGCGCCTTGGTAAGGCCCACCACCTCCACCGTTTCCAGTTCATTGGTTTTGGGCAGCAGTGTGATCTGCAGGGTATTGGCCCCTTGTATCAAGGTAAGGGTCTGGGCGTACGGTTCAAATCCCACGGCAGAGGCCTCAATACGGACCTGCCGATGCCGGATGTTGGAAAAACGATAATGCCCTTCTGAATCGGAGAGGGTGGTTTGGTTGCCTACTTTAATGGTCGCCCCGTAAAGCGGTTCACGATCGGCACCGCTGATGGTCCCTGTGAGGTTGTAGGCGGATTCCTGTGCGCGGCCCCAAAAGGCACCGCAAAAAAATAGTACGGTTACGTAAAATTTAATATATTGCATTGCTTTTACTATTCTGTTGAAAGCCGGCCGTTGTACCTGCTAAAGTTGATGGCCGCGTGTATTTACAGTCAGTTACCGCTGAATGTAAACGCATAGACCGCGCTACGGAGATTACCGTCTCCGGCGCGGTTTTTTCGTTAGTTATGTCCTATCATTTTTCAAAAAATCTGTCTGTTACCTTGAGCGTATTAACCTCTGCCCTTATGGTTATTTAGATTACATATAAATAACCATCGACAAAAGTAACAAATCCGTCGATAATCCAATGGATTATTTTAAAAACGTTGAGCTACCTCGAAAATCCTTAAAAATATCATCCCGTTCGGCGAGTTCCAATGGACAACAGGACAGCAGAAAGGTAGGGACAAAAAAAACCCGTTACCTTATAGGTAACGGGTCCGCCCCAATGGGGTTAGGGGCTATCAACCTAAACCTACTGCGAATATACGTTTATTTGCTATTACCTGCAAAAAAAATTGAAAAGTGCTGGCCTTTTCCGATTATCCACGGTTTAAAGCTTCGTGCTTACGACATTTCCAGATCCAGCACCACCATGCCCCGCCCCGGGATCCGTACGCGGAACGTATCTTCCGAGAAACGCACCGGCACACCCGGGAAGGTAGACCTGACGTCTATGGCCGCAATTGTCCGGGGCATCTGTATGGCTGGCGTCTGATAATAAAAGCTATCACTTCCGATAAGAAGCCGCCAACGCCCGTTTGAAAGAACCAGGGTGGTAATCTTGATATTGTCACTGTGGTCCGAAACCACCAACGGTCCTTTCGCCTCCGAACGGATCACTCTGGCACAGGTGTTAACAAACCCAAGGGAAACCGGCACAAATGCCAGGCTTTTTGTCCACGAATCGGGATCCGATCCATAGGTTGTTGCCGATTGAATGACCTCGTTTACGTCATCGACAGCCACCTGCTGATCGACCGACGTATTCAGCACCGAGCAGGATACTGTCCGGTTCACCGGATCGCTGAACGTAAGCGCCGACGCATGTGAAACCGAAGAAACCGTCGAACCAATAAAAAACGCTGCCCCCTTTTTGTAAGCGGTTACCTTTTCAAGTTCGTCTCCCGGCAGCAGGCCGGGATTGAGCACCAGAATAGGGCCGTCCACCCGGTCCAGGTCTTCAATGGGAACCGCCGCGGCCACCGGCGCGCCCGCTAAAAGCAACTCATACAGCCACTTGTGCACCGTCCAGCTTTTATGTGCAATGTATTCGCTCAGTTGATTATCCAGCGCGCTGGTCGACCACACCAGGGTAGCTCCCACCACCGCCTCGGGCTGGTCCATGAACCCCAGGTCCCATCGCTTTCGCAACCACGTCCATTCGTGAGCTGCGACACTGTCCGAGAGGCAGCACATCGGGCCGGAAGAACACCTGCCCATCTTGCCTTCCCGATCAACTACGTAGAGGTTGGCCACCTGGCAGATCTCCCGCTCCACAAAGGTCGGGATGTGACGCAGGGCATCGTACTGCTCTGTGGTGTCGTGTATCTGTGTAAACGGCCTCAGAACCGCTTCTGGGCAATGCGCTTTGATGAGCAAAATCATGGCCAACGCATTGTAGTAAAACTTGGTATACTCATCACTCAGCTCAGGCTCCATGGCTACCGCCGAGGCCACTGCTTCCACAATGAACCCGTCGACACCGAGGTCTGTGATGCGACGATAATCGATGCCATACCGGTAAATGGCTTCAAAAGGATCCCGGGTCCAAGCCGAGTTGAATACAACTTTCTTCTGCTGTCCGTGTACGCCATCGATCACCTTCTGCCAGAAGATCGACCATCGATCAACATGAAATCGAATCCATTCCTCGCGCCGATGCTCCCACACCCATTTGCCTCTTTCTGCCAACAGGCCCTTATCATCCCCTATTTTGCTCCCAAACTCCGCCGGCAATTTGACATCGCTGTGCGCCACAAACTGATCCATCATATCATCGGTATAGTCCACATCGTTCAGCGGGCGCCTGCCGCTGGTATAGCCATCTGCCCCATGGAGGCCATCAAAACCATAATCGGCCAATACCGTCTTTAACTGTTTCACAAAGAGGTCCTCGTAAAACGTCCCGTCGTTAAACCGCTTGAGGGGGTGAATGTACGGATAGACCGTGCCGTTTACACTTGTTTCACGGATTTCCCGATACTGATACGCCCACCGCCCCGGCCCTTCCGTATCAACGAAAAAGTCAAAGAAACTGCAATATACCGACACGCCATGTTTATGGAGCTGATCAATGAGACCTTTCAACTGGCGGTTTGTCCAGGGTTGCCGCTTCCGCTCCGGGCTTGCCGGTCTCGCAGCATAGGAACAGAATTCGTCGGGGAAAACCCACTCGTTGTCAACGCCCGAATGGCTATGCACGAAATCGGCCGAGGCAAATAAAAACGAGACTGCCTCGGGTACAAAGCCGGTATTTTTAATAAAATTACCCACCCCAAAATCCGCTGCCACATGATCAAAGCCTATCAGCTCGATCCAGAGCCACCGCTGGTAATTGTCTGCCGGTCCTTGGCGTCTCGTTCCCGATCGGGGAGCGCTTTCAATAGCTAGGAGTTTTGCGAAATCGTCGACCAGGTAGGGCGATAAAACGCCGGTCGAGGCCAGTTTTATAAAATCTCTTCTTGAATTTTTCATTTCAATACGTTTGCAATCGTGTAACGTTGTCCGCTCCCCGTTCCTACCAGCCCGGATTAGGAACCAGATTCGGGTTAAGGGTTAATTCATCCAGCGGAATGGACGACAGATAATCCCGTCCTGGCTGGAATTGATACCCCTCGGGAAGCTCATCCGCATAATAATCGATCAATCCATTGCTATCCACCGGGCGGCTGTAAGCCGGGAACTCCTCACGGCTAACGGGGTAGCCTTTGGGACGCTGGCCACGGAACAGCGCATGCGCGGCCCACCGCCGGTAATCTTCATCCCGATACCCCTCCAGCGCCATTTCGACCCGGCGCTCACGTCGGATCTCGTACAGCGCGTCCGGGATCTCATACCCGTAGTTTGCTGGGCTTTCGTTCAGCTGCTGGCTGTGCACCTCGAAAGCGGGCATTCCGGCTCTTTCCCGCAGGCGGTTAAGGGCCTCGTAGGCTACCTCCTGATTAAGCTCGTAATAGGCCTCTGCGTAGTTCAGCAGTACCTCCGCGTAGCGCAAAATGATAAATCCCGTTTCGGCCTGAACGGACCACGGCCTGCCGGCGGCCGGCGAATAAGGATTTGCGGTTTTTTTGACCGAAAAGCCTGTCGGATTGAGCTGTAACGCCCCTGCATCGATGGTCGGCCGGTCAAAATATTTCTCCAGCTCGGCAGCCATCAGGTCGCCGGGGATCCATATCGTGGATTTGAGCCGTCTATCGCATTCAGCAGCTATCGTCAGTAAAAAATCATTCCCCTTTTCAATCTGCCCCACTTCAAGATAATCATACGGCTTTCCATCCCTTCCCAGGTAAGAAGACACGAGGTCCCAGGTAATCCCCTTCTGATTCATGTCGTAGGTAATGTAGCCCTGTACCGCGTTGCCCGCTCCCTCGTTGCGATTGAAAGCCCGGTACAAGAGCACCTCATCCACATCGTTCATGTTATCAAGGCCGAATAGCCGGTAGTAATCGTCGTCGGGGTTGCCCGTTGTATAAATACCCCGGGTGTAATTTCCACCCATCAATTCTTCTGCGGCCGACACACACGCCTGGAAGTAGCGCTGCGGATCGGCACCGGCGGTTCCAAAGGGTGTATTCGCATGGTACTTTTGCCAGCTTCCCTCAAACAGTGCAACCCGGGTTTTCAGCGCGAGGGCCGCCTCCTTTGAAATCCGCGTATTTCCCACACTTCTCCGGGTGTCAAGAAATTCAATAGCTTTATCGAGCTCAGCCAGAATATTATCCGCTACCTGCGTCCGCGGATCGCGCGGTCGCATCAACGCCTGGTCATCATCCAGACCTATCTCTGAGGTGTACCAGGGGATATCACCGTATTCCTTGAGCAGTCCGAAATAGTACCAGGCCCTGAAGAAATGGGCTTCACCCACCGTATGCCGGATCTCACTGAATTCGGCTTCGCATTTCTCGTAATTATCAAAGAAAATGTTTATATGCCGTATGGCCGCCCATTCGCCCTGCCAGCTACCCGTGCGGGCCGTACGCTGACCGTTCAGAATAGCACTGGGACTTCCATGCACCATGTCGTCCGAATTCACGGCCAGCTCGGCAACCATCTGGGTCTGAGGCGAAAAGTTCTGATAAAATTGCTTCACATAGTTCTGTAAGTCGGCCGGAGTTTTCCAGTAATCGTCCACACTGATCTGATCCAACGGCTTAAGGTCGATCAGACGCTCACACGACCACCCGAGCACGGACATCAAAAACAATAAATACACAACATATCTTTTCATAACACTTCTATTAATAAGTCATAACTAAACCAACCGAAAACGAACGGTCTGCGCCGTATGTAAGCCTGCCTGTGGTTCCATTGGTACCTTCCCAAGGTCCCCAGCCCAACGGCGATATCGGATCGATCCCGCGTGGCATGCTGGTAAAGGTGATTAGATTCTCTGCAGATAGATAGGCTCTGACATTCTGCAATTTAACACGTGACAAAAGCTTATTTGAAAATGTATACCCCAGTTGTACATTCTGAAGGCGGAGAAAACGGGCCGACTGCAAGTAACGGGTATTCGCATGCGCCTTGTTCTTGGCCTCTTCGGTACCGTTCAGGTAGGGGCGTGGCCAGTATGCGCCCGTATTGATGTTGGCTTGCCCTTCGTACAGACCTGTATACTTGTCGCCGGGCGCATCCCGGAAATAATCAAGATGCCGTTCGGTAAGCGATGATTCCCACCATCCGCTGTTGAAGCCCCAGAACATATTGGCGAAATTGCTGAAATAAATGTCTTTCTTGCCAACCCCTCTCCAGAACATGGAGAAATCAAACCCTTTATATTTTGCCGTTCCATTGAAAGCGTACAGGAAACGTGGCTCGCTGTTTCCGATAATCGACATGTCTCCATGGTCGTCTACCGTATATTTCCCCGGTCCTACAACCCCGTCGCCGTTGGTATCTTCATACTTCACATCGCCCGGCCGCCAGGTACCGCCAAAATAGGACAGGTTCACCTCTTGCAAGTGCGCATCAACCTGCTCCTGCGACCGATACAGATCATGCACGGTGAACCCCCATATTTCGCCGACTGTCCGTCCTTCGCTCCAGGTCGAAAGTGTTTTGGTCGGGTTGAAAAAACGGGTAACCACCGACTTGTAGTCCGATACGTTAACCCCTAGTGAATACGTAAATTCATCCTGTATAGCCCCGTTCCAGTTGACCGACAGTTCCCATCCGCGGGTACGCAGTGCTGAGTTGTTATAGCGCGGCGCGCTGGCCCCCAACACCCCCGGTTTAGCTTCTGACGGGCCAATCATATTGGCGGTATTGCGTTCAAACACATCGATATCCACCAGCAGTCGGTTCCGCAGGAAAGCCATATTGAGTCCCAGATTTGAGGTGGTGGCGGTTTCCCAGGTCAGGTTTCTGTTTACGATTCCCGGCGCGCTCGTGTAACCGGTGGGCCGCCCGTTTCCGTATCCAAAGATCCAGTTCAGCTGCGTCGTGTGCACCGGTATGAGGGGAAGATCGCCGTAAGGGCTCACGTTTTGGTTACCCAGCTGGCCCCATGAGGCCCGCACCTTCAGGGCACTGAATCCGTCGGAGGAACGCCAGAAAGGCTCCCGGTCGACGTTCCATCCCAAGGAGAAGGAGGGGAAAAAGCCCCACCGGTTTCCGTGCTTAAAAACATACGTTCCGTCTATGCGGGCGTTCGACTCCAACAGGTAGCGGTCTTTATAATTGTAGGTAAACCGCGAAAAGTAGCCCTGGGTAGCGTTATGAGCCAGTGCTTCCGACAGCAGCGCCGGCCCGGTAGCCGTCTGGAAAGAAGGCACGCCCTCCACCATCAAATCGGTTTTATAGCCCCGCAATTGCTGAAAATTCCCCTTCTCTAACTGCATACCTGCCATCAGCATGAAGTGATGGGAATTCAGTTGCAGGTCATACGAAGTATACACATTGGAAGTCCAATAGCGTGTGTCTGCCTGAATCCGCTCGATGCTGTTCGGCACACTCACCCCGTTCGGGCTGAATGACCCATCGAGGTTGGAAATCATGATGTAGGGCTCCACACCTACTTCCGACATTTTCTGGAAATTGTAGCTGAAATCGCCGTATATCTTCCAGCCTTTCACGGGCCGCAATTCGGTCCGGAAGGTATTCCAGCTATCTAGGTCATTTGCTTTGTCCGACCCAGTGGTAATTGATGGAATGTGCGATTCAAAGGTATAATTTCCAAATCCGTCATACATGGGCGTAAACGGATAGGATCGAGAAATATGGCGGAACATGAAGGAATAGTCGCCTTCGCTGGTCATGTTAGGCCTTTCGCGGAGCTTGTTGGCTAACCGGGCATCCCATGAAAAGTCCCACCAATCGGCAATTTTAAAATTAACCTTTCCGAGGATATTGAGCCGCTTAAACGCATCGTTTCCGAAGTTGAGCACGCCTTTTTGCCCGATGTATCCGGCCGAAAAATAATAAGACGCCGATTTCGATCCCCCGTTGAAGCTGATATCGTGCTTCTGGTTGACGCTGTGGCCGTAGTACAAGTCCCACCAATCGTTATTTGCATAATTCTGGTTAGCCTGGTCCCAGGTGTCTTCCAGCGGGAACGCGCCGAATATCGTCGCATTTGCTGGCCAGTTGGGCATGGATTCACGGAGGTAGTCCCAGTCTTCGTTCTGGTATGCGATAATCCGATCGATGGTGGCGTTGCTGATCGGCCGGCCACCGCTGTTGGACCCGGCTTCGTTCTGTATTCTGCTCCACGTGTACGAGTTGAGACTTTTGGGCAAGGGCGGCGGCGTATTAATAAACACATTGCCGGAATAGGTGACGCTGATTTTCTCCTCTTTCTGGCCACTCTTGGTGACCACCAGGATCACGCCGTACGGCGCCCGCGCTCCATAAATCGCGGAAGCGGCCGCATCTTTCAGGATGGAAATAGACGCAATATCTGCCGGATTCAGGTTATTTAGATCGCCCGGAATTCCGTCGATCAGCACATAAGGCGCGCCACCGTTTAACGATCCTCTACCCCGGATGGAGATATCCATGGTTGCACCCGGCTGGAAGCCATCCTGGTTACCGATGTTAAAGTTCATGCCGGGCGAAGCGCCCTGCAACAGCTGCGAAACGGTAGGTGCCTGCCGGTTAGCCAGCTTTTCGCCGGAAATGACATCCACGGCACCTGTCAGGTTCACCTTTTTCTGCGTGCCATAGCCCACCACCACCAATTCTTCCAACGCTTGCGCATCCAGCTCCATGGACACCTCAATCGACGTTTCCCTGCCTACCGAGACTTCCGCCGTACGATATCCCACAAACGAAAACACCAGGACCGGATTGTCGGCGGGCACCGTTATCACGAAACTACCGTCGGCATGGGTCACCCCGCCTCGTTGGGTGCCTTTCACTACGACGCTTACCCCCTGAAGCCCGTTTCCCGTCTCATCGGTTACGCGGCCCCGTACTTCCCGGTTCTGGAGCTCCCCGGGAACTTCCGCAGATGCGTCCTCGCCTACCTTGGGTGCCGCCCGCTTCAACGATATCATCTTATCCTCCGAAACGGCAAACACAATGGAATGCGGCTTAAACAGCTCGGTCAATACGAGGTTGAGCACTTTATTGGTAGCTTTCACATCGACTTTCTGCCAGATATCGATCACACTGGGACTGTAAATAAACCGCACGTCGGCCTGCTCCTCAATCATCGAAAGTACCGACTTGAATTCCATACGCTCCACATCCAGGGACACTTTCTTTTCGAGCACGCTTTGTCCTCGCGTTTCATGGGCGTATGACACGCCATATAAAATCGCAAACAACAAAAACTGGTGTACTGTCACTTTCATAATTTTCCATCCCCACAATGGGATAAGTCCTTTTTTGTTCATAATTTAGTAAAGTTTTAGGGATTGAGAACTCTTAAAACGGCACCGCATTACCGAGTCCGCAACACTCGGTAAATGAGGCTCAACGTACTTCGTTGAGCGTGCACAGCAGACCGGTAATGTTGACGCATTACCGGTTTTTGCAAACATTTGTCTATCTACTTCATATAGCTACATTTTTAGTACAATTTTTCCAAAAGCCGATTACCGCCGATGTATTTGATCACAGTGCGGCCACTAGGCATGTGCCCAGTACAAGCGTTGCCAGCCCCATGCCAAACACCGTATATGTCTTCCTGCTTACGCCACGCCATTCTTTTGTAAACAGTCCGAGTAAATTTGCCGTTATGATACCCACCGAGTTGAAAATAGCCCATCCCACCGACAAGCCCAGCACTCCTAAATTGGAAACGGCCATGCCATAGCAGGCGATGGTTATCACCCAAAAGAGTCCCATCAACAGGGCCAGCCCATGATAGCGCCCCGATTCCTTCATGCGGTAGAGACGCCACGAATCATGCTGGATAAGGAGCTTGATCACGTAACAGCTGTTCGCCAGAAAACCACCGGCCAGCGCCACCGCCCACACCGCGTTTGAGGCGATCGTCTCACTTACGCCCCTTGCGTTGGCCGCTTGGATAATGGCATCTCCATGGATAAAGGCAAACTGGAGCATCGGACTCATCACGCCCGCGCAGATGCACAACAGCAACCCGATTCTGAAGACACCGGCGGTAGGCCTCCCGGTACTGCCGTAGGCATCGTTGCGCTGCTGATCCCGCTCCCGTAAGAGTGCCGCATAGCCGCTTATCACCACCCCCACAACGATCGTAACGACCCCGGCGGCGACGGCCGCGATACTTTTCGTTTCTGCCGAAGACAGTTCGGTTAGAAACAACGGCATAAGCGAACCGATCGCAATGGTGATCCCGATGTTGATGGAGAACGCCAATCCGATTCCCACGTGCTTGATACCCAAGCCAAAGCATATCGAACCAATTCCCCATAGAAAGCCGAACCCAAAAATCCGCAACAGTTTTTGTGTGCCGACATCCTTGCATATAGCGGCCAGATCCGGAACGGTAAAAAAACCCAGTAAAACCGGCAGCACGACGAACCCCCAAAAAATGAACATACCCCATGTATTCTCCCAGTTCCATTTGGTGGTAAACTTAATCGGAAGCGCAAAAGAACCGTTCGAAAATCCGGCAAAAATGACCAGCAGTATCCACTTCATCGTTATGTGCCCTCTTCAGGAAAAAAGTTTCACAGGATTGTCTCTGACGATTTCGTGAATTACCGATTCCGACAGGTTTTCGCTTTTCATCAGCGGGACCATGTTTTTTAGAATGTGCGCGTAGCCCCACCCCCCGTAGCAGCATAACATGGATTTCAGACAGATATCATTCGTTACCAGGATCTGACTCGCATAACCTGCCCGCACGAGGTCATGAATTAACCGTACCCGATCCAGGTCCCTGATAAATATCCCACCGGCAAATCCCCGCTCAGTAGGGTCTATCACAAACTCTTTCCCGAAGTTATCGAACTCGATGAAAACGCCACGGTTCAGCAGCGCGGTGATGTACGCCAGGTCGGGCTCCACGTCGATATGACAGAGCACGATTTTCTCCGGAGCCACCCCTCCGCGTACCAACACGTCTACGGCTTCGATTCCTGCCTGCCCCCAAGGGTAGGTATGCACATACACCGGTGCCCCGAGCTCCTGGAATGCGAGGGCTGACGCTTCCAGATTTGTCCTTTCCCACGGCAGGATTTCCTTGCTGGTCCCGATTTCGCCAATAATACCGGCCTTGACATCCGTGTTATCAATGCCCTCCCGAAAGTCGCGCACAATACGTTCGGCAATATAACCGGCCGTCCAGTTTGCCATTTCGCGCGGGTGGGTATCCTGCGTGTAGTACCCGGACCCGGCAATAATGTTAACGCCCGTACGGAGTGAAAGCTCTCTTAATTTCTCCGGTTGCCTTTTTATCCCGATTGACGTACAGTCTACGATGGTATCGCCACCGGCCTCTTTGAATAACAACGTTTCACTGACGGCGGCTTCCATATCATCCAGCACAAGGTTATCCTGGATGGCATACGGATTGAGCCGCAACCGGCCCAGGTTGTTGATGTGGACCTTTTGTCGGCTGATCGCGTCCTTCTCCGCATCATCGAAGGGTGTGAACTGGTTCCGGAGGTCGATGAACATGTGCTCATGCGGCAACGTCAGCCCCAAATCTGCTGCTTCTAGTACTTTGGTAACAGTTTGTACTGCCATATTTACGTGTTTTGAAGTTTCACACACCCTTTCTGATACGTTCGCGGATTGCCGGTGTCAGCGACTCCGGGCCGTTGTCCCGTATTACAAACCCTTCCTCAATGCGGTTCGACCCGTGCGGGTGCCCAAACAGACTGATGTCCGAGTTTACGCACATTCCACTTTTCAGGAGGTAGTCGGCATCTTTATCCGGGTAGGGCGATTCTGCTTCGGCCAGGCCGATTCCGTGCAACGGCGGATATACATCGTACTGCTGCATATCGTATTTTTTAAACACCTCACTTACCGCCTTAACCATTTCGCCCGCCGGGCAGCCATTCCGCAGGTAGCCGTACTGCACTTCTGCTGCCTCGAACAACACACGGAGGAAGTCACGTTGCGTATCCGATTCCTTTCCGGCCACAAACGGATACTCAACCGTGGCGACATACCCCTCGTATTGAACCGCCATCGCGGCCATAATCATATCACCGTCTCTTATCACTTTATGGGTAGCCCGGCCGATCACGGTATCGCACCGCTTGCCGCTTCCGAATACCGTGAAATTAATGTCTTCGGCCCCTTCGGAACGCGCCACACCTTCGGCGGCCCCAGCAGCCTGCACCTCTGTCGTTCCGGGAATGCAGGTTTCAATCAGCTTTTCATACCCCAAGCATGCTTGCCTTCCGGCTTCCCGCAAGCAAGCGATTTCGGCCTCCGACTTTATCAGGCGCAGTTCCGCGAGAATGGCTGAAGCATCCGATAATTCCCCCCCGCCCACTGCATCCTTCATCCGGTTATATATCGGCCCCGGAATGTCCCAATATCCCACCAGACCCACCTTTGTGCCCCCACCGGAAACCTCCCGGATGATGTCGGACAAGGAAGAAAACTGCGCTAACGGATATTCAATTTCTTCCGGAACCGATACGCATGCAAATTCTTTTATGTTGCGTACGTCTTCCAGCCAAGTCATTTCCCGGGCGTACTTCTCGCCCTCCGGTGCTCCTGCTAGGATGGGTGCCCCTTTCCGGGGTATGAAGCAGGCACCTCGTTCAAATATCGGCCAGAAGTTAGCAACATAACGGAGGTTCTCTTTCCGGTATTCGTCGCCATACACAATCATCGCATCCAAGCCGTGCCTTTCAAGGCTGTGCTGGATTTTCTCGATACGCTGTTGAAATTCTTCTTTTTCAATCTTCACACTATTCATGTTGAGGTAGTTAAATTAGCCAATACGATCCGCGCGTTACTCCTTGGGTGCTCGGCACCCTTCCCCGGTGAGGAAGATCGTGGTGCCCCTCACCTCGTACTGCGCGTTTATGACGTCGCAGATGTAGTTCAGCTGTTGAAACAGGTCAAAACCGTTCAGGTTTCCGGTAAACAGGCAATCGTTCAGCACCGGATTCGTCACCACAATTTCCATTTTGTATGAATGCCGAAGCGTAGCCAACACGGTTTTAACACGCGTCTGGTCGAAGTTGAACACCGCTTCCGGAGCGTCGGTTTCCACGATTTTGGGGTGGTCTACCAAATCCTGCCGGATCGTTTTTGATTCGGCATCGTACACCGCTTTCTGATTGGTTGTCAGGATGACCCCCCGCCTCCGTTTGTTCCGGTCTTTCTCGCCAGCATAGACCGACACTTTACCGGTCGTTACCGAAACCTCGATGGTCTTCCCCTTTGCTTCCGGTTTGATCGAAAAACTCGTACCGAGCACTTCCGTGATCAGGTCGGCGCTATATACCAGAAAGGGAGCCTGCGGATTGGGCACTATCTCAAAAAACGCTTCGCCCTTCAAACGAACCACCCGGTTTTTCATGCCATAGTCCTCGCTGATGATGATGCTTGACCCCTCTCCGAGTACCACGGTGCTGCTATCGGGCAGGGTGATCCGCTGCCGGTTTGCCGATGTATTGAAGGTTTCCAAACCCGCCAACTCCGGTTGAGAATCCGATGCCCTATTTAAAAAAAGCAGCCCGCCTACCACCCATGCAACACAGGCGGCAGCAGCCCACCAGTACCGATTGCGCATGCGCCGTGTTGCCGTTTTACGCTTAAAACCCGCTAGCTGCTGAATCCTGTTCCAGCCTTCTTCCTCCCTGCGGATCGCTTCTTCCTCATTTTTGAAAACCGTACTATCATCCTCGGCGGCGCCCGCATTTTTTTCCATCCATTTTGCCACAAAGGCTATTTCATCCGGTGTACATTCACCCAACCGATACCGTTCTACCAGCTTTTCAAACTCCCCCGTTGTCATACGTGTAACATTGTTTATTCGGTCTTCAATTAATTCGCTAACAGATAGCGCTGCAGTTGTTTCCGCATCACTTTCATTGACTTACTAAGGTGATATTCTACGGCTTTATCAGACAATCCCATATGCGTTGCAATCTTATTCACCGAAACGTGGTCCAGCTTATTCATTCGGAAAATACAGGCCGTTTTCTCGGGCAATTTCTCCAGCACTTTTTCAATCGCATCCAACAGCTCCTTCTCGTATACGGCGTTCTCCGGCGGAATGCTTTCCATCACTTCCTGCATAAGCTGAAATTCCCGGTACTTACGCAGGTTGATTTCCTTCCGGTAATGCATGTTTACCAGGTTTCGGGCGGCGATAAAGAGATAGGATCTCAGGTTGCGGATATTCGAATCCGACCGGTTCTGCCACAGGCTCAACATGAGGTCCTGAAGAACCTCCTCGGCCTCGTCTTTGGAACCCATCTGCTGATACACAAAAACAAATAATCGTCGCCAATAGCGATGATAAATGGCCTCGAATGCATAAGAATCGTGATTCTTGAGCGCATTCAACAACATTTCATCTGTCACTTCACAACGATGCATATCGGCTTTGTCAGTTAGTCATTTGGCATAGGGTTGCACAAGTAGGGAAAACACCTAAAATTATTTTAACTATGCTTCATCGCCTCGCAACAATGTGTTCCTAGACTAGCTACGGCCAATGTTTCCTTGATCGACGGATACGTTCGTTAACCGTGATGAGTCGAAAACATTGCTCGGCTTATTTTGTTGTAAACCTGTTAAACGTTTCGAACTAAACGAAGAGGAGTATGAACAAATTATTCAGGGCATTGATTGCCGGTTGGGGCGCCAAAAAGCTTGGGTTCGGATGTCTCGGAACCATCGTCGTGTTTATTATACTTTACTACCTATTGGGGTATGTGTTCGGATAAAATAATCTACGGGGTAGGTATAATCGTCATGCTGCGCATGCTCGATGCCGTGATCAGCAAACACCAATAGCCTGCTTCCGGGTTCCAGCGCTTGAAAAGCCGTTCCGAATCCTACGGGTACATGTATAATTCGCTGTTCCTCACTCCGCAGAATCGTGTGTTCCACCGGCAATTCCTTGGAAGCCTGGCTCCAGTCATCGATCTTAACTGTTTTCATGAAAAAAGCACCTTCTAATACATAAAACCAACGTTGTTCAATCCGATGTGCCCGCCACCCACGGATCGTCTCGGTGTCTTTATTTTCGATAATATAAAATCGCTTCACCGCTGTCATGTCAAAATCATTGACAAACCGAATACTTCCGCGATGGTCACTAGCGACACCGCCCTGTGTTATTACGATCTCTTCCATACAATTTCTGTTTTCAACATTAGTCGGGTGCAATTTATTAATTCTGTTGAAATTGGCCTCCAGAAAAATCTATATTTGCCGCATGTTTCTCGCATTGATAGCTGTTCTACTTTTTGCGGCCATGTTGGTGTATTTCCGCATTGCCGACCGCTATAACATCATCGATCGGCCCAATGAGCGAAGCAGCCACACACGGGTTACGATCCGTGGTGGCGGGGTCGTATTCTATTTGGGTGCGCTGGCCTGGTTTATCTGGAGCGGAGCTGCTTATCCCTACTTTTTTGCGGGCCTTACCCTCATCACGCTCATCAGTTTTCTTGATGATATCCTTACGCTATCCAACCGCATTCGCATCAGCATACATCTATTGTCGGTGGTACTACTTTTTATCGAGGTTCAACTATTCGAGTATCCTTGGTGGGTGGTTCCCATTGCGTTAATCTTAGTTATCGGCACCATCAACGCTTACAATTTTATGGACGGCATCAACGGCATTACTGCGATGTACAGCTTTGCCGTGCTATTGCAGCTTTGGCTGGCCAACCGGGATATCAGTTTCGTGGATGACCGGCTGTTGTATTGCACTGCAATTGCGAATGGCGTATTTGCTTTTTTCAACTTCCGACAGCGCGCCAAGTGCTTCGCCGGGGATGTCGGAAGCGTGGGAATGAGTTTTATCTTGATTTTTGCAACGCTGAGTTTGATTTTGGCTACCAGTAATTTGATTTATATTCTATTCTTTGCGGTGTATGGAGTTGATAGTGTACTAACAATTATTTATAGATTATTTCGGCGGGAAAATATCTTCAAGGCACATCGCACGCATTTGTATCAGTATTTGGCGAATGAAGCAGAGGGAAATCGGTTGACGATTTCTACGTGTTACGGGTTGTTACAAGTTGGTACAGGTGCGTTAGTAATTGCGTCAACTTTATATCCTATTGAGACACAAATCAAAGTGGGTGTGTGTGTTCTAATGGTTTTGGTGTTGGTGTATATTGGGATAAGGCGGTATATTTTAATAGGAATGTTAAAAACTTCGGAGGGTCTTTAGCAATCCTTCTCTCGCTGAAATCGGCATGTGCGCGATCTTCAATTCATTTTTAATTTTAGTATTGCCCACCACATAATTTTCAGTTAGCTTCTTTAACCGTTCCGTGTTAAGAGGAAGTTTAAATTTATCACCCAGTTTAGCCACCCCATTGATTAGGCCCGGAGACAGCCGCCAAAGCCGTGTACGCCTTCCCCTTGCCTCGCCAATAATACGAATGAGTTCATTGGTCGATAGGGCTTCGTCGTCAGCTAGGTTATATGTGCCACTAGGAATATCCGGATTTGTAATGAGCGACTTAACCACAAATTGCAGATTATCAATGGAAAGGAAGGATCGCCGGTTTTGAAACGCAGCCAAAGGGTAGGGTAGCCCTGTTTTTACCATCTTGTAAAGCAGGTTAAGGTTGCCTTTATTACCCGGCCCGTGAATCATGCATGGGCGAAGAATGAATACTCTCTTTCCCGCTGGAAGTGGTTGGCTATTCAGATATTGCTCTGCTTGCCACTTAGATTGACCATAAGGCGTTTGGGGATCGGGCGAAACAAATTCATCCAGCACGCCCTCTACGGTGTCGGCTACAGCCTTTACACTGCTGAAATAAATAAAATCCCGGGCATTGCTACGCAAGAATTGACCAAACAACTGCTTAGTTAAATCGGTATTAACGTGAAAATACTCTTTTGGGTTACTTGAGTTTTTAATATCATGGGCCTTCCCGGCAAGATGGATAGTTACATCATATTGGTCCGGTATTTGTTGTTCCCATTCATCTCTTAAGGACAATGGATATACTTTGAATCTATCGGAGTTTAGATAGGAACCAAGATTTTGCCCTACAAAACCGTTAGAGCCAGATATGATAACAGTGGTTACAGCCATTTACAGAAAAAATTTGCGCGGAGTAAGTCCAATACGCAATAAAACGCATATTGCGAATATAGCATTTATGCATTAGATCGTTTTCGTTAGACAAAAAAACAAAAATTCAATTTATATAGCACATATTGTTAAACATTAATTATGGCTGATCTCATCAAAAAGCTTTCGAGGCGACTTTTTTTAAAAGGAGGTATAGGATTCTTGACCGTAGTTCCGTTTTCTATCACCAAATCAAACTCCATATATACGCGACTAAACAAAACACTAAGAGCTAAGTCACAAGGACTTAAAGGAGACGGAACCGATGAAACCGAAGTCTTGGTTAAGCTTCTCAATAAGGTTAAAAACGGTAATATCATAGATTTTGAAGGGTTAGATATTACTATATTTGAAAATATCAAAGGTGAGAAAGATAAAGACGCCATACAAATTGAAAATGTCCCTCGTCTATTTAATAAACGCAACGTCCTATTGAAGAACGGCACTATTAGAGTGAAAAACCCGTCGGCAGGTAAGACTAAAGTAAATTTTCCTACGGCACTTTCGCTAGATCGGTGCCAGAACATTACTATAGAGAATTTTTCTTTCTACGGAAAAGGCGAGAACTGGGGCAATGCAGACGCCTCTGTGCGTTTGCCGCATAATAACCGTGCTCCTTTTCTTCAGCAAAACGGCGGCCATGCACTTGCAATTATCAAGTGTGAAAATGTCAAAATAAACGATTGTAAGGCCTTTTTATGTGGTTCCGTAGCATCATTCTATTCTGCATCAAGCAACAAAATCTATTTTAACGATTGTTTTTCAAATCCTGCTTCTTTAGGGTATGCCGCTTTTTGCGCAGACGGCTGGTGTGGAGAAAATCTGAAAAACCAAATAGACTATTATTTGGAATTTAATAATTGTACCGCACATCGAACAGAGGTTAAGGGGGGATCCTCTAAATATTGCGGAAAGGCAGGTATTGTAGTCGAAGACAAAGGTATGCAAGCGGTTGTTAACGGCGGGAATTATAGCGACATGTTTGCTAACGGGTTAAATAAAGATTTGGGGAATGCATTTAGAGCAGGGTCTGCGCATTTAGTCGTAAATAATGCAGCTTGCTCAAACTGCTCGACCGTCGGCTTCGCTTCATGTTCAACTGCACACGAAACCACTTTAGTGCTCAACACCGTCAAGGCGTCAAATATCGGTTTAACTGCCTTTATCACGGGGAATGAATCTCGCGGGAACATTACCGTAGTTTTTAATTCATGTGATATTCAAATTAACAATTCTAGAATATGGCATCAAAACAATATAAGAGAGGAGTATCGAATCTCCTCGGTAGTTGCTAACCTTCGGACAAATGTAAAATCAGACATTACTTTTAACAACTGTAACGTCAATGGATCCGACATTTTAGCTATTAATACCGAAGCGATATACGGAAAATTAAAATTTGAAAATTGCAATATCGGTGTCAACAAATACTTGATCAAAAGCAATGGATGGGGTGGCGTAAGCAAAGACAGCCCAGAATACGGATTGATCATTTCAGGCACTGTGGAAATATTTGATGAGGAAGGAGATTCACCATTGATCTACTGGACTAATCGTTCAGGCAAAAATATTTATACTTGGGTCAATGTAGACTTAAGTGAAGCCGAAATAATAAGCCATTCTAGAAAGAATAGACGTATTATGGAATTCAAAGATAAGGCATCTGGCACCCGAAATAGGATGCTTAAGATGCCATCAAAGCTCAAAGGAGCACTTCAGGTAAATTAGGCTTCAATCCGTGTTATTTAAAGAGTTGATTATACTTATCAACAATTACACTCCATTTATATCGTTTTTTAGCAATTTCAGTCATCTTTTGCCCAACGTATTGATTATCTAAGACGCCATTTTCAAAATCGTTGACAAGTTTTTTAAGCTCTTCACTATTTCTAAAATAAATAGCCTTATTTTCTGTCGTTTCCCTATTGTAGTCTACATCGTAAACAAGACAACACAATCCCAAAGTCATCGCTTCAACTAAGGAGGGATTCGTTCCGCCCACGCTATGTCCGTGAACGTAAATGCCACAATTGCTTCGCAGTTCATCCAATGTAACCTGTTCATAGATTGGATCCAACAGCAGCATATTTTCAAATCCACTATACTTTTTTCTCAATTTTCTTCCGTAATCACTAAAATTCCAATTACCTATCAGCAAGATTTTAGATTTACAGCACGAAAATGCCTCCAAAATCAAATCTATATTGTTTTCCGGCTCAATTCTACACACTTTGAACGCATAATTTCCTTTCTGAATCTCATACTTTCTACATGTGTTTTCTGTGAGTTCAACGGAAACGGCATTATCTCCACCATATTCGATAAGAAAAGAGGCCTTATTGTATTCCTTTAAAATATGATCTTGGAACACTTTATTATCAGCTATCACAGAATGAGCGAATTTTATTCCGATGCGCTCTGATAATTTTAAGAACCGCTGTACGACGGGATTCCATTTTCCCCTTTTCCACTCTGCGCCATCTGGATTTAAAATGATCTTTTTACTAAATAAACGAATCAAAGGTAATATTACACAGCCAGACGTTCCTAGTACTAGCAGAATGTCATACTTAAAAGCAGCATGAAGTAGAGATATACCGTCATACGGAACACTTTGCCAACCATTGGCTTTAAGTTTTATAATAACTAATTTTGCACCGTTTACCTCTTTTATCCCCTCAACAGCATTAAAAGAACTGGTATAAACTATAAAATGATACTTTCCTCTTAACTTCGTAGTTAAATTATTCATCAATTGGTCCCATCCTCCATATCGACCAGGTAGTCCATTGGTACCAATAATAGCTATCGTTTTCCTTTTCATTTGCCTATTGCGTTAATTACTTCTTCAAGTTTTTCAAACGACTTCTGTCTATTAAACCTCTTGGCCATTGCCTTGCCATTGGTCGAAAGCTTATAGTACAAAGTTTCGTTCGTGGCGATTTCATTAATAGTTCGGGTTAACGTAGTTATGTCGCGGGGATCAACTAAGAATCCATTCTTGCCGTCTTCGATTATCTCTGTTACACCTCCGACAGGTGGAACAATCGCCGGCAACCCGTAAGCTGTTGCCTCTAAGACAGTTAGACCAAATGTTTCAATGCATTGATCTGGAATCGAAAGGTTCAAACAAAGGTTCGCCGTAGAGTAAAACTTTTGGAGGTCTTTTTGAGTCGGTAAAATTAAAAGGTTGGATGGAAGCTCCTGATGACTGAAATAGCTTTCTATTTCGTCGTTGTCAGCAGAAACTATCAAAGTAAAGCGATGGTTTGGTAGCTTTCGAGCCAACTCAACAAAAACGTCTACCCCTTTATAAACACGCAGGGAACAAATCATAAGGATATTCATCTGTTGATTAAACTGCGGAGTATGATCAGCTGAGGTAACAAGTAAGCGCTCGGATATATAGTTTCTAATAACACAGCTCCTTTTTTCGTTGGTCAGTCCGAAGGACTCTTGTACATAATTAGAAACAAAAATCAACTTGGTTGCCAAGTTGGTCGCGATGAACATTCCCAAGCGATTTATTACGGAACGATTTATGGGATATTCATGGATGTGATAAACAATCCGCTTTCTCAAAAAAAAAGCACCAATTGTCGCTCCAAACGGCAAAATAGTGTTAACATATACTGTAACATCTTTTGAAAAAGAATATTTAAAAAGAGAAAAAAAATAGCGGATTTGTGCAATAACAAACAATACCAAGCGATAAAATTTGCTTTTCGTAAACTTATAATATACATTTATCTTATTTATGCCGTTCACTTCACTTAAAAAACCGTCATTATTGAATGATGAGTAAACGTCAATGTTAACACCTTTCGACGCAAGGAAAGCCAAATTGGCAGAGAGGATGTTTGTGCTTCCCGTGTAATCATTTAAAAGATGATAGCAAATAATCTTAATTCTATGGTTACGGCTTTTCATGACAGATTTTGACGAGTTCTTTTAAACGTTCCAAAAGACATATATAGATACATTAATATTACTCCTAAGATTGACATTCCATTAAAAATAACGTGCCCCGCTAGTATGGAATGAAAAAGTACTGTTGAAAACAAGAGTAACGGAATCCATAGTTTTTTACGAAAAAAAAATACAGCAGGTTTGAAAAAAATATAACAGTAAATTGCAACACCAATGAAACCGAACATAAAAAAAACATCTATTAGGTCCGATTCTAGCATATCGAACAGCTGCGGATTATTAGAAGGATCTCGAAACGATAAGAAAGCTCCACTTCCAATTAAAGGACGCAATGCATAAAGACCTTCTATTGAGTATTCTTCAAAAGCTTGATGAATCATTACATTTCGTCCGCTTAAAATAAAAGTCAGAAAGTCAGGGCTTGTCTCATATCGATAAGCTATTACATCAAACATAATTTTTAACGCTCCAACAATTTCATTGTAACTTATGTAAACGTAAATCAATAACATTGATATAAGCAACATTCTCAACCAGCTGGCCAACCTTAAAAATAGCAACCCCAAAAATATGAGTAAGAATATTGCTGTTGCTTTTGTGGCGACAAAGAATACCGCTAATAAAATGCAGCAAAACTTCAACAAGTCCTTACGTGATAGAGTATAAATTCGTTGTTGATATGCAAACAGCAAGATTACACCCAAAAACATTCCTAACCCATTTCCCGAAGCAAAAAACCCTTTCGTTCCAAAACCGCCCGCTTCGTATGTAGGGAAACCGATATTGAAAATAAAAGGTATTACGATTCCGATACTATACAAAAATGCCGAATTGAAGAAGAACGTTTTTATATCTATGAATAAATATATCTGTTTAGATAAAAGATTCTTTAAAGCAAGATATATGCAAACAGGATAAATGAGCTTGTAGACTGTAACCAGTGAAATAATCAGCCCTCTAAAGTTCAGATATAAAAAGAAACTGAGAATTTCGACCGATACTAAATAGATAAGAAGAAAGTAAAAAACGTTAGCCTCAGACCTTCGAATAAATGAAATTGACATCAAAAAAAGACATCCTCGCAGTAATTGGGATGGGGAGCCTATGGATGATTCCGAAGTGATGTCCGATAAGACTAGGTATCCAGTTAACGCATCGATGAACGGGGCTATATAGAATAAGCCGTAAACAAAAATCATGTAAACCGGCCATCTTTTTTTAAATATGGATGTGACGTAGCCCACTATTAAACGAAGTTAGCCAATAATTTGAGTTGATTGGCACGGCCAAAAGAAAGATTGCGCTTGAAATTGACATTGATAGTATTCTCTATCTCCCCA
Organism: Parapedobacter indicus; assembly: GCF_900113765.1. GTDB lineage: Bacteria > Bacteroidota > Bacteroidia > Sphingobacteriales > Sphingobacteriaceae > Parapedobacter > Parapedobacter indicus. Next base: position 147,620 of record NZ_FOQO01000012.1, on the reverse strand, counting down.
TTTTCGTAATGTGATATTAGTTTCCTGATTACTTCGGCACACTTAATTTCATCGTTCGCAATATATCCAATTCCACTATACAATATGGTACTCTCCATCACATCGTTATCGGAGGGGCAAAGTAAAATGGGCTTTGATAACCCGATATATTCATATAATTTACTCGAAGGGATACCCTTCAGCTCCCCGTATGCCACCGCTAAAAAAACGTGCGACCGTTTCAAAACGGATAAAGCCTGTTCCCTTGGGTACTTGTCGGTCACAAAGCCGCTTTCTTGATACAGCTCCCCTAACAGATTTTTGACTCTAATTTTCTGACTGGGCTCATACCCAGCCCCAAGAAATACTAGACGAACCTTGATCCCGTCCTTTTTCAACCGCCTTATCGCATTAATGACTATACTTATATCCTGATTCGGATAAAGCGTACCACTGTACGTAATCGTGAACTCATCATTCAATTCACTATCGGGAAAGGTAAGAAGACCTTCGTCAAAACCATTGGCAATAGTCTCACCACGAATACCTAGAAGATTTGAAATTCTTTCCGTATATAGTTGAGATACTGATGTTATCAAGGTGGCGGATGTCACCCATTTGATTTCATGCGCTCGCTCTATTCTTAATAGTAGTGACCTTAAAAGTCTTCCAGGTCTAGACGTTTGAAGTTCGTTGGTAGTCCAATCGTCCCTATAATCGGCAATCCAATCTAAATTGAATTTCTTTTTTAGAATGTAGCCAATTTTAAAAAGGTGAAAAGGTTCCCCAGAAATAATCGCTTTCTGAAAAGAAACATCTTTCACCAAATTAATAGCTTCCCGTAGTATATGTTTATAGGACGAGAACCTAAAAGTGAATCCGATTGTTAGTAGGTCGATAATTTTGGCCAAATGAAATATGGGAGCGAATATCCCTCCGCTAAATTTAAGAAAAGCGGAATCCGCCAGTCCTGGCTTAAAAGGGACGTATATCACTTCATAATTCGAATGCGTTTCCCGAACTATTTTCGTTCCAACTGGCTTTTTAGTATCAATGTAATCGCTTACATTCTTATTCCATGCCCTAGTAATTATTACCGGATAAATTCCATGTTTATGAAAATTTTCAGCCCAATAGGTTACGCGTTGTGACGGCGTTAAGGAGCAAGGAGCAAAATACGCTGATATTATTAAAATTTTTTTCAAAGCAAGCTTAATAACAAGATCTATAATTTAATGACTGAATCTATGAAAATCAGCTTTAAGCCTGTCGGCTTCTCATATATTATCTTTAATGATATTTACTATTTCTTGCGCGGCGCGGCCATTGCCATATAGGTTTTCAATATACTTTCCCGGTTCGCGATGGAGCGCAATCCTTAACTCTGCTAAATTGTCATATACAAGTTGATTCCATCCATGTTGAAGTGTTTCTATCCATTCAGTTTCACTTCTTAAGGTTACACATTTCTTTCGTAATATATATGCTTCTTTTTGCATACCGCCACTGTCCGTGATAACAGCTTCCGCAAATGCTTGATATGAAACAGAATCGATATATCCAATCGGATCTATGAATTCAATATTATTGTAACTTTCCAGATCGATAGCAGAGTTTCTTAACATGAAGACCGTCCGTGGGTGAACTGCGAAGACGACTTCGTGATCAAGACTTTGAAAATTATCTAAGAGAGATTTTAGCCGCCTATGGTCATCGGTATTATATGGTCTATGTAACGTAGCAAAATAGTATGGAGTGCTAATTTTTCGACTAATTTTGTCTCGCACTAATGAAAGTGTATCTACCATAACATCCCCGCAAATGAAAATACGTTCATGTTCTATCCCTTCTTTAGCTAAATTTGCTACAGCTTGCCGAGTTGGGCAAAATAACAAATGGGAAAATTCATCTGCAATAATCCTATTGATCTCTTCGGGCATTTGGCGATTAAAACTACGTAAGCCCGCTTCAATGTGAATGAGTGGAATATGCATTTTAGCAGCAATTAAGGCTGTTGCGAGCGTACTATTTGTATCTCCATAGGTTAACAAAGCATCTGGCTTCTCTTGCGCACAAACGTCTTCTATTGCAGTCATCATGATACCAGTTTGCTCCCCCTGCCGCTTACTGCCTCCGATATCAAAGAGGTAATCAGGAGGCAGCATGTTCAATTCATCGAAAAAAACCGCACTCATATTCTTATCATAATGCTGGCCTGTATGTAACGTTATAGAGTTAAAGTGCTTTTGCAACTCAAGTTGCATCGGTGCATGTTTAATAAATTGAGGACGGGCACCTATAACCGAGATTATTTTTTTCATATGCTATTAATACTATTTAGAAAGAGACCTTCGTACTGTTCTGCAGATAGTTTTCTTGCCGCTATATTTGCTTTTTCTTTACAGTGATTCACCCTTTCAATTGTCAACGAGCCAATAGCTGCAGCGATTGAGCCCTCGTCATAGTCCCTACTAACTATCCCCAAATCATTACTGACAACGATATTAGACATTTCGACAGACGGACTTACAACTAAACATAGTCGAGCTTGGATATACTCAAATAACTTGTTTGGAAGAGCAACCTCTTGATTATAGCTAGAAGGCTTCAAACTATACAATCCGATGTCGTATTTATTGATGAAAGGCACTATGTTATCAAAATCAACAGGTGCTATCATTTTGACATTTGTTGTTTTCGAGACTAAATCATTCAATTCGTCGTAATACCCTTTTTCATTTTCTACTAACATGAGATCTAATTGATAACTATCGCCAAGCTTTGCGACTGCATTAATCATGGTTTCTAGAGACCTTGAGCGTATTGCTGCGCCATGGTGAATCAAACGAATTGGAAACTCACCAACTTTTCGTGGTTGGATGTCCGGCCTGTAAAAGGCTGCATTCGGGATAACTATAGAGTCTTTTTCAAACTCAGATTTACATCTTTTTGCAATACTTTCGCAAACATTGATCATCAAATCTACCTTGTCTAGATATTTCCGATAAATATCTGCATACATAAGCCCATACGTTCTCATCCAAACAGACTTATGCTCAAACTGTAGAGGATAATACTCGTGGGCATTAAACGCTAATCGAAATCCGTATTTTTCTTTCAATGAAGTTACATATAGCAAAAATTCTGGTTCATGCACAATTACGACATCTGGGGCATGGTGTTTAATAATCCATTCCACAAACCTATCAAAAAAGGGTAGTCGAAATTTGGGTAATTGACCATTATTAAATAATCTGTAGAGTTTTCTAATAGCGCGATCAATCACATGTAGGTGTATTTTTGTGATGTTTATAAAATTCACCTTTTCGATCTTAGGCGCAGACAAGCCTACCGCCGTAATATCAAATTCAGGTTGCAGCGCTTCAATTTCTCTTATAATTCTTGGTGCTCGATGAAGTGATCGAGTCGTTAATATAAGTAGCTTTTTTTTCACCAGTGTAAAATTTGTAGGAAATGAAATTATCTCGTTCAGTTAAACCGATGTATTCAATAAACTATGTTCTTTTTGTTGTTGTAAAATATTGTTTTGTTCAGAGGAAAAGTACCTTGATACGATATTAGCATTCAATTTATCACGATTGATTTGGTCTACGCTCAATGGCTTTATAGCTTCAACCGGCTCTGACACATAATATCCTTTCAAATTAAAAATTTTTTCCTTCATTGAATGACGAGAAGTTGAGAACAAACGGTTATGTTTTCATTCGCTTTGAATACCGCTGCTTTAAAAAACTAATGAGTTTTTGACGTGATAAGCCGAACAGAGTAATTATAAATGAAATTAAAGTAAGAACCTTTACGCAAAATTCTATCGGGTAATTTGAAAATGGCACCAGCCGCACTAATGTCCCCAGAAAGGCTGCCGTCAAAATAATTGAAATTACCTTTTTAAAATTATAAGGAATATAAAACATTTTTTGGGCTTTATAAAACACATACATTGGCAAAATCAACTGACCTAAAAGAGTTGCTAGAGCTGATCCTTCTTTTCCAAATCTAGGGGTAAGCAAAATATTATAGATAATGGTCAACACAGCAGCAAATGTAACCCCGACGGCATAGGGTTTATTATCCTTCATAATATTCGTCCCTATTGACGCAATATATGTAAATGCAATCAGTATTACATTCACGCTTAGTATAGAAGCAGTCCAAGCCGCGGAATAATAACGAGGAGACGTAAGAACTTTAAGAAGTTCAGGAGAGAAGAGAAAAACGCTAAGGATTAACATTCCGCCTAACATTCCAAATACATAAAAAACGTTAGCATAAGTTGATTTGGCGTCAGGCTCATTAATTATAGAAAAAGCAAATGGCCCCCAGGCCTGTTGAAAAGCACCTGTAAATATTTTGACACCTGATGCCAGCGCGACTCCAATCGAAAATAAACCTACTTCCGATTTATCTTTAAAATATAGTAAAAAATAACTATTGGATGCGTTCAAAAGCCAGAATGCGATTGCAGAAGGGATCAAGGGCAGCGAAAAATTGAGCATTTCCTTCAATTTTTTCATTCTAAAGAGTGTGGGATTAATCCACGACTTCATTTGATATAGCGCTATGAAACTAAAAATAGTTGCCGATACGAGCAACGCACCATAAACCCCGACTAATCGCCATTTCAAGACCAAAACAAAAACCAACGTGAGTAGAATAGTAAACAAAGACTGACTTAGGGAGAATATGACGGTAGCTATCGGCTTTCTGTGTAATCGATGCCAACTGACAATCATGGTAGGAAGAATGTTCGCGACAAGGGTCACACTCGGAAGAATCCATAGATTCCATGAAGTTTCCAGCGGTAACTTTAAAAGGTATTTGGCAAAAAAAGGCGTCATTGCTATAAGTAATAGAGCAAATAGCACAGAAACTGTAAATTGAAACCAAAACCACGATGAAAAAGTGGCTTTCTTTTCGGATTCATCGGAAGTATCATAAAACCATCGTGCTGTGGCCGAGTCTAAAGCAAATACCGCCAACACCCCAATCAGCATAAATGTAGTGTTGATAATATTCAACGTGCCGTAGTCTTCCGGAGAAAAAATTCGCGTATATATCGGGACCAAGAAAACGGTTATCAACCTTGCAATTACACTTGATAACCCGTATATTATACTGTCTTTCGCAAGAGATTTAATCCGAGAAATGGGCATTGCCTAGTTTTTTGAGCTCTGTTCGATAGATTTCAATCAAATACGGACCTATCTTAGATGAAGCATGATATTCCTCCACGAATTGACGCCCTCTTATTCCCAACTGATGCCGCGTCTGCGCTTCCGTAATCAATTTGATTAAGTTGCTTTTCAAGTTATCTGGATTGGTGCTGACAATTGGGCAATCAGAAGACAATCCCATCTTATAAACTTCTGGCATTATGTAAGCTAGCACCGGTTTTCCCATAGCCATTGCCTCAGTCGCTGCCATGCCATACCCCCCCAAAATTATTTGATCCAAAAAGACATCAGCTTGAGCGACTAGTTTTAAAGCCTCTTCTCTTTTCACATTGTGAATCAATTTAAACTCAAAAGAAAAGGCCTTTTTCAGTTCGTCTATTACTTCAATAATAAAATTCGTCCCCTTAGTCGCATACGAGGAAGGTGCGTGCACTATAAGAGGTCGTGTTTGCGCTAATGAAGGGTAAACAGGTTCGAAATCCTCCAAATCTACCCTTTGAAATAACGTGTAACTTCTAGGAAACAACTTCCTATCAATATATAAACTCATTTCTGGGGCTTGGAATGGAATAGCATTGTAACGCGCAAACATTTTCTGTACAGCCTTTGAAGCCTCTTCCGATTTTCGGTATTCATACGGATTATTGAAAGCCGATCCATAATAGGGATTAATTGAAGAAAGAAAATTCGGATTTCTTATGTCACTGCCAAGCCATTCGACAAAAATGGCCTTTTTCATTTTGTGTGCTATCTTAATGTCTTTTCCCGAAGGGAAATAAGGCCCCCAACAATAGTGAACTACGTCGGCCCATTTGATTAATTTCTTTAATGTATAGTAACTTTTAACCCGAGTATATAACCAATTAAAGGGATTTTTTCTTGAAACGTTCCAAGGCAAGAAAACAGCATGGGCATCTGTCGAAGTATATATATTCCGCCTTTGGATAACATTCTTCGCTTGGATATCGATATGCTTGTTCAATTCGCCGCATGTGATCGCCGGTATCGACGCAATATTCCTCGGCAGCAATAAAATGTTCATATTCTATTCAATTACAGCCAATTAATGAAATTTCAATTAATTTTTCTAACCGGGCTCCCGACATACTTACCTGCGGTTAATAAAGACTTTATCACCGTCGAACCCATTCCAATCAACGTCTGATCAGCCACCGAGCAGTTGTTAATAACGTTGGATCCAGAGCCAAGATAACAATGCGATCCAATAACCACATGTCCTGCTATTGTAACGTTAGACCCAATAATTGTATAGTCACCGACCCAACTGTCGTGGTGAACGACACTATTTGGAAGGATACAAACATGGTTCCCAATACGTGCATTGCTAGTAATCACTACCCCCGGACCTATTAAAGTGTTATATCCTAAATTTGCAAGCTCCGAAATAACAGCAGATGGATGGATAACACGCGCAAATCTCTCTCTGTCTATGTTCAGCGAATAGATGATATTTTCCCTTTTTAAATATGAAGACGGACTGCCCGGCACGGCAAGAATCTTACAATTTGGAAATCTCGCTAAAGCCTCTCTGTCAAAAACTTCAACCCCTGCATAGCTTTTACCTATTTTGTCTTTATCGTCACTAACAAAACCCATACAACGATAATCTTGTCCTAAACAATCCAATGCTTCAATAGCCGTACCACCAAACGGAAAGATCAACAAATCATACATAGTTATCGTGCAACTTGAAAAATGGGAAAAGCTAATATTAGCTAATTTTCTTAAAATACTCTGCGGTACGTTCGATCCCTTCGTCCAAATCAACTTTGGCCTCAAAGCCAAGAATATCTTTCGCTTTGCTAACACTCGGTATACGCATCTCAATATCCGCGCTCAATGCATCTTTAAAAATGATTCGTGAGGAGGATTTTAGGACCCTACATACCGCCTGAGCAAGTCCTAACGTGGTAATCACTGTTCGAGCGTTACCTAAATTAAAACTTTCTCCAATTGCTTTCGGATTTTCAACGCAACGCATTAAACAATCAACGAAATCGTCCACATAGCACCAAGCCCTAATAGCGGTTCCATCTCCATAGATAAAGATATCCTCATTTTTGAGAGCCCTTTTTATGAAAATTTGCAACGCTCCCTCACCGGTCTGACCAGGGCCATAAACATTAAATGGCCGAACAGTCACAACAGGCAAATTATATTGTTTGTAATATGAGTGTGCTAAATGTTCTCCCGCAAGCTTGCTTACCGCGTATACCCAACGTGCTTCTCCCACACTTCCCGAGACAGCGGTATCCGTTTCAGAACTTTTGAATGCATGGCTACCAAAAATTTCCGACGTCGAAAAGTCAATAAATCGGTCTGCTATCTTATTGATCTTAGCTGCTTCTAACGCATTCGCGGTTCCCATCATATTAACCCTCATTGTCCTTACAGGATCTTTAATAACAGTATCAATACCCGCAATACCAGCAGCATGAATAACGATGTCAACGTCTTTCATGGCACTTGTAAGGTCTTCAAGGTCAAGTACGTCTCCTTTTACTACGCGTAGGTTTTTGTGATTAGCGACGTCACTTGTACTGAGCGTATCTCGATGAAAATTATCATATGCAATGATTTGATTTTCACCTATATAATTCTTTATGAGCGTGTTCGCAATAAAACCCGCTCCCCCCGTAATAAAAATAGTTTTTCCTTGTATCATAATAAATTAATGACGTTTGCGATATACTTAACTTGTTCAATATTTAACTTTTCATAACAGGGCAACGCTATTCCAGATTTATAAGCCCGATATGCGCTCGGAAATAGTGAAGTATAGTTCAGTCCATACTTCTGTTGATAATAATGGGTAGCGGGAATACATTGCGCTCCGTAATTTACTCCAATATTGTTATCCTTCAGCTTTCTTATTACAGCCTGTTGTTCATATTTGTCACCAAGAACTATATGAAACGTCTGCCATGTGTGATTTCGGTCATGTGGAATATTTGGAAGCTTGATATCGCTATTAGAAATCTCATTTAAATATACTTCGGCGAGGGTATTTTTCAATTGTATGATCTCTTCGATTCTCAAGGACTGCCCATAGGCCAATGCAGCTTGAAAATCAGTCATTCGATAATTAAAGCCAGGCGCTACAAACTCCATTTGACCATTTACATATTCGATGCCGTGATTTCGAAGTTGCCCTATATTTTTTGCATAACCGCGGTTGTCTGTTGTGATAATCCCTCCTTCGCCTGAAGTGATTGATTTTCTAGGGTGGAGTGAAAATGATCCAAAATCACCAAAAGACCCAACGGACTTTCCATTCTGCGTAGCCCCAAAGGCACATGCCGCATCTTCTATGACAAACAAATTATATTGGCGAGCAATTTCTACCACAGCTTCAATATCACATGACAATCCGAATTCATGTACCGGGATAATGGCTTTCGTAGATTTGGTAATCTTTGCTTCAATTTTTTCAGTGTCAATATTGAAGGTATTGATGTCGATATCGACAAATACCGGAGTAGCACCTACTAATTCAACAACATTTGCCGTTGCAACATAAGAGAATGCGGGTACGATGACTTCATCTCCGGGACCGATACCAAGTACGCGAAGCGCCAAATGCATAGTGGCTGTTCCGTTTGAAACTGCAATACCATTTGACACCTCCACAATTTCAGCAAACCGCTGTTCCAGTTTTTCAACATATTTTCCCTGAACTAACATTCCAGAACGAAGAACGTCGTTAACTAAATTGATGTCAGACTCACGTATATCCGGGTTGGCCAGTGGAATAAAATCCATTATCTTCTATTTCAGTGAATAAATCCGCTCAATAATATCTACCACCTTTAACCCTTCCAAGGCATTAGTAGTGATAGCCGCCCTACCGTTAAGTACGTCAACCACATTCTCGATAACATAATGATGGTTGGCTGCAGATCCCTTATAAGCTCCGTAGTCATTACCCGGGTTTGTCGGAGCCAATTCGGGCATTTGGTAGTCTTTCACATTACATACTTCCACTTTGTCCATATACTGCCCGCCAATTTTTACGGATCCATTTTCGGCAATAATGGTCATCGAACTTTCCAGGTTTTGATTCCAGATGGACGTCGAGTAATTCAACGCCCCCATACCGCCATTTACAAAATCGAAACTAACAAATCCACTGTCTTCAAAATCAGTTAGCTCTTGGTGATTGAAATCATTAAATTTGCCTTGGATATTAGTAATATCCCCAAAAAGCCAATACATGATATCGATAAAGTGAGAAAACTGAGTAAAAAGCGTGCCGCCATCCAAGTCCTTCTTACCATGCCAGCTGTCGGGTTTATAATAGCGATCATCCCTGTTCCAGTAGCAATTGAGCTGGACCATAAAAATCTTTCCAAGTTTACCGCTTTCAATTAGCTCTTTGATCCATACCGATGGTGGCGAATAACGGTTTTGCATGACTGCAAAAACCTGCCGATGCACTTGCAACGCTTTAAAGATTACCTTTTCAGCATCCTGCTTATTAAGCGCCATGGGCTTTTCTACCACGATGTGTTTGCGCGCTTCCAGACATTTCATGGCTTGCTCGGCATGGAAACCATTGGGTGATGCAATATTAACCACATCGGTTTCAATATCGGAAGCCAAAAAATCTTCCAGTGAATTAAAGAAAGGGACGGAGTACGCGTCAACTCCCAATTGCGTCTTGTCTTTAACGTCGATCAGTGCCACTAATTCACTCTCTTCGTTCCGGGTGACCATTTCTGCGTGGCGTTTTCCAATATGGCCGCATCCGATAACGGCAAATTTGACTTTTCGGTTAAGTGCTGTCATTTATTTGATTCGTTGTACGTGATTCTCTTTTAATTCATATTCCTGCCCCGATTCGGGACACGCTGCATAGTTGTTTTCATCGAAATGTAATCGGTGACCATACTCACTAACCCAACCGATTTGTCTGGCAGGATTGCCTACCACCAATGCATAAGAAGCAACAGTTTTGGTAACTACAGCTCCAGCTCCGATAAAGGCATAAGCGCCAATATCGTGACCGCAGACTATCGTTGCGTTGGCACCTATGGAAGCGCCCTTTCCCACATGGGTTTTCGCATATTGCCCTCGCCGATTTACTGCACTACGTGGATTCGTTACGTTGGTAAACACCATGGATGGTCCAAGAAATACATCATCGTCGCAGGTGACACCTTCGTAAATAGATACATTATTTTGCACTTTTACGTTGGTCCCTAATATTACACCGGGTGAAACCACCACATTTTGACCGATATTGCAGCGCTCACCAATTTTACAATTTGGCATAACGTGCGAAAAATGCCAGATCTTGGTGTCTTGACCAATATTCGCGCCTTCGTCGACAACCGCTGTTGGGTGTATGAAATAGCTACTCTCAGTGTTCATCCGTAAAAAATGCTTTTACTTGTTCAATGATATAGTCCTGAATCTCTTCTTTCATTTCAGTGTGTATGGGAAGGGATATGACATCGCGACAAAGCTGTTCGGACACCGGAAAGTCGCCCTCGTTGTACCCGTATTGGCCATATGCCTGCTGTAGGTGTACCGGAATTGGGTAATAAACCATCGATGGCACACCTCTTTCTTGCAAGAATGCTTTGAATGCATCCCGCCTGTTATTAGCTATTTTACAAGTGTATTGGTTAAATACATGGGTCGAATAATTCGCCCTGACCGGTATTGATATACCTTTAATGTCATCAAGACTCGAATCATACTTCGCGGCAACTGCTTGGCGTGCACGTGCATATTCATGAAGGTGGTTGATCTTCACATTCAATATTGCAGCTTGCACGGTATCCAACCTAGAATTTACGCCGATAGACTCATGATGGTATTTTTGGCGTTGGCCATGGTTGGCGATCATGTGAACGCGCTGCGCCAGTGTCTCGTCGTTAGTAAGCAATGCACCGCCATCGCCAAAACAGCCGAGGTTTTTTGATGGGAAAAAGGAGGTGGTACCAATGGTGCCGACAGTACCCGCAAATTGTTTATGGCCGTCAGCGTAGATGTATTCAGCTCCCATTGCCTGTGCGGTATCTTCGATAACGGATACTCCGTATTTAGCTGCAATCGCGTTGATGGCTTCCATATTGGAGCATTGGCCGAAAAGATGAACTGGTACGATACCTACCGTTTTATCGGTAATCTTTGATTCCAATTGCTCGTAATCGAGTTCAAATGTGTCTGGTCTCACATCAATGAACTTGGGTATTAATCCCAATAAAGCAATCACTTCTACCGTAGCGATATACGTAAATGCAGGTACGATGACCTCGTCTCCAGGCTTGAACCCCAAGCCCATCATGGCAATCTGTAGTGCATCGGTCCCATTTCCGCAAGTTACCGCATGTTGAACTCGATTGAATGATTTAAGAGATTCAATGAATGCTTTTACTTGAGGTCCATTGATATAAGCGGTTTCCGCAACGGCGGATAATAAGGACTGGTCAATCTCTTCCTTAATACGAAGGTATTGGTTTTTTAAATCGACCATTTGTATCTTCTCGTTCATAGGACTTAATTAGCAATAAGTTGGTTAGTGATATATTGTCCAATGGAAAGGCACGATGTCGCTGCAGGCGATGGTGCGTTCCGAACATGGATAATATTTTCTTTACGCAGGATATTAAAATCATCGATGAGGTTACCTTGTCGATCACACGCCTGCGCACGTACGCCTGCTCCTCCGGGAACTAAGTCGGATTCCTGAATTTCGGGGAGCAGCTTTTGCAGTGCTTTCGTGAATGCGGATTTAGATAATGACCGATAAATTTCTCCCATGCCTGTTCTTCCGTATTTACCGACAATTTTCCAGAAGCCTGGCCACGCCAAGGTATCAAGCGTATCTCCTATATCTAAGCTTGAAAAACGATATCCTTCACGTTTAAACGCTAATACCGCATTTGGTCCCGCTTCTACGCCACCGCTGATCATCCGGGTGAAATGAACACCAAGAAATGGAAACTTGGGATCCGGTACGGGATAAATGAGATTTTTAACAAGGTATTCCTTTTCGGGCTTCAATTTGTAGTACTCACCACGGAAGGGAATGATACGCAAGTCATTTGTAGCGTCTGTATAAGACGCCACGCGATCGGATTGGAGGCCTGCGCAGGTGACGGCTTGCTTTGTCGTATAGCTTTGTTTCTCCGTTTCGATAGTAACTGTATTAGCGATTGCTGAAACGCTCATAACCTTCTCGCTAAAAACAAATTCACCGCCAGCCTGCTCGATCAGCTCTTGGAGCCTTCTAGCCATTGCTGGGTAATCAATGATACCCGTTTGTGGCACGTGGATGGCCGCTATACCTGCTGCGTGCGGTTCGAATTCCTTCAATTCGGCTTGCGTAAGTAGACGCAGTTGCTGTAAGCCGTTTTGTATACCACGGTTGAAAATATTGTTCAACGCAGAACCTTCCTCCGGTGAAGTTGCGACAATCAACTTCCCACACAGTTCATAGGCGATACCATATTCTTTCGCAAATCGAATAAGGTCCGCATAGCCATTAATACAGTTAATTGCCTTTAGACTACCGGGTTTGTAATAAATACCACTGTGGATGACACCACTGTTATGCCCTGATTGATGTTGTGCAACGGCAGCCTCTTTTTCGATGATGAGTACGCGGGCAGTAGGATGAAGCTGTAAAAACCGATAGGCGGTTGCTAAACCAACTAATCCAGCACCGATCACGACGACATCGTATTGTTTTGCTATCATAGTGACGTCATCCTACAACCTGCCATCCACCAAATCCCGGTTCAAGCAGGCTTTGGTATCGAAAATCACTCCGTTATTACGTTTGACCTTTTGATAATCAAACTTAAGGAATTCGTTGTGTGCTACGGCTACTACAATGGCATCGTAAACAACATTACTATCTACTGCGTTGAGAATATTTAAACCATATTCATGTTTTACTTCTTCGGCATCTGCCCAAGGGTCGTAAATATCCACAGTAAGACCAAACTGAACCAATTCATGATAAATGTCTACTACTCGGGTGTTCCGGATATCGGGGCAGTTCTCTTTAAAAGTGATTCCCATAATTAATGCCCGGGAATCTTTGATTTTGTGGTCCTTTTGAATCATCAACTTCACCACCTTATCTGCCACAAACGCACCCATATGATCATTGACACGGCGGCCGGAAAGAATTACCTGCGGATGGTAACCTAAAGCTTGCGCTTTGTGCGCCAAGTAGTAAGGATCAACACCAATACAATGCCCACCAACCAGCCCCGGCTGATACTTTAAGAAATTCCATTTGGTTCCAGCAGCTTCAATCACGTCATTAGTATCGATTCCGATACGGTCAAAGATTAAAGAGAGTTCGTTTACAAAAGAAATATTAACGTCACGTTGTGCATTCTCGATGGCCTTCGAAGCCTCTGCTACCTTGAGACTTGGGGCTTTATGTGTTCCCGCTTCAATAATCGATCGGTATAAGTCATCTACCCGATCAGCAATCTCCGGAGTGGAGCCGCTGGTCACTTTCTTAATTTTGGTAAGCGTGTTAATCTTATCACCGGGATTGATGCGCTCGGGCGAATAGCCGGCGAAGAAATCTTTATTAAAGGTCAGTCCGGAAACACGCTCCAGTACCGGCACACAGTCTTCTTCCGTACAGCCCGGATATACCGTCGATTCATAAATCACGATATCGCCTACTTTCAACACCTTACCCAACATTTCAGACGCTTTGATAAGCGGTGTCAGATCTGGAGCCTTGAACTGATCGATGGGAGTAGGTACGGTGACAATGTAGGTGTTGTAAAAAGCAAGATCTTCTAGATCGGCGGAAAAGGATAAGCCGATCTCTGATTCTTTCTTTAACGCCATCACTGCCTTCAATCCTTTCAAGTCGGCTTCTTGTGTTCGGTCCTTGCCTGCCTGAAGCTCTTTTACACGCTCGTCGTTTATATCAAACCCCAATACGTTGTACTTTCTGCCGAACTCAATCGCTAAAGGTAAGCCAACATAGCCCAATCCGATAACGGCAATGCGGGCATTTTCTATGACTGTTGTTGAAGAATGGTTACTCATATAATCCAATTATTCAATTTTTTAAAAAATATGGTAATGCTAGATGGTTACAATTTCAAAAGCTAACGAGCAACAAAAGTACTCATTTATTTGACACATAGAAATTATTTATACAACAAGATTAAACTTGTCTTTGCTAAGCCTCACGGACCTCTATTCCCATTCCCATAATTTTTCGGTAAAATCTTCGTAAGATAAGCATTAACGCGGTAAGAAAAACGAATAAAAAACCGCCAACAATAATACCCTTTACTTTACCCACTCGCTCGACCTTAAGTGGATAGACTGGTTGATCGACCAATTGAATAAGGGGTTGCTCTTGCAATAAATTCATCTTAGTTAACTCCAGATTCTGTAATAATTGACTCAATATAGCCTTATTCGTCTCTGCCGAAAATTGCGCTTCCTGAGTTGGAGCCGTGCGCTGCACTTGCCGTGTCGGGTTGAGATTGGGCGTCGCATCAGAAACTTTGGCCGCGGAATAAATTGCTCCCGTCATCACTGCATGTACCGAATCAACTTTCTGTTCAAGGATGGCAATATTGTCGGTTGATTTCTTTGTCTTGGTCTGAACATAGAATTCATTTACTTCCTTAACCAAGTTCTCATTGAACGCCTTCGAAAAGACCTCATCCGGCGAAGAAACATCAACCTGAACGATGGATAAGCTCTTATCCGGTTTCTCCACGGTTAAAACCTCCGATCTAATTGCATTGACAATCGACGTAATCACACCGTCACGCGACCTGCGCGTCAAAGAATCCAACGTTTCAGGAGCTTTATGAAAATCCAGTGCTAGCAATTCGGGTTGATTTTCCCAGTCGTCTTTGAGATTTCTATATGCGATGTAACGCTCGATGAGCAATTCGTTGGAACTTTGATTTGTTCTTGACATTAATGTCTTTTCAAGCATGTTCCGCGACTTATACAGCTCCAAGATGTTATTACCCTGAAAGAGTCCCCCAGCATTTCCTCCAAGATCAATTCCCGCTAAAGCCGCCATGCCTGATAGCCCCCCTAAGTTGGTCCGAGTATCGTTTCCTTCCAACACAAAAGTAGTTGTAGCGGTATACAACGGTTGCTTCAAAAATGCATAGGCTAGCCCGATTACACCTCCCAAGGCTCCGACAATCAGTAAAATCCGCCATTTAGATAGCAGATAATTCAACCAGATTTGAATATCTAAAATTATTTCCTTTATGGAGATTTCACCATCATCTAATGGTTGTAACGGTTCAGTTGTCATATTACTTACCTCAATAAACTTACAATAACCGCTGCTAACGAAGTTGCCACGCTGCCCATACTCACCCAAGCCTGTACGCCGAGCTTCTCACGCTCTGGCCTGGTTGGAACGATAATTTCACTGCCCGGAAGCACCTCGGGGTATCCCATACTGCTCCCTTCAACGGATCCGTTAGCATGCTGCACAAAGGTTTTACGTTTATGCGCCTTTGCAGTAAAACCACCCGCTTGGCGAATATAATACTTTAGAGGTTTACCTTTCTGATATACGATTCGATTAGGGTTGAGCACTTGTCCCCGAACCATCACCGTACGAAGTTGTCGTGGTACGATGATCACATCTTTATCTTCCAACGGAATATCATATTTAGTATTGCCTTCTAGTATCTCATCCAGTTTAATGCCTACATAGTTGCTAAAAAACAGATCTGTTTCCACACTGTCCTGGCTTTGCAGCGTATTCTCCAATACCTGACTCTGTATTTGAGCTTGCTCTTTTTCACGCTCAGCTAATTCTTGACGGGCAGCCCCTGTCAAGGCGCTATGTCCCTGTGCTACCAAGGCATCTGATGCATTACGCTGCAGCGAGGCGCCCGGCAAGTAGGCAAATTCGGTAACGCCACCGGCACGCCGAATGAGGTCTGAAATGGTTTCATCCTTCTTAAGCAATGCGTACTCGCCGGGATAATTAACCTCGCCTTCAATGCGTACGATACGTTGTACCTGATAACCGGTGCTGGTATGTACACTCACCATGTCAAACGGTTGCAGCACGAAATCCGATTGTACGACCTCTTCTCGAGTGTCAAAATTGATACGTACCAACTCAGAAATGGTTGAATCTCGTTCGTTGGTGTTACGGCGGATACGGCGTGCTACATCTATATACTCGATGTTAGCAGCTTCGGCCAACCCGCCACTCAGCTGAATAAGGTTGCCAAGCGTCATCTGTTCAATATACTCAAACTGACCGGGTTTACGCACCTGTCCACTTATGGACACAGTGTATTCTTCGCGGAGGTCAAAAATGGATGAAATCAGCACTTTATCTTCGCGCTGAAGCACCTGATCTTCCTGTGCGGAGCCTGCCATCAGCTTAGTGAGATCGACGGTGATGAGCTGTTGTGTGTTGTCCGGATTTAGCCGGTTGATGTATGCACGTGACATGAAGGCATCTTCTTTGAGGCCGTCCGCTTGCTGGATGAGCTGACGGAGGGTGAGCCCTTCCGTAAGTGCGTACAGGCCTGGGCGGAACACCGCCCCCTCGATCGCTACGCGATTGGCATAGCGATCCAGAACTTCTTCAACGATGTATTGATCTCCGTTTTGGGGTGTATAGGTAGTAAAGTCTTCTGCATAGATGTCAGCCACGCTGCGCTGGCGGTCGGTAATCTGGAGTACCTTCACTTTCGCCCGGTACGCTTCTGGCGCAAAACCACCCGCAAACCGCAGCAGATCTTCCAGCGTTTCATCGGCTATTGGTTCGAAGATGCCGGGGTTATTTACTAGGCCATCGACCGTTACATGGCGATCAAATACCGGGATATGGATAACATCGCCATCTTCCAACCGCACGTTGCCGGGCTGGATACCTTTGGTCAGGAAATCATAGGCATCGATGGTGTGGATCACCTTATTATTCCGGATGAGCTGGATATTACGAAACGTACCTTTGTCGGTAGGGCCGCCCGATGCATACAGTGCATGGAACACGTTGGCCAGTGAAGGCAGGGTGTATGTACCGGGACGGGTAACGTACCCCGTGAGTGTCACTTTAACACTACGGATATTGCCCAACGTAAGTGATAGCCGTGTCCGGCCTGAACTCAATTGCGGATAGGTGGACCGTAGCTGGCTCCGGATTTTGTCACTTGCGTCTTCGATGGTGAGGCCCGCAACCGACACAATGCCTACATAATCGATATTGACGGTTCCTTCTGGTGATACAGGAAGTGTATAGCTGGCTTCGTTATCACCAGTGAGTACCAGCATCAGCTCATCGCCTGTGCCGATGACGTAATTTTTGGGTGTCGGGATATTCAGATTCGGCTGAAAACGGATATCCGTATTGCGAAATAGCTTGGCGCCAAAGATACGACTGGTATCGGCTGTGTCCTTTACGAGAACTAGACTGTCCAAAAAAGCGGTTGTCGTATCCGTTACACGGCGCCCCTGCTGGTCCGCGAGATTGGAGGCGCGCTTCCCGGCAGGGGTATTTTGCTGCCGTACTAGCGCGATCCGGCTGCGTAATTTTTGCTGCTCGGCGGCGGGCATTCCACGCTGGGCTAAGCTCTGAATCAACTGGTCGTCTGTCAAATGGCGTTTTTCCGCTTCGGTGATGATGCGCTTCACCTGGTCGTCCGACAACTGTTCAACTCGGATCTTGGAAACATCCTGGACTTGAACTTGCGCTTGTGCCTCTGCCATGAATAGCCAGCATAACCCCGCCAGCACCAACATACATCGTTTGATCAATCTATTCACGTTTCTCCGCTTATTATATAATGTTCGAATTTGGCAAAGGTACATATTCTCCTTAGTCATAAAATGGTTTCCCGTGCAATTTAACGTTTTTTGAGCGGATGCACTGCTAAAATTAAGCCAAATTTTCATCGCTCGTACAACACCAAGCCATTATCAATTTTCTTATAGCTCAACGTAAACACCACTTTCCGTCCAATGACCCCTTCCATCTTAGGCGCCAGTTGCGCCAGATAATCCGCATTGAGCGACGGTCCGACAACCGTTACCTCCACCACGCCGCTGTCCCGTCCCTCGGCATAATCGCCCGTAATAACCACCTGCTCCACTTCACCCATGCGGCTTAATACGGTTTCTACAATGCGGTCTAGCCCGAGATATTTGTGTACGATATCCTGCAACGAACCAAACAGCGGATGTCTTATATTCGCCCGGTACGTGACGCGGTTCTGCTGGGCTTCCTTTTCCAGATACCCAGCCTCGGAAAGATTATTGAGCTCCTTGCGGATGGCGTTGGTGGACTCGTTGAATTCCTCGGCCAATCCCCGCATATGACCACGGTTGGCGGCATTAATGAAAAATTTCACCAGCAGGCGCAAACGGGTTTTTGAAGTAATGAGCGAATCGAGCATGAATTCCTAATCGAGCAACAAAAGTACTCTTTTTTTTGTTGGTTACAAATTTGCACAAGATCGGATTCGCTAAGTCGCGGTTTCGCAGGATAGCTTCGATTAGGCGATTCCCTTGCCTTTATCAAAAAATCCGTATCTTTGTTTTTTGTACAAATCACTAATAACGAGGGATGTTATCCAAAAAGACCAAATACGCTATCAAAGCACTGATCGTTTTAGGCCGGAATTACGGTAAGGAACCGATGCAGATCCTGCGCATTGCGGAAGAGGAACGCATCCCGAAGAAGTTTCTCGAGCAGATCTTGTTGGAAATGCGAAATGCGGGAATCCTGTACAGCAAAAAGGGCGCCGGAGGCGGATATAGCCTCAACAAAGCGCCGGAAGACATCCGCCTGTCGCAGGTGATGCGTCTGATCGACGGTCCCATCGCGCTACTGCCCTGTGTGAGCCTGAATTTCTACCGCCGCTGCGACGAATGCAAATCCGAAGAAGTATGCGGCATCCGGGATACATTTATCGATGTCCGCAATGCCATGCTTCAAATTCTGAACGATACCAGCGTAGCCGACATCATTAATAAAGAGAAACGGCTGGAATTGGACGTGTGAGCAACGTTCAGGATTGCCCGGTTCAGGGCTCAAGCAAAAACGCCTGGAAGTTTTCGGGTGTTAGGATATGGGCCTCCGTACCCGGGTATGCATCCAGAAATGTCTTGGGGAAACGAGCTTTGGTATGGGCGTTCCATTTGAATTCATATGCCCGCATCTGCCCATTCCGTTCCTCGATATAATCGACTTCCTGCTGTGCGTGTGTCCGCCAGAAGTAGCGGTTGCAATTGATCTCCCGATAGGCCAGGTATTTGACCCGTTCGCTCACGACAAAATTTTCCCAAAGCGCTCCGATGTCCTGCCGCAAGGCAACCGGACTGAATTGATTGATAACCGCATTGCGGAGCCCGTTGTCGTAAAAATAAAATTTCCGGCTTTTTTTCAACTCGTTGCGCAGGTTTCGGCTAAGCGATCCCAGCCGGAAGACGATGAACGACTTTTCCAGCAGATCGACATATTTTTCGGTCGTCTCATTGTCCAGCCCGGTCAGTTGCCCCAACTCATTAAAGGACACCTCATTGCCTAGCTGAAAAGCCAGCGCCTGAACGAGCCGTTCCATTTTGTCTGGCTTTTGTATGCGTTCCCATGTGAGAATGTCTTTGTACAGGTAACTACTGGACAATTGCTTCAGTCTTACTTCCTCCTCGCCTGGATTATTCACGATTTCGGGATAATAGCCGTAAATCAGCCGATGGTTCAAAAGCCGGTTTTCTTCCATAAAACCATGATGGTTCACCATTTCGCCGAATGAAAAGGGATATAGGCGGTATTCCCACTTACGGCCGGTGAGCGGTTCATTGATCCGATTGGCCAAGTCAAATGCAGAAGACCCGGTTGCAATGACTTTGACGCCCGGAATCTGGTCCACGATAAGTTTAATGCACAAACCGATGTTTTCGATGCGCTGGGCCTCGTCGATGACCAGTGTCTTGGCCGCGCCGATATACTGCCTGAGCAGCGTCGCGGTCGGATTGGCCAACAGCGTGCGCACATCTGCATCATCTCCGCTCCATTCAACGACCTTTTGCCTGAACGCCGGGGCAAGCTGCTTTAACAATGTACTTTTACCAACTTGCCGGGGTCCCAAAAGAATAATCGCTTTTTCGTCAGCAAGCCGGCTGTTGACAGATGGGGCAATATCTCTATTAATCATAAATTCTGCGATTCCATTCGCAAATATAATATAAATTTTGCGATTCCGTTCGCTAATTTTACAAAATTGCTTAAGAGCGCAGTCGTTGAGTTGCTAAGTCGCGGATTCGCTGAGGCGCGGTTTCGCAAAGTTGCTGAGGCGCGGTTTTGACGAAATGCTCTGAAGGATTGATGATAAGATTTGGTTCGGTAATTTATCAAGTTATTTTTCGGCTTTCTTGGTTAATACAACGGTATATTTAGGCATGTTTTAGGTTACGTTTCACCAGGTACTCATCAAGTGATGTCCGTTGACCATTATCACCAACAAACATTTTAAGCCTCTCCTGCGTTTCTTCCTTAATGAGACCTTTTTGGAAATGGGCAATCGGTATTGCCGCGGGCCTACTTATCCTCACATTCTTAGTCAATTGGTACGTAAACTACCGGTTGAAGCCTCAATGGGAGGCCCAGCTGAAAGAACGTATCCATAGCGGAACGGACGGCCGATACCAATTGACGTATGAACAGCTAAGCCTTTCGCTGCTCGGGGGAAGCGCTACGGCAACCGGTATACGGCTTGTGCCGGATACAACCGCTAAATCCCAACGACCCGCTGCAGAAACGACCTATCACGTGCGCATAGGCCGACTTCGGATTAGCGGCATCGGTGTGCTCAGGTGGTTCCTATCCAAAAAATTGCATATCGGTACCATCGCCCTTGATACTCCATCGGTAACGCTGCTGCGTCATCCGCAAAACGATACCACAACCGTGGATGTGGCTTCGGAATCGCCGTTGGAAAGGCTGACCGAATTGGTATCACGCATAAACGTAAACCGCATCCTCTTACGGGAAGGCCGACTGGAAATGAAGGAGGAAGGCAGTGCGGCGCATTTGCTGGTGCCACACGTCAACGTAACCCTACGGGATATCCGCATCGATTCGACTTCGTTAGCAGATACCACCCGCCTATACGGCGCGGAATCGGTTGATGTGGAGGTACGCACGCTGACATACATCCGGCCGGATAGCCTCTATCTGTTCCAAGCTGGGCCGGCGCATTTCCAAACCGACGCCCGGGAGCTAACGATCGACAGCCTGCGCTATCGGATTACCGTAAGCCAAGCGGAATTTTACCGCCAGATGCAACGGGCGGAAGACATCGCGGATATCGAAATTGCACGCATCCGCCTAGCCGGAATGGACAGGTCGAGCTGGGTAAAAAAGGAGCTGCTGGCCGCTGCAGCATTGTATGTCGACAGCGGGCATATCGCCATCTACAAGGATAAAACACAGCCCAACCCGCCCGAGAATAAAATCGGCAAATCACCTCATCAGCAGCTGCTGCGGTTAAAACAACCGCTGGCCATCGACTCCGTGCTGATCCGTGCCGTGGATGTCCGATTTACCGAGGTGAGCGATAAAACCGGTAAAGCGGGCACCGTGACC
Source organism: Parapedobacter indicus (assembly GCF_900113765.1). GTDB lineage: Bacteria > Bacteroidota > Bacteroidia > Sphingobacteriales > Sphingobacteriaceae > Parapedobacter > Parapedobacter indicus. The sequence continues at coordinate 125,840 of NZ_FOQO01000012.1, read as the reverse complement.
TTCGACCAAACCAACGGCGCGTTCCGTAACGTGACTAATGACTCCACAACATTGGCGCGTGACCGCTACATGCGGTTGCATGCACGCTCACGCGTGATGGGAACCGGCGACTTAACGGTTGATTTCCGTTTTGACCTCTTGGATAGCCTGGGCGCGCATACCTATACGGCTAAGCTGGCTGCGATGGATGGGACCGCCTTTAACCGGATGCTTACGCCGCAGCTGAACGTGGAGGTCGAAAGTGCGGCGATCAAAGGAATGCGCTTTGACATGAAAGCGGACGACCGCGGTACCGGCGGAACGCTGGAACTGGATTACGACCGGCTGAAGGTAGCGTTCCTTAAGGAAGATAACGATGGAGAAATGTCGGAGAAACGGGTGTTTTCTTTCTTTGCCAACCGATTTCTTTTGAACGACAGCAATCCGGACGCCAACGGCGTACGGCATACCGGTCAACTATACATCAAGCGGCCCAACGACTTTTCTTTTTTTAAAATGATCTGGCGCAGTATCCGCGAGGGAACAAAGGAGTGTATCGGGCTGTCGGCCCCGTAGGTACAATCGCTATATACCGGCTGAATGAAATTGTAGCTCATACAGTCGACGGTAATAGCCGTCGATGCGCAGCAGCTCTTGGTGGGAGCCCATCTCCTTCATTTCGCCTTTATCCAGCACGATGATTTTATCGGCCTTCTGGATGGTCGACAGCCGGTGGGCGATAACGATGGAGGTGCGGTCCTTCATCAACGTATCGATGGCGCGCTGAATAAGTCCTTCGGTCTCCGTATCCACCGATGACGTGGCTTCGTCTAGCACCAATATTTTGGGGTCGTGAACCAACGCCCGGATGAAGGAAATCAATTGTGCCTGTCCGGAGGAAAGGGTAGCGCCCCGTTCCTGTACCTCATAGTCATATCCACCGGGCAACCGCATGATAAAGTCATGGGCGCCCACCTGCTTGGCTGCCTGAACGATCTGCTCACGCGTGATGGCCGGATCGTTCAGGCCGATGTTGTTGGCTACGGTGTCGGAAAACAGGAAGACATCCTGCAATACGGTGGCAATGGTACGGCGCAGGTAATTGAGTTCGTATTGTCGGATGTCTACCCCATCCAGCAGGATGGCCCCCTGGTTTACTTCGTAAAAGCGGCTAAGGATATTGATAGTAGACGACTTGCCCGCGCCGGTGGCGCCCACCAGCGCCAGCGTTTCGCCGGGCTTTACGTGAAAGCTGATGTCTTTCAGCACCCATTTGTCTTCATCGTAAGCAAACCATACGTTGTCGAATACAATGTCGCCACGGATTACACTGGGCTTCTGGGTGCCTGTATTGGGGGTCTGCTCATCGGTATCCAGCACCGCAAATATCCGCTCGGCGCTCACCATTCCCATTTGCAGTGTGTTGAACTTATCCACCAGCTCCCGGATGGGGCGAAAGATCATGTTGATGTACATGATGAAAGCTACAATGACACCCGGCGACAGCATTCCGGCCAGCACCTGCTTGGATCCGTACCAAACCAACAGGCCCAAAGCAATAGCCATAATGACTTCAATGACCGGAAAGAAAATCGAAAAATACCAATTGGCGCGGATGTGTGCATTGCGATGCTCGGCATTGGCCGCCTTGAACGTATGCATTTCCTGCTCTTCACGGGCAAAGTACTGGATGATGCTGATGCCCGATATGTGTTCCTGCAGGAAGGTATTGAGGTTGGATACCCATTTACGCACATCCTGAAAAGCGGATTTCATGGCCTCCTTAAACACGTAGGTGGCACCGATCATCAGTGGCATCGGGATCAATACAACCAGCGTGAGCTTCCAGTCGGTATAAAACATCACCCCAAGGATAACCACCAGCTGGAGGATGTCGCCAATGATCTGAATGAGTCCCTCCGAAAAGATATTGGCAATGGTTTCCAGGTCGGAGATGGTCCGGGTAATCAGTCGGCCGATCGGCGTACGGTCAAAATACTTCAGCCGCAAACCGGTAATGTGGTTGAACACATCGATGCGCAAATCACGTATTACAGACTGTCCCAGCGTGCTGGTCATCAACGTATGGAAATAACGGATCACCGTTTGGACCACCAGCAGCCCCAGCATGATCATCAGCATCAGCTGAAGCCCGTCGATGTCATTCTGAAGAATAAACCGATCCAGTGTATATTCAATAACCATGGGGAGGGCCGGCGCTACAACTGCCATGACGATGGTAAGGACGACGGAAATGGCAAAAATCCCCCGATAGGGCTTCACATATCGCATCATCCTGCGGAGCAGGTGCGTATCATACGTCTTGCCGGTGATGTTGGGATCGCTCATGGGTTGCTGCAAAAGTACGATATTTGGTGGACATGTATATGCTTGTAACTCAAAGGTACGGATAGGCTACTTCCGTGAGGTATAATCCATCCGGTGGCACGGAAGCGCCTGCCGCCGAACGGTCCTTACTTTGTATAACCGTATGCATGTGTTCGGGAGCATGTTCACCCCGTCCGATTTCTACCAAGGTCCCCACGATGGCCCGCACCATGTTGCGCAGGAACCGGTTTGCCGAGATATGAAATACCAACTGGTTGTCGTTTGCCCAAAGCCACTCGGCATGCGTGATGTGACAAATATGGGTGTGTACCTGCGTGTGGGATTTGCTGAAGCAGGCAAAGTCTTCGTATTGCAAAAGGATCGCTGCCGCGGCATTCATGGCCGCTACATCGGGTACATCGCGTAGCAGCCACGACCGGCCCCGCAAAAACGGGTCTTTCTGGAAATGCACATGGTATTCGTAGGAGCGCCTGGTTGCATCAAAACGTGCATGGGCATCCGGCGCTACGGCTAAGAGCCTTTTCGCAGCGATATCGAGGGGAAGCAATGCATTGACTTGATACAGGAGTTTGGGAATATCTGCTGGAACCAACGTACGATCCAGATCAAAATGGGCATACAACTGGGTGGCGTGTACACCGGTGTCTGTACGGCCGCAGCCTACCGTATGGATGGGTTGCCGGTGGAGCGTACTCAATGCTTGGTCGAGCACTTGCTGTACCGTCTGCGCGTTCGGCTGAATCTGCCAGCCGTGATAGGCACGGCCATCAAACGCGATCTCAATGAAATACCTGTTGGTGTTTTTCACGGAGACAAAGGTAAAGAATATGCTGATGTTATGCACGACGGAACTGCAACGCTCACTTCGTTCACGCCACTAGGTTCCTTTCGTGCCTTGCAACGGCAGCTATAATTTTCCCCTATTATACGGCCTCGGTTTTCGGCGCTTCATCAAGAATCGTCAGACATTTAGCTAAATAAATTAGCCTTTATAGGGCTTTATACTTATCTTTGACTTTAACATAACTAATCTATACCATGGAAAGACCACTGCCTGAACTGCTCCCGGGAGGGAGGTACATCGACATTCTGACCGATTGGTCCTTCAAACGGATCTTCTCGGGAGAATCCAACAAACGGAACCTCATCGAACTACTCAATGACCTACTCGACGGCGAAAAACGCATCCGACATCTTGTGTACCTGCCCACGGAAGAACTGGGCGGCAACAGTGAACAGCGGCGTATCATCTTCGATCTGAAATGCATCGGTGATAACGGCGAAATCTTCCTGATCGAAATGCAGCGGGTAGCTCACCGCAATTTCCGTGACCGAACGGTATTCAGTACTTCACGGATCATCAGCAACCACTACGCACAGGGCGACGATTACCGCGACACAGAGCTGCCGGAAGTCTATTTCATCGGCATCCTCGATTTCCACATGGATCCCGCCGAACGGGAACACTACATCCGCCGTGTAGAGCTGACCGATCGGGATACCGGAAAGGTTTTTTACCATAAATTGAAGTATATATTCCCAGAGTTGGTTAACTTTGTTAAAAAGGATGAAGAAATCCGCACGGACATGGACCAGTGGTTCTGGCTGTTCAAGCACCTGCACGGAGCCGACCAGTTGCCGGCATTCATGAGGAAGAAGGTGTTCGGGCGGATATTCAACATTGCGGAGATTGCCAACTTAACAACGGAGGAACTGATGGCATACAATGCAAGCATACAAGCTAAGTGGGACTGGGACAACGCGGTGTCCCTAGCTGAGGAACGGGCCGTGGAAAAAGCGCTGGAGCAAGAGCGTGCCAAAACGGCGAAGCTGCTTGAAAAGGAACGAGCTCAGGCGGAAGCGGAGAAACTCGCTACAGCACGGTCCATCAAAGAGATGGGGGTGCTGACTAACCAGCAGATCGTCGAAAAATTCAACCTCTCACTAGACGTAGTCGAAGGGCTTTAATATTTAATAAACGAAACCCAACAATAAAAACGACAATCCCAATGCCGCAGGAATGCACGAAAGGAACCTAGTGGCGTGAGCGAAGCGAGCGTTACAGTTCCGTCGTGCATCCCGCGGCAAGCGCAAATTTGCAACTCCGCGGATTCGCAAATCACCAAATTAACGTATCTTTGCGCACTATGATATACCTTACACGGCGCGAACGATTTAACGCGGCGCATAAACTATACCGCGAAGGGTGGACGTTGGAACAGAATGAGGCGGTTTTCGGTAAATGTTCCAATCCCAACTGGCATGGCCACAATTACGAACTATTTGTTACCGTAAAGGGAGAAGTCAATCCGGAGACGGGATTTGTCATCGATTTGAAAGAACTGAAAAAAATCATCACCACGTATGTGATTGACAAACTTGATCACCGGAATGTCAATCTGGATGTGGATTTCATGCAAGGCAAGATGGCCTCCACGGAAGTATTGGCAATTGAAATCTTCCATCAACTGAAACCTCATGTAGAAGCTCACCAGGCGTTCTTGCACTCGGTCAGGCTGGTTGAAACTGAAAACAACTCTGTGGAATATTTCGGCGACTGACGCCGGCTATAAATAGATATGATTATGGAAACTAACTTTCCACTCAATGAAGAAGAGATTGACGGATATGTAAAAATAGACCGTTACAACCCCGAAAAGATAGCTCGGATTGCCAGCCATTATACGGAGATCCTTGAGTTATTGGGAGAGGACCCTTCCCGTCAGGGATTGCTGAAAACGCCCGAGCGGGTAGCCAAAGCGCTGCAATACCTGACGCATGGTTACGACCTAGACGCCGCCGCCATTTTGCGCGGCGCGATGTTTGAAGAAGAGTACAGCCAGATGGTCGTCGTAAAAGACATCGAAGTATACTCGATGTGCGAGCACCACATGCTGCCCTTTTTTGGGAAAGCACACGTGGCCTACATTCCCAACGGGCATATCGTGGGGCTCAGCAAAATACCGCGTGTGATTGACATCTTCGCCCGTCGATTGCAGGTACAAGAGCGGCTTACCAATGAAATACGCGATTGTATACAAAACACATTGAACCCCGTCGGGGTAGCGGTAGTGATCGAATGCAAACACCTTTGCATGTGTATGCGTGGTGTGCAAAAGCAGAATTCCGTAACGACCACATCGGCCTTTACCGGAGAGTTTGCCCACGAACGTACACGCAACGAATTTTTGAGACTCATTACCGCGTCGCTGGATTAGCGGGTTTCTAGATTTTTGAAATCCTTTTTGTAAATTTGTGCTAACGCTTATTGCTATGACAGAATTTAAAGTACAATTGGATGATCAGGTCGTAAGAGCTCTGGGATATCACAGGATCGAAGAATACATCAACAAACACCTTGTACAGATGATTTTAAAAATGTCATCTCAGGAATTGCTGAGGGATTTAAAGGAAGTGGATTTGGAAAATGACGAACAATGGAAAATTGCTCGCGAGGAAGCTTGGAAATCACAATCTCACAAATATCAGCTTTAATTAAAACCTAACCCAATGACCCGCTTTGTCATTGATGCCAATATCATCATCAGTATGCTCATAAGCGGGAAAGCAGCATACAGGCCTCTGTTATCCCTATATGAGTTTTATACCAGCGAATTCTCGTTAGAGGAAATTGAAAAGTACAAACCTCTAATCTTTGAGAAAAGCCGCTTGAATGATATCGAGTTTCGCAACTTCGCTATTTTTGTGTACAGTAATCTGACTATTTTGCCTAATCTAATTGTAAGTAAGGAAGCTCTTCGAAAAGCCGTCCAGCTTACACACAATATTGACATTAAAGATGTCAGTTATGTTTCTTTGGCATTGGAACTTGATCTTGTCTTACTCACGAGAGACAGGGTTTTAACGACCGGATTACGTAAAAAGGGATTTAGGAAAGTGATGCTATTCGAGGACTTTTTGAGTAATTTTTGAGGCTAAAATAACCTCAATCCGATCCGGATGGCATCTTTCGCACGCAGATCCGCCTCAGCGCCGAATGAGCGCGCATACATCACGCGCAGCCGCTGCCATTCAAGTCCAACATGGCCCTCTCCGTAGTGTGCTATCTCAGATGTATGCAGGTAGTGAACACCGATAATTTCCTGCAACTTAAGCCGGCGGAGCAGCGGGACTTTGCTAGTGAGCAGGGTAGATAGGTTATATTCGCCGTGTGCCTCCACAAAACTTCCTGCGGTACTGTATCGGTAGTAGTCCAATAGCAGAAAGGTGCTGAGCTGCTGATCAGACACGAACAGCTGTGTTCCCTTGAAGTGCCGGTAATCGGTATAATACAATCGCTTGCTATTCAAAAATGTACCCCCGCGAATGTCGAATGAGGCGCGGCCATACATCCCCAACCCGATTTCTGTTTTGTGCAGCCGCGCCGCCACCAGATCATAGTCCGTATCTCCGCCGAAGACCTCCGCGATTCCCTTTGTATAATTTACCGACAAGGTGGGCCAGTTGGATGGAAGGTATACACGGCGATGGGGATAGGTTTCGTACTTGGTACCGAAATCATATAGCGCACCGACACTTAGTTTAAACGACTGGTTTTCGTCGAATAGGGGAACATCGTTGTGGGGAGCAAAGGGGTTGTTCGAAGTTAAGTGAGGCTCATTTCGCTCCCAAAACGTATAGCGCGTGCTATTGGGTAGCCAGCGACGGTTTTCCCAGGTGGCCGATGCCGTCAACTGCACATTGGCGGGCAGGGTATACCTCCAATTCACCGTTGCAAACGTACGCTCGTACAACTTCAGGTAATTGCGTCCAACGAAGGCGGTGCTGATCGTGTTGAAAAGCGGCGGCAGCGCGCCTCGATTGTTTAGGTCTTGTACGTTGCTACCGCCGGATACATTGAAAAGACTTTTTCCCAATGGAAATGCCGTGCCCAGGTACCCGTTGAATCGCTTGTTCGCAAAACCATAACGCGCATTTCCATACACGGTAACCTCACGGTCAAGAAGGGTATCCACCCGCTTGACATACCGAGCACCGTAATTGAGTGCAAGGCCTTCCACGGTGTTGAAAAGCACGGACGTGGCCAGCCCGTCCGTCGAAATCCGCCAGCGCCGCGCACGGTTGCGGTAGGTATAGCCTCCTAATAGAAAACCTTGAGGCTTGAACCGGTTGGATCGTCGGTCCACCGAATCCAGGTACGCTTTCGACTCGCGTCGCCGCTGCAGGCTATCCTTTCGGATATAATCTATCCGTTCTTCTTCGGTAAGCGGCAGCGGACGGTGCTCGGCCCAATATACGGAATCCCGCTTGTTGACACCTTCTCCAATGCGCAGCACTTCATTGAATTTCGCTTTTTCCAACGCGGAGCTCAGCACATAGTCGTTGTATACAGCCGCAAAATAACCACCCACCCGGAAGCCGAGCAGTCCGCCTGCAAAGTCGAAGCGGATGCTCGACGGTTGCCATTGCCCCCCTTCGAGCGGAATGTATTCTTGGCGGATATGCAGCGTATCAAGAATATTGATACCTGCCTCTTTGGTAAGCTGCAGGTTGAGTCCATAGATCCGCCACTGGTCTTCGATGATGTACAGATTCCCCCGATAAAGCGGCTCGGCCTTACGGCGGGGAGTAACCTCGATCTTGTGGATGGTCAATCCGTTTTCCTCCGCTGTACCTAAGAGCCGGTAGCGATAGTAGCTTAATGCATTGTCGGCTATCGGTGATACAAAGGGTCGCGCACTGAGCCCATCCACGATGGGCTGATGGTTTTCATAGAAGTTAAGTTTGAGGTCTGCCGCGCGGTTGAAGCTAAAAGCCCGGCTATTGCCCGAGAACTTCGAACTGATCATTTCTTCGCGAAAGTCATCGGGTGGGCTAACCGTGATGCGAGATTCGGATTCGGAGAGGTAAACGATGCCCGTACGGTTGGAATCCAGCCCGATTTCCTGACCGATTTCATTGAGATCGATGCCCAAAAACTTCTCCGGTGCCTGCAACAACCGCTGCACCCCTTTGATGTACACATGGGCGGTGTAGGGGCTGGCTTCATACAGGTGTTGTTTACGCAACCGGATGGCCTGACGGATGATTGCATAAGCGGGATCCTCGCCCTGGCCGATCACCACTTCATCCAACATATACGCCTCGGCATGCAGGGTGACGGAGATGGTGGTGTCTCGATCCAACACCACCTGTCGGGCGGCTTGCCGGTATCCAACCGCCCGGATGAGCAGGGCATGATTGCCCGCTGGCAGCCGGAGCTTGAACACGCCCTCGCTGTTAGCAGCGGTACCCACCCCGGTTTGCTGCTTATAGATACTCGCAAAGGGCACCGGATTCCCCTGTTCGTCCGTTACCTGTCCGCTCACTTGGTAAGACTGCGTATGGGCCGACAGCGAAACCACAAAAAGAACAAGTGTAAAAACGGATCTGAGCATCCCCACCTTATTTTATTTACTCGTCAAGAAGATCCGGCCGACGTTCTTTGGTACGGGCAAGGGCCTGTTCATCGCGCCATGCATGAATGGCACCCTCGTTGCCGCTCAGCAGCACATCAGGCACTTTGTTTCCCCGCCAGTCGGCCGGCCGTGTATACACCGGAGCGTCCAGCAAGCCTCCCTGAAACGAATCGGACAGCGCAGATGTCTCGTCAGACAGCACGCCGGGAACCAGCCGGACCACTGCATCAACCAACACCGCAGCGGGCAATTCGCCACCCGACAATACGTAATCGCCTATTGAAAGCTCTCTCGTTACAAAGACATCGCGAATGCGCTGGTCAATTCCTTTGTAATGTCCGCAGAGCACCATGAGGTTTCCCTTGGTGGAAAGGTTATTGGCAATTGTTTGGTTGAGTGTAGTACCGTCGGGGGTCATGAAAATGACTTCATCGTATTTCCGGGCTTCCTGCAGCTGCTCGATGCACGCCGCAAACGGCTCGATCTGCATCACCATGCCACTTCCGCCGCCATAGGGATAATCGTCTACGCTTTTATGCTTGTTATTGGCGTAGTCGCGCAAGTTGTGTACCACAATTTCGCATACTCCTTTTTTTTGGGCGCGCTGCAAAATGGAATGCGCAAAAGGACTTTCTAACAGGCCCGGCAGTACTGTGATGATATCAAACCGCATGAGGGCAAAGATAGAAACATCGAAATTTACTTCCTACCAGAAAATCGCATAGATCGCTACGAGCAACCCAACGATGATGATCGTACCTGCTAGGAACCCGGGGTGCACCTTAAACATGCCGCGGTCCACTTCGAGCCCGTTGGGCACTACACCGCGTTTGTTTTCGATGACACTGATGATGTACATCCCCAAGATACAGAACAGAAACACAATACCCATGCGATCGATGAAGGGAATTTCGTAGATGCCTGCCGCATTGGGCACGGCAAATCCGATGGAATATAATCCGGATAAATCCGTCCACTCGGGCAGAAACTTCAGCAGGACCGACAGGGCAAAACCACCAACCGTTGCAAACAGTGCCGCATTGGATGTGGATTTCTTCCAGAAGAACCCGAGAATAAACATGGCAAAGATACCGGGAGATACGAATCCGGTATATTCCTGAATATACTGGAACCCACCTTTCTCAATGCCTAGATGCGGTGCTATGAAGACAGCCAGGATCATCGTAACCACAATGGTGATTTTGCCGATATTGACCAACTGACGCTCGGAGGCTTCTTTGTTGAATATTTTCTTATAGATATCGAGCGTAAAAATCGTCGCAATACTGTTGGACTTTCCAGCCAGCGACGCCACTACCGCCGCCGTCAATGCGGCAAAAGCCAATCCTTTCAGCCCCACGGGAAGTAGGTTGAGCAGCACCGGATACGCTTTATCCGGACGTACTACATCGCCCTCCAGCATCTCGGCCTGAAAGAACCCTTCCTGATACAATACATAAGCGGCGATACCCGGCAGTACCACGATAACGGGCATCATCATTTTCAGGAACGACGCAAAGAGAATCCCGTTCCGGGCGGTTTTGAGGTCAGCCCCCAGCGCTCGTTGGGTGATATACTGATTGCACCCCCAGTAGTTGAGGTTGACGATCCACATGCCGCCAATGAGGATGGAGAGCCCCGGCAAACTAATGTAATGTTCCTGCGTCTTATCAAAAATCATGTCGAAGTGCGAGGGCGCCTTTTCGTGCAACAATCCCAATCCATTAAGTACGCCTGTTGTTCCGAAATGCTCAGACACCATGTTGAGTGCCAGATACGTCGTGGCCAGTCCGCCGAGAATCAGCACCAGCACCTGGATTACGTCTGTATACCCAATCACCTTCATGCCTCCCAAGGCGATGAAAATGGCAAAGATCGCAAGCCCATACATGCACACCGTGAAGTTAATATCTGAAATGGCCGAAACCGCCAATGCCCCCAGGTAAAGAATGGAGGTGAGATTAACCACAACATACAGCAACAGCCAGAATACCGCCATGATGGTACTTACCGTGCCATTATAGCGCTGGTTAAGAAACTGGGGCATGGTGTAAATCTTATTCTTCAGGTACACCGGAATGAAAAACACCGCTACAATAATCAGCGTAGCCGCTGCCAGCCACTCGTAGGCTGCAATGGCCAGGCCCAGCTTGAACCCGTCGCCGCTCATGCCGATAAACTGCTCTGCCGAAATGTTCGAGGCGATCAGCGATGCCCCGATAGCCCACCAGGTTAGCGAACCCTCGGCCAGAAAATAGTCCTTGGTATTTAGTTCCTTGGTTTTCTTACGGTAGTAAATCCAAAGGCCATAGCCTGCGATAATGATAAAATAACATAAGAAAACGATATAATCCGATGGTGCCAAGGTCTTCATTTGCCTGCTGTTGCTATAAGTTTATAAAGTTGGCTAATGTAAATATTAATCGGAACAATCGCAATGTGACAGGATCACATTTACGGAAATTTCTTGCCGCAATAAATGTAAAAATCTTATTATAAGCAACTTAAATTAGTGTTTCGAACACACTAAGCATCCCTTACGTAACTAAGTATCCCTATGTAAACTGGCCGATAAAATGCTGAATGACCCATGGATAGAAAAGAATTGTCATCACAATTCCAAAGACGGCACCGTAGAAATGCGCATCGTGGTTGATGCTATCGCGGGCATTTTTCGATGCCCATACGCAATATCCCAAATAAAGGATGGCAAACAACCAGGCCGGCATGGGAATGACAAAGAAAATGCCCAGCATGGTCTTCGGCTGGAAGAGGATAAAGCTGAACAATACTGCGCTGATGGCTCCCGACGCCCCCAAGCTGTAGTAGTGCGGATTGCTGCGTTCTTTGAACACGGTACGCACGTCACTCAGCACCAAACCAAGTACATAGAGCAACGCAAATTGGAGATGCCCCCATGTACTCAGGCTTACGAAGAAGGATTCAAGTGCAAAACCAAAAAAATAGAAGGTGAGCATGTTGAATAACAAGTGCCCCCAGTCGCGGTGAATCAGTCCACTGGTGAGCAAGGTATACAGCCGCTGGCCCCTGCTTACCCGATAAGGGTGCAGCATAAACTTTTCGAAAAGGTGGGGGTTTGAAAACGTATAAATGCTGGTGACGATGGTAAAGGCAAAAATAATGCTCGCCACGGGCGTATTGATCAAATATTCTCTCATGTTGGGTAATCTTGTGCCGAAAGTAAGAAAAAATATCGGACATGCGAGACAGCTTAGCCAGCGGAAAACAAATTCAGCTGCCTGCCGCGCTGCGGTGCAAATAAATCGAGCCGCAGATCGGGCATCGGTGTGGATGGCATATACCGTTTGACGCTCACCTTGAACAGCTGCCGGATGCTCGACGCCAGTTCGCCCTCACCGCGCATCCTGGTGCCCCATCGGCTATCGTTTAGTTTCCCTCCATGGCAGGCCTCAATGCTATGCAACACCTTCTCCGCCCTGTCGGGATACGCCTTATGCACCCAGTCGGTAAACAGCTCGCCGATTGCGCCATTTAAGCGGACGATGGTATAGCCCGCTCCCCGGGCGCCGTGCTCGGCAGCGGCTTTAATAACCTCGGGCATCTCATCGCTGTTAAGGCCTGGCACGATGGGTGCGCACATGATCATAACAGGGATCCCGGCTCCGCTAAGGGCTTGAATTACCTTCAGTCTGCCCTTGGCAGTAATCGTGCGCGGTTCCATTTTCTGGCGCAGCTCTTCGTTCAGCGAGTTGAGCGAGATGGCAACCTGTACGAGCCCGAGCCCAGCCATTTCGCGCAGGATGTCAAGGTCGCGCAGGATCAGGCCATTTTTGCTGATAATGGACACCGGATGCCGGTATTTCAGCATCACCTCCAATACCGCCCGCGTAATTTTCAGTTTCCGTTCGATGGGCTGATAACAATCGGTATTTCCCGACAGCATAATCACTTGAGGCTGATAGTTTTTGGCGTTGAATTGCCGTTCTAATACTTCCGCGGCATTCCGCTTGACAATGATTTTTCGCTCAAAATCCAGTCCGGCGCTGTACCCCCAATATTCATGCGCATTGCGTGCGTAGCAATAGATACAGCCATGCTCGCATCCCTGATACGGATTGAGCGAATACCCCATGGGAAGATCGGGACTGTCGTTGGCACTGATAATCTTTTTGGGATGCTCTTCGATGAGTTGGGTGTTTGAGTCTTCCAAAAATTCTTCATCAAGTCCTTCGATGTGTTCCGCTACATACCGTTGGGCCGCAAATTTATTGTGTGTATTGACCTGCGCACCACGCCCTTTGAAATAGTCGGAATTCTGTATGGTATCCATACAGCAAAGTTACTAAATAAATTAGTAATTGTTCGCCGCGAAATTTAGCTTATCCGGTCTTCAAGCAGAAACACATACAGCTCTTTGGGGCCATGTGCTCCCAATACCAGGGTTTTTTCAATATCTGCCGTGCGACTGGGCCCGGTGACGACACTGATCAGCGAGGGCAACGCTTCTCCATATTTGTGTTGCATGAGGGACAAACCATCTTTAATATCCATCACCAACTGTGAGGTGTACGCGATCACCACGTGAATACTGGGATAAATCGTTAATCGACGCCCCCCTGCGTTGCCGTTGCTTACCAAAATACTGCCAGAGCGTGCAATTAGCGCTTCGCAGGTGGTGATTCCGGCTTCGGCCTCCATAAAATCCTTTTCCGTGCGAAAAAATGGAAATTCATACCTGTCAAGCAACTGCTGGACGGCAGGCTCCCAGGCGTACATTTTCCGAAGCTTCTCCTGCTCGGCGAGGGAAAGGAGATTCTCAATGCAACTCACTTCATCTTCGCAATAGACGAATTTGCCGGCAACGGCTGTTAACCGCTGTGCAAAAAGAATGTCCATCGGATCAGTCTCGCGAACGTGGAGGGCCGTTTCCTCGAAATTCGGATACGGATGCTCCCGCTTTTGGAGCAGGGCATGCCGTATTTTTTTCAGCATCTGCTCCTTGGCCGTCGTATTTTTTACATTCTTTTGCATCGATGCAGCGGTCTACTGCGTATCCTCTTCTGACGATTTATTATCAAATGTACCGGAGTTGTCCCCTACGCCGTCGTGCACCAATCCTTCTGCGGCCTTACGCTGATCGCCATCACCCTCTCCGTTTACAAACTCGTCATAGGTGGTGCGGTGATCAAACGGACGTTTGCCGAGGATCTCTTCCAAGTCTGCCTGGAAAAGGATTTCCCTTTCGAGCAGTTTCTCGGCCAGTGCAATGAGACCATCCTGTTTGTCGAGCAGCAATTTCCTGGTTTTTTCGTAAATGTCTGCAATCAATCCACGGACTTCCTCATCGATCAATTCGGCTGTTTTTTCGGAATACGGCCGTTGGAATTGGTTTTCCTGACTGTCGTTGAATGAAATATTTCCCACTTTCGGGTTCATGCCGTATACAGCGACCATGGCATACGCCAATTTTGTAATACGTTCCAGGTCGTTCTGAGCGCCCGTGGAGATTTTACCGAAGGTGATATCTTCAGCCACGCGCCCGCCCATGGTCATGCACATTCCATCGACCAATTGCTCGGTGGTGTACAAAAACTGTTCTTTGGGCAGGTATTGGGCGTAGCCCAATGCAGCCACTCCCCGGGGCACGATAGACACCTTCACCAAGGGGTCTGCATGTTCCAGAAACCAGCCGGCAATGGCGTGGCCTGCTTCGTGGAAAGCCACGATTCGTTTTTCCTCGGGTGAGATGATTTTGTTCTTCTTTTCCAGTCCGCCGATTACCCGATCGATTGCATCCTGGAAATCCTGCATGTCAATGGAAGCTTTATTGCGCCGGGCAGCAATCAGGGCTGCCTCGTTACACACGTTGGCAATTTCGGCGCCGGCAAAGCCCGGTGTTTGTGCCGACAACTTTTTGGCATCTACCTCAGCCGCCAGCTTCAAAGGCTTGAGGTGCACTTTGAAAATCTGCTCGCGCCCTACCAAATCCGGTTTATCGATGGATATCTGCCGGTCGAACCGTCCAGGCCGCAAGAGTGCCGAATCCAGCACGTCGGGCCTATTGGTGGCTGCCATAATAATAATCCCCGAGTCGGTGCCAAAGCCGTCCATTTCGACCAACAACTGGTTCAGTGTATTTTCCCGCTCGTCATTACCGCCCATCACGCTGTTTTTACCCCGGGCACGCCCGATTGCATCGATCTCATCGATGAAGATGATACACGGTGCTTTGTCTTTCGCCTGGCGGAACAGATCGCGCACGCGCGATGCGCCCACACCCACAAACATCTCCACGAAATCCGATCCCGACAGCGAGAAAAAGGGTACCTGCGCCTCGCCTGCAACAGCTTTTGCCAACAGCGTCTTACCGGTTCCCGGCGATCCCACCAAAAGCGCCCCTTTGGGGATTTTACCGCCCAGATTGGTGTACTTCTTCGGATTTTTGAGGAAATCCACGATTTCCATCACTTCCTGTTTCGCTTCTTCCAGGCCGGCCACATCGCTGAAGGTAATGGCCACTTGTGACTCTTTGTCAAACAAGGTGGCTTTAGACTTGCCGATATTGAAAATCTGTCCGCCGGGGCCCGCACCACCACCGCCCATGCGCCGCATGATAAAAATCCAGAATACGATAATCAGCACCAGCGGCAACATGATGGAAAAAATCCAGCCCGTCCACGCATTGGTACGGTCTTCCAACCGCAGCGAGACCTGTTCACTCGCCTCCACATCCTGCTGCGCTTCACTCAGCTTACGTTCCAGCGCATCGTAGGAGCCATCCGTAAAGAAATATTGGGGGCCCGACGACGGTGTAAGCGTCAGTCCGTTCGAGTTGGGCTGTACATCCTTATATTTTGGATCGGAAAGCCGATCTTTTTTGATAAATACTTCGACAAAAAACAACTCATTCCGTTTGTAGGCGATCAGACGCTCTACATCACCCGGTTTCAGCATTTTCTCCTCAAACTCCTGGTAGGTGATCTGCTTGGCTTTGTCGTCACTGAACATGTATTGCAGCGCAAAAAAGCCAAAAATCATCGCCACCCACAGCCACATAATGTTGAATCGTGGTGGCTTGGGTGTCACTTTTTTGTTGGGTACTCTTTTTATTTTATTGGGTCCGTTAGGCATACCTGTTCTTCTCTTTTGTTTACGCTCACTTATATTACGCACTTTGATAATATTCTAATTCTGCATCGCCCCAAAGGTCTTCTATGCCGTAAAATTTTCGTTTGTCGGTCTTGAAAATGTGTACGACCACGTCTACAAAGTCAAGCAATATCCATTCTCCATGTTCAAGCCCTTCTTTACGCCAGGGCTCCTGGTTCAGTGCTTTAAACACTTCTTCTTCGACACTTCTGGCCAGCGCATTGACTTGTGTAGCCGAATCTGCGTGGCAAATTACAAAATAATCAGAAACCGAACTACGGATGTTCCTCAAATCAAGCCGCACAATCTCATTCCCCTTCTTCTCTTGCATACCGTGGATCACTACCTCCGATAAACGGGCTGATAAGACTGATTTTTTGTTTTTTATCATTAAAAATAATTATAGTTTTGGGCACTATTACCCCTTTAACTTTATTTCGTATTGCAAAGTAACACATTTTCGGGATTATTTGATGGTCGAAATGTTATTACATTACAGCGGGTACCTTCTACCAATGAATACCTAAAAGATGAACTGTCAAAATCCACGCCACTTCGTGAAGGCACTGTAATAATGGCAGTTGAGCAGTATGCCGGCAGGGGTCAGCAGGGAACCGCGTGGCAAAGTGAGCCCGGCAAAAACCTCACGTTCAGCCTTCTCCTTATGCCTTCCTTCCTGGATCCCAAGCATCAATTCCGCCTAACGGTCGCCATCAGCGTCGCATTGGCCCAATGGTTGGAATCGTTGCTTCAAACACCTGTAACGATAAAATGGCCCAACGACATGTATGTCGGCGACCGGAAAATCGGCGGTATACTCATTGAAAATATCCTCCAAGGGAAAATCTGGAAATCGGCCGTTGTCGGGATTGGCATCAACGTGAATCAGACCGAGTTCTCCCCTGCGATCGGTGCGCACACGGCTTCCGTCAAACAAATTTTACATACAGATTGCGATCTGACTGAATTAATGACCGATCTTTGCCGGTACGTTGAGCGAAGCTACCAGGGGCTGAAAAACGGAACATATGATGCCCAACTGGCATTTTATACGCAACACCTCTACCGGTTGGGTGAGTTGCATCCGTTCCTTGTAGATGGCGTGCGTGTAAACGGTGTATTGAGCGGAGTAACGGAAACCGGGCGGCTGCAGGTTGATTTCAATCATCATACGGTTGATTTTGATATCAAGGAAATCGCCTTTGTCATTTGAGCGAAATTGCTTAACTTTGCAGGCCAAACACCTGACAAGCTCATGGGATTAAACCTCCTTAAGAAAGCAAGGTCTTATTCCTATAATTTACATGTAACATAGTTGATTATGACGAAGAATTTTTTAATGACGGCCGTTGTTTTTTTACTAGCGGTCACCGGTGTTTCGGCGCAGATTGAACGACCGGTAAAATGGCAGTTTGGGGCGAAGAAAATCAGTAAAGACGAAGCCGTTGTTTTCATGAAGGCCACCATGGACAACGGATGGCATATCTATTCTCAGCATGTGGAAGAAGGAGGCCCCATTAAAACCAGCTTCACGTTTACACCTTCGGGCGATTTTACGTTGGTCGGCAAAACCGCCGAACCCAAACCCAAGGTGAAACACGAGGAGGTGTTTAAGATGGATGTAGGGTATTTCGACAAAGAAGTGGTATTTCAGCAAAAGGTGAAGCTGAAGAAAGGGCAAACCACGGTCAAAGGTGCTGTTGAGTATATGGCGTGCGACGCTGAACGCTGCCTCCCTCCCGACGAAGTCACGTTTGCCGTAGCGGTAAAATAAGTAGCGGTACGTATAATACGAATTCATGAGGCACCTTATTCTTGTTTTATCATTCCTGTTGGGTATGGTCTTTACGGGCGTGCCGCATGGCTTCGCTCAAGATACGTTGCTCAATTTTGACGACGTAGTGTTTACAGACGGGCAGGATACCTCCGTTGAATTGGGCGACGATACCCTGATGGACGTGCCGGAAGATGTGGTATTTACCGATGGTCAAGATACCGCTGCAACCGCACCGGGAGACACACAGACATCCGTAGCAACACCGGTACGGACAACCGATACGCCTGAGTCGCTTTGGGGCATCTTCGTAGCCGGCTTTCTGGGCGGGTTTCTCGCCATTGTAATGCCCTGTATCTACCCAATGATTCCCCTCACCGTCAGCTTTTTTACCAAGCGGGCGGAAACCAAAGGAAAAGGCATCCGTGGAGCGTTGTTATACGGCCTATCCATCATTGTTATCTACGTACTTTTGGGGTTACTGGTGACCATCCTCTTCGGCGCCAGCGCTCTCAATGAACTGGCTACCAACGGCATATTCAACCTCTTTATCTTTGCGATATTGCTCATTTTTGGCATTTCGTTTTTAGGTGCATTTGAGATTACCCTACCCAGCTCATTCGTCAATACGGTAGACTCGAAATCAGATGCCCGGGGATGGGTTGGCATCTTCTTCATGGCAGCCACCCTGGCCGTGGTATCTTTTTCCTGCACCGGCCCAATCATCGGCAGCGTCATCGTATTGGTGAACCAAACGGGCAACTACCTCGGTCCGGTTATTGGCATGTTTGGCTTTTCGCTGGCGCTAGCGATGGTGTTTACGGTATTTGCGGTATTTCCCAATTGGCTCACCTCGCTTCCCAAGTCTGGCGGTTGGTTAAATTCCGTAAAAGTTGTACTGGGCTTTCTGGAAATCGCGCTGGCACTCAAATTCCTGTCTACGGCAGATTTGGTATACCACTGGCGTATACTGGATCGCGAGGTCTTCCTTGTGTTATGGATTGTCATTGCCGCCTTCACTGGATTTTACCTGTTGGGTAAAATCAAGTTATCACACGATTCGGATTTGCCTTATGTATCGCTTACGCGGCTCTTCCTGGCAGGGGGCTTCTTTGCCTTTGCGCTGTACATGGTGCCGGGCCTGTGGGGTGCGCCGCTGAAGGTGATCAGCGGGTTGGTACCGCCCATGCATACGCAGGATTTCCGTGTGGCTACCTATGATCAACGTACGGTTTCGATGGGTACGGCGGCGACAGGCACGGCGGCGGGTATGCCCGCGGTAAAGAAATATGCCGATATCCCGCTCCATGTGCCCAATGACATCGATGGATTTCTCGACTACGACGAAGCCTTAGCCTACGCCAAGCAGGTGAATAAGCCACTGTTCCTGGATTTCACGGGGCATGGATGCGTTAATTGCCGCGAAATGGAAAACAACGTATGGGTAGACCCGCCGATAGACAACCTGCTTCGCAATGAATACATCGTGGTATCGTTGTATACCGATGAGCGGCAGGAATTGCCCAAGGAAGAGCAATTCTATTCCGACGTACTCAAACGGCAGGTGAATACCGTTGGCAAAAAATTTATGCACCTGCAGGCCGCACGCTTCAACTCGATTTCGCAGCCCTACTACGTGCTGTATTCGCCGGATGAAGAATTGCTGGTATCGCCTCCGATCGGCGCCGAATTCAACAAACAGAAATTTCTCGCATATTTGGAACAAGGACTAAAGACATTTAACGAAAAGCAAGCACAATAATTTCACAATGAGCAACATCAAAAACATCGCTGTGTTTACATCCGGTGGAGACGCACCGGGCATGAACGCCGCCATACGTGCCGTCGTTCGCACGGGATTATATTACAACCTGAACGTATTTGGAATCGGTCGGGGATACGACGGAATGGTGCACGATGATATATTCGCCATGGACGCCAAGTCTGTCGCCAACATCATCCAACGCGGAGGAACCATTCTCAAGACGGCCCGCAGTGAAGAATTCCGCACGGTGGAAGGCCGCCGCCGGGCTTTTGAAAACCTACAGAAGAAAGGCATAGACGGATTGGTAGCCATTGGTGGCGATGGTACCTTTACGGGAGCGTCGAAATTCATTGAAGAGTACAACATTCCTATAATTGGCCTTCCAGGAACCATTGACAACGACCTGGCTGGCACGGATTTTACGATCGGCTATGACACCGCCATTAATACCGTCATCGAAGCAGTCGATAAAATCCGCGATACGGCCGAATCACATGACCGTGTATTTGTGGTAGAGGTAATGGGGCGCGACTCCGGGCTCATTGCCCTGCGGTCGGGCATCAGTGTAGGTGCCGAGTGTGTCCTCATCCCCGAGATCAAGGTAGATTACGAAGCTATGATGGACCGGTTGGACCGTACCCGTAAGAACAAGGCCTCACGGGTGATTATTGTCGCCGAGGGTGATGACGCCGGAGCCTTTGCTGTCGCCGAGCGCATCAAAGAGCGGTTCCCACATTACGACCTACGGGTTTCCATTCTGGGCCACATCCAACGGGGCGGGAGCCCATCCTGTATGGACCGCGTGTTGGCCAGCCGATTGGGTGTAGCGGCTGTAGAGGCCCTTATGGAAGGGCGGCGCGGCGAAATGGCCGGATTGATTCATAGCAAGGTTGAATTTACTCCTTTTGAAAAGGCCATTAAGCACATCGGAGCGGTCAATGACAACCTGCTCCGCATGGTAGACATTCTGTCGTCGTAAGCACGCGCGGCTCGCGAAGCGGGCCTTTGCAGCTTAAATTGTCTCTCGCAAAGGCGCAGAGCCGCAAAGTGGCTTTTCTTAGCGTCTTTGCGCCTTTGCGAGAAAAATATAAACCGGATTCACCTTCGGTGCGCAGCGTATGAACTGCTGGGTATTTAATCCAGCAACTCCGCTAATTTAGCGTGTAAATCTTCACCGCGCAGATTCTTAGCGATGATGCGACCTTCCGGATCGAGCAGGAAATTGGCAGGAATACCTTGAATGGCATATTGCTCCACGACACTCGTTTGCCACCATTTCAGTTCCGACACATGCGGCCAATCCTGCAGCCCATCGTCATGAATCGCTTTTAACCACGCCTCTTTCGCCCCCGGGCGATCAAGCGATACACCGAATACGGTGAAATCTTTGTCCTTAAACGTGTGATAGGCAGCTACCACGTTGGGATTTTCCTGGCGACAGGGCACGCACCAGCTTGCCCAGAAATCGACCAGCACATACTTTCCCCGCAAGGAAGA
Source organism: Parapedobacter indicus (assembly GCF_900113765.1). Taxonomy (GTDB): domain Bacteria; phylum Bacteroidota; class Bacteroidia; order Sphingobacteriales; family Sphingobacteriaceae; genus Parapedobacter; species Parapedobacter indicus. Next base: position 104,926 of record NZ_FOQO01000012.1, on the reverse strand, counting down.
CAAGGCAATGGAATTGCCCGCCGTATCGGGTTGGCTGAACTCCGGAGCTATCGCACCAATGTCCAACCGTTTGGCAGTTTCCAATTGTTCAGAAATCGCTTTGCCCTTATCGGAGTTTTTCAACGCTGCCGACAGTGCGTTAAACGCAGGTTCAATGACCTCAGTGGCGGATTCAGATTCGACATAAGGGTGCAGCAGGTCTAAGCTGACCACACTGGCGGGGTGATCTTCAATATACTGAAAATCGATGTTTCTTTGCTCTTCTTGGAGGGACATGGCTTCCGCCTGGAGTTCTTGTACGAACGCCGGATCCTGCTTTTGTTCATCCGAGGACGCGGTATACCGGGCCATCAACTCGCCCATTTTGGTATGCAAGGGGGTCAAACGCTCGTTGTATGTGGCAAAGTCTTTGTTAATCGTTCCGCCATCTACCGACGCCTTTGCAAGCGAATCGGCGGCGGTAATTTTAATGGCTCCTTTTTCCAGGTAAATGGCCACCCGATCCGGATCCTCCATCTGGCGGATATCTCCTCCCTCGTGGGCAAGAAGCACCAATGCCTGAGCGGGTTCCGCTACGCTGCCATGAAACTTGAACGTGCCATCCTTCACGTCGGCGGAGTCCAACGTGGCGCCAGCTGCTGTGCGGTAGCTAAGGTACGCCTTAGCCGGAGCATTTAATTTACCGATTTTTGCGGATATCGTGAAGTCCTCTTGCGCAACGGCTAGCATTGGCAATGCAGTCATCGCCATCAAAGCGATTTTACGCATGCTTCTATTTTGTTGTGTGCAGTACATACCACAAAGATGAGAAATTTTATGTAAAAGGTCAGCATGTAAACAAGTGGTTACAAATACTGTCGTGCTTTGATCTCCAAATATTTGTTGATCGTATTGACCGTGAGATCTTCCGGTGGCGTCAGAATGGTCTGTATGCCGTGCAGGTTTAACTCGCGGACAATCTGCTTTTTTTCATAGGCAAATTTCGAGGCAATGGTATGCAGGTAAATATCTTCGATCGTTGCGGCAGGTTTGTTTGTCAGCTTTGCCAATTCGGTATTTTCGAAGAAAACGACAACCAACGCGTGAAATCGGGCGATACGTTTCAGCATAGGAAGCTGGCGCTGCATGCCGGACATGCTCTCGAAGTTGGTAAAAAAAACCAGCAAACTCCGCTGTTTGGCGGTCTGCCGAATGGTTGTATACAGCAGTTCCATATTCGTCTCCAAATAGCGTGTTTTCTCCCGATACAGAACCTCGATAATCCGGCGGAGCTGACCGGCCTTCCGATCGGCGGGTATCACGGCTCCTTTCCGGTCGGAAATGGTAATCAACCCGGCTTTGTCTTCCTTACCCATCACCACCTTGGATAATGCCAGGCTGGCGTTGATGGCGTAATCAAGGAGGCTAAGCCCATTGAACGGCATGCGCATGGTACGTGACTTATCAATCACGCAATAGACGGATTGCGACCGTTCGTCGGTATAGGCATTGACCATCGGCTGGCCCTGCCGAGCCGTTGCTTTCCAATTGAGCGTACGATAATCGTCGCCCGGAACGTACTGTTTGATTTGATCAAACTCCATGCTGTGTCCGATGCGGCGTAGACGCTTGGCCCCAAAGTCACTGAGCCGCTGCGAAACAGCCATTAGCTCGTATTTACGCAGGTGGACGAAGGAAGGATAAACGGGCAATGTCTCGGAATTTCCGGTGGTAAACCTACGCTGTATAAGAGCGAGGGAAGTTTGTGCGTATAAGCGGATCCGTCCAAAAGCATATTCCCCTCGCTTGAGCGGGCGTAGCTGGTAAGTGATGGTCTTTTGCCCGCCCACCAAGAGCTTGGTTTCAAACCATACATCCCTCCGTTGAAATTGAATGGGTACCTCGTCGATAATGCCTACCCGAACCGGGAACCGATATTGGTTGGCTACATAAATGCCGATTTCATTCTCATCGCCATTGCTCAGTCGCTCAGGGGTATTCCGATGGCCATATAGTCCTTCACGGGGGCGGTAGAGAAGAAAAATATCAAGCCCCAAAAGAATGAGCAGCGCATAGAAGCCAATGATGGGAAGGACCTCGATAGCCGGGAAAAAAAATGCTAGCAAATACAGCATAGACACCGTTCCCAGCGCGGCAAACAGTCGCCTCGTAGGGAAAAAATCGAGGTAAAAATTTTGGAAAAACCGCTTCACTGGCTGTATACATCACCTTACCACCTACCGCTGGCCCCGCCGCCGCCGAAGCCACCGCCGCCGAAACCGCCAAAGCCACCACCGCCGCCACCAAATCCGCCTCCTCCGAAGCCGCCACCACCGCTACCACCACGGCCCAAGCCGCTCAGCAGTGTCCACCACAACAGGTCAGAAGCGCCACGGCCACCCATAACGCGGCCGCCGCCACGACCGCCGCCGCCGCGACTGAATAAGGCGATGACGACCACGACGATAATCACAATCAGGAAGATCGAGCCCATCCCTCCGCCACCTCCCCGTTCTTTCCTGGGGGGCGCGCTATATTCACCCTTGGTATAGGCAATAAGTGCGTCGGTAGCCCGGTCAATACCCGAAAAATAATCGCCCTGACGGAATGCCGGTTTGATTTCGTTTTCAATGATCCGGTATGCAATCGCATCGGGTACGGCACCTTCTACGCCGTAGCCCGTTTGGATGGTAACCGCACGATCGCCCAACGCTACCAACAGCAGGATTCCGTTGTCATGTTCTTTGCCTCCTATGCCCCAACGCTGAGCCAGGCGCACCCCATAGTCTGCGATATCGTATTGACCCGTTGACTTCATAACGACCACGGCAATCTGGGTAGACGTACTGTCATCAAAAGCAACAAGCTTACGTTCCAGCTGCTGCACCTGAGATGCCGAGAGTGTCTGCGTGTAATCATTGACCAAGGTATTGGGTGTGGCAGGAAAATCCTGCGCCCACACGACGACCCTGGTCAGCACCGTAAAGACGATTGCCAAAAACAGCTTATTCTTTCCCATCGCCAAAGGTTATATCATTCGGTAACTCATTGACATCATCCGCTTCACGTGGAAAGAAGTGCTGTAGCTGTTCTCCGGCATGCACGATTCCCTCGATAAGGCCCCGTACCAAATCGCCCCCTTTAAAGTGATGCAACATGCGCTCTTTTGTTTTTTCCCAGAAATCGGCGGGTACCCGTGCATGGATGCCGCGATCTCCCACGATGGCAAACTGATGATCTTCAGTAGCCAGGTAGATCAATACACCGTTATGCTGGGCCGTTTTATCCATACCCAGCCGTTGGAAATACACCATCGCCCGGTCCAATGGTTCTCCTTTACAATGGGGTTCTACCGCCAACCGGATTTCACCCGACGTGCGGGCCTCTGCCTGCTGGATGGCAAGGACTATTTTTTCCTGCTGTTCTTCTGTGAATGCTTGCATAATTCCTAAAACTGCACTTCAGGAGCCTGATTGGCGCCCGCTTCTGCAGTAAAATAGCCTTTCTGTTTAAATCCGAAAATCCCCGCAGTCAGGTTATTAGGAAACCGCCGTACCGATGAGTTATATTCCTGAGTGGCCTCGTTGAATGCCCGGCGCTCCGTACTGATGCGATTTTCCGTGCCTTCCAATTGAGCTTGCAGCTCCAAAAAATTCTGATTGGCTTTCAACTCGGGATAGCGTTCTACGGTAACCAGCAAGCGGCCCAACGATTGCGACAACGCATCCTGCGACTGCTGAAATTGCTGAATCGCTTCGGGCGTCAGGTTCTCGGGGTCAACGGTAACCGATGAAGCTTTGGCACGGGCTTCAATGACTTGCGTAAGGGTTTCCTGCTCAAAGTTAGCCGCACCTTTCACCGTATTGACCAAATTGGGAATGAGGTCTGCACGGCGTTGATACGCATTTTCGACCTGTGCCCATTTCCCTTTCACGTTTTCCTCCAAGTTAACGAGGGTATTGTACCCGCAGGAGCTGAATGTCATGGCGGCAAACAAGCCTACCATCGCCACCGTTAATCGTCTCTTCATATTGATTGAGTTTAAATGCATTATTGCCACTAATTTACAACTTTGATGACAAAATCCATACCTTTGTTACACTTCGGGATAAAAACCCGACATCCTAACATGCAGCAAGAAATCGAATTACCCATTCTTCCTGAGAAAATTTCAGACGAAGCGCACATCCTCCGAAAGGGCGCAGCACAGCTGAACATCGCGTTAACACGCATCAAAGGCCTAAAAATACGCAAGCGTTCCATCGATGCACGGGGAAAACAAGTCGTGTTCCGCATCCGCGTTATCTTTTACATTGATGAGTCGCCAGTGTCGGAGATTTTCCCGGCTCATTATGTCAATGTTGCAGGTGCATCGTCCGTACTGATTATAGGCGCGGGGCCTGCGGGACTGTTCGCGGCCCTGCGTTGCCTGGAGAAGGGGCTACGTCCGATCGTCATCGAACGGGGCAAGAACGTACAGGAACGCCGCCGGGATCTGGCAGTGTTGAATAAAGCGGGAATCGTAAATCCCGATTCTAATTACTGTTTTGGTGAGGGAGGTGCGGGCACCTACTCCGATGGGAAACTTTATACGCGCTCCAATAAGCGGGGCGATGTACAGCGGGTGTTACAACTACTGGTAGCACACGGTGCTACGGATGACATTTTAGTCGATGCTCGTCCGCACATTGGCACGAATAAACTTCCGCACATCATCCAGGCCATACGTCACACCATCTTGAAACACGGCGGCGAAATCCATTTCAACAGCAAAGTGGTAGACATCACCGAAGCATCCGGGGAGGTAACCGGGGTAACGCTGGCCTCCGGCGAGCACCTGAATGCCAAGCATGTTATAGTAGCCACCGGCCATTCCGCGCGTGACCTCTTCGAACTGTTCCACCGCAAGCGGTGGCTGGTGGAAGCCAAACCCTTTGCGCTGGGGGTCCGCATCGAGCATCCGCAGGAGATCATCGACCAGGCACAGTACCATTGTTCGGTGCGGAGCGAACACCTGCCCCCTGCCTATTACAGTTTGGTGGAGCAAGTGGGTGGCCGGGGCGTCTTCTCCTTTTGCATGTGTCCCGGCGGCGTCATCGCACCGTGTGCCACGGATAAAGGCGAAGTGGTCGTCAATGGCTGGTCGCCTTCCAAACGAAACAACCCTTACGCCAACTCAGGCACGGTGGTACAGGTCAACCTTGAAGATGTGCCCCACGCGGCAAAATATCCCTTTGCCCTGCTAGATTTTCAGCACGAGGTAGAAGAACGGGCCGATGTAGTCGGTGGCGGTAATCTGGTGGCTCCTGCCCAGCGGATGGTTGATTTTGTGGAAGGCAGGCTTTCCAGCAATCTTCCCGCAAACTCCTACAAACCGGGCACGAAAAGCGCCCTGCTTTCCGACGTGCTACCCGCTTTCGTCCATGATGCCTTGCGGAAGGCGCTGCCATTGTTTGGCAAGAAAATGAAAGGGTATTATACCAACGAGGCGATATTGGTGGGGGTGGAATCGCGTACGTCATCGCCCGTTCGGATACCGAGGGATAAAGATACCCTGCAGCACCCACAGATTAAAGGGCTATATCCTTGTGGTGAAGGCGCCGGCTATGCAGGAGGAATTGTATCGGCAGCCATTGATGGGATGAACTGTGCAGATGCGATAGAGGGTTGAGGCACCCGACTGTTCTGTTCTGTCCTGCATCCCGTTTTTGGTCTTGCACGATTAATTTTTAACTTTGTCCTTTCCAATTATGTTATAAACCTATTATAAGCTCCATGGAAGAAATAAACGGCTTGTCAGATGATGCGCTATTAGCGCTATTAAAAGCTGATGATGCCCGCGCGTACGACATGCTTTTTGCTAAATACTATAAACTGTGTTATGTAAACGCCTATTTTTACCTAAAAGATGAAGAAGAAGCGAAGGATGCGGTACAGGAATTCTTTGTTGATTTATTTGAAAAAAAAGGATATTTCCATTTAGAAGGCAATATAAAGGGGTATCTTTACCGTGCAATCACAAACCGCTGTTTCAATAGATTGCGGAGCGCGGAGCGTGAGCGGAAGCGCAAGGAACACCTGGGATTGGATGGAGTAACGGAAGATGCATTACCCGACCCCAGCACAAATGAAAAAATGTACGATAAGTTGCACCAGGCATTTTCATTGCTATCGGTGCAACGAAAAGAAGCACTTAAGCTCGTTTATGTGAAGGAAAAACGATACCAAGAAGCGGCAGACCAAATGGGAATCAGCGTCAATTCGTTGAAAACGCACCTGAAGATCGGACTGAAAAAAATGCGAGAGGCACTGATGCGTCCGGCAAAAGATTAGCCCGATTCGTGCGGGCTGGTGTAACTATAACTATGGAATCCCAATACGAGACGATAAGGCGGTTGTATATGGAGAAGCTTTCCGGCGTGATTTCGGAAGCAGATGAAATTCGTTTGGCTGGTTTACTGCAATCTGATGGGGCAGCACAGCAGATTTGGCAGTCGTTCGACGAAGAACGTTTACGAATAGATGTTGACGATTTTCTGTCCGGACTGGAGCAGGAGCACGAGTTAAATCAATTGAAAGCGCGCATCACCGCTAAACGGACCACCCGTATACGGCGTCTTTGGCGTTATGCCGCAGTGGCAGCTGTAATCATTATAGGGATTTTCATTTTCCGATACCAGGAACAAACCGCTCCGATCGAATTTCCGATGATAGCTGCGACTTCCGACCACGTGCAGTTGCTTACCCAAGATGGCCAAGCGGTTGATTTGGACGGATCGGGCCAAGGGATGGTGCATGCCTTGGGACCATTGGAGATCCGTGTCGTAGGAACGGAACTGCAGTCGGTTCACTCACGAGAAGTCGTAATGAGTACGCTGGTGGTCCCCCCAAAGCGTTCGTATCAAGTTACGTTGCCCGATGGGACCAAGGTATGGCTGAATTCAGCGTCAGAGCTGCATTTTCCCTCACGATTTGACGATAGCCTCCGTGAAGTTTCCTTGAAGGGGGAAGGCTATTTCGACGTCGCAAAAAACGAGCAAAAGCCATTCATCGTTCATGCGGGGGGTACGGTTGTAGAGGTTTTGGGTACCCGATTCAACGTAAGCAGTTATCGCGAGGAGCCCATCCGGACAGCACTGGTTGAAGGCAGTGTAAAAGTTTCGGCAAAAAACGAACCGCCTATTTTTCTTCACCCGGGCCTTATGTCCGAATTTGATGGGAACCGATTCCAACAAGCAACATTCGACACCGTGGAAGCGACCGCTTGGATAGATGGTGTATACTACTTCAACAACGCATCACTCGACGAACTCGCTCCAGTCATTAACCGATGGTATGGCCTTTCGGTAAAACTAGCCGACGGCAGACTTACCCGCCATCGGATCAGCGGCCTGCTGGAAAGAGATCACCTTGCCTATTTCCTTTCAGACCTTCATACGTCAACCGATATTTCATACCGCATTGAGGAAGACACGCTGATTTTTTATTAGTTTCCTGAATAGCTGATCAACCGTTCACCCGATTCTGAAGTATCGGTGTAGTACCTGTGACCGGAGGGGAATTTCCCTTCAGCATTATAAACGATACTAATTCAAATGAACAACATCAAAAGAACCGTGATCAGGAAGCGAATGCTTTTGCTGACAATGTCGTGGATATTCTTCGCGACGACGACCCAGGCTGAAATCGAAAACCAGGACATCACTGACCGGATGGTCACCATGAAGGCAGAGAATGTATCGCTGGCCGATGCCTTCGGTATGATCAGAAAAGAAACCGGTTTGACTGTTTTCTACGGTAACCAGCTGCTCGATGACCGCGAGCGGGTCAGCTTTGACTTTAAGCGTAAAAAACTCAACGAAGTGCTGGACTACCTGCTCGAAGACAAAGGAATTCTCTATGAGTTGCGCAGAAACCGCGTCATTGTGCTGGAACGGGTGGCACGCAACAGACCTGGGGACCTACCCGTTAGTCCACGTCAGGAAAATCCGCCGAGTCGCTCCGTTCAACCCTACTACATCACGGGGATCGTGAGCGACCTAAACGGCCCTGTTGCCGATGTAACCGTTCAGGTAAAAGGAACCTCGCGGGTAACCTCGACGGGAGCATCCGGACAATACCGCATTCAGGCAACCACAGGCGAGGTGCTGGTATTCCGAAGACTGGGGTATCTGGAGCAAGTGATCACCGTGACCGAAGGCAAGACACTTGACGTCACCCTTACGGAGAGCATACAAGACATCGATGAGGTGATCGTGGTTGGATACGGAACCGTGAAGAAAAAAGACCTTACCGGTGCGGTGGCCCAGGTGAAAGCACAAGAAGTCAATGCCTTTCCAAATGCCAATGCGCTACAGGCACTAGCGGGCCGGGCGCCCGGTGTGCACATCCGGCAAAGCTCCGGCGCCCCCGGTCCGAGCCTGTCGGTCCGGGTGCGGGGCGGCAATTCGATCCAGGGAAGTAACGAACCGCTGTATGTGATTGACGGCTTTCCGATTGCGGGATCAAACCCCTCCGTGGTCAATACCGCCGATATCGAAAGTATCGAGATCCTGAAGGATGCATCGGCCACCGCCATCTACGGCTCGCGTGGTGCCAATGGGGTAGTGATCATCACGACCAAAAAGGGAAAGGCCGGCCGCACGAATGTATCGTTTGAAACCAGCTACAGTACCCAGCAGTTGATCCGCAAGATCGACCTAATGAATGCCCAGGAATATGCACATTTCTATAACCAGCAGGCAGTGAACGATAAGGTGGCTCCGTATTTCACGGACGATCAGATCGCAGCGTTTGGTAGCGGGTTTGACTGGCAGGATTTCGTATTTCAACGTGCACCGATGGCCACAGCAGCACTTGGTGTAAGCGGGGGGAATGAAAAGACACAGTTTTCCATCGGTGGAAGCTTCTTTGGGCAGGACGGTATCATCAAAGGGAGTAACTACGACCGCTATTCGCTGCAGAGCAGCGTTAACCACCAAATAAATGACAAATTCTCCGCGGAACTGAACATGGTCCTCTCCCGCCTGACAACCGAACGGCGGGACAGCGGCGGTGGAAGCCGCGGTAATTCCATGATCGCAGCGGCCATTTCTGCCCCACCGATCCTCACCCCCTACAACGAAGACGGTTCCTACCGTATTCTTCACACCGCATATCCGTTCTTGGCCACCGACCTGCGTAACCCGATCAACTGGATCAACGAAAGCTCCGCCCAAACCAAGGCCAACGTAGCGCTGATCAACGCCGCAATCTCCTACCGGATCACGCCGGAGCTTATATTGAAGGTAGCGGGAGGACTGGAAAACCGGGACGACCGTTCGGACAACTACACAACCACCTTGTTTTTCGACAGCCCGGGAATCGCTAATATATCTACCACCCAGCAGGCCAGCTTATTGAATGAAAATACGCTGAACTATACCAAAACCTTCGATAAACACACCCTTGCCGCAGTGGCAGGCGTTACCTACCAGAATTTCATCAACACATCAGTCAACGCCGGGGGAACGGATTTTCTCTCCGATATTTATGAAACCTACAACCTTGGGGCGGCAGGCACACCGGGCGTACCGGGTTCGAATTACGTAAAATCGGCACTGGTGTCTTTCCTCGGACGTGCCAACTACAGTTACGACGATCGTTACCTTGCTACAGTGAGTTTCCGCCGCGACGGATCGTCCCGTTACTCACCAGGAAGCAAGTGGGGGAATTTCCCCTCGGCTGCACTGGCGTGGCGCATCTCAAACGAGGACTTCATGGCCGGTATATCGACGATCTCTGACCTGAAACTACGGGCGAGCTGGGGGCTCACCGGCAGCCAGGCCATCGGCCCCTACACCACATTAAACTTGCTGTCCGCGGGTAAAACCATCTTCAACAATGAATATTTCAACACCGTCGGCCCGTCTACCCGGCTGCCAAACGACCTGACCTGGGAAACCACGGAACAGCTGGATATCGGTGTGGACGTAGGCCTCCTGAGTAACCGCATCCTGCTGACGGCCGATTATTACCTGAAGAATACGCGTGACCTGCTGAGCGACGTGCGCCTGCCGGCATCCATGGGCTACACCACGGCCATCCGCAATGTGGGGAAAGTACAAAACAAAGGGTTCGAGTTCGGCATCGAAGCACGGCCTTTTACGGACAACTTTTCCTGGGATATTAACGCCAACATCGCGTTCAACCGGAATAAAGTCGTCAGCTTGTATAACCAGGAGGATGTTTTACGTGACAACATTGGTATGATCATCGTCAGTGACGCCACGAGTATCCTGCGGGAAGGCCGACCGGTTGGCCAATTCTGGGGATACATCGAGGATGGCTATGATGAAAAAGGCGACATTATATACCGCGATATAAACGGGGATGGCAGCATCAGTTCGGGTGATAAGACCTATATAGGCAATGCAAACCCCGATTTCACCTATGGGTTCAACTCGGTCATGAACTACCGGAACGTTGAGTTTTCATTTTTTCTGCAAGGTATCTATGGAAATGATATTTTCAACGCCAGTTCCATCACCAATACAATGGACTATGGGTTTGGTCTGAACATGCCCAAAAGTGTTTACGAAAACCATTGGACAACCGATCGAACCGATGCCGACTATCCACGGATCAGCCGTTCAACGCCGGTAAAGGTTTCTACCCGCTTTATTGAAGATGGATCATACCTTCGGTTGAAGAACATCTCGCTTGGTTACAACTTACCGTTGACGGCACTGAATATCAATAAGGTTCAGCGCATTCAGGTATATGTAAGCGGCCAGAACCTGTTTACCCTGACCAACTACACCTGGTGGGATCCGGAAACGAACTTCCGGCTTGATCACAACAGCTATCCATCGGCAAAATCGGTTACGTTTGGTATCCGCGCCGGATTTTAAATAATTCTTAGATACAATCGCATGAAAACGCTGATAAACACTGTAGGTTTCCCAAAACCTTCCAACATACCTTTTACCGGAATGATAAAATTGGTCACCTCGCTTTGCATGGCCTTGCTTTTCGCTGCCTGTGAAAAGGCCCTTGAAGAAGCGCCCAAACAGATCTCGGAAGAAAATTTTTACAACACCGAAGCAGAAGTGGAAGCGGCGGTCAACGCCATTTACCCGCCGCTTCGGAAAGACCTGATGCCAAACTACATTGCCACGCTGGAGTGCCAGTCGGACTGGATGTACGGCCGCGGCAGCTGGACGCCTCTGAGCAATTACCAGGGGTTGGACGATGCAAATATTACACGGATACAGGGCTTTTGGAACGCCTTCTACCTCACCGTACGAAATGCAAACCTCGTCATCGCTAACGCCTCTGAGAAAGAAGCGTTTAGAGTTTACGTAGCTGAAGCCCGATTTCTGCGGGCATTTTCCTATTTCCAATTGGTAAGAAACTGGGGCGGGGTGCCCCTGCGTACGGAAGCGAACATGGCCGAGAAAGACCTGCCGCGCAGTACGGAAGACGAGGTCTATCAACTCATCCTGGCGGATCTGACTGCTGCCGCGAGTGAACTGCCTGAAACCGCATCGGCCAGTGGCAGAGCCACCAAGTGGGCCGCCAAGACGCTGCTTGCCGAAGTGTTTTTGCAGTTGAACCGGTATAGCGAAGCCGCCGAACAGGCCAATGAGGTGGCACAGGCCGGGTTCAGTTTGGTCAGCGTGAGCAGCAAAGAAGATTTTCAATACAACATCTTTGGCCCCGACATTATGGCAAGCAGTGAGGAGATTTTCGCGCTGAAGTATGCCCGCCTACCGGGACAGGGCAATTACATCCTGTGGATATCCAACCACCCCAGTACCAAACTGCTTACGGCCGATGGTACGGGTGCCTACGCCGTTCATGGCGATGCCACAAACCCGAACTACCTCGACTGGGATGACCGTGATATCAGGAAACAGCTTTGGGATCAGATTGATTTCGGGTTGGGTCCCAACACGTTGGTCAGTGCCAAGTACGCGGACCCGGGTGCGCTCGACCGAAATACCGCCGGAAACGACCTGCCCATCTACCGGCTATCCGATGCGCTGCTGATCTTCGCCGAGGCAAGTGCCCGGGCCGAAAACACCGTCAGCGCAGCGGCCATGGAAGCGCTGAACAAAGTGCACCGGCGGGCGTACGGATACGCTCCGAATATCCCGGCTGAGGTCGACTTTGATTCAGCAGATTATACGGTCGAAGCATTTATAGACCTTGTTACCCGTGAACGGGGTTATGAGTTTGTCTATGAGGGCAAACGGTGGTTCGAACTGAAACGGACCGGAAAGCTTGATGACCTCATCCTGCATGGCAAAAGGAAACCGGTGGTCCAGAAACATCTGCTATGGCCGATTCCGCTTTCTGAAACGAATTTTAACAACGCAATAGACCCGGCAATCGACCAGAACCCGGGCTACTGATACATCCAGAAACAAACAGATACGAAAACAAATGGACAAAATGAAACGGAGGGCAGCAATTGCCACGATGGGCGCATTCTCCTTGGGGCTAACTGCGCCCCGGCTACTCAACGGAGAAGTGATCCAGCGGCCCCAGCCGATTAAGAAAGAAACATTGCACACCGACATCCTGGTGATCGGCGGCGGTACCGCCGGGGTGGTTGCCGCTATACAGGCGGGCCGTGCAGGCAAGAAAACGATCCTGGTCGAAAACGGAAGCATGCTGGGCGGAACAACGACAACCGGCGGGGTGGCATTCCCCGGTCTTTTCTTTGCCTGGGGCAAACAGGTTATCGGCGGTATCGGGTGGGAATTGGTACAGGAAGCGGTGGCATTGAACGATGATCAACTGCCGGATTTTTCTGTCCCGCACGGTCGCCAGCACTGGAAACATCAAGTGCATTTGAATGGCCCGCTTTATGCCTTGGTCATTGAGGATAAATGTGTGGAAGCGGGGGTAGACATTCGCTTTTACGAGACGCCGGCGGAAATTGTAGAACATCCGAAGGGTGGGTGGAAGGTAACCACTGTTGGGAAAGGTACACAGACCGAGATCGTATGCAACCAATTGATCGACTGTACCGGAAACGCATTAGCCGTATCCCTAGCGGGATTCAACCGATTGCGCGGAGCGGAGATCCAACCCGGCACACTAATGTTCCGCATCGGTGGCTATTCGCTTGACCAGCTTGATATGCCACAGATCACCCGCGCGTTTAAAGAGGCGGTCGACCGCGGTATCCTCGTTAAGGGCGAGTTTCTCAATGTGGGGTCGTTGCTGCATAAAGCCGGCGACAACGTACAGCACATTGCAGCCGCCGATGCAACTACCTCTACATCGCATACCATTGCCAACCTAAAGGGGCGAGCGTCACTGCTGCGGACCGTAAAATTCCTGCGTACGCTGCCGGGGCTGGAACGCCTGAAAGTATTGGATATGCAGCATGAAACGGCTTCCCGTGAGACTTACCGCATCGACAGCACCTATCAGATTACCCACGAAGACTACGTGACGGGCCGGATTTTTGACGATGCGGTTTCCTATTCGTACTATCCGATAGACCTACACGACGAAAACGGTGTGGTACCGAAACACCTGAAAGAGGGTTTTGTAGCAACCATACCTTTGCGCGCGCTCATTCCCCAGGGAAGCCGCAACCTGATTGTTGCCGGCCGTTGTTTAGGCAGCGACCGGTTGGCCAACTCGGCCTTGCGCGTGCAGGCATCCTGCATGGGTATGGGGCAAGCAGCAGCGGCGGCAGCGGTGATTGCTCACAGCCAGGGCAAAACGCCGGCAGATGTGCCGATGGCAGACCTCAGGCAACTCCTAACTGGACACGGGGCGATCGTTCCGGCACAATACACATGAGGAGGTAAGTCATGATGAATCGTGTTCTTACGATGGGGATCGTGCTGGTCGTGTCGTTATGCGGGAACACCGTTGCGTGGAGTCAGCAACAAGTAGCACCGATCCGCTATTTCACAGAACCCACGCTGCCCCAGGATGTATACCTCATACACCCGATTCCTATTGACACGGGTGAAACCGCGGCACCGAAAGACACCTTGTTTCAACTGATGTCTTTGGAAGGAAAGCCTGTCTCGTATTATCGCAGCGTGGTTACGGAAGTGTGCTTTGATAACAGTTGCCGGTTGCTGCGCGTAAATCTATATTGGAATGTGACCGGAAGATACCTCGGTTTTGAATTGCCGCCCCACGAGTTTCTCAGTAAGGCGGAACATGAGCCGTTCACCCTGGACGAATACCTGCGGCTGCACGATATCTTAACCGACAGCCTGTCACCGATCGGCTCATTTACCTACGAAGAGCTGGTACCTATGCGTCCCGTCATCGGAGTATTGGATGGAATTACCGGTGCCACTTCCCAGAATGTGCTGCAATATGTAGTAAAAGGAGCGGTTTTTACCACCTATACAATCTGGAACCTGATATACGGCGACACGCAGCGAGAGGTGGTAAAGGCGACGGAGCAAGCCTTGGATGCGAATTATTTGCTTGCTATTCTGAACAGCGCCAGTGTATGGGATCGCCATTGGGCGTTGAATCGGCTCAGTCTCCTATCCGATACTCCCGGAGTCCTAAAAGACCGGGTGCTTGATCTAGTATGCAGTGAATCATACAACCTGGCGGCCCATGCCATCGAGGCAGTGCCGCAGGCGTGGTGTGCGGAGTCGGCGTTCCAGCAAGCACTATGGGCCGAATTTGACTGTGTTCAGTATGCATTGAAGCCAGCGCTACTCAGGAAAATCGGCGCGTGCGACCATCCCGATGATACGGTTCTACTGGATATTGCACGCCACTTGCCGCCCATGAATGGCCCCGTATTGACTGCGGGGTTGGAAAGCCTGCGTAAGTACCTTCCGGAAAACCAGGCCCTGCTTTTGCGGGTAGCTGCTTTGCTGGACCATGAGAACCGATTCGTGGCAAACCAGGTAAAGAAATTTTTGGATGAGGTTACTGCCGATAATTTGGAATGACAAATGCGACACTGATCCGCGATAAAAGATTAAAAAATAATTGGAAAATAACCGTCCACTGCGTTACATTTGCTGACAGCAGGAATATCAGCGAAAGTAGCTCAGTTGGTAGAGCATCAGCTTCCCAAGCCGAGGGTCGCGAGTTCGAGCCTCGTCTTTCGCTCCATCAACGCCCGATGCGTACGGTCGCATCGGGCGTTGTTCAGTAACCGACCAGCCATCATTCCATCCGCAAAAACGCCAATACTTCCCCCTTGGGAAGTTCCCGTGATGCATAATGCAGGCTTAGGTCTTGATTAGCATGTTCCCTTTCCAATCGCGACAACTCCCCTACCGCGATTATCATGTTGGTGTTCGCTCCTTTACCATCGGCAAAATCCCATTTCTTAAGCGTGTTTCCACGTTCGTCTTTAATGGCAATACTCCGATCCGTGCCGACCCCATTTCCATGACAGTGCGTATAATTAATACGCAGTTGGTCATTTGCATTTGCCTTCTCCAATTGCAGTTTCCGCAAACTCAGGGGCTGATTCACGTACTGTTTCAGGATGAGCTTGTTGTTGAGATAGATTTCGTAACTGTCCAACCCCAAGTTAGCGGTAAAACCAAACACCGTAAAGCCGAGCGCAACAAGCATAAATAGCTGCATGAATGCTTGTTTGAATGTCTTGTGTTTCATGACTCTTTTTTTAACAATAGTAAGAGAAACCGAAAAGAAGCAGAAAAATAGTAGACCAACGCCTAAAAGAATAGACCAACATTAGCTGCCGGAAATCGCCCGCTCTAGTTGGGCTTTGTAGTTTCTACCGATGGGTATCTGGTGCTCGCCAATGACGATCCGGTTTTTTGCGATGCGTATAATTTTTTCGCTGGCAACAATAAAGGACTTATGGACACGGATAAACTGGGGTGCAGGAAAAAGTTGTTGCATGGACTTCACGGAGCCTTTGACAACGATTTTGCCTGTCCCGGCATGGATGATGGCATAATCCTTCAGTCCCTGGATATAGGTGACATCGGCCAAAAACAGCTTAATTTTCTGCACGCCACTTTTTACAAAAATAAATTCCGGTTCACCCGTGCTGATTTCAACGTCGGTCTGCTCGCCTTTCAGTGAAAGGAAATCGTTGATTTTTTCGAGTGCAACCCTAAAGCGGGGAAAGGATATCGGCTTCAACAGGAAATCGATAACCCCCAGTTCAAATCCTTCAAACGCATAATCCCGGAAAGCCGTTGTAAACACCGTAATTGGGGGGTTGGGTAGCATCCGCAGCAGGTCGATCCCATTCATTTCAGGCATTTCAATATCCAGAAACAGCGCATCGACCGTGTTTTCCATCAAAAATATCCGGGCATCAAACGCATTGCCGAAGCTCTCCAACAGGTTGACATGGGGCAGCTTTGCAATATAACCTGCCAGCACTTCCCTGGCGAGCGGTTCATCATCCACAACAACACAGTTTAGCATAGCAAATCTATTTTCAAAAACACTTCGTATCGATCGGGCTGCTCGGTGATCTGGAGCAGGTAGTTAGCTGGATACAGGAGTTCCAGCCTTTTCCTGAGGTTCAGCAGGCCGATCCCTCCGTTTTTTTCCTTTTCCTCGAACGGGGGCTTGCTGTTCGCTATCCGTACTTCAAGCGTCTGGTTGATTTGGATATCGATATACAAGTACGCATCAAAAGCGGCCTTGCCGATCCCGTGCTTAAACGCATTTTCCACAAGGGGCAGTATCAAAAACGGCGGTATCCGGCAACGGTCTGCCGTGCCGGTGACCGTCATTCGGATATCTGCCTGATTGCTCTGCCTGATTTTCTCCAACTCCAGGTAGTTGCTCAGGTAATTGATCTCCCGCGCTAAGGGTACATACGGCTCGTCACTTTCATACAGCATATACTCCATCAACTCCGCTAGTTTTAATACGACATCCGGAGCCTCCTCGGATTTTTTCAAGGTCAGTGCATAAAGGTTATTCAGCGCATTGAACAGAAAATGCGGGTTGACCTGTGAACGGAGGTAATTGACCTCCGCCTGCAATTTGCCTACCTGCGCCTCTTGCAACATTTCTCGTTGCACATACCAGTCGATGCTGAATTTTAAGGCAACGGTCAACAGCAGGTAAAGCGAAGTATGTGTGAAATTATAAATGAGCGAAGCAGAAAGATGTACATTTCGGTTCGGTCCCAATACATAACCGAACAGGTAATAGTCATACAGACTTTGTACCACAAGATATCCGATGATCAGCACAAACACCAGCCCGAAATAACTGCCGTATCTGCCACGCAAAAGGTAACGCGGAATCAGCCAATGGATATTGAGCCATGCCAAGCCGATCAACAGGGTAACCCTGACCGCGGAACAAATAAAAAAATTCGGCAGACCAGCTTTTTCGATCAGATAGGTCCGGTCATATAAAAAAATCAAGGTAACCAATCCCCAATAGGCTACGTAGATCCATGGACGCCTTGCCGTTAAACCATTCCTTGTTTCCAAGCTGACCATATCCTGCATACTACAAATTAATACAATGATGGGAAGGAACGCGAAATTAGTAGAGCAACTGCTGAAAAAGTAGATGAAACTACGAATATAATTTGAACATTAAACGCAAAGCTAAAGAACATTCAAAATTCCCCTGATAATATTAGGGTTTTTCTAGGGGTTTTATAGGGGATTTTTAGGTGTTTTCTACGTATATTCCCCTAGTAAATATGTAGTTAATATGCGTTAAATAATTTATGAATTTTAGTTTAATCTAGGAAATTCCTACATTCGTTTTATATCTAATCATATTCACCTATGGCAACATTCAAAGACGGCGCAAACGGAAGCTTTAGTGGAAAAATTGGCAACGTAATCGGCTATCAATGGCGGGGCATCAACGTGATGCGTGCACTTCCCCGGAAATCCAAGAAGCCCCGCAGCGAAGCACAATTGGCAAACGAGATGCGGATGAAGCTGGCAATGTCGTTTCTTTCACCCCTTACGGGGATCATCCGAGTTGGCTTTCAACAGGCGGCAGAGGGACTCCCGATGACGCCGTTCAACATCGCCTTATCCTATCATAAGAAAAATGCGATCGGCGGTGTCTATCCTGAATTGTTTTTTGATTACAGTAAAGCCAAGGTAAGTACAGGCCCCCTTGCTCCCGCCGAATCACTTGCCGCCGAATGGACCGACAAAGGACTTTCCATCTCCTGGCAAGCCACCCCGGAAGATAGAAAAGATCGACTGGTAAATGACCAAAATACAATTATTGTATTGATCCTTCCAGGTACTCTCGACAAATGGGATCTTTGCACTGCGGGCATCACACGCGGCATGGGGCATTATCTTTTTCCTTTGCCGCCGGAAGTAATCGGAACCGAAGTCCATGCCTATGTGTATTTCAATACGTCATTGACCGAGGAGGTGTCTGACAGCCGGTACGTGCATGTAGCAGCCGATTAAAGTCCTTCTTCCACCAAATGTTCAACGTACTCGCGTACGGTAGCATTGGCAAAACGGCTGGTTACATCAAATGCAAAAGCGTGTACCAGGAGTATCCGTGCCTGCGCTTCGCTGATGCCCCGTGCCTGGAGATAAAAAAGGGCGTCGTTGTCAAACTGCCCGATGGTGCACCCGTGGCTGCATTTTACATCGTCAGCAAAAATCTCCAACTGGGGTTTGGTATACACGGCAGATTTCTCGCCGATGAGCATGTTATTGTTCTGCTGAAAGGCATTCGTTTTTTGCGCGTCGGTTCGCACAAATATCTTACCATTAAATACCGCTGTAGAGGTGTCCTGCGTGATATTCTTGTACCATTCGTAGCTCTCGCAATGGGGTTTCAGGTGATCTACAATCGTATGGTTGTCTACCAGCTGGTTGCCGGCCGTGAGTGTGATGCCATAAAGGTGGCTTTCCACTTCGCTGTCGCCCAGTCTTACGTTAATGTTATTGCGCACAAACGCGGGTCCGGGAAACGTACAATTGTAGTTATTATAAAGACTGTGTTTTTCCTGATAGATCTCCGTATGATTGAGGTAGCTGCTTTGGGAGGTTGCCGTCTGCAAGTAATAATGCTGCAACTTCGCCTGCTCACGGACCATAATTTCCGTTACCAAGTTATTCAGATTGCGTTCGGCAGCATCATCGGTGATAAAAGACTCCACAATCTCGGCCTCGGCAAACGCACTCATCACATACAGGTTGCGCACTTGGTTAAATACGGGTTGGCGTGCAGCAGATACGTGGATGATGTGGACGGGTTTCGACAGCTGCGTATTTTTACCTACCTCAATAAATAATCCGGAAGTAAACGCCGCTGTATTGAGTGCCACAAAGGGATTATCCGTTTTGTCTGCAAACTGCGCAAAATACTTGGCAAAGCACAGCCGTTCAAATGCCTGATCTATCGGCATGATTGATAAACCCGGTACGTCGGACACATCGTCGGACAGTCCGGCATGGTATTTACCATCTACCAACACAACCCGATATGCATCCAGCCTTGGGATTCCAGCGTTATTCAGGTCGATCGCCGCAAACGACGGCTCAACATCCAGTTCGTAATGCTGGTTAACCAGCGGCTGGACGTTGGTGTATTTCCAATCTTCGTGTTTGACCGTGGGAAACCCAACACGTTTGAAGCGTTCAAACGCCTGCTTACGGATTTCATCCAACGAGCGGGGTTCAGCCGAAGGCAGATTTTCCCCGTAGGTCTTAATCAATTGACTATATAATGAATCGCTTACTTGTGTAATCATGATCTTTATTTGGTGTTCAGGCCGCTCCTTCGGCATCCACCGTATCCTTAATCCAATCGTACCCTTTCTCTTCCAGCTCCAGTGCCAGCTCTTTGGTGCCGGAGCGAACAATGCGCCCCTTGTAGAGTACATGCACAAAATCCGGAACAATGTATTCCAGCAACCGCTGGTAATGGGTAATGACGATGAATGCATTATTTTGTGACCGCAGTTGGTTTACACCCCTTGCAACGATGCGCAGGGCGTCGATGTCCAATCCGGAATCGGTTTCATCCAGGATACCCAGTTTGGGCTCCAGCATGGCCAACTGAAAAATCTCATTGCGCTTTTTTTCGCCGCCGGAAAACCCCTCATTTAAGGAACGATTGGCTAACTTGGCGTCAAATTCAACGAGCTTTTGCTTTTCCTTGACGCGGTTCAAAAATTCCCGGGCTTCCAGTGGAGGAAGTCCCTTGTAGGCACGGATCTCATTGAGTGCGGTCTTCAGAAAATTGATGTTGGATACACCCGGTATTTCTACCGGGTATTGGAATGCGAGGAATACACCTTCACGTGCCCGGTCTTCGGGTGAAAGCTCCAACAAATCTTTACCCTCAAGCAGCACTTCGCCCCCGGTTACCTCATAGGCTTCCCTTCCAGCCAATACATTGCCTAATGTACTTTTGCCCGAACCATTGGGCCCCATAATGGCATGTACCTCCCCAGCCTTCACTTCGAGATTCAGCCCTTTTAATATCTCCTTATCGTCTACAGATGCGTGTAAATTCTTTATGCTTAACATTGTTCTTTCTTCACTCTATTTAATTGATTACCCCACACTTCCTTCGAGGGAAATGGCTAATAACTTCTGTGCTTCCACGGCAAACTCCATGGGCAGTTGGTTCAGCACCTCTTTCGCATAGCCATTCACGATTAACCCAACCGCCTTCTCGGGATCAATGCCCCGCTGGGTGAGGTAAAACAACTGATCTTCGCCGATTTTTGAGGTGGTCGCTTCGTGCTCCAGCGTGGCGGTTTTGTTGCGGTTTTCGATATAGGGAAACGTATGCGCTCCGCAACGGTCTCCGATGAGCAGTGAATCGCACTGCGTAAAATTACGCGAGTTTTCGGCACCCGGGCCTATTTTTACCAACCCGCGGTAGCTGTTGTGGCTCACGCCTGCAGAAATTCCCTTGGACACAATCTTACTGCGTGTATTTTTACCCAAGTGGATCATCTTCGTCCCCGTATCGGCCAATTGCTTGTTGCGGGTCAACGCCACGGAATAAAATTCACCCACCGAATGGTCTCCCTTTAAAATGACCCCGGGATATTTCCACGTAATCGCTGAGCCCGTTTCTACCTGTGTCCACGAAATTTTGCTGTTATCGCCCTTGCAGATGCCACGCTTGGTGACAAAGTTATAAATCCCGCCTTTGCCGTCTTTATCACCGGGGTACCAGTTCTGCACCGTGGAATATTTAATTTCGGCATCTTTTAGCGCGACCAGCTCGACAACAGCCGCATGTAACTGGTTTTCATCGCGCATCGGTGCCGTACACCCTTCCAGGTAGCTCACATAAGCCCCTTCATCGGCAATAATCAATGTCCGCTCAAACTGCCCCGTGTTTTCTGCATTGATGCGGAAATACGTGGAAAGCTCCATGGGGCAGTGCACCCCTTTGGGAATATACACAAAGGAACCATCCGAAAACACCGCGGAATTCAGCGCGGCGTAAATGTTATCGGTTTGTGGCACCACCGAACCCAGGTATTGCCTAACCAGCTCCGGGTGCTCCTGAACCGCCTCCCCAAAAGAGCTGAAGATGACGCCCTGCTCTTTCAGTTTTTCACGGAACGTGGTTTTGACAGATACGCTGTCAAATACCGCATCGACAGCAACCACCCCAGCCAATACCTTCTGTTCATTCAGCGGGATGCCCAATTTCTCAAACGTGGAAATCAACTCGGGGTCCACCTCATCCATGCTGTTAAGCTGAGGCTTTGCCTTGGGGGCTGCATAATAGGAAATATCCTGAAAATCCACATCGGGATGCTCAAAATTCTGCCAGGTGGGCATGTCCATCTGGAGGAAGTGGCGCAACGCTTTGAGCCGCCATTCCAACAACCACTCGGGCTCATTTTTTTTTGCGGAAATCAATCGAACCGTATCCTCGGTGAGCCCTTTGGGGGCTATGTCCATTTCAATGTCCGTCGTGAATCCGTATTTATATTCTTCGAGCGCAAGCTCTTTCAGTAATTCATCATCTTTTGTACTCATAACACCCTTTTTCTCGATGATTAACATTCAGGCAGGCAGACAACCGCCAACCCTTCGAACTGCAAAGTTACAATTTAAGTGGTAATAAACCTTATGAAAGGGAGGCTTTTACAAATCCGTGATAATGAATCGCATTTAGCGATAACCCAATAATCTGAAAAATAAATTGTATTATTGCCAAATCTAATTTGGTGATTTCAAATATGCCTTTCCAACCCGATAAGACAGATTTTAAAATTCTAAAGCTCTTGCAGGAAAACGGGCGGATTACGAACCTGCAGTTAGCTTCCAGCATCGGGCTTTCACCCGCCCCGACGTTGGAACGCGTGCGGAAACTTGAAAACTCAGGTTATATCAAGAGCTACCATGCTTTTGTCGACGAAGAAAAGCTGGGGTTGGGCATCAAATCGTTTATTCAGGTATCACTTGACTTCCATACCCACAATGCCATTCCCGAATTTGTGGAAGCGGTGAAAAACATCAAAGAAGTGACGGAGTGCCACCACGTAACCGGTCAATGCGATTTCATCCTGAAGGTTTATGTGAAAGACATCAAAGCCTACGAAGCGGTCATCATGGAAAAGATAAGCAAGATTCCGTATGTGAAGACATTTCAGACCATGATGATCATGTCTACCAGCAAAAAAGAGCCGATTGTTCCCATGGAATATTAAGACGGGATCATAAGCGGTTATACTTGCCAATCGATCGGTTCCAGTCCCTCCTTGATCAAGAACGCATTTGCCTTGGAAAAATGCTTACAGCCAAAGAAGCCGTTGTATGCTGAGAACGGTGAAGGGTGGGCAGCTGTGAGGATGTGGTGCTTACGGTAATCGATCAGCGCAGCTTTGTTTTTAGCATACCGACCCCATAGCAAAAAAACGATGCCGGTACGACGTGCGGATAACTCGGCGATGGCTTTATCCGTAAAGGCTTCCCAGCCTTTTCCTTGATGTGCGCCGGCGGTATGTGCCCGCACGGTTAGCGTCGCATTGAGCAACAGGACACCCCGGTTGGCCCACGCGGTCAGGTCACCGTGTGTTGGAATCCGGAATCCGGCTATGTCGGTGCTCAGTTCCTGATACATATTGCGCAGGGAGGGAGGAATTGCCACACCTTGGGGAACCGAAAACGATAAGCCGTGTGCCTGCCCCACATTGTGGTACGGGTCCTGCCCCAGGATAACCACTTTAACTTTATCAAAAGGTGTATGATCAAAAGCGTTAAAAATGAGGTTACTAGGAGGGAAAACCGTATGCTCTTTCTTTTCTTCCTGAAGAAATCCTTTAAGCTGCTGCATGTAGGGTTTGGCAAACTCAGGCGCTAAGACAGCTTTCCAACTGCTTTCTAACTGTATGCTCATTTCGCAAAAATACGGTTATTGGGTGAACCCGCCAATTTGTTTTATACCAGGGACTTCACTCGCCCACCGCAGGCAAGCACGACGGAACGGCAACGCTCACTGCGTTCATGCCACTGGATTCCTTTCGTGTATGCCCGCGGCGGTTAAGAGAAAGATACAGGGCTGCGCTGACTTTGGTAAAATTTAGCTAAATTTGCACGGTTATTGAGAACGAAAGAATTAAATAAAATCAACATGTCTAACATCGTCCGCATTATCATATCTTCCCTCATCTTAATCGGCACCATCGCCCTATTCGTAGTCGGGCAATGGGGATGGGGTATATTGGGTATCTTTATCACAATTTTGGCTTTCGTAACGGTGTTTTTCAATGAAAACATGTTGATTGCCCAGTTTTACCTGCGTAAAGAGAAGATGGACAAAGCGAATCAATGGTTGAATCGCATTACCCACTACGAAAAACAACTGATCCGCGCGCAGCATGGGTACTATCACCTGCTTTTGGGCCTCATGGAGTCGCAAAAATCACCCATGCAATCGGAAAAGTACTTTAAAAAGGCCCTGTCTTTAGGCCTTCACATGGGACACAATGTCGCTTTGGCGAAACTAAGCCTGGCAGGCATTGCCATGGCGAAACGCAACAAGCGGGAAGCCACCAAATACCTGCAGGAAGCCAAGCGGGCCGATAAAAATAAATTGCTAGCCGATCAGATCAAAATGATGAAGGATCAGATGGGGATGATGGACCGGCAACAAATCCGATATCGATAGGTTAGTCTTCCGATGTAGAAGAAGGGTCTGTTAGGTAGGCATCCAGAAAACGTCCCTCTTCCGCGCTGTCTTCAAACACAATTTTCACTACCTGGATTGCCGCCGCAGTGGTTGAAATCGCATCAGCGGTAATGGTTAGTTTTGCCGGCACCTGTGGCTGCAGCAGGTAATGCAGGTAATTCTGTTTGTCCTCAAAACGCATAAGCACCCGCCCCAATGCGATGGTTGAAAAATAATACGCATCCCGCGCATTGTCTACCAACTGTGTGCCGTAAACATTGATTTTCAGTTCACGTGGTTTGTCTTTCAGGCTGGTAAGGGCGAGCGTTACGGTAGCTGTGCGCGTGGCCGGGTCGATAACAAACTGTTCCGCTTTAAATTGAATGTTATCGACAACAATCGCACTCGAATCCTGCCCCACAATGTCAGCGGATTTATGCTGTGCTGATGCGACCAAAGAGAGAAGCATCAACATTCCTATCGTTACAAATTGCCTCATCGTAGTCGATCTGCCGACTTAATTAATTTTTCATCTTTCCGTATGTTCCCCAAAGCCATACATAGAAAAATGATACTAATGGGTAACAGAAAAAAACCCACCCCAATATTCCGGGCCGAAAGAAACTGTTTGGCAGCTGTCAACTCGGTACTTGCAGCCCCATATAACCACACACCAAACAATACGATAAGCACTACTTCCAATACGATCAACTGGATCTGCTGTTTACGGTTCCGGAACTTAAAAATGATATAGAGCGGAAATAGGCCCAATAGAACGGCAGCAACGGTTTGCAGGATAAAAAATTTCTCGCGTATCGCCTGTCCCTCAAGACCGTGGTATACTCCGGTTATCTTCAACGCCTTCCCCATCCCGCCAATGTCCGAATACTGTAGATAGGGGAAAAGGAATAAAGCAAACAGCGTGACTGAAGCCAAAAACAACCAAATACTCTGGATACGTTGAATCATGATTGCAATAAGATATGCGACAAACTTAGCCAAAGTTGGCTATAAAACAATGAGAAATATTTGTACTTTAGCAGTTATACCCGCTGTTAACTTGAATTTTATGATGCTAAAAATTCTAAAAATGTTCCTGTGGCTAGCCGTGAGCGTCACTTGGGCATGCGAATCACCTTCGGATACCGAAACTGATTACTTCCGGGACGTAACAGACACACACGTGCCTCAGGATCCCGAGGCTCATATCCTTGAAGTGGCTTTCGCCGACATAGATGGTGACGGCGACCCCGATGTCATTGCCGCACTTGAAGCCGATGAAAACAGGCTTTACCTCAACGATGGAAGCGGCAAGCTTACCTGGAAAAAAGGGATATTCAAGGCTGCAAAGCACGATACCGAGCACGTTCGTGTAACCGACTTCGACAACGACGGCTACTTGGACGCTGTGTTCGTAGCGGAAGACGATCAGACCCACGAATATTACCTGGGCAATGGGGATGGCACGTTCCGCGATGTGAGCGAGCGCCTTCTCGGAATGAGCGAAGGCAATGGGTTGGACGTGGGAGATGTTGATGGGGATGGGTTGCCTGACATCGTCGTGGGAAATTCCGGGGTGGAGGGGCAAAACTTCCTGTGGATCAACGATCCAGCTCATCCGGGGTTCTTTACGGACTGCACCTACGAAAGCTTGCCTCAGGTAAACGATGCCACCCAAGCAATTAAGCTGACCGACCTCAACGGGGATGGGCACTTGGATATGGTGGTAGGCAACGAAGTACCTCCTAACCGCTTGTTGATCAATAACGGGAAGGGCCTGTTTACCGATCATGCTGAACTGCTGGAATTGCCTGAACCGCTGGAAACCCGGGATGTACTCGTATTCGATGTGGACCGTGACGACGATCCCGATATTGTATTTGCCAATCTCACAAGCAACGGTGGTGCGTGGGACAAAAATCCGCAGGCGCGTGTGCTTATTAACGACGGCAAAATCCGCTTTAGGGATGAAACCGAAGACCGCATGCCGGCGCAGAAATTTTCCACCTATTCGGCGCGGGAGATCGATTTCGATCACGATGGGCACCTCGATTTACTGCTAAGCGCCATCGCAGTACCCGGATTTCACGAAGAACAGCTGCGTGCATATCGTAACAACGGAAAAGGGTACTTTACGGATGTGACCAAAGAAGTCGTCCCTCCATCTGCCATAGGCCGGAGTTGGAACATCACGGTTGGCGATCTCAACGGCGACGGTATCGTCGATGCATTTGTGGGCGGCTGGGGCTCGCAAGGACGTCTGCTCTTGGGAAAATAATGTATTTTTACGCTCATGATTGAACATCAATTGCTGCTCGTTCTTGCGCTCTTTTTTGCGATGGCGCTGCTGTATCTACTCAGTCAGCGGATCAATATATCTTATCCGATTTTTCTGGTCATCGGGGGGTTGGGAATCAGTTTTATTCCTGGCGTGCCCAATATTACGATCGATCCGGACCTCATCCTGCTTATCTTCTTACCTCCACTTTTATTTGAGGCGGCGTGGTATACTTCGTGGAACAACTTCTGGCGATGGAAGCGATCCATTCTCATGATGGGTTTTGGTCTGGTATTTTTCACGTCGCTGGCTATCGCTTACTTTTCGGTCAACATCATCCCCGGCTTCACATTGGCATTGGGTTTTTTGCTGGGCGGTATCATCTCGCCGCCGGATGCGGTGGCAGCCACTTCCGTTCTCAAAGGCGTAAGCATGCCCCGCAGAGGACTTACGATTCTTGAAGGCGAAAGCCTGATCAACGATGCTGCATCGCTGACCGTTTTCCGCTTTGCGTTAGCGGCTATTTTTACGGGTCAATTTGTCCTGCAGGAAGCGGTTACCAACTTCTTCGTCCTTGCGGTTATGGGTGTATTCGTAGGCTTGGTGGTTGGGCATCTGCTCTATCTGATTCTCCGCTATTGGGCTAAATCGTCCAGCATCACTACGCCGATCACACTGATTGCACCCTATATCATGTACATCGTGGCTGAAGAGCTGGAATGGTCGGGTGTTCTTGCCGTGGTAAGCGGCGGACTGTTTCTATCGTTCCGATCGAAAGACTACCTCAATTATCACACCCGTATGCAGACCAAGGAGGTTTGGGAAACCGTCGGATTTCTGCTCAATGGATTTGTTTTTATTCTCATCGGATTGGAACTGCCGGTCATCGTGGAAGGTTTGGGTGGCTACTCGCTGGAGGAAGCGATCCAATACGGCTTGTTGATATCGGCGATGGTGATCGCCATCCGGATTATACTTGTATATATCACCGCATTTGTCCCCCGCTGGCTCAGTCCGCGGGTAAGGGCAAGGGAACGGAGCCCGGGGCTGAAACTGCCCTTTATCATCGGTTGGGCGGGTATGCGCGGAGTCGTATCCCTGGCTGCTGCACTTGCTATCCCGTTGGCGCTGCAAAATGGAGATGCTTTTCCCCAGCGTAATCTCATTTTGTTTATTACGTTTGTGGTCATTCTGATCACCCTGGTTTTCCAAGGGCTTACCTTGCCCATTTTTCTCCGTTTCCTCAAAGTAGAAGAAATAGATGACATTGTTCCTATCGAAGAACAAATGGAATCCATCCGGCTGCGGCTGGCGAAAGGAGCCGTTGCCCACCTAGACAGCAAGTACCAAGAAGAAATGGCTGCATATGAGACAATAGCCCGGATCAAAGAGCAACTCGTCCGGAGTATTCAGGCGACCGAACTGGCGCTTAATGAAGATGGAAAGAAAGAAGAAATCACTTCCGTACGACGGTTGTTCAAGAAAATATCGCTTGAGCTGGTTGAATTAAGGCGTAGGGAATTGCACCGCATTGGCGAAGAAAAAAGGTATGACGACGAAGTTATCCGCGATTTGGAGTACAACCTTGACCTTGAGGAGGCACGGTTGAATAAACAATAATCGTGCGAAGGCGCTGAATTGCGGGTTTCGCGATTTTGCCGTTCTGCGACGTGATTGTAATTGCATAAAAAAGCAACTTTCTCTAAGTTTGCTTAAAGCAACGGTTGATGGCTTACGGAAAATTAAGTGACGACGAATTGTATAGTCTCTTTGGCCAAGGCGAAGATGGGGCATTTGATGTGCTCTATCAACGCTATTGGAAGCGTTTGCTTTACAAAGCCCTGTTGAAACTACAAGTCGAGGCCGACGCCGAAGAAGTGGTTCAGGATACGTTGCTAGCCATTTGGAAAAGTAAAGGCCAGCTTCCGATCAGAAATAGCTTTGCCGCCTACATTGGCGCCATGCTCCGCTATCAGATTATGGGCCGGCTGGCGGCCAACAAAAAGCATGCTTTCCTCCCTGTAGATGATTTGTCGGAACCGTCCGATCATTCGATGCAGCAATGGCTGGATTTTGCCGACTTGCAAACTGAAATAGAGACGGCAATACGTGAACTTCCGGAAAAATGTCAATTGGTATTCCGTATGAGCCGGGAAGATGGACTGAACGACCGGCAAATCGCAGAACATTTACACGTGAGCCAAAAGACGGTCGAAGCCCACATCACCAAAGCGTTAAAACGCCTCCGTATCAAACTTGGTAAATTATCTTTTCTGATTTTTTTATTTCATTGATCCACAGCAACTAACCTCCCTCCGCTGTTTTTTTTAACAGGTGTATTAGGGTAAGTCCCCTTTTTTGGACACTACATAAGTAGGTAAAGCGATCCAGATGAATAAACCCGATAAAGATCAATTGCATGAGCTGGCCGACAAGTGGATGAAAGGCACACTGACACCACAGGAAAAGGAACGGCTTGATCAATGGTACGACACCGATTCATCGGGCCCTCTAATGTGGTCGTCAGATGATTCGGAAGCTCAACTGTTCGAAAGATTATCCAAAACATTCAAAAAAAGAGCGCTTGGAAGGCAGCCATCCATACGTTCGCTTTGGCCAAGGTGGATCGCCGCTGCAATCGTCTTGATTGCCCTAGCCACGGGCGTATACTACTACACAAACGTATCCGAAGAAAAGCAACCCTCTCAGCAATTTGTGGATGTTCTTCCCGGTGGCAATAGTGCCTCACTGACCTTGGAAGATGGCCGTGTTGTTCCGTTGGACAAGAATAAACCCGGTATCACCATCGATAATGCCGGCTTTACTTACAGCGATGGCACTCCGCTTGCCGGTATCGGATCGGAATCTGCCCAGTCTGCAGAAGCATTTCCGATACAATCGGTCATACTTTCTACGCCACTCGCGGGACAATACCAGGTTACATTGTCCGATGGAAGTAAGGTATGGCTCAATGCAGGCAGTTCCCTGAGCTATCCAATCGGCTTTTACGACAGCGAACGGCGGGTGGAGCTTGCCGGAGAGGCCTACTTTGAAATTGCCAAAGACAGCGGCAAGCCCTTTTATATTGTATCTAACGGGCAGGAAGTCCAAGTCCTCGGCACCCGATTCAATATTGAAGCTTATCCGGAAGAATCTGGAATAAAGACAACGCTGGTAGACGGGAGCGTAAAAATTTCCCTGGCGCAGCCGGATGCATTGCCATCCGACCATTCGATCGTTCTTAAACCCGGCCAGCAAAGCACCGTAAGAAAGGGAAACATTACGGTAGACGAAGTAGACCCCGAATCAGCCATTGCGTGGAAAAATGGATTATTTGTCTTCAACGACAACCTGCACCATACCTTGGCTCAGATAAGCCGATGGTATGACGTAAAAATTGAATACCAGGATGTTGTGGATGAAAATCTTACACTGATCGGAAAAGTATCGAGGAACATGAAATTAAGTTCGCTGCTGCACTACATGGAAGAAGCCGCAGGAAACAACATCAAATTTACGCTAGCAGAAAGGAGGATTATCGTAAGAAAATAGCACATATCAGGAGCCGGACAAAAAAACGGCCTCCGGTAGCCCCCGGAAGCCGCAAAAAATACCGGGCTCACCTTTCCGAAATCATTCGGGCCAATATTAGCAATTGTGATAACTAATTAGCGCCTTCTGAATGCAAGGGACATAACCGCTTATGCATTCAGAGCATAAACCCAGACTATGCAAACTTAGTCATTTTCCATGGTATGTGGAGGATGCCCCAAGTTTATAGTCGAAATCGACTAATGAATGAAGAGACCAGAAAAGCGCTGGAATGCAGCGCAATTAAATTCGATTCTTATGCGGATCGCACTGACCAATTTCCTATTAGTTGCCCTATTCGTGTCTGGCTTTGCCAACCGATCAAGTGCACAACGCATTACGTTGGGAATAGCTAATGAAAAGCTTTTGGTTATATTCAACGAGATAAACAAGCAAACCGGGTACAATTTCCTGGTTGACCAACAGCTGCTGAAAGCGGCCAAACCTACCAGTTTAAACGTCAAGAATGCTTCACTGGACGATGTATTGACCCAATGCCTCTCGGGGCAGGGCCTTGCCTATACGATTAATGACGAAGATCGGATGGTTATCATCAAAAAAACACCACGTACCCATCCGGTGCAGCCCTCCAACGAGCTAACGATGCAAACTGCCCCCGCCCAACAAACCATTGCGGGCCGGGTGACCGATTCGCTGAACAACCCGTTGGAGGGCGTTACCGTGGCGGTATCCCCGGGCAATCGCACCACCAGTACGGACAGCGAAGGACGTTTCCAACTTTCGGCTCCGCCGGATGCCACACTCACTTTCAGCATGATCGGCTTCTTGTCGCAGGAAATATCCCTGAATGGAAGAAACAGCCTTCAAATTATCCTTCGTCCATCGGCAGAATCGCTTGAAGAAGTGGTTGTCGTTGGCTACGGCACCCAAAAACGGGTAACGATGGCTGGCGCGGTTTCGACAGTTGGCCAGGAGGTGGTGGAATCCCGGCCTGTTACCAATACATTGGCTGCACTTCAGGGTTCGGTGCAGGGTCTATTGGTACAGCGCACAGGCGGCCAGCCCGGACAGGAAGGCTTCAGTCTCAACGTGAGGGGATTTTCATCCACCAATGGCGGAAATGACCTCGCCGGCGGGGGTAATCAACCGCTCGTATTGATCGATGGCGTAGCGGGCGATCTGAACCTGCTGAACCCCCAGGACATCGAGTCCATATCGGTGCTGAAAGATGCATCCGCATCCATTTACGGTTCGAGAGGTTCCAACGGCGTCATTCTCGTAAGCACCAAGCACGGAAAATCCGGGAAGCCGGTTCTCAGCTACAGTGGCAACGTGGCCTTTTCCAGGTTGGCTGGAATCATGGAAACGCCCGATCACTACCAATTCGCGATTATGGATAACGAGGCCAACATCCATAATGGGTCTGCGCCCATGTACACGGACGAGCTGCTTCAAAAAATCATAGACCGCGACCCCAACCCCATCCCGCACCCCGCCCTATCCGGTTATATCCTTAACTTCCCCAGCACCGACTGGGGAGCTTTGGTGTTCGAAAACGGATTGCAGCAGGTACACAACGTCAGTGCATCCGGTGGCGCTGAACATTCACGCTATTACTTTTCAGGAAGCTTCAGTGATCAGGAAGGCATCATCCGGTATGCAGATGATAACAATAAGCGATACAACCTCCGCCTAAACTATGACTACAACATTTCCAAGCGCATTAAACTGGAAACCAAGCTATCGTTGGAAAATCAGACGCGATCGGACATAGGCGGCGTTGGCGCTAACTGGCTGATCACGGAGACTATTTTCGGGATGCCTTATTTTCCGGTATACACCCAAAGTGGTGAAAAATACTTTGCGCAGGGGGGATGGGGCAACGCGGTAGCCATTGCGCGGGAGGCAGAAACAGCTACCTATAAGACCCGGAACATCAACACCAACTTCAAGCTGACGGGAGACATCATCGATGGGCTTAAACTGAACCTCCAGGCGGGGGTTAACTACAGCCTACAGGACAACCGGAATATCGCCAAGTCGCACCCCCTTTATACGTGGGACGAAAGCGCCATTGCGTACTACTCCATTGCCAATCCGAACGAGGCTTGGCTTTGGCGGCAAAGTGCTGGAAACACCTACCGCAACTTCACCGGATATTTCCAATATACGAAAGAATTTGCCGGGAGCCACGAGATCGACGTCATGGCGGGTGCTTCTTACGAAGACAACGACTACGATGTGTTTGAAGCCACCCGGGATAACTTCCCTACCGACGAAGTGTGGTCGTTGAATCTCGGTGGAACCGGAAACATGCAAAATAACGGCTTTGGAGAGCATTGGGCCATTGGTTCGGCCTTTTCCCGGCTAAATTACATCTATAACGGCAAATACATACTCGAAGCCAACCTGCGATACGATGGGAGCTCCCGTTTCCAGCGTAGTACCCGATGGGGTTTTTTCCCGGGTGTGGCAGTGGCATGGCGCCTATCGGAAGAAAATTTCATCAAGCAGATCGGCTTTTTTGACGATTTGAAGTTGCGCCTTTCCTATGGAGAAACTGGTAATCAGGAGGGAATCGGTCTCTATGACTATCTCCAACTCATCAATATCGGCGACAGCGGTATGTATCCCTTTGGTGTCGGCCGTCGCGACCAGTCGGCCTCGTTGGCCGGGATGGTATCGCTGAACAGAACCTGGGAAACATTGGTGAGTCAGAATGCGGGTATCGATATGAGTTTGTTCTCGTCAAAGCTCCGTCTTACCTTCGATTATTTTGTGAAGCGCAACAAAAACATGTTGATTCCGGTAACCTACCCTTCGGTGCTTGGCGCCATCCCACCCTATTCCAATTCGGGAGAGTTGAAAACGTGGGGGTTTGAAACTTCGCTCGCGTATCAGGATGTGGTAGGTGCTTTCCGTTATTCGGCACGCTTCATTCTCAGCGATTACAAAGACCGGCTCGTCAATTACGGCGGACAAGACACTTACAACTTGGGATTGAACCCCATTCGTGAAGGCTATCCCATCAACACCTATTTTGCTTATGTGTTTGACGGACTTATCCGCACGCAGGAAGAACTGGACGCTTACAAGCAACTTGGTGGCGTACCGAGCGACATCGGCATCGGGGATTCCAAATACAAGGATTTAAACGGTGATGGACGGATCGATCCATATAGCAGCACACCCGGACAAGATGGGGACGTAATTAACGCCGGCAACACCACTCCCCGTTACATCTTTGGGGCAAATCTTGGCGGCGGTTATAAAAACTTCGATTTCAGCCTGTTTGTACAGGGTGTCGGTCGCCGTACGCTTTTCCGGGAGGGCGAGTATGCGATTCCGTGGAGTGATTGGTGGCGGCAACCACCGCTTTTCTATTATGGGCAGACCTGGTCGGCAGACCGCCCCGATGCGCCCTATCCCAAGCTCAGCCACGGAAATATTCGGTATTGGAACTACGAAAAGTCGACGCTCCAACGCGTGAATGCCGCCTATATCCGTATTAAAAATCTTCAGCTTGGATATACCCTTCCGCACAGCTTACTCGACAACCTGTCGCTATCAAAAGTTCGGCTTTATGTAAGCGGGGAGAACCTATGGGAAGCACACCATGTGAAGGGAGGATGGGATCCGGAGTCGTCGACAACGGGTTTCAACTACCCTTTCCAACGTGTCTATTCCTTTGGTATTGATGTCACATTTTAACCTTCACACAATGAAAAGAATATATAAATTACTGATTCTGTCATTCACATTGCTGTCGATGGGATGTGAGAAATCGCTTGATCTGAGTCCAAAAGACCAACTGTCAGATGCTTCCTTCTGGAATCAGTCGAGCGATTTTATGTTGGCAGCCAACGACTTTTATTTCGGCCTTTCGGAGGCACCTCAATATATAGACCGCAATTCGGATCTAGCCTTCGGTCTGGGCCCAGATCCGGTGAGTAACGGTTCCTACCAACCGGCGGAGACTTCGGAACTATGGGACAACTCCTACGAGCGGATCCGCGCGGCAAACTACCTGCTGCAAAAGGCGGAAGAATCAGAACTGGGTGGGGAAATCGACCGCTGGGTGGGCGAAGCGCTTTTTTTCAGGGCTTACCATTACTGGAACTTGGTTAGCACATTTGGCGGTGTCCCCAAAATTGACAAGGTGCTCGATATCGATTCCGAAGAACTTCATGCGCCGCGAGCTTCACAGGCCGAAATCATTGATTTTATACTCAGTGACCTGGACAATGCGGCTGCGCTACTACCCGCACAGACGGATTTGACAGAAGACGAATTGGGAAGGGTAACACGGGGCGCTGCCTTGGCGCTGAAAGCAAGAGCTGCCTTGTATATGGGGACATGGGCAACGTACCACGAAGGCGCTGGGGCCGAGACGTACATACAGGCGGCTATTGATGCCGCCGAGGCGGTGATTTCCTCGGGAACGTATGCGCTGTACGACGAAAAAGGCGCTGACAGCTACAAGTATTTTTTCATCCTGGAAGGAGATGACAGCAAGGAAGTTATCCTCGCGCGGCGATACTACCTCACTGTTGCCGAGCACAATTGGACACGCGAACTGTGGTTCAACCAGATGATTCCCACCAAAAGCTTGGCAGATATGTACCTGTGTACCGATGGCCTTCCCACCACCATTTCGGATCGATTCGAAGGCCACGACCGCTTTGAGAGCGAGTTCCAGAACAGGGATCCGCGGATGCAAATGACCTTTGTTATCCCAGGGAGCCAGATCGTGAGCGAAGGGGGAAACTGGCAAACGATTTATCCGGGATTTACCGGGACCAATGCTACCCGCACGGGCTACATGCTCAGGAAATTTCTCGACGAGACCGTTGACGCAGCAACGTTCAGGGGCCATTACGACCTCAAGGAATTCAGGTACGGCGAAGTTTTGCTGATCCTTGCAGAAGCTCTTTTTGAACGCGATGCGGAAATTTCCGACGAGGACCTTGACCGGACGATCAACCTGCTACGGGCACGGGTAAACATGCCCCCGCTCACGAACGCCCACGTAACCACCCATGGGCTGGATATGCGGACGGAGATCCGGCGGGAACGAACCGTCGAATTGGCCTTCGAAGGATTCCGGCGGGACGATCTGCGGCGTTGGAAAACGGCAGAAACCGAATTACCGAAAGCCATCCGTGGGGTGAAATTTACCGGCACGGAGTACGCGGAAAGGTATCCCCAGGGAAGTTCTCAATTGCAGTTAGACAGCGACGGGTTTGTGGTTGCCGAACCGGCCGGCCGACGGCAGTTCCTGCCTAAGCATTACCTTGATCCGCTCCCACTGCAGGAAATCCAGTTGTCGGGCGGTGTATTAGAACAAAACGTAGGATGGTAAAACATAGCATAATGAATAACAAAACAATAATATTTCTTTTAGCCCTTTCCTTTTTTGTCCCGTTTGCGTATGGGCAGTTTCAAACCGGAGAAATCGATCGCTCCAAGGTGCCCGTGCTGGCACCTCATTATGAGGAAGAGCATACCTTTGACCGGCCTTCCGACACCGCTGCATGGCAAGCGTGCCAGCCGGGTATGCACGTTTCCTTCGGTACAACGGATCAGTTGTATTTCCGTTCGGAAATACCCAGTCTGCAAACCGAAACGTTGTCGTGGGAAGCAACCGGATGGCGGGGTGAGCGCCTGAATGCCCAGGCAGTGGTTTGGTCCACGGATTCCCTCGAACAGGTGCGTTTCGAGGTGTCTGATCTCGTAGGTAACAATGGAGCGGTACTGGCTAACGAAAACATCGACCTCAACTTGGTCCGCTATGTGTTATCCAATTATCCCTATGGAGCCCTTGCCGAAGATTGTGCTGCGGGGCCAGCAGATCGGGCCTACCTGATGCCCGATCGGCTCGAACCGTTTGACCGTTTCGATCTGCCCGGACAAACGGCCAGACCGGTATGGATTGCGGTAAATATACCGCAGGGAGCCGCTCCTGGCACCTATCGGGGAACGATCGAAGTCGCCGCAAAGGGACACCGCACAACCCTGCACATACAGGTACATGTGCAGGCGCAAACACTGCCACCGCCAACCGAATGGAGTTACCGTCTGGACCTTTGGCAGAACCCTTGGGCTGTCGCCTGGTATTATCACGTTGAGCCTTGGTCGGCAGATCACAAGGCCTTATTGAAGAAGCACCTGAAGCCCTATGCCGATGCGGGAGGAACGTTTATTACCACCTATGCCGTACATTCACCCTGGTCAGACAATTCCTATTGGATCGAAGGCGCCATGGTCGACCTGATCAAGACAAAAAACGGCGACTGGAAATTTGATTACCGTATCTTTGATGACTATGTACAGCTGGCCATGGAAGTAGGGATCGATGAGGCCATTACCATTTATACGCCCGTTCCGTGGGAAAATAGATTCCGTTACCTCGATGAGGCGTCCGGCGATTATGTCTATGAATCGTGGGCACCGGGCTCGGCTGAATTCAAGGCCTTTTGGCATACGTTCTTAAGCGACCTGGAAGGACATCTGAAGGAAAAGGGATGGTTCGAAAAGACCTATCTTGGCATCAATGAAAATCCCTTGGAATATACCATCGCCGCGGCAAAAGTCATTAAGGAGCATTCGCCTGACTGGAAGATCACCTACGCGGGCAACTGGCACCCGGAACTCAATGACTTGCTGGATGACTACTGCTTTTTATATGGAAACGAGCCCAGCATGGAAACTGTCCAACAGCGGTCTGCCAAGGGATATACCTCCACCTATTATGTTTGTTGCAATCCGGCAAAACCAAATAATTTCGTATTTTCACCTCCCGCGGAGGGCAGGTGGATCAGTTGGTATGCCAGCGCATACGGATACGACGGTTTCCTGCGGTGGGCCTATGATGCGTGGGCTGA
Source organism: Parapedobacter indicus (assembly GCF_900113765.1). Taxonomy (GTDB): domain Bacteria; phylum Bacteroidota; class Bacteroidia; order Sphingobacteriales; family Sphingobacteriaceae; genus Parapedobacter; species Parapedobacter indicus. Next base: position 68,152 of record NZ_FOQO01000012.1, on the reverse strand, counting down.
AGACCCGGTGAGGGATGCGCGCCACACGCTTTGGCCTGCAGGAGATACCTTCTTGGTTTATCCGGGCGGTAACAGCAGCATCCGCTTCGAAAAACTGCGCGAAGGGATCGTCGATTTTGAGAAAATAGACATCCTGAGAACGCTCGCTGAAAACACAACGGACAAACAGGTAGCCGCGGCGCTGGAGAAACTGGAAAACCATCTTAAAACGTTTCCGAAGGAACACGATTTCAACGAGGAAGATGTGATAGAAGCGGTGCAAACCGGAAATGCCCTGCTGACGGAGTTAAGTGATCGGTTGGCCGCAACACAAAAATAAAGGATTATGAAGTTGAGATGGTTCATTATTCTTTTTATTAGTACAATAGAATTACCTGCTATGGCATCGCACAACACAGACAGCGTCATTTTTTCAGTATATACGACCTATCAGTTGACACATGCGCTCACGCCATCGGGGCCGATACCCACAGCATTTGATCCGAGCGGGGTATACCCTTACGAAAGTTATTCCGAAACGGCTAATCGGCCAGCACCGCAATCCTACCATTTCATCGTATTGGAAAACAATTACGTAAAAATCACGGTATGTCCCGATCTGGGCGGTAAGATCACCTCGATGATCCACAAAACGTCGGGGAAGGAGGTGCTGTATCATCCCGACGTAATCCGCGGTACACGGATCTTACCCCGGTTTTATTTCGTTGCAGGTGGAATCGAGGTGAGCTTTCCCATTTCCCACACGCCTGTACAGAATGAAAAAATTCTGTATAAGATCGATCGCATCGGCGAACGGGTATACGTGACATGCGGCGAACGGGAACTCCGCTTCGGGATGCAATGGTCTGTTGAATATTCCCTTGCTCCGGAAGACCAGTACCTTACGCAACGCGTGGTCTACCACAACACCGGAACGGAGGCGTACCCCTGGATGTCGTGGTCGAATGCTGCGCTGCCCGCGGCATCCGACACGGAATTCCATTTTCCGCGCGGCGAGGTGTTGTCACATGCGTCCACGATTAACACCATCAATTGGGAAAAAGAGGGACCCCGGACAGAGGCTGACATCCAGGAAATGACCGGATACTTCTGGAAAACCACCGATGTAAACGCCTTCGGCGCTTACACCCCCTCTTTGGGGTCGGGGCTATACCACATCGCAGACCCCGCGGTCACGCCGGGGATCAAGTTGTGGAGTTATGGCAGGGGGGCCGATAGTGCGTGGGCTACATTGAGTACGGCTGCACAAACACCGTACGTCGAAATACAGGGTGGACCGGCCGCAGACCAATCGATCAAACAGGAGTTGGGACCCGGCGAGACCCGGTGGCATTCCGAATATTGGTTTCCCAGTGACAAACCGCTTGACATCCACCGGTTGCAGGTTCCTGAAAGCGACTTGAGATCCGTGGAAGAAATACCGCTTTTTGGATGGGCCCGTGTCAAAACCGTGGGTGTATGGCAAGATTTGTTGAACGCCTCGTTGGGAAAAGGGACCTATCCCCAACCACCTGAAGTCCACGAATGCCTTTGGGCTCCGTCGGGCATGGAAAACCTCGATGATGCCTTTAAACATGTCCTTGCCGCCGATACGGAAAATGCTGACCTGTGGCGGTTTCATTACGGCACCTGGCTGGCGGGCCGTGGAAATACTGCGGAGGCCATTGCTGTTCTTTCCGCGTGTCCACTGGGCGTAGCCAAGGTGCTGTTGGCAAGGCTATTGAAATTGGAAGGCAGGAACGAGGAAGCCGTAAAGGCGTTGGCTTCAGTTGATGAAAAATGGCTGCAACTGCATCCGCAAGTAGTGATCGAACGCGATGCGTTACTCCGGGAACTGGGTCCAACGACGATCCACGAACGTGAACGTTGGCTTGAACAGGTAGCGGCACTTGATGACGAGTGGGTTATCGAAAGGCGCATACAGTTGCTGATCGATATGGGAGAACCCGAAAAAGCGAAAACACTTCTTTTGACTACGCCTTTTCAAAAAGTTCATCAGACGTATACCCGGACCGGCCTATGGCGGCAGGTATGCAAGGCATTGGGCATTTCCGCAGATCCAATCCCCGAAACACTTGGAGAAGACCGCCTCGCCACCTTCGGGGCGTACCGAGAGTTTGACTAGGTGAATGCCTGCTATCGGACGAGATAGCAGGCATTTTTTTTGGCCTCGAAAATTGTTACCTTTGTCCTGGAGGTTTAGGTTTATGAGCACAGAAAGCAAAAGACAGCAGCGGTTTGCTGGGGTTATCCAGCAGGATTTGGGTGAGCTCTTTCAACGGGAAGGCAAGGCGTGGGCTCCCGGAGCCTTTATTACGGTAACCCGCGTACGGGTGACTCCCGATCTGGCCATTGCCCGGGTCTACCTGAGTTTCCTCAACACCAAACAGGCAAAGGAAGATATGGCCCATATCAAATCCCACGCCAACGAAATCCGTTACAAGTTGGGAGCCCGCATTAAGAATCAGGCGCGTATTGTGCCCCACCTTGAGTTTTTCTTGGATGATACCAACGAATACGTGGAGCACATGGATAAACTCTTCGACGAGATCAGCAAAGAACCCAGGCAACCGGAATAAGCCGGATGATCTTCGAACTGGACGAGCACGACATCCGTTTTCCTGACCCGGCACTCGCCGAGCACGATGGGCTATTAGCCATCGGTGGTGATCTGACGTCCGACCGACTTCTCGAAGCCTACCGGCAGGGCATCTTCCCTTGGTATAACGACGATACTCCCATCTTGTGGTATTCACCTCACGAGCGCTTTGTGCTCTTTCCCGACGAATTGAAAATCAGCAAAAGCATGCGCCAGCTAATCCGTTCGGAGCGCTTCCGCGTGACCTACGATCACGCATTTTCTGAAGTGATCGCTGCGTGTTCCATGCAGCCACGCCGTGGACAGGACGGCACCTGGATCACCGAGGATATGCAAAAAGCATATAACAGGCTGCATGAATTGGGTCATGCACATTCCGTAGAGACCTGGTACGACGATACATTGGCAGGAGGCCTTTATGGGATCGCCCAGGGTCAGGTCTTCTGTGGGGAGAGCATGTTCAGCAGGGAAGCCAACGCCTCCAAAATGGCGTTGATCTCACTCTGCCAGTCTAATGCCTATCGGTTGATCGATTGTCAGGTATACACGGATCACCTCGCATCGCTAGGTGCGCGGATGATACCGCGTTGGGAATATGTGGAGTATCTCTCTTAAAGCGCACGACTGTCATTATCCAACCATACTTCCATCGATCTCCTGTATATTCCGGCAACCTGCCAATTGTGCCGTAAGCTCAAAATCATTGAGCATGTTGAGGATTACCTCTTCCACTCCGCGCTGCCCCCCCACTGCCAGCCCATACGCATACGGCCGTCCGAGCAGCACCGCATCAGCACCCAAGGCAAGCGCTTTGAATACGTCGCTGCCGCTGCGTATGCCACTGTCAAGTACGATCGGAAAAGGTTTGGGAAGTGTTTGCCTGATGGTCTTCAGGGCAGGCAAACTGGAAATTGCCCCGTCTACCTGTCGGCCGCCGTGGTTGGATACGACAATGCCGTCGGCTCCTGCATCCATCGCTTTAAGCGCATCGTCCGCACGCAAAATGCCCTTGATAAGAATGGGCAGCTTGGTTTGCTGGCGAAGCCAAATGACTTGCTCCCAGCTTAGTGCTGGATTGGAGTAGATATTGATGAACAATCGCACTGCCTCCAAAGGTGTCTTACGGAAAAGGTTATGGAAAAACCCACCGGGATAGTTAGCTTTTAGCTGCAGCAAGTTGGCAATGGTTTGCAGCGTCACCGTTGGCTTGGGCGCACCGGTGATGGCTGCTCCCGCTCCCTGATTGAGCAACGCCTGGAATACAGGATCTGAGGTATACTGCGCAATGCCCATGCCCCGCAGAAAGGGCAAATAGCCTAATGCGAGGTCACGGCTTCGCCAACCCAGTAACGTGGTGTCTACCGTGAGTACGATAGCGCTGCAACCGCAGGCCTCTGCACGCTGTATAAATGACAGCACCAGATCGTCCGACTTGCTCCAATAGAGCTGAAACCAACGTGACGTATCGCCAAGATCCTGCGCGCAGGTTTCCATGGGCGTACCCGCCTGGTTGGAAAATATCATCGGAATGCCCACATTCCGACAGGCGCGGGCCACTACGCGATCTGCCTCCGGGCAGATCAGATCCAATACACCAATAGGAGCGAGGAGCAAGGGAAACGCCAAATCGGTATTCAGTAGTCGGGTGGAAAAATCAGCCGGCCCCTCTCCTCCCATCATGCGAGGCAAGATCGAAATGTCGGAAAATGCGGCTGCATTAGCTGCGATACTTGTTTCATCGCCCGCACCGCCATCGATGTAAGCCCATGCACGTGCCGAAAGCTGTTGTTTAGCTGCGATACGAAGTCCGGCTGCCTGAAAAGGAACGACGGCCCGTTTTCCTGACATTCCCCCTAAAAAAATCGCTTTCTGCCGCTGTAAGGCATCGATGTAGGCCATTCGTTTGCCATTGGTTCAACAATGACCTAAAGATAGGCAATTTTACTAATTTTTCCGCTCCGACACCCAAAAATTGTTGAAACCCAACCCGCTCTGTATTTCCAGCAACTGTTGTTGCAGCATCTCCAGAATGGCTAGGAAATTGTAAACGAACTGTACTTTATTTTCTGAATTTTTGACAATGGAATTGAAGTCCAATTTTTTGTTGATTGTTACCAACGAAGCAATTGCTTTTTTTTGCTGCTCGATGGTATACGGGTACTTCACAACCGTATGCCGCACTTCGTTGCTACGGGATGTGTAAGTATATATCAGCTTTTCGTACACCAGCATGAGCTTATACAGATCGAATGTGGTAAGCTCCTCTCCATGGCCTGCATGTTCGCCTGCCCGGTGGAGATCCGCAGCTAGGTTCCCGCGCCTAAACTGCAAGAGCCGTTTTTCTTCCAGCAAACGTAATTCTTCCGAAATTTCCTTAAACTGTTTGTATAACACCAGTTTCTGCACGAGGTCCTGCTTGGGGTCTATTTCGTTGCCTTCTTCGTCCAGCTCCGGACGCGGCAGCAGCATCTTGGCTTTAATCCGCATCAATGTTGCTGCCACGAAAATGAATTCGCTTGCCAATTCGATATTGAGCGCCTGCATATGTAAGATGTAATCCAGGAAATCGTTGGTAATTTTGGCAATTGGGATGTCATGGATATTTAACTCATCGCGTTCAATAAAAAACAGCAACAAATCAAATGGCCCTTCAAATTGGGGGAGCTTTATTTCATATCCTTCGGCTTCCATCATATGGTTCCAAAGGTAAGCATTTGAATGTGATATATTTTCTTTGGCATAATCCTTGGGTACCCTGCAAAACAACATTACATTAATTTTATAATAGACGAACTGGGGCCACTTCCTTGACAGAAATTAAACAACATCTCCGATGAATTGGCGTAGCGAACAATCTCTCAAATCAGTTGTTCCCCATTTATATTAGTCATTATCCATTATGTAAAAATTTTACGACACGGGGTCTCAATAATTATTACTTACTTTGTATCAATTTTTCCAAACCGGACGCTATGGAGATTGAAGCCGGAGAACTGCTTAAAAAAATAAACACACCCGCAGACCTGAAACAGCTTAGCCAAGTAGAGTTGGTAAGGTTGTGCAGTGAGCTACGTCAATACATCATCGACACCGTCTCCGTACACGGGGGGCATTTTGCAGCGAGCCTCGGTGTAGTGGAGTTAACCGTAGCATTGCATTACGTTCTCAATACACCTTACGACCAGCTGGTGTGGGATGTAGGTCATCAAGCTTATGGTCATAAAATATTGACCGGTAGGCGTGAGGTGTTCCACACCAACCGGATACTTGGAGGTATCAGTGGTTTTCCCAAGCGGGGCGAGAGCGAATACGACACATTTGGCGTAGGACATTCGTCCACATCCATTTCGGCGGCGCTGGGCATGGCCGTGGCCTCCAATTACAAAGGGGAGATCGACAGGCAACACGTAGCAGTCATCGGCGATGGAGCGATGACTGCCGGCATGGCTTTCGAAGCCCTTAACCATGCAGGAATCGAGAAGTCCAATTTGCTGGTCATCCTCAATGACAACTGCATGTCTATCGATCCAAACGTCGGTGCGCTTAAAGATTACCTGACCAGTATCACGACGTCGCGTTCGTGGAATCGATTCAGGGACGATATTGCTCATGTGCTCACCAAGATATCCGAAATCGGTCCGGATGCGCTTGGCATCGCCAAAAAGATCGAGAAGAGCATCAAAGGTACCCTACTCAAAAACAGCAACCTGTTTGAATCGCTCAATTTCCGCTATTTCGGCCCGATAGATGGGCACGATGTCAAGCGGCTTATCCAAACACTGGATGACCTACGGGACATCCCCGGCCCCAAACTTCTCCATTGTATCACCGTAAAAGGAAAAGGTTATGCGCTGGCAGAAAAGGACCAGACGACGTGGCATGCTCCCGGTCTGTTTGACAAAATCACTGGCGAAATCAAGAAATCAAAAAGCGATAAACCCGTTGCACCGAAATATCAGGATGTATTTGGTCACACACTGGTGGAACTGGCCGAAAAGAACGACAAGATCATGGGTATCACGCCTGCCATGCCTTCCGGATCTTCGATGAACATTATGATGAAGGCCATGCCTAACCGAGCTTTTGACGTAGGTATTGCCGAGCAACATGCGGTAACGTTTTCCGCGGGTCTAGCCACTCAAGGTATGGTGCCGTTTTGTAACATCTACTCCAGCTTCATGCAACGAGCGTATGACCAGGTAATACACGACGTAGCTATACAAAACCTGCATGTGGTGTTCTGCCTTGACCGCGCAGGCATCGCCGGTGCCGACGGCCCTACGCATCACGGTGCTTATGACCTTGCCTATATGCGGTGTATTCCCAACTTAACTGTGGCCGCTCCCATGAATGAGGAGGAATTACGTAACCTGATGTATACCGCCCAACAAGACGGCAGGGGTCCGTTTGTCATACGTTATCCCCGCGGACAGGGTGTCATGCCCGACTGGCGGAGGCCACTCAACGCTGTGGAAGTGGGCAAGGGCCGAAAAATCTGCGATGGCGAAGAACTTGCCTTAATCAGCATCGGCCATATCGGTAACGAAGCGGTCAAAGCCTGTATCGCACTCAACCAGGAAGGAATTTTTCCGGCTCACTATGACATGCGTTTTGTAAAACCGTTGGATGCGGACCTTCTGCACGAAGTCTTTGGCAAATTCAAAAAGATTGTCACCATCGAAGATGGCTGCATCCAAGGGGGGATGGGTAGCGCCGTACTGGAATTTATGGCCGATCACGGTTATCAAGCCACGGTGATACGCTTGGGTATACCCGACGGAGTCGTAGAACATGGCGAGCAGCAGGAACTATGGACGTTTTGCGGATATGATAGCAGGGCCATTGCCAATACCGCTCGGAATATGGCCGTGAGCCGTAAAACGGATACAATGGTGAGTTAAAACCGTCTTATTATACCATGGAAACCAATTATGGACGCTGCTTGCGACTACAAGCGGCTGTGATCTTTTGGTTTGCTTTGTGCCCGATTCAACTGGCGGCACAGCAAACGTCGTCTATCCACGCACTTTCAATTAAACCAACGGCTGGCATCGATATGGCCAATGCGGGAGGGAACGATCGTAATTTCCTGTTTGGGCTTCATGTCAGTTACGACCGCGATTTATCGGCGAGCAGCCAGCCTTGGGTAGCGCTGCTCAATGCCAAAGGGTTATCTTTTGGCATCTTATGGCATAACATGCATCATATGAAGGAAATCGTGGACGGACAGACCTACACGCATGGTACGGCTATGGGTATGTTGAGTGAAGTGGATTTCCAACTGCTGCAAGCCGGAAGCGCAAAGCTCTTATTTACGCCGGGAATAGGCCTTACCTATATCACCGAAACGATCGACACCCAGCCGGCCACCACCACCGTGGGTAGCCACCTCAACCTCACGCTGACGGCTGAACTAGGATTGGAAATACCGGTAAGCGACCGCACCAGCCTGTCGGCTGCGGCTAATATACTCCACTATTCCAACGGTGGACTGAAAATACCGAATGGCGGGATCAATACGGTCAATGGCACCATCGGTATCAAAACTGCATTAGGGCATGTGCAGCAAACAGCATCGGCGGGGCGCAGCGATTTTCGCCCGATAGTGGGTGGTAGCGGCGAGCTGGTCGTCGGCGCAGGAAGACGGGGTAAGTATCGGACGGACGGCGGCTTTTGGCGCACGGGAATCTATGGCGGGTATAATTATTACCTTAACCAAGCTTTTGGTTTCAAAGCGGGCGTGGATCTGGTTTATTATCACCAGGTTTTTGACGGTAATTTTGAAACAACTTTTCAATATTATGGCTCTTCATACGATCGCGTCCGTCTTGGCGCCAGTGCAGGTGCTGAAGTAGGATTGGGTCGCTTTGCCATAAACGGTATGTTTGGCAAGTACCTTCATTACCGTAGTTTCCATAACATCCAATGGTACTGGACATCCGCCTTGCGCTATTACCTAACCCCAAATATTGCCTTACAAAGCACCCTCTATATGCACCGGGTACAAGCCGATTACCTTAACTGGGCGGTTGTTTTCCGCATCTAATTATTTGCAACAGGCTTGTTACATGCCGCTTTCGATATCGTACCAAGAATTGCTAACTTAGCCGTCCACATTCCTTATATGAAATCGATGAAATTACGTGTAGTACTATTGGCTTTGGGCCTGTTTACGCTGCATGCACATGCACAGCAATCCATTTCACGCCCCAAACTGGTGGTGGGCATTATGGTGGATCAAATGCGGTGGGATTACCTGTACCGTTTTTACGACCGCTATGGCAACGGTGGCTTCAAGCGCTTGCTGAACGAGGGGTTTTCCTGTGAAAACACCTATATCCCCTATGTCCCTACCTATACTGCGATTGGTCATAGCTGTGTGTATACGGGCAGTGTTCCGGCGATACATGGCATCGCGGGCAACGATTTCATCATTCAACAGACGGGTCAACGCATGTATTGCACCCAGGATGACAATGTAAGTGGTGTGGGCACCGATTCGGATGCAGGAAAGCAATCTCCGCGGAATCTGCTCGTATCGACCATCACCGACCAACTCAAGCTGGCTACCAACTTCCATTCGAAGGTCATTGGTATCGCCATCAAAGATCGCGGCGGCATTCTTCCCGCAGGGCATTTTGCCGATGCGGCCTATTGGTTTGAGGGGAAATCGGGTGATTGGGTGTCGAGTACATTTTATATGCAAGAGCTGCCCCAATGGGTAAAAAAGTTCAATGCGCAAAAAGTGGCCGAGAAATACTTACAGCAGGATTGGAACACGCTTTATCCCATCGAAACCTACACACAGAGTATCGAAGATGACAATCCTTACGAGGCGACCTACCGGGGTGAAGAAGCGCCCGTTTTCCCCAAAAAACTGGGCACCCTTGTCAAAGACAATGGTCTGGGCCTCATCCGCTCCACACCATTTGGCAATTCAATGACGCTGGATTTGGCTAAGGCTGCGATCGATAACGAACAGATGGGCAACAACCCAGGCGGTTTCACGGATTTCCTGGCTGTAAGCCTCTCCTCCACCGACTATGTAGGCCACCAGTTTTCGGTTAATGCAATTGAAGTAGAAGACACGTACCTCCGTTTGGACAAAGAGCTGGAAGCGTTCTTTTCCTACCTCGATGCGCACGTGGGCAAAGGCGAGTATACGGTGTTTATCACGGCGGACCACGGAGCGTCTCACAACCCGCTGTTTTTTATGGATAAGCGCGGCAATGCCGGCTACTTTGATGAGCGGAACGCGCTTACAGGCCTCAATGCGTTGTTAGCAGCGGAATTTGGACAGGAAAAAATTATTCGCAGCCTAATGAACTATCAGGTACACCTGGATTACGACGTCATTCAGGCGAATGACTTGGACGAAGACGACATTAAGGAAGTAGCCATTAAGTTTCTGCGTACACTTGAGGGCGTATCCTTCGTAACGGATATGGAAAAGGCTGGATCATCCAGTATTCCGGAGCGCATACGCGAGCGGATTGCAAATGGATACAATCCGAAACGGAGTGGCTGCATTCAGATCATCCTTGAACCCCAATGGTACAGCGGATCCCCCCGCTCAAGGGGCACCACTCACGGTACCTGGGCATCCTATGATGCACACATTCCATTCGTAATGATGGGCTGGGGGATTAAGCATGGCAGTACCAACCGGGAAACGCATATGACGGATATTGCTCCTACGGTGGCTGCGTTGCTCCATATTGAAGAACCTAACGGGAATATCGGACAGCCGGTGGTAGAAATACTGAACAAGTAGTTCGCGCAAAGGCGCAGTCGCGAAATTCGCTTCGCGGGCAACCATGGACTTTTGTAAACCCTGGACTGGATTGCAGAGGAATGTGTAACTTTGAGCATGCACATCCGCTGGGTTGTAACCATCCTCTTTGCTTTCGTACTTGCTTTGGCAGGTTGGTCACCTGGCTTTTCCCAGCCCAATGAACCGGCCTACTCCTTATTGCAACTGGATAATCGTTATGGCTTATCAAATAGTGCGGTCAACTGCCTGCTGCAAGACAGCGATGGAATGCTTTGGATCGGTACCTGGGATGGGCTGAACCGGTACGATGGACAGGAATTTCATGTGTTCAACTTTGGGGGCAGCGACGCGAAACGGGGACTGATCAGCAACATTATCCGCGGGCTGCTCGAGGATCGCGACCATCGCATTTGGATAAGCACCGTGGAAGGCCTTTCGCGTTATGACAAGTTAACTGGCACCTTCAGACACTATTTCTATGGCGCGAGCCGCAAGCAGGGTATCGGCGAAAATGGGTTTGGCTTGATTGCCGACACGGCTGGTCGCTTGTATGCCCGTACACCTACAGCGCCCTTAGTGCGTTACGATGCCGGGCGCGATACATTTGTCAGCTGTTCACTTCCCGGTATTTCCGGCGCGATTTCGGATTTCTGCATCGACGCAACCAACCGACTTTGGGTGCGCACTGACGACGGGAAAATCTTGGCCTACCTACCTACCCGAGATGGTTTTCGTTTGGCACATCGCCTTCGGCCAACCGAACTCGGGCTACATCTAGCCAATGGTTTCCTCTTCTTAAGTGACCCAAAGGGCTTGCTTTACCGGGTTAACACCGGTACGTTCCAACTGGAGCAAATCGCTGATCTTGGAAGTGCAATCAGCTCCATTACCTGGTATGGCGGACGCTATTATGTCGCACTGGCCCCACAGGGCATGTGTACATTCGATGCATCTTTCGCACTCCAGCCCCCTCCAGCAGGTCTTCAACCCTTACAGGGCATGAAAATACGCGGGTGGGCAGCCAACGGGGCGGAACGGTTACTTTGGGTGGCCACAGATGGCAATGGCTTTGTACGTGTTTCGCAATACAACACCCCCTTCCGTACCTTATCTCCTTCCAACGCATCGTCGCGTCCCCCGGTGCGTGCTTTTGCCGAGGTAAAGGGCGACCTTTGGATAGGTACAAAAGGTGGGGGTGTGTCTATTCTGTCTGATTTCGTACCTCAACATACAGATGAGGCTACTTGGGATAACCGCCTGACCGAAGAACTCGCCAATCGCGACGTATTCGCCATCCTGCAGGGAACACAGAGCGACCTCGTGTACATCGGTACGGATGGAAGCGGCTTGAGCATCTACGACCAGCGTCGGAAACGATTAGCTAACTGGACACAATTGGATGGACACGCCGACTTCCCAACATTCGGATCTGTATATGCTATTCTCGAAGACACCGACGGTACGGTTTGGGTGGGCACAAGCGGCTACGGCTTACTGCATCTGCGCGTCGTCCGCGCACACCATGGCGACCTGCGGGTCGAATTCATCGAACAATATCGGTATCAAACCCCCAATCAAGGATTAGCCAATGACATTGTCTATTCACTGTGTTTCGGACGAAACGATCAACTTTGGATTGCCTGTCGCTATGGTGGATTGTCGCTATTAAACAAAACCAGTGGTCATATTAGCAATTTCAAGGCATTTACATACGACGGCAGTCTCAGCAATAACGACGTTCTATCGCTATACCGTGATATACATGACCGCTTGTGGGTGGGGACCAGCTACGGGCTGAATTGGCTGTCACTTACCGATGTTACTCATGGGGAGCCGGTTTTCCAACGCATCACCGCGGCTGAAGGACTACCCAACAATACCATCCACGCCATTACGGCCGATGGATCCGGCCACATTTGGGTCAGTACCAATCGGGGATTGGCACGAATCGACCCCATTAGTGGCCAGGTTGTCCAGTTCCAAGAAACCGATGGATTACACGGCGCGGAGTTCAGCGACGGTGCTGTATGGAAAGACCCGCTTGGATTTCTTTATTTCGGAGGGATCTATGGTTTCAGCTATTTCCATCCCCAACAGATTCCCCAGGATACGCTGTTGCCCAACGCCATCGTTCGCCGCTTACAACTCGGCAGTCAAGGACTAGCCGAAGGCCAATACTTGGTACTCCATCCCAAGAAAGGGTTGGAACAACGATTCACGCTAGCCCGCAAGGACAATTACTTTTCTGCAGCGATACATGCGCTCAGCTATCTTTATGCCGACAGATGCCAATTTGCCTGGATGCTGGAAGGGCACGACAAAACGTGGCAATACGATCGTTCGAATGGACATATCACGTACAGCAACGTTCCACCTGGCACGTACCGGCTGCTGATCAAATGGTCTAACGGCAGCGGCATGTGGACGGAAGCAACCCCCGTCATGGACGTACAGATCAACCCTTACTGGTGGCAAACCTGGCCGGTTATGTTAAGTGTGTTATTCACGTTGGTAAGCGTGGCCTATTGGTGGTATATTAACCGCAAAAATAAACTTAAAATTCAGCATCGGTTGCAATTGGAGCGCACCCTTCGCGAAAAAGATGAAGCCTTGCATGAAAACCAACTGACGTTTTTTACCCATATCGCCCATGAACTGCAAACACCACTCACCCTGCTTGTGGGGGTATCTGAACAAATGGAGAGCGTGCAAGGCGATCCCCCAACCCGTTCAACCAAAACACAGCCATTGGTCGCATTATTAAAACAACAAACCTCACGGCTCACCTATCTGGTACAACAGTTGCTCGAATTCCGCAAAGCTCAAGCCGGGCATCTTTCTGCAGATTACCAGATCCTAGACGTTTCGGCATTGCTCTCCAGCCTTTGCGAGGTCTTCAGGCCGTTGAGTGTACGCCAGCAGAACACTTATGAACTGCACATACCCGACCCCATGCGGTTTGCTATGGACAACGATAAACTTGAAAAGATCGTGTTCAACCTCCTTTCAAACGCTTTCAAACACGGAGGAATGTTTGAACACGTGACGTTTATTGCGCGTCTGGATTCCCGTTTATCCAACTTACGGCTGCAAGTTTCCAACTCCGGATGCCGTTTGGCACCGGATGAAAATGAGCGCATTTTTGAGCAGTTTCAAAGCAGCCGTTCGGGAGCTTCAGGTACCTATAGCACCGGCATTGGCCTGGCTTTTACCCGTGAACTCGTTGGTGTACTGGGCGGCAGTATCCATGCCACCATCGAAGAAGGGTGGATTACCTTTGATGTTATCCTGCCAATCCCTGCTGAAGGACAACCGTTCCATCCCGTGGAGAGCAATGCCACCCTTGCACCGATTTACACCGAAATGGCCATGCCGGCTACCCATTCGCTGGATTCTGCGGCCTACAACAAGGTGGCCTTACTGGAAAAGCTCACCGAGGCCCATAAAAAGTCCGTGTTGGTGGCAGAAGATGAACAAGACATCCGGTTTCTGATTCGTGAGGTCCTTAAGGCCCACTACATCGTCTATGAGGCTGCCGACGGAATTGAGGCCATCGGTGTACTCCAGCAGCATCCACCAGACCTAATCATCAGCGATGTGATGATGCCCGGCATGGACGGTCTTACGCTCTGTGACAAGGTGAAGAATACGCCCGCCACCTGTCACATTCCTTTTATCATCCTTTCAGCAAAGGGTACCGTGGAACAGCGCAACGAGGGCTATCAAGTGGGTGCAGACGCCTATATCGCCAAACCCTTCCACGCCAGTCATCTGCTGATCCGGGTGAAAAATCTTTTTGAACAGCAAGCCAGGCTGCATAAACGGTTCCGACAGGCCGATTCGATCGAACGGGTAATACACATCGGTAACCCCGAGGAAGAGCGCTTTCTTGAACCGCTGGTCGCTCAAATTATGAAGCACCTTGAGGATCCTGAACTGAATGCTAGCGTACTGGAAGCAGCGTTGTCGATGAGCAAGATGCAGCTCTACCGGAAGCTAAAGACGATCAGTGGCATGACCCCCTCCGAATTTATTCGCCATATTCGACTCAAACAAGCTACGCAATTGTTGGCCACGACCACGCTTACCGTCAACGAAATCTTTTATCAAACCGGTTTTAACAATCAGTCTTATTTTTTCCGCGAATTCAAGAAACACTATGGATGTTCGCCAAACGAGTATCGATCGCGCATGCAAATCAACACCTAAACAGTTTGTTTTCAATCAATTTACTTAGTTGTACATAAAATTGAAATTATAGTACAGCGCCCACGACGGCCGTAAGCTTACCTTTGTGGTTACCAATTGTGCTATATAAATTTATGACGAATGGAACCAATTATTCAACTCTTTAACAAGCTATTTATGTCCTTGTTGGTACTGGTGGCTACCCTGGGTTTTACCCATGCCGCGCAGCAACCCATTAAGGGACGTGTGGTGGACGAACAAGGCCTTCCGCTGGCAGGAGCCACTATAGAAGTAAAAAGCGGCACCCAGAAGACCAGCACGGACGATGCGGGTGCATTCACAATCGCCGTACCTCCGGGAGCGGTATTGCTGGTGAGCTATATCGGCCATATCCAACAGGAAATTCCGGTTGGTGATCGATCTAATATTGAGGTGACGTTGCAGCCGTCGGCCAACGACCTTGATGAAGTAATTGTGGTAGGCTATACGGCTCAGCGGCGCACCAACATTACGGGTGCGGTCGGTACGGTTTCCATGACTGACGCCCAGAAACGCCGCGTACCCGACGTGAGCCAAATGCTCCAGGGGCAGGTAGCGGGGGTTCAGGTTACGCAAGCCACGGGCGCTCCCGGAGATCCCATTGATATCCGCATCCGCGGCGTGGGTACCATCGGCAACAACAGTCCGCTGTTTATTGTGGACGGTGTCCCGTCGACCAATTTTTCCTTCATCAATCCACAGGACATCGAGTCGATGACCGTGCTCAAGGATGCTGCCGCGGCCGCTATTTACGGTTCTCGTGCAGCCGGAGGAGTGGTATTGATTACCACCAAGAAAGGTAAGGAAGGGCGCCCCGTACTTGATGTTAATTATTTCAATGGCATCCAGCAGGTCACAAACCTACCCAGTATGCTGAATACCACCCAGTACCTCAACACATTGGAACAAGCTTGGAACAACAGCGGGTACAGCGGGACAAACCCCTATACGTCTGAAAAAAACCGAACGGACTTGGCCAATACCAATTGGCTTGACGAGCTGTTCGAGACTGGGCGTTCACAAAACCTGCAGCTTTCTGCAAGCGGAGGAACCGACAAGGTGCAGTACCTGCTTTCCGGCGGATACTATAACCAAGACGGCATTGTGGTATTTGATAACGACCGCTACGAACGCATCAGCTTGCGCAGCAATGTCAATGCCCAGCTTACCGATCGTATCCGCGTGGGCACCAACCTGCAGTTATCGCATGAGACGCGCGACCTGCTGTCTTCACGTGGCGATGCGCCCGGCATCATCCGGCATGCCCTGCTGCGGCCACCTGTTCTTTCCGTTTACAAAGACCCGGGTGATCCTACCTACAGCGCGCGCGATCCATTTACCGATTTGCCGTTTTACCGCCCAGACGGAACTTTCGAAAGTTCAACATACGAATGGACCCAAAACCCGATAGCGCTAGCCTATTTCACGGACAACCGACAACGGCAGTTTAAAACGTTTGGCAACGTGTTTGGTGAATACGCCATTCTCAAGGACCAATCGTTGAAATTCCGGACGAATGTGGGTGTAGAGTTGAATTTCAACCACACCAAAGCTTTCTTTGAGAATTTCGGCGACGACGATGGCAATGCTGGCCCCCTCGACCAGGGTAAGGGGCGGCAGAACCGGCCGAACGGCTTGAATGAAGACCGTGGTGAAGATCTGACGATTACCTGGAACAATACGCTGAGTTACGACAAAACTTTTGGGCAGAAACACGATGTCAATGCCTTAGCAGGAACCGAGTTTATCAACAACACCAGTTCATCCATCAACGCTTCGCGTAGACGCTATGAATACACGGACCCTTCCTTTCGCTACATCGATCTTGGGCCTACCGATGCAGACCTGTGGAATGGCGGTTTCGGACAGGAATGGGCGCTGTTTTCGCTATTTGGCACGGCCACCTATGTATATGACAGCAAATACATGATCACAGCTAACCTCCGTGCGGATGCATCGTCCCGTTTTGGTGAAAACAAAAAATGGGGTTATTTTCCCTCTGTATCGGTGGGATGGGTACTCAGCGAAGAACAGTTTATGGCCAATGTCAGCTGGCTGGATTACCTCAAGTTGCGGTTAAGTACCGGAACATTGGGCAACCAATCCATTCCAAACTACGCCTACCGCACCCTGTATTCACGCGAAGGGCACATCACCCGCTATGGCAATCCCGACCTACGCTGGGAGTCCACTACACAACATAACGCCGGGATAGACATCCATGCGCTTCGCAGTCGGCTTTCATTTACAGTTGATTACTTTGTGAAGCGGACCAATGACATCTTGCTGGCAGTCAGCCTACCCAACTTAGTTGGCAATGTCGGTGCAACGTACGTTAACGCGGGCGAAGTTTCGAATAAGGGTTTCGAACTGGGGGCCGGATGGCGCGACGCAACCGATGGCGGTTTTAACTACGGTATTAACGCCAATTTGGCCACACTGACCAACCGCGTCGAAAAGCTACATCCGAATGTACCGCGCATCATTGGTGAAGTGACGCGGGCCGAACCGGGGCATCCCCTTGACGTATACTACGGTTATCGGATGGAAGGTGTTTATCAAAATACGGATGAAATCGCCAGTCACCTTCACGGTACCAATAACCCAGCGGCAAAGCCCGGAGATATCCGGTTTAAGGACCTCAACGGCGATGGCATCATCAACGATCAAGACCGTACCTTCATTGGCAATCCCATTCCTAAGCTGAGTTATGGCGTAAACTTGTCTGCGGGCTACAAAGGCTTTGACCTGGCCGTATTCTTCCAGGGCGTACAAGGGGTAGACCGGTACAACGACGGAAAAAAAATCTTAGACTACGACACTCGTCCATTTAACTATACGACTGCCGTACTGGGTGCGTGGAGTGGAGAAGGCAGTACCAACGCGATACCACGGGTGAGTTTTACCGACAACGGAAGCAGCCGGGTTTCCAGCATCTATGTGGAAGACGCATCCTACCTCCGGCTAAAAAATGTTGAACTGGGCTATTCCTTCGGCAATCTTTTCCGGCAGACAAACTGGGGCGTGCAAAATCTGCGCCTATACGTATCGGGGCAAAACTTGTTTACATCGACCCACTATACCGGCTTGGACCCCGAAACCACAGACCAGATTGACAAGGGTACCTATCCGCAGTCGCGAGCCGTATTGTTTGGTGTAAACGTAACCTTTTAACAAGGAGAGTATGACAATGACAACTTATTTAAAAAGCTTACCTGTTGCAGCATTGATGCTGATGACAGGTTGTGAAAAATACCTAGATAAAGAGCCTATCGGTATCCTGACGGAAGAGCAGGTACAGACCGATCCGACGGTTGGCACCCTTACCGGCGCGGTGACGAACGCTTATGTGCCGCTAGCCAGCACCCTTAACTTATTCGGCGACTGGAACTGGACGCAGGGACTGGTTGTGCGCAATGATTTCATCGTCGAAGACATCGCCTCAGGCGATGCCAACAAAAAATGGAATCCAGACGGCGACCAAGCATGGATGGACGATGTAGCCGCATTCAACTTCACGCCAGAAAACGGTGCCTTCAACGGCCTGTGGACGTATGATTACGAGGGTGTTTCACGAACCAACCTGGCCATCAGCCAGCTTACGGACGATGCCATTATCCAAAAAATCGGCATGAGCAGCGAGTTACGCAACCGGCTGCTCGGTGAGGCCTCTTTTTTGCGGGCTTTCTATTATTTTAACTTGGTGACCAATTTCGGTGACGTTCCCTTGTTGCTGAAACCACTCGCCAATTTCAATGAAGCTTACGATGTGGCACGCCGCTCGACAACTGCCGAGGTATGGGCTCAGATCGACATAGATCTTGCAGCTGCCGCAGGTCTTTTGCCGAATACCAAATATTCGGTTGACGATGAGCGCTGGCGTGTTTCACGCGGAGCGGTCATCGCGTTGCAAGCCAAATCAGCACTTTACCAGCAACGCTGGCAAGACGTGGTCGATCAGGTTACTTCGCTGGAAGCCCTGGGCTATTACAGTCTCAATGCCAATTATTTTGATGCTTTCGATACCGGCAAGGAGTTTTCTGAAAATGAAGTGATCTTTGCCTATGATCACCAGCAAGGGGTACTGCCCCGTAGGGGTAATGGGCTGACCGCATTACTCGGCTGGGGATTCGTAGCCCCTACCGATGACTTCCTGAATGCTTTCGAAGCCAACGACCCCCGCAGCGCCTACACCGTCAATACATCGGATCAAGCAGTCTATAAGTTGCTGGGAGCTACCAATACCGACAACAAAGGCAATGACGACTCACCGGTAAACCGGATTTATATCCGTTGGGCAGACGTTTTACTCTGGAAGGCCGAGGCTTACAACGAACTGGGCAATTATCCCGAAGCCATCGGGATCATCAACGGCATCCGTACACGGGCACGCACTACGCCGGTTCTCGGCGGGGGTATGGCACCGGCAGGTACACTGCCCGCCCGTAATGTAGCCGTGACCGACAAAGCACAGGTACAGCAGTGGCTTGACCACGAGCGTCGTGTAGAGCTGGGCTTCGAAAGCCACCGCTTCAGCGATCTGCGCCGCTGGAATACGGCCAAAGCAGTATTGACCGCTATGGGCAAAAACTTCCAGGATCGCAATTATCTCTACCCCATCCCGCAAGGTGAAGTTGACAAATCGGCGGGTTCCATCATGCAAAACCAAGGTTACTAAACGATGCCGACGAGTTTCGATATATCCACCCGTTTCGAACAAAATCCGCTGTTATCGCCGCCGGATCTCCAGCCTTCCACACCGGGGCTGGAGATTGCCTGCCTGCTCAATCCGGGGGTGTTCCGGTATCAAGGCAAAATCTGGCTTATTCTCCGGGTGGCCGAGCGGCCGCCACAACAGGAAGGTCGTATCTCCTTCCCTGTGCTGAAACCCGAAGGCGGTATGGAAATCATCCAACTGCCCGCCGACGATCCGGATCTGGACGCTTCAGACCCGCGGGTCATCAACTTCCGGGGCGTTGACTACCTGACTACCCTTTCGCATTTGCGACTATTGAGCAGTGAAGACGGCGTCCTGTTCCGCGAAGAACCGGGCTATGGCCCCCTGTGGGGCCAGGGACTGTACGAAACCTTTGGCATCGAAGACTGCCGCGTGAGCCAACTGGACGCCGAATATTACCTTACCTTTACGGCAGTGTCGCCCAATGGCGTGGCCGTAGGGCTGCGCACCACCCAAAACTGGCAGGATTTTGTACATCACGGGCTGATTTTCCCGCCGCACAACAAAGATTGTGCGTTGTTCGAGACCAAGATTGGCGGCAACTATTATGCCTTTCACCGTCCCAGCAGCGTTGACCTCGGTGGCAACTACATCTGGCTTGCCCGCTCGCCCGACGGCATCCATTGGGGCGAGCACAAGCTGATTGCCCGCACCCGGAGCAACTATTGGGATAGCCGGCGCGTGGGAGCCGGCGCGGCACCCATCCGCACCGATAAGGGATGGTTGGCCATCTACCACGGAGCAGATGCCAACCACCACTATTGCCTTGGGGCACTGCTACTTGACCTCGAAGATCCGTCGATCGTCCTCGGCCGGAGCGAACACCCCATTATGGAGCCTACGGCACCCTACGAGCGGACTGGCTTTTTCGGCCATGTCGTATTTACCAATGGGCACGTAGTGGATGGCGACCGGCTGACGATCTACTACGGTGCTGCCGATGAACATGTCTGTGGTGCCCATTTTTCCATCCATGAGATCCTCGATACCCTTTGATGTAAACTCATAGCAACATGTTTAAGAAACTTCAGGCGGAGGCTGCCCATTTCAGGCAGCAACCGCGCAATTTCCGGGTGCTGGTACTGACTAACCTGATCTATGCCTTCGTCTTGCCGGTCATTGACATCTTCGTGGCTGCCTACGTAATGCGCAATTCCAACGACCCGGTCAAGGTGGTGGTCTACCAGCTTACCATCTATACAGGCATTCCGCTTACATTCCTGCTCAATGGTTATCTGCTCAACCGTATTAACATTAAAACGCTCTATTCCGTGGGAATGATGCTTAGCGCGGTATCGATGACGATTATGATGTCACTGAAAACATTAGATATCGCCGGTATCGCCGTAGCCGGGCTAACCATGGGCATGTCTTTCGGATTCTACTGGGCCAACCGGGATTACCTGGCACTGGCCATCACACACGATGGGAACCGCAACTACTATTACGGCTTGGAGACTTTCTTTTACACCATCATTGCCGTATTGGTACCCATTGGCATCGGATGGTTCATCGAGTGGGTGGGTCATACTGGCGGGGAGGCCAACGCCGCCTACCGCATTGTAACGTTGGCGGTATTCATCACAACGGTGATCGCTTCGGTTATGTGTTTTCGCGGCACATTCGCCAATCCTGCCCGGCAACGC
Organism: Parapedobacter indicus; assembly: GCF_900113765.1. Taxonomy (GTDB): domain Bacteria; phylum Bacteroidota; class Bacteroidia; order Sphingobacteriales; family Sphingobacteriaceae; genus Parapedobacter; species Parapedobacter indicus. The sequence goes on along the minus strand of NZ_FOQO01000012.1, from coordinate 47,168 downwards.
TTCATTTATTTCGAGTTTCATCCACAATGGTACCGTTTGCTGCTGCTGGCTGCACTGAAGGGGCTTGCCCAAGGGTTTCTGGTTACGGCACCGGCCATGCTGATCATGCGGCTGGTGGGACAGGAAGGTGCCCTGGGTACGGCACAATCTGCCGGGGCCATTGTGGCCGCGATCGTCATGTATATCCTCGGCCGCCGCACCAAGCCTTCGCACCGCCTGCTCATCTTTACCATCGGGTTGGTTTGTTTCGCGTTGGCCGCAGTGATCAATGGTGTCTTCTTTGATGCCATGGGCGTATTGCTCTTCATGCTGTTTTTGCTGATTGCCAAACCCCTGCTGGATCTGGCTTATTTTCCTATCCAGTTCAGTGTGATCGATATCCTGAAGCACATTGAAAACCGCCATGAATTTGCATATATTCTCAACCACGAAGCCGGGCTTTATGCCGGCCGGCTGCTCGGGGCGTTTACCTTCATCGCACTAGCCGTTTACGTGAGCGAAGAAGCCGCGCTTCGATACGCCATCATTTTGATCGCGTTGTTGCAATTATGTTCTATTTTTGTTGCCAAACGCCTGTTGCGTGGCAATGCCGAGCTGAGTAAGCAGTTGCCAGCCGATAAACTCACTTGATTATGTTCCGAAACACCATCTTTCTATTCATTGCCAGCCTGTGGCTGGCCTCCTGTTCCCAGCCCACCACTATTCAGGGCACTCCGGTAGCACAGCAACGGCTGCCGCGTATCGACTCCATGACACAGTTACCCCAGCCACTTGAAATCATTGATTGGCGGGCAATTGCCGTGGCTTATGACAGCATCGTATACGATTTTGACGCGCAGGGCAAATACTGGCCCCTGATCTGGATGGACAGCACCAACAAGAATTTTAACCAGCCCACGCTGGGGTTATATACCGCCATGGGGGATGCCCGCCAGGGCCTGCAAAACAACAAGGGCATGTTCCACGAATCATTGGCCACGATGGGTGGCGTGCTTGGGGCTACCTTGGTCGGCATCGACAAGCAGCAGGGCGACATGAACTATGTGGGTATGCTGCGCAATTACTTTAACAAAGACAATGGGTGGAACATCATGATGAACAACACTGCGCCCGAAGTCGCACTGCTGGGCGGCGGCTACGGCCGCGATTGGTGGTATGACGTCTATCCCAACATGCTGTTTTACGCCATCTATGATCGCTATCCCAACGAGGCCGGCTTCGATACTTTGGCACGCCGTATTGCCGAGCAGTTTTACCGGGCCGACTCGGTACTGGCGGGCAACTACAGCCATACATTTTTCGACTATGCACGGCTGAAACCGGAATCCAATTGGATCTGTGCACAGGAAGATGCAGCCGCCGGCCATGCATGGGTGCTGTATGCCGCCTACGGGAAGTTCGGCGATAAACGCTACCTTGAGGCCGCCCAACGGGCGCAACGGGCGCTCGAATCGCAATCCGAAAACCGCTTTTACGAAATCCTGATGCCTTATGGAGCCTATACCGCCGCACGGATGAATGCCGAGCAGGGCACGGACTTTGACATACAGAAGATTCTTAGATGGACCTTCGACGGCACGTCGGTGTGCCGAAAAGGCTGGGGCGTTTTGGTAGGCCAATGGAATGGGTTTGATATTTCCGGCATCGTGGGCAGCACGGTAGACCACGGCGGATATGGGTTTCTCATGAATACCTTTGATACCGCCATCCCGCTGGTACCGATGGTCCGGTATGACCAGTCCTATGCGACCGCCATCGGCAAATGGATGCTCCACGCCGCCAATGCCGCCCGCTTGTTCTATCCGCAATACATGCCGGCCGAGCATCAGACGATTCCCCAACTCGCTGCTACGACCAAAGGCGTCATAGGTTATGAAGGTCTGGTAAAAGAATCGACATTTGATCGGTACAAACACATCCCCGCTCCGGTCGCCCAGGGCGACGGCCCCAATTGGGTTCCTGGCAAAAACCCCGAAGTGTCACAGTTCAGCGTATATGGCAGCGCCCACGTGGGCGTGTTCGGCAGCATCATCCAACGTACCGATGTAGAGGGCATTCTGCAGCTCGACCTGTTAGCCACCGATTTCTTCCGGAATAAGGCCTATCCCAGTTACCTTTGCTACAACCCCTATGACGAGAGCCGGGAAGTGACCGTTTCGTTACCTTCCAAAAGCGGCGAGGTAGACCTGTATGATGCTGTTCAGGCTCGTTTCGTGGCTCATAACGTATCCGGCAAGGCAAAAGTGAAGCTTACCCCACAGGGAGCTGCGGTGTTGGTAGCGGTGCCTGCTGGAGCCGAAATCCGGCAGGAAGGAGGCAAGCTATGGGCGGGCGACACAATCATCGATTACGGCTTTGATGCCCCGGCGGAAACTTCACCTACTCGTACCGAAGTGCCTCAATAGGATCCAGCTTTGATGCTTTCGCTGCCGGATCGTACCGAAAAACATGCCGGTGAATGCGCAGACCATTTCCTTCGTGCCATTGCTCGTTTGTCGTTTCGATGGCCTAAGGTAAGTGTCATTGGCAAAGCAACCCGTACCGGTGGTACCGGGATGTATTCCAATTGCTGGTTGCCCCCCGGGCGTGACCCTTGTGATCCGAAAATTGGACAACATCGATTTAAGTCAGATATTTGCTGCTTGACAAGTATTGAACATCGATTGTTAGATTCCGCATGGCAATAAATTACTGGGAATTAGAAGATGAAGAGTTGATCCCCTTAATTAAGGCTGGCGATGACAATGCCTTTTCCCTGCTCTATGTTCGATATAGTAACCTTCTGTTCAGGCACGCCTTAAGCATGCTCAAAGACGAAGAGGAGGCCAAAGACGCTATCCAGGATGTTTTTACCGCGCTGTGGGAGAAGCACGAGGAGCTAGAAATACGGGGTTCCGTATCGGGATATCTCTATATAGCAACAAGGCATGCGGTACTGAAAATACTCCAAAATGGTAAACGATCCGAAGAATTTATTGCCACCTTGATACGGATCTCGGAGACGCAGGAGTCTACAGCAGATGCTGAAGTCCAGGTCAAAGAATTAGCGGCTATCATCGAAGCAGAAGTCGCAAAATTACCCCGGAAAATGCGCGAAGTATTTCTGCTAAGCCGGAAACATCACCTGACCCATCGTGAAATCGCGCAAAAATTAAACCTCTCGGAATACACCGTAAAACGCCAGACAAGCAATGCACTGACCATCTTGCGCAAAACACTTGGAAATTTGGTATCAATTATGATGCACTTGATTTAATCAAAAATTATCTGTCTGTAAATAAGTGACTTATAATTTTTTTTAAAATTCATCTAACTCCTCGAGCCAGAAAAACTCCCTTATACATACAATATGACCAAAAAAGACGCTAAGGAACTATTCGACCGGTATTTAAACGGCAAAGCAACACCCCAGGAGGCTGCGTTGATTGAACGTGCCTATGCGCATTTCGCGGAACCAGCATCAGGTGATCTTCCACACAGCCGGGAGGACGCAATTATGGCTGCGTTGGACAACCACATGACGACGCAGCTTTCGAAGTCTACTCCATCTAAAGTGGGGCGACTTGCGATCTATATGGCGGCGGCGATATTGTTAATCGCAATCAGTGTAGGACTGTATTTCTATTCCTATAAATCCAGACCTGAATCGGCAACGCTGTTAGCGACTGAAGTTCCTCCGGGTGGAAATCGTGCCACCCTCCTATTGGGAGATGGCCGCACGATCAGTTTAAGTGAGGATCAAGCAGGTATTGTAATCGGAGATGGCATCAAGTATGCGGACGGAAGTGACGTTTTTGCGGATGGCGAAGCGGCCTTTCCCGCCACCACTGCACGCATGGTGACGATATCAACCCCCAAGGGAGGCACCTATCAACTACGCCTGTCAGATGGTTCGGAAATCTGGCTCAATGCTTCCTCTTCGTTGCGCTATCCAATTAAATTTGATGACCAACAACGAATGGTCGAATTAACCGGCGAAGGCTATTTTGCGATCGCAAAAGACAAACAGCGGCCATTCAGAGTACACTACAAGAACCAGGTGGTTACCGTTTTGGGTACCGAGTTCAATATAGCTGCTTACCCCGACGAACCGACAACCAAAACGACGTTAGTAACGGGTGCGGTGGAGATCTTCGACCAACAAAGCCGGGCAATAGATAAACTCTCGCCAGGACAGCAGGCTATTTCGAGCGGAGGTAATACATCCATCCAACGCGTAAATGTGCAGCAGTATACGGCATGGAAAGATGGCTATTTTTATTTCAGCGGAAGTTCGCCCCAAGAAGCGTTTACGCAATTGAGTAATTGGTATGATGTAGCTGTTTCATATAAAAAAGAGATACCTAAGGTAGCATTCTTTGGAAAAGTAGAACGAAATATGCCGTTGGATTCGTTGCTGGAAATATTAAGAACCGCCGGATTTGACGTAGAGGCCAGACCTTCGGCAATTCATCGCGCGGAATTGATTATCGGAAAATAAAGTAAACCAATTTGTGAAACCAATAACTAACCAGAAAATTATGCATGCCAGAGCCGGATAAAAAAAAACGTACGTAACAGTCCAATGAATCCGGATGGTGCTGCTACACCACCCGGAAAATGTCTGGACGTCTTTCGGTGCACGTAATGCGCACCTGTATTAACTGATTTTTTAACCATCCAAACAGAACAAATATATGAGTTTTACACGATGTGTAAAAAGGGCGGGGTATGCCATGCCATACCGTTATATCCTAATTATGAAATTAACGGTTTTCTTCACCTTTGCGATGCTATTTCAGGCGATCGCCAGCAGCCATGCGCAAAAATTAACCCTTTCGGTACAGCGTGCCACACTGGAAGAAGTCATGACGGAAATCCAGCGGCAGCAGGGCTATTCATTCTTTTTCCTGGGCAAAGACATCGCTTCCACTCCTGTCAGTGTGGAGCTGAAACAAGCCTCGTTGAAAGACGCCATGTTAGCCATACTGGAAAAAAAAGAGCTGGATTGGTACATGAAGAACAAGACCATTGTTATCAAAAAGCGAAAAACACAAATTTCCCGAATGATCGATCGTCACACCGAGCAGCCGATTCAGCAACAGCGCTTTCTCACTGGCCGCATAACGGATGAGCAGGGGAATCCGCTGGAAGGAGTGACCGCCACGATTCAAGGAACCACAACGGCAACCACGACGGATTCCGAGGGAAACTACCGGATCTCTGTTCCAGAAGGTGCAAAAATACTTGTATTTAGCATCGTCGGTTTCGACCGTTCCGAGCGCACGATCGGCAATCAAAATACCATCGACGTTTCCATGACTCCCTCACTAAGCGACCTGGATGAAGTGGTGGTGGTGGGGTATGGCACACAGAAGAAAGTCAATCTCACCGGTTCGGTTGCCACCGTCAACGAAAAGGACATCGAGAAACAGACGCTCACCCAGGCCTCTCAAGCACTCTCGGGAGCCGTGAGCGGCGTCACGGTCATTCAAAATTCCGGTCAGCCGGGCAACGACCAAGGAAGAATCCTGATCCGTGGCATGGGCACTTTCAGCTCTGCCGGAAACAATCCTTTGGTATTGATCGACGGTATCGCTGCATCAATTAACGATGTAAATCCGAGTGATATCAAAAGCATATCGGTATTGAAGGATGCTTCATCCGCCTCGATTTACGGTGCACGTGCTGCAAACGGTGTCATTCTGATCGAAACCAAGCAAGGCGAAGAAGGGAAAATGAGACTGAATTACACCGGGTATATCGGCGTTCAAAAACCCACCTCGCTGGTGCAATTGGTAGATTCCTGGAAATATGCGGAATTTATGAACGAAGCCGCAACAAACGAAGGTAGAAGCCGAGTGTATACCGACGAGGAAATTGAGAAGTTCAAGTCGGGAATCGACCCAGACAATTACGCCAATGCGAATCACTATGAAGATCTGCTTAACTCAGGAAGCGGTCTTCAAACCAACCACGATGTCAGCTTTTCAGGCGGTACCCGCTCACATTCGTATCTGTTTTCGGTGGGCTACCTAAACCAGGAGGGATTGGTCAAAAAATCATCGTTCGAGCGTTACAACCTGCGCCTGAATTTGGATAGTCGGCTGAACGATAAATTGAATTTGAAAGTCAGGCTATCAGGCAAACAGGGAACGGAAAACGAACCTGTTAGCGCAGGAGCCAATGGACAAAAAAACATCAATGGCTTAATTACGTATGGCATCAAGATTCCCAACACCATTCCGGCCAGGAAATCAGATGGCACGTATGGCAACACATCGGGATTTACTACCGCGGGGTGGCTGGATAGCGAATCTTTCAGTAATACCAAGAACAATAATTTTCTAGGTAGCGCCGAATTGGAATATAGCCCTTTTAAATCGCTCAAAATAAGCGGAAAAGCCGGCTACCTGCTGGATGCCATCAACGACAAGATGTATGGTGCCGAGCTAGTGGTAGATGAATTTTACACAGAGGGCCCGGCCCAGCTAACGGTCCGGAACGACAACAGCTCCCTGACAACGCTGCAATTATTGGCCGACTATGATCTCTCGCTGCCCCGGCATACCTTCCACCTGTTGGGAGGTTACTCCCAGGAGGCATCTAAAAGCAATTGGACCAGTGCCTTCCGGGATAATTTCACCAACAACTCACTCTATGAAATTAATGCCGGATCGCAAAATAATATGCGAAACGGCGGTTCCGGCCAGGAATGGGCACTACGGTCATTTTTCGGACGGTTCAATTATTCCTTTGATGACAAATACCTTTTTGAGGCGAATATACGGTACGACGGTTCTTCCCGCTTTCCTAAAAGCAACCGATATGGCTTGTTCCCCTCGTTTTCTGCGGGCTGGATTCTATCGAAGGAGGATTTTTTCCGGCAAGCGTTTGAATGGATAGAATTGCTCAAGGTACGCGCCTCTTATGGGCGATTGGGAAATCAGGAGATTGGATTGTACCCGTATCAGCAGGTTCTTACCACCGGATTGGATTATCCGTTGGGGAGTCCGGAAATTTTGTCGCCCGGCGTATCCGCAACGGTTGTGCCGAACCAGCACATCACCTGGGAAACCACTGAAGTGTCAAACATTGGTTTGGATCTCAATATGTTCAACGGGAAGCTCGGTATCGAAGCGGAGTATTTCTACAAGAAAACAATGGACATCCTATACAAAGTATCCACTTCAAGCGTACTTGGACTTGCTTCTTCGGAACAAAACGCGGGCAAAGTGGAAAACAAGGGATGGGACTTTAATGTCAGGCACAACAATGACTTCGGCAAGTTCTCGTACAACGTTGCGGTCAATTTCTCCGCCGTGAAGAACAAAGTTTTGCAACTCGCCGATATTGAGCGTGACCTGGCCAACGGATTGTTGGTAGGCTACCCGCTTGAAGCCTTCTATGGCTACGAAGTAGATGGCCTGTTTATCGATGAGACCGACATCGCCAACTACCCCGGTCAGCCCTACGCTGCTTTCCCGGGTGAATACCGATTTAAAGACATCGGCGGCCAGGACGGAGTGCCCGACGGCGTCGTCGATCCGGATTATGACCGGAAAGTTATCGGAAGCAGACTTCCGAAATATACCTATGGCCTGACAATGGGGGCAACATACGGCAGTTTCGACCTATCTGTACAGCTTCGCGGATTAGGCGGATTTCAACGATCGTTGAGCGGCAACGAACAGGGCCGAGGCCTGCTCTTGGGCAGTAATGTGCAGGAATGGATGTACGATAACCGGTGGACACCCGAAAACCCGAATCGGGACGCCATCTATCCACGCGCGCTGGTACTCAGTGCCGGCAGTGTACACAACTGGGTATCTTCCTATTGGTTACGGGACGCGTCTTTTCTGAGATTAAGCAATCTTCAATTGGGCTATACAATCCCTAGCTCGTTTGTTTCCGCTTTAAATCGCTTCAGAGTATACGTCGCTGCCCGCAACCTCCTTTCATTGGATAGCTATTATCCCGGCTGGGATCCCGAAAGCGGGAACAACTATCCCCCTACCACCGTCTATACATTCGGCGTCAATGTAAATTTTTAATCCGACTATCATGATCAAACATAAAAAACCTGTTGCACCACTACTGATTGCAATCTTATGCTTAACAGCGGCTTGCAGCAACCTATTGGAAGTACAGCCATTGGATGAACTATCCACCCAAACCTTCTGGAAAAGTGAAAGCGATGCGATGCGCGGACTGGTGGGCGTCTATCGGTCCGGAAAGGACCCACACGGCCAAGGTACTTTTAATTTTTTCAGCGGCAATACGTTGTTCCGGTTAGATCTCACAACCGATAATGGTTACGAAAAGGATAAACAGATCACCGATTTCAACAATGGTCAGCTGAATGCTTCATACGGGGTTGTGAATTCGCTTTGGTCTAGCAGTTACGAACAGATCGCAAAATGCAATAATTTTCTTGAAAACATTTCTTCCGTTGAAATGGACGAGGCCAAAAAAACAGAGATGGCCGCCGAAGCGCGGTTTATGAGGGCTTACTTTTATTTCAATATGAGCCTCTACTGGGGCGGCGTTCCGCTGGTTACCAATATGCTCACTGCACAGGAAGCCAACACAATTGCCAGAAACTCAAAGCGTGAAGTTGTTGATTTTGTACTTAGCGAATTAAGTTCGGCAGCGGAACAGTTGCCGGAGAGCCGACCGGCGGCGGAACACGGCCGGGCTACCAAAGGTGCGGCTCTCGCCATACTGGGTCGGCTACAAATGGCGGAAGGGATGTGGGTCGAAGCGTTGCAAACGTATAAATCCATCGTCGATTTAGGTGTATATGAGATCGACCCACGGTATAAACAGCTATTTGAAGACGAAGGCGAAACGAGCAAGGAGATTATCCTTAGTATCAAATACATGGAGAATGACTATACTACGCAAATACAACAAGCGGTAGTACCTTTTATGTATGGGGGCTGGCACCAAATAAACTGCTACAACAACCTGGTAGAAACGTACGAATGTGAGGACGGCTTGCCCATAGAGGAATCACGTCATTATAATCCGGATAAACCCTATGACAATAGGGATCCGCGGTTGTATCAAACTCTATTCATACCCGAATACACGGTGTTCAGAAACCGGCTATACATTGCGCATCCAGACTCCAATCCAAACGTCTACCCGGATCAACTGACAAGACGGGATTGGAGCGGCTATGCCCTCAAAAAATTCGCTGACGAAGGGTATCAAGGAGCTATATTAAATTATGGTGGCGATTTCCCAGTAATCAGGTATGCTGAAGTGCTGTTGAGCTATCTGGAATGCCAGATTGAAGCAGGGCTCCCGGTTGATCGAAGCCTGTTGGATCTGACCATTAACCAAACCCGGACAAGAGCTTCTACCGGTTTGCCACCCGTGACAACTACCGACCCAGCTGCACTTCGGGCCATTCTGCGCCGGGAAAGGCGGGTTGAATTGGCATTCGAGGGTTTGAGGCTGTTTGACCTCTTCCGGTGGAAAACAGCCCATATCAACCTCCGGGCGAAAATGTATGGCATGAAATTGACCAATAGCCCGGAGAACTATACCAAGTTCACCGTAGACGAAAATGGCTACTATTTCGTCAAGGAGCTTTTCTTTCGGGAGAATGTCGATTACCTGTGGCCCATCCCACAAAATGAAATTGACATCAATCCGAATTTAGCTCAGAATCCAGGGTATTAAATCATTTAGAAACATCATGAACAACAACATTTTTATATTCATAGTTACTAGTTTATTTCTTTGCATTCCTTTTCATTCATCCTCACAGGAAATCGATCGAGCGATATCTGCCGATGTATGTGTATATGGGGCCAGCCCTGCTGGTATTTTTTCGGCAATTGCCGTTGCGCGGGAGGGTAATACCGTGGTAATTGTTGAACCGGTGCATAAAATTGGTGGGCTGCTAGGGTCTGGCTTCCGAATGCAGCAGGATGCCCCAAGTGGGGCACATTTGGGTGGACTGACCGGCGATTTCTATAAAAGAGATGTATCGTTACCTCCGCTCAGACACTATCAAGCGGCGGAGGCCTTCAATATCGCCACGTTGCAAGCGATGATGGATCGTTACAAAGAGCGTATAACCGTCATCACCGATCACCGCCTTGAATCCGTTGAAAAATCGGATGAAACCATACGGAAAGCTCGGTTTGAATATGCGCCTCCGGGCAAAAACGGGGTGCCACCCGTTCATCCGCTTTCCGATGCGTTAATTGAAGTATCTGCAACCATCTTTATTGATGCCAGTTACGAAGGAGATCTGATGGCTTTTTCAGGCGTATCCTACCGTGTGGGAAAAGAATCGATCGCGGAATATGGAGAATCCTTAGCGGGAACAGTCATTAGCCAAACATTCCCTGGCGTGGATCCTTACGTGGAGCCGGGAAATCCAAGCAGTGGTATCCTTTCATGCATTACGCCTGATCCATTGGGAAAAGTAGGTGATTCCAGCCGATTTTTCATGGGCTATAATTTCAAACTTGCCTGGGAGCGAAATCCTTCTAAAGAGCATCCGGGAATACCTATTGGCCCTCCTGAGAAGAAAAATAAAGATGTTTACGAGTTACTGAAACGTTATAAGAATGCCGGATATGAAGTTACTTGGCCCGAGGAAAATTTCAGAAGAGGTGAGTTGATGACAGGCGCTTTGCCGGGTGCACAGCTTGATTACCCCGATGGCAACTGGGAGATCCGCTCGAAGGTCTGGCAGTCATTCATCGACCATGTAAAAACGCTTACGGATTTTACTCAGACCGAATTTCGATTCATATCCGGCATAAACGAAGACACGGATGGCTGGCCATTTTTATACATACGAGGCGGAAGACGAATGGTTGGGGCGTACGTGATGAAGCAGCAAGACCTTCAGTTACAAACCGATATCAAGACACCCATTGGTTTAGGTTATTATAAAGTAGATATCTATCCAAATCGCTTGGTTGTTCTGGATGACGGTACATTGGCACAGGAAGGTAACGTATTCCAGCTCGTTTCGCCCGGACCGTATCAAATACCGTACGGGGCGATTACACCCCAAAAAAAGGAATGCCAAAATTTGCTGGTCCCGCTTTGCATGTCGGCCAGCCATGTAGCGTATTCATCGATCAGAATGGAGGCTACTTACATGGTTATGGGCGAGTCGGCGGGTATTGCGGCTTCATTGGCATTGAAGAGCCGGTGTGCTGTACAAGATATTGACGGCGCTCAATTAACAAAAAAATTAGAACAATACGGTCAGATTGTGAAATGGGATGGCCTGGGATATGATATCGGCTGGCGCTCCAACATTTTCGGTATCCCTCAAGAAGAAACGCCGAGATGGGAAACCCATCCCGAGGAATACCAACGAATACCCGTATCTGAATTGAGAAAATAAATCAAGAGCAATGACAACTAAAAATAAAATGATGCGATTTAAATCGATGAGCTGCCTTTTGCTGATCTTCCAACTGGATTTTTCTTCGTATGCTCAGACCCCAACCCATAGTTTTGAAGCCGATGTTTGCATTTATGGTGCCACCCCATCCGGCATTACTGCGGCCATTGCGGCAGCAGATGAGGGCAACCAAGTTTTAATCGTAGAACCTAGCAGATGGGCCGGCGGTATATTGGCCGCCGGCCTGAAACCCATACAAGACTGCCCCAATTTTGAAGCGGTAGGGGGTATTACCCGAGACCTTTTATTGACGCTTGGCATGGGTGATATCGATCCTAAGCCGACGGAAAAAGATGTGAGAGAAGCAATAGGAAGTTACATGAGTCCGAAAGTGCTGCAAGACGACTTCAGGAAACTGCTGACGGCCCATCAAATTCCGATTGTCTATGAACATCGGGTTTCAGAAGTGGAAAAAGATGCCGCCCGAATCAACCGTGTCTGGTTTGATCTTGCGCCCCCTGATTCAACGGGATGTCCAATACCGACTCCCACCCAAAAAAGGAATCTGTTAGTCCGTGCAAAAATATTTATCGATGCCAGTTACGAAGGCGACTTAATGGCCGAGGCCGGAGTAAGCTATCGGACAGGCAGGGAATCTTCGGACGCATTTGGGGAAAGCCTTGCAGGAGTAAGGCCCCCCATCCATCTTGCCCCGATTGACCCATACAAAATCCCCGGCGACGAAACGAGTGGTTTGCTTCCCTTAGTAGTAGCAGACCATGGGAAACCGGTGGGCAGCGCCGATCCGTATACCCAAGCCTACAATTTCCGGTTCTATCTAACGGATCAACCCGCATATCGCGCTCCCATTGCCTCTCCCAAAAATTACGATCCGTCAGATTTCGAGCTAATCGGCCGCTACGTAACCTATGTAACGGAGCACAAACCGGCTGACAGCATCGATATCTATTTAAATTATATTTTTCCGGGCTGGCGCAATTCCAATGATTATAATTACCAACGAGCGAGTCTATTTACGATGGCCCCATTAGCGGTAAGCCAGGAATACGCCGACGGGGATTATGCCAAAAAGGCTGAAATCTGGAAATATCACCAAGATTATTTAAGCGGCGTTTACACGTTCTTAACTACCGATGCGCGCGTGCCCGAAAAATTCCGCAAGAAAACGGCTCAACTGGGTTTCGACAAACGGCATTTTCCAGACACGTATGGTTGGCCGCAACAGCTCTATGTACGCATTACGCGGAGACTTGATGGCAACTACACGGTGACCCAGAATGATGTATACAACAAGCATCGAGTAAATGATCCGATCGGATTAGCGCAATATGGTATCGACACCTACCCTTCCCGACGCTTTGTATTGAAACGCGGCGAAGATACGTTTGTCGCCGCAGAAGGCAACATGTTTGTAGGCGGAGCCACCGGACCTACCAAGATACCCTACCAGATACCGTATAACGCAATTGTGCCCAAAAAAAGCGAATGTACGAACCTCTTGGTGCCGGTGTGTTTTTCGGCAACCCATGTGGGGTACGCTTCCGCACGCATGGAGCCCGTCTTCATGATTCTGGGCGAGTCGGCAGGTATTGCCGCGAGTCAAGCACTCAGAGAAAATGTACGTGTGCAAGATATCGAGATGAAAACCTATCTTGCGAAACTGCGGGCCAAGGGGCAGCGGTTGGAATGGCCCGTTGACTAAAGAGTCAATTGAGCGACCGTCGCATTATCGAAACCTGATGAGGAACTCTTCTTGTCGTGCAAGCACCCCCCTGTCAAAGGGAGGGTGCTATTCTGGTATTTCTTAAAACTGAATCCGCCTACTGATGTTATTTAGAGGCTATGACGCTTGATCAGTACCGAAAAAAAAGGGATTTCAAAAAAACCAGCGAGCCGAAAGCAGGCAAAAGTCCCGACAGGAAGCTACTCACTTTTGTCGTGCAAAAGCACGATGCTTCGCGATTGCATTATGACTTCCGCCTGGAAATGGGCGGCGTACTGAAAAGCTGGGCGGTGCCCAAGGGCCCTTCTACCGACCCACAGACCAAGCGACTGGCGATGGAAGTGGAGGATCATCCGATGGATTACCGGTTATTTGAGGGTATCATTCCCAAAGGTGAATATGGAGGTGGCACCGTCATTGTATGGGATGAAGGTACGTATGAACCGATCGAGGCGCTGAAGACCAAGAAGGCACAGGAAAAGCACCTGCTGGAGCAACTTCACAAAGGATCGTTGAAAATCCGGCTACATGGTCAAAAGCTTCAAGGAGAGTATGCGCTGGTCAAGACCTCCGGCATGGGCGAAAATGGTTGGCTGCTGATTAAGCACAAAGATGAGTTTGCTAGCAAATCAGATATCACCAAAAAGGACAAATCGGTGCTTTCGGGCAAAACCCTAGCTGCCATGGAAAAAAGCAGTGACAAAGTATGGCGCAACGGCCGCGAAACGGATATTAAGAAGTCAAAGGAAGCCGACGAACACCTTGCGGAGCAAGTTGACGAAAGTGCTGAACCCAAAAAACTCGATGTAGCCACACTGCTGAAAAACGCACCTAAATCGCCCGCTCCCGATAAAGTCAAGCCTATGAAAGCCACCCTCATCGACGAACCTTTTGACGATCCGGACTGGGTGTACGAGGTGAAATGGGACGGCTACCGGGCCATTGCCCGGATAAGCAAAACCGCCGTAAAGCTGGCCTCACGCAACAGTATTCCATTTGACAAATACTACCCCATCATAGATTTGCTGAAAACGTGGCGCATCAACGCCGTGATCGATGGTGAGCTAGTCGTTCTGGACGACAAAGGGTTATCCGATTTCGGAGCTTTGCAGAATTGGCGAAGCGAAGCAGATGGAAACCTGGTATACTACGTGTTTGATATGCTCTGGTACGAGGGAAAAAATCTAATGGATTTGCCGCTTTCCGAACGGCAGGCCATCTTGCACGACATTCTGCCAACCGACGACACGCGTATCCGCCTGAGCAGGGTATTCGCTGCCCGGGGCATTGAGTTTTTCGATGCCGCCGAACAAGTAGGGCTGGAGGGGATCATCGCCAAAAAGGCGGACAGTAGGTATACTTCCGATCTCCGCTCAAAAGAATGGTTGAAGATCAAGGTACAGCGCCGCCAGGAAGTGGTCATCGCGGGATTTACCCGAAACCAAGGCACGTCCAAAGCATTCAGTGCACTGGTGCTGGGCACATATGAAGGCAAAACCCTCCGCTATGCAGGCAAAGTGGGAACCGGTTTCTCAGACAAACAGCAGCAAGAGATGATGAAGCGCTTCAAGCCGCTGATCACCCGGAAAAGTCCCTTCGACACCGTGCCCGACGTGGATAAGCCTTCCCGCTTCCGTCCACAGCGCCTTGGCGCAACACCCACTTGGCTGAAACCGGAACTGGTGTGCGAGGTTAATTATGCTGAAGTGACCAGCGAGGGTATATTCCGGCAGGCTTCTTTCAAAGGGATGCGCGACGACAAAGATGCCAATCAAGTAGTGCTAGAAAAACCAGCCGACGCCGAAAGCACCGTAGCGGAAGCGGAAAGCAAAGCGCCCAAAGACCGACGCACCGTACTGAATCCGCGTGAGGAAACGCAGGTACGTAAAATAAACGGCAAGGAGCTGAAATTCACTCATCTGAGCAAGGTATATTGGCCCGGCGAGGGCATTACAAAACGGGATCTATTCAACTACTATTACCGCATGGCCGATTACATCCTTCCGTACCTGAAAGATCGTCCCATGTCGCTAAACCGCTTTCCAAATGGCATCAAAGGGCCCAGTTTCTATCAGAAAGACATTAAAGGAAAAGCGCCGGACTGGGTAACGAAAACCTATCCTTATGTAACCAGCGAAGGCGAGCATAAAGAATACCTGGTAGGCGATGATGAAGCTACGCTACTGTGGATGGCATCTTTAGCCTGCATTGAGATGAACCCCTGGTTCAGCCGCGTCCAGTCTCCCGACAATCCCGACTATTGCGTAATTGATCTTGACCCGGATAAAAACACTTTTGAGCAGGTGATCCAAGCTGCGCAGGAAGTCAAAAAGGTACTGGACGCACTTGACGTACCCGGATATGCGAAGACATCCGGTTCTACAGGCATTCACGTTTATATTCCGTTGGGCGCAACGTATACCTATGATCAATCGCAGCTTTTTGCCAAGATAATCGTCAACCTCGTGCATGAGCAGCTACCCGATTTCACCACCTTGGAACGGAAAGTGAACAGCCGAAAAGGGAAAATGTACCTTGATTTCTTGCAGAATAGACCCGGAGCTACCATCGCCGGGCCGTATTCACTGCGACCGAAACCCGGAGCTACAGTATCTATGCCCTTGACATGGGATGAAGTGAAGCCTGGTCTAAAGATGAGCGACTTTACCATTCACAATGCGTACGACCGCTTGAAGGAAACGGGAGATCTGTTTAAGGGTGTGCTGGGAAAAGGAATCGATTTAAAAAAAACCATTCAAAAAGCGCAATCGGTTTTCGAGTGAAGAGCGGTATCTTGAAAAACAGTTCGGGAACGAATACCTTACTTATACAGCTACGGTGCGTCGCTGGATCTAAAGCCGAACATCGTTGTAGGCGGACAGTAGCGCTTCCAATACGAGTTCTTTGGCAACACGGTTCAATTGGAAAGTAGTGGCTCCCTTTTCGCCCCATTTGTTGGGAACAGGGTAAATATGAACCGCATCCATCGCACAAAACAGCGCCTGCTCACTGGGAGTAAGGAAAATATTGGCTGTATTGTCAATGGCCAAATACGTCGCAAACATACGCTTCCCGGTTATGCGAAAACCCATCCGGTCAAAATGAGGCTTTTGCTCCGTCCCCGGAAAAGACAGCGCCATTTCGGCAAATGTATCTCCGTTTATCATGTCATTTGATACTGCTCTTTCGATTAATAGTCGTCATTGATCTCTATCCAATAGCCGTCTGGATCCTGAAGGTAAATCTGCTTGATGCCATCCACGCGAATGGTTACCTGTTGTTTCTCTCCCTGCCAGTTACTATAGGGAACCCCGAATTGGTCAAGACGGGCGATAAAATCTGTCACGGAAGGCACACTGAAACACGTGTGTGTCGCCATGTCATGCTCCCTGATCTCTGGAGCACCTTCAATCAAATGCATATAGCTGCCTGGGCCAATTTTGAGCCACGTGTGTTTGCCATCGTGAAAGGGTTCCGGTACGGTATCCAGCTGTAGGACATCGCGGTAAAAGACCGTGCTTTTTTGAAGATTGTAGACCGAAAGGGCCATGTGATTTAACGCAGGTTTCTTTTCCTGGGCGTCGGCAGGTGTTACTAGTCCTGCAACGATTATCCCCATAAGCAATACAGTTCGTGTAATATTCTTCATTACGCAAACTTAGCTATAAAATACCGATTATTGGGTATTGCTTTTTGATCAACTTTGACCGAATTTTATCTTGATTTTAATGGATCTGTCTTGATAATTAAGCATTTGTTGGTTTGCGAGACCCTAAATGGGTAAACCCACTGGTCGGTATGTTTGCCGGCCAGTTTTTTTAGTCATGATCATGAAAACGAAAACATGCTACGGCTTTTTGCTGAGGTTGTACAACACCGTCAAACTCAATCTCTTTTACATACTTTTATCGCTATTGGTACCCGTAATTTTATGGAAAGTACAAGTGGGCCGGGACATCGTGGTAAGCTTGGTGGAGCCTCCCCAGCACGGCTATGTAAATATTCCGTTATTGATCGCTTCGTTTTCGCTTTTGGCATTAATTAATTGGGCCATCCCCGTGTTGGCAATTGACATTTGGCGGGCTGTCACCAGAAGGTTCGCCAATTCCCAATCGCTGTACGGTGGTCTCATCGCACTGTATAACGGTGATTCGGTAGAAGGGAAGCAACAATTTCCGATACGGTATTTCGCCAGCTTGCCCTGGGTAATTTTTCTTTATGTAACGGTTACCTCGTTCTTTCCTACCAAAGCCTTCATCGGCATACTTACGCTGATCCTATTGGTGGCGGGAATTTTCCTGTTGGACTGGCGCTATCGAAAAAGTGTACCGCGTGTCTTTCAACGATTATGGGACAGTGCAGCAAACGGAAATACCGCAGCGGCCCGCAGCAAAGCGCTCCGCTACGTGGGATTGATGGCCTTGCTTTTTTTGGTTTTCCTGGTGTTGGTTGGCCTCGCTGGATATGGGTTACGCCATAGCCGGACGGGATTGACCGCATTGGTCATCGGAGCCAACTTTATCGGCATTCTTGCCAACTACACCTATATGAAATTTGCGGAAAATGTGGACGTGAAAAACATCGGGCTGTCGTATTATGTCAGCAAATACATTCATATCTGCTCATTATCCTGTATGCTGCTGTTGGCTATACTTTTGCAATCCTGCAATGGCCGCGGATGGCCGGTTGAAATCGGCTTTTTTTCTCCGATCTTCATTTTAATTACAGCGATTTCCCTTTTTCTTTTTTTGGCAGATGTCTTTATTACTGCACAGCTGAGTCTTACGTGGATTTATAACGGCCAGCCGTTGGGGCGTCCGGTATGGATTTGGTATCGTCCCCTAATCCGGCTATTTGCATTGGCCTTCCTTTTTTTATTCTTTTTCAACTCGGTTAATTCGCATCGGATCCGCAAACAGCTGATTCAACCTAGCCAGGTATCTGCCGCAGATACGAGACCTTCGCTGACTGCTTATTTTGACCGTTGGGCGCAAGACCGGGTTGCACATACCGGTGATACGCTTAATGTATACCTCGTATCCGGGCAAGGAGGTGGTTCGCGTGCCGCTGTATGGCTTTTTATGGCGATGAACTACCTGGATAGCTTAAAAAGCACTCCTTCCAACCGGTTTGCGGAAAACGTATTTTCCATCTCCACGGTTTCCGGTTCTACATCCGGTGCAGCGATGTACTTAGCCGATCGCTACCTGAAGGTACCTGCACAGCCTGCATCGGTAGCACCCCGCATGAAAATCTTGTATGCCCGGAATTACCTGAGCAGCTCCTTTTGGGGCGCATTGATCGGCGATGGTTTTGAAGGGGTCAAATACGCGTTATCCAGAAGGCTATGGGGCAATCGGAACGCATTTCCAAAAGACCGGAACTACTATTTTCAGCAGGAAGAGATACAGGGTTACGCGGAGGCTACCCCTGCATTGAATGCGGACCAAATCGATGGTTTTTTCAAAACCGATTACCTTCGACCCTATTTGCAGGCGATAGACGATCCATCGGAGTCGACAAGCGACTCCATGAAATTCAACACCACATTGCCACTTTTCTTTATCAACAGCGCTATTGTGGAAACAGGGCAACGGGGGGTCTTCGCCCCCGTAAATCTCGCGAGCTTCAGCCTTGGTACGGACTTATATGCGTTATTTAAGCAACATCATCCCAACTACAGCATTCCATTAATTACCTGTGTAAACCAAAGTCAGGCTTTCCCCATCATCAATGCATACAACTACCTAGATGGCGCTGGCCGACTGATTGACGGTGGAATCTACGAAAATTCCGGTACCGCGACTACGTTGGAAATCTACGAAACACTGCGACGCTATGTGAATTCAAAACCGAACGCGCCCTATAAGGTGAGGTTTGTTTGCATCAATATTGTAAATACCAACATGGATGCAGCAAAAGACGATGTCCGATTCCGTGCCGCTTCGGTACTCAACACACTTACCGCGGCATTCCAAAGTCCATTTGGCGGACATGAGCAATTTAGCTATCGAAATATTTTACGAAGGGTCATCGCTCCGGATACTGCGTATTCATTTCCACTGAATAAACCGGTGCCCCTTACCCGGATGCTGCAATCCGCAGCGATTGACACCATGTATGTATCCCTTCGAATGATGAAGTAATCGCGTTGACAACCCGGGCGATGAGCCGTAAAATTGCTAGGTTACAAAAGTTTGGTTACCTTCGCAAGGTCGAGCAATAGCTTTATCAATGGTATACACTTGAAGACAACAATTGCAAAACTGATTTCTACGCTTGGTCATCCATTCCTGACCGTCCCGATATTTGTCGTTTTTCTGTTATTCAGCATCGAATCGGCCAGACAAGCTACTTATCTTTCGCTGCTAATCATTGGTGGTATTTTTGTTCCAATCGGGATTGCGACCCTACGGGGAGTACGCAAAGGGACCTATACCAACCTGGATGTATCCGATCAAACGCAGCGGCAGAAATGGTTCATCACAACCACCCTTTTATTGTTTGTGGTTACGCTTATTATTTGGCTGACTCATCAGGAACGAACCTTGCGGCTGGCGGTAATGTGCGCATTGATATTGTTGATTACCGCACAGGTGGTTAATACACGAGTAAAAGCTTCCATGCACCTTGCATTCCATGTCTTTCTCGGATTTTTGATTTTCCATTTCAATGGAATTGCAGGGTCTGCCTTTTTGCTATTTGCTCCCCTACTGGCATGGTCGCGGATTCAACTCAAACGTCATGTATGGAAAGAAATCGTCGTCGGGGTCATCCTCGGCGCTATTTTAGGTGCCACCTTTTGGCTATTGAATTGACCCGACAGGCCGCTAAATTAAACGCACTACCTCTGTATCGGGAGTAATGCCAACCCCATTGGAATGGGTGAGCAAATTCAGCCCCGGTGCTTTGCCAACTTCCAATGAACCGTACTTTTCAGCTATTCCGAGAAACTGCGCTCCGTTGAGGGTGGCCCACTTAATGGTTTCGCCAAAAAGGAGTTCGGGAAAATGTTTATGTAGCGTTTTTAGTTCCGATAATAAACACAGGCGATCATTGGAGGCAAGGCTGTCTGTACCTAATGTGATCTTATGGGGATAGGTCATGAAATTTCTCAACTTTGGAATAACTCCTTCTATGTAAAGATTGGCATTGGGGCAGAAACACCAAGAGACATTTCGTCCTTGACGTTCGATAAAATAAATGTCTTTGGAAGAGGAAAAGGTATTGTGTACCAACAAAACAGGTATCTCAGGCGATAAATAGGACATAAATGTTTGCAAGGAATTCCGCGCCTGCGCCTTGAATCCGGAGATGTCTCTGCCAAGTGCACGATAGAAATCTAAAAATTGGCCCGCTTTATAGCGGAACAACCGATTTTCCTCCTCGCTTTCCTGATTATGCACACTTAGGGGCATTTTCGACATAACAGCCTCCTCGTTGAGTAGCCTGAACAGTTCCTTTGATACGGAGTAAGGCGCATGTGCCGTAATGGACGTGGTATTCTTAAAAAGCAAAGCGGTTTCCCGGGCCGCTGCCAATATTTGAGCAGCTGCTTCCGGTTCAAATCCGAGCACCTCAACAAATGTATGATAGTGAATGTTACTGTGCGCTTTTACCGCTGCCGAGATACCCGTGTTGACGTGATCTCCCACCGCTACGACGCCATTGTTATAAAGCTGCCTATCTGCCGCTTTCATCGCTTTCTGAATCTGATCCTCGTTAACAGTGCGCATGGAAATAACCTGTTGGAGAAAAGGTATTAATCCGGTATGTTTGGGAATAACACCTGCCATGTGAGACAGCTCCAGGTGGCAATGCGTATTGACAAACCCCGGTACGATCATCCCCTTTTTCCGATTGATTGTTCGGCCCAAAAGGTTCGGATGGTCCGGCGGATAAACTCCCACGATGACGCCATCGTCCGTAATTTCAACGATACCATTCTTGACAGCTTTGCTAGTAACCGGCACAACATAATCCGCAGAAAAAAAAGTGTTCATAGCATGCTAGGTTTTTTGTGATATGTATAGCGTCATTCAGGCTAGGCTTAATTTGAAAACTAAACAATAGCAAATATGCGTTTTTTTTGGTGTTTAACCAAAAAGTTTAACAAAATAGAAAAAGCCGTATCTTTGTATCGTGATTGAAGGCAAATCCAAAATCGATATCCGCAAACTGTCCTTGGAACAACTCCATAGCCAATTAACGTCTATGGGAGAGCAAGCGTTTCGGGCCAAGCAAATCTATGAATGGCTCTGGAAAAGATCTTGTACAGATTTCGATCAGATGAGCAACCTCAGCAAACATCTGCGTAATGTACTGAAGGAAACTTTTTCCATTCACGCCGCTAGCGTGGGGCAAGCGCAGCATAGTGCAGACAGCACCATAAAAAGCAGCTTTGTACTGTATGACGGCAACATTGTGGAGGGCGTGTTGATTCCTGCGCCCGACCGGATGACGGCCTGCGTGAGTTCACAGGTTGGATGCAGCCTTACTTGCAAATTTTGTGCAACAGGTTATATGGATCGCAAGCGCAACCTCCACGCAGACGAAATCTATGATCAAGTGGTACTTATCAGCAGACAAGCTCAGGAACATTACGGACAGCCGCTCACCAACATTGTTTATATGGGCATGGGCGAACCACTGCTCAATTATGCCAACGTACTGGCATCTGTAGCACGCATCACCGCCCCTGACGGATTGAATATGGCCGCAAAGCGAATCACCGTATCCACAGCCGGCATTGCCAAGATGATCAAAAAACTGGGTGACGATCAAGTCCGCTTTAACCTCGCTTTATCACTGCATGCAGCCAACGATCAAAAACGAAATGAAATTATGCCCATCAACGAACAGAATTCGTTGCGGGCATTGGCGGAAGCGCTGAAATATTATTATGCTAAAACCAAAAACCCGGTCACTTACGAATACATTGTGTTCAATGGGGTCAATGACGATCTCGTCGACGCCCAGGAGTTGGCTGCCTTCTGTAAACACCTTCCCTGCAAAGTAAACATTATTGAGTATAACCCGATTGCCTTCGCAGACTTTGAAAATGCTTCCGAAGACAAAATAGACCGTTTTGCCAACTTCTTACGTAAAAAGGGCATCATCACCAATGTCCGGCGAAGCAGGGGGAAGGATATTGATGCGGCCTGTGGTCAATTAGCCATCAAAGAAACCGAAAAACCGCTCGTGTAAAAAAGGTTTGACGATGATCAACCGTTACCTAACCGACCTTGCCTCGCTTTTCTTTCCTGAAACATGTGCCGGGTGTGACACGCCGCTTGTTTACGGCGAGAAACTCATTTGTACATCTTGTTGGTACCACCTCCCCTTTACCTTTGCACACGACCAAATGGCCACCTCGGGCACAGGGCAAACTGCGTCGTTCTTACACTTTGTCGGCTCGTCTCGTGTGCAGCGGATTATCCACCAACTGAAATACCGAAACCGCCCGGAAATAGGCACCTTATTGGGCGAAAAGTACGGTGCCGTATTGCTTGAAACAACACCATTTGCTGAGGCGGAGGTAATTGTACCCGTGCCCCTGCATCCCAAAAAACTGCGCAAGCGGGGATATAATCAGAGTGCTTACTTTGCACAGGGACTTTCCCGTTCCATGCAGAAGCCTACAGCCGAATGTTTGACCCGGCATCGGGCTACACAAAGTCAAACTACAAAAACCCGCTATGAACGATATAAAAATATGGAAGCTGCGTTTCGACTGAACGACGCCGCGGTCATTGCAGGGAAGCATGTACTATTGGTAGACGATGTATTGACCACGGGTGCCACCCTCGAAGCCTGCGCTGAGGCTCTTTTGGCGGGTGGAGCGCTCAACGTTAACTGTGTGACCATTGCCAAAGCTTTGTAACGACGCGTGGCGGACTGCAGTCGGTACATACCGATGAACAGGCGGGCATTTGCACCCCTTACGAAAGACCCCACATGCTGATAAATTTACAACCATTACTGCGCCGATTACGAAATTGGCCGTACGGGCTTTTACACGGTATGAATTGTGTAACAGTAGATAAGCGAATACCCCCATTCCGGTACCTACTATATCGGCAAACAAATCCCAAATCTCAGCAGAGCGGTAGGTGAATATCTTCCACTGTAAGAATTCAGTAAACAATGCAAACAAAAACGAAAAAACAATAACCCGGATGGTAATGCCCCACGAAGGCCGGGATGTGCCCGCTTTCCGGATTGCACCGTAATAAAGCAACACCGTAAATACGAAAAAGAAACCGCTATGTACGAGTTTATCGATGCCGGGAAACTTGGGAATATCATCTGTACTTTCTGAAGGGATGCTGCACAACACCAAAACAACCACCGCCCACAGCATCGCCCAACCATAATGCTTCATATTCTCTGTTGATCGCTATGTGTCATTACAATGTATAATGCCAAAACGCAATACCTGTTGGCTGGCACGTATTGTGCTTTCTCATTAAACGGTTTCGTTACGCGGATACCTGTGCCTCGTAGTCGGCCGCCGAAAGTAATCCGTTAACATCGGCTGGATTATTGAGTTTCACACGCACCAGCCACCCTTCACCATATGGGTCTTGGTTAACCAACTCTGGGGAACCGTCTATCTTTTCATTAACGGATAACACGGTGGCCGATACCGGCATAAATAAGTCCGACACGGTTTTTACTGCCTCTACCGTACCGAAGACCTCGTCCCGTGCTACTTCTTCACCGATTGTGTTGATGTCGATAAATACGATATCTCCTAGCTCACGCTGCGCGAAATCGGTAATGCCAACAATGGCTTCATCGCCGGCTACACGAATCCACTCGTGATCTTTCGTGTACTTTAAATCTGTTGGAAAAGTCATTGAGTTGTAACTAAAATTTCTCAAAAATAGGATTATATCATGAAACTGCAAAATGCCTATCTTTATACACAATGAACAAGTGGATTGAGCGATTATACGCGATCGCCGGCGGGAACGAGCGAATGATTATCGGCCTGATGTCGGGCACCTCACTCGACGGGCTAGATATCGTCCTGTGCCGCATCATCGGCGACGGCCCTGAAACCAAACTATCTGTCGTCCGCTTCGGCACCAAACCTTATACCGACAAATTCCGGAGCCGCATTCGGGAAGTATTTGCCAAACGGATTATCGATCAGCAAATACTTAGTGGATTGCATGCATGGGTGGGACAAGTCCACGGTGCATTGGTAAACGAGGCGCTGAATGAATGGGGGATTGCCAATAGTGAAATTGATCTTGTTGCCAGTCACGGACAAACTGTTTTTCATGCTCCGCAGTCTCTTACCGGGAACACCGATTATCCTAATAGTACGTTGCAGATTGGCGACGGCGACCAATTGGCCAGGACTACCGGGATCATTACGGTGTCTGACTTCCGCCAAAAACACGTTGCAGCGGGTGGCGAAGGTGCTCCGTTGGCTGCCTACGGCGATTACCTGTTGTTTACGACCGAAAAAGAAACCCGTGTGTTACTCAACATTGGAGGTATCGCCAATTTTACATTCCTTCCGGCCTCGTGTTCAGGAAAGCCGTGTTTCGCTACGGACACCGGACCAGGAAATACGCTCATGAACCAATACATGCAGCAGCGGATAGGTACCGAAATGGATGAGGGTGGGCACCTGGCGGCGGCTGGAACGATCAGTAGTCCATTGCTGAAAGCGCTGCTTAGTCATGGCTTTTTTGATCTGCCCTTTCCCAAAACCACGGGTCCAGAATTATTTAATCTTGACTACTTGTTAGCGGCGCAGAAAGCCTCAGAGACAGTCGAATTACCAGAAAGCGATGTGATGGCTACGCTGTGTGCCTTTTCGGCCACAACCATCGCAGCCGCTATCCGGCGTACTTTGAGCGTGGCTGGCCTCCCGCGGATTTATGTAAGCGGCGGCGGACTGCACAATCCGATACTTATGCATCTCATTAAAGCGGAACTGCTTGAGTTGGAAATTTGCCCTTTTGACGAATTAGGGTTTCAATCTGACGCGAAGGAAGCAGCACTATTTGCATTGCTGGCCAATGAAACCCTGGCCGGAAATGCTGCCCATGTGAAAGCGATCATGAATACTCCGGCAATATGCATGGGAAAGATCAGCTTTCCGGAGTAACCGCTCGTATCCGCACCCGTTTTTACTCCCCCAATGCTTGATGAAGGAACAACTTAAACGCGTACATGCGACGGAATGCCTGCAGCACCTTCTCCAACCCGCCGGCACCAGACAATTCGTTGTCTTTGAACGATTCGATCGCGGTAAAGCTTTTAAGTTTAATCCATTCGATGTGAGGATGGTCGTCGTCATATCCGGCTGGGGGCCGTTTCAACGTATCCTGCATATCTAATTGGCAATTTTTTTTAAAGGTGGCTTCCTCCAGGATCGCCGACAGCTCGGCACCATTATAGTCAATTTCTTGCCGGATAGCCGCCAAATGATCTTTTTCCGGTCGCCAATACCCTCCTGCAGCAAAACTGTTGCCGGGTTGGATATGCAAGTAATATTCCGGACCGTTCAATTTTCGCCCCGCGGTGGATATACCAGCACCGAGCCACGTTTTATACGGCGTCTTATCCTTGCTAAACCGGGTATCGCGATAGATCCGGAACAGGCATTTTGATACGGGTATGTCTTCCGAAATATAACGGTCGGTTTCTGCAAGCCCCTTGATAACCGCCTGGGTAAAATCTTTCATGTTCTCCCAAGCGTTCTCGTAAGCTTCACGGTGCTGTTGAAACCAGTCGCGATCGTTGTTTTCTTTAACAGCTGCGAGAAAACCAAACGTATCAGGATGTATGAACAATTGCATAACGATTATTTATTTAATAACATTAGCCTGGATTTTGTAACGATAACCAGATCTTGAGCAATGCCAACACCGCCGGTGCGGCCAATAATAACCCATCGAAGCGGTCAAGCAACCCACCGTGCCCAGGTAACACGGCCCCCGAATCTTTTACTTGCTGACTGCGCTTAAGCATGGATTCCACCAGATCGCCGAAGGTGCCGAATATCGAAACCAGCAAGGCTACACCTATCCATTTCCAAACACCCAAAGCGGTGAAATAATGGGCCAGTATCAGCGAGACAACCAGCGCGAGCAGGATCCCTCCCGCCAGTCCTTCCCATGTTTTTTTGGGAGAAATACGTTCAAAAAGACGTCGCCTGCCGAAAAATTTCCCCACCAAGTAGGCTCCTGTATCATTGCCCCATAAAATCAACATAAAACCCAAAGGCAGGCGGTAGTCGTAAATTCCTTCCAGAAATCCCAGTGCGAAAAAAGATAAAAAAGGCAAAACGACATATACGACTCCCAAATACGTGTATGCGATACCTGCAAACGGTTTATCGGAATCTTTTTGGTAAAGCGGAGCAATAAATACAACAGCTGCCAGTGGAACGATTGCTAACAGGAAATTGGGGGAAAGATCACCCAATCGATACCCCGCATACAGTCCGAATAGGAGTCCACCCAACCCTATTCCCAACCAAGAAGCCGGTTTGCCATGCGCGTCCCCGATTATCCGATAGAATTCATAGAGACAGCACGCGCTCAGCACCATGAAAAAACCAGCGAATAAATAGGCATTTAGTACTATCGAAGCGAGGACGATGATAACAAAAAAGAGGGCAGTAATCGCTCGTGTTCTCATGGCCACCTAGTTTTCTTCATGAGCCCCGTATTCATTGTCTGCCAATAGCTCCCGTGCCAAAGACTCCTGCGACTCGTGCACGTACAATTCAATCTGTCCAAACCGATAGGACGAGTCCTGCTTATTAATGACCACGGCAGGTACCTGATGTTCTTCCAACATTTGTTTGACAATTTCCGCCCGAATGGGATTGGGAGTAACAAACAATTTAATCCAGTGTTTTTCCATAACTCCGTGTATTTTGTTTGGTAGCGGTTTTATAATATTGATACAGCAGGACAACGGCAAGTATCAGACTAATAACATACAGGTAATTGGGAATCTGCTCTGAAAAGTCCAATTCATCGAGCGACTTACCCTGTCTTTTCAAGTAAAACACCGAAACAGTAGCTGTAGCATTGTTGATAAAGTGCGCCAACACAGGCAGCCAGATATTTTTGCCCCAAAACAGCAGGTATCCAAAGAGCGCCCCTAACAACATCCGTGGGAGGAAGCCATAGAATTGCAGATGGATTGCACTAAAAATAACAGCGGTCAACCAAATAGCCGTATGGGGATTTTTAAACCAACGGGCTAGGATGCCTTGTACACACCCCCGGAAAAGGAACTCTTCACCGATGGCGGCAATGACCGCAACAACGATCAGGCTGGTTAACAGGCCTGTGTATGTGGTATCAGACAACAGCAGATTTGTCAATCGTTCCTGCTCGGCCTCCTTAGCCTTCATCCAATTCTCTAACCCGGCCAGTGCTTCAGGAAGCTGCATTTGTTCATTTAGCTTGATGGCTTGCTCAAAAACAGGTGCGGAGAAAAACATGATGGCCACCACCATAAACCACAACGACGGATTTACCTGCGTTTTGAAATCCAAGTACGTATGCTCCCGCTTTTCCATGATTCCTAACAGCAAGGCAGGCAAAACAAACATTCCAATGCTCGATCCGGCCTGTACGATTTTTAGGAAACCAACATGCGTAGTACTTTCCGACAGTGCGTCGCCCAGGTTTCCAATGGATGCGCCCGCAACAAACAAACCCAGAAAAACAGAAATCGCGCCCAAGACAATCGCGCCCGAGAAAGCCAAAAGCAACAGCAGAATCAGGGACTTCATGGGATGGCTTCCTTCTTGATCGGAGGCACCTCCATGGATCGTACGTTGTTCGATCATCAGGTGTTTTAAATTTGGGGATGAAGATACGGATTGCGACGGACACTAGGAAATAGGGGGCGATTGTTGTGTATAACTCCAAGAAAGCGTAAGTTTGAAAATAACTAGTATTGTAAATAAGGGCTCACATGAAAGCCTTACCACTTCTGCTTGCATGGTTGATGGCCAACTGGTTTTCCGCGGTCGCTCAAGAAGAGTATGTCTCACCGCCCGCTCGGACGCTGACTACCGTCCCTTTTTTGCTCGCGGCAGAAAGTGTCATTCTCCTAAAAGCGACACTGGTTGGCCATGCAGATACGCTACTATTTATTTTGGACACGGGTAGCAGCGGTATTTCATTGGACTCCACAACCGCAAGTTTGCTCGGACTGACGCCTGTGCCCTCGGAAATCAACATCCGGGGGATTGCTGGCCTGCGAAAAGCCGAATTTATTTACAATAAAAAGCTGAAATTAAATGAACTGACAGTGGATAGTCTTAATTTTCACATCAACGATTATCAATTTTTATCGTATGTATACGGTGTGCGGATAGACGGGGTGATCGGCTACTCGTTACTCAGTAGGTATATCGTCAAAATCGATTACGACATCCAAGAAATCGAGATATGTTCTCAAGGCCCAATCAAATATCCCCGGGGAGGGCATTTGCTGAAGCCTTTTATCCGGACACTTCCCGTTCAATCAGCCCGCATACGCGATCACCGCAAGATAACCACCCGCTTTTTGTTTGATATCGGAGCGGGCCTATCATTGGTATTGTCACAGGATTTCGAGCAGGATAGCATCGTTCTCCGCAAAAAGCGCAAGCGGTTCCCGATACAAGCTCACGGTGTAGGCGGAAAACTGACAATGGACATGACACTTGTAAGAGAATTCCGATTGGGGCCATATCGCTTTCGAAAGGTACCTACGATGGTGTTTGATGACGAATTTAACGTAACATCTTATCCTTATCTTGGTGGGTTAATTGGCAATCAGATCCTGAAGCGTTTCAACGTAATTTTCAACTATCAGCAACGGGAGATTTATTTGAAGCCCAATACGCTTTATCGGGACCCCTTTGAATATTCCTATTCGGGCATGGAGCTTTACTACGTCAACAACGCAACCGTGATCGGTTCAATTGTCAAAGACTCTCCTGCCGACTTGGCGGGGCTTGAAGAGGGAGATGTTCTGATTGCCATTAATAATAATGCCAGTCAGGATTTTGTGCAATACAAAAAAGCGCTGATGTCCGCAAGAAAACGGGTGAGATTGATTATCCGGCGCGATAAAGAGTTAATCGAAATTTCCCTGAAGTTATTGAGTGTTTTATAAGCTTATTTATTTCACCGTGAAAAAACTGGATGTTAGCAGGCATGAAAAAGAGACGTTGGACGAGGCCATCCGTCATTGGCAAGAGCAGGGGTTGCTTGCGGAGACACAGGCCAACCAACTGAGTGACTCGTATAAGTTGAAAGGATTTGACTGGAAGCGATTGGCTCAATATGCTTTTTGGATAGCACTTTCGTGTGTGGTACTTGCATTTCTATCGTTATTTGCCGACAAAATGGTATTGCGATGGATTGAAAAGCTTTACGACACCCCCGATGCGGTGATTTGTATTTTCTGCTTCATATTGGCAATTTTGTTTTACGGGTGGGGATTCAGAAACAAACGTAAACATCCACATAAGACGTTCAGTAACGAGGCACTCATGACCTTAGGTGTGTTTGCCACCGCCACCTGCATCGGTTATTTGGGTAAAATCATCGACAATGGATCAGGGCATTTTTCCTTATTGTTCCTTGCATCGGTGGTGATATACGGCGTGCTATCCGTTAAATTATCGTCCAAACTCATTTGGCTGTTTACACTGATTAGCTTCGGCATCTGGTTTGCAACAGAAACGGCTTATCATAGCAACTGGGGGTTCCGATTTTGGGGCATGAATTATCCCCTACGTTTTACGCTCTTCGGAGCGCTGCTTACCGGCTTTGCGCTTGCCTGGCAACGGCGCATCAAACCCATTGCACCGTTTCAGCCGCTTACTTATATCATTGGCCTCACGTACTTACTGGTAGCTTTGTGGCTGTTATCCATCTTTGGTAACTACAGCGATATGGATAAATGGGCAGGAGTGCGTCAATGGCATATCTTCTATTGGGGTTTACTGTCTACGGTTGTATCGCTGGGCTGGGCATGGTATGGACTTAAACGACAGGACTATATCGCGCGGGAGTTTGGCATTGTCTTTTTGATCATTAACCTGTACACACGCTTTTTTGAGTATTTATGGGATAACCTCAACCGTACTATTTTCTTTTTATTACTGGCCGTTTCGTTTTGGTACATAGGTCGCTGGGCCGAACGCATTTGGAGAGGAAACGACCAAAAGCAAGCCTTATAAGTTTGCAGTTCAACAAACTTATAAGGGCTCGAAGAAAGAAGAATGAAACGGTTATTGCTTTACGAACTGTACACTCGCTTGTATTTTCACATCGTCACTGACCACAACGGCACCTGCCTCGGTTACGGCACTCCAGGTGAGTCCGAATTCCTTCCGGCTTATTTTGCCGGATACCTCAAAACCCGCCTTGAAATTACCATAGGGATCCATCACTGTGCCGCCAAATTCCACATTGAATGCAATTGGCTTGGTCACGTTGCCAACGGTTAAATTGCCATGGAGAAGAAACGCATCGCTTCCTTTTTCTTCTATTGATGTCGAAGTGAACGTAATTTGCGGATATTGCGCTGCATTGAAGAAATCGGCTGATTTCAAATGCTCATCCCGTTGGGACTGATTGGTATCGATACTGGAAGTATCAATACTGAAACTAACTTTACCTGTAGTGAAGTCCGTTTCATCTTCCGTTACAACCGTTCCATCAAAGGACCGGAAATAGCCGGTAACGGTCGTGATAACCAAATGCTTTACTTTGAATGCTACCTCTGAATGGGTAGGGTCTAATTTCCATGTAGTTGCCATAATTCTTTCGTTTTTTTATATAACACAAAGATACCCGTCAATGTTTAAACATTCATTGAACTAGGTTAATTTTTGCAAATCAGCAACCAGCATTAAGACATTAGTGAATTTCGATACTATAGGTAATATTTACGCCACCCGCGGCGAGCATGTCGTGCACGGAGCAGTATTTTTTCACGGCTAATTCAGCTGCTTTTTCAGCTTTGGCCTGATCCATATTTCCCTTTAGGTAAAAAGAGATATGGATGTCGGTGAAGATCGTAGGAATCTCCTCCCGGCGCTGCCCCTTTACATCTATTTTGACATCGTCAATCTGTTGACGCTGCTTCTTTAAGATATTAACCAAATCCAAGGCGCTACACGAACCTAGTGCCATTAGCACCAGTTCCATGGGTCGTACGCCTAAACCTTCGCCGCCAATGCTGGGTGAACCATCGATATGCACGCGTACATCCGCGGAGTCACTTGTTCCCTCAAAGTGTACGGCATCATTTGTTCGTTGAAGTGATATCTTCATAGTGTTGTTACTCGTTTAAGCGTTATCCAATGCCCGTGTAATATCGGCTAGAATATCGTCCACATCTTCCAATCCCACGGATATCCGTATGCTGCCGGGCTGTATGCCAAGCTGCAAACGTTCTGCTTCGGCTAATTTCGAATGGGTGGTAGATGCCGGGTGTGTGGCAATGGTGCGAGAATCACCCAAATTGGAAGTAATGCGGATCATTTCCAACGCATCCAGAAAACGCTTGGCTCGATCGAATCCACCTTTGATGACAAAGGTGACGACGCCGCCCCCTCCTTTCATTTGCTTTTTCGCCAGTTCGTATTGGGGATGAGAGGAAAGGTAAGGATAGCGTACCGTTTCCACTTCGGGATGGGCTTCCAATACTTCGGCCACACGCAGTGCATTGCTGCAATGGCGATCCATCCGTAGCCCTAATGTTTCCAAACTTTTGGAGAGCACCCACGCATTAAAGGGCGATAAGGATGGTCCGGTATTACGCATAAAAAACATCAACTCATCGATGAGCGCCTTCTTGCCGACCACGATCCCACCCAATACGCGACCTTGGCCGTCCATGTATTTAGTTGCCGAATGACTCACCAAATCAAAACCATACTGGATTGGCTTCTGCAGATGGGGCGTCGCAAAGCAATTGTCTACATTGAGGATGATATCGGGATACTTTTCCTTGAATGCGCCCAACCATGCTAAATCGACTAATTCCAATCCGGGGTTGGAGGGTGTCTCTAGAAAAATCATCCGCGTATTGGGCTGGATGGCTTTCTCCCAATCTTCGGGCTTCGCAGCATCCACGTAGGTAGTGGTAATTCCCCAACGTGGAAACAATTTAGTGAACAACTGGTGCGTAGAACCAAATATTGCCCGACAGGAAACGATATGGTCACCGCTTTTGAGCAACGCGGCGAAAGAAGCAAACACTGCCGCCATTCCAGAAGAAAAAGCCAACCCTGCCTCGGCTCCTTCCATGGCACACACTTTATTGATAAACTCGGTTGTATTGGGATTGGAATAACGGGAATATACATTACCTGTTTCTTCCTCCGCAAAGATCGCGCGCCCCTGTTCGGCGCTGTCAAAAATAAAGCTGGAAGTAAGGTATAGAGGTACGGCATGCTCCCGATAGGGGGTGCGGTCGGCCTGCTCCCGGATGGCCTTTGTCTGTTCGTTCATGTCCAATTTTCGTCGCACAAACTTAGCCAAAGTTACGGGGATATGCAAATTCTCGCGAAGGGCGAAAAGTTCTAAAACCGTAGAATCGCGAAACCGCGCCTTTGTGACCCAGCGCCTTGCGTGACATTTTTATGTGCGTCGTTCACGCATCTGATGATCCAACGAATAAGGGCCGGACCCAATCACAAAGAAAATGACTAACAAAACCAACACGACAAGTGAGATCCACAATTCGGAATTAAGAAATGAAAATCCCCGTGTGCTATTGATAAAAAAAACAGCACCGATCAACACCGGCAGCTGAAAACCGATGGCTACGCGTGTGAGCAACCCGATGGCGATCAATATTCCGCCTACCAAATGCGCAAAGGCGATGTAATGAACAATTCCCCACGTATAGATCTTAATGTGGGTCTGTTCGATAAGCTGCCGCAGCGATTCAGTATCCGCAAGAAAGGTAACGCCCTTAAGAAAAATAACAATGCCCAAAGCAATACGAACCACGTCCAACCAGCGGGGATGATGGGCATCTCCCCAATGTTCGATTCGTTCGATGACATTCATAAGCTAACCTCCTTTCAGGTAAAAATTGGTAATGCGTATGTTAAACTAACTGATATAGCATGTAACAAGAAAAGCCCGTCTTTGTTTCGAAGACGGGCCGTAATTTTTTTATTTATTACTTTTTACTTTTTAATATACATTACCTCTTTGACGGCTTTCACTACCCGTTCTATACTAGGTAAAGCAGCTTGCAGCAGCGTAGGTGCATAAGGCAACGGAACGTCTGCGGAAGTAATTCGAACGACAGGCGCATCCAAATAATCGAACGCTTCGCGTTGTACCTTGTAGGCAATTTCCGAAGAGATGGAGGCCAAAGGCCACGCTTCTTCTACGATCACCAGGCGATTGGTTGTCTTAACAGAATTGATAATCGCTCCGTAATCAATCGGGCGTACGGTACGCAGATTGATCAAGTCAACGTCGATTCCCTCCTTGGTCAGTTCTTCTACAGCGGGCTGTACAACTCGGGGCAGCATTTTTCCAAATGTGACGACGGTGACATCATTACCTTTCTTGACGGTGTGGGCTTTACCCAATTCCAGGTAATATTCTTCTTCAGGAACCTCTCCTTTATCGCCATACATCACTTCAGACTCCATGAAAATAACCGGATCTGGATCGAGGATGGATTGTTTCAGCAGTCCTTTCGCATCGTATGGATTCGCAGGAACCAC
The DNA here is from genome assembly GCF_900113765.1 of Parapedobacter indicus. Classification (GTDB taxonomy): domain Bacteria; phylum Bacteroidota; class Bacteroidia; order Sphingobacteriales; family Sphingobacteriaceae; genus Parapedobacter; species Parapedobacter indicus. The sequence goes on along the minus strand of NZ_FOQO01000012.1, from coordinate 13,313 downwards.
TACCTTAAGCCCCGGTGTATTGGCATACCAATTTTCGAAATTCTGGGAGTGTTGCGCCGCCAGTTGACCTGCATTGCCGGTTGGGCCACGGAACACCATTGGAATGGGAAATTGCCCACCACTCATGGAATACATTTTGGCGGCGGAGTTGATTACCTGATCAATAGCAACCAATGAGAAATTGAACGTCATAAATTCAATGATCGGTTTCAGGCCGTTCATAGCAGCTCCAATGCCGATACCTGCAAAGCCAAGCTCAGCGATGGGCGTGTCTATCACCCGTTTGGGGCCAAATTCGTCTAACATACCTTGGCTGACCTTATACGCCCCGTTGTATTCCGCCACTTCTTCCCCCATCAAAAAGATCTTCTCATCTTTACGCATTTCTTCGTTCATGGCCTCACGAAGTGCTTCTCTGAATTGTATTTCTCTCATCCGTTGTATATCGTATCAACTATTTTTCCAGCACGCAAACCTACTACAATTTATTGATATTTTACCCACCTGTCCGTGTCAAATTTTTGTCTTAAACACCACTAGAGGTTGAAAAATGCCCGTAGCCAGCCGTTGAGATTTTCGATAGCCCGCGGAATTTCCCAGTTGGCTTTGTTGCGGCGTTCAACGTAATTTGAAATAGCACGCACCTGGATGGCCGGGAGCCCCAATTGATATGCGCCGTAGAATACCGCCGCTCCTTCCATGCTTTCCGTTTGAGGGTCCAGTCGTTGCACGATTTCTGCGATCGCCGCATCGTTGCCATGTACCTTATTGACTGTAATACCCCGGCACTTAAGCAGGTTGTTGAGTGCCGGATATCCCTGATGGAGTCCTTCAAAAGTAGGTTGCCCAAGCCCCAGCCGATCGCTGTCCAAAAAATCGCCCCCATCTTCAGCGCCTAATTCAGCAAACGTATCCTGATATACGCACACCACGTCGCCCAATGGAATCGAACGGTCAAAACTACCGGCAATGCCGATATTCAGCAACAAATCATAGCGATGGGTGGCTAGCTTTTTTCCCAATGCAAATGCGGTGGCTACCATTCCCACTCCCGTTACCAACACGTCCGTTCCCCTCCGCTGCCATTCGGGTAATCGAAGGAAAGGGCCGATTTCTCCTTCCGTGGCGACTATGATCAGTACGTTCATTCTGACGAATGTACGCAAAAGGAATGGATTTGCTATTTTTCACCTGAATCAGCATGCGACAAATTACTCGGCATGAATGAGTTCACTTTGTCCGGTTTTCGTTACGTTCTTATTTTCAATGGCACACAAGCTTGCTTCGCTGGACACTTCGTGGTTTTACTTCATCAAATCTTCCAACGTTTTGTCGTGCGCCCCAATAATTGCTTTTAACAGGCAATTTAGCTAAGTTTGTTGTCCATGGCTTATCTCAGGTTGCTCTTATTACCCTTTTCTATGTTATATGGCTTGATTGTTTGGATTCGCAATCGGTGTTACGATTGGGGATGGGCCAAAAGCACCGTTTTTAGTAAGCCGGTTATCGTTGTAGGAAACCTAGCCGTAGGCGGCACGGGTAAAAGTCCAATGACGGAGTATTTAGTGAAGCTGCTCAACGGGAAGTATGAGGTGGCCACACTGAGCCGCGGCTACGGGCGGAAGACACGCGGATTTTTAACAGTACCTATTGATGGCACCGTTGAGCAATGTGGTGACGAACCACTTCAGTTCAAACGAAAGTTTCCTCATGTTACGGTAGCCGTCGACGAAAATCGTGTCCGCGGTATCCGGCTGTTGTTTCAAAGTGGCCACGAGGCGGTCATATTGGATGACGCCTATCAACACCGGGCATTGCGGCCGGGATTCGCTATCCTGCTTTTTGACTACCGATCCGTAAGCCAACGTAAGTGGCTGCTGCCAGCGGGCAATTACCGCGATAGCTTCCGAGAACGCCGACGTGCCGACATGGTGGTGATCACCAAGACGCCCCCTGCTGCAACCGAGGGAGAAAAGCAGTGGATTCGCCGTTCTCTTGACTTGCCCCTGCACATACCCGTGCTGTTTTCCAGTATTCACTACAGCCCGTTGGTAAGCTTGCAGCCGGATAAGCATGCAAACGAGGCAATGCTGACAAAAAAACATACGATTCTGCTGGTAACTGGTATTGCCAACCCCATCCCCTTGTACGATTATCTCCAGGAGCAGGTCCAGGAGATTGTTCACATCCGTTATCCAGACCATTATCGGTATACGCTTGCAACCGTGCGAACGATCACGACCCGATTCGATGAAATTCGCAACTCATCCAAATTAGTTATCACAACCGAAAAAGATGCCCAAAGGCTATTGACGCCGGCACTTTCCGGAAGTTTGGCCGATTTACCGGTATACCTGGTGCCGATCCGGGCGCAGTTCGGTGAGCAAGACGAACGCATTCTTCAACAGTTAATACTCGGTTATTGTGCTACTGCCTCAGGGGTTGATTCGGTTTAAATTATTAGTTTTGGAGATGCTAAATAAAGATTCTACAATACGTGACGAAAAGCCCCGTTTGGTGATCGACATGGACGAGGTGATAGCCGATACTTTACATAAATTTTTGGTCCTTTATAATCGCGACTATGGAATCGCAATGGATATTCACCAAGCGCCTGGAAAGGAACTTCATGAAAATCTTCCCGAAAACTTAAACGGCCAATGGAAGATCTATGCCCATGAAAAGGGGTTCTTTAAAGACATCCCACCCATGCCGGGTGCTATCAAAACTGTAAAACAGCTGCAAACGCGCTACAATGTTTACATCGTATCGGCTGCAACGGAATTCAGGAATTCATTGGAAGACAAACTAGATTGGCTAGCACACCATTTTCCGTTTATTCCCTGGACGAACATTGCGTTCACAGGAGATAAAATCGTTGCGGCGGACATCATGATTGACGACCGTATAAAAAATCTTGCTCATTTTTCGGGACGGAGATTACTTTTTTCCTCACCCCACAATTTACTTATTACCGGATATGAGCGGGTAAACAACTGGCAAGAAGTGGCCGAATTGCTACTTTAGGTGTGCCAAGAGTGGCGGTCGCAAAAGCTTCGAAACAGCGATTCAGGTTTACTAAAAAGGCGGCCGACTGAAATAGACCGCCTTTTTGTTTGGTTAACTGGTCTTTAATTTTTTCTGAATATCCTGTACGTATGCTTTGAATTTCTTGTCGGTCTCAATCAGGTCTTCAACCGTCTGACAGGCATAGATGACGGTAGAATGGTCACGGCCTCCAAAGAAAGCGCCAATGGATTTCAACGAGGTCTTTGTATGATTTTTAGCCAAATACATGGAGATTTGCCGGGCCTGCACAATCTCCCGTTTCCTTACTTTTGATTTGACCATTTCGACAGGCACCTCAAAATAATCACATACCAATTTCTGAATATAATCCATCGAAATTTCCTTGTGGGTGTTCCTGATGAAATTTTTCAGCATGGACTTAGCCAGGTTCAGGTCAATTTCCTTTTTGTTCAGCGTAGCCTGGGCCAGTAAAGATACCATCGCGCCTTCGAGTTCGCGAACACTATTATCTATTTGGTTGGCTACGTACTCAATCACGTTGTCTGGCAGTTCGATCCCGTCCGTATACATCTTCTTTTTCAGAATGGCCATACGGGTTTCCAAATCCGGCACCTGCATATCGGCAGAAAGCCCCCACTTAAATCGGCTTAGGAGACGCTCTTCCAACCCAGCGAGATCCTTGGGCGGTTTATCTGAAGTAAGAATAATCTGTTTGCTCGATTGATGCAAATGATTAAAAATATGGAAGAAAATATCCTGCGTCCGCTCCTTACCTGCAAAATTATGCACATCATCCATAATGATCACATCCATTGCTTGGTAGAAATTGACAAAATCGTTAATCGTATTATTTTTCAGGGAGTCGACAAATTGCTGACAAAATTTTTCACAGGATACGTAGATAACCAGCTTATCGGGCAGGTTACGCTTGATTTCATTGCCTATCGCCTGGGCCAAGTGTGTTTTACCCAATCCTACACCTCCATAAATCATTAGCGGATTGAACGACGTACCGCCCGGCTTGCTAGCCACAGCAAATCCTGCAGATCGCGCCAAACGGTTACATTCTCCTTCAATAAAATTATCGAATGTATAATGCTGGTTCAACTGCGGATCCACCTGCAGTTTTTTAAGCCCTGGAATAACAAATGGATTCTTAATATCTTTATTCAAGGCAACAGGAATCGGGATAGATTGCTTCTTGGCCTCGGCCCCATTGCCGCTTGAAGGAATGTTAGTCGTGTAAGGATTGCTTGTAGATGACTTTTCGACGACGATGTTATACTCCAGCCTCCCATTTTCACCCAAATGTTTTTTTATCGTTTTACGAAGCAACCCTACATAGTGCTCTTCAAGCCATTCATAAAAAAACAAACTCGGTACTTGAATAGTCAAAACGTTGCCCTCCAATCGTACAGCCTTAACAGGCTCAAACCAGGTCTTATAACTTTGTGCAGGAATATTATCTTTTATGATCTGCAAACAACTATTCCATACACTCGTGCTCGTTTTTTCCATTCGTTAATTCTTAATAAGTTGATTTACAATAAATGACCGAAAAAATGTTGATAACTTCTCCGTGAAACGAAGATGGCAAAAAAAAATCAGCTAAAAAATTAAAAATTAAAATATCGGATATGCATCTAACAATCAATAAATTAGGTGTAATTTTTTGTAAAAACAGGCCCAGCAATACATCCCATCTAAAAATTGTCAACATTCTATCCTTGTCCCGATTTTTCTGTGGTTTTCCACATGGAAAACATTAAACTTTTCCAGGGATTTTTGCCGATTTCTTACGGGCCACCAGCCAATCGATAACTAATACTGCGACCAGTATCAGTAGTCCGCCCACCTCCCGTGTCTCCTCAATCCAAGGTTTGTCTGCCTTCATGCTTTGTACAAGGTCGCCGGCATGATGGTGCTGAAACCAATCAAGTACGCCATGTTTAAATATAAGGTAATAGATAGCGAAACACAGATAACCTATTACTCCAAGCGCATATGCCCAAGGAAGGTATCTGTTCTTGATTGCCATATAACATATCCAGGCACCATATAAATAGATTGGAATCCAGAGGTAAGGATCATCATCGTTATACTGAAGAATAGCACTGATCACAAATAGAAAGCAAAAAAGGATATTAAAAATTTTCATAATTGGTGAGATAAAGCAATGAATCAAATTTACATAAAAACTTCTAAAACCTTTTCTCCGGTTTGTTGTTTTCCTAGTAAGATGTGCAGGGAGTGCTTGAGCCAATCAGGCTGAGATTAAATCCCCAAAACCTGATCTGGATAATGCCAGCGCAGGAAAAAGCACATTACATACAACAAATGTTGTATAAACCCTATTCCGGCTATGGCTGGAATAGGGTTTTTCCGTAATTTTTTTTGTTAGGCTTCTATTTCCTCGTAAGCACTCATAGGTGGGCAGGCACAGATAAGCGTTCTGTCGCCCAGCGAATCGTTAACTCGTCCTACGCTCGGCCAAAACTTATGGTCACGTACAAAAGGAAGCGGAAAGGCCGCTTGGGATCGTGTATACGGTTTGTCCCAGGTGTCGGCACTCACCATAGCAATCGTATGAGGAGCACCTTTCAACAGGTTGTTCACACGGTCGGATTGCTCCTCTTCAATGACGGCAATCTCATTACGAATAGCGATAAGCGCCTCACAAAAGCGGTCCAGTTCTGCCTTGGACTCCGATTCTGTCGGTTCGACCATCAATGTTCCAGCCACCGGAAAGGATACGGTAGGCGCATGAAAACCGTAATCCATCAGCCGCTTGGCGATATCACTTACTTCAATACCTATGGCTTTAAACGCACGGCAGTCCAGAATCAACTCATGGGCACAACGCCCATTAGCCCCGGCGTACAGTATGGGATAATGGCTTTCCAACCTCGCTTTGAGATAATTGGCATTTAAGATAGCATATTTTGTTGCATTGGTAAGCCCTTCGCTACCCATCATTGCAATGTAGGCATGCGAAATCAATAAAATAGAGGCTGAGCCCCAGGGAGCGGCGGAAACCGCGCTGATTCCCTGTCCTCCGCTCACTTCCACCACTGGGTGGTTTGGCAAAAAAGGAACTAAATGCTCGGCAACTCCGATAGGCCCCATACCCGGACCACCACCGCCATGCGGAATGCAAAACGTCTTGTGCAAATTGAGGTGGCAAACATCCGCCCCAATTAAGCCAGGACTGGTAAGCCCCACCTGAGCATTCATGTTTGCTCCATCCATGTATACCTGACCGCCGCATTGGTGGATAATGTCACATATTTCAACGATCGGTTCTTCAAATACACCGTGTGTAGAAGGGTAGGTGACCATCAACGCCGCTAGATCGGTGGCATGCAGTTGTGCCTTCGTGCGGAGATCTTCGACATCGATATTACCACGTTCGTCGCATTTAACCACCACTACCTGCATTCCTGCCATAGTGGCCGATGCCGGGTTAGTTCCGTGTGCGGACGATGGTATAAGCACCACATCGCGATGTGAATCTCCACGGCTTTCGTGGTACGCGCGAATAACCATTAGCCCCGCATATTCGCCCTGCGCTCCCGAATTGGGTTGGAAGCTGACTTTGGCAAAGCCTGTGATTTCGCTTAGCCACTGATTTAGCTCGTTGATAACCTGCATATAGCCGCCGATTTGATCGGTTGGGGCAAAGGGATGCAAGCCTCCAAAAGCGGGCCAGGTAATAGGCACCATTTCTGTAGTGGCGTTTAGTTTCATCGTACAGGAGCCCAATGGAATCATGGAGTGACAAAGCGAAAGATCCTTGGCCTCCAGCGATTTGATGTAGCGTAGCATCTCGTGCTCGGAGTGATAACTGTTGAATACCGGATGCGTAAGGTATGCCGACGTACGGCACAATGCCTCTGGAATAGCAGATGAAGCGTTTGACGCCAGGGCTGCTAAATCTACGTCATTGAGTGTTTTACCTTTCAGCTTGGCAAATATCCGAACGAGCGTTTCGATGTCCTCATACGTGGTTGTCTCGTCGATTGCAATACCAGCCAGGGTACCTTGGTAATGGAGGTTCACTTCGTTGTTAAGCGCCTCTGCGTGAAGCGGACCTATAAGTTCTCCGAGCTCCACACGCAACGTGTCGAAGTAGGTTTCGTTTAGCTGTGCATATCCCAGTTGTCGCAGTGCACCGTCCAACAACGCAGCCAATGCATGTATACGCTCAGCAATTTGCTTTAGGCCCTTGGGACCATGATAGGCAGCGTAAAAGCCAGCCATAATAGCTAGCAGTGCTTGTGCCGTACAGATATTGGAAGATGCTTTGTCGCGACGGATATGTTGTTCACGCGTCTGTAACGCCATACGGAGTGCGTAGTCGCCATTGGTATCCACGGTAACCCCGATAATCCGTCCGGGAACATTTCGCTTGTAAACTTCTTTCGTTGCAAAATACGCAGCATGGGGCCCTCCGAATCCCATCGGGATACCGAAGCGCTGTGTGCTGCCGACGACCACATCGGCTCCCCATTCCCCGGGGGCGGTTAACAAGGTCAAACTTATTAAATCGGCTGCGGCGCAAACCGAGATGTTACGGTTATGCAATTGGCTTACCAGCTCCCGGTAATCGGAAACCGTACCGTCTCCCGCTGGATATTGTACCAATACGCCGAAAATTTGGTCGCTATCGGGAATGTCTTGAACATTGCCGACCAACAGCTCAATGCCGTAGGATTGTGACCGGGTATGTAATACATCCAGGGTCTGTGGGAAAATGGTTTCCGACACAAAATATTGATTAGCGGTCTTGTTCTTACGGACCAAATATTGCATAAACATCGCTTCGGCTGCGGCCGTTGCTTCATCCAGTAACGATGCATTGGCAATTTCCATACCTGTAAGGTCGATGACCATCGTTTGGAAGTTCAGCAATGCCTGCAACCGCCCTTGGGCGATTTCCGCTTGGTAAGGCGTGTATTGTGTATACCATCCCGGATTCTCGAACACGTTGCGTTGGATTACACCGGGAAGAACCACATCGTAATATCCCTGTCCGATATACGATTTAAAAACTTTGTTCTTGTCGGCCACTGCCTTCATCTTACGCAGATAGGCGGTTTCCGCTTGGGCACTAGGCAAATGCAGCGGTTGTGTTGCCCGGATTTGTGCGGGCAGCGTTTCATCAATCAGTTCATCCAGATGGCTAACGCCTAGGTGATCTAACATTGCGGCGGTTTCATCGGTGCTTGGCCCGATGTGCCGTTCCTCGAATTTTTCCTGAAAATGTATCTTACTCATGTGGACGTATCACTACCCGGGTGCAGCCACGGTGCTTGCCAGCAAGCAAACGGTAGTTTTTTCGGGTGCAAAGATACGGATTTTGGAACGGGATTTAAAGGGTGCGGTATTTTTTGAAAAATAGCAAATGAAACATAAAAAAATAGGTTGCCAACCAAAAAGCGGCAACCTATTTTTTCGGTGTGATCCGTATTACGCCAATATCCGTACCGGTTCTTCCAGCAGCGATTTAAGCGTTTGCAAAAATGCAGCTCCGGTAGCACCATCCACCACGCGGTGATCACATGTAAGTGTCACTTTCATGATGTTACCGGGAACAATCTGTCCATTTTTTACCACCGGCACTTGGTCGATGCCACCGATTGCCAAAATGCAGGAATCTGGGGCGTTGATAATTGCAGTAAATTCATCGATGCCAAACATGCCCAGGTTGGAGACGGTAAATGTAGAGCCTTCCCAATCCGCTGGCTGCAACTTTTTGGCTTTCGCCCGTTGCGCAAACTCTTTTACCTCGGCCGAAATGTGTGACAGCGATTTGCCATCGGCAAAACGGACAACAGGCACCAACAGTCCTTCATCCACAGCTACGGCCACGCCAACGTTCACATGCTCGTTGTAGCGGATCTTATCGCCCTGCCACGAAGCGTTGACGGCAGGATGCTGTTTCAGCGCTACCGCAGCAGCTTTAATCACGAGGTCATTAAACGATACCTTTACGGGCGCGACTTCATTGATTTTGGCCCTTGCTTGGATAGCGCTGTCCATATCAACCTTCATGGTGAGGTAAAAATGCGGGATGACAAATGTCTCGGAAAGCCGTCGACTGATGGTTTTCCGCATTTGGGTAACCGGCTTTTCTGTATAACGTTCCTCGCCTATGTATTGTGGAATACTGACGGTTGTTGCCGCCGCTGGGACCGCTGTTTTGGCTGATTCCGCTGGAGCTGCACCGGCCTTTGCAGCCGGAGTATACGATTCGACATCTTTCTTAATAATGCGTCCACCGTCGCCCGTGCCTTTCACGTCACTCAGGCTGACCCCCTTATCTTTTGCAACTTTCCTAGCCAATGGTGATGCCTTAACCCGTGAATCGTCTGCCGACGCCCCCTCCACTTTTTCCTTACTTTCGGTAGTTTGTGGTGCTTTGGACTCCGTGGATTCCGCCGTTTTTTCACCTCCTTCTTCAGCTGGCTTTTCCGCTTTGCCGGATTTAGTAGCCGAACTTTTGAGGAGGGGAGTCACATCGGTGCCCTCCTTGCCTACTATCGCGATGATGTCATTGACCTTCGCGGCCTGCCCTTTTTCCACACCGATGTACAGCAACGTTCCATCAGCGTAAGCAGTCACTTCCATCGTGGCTTTGTCGGTTTCTACATCGGCGATGACATCGTCACTCTTGATGGTGTCGCCTACTTTGAAATGCCACTCGGCTATGACGCCCTCGGTCATCGTGTCACTCAACAACGGCATGGTAATGACCGTAGCGCCCAACGATTCGGCCGTCACCGCTTCGCCTCCATCCGATTCCGGCTCCTTGCTTTCCGCGGTTTCCTTGGGGGCGGCTTCTTCTTTCTCTTTTTTCTCTTTTTTGTCGCCACTGTCTTCACTTGCACCGTTCAGCAATGCCTTATAATCTTCCCCTTCTTCGCCGAGAACGGCAATTACTGCGTCAACGGGCACGGCTTCGCCTTCCTTGGGGCCGATATATAATAAAGTTCCTTCCTGATAAGATTCGAAGTCCATGGTGGCTTTATCAGTTTCCACCTCCGCTATCAGATCGCCGGAACTGACCTTGTCGCCTACTTTTTTGTGCCACTTAGCGATCACCCCTTCGGTCATGGTATCGCTCATTTTTGGCATTTTTACTACTTCAGCCATGTTATATTGCGGTTAATCTTTATGTATGTTAGCTACTTCAACTTGTTCAATCCGTGATATAAGGATAATCGTCCTGCACATATACATCTTTGTATAGTTCCTCGAGTTCGGGATAAGGCGACTCTTCGGCAAATTTGACACATTCATCAATGGTCTTTTTTACTTCGGCCTCTACTTCAGCAAACCACTCCTCGTTGGCATATTTCTTATTTACGATCGCCGCTTTGGTTGTAATCAACGGATCTCGGCCCTTGTATTCCTCCAATTCTTCTTTGGTACGATATTTAGCCGGGTCAGACATGGAGTGACCTTTATAACGGTAGGTGCGCATCTCCAGGAAGGTAGGTCCCTCACCACTCCGGGCGCGCTGTACGGCTTCGTCCATCGCATTATGAACGGCAATCACGTCCATACCGTCCACAGGTGCACTGGGCATGTCAAAACCGAGTCCCATTTTGTAAATATCGATCATGTTGGTCGTGCGGGCTACGGATGTCCCCATAGCGTAACCGTTGTTTTCACAAACAAAAATAACTGGCAGTTTCCAAAGCATAGCCATATTCAATGCCTCATTGAAAGCACCTTGCCTTACGGCACCGTCGCCCATGTAACATACACATACGTTATCGGTTCCGTTGTATTTTTCTGCAAACGCGATGCCTGCGCCGAGCGGAATCTGGCCGCCCACAATACCATGCCCGCCCATGAATTTATGTTCTTTGCTGAAAAAGTGCATCGAGCCGCCCTTGCCTTTTGAGCATCCGGTTTTTTTGCCGAAAAGCTCTGCCATGGCTGCATTGGCTGAAACACCCTTGGCAATCGCATGTGCGTGGTCGCGGTAGGCCGTGATCATCGAATCTTCTGGCCGCAACACCGACATGGCCCCTGCCACCACGGCTTCCTGACCTATATAGAGATGACAAAATCCCCTAATCTTCTGCTGCCCATACAACTGCCCGGCTTTTTCTTCAAATTTACGCATAAGCAGCATCAGCTTATACCACTCCAGGTAGGTCTCTTTCTTTATCGGTGTCGAACTCATTTCAACAGTTATAGATTACAAATTTTTGGAAGGCAAACTTAGACAAAATTGTTGTTATATGCAATCTGCGGAAGTGTCATATCTTCGAAATGGACTACTATTTATAACGTTCTTGTCATTTTCCCGCAATTGGCTATTGGTATTCGTTACAAATTGTCTTAACTTTATTTACTTTTTGATTTTTCAGCACCCACAGATGAACCCACGCAAACACACATTAAATGCGAAGCATTTGACCCTTTTAACGATTGCTGTATTGGTTTTTTCGGCTTTCGCTGCGGTCAAAGATGATTTATTTCTTATCAGTAAAAATCTAGATATTTTTTCGGCAGTATACCGGCAGATAAGCCTCAATTATGTCGAAGAAACCGACCCCAATGCGCTTATCAAGACAGCTGTGGATGCGATGTTAGACGATCTTGATCCTTATACCGAATATGTACAGGAAACAGAGGTGGAAGAATACAAGCTGAAGTATGTGGATACCAAGTACGGAGGTATCGGTGCTGCTATTTTTGAACGCGATGGGCACATTTTTCTGTCTGAGCTGTATGCGGGATACCCGGCAGACGAAGCAGGTTTGACGACCGGCGACGAGCTAGTAAGCATCAACGGTGTTGCCTTGGAGAATACATCAACGGCCGAGGTAAGTAACCTGTTGCGGGGAGCCGAACACAGCCAAATACGGCTTCAGGTGAGGAAACCGGGAGAAACCGCCTCCACACCGCTGACGCTAACCCGCAGGATTGTCAGACAACCCAATGTGAGTCATGCGGTGTTGTTAGACAAAGGAATCGGTTACATCAAGCTAGACAAGTTTTTGGAGCAATCGGCAAAAGAAATGGAAACGGCCTTTTATAGCTTACAGGAAAAGGGCCGTCTTAAAGGTCTAATTATCGACTTGCGCGACAATGGTGGCGGGATTTTACAGGAAGCTGTAAAGATTGTCAATCTCTTTATTCCGCAAGGAGAATTGGTAGTCAGCCAAAAAGGAAAAAACGCCACTAAAACGCACAGCTATCGTACAATGGCCAAACCCATAGCCCCTACGGTTCCCCTGGCCATATTGATTAACGGACGTTCCGCATCCGCAGCCGAAATCGTAGCCGGCGCCTTACAAGATCTGGACAGGGCAGTGATTGTCGGCGAAAGGAGTTTTGGTAAAGGGCTTGTGCAACAAACATTTAATATCCCATACAACAACCTGATAAAAGTAACCGTGGCAAAATATTATACGCCTTCCGGACGGTGTATACAAGCCCTTGATTTTGTTCACCGCGATGATAACGGTGCCTATGCACGGGTATCTGATTCATTGCTCAATGCATTTAATACAAAAAATGGGCGGACCGTCTACGATGGCAGTGGCATTTATCCGGATATTACTGTATTTGAACCGCAGTACAGCCCCATTATCCAGACCCTGTCTGAACACTATCTCATCTTTGACTACGCTACCGCTTTCAGACAGTCACATGCCCGAATCGCCGACGCAGATAAATTTGAGGTCGATGAAACACTGTACTCCGATTTCATTCATTTTCTGGAAAATAAGGATTATCAGTATGCCACAAAAACGGAGGCGTCACTTAATGAGCTGAAGGCCTTGGCAGAAACAGAAAAAAAACCGGGGGAACTCATTGAAGAGCTAGAAATTTTAGCCGAAAAAATCTATCAAAGCAAGCAACAAGATCTCTTGGTACACCGTGAAGAGATTAAAAAGATACTGGGCAATGAGATTGTATCCCGGTATTATTATAAGAAGGGACGGACGGCTTTTTCTTTCAAATATGATGATCAGTTGCAACGTGCCAAAGCCCTTTTAAGCAATGGTACCGTTCAATATTACAGCATCTTAGCCGGTGAAGGAAAATACAAAACCATTGGCCGCCCGGAAACTTTTCTAGCCTCAACCGAAACAACGAATTAAAGATTCGTGTCATATTTTGGCTTCGTAATAGGCGACTTCGTGAAGCCATCTATTACCTCGCCTATTCCCCGATCGCGTAATAGGTGAATCCCAGGTCGGCCAGCCGGTTGTCAGCGAGCAGCTTCCTGCCATCGAACACGAAAGCGGGTTTCATCA
>NZ_FOQO01000016.1 GCF_900113765.1 Parapedobacter indicus | reverse complement strand
AGTAGCAGTATTGCAGTACACGAACTTTTTAAACAACAGAAATATTAACAGGTTGAAACATGCGCTTGCTGTTTAAACCGCACAACGGGTTAAATAAAATATATGAGCATACTTTTGAGACACTACAGGAAAAAATAGTTCGGAACTTTTCAAAATACATTGTAATGCCTGTTTATTTGGAAGATAGCAACATTCGAATTCCATACCGTATAAAAAACTCAAAATAACAGGGTAATAGATAATTTGTGGATGAATCGCAGCGAGTTCGCCCACAAGCGAAATCAAGCACTATTTTTTGGCACAATTGAGAAAACTATACATTTTAATTTACACTGTTACTTTCGTACAAAAATAATTCATTTTCACCTATCGATATTAACCTTCGATACCTTCAACCAAGCCGAAATTCAGTAGGAGAAATTCCCGCCAATCTTTTGAAAAATCGGCTAAACACTTGTACGTTTTCAAAACCAAGCTCATACGCGATTTCAGAAATATCCTGCTTTGTATAATGTAGTAAGTTTTTCGCCTCTAATAGAATACGTTCATGAATTAGCTGAAGCGGTGACTTTTCATCAATCTTTTTAAAAGTATTGGTGATGGTCTTTGGTGATTTATGCAGTAATCCCGCATAGTAAGAGACATTATGCTGTTCCTTAAAATTTTGTTCGACAAGGAAGTTGAACTCCCTAATCAGGTTATGCTGGCTATCATCGATAAAGGATAAAGTGCCTTGCATTTTATATAACCTTGTACAAAGTATCAAGATGCGCTTCAGGACGATTTGAAGCATTTCAAGCTGCAACTCATCTTTCATTTCCAATTCCGTATCGGTCAGATTCCAGGCATCGTTCATTACAGCAAATTGGGACTTGTCAACCGTAACAACCGGTATCTTGGCTGGCGTATAGTACAATACGCCTTTACAGCCGACTTCACTATCGTGGTTGATTATGCAATAGAACTCTGAATTGAACCGAAGCATTTTCATTGCGTTAATCTGCTTATATTCCACCTGATGGTATTGCGAAAGGCTAACAATCTGGTTATTATCAAAAGTATGTTGAATACCATCGATGATCAGTTTGTTCCCATCGGACTGAAACCAAAGCAGCTGTAAGGCCCCGGATACAATCGGTCTGAAGCTTCTGAAATTATTGGCATCGATGTATTCCAACTCAAAGTACTCGTTTTGCTGTCCTTGATAAATCATTTAAATATTCAATTAGGGTACTCGTAAATAGTATCAAAATATACGCATAATCTTTAAAAAGGTAATCTGATGTAAAGCAAATCTTTAAATCAGATCAATAATTAAAGGTAGTTTCGTCTTTTGTATCGTTCAATTTGATACCTAATTCGGTAAGCCGGTTACGTATCTGGTCTGATAAGGTAAAATTTCTATCTGCCCGAGCTTGATTCCTCATTTCAATCAGTAAACTGATTGTCCCATCGAGTTTTTCAACCTGGCCGTTGTATACATCCGATTTCACCTCCAAACCAAGGACATCAAAAACAAAGCTCGACATAGTCTTACAGAAGCGCTCCATATCGGTTGTCGAGAGTGTAGCCGTCTTGTCTTTCAGGTGATTAATAAATGTGACGCCTTCAAAAAGATGCGAAATAAGAATAGGCGTATTAAAATCGTCATCCATCGCCTCATAGCATTTTGCTTCCCAACCGGCGATGTCAAGTGTCGATTTATTTCCCGGCTCAATCTTCGATAAGACATCCATTGCTTTCATCAAACGTTCGTATCCTTTTTCAGCGGCCAAGATCGCATCATTCGAAAAGTCCATAATACCTCGGTAATGTGTCTGTAGCATGAAAAACCTTGTTACCGAAGCTGAAAAAGCTTTGCTAAGAACAGGATTTTCACCACTTAAAACTTCTCCCGGCAGAATATAATTCCCACTCGATTTAGACATTTTCTTTCCATTCAATGTTAGCATATTTGCGTGCAGCCAGTAGTTGACGGGCGGGTGGCCCGTACAGGCCTCACCCTGGGCTATCTCACATTCGTGATGCGGAAACTTCAGGTCCATACCTCCACCGTGGATGTCAAATCTTTGTCCAAGGTATTTTGTGCTCATCGTGGTACACTCCGTATGCCATCCTGGAAACCCTTCACTCCATGGGGAAGGCCAGCGCATGATATGATGGGGATCGGCACGTTTCCAGAGGGCAAAATCCTGTTCGTTCCGTTTGTCAGACTGGCCGTCAAGTGCTCTGGAGTTATCGAGCGTATGCATCAAATCCCGATGGCTGAGCACACCATAATCATAATCCTCATTATACTTTACCACGTCGAAATATACCGATCCATTCGATTCGTAGGCATACCCCTTATCAATGATGTGCTGTATGACATTGATCTGTTCGATCATATGACCGGTCGCGGTTGGCTCGATACTGGGCGGCAATAGATTGAATTTTTGGAGGATATCATGGAAATCGACCGTGTAACGTTGAACAATTTCCATTGGTTCAAGCTGCTCCAAACGTGCTTTTTTGGCAATCTTATCCTCACCGTTATCCATGTCGTCAACCAGGTGCCCGACGTCGGTGATATTTCGGACGTAACGGACTTTGTAGCCTAAATGCAAAAGATAGCGATAAATGATATCAAATGACAGGAAGGTCCTTACGTTTCCGAGGTGTACTTTGCTGTATACCGTCGGACCGCAGACATACATTCCGACACGGCCTTCCTGAATGGGTATGAATATTTCCTTTTGGTTCGAAAGCGAATTATATATTTTCAGTGTATGATCTTTATATGTAGACATATTGAATATTAAAAAAATCTGGCAAGTATAGAAGTCAATACGGATTGCCAAATATGAATATGTTTCGGTCGTTAAGTAAGAAGGAAGATTTCACTCAATTTTGCAATTCTTCGGCGATGGCATAATCCAACCATAGCAATGCCCGATTGGGATCTGAACCAAATATGGACCGGATGACCTTCCCATTTTTATTTACCAAAACCCAATGAGGTGTTCCGCCAGCGCGGTAATCGTGAAAAGTGGTCGCCATACCGGCATCCCTGAAGACAGGAAACCTAACATGCAATAGCGCTAAATTTTCAATAATTTCATCATCTGTATATTCGGGTCCTTCAAAATTACTGTGAATCCCGAATAGGTTAATCTTGTCCCCGTGCTCATAGACCATTTTATTGGCAAATGGGATAGCTCTTCCTACGCATCCCGGGCAACCCAAATAGAAAAACAGGATCAATAAGGGTTTTCCCTTAAAGCTAACGTACCGTGGCACCTCTTCCTGCCCGATACTTTCCAAATGCCAGGGTTGTATTTGATTATTCAAAATTTCCATAACGAATGATATAAAAATTCCCCTATCCTATTAAGAGAAGGGGAATGGAATTAATATATGTAGGCACGGGAGTTAAAACCAGCTTATTCCGGCTGCCATATTGATTGAATCTGTCTGATCATCTGGTTGGTAAAACCCCATTCATTGTCATACCACGCCATTACTTTCACCAGGTCTCCATCAACAACTCTTGTCATTTCTAAATCTATTGTAGAAGCAAAAGCGCTTCCGATAATATCGGTTGATACAAGGGGTTCACCTGTTACCGCAATCACTTTTTCATACCGTTCCGTGGCCGCTTCTTCTGCCAGGATCTGATTGATTTCCTCGACAGTAGTAGGCCGCTCAGCGATAAAAGTAATATCCGAAAGGGAACCAACAGGAACGGGAACTCTAACGGCAACGCCGTCGAACTTTCCGTCGTACTGCGGTAATACTTTAGTAGTTGCTATGGCCGCTCCCGTAGCAGCGGGGGCCAAATTCAAACCGGCAGCTCTCCCCATCCGTGGCTCTCTTTTCGAAGGAGCATCAACAAGACTTTGTGAAGTCGTATAGCCATGTATGGTATTAAGAATGGCTTTTTTAATACCTAATCTTCTTCCCAATATTTCGATTATCGGGCTGATATTATTGGTCGTACAACTCGCACAGGAAAAGACCAATGTCTTATCATCCGTGGTATTTACCCCATAAACCACGGTTGGGGTGTCTTTTGTTGGGCCTGAAATTACGGCTGCTTTGGCACCGGCCAAAATATGACCTTCCGCGTCGGCACTGTTGGTAAATATTCCGGTACTTTCAATAACGACGTCTACATTCAGCGCTTTCCATGGTAATTCTGAAATGTTGCGCAGACTGGAATATTTGATAGCTTTCCCGCCCACAAACAGGGTGTCACCTTCAAATTTCACATCTTTTGCATACTTACCGTAGTTGCTGTCATATTTAAGCAGGTATGCAGCGTTTTCTATCGACATCAGATCATTTATCCCGACGACTTCAAGGTCGTCGGTTTCAAAAATTATTTTCAATGCTGCCCGCCCTATTCGGCCGAATCCGTTAATTGCTACTCTTTTCATAATATTCTATAGTCATTTTGATGATGCTTTCATTTATTGTTTTGCCTTATTAGCTTCCTTTGCCACTTTAAAAAGTGCCGGATTGATATGGCAATATCCTCCGGGATTCTTATCCAGGTAATCCTGATGATATTCCTCAGCTTTATAATATTTTTTTAGCGGGGTTACTTCGACTGCTATTGGCCTGGCGTGTTTAGCCGCTTCTTTGTCTATCCGTTGTCTTATAAGCGGTAGCTGCTGTTCCGAAGTGTAATAAATCCCCGTACGGTATTGGTCGCCAATATCGTTGCCCTGTTTATTTATACTCGTAGGATCAATGGTAAGGAAATACAAATCAAGCAACAGGTTCAAATCCAATTTTTCAGCATCGTAGGTAACTTTTACGGCTTCAGCATAGCCCGTGTTCTTCTGTACCACCTCCTTATAAGTCGGATTGTCGGTACGGCCATTGGCAAAGCCTACCTCCGTAGCGATAACGCCATCTACCTGTTTAAAAAAATGCTCCGTTCCCCAGAAACATCCTCCGGCAAAATAGATAATGCTTGTACTATCGCTACTGCTTGTCATTTCAGTAACGTTTGCTTTTTCTTCCAAGCCCTGGTTACGTTCGGCTTGATTACTCATGCTGTTGCTACAACCTGTCATAGCAAATAAGCTGAGTGCGGTCGATAAGAAAACTGTTATATTCATGTCTTTATTTTTTATTTTCTATTTCTTCAACAAGCTTTTTGTATACCGACTTGGTAAACCGGATATATTTTTTGGTTAGGATATCATAGCCAACCCAATGTTGGATATTTCCGTAAGGGCATCGAGGCGCACCTTCCTCATTTCCGGAGACCAATATGTATCGGTCGGGATGCAGCTGATAAATTTCCGCTGTTATTTTGTTCATTTCTTTACAGAAACGTTCCAAAACGCTCAAAGTGGCAGGTATACCCATTCGGATTCTTTACAAGATAGTCCTGATGATAGTCTTCAGCAGGCCAAAATTTGGTAAATGGTTCTAATGTGGTTACTACCTTACCGGGCCAACGTTTCGAATCATCGACCAATTTAATCATGTCTGCCGCCTCATTTCCTTCTTCTTCGTTCTGAATGAACAGCGCTGATCGGTAACTTTTACCCCTGTCGTTGCCCTGTCTATCGACCGTGCTGGGATCATGTATTGTGAAAAAATAATCCAATAGCTCTTTATAGGAGGTCTTGCTGGGATCATAAGTTATTTCAATCCCCTCGGCGTGTCCCGGATGATATTCATAGGTCGGATTGTCATTCTGTCCTCCCAAGTAGCCAACTTCAGTATCGATTACCCCCGGCCGTGTTCTGAAAAGATCTTCCATACCCCAGAAACACCCACCAGCCAAATACGCTTTTTTTAAATTTTCCATATAAATTTGTATTTATTATCGCTTGAATTCTTTTTCGTTTACTATCTGTCAGGCATCGACCTTTTGAAGCGCGAGGGCATTAATACAATACCTGAGGCCACTCGGTGCCGGACCATCCGGGAATACATGTCCGAGGTGTGCGTCACAGACATTGCAGGTTGTTTCCACCCTTATCATGCCATAACTACTGTCCTTATGATGTGCGACATTTTCAATCGCTATAGGTTGGGTAAAGGAAGGCCAGCCGGAACTGCTGTGGAATTTTTCAGCCGAATCAAATAGTGGTGTTCCACAACAGATACATTCATATCTGCCCGGTTCAAATAGCTCGCACATCTCTGAACTATGCGCTCGTTCAGTGCCTTTCTCTCTGGTAATAAGATAGACATCCGGACTTAACAGCTCCTTCCATTCCTTATCAGTTTTTTCCACCCTTCGGGAGGGAGCAGGGTTACCGTGGTTCGCAAACTTAATGACGTCATTCCAGTTTATCATAGCTATCAATTTTAAAATTTATTGCGTATTTACCATTTCCAGCGCAGAGATTCTTTTTTGTAGTTCGACCTTGCTCAAAAGCCCAACCGAGGTTTCTACGGTGTTCTGGTTTTTGAAAAAGACTAATGTTGGGATGCTCCGCACGCCAAAACGTTGCGCAAGCTCCTGCTGCTGATCAACATTGATTTTGATAATATCCACCCGTCCTCCCAGATCTTTGGATAGGTCTTCCAATATCGGCAGCTGTACCTGGCAAGGGCCGCACCAATCTGCATAAAAATCCGCAATAACGATT
The DNA here is from genome assembly GCF_900113765.1 of Parapedobacter indicus. Taxonomy (GTDB): domain Bacteria; phylum Bacteroidota; class Bacteroidia; order Sphingobacteriales; family Sphingobacteriaceae; genus Parapedobacter; species Parapedobacter indicus. The sequence goes on along the minus strand of NZ_FOQO01000016.1, from coordinate 68,366 downwards.
TTTCCTTTTTGGATTGCTTCTTCAAATTCCAACGTGTTTTCTATTTTTCTCATGACTAAAATTTTGATTGTTTATTTTACTCTACAAAGGTAATATGACGGCACGTCCATTCTCTTACCGTTTTCACCCCATGTATTAGCAATTCTTCCCATTTTAAAAGTCAGTTCGCACTTGTTGTCCGAATTTTTTGCGTATCGCCGTTAGTTTGGGATTTATATTGGTCAGACAGAAAGGTTTGTGCTTATCTTTCTTATAATAGTTGAGGTAATTCTCCGAATTTAATCTAAAGTCCACAAAGGGCAGTACCTGTGTAATATAGCTGGTGTCATTTTCCAATGCCAGCTTACCGATAACGGATTCGATAACGGCTTTGTCATTGTCGTCAAAGTAATACACTGCCGAACGGTATTTGTCACGCATGCTATGCGCGCTTGCGCTACTGTGTGTGAGCAGGTGGACTTCAATCAACACTTCCAGGTTGATATCCTTAGTAAAATGAACAATAACTGCTTCTGAGAAAGTATCATAGGGACTCACTGAGGAAATCCAACCCTGCTCTACAAGTTCAACGCCATGCAAAGCCTGAAAGATTGCTTCTGTACACCAATGGCACCCACCGCCAAAACCAATTTTTTTCATATACTCTCTCGTTATTGGGGCGTGTAATTTTCTGTGGCGTCTGCTGAAGCATCATCCGATGGAGGATAGTCCCCCAGACCCGCAGGTACAGTTGGGTCTTCGGACAAATGTGTATCGATGTTGATCTCTCCTTGAAGCAATCTTGCAACCGGACAGTTTACGGCAATCCAAAGCAAGCGTTCCTTTTGTGCATCGCTTACCGGTTGGCCAAATGAAAGCGTCCTGTAAATCATCGTTTTGAACGGTTCGGCCTGCTGGATCATATTCACGGAACAGTGTATGTCTGTAATATCCCAGCCCTTCCTTTTGATATACATACGAAGGGTAGTCAATGTACAACCTACCAAACCGGACAGGACGGTTGTAAACGGATCAGGACCGATATCTTGCCCTCCGTTGAACGTAGGTTCATCGAGAACCAGTTGACCTTTTCGCCAGTTAACCGTTACCTCCTGACGATCTTTAACGATATCGCCAGTAATATCCTTAGCGAACAGACGAAGCGTTTGCTTTTTACGTAACATAATGATTTTTTTGTTTACAGATGAGCACGGATATCTCCGTAAGTCTCCGGGTACTTGTTAAACATCATCGCCACAAAACCACATTTCGCGATAACTTTCAGTTCGTTTTTGCGTGCATAATCGACCACAGCGTCTACCAATTTTTTTCCATATCCGTTCTTACGTTGGGCAAAGCCGACACTGGTGTATCCCGCTTCCAATATACCGGGAGCGACACTGACCACCATTCTTCCAACTTCCTCGTCACCAACATGGAGCGAAAAAAAAGATACTCCTTTTTCGCCTTCGTGTATTTCAATCTTTTCCATTTTGATTTTTATTTTAAATAATTGAATAATTTGAATTAAATGCCTTTGTATTTACCGTTTAGAACTCACGGCGTTAGTAGCAAAAAGTCCCTGATAACTATTGCATGATTATGTAGTTCATCCTTTGCCGAATAAAGCAGCGTCAGCGTATTATGCTTTTCCATTAAATCCATTAAATGCGCAAGGGGTGCGGAATCGAACAATTCGTCCAAATAGCGTGCGTAGAAAGAATCCCATTTTTCGGGTTGATGACCGAACCATTTTATTAAGGCTTGTGAAGGAGCCACACCCTTTAACCATTCATCGATCCGTGCTTCTTCCTTTTTTACCCCCCCTGGCCAAAACCGATCGACCAAAACACGATAGCCATCGTCGATGGAGAATACTTCATATATTCTTTTGATCTGTATCCGCATTTTGCTTTTGTTTAATCTTGAACCCTTGCAACAAAATATTATGCTTTCTTCCAGCGTTCTTTAAGGTCTACCGTCCGGTTAAAAACTAGATGATCTACATCTGAATGCGTATCCTTTATAAAATAGCCCAGTCTGACAAACTGAAAATGTACCCCCGCATTATCTCGTTCCGCTAAGTCTGCTTCCACATAAGCGTTCTGCAATACTTGGATACTATGTTTGTTAAAATGACTCAGGAAATCATTCTCTGTCTTGCCGGGATCTTCAACGCTAAAAAGTCTGTCGTAAAGCCTGACTTCCGCAGGAATTGCAGATGGAACGCTTAACCAGTGGATGGTGCTCTTTACTTTGATGTTACTCCGGTCATTCCCTGATTTACTTTCCGGAAAATACCTGCATTGGAGTTCGATGATATTACCATGCTCATCTTTCATAATATGCTCACACGAAATAATATATGCTCCTTTTAACCTAACTGCCCCTCCCAAAGTCAACCTAAAATAATTCTTTGCCGCGTGCTCCATAAAATCATCCTGCTCAATCCAGAGCTCTTTACCAAATGGCACTTTGCGGCTGCCATTAGCTTCGTCTCCGGGTAAATTCTCCATGCTCATATATTCCGTCTTTTCTTCATCGTAATTCGTTATGATAACTTTCAACGGTTTTAGTACAGCTATCCTTCGCTGAGCTGATTGGTTCAGGTCTTCGCGCACGCAAAATTCCAGTAAACCAAAATCCGTGATCGCATCCCGCTTTGCAACGCCAATCCGATCACAAAACTTGCGGATGGCGTTTGGTGTGTAGCCCCTTCGGCGAAGACCGGCTATCGTAGGCAGCCGTGGATCATCCCATCCGTCGACAAGCCCGTTGTCAACCAGTTGTTGCAGCTTGCGCTTGCTCATAATGGTATAAGCAAGGTTTAATCGGGCGAACTCGATCTGTTTGGAAGGAAACAGCCCCAATTGTTGAATGAACCAGTTATAAAGGGGGCGATGTGCAACAAATTCAAGCGTACAGGTTGAATGAGTGATGTGTTCAATGGCATCGGACTGGCCATGCGCGAAATCATACATGGGGTAAATGCACCAGGTACTTCCGGTGCGGTGATGGGGAGTGTGCTTAACGCGATACATAATGGGGTCTCTCATGTGCATATTGGAAGCCGCCATATCGATCTTGGCACGCAATACTTTCTCGCCATCCCTAAACTGGCCGAGTTTCATCGCTTCGAGTAACTGTAAATTCTCATCGACTGAACGTTCTCTGTATTGATTGGTTGTTCCCGGAATCTGTGGCGTACCTTTCTGTTCTGCAATCTCCTCAGATGTACTGTCATCCACGTAAGCAATGCCTCTTTTGATGAGCTCCACCGCAAATCCATAAAGGGCTTCAAAGTAGTCGGAGGCATAGTATTCATTATGCCATTCATATCCCAACCATCGAATATCTTCTTTGATCGCTTCTATATAGCTACTGTTTTCCCGTTCCGGGTTGGTGTCGTCAAATCGCAGATTGACCTTTCCGTTGTATTTTGATGCGAGACCAAAATTCAAACAGATGGATTTGGCATGGCCGAGATGCAGGTAGCCGTTGGGTTCCGGAGGAAATCTTGTGGCGATACCTTCACGATAAACCGGATTACGGATATCTTCCTCGACGATTTCCTCGACAAAATTTAATGACTCTTCCATTGTGCTGCCCTTTGTGTTTGTTTAATAATTCATGTGTGTCAGCCGTTTACTCAGTAGCTCCGTGTTCCAGGGCGGATAAGTACCGTTCGCAATCCAATGCTGCCATGCAACCGCTTCCCGCAGCTGTTACGGCTTGCCGGTAACGGGCGTCCTGTGCGTCACCACAACAGAAAACACCCGGAACATTGGTTTTTGTAGTACAATCTTTTGTTTGAATATAACCTACTTCATCCGTGTCAATCCACGTCTTAAATACCTCCGTATTTGGACGATGGCCGATGGCCAAAAAAATGCCTGTCACATCCAATTTGCTTTCATTGAGGGTAATATTATTGAACAACTGTAGACTATTTACCTTCAGGCCATCCCCAAGAATTTCCTTTACTTCCACGTTGAATTTAACTTCAATATTGGGCGTATTTTCAACGCGGTGTACCATGGTTTTAGAAGCCCTGAAGGTCGATTTTCGCACTAACATATACACCTTTCGGCATAGTTTGGAGAGATGCAGCGCCTCTTCGGCAGCGGTATCTCCTGCACCGACAATAGCGACGTCTTCGCCTTTAAAGAAATATCCGTCACAGGTAGCACAGGCCGAAACACCGTGACCGGCATATTGCTGTTCCGATTCAAGCCCCAGCCACTTCGGTGTTGCACCCGTAGCGATAATTACGGAATCTGCCAACACCACTTTCTTTTCATCGATGGTCACTTTATAAGGCGATTGGGAAAAGTCCACTTCGCTGACGAATCCGATGCGTAGATCTGTACCCATTCTGGCAGCTTGTTTGTGAAAGCCCTCCATCATTTGAGGCCCCATAATGCCATCTGGGTAGCCTGGGTAATTCTCAACATCAGACGTTTTGGTGAGCTGTCCCCCGATAAGCAAGCCTGTATATAATACGGGTTTCAAATCTGCCCGGGCCGTATAAATGGCAGCTGTATAACCGGATGGCCCTGACCCGATAATCAGGCATTTAATTCTTTCGTTCTGTTCTGTATTCAATGGTGTCTCCTTTTTGATGACTGATATGTCTTATTCTTGTTTTAGTTTATCCTTACACTGTTCCATGAATTTCTCCAGTTTGGGGTCGATAATGGCCCGGCAATATCCTTCGTCTGGGTTATTGTTATAATAATCCTGGTGATAATCATCTGCTTTATAGAAATGTTCGAACATTTCCAGTTGGGTGACGACCTTATCTGGATAGGATTTTTGCACTTCGTCAATAATTTTCGTCGCAGCTTGCTTCTCATTTTCGTTTCTGTAGAAAATGATGCTTCGATACTGGGAGCCTTGATCCGCACCGTGTTGGTTTAACGTGGTCGGATTATGGGTACTCAGATGTACCCTAAGTAAATCTTCGAATGAAATTTCATCCGGATTATAGGTGACTTCCACCACTTCCGCATGCCCAGTGCCTCCACTGCAAACCTCCCTATAGGTCGGATTAGCGATCTTTCCTCCACTAAAACCGTTTTCCACTTTTAGCACACCTTTCAATCGTTGGAAGATCGCCTCGGTACACCAGAAGCAACCTCCTCCAAAATCAATTTTCCTCTCGCGCACATCCATTTTTTTTAAGGAAACGGCGTTCATGCAATAACGGAGTCCGCTCGGCATGGGGCCGTCTTGAAAGACGTGCCCAAGATGCGCATCGCAAGTATTGCAGAGCGCTTCGATACGCACCATGCCAAAAGAGCCTTCCTTATGGTAGGCAACCGCATTTTCCTTTATCGGCTGCGTGAAGGACGGCCATCCGGTTCCGCTTTCAAACTTGGTATCTGCATCAAAAAGTTCCGTACCACAGCAGATACAGGCGTACCTTCCCGGTTCAAAATACGAACATAGATCGGAGCTGAATGCACGCTCCGTACCTTTAAGCCGGGTTATCCGGAACTGCTCGTCGGTAAGCAGTGTTTTCCATTCTTCCTCGGTTTTTTCCAATCTTCTGTCTGGAATCGGGTTGCCGTTAGTCGCAAATTTTATTATATCAAGCCATTTTAGCATCATTGCGTGATTTAAGGTTAAAAAATACAGCTAACTTTTGAAGTACCGCTCTTCTACAACTTTACCATCTTCCCAAAGTGCACGGATGATCTCATGCAAGTAGACATTGCTTCCATCCTTCATGTCTAAATCTAAAATATATTCCGAAAAGGATACATTGCCGTCTGCCACCGATCGGAGAAGCTCAATTTTTTTGACCGTTTGAATGGAGGCCACAAAGTCGACGAGTTTCTTCATCGTCGCAGGTTTTCCCTCCGTTACTGAGCCGTCATATTCAATGGTCTTGACGTTTGGTGCATAAAATTTTTCAGCCGCATCAACCAGCTGACCACTTGATACCATACCATTCAGTTCTTTTACGAGTTCTTGAAGATTGCTTTTCATTTTGTTGTTTTTTAAATGTGAGTAATATGTATACAATATATGTGTGTGCCGTTAATTAGTATTTTGTGCGAGTCTGATGCCCGTATGCTGCCATCTTAAATGAGGATGGAAGAAATTGCGGTAGCTTGGTCGGCTGTGTTCCGGTGGCGTGACAATGGAGGCTCCGCGGAGTACCATTTGGTTGACCATGAACTTGCCATTATACTCTCCGATGGCACCGGCTGCTCTGACGTATCCGGGATAAGGAAGATAGGCGCTGCCCGTCCATTCCCATCGCTCACCCCATGTAAATCGACTGGAAGCTACTTCCCATTCAAATTCCGTTGGCAGCCGCATTCCTTTCCATGCGGCGAAGGCGGATGCTTCGTAATAACTCACGTGCGCTACGGGCTCATCCAATTTCAGTGGCTGAACTCCCGCCGAACTATAGTAATGCCAGCGGCCATTTATCCAATGCCAGTACAATGGCGAATTAATATGGTTGTTTTTGATCCAATCCAAACCTTCCGCATGCCAATACTCATGTTTTTGGTATCCGCCATCCTTCATAAATTCCACGTACTGACCATTCGTGATGAGGCCTTTTGCAATTTTAAATGCCGGGAGAAAGACCGTGTGTCGATTCAGTTCATTGTCAAAGCAGAATCCTTCGCTATCGTAGCCGATGTCGTAGATGCCGTCTTTTATCGTGATAAATTCGTCAGTGAAGATTTCCCCTGACAGCGGATTTGCTATTTCTGTATAGGTTGGGAACAGCGGATTGTGTCCTAAAATATACTTGATGTCCGTCGCCAATAGTTCCTGGTGCTGTTCCTCATGGTTAAGTCCGAGAATGGCAAGTGTCCGGACTTCCTTGCTTATTGGCTGACTGAGCAAGCGGTCCATTGCAGCATCTACATGAAGGCGGTATTCATACACTTCTTCAACGGTAGGCCGGCTTAAATTCCCCCGGTTGGTCCGTATCACGCGTGCCCCCAGGCTTTCGTAATAACTGTTGAACACGAACGGATAAGACGGATTAAAAATGGAATATCCAGTAAGATGGTGCTGTAGGATAAAGGTTTCAAAAAACCAGGATGTATGCCCCAAATGCCATTTGGGCGGACTTACATCAACCACAGGCTGCACTACATAATCTTCTGTTTTCAGCGTCGCACAGATATCTTCGCTTCGCTCGCGAACACTACGGTATTTGTCTTTAAGGTCTATCATTTTTGTACGTTTAAATAACCGGACAAATCACTGATTGTCCGGATTCCCAGCCGCTGAACGTCTTCCTTTCGCATCATGACGGCGTAGGTGTTATTGAATCCCACCGGCTTTAGCCATTTAACCTGATATTGCTCATTAAATGCGGTCTGTACATAGTCATACACCGCCTCTTTATCTGCTCCAAGCCTGCGCACCGTTGCGCTATCAGCCTGCAACATCACGGTCAAACCCGTTCCGGTATATTCGGGGTACAGATCAATCTGATCATTCATCAGTGCATCAAAGCATATTTTAGTCCCGCCCAGGCCGGTTTTTGGTGAAACATCAAGATCAGTATACCCCCTGATAAGCTGTGTATAGAGACTGGCCAGTATATATTGTTCATCAAACACCTTGGAGCCGATCCTGATCGTGTTCTTACGCACGGGGCGCGGCGGTTTGTACAGGTTTTGTTTTTCAAGGAACTCGCGGGCGACATCAGCGGGCTCTCGGTGCTTATAGTCTACTTGGTAATTAAGGGAGGTCATTATCGAATCGTTGATCCTGCCAGCCAACAGGTTCAGCACAGGTTCCAGCTCAGGGAACCGCCGGAGTGTTTGCTCCTTGATAATTGGTGCCGCATAGTAGGGTGGAAATATTTTTCGGTCGTCCTCCAGACTAACCAATTGGTATGCATCAATCCGTCCATCGGTACCATATCCGCTCACCACATCCAGCTTCTTTTCGTAAATAGCCTTGTACATGACCGCATCGTTGATTACTACCGTCGGTATGTTCAAACCATATACCTGCTTTAGGCCGACGTAACCGTCGGCACGCCCCATAAATTCAGGTGTGAACCCGGCCAATAGTTTGCTTCGATCTATGGACGGGATGATGTAGAAACCGGAAAGCAAAACGATTGCCGCCATGATGGAAAAGATACCCGCTATTTTCCTGAATCTTATCTTTTGAAGGCGGGAAAGCACAAAGTCAAAAAGAAGTGCGAGTATAGCCGCAGGTATTGCTCCGGCAAGCATCATCGTTGTATTGTTCAGCGAAATCCCACCGAAAATAAATTCACCCAATCCACCGGCGGCAATATAAGCAGCGAGCGTTGCCACGCCGACATTTACAATCGTGGCGATTCGGATACCGGCAAGTATTACAGGCATTGCCAGCGGTAGTTCGACTTTCAGCAATGACTGCCGGTAACTCATGCCCAATCCACTCGCAGCCTCCTTTATTTCAGGATCAATGTTGGTAATACCGGTGTATGTATTGCGGATGATCGGAAGCAGGCCGTATAAGAACAGGGCCGCAATCGCTGGTTTGGCTCCAATGCCCAATACCGGAATCAATAGACCGAGCAATGCAAGACTTGGGATGGTTTGCAGTACTCCTGCAAATCCAAGAATCGGGGGTGACAGATTCCTCTTTCTGCTGATGAGGATGCCTGTTGGAACGCCTATGATTATCGCGAGAGAAATCGACATGAAAGTAAGCCCGATATGCTGCCCGGTTTGCCCAAGCAGCTTCTCCCAATGGCTGGCAACAAAATCCCAGAGATTGCTTTTGTCGTTCATCTGCGATTATTGTTTTGAAGTAAACGATAGGCGTGCATGAGATTACTCCAAGTAACACGCTTCCATTCACCGGAATGTTCATGTCGCATGGCGATGAATTGACCTGCTCTATTTTTGTCCTGAAAGGACTCCATCGCATTCCACAATGTGGTATTACCGACAGGTTCTGCAAAAAAGCCTTCTTCGTCGCCGTTTTCTACCGGCAGATAATTCCACAGGTCCGCAATCGATGTAATCCCCAGCGAAAGCTTTAAATAGTCGTTGGAAAGAAAGCCTTTTACAAAATCATCGGCGGGATTGTATAATAGTTCCAATGGTTTTCCACGTTGCACCAGTTTTCCCTGATGGAGCAAAGCAATGGTATCGCCCAATTCGAAAGCCTCCTGGATGTCATGCGTAACCATGACGACGGTTTTCCTTTGGAACTCATCCAGCTGCATAAATTCTTCACGTATTGATTTCCTCGTAAGCGTGTCCAATGCGCTGAACGGCTCATCCATTAACAATATCGGTGGATCTGCCGCAAGTGCACGGGCAATGTTTACCCGTTGTGCCTCACCGCCACTTAATTCGTCCGGCATGCGGGACAAGTACGTTTCAGGTAAATGCAGCTTTTTCATTAGCTCCCTGATTTTCTTGCCGGTCGCCCGTTTCTCCCATTTTAGTAGATTGGGCACCACAGCGATATTCTCTTCCACGGTATAATGCGGAAACAGGCTATTGCGTTGCAGTACATAACCGATCTGCCGTCTCAGTTCATTCTGCGGGCGCTCGCGGATATCCGCATCATTGATTCGTATAGAACCCGATGAAGGTGTTATCAGACCATTGATCATCCGTAGCAAGGTAGTCTTCCCGCTTCCGCTTGGCCCAAGCAGAACAACGTGTTCACCCTCAGCAATTTCAAGGCTTACATTGTCAATTGCCGTGTTGTTTCCAAAAGACTTATATACCTTGCCCACATGGATCATAGTTCACTCTTTGATTTTATATGTGCCGGGTGGAAAAGATTATTAACCGCCTCTGCGTAGGTAGGATGCGCAAACATCGTGTCGCGTAATCGATCATAGGTCAGCCCGCCCATCATGGCGACCTGAAGTAACGACATCAATTCGCCACCGTTCGGGCATATCACGGCTACACCCAAAATTTTCCTGGTCTTATTGTCAACTATCGCCTTTATAAATCCACTTGTTTCACCAACCTCAACCGCCCGGGCAATGAAAGACGTCTTCATTTTAGCCACTGAAAAATCCAAGCCCATTTCGCCGGCCTCCTTTTCTGTAAGTCCGATTCTTCCAAGCTCAGGGTCTATAAAAACACAGTAAGGGATCAGGCGATTGCGAATGGAAGAGGTTTTTTTATCAAAAAGATTTTCAGTCAACACAATATAGTCGTGATACGATACATGGGTGAATGCCGGGCCGCCCTTGACATCACCAAGTGCGTAAATACCGGCTACCTTGGTTTCCAGATAATCATTAACAGGAATAAACCCCTTTTCATCAACCTGAACTCCCGTTTCTGGTAGATTCAAGTCGTCAGTGTTCGGTCTTCTACCCGTAGCAACCAAAAGATGGCTTCCCGATACGGTTTGTGATTTTCCTTCCGATAAAATCTCAACGGAAACAGATTCCATTGAATTTGCCCACACGCGTCTGGTGGTAGCCCCGGTAATAATATTCACGCCTTCTGCTTCAAGAATTTGGGTGATTTCCAATCCTACATCTTCGTCTTCCTTAGGCAATAAGCGCACAGATTGCTCAACAATGGTAACCTGACTGCCCAACCGTTGGAAAAGCTGTGCAAATTCAAGTGACACATAACCTCCCCCAATGATGAGCAGTTCCTTTGGAAGGTAATCAAGTTCCAGAATGGATTGCGAAGTGAGAAAATTCACGGATTGTAACCCTTCGATATTCGGTATATGGGCACGGGCACCCGTGTTAATAAATATCAGATTCGCGGTGATGGATCTATAGTTCAAGTCCGATAATTTTACCTGAATCTCTTTATATCCCGAAAAGCTACCTGTCCCATGAAAGACAGTGATATTGGCATCCTCAGACAGCCGCTTTTCAAGTCCTTTGCGATAAATGCCTACTACCTCATCTTTACGTTGACTGATTAGCTTATAATCCGGAACTTCATTTTTTAGTACGATGCCATACTTTGACGCTGCACGCGCCTGGGTGACATTTTTAGCCAGACCAACCAATGTCTTTGTGGGGGTACAGCCATAGTTAATGCAGGTGCCACCAACATGCGCCGATTCGACAATCGCTACACGCATGCCCTCGTGGGACAACCGCTTGGCTAAGGGATTGCCTGCCTGACCGGAACCGATAATGATTGCATCAAATTTTTCCATTTTTTTCTGATTTAAACTGCTGTCCAAACCGCATCCATAAACCATGATTTAGAGTCCATAAATTCTGCGGTATGGCTAAAACCGTTATCGGTTGCCATTTGGAGGATCTGATCTTTAGCATACTTCTGTGATATTTCGGTCCATATACACTCGTCCTTCTCAAATGAGATCAGGTCGCCGGATATGCTGACCACCATATCATCTAAACTAACGAGATAGCTTTTGGCAGCACCCGTCAACGGATCATAGCTACAGTAATGGTCAAACTGGTCAACCCTGAAATCGGCATCCAACTCCCGGTTAATCCGTGTTAGCAAATTCAGGTTAAATTCCCGGGTCAATCCCGCACGGTCATCATACGCACGCTGGATAATCGCGGGATGTTTGACCAAATCAAACCCTATGATACACTGGTCGCCGGGTTGCAGGTAACTACGTAATTTCGCGCAGAATCGGTTGCTTTCAGCTACCGTCATATTGCCGATGTTGCCTCCTAAACACATCACCACCTTCCGTGTTCCGGGTGATAAGCTATGAACGGATAATGCATCAAAGTAATCACCCACCACTCCATTGAATCGGAGATTCGGACTATGAACCGGTAGAAATGACCGGAGTTCATTGATGACATTCTCGGAGATGTCAATCGGCACATAATTAAAAACTGCATTTACTTGGGTAAGCGCGTGTAACAGATGGATTGACTTGGCGCAGTTACCGGGTCCCAATTCGATTAATTCAAAATTTGCATTTTGGCCGGCTATGCGACAAACAATCTCTTCGGCTTGCCGGATAAAAATCTCCATTTCACACCGGGTAAGGTAATAATCGGGAGAATGCATAATAGCCTCAAAGAGACTATCACCCTTTTTATCGTAAAAGTATTTCGATGATAACCGCTTCGGGGTTTCCCGTAAGCCCTCTATAACGTCTAAATAAAAATCCTTACTTTTTGTTGCAAGTCTGCACTCGTCTGTGTCTGTTGATATCATGTTATTTAGTAGGGTTTAAAAAGATAAACTGTATGTTGCCCGATTTCTTAATTTATCAAAGGATAAAGAGGGCAAGTTATAAACTTGTCTTCTTTCAAACATTGACATTTGTCACACATCAATTGGTAAATTGATTACTTGGCAAAAATTTAGCAGTAAACAATTGTTATACATCTTGATGCATGCTTTCATGTGAGAGCGGCACTGTCTGGCGGATAATTTCAGCCAACGGAAATCGTCTTTTCTAAAAAAAATGCAGAAGGAAAAATCCAGTTTTCAAAGAGAAAAGTGGATAACGAAACTGGAAATAAGTGTCAACCTTTTACAAAAGTATACTACGAGTGTACCTGTATTAATTGATCCAGTTGAAGTAAATGGACAACGGCATAAGCGCAAACACGATACAGATAACTATCGAAAAGATTTTGCCGGAGGCTTTTATTATAGGGGTGTATTTTTTGTGGGCCAAACCCATGCTCTGGAAAGCGGTGGCAAACCCGTGTAACAAGTGCCAATAAAGCGAAAAGATTCCTAAGAGATATAGAATGACCACCACAGGGTTACTGAATTTCTTCAACATCATTTCATATAGTGGTAACTCCTCTCCATAGCGGATTTGGTGCATACGATTCGGAATCCAGAAATAGGAAGTGTGCATAATTAGAAACAATAAAATCAAGGTGCCGAGCAGGGTCATGCTCCTGCTGTTCCAGGTCACTTGTTTGGGTTGGGTTACCACGGCGTATTTTACCGGCCGTGCTGCCCTGTTGGAATACCAGAGAAGGTACGATTGAATAATATGCAAGAGAAAGCCAGCTATTAAAACGATTTCCAATGTCCGGATTACAGGATTTGTGCCCATAAAATGAGCTCCTTTATTAAATGTAGCGCCTCCGTCATTATAGAATATAAGGGCATTAATAGCTGCATGTACAATCAAAAAAGAGATCAGGAACAAGCCTGTCAATGCCATCGTAAACTTCTTACCTATTGAGCTTTTGAATGTTTTAAAGAACCAGTTCATCTCGTTTGTATATTGAATAATTAACAGGTAAGAAATTGACAATGAGTTTATTCAAGCATTTCGAGATTAAATCCAGATATTTTCTGTACCATATTTGGTGAACGCAACCTTTCTCAGACGGCTATCTTTAAGAATGCTCGTGGCAAGCCAGACATACTCCTGAGTTTGTTCATCAAAGCCCAGCATGGTGAAATCCGTTCCAACAGGACAAGCCGGATAATCGGGAAATCCTATCCGCAATACGTAGCGCTTACTGTCCGCGTCAAAATCGGACGGCGTAATTTTTTTGAGTCCATATTTTACAAAAGGGTCCTGGTCATCAAAAACGTAGTTAACAATGTCTGCATCTCTTAATATCTTGGTAACCGACTGCTCTTCCATGTAAAAATACATCCCTAAAAGATCAATGATCAACCCCCTGATCCGGTGTTGTGGCAAGGAAATAGCAAATAGGTATTGCGTATCGAATGCGTCTTCGGTAACGTCAAATCGATAGGCACCGTCAATAATTATTTCTTCCTCTCTAAATCCCCTATTAAGGTTTGTCGAATAAACAAGATTGCCTTTGATGACAAAGGTTTCTGTATACCCTTTGAGGCGCAGTTCATCAATCACATGGATAAGATCGTTTTCATTTAATGCCATAACCACTATTTATTACAATAAGCTTTTACAACTGATTTATACCATACAAAACAAAGGAAATGAAGATTCCGGTTCAAGGACATTTGTCACATTTTATTTGTCAGAACTCATCTTATTTCTTAAAAAAAGAAATAGAAGATGGACACGTAACAGCTTCGATTTGAAAAAAATCAAACCAGCAGCACTTCTATAACAGCTTTCATAATCGAATCAATTGAAACGGCGTCTGCTCTTTTAGAGAAAGAAATACCGCTTGGTTTCGTATGATGACGATTTTTCCTTTTGTGATAAATGTCAATGATAAAAAGAATATTACTCACGTACTTTGATAGGTAAAAAAACGGGTGTTTTACTCAGTTTAACTCGTGAAGCTTTTGAATTTTCTAACATAAATTTCATTATGAACCCGACATGATTAAAATAATCATTAAGCACACAGGGCAATGATTATTTTAATCGTCAAAGGCTCCATCTGACAGCTAAAAACAAAAAATAAACAGATGAAAAAGATGTCTCCAACAGCACAGATACTATTACGATTCGCATTAGGGGTGGGCTTTATACTTCCGGTATTGGATCGTATTGGTTTTTTGGGTGCACCGGACAGCGCCAATGTATCATGGGGAAATTGGGCCAATTTTGTGGCCTATACAAATACATTGATGCCCTACCTTCCTGCGAAAATGGCATCCTTCTTTGGCTTAATCGCAACTATCGGCGAAGCGTTATTTGGCGTTCTGCTTATTATCGGTTATAAGATCAGGTTTGCGGCTTATGGTAGCTTTGTGCTTACCTTGATATTTGCCATGAGTATGCTGCTCTTTACCGGATATCGATCACCATTCAATTATTCGGTTTTCGTTGTCAGTTTCGCCAGCCTGTTGTTAGCCGTCCTTGAACCCGAAGTAAAACCAAAAAATTAAGTACGTATTCTATAGAAGGGTAAGAACTGCCCAATTGATCGCAGCGATCATCGATAGTATCGCACTGAACTGAATGGGTGCTCGACTAACGATGCATCCTCAAAGCACATAACAAAAACAATTTGAAAAAATGGATAAAAACGCAATTAAACAAGCACTGATTAAATTAGAACGACATCATATAGATGAAGCGGAAATGAAATATGAAGATTTCTTAATGGGGAATCTTCTTGACAGGGAGGAAATCGTAGATCAAGATGATCAGTCACACCATCGGCAAAGTATTGAAGTTTCGGATCAATTGGAACATCAGGCCCATGTCCATATTGAACATTTAGAAGCGCTTAACAACATTTCATTCGAAGCCACAGAGGTAGTGAAACCGGGCGCCATAGTAAGCGTGAATGGCCGTTGTATGATCATTGCAGTACCAAAATCACCCTTTACAATTGATGGTAGACATTTTATGGGCATTTCGGTAAATGCACCTATTTATAGGCAATTAGCGGGAAAAAAGGCAGGTGATACATTTGAATTCAACAATAAAAAATTCACCATCGAGGTCGTAAATTAACATGCAAAGTAAAATAGATGATGAATTCCTATGATACACTTTCAGAAGCATTAGACGGCCTAAATAAAAGAGGTTATACAATAGATTTCAACATGCAAAGCGATAGTGTCTATTGTAAGGCCCTTGGCAAATCTTTTAAACCCGAAGACTTCGAAATCGTAGCATTCTATCGGTTCGAGGGAAATACAGACCCGGGAGATGAATCGATTGTTTATGCGCTAAAGACTAAATCCGGACATCAAGGTGTCTTAGTTGATGCCTATGGTTTGTATTCTGATCCATTAACAGCCGAGATGGTGCAAAAATTAAAAACACATTAAAGCGGAATGTTCGGTCTTAGCTACCGTTGTACCGTGTTTAATTCTTATTTAACGTAAAATCAAAAGACACTATGAAAGGAAAGAACAATATTGTGGAAGTTGTATATGAACTGGATGAGCAGGGATACACGGAAGAATTCAGGATCAAGGACGAAAAATTACTTTGGGTAGAGAAGTCTGTTAAGTATAATGCCGATCAATTCGAAATAGATCATGCCTATCGTCTTGAAAGTTCAGATACTGCTGAAGATTCTTCCCTTGTTTATGGAATTTCCATCCCGAAAAAAGGGATAAAGGGCATCCTAATCGATGCGTTCAATACTTTATCCTCATTGGAGGATAACTTTGTCATCCATAAAATCCGGTCAGCAGAAACAACACTGTTGACCCTTGAAGACAGTAATTCAGACTTGAAGTTCGGCATACTGCCAAAAGTTCACAAATCAAAATTCAATGAAAATCCTCACCGCTATGTGCTGAGAAAGGATTTTCCTGATTTTCCGGCCTGTCCGTTTGGACAAAGTTTTTCCATGCTGGGATATGACACTAAACTAAAGGAATATGTATGGTTAGTCACCAGCATTCTACGCGATGAAAGATTGGAAACAGTTTATTTTAAGGAACCGTCAAATTCCGATAATAAAATAGATCCTTCGTCTAAAAAAATTTAAAACATGAGTTCAGTGAAATTTAAAAACACACGTTTTAATCCGGAAAGCACACCATTTTTGGACATAGCTAAACAAATGGCAGAAGCTTTTGGCTATACGGCAAAAAACCTAAAAACAGACAGTAAGTTAGCCCAACTCATTCGCCTAAGGGTCGCACAAAAAAATGAATGCGCTTATTGTGTTATACTTCATGCTAAAACCGCGAGGGAAATCGGTATTGGGGAAGAAAAAGTTGACAATATCTCATCCTGGTATAATAGCGAACTCTTTACCATAAAAGAAAAAGCAGCACTGGCATATTGTGATGCACTGACTGACGGAAAAAAAGTTGGCTTTCAGAGATTTCACCACGCAATGACCCAATATTTTAATGAAGTAGAAATCGCAGAGATCGCGGCAGTGGTCATCAATATGAATGTATGGACGCGCTTAAAACTGGCTCAGGGTGAGATACCATATTTTGAATAACGCAATTGTAATAGTTTAAATTTTGTACCCATGAATCCAAATTACTCGCTGGCCCGTTTCACAGCAATCCTTCAAAAAAGCACTGAAAAGCGTGGTTGGACTTATGTTATTTGGCCAGAGTCTGCAAGCTTCTTTGGTACCCGGGCTCGTGTTAAAGTTCGCGCGTCAGCCGAAGGGGAAGTATTCGAGGGTTCGTTCATGCCCCTGGGTGACGGCAATCATAAACTACCGCTTAAAGGCAATTTTTTGGAGCTAATTGAGAAGGAAGTTGGCGACCAGGTGAGCATTAGTATCCTGGAGCGGCTTGACACCGGACCGACCTGCGATATTTCATGATAGATTTTGCCTACATGCTTAAGGAAATAAGTCCATTGCTATTTTAACTGTAGCGATTTTAATTTTAAACCAACATATTTTTATCATGATTAACGAAGACGAATTCGACCTTTACGAACCTCAAATGCCACAAGAAGCATTTCATTTAGAGTTGGATCTTTTTGATGTCGGCGACTATTATAATCTCTTGTTTATTCCCTGTAACGACGTTTTTATTGTCGTATCAAACAACGAACATTTCACGACGATGGTGAAAAATGGTGAAGGTGCCGATGCTTGGGAACAACGTGATGGGCAGGTGGAGGATGAAGTTTTTGAAAAACTGGCCATTGCTTTAGGTGAATACATCGATAATCAATAAGAGAAGAACTTTCCTTCGAAAGTACGGCCTCTTATTGCAAAGTATTTCGGGAAGTTTGAACCACATAAGGGGAAAAACTGACACTTCGACAAGCTATATCCCGACCTACCTTTGTGATATCATTTTTCAATTGATAAATAATTTTAAAAACGAAAAAGTAAAATGGAAAAAACATTCGAAATCCTGAAAAGAGAAGAAGTCTCTTCAAAAAACCAGCAAATATTCGACCAGCTAAAAAAAGCAATGGGGGCTGTTCCCAACCTCTATTCCACATTGGCTTATTCTGAAAACGCATTGGAAGCCTATATGAACCTTGAAAACAGCAAGACTTCCCTAACCCGGAAAGAAGCAGAGGCGGCGACATTGGTGGTGAGCGAAGTGAATAATTGTGTGTATTGCCTAAGTGCCCATACGATGGTTGCGAAACTAAACGGTTTTACCGAAGAACAGACCCTTGAGATCAGAGGTGGAAGTGCGGGTTTTGACAAAAAACTGGATGCACTGGTAAAGCTCGCCAAACAACTTTCGGAAAAAAGGAATCCGGGCGATGGCACCTTGGTAGCTGCCTTTTTTGAAGCCGGTTATACAAAAGAAAATCTCATTGATTTGATCGTTCACATCGGTGACCGGACTATCAGTAACATACTGCACGCTGTTACTCAGGTACCAAATGAATTTCCATTGGCAAAGCGTATCAATTAGCAGGTGTATTAAAGATATTATGGAACTAAAAAACAAAAAGGTATTAATTACCGGTGGCAGCGCTGGAATAGGCAAAGCAATTGCCAAAGAACTCATCCAGCATGGCGTAAGGGATATAGCCGTTGTAGGCAGAAAGAAGGAGCCCTTAGAGATGTTAAAAGCTGAGTTGAAATCAGCTGACCTCGTTACTATACAAGCTGACCTCTCAGTTACTGAAGACATAAACAACGTGGTGTCAGCGATATCACAAGAATGGGGAATGCTGGACATATTAATTAATAGTGCGGGTGTTGTCAGCGCCGGTTTGTTGACCGAGCAAAGCGATGAAGATATTATTGGTCAGGTAAATATCAATTTCACAGGACTTGTGCTATTGACAAAGAAATTAACCAGCCTTTTACAGAAAAGCGACGAAGGAGCAATCGTCAATATATCCTCGGGATACGGATACATCGCTATGCCATTTTATAGTGTATACGCTGCAACTAAGGCTGCGGTGGCACAGTTCTCCGATGCTATGAGAAGGGAACTTTATCAATATCCTATACATGTTATGACGGTCTATCCGTCAGCAACTGATACGGGTATGATGAAGACAGCAGTAGTAGACAAAATGGATAGCCCTGAAGACGTAGCAAAAGCGACTGTTGCGGGTTTAATTCAGGAACAGATTAATGTAATCATAGGTGGCGAGAAAATGGAAGAACAAGTAAAGTTGAATTTTTTAGAGCCCAAAAAAATCGATCAAATTGCTGCCGATAATTTTGAAGTCCTGAGAAAGCGGACCAAGAATCATCGTTCCATGTAGCATAGTTTCTATACAGGCAAAAGAAAACACTTGAAGGCTATGCTTTATATATATATCAAATGGACAAAATACTTTCAGAAATTAGAAATTGTACGGTTTGCCAAAAGTTTTTACCTAACCTTCCTCGACCGATCATTCAAGCGAGCAGTGTTTCAAAAATCGTAATAATAGGTCAGGCTCCAGGTCAAAAGGTTCAGGACAGCGGCATTCCGTGGGATGATGCCAGCGGTAATAATTTAAGGGAATGGCTGGGAGTAGATAAGCAAACATTTTATAATGACAAGGTCTTTGCCCTCATGCCGATGGGCTTTTGTTTTCCGGGTACCGGAAAATCAGGCGACCTGCCCCCAAGACCGGAATGTGCGCCCTTATGGCATCAGCAGGTTTTAAAATCAATGACAGGGATAAAACTGACCTTACTAATTGGACAATATGCCCAGAAATACTACTTGAAAAACAGTGCTAAAGAGACCTTAACAGAAACGGTGAAGAATTATGAAGCATACTTGCCAAATTTTATCCCCTTGCCACACCCATCTCCCCGGAACAATATATGGCAAAGGAAAAACGAGTGGTTTAAGGAAAATCTGATATGTGTGTTACAGCAAAAGATTAAATCACTTGGAATTTACAACGTTAACCAGTAGGACGATGTTGAAGACTACGTATCTATTGTGATAAATGTCATTGTACAAGTTCTAAGACGAACATAATTTTATTTGAATTAAGCGAGGAACATCATGTTAGGATCAGGTGCTTTCCGACATCAACACAGAAAATTTTTATCATATACCAAAGCTTGCAATACGTTTAATGAAAAGTAGTAAAACATGGCACGAACAACATGAATCCGATTGCAGTCCAGGGGATCGCATCGCAGATAAAGTGACAAACGTCCTGGGCTCATGGAAGTTTATTATTATTCAGACTGCAGCCGTTCTAACGTGGGCTGGAATTAATTTAATCGCATTTTTCTCGCATTGGGACCCTTTTCCGTTCGTTCTTCTTAATCTACTTTTTTCGGTACAATCAGCATACGCTGCACCTATCATTATGATGGCTCAAAATCGTCAGAGTGCGCGAGACAGGATTCAGGCATATGATGACTACAGGACCAACCTTGAAGCAAAAGAGGAAATCGAAGAATTGCAGGTAAGACTTAGTAGGATTGAAACTGATAAACTGGATAAAATCATCACCATTTTGCAGGACATCAAGGTAGAACGAGGGCATTCTACGAAATAGCGTTTAATAAGGAAATGATATTGTGATAAATGTCATTGGGTATACGCCTGAGGGAACATAGTTTTGCGTAAAGTAATGAATTTTAATTTTTTCTTATGAAACCAAATATCGGAATAAGTGAAGAACATCTGGCTGAAATTAGTCAAGTTCTTTCTCATATCCTTGCGGATGAATTTGTATTGTATACCAAAACACGTAATGCACATTGGAATATTGAGGGACCGAACTTCCATGCTATGCATATCATGTTCGAATCACAATATACTGAGCTCGCTGACATCATCGATAACGTTGCAGAACGGATGAGGACCTTAGGACATTATGCTCCCGCCACCTTAAAACAGATTCTGCAATTAACACACCTCACAGAACAGACAAGGGAGAAAAACGACAGTACCGGTTTCATAAGGGAATTGTTGAGCGACCACGAAAGTATTACTATCAATATCAGAACGCAAATTAACCGCTTAGCGGAGCGTTTGAAGGACGTTGGCACCAGTGACTATTTAACTGGCCTGACCGAATACCACGAAAAGACGGCTTGGATGCTCCGTTCGCATTTAATTTAGGTCTTAGGTATGATGACGTAGGTGATGTTTTGAAAACTATCAATCTTCCACTATAATTTAAAAAACATGAAGTTAAGATTTCTTTCCCCCACTAATCATGGCATTGTTGACTACCTTGCTGCGGTTGCATTAATTGTCTCACCATTTGTATTACAGCTGGGCAGCAGTAATCCGTTGGCGCCGTGGATATCAGTGATTACAGGCGTGCTTGTCATTGTCGTCAGTATGGCAACAAATTACCGCTATGGGGCATTTAAAATAATTCCATTCGGTGGACATCTAACACTTGACCTGTTGGTTGCGACCCTATTTATGCTCGTACCTTCTCTTTTTGGTTTTGCCGGTCTGGATGCGGCGTATTATTATATCAATGCAGTGGTTGTATATCTGGTTGTGGCGGTTACTGCAAGTGAAGGTCGTTCGACTGGTCGATAAAGAGTAGTCATTATCTAATTGAAAATAAATAGTTGCCCAATTTTCAGAAAATCTAAATGCAAAAGATGGTAACCCAACTATTTTAAGTTGGGTTACTCTGGTGAAAAGTATTTACACGACAAGAAATTATAGTTTTGACAAATCAATATCTTGGTTTTGAGTATTCGGCGGACGAATTAAAGAAGTATTTTAGTGGAGCATCAGGCTTCTTTAGCATTATGCTTGGAAATGGAGAAATTTATTAATCATCATCCTGAAGATCCCAAAGATTTTCGAGCTTGGCTGGACCAAAATGACGTAATCGATGTCCAATTACAGGCAAGATGGACTATATTGGAATCATAACCACGATGAGACCCGGCGACGCCTTTAACATCAATTTATCCAATAATGATTATTATTTTAAACCGAATGTGACAAGTGCCTGTTTCCATACATCAATGGCACCTGCCATTTCAGTTTCATCTAAAGAACAATAGCCTATGCGTATGAAGTTGTCGGGCTGGATTATATTTGGTTGAAAAAAGTAATTACTGCCATCGCTGATCTTTAATCCCAACTTTGATGCTTTTCGGGCAACTGCTTTGGCACTAATATCTTTCCTGTATTTCGCCCAAATGGCCAATCCCCCATTGGGCCGCTCAAACGTTAAATAAGGCCCGAGTTGCTCCTGAAGTAATCGGCAGGAGTTTTCCAAACGCTGCTCGTAAAGTTTATGCGATTTTTTTAAGTGCCGCGAGATATCCCCGGTACGTAAAAGTTCTGCTAACGATTCTTCCAATAACTGTTCACCCTGACGGTCTATTAATTTACGGATTGCTGCGGCTTCATTTATGACCACTTCAGGTGCAACCATAAAGCCGATTCGGATCCCGGGTGCGATACTTTTGCAGAAGGATCCGACATAAATGATATGCGATCCACTATCCAAGCTTGCTAAAGGCAGCAGCGGGTTGCTTGAAAAATGATAATCGAAATCATAATCATCTTCGAGCACTGCAAATCTATATTTATGGGCAAGGTTCATCAGTCGCATGCGCCGCTCCGCGCACAGCGTAACCGTGGTGGGTCGATGGTGATGGGGAATAATATAAACAAGTTTCGGCGTTTGCTTCGTTAGACACAATTGCTCGATCCGATCGATGTCCATCCCGTCTTTATCGACAGGGATAAATGTTAGGTGGGCCCCCAGTAGATTAAAAACCTGATTTGCTGCATGATACCCTGGGTCCGGCACAAATACGCTGTCTCCGGGCCGAATCAGCACTTGTGCGGTTAAATAGATTGCCATCTGCGTCCCTTTTGTGATGAGTATTTCTTTTTCAGAAACCTGCATACCTCTGGTTCTGTTTAAGAAATTGGCAAGTTCAACCCTAAGGTGGTACGAACCATGCTCCGGACCATACATCATCAAATGGTTTGCCAAATGGCTCTTTCCATATCTTCTGTATTCGCGAATCAATTCTTCAATAGGAGCAATTCTGGGATCAGGAAAACCATCATCGATTCGATACAGTGGAGCCGGAATTCCCGCCGCATTGATTTCCACGTCTGTACTTGTCCGTATAGCTATATCGGCAGATCGACTTATCAGTGGATAAGCCGGTTGTCGGCTTCGTATCAATTTTTCGCTATTTTGACTAATCCTACGTGCAGCAGTATCGGGCAGGTTGCCGGAAACGTAAACCCCGCTTCTGTCGCGGATCTCCACCCAACCTTGCGCGTTCAATTCTTCGTAGGTCTTCACCACGGTTTTACGATTAATCCGGAGACTTTGTGCAAGTTCGCGTGAAGGCGGAAGCACTTGTCCCGGTTTTAAGATGCCTCGACAAATCAACTGAATAATTTCAGATTCCAATTGGAGGTACAAAGGGCTGTGTTGCCCGTCTTTTTTAAACGTAATTTGAAGAAGCTTTCTAATCATAATTGGACCCCAATCTATTTTAGAATTGGCCCACTAAGGTAACCAAAATAACTTCTAATTTTATATCCATATCGAAAGACACTGTAATAATCATAAAAAGGAAGGGTATTATGAAAGCGATTATTGTAACTGATGAGTCAGCAGGAATAGCTGGCATGAAATTAATGGAACGGCCTGAGCCGCAACCAGCGATTAATGATGTTATCGTTCAGGTTTACGCAACGAGTATGACAGGCGACGAGCTATCGTGGCCATCCACCTGGACTGATCGTGCCGGTCATGACCGGTCGTTTTCGATTCCGGGGCACGAGTTAGCCGGTGTGGTTACAGCACTCGGCTACGGAACAACAGGCTTGTCAGTAGGTCAACGGGTGTTTGGCCTTACGGATTGGCATCGTGACGGTACACTTGCGGAATATGTGGCCGTCGAGGCACGCAACCTTGCGCCGCTACCTGCTGATGTGGATTTTACGGTTGGCGCAGCTCTCGTGATGCCTGGACTAACGGCATGGCAAGGTTTATTTGATCATGGACACCTTCGGGCTGGACAGACCGTCCTTGTACACGGTGCCGCTGGCATTGTAGGGTCAATGGCGACCCAACTCGCCCGTGCGGCTGGCGCCTATGTTATCGGAACCGGACGTGGGGACGGCCGTCAGGCAGCACTCGATTTCGGCGCACACGAGTATGTGGATCTCGAGAACGAAAAGCTACAGGATGTCAAAGAAGTCGATTTGGTGTTTGATGTATTTGGTGGAGATATCGTCAGTCAATCCGCACGTCTCATTCGACCAGGAGGAATGCTGGTAACCATTGCGGGTCCAACCGAGGCCAGACCTGCTAACGGATCGGCAATTGATTTTGTGGTCGAAGCGATTCCAAACCAATTGAGTGAAGTCGTACAGCGGTTCCGAGAGGGACGTCTGAAGACACACATCGGCAATATATCTTCCTTCGATGACGCCATAGCTGCCTTCAATTCGCCTAATCGCGTCAAAGGAAAAAAGATTATTAGCATTCGCTCTTAAGTTCTTTGCCCGTTGCAGCCACGTACTGCAACCCATAGAAGATGTTGGATTTCTTTGAACGAGTTAAGGAATGGAGTATGTACCGTCAGATTTAGGGATGAGCGTACTCCATTATTCATTTTGTTTGCAGAAATGATTTTCAAGATTGCTAACTTCAAAGGATAAATTGTCTTTAAACAAATGAAATTGAAACATTATGGTGAAACAATGACTGAACAAACGATAATAGAATTAGTAAACCCCGAAACAAACATTTTGGCGTTTAAGCTGATAAAGCTTAACGATGATAGCTATTTTAAAAGCCTGGAAAGCTATAACTGTTATAAAGTAATCCTGATCAGAAAAGGGAAAGGTAAAATAGCATTTGATAACGCCATGTATGAGTTTTCCGACAATTGCTTAATTAGATTTCCAATTTACCAGCCTTTTCAAATTGAAGCCGATGGTCCGCTTGACGGTATACTATTACAATTCCATCCAGACTTTTTTTGGAACCACAAATACGACATGGAAATAGCGAGTAAACAGGTGTTGTTTACTGGTATCGGCGAAAAACCCTCTATAAAAATAACGAAAGCTGAAATGGGTCAGCTACTGCTCCCATTGGACAATCTTATTTCAGAACTCCACAATAACGACTTAGGTCGATACGATATAACGATCTCCTGGGTAAAAATATTTATGGTTTATGCCTCACGGATGAAATTGAAAAAAGGTGTCGTATATGTCGAAGCACTATCGACCGTTTACTACACGTTTCGAAAATTAACCAATGCCATCGAGCAACACTTTCAGCGAAACCATCGACCAGCAGATTACGCAAAATTATTGAATATCACCGTTAAAACATTGAATCGTGCGGCTAAACATCAATTGGGAAAGACCGTAAGCGATATGATTTCAGATCGTATTATAACTCAGGCTAAGCATGAGCTATACCTAAGTGACAAGCCGATAAAACAAGTTGCTGTCGAACTGGGATTTCATGATATATCGTACTTCAGCCGCTTCTTCAGAGTACGAATGGATATGTCTCCTGAAGCGTATCGTAAATCAGTCAGAGAAGACGCCGATTAATTAGGATTTGCACAAATGTGCAAATCCCAATTGGATGCCCGTTTGATTCCTTTGTTGCCGGAAAAAGCATAAGACAGGGCCTCGACGCTTAATCGATACGCCTGACCAAAATGGTCTTTTTTTACTATGCTTTGTCCTTTCTGTCCCTTTCTAAGCCTTGCCACATGTATTAATTTTAGGGTCTTAAATCAGATTCTATGAGAGTAAATATTGATCGAAATATAGTGTATGGTTTTGTTACGCGAACGAGCAGCACACTTCGGGGGATTATTTATTTGAATCTATCAATCATTTCTGTTAATGCCTGAGGATATATTCAATTTCTTTGAAAATTATATTAGAACTTACGAGCTATTCTCTGATGGGGAAATCGCAACTATTAAGTCCCTCGCAATACCGAAACAACTTAAAAAGAGGCAATTTTTGCTACGTCAAGGCAGTGTATGCAGATATCACACGTTGGTATGCAGTGGTTGTATCCGATCATATCGGATAGATGATGAAGGCTGTGAACACATCATAGGTCTTTCACCTTCGGGTCATTGGGTAAACGACCCTGTTAGCCTGCTAAGTGGTTCTCCCTCAAATGAGTTTATCGATGCGCTGGAAGACAGCACTGTTATACAGCTCTCAACAAATAGTTTTAAAACGCTTTTGGAAAATATACCCAATTTTAAAGAGCTAAACAATAGGATTATTACGAATGATTGCGATGTCTGCCGCGACCGGATATTCATGATGCTCAGCCTCCAGGCAGAAGATAGGTACCGCGAGTTCATCCGCAATTTTCCTAAATTACATGAACGTATTCCGATATATATGATCGCTTCCTACCTCGGGGTATCAAGGGAAACATTAACGAGGATACGCAGCAATATGCTTGATCTCTGATACTTTTAGGCAGGTATCGAATTTCAAAGCGAAAGCGCCTCAAGTAGTCTTTTCACGAAGATAAAAAAAGCCAAAACCTATATAATAGATTGCAGTCTGAAAAACTATGTAAGAGTTTCAGTATCTGTGACATTTATCAATGTTTGCTTAGACCAGAGTCTTTACTTTAGTACTTTATTAAGCACGATTACGGCTTTATTACACGAATGTATTTATAAGGCATTAAACTTATTGGTAGTGTCAGGCTTGAAGGATATAGCCCAACATCTATTCCAATGTAGTAGTCCTGTTTTATCTGCTTGTATTTTAGCTATACAATGAAGAATAATAAACATTTAGAATATAATTTTTTATAAAAAAGCAACATCAATGAAAGCAATTTACAATGATCAAGTGATCGCGGAAAGTGACAATACCGTTATTGTTGAGGGCAACCATTATTTTCCATCAGATTCTGTTAAAAAGGAGTTTTTAACACCATCCAATACGCATACGACCTGTGCCTGGAAAGGTGTAGCATCTTATTATAATGTCGTGGTTAACGGAGAAACAGCAACTGATGCAGCATGGTATTACCCTGACCCCTCCACATTAGCAGAAGGTATAAAGGGGCATCTCGCATTTTGGAATGGAGTAGAGGTAATTAAGTAACATGATGGTGTCTGCATTGTACGATACTACCATCGGTAGAAATTCAATCAAAATGTTTAAAGCATTAAAAATATGAGTAAAAAGATAGCCGAGCAGCTCGTCGACATGTTGGTAGAGAATGGTATTAAAAGGATATATGCTGTTACCGGAGATAGCCTAAACGAACTGAATGATGCTGTTCGACGTAATGGGAAAATAAAATGGATTCATGTGCGTCACGAAGAGGCTGGCGCTTACGCTGCAACCGCAGAGGCAAAGCTTAACGGAATTGCCTGTTGTGCCGGTAGCTCAGGACCCGGGCATGTACACCTTGTTAACGGTCTTTACGATGCACATCGTTCCGGAGCCTCCGTGATAGCGATTGCTGCAACAATAAACACTCGTGAATTCGGCACCGACTATCACCAGGAAACAAACACGATAAAACTTTTTGATGATTGCAGCTGCTATAACCAGGTAATTCAAACACCCGCTCAGGCTCCACGCATGATACAGGCAGCCATTCAGCATGCCATTCACCAGCGGGGTGTAGCGGTAATCGGCTTGCCCGGTGATATCGCTGCTGAACCTGCACAGGAAAGTGTCACCTCAATGCACAATTACAGCTCCGTTACGCTAATGCGTCCTATTGATGAAGAATTACAAAAGGCAGCGGCTCTATTGAATAGGTGTCCAAAAGTCTCCATCTTTTGCGGGATTGGTGCGGTCCATGCGCGTGAAGAAATCATACGTCTTGCGAAAACCTTAAGAGCGCCTGTAGGTTATACATTCCCTGCAAAACCCGGCATACAGCCTGACAATCCCTATGAAGTTGGCATGACCGGGCTATTGGGACTACCTTCTGCCTACCATGCCATGCATGAATCGGATGTGGTTTTACTCTTGGGTACAGACTTCCCTTATACACCTTTCATGCCAACCAAAAGCAAGCTGATCCAGATAGATGATAAACCGGAGAAATTGGGGCGAAGGGCCAAACTGGAACTTGGGTTGACAGGAGATGTTAAGGATACATTAATAGCATTGCTTCCCTACATAACGGATAAAACCGATGATAGCTTTCTTCGCGCACAACTGACATTGTACGGTCATGTAAAAAAACACCTGAATACTTATGTGGAAGATCCGGGTACACCAGATCACATACAGCCCGAATTTGCTGCCCATACAATCAATAAATTGGTATCCGATGAAGCTGTATTTACGATGGACACGGGTATGTGTTGCGTATGGGCAGCCCGGTATATTGATGGTGCCAGAGGACGCCGATTTCTTGGATCGTTCAATCATGGTTCTATGGCGAATGCGATGCCCATGGCTATTGGCGCTGCTTTGGCACAACCGGAAAAGGAGATTATCGCTCTCTGCGGTGATGGTGGACTAACCATGTTGCTCGGTGATCTGGTAACCATCAAACAATACAATTTGCCTATCAAGATTATTGTATTTAACAATCGGTCGTTGGGAATGGTAAAACTTGAAATGGAAGTCCAGGGCCTCGTTGATAATGAAACCAATCTTGTTAATCCTGACTTCGCGCTGATTGGAACCGCTATGGGTTTTAAATCCGTAACCATTAATAGTCACCAGTCCCTTTATGACGATCTTTCCGAAGCGTTGGAACATAACGGTCCTGTTATCATAGATATCAAGACAAATCCGCATGCACTGGCGATGCCCCCCAAAGTTGAATGGGAGCAATTGAAAGGCTTTACGTTGTCAGTAGGAAAAATGATGTTAAGTGGTCGAATGGATGAAGCTATGCAAACGCTAAAATCGAATTATAAACATTTAAAGGAAATCATCTAATTTATAAGATGAATTTTTTAAGGACAAGAGGCATTAAAAAAATGCCTATTCCAACAAATACAGGTATTGAACGGCAATCACAATACATAATAAATTATAATGGAATACATAGCTAAGAACCTATGGGTTCTGATTCTCGTACTCATCAGTTGTCAAGGTAATGCACAACAAAACAAAACAATTATGAATAAGACAGACAATCCCTATTACTCCCGTACAGACACGACACACCTCCATGTAAGTAATGCAGAATGGAAAAAAATACTGCCACATGATCTTTATATTGTAGCAAGGGAGCAAGGAACGGAACGCGCATTTACCGGCGAATATTGGGACAGTGAAACTAAAGGCACCTATTATTGTGCAGTGTGCGGTAACCGGTTGTTCCGCTCTGATGCCAAATTTGCAAGTACCTGTGGATGGCCAAGTTTTTTTGAACCGGATCGAGAAAACGCCGTCATTTATAAAGAAGACAACTCTCTGGGAATGCATCGAATAGAGGTAGAATGCGGTCGTTGTAACTCGCACTTGGGGCATATTTTCAATGACGGTCCGCCTCCAACGCATAAAAGGTATTGCATGAACTCTATTTCATTGGATTTTGAACCGGGCCTGTCGTTAAAATAGATTTTGTCCTGATTTTTCTTGGGAAACAAAATATGAAACGACAGTTGTTCTAAACAAAATGAGTCCTATTATTACCCAAAAGGTCCATGATAATATCGGGCTGCATACTACCGTTGGGGATCAAAGTAGGGCGAGCAACCGATTGGTATTCTAAATTTAATTCTATGTCAAAGACAATTTTGATAACAGGCAGTGGTTCAGGTTATGGCAAGTTAATCGCCAAAGCTTTATCTGAAGAGGGGCATGGAGTAATTGCAACAATGGAAATTACAGATGATAAGAGCCGGGAAGCGGCCGATGAACTTCGTTCTACCCCCAACATAGAGGTGATAAATATAGATTTGAACAGCGAAAAATCTATAGCAGAGAATGTGGGGAAAATCATTCATAAATATGGTGCAATTGATATATTGGTTAACGATGCGGAAGTTGCGAGTATGGGCCTGCTTGAAGCTAATTCCATCACTCAAATAAAGAGCATATTTGACATCGGCCTATTTAATGTGATAAGGATGATACAGGCTGTATTGCCGGATATGCGAAAAAATAAATCGGGAACAATCCTAAATATCTGTTGCGGACCGGCCCTGTTTTCATTGCCATTTTTAATACCTCAAACGCTGTCAAAAATCGGTATCATAGCACTATCGGAAGGATTACAAGCTGAATTGAGGCATGAAGGCATTGACTGTTTCTCTGTTTTAGTTGATGGTTGTTTGTCTGAATCGTTCAACGATAATTTGGTAGGCGCTGACTTGCCGGAGGTTACTGAAACTTATGAAATTGCATCCAAAAAAGTGTTAAACAAGCTGAAACACTCAATTTACAAACTCGAACCAACGGAGGAAAATCGTCAGCGTATAGTCTACGACATCATTAACACATTTAACATGAATAATCAAACCAGAATGGGACAGGTAATCATTGACAAAAATGATGATCCTATTGTTCGTGAACTGCTTGAAAGGAGGATCGAGTTAAAAAACAAATGGTTAGAACAAATCGGTATGGAGATATAGTCCAATAAGACAAACCATTTTTTTAGCTCCACTCTAATCGCTTTCTTTCTTTCCAATAGTCTGAGCTTTCTATGCCGAAAGCACTTAATTGTTTCATTTCAGACGATGATAGCTTAAATTGATTGGCTTTTAAATTTGACACCAGATGATCATTGTCGTTGGTTCCGCTTAAAACCAATGCCTTGGGAAAGCTTTCCATACAATATTGCATCGCAACGGCATCAATACCTACATGATATTTTGCGGCCAAAGTATTCATAAAAACGTAAAGCACGTTATACTCAGGATATTGTTTATTAGGGATTAATCTTCCATTTGCCATCGTTTCTTTAATTATCAAACGGCCTTCTAAATGATCAAGCTCATTTTTAAATTTTTTAATGCTTTGCTCTAAAATGTTGAACGTACATTGAAATGATTGGAAGAGTTGTTCTCCCTCAATGAATATATCCATTGCTTTTTGTAAAACTTCTACCTGATTATCTCCCGTGGTTGACAAACCAATATGGATTTTATGTGATTTTTTGATCGAATGTAATCGGCTTAGCACTTCGGAATTTTCCAATACCCTACTTTCCAGTGTCGCTGAATGAATTTGATAGATTTTCAGATAGGGCAATAATTTCCGGGAAACCGTCCACTGTTCTATCAGCTTATCTATGGAATGCTCTTTTACCTCGTGTTCCGTTGCGTTGGGGTCGAAGTCGGCAACATAGGTATATCCCCATTTAGTAGATACAGTTATCGAGGGATCTTTTTTTTCTTTTAGCCAATCGATGAGTAATGATTCGGCTATACCATAACCAGGTGATGTATCAAAATGCCTTATCCCATTTTGATAGGCGTTTTCAATGGCTAATTTTCCTTTTTCTTTAAAATTCTTCAAAGAAAAAGATTCGTTGGATTCCTCGTGTTTTATATTGATATATTGTGGCCTACCAATGGCAGCCATACCAAGACCTATTCTGTTTTGTTCAAGCATTGTCCGAAATTAACAAATTGGGTTCTAAGATTTGCCTTCGTTATGAAGAGACCTTGCGGCTAATAGACCTTCACCCGTGAATTTAACTGAAAGAATTGTTCCGAACCGACACATCCTGCGGTCCTTTTGAAATTAGGCAAAATCATAAACAAAGTTATGGTTCTGATGGCAAAAAGAGAAGGGTTAATAAGAATAGAGGTTTGCACCACTTTAGAAGGTAAGAAACAATGATATACTATCGGATGTTAACGAATTCAATTTGTCTTATAAAAACGCAACAAATACGTAACGGAAGAAAATTTTGTGATTCGAAAAATTGTTTATATATTGCCTATGTAAGTCAGAAACGACGTTTTGACTCCGTAGCTCAGCTGGTAGAGCAACAGACTCTTAATCAGTGGGTCGAGAGTTCGAGCCTCTCCGGGGTCACCGGTTTTAAAAGCCCTTTTTTCACAAAAAGGGCTTTTTCCTTACTCAGATGTACGTTTAACTGCGGAGATACTTTAGCCGGTTAAGCATGCAAAACAATTCCACCAGGGAAACGTTGCCTAAATATGGATAAGCGCATAAACAAGATTAACCTACCCTTTACCGTTCAGTTCACAGACCCGGTTACGGGTAAATCCTGTGTGGCGTCCATACATCACGAAACGGAAACGTTCGACGTCGATCTCGGAGCGGTACAGATCAGCCTGATTAACAATGGCGATAACTCCTGGAGTTCAGTGGAGAATTCGCTCGATCAAGAAACTATTAATGAGATCGGAATGGCAATCGAGGCACATTACACCATGCTGAAACCGTAACACGGACTGAACGCCAGCGCTTTTTTGTCGCCCCGGAATCAATTGTTTATATGAAACTCGTTCAAGTATTTGTACCGTTAACAGACAACGATGGTAATCGCTTTTCGGAAAGTTACTTTGAAACGCTGAAATCGGATCTCAATGAAAAATTCGGCGGTGTAACGGTCTATAAACAAATGCCGATAGAAGGATTTTGGAAAGAAACAGAAAAAAAGACGGAAAAAGATGTGCTGGCAATTTTTGAAGTCTTAGTCGATGTAATGGATACGCCATATTGGAAACAGCTGAAAGTACAACTCGAAACTAATTTTAGACAGAAAGATTTACTGATTCGATATTGGGAAGTAATGATGATTTAAAATGCCGAAGATCGCGGCAATCTCTCTTTTTCAAACAATATCCATTATTCTTTGTGAACAAATTAACAGATAACACGAAAGATGAAAAAATGGGCAACCGAAATCATGGCTGTTGACCCCATAAACGGTAAGTTAAAAACCTATGGTGGACCGCATATTGATGCGCCAACATGGGAAGAAGCGACGCTTTTCTGTCAAACGAATGGATTGGGGTATTGCAAGGTCGTCGGACAACTGATCGCTGAAGTTGATACGGTTACCGGAATGAAAATAGACTACGACAACCTGAATTGAAAGAAATTTTTACCATATTTAGCGCCTGAACAATTATTTCTCGATGAAACTCGCCACTTATAATGTAAACAGCATCAATGCACGGCTCCCCATCGTATTGCGTTGGCTGGAGGAGTGCCAGCCAGACGTTGTGTGTCTTCAGGAATTAAAAGCAATACAGGAAAATTTTCCTGCTGAAGCTTTGAAGGATGCAGGCTACGACGCTATTTGGCATGGCCAAAAGAGCTGGAATGGGGTCGCCATTCTCTCACGAATTGGACAGCCAGAGGAGATTTGCCGTGCGCTTCCGGGAGATCCCGAAGATACACATAGCCGCTATATCGAAGCAAAGGTCAATGAAATAGTGATCGGCTGTCTGTATCTTCCCAATGGCAATCCGGCTCCCGGGCCGAAGTTTGATTATAAGCTCCGTTGGCTGGACCGCCTTATCGACCACAGTCAGTCGCTTCTCGAACAAGGTTCCCCGGTAATATTAACGGGCGACTTCAATGTGATCCCCACGGAATCGGACGTATACAAACCCGAACGTTGGGTGGACGATGCACTTTTCCGTACGGAAACCCGCGAGTCCTTCCGTCGGTTGGTTGCTCAAGGATGGACCGATGCGCTGAGAAAATTACATCCCGATGAAACCATTTACACTTTTTGGGACTATTTCCGCAATGCATTCAGTCGTAATGCCGGACTTCGCATCGACCATTTCCTACTCAGCCCTGCAGTTGTACCAAGGCTTCGTGCTACAGGGGTGGATCGACATGTGCGAGGGTGGGAAAAAACCAGTGATCATGCGCCCGTCTGGATCGAAATTGATTGAAGATAGCTCAGAATTTTCCAAAAATTCAAACATCTGTTTGCACAAATGGTTTGCTCTTTTGAACGGTAGCCGATACGTTAAGCGGTTGCCGAAGAAGTGTAATGAGATGGCACAAAAGAAGAAGACTGATACCGGTAGAAAATGGTCTGCCAAGGTGACTGAAAAAAGCGACGCCCTAGATCTGGAGCAAAATATCTTTGAAGCAAAAGACCCGAAAAAAATTGCGCAGTCGTTGAAACATTCGGCCGAACGGAGTGACCGCAAGAAATCGGCACCGTTTCGTTCAGCAATGTCCATGCTAACGTTCTATATTAACCGTGCCGGAAAAAATCTGGATAAAAAGCAAAAGGATAGATTGGAACGCGCAAAGGATGAACTGCGGAAAGCGTTCGGCAGAGAACCGCAACACTCGTAAAAAGGTTTTTTGCGGTTATCTCTACCGTCCAATCTTCCTGCCAAGGCCTATAAAAACAGCAGCAACCAACACAAACACCAACGCAAACAAAAACGAATTGATTAATACTTGAGCCAGTCCAAGATCGGTGACGTTGATAAACGGATACGGATAAAAACCTGATTGACTGCCTCTTAATAAAACATATATCAAGTAAGTGAATGGATACAATAGCCAAATGCCGATCTGCCTGAAATGAACGCCGGCTTTGAGTTCGTATCGATACCAGTACAGAATCACCAAAACAGGGATAACGGAATGGAGAAGTTCATCAACAAACCATTGTAAGCCGGTTGGAGACCACAAATGCCTTAATAAAATCTGATAACCCAGGCCGACGATGGTGATATACACCGTCAGTGCAGTCAATGCTCCCGGGCGACGGGTGTAGGCTCCGGGATGCTTTGCCTGAAAAAGCTCAAAGCTGAAGTAAACAGCAACCAGCAGATTGGTTAATATGGTGAAAAAGCTAAAAAAACGAATCGTTGCTTCTCCAAGAGGAATCACACGGTTCTCCACCATAACCACGTACTGCATAACGATGGCAAACCACCCAATGACAGCGAAGCTAAAGGCTAATATCTTTTTCATCTAATCTACCGGTTCCCTGACTTAGTCAGACTCAAATGTAACGAATATTTCCTTTAAATGCGGTTAACTTAGGCGATCTCTTGCAGGCAGCCGTGAGCTCCATGGTACCAAGCAGGTCAGGCAACACTACCTAGTTACAAGGCGGCTGACCTGTTAGCCATATGGTTCTCAGTCTTTGTGCTTGAGGGGATGCCGACTCGTCAAGGACCAATTTCTTCTTTTCATTTGGTTGATAACGTACTCCCACTAACGCGAAGTAATCTACATAAGGTATGGGAGTATTTCCCTGCGTATACTTTACAAGAAACTCTTTGGCTTCGGGATAGCTCAGTTTTGCGATTTCGTCGAAAAGCTCATCATCCTCAAAAAAGCGATCTTTTCCGTACCGGATTCCGAGGTCATGAGTCAGATCCTTCAACCCATATCCCCCTTCGGACAGATGCAGTAGATAGATATCCAGACAGGCACCAATCAGCGCTCCTTTCTGATATACATTTCCGTATTCATCGGCATAGGTAGAGGCCGCGTATTTACTTAACTGAGTAAATGCCAGCGTATCGTTGTAGTTCTCGCGTGAATCCGTAATTTTTTCGGCAAGCTTATCCAGAAATTGTTCGGGAGTATTGATACCGCTTTGTACCTGCACATGATGGGCTGTATACTCGGTCGTACCTTCGTATAGCCACAGGTGTTTGGACAGAACTGCCGTATCGTAGTTAAACTCCTTCACTTCCCTTGAAGCGATGGTAAGTGGTGTAATGATATGGAAAAACTCATGCGAAGAGACATCGACAATCATATTTTTTAACACATCCGATGGCATTTCAGGGATATAATAAAAAGACGAAGTCGTATGCTCCAATGCGCCACCCAGTCCCAATGGAAAGGATTGCTTGATTTTCATATCCTTAAAATAATAAAGGAACGCATAGCGATCGGCAGGGAGTTTGCCTCCGAGGTATTTCCTGGCTCCGTGGAGCAGGTCAGTCAACCAATTGGCAATTTCCCGCGACTGGATCACTTTATTCGGGGAATAGACAGAAACCAACACCTCGCAATTGCCCACTTGAACTGTTGTCGTATCGGGAATACCATACATGATGGGCGTGTCGTAAAGATCATCCACACTTTCCATATGAAAAACATCACGGGTAGCCGTGCTTTCCACGGGCAGCTTAGCCGATGATCCATAGAAATCAGCCGGTTTTTCAAAGGTTAGCTCAATGGGCAAGTTATTTTGTCCTTCGACATACCCGAAGATACCGGGCGTATGGACAACAATATTCTTATCTTCGATGTTAGTTGCGGCCATCGGGTAGATCTGGTGCTCTTTGTCTGTATCAAAGATATCTTCCACTTGATAGCTGATTTTATAGAGTTTCTTAGCTTTGCTGATCTCCCATTGATTGGTATTTAGCTGCTTCACCGGCAAGCGTCTACCCTTTCGGTCGGTCGCTACCACGTTGGATGTAAACGCGCCGTAGTCGCTGATAGCGTATGTACCCGGGATAATCTTCGGTAGGGCGAAAATCACCTTGCTCTCCGTCACGTTGGGCGCCAGAAGTGATACGTTGAATTTATCATCTTGAAGCTGAGTCAAATCCACGGTATATTGATAGCGCTGAGCCCACGAAGCTGATACGGAAATCCCCCATAAGCAGAGTAAAAGAAGTAAGTTTTTCATGTTATACATGGCACCAAATGTAGGGTATTTTGGTCAGATGGCAAATGTCAGGCTAGGCCATATTTTGTGAGTTGCTGTGGATTGAAAAAATGGTTCAGTGGACCGTTGCCTTTACCGGCAAGTACGTCGCACCCATGAAGGATAGCTTGATGCACATACTCCTGCCCTTTGACCACTGCTTCCAAAAAACTATCACCCAACGCGATATAGCTTGCTATCGCCGATGATAAGGTACAGCCCGAGCCGTGCGTATTGTTTGTTTCGAGCTTGTCAAAGCTAAACTCGTGGACATTACCCTGCGTATCGAAATATAAGGAAGTAAGGCGTTGCGAATCCAAGTGCCCTCCTTTTAACAAGATTGAACGACATCCCAGTTTGCGGATCTTCTCCCCTGCATAATGCATGTTATCCAGCGTACGTACCGGCATTTCCGCAAGAATGGCCGCTTCATCCATATTCGGGGTAATCACGGCTGCCAAGGGAAACAATCGTTCGACGATTGTTGCGATCGTCTTATCCTCAATTAACGTGTCGCCGCTGGTCGCAACCATCACGGGATCGAACACCACCGGAACATCCGGATACCGCGCGAGCGTATCCGTGATGGTATACACCAGCTCACCGGTATGCACCATACCGATTTTGATGGCGTTGGGAAAAATATCGTCGAGAATAGTTTCGATCTGCTCCTCCACGACCCGATAAGGAATTGGGTAGACGGCGCGTACCCCCTGCGTATTCTGTACGGGCAGTGCAGTTAGTGCCGAGGTAGCATAACATCCGAGCGCCGAGATTGTCTTAATATCTGCCTGTATACCGGCACCGCCACTGCCATCAAATCCAGCAATGGTCAGCACAGAAGGGTATTGATAGTTCTTCGTATTCATATTGCGCTGTTTATAAATCCCTTCTGCTCTGTAGCCGCATCAGGAGTTATCCGCCGAACGGACCAAAAAATTTCAACGGCTAAAGAGGTTCCATCGAAGGATTAAGAAGCGCAACGTAATCACACAAACGTGACGATTGAACTTTTCCCTACGCCGGTATAAACCGGATCAGGTTCAAAGGGTCTTTCTCAATTCCTTTCAGAATACCCCTAAAGCCAACGTCAAAGGTACGGGAAATTTGTTAGAGATTTACTCCACCCGATACCTCGATCCGTTGCCCGTTAATCCATCTTGCTTCATCCGAGCAGAGAAATGCGACAACTCCACCAATGTCATCAGGCAATCCCACACGACCCAATGCCGTTAGGCCAGCTAGTTGGGTGTTAAGTGCTTGATTATCGCGGACACGCCCGCCACCAAAGTCCGTTGCGATGGGACCGGGTGCCACCACATTTACGGCGATGCCACGTGCTCCCAACTCGCGGGCCAGGTACCGTGTAAGCACTTCCACAGCACCTTTCATCGAACCGTATGCCGACGAACCTGGGAATGAGAATCGGGCAAGACCCGAAGAAATGTTGACGATGCGCCCGTCGTCGTTGATGAAAGGCAGGGCTTGTTGAGTAAGAAAAAAAACACCTTTATAATGGATTTGGAACATCGCATCCAACTGCTCTTCGGTTGTTTCTTCAAAGGGGGCATAGAGCGCGGTGCCAGCATTATTGATTAGAAAATCAATGTTTGGGCTCCCCCCGTGGGTGGTCAAATAGCTAGAAACTTTGCTAAAAAAACCAGCGAATGACTGCGTATCGCGTGTATCCAGCCGGAAAGCCACGGCACGCTGTCCGGTTGCCTCCACCGCTGCCGCCACATTGTCCGCCTCCGCTTGGTTGCGATTGTATGTCAATATTACATCGATTCCCCTGGCGGCGAGTTTCAATGCCATGTCTCTGCCTAAGCCCCGGCTACCCCCGGTAACCAGTGCTATTTTACTTGCTGTTGTCTTCATCTTTCATTTTTAATTTGATGAGACAAAGATGGCACATAACGACAGGATCTGTTTGCAAGGAACAAACAATAGTTTACAAAATTCAAACCAACCGCATTAAGCACGGAATGCCAGCGGGGATAACGTGGTCTGCTTTTTGAAAAAGTTTGAAAAATGCGCAGTTTCATCGAAACCGAGACTATATGCAATTTCCGAAACATTCCAATCGGTTTGTTTCAGCAAAATCTTAGCTTCCTGCATCACCCTTGTGGCAATGATTTCGGTGGTCGTCTTTCCGGTTTGTGTCTTTAGCACTTTGTTCAGGTGGTTTACGTGAATCGCCAAACGTTCGGCATAGTCCTTCGCGGTGCGCAGCCTCAACTGCTGGTGGGGCGAGTCAATGGGAAACTGACGTTCCAGCAATTCCACAAATAGCGACGCGACGCGGGTAGCGGCATTTTGCGTGGTGGATACCGCCGCCGCAGGCTGCAGCTTTTGCCCGTAATGAATCAGCTCCAGTACATAATTACGCAACAAATCGTATTTGAACGCGTAATCAGATACAATTTCTTTCTTCATCTTTAACAAAACGAACTCAATTTCATCCGCCTCTTCATTGGAAATTTCGAATACTGGATACCCTCCTGATTGAAAAATCGGCAAGTCATCCAAAATGACGCCACTTTTATTTTTGATCAGAAACTCGTCGGTAAACACACAGAAGTGACCCCACTGGTTGGGATCCAAAGGAATCCAATGGTATGGAACTTTTGGCGTGGCAAACAGCAATGCGTTCTGTTCAATTTCCAGTACCTTATCGGCATATTCGGCCCGGTTACGCCCGCGGATGAGACTGATTTTATAATAAGCCCGACGATTATAAGGCATGACATTCTTCCTTTTTACATCGGCAATGGTCGCTGCGATGTCAAAAACATTAAAATGTCCGATCTCTTTGTGGATACCCGGTGGCAGCAACTCACTAACATGCTTTCCCGTAAAGCCTGCTGCCTCTTGATAGAACTCGTCAAGCGACGTAGATTTGACACCTTCCATACGGCGTACTTATTTGCGAAATTCAAACATACACAAAGCATGCGATGCTATCAAGTCTGCTTAATTACCGTCGTTGTCGCCGTCAGGATAGCGATCAAGCAAGTCCACCAAGCGTTGGTATTGCTGCGGGTTTTCATCCTTCAGGTTAACCCGTTCCGCCGGGTCTGCCGCTAAATTAAATAATTCAACAATTTCCCGTTTATTTTCGGTTACACGCCGCAATTTCCAGTCACCGTCTCGGACTACTTCGGGCACGCCATTATGCACATAATATACAGGCTTATGGTGTAGGGAAGCTGCCTGTTCGGTAAACAGGGCTCCCACGTCCTGTCCGTCAATTGCCACCCCTTGCGGCGGTTCAACGCCGCACCATCGGGCCAGCGTTGGCAAAACATCCACACCGCTTACGAGCGACTTCAATGTTTTCGCCTGCGTACGTCCTTCCCAATAGACAATAAACGGAACCCTCACTCCTCCTTCATACGTGGTTGCCTTACTTCCCCGGAAGATACCTGCGTAACCGGGGTGGTTTGCACGGGTCTCTCCGTCGCCTGCCATGCGATCGGGATAGTTGGTCCAAGGGCCATTGTCGCTAGTAAACACAAAAATCGTATTGTCGGCCAACCCCTGCTGTTCCAATGCTTTCCATATCTGCCGGATTCCGGCATCCATCTCTCCGATTACCGCACCGAGTTCGCCACCAGCACGCTCGTCATAACCGGATTTGTGTGCCGCAAAATACACCGGCAAATGGGGCATATTATAAGCCAGGTACAAAAAGAAAGGCTGCCCTTTGCGCTGCTTCCGGATATAAGCGATTGCTTCTTGATTGTACAGCGGCGTAATCAGACTGTCGGCGGGACGGTACACTTCCGGGGTCTCATCGCGATATAGCTTGATGGTTGTATCGGTTTGCACATACGGCGCGCG
This sequence comes from Parapedobacter indicus, assembly GCF_900113765.1. Taxonomy (GTDB): domain Bacteria; phylum Bacteroidota; class Bacteroidia; order Sphingobacteriales; family Sphingobacteriaceae; genus Parapedobacter; species Parapedobacter indicus. Next base: position 28,301 of record NZ_FOQO01000016.1, on the reverse strand, counting down.
ATAATCGTGACTATACAACAACCCGTAATAATGATCGAACCCATGCTTCCGCGGTAGGTTGTCGGGCTGATCACCCAAATGCCACTTACCGATCATCTGGGTATTGTATCCACCGTCTTTCAACAGTTTGGCGATGGTTATTTCAGCGGCCGGTAATCCAAGATTAGACCCCGGGCTCAATGGATGGGGCACCGGATACCGGGTTGGATAGCGGCCGGTCAGCAATGCGGCCCGCGACGGGGAACACGTCGGGGAAGCGAGGACGAAATTAGTTGCCCGGACGCCCTTTGAAGCCATGGCATCAAGAAATGGAGTCTCTATTACCGGATTTCCATAACAGGCCAGGTCCCCATATCCCATGTCATCCACCAATATAAAAATGACATTAGGCCGTTCCTGTGCCTCCGCACACAACCCGCCCAGCAGTATCGCGAAAACGAACAGCAGTAATCTATTTGCACGTTGTATCATACCTATTTATCGCTTGGTTTTCAATTTTTCAGGGACGCCATATCAATAACGAAGCGATAATGTACATCGCCTTTTAACAGCCTATCGTACGCTTTATTGACGTCCTGAATGTTGATCAACTCAATATCCGCTGTAATGTTATGCTGTGCGCAGAAATCCAGCATTTCCTGTGTTTCTCCGATGCTACCGATGGTCGACCCCGCCAGGCTTCTACGCGAGGGGATCAGGCTGAATGCCGCTACCGGAAGCGGGTGCTCCGGTGCGCCCACCAAGGCTAACGTGCCGTCCCTTTTTAATAAGCGGAGGTACGCATTGATATCGTGACTGGCGGATACGCAGTCCAAAATAAAGTCCAAACTATTCGCATTTTCCCGCATTTGCTTCGCGTCGGAGGATAAGATCACTTCGTGAGCGCCCAATCGTTTCGCATCATCCGTTTTGGATGCAGACGTGGTGATCACCACAACGTGAGCGCCCATGGCCTTTGCAAGCTTAACGCCCATGTGTCCCAATCCGCCAATGCCTACAATGCCTACTTTCACACCGGGCCCCACGCCCCAATGCTTCAATGGAGAATACGTGGTGACGCCTGCACAAAGCAGCGGGGCAGCCGCTGCCAAATCGAGACTCTCGGGCACATGGAGTGCGAAATGTTCGTCCACCACAATGCTCTCGGAATAGCCTCCATACGTATGGCCGCCCAAATGTTTGTCCGGCGAGTTGTATGTCAAGGTATTTCCCGCTTCGCAGTATTGTTCCAAACCGTCTTTGCACGATTCGCATTCCCTGCAGGAATCCACCATACAGCCCACCGCAGCCAGCTCGCCCACTTTGAATTTCGAAACGTGGTTGCCCACACGGGTAACCTTCCCGACGATTTCGTGGCCCGGCACCACGGGATAGACACTGCCGTGCCATTCGTTCCGAGCCGTATGCAGATCGGAGTGACAGATGCCACAGAACAGGATGTCGATTTCTACATCATGCGGGGTTACGTCCCTGCGTTGGATATTCAACGAATCCAACGGGGCCTCCGCAGCCTCCGTGCCGAATGCTCTTATTTCTTTTGTCGCCATAGTTGAGATAATTTTAACAAACTTAGAAATTTGTGAGTTGCCAACGAAATTCTGTTTAATCTTTGTAACTTACATACCTGTCATGACATAACCCATGAAAATTATCCTAATAGGAAGCACCGGAATGGTAGGGTGATTTTCCGAAAACAGTGATCACGGTTAAGGACATCAAGAAGCTCGCGATGGACTAACGCCGTAAAATTGATAACTGATAATTGATAATTATCAATATCTTTGCACCCGTACAACAGACAAGCTTTATGTAATATTCATTTCTTTCGCGCTATATCAGCCCCGCTATCGGAAACAGCGATCTGCTATCAACTTCCTCACGCAAAGAAAGAAATGATGATTACACTAGAAAATATAGCTTATTTGCTCCCTAATAAAGATTTATTATTCAGCAACGTCCGTTTATCGGTAAACAAGACCGAAAAAATGGCACTGATCGGCAATAATGGCGCCGGGAAATCCACGCTGCTGAAAATCATCGCAGGGGAACTGCAACCCTCTGAAGGCCAATTGCACCTTGACGTCCTGCCCTATTATGTGCCACAGTTATTTGGCCAATATAATCACCTGACTATTGCCCAGGCATTGCATGTGGCAGAAAAGATCCATGCACTTCACGAAATCCTTGATGGCCAGATGACCGAGGGCAACCTGAATATATTGGATGACGACTGGACGATCGAAGACCGATGTATCGAGGCCCTCGATAAGTGGCAACTAACGGATCTGGATTTATCCCAGCCACTGTCAACCCTAAGCGGCGGACAAAAGACCAGGGTTTTTCTTGCCGGAATTCACATCCATCAACCGCAGCTCATCTTATTGGATGAACCCAGCAACCACCTGGATACAGCCAGCAGACGCCTGTTATATGATTTTGTTGAATCCACACCCCGCACATTAATGATCGTAAGTCACGACCGGATCTTGTTGAACCTGTTGCATACCGTCTGCGAGTTGGACAGCTATGGTGTGACTACCTATGGGGGCAACTACGATTTTTATGCCGAGCAAAAGCAACTGGCAAACGATGCCTTGCATCACGACATACTTTCCAAGGAAAAAGCACTTCGAAAAGCCAAGGAAAAGGAACGCCAAACACAAGAAAGACAACAACGCTTGGATGCACGCGGAAAGAAGAAACAGGAAAAAGCCGGTGTTGCACGGATTATGATGAATACGCTGCGGAACAGTGCCGAAAAAAGTACCGCTAAGATAAAAGGTGTCCATGCCGAAAAAATCGGTGGAATTTCAAAAGAGCTGCAAGATTTGCGAAAGGAATTACCCGGCATCGAACAAATGAAATTCGGTTTTGACAATTCGGCATTACATACCGGTAAGGTGCTATTCTCGGCTACCAATATCAATTTTGCATACAACGATCAGCCACTTTGGAAAGAAAAACTAGCGTTTCAAATCAGTAGTGGCGAACGGATCGACCTGAAGGGGCGTAACGGTTCCGGCAAGACAACATTAATCAAGATACTACTGGGCCCGTTGGAACCGCAAACGGGAACAATACAACGAGCCGTTAGTCGAGCGGTTTACATAGATCAAGACTATTCGCTTATTGACAACCGACTCAACGTTTATGAGCAAACACAAACGTTCAATACATCTGCATTGCAGGAACACGAAATCAAAATCCGGCTCAACCGTTTTTTGTTTACAAAGGATGAATGGGATAAACCCTGCAATGCCCTAAGCGGTGGTGAAAGGATGCGGTTGATGCTTTGCTGTCTAACAATCAGCAACCGACCACCCGATGTCATCGTGTTAGATGAGCCTACAAATAACCTGGATATACAAAACGTCGAAATACTAACGGCGGCCATCAACGAATACCAGGGTACCCTGATTGTCGTGTCTCACGATGATTATTTTTTGCAGCAGATTCACGTCGGACGGACGATCACCTTGGCTTGCTAAAATTTTTTGCTTAAATTCGCATCCATATCCCAATACGTTACGACAATGTCCTACTGCGATTACATTCCGACTATGCAGCCCGAAGCACGCCGGGCATTGCACAAACATTATCACGACAACCACTACGGCTTCCCAATCCACGATGACCATGAATTGTTCGGAAGACTCATCTTGGAAATCAACCAGGCCGGACTCAGTTGGGAGACCATCCTGCGTAAGGAAGAAGCCTTCCGGAATGCGTACGACGATTTCGATGTCGCAAAAGTAGCTGCGTATACGGAAGCGGACCGTGAACGGCTATTAGCCGATGCCGGCATTATCCGCAACCGGCTTAAAATCAATGCAGCCATTGAAAATGCGAAAGCGATTGTTGAACTGCAAAACGAATTTGGATCGTTTGAAAAATGGCTGGAGCACCATCACCCAAAAACACTTCCCGAATGGATGAAGCTGTTCAAAAAAACCTTCAAATTCACGGGCGGCGAAATCGTCAACGAGTTCCTGATGAGTACGGGCTACCTGCCGGGCGCACATGCCCCCAACTGCCCCATACATACTGAAATATTGAAGTCGAAGCCCATGTGGGCATCGGTCTTATAAGCGCATCCCTACTTTTTTAAAATAAAATACACGGCAAGTACCAGAAACACGAAACCGATTAAGTGATTTTCGATTACTTCATCTCACGCTTACCAAATCACAATCCGCTTGTCCTTTGGCACAAACAATTTATCGCCCTTTTTGATGTCAAATGCTTCGTAAAACGCATCCATATTTACGAGTGGTCCGATCGCCCGGTATTCGGCAGGCGAATGCGGGTCGGTCTTCACCTGATTGACCACAAATGCTTCAGTGGTCTTGGTGCGCCAAACCGTTGCCCAAGAGAGGAAGAAACGCTGCTGCTGGGTAAAGCCATCGATCTTCCCGGGATTGCCTTTGTCTTTCAAATACATCTGCAATGCGTTGTAAGCAACGGATACACCTCCCAGATCGCCAATATTCTCGCCCAGGGTAAACCGCCCATTGACAAAAACACCGGGTACCGGCTCATACGCTTCAAACTGGGCTGCCAGTGCAGCAGTAGCCGTTTCAAATTTTGTCTTATCCGCTTCGGTCCACCAATTATTCAGATTGCCCTCTCCATCATATTGTGAACCGCTATCGTCAAACCCATGCGATAATTCATGGCCAATGACTGCACCAATACCGCCAAAGTTGACGGCGGGATCGGCTTTATAATCATAAAAAGGGGGTTGTAAAATCGCCGCGGGGAAGACTATTTCGTTATAAGGCGGATTGTAATAGGCGTTGACCGTTTGCGGCGTCATTTCCCATTCGGTTTTGTCGACCGGCTTGTCCTGCTCAGCAAGTTTTTTTTCAAATCGCCAGCGACGGGTAGCTAACACATTCTCAAACAGCGATGTGCCGACTTCGAGCTTGGAATAGTCTTTCCATTTATCCGGATATCCGATTTTAACGTTAAATTTACTCAATTTTTCCAAGGCCTTTTCCTTGGTTTCCGCCGACATCCACTGCAGTTGCCCGATTCGGTGCGCAAAAGATTTTCTCAGGTAGGAAACCAATTCTTCAGCGGCAGCCTTCGCCTCCGCTGGAAAATACTCAGCAACATATAATTTCCCCAATAATTCACCGGCAACGCCGTTCACAAATTGAAGACCACGTTTATCGAGTGATTTCTGTTCCTTTTGTCCTCTTAGCGTCTTTCCCCAAAAATCGAAACTGATTTGATCCAGTTCACGGGTCAGGCTCGTAGCTGCACCCTCAACGATCTTGTAGCGGAGAAATTCTTTGATCGCTTCGAGATTTTCAGGTTTCAGCACGCGGTCCAGCTCTTCATAATACTTCAACTCATCGACAATAACCGTATCCGCTTTAAATCCGAGATCTGCAAGGTATTGTGCGAGGTCGATATTCTTCACCAGGTTTTTCAGGTCGGCTACTGCTACGGGATTATAGTGGAGGGAGGCATCACGCACCTCTTCCACCGTAAGCATGTGACTGGCTAACTCCTTCTCGAAAGCAACAATTTTGGGACCTTTCAAATCGCGTGTTCGCTGTCCCGCTTTGGGGAGCAGGATATTGATATAGTCCTGATAATTTGCTAATGTCTTTGCGTTCGCCTCATCGTCTTCCTGATAATAGGCCCGTCCCAGCCCCAGATTTGCTGCACCGAGATAGACCGCATTTACATCGCTATTTTTCATATGGGCAGACACGTCGACACCGAAAAGCGGGTTACCCCCTATCGGGGCCATCTTCACGAGGTACTGATATAAATCATTAAAATCCCGTATGGCGTCCACTTTCAGGAGAAATGGTTTGATCGGCTCAATACCAGCTTTGTCCCGTGCTTCGAAATCGGTATAGCTGCGGTATAAATCTGCGATCTTTTGTCCATCAGATCCTTTCGGATAAGTTTGTGCCAACGACTCTTTGAGAATTTTTAACGTCGCCTCATTGGTATGCTCGGCTAGTTCATTGAAGCTTCCCCAGCGCGACTGGTCAGAAGGGATCTCCACGGTTTTCATCCAGTTGCCGTTCACATAATTATAAAAATCGTCTTGGGGGCGCACCGAGGTATCCATAAAATCCGGGTTGATAGCATGATGCTGTTGGGCCAAAGCTGTTACAGTGGCGATTACAAAGGCCACCATTGCCAAATACTTCTTATTCATGTGTTATATATTTACTAAAAAAAAGCAAAATTAGGAAATAATTGTTTTATCTTCGCATTCACAAGATTTAACCCAATGAAACGAGCATACAGCGTCCAAATAGCCCGCTACTATCGGGATCGGGCTTGAGGCCCTAGGCAGCGAAGCCGTTGGCACTTTCCTTTTTCAGGTTTTTCCCTGAAACAATCAGTTGTTTTTTTACGTCCTATTTTTAATCATTTACCTTTCTGCGAAGTAGCTTTATTACGATCCGGAAAGGCAAAAAACGAATCATTGATACCATGACACCTACGTGGAAACGAACGTTTGCCATTATCTGGAGTGGCCAATTTATATCTTTATTAACCAGCTCGGCAGTCAATTTTGCCATCATCATCTGGCTCAGTTTAGAGACTGGATCGGCTGAAGTATTGGCGTTTGCTGCGATTGCCGCTTTCCTTCCCCAAACAATTATCGGACCGTTTGCCGGTGTTTTCATCGACCGCTGGGACCGTAAGCGGACCATGATCGCCGCCGATGGATTCATCGCCATCTGTACGTTGATCCTATCCGTACTTTTCTATCTGGGATATTCCGAATTGATGTTTGTTTACATCCTCCTCGCGCTGCGGTCGGTAGGCTCTGCATTTCATATGCCCGCGATGCAAGCATCCGTACCCCTACTAGCTCCCGAATCCGAACTGCTCCGTATCGGAGGCGTTAACCAGGTCATTCAGTCGGTTTCCAGCATCGGCGGACCGGCACTGGGTGCTTTTGCCATCGGCTTGATGGACATCGGGTATGTGTTGCTATTGGATATCGCCGGGGCGATCATGGCGATCACTTCCCTCCTGCTGGTACATATTCCCAATCCTGAAAAGACTACAACGGAACAACGAACAGGAATAAAAGAGGTGTTACATGACCTGAAGTTGGGCATTGCGGCTGTCACCTCAAATCAGGGGATATCGTGGCTCTTTGGATTTTCCATCCTGGCAACATTTTGTATCATGCCGGTTGCCGTATTGTTTCCCTTGTTGACGTTACAGCATTTTGAAGGAGGAAAATTCGAAATGAGTATCATCGAAGTAGTCTGGGGCATCGGTATGCTGGTTGGCGGCGGTGTGCTGGGGATATTCAAACCCACATTGAATAAAATCATGATCATCAACACCATGCATCTATTGCTGGGTATCAGTCTGGCGGCGTCTGGCTTATTGCCACCTTCCGGATTCATTCTTTTTGTGGCACTCACCATCTTGGGCGGCGTAGCTGCCTCTATCTACAATGCGTCGTTCACGACCGTCTTGCAGGAACGGATAAATCCCGCCATGCTTGGGCGGGTATTTTCCATGTATTTCAGCATTGCGCTGCTTCCGTCGATGATCGGGCTGTTGAGCACCGGATTCCTAGCCGATACGATCGGCATCAGTCTGACGTTTGTCATACTGGGGAGCGTAATCGGTGTTATCGGTATTGTCTCGTTTTTTGTACCCGAGTTGATGAAGCTGGGCTTAAAAACGAGCGAACAGCCGGTACCCGAGGAACAGGGAATGGATACGTAGCCGTAGCCCTCGTAGGGGTATCACGAATTCCGGTAATGAACGCCGAGCAATACTTAAAACGTCGCAATACCTGACGTATTATCTCCAGCTGATTCTATATACCTCGATGGTAATGCGACGGGTACGCTGCTTCCGATTGAGCATCCATTAATATACTGTACGATATGGGACAACCGGGTGTCCGATATCGAACACTTTCACATACTTATCCTGACACAAATCAATAATAAGCAACAACTTAACGGTTTGGCCTAATAACTGTGTAGTCCTCATAATATCGTGCTTCCCGAAAGGTAAAGAAAAACAGGCCGCTAAAAAAGCGAACGCCATGATAAAGAACTACTTTAAAACCGCTTGTCGAAACTTAAACAAGTACCGGCTCTATACATGTATCCATGTTACCGGTTTAGCCATCGCTGTAGCCGCTTGCCTGTTGATTTTTCTGTTTGTGCACGATGAGCTGACGTATGACCAACACCATGAACATTACGATCACATAGCGCGCATCACAACGACGCTGCATACGCCAGAGGCAGACGATGCGTCGCTCGCCACATCCCCCTGCCTCCTTGCTGATGCATTGCTATCAAAATATCCGGAAGTTGAAGCTGCTGTCCGCATGGAATCGTCTTCGCTTACCGTTCGTTACGATGGCGATTTAATCAGTGAACCCGATTTTTACAAGGCCGACCAACGTATCTTTTCAGTCTTTTCGCACCCTATCATTGCCGGAACAAAGTCCCGTGCGTTGACCGATCCCAACTGTGTGATGCTGACGGAACAGATGGCAAGAAAGTATTTCGATACCCCCCAGCGGGCCATTGGAAAAACACTAGTCACTGGGAATCAGCCACTACGGGTAACAGCGGTTATAGCCGACCCACCTACCAATTCGGATATACGGGTAGCAGGGTTGTTGTCCGCAAGTTTCTCGGATGTTACTTCGTGGATGGAAGACGACTTTTCAGTGTATACGTTCGTACGCTTCAAAAAGCAGGTAACGCTTCCCGACTTCGAACAAAAAATACAGCAACTGGCGGTTCAATATATACAGCCTGAGCTGGATGCCCAGGGAGCAACAGGCTACCATGTCAGCTTCTCGGTTGAAGCATTGGCCGACGTGCATTTTAGCCAAGGAAAACTGATGGATACCCCGAAAGGAAACAGGAAATTCAACTACGTATTTTCTTTACTTGCACTGTTTATTCTTGCCATTGCCTTACTCAATTACATCAACTTATCTACCGCCAAGGCTTCCGAAAGAGGCAAGGAAGTAGGCGTCCGGAAAGTTAGTGGTGCCCGCCCCCTGCAATTGGTCGGGCAATTTATGATCGAATCTTTTCTCCTCATCGGACTAGCTTGGGTAACGGCAATCGGTCTTGTGCTGTTAGCTATTCCCTACGTCAACCAGCTGCTCCGCACCGACCTTTCCTTTCATTGGCAGGATCATGCCGTATTCCTAGCGGGCACGTTCATGCTAACCACGTTTTTAACTTCCTTATACCCGGCATTTGTGCTGGCAGGATATCGTCCGATGGATGTGTTGAAAGGGAATCGAAAAATCCAGCCAACGGGTATGTTACTCCGCAAGGGAATTGTGGTCTTTCAATTTGGCATCGCGATCATATTACTCATCGGCACATTGGTGGTATATCAACAAGTAAGGCACATCACTCATCCCGACCAACCGTTTACCATCAATCAGGTAGTGAGTATACGGGTTCCTACGGACTCGGTAAACCGGGGAACGGTGAATGGCTTTTACGAGGCGTTGCACCAACTCCCCGAAGTACAGGCGATAACGGCAGGAAACGGTGTGCAGGGAACCGATATCGCCAAATCAACAACGTTAGGTTCCAGCAATGGCGAGCAACGCCATTTATTCGCCAACTACTTTTTTATCGACCCGGATTTCGTGCCGTTTTTCCACGTTCAATTGGTGGAAGGCCGGAATCTTTCCGACAGCCTTCCCACTGATAGAGAATCGGCTTTTTTGGTAAACGAGGCCTTTGTTAGCGCCATGGGGTGGCCAAGTGCGATTGGGCAACGGTTAGAAGCATTCGGGCGCAAAGGTGAAGTTGTAGGTGTGGTTAAAAATTTCTATTATCAGTCGATGCATAATCTCGTGGAGCCCTTGGTGATGGTCTACCACACGGATGCTCCATGGTTTATTTCCATCCGGATCAGTCCCACTGATCTTCCTACGGTAAAGGCTGTGTGGGAGGACTTGTTCCCAAATAAAGTCTTTGATTACACATTCCTTGACGATGCATATGCGGCGCAGTACCGAAAGGATACCACCACGATGTATTTATTCAGTTGCTTTACGTTGCTGGCGATCTTGATTTCCTGCCTTGGTTTATACGGGCTGGTGGCATTAATGACGGCAAGCCGCACGAAAGAAATCGGAATCCGCAAAGTGCTTGGCGCATCGATCTCGGGCATTGTGACTATGCTATCCAAAGATTTCGTAAAACCGGTACTCATTGCCATCGTCATTGCTTCACCCATCGCATGGTGGGTCATGGACAAATGGCTGGAAGATTTCGCCTACCGGATTGCTATCCAGTGGTGGATGTTTGCTGTGGCTGGATTGGCAGCGGTGGTAATAGCGTTGCTGACGGTGAGCGGACAGGCAATACGTGCGGCGATGGCCAACCCGGTGGATTCCTTGAGGGATGAGTGATGGGTGGGTGGTGATCGGTGGTGGGTGGTCAGTGATGGTGGAAAAAGAGAGGGTTACAGGAACAGAGATCGAGGAACAACGATAAATGAATAAAGACGTATAAACGACTATAGGCAATAACGGCAGGTCTCCGGACACTGTTCACTTGCCACTGAACACGGAATAAAATGATAAAGAACTACTTCAAAATCGCTTGGCGGAATGCCACCCGAAACAGGGTGCAAGCGCTTATTAATCTATTTGGGCTGACCTTAGGCATTACCTGTGTTATGCTGATTGTACTTTTTATCAAAAACGAATACCAATATGATCGTCATTTTGCGGATGCCGAGCGTATCTTCAGGGTAAATATCAACGGCAAAATGGGTGAAGAAGAGTTTTACGCCGGTTATACCCCACCCCCGGTGGGGAAAACACTTTTGGCAAATTTCCCCGAAATCGAAAGCTATACCCGCCTTTACCGACCGGGACAAAAAATTGTCCGCTCGGCGGGAGACGCGAATCAGAAGGCCCGATTCAACGAGCGGGGTATACTTGGGGTCGACTCCAATTTCCTGCAGGTGCTTACCTATCCATTGCGATATGGCGAGCGTAACACATGTCTGTCAGATCCACATAGCATTGTACTTACCGAAGCCACGGCCAGCAAATACTTCGGTAATGCCGACCCGATGGGGCAAGCGCTGTTCATTGAGGGCGACGAGCAGCCCTATATCGTAACGGGTGTTGTGACTTTTCCGCCTGTCCCAAGTTCGCTCTCGTTCGACTTTTTGATTCCCATCTCAAATGCTGCCGACGTGAAATACTTTGATTGGAGCTGGGTCTGGCTGAATGTCGCTACCTATGTCAAATTCAAGGACCATGTACCCACCGATGCGGCTGCCGTCGCAAACCTCGAAGCCAAATTCCCTGCCATGGTACGCCAATATGCGGCCAGTGCCTTCGATCGCATCGGACAACCGTACGACGAGTTTTTGAAAAAGGGCGGAAAATGGGATTTCAGTCTGCAACCTTTACTGGATATCCACTTGTATTCTGCCAACATTATTTCGGAAGTTGCCGATCAGGGAAATATCAAGACCGTTTATTTTTTTGGCATCATCGCGTTGTTTATTTTGTTATTGGCTTGCGTGAATTTTATGAACCTATCCACCGCAGGTGCATCAAAGCGGGCAAAGGAAATCGGCGTGCGCAAAGTTGTGGGCTCTAGTCGCAGAGAAGTGGCCCTGCAATTTTTTGCAGAGGCATTCGCGTTAAGCGTCTTGGCTTTTCTGATGTCGTTGATACTCATCTACATGACCATTCCGCATTTCAATCAGTTAACCGGCAAGATGATCGCCTTCGGAAACCTTTGGTCATACGGTGACTGGATATACCCGGTATTGCTGGTTTTCATTTGTACCCTGCTTGCGGGTAGTTACCCCGCCTTTTACCTCAGCGCATTCAACCCCATAGCCGTATTAAAAGGGCAAAAAGCCACGGCCGGATCAGCAGGTCATAGCGGCGCCAGAAGCGGCCTGATTATCTTCCAATTCACGATTTCCATTGCGCTGGTCATTTGCACCCTCGTGGTTTTCCAGCAGTTGAAATATACACAAATCCATGATCTGGGGTTGGATGAAGAAAACGTATTGGTTATCTCAAACACCGAACGTTTGGGCGAACAACAAAACAGTTTCATAGCTGAATTGAAGCAACTTACCTCCATAAAGAACGCCTCGATTTCCTCCAGTCTACCCGGCAGGGGTGGCCATGGCGATTTCTATGTGCCGCTGCCCAACGCCGGTGATGAGCCCAGTGTCAAGGATATCATGCTGGTGTCGTACCTAACCGACATTGATTTCGTCGAAACCATGGACATATCCTTGGTTGCAGGACGAAATTTTATGGATACCTATGATGATACTCGGACGGTTCTCATCAACGAGACGGCCGCCAAACGAATAGGCTATAAAAAACCGATCGGCAAGATGATCAAGTATCCCGGCGGCAACGCCGCGGAGTCTTATCAAATCATCGGTGTAATGAAAGACTTCCATACGGAGTCGTTGCATCAACCGATTCAGCCGTTTGCGCTGTTCCATGAGTCCTCTCAATCGTACAATACGCCTTATTCGACTATTGCAGTCCGTGTCTCACCAGGGGAAATATCATCGGTATTGGAGAAAATAAACCAATTGTGGCAATCATTTGAGCCCAATATCCCTTTTGAATATAGCTTCCTTAAAGAAGAACTTGCCCAACAATATGAATCTGACCAACGGACTGCCCAAATCATCGGTATCTTTAGCGTATTAGCGATTGCCATCGCTTGCATTGGACTACTGGGGCTGGTTATCTTCGCCACACAACTCCGCACCAAAGAAATCGGTATCCGCAAAGTGCTGGGTGCATCGATCTCCGGCATCGTAACCATGTTGTCCAAAGATTTTGTCAGGCTGGTTTTGGTTGCCATCGTCATCGCTTCACCCATCGCTTGGTGGGCCATGAACAAATGGCTGGAAGATTTTGCCTACCGCATCGACATTCAGTGGTGGATGTTTGCTACGGCGGGACTCACGGCCGTGGTGATTGCGCTACTCACCGTGAGCTGGCAGGCAATACGTGCGGCGGTATCCAATCCAGTGGACAGCTTGCGTGAGGAGTAAACGAGAGTGAAAGAGAAAAAATCAAGAAACCAAAAAACAACGGTATGTTAAAACATATGCTGACCATCGCTTTCCGAAGTGTACGAAAACACCGGTCTTCTTTCGTCATTAACCTGGTGGGCCTCTCGACAGGTTTGGCTTTTGCTTTTTTACTTTACTTATGGATACAAGATGAAAGGGCCGTAGATAAGTTTCACGTCAATGACGAAAGGCTCTACCAGGTGCTGCAAAAAAGCACCGAAAACAGTCAGATAAGAATTCTTGAGAATACGCAGGGGCCCTTGTCAGAAGCGATGGAAAAAGACCTTCCAGAGGTGGAAAAGTCTGTCACGGTGATGAATCTCGAACGAGAAGGCATGGACATTACGATGAAGAGTGGTGAAGAATCTTTCAAATCTGCCTGTTTGTTTTCGAGCCGTACGTTTTTTGAAGTTTTCACGTTTCCACTCATACAAGGAGAATCCGCCGCCGTATTGAAGGAAAAAAACAGTGTCGTCATTTCCGAAGACATGGCATTAAAGCTATTCGGAACTACGGAGGCGGCATTGGGCAAACCCATCGAATGGAGCGCATTCGGCGTTGACCATCTGTCTGCGGTGACAGGCGTATTTAAAAATGTGGATCCCCGCTCCACGCTTCAATTCGATGTGGTACTCACCAAGCAAAAGTTGATTGAAGACGTCTGGACAAACGGCGCTTCCTGGAATAATACCGGTCCTCAAACGTATCTTTTATTAACGGAAGGAGTGGATGTAACGGCGTTCAATAAAAAGATTGAACGGTATATCGACCGGTACCAAAACGGCAACATTTTCTCCCTTTTTATACGAAAATACTCCGATGCGTACCTCTACGGCAACTATGAGGACGGCGAGCAGGCCGGCGGCAGGATTACCTATGTCAGGTTATTTTCTGCCATTGCCTTCCTGCTATTGCTGATTGCTTCGATCAACTTTATGAATCTATCCACGGCGAAAGTCGCAGGCAGAATGAAGGAAATCGGCATTAAGAAACTGCTGGGAAGCGGGCGACGGAGCTTGATTTACCAGTTTTTGGGCGAGTCGATTTTGGTCACGTTCGTGGCGGCGGTCATCGCGTTGGTCCTCGTGTCCGTATTGATACCACAGTTCAATTTCATTACGGGTAAGCAGTTGGCACTTCAGTACGCTCCCAGCCAGCTGTTCGCTTTTTTTTCACTTACGCTAATAACCGGCATACTGGCCGGCAGCTATCCGGCCCTTTACCTTTCGGGATTCAAGCCCTTGGTTACACTCAAAGGAAAATTGGAAGGCAAGATTGGTCAGTTCCTTGTAAGAAAGGGATTTGTTATCTTCCAGTTTGTCGTATCGTTTGTGCTGATCGTATCGGTCCTGATCGTTTACCAACAAATTGAGTTTGCACGAAATAAGCCGGTTGGCTACGAAAAGGAACACGTCGTCTACTTTAACCTAGAGGGCAGAGCATTTGAACACAAAAAAACCCTCTTTGAAGAGATCAAAAAAGTTCCGGGCGTAATTCAGGCAGGCGGAATCAGCCAGACACTTATCACGGAAGACGGGGGATCGTCTACCTATGGATTGGAATGGCCCGGAAAGGACGCAAGCCGGAACATCGACTTCATGGTCCGGTCGGTCGACGAAAACCTGATTTCAACGCTTGGTATACGCCTGGATGAAGGAAAAACGTTTTCGACTGATTTGGGAGATAACGCGTCCTACCTCCTGTTGAATGAAACTGCGGCAGCGGTCATGGGGTTAACGGATCCCGTTGGAACCAAGGTAACGTTTTGGGGGGAAGAAAAGACCGTACTGGGGGTGGTCAAGGATTTTCATACCGCATCCATTCACCAGCCTATCGCCCCCCTGGTTTTTTACTACAATCCCGAACAAATCGGTATGGCCATGGTGCGTATCCGGGAAGGGTCGGCGCACGATGTTATTGCCGAGCTCCACCGCCTTTATTCAACATGGAATTCAGGTTATACGCTGGATCTGAAATTTCTGGAAGAATCCTTCCGGGCACAGTACGTGGCGGAAGAGCAGACGCTTGTCCTGGCAAAATATTTTGCCTTGCTAACGATTTTGATCTCATGTCTGGGATTATTTGGTCTCGCCGCCTTCGATACGGAACGCCGAACCAAAGAAATTGGCATTCGTAAAGTACTGGGTGCCTCGGTTGCAGGCATCGTACGACTGCTCTCGAAGGATTTCGTGAAACTGGTCCTCATAGCCATCGTCATTGCTTCGCCCCTCGCTTGGTGGATCATGAATGACTGGCTACGAGGCTTTGCCTACCGTATTGATATCCAATGGTGGATATTTGCGATGGCAGGATTGGTTGCTGTGGTGATTGCGGTACTCACCGTAAGTTCGCAGGCCGTCAAGGCTGCGCTGACCAATCCAGTGGATAGCTTAAGGGATGAATAAACAGTGTCCGCTAAATGATCGATTACAATGGCCTCGATAAACACTTCAAAACAGGCAGGACTGTTAGTTAGCACCCTGCTGCTATCTTCATTCCTTGGATTCGGTCAAACACTCAAAGGTATCGTCGGGGACGCAGAAACTCGGGAACCGCTATGCTATGCGACCGTCTCCATCATTGGACAGAATCAACGGGTCGTCACCCGAAGTGACGGAACGTTTACATTGGATATTTCCCGGTCAGGCGCCTCAGATAGCATCACGGTTTCCTATATCGGATATCAAACGACGGTATATGCGTTAGAGATCTAGACGTCACGACCAATCACCTGCTGCAACTTCGTCCGTTGGTCTATACCATCGAACCGGTCATTGTTACCGCGAGGGAACGGAAAACCCGGGCAATCGGTTTTACCAAACCGGATAGCCGACGAACGGGTTGGGGGGATTTCTCCAGTAGCCGCGGCCGAATGCGTGGCGTGGTTATCCGTGACGTAGATCGTTCCAACCCCATCAAATCGTTCGTATTCCGTATCCGGAACAACGAATGGGACAGCGTAGCATTCCGGTTAGATCTGCTGCCATTTAAAGACGGCAAACCGGGCAGCTCCCTTCTACCCGAGAACATCGTTGTCCATACCGGTGCGAAGAACAAATGGATCACCGTCGATCTTGCGCAATACGGCATCACCCACTGCGGTGACTTGCTGGCAACCTTGGAAGGGGTAGATGCATGGGGCACTACGGGTGAATCCAGCAATGTACTCACGCTAGCCATGGTCAAGGGAACTGGAACGATTTTCACCAAAGAGGCCGGTGAATACGAAGGGAAATTGCAGGAAAGACAGCGGGACCGATCCTCACTTGGCAGAACGCAGGTTATTGTAGTTTCCTAACCACCTCCAGGGGCAACTCAAGAACATCGGCGATAATAGCATCCTCAAAGCCGCTCTGTTTCATTTTTTGAGCCGATCTCAGCTTCTCAGTATAGGCTTTAGCGCGCTCTTTTTCTGCACCCTTGACTTGCCCCCTCTTATAAAATGGGTCTTTTTCTTCCTTAAAAAATGATGCTGCTTTCAACATAGCTACCTCCAATCGTGGTGTAAATTTACGTAATTGAATCAATATCCGCAACTGCATCAGCCGGTTTTCCTTGATGCTTACCGGCTCGGGCAGCTTATCAATCGTTCTGACGATGTCCTCGGTAAGGCCAAATGGATCTGTTCCCTTTAAATCACCCAGTAACGCCAACATCTTAACCTCCGGCTGCTCGGCCCCAATAAACAAATCATAAGACAAATCTGAAAATGACAGTAACGTATACTGGAAATTAAAGTTGGGCAACTCCAACCGGTCGGACATCGCCAATGGATCTGGCCCGACATAAAGGACATATTGCCTGATGGGTAACTCATGTATCTGGTGCAACAGGATCCAGTAATCGGCCATCTGCACTGCCATTTTAGGATTATTCTGAGTCTGTATCTCAATCTGCAGGATAAAAACATTGCCGTTGCTGTCCCTCACCTTGCGCAAGGTATCGGTTTCCTTTTGCCGAGTAATCTGCAGTTTATCTTTCAGTTCGGTATATTCCACGATATCCAACCCGAGAACCTTTTCCACTAACACCATCAGGAAAACAGGCGATATCTCGCGAAACAGTTTATCGTAGATAGCGGCTTCGGTTATCTTATTCTTTTCGTTAGGCATGGGCCAAACATAATAAATACAACAGAGAATAGCTAAATAAATTAGCTTTTTAGGATTACGTAATGAATGAGAGGAACGGCTCAAAAACTGACAACAAAACCGACAACAGAAAATTAAAAAACCGGCCCTATTTGCTAGAGACGGCTTTCGTTGTAGCGTTGAAGCGAAGCCCAGTCCGCTACGGGCTGGAGTCTTCGCACGGGTCCAAACACATGCTCTTTCTGCATAACCGCAACAGGTATCCAGCAAGCTTTCTACAGCCTTTGTCCATTTACTACCCCGTGGATAATCCGTATTCGAGGTGTGAGCTGATTTACGTCAGTGCCCGGCTTTGTATGCCTGATCTGCTCCCAAAGGCCTGGGTATAAGCACAATAAACACCGCCCCCAGCAATGCAACTCCGATCAATACCGAAAACCCTACGGTATACCCTACACTTTCATTGTATAATGCACCCAGGAGAACCGGGAAAATTGCCTCCGCGACCCCATCGGCTACAAGAATAATCCCCATCGTCCTGCCAAGTGCCTTCAAGCCGAACAAATCACCGGCCATCAAGGGAATGATCATGTAATCGCCACCAAGCCCGATACCGAAAATAATCGCGAAAATATAGATGCGTCCTGGAAATTCCGGGACCAAGAGCAGCGGGATCGATCCCATGACAACGAGGTATATCAGTAACATGACATACTTTCGGTTAATTAGATCGGCCAACCAGCCCATCATGACCCGGCCGATCAAGCTCGACAGCAACACAAACGACATCACATTTGCGGCCTCCTGTTGCGAATAGTTCAGATCACTCAAATAGAGCTTGATATGTTGACCTATGCCGCCTACGACCCCGATTGAGCACATACTACCGATGGCCAGCAGGTAAAAATTGCGGCTTCTGAGAATCTGCCGCATGGAGCCACCATCCACTTTTCGCTCAACCGCCGGCACAGGCATTTCCCGTTTGTCTTTGATAAAATAGGAAAAAATAAAGACCATCAGAAACCCGAGTATCCCCAAAATAGCCAGTGCCAAATGCCAATCATACCGCTGTTCAAGTCTGGCTGCGAGCAAAGGCGCTAATGCACCACCGGCGCCTATACCTAAATAGGCGATGCCCATCGCCTTGCCTCTATTTTTATTAAACCACCTGGAAATCAACACTTGGCACGGCAGAGGCCCTCCAAAAACATAACCTAGTGCATTAAATACGTAAAAGAGATAAAACATTTCCAGGGAGCTGGAATAGCTAATCCCGATCAATGCAATGGCCAACATCAAAGCGCCTGTCATCATCAGCTGCCTGGGCCCATATCGATCGATCAACCAGCCCGCAAAAAAACCAAACAACGGGGCCACAACCAGTTTGCCAACAGCGTTACCCGATGTGATGACGGTTCTGGACCAACCGCGCTCTTCCATAATGAAATCAAAAAAGAACGGCAAGCCATAGAATCCAAATCCTACAACGGCAAAGAGCGCCAAAAACGCGGTAATAAGGATGTACCTTTTTGAACTTCTCAGTCCTGGTTCCATCGGGTTCAATTGAATGCTGTTATCCATTTTCTTGGGTTTTATGAATGACCTACAACCGGGGGATGTTCATCCCTCCGTCAACCATTATGACTTGCCCCGTCGTATAGGGAAAATAGCCGGTAGCCAGCGCCGCAACCGCTTTTCCCACATCGTCTGGCATCCCCCACCTGGGCAGTACGCAAAGACCTTCTGCGATCAACTTATCGTACTTTTCCGTTACTTTTGCGGTCATATCTGTAGCGACGATCCCCGGGCGAACCTCATATACCGGTATATAGTATTCGCCCAATCGCGCCGCAAACAGTTGCGTGGCCATACTCATGCCTGCTTTGCCTACGCAATACTCCCCCCTATTTGTGGATACGACCGTAGCCGAAATGGAAGAGATGTTGATAATTGCCGCTTCGAAACCGGCATCCGCCGATTTTTGTTCAATCATCCAGTTTGCGGCAGCCTGCGATAAAAAGTACGGACCGGTCAGATTCGTCCGTAATACATAATCGAAACTCTCTTCCGTGGCTTCCAAAATATCTTTCCGCTCCTTCGGTGCCACCCCGGCGTTGTTCACCAGCACATTCAGCCGCCCAAAATGTGTCTTTACCTGGTCCATAATTTCGCGCCGGGCCTGCGCGTCACCCACATCACCCCGGCAATACATCACATCGGCACCCAGTTGCCGCAATGCTTCAAGCGATGTTGCGGCCTTTTCTTCTTCCCGCATACCGTTGATGGCCAGATCGAATCCAGCCCCGGCGAGAGATCGCGCGATACCCAGTCCAATTCCCCTGGACCCACCGGTTATCAATGCTACCTTTTTCATAATTCCGGAACTTCAACCCAAGCCCGCTTCTCCCAGCTTTCGATTCCCTTTTCGGCGAGCTGGATCCCTTTCGCACCTTCTTTCATATCCCATGGGAAGGGTTCATCCAGCACGACGTGCTTCAGGAAAAGTTCCCATTGTACTTTAAACGCGTTGTCATAGGTCTCCTGATCGGGGACCTTGGACCATCCTTCATAGAAGTTAATCGGTTGCGGAATGTCGGGATTCCATACCGGCTTGGGCGTATTGCCGTAGTGCTGCACATAGCACTCCCGTAACCCCGCCACTGCCGACCCCTTGGTGCCGTCAATCTGCAGGGTGAGCAGGTCGTCCCTTCTTACTCTGACGGTCCACGATGAATTGAAATGCGCGATGACATCGCCTTCCAGCTCGAATGTGGCATACGCCGAATCGTCGGCCGTACACGCATAGGTATTCCCCTGTTCATCCACCCGTTCTTTGATATGGGTTGCGCCCAGACAGGAAACCGCTTTTACCTTTCCGAAAATATTGTCCAGCACATACCGCCAATGGCAGAGCATATCCACGATAATGCCGCCGTCGTCTTCTTTACGGTAATTCCACGAAGGCCGCTGGGCAGGAATGGTATCCCCTTCAAACACCCAATAACCGAACTCTCCCCGGACGGAAAGAATTTTCCCAAAGAAACCGCTTTCGATCAACCGCTTTACTTTCCTGAGACCCGGCAACCACAGTTTGTCCTGCACCACGCCATTTTTTACGCCGGCTTTCTTGCATAGCTCAAATAGCTCCAAGGCAGTGGCCGTGTCGGTTGCCATTGGCTTTTCACAATAAATGTGTTTACCGGCCTGTACGGCCTTCCGGATGGCTTCTGCGCGGCGCCCGGTTGTCTGGGCATCGAAATAAACGGTATAACTTTCATCCTGGAGCACGGCATCCAGATCCGTGGATATTTTAGTAATCCCTGACCGTTTGCTCAGTTCCTCCAGCTTGGCTTGATTCCTTCCCACCAGCACCGCGTCGGGCATAATGGTATCACCATTAGCCAGCTTCACGCCGCCTTGCTTGATTAGCTCAACAATGCTTCGCATTAAATGCTGGTTGGTGCCCATACGGCCCGTCACACCATTCATAATAATTCCTACACGATGTTTCATATACTTTAACTCAACTTTGATAATAGCTTTTTACAATTCTTTTTAAAAACTCATGCTGATCCCCCGACCACAATCGATCGGAAAAAATTTCCACTTCGTTATAGCCACGGAATCCCGCAGCTTCTGCCCACCCGCGGATTTTACGGATGGGAATACAACCTTCACCCATAAGTCCGCGGTCGTTTAAAAAATCAACTGTCGGGCTCATCCAGTCGCAGATGTGGAAAGCAAACAGGTTATTGTTACGGCCACACCGCATGAGCTGCTGCTCGAGATCGGGGTCCCACCAGATGTGATAGACGTCCGCCGCTACACCAACATATTCCGAATCAATTGCTTCGGCCATGTCATTAGCCTGTGCCAGGGTGTTCACAGCCGACCGCGTATCGGCATACATCGGATGCAGGGGTTCGATGGCTAATTTGACGCCGCTTTCGATCGCATGCGGCAAAAGGGTTTCGATTCCGGCTTGGATCTGCTGTCTCGACACTTCCAACGGCTGTCCCGGATCCGCCCCACAAACCAACACAATCATCGGAGCACCCAACGCCGCAGCCTCATCAATCGCCTTTTTATTAGCTGCCAATGCTTTATTTCTCGCATCCAGCGAAGTCGAAGCGAAAAACCCACCTCTCACGAGGGATACGATCTCCAGGCCGTGCGCACGGAGCATTTCCCCCGTGCCCGCAATATTCCGTCCATCCAGGTACTGCCGCCATACCGAAATCCCTTTTACGCCGACCTTGCTATAGTTTTCGGCCGCTTCCTCGATCGACCAATGCTTCGTGGTTATCGTATGGATACATAGTTTATTGAGGTCTACGATCTTCCCCGCACTCATAACACGCCATTATAAAATGTATAATAAGGTTTATTTTCGATCACTCGCTGCACGTAGAGTGCGACCTCGCGGGCATGGTAGTCGCCCCACATGCTGGATTCGCCGCAGGCAATCTTCTGGCCCGCTGGGATGTGGTCCCATCCATTCGGCTGATGGTAAATGGAGTGGAGAATAATGCCTTGGTGATCGGGGTCAGTGCTCAAATAGGGTTCTGCCAGCAACGACCGTAAAACCGTCAGTCCCGCCTGCCAATATTTCGTACCCTTTTCCTGCTCACCTTTGTTCTTCAAGTAATTGCCCAACCTGAGTAATCCCTGTGCCCCAATAGCAGCAGCCGAGCTATCCACCGGCTCAAAGTCGTTGTAAGGATTGGCCGGAACAGAAAGGTAATCGCCAAGTTTATGCAGGTTGGGTGCACCGGTGTCCCAATACGGGATACCGTCTATAGGTGTATGTTCAATATAGAAATCACAGGTCGCCTCCGCAGCCCTGCGCATAAATTGCGCAACTCCCTCCCGGCTTCCGTAAGCCGCCAAGTCCTCGTCGGAAACCGTATCGAGGAACTCCAGCTGTTCGGCGAATCCGACCATCGCCCACGCAAGGCCCCTTGTCCAGGTAGAAAAACCGGTATACCCTTGCTGCGCGTTGGGACTGCGGAAATTCCCATCGTTGGTATTGAAGATGCTTTCGTGGGCGGTCCGGCCCCAAAGATCGTAACGATCCCGGCCCTCACCATAAAAAACTGAGTAATCTGCGGTGGCCCGGGCATGCTGCAAGGCACGGACCAACAGATTTACTTTCACGTCATTTTCCTGTTGCAGTACATGTCCGAGTTTATGACTAAGCATCAGAATCCGGATGGTACGCATGGTATCCACAAAAAGGGAATGTGGACCATTGAAGGAATAAATGAATCCACCGTTTTTGATCGGTGTCCACCTGCTGGCCTGGACCGCACCGGACACTTTCAGCGCCAGCTCATAAAAATTCTTCTCCCATTCATTGAACGGGGTCTTTCCTTCCACCATTAACCGAAGCAGGTTGCCATAGGTACTGACATTATTGAACCCGTGGTCGTGCACACCGGTATGACTTACATGCGGAGCCATGAGCGCTAATGTCTTTGTCCGCCCCTTTTCAAGAAATTCGTCGCCTCCCGTAGCGTCAAATTGGAGGATGGAAGACCCGAACTGGAACCCCTGGGTCCATTCCGTCCAACCGCGGGTGGTATATTTACCTTCAACAGTAAATACGGGCGTCCCTTTTCCGAGCTCATACTCCCTTTCGATAGCGCTGATTTTTTCACCCGAAAGCTCCCAAAATCGCTGTAACTGACCCGATAAATCAACCGGCATGAGGTTAAAATCGATCCTAATCATTCAATAATTTTTTTTGCGTTTAATGTTAATAATTAGCTTTATAGCATTCAAATATATCGTTCACCCGGAAGGTGGGTAAGCACTTTTCGAATTAAAACTGGTACTTTTTGTTTAGTTCGGCTTACCCATACTATTACTAAGCTTCTTGCCAAAGCTTACGAATCGCCAACAGATCGCTTTTCATCGCGTCAAATACTTTTTCCTGCCCGATGGTCAATTGTTTCGCGCCCGACTCGGCCCCGCCCAACGGGTATTCCATGTGCAACGACGCCGGTACCTGTATATTGAAGTCTTTCAACATTCGGAAATACTTTTTAAAATCAACCATTCCCTCCCCAATCGGTGTGCTAACGGGACGCCATTGCCCACTCTGCTGTTCGACCCATTTGAAATCTTTTAACACGATCGTTTTGATATGGGGATGGATTAACCGCAGGCCATTTACCCAAGATAGACCTCCTTCTGCAACGGCATGGCGAACGTCATACTGCACCCCCAAGCTGTCGTGATCTGCATGCCGCAGGATCTCCCACAGTTCCCACAATGAGGCCCCCATCATCAATCCGGCGTGGTTCTGGTAGCATCCGACAATACCCAGCTTTCGATTCAATTCGCTTAGTTTTTTCGCACGATCCTGGAAAAAAGCGATCGACTCGGGCACAGGTTCATCCTTAAGGTATTGGAAATAGTTTGTCCGGTAAAAGCGAATGCCGAGACCGGCTGCCACTTCTAAAACGTTACGTCCCACGGCATCGGCTGGATCTGCCATGGCCGTAGCGATCATCTTGGCTTTCAAACCTGCTTGATGAATTGCTTTGACCGCTTTCGGTAAGTCTACAGACACATTTTCCGGCTCCACATGTCCGCTGGGCCGCACGGTGAGATCCACGCCGTCAAAACCTACTTTTGCAGCAAACTCCGCCATGCGCTGATGGTCGAGAAAATGTAGGCTCTTTGAAAAAATATGCACTTCCAATGCGTTTTCTGCCTTTTTTCCGTTTGCCGGACCACCTGGATATAAACCGGTTGAGACCGCCGGCAATACGGCTGCTGCAACTGCGGCTTGCTTCATAAAGCTTCTGCGTGACAAGAGTCGGGGCTGTTTACGATGTGACATATGCGATCAATTATAAGGTTTTAATATATAACACCAGCGATTCGACATCGCTCTCGGAGAGCATTCCTAAATAGGAAGGCATCTCGGCATCGTATCCTTTTACAATTTTTTTAGCGGGCGTTAGAATGGATTCACGGATATAATCCGCGTCGGCCTTTCCCGATGTGCCGTCTTCAAACCGGCGCTCCGATAGGAAGAGATCCTTGAAGGGCGGGCCGTAAAATCCGTCGGTCTTGACACCGGTGGAATGACAACCTGCGCATGCCACCGCTTTGAAAAGTTGGGCGCCTTTTTCTTCGGAAGGACGCTCGTCAGCGGTTCTCCCTGAACGATCCGCAGCCAGGTTTATCGACAAATCGATCGGCTGGTTAAACCCTTCTCCGGTCAGATCGATTTCGTCCACCTCGTTCACGGTAAACCAAAAGCCATCTTCCAACACGGCTCCATCCGCCGACCGAAGGTTATACAGCACCTCCATTTGCATCACCTGCTCCATCTTGGGTACAACCAGCAAAACCGCCTTACGGTCGGCAGAGAGGTGTGATGAAAATACGGGCATCGATTCCTCTCCCGGCGTACCGTCTAGCTTGAAATGGCCTGACCCGTATTCCTTTGTACGTTTGTAATTCCATCTCTTGACTTGGAAACTCAACGGATCCTTAGCTACTGCCGAATCCAACTCCACACCAAATCGCAGTACAATTCCCTGCGCACCTGCCTTGAACCGCTCAGGCAAATAGAACGGCAAGCCGGTATACCTCAACCGGACAAAAGCCGCTATACCTTGGGAGCTTGAACCCCATAAATTAAATCCGGTTATGTACAGTTGGCCGTCGGCCGGGTTTATGGTACCTTTTTGTGTAGGAGCCGGATAATTTGCGCGCAAAAACGAAACTCCTCCCTGGTGTGCGTTTGAGGTCGTATCGATGAGTACCCTGAACAAGCCGGGGCGCGCAAATGAGAAATGGATCATCTGTTCATCCAACGGCCCCATCTTTCCACCCGTAATCCATGTCTGACTGTTACCCGAGCGATCTACACGGTGCGGAATCCAGGTAAGCGGGGATTTGATGGTTGCCTGATGCGCCTCGGGCGTGGTAGGGAAACCGAAGTAGTCCCCCTTTTCCACCAACAGCAAGGGAGTAGAGGGCACGTAATTGCCCTGCTGATCCGAAGCCGATAGCGTACCTTTCGTTGGGTGAATACCGATATAGGGTCCCCTCAAACCCGTCGCCACGGTCTCCACATGCCGCCCATCTGCCGATATCTTGAGTATGGTGCCTCGCTGCGAAGAGCCGCCAATTCCCCCCTTTGCAACGTAGAATCCGCCCCCCGGCGCCAACACCATATCCGCCGCCCATTCACGCGAGTGGAGCGATTGCTCCATTTCGTTGCAGAAATTTTCATAAAAATCTGCCACGCCATCATCGTTCAAATCATGCAACCGCACAATCCCTTCTTTCCCGAAGACGTAAACCGTACCGTCCACCACCTCGATGCTCATCGGTTCGTACAGCCCCGAGGCAAACCGGCGCCATTTCAGACGCTCCAGGTTCTTGTCTATTCCTTCTACGATCCAAACATCACCCGAAAACGTAACGACAGCGGCACGCTTGCCGTCAAAAAAAGCTGCATCAGCGACCCGTACGTTCCGTTTCCAGGGATTAGGTAGCGGAAGCGTCAATATATCCGTAACGTATGCGGCCGTATCGGGTGACAACGCACCCTGCGTATAAACGGTTTCCGTCCAGTAAGCCGGTCCACCACGACCGAAATCTGGCATTTCGATTTTGGCTTTGCTAAATAGCTCCAGAAAAGCGTCCTTTTTTGCTACCGGCCCATTCCACATCAACACGGTAGCCTCAATGGGAGCATCGGTCGGTGGGAAACGTACTGTAATGTATTTATTGTCGACGATCGACGGCCTCAAGCCTTCCGCATGATTGGTTACTACTCCGATTGCAGTAACGGTGTCCCGCGCCTCTCCATGATAAATATACAGGACGGAGCCCGTTACTTCGGTATCCAATTCATTCCCGACTTCGGCAACATTGAGATACAATGCGTGTTGCAATCCATCTAATGCGAACGTCCTTGAAAAGGCAGTTTCGGTTCCGAAACGCGTACTGCTTGGATATTCCAGAATATTTGTCGTTCCAATCGTATAAGATAGTCCGATATCGTCTCCTTTAAGATAGAGGCCATTCCACCTGCCGAACTGCTCGGGTAACGGCCCGTATCGATAGGAATCCGCCTCGCCGATCGGATTCCTCGGGTCGCGAAAATTCGGTGTATCAATCGTCCACCCAGCGTACTCACCCGTAGCTATTTTAGGCGTACCCAAAATTGACGGGATCTGATCACCTTTATTGAAAAAATCGTCATACGAAATTTGGGACATGGTTACCATGGGCAAGAACTCACCGTCCCAAGCCACCGACCATCGCAGTAAATCCATATCGAACCCTACGTAGGCACTGTCACCCAGGTTGATTGACAACGTCCTGGCGGAGCGGTTGCGCTCCGGGAAACCCGGCCCCAACTTGTCGGAATTTAGCGGTCCCGTGATAAAGGGAAATCCCGCCTCGACAAATGGGCCGATTTCGGCCGTCTCGAAATCATTGGTCGTAATAGCCTGATGCCGCTCTCCGCAACCAGTCTGCATGAAGAACAATGCTGCCCACCAAAAAAGCCGTTTATGTACGCTAGCCATTTCTTTTTCCGAATTTACATGTCAAATTCGTAGCAAAGTGCTATAAAATGCTGTTAAGTTTATGAATCAGTTATTGTTCCAGAACAATTGCCACGATTTTTTGATCGATGAGCAATTTACCGAATCGGATTCAAAATTACCGATCTCCACCAAGATGGCTAGCATTTTTTTAATTAATACTGGTACTTTTCGTTTAGCTCCTTTTTGAATTGGGAGGGGCTTTTACCGGTTTTCTTTTTAAATGTGCGCGTGAAATAAGAAGGGTCTGCATAGTTTAAGCTGAAAGCGATTTCCTTGTTGGAAAGATCGGTGTAAATCAACAGACGTTTGGCTTGCAAGATGAGTCTGTCGACAATAATCTCCGCCGCTGTCTTTCCGATTATTTTTTTCACGGCTCTATTGAGGATCGCCGGCGATATCCCCATCATTTCTGCATAATCCTGAATCAAGAGGTGCTCCATGAATTTTTTCTCCACGAGCATATTGAACTGTTGAACGTGGGCGAAATAAGAAGTACCTATATGTTGCTTCTCTGCAAATTTCCACATGTAGTGCCGCTTGCATTTCAGCAGCAGTAGTTGCAGATACGCTCGTAAAATTTCACTGGTTGACTGTTGTTCGAGATCACTCTCTTTCTTCATTTGACGTACGAGCAGCAGGATTTCATCAAACGCTTGTCCGTCTAAATCCAGAACGGGCAGCATGGTCGGGTTGTTAAAAAATGGAAAATAAAAGAGCGGATTTTCCTGGCGGGAAGTCCCCAATGGGAAAAACTCACTTGAAAAGACGATCAAATAACCATGATAATCTTTATCTCTAAAAATACGATGTACCTGACCCGGGGAAAGAAAATGAACGCTATTGGACAAAATTGGATACGTATTAAAATCAATCTCGTGTTTGCCCGCTTCATTCATAAAAAGGCAAACTTCGTAATAACTATGCCGATGCGGCCGATCCGTTTTGTGCGGATAGCGCTTATTGGCTATTTCACCACCTTTGACCTCATAGATTTGAAAATCCTGAAGAATTGTACTTCCCGGCAGTTCATACGTTTTGATGCGGTCGATCATTTGTATTCATCATAAACTCACAGGTTTGGAATATAATTAGTAAATCCAACGATGAAGATACAAACGTAACTGATATATACAATGGGAAATCAATCCTTTTTTGGAAAAGAGATTCGTTCTCATAGCACCCTTTCTTTCTGCAAGCGAAAACCGGGTTGGTCTTATGATCCGAATGCATGAATCAACCTATCGACTCTATTTCGGATTTATTTCCATGATTCCGCCATTGTAAGTATGGTAGTCTTTCCATACTGTTTTAGAATTAGTAAATCCGGATCACCGGTAATGAGATAATCTGCAGCACCGTCTTTGCTTAATGCTAGCAAATAATTATCTTTGGCATCCCTACTCGCTGCCACATCACTCTTAATTTCCACCGATGAAAGAATAGGTAATACCCGTTGTGCGGTTTGAGGAAGTTATAGTTTATGGCAGTTAAATTAACAAATAAGTTGTGCACTATACTGAAATTCAGTATATTAGAAAAGTTT
>NZ_FOQO01000015.1 GCF_900113765.1 Parapedobacter indicus | reverse complement strand
CCTGCCCCCCTCATCAGGCTGTCAGTGTTTGAAATCTTGCTGTTTAGCTGGACGATGGCCGTCTCTATATTGGCAAGACGGTCGGTATTGTCTGCTGTCCGGCCAGTGTTGGCATTGATGCTATTCAATACCGCTAGCTTAGCATTCATTATCCGGACCTGTTCATTAAATACATTCGAATTGGAGCGGGCCAAATCCACAAGTTGAAGTTGAGCTAATCTCAAACCGCCGAACTCTGATTCCAGTCTGCCTGCTGTACTTTCGGTTATTCCGGAAATAGCCCCCGATAGACCAGATTCCTTGGAAGCTTTATCTGAATCGAAATTGACGCCAGTTGCTTGTTTTATGAGTTCAAACTGTTTCTGTGCATTTTCGACGATATCGTTATAAGCTTTTTGAAGTCCTGATATTTCGGATGCAGTTAAACCCTTTTTATCATTCTTTAGGGGGTCGGCCGCATCAGCAAATGACTCATACCAACCCTGCAATTGTGTTTCAAGAAAATCACGTTTCAACGATTGTAGGATAGCACGCTGCATGATCTTTTCAAAGCTGTCGGCAAAATCCTCGGCCGCAACGGTGCCCCTTTCGAACATTGAGACGATCTCATCTGTTATCCCGCCGAAAGTAGTACCCGTCAGTTCGGCCCGCATCTCGTTGAGGGCATTTTTCCACAGATCGTATTGCTCAATAATATTCCGGATCTTGCTGGCGGTTACCTCGTCGAATTTACCTTCATCCAGAAGCTGGGTTAACTTGGTGATTTCTTCCTGCGTGATATCTTCGATGGACGTCCACTGCAATCGGTAATCGTCAACCGATCCATCCATGAAAAATTTACGCGCCGCTTCCAGCATCTGTATTTCAGGCGCGTAGTCTTTTTGGAATGCGGGGAAAAACCAATTATCTTTTTGCCTATCCTTAATCTCACGAAGCCTCTTATCCAATTCCTCTATCGATCCGAATTGATTCAGGATTTGCACCAGATTGTCATTTTGGGCGTCTCCAGTTGACAGGAATTGACTGGTAGGTAAGTCCTTAATGCTGTTGTTTACGGAATCGAACGCCTGCTTAGCCGCATCGGCGTATGCCTTTACACGATCAGCACCGTATATATCGTTGATGAGTGAAAGTTGATATTCCAGGATCCGTGTCGCTGCGTCCAATTGCTTCAACTGAAACTCCTGAGCATGCTGCCGCTCTTTTTCAGCCTTCTGCCATTTCTTGTTTTGGCTATCCTCAATTGCCCCGACTACGCCACCGATGACGGAAAACACCGCACCAACTATAGAGGCGATGCCACCACCCTTCGAAAAGCCATCACCAACTTTACCGATCGTTTGCCCGAGCGTCTGAGACAATTGACCGACCTGGCCCACCATAGCACCGATGGTTTTGAGTGAGGTAGACAATGTTCCATCGAACTGCGTAGCTGTGTCAACTAGTCGACCAAAACCGTCAACCAGCTGAACAACGTTCCCAAAATTTTCGTTCTGCACAGATTCGGTGGTCATATCGAACCAATCGCCGAAAATCTTATTCAGTTGGGACTTGACATTGGGATCATCAATCCCATCGATGAGGCTATCGACGTATTTTCGACCTTGCTTCAACGCTTGTAACGAAATGCTGGTACCCGACATATCCAGCGTGCGAAGCAACTCCTGAAATTTCTCGTTTCCCTCTAATTCGGTTCTGTAAAGCTCGACCTCCTCATCCTCAAGCGCTTTTTTGCGCAGCTTTCTTCCCTCCTCGTCGAGAAGCCTCATATCTTCATCAGCCTGTCTATGTAGACGGGTGCGCTTTTGCTCGAAGGAAGCGTATGTTGTAAGTAGGTATCTCGTTCGCTCGTTGGTCCGGTCGCGCTCCGATTTATCGAATTCATCGAGCGAATCGTTCAAAGCTTTCAGCCGCTCTTGCTCGGGTCCGGTCAAAGATCCATAAATTGCGCCCCTTCCTTGCAGAGCAATTATTTCCCCCATAAGAAGCGAACGGTAATCGTCGGTGAAGTCCTTTTCGGTTTCGTACATCCTACGAGCCGCCTCGACACCGATTTCTCCCCTTGCGTCCTGAAATTTCCGGTAAATCTCCAGTTGGTTACCGAGCTGGGTTTTCAGTAATTCAGTTTCCTGATTATACCTTATGTTACCAGTCTCACGCTGTTCCAGATTATCAATAAGCTGGAAGGTACCAGCCTTGATTCGTTCATTAGCCGGTGCTTTTTTGTTGAAGTCCTCAATCTCCCGACGGAGATCAGTATAGAATTTTCTAGCTCGGGCTAATTCCTGTTCATTGTTAGAAAGTTCGGAATTACGTATCTCCGCCTCGTGGTCTGCCAACGACCTCAAAATATCTATTTTCTTTTCCGCAAACTTTTCAATAACCTTCAGCGTCTTTGACTGTTCGCCGGTAATCCGTGAACGTTCGGCTTCAAGTTTTTTGATCTCTCGGTCGATAGCTTGATATTCTTCACGAGTGGACGCGTTTGAGAGTGATTCCTTTTTGTCTTTAATTTCGGTATCAATATCCCCCAATGTCCGTCTTACGCTTACGGAGGTGTCAGCATTCTTGATATTATCAATCTTGGCGATAATGCTGTTTATCTGCATTTCAAGCGGATTTACATTCAGCATGCCAAGGCTTTGCTGCCAAGACTTAGTATGAAGTTCAGTTTCGCGGATTTTGTCGGATAATTCGCGGGTCTTTTGAAGCTGTCTTTCATAATAGGCCAACTTCTGTTCGTTTGTCATTTTTGACAACTCAAGAGCCTCATTTTCTCTTTCAAAGGAGTTTTGCAGGCTTTCCGCGTTGGTTTTTGCTATTTCGAGTTGTTCGTTTAATCCAAGTAGCGCCCGTGACAACGTACCACCTATATCGCCCGTTTGGTTGATGGTATCTTGGTATTCTTTCGCCTTATTGGTTAATTCGACAATCTCGTTTTGATATACCGCCAATCTATTCCCGATATCGTTAACTGCTTCACGATCTTGGAGATCATTGAGAAGCTTTTGAGCGTCGGCAATACTCAATAGCATAAACTTTTCCCTGCTCATATTATTGAGCCGATCGGGATATAGTGTTTTTAACCGTTCAAATGCTTTAACGCGCTGATATTCGGTGGAATTGGTATTCTGTATTACTGATAAGTATTCACCCGCTTTTATCTTTATGTCGTCCAGCCGGGCAGTTGCTTCCGTTTGCTCCCTGTTAAGCCTTTCTTGTGCTTTCTCTGCGGTTGAAAGTGAATCGCTAAGCTTGTATAGAATAAAAATCAATGCCCCAACAGCTGTCCCAAATGCTACATATGGATTCGCCAGCATAGTTCTGTTGAGTAGCTTTTGGGCAGCTTCTGCTAACAACAACGCTCTGTAGTGAAGCAATTGGGCAACTGTCCAGCCTCGTGTAGTCGCAATAGCTATGCTTTGGGCTGCAGCCGTCGCTATCACCGCTGCCCGATATGATCCGTAGGTAAACGCAATTCCGGTAATGATATCGAGAACGGCCTCATAGTTTTCCACCAAGAAGGAAAGTCCTTGTATACTGGCACTGATCACGCCTTCTTGTTCCGTGCCTATCTTATTAAGCATGATGTCAAAAGCGTCGCCCAGGCGTTCAAGCTCTCCTTGGATAGTTCTGCTTTGTTTTGCCATCAGGCCCCCGAACATACTACCCTCGGCGGTCATGTTTTTGAACGCTTTCTCTACTTCCGCGAATCCTACCTTTCCTGCCGAAACCAAATCGTTTACTTTACCTTCAGCGACACCCAGCACTTTGGCAAGCTCACGGTAAATAGGAATACCACGACCGGCAAACTGGCGGATATCCATCATGTAGGCCCGGCCCTGAGTTCTTAATGTACCATATAGGTAAACTAGATCACCTATTGGCTGTGACACACCCGAAGCGACATCGCCAAGCATCCGTAGTTCGTCCCTGACATTTTCAACGTTAGAACCGTATGCCAATAACTGTTTAGCTGCGTTTGCCGCATCTTTCATCCCAAAAGGAGTGGTCGCTGCAAACTTGATTAGGTCTTGTGTGAGCCGGTCAGCCTTCTGCTTGCTTCCAAGCATAGTGGTAAACGCTATGTCGAGTTGCTGGAATTCCGATCTCACTCGGATCAGATCTCGGACAAATCCCTGGGCGGCGTTCAGCGTAAGAAAACCAGCCGCCGCCTTCGACATCCGGGAAAATAGGTTATCTATGTCGTTACCACTCCTCACGACATTATCGGAAAGCCGATTCAAACGGGCTTCCATACGATTGATTTGCGCTTGGAATTGTGAATCCCTGATAAGCGCATCCCATTCTAACCTATTTACCTCAAGAGACATTTATCGCCTTAGTAAGCTCGTCTAGTTCATCTTTAGGATCGACCAATTTCCCGTTGTCCGATTCTGCGTTTTTGACCGGTGGAATGGTTGCCATATCCATTATGAAATTATCATAGGAAAGCTCCCAAAGCACATAGTCACGGCTTTCGCCGAAGTATTTCCGATAGCTATTTACCGCTGCCCACGGGCTATTATCTCCCGGGTATCTTTTAGGCTCGCTTATGTCGTTTCCGGATCCTTCTCCGTCAGATTCTCCGTCCCGACCACTAAGGCGATAGATTTCATAAAAGCCTGTATGTCCATCTTCGACAGCACTAAATCGAGTATGTCGGCACATTTTTCGTCATCCATCCACCTCAACGCATCTAGTAGTTGCGGGGACGGCTCATGCCGGTCGTTCTGTAGTGCTACTGCAGTTATATAAATAAGGTCATCGGTGAACACGGCTGATGCTTCCATGAACGATTTGACCACATTCCCCGGTTGTATAATTCCGGCAGGCAATTTCACGGCCCTAGATGCGATGCGATACCTGTTACCTACGCTTATCTTCCTCATCTGATAGTTAAGCGACCTGGGCTTGATACCAATTTTCATAAGTAGCCGATGTAAGACATTGCGTGGTGTGATCGGCACTTCGATGACACCTAGACTTTCATCCGCGAAAACCTGCGCAGCTTTCGATAGAATTTCGTTGCTCATACGATCAATTTGAAAATCCCCCATGTCTCAGGGGGATTTCATTAGGTAGCTGGTGCGTCAGTGAATTTGACTGTCTTGACACCTGCTTTGGTTGGAGGTAGACCGGTACCTTTCACGGAAAGCCTACCGAGCTGAGCCTTGTCAAGATTGAACTGTGGCCGAGCTAGTATTTTAACCCGTGGAAGAGCAATCTTTACACCGTTGCGGGTTTCGCACTCAACAGACTTTTCGATGAAAACAACATCATCACCCTCCCAGGTATCGGGCGCGCCGGAGGTTCCGGCAGTATAAGTTCCACCACAAACGTCACCCAGTGTTTTCGCGCTGACGTTGTATGATTCAAGGTTAAGTTCCCATTTTCCGGATTGGGTCAAAAGCGTATCGAATGCAGCATCAACCTCCTCGACCTCGATATCCTCTGTTGATGGCTCGGTGTAAATCAACGAAGCGGAACCCTTTACGGTTGCGCCGAGCAATTCCGTTAAAGTGGTACCCATGTCGCCGTCGGCGGCGGGGTCACCCATCAAGACGGCTTTTAAGCCGAAAATCTTTTTTGCCATGACAATTTTACTTTATTGTGAAAAATTCAATTCTAAATCCAGCGTAATGCTGGTCATTAGTGTCCTCGTAAGTGCTTTCATGCACTATTTCGAATGCGTATGTTCCGTCATTTGCCCAAACCTCATCCGGAATCGATGCTTGCACCAGTTTGGCTACATACAGTAATCTTGCTGTGTCCGGCTGACTCCTGTCATTGTTCAAATCGGGGTATTGCAGCGGATCAAGGTTAGGCACGTAAACATTAAACAACAACACGCCTTTCTGTACTGGCTCTCGGTTGTTACCAAGCGTCCCGATGACCATATCCTCCCTCTTTGAATTCTGTGGTCGCCGAAACTTGCAAATCTTACCATTGGGCTTGTTTGCATCGGAAGACAGTGCGCTCGAAGCAACGTGCGCGTATAGTATATTTACCATCTCAAGCGATGTAACTGCCATCAGAATCTATCTTTTAACCTTTGCATAGCCTGTTTGAGCATGACCTCAGCTACCAGTCCACTGCCCGTTATCACATCCTTGCCCCTGCTTTCGACCGCCGCTGCGTAACTCATCCCAGCCACAACTATCAGTGCATACCCACGCGGAAACTTCCCTTTTAGCTCATCAATGAAACTTTTTGCAGCCTGAACTCCGGTAGCCTTGTCGGTACCTGAATTTGATTGCTCGAAGTTTTCATTTACCGTTTCGCCATTCCGCAACACAGCAAATCCAATGGAACTGCGGAGATTACCGGTAACGTCATTGAATCCACCGGTTGACGCATTTTTGCTCCGCGCCATCTTCACAAACTCAAAACCTATAAGTTCCAGCCTGCTTATGATAGCATCGGCGAGTTGACTGCGTTTGTTACGCATTGTCCTGCGGACATCAGCCTTGGTAAACCTTGGTTTCATACCCATATCACGGCGTGTTTTTGGTATCCGAAAGGCATAAGTACTGCACCTCCTCCGATTTTCTCATCTTCCTTGAAAATCTCTACCAATGTCCCATCAGTTAGCCCCGATGGAAATTCGTCAAGAAAGATTTTGAAGCTGAAAACAACATCTTGACCGTCATTGCTCTTTATGGTTTTACCGCTTCCGTTAGGCTCTGCCCTGCAACTTACCTCATGGTCCGTTACAGTGATGGTACCTGGAACCAAATCCCCGTTGCCATTGGTAGTGCTACCCGTGGTAACAGACGTTTTGAACTTCAGGATATGTACCCTTTTGAACAGCATATCAGTTATCCCACTTGTAGGCTGAAATCTTAGGAATGCCACCAATGCTAGCAATGACGTCTTTAAGGCCATGCTTTTTAGCAAGGAAAAGCAACCTATCCTTAATGCCCTGCAAGCTTCGTGATTCACTCAAACCGCCCTCGCTTTCCGAACTTATAGCCATAAGGCTTTGCAGTAACGGAATGGCCGCGATTTCAAGTTCTTTCAGTCCGCCTTGTTCGAATTGATCGTCACCATCGATACCAGCTTCCGTTAAGAATGTATCGACCGTGTTGTTATCAACCCCAACCTGAACGACTCCAAGAAAGGCTACTTTTTTGGTCTGCATTTTAAAGAACGATTATTTACTTTCCTCAATGATGCCCTGTGAAAGCAGGTTACGAAGCCGTTCTGGTGAAAAGCTAGACACATCGAATCCAGCCTCGCGGATGATACCGCCACTCTCCTTGTCAGCGAACCTCTTTCCACTTGCTACGACATACTTTGCTTTGCGGTTCAAGACTACTTCTGGCTTCTTTTCCTCTGTCTCCACCTTTCCATTAGCCGAATGCAGAATGTCGCGTACCACGTCCTTTGCGTTATCATTGAAGCTTTTAATAGCCTCAATAACCTCATTATTGGAATCGATGACCCTTTGGTTTGATTCAATAATTTGGTTAACCCATTCGGGATCTTCCGGCTCCAAATGTTTCCCTTCCGGCGCTTCGTCAAAGGTTGAGTCACCGAAATCAGGTTCTTTAAAAGCAGTGTCGGCATCGGAAGGCGCACCTTGTACGCCGTCCTCTACCTTTTTAACTTCTTCCTTTTTTGCCATGATTAAGCGGTTGCTACATCGGTTTGCAGAATGTATATACCATCGATCTGCTCTAAGGCAGGGAAGGCACTCAATTCCGCTTGCGTGTATTCTTTCCACGGATCGTTGTCCCGCCATTGCGATACAATCGTTCGATCGTAGTTGGCATAATTGACACCATTGACCGGCTCCCAGCCCTCTATTGCGACGGCGTTGTGAACGATACCAAGCTTGCCGGACGGAAGGAAAACAACATTTTCCTTTTTGAAAGGATTGATCGTCTCAATCTTGCCGTCCTTTTCAATACCTCGGCGTTCGTTGACAATTCGGATAGTGGGTAATTGATTTTCGACCAAATACTCATTCACCGAACTTAGGGTGACCTTATAGGTCAGGTTTGAACCTGGGTTGTACATAGCAGAAATATCAGCCTTTACAGCTGCCAGTTTCTTCATAGACAACCAGGTCTCACGGTCAATCCAAATTTCAGAGAAGGTGCGACCTTTTCCAGCAGCGTACGTAACAACATCATCGATGTCTTGGAAAGGATCCGCAGTCGGATCAGTCCATACCTTACCTACTGTTCTCTTTTGATCAGGAGCCGCTAACAATGAGACGGTCCCGAAATTCACGCCGTCGGGATTATTGAGAATTCCGACATTTACTTCAAAGGTCGAGATACCCTGCAAGAACATGATATCGATACGCTTATCCGTAGACGTCGACGCATTCTCTACGGCGTTCCAAAGCATGCCGATCAACAGGTTCAACCGCTGCTCGTCAGAAATCGGAAGTGTTTGCAGACTGCGGAGTTTCCGGTAGTCGTCTTGATTCATCGCAAACTTCTCTTTCATTGTAGGGATTTTACCCTCCAATTTTTCGAGTTTGTTGGATGAGCGCAACGGAGCCGGTGCGTCCGGGTCAACGATTGAAGCCGCAGCCTCGATCCGTGAACGCCCAATAGCAGTCGCAAAAGTCAATTCGATTTGAGGAATACCCCAATCTAAGTATTGACGCCAAATCGAGCCGCCGTACAGCAGTTGTATTTGGTTGTCGATTAGCGCTTGAAGATTTTGACCCTTGGCCAAGTCTCCAAACAGTGAAGCTACTACTGCCATCTTAAAACGATTGAGAATAAATGATCAATGGACCGAGAGCGGTCGCCAGTGCGGCAGAATACGGCACCCTACGCGCATATACCGTTGCGCGGATAACGATGCTAGTACTTTCGTTTTCTTCCACCTTTTGGTCCCGGTAAAGCAATCCGTTAACGCCCCCGAAGGACGAATTTGAAGCGCCCGTCGCACTGGAGGCGAAAACCATAGTGTCGGCGGTGACCTCTCCGATGGTTGTACCAACCGTTACGGTATCATAATCCGCGTTGGACGCGTCGATACTCGTAATAGCGTAAGCGGGACCACCAACAGTAGCAGCGAAATTGTCGCCAACTTTCAACAAAGATCCTTTGGCGATCTTATAGGCTGTAGCGGATGCCCCGGCATCTTCGACAACCTTGCCGGTTATCAGCGCCTTAGCGGTCCGGGTTGATTCGTTGAAGATCATGGGAGTTCCCGCTTTCAAAATGGCTCCTTTCGTAAGCCCGGTAATGTCAAGCAAAAAACCTCCCTGAGCTAACTGAATATCTTTACCCGAACCTTGAAACACGGGAATATCACCCGTGCTATCGGTTCTTTTATATCCAATTCCAGACATAATTTTTTAATTAAAATGAACTACTCCTTTGCTTTGGATGCCGCCGCCTCAACGTTCTTTTTAGCGAACTTGGCGATTGCATCCGATACGCCGGTGCTACTGGTTTTTACACCGGTAACTACCTTCCCGTCCCCAACTTCTGCGTTGATTACGGATTGTTTGATTTCGGTCCATTCGGATTCTATTTCTGCCAAGGCTTTTTCTGCATCGAAGTCTTCTCCGATTTGGTATCTACGAGCATACTTTTCAGGTATTCCCTTTGCTTTGGCCGCCGATACCAGTTCATCTACGGTTTTTTGAGCCTTTCCTGTGTAAACTTCTGATTTCAATTCCTTGAACTCGCCTCCTAAAAACTTAGTGAACCATGCTGGCGCTTCATCATCCTTTGGTTGCGGTGCTGGTGGAGTTGGTGACACAGGAGGTGTCGGCTCTTTAGCTTTCTTTAGAGCCTCCGTTACCCTTTTATCCCCCTCCGACTGCAACAAGTCTGCGTAATCCTTAATTGACACTGGTGAGTTGGCTTCAAAGTCATTGATTGCCCCCTCGATTTGGTTTTCGTCTGTCACTTTCTCGGCTAATTTTTTAGCGATAAGCGCCAGAACTACTTTCGGCACCCCTGCATGTTTGGACAGCAGTTGTGTCAATATTTTTTCCCACATACGTATGTTGTTTTTTGACTGGTATAAAGGTAGATAGTGCTATTTCATGCACATCGGAAAACCGGAAATGAGTTTATACATATTATACTATCTGTATAACATTCGCCAAATCCCCGTTTAAGGCAACAACTGAAAACATTA
This sequence comes from Parapedobacter indicus, assembly GCF_900113765.1. Classification (GTDB taxonomy): domain Bacteria; phylum Bacteroidota; class Bacteroidia; order Sphingobacteriales; family Sphingobacteriaceae; genus Parapedobacter; species Parapedobacter indicus. The sequence continues at coordinate 130,208 of NZ_FOQO01000015.1, read as the reverse complement.
TTTATTATACATACATATATTTGAAAATAAATTTGTGATATACATTTTATGTACGTATATTTGAATATTATTTCAAACAAAACAAATTATCATCATGAACATTTCACTTAACATCTTTGATCGCTTCATCGCAGCAATCACGAAAAAATCAAACACGAAATCAGCGCCTCAAATGAAAGTGGTATCGGTTGGCAATCCTCACAAGCTCGGCGATATCTTCGTTGAGTCCTGGGGCTATGAACAAACAAACGTCGACGCTTATCAGGTGGTAAAAGTCAATAAGGCGTCGGTGATCTTACGGGAGATATGTCTTGAAACGGTCGAATCAACCGGATGGGCTAGCGATAATGTAAAACCGGTAAAAGACAGCTTCGTAAGTGATGAAACTTACATTAAGATCGTGTCACAAAAAAATGGAGATTATTTGAAAGGTATCAAACACGGATGCCTCATTAAATATAAGGGAGGATCTTTGCATCGTTCTTGGTACGCATAAGATTTATACATTTTATACTAAAAGTATAATGAACAGCATAAGAAATGCAATCAAACTTCGCGACTGGCATGGTCGCGAAGTTTTGGTAAGGCCGGAGATACTTTCAAATGGTCGTGAGATATTTATCGATGCGCAAGGCCTTGCAACTGATACGTGTCGGGTATGCAGCACAATCTACACGGGCTGGTCGGGTCGCGAACGGATGTGCAGGTCGTGCTGCAGGGAGCAATATTCATAAACTCAAAAAATTAAGACATGAAAACATTCACAAAAATCTACAAGGCTGTAAACTTTGCTTTCGGAGAAATCGAATCAGCCCCGCAAACACCTGAAAATGCAAGCGCATTGCTTCGGATAAATAGCGCCGGCGAAATCAGATACCTCGGATTGGAATCGATCAATCACATCACCTGTCCAGGCGCTTTTGAAATCGATGTGCACTATCTCAAAGTGAAGCGTAATAATCCCGAGGTAAAGGCGCATCACTCATACGGGGTGATGCTTTACGACGCTAGTTTCGTTGAATTCTGCGTCAAGCACGAGCTGGCAGATATGTTTACGTACGAAAGTGAGTAGTTGTAAAAATTGATTAATTTTGAAAGGTATGGGAAATGTTATTGTTATTGATAAAGCTACGACTGTCGAGTTCGTTTCACAAGGTAAATTACCTCGGAAGTTAAAAAAGAAGCTCAAAAAGCAGGGGTTGCCCGTTATTAAATTTGAAGGTCAAATTGAAGGGTTTACAAAATGAACTGGATAGGCGTAAATGAGAGGTTGCCGGAAGAATCCGAAGAAGCGAAATTGCTTTTATTCTATGAGGACGGTACCTTCGATAAAGTTAGGTTTTACAACGGACAATTCGAGGGGTTGTTTGACCCGTTCGATGGAATTTGGTCACACACTGAGGGCACCCACTGGTGCGATGTGACGCCGCCAAACAAATAATTTGCTACTTTTGCATTGTTGACGCTTTACTTGGCTTTAAACCAGTTGGGGTACCACTTTAGGGATAATTCGGTTAACTACGTGTAGTTCGACCGGATGTTGGCTCGGAACCTCCGGTATCACGGTAAAGCAAAAATGCCCCTTATTGGGGCTTTTTTAATATCGCGATACAACGCCCGTCCTGGCCTGTAATTACTTTTTCGACCTTCTGTTTATACATGGTTGCGTTATGTATTAAAGCATTTGCGGTTTCTCGATCATATCCGTACTTCATTAGTGCAGTGTAATCGATTTCTGATTCACCAATTTCGGCTGCATTCCTGACCTCAGACATTAAATGATCTAGATCGTTATGATCAAAATTATACCGGACTCTTTTAGCTGTCATAATTGTTAATTTTTGTGTAAGCCCTATTGCTTACAAGACAAAAGTCAAGACAAAATCTCATATATAAAAGCAAAAAAGGTAAACGTAATTGTATACCGGCTAAATATTGATTTTATTATCTCTCACCCAATAAGGCTTAGATTTCCAGCGCTTGATTGAAGCGCGGTTTTCAGTAACATATCTCCAAAATCCGGCAGGTTCTTTCTTGACCGGATTTTTAAATTGGAAGCCATCTCCCCTACCGGCCAATAAAGCTTCTTCGTAAGCGTCGTATTCTTCCATCGAGGGTAAAATCGGCACGGTATAGCATATGCATTGTGGGTGCCAACCTACGAACTTGAAGTTTGAGGGGTATTTACCCGTCATATGGTCGCATATGTCGAACTTAGGGTGATTGGCAGAAAGCCGGACTTCAAAACCCAATATGAACTTCGTTCGTGAATACCGTTCACCGTCTGCAGTGCGATAGGACATGTTCGTTTCGGAGCGGGTGAGCCTCAACGCATTTTTGAAACTGGACCGGTAGATACCTTGACCAGGGTGATATTCCCGAGCGGCCTTACTTAGTACCAGTTTCTTATCAGCATTCCTTACACGCCTGAACAGCTTATTAGGTTCACGAAGATACTTCTTTTGTTCACTGGCCATCTTAGCGGCCGGCATACCCTCCGATATCCCCGTATACAATCCCTGTTCGATCTCGCTACGGAATTGACTGGAATACCGCCAAACACGTTCGGAAAGCTTCAATCCGTCTTTGCCTGCCGCGCGCTGCATAAATGCCGCCATTGCAGCCGTATTTCTACTGAAAATCGCTGCCTTGACATTTTCAGCGAAAGCACGATCACCCAGGTGGGTTTGAATAACGTCGTCTATCGACTGTTCGGCAAGCTCCCACTGTTCGGTAACACCATTGACAAGCAGCGTCACTACCTGTTCCTGAAATTCGGCCAATACATTATCGACCAGCTTATTGAGCTGCGGATATTTTGTAATGTCGAAAGTCTCGTTTTTAAGTTTGACCGATGCGGATCCGGAGAATATCTTATCTATGGCTTCGTAATATATCCGCTGCAATCGGCCCTGATATTTCTTTATATCGTTGAGGTGCCGCTTCTCATACTTTTTCCGGATGTCGTCTCGCTTAGCCATTATATAATTTACAGCGATTTTTGTATATAATTCCTATACAAAAGTTGTAGGTTAATAGTTCGGCATATCGTTTTCGTCGGTGGTAAATAGGCAGACAGGCGGCATAGAAACCCCGCAAATGGATAACACCAATGGACGGCCAGCTAACAACGCCTCCAGGTCTTCTTTGCTAGGCATCCAAACAGTATTAATGTATGGATGGCCGTTTTGATCTTTGCCGACATAGGCTGGCAAAGGTGAGCATTCTTCATCTGTCATGCCTTCCGGCTTGTTGAAGATTATGTTCCGTTCTTTGAAATCAATGGGTCTCATTGGTATCTATTTGGTAGGTTTTCACTTTGCAAAGAAGCGACACCGTAACCGTACAGTAGCCATTGTCTTGCACCAAGTTCAACGAATCTTTCAGGTATTTGATTTTGTTGCCTTTACTATCCCTAATCTCGAAATCTCCTTTCTCTGATACCGTTAATTCGTATAACATACTTTTTCTTTTTGTGGTAATTAAAAAAGCCGGAGGTCATCACTCCCCCGGCCCAAATCAACCTAAAACAAACTAAATAATGAACACACCGATTAATGGGACGGCTCCCGTAACTTTCGCCTGTTTATGCCCCGGCCGAAACCGGGGCCTCACTTAACCCGTGAGCAGGCTCCCTCATTTGGGGCGTAGATGCCCTCCCTCAGTTATCAATTGTAGCGGAGATCGGAATCGAACCGATGACCTTGAGATTATGAGACTCACGAGCTACCGCTGCTCTACCCCGCAATGTGACAACAAATGTAAACAACCGATTTGAATTATACAAATTATACTATTTGTATAATTATTCATCCAAAGTTGTCACACTTTCTTGTTGCAACTTTTGCCAATTAACTTTGCCATTCTTAACTAACGGGTTGAGGTGGGCCGCTTCCTCCTGACTTAGCGTTGGCTTCCCTCCTGTCGATGTTGACAGTTGCTCGATAATCTCACTGACATCATCCGGAAGTGGCGTACTGAATTCGATTGTAACCACCAGCTTTTCACATTGGGCGCGCATTTCCGATGAGGTGTCAATGACGTTTGTCATGAAAGCCTTCAAAATACTGATCTCCCGTTGTAGCATTTCCCGAAAGTAAATTCTGTTGAATATCGCTTTCAGCTCAGCCGGGAAGAATTTCATAATCAACGCTTTCCCGCTATCCTGCCCCATGCTTTTTAACGCATCTGTAGACAAGTCAACGGTATCGGTTATGTAATTGATCAGCTTTTCCAAATCCTCGCGCTCCTCTTTGATGAGGTCAACCGCCATTTGCGGATACAGGTAGCTAGCGCTTCCACCTGGCTGAATCTGCACGACTTTTACCAGCTCCTTTTTATCCGGAAGGGATTCGACATCACCCTCCAATACAAGAATCGGGTCTCCCATCGCGTCATTGTTGTTAGCCCGTTTTGACGAAAGATATTCCCGGCGCTCGATGATCTTATCAACCAAATAGCTATCCCACTTCTCTTGTGTGTAGTATGAGATATTGATCTTTTTGGTCAAATTCTTTTTGACTTCGGTAACCCATTTACCTTCATCATCCTTTTTGCTGAAATAATAGTTATCAGCCGTTTCAACATCGAAATGGGGTACTAATGTGCCGTTACCAGTCTTGACCTCGTAACCACGGGCAAACGCCTTCATGCCGCCGAACTCGTCAAATAAAACGTATAGATCGTCTTTTTTGGATTTAGCCAACACGATGCAGCGCACTGAGTTGGATTTGCTCATGTCGGTAGGATCAGCGTCAGCGTCCCGGTACGGAACGAACTTCTTCGCGCATTCTGTCTCACTATACAGGCAGGTAGCAGCCTCGAGGTTCTTGCTGTCCTGCCTCATTTCGTTCCAAAGCTTCGTAAGCAGCTCAAAAGCCTTATCGGTACCTTCGCTTTCCTGGATAAGCTTAACCGGCACTCCAACCAAAAAAACAGCAGATTGTTGCACAATCTTCTTTTGGTAGGCAATTGGAAGTCCCCAATTCGTGATAGTGTCTTTTACACTACCGTCCGCTGCAAGTATCACCTTTTCATCCGATTCTTTGGATATTTTGTGTTTGTCGATGTTGTAAAACGACAATGCTTTTTCAACATCTTCCTTTTTGTTGCTGAATTTGCTTTTGGCCTTTTCGATTTCGCCTGTTGTGAGAAGGGCTATCAATTCATCTTCCATAATGTACCTTTTGGATATAATGGTTAATACACTTTTCTGCCAATCCGGATTTAGTGAGTGTCTCGATACCGTTGTCTTTGAGGAAAGGTGCGAAATTGACACCCGAAACCACATCATAAACCCCATCTTTGAGGACTATGAAGTAAAAATCTACATGCTTTGCTATCTCACTGGCCAGCTCCTCGCTGTACGGTACTTTCTTTTGCTTACAAACTAGCCGATCTATATCCGATGTAGGACAAAAGTAATGCAAATCTTTAGCTTTTAGCGATTTGACATCAATCTTTTTTTGTTGAGGTTTCAATCTTTTGAGTAATTTCATACGATCATTTAATAAAATCCTAAACTTGCTTTGCTGACATTCTTTGAAGTACGTTCCGACTTCTGAGCTTTTTCCATGAAGAAAACATACCGGCTTTCGTCAATGCCGTGGTTATTCGTGTCGCAAGGGACGTTGAGCCACTTACCGTTTTTATCCTGCTGCCAGGTATAGTTACGCCATTCTTTGATGAAGTTTAACGACCGTTCGGTAATATGAATCTTATGACGTTTCATGATATCGATACCGGTGTTTACCGACCCCTGCGGCTTATCCACCGGATGGACGTTCAGTCCCATCTTGAATATTTCGTCGATACTCTTAGGTTCAGAACTATCGGCATAACCTTTGATGCCGACCAATCCATTATCTTTCAAAATCTTACCGATATCTGTGTTGAGCATCTGCGTTTTATAACAGAGCTCATCAAGCCAAACCTCGTTTGTTGATCCGGTCCAAAAATGATCACCGATCGCGGTGGGGTCATTGGTATATCCAAAGTCAAGACCCCAGCGGTGGATTTTCTTAGCCCAGGCGGGTACCTCTTTGATAATGTCCCAATGTACTCCATACTCGAACACCAAACCTTCGAGTGCGGCGCGTTGGCCCAAGCCGTATATTTTCCACTTGCGTTCGTCTGCAGTTCCATTCTTATAGTTTTCTTCGGTCGGCTCATACGACAATATCTGCTCTTTTGCGTTGCGCGAAATGAGCGGATTATCCAGCATTGTACTGTGGTTGTAGTACGTCCGTGGCCGTTGCAGGATCCTGTCATATACCCAATGTTCCTCAAAACTCGGGTTATAGTCAAGTATTGCGAAGCCATTGCACCGCTGCATAAGTTGGGCATAGTCATCATACCCGGCCTCTACGGCTTCATTAATCCAAAATGCATCGGACTTGAATCCGTGAATCTTTTGCGAATCGTCAAGCCCGATAAACCAAAATTCAGTATCAAATAGCTTGATCACCTTTTTCGTTTTATTGTGGTTTTTCGGATTATACAAACCGACCGATTGCAGTACGTCAATGAAGTCTTTCAATACCGTTGCTTCGAGCCAAGTACCCTTCAACCGGCAAACAGCTACACGAGTACTGCGACCTTTACGGAGAAACGCCCACTTTATCCAAAATTGGATAATGCTATGCGTCTTACTGGACCGGGAACCGCCTTCAAGTACAAAGACGTTGAATGCCTTTGATCTGTAAGATTCCCAAAGGTCATTATGAACCTTGGTTGTTATCCCCAGCATCGTCGTCCTCGCCTAGATACTTGCGTTTATACGCTTCCAATTCTTCCTGTGACAAATCATCGACGGACATAAATAACAGTGGTGTTTGCTGTATATCCTTTCCGTTCGTAGTCATATCTACCTTTTGCGTTGCGCTTGAATAACCTCTCTCACGCGCATTGTTGGTGAGATAGAACTCAATGGCCCTTTGATCATTGTTCTCGATATTCTGCATCAGCTTGCTTTCGACGTAATCATGAGACATATTCCTGATCTCGTGAGCCATCTCCGCGAATTCCTTATCATAGGATTGATGCTTTTCATCGAGGTAATTGTAATATGTCTTTGTCGAAATGTGGGCGTTTTGACAGGCTACGGTAACGATGCCTTTGGCAATTTTAAGGCAGAAAAGCAGCGTTTTCTTTTTGCCTTTGAATTCTTTGAAATTCGGATCTTCCTTTGCCGCCTGGTCGATGGCTTTCAACTTGGCTAACCGTCTATTCTTTTCAAGTTCTTTGTTGGATTCTTCACTCATAACACTTTCAACTAAACAACCGGAACGGGTATCAAACCGCTCCGGCACACACATCATCATGAAATATACCCATCGCCCTAGGCAACGGGTACCTTGGGTTAAGCCGACCCACCGGCGGCGCGTCCGCTGGAGCTTGCCCCGCGGTTACCGCCTCGGTTGAACAACCCACGCACTCTGTTCGCTAATCTTCGAAACATCGCTATTGAATTTGGTGAAACAATCTGTTAATTACTCTCTATCTAATTCTGCTTTTTGCCGCATCGTACAATTCAGTGTACCCACTATCCCATATCACGTCCTTAAACACCATACCGCGGCAATCTTCATGTTTGCTGACCTCATGGTATTTTTCGTCAGGTTTCCCTAGATGTTTTACATAATCAAGGAAATCGCCGTGGGAATCTACGACAACGGCAATTGGAAGTCGCTTATCAATAATGACGTCATCGGGCAAATCAATTTTCCTACCTGTACGGCCTGTGATTTTCAAATACAATTCATTGATTCTTGATCGGTTAGATTCCGGTTCACCTTCTTCGGACGATATCTGCATTGCTACCTGTACAATGCGGGTAAATACCTCTATATCGTCAGGTGTTAATATCAATATTTTGCCTTCTGATGATTCAAGGATCACTTCTTTACGGAACATTTCACGGTTATGGTACGTCTGTCTGTACTCTCCTGTAGCCAAATCCATAAAAATTATTGTTCGATTATTACCGAGAATGTATTCAAACACCTTCCCTCTGTGCTTGTCTGCGAAGGTGAAGCGCTGGCCGGGCTTTAAGTCGTGGAGTTTCATCGTAGAGGCAATTTCACTTTGTTTTCTAATGCATAAGGTAACCCCAAGGTGTCTACGAGCCTGACTGATTTCCCGCGAAGGTTCTCTGATATTGTTAGGTCGATTCGCTGAGCAGCATTGAAAACTGAAACAAAGACTTTCGCATTCACGGTATCGAGCTGGCCCACGTTATCAAAGGTGTATGTGAATGATCCCTTCACGTTGAAATATTGAAATTTGCTGCGGTCCAGTTCGTTGTAATGATTCCACTTATCATCTTCCAGGTAGATAACGCAATCTTTGCAATTGAGTTGATAAGTCACTGATTGGGTTTCGGGTAATTGCTCTTTGGAGCATGCGGCAATCGTAATTGCGGCGATAAATAACAGTTTTTTCATTGTTTTATTTGATTTTAAAGTGTGATGTCAAACCAGTCTTTTTTAGGAGCGAATAACCTTGGTTTTTCGATTGTTCGCGGCGTTAGGTCGATACCTAACAGTTCGGCAAGTTTTTGGCCGTTGATGAAATTATCTTTTACAAGACCTAACGCACCGGCTTTTTGCAGGAACTCATCGCGCTGGGCCTGATCGGCAAAGAATGCACAAAAGTAGAAGTCTGTTGACCACTGATCTTGTAGGCTTTTTTGCGTGTTTTTAGTCGCTTCTCGGATGGCAAGCATGTGATCGGTCACTTCAGCTTTAGCTTCAGCTTCTAAGCTCTCATGTTCGGTCACAACGTCGCTTTCGGCTTCTTTATCAAAGCTATCGAAGTCGTCAAAGCTAGAAAAACTGTTGAATGCGTCGAACGGGTCTGATGATGGTGTTTTAGATTTTTTCGCCATGTCTCAATAATTCTAAGTCAAGGAATGGATATAGTGATTTGCACTTTTCGTAATCGTTGGGAAAGTGATCTTTCAGGGGTTTCAGGAACTTGTAATGGAAACCGTCGAACGATCTCCCCCAAATACGGTAGTCTACTGGCAACTTGATACCTGATGAACGGATCTCGCTTATCAAGCGCTCGTTGTTCCAATCGAAAACAGGATAAAACTGCTTGCGCTTTTCGTTTACAGCACCGTAACGCTGGATGCTTATACGGCGGTTGAGGCTGTCATTCATACGGACGCCAACCCCAACATACGTTTCAATCGGTAGGTCTAAATCAAGCTTTGCGGCGGCGAATACTTCGTCATAATGCGGGATGTAAATGTCTTGACTATGGATGTAGTCAACTGCAGCTGGATTCTGGTACATGAAATATGCTAGTTGGCGATATAGCGCAGGTGACGGGAATTGCAGGATACGTTGCTGGAAAACCTCGTTTTCGTAGTACTCGATTGATTTCTGCTGGAACTCAAGGCCGGGGACCATGTAATAAAACACCGGGTATATTTTATCGAAGTACTTGCGCATGTTGATGTATGCAGCTATCGAGTCCTTCCCTAGTGAGAAAGAAACGATAGCCACGCCGTTTGCTTTTTCGGCGATACGCTCGCAAAGTTGTTCGGATGTTTCCATTACTTAAATCGTACTACCAGGTGACCGCCATTTTCGTCATCCCATTTCTGACCGGCTTCGAGGTTGTTGATATTTTCTATAGCCTCGTTGTTGTAACCATTTTCTAAAGTGAAATAGCTTTCGTCTACTTCTTTGTGTTGAGGGTCGTAACAGTTAGGGTGACCCCAATCGCCCCAAATGCAAATAAATTGTTTCATGATGATTGATTTAAATATACAAATTATACAAATAGTATTATTTACAGAGCAACGGAATAATCGTGAGCTTGACCGGACCAGTGTGCGGATGTCTCGGTGAAGCGGATGTTTCGAAGGAACTTACGTTGCTTTACTTCATAGTCGTTAGCGATGTCTAACAATGCTTTGGCGGCTCTTTTACGTCTTGCTTTCATAACAGCTTACTCAAAATGTTTATCAATGAGCTTTATTAAACCGTCTACCTGTTCTTTGAAGCAAATAGCGACCTTTCCACTTTCGTAACAAAGGTTTATGAAAAATTCTTCATCTTCATTTTCATCTTCTACGATTTCATTTTTGAGAATGAACGAACCTTGCTTAGCAAGGAAATGTACTTGGGCGTAAGTGAACAACGTTTCTAGGCGCTGCTCTGATACGATTTCAAATTGAAGTTCTGTCATGATGTGTTGTTTTGATAATTCAAATATACGTACACATATTTAATTATGCAAATTTATTTTACATTATTCATACGCATATTAAATTTTATTCCTTTCCTTTGTGGATATGAATCCAAATGTTACCAAATTATACACAATCATTTCAGACAACACGGCGATAGTCGTTGAAACAAACCTCAAACATCTTATCGATAGATTTCAAGAGATCGAACCTAATGCGCTGGGCTATGCCAGCTACGTTTTGAAATTCAAAGAACAAAAAAAATTTGTCCAGGTGATCGCCGGTAAGGAATATCACTTCCAGCAGATTATCCCCTAAAGCCTGTGTTTCGCCAAAACCGAATCGATGGCTTGCAGTAACTCGATGGACACTTTATCGGGTACGGCCCCCTCTATTGAAAAAACCGTCTTTGGGTTTGTGGTATAGATGTCAGTCTTGACCTTGTTTCCCAGCATGAGCTTACTTTTGTAGCCCGATTCGAATTCGTCCTTAGCCTGTGTTTCAGCTTTCTGATTTTTAGTTGGGGTTGCCATTGAAATTATCCTTGAAGTTTTCATAAAGATCATCCACCTCTTTCCTAAAGGCCGGATAGATATTGTAATTTGACAATGCCGCAGCCAGCGAATACCTAACCACTGCATACGTACAGTTGAGGTGGCGGCTTAGCGATAGTAGAAATCCTTTGTTGAAGCTACCTTCTATTCCGGCAAGCCGTTCAGGCTGGTAGAATTTAATGATCAGCGCAACCAACACTTCTCGGTGATGGGTAATGCGTTTGAACCCGGGAACGTTCATCCAGGCTTTTAGCGAAACGCCCTTTGCTAGACAGTAGTCATCGACTATCCACCTGATATCTCCAAAATCGCTTAGCGTGACGTCGGGTATGATCGTTTTGATTTTGGTTTCAATCTGCTCTAATACGTTAGGGAAATCACGCCTAAGCACATTGAGAACCAATTTCGGATTCTCTAACAAAACCTGCATGAGACAAAAATAATACAATTTATACTATATGTATATTTTTATTGTAATATCTTAATTATTTTCTCCAGCTCTTTCCTTATCGGTTCATCCTTTTCATGTTCAAAAGTCAGGAAACTAAGCTGCCTTTTTGCGTTCAAAACACGGTGATAGTACTTACTCATCAGGACGCCGGTGAAATTCTTGCGGAACTTGTGCAAGAATGGCGCTTTCTTCGCTTCGTAGCATGGTACGCTCATAAACCTATCTGGAACGTAGATCAGTCCCGCATAGGCGGGTACCTCTTCCGGCTTGACCATGTTTTCCGGACATGCGAAGTAGAATTTGTTAGGCGTGAATTCCTGGGGATTGATGAAAGTGACATTTGAGCTTTCGTAATACACCCACTTCCAACCGTATTTCGAATCAGGATCCTTGACTTGAAATCCGAGCTTTGAGGTACCGTCATTGCGGCAATAGATTGTTTTTCTGGAATTCTCGAATAGCTTGTGTTTCGGCTTCTTGAAGTCGGCAAAGAAGTCGGAACGGCTGACCTTGACCTCCACCTCGACTGAATAATGAGATTTGGTTATACAGAAAAAGTCGCTTTCCCAATTGTAGATGAAAACGTTTTGCAGCCGGTGGTCGCAATTTCCGTACAACCACTGGACCGCATCGTAAATCTTATCTGATGTCATTTTTAATTTTTTTAAAAAACCAGAAATCCAGATTTATTATTAACTTACACGACAAAAATTAAAACCAATTATTATGGCAACTGTAAAAATTATTATCGACGATGAGGAGTTCGAAATTGAAGAATCAGAACTACCCGAAAATTATCAAAGCTGCACGCCGGGGCAAACTTGGTGTTGGAACGGTCAATTATTGAAATGCAATGGTTCGGGACAATGGTTCAACACAAGACAAAAGTGCTAATCGTAATGTGCGAGTCAAGATAATTGACTCGCGCACTTTTAAAATTTCTTTCCGTTTTTCTTGATTCTGTTTTCTCGCTTGTGATCTGCCCTCGTGCGATTGTATTCCATCTTTTCGATGATAGCACCGGATAGGTCATAACCCATAGCCCCGGCCAAATCGAAAATACGAATGGTCGCGTCAGCCAATTCAACCTCTGCCATTGCTCGATGAGGTAATTTGTCATCCGGCAAATCTTTACGGAAACCTTCAAATGATTCTGTTATTTCCGAATGTATCAACGCAATACGTGTCGGAAACATATCATTTTGCTTTTCGGAAGAAAAAGGCACTCCATCCAAATCGGAATGCCAACCAGCTTCTTTGTTGCGCTTATAACATAGATCTTGGAACCGTGACAAGGCTTCGCGTAATGTAGATACACCTCGTTGCTCCATACGATCGATCTTTTTTCTCAACGGTTTGGCATGAAGGTTCATATATTCTTCCATAGCATCAACAACGCTTCCCAAATTTATCACTTTAGCCACATACTTGAAAAGCACATCTTCCGGATGGGGAATTACGCCTAGTTCGCGGCTGTAAGCATCGTTTGATTCTTTGCAATCCTTGCAGGTTGTTTCGCTGGGTAGTGCTTTTTCGCAGCATTTACCAGTTTCTTGGGTTAATAATTTCATAGCATTCGTTTGATTAATTCAAGCGTTTCGTTTGTTATCAACTCGGACGGCGTACGCCTGATTAACCGCCATCCGGATGATTGAAGAAGATTGTTTTTGTCCATGTCACGTTTGATTCCGGTCCCCGAGCTGTGGCCGCTATTGCCTTTAGCCCATATGCCACCCTCCTGCTCAATCGCGATTTTCAGGACCCGTCCGTCACTGGCCACGGGTATTGCATAATCGATGCGATAGCGGCGCTCGGTGCTGAAATGGAATTCCGGCCAAACTTCTAAACCCAGCTCCTGCAGTATGAGCATGGTAAATGTGTCTCGCTGCGTTTCTTTGCTTTTAAGATTTCTTGTGTCATCAATCCAACCTGTTTTTACGCCCTTAGAGCGCTTTGTTTTCTTTTCGTGTGTAATGACATCAAAATTTATTGTTCGTTCAACCTGCGCTAAATTTGGCGGCAAAATCGTGTTGTTTCGCTCTTGCCAGCCTCGTTGCTTTAGAGACTTCACTAAACTTGCCCCCCAATTCGATTTCATTTCGCTATATTTGAAGAAACTTAAAGATATGTTCGATAAACCTTATTTGTTGGTGATTGAATTGCGAGAAGGCTTCAACACTCACAACACCTATTCATCACTTCAACAAGCCATTTCCGAACGGGATAAATCCAGCGAAGACGGCCATGATCCGATTTGCATTTACAACCTGAATTCGAAACGATACGAATGGAACGAAGAGGAAGGCCCGCTGTATTACGAAACGATTGCAGAAACAGTGATTTCATCTTACTATCGTTAGTATCTCAGATCCGTCCAGTGAATAATTTGCCCAGTGAAGTCACCGTTGAACCAAGCAAAGAAATCTCCAATGCTATCGAATCCGTCGTTAAGGGCCAGTTGCTTCATTTCGTCGTACCCCATCGGATTCATAAGATTCTTTCCGTTATGCACCATGACCAACGGAAAGTTGGGCGTGTAGCCGGTGTGTATGATTTCAATATCCTGAACGCTCATAACATGCAAAACAGGCATGAACTGGAAACGGTTCTTTGATCTGCTGTTGATCACGAAATGTATCTTGTCCCCCGCTTTCCAACGATTGCCGCCTCGGATGGTGTGAAGCTTTGGATGAGGCTTACTGTTTACCATATCCCAATCCTGCCGCCAATCCCAGGCACGATCGAATTTAGACTTGTACGCTAAATCATAATTCGTGTAGTCAATTTTTTCAACAAGAAGGTTGTCAAAAGCCCCTTGCCAAATCTTTTCGATGAAGTAAGTCGGTTGGCCTGCCATGTTCGCTGGCATCTGTTTCGGCCACCTTTCTGAAAATCCTAAATTCATTATGAGTTTGCTTAGTGTGTAATTCTTGTTGTGGTATTCAGCATGTTATCTTCTATAATCGGGCGAATTGGGCGAAAATTCGATGAAATTGCACATCTCCCGTAGCCGTGATCTTACTCTCGGGCCGTAGAGTTCTTCGATTTCGTCTGCTGCAAGATTGGCGGTAAAATGCGTTTTGTTCTTGTTTCCGGGCAAATCGTAGCGGTTGAGGATGATGTTACCCATGACATCGACTTCATTTCCGAAGTGTTTTTTTGCATTTTCGGTGCCGAGATCGTCGAAACAGTAGCCAATTTCGCTTTGCCCGAAGTTTTGGCGCGGGTAAACTGCAAGAAGATTGGAATATTTATCAATGGCGATATTGCCGCCTTCGGTTTTGTCGGTATATTCTTCGGATACGCGCCTACTGCTTACAATAGCGTACCCATTTGAGGGGTTTACCTGGAATGCCCGCATGATTGTGGTTTTGCCGCAACCGACCGGTCCGACTAGCATGATTCCTTTGTTGAGGGAGTATTGGCCATTTTCTTCAAACCGGGGATCTTCGGAAAAGTAATATGACAAAAGCGAAATTATAAACCTGTTGTATTCGTTGAGCTTAAAATCAGATTGAATCGTTTTTACGGATTTCTCAAACCAAAAATACATTTGTTCCGAATCGAATCTAGGATATTCAACAGGGGCATTCACTTTGTCCCAATATTTTTTTGACTGGATGGCAAAATGCTTTCGTTTCCGGGCAAGTCGTAGTGCTTCGCGTTTTTCTTCATCCGTCAGAATGATGTGATCATAATTTTCCATAACCTTCGCTTCTTGGAGCTGGGTCATGTCGTCTTGCACGATTGTTTTGATTGCTTTTTCCATTTTGATGTGATTTGAATTTTAAATCGTTTTTCTCCCAAGTGACGAGCCTTTTTTTCACCTCGAAAACCTTTTCCATTTCGAAGCGCATTTTCCTTCCACCTTCGTTCATTTCGGTCCAGTATCGATAGAAGGAATTGAGCATCTCTCGGTCGTACTCAGCGATGTATTTTTCTACGGAAATTTTGAAGGATAATTTCCTTTCCTCAATTGATTTTTTTGGGGGTGCGGGCGGATCAAAATCCGCCCCTAAATTTCCCTTTTCTTTTTCTATTATTTCCCTTTCTATTTCCCTTTCTATATTTCGTGTATTTCCGGCGCCGGAAATTGAATTTAAGTCAACGGAAATTACATTTTCGGCATATAAGTGGCGGCATATATCCGAAAGCGTCAACGAATTGGATGTACGTTTTCTGTAGGCATCTTTTATGCTTTCCATGAAGACTTCTGACCAGATAATCCGGTGC
The DNA here is from genome assembly GCF_900113765.1 of Parapedobacter indicus. Lineage (GTDB taxonomy): Bacteria > Bacteroidota > Bacteroidia > Sphingobacteriales > Sphingobacteriaceae > Parapedobacter > Parapedobacter indicus. The sequence continues at coordinate 114,769 of NZ_FOQO01000015.1, read as the reverse complement.
TCCCAAAGCGTTTTATTGATGGCTCCGAGCTTGGATAAATCAGTGATAATTGCTTCCAAACTATCGACATCTACACGGCATTTCGAGGCCAAAAACATGGTGTCGATTTCTTCATTCAGATTTAGGTAATGATCGGATGTACGGGCCAGCGACTCGAGTATTTTATACCATGTGGCATACCCGTCGTTGCCGTATTTAGCCTCGATGAATTGTATCTTTTTCCCGTCACCTATGTAATGCGGAAAATAGTCTACGGTGTTCTTTTTTGGTCTACCAGCCATGTGACATTGTAAAAAATACAAATGATACTAATAGTATAATTTCAAAGCAAAAGGATAGCCGTATATCGGATGATATAGCGTGCGAAATCAGGGGGATGATGTAAAGATAATTATTTAAATTCAGCATCCAAAGCAAAGTCTAATTTGTCCAAATTCCTATCTATCATCTGCTTTATCCGAAAGCGCCTGTCGCGCAGATCGGTGGTGTCGAGTCCCTTGGATTTAAGAAACTCGATCATGGCGGTACAGGCTTCCATTTCGCCGTATAGGTACCGATTGACCATTGATATGTGTTCATAGCTTTCCATTAGATATGTATCGCATTGTTGATGATATGCATTAACCTTGATTTGTAGAAGAAACTTTCTTTGCTTCCATTGGGCCACCATTTGCCGTTGACACGAATCCTGAATAACCTTTCCGAATTTTTCTTGTTGGGCTTATCGAAGTCGGTGGCACGGAATAACTCAATCTTATTGGACTTATTTTTGCCCTCATATCTAAGCAACATGGTTAAAACAGGCTTTCTTTTCTCTGACATTATCAATAACTTATGAATCAAAAAGATGATCGTTTTTATTACAGCTGCGGATAGAGCCCAAACTAATTCAATAAAGCCAACCCGATTGTTTCCATCCAGTTTTTAGGCACATCGGGTTGAACACTGTTGCCAATGAACTTCTTTTGATCAGATTGGTTTCCTACCAATATATAGTCACCGGGGAACCCCTGAATTAGTAATAACTCCAGTACCTTTAACATACGCATTTTGACGTCTGATATGTTGTACAGAAACATGAATTCAATAATCTTCAACCTGATAGACATTTCACCTTTGCCTTCTAAAATATAGGCCCAATCATCATCATTCAGGAATTTCGGCGCGTCGAACACCAACATTGGAGATTCATCAACCTCCATCAAGTAAAGAGGCGCTTTATCTTGCCGGGCAACGATTACCGGGCATGGCACATCGGTTCCCATGGTATGTCCTCCGTGTGACGGATTGACAATGTAATAGTGTCGGCGGCTGGCCAGCAACGGCGGTGCGGGTTCGTCAATGGATTTGCCAATGTTCCCGTAGTTTGGATTCAGGATAAAGGGAATAGCCTCCACCTTGTTCATCTTTGGTACAGGCATGACCGCACCGGCTGGAAGGTCTACTGACGAATGTTGGCCCCCATTGGTGAAATTTCTATCGAGCCAAACAGCATGTACCTTTTGGTGCTTATCATTAGCCATAACAACGCCGGCCGGCCGATCTATTCCTTGATGATTTGCCGGGCTATTGTATGTTTTATCGAGCCAAACCACCTGGGCTTTGGTAAACCGATCTTTCGTTGTAAGTGTACCTGCAGGTTCGTCAACTGACTGGATGTTGTAGCCGTTTCCGTAGTATTTTGCTAGAAAAGCGGTTTTGACCAAGGCAAGCTTATCGCGGGTCACCAAGGTCGGGCATGATTTATTTACATCGGCACATTTGGATGAGTGGTTGTAGTTCACCATAAAAACAGGCTGCACTAAGGATTGATTGGCAGAGGTGGTAATAGTACCAGCTGGGCCATTTGTCGAAATCACCTTACCTTCGGGCTTTCCTGAAAAATATTTTGATATAAAACTGCACTGTACTTTCGCGTGGGTATTGGCTGTAAGAAGTGACCTGCACGGCCGATCTAATGGGGTGTTTCGTGATTCAGGATTTCCCGAGTTGTAGGTAGAAAGAAAAGCATCCTTACCCCCGGCAACGTACTTAATTAGTCCTGCGTATATTCGTTCCAGTGTGCGAGGGGAAAGCGGTATATTCCTGTCAAATATGCTCTTACCTTCATCTTCAAAATCCAACACATCCCTCACAGGCATCCACTTCTTTAATCCAGCGCCGAACAAGCCTTCTTTTTTTGGATTCCTAGCATGGGTAGGTTGCGGCCAAACAATTGGTAATCCCGGCTTAGCAAAACAACCGAAAAGACGATTTCTAGCCGTGTATGCGCCGAAGTCGGCGCTATTCAGTTCCCGCCAATCATCACGGTAACCGTGATTGTTTATCGATTCTCTCCACCTTAGCCAGTCGGATCCACTGCGGCGGCTAACGGGCTTTCCGTTCTTATCGAGCGGTCCCCAGCTCATGAACTCAACTACATTTTCGATTTGGACGTAGTCAGGATTCAGCGCGGTAATATATCGATGGAGATGGTCGGCAAGTGTTCGACTATCGGCGTCACGGGGCTGGCCACCCTTTGCCTTGCTGAAATTTGTACACTCCAATGATGCCCAAAGCAAAATTTTGGCTTTCGGGTAGGCTTTGCGGTAATCGTTGATTAGTTCAACCAAAGGCCCTAATTCTAGGGTTCTGATATCTTCCTCAAAGTGAACAACGTCAGGATGATTTTTCCAGTGGCTTTCCAGGGCTTTGGGATCGTGATTTACACAAGCGGCAATAATTGCTATCTGCTTACCTTTTAGCCTTGCTTTCGCGAATCCTGTAGTGACGCCACCGGCCCCGCAAAATAGGTCAATAACTATGAATTGAATATCGTCAGGGTTAGAAACGATTTGGATTTTGGGTTTTGTTCCTGTTATAAAGAGGTTTATCATTTTGATGAATTTTAGATTTATACATTTAATACTATTTGTATAATTTTACAGTAAATCAAAAAGCGTGGGGACGCTTAATTTGTACTCCAATGCTTTCAGGTAGAAAAGCCCGTCATCGTAATAATCGGGATTTAGTTCAGCTGATACTGCTTTCCTCCCGAGCTTCAACGCCTGATGGGCTGTGCTGAATAAACCCCCGAACGGATCGTCGATTAAATCACCTTCGTTAGTGAACCTATAGATTAGCCGATCGATGATATCCAGCTGCAGGGGACAAATATGCTTCTCCCTTTTTCGGTTTGCCTGATTGGCATTTAGGGTGTTCATTCTGTTGATATCTGTCCAAACGAGGTCATTACTGCTTGTTGGCGGAATGGTCATAAACAATTTGGATAGCCGGTCAACTGTAGCCAAATCTTCACAAACCCTCAAATGCTCTTGGAAGTTGTATATATGTTCCTTATCGTATTTTTTCCAAGCATTGTAAACGAACTTCATGTCGTACTTACTTAGCTCATCGAACGAAAGGAAGCGGTCGCCCGATGACTTCCAATACGCATGCGCATCAAGCTGCCATAGGCTCAACAGGTATTCATCAATTGTTTTTACAACCGGGTCATCTGCGTAGGCGTTGTCAGATGATGAAGGTTCTTTGCGGAATAGGTAGATGTATTCGGGTAGCCCCACTCCCATCTTGGTGGCATCCTTTCGCTGTTCGCCCCATGTCAGCCGATATGTCTGATTGTTTTCGCGGACAACATCGGTAGTGATGGTTATCTTGCCAACAAGATGAAAGCCGTGTTTCCTGAAATGATAAGATACGTCAGCGCTAAAATCGTCGATAGTTGTAAAGCCAGTGCCGTTTTGATAACTGTAACGGATCCTGTCTTTGATGTGGACGGCCGCGATACGCCCCGGCTTGAGTGTTCTCAAAAGATGGGGCGTAAGGTAATCCATTTGCTCAAAGAACTTGCCATTACCGAAGTTATGGCCGAAATCGTTGTAATTATCGCTGTACTCGTAATGATCCCCAAAAGGTATTGAGGTGAGGACCATGCCTGTGCTGTTGTCCGGCATATCCTTATGCACGTTGACTGTGTCATCGTTGTAAACGGTGGCTTCGCCTACGGTGGCCGTTCGCCTGTTATTGAAGAGTTGTCGTTTCATGTCTGATTTGATTTTGTCGCTGTTTAGGCCGTATTCTCGTACGATGTTCACCATCTCGGTTTGTAGTTCGATGTGGTTTGCCCATTTCATTTTGAGCTTCTTGAGCACATCCCGTTCATTCTGTGTTAGGATAACCCAAACGTTCACCTCTTTCGTTTGCCCGAACCTGTAGCAACGGTGAATAGCCTGGATGAAGTCATTGAACTTGTAATCGATGCCGACGAAAATCATATTATTGCAGGCGTGCTGCATATTACATCCGGATCCTGCGATTTTAGGCTTGGTGGAAAGAATCGAATATTCGCCGTTCGAAAAGCTGATCAATAAATCTTCCTTTTCCTTGTTAGTTTGGGAGCCATAGACAGATTTCAATTGGGTACCTTTGAATCTCCGCTCGATTTCCGCACGCTCACTCTCCAAATGGTGCCAAATAATCCAGTTGGAAACATCTCCGTTATCGTTCAGGATATCGAAAGCCTTTTGCACCCGTAACGCGACGCTTTCTGACTTTTCTCGGCTGACATCTACAAGGCTTTTGGTGGTATCTTTGAACAAAACCAATTCACCGTCTTTGTTGACGATAGGCCCGTCAACTACGTTAGTCACCTCGACTTCGTGGAGATTCAGCTTGGGAAGGTTGTAACCGGTATCGTCGAATCCCAAGTCGGAAGGCTTATTGATAAATACCGCCCAGGTGGCAACCCACTTCCAAAATTCTTCTTTCTTGTTTTCATACAATGTAAGGTTGCCAGCCTTTGTACTGTCTCGTTGAAAGAAGCGCGTTAAAGCATGTCCCCGGTCGATCACACCCAGATAATCCGCGTAGTTCAGAATCTCGATGAAGTCATTTGGCGTGGGTGTTGCGGTTGCAACAAACCGATACGGTACGCTTTTGAAATGCTGTAACACGTAATTGGTTGTTTCAGTTTTCAGGTTCCGAAGTATGCTGGCCTCATCGAAAGAAACACCGCCGAATTTGTTCGGGTCGATATCACCTTTCCGTACCCGCTCATAGTTGGTGCAATAGATTTTCGGACCGGGATCGTCTATTCCCTCGATGTAGTTGAGGAAGTTATCAAATTCACTGACATCTTCTATATCATCGGTATCGGTTATGTATTCGATTTCTAGGCCGGTACCCAACATATCATTGTCGCGGCGAAATTCCCCGACAACGGCCAGCGGCATACAGATCAGGAAATGCTTTTTTGTAAGCAATATTACCTGCCTAGCTATTTCCAGCTGGATAACACTTTTGCCTAGCCCGAACGACGCAAAAATAGCGCGTCTGCCGCCTTCTATCGCCCAAGGGACAATTGCCTTTTGGTGTGGCATCAAAGTGTCCGACAGCAAACGCTTATCAATCGTAGCACCGAAGTTTTCAGCAACAACAACCTTGCTTTCTAAGAACTCGATATAATTCATAATGTAATCCTTTCGATAGCTATGCTGGTTTCCTGATTTATAAGCCAGTGGCCGTTGTGTTGTTTCCAATTGCTGACCATATATTCCCATACTACGAAGTCATGCTGTTGAAGCTCCTGAATATCTTCTAACGTAAACCAGTTGAAAAGTTCATTCAGCGTTTTTGTTGCAGACAGCCAGCCAACGCAATCATTGTCAAATGGCATCTGCAGATCACTGTTTAGGCAGAACTTGAATTTTCGGTGAATCAATCCCGTGAAGTTTCCATGCTTGTCGTACCATAAACCTTGCTTGGTATAAAGGTGGCCAACACGGTAGAAAAGATTCAGGCTTGATTTATCCATTTTGATTCCCATTTCAAATCCCCCTATTTTCAAATTTCCGACTATACCACTCTTTTACCTCTTTGTCGGTTTTTGACGTGTAAACCCATGTAGTTGCGTTGATCCGAACTTTACGCTTGCCACTGATCGTATCGCGGTTATCGAATATCTTCTGTCCGTCTAAAACCTTAGCGATTCCTTTGCCTAGTTTCTCTGAATTGTCGTGTCTCATTATACAAGTTATACTATTAGTATTATTTTTGATTAAATAGATTGGCTAAATCGTCTACGATGCTAACGTCTGTCAAATCTTCATTGCCTGTCACGGTGTTGGCGATCTCACGTTTCGTTTGGATAAGCTTGTAGTTCCATTCGTCAATTGTTGCCCTACCCAGGAAGTACGTACACATGACATTTGAATGTTGTCCCATTCGGTAAAGCCGATCTTCCGCTTGGTCCATAATGGCGGCGTGCCAACCGAATTCGATAAAGCAAACCTGCGTAGCTACGTCCTGCAATCCGTCCACTCCTACCCCTCCTGCTTTCAGGTTTAACACGATCAGATCAACGTTCGGGTTATTCTTGAAAGCGTCCACCGAAGCTTGCTTCTGTGTTGCGTTTTCCGCTCCGGTAAGCCTTACCGACCGCGGGAACTTTTCCTGTACAGCCCTGACGATATCAGTGAGGTTACAGAAAACAACAATCTTTTGACCACCGTCTATAACATCTTTAATAAAGTCGAATGCGTCTTTGAGCTTGCCACGGGCAGAAATGTTTTTCAGGATACCGATACGCACCATCACCTCGCCTTTCATCGACTTCTTTATTTGATCGTCGCTGGCATCCTTGTATTGCTTCATGTAGCTTTCAAGATCGGCTTGCGCGTGATTGTATTCTTTGCGCGCCGATTCGTTGAGATCACACAAAACTACTTGCCTCGATTTATCAGGCAGATACTTCTTCACTTCCGGATCCGTTTTATTCCTGCGATAAAAGCAACTGACATTTAGCTTGTAGTTCAGCTCCTTCAGATTACTGGCTTCATTCGGGCCTGAACAATACCTTTCTTCAAACGCCTTGTAGCCACCGAAATCGGGCAACCGGTCCAATATACCCAATTGTGAAATCAAATCTTTTGGCTTATTGATTACCGGGGTTCCTGTCAGCAAAAGAATGGTTTCCTTCCCCGTGCAAACGCCTTTCGTGAATTTTGTAGCCTGTGTCGACAATGCTTTGACGCGATGGCTTTCATCAACAATTACTGCTTTGAAGAAATTGAGATACTTTTCTTTGAAATGGATGTGGTAAATCCGGAGCGGCTTCTTACGCCCGTTTTTATCCTTGCCGGGGTCATCGATATGATCAACGAAATACTTCTTTAAACTTTCGTAGTTGACGATGAAGAATTGGGCCAACCCCGTTCGGTAGAACTCAGGGAAGGTGTTTTTTACGCTGTCTGCCATAATTATGGCCTTTTTGTGAACCGTCTTTTCAATCTCACGCTTCCAGTTCTCCTTTACGGCTGACGGGCATATTACAAGACAGGGATAAACTGGTTTTCCCAACACGTGCAGACCTTCAACGGAGGCGATAGCTTGCATGGTTTTCCCAAGCCCCATATCATCACCCATGATTAACCTTTGCTTTGATATGGTGTAAGCAACGCCCGGGCGTTGGTATGGTCGTAAATCCCGTTTTAGTGGGATGTTTATATCCAGCTCGGGCAACGGTGGTATTTCCATCGAAAATTGAGGTTCTTCCACGTGCTTCACTCCAAAGGTAAGATTGAATTTCTTGCAGAATCTTACCACTTCATCGCGGTGTTTAGCAGGTACAAACCAAACCTTTTCGTTGAAATCAAACCGACGTTCTGGCAATTCTTTGATAGCCTGTACGACCTTCGGGTTATACTTAAAATCTATTCTGAAATTTGCACCTATGTGCAGAGCGCTTCCTATACTCATGAATTAAAGTAATTTCGGGGTAAAACCGCCTTGAATGGTACCAGGTACAGGGAGCATGATATCACCAGCGTTGTCGTGATCTTGACTGAATCGGGATAATATTTTGCGTATTTCCTGATACCAATTTTTCTTGTAGTTATCTGATACTTCTGATGTTCGGATGGTGAGATGGTAGCCACCTCGCGTCTCAACCCATTGTATTGCTCGTGTGTTTACTGATTCGTAGACTGCCATAAATAAATCGTTCGGCATTGGCTTAGGAATATCGAAATCAAACGACACGAACACGCTTCGGCTTTTAGCCTTCTGGATTTCACTCATGACCTCTTGGTACGGATGGAATCCGTTGTAGGGCTGTAGTGCCAAATCAAGAAGTTTTCGGACACTAGAAGTGTTTGCCTTGATAAACGACCTTGGATTAATAGTTATGTAAAGCGCCAGCGCTTCTTGTGGTACAACCAAATCCTTTTGTTTATAAGAGCCTAAAGGACACTCAAGTTGACGGATTTTATCAAACAGTCTCTCTTTGTTGGATGTAAACCGTTTCAGTTGCGCTTTGTCGCTACGTATGTGCGGTAGTACATTAGACGAATCCCTCACGTATTTGCTTCTAGCAAACAGGCAGCAATAGAACGTTTCGTGAAGTTCCAAATCCGGAAGCCACTCTATGAACGCCCGCAGCGCGGATTCGTTGGTTATAATTTGGTAATTCATGATCTAATAAATTGGTTTTGGTAATTCAACTAGAGGTCGCCAGTGGGTGAAGTATTCTAGCCAAATAGCTATACAATTATCCCCACCGGTGAATGACCATTCTTCAATGTTACCGGATTTACCTAAAACAGTATAAATGCAGTTTCCCCGCGGAAGAGAATCCAGCCCATCGATACGGTTCCAACCGTTGTTACTATTTATTCCACGCAATGATTTTGGACGCCATTTTATAGGATCGTGTCGGATGTGATCACGTACGACATCTATATCTGTATTATCGTCATGGACGTACATAATAAATAATGTACACCATCCCGTTGTATTGACGTCACTTTTCACCGTCTCCCAAAGATCACCGTACGCCTCGCGTATGGCTTTTTCTTTTGCTTCTTGATTGTTCATCTAAGTAAATATCTGATGTGATAAATTTTGTCGCCCAAAGCCTTGATCTTCGTTTTTGTCAAACCGGTATAAGCTAGCTCAACAGCTTCCAAGGCACGTAAAATGATGGTGCATTCTTCGGTATTGAGTTGCTGCTGTAATTTTTCAAGTGCCACCTCTCGAAATATTTCCGATAGTCGGATTCCTGTTAATTCCCGGCTTTTTTCATGCTTTATCAGCACCTTATATTGAGGATCATCGATCTCTAACAACCCCGGATGTTTTTGAAGAAAGTTTGCCCATGATGAATAACCGTAAGGCACCTCAAATTGGGATAAAAGATTTTCTTCAACGACTTCGTAAATCCTGTGTGGGTATTTTGAATTTAGTACGCTCGTCGCTATCCTTGCAGAGCTCTCGGAATCATAACGCTTTGCATTCTCCTTTAAAAGCGTCCGACCGGGATCGCCGGTACCACCGCAGTAATATTGATCGGGATATATCTTGATTAGGAATGACATAATTTAGTTTCTTGATTGTTCACGAAACACCTCCTATCCTAGTCATCCAAACCAACCCCGCAACAAGGGCAACACACAGAACCGTTATCAGCCCGAAAATAACGACATCAGCGCCACGACGTATCGCGAAAATATCTCCACTTTCCTGGTCGAAATAAGTTTGACACGGCTTATCTGACACCTTTATATAACTCCTGAACTGTGGGTACGAATCCTTTGAAGGTTCGCCAAAGGGTACCCACTGGCCGTCACTGGAAACTTCTTGGATTAACTCCCAATCCCACGGTGCAAGTATAGCGCCGTCATCGTGGTTGTTAATGACAGGATATCCATTGCCGGTAATCACAGCAAATCTTCGGTCACATGTAATCCGGAAATCTGTGTACCCAAATCCATTGGATATCAACAGCGGTTTATGATTTTTCATTAGCCAAAAATTAGTGACAGCAAAAAGGCAGCTGCAACGATGATCAACGATATTACAGTGTCATATACCGTCCGCTTTGGGTCGGAATTTTTGTTTTGTTGTATAAGCGGCGCATATTCGATATGCGGCCGCTTAAAAGTGTTCTTACCCCTCATACTTTTTATACCATTTGTATAATTTTATCAGAAATCAACAGCCTTTTCAGGCACCAACACGATACTATCAGTGAGCTTTGTTGAAGGATGCTTGACCGCTATGAAGGCGCGGTAATACTTTCCGATGGATTCGGCTTGTACGGCACCGGCTATTACATCGGCCTCGATATGCTCATATACATAAGCTCCGCCGTTTTGGAATTGGATAAAGAAATGTCCGTCTTCGTTGTAGCCAAAGAAAGCTACGTTGCTAGACGGCTTTTGATGAATGGTGAAGTCTGCAAAGCGATCATCTACCTGATAATCCACTCCATTGATGTTTACTGTTTTCATGATTGTTTGTCGTTTACGAAGTCACTATAAAAATTATTGATGCAGCTTTGAATCCTATCCATCAATCCGCGTATGACCTTTCCCTTGGAAAATTCGTCGTGTTCGCGAAACTTAACGCTAGGGAAATGTACCGTGAACAGAAATTCTGATCCATCCTTATCCCATCCACCTAAGTTCTTGCTATTTTCACCGGACTTTTGACCATAAGACAAATACGCATCTTCAACTTCCTCTAGTGCCTTTGGTTCAACATGATTTTTTTTCCATATTTCAAGGTCAAGAATTTGAGTGGCAATACTTTCACTAAAGAATGGTACCGCCTCGGGCTTTAGTCTGTACTTTTTCATTTTATTTGTTTTTGGTTATATGTGACAATCATAAATTGAAATCAATGTATCTTCGGGAAGCGAATCAATAAGCTTATTAAATTCCTCATCCCAATCGCCTCTGTCCCTCTCGTTACTAACAATTCCCCACCAACCCATTTCGCCTCGTTCACTCCATTTTCCATCCTTCAAAACAGAAAATGGCGTCATAGCTTCGTTAGCTGCCTTATCCGCATACTCCTCAAGGGAAATTTGAAAGTCATCGAGATTCAAAAATGCTAGCTCCCGAAAAGCTAGTTTGTCGGAATTACGGATTTCATTCAACCTCTTTATGGCGATTTGGTCGTGATAGATGAATCTCTTTTCATCGATTGTTTTGGTCTCGTCTGCCAACAGGTCTTTCCACTTAAATTCTAGGGTTGGTATCTCGCCACCGAAAAAACTTGCTATTCTATTATATTTGTTGATAGCGTCCTGCTTAGCCTCAACCCTCATTCCTTGTGTGTCGATGTCTCGCAAACGAGCTTGATCAACGTAGCCTGGTTTAGCTGTCGGGGTCATTATTCCGGTATCTCCAACTATCCCTTTAGCACCCTTTTTCAGTTTGAAAAATCCTGTCCAACGACCACCCAGCAGATACCAATCCCATTTTGCATTGGGGTTTTCCCAATAACCATACGTACCGTCCTCATTGCGCTCGTTACCGCAATAGTCAGACATATATTGCTCGAAAGTGGGGTACAATACACTAACAGGGACTTCTTTTTCTGTCCATCCCTTTGGACACATGTATTTTGAACCTTCCAATAATCCACCCGCAACGCGAAACTGATCATTATACTTTGAGAATAGTTTTCCTTCAGGAGAAACAAATACGGTTGTCTCGTCAGTCGAGTAGGATTCTCTATGTTCGGCCTCGACATCATTGAATTTCAAATATTCTTTTGGGCAGTTGCCCATGTTGTTTTCCTGATAAGGTGCTAATTGTTTTTCTGGGTCATTTCCAATGACCATTACTGTGAAATGTGACATAATTGTTTTGTTTAAGAGTTAAAAATTAGTGTCGAGGGCTGGATTCGAACCAGCACGATGAAGGGCCTCTGATGCATTATTACTGTTGGCTCCATCATCCATTCGGCTACGGAAGGAATGCATACCTTATTAGCCCCTTGAACGTCTACCAATTCCGCCACCTCGACGTTTTGCCGGTATTAAGCGACCGGCAGCGCTTGCTAACTAATGTTTCAAAGCATAAATCACCCCTGATTCGCAGCTATAAAGAACACACCTGACGGTTAAACTTTAGTTAATTAATCTTTGCTATTCGGAAATAAGATGTATTGAAGCCCATTCAGAATTGGTAAATCTTACCAATCTATTGTTACAAAATCTGATTTCTATACAATCTATGTAGTCGTATACAAATCCATCATCTTCTTCGGTGAGATGACTTTCAATTTTGTCTAACACTTTCGTGTTATTTTTATCAGAACCATAATTTTCACCTAGTACAAAAGCTTCAGCCACTAAATCTTCTCCGAATACCTTTTTGGCAAGTCCAGCTAATTTTTCCGACTTTCTTTTGATTTTACTCATTCCATATCCTCCGCTTCACTCTCGGCCTGATCGAACAAATCTCCCTGGGCATTGGGTTTTATTTTACCGTCCAAATACTCCAATACTTCTTCGTTGCAATGGTTGATCAAGCTTTGGAGTTCCGTCGCGCTCTCATACGGATCGTTTTCGTCGAAGTATTTCGTAAAAGGCGCATTGAGATTCAACACCCTGCCGCCGCGAAGTCTGCGGTTACCGGATATCGAAACACCTTCATGATTACCGCTGCCACCGATAGAATAGCTGCTAACTTTGAAATTGTTTAGCCGTTCTACATCTTCATCCAGCTCATAGAAAGTCTTGTCTTTAGCTTCTGGCTGGTCGCAAATGATGGCCAAATGGGTACGCAGCATATCGAAAGCCGCCTGCATGTCGTCATGTATGAGGTTACGGCCCTCTGACGTTTGTTGGCGGCTAAGTTCGACCTCCTGACCGTCGCCATCAGTGAAAATAATGGTTTCGTAATAGGTGACATCCAAGCCACCTCCTTTGTTGATCTTTGCCTTGCTGATATTGCGGCTGATCGATACCTCTTTTGCTGTTTTGACTGTTGTTCTCATATTAATTAATCGGTATAAACTCGTTTCCTGAATTTTTTAAGGTACTCGTGTTGCGCCTGTGATACTTCGAATACCGTCAACCCAAGCTTATTGGCAATTCGCGAGACATTGAGCTTAGGGAAGTCTTTGAGTGCTTTAATTATGTTGTTCATTTTCTAGATTATTTAAGCGGTCAATTTCAGAAGCTATCAAAGCTCCGGCAATGATTAGCCGTTCCTTGTGGCTTCTACGGCATAGGTCATAAAACCAATGGCTATCCCAATTTTTCGGATACCAAACATTACCTGAGATATCCGGTTCTACCAGTAGAGACGCCGCATCTATCATTTGGTTATCATCATACCACTCGGGATGATTAGCGTGATGCTCGCCTGTAAATCCATGTTTATCAATTTGATGTTGTCGCTCTTTGGCGATTAATTCAATTCCTGTCATTTCTAATTGATTATTTAGTATACCTTTTATACAGCCAGTAGATACCTGGAGAAATCCATTCATTAGTAGTGTGAATATGTACCTTGTCCGAAGATGGCCAGTACTCACATGCTCCCAATTCTTCATCTTCAAACCTGTACTTTACGTTTCGACCATCGCCCAATACTATACCTTCTATTTCGACACCGAACTCAGCTAGTATATGCATGTGCATATCTTCGAAGCTTCTCAAACGGCTATCTTTGGAATAGTAAAGTGATAAATCTGGGTTCATTTATGCAGCTTGTTTAAATCCGTCCACGTAAAGCCAGTATTTGAATGCAATGTCTTGATACTGTGATTTTCCGTGATTATAAAGCTTATCACCCCTATTGATCGGCACTTTAAATACCTTTTGATTCTTCTTGCTGATACCGATGATCATGTCTTTATTCGTTCCCTCGATATCCATGTACCAGGCGCGTGACCGGTAATAGCGGAAGTGTTCGCACGCTTCTTCGAATTGCTTTTGCGTCTCACAGGCGGTACTTTTTATATCTCCGCCCATTTTCCAAAGCCTTACCAGTAAATCCCACTTGCAACGAACACCTGCAGTAAGCTGGAACTCAAACCCGCCATATTCAATAGGGAACTCATAAGCCGTTGACACGCTTTGGAAGTCTGCATTTTCAATCAGCATCTTAGCAAACGTATCTTTCATGCAAGCGCGTTTCATAGCGGCGGCGACTTCGAAATCGCTTTTTGTAAACGGGTAATCAGAATACTGACCTTCAACGCTTAACTGATAGTAATCGACTTTATGCGGCTCCGTGATCATAGCGTCAAGCAAGGTCCCGAAAGCGAACGCTTTTTGCTTATCCCCGAACTCTGGCCGGGGATAAAGCATTTCTTCTAAAGCGCATAAGTCGCTATGGCTGACTTCTGATCTACTGAAATAAGGATCCATCATCTTGTGATATTCTTACTTGGTTACGACCGCTTTGAATTCTTCTTCGTACACAACCGCTTCATTTGCGATCTTTTCGCCATGTTTGTGGGCATATTTCTCGCAAAATGTTTTGAGCTGCTTGAAGGTCTTTTTTTCCATATCAGCAACATTCATCGACTGACCTTCTTTTTCAAACCAAAAGAAAAAAATGGCACCCCAACCGGCTGGATTCAGCACCTCAATATTGTAGCCCTGTCTAACTTTGCCGGCATCTTCTTTTACTTCCGCAAGCTGTGCAGCGGAATCAAACAAGGTACCCGCAGTCTGCAGTTGCTTTTCAGCTTCAATGCGTGCAGCGTCAGCTTTTTGCTGCGCTTCTTGTTCGGCCTTTAACTTATCGGCTTCTTCTTGACGGCGCTTTTCGGCTTGCGCTTCAAGTAACGCTTTCTGTTCGGCCGATGCCTTTGCCATATTTTCAAGTTCACGCTTTTTAGACGGTAGTTGATCGATTGTGCGCTGTTTTAGGTCTTCCATGTTTTCATGGAAATTAGCAGAAAGCTCTTGATACAGACTTTCTTTGATGTCACCTATCAACTTACCTGATTCAGTGACATGAAGGTAAATGGCGGTAACATTCACCGGAAGCATCAAAAATTTATCGCGGGGATAGTCGATGGTCAGGTTTTCGAGCTTTGCCCTGCTTTCGTCAAAATTCTGCAACGTCATGTTAACAAGTACGTTGTTTACCCAATTTTTCCATTCGTAAAGCTTGTGTGAATACGCTTCACGTACTTGTCGCTCGATTTCGGCTTTGAGGGTAATCTTTTCCTTTTCGATATTCTGTCGACGCAATATCTCGGCCTCTTTCGCTTTCTGTTCGTCAGCTTTTTTCTTTGCCCATCCGTTGCGGTACACCTGGAAAACACTATAAAAGCTGTCTTTCTTTGTTGCATCGAACGGATGTTCTAATGACGTGAACGCCTTTATCAGCTGATTAGCTATCTGCGTGATCGGCGAACGTCTCTGTTTTAGAAGAGCGTCAGCATCTTTGGCGCTGGACATCCATTTGTTTAACTCGGAATCCAATTCGTCACTCATACCTTGCCCTTCGATGGTATCTCGCAAAGCGGTAGCTTTGGCTACAGCTTTGGCATTCAAAGACTGGTTTTTTTGAAGCACTTCGGGTGCTGACATCATCAAACCGTTAATTTCTTCAAATTTGATGATTTCTGATGTTTGGGTTTCTTGCATGATTGTTTTGAGGTTATGACAGCCGATAAATCGGCTGTATTAATTATACAATTTATACTATAAGTATTACTTTCATCTAAAACTCAGGCTCGTCAGGATCGCTACTCTCAATGACAACAGTCGCTTCTTTCTTCGTTTCTGATTGTTGGTTTTGCAATTCCTGCTTGAAGTCATCGGGAGCTTCTTCTATGACTTCAGTGTGCTCGATATCCTCGGTAAATTCGGATGTATCGAAACCTTGGCGTACGGCGTCTTCGGTACTCGGTACAAATCCTTCGGGAAGATTCTGCGTGGCGATAACTCGCGGGAAAAGCTTGAAAGCATGTTTTAGTATTTTGCCTTCAAAGAATTTACGGTCAATTTGACCTCCTTCTATTTTGACGGTTTTGGCGTTATCTCCTGACCCTTTCCATTCATAACCGTAAAGGAGATTGGTTTTACCCTTATTCTTTTTGGTTGAGGCTCGTTCCCATGATGCGATGTCCTCAAGGTCGAAAGTTTTAAACTCACGGGTACCGTCAGGATATTCAAGCAAGATAAAACCATTGGTAATACGTGATTTTTCAGTGCGTTGCCCTTTTTTCCATTGAACTTGAATACGACCATCGGTACCCAGCATTTCGGTGTAGTCATCGCAGTCGTATACAACCGTAGGGCTACCTACGTGTTTGATTTGTCCGGTCTCGATCCGGATCTTCTTTTCGCCGTATGGCGATGGCTGGACCGCGGCTTCCTGAATCCACTGCTCGGACTTACGGCCGTTTTCATCTTCAACAATGACTTTTCTGTTACCTGGAATAATGTAAACATCGGGCTGGCTCCCGGTGTCAAGGCTCAGCTTCCATCCACCAACCTGCATAAAGCATTTGAACAGGGACATAGGTGTGCATTTCTGCAAGCTTTCATTTTCTTCGATGCGTTTCATGAAGTTATCTTTTTCACGCTCGTAGAAAGCAACCGCCTGATTTTCGGGAACGCGGTACATTGCTTTGAACTTCTGCACGAAGTGTTTGCCAATAGTCTCATCCGATGCTACATCCATCGGTGACAGGCTCGTAATGTGTTGTTTTGTTAAAGATAATTGATTTGACATGATATTTGATTTAAAATTCGATTTCGCCATAAAGCATCATCAGCAGCAAGAAAATCGTAAGGATAACGACGTAGTAAAACACTACCTTACCCATGAATTTTACGACTTGCATGACTGAAATTTCCGGTTGTGATCCTCAACAAAGAGCTTGATGAAATCATCTACCTCTTGCTTGAATTTCGATTTTGAGTTTTTTGGTCTAATAGGTTCGTCTCCCCTAACGTAAACTATTCTTAGATTGCTCATGGATTTGTTTTTTAAGTGATATATTTTCCGCTTTTAAAGCCTCATATTTTGTTAGTAGCTCTCGGTTTTCTCTTACCTCGTCTTTCCACCACCGGAATATGAGGTCATACATGTTTTTCAATTCAGACTTGCTCATACGTTTACGCTTCTTCAAGTAAGTCTGATCTATCAATGCCTAATTCTTCTGAAATAATTCGCAACGCGGTCGCAGTGGTGAGCAATTCGCTGTTATCGTTCACATATCGTTGAATCGTTGCATAGCTTCTGCGAAGTTCCAACGCCAATTTCGTTCGCAGATGCTGATCGCGTTTCAGCCTCTCAACGACATCGTTACGCAATTTAATTTCCATAGTTGGCATATCTTTTGTTATTTTGTTCTCAAATATGAATACAAATATAGTTCTCATTTGAGAACTTTCAAAGATTTTGAGAACTTTATTTTAAAATAATTCGCAATTAATTGAAATTCAATTGGAAAATAATTCGCAAAAACTTTTACGACTACGCGAAGTCATAAGAGATTTAGGTCTGAAAGATGATAACGAGTTTGCAACTAGGATCGAATTGGGAAAAAGCTACTTGTCTGAAATCTTATCAGGTAAAAAAAACGTACCTAAAACGATGGCCGCTAGGCTATACAAACACCTGGGCGTAAATATTGATTGGTTCGAAAGCGGCGAGGGTGAAAAATACCTGAACAAAAATACGGGGATAGCCAAGGGTCAGAGCTATACAATCGAGGATGTTGACAACTCGAAAACCAAGTTTCTAGACTTAAAGGATGGCACGATGATAATGATCACCCCATTAGTGCAAGAATACGCATACGCCGGGTACCTAGCCGGATTCCAAGACCCACAATATATTGAAGAACTACCTAAACATACGATAATAGTGAGTAAACGACATTCGGGAAATTACCAATCCTTCGAAGTTGTTGGAGATAGCATGACAACCAACGAACCTGAACTGATGAGAGATAATATTTACGATGGCAACGTAGTAACGGGTAGAGAAATCCTAAAACATCATTGGCGCTATAAATTGCATATGCACCGATTCCCGGATTATGTAATCGTTCATAAAACCGATGGCATCCTTGTAAAACGTATGGTCGCCCACGATATCGAAACCGGTGTGGTAACGCTGCGGTCAATCAACCCAAACAAAGAGCTATACCCAGATTTCGAAGTCAATCTCGACGACGTTCACCAAATATTTAATATCGTAAAAGTTTCACAAGACAGATAAATTATGAAAGCTAACCTAAAGTCGATCTATCCTATCTTGCTGGCATTTGTTTTCCTACTAGCCGCCGGCTGCTCAAACAACAACAGTAATTACGACGCAAAATATCGAAGTTGCGTCTCCCTTCTGGCAAGTTCCATCGACATGTCAACCGTTGGCATTAATCATTTCGCCGATATTTGGAGGACAGCTATCGAAAAGAAAACATATAAGGGAAAATGGATAGGTAGCGACTTTAATGAGGCCCTTCGCTTAGCAATGCATGAGGCTGACAGCATTGGAATATTCAGCACCATAAACGAAGTTCAAAACAAAATAGACTCAGCCGTCGTATCGTTAAAAAGCCCTCCCAAAGACTACGAACAATTATATAGTGACGTATTGGAATGTTACACTATTTCAAGCGATCTAATCGATATGTCCAAATCTCCTAAAGGATCCTTGCTTTCGTATTCACAGCGTAAAGATGAATTGACCAATCGATTTGTAAGCAAAATGAGGGAAATAGATATTAAGTTAAAATCGAAGGAATGACAAACAAGGCCTCCAAGTTTTCATTATCGATAGTAACGACAGAAATCAATATCAAAGTCACCGAAGAAGATATGACTAGGGAGCTAGTCAAAGAGATTGAAAACACCTATATCACCCCTGATGAGATAATAGAGATCACACCTGCATTATCACAAACAGACAATTAAAGTGGAAAAAGAAAGCATTATCAACACCGAGGCCCGAAGATTTAAGGAATTCAGATTAGCTGAAAACCTTACCCTCATGGAAATTGCCGAAATTATAGGCAGAAAATTCTCTCATGTACAGAAATTCGAGGACGGTTCCAGGCGCATCCAAATAAAGGATATCAAGACGCTGCATCTTAAATTGGGCATGTCCTATGAGTGGTTTTATCACGGCAAAGGAAGTCGCAAATACAAAGAAAATCCAGATAAGTCTTCATTGATTAATATTGTCGATGAGCTCAGGACCACCATCAAAATCCATGAAACCAAAATAGAGCAGCTAGACACGGCGTTAAAGAAGATTTTCAGGGATTTCTATGCAAAATAACCTGACAATTTTCAGGACAAAACGATATAAAATAGCTATCTTATGGGCGCAGCCAAAAAACCCAACATAGAGGAAATCAAAACATTAGCAATTAGACTGGTTGGTGAACGAGGGTTCGAATCTCTCCGACTCCACCAAACCAAAAGAAGCCCGGCTCCAGCCGGGTTTTGTTATTTTAAGGGCTCTTTGCCTGAAGAGAGCCAAAAACAGCAATCCCAGAAAACAAATAAATGGTAAACAATCCGGAATTCCAGCGGTTTACCTATAGACAGTAAACTGATAAGAGGAGGACGATTATGCTACGGTTGCTTTTCAGTGCAGCGGTGAGTCTGCTATTTTTTGTATCCTGTAAAAAAGAAGAAGGGAACGACCAACCTACAACGATTCATTCTGACTTCTCCGATGGTAAAGATGGCTGGCAGGCGGGATTTTCAGAGTACAACGGTGATAACGTAGAAAGTTATGAACTGGAGGAAGGAATCGCAATTTTGCCATCTCCGTTGGACGAAACCAAAACGGCCTATCGAATTTCCGGCATGAATCGCAGCGATGATCTTTTCATGTATCTCACTAAACGGGTACAGGGTCTTCAACCCGGCGTTACCTACCATGGGAGATTTACAGTACGAATCGCGTCCGATGCGAAAAGTGGCGGTGTAGGAGCCGGCGGGGCTCCCGGCGAATCCGTAGGTTTAGGCGTAGGGCTCACCGTTGATCAACCAACCTCGTCGCCAGATGAGAACAACTTCTATCGGATGAACATCGATAAAATCCAACAATGTTGTACTGACGGCGATGATATGGTCGTGATTGGGAACGTCGCAAACGGCAAAGATGAATACGAGTATACGCTGATCGAGCGAACCGGTGAATTTTCTGCGGTAACCGATCACCAGGGTGTATTATGGATTATCATAGGCACAGATTCCGGCTATGAAGGTAAAACCACTTTATATTATTCGAACATTGAAGTAATTCTCGAAAAAACATAAAGAAGATGAAGTGAACTCCTTGATAATCAAAAATAATATATCTATCTTTGCCGTCCTTAAAATAAGTTTAGGATAAAAGTAAAAATTAAAAACTGTAAATGCCTACTATTCAACAATTAGTTAGAAAAGGTAGAGTAGCTCTGGAGGATAAGAGTAAGTCCCCAGCGTTGGACAGCTGTCCACAGCGAAGAGGCGTGTGCACCCGCGTGTACACCACTACCCCTAAGAAACCAAACTCAGCAATGCGTAAAGTGGCACGTGTACGCCTTACCAATGGGAAAGAGGTGAACGCTTACATCCCCGGTGAAGGCCACAACCTGCAAGAACACTCCATCGTATTGATCCGTGGTGGTCGGGTAAAAGACCTTCCCGGTGTACGTTACCACATCATCCGTGGTGCATTGGATACTTCAGGTGTTACTGGACGTAACCAACGTCGTTCTAAATATGGAACTAAGCGCCCGAAACCTGGACAGGCGGCAGCTCCAGCAAAAGGTAAGGGCAAGAAATAAGTTAAACGGAGGATAAAAGATGAGAAAGTCAAAACCAAAGAAAAGAATCATTTTACCTGATCCGAAGTTTAACGATGTTCAGGTAACGCGTTTTGTCAATAACATGATGATTGACGGAAAGAAATCACTTGCCTATACCATCTTCTACAAGTCGATGGACCTGGTTGAAAAGCGGACCAGCGAAAACGGCTTGGACACTTGGAAGAAAGCACTCAACAACGTGATGCCCGCCGTCGAAGTAAAATCCCGTCGTGTAGGTGGAGCGAATTTTCAGGTGCCTACGGAAGTACGTCCCGAGCGTAAAATCTCTTTAGGCATGAAATGGTTGATTAACTTTGCCCGCAAACGTGGCGAAAAAACCATGTATGAGAAATTGGCAGCTGAAATTATCTCGGCATCCAAAGGCGAAGGTGCGGCCGTGAAAAAGAAGGAAGATACGCACCGTATGGCAGAAGCCAACAAGGCATTCTCTCATTTCCGATTCTAATTTTGGCAAGATCGCCCATGAAATTACACCGATTTAAAGGACCAGATAATCTTCCCTTCAAATCGGTGTGTTTTTTTAAAGAATCAACAGTATTAGCAACATGTCAAGAGATTTAAAATACACAAGAAATATCGGTATTGCCGCTCACATTGACGCCGGCAAAACTACGACTACCGAGCGTATCCTCTATTACGCCGGTGTAAACCACAAGCTCGGTGAAACGCACGAAGGTTCTGCGACAACCGACTGGATGGCACAGGAACAGGAACGCGGAATTACCATTACCTCGGCAGCGGTCACCGTGTTCTGGAATTACCGCGGAAACAAGTATAACGTTAACATTATCGATACGCCTGGACACGTGGATTTCACGGTAGAGGTGAATCGCTCACTTCGGGTACTGGATGGATTGGTTTTCCTATTCTCGGCGGTTGACGGTGTAGAACCGCAATCTGAAACCAACTGGCGTTTGGCCGACAACTATAAAGTACCGCGTATTGGTTTCGTTAACAAGATGGACCGTTCCGGAGCTGACTTTCTGGCTGTAGTCAAACAAGTGAAAGAAATGCTGGGATCGGAGGCTGTTCCGCTTCAATTGCCTATCGGCGCTGAAGACAATTTCAAAGGAGTTGTCGATTTGATTAACAATCGGGGTATTGTTTGGAACGAGGAAGACAAGGGTATGACGTTTACCGAAGTACCTATTCCTGATGACATGCTGGATGATGTTGCTCAATGGCGTGAAAAATTACTGGAATCCGTAGCTAGCTACGACGAGTCTCTAATGGAGAAATTCTTCGACGACCCGAATTCGATTACTGAAAGGGAAGTACTAGATGCATTGCGCAAAGCTGTACTCGACAACTCCATTGTACCCATGGTATGCGGCTCTTCTTTCAAGAACAAGGGGGTACAAACCATGCTTGATTTTGTGATGGAATTATTGCCCTCGCCGATGGACCAGGAGGCCGTAAAAGGAACCAATCCTAGAACAGAGGAAGAAATTTCCCGCAAACCTGATGTGAAGGAACCTTTCGCTGCGTTAGCATTCAAAATCGCAACTGATCCATTTGTAGGCCGTCTCTGCTTTATCCGTGTATACTCCGGCAACCTTGAAGCAGGCTCTTATGTCTACAACAGCCGTTCGGACAACAAAGAGCGGATTTCCCGCATCTTCCAAATGCATGCCAATAAACAAAACCCCATTCCTAATATCGGAGCGGGAGACATTGGTGCTGTCGTAGGCTTTAAAGATATAAAGACCGGAGATACGCTTTGTGACGAAAAGAATCCCATCGTATTGGAGTCCATGGTATTTCCCGAGCCGGTGATTGGATTAGCCATCGAACCGAAGACCCAAGCGGACGTGGATAAATTGGGTGTCGCATTGGGTAAATTGGCCGAAGAAGACCCCACATTCCGTGTGCAATCTGATGAAGAAACCGGTCAAACCGTTATTTCCGGCATGGGCGAATTGCACCTTGATATTCTGATCGACCGTTTAAGACGTGAGTTCAAAGTAGAAGTAAATCAAGGCGCTCCGCAGGTAGCCTATAAGGAATCCATCACCGGTACTACACAACATCGCGAGGTATACAAGAAACAAACTGGTGGGCGCGGTAAATTTGCTGATATACAGATTGTTGTATCACCCGTGGATGCCGATTGGGATGTTGCTAAGTCGCCATTGCAATTTGTGAACGAAATCGTGGGTGGTGCTATTCCAAAAGAATATATACCATCGGTGCAGAAAGGTTTCGAAGGTTCTTTGGCTAATGGCGTATTAGCAGGATATCCGCTGTCAAGCATGAAGGTGCGTTTGATTGATGGTTCATTCCACGCGGTCGACTCGGATTCACTTTCCTTTGAAATCGCAGCCCGCACTGCCTTCCGCGAGGCAGTTCCGAAATGTAGGCCCGTCTTGATGGAACCCATCATGAAAATTGAGGTGCTTACACCGGAAGAAAACATGGGGGATGTAATGGGCGACCTGAACCGACGTCGTGGCCAGTTGCAAGGCATCGATACACGCGCTGGATCGCAGGTGATTAAAGCCCTTGTACCGCTTTCAGAAATGTTTGGATATGTAACACAACTACGTACCATCACTTCCGGACGGGCTACTTCTACCATGGAATTTGATCATTATGCCGAAGCACCAAAGAATGTACAAGAGGAAGTGATTGCCAAGGCAAAAGGTAAAGTAAACGCTTAATAATTATAACAATTGGCTGGCCGTTGTAAATAGCTCTAACGTGCCGGCTTTAACCTTCAAACAAATATCATGAGCCAACGAATCAGAATCAAATTGAAATCGTACGATTACAACTTGGTAGACAAATCTGCCGAGAAAATTGTTAAAACTGTAAAACCTACAGGTGCTGTGGTAAGCGGCCCCATTCCCTTACCCACCGAGAAGAAAGTGTACACGGTTTTGCGCTCACCACACGTGAACAAAAAAGCCCGTGAGCAGTTCCAACTCTGCGCCTACAAAAGGTTATTGGACATCTACAGTTCCAATTCGAAAACAGTGGACGCATTGATGAAGCTTGAATTGCCCAGCGGTGTAGAAGTGGAAATCAAAGTGTGATGATTTCAGATTAAATGAAGAAAGGCTCGCCATCTGGCGAGCCTTTCTTCATTTAATCTATCTTTTGTTACAGCGCAAATCCCAATCCAACCGTCCAAACCCGATTGGTCAGCCGGTCTTCCGGAAAAAAGTCGTTGTTCGATCCACGAATGTCAGTAAGTCCCATGCCGTAACCACCATGAATCATCAGCCCATTGGCCATTTGGAATCCTCCGATAAAATTAAGGCCGAAATCGGTTCCTTTTATCGTGCCATCTCGGTCAAACTCAAACTCAGTCTCTGTGGATCCCCAGTCTGAATCGTATTTATTTTTACCCGATATACCGAAAGCTACATAAGGGCCAGCACCAAGGAAAAAGTGCCCTGCTTGCTGTACCGGGAATTTCGCCACCAGATTTACGGGTACTTCAATCCACATTGTGTTTTGTGTCACCGTACCAAATTCATTGCTTGCCAATTCCGCACCTTTTCCCTGCAACGATACCCCAGGTTGAATAGAAAACCAATCCGTTGAAATAGGTGCATCCAAAAAGGCCGTTACATGGAAATTAGTTGAATTATTGGTTTGATACGATGCGTTATCCCCTGCAAAATTGTACTTCGGGAAATTCACACCCGCTTTGATACCGAATCCCATCGGCTGTCCCTGAGCGAAAGCGCCCACTGAAACACCGACTGCTATTATTGCTAATGCTAACTTTTTCATATTAATTCTCCTTCATTTTATACTATTTAAAACCATAGAATAGGATACAAGATATGCGCCATACCGTCTCCCAAACAAACAACAAATTGAATACAAGCAAGTTAAAAACAAAAAATATGCAATCTCAAAGTGTATGCATTATTATACACTCGCCCTAAAACACACAAATTATCCTAACACACACAATTAACCGATCTTCTACTTCCAATTATCAATAATTTATATTAGCTTTGCATTCCTTTAGAAAAAGGGTCGGGTGGCCGAGTGGCTAGGCAGAGGTCTGCAAAACCTTTTACAGCGGTTCGAATCCGCTTCCGACCTCGTTTAACATCAAAAGATAAAGAAAATGGGAGTTACACGCTTAAAAAGAAAAGACAGAAGAAATAAGGTTGTAGCAAAAACTGAAGTGCAATTTTTGAAACTTGGCCGTAACCTTGAAACGGGTAGCCGTTCAAAAATGCCCGCTGGCAGCCAGATCGTTAAAAACAACGAGGTATTGGCTAAACTTGAAGCTGAAATTAAAAAATAACCACCTGTTCGATTACGAACAAGTGCCACTCGCATTTTATAGATTCTTCAATATATCCGCCAACTGGCGGATTTTTTCTTTGGAAGATTCCCATACTTCATTTCCCATCCCATTTACGGCCTTATTTTGATGGTTCATTTTGCTATTGAGGATAATCTTAGCTGACGTATGGAAATCAGAAGCACCGGTTACCTGTGCAATAGCCGCCAAATTCGTTTCATTGATGCCTGAACCAGGCATGATTTCAATCCGTCCGTCCGCTCGTTCAACTAATTCTTTGATCAGTCCTGTCCCTTCCCAAGCGGTATCTTTCATACCAGATGTAAGCAACCGTTTACAGCCACATGCAATGATAGCTTCCAGCGCTTCAAAAGGTTCCCTGCAAACATCAAATGCACGATGAAATGTTACATGCATGGGATGGGCTAATGTAACCAATTCCGTCAACCGCTTCCTATCCACACGGCCATCCACATCCAACAAGCCGATCACTATCCCATCGCAATTTGCTTCTTTGCAAAACAAGATATCTGCTTTCATCTCCTCAAGCTCGGTATGTGTATATAAAAAATCACCCGCCCTCGGCCGGATTAGCACATGCATACCAATCGTCAGCCGTTCGCGTGCAATTCGGATCTTACCAGGCGACGGTGTTGTCCCGCCCATTTCCAGATTTTGACAGAATTCCACACGGTGGGCTCCCCCTTCCTGTGCTGCTAAAGCCGATGTTACGGAATTGGCACAAATTTCCAGTTGATAATAAGCATTCATCCGGTTCGGAATTTATATTATGGTCAAAGGTAACAAAACAGCTAGACAAAAAAAGTTGAATATTATTTGTAATTAGTCTCAATAAGGTATATGTTTGTGGCGTTATTTATAAATATTCTAAATAATGAGCAGAAAGCTAGCCCTTGTCTATTTATTGATACTGTGGAGCTCATCGTTAACAGCACAGGAAGTAGTTTCCGAATCGGATACCTTGAAAAACAATCCACTAGATGAAGTAGTTATTACAGCTACCCGTACCGATAAAAAAATCGAAGAATTACCCATACCTATTACCACCGTTTCCTCCCGTGAGATTCAAAATCGCGGTATGGTTAGGCTTAATGAAATTTTAGCAGAACAAACCGGTCTTGCGTTAGTAGGCGACCATGGTACGGGCGTACAGATGCAAGGATTTGATGCACAATATACCCTGATATTAATCGATGGGGAACCTGTTATCGGACGTACATCCGGGACATTGGAATTGTCTCGTATCACTATGGCTAATATCGATCGCATTGAAATTGTGAAAGGCCCTTCGTCTTCTCTTTACGGAAGTGAGGCGATGGCAGGCGTGATTAATATTATCACCAAAACTCCGCCAAAGGGAGTATTTGCTGGAATATCGACACGTTATGGCACCAACCAATCTACAGACGTCAGTGCCGATGGATCCTATCGTACAGACAAACTTACCATTTCCGGTTTTGCCAATCGATTCAGCAATGCAGGATACAGCCTAATGCCTGAATCTGGTTTTCAAACGGTAGCCCCGTTTGCCGCTTATACAGCTACGGGAAAAGCAGGGTACAAATTTTCAGATAAGACGAATGTTAATGTATCGCTGCGTTATTATGCCAATTCCCAAGATGATCGATATGGGGTGGAAAATCGAGTTGTATCCGGCAAAGGGCTCCAGCGCGATTTCAGCATTTTTCCCAGCATTACACACCGATTTTCAGAGGCTCATACTTCTATGTTGCGCTTTTATCGTGCTACGTATCGTACGGAGTCTTCCATCAGTTATGAAGACACAAAGGAATTGTATGACGAAACCTATTTTGATCAGGGTTTTACACGTGGGGAATTTCAACACGACTACGAGATCAGGCCGGATATTGTTGTTACAGCGGGTATTGGCTATCAACATGAGACGGTAGAAGCCACACGCTATGACGATAAAATGAGTTTCAATTCAGGTTATGGCTATATCCAGGCAGACTGGACGCTATTGAACAGGCTTAACATCATAGCTGGTGGCCGTTATGACATGCATAATGTTTATAGATCACAATTTAGTCCCAAGCTAGCTGCAAGTTATCAATTAAACAAGAAGTTCACGTTGCTTGTTTCGGCAAGTCGCGGATACAAGGCTCCAGACTTCCGACAGCTTTACCTGAATTTTACAAACGCGGTTGCAGGTTACAGTGTATTTGGTTATGAAGATCTTCAAGAAAATCTCCAGCGACTGCAGGACGAAGGACAAATCAGCGAAGTGCTGATCGATCCTTCCACCTTGTCAAGCCTAAATTCGGAAAGCTCATGGGCCTATAATGTCGGTGTACGTATGCACCCTGCCGACAAACTGATTGCCAACGTGAATATTTTTAGGAATGACGTGGATAATCTCATTTCAACTGCCAGCATAGCCACCAAAACCAATGGCCAATCGGTATTCTCTTATTTCAACCGTAATGCTGTATTCACCCAAGGCGGAGAGGCTGATATTACCTATCTACTTTCTAACACACTGGAAGTCGGCGGTGGAATCCAATACCTGGAAGCTAAAGATGTGGATGAATGGAACATGGTCAAAGAAGGCCGCGCTTATGCGCGTGATCCGGAGACCGGACGGACGGTAACGGTGAAAAAAAGCGAATACGGTGGATTGCTTAACCGATCAAAATACATGGCCAATGCACGGATTTCTTACTATGAGACACGCACCGGAATCCGCTTATCGTTGCGGTGGAATTACCGGGGAAGATATGGGGTCCGTGATGTCGATGGAAACGGCATCGTCAACCTGGACAACGAATTCGTAAAAGGCTACTCATTAGTTAATGGATCCATATACAAATCATTATTTAACAATACGTTACGAATTCAATTCACTACCGACAACATCTTAGGATTCACTAATAATGAATATATCAGTTACCTACCGGGCCGTTTGGTATACGGTGGGTTGTCTTACCGCTTCAACAAATAATTTATCAGTATACTCATAATCCATAGTAAAATGAAAACAACATTCACCCAAGCAAACGCCGTCACACTCGCATTCATCATGGTATTCTTCACGCTTTCGCTGTCTTCGTGCAGCAAAGATGATGGTGACAATAACGTCACACCCGAATTGGAAGTCAAAACGGTTGAGGACCTAGACGGCAGCAAAACCCGGGTACTCTTGGACGACAGTGGCAATCCCATTACAAACGAAAACGGAGATGAAGTTCTTGTGCCGATCCGGGCTTACTTTGATTTTTCCGCAGGTAAAGAAGTTGATTCAACAAGTACCACATGGGATATCAAGTTTGATGGCACTACGTTATCTTTCGGAAATGGCGCTGAAGCACAACTTGTAGAAGGGATATTTGACAACTATGTGACAGCCCCAAGCACAGGTTTTTCGACAGAAAATATGGCAGGTAGCGGTACTTGGTACAATTATACAGCCACTACAGATCCTCAGCATGCCATCCTCCCTATCCCGGGAAAAATCCTTGTACTGAAAACACATGACGATAAATATGCGAAAATTGAACTTATCAGCTACTACAGAGGCAATCCAGATACATCTGCGGAAGCATTCAAGGACTTTATGAATCGGCCGGACAGCAAAGTATATACCTTTCGCTACGTCGTCCAACCCGATGGAAGCACAAATCTGAAGTAACATTTCATACGGAATCAAGCAAAAAACAACACATGTATTAACGAATGAATAAGCAACTTATCTTTACCGTCGTATTCGGCTTACTGTTCTTGACCTTCCAGTCCTGCAATGTCTCCACTATTTCTGAGGCCGGTTTATCCGACTCTACAAAAATTGTTTCCACAAATGGGACGCTTTCCGAGATCTTGGTCGGGTTAGGTTTCGAAGATAACATTGTTGGGGTGGACGTAGCCAGCACCTATCCTGCCAGCCTTCAACAGAAACCCAAAATCGGACATAACCGGGATATTTCTACCGAAGGCGTATTAGGACTAGGACCAGATTTGGTTATCGGAATTTCCGATGTGGTAAAACCTCAAGTGGCCGAACAAATCCGGGCGGCTGGGACCCGCTTTATGCTGTTCCACCATGAATATTCGGAAGCAGGTGCCAAACAGTTAATCCGGGCGGTAGCCGATAGCCTCGGACAAGTTTCAAAGGGAGATTCGCTTCTCAGGGCACTGGAAGCAGATTTAGCACGTGCAGATTCCATCACTGCCCAAGCGCAGGGCAAACCTAAAGTCCTGTTTATCTATGCCCGCGGCACGGGTACGATGATGGTGGCTGGTCAACGGACACAACTGGACGAAATAATCAAATTAGCCGGCGGCGTAAATGCCGTGCAAGGATTTGAGGATTTCAAACCGTTGACATCCGAAGCCGTGATTGCCGCCAATCCAGATGTGATCCTATTGTTTGACAGCGGCCTATCCAGTCTCGGTGGCATTGACGGATTGCTGCAAGTTCAGGGCATCGCTGAGACAAATGCGGGAAAAAACCAAAAAGTGGTGGAGATGGATGGCCAATTTCTTACCGGATTCGGTCCACGTTTGGGGAAAGCAATTATTGAGCTAGCGAAGAAAATACATTGAAAAGCTACACCCTTATACTTACGGTACTGCTCGTTTTGTTGATCGC
This sequence comes from Parapedobacter indicus, assembly GCF_900113765.1. Taxonomy (GTDB): domain Bacteria; phylum Bacteroidota; class Bacteroidia; order Sphingobacteriales; family Sphingobacteriaceae; genus Parapedobacter; species Parapedobacter indicus. Next base: position 85,271 of record NZ_FOQO01000015.1, on the reverse strand, counting down.
AGCATGCGCATTGTCGGTATGTGTGGGTGCCGTCAAAATAAGTGCTTCGGAGTTAGGGTCCATTATAGCCCACCGCTGCGGATTAAATACATCTGTCAATTTCACTTCCCAACAGGAAGCCGTATTGCTTAACATCCGGCTGCCACGTGTTCTTTTGGGAGCAGCTGTAGGTGGCACGTTAGCCATTGCAGGCTCCGCATTGCAGGGTCTGTTCCGGAATCCGTTGGCAGAACCCGGGCTGATCGGTATTTCCTCTGGCGCTTCCCTGTTTGCCGTTATGGTAATCGTTTTGGAACAACGATACGTTAGTTTCCTAACTATGACATTAGGCTACCATGCCTTAGCCATCGCAGCATTTATTGGCGCCTGTATTACGACATTTGCTGTATACCGTTTAGCCGTAGGCAATGGCAAGGCAGATATCACCACACTGTTGCTAGCTGGTATTGCGATTAACGCGCTGGCGGGTTCATTTACGGGATTGCTGACTTACATGGCTACGGATGAGCAGTTACGCAACATCACTTTCTGGACGCTTGGCAGTTTGGGGGGCGCTAGTTGGAAAACCCTCACCGGTATTTTGCCGTTTGTTAGCATCACGCTAGTTGTGTTGCCCTTTTTCAGCAAGTCGCTGAATGCGCTTGCATTGGGTGAATCACAGGCCGGGCACATAGGCATCAATGTAAACGTGCTAAAGAGATTGATTATTGTCATGGCAACGCTGGGAGTTGGCGCCTCGGTTGCGGTATCCGGTATGATTGGTTTTGTTGGCTTGGTTATACCGCATATTCTCCGGATGGCATTTTCGGCGGATCATCGGTTGGTTATTCCCGGATCTGCTCTCTTAGGAGCTTCCGTTCTCGTACTTGCCGATTTAGTCGCACGTACCATATTCGCTCCGGCTGAACTGCCCATTGGTATACTCACTGCGATCATCGGGGCACCGGTATTCATTTATATCATCCTGATTGAACGACGAAAACGTGGCGGCATTTTTTAAAACAATTAATTTTATATCACTTTTCATACATTATATATGAACGCAACATGATTGAAGTCAGAAACATACACTATTCGGTTGGACCTCTAAAACTGATTGAAAATGTAAGTTTTGATGTACAGCCAGGCGAACTACTGGCAATTATCGGGGCGAATGGTGCCGGAAAAAGCACCCTGCTCAAATTATTGTGCAAAGAGATTGCACCAACCGAAGGGAAGATCTACCTACGTGAACAGCCCATAGAAACGTACAAGCTCGATGTTCTCGCTAAATTCCGGGCTGTTTTGGCACAGATTAATACCCTATCCGTCTCTTTCAAAGTACACGAATTGGTTATGATGGGCCGATACCCACATTTTGTCAACAAGCCCGGGGAAGAAGACGTACAGATTGTCAAAACCGTGATGGAAGAGACCGGCATAACCGGCTTTGCCAACCGGGATTACAACACCCTATCAGGGGGTGAACAACAGCGGGTTCAACTGGCCCGTGTCATTGCGCAGATCTATGGTCAGCCAAAAGGTTTGCTTTTCCTGGACGAGCCCACCAATGGACTGGATTTACTTTACCAGCAACAAATTCTATCGTTGGCCCGGGGACTGGCCAATCGCGGTTATTGTGTGGTCAGCATTCTCCACGACATTAATTTCGCTTCGCGCTATGCAGATAAAGTCATGATCTTAAAAAAAGGGAAACGCATCGCCTTCGGTGTGCCACGAGAGGTCGTAACCAGCGAAAATATCCACGAAGCGTTTAACATCCAGGTACGGTTATTTCATGATGAGGAGTTTAAGTGTCCTTTGGTCATCCCGTCGATGGCTTTATCCGAACAAACAACAATTAAATAAATACAATATGGAACACACAACGTTATCGCTCAAGGAGCAATATCAACAATACAGGAACGAAAACCCGAAAGTACGTATACGCGATGCCGCCAAACAATTAGGTGTTTCCGAAGCAGATTTGGTTGCCATAGGTGATGCCAATATAGCATTACAACCTAAATTTCCCGAAATACTAAAAGAAATCAAGACATTGGGGCACGTTATGGCCCTTACACGGAACGACTATGCTGTCCATGAGCGGCAGGGCACTTATACCAAGGCCTCTTTTAATGGTCACGTTGGTTTGGTGGTAAATCCCGACATCGATCTCCGATTGTTCATGAACGCCTGGCATTTTGGTTTCGCCGTGTTAGAGGGTGACCGCCGTAGCCTCCAGTTCTTTGACAAAGACGGCGCGGCTGTGCATAAAATCTACCTGACCGAGCGGAGTGACATTCAAGCCTATGAGACGCTGATAGCAACGTATAAGTCATCCGAGCAGGGCGTACCGCTACAAACCGCGGCTGTAGACAAATCCATCACAGAGACTCCGGATAACGAGATTGACACCGACGGTTTCCGCCAAGCGTGGCTTAATTTACAAGACACTCACCATTTCTTTGGCATACTGCGCGACTTCGGTGTTTCACGCCGTCAAGCTATGCGATTGGCTCCTGACGGACATGCCACGCAGATTTCAGTGGCATCGTTGAAGCGGATACTGGAAGGCGTGTCTGAGCGTAATCTAGAAATCATGGTATTTATCGGGAGTCGCGGATGTATTCAGATACACACGGGTAAGGCAAAGAAATTACTACAGACAGGGCCGTGGTTCAATGTGCTTGATCCCGAATTCAATATGCATCTACGGGAAGATGCCATCCAAAGTGTTTGGGTAGTTAAAAAACCAACGGAAGATGGTATTGTAACGAGCCTGGAAGCATTTGATTCAGACGGCAATGTAATCGTACAGTTTTTTGGCAAACGTAAGCCTAGAGTTCCGGAACGCGAGGATTGGCGCCAGGTGATTACAGATTTCGCAAAATAGGGTATCGATAATCAACTATTAAGTTATTTCTATTTTATTTATAATCTTTCTAAATAATTTATATCTTTGAAGCAACAGTTGGGTAGTTGTCGCCTACTGACCCAACCCAAAGTGTCTATATGGTTTGTTTTATATAGTTGTTTAGTTTAGTTAGTAGAAACCCCGCTGATGTGAATCACCGGGGTTTTTTAGCTGCTCAAACCGGATCCATTCCAAATACCGGTCGGATACAGTCTATAGATCGCCGCGCTATCTTATAGCATCTGTGCTGAAAAACCTTCCAGAATACGGTTATCATCTGTTTCAGGTTCAAACAGGTTTTCAATGCGAAATGCCAACGCACCGTAGATTTCGAGATTGCTTTGCTTTTGGTCTCCGATTGCTGCCAATCGCTGCTGACCTTCATTCAGTGTCCGCTCAAATGCTATTTGGTATTCTCTTTTAATAGGTTCGGACGGTGGAAATACTTGTGCCAACGCATCGACTTGCCTCCCATTTTTCCAGAATCGATAGCATACGTGTGGACCTGTTGCAAGTCCTGTACTTCCTACATAACCAATCACCTGACCTTGTGAGACCCGCTGTCCTTTCTTCACAGCACGCTTGCTCATATGCAGATATTGTGTGGTGTACACATTGTCATGCTTAATTTTTACGTAATTTCCATTCCCTCCACTATACCGGGAATCGATTATTACGCCCGCTGCTGTAGCAACAATCGGCGTACCATGAGGTGCCGCAAAGTCAGTCCCAAGATGAGCTTTCCATCTTCGTTGGACCGGATGAAACCTCCTCATGGTGAAACGGGACGAAATACGGCTGTATTTCAAGGGTGCTTTCAAGAATGTCCGACGCAGGCTTTTCCCATTTTCATCGTAATACGCACCGGGTTGACCATCTTTTGGCTCAAAATAAAATGCCTGATATTCCTTTCCATCATGACCAAATACGGCAGATCGGATCCGACCGGGACCAATTGGTTTGCCATCAACATACTTACGCTCATAAACCAGTTTAAACCAGTCGTTCCGATTGATACGATAAAAATTAACAGCCCAACCATATATTTCCGCCAATTGAACAGCGAGGTCAGGGCTTGCACCATTCGCTTCCAATGTTTCATAAAGAGAACTTTGGATCGTACCTGATACGGACTCGATTTTAGTGTCCACCTCCTTTTGCCTTTTGTAGATGGAAATGCTATCCCTTAAGTCATACACCACGTAGTCAATTGGATTAGGCTGGTATATAAAATAAGCAGCTTTACCGGCATTGTCGGCAAAAACAGTATAATCATGCCCGGCCCCTATTTTGCGCACATCAAATATAGCTTTTGATTTATTTGCTAGGATAGAAATGCTCTGAAGATCCACCTGGTACCGTTGAAGTATATCCGATAGAAATTCATTACGTTTGACAGCATTGGTTTCTATGTTGAACCCCGCTATAGGTAATCCGTACAAGAGATTGGTGGCGCTACTTTGTTCAATGATATCTGGAGTTGGGGTAGACAGCCTTTCCGGGGTGGTGTCAAAAGATGAAAGGAAAATGAAACTGGCACCCAATACAATCACAACCAGCACAACAAGTGCAAGCACATTTTTTTTTACTATCATTTCTTATTATAGGTAATTCGCGTATTCAAAAGTTGATCCCGTGGTTAATTCGAATTGATTGGCGATTAGATACAATCGCCAGATTCCCATCACACACATAGTAACAAACGCAAATAAAGCAAATTATTTGAATACCCTAATTTTTTTAACATTTTTTTACATTTCGGACAACCGGAATCATACGCATATTTGGCGTATACGAATTATAAACATATAGTTTATATAAATTAAATAGTGAATTGATTTATAACCGAATATAAATTTTACTTAAAGCTACCTCTAGGAACTTCACTAAAACCCTATATCTAACTATAAACCAATCACTTCGATACAAAAAAGATCAGAACACCCCTTATTTATTCTTTCTGTGGGCCAACATTACTTTTTTCATTCTGAGAACAGAGGTTATCTCTTGTGAACGTAACAAGCAAGGGGGGCGGTAATAGAAAGCACTCGCATTTACAGGATTGAGATCAACTGAAAAGCACCATCCTTAGAACAGCTGATTCGCTGCCGTACCCAATAGTTTCTTTCTATCAGCATTTGAAGCCCGGGCTGAAACAACGGAATTTTGATGCTACAATAAAAAAGCAAAGATAGATTTGGAGTCAGTTAGGTTGCTAAACAACAGCAATAAAAAAAAGCTACCCATAGGATAGCTTTTTTATGGTAATCACCAAGGTGTTATTAAAATCTCTTTGATTTAATCCGCGCTGCCTTGCCTGTAAGTCCGCGTAAATAATATAGTTTTGAACGGCGTACTTTGCCGTAGCTATTAACTTCGATCTTCTCGATATTTGGCGAGTTGATCGGGAAAATACGTTCCACACCTACACCATTGGAAATCTTGCGCACGGTGAAGGTTTGATTTGCCCCTATACTATTGCGCTGAATGACAACCCCTTGGTAAACCTGAATACGCTCTTTGTTTCCTTCGCGAATTTTATAGTGAACGCTAACGGTATCCCCAGCCTTAAATGCGGGAACCTCATTTTTCGTTACCGCTTGCTCTTCTACAAATTTTACTAAATCCATGATTTTGAGTAATTAATGACGATTATTATCCCGTAAAAATCGAGCTGCAATATTAGTGATTATTTTTTGAATACGGAAGTTGTTTTAAAAAAAATAAATATAAAGATCTTTTGGAATTTCGAATTAATTTTTACCTTTGCAAACCCTTACGGGAACGGGGTAGCGTAGCCCGGCATCGCGTCCCGACTTCAGGTCGGGAAGGTCGAAAGTCCGAGGCCGACTTCAAACCGGTAAAAAATAAAGTTCGGGGTGTAGCGTAGCCCGGTATCGCGTCCCGACTTCAGGTCGGGAAGGTCGAAAGTCCGAGGCCGACTTCAAACCGGCAAAAAATAAAGTTCGGGGTGTAGCGTAGCCCGGTATCGCGTCCCGACTTCAGGTCGGGAAGGTCGAAAGTCCGAGGCCGACTTCAAACCGGTAAAAAATAAAGTTCGGGGTGTAGCGTAGCCCGGTATCGCGTCCCGACTTCAGGTCGGGAAGGTCGAAAGTCCGAGGCCGACTTCAAACCGGTAAAAAATAAAGTTCGGGGTGTAGCGTAGCCCGGTATCGCGTCCCGACTTCAGGTCGGGAAGGTCGAAAGTCCGAGGCCGACTTCAAACCGGTAAAAAATAAAGTTCGGGGTGTAGCGTAGCCCGGTATCGCGCCTGCTTTGGGAGCAGGAGGTCGTAGGTTCGAATCCTGCCACCCCGACCAACCAAATGAAAATGCCCCCTCACCTAATGTGAGGGGGCATTTTCATTTAGGCACAACTTATCGGTTTCATTTTGGATGGGGTCTCCTACCCGGGAGGATGGCCGCAACAATCAAGCGCGCGGATCGCGATTAATCATTTTCTGTCTAACCAGTGTGTAATATTGAGCAGAAATTGGGCATTCTGTGTCGCTCTGGGATGATTCATGCCTCTTTTCGCACTTTTGATACCCTGAAGCTGTGCTGAAAACGGTGCCCCGTCGCCAAATACAACAATTCTGCCCCTACCAAATTTTAAGTATGCACCATTCACGAATCCTCTTCCGGAAATATAGGGAATGGCAGCTTTTGACCTTTTTTCTATTTGGGAAGCCTGACTGGGCAGGTAAATGCGATAATCGTCGCCCAACACGGAAATAACATGGGCATGGGGCGGAACCATAAATCCCGTTCCACCCCAACACATGATGCTATCGATTTGTTTGCCGCGAGCACTGGTAATCTCATTTGACATAAGTGTCTCTTTTTCCTTTGAGAATACCTCCGCCCCGCCGTCCTTCCGAAGAGCAAAGCCATTTAGGATGTTGATACCAAATCTTCCCGCTAGGTCATTGACAGAAGCTCCGCAAGGCATGTGATCCGTGACAAGAAATAAGCTCCCTCCATCGGCTACCCAAGTGGCGAGTTCATTTATTTCGTCTGGCGAAAAGGCCGATCTCGCTGGCAGGTCCCAATTTTCCATATCATACATGGCATTTACGGTTACATAGATCTTTGCTTTTTTTAAAAGCTCGGAAGTCACCTTTTCTCTGCTGCCTACCACCTGATAGCCGTCGCTTGCGAGCAGTATACCGAAAGGGGCATAGGCTCCCCTTAAGGTTGACGCATTATTATGCGCTTCATCAAATACGATCAGAGGGCCGTTTCCCACCTTGTATAACGGAACAGAAACTGGATAGTGAAAGTTTTCGTCTGCCACTTGCTGTGCACTCCCTTCCGTCGCCCAAAAGACCAGTGCACACCAAATAAAAACGCATCGGCCTGCAAACTTTTGCACCTTCATCACGCTATTTTTCTTTGAGCCAGATATCATCCTTAAAACAGGTGACCTGTGCGGCCTCTCCATCGTGTAATAAAAATGTCAGCGGGAAAGTGCCGTCATCATTCAGGAAAAAAGTTTCCGATCTGGGCGTAAAGGCCACCTCTTTATTGTCCCATAGCTGTTTTATGGTTAATCCATTTGCTGACGACCGGATATGGAGTTTAAGACTATTATCATCCTGCAAGATATACGTTCCTTCGAGCCGTTTAAGTTGTGCTGTCGATAACGGCTTGATTTTTTGGGGATCAAATCCGACTTTTACCGTCATGATTCTTCCCATAAGCTTAGCGTAAGCAAACTGACCGGCGTCGTCTTTTAGGAACTCAACTTTGTGACCTTCTTTCTCTGATTCAAAGTTTGTTTCATTGAGCTGGACGAGCTGATATTCCTTTCCATCCCATAATTGCTTCGCAAAAAGCACCTTGTCTTTTAGCTCAAATTGAACAAAACCTGCTTTACTGGGAAACTGGTAATACCCTGAAAACTTTTCCAGCGATACGGTTTTAGCTGGCTGGCTTTCTCCTTGCGCAAAACAGTTCGTTAAAAGAAATGCGCTTCCGAATAAAATGCTGCCGACGACCCGACGGATTTTTGGGGCGATTGCAGACTTGAATGCGTTCATTGTGTTCATAATTATTTTTTTTATGATGCAATGATAACGCTCCAGCAATTGGGAGAAGTTCGGATGGATGCAACAGAACAGCTTAGTGGTCAACTAGCCGCTGAATTTGCTTTAATGTATTCTTTAGGGGTGAGGTTCGTGGCCTTTTTAAAGGTCGTATAAAATGTAGTTTTAGAGTTGAAGCCGGCCCGGATCGCAACACCGAGCATATCTAAATGCCTGGTGTCCTCTGATAATAAAAGTGTTTTTGCTTCCTCGGTCCGCAATTCATTGATAAATTGATAAAAGCTCTTGCCAACTCCATTATTCAGAACGTAGGATAGTTCATGTGTACTGATGCCTATTTTAGCTGAAAGTACGGAAAGCGTCAAGCTTGGGTCGAGATATAGTTTTTCACCGACTGTCTTTCGCATTATTATATGTTTAAGTTCTTCAACCTGCTCCAGGGTAAGCCGTTCATTAAGTACTTTTTTGGGCGCTGTTCCGTATTTTTCCTCTGGTTGATAGGTTTCGATTGCATAGATTGATTTTTGAGTAAGTGTTGAATAGGCCAAAAGGATGATCCCCAAAAAATATAGGATAGGGGAATAGTACGTTACGTGAATGTTGGATATACTCAGTATACGAATGAGAATTAGGACTAATACGGAAATTAAGAGATATTTTAGCCATTCCATGTTTATTTTTTCGGTAAACGAAGCTATCATTTTTACGTTCTTTTGGTGACGGCGAAGCAGCACGAAACAAACGATCCAATAATAAACCATCTGGCCAAAGAAAAAATACCGGACGATAAACCCGATCCACGACGGCAATGCCGGTAGATGGCTTTGGGCATTAAACATAATTGGCATCAAGTAGACCAGCGAAAACAGAAGGAAAAGCAGGAAAGGAACGAAGTGGATAAGCCAGTCCTTTTTTGGCAAAGAAGGGGATGTGTAATAGGTTACCGCCATATAAAGGCAGGGAAGCATCGCCCACCTAGGCAGTTCAAGCAGGTGGATCAGGAAGCCTCCACCGATTCCAAATCCTTCCAGGAAAAGTTGGGTAAAAGCGCATGCCATGATGCAATAGAATGCTCCAAGCCATCGGTTGGCTTGGATATTCACCTTATCAAACCCGATAAAAACGAGGGATCCCAATAGCCATAATGCTCCGCCTGAAAAGGCATAGAAAGCAGCTAAGGTATTTATTTCAGACATTTGATACTTCGGACTGTTTCCGTAAATGTAGGGTATTTGCGTGAAAAGTGTAAACTACATCTTCCAGATCGGGATTCCGATCCAGCCGTGTATTGAAAATAATACCACCAAATAAAACAAGAATAGGATATTGAAAGCCAGGGGAAACTTGATCCATTTGCTGCGTATTTGCGGCCATTGTCTGTACAGTAAATAAGCTCCGATCACCACACCGATGCCGAAAAAAAGCATACCGGCGAAAATGGAAAAACTGGTTGTATTCAGCGTAGTGAACAATTCTTTATTCGCGGCATCCGTCAGTCCCATTTTACGAAAGGCGAGCAAGAAACTTATCGTTCCGATGGCTGGCAAGCCTAAAATGCCAAGGTCTATTGCTTTCATTTTTCTGAATAAGACCAACGGTATTCCAATAACCGTATAGATCAGGGACAGCAGTGCGGCAAGGAGTCCAAGATAAATAAGTGTTTTTTGGAATAGGATCGGTCCATACGATGTTTTACTATAAAAACCATTTCCATAACCCTGAAAGAAAGAACGTCCTTCATGATCAACACCCATAATAAGCGAGGGGATGATGTTTCCTTTTAATCGAAAGGTGTGATTTCCCATATGTATTAAAGAGTCTATCTGTCCGTTTCCCCTTTCGACGACCAATTTGTCGGCATCTATGGACAAAAGGTTGATTCCACCAAATATTCTCTTGAAAAATTCCCACCTTTCATTCTTGGGATTCATATATTGGTAATACCCCAGCATCGGTGCTATTTTTGCCGGGTCTATCTTGACACTATTCAAGGTAGGGTAGTCGATGTCCTTGGTTAAAAAATCTTCAATAAGCTGGGAGACGGGCCAAAGATTGGTATTGCAATTGGCAGCAATCGTATAGGCCAGCCCCGCTTCCCGGTTGAAAAATATCCAGGAGACGAATCCTTCCCCCTTCCCATTGTGCCCCCTGAATGTTATTTTTTTGTTATTCGGGAATAGGTCGTTACCCAAGGCATATCCTGTCTGTAGCCCATTCTGACCAGCTAGTGTGCTGTGAACTTTTTCCATCTCTAAAATAGCTTTTCCATCTAGTGGATCAACCTTGCTGTTTTTGTCGGCATTTAAGAGGAATCGCATAAATTTGGCCATATCTGCCGCGTCCGACACCAACGATCCGGAAGCCCCGTTACCGCTTGGTCCATAAAGAGGAAGAAGTGTATATTTCCCATCGTTAAAGTTATAACCTTTCGCATACGAAGGCAGTCTTTTACCGTTTAGATCAAATCGTGTATGATTCATCCTCAATGGTTTAAACAGTACCTGATCGATATAGTTATCCCAAGAGGCGCCCGATACTTTTTCTATTACATACCCTAAAACATCATATCCCGGATTTGAATATGACATCATTTTGCCCGGTTTCCAACGGGAATTCAGCGAGTTCGCTACCGCTTTTACTCCGTCTATCCCCTTAAGCGGTTTTCCAGTGGTGGTTACCATCTTATTCAATTGTATATCCTCGAACGCAGCAGTGTGTTCCAATAAATGAACAAGCCTCACAGGGTGCGTGGCCTCCCATTTGTTGGTAAAGGGAATTTCGGGTGCGATTGCCTGCAATCGGTCATTGAGGTTTAATTTACCCGATGCTACTAATTTTTGGATACCCATTGCTACAAAGAATTTTGTAATGGATGCCAAGTGAAATTGTGTTGTATGGTCGACTTTTATTTTTTGTTCCATATCTGCATATCCCAATCCTCCCGAAAACAAGACGCTGTCTTTCTTTACCATGGAAATCATTAACCCGGGTATGTGTTCCTTTTGCAGAACGGTATCGATTTTTGTCAGTAATTGATCTATTTCTGATGCCGGAGAATCATCAGGCTGCAGTCGCGCGTTTGTCCTATTGGCTAACAATGCTGTAAAAAATAGGATTAAAAATGATGGTATATGCTTGTTCATTGTGGCTATTTTTTTGTGAAAGTAACTAGGTTCTGTTCTACTTTGGTTCGCCGTTATCCAACCGAACTAAAAACGATTCAAGCTACCTCAAAATCAAGCTTCCGTATTTATCAAGATACCGAATGAAAAGTTATCCGCATTATTGACAAAAAATCTGTACCTTTGCATCCCGTACACAAACGTGATGGTTAAAGCTTTTTTAGCTTAAGCAGCGTATAAAAGACACCCAAAATTTGTCATGACTAAATACATTTTTGTTACGGGCGGCGTTACCTCGTCGTTAGGAAAAGGTATTATTTCTGCATCCTTGGCCAAGCTTCTTCAGGCGCGGGGCTACCGGGTCACCATTCAGAAATTTGATCCTTACATCAACATTGACCCAGGCACACTGAATCCTTATGAACATGGCGAATGCTACGTTACGGAAGACGGAGCAGAGACCGATTTGGACCTCGGCCACTACGAGCGTTTTCTGAATGCGCCCACCTCACAGGCCAACAACGTGACTACCGGTCGGATTTACCAACACGTAATCGATAAGGAACGCGAGGGTGCTTATCTCGGTAAGACGGTGCAGGTAGTACCGCATATCACCGATGAAATAAAAAGAAGAATGTGCCTATTGGGTAAGGACGGCCATTACGACATCATTATCACAGAGCTTGGTGGTACAGTGGGTGATATTGAATCATTACCTTTTATTGAAGCGGTGCGGCAGTTGCGTTGGGAATTGGGAAGCAATAGTTCCTTGGTAATCCATCTGACTCTTGTACCATTTCTGGCAGCGGCGGGCGAATTGAAAACCAAGCCAACCCAACATTCCGTCAAGACCTTACTGGAATATGGCATCCAACCGGATATATTGGTTTGCCGGACCGAACACCACCTCAATTCGGACATCCGTAAAAAACTCGCATTATTTTGTAACGTTCACATCAACGCAGTAGTTGAATCCATCGATGCCCCTTCGATCTATGATGTGCCACTGCTCATGCTGAAAGAACAGCTGGACAAGACGGTACTGACCAAACTCAAACTCTCGACCAAAAACGAGCCCGATCTGGAGAACTGGAAGATTTTCCTGGGCAAGCTGAAAAACCCCACCGCGGAGGTAACAGTTGCCCTGGTTGGAAAATATGTAGAACTACCCGACGCTTATAAATCAATCAACGAAGCATTTGTTCAGGCGGGTGCCATGAATGAATGCAAAGTAAAGGTAAAATATATTGCCGCTGAAAGCATCAACGAAACCAATGTTGCCGAAAAGCTCAAACGGGTTTGCGGTGTATTGGTGGCACCGGGATTCGGTGAGCGGGGATTAGAAGGCAAATTGGCAGCTATCCGTTATGTCCGGGAAAACAACATTCCCTTTTTCGGTATTTGCCTGGGCATGCAATGCGCGGTTGTCGAGTTCGGCCGGAATGTATTGAAATTAAAAAACGCAAACAGCTACGAGATGGATCCGAAAACAAAGCATCCGGTCATCCACCTCATGGAGGAGCAAAAGCAGGTAAAAAATATGGGCGGTACGATGAGATTAGGTGCCTATGACTGCGAAATCAAAAAGGGCACGAAAGCTGCCTCCATCTATGGAAAGCTGAAAATATCAGAACGCCACCGCCATCGGTATGAATTCAACAACGATTACCTGGCACAGTATGAAGCCGCCGGTATGGTCGCCTCGGGCATTAATCCAACGAATAATTTGGTGGAAATTGTCGAGCTCAAGAACCATCCTTTTTTCGTTGCAGGACAGTTCCATCCCGAATTAAAGTCAACAGTTGCAAATCCTCACCCACTTTTTGTTAGCTTTGTAGCCGCTTCTTTGGCCCATAGCAAAGCAGCGAAGCAGAAATAGCGTAAATTTAGAAATGGATAGAAACTCAATCACCGGCCTCGTTTTAATATTTGTCATCATCGCGGGTTCCTTTTATTTAATGAAACCCTCAGACGAAGAAATCAAACGCGAGCGTCAATTGCAGGATTCGCTTGCCCGGGCAAAGGCAGGCATTGAAAATGTAAAAGCTGACGCCACTGCTAAGGAGGCCACTCCCGTTGTACTTGATTCGGCACTGTTAAACAGTCCGTTCGGCCCAGCCACTGTTGGCGAGGAGAAAATACTGACGCTGGAAAACGAACACATCCGTGCCAGCATCAGTACGAAGGGCGGGCGTGTGAAGTCCGTTGAACTCAAGGATGAAAAAACGTACGACGGCCAGCCACTCATGCTTTTTGATGGCGATCACAATAAATTCGGCCTGTTTTTCTCAGCTGCCGGAAAAAACATCATCACCAATGATCTGTTTTTTTCCACCGAGGGCCATGACGTACAAGTAGCGGGACAGGATTCTGCATCCATTACCTTCCGGTTGACGTATGCGCCGGATACATACATCGATTACATTTATTCAATCAGAGGTGGAGATCATAACCTCGGCTTTACGATTGTGACCAAAGGCCTTCAGGATGTAGTGGCTCCCACCGAAAGCCAATTGGTGCTCAATTGGGAGGCATCCCTTTTACAGAAAGAAAAGGATATGAAAAGCGAACGCCAGCGTTCGACATTGTATTATGCGTTGGCCGATGGCGAAGTGGATCATTTGAGCACAGCTGAAGACGATGAAGAAGAAGTTAAGGGCAAAGTAGAATGGATATCCTTCAAACAACACTTTTTCTCCAACGTGTTGGTTTCCGAACAGGGTTTCAACGGTGGTAAAGTCAATGTTTATACCAGCACCGACGATCGCATCGTTAAGCTGTTTTCTGCTAATCTCCATTTGGATTTCAGCCGTCAGGAGATCAATACTTATCCCATGCATTTTTTCTTCGGGCCTAATCAATACAAAGTGCTGAAAGCACACGGCTATGGTCTGGAAAAACAAATCGACATGGGTTGGGGCCCCATGAAGTGGATCAACCGCTTCATCACCATTCCGGTATTTAATTTTTTAGATAGCTTCAATTGGAGCTATGGTTTGGTCATCCTGATTTTGACCATTATGCTGAAGTTGGTATTGTCACCCCTCACCTACCGGTCATACGTATCCATGGCCAAGATGCGGGTACTCAAACCGGAGATGGATCAGATCAAAGAAAAGGTAGGACAGGACAATGCTGCTCTGCTACAGCAGGAATACCTTAAACTATATAAACAGGCTGGAGTAAATCCATTAGGTGGTTGTATTCCTCTTCTTCTACAAATGCCCTTTACCATCGCTTTCTTTTTCTTCTTCCCGAACCTCTTTGAATTGCGGGGTGAAAGCTTCCTCTGGGTAAAGGATCTTTCAACGTACGACTCGCCCATTACATTTGCTCCTTTACCGCTTATTGGCATGGATCACATCAGTTTAATGTGTATCCTCATGACGGTGGCAACTTTGCTATCCACGTGGTATAACAACACCATTTCAGGCGCGGCTAACGCACAAATGAAATACATTGGCTACTTTATGCCGCTGATTTTCTTGTTCGTGCTCAACAGTTTTCCAGCGGGGCTAAACTATTATTATTTCCTATCAACGATTTTTACTTTCGGTCAGCAGGTGGTCATCCGCAACATGATCAACGATGATAAAATCCTAGCCATTATTGAGGCTAACAAGAAAAAGCCTGAATCGCAGAAGAAAAAATCTAAATTCCAACAACGCATGGAAGATTACATGCGCCAACAACAAGCGCAAGGGAAAGGAAAAAAATAAAATTCAAGGTAAGACCAGGCCGGAACCTATGTTCCGGCCTCGTTGTTTATACAAATGCGCTGAAACCGGTAATCGACCTACCCACGATCAATGAATTGATTTCTTTTGTACCCTCATACGAATAGATAGCTTCTGCATCGGCTAAGAAACGAGCCACATTATATTCAAGCAGAATGCCATTGCCACCCATTACCTCCCGTGCCCGACTCACGATATCGCGCGTGCGAAGCGTACAAAATACTTTCGCTAATGAAGCATGCTCGTCACGCAGCATACCCGTATCCTGCAGTTCGGAAAGCCGATATACCAACGTCTGCATGGCAGTAAGGTTAGAGAGCATCTCAACAAGGTGGTTTTGGATCAGTTGAAAAGACGAGATCGGCTTTCCAAATTGCTTGCGTTTCTGTGTATAGTCAAGCGCATTTTCATAGGCACCGCGCGCGCAGCCTACGGCCATCCACGCCACCCCGGCGCGGGTTAGTTGCAATACTTTGGCGGTATCTTTGAAGGAGTTGGCATGCTGTAGCCGGTCACTTTCTTCAACCATGCAGTCTGTCAATGTGATCAGTCCATTTTGGACAATACGCAGGGCCATCTTACCCTTTATTTTTTCCACGGTAAAGCCGGGTGTTCCCTTCCGTACCAGGAACCCCTTTACCTCGCCGTCTGCGAGATCCTTCGCCCAGATCACCGTTACGTCGGCAAATGGTGCATTGCCTATCCATTTTTTCTGTCCGTTAAGCACCCAGCCCGATTCGGTCTTCCGGGCCGTTACGGTCAGCCCGCCGGCTGCCCCGGAACCCACTTCGGGTTCGGTTAGGCCAAAAGCACCGATCAATTTCATCTGTTGCATTGCAGGCAACCACTCCTGCTTCTGCGCATCAGAGCCACACAGGTAAATCGATCCCATGGCCAATCCACTTTGTACACCGAAAAAAGTGGCTACTGAAGCATCAATGCGCGCAATTTCCATGGCAATAATACCCTCCATGAGAGATGACCTACCGGCGCAACCGTATCCCGTATAGGTTAGACCACAGATATCCAGCTTTGCCAACATGGGGATGATTTCAAAGGGAAATTCGTCGCGGAGCCAATAATGATTGACCAATGGCTTTATTTCACGTTCCATGAAATCCCGCACCTTCAATTGGAGTGCCCGGTCTTCCTCATTCAGCCGAAGATGCAATTCATAAAAATCTCCATTGATGGGAGGAAGTTCCTTTTTAGGTTTTCCACCATCCAGCATCTTCATAAGGCCATTGAGCTGCTTTTCATCCAGCTTCGAAAACGACTCCATCACCTTGGGCAGGTCTACTTTTTGCGACAATTTATCCAACTGTGCGAAATCAATGTTTTTGAATAATTGGTACGCCTTTTTGATTTTTGAGAACATCGCCTTTTCGTTTTTCTGTTTTTCTATGCTTTCATCACTCACTTTCCATTATCCACTTACCATTATTCACTATTCACGTCTGTATTACCCCAACATTAAACGGTTTTTCGATCGGTGCCTGATTGGCCGCCTCGATGCCCAGGGAAATTACTCTCCGTGTTTCCAGCGGGTCGATGACGCCATCCACCCAGAGCCTCGCCGCTGCGTAATACGGGGTCGTTTGTTCCCGGTAACGTTCCGTGATATCCTTAAGTAACACCTCTTCTTTCTCTTTGTTTATCGCCTCACCTTTTGCCTTTAACGACGCTTTTTGGATCTGCAGCAGTGTCTTTGCTGCCTGTCCACCGCCCATTACGGCTATTTTTGCCGAGGGCCATGCAAAGATTAGCCTTGGATCATATGCCTTGCCGCACATCGCATAGTTACCGGCCCCATAGGAATTCCCCACCACGATGGTAATTTTGGGTACTACGGAGTTAGCAACGGCGTTAACCATCTTAGCGCCATCCTTGATGATACCGCCCTGCTCAGCACGACTGCCCACCATAAAACCTGTCACGTCCTGTAAAAACACCAAGGGTATTTTTTTCTGATTGCAGTTCATGATAAACCGTGTCGCTTTATCCGCCGCGTCCGAATAAATCACACCGCCGAGCTGCATCTCGCCCTTTCCGTTCTTCACCACGTTTCGTTGGTTCGCCACCACGCCTACCGCCCAGCCATCCACCCGACCCAATCCACAAACAATGCTCTGTCCATACAGGGCCTTGTATTCCTCAAATTCTGAATGATCCAGTAACCGAAGAATGATTTCCTTCATGTCATACGGTTTTTCCCGCGATGGTGGTAAAATCCCGTAGATTTGCCGTTCATCCTGTTTCGGCAACGCAGGCTTTATACGGTCAAACCCTGCGTCTTTGGGTTTTCCGAGCATTCCCATTAGGGTACGGATGGATTCCAGGCAGGTTTTGTCATCCGGATGCTTGTAATCCGTAACTCCGGAAATCTCACAATGCGTGGTGGCGCCGCCCAGTGTTTCATTATCGACGGATTCGCCGATTGCGGATTTGACCAGATAGGAGCCCGCTAAAAAGACGGACCCGGTCCCTTCCACGATCATCGCCTCGTCGCTCATGATGGGGAGGTACGCCCCACCTGCTACGCAAGCTCCCATGATTGCAGCGATCTGCACAATGCCTTCGCTGCTCATGCGCGCGTTGTTGCGGAAGATCCGGCCGAAATGCTCCTTATCAGGAAAAATCTCATCCTGCATAGGCAGAAATACACCCGCCGAATCCACCAGGTAAATGATCGGCAGTCTGTTTTCCATCGCGATTTCCTGTGCACGGAGATTTTTCTTGGCTGTCATCGGAAACCAGGCACCGGCCTTCACTGTCGCGTCATTGGCTACTACCACACATTGCCTGTCCGCTATGTAGCCAATCCCTGCTATGACCCCTGCCGATGGGCATCCACCGTATTCAGGATACATGCCGTCAGCGGCGAATGCGCCGATCTCCAGCCATGGTTTATTCTCATCCAGCAGATAAGCAATCCGTTCGCGTGCCAACAGTTTACCTTTGCCATGCTGTTTTTCAACGGCCTTTGCCCCTCCTCCTGCGTAGATCCTCTTCAACCGTTTCCTCAATTCGGAAACAGCCTGTTTATTTAGGTCTTCATTTTGATTGAATTCGAGGTTTGCCATGGTTCACAAGATACGGCATTCTTTAATTGCATGCAAGCGTGAGGAAACCCGGATGACGCGGATCAAACAGATTAACCGCAGATCTTTTTTATTTTTTTGGGTTACCTTTCCGAAGCCTGCGTATTAATGAATAAAATAAACAAATTTGTTTTAACCAAAAAAGGAAATTACAATGAAAAACGTATTTAAATTCGGTTTTTTAGGTTTGGCTCTTTCTTTAGCGATTGCAGCTTGTAACAACACCACTTCTCAAAGTGAAGAAACTGCTGATTCATTGACAAACGAAATCGAAGCAGAAGTTGATGCAGTTACGGATTCTATCGATTCTATCGGTTCCCGTGCAATCGACTCATTGGATTCATTGGCTCAGTAATCATTACGATTAGTGCTTAAAAAGCCAAATTGAAAAATTTTTAAAAAAAGGGTACCTTACTAGGTACCTTTTTTTATTCCTCAAACCCTTCGTCCACGATCAATTTATAACCAACCCCCCGGATATTCACAATTTCAATAGCATCGTCCTTTTTTAGATGCTTGCGGAGTTTGGTAATGAACACATCCATGCTCCGGGCATTAAAGAAACTATCGCCCCCCCAAAGGAAATCCAACGCCGTCTTCCGGTCGAGCACCTGGTTTTTGTGTTCCATCAGCATTTTGAGCAAAGCCGATTCCCGGAAGGAAAGCTTAACCACGTCGTCCCCAAGAACAAGTTCCTGTAAGGCGTTATTGAATAGATAGTTGCCGATCACAAATTGCTCCTTCGTGGAGGCCTTCGATTTTGCGGTTCGATTCAGTAATGCGTTCATCCGCACAATCAACTCCTCCATGCTAAATGGCTTTTTCAGGTAGTCATTGCCACCAAGTTCAAAACCTTTCACCACGTCTTCGGTCAGCGATTTGGCAGTAAGAAAAATAATGGGAACGCGATCATTGAGCTTGCGGATATCTTCTGTAAGTGCATACCCATCCTTGACGGGCATCATGACATCCAAAATGCAGATTGCCGGATCAAAAGTCCGGAACGCCGAATAGGCCTTAAGCCCATCCTGCACCCACAGTACATCAAAATTACGCGATTCGAGACTTTCTTTTACGATCTTTCCCAAAAAGGGCTCATCTTCTGCCAATAATACTTTAAGCTTCCCCACCTGCTGCATGATTAATCAATTGGTTCCCTGTAAAAACCCATCCGTTGGCAAAACAATGGTAAATGTGCTTCCCGTCCCAACGGTGCTTTTTACATCTATATTGCCGCGATGCTTTTTGACGATGGTTGCCACATACCCCAAGCCCAAACCAAAACCCTTGGCATTATGAATATTGCCCGTAGGCACGCGAAAAAAATTCTCAAATATCCGTACCAGATAGGTAGATGGGATACCTACTCCGTTATCCCTGACCGTCAATCGTACCTGACGGCTATCCGTAATTCCACAGAAAATTTCGATTTCCGGTATTTTATCGGTATATTTCAAGCTGTTATCAATCAAGTTATACACTACGTTGGCCATGTGGGTGCGGTCTACGTTAGCCTCCACACCACCCTCGGTGTTAATGTTTACTTTGGCCTCCCTTTTTTCCCATTGTGGCCGCATGTTTTCCACCACATCTGCCACCATTTTACCGATGTCTGTCTTCTGTAATGACAATTTAATATCAAGCCGCTCAAATGCAGCCATCTTCAATACTTTTTCCACCATCACTGAGATACGGTTCAATTCATTTCGGCAAATGTCGAGGTATTCCCTTGTCTGCTCCGGCTTATTCATCACGTCGAAATGCTGAAGCGCCTCCACGGCCAATGACACCGTGGCGATGGGTGTTTTGAATTCATGCGTCATGTTGTTGATAAAATCCGTTTTGACATCGGATAGCCTTTTCTGCTGGAAAATGGTACGTAGCATGACCACATAAGCCCAAGCGGTAATTCCAACGATTGCCAATGAAGCCATAAGCACCCAAAGCATGTTTTTCAGGATATAGCTCATATCATTTGCGATGGCCAGGGTTAATCGATAGGGTTTCGCCACGCCGATCTTTGCGTTTCTATCGGCTTTCCGTAATTGCCCGTTAAAAACCTTGCGGTCAGAGACATAAGTATCGCCACCGCCGTTGAAGTTGCTCAGCTTAAAAGCATAGGTAGAACCGATTCCTGCCTCTTGCAGCAACGAATCGATCTCTTGCGCAAGGAGGCTGCTGAATCCCGCAAACTCACTTTTCGTATAATCATAGTTGGTATTAACCGTAAACACCTGTTTGCCGGCCCCCACATCCATAAACTTCGTATCGCCTACCCGCTTTCTGATTTTCATCAAGCTATCCGCTTTACCGTGCTGGGTGATATTCAAAGAATCCGCCAGCATTGCAACCATCATTTTTGATTCGGTAATGATTCGTCGGTCTTTGGGAAGCTCATGAGTTGGTTTGATTGGCGGCAAGTGTGGCCCTGTCAACAGAAAATCCACCATCCTCGCCAACCTTGCGGTATCGTTCTTACCCGTGCTATCGGCAAAAAATCCCATGCTTTCGATCTCTGCTAACGCGTGTCCGTGTTCAAGCCGCTTCAATACGTTGAGCACTTCTTTTTCGAACTGCTGCGTGGAAAGCCGGTAGGAATTATACAGCCAATACCCCTGCAATAGCAGAATCCCCGCCAATGAACAGGATACCATGATTGCAATAAGCCGAATACGTCGCGCCATCATAGTACAAAGCTATAAAACCTGACAGGTTTTGCACATAGCAGACTCCCAAATATAACACCGCTTAACAAACGTTAACAGTATTTAACACTCGATCCCTTCCTTAACATTGCTTAACACTAAAAACGACGTTTAGCTCTCCGGCCCGCCTACTTTTGTCTTCGAAAGTTCCATTAAAAAGTTAACATGATGGCTATAAGAAAAATTTCAGTGGCTGCGATCCTGGCAGGAAGCTCGATCTTCGGCCATTCGTTCTCCTCGACGGCGCAGGAGAGCGATGTCGCGCTGGCCCACGTCAAGTACCAGTTTGTACATATTGACGATACCAATTTCCGCGACAATCCCCACCGGGAGGATATGATGCTTTATATCGGCAAAGATGTTACCCTGTACAACAGCTTCTCCCTTGCCACTACCCTGGCGAAAATGAAAAAGGACATGGCGGAAAAGCAACCGGGCGATGCTAAAAAAGCAGGCGCCCCGAACGGCCGCAATCAACCCCGGCTTTTCGTCAATGCGCCCAACATTTCCCATGAAGTTCTTTACCTATTTCCCAAAGAAAACAGGCTTGCTACGGTAAACAGGTTGGGTATGACCACGTATATCATTGAACAGGCATACCCCCAGATCGACTGGAAAATCGGCACAGAAGTAAGGGAGATCGGTGGATACCAGTGTCAACAGGCAACCGGTAGCATCGGTGGCCGCGATTATATCGCTTGGTTCACCACTGAACTGCCGTTTCCCTACGGTCCGTGGAAACTACGGGGATTACCGGGGCTCATCCTCGAAGCGGAAGACAGCAAAAAAGAAGTGGCATTCCATTATGCTGGTTTCGACAAGGAACCCCCAACGGGCACCGTGCTTGCACTTCCCCAAGACGCAATACCCACTACGGCCAAAGAATATGCGAAAGCGAAAGCTGCATTTGATAAAAATCCGATGGGAAATGCACTGCGCGGCCACAATGTACCGGCGGGTGCAAATGTACAGCGAAAGATCGTCCTGAAAGACCAAAGCGGGCGGGAACTGTCGCCCGAAGAATTCACTGCGATGCGCGAAATGGCTATGCGAGAAGGAAAAATCAAAAAACCAAACAACCCACTGGAATTGGTGGACAACAATCGCGGAACACGATGAAATCCGGTAACATCAGGAACGTATTCTTACTCCTATTCCTGTCATTTTCGTCCGTTGCCGTTTTAGCACAGAACCGCGAGATCCGGGGCACACTAAAAACCGCAGACGGCAAACCGGTGGCCCATGCCAGCGTAATGATCAAAAA
The DNA here is from genome assembly GCF_900113765.1 of Parapedobacter indicus. Classification (GTDB taxonomy): domain Bacteria; phylum Bacteroidota; class Bacteroidia; order Sphingobacteriales; family Sphingobacteriaceae; genus Parapedobacter; species Parapedobacter indicus. Next base: position 63,399 of record NZ_FOQO01000015.1, on the reverse strand, counting down.
CCAACAGCAGCGGGTGCTGGCGTTTAACGCGAGCGACAGCCAAGGCACGTTTTTGCTGACATGGCCTGACACGGCTGAGATCATCGGGCTCCGCGTAGAAATTAACCACCTGGGTTATAAGAAGGTATCCATACCGCTGATCGCCGACCGGGAACGCTATGAAATACCCATGGAAGCGGAGGCCATCGACCTTGCCGAAGTAGTGGTCAAGAGCCGTCCAAAGGTCAGTTTGCGGGGCGACACGTTAAGTTATGATGTCTCTTCGTTCACCAAACCCGAAGATCGTACCATCGGCGACGTGCTGAAACGGATGCCCGGTGTAGAAGTCGAAGAAAACGGCCAGATCAAATACAATGGCAAAGCGATCTCCAACTTTTATGTAGACGGAGATGACCTACTGGACGACAAATATGCCATTGGCACGAAAACCATCCCCCATGCCATGGTTAAGGATGTGGAGATTATGCAAAACCACCAGCCGCTGAAAGTCCTCCAGGGGAAAACCCTCAGTGAAAACGTTGCGCTCAACCTTACCATCAAAGATGAGGCTGGGCTGGCCCTTACGGGCCAGGCGAAACTCGGCGGGGGACTTCCCGGACAGTATGACGGCGAACTGAACACCATTTTGTTCAACAAAGCCTATAAAATGCTGAATGTTGGCAAAGCCAACAACGTTGGTACCGACCTCGCGACCGATTTCACCGCCTTCAACCGCACCGGCCGGTTGGCCGATATGGGATATGCGAAACCGGCTGAATTGCTCTCATCCGGTACCGTAGGCACCCCCCCGCTGCCTACTAGCCGGTATTATCAGAACCGTTCAGGTTCGTTGAACGCCAACAACCTCGTAAACCTGGATAATGGGCTGCAACTGAAAGCCAACGTCGGACTGTTGCTGGACAACAACAACCTGAATTATTACAGCGCCAATGATAGCTATCTCACTGGCGATACGATTCGGTACAGCGAGATCCAACAAATTGACCGGAGTCCATTCCTGATCGATGTGTCGCTCAACGCACAGGTCAATAAAGATACCTATTACCTCAACAATGCGCTTAAAATCGGTTACTCGGGCGAAACAGGCAATGCCGCACTGACCAGCAACGCCCGTGATATGGATCAGCAGCTCAGCAGTCGCGTGCGCGACTTTTCCAACCAGCTGGAGTACGTACCGTCCCTTCGCAATGGAAACATCCTAAGCACCAATTGGTACGTGGGCCATTTCAACCGTCCGCAAACACTGGACATCCTGCCGGGCATCAACGCCGATGCCCTCAATGACGGACAGCCATACGAGGGAATATATCAGTATACTGCCATTCCATCGTGGTTCAACACGCTGGCCGTCGGCTACCGGATTCCCAACGGGCGGATCATGCAAGGATATCGACTCAGCATGCTCAATGAGTGGCAACAACTTCGCTCGCAGCTTCGCCTGACACAACCTTCGGGCGAACAGCTTGCTTATTCAGGCAGTACAGACAACTACCTGGATTGGCAGCGGCACCATGCCCAGTTTACTGCTACCTATGAACTTCAGGAAGGCAACTGGGAAACCCTGCTTTCACTTCCGTTCACATGGCAGCACATCACCTACGAAGATCCCGGTTTCCAGCTTGACGAAACTAACAAATGGTTGTTGTTCACACCTATGTTCCGCGCAAAATACCTGACTACCCCGGAGGATTACCTATCTTTCAACTACAGCTTCAACAACCAGTTGGGCGATATAAGCGACCTTTACCAAGGTGCCATCCTTACCAACTACCGTAGCTTGCAAACAAACGGCACGGTTTTGCCGGAACAACGGTCACACAACCTATCGTTGAACTACAACCTGCAGCGCAATATTTCCATGTTATTCGTCAATGCAGGCATCAGCTATACCCATGCCAACGCCAATACGATTGCCTCCCGCGTGCTCACCGATGATCTTTCGAGCATCGTGCTGCTTCCTTTCGAAAACGAGGTAAGCAGTTTCAATGCCAGCGCAGGCATCAGCAAATACCTGTTTGCCTTGGGCGCAACGGCTGGTTTAAAAACGACATGGGGCACCACGCGCTTCAACCAATTTGTGAATGGCAAACTCCTGCCGTATGACAATGTATCGTTCAGCATCACGCCCGATTTCGAGGCCCGGTTGTGGGATCGCATCAGCCCGAATTACAAAGCCACAGGCACTTGGACAACCAGCAAGCTGGCCGACGGTGGGGTTGGCAACATACCTGATAGGCAGATCCGGCGATATGACCAATCCATGAGTCTTCTGTATTCACCCTTTGCCCACACCTTCCTGCGGCTCAGCGGCCGCCATCAACACACCAGCCAGGCACAGCTAGCAGACATCCGCTACTTTTTTGTCGATGCCAATGTGCGGTATCAATTGGATAAGTGGAATGCGGATATTGAACTCGATCTGACGAATCTGGCAAACATTACGGAATACGAAACCTACAGCCTTTCGGCCAATCAAGCGGGATATAGTGTGTATGACCTGCGCGGCCGGATGGCGGTATTGAAGCTGACGTTCAATTTATAAGGGTAACGGCTTATTATTTTACTTCGGTAATCCGTATTTCCGGATTCACTTTTTGCAAGGCTCCGACGAACGCAACGTTGCTATCCGGCGAGAAATAAATCTCATCATACCGATTATATTTCAAAATCAATCCTCTGCGGGCGGTTGCGGGTCTAAACCCCGACCACATCGTTTCACCGATGACCACCTCCCGGATAGACGACACGGCGATCTTTCCACGAAAAGGACCACTCCGGTAGTAAACAAACGAATGATCAATCGTATAATGTGTACCAAACCACATCCAACCGATAAAACCAATGGTCACCGACATCACCAACAAGCCAAAAACCCGACCATTCCAAGCCTGATTCGTGTTGAATAACTCTGTGACAACCGTAACCAGCAACGCGAGCAGTGGCACCCAAATCACGATCCCCAACAGCAAATCTTTACGGCTTTTGAAAAGTTTCCGGTCCACACCCAAAGATAAACAAACTGGTACATTTTTCCCTACATTTGCCTATCAGGTTCATCATAATCATTCGAACACCATGGCACGTGAACAAATCGCCCCAAGATGGAAGTCCTTTCGAAATTACCTTACGATCGCCGGAATCGCCCTGCTTGTTATCGCCGCAGGGATGATTTGGTGGAATTACTACTATGTATTCGGCGAAGGGGTCAAATCCGGCCAGCTGAATTATGTGGTCAAAAAAGGCAACATCTTCAAGACTTATGAAGGAAAACTGATACAGGTGGGGCTAAGATCAGCTTCTACCGGTACTATCCAATCCAATGAATTCGAATTCTCCGTAGAAAATGACAGTATCGCCAATGTGTTGATGCTCAATAGCGGCAAGACATTTGACCTGCATTACCGGGAATACAAACATGCGATTCCCTGGCGTGGCTTCAGTGTGTTCGTTGTGGACAGCATCATTGAGATGCGCCCGTAAGCTAGTTGGTTAATTCCGAAGGGCCAGCTTACAAAATGTGTTGCTGTAACCCCGATATTCCACTCCCTTCAAATTGGGGTTACTAACACCCAGCTACTACCGAAGGTAGCACCTAGAACAGTTGTATATACCTTTCAAATTGGAATCGGCAACGATATTTTATCCAAGGAAGAAAACCAATTTACATTACATGTACCTTATTGTTTTCGCAGTCAAGACTCTTGGTGCAAATAAAAAAGTATTCAGTGAGTGTCAACGTGACCTCACCCTACGGCTGTACAAGCAGCCTCTAAAATTTCGAATACGAAAGCTTAACGACACCTAATCCCATAATGGTTCTTGGCGACTATCAAATAAATACAGGAGTATAATTTTCGAGTCGGTAACATCGTAAACTAAGGACGTTTATTTGGAAATAACGCACCTTTTGTATCTCGAGTTTATAGGTATAGCCTGAAACAGATAAGGGTAAGTCTGGATTTTTTCAACCACATCGTCAAGTTGATTCAGAAATCGATCCACATATCGGTCGCCCCAATCGCGTTCGATTATCGAAACTACGGCTGATAAGGTTTCTTTGTAGGTTTCGGTATATTCGGTTTTCTTAACTAACTACCTAATATTTCACGATGGGATTTAAACTTGTGCAGTCGCCCCTCAGCAACGTCTGCTTCCGCCCGCTGTAGCAACATCTGTTCTTTTTCACTGACTTCCTTCACAGGCTCCTGTGCATCGTAAGCAATATCCATAGCTTCCAAAATGGTCTTTATGGCTGCCCACTTTTTTTTGCTGTCAATATGTAGGGTCACCTGTGTCATGCGAGTCACGTTTAAAACAAAGATACCGATGAATATCTCTTTTCAAAATACCTTTCAAATTGGAGTTTGTAACACCATATTCTGTAGATTTGATAATTGAATAAATGTTGTATATACCTTTCAAATTGGGGTTTTTAACACCCGTTTACTTTCGAGTTTCTTGGGTTCAGAGGTTGCATACACCTTTCAAATTGGAGTTTGTAACACTCTGATGAAGATTTAGAAAAAGCATCCATCGGTTGTATAGGTCTGTAACAGCGAAAAAGTTTTTTCAGAACCGACCGCATTGTAGCATCTTAAAGCACAGAACAAACCCTTGATTTTTCCAATCGAGGCTCTGTTGTATAAAAAGTATTCAGTGATGCCAACCTGACCTCACCCTGCGGCTGTATACAGCCTCTAAGATTTCAAAGAGTACATTGGATACTTGCCAAATCTGAGCGAATTTTATTATCTTTGAATTATGACAACGTTCAACCTATCGGTTCCCGAAGATAAAACCTCTTTTTTTCTTGAGGTGCTGGAACTTATAGGTGCCACCTATGAAGCTAAAGAGCGTGAATTTCAACTAACCGAAGAACAAAAGAACTTTCTTTTACGACAAAACGATGTTCCTATTGAGGATTGCCTCCCAGCAATGGATTTATACGAAAGCCTAAAAGGGAAATATGGGCTATAGTGTCCTCATCACTCCTGAAGCCGGCAAACAGGTTGAACAGGCGGTTGAGTATTACAGTGAACATGTCTCAAAAAAAGTCCAGACCGAAAAATTCCAACTTTGCTCTTAAACATTAACTCCATGTTAGAACCATCTCTAAGAATGTATCGATATCCAAGACTTGGACTTTTGGAAATTCAATAGATTCCAACACCTTAAAATGCTTGTCATTGGAGACAATGTAATCCGCTTTTCCAACCATAGCAGCATTGACAAACTTATCATCATCGGGATCATTGTTTATCAACCTCCAATCATAAAAAATCTCCACTTTCTGCAAATTCTCCAAACTCAACAGCATCTCGGCAATATTATTAGCCACCATCGCGTTAGAGCGCTGTTCAATAATTTCAACATACTCGCTCATTATCTCGTTGCTGATTACCAAGCTGAACTTCCCTATCAAAAGCGCATCGAAGATTGGACGGTAGATTGATTTTCTGGCAATAGAGACCAAAAGGACATTGGTATCAAACACGACGACCATAGGTCAGTGCTTTTTTCTTAGGTGTTCATCTGCCCACTGCTTCATCGTGTCGTTGTCCCACCCGTTTTCGTCCCAAAGCCTATCCATTTCATCAGCAGCCGCTCCAGCAAAATAAGCAGCCAATAGATTTCTCACTTCCTTCAATTGCTTTTCAGGGAGGTCGTACTTAAACAATTTAAGCAATTCTATTTGTACATTCGTCAGTTTCCCAGCCAATTCCATAGACATCTCTCCTATTGTTTTTAACAAAAATAACCAAAATAAAGCAAACTTCAAACGAAGTCTATGGCCTCGCGTTATAATATACCTTTCAAATTTGGGTCTATAACACCGATGTTAGCACAAAATTGAAGCTTCTCAGGTTGTAAATAACTTTCGAATAGGATCTGTAACGCCTTGAATACACTGGCCCCAATACAGCGCATAATTGTACATACATTTAATTCGGGTCTTTAACACTCTACCTTTGTGGTCTTTGCGCTGACAGGTAGTTGTATATACCTTTCAAGAATTGGGGGCGTATCGGCTATCAGCTTTCAGAAATCAGCTAACGGCTAAAAGCCACAACAATATCTTTCAAATTGAGATCAGTAACATTCAATAGAAAGATTTCAAAGTATCTAAGCGAGTTGTATATACCTTTCAAATTGGGGTCATCGACAACAAACAGTGATCTATAGCCATATCGTTTATCGTTGTATATACCTTTCAAATTAGGGTCAACAACACCTACCCGCTTACGGAGTAGCGATGTTGTCGTTAGATATACCTTTCAAAGTGGGGTCTGTAATACCTATTGGCAAATGTTGTCGTTGATTTGCACAAGTTGGATATACCTTTCAAAGTGGGGTCTGTAATACCCCGAGAAAGAAATAGATATTTAGTTGAAGAGTTGTATATACCTTTCAAATTGGCTTCCACCACTACGGCAAATTCGCAAAAAAGCAAATTCGCAAAAAATAAAGTATTCAGTGAGTGTCAACCTGACCTCACCCTGCGGCTGTACAAGCAGCCTCTAAGATTTTCAAAGAACATTTCTTAGTCCTTAGCTTTTAGTAGTTAGTTTTTAGCTTGCTGCGACAACCTAATAACTAATTACTAACAGCTAACAGCTAAAATTAGCTACTCCTCTATCACATTAATCCCCGCCTTCTTCGCCTTGTAGGCAATCTTTTCCTTCAATCCGTAATAACTCCAGTTGCGGAGCAGGAACTCCTCTTCCTTGGCCACTTCTTCCTTCTGCTGCTGGTTGACCAATAGCAGCGTACCTGCCTCCGACTTCACGCACAGGTCAATCAGCCGCCTACTATACAAATGCAGCCGGTTATCGACATACCGTTTTTCTTTCGCATCCCAATCGTCCAGGCTTTTCAACTTACGCTGGCGGCCCTTGCCTGGGCGGTTGTAGGTCGAACCCCGCTGCAAGCGGTGCCTCGCGGCCTGTATGGCCAGCCGACGGTGCAGGAATTCCTCCTTGTTGCCGATTTGGAACTGCCCCTTCCCTACCTTCACCACGATGGGATGTTCGATGGAAAGCGAAGCCTCAGCGATTACCGTGTCTTTCAGCGGGTGCTCGTCGCGCTCCATCTCAAAGGCCGCCAGCAGGTACAGCTTACCCTTATCGATTTTCAGGGAACTTGCACAGAGTTTCAGCGTACCCGCTACATTCCGCTGGATCAGCACCCGTTTATCCGTCTTATCCTTACCAAGATACGTCTTGAACGGGATTTTGAACAACGTGAACCGGAACTCGCGGTGCTTTTCATCCGCCACGAACTTCAACGACTTGCCCGAAAAGGGCAGCGGAATGTTGCGTTTGTAATTCCGCAATGACTTCTCCCCTTTCCAGTACGCTGCGCTCGGTATTGTAGACGCTCGTCAGCGAATTATTCAAATTGGAAAAGATTTCCGAGGGCATCTTGCCCAGCAGCTTGCTGGATAGCACGCGGTAGGTGGTATTCATCCGCGAGGTATTCAAAATGCCCTCGGCATCCTTGGCACGGTCGGCCAGCTTCACCTTCACCTCGTCGGTGAAGTAAATCAGGTCTTTCACCCGATCCTGCACATACAGGTTGGTAAAGATCAGATTGGCCGCCTGAAAGGCTAAAAGCTGCCATTCATACAGTTGCTTGTAGTACGCGTCTTTCTGCGCTTTATCGTCGCAGTCAACGTACACCTGTATTTTCCGCGTCAGGATGATGGTCTTCTTTTCCATGGTCAGGCCGATTGCTTCCCCTTTTTAATAACAGTATGCGCTTGTACAAACAGCGATTTCACTTTGGCATCGTCCAATTGCAGGGCCTCGGCAATTTCCTCGAAGGAATACTGCAGGTCATAACGCATCGCCAGCACCTGCGCCTGCTCTTCGGTGAGCATGCCTTCGGTAACGAGCGGCTTCGTCCGGGTGGCGCGGTCCAGCTTGGTCGTATCCGAGAGTGCGGCTTTCAGGTTGGTGATGCATTGCTCCACGCGTTGCGCAACCTCATAGTCTGAGATACCGCCGAGGTGGTAGGCGATGCGTTCGTAATTGAATCCATACCGCAGGCATAGCCGGATGAATAGTTGCTGCTGGTCGGTCAGGTTAGGCAACAAGCCATTGATCTTCTCCAGTTGTCGTTGTTTTTCCATTTCCAACTGTTCGAGGTAGACGACATCCTCCTCCTGCTCCTCCTCCATTTCATAGCCCAGCATGAATTCCTGGAAATCCTCGATGCCATCCAGCCTCAACATGCTCCGGTGGAAACGATCGGTGGTTTTACCATAGTAGGCTTTGCCCGATTCGCGAAGCTGCAAGCCGAGAAATTCGTGCAGGTGGTCTACATCGCGGATGATATCCCGCATAAGCCACAGCCGGAGAAACGCCTCCTGTGCCATGGCGTGCGCCACAACATCATCTTTGACAAATCGCTCAGCCCGCCACGCGTAGCGACCGTAATAGGCATGATAGAAATAATTCAGCCCAGCTTCATCACCCGCTTTATAGGATTGGAAAAAACGCTCGATATTCTTTCTTGTTCGGTAGGTCGATGTGTGCATGTGTAGAATTTTAATCAATCGGTAATGTTTAGTTCAGACTTTAGTTTCTTGATCACTTCGACACCTTTATAGTGTCCGTTCACGGTATTGGTCAGTACCTCGCGGCTTACGCCGATTTTCTCGGCAATCTCTTTGATGGTACGCCGGGATTTTACAATTTCAAGCTTCAATGGCAAATTTTCAGGATACCTCGCTTTCTTCATTTTTTATTACTTTTGTGAATACGAAAGCAAAGTTTGTGAATATTTTTCATATTTACAAATAATTTGTGATTTATTCTCACAATGAACTATTTTTCAAAAAATATAAAATTCCTGCGGGAGAAGCGGAAACTGGGTCAGTCCGACCTTGCGAAAGTATTAGAAGTGTCGCGCGACAATGTAGCCTCCTACGAACGGGGGTCCATTCCGAAACTTGATGTGCTGGTAAGGATTGTGAATTTATTTCACACAGACCTGAAAGACTTGGTGGAAAAAGATCTAGAATCGATTTCTTCTTCTCAATATGCGGTAGCCGCCGATCCGGGTGTCCCGTATCAACGCACGCCTCCAAACGCAGATCTCACCCTGGAATCGCTCCAAAAACTCATCGAAATACAGGAAAAGTACATCAAAACACTGGAAGAAAAAATCGAGGCTGGCTCTAAATCCAAACGATAAAACCACTAGCTATACAGGTTAGCCATTTCAGGGCAAGACAAGGACAAGACAAACTGTAGCCATTCTTCTGATTAACTCCCTACTTTTTTCGGTCATTATCCGTGCGCTATACGGGGATTATCCGTGCGCTATCCGTGTAAATCCCGGATGGCGAACGGATAATCCTCAAACCCAGCACGCGACACGGCAGAACATGGGTAGAACCAAGTGGGAAGAAAGTCCCTAGTTGGTAGCTTAACTGTCTGAATGTTCGCCCCGCTCAAGCACCTCATCCACCATGCCGAATTCCTTGGCTTCCTGAGCGGTCATCCAGTGGTCGCGGTCCGATAGTTTATCCACCCGTTCGAAATCCTGCCCGCTGTGGGCGGCAATGATCCGGTAAAGCTCCTGCTGAATCTTCAGCGTTTGCCGGATGCTGATGTCCATATCGGCGGCCGTGCCCTGCATGCCGCCGGACGTCTGGTGAATCATTACGCGGGCATGGGGCAAAGCGGCACGCTTCCCTTTGGCTCCCGCACACAGCAACACTGCCGCCATGGATAGAGCAATACCCGTGCAGATGGTCGCCACATCCGGCCCGATGTACTGCATGGTGTCGTAGATACCCAGTCCGGCATAAACCGAGCCGCCCGGCGAGTTGACATACAACTGGATGTCTTTCTTCGGATCGGCCGATTGCAGGAATAGTAACTGGGCTTGGATAATGTTGGCCACACGGTCGTCTACCGGTTCACCAAGAAAAATGATGCGGTCTACCATGAGACGCGAAAAAACATCCATTTGGGCCACGTTGAGCTGTCGCTCTTCGGTAATGTAAGGTGTCATCGCCGTTGGAAACGTATAAGCCGGTAGACGAGAAAGATATTGGTCCACATACATGCCGTTAATGCCATGATGTTTTACGGCATACCGCCGGAATTCATTACTATTGATATTCATATTTGTAACTATTAATTGTTCAAAGATTAAGCACAGCGCTCCCGGCATACCCGCGTTAGGGCATGTCAAATGCTTATTTCCCAGCGAAATTTCTGTGATTACTTCCGGAAGAATCCCAGCACCCAATCGCGGAACTTATGGTGCTGTGAAGCTGTGAAAAGTACTTGATGCACCTGCTCCAATTCACTCCGCAGTTGCTGGCGACCATAGTCACGGACGACATGGTAAGTCTTACACTGCCAGTGGGCCTCTTCCCGAAGTATTGGATCCAAAAGCAAGTTAGCTTCGAAAAACAGGCGCTGTTCGCCGGAAGCCTGCCCTAGCAGACAATCTTCCATAAGCTGCAATTTATCCAACGAAGTCTTCATACTGCAACGATTTTTCTTTAACCACCTGTTTTACCTTCTGCAAGCATTTAAATTTCTGCACCGTAGCCGAACGGGTTCCCGAAAATCCAAACCGGTGTGCCAATTCCTGCATATCCAGCTTCTCGTAGTAAAATGCCGTGAGTACTTCCATGCACTTCCGCCCCGCAGCCTGCAATAATCGGAGAATACGTTTATCGGACAGTGTATCAGTGAGTGAATCACCATCCTCCCAATTTCCTGCCGAATCTTCGCTGTCGAATCCCGCCATCAATTGATCCAGTGACGCGAACCGCTGGTTTTCCACGTATCGCTTGGTCCACAAGTGCCGCACAATACCAAAGATATAGGCTTCCTCGTTTTGCTGTAAGTTGAGCCGCCCCTCGTACATTTTTTCATAATAGACCAATAAAGCTTCATGAAACACATCTTTAGCTTCCTCGAATGTACCGCCACGTTTAGACACATAACGCGCTACGGAAGGAAAAACGTGCTGATAAATTGCCATTATAGTTTTTTCCATGGTATACTCCTTTTAATATAATGTGTCATCCGACACCTAACTATCACCCAAACCTATCATTTATTTATCATATTTTTCTATCCGTCTATATCCGTCAAAACAAATCGAAGCAATATACTGTTAGTACGTAACAGCGGTCATTGCAAGGCAGAAACGCCAAGCAACTATCCAAGCCTTGCAGTGCAGCGACCGCTTGTGATTAAACTTTATACTGTAATATTTAACTGATGAGGATAGCTTATATTTCTACCTGCCAGCCTAGGGAGTGCGGTTTGGCCACGTTTAACGAAAATTTAGTACACGCGGTGGATCAACACATCTCTTTTTCCGAACATGGCAGCTTTATAGTGGCGTTGAATGACTCGGATGACAAACGCCAATATGCATATGACGACAGCGTAAAATTCGTGATCAGTCAGGAACGGTTGTCCGACTATCAGTCGGCGGCAGCATTTATTAACAGCAACGGAGTCGATATGTGTTGCATCCAACATGAATTTGGCATATATGGTGGCCGCAATGGCGTTTACCTACTTGGGTTAACCCGATTGCTGAAAGTCCCTTACACAGTTATATTCCATACTGTATTAGCGCAGCCTAATCCAATTCAGCTTTCTATTGTGAAACGGCTTGCGGACCGTGCGGCGGCGGTGGTTGTGATGACCAAAAAAGCAGTCCAATTGCTACGTGCCGTTTACGACATATCGACAAATAAAATCAAAGCCATACCTCATGGGGTGCCTGACTTCGACAAACCGGACGCGGTTACTCTCAAGACAAATCTTGGTTTGCCAGCCGAAAAAATCTTGCTTACTTTCGGACTGATCGGGCCCAGTAAGGGACTGGAGACCACCATTAAATCCCTTCCGGCCATATGCAAGCGGCATCCCGATGTGCGATACGTTATCCTGGGAAAAACCCATCCCGGTATTCTGCGGAGCTTCGGGGAAGATTACCGAACCAGTTTAATGCAATTGGCCGAAAAACTAGGTGTTGCGGATCACCTTATCTTTATCTCCGAATTCGTACACGAAAGAAAGCTCCATTCCTATTTATCGGCATGCGACCTGTACATCACTCCTTATCCCAATGAAGCTCAGATTACCAGCGGCACGCTGTCGTATGCGATTGGTGCCGGTGCGGCTGTTGTTTCTACCCCCTATTGGCATGCAGCCGAGTTACTCAAAAACAATCGGGGAAAGCTGTTTGACTTCAACAACGATCAACAGCTTTCATCTATTATCAATGAACTGTTGAGCAATCCCGCAGAGTTGAAAAGCCTCAAACGAAATGCTTATAAATATGGACTATCGCTACGTTGGCCAAAAATTGGCAAGCAATATGCCCAGCTCTTTAAAACGCACATTAAAACAGAAGAGAAGCCCTCGCTTCCCGAACAAGCACTTATGCAAGTAACTTCGTCCTTTAGTCGCACGCTTACCTGGAAAACAAGCGTTTGAAATGAGTAACAGAGATGAGATAGAGGAAAAGCCCGTAAACTTCCGTCTGCGGGCTTCGTTCGTAAATTAACTACCTTAAAATACTAAGGCAACACCCGTTGTATGGTTGTAGTATCCATCGGGCTTATGGAATCACGTATCGCCGTTGCATCCTCGTGATGCTTCTTCAATATGGGAAGCGTCTTAGAAGCGAAGGCTTTTAAATCGGCATTTTGTGCATCAGAGGAAGCGTCTTCAAACAAGGACACTACCTTATTGTGGTCTTTGACCATCATATCAATGTATTCCTTATCAAATTCAGCACCGGATTTCTCCCTGAGTTTGCGTTGTTTATCCGCTTGGTCTTTGCTAATCACCGGGGGCAGGGTGATATTATGTCGCGTGGCAATGGTCATCAACTCATCATTGGCTTTTTGGTGATCATTCACCATCATTTGGGCAAAATCCTTGACCCGTGGGTCGGTCGCCTTTTCTTGTGCCAACTTACCTAATTCCACTTCGGCCAGGCCTGCATCCGCAGCTTTCACAGCGAAGTCTCCGTCTTTCTCGTTTACCATCGCCGTCGTGTCATTCACGCCCTGTGCTTGTTCGACACTGTCATCCGCAGTTCGTCGATTGGTATTGTTACATGCCGCTCCACATACCGCGAAGAGAATCATTACCGTAAAAATTTGTAGTGTTTTCATGATATTTCAGTTTTGATATGTTCGCTTATCAAACCCGCTACCAGACTCTTCCATTGCGGGTAAGAAAGTCCTAGTTTTGCTCCTAAACCTACCGCCGCATTTCTCGTGTTGTCAACTATGGAATCCGTATCGGTATTTACCACTTCATTTCGCCCGTGATAACGAGCGGTCACCTTCCGCCCTTTTCGTTCCACAATAAGCGTGGACGTTGCTGTATCTTTAAAAAAATGGGCCGTTTCCTCGTTCAACTTCAACGGGTTATTGGTAGGCCGTAGGGTAAGGGAGCATAATTCATCCGAAACTTCCGTTACATCTTCAACAACAACCCAGTCATACCCATCTCCTGCCGAAGGTCCGGGGCCGGGTATATCGATCCGTATTTTATCTCCCTCTACGGGCTGGGATTTCACCGCTTCACCTCCATAAGCATCGGTCAGCACAAAAGTTGACACAGGTATTTCTGCTATTTCATACCAATGATTGATGTCTAATAGACGACGCTTTGCCAACTCGAAAAAAATGCGCGCGTCTTCTTCATTGGGCAATACCGCCTGTGCATCCAGGTCAAGCTGTTTTCCCGTATGCTGTGGGGGAATATCCGGCGAAGATCGCGTCTTGCTATCCTGTTTCATCTTATCCGGTTGTTTCTGTTGGGTCATCTGATTGAATCTGCTTGTCTCCCAACGGATCGCGCTCGTCTACCTCCGGAACATCGTCCGGACCTTCCCAAATCGGTTCATCGTCATCGCGCCTAGGGTCTTCAAATGGTGGCACCTGCCCTTCGTCGGGTTCATCGTCATCCTCGTCCGGATCGCCTTCAAGATCGTCAATTATTGGATTATGTGCTCCCCCAGCATCATCCTTTACCGGATACCCTTCTTCATCCAAATCACCACGGTCGTCCTCAGGTGTCTCTGCAAGCTTTCGGTCCGCTTCATCCAGTTCGGCAAGTTCATCGTCTGTGACTTCGTCATCCAGTTCGGCGAGTTCCCCTTCCAAAGCCGACCGCTTGTCGCGGTATTCATCCGGTGTATACTGATTTTCTTCGTCATAGGTAGAGTTGTCGTCTTCGCCTTCCGGAGCAGCGGTATTATAAGGTTCAGGATGCTCGTATTCGGTATCGGAAGTTTCGGGATCCAGCTCGAAGCTATTTTCTTCTTCATTGTACCGCAGGTCTTCTCCGGTAGGCTCTCTTGTTTCGTCGGTTTCTTCCACGTCAAGCGGAATCATCGGTGGCTTTTTCGTATCGGGTATCATAGTTCACTCCTTTTTTTATTCGTTACCTTATTATCTTATTACCTTCTTACTTATTTTATACAAACTGTCTGCATTTTTGATTTTTATTGTTTAAAAAAACACCTTACTTTTATCTTAATGTTTTGACTGCGTTGAGCAATTTTTCCTGCACGGCCAGCCGAGTATCCGGATACCCTTCCTCATCCACCCAGACGGAAATGGTTATTCTATAGCCATCCGGTTCTAACAAACCGATACCAATCAAATAATCCGCATTTACAAACAGATCGCTGGTTTGATTGAGGGTATCTGTTAATATACGTTTCGCGTGCTCGAAATCTACGTCATACGTTACTTTTAATTCTAAATCCAGTCGTCGTTTGCCCGCTTGACTCATGTTGACAATAACCTCATTGGATAGCTTGCTATTAGGTACGATGACCGTCCGGTAGTCCCGTGTAAGGATTACGGTAAAAAACAATTGAATGGATCGCACCTCCCCTTCTTGCCCCTGTGTGGATATCTGGTCGCCCACCCGGAAAGGTTTGAGCATAAGAATCAATACACCGCTGGCAAAATTCTGCAACGTACCCGATAAAGCCAATCCGGCAGCCACACCGAACGCTCCAACCAAGGCCGCAAACAAGGTCATTTGCAATCCCATCACTTGGATAACAAGCAAAATGAGCAAGATGCGCAGTGCTAGGACAATCAGATTTGAAAGAAAGACTTCTAAGGTAGGATCCCAATTTTTCTGATCAATCTTCCGCTTTATCCAACGGGTCAATTGCCTGATGAGCCACATTCCCAATAGCAAAATCAGGATGCCCAGTAACACCCGTGGCGCCTGATGAACTACCCAATCCACAAACCGGGCATAAAATTTTTCGATTTCCATATGGCGTCTGCTTTTGTTTAACGATGCAAAAAGCCTACCTACACGGCTATTTACCGAACGATATTCCTCACTGTACTAAATACTGCATAATCTTGTCCACATTTTAAAAAACATTGTTTTATAAAGAAGAAAGCCAGCGGCGCCAAATGGTTTGCAGAACGGAGAAAGTGCCTTCCTAGGCACAAATGCGAACAATTGGCCTACGTGGCATCTTCTATGCATCGTTTTCAGAAACAAAAAGAAAGGAGTATATAATGGCTTTACAAGAGAATCCACAACATCAAGAGGGCAAAACCACCAAGGCAATCGAAGAACAAACCGCCAAATTGCCCTCCAAACTTTTTCTTTGTGCGGCATTGGGAGCAATGGCGGTTTCCCTTGCATTGAAGTGTGCTGGTCACAAACATACGGCGTTATTCGTTGGCCAATGGGCTGCGCCTTTTCTGTTATTGGGTACCTACAATAAAATTGTGAAAACCCAGGGGCATGATCAACAAGACAGGTAAGCGTTAGGTTAATGGATAAACCAAGAAATAATGACTAAACCGGAAACTGGCAAGGTATTAAGCAACGTCTTCCTTTTTCAGGGGGCTTATTTTGTTATTACGGGTATATGGCCGTTGCTCGGCATGGATAGCTTTATCGCGGCTACAGGTCCCAAACAAGATACCTGGTTGGTGGAGATGGTAGGTCTATTGTCGGCCTCTATTGGCCTTACCTTTATTGTCGCCAGTTTGCGTCGGCAAAAGCTGCCACTTGTATTGGGCTACTCGGTGGCACTCAGTTTCCTAGCGATGGATCTTATATACGTAATCAGCGGTGTCATCGGCCGTGTCTATTTATTGGATGGTGCCATCCAATTGGTCTTTATCGTCACAGTGAGTTTCTTGGTAATCAAAAGAAAAAGTAACCTATTTTAATTCAAAAAACAACTATGTATACATTAGGTATCAATGCCGTTTTTCATGATTCAGCTGCCTGCATCGTTAAGGACGGGCGACTGCTTGCAGCAGTAGAAGATGAACGCTTTACACGCATCAAGCATGGAAAACGGCCCATCCCGTTTTCTACGTATGAACTACCTTTTCACGCAATTGACTATTGCCTGCAGGTAGCGGGAATCCACATAAAAGACGTAGACCAAGTGGTGTATTCATTTGACCCTTATCTCCTGATCGACGAAAAAAAGGCGAAAGAATTGGACCCGGCCGATCCGCAGCCCTGGGAAGGTCTGTTTCTGTCGTCCATCATCAATGCCCCGTCCCACTTAACAGACGGCTATCCGCATCACCTGCAAAAGCGATTCTTAGATGCCCATCAGGCTGATTGGGAATGGCACTTCATTGAGCACCACCTTTCCCACGCTGCCAGTGCATACCTGCCTTCCCCCTTTTCGGAGGCGGCGGTGATGGTACTTGACGGACGGGGAGAAGTGGCTACTACTTCCTACCACGTAGGACAGCAACAGAGCCTTACCCGGATCGGGCAGGTAGACCTCCCCCATTCCCTGGGCCTGCTGTATGAGGAAGTAACCACTTACCTGGGGTTTCTGCATTCCTCCGACGAATACAAGGTCATGGCATTGGCTTCCTATGGTAAGCCTACCTACGTGAAAGACTTTAGAGACATGGTATGGATGGGCGAACGGGGGCAGTACCGCATTCAGCAAACGCAGCTTGAGGCACGCTTTGGGCGAGCACGGCTACGTCATGAGCCGTTTACCAACCACCACTTCGATATTGCCCGCTCGCTTCAATATGTACTGGAAGAAACAGTGCTAGAGCTGACTTTATGGCTGTATGAAGTAACCAAACAACGTTGCCTCACCTTAGCAGGAGGTGTTGCACTCAATTGCGTGCTCAATGCTCGCATCCGCGATGACGGTCCTTTTGAGCAGGTATGGGTACAACCTGCGGCGGGCGACTCTGGCACGGCACTGGGCGCAGCGCTGTGGGCAGATGCCAAGCTACGCGGCGACCGGGAAAAGGCTTTTGTAATGGACCATGTCTATTGGGGCCCTTCATACGACGATGATGCCATTGGTGACTTCCTTGAAAAGGCAAAAGTTCCGTATACACAGATGGAGAATGTTGCCGAAGAAAC
The DNA here is from genome assembly GCF_900113765.1 of Parapedobacter indicus. Classification (GTDB taxonomy): domain Bacteria; phylum Bacteroidota; class Bacteroidia; order Sphingobacteriales; family Sphingobacteriaceae; genus Parapedobacter; species Parapedobacter indicus. The sequence goes on along the minus strand of NZ_FOQO01000015.1, from coordinate 45,991 downwards.
TGCCGAATTGCTTGCGGCCAACCGCATCATCGGGTGGTTTCAGGGTGCGATGGAATATGGGCCGCGTGCACTTGGCAGCCGATCAATTCTGGCTTCTCCGATGCTACCTGAAATGCAGGCATGGCTCAATGAGGTAAAAGACCGCGAAGATTTCCGTCCGGTGGCCCCGGTCGTGACCGAAGAAGATGCGCCCCGTTGGTTTACGGACGCCCAACCGTCGCCCTTTATGCTTTTTGTCAATCAGGTGGCACCCCACAAGGCAGACTTGATACCCGCCGTCAAACACGTAGACGGAACGGCACGCATACAAACGGTCAACCGGGAGCAGCATCCGTTGTATTACGACCTGCTCAAGGCATTCGAACGGATCACAGGTATTCCCGTATTGATCAATACATCGTTCAACACAGTCGGTCGTCCCATCGTTTGTAGCCCGAGAGATGCACTCGAATGTTTTTGGACGTCGCCGTTTGATGTATTGGTTATGGGATCTTATTTAATTTCAAAACACGATGGAGAAAAAGATATCCGTGGTCATTCCCACGTACAAACGGCCTCAGCTTTTGGTTAATTGCTTGGATGCGCTCGCATCACAAACGTTGGATATGGCGGCTTTCGAGGTAATTGTTGTAAGCGATGGCCCGGATAGGCACACGCGTGACGCCACTACGCAATGGCATTCCACACATCCATCGATGAATTTCTGTTATTTAGCCACGCTAACCAAAAAAGGACCAGCAGCCGCCCGCAATATGGGATGGATGGCCGCCAAAGCGCCGCTCATCGCTTTCACGGACGATGACTGCCTGCCAGAACCTGGCTGGCTGGAAGCATTCGTATGCCGCTATCAGGGTGAGCCGCATCTGGTGATGACGGGCCGTGTGCAGGTACCGTTGTCAGCACAGCCCACAGACTTTGAACGGAACACCGCCCAGCTACAGACGGCGGAGTTCGTAACGGCCAACTGCTGTTGCTCAAAAGATGCCCTGCTGATTGTTGGCGGGTTCGATGAGTCATTCAGCATGGCATGGCGTGAGGACAGCGAACTGCAGTTTAAGATGATTACGGAGGGGATTCCGGTCTTACACGTCGACAGTGCCTGCGTACGGCATCCCGTACGGCCGGCTCCTTGGGGTGTTAGCCTCCGCGAACAGAAAAAAGGGCAGTATAACGCGTTGCTTTATAAAAAATATCCACGCCTGTTCCGGGAAAAAATCCAGAAGCATCCGGTATGGCAGTATTATGCTGCCCTTTTGCTGTTCATCACCTTCTGCGTAGCCTTGGTGTTGAATCTGACGCTGCTCGCACAACTGGCGTTTACTGGTTGGTTGCTTTCCATCGCTGTTTTCACATGGAAACGGTTACGCATGACCCGAAAATCCATGAGCCACATCACGGAAATGATGGTGACTTCCATTTTAATCCCCTTTGTTTCCATTTATTGGCAATGGTACGGTGCCGTTAAATACCGGATATTGTTACTTTAATTCCTAACAGCTATGCAACTTGATAACATCCGAAAAATAGTCGTTTTCAGAGCCTTGCAACTCGGCGATCTCCTATGTGCAATTCCGGCCATCCGGGCGTTACGTTGTCATTGGCCACAAGCAAGTATTACCCTCGTGGGATTGCCATGGGCAGAGCAGCTCACCCAACGTTTTCCGATGTATTTCGATGCAGTCGAACGTTTTCCCGGCTACCCCGGACTTCCCGAACAACCGTACGCTGTACAGGACCTACCGAACTTCCTCGCACGCATGCAGACGGAAAAATTCGATTTGGCTTTACAGATGCAGGGTGATGGCACATTGGTCAACCCGCTGGTCGAGTTGTTCGGAGCTGCGCAAGCCGCCGGATTTTATACAGAGACCAGTTATCGGCCACCTGGAGATTTATTCATCCCCTATCCTTCGCATGTGCACGAAGTATGCCGCCATCTGTTACTGATGCAACACCTCGATATTCCACATCAGGGATTGGACCTGGAATTTCCCCTTACCGATAAGGATCATGCTGATCTTGAAGCACTCGACTTACCGGTACAGCCGGGTGGCTATGTTTGCATTCACCCTGGAAGCCGGGCGGCGTGGCGGCAGTGGCCAACCTTAGCGTTTGCCAACATGGCCGATCGGTGTGCTGAATCCGGATACGACGTAGTGATAACCGGCACGAAAGAAGAAATGCCGATTGTGAAGCAAGTCGCCCAATCCATGCGCAACACGCCGATTGTCGCAGCAGGAAAGACCTCCCTCGGAGCATTGGCGGTACTCATCAAGCACGCCAAAGCCATCCTCTCCAATTGCACCGGAACATCGCATCTAGCTTCGGCCCTCGGAACCCCCGGTGTCGTCATCAGCATGGATGGCGAGCCAAACCGGTGGCGTCCGATAAATAAATCGGCTCTGGCGACCATTGACTGGATTAAGACGCCTGATTTAAGCTTGGTAGCCGAAGCCTTATTAAACAAGCTGACCATGCCCCTGGCTATCGAGCAGCTCGTCGATGGCGTTTAGCATGTCGTCTGGGTCAGGTAAACTTACCCGTTCCCGATACAAGGAACGATCTACATGGCGTATCACCTCGTTCCGACTTTGAAGACTCCTTTCCGTCACACTATAGGGAAAAAGTCTATGGGGGCAGCGCCAAGGTGTATGCTGTGGATTGGTAAGCGCATACAATACAACCAGCGGCCTTCCCAAGGCCGACGCCAAATGAATGGTAGCTGTATTGACGGATACTACCAGCGCTGCTTGTCGGATGACGGCCGCAAATTCGGCAATATTCAATAAACCGCCCACGGAGAATGTTCCCGCTCCGCATGCTTCGCACAGTTGATCGGTCCACGCTCGGTCTGCGGCGCTGCCGGTAAACAGCACCTGCTGTGTGGGATGGGCAATCAGAAAACGTTGTGTCAGCGCTATCCATTGCTCCGGCGGGAAAGCCCGCTTCGGTTCACTTACCCCCGCATGGAAAATCACGAACGGGCGTCCCACGTTTACACCGATGCGGTTCAGCTTGGCCATTGCCTGTGCATCGGCGACGTTGGGCAGGGCCAACGTAATCCGGTCGTCGTTGGAATAGGCACCTATTTGCTCCACCAGATCCAGATCGCGCGCCACCTGATGCCTGATGTGCGCATAGGGTTCGTCATCGGGCACCCAATGCGTAAGCAGTTCATACGGGTTTTCGCGGCAATAGGCCAACCGACGTGGAATACCTGCTGCCCAAGCCAGCATAGCGGTGGGCAGCGGATTCTGACTGTATACTGTAAAAATGACACAGCCATCGAAAGCGGCGCTTTCAAGCCGCGAAACCAACCCGTTCAGGTAGGCCGGTGAAATGGATGAAGTATGCTTCGCCCACGGAAAATTAGCGACGAGCGTTTCGTCTACTTCGGGCAGCAACGTGGAAGCCGTTGCTCCTGCTTCGGAGGTGAGCAGCGTAATTTTGCATCCAAAACTTCGCTTTATCGCGCGGATCGCCGGACTGCTCATCAGCACGTCGCCGATGTTATCCGGGCGGATCACCAATAGATTGGCACAGAGATTCCAGTTATCCATATCGTTACATGCTTGCGCTGTTTACTTGCGTATGCTCATAAATGCGCCGGATCAACTGTGTGGTAGATCGATTGGCCGTCAGCGGGATCAGTTCGACCCTGCCGCCGAGCGATTCTACAAGTTTTGCTTCCGGCAGCTCCGACACGTGATAGTCGCCCCCTTTCACAAAAACATCCGGTTCCAATACATTGATAAGTGATGCAGGCGTATCGTCCTCCGCACGGCCGAACACCACCAAGTGATCCACGCATCCGAGCCCGGATAAGACAGACAGCCGGTCGGAAATACCGTTAATGGGCCTCTCGGTGCCTTTGAGCCTTCGAATACTTTCATCGTCATTCACTCCAACGATCAGTACATCACCTAGTTTTTTCGCCTGTCTGAGGTAGTTGACATGACCACTGTGCAGGATATCAAAACATCCATTGGTAAACACAATACGGCGTCCCATACTTTTATAATACGCACGGATTTCCCGCAGGTGTTTTAGTGACGTCACCAGTTTCTGTTCGTTGTCCAACTTAGCCAAAAGCTCCAGGCGTGTGCATAAAGATGCCGTTTCCTTTTCGATGGCCACGGCGGCTGCAGCGGTGGCCATGGTGGCTGCGCGTTTGGCGTCTGCACCGGTGAGCAATACCAGGGTACAGGCGCTGATGAATGTGTCTCCCGCTCCGCAGACATGTGGAGAGGCTACCGGAATTGCACCGATATGAAAAGCCAGTTTTCCCTTTTCGAACCAAAGAGAGCCGTCCCTATCGAGCGTAAGTACGGTCCAATGCGCGTGCGTTTTTTGATAAATAGCTGCTCCGCATTTTTCGAGCAGGGCTTTTCGGTCTTTTCCCCGTCCTTCGTAGCCAAGGAGCTGCATCGCCTCCGTATAGTTCGGTTTCACCAGCGTCGGCGCCAACCGCTGGAAAAGAGATAGCCGTTTTGAATCGACCGCGATGAATTTCGATTGCCGCTGCGTTAACGCAAGGAGATGGTCGATGATGGTCGGTGTAATCACCCCTTTGTGGTAATCTGCCACAACGATGCCATCGCATGCGTCAAAATGCTGTTGCAAATGCAGAATGAGTTGCTGTTCCGATACCGCCGAAATTGGCGTATCATCTCCTCGGTCGATCCGTGCCAACGGATGGCCATCGGCCAGCACCCGCGTTTTTACCAACGTATTCCTCTTTTCCTCCCGAATCAGGCAGTCGGATGAAAACCCTGCCCCCGCCGCCAGGGCGCATGCCCGATCGGCCTCGATATCCGTACCGATAACCGAACAAAAAATCACTTGCGCCCCCAATGCAGCCAAGTTTGCCGCCACATTCGCTGCACCACCCGCCACCCAGTCGTCCGACTGTACATCCACCACGGGAACGGGGGCTTCGGGAGACAACCGCGTACTATCCCCATCAATGTATTCGTCGATTATGAAATCGCCAACCACTAAGATTTTCTTTTGCTCAAACTGCGCCGTAAATTGCCAATTATATTTTTCCATGTTCGGTGTTCTTTACTATCCAATCTGTTGCTTCGCTGAAACTGTCGGCGATATAGGAAGGACGCCGATATCCGTTATGCGCTTTCTGCCGCTCATGTCCAAGCCCATCAATCAACATCGTTTTGCAACCCGCCCGGTTACCCGCTTCTATGTCATCGAGTATATCGCCTACCATCCAGGAATCCCCAAGGTTTATTCCATAGGTTGCCGCGGCTTTCAATAATAAGCCCGGTGACGGCTTGCGGCAATCACACCGCTTCGTGTACGCTTGCACAGCGCCCTCGGGATGGTGCGGGCAATAATAAAAGCCCGACAAGGCTACTCCACTTTTGCCGAGCAACTGCTGCAGCTTAGCCTCCACGTCTACGAGTGCCTCTTCGCTGAAAAACCCCTTAGCCACGCCTGCCTGGTTGGTTATTACGAAGAAAGCATATCCCAGGGAATCAAGTAACCGGAGACCGTCGGCCACTCCGGTCAATAACTCTATTTTGCTGGGATCGGCGTTATAGGGAACATCCCGTATCAGTGTACCGTCCTTATCCAAAAATATCGCTCTTTTGTTTGACATAGTCTGGTTTTGGATTACCGTTTTGTGATACGGATAAATCAACTGCCTGAACCAACGAAGAAGATAAGGTAGCTGCCTGTCGCCGTACTGAGTAATTCACCAGTCGGCGTTCGACGATGGTACAAAGCAAATGAATGATGTGGAGGTGCAATTCCTGAATCCGTTGGGTGCTACTTGAGGGCACAATAAGGTTAATGTCGCCCCTTACTGCCGCCTGTCCGCCGTCCTTGCCAAGCAATGTCAGACATACCATACCCAGTTGTTTGGCTTTCTCCATGGCCTCCAATAGGTTGGGTGAGTTGCCACTCGTGCTTAGGCACATCAGCACGTCATCCGGCCGGCCATACGCCTCCACTTGGCGGGCGAAAACGTCGTTAAAGCCGATATCATTCGACCACGCGGTAAGCATTGCCTGATCGGCCATCAAGGAAATAACAGGCAATCCGACCCGATTTGGCATTTCAAACCGGCCTAATAGTTCAGCGGAAAAATGAAGGCTCTCTGCTGCACTGCCCCCGTTGCCACACACCAATACTTTCCCGCCTTTTTCAAATGCTTTCGCGAGCATGTTGCCGGCACGCAATATAGCGTCGGTTAGGCTATCTGCAGACAATCGAAATGTGTCGGCGGCTTCTAAAAAAGCAGTAGCGATGATCCGTTTGTCATCATCCTTCACATCCAGTTGCTCGGCAGTAAGTCTGCGGTATACTTCGTCCATCTGTTGCGCCACTTTCTTCCACGTGAAGCACTCATTGACACGCTTTATCGCATTTTGACGCAGGTACAGCTGCAAATCTTCGCTTTTAAGCACCAGTTCGAGTTTGCGGGCAAGGGCTTGAGGGTCCTTGGGCCGCACTAAAAACCCGGTTTTGCCATTGGCAACGCTATACTGGATACCTCCTACCTTGGCGCCAATGACAGGTGTGCCGCATGCCATCGCTTCCAATGGGGTAATACCAAACGGCTCATACCAAGGAGTTGACACAAATACGTCGGCAGCCGCATAGAAATACTTCAATTGCTCTCTGTTTTTCCGCCCCTCAAATGATACAGCATCCGCCACCCCCAATTCGGTAGCCATTTCCATCAGCCGCCGGTATTCCAGGTCGGCATGGAGATGGGGTTTTTCGTATTCCCCTCCCACGATCACCAGCTGGGCATCTATTGATTCTTTTCTCAATTGTGTCAATGCTTGGATGACCGTATCGATACCTTTTCGCGGCACCATCCTGCCTAGTTGCAGAATAATTTTGCGCGTGGGATGCATATCCAGCAGCATCCGGGCGTATGCCTTATCAATCGGGTGAAATTCGTGCGGACTGAAACCGCACGGCACCATGGTAATTTTATCGGGATCGGCCCGGTACAATTGGGTCAGATCTGCTTCATCCTGTGGGCACTCCGCAATAATGCCATCTGCAGCCTGCATGACCTGTGCTTCCACATCGCAGCGTTCTTCCGGAAATTTATCATTTTCACGTTGATGCATCAACCTCACTTTTCCCAGTGCATGAAAGGTAATCACAAAGGGAACGCCCAAACGCTCTTTGAGTTTCATGGCGACATAGCCCGACATCCAGAAATTGGCATGGAGCAATGCATACCGCTTCGGTTGCCTGGCCATGAACGCTTCCATAGATTCAGTAAATGCGTCCATATATTGAAATAGGGACTCCTTCGACAATTGCTTGGGTGGCCCGGCATCGACATGTATGATCCGCACATTGGATAGCCATTGCACTCCAATGGGTAACTTAGGGTCGTCCCTTCGGGTAAAGACATCAATCGCATAGCCCAACGCCGCCAACTGCCGCGCAAGCTCCCCTACATAAATGTTCTGTCCGCCACTGTCTACACCGCCGAGCATGGCAAGGGGCGAGGCATGTTCACTGATTAACGCAATCGTTTTATTCATGATATCTATTTGCTAATCGCTATATAAACTCGTTAACGGTTGCCGCTCAACCGCTTGGTTAAACAGCTTTTCCCACTCTTGTACAAACCGACGGATACCGAATCGCTCCAATGCATAGCGACGGGCATTGGTGCCCATCGAAGTTGCGAGATCCCGGTTTTCCAGCAAGAACATCATTTTATCGATGAGGCATTTCGGATCGAGATCTAAAAAGCCATTGAACCCGTCTCGGATATGCCGCACCATTTCTGTGGTGGCCAAACCGATGATGGGCATTCCGTACGTCATTGCCTCACACACGGCTAAGCCCATGCTGGTATAGCGAATGGGGTTGAATAAAAATCGATACTTACCGGCAAATGCTGGCAATTCGGGGTGCAGTACCTCCGATAACCCATAGGGTCCGGTTTCCATGCCCACCAAATCAAGGGGAATGTGTTCACGTAGTTCCAAAAAGAGATCAAACCCCAACATACGTCCGCGTTGAGGCAGGTTATTGATAATTACCAATCCCTTACCCAACTCACCGGTATAGGTGTATCCCCTATCCACAACGCCGTGTTCGATAACGCGAGTGTCCAGCTGGCCATTGTCCCACATTAGTTTATTAAAATAGGTTACATGAACCAAGGTTACGTCGCTTCCGCAAGCGATGTGCACCGTGTCCGTGGGGTGCCCCCAGGGCGGGTCATGCTGCAGGTAGATTTTGGGCAGGTCGCGCTGACGGGGTGACAGCACCTCGTACTGATCCCGCTGATAGTTATGGGTTGTTTGAAACAGAATGAGATCAAAATCGAGCTGTTGCACACTGTCTGCATCCACTTCATGCACGTTCGGACCGAATGGAAAAGTTGTACCCCGCCCGTAATATCCTTCCGAGCGCTCTTTATTTACGGGTATATACAGATCATAGTTCCCCTGCGACAGATAGTATAAATAACTTCCATGTATATGCCACGTAAAAATACGTAATCGGCTACTACTTGCGTTCATTTGCATTTTCAATTAATTCTTGAAGAAACACTTATATGCGGCATCCATCCCACCACCGTACGATATTGTATACAGGGGGGTCAAGCCGTGTACCACGCCGGTATAAAATGCGACACATTTTCAGACCTGCCCACCTCGTTATAATACAAGACACTTACTTACTGACTGTTACTTTTAAATTAAAGCCTTACTAAACGTCAAAACCTTACATCCAATCGCTTTGGCCTGTTTTTAGGATAGTTCGGTCTACCATTCTCCGATGTACTAAAAAGCAAACTTGTTGTCGGCTAACGGAAAGTATCTTAAAAAAACTAAAACCTTTGTGACCGTTGAAACGTATTCCTTACGACTGAAAAACGAAGAATAACACTTAACGATTGAAGGAAAGATTATGGAAGACTCAGCAAAAATCATTTGGGCTTCGCCTCAAACACTTGCCCGAGACGGCATCGTTGCATTGCTAAGCCAAGAGCCCGATTTCACTTTTGCGGAAATTGTTTCCAAACGAGAGGACATCACGACAGCACTTTCAGCTAAACAAGCTATCAATTTATTGGTTATAGACCATGTTTTTCTTGGAGATAATCCAACTTATCTGTCGACATTAAAGCAAATGGTTCCAACCATCAAGGTCCTCGTTCTTTCGGGAATCGACTATCACGAGGATATCCTCAGCCTAGTAAAATCGGGTGCCGATGGATACATTGTCAACGAGGCCAATAAGGACGAACTTGTCTTTGCCATTAAACATATCCTTGCCGGTAATACGTATATCTGCACGGCATTGTATTTAAAAGTGCTGGAATCCATTACGGCAACAGATTTTGGTAAAAATGGGCAGACCGTGGAATTCTCGCCGCGAGAGGAACAAATCCTGAAACTGATCGTAGAAGGATACTCAAATCAGGAAATCGCTTACCAACTCTTTACAAACAAGCGAACCATTCTCAAATACCGGGAAAGTTTACTGCAAAAGACAGGCGCACCCGATATCGGCACCGTGATCCGCATCGCACTGCAACAGGGCGTATTAAATTGATTTCATTATGGAAAAATCTGAAGACACCTTCGAAATTAGGCTGGCGGGCCGATTGATGGATAAACCGGTGCTCATCCGGCCCGAGCAGACGACCGATGGCATCCCGGTTTATCATTGCCTTCTTGAAGGAAGATCCATCAGTCAATTACGCCAGGAACCCTCCGGGGAATGGACTCAGATATGGGGCGACTTCCCACCTGAAATTATTCGGCAACTTGGGGAGTCCATCATGCAGCATATGGGATAACTGGCATTCATTTGGCTTCCGCAAAAATTTATATCGGCACATCCGGCTGGCATTATAAGCATTGGAAGGGGATTTTCTATCCCGAAGATCTAGCCGATAGTGACCAATTGCGCTTCTATACTAAGCGGTTTGACACCGTTGAAATCAACAATTCATTCTACCGGCAACCCAGCGAAAACACCTTTACGAAATGGAAAGAACAGACACCCGCAGATTTCCTATTTGCTGTGAAAGCGAATCGCTATATCACACATCTCAAAAAACTACATGAAGTAGCGGAATATGCAGCGAACTTCATACAACTGTCTGCACGGCTGGGAAAGAAATTGGGACCCTTTTTATTTCAATTGCCTCCATTTTGGAAATTGAACCTTACACGCTTATCAGATTTTGCCGAGGCGCTGCCGAAGGGATATCGTTACGTATTTGAATTCCGAAATGCCGACTGGTATGTTCCGGAGGTTTACGAAGTCCTCCGCCAGTACAATTTTGCCTTTTGTATCTATGAATTAGCAGGCCATCAATCGCCAATTGAGATAACCGCCGACTTTGTGTACGTGCGTTTGCATGGGCCCGGCGGCAAATATCAGGGAAAATATACAGACAACGATCTGGCCAAATGGGCCAAACAATGCCGGAGATGGCAACAAGCGAAAAAGGATGTGTTCTTTTATTTTGACAACGATGAAAAGGGATATGCTGCCGACAACGCCGGTACACTAGCCACTTTGTTACACTCATCAGTTAACAAAAAATCCGAAGCGGAGTAGTCATAAATATACACCGATACCCAAAAAAAGGACACTGATTTATACCGAAGTTTACCATACCGGCAACCGACCACCAATTCCTACAAGTTTGCTCCCTACAAGTGGATATCGGCATGGAAACTGATAGATTAATAAGGAAACCAACTAAATAAATATCATGGCAAATAACACAAAAAACCATTCAGGTATGCCGAACGAGCATTTACACGAATTGTTTGTAGACGAACTCAGGGACATCCTGGGTGCAGAGAAACAATTGCTTAAGGGACTCAAAAAGATGGCAACCAAAGCTGAAGGCGAAAATCTGAAAGCTGCATTCGAGGAACATCGTATGCAAACTGAAGAACATGTTGAACGACTCAAAAAAGTATTCGCTTCCATCAACTTATCTCCGCGGGGTAAAACCTGCAAAGCTATGGAGGGTCTGCTGAATGAAGCCGAAGAAATCATTGAAAACTTCGAAGATGCTGCGGTACTTGATGCCGCGCTTATCTCGGCCGCCCAAAAAGTAGAACATTATGAGATTGCTAGCTACGGCTGCTTGGTCACTTATGCCAATTTGATGGAACACCGCGAAGCAGCCGAGTTGCTGAACCAGACATTGGAAGAAGAAAAAAACACGGATACCAAATTGACCGAAATTGCCATGGAAGAGGCAAATATGGCTGTATAGGAACCGTATGAAGAACCCCAGCCCCCTTTGCGCCTTTTCCATCACAACAGCACAGCGTACACTACTGGTGCAAAGCGGGGCATTTTTTCAAGCTAGCTAAGCTGAGCCTTTACGTCCACTAAAAATGATTTAATATCAAAGGGTTTGCTAATAAAACCGTCTGCATCCTGAGCCCGGTTGTCGTGCCGATAATCTTCATACGCAGACATAACCAGTATCGGAATAGACTGTGTAGTTGCGGCGGTTTTCCATTCCTTACAGACATCCAACCCGTTTCCATCCGGCAACATCACATCAATGATCAGTAGTGCAGGTAATGGGTTATGATTCGCATACTGCCTGAACGACGCAATTGTACTAAATACCGAAACCTCATAGCCTTGCTCTGTGAGAAGAAAAGCGATCAGCTCGCCAATATCGGCATCGTCTTCCAAAACGTAGATTTTTTTTTTCATAAGCTATTGATTTTGGCGCCGGGGTATCGAAAAATAGAAGGTTGAACCCTTTCCTAACCGGCTATTGACACCGATATATCCACCATGTCGATCAATAATCTCTTTGCTGAGATACAATCCAAGACCTAACCCCGCCATTTTCGATGTTCCTTCAACTTGATAGAACCGGGTAAAAACTTTTTCCTGCTGGTCGTGGCCCAACCCCATTCCTTCGTCTGTTACCTGTACACTCACTTCCAAGAGAGACGACTCAAGCGTTATGTGAACATTGTTTGCGTCCGGTGAATATTTTATCGCGTTGGTAATCAAATTAATCATTACTTGTTCCATCCGTTGCCTATCGGCCTCAACCAGGTAATTTCCCTGCGCGTTGTTGACAAAAATCGTATGAGTTCGGCTGCTAAAATGAAACGTCTCCACAATGTCAAGTATCAGTTCACCCAAGTCAAAAGTCTCCATATGAAAACTTAGCTTACCCGCCTCAATCTTTGAGATGTCCAATAGCTCGGAAATCAATGCATTGATACGTTCCAATTGTTTTAACGCTTTGGTAAGGAAACGTCGGCCCACTTGGTCAATTTCTGATCGTTCCAGTATCTGAAGATACCCTTTTGTTGTGGTCAAGGGGGTTTTGAGTTCGTGACTCGCCAATGCGATAAATTCGTTTTTCTTGAGATTCAACGCATTCACTTCCTCAAAAAGCCGTGCATTATCCAAGGTTACGGCAACGAGCGATGCGATGCTTCTCATCATGTCTTCGTCGGCGTTGTTGAACACATCCAGCCGAGAATATCCAAAAAACATGGCGCCAATCAATAGTTTATCGGCAGACCGGATGGGAATGGCCAAGCAATGGCGGATCGGGGGTATTTCCGGATTCATTGGCAGGTCAAACAGGGAAAGAATGTATGGAGTTTCACACACATCGTCAACCCGAACTGCATCTTCACCCGAAAAAATAGCATGGATAACGCCATCTTCCAAGTCGATACGATGTTCGTCCAGATGTAGGGCGGTTTCATGCGTAGCTGCAGAAACAGACAGCGTTGACCGGCCTTCTTCATCTGTTACCCGATAAAAACAAAGTCCTACGTCAGCAGCTATCAGATGCGTCGTTGAATTGATGACCGTTTGGATAATAGAGGAAGTATCCAGCTTTTCGGAAATCACCCTTCCGATTGCATGTAAGGTTTCCAGCTGCTGTTCATGAAATTGGATGGTTTGTTCGCGCTGAATCTGATCCGAGATATCCCGCGCGATTTTCGAGGCTCCCACAATTTGCCCCTGCTTATTACGCATGGGCGATATCGTGAGGGATACCGGAATTTCTTTTCCAGATTTGGTCACTCGTATCGTCTGGTACTGATCTACTTTTCTTCCCTCGCTAATTTCATGAAGAATCATTTGTTCTTCGTTTTTGAGGTAACTGGGGATCAGTGTTTCCACCGATTTACCGACAATTTCACTTTCAGCATAACCGAAAATACGCTGAGCGCCCTTGTTCCAGCTTAGGATGATACCGTTGAGATTTTTGCTGACAATTGCATCGTTGGACGACTGGACAATTTCAGAAAGTATTTCCTGTCTTTCTTCATACTGTTTGTAATCCGTAATATCAACCAGCGTATTGTGACCACCTATTAAATGACCTTCGGAGGACCGGATAGGTTTGGGGAAAACCAACACATGTCGCCGTGTACCATCGGCGCGCTCGATAATCAACTCCACATCAGCGGCATTTTCATCCCCTTCCAACACCATCGCCATCGGACTTTCCTTCACGGGGATAGCGCGTCCGCCTGGATCGTAAATAGCAACTGCTCCAGACCATTTAGCTTCGCCTATTTCCGGCCGGCACCCCCAAAGTAATGCTGCGGCTTCATTGAATGCAACAATGTGTCCGGTACGGTTGCAAATATAGCTTGCTACAGGCGAAGCCAAAAATAACTCCGTAAAGATTGAGTCGTCTACAGCATCTAATTCTTTCATTTAAACAAACTGCTCTCTCAGATTGAGGATTCAATTGCCAACACTCTTGTGTGAAAAAACAAAGGTACAATTGTCTTGTACATATTAACTAATCGATGGCTAAATGTTTATAAAAACGCAAAAAAGTATTCCGAAGGTTGATTGATAACCGTGAGCGAGTAGAGACCATTAGACGAATTGCCGGTCTTTGTATAATGATTTATATTGGCGATAAAATGCTACGAGTTCGCGCTGTTGACCAGCAATGATTTTCTGTGAAGATGTTCCATAAATATGTTTTTCAGCATACTGATAAGCCTTGAGCATTGCACGTTCACCTTTATCAAAAACAAGGCTAATCGGCAGGGAAGATGTACTGCGAAATAAGGCTTTAACGACCTCCCAGGTCCGGAGTATCGTCCCGTTTGGATATCCTCTATTTGGAAGATCGTGTGCCAATGCGACAAATTGGAGTTCCAACGCTTCCTGGAAGCGCTGGCCCTGATCCACAATTTGTTCAAAAACCCCGTATAATTCCAAATCGGGGTCACCATTAAATCCTTTAAATACCACCTGATAATTCCATATCCGTTGACCGTTTACCTCAATCAGATCGTTGATTATTTCCAATGTAGTACACAGCTGATCCATACTATGGGTCGTCAAAGCCTAATAGTCAAGATACAGCGGCTAACTGCTGTCGAACCGAGTGGCTACAAAACCGTTCGAAATGCGAAATCCAGTCACGCGCAGCAATCACTTCTCGTTTTTGTTGATTTACCAATGCACGCAATGACGGCTGTAATCCGTCGGTTCCCTCAACACTGTGATAGGCGATTAATAATGCATTCTCTCCAGACCGGCATTTATCGAGCGCATAACTCGGCATTCTACTGGAAAAAACTGCCTTGACTACTGACCAAGCCAGGCCGAATTGCCCGCTGGCTGTCAATTGTGTTTCTTCCAAACCACATTGGACTCCCATGTCCAATAATTCAAGCTTCATTTTGATACTTTGTTTGATGAAGGCCTCGAATAACGTGGTCAAATGATGTTCATCGGCCGTAAGTCGGTTGAGTAACGCTTGATAGCCGTTGATTCGTTCACTATGGAATGCCACCAAATCCTGGAGGCATTCCGTTGTTGTTTTTAGGTTTTCCATACGCTATTGGAATTATGTGTTGATTATTTTTGTTGGATGCACACCTATCCGACTTTCTCACGATCTCTCAGTTGCTTAATATGATCGTGAGATGCCCGTAATTGCGTCTTTTGATTGGCAATGAGTGCTCGTGCCGGCGTCGTTATGTCTTCCTCTTTTTCTGCTTCGCGGTAGGCTTTTTGTGCGGCGTCTTCCCCGTATTCGCAGCTTTCTAAAACGGCTTTCCGATCGTCCATCGCAAATGTTTGTTTGACATCCATCCACATACGATATACTTTTCCCGAGGTGGTTGTCTCGTCTTCTACCTTATTTTCCCATGCGCTGATGTGTTGCTGCAGTTCTGTTTTTAAACGCTCGCTTTGCTCGATTAAACTATTGAAGAGCGCTTTAAGATCAACATCAGCAACTGGCAATTCCGCAATCGCCTTTTCGTAACCTGCGATCCGATCGTTGTTTATCCTGATCAAATCATTCAGCACTTCTGCGGTTTTTTTCAAATCTTCCATAATATTATCTTTTCTATTAACGAATGTGGGTGACCTTTCAGGGGCCATTTCTACGAGGTTGACAATCAATGGCGGCCATTTGTTTGAAAAATTTCAATATCAGCTTTTACCGTACTTTTCCTGCTTCATATAGAAGGTCCCCAAGAAGAAGATAAAGCGCAAAATTTTAAATGCTACCCAACGAAATAGCCGGTTTACAAGGGTACTTTTAGCTGCAAACTCCTGCGCGCTCACGCGCAGACAATGGGTATCCATAAGATCCGTTAACTCACGGATTACCTGCCGCACAAAAGCCTTGCCCCGCACGTCCAGGTTTAATTCCACACTGACACGTGCGCTCAGGTCGTTCACGTTGAATGAACCGATGGTCATCCACTCATCGTCGCAGGTAGCGAGCTTACCATGAAGCATATCGCCCGTATATTCATAGATCTCCATTCCGTGTCGGAGAAGCCATTCATACATCGACCGTTCCGCATCTTTTACAAGCGGGACATCCATTCGACTGCAAACGACCAGTTGTATCTTAACACCGCGCTTTACCGCCATAGTCATGTCCCTGCGGACGGTGGTGCCAGGCAGAAAGTAGCTGGACACCAGAATCACTTTCTCACGGGCCTTCTGGAAAATCTCCCGATAGGTGCGGGTAATTTCGGATTTGCGACGCACCCAATCGTTACGCCGCATGCGGACCGCACAGCTATGCTCATGACCAAAATTTATCCGGCCGACGGAAGGCTGGCATCGTTCGGGCATATTTCTGATTCGCTGAAAATTCTTCCACATTGTCCAGCACAATTCACAGAGTTTTTGAGCGATTCTCCCTTCCACGCACAGCGCAAAATCGAGCCACGCGGGCTGCCCCGGCTTGTCGTTGTACCGATCGCCAATATTTGCGCCCGTCACCGCGGCATAACGGGCATCCACCACGAGCAACTTCTGGTGCATCCTGCGGCCGATGTAAAAATGTTTGCTTTTAAATAGCGGTTCAAAAACTCGGAAGTGCACACCGTGCGCATCAAACCGGGACGTGAACGACTTTTTCAGCCGCTGCGAGCCATAACCGTCAACCAACACATAGACGTCTACCCCACGTTTGGCCGCAGCGATTAATGCATCCGCTACCAGCTGTCCCGTTTCGTCTGCTTCATAGATATATACCTGTAAGTGTATACTTTTCTGCGCCTGCCCGATAAGCTGGATAAGCAACGAAAAAAAAGTCTCTCCGCCGGTTAGCAACCGAACTTTGTGATTTGGAAAATAATCCAGTGCCGGATCAGCAGTCATTAAAACCGGTTAATCGATGCAGCCCCTGTCTCTGACGGCATTTTGTCTTTCGGGATTACCCATACTTCACCGCCTTGACGCAATACCAGTTCGGCGAGGTCGTCGAGCACGTCATCGACAGCACCGAGCGTTTCGTCTGTATCATATTGCACATTGTCACGATCAACGATGCGTCCGCGGATAATGCGGTTTTCCTCCAACAGCAAGGTTGCTACCTTGCCGTCAAAGGCATCTTTGACAACTTCTTCTAGTTGGTCGGCGCCCATTCCTTTGGTGGTAGCTTGCCTATATTCGCCGATAATATGATTCAAGCGTTTGTTGTAGTAGGGTTCAAACACCTGCCAGGCAGCATCCCGAAGTGCCTCCTTGGGTAATGCCGCAGCATTGATTTTTATTCCTTCTTCCAAGAGCTGTCTATTTCGGCTCAGCCGACGGAATAGGTGTTGGTGTTCAGGGAGCGAAGCCAGAATCAGCGGAAGCCGTGTAGGAGTTGAATACCTGGCCATGACTCCCCTATCAACTGCTCTGAAAAATTGCTCGATATCGTTATCTACATCCGTTTTTTTTAATCCGTGGTTCTGTGCCACATCCCATTTCTCGCCGGTGGCAGTATGGTATGCAGCGAGGGTAGCATGTAAATCGCGTAATTCATGGTCCAATGCGTCAATCATTGATTCAGGAACCTCTTCCTGAGATAAATTGATTTCATCCAGTTGGTACCGGTCGCCTTCAAACAACTGCGCGGTATTGGTACTAAGCACCAATACATGATAACGATCACTACTTTGCAGGTATTTCAATAAAGGTTTTGTGTGGGCGCTGTCTGCCGCGATTGCCAGTGGCTGTACCGGTGTATGCAATCGATATACATCGAAAGAATCCCGTGTTGCAAATACTGCCAGTCCATCTTTCGTATGCTGCCAAAACCGATAATCATCGGCTAATGCTTCAAAGTTGGAAAAAATGCTTTGAATACCTTTATCCCGTATATACTCAGCCTTTATGGAATCAAATTGTTCGACCAGTTTTCTGAACATTTCCGGGTCTTGTGCATTATCCGGATGAGTGCGATGGGTGGGCATATACACCGAGAAAACAGGCCCTTCGTGATATCTCATCAGTGTATCAAGTTGTTTTTCAGTTAACGTTGTCATAATTTTTTCGTTAAGCGTTCAACCAAAATAAGCCGTCGATGCGACCGCTTATTATCTTCAACAGCCATCTCCTACAATTGTTGACGAGTTTGCAAGAAAACATTTCATTGCAGCAAATTGTATTTACAACAGCACTTATACTTTTCAGAGACCATGGATTGGGAACGTATTTTTTTTCACGACGTCGACGGTCACTTTGCCCTCGAAGTTGTCTTTCGCACAACGTTTATGTTTGTCGTTATCATGGTTGTTCTCCGGCTATCGGGAAAACGGGGGGTACGGCAACTGTCGATCTTTGAGCTGGCCATTATTCTGAGTTTGGGGTCCGCTGCCGGCGATCCCATGTTTTATGACGACGTAGCACTCTTACCTACCGTGCTGGTATGTGCCACGGCAATCGGCCTTTACCGACTGATTACTTGGCTAATGGCCAAAAGTGAGCGATTTGAGCGGATACTAGAGGGCGAGCCGGTATACATCATCGAAGATAGTGTGATGGTCATCAAAGATGACATCAAAGACAGTCTCTCCATGGACGAATTTTTTGCCGAACTGCGTGATAAAGGGGTGGAGCACTTGGGCCAGGTGCGGGCCGCTATTTTGGAAACCAATGGCAGCATGAGCGTCTTTTTCTTCCCGGATGAAGAAGTGAAATACGGACTTCCGATTCTGCCCCATGCCTATCGGAAGCACATCAGTCTTATCGAGCGCCAAGGGTTGTATGCCTGCATCTATTGCGGTACGCTGGAGCAACTACTGTCCGGCCGCCATCATTGCAACCGCTGCAACCATCACGAATGGGTTCAGGCGATCAATTGCAAAAGGATCAGTTAAACTGCACTACAGCGCAATTTTAAGCCCATCGTATGCATAGGGATGGTTAACTTGATCGCGATATTGAATCATCTCCTCACCGAAGTGGGTAAGCAGCAACTGTTTGTACAAGAGTTGGTCGTCATAGTTCAATAACGTCTTGTAATTCATATGCCCATTTATTTCCGATTGGAAATAATTACATTCACAAATAAATAAATCGGCGTCTCTGGCCAATTCGATCAGCATAGGCGTCCAAGCCGTATCCCCAGAAAATCCAATAATTTTCCCGGCGATACCGATCCGTAGTCCATGGGGCAATGTGTTGGGTGTATGTGCTACGGGGAATGCCGTTATCTCAAAATGATCAGCCTGCAATACGCCGTCCGGAATATACGTTTTGAACAACAGGTTAAGTTTATTCAATACCTCACTGCCCGGATATAGTTGTTTCAACAGTTTTTTAATCCGATCCTTTCCCGTTGGCGGACTGATAATAGTTAGTGGTTTTTCCCTGTTTCTGACAGCCTCTTCCAGTAAGAGGAAAGGCACCCCTCCGAAATGATCGCCGTGAAAATGAGAAATCACGATAGCATCTATATCATTCAGATTTATTCCCTGTTTCTTTATTCCATAGTATGCAGTGGCACCGCAATCCAGGAGCAGGGTTGCATGTGGGGCTTGAATATAAAAGCAAGTATGCAGTTGTCCCCCGCTGGCGAAAGCATCGCCACAACCAATGATGGTTACTGTTGTTTCTATCATTTTGGATTGTTTTTAAAACATACAAATCAACGCCTAAATTGTTAGGCAAACAAACAAATGAACAGATACCCTTGTAACTAAAAGTATGAACAACCCCCGTTGCACAATGCGCTATGCTCTCCTGTTGCTGATCGGCTTTTCAGCTGCATGCAGCGATCAATTTATCGGAACGCTTTTCAAAAGCCAATCGCCGCATCAACGTTACCTGAAACAGCTCAGCAATGCGGGGCTTGAAAGCAGTGTGATTTATCAGCAATGGCTCCAAGCTTCGATACAGAGCCTGGCCGATCCGACGGCCGTGACAGTCCCTCACCAGGAATCCGCTTACATAGCAAGCGACAAACCCACCGCCATCGGCTACTTGTTTGCAGCAAGGCAGGGCGAACGGATCCACATCGACGTAACGGTAAACAGCCTGGATAGTGTGCAATTGTTCATCGATCTTTTTGAAGCCCCTCCTGATACCGCTGTTGTACCTAAACATTTGATTTCCGCAGATACCGCTGCGACACTGACCTGGGACGTCAGGCAGGATGGGCAATACCTGCTACGTATACAGCCGGAGCTGCTTGCCGAGCTGTCATTCCGGCTTCGGCTTACTGCGGAAGCTTCCCTGGCCAGCCCGGTAACGCCCGATGTCCGGCAACACATTGGCAGTGTATTTGGCGATGCGCGGGACGGCGGCAGCCGCAAACACGAAGGTATCGATATCTTTGCTGCGCGCCATACGCCCGTTGTTGCCGCCGCCGATGGCGTTGTTCGCATTGGCACCAACCGATTGGGTGGGAACGTAATATGGCTACGGCCCAAAAACCGCTCAATAAGTTTGTACTACGCCCACCTGGATAGCCAACTGGTGACCACTGGACAGTCCGTGATTGCGGGCGATACGCTTGGACTCATCGGAAATACCGGAAATGCGAAGACCACGCCACCACACCTGCATTTTGGCATCTATGGAAGGGGAGGCGCGTTAGATCCACTCCCTTTCCTGCAACCGGGAAAATCTATACCACCAAAAATTTCAGCCGATACCACCCGCAACGGAGACACATTGCGCGCCAGTCAACCGCTTTTTCCCGGCGCCTCACGGCATATGCCGGTATTCGTCGAGGCCACATACCGCAACGGATACCGTGTAACGATGCCAGATTCCAGCAAGCGTTTCGTTACTCAAAAGCAAGTGACATCCCTGAGCCGGCTGCGCTCCTTGCAATTTGCCGAACAGCGTATTTTATATGCCCAGCCCGATACAGCGGCTGCCCGGATTACCAAACTGGAAGCCGGTAAGCAAACACAGGTTATTGCTGAATACCTTGATTTTTTACTTGTTGAAGGTCCCATCCGCGGCTGGGTACAACGATAAAACAAAATTACCGCTCCGTTGTAAACTAGAAACGAACGTTTAACGCATTATCATCATGTTTTTTTCTATTCTATTTGGAGCCATTTTTATCGTTGCTGTATTAGCTTATGTCATTTACCGGTCGTCTCGGAAGCGGAGGTAGTGCGGCGTTTCTTTCCTAATTTTAAAATGGTCCTTAGCTGATTATTCCACGTAATGAGACTGCCAATGATGATGGCATCTTTCATGTTGCTTTTAATCCGGGTACGCATGATACGCCGAACCACATCCTTTTCCACTTCACCGGTTTCTTTTACTCGGTTTAATAACTCAAGCGCGCACAAAGCAAGGAACGCTCCGATTAAAAAAAGGAAATTCCATTGATGAAGTGAGATCAACTTGAGGGCTTTGTCAAATCCTGGACTGTCCCACACAAATCTGATCTCCAAATTTTTATCTGAAAAATAATCAACTAACACACCCCCTACCAACGGGCCAAGGGCAGAAAAGACAGCCGTCACAATGTTCTTTACCGAGAGGTATACAATGGCATCTTCTTTGGGAGCAAGTTTAAGTCCGATGTTGGTCAGCGAAAGATTGATTCCAGCGGTTGATATACCGGTGAAGACATGGATTACCACCAACAATCCAAGATTGATATACATCCGCGAGTAAATACCTACAAATGACCAAGCAATGATACAGAGAATGTATAACGGCGCACTGATCGCGATGATGCTTTTATTGCTATATCGGTCGGAAAATGTTCCCCACATCCGGAGGGTCATAATGCTGGACAGTTGACTGATAATGGTCAATACGATGATATAAGAAAGCGGCAGTCCCATTCCTTGCAACATGAATACCGTAAAAAAAGGCGTTGCTATGTTCAGCGCAAAAACCCATGCAGAATTGAAAACCAGCAACCGACGGAAATTTTCGTTCCGTAATGGCATTTTCAACAGCGTAAACAATTTAGCATTGGACAGATAAGATTGCGGCTCGGGAGCTCTCGACAATAAATAAGCACCTATCACACCAATAATGCCGGCTATCACGAAGAACACAGCGAAGGTAGTGAGCTCATATGCAGGATATCGGATCCGGATAAAATCGAGGAGCAAAGCAAGAACGATACTGAGTGCGACATTAAGTGTTTGGGTATACCGGCTTCTCCGGGAAAAATATTCACCCAGCATTTTTTCCGGGATCATGTCCTTCATCCATGAATTCCAACTCAGCCCGGATACAGAGCTAAAGAAAAAATGGAAGAAAAGAAAAAAGATGAGCATATTAATGGACCTACCTTCGCCAAGGAGCACCATCACCCCGATAATCGCTAATGGAATCCGTGCCAAGGCTATACAGAGAACCGAAATGGCCCGCCGATTCTGATATTTTCTGACCAATATGATCGAAAGTAATTGGAAAATATTGGTAATCATTGGTAATGCCGCTAATAACCCGATTTGCACGTTATTGGCACCCAACAGTAAGGCCATGGCGACCAAAAAGGCTCCGCCTGTAAGGGATGTCACGACTTCGGAAGCCAGACCGTCCCAAATCACCATGACCAGTCCTCGTTTTAGGTCTCTTTCTGTCAATTCCTTTTGAGGTTTCAACGCCATATGAATAGATGATGGTTCAAAAATTACCAACAAACCTGAAAGCGAACTGTTGGCACAATAATGAAAAACAGAAAAAGACTCTGGATAGCGCTTGTTTCGATCGTCTTAGCAGGAATGCTTGGCCGGTTTGCATGGATCTATATGCACGAAACAGCCGGCGTAGTGCTCATCGTCCTTAGCGCTGTTTGTTCGGTAGTAGCGATCACTGTGTTTGCCATTTATTTTAGGGAATAGTAACCGGCCCCGGACTGACCGCAGCGGAACATTTTTTTCTTCGTTTAAACTAAAGCGCGGTTTCAACTGTTAAGGAGTACAGTTTACTAATACGGATTCACGCAATCAATAGCTTATGAAATCAACGGGTTTTATGAAACGCTGGTTTACGATTCTGAAAAACACCTTTACTATTTTCATGGATGTAAAAGGCCTCAAATTTAGCGCTTCCTTAGCTTATTATACCATTTTCTCACTTGCACCGCTGTTGGTATTGACCATTTCTCTCGCTGCGTTGTTCTTTGGTCAAGAGGCAGCAGAGGGAAAAGTATTTGATGAAATCAATGGATTGGTGGGTAGTAACGCGGCTGCGCAAATCCAGGAAATGCTTAAAAATGTCCAACTGAAAGAAGATAATACGTGGGCACTTATCGTCGGTATCAGTACATTGCTTTTGGGCGCCACTACCGTATTCGGGGATATGCAGCACTCTATAAACAAAATATGGGAAATCAAGCCA
Source organism: Parapedobacter indicus (assembly GCF_900113765.1). GTDB lineage: Bacteria > Bacteroidota > Bacteroidia > Sphingobacteriales > Sphingobacteriaceae > Parapedobacter > Parapedobacter indicus. The sequence continues at coordinate 22,918 of NZ_FOQO01000015.1, read as the reverse complement.
AAACCCAAACGGGGCTGGGTAAAGCTTATAACCGATCGGCTTCTTTCTTCATCACTTGTCTTGTCACTGGGCTTCCTGCTGATCGTCTCACTGATCGTGAATGGGCTATTGATGATATTAATGGACTACATAAGAAGGCTCTTTTCCGATTTGGCGGTCTATTTGTCGCTTGCCGTCGAAACCCTCACTAACTTTATCGTTATCAGCGTATTGTTTGGTGTTATTTTCAAATTTTTACCCGACGTGCGTATCAAATGGAAAGATGTAAAAGCCGGTGCTTTTTTTACCGCTATCTTGTTTATGATAGGCCGATTCCTTATTGGCTTCTATATACAGACCACCGGTCCTGAATCTACCTACGGCGCAGCAGCCTCCATCATCGTACTGCTTTTATGGGTTTATTACACCGCAGCAATCCTTTACTTGGGCGCCTCGTTTACCCGGGCGTATGCCGACTACAATGGATCCCGCATTGCTCCCGCCGAATTTGCGGTACACGTCGAAGAACGAGAAACCGAAAAAGAAGTAACCCATCTACCTCCTCCCAAGGGAACCGAAGAAGTAAAAAATTAGTTACAAGAAAACACAAATGTACATAAACTAACCAGCGATGCGTTATTATACTGTTTGGATTCCGGCGGATTTACAACTATTGTAAATAAATTCAAACAAAATAATCATTGTTTTGTTTACATAATTCACAAACACAATTATCTATTGAAACAACACTACCACAAAAACAAATAATCCGTTATTGCCGGGTACGATAGGATAACCGTAATATACTTGATTTAGCCGCGTTGTGCAAGCTTAGAACTGAGCTAACCACGAACGAAAGTATCATGTAAACGATAAATTCTATAGAGATGAATAAGATCGAATTCAACACCAAAGTCGTACAGGAGGTAGGTTCCTTGAGCAGTTATGCATTTTATTTTACACGCGACGAAGAAAATGCCAATGATTTGGTACAGGATACCATTTTAAAAGCTTTCTCCTACTACAACAAATTTAAAGAGGGCACAAACTTACAAGCTTGGCTTTACACGATATTAAAAAACACGTTCATCAATTACTATCGGCGAAAAGTAAAGACCAATTCGATCATTCTGAAATCGGATACAATTTCTTCCTCTGATTTGTTCAAAAGTTCGTTACGCAACAACGCGGAGAGCAAATTTGTCATGGAAGATATCGAGCGTGCACTATCCAAGTTGGCCGAGGAGTACTACTATCCATTTTCGATGTATTATGAAGGGTATAAATACCACGAAATTGCGGCATATTTCCAAATTCCGATAGGCACGGTAAAAACCCGGATACATGTAGCCCGGCAACTGTTGAAGAAAAAGCTTACACCTTATTCGACCGACAGGAATTAACTGTAAAACACATAGCCCCGCACAGAAACGCCGGGGCTATGTGTGCATTAGGCATGTCGCCATTTTGATTTTTGTAGGCCATGAGATTCTCCTTTATCTATGTTATTTGTTCAAAAAAACAACATTAGCCTATTACTTTCGTTTCAAGAATCTTTTTCTAATCAATATCCGCTCCCTATTTCTGTAATCCAGCAAGCGCCGGCTACACCTTTGCTTGTAGCGGAAGCGCAAACCAGAACGTACTTCCAGTTCCTACTTCGCTTTCCGCCCAAATCCGACCACCGAGCCGATTGACGATTTCATTTGACAAGTACAGACCGATACCGAGGCCAGATACGTTGAAGCCGCTATTTTCTACCCGGTAAAACCTCGTAAACACATGCTGGAGTTTGTCGGCAGGTATCCCTTGGCCGAAGTCTTGAACACCCACCTTGACTTCATTTTCCGTACATGCAAGGCTCACCCGTACTTCATCGGCGCCGGGCGAATATTTGATGGCATTGGTGAGCAGGTTGATGAGCACCTGTTCAATGCGCTGCGAATCACTGTATACCACACAAGATTCGGTAGCCGTCTCCAAACTAATCCGGTATTTTTCATTCGTATGGCTAACCAGCTCGATGGTTTCTTCCGTTAGTTGTTTCAGATCGAATTCAGCCATATTCAGTTGAAGTTTCCCCGCTTCGATTTTTGAAATATCCAACAGGTCACCGACCAACACATTAAGTTTTTTCATCTGATGCAGCGCCTTTTGGATGAAAAGTTTGCTCTTATCAGCGGTCATCAATTTCTCCAGAATTTGCAAATAGGCATAGATACTGGTCAGCGGAGTTTTCAGCTCGTGGCTTGCTAAGCCGATGAATTCATCTTTTTTGTCATTCAGTGCTTTTACTTCTGCGTACAGTTTAGCATTATCCAAGCCGATGGCAGCCTGGGCAGCAATAGAGACCACTAGCTGTTCATGGTCTGGTGTAAATTTGCCCGCTTCGGAATGGCCGAAAAACAGGCCACCGATAATCTCTCCCGAACGCGATATTACGGGTACAGCAAGGTAACTTACTACCGGCAGGTGGCCTTCGGGCATCCCGTAATAGGGTGGATTGTTCCCGAAACGGGGGTCTTTGATAATATCGTCAATGCGGACCACACCTTCGCCGGAAAATGTTGGATGAAACAATTCCGTATTACGCGGCATTGAAAAATTTTCAAACGCTTCTCGCGGCGCTCCAGACAAGGCATACAGCCCAAACGACTGGCCTTTTTCATCGGTTTGGTTATAAAAGAAAGCCCCGAATTCTGCACCCGTCAGTTCGGTTGTACTATCGGTAACCTTTTGCAATATGTTATTCAGGTTGAGATCTTCGGATATACTCCCCACCATCGAATTGATAATCTCCAACCGTTCGGTATAACGGCGAGCCGCTTCCTGAGCGGCTACCTGCGCACTGATGTCACGCGCAATTTTTGAGGCGCCGATAATGCGACCACCTTCGTCGACAATGGGCGATACCGTGATGGAAAGCGGTATCTCGCGCCCGTCTTTCGTCAGCCGGACCGTGTCGAAGTGATCCACCTTGTTACCAGCGCGGATTTCACTGATGATGTAATCCTCTTCCTTTAGGCGCGAAGGTGGGATGATCAGTGAAATATGCTTGCCAATAGCCTCATCAGCCGTATAGCCAAACATACGGTGAGCGGCCTTATTCCAACTGGTAATTACACCCTGCAGCGTTTTACTGACGATCACATCGTCTGAAGATTCCACGATGGCCGCCAGCCGCGCTTTCCGTTCGGCACTTTCCCGGAGTCTTTCTTCATTGAGCTTCTGTTCGGTAATGTCCATTACCGACCCGATAAATCGCATCGGGTTGCCCAATGTATCAAAATGGACTTTTCCCTTAGCTCGCACCCAGCGCTGTTGTCCATCGGCTATGCCGACAGTGCGGTACTCGATGTCATAACTACCGCCTGTTTTTGCCTGGTCAAGTGCGTCATTCATTGCGGCGACTACATCCTTACGGTCTTCCGGATGCAGGCCGCCGATAAAATCCTTTTCGTAAGACACCGGTTCATCGTGGTCAACGCCAAACAACGTCCTGCAGCGTTCGTCCAATTCCAACTTCCCGCTTTTTACATCCAGATCAAACATACCAAGCTGAGCGGCTTCCTTCGAAAGCTGTGACTGTTCATAAGCGCGCTCCACCTCGATTTTGGCCTCCACCTGCGCCGACACATCGTTGGTTATCGCGATCACGCCAATGATATTGCCTTCGCTATCGCGAAAAGCCTGATAAACAAAATTCTGGTAAACCGTATCAATCTTCCCGCCACGCAACAACGCGACGGGCTGTTCATATGCTCGATACGTTTCCCCTGTGTGGTAAACGTGATCTACCCACCGTTCCAATCCCTGCCCCTTGGTATCTGGCAGTCCTTCGAAAATAGGCTTATGCATCACCTCCGTTTCGGTTTTTCCCCACAGCTCAATCATCATGGCGTTAGCTACCTCAACGACGTGGTCCGGACCGCTCATAAAGCACATCGCCACCGGCGCTTGAAGTATGATGTTGTGTAACATCTTTTGGCTGTGCTCGATCCGCTGTTTCGCCAATACCACGTCGGTCACATCTGCGGCAGTGTTCATTACTCCGTACACATTGCCGGAACGGTCTTTCAGCGGGGTAAAGCTATAATTGAAGTAAAATGTCTTCCGTACGCCGCCGATCTCCAGATCTACCCGTTCATTACGTGTGTTAAAAGGTACGCCGGTGGTAAAGACCGCATCAAGTTTTTCATAAATATGCTGATCACGCAATTCAGGCAACACCTCGGCATACGTTTTCCCAATCACGTCATTGCCCTTGCCCCAAACATCCATGATGGCTTGGTTGGCCTCCAAGATACGCATTTCACGTCCGGCATAAACCGCAATCGGAAAGGGTGCATTCGCAATGATACTGCGGGTCTTGAACTCACTTTCGGCAAGTTCTTCATTGGCGACTCGCAGTTCTTCATTTGTGGCCGTCAACTCCTCGTTGATGGCAGCCAATTCCTCGTTAGCGGCTGTCAGTTCTTCGTTCATCGCGTGCATAAGCATCTCACTTTGCTCAAGTGCTTCGATACCCGAACGTATCTTTGCTTCCAGTTCTTCGTTGCGTTCGTGAAGGCCGGCCTGTGCAGCAGAAGACGTGGGTAGGTCTACAATGATACACGAGCCTACAAAGCCGGCATACGTGCCATCTTCCAAATATCGGGGAGCGCCGCTTTCCGATACCCATTGGTATACGCCATCGTGCCTGCGCAGTCGGTATGCCATTCGGAAGGGCTTACCCCCATCTACGGCTGCTGCATATATTTCCAAACGCGAACGGTCGTCCGGATGCACACCTTCGGTCCAACCCTCCCCCTGTTCCTGTTCCAGCGTTCGGCCGGTAAAACGTAGCCATCCAGCATTAAAGGCGGTACGTCGCGTATCGGTTGAAGTGACCCACATCATTGCTGGCGTGTTATCGGCCATGATTTTATAGGGGTCATTCACCGGACCACCGGGCGTATTTATTTCCATATGCAATAATAGTAAAACGATGTGTTTTTGACATTACGCGATTTCTACTTGTATACCCGTCTGCATGGCCTTGTAACGGCTTGCAGGAATATCCGTAAACTAAGCGTTAACTCTTATCAAGACAACATTAAACCACAGATGTTTGAAATTCATGTAAAGAAGGGCTCCAAATTTACTTTCCTTATTGAGCATCCTGCACACCAAGTGCCCCGCGCTACGTGCCTGGCGACCAAGGTCATCCACCAAAAGGAATGGAATATCGGCCGCCTATAACGACGGAATTCAAGTCACGGTTTGCGGATTCAGGATTATGGATATACATACATTTTTCCTAAACAATAACCGCCCGGTGCCGTTGGTAGGATATGGATAAATTTACATTTCAGTTATGGAAAAGAAAACTCGTCAGCATCTCCCCTGCAACCGGACACCAAGTATCCCGTTCCGCCCTTCCCTGAACAAAAGCGGGACTATCCGGAAACCGAGGCGTTAATGAAGCCGCTGGCCGACCACGGTTAAAAAAGCTATAAGGGAACAGAAATTAGCCGAACGGAAGGTGATTTTGACCGCTAATTAAAACTAAACAATACGGCTATGAAGAAACAAATAGTTGTCGTAGAAGACAACTACAGTATTCGGGAGTTGATCGAATACATCCTGGAAGATTACCAAATAGAGGTAATCTCGTTCGGGACAGCCGGCGATTTCCGGAATGCGATGGCCGGTGTCAACCCCGATCTATACCTATTGGACATTATGCTACCCGATGGCAACGGAGTTGATCTGTGCCAAGAACTGAAGGCAGAGCCTGCCAGCCGCGAAACCCCTATAATTATGATGTCGGCGCACTTCGATGAAGGGCAAGTCGAATGCGGTGCTGAAGATTTTATTGCAAAGCCTTTTGATATTGATAACCTCATTTCACGTATCGAACATCAAATTGCTTGATCGCGAAGATACGTGCGCAATTGGTCATCCGAAACAGACGGGCTTGGTCGCGTGACGACACTTCTCTTCGTTTTGGATCTCTGAGACGAGCGCCAAGAAACATTCGTAACCGATGCGGTTATTAAACTTTCCTTCTAATCCTGAAACGACCTTTTACCTGCTTTTTTGCTTTCGGGTCGCAGCCTATGCTATAAACCGTGGCTTCTATACTTCCCGAAATAATGCCGCCGATACTTCCATATTGGTCTATTTTGAGCTTTCCTTTGCCATAGTGAACCTTGCTGTCATCGCATAAATAATAGCTTCCCTGATACATGGTTTCCGTACTGCTTGCCAAATAGGCGACAATGCTGAAATGATCCGGAACAGCAGGATTTCCCAACTCATACTCACCGGTTTGCGTAGCGTTCAGCGATATATTCAGACCGCCCGTCAATCCGGTTCCCAGCAAGATGGTGGATCCCCCCAGAAAGTTGGCATCCAACGAAATCCCTGTATGCATCGTTCCGTCCAGTTGCCAAATAAAATACTCGTCGGGCACCAATTCGATTTCCCGTTGTGCAATGACAAGGCCTGATGTCCCGGGCCTGTCGGGATGGGTTTTACTGACCATATTCCTAACTTGCGCCCCTACCGCAATGGTTGTCGGTTGGATGATGCTTGCCGGAGCTTTATAACGAGCTTTCACCGTACTCAAAGAAGCACCTACATTCCCCAGCCGTTCTACGTTTCCGGGGCCATTTACAAACCAGGTATCCGTGGTAATTTTCAGCGCTTCTGCTGTCCCTACCCGCCCATCGGGCCAGGATTCCGTATAGAAGAGAAGTAAATCGGTTTCTTCATTAGCCACCAGTTTGTTCTTCACTGTCTCGACAGAAAAAATACGATTAAGATACCAGTCACTAAAATGCCGGGTATTTACCCATAGTTTATGATTGGTCTGAGCGATCTCGGTCATGGCTTCCTGATAAAAATACCCAGCTTTGTCCTGATAGGTGAGATAGAGGTAGTCTTCCGAGCTGCCAATAAGATCTTCCTCGGTATACGCGAATGATATCTTGACGTCCTTTTCAAAAATCACATCTTCAGGCCCAAGGCGATAGGCAGAGCCGGTGGCCGTTTCCAGCGTTTTCGTTATGGGCTGTATGGTAAACTGCACATCGTTTGCGACAGCCCCCGCAGGGACATCTACCTGTATCTTCCCGTCGGGCGTAGCAATCTGTCCGCCGGCAGATCCGATTACCTTTACCACCGGGCTTCCGAGCGTACCACCACGCTCCGCTTGAAGCGGCTGGAATTCGTGTTCTTCTTCCACTCCGGAATCTTTCCTGCAGGAAGCGACTATCAAAAACAAGAGGGCCAATAGCACCCTGTGTGTAAAATAAACTTTCATTTCGTCCTCGCTGCTTTATATTGCCAACCGGCATCCATGTGCATCACCGGCACCGGCAATCGCTTCCTCGATGCGGTTGCCATCAATCAGCGCCCACTGCTGCGAGATACGGCCATTTACTAATTCAAAAAATCGAAACCCTCCCGCCGTCACCGCTACCCCGGTTGCAGCGTGCCCCCTCCATTCGCCGATATGCTGTAATTTCATGGAGACCCGTATACAGACCTTGTTGCCCTCTGAAATCATGTGTTCTATCGTCGTGCTGTGTTGAAAGGATTTGCTGGTTGCCGCAATCCACATTTTAGTTCCTTTAGCACCTTCCGGAAAGCCAGGAGGCAAGGAATGGTCAACGTAGTTCTCCCCTACAAAATCCATCAGCAAATCCGTCCGCTGTTTATTCCATACGGCATCTATAAAATCCAAAACCAATTGTTTTTCGCTGTTCATCTTTCTTTAACGTGTGATTTAAATTCGTGTCTGTCTTACCAATGTGCGCTGCAGCGCACTTATCAATCGGCTGATTTGCACGATCGGCGCCGCTCAGCAGAGACGTACGCCAATCGGAAACAGCAGCGACTAAAATCGGACTGCTCTCAGGTCTATATCTACTTCGATTTCATTCTTGATCTTATCTGCCGCCGGTAGATTGGCATCCGAAGCATAGGTCATCCCCCACTGGGTACGATCAAAGGTGAAATTGGAAACGACCTTCACGTCAGTGGCCGAAATAGTGATTTTTGCGGGGATATCCAGCGGAAGTGATTTACCCAGCAGCTTGAGATTTCCTTTGATCAGGTAGTTATTGCCTTTGGAGTCAACTGCAGCAGTTTTCTGTGCCGAACTTACCGTGTAGACCAGGTGTGGATAAAGAGCCAGGTTAAAAAAATCCGCGCTTTGCAGATGATGTGTCAGTTCCAGCTTTTTATCCGCCGGAAGATCATTCGTGACGACGATAGAGGAAATCGGAATACTGATTTCTCCGCCCCTGATCTCTTCACCTTTTAGTATGAAATCTTCCGCTTCCAGTGCTATCGTGCCCGAATTGAAATAGCCGGTTTCTAGGTAACCCTTCCAGGCTGCCGTGGAACCCGTTTCCACAGCCAACATCTCTTCACCCGCTGCCACTGACCCCGTTTCCTTTTTACATCCCATCAATGCGACAGACAGGCAGATGGCAATCATTGCATTTTTCTTTTTCATTGTTCAATTAATTTTTCTGCAAGTATGCCCACTTTCGGATGTAACCGGTAGCGGCGTCGACGGAATGCATAGTTTCGTCGACACTTGGCTGGAAATCTGCTACGCAGTAGCTCCCACCGGTTCTGATTTACAATTTTCTGCTTTGCCTGCTTTTCCTCGTCAAACCCTGTAAGCAGTACGATATGTCGTTGGTCGACAAATAATTGCACTCTGTCGACCGCTGCTTGGAATCTTCCGAAATTAAATACCTTTGTATATGGAAATAAACACCATCTGGAAGGCTAACGATCGCGTGCTTGTGCATGTAATTTTTTGGTTGTGTATTGTCGCCTTCCTGACCACGCTGTTTGAGGTGGGCGGGCCCGGATTCAAGGTGGCATTCAATACCGTCATGATGCTATTTCCGGTACATGTTGTCTATTTCTATACACTGAGCTACGTAATTATTCCCAAATACCTCTACACTCGAAAATTTCTACAATTGACGCTTTCTTTTGTCCTCCTTGCTGTTGGTTGTTTATTGGCATACCGGGTCATTGAGATCCTTTTTGCGGACCCCTATTTTTTTAAGGAGATGCGTAAAGTCAACCCTAACTGGCAATGGCAGAAAATAGAGGGGACATTTCTCAAGCAGCTTACAAACATGGAGTACATGATTCATGGGCTGGAACAGAGCAATTCAGTCGTATGGATCGCGCTGGTCATTAAGTTTTTCCGCATGTGGTATGAGCGTAAGCAGGTCGCTTTGCAGGCCGAGCTAAATTTTTTGAAGTCACAGATTCATCCGCATTTCCTTTTTAACACCCTGAATAATCTGTATGCGCTCACGCTTGATCAATCGCCCAAATCATCGGAGGTGGTGTTGGGGTTATCGGATATACTTCGTTACATGCTTTACGAGTGTAATGCCGATTACGTATCGCTGAAGCGGGACGTGGCCATCATCCAAAATTACCTGACGTTGGAACAACTGCGTTACGGAGACCGCTTAGATCTTAATTTCAGTATAAAAGGATCGATAACGGATCAACGTATCGCTCCCCTATTGATGATCCCGCTGATCGAAAATGCCTTTAAGCATGGAGCTAGCGAGATGACTGAGGAGGCCTGGATCAACATAGACCTTGATGTGGATGCCTATCGCCTCAAACTCAAAGTGTCTAACAGCAAGCCGGGTCAACCCATCGAACGGGACGCGGCCTGTGGCAACATCGGCCTTCAGAATTTAAAAAAGCGGCTGGAGTTGATGTATCCTGAAACCCATCTATTTACCACCTATGATGAACAAGACATGTATTTGGCAATTCTACAGATAAACTTTGGTGCGGTACCCAATCTGATAACGACAGCGGAACGAGAAACGTCGTCTGATTCAGGCCATGCAGGCACCATGTTTTCAAAACCCAAAACCAGTCGTTCATGGAAATAAAAACATTGATTGTCGATGACGAACCTCATGCGCTCGACATCATCGAAAGATATATAGCCAACTTTCCCGATTTGCACCTGGTCGCCAAATGCAACAACGCCGTGCAGGCATTCCAGATCCTCCAGAAGCATAAGATAGACCTGCTATTTCTCGATATTAAGATGCCGGGATTGCTCGGTACGGACCTGGTCAGAACGCTAACGAATCCACCCCGGATTATCTTTACTACCGCTTATCAGGACTATGCCCTTGAGGGCTTTGATCTGAATGCCGTTGACTACCTGCTCAAACCCATTCCCTTCGATCGGTTTCTGAAGGCAATGGATAAAGTATTCAATGGGTACCGTCCCGATTACTTGCCCGTTACACCCCCCAGCTCAACATCAACCGTTAAGAACGATAGTTTTCTTTATTTACGCGTCGACCGCAAAAATGTGAAGCTTAATGTAGACGATATTTATTGGGTAGAAAGCCTAAAGGACTACATCAAAGTTGTCCTGGCCGACAAGACGTATATCAGCAAGCAGAAAATCAGCGTATTGGCGGAGCTGCTGCCCGATGAAAAATTTGTCCGGATACACCGTTCCTTTATCGTTTCCATTGAAAAAATTCAAAGCTATTACTCCTTTGCCATTGAGATCTTGGGCAGGGAGCTACCTATCGGTCGAAATTATAAAGATGAACTCCGTAAACGGCTGAAATAAGTTTACGCTATTATTTCTGCCGTTTGTCGTTATAAACCGGCTGTCTGTCTACTTTTATTGAACAACCGCTGATACGGGCTGATTTTTGTGAAAATGAAGATGCATTTTCTCAAATACAACTTACATAAACAAATAAAACATGAAATTTTTAAAAGTTTTCGGACTCGTCATGGGAGTGGTCCTACTTCTGGCATTGGGCACCGGTTTATATGTCGATTTTGCGTTGCCTAATGTAGGCGATGCGCCGGATATCCGGGTTAGCAAAGACCGTGCAAGCATAGAAAGAGGAAAATATTTAGCCACCCATGTGGCGGTATGCATGGACTGCCATAGCCAGCGGGATTGGCGCATCTTTAGCGGCCCCCTAACCAAAGGAAGCGAAGGAAGCGGTGGGGAGCGATTCGCAAAAGAAGCCGGATTTCCGGGCACGATCTATTCCACCAATCTGACGCCCTACGGCTTGTCCCATTGGACAGACGGTGAGATCTACCGTGCCGTTACCACGGGGGTGGGCAAAGACGGTCGAGCCCTGTTTCCGGTCATGGGTTATCACCGTTTCGGGCAGATGGACAAAGCAGATGTGTACAGCATCATCGCCTACTTACGGACACTAGCGGCTGTCAAGAATGATGTACCGGCACCTGAATTGGACTTTCCGGTCAATCTGCTGAATAAGCTATCTCCGTCGCCTGCAGCCCATCAATTGAAACCATTGCCAAGTGATACGACTAACTACGGTGCGTATCTGGTTAACGTTGCAGGCTGTGTCGACTGTCATAGCAAACAGGATAAAGGGCGGGTGGTTCCGGGTAGTGAATTCGGTGGCGGCATGGAATTTCGTCAGCCTGCGGGTGTCATCCGTGCTCCTAATATTACCCCGCACCCCGAGACCGGGATCGGAGCATGGACGAAGGAGCTTTTTGTAAACAAATTTAAGGCGTATGCGGATAGCAGTTACCATCCCAAACCAATGGCGAAGGACGAGCTCAATTCGCCGATGCCGTGGACAATGTATGCTGGCATGAGCAAGCAAGATCTGGAAGCTATTTACGTCTACTTAAAAAGTCTGGAACCGAAGAATGTACCCATTCTGGTCAGAAGTTATGCAAATTAAATCCGGGGAGCCAGTCTTTGAAGATGAAAACAGAAGGACGGTTGCTATTGAAAATTCCTCCCTTTATGAAATACACCCGTGGTATCGGTTCCCTCGGGGCTTGCTATTCCCCGCAACCAGCCGTTCAGGTTGGTGCAATGCTGCACGACAACGTGGATGACCTCGCCCTCGATCTGCAACTTGCCCGATACAAGCAGCAGCCGGGACTGCAGAATCTCGCGGCGGTATTTTTCGAACATTTTGCCCCACACAACTAGGTTGGCAAACCCCGTTTCGTCTTCGATGGTTACGAACAATACGCCCTTGGCAGTACCGGGCCGCTGCCGCACCGTAATCATGCCACATACTTTGATAAACATTCCGTCCTTCATTTGGGGTAGATTCCCGGTGGGTATTACATGCAGTAGGTCCAATTTCTCCCGCAGGAAACTCACGGGGTGTGCTTTGATGGAAAGCGCCGTGCTGGCATAATCCTGCACTACGTGCTCTCCTGCTGTCATCAAGGGAAGCTTAATCTGGCCTTCCTTCGTGCATTCGGTTGGCTGGCCCTCGAAGAGGGCCACAGGCCGGTCGGCCAGGGCCGATACCGCCCACAGCGCCTGCCGGCGGTCCAGCCCGAGGGACCGGAATGCATCCGCGTCGGCCAGCCGCTCCATGGCCGCCAGCGGAACACCTGCATCCACCAGTGCGGTAACCTCGGTATATCCTTCAGCAGGGCGTGCATCGATCAGCACCTGCATGTCGTCCTCACGCAGGCCCTTTACCTGCCGGAAACCGAGGCGCAGCGCGTGAAGGCGCTGACCGAACCTTCCCTCCAGTGTATGGTCCCATTGCGACCTATTTACATCGACTGACCGCACTTCCACCCCATGCTTGCGTGCATCGATGACGATCTGGGCGGGCTGGTAGAATCCCATGGGTTGGCTGTTGAGCAGGGCGGCTGCGAAGATATCCGGATAATAATATTTCAGCCAGGAGGATATGTACACCAGCAGGGCGAAGGATGCTGCATGGCTCTCGGGGAATCCATAACTCCCGAATCCTTCGAGTTGTTTGAACACCCGGTTGGCAAAATCCTCCGTATAGCCCTTCTTCATCATACCGTCCACCATCTTTTTGTGAAAGGCGGAGACCTGTCCTTTGGCCTTGAACGTCGCCATGCTGCGTCGGAGTTCATCGGCTTCCGCGGCCGTGAATTCCGCCGCCACGATCGCGATTTCCATGGCCTGTTCCTGGAACAGCGGTACGCCCAGTGTCTTTTTAAGAATTTCCCGGATCTCCTCCGAGGGGTACTCCTCGGCCTCCTCGCCATTGCGCCGCCGCAGGTAGGGATGCACCATATCGCCCTGGATTGGCCCCGGCCGCACGATGGCCACCTCGATCACCAGGTCGTAGAATTCCCGTGGGCGCAGCCGCGGCAACATCGACATCTGTGCCCGGCTTTCGATCTGGAAGACACCCAGCGTGTCGGCATGGCCGATCATGTCGTATACCTTCGGGTCATCTTGTTCGACATTTGCCAAGGTCAGGTCCAGCCCATAATGTCGCTTGGCCAGATCGAATCCCTTGCGGATGCATGTCAGCATGCCCAACGCCAGTACGTCCACCTTCAGGAAGCCGAGCGCTTCGAGGTCATCCTTATTCCATTCCAGGTTGGTGCGGTCCTCCATCCGTGCGTTGATGATCGGACACAGCTCATGCAGGTTGCATTGCGTGATGACGAAACCGCCCGTATGCTGCCCGAGCTGCCGGGGGAATCCCATGTATTGGTAGGTGAGTTCGAGCACCTTTCGCAGGTGCGGATCATCGATACGGAACCCTTGCTGGGCCAGCAACTGTTCGTCGATGTAATCGTCCCAATGGCTGCTCACCGTACCCGCTAAACGGCCGACGGCATCCACCGACAGCCCCATGGCTTTGCCCACGTCGCGCACAGCGCCCTTGGAACGCACTTGGGTAACGGTGGCCACAATCGCGGCCCGGTGGCGTCCATACTTTTCATAGATGTACTGGATGACCTCCTCCCTTCTTTCGTGCTCGAAATCGACGTCGATATCCGGTGGTTCATCCCGTGCATCGGACATGAAACGGGCAAACAATAGCCGGAACTTAGCCGGATTGACCGACGTAATACCGAGGCAGTAGCAGACCGTTGAGTTTGCAGCGGATCCGCGGCCCTGGCAGAGGATGTCGCGCTCCCGCGCAAACCGCACGTAGTCGTGAACCGTCAGGAAATACGAGGCATAGTTTTTCTTTTCAATGAAAGCCAGTTCCATTTCGATGGTTTCCCGGACTTTCTTGGGAATATTGCCATTGAACCGTTCCTTTGCGCCCTCCCAGGTCAGGCGGGCCAGTTCTTCCTGCGGAGTACGGCCATCGGGAACGAGTTCCGTGGGGTAGATGTATTTCAGCTCGTCCAACGAGAAACAGCAGGCATCGGCAATGGCCTCCGCATTGCGGATGGCCTCCGGATACTGGCGGAATAGGCGATCCATTTCGGCCGGCGGCTTGAGGTAGCGCTCGGCATTTGGATGCAGGCGATAACCGGCCGTCTGGATGGTACATTTCTCGCGGATGCAGGTCAGTACGTCCTGCAATTCACGGCGCTGGGGAATGTGGTAATGGACGTCGTTCAGTGCCACCATGGGCATGTCCAGTTCCTTGCATAACTGGTGGATGCGGAACAGCTTCTTGGCATCATCGCCTGCATAGGTACGTACAGCACCCAGACAAAAGTGGCTGCCCAATGCCTGGCGGTATTCGGTGATGTGGCGTACATAGTCTGCTTCCAGCTCAAACGTTGCCGTCAGGCCCTCGGGCGGCACGGCGATGAATTCCATGCCCGCCGCGTGTTCATATACATCCACTTTGTTCAGGTGACATTGCCCTTTCTCCGCGCGGCGGTTGCCGATGGTCAACAAGGTCGAAAGCCGCCCATACGCTTCCCGGCCTTTCGGATACGCGAGCAAGCTCGGACCATCCAGCAGATCCAGCCGGCAGGCCGGTATCAGGCGGATCTTGTGCTTCTTTGCCGCCATATGCGCCCGCACAATGCCTGCAAAGCTGTTTCGATCGGTGACGGCGATGGCTTGATAGCCCAACGCCGCGGCCTGCTCCACCAGTTCCTCCGGATGGGATGCCCCGCGGAGGAAGCTGAAATTTGTCGTCACCTGTAATTCCACGTATGCCATACGCTATTTCTTTTATGCAAAAAATCCGTGCAGAAACCAACGTTGCGGGCGGTCGTCTCCATAATGGCCGGAGCGGTACAGCCAGTACCGGCGGCCCTTGTCATCCTCTACGTAGTAATAATCGCGGTGTTCGCCCTCGTCCATCCACCATTCACGCTCGATCCGTTCCGGGCCGTCGGCCTTCCTGATCGTATGCGCCTCGCCCCGGTGGCGGAACAGCATAGGCGGGTAATCCGGTATGGGTGCGGTTACTTCAATGGGTTCGGGTGAAGCCAGCAGTCGCGTGGGCCGCGGCCGGTCGCTCTTCCATAGGGTGGAAGGTTTTTCCGTAATGGAAGAAGCCTCCCTGAATGACCGTTCGGGCCAGTGATGCTCGTCGGGCAGGTAGCGGTAGACCGCCCGGACGCCCCGACGGCCTTTCAACCGGTCGATCAGTTCGGATAGCGCCGTATCTTCCAGTCCCGGCACGCCACCCCAAAGGGCTTCCTGCACGGGGTCTACCTCCTCCACCTTGCCCGCTTCCAGCACGAACAGTTCAATTCCCAAAGCCGGTTCGATGTGCGGTATCTTCCATGCAAACAGCTTCATCAAGTGCGGTATGCTGGCCGTAGCACGGCTCGTTGTGATTCCCACCTGCACAGAATTTCCGTCAATGCGATGGCATTTCAATGTCGCAATCCGCAGGCCCCTGCCTTCGCCGGAGAGTCGTTTGCAGAGCGCCTCCAGCAGGTTGCCGATGGCAATCTCGATGCCCGCGGCCGTGCGGATGGGTTCCAGGCAGGGCAGCCGTTCAACATAGGGTGGCACCGGCCGCAGCGGGAGGATGGGCTCGTCTTCCCTGCCCAATGCCTGCCGCAGACGCAGCGGCAGGCCTTCGCCGAAACGCCTCCGGAGCGCGGACGATGGCATGTGCAGGAAGCTGCCAATCGTGCGCAGGCCGAGTTTGTGCAGCCGGTCAACCACCTCCGGTTCCAACCGCAGGGCCGCCGGCGGCAACGGCATCAGCGCATCGATTTCCCTGCCATCGTCCACGATCGGATTCTTACCGAAACGGGCCATCGCCCAGGCCGCACCAATGGTCCCGGCGATGGCCATACGCACATGGAATCCCCGTTTCCGCAATTTAACTACGATGTCTTTCAGGTAATAGTTTTCCCCCTTCCACAGGTGGGCGCAGCCGCTGATATCCAGGATAAGCCCATCGGGCGGATCCATGGCCACCATGGGTGTATAGCGGATGCACCATAGTCCCAGTACTTTCAGCAGCCTTTTGTTCAGGTCTTCCTTCGCATCAGTAACCTCCAGGTCGGGAAAGCATGCCTTTGCGTCGGCCACGACCATCCCGCGGGCGATTCCCTGCGCTTCCGCCGCACCGTTCGCTTCGGTGATGACCATCCGGCCGTGTTGGGGGGCCGCCAGCACAAACGGCACCTTACGCAGGCGCGGTTGCCGGATCGTGTGCCTGTCTGTGGTTAAGTAAGGAAACCAGATTGATGCAAAGCGCTTTTCCATATTGAGTTAACTGATTTTCTTCATTTGTACAAACCTGTTCCGTGCCTGTCGGGTCGGCACAACCGGAATAAAGCGACCTTCCGACCATTCCAATTGCCAGCAACCGGGATTGCCATTGCGTACCTTCAATAGGTCGACCTCCCACCTCGGAAAGCCGATACCGGGCAGGCCATCCTCCAGTAAGCTTGGCAACGACCGGATACGCCAGCGGGCAGCGCAGGCCGTCGATCCGACTAAGCGGGGATTGCAGCGTAGGATAAGACCGACTACCCGGCTTTTCTCGACAGCCAGTTGCAGACGCCGTGATTGTACGAAATCCATTTCCTGCAACTCGGCAACCACAGCGACCAGCCCACTGCATTTAAGCGCTTCTTCGGTGGCCCACAGCACGTCGCGCTCCCGTGCGATGTCTACAAAGATGACACGGTCGGGCGCCACGCCGAACGCCCGGACGGAAGGCGGGAACAGCAACCTTGAGGTGCTGATCCAGAGGCAGACGCCATTGTCTGTCGTCAGCCGCGACAGCAATCCGCCGATGAATCCGCTTGTTGCCGCACTATCCTCCCGGGAACCGCTGATAAACTCATGGACGCCAAATGACGGAAATACCTCACCGGGAAACGCATCTTCAATCGGCCCAAGGCCGATCCGTTCCGTATGACTTTCCGGCATTGCAACCCCCTGCCAGCGCAACAGGTCCCGCTTCAATCGGCCTATTGTTTCATCTTTGCTTTCCTGTTTCATCTGCATATGCTATTGAATTGGGACATCAAAACTAATACTAATTTTTTTAGCACACAATAGGTGTTGAAATTTTAGGAAAAAGCCTGAAGATGCCGCCGGAAAGCGGTCTCTTCAGGCTTGATGGAATCCAGCCGACTAGCGCCGGCGTTGCCACAGGCGTTGCAGCAGCCACGTCACCGCGAAACTCACCACCGCACCGATGGCGGCAAGCAGTGCGGTACGTAGCATGTCGTGTAGGCCCAACTGGCCGATGACGCTCAGCAGCGTACCGCCCGTGGTGCCGATACCGACCTGCTGGCTAGCCTTCATCTTCTTCCCTCCTATCTTTTGCTGCACCTTCCACTGCTTCCAGCACACCCAAAGTCAGTGCCAAGTATTTGGCTACGGCCACGAGCTTAAGTGGCAGCTTCAGTGGTGAAGCGATGACCAGCTGGCTCGCCACGGCGAGTCCTTCCTTGATCCGTTCGTAAATTGTCGGTTTTCCCGCTTCGGGTAGGCCGACAGGTTCTTGATTTCCTTTCATTTTTTTGTTTTTCAGTGATCGTTTTGGTTGCGCTTTGGTTGCGCAACGCAACTGGAATGGGATCGCAGTTAGCAAGCCCACCGGAACTGTAACGCTCCCTGCGGTCACGTCACTAGGTTCCTTGTGGACTTGCTAAGCTGCTTAGAGAGAAGTTAACGCTCCGGATCCAACTCCCCACAACCCCTACCCCCCTACCGGTTTGCAACCAGTGCAGACACGGCCTAGGAGATCCTAGCGAAGCGACGGAGATTCAGACGTGGAGCACTGGTTGCAAACCACAACCCGATCGTTACCCCGTTCAATCTCCTTCACCAGCAGCGGATACACATATTTATACGCTGCCGCCGAGTGCAGCACCCGGTAATCACCATCTATCAGCTGCCAATACGAACCGGTAAGCGGGCATCCCGCCGTATCCGTATGGTAATTGCCGATGTGGATGAACACCAATTGGTAATTGGGTATTTCCGTGATTTCCACCATGCCTTCGTGCAGCTTCGGGTATTTCGAGATGTACTTTGCATTCATGCCCGCCCAAGCATTTAGCGACAGACCGAATTCCCCCTCGGGAATGCACGTACGCCCTGGTATCTTTTCCGTGCGGATGCTGTCTTCCAACAGGTAACAAACAAAGAGGCCGCCAATGTATAAGTGACTCAGCGTACTGTTCTTCCCCTGTGCCACGCGGACGATTCGTATCTGTTCCATTTATTTTGATCGTTGATTTCAAAAAAGCAGCGGGGTCTTCCCCACCCCGCTGCCTGAGAACCGCTACGGTTCAGGTTCCTCTGCTGGCTCCTCTGTTCCGGCTAATACCACCGTGCCCGCATACTGGCTAATGGATTGCCGCCCACCTTCACGGTGACGCGCAAACGCCCACACATAGAACTCATGGCCGGCAAAAATTGCCGGAAGTTCCAGTTGCAATGCTTCGTCCTGCCTTACGGCGGTTCGGTTGGTTGTAAACAACTGCTCGGTGCGATTGTACAACAGCACGAACACCTGATCGTCGAAGTACGAGCCCTTTACCTCATCGGGATCGACCGGTTCCTCACTGAGGTCCATCCACGACAGCGATAACGTGTTCGGGGTTTCCGATGCCAAGGTAAGCCCGACGAGCTTATCCATATTGCCCTGGCTCACGGCTACCTTTTCGAAGTCGATCTCATAATCGGGATAGTCGCCGATGATGGCCTGCGTGATGAACAATTGGAGCCCGCGGTTGTACCCCGTGTTGTTGCCCCGCTGCTTGTCATTGAAACCCAGATTAAGTATCCACTTCATCGGTTGAAGGAAGGATACCGCCAGTGCAAACTTCGCCCGCTGCGCCAACTGTGCTGGTGTAGCCGGCTTCCTACTCGGTTTGGGCAAGCTGCGCATGTACGTGATATGCCTCCAGCTGCTGCCTACGGTGTTGCCGATGGTTCCGGAAAAGGCACCGTTGATCCCTTTTTTGAAAACTGCCATAATTAAAAAATTTAAGCGTTAAAAATTCTGTTTGTTACTCCTTGAAAGCACTGTCATACCGGTATTTCCGCTTTCTGGAAACAAACGTAGCAAAGCCCGTGCGCCGCTGAAATTTTTGGCACTCATTGGCACCGATTGGCACGAATCCGTGCCAATCGGTGCCATTTCTTCGACAGCTGTTCGACTCGTGTTCGACAACCGTTCGGAAACGCTTCGAGAATCCTTCGACCATTGTTCGACACGGCTGCGACAGTCCTTCGGCTATTCTTCGGCAGCCAGCCGAACAGCGGCCGGAACACCGTGCTAGAAATGCCGAACCAACCGCGAACGAATCTCCTGCGAAGGTCAGATCCGGCCGCGGCGTTTGCTTTCTTTGAGTTCCTCCTCCAGGTCGCTGGGGTAGAAAAAGTCCGGGCCTTCCCACTTGCGCGGCACCAGATCGCCCGAGGCTACCTTGCGGAAGTACGAACGACGGCTGATGCCGAGGTAGCCCAACACGTCGGGCAAGTAAAGTTTAGGTTCCTCTACGGGAAAAGTGCGCCGGATAAAGGCCGCAATCTCCGGCAGATGTTTGGCCAATTGTTCGATCAGGCCGGTTTCGAGCAATGTCCTGGCTAACTCGTCGACGTTGGTAAGATGAAAGTTTAGGTTACTGAGGTTGTTATTCAGATTTTCAACTAAATTTTTCATGGGTTTGGTGTTTTACACCATCTTCATGACAGGGACCCCATTTTGCGACCGCTTGCATACCCCATATGAATTCAATACGTAGCAGACCGCCTAACCCATCTGGCCGCAGCATGCTGACGGTAGATGGCATTGTTTATAATTGTTGCTTACAAACTTAGTCATTTGCACGCTGTTTTCATATCATGCCTTTTTCCCGATTCCGAAGATCACTATCTCGGTATAAAACCAGCCATCGTCTTTCCGTGTAGCGAGACGATACCTATCGGGGTATGCATACTGAAGCCGCTCTTCCAGGTTGGCGAGCCCTGTTCCGCTGCCTTCCCGGCCTTTTTCGATGCGGATGCGATTTTCGGCGGTGATCCAAAGGTCTTCTTCCGCCAAGCGCACCCGTATAACAGCGGGGGCATCCGCCCGGTTGAGCACCGCATAGCGAATCATATTTTCGGCCAGCGGGATGACCACCATTGGGATCGTGTTGATGCCCGCCAGCTCATCCACATCCACATCCACTTCCAGCTTCCAGTTCAACGCAGCCCCGTAGCGAATGGACTGGATTTCGATCATGCAGCGGATGCATTCGATTTCATCTACCAGTTTTATAGGTGCCCGGGGATCATTGCCACCGATGTAAAATTGAACCACGCGGATGGTATAATCGAGCGCCAATTGAACACTGGCTTTTGACTCACGGGTGATGACACTCAGCATCAATAGATGCGTATCCAGGAGATGCGGGTCTAATTGGGCCCGTCGCCATGCCTGCCGGGCTTGTTGGATCTCCTGCCGGATTTTTGTGCGGTTGGCATAAGGCGGGTAAATCCGTTCGATGATGAACGCAACCCAACTCGCGAGCAGGCTCAGCAGATTGGGGAGCGCATACGGAGCAAAATTCCGTATGGACCCGTCAACCAACGAAAACACATCTTTCGGGGTAAAATCCTCCCAATCGATTTCGAGGTTACCTAAAATCATGCTGATCGCTACGGATAGGCTAATCATCCCCAACAGGTTACACGTGACCACCAGCAGCGTTCTTCCCCATCGCAAGTGGCCCTTAGCTGCCGTAAATGGCCATACCCACAGGAAATTGATATAGAAGATCGGTATACTGATCAACAACGATATCCACACATCCGCGCGATGGCTGGGATGCGCGGGACGTACCGCACCATACCAGTAAAACAAAAAACAAAGCAGGGCCGCCAAGCACACGCTTAGGTGATAAATCCAGCCAAACCGATACCGTACGGAAAAAAGTGCGTCCATCCTACCCCAGGCCGTGCTGCTTCATAAATTCCCGAAAGAGCGGCTGGTAGGTGCGTTTCACCGCTTCGTAGCCGCCCCATTTAAAGTAAACCACCAGTTGGGGATCCACCTCTTTGATTGCATAGCGGGAAATGATGGTATTTTGGTTAATCCGGATAAACCAGCCCACACCTCTGAGCCGTTGCAGAACTTTCGACATCGTACCCTGAATCAACAGGCGATCTTGCCTATCCGCCGCGACGATTAAACCGTATTTATCACTGAACGATATTTTCAGGATATCGCGGAGATCCACGGAGATCCTGTTTTTGGAAATACGATCGTGCACAAACAAAACATCCGTCGATATCGCTCCCTCGGGCGTTTTCCGATCTTCCTGATCCAATTGCTCCAGCAGCAGGGAAACGGCGGCGACGTCAATTGGTTTACGCAGGTAATGCACCATGGACGCCGTGGTGAAGATTTCCTCTCCATGGGTTTCTTTTTGCGTTAAGAAGACAAACAGGTTGCAGCATCCCCCCAGCAGTCTATTGGCTTCATAACCATCTTTGCCGGGCATCAGGATATCGCAGAAAATCACGTCCACATTGCCGTGGGCATCGATGTACGCAAGTGCTTCGTCTGTACTGGAAAATGCGGCAGTTAAGGTTAATCGGGCCAATCGCTGCACAATGTCACAGGGTTTTTGAATTGTTCACTTGGGTCAGTAGTTCTGTAGGTGCATAGCCAAATTGTTTTTTGAAGGCAAAACAAAAGTGCGATAGATTTTCGAAACCTGTTTCGTAACATACATCAATCGGCTTTCTCCTTTTTTCTACAATCTGATAATGCGCAAGTTCCAGACGTTTTCGGGTAAGCCAACGTTGGGGCGTGCTGTTAAAAGCCTTGTTAAAATCCCGCTTAAATGTAGTAAGGCTCCGCCCTGTTAGGTAGCTAAATTTTTCTAAAGGAAGATTAAACATAAAGTTCTTTTCCATATAGTTCGCTATATCAATTTTTCCCGGCTCTTCAAAATTTGCCAGCACGTTGTCGACCTCTTTGTTAATACTCCGAAGAATGGTAATGGCTTCTGCTATTTTTAGCGATGCGATTTCTGAAGGAAGCTCCTCCATTGCAAAATAGGGAACAACCGAAGCAAGGCAGCTTTCTAATAGAGGATGGTTGCTGAACACAAATATTTTTGGCCCTTCGGATAATTTTGGTCTTACATCCAGGTTGGCATAAAAATTCCTCAATTTTTCCGTTGAAAGGTGCATGACAACTGTTTTGTGAGGTTGTTCATCCTTCGGGTAATTGATAATTGTAGACAATTGATTCCTGGGAATCAGGAAGATATCTCCTTTCCTGAAAAAGTAAGTAGCATCGGCTAGTACAATTTTTGTTTCACCAGAAATAAACCAGACGAGCATGTGATGGTCGAACATGATATCCGATTTAAAAAACCGATCCTCATAACAGGAGAGTTTGATATCCTCTGTTATATATTTTGCTTGGTACTCCATTACCTGTTTCTTAACTATATTTATCTTAACTGGCCGAACTACTGACAGGAAAGCCGTGAATAGTGTAGCTACTGCTTAAAATTATTAAATTCTTCATTACGATGAACGCATTAGGTCTACCTTTCTTTGCTGATGATCATTATTTTTCACTCAATCCCTTGCGGCGGTTATTATTAACGAATGTTTTTACTTTACCCGTTGTGCGGTTTAAACAGCAAGCGCATGTTTCAACCTGTTAATATTTCTGTTGTTTAAAAAGTTCGTGTACTGCAATACTGCTACTGCGGA
>NZ_FOQO01000014.1 GCF_900113765.1 Parapedobacter indicus | reverse complement strand
AAACTTTTCTAATATACTGAATTTCAGTATAGTGCACAACTTATTTGTTAATTTAACTGCCATAAACTATAACTTCCTCAAACCGCACAACGGGTAGTTTATATATAGTGGATTTATTTGCATCGATTTTTATCATCGAGATGAAGTAACCTTAATCTAAGCGTCGCGCAACCTTATTCTTCGAATAAATCTTCAATCATTTTTATCTCGTCTTCGCGTGAATAGTCTTCGTCAACTATGGCCTCTGATCGATAATCGTCTTCTTCGTAACTATAGTTTTTCAGTATCTTATCTAGTATCTCTTCGGAGTTAATGTCCAATTCATGATTAAAATTATCATAGTAGTCATTTAAGCCACAATCAAAGAAGAAAGACGAATATGAATCCCAATATTTGTCTTCAATGTAAAATCGAGTATATGTTTCATCTGAATCATGATATGTATTTAATACATCGCTCTCAGAAACAACAACTTCATAATCTTTTACATAATCGTCAAATAAAGAATTTATTTTTATTCCGATCTCTTCGTTTATTTTCTCATTTTCAATGCTTTTAGCTAAATCCATGGAATATAATTCATGTAGGTTTTCTAAACTTGCCAAATCTTCTGTTCCATAGGCATTTTTAATTATGGACAACATCAGTTTACTCCAATTAGAAATCACTAATTCTTTTATTTCGTTTGGATAGTTGTTCGGAATGTTTTCTAGGATTGTTATGAATCGACTTGATGAAATATAATCTTTGTATTCAGATTTTATTAGCTTTTGGAAATAGGTTAGGAATGCTGAATGGTCGTTAATTATCTTGGGGTTGAAGAATTTGTCGAAGCAATATAGAATATTGAGAATAGCAAAACTAAGTTCTTTGTTATTAATGTTATGTAGGCAATTGATAAAAACAGGATAGTATGATTTTAAGAAATCTCTTGTAAGGACTATTTTGTCTTTCCTTTCTATATCAAAATAGCCAGTCAACTGGTCTATATCGCCTATCGAGAATAAAATCCTATTTCGTTCTTCCGTACTATCCCTTATATAATTCAATAGAAAGTCTGCAATGGAAGGATTCAATAACTGATACTCGTTGACGCCATCCCTTACTTTTACCGATGTGATAAAGCTGCCGAGTGTCTTTTTTAACGCTCTATTAAACGGATCTATTTTTTTTTGAATACCGTTTTCCTTTATTTCGTATCGATAGCGGCTGTCAAAGGCATGTTCGAGTATTTCATGACGTACACGCGGCTGTGCAAATGAAAATAGTGTAAACAAGAGGAACCTATCTTCGTCTTCGAGTTGACGTTCAAAGGCGACTTTCCATATTTCAGTAGGATTGGCTAGGTTTTTAAAAATAAACTCATCGACAGATTTGTAATAGTCTGGATCGTAATTATGTTGACTGGTGATAAATTCTATTAAGCGAGGAAAATAATTCTTGTGTTCAACAATTTTTAGATAATTTTTGTTTTCGAAAAAGCTGCTTTTAAACTGTTTCGAAATATCATTGAAATATAGGTGATTATATACAATTTTTGCTTTGTTTAATAGTGAATACTCATTTAACCTGAGTTCATATTTCGATCTCCTGTCAAATTTTTGACGAGCGAAATGTTCGTAATTATCCTTTGCTTGATTAAGAATAGTGGTTCTTGAAGTTAGAATTAAAAATTTATTCTTAGATGACTCGATCTGCTCAATAAAATTTATAATCTTGCTTTCGGTATTCTTTGGATTTAATATTTCATTGATATTGGCTCCTAAAAAGTCATCAAAAAAGAAAACTTGCTTAATATCAGGGTTAAGCGAAAGTAAGTTTAATGCATCACTTATCTTGTCGTCAATATTAATTAATTCGTATCCATTACTCAACAAATCACATATTAAAATGTAAGCAATAGTGGTCTTTCCTACTCCAGGTTCGCCTGAGATGATTACAAATTTGTTCTCATTGAGTTTGTCAATAGCATCTTGAAGATTCTTAGTAGGTACATAGATACTGGCTTTTTTGAGGACTTTATCCCTAAAAAACTCCGATTGGGATCTTTGTCCGTTATGTAATATAGTTTCTAAAATATTTGTGCTAGTCAGCCAAAGCTTATAGTATTTCTTTTCGATGTCGTGATGACCACTGATTAAAGATTCTATTCTATCCCGTCCGTATATATCTTGTGTTGATAAGATATATGGATTCATTATAACCATAATTTCATCGACTTCCTTTGGAGAAAGGGCACAAGTTGTGGTCAAAATATATCTTTTGGGAGAAGGTGAAAGCTTGTTCATTTTTACTTTCTCCTTATTCATCGTAGCCCTTAAGTTTGCATAATTAGACTTTGTATATGCCTTAGCCTGAATTATAATGTCATTTTGAATGTGCGATGAGTATCTCAAATCTATTCCACCATCCTTTCCCGTCTTAAAATTTTGCAGAGGAATACCTAATACCTTTTCAAGCAGGTCCTTGGAAAGTTGTTCGAACTCTTTGTCATTTAATACTTCAAGATGATAATTCATTTGACGATATAACGTAAAAGTTAATACTTGCTGCAATATCCTTGAAAAATATGAGGTTCCTTCTTGTCAAGACGCATTATAATTAGTTTACCTAAATAAAGGTAAAGTAAGCTTATTTTAAAACAACAAGTTTGGAGAAATCTATATGTACTCGCCGAAAATTTCTTGCATTTTAATTTTCCATCTCTCGGGTATTTCTTCCCAATTATCACCCCATTCAATAGTTTTCTTGAAAGCTTGATATGGCTTTTCGTAGTTGGCTTCATATTCTAATACTTCCTCTACATTGTTATCCATGGTTACAATTCTCCCGTTTCCATCTAAGGCATCTTGTATTGGTTGGTTATACTTGGCCGCATTGGGTTCTTCCGCGTCTGAGTCATGTACTACAATAGGTTTGATTCCCATAGAAGTTAAATATTTGACTAATCCAATGATGGCAGCCTTGCCTCTTGCCTTAATGATCTCAAAATCAGATAAAATCTTGAAATATTCGGCTTTGCTTAATTTTTTTAAAGTTTCCTTTATTAAAATGTCTTCTGTATCTCCTTCAATTATCACTACATATTTTGTGAAAAATATTCTTGCGATATAACTGTCAATTTTTAATATCATTTTCACATAATCTTTATCGTCGGCTTGGAGTGCTTTAAAATTTTCACTAACATTGAATGTGTCACATTCAACATGGTTTCCGCAATTATATAATCTATTAAGGACCTGTTTTGGTTTACGGGATAAATCAATGATGTATGGAGAATGTGTCGACGCTATAATTTGAGAGTTATGTGAACTCAACTCATAAATTGCTTCTCTCATTTGATTGGCGGCACTGGGATGTAAATATGTTTCTGGTTCTTCAAAACAAATTATTAGCGAACGAGCATGCTCATCTTCTCTTTTCGATAACCATAATTGCCTATATCTTAACATGCCAAAAACAGCTGCTCTAATCATACCAGTTCCTTGGTCGGCAACTGCTGTTTTTATATTGCTTGACATTTCTACGTTGAATGTAGGTTTAAGATTTGTGGGGTCGCTCAAGCTCGTGGTTGCATGTAATTTAGACTCGGGAAATACGGTAGACAAAACGTTATTAAGATCGGTCATCATCTTTCCAAATTCAGAATCACCATCCTGAGGGTCTAATTGTTTGGCAAGATTATTTAAATGAATTTGAGCATTTTTAAAATGATCTGAACTCTCTCTGACTGTATGAAATAATTCTCCCAATGTCGTACTTAAAACTCCATTGCCTGATCCTTGAATTTCATGCAGTCCAACATCGACAGGGATTAACAGAAATCTAGGCAGCATCTTTAAGACATTTCCCGGGATGCCACCAGGATTTTGGAACCACGTTTCCTCATCGGAAATTTCCCATAATTCATCTATTAATTCTAATTTTTCAAGAGCGACTTTACTTTTTCCAATATTAGAATCTAAGTCGGGGAAATATTCCTCGATAATTTCCTGATGTAACCCCTTGTCAATGTAATCTGTCGGTTTTTTACAATTGGCGTATTCACCCTTTAAGGTTCTTACTTTCGACTTAAATTCAATTACAACATCTTTTCCTAGTTCATATGTCTTTCTATAAATAACAGATAGACCTGTTTCTTCGCTTCCGTCCGGAATATCATATTCGAAAATTCTACCCTTAAAGCCTCTCCAAGTTTTCGACTGTTTGGGTAAATTTCTAAATTCAGCCTCGAGTAATACCGTATTAATATCAACTTTTACCTCATTAGTTTCCTCGTCAACTATTGAATGATATTCAGCACTTGTAATTTGTTTTTTTGCGGATAATAATATCTCAACAGCTTTGATCACCGAGCTTTTTCCGCAGTTGTTTTGGCCGATAAGAAATGTTGCGTCTCCAAAGAGCACCTTTATTTCTTTGAGTCTCTTGTAACCTGATATTTTTAACGAATATAATTTCATTGAATAATAAGTTGTTTATGATTAATTCATAACCTACGCAACTTTGCTCAGACCTCACTGCGGGTTTCATTAAAAGCTTTAGCTTTTACAAAAAGGTGTAAAGGGCTTAGTTTCATTAGCTAGGTTTCTTGGATAATCGGTTTATAATTTATTGTGGATTACTATCTATGACGGCCAAATTTTACTCATATTTCTTCTAGGCGTTAGAATTAATCGGGATGAGTCCTCATTTATAGCGGGATAAATTGTGTTAGATGTTTTCTGTACCGTTTTTTTGTGATTTTGGATAGCTCTTGCTCTACTTTTTGATTTCCCTTTCCTAAAAATATGTTTGGTTTTAATTTATTCATTTAGAAGTAATTGCTCAATGCTGTCTAATCCTCTTAACCTTGGTCTTTAAGCTAGAGAGTCCCCGATTACAGTTATTGTATTCTTTCTCGATTTGCTGCTTAATTTCTTTCCAAATCATTTAAGTTGATTTAATTTTTAAATAGGCCACACTTCCATCACCTTCACATTTTTTCCCTTAAAAACTATGTCTATTTATTCTTCACCCACTCACTTTGATGGAGTAATTCTCTTATGTCCACTTTAAGAAATTTGGCGATATCGTTAAGCGTGTTCAAAGTGGGTTGTTGTTTATTATTAACCCACCTAGAAACAGTCTCTTTCTTGACTTTCAGATGACCAATTAGGTCATTATTCTTTATTCCTTTTTCCTCTAAAACTTCTGATATCCGGTTAATTTTATAATTAGGCATAACTTCCTTACCATTGCTGCGCTTTGGCCTTTTAGATTATAAAGGATTCTCGGGCATAAAATCCCGCATGCTACATCCAAGATACTTTGCTAGCTCATTTAAATTATCAAAGGAATACATGCTCGCCGAGTCTTCTGTTTCAATCTGGCCAATGTACCCCGCAGAAACATTTAAACAAGAAGCGATATCTCGTTGCGTCTTCTTTTTTGCCTTTCTAATTGTCCGAACATTTCGAGCAATTAACCATTCGATTTTTGTTTTCGGCATATTTTTTCAAAAACACTTGCTTAGTATATACTTAGTTTTTATATTTGCTTTGTCGATCAAGGATTGACATGAAATACGATAACTACGTCTACTGATATAGATAGAGCGTGAGTTGAACGAGCCTCGGCAAACAATCCGAAGACTAGCAAAACTTCAAAAATCAACGCGAGGCAACAGGTTTAATCCACGTCTAAAGATATTGTGTAAATTTGCACAATCTTTAGGCGGGATCTGTTGAATATTGCGTTGAGGGCTGCTAGTCCCTGGATTGTCAGTAGGATACAGTTTCCCGCCTTTAGCTTGCTCGTTCATTTTGATCAAAATGTTTATGAAAACGAGCAATACCAAACCGCCAGTTTATTATCGCCGCAAGCCACTTGCGTTTGACATCGCGATTTGCGATAGCAAACGGGTACAACCCAAACCTCGACAATCAATCTTAAAGAACGTCAAAAAAAATCCCGAATAAGAAACCGACGATAAACAGCCCGTGGAGCAAGGAGATATACAGCCAAAATGGCTAAAATCCAAAGCGCGGCCAATAAAATGGCCCAAATTCCTCGGACTGCTACCGACCCCAATGCTGAATGGAAAACCCGTTTTTAGCTCAGGTTGGAGAAGGTGTCTATTTTCGGTATATAATGTCAACGCTAAAAGTAGTCGCTTTTTCTTATACCTGCAAATAATCGCGTAAAATTTCTTCGGCTTGGCGGTCGGTTTACGAAAATAAATTTTTCTTAAACCTTTAATTACCAATGCTGAATGAAATTAAATTTACGCATAGGGGAGGGGTATGCCCTTTCCAAACATAAACTTAAATACGCTTATATACAATATATCAGCCTATTGGCTGTAGCAACGATCATGTGTTTGGAAGCCCGCGCACAGTCCCCGGATCATTCCGGGGCTGTGCCTCCGGGCACTGACACAACTTCCAACGTCCGGGATACGATAACAATCGAAGAGGTCCAGGTAAATACGGGCTACCAGCGACTACCCAAGGAGCGAGCAACAGGTAGTTTTGTACTAATTGATAACGAATTGTTGAACCGTAGCATAAGCACCAACCTGCTTGAACGCCTTGATGGCATCACAAACAGTATGCTTTTTGATAAGCGGGGTGCCAAACCACGAATACAGGTCAGGGGATTGAATACGCTCACCCAGCACATGTCCGAACCACTGATTGTGGTCGACAATTTTCCATACGAAGGAGATATCGGAGATATAAACCCGAATGATGTGGAAAACATCACCGTGTTAAAGGATGCGGCGGCTTCTTCGATCTGGGGAGCACGGGCAGCAAATGGCGTCATTGTCATCACCACTAAAAGAGGTGCGTTCAATAAACCCGGGCGTGTGCATTTCAGCTCCAATGTAACAATAATGGAAAGAACCAACCTGTTTGACAGGCCTGAACCGGGGCCGAAGGATATCATCGAAATGGAAAAGTTCCTGTTTGACAACGGGTATTTCGATGCGCAGATAGCCGATCGGACGGGTTTTCCGGCACTTACCCCTGTGGTTGAAATATTGGCTGCCCAACGCGATGGAACATTAAGCGAACAAGCGGCCATGGCTGAGTTGGGGCGGTTATCAGAAGACGACGCACGCAGGGATTTCGAAAAATATATAAACCGGCCGGCGGTAAATCAGCAATACAGTGCGGGAATATCAGGAGGTGCGGGCAACATCAGTTACTACCTATCGGCAGGGGTTGATAAGAATATCGAGGAACTGGTAGGCAATACCTATGACCGCGTTAGCTTACGTTCAACAACAACTTATCGCCCTTATAAAAAGCTGACCGTGGAAATCGGTCTGGGCTACACGGAACACCGTGATATAAATAACAGTTTGGGGGGCTATGGCAGCGCTGCTTATAAGTTCGGGAGCCGAACCATGCCGAATTACCATTCCCTTATGAACGAAGATGGCAGCGCAAACTCCATCGATCGCGACTATCGCGCTCTTTTTACCGATACAGCAGGTAACGGAATGCTCCTCGACTGGAAGTACCGCCCGCTTGATGAAATGGCCGCACAGGATCGCTCGTCGCGCAGTCGCGCCCTGACAGGCAATGTGGCAGTCAATTACGAAATTGCCCCTTTTCTCGTGGCAGATGTGAGGTATCAGTATCAGCAAACCCAACGCACAGACCGTGACTACTATAGCGGGGAGAATTTCTATGCACGCAATCTTATTAATTTATTCAGTGTGCCCGATGGCGGCGAAATGCGCTACGGCGTGCCCAACGACGGGATATTGGATTTGACAACAACCGGTATCCAAAGCCATAGCATCAGGGGGCAGCTTAATTTTAAAAACACATACCGGCTCCACAGCATCAATGCATTTGCCGGTGGCGAAGCACGCCAGGCTATGAATGCGGCCAACATGTACCGCACATACGGTTACAGCGATGTGCTCACAACCAGCAATGTCGACTACGTAAACAGATTGCCGACATTTGCCGGGATTGCAGGAAATATACTCGTGCCCAATAACGCCTGGTTTTCGGATATTACCAATCGGTATATTTCCGTATATGCCAATGCCGGATATTCATTTCGAACCACCTACCACGTTACGGCAAGCGTACGCAAGGATGCTTCCAACCTCTTCGGTGTGAAAGCAAATAGAAGGGGTGTACCCCTGTGGTCCGCGGGGGTGAAATGGGATATCGCAAAAGAACGGTTCTATCGGATTTCAGCATTCCCTTATCTCGCTTTTCGGGCAACATACGGCTATGGCGGCAATGTAAATACCGGAATGTCTGCATATACCACGATTGAATACCGCAGTGCAAACGAGCAACCGACCAACTTGCCGTATGCGATTATATCCCAACGACCCAATCCAAACCTTCGATGGGAAAAAACACGGACGATAAACATGGCTTTGGACTTCAGGGAAAAGGAAGGTTCCGTGTCGGGCAGTATCGAATACTACTTCAAGAAATCAACGGACGTTTTAGGTATGGAACCCCTGGATCCGACGGTGGGAACCGCTTCGCTCCTCACAAATTCTGCCCACGTTAACGGCGAAGGGTTGGATGTGCAATTGCGGTTTAGCATGTTTAAAAGAAGGCCGGTGCATTGGGATCTAAGCACAAATTTCAATTATGTAACTTACAAAGTGACCCGCTACCTCACGGAACGCAGCATGCTGGGATACACGAGCAGCGGAGGGTTGATTTCACCCTTTGTGGGATATAATCCGTATCTGTTGGTAAGCCATCGCTGGGCCGGACTGGATTCCGAAACAGGTGATCCAATGGGTTATGTGGGTGGGGAAATAAGCAAAGATTACCGTGAGCTGCTTCGCAATCCCGGTGAAGAACAGGTAATCCATGGGCCTGCACTGCCGCCATTTTTCGGGAATATAATCAACACGTTAACCTATAAACAGCTGGCTCTTTCGTTCAATATTACTTGGCGAATGGGCCATTATACGAGGTTGAGCAGTGTAAACTATGGGAACTTGTTTGCAACGGGTGATCCCCATATTGATTACCTACAGAGGTGGCAAAAACCGGGCGACGAGAAATATACGGACGTTCCATCCCTGGTTTATCCCAACCCAAGTGTCAACAGGGATAGCTTTTATGGCGACGCAGAGATAAATGTAATCAACAGTTCCAGCATACGCTTCACGGATATCCGCCTCAGTTATGATTTCACGATCCCGCGTTTGGCAACCAACCTCCGTTTGTACGGTTACCTGAGTAACCTGAATGTAATGTTATGGAAAGCCAATGACAAAGGCATCGACCCGGAATATCCCGAAGGGCTGCTGCCAAACAAAAGTATAGCCGTTGGCTTAGCATTTGATTTTTAGAACGTCCTTTAATCGTTTCAAACCTGCTTGTATGAAAACCGATAAACTCTTTATGTATGCCCTGATTTCAGGTAGTTTGCTTGCAGCTTCCTGCAACAGCTACCTCGACCTGAAACCCGATAAAAAAATGGCGGTACCGTCATCGGCATCCGATCTGCAACTGATGCTGGATAACTATAATTTGTTTAATAGCAATTATCCCTATGCATTTGGCATCATGGCCGATGATTATTTTGTTACCACGGAACACTGGGCGGCATTGTCAAACCAAATGACACGCAACCTCTATATCTGGCAGCCCGATGAAAACACGGCCGAGTTTTGGTCAAGACCCTACACGAATATTTATACGCTTAATGTTGTTCTCGAAGAAGCTGAACGCATTGTCACCGATCCGTGGGAATCCGCGGCCATGACAACCGTTAAGGGAAGTGCGCTGTTCCTGCGTGCAATCCAGTATTTTGCGCTCTCACAATTGTTTACCAAGCCCTACCAAGCCGAACAGGCTGATAACATCCTTGGCCTGCCGTTGCATACGCAAGCGGATTATAGCGTAAAGTCGGTTCGTGCTTCGCTGTCTGATACCTATGAATTGATCATCCACGATCTTGAACAGGCAATCCGGCTCCTGCCGGAACGGTCCTCACTGGAAAGCAGGCCGTCGAAGGTGGCAGCATACGGTATGCTTTCAAAGGTTTACCTGTCTATGTGCGACTATGAAAAAGCCGGGCATTATGCCGATTCCTGCCTGTCGCGCTACGACCGTCTGCTGGATTATAACCTGCTCGATACCACTGCAAATGCACCCATACCAGAGTTTAACGAGGAAGTTCTGTTTCAGATGCGTTCAACCCGGCAGAGTATCCTGATTAATTCCCGGGCGAAAGTGGATACCACACTTTACAGGCTTTATGATAAACGGGATATCAGATCCCGCTTATTTTTTGTGCACAACCCGGACAGCAGCATCGCATTTAAGGGGGACTACGACGGACGGGGAATTTCCTCGAACGGTTACGTGTTTTCCGGGGTAATTACAGACGAAATGTTTCTTATCCGATCCGAATGCCATGCGCGCCAAAATCAGCTGGAAAAAGCGGCCGATGATTTAAACCATTTGCTTGCCACAAGGTGGGAAACCGGGAAATTTGAGCCGCTCCGATTCCTGACGGCCGATGAGGCAATAACGGCGATATTGGAAGAACGAAGGAAACAGCTGCTGTTCAGGGATAGCCGTTGGATCGACATCCGGCGATTATCCCTCGACCCAAAGTATGCAATAACCCCCACGCGTCAGATCGAAGGTCGTACATACTCGCTCGATCCACCGGATGGGTATGTGTTGCTTATACCAAACTATGTGATTGAGCGTAGCGGAATCCAGCAAAATTAACACACCGATAAAATGAAAAATTATACAATTTATTTGATAATAGCGTTTGCCTGTTTGGCAAACCGTTCGATTTCCCAGGTGCGGCAACTCCATATCGGTGATACCCTTCCGCATGTCGTACTCTCCAATGTGCTCAACTACGCAGGTGGAAAAATTGACCTCGCTGATGTAAGAGGCAAGATCTTAATGCTGGATTTTTGGTCAACCTGGTGTGCTCCGTGCATCAAGTCGTTCCCAAAATCGGATTCGTTGCAGCGTAAGTACGCCGATCATTTGTTCATTTTGCCTGTAACCGGGCAGGACCGCCGGATGATAAGTGCATTTTGGTCCAAAAATGAATACACGCAATCCGTTTCGCTGCCAACGGTAGTGGAAGATACCTTGCTGTCTGCGTATTTTCCGCATGTCGGGGTGCCTTTTGTGGTATGGATTGATACGGATGGCACCGTGATGGGGTTTACGGACAGCCAATACGTCGATGAAAGAAATGTGACCAAAGCAATTAACGGTAAAGCCATTGATTGGCCATATGTGGGTAATAATGAAGGCTTCTTTGATTTCAGTAAGCCGATGCTGCCTCAGCACTACCAGCATGATTCTGTACTAACCACTAAGGTACAATACCGTTCAATAACGCCGCACCTTGACGGAGTGAAGACACGGACGATGTTCGATACCCTGCGCGGTGAGAATTCGAAGCAGGTGTTATTGGTTAACTATCCGATCATTGGCCTGTATCGGCAGGCCATCCGCGGAATCGGCGGGAAGGGTATCGGACCGGACAACCGGATCGTCATCAAGGTGAGCGACACGGGTCGCCTGATATATGATAAAACAAAACATTATAAGGCGAGCTGGCTGCGTAAAAATACCTTTTGCTATGAATCGATATGGGCTGGGCACACGGACAATCGGATCATGATGGAGGCTATGCTGGCAGATTTGAATACCTATTTTGACTTGAACGGCCGGGTCGAAAATCAACCCACGGAGTGCTTCGTGCTTACCAGAATTAGGGATCTCCCCTTCAAAGAACAGCAGGTGGATATATCCAGAAATTCAATGCCCGCGCATTTCACAAGTGCTGATTTAGTGGATGTGCTGAATAAAGGATCTTCTATACCGACTATTGATGAAAGTGGGCTAACGGAAGATATTAATATACCATTGGAAAGCAATGGAGATTTCTGGCAAGAAATAGGACTGCTAAACAAGCGATTAGAGCCTTTTAACCTCAGGGTGGTAAAGACGATCCGAAATCTGGATAGGTTGATAATTACCGATCGTTGATAAAGGGAACCCGTGTGCCGGTTTCAAAGCCGGTACACGGGTTCTGAAAAAGCAATCAATCATTCGGCTTATTCCAGCTTTAGCCGGATCAGGTTTGTGTTGATCGGATCTTCATTCTCCTCATCAAAGTGCTTTTCGATTTCAGCAACCGTATTTTGTGCAGCCATATCCGTAAAATCCGGCAGGTTTTGATTGGGTGCGGGTTGTGCAGGCACGTTGACCGCACAAATAACGTCCGATCCTTCACAAAGTTCACTCAGATCATCAGACGCCAGTGGACGGTAATTTCCAGGAGTCGTGGCTTGCGTTTCGTTTGACGGTGAACCGGAATCGTAAATAAACCATTCGGTGGCCTGAATATTCGCTTTCTGATTCTTTACCACGGGTTCTTCCTCAACCTTGGTGTCGTTTACGTAGCTATATACACCTAGTGCGATAACTACGGCGGCTATAAAGCCTGATGTTAATTCAAATACTTTCATCTTATACGATGTTTTTGTGTTTGGTTAGTTTTTTGAATGGCCCACCACGGCCAATTTTCGTTTCCAGCGGAACCGTCCTGGACGGGCTTTCCGTGGGTAGGCAGTTTATCAGGGATCCATGGTTGGCCTCCTTCCCTTAGTTGTTTTGACGTGTCCATGAATCGGGCTAAACCGGGCTTCGATGGCCATGGGGCCATAGATACCAGACAGGGTTTCCCAATCCTTGGGTGTCATCGGCATCAGTATACCGTCTTTGCCCAGCTTCTTGTCGCGGAAGCGGCGCAGCTCGTAGTCGGGCTGCAGTATGCTATTCAGCACCGCGGCCAGGTAGAGGACGGGCTGCTCTTTTCCCGCCGGAAAGGCCAATGCTTCGCGTTCGCGGTAGCGGAGCAGGTAGAACACGGTGTCTTCGTCGCCTTCGCAACAGACGGTGTAGCGGAAATGCTTTTCGTCTTTATCCAACCCCTCGGAGATCCAGCGAAAGAAGATCTCTAACCGTTCGGTCGAGTGGAGATCATACACCCACATATCGATTTCCTCCGAAAGTGTTTCCTCGGGGCGGCCGCCCTCAAATAAGTTGGTTCGCACCCAACGTACACGGTCCCACGGGCCGAGCATTTCAAGCGCACCGTTCAGCGATTCGGGGAGTTCGGCCTGGAGGTAAAAGGCAGCAAACAGTCCATCCAACCATTGCATCAACACCGGGTCACGCACGGTAGGACAGCGCGCATAGCGTACTTCTGAATGGGCGTACCGCCAGTTGACGGTTCCATTGGCCAGCGTGAGGTATGCCACGTCTCCCTTGGTGTAGATGGGGTTGGAAAGCCGGATGGTAAAACGATCAGCATTCAGGTCGGCGGTGAGCCGGGGGCCAAGAACGGCGAATCCGGCCCCGATCAGTAGGTCCTTATTGCTATGGTTCAGTTGGAGATGCTGTCGGTAGTACTCCATCATCTCCGGTGTGGTGGCTGGAACCGGCCGGATTGCTTCGGCTTTAGCGATAATGTTTGTTGCCTTAATAAGGGTGTCTTCTGCTTCTTTCATGAAAGCAAAAGTAGGGCAGGGCAGAGGGGTACTTTTGATTTATTTGATCTGGAAAGTGTTGATTTATTTGATACGTTGGCGCCACCAATTGCTGTGCCGA
Source organism: Parapedobacter indicus (assembly GCF_900113765.1). Classification (GTDB taxonomy): domain Bacteria; phylum Bacteroidota; class Bacteroidia; order Sphingobacteriales; family Sphingobacteriaceae; genus Parapedobacter; species Parapedobacter indicus. Next base: position 150,158 of record NZ_FOQO01000014.1, on the reverse strand, counting down.
TTATGGGTAGCTTAGGGAATCGTTTTCTTGTTTAAGAAGAGTTATTGGTGGTTCAAGCATCGGTTATATACCAAAGCAGCGCATGGGTATCCAGCAAGAGATTCATTTCGTGTAGTCTTCAAACCCGGGTATGGGATCGTCGAAATCAGATTTCATCACAATTAAACCTTTGGCTTTTCCCGCAATCCTGGATCTCTCTTTCTTTTCTTTAGCCTTTGATTTATACAAAAGAAAATCAATAAAATCAGCAACCTCGCTCTTCAAAGAAGAAGGAAGACTGGATAGTTTGGTGTAAAGTTGCACGTCTGACATAGCATTCTCGCTTATGTGGAATTTAAAATTTATCAAAAAAATCAGCTGTCGACAGAATAGGAATGTTCTCGAACGGGTGTAAATTTAGCAAATGTTTGTCGCCTGATACGATACAGGCAGCATTTGAAGCAATAGCCAGTTCGAGGTATTTATCGTCATCGGGATCGTCAACGGCTTTAATACTTACGGTAGGTTCGATAAGCAAGCTTTGTTGTTTAAATGCCGAGACGATGGCCAGTCGATTTTCTAAGGAGAGATATTTGTCAAACTTTGAGCGTGCAAACCGTGTCGAGAATTCTAAAAATGTCGTTGGAGAACGAACCAATATGCCAGCCTGCATTGCTTTTTCAAAAGCTTTTCGGCTAATGGATTTTGGGATGAGATGTGCGCTGATCAGCGCATTGCAATCAAAGACAAATATTGGTTTATTCATCTTCAGCAAGCAATTCATCGAGTGCTTGCTGCGTTAGCCCGTTCTTTGCAGCTATTTCCCCCATTTCGTCTAGAAATTTCAGGTATTCTGGCGTTTTGCTTTGTACCCGCTCGTCATGGCGACGCATCTTCCGTTCGCTGGGAAGGGCATAACCCTTGTTAACGCCACCATTGGCCGTAGGCTCATCAATAAGGTCAAGGGCATTGTTGAGAAAGGCTAAAACCTTACTCCGCTTCTCTGCGGAAGCCTGCTTCCACTTAGCGGCTATGTTTCCATCTACTTCTAATACAATACGCTCCATAATACACAAAGTTACCAAACAACATGGATATTTCCAATAAATAGTCGACCTGCATTTGGGGCATCTCGTATACTTATAAATGGCGCTGGCTCGGCGGGTGTCCGAATTTAGCGCGGTAGGCCCGGCTGAAATGCGCAGGCGTCCAGCCGAGATAACGGGCTACCCGGACAGGCGGGTCCCCTTCCTGCAACAGCTGTACGGCCAGTTCCAACTTCTGCCGCGTGATGTAGCTGCCTATCGTTTCACCGTGGTGTGTTTTGAATAACCTTCGGGCATAGACGGCCGATATCCGGAATTGTTCCGCAACGCTGTCGGCAGTTATCGGTGTGCCCTCCAAAATGCATCGATTAATGTATGCTTTTAGCTGTTCAGCCCATTCGGCACCGATGGCTTTTCCTTCGGCATGGCCGAGCAGGGTTTGGTGGGCGATGAACACCAGTTCAAGCGAGAGGTGCATAATAGATTGGCTGCGCCTGAGATACGTATTTCCGGGTGCACGCAGAAACCGAAGGATAGACGCTGCTGAGCCATCCTGCATGGAAAGTTCGTAGCTGGCGGCATGCACGGCAAGCCGGGTTTTCACGGCGCTGATGACCGTAGCCTCCATGCCTAGCTCCGGGCTTTCTTCACGGAACAATGCCTTCGGCTTGTGCACTACATAAAAAATGTGATGCGTGCCTTCGCCGAAGCTGCACGCATACCGGCCTGCGGGGAGGTAGCTCACCCGGTAGTGTTTTTCCGTTGTTGTTACCAGGGCTTTCCTTGTGTCCGGTGTGGTAATATCCATTGCGCCACGCACCAGATACAACCAATAGAGATCATACCGGGGGCATTGGATGGGGATGCATGTGGAAGCCGCGTAGGTCCGTACTTCGATATAGCTCACATAAACGTCCGGTAGGTCGAAGGCCTGCTCCACCACCTGCCAGTCCGGGCGTTTCCAGACATCCGGTATGGCCCCCGGCAGCTGATAGCGGCATTCTGTCCGTATCGCTGCGAGGGTGGCTTCGTCCCGGACGCGGGCATGATCATCGGCTACCTGGATGGCGGGAAGCATGGTGTTTTCAAGATTAGGCGCCGGGAGGTTGGGCCCTGGCCGCCACGCCATGGTCCGGTATGGCGGTGGCGGCTGTACCCGTGGTGCGGTATGTGGAAGGAAGGAGCCGGCCATCTTCCAATTGATATACGACGTCTGCAAATGGCAGGCTGTTTTCCTTGTGGCAGATCCATAGGATGGTCATGCCGGTAGCTTTCCGGCGCATCAGGAGGCGGTGTACTCGGGCTTCGGTAGCAGGGTCCAATGCCGCAGTGGCTTCATCCAGTAGTAGCAACTTAGGCTGCCGATAAAGCGCCCGGGCAAGTGCGACGAGCTGGCGTTGCCCACCACTGAGCAGGCACCCATCGGGTCCGATGGGTGTGTCAAGTCCCTTAGGCCAGGTGCCGATGAGCGGCAGCAGTCCGAGCTCGTTGCAGAGTGTTTCCAGCTTTTCCGGATTGGGTGTTTCACCCAGGCATATGTTGGCCGCAAAGGAATCGTCAATGAGCTGCGTGTGTTGAGGCACAACCGCGATATGCCGATGCAAGGTTTCCCGGTCGATTAGTTCCAGTGGGTGGATGCCCAGATGAATGTGTCCTGTTGTTGGAACATATTGGCGCAGAAGTAACGAAATCAGGGTGCTTTTGCCCGAGCCGGAGGCTCCACGGATAACGGTGAGGGTTCCCCGCGCGAGGGTAAGTGATATTCCGCGTAGCGTTTCAACCCGGTCACGGTACGTAAAATGCACGTCATCCAGTACAACGGGAAAGATATCTTCGGGCGTAAATCGCGTGGCACCAGGTGGATCGGTAGCCGGAATGTCCCACAGGTCGAAAAGGCGTTCCGCAGCGATGCGGGCCTCCTGCACATGCCGGGCCAGCGGCATCAGCTGGGCCGCGGCCGTGCTGAAATAACCACTGAGCGTATAAAAAGCCAACAGCTCGCCGAGCGAAAGTCCGCCATTGAGCACCAGTGTGCCCCCGCCCCACAGCAGCGCCAGTGAAAAGCCCTGGGCGAGGAGGGAGGTCGCTTCCTCGGCCCATAGGCCCACCCGGCCGGCGGTATGCGCGGCAGAGAGGAAGTCGTGCGTATGTGCATCCAAGCGGGTACGATGCAATCGTTCCGAGCCAAGTTGCTTGACGGTATGGATGGCGGCGAAGGTTTCGGTGAACCGGGCATCCAGCGCTGCTTCGGAAATCAGTAGCCGGTGCTGCACGGTGCGGTGAAAGGTGTTAGCCAGCGCGTAGATACCTGCATATACCCCGATGCTGAGTAACAGCCAGATCGCCAGCAAGGGGTGGCGTACAAGCGCTATGAGCAGCACCGCCACCAGTGAAAGTGCCGGTACGCCCGACTGGATCAGCAGGTCGTTGACCAGGCGCCGGATCAGCAGGGCATCGCCCATGCGAGAAAGCAGCTCGCCGGGCTGCATGCTGTTAAATACAGATTGAGGAAGCTGTAACAGGTGCGTGATGTAACTGCGTAAAAGCCTGCTGTCTAGGAGCCGCGCCGTATGCAGTGTGATGGATTTCCGAACCGCGCTGGCGGCCACCTGCAGCAGGAGGATGAGTACGAAGAGCACACCCATGCGATGCAGGGAGTCTGTTTTTCCGAAGGGTATGATGCGGTCGGTGAGCAGGCCGACGAATAATGCACCAGCCATGGCGAGTACCGTGACGAGCAGCGCCAGCAAAAGCGCACGTGCGAGACGGCGCCGGTACGGAAGCAGCAGTTGAACGATGCGCCGCCGGATGGTAGGGGCAGGGGCACAGTCATCCATGAGAAACCCCGGACCGGGAAGAAGCAGGAGAGCGGCTCCACTCCAATAGCTATTGAAACGTTCTACCGGCCAGCGATGCCGGTGCCCGTCGGCCGGATCAAGCAGCGTAACGGTGCGTTTTCCCACGCGGACGATGACCACGAAATGGGCACCGGTATCGGCATGGTCAAGGTGTACGATGGCAGGAAGCGGGGCTTGTGACAGCCCGGCGTAATCCCCAACTACAGACTCGGCTTGGAAACCCAATTTGAGCGCTGCCCGGTGCAAGTCGGAAAGCGTGGTTCCGGTGGCATCTGTACCGGCCAGCAGCCGAACATGGGCTACCGAAAGGGATTTGCCATAGTGAGTGGCAATGCCGGCTAGGCACGCCGCTCCGCAGTCGCTGCGATCGTGCTGGCGGATGGTTGTCATGTGTTTGTTACAATTGAGGTTTGGTATTCCGAAATGGAATTAATTACTTTAGTGATCGTTTGAACTGCCGATTGTCCCTAAACGGACCTAAAATAGTTGTCTATGTTTGCTCCTGTGCATCATACGCCGTTGGCTTATTTGATCATTGCTGCCATTGTCGCGGTGAGTATATCCGCACTGCGGAACCCACGGTTGTTCGATACCTGGCGCATGCATCCGTATTCCATTTACCGGGGGCGAAGGATACGTTCCATATTGACATCGGTATTTGTACATATCAACGAAATGCATTTGCTGATTAACAGCATGCTGCTATGCTTGGCGTTGCCTGAGGTTGAATACATGTTGGTGGATGACTTCGGCGTAATCAATGGGCGCTTGCTCTTGTTATTTTTCATTTTGTTTGCCGCCTTGTTTGTAGGCATGCTCACAGCAATCCAATACAGGAAGCAAAGAAAGCACTGGTCTGCCGGTGCTTCGGCGTTGGTCATGGCGCTCGTGCTATTTTTCCTGATATATTTTCCTGTAGAACCCATAGCCGGAATGCCTGCATTCGCATCGGATGTCTTGCCGTTGTGGATCGCATTGGTATTACTGGCCGCATTGGGCATCCTTGCCTTACTAAAGGATCCTGCAGGCGCCATCCATCTGTACGGCGCACTGGCAGGTATCCTCCTGGCTTTTTTGATCAGGCCAGCTTCCATGACTGAAATCATACGAAACGCAGATTTTTCCGTTGCATCAGAAGAAAGCAATAATAAACCCACCGGGGACGATCATGCCGCCGATCATGCCGATGATGGCACGGCCGAGGAAAGCGCCTTCCCGGCGTTTACCGCCTTCTATAGCGTCCGAGTGATGGACAGGCAAACGGTTCATCCCCTGGGGGATTTCCAAGATTGAAGAATGAATGGTTTTTGAATACATATGTTTTGGATTTAAGGCCTTCCTCCATCGGAAGACGGGGGTGAAACTGTGTATTTTTGATGTAAATACCTAATATGTAGTTGTTTATATAAACTACAGTTATATTTTAATGGCAGTTGGCCGGTATGGACCTAGGTGGTATGAATTTTGAGAAATACAAATTTGAATTGGGAGCCCGTATCATGAAGGCGCGGCTAAAAAAGGGAATGACCCAAGATCAGCTGGCAAAAGCCATCGGTCGTTCGCAACCCGCCATCACGCAGATCGAAAGTGGCAAATCCCTGCCTGGAACCGGAACACTTTTCAAATTGGGTAAAGCATTGGATACGCCGGTCAACCGGTTTTTCCCGGAGACGGTGCCGAACCGTGTGCTGGGTACAACAATTTTTGGTTTGCTCTGGGTGCGTATCCGGCATTGGTGGTACCGTCGCAAGCGTAACAAATCTGCCGAAGAGGAATCTTAACTACGTATGAACTAATTTTTTATTTTAACCAAGCCATCCCCATTTTTGGAGAAACGGATGATCTGCGGGTAAGAGCGGTTTTACGCCCGGATTCGTTTCCGGAGTCCGGCGAGCTGGCGCTGGCTTTAACGTATCTCCTATGTTAGAGCAACTTGAACGCTGCGAAGCCTACCTGGTTTCCATCGATGAAAAATTAGGCGTGATTGCCGATTGTTGTCTGAAATTAGTGCCGGACTATCCGGTCGAAAAGACCCCTGTCCCGGATCCGGAACCGGTGCTCCGCGATGCCGGATATACGTGCGAACGTGTGGGCATCAGCGAAAGTACATTGCTTCGTTGCCAGCAGCGCGGTGAAATTGAAGTGGCCAAACGGGCTAAAGGCAAAAAATATTTCCGGGATGAAGATGTAGAACGTCTGCGCAAAAGCTATCGCGGGATCGAATAAAAATAACAGATTCGGAAAAATTTCCTTTTTCATAGATAAAATATTCCGTACCTTTACCGGGAAAGGATGGTAAGATCGTATGGTTACAGGGACATTAGATAGGAAGCAGGAGCGGATAATTGCCGGGATTCCACCGGTGAGCGATTTTTCCGGGATTTATTTTTACACCATAAACAACAAATCAAATCACGAACTTGTCATGCTCTTGGACAGCATAATCGGCTTGAATGACAGTGTGCTCTCGGATTGGTTGAACATTACGCCCCGAACGTATCGGAACTACAAGCAAAATACGGATGTGGTGCTGAAAGGAAATGTAAAAGAGCACATCGTTCTGCTGCTCTCTTTGTACAAACACGGAGTGGAGGTATTCGGTAATACCGCTGATTTTGAGCACTGGCTTACGGAAAAAAACCGCTTGTTGGACAATGAAGCTCCGTATTCTTTTTTGACGACCGTTTCAGGCATAAAGTTCATTGATAATCGGTTGACAGCGTTGGAATATGGGGAGAATGTCTGACCGATGATCGTGTACAACATCAGACGAGCCAGATATGCCGGGAGATTGACGGCATCAGGAGTAGCCAATCGATGGAACAGAGAGGACGAATTCATTGTTTATACAGGAGGATCCATTGCGCTGTCAACGCTTGAGCTGGTTGCCCATCGCAGTGCGATAAACCTGAATACCAGTTATAAATTACTGTTCATCGATTTAGCGGTTGACCAAAGTGATGTCACTGAAATCCAACTGGCAAGTTTACCGGCAAATTGGCGATCGGTCAGCCAATACCCGGCATTACAGGAAATAGGTTCGCGGTGGTACCAGCAGAAAAGTTCCCTGTTGCTTAAAGTACCTTCTGCTTCGATTCCCTGGGAACATAATTTCCTGATTAATACAACACATCCCGACTTTTCCCTTAAAGTTTCCTTATCATCGGTCGAAGACTTCGAGTGGGACGGCCGATTGTTTTGACCTGCCCGTTTTTCCCTGCCCTTTTCCCGGCTTTGATACTGCTTTTCTTCCAGTTTAATGTGCTGACCATCCGCGTGCCATCCGTGCGTCATGCGGGGTTTGCACGGATCGCACACGGATAAACAACGGATAACTCCCGCATACCGGCGGGAGGAAGCGCAACATTGACCGGAAGTTGGTCCGATTTACGGAAGTCACAACCCCGCAGCTTCCGCGCTGTCCCGTCACATCCCTTCACCTTCCCGTCAATTTCCCGATAGAACCCCGTCAATACCCCGTCAACCGTTCCAACCCGCTGGTTTTTTGGGGTTTGGTGTATTACGTTTGCCTCCATGATCATCGCATACCGGTAGCACGAACGATCAAATGAATAGAAGTAAAACAAAAAACTAAAAGAAAGGAAACCAGAAAATGGGAGTAATCAGAAGAGGAGCCAACGGAGGCTTCAAAGGAAAAGCCGGAAGTGTGATCGGCAGCAGCTGGAAAAGCATCGATTACATCAAGGGGCTGTACAAGAAACGGACGAAACCGGCCACCGAAGAGCAGTTGATGCAACAGGCGAAATTCACGCTGCTGATGCGTTTTCTCCTGCCGGTGGCACCGTTTATCCGGATCGGCTACGGACAGCGCCGTGCAGATACCCAGACCCCGATGAATGTGGCGTTCAAAGACAACATCAACCGGACGGTAACGGGCAGTTACCCGGATTATGAGTTGGACTACGGGCAGATCCGCATTGCCGAGGGGTACTCGGCCGGCGGAGCAGAGTCTGCCACCGTAGCCGACGGCGAGCTCACCGTGTCGTGGGATACGACGCTCAACAAGGTGTATAAGCAGGAAGCGGATGACGCGGTGTACATTGTGCTGTACCATCCGGGGACCGACCAGTTCATGACCACGCCAGAGCCGCCGCAGCGGATGGATGGCTCGGCGACCATCACGCTGCCCGCGCATTTCCAGTCGGGAGTGGGGCACGTGTGGTTGTTCACGGCCGACCGCAAGGATAAGAATGTGTCCAAAAGCGTGTACCTCGGTGAGGTAACCCTGGGCTAATCCGTTAAACCCCGGAAACCGTGCCGTGTGACATGCTACCCTTGGGGAGGTGGCACACGGCCGGCTTCCGTAATCAGCAAGAAAAATGAGACAAGTTTTAACAAACAAACGGAAGCTGGCGGGATCGATCGATGGCCGACTGGCGGTGCGCCAACGCTTCAAACTGGCAGGTGAATTCCTGCGGCCGTTGTCTGCAATCGTTGCCCAGGGCTTTGCTACCCAACAGAAAGGGAAAACCGCGCATGGCCGCGCCATGTCTTACCTGCTACTGCGGGCGGTAGAGGGAGCGTACCCCAATCAATATGTCAATCCGGCACAGGTACGGCTGAGCGAAGGCATACTGCAGAATCCGGTGGAAATTGAGGTGAGCCGCCAAGGGGCGCTGATACGGGTGGAAGCAACATCGCAGATGGGCGATATCACAGGACTGAATCTGGCCTGGGACGACTGCCTGGTGCTCTGTGCATACCATCCCGGACTGCGCGTGGCAGGGATCAACGATGAGGAGTGCCTTCGCGAAGAAGGTATTGTTGCATTGCAACTGCCACCCCTTCTGGCGGACAAGCCGGTGCATCTTTACCTGATGACGCACGACCGCGACAGGCGGAAATGGTCGAATAGCCGGTATCTGGGCGAATTTTAGGGAGCGGAAAGATGGAACAGATAAAAATCATCCGTGTGGCTCAGGGGAAGAACAGTACCCTTAGCCACTTATACATCGGCAGCCTTTTCTGCTGCTACTTGCTGGAAGATAGCATCCGGATGGAGAAAATACAGGGCCTTACGTGCATACCGGAAGGCGAATATAGGTTGCGACTCAACACATGGGCAGGCATGAATGCCAAGTATACACCCAAGTACCCGCGCCTGCACCGGGGCATGATCGAGATCACGGGAATCCCGAACTATAGTTTGGTATTCATCCACATCGGCAATTACCACACGCAAACCGTGGGTTGTCCGCTGACGGGCTCGTACTGGCAGCGGCTGGATGGTGATTACCAGGTGCTACACTCGGCAGCGGCGTATAAATATGTGTATCCGCTGCTGGTGGAGGAGATTGAACGGGGTAACGATCGGGTTGTGGTGGAGAAAGGGACGCAGTTAGCAAGCCCACCGGAACTGTAACGCTCCGTTATTCACTCATTGCTTGCTTTTCAACGGCGTTCATGAGCTCACTTCGTTCGGTTTGGTCACGTCACTAGGTTCCTTATGGGCTTACTAAGCTGCTTAGGGAAGAAATAAGTGCTCCAGATTCGACGTCGGGCACGAGTCTTAAATCGATGTAGAAAACACTGGGGCGACTTTGGATGCGCATAAGCAACCTAGGAGCGTGAGTGAAACGAGCGTTCCAGTTGCGTTGCGTAACCAAAGCGCACCCAAAACGACTACCGAAAACAACAAAGAGATGAAAGAAAACCAAGAAACAGTCGGCCTACCCGAAGCGGGAAAACCGACAATTTACGAACGAATCAAAGAAGGACTCGCGGTGGCGAGCCAGCTAGTCATTGCATCACCGCTGAAGCTGCCGCCCAAACTCGTAGTGGTAGCCAAATACCTTGCATTGGCACTGGGTGTATTGGAAGCGGTGGAAGGCGCAGCCAAGGATAGGAGGGAAGGCGATGAAGACTAACCAGCAGCTTGGTATCGGCACGACAAGTGGTACGCTGCTAAGCGTCATTGGCCAGTTGGGTGTGCACGATGTGCTGCGCACAGCACTGCTCGCCGCCATCGGTGCCGTGGTGAGCTTCGTGGTGACGTGGCTGCTGCAACGTTTATGGCGAAGACGCCGGTAATCGGCTGAGGTCTCCTTCAAGCCTGAAGAGATCGCTTACGCGGCTCTTCAGGCTTGATTTTTTTATCGCGTTTCCCGCTGAGAATACAGGTACCTTATGGCTATCGTGCTCACAGATTAACTGTCTATTATGTGAAAAAAATCACATTTTTGGCAGTTAATACGTGATACTATTAACATACCTCCTGGATGTCGGGCTGCTGCGTCGGCTCTCCTTGTTGGATCCCATTGCCGTCAAGGAAGGCAACCGGCTATTTACTGAATTTAAAGGGGCGCTGACCGAAAATTTTGTGTTGCAGCATCTGGTAGCTTGTTTTGAAGGCACACCTCGGTATTGGACGTCAGGGAATCAAGCTGAGGTCGATTTTCTGTTGCAGGTGAAAAATGACATCATTCCCATTGAAGTCAAGGCAGAAGAAAACGTGAGGGGTCGAAGTCTCACTATTTATAACCAGCACTATAACCCACCCGTACGACTTCGGTATTCCTTAAGAAACCTGAAAATGGACAATGGCATGTTAAACATTCCATTGTTCATGGTCGATTATACGGAGAAATTGCTCAATCTGTGGCGCTAATCTCCCTTTTTGCCGGTAACCAGAATTTTAAAATTCCCGCGGCTCCCGATAGTATTCGTTAACTACATCAATAACGTCGTAAATATCGAACGGTTTACGGATGTAGCCATCCGCGCCGCACCGTTCCGCGATTTCATCGATCGTTGGTAGAGCCGAAATCAGGATCACCGGTATGTCGGCCGTCTTTTCATCGGATTTCAGGAGCACACAAATGTCGCTTCCCCAGCCCCAGGTTAGGTTTTCGTCGAGTAAAATTAAACCGATCGCATGCTGCTCCAGTTTTTTTCCAATCGTTTTGCCATTGTCGGTGATCACTTCGTAGTCTTCAAACTGCATGAATTCGGCGACAACCTCCTGCATATCGCCGTCATCTTCGGCATACAAAATTTTCTTTTTCATTTTTTCGATCAGAATAGGGGTCAAGCTTCACTAATAGCAACTGAAAATAGGTGGTTTTATTGTGTAAGAGTCGGACAAATTAATGTCTTTTCCACCCCTGCAGGTTGTCTCCTTTTCCCAGCCTCATTGCCAAATGCCAATGGTATCTTTGTCTAGCGACGATTAAAACAACACAGCATGGGAAAACTAATAGCAGCAATCAACATGACGCTTGATGGGTTTTGCGACCACACGTACGGAATTGCAGACGATGAATTGCATGAGCATTACAGTGACCTGTTAAGCAGCACCGGTACCATTCTATACGGAAGGATAACCTACCAGCTGATGGAGTACTGGCCGCCGATCGTCAAAAATCCGACCGGTAACCGGGCAATAGATGAATTCGCGGTGATCATGGACAGCGTTCCCAAAATTGTATTTTCCAGGACACTAAAAAAGGTGGATTGGGAAAGTGCAAGAATCGCAACGCGGAGTTTCGAAGAAGAAGTGTTGGCGCTCAAGCAGCAATCGGATCAAGACATTTTGATAGGCAGCCCGAGTTTGATTGCGGCCGCAACGGAACTTAAATTAGTTAATGAATTCCAGCTCTGTGTCCACCCCATGATCGCGGGAAAAGGCTTGCCGTTATTTAAAAACAGTAGCGATATGACCTTTCTGAAGCTCATAAAGACCGAAACATTTGGTTCCGGTGCCATCGTGCTGTACTACGAGCCTGCAAAACACACGGCTGGATCCGTATAACATCCCCGGTCCGGCATCAATCCGGACCGGGGATTGTCTGTTAATCGGCCTGCGTACCGTGAGCAGAAACGGTAACCGTTTTTTGGCTGTTGGCGCTTACGTCGGCACGGACGTCCAGCACCACCACACGCGAATTTTCGATGGTTTGATAGACCTCGCCGCCGGACACGCGATACCCGTCTTTGTTTTTGGGCATCACAAACCGAATGTGACAATCCGGCAGATCCAGGTCAAACCGGTTGGTTAGCACCGCTTCGTTGGCGGCTGACCGTCCGGTATTGTCCTGGCTGAATTCCAGCGTCAGGTTCAGCAGAAGCTGGTCGTAGGGTGCGGTCGGGTTTTCGCAGAATCGGAGGGGTGGCGTATGGTGAAACGTATCGCCATCGACTGTGAACAGGCGAAAGAAACCCAATATTTTTTCCCAGTTGGCAATTTCCCCGCTCCGGCAGACGGCGCCCGGCCGGATGTTGAGCGTGGGTGTGGTGCCGACAAGCGATTCGTGGGGCCGGTGGCTGTGGCCATTGAGCAGGATGTTGATCCGGTGGCGGTTCATGAACGCGGTGTCCACGCGGTCGGGACGGTGCTGCGCCATGATTCGCAGCTTGCCGGGGCCTTCGGTGTTCAGGAAGCTGTCCAGCAGTTTTCCCTGCAGTCCCGACATCGGCGCGTGATCGGGGATGTCGACAACGGGATCGCCCAGGTAGTCATCCGAGCCGACGATGCGCGTATCGAGGTAGGAAAAGCCATACACGCGTTTGCCCATCAACCGATTCCACTGGGCGGCTTTGGCGGGGTATTCATCGGCCTTGGGGCCGTAGAAATCGTGGTTGCCGGGGATGGAGAACACCGGGGCGTCGAATCCGTAAACGCCCGAAAATCCATGCGCTCCTTCAAAGAAATTCTTGTATTTCTCTTCCGCCAGCGGCGGATGGTCAAATCCGGAGCGAACGACACCGCCCCAACCCAATGAATCGGCATCGAAACGGGTATAATCGTGGATGATGTCGCCGGTGACGATGACGTATTCGGGATGGATGATGTTGGCCACCTCGATAAACCGATCGAGCAGTTCCAGTTCCTTGGCGTATCCATTTTCCGGCGTGCCGACCCATTGCCGCGACATATGCGGATCGCTGATGTGGATGAAGCGATGCGGGTTGCGGAAGGCGTTGAGTACCTTGACCGACCGCCGGGAGACGTTGGTTTCGCCCCCGCTTTTGACAACCAGGTCGTACAGTTCTTCGGGCGTGCCCTCGGGTATCGTAATCCGGATCAGCGTACCGACCGCTGCTTGGGTGAAGGAATCGTATTCGAACCGGCCGCTTTGGATGGTATCTGCAGAAAGGATCACCCGGTTATAGGGTCCGGAGAGGATGACCGAGTCTACCGGCAGTGCGGCCGGGTTATCATAGAGAATGTCGATGGATTTGCCTACGGGTACAATTGCCGGGCAGGCACGCCAGGGATACACAATCTGGTTGGCCGCCGTACGGAGGCCGAACGCCAGCAGGCAAATCGTGACGGATAGAATGATATGGTTCCGTTTCATGACTAAAAACCGGGGTTCTGTGGCATTTCTTTCGTCAGGTTGGCATCGATTACCACCTGGGGAATCGGGTACAGCGTATCCCGCGCTGTGGCGGTCTGGTTTCCGCCGGCAAAATTGTGGGCTTGCACCCGCTCCAGCCATTTTCCCGTCCGGATCAGGGTGTAGCGGCGGTGTTCTTCCGTAATTAATTCCCGCGAGCGCTCGTCCAGGATGAAATCCAGGGTAACATCAGCGGCCGATATTTCGTGGGCTTGCGCTCTTCTCCGGATGATGTTGAGGGTTTCTGCCGCCCCGGTGTTGTTACCCTGTTTAAACTGGGCCTCTGCTTTGAGCAGGTAGGTTTCAGCCAGCCGGAGATACACCTGGTCGTTATACTGTAACGATGCTTGCAGGTCGGCGGAAATGGTGTTATCCCATTTCCGGATAAACGGCCAGTCGTTGCGGGAACTCTTGGTGGTATACACCAGGTCTTCCGACCAATCCAACTTGACGGTATCTCCGTAGTTGTATCCGGAAGGTAATCGGTCGGCCTCGCCGGGCGCGTTCTGTATGGCATCCTTCAGGATATAATAGGTGCGTATGGCGTCGTTGGAACCGCGGACGTCACCGGGTTCGTACAGATTGATGGCCCATTGCGACGGAAGCGCACGTGCGATTCCGCGACCGCCCCGCTCCACGGTGTATTGCAGCGGCGCAATGCCGCCGATTTTGATTTGGCTGTTGAAATTGGTGTTGCTGTATTCCCTCCGCATCAGGCTCCCGCCGCCTCCTACCACGTTATACTCCCATTGCCATACCCAAAGGGCTTCGGTGTTGCCTTCTTCGCGGTTCGAATTGCCCTCATAAAACATATCCATGAAAGCCGAACCGGGTTCATTGCTTTTCACGCCGTACCTTTCGGTAATCAGTTTATAGGCCGGGGTGTTGATGCACTGGTCGGCCCAATACAACGCGCTGTCGGGCTTGCCTATCGTCAGGTATAATTCGGAAAGATAATGCTGAACAGCGCCTTTGCTAATTTTTCCGCGTATGGCAGGTTCTGCGGATAGGTATTGCTCGGCAAACAGCCAGTCTGCTTTTATCTGGTTGCGGACTTCCGCCCGGGGGGTGCGTTCCCAGTCCGTTTTTATGTCAGATCCCTGGGCTTCTTCCAGCGACATGGGCACATCGCCCCAGCAAAACGTTAAGTGCCGGTATGCCCATGCGCGCAATGCCTTGGCTTCTGCAATGACCCGGTTTTTGTTCTGCTCGGGGGTTGCGCCGCCGCCGGTCCAGTCAACTTCCGTTCCGCTTTCTGCCCGGTTGATAATGGTATTGGCGGCATTCACGATTTTGTATAACCACAGAAAAACACCTGAGAGGCCCGAATTGGTGGAAACGTTCAGGCTTTTCCAATTTTGCGTGATGGAGCCGATATAAGCGGAATTGTGGGCGACTAAATTGTCCGTTCCAACGGTCGCAATCATCGCAGTCAGGTTATTGCTGGCACCATTAACTGCTTCTCTTTCCCTTCTAACCAGTGAATATAATCCATTCAGGCCTGCTTCAAATCCATCGAGGTTTGTATACAGGGTTTCAGCGGTGATCAAGTGGGGTGGCGTTTCGTCCAGCCAACCCTGGGAACAACCTGCCGCAATCCATACGATGGCGGAAACAAAGGCAATGTTTAACAACTTTTTCATTAGCTATACTATGAAGCGTTTACAATTAAAATTCAAGATTTAAGCCGATCACGTATTCCTTTTGCAGGGGAATATTCCGCTGTCCGTTCAATTCGGGATCCATCCCCCCGAATCGGGTGAGGGTAAAGAGGTTCCTGCCAGTAAGGTAAAGCTGGCATTTGCCGATACCGTAACGCGACAAAGCGCTTTTCGCGAAATCGTATGCGATTGAAACATCCTTGATCCGGACAAAGCCTGCGTGTTCATAAGGAGCTGCGCTTTTCCCGTCCTGAAGGTTGGCATTCCATGTGTTCATGTACCATTCGTTTGTCGGGTTATCCGGCCGCCACCAGTTCTTTTTGGTGGTGGTCATCCGAACGGCTTGATCTACGTCCGTATCGTTCAGTAGCGTGTTGTTTTTGGTTACCCCATGCACGCCATGGATAAACACATTGAGTGTTAGGTTTTTGTACGAAAACGAATTGTTCATCCCCCAGATATATTTCGGATCTCGCTGCCCGATGATGACCCGGTCGTAATCGGGGGAAAGCACGCCATCTGGTACACCATCCGGCCCGCTGACGTCTTTGATTTTGATATACCCCGGCTGGGTTCCGTAAGCCTTGGCTTCTTCGGCTTCATCCAATTGCCAGACACCGTCCCATTTATAGCCGTAATTCACCAATATGGGCTTTCCGATAAACCAGGTGCTGGCAACATCGTCGATTTCATTTCCGTTCTCATCCAGCATCCCGTAAAGGGAAACGATTTTGTTCTTTACAAAAGAGATATTTCCGGTGGTTTCCCATTGGAAATTCTCCGTGGTTAGGTTCCGGGAGGTAAACGATACTTCCAGTCCCTTGTTTTCCGTTTGGCCGATGTTCTGGGTGATGGAGCTTACGCCGTATATGGGAGAGATGGTCCGGTCAAGGAGCAGGTCGAAGGTGTTCGACTTGTAAAAATTGACGTCTCCGATAATCCGGTTGTTCAGGATCCCAAAATCGAGGCCCAGGTTCAACGTTCTTGTGGTTTCCCAGCCGAGGTCGTCCTGCCCCAGTTTGCTGGGGACGTACCCCGGCAGCGTGGTTGATCCGGCCACGATATCCTCGGAAGAGAGACGGGAAATGGTCTCATAGGCCGAAATCGCCTGGTTTCCACTGAGCCCGATCGAAGCCCGAAGTTTCAGCTCATTGACCACGTCGTTCCATCCGAAGAAGTCTTCCCGGGAAATATTCCAGCCAACAGCCAATGAGGGAAAGAAGCCCCATTTTGTTTTCGCGCCAAACCCGGAATAGCCGTCATTGCGCCCGGTCAGCGTAAGCAGATACCGGCTATCGTAGGCATAATTGATGCGCAGCATGCTTGATAGCAGCGAGGTTTCGGTATTTGAAAACCCGGGGACAACCAGTTCGGCCTGGGGTGCGGAATACCAGGTCAGGAAATCGTTGGGGAAGCCTTGTGCGTCCACACTGTTGGTGTTGCTTCGGGGGTTTTCAAAACTGTAAAGTCCGGTAGCGAAAACACTGTGCTTGCCAAATTCCCGGTTATAATTGACGATATTTTCGATCACCACATTCCGGGATAACCCTCGGCTCGTTGCGGCGTCGCCGCTGTTGGAAAGTCCGCGCTGCGTATTCCGCCCGTAATAGGTGGCATCGTTGGAGAACCCCAACCGGATTCCCGCATTGACCCGGTATTGCAGCCCCTTCACAAACGGAAAGTCGACAACCGCATAATTATTGGATACTACTTGGTACGATTCGTCGATATTTTTGGCGAGCGTCCCCATCAGCGGATTGCGGAAATAGGTGTCTTCAGGCCATGGGTAAATGGTCAGTTCGCCATTTTCGTCGTATGCTTTGGTAAACGGGTTCATCCAGAATACACCCTGGTCTCCATCCCAGGTAGGCGCAATACCCCCGGCATCGGTGTAGGCAAGCTGGGTGCGGGTACCCACGGTCAGCCAGTTCTTGAATTTGGTATCCACGTTGATCCGGGAGGTCAATTTCAGGTAATCGTCATTGACGGCCAGTCCGGTTACATCGGTTATCCCGGTGGAAATGTAATATTGCGTCTCCTTGAATCCGCCGGAAAAAGAAAGATTGTGCTGCGTGCTTTTTCCATTGCGCAGCGCCAGGTCCAGCCAATCGACCCATTCCCCCGATTCGTAGATGTCCAGTTCCGAAGAGGTGAAGGCTTCGGGATTCCGTTCCATTTTGAAACGGTAGAATTCTTCTCCCTTCATGATGTCCGGTAGGTTGGCAAACCGCTGCATGGAATAATAGCCGTTGTATCGGATCTTGGTGTCTCCGCCCTTTCCCGATTTTGTCGTGACGAGAATGACGCCGTTGCTTCCCCTGGATCCGTAAATTGCCGCAGCGGAGGCGTCTTTCAGCACCTCGACGGAAGCAACATCGTTGGGGTTGACGTCGCCAAGCCCTCCGGCGATCCCATCGATGACCACCAGCGGGGAAGTGCTGGCTTTTATGGAATTCCGGCCCCGCATCATGACGGATTGCGAGGGTGCGGCTCCGGCTGACGAAGTAGAGACCTGTACGCCGGGGATCGCGCCTTGTATGGCTTGGGTCAGATTGACGTTTGGAGCCATTTCCAGCCGTTCCATCGGAAGTGAAGCAACCGTTCCGGTGATGTCTCGTTTCTTTTGCGTGCCATAACCCACCACGACCACCTCTTCCAGTCCCACCGCGCCCTCGGTCATAACTGCGTCCAAACGGGGCTGGCCGGTATATTCCATTTCCAGTGTTTCCATGCCCACGGATGAGAACTGCAGGGTGGTTCCCGATGGGACCGTAATCGAATACATACCGTCGGCATTGGTCGAAGCGGTATACGCTGTACCCTTGGCCATGACCGATACCCCCATTAAAGGCGTTCCTTCGGCATCGGTAACCTTACCCTCCACCTTTTTCTTTTCGCCTTTTCTGAGGGTGATGTTTTTTCCCTGGATTTTGTAGTCCAGGCCGCTGTCTTTCGCGATTTGATTCAGCACGGTGCTGAGTTTTTCGTTGGTAAAATCATAGGTGTATAGTCGCCTGGCATGGATCACGTCGTCGGTATACCGGAATTGATAGCCCGTGGTGGCTTCAAGCTGTTTAAAAAGCTGGTCCAGTGTGATATTGGTTACGTTAAGGGTTACCGTCGGACTACGCTCATGTTGCGCGTAGACATTCCGGGGCGTTAGGCTCCATGCGAGTAACAGGAGAAAGGCAAGGGTGGAAAGTCGAATTAATTTCATTATTTTGCGATAATTAAAGAGGATTTTTAATACGTTGATTCTTTAATGCCGGAACTGGTACCAGCAGTTCCGGTTTTCTTTTTTCGGCCGTGTTTATTTTTCCATATCGAGTCTATTTGGTTAGTGAATAATGAGTGTGTCTGCGCTTTGATACGTGTACGTCATATCGATCATAAAAGCTAGGTCGTCCAATACGTTCTGCAGCGATTCATTGTGGTAGGTTCCTTTGATGGTGCGGTTGAGCAGCGCTGCTGAATCACATTGGATCGTCACGTCGTACCAAGCTTCCATTTTTTCGAAGGCTTCCCTGACGGTGATTTCGTCAAACCGGAGGGTATGGTCTTTCCACTCGGTGTATTTTGCTGCAATTACCGCCGTCTTGCGGAAACGGTCCGCGGAGCGATCGAAGGTGGCTTGCTCGCCTTTTTCGAGGATGACCTCCTCGTGGCGGCCGGACTTGGCCACCCGGACCCTGCCTGTCTCTACGGTTACGGAGATCATTCCACCCGTATGGTTTATATCGAAGGAGGTGCCCAGTACCGTGGTTTCGAATCCGCCTGCCGTTACCACAAACGGTCTTTTTTTATCCGTTGTTACGTCAAAAAAGGCTTCGCCGGTTAAGTGGATTTCCCGGAGATCTCCGGAAAAGGCCGCGGGATACTGGATGGTTGCGCCGGAATTGAGCGACACGGCTGATCCATCGGGCAGTTCAAAGGTCTTCCGTTCGCCCCTTTGGGCCGATACCGTGACCCGATCGGTCTGTTGTGTTACGTGGTGAGGCGCATTCAGCCGATAGACCAAAATGGAGATACTCACGAGCACGAGTAAACTTGCGGCAACCTGAAGGACGCGTTTCAGGGATAAAATGGACGATTGTTGCCGGGTATCCGCTTCGGTTGCGTCGGTGATTTTGGACCGCAGTTTGCGAAGCCCTCTTTCCAGATCGAATTCGCCCGGCTTGTATTTAAGTTCTTTTTGCCACTCTTCCCGCAACCAGTTGTAGAGTTTGAGGTATTCCTCGTTGCGCAGGTAGCTATTGAATTTTTCCTGTTCCGCTGCTGAGGCTTCCCCGGCCAATATTTTGGTGGCTAATTCGAAAAAGGTGCTTTTGTCCATTGTTAGCGTATTAACGGGTTTTCAAGGACATGACAATTTTTTTTGCCCCTACCTACCATTGGTGGCGGTTAAATTTTTGTTAACAGTAGGTTGTGGGTATGTAACGTATGAAATCTCGCTAGGAGAGGAGGAAGGTGGTTAGTGTAAGGCCGTTAATACAGAGCTGATAAAACTGCGATTTGTATTTGGATACGTATTTAATGGCTTCGACCATTTGCTTCTGCACGGTATTGACCGAAATAGAGAGCACTTCGGCAATCTCCTTGTACATCAGTCCCTCAATGCGGTTTAATTTAAAAATGGTTCTGCGCTGGGGCGGGAGTTGGTCAATGATGGCCAAAAGCTCTTTTTCGGTTTCAGCGTACGTGACTGGCTGCTCGGCCGAATTTTCAGTTTGTAGGTCATGCACTTCGCTGTGATCGAGGTTTTCAAACGGAAAATGGTTCTTTTTGATCAGATTGAGCGCCTGGTTTTTGATGGCAATGAACAGGTAGGCTTTCAGGCTGCTTCTGATCTCGATTTTCTCGCGGTTGAGCCAGAGCTTCAGGAATACGTCAGACACAATTTCTTCGGATAGATCGGTGCTGACGACGAATGATTTCGCAAAGTGGCATAGGGAAAATAATACTTTTCGAAAAGAAGCTCGAGGGCTTTCTGATCGTTAGCTTTTATCCGTTTTATGAGTAGTTCATCACCAAGCTCTGCCATTGTCATCAACAAAATTGTAGCAAACCTAAATTTCTGCGATTAAGAAAGTGTTAACTAAAAGTTTATTTTCACAAATCTAAGTTTTCGCTTGTTCAAACAGAAATGATATTGCAGTAACTCCTGTCGGTTTTAGGGGCGCATACACAGCCCGATGGCGTGTTTTGTTCGGGAAGAGGCCCCACAGGGCGTTTTCGCGATTACCGGGATCCTTTCACAAATTTTTCAAATAAATTTTTATACTAAAAAAATTAGTACTATTTTTAACGCCCCAGTCGAGGTCTTTTAGGTGGTCGTATCCGATTGCACCCACCTGAATGGCTGGTTGTGGGGAGATAATGACCGCATATGGAAATACACGATGATGAGTTGTGCTGCCCGTTCTGTATTGGCGGGGTGGATAATGCCGGCAAACCGATATACGACGACGAACCGCTGCAGGGCCCGGTGGAATTGTGCTTCGCCTGCGGGCGGTTGTCCGATTACAACCTATCCCGGGAACCGTCATGTGCCTGCCCGGCGTGTGCAGACAAGGTATTCCTTTTCCTGCGGAACCATTTATAAACTTCAAACCACAACACGGAGACCACGGCTACCGCGATGCAAATCGCCAATTCGGATGCGCGCAGGGATGTCACGTCAAAAAATCGGGACAGGGGCTTCACGTATAGGATGGCAAAGAGCATCGCTAACACCCCCACCGTGATGCCGGTGAGCAGGGGATTCCGGCCCTTGAAACGCTCAAAAATGCTGTAGTAGAACGAGCGGTTGGCAAAGCTCAACAGGATATTCGCGAAAATCAATGTGGTAAATACCATCGTTCTCGTTTTTTCTTCGCTTCCGCCAGCCTGGGCAGTCAGTTGGTAGGCAAACAGCACACCGGCGGTAATGACCAACCCCTGGACGATGCTGATCATCAGCTCACGCCCGTTTAAAAACGTGTCGGTCATGATCCTGGGCGGTCGTTGCATGGCGTTCCGTTCCATGGGTTCATTTTCATAGACGATGGAACAAGTAGGCCCCATCACCAGCTCCAGGAAGATGACATGGACGGGGGTAAAGATCTGCGGGAATACCCACCCCAGAAACAGCGGCAGGGAGACCGTTAAAATGATGGGGATGTGGATGGAAATGATGTATTGGATGGCTTTTTTGATGTTGGCATAGATCCGTCTTCCGGCGGCAATGCCCGTGATCAGCTTTTCCAGATCGTCGTTGGTGATCACCAGGGCAGCGGCCGATTTGGCGATTTCCGTCCCTTTATTGCCCATGGCCACCCCGATGTGGGCCGCTTTCAGGGCGGGACCATCGTTTACGCCATCGCCCAGCATCGCCACCACTTCGCCCCGTTTTTTCAGTGCATTCACCACCGCCAGTTTGGCTTCGGGAAACATCCGCGTAAACAGCGTGGTGCGCGCCGAGAGCTGCATCAGTTCTTCTTCCGAATGGTTGATGATCTCGGCACCGTTTACAGGTGGGGCATCGCTAACGATGCCTGCCTGGGCGGCGATGGCGTTCGTGGTATCGGCGTTATCCCCCGTGATGACTTTGACAGCAATCCCGGCGTCGTAAATCCGTTGGAATACCTCTTTGATGCCTTTCTTGGGTGGGTCGTAGAAGACGGTCAGCCCCAGGAATTCAAAGACGAAATCCTGCTGTTTTTTGGGGAAGTCATCCCCTTCGAATAGGGATTTAGCCACACCCAGTATGCGGTATCCCTGCTGGGCGAATGTTTTGATCCGCTCCCGTACCCGTTCTTTTTCATCGGCGGAAAGCCGGGACACGCTGAGGATGGCTTCGGGGGCACCTTTGGCAGCAACGATCCGGTTTTTGCGGGCATCGGCAAAGAGGTGCGTCATCATCGGAGGTTTTCCTTCGAGCGGATATTCATGGAACATACGGTAGTCGCCCCGTAGGTCGCTCGGCTGTGTTTGCTCGTAGACGTTGTGCAGCGTTTTCTCCATGGGGTCAAAAGGGGCAGGCTCACTGCTCCACATGGCATAGCTGATGAGGGTCGACAACTCCGGATTGCCGAAGGATGGCGTGTCGTAGGTCTTGTCGGTCCGGAAATCATACAGGTTGATCAGCTGCATCGAGTTTTCGGTAATGGTACCGGTTTTGTCGGTACAAATGACGGTGGTGCTGCCCAATGTTTCCACGATGCTGCTTCGCTTGATGATGATGCCCTGCTGCATCAGTTTCCAGGCACCCAATGCCATGAAGGTGGTGAACGCAACCGGGATTTCTTCGGGCAGTACCGACATGGCCAGCGTCAGCCCGTTAAGCAGGCTTGCAACGAAGTCGCCGGTCTCGTAGTACCGGAAGAGGCAGACCATCAGGAAAATGACGATGCCGATAATAGCCATCGTTTTTACGAACCGGGTGATCTGAAGCTGTAGGGGAGAGGGTTCCGCCTTTATCGTCAGCAGCGACTCGCCGATCTTGCCGATACGGGTTTCCTTCCCGACTTCCGTTACCTCGAAAACAGCCAGCCCGGAAACGGTGAGCGTTCCGCTGTAAACCCGGTTGTCTTCCGACCGGCTGTCCTTGAATACGGAGAAACTCTCGCCGGTAAGCGACGCTTCGTTGACGGAGAAATCGTTGCTGTGTACGATACGCCCATCGGCATTGATGATTTTTCCTTCTTCGGTGATACAGAGATCACCTACGGCAATCTCGTGGGTGGGGATGTCGACAACGGCGGAATCCCGGATCACCCGGCTCAGCGGTTCGTTGAGCTTTTCCAGCGCTTCCAATGCTTTTTTGCTGCGGTTATCTTGATAGAAAGAAATGGCAGAAACGGCCACGATGGCCGCAAACATAAACGCCGCTTCGCCGTAATCGCCCACAATCACATAGATGAGTGAGATGACAACGAGCAGGATGAGCATCGGTTCTTTGACGATATCAATGAGCAGCGACAGCCAGGAGCTTTTCCGGACGGTGGCTAACTGGTTATAGCCGTATTGCTTCCTGGAAGCGGCTACTTCGCTGTCGGTAAGGCCTTTTAGATGGCCGGGGATCTGATAGGGCATATTGCTGAACGTGATGACACGTTAAAGTTACGGATTATTCCGTCGCGTTGGGCATGGGTTGTCGCCGCCACTCCGCCATACCGCCCGAGAAATTCTGCACATCTTTGAAACCGTGGGCGGCCAGTACAGATTGGGCA
The DNA here is from genome assembly GCF_900113765.1 of Parapedobacter indicus. Taxonomy (GTDB): domain Bacteria; phylum Bacteroidota; class Bacteroidia; order Sphingobacteriales; family Sphingobacteriaceae; genus Parapedobacter; species Parapedobacter indicus. The sequence continues at coordinate 127,045 of NZ_FOQO01000014.1, read as the reverse complement.
ATGGCTGCCCGTGCGCCGCTTTGGCAGTGGATAACCAGTTGTTTGCTCCGATCCAGTTCGTCCAGGTGGTCGGCCAGCGTGCCGACAAACAGGTTAACGGCACCCGGTATGTGTCCGGCCGCATACTCGGAAGCGCCGCGTACGTCCACCACCTGTACATCTGCTTTGCCGAGCAACGACTTGAAGGTATCCATGTCGATGATGCTGCGCGTTTCCAAAGCAAGCCCGAGGTCATCCACGCTGGATATATATCCTAGGATGTTGTCCAGGCCGATGCGCATGAGCTTACGCGTCAGGTCTTCGACCTGTGCATCGTCGGCCACGAGTACGATCTGTTCGTCGTACCCGACCAGCCAGCCCACCCATGTGGAGAACGACCGGCTGTTTTCGATGCCGAGGCTACCCGGGATCGCTCCGGAGGCATGCTTGATTTTGGGACGGGTATCAATGATCTTGGCACCGCCCTGGTATGCCGAAAGGAATTGGTCTTTCGTGAGCTTTGGATGCTGCGGTACTTCAGTCAACAGCGGGCGATCCACCTTGTTGAGCTTTTTCATCGTAGCAAAATACGTCGGCGGTTCGGGTTGTCCGGTGAGTAGGTAGTCGGTAAACTCCTTTTCGTCGTTTTCGAAACGGAACGCCCAGTTCCGTATCAATTCATATCCCACGGTGGTACTGGGTACCGCACCGAGCGCTTTGCCACAGGCCGATCCGGCACCATGCCCCGGCCATACCTGTACATAAGGGGGCAGGTTGCTGAATTTCGTCAGCGACTGGAACAGTTGATGTGCACCGATCTCCTGTGTGCCCACCAGTCCTGCTGCTTTTTCCAGCAGATCGGGGCGGCCGATGTCCCCCACGAAGACGAAGTCGCCGGTAAAGAGCATGATCGGCTCGTCCGTGGCCGGATGGTCGCGCAGCAGAAAGCTGATGCTTTCCGGCGTGTGTCCCGGTGTGTGGATGACCTCTAAAGTGAGGTTGCCCACCTTAATAATGCTGCCATCGCGCAGCCCTTCGTGCGCAAATTGGTACTGCCAATCGGGCCCACCCTCGTCCGAAAGGTACATCGTAGCCCCGGTCAGTGCGGCGAGTTCGCGTGTGCCGGATAGGAAATCCGCATGGATATGCGTTTCCGTGACATGCGTAATCCGAAGTCCATTCTGCTTTGCAATGGTAAGATAAGTGTCGACGTCGCGCTTGGCATCGATCACGATGGATTCGCCGGTCGCCTGACATCCGATCAGGTAACTACCCTGCGCGAGTGATTGATCATAAATGTGTTGAAAAAACATAGCTTTTTATTTTATTGCATTAATGCGGCAAGTTATCCCGCAGTTTACCATACATCCAGGTGCCTGCGATTGCACTGAGCAGCACAACGGCTACCACGGTGGCACCTGTGCCGATCTGGACAAACAAAGGCCCCGGGCAAGCGCCGGTGAGGCTCCAGCCTAGGCCGAAGATCAGCCCCCCGTAAATCTGCCCTTTGTTGAATTTTTTCGGGGTGAACGTGATAGGCTCGCCGTAGATGGTCTTGATGTTAAATTTCCTGATCAACCAAACGGACAGGACACCCACGGCGATCGCCGACCCGATGATGCCGTACATGTGGAACGATTGCAGGCGGAACATTTCCTGGATACGGAACCAACTGATGACCTCGGCTTTGACGAAGACAATCCCGAATAAGATACCCACGATGAGGTACTTGATGTTGTGATACCATTTGTGTTGCAGCTGCGATTCATTGATGCATATCGTATCCTGGGCACGGATCTCAAAATCTGTTTGCTTTATTGCTGAATTATTCATCGTTTATCCTAAAATAACTGGTAAAAATAGGTTGGCCATTAAAAACCCACCGATCATAAAACAGACGGTTGCGACGAGCGAGGGCCATTGCAGGGTACTCAGCCCCATGATGGAATGCCCGCTGGTGCAGCCTCCGGCATAGCGGGAGCCGAAGCCGACGAGGAATCCGCCACCTACCATCATCATGAGACCCTTTGCTGACAATAGGTAATCCCAGTTGTAGAGCTGTCGCGGGACCATGCTGGAATAGTCGTTGATGCCGTATCCGGCAAGTTCGTTAACCAGTGCCGGATGGACCACGATGGGATTGGGATCTGCCAATAGCCACATGGCGATGATTCCGCCGCCGAAAGCACCGACGACAAAAAAGAGATTCCAGAATTCCTTTCGGTAATCGTACTTGAAGAATTTGATGTCCGAAGGAAAGCAGGTGGCACAGGCATGGCGCAGGTTGGCCGAAATGCCGAAGTGCTTGTTGCCGAAAATCAGAAGTACGGGGACGGTGAGTCCCACCAATGGGCCGGCGATATACCACGGCCACGGTTGTTTCAACCATTCAATCATAAGCGTTCATTGATTTTTTTATTCATTATACAAAGATACCAACGGTAGTTGCCTCGATTCAGTGACTTCGGTCACGTTTGGATCGGATGGTTAACAAAAAGTTCGGTAATGAGAATATAGATGCTCATAAGGAGCACAAACCAGCCGAAACCCTTTTGCAGCTTGTGGCTGGATACCTTGCCCGAAATCCCGTTCCCCACGTAGAATCCGAGGATGGCCAGCCCTGTAACCAGCAGCAGAAATCCCCATTCAATGGTCATGTTGGCAATGTCTCCGGTGAAGCCAAGGAGGGATTTGGCCGCGATGATCAGCAGCGAGGTGCCTACGGCCTTTTTCATGGACAACTTGCTCAGCAGTACCAGCGCGGGGATGATGAGGAACCCACCACCGGCGCCGACCAGCCCGGTAAGGGTGCCGACCAACATTCCTTCCAGCAGGATCATCGGGTAATTGTACCGGATATCGGCATCGTCCGGACAGTCCCTGCAGGGCTTTTTCCGGATCATGGAGATGGAAGCCGCAACCATCATCACAGCAAACAACAGCATGATAGCCATGGGTTTTCCGACGGTAAAATCGCCCAGGGTGAAGATCGTATCCGGAATGGCCGGAACTAAAAACTTGCGTGTGGCATATACCGCGGCGATGGAAGGAATGCCGAAGATAAGGGCAGTCTTGACATCCACCAACCCGTTGCGGTATTTGGGCCATGCGCCTACGAGACTGGTAGCGCCTACGATGAACAGCGAGTAGGCCGTGGCGGTAATGGGCGGAAGTCCGAAAAGATAGACCAATACGGGCACGGTGAGTATGGAGCCACCGCCACCAATAAGGCCGAGGGCGATACCGATGAACAATGAAGCGAGATAACCGACGATTTCCATGTTTGCAAAGGTCGGTCACGGCATAGCCTGTTGTTGGTGACTCAGGTCACACGGCCGATATCAGTTGGATGGAATTCCGTTGGAGCAGCACTTTTCCGTGCTGCTCCATCTTTTTCAGTAACCGCGAAATCACTTCCCGGGAGGAACCCAGGTCGTTGGCAATCTGTTGGTGGGTGGTGTAAAGTTCCTTGGAGCCCTGCTGTTTGCTAAGCTTTTCGAGGTGATAGGCTAGCCGCTCGTCCATACTTTTGAAGGCAATATGGTCGATGACCTCCAGCAATTCCTCAAAACGCGAGCGGTAGGTCTCCAGCACGAAATAATACCACGTTTTATAGTCCTGCATCAGGTCATCCATCATCGCAATCGGAACCAGTAATGCGGTGGTATCTTCGACAGCAGTGGCCAGTACTTCGCTTTTTTCCTGTTTGGTGGCGCATATCATCGACAGTGCACAGGCACTGCCCGGTTCCAGGTGATAGACGAAAAATTCCCCTCCATCGTCCCCCTGCCGGTATACTTTGACGAGTCCGCCCACAAGCAGCATGGTCGACTTGAAATACTGGCCGGTCTGCATCAGTTGTTCGCCCGCTGGGAATGTCTTCACGGTACATCCTTCGGCCAAAGCCGTTCTCAGGTTCGGTTCAAAATGGCTGAAATACGTATTCAGGTAGTCTGGTATTGTCATGGTTTGCATAACGGCTGTTTTGTTGCTAAATACTGAAATTGGTAAAGTTACGTGTTTTGCGACAACGGCACCAAAAATTTTCAGCACATTGCAATCGTGCGATGGTTAGCGAGGTAGCGGCCCGCATCTGTTCCGACACACGGAGCGTCGTTTGTAAAAAAATAGTCTCCCTTTTTGTTTTTTTAAAATATAGCCTACTTTTGGGCCGGTGAAAAAGGTCTTTGCATACATCTTATTAGTTACCGTTACGGCCAATGTGTTTTCCCTGGCACAATTGCTGAAGGCCCCTGTACTTTTTGAGCATTTCAAAGAACATCGGCAGGTGGATGCCCGCATTTCTTTCCTGGATTTTCTCACCCATCACTATTCGTTTGAAAAGCATACGGACAACGATGAAAGCCGCGACATGCAGCTGCCTTTCAAAGGCCATCTTTCGCTCTTGGCCGGGTTTGATTTCCACGCAGCAATAAAGCCCCTGCATCTTCCCAAGGTTTCGGAGCGTTGCAGCAAATCGTCGTTTCCAATGGATTACTCCTTTCACATACCTACGCCTTTCCAGCAATCACAGTTTAAACCCCCACGTTCCTGAGCGGTTTCTTTAATTAACAACTGTGCTAGGTAACGACGTGCTTCCCCAACGGGATGCGCGGCCCATCGGTTTATTTAAACCATTCAATTAACAGTAAATAGATTATGCTGAATAAAATCATCGGCTTTTCCATCCGGAATAAGCTGATCATTGGTCTGTTCACCGCCGCCCTTATCATCTGGGGCGGTTATGAAACCACCCGCCTGCCCATCGATGCACTCCCCGATATTACGGACAACCAGGTGCAGGTATTGACGGTGTCGCCTTCGCTGGGCGCACCGGATGTAGAACGTCTCATCACCTTTCCCATTGAGCAGGCATGCAGTAACATACCCGGATTAAAGCAAATCCGTAGTTTCTCGCGTTTCGGTTTGTCACTGATCACGGTGGTATTTGATGAGGATACCGATCTGTACTGGGCACGTCAGCAGATCGGCGAGCGGCTGCAGCAGGTAACACGCGACCTGCCCGAGGGCATCGGTACGCCGGAGCTGGCGCCGATATCAACGGGTTTGGGTGAGATTTACCAGTATGTGGTACGCCCGCTGCCGGGATACGAAGATCAATATTCTTCCATGGAACTCCGTACCATTCAGGACTGGATAGTCCGGCGGCGGTTGCTCGGTACACCCGGCGTGGCCGATGTATCCAGTTTCGGCGGCCATTTGAAACAGTACGAAATCGCTATCCGGCAGGAGCGACTGAAAGCCCATGGCCTGAGCATCACCGATATTTTTGACGCGCTGGAACGGAATAACCAGAACACGGGCGGGGCCTATATCGAAAAAGGTCCTACGGTGCTGTACATCCGCAGCGAAGGGCTGACCGGAGGCACCGAAGACATCGGCAACATCGTGGTGCGGACGCAGCAAAACGGCATGCCGCTGCTGGTGCGCGATGTGGCGAAAGTAGGCCTGGGCGCGGCCATCCGTTACGGCGCAATGACCTACAACGATCAGGGCGAGGTGGCCGGGGCTGTGGTGATGATGCTGAAAGGCGAAAATGCCGCTACCGTGGTGAAACGAATCAAGGAGCGGGTGGCGGAAATCCAGAAGGACTTGCCCGAGGGCGTGGTCATCGAGCCGTTTCTCGACCGGACGAAAATGGTCAACAATGCCATTGCCACGGTGGAGACCAATCTCATCGAAGGGGCCCTCATTGTGGTCTTCGTGCTGGTGTTTTTTTTAGGGAGCCTGCGGGCAGGCCTGATTGTTTCTTCGGTAATCCCGCTATCCATGCTGTTTGCCATCATCCTGATGAACCGCTTTGGCGTGGGGGGCAACCTGATGAGCCTTGGAGCGATCGACTTCGGCCTCATCGTGGACGGATCCGTTATCGTCGTGGAGGCCATTATGCACCGCCTGTCGCATTCCAAACTGTTCCGGGGGATCGCGCGGATCAGCCAGCAGGATATGGACAAAGAGGTGGGGCACTCGGCAGGCCATACCATCAAGTCGGCCGTGTTCAGCCAGATCATTATCCTCATCGTATACCTGCCTATTCTTTCGCTGCAGGGCATCGAGGGTAAAATGTTCCAGCCCATGGCGCTTACCATTGCCTTTGCGATTTTGGGGGCATTTGTACTGTCGGTTACTTATGTGCCGATGATGAGTGCGCTGTTCCTCCAGAAGAAACTGAATCACCGCAAAACGGCGGCGGACCGGATGATGGCGTGGCTGGAGCGCAGGTACCAGCCGCTGTTGCGCGGGGTAATGGCGTATCCGAAAACCGTGATCGCGACGGTACTGGTGCTGTTTGCCTGTTCTTTCTGGATACTCCGCGGAATGGGGGGCGAGTTTATCCCCGAAATTGAAGAGGGCGATTTTGCGGTGGAAACGCGGTTGCTTACCGGTGCCAATCTGAACAATACCATCCGCACCACCCAGCAAGCTGCCGGTATCCTGCTGGAAAAATTTCCCGAGGTGGAGAAGATTGTTACGAAAATAGGCAGTGCGGAAATCCCGACGGATCCCATGCCGCTGGAGGCGGGCGATATGGTGGTAGTCCTTAAAGACAAGAAGGAATGGACCAGCGCCACGTCATTTCCCGAACTGGCCGACCGCATGACAGAGGAACTACTGGCCGTTCCCGGTATCACCGTGGGGTTCCAGTTTCCGGTTCAGATGCGTTTCAATGAGCTGATGACAGGCGCCCGGCAAGACGTGGTCTGTAAGATATTCGGCGACGACCTCGATTCACTGGCCCATTATGCCCATCAGCTGAATCGCATCATACAGACCGTTCCGGGCGCAATCAACATCTATGAAGAAACGGTGACGGGCATGCCACAGGTGGTTATCCGCTACGACCGGCGGGCCATGGCGGCTTATGGGCTGGATGTGGAAACGATCAACCGGGTGGTCAATACCGCTTTTGCCGGACAAAGCGCCGGATTGGTTTTCGAGGGCGAACGGCGTTTCGACCTGGTTGTCCGCTTGGACGAGGAAACCCGCAACAGCGTGGATGACATCCGTAATTTGTTGATCACTACCGCTAACGGTCAGCAGATACCGCTGTTTCATGTCGCTTCCGTGGTGGAAGAAGAGGGGGTGAACCAGATACAGCGCGAAGATACACGCCGGCGCATTGTATTGGGCTTCAACGTATCCGGACGCGATGTGCAGAGCATCGTGGAAGAACTCCAGGCCAAGGTAGCGAGCCAGCTGGATCTTCCTGCGGGCTACAACATCGTATATGGCGGCTCATTCGAAAACATGAATGCGGCCAAAGCCCGGCTGGGCATCGTTGTTCCCGTGGCGCTACTGCTGATCTTCCTGTTGTTGTATTTTGCATTCAATTCGGTCAAACAGGGACTGCTCATCTATACGGCTATCCCCCTGTCGGCCATCGGCGGTATTCTTGCCCTGTGGATCCGCGGATTCCCGTTCAGCATTTCGGCAGGTGTTGGCTTCATTGCACTCTTCGGGGTGGCTGTACTCAACGGTATCCTGTTGGTGGCCGAATTTAACCGGTTGCGGAAAGAGGGGTGGGACGACCTGACGCGGGTGGTGATCCACGCCACCAAGTCAAAGCTCCGGGCGGTACTGATGACGGCGCTGGTCCCGTCGCTGGGATTCATCCCGATGGCGATCAGCACCGGGGCGGGGGGTGCCGTACAGAAGCCGCTTGCCACGGTGGTGATCGGCGGACTGATTGTATCCACGCTGCTGACGCTCTTTGTGTTGCCTATTTTGTACATTGTTTTTGAACGCGGATTCCGCTACTTCCGGCCCAAAAAAGCAGTGCTGTTGGTGGCCGGGATGTGTATGCTGACCCTGGCACAGGCACAGCAACCGATCACGCTGGAGGACGCGTTGGACAGGGCTTTATCCACGCATCCGGGTATGGAAGCGGCGCGGTTGAACGATGCGTATTACCGCGAGTTGGTTAAAAGCGCGTACGACATCGATAAGACGGAGGTGGGCGTCGAATACGGCCAGCTGAACAGCGGAACCCAGGACAACCGCTTCAGCATCGCTCAGGGATTTCAGTTTCCTACAGTCTATGCGCGGCAGAAAGCCGTGAACGAATCGCTGCTGGACCGAAGCGTTGCCGGTACGCGTGTGTGGCAGCAGGCGCTGGAATCGGAAGTCAAATCGGTATTTTACGACCTGCTTTTGCTTGGGGCAAAAAGGCAGGTGCTGCAACAGGCCGACAGCATTTACGATGCATTTCTCCGCAAAACCGAAAACCGGTTTGCTGCGGGCGATGTGGATGTGTTGGAGCGCACAACAGCTGCCAACCAGCGGTTGCAGGTGCAGGCGCAACTGGAAGAGCTGCTCGCCGAAGTGCAGATACTGACCAACCGAATGAAATTTCTGCTCCAAGCCGACGAGGCGTGGGTGCCGTCGGCAGAAGCACTTGTCTACCGAGAGGGACTGCCAGGCGCCGATTCCGCGGCGATGCATGCGGCACCGGCACTGCTGGAAAAACGGGCAGAAACGATCGTTCAGGAACGGACACTCGCCCTGGAGCGCAGCAAACTGCTTCCGACAATCCAGCTGGGGTATGGCAACATGAGCATCATCGGCTGGCAGACCGACAGCCGAGGGAATGACGTGTACCTGGGCAGCGGCGACCGCTTCAGTGCCGTTAGCCTGGGATTGGGTATTCCGGTTTTTGCAGGTGCCCAGCACGCGCGCATCCGGGCGGCGAAAGTAGCGGTGCGGCAGGCCTCTGTGGCCGAAGATGCCGCGCACAAAGCCTTGTACAACCGATGGGAGAACCTCCTCCATCAATACCGCCAGCTACGGAATCGGTTGGCGCTGTACGACGATGGGATATTGCCCAATCAGGACCGGATGCTGGCCGCTGTCGATCGGAAACTGGATGCGGGAGAAATTGATTACCTGCAATGGACCCTGCTGGTGAACCAGGTGTTCACCACCAAAGCGGATTACCTGGAAACCATCCGCCAGCTGAACCATACGGCGATATCCATAGAAGAATTGACAGTTAGTAACCATGACAATGAATAAGATAGAAGTAACGAAAATCGGAGCGTTTGCGCTCCTGCTGCTCTGCAGTGCCATCGCGTGTACCGGTGAAAAAGGAGTGCCGGTGGAACAACCCGAAAAAACGGCTACGGCCGACAGTGCCCGGACGTCCGAAACCGTGGAACTGACCGATGTGCAGCTGCAGCATGCGGATATTGTAACGGGAAAAGCGGAGAAAAAAGCGTCATCCGCTGGTATTTCGGTAAACGGATTGGTGGTTGCTCCGCCTGAAAACCGCTATACGGTAGGCTTTCCGATGGGTGGATACCTGAGCAGCATCCAGCTGGTCAACGGCGCTGCCGTACGGAAAGGGACGGTCATGGCTACACTGGAAGATATGGCGTTCATCCAACTGCAGGAGGATTACCTGATGGCCAAGAGCAGGCTGGTCGCTGCGACGGCGGACTACGAGCGGCAGAAGCTGCTGAACAGCACGCAATCCGCCAGCGACAAGGTCTTCCAACAAGCCCGCACCGAATACGAAACCCAACGGGTATTGGTGGCTTCGCACGGTGAGAAGCTGCGGCTCATCGGGATCGACCCCGCTGCGCTGAATGAGGGTAACATTACGCGGAAGGTGGAACTGCGGTCGCCCATCAATGGGGTGGTGAGCAAGGTACTGGCAAACCCCGGTAAATATGCGGCACCGGAAGATGTGCTGTTTGAACTGGTGGACCCCTCCAAGGTTTACCTGGCGCTTTCTGTCTATGAAAAAGACGCCCGGCTTTTGCAGGTGGGGCAGCGGGTGCTTTGTTATGCCAACACCGACGGGGGAAAACCGTATGAGGCAACGGTCGAACTGATCAATGGCAGCGTGAACGAAAACCGTGCGGTGGAAGTGTGGTGCGCATTCAATCCGTCGTCGACGCGGTTGATGCCGGGCACATTTATGACGGCCAATATTCAGCTTGACGGACAAGAGGGTGAGACACTCCCCGAAGGGGCGGTGGTACGATGGGAAAACCAGCACTATGTATTCAGCGTGGAGGGGCCGCGTCGGTTTGCGATGCGGCCGGTGGAGCTGGGAGCCACAGCAGATGGGTACATCCAAATTCTTTCGGGGCTGCCGGAAAAGGACATTGTACTCAAAAACGCATATTCACTGCTGATGGTGCTGAAGAACGGCGATGAGGGGTAGCGGCGGTTCGTAAACATCCAGCACATCGGTACGCGACATGAATTGCGTGAGCCATAGACACTGCTAGTACTGGCAGATCATGGAATAACTTAAGTTGAAGTGTGCGTTTTCCTGATTCGGACAGCCAGTGCTTCGGCGGGGTTGGTCTCGAGTAGTTGACGCTGCTCATCCAGAGTAAACCCAGCCTTTTTGAGCGCCGGAATGAAGTCTTGGAAGAGGGAGACATACGGGCGAATGTGGCCGCCGTTTGGTTTGCCGACTTCATACCATCCCGCATCGTGTGAGATGAGGGCGCGGTGTAGCAGGTGCCGCGCCTTCAGGTCTTGCAGGAACGCTACATAACGGTCTACCAGTTGCGCGTACAGGCCATCAAAAGCCACCCAGCCTCCGGCTTTGGCAGCTTGTAGATGCTGTGTTCGATCCGGTTCATTCTGCGCATGCGTCCATACCCAAGCATTAGGTGCCGCCCCAGTGTCCGTGATAATGGCCAGCTCTTCGAGAGCCGCCCGTCCGTCGCCGGTATGTACAAAGATGGTTAACCCCGTTTCGAGATGGGTAAGCGCAGCGGCCCGTATCAGTTTCTGCTGTACCGCCGACAGCGGATGGCGGTCTACTCCCGTTTTGATAAAGCCTGGCTTAATCCCCGTGTTGTCAATGCCGTTCCGCCATTCAGTAATCCACCGCTGGGCGAGTTGCTCGGCGGTTTCCGTATACGCGTGAGGCGGCAGGTATTTTTCGCCGGCAGCGCCGTAGTATCCGGTATTGGTAACGATGTGCATGCCGGATGCGTCGGACAACCGTTGCAGCAGCCGAACATCGCGGCCGAGCCATTCGGGCGTGCAATCCACGAAAGTCTGTGCGCCTTGGCGCCGAGCTTCCCGCAGGTAGGGCAGTAGCGTGTCGAACACCTCGTCTTGTTCATAGCGCGTTGGACTCACTTGGTCGGCGCCAACGAAATCAACCAGTAAATGTTCGTGCGGCAACACGGTGCCGAGTTTCCCCACCGGCACAGGTCCGTTTACGGTCATGACCTGAGCGGGAGAGGCTAGAAGCCACTGAGGTGGGGTAATACCCGCCAATGGTATAGTGGCCAAGAGCCCGTTTTGGATGAAAGCACGTCGTTTCATTTTTTACAAATCTAAGTCTTCGCTTTTTCAAAGAGAAATAATATTTTTGCACCCACGTTGCCGGATTCATCGGGGTGTAGCGCAGCCCGGTAGCGCGCTTCGTTCGGGACGAAGAGGCCGTGGGTTCGAATCCCGCCACCCCGACCAGCCAAAGATGCCCCTGCAAAAGCAGGGGCATTTTATTTTAAAGGGGGGTGCCAAGCTTGCTTGAGCACTCCCCTTTAAAACACGGAACACAACTACTTCTTTTTGCTTTATTCAGTCTGCTGCTAACGACAATAGCTGCCTGTTCTCAAACACCTAGTGGCCCTAAAACGCTTGTCAACGAACAGCCCGAAACACACATGCGAATCAGGTCAGAGACGGACACCACGGCCGTAAATCTCGAACAACTATTTACCCAAGCTGATGTTGAAAAAATAATGGGTGAACCAGTGTATCTATCTGATAGCTCCACCAAACAGGAGGCAGCCTCTTTTCTTTGCATGCGCGGTGGGCCCGTCCACAGGATACCAATAGGATGATGGAAAGTAAGGCTAATATTTTCATAACGACGGATTTTATAATTAGGTAAAGTTAGCCAAAAAGCGGTATGATTTGATCATCGCTTTCTTTCGCTGCCGCTTATGATAATGGCTCCGTCATAGCCGATCATGTTGGCGATGGCTAGCTGGCTAGGCAATCCAGCGCACGATGCCGTTCATAAGTTTATGCGGTTTAAAACAATAAAAATTTATTGTTTATCAATAATTATTTATTATTTTTGTGGGGATAATTGATTTTATAAAATTATGAAAAGTGTTTCAATTGTATTTCTCCAGGCAGTCATCGTGCTGATCGGCGCGGTGGCACTTGCCATTTTGATCTGGTTTCCCCAAACGGAGGGAAGGGCCGTGAACTTAGACTTGGTTAGCATTTACATGGACCCGTTCATCTTGTATGGATACGCAGCATCGATCGCTTTTTTTGTTGCCCTCTACCAGACGTTCAGATTGCTTGGCTACATCGGACAGAATAAGGTGTTTTCCCCGGACGCTGTAAAGGCTTTAAAGCGTATAAAATATTGCGCAGTCGTACTAAGTATTGCCATTGTGATGGCAGGGCTTTACATAAAGGTGTTCCATAGTAAAGAAGACGACCCTGCGGGTTTTCTTGCCATGTGTATCGTGACTACGTTTGTGTCGGTCGTAGTGGCAACTGCAGCAGCAGTATTTGAGAAGCTATTGCAAAATGCCGTAGATATGAAATCTGAAAATGACCTAACAATTTAAGCGATGCCGATTATAGTAAACTTAGACGTGATGATGGCCAAGCGGAAAATTTCCCTGAATGAACTTTCAGAAAAAGTTGATTTGACATTATCCAACCTTTCTATTTTAAAGACAGGAAAGGCGAAAGCAATCCGTTTTAGCACCTTAGCGGCAATTTGTAAAGCGTTAGACTGCCAACCCGGTGATATTTTGGAATACGTAGATGACGAAATAAGTGATGCTTAACGGTCGTGCCTATATTTGCTGGCTCATCGAACAAACGCCTTCCGCATCTGTTGTTAGGAGAGGAACGTACAAATGGCGGAAAAATCGATTAATCATTGAAAATTTTAATTATGGCACAATCAACTCCGGGCGAGAAGGACCCACAAGTTCTGGTAGCGATAAGAGAATTTCTGAACGGGCTCAACCACAGCGGTGGAAAGCCGATGGAGGAGATGGCTCCTGAAGAAGCAAGGCAGGTTCTTGTGGATGCCCAGAAATCAGTGGATGTGGATACTTCGGGCGTTACCGAAACAGAAAGAGAAATCACGCAAGGTGACCTTACAGTAAACATTCACATCGTAAAACCTGAACGTGTAAAAGACGGGCAGCTGCCTGTTTTTATGTTCATTCACGGCGGTGGTTGGGTTTTGGGAGATTACCCGACCCATAAAAGATTGGTGAGAGATTTGGTTGTAAACAGTGGAGCGGCGGCGGTTTTTGTAGATTATACACCATCGCCTGAAGCGCGTTATCCGGTTGCCGTCAATGAAATTTATGCAGCTACAAAATGGGTGGCTGAAAATGGTGCGGAAATAGGGGTTGATGGTTCTAACTTAGCCATTGCGGGCAATAGTGTAGGCGGGAATATGACTGCTGTAACGTGCTTGATGGCGAAAGACAAAGGCGGTCCGGATATAAAGTTCCAATTGCTGTTATGGCCGGTTACCGACGCTGATTTCACCCGTGAATCCTGGCAGAAATATGCCGATGGACGGTTTTTAACGGCCAATATGATGAAGTGGATGTGGAATCATTATTTGCCGGATACCGAAAAGAGAAAAGAATACTATGCTTCGCCGTTGCAGGCATCGTTGGAAAAAATGAAGGGACTGCCGCCGGCTTTAGTGCAGCTGGCCGAAAACGATATCCTTTTCGACGAGGGATTGGCGTATGCCCGCAAATTGGATGAGGCAGGCGTGCCGACAACTATTCAAACGTACAACGGCTTTATCCACGACTATGGCTTGTTGAATCCGCTGAACGATATCGAAGCGGTGAAACTTGCAATCGAACAAAGTGCTTTGGCATTGCGAAAAGCATTATTTCCGTAAGCGATTCTTCTATTTCTCGTACGTCCCTTTTATCGCGCTCATCGAATGAAGGGTTTTCACTATATTTGATGCCAAATCCATCCACTTAGATGTTAAAGCAAGCACCCGTAATCAAACAGGTCGGAAACGAAAAGATTAAAGGGAAGAAAATCAAAATAGAGGTATCCAGGTAACCGCATTTTTACCATGAGCAACAATGATATTATGAAAAAGCTCCGGGTGGCTTTAAAATTCACCGACGATGACATCATTGAAGTGTTGGCCCTAGTGGATTTTAGGGTGACGAAAACCGAATTGGGTGCTATATTCCGCAAAGAGGATCATCCCAATTTCAAGCCTTGCGGCGACCAGCTACTCCGTAATTTTCTAAACGGATTGATTATTTATAAACGAGGCCCTAGACCGCGCCGTTGATTTTTTTACCAAAGGTTTGTGATGAAGCGGGCGTGCCCACTACGATCCAAACTTAGAACGCATGTACGAAAGCGAACACTACTGTATCAAAATCGGGCACTTCAATTACTTTGTGTATTGATAACCAATTTATAATCAGTTGAATATCGTGGTGGCATTTCAATTGTACCGTTGAAAGCTCATACACATCGCTATGTTTAAAAACTATTTCAAAACCGCACTTAGAAGTTTGATGCGTAACAGGAATTATACCGTTATAAACATGGCGGGTTTAGCAGTTGGTATTGCCGTTTGCATGACGATTTTCATCATCATACAATTTCAAACCAGCTTTGATAATTTTCACGTAAAGAAAGATCGCATCTACCGGGTACTGACTGAACATCATCAGGAAGAAACAGCAACTGTTTCCTATGGGAAAGATGTTCCTTTTCCGATTCCTGCAGGTTTGAAGACAGCCTTTCCGCAATTGGAACAGGTGGCTCCGATCTTTGCCAGCCACAATGACCAATTGCTCATCACGGACGATAACGGAACAACGACAAGGACATTTAAAGAAGATCATGGCGTATTTTTTACGGAGCCTTCATTTTTTAGCCTATTTGATTTTCCGTTGCTTGCAGGTTCGTATGAATCCTTAAAAGATCCGAACAATGTATTGGTTACCAAAGAGATTGCTGAAAAGTATTTCGGCGACTGGAAAACAGCGATGGGCAAAACCATTAGGCTGGAAGCGGGTGGCTACATTTTTGAACATGGTACTGAAACATTGAAAGTTTCGGGCGTGCTGGCAACCGTACCCCCCAATACGGACTTTCAGTTAAAACTTGTGGTTGGATACGGAACCGGATTTACCGGAAGTTTGATGGCAACATCAACCGATTGGGAGGGAACAACATCCGGTTTTGGCTGTTATGTTTTACTTCCGCCGAATAGCTCGGTTGATAAGTTTAATCAACAATTAAACGCGTACGCAGAACAGGTGAAATCTCCCGACAAGAACGATAGTCATCTTATACAGCCCCTAAGTGCGGTACATTATGACACACAGGCTGGCAATTACAGCAACAAAACAATCAGTCAGGATCGGCTCAACGTACTGTGGCTGATTGCCGCATTCATCCTGTTAATTGCGTGTGTAAACTTTATTAACCTTTCCACTGCACAAGCCGTTAATCGTGCAAAGGAGATTGGCGTACGGAAAGTGTTGGGAAGCAACAAATTTCAATTGCAGATCCAATTCGTAATGGAAACATTTTTGATCGTTGCAAGCAGCGTGATACTCGCAGCAATAATGACCCTGTTTGCCTTGCGTTCTGTCAATCAATTGTTGGAAATTTCGCTTTCATTCAACATACTGAACAATCCCGCCATTGGTTTATTCCTTTTGACGGTAACCCTTGTTGTGACCGTCCTCGCCGGTTTTTATCCTTCTATCGTTTTATCGCGTTTCAATCCAATAAACGCGTTAAAGAGTAAACTCAATGTAAGCGCCGCAAAGGGAATTTCATTAAGAAGAGGACTGGTGGTGTTTCAATTTATCATTGCACAGGTGCTTATCATCGGAACGCTCATCATTGTAAAGCAAATGGATTACTTTATGAGTCAGCCATTAGGCTTCGATAAAGAGGCCATTATCAATGTCCCGTTTCGTACAGACAGCCTTCGCCTGAGCCGGTTGGATTATTTAAAGGAACAGTTGTTGTCGGTAAACGGTGTGCAGGCTGTAAGCTTCAGTTCCAATACGCCGGCTGAAGATGGTGGCGATATGTGGAGCACATTCAGGTTTAACCGAGCAATAAAAGAAACCGATTTTAAAGCGATTACCAAATTTGCCGACAACGAATACCTGCCGGCTTATCAATTGCAACTGATAGCCGGAAGAAATTTGCAACCGTCCAATATGACGAGGGAATTTTTGGTGAACGAATCGCTCGTGAAAAGTTTAGGACTTAAAAACCCGGAAGATATATTGAACAAGGAAATAAGCATGTGGGACGATCGGATAAAATGTAAGGTGGTTGGCGTGCTCAAAGATTTTAAGGACAGATCCTTTCGACATGAGCTTGCACCGTTGCTTATTACCACCAACGTTACGATGTATAACCAGGCGGGAATCAAACTGACAACGGCAAACCTAGCGTCTACGCTGCGATCGGTAAAAGAGATATGGGAGGGAACGTTTCCCAATTTTGTTTATGAATACAGGTTCCTGGATGAAAAAATTGCCGCTTTTTATAAGCAGGAAAATCAGTTGGCGCAGTTGTATAAAATTTTTGCAGGCATTTCGATATTCCTTAGCTGTCTGGGATTGTACGGGTTAGCCTCATTCATGGCCGTGCAGAAAATAAAGGAAGTGGGTATTCGTAAAGTACTTGGCGCTACGGCAGGCAATATCGTCTATTTGTTTTCGAAAGAATTTATCATACTCATTGCAATTGCCTTTGTGATTGCCACACCGATTGCGTGGTATTACATGCATCAATGGTTACAAGATTATGCCTACCGCATCCACGTCAGTGGGTGGTTATTTGTTGCCGGAGGGCTGGTTGCCTTACTGATTGCGCTGGCAACGATAAGTTTCCAGACCATCAAAGCAGCCATCGCAAACCCGGTAAAGAGTTTGAGAACGGAATAGGACTTAAACGCCGTCGTTTTCCTGATCTTTATGTTTTTCCGACTGGATGTCTGATTGCAGGAAGTCACGCTCGAATTTCTTTCGATCCCGTATGTTACGCCTGATCAACCATCCGATTAAGATGATCGCAGCCACGACAGCCAACACGATCCACAGATAGTTCATATCCATTGCCTCCTTTTGTTAGGGCTTTTTAAAGTTACGGATATCATCGAAATATCCAATATTATCATTTGATTAAGTTTTGATCCCTATTGCCCTGATGGACCCGGGATAAATCCCCGGGAAGATACGTTTGTACTTATGCGTGAGCGTTGGGAAATTTATCGCGCACCAAGTTAAGTTCGATGCCGAATTCCAGCCAAGCTTTCAGTCCATCCAATACGGTCGTGAATCCGCCGGTGTTGTCCTTGATTGCTTGGATCAGGTCATCACCGGTTTGGTTGAAACCATAATTTTTGATCACCACGTAGGTGGTGTCATCGGTTAGTGCCTTGAACTCAAAGTCAACTGTTGTCACAGGCGTATTGTCCCATTCGATGGATATTTTTTGATTGGGTACGATTTCTTTTACCTGCACCTCGCTGGAAACCTGGTACATTTCCCACTCCCAGGTGACGGGCTTTCCTACCTCCAGTTTTCCACTTGATTTGGTAAACCAGAATTTGGTGGTGATGGCGGGATCTATGAAGGCTTGGAAAACTGTTGCCACGGGTTTCCTGATCATCATCTGGCATTCCACGGTCGGCAATTTGGCCGTTTCCGCCAGAAAATCAGGCAGCATCTTTCCGATGATTTCATTCCAGCCTCCGCGGAAGCTCTTCCATGCAAAATCGGCATTATCCTGCGGGAAGGTCTCCAGCCCCTGATGGGTGAGTTTCAGCTTGGTTTTATTTCCGATTTCGGTCAGCTCGAAGGTCACCACGGAATATCCGGGATGACCCTCGTATTGCCAGCTGTACTGCAATTTCTGTAAGGGAACCACCTCGGTGATCGTGCATAGATGCGTGTACTGCGCACCCTTGTGTCCCTGGCCGGGAAAGGAAAACCGGAAACCGACCTCAGGTTTGAAATCGTCCAAGTCAAAATACCACTGCTTCAGTTGGGTTTTGTTGGTGATGGCTTTCCAAACCTTTTCAACCGGGTGGTTGAGTACCCGTTCAACGACGACGTTAGCGTCGTCATTTTCCTTTACTTGTCCTAATGAAGTGTTCATGATTTCTACATTTATGGTGTCATATAGTAACGTCGTCGTTGTCCAGATTGTTCAGGTAATTTTCCAGCGCATCCAGTTTCTGTGTCCAGAATTGCTTATATTGGGTCACCCACTCGTTCACTTCGTGGAGTTTTTCCAGCCTGGCCTCGCAGATGCGTTCACGCCCCTGTTGCTTCATCGACAACAAACCGCATTCGGCAAGAATCTTTAAATGTAACGAAATCGCTTGACGACTAACGTCGAATCGATCGGCGATGGTATTGACATTTGTTGGCTGTTTGGCAATCATACCGATAATCGCCCTCCGTGTGGGGTCTGCTATGGCTTGAAAAACATCTCTCCGGGCTTCCATGATTCGCAAGTATTTGCTTGCAAATATAAATGCAAGTATTTACTTGCGCAAATTTTTTTATCGGGAAAAAGATTTCCTGCATTTCAAGCGTTTTATTGAAGAAGAGCAAAGAGGCAGAATTGGATGGGTTTTTGGAGAATTGGTAAAGCAACCTACGGTTGATTAACAGCGTCTTTAAACATGATCGGAGGCTGGCCGGTGTGCTGTTTGAAGAAGCGGTTGAAAT
The DNA here is from genome assembly GCF_900113765.1 of Parapedobacter indicus. Classification (GTDB taxonomy): domain Bacteria; phylum Bacteroidota; class Bacteroidia; order Sphingobacteriales; family Sphingobacteriaceae; genus Parapedobacter; species Parapedobacter indicus. Next base: position 108,317 of record NZ_FOQO01000014.1, on the reverse strand, counting down.
GCGAAGGGCTTTCAAAGCCCAGTTCATAGGCGATTTCTTTTGCCGATTTATTGGAATAATGGAGATAGCGTTTAGCCTCCACCATGATACGGTTGCGTATAATCTCTGACGGATTCGGTTGTTTTAGTAAGGCAAATACGTTACTTAACGTTTTAGGGGATTTGTTCAGCGCGCTGGCATAGAACCGTACTTCATGCGCTTGCCTGAAATTGGTTTCGACAAGTAAGGCAAACTGACGTACAAGATCCATCTTCTCGTCAGGAAACAGTTGGTAGCTTTCACACTGCTTTTTGGCCTTACGGGTGATCTTAATGATCACCCGCTTTAATAACGTGCGGAGCATTTCTCCCTGGAAATTGTCGTGTACGGTCAATTCGTCCGAAATTACCTTTTCCAGATCGTTCATATCGGACACGTCGTCGGGGGTAAGGCCGATAAACATCGGGTGTTGAATGCCATAGAACAGGAAGCCTACGCATCCTACTTCAGCATCGTGGTCTACAATGCAATAAAATGCCCGGTTGAATTGCCAGGCGACCAATGCTTCGGGTCGTTCAAACGTAAAATGTTGGTTGGATACCAGTGGAAGGATACTTGCCGGAGGCATGGTATAGGTTATTTCGTCAATGGTTACCTGTTGATCGCCTCCTTTATTGTACACAAAGGTATTGATAGGCTCTGCTTCCGGGTTATGCATACCACCGCCAATAAAATGGCTATCGCCTTTATGCATAACAAACCGCCCCAGCGTAGCCTTTTCAATAAATTCTCTAACCATAAGCCGTTCATCGCATGTATATGTCTCAAAGCAATTTTCGCATTTCAAAGATAGCGATACGCCTCCGGAATCAAAATGCTACAACTCGGTTTGAAGCTGCCGGGCAACAGCCATCAGCAAACCGGAATCCAACCGTTGCTTAAAATCTGGATTGATGTATTCAAAACGTATCACTCCTCTTTTGTCAATGATGAAGACCGAAGGAACGGGCAATAGCAATTCTTTATTCATCCCACCGCTTGTTTTAGGTAGCAAGTCGCGGTAATTCACTGGGGCTTTGAATGCAATCCCAAAGAGTTTTGCTGCGGTTAAATCGGCGTCAGAAAGCAGCAAGTAATCCAGGTTCTGTTTAGCCGCGGATGCCGTAAGCCCTTCGGGCGCGTCTGTACTTACGGCCCATAATTGGTAGCCCATTGCTTTCAAGTCGGGTAATATTTCCTGAAGACCGGCAAGTTGTTTTGTACAGAACGGGCACCATCCCCCTCTGTAAAATACGAGGATGGTAGGGGTATCCGCAGCTTGATCGGTAAGTGAAAAAGGGTGCCCCATGGCATCTTTTAGGCTGATCATCGGTATGCTTTCACCGATAAGCAGCGGACTGATGTCTTCTGGTTTTTCCGGCACGGAATGGTTTTGCGCCCGTCCGAAGACGGGCAGCAAAAACAATCCCAGCAATATGCATTTATAATTCATCGTATTTGATTTCAGTGCAGGGTGACGTTAATAATTTCCGAAATACCGGGCAACATTGTGAACGCATTGGGGTTAGGAACCGCTTCAATTGTTTTGCTTTCCTCCAAGGGAGTTCCTTCAAGGTTCGCCTGGGTTACCCCGGCACCGGGAAATTGGTCGACCGCTGTTCCATTGTCAAATAGCCCGATAGAAGCCGATAGATCACCCTTTTGGGTGGCATCCACACCACTAGTTTTGGAGGCAAAAAACCAGTCGTTGGACAATCCATACATGGTGGCAATGGCCAACCGGTCGCCTTTAGCTACTTTCAATAGCTGCGATACCGTACTGCCTGGCTGGTCGCCGATTTTCGGCAGGAGCACCGTGGTGTTTTCCGCAGCCAGCACATATACCTCCTTCACGCCATCGATGGTTTCGAGATAGGCGGCAAGCTTGCTGGCATCGCCCATCTGGGCCAGTTCTTTCAGGCCCTCGCCACGATCCTTTTCGCCGGTTTTGTAGATCGGATTTTCAATGCCGTTGTATATCACGACCAGAATTGGCGACAGTGGCGTGAAAATGCCGGTCCGGTCGGCGAGGTAATCACCCAGTTCACTGTTATCGCCCATTTCTGCCAGATCGGTCAACCCATGTTCGGATGGTTTACCCCTTTCGTAAATGGGGGCCGGATTCAATAGGTTGCCACCGGCGATATAAGAGACAGCCCAAACGCCCGGACTGAATGGTGTTTCGTTTGGGGTGTTGCCCGATGTGTTTTTGATGGTCAGGGTGAACCTGGAGTTTCCATCGTAGGTTAATGAAACCTGCATCAGCGAAGACGCGGCGGCATAACTGTTACCCTGCGCGTCCATGCCGTTTACCTCCATCACGCCTTTGGGTTCGGATTCAGCCATGCCCGGATGCACAAGATCTGGACCGGGCGCCTCGTTGATCCGGGTACCATTATCCCAAAGCTTAATGTGTTCGGAAACATCACCCTCGATGGGCATACCTTCTTCATCATATAACATGATCCCTGGATTCTCCGGAGCAAAGAACAGGTCATTGGACAAGCCATACATCGTAGCAAACGTAACGGCTTGCCCTTTGGCTGCATAGAATTGGAAGGAGATGGTCTCACCAGGCATCACTACCGGAGTAGCACCCTCGTTTTTGAATGCCCCCGATTGAACGAGCGGTTTTGAATCCAAGACGTTTTCTACCGTGAGGGTCATCTCGCTCGTAGTGGGATCCATCATTTTCTCATCGTCTTTACAAGCCGAAAACCAAAGCGGCATAACGGCCAACGACAACCATACAAGTTTTGTATGCTTCTTCATAATCATTTCAATTAATCGTTGAAGCAAAGGTAGTATGACGGTCCGTTTGGCCGAGTACCTGCATTTCCCGATTGATTGACGATATTTCCCGATGCTATGGCAACCTTTTATAAATGAAAGAATTCTGTAATTATTGAAAACAAATCGACTATAAAATGGTTGTAGCATTTACCCGGCTCTACACGTTAACAGGATATGAAAAAGTTGAGTTTAATCGTTGCCTTTGTAGCCAGCGTTGTGCTGCTTGGCAGTTGTTTACGGGGAAATGATCCGGAGCCTGAGCGGGTCGGTGGTACGACGTTTATCAATACGTTTATCGAAGCCGATGCAGCGTTTTACTACGTAGGCCGCAATACGATAGAAGGTTTGAATCCGCTTGGTTACCGGACCTTTAGTCAATGGCCTATTTACATTTTTCCCGGGGAGAATCGCCGACTGGAAATCTATTCGACGTATGAAGATAATAGACTGGTGGACACTACGTTTACGGTGCAGGATAGCGTATATTATTCATCCATTGTATACGGTACACATGACGACCCGCGTCACTTCATCACCGAAGATCGGATTCCCGAGGATGTGGATGATCCGGCGGCTATTGCCGCAGTGAGGTTCTATAACCTGGCAAATACCGACCGCCGCGTAACCCTGCACATCGGCGAAATGGAACCCGTGGCGGCTTTCCGCAACCGGCCCCTTGAAACACCCCAAACAGGCAAAGCCGGGGAAGACTTTATACCCGTGGCTACCGGTACGTATATCGTGAGTGTCGTGGATGAAGATGGTGAAACAGTGGCTACACGGGAGAGTAGGGTTGATTTGTCTGCGGGTAGCTATATCAGTATTTTCCTCACCGGCGACGAACGGGACCCAAATACCTTTTACGTCGGGGTAGTGCCGCAATGGGTTAATTAAGTAACTACAACCTAGTATGAAAAGAAATAGAAAAGCGTTCTCAGCCTTGTTTTTAGGGGCTGTTTTGTTGGCTGGTTGCATAAAAGACGAGGAGCCTGAACCGGAAGTACGGTCGGGATTCGCGGTGGTTAACTCGTTCCTAGAAGCACGAGCAGTGCAACATCGATTAGACATGGGGCGCGGGTTTCAACCATTGAACCAAGGTCTGCAATATCGAGGTATTGATTTTTATGCGGTGCCCAGCTGTGTGGATTGCAAGCTGGAAATTATTTCATCCAATGAACTGGCCCAGTTGGTAGATACTACGTTTACGCTGGAAGAAAACAGGTATTATACCTCATTCCTTTTTGGTACGGAAACTGCTCCGCTACATTTCGTGACCGAAGATCATGTGCCTGAGGGTACGGAAGATCCGGCGGCCATTGCCGGCGTACGCTTTTTTAACCTGGCTGAAACGTCCCAGCGCGTAACGCTGCACATCGCGGAAGCCGAGCCGATTGAGGCCTTCCGTAACCGGACCAAGGAAACACCGGAGACCGGTAAACATGCCGAGGAATTTATCCCGACTGCCCATACGGGAACGCATGTGCTGACCATTCAGGACGAAGATGGTGAACAATTGGCCCGGCGTACCGGTGTTGCGTTGGATCCCGGCGACTACCTGACCCTATTTCTCGCGGGCGATGGCGGAGAGTCGGCTCCGTATTACATCGGCATCGTGCGTCATCGGGGGATTAATTAGCGCGCATTGCTGTTTGCTTTATGTCACTCTTTTCAGCCTTGCTTTTTGCAGTTGGACAGGAACCATAAGCGGAACCCACTCCACGGTTACAAAATACTACGACCGGGAAACCGCAATTTATCGTTCAAAGATCTTTCAGATCGAGCTGGACCGACAAACACAATCTACTTTTGCCATTTTTACCGGCCAAAATCGCACAGCGACGAGATGGTAAAAAATGCGCAGCAATATCTGGAAGATCATTTCTGTGAGAAGATATCGGTGGAGGATCTTTCGAAGCGATTTGCCGTCGGGCGACGAAATTTTGACAGACGGTTTGTGAAAGCTACGGGCAATACGCCGCTTGAATACCTGCAACGTGTCAAAATTGAATCGGCGAAGAAAGCCTTTGAAACTACCCGTAAAACCGTCAATGAGGTGATGTATGAGGTGGGGTACTCGGATGTAAAGGCATTCCGTGAGGTGTTCCGGAAAATTACGGGTATGTCGCCGTTGGAATACCGGAATCGATACAACAAGGAAGCTATACTGGATTAAATTATAACGAAATTTACATGGAACTTTATGGACAGCACAGCAAAAGCTTGCCGCAAAAAATAATTATCCACCTGCTAGAAATCTTGCTGCTTTGGTTGTCATTTTGGATACTCTTTCAAAATGGAGGAACCTGGGTTGAAAGTAAATTTGCTATGGATAATGCGGCGGACCAGCTAGACAGGAGAATACTGATTTTTATTTTCAACGTCGTTACGTTTGCCAGGCTGGGCTACATGATGGTTGTGTTGTTAAAAAGAAAAATTCCCTGGGAGGAAAGTATCAGTGTTCCGTTTGCTTTTGCCTTGTATTATATTGGATTTTCACTCTTTGTTCTTCCGACGGCTAAGCCCTTAGATATAGTCGATTTCCTCGCAATTGCCCTTTTTATTGTAGGTTCCGTATTAAATAGTGGGGGAGAGATTTTGCGGGATAAATGGAAAAGGAACCCCGAAAACCAAGGTAAAATCTATACGGGAGGCTTTTTTAGATACGCCAGACACATTAACTATTTCGGCGATATATTGTGGGTAATTGCTTATGCGGTTGTAACCAGGAATTGGTATGCGGCCATTATCCCTGCATTTCTTTTCTGTTTTTTCGCTTTTTACAATGCGCCAAAACTTGATAGCTATCTTAAACGCAAATACGGAACGGATTATGACAGCTATGCGAGCCGAACCAAAATGTTAGTACCGTTTATCTATTAAGAGAGGATCTTTTTCTTAATTAACAGGTTGTCGCAACGCGCCAATGTAGTAAGAATCGGCGACGGAGACGAGGTTACAGACGTTCCAGTGCTAAGGACAGTGCCTTCAGACCTTGTTTCATCAACGTAATGTGTGATTCAAGTTGATCGTACATATCGGCACGGTTCACCAGCTCTTCCGTGGTGTACTTGCCTCCATCGCCGAAATAGATCGGCGTAAGGACATGCCCTTCTTCGTCTTCTCTTTCGGATATCTGGCCAAAATTTTTCCATTTATCGATGATTTCTCGTCGCACGGATGAGATGCCTTTGTCCGGATCGGTATAGTTGAGGTAATACCAGACAAACGGCGGAAAATTCGATGATACCGGGTTGCCTTGCCAAACTTCCCGTAAGGCATTTCTTTGGTGGTAGAAGTCAATTTTTCGATTGTTAAAGAGCATCAGCAGACCCAGTGATGCCTCCGTGATGCCCGTAGCAATCCCCACCGTATTACTGGCCGCTTCATTTTCAATGACCCCACCGGTAGTTATGGCACCCGTGGCACCAACAACGATGGCTGCGATAGTAAGTTTTGATTCGGTCTCATTTTCACTTCCTTTCAGGTAATTGGCAACCTGGCTGGTACGTTCCTCCTCGCAATCCATTTCCGAGGCAACCGCTGAAACTTCCAGCGAGGCCATGTTGATTTTATGATCGATGCGTTGTTTTAACTCCAGAATGGTAAGCCGTTTCGCGAGATCCGCAGTATCCAAGTCTCTTTTTAGGTCGATGTAGCGGGTTAAATCTGGTAATATACCGATGGCATTAGCCATATTCAAGTTTCCATAACTTAGTTGGGTGCTTAGATACTTTTCGATCGCAAGCATGTGGAGTGGCTGCGGTAGATCTTCGTCGGTATAATTATATACATTTTGCTGGTTGCAGTTACTGCCCATGATCTGCTGACGTATATTGACGTCTTTGATTGTGGCACATCCCGCCGCCAACGATACTATGCCGATCGATAGCAACCAGGGAAAAACAGTGATAATGCGCATCGTTGTGAAAATTAAACAAGTGAAGATGCCGAACTATGCGGACAAATAATAAAGATTTTTTCGTGGGTGAATTTCGTTTATTTTTCTTCAATGGTTCTGAATGTCAGGTTAACTCTCGGCTTCACGATCTTTTTACTGGGAGGAAGTCTGTGTAGCCAGAAGGTCTGTGTGGTATCTTTCATGACTAAAAGGCTCCCATGTTCCAATTTAAGTGCCACTTTTTCACCGGTTTGTTTATGTTTGAACGCAAATTTTCGCTCCGCTCCAAAACTTAAAGACCCGATAACTCCCTCTTTTTTCAAATCGGCTTCACCGTCGCTATGCCAGGCCATCCCTTCGTCTCCGTTGTGATAGAGATTGAGTAGACAAGAGTTGAAGGTAGCACCGGTTTCTTTTTCGATCAGGCTTTTTAAGGCCAAGAGTTCTTCGGTCCAGGGTAGCGCGTATTTGGTGGTGTTGGAATAGGTGTACGCATACGCTCTTTCTCCATACCAAGCCACTTTTCGTTTGGTGATAATTTTCTTTCCGAAGATAACGGCTTCATCGTTACGCCATTCGATGGTCTCTAACAAGCGGTTTAAATAAAAATTTGCTTGCTGCTCAACGAGTAACTTGCCGTAGTAATTTACCGTCCCCTGATAAGGAAGCCAATTTTTGTGTTTATCGATCGATTGATTAAACAAGTCCATTTTTCCATTTTCTATAGCGTTCTTTCAAACAGCGGTAACAAGGGCGAAAGTTGTTTTGCCATGCTTCTTGTTCTGAAGCGAAGAAAACTCTGTTTTCTCTCTTCATCCGTTTGCCTGATGTGCAGCCTAACAAACCATAAATTTTGAGTGTTTTATTTCCACCAAAACGGATTTCTTTGTTTCTGATTTTATGTCTTAATGCGATGTCCGATAATTCAGCATGTGCGACCATTTCGCTACGGTTAATTTAATGCATCGTGAAAGATTATTCCCAGTGTATGGCGTTCGCCTTCTTTTATTTCACTTACACCGTGTTTCATGTTCACCCGGTAATATCCTTTCGTTCCCTTCTCCGGTTTAAAATTTGTCGTAAAAATCAGCATATCCCCTTTTTTAGGTTTTAATACGATTGCCTTGGTTTGTGCTCTTGGGATTTGCTGTGTCAGCACAAATTCTCCGCCGGTAAAATCTGTATCAACTTCATCAAGCATGAATACCGTTTGGATGGGGAAATATACATCACCGTACAAGTCCTGATGTAGGGCATTGAACCCCCCTTTGCCGTACTTCAAAATCAATGCCGTTGCCTTTTGCTGATCCTTTTTGCGGCAGTTTTCTAACAGTGCAGCATGGCTTAGCGGAAACTCGATGCCCAAATTCAATGCCTTAAACCATGTATTCGCAATAGGAGCAAGACGCGGATAAATATGTGTCCGGATGGTCTGGATCAGGTCGGGTAAAGGGTAATCGAAATATTTATATTCACCCAAGCCAAACCGATGCCGAGCCATGACAACCGTCTTTCGATATAAATCCGATTGATCGTATCGAGTTTTCAAAGTTTCGCATTGTTCGTCTGTCAAGAGACGGGGAACGATGGCGTATCCGTGTTGGTGCATCTGTTCCGTAATGTTTTGCCAATCTGCATTTCCTATTTTTTCGATGATGTGCATGGCGATGGTTTTTAAATTTCCGAATGGATTTTTGACCTTTCCCAACCAATTATTGCGGTCTTTCGGGTTGTTCCCCATAGATATCCTCCAAAAGTTCCCGATGATTGGATCACTCGATGGCAAGGGATAAGAAAGGCAACCGGGTTGCTGCCAATAGCTGTTCCGACGGCACGGGAAGCACGCGGGTTGCCAATTTGCTCAGCGATGCTACCGTACGTTGACAAACTGCCCATTGGAATTTTTAATAGACTTTCCCACACTTTTAGTTGAAAGTCCGTTCCTTTTAAATGCAACTTTACTTCGTGGAGTTTACGCCAATCGTTTTGAAAAATGAACAGCGCGTTTTGTTGCAATAAATCTAATTTTCGTTGAAAAGTAGCGTTGGGAAATTGGGTAGCAAGATCGTTCAACGCGGTTGCCTCATTTTCTTCAAATGCCATATAGCAGACACCCTTGGAGGTGGAAGCTACGATTAGCGGACCAAAGGGGCTTTCGGCAAAACTATAATGAATCAGTAGATTTTTTCCGCCGTTTTTGTACTCCGCAGGAGTCATACCTTCGATATTGACGAACAAATCGTGCAAGCGGCTTGTGCTGGAAAGTCCGGTTTCGTAGGCGGTGTCAAACAACGTGGCCTGTTCCTCCTTCAAAATCCGCTTCGCGTGTTCTACACTAATGTATTGCAAAAAGCGCTTCGGACTGGTCCCCGCCCATTCGGTAAATAGCCGCTGAAAATGCGCCGGACTTAAATGAATTTTTTCTGCAACGTCATCGAGGTTGGGTTGCGATTTGAAGTTCTCCTTGATGTAATCGATCGCTTCCGCAATTCGATTATAGTTGATACTGGCCTGTGTTTCCATAACAATGAATTTTGATACTGCAAATTTCCAAAACGATTCATTGTCATAAAATCCGGAATATGCTATGTTTTATTATTTCCTGTCAATACTCCCATCGCATTAAGTTCTGATGCCAACTGATCGGGATTTTTGAAGTGGATAACATGAAATCCGAGTTCAGCGGCAGAATCGATGTTCGTTTTGTTATCATCTATAAAAACGCAGTTTTCAGCATTAAGTGTATACCGATCCAGTAGCAATTGGAAAAATTCTTTGTCGGGTTTTATCATTTTCTCCGTACCGGAAACAACAATGCCATCAAACAGTTGCAGAAAATCAAACTTCTCGAGGGCAATCGGAAACGTTTCGGCAGACCAATTGGTTAAGCCATATAGGTTATACTTCTTTCTTAATTGCTTTAAAATCGCTACGGTTCCCGAAATTTCGCCTTTCATCATTTGTTCCCAGCGCGAATGGAAAACTTCGATGTTGCTCGCATGCTCAGGAAAGGATTGGCTTAAAACAGCGATCCCTTCGGCAAATGATCTTCCTCTGTCCTGTTCGAGGTTCCAGTCATTTGTGCAAATGTGAGAAAGAAACCATTCCATTTCGGCTTCGTCTTCAAATAGATGTTGATAGACGTACTTCGGGCTCCAATCGATCAAAACGCCGCCGAAATCAAAAACAACCGTGTTGATATTTTCCATGTAAAAGTTGCTTAGTATTGCAAATGTATGCAAATTTGCAAAATATCGCAAAAATAGAAGGTGCTGATGAGAAACCCGATTTCAGTGGATTTGCAGAAGACCCGTAGGGCTACGCAGTTTATTTTTCTGGTTTGTGGGGTAGGTATGGCCAGTTGGGCTCCGATGGTTCCCTATGCGAAAGATCGCCTTGGACTTAACGACGCGAGTTTGGGTCTGCTGCTGCTATTGCTGGGCGGCGGGGCACTACTTATGATGCCGCTATCGGGTATGATGGTGAACCGCTTCGGCAGCCGTATGGTTATTGCTGTGAGTGTTTGGGTCGTTGCGCTTACGCTGCCGCTGCTGCTTATCCTACCTTCTGTTGCGGCAATGGCGATAACCTTATTTCTGTTCGGTGCGGGCATCGGTACCATGGATGTTGCCATGAATGCTCATGGGGTACAGGTACAAAATCTTTACGGCAGACCGATCATGTCATCGTTGCACGGATTGTTCAGTGTCGGCGGGTTGTTCGGTTCTCTGGGGCTGGGCTTTCTGATCACGCTGGGACTGCACCCCGTATATGCCGCGGTCGGTATAGCTACCTTGCTGGTTACGATTGCCACGGTCCAGTATACCTACTTATTTCCCGCGGAAACCGAAAAGGAAGCTGCGGCCCGGTTTTCGGCAACGGAAGATAAATCTGGAGGCAGCATGCGTTTCCCTTGGCTGCATGGAAGTGTGCTATTTTTGGGGGCGATGTGCTTTGCCGTTTTCTTATCGGAGGGTGCAATGCTCGATTGGAGCGCCATATTCCTGCGTGACATAAAGGGCGTTGCTCCTGAATTTTCGGGAGTGGGCTACGCGGCCTTTTCCGTAGCTATGGCCGCAATGCGCCTGCTGGGTGATGGCATCGTCGCCCGTCTGAGTGGCAAAAAAGTAGTGGTATACGGTGGCCTGCTCGCCGCTGCGGGGCTATGCTTGGCTATCGTAAGCCCTTGGGTGCCCGGTTCCCTTTTCGGATTCGTGCTGTTGGGGGTTGGTGCAGCCAATATTGTACCTGTATTTTTCAGTGAAGCAGGCAGACTGCCAGGCATCCCGCCTCCGATCAGTATACCTGCCATCACAACCATCGGGTATGCCGGACAATTGGCGGGCCCGGCTTTATTGGGTTTCATTGCGTACTCTTTTTCGCTACCCATCGCGCTCGGATTTTCGGCGTTGCTGCTGGTATTGGTAGCGGTGGCGTTTGGAGTAAAAAAGGGAAGTACTGTCTAACGAGAAAGCTATGCTCAGGGAAGAACGTTTTGAGTTTATATTGAAGCAGCTTACGCAAGAGAAGATGCTGACCTATGACACGTTGTCGGCTGCATTGAATGTGTCGGGCGATACGGTGAGAAGGGACATTGATATCCTGCATAACAATGGCCTGCTGTCAAAGGTGCGCGGCGGTGCTGTGCTCCGTGCGCGGAACCCCCTGACTTTCCAGGATCGCAGTGTACACCTTCAAAAGGAAAAAGACATCATCGCATTGAAGGCGCAGCAGTTTATTAAAAATGGTCAAACGGTCTTTATGGATGGGGGGACGACCAACTGTGCCATCGCGGCTTGCTTTCCTTCCGATATCCGCTTGCAGGTTATCACCAACAACTTAGCGCTGGTTCCGATAATCGAACGGTATCGGCATAGCAAGCTGATTGTATTGGGCGGCACATACGATGCGGACCTAGCCGCCACAATCGGGGCTGTTGCCTGCAACGAGGTGGCACGGTACATTGCTGATGTTTATTTGATGGGGACATGTGCCATCGACCGGCGGCTTGGGTTGTCTGCGGCGGTGCAGGGAGATGCGGAGGTAAAACGGGCGATGTTGCGGGCGGCAAGGAAGACGGTAGCATTGGCCAACCACGAGCGGTTTCGACGGTCGGAAGCATTCAGGGTCTGTGCATTGGATGACCTAGCCGTACTGATCACCGATATGCCAAGCGACCAGGAAGACCTGGATAGTTTCCGGAATATGGAAATACAATTGGTATGAATGTATTGACTATGGATAAGATAACGAGCATTATTTTTGATTGCGATGGAGTCTTGGTGGATACCGAGCGGGCGATGATTTCGGTGTTGCTGGAAATGACTTTGGAGTTCGGAGTCAACATGGAGTTGGATGAGGCGGTGAAAGCATTCAGCGGGCGACAGATACTGGAAACGATAGCGGCCTTGCAGACAAGTGCTGGGCGGCCTTTTCCGGAGAACTTCGAACAGGATTTCCGGGTGCGGGCTTATGATCGTTTCCGGCAGGGCATTGAAGCCGTGCCGGGCATTCATGAGTTGCTGGATCGACTGAAGGTGCCTTATTGTGTGGCATCCAGCGGTCCCAAGGAAAAGATAGCACTCAATCTGAAGCTTACCGGTCTGCTTGGCTATTTTCCGGAGCACCATATTTTCAGTTCTTACGAAATCAATAGTTGGAAACCGGATCCGGGCATCTTTTTGCATGCTGCAGATTTCATGGGATTCCATCCGCATACAACAGCCGTGGTAGAAGACAGCATCGCTGGGGTGGAGGCTGCCGTGAAAGGTGGTTTTAAGGTATTTGCTATCGCGAACGAACAGGACAGGCATGAGCTTGCAGCACGCGGAGCGACGACGTTCGGGCACATGCGTGAATTGCCTGATTTATTAAAACTATGACGGCATTGGCGGATCGGTATCAACACGCCCGCGATGTGGTCGAGTTTCCTTTGCCAGGTTGTATGTGCGGTTGCCATCGTTATCCGAGCCATTCACGAGGCCCTTGTTGAAAAGGGCTTCGAGTATTTTCTTTACCCGTGTCTCGTCCGCATCGCCATCGCCCAATGCGGCGAGTTTTGCCGTCACCTGTTTTGCGGTACCCTTACCGAGATCTGCCAATGCAAATACTGCCCGCTCTTGCAGGGAAGCCTTCGGGTCGTGTTTGGCAGGTACCTGCAAGGGGCCGATTACTCCGTCTTCAAAATTATTCTTTCTCATGTATTCCGATAAAATTCCTTCGTAAGAACAATTTTATTCAAGCAATGTTTGATTGTTGATTTTCAATAATTTATTTATATCTTTACGGGCAATTTATTATTTTATTTATTTTTTATCCAAAATGCCATGCAAGAAGGCGTAGTAAAATTTTTCAATGAGACCAAAGGTTTCGGTTTCATCACCCCTAACGACGGTGGACGTGACGTATTTGTTCATTCCTCGGGGTTGAAAGACCGTGTGCGTGAGAACGATGAGGTTTCATTTGAAGTCGCACAAGGCCAAAAAGGCCTTAATGCAGTAAATGTGAAATTGATTTAGATCCATTTTTCAGATATTGTACAGAAACCATCCGGGCAATAATCTCCGGGTGGTTTTTTTTTAAAAAAGCGCGATCACCATCCAGTTGCTGGTTTCCGATTCCGTATATTCGGAAACTTTATTTTTATACACATTACATGTCTAAGACCAGTTTCAACAGCATTAACAAACCCTTTGCCAGCACATTGCGTACGCGGGTGAACGATTATTTCAAAACTCGGAAGCTCTCAAACACGGGCAATCGGAAGCTTTATATCAAAAGCGTCATATTGGTATGCACCGCTGTCGGTCTGTATATTGCGTTACTTTCCCTTTCCATACCGATATGGCTTTCCTGTCTGTTATGTGCCGTACTTGGGGTCGCATTTGCGGCCATCGGCTTTAATATCATGCACGAAGGGGGGCACCAAAGTTTTTCCAAAAAGGCATGGATCAATAACATTTCGGCGTATACGTTGAACATGCTCGGTGGCACCATCTATTTCTGGAAGCAGAAGCACAACATCAGTCACCATACGTATACGAATGTGGACGGTCTCGATCATGACATTGACGTTAAGTTCATGCGTATGCACGCCGACCAACCACGTCAGTGGTTCCACCGGTTCCAATTTGCCTATTGGTTCGTGTTATACGGTATCTCCTACATTGCCTGGGTGCTGTTTCAGGACTTCGAGAAATATTTTTCCGGCAAAATGGGTCGGCAAGCCGAACGGAAATCTATGCCGCTGCGCGAACATCTGATTTTCTGGGGTACCAAGGTAGGTTACGCTGCGGTATACTTCGTTATTCCCATTGTGGCGGTTGGCTGGCTCCCGGCGCTGATCGGTTGGCTGATCGTCGGTGTTTCCTGCGGCTTTTGCCTGGCAGTGGTTTTCCAATTGGCGCACGTGGTAGAAGCTACTCAATTTCCGGTTGCAGATGGGGAGAGCGGCAAAATCGAACAGGAGTGGATGGTACACCAGCTCAGCACCACGGCCAATTTTGCTACGGGCAGCCGCACGGTATCTTGGCTACTCGGCGGCCTCAATTTTCAGGTGGAGCACCACCTGTTTCCACGCATCAGCCACGTGCATTATCCGGCCATCAACAAGTTGGTTAAGGCTACCTGCAAAGAGTTTGGCGTGACTTACCTGGAACATCGCACGATGGGGCATGCATTCGCCTCTCACCTGCGTCACATTTATCGACTGGGTAGGGGCTGAAACGCGGCTGTTTTCAACATCGTAACGAAAAAATCGAGATGCATAACGGGTTAATCGTCAGAAGGGAACAAGTTGAGGACCAAAGAGCTGTATGGAATGTTACCCGCTTGGCTTTTAATCAGGACGAGGAAGCGGATTTGATCGACCGGTTAAGAAGTAATGAGCAGGTATTTATACCTGATCTTTCGTTGGTTGCCACCATCGGGTCGGACATCGTTGGCCATATTTTGTTTACTAAGATCAAGATCATAGACGATGGCCAAAACGAGCACATAACTTTGGCATTGGCGCCCGTGAGCGTAGTACCTGCCTTTCAAAACCAAGGTGTAGGGAGTAGATTGATCAGGCACGGACTTGATGTTGCCACCAAATTGGGATATACATCCGTTATCGTTTTGGGGCACGAACATTACTATCCACGCTTCGGATTTTATCCAGCAAGGAAATGGGGCATACTAGCCCCTTTTGATGTGCCCGAAAATGTCTTCATGGCCATGGAATTGGCCGAAGATAGTTTGGTGGGCATTTCAGGGATAGTGCGCTATCCGGAAGAATTTGGGGGTGTATGAATGGATGAATTGGGGCGATTGTTATCCCTCCGAAGTGTTCTTCTGTTCCATCTCACTACCGATACGGTTTGCCGCTACAAACGAGGCAACCATGTTATTTAACATCTCTCCGGCAGCATGTGGTGAATTGGGCATAAGGATCAGATTTGATTTACCCAATGTACCCATGGCCTGTAAAGTATCGTAATGTTGGGTGACTACAATCAGTGCAGAGGCCTCCTGTGAATTGATGCCTACTTTGTTTAAGACATTTACCGATTCTTCCAAACCCTGAGCGATTTCCCGCCGTTGATGCGCAATCCCTTGGCCCTGTAAGCGTTTGCTTTCCGCTTCGGCCTTTGCTTTCTCGACAATGAGAATCCGTTGGGCGTCGCCTTCGTACTGCGCAGCTACTTTTGCCCGCTCTGCAGCATTAATCCGGTTCATGGCTTGTTTTACCTGTTCATCGGGGTCGATGTCGGTTACCAACGTCTTCACGATGTCGTATCCATAGCCATTCATCGCTTCCTGTAATTCTCCCCTTACTGCAATCGCAATATCATCCTTTTTTTCGAAAACATCATCGAGTTTCAATTTTGGGACTTCCGCCCGCACGACATCGAATACGTACGAGGTAATTTGCGAATAGGGATTGTCCAGTTTATAAAATGCGTCGTATACTTTTTCTTGGATGACGACATACTGTACCGAAATTTTCAGTTTGACAAATACATCATCCCGCGTTTTCGTTTCCACGACTACATCCAGTTGCTGGATTTTTAGCGAAAGCTTAGCAGCGATCCTGTCAACAATCGGAATTTTGACCTGGAGCCCAGGCGTTCTTATCCCCTGGAATTTCCCAAATCGCTCCACAATCACGGCGGTTTGTTGTTTTACCGTGAAAAATAAGCCAATAAAGCTAAGAATAAATAGTCCGATGATGACATAAAAAATCACCGAGAAGGTGCTTAACAGTTCTAATATATCCATGGCCTTTTTCCGCAAAATAACAAAAAAACAGATACCATCCAACAAAAACGATGTTGAAATAGGGTTGGCAATTGCTTAATATTAAACGGGGAGAATATTGATGGGTTACAAATAGGCGGGTTTAGCGTTGCAATTCCCCACAGTCGGCAGCGGGTTGCCGCACACCCGCGCCCTGTTGGTAAACGAGAGATGCCCCAAGGTGGCCGGTATATCCTAACGAAGCGGCACCGGCCAGCGTAAGAATAACGGCGCAGTATATAAGTAGGCGTTTAAGGGGCACGATGCGCCGGCGCATGAAAAAAAGCAGAAAACCTGCCGTGTATAAGATAGTGGTGCAATACCCCCACCACAAGTGAGATTTCAGCACAGTAGGGTCACAAATGCGGCGTACCTCCGTATTATAAGACCACAAACCGGTATAAATTGCCAACCACGCAGTGGTGCCACCGATGCCCAGTAGCCAAGTAAAAGAACGGGTCAGAAACGACCCGTTCTTTTCGTTAGGGTTGAAAAGTAATAGTACCCCCACTAGTGTGGCTAAGCATAATGTAGCGATCGGAACGTGGACCACCATCGGATGCCAGAGTTCTTTACGCCACATGAAGGTGGATTGCTGTACCACGATCACCGTGATCACAGAATTTTAACCGCGATCGGTTCCAGCTTATTACCTGTTTTCTCGACCTGTACTTCCACGTTTCCGCCTTCCGTCAATTCGCTGAATTCCGCGGGGGTTCCGTCGGCCCTGGTCAGTGCCGTCCGACCGGTGAAATAAAGTTCGAGCAATTTGCCGTCGGTTGTCCGGACATAAATTTCCTGTTCGCCGGAATCTACTTCCTCGGCTACACCTTGGTAAGTGCCGGAATCTACAATATCGGTTTTTTTGTTTGCTTCACCGCACGATTGGAAAACCAGTAATCCGCATATAGCGACGGATAGAATCCTAATCAACTTTTTCATTTTTATATGTATTTAATGATTAAAAAATTAATTGCTAACGAGTTATGTTTGTATAACAGCGCCCTGTCGCGATTGTTTGGTGAAGTTTTTTGTTCCCTTCGATGTCATTCACCTGCTTGCTTTGATTTCTTCCGATGGTTTTAAAAGGATGTGATCCTCGGGCGAAAGGTTGCCGAACACCTCCGTCAATGTGTCCAAACGTATACCTTCTTTTACAGGAATTCGCCTGATTTCCTGATCGTTCAACGTCATGACATAGGTTCCGGATTGTGTGTTCAGGATGCTTTTGCCGGGAACCCAATGGGAGGGGCTTTTGCGTTGTAGTTTTAGGTTAACCTGTGCATAGTCACCGCCCTGTAATTCGCCCAATGGATTGGGTACGTCAAACTCCAGCGTAAGGGAACGGTCCTGCTGGTCGAGTAACCCCGAGGTGCGGGAAAGTACGGCGTCGAATGTTTTTCCCGGCTGCGAGCTGACGGTGAACGTAGCTTGCATACCGGGCTTTACCGACGCTGCGTGTTTTTCGGGCAAGGCCACGGTTAGACGCAGGGTATTGCCCTGTGCCATCCTGAATAGGGGTTTGCTGGATCCTGTGCCGGCTAATGCGCCGTTTGAAACGGTGCGTTCGGTGATCACACCGTCAAAAGGCGCCCGGATGCGAAGGTATTCCCGTAGCTGGGAGGCGTGTGCCGTGCCGGCCCGGGAGGCTTCATAGGCGGATCTTGTGCTCTCCATCGCGCTTTTGGCCCGGTCTAATTCTATCGCAGCGACTGCTCCGTTAGTAACCGACGCTTCCATGAGCCGCTCATACGCCTGCTTCGCATAGCGGTAGTCGTTATATACCTTTTGTTCGGTGGATTTATCCGAAAGGTATTGCTGTTCCATTTCCGGTGCTTCCAATAGCGCCAACAGCTGTCCATTGCGAACGTGATCGCCACGGTCTACATACAACTGCTTTACAAACCCCGTAACCTTTGCATGCACAGCTACTTGTTCATATGGCTTCAATTCCGCCGGAACCGATAGTTCATATTCAGGTTGGAGGAGCTGTACAGAGGCGGTAGCATAGGTAACGGGCTTCAACTCCGTTTCTGGCTCCTTTTTCTTTCCACCCGGGGAACAGGCATTGAAACCCCATGCTGCGGTGGCTGCGATAACTAGCAATCCTGCTGAATTTTTTATGCTTAACATACTTTTATACATGGTATTGTGATTTTAAATTGTTATTGTATTGTTTGTCGTGTTGGGAAGTACCTGCTCGCTGGATCGTCTGGGTCTAATGACGGACCGACAGCGGTTGTTCTCGGCATCAGGGAAGAAAAGAAATGCGGAACCAATAACAGAATGGTAACTGTAGAAGCAATCAACCCACCGATAACCGCCCTACCCAATGGCGCAACCTGTTCAGCCCCGTCCCCCAGGCCCATGGCCATCGGCAACATACCAGCAAACATCGCTGCTGCAGTCATCAATACCGGTCGCAATCGGGATGAAGCGGCTAACCTGGCTGCATTGGCGGGCTTCAATGCCAATTGTCGGCGATAATGTTCCGCTTGGTTAATCAGTAATACGGCATTGGATACCGACACCCCCAATGACATGATGATGCCCATATACGATTGGAGATTGAGCGTACTGCCCGTGAGGAAAAGAACAATCAAGCTCCCGGCAATAACTGCGGGCAATACCGAAAGGATAACAAGAGGTACCCTAAACGACTGGTAATAGGCTGACAGCATGAGGAAGATAACGACGATGGCGACACCGAGACCTGCCAATAAGCTGTCTAACGTATCATCCAAAAGCTGCAAGGTGCCCTCCATCCACACGGTGGTTCCACGGGGCGGTTCCCCGGCGTCCCTGATGGCTTGTTTGACGGCCTGGGATGCCGTTCCCAAATCCGTCCCATAGAGGTTGGCTACAACGGTCACATACCGGTTGGGGCCCTTGCGGTTTACCTGTGCCGGACTGGTAACCCGGCGGATGGTTGCCACGTCTTCCAACACGGGACGAGAACTTCCTTTTTTCAGTGGAATGGATCGCAATTTCGCTTCCGACGACATCACTCGCTCGGGTATCTGCACCTGGGTTTGGAAAACCAATCCCGACTTCGGGTCGATCCATAGGTTTTTATCGGTAAAACGTGTAGAGGATGTAGCGGTGACCAGGCTCCGTGTAACATCCTGTATGGTCAGCCCGAATTGTCCGGCAAGATCACGGTCTACGTCGATTTCCAACGTGGGATAGGCAATGGCTTCGGCGATACGGACATCCCGTAAATAAGGTATTTCTTTGAGATTGGCCTCAATTTTTGATGCGTGGGCAAATGCAGCTTTTACCTGATTTGCTCCTACTTTTACTTCAATCGGTGTCATGGCGCCCTGCCCCATAATTTTTTCGGTAAGCTCCATCGGCTCGAAATTAAACCGAATTTCCGGATGTTTTTCGGCAATGCTTTTCCTGACATGCTCTTTCAAGTCCTCCATTGAGCCGTCGTACACCTCCTGATTGACGGATACCTGCAAAACAGCTTCATGTGACGCGCTGCTGAAAAGGAAAATAGGATTGATGGGAGAGCCTGCGGGATGCATGCCTACAAATGCCGACGTGATGTTTATGCCCGCTTCGGGAACCAGTGTCACGATATCGTCTGTGATATTCCGGACGATTTGCTCCGTTTTTTCGAGCCTGCTTCCCTGAGGCGCCTGTATGCGTAGCTGAAAGTCGCCACTATTGGAAACAGGCATCACATCCGTCCCGACGGCTGTTAACAGCAGGGTGGCAATGCCTCCGGCCACAAGTAGGTACACGACGAAAAGCGGAAGAGACTGGGTTGACCATTTGCGCATCCGGTAGGAATAGTTTACCCTGAACTTTTCAAAGAATGCACGGTTTCTGGATGTGTTGGCTGCCTTGCTGTGCTTGCTTTTCATCATCCAGTTGGCCAGTATCGGCACAAACGTCTGGGATGCCAAAAAGGAGGCAATCATGGCAAAAGCAACCGCCAGGGACAAAGGCATGAACATATCTTTCGGAATGCCTGTCATGATAAAGGCTGGCGTGAGCACGGCAAGGATACAAAGCAAAATCAGCAGCTTGGGAATGGAGATTTCTAGCAACGCATCCAGGATTGCCCGCTGTTTGCTTTTACCCATTTCCATGTGCTGGTGGATGTTCTCGATGGTTACCGTTGCTTCGTCGACCAGAATACCGATGGATAGGGCGAGGCCGCTCAGCGTCATGATGTTGATGGTCTGCCCGAAAAGGTGTAGCACCGTAACTGCCGAGAGAATGGCAATCGGGATGGTGAGTACGACGATGAGGGCGCCACGGGTATCGCCCAGAAACAGCCAGATCATCAACCCCGTAAAGACAGCTCCCAGTATACCTTCGTGGATGAGGTTGGATAGCGACCGCTCAATATAGGTGGATTGGTCGAACTCATAGCGGACGTCCACGTCGTCGGGTAGCTGGCTTTTCAGCATCGGGATGGAAGCTTTCAGGTGCTGCACCGCATCCAGGGTAGATGCATCAGCCTTTTTGATGATGGGTAGGTAGACCGACCGTTTGCCGTTGACCAATGCATAGCCTACGGTTTGGTCGGCTCCATCTTCCACGCGGGCTACATCCCTGATGTAGACGGTACGGTTGTCGCTCGTTTTTACCGGCGTATTTAGGAAGGCTTCGGGATTCTTTGCAATGGAATTAATAGGAGCCATCAGGTTTTCATCGCCGATACGGATGTTCCCGGCGGGAGAAGGAAGGCTGTTTTTGGTAATGGCCATCGTAATTTCTTCGGGGGTTAACCCGTTTGCCTGCATGGCTTCAGGGTCGATATTGATTACAATTGAACGGATATTGCCCCCGAACGGTGCGGGAGCGGTGATGCCCGGTATCTCCACAAATAGGGGTCTGACCCGGGTGATGGCGAGTGTTTGCAGTTCGTTGACCGAACGTTGGTCGCTCTCAAATACAAGTTGTCCGACGGGAAGGGAACTGCCGTCGAACCGGACAACCATCGGGGGAACGGCACCTGCCGGCAGGAAACCCATTGCTCTGGAAACCGACGTGGACACCTCGCCTGCAGCCTGCGCCATATCGGTTCCGGGATAAAAGGTGAGTTTCATGAGCGTGAGACCCTGCACACTTTTGAAGTCGATGTTTTTTACCCCGCTGACAAATAACAGTACTTTTTGGAACTCATTGGCCATAAAACCATCCATATAGGCAGGCGAAAGCCCCCCGTAAGGCATAGCGATATACATCGCCGGTAATTCCACCTCGGGGAAAATATCTACGTTTATTTTTTTTATCGTGTTGTAGGAAAAGAAAGCGATCGCCAGTACGGCTACCATCACGGTAATCGGCTTCCTTAACGCAAATCTGATCAGGTTCATGCGCAGTAATTAAAGATTGTTAAATAAAAAATCGAAGTCGGCAGTCAGCTCTGCCTTGTAAGCAAGCAACATCCAATAGTCACGTGAAGCGCCGATGTGCGCATTTTCCGCCTGTTCCAACAACGTGCGGATCTGTAACAGTTCAGTGAGCGCAATAAGACCGCTTTTATACCTTGCCACGTACATATTGTAGGCATCCTGCGATTGCCTTACGGCAAGTCTCGTCTTTTGAAGCTGTTCGTACTGTTGGACGATTTTTGCCTGCGACGCAGAAAGGTCTGCCTGCATAGCCTGCTTGTATTGTGCATGCAGTAGCTTGGTACGTTCTGCTTCTTTAAAGAGCTTTTCTCCTGTTAATCGACTGGTGTGCAGATCGGTGATGTTCCAAACGATCCCGATACCGGCAAGCACGTTGCTGGTAGAGTTGCTGAAACCGTCCTTCCAAGCCCCCGAAACCATTCCCTCCGGACCGATTCCCGTACCGCGGTAGGCATAGCCCCCTAATAAACGCAGGGAGGGCAATGCAGACCGCTTTTGTGCTTCACCAGAAAGCTGGTGATATCCGGATTGCCTATCCAGCGCATCCAGCAGAGGATGGGAGGGAGTCAGGACACTTTCCCCATTTACTTGGCTGGCGACTGGATTGCTGAAACGCCTGGCAGATGCCGTATAATCGATGAGATCGGTGCCATATAATTCCACTAGGTGGATGACCGAGGCGTTTTTAAGGCCGTCCCATTTATCGCGTTCGCCCATGGCCTGCACATAGGACGACGAGGCAAGCAGGCTGTCTGCCGCAGGTCTTAAGCCGGCTGCGGAAAGACCAGCTGTGAGGTTGCGAATGCTGTCGAGACGTGCTGCATTTTTCGCCGTCCAGTTCAGCTTAGCGTCGTTATACAGCAGAGTAATATACCGTTCTGCTAATGTTTTTTTCAGGTGTAGCAGGTAGGCTTCCTTTTCGCTTACTGTTTTGCGAAGCAAGGCACCCGCGGCCTGGCTTTCTTTGCGGAGTTTCCCGAATGAAAACAACTCCCATTCCACCATAGCCGAGCCGAAACTGTTGGCTGCCGTGGCGATACTTCTTGCCGAAGGATTAGTGGCACCACTGACATTGAAAAATCCCGGCTGGGGAAAAAACGCACCTGCATTTCCTTTGTAGGTGCCATAGGTATGCTGGACCTGCGCGCTCACTTGGGGAAGCATATTGCTTTTTACGGCCTGCTCGTTAAGTTGCGCAGCATCTATGGCTGCCGTCCTGGCGCTGATACCGGGGTAATTCGCTTTTACCAGGGGCCATAAACTGCCAAGGGTATGCGTCTGTTGCTGCTGCGCAAAAGAAGGAAATGTTGCCGCAAGGGCAAGCCACAGGATTGTGGTGATCCTAATCTGTTTGATCATATACTTTAAAGTTTTTGGCAGGTCATTGAAAGTGCTGCCCAATCGTGTGCTGAATGAAATACGAAACCAAAGAGATCCTGCCTATCGATGCCTTTTGGTCACAATAGGGGAAGGAGGAATACGTAAAAAGGTATTAAATGATGAGTTGCCGATGCCGGAGAAATATCGGCAGCGTAGGAGAGATCCTTTGTGTGTGGTGTTCAACTTTTGATGGCTCCTCATCTGAGATATAACCGCGAGATAGAAAAGAAAGTACGGTTAGTAAGAGAACGGCTGGCAACAGATCGTTTGTGCTGGACGAAGTAGTCGGGGATATCTTGGCGTCTGTGATGTCACTTTGGATGCATATTTCCAGGCTGTTTCCAAGCAACGGACCGTTCTTTTTTGCCGAACCCTGTTCTGTGTTAACAGGGATACCCGCCAAGCTTTTGAGGCTATTTTTGACCGGACAGGATGTAAGGAGCACCAAAACAAATACAGCCAGTGCGGCGATGTATCGCTGGTAATTTTTTACAAGATAGGGTGTAGTCCTGTCCATTCGCCGCGAATTTACCCTTATTCTTTCAAGAGTACAAAAAATTACCGATTAGTCCTATTATTTTTACATATTCAACCTTACCGGTTTTCCCGATGTTAACGGTATGAATTGGTGATTAAAAGTAGCTATAGTGTTTTCTTCGCAAAAAACAGTTACGTTATTAAAGGCTTACATCTCCGTATGCGCATTTACATAAAAGTACCATAAAATTACTCAAATTTTGAAAAGCCAGCATAAGATGAGAATTTTGTGCTTTCAAAAATCAGGATTCGAAATTCATGGAATCAACGAGGAGAATTATTATCGTGGGGGGTGGGCTGAGTGGCCTTACCCTGGCTTACCTGTTAGCCCAGCGGAATATCCATGCCACTGTCTTAGAAGGTTCGTCAAGACTTGGCGGACGGATACAAACCATTAAGGGTGTCATGGAAACACCGTTGGAATTAGGTGCAACCTGGTTCTCGGAGCTGCACCCCAATCTGCTGGCATTGATTGACGAGCTGGGATTAATAAAATACCCTCAGTTTTCAAAAGGTATATCGCTGTTTCAAACCAAGTCATTCGAACCTGCACAGAAATTTTTTGTGCCCGAGGCGGAAACACCTTCCTATAGACTGGCCGGTGGGACGCAACGGTTGATCGATGCATTGGCTGCAAAATTACCGGATGGAAGCGTCCAATTAAACGCAAAGGTTACAGAAATCAGAGAAACCGAAGTTCAAGTTGTGTTGGAAACATCCGGTGGTAAGGTATGGCATGCTGATAAAGTGATCGTTTGTATTCCACCCCGGTTGATAGCGACCCAGATCGGTTTTGCACCGAAGCTGCCCGATGCATTGCAAGGTGTGCTGCCGGATGTTCAAACTTGGATGGCTGGCGCCGTAAAGTTTACATTGGAATACGATCGTGCTTTTTGGAGAGATGAGGGGTATTCGGGAATGCTGTATAGCCATGCCGGAATCATCACGGAGATGTACGACCACACCAACTTTGAGGAAAATAAATTTGGTTTTACCGGTTTCCTCAATGGTGGCGCTGCAACCTATCCGCAAACAGTCCGCCGGGAACTTGTATTGCGCCAACTGGCGGATTTACTGGGAGAACCGGCAACGGAACCTATGGCTTATTTTGACAAGGTTTGGATAGACGAATTTATAGGCGATGGGAATCAGGTGATCCAACGTCCACACCAATACAACGGACACCCGTTATTGCAGCAATGTTATATGGGTGAAAAATTATTCTTTGCCGCAACAGAAACTGCCAATGAATGCTCTGGATACATGGAAGGGGCGGTTATAGTAGCCCGGACCGTTGCCGAAAAGCTCTAAAGAAATAAGGTGATCAACCCCCCTGGGTTAGCGGGGAGTGATAATAGTTTTGCTAATTAAAAAAGTAATTGCGAATATTGCGATTACTAAAATAATTAGCTTTATGGAGCGGCATATTGTACATTGTGACCTGGATACGTTTTTCGTATCGGTGGAAAGACTGCGGAACAGCAGCCTGAGCGGTAAACCGGTATTGATCGGTGGCAGCAGCGGTAGGGGAGTGGTGGCGTCATGCAGCTATGAAGCTAGGCGGTTCGGTGTGCACAGTGCCATGCCCATGAAGCGAGCAATCAGGCTGTGCCCCGAAGCGATCATCGTGCGGGGCAATCACGATTTATACAGTACCTATTCCCGTAAGGTTACCGAAATCATCGAAGCATGTACGCCCGTCGTTGAAAAAGCGTCCATTGATGAGCATTACCTGGATATCACGGGCATGGACCGGTTCTTCGGCTGCTGGAAGTGGGTGCAGGAGCTTCGGCAACGCATTATTAGCGAGACGGGGTTACCCATATCATTTGGTCTGTCGGCGAATAAGACCGTTAGCAAGATCGCTACGGGCGAGGCCAAGCCCTGCGGGGAACGGTTGGTCAAAGGGGGCGCAGAGAAGCAGTTTCTGGCCCCGTTACCTATCCGGAAAATCCCGATGGTTGGCAAAAAATGCCATACACTGCTGCGCAATCTGGGTATCTACCACATCGGTGCTGTACAGGAGATGGAAGCCGGGACAATGCAACGGCTACTGGGCGAAAATGGGCTCGCTATCTGGCGCAAAGCAAATGGGCTAGACGACAGGCCGGTGGTACCTTTCCATAAACAGAAATCGATGAGCAAGGAAATTACCTTTCGAGAGGACACCGTCGACATGGGTATGCTTCGACGTGTCTTGGTGAGTATTGTCGATACCTTGACCTTTGACTTACGGAAAGATAAAAAGCTGACGGGATGTGTTACGCTGAAAATTCGATACTTTAATTTTGATACACACACGCGACAGCTGAACATTCCGTATACAAATTCCGACCGGACACTCACTGAAAAAGTAATGGAGCTGTTCAAAAAACTCCACCGTGAGCGAGTACTCATCCGGCTCGTTGGTGTGAAGTTTTCCAACCTCATACAGGGAGCTTATCAGGTCGACCTATTTAATGATACGCTCGAAGAATTAAATTTGATGCAAGCGATGGATCACATCCGCGCGCGGTTCGGGATGCAGTACCTCCGGAAAGGCATTTGCATGCCAGATGAGGTGGTTAAACGTTAAAATGGATAGATATCGATCACATTTTTCCGTATCTTGCCCCAATAAAAACGACACTATGTCCTATTCGTTGTATTTACCTCAAAAAGGGAAGCGTGACCTTCAGGGAAAGGCGATCTTGGCGGCCGACATCGGTGGTACCAAGACCAGTTTAGGGTGGTTTGAACTACGGAACGGTACGCTCGCACTTTTGCAGGAAGCCACCGTTTCCTCCAAGGCTCATGCCACATTTGAAGAGGTTGTGACAAACTTCCTTGCGGATAAACCAGACGTCCCACACATCCTTTCCATTGGTGTAGCAGGGCCTGTTTTGGATAACCAGGTGAAGCTGACCAATTTGTCGTGGGAACTCGATGGTAGCCGATTGGAGCGCGAATTGGGTATCGGTCGCACGGTGCTGATTAATGACCTGGAAGCTACGGCTTATGGGCTGATCGGTTTGGCCCCGGAAGATATCGCCCCGGTGTTTGACGACGGTGAGCCTATTCAGGGTAACATGGTCATTCTCGCTCCGGGTACCGGTTTGGGGGAGGCGGGGCTGTTTTGGGACGGCGAGGCTTACCGGCCATTTGCTACCGAAGGGGGGCACAGTGATTTTGCTCCGCGGACAGCGCTTGATCTCGAACTGCAGGCATACCTGAACGAAGAGAGCGATATCGTAAGCTGGGAGCACGTGGTATCAGGCCCAGGGATTTATCGTATTTACCGTTTCCTGCGCGATGTAAAAGGTCATAAAGAGCCCGCCTGGCTGACTGAAAATTTCAAGAACAGCAACGATTCCGCTGCTGTGGTCAGCCATGCTGCCATGCGTGAATTGGACGCCACCTGTGCCAAAGCCATGGATTTATTTGTAAGCTTCATGGCACGCGAGGCGACAAGTTTAGTGCTTAAACACAAGGCGGTCGGCGGACTCCTATTAGGGGGTGGCATACCGCCCCGGATTTATCCGTTGCTGCGCAAAGAGCTATTCCGGCAGCAGTTTATCCAAAATTCACACATGAAGGAACTGTTGGAGGAGGTGCCCATCAAGGTGGTCCTGAACAGCAAGGCTGCATTGATCGGAGCCGCTTACTTCGGTGCCTACGGACGGTGATGATGTTGCATATACAAGTAAAGTTATGTAAGTTTGCGTCGACAAAAGGAAATGGTGTTCTTCCTTACCCAACCGCTCCCTGAGGGATGCTGATGACGCCTGGTTAAGTGGATAAACAAAGACGTTTAATCAGGATTGGTATGCAAACAAGAAATCGGAAGGCATCGTTCACTCATCACATCAACATCCGTATCCAACTTTTTTTTAGGAAATATCCTGCGATTCCGTATGTCGGCAAATGGCTGGTCATCAGTTCCGTTTTGGGCTTATGTGTGGGCACTGTATCGGCGGGTTTTCTCTTTTCACTTGAATGGGCAACCTCCCTTCGGGAAAACAACGGATGGATACTCGCACTTCTGCCGGTTTCTGGAATGGCCATCGGATTGCTCTACCAGTATTGGGGTAGCGATGTGGAGGCGGGAAATAACCTGCTCATCGATACCATTCACAGGCCGGGAAGGACCATCCCTTTCAAAATGGCACCATTGGTGTATATCGGTACCATTGCGACGCATCTGTTCGGCGGATCGGCCGGAAGGGAGGGGACGGCCCTACAAATGGCCGGAGCGATCGCCGACCAATTCAGCAAGCCTTTCCGACTGGTACCCAATGAACGGAAAATACTGATCATTGCAGCCGTAGCCTCAGGCTTTGGGTCTGTATTCGGTACGCCGTTGGCAGGAGCGGTCTTCGGACTGGAGGTCTTTTTGATCGGCCGTATAAAATACGATGCCATTTTCCCCGCTTTTGCATCGGCCATTCTTGCCGATTCAGTGGCAAGGATGTGGAAAGCGCCGCATACCCATTACCACATTGAAAGTGTCCCCGATGTGGCCTTTCAGTATGTCGTTTACGCCGTCGCCGCAGGCATTGCCTTTGGGTTGTGCGCAGCGCTGTTCAGCAAGGCCATGCGTGCGGTGGGGAGCGTATTCAAAAAACGGATCCCATTCCTACCGTTGCGTTCGTTTGTCGGGGGAGCGATCGTCGCGCTCGCGGTGTTGGCAGTTGGTACCACGAAATACATCGGCTTAGGCATTCCTACCATCGTCGCATCGTTCGACCAGCAATTGCCTGCATATGACTTTGCATGGAAGATGGCCTTTACCATCGTTACATTGGCGGCAGGTTTCAAAGGCGGCGAAGTAACCCCCCTGTTTTTTATCGGTGCAGCCCTGGGCAATGCCCTGGCACTGTTCATTCCCCTGCCAATGGGGCTATTGGCGGGTATGGGATTCGTTGCCGTGTTCGCCGGGGCTACCAATACACCGCTTGCCTGCATGCTGATGGGCATAGAGTTATTTGGTGCCGAATGTGGTATCTATGTGGCGATTGCTTGCATTGTGTCCTATCTGTTGTCCGGGCATCACAGTATTTACGTGAAGCAAATGGTTGGTGAACCCAAACACAGTAGGTTCACCAATTACATCGGCAAACGATTGAGTGAACTGTAGCTGCGGCAGTCTCGTATTCCGATGCTAATTGCCAATCAGGGGAGTATATTTTCGCCGGTTCTCAAAGAGAATCCATAGTAGGATCGCCCAGAGCGCTAGCGCGATGGGTAATCCTGCTGGTGCGACGAAGATATGGGTGAGCAGCACGCCTACCATCACCGGAAAGACGATAAGCGCCCCCAAAGCCCGCGTTTTGGGAAAAATAAGCAGCAGCCCCCCAATGATTTCAGCGAGGCCAACGAGCGGTATAAGCCATTGGATTTCCATTAGGGCGGCGTTGTCTTTAACAACTTCTTCGGGCAATCCTTCCGGTACGGGTATGTACTGGAAATATTTGTTTAAACCGCTGTTGATCAATAGTAAGCCGAAGATTGCGGATAGGACGGTTAGAATTTTGCTTTTCATAACGATTACTGATAGGATTTGAATTACCATACGAATATAGGGTGATCTGATGAAAATTGCATACGGGAAACGTGACAATCGTAGGGGGGATTTATGACAGTCGTAATGTAACAGTAAAATTTATTGCATATTACACGCAATTGTATTAGGTTAGCAGCCCATGCGAAATCGTTTACTAGCAGCATGCTGTCAGGCACTTTTTGTTGCTTTCTGTGGATACATCATCGGTTGCTCGGGCACCGATGAAAAGGAAGCTGATCCCAGGCGTCCGTCTTTTGCCCCCATTGTCGGCATCGATTTTTACGAGGCAAGGCGGGCGTTTGATAATGGCTTGGCCTATGATTCGATCGGTTTTGTACAGGAAGCGGAATGGCATGTAAAATTTACTCGTGAAGATGCGGTGCAGATATACGTGCCGGGCAGCGATTCGTCGTTTAATTTTCAAATCACCCATGATCATGACTCTTTTTTCCACTTTGCAAGGGAAAGCTGGAAAGTGATTGACCTGCATCCAGACAGCATAATGCTCCAGCGACTGAGTCTGGATGGATTGAAAGTGAATAAAATCCGTTCGAATGTATATATGCGGTTCTATTCGAAGGATTATCTGAAGCAATTGGATACCCCGCTATCGGAACTTAGGAAACCGCGTAAGCGGGATACCTTGTTTGTACAGGAAATGGTGGCGCGGGCGAACCGCAATCTGACTAACGTGGATAGCTCGTTTTCTTCCAAGAATTATCCTAAACTCGTCAGCAACAGTCCTATTCTGGAAATTAAGCGAAGGCAACACGACAGCCTCGAGTTGATCGGTCAATCGTCGGCCTATGCATACCTGTATCCCGAATATGACATTGTCATCGATAAGGCCTATAAAGATTTCTATTACACCTTTTCGGCATTGGTGGGCCCCGACGGGAAATTGCGGCTGGGTAAATTTTTCGTCATGCCCGAATTTGAAGAATCACGGAGAAGGGTGTTATCGGGTATTATAAGTGTTTACCTTCAAAACCTGTTGGAGATCAAGCCGGCTATGACATTGGGACTTCCCCATAACAGTGTCGTTTATTTACGTGTGAAAGGCAAAGCGGGACAAACGTAAGTCGGTATGACGTGTGGGGCGATAGAGCAACCGTTAAAAATTAAAACAAATGATCCGGTTTTCGGTTCATATTTTTACTTTAGAGGTCAAGAAAATAATTGGGAGAAATGTTTGACAAATTGTTTGAAGCCCGTCAAAAGGCTGAAGAGATCAAGAAAAGGCTGGATCATATCACGGTAACCGGTGAAGCGGAAGGGGGACTCATCAAAGTGACGGCTACGGCTAATAAAGAAGTGACTGAAATAAGCATTGATCCGGTATTCCTATCCAATGCGGATAAGGAAGAACTGGAAGAACTCCTTACCGTAGCTGTGAATAATGCGTTGAAGCAGGCAGATCAGGTCAGTCAGACGGAAATGCAGGGCGCAGCGAAGGATATGTTGGGCGGTCTAGGTGGCTTGTTTGGCCAATGATTACTTGCAAATTACTATTAAAAAATGAAAGCAATTTACTATGGGCATTCGAGTGTATGGCTTGAGCTGGAGGGCGCGACAGTTTTGTTCGACCCCTTTATCAGTCCAAATCCCGAGGCTTCCCACATTGATATAGGCAGTCTAAAGCCAGATTACATTGTACTGAGCCATGCGCATGAGGACCATGTGGCAGATATGGCGGCAATTCAGAAAAACAGCCAAGCGAAAGTAATGGCCATTGTGGAAACCGCCATGTGGGTCAACCGGCAGGATATCCCCGAATCCGCCATTATTCCGTTTAACTTTGGTGGCACAGTGCAGACAAATTTCGGAACCATCAAAATGGTGTATGCCCTGCATACCAACGCTGCTCCAGATGGACAGTACGCGGGTGTACCCGCGGGATACGTATTGAAAAGTGGCAATAAAACCATTTATTTCGCGGGAGATACGGCACTGACCCTAGAAATGAAATTATTGGAACACCTGGGCCTCGACTGGGCGTTTCTTCCCATTGGCGGG
This sequence comes from Parapedobacter indicus, assembly GCF_900113765.1. Taxonomy (GTDB): domain Bacteria; phylum Bacteroidota; class Bacteroidia; order Sphingobacteriales; family Sphingobacteriaceae; genus Parapedobacter; species Parapedobacter indicus. The sequence continues at coordinate 77,476 of NZ_FOQO01000014.1, read as the reverse complement.
CATTTTACGATGGATGTGGAGGATGCGATTACTGCGTGTCAATTTATCAATTGTAAACATGTGGTGGGGATTCATTATGATACGTTCCCGCCCATCACGATTGATAAAAATGTTGCTAAAAAGAAATTCGCAGACGCCGGACTTGATCTTCATTTGCTCGAAATCGGGGGAGAATTGACCTTGTAACGGCCAACGTCTGCGACTATGTGCTTCGGCTGCTATTGCGTAACCGACTTGTTGTTAATGTGATATTGCACGAGATCATCAATGGGCGACCGGAGAATCCGACCGACTTTCATGCCATATTGGACAGCCGTTTCTTCCAGCACATTTCTGAAATTGTAGCCAACCGAGCCGATGCAATTGAACGTATAGCGTTGGTAATCCGGATACCGTGAAACCAAATTGCGGAAGAAATCATCAAAAGAGGTCTGTACCAATCCGCGGGAATAGTTGATGTTGACCATCACATCATAGACAAATTTGCTGAAACTTGCACAAAAACGATTGGCTAACGGTTTGGTGTAAACAGCATCCATCACGTCATCCGGGGTCAACTTATAAGTTTCCCAAAAGACCGCCCGTACATCTTCAGGCATATAACCGCGGATATAATCCGTCAACAGTTTTTTCCCAATATAGCAACCACTGCCTTCATCTCCTAAAATATAGGCAGCAGAATCGATGTTATGTATAATATCTTTACCATCATAAATGCAGGTATTGGTTCCTGTACCCAAGATCGCGGCGAACCCCGCTTGATCTCCGAGTAATGCCCTTGCAGCGGCAAGCAAGTCGTGCCCCACAAATACGTGGGAGTTTACGAAGACTTGTTTGAGGGCTTCGACAACAATGGCTGCTTTCTCTTCGTTATGTACCCCCGCACCGTAATAGTTTACTTCAGCGACCCGGTCATACGGGAGGTCTTTAGGAAGGCCCTTTTTGAGCGAATTGACAATGTAATCGCTGTTCACAAAATAAGGATTGTAACCTTCCGTATTGAAATACACTTTTTTTCCAGCGTCGTCCAGCAAGCACCAATTGGTTTTGGTCGATCCTCCGTCTGCAATAATAATCATTTGTTGGGTGTTAGTTTTGGTATTTTAGTTAAATGATAACTGTTTGAATAATATGCGTTGAATAAATACGCGCCGAAAATACAGTTTTCCCGGAAAAAAAATAACATTATCTGTCAGCTTATTTAAAAAAATGACCCGCTGTCCATTTTATTTACCCAGATAGTCGCCTAAATTTATGGCCTAACATACCGCTTTTTGTATCAATAATTCAAACTTTTTAGCTTTTTTGTGTTTTTATAAATAGTTAAATCATTTAATATTGTTGATATACAGTGGTCTGAGGTTGATTGATTCACTGCCCGATACACTGTAAAAAGGGAAATAACAGGTTGGCTTTTGTGGGTGAGTTTGGATTTTTTTAATATTTTTTTGAAATTCAAAATGTAATCCTTTACTTTGCGCAGTATTCTCAAAATTTATCCTAACACTTCATCGAAACTCTTTGATTTCTGAAGACCAAATGCTGAAACACTGTTATTTAAAAATGTGCGGCGGGACACGGTGGATAAATTTCTGTGTATAAAAGCAAATCCTTATATATATTTATATTTATAGTTGATGAATATTAATGAATTGAATGCGAAGCTCGTGTCCGAGTTGCGCGAGATAGCGAGGTTAATCGGCATCCCGGATGCAGAGAAACTGCGGAAACAAGAGTTGGTCAGCAAGATTGTTGAGACAGGCGAAGAAGAAGCCAGAAATGCTGCCAAAGAGGAAGAAGTAGCTGTGGCTGGTGAAGAGGCCGACGTTGCTGATGATAAGCCAAGAAAACGCACACGTACGGTAAAAACAGCCGAACCGATCAGTGTAAGAAGCACAAAAGAAGATTATGCGGGCGAAAACAGGGAAACCACAACGGCGTCTGCGGAATCTCGCACTGAACCGGCTCAGGTAACCCCCAAACCCGCTTCGAATGGAAGTAAGATCGAAGGGCCTACAACTAATCTTGATTTTGATAATGTTATTGTTAACGAAGGTGTATTGGAAATTATGCCGGATGGCTATGGTTTTCTCCGTTCGTCCGACTATAATTACCTTACCTCGCCTGACGATATTTATGTATCTCAGTCACAGATTAAACTTTTCGGACTTAAAACCGGGGATACGGTACGTGGAAGCATCCGCCCTCCCAAAGAAGGAGAAAAATATTTCCCATTGGTGCGAGTTGAAGCCATCAATGGACAGAATCCTGCAGATGTACGGGACCGTGTGCCGTTTGATTTTCTTACGCCGCTGTTTCCAACCGAACGGTTGAAGCTGTTTACCGGTACTGGCAATTACTCCACACGTATCATGGATCTGTTTACGCCAATTGGTAAAGGACAGCGGGGATTGATTGTCGCCCAACCCAAAACCGGTAAGACCATGTTGCTGAAGGATGTGGCCAACGCAATTGCAAAGAATCATCCTGAAGTATATTTGATTATTTTGCTAATAGACGAACGTCCGGAAGAGGTGACCGATATGGCTCGGAGTGTGCGTGCGGAAGTGGTATCTTCCACATTTGATGAGCCTGCGGAGCGGCATGTTAAAATCGCTAACATCGTATTGGAAAAGGCGAAGCGTATGGTTGAATGCGGGCATGACGTGGTTATCCTCTTGGATTCCATCACCCGTTTGGCCCGTGCGTACAACACCGTGGCACCGGCATCCGGAAAGATTCTCTCCGGTGGGGTGGATGCCAATGCCTTGCATAAGCCAAAACGTTTCTTCGGAGCGGCGCGTAATATCGAGCATGGCGGTTCGCTGACCATCCTGGCGACGGCTTTGATTGATACAGGCTCTAAGATGGACGAAGTGATTTTCGAAGAATTTAAAGGCACGGGTAACATGGAATTGCAATTGGATCGCAAACTTTCCAACAAACGGATATTTCCGGCGATCGACCTCATCGCTTCGAGTACACGGAGAGATGATTTGCTTAACGACCGCGAGACGCTTCAACGGATCTGGGTACTGCGTAATCATCTAGCGGATATGAATTCGACCGAAGCGATGGAATTCTTATTGGCACAGATGCGTGGAACGAAATCCAATGAGGAGTTTCTTATTAGTATGAACGGTTAATCTTAATGTGGGGGTATCCGATCAAAGGCATACCCCCATCGCTATGAGAAGGCACCTACCCAATTTTATCACCTGCCTGAACCTGCTAAGTGGTTGTATTGGAGTGACTCTTGCATTGGCCTCCCAGCCTAAATTAGCTGCATATTGTGTTGTTGCATCTGGTCTTTTTGATTTTTTGGATGGATTGGTTGCTCGGGCGTTGCATGTCAAATCCCCGATCGGGAAAGAACTGGACTCATTGGCAGACGTGGTTAGCTTCGGACTCGTGCCGGGAGCCATATGGTATACGCTATTAGGTGTCGCATTTCCGGAAAGTGTATACATACCTTATCTCGGGTTTGTGGTGACTGTATTTTCTGCAATCCGCTTGGCTCAATTCAATATTGATGATCGCCAAACTACCGACTTCATCGGGCTTAATACGCCAATGAATGCATTTTATGTGGTTTCGTTACTTTTCATCGCGGAAACCTATGGTAGCCTCGTTCTCCATCCTGCCTTTTTGTTAGGTAATATTGCGCTGACGAGCGCCTTGTTGATAAGCAATATCCGATTATTTTCATTGAAACTGGAATCGGGGTCGTGGCAGAAAAATAAGTGGAAATTCATTTTTATAATTTTAAGCGCAGTGTGGGTTGGTTTGCTTAAATTTGCAGCGGTTCCGGGTGTGCTGGTACTGTATTTTTTGTTTTCATTTATCCATTTTAGGCGAACGGCGTAAAGCGCGTTTAAAAAACTAAGTAAAGCATATGAATTTTTTGGCAGAAATCAATGTAATGCCCTTAAAAGAAATCCTGGATCCTCAGGGAAAAGCAGTAACAGGGAGCATGAAAAACCTGGGACTCACAGAAATCAGCAATGTCCGTATAGGCAAGCACATTACGTTGGAAGTGGAGGCTCCGGATGAAACGGTTGCTCGCCAGAAAGTAGAAGAAGCGTGCAAAAAATTGCTGGCCAACCTAATTATGGAAAGCTATGACATCGAAATAAAGGCACTCGTGTAGTGCTTCAATCGATCGTTTGGAGGTAGACGTTCAATTCCCCATAGAGAATTTCGAGTTTGGGTGCAAGTGCATCAAACTTAGCCGTAATCTGGTTGAGGTCTTGTCTGTTTTTGGCGAGACTCTCGATTTCTTGTAACTCGGCACGCATTCCGTTTGCTCCCACGTACGCCAGCGTAGGTTTAATATGGTGGGCTTGTTTATAGACTTTTTCCCAGTCTTCCTGATGGATATGGGACGCAAGAAGCTCCATGTCGGGAGGTGTTTGTTTGATAAATAATTGCAGAATCTCTTTGATCAGTTGCGTGTTGCCTCCTGATAAGTCCTCAAGATACGCCATATTGGCAAATTCAAAGTTTATGTTGCTCATAGGTTTTTGTGTTATAGTGCTTTACCGGTAATTGGTCTGTCGTTTGATTTAATAATTCAGTAATGTTTTTCCGTAACAAAGGATGGACAAGAAGCGGAGCTATTTCCTGCAAGGGAACGAGCGTAAATTTGCGTTCGGCCAGATGAGGATGGGGTACCTGTAAATCTGGCCTATCAACGACACATTCCCCATAGAAAAGAATGTCGATGTCGATTAACCGGGCTTCCCACTTGCCGTGGCGTTCACGCCCCATTTTTTTTTCAATTGCCTGCGTTTGCTCCAGAAGTTGAACAGGAGACAACGTAGTGGCTACCTGTACCACCTGATTGAGGTAATTGGGTTGATTTTTATTTCCCCAAGCAGCGGTTTCGTAAATGGAAGAGATACAACCGAGCGTACCGATCTTCGCATTAATTTCCGTAAGTGCTTGCTTTAACAGCACCATTCGGTCGCCTAAATTGGTGCCTAATAGGAGATATGTGTCCGTTGTGTCTAATGCCGACATCTGCATGGATCGCTGTCATTAGGTATTTGTCGGACAAAAATAATGAAAAGATTCACATTTGTCGGTAATTTGGCGACGGATGAATTACTAATCAAAAAGAATATTAAAAGTTGTACCGATGCCTACGTATTGAATATGTCCGCCATTTACCCCTTTACGAAATATACCGTTGTAAAACCCAAATAGATTCCAAAGCCGGTTGTGGTAACCTAGTTGTGGTCTCGCATACATTCCACCGTTTCCATTGAACTGGCTGCCCGTTTGAAAGCTGTATCCGAGATCGACTCCTATGAAAAAGCCCTGTCTTGCGGGATAATACCGGGCAAATACCGCAGCAGGAACAGATCCGAAATTTTCATGCCCGTCTTTGGGAAAGTAATGCGTGTATCCGGAGGCCAATCCCAGTCCCCAATTGGGAGTTGACATCAATTGGCCTTTTACTTCTGCACCCAGCGTAAAATTGGACCGATCTGCGAGCTGGGCAATAGGTAATCCTGTATTCAGTCCGATTTTAATCCATGAATTCTTCCGGTTGATTTCTGTAGCGCGGGATTGGGCATAAGCGCCTCCAATCGTCATTCCAAAGGTTATGACAAGGAATAGAGCTGCCGTTGTATAAAATCGTTTCATAACCTTAGCCTTGCAAAGGTTATACCAAACGAATATTTATAGCATTCGCTGCGCCTTAAACCAATGAATGGCTTTACCGATGCCGTTTTCGATCGGGTGGAAAACCGTTCCCAGCTCTTTCTGAGCCTTTTGGTTCGAATAATAGTTCCGGACACAAAGAATTTCCATATTGGTGGATGAGAGGGGGGTTTTGATACCCAGGGAACGCAATAAGTTGCCCAAATGACCTGCAGCCAATAAGGCAAAACGAGGTAGTTGGATAAGTATCGGGCGTTGCCCCGTTTGATCGTTCACTTTTCTAAAAAATTGCCGGTAGGTAAGATTTTCACCCGCTAAAAGATACGCCTCGCCATCTTTTCCTTTTTCCAGCGCGTCTACCACACCAACAGCAGCATCTTCAACGTTTACAAAATTTTTTCCACCTGGCGGATGGAAAACCAACTTCTTGCCATACCCCATCCGGATAATTGCGCCTGAACTGGGTTTGCCGTCATACGGACCAATCATAAATGTAGGGCTAACCACGGTGACCGAGAGCTGACGCGCTGCAGCTAGAATTTTTTGTTGACCCTCCAATTTACTCTTAGCATACCAAGCGTGGCTGAAGGGCGCTTTGGGTGGATGGGTCTCATTTCCGGGGCGCTGTAAGGAGCCGTAACCAAACGTATTGGCCGTGCCGATATAGACTATCTTTTTGATGGCATTTTTTAATGCCGCCTGGATGACATGTTCGGTTCCGATGACATTGATGCGATAATAAGTCTCATAGCGCAGTAAGCTTTGTTCGGTAGTTGCCGCACAATGGATGATACAGTCGCAACCTGCTGCAGCTTTTTCCAGCGACTCGGCATGGGTGATGTCGCCCACTACCAACTTGAGATTCGATTGAGGAGGTAGCAGAAATTTGTTTACGTCACGGATAAGGCCTGTTACGCGATACCCCCGGGAGAGAAGAGCGATAATGGTATTGGTAGCCAGCAATCCATTTGCCCCAGTAACCAGTACATTCATGCGCGATTAATTTCCTTTTTGATAGCATGGGTGAGCAACGGTAACCGGATGTAGATCGGTAAAAATTTCATGACCATCCAGGTGAGCCGGTTTACCCAATTGAGCATAATCAGTGTATCCCGCCTGAACAATTGCCGAATGGAGATCGCTGCTACCTGCTCGGGCGAAAGAAGCCCCATAGTCGCAAAACGCCCCTGTTGCTGAAGGCGGGAAGAGGAGTCTGGATTGGTCATCATCGGTCCGGGATTAACCACACTGAAAAACACATTGCTATCCGCAAATTCTTGATAAAGCCCCCGTGTGAAGCTGTGAACAAATGCTTTAGATGCCGGATAGACGGTTTTATATCCAATGGGGCTATAGGCGGCCACGCTTCCCACATTAAGTACATAGGCAGATTTTTGCCTCACCAAGTTGGGTAGCAACTGATGGGTAAGAAGAGAGGTGGCTTTTACGTTGAGCTGGATGATGCGATCCAGGTAATCTACACTGACATTGCTGAAACTTTGAGTGCCGCCACATCCCGCGTTATTGATCAGGATGCTGAGTGGAAAGCGTTCGTTAACCCAATTGGCCAGCGCAACGATGTTTTCTTTTAGGGTAAGGTCGGTTTCATAGCAATGAGCCTCCAGACCCTGAGCCTCCACTTGCGACGCAATATACTCCAAACCTTCGCCAGGCAGGCTGACCAAAATGGTGTTGATATTCCGTTTTGCCAGCTCTAAAACAAAAGCCTTTCCTAAACCTTGGCTTGCTCCGGTAATTAATGCATATGATTTTTCCATCGTCGTAAAAATACGACAAAATTCCTTACCACCAACCGGTTGGCTGCTCATCAACAGGAACTGGTTGGGATCGTTTCCTCCTTGTTGCCTCGCCGTGTACCTGCCGGGAAACTTCCGGTAATGGAAATGGCGCCCGATGGGACTGCCCATGCATGGTGTCGATAGCGGAAAAATGCGTGAACGTCCCGTGAATGACGGACCCCGGCCGGATGTCAATTATTTTTGCCGTGATGTTACCCTCAATGATTGCTGTTGGTTCGATTAAAAGTTCACCTGCACACGTGATATTGCCGGTAATCTTTCCTTTCATGATCCCATTCGTTGTAACGATTGTTCCAGAAATATGACTATCGGCGGTCACGGTAATCATATCGTGCGCATAAAAATTACCTTGCCTGTTGCCGGAAAGAATCATTGAATTCAGCGAATCCACATTGTCGCGTGTTACAGCGTTAGCCATTTCGTCTTGTACCCGTTGGTTTGCTGATGCGTTTTTTTTTACGGATTTACCTAAAAAAAAATCGATCAATCTAAAACGTTTCTGTTTCTTCGTCATTAAATTTTGTCACAATCGTAGAGGCATTTCCGATATCTATTCCAACGGCCGATTTTCTTTTGCCGTGTGTGATACGAAGCGAATTGAGTGCATATCCTTTGCTTGCCAGCGTTTCAGGATTATCCAGTACCTCGATTTGGGCGATGTTAGCAAATTCATTTTTAAAGCAGTCTACTAAATCCTGGTAATACATGGCACCGCCGCAAAGGTAAATCCGGTTGGTTTTCATTAGATTGGTGTCGGTAATGACATTTCTAAGATTTGGAGAAATTACCTCGTTATAGTAGGTTTGCAGCGCATTTTTGCGTATTTCACGCAGGTCGATATTCTGCCGGTTAAGGTACACATAGCCGCGTTGAAAGGCATCGTCAAATAGGTGTGCGTTCCTGAATTCCAGGTAATATTTGCTTTTCAATTCATTGATAAGCATGTTAACTGCATAACGAATACCATGTGTACTGACCATGGTTTGTTCGATAATTCCTGAGTCTGTGCTTAGTATTGATTCGAATGTGCCGAACCCGCAACTTAATACAAAGAAACTGCCTTTTGCTTGTTTTTCGCCCTTTCTAATTGCAATTGTACAACCCACGATTTCGGGGATTACTTCCACGTTTTGCACTTCTAATACGGTTTTTTTTCTGCCACCGCCGTTATAGGTAGATGCATCAAATTCCAGTATATGCGACTGTTGAAGAAAGGATATTGCCTTTTCTTTGTAGATGTGGTATGTTGAATAGGGAAAGCCGGTGGTTACCGTAATGGGCTGTTCGACTTCATCCTGAACCAAGAGCAGCGCTGATTTTCCCAAAAGTTGATAGTCGGTATCGTCTGGTGATGAGTTGATGATTTTATGTGGAGAAAGTCCTTCATTTAACGCCAAGTCGCCACAAATATGCCATTTGTCGTCATGAAAGATTTTGAGACCATGCAGCAGGTCTTTTGAAGTATTGCTTAATACGGTGTTGTTGTTTTCGACTAAACTGGAAAAGGACTGAATTGAGTACATAAAAATTGAGTTTAACTTGCTTTAGTTTGTGATTTGTAGCGGTTAATTACACTGAACCGATGGAAACCTGACCGATTGCAATATTTCCGTCGTATACAGCGCCGCGTTCTACCGACAGCTTCGTCGCATTGAGTCGTCCGATTACGGTTGCAGAATTTTTGATTTCGATAGAATCAAGGGCGGTTATGTTTCCATGAACGTGACCGAAAACGATAAGGGATTTTGCTTCGATATCGCCATTAATCAAGCCTGATTGGCTGATAATTACGTTTCCTGCTTCTTCGATATCACCCAAAAGGGTGCCTTCGATGCGGATGGCGTGTGCGCTTTTAATCTTCCCGGTTATGGTACAATCACCGCTAATGAGGGTAGGGGTTGAGGGTAGCTTGCAGGATTTTTGCCTATCGATTTTTGGTTTCAGATTCATGGTTTTACGGCTGCAAATCGAATTTTTTACAAAATAAGCCGTTTAGCCCCAAATTATACCCACCCAAAAGGGTGGTTTTTGAATAGGGGAGTTTATTTTTTTCCTCGTGCTATTTCCGTGCAAAAGAGCGCTGCGGAGATTGCGACATTGAGTGATTCGGCGTTGCCAATGCGGGGGATGGTGACGGCCTGTTGAATATGAGATAAAACCGATGCACTGATACCGTTTCCTTCATTGCCAAGAACAATTAGGCCTTCGTGACCGAAGTCGGTTTCATAAATCGGGGTACCGTTGAGCATGGCTCCAAAGACAGGAACCGGCGCCTTACGTGTCAGTGCGGTAACGTCTGTATAATATACCTGCATTCGGGCCAACGAACCCATGCTGGCTTGAACAACTTTGGGGTTATAAGCGTCTACGGAACCCGCAGAACAAATGATGCGATGGAAGCCAAACCAATCCGCCGTGCGGATGATGGTACCGAGGTTGCCTGGGTCCTGTATATCGTCGAGTATCAGATGGAAGGTACCGCGTAGCATCTCGTCGGTTAGTGTCGGGTGTGTTGGGAGGTGCACCAGAGCCAAAACCCCCTGAGGTGTCTTCAGCGTACTGATGCGTTTGAGGTCATCTTCGCTAACTTCTTCCGATTTTATATTTTGCGGGATTTTAATCAACTTTGTAGCCGCTTGGGAGGTGTAAAAAATATGTTTTACGTGATAGTCGGAATGGACAAACTCCATGACGGACTTCATGCCCTCTACGACAAACAACCCATGTTCTCTTCGGAATTTTTTATGTTGAAGCGAGGTGATGGTACGGATTTGCGGTTTTGATAGCATTGTCAATGGTTAAACAGAATTGCTTTTTTGCATATGCAAGTATAGCGCTTTTGCTGATATTATCCGTATCGTGCCGTTCGACCCGGTTGTTGGACGACGGACAGGCGTTGGTTACCAAAACCGAAATCACCGGAATTGATCCCTCGCTGGAAGAGCAGGCACACGCTTATATACCGGTAGATATCCGTCCCAATTCTCGTATTAACTTATTTATCTACAACCTCGCAAATGCGAAAAAGGGTGGATATCGAAAAGAAGATATCCGTAATGTAGGCGAACCACCGCATATTTTAGACAGTGCATTGGTCGATTTCTCCACACAACAAATCAATCGGTACTTAAGATCCAAAGGATATTTCAACGCGTCGGTGAGCAACGATATTGTTACCAAAGGAAAGCGAGCCCACGTTTTTTTCCGTGCCGTGCCGGGAGAGCCATTTACACTACGCAATGTAGCCGTGGATATTGCGGATCCCGGATTGGCCCAGGTGTATGAAGAAGCGAGGTTGGGTTTTAGCCGGATTAAGTCGGGAGTGCGTTACGACGAAGATTCGCTGGTTGTGGAGCGTGAGCAAATCTACCACTTGATGCGTCAGGCAGGTTATTTCGATTATTTACGACAGTATATGCGGGTAGATGTAGACACCGCACTTCAGAATAACCAAGCCGACCTGAAGCTGATTGTGGATAATCCGGAGGGCCGGGCTGCCCATACTCAATATGTGATAGATAGCAGCTTCGTGACCATCCGTCATGACCGGCCGGAACTGAATCTGGATCGTCCGGAATTAGCTAGGTTGGCCGGCGATCTCTATTTTGAAGACCATACGGGGCGCTTTCGGTCGGCACCCATTGACCGTTACCTTTTTCATCGGCAAGGTGACCGGTATAATGTGGATATGGAGGACCTCACCTACGATAGGCTCTATGAATTAAATGGGTTTCGTAGTGTGAAAATTACCTACGATAAACCGGATACGAATCGACTCAATGTCCATTATGAGCTGGTGCCAAGGGCATATATGGGCAATCAGACAGAAGGAGAATATACGTTTAATGCCGGAATGAGCGGCTTCAACATCGGAAACACCTTCACTCACCGAAATCTGTTCGGTGGACTGGAACAATTGGAAGTGAAATTGCGCTATGGTGTCTTGTTTGATTCGCGCTTGTCTGGAAATCTGTTTGATCGCGTGTTCAATAACGATTTTCAGGCTGGGGTTAACATTACCGTTCCCCGATTGATTACTCCGTTTGATGTTCCTCCCGTCGGAACAAACGGATTACCTCGAACGATTTTTTCAGTCAATATCCAAGCGTTCGACCAGTTCCAAACCTACTCCAATCGCTATTTTAGCGGTACATTGTCTTATAACTGGTACAGCAGCCGTTATAGACAACATACACTTACTCCGTTGGTGTTGGAATACCGGTACGGGCAACTGAACAGTGAATTTGCGGAAAACCTGATCAAGAATGGCTTCTTGCTCTATGTGCGAAGTAACAACCGTGCGTATTTTGGACTGGGTTCTCAGTACACCTATACCATCAATGCCGCTAAACTTTCGTGGCTGGAAGATTTCCTGTATTTCCGCGGCGCGTTAGATCTCAGTGGTAATGTGTTGGGACTGGCAAGTCAGGCAGTCAATTTCAAACGCAACGAGGATGGAGAAAAGGAGGTATTGGGTGTACCGTACCTTCAATATGCAAAAGCCGAAGTAGATTTGCGGTACTATCGATACCTCGGAGGCGACCGCCAATTGGTCGTAAGGCTCAATCCCGGGGTGGCGCTACCATATGGTAATAATTCCAGTTTGCTGATTTTTGAAAAAAGCTTTTTCGGCGGGGGGATGAACGGGATGAGGGCGTGGCAGGCACGCACCCTCGGACCGGGTAACTACAATCGGGAAGTATTGGATCCTGGTCTGCGTCTTAATCTCCGTAACTTAGATCAACTGGGCGAAATTAAGTTGGAGGGAAACGTAGAATATCGTTTTAAATTGGTGAACGATATCTTCGGTGCAAAATTAAAGGCCGCAACGTTTGCCGACTTTGGTAACATCTGGCGGATTCGGGAAAATGAATTGAACCCCGGTGGCGAATTCAGGTTTGATAAATTTCTGGGGCAGATTGCCCTGGGAGCCGGAGCAGGCCTCCGCTTTGACCTCGATTATTTCGTAGTTAGGTTAGATGCTGGCATGAAAGTCCGCGACCCACAGTTTGAGGGTACAAAGCAGTGGGTAATTTCGGAGCTTTTCAATAGTAGGGAGTTTAAAGAACAATACCGGCTTACCAATGCCCCCGATCGCTACAATTTCATTCAGTATAACTTTGGTATCGGCATGCCGTTTTAATACCATCCTTTGATTCCATGTACCAGGGTTTCAAACAGATTTTCCAGATTCAAGCCTTTGCTATAGTTGAAAATAAAGAGGCCCACTAAAATGATCACTGCCAGAATCATCAACCGCTTAAATAGGTACGCAACCAGCAGAATAACTGCTGGAATGAGGACGAGGTAGTACCAATTAATGGCAATCGGGTTAAGACCACCGTCGTTTTTCAACACATAATAGAGCCTTCCATGTGACCCCTGCTGGTTGCGGTGCTTGATGAATACGAACGCAGAGGTCTCAATGGCATGCGGGGTGATCGCCACACCTTCATTGAATTTCAACGCTTGCTCGAACCCGTTGATGACGAACTGATAGGTTCCCGAAATGGAATCAAGTGGATTTTCGTTTGCATCCGTAGCGATGATCGCTAATTTACCATTTTTGATTAGGTTTTCTTTAACGATAAAATGATTGATGCTGCGAAGTTCCTGCGCGTTACACAAAACAGGAAACAGTATTGAGGCTAATAGGTAAAGAAATATCCGCATACACTTCGTTGATGATGGACGTGCAATGTTAAGTAAAAAACGCTAGAGTTGGGCATTTTTATATATTTGTGCAGACAACATAGATTTCCGATTATAGCTGAATAGTAGTGCTCATGAATTATATACTAGGAGTAGATATTGGTACCTCTGGCACAAAGGCAGTCGCATTTCGCGTTGAAGGAGAGGTGATCGCTGGACAACACGTTGGTTATCCGATACTGAATCCACAACCGGGATACTTCGAGCAGTCGCCAGCAGTGTTGTTTTCTGCGGTTATTGAAGCGATTTCGACCACCGTGCAGTCAGTCCGAAACCGGTTTAGCCAGGCCAAGTTGTTGGGAGTCGGATTCAGCAGTGCCATGCATGGGTTGATCGCGATAGACAAGGAACATCAGCCGATGACCGACTGTATCATTTGGGCCGACACGCGGAGCGAACCTTTTGCCAGTAAATTGAAGGCGAGTTCGATAGGCTTCGATATATACTCGAAAACCGGTACTCCGATACACCCCATGTCTCCTTTATGTAAACTGGGTTGGATGCGCGAGCATCTTCCGGAAGTATTCAACACTGTCTATAAGTTTATCTCGATCAAAGAGTATGTTTTTTTTAAGCTTTTCGGTCGATACGTGATCGATGAATCGATCGCTTCCGCTACAGGTTTGTTTGATATTCATACATTTACGTGGTATCGCCCGGCGTTGAATCTGATAGGAATCTCTCCGGAACAACTTGCCGAGCCCGTACCGATAACCTACGTGATCTCGGGCATGGACGAGCAAACGGCCCATGAGATGGGTATTCCAGTCGATACACCGTTTGTGATCGGCGGCAGTGATGGGTGTATGGCCAACTTGGGGTCCTACGCGATCTCACCCGGTGATGCTGCGGTTACCATTGGCACCAGCGGGGCTGTTCGGATAACTTCCAACGTTCCCGTAACAGACGAAAAAGCCCGCACATTCAGCTATGTGCTTACCCGGAATACGTTTGTGCTGGGCGGAGCTGTCAACAGCGGCGGGGTTGTACTTCAATGGTATAAGGATAATTTCGGGATGCCAGATGCGTCAAATGTAGATTCCTATGCGACGCTTGCCGAAGAAGCGACTTCGGTGCCAGCGGGCGCGGAAGGACTGATCTTTTTGCCATATCTTGCCGGTGAACGTGCGCCGCATTGGAATGCAGATGCGAAAGGACTGTTTTTCGGTGTGCAAATGCATCACAGTAGAGCGCATTTTACACGAGCGGTGTTTGAGGGGGTAATCTATGGTCTGTACAGTGTGGGAAAAGTGCTGGGCGAGATTGCCGGGCCGATTCAGGTAATCCATGCTAGCGGAGGCTTCGCCCGGGCACCGCTCTGGGTGCAGCTCTTGGCCGATGTATTTAATAAGCAGGTGATTGTGCATGATCATGTGGAAGGCGCTGCCACAGGTGCTTATATGACGGTAGTAAAAGCGCTGGGTATATTGAATGGCTTTGGCGGATTTGAAGATGGATCGGTAAAAACTATTTATACACCCGATGCAGGAATTCATCGCTTATATATGGAAAATTTTAGCCGGTTTGAGCGGCTGTATGACAAGGTAAAAGACGAATTTTAATTACATAGCTAACCAATTTTGATATGATACCTATTATTGTCGTTGTAGGCGGCATCTTGTTGCTTTTGTTGCTGGTGATTGTTTTCAAACTCAGTGCTTTTTTCTCATTACTCATTACTTCGTTGGCGGTAGGCATTGCACTGGGTATGCCTGTGTTGGATGTGGTTACCTCCATAGAGAAGGGAATCGGAAATACGTTAGGCTCGCTAACTATGATCTTAGGTTTTGGAGTGATGCTCGGTAAAATGATTGCAGATGGAGGAGGGGTACAGCGGATATCCACAAGCCTGATTCGCGTATTTGGCACAAAAAACGTACAATGGGCGGTTGTACTGATTGGATTTGCAGTGGGTATTCCGATGTTTTACAATGTCGGCTTCGTCATTCTTGTACCTTTTGTTTTTGCAATTGCGGCACAGACGCGCCTGCCACTTATTTTCGTAGGATTGCCGATGCTTGCTTCCCTCTCGGTAACACATGGCTATTTACCGCCGCATCCTGGGCCGACTGCCATCGGTACACTGTATAATGCTGATATGGGGCTAACCCTCATCTACGGCGTGGCGGTAGCAATCCCAGCAATCCTATTGGGCGGTGTAGTTTTTTCCAGAACTTTGAAGGGCATCCGACCCAATCCACCTGTTCAATTTACACATGTTGAGTTGCCCGCGGAGGAAAATATCCCCGGATTTTGGACCAGTTTGCTTACGGGCCTGCTTCCTGTACTGCTTATTGCGCTTGCCTCATCGTTGTCTTTTGTGCTGCCCGCAGATTCACCTGTTTTGGCCGCCGCTACCTTTGTAGGGAATCCAAATATTGCGTTGCTGATCTCTGTTTTTGTGGCGGTTTTCACCATGGGCATTTCACGGGGGAAATCGATGAAAGAGGTCATGGACAGTTTGGAAGAATCGGTACGCAGCATCGCCATCATCTTATTTATTATCGGCGCTGCCGGGGCCTTTAAGGAGGTGTTAGTAGACAGTGGGGTAGGCGATCATATTGCGGCTTGGGCCAGCGGATTGTCGCTCTCTCCCTTGATCTTGGTATGGGCAATTGCGGCGGTTATTCGTGTGGCGCTTGGTTCAGCGACGGTTGCGGGGCTTATGGCGGCGGGCATTGTCTTGCCATTGATCGAAGTAACTCATACGAGTCCGGAATTAATGGTGTTGGCCACAGGGGCAGGCTCGCTGATGTTTTCCCATGTCAACGACACCGGCTTTTGGATGTTCAAAGAGTATTTCGGTCTGAGTATCCGCGATACGATTTTATCGTGGTCGCTTATGGAAACGATTGTTTCCATTGTTGGCCTTATTGGAGTTTTGGTGTTGAATAATTACGTTTAACCCATACTCATTCGGTAAAAAATGTGATACAGCAATAAAATACTTACGGTTTCCTGTAGTTTTGGCATCCAAAAGGCGTAATTTTATGCTTTGTGAGGAGAGGGCAATACCCGAGCCTTGTTTCAGATACTAAAATGAAGAAGAAATACCTATATATTGCGATAGCGATCGTTGCTGTGGCCTTTGTAAGTTATCGCCTAACACGAAGTGACAAGGCAAAAATCGCACCGCCTACTCAAACCAATGGAGGAGGTCCAATGGAAGTAAACGCAGTCGTCGTAAAGCCCCGTGAATTTTCCAACATTATCACGTTGTCGGGTTCAATAGAACCCAATGAACAAGTGCAGATACGCTGCGAGGTATCGGGTATTGTACGTGACCTTTCATTCCAGGAGGGAGGTACGGTACAAAAAGGGCAGGTGCTTTTGCGGATAGATGATTCGGAATTGCAGGCGCAGCTTATCCAGGCACAAAGTGCGGAGAAATTAGCTGAGGATAATGAAAACCGGGCTCGTCTGCTGCTGGAAAAGGAGGCGATTAGCCAACAGGAGTACGACGTTGCACACGCCGATTATGAAACGGCTAAAGCGCAGACCGTACTCATCCAGGCGCAGATCGCCAAAACGACAGTTCGTGCTCCTTTCAGTGGCCGAATAGGGCTTCGCTCGATTTCGCAAGGGGAATACCTCACGCCAACTACAGTCGTAGCCAATCTATTGAGTATCAATCCGGTTAAAATCCTTTTTTCAGTACCTGAGAAATATAGTAGTCAGATCCGCGTGGGGCAGGGTATCTATTTTGGGGTAAGCGGCACGAACACCCGGTATCATGCAGATATTTATGCCATTGAACCGGGGGTAGATGCCACGACGCGTACCATCCGCATCCGGGCAGTGGCTGAAAACCCAGGTGAACAGCTTTTTCCGGGTTCTTTTGCCCGCATTGAACTTCCGTTGGATCATGTGCTGGATGCGGTATTAGTGCCCACGGAGGCCGTGATTCCCGTGCAAAATGGGAAGCAGGTGTATTTGCTTAAAGACGGGAAAGCCAAAGCAACGGCCGTAGAGACAGAGAACCGGACTCGTACGGATGTATTGATTACGGGCGGCGTGGACATTGGCGACACCGTATTGATCTCGGGTATTATGTCTCTGAAAGATGATCTTCCCGTTCGCGCACAGGTTGTTGAAAACGAATAAAATCACAGGCCATGAGCATTTCCACCACTAGTATCAAAAGGCCGGTTCTCACGATCGTGATGAATCTTACGCTCATTTTATTTGGGGTCATTGGATATACGTTTCTTGGCGTGCGTGAATTTCCATCCATTGACCCGCCGATTGTGTCGGTACGGACAAGTTATGCGGGGGCAAATCCCGACATTATCGAATCCCAGATTACAGAACCACTGGAACGCTCCATCAATCAAATTGACGGAATCCGTAACATATCCTCATCGAGTAGCCAGGGGTCTAGCCGCATCAATATTGAGTTTCTATTGAGTAAAGATCTGGAGGAAGCGGCTAACGACGTCCGCGATAAAGTATCGCAAGCAATGCGCAGTTTGCCGCAGGATATCGATGCGCCGCCGGTCGTATCCAAAGCCGATGCGGATTCTGAACCAATCATTGTGATGACTGCCCAAAGTGAGACCCGTTCGCCGCTTGAGTTGGGCGAAATTGCCGACAATGTCATCGCTCAACGGTTGCAGACACTACCGGGCGTAAGTTCTGTGCAGATTTGGGGAGAAAAGCGGTATGCGATGCGGCTTTGGATTGACCCTATGCGTCTTTCGGCGTATGGCCTTACACCACTCGATGTCCGCGATGCGTTGAATCGCCAAAACGTCGAATTGCCCTCCGGAAAAATCGTTGGAGAAAATACGGAACTGACCATCAAAACCATCGGTAATTTGACTACTGAGGAAGAATTTAATGACCTGATTGTTCGTGCGGAAGGCGACCGGATTATTCGATTCGGCGACATCGGTAGCGCCGTGCTTGGCCCAGAAAACCTGGAAAGTGAATTCCGGGAATCGGGCGCAGTGATGGCTGCGTTGGCCATTGTACCGCAACCCGGTACCAATTACATCGACATTGCCAATGCGTTCTATGATCGGTTTGAACAGTTGAAAAACGAAGTGCCGGGTGATATCAAGATGGAAGTTGCAATGGATAATACGTTATTCATAAAACGTTCGGTATTGGAGGTAGGCGAAACGATTGTTATCGCGCTGATCTTGGTAATTCTAATTATATTTATCTTTTTCCGCGATTGGGGCATTGCTTTCCGCCCACTGATCGATATCCCCGTATCCTTGATTGCTACATTTTTTGTTATGTATTTGCTTGGATTCTCGGTCAACGTACTGACATTGCTGGCTGTTGTACTGGCAACCGGCTTAGTCGTTGACGACGGCATTGTGGTGACCGAAAATATATACAAGAAAGTGGAAGAGGGGATGTCGCCCATCTTGGCAGCAATCAAGGGTGCCAACGAGATTTTCTTTGCGGTGATTTCCATTTCGGTTACCCTGGCGGCAGTGTTCCTGCCTGTGATGTTTATGGAAGGATTCGTTGGACGACTATTCCGGGAATTCGGTGTGGTCATTGCTGCAGCGGTTTTAATATCTGCTTTTGTTTCGTTGACACTCACACCAATGCTCAATGCGTATCTGATGCGGAGCGGGGGAGCCAAGCACTCATGGTTTTACAACGTAACAGAACCATATTTCGTCAAAATGACCACCGGGTATGCGAACTCGTTGAAGCGTTTTATGAAGGCAAAATGGGTGAGCTTCCCAATATTGATCATTTGTTTCGGCTTAATCGGGTGGTTTTGGGTACACCTGCGGAAGGAGACCGCGCCCTACGAAGACCGTAGCCTGCTTCGGGCAAGCGTGACAGGGCCGGAAGGCAGTACGTTTGAATACATGGATCGGTTCATGTTGAGATTAATTCAATTGGTGAACGACTCGGTGCCGGAAAAGTCGGTGAATATGGTGAACACCTCACCGGGTTTTTCAGGAACGGGATCGCCCAACACAGGAATGATGCGTATCGGTCTTGTTCCGCCTGAGGATCGCGAACGATCTCAGGAAGAAATTGCCGAAGCATTAACCCGGCAGACGCGTGAGTTTACCGAGGCACGGACATTCATCTCGCAGCAGCCTACGATTTCGGTTGGCCGCCGCGGAGGTATGCCCATCCAATACATCATTCAGGCGCCTAATTTTGAAAAATTACAGGAGAAGATACCAGAGTTTATGAACTTGGCAACCGCCGATCCGACATTTGTCAATGTGGACGTAGACCTTAAATTCAACCGCCCGGAACTGAATGTCAGCATTGACCGTGATAAGGCGCAGAGCCTGGGTGTATCTGTGCTTGATGTGGCGCAAACCCTGCAGCTTTCACTAAGCGGACAACGCTTTGCATATTTCTTGATGAATGGAAAGCAGTATGAAGTCATTGGGCAATTCTCCGATCTGGACCGTAGTTCGCCGCTGGATTTAGCAACTATATTCGTTCGTAGTTCGTCGGGAGATCTAATTCAATTGGATAATGTAGTTAGTATTGTTGAAAAGAGCAGCCCTCCGCAGTTGTATCATAACAACCGTTTTATGTCTGCTACTGTTTCGGCCTCGTTGGCAAAAGGAGAAACCATCGAAGATGGAATCAATGCAATGGATCGGATCGCAGAAAAAGTGCTTGACGACAGCTTTTCCGTTGATTTAGGTGGTGAATCCCGGGATTTCAAGGAGAGTAGCTCTAATACACTGTTTGCGTTTGGTCTAGCGTTGTTGCTAGTGTATTTGATCCTCGCTGCTCAATTTGAAAGCTTTCTCGATCCATTTATCATTATCCTGACGGTTCCTATGGCGGTGGCCGGCGCCATGCTGTCTCTGTGGATCACTGGAGAATCATGGAATATTTTCAGTCAGATTGGAACAGTAATGCTCATCGGACTTGTCACCAAAAATGGCATTCTGATTGTTGAATTTGCTAATCAATTGAAAGAACGCGGCAAACCGATACGGGAGGCAATCATTGAGGCAGCAGAAGCAAGACTAAGACCCATATTAATGACCAGTCTGGCAATTTCGTTGGGTGCGCTTCCTATTGCCATGGCATTGGGCGCCGCAGCTACAAGCCGTGTAGGAATGGGAGTGGTAATTGTTGGTGGGACTTTATTTTCGCTGGTTCTAACGTTGTATATCATCCCGGCAGTTTACGCCATGTGGTCCAGAGAATACAAGGCAAATCCTGAATTGGAAGAAGCCAAACGCATAGAGGAAGAAGTGATGGCAGGTGCCCATTAATTATGAAGAGACTTATTTTTATTGCATGTTACCTGTTCCCATTTTTGGGAATAGCACAAGAACTTACCCTGGAAGAGGCAGTCACTATCGCGTTAGCAAATAATTTTGATATTCGTTTGGTATCAAAAGATGTGGCCATTGCTGAAAATAACGTGAACATAGGAAATGCAGGCATGTTGCCGTCAGTGAGTGCGGATGTATCGTCAGCAGCGGGTATTCAAAACACCACGCAAACCTTGTTAAGCGGAGAAACCCGGGCGGTACGCGGAAATAGAACCCGTTCATCGGCGTATGGCGCGAGTTTGGATTGGACCATCTTTGACGGTTTGCAGATGTTTGCCCGTTATGAGCAGCTCAAAGAATTAAAAGCATTGGGCGAAGCGAATCTGAAAGCCGCTATACTGGCCACCGTCTATAATGTCGTGAGTAGTTATTTTGATCTGGTACAGCAGCAGCAACTGATAAATGCCACGCAGACTGCACTGGATTTATCGGCCTTTCGGTATCAAACCGCTGAAAACAGGTATCAGATCGGTAGAGCCTCCAAACTGGAAGTTCTGGCGGCGAGTGTGGATCTCAATACAGATACTACCAATCTTCTGCGCCAGCGCGATCAGTATAGAAGTACACAAATACAACTCAATGAACTGCTTGCTCGCGATGTAAACACGGTATTCAGTGTTGCCGATACCATCATCATTGGCAATGATCTTCACTATGAAGCATTGAATCAGCAAGCAAAGGAACTGAACCCAATGTTGCAATCTGCGATCGTTAATCATCGGATCGCTCAATTGGAGTTGAAGCGTGTGAAAGGAGGACGTTATCCTGTCGTCGGCTTCTCGTCGGCCTATACCCGATCCCAGTCCCGTACCCAACTGGGGTTTTCTACGCAATCAAAAAGCAATGGGTTCAGCTACGGTGTTTCGGCTTCTATGAATATATTCAACGGTTTTCAGCAACGGCGAAATGAACGGAATGCCGAATTTGAGATGGAAGCCGCGGAGATAGCCGTCGACCAGATCAAGCAGAATATCGAGGCGCAGTTGCTTGCGGCTTACGAAACATACCTGATGAATCTCGAATTGGTACGGCTGGAAGAGCGGAACAAAAATATCGCCCGGCAGAATATGGATATTACTCTAGAAAAATTCAAGCTCGGAAGCATCGCCCCGTTGGAATTCCGTGAGGCACAGCGTAATTTTGTAGACGCCAGTGCCCGGTTTAGTACTGCACAATACCAAGCAAAGTTGGCCGAGATCACCTTAAATCAAATTGCCGGAACCTTGAAGATGCAGTGAAGTTGGTTTTTCTGTTAAATTTTATTTAAGTTTGATATCCCAAAGGAGCTAACGCATAAACGCTATATTTTATGATATTGGTAGCAGATAGTGGATCTTCCCAATCAGACTGGATGCTGGCGTTGCCGGATGGTGAGCGGCTGGCATTTACAACTAAAGGGCTAAATCCTTTTTTCGTAAATGAAAAAGAGATTGCTAAGGTCATTCAAAATGCAGAGGAAATCACACCATACGCAGACCGTGTTACTGAAGTCTATTTTTTTGGTTCGGGGTGTACAAGCCCCGACAGGCGGGAGATGGTTTCAAATGCGTTGTCACAGCTATTTACACATGCATTTATTTCTGTGGAGACCGATTTGGTAGGAGCTGCTTACGCAACGTGTGGCAGCCGGAAAGGATATATTGCCACGTTAGGTACAGGATCAGACGTCAGTTTCTTTGACGGTGAAGAGGTGCTTCCTACCCGGCAGGGGATTGGTTATGTGTTGGGCGACGAAGGTTCCGGTGTTTGGTTCGGAAAGCAATTGGTAACGAAATTTCTATACGATACAATGCCCGCTGATCTCATGGCGGCATTCCGTGCGAAGTACCGTATCAATAAAGAAATAGTTATCAAAAATGTCTATCAGCGTGCTTTTCCGAATGCATATTTAGCGTCTTTTACCGTATTCTTAAGTGATCATATGGATCACCCTTATGTGGATGAGCTGATCAAAGCCGGATTTAAGGAGTTTATGCATACCAATATTAAGCTATTTCCTGATTATCGGGATTACGTATGTCATTTTGTGGGGTCGGTGGCTTTTTACTTCATAGAACAGCTACGGGAGGTGTGCGAACAACAAGGGGTGAAAATAGGAAAAGTATTGAGGCGTCCCATTGAAGAATTATTCCATTATATCATCCAACGGGAAAAAAATTATGAAATACAGCTGTAGTTAGTAAATGTGGCAAACTAAAAAAGCAAAAAAATGAAATCAATTTTTTTAATATGGGCAACTATGTTGATGGTAGCTCCGGCAGAAAACGTATATCAATTCAGTATTACGTCCATTGACGGGAAAAAAGTGGATTTATCGCAATTTAAAGGTAAAAAGCTATTGATTGTCAATACCGCATCCAAATGCGGATATACCAAGCAATATGCCGGCTTGCAGGAGTTGGCAGAAAAATATGCGGATAAGGTCGTGGTCATTGGTTTTCCAGCCAACAACTTCGGTGGCCAGGAGCCCGGCAGCAACGAGGAAATCCAGGGATTTTGTGAAAAGAATTACGGCGTCACTTTTTTATTGGCCGAAAAAAGCAGTGTGACGGGTGATGACATTTCGCCGTTATTTAAATACCTTACCACCGCCTCAAATCCGGATTTTACCGGCGACATCAATTGGAATTTTGAGAAATTCCTGATCGATGAGCAGGGTAATTTGATCCACCGGTTCCGGAGTAAAGTAGAGCCGATGAGTAGGGAATTGATTAGCGAGCTATAAAAAAAGCCCCCTAATGGACAGGAGGCTTTCAAACTAACCAATTATAAACCTAATTATGAAAAAGTATCTTTGTTGCGGGCCAATCTTCTTGACCGTTTAATATCTATAACGAATAATTGTCGCCAATAGTTTGTAATTTATCAAATTGTTTGATTAAAAATTTTTAAATTCTGAATTAAATTTTCTTCCCTTGATAGAAGCATGCGCGGCATCGGGGTTCATAGCTCTCCTTTTGCCCAAGCAGTAGCCGTTTTTCTTCTTCGACGATACGATACGAATAGTTGGCGGGCGCTCCGCAACGCACACAAACGGCATGTACTTTCGTGACGTGCTCCGCGATCGCCATCAGTGCAGGTACGGGTCCGAATGGGCGTCCTTTGAAATCCATATCTAACCCTGCTACAATCACGCGGATTCCGGTGTTGGCCAATTGATTACAAACATCAGGTAATTCTTCGTCAAAAAACTGAGCTTCGTCAATACCGACCACTTTGGTTCCACTACTCAATAGCAGGATGGCAGAGGAACTTTCTACGGATGTTGAGGGAATACGATTGCTGTCATGAGAGATGATCGCTTCCTGTTGATATCGCGTGTCGAGGGCCGGTTTGAAGATCTCTATACCGAGTTTGGCCAATTGTGCCCGGCGCATTCTCCGGATCAGTTCTTCGGTTTTACCCGAAAACATGGAACCACAGATGACCTCGATGCTGCCATATGAGGCGTCCTTACGCACTAGCCGATCTTCTGAAAATAACATAGGGCGTTTCTCTTTTTTTTACGTGAATATAAATGCCTTCGAGGGCTGCTAATATCAGAATTTAATGTTAATTTTGGCTAATTCTTTTTTACCGGGCAATGGATTGCTGTAGGTATTAAATAGAAAACCTTTCAATGGATATGGCGACAAAACAGCAAATTTTAGAGAAAATCACAACACTACTAGCGGATATTAACGATCAATTTGGCCAATTGGCGGATAATCCTGTAGCAGACGATTTAAAAGGGGATCTTTTTGAAGCTACGGTGAGTTATTTCGCTGCACACGTGACCATCTATAACAAACTGTTGAAGAGCGATGGTTCCACGCTGCCGGAATCAGGTGAGGCAATCTTTACACCCGCCATAGATGCCGCGCAGGAAAACGCAATGCATGCCGGCCAAATAGCCGAGGTGAGTGCTTCCGAGGAGGCAACGGCCGCTGCAACCGAAGAAATAGAGACAGAGGAGAGCGTTTGGGGCGAAACAGATGCCGAAGCAAAGGAAGTAGAGGAAAGTCCTGTTTCGTCGATTGACGACGATGCCGAAGAGCGCTATGAAGAAGAGGAGCCTTCCGGTGAAACGCCATCCGTGGGTAGCACTAATGGTGAAGAAGAAAAAGAGGAAGAGGAGTCAATAAACGAGGCGTCACGTGAGAATGCGGAAAGCAAGGAAGATAACGGTGATACGAAGGAAACAGAAGTCACGGAAGTGGTCAATGAGGTAACGATTGCAAATAAAGAAGTGCAAGTGGAGCGGGAACCCGACCGACCAACCAGACCACTGTCTTTAAATGAACGTATTTCCGCACAACGGAAGGGAGAGGCAACAGGCGTTCATTCGTTATTATCAGCACAACGCGGAGACACTGAACGAGTTACAGATATCAAATCGGCTATCAGCCTTAACGATAAGTTGTTGTTTATCAAGGATTTATTCAATGGCTATAGCCTTGCCTACAGTGAAGCCATTGAACTGCTCAATCGTTACGACGATTTTACATCTGCCGATACGTTCCTGCAAACAAATTACGCGAAGAAGAATAACTGGGCGGACAAACCCGTTGCAGTGGATAAACTTTATGCTGTATTACGAAAGAGATTTGGGTAATCTTTTGCTTTCTTAACCTATTTTAGACTGACTGCACCGTAACGAGAGCTGATGTTCACGGAGTTGTTGACGGATTTGTTCCAATACCCTGTATAGCTTTTTGAAGTTGGGTTTTCAGATTTAGTACTAAGGCTAATTAGGCGATGGTCGTAGTCAAATCCACCGTAACTAATTGCCACATTGAAATTAAAGGCTGCATCTGCTGACGGTTCGATGCTGACTTTCGCATAGGAAGCGGCTACATTTACCTTTTTTATGTCGGGGCCAAGTCCCATTTTGAAAGGTGAACCGTATCGTATAGCAATGTCTGCCTCCTGATTAACCCGACCTATGTCCCCGCCGCTATAGCTGATTGAGAGTGTTAACCGTTCGCTTTCAGATAACGTGAATCCACCATACCGAACGGAAACATCACCTTCTTGTAAATAATCAATATCCGCCTTTGAATAGGCAACAGAGAGCGAATTATCGGTAGCATTCAGCCGACCGGCCCGTAGACTGCCATAGCTTACAGATAATGTAACTTTTCCATCACGATCATCTAATTCAATCGGCCCGTATTGATTGGCCACGGTCAGGTCATTCCGCTTGGGCATGTATACTTCATAGTCAATGCGAAGTCCCCGATCATTGGATCCGTTGGTTAACGACGACCACCAGTTGGAATCTGAAGAGCCGATGTCTGTCTTCAACGAGATCGTGTTTCCCGAGGTAGATTCGTCGACCCGTACCCGGTCCAAGGCATCCTGAGCCCGTCTTTCCGAATTTTCTGCGGTACGTATCGTGACGGTTACTTTTACTTCATTTCGATTCCAGTTATGTACAGCTATCTTTCCGTAGCGATTGTCGATTGAAAGTTTATGTTTGCCGTTGACCGGATAGTTCTTTTCAATGACTTTTTCCTTTTGGAAGGAAAATGAGGAAGGGTCCAGTGAAGGAGCCTGTGCTATTATTTGAGCCGCTTCCTGTTGAAGCGGTTTGAAATCAATGGAAGCTATTGACTGGCTCACGTCTTCCGGAAGTTGGGAAGCGATTTGCCTGATATCACTCAGCGCGTCGTTCCAGGCAGCTTTGGTTTCTTTTTGTGCCGATGACTGAGCAACAACGTTCAGCGTGCATATGCAAAGAAAAGCTATCCATATCGTTGGTGTATTAAATCTGTTCATTTTTGGTCTGTTTTTCACTCTTGTTAATATAATTCAAAATTTCCATCTGTTGACTAAGCACTTCCATCTGCGTCTGTAGATTGCGGATCATCGCCTCCAAGGTCAGTTCCTTATTAGGGCTGTTCGCAAATTCCTGTTTAAGCATTTCATAGTTGGCTTCCATTTGGTCGAGTGTCTTTGAGAACTCCCCATACAGAATGGGGTTGTTCGTCGCAATGACGGCGACCGAATCCTTTTTTTGTGTCACCAGTTGACTATACGTCTGCTGCTCTGCCGCTAAATCCGGATTTATCCGACGATAATCATCGTATGCATTTTTCTTTCCATAGAAATACACCATGATGCCCGCTGTTCCAATCAGAAAGGTAACCGCGGCGACTTTGAGCACCCGGATCAGCATTTTTCGGACGGCGACTTGACCCATCGGTTTTTCCCGTTCTTCCAGTTCCTTGGCAATCCGTTGCCAAAGATCCTTCGGTGGATGGACGTGATCAAATGCAGTCCTGTTTTCTGTCACAAATTTTTTCAAGTCCCTTTTCATCGCTCCTTCTATATTTTGTTCAGTTTTTCAAATTAGCTAACAATTTACGTTTTCCCCTAAGAAATTGACTTCGTGACGTTGCTTCACTGATGCGGAGGATGTGTGCTATTTCCTCATGGTCATATCCTTCGAGCAGGTATAAGGTAAGCACCAGGCGATAGCCGTCGGGCAATTGATTGATTGCAGCTTTGATGGCTTCGATTTGCCATTCTAGGCTATCCTCTTCCTCCGTCTCGTCGATCAGTTGTTCCCCATCTTCAAGGGGTTGGAATGCTAATTTTCGTTTTCGTAGTGCCGATATCGACTTGTTGACAACAATCTGTTTCATCCACAACCCAAATGTGCTTTCCTGACGGAAGCTGTCCAGCCGGGTGAATGCATCCACAAACGCTTCCTGTAATACATCAGCGGCTTCCGCCTCATCCTGTACTATGCGCAACGCGGTATTGTACATCGCCTTTGCATATAGGTTGTATAGCCGGAATTGGGACTGTCGATCACCTTGTTTACAGGCGATTACCAATTCATAATGCTTGTCATTGAATGAGGTGTCCAATTATGTACTTCGTCTAACGTTCAAAATTACATTTACGCTCGCCACCCGTCGATCTCAATCTCCTTGTCTAATAGACGCGGCTGATTAGGGGCATGTTGCATGATACCTGAAAAAATAGTAACTAAATTCAAAAGTGTATTTTTCTGACGGGTCGATCACTTGCTAATAAATGGCAAATTATCTAAGTTTCATCTATGTAGATGTTTTTTTATGGCAGATGAGAGATCGATAACTTGCTAATAAATGGCAAGTTATCTAAGTTTGCGGCAGATGCATACAATTAAATTAAAAAAGGGCAAAGCTAAAGCAGCCCATCAGCGGCATCCCTGGATATTTTCCGGTGCGGTAGTGGATGACGGAGAGGGACCCCAAAACGGAGAAGTAGTACAGGTAGTTGATCATTTGGACGGATTTGTGGCTTACGGTTTGTATAATGGCCAGTCACGGGTAGCCGTCCGGCTGATCGAATGGGACAGTGATCGGCGCCCCGATGAAGAGTGGTGGCGCGTACGGATCCAGCGGGCCGTGGAAACCCGGCAGCCGCTGCTACGATCTTCGGATACGAATACCGTACGCCTTATATTTGCTGAGGCAGATTTTCTCCCGGGACTGATCGTTGATAAATATGCAGATTTTCTTTCGGTTCAGATCCATGCTGCAGGAGCCGAGAAGGTCAAGCATGTGATAACGGACGAATTAAACCGATTGTTGCGTCCACTAGGCATTTACGAACGCAGTGACGCCAACGCTCGCATGCACGAAGGATTGCCGGCGGCAAATGGAGTGCTTTGCGGGGATACTCCCCCCGAGTGGCTGGAAATCAGGGAAAATGGTATTCGTTACGAGGTAAATATTGCGGCAGGGCAGAAATCTGGTTTTTATTGCGATCAACGAGATAACCGTTTATTTACGGCGCGATATGCCGCAGGTAAACGGGTACTAGATTGTTTTTGCTATTCAGGTGGCTTTTCATTGAATGCTTTTGCTAACGGCGCTGCGTCGGTTGTGAGTGTTGACAGTTCAGCGTTGGCGATGGAGACATTGAAGCGGAACGTAACCCTCAACGGCTTTGATGAAAGCAAACATGTGGCCGTACAGGCGGATGTCAACAAACAACTCCGTGTATTTTCGGATAGCGGCCAGCGGTTTGATATGATTGTATTGGATCCGCCGAAATATGCACCTTCTCGATCCGGTCTCGAAAAAGCAGCACGTGCGTATAAAGATTTGAACCGGAGAGGGTTGCTTTTATTGGAACGAGGCGGTTTGCTGGCTACATTCTCCTGTTCGGCCGCAATGGATGTGGGTACGTTTAAGCAAGTATTGGCGTGGGCTGCATTGGATGCTGGCAAGGAAATTCAATTTGTTCGCCAGTTTACGCAACCAGAAGACCATCCTGTACGCGCTTCGTTTCCGGAAGGAGAGTATTTGAAGGGGCTGCTATGCCGTGTGGTGTGAGGACTAACCAGCGAAAGTAATACCATCGAGTATTACCTTACAGGCTATTTCTATTTCGTTATCGTCGATGGTTAAGGGGGGAGCAATGCGCAGTGCGGTATCGCAGTGAAGAAACCAATCGACAATTACACCATGTTCCGCACAGTATTTACTAACCTTTTCCACTTGGATAAAGCTATCCAGTTGCAGGCAAAGCATTAATCCGATACCTCGGATTTCACGGATTCGGGGGTGTTGCAGGTGCTGCCGGAATAAGTTGGCTTTTCGTTGCACATCCTCCGTCAACCGGTTATCCACGATTACATTGAGCGATGCCAACGCTGCTGCACAGCTTACCGGGTGCCCCCCAAACGTTGTGATATGTCCCAGCATGGGGTTGTCCTTGATGACATCCATTACCGCCTTGTTGGCAACAAAGGCGCCAATGGGCATCCCGCCGCCCATGCCTTTGGCCAGCAATAGGATATCGGGTACAATGCCATAATGCGTAAAGGCGAAAAGTTCGCCGGTGCGGCCGAAACCAGTCTGAATTTCGTCAAAAATCAATAGCGCACCCGTCTCGTCACAACGCTTGCGAATGGCCTGCATGTAGGCACTGTCGGGTACGCGGATGCCAGCCTCACCCTGCACCGCTTCAAGGATGACAGCCGCAGTAGTAGAGGTAATTTGGTTGATGTCTTCGGCGGTGTTGTATCGAATGAATCTGATTCCTGGTAGGAGCGGAGCGTACGCCCGGTGATACTCCGGATTGCCCATTAGGCTTAATGCTCCTTGAGTGCTTCCGTGATAGGCTTTTTCCGCGGCAATAATCTCTCGTCGTCCCGTATATTTCTTCGCGATTTTCATGGCACCCTCGGTAGCTTCGGTGCCTGAGTTGGTGAAGTAAACGATATCGAGATGGTCTGGAAGTAGCGAGAGAAGTTTTGACGCAAATTGCACCTGTGGAGCCTGTACAAATTCACCGTAAACGGTCACATGCAGGTATTTGGCAAGTTGTTCGGATAACGCCTCCAACACCTTAGGGTGGCGGTGGCCAATGTTGCTCACCGCAAAACCAGACACTAGGTCAATATATTTTTCGCCGTTGGGCCCATATAAATATACTCCTTCAGCTCGCTCGATTTCGATCAGTCGAGGCGAATAAGAAGTTTGAGCGGTATTTAATAAGAAGAGCTGCCTATTACTGAGTATAGCCATGACAAATTATTCATCGCCCCGATCGCGACGTCGATGTTGCAATTCCCGAAGAAGGTAATTACGGAATTCCACTTCTACTTCAAAAAATCGCGATGCCCGGGCCGGGCCGATTAATTCTGAAAAGCGTTTGCGGTAGATTTTCTTCACTTCTAACTCCTTGGCATCAAAAGCAAGCACATCCCGACCGGTGGGATTGAAACTAGTACCTGGCAATTTCTGACTTTGAAGATTTGGAGCGGATTTCGACTGGTTATGGTTACTACGCCTTTCACGCTTAAGTGTCGATATTTCCCTGAAATACTGATTATATACGGGGAAAAATTTCTGGGCCTCCGAGGGAGTGAGGTTGAGCTCCTTCGTGATAAAAGCAATTTTCTCTGCTTCGATCCGCTCAAAACGCTGTGCCCTGCTTTCCTGTGCTACGGCAACAATGGAAAATAGCAGCGTCACGGCGGTAAAGCTCAGTTGTTTTATTGCGGTCATTTCTACAGCGTATGATTAAGGTATGCCTCAATATCCTCCTCACTTATCCCCTCACCAATAACACGCTCATCGAAGTCATTGAGCTGCTCCGAAATGTACATTACATCATCGTCTGTACCGTAAAGCTCCAAATAATTGAATATCTCCTGATCGGATACCGATGCCAGATGGCTGGCAGTTGCAGACTGGTTTTCAATAGCCAATTTAACAATACCGGGGATACCCACAGCCAGCGCAATACAGGCGGCGGCATACGCCATCCACCTCAGTCGACTAATTTTTCGGATGGGCGTGTCTTTTCTTTGGTGGGTTCGGCGAGCAATGTTATTTTGCAGGGATTCGAAATAGGATGCTGGAACAGTAAAACCCGATTCGGCAGCATGTTCACTCAGTTTCTGCTGGAACAATAGCTGCTCTGCCAATTGATCAAAATAACCATCGGGGGTAGAGAAACCTGCCCCTTTAATCGTTTCTTTCAGCTGTTGTTCTTCAATTTTCGCAAAAATACGATCGCCCAATTGATCGAAATACCCTGTGGGTACAGTCCATGTATCCTGCGTTATTTCGGTCAACTTGCATCGTTGCAGCGTGTATGTCTGAAGGTCCACAAAATAGCCGTCGGGGACGGAATACGGATTCACACGTAAAACTTCGGGCAGGAATTTGTCCGGAGTGTCTGCGGGACGATATGTGTGTTTTTCCTCCATGGTACTCCTTAGATGTTTTTGTTACGTGAAGGTTTAATCGTTTGCTTCAAAAAATTGCGCTATTTTCTTTACGGCTAAGTGATAGGATGCTTTCAGTGCACCTACACTGGTACCTACAATGTCTGATATTTCTTCGTATTTCAAATCATCGAAGTATTTCATATTAAACACCATGCGCTGTTTTTCGGGCAGCGTAAGTAGTGCTTGTTGCAATTTCAGCTGGGCTTGTGTGCCGTTAAAATAACTGGTATCGGTCAATGAGTCGGCCAAATAGGCTGAGTTTTCATCGTCTAACGATACGTTCTGCCGTTGCTTTTTCTTATTCAGGAATGTAATACATTCATTGGTTGCGATCCGATAAAGCCACGTATACAGTTGAGCATCTTCCCGGAAGTTTTCCAGGTTTTTCCAAACTTTAACAAAAATGTCCTGTACCAGATCATCTGCATCATCGTGGTCAATGACCAAGCGCCGCACATGCCAATAGATTTTTTGCTGATATTTCTTTAGCAATAGTGCAAACGCCTCGTCACGTGTGCGCTTATCTGCAAATTTGTCCAATATCTGGGCATCTTCCATCCTGTATAGCGCTTCTCCCGTTGGGTTTTTTTATTTCCGTTTGATTACCCGTTGAACAGCTGCAATGATATTGGCCGCATTCAAGCCATATTTTTCCATCAGCTGTGCAGGTGTGCCGCTTTCGCCAAAGCTATCGTCTACGGCTACATACTCCTGAGGTGTCGGATTATTTTTCGCTAATACCTGAGCAACGCTATCGCCAAGCCCACCCAGCCGGTTGTGCTCCTCGGCTGTAACCACACAGCCTGTTTTGGCTACTGATTTTAAAATAGCTTCTTCATCAAGGGGTTTAATGGTATGAATGTTGATGATTTCGGCATCGATTCCCATTTCTGCCAATTGTTCTCCTGCTTGAATTGCTTCCCATACCAAATGGCCCGTAGCAAATATGCTTACATCCGCACCTTCGTTTACCATCCATGCCTTGCCGATTTCGAATTTTTGGTCGGGATCGGTAAAAATAGGAACTACCGGACGGCCGAAGCGCAAGTACACGGGACCGTGGTGATCTGCAATGGCGATGGTGGCTGCTTTTGTTTGATTGTAATCACACGGGTTGATGACCGTCATGCCGGGCAACATCTTCATCAGTCCGATGTCTTCCAGGATTTGGTGCGTTGCACCGTCTTCTCCCAGCGTAAGGCCCGCGTGCGAAGCGCAAATCTTTACGTTTTTGTCGGAGTAAGCGATGGATTGGCGTATTTGATCATATACACGGCCCGTAGAGAAATTGGCAAACGTACCGGTATAGGGAATTTTCCCTCCAATGGTCAGTCCAGCCGCAATGCCCATCATATTGGCTTCTGCGATGCCTATCTGAAAAAAGCGTTCGGGAAATTCTTTGATGAAATCATTCATTTTGAGGGAACCAACTAGGTCGGCGCAGAGTGCCACAACATTTTCGTTTTTTCGGCCCACTTCCAATAAACCGGCTCCAAAACCAGAGCGGGTATCTTTTTTATCTGTATACGTGTATTTTTTCATTTTTTTTAGATTTGTCTGTTATCGGCTGTCAGCTGTCTGTTATCAGCAATCGGCTGACTCCCAATAGCTGATTCTGATAGCTGATTTCCGATCGCTGACCAAAAATCAATAATCTCCTAGTGTTTCTTCCAATTGAGCGAGGGCAGCAGCAAGCTGTTCATCATTGGGGGCTACACCGTGCCATTTGTGTGATCCCATCATAAAATCCACCCCATTTCCCATTTCCGTTTTCATCAGGATCAATACGGGCTTACCTTTTCCTGTCCGTGATTTGGCTTCCGCCAATCCTGCCAGTACTTCACTCATCACATTGCCATTCATTTCGAGAACATCCCAACCGAATGCTTCCCATTTTGCGCGGAGATTGCCCAAGGACAACACCTGCTCAGTGGCGCCATCGATTTGTTGTCCGTTGTAGTCGATGGTTGCAATGAGGTTGTCAATTTTATTAAATGGAGCGTACATAGCTGCTTCCCAGATTTGTCCCTCCTGTTGCTCACCGTCGCCCATCAACGCATACACCAAATGGTTGTCGTTATTGAGTTTTTTTGCACGCGCCGCGCCGATGGCTACAGAGAGTCCCTGACCCAAGGAACCAGAAGCCACGCGTATACCAGGTAAACCTTCGTGCGTAGTTGGGTGTCCTTGCAGACGCGAATTGATTTGCCGGAAGGTAGCCAACTCGCTCACGTTGAAGTAGCCGGCACGGGCGAGTGTACTGTAGAATACCGGCGAAATATGTCCATTAGATAGAAAGAAGATGTCTTCCCCTATGCCGTCTATATCAAACTTTTCTTTTCGCTCCATGGCGCTGAAATACAGGGCGACGAAAAATTCAGTACAGCCCAATGATCCACCGGGATGCCCCGATTGGCAGGCATGGACCATCCGTACGATGTCTCGCCTGACCTGCGATGCGATTTGTTCTAATTTCGTGATGTCTTCGTTCATTATAATGGTGTTATTCGATTTGGCGCAAAGTTAAGATTTTACGGCAACTTCTCTGTGCTACAGCAGGGGTTTTAACTCCTGCCAAACATTTTCAGCTAAGATTTTGTGGCCTTCAGCAGTTGGGTGGATTCCGTCCTGCTGGTTTAATGCGGATTCACCGGCTACCCCTTCGAGCAGAAACGGAACATAGACCATGTTATTTTTTTGCGCTAAAGCGGGGAAAATAGCAGAGAAAGCTTTGCCGTAGTCCCCACCCATACTGGGTGGTATCATCATACCTGTTAATACCAATTTGCAATCGGGGTACTTGGTGGTAACTTTGTCAATTATGCCCTGCAAATTCTTTTGAGTTTCTTCGGTTGGTATTCCGCGCAAGCCATCATTGGCACCTAATTCCAGTACAAAAATGTCAATCTTTTCGTTCAGTAGCCAGTCGATACGTTCGTTGCCGGCTGCAGAGGTTTCGCCGCTTAGGCCGGCGTTTATTACCCGATAGGGAAGATCTAATGAATCTATCCAATGCTGAATAATCCCTGGAAATGCTAGTGTCTGGCTTTCCAGTCCCATCCCTGCGGTTAGGCTATTGCCAAAAAATAAGATGTTTTTGGTTATCGATGGAACAGCTGCTGTATCCGGCTGCGCTTTGGTCGATTGGCGGTTCCCATCAGTACGAGAAGAATTATTGCAAGCTACCGCAATGAAAAACCCGAAAACAGCAAATAACCGGATCAACATAAGTTACATTGCTTCTGCCACAACTTCCTGTACCTCCGGTACCATCCGCTTTAATAGTCCTTCGATACCCGCTTTAAGTGTGATGGTGGAAGAGGGGCATCCGCTGCAAGAACCACGCAATTCAACCACGACGGTGCCTTCTTCAAATGATTTGTAATGAATGGCGCCGCCATCCTGTTCTACCGCCGGACGGACATAATCGTGTAAAATCTGCTGTATTTTGATTTCGGTTTCTGTACCCTCGAAGTTTACGTCCTCGTCTCTAGCTATTTCCTGCACTTTGAGTTCGGATTCAACGGCGCCCTTCACAAAGTCTTTCAGGATGCCTTCGATGTCTTCCCATTCGGCATCGTCTGTTTTGGTGATTGTCACAAAGTTACTGGCGAAAAATACGCCATTAACGAAGTTGAATTTGAAGAGCTCCCGCGCAAACGGAGAATCCTGCGCCTTTTCCCGATCGGGGTAATCCAAACTCCCGTTGATCAATAACTTGTTGACCAAAAACTTCATGGTTGCCGGATTTGGCGTATATTCGGTATAAACGTTAATCGTAGCCATTTTCTGTCTTTTTTACAAAGATATCAATATTCCTGGAACATTCGGGTCAACGTATCGTCAAAGGTTAGACACCCGTATAGTTCCAGGGGGTTATCGCTTTTAGTTCTGCTTTGATTCCATCGTTTACATTCAGGGTTTCGATAAACGCTCCAATTGTGGCTTCGGTAATCGCCTCATTCGTTCGCGTTAGCTCTTTGAGTGCTTCATAGGGTTTGGGGTATCCCTCCCGCCGAAGGATGGTTTGAATGGCTTCCGCTACCACTGCCCAATTCTGTTCCAGGTCGGCTTTCAACGCAGCCTCATTGAGGATCAATTTTTTTAAGCCCCGCAGCGTAGATTTGATGGCGATTAGCGTGTGGGCCATGGGCACGCCGATATTACGCAATACCGTGGAATCCGTCAGATCACGTTGTAAACGCGATACCGGCAGTTTTGCTGCCAAATGCTCATACAGGGCATTGGCAATACCCAAATTGCCTTCTGCATTTTCGAAATCGATGGGATTGACTTTGTGTGGCATGGCGGAGGAACCGATCTGTCCCCTGGTGATTTTCTGCTTGAAATAATCCATCGATATATAGGTCCAGATATCCCTGCATAGATCGATCAAAATGTTGTTAATCCGCTTTAGCGCATCACATTGTGCCGCGAAATAATCGTAATGTTCAATTTGTGTGGTCGTCTGTGAGCGGTGCAAACCAAGGGTTTCGTTTACAAATGCATTGCCGAAGGCAACCCAATCCTGATCCGGATAAGCTATTTTGTGCGCATTGAAATTGCCGGTAGCCCCGCCGAATTTTGCAGCGTGGGGGATGGATTTAAACGACAGCAGTTGATGGTTCAACCGCTCGACAAACACCCGGATTTCTTTCCCCAGCCGGGTGGGAGACGCCGGTTGCCCGTGAGTACGCGCCAGCATCGGAATTTCGGCCCATTCGAGGGCCAATTGATCCAAGGTGGAAATCAGGCTTTCCAACTGCGGAATATATATCTGGGTGGTAGCTTCCTTCCAGGAATACGGTATGGCAGTATTGTTGATGTCCTGCGAGGTAAGCCCGAAATGAATAAATTCCAGGGAATCTGTCAGACCGAGGGCTTCGAATTTATCTTTAAGGAAGTATTCTACTGCCTTTACGTCGTGATTGGTTTCCTTTTCCTTTTCTTTGATCCAGTGGGCATCTTCCAGCGAAAACTGTTGATAAATGGCTCGCAACTTTTTGTTAAGGCTGCCATCAAAATGGGCTAACTGCTGAATGCTTGAATGGCAAAGGCTAATAAAATATTCGACCTCGACAAATACACGATATTTGATCAATGCATATTCTGAAAAAAATTCTGCTAACTCGTGCGTCGCCTGATGGTAGCGACCATCTACCGGGGAGACAGCTAAGAGCGGTGATAATGTCATACTAAATTCGTTTTCCGCAAAGGTAGCTATTTCGATGACGAAATGCGAAATACTGAATACGAAGTCAAGGCAACCGCATTATAAGTATCCCGTACGCTGCCCGTCATCCCCGCGATAAGGTCGGTATACAAGAGCATATCCTCATCCCATCCGCTAGTTACGTATCCCTATAAAGGTACATAAGGGGTACGGATCACGTGCATATACCGTGCGGATGCGGCGAAGTAAGCGCAGTTTGTTCGCGGTACACTGTGGGGACGTCATCGACTTGGGGCAGCTGGAGTCCAGATCGTCAGGGAAGTGAGGGGCTGCCCAGTGAGTCGGTGGTCGTAGGGGTCGTATCACCACCCCATGTTGCAGTATCATGGGCAACCGAGTCGGAGAACACGGAGTCGGCACCATCGGAATCGCGGTTCTGGCCAGGGTTTCCACAAGAAGCCATCCCAATTAATAATCCGCAGGCTAATACTAATCTGAGCGTTTTCATACAATTGCTTTTATGTGAATAATGATATTAAATGGTGAGGCGTCCGCCCGTAACCGGAAGCGTGGCACCCGAAATATAGTTGGCTTCATCCGAAGCTAGGAAGACATATGCCGGAGCTACTTCCACGGGTTGTCCCGGTCGTTCAAACGGTGTGTTTTCGCCAAAGTGCTCGTGATCAGGTATAGTTGAAGGAATCAGTGGGGTCCAGATCGGACCCGGTGCCACGGCGTTCACGCGGATGCCTTTGCCTTGTTCCAGTAAAATCTGATTAAGGTTTGCTGTGAAATTCTGGATAGCCGCCTTGGTTGCGGCATAAGGCAACAGGGTTGGGTTAGGTTCGTAAGCATTTACTGAAGTAGTGTTGATGATGCTCGAGCCGGAAGGCATGTGAGGTTCGGCAGCTTTACAAAGGTAAAACATGCTGTGTATATTAACGGCAAATGTCTTTTCCCATTCCCATGCCGGGATATCCTGCAAGGATTCACGCGACATTTGATACGCAGCGTTGTTTATCAGAATATCGATTTTGCCAAACTCTTTTACGGCTGTTTCGACGATCTTCTGGCAGTGTTTTTCCGAACTAATATCTCCCTTTACCAGTACAGCTTTTCTGCCAGCTTCCTCAACATATTTCAGCGTATCTTCTGCATCCCGATCTTCCGTATCATCTAGGTAACTGATCAAAATATCGGCTCCTTCCCGGGCAAAGGCAATTGCCACTGCCTTACCAATGCCGGAGTCGCCGCCTGTTATGATCGCTATCTTGCCTTCTAACCTGTTTTTGCCGACGTACGATTGTTCACCATGGTCGGCTTTTGGATCCATCGCTCCTTCAGTTCCGGGAACCTCTTGTGGCTTCCGAGGAAAAGGTGGTTTGGGATACTTGGCCGTTGGATCCTCAATGGATTGCTGACCGTTTTTGTCCATTTCTTTATTTGTCATAACGGGTTTCTTTATTTTGTAATTTCATTCTCAGCTAACAATCGAGCCCATGGATGGTTTCAATTTTGTTTCTTGTTTAATCTTGCTGCCGCATGCAAGTTAACTACTAGCTTTTCGTTAAAATATGTGCAAAAACCGATCAGAAAGTATCGAAATAGACGGCAGCCTCCTTGTATTTTTGCAGCGTAAATCATAGTATTACCAATTCGTAGTATTACCAATTCGTTGTTATGCTGGAAAATTTAGAAAGTAATCAATCTCCGCTCGCACATAAGAAGATCGTCATCATCGGTGGCACGACCGGCATTGGCTTTTCCGCCGCAAAGGCATTTATCCGCCAAGGAGCGAAGGTAATTTGTGTAGGGAGGAATGCTGTCAATAACCAGCGCGCCGCAGACGAACTGGCGGATTCGGGAGTTGTTCTCACCGGAGACGCTACCCTGGCTGATACGGCTGCCGAAGCGATCGATCTGTGTATCCGGAATTGGGGGGGCTTTGACGGGCTCTATCACGTGGCAGGTGGCAGTGGCCGGAAAGCGGGAGATGGTCCATTGCATGAAATCACGCTGGAGGGATGGCAGCATACACTGAATTTGAACCTGACCTCGGTAATGCTGTCTAACCAAGCCGCCGTCAAAGCCTTTTTACACGCAAAAAGAGGAGGCAGTATTTTAAATATGGGATCCGTGCTGGCCTACTCCCCCGCATCCCGTTATTTTGCTACCCATGCTTATGCGGCGGCTAAAGCTGCAATCATTGGGTTTTCACGATCTGCTGCGGCCTACTATAGTGCCCACGACATCCGGATCAACGTGATTGCTCCGGGCCTGGTGGAAACGCCGATGGCGCAACGTGCCGCCGGGGATGCGGAGATTATGCACTTTATCCAAACCAAACAACCCCTAGACGGTGGGCGAATTGCCTACCCCACCGATCTCGACGGGGCAGCGTGTTACTTTATGTCTGATTTCTCCCGGTTCACAACCGGACAGGTGCTGTCGGTTGATGGTGGGTGGGCACTGAGCGATGGCCAGCTACAATCAACCGATTATTAACTGATAAAGGATGACTACAGCAATAGGTATTGATTTAGGGGGGACCAATATAAAGGGGGTTTTGGTAGATACGTCCGGAAAGATTATCCACCAGGTAACGCAGACGACGGAACATCCCGGAAAAGAAAAGCCAGGTGACCAACGGTGGAAAAAGACCATTCACCAAATGGTGGCCGAGTTGAAAAAGAGAAATAAGGTAGCGACAATCGGCATTGCAGCACCGGGTTTGCCCAACAGTGCCAATTCGGCAATCCGGCTCATGCCGGAAAGGCTGGATGGATTGGAGCATTTTATATGGGCCGATTATTTAAAAGAGCAGTCAGTTTGGGTGTTAAACGATGCGCATGCCGCACTGATTGCCGAGACAAGGTTTGGCGTAGGAAAGGGACTGAAAAATGTGGTTATGCTGACGCTGGGAACCGGTGTGGGAGGGGGAATCCTGATAGAGGGAAAGTTGTATCAGGGCAATGGCCAAATGGCCGGCCATTTGGGACACATGACGCTGGATGTTGACCGGGAAGACGCGGGCATCACAGGTATGCCCGGAACCCTGGAGGATGCGATCGGAAATGCTACCGTGCTCAAAAGATCTTTTGGACGATTTGCTTCCACCAACGAGCTGGTTGACGCCTACCGAAAGGGCGATCATTTTGCTGCCTATGTGTGGCTGAATGCCGTCCGCAAATTGGCGTTAGGTTTGTGCTCGTTAAACAATCTGCTTTCGCCGGATTTGTTTATACTGGGAGGTGGTATTACCCATACGGGCGACGCCCTATACAAGCCACTGGCAGACTTTATAGACGTGTATGAATGGAAAAATTCGGGTAGGAAGACACCCATTTTGCAAGCGTTTTATTCAGATATGGCGGGTGCCGTGGGTGCCGCTGGATTTGCGCTTTCTAAAGCGGGAATCTGCGAGTATAAAGAAGGAGATTCCACACTGCAGTTTTAATTTTGAACGTTGTATGATACAAGGGTATGGATGTTATACAGGACTATATTGAAAAATGCCGCGAAATTGTAACGGCCGTTGAAGATCAAAAGAAGGAAATCCGTCAGGCCGCCGAGTGGTTTACACAAACCATCCTGGCCGAGCGTATGGTGCATGTATTCGGTTCGGGCCACAGCCGTATCATGGCCGAAGAAATGTGGCCCCGGTACGGCTCTTTTCCCGGATTTAATCCCATAGTGGAGCTTTCACTAACGTTCCACAATCTGGTGGTGGGCGCTAACGGCCAGCGGCAAGCTATGTTTTTGGAAAATGTGTCAGGGTTAGCCACCCGGATACTCCGCAATTTCGACCTCCGTACGCAGGATACAGCTTTGATTATTTCCTCCAGCGGCGGCAATGTGGTGCCGATTGAAATGGCGGAATGTTTTAAGGAGCAAGGAATACGGGTTGTGGCGTTGGTGACCAAGAAGCATGCCGAGCAAAGTACAAGTAAACGATCGGATGGCAAAAAGCTCACAGATTTTGCAGATTTGATTCTGGATTCCGGAGCACCGATGGGCGACGCGATGGTGAAAATCCCGAATTTAGAGACACCGGTTTCCCCGGGTTCCACGGTTGGGGGAGCCATTGTGATCAATGCGATTAAAGCCGAAGTAGCGCGCTTACTTACCGAAGCCGGTCATCCGCCGACGGTTTTAAGCGGAGCCAGCACGGTTGGTGCCGAGCGTTCGGCGGAGCTCTTCGAAAAAGCCTACGATGAGCATGCACACCGGTTGGCACGCCTGTACCAATCGGTAGGCGAACCTGGGAATAACGAATGGTCTGATCGTTAGCTTATGACAACCCTGATCAATCATCAACAGGTCCCCTTGCTCGCCCATACCGATATTTTGGTTGTCGGTGCAGGCTCGGCAGGATGCTTGGCGGCCCTAGCAGCAAGACATTCGGGAAAGCACAAGGTGATGCTCGTAGAGCGATATGGATTTGCCGGCGGTACATCCACACAGATGCTGGACACGTTTTATGGTTTCTTTACACCTGGAGACGAGCCCAAAAAAGTAGTATCGGGATTGCCGGACACGATCGTGGATGAATTGTCTTTAACAGGCGATATATTTCTGCGACCCAATACCTATGGTGCCGGAACCGGAGTTAATTACAATCCGGAACGGCTCAAATATGTATGGGATAAAAAAATTTTAGCGGCGGGTATCCACCTGCTGTTGCATACCACACTGGTTGATGTGGTCAAGGAAGGTGCCGAGCGCTACCTCTGTATCCTCTGGAACAAAGGCGGTTTCAGTAAGGTCGCGGCAAAACGGGTAATCGATGCATCCGGCGATGCCGATTTCTGCCACCTCGCGGATTTCGGATATGAAATAGCCGGTGAGAACGAGCCCGCGCAGAGCATGACGACCACCTTCCGTATGAGCAATGTCGATTTGGATACGTTTAAGAAAGAAGGCGGCAAGCAACTGTTGAATGAACGGATGAAAGCGGCCTATGAATCGGGTAAATACGCATTACCACGAAAGGAAGGATCGGTACACGAAATGTGCCAGCAGGGATGTGTGTCGACCGTTGCGGTAAAAGTATCCGATTTGCATGCATTGGATGCCGCGGAATTGACACGTGCGGAAATAACCGGGAGGGAGCAGGCATTTGTTTACGAAAATTTTTTCAGGAATGAAATTCCGGGGTATGGAGCCGCTCAGATTATCGGTTTATCCCATCAGATCGGTGTTCGCGAAACGCGACGGGTGTATGGAGAGGCCCGCCTCACCAAAGCGGATTGTATGGCTGGAGCTATTCCGGATGACCGTGTTTTTCTGTGTGGTGCTCCCATTGAAGACCACCGAAAAGGCGATCAGGGAGAAGATGAAACGTATTGGCAGTACATTCCGAACGACGGTGTGTACGGTGTGCCCTACGGTACGATCGTGCCGCAGGGAAGTGAACAGGCTTGGGTGGTAGGACGGTGTTTTTCGGCTACACACGATGCGCATGCTTCCTGTCGGTCTATGGCACAGACCATGTCGATGGGACAAGCGGCAGGGTTGGCGGCGGCAATTACCCTCGAGCGAGATATCGCTGCCAATGAAATGGATATAACGGCGCTGCATGACCGGCTGACCGAACTAGGGGCGATCCTTGAACTGCCCAAACGGATCGCGGATACCAGCCGGAACGGTTGGGCAAACAACAAATAACGATAGACAGATGGAAGCACAAACTTTTGTCCGGACGGTACTGGGAGATATCGCTCCTCAAGACATGGGACTTACGTATTCCCATGAGCATATCGTGATCGAGGAAAGTTTTCCCACGTTACAGAATCCCCTATTTCTACTCAACGATACCGAACGGATCTCCGAGGAGTTGTCAGCTTTTTATGCGGCCGGGGGCCGGACGATGGTAGATACCATGCCTGCCAATTGCGGCAGGAACATCCACAAGATGGCAACCGTATCCCGCAATACGGGCGTACACATCATTGCTGCTACCGGTATCCATTTGGAAATGTATTACCCGCCCAATCACTGGCGGTATACGTATACCGAAAATCAACTTACACAGCTTTTTATGGAAGATGTGACGTTGGGCATCGATGCGCACGATTACAACGGTCCCTATGTGGACCGCACCCTCCATAAAGCGGGGATGGTGAAGCTGGCTACGGGAGATGAAAACATCACGGCGCACCAGGAAAAGATATTCCACGCCGTGGTCAATACACATCGGGAGACCGGTGTGCCCATCCTGACGCACACGAATGCAGGCAAACATGCGATGGATCAGGTAAAGCTGTTTGAAAAACTGGGCACCGATTTAAGGCATGTGGTGATTTCCCATGTAGACCGTTATCCAGATGTTGGCTACCATAAAGCACTTCTCGAAACCGGGGTTCGTGTGGAATATGACAGTGCTTTCCGGTGGAAAGAAGAAACCAATTGGACCTACCGGCTGCTGGAAGCATTACTTGAGGATTTCCCTGACCAGATTACCATGGGAATGGACGCCGCCAAGCACAGCTACTGGAAATCCTATGGCGGAGCGCCCGGGCTTGATTTTTTGTTAACTACGTTTAAGCGGGATTTAGAATCAATGGGATTAAGCGGGTATTATGAACGGATATTTATCCGGAATCCTGCAGCACTTTATACATTCTCAAATCATTGAATGGACTTAATAAAAACACCATGAACAAACTGTCTATTTTCGTTTCCGGTAGTATCTTTCTCTTGGCTTTGTATTCCTGCGGCCCGCAAGGAGACCGTACGGCTACGAATTGGCAACCGCTTTTCAACCATCAAAATCTGGACGGCTGGCACGCTTCCCCCGGAGGAACCTGGCAGGTAGTGGATGGATACATTGTCGGTAAAAGTTCCGCCGATGAACCCCTTCATGGGATTTTGCTGCATGACGGGGTATACGACGATTTTAAGTTAAGAGTAGTTTACAGGGCCATTGAAGGCAACAGCGGTGTGTATTTCCGGGTTGAAGAGGTTGACGATCCGGTTCATGTGTATGGACTTCAGGCAGAAATAGATCCGGAGAAAGATGCAGGTGGGTTATACGAAACCGGAGGACGGAACTGGGTGGTGCAGCCTACGCCCGAGGATGTCAAAAAGTGGTATAAACCCAATGAATGGAATGAAATGGTGATCGTTTGTAAGGGACGCGACCTGGCGGTTTTCCTCAATGGCTATCAAACGGCCGAGCTTCACGATGACCCGGGAAGAACGAGCGGCTTGATTGGGCTGCAGCTGCATGGAAACATGGATATGGATGTCCAATTCAAGGACATTCTGATCATGGAAAGCCCCGATGACTTAAACCTTTAAGCACTGGTAAGGTAAGCGACATCGGAAAGCGTATCCTGCTTGTATTGCAGTGGGGACTTATCCGTTATCCGTTTAAATTGCCGGTTGAAGTTGGACATGTTGTTAAACCCGCTCTCATAGCAAATCTGCGAGATGTTGTAATTCTCTTCTACCAGCAATTTGCAGGCGTAGCCAATCCGGATTTCATTGAGAAAGCTGGAAAACGCTTTCTGCGTGCAGGATTTGAAGAAGCGGCAAAACGTTGGGACAGACATGTTTGCGATCTTAGCTACATCCGTGAGTCCAATATTCCGGCGAAAGTTTGCCATAATATAATCGTGGACTTTGGTCATCCGGTCGTTGTCGGCCACGGCATGCTGCTGTACATAGCCCGGACTTGCCAACACATCGGCTTCCTCACTCAGGGCCAATAGCTCAAGGATGCCCAACAGATGCAATATCCGTTTGTATCCGTTTAAATTGAGCATTTCGTGCATCATATCCGCCACCCGTTGCCGCGTTTCCCCAAGGATTTTCAAACCGCATTGCGACCGATGGAAAA
Organism: Parapedobacter indicus; assembly: GCF_900113765.1. GTDB lineage: Bacteria > Bacteroidota > Bacteroidia > Sphingobacteriales > Sphingobacteriaceae > Parapedobacter > Parapedobacter indicus. Next base: position 33,246 of record NZ_FOQO01000014.1, on the reverse strand, counting down.
GTTTCCGGACCGGCGACATCTCCGGAATGTTGAAGAACTCCTTTCCCAGGAAATCTTCGTTGAAATGAATGACGATGGCTTCAGCCGTAAGTGAGGGATTGTTTTCATAATATGCAGGATCGTTTTGGTAGCAATGAGGCAGGTTAGGGCCCAACAGTACTAAATCCCCGTCAAAAAAAGGCTCTTCATGATTTCCCACCGTCCGTTTGCCCGTACTTTTTACCACAAGCACCAGTTCATATTCGGGATGACAATGCCAGGGAGTCGGATAATACGGATAGACATCCTTTTGCAGCACAAACGAATACTTAGGGTCCAAAATTAATTTTTCTTGCCTCGGTTTCATATCACAATTGGTATTCAGTTTCATAACCGGTGCTACCGGGTTGCCCCACACGGTAGCTAAAGCCCTTTTCAACTACTAAAATACCACATTTACCGATAATTATTGATTTAAGACAAAATATTTGCATGAACCGATCAAAAAGTATCAAAACGGAATTTAGGGCCTGCCTATATTTGATCTGCAATAAACCAATTGAATAAGACGGCCCGTCGGAAGCCATGTTATGTGAAAGAGAATGAATAACATCAATGTCTATACTAGAAGGACCTTACTGAAAGGGTTGGCCGCACTTGCGGGCCTCGCTGCGGTGAATATTCCGTGGCTCACAGCTGCGGCCCGAAATAAACGCAGGTACCGTATCGGCGCATGCGACTGGTCGATCGGCAAGCAAAGCGACGTCGATGCACTCGCATTGGCTAACACGCTGGGGCTGGATGGCGTACAGGTGAGTTTAGGAACCGTCCAAAACGGGATGCACCTGCGCCGTAAGGATGTGCAGCAAACGTACCTGAAGGCCGTTGCTGCCAACGGCGTCGAAATATCCAGTCTGGCCATCGGTGAGTTAAACAACGTTCCTTATAAGTCCGAACCGGAAACCGAGGAATGGGTGCGTGATAGTATCCATGTCGCAAAAGCAATGGAATGCCGGGTTGTGTTGCTCGCTTTTTTCAGTAAGGGTGATATCAAAGGAGATGAGGCGGGCATCGCGGAAGTAATCAGACGGCTAAAAAAAGTCGCGCCAATCGCTGAGCAAGCCGATGTCATACTCGGTATCGAATCGTGGCTAAGTGCTGATGAACTGCTGGCTATCATCGATAAGATAGGCTCAACGCATGTGCGCGTATATTACGATGTGGCAAACGCCACGGAAATGGGATACGATATTTACCGCGAAATGAAGCAGCTGGGCAGCAAGTATATCTGTGAAGTTCATGCAAAGGAAAATGGCGCCTTACTTGGGCAGGGAAAAATTGATTTCCAGAAAGTATACGATACGCTAGACGAAATAGGTTATGAAGGATGGGTGATTCTGGAAGGCGGAGTACCCGCCGGAATGGATGTAAAGGAAGCCTATTTGGCGAATACGCGATACATCCGGTCCGTATTCAGTTAATGTAACATCAAATTTAATATCATATCAAGACAAACAGTTCAACGATGCTAAATAGAATTTATGTAAGCCTTCTGGGAATTTCGTTAATCTGGATCTTGGCTGCTTGCCGATCCGGAAATGAGCCGCAGACCGAACCTAACTTGTTCGTTGCAGACGATCTCAAAGCGACAGTATGGGCCGAGTCCCCGATGTTTTATAATCCAACGAACATGGATGTAGATATCCGGGGCAGGATATGGGTAACTGAAGCGGTAAATTACCGCAATTTTAATAACGATTCCACCAAACATCTTTCCCATCCTGCCGGTGACCGCGTACTTATCCTGGAAGATACAGACGGAGACGGCATAGCCGACAGCTCGAAGGTATTCATTCAGGACAAGGATATTGTATCCCCGCTAGGTATATCGGTTATAGGAAACAAAGTGATCGTGTCCTGTTCACCTTCCGTGATTGTGTATACGGATGATGACGGCGACGACAAGCCGGATAATAAAGAAGTGTTCCTTACCGGATTCGGCGGATTGGATCACGACCACGGCTTGCATACCGGCGTGGCTGGCCCCGATGGAAAATGGTACTTTATTGTGGGTAATGCGGGCCCCCATGTGGTTACGGATAAAAGTGGATGGACGCTTCGCGCCGGAAGTGTGTATACAGGCGGTACGCCCTACAACAAAGAAAACATGCCGGCCCAGCAGAGTGATGACGGCAAAATATGGACGGGAGGACTGGTCTTCCGGATCAATCCCGACGGTACAGGGATGGAAGTACTGGGCCATAATTTCCGTAATTCGTATGAAGTGGCGGTAGACTCATACGGCAACATGTGGCAAAGCGACAACGACGATGAAGTGGATGCCTGCCGGACCAGCTGGATCATGGAAGGGAGCAATGCGGGGTTTTTCAGTCGGACAGGAATACGCACGTGGCGAGCAGAAAGAAGACCGGGCCAGACCATACAGACCGCTCACTGGCATCAGGAAGACCCCGGAGTCATGCCGGTGGGAAAAATTTATGGCCCTGGTGCACCCACGGGCATCGTTGTCAATGAAAGTGACGCACTTGGTAAAGCTTATCGCGGTATGCTGCTCAGTGCCGACGCGGGAAGAAATGCAATTTTTGGATATCCTTTTAAACCGGAGGGTGCAGGGTATGACCTCTCAGCAGGTAGCCCTTTCATTTCTTCTACGGGTATTGACAACGAACGTTACCGATGGAACGACGTCGATGAAAATACGAAAAAGTGGTTTCGGCCAAGCGATGTTGCCATCGGAACGGACGGGGCCATCTACGTGGCGGATTGGTATGACCCGATTGTAGGCGGACACCAAATGATGGATTCCATCGGATTTGGGCGCATTTACCGGATAGCACCTAAGCGTAAAAAGCTGGTCACACCGACAATTGATCTGAGTGAGACTTCGGGTCAGATCGAGGCTTTCCTGAATCCGGCAATCAACGTGCGGAATCAAGGGTTCGAGCGACTAAAAGCACAGGGGCCACAAATCTTGCCTGCGTTGACGAAGTTGCTGGAATCGGATAATCCCTATCACCGTGCACGAACCGTTTGGCTGTTGGTTCAGCTGGGCCAGGAAGGCATTCGCAAAGCCGTTGAAATACTGGAAGATGAAGACCCACAGATCCGGTTAACCGCGTTGCGGGCGCTGAAACAAGCAGACCACGCGCACCTGCTTACGTATGCGGATCAGTTGGCAAACGATCCTTCTCCCGCCGTAAGGAGAGAGGTAGCCCTGGCGCTTCGGGATGTACCCTTTGAACAGAGCGGTCCCGTGATCATGAAGCTGATCGACGGCTTCGACGGGGAAGACCGCGCCTACCTAAATGCGTTGGGCATTGCCCTGGAAGGCAAAGAGCGAGAGGCCTACTCGGCATTAATGAGCCGTGATGGCAATCCCGAACCGGAAAACTGGTCGATAGCACTCGCGGCCATTGTGTGGGAGCTGCATCCTGACAACGCGGTATCTGCATTGGAACAACGGGCATTAAACGAAAAGCTTGCTATAGACGACCGGAAAAAGGCGATCGTGGCCCTTGGCTTTATCCCCACCAGAGAGGCGGCCGCATCCATGCGCGAATTGCTCGCATCAACCAATCAGGATGTTGCAGGTTCGGCACAATGGTGGTTGCAGTTCCGAAAAACCAACGACTGGAAATCATACCTCGAAGATTGGCACTCGCCCACCGACAAGCTATTGGAAGCGCAGCCTGAAGCGCTTGCATATTATCAGCAATTTAAAAAAGACGACGCAGGACCGGAGGATAAAAAGAAAGCAGCTCGACAGCTGGCGGGAAGTAAGACGGGTAAACTTTATTTGATAGACCTTGCCGCCGCGGGGTTATTGCCGGATTCGTTAAAGGCGGAGTTAGCGGATCAGATGCTGGCCGACAATGACCGCAATTTCAACGCCTTGACCGCTCATTATTTTGATGCCGACGACACCACGTTGTTTTCCATCGATCAAGTGGCGGAACTGTCGCCGGATCCCGATAAGGGAAAGACGTTATTCATAGCCAATTGCATCGTTTGTCACAAAATTGGCACGGTGGGTCAGGAAATCGGGCCTGATTTGACCAACATCCACACACGGTTCGACAGGAAGACGATATTGGACGGAATTATCCACCCCGCGGCCGCAGTAGCGTTCGGTTCGGAGCCGTACTTGGTTTTGCTGAAAAATGGCGCGGCACTTTACGGATTACTGCTATCAGACGGGCCGGTGGTAACGGTTATGGATACCTATGGCAAACAATATGTCATCGATGCATCGGCGGTGGCCGGAAAACGGCATCTGAATACGAGTATTATGCCTCCTCCCCGTTACATACCAATAACAGCGCAGGACGCGGCAGATGTCAGTGCGTACCTGTCATTAAGCGATAAAGAGCTAACACTATGATATTACATGCTGATTTTAAATCATTTGAAATTCAGGGAACAATCCAGTATATTGGCATTCCTCATTATGAACCACATAGCAAAGCAGCTATCGAGTTACAGGAGCATGGCAGCAAGGTGAGTTTCCGCAATATTTGGATCAGGGAAATTCCCGCCACAAGTTCACTGGAAAGAGATTTTGAGGATATCTTATAGAAAACATAATCAGAAAAAGGAAAACTATGGCACAACTGGCTTTATTAGGAGCGGGCTTCATTGGCCGATTTTATGCGGATTCCATCCAGTCTCTACGAAGCAGGGACCGAATCTGTACGGTATAAGCACGGAGGGGGGAAAGCGCCGAAAAATTGGCGGCGGATTACGAGGTTCCCCGCTATAGCTCATCTCTCGAAGAGGTGGTCAACGACCCGGAAGCGGACGCGGTGATCATAGCATTGCCCAACCATTTGCACGAAGCTGCCGTAGAGGCATGTGTGCGCGCAAAGAAGGCTGTTCTCTGTACCAAACCCCTTGGCAGAAACGCCGCCGAAGCACTGCGAATGCTGCGCGCGGTTGAAAAGGCCGGTATTTTTCACGGGTATTTGGAGGATCTGTTCTATACTCCCAAAACGCAGAAAGCGATAGCCGATGCAAGAAGAGGCGCCTTGGGAAAGATTTTGTGGACGCGATCGCGTGAGGCACATCCCGGGCCCCATAGCGACTGGTTTTGGGACAAGGAAATGGCAGGAGGCGGGGCCATCATTGACCTGGCGTGCCATTGCATTGAAATCGGCCGCGGTTACATTGGCAAGGATATTCGTCCACTTGAAGTGATGTGCTGGGCAGACACGCAGGTGAAACCCATTGACGCGGAAGATAACGCCATCGGATTGGTGCGTTACGAAAATGGAGCCATCAGCCAGTTTGAGGTAAGCTGGACATTCCGGGGAGGACTGGATCTGAGGGATGAGGTGATGGGATCAGAGGGAACCGTGTGGGTTAATAATTTCCTTCGGACGGGTTTCGAAATGTACAGCTCAGGTAAAGGCAATACGTATGTGGCCGAGAAGGCCGAAAGCAACAACGGGTGGTTGTTCCCCGTAGGTGATGAGGTACATGAGCTGGGCTATCGCCACATGTTTACCGACATGCTCGATTCGATGGATCAGGATACCGTACCCGAGGAAACTTTCTATGATGGCTATATCGTAAATGCCATAATGGATGCCGCCTATCTATCGGCGCAGACAAAAAAATGGGAGCCGGTAATGCTGGAAGTGTGGCGGGGAAAAACTTCCGTTGAAAAGGATGATCTTTTCAGAGATTACGATGAACAGTATTACCTAATCAAAGAAGAACGGACACATTATGGAACGATGAAGGTAATCTTGAAAAATAAGTTAACCGGCGATATTGTTGAACAAGAAAAGCCGACCGGAGATACGTGATTTGCGGAAATCACATTTACCTTTAGATCACCTGGCTACGGCCGGGTTTTTTTATGTTTTATGAACATGTTTTATGAAACTTTTAGTTGTCGTGATTGTACTATACATAAAGGTATATTCTATATAGGGTACATTCAATCGAGGTACAACGATGGCAATAAAAAAAGAAAGTGCACAAGTTTCTGCCAATAGCAACCGTCTTCGCGATAAAAAAGGCGATGGGTTGATTCACGCACGCCATGATCTAAAAGATAAAAAAAAGCAGAAGAATTATGAAGCAGGTGTCGACCCCCAAGATGAACAACTCAATACCGTGCCGGAAGGAACGGGCAATCAACGGGGGGATTCAAAACCTGGAGGAGGTAACAGGTTACAGAAAGATACAACCCTGAAGCGCACCGATAGCCAAACAAAAAAATAAAAAATCAAACATTGATAAAAATCATTTGTATTCCTTTTAAATTTGACTAAGCTTATTTCAGTCGATAATCGTTTATATTTTACCAGTTGTTCTATTCATATTGTACCGTTACAATAAAGCACGAATGGATGAGCTGTATTAACCAAGTGTTTGTAGATACTTAATGAAAAAGAAAATTTTATACATTGAAGATGATCCGGATATGGCCGACATCGTATCCGAAATCATGCAATATGAAGAGTATGAGGTAATCACAGACAGCGGAAAAGCCATGCATAAACTTTTAAAAGAAAACGATATCGGTTTGATACTTATGGATGAGGGCTTAAGCTGGTGTTGGGGCAGCAATCTCTGCAAGGAACTAAGATCGGATGAAAGGACTGCCGATATACCCATTATCATGATTTCTGCTGTTCGAGAAATTGATGACATTGCACAGCATTGCGGAGCAAACGCTTATATCCGTAAACCGTTTGAAATTTACGATGTGATCGACGCAGTGAATATTTACTACCCGAAAGATGATCTTTCCGTATGAAGGATCACTTTTAGACCATTAACGAAAAAAGTAGCCATATGAAAAGGATGAAATTGAAACCTGTCTCTATGCCCGTACAGGGGCTGTATCAAAAATCCTATGATGAAAAAGAGCACACTGTGCTTGATGAATCTATGAATGACGCATTGAGTATCCGAATGTTTGAAAATCTGAAGATGGCTCTGTTTTTCAGTCGGATACAGAATCAGCTGAATGATGGCGAACGCCAAAATGTATAGTAATTCATTGTTGCAGCTCGTGGCGTAAAAGATGGTCGCAAAACTTCGATATTTGCCCGATCTGGCACCTGGCTATCGGCGTGTGAGACGTGGAAGGGGATTTTATTATACAGACAGTGACGGAAGGCGGATAACAGACGATAAAAAATTGACGCGCTTCCGGGCGTTGGTAATCCCGCCCGCTTGGAAACAGGTATGGATCAGTCCAAGCAAGCGCGGGCATCTTCAGGCCACAGGTGTAGATGAAGAAGGAAGAAAGCAATATCTTTATCATCCCGAATGGACTAAGGAGAGGCAACGGAAGAAGCTAAAGCGGATGGTAGCCTTCGGCAATGCGCTACCGGATATCAGGCGACAAATCGCCAAGGACTTGCGAGTGGAAGAGCTTACCAAAGAAAAAGCAATTGCCATCGCCCTAAAAGTCACAGAAGAAACGTTGATCCGCATCGGCAACGAACAATACCTTCGCAAGTATGGTAGCCGCGGATTGACCACCTTAAAAAAAAGTCATGTGCATATCTCAGAAAGCGACGCTGTATTCCGGTTTCGTGGAAAAAAAGGGGTGCAGCAGGAAATTTCGGTCCGCAATGTGAAATTAGTCGCTCATTTACTGGAATTAAATCGACTGACGGGCCCCTACTTATTTCAATACTGTATGGAGGGGAACAGATCGTGCAGGCTGCGGGCGGCAGATATTAATGCCTATATTCAACAGCATACGGATCTCAAGTTTTCCTCAAAAGACTACCGTACGTGGTATGCGGGATTTTGGGCATTCAGCCTATTTGGCCGACAGGCTAGTTGTGAAAGTGAAAAGGAACGTGAAACCACGATCGTATCCGTGTTGGACGTGGTATCCCATCGATTGGGCAATACACGGGCTGTTTGCAAACATTACTATGTTCCCGATAGTATAATCACAGCCTATAAAGATGGTTCTTTGCAACCCTATTTGCGTAACGGAAAAAGAAGTAAACGTCCGCTTACCAAAAAAGAAACAGAACGGCAACTGTTGGCCTTCTTGGCATGTAGTATCGAGGAGGTTCGGTAACTACTTTCGCTCATTTTTACGTTTCAGGAAATGCAGCAGTGAAGCCCGGTTCTTCCGTACATTCGCTGGGCCGATTAGCATACCATAAGCCTCGAGTTCCGGTACGTTGTCACAAATGGTCTTGATGATGCCAATGACCGGTATAGCCAATGCCATTCCCGCAATACCCCAAAGCAATTCGCCCGCAGCTAATCCCATAATCGTAAATAATGGATTGATATTTACTTGTTCACCGACCACCAGCGGTTCCAATATGTATGTCTGTAAAAATTGAACGATGAGGTATACGGCGAGTATGCCAAGCACCATAGATCCATCTCCACCTTGGGCCAACACCGCGAAAACAGCAATCAAGTTGCCAACGAAGTTTCCAAAGAAGGGCACAATTTCAAGCACCCCACAAAGTATCGCAAAAAATATGGCGCCCTTCAGGCCTACAATTCCGAAGCCGATGCTGTACATGACCCACAGCATAACAATCATACTAAAAAGGCCGGTTAGGTAACGGCCGGATACGCCTACGGATTTACGGATAATCCGATCGACGTTCTGCTTTTTTCCTGCGGGGACAATACGCAGCGCAAACTTTTTCAAATGGGATCGGTAAAAAAGGAGGAGGAAGGTATAGACGACAATCAACACCGTATTGACAACCACGTTTGTGAGTGTATTGATAAAGCTGAGAAGTAGGTTGTCTGCTTGGCCGGTGGTGCCATTTTTTTGCTCGTTTAACATTTTTTCCTGCTCCGCGATGCCAATGTCCAATGTGTCACTTACCCATTCCCGGATGGCGCGAACGTTATCGATAAATCCCTTTTTCATTTCCTCGAAATCGTCCGCCAATCGACTTACTTGCCAAGAAAGGATAAAGAAAAGCAATGTCACCATGCCCACAAGCGCCAAAACGGGAATGAACGAGGCCAGCCCCTTATTGATACCCCGTTTTTCCAACCACTCGGCGGTACCGGTGAGTAACATGGCGAGCAAGGCGGCGAGAACGATGGGGATGAGAAAGGGGGCGGCAACGTAAATACCTGCTATAAATAATAAGATGGTGGCCACGAAATAGGCCGCTCGTTTGGTAGTAGCTTGTGGTGTCAATGATTACTGATTTTATCGGTGAGTTGTCATTTATTTTGGCAATCCGCTGTCAGATCTACTTGATTGAGGTAACAACTGCTTCCGTTATTTGTTTAGTAAATGTCAGGTATGTAACCGTTTTATCCGAAAAATCCGACTTATTTACGAGCTTTCAAACAACTGGGCGTTAGGTTTGTCATGATAGCAGATACAGTCCATGTAAAAAAATTCACATAATGGTTAGAACAGCAACTTTACTTTGCCTCGTGGTGCCATGTAGCTTAATAATGGTGAGCCTCGAAGACGTAGGTAGGTCACAACAGGGGATGCAGGACCAAGAATTTGTGGTGTTATTGATGAGTAGTAATCGGTTTGAGATTGAAGCGGGCGGAGTGGCCTATTCACAGGGAATAAACAAAAGTGTTGTGGAATGCGGTATTCAGATGGCATCAGACCACGGTGCCGTGTGCACCGAATTGGCAGCACTTGCCACCTTGAAGGGTTGGCGCATACCAGATGACTTGCAAGATAACGAACAGCGTATACTTGATGAACTCACAACGTTAAACCGGGAAATGTTTGATCGGGAATTTGCCAAGCAAATGATACTGTGGTACGAGGCCACTATCGCCCTGCTCGAACAGGCGTCTGGCCTTAATGGTGCGGAAGACGAGGAGTTGCGGCTATGGGTGGAGAAGAAATTGTCGGTAATGAAATACGGTACTGTTTATCAACCTCTGTTGGCTGCATATTCACTTCAATAGCAAAGCCCCGGCTTTATGGAGATCATTCGACGGGTGCTTCTACTATCGGCAATACAACCGACATGGTTGTGCCCTGGCCCAAGGCGCTTTTAATCTGTATGGATCCGCCATGATCGTTTACAATCTGTGAAGTGATATACAGTCCGATACCCAGTCCACGATGCGTATTAGCCGTGTGCGTACTGCGGAAAAATTTATCGAAAACCTGCGCTTGTGTATCCTCGGACATTCCGATACCTGCATCAGCGACTGAAATGGTCAGAAAACGTCCATCCACCTGTGTAGTTATGCGAACGGGTCCCGGCTCGGAATATTTTACAGCATTTGAAAGTAAATTATTAATCACCTGTTCGATACGGATCGGATCAATCAATATATAACAGTTACAGTCGATGTCCACGACTAAGTCGTGCGTAGGAAAAAGCAGGTGCCCTCCCTCTATGCAGCCGGCAAGGAACGACGAAGCTGCTGTTACCTCTTTCTCGTAGGTCATTTTACCGTTTTCAATCTTTGAGATGTCCAATAGCTGACTGATCAGCGCACCTAATTTAATAGACTGGAGTTCAATTTTAGATAGGTATTTTGTGAGCGGGCCGTCCTTGCTTTCCCGCAAGGCGATCTGCGCATAGGATCGCAATACAGTCAGTGGTGTATTGAGTTCATGGCTGGCAACGGAAAGGAATTCGTTTTTTTGCTGGTTTAAATAGGTCGCACTCCGTAGGGCCAATTCTTGTTGCTCTTTTTGGAGAGATAACGCCGCATTTCTGATTTTAATTTCTTCATAGGCACTGATCGGGCCTTCATCTTTCAGTTGTCTACGCACCGCTGCAATTTTCGTCGATGTTACCCGTGCGGAATAGGGGATACTTAATTTCAAGACAATCTGAAGGCGCTCGCCGTCGGGCAGAAACTCCAAGACGGGCACCAGCTTTCGCGCATATTCAATACCGATAGCATTGCTCGGAAACAATTCGTCTACCCGTCCTGTTATCCGTGCGCTGATAAAATAACGACTGCCCGTTGCCATCGTTCCTAAATGTACAATACCTTCAAAGGCCTTGTCATTGACTTCCCGGCACACTTCAGAAACCGCAGTAGCGAAGACAGTCTGCGTGGATTTGGTAAGGCCCAGCAATTCAGCCGTACGAATGGAACGCTTGTACGCCAAGATTAAATCCATCTCATTTTCAAGGGTAATGGTGGCAAGTTCAATCATGCGGTAAATTTTGCGATCAGCACGGACATGTCATCAGTGCGTCGAGCGAATTCTTTATATACTGCCGCCACCTGGATGCTCAGGTCGTGACGCGTCAGTGTGGCCATTCGACTGGTGTCCCAACGTGAACGGATTCCGTCTGAACAAAGGATGAGTTGCTGATAGACCTGTAAATCCAACACTTGGTCGTGCATGGTGTTAGGGATATTGTGGCCGATAATACCGTTGTAGGGAAGGGGCTTTTTGGAATAGCTGATTCCAAAAAGTTTTGCCGAGATATTGCCAACGCCGGCAATCCGTAACTGTTTCAAATCGTGATCTATTACCACCACTGTTGCCACAAGTCCACGGGTTTTCCGAACCCGTGGGTGGATAAAACGGATAACTTCAACGGGCGATTGATACGGACATTGCTTAAAAGCGCTGACGGCCTGGTTGATAGCAATATTCGCTTCGACGCCATGTCCCAGCCCGTCGGCAAGCATGATTTTGGTATAGCGGTCGGAATGGTCTACATAATAACCATCTCCGCTTCGTATCTCCATGGGTTTGGCCACGATAAGTGGTCTAACATGAATGCGTCTTTTTCGTTTTTCCAACGGCTTATAAATGCGGAAAAAGCGCGCCAATAGGACAGTCCCCCAGTCTTTCATTGAAAAAACGTCAAACTCGTCGGCCAGTCTCTTGATACTACCCAGGCCGTGTCCCAAGGTGTTTTTTGTGGAAAAGCCATCGGCCATCATCCGGTGGACATCGTTCATTCCAGGACCTTGGTCGATTCCGATTAACTCTATATAGACCAAGCCATCTTCCTTGAAGCAACCAATCAATAGCTCTCCGCCTTTGGCGTGCTTGTTAAAATTGGAGGTAATTTCAGCAACTACGATATCAATTTCTGCTATCCGCTTATCGGCAAATTGACATGCAACAGCGAGCCGCTGCACTTCTTTTTTGATCAGCGCATGACGGCTTCGATCGGAAGCGTCGAAACTTTTATGCGTAGCATCAACCATTTGCCCACTTAATGATCATCACCTTAGTGCCTTTGCCGATTTCGCTGTTGATTTCAAATTCGCTAGCCAAACGCCGTGCCCCTGGCAATCCTAGCCCTAAACTTTTACCGGTGGAAAAGCCGTCTTTTAAGGCAAGATTGACGTCTGCAATGCCAGGTCCTTCGTCTTTAAAGGTAAGCCGTATTCCCGACTCTCTGCCGCGTGCAATGGTTTCAATAGACACGATACCCCCATTGGCATATTTAAGCATATTACGAGCCAACTCGCTTGCAGCCGTAATCAGTTTGGTCTGATTAACCAAACCCATCCTGATTTTGATCGCATACTCCTTCACGCGGTTACGGAAGGGGACCACATCCTGCTCGCGCAAGACGGTCATGTTGTCCTTAGACAGAAGAATCACCGGCGTAATCATCATCGGGATCTGTTTCTTCTTCCCTTAGAACCTTGGATTTCAGAAGATCCATCCCTTTTTCGACATTCAATGCCGTATACACACCTCTTAACGGTAGCCCCAGTTCCACCAAGGTAATGGCTACAGCAGGTTGCATACCTACCACGACGGTCTCTGCATCAACCAGTTTCGCCATGGCCCCGATATTGCTGATAATACGGCCCATAAACGAATCGACAATATTTACAGCCGAAATATCAATCAAAATACCGCGTGCATTGGTCTTTCCCACCATTTTTATCAAGTCGGCTTCCAAGTCTAGTGCTAGTTTGTCGTATAAATCCACCTGAATGGTAACGAGTAGAAACCGACCCATTCTCAAAATAGGAATCTTGTCCATACCAATGCTACTGAGGTTTAACGCGCGATAAAACACTATCGATACGCTGCTGGCGCACTTCAAGACGAAGCGACTTGAAAGCGTGTTGCAAGGCGCTTGCCAACGTAGATTTGGTAATGATCGTAGCGAGGTCGATGCCCAGATGTACGATGGTTTGGGCAATCTCGGGCCGTATGCCGCTGATAATACATTCAGCACCCATCAGTCGGGTGGCGCTGACGGTTTTCAGCAGATGCTGTGCAACCAACGAATCAACGGTGGGTACTCCAGATATATCTAGAATGGCTATACTACTGCCCGATTCAACAATTTCGGTAAGCAAGGTCTCCATGATGACCTGTGTCCGAGCGCTATCGAGCGTACCGATAATAGGAAGCGCCAATATGCCATCCCAAACGCGTATCACCGGAGTAGATATTTCTGCAATTTCATCCGTCTGTCTTAAGATCACTTCCTCACGTCCCTTGATATAAGCCTCGAAGGTGCTTATGGAGAAATTGTCCAAAAGCCGGTGGACTTTTAAACTTAGATCAGCTAATTCTTTGTGATCAATTATTTCTTCCTGAAGCACGCCGATGAGCACTTCTTTCAAGCCGATGATAAACAATCCGGTTTCACGAGGGCTGAAACCTTGCCGGGCCCGCGATAAAGAGAGGCTGTTGAGAAGTTCAACGACCGGATCGAAGTCGCTCGAGTCCGGATCGTCGAGGTTTTTCTCATTCAGAGTGTCCAGTAGTGTAACGATGAGTTCAGACGAATCTGCACGAAGGTCGTCATTGCTGATTAAATCTTCACGCAAACCGACATGGGCCAATTGGTTTTGCATCCAACGTTCCAGGATAGACGCTTTTTTTTTCTTAAAGATTTTGGTAATCTGAATAGCCATATAATTCGATAAAAAGTAATCAGTCGATTGTTGTGCCGGATGCCGGTTGACCAGCTTGGGTAATGGTTGGCGGATCCAGATAGTGCTCATTGACGACGTCAATCACGTCATAAATATCGAATGGCTTGCGAATATACGCGTCTGCGCCACATTGCTCGGCGATTTCATCGATGTTCCGGATAGCGGAGATGAGCACCACGGGAATGTTTGCGGTTTTTTCGTCGGATTTCAGTACACGGCAAAGATCGCTGCCCCATCCCCAATTTAAATTTTCATCCAACAAAATCAGTCCAAACGCATGTTGCTTTATTTTTTTGTCAATGGATTTGCCGCCGTCAGTGATTACATGATAATCTTCAAACTGCATAAATTCGGCTACCACTTCCAACATATCTCCGTCATCCTCGACGTACAAAATTTGTTTTTTCATGCAAAAAGTCCCTAAAGAAAAGCGAAAACAAATATAACGCAATTATTCAGATAACTATTTTTCATTTACATTTTCTAAAGAGTCCGAGACTTGCTCAAACTTATCGGTGGGCGCTTCGCTGTTTCATTTGCTCTTGGCATATATTTTAAGCTTTTTCTTGAGCTGCTGCCTCGCAACATGGATGCGGGTTTTTACCGTACCGATCGGAATCTGGAACTGGTCTGCAATTTCATGATATTTGTAACCTTCGAAATACATGGTAAAAGGTTCGTAATATTCAGCAGAAAGTTTGGATAATGCACATTCGATGTCTTTCATTATGAACTTTCCTTCAGCGCTGTTTCGGAAAGAACTCTTATATAAATCGGATGAGGAAATCGTATCGGTCTTGATCATTATGGCATTTGTCTTGACCTGCTTACGATAGTAATTGATGAACGTATTCTTCAATATGGTATAAAGCCAAGCTTGCAAATTGGTTCCTTCCCGGAATTTGTTATAATAAGAAAAAGCCTTAAGCATGGTGTCTTGAACCAGGTCATCGGCGTTTTCGTTGTCTCGGGTAAAATGGAACGCATAACTGTTGAGAGAAGCTATTTCTTGTACGACCTTGTTACTGAATTCTATTTTGTTCATAAGCTAGACAATGTGGTTACTGCAATAAAGTTTCGTCGCTAGATTTCGCGCTGCACTGTTCAGGAGACCTGGCTTGGAGTTGACAAAACAGGGTTGAAATTGTTTTAAATATTTTAAAAAAGTACATATGGAAATATAAGAATGGAAAATCGCCAGCCTTGTAATGCGGCCGCCGACGATTTCGTCGAAGCGTAAACGGCTTATTCCTTTTACGAATTACTGGCCAAACGAGAGTAAGTGCGGTCGCTTTTCTGGATGTGCTTGGTTTCCGTCTAACTGAGATCACTTTTCCGGTTGAATCTTGTCGAAGAAAAAGCATTACGCTTTGCCTTCCTGTGCACGATAGCGCCAGCCAAGAATAATGCTATACCGAATACACCCGCAACTAAGTGCCAAATAGGTGTCGATGGCTTGAACACCACCGGATCAACATTCCCTAGAATAGCGAGTCCGGCCCAATACCGGGGGGAAAACAGGCGGCCTCCCGCATCACTAAGATACGCTAATTTTGCACGTTGAAGCGCTACGTCTTTGGGTACCCCCGCACGCAAGTTCTCGTAAAATGATCGGATGATCATTGTACTTGATTGCTCGTCGATCTTCCAAAGGCCGGCTAGAATACTTTCGCTGCCTGCATAACGAAAAGCATGAGCCAACGATATCATACCTTCACCGTCGAGGTGGCCGGATTTACCAGTCTCACAGGCGGCCAATACCGCGATATTAGCAGTAAGGTCACAGTTGTAGATATCGTATAAGTAAAGTGAATTTTCAGCTCCTTCCGTTCCGTCGTTCATGAAAATCAAGCGCGAATATTCGGGGTAATCGTTGTTGGCTTCCGCATGCGTGCCAATGTGGATAATGCGATGGTATGCTGCATTCAAACGAAACGCCTGGGCAGTGGATTCGTTTTCCATAAATAAGTTGCCGCCAAATTCCCGCTGCATTTTTTGCACCAATTTGGCAGTAAAGGGCAAGGGTAGCAGTTTGGCATATGTGCGGTCCATGTGTAACGAGTCCTTTTGCGCATGCGCTAAATAAGTTGATTTACTGCGATCGGAAAAGATTGGGGCAAATGCCACAAAATTGGCTTTCATAGCCCCAGAAGAGGATGCTTCGTTTTCCAATGCCAATAAACTGTAGTGATAAGATATGGCATACTTGTTCAACAGGCACGTGTTCTTCAACTCTCTTAAACTGCCAATTGGCTTAGGTACCAGCATGTCGAAACTGACATGATGCAATAGCCCATCGGGGATTACGATTACCCGACTACCGGTAATCGATGATTCCAAAGGTTGCCACAGCACCTTATACAGCTGATGGGCTGCTTTTAGCATCCGCTGATCCTTTTGCCCGAAATCGCGTAGCGTCTGCACGTATCCCGACAAGCCATCGCTGGAAAGTGGTACGAGGGCCCATTGCGTAGCAGAAGCAACGAAGGCAAAGAGCTTTTCGCCAGACGAAAGGTACCGGATAACGGTCACACCTGCCGGCACCGATTCGCCGATTCTACGCAAGGCAATGCGTTCATCCGCGTAGCGCATCCGGTAATATGCGGGGTATTGCCGCTGTAGTTTTTTCAAAAATGCGTGCCAACTATCAACGGTATGCCTATAAGAGCGAACCGCCCCCTCGTTGCTAAGATTTTGCTGAAGGCTTGCCCGGATGTTCTCCTTAAGCCGATTCTCTTGGTCTACCACGGAATCGGGAACGTTGGTAAATCGCATGGCACGCTGGTAATCCATGCGCGATCGCAAACGCGAATAGATTCCCTCCTCATGGACATTCAGCCCTTTATTGAGATGGGTGCTGTCGTTCGTTTTTAGGTATATTTCAAAATGAAGCTGCTTGATGAAGTCGGTTACCGCCTGATAGCTGGCAATAAGCGCAACAATATCTTTCTGGTCGGTCAATAACCGCTTTTTACGTTCAATGATTTCGGTTGCGTCGCTCAACTCACAAAGCAGCGATTGCAGCTCTTCCGCGTGCTTAGTCGGCGAAAGTTCATAAGACGCCCTTGCACGGGTCAGTATGGGGTATACCTTTTCACCTTCTGTTTTGATGGAGTCTTCCAAGGTGGTACTTTGTCGGACAAATCTGTTGATTTCAGTTAATGCCTGGTGTGCATAATCATGCGCCCGTTGAAAATCCCCGCATTCAAATGCCAGCTCACCGAGATGCTGAAGTTGATAAAATGAGAGTAGCGATCGCTCGTTGCCTGCGTTGTTTACATACCGCTGTGTCTTAACAGCGAGAGTCGTTGCGGTTTCGCACTGACCGACCTTTGCCTGGAAAGACGCATACTTGCGTAAAAATTCCAGGTAAATATTGTCGTATGTATCGCCGAAAGCCAGTGCATATAAGCTATCCGCTTTCCGGTAGTAGGTCTCCGCCAATCCGTTCGCTTGCTGTTTCTCTTGGATCATGGCCAGGGTATAACATGCATCTGCATCCCAAAAAAGATAATCTGCATCAGTTTCGGCAATTCCCTGCCTACCTTCGGTAAGGTATTCAATCGCCTTTTTGTAATCCGATGTTGCGTAATACAGTTGTCCCAGCAGAATATGCGAAATAAAAATCGCTGGGTCATCTGCCTGAAGCCATTGTTTTTTCTGTTCAAACGAATAGCTTAAAAGTTGCTCAGCCTTGGCGTAATTTCCGAGTTCCTTGTATGCGCCTCCAAGGTTGTCAATCGCCTCAAACTGGAGTGTCAGCGCTTGCCTCTTCTTGTCTGCATCATCCGGAACCGACAAAAATTCCCGCAGTAATGCGATGCAGCTTTCCATGGAGCGGATTGCTTCGGCGGTCCGGCCCTGAAGACCGTAAACCCCTGCTAAATTATTCAAGAGGAGCGCCTGCCGGAAATATTTAGTTACCGGTGAGTCATCGATTCGCTGCACCGCCTCGATGGATTTGTTGAAAAAATACTCGGCACTGTCCAGTTTAGAGGCGTACCATGACAATATGCCGAGCGACATAAACGTCTGGTAAAGTTGCTTTTGATTGGCATGAGGTTGTTGCAATATCAAGGAAGTTGCCGTGAGGAAATGTTCGCGCGCGCGGTCCGGATTCGCCATGCGTCGGGCATACTCTCCAAGGTTATGCTGGATAAGCGCCATCCGTTCTGCGGACTTATCTTCCGACTGCTGAGCAAAAGAAAGCGAACGTAAATGCGCCTCGTAGGCGCGCTTGTTGTCGCCGGTTGCGCCGTAGAATTCCCCCAGGTTGGCAAACGCCTCGCGTAATACGGCCGGCGACGCCCCGATTGACTCGATTTTCTGGACCAGTTGCTCCGTCTGCTGTTTTGCAAATGCCGTACCGCCCTTTTTCTCAGCAATATCGCTAACCAAGCCAACGTAAGCTGCCAAAGAATCGGTCTGCTGTCGTTGGGTAAAAAAAGCTATTTTTTGTTTGATCAACTGGTCCGCCCGGGCAATCTTATTGGCATCCAAGAGTTTTTGTATCGTTGTTTTTTCCTGTGCCTCCTGTGCTATCCCCATTGTCAGGAGTGCGATGACAAGCCCAAGCGATACACATACCCGACGTCTCATGGAAGTATTTTTATGGCATGCAGCAGCGCGTCTTTTGCGGGGTGTTCCGTATGCCTCAATGCCTTTAATGCAGCCTCGCTCTGGCCCTGCTTTAGCAAGGCTAATGCCTTATACCAGTGAGCATCCGAACGGAATGCCGACGCCGATATGCCAACGACATGATCGAGAAACATTGTGGCGGAGTCCGGCTCATTGGCCGCCAGATAAGCGACGCCGATAAAATAATTCAACGTATCGTTTTCCCGTCCGTCTGCTAACAGTGGGCGCCATTTATCTATCGCTTTCCGGAAGTTTCCAGTTTTGTAGTCAACCATGGCCTCTTCAAACGCATAATCGTCTGATGGCCCCATCAGCGTCGGTAATCCCGGATCTGCCCGATAGTACTGGCTGAATAGCCGTTGCTCCGGTGTTTGCCTCGACCAAAATAGCCAGGCGCCGACGATCCCAAATACCAGTATAGCGGCCGCCAGCCATGTCATTTGTCGCCTAAAAGCTTTCGTATGGGTGACTTCCTCCTTGTTGCCCGGCAATACAGCATGAAAGGAATCCAACTGTTCGGCAAGATTGGCCTCCCGTACGCCAACCAGCAGCCAACGTACCTCGTCTACTTTTTGCTTAAACAAAGGGTCTCTGTGCAGGCGTTCCTCAAATGCCCGTTGCGCACTCGCGTCCAATGCACCGTTTAAGTAATCGCTGATGTAAGCGAGTTCATTTCCCGGCAGGTCATATGGAGGTAACTTTTCCATTATTTCATTCCTTTCCCGAGCACCAGTTCGCGCAATTGCTTCAGACAACGGTACTTGTTGTTCTTCGCGCTCGGTTCCGTCCAATCAAACGCCTCCGCAATCTCCCGCAAACTTTGCTTGTGAAAGTAAAACCTTCCCAGCAACTCACGGCAACGCGCGCCCAGATGCCGATATTGTTTTTTCACAGCGTCAATGTAGGTGTCGGTTTCGTTTCCATCGTTTTGAGCAACAATATCAGCTTCATGTTTTTCATCAACCGATACCATACGTATGTTTTTATTCCTTCGCAGTTCGTCGATCCACTTATTTTTTGCCACGCGGATCAGGTATGCGCCAAACTCGGCCTCGGTGGCAGGCGAAAATCGATCCAATTGGATATTGCGCCAAACCGCGATAAACGCTTCCTGATAGACGTCCTTCGCCTCGTCTCCTGTCCCGCCGTTTTTCAATACATAACGTTCCAGGTGCGCATAATTATCCGTGTACAACATCGCTAATAAATTATCGTCGTCTGATTTCAGCTTACGAGCAAACACTTGCGCTGGAAATTGCCGGGCTTCGAGTTGATCCATATTATACTCAAAAGTATCCGGCTAATTTAACGTATTATCTCATAAACTCGCGGTCCTGTGCAAAAATAAGTGTCTACTATTTTAACGTAATCGTTATTTGCGCCATCCCCCCCGAACCGGAACCGCAACTGAAATGCTCCGTAATCTGACTTGGCGCGCCGACCGCCCATGAGGAACCATAAGCGACAGCAAAAGAACCTGCAGCGGGTTTGAAAACATAACCGCTCACCTGCGAAGGCTGCCGGGAGCCAGCGTACCAAAAGTACGTATTAGGCCATCTCACATCGTAGAACCGCACACTGTACGAACTGGCGTCTTCCTCTCCTTCGAACGATACGAAGCTGGTGATCATACAGGTCATTGATTTGCCTTCATTGTAAGTCGTATCCCCGTGTTGACACGTTACCGGCATGTGGAGTATGATTTTCTTCGGATCGTTGTCTATGTATACCATTCCTGTTGCTACATTGAACAACATAAATTCCTCATCGGTGTTTTTTGCCCGCGAATAGATCTGCGCAGTGATATTTTCGGTTGCGCTGAGCGTTTGATCGTCTGTACACTCATACCATATCGAGTTCTCGTCGTAGGTTGTTAAAGTCGTGGCTGGTGTCGTATTTTCCCGACCATAGAGCCCGCCGTGTTCCCCGGCGGTCGTCCAGACCACTTTGTATTCCCTTTCGCTATTCGGTGCGATGGCGGCGGAGCTGTTGGGGTCAATGGCCTCGAGGTGTAGCCTTACTTCATTCTGGTTCACGTTGTTGTTTGAACCACGCTTCCTTCCCGTCAATGTTACGTTATCCGGTTTCATCTCATAGAGGCTTTGCTTCACGTTGATCCGTGCCGAATCCGTCCCAATCAGCTTATCACCCAAGTAGGCTTTTACGTAAATGTACTCCCAGTTGTCGCCGGCGCTGAGGTCACTCGCCATCGCGTCAGACAAATAATACACATCCTTTATCGAGCTTGTAAATTCATTTCCCTTGTGTCCGCGATCATCCCAGAGGTATCCGTATTTCCCGGTTGTTTTCCATTCGTAAGCCACCACTTCAGCGTCTGCTACGGTCGTTTTCAGGTTAGCGGTCAGTTTTATTTGTTCCAATACGCTAATCACCGAGCTTCCGGGCTCCAGGTTTACTTCAACGGGCAATGCGATAACCTCCCAGTTTTCAACGGATTTGGAAGTGCTGATATCGTGGATCAGCCGGCCATAATCCACCGCCTTCATGATAAAATCCAATGCCTGCATAATCTTTATTTTCCGTGTCAATTGACTGTTCATCAATACGTCGTCGAGTTTATCCGCTCCAGGGATAGCGGCGTTTTTAACGCGATCCATCAAGGTTTTTGTAATGGCTTGCATCATATCATTCGCCTGGTCTTCAGCAATCTTGTTGCCGAGTGCCCAAAATAGCTCCTTTGTTGCCAGGTCATACCTACCCTTATCCATCTCCGCTTTTGCTGCTGGAACCATACCAATAAACGTCGCCGTTTTATTCAGGACTTCTTCCCAGATATTTCCTCCGTCGTCTTCGGCAAATAAGTCTTTCTTCTTGACAAAATCCTTGAGACCAATGATATCCGAAATCAGGGGTATCACAAAATCAAATGCCATGGTTTCGAGTTGCAGCCTCACACCCGCCGAGATTTCATCCTGTGTCTTGGCGCCTGGCGATTCACTGCCAGGTCCGATGACTTTAACGCGGTAAGTCGCTTCAGATTCGCTTTCCAACAAAGGCAGCTCAGCCGCCTCGGTGGTTGTCGCTGCGAATTCCGAATCCTTGTCTGCAATATAAGCCAGTATGACACTCAAAAATCCGGTGATTCCCGCAGTGGATCCGATGGCGATATCTTTTGTCGCTTTTACATCTCCGCCAATTGACTGAAGTATGTTTACCGACTGGCCTGCCAAATCTTTGTAATCGGTCTTATAAATAAATGCATGCGCGCGGCGGCGATATGTGTTGGTGATGGTAAAACTTCCCAGTCCGCTTTGGGCAACCTGCAAACCGCTCTTGATGTCCCCATCAATAAACAGGTCTGCCACCCGTTGCGTCGCTGCAATCCGGTCTTTCTTACCTGCATTTCCCGTGCGTGCCGATTGCGCCTCGGCAGTTGCCTGAAAATCCGAAACGGTTCGTGCCAAGACCTCCGCGAAACTGCCCGTATTCAGCAATTGGTTGTCTTTTTTATACAGTTCTGCTATGGCTTTCTTAAAATCGGCCATAAACGGTAGCTTGTCCGCCCCATTGATATAAAGGTCTGCGACCTCTTCGGGTAAAAAGGGGATGCCTAAGCCATAATACATCAGTACCTCCGCCGTAGTGGCTGCTGATAAGACAGATGCGGTGTCTGTCACAAATCCGGCCAGCACCAAATTATCTTGTCGGTCAAATACAAAGGCAGCGGTATGATACCCTGGCAGACTGACCACTTCTGCCGATCCGTCTGCGCCGACTTCCAGCGGAATATTCGAGGAATAAACCTTCGCCTTTGTCAGATCGAGGTTTGAACCATCGGGTGCGACGATTCGCATATTGACCGTTGTATAATCGCCGGCGTGGTAAGCAGGTTCTTCATCATTCTGCCTAAGCGCTGGGTCCTTCTTACAGCCCAGTGCTGTTACGATTAGTAAGGCTAGTCCGATCTGAGTAGGCATGCCTATTTTCATCCATTTTTTCATTAGTTTATACGATTAGATTCTGTTTTAGCTCCGTGTCGATCATACCATATCCTTCCGATAGACTGTGGCCTATTTTCTCTTATATCGTTGGAAATGCGAAAAGGTCATCAGAAGGGTTAAAAAATTTCACTCGTCTGACCGTGACAGCCGGTTGAACTGCGGGAGAGAGCGGTTGAAATCGCCAATGTGATCCTCGAAGAAGGCAGACGGCGTAGAACCGTTCAGCATTAGGTTTCATTTGGCGGTATGGTGGCGAGGCGGATAGTGAGCTATCTTGAGTTCAGCGACATGCCAGAATCGCCATGTAATCCTAAATCAATTTATTAAGTTTGTATATCCATACAAAATGAATTAGATAGCAGGTATATGAAGCATATTATGATGTTATTTTTCAGCTATTTCGGGCTCAATTGCTGTGTATTGTTTGCACATGGCGATACCCTCAATGTGATGATGATCGGTGCACATCCCGACGACTGCGAAGTAGGGGCGGGTGGCTTAGCGATCTTGTATGCAAGACAGGGCCACCGCGTCAAATTTGTATCAATGACTAACGGCGACAAAGGACACCATCAGTTAGCATCGGATTCTTTGGCTAAGCGCAGGTTTGAAGAGAGCATGGAAGCGGCTCGGCGGATCGGGATATCTTATGAAGTATTAAATATCCCCGATGGAGAGCTGCTGCCCACTCTGGAGAATCGCCATGAAGTGATCCGGCTCATCCGGGAATGGGACGCTGACATTGTGATATCGCATCGGCCAAACACTTACCATCCCGATCATCGGTATACGGGTGTTTTGGTACAAGATGCTGCTTTTTTGGTCACGGTGCCCCGTATCGTCAGCGGAGTTCCTGCACTGAAAGCCAATCCGCTCTTTCTGTATTTCAGTGATACCTTTCAGCAGCCGACACCGTTCCGTCCCGACATCGTGATAGATGTCTCGGCAGCTTTGGAAGATATGTTACGGCTATTGGATGCGCACGAATCGCAGTTCTATGAATGGTTGCCGTGGATTAACAGGATGGATGCTGCCCCCATAGATACCGTTCAACGGAAAGCGTGGCTACGGGCATGGCGCTTACCACAGGTACAACTAAGCGACGAGTTGGCCACGCAATTGCATCGCTGGTGTCCTGAGAAGAATCTCCAGGAGGTCAAACGCGTGGAATCGTTCGAGATCTGCGAGTACGGAAGGAAGGTTACGGATGCGGCTATCCATCAGCTTTTTCCGATGCTTTGCCACAACGAGGCGGATTTTTAAGGGTCGTTAGCGAACCTTGTCTGCCAACGGAAAAAAGCTTAAATCAGTTTCATTTTTAAAAATAGTTCTTTTCTCGTGACGTCAAACTTAAAAATTTGAATCCCTATGTCCATTTCGTAATTTTCAATACTAATGTCAACAATTCCGGCGCTTTGCTGTTAGAAAAGGAAAAACAATTATGGCAGACGATAAAAGCAAAGTAGGCGGGCGTGATCGTGAACGGGTAGCCGGCAATCAGGATTACGAAATAGACTTTCTATCAGGAAAGCTTGGTGTGAGCGCCGAGAAAGTAAGGCAGGCCATCCAGGCGGTTGGCAACGACCGCGCAAAAGTGGAGGCGTATCTTTCTAGCAATAAAAATTGATTGTTATGCCTTGGTATCATGGCGATTATCCGCCGTCATACAAAAACCAACCTGTTAAACTGAGGGAAAAGGCCGTGGAAATCGCTAATGCACTGCTTAAGGAAGGTGCGGAAGAAGGCGTGGCGATCGCGACCGGC
Source organism: Parapedobacter indicus (assembly GCF_900113765.1). GTDB lineage: Bacteria > Bacteroidota > Bacteroidia > Sphingobacteriales > Sphingobacteriaceae > Parapedobacter > Parapedobacter indicus. Next base: position 9,052 of record NZ_FOQO01000014.1, on the reverse strand, counting down.
CTGAAGCGGGCACGCGAATTTTTTCAAGACCAGGAAAACAAAAAATAGCGATTATGGAACAGCAACTTACCGTTTCCTTGCTCCAATGGTTACAGGCCGAGGGCTATACGGTCCTTGTATCCGAGCAATGCGCTGGGGGTGACGGAACATGCACGCTCACGCCTCAGAAGTGGGATGTGGATGAGTTTATAACCGGTGATCTCGTTAAGAAACATGAAGATTTTGAACTGCTGATCATCGAAGACGAATTGCTGCAGCCATGTGCCGCCGAAGGTCTGAAGCGCTATAAGGTCGCGCTTTGAAGTATTTATTTTTTGCGTAAGCAAAATAAACATGCTGTTTGCTCGTTTATAGTATAGGTTTAGGTTGATAGCCCCTAACCCCATTGGGGCGATCCGTTACTTCACAAAAGGTAACGGGTTTTTTTTAGTGGCATGGCGATATTCTGTCCTTATTAAGCATTTTGGTTTTCTAACCATTTTAAAATTGCTTGGTTTGTTTCCTCTGGCTTTTCTTGTTGAATCCAATGACCGCAATCCAGACTAACAATGTCCAAATTAGGAACAATATTTTTTAGGTTTTCAGACTTTGGAATCGTGTCCCGTTCACCATATATCATAAGAGTCGGCTGATGAATGATTGGGGTTACATCCGCCATTAGGTGCCAGTTTCTATCAAGGTTTCTGTACCAATTTATACTTCCTGTAAACCCTGATGATTCGAAGGCTGAAACAAATACCGACAGTTCGTGGTCTTCCATCAAGGGTTCCCCAAGTGGTTTTTCTGCTCTTGCAAGATTTATCATTAGCATTCCGGGTTCTGGTGGTGTGAGAGGTACGTTTTTGCGGAATATGTTACGCAGGAATTGGGATGCGTTTTCATCCATTATAGCATCTGCTACACCTGGTTGTCGATTGAAGTGAACAAAATAGGAGTCTCCTCCAAATATTGCTTCCATAAACTCAATCCAGGGCTTTTCTCCACGTTCTTGATAAGGCAAAGCCAAGTTTATTACTTTATTTACCCGTTCAGGATGCAAAAGTGCCAGACTCCAAACGACATTTGCACCCCAATCGTGACCAACAAAAGTAGCATCTTTATATCCAAAATAATCGAGTAGTGCGGTTAAGTCACTTGGTCGGGTGGATACTTTTTGCATGACGTGTTTGTCATGGAGGCTTTCTCTCTATGATCGGGAGAATAGCGGAAGGAATAGGCATTTCGGCGCCTTTTCCACGGATAGCTCCGACTGACTTTGAGCGCCTGCCCAAATTACTCGCTACTGGGTATTTTTTCGCCTGTAACATACAGGTAAATTTGCTTCAATGTTTCATATAATACCTACCCGATGAAAGTAAACGACCGGATTACACCAGTTATCAGTGTTGCAAAGGTGATGCTCGTCATTGCCAGCCTTTTCCTATACGGCTGCGAAAAGAAAGCCAATGGCCCGGACGATGGTTCCGACGGCGATCCGTCTGGCGTCAATAAGGAGCTGTTCATCAGTTTTAAAACGCCCGGTTGGAGCGAAAAGATAGACTGCAGCCATTTGAGTTTTCTGCCCAACAGCTGCAGTAGTCAAGCCAATTCGGTCTACTATGTCACGGCGACCTCCGCGTCCACTAGGATGAGTTTCCAGATTTCGTATCCAGTGGATAGTGCGGTATTTGGCAAACTCGTTACCGATCGGCGATTCCCACTTCGCTTCGACGCTTGCGGAGCCAGCGAAGCCATGCAGGAAGCCATTTCCTTCATGTTGGTCGTACCCGAGTCTAAAGGTAACACCAATCAATGGATGCCTATTCCCGAGCTGAACGAAAAAAGCTATGCCTCCCTCAAGTCCGTTACTTACGTGAAATCGGACAATCGATACGCCTATTACCGGATAGCGGGCAGCTACACGCAGCTGTCGGCCCTAGCCGATGCCAACCGCGACCGCATATCCGATGCAGACAAGGTAATCAGTGGCGATTTCCAGTTGATGATATTGACCGACCGCACCCGAAATGAGGAGTAGACCGTAGTTTAGTTTTGTGGCCTTAATCACAAAGAGATAGATTCGTATGCGTTTAGCCTATGAGCATCAACTTCCATGTAGCATACGGCGGCGTGGCTGCCCAAGGCGTTTTGACGTGCCACGGCATTTCCTTTTCTTTTTGCCATACTTGCGGTTGTACCAAATGATAAAGCCGGTAATGGGTAGCGAAGCGCCCACCAGCGATACCAGACTAGCCAAAATCTTGGTGGGAAGGCCGCCAATGGAGCCTACATGGATGTCTAGGTTCTTCTCGAAAAGCTGTTCGCCTACGGTACGGACGCGGGCTGGCGGCTCCCATGCACCGGAAACCTCGTTAGCGGTAACTGGATCGAAATAAAGCAAACGCGAAGTATGCCATTTCTGCTCGTTGAGGTTAATCGATACGCGGAACCAATCGGCATCCTTTTGCGGGTAAAGAAGCATGACGCGATCGACCCGGCTGTCGTAATGTGCGAGGATATTGTGGTAAATCCGATTTGCTGCGTCGTGACTGTTCGTTCCATCGATCGGGGTAGGGGTGCCCTGGGCAGTTGGATACGCAAACTGCTTGCCGCCCGAAAGCAATCCGTAGTACCCTTGCCGAAACCATTGAAAGCTATATACCACACCCGTAATGGCGAGGATAATAAGTAGCACGGCGGCGTAAAAACCGAAGACATTGTGGAGATCGAGGTTGAGCCGCTTGAAGCCCGAGCGCCAGGCTACGGTGAAACTCTTTTTTGCGGTGCGGCGATTCCACTTCTTAGGGTACCACCAAATAAGTCCCGTGATGCAGATGAGAATGAACACCAATGTAGCCCCACCGACGATGGGGCTGCCGATGGCCGGTGGCAACCAAAGCCAGCGATGGCCACGGATGATAACCATAAAGACTTCGGAGTTAAGACCGTGACCTTCGATATACCGGGCCAATTTTCCTGTGTATGGGTTGAAGTGCAGGGTACGAATGGCATCGGTCTGTTCGCGATGAAACACCGCAACGGCGGTTTCGAAGCGACGGCGGTAAGTAAGGCTCTGCAACGTAAAGCTGGTGTCGTCCGGTTCGTGGGTGGTCATTTCGGCCAGTGCACGCTCGCGCAGCAATTCCGGAGGCAGGTAACTCCCCGCCTCCGGAGTGATGCGCTGATAGGGCTCCAGCAGCGGCTGGCATTCCTGGCGAAAGACCCATAGGCTGCCGGTGAAGCACACGATGCTGACAATTATGCCGGTAACCAACCCGGTCCAGCGGTGTATCCATTTGATTCCGTTGAGTAATTGCCTACGAGTCACGATGCGTGTATGCGCTAATTCCGTTAAAACTGTGTGCCAAAACTGAGGATCGCCCGCCTAACCCATTGCGGGGTGTATCGACCGGTACCGAGGTAGCCCACTTGGTTGGTGAAGTTGGTGAAATTGCCCCGAACAAAGAAATGCCGGAAGCGGTAACCCACCGAAGCGTCCATGGTCCAGAACGATCCAATCAGTTGGCCGGGGGCATTGTTGGTATTGCCATAAAATTTGTCTTTGTAAAAGAATCCATAGCCCACAGACAGCCCTTGCAGTGTGCCGCGTTGAATCTGGTAGTTGGCCCAGATGTTTAACGTGTTGCGGGCATTGCCCGAAAGCTGATTGCCACTTTCGAAGGCAGGATCCTGTACCACTCGCGCATCGATAATCGAGGCGGCCAGGTTCACATTCAGGCCGGGGGCGACAATTCCGTTCACATCCAGTTCCAGTCCACGGCTACGGTGGTGCGCACCGGTATACGAAGCGATTTTCGTATCGGGGTCGTACCACAGGTGCGGGAACGTAGGTTCTTCGGCCAGCCCATACACGTAGCCGAATACATTTTCCTTGTTGATCTGGAAGGCAGCGAAACCAATACCCAGCCGATCGCGGAAGAGGCTGGTTTTTACACCAACCTCAAGTTGATCGGCATCGGTTTGGTCGATGAGCTGCCCCGTGAGCATGTCTTGCCCATTCTGTTCATACGACTGCGAATACGAGCCGTATACCGACAGCCATTCTTTGGGCTTGACCACCAATCCGACACGCGGGCTCAGCAGGTTTTTGTCGTCTTGTTTGTAAGCAGGAGGGGCCGGACTTGTTTCGGCATACTCCGTACCACGCGAGGTAAAGTTGTACCGGAGGCCTGCAAACAGATGCACGCGGTTATCAAGCGCCGAGAGCTGGTCTTGCAGGTAAACGCCCGTACGCGAAAAGAACTGTCGCGGACCTTCCTGACCGGGGTACGAATTGCTCCGTATTACCTCGGTAAGCCCGTATTCAGGCGTAAAGATGTTGATCGGCTCCATCTCTTGACTCATCACCGAATTGTATCCGTTCTCATTGCGCAGGTAGTCTACGCCTACTGACAGCGCGTGTTTTATCGGGCCGGTTTTAACCTCGCCCATCAGGTCGAGGTTGTTGCCCCAACCCGACGGGAAGAAGTTGGTCATCCAGGTGCTACGGACAATGTTGCCCGAAGCATCCGGAACCGTTAACGGAAAGTAGGTGCCTTCCACACGGTCCTGCAGGTTGTAGTAATGTGTGCTGTTCCGAATTTTCCAATTCGCATTCAGTTCGAAATCGATGTAGGAATAAACGCTGGTTTCCCGATAACGGAACTGGTTGTTGGGCTCTCCTAGGTAACGGCTCAACGGAAGTTGGTCTAGTGTAGCTGTGGTGCCGTCTGGCGACACGACGCCGGGATTGTGCGTGCGCTCGTCGTTTTTGAACAGTGCCTCCACATTCCAAGACAGCCGGGGCGTGATTTTCCAGGTGACGCTGGGCGTGAATAACAGCGATTGGTTATTGACGTGGTCGATGAAACTACCCGAACGCTCATAACTGGCATTGATGCGGTAAAGCAACTTGTGCTCATCGTCCAGCGGACCCGAGAGGTCAAAGCTGGGTCTGAAGAGCCCGTATTGGCCCACTTTCATCTCAAATTGGCGGTAGGCATAATCCAGTGGCTTTTTCGTGACGAAGTTCATGACCGCGCCGGGCGCGATATCGCCATACATCACCGATGCCGGCCCCTTCATCACCTCGATGCGTTCGATATTGTCATTATACAGGTGGCTCAGATTGTTCATGTATAAGCCATTGCGCCTGAAATTGCTGCTCCCGTTCATCGCAAATCCGCGTCCGTTGTAATCGGCATACCCCCCTGCATAGGTGCCTACATTGGTGATTCCGCTCACGTTCTTGATCGCGTCGCGTACGTCAAAAATCAGCTGCTGCTCCAGGAGGGTTTTGTCTACCACCTGGATGGACAGGGGAATATCCAGCAGGGCGACATCCGATTTGGTGATGGATGCTGTTTTACGCCGTTGGCCGGTAACGACGACCTCAGCCAACGATTGTGCATTTTCAGTAAGCTGCACCTGTACTTCGGCACTGGAACCGGCAGCGACGCTCACCGAGACACGCTTGGGCAACAGGCCTACATAACTTACCTCCAGGGTATGCAAACCGGATTCGATGCGGTCCAGCGTGAATCGGCCGAGCTCATCGGTCTGGGTAGATCCCTGCCCGCGGATGTTTACCGTAACGTAGCCGGCAGGCTGGCCATCACTGGTCAGCACCGTGCCCCGTACCGAACCTTTGCCCTGTGAAGGCTGGAAGTGAATGCGTTTGCCTTCCACGCGGATGCTGTTTACGGCATCACCCAGCAGTTGCTCCAGCGCCTGCTTAAGCGGCATGTTTGAAAAGGATACGTTGATTTGGCGTTGGGTATCCAGCTGATTGGCGCTATACAATAATTCATACCCGGTTTCGCGTTCAATGGCTGCGAGTGCCTGTGCTACGGTGGTTGGACCCAACTGCAGCGAGACACGTTGTTGGAGGATGTCGGTTTGGCCGAACGTTAACGATAGAGTGGATAACAGGAAAAGGACGATAGCTAGTAAAGATTTCATATTTTTGGTAACTTGTAATTTGATTTTACGCATGTTGTCAATTGCAAAGCACCCGGTGACTAAGTTTGGCGACGAGGCACCGGGTTTTTTTTGGGTCGGATGAGTTACGTTGGATAAAGTAGATACATAGATTAACGGTATAAGTGTAATGCATCGTTTGCGATGCGGTAATGGAAGTTCATGAGATAACTGAGGTCGGCTGCGAATTTCTGAAGCGTCGCATTTTCAAAACTTGCCTTGATACGGAGATCGGCCAACGATGCTGGCGAGACAGTGATTTTCACGCCGTACCACCGTTCAATCAGCGGAATCGCTTGGCGGAGTGTGATGTCAGGCAAGCGGAGGATATTGTGGTGCCAACCGATATAATCGGCTGCATCGACCTGAGCCATGGAAACCTGGCCTGCGCTGAATTCGACACGGTCATTGGGATGCAGTACCAAGGTATCGGCATGGCCACCGCCCACTACGGCCACCTTACCCGATTCAAGCACCAGCCCACAGGCGGGTGCATCCGGATAGTCGCTCACGTTGAAGGAGGTGCCGAGTACATAGGCTTTGATATGCGGTGTCTCGGCAACAAACGTCCGCCGTGATTCCTTGGCAACCTCAAAATATGCCTCACCCTCGAGGAGCACATGTCGACGACGCTGGCCGAAACCTAAAGGGTAGCGTAGTGTACTACCCGAATTCAGGTGGACCACCGTGCCGTCTGATAAGGTAATCTGCAATTTCTTGCCGGGATGTGCCGTAACCGATTGATAGCTTGAAGGGCTTATTTCCCGCTGGTCTGGCTGAAGGATGCCGCTAAACCAGATTGCCCAGCATGAGGTACACAACACAAGTGCGGCCGCCGCATAACCGAGCAGGTTGAGCCGCCGCCGACGATCACTACGCTTAGACGGCTGACCTTGAGGTATCGCCTGAGGCCATAATGTCTGGCGAAGCTGCGTCTCATCCATGTCATCGCCAATCGGATACACTTCGTCAGGCTCGCCTGCCGAAAGCCATTGTTCCACCTGTTTCCGTTCCTGTGGTGAGCACGTATTTTCCCAGTACCTGCGTACCAGTTCGGGATCTATATCCATTAAGGCTACCTTTGTGTTTAAGTAAAGAGTTGCGGCAAACGCCAAATACCCTTAGTGGTCGTAAAAAAATTATCGATCTCCGGTGAGAAGTGCGGCGCGGAGGAACTTCAGCGCTTTGGTGAGATGGGCTTCGGCGGTTTTGGGCGATATCTCCAGCTGTTGGGCTATTTCTGGAATGGTGAGCCCACTGTTGCGGCTAAGCGTATAGACTTGGCGACAGCGGCAGGGGAGGCGTTCCAAAAGGCCTTTCACGTAACAATCCAAATCTTGGTAATGTACAGTATCTTCGGTAACGGTCGTGAAATCGCAAAAGTCAGCAGCACACCCGTGATAGGCAGATCGGGTTGCCTGCCGCCGGTAGTGCTCGGCGATCTTGAGACGGGCGGCACTGAATAGGTAGTGGCCGATATTGACGTTTATATCCAGCACCGCCCGACGTTCCCAAAGCGAAAGGAATAGCTGTTGGACAATCTCCTTGGACGTTTCAGGATCCCGAATGTGGCGACGGCAGAAGCCGAATAGTTTTTTCCAATATTGCTCAAAAATGTCGTTGAAACGGCGTTCGTCCAGCCAATTGCTGTTTTTACGGTCTTGGAATACCAATTTACTAATCGCCATGTTTGCCGTTCGTTGAAGTGTGGCAAATATAGCTATTATTTGGATTCAGTATAAATAAATTGTAGGCCGTTTGAGCAATTGTTAGCACAATCAAGAAATTGCCTGCAGCCAAAATCAAGCAATTGAAGTCAGCGCTGGATGAGGGATAGATCAATGCAATAATGGATGCTGAACAGTATACGCAATTCAAGGAGATAGAAAACACTGTTCGCACGGCTATTTAACTGGACTTTTGAACAAAGTTAAATCGGCCTTTTGAGCAAACCTACTCCGCTATATCTTGCTTTACTTTTGTATCATCAATAACAATTTAAAATTAAAAGATGACACAAAACAATTATCAGGGAGCGCTGCAGCAACCAATAGGTTCTGGCTTCAACGCAAAATCGACAAGTAACGAAGTGATCAAGCATATTGATCTTACCGGAAAAATCGTCATTGTTACAGGAGGCAATACAGGCATCGGGCTGGAAACTACCAAAACTTTAGCAGGCGCGGGAGCTACAATAATCGTTCCTGCCCGTGATATCGAAAAAGCCAGGCGAAATTTGAAAGACATTAGCAATGTAGAAATTGAACCAATGGACTTAATGGATCCAGCCTCCATTGATACATTCGCTAAAACCTTCATTGCCTCAGGTCGACCGTTGCATATTCTGATCAACAATGCCGGTATTATGTGGGTGCCTTTGCGGAAAGACAGCAGAGGTGTCGAATCGCAATTGGCGACCAATTATCTGGCACATTTTCAGTTGACAGCAAAACTTTGGTCTGCCTTGAAACATGCTGATGGGGCCAGAGTAATTAATGTTTCATCTCAAGGACATCACTTCGCACCGTTTGATTTTGAAGATCCCAATTTTCTGTACCGTAAATATGAAACGTTACAAGCTTACGGGCAATCTAAAACTGCCACCAATTTGTTTGCGATGGAGTTGGATGAACGCGGCAAAGGTGAACGTGTACGTAGCTTTTCGCTTCATCCCGGCGCCATTGGTGGTACCGAATTAGGAAGAGATGCAACGAAGGAATTATTTCAAAGCATGGGTTTTCTTGATAACGAAGGCGATATGTTTCCTGAAGTAGCTTCGTCACTAAAAAACATTCAGCAGGGGGCTGCAACAACGATTTGGTGTGCCACAAGTCCATTGCTTAATGATCTTGGCGGTGTTTATTGTGAGGATTGCGATGTTGCTGATTTGGCTTTGGATGATATATCACACGGGGTAAAACCATATTCCGTTGATAAGGACAAAGCTAAACGCTTATGGGTACTAAGTGAAGAAATGACTGGTGTAAAATTCAATACTTAACCCGTTGTGCGGTTTGAGGAAGTTATAGTTTATGGCAGTTAAATTAACAAATAAGTTGTGCACTATACTGAAATTCAGTATATTAGAAAAGTT
>NZ_FOQO01000033.1 GCF_900113765.1 Parapedobacter indicus | reverse complement strand
ACCCGTTGTGCGGTTTAAACAGCAAGCGCATGTTTCAACCTGTTAATATTTCTGTTGTTTAAAAAGTTCGTGTACTGCAATACTGCTACTGCGGAGATCTTTGCGCAGAGCCTTGTGAATAGACCATCAAGTGTCTTGGCATAGTTCCGCTTCAGCATGAGCTGATCACAGAGCTGGGAGAACAGGGTTTCTATACGCTTACGCGCATACCGGTAGCCGGCGTTCCATCCGGACAGCCTGTTTTTCATATTGGCCCGCAGCGGCGTGATGAGCCGTATGCGGCTTTCTTCAAACAGCGAGGTCTGGTATCCCAGCGACAGATACCCTTTGTCGGCTACGAGCTCACAGTCGGTAAGCTGCGTTTCATTCATCCATTGCAGATAATTGACATCGTGCACGTTAGCCGCCGTGATGCCGAAATGGACAGGGACCCCGGAACGGGAAATGACCAGCTGCATCTTGAAACCATAATAATGCAGGCGGTGGGAGGCATGGTATCCACGGCTTGGGTACACCGTGGGATCCTCCCTGCAGATGGCCGCACGGTTTGCTCTTACCGGCTGGCATACCGGCACCGGGATGGAATCCAGGATGTAGCGGTCCGCTTCCGGGTCGATGATACCGGCGATGGATTCGGACACCCACGGGATGTACCTCTGCATCCTTCTTTTGCGTCTGTTGTAATTTGATCTGTCCGGCAACTGGCTGAAATACTGCGGGTAATCACTCTTTATCTTCCCATACAGGTAATTTTCCGAATCGATCCCAAGCGCTTCGGCTGTCAGGGAAAGTGCGATGATATCCAGGTCATTCATCCGGGGTTTGTTCCGGTAACGTTCCAAATTTCCGTCAGCATAAAGATATTTTGCCAAAACAGATTTGCAAATCCGCCGTATCTTCTCGAAATTCGTCTTTAAGTTGTGCATATAGAAAAATGTGAGAAACTTTTCTAATATACTGAATTTCAGTATAGTGCACAACTTATTTGTTAATTTAACTGCCATAAACTATAACTTCCTCAAACCGCACAACGGGT
>NZ_FOQO01000013.1 GCF_900113765.1 Parapedobacter indicus | reverse complement strand
CATCCCGAACAGAGCAGTTAAGCCCGCCAGAGCCGATGGTATTGCCGTAACAGGCGTGAGAGTAGGTCGGTGCCGGATTTCATTCAGAGCCCCGTGCATAAGCAACGGGGCTTTTGTTTTTTTAACCCTTTCTTGCCTGTATCGTACAGCTGTTTTCCTGTAGCAGAGAATGTAGCAATTTCTCGCACGAAGAGATTTGTATTATTCGTAATCAAATGATACCTTTAACTCTTAGACGGAGGTTGGCTTTCAGGACATTCGCCGTCGTGTAAATGAATTAATGTTAGGCTTTATGAATCGAGGAAGACTCCTTTTTTTGGTTAGTGGTGCGTGGTTATTGGTAGCCGCCTGCATGAATCCGAAACAACAACAAACAGAACAAACACAGCAAGAAAATGTGCTTAACGGTGACAGTGCAATAACATGCGTAGCACATGGTATCCCTTCACGTGCCGCCGCTATAGCGGAGTCGAAGACAGGGCATAGTTTTCTGGGGTCGGATGATGCACCGATGGTTTATGTAAATGGCAGTACATTTCAAATGGGATCAAACGACTTTGAGGATGCCAGTCCGTTACATGAGGTTACTGTAGATGGATTCTGGATGGACGAACACGAGGTAACCAATGGGCAATTTGCCCGTTTTGTGTCTGCTACCGGTTATCAGACGGTTGCTGAGCGGCCGCTCGATCCTAAGGACTTTCCAAATGTACCATTGGATGCCCTTCAGCCCGGCTCGGCGGTATTCACGCCACCCGATCATGCTGTCGGATTAGCGAATCACCTTCAATGGTGGCAGTATGTGGTGGGAGCAAGTTGGCGTCAACCGGAGGGACCCGGAAGCAGTATAAAGGGTCGGGAGCATGAACCTGTGGTGCACATTGCGTACGAAGATGCAGCGGCATTTGCTAAATGGGCGGGAAAGCGACTGCCCACAGAAGCCGAATGGGAACTTGCTGCGCGTGGCGGAGCGCCCAATAGCAAGTATTATTGGGGCAACGAACTAAAACCGAAAGGCAGCTGGGCAGCCAATGTTTACCAAGGTAATTTTCCTGCGGAGGATGTAGGCGAAGATGGCTATAAAGGTGTAGCTCCGGTTAAATCGTATGCACCCAATGCTTTCGGATTATATGATATGGATGGCAATGTATGGGAATGGTGCTCGGATTATTATCGACCAGACTACTATAAAAGTAGTCCGAAGAAGAATCCCAAGGGGCCGTCAGACAGCTACGATCCGATGGAGCCCGGCGCCGTCAAACGGGTACAACGAGGAGGCTCATTCCTGTGCAATGAACAATATTGTGAGCGTTATGTTGCCGGTAGTAGAGGAAAAGGTGAGATAAGCAGCGGGAGTAATAATCTTGGCTTTAGGTGTGTGAGCGATGATCCACCTCCCTCGAAATAATAGCTATGAAAAGTAAGAGTGCCTGCGGGACAGGCACTCTATACTTACTAACCCAATTGTAAACTTACTATGAAGAGAGAAATTTCAAAAACTCGATTCGAAGAATTGCTTAATCCGTTGAAAGTCGTGATGTAATTCCACGGTAGCCCCAAAGACGAGTAGCACGGGACCGGTATTGTCGATACCTTTTTCTTCCGCTGTCTCTATAATGGTGTTAACTAAACCAATCGCGGTTTTCTCATTCGTCATAGAGCCGTTTTGAATGACAGCGGTGGGTAAGCCTCCTTTTCCGATCTCCTGATAAATGGCTACGATCTCGGCCAATCTGTCAAAGCCAAGTAATACAACAACTGTGGCGCTGCTGCGAGCCGCATCGCGCAATTCGGTAGATAAATTGCCCTTACTGTCCGTACCCGAGAGAATCCACAAGCTTTCGCTCGACCCGCTGTGCGTAACGGGAATGCCTTGTAAGCCAGGTATAGATATCGCACTGGAAATACCTGGGATAATCGCGGTTTCGATACTGTAGGAAGCTGCATAGTCAAGCTCTTCATACCCACGGCCAAAGACAAATAGATCGCCCCCTTTTAACCGAACCACGTGACCGAAATTCAATGCGTAATCAACCATCAATTGATTGACTACACCCTGTGAAAAATTTTCGTCGCCAGATGGGTTACCCACGTAGACTTTAATGGATTCTTGGGGGGCATAATCCAATAACCGCTCATCTACCAGCGCGTCATATAAAATAACATTTGCTGTTTTTAGTGCATTTACGCCTTTTATACTGATTAAATCGGGATCCCCCGGGCCAGCGCCGACCAACGTAATCTTTGGATCGATATACTGCTTTTCCGTTACTGTTGCCATTGTTTTCTTTTTTTATCTTTTAAGCGAAAAAGCCTCTTCGATAGTTCGTTGTCGAAGAGGCCTTACTATATCATATCATCAAAGCACCTTCAACCGCGCGTATAACACATCGTTCGTGTATACATACACGATGGGTTGCAGCTGATCGTTTTATAATTTATTGCTTTCATAATGCAAATATATATAAAGTCTATTTATTTAGTAGATTTAATTTGAAAAGATTTCAATATCTGTTTTAATTTACTGATAATTAGACGGATAATTTTACAGGCGAGTATAAATGGCTATTTGCCAGCTATGAATCATTGAATTTGGTGCTGCCTTTCTAACCAGGAATTGATTTAAGTATCCCGTTTCAAGGTCATACTTTTCCGAAAATCGGAAACCAATGGACACATAAGCGCGATTTTGGTCGAACCATTTTCCATTGGTCGCTTTTTGATTGTGTATGTTGAAGAAAAGCTCATTTTGAAGCGAGGTGAATATACCCCGGTGAAAGGGTTGGTCCGAAGGAGAACGAAGTGGAATAACACTCCTGATGAAATACCTTGCTCGCTGGGTAAATGCCGTTTCGTCGGGACGTTTAAGAAAACGCTGCTCGAGGCGGAACCGATGCTGGAGTGGGACACCTAACGTTGTTCCAGTAATAATGTACTGCTGCCAAATGCGGTGTTCGGTTAATCTAGAGGCGTCTGTGGCGAGTTCGTGGGTTGCCAACGTAGCGGCGTATCCCAAAGCAGCGGTTTGGCGCTGGTTGACGTAATAGTTGATACCAGACCGAATTAAAAGCGATGAATTACTGCTCCAATCGTTTCCTGCTCGGAATTGAATATCGTGATTCATACCCCACTTGTCGGTGAATTTCACGTTATTAAACCAAGCGAGCCAACTATTGAAAACGTGTTCTTGGGCGACAGATTGCAGGGTAAATAAAGAAAGTGATGCAATCGTTAAAAATAGTCGAGTGGGATGCTTTACTGGCAAATGCATATTTTTTGAAATGTTTACTTTTTAGTAATGATGCGAAAATAGGTGTAAATGCTTTAAAATCGGGAGAAAAATAAAAAGAAACCCTCCCCACCGATTAGCTAGGGGAGGGTTTCTTTTTCCCGGTTTCCATTGATGGGCTTGCGGAATATTGGCAGATTAAATCAAATCAAAACGATCGAGGTTCATCACTTTATTCCATGCGGCAATAAAGTCTTTCACAAATTTTTCTTGTCCATCTGAACTTCCATACACTTCGGCAAGCGCTCTAAGTTCTGAATTTGAGCCAAAAACAAGATCAGCGCGGGTTGCGGTCCATTTAAGTTCACCTGTTGCGCGGTCAAGACCTTCGAACAATTCCCGATATTCATCGATTGCTTTCCAGGCAGTGTTCATATCGAGTAGGTTTACGAAGAAATCATTGGTAAGCGTCTCGGGACGGTGGGTAAATACACCGTGTGGAGTATTGTTAAAATTCGTGTTCAACACGCGCATACCGCCGATAAGAACGGTTAATTCAGGAGCTGTCAGTGTTAGCAATTGAGCTTTGTCGATTAGCAATTCTTCGGTAGACACACTGTATTTGGTCTTTAGGAAGTTGCGGAAGCCATCGGCCACCGGTTCCAACAGCGCGAACGATTCTACGTCGGTCTGCTCCTGTAGCGCATCCATACGACCCGGATGGAAGGGAACTGCTACGTCGTATCCTGCATCCTTTGCAGCCCTTTCAATACCTGCACAACCCCCTAAAACAATGAGGTCAGCAAGGGAAACCCGTTTGCCGTCGGACTGCCTGTTATTAAATGCGACTTGGATGTCTTCGAGTTTTGCCAATACATTTGCGAGCTGTGGAGGATTGTTAATCTCCCAGCTTTTTTGCGGTTCTAACCGGATACGTGCCCCATTTGCGCCTCCTCGTTTGTCCGAACCGCGAAAGGTGGATGCCGATGCCCAAGCGGTGGCAACCAGCTGTGACACCGATAACCCGGATTCCGATATATCAGTTTTCAACGTAGCAATGTCCTGGTCATCGATTAACTCATGGTCTACTACGGGAATCGGATCCTGCCAAATCAGTTCTTCTTCAGGTGCGTCGGGACCAAGATAGCGTGTTCTTGGTCCCATATCGCGGTGTGTCAGTTTGAACCAAGCGCGAGCGAAAGCATCGGCAAACTCATCCGGATTTTCAAAAAATCGGCGGGAAATTTTTTCGTAGGCTGGATCGAATCTCAGGGCTAGATCGGTCGTAAGCATGGTGGGTAAATGCCTTTTGGAAGGGTCGTGGGCATCGGGTATGATTGGATTAGCTCCCTTTGCGACCCATTGATGTGCACCTGCGGGGCTTTTTGTCAATTCCCATTCATAGCCGAACAGATTCCAAAAGAAATTGGTGCTCCACTTTGTGGGGGTGGTTGACCAGGTGACTTCTAAACCGCTGGTGATGGTGTCACCGCCTTTGCCTGTACCATAACTGCTTTTCCAGCCCAGACCTTGCTCTTCGAGGTCAGCAGTTTCAGGCTCAGCGCCAACAAGTGATGAATCGCCTGCACCGTGGGTTTTGCCAAAGGTGTGGCCGCCGGCAATGAGCGCAACAGTTTCTTCGTCGTTCATGGCCATGCGTTTAAAGGTTTCACGGATATCATAAGCTGCTGCCACTGGATCCGGATTGCCATCAGGACCTTCTGGATTAACGTAAATGAGTCCCATTTGCACGGCGGCAAGTGGATTCTCCAGGTTACGGCTATGGATGTCGCCGTCAGCGTCGTCATCCGATACAAGTACTGCACTTTCTTTCCTAACGCCTTCGGAACCGCGGGCATAACGTACATCGCCACCTAACCAAGTCTTCTCGGATCCCCAATAGACGTCTTCGTCAGGCTCCCATGTATCCTCGCGACCGCCAGCGAAGCCAAAGGTCTTGAAGCCCATCGATTCAAGTGCCACATTTCCGGTCAGGATCAGCAGGTCCGCCCAGGATATCTTTCTGCCATATTTTTGTTTAATAGGCCACAATAATCTACGTGCTTTGTCGAGGCTGACATTGTCGGGCCAGCTGTTGAGCGGGGCAAACCGCTGCTGGCCACGACCCGCACCGCCGCGGCCATCGCCTATCCGGTAAGTGCCCGCGCTATGCCAAGCCATGCGTATAAATAATGGCCCATAGTGACCGAAATCCGCAGGCCACCAATCCTTGGAATCGGTCATCAACTTGCGTAGATCTTCCTTTACTGTATCCAGGTCGAGACTGTTAAACTCTTCAGCATAATTGAAAGCTTCGCCCATGGGGTTGGATACGGGTGAATGCTGCCGCAAGATGCTTACTTTTAACTGATTTGGCCACCAGTCGCGGTTTTTAGTTCCTCTACTCCCGACATGAGTTTTAATCGGTTTTGAGGGCGCAAAATTGCCAGAAAATGGGCATTTGCCTGTGTCGTTTGCATTGCTGTCCATAAGGAATGTCTTTAAGGGTTGTCAATTCGTTGCATTGCTAATTTCAAATATAAAAGGATTATGTGGATACGTTAAATCACTTATAATGATGCTTTATAGTCAAAATTGATAATACATGTCTATGTGTATAAAATTGAATGATTTGATGTGATTCACTTTAGTTATCCATTTGCTAAGTTATTTTCGCAATAGCTGGGCGAGCTACCATAGAAACGTTTATCTTTATCGTCCGATATAAATCCGAACTCACATGATATTCGATAATGTAACAAAGCTAATGTTCCTCGGCGTGGTAGCAGTCGTAGGATTAACGGCAGGATGTAACTCAGTTGACAGCGCTAAAAGTGACGAGCCTAGTCCTTATGGACCGATACCTACCGCAGCGCAGTTGAACTGGCATGAGCTAGAAATGTATTGTTTAATCCACTTTACGCCAACCACATTTCAGAATAAAGAGTGGGGGTTTGGCGATGCACCGGCTGATTTATTCAATCCGAAGCATTTTGATGCCAACCAGATTGCTGCAGCTGCCAAGGCTGGAGGATTCAATGGATTGATATCGGTAGCCAAACATCACGACGGCTATTGTTTGTGGCCGACAAAAACGACGGATTATAACATCTCCCGCAGCCCATGGCGTGAAGGAAAGGGCGATATGGTGAAGGAATTTATGGAAGCCGCTCACAAACAGGGAATGCAGTTTGGGGTGTATGTGTCTGCTTGGGATCGAAATTTTCCCGCCTATGGTGCTCCCGAATATGCCGACGCTTATCGGGAGCAGTTACGGGAATTATATGGTAACTACGGGCCGTTGTTTGTCAGCTGGCACGATGGTGCCAATGGCGGCGACGGCTACTATGGCGGCGCAAACGAGACCCGTCGTATCGATCGATCTACGTATTACGAATGGGAAGAAAAAACGTGGCCAATTACACGAGAGATGCAACCCACCGCGGTAATTTTCAGTGACATCGGTCCGGATATACGATGGGTGGGAAATGAAAAAGGTGAAGCTGCGGAGACCTCCTGGGCCACATTTACACCGGTGGCTCCCGATGGTGGTAAACCTGCACCTGGCCATATTGACGAACGGTTTTTGGGAAGTGGGCAGCGAAACGGGAAGTATTGGATTCCCGCCGAGTGCGATGTGCCGCAGCGCCCGGGATGGTTTTATCACCCGGAGCAGGACAATGATGTAAAAACACCCGATCAGCTGTTTGACCTTTATCTTAAAAGCGTGGGCCGTGGCGCAGCGTTCAACTTGGGGCTCGCCCCTAATACGGACGGCTTGCTGCACCCTAATGACGTCGCTTCGCTCAAAGGGTTTGGTGAAAAGTTGCATAAAACATTTGCAGAAAACTTTGCCTCGGGCGCTTCGTTTAACGCATCCAATATACGCAAGGACAAAGAAAAGCATTTCGGTCCTGCCAATTTATTGGATGACGACCGCTATAGCTATTGGGCTACCAACGATGATGTAACCCAGCCTGAACTGGTTGTAAAATTGAAGGACGAGGCTACCTTTGATCTTATCCGCCTACGTGAAAATATCAAACTGGGGCAGCGTTTAGATAGCGTCTGGATAGATGTATGGCAGGACGAGGCGTGGCAGCCGTTAGTCATGGCGACCAGCATCGGCTCCAGCCGACTTATTCCTCTGAAAGAACCAGTTACTACGAAGCAAGTGCGGCTGCGGCTATTTGCTCCGGTAGCTATAGCGCTCAGCGATTTTGGTCTGTTTAAGGAAGCAACGGTAGAATTTGCAACGCAAATCACTGACCGAAAGGCCTTGAACGCATCGGCATGGAAAATAGTCGACAATTCATTAGACGGTGGTGATCCGGCATTGGCGTGGGATGGAAATACAAATACCCATTGGCTCACGAATGAAATAGGTTTACCTAAGCGCTTTAGCGTCGACATGGGCAGTCTGCAGACCCTCACAGGCATGGGTTATCTCCCCCGGCAGGACGGGGAGGCAGCGGGCTTGGTAAACCGCTATGTTTTTGAAACAAGTGTAGACGGGAGCCAGTGGCAAGCCGTCGGTAGCGGAGAGTTTTCTAATATCGTGGCCAACCCTATACTACAATTTGTGGAGTTCGCCAAACCGGTACAAGCGCGTTATTTCCGATTCGCGATAGAATCCGTGGCTAACGCATCAACTAGCCGATCGGTCGTGTCGATAGCGGAATTTACCGTGTATGGCAAATAAAGGAAAATCGGTACGGCGGGCTATAAGCCGCCCAATAGATTTTTCCAACCGACTAAGTCGGCAACAATTTTCTCCAGGTCGGCTGCTGCAACACGTTCCTGTTCCATGCTATCGCGATGGCGGAGGGTCACCGTGTCGTCTTCCAGCGATTGGTAGTCAACCGTGATACAAAATGGCGTACCAATGGCATCCTGCCGACGGTAGCGTTTGCCGATGGAGTCCTTCTCGTCGTATTGGACGTTGTGATCTATTTTAAGCCGATTAAGAATTTCCCTGGCTTTGTCGGGCAGTCCATCCTTTTTGGTGAGCGGCAAGATGGCTGCCTTCACCGGAGCCAACGTGGGATGAAAGCGTAGCACCGACCGCGAATCTTGCTTATCCGCGGTACTAAGATCCTGCTCTTCAAATGAGTTGCACAATACCGTAAGAAAAAGCCGATCTAAACCTATGGAGGTTTCAATCACATAGGGCACATAATTCTGGTTGATCTCAGGGTCGAAGTACTGTATTTTCTTACCTGAATATTTTTGGTGTTGGCTGAGATCAAAGTCGGTGCGTGAGTGGATACCCTCTACTTCTTTGAACCCAAATGGAAAATCGTATTCGATATCAACGGCTGCATTGGCATAATGGGCGAGCTTGACGTGGTCATGGAAACGGTATTTCGCCGGGTCGCCGCCAACCGCAAGGTGCCATTTTAGCCGGGTTTCTTTCCATTGGTTATACCAATCAAGCTCCGTGCCGGGCCGCACAAAAAACTGCAGTTCCATCTGCTCAAATTCACGCATACGCATGATGAATTGGCGGGCGATGACCTCGTTACGGAATGCTTTTCCGATCTGAGCAATTCCAAAGGGAACTTTCATCCGGCCGCTTTTTTGCACGTTCAGAAAGTTAACAAAGATGCCTTGCGCTGTTTCGGGCCGTAGGTATACTGTTTCGGCATCTTCAGCCGATGCCCCCATCTGCGTCGAAAACATCAAATTAAACTGCCGTACGTCGGTCCAGTTTTTCGTGCCGGAGATGGGGCAAACAATGTCATGCGCTTCAATGAGCGCTTTGAGTTTAGAAAGGTCGTCTGCGTTGAGCGCCGCATCGAGATCCGCTTGCAACTGCTGAGCTTCTTCGACTTTTCCGTCAGCCTCATAGCGGGCAATCTTATCCTCGATTAGCTGGTCGGCTCGGTAGCGCTTTTTCGAATCCTTGTTGTCTATCATCGGATCGTTGAAGCCATCCACGTGGCCGGAAGCCTTCCAGGTAGTGGGGTGCATGAAAATTGCAGCATCGATGCCCACGATGTTTTCATGAAGCTGAACCATGGCCTTCCACCAGTAGGTTTTGAGGTTATTTTTGAGTTCGGATCCCAACTGTCCGTAGTCGTATACCGCACTCAAACCATCATATATCTCGCTTGAAGGAAATACGAAACCGTACTCCTTGGCGTGTGAAATTACGTTTTTGAAAAAATCGTCTGTTTGCTTGCTCATAAGACGGCAAACTTAGATAAAATGTTCGTATTCACGAAATACCAAAATACAATGACAATATCGCCCCTATGGCTGCTTTGGGGGTATGAGTTCTTCGGCGTTTAAGGGGCGTTGTTTTTTGTTGGTTTCGTAAATACGTACCGTAATAAGGAAGTAGGAAAGCAACAGTGGACCATATACTAAACCCATGACACCAAAGAGCGGTATTCCGATGATTACGCCCACTACTGTGATAATGGGGTGGATGTCTCCTACTTTTTTTGCGATAATAAGACGTAGGACATTATCAATGTTGATCACTACGACGAAACCGTATATTAACAACCCGATGGCGGCAAAGTTATCTCCCTGGGTAAATGCATAGACCGCTGCCGGCACAAAAACAAGCGGGGGACCTAGAAGCGGGACAAAGGCCAGTATTGCACAAATTACGCCCCAAAATATGGGATCATCAAATCCAAAAATCCAAAACCCCAGTGCCAGGGCACCTCCTTGGACCAAGGCGATGAACGTTTGTCCGATGACGTTAGAATAAGTGATGTTGCGTAATTCATGGCCAAATTTAATTGCATTTTCAATGCGAAAAGGTGAATAGCGAAGCAATCCACGTTCGAATCCCCTGAAGTTAATGAACATGAAATACAGAAGAAAGTACATCACGGTGATATCCAGAAATAAGCCAGCTGCTCCACTGAGTAATGAAGTAAGAAGGCCACCGAGATAGGAAGCACTTTTTTCCAGTTGCTCTCGCAGTAAGTCCGGTTTGCCCAGCTTATCGCCCGCATATTCATTGATTGTATTGACTGTATTCTTGATCCATTCGGGATTTTTAACCAACTCCACGATTTTGTTGGTTAGCATGGTGCCTATTCCTAAAAATGGCAATACGATGATGAGGAATGAAATAATAATGATGAAGACCGCCGCCAATGGTCTTCGCCATTTGAGACGTTCCACCAGCCAACTATTCAGCGGACGGAATATGGTATACATAACCATGGTGCCTAGCAATGCCCCGATGATCCCTCGTACGGCATAAGCTATTACCACACCCAATAGCAGCAAAAGCACCAACGTAATGATGTTGCGCTCCTTTTGGGTAAATACGGAGTGGGACATAGATAATGCCGATTAATTTACCACTAAAACGCGAAACTAGAAATTTGGTTTTCGCTTTTCCAAAAATGCGCTTACCCCTTCTTTGAAATCCGGACTTCCGAAACATTGGCCGAACAGATTAATCTCTGTTTCAAATCCCAGCTTGACCGAGCCTAGGCTGGCATTGATGGCCTTGATGGCCGCTGATACGGCGCTTCGGGAACGTGAAGCAATGCGTTGAAGAATGCTCTCTACCTTCGTAAACAGCTCAGCCTGTTCAACGACATGGTTTACAAGACCATATTCAAGTGCGTCCGTGGCGGAAATCATATCGCCTGTTAGGATCATCTCCAGCGCTCTTCCCCGTCCAACCAGATGCGTCAACCGCTGTGTGCCGCCATATCCGGGTATCAAACCCAGTGATGTTTCCGGTAGGCCTAATTTGGCGGAGGCCACGGCGACCCGTATATGGCAGGCTAATGCCAATTCAAGTCCCCCACCCAACGCGTAGCCGTTGATGGCCGCAATAATTGGTTTCTCCGCAGCGTGGATGAGATCGAAAACATTGGTTTGACCCTCGTATGCCAGCGCACGCCCCTGTGCGGCATCGAAGTTGGCAAATTCCGAAATGTCTGCACCGGCAACAAAGGCCTTTTCACCGGCACCCGTCAATACGATGCCCCGGACGGTATCGGCAGCTAACGCTTCGGTGACGGCATCGTGCAGTTCGGCCAGCGTTTGTTTGTTAAGTGCGTTCAGTTTTTCTTCGCGGTTAATTACGATATGACGTATATAACCTTGATTGTTGACAACTAAATTTTGATAGGCCATGGTATTTGTTTTTTGCTGACTAAAAATCTACCTTTAAGCTAAATCGTATCCCACCCCTGTCGATGTCGGGATGGTTAAGGTACGACAATCTCCTTACATATTCTACCCGGAGCACATTGAAGATATTCTCTATACCGGCACTTGCTTCCATATAGGGTTTTCGTTCGAGGGTAAAGGTAGTTTGGTTGCCCCGCAGGTCCCGGGGCAACAGAAATACATCCGGATTATTTTCCGGCCTGTTTTCGGGCCGGACATTTCCATATAAGAACTTAAATCCGGCTACTTCGCGAATCTTCAGTTTTTTGATTAACGGAATTTTGTTGAAAAAGAAACCGTGTGGGCGGTATTCGAGGGCTAACTTGATGTATTGGTCGCTTACGAATTCTAAGTTGTTGAGCAATGCATAAGAATCCGGCGCCAGCATGTAGGTCTTGCTCGCATTCGGTATATCCAACAGCGGAAAGGGCACCGTACCGAAGATGTAGCCGGTGCCAAAGTTCGCATCTACCAGGCCTAACTGCGAAAGGAAAATGCGTTTAAAGATATCCAGTCGCAATGCATGGTAGGTATATTCGCCGCCGAAACCTTTTAATCCCAAATTATACCGCAAATTGAACACTGGATATTCGTTAATAATGGGAGAGCGCTCAAGGTTTCGTTGAAAAAATTCCTCGTTAGGTGCCCAGCGGAGATCAATGCCTAATTCAGCTGTTTGCAATGCTTTCAGCGTATCCTGACCGGTTTGACCTGTGATAAAAAACAATTTTGAGGCCGGTGCCTGTCGCTGTGAGGTGAAAAAAGTTTGCAGCATCACGTGATTGCCAAACTCGACAACATGATTTAGTTTGAATATATCATAATAGGACCATTGATCCTGATTGCCGCTTCGGAAAGAGCGCGAAAAGCTATCGCCATTTCGGAAGCCCAGTAATTGTCCGGGTTCGCGGGCGTCTTGCTGATAAGTAACGTGTAAGTAGTGTGCAGGATACTCTCCAATACGCTTTCTATTGAGTGTATGCGCTATCCCTGTAAAAAATTTCACGCGATCATCACGAAATCCATATGCTGCGTAAGCCTCGGCGTAAAGCTTTTCCGAAAATTGGCGGGTGGTGCGGCCGCTTAATCGGATGCGGCTGCCTTCCAAATCGTTGAAGCTGTAGGAGTATTCAAGCGGACCGAATTCTACCGGGCCAGCGTTGACGTAACTTTGGGCAACAAGGTAGCCTAAGCGCAATGTACGCCTGAATGACTTATTACGCTGCAAGCTGTCAAGGTTGGTATAGGTTTTTGCTTCCGCGTCGGTGAGCTGCAGCGGGCGCTCGGTTTCCCAATGACTTTCCGTTTGCTGTGTGGCATCGGCCAATTTAATAATCTGTTGCCCGGTGAACGTGCTGGAAGGGATTACCCTATCTGTATTGTAGTCGCTGTAGACGAGCGTTCGCTGTCCAAAGGCGCCGCGCTCACCTTCAAATAATCCGAAATTCATTTTTACATCGGAGTGGGAAAGGAGATAAATTCCATTATGATGGCGGCGAAAGCGCAGCGAAATGGATACATCATTTACCCAATTGAGATTGGCCCGGTGGTCTATCCAAATGTCTGCGCGGCGTATCCCATAGTTGCCATCTAAGGTAACCTGCAATTTGCCGGAGAACAGGCGGTCTTCGTTATTTCGGGGTACAAATGTCAATTCGACGAATTGTCCTTCTGCGTTGGATACGGTATCGGTAATGAAAAACTTATAGAACAAGGGAGCCGCATCTGCCGTGGGACTAAGAAACGGTTTATTCAGAATTAAAATGTTGTTCTCGTAAATATCTACATCGCCGTGGATGAATTTAAAATAGGTCTCGATGTTTTCGTTATTTATATACCGTTTATCCAGCTCAGTTTTTTTATTGGCAGTAACAATGGTTTTTTCAGTTTTCGGATGGAGCCGTTGGTATCGGTGGGATAGATTTTCCTCAAGGTAAACGGGCAAAAGAGAACGGCCGGGGACGAGCGTCGTATCCACATTTTCAAATACGAACCGATATCCGCGCGTGAGTGCATTGTTTGTAACGAATTTGGGCACATCGCTTATTGCCATCATGATTTTTTCATACACTTCAAACGAAGCATAATCGAAGCGCGATAGGCGATTGGCTTTTTTATGTTCGATGACTTTCCGGATCAGTTCCACGGCAGGATTGTCACGATTGCGGTAACGCCCTTTTCCGCTGATGGTCACCTCGTCTAGTACCTGGGCGTCTTCCTCGAGCGCCACGTCAATGGTTAGCGACGTCCCCTCAGAAAGGGGTTGGAAAATGGATTTATAGCCAAGAGCGTTGAAGTGAATTTGGGTGGCAGAATCGTTGAAGGTCAATGTATAACGTCCTGAACTATCTGTCGAAGTACCGACTGAGGTGTTGGCAAGGAATATACTTACACCGGAAATGCCTTCGCCTGTAGATGCATCGGTTACCGTCCCCCGGATGGTTGTCTGTCCAAGGGCCAAGGAGAGTGAAAGGACGGTAAGCCCCATCGCAGTCAGTAATCCTACTAAAACCGGAAATCGTATGTTCATAAAAAAACCATCCCGTCTATACTAACGTATACAACTGCACACAAGATACAATTGTTGAGCATAATCCCAAAATAGGATGCTTAGTCTGAAGATCAGCAGTTGAAAAAGTGGACTTTTATTGAGCTTTCGCCAGCGCATGTTGCAGATCGGATGCGAGTTCCGAGGCATTTTCAATGCCGACCGAAAGCCGCAATAGATGATCGTTTATACCAAGGGAACGACGTTTTTCAGAGGTAAGCCCGCGATGTGACGTTTCTGCGGGTGCACAGATAAGGCTTTCCACACCACCGAGGCTGAGGGCAGGTTGAATAATAGACAAGTTCTTCAGAAAAATAGGCAGTCGGCCGGCATTCAGGTCCGGCTCGAAAGACAGGATGCCTCCGAAGCCGCTCATCTGTTCTTTGGCAATCACATGATTCGGGTGGGAAGGGAGACCGGGATAGAAAACGGAACGTATACCAGCCAACCCGGAAAGGTAATCGGCCAGATACATCGCGTTTTCATTTTGTTTTTTTACCCGGAGGGCCAAGGTCTTGAGGCTTCGTTCTGCGAGGTAACACGCTTGGGCGGATAGTGACCCGCCATACATTTTCGCCGTGGAAAGGATTTTTTCGCGGTGCATTTCGGCGGTAACCAGTGCGCCAAACGGAAGGTCGTTATGGCCGCCTAGGAACTTCGTTCCGCTGTGGACGACTATATCGATTCCATGCGCTATCGGGTGTTGATTAATGGGCGATGCAAATGTGTTATCCACAATTGTCATGATTCCATTTGCCCGGGCCAACTCGGCAAGCTGTTTCAACGGCACAATGCCTAGGAGTGGGTTGGCAGGCGTTTCGAGGTAAATCAATTTGGTGGTCCCACTAAGTGCTGCCCGGAAACTTTCCATGGTATTTCCTGCATAGCTGAAAGCAATGCCGCGTTTGGGAAATTCTTGTTCGGCCAGCGCCATAGTACCACCATAAAGATCCGCAGCGAAAATCACATGATCCCCCTGCTGTACGAATGACAGAATCGCCGTGCTGATAGCGGCCATACCGGAGCTGAGTGTCACCCCCCATTCCCCACCTTCCAGCTTTGCGATGATTTCGCCGGTCCGTAGCTGGTTATACGTCGAGTAAAAACCCGGATAGCGTAACCCTTCATTGCCGGTATAATCATACGCGGCAGAAGGGTAAATAGGCGATGCCACGGAACCGCTCGGGTGGACATTTCTCCCCAGGGGGTGAACGCATAACGTGTCGAAATCTTCCATTGTATTAGGTTGCCCTCAACCCTTATTTATCGGGTTGCGGTGTATAACGTAAATAAGAATTGACTTCTCGATGGCCCTTCGGAAATTTTGAGGGGATCTCGTCGTTGCTTACTGAAGTCGAAATCACCACATCCTGCCCCACCTCCCAGTCCACCGGGGTACCCACGCTATAACGATCCGTCAATTGCAGGGAATCGAGTACACGCAATATCTCTGTGAAATTTCTGCCGGTGGATGCCGGATAGGTAATAGCTGCCTTGATCTTTTTATCCGGGCCAATGAAGTACACCGACCTGACGGTTGCCGACGAAGAAGCGTTATCGTGTATCATTTGGTACGACCGGGAGATCGTCTTGTCCGGGTCGGCGATAATGGGAAAGTCGACTCTGGTATGCTGGGTTTCGTTGATGTCATTAACCCATCCCCGGTGGGATTCGATGCCATCGACACTGATGGCCAGGATGCGGGTATTCCGTCTGGCAAATTCATTGCTGAGCTGCGCCGTGCGCCCTAGTTCCGTTGTACAGATTGGGGTGTAGTCGCCGGGATGAGAGTACAGGATTGCCCAGTTATTACCCAGCCATTGATAGAAGTCAATCGGTCCTTCCGTTGTCTCCGCTTTAAAATCAGGAGCAATATCTCCAATTTTTAAACTCATGTTTTTAGTGTTTTTTATTTGTATGCTGTTAATTATTGCGGTGTTTTGGTTTCTGCGTTTGTCCGGAGTTCTTCTCTCAGGAACCGGATAAAATAGTCGAAATAAACCGGATATTTCCGGTTGCGCATCCGAGCGATATACTGCTGCCTGAAAAAACCTTCCGGGTTAATGCGTACCGCTTTTACCTGGCCATTGATATAGGGTTTCATGGCCCAGTTGGCCAATACGATGACTCCCATGTTAGCCTTGACCAGCTCGATAGAGGCCTCTGTTAGCGGCAGGATGATCAGTTTTTTCGGCTGGAGCCCTTTGGGGGTTAGCTGGGTTCGGAAGATAGACACCGTATCCAGCGGGAGGGAGTGGATGATTAACGTAGCATCCTGGAAATCTTCGGAGACCACATATTCCCGTTTCGCCCAAGGATGTTGGTGGGAGACCACCGCCAGCATTTCATCTGAAAAGAGCTGGATGAACTCGATTTGTTCAGGATGTTCGGGGTTACTGGTAATTGCGAGATCCAGTTCGCCTGCCAGTAATTTCTCGACGGGATGGTGAGTTGCTTCAAACACGATCTCAATCTCCACATTCGGGAATTCACTTTTGAACTTCTTAAGCACGGGCGGCAGCCAATGATAACTGGTGTAGCATTCAGTACTGATCCGAATGGTGCCGCTTTCTCCATCCATCATCCGCCTGATCTCGTCCTCCGTTTCGTCTAGTTCAGCCAATACGCGGGTGGCGGTAGAATAGAGCTTTTTCCCCGCAGGCGTTAAGACTAACTTTTTATTTACCCGGAAAAAAAGTTTGGTCCCTATTTGCAGTTCCGCTTCTTTCAACTGGTAGCTCAATGCGCTTTGCGATAGAAAAAGCACATCCATTGCCCGGGTGATACTCCCTTCTTCCACGATTGCTTTTATCAGTCTCAAATAACGTATTTCCATACTAACTTGCTTTCGAAGCTGCATTTAACGTTGATCGGTTGCCGATTCAGATTTTTTAGCCGATTCCCATTCCCGTTGTATGCGTTCCCCTTCAGGGTCGCCGTCGAAGTCGTGGGATAAGTTAGATTCCCTGGTCTGCGAAAAGGGTATCACTTGGCTGATGTAATCTTCAGGGTGCCCGGGCTTGCTGTAATCGTAGGGCCAGCGGTAAACTGTCGGAAGATCACCCGGCCAATTGCCGTGTAGGTGCTCCACTGGAGTGGTCCATTCCAATGTGTTGGAACGCCAAGGATTGCTGACCGTTTTTCTCCCAAAGAAAGCCGAGTAAATATAATTCCAAAGGAAAGCGAGTTGTGCAATTCCGGCGACGATGGCGGCCCAGGAGATGAATTTGTTTACAGACAGCCAGCGTTCCATAAACGGAAATTCGGTAAACGCATAATACCTTCTCGGAACACCATCAATACCCATGAAATGCATAGGAAAGAACACGAGGTACGCACATATAAAAGTCATCCAGAAATGCAGATAGCCGAGCTTTTCGTTCATCATCCGTCCATACATCTTGGGAAACCAGTGATAGACTCCCGCAAGCATACCAAAAACGGAAGCACATCCCATCACCAGGTGGAAATGTGCCACCACAAAATAGGAGTCGTGCAAACCGATGTCCAGTGAAGAATTGCCCAAATAAATGCCTGTCAGCCCCCCGGAAACCAAAAAAGATACGAAGCCGATCGCAAATAGCATAGGCGGGGTAAACCGGATATTGCCCCGCCAGAGCGTAGCCAGGTAATTGAACGTTTTGATGGCCGACGGCACGGCAATGATCAACGTAGTGATCATGAATACACCTCCTAGGAAGGGATTCATTCCCGAGACAAACATATGGTGGCCCCATACCAGAAACGACAGGACCACAATCCCGATCAGCGAGTAAACCATGGCATGGTATCCGAAGATTGGTTTCCTCGAATGAGTGGACATCACCTCGGAGACGATACCGAAAGCAGGCAGAATGGCAATATAGACTTCCGGATGCCCCAGGAACCAGAACAGATGCTCCCACAAGATGGGACTTCCGCCCTCATTGGGCAATATCTGGCCCTGGATGACCAAGTCGCTGAGGTAAAAGCTGGTTCCGAAGCTACGGTCGAAAATCAATAGTACCAAGCCTGCCACAAGCACCGGGAAGGTAAGCAGGCCCAAAACAGCGGTCAGAAAAAGACCCCAGACCGTGAGGGGCATTTTCCATAAATCCATTCCCCTTGTACGTAGGTTGAGCACGGTGCTGATGTAGTTGATGGAACCCAGCACAGACGAAATTACAAATAGAAATACACTGATGAGCCACAGGGTCATCCCTAGTCCGGAACCCGGGATGGCTTTGGGTATAGCCGACAATGGTGGATACACGGTCCATCCGGCACTTGCGGGGCCAGTTTCTATAAAGAAGGAGGCAATGAGCACAACGCACGATGCGAAAAAAGACCAATAGGAGAGCATATTCATAAATGGCGAGGCCATGTCTCGTGCGCCTACTTGCAGTGGTATAAGCAGATTGGCAAAAGTTCCGCTCAACCCGGCGGTCAGTACGAAGAAGACCATAATTGTGCCGTGAATGGTAACAAGGGCAAGGTAAAAGTCCGGTCGGATACGTCCGCCTTCCGCCCATTTTCCAAGGAAGACTTCCAGTATCGGAAAATCTTTATCAGGCCATCCAAGCTGAATCCTGAAGAGAATAGAGAGAAGTAAAGCGATGAATGCCATCGCGATGGAGGTAACCAAAAATTGCTTTGCGATCATCTTATGATCGCGGCTAAATACATAACGGGATATGAATCCCTCCCGGTGATGGCCGGAATCCTGGTCATGGGTAGCAATGATACCCGAATGAACTGAGGCTGCCATAACAATAAAAGATTATGTGAGTAGTTTAACCAAAGGTAGGTCACGCTACGTCTAATCGCCCGGTGATTTTGATGAAACTATTTCATGTCATCCATTTAATAGTCTGATGTACGCGGTAGTCTTCCTTTCACCAAGATTCGTAAGCGCTGCCTACCTGGCAGCATGCCCCGCCTGCTTTCCCTATTATCGCGGGTGTGACGCAGATAACAACCTAAAATTTCCTTATATGTAATAATTCCTTTCATGTCTTGCCGTTGCGTATCCGAAGTTACGATTAGGAAAGGATTGGTGCTTTTGGCAAGCAATTCCGCAGCTTTATCTAGGTGATTTGATTCTGGAATGGTATAAATATCCCGTTTGACAATGGAAGATACTGGTGTTTCCAGGTCGGCATCCGGCCGGAAAATTTCGGCGGCTGGGAGTACGCCTGCAAACGAATCATCTGGATCCGTGAAGACTAAAAATTCCTGTTTCACACTGGAGAGCTGACAAAACTCCCTGATTTCCCCAATGGTTTTTTGAACGGCGTTAGGAACGATTAAAAGTTGTTTCATTACGCGACGGACAGTAATCTGCCTAAGGAGATCCGGCTCGTATACTTCTGGCGTCGAAACACCCCGGCGGGCGATCTTTTCGGTCATGATCGTGTTTTTCATAAAAAACAGTGAAATCAAATAAGACCCGGTACAGGCTGCGAGTAAGGGCACCAAGGCATTGGACTGCGAAGTTGCCTCTAATGCAAACAAAATACTGGTAAGATAGGCGCGCGATGCCCCTGCGAACATGGCGGCCATGCCGACGAGCGCTGCCATCGATAAACTGATGTCGTTGCCTGGAAAAGCGAATGCGAAAGCGAAGCCGGCGGCGGCGCCACAAGCGCCCCCGATAGTCAATAACGGAGCAAGCGTTCCACCCGAAGTGCCACTGCCAAGGGCGATGCACCACGAAACAAATTTCAATAATGCCAAGGAGAGAATCAGGGCCAGCGGCATGTTTCCCGACAACACATTTGTTATATTTTGATACCCAACGCCCAGTGTATAAGGTGCAAAATAGCCAATCAACCCAACAGCCAGCCCACCAAGTGCCGGCCACCACATCCAGTGTATCGGTAGCTTTTCAAATAAGTCCTCCACGTAATACACTGCCTTGGTCAAGCCGAGCGAAATTATCCCGATCACCACGCCAATTAGACTGTATATTAACAATGCAGAATTTGTGGGCGTTGAAAGAAATGGCATCGGAAATACGGGACCGGCCTCAAACAGAAAGTAATGTCCCGCAGCGCCGGTGATGCATGCCAATGCGACTGGTAAAATCGTTCGAGCGGAAAATTCAAACAGGAGCAGTTCCACTGCAAGAAAGATTGCAGCAACAGGTGTTCCAAAAATGGCAGACATCCCGGCGGTTGCTCCCGCAGCCAGTAAGGCCTTTCGTTCACGGGGCGTTACCCTCAGGAATTGCCCTAGCGTGGAACCGAAAGCACCCCCCGTAGCGATGATAGGGCCTTCAGCACCAAATGGTCCTCCCGTGCCGATAGCGAATGCGGAGGAAATTGGTTTTAGCAACGTTGTCTTCGGCCTGATCCGGCTTTGGTTTACAAGAATCTGTTCCATGGCTTCCGGTATTCCGTGGCCGCGGATCGCCTTCGAGCCATACAATGCCATGAGGCCAACGATAAGCCCTCCTATGGCCGGTATGATGACCACCCATATGCCAAGATGGTTGTCTGCGGGATCTTGGAAATGCAGTCCAACACTCCCGAAAAAGGAAAGGTTCGTAACCAGGTTGATGAACAAGATCAGTATTCGGGCGATCAGACTGACCACGGCACCAATCCCTACGGCAAGTAGGCAGACCCAAACTAATCTTTTGGCCGAAAGACTAAGCCCAGTCTTCCGATTCACTTTATCTGTAGCGTTTAAATCATCCAATGTAGGTGAAATCGGAATGCTGTTTTTGATATGCCGGCCTTTCATAAAACGAACTGTAATTTGGCTGCAAAAATACGAAAAATATATTTTATATAATACTTATTGCTTATTTAATGACTATTACTGGGTTTTTTATATGGTTTGTACTATATTTTTGGATAAGTAGGGAAGAAAGTCCTCATCAAAAAAATTTGTACTATTGTAACGGAAATGAACAAAAAAGAAAGCGGTTCTTCTTGCAATCTCCAGGGTTGTCTTTTGTGTAAATTATGTCTTCCTGATTGGATTCCAGCAGTTGGAATTCACAGAAAAAATTTTCTGTTAAAAAAAGGGCAACGGGCCTTCAACGAGGGAGAGCCGGTAACGGGGATCTATTTTGTTTATTCCGGCACGATGAAGATTCATAAAAAGTGGGGACGGGAAAAGGAATTGATCATTCGCTTTGCCGGAAAGGGTGACATTGTCGGGCACCTTGGGTTGGGGAAAGAGGCCCGATACCCTGTTTCGGCGACAGCCGTGGAAGAAACAATGGTTTGTTACCTGGGAATGGATTTTTTCGAAAGCACACTTCGTGTCAATACCAACCTGACATATACCCTGATGCGTTTTCTGGCCGACGAACTTCAGGAATCTCACCGCGGAATGCGTAATCTTGCACATATGTCGGTAAGGGCACGAGTAGCACAGTCGTTGGTATCTTTGAAAGATCAGTTCGGTACAAAAAGTGACGGCGCAATCGCTGTCACTGTCAGTCGTCAGGATATTGCCTCCTTTGCAGGAACCACTTATGAGACACTTTTTAAAATGCTAAACGAGCTTACCGTTGAAGGGTGCATCCGGTTGGATGGAAAGAACATTACTATTCTGGACGAAAGTAAGTTGCGTACTATCATCCAAAAGGACAGTCAATAAGCGAAAGTAGGTGCTTGACTCGATTTTACCTCAATGAAATTTTCTGGTGTTTGGGGTATTATCGATATTACTGCCAAAATTATCGTGCATAATCGTATAAATCGACACATTAAAATTGACTAGTTTCCCAACCTAAAGCCACAGTATGGAAACCGAAATAAGGGATTCGATACTCAGGGCCATTTTATTTCTACTTGATGGATAATTCAGTTGCAGTCTTAGAACAATTTCTATTCTGAAACATACAGAAAAATAGCCGATTTTTCATTGGTGCACCACTTTATAATCGAAGTGTTTTAACTTTTAAGGAATACGACAAATTTGACCATCACCAGATTTTAGGAATTATCATTTTAAGTTATTGTTTTTGGGTTCTTTTTCGAAGTAGGCGTAGCTCCATACTCCCAAATTTTATTTCATCTTTTTGAAGCACTGGTTGGGGGGGCGGGAGGCCATTGACTTGAAAGCATCATCGCCCCTTTCAGGCAGATTAAAAACACATCCGGCGGACTGAATTGGTGAATGCTGGAATACTTACACTGATCAAAGACGAACGGGAAGTGTTTTACACTAAGGAGGATTTGTTTCGGATATTAGCAGGGTAGAATCTAAAAACCCGCTCTACTCTCATCGTAAAGCGGGTCAGTAGCCCGTAGGGGAATCGAACCCCTGTTTCAAGAATGAAAATCTTGCGTCCTAACCCCTAGACGAACGGGCCGTTTTTTACGGACTGCAAATATAAACGTATTTTGGAGAGTTACAAACAAAGCAGCCGCAATTTATATCAGATCAAAGCCAATGTCTTTACGAAAATATTTCCCTTCAAAATAAATTCGGCCTGCATCCGCCGTGGCCTGTTGCAAGGCCTCAAATAACGTGTCCTCCAACGCCGTGACTGCTAATACCCGCCCACCTGCAGTCTGCACGATTCCGTTATTTTCATGGGTGCCAGCGTGGAATACAATAGAATCCTTCACGTTTTCGATATTATTGATTGCCTTGCCCGAGTCATACGAGCCGGGATAACCACCCGAAACGAGGACCACGGTAGCCGCGGTCTTCGGAGAGAGCGTAAATGAGCGTTCGAATAGATTACCCTCCGCTACGCCTTGCAACAAATCCACCAAATCACTTTCGATGCGCGGGAGTACACTTTCAGTTTCGGGGTCGCCCATGCGTACGTTGTATTCAATGACATAGGGATTCCCATCCACATTCATTAATCCGATAAAGATAAAGCCTTTATAGGCAATTCCATCCCGTTTCAGCCCCTCAATTGTGGGAATGATGATACGTTCTTCCACTTTGTCCATAAACAAATTATCCGCAAACGGTACAGGCGAAACCGAGCCCATACCTCCCGTGTTAAGTCCCGTATCGCCTTCGCCGATGCGTTTATAATCTTTCGCTGATGGCAGTACTTTGTAGCTGTCGCCGTCCGTCAGCACAAAGACCGAGAGTTCAATGCCGGCTAGGTATTCTTCGATCACAACTTTGTTGCTTGCCTCCCCGAATTTCGCATCTTCGAGCATCGCCCTCAACTCGGTTTTAGCCTCGTCTAGGGTGGCACAGATGAGCACTCCCTTACCCGCAGCCAATCCATCTGCCTTGAGCACAACAGGTAGTTTCTGCGTTTCCAGGTAAGCTAGCCCTTCGCTCAATGTGGATCGATCAAACGATTGGGACGCGGCCGTTGGGACACCGTGGCGAATCATAAACTGCTTCGCAAAGTCTTTGCTGCCTTCTAATTGAGCCCCTTCCTGCTGTGGTCCGATTACGGGAATGTGCCGCAAGTCGGCCCGCTCCAGAAAATAATCATGTATTCCTTTAACCAACGGTTCCTCAGGCCCTACCAACACCAGGTTTATCTGCTTGCTGAGCACAAAGTCGGCTATTTCGTCAAAATCAGTGACCTTAATCGGTACATTTTGGCCATATTGAACCGTACCCGCGTTGCCGGGTGCGATATATAACTGGGCTGTTTGTTTACTTTGGGCAATTTTCCAGGCAAAAGCACTCTCCCGTCCGCCTGAACCGATAATTAGGATGTTCATCTTGCAAAGATATTTTTTTTGCCTATATTTACCACTATCGGTGTCCGAATAAACCCCGAACAGAACTGGCATATATGTGTCGTTGGTTAACCATACTAATCCTGTTTTTGTTTTCGATAAAGGCAACGCACGCCCAAGAAGGTGCCATCGGACGGGTTTTGGAAAAGCTTGACAAGTATGTTGAAAGCTACCCTAAAGAAAAGGTTTACCTGCATATGGATAAGCCCTACTATGCGGTAGGAGATGATATTTGGTTCAAAGGATATGTTACCATCGGCGCCTATAACAACCTTTCCGGTCTCAGTAAGATCCTCTACGTGGATTTAATCAATTCCGACGACGATCAAATCGTCCAATCCATCCGGCTGCCGTTGATTTCAGGGGTCACCATGGGCGATTTTCAGTTAGCAGACTCCTTAGGGGAGGGCAACTATCGCATACGTGCCTATACCAACTGGATGCGTAATTTTGACAGCGATGCATTCTTTGATCGGACCTTGCCCGTCGGAAATGCACGGACAGATTCCATCGTCACCCATCGCTCTTTTTCGTACAGAAATTTACCGGTGCGTACCGATAGGAAAATCGACTTTGCGAATTCCCAGGGCGGTCCGATGGCCAACATGAATGTCTATTCAAACACTCCCAGTATCCAGTTTTTTCCGGAGGGCGGTCATCTTGTGGCAGGTAATCTTACCAAGGTAGGTTTTAAAGCCCTACGGCCGGAAGGTGTGGGTATCGAAGCAGTCGGCTATTTAGTAGATAACAACGGTATGCGCATTGCTGAATTCGAAACCCTGTATGCCGGGATGGGCAGCTTCCGTTTTATACCCCAGGCAGGAAGTGCCTATACGGCCAAAGTAACCTACGCCGATGGAAGTACAGGGGAGCAGGCGTTGCCCCAGGTACAGGCTTCAGGCTATGCACTGGCAGTGAATAATGAGCTGGAAAAACAAGTTTTCGTGCAGGCATTCGCATCGGATGGCCTCGTAAAAGGGCAGCAACTTGCTATGCTGGCACAGCGGAACGGCACGGTCTTTTACGCGTCCAAGGGAACCGTTACAAAAAATGAGTTGATATTTTCCGTCCCCCGGGCGTATTTACCGGTAGGTGTCGTGCAGTTGACGTTGCTATCGCCCGAAATGAAACCCTTGACCGAGCGGACGATATTTAATATGAACAAACAGCTAGTGTTACCGCTATCCCTGAATACCGACGAAAAAGTCTATGGGCGAAGGGAGAAAGTATCGGTACAAATTACGGCTGGAGAGGAAGCAGATTCCAGTCGTATTGCTGCACTTTCTGCGACGGTAGTCGACTTGGCGAAGGTGCCAATCGATTCCACAATACGTGAAGGGAACATCTACACATCACTTCTGTTGAGTTCCGATGTGAAAGGGTACATCGAAGCCCCTGAATATTATTTTGAAAATACGGATATTTCCAAGCGTAGGCAGCTAGACAACGTCATGCTTACCCAGGGGTGGAGCCGGATCAACTGGGAGGACCTGATGGCAGACAAAGCTCCCGCTATTACATACCCGCCGGAGCAGGATTTACGCATCAGTGGTGTGGTAACCACGCGGGGTGGTCAAACCCCAGTTCCTAACGCAACGGTAACCATCCTTTCTACTGGTAACATTACGGCGCTTGTCGATACCGTTACCAATGAACAGGGAAGATTTACGTTTGATCGTCTCTTGTTTTTTGATGACACCAAATTTGTTGTACAGGCACGCGACGAACGAGGCCGGAAAAACGTCGACATTCAACTCGACGAATCGCCACGGCAACAGGTAACACGTAATCGGAATACACCCGATGCAACGGTTAACGTAAACCAATCTATTAATACATACCTGAAAAATACGCAAGAGCAATTTCAGGAGATGGAGAAATATGGCCTCAAAGGAAAAAGTATTTTGCTGCAGGAAGTTAAGGTAACCCGGGAAACCCAAAAGAACAAAGTCAAACATTCCAGTAACCTCAATGGCCCCGGCAATGCCGATCAAGTACTTACTGCAGAGGACCTGATCCTGGGATGTCCGTCGTTAGCTACCTGTTTACAAGGCAGGTTAGTAGGTGTGGTGTTCCGCAACGGCGTTGCCTATTCAACGCGGTCAATCAATCACCCGACGGTTGATCACCCGATGCAGCTAATATTGGACGGCATGTATATGGAGCCGAATGCGTTGGAGATGATCAATCCGTTTGATGTGGAAACCATTGAAGTACTGAGGGGCGGGGCGAATACGGCGATTTATGGCGTTCGCGGTGGCGGTGGCGTGCTGATCATCACGACCAAACGTGGTGATAGCGAGGGGTACAATGGCGACGTATATACTCCCGGAATCGTCACCCATAGTCCACAGGGATATTACGAAGTACGCGAATTCTATGATCCTGATTACAGTGCTCCGGCCGATTCGTTGGCGGGCATGCGCGATCTTCGCACAACCATCCACTGGTCACCGAATGTAATCACCGACGAGTCGGGCCACACTTCGGTTGAATTTTACACGGCCGACAGTCCAGGTACGTATCGCATCGTCGTGGAAGGGCTGGATGTAAGGGGGCGATTGGGGCACGCGGTACATTATATTACCATTAAATAGACACGTATGGATTTTATTAAGATTACGGAAGATCAACGAATTTCTCATGTCCATTTGGATCGTGGCAGATCAAATGCGCTGGATCAGCAGATGATCGAAGAACTGCGGCAGACCCTTATCGAAGCACAGGAAAATCCGGCCATAGAAGGACTCATCTTGCACGGCAAAGAGGACTTCTTCTGTGCAGGACTTGATTTGGTTGCATTGTATGACTATAACGAGGACGAGGTGCGCCGATTTTGGCATACGTTTTTCGATTTCATCCGAACATTGGTTTCGTTTGATAAACCGGCGGTGGCCGCCATCAGCGGACATAGCCCGGCGGGTGGCTGTGTAATGGCCATCTGTTGCGATTATCGGATCATGGCCCAAGGCGACTACGTGATTGGACTCAACGAAATACCGGTGGGTATCATCGTGCCGGAAAGTATTTTTCAGCTATACAGTTTTTGGCTGGGACAGGCCAAGGCGTATCGCTATCTGCTGGAAGGTAAATTGTTTAATCCGCGGGATGCATTGGAGGCCGGTTTGGTGGATGAGGTGGTTGATATAAAAAGTATCCGCACCGTTGCTGAACGGCAGATTAGGAAATACACACAATATGAACGGCATGCGTGGCGACAAAGCAAGCGTTACATGCGGCAATCGTTGATTGCACAATTTGAGGCCGATCAGACGGATGTAATCGAACCGTTGCTTAAACGGTGGTGGTCTCCGGCCACCCGCGCGATTCTGAAGACAATTATAGATAATTTGAAAAGTAAGAAGTAAAACATGAGTGGCACAGCTAATATAATTCAGGGAGCTTTGCGCGAAGGAGCGCTGAAAGGCAAAACCATTGTCGTCACCGGCGGTGGCACAGGGTTGGGAAGGGCCATGGCCACCTATTTTCTCCGGTTGGGTGCACAGGTGGTTATCGCCAGCCGTAAACGGGAGGTGCTCGAAAAGGCAGCCGCAGAAATGACTGCGGAAACGGGGGGGCAGGTATTGCCGATTGATTGTGACGTGCGTGATGTGGCCGCCATCGAGCGTCTTCTCGCGGCTACCCTTAACAGGTTTAATGGTGTGGATGCGCTGCTTAACAATGCTGCGGGCAACTTTATATCGCCAACGGAGCGTCTCTCAGCCAATGCTTTTTCGACTATTATCGATATCGTGTTGAAAGGTACGGCCAATTGTACCTTGATGTTTGGCAAACATTGGATCGCGCAGAGGCAGTCTGCCAGCATACTCAATATCGTCACTACTTATGCCTTTACCGGCTCAGCTTACGTAGTACCCTCAGCGGCCGCCAAAGGTGGGGTATTGTCCCTCACGAGGTCATTGGCCGTAGAGTGGGGAAAATATGGAATTCGAAGCAATGCCATTGCCCCGGGGCCTTTTCCTACCAAGGGTGCTTGGGAACGGTTATTACCGGGTGATTTGGCCGAGCAGTTTGACTTCAAAAAGCGTGTTCCGCTTAAGCGGGTGGGAGATCACCAAGAGCTGGCTAACCTCGCGGCATTTCTTCTGTCTGATTTTGCAGGTTATATCAATGGCGAAGTCATCACGATCGATGGTGGCGAATGGCTCCAGGGTGCAGGGCAGTTCAGTGGGCTCGAAGCGATCCCTGCGAATATGTGGGAAAGCTTGGAAAAAAAGACCCGGCAGGCAAAATAAGGTGTTATAAGGGCACTAAACTGCCTCAAACGCCGCGATGGTATGCAGGTTGAATAGCGTTTTTGAGAAAGATTCCCATGTCTCATTCATAAATAGCCGTGCCTCCTGATCTTCTTCTAACGTTTTAAGGTAACCTTCACATGCGGCGATGCTATCTGGGTCGCCGGCGGCCATGGCTTGGTGATAACTGGAACGTGCCTGATCAAGCTCTTTCTGGTATTGGGCTTCGTCGAGCAGGCTGGGTTTATGATCCTCTGTAACTTCAAATAACAACGATGCAATCAACGCCGTTATGCCCACGTTACGCTTGGCTACGGTTTGCTCGATATAGCTAAGAAGCCGAAGCGCATGCGTTCCGCGAACGTACATTTCTTCGATGCCGCTGCTCCGGCCGTCTGGTGGAATAAAATTATGGGCCTCTTCTACTGCAGCGCCAAATATGCGTATGCTTTCTTCATAAAGCGCATCGAAACTATCCATTGCTGCAGCGGCAATCCTATCTGCCCATACAATGTATTGATCTTTAAACCAACGGTGGTATAAAACTAACGGGTTGTTTTCCATCGATCATTTTTATGCAAGTTAAATACCAAAAACTTAGTGAGGTCAAAATATGTTCTGAACGACTCTTTTTTGTACACAAACGACTTTTTCTTTTATCACTGCACTACATCATTACCTCTCGTTTCATAGGGTGTATAAAATACACAATATTCGTTTCATTGAGTAAGTGTAGCTTAGATATAATATATTGATTATTAATTATTTAATTGTTTTGTGGTAAGCGGATGAGAAATTCATTTCGAGGTGATGTAGGAATGTGTTAGCCGTTTTCTTGGCATGTAGGGGGATACATCACATTTTTGCAAAACATATGATACCCCCAAGGGGTTTTATATACAACACACATTATTAATAACCAATTAAATTGAGTAACGACATGAGGAATTTATTTACATGCTTATTGGCGTTGTTTATGTTGCCGTTTATGGCCGCTGGACAGCAGGGCAGGGTAAGCGGGAAAGTGACCGACGCGGTAGCATCCGGTGGGATTCCGGGAGTGACCGTGATGGTAAAAGGTGCTACCACGGCTACGCAGACGGATGCGTCAGGAAACTACTCTATTGAGGCAGCCGCTGGAGATACATTGATTTTTCGGTCGCTCGGATTTGCCATGCAAGAAATCCCCGTTGCTGGCCAGACCATCCTAAATGTGGTACTGGAAGACGAGGGCACGGAATTGGAAGAAGTGGTGGTCATTGGATATGGTACACAGCGTCAACGGGATTTGACCACTGCTGTAGCAACTGTAAAGGCAGCCGATATCGCGAAAACGCCCACCGCTACCGCCATGCAATCTTTACAGGGGCGGGTGGCTGGTGTTCAGATTGTGAGTAATGGTGCACCAGGGGCATCGCCTACCGTGCGGTTGCGGGGTATCGGTTCCTTTGAAGGAAATGCCGCACCGCTATATGTAGTGGATGGGATGTTTTTCGATAACATCGATTTTCTGAACCCAAATGACATCGAAACCATCTCCGTATTGAAAGATGCATCGGCGTCAGCAATTTATGGGGTACGCGCTGGTAACGGCGTTGTCCTGATTGAAACTAAATCGGGTGCCTACAACAAACCCGGTGAAATTGTCTACGATGCGTATTACGGTATACAAAACCCGCAAAACGTACTTAAAATGGCCAATGCCCAGCAGTTTGTGCAGTACATTAACGGAACCGGAAGTGCAGCGGATATAGCCCTGATACAAAATGCGATACAGCGATATGGCCGCAGCCGGATAGATCCGAGTCTGCCGGATGTCAATACCGATTGGTACAACGAGATCATGAGCCC
This sequence comes from Parapedobacter indicus, assembly GCF_900113765.1. Lineage (GTDB taxonomy): Bacteria > Bacteroidota > Bacteroidia > Sphingobacteriales > Sphingobacteriaceae > Parapedobacter > Parapedobacter indicus. The sequence continues at coordinate 174,617 of NZ_FOQO01000013.1, read as the reverse complement.
TGCTCCAATACAGAACCACAATCTTTCATTCAGTGGCGGCGGTGAAAGTACCCGCTATTCCATAGGCGGCAGCTATTTCAATCAGGAGGGGTTGCTGGATTTGCAGCGCAATAATTACCGGCGGCTGAACTTCCGTGTAAAAGTAGATAGTAAGGTGAAAGATTGGCTAAACGTAGGCGGCAATTTCAATGTGAGTACGGCTCGGCAATACAATGGTGAAAACACGGCGTGGTTCCTAGCATATTTTGGCGTGCCGATCTTGCCGGTATATGACGATGGTAATGCCAGCGCCACGCCGGTGAAATATGCCAATGCACAGCAGATCGGCTACCGCAGCACCCAGAATCCGTTCTTCCCATTGGAATATGTAGACAACCGTAATCATGTGGCCAAATTGCTGGGTAACTTCCATGCTGAGGTAAATGTTTGGGAAAATAAACTGAAGTTCCGCACGCAATACAATTATGGGTTGAGCTTTGTAAACACTAGACGGGTTGACTTCGCGTATCACGATGGAGTGACCAACCACCAATCGGCTATCCGGCGTAGAAATACCTCGAACTACGATCAGGTATGGGATAATTTCCTGACCTATAACGACGATTTCGGGAAACACAACCTGAATGTGGTGTTGGGACAGTCTTACCGTAGCGAATACAGCGAATTATTGTTTGCGCGGGGAACCGCTATTAATCCGGCTCCTTCAAGAGCGGCTGAACAGTTCTGGTATCTGCAGAATGCTACCGATTTTGACTTAAATGATATTGGCGATGCTAGTGATCCTGATTACAATTCAATAAATGCAAATCTGCAGTTCCTGTCTTTCTTTGGCCGGGCAGCTTATAATTACGATGGTCGATATCTCTTGTACACGACCTTTCGCCGCGATGGCAACAATAAGTTTCAAAAGACATGGGGTAATTTCGCCACGGTCGGTGCCGGATGGGTATTGTCCGAAGAGGATTTCTTTGATGTAGAAGGTATCGATTTCTTGAAGTTCAGGGCGTCATGGGGGCAGCTGGGTAATGATGCGATCAGTCCTTCCGTGGGCCTACCCACCATAGAAGAAAACAACGGCGCGATTGATGGCACCCGCGTGATCGGCTGGCGGCTGAACCCCACATTCGATCTCATTACCCAATGGGAAACTACGGTAGAGAAGAACTTCGGTTTGGATGCGCAATTTCTGAATAATCGACTGTCATTGGAGGCCGATTACTTTATCCGCGACACGCGCAACCTAGCGGTGACCATCGTGCCGCCGGTATTTCCGTCTGCTGAACGCCGAAGTGTGGGCGAAATCCGGAACCAAGGACTGGAGCTTAATCTCAACTGGCGCGACGACCTGTCTGAAGATTTTTCCTATAATATCGGTGGGAATATTGCCACCTTGAAGAATCAAGTGCTGGGGCTTGGAGGCGCCAGTGGGCTGAATGCCGGAACAGCAGAGTTCCGTCAACGATCCATAATCGGCCAGCCTTATCAGGCATTTTATGGCTATGAAGTAACCGGAGTATTCGACAGTCAACAAGAAATTCAGGATACCTACAATGCAGATTTTGCTGCCGAAAGAAGCTTGGTTCCCGGCGATTTAATTTTTAAGGACCAGAATGGGGACGGCATTATCGACGATCAGGACCGCGTGGTATTGGGCTCCTACATGCCCGATTTTACCTGGGGAGCCAACCTCGGTTTCCGGTATAAGAAGTTGGAGTTCGCGGCGCTGCTGCAAGGGCAAACGGGTTACAACATCCTGAATCGTAAACGCGGTGAAATGATTTTCACCAACGATACCAACATCGATGCCGATCTGGCAACGAACCTATGGACGGAAGGCGGGGGATCATCGAAGAATTATCCGTCGGCCTCCGGATTACGCAGGGCATGGAATCAGGTCATGAGCAGTTATTTCGTAGAAGAAGGTTCTTACTTCCGGTTGCAAAACGTGCGGCTGTCTTATTCATTCCTGGGTAGGGAAATAAACGGTGTGACCTGGCCGGAAGCCCGGGTTACCCTTACGGCAGAACGACCCCTTACGGTATTCAAGTACAACGGTTTTAACCCTGAAGTGGCCAATGGGGTGGATCGCGAAGTATACCCCATACCGGCTATTTATACATTGGGCGTAACCATTAAACTGTAAAGTATTAAGGAAAGAAATTATGAAAGCGATACGAAATATCCAATACGGGGCGATGGTATTCTTTGGACTGTTGCTCGGCACATCGTGTAGCGGTTTATTGGATGAGCCGCTCGAAAATCAGCAGATTGCTGAGGGGACGGACTATACACAGACGCAAAATATGGTGTTGATGCTGTATGGTGCTTACAATCAATTATATGACTTCGGATGGGAAATTTACCCATCTATCAGTGTACGGGGAGATGACATTGATATCGGTGGACGCGGTGATCAGCCGTTGTTTGCACTGGCGGATAGCTTCCGGTATGACCGCAATTTCTGGGCGATGAATAGCGCATGGACCGGCCTCTATGGCGACTTGATTTACTGGCAGGGTGCGATCGAGGAGATCCAAAAGTATCAAGAGGCAGGTGCAAACGGGACCACCGCGCAGCAATATATCGCAGAAATCAAGGTTTTGCAGGGATTTGAAATGCTTCAGCTGGCTCGTATGTGGGGGCGGATTCTGATACCCCAGAGTTCTGAGCCAAGTGCGCTGCTGGACGTGGAATTATCTAGTTTTGAAGAGGTTATGCAGTATGTATCTGCGCGGATGGATGAAGCGATTCCGCTTTTGCCCGATATGCGGCCAAATCAGCGGTCGGACGTGCGTGGCGGCGTCACCCGCTATACGGCACTTGCCGTTAAAGCGATAGCCAACCTCGAACTGAAAAATTATCCCGCCGTGGCCGAAGCCACCGGCCAAATTATCAGTAGCGGATTGTTTAGTTTAGAGCCCGATTTTTACCATTTGTTTAAACTGCGCGGTAAGCTCAACAATGAAAACCTGCTCGAACTGCAGTATTCTGATTATGGCACAGCCACGGGTACATCCAATAAATATTTGTGGGATTTCTTTGGTCCCACGAGCTGGACACCCACGCGCGATGGTGCCAGTGGCGGATGGGGTTTTTGGGAACCCAGTATGAAATATATCCAATTCATGCTCGATCGCGGTGAGCGCGAACGCCTCGAAACAACCGTGATCTTTACGCCGGATGGCATTACGGACGTACGCAATGCGTACCCGAATGCGCCGAGTTGGATATCGAATGCAACTCCAGATGGTGATGTGTTCAATAACAGTGTCAGGACCAAATTCTACAGTGGTAAGCATTACCTGCCATCCGCCATGCTAACCGAAGGCCGCACCGCGTATGGCGAAAATAAAAACTTCACCTGTATCCGGTATGCCGAGGTGCTGCTTATGCATGCAGAGGCACTGACCAGCGGTGCTACCAGCTCGGTGATGACTGCCGATGCGGCGGTGAATGCCGTGCGCAACCGTGTTGGCCTCGGCCCGTTGAGCGGTGTTACGCTCGATCAGGTATTGGATGAAAAGTTCGCGGAGTTCGCAGGCGAGTGGGGCATCCGGTTTTATGACGTTGTGCGGCATGACCAGACAGCCGAACTATCGTATGGTGGGCGTACTTACGATGCAACCACCAGCCGATTTTATCCGTATCCGCTGGAACAACAAGACGTCCTGCCGCAGTTGAGGGAAGGAAATTGACAAACCGATTAGAAAATTTAACAAGGTATTGAAATGAAAAGAAGGAATATATGGCTTCTAGCCGCAGTGTTTGGAGCTGTAGCGTGCCAAGAAGGTTATATTGACGATATCAAACCTGTACCGCCGGGGGAAGATGTCACAGCACCTACCATATCGATGACCTATCCATTGGAGGGGACACTGATTAGGGTACGCGAAGATGTTACGTCTATCAACGTGCGTTTTACGGTGACAGATGATATCGAAATTGGAAACGTTGTCGTGGAGCTTGACGGCAACCAGATCGCCCAACTCGATAGTTTCCCCGATTATCGGAAATCCGTGGCATCATTTGCGTATAACGAAGTTGCAACCGGCGAACATACGCTCACGGTGACGGCGACGGATGTTGCTGGAAAATCCACCATACAATCCGTAGATTTCGAAAAGGTAGAGCCCTACCAACCGATTTATGATGGCGAAATATTTTATATGGCCTTTGATGGCGAGAATACCGAGTTGGTGAGCATTACCAACCCCACCCGCGTGGGTGAGCCTGGTTTCAATAACGGTGGCAAGAAGGGCAGTGCCTATTCCGGTGTAACCGATGGTTACCTGACCTTTCCCTTCGCTGACCTGGCGAATGACGAGTTCAGTGCAGCGTTTTGGTATAAGCTGAATGCGGTTCCGGATCGTGCGGGTATTCTGACAGTGAGCCCTCCCGGCCCGACAAACAACAATCGGACAAGTGGCTTCCGCCTATTCCGGGAAGCGGCCGGTGCCAAGCAACGAATCAAACTTAATGTTGGGGACGGCACGGTGGATAGTTGGTTTGATGGTGCTGAAGCAGCAGATGTTGAAGCAGGCAGCGATTGGGTACACATAGCATTTACGATCGCGGGCGACCGATGTGCTGTCTACGTCAACGGCAATATCGTAAGTCAGGGAACCTTTTCTGGAATTAGCTGGGCAGATTGCGATGCCCTCACCATCGGTTCCGGAGCACCCAATTTTACCGAATGGGGGCACCTGTCGGACTTGAGTTTGATCGATGAGCTGCGTATTTTCGACAAAGCACTGACCCAGGGAGAGGTACAACAGATGATCGCGGATAATTAGGGATTGGCAGATGAGCAAAGACGTACCGATACGGATCATTTATTTTATCGTTCTTGCCGGTTTACTGGCTGGATGTAAGAAGAACCAGATCGGTACGTTTTCGCTTTTGCAAGTATCGGTTGGCGAGGAGGCGCTCGCACTTGATGGAACAATTATGGATGGGTTGCCACTTGATCGGAGTATCACGCTGGTGTTTTCGCAACCGGTCGATCAATCTGCAGCCAATGCGGCCATTACCCTGAACCGCAACGGTGAATCCGTGGCGATAAGCTTGGCATTCCTTTCTGAGGGAGCCAGCGTGGTGGTGCATCCCAATGGCCCATTGCTGAGCAATACCACCTACACCTTGTCAGTCTCGGAGCAACTTCGGAGTGCAGATGGCGGTCGCGGATCAACGTATGATGTGCAGTTCAAGACGATGATAAAAGACCTGCAAGTTGTGGCCATCGAAATGGATGGAGAAAATATAGGACAGAACGATGTGCTGACCGGCATACCTGCCGGGTTGGGGATGACCCTTCGGTTTTCCAGCCCACTTGATCCGGCCACTGTGCAACAAGCTATCACATTGGAGGGAACCACAGGTACATCGAATATACAGACAGTGCTCGCCACCGATGCACAATCGGTTACCTTGGTCAGCAACGCGCCATTAGAAGGGCTCACCAAATACGAGCTGCACATTTCCGATGCGTTGGTGGGTGCAGGGGGAGAAGGCTTTTCGGGTTTCACAAAGGCCTTTTATACAGCAATAGATCCAACACCAAAGTTTCCGGTTATTCCGGATGAAGAATTGTTAACCCTGGTACAGCGGCAAACGTTCAGTTACTTTTGGGACTTCGCCCATCCAGCCAGTGGTATGGCCCGTGAGCGCAACACTTCCGGGGATTTGGTAACCAGCGGTGGTTCCGGTTTTGGCATCATGGCATTGATCGTGGGAGTGGAAAGGGGATTTATTTCGCGTAGCCAGGGTGTTGAACGGCTGGAACGCATCGTCAGTTTTCTTGAAACGGCCGATCGTTTCCACGGGGCTTGGTCACACTGGATCAACGGTAATACAGGGGCGGTTATGCCATTTAGTGCCAATGACAATGGCGGCGACCTCGTGGAAACGTCGTTGTTAATGCAGGGGCTTATTACGGTGCGTCAGTATCTGACAACTTCCACACCTGTTGAAAAGCGACTTGTTGATCGCATCAATGCACTTTGGCAAGCCGTGGAGTGGGATTGGTACCGACGGGATGGCCAGGAGGTCCTCTACTGGCACTGGTCGCCGGATAAGGGCTGGATCATGGACATGCCGATCCGCGGATGGAATGAGTGCTTGATTACGTACGTACTGGCTGCTGCATCACCGACACATGGTATCCCTAAGACCGTCTATAACAATGGCTGGGCTGGAAACGGTGATATACGCAACGGGGCAACTTATGAAGGCATTGCGTTGCCACTTGGTGCCGAATATGGTGGTCCGCTGTTTTTAAGCCAATATTCGTTCCTTGGTATCGACCCTAGAGGGTTGAGCGACGAATATGCTGATTATTGGACGCAAAATGTGAACCATACCTCCATCAATTATCAATATTGTATCCGTAATCCCCGTCGGTATGTAGGCTATGGCGAAAGCTGCTGGGGGCTCACGGCGAGCGATAATCACGAGGGTTATTCGGCACATTCGCCCACCAACGATCTGGGCGTAATCACGCCAACTGCCGCACTTTCTGCATTTCCCTATACTCCCGATAAGTCCATGGACGCGCTAAAGTTTTTCTACTATGCAATGGGCGATAGGCTTTGGGGTGCTTACGGTTTCTATGACGCCTTCAACATTACCGAGCAATGGTTTGCCGATTCGTACCTCGCCATAGATCAGGGGCCAATCATCGTAATGATCGAAAACCATCGCACCGGTCTGCTCTGGGATCTGTTCATGAGCGCACCCGAGATTAAAACCGGACTCCAAAAATTGGGTTTTAGCAGCCCAAGATTATAGCAAAGATTGATTTATGAACAAGTTAATAGAATATATCGTATTAATAACCGCAATAGGTCTTGTAGGCTGTAACGGTCCATCGAGAAACCATGCAGCCGACAGCGATTCAACAAAACGCAGCGATTCGACCCTTTCCGACGACTCGTTGCTCACGCGGATACAGCGCCAAACCTTTCAATATTTTTGGGAAGGCGCAGAACCCGTATCGGGCCTCGCCCGTGAGCGCATCCATATCGATGGAGAATATCCACAGAACGATGAAAACGTGGTTACCATCGGAGGTAGTGGGTTCGGCCTGATGGCTTTATTGGTAGGCATGGAGCGCAATTTCATCACACGGCAAGCCGGTGTCGAGCGGTTCGAGCAGGTGATCGATTACCTTGAAAAAGCCGACCGTTTCCACGGCGCATGGCCGCATTGGTTGGATGGGCCTACGGGACGGGCCAAGCCATTCAGTAAAAATGACAACGGCGGAGACCTCGTAGAAACCGCCTTTATGGCGCAAGCGTTGATTTGTGTGAGGGAATACTTCCAGCAGGGCGATAAACATGAAAAGCAATTGGCTGCACGCGCCGATGCCCTCTGGAAAACCATTGAGTGGGACTGGTACCGTCAAGATGGGCAAAACGTGCTTTATTGGCACTGGAGCCCTACGGCGGGCTGGGCCGCCAATCATCCCATTAGGGGCTATGATGAATGCCTCATTACCTACGTGCTGGCTGCTTCGTCGCCGACGTACGGTGTCCCTCCCGAAGTGTATCACGAAGGGTGGGCGCGCGGCGGTGCCATCAGGTCGGCTGCCGAGCGGTATGGGCATCCCATCATCCTCAAACACAATGTGCCGGATAGCAATGGGGTGGGACCGTTGTTTTGGTCCCACTATTCCTATCTTGGTCTGGATCCGCGGGGGTTAAAAGATGAATATGCAGGCTATTGGGAGTTAAACCGCAATCAGGCACTCATCCATCGCGATTATGCCATTGAAAATCCAAAAGGGTTTAAAGGATACGGTAAGCAAGCATGGGGATTTACGGCGAGCTATTCAATCAAGGGGTATTCTGCGCACAATCCCGATAATGACTTGGGTGTAATTTCGCCCACGGCTGCCTTGTCGTCATTCCCTTATACACCCGAATACAGCATGGACGTGATGCGTTATCTGTATGAGCAACTGGGCGATAAAGTTTGGGGTAAATATGGGTTTTACGATGCATACAGCGAGACCGATAACTGGTTTCCGCGACGCTACTTGGCTATTGACCAGGGCCCGATACCTGTGATGATTGAGAACCATCGAACCGGATTGCTTTGGGAACTATTTATGGGCGCACCGGAGATCAAGGATGGATTGAGGAAACTGGGCTTTAGAAGTCCGAAGATTTGATGATGAAATATCGTTGGAAAAATAGTTGGTTGATCGTTGTTGCGTGGGTACTATGCAGCGGAACGAGCGATGCCCAAACACCCCGCACCTATTGTAATCCGATCAACATCGATTACGGTTATACGCCCATTCCCAATTTTTCAGAATGGGGTCGGCACCGAGCTACGGCCGATCCGGTTATTGTCAATTATAAAGGTGATTATTACCTGTTCAGCACCAACCAATGGGGCTATTGGTGGAGTAGCGACCTCTCCAACTGGAATTTTGTGTCCAAAAAATTCCTACGCCCATGGAATGGCGATGTGTACGATGAGCTGTGTGCTCCGGCGGTAGGTATCGTTGGTGATACCCTGCTGGTATTCGGCTCCACCTACACCGATAAGTTTACGCTGTGGATGAGTACGAACCCCAAGGAAAACCAGTGGCAGCCCTTGATAGATTCCTTTTCAATAGGTGGTTGGGACCCTGATTTTTTCACGGATGACAACGGTCGCTTCTATATGTACAATGGTAGCAGCAACCGCTATCCGCTATATGGCATCGAACTCAACCGGCAGACCTTTGCACCCATCGGCACCCGCAAGGAAATGTATTTTCTAGAGGACTGGCGTTACGGCTGGCAACGATTCGGCGAGTACGTGGATAACACGTTCCTCGATCCTTTTATCGAAGGGGCGCATATGACCAAGCACAATGGTAAGTACTACCTGCAATATGCGGCTCCGGGTACCGAATTCAGCGGCTACGCCGATGGAGTGGCTGTGGGCGACAGCCCCTTGGGCCCGTTTACCACGCAGTCGGACCCCCTCAGCTACAAGCCTGGAGGATTTGCGCGTGGAGCTGGCCATGGCGCGACCTTCCAGGATAACGACGGCAATTATTGGCATGTCGCTACCGTTGTCCTGGGCGTGAAAAATAATTTCGAAAGGCGGTTGGGCATGTGGCCCGCCGGGTTTGATGAAGACGACGTAATGTATTGCAATACCGCATTTGGAGATTACCCGCACTACTTGCCGAATGGCCCCACTGACCACCGCGAAAGTCGGTTCACGGGCTGGATGCTGCTCAACTATAATAAGCCTGTGCAGGTGTCATCTACGCTGGGCGCGGCTTACCCGGCCAACCATGCGGTAGATGAAAGCATGAAGACCTATTGGAGTGCCGTCACAGGCGATAGGGGCGAATGGATACAGAGTGATTTGGGCGAGGTAAGTACGGTTCGTGCCGTGCAGATTAATTATGCCGATCAGGATGCCGACAGCGCTTTTCTCGGGAAGATGGAAGGGATTTATCACCGGTATATGCTGTCTTATTCCGAAGACGGACGCAAGTGGAATGTCCTTAAGGATAAAAGTCAGAACCGCAGGGATGTTCCCCACGACTACATTGAACTGGAGAATCCCGTGAAAGCCCGGTACATTAAACTGGAAAATATCCACATGCCGACGGGCAAATTTGCCATCAGTGGTCTGCGGATCTTTGGCAAAGGACAAGGAAGCAAGCCGGCTTCCGTCAACGATTTCATCATTCTGCGGACGGAAAAGGATAAGCGCAGTGCCTGGCTAAAATGGAGTCCGGTGGATAATGCATATGCCTATAACATCTATACAGGCCTGGCACCTGATAAGTTGTATAACTGCATCATGGTACATGGTGCCAACGAATATTATTATAAAGCGATGGATAGCCAGAAGCCCTACTATTTCAGCATTGAAGCCGTCAATGAAAATGGGGTGTCCGAGCGTACAAAAGTGATACGGATTGAATAAGATAAAGATGAAATACACAGTAATCATCGCCGGTCTTCTGGCCATCAAGTTATCGGGTTATGCTCAGCAGGCCACAACAGATAAAAGTAAAATGGATATCTTCATCACTGATCTAATGGGGCGGATGACACTCGAAGAAAAGATCGGTCAACTGAACTTGGTTACGGGAGGTGATGCGACTACAGGTGCGGTTGTAAGTACGGATGTGGAGGCCAAAATCAAGGCCGGTAAAATAGGCGGGATATTCAGTATGACGACCGTACCGCGCATCCGTGCGGCACAGGAGTTGGCGGTGAACCACTCACGGTTAAAGATTCCTATCATTTTCGGCATGGATGTCATCCATGGGTATAAGACGATTTTTCCCATTCCATTGGGGCTTGCCGCCTCTTGGGATACGACGCTTATCGAAGAAACCGCGCGCATTGCCGCTATAGAAGCGTCCGCCGATGGGCTGAATTGGACATTTTCTCCCATGGTAGACATCTCGCGTGATGCCCGGTGGGGGCGCATCTCCGAAGGTAGCGGTGAAGATACGTATTTAGGTTCGCGTATCGCCGAGGCCATGGTGCATGGTTACCAGGGCGACGACCTTTCCGCCGACAACACCCTGATGGCCTGTGTGAAACACTTTGCACTGTATGGTGCAGCGGAGGCTGGGCGTGATTACAATACCACCGACATGAGCCTCCACCGCATGTACAACGAATATTTGCCGCCCTATAAAGCGGCTATCGATGCGGGCGCCGGTAGCGTGATGACTTCCTTCAACGATATTAACGGCGTGCCTGCCACAGCCAACAAATGGCTCATGACGGACGTGCTGCGTCACCAATGGGGGTTTGACGGCTTTGTCGTGACCGACTATACCGCCGTCAATGAATTGATCGACCACGGTCTGGGCAACTTACAGGAGGTGTCTGCGCGGTCGTTGAAAGCTGGTGTGGAGATGGATATGGTAGGAGAAGGGTTTCTTACTACATTGAAAAAATCAGTCGAAGCGGGTAAAGTAAGTGAGGCCGATATCGATCGCGCTTGCCGCTTGGTGTTAGAGGCAAAATACAAGTTAGGCTTGTTTGACGACCCGTTTCGCTACTGCGACGAAAATCGCGCGGCAAAAGCCATCCTGAATCCAACTCACTTGGCCAAGGCACGCGAAGCAGCAGGCAAGTCATTTGTACTGCTGAAAAATGATGAGCAGCTGCTGCCCTTGAAGAAGCAAGGTACGATGGCGTTAATCGGCCCGCTGGCCAACACGGGCAGTAACATGCCGGGTACGTGGAGTGTGAGTGCCGACTTGGAAAACACGCCGTCGCTGCTGGAAGGGATGCGGGAGGTGTTGGGCGATACCATGAAAATCATCTACCACCCAGGTTCTAACCTGCTAGCGGATTCGTCATATCAAGAGCGGGCTACCCTATTTGGCCGGACCATCCCACGTGACGATCGTCCCGAAGCCGAGCTGATTGCCGAGGCGCTGGAAGTAGCTAGGCAGGCCGATGTTGTAGTTGCTGCATTGGGCGAAAGCTCGGAGATGAGCGGCGAAAGTTCCAGTCGTACAGATATTGGTATCCCGGCAGTGCAGCAGCGGTTGCTCGCCGAGTTGTTGAAAACCGGCAAACCCGTGGTGTTGGTATTGTTTACCGGCCGGCCGCTCACGCTCACGTGGGAAAACGAGCACGTACCGGCGATCCTGAATGTGTGGTTTGGGGGTACAGAAACTGGCAAAGCCGTGGCCGATGTGCTCTTCGGAGACGTGAACCCATCCGGAAAGCTGCCGGCCACATTTCCACAACACGTCGGCCAGCTACCACTCTACTATAGCCATAAGAATACCGGCCGACCATTGGGGGAGGGTCAGTGGTTCCAGAAATTCCGTTCTAACTACCTCGATGTAAGCAATGATCCGCTCTATCCTTTTGGATATGGGCTTAGCTATACCACGTTTACGTATGATGAGCCGGTGCTGAGTACCGATACGCTTCAACGGAAGGGCAACTTACAGGTAAGCGTGGAGGTAAGCAATACCGGCAGCTATGCGGGTGAAGAGGTGGTGCAGCTATACATCCGCGATTTGGTCGGATCGGTAACTCGCCCTGTCAAGGAGCTCAAAGGGTTTCAGAAAATCCAGCTGGCACCCGGGCAGTCACAACGGGTAGTCTTTGACCTCACCGAAGAAGACCTCAAATTTTACAATGCCGATCTGGAGTATGCCGCGGAAGCCGGGGAATTTATCGTCTTCATAGGAACCAACTCTCGTGATGTACAGGAGAAGCATTTTTTCCTGATAGATTGACGATCAGGCGAATATTAGTTCGTTTGCTAACAGCGTTTCGTCGGCACTGATGCTATGCGGCTTTCCGGGATAGATTTCCGCGGTGACGGCTGCGCCCAGATTTCGCAAGATAGCCACACTTTCCTCAATCCGGTGTAAAGGCACATGCGGATCCTCGTCGCCCGATGTAATAAGAATGGGTGTGCCCGCGAAATCGCCCTGATAATTCGATTTGATCAATGATTCGCCAATAAGTCCGCCGGTGAAGGCAACGATTCCGCCATAGCGCTTCGCATGCCGGGTTACGTATTCCAGCGTAAGGCATGCACCTTGGGAAAATCCCAAAAAATAAAGGTTCGCCGACTGAATACCCAGTTTAATGGTCTCGGCGACAACCTCATCCACCAATGCCAGTGCCGAATCCAGGGCGGGTTGATTGTCTGCCATAGGCGCAAGGAAACTATAGGGGTACCATGAATTATGGGTTGCCTGGGGTGCCAGCAGCAAGGCGTCCTCCAGCTGCAGATGGCGCTGGAGGGAAAGTATACCTTGTGCGGTGCTGCCCCTTCCGTGGAGCAACACCACTGCTTTTTTGGCGTGTGCAGCCAATTTGCCTGCTTGTATAATGTGTTTGTCGTGTGTGTACATGATAACTAATTCAATTGAGGTAAAACTTGCTCAAGACGGTTGCGGTACCCTTCATATTGTGAAGGCAGTTTCAAGCCGCTTCCCAATTCAGCTACAGTCTCATCCGTTGCAAAACCCGGATTGTCCGTAGCTATCTCAAATAACACGCCGCCCGGTTCGCGGAAATACAAGGAATAAAAATAGTTCCGGTCTATTTTTTCGGTAATGTTAAGTCCCTGTGCCACCACTTTCTCACGGAATTGCATGAGCGTGGCTTCGTCTTTTACCCGGAAGGCGACGTGATGCACAGATCCACCGCCGACGAAACCCACGGACTCTCCCGGCGCTTCCACCAAATCGACGAAGGCAGCTTGTTTCACCGCGTCGGTGACGAAGCGGAAGCGATTAACGTCTTGCTGTAACAGCCGGTATCCAAAAATATCGGTGAGGATACGAGCTGTGGCGTCTTTCTCAAGGGTGGTAAGGGTCACGTGGTGAAACCCACGGGTGGCGTGTTCGGCCTTCACTTCGTCAGTTTCCCAGGGCGTGCGCATGTCGGCTTCACTCGGTACAGTAAGTTCCAGCTTGAGTCCATCTGGATCCAAAAAAGTAAGGTATTGTTCGCCAAATTTGGAGGCCACATTATTAATGATCGCATTGTTTTCCTCAAGTCGTTTCTTCCAGAAATCCAAGCTCCCTTCGGGTACGGCATACCCTATTTCTGTGACCTGCTGGGTGCCACGTCGCCCCTGTCTTACGCGGTTGCCCCAGGGAAAGAAAGTAAGGATGGTTCCCGGCGTTCCAACTTCGTCGCCGAAATAGAAGTGATACGTTTCCGGATCATCAAAGTTTACGGTCTTTTTGACCATTCGAAGACCGAGAACGCGGGTGTAAAAATCATAGTTCCGCCGGGCATCGCCTGCAATGGCTGTAATGTGATGTATCCCTAAAATCTTGTTTTCCATGAGTTTTCCTCCTAATAATTTGATACAAAGGTAGCCTGCCTGTTATCCCCCCGCATTAATCTATGACAAGAAATCGTATCCGGGTGTTTGGAAATGAGGTGAAAAAAACAGTAAGTTTGATGAGATATGCGAATTCCTAACAAGCGATTGTTTTATGGGTAATTTTACTGCGATTAATGACTACGTAAATCGGTGCGGCCGTTTTTCGTCCGAGGATATTGCTGTGTTCAATGATCTGCTTAAGCCAAGGACCGTCAAAAAAAAGCAATTACTGCTGCGGGAAGGTGAGGTGTGTGATTTTGAGGCTTATATCGTTAAGGGTTGCCTCCGCAGCTACTATATTGACGAAAATGGCAGTGAGGTTATCCTGCAATTTTCTATCGAAGATTGGTGGGTAAGTGATATTGGTAGTTTCCACGAACGCAAACCCAGCCTGTTGTATATCGAGGCCATGGAAGACAGCGAATTGCTCACGCTCAATCCCTCCCGTAAGGAAGAATTGCTGCGCCGTGTGCCGCAGTTTGAGCGCGTTTTCCGGCTGATGATCCAACGCCATCTATCGGCTTTGGAGCACCGCCTCATCCGGACCATTGCTAAAACTGCCGAAGAAAGGTATGTCGAGTTTTTAAAGCAATATCCCAAACTTGCGCTGCGTGTGCCACAACATTATATTGCGGCTTACCTGGGGATGACACCCGAATTTCTAAGTAAGGTCAGGCGCCGATTGGCTACTCAAAAAGCGAATACCCCACGGCTATAAGGCAAAAGCGGCATCAAGTTTCCCATGCTTGCTGCCGCTTTTTGCAAAAAAAATAAACAAATAGGTTTATAACTGGTTAGCGAGTGTTTTTCCAGTTTTAAGACATAGTGGTCTATCATCAATTTATGTTTACAATATCGAGTAATTCATGATTCACTTACTTGTCAAACTAAGCTGAAAGTGTTTGAATCAAACCATTTTCCCCTGTCGTGGTTACAAACGTAGGAATATAAATGATTACTGCAAAAGTTTTTTTAAAAATAAGTGAGTAAACACTCACCCTTGTTTTTGCTTTAATCCTTTTAGCAACAAAAAAAGAGACAAAAGGACGTTTTCACTTAAAATATCTGGTAAGCGGCCAAAATCCGTAAGCTATTTGTATTTTTGAATCGAAAAAACGTAGCGCAAAAAGCAAAAGAAACTTGCGGAATATGAAAATTTGGCAGAAGAATACCGACGTAAATCATTTGGTGGAATCTTTTACCGTAGGCAACGATCGAGTGCTCGATCTGCAGTTGGCAGCGGCAGACATTGTGGGTTCACTGGCTCACACCCGTATGTTACACAGCATTGGCCTATTGAGTGGCGACGATTTGGATGCGGTTCAGAAAGAACTTAAGCAACTGTATCGTGAAGTTATGGCGGGTGAATTTACCATTGAGGAAGGTGTGGAAGACGTGCATTCGCAGGTCGAACTACTATTGACCAAGCGCGTTGGCGAAGCGGGAAAGAAAATCCATAGCGGCCGTTCCCGCAATGACCAGGTGTTGGTAGACCTCAAACTTTTTTTTCGTACAGAAATTGAAACGTTGGTCAAGAATACGGAGGTGTTGTTCGAGCGATTGATCACATTGAGCGAGCAATATAAGCACGTCCTGCTGCCGGGTTACACACATTTGCAGATTGCGATGCCTTCGTCGTTTGGTCTATGGTTTGGCGCCTATGCAGAAAGTTTGGTTGATGACTTGGAGCTTTTGCAGGCAGCATGGAAGGTGTGCAACAAAAACCCATTGGGTTCCGCGGCGGGATATGGATCTTCGTTTCCGCTTAACCGTCAAATGACTACGGATTTGCTTGGTTTCGACAGTCTTAACTATAATGTGGTATATGCGCAGATGGGCCGCGGAAAGACCGAACGCATACTTGCGCAGGGTATGAGTGCCCTAGCAGCTACCCTTGCCAAGTTGTCGATGGACGTTTGCTTATACATGAATCAGAATTTCGGTTTTATTACATTTCCGGATCACCTCACGACCGGTTCCAGTATCATGCCCCATAAAAAAAACCCGGACGTTTTTGAATTGGTACGTTCGCGGTGCAACAAAATCCAGGCATTGCCCAATGAAATCGCTTTGATGACCACCAATTTGCCGTCGGGATATCACCGGGATTTGCAACTTCTGAAAGAAAACCTGTTTCCTGCATTCGGTTCGTTGAACGAATGTTTGGAAATTACAGCCTTTATGCTTGAAAATATTCGTATTAAAGAAGGAATTCTGGATGATCCCAAGTACGATTACCTATTCAGTGTTGAGGTTGTCAATGATGAAGTGCTCAGTGGCGTCCCATTCCGGGAGGCATATCGCAACATCGGCTTGGCCATCGAAGCCGGTACATTTAAACCGCGAAAAGAAGTAAACCATACGCACGAAGGGAGCATCGGAAATCTCTGCAATGCCGAAATTAGGCAAGCATTTAACCGGGTCGTGGCTGCCTATGGATTCGACCGGGTAAATGAAGCGTTGCAAGCGCTGGTCGCATAGTTTACATGCTATGCATGTTCATCATATAGCCATACGCGCAGCAACGAAATCAGTTGGTCGATGTCTACCGGTTTAGAAATGTAGTCAGATGCGCCGGCAGCAATGCATTTTTCGCGATCGCCCATCATGGCTTTCGCTGTCACGGCGATGATGGGGAGACGGCTGAAGCGACTATGGTTCCGGATTTTAGTGGTGCTTTCATAACCATCCAAATGCGGCATCATCATGTCCATAATTACGATGTTGGTTTCAGGATGTTCCTCCAATTTTTCCAGCGCTTCCTGTCCGTCGGTAGCCGATATCACCTGCATTCCTAGTTTTTCCAACGTTTTGGTCAGTGAGAAGATGTTACGGATATCGTCGTCGGCAATTAATGCGGTTTTGCCCTGCAATACATCTTGGGCAGAAAGCTGCAATTTGCCCGTTTTTGAGATATCATCCTGCTGCGTTTCCACTAAGTGGAGGAAGATAGCTACTTCATCGATAATCCGCTGATACGAATAAGCGGTTTTTACGACGATAGAGTCCGCATATTGCTTGATGCGCATTTCTTCGGCGGGAGAGGGGCTACGGCCGGTAAATACAATGATGGGTACTTCCTCAAGCCCGGGATTTTGTTTCACCGTTTCGAGTAGATCATAGGGATTTTTGGTAGGTATGCCCATATCCAAAATTACGCACTCCGCTTCGTTGCCCAACAAACTCGCCACACTTTCATCGATGGAATTTTTTACGCTGGAAGAAATCTGGAACGATTGCAGGAAATACGCCAAGGCTTCAGCATGTTTGGCATTTTCTTCAACGATAAGTACTTTTTTGGAGCCCTCGGCCCAGATGGTTTCCAGTTTTTTAAACATTTCGCGCATATGCTTGATGGCAAGCGGCTTACTGAAAAAATCGGCGGCACCGTGTGCGCGGCTTTCTTTTTTTGCTTCCAGCGATGACATGACGTGTACCGGTATGTGCCGGGTTTCAGGGTTGGATTTCAGTTCATCCATCACCTGCCACCCGTCTTTAATCGGCAGCTTAATGTCCAATAAAATGGCCCGGGGATTGTACCGGACGGCTAAATCCATAGCTTCGTCTCCCCGTACCGCAACCACTCCCTTATAATGTTGACTGTGAGTAAACCGCAGCAGTTCGCGCGCAAAGGCAGTGTCGTCTTCAACGATAAGGATCACCTTGTCTTCCGGGGTCACCGTATCCCGGTCGTCGGGGATGGGTTCCGGCACCACGGGTACCAGGTAAGGCGAGGGAGAAGGTACGGGCAGCTCTGCTGCGTCTGGTTCTTGGGAATGGGGTTTCGCAATCGGTACAGTGAACGTAAATGTGCTGCCCTGACCCGGTTTACTGGTCACGTAAATTTCGCCACCCAGAAGACGGGCCAGTTGCCGGCTTATTGAAAGCCCCAAGCCGGTACCGCCGTATTTACGCTTGGTGGAGCCATCTCCCTGCGTGAAGGCTTCGAATATCAGCGCGAGTTTTTCCGAAGGAATGCCGGGTCCAGTATCCTCAACAGCAAACGCTAACAGTGCCGGATCTTGATCACTTTTTCCAACGGATAGACGAACGTGGCCTTTAGATGTAAATTTCAAGCCATTGGAGAGCAGATTTTTCAGAATCTGTTCTATCTTCATTCTGTCGGTATCTATGAGGAACCCATCCGGTAAGGTGTGCGTAATTTGCAGCTCGAGTTTCTTGTCTTGAGCTACGGGCATAAACGTGCTTTCCATGTTGTTAAGCACGTCTGCCACAGGCACGGGAACGTAATCGACGTCCATTTTACCCGCTTCAATTTTTGAAAGGTCAAGCAGTTCGTCGATGAGCTGTAGCAAACCATTGCCCGAGTTGTAGATTACGCGGGCGGATTCCATTTGATCTTCGGAGAGGTTCTGTTCGCTGTTTTCGGCAAGGTAACGCGAAAGCAATAGGATGGAGTTCAGTGGGGTTCGCAATTCATGCGACATATTGGCCATAAACTCGGTCTTGTACTGCGAGCTTACTTCCAATTCTTTGGCTTTTGCGAGAATTTCGGCATTGCGTTCCCGGATCATCCGGTTTCGTTCCTCCAGATCGAGGTTGTTTTGCTGGAGCTCCTCCTGCTGTACTTTGAGTTCTTCTTCGGATGCCTGAAGTTTTTGGGCATGCGCTTCGAGCTCAACATTGAGGCTTTCCAATTCGTCGTGCTGAGCTTGCAACTCTTCAGCTTGAGATTGTGTCTCTTCCAGGAGCTCCTGTAATTTTTTGCGACTTTGAGCGCCATAGATGGCCGTACCAATGTTTGATGCTGCCATCGTAAAAAAGGCAAGCGACTGCTGGGAAAACGGTTGTAAAGCTGCTAATTCGATTGCGCCGATTGCCTCGCGCTCGTGGAAAATCGGAAAGGCAATTACGCCGGCTGGTTTGATGCTGCCTGTAGCATAGGAAATGATGACTGAGTGTTCTTCGATATCCGTGAGCACGATAGCCTTTTTATCCCGTACAGATTGGCCGACAATCCCTTGTCCGAGAGGGATGCTCATAGCTTTGTCAGTCTGTAGCGCATACCCGCTTTGTAAGGTGAGATGGTTATCGTTTAACAGGTATATGGCTCCTGTTTGGCTGCCGGTATATTCAGCCAGAAAGGTAATGATATCCTGACAAATGGTTTCTACTTGTTTCTCACCCACCATTTTCTCATTCAGATCCGCTACACCGCTTTGCAGCCATTCATTGTTTGCGAGGCGCTCGAAAGATAGGGCGAGCGATTCCGCCATTCGGTTAAGGGAACCTGCTAAACTCCCCAGTGTATCCTTCTCGTCGTCGTTTATCCGTACGGTGTAGTCACCCGCCGAGATCTGAGAAGCGATTTCCCGTATAATGGAAAGTCGTTGCTTCGTTTGGAGGTCTTGCTCTTCCAGGGCGTTGTGCAGCGCACTGCGTTCGGCCATATCCTGTACAATCCGTATGTAGAATACCACGGCAATCAAGATGGCCAGCAGTGCCGCCAGTACGATGACACCAGGTGTATATCGCGCAAACCGGTCGCGTATTTCTGTTTGCACTTGCACTTGGCTGGTGGCTTCGGTGATCATCTGGTTGGATAGTGTGCGGATATCTTCCATATAAGCACGACCCATCTCAATCTCTTTTTCGTTGACGATTCCGGTAGTCCCCTTTGCATCGATCATGGCATTCATGCGTTCGATACGAAGGCTTAAGGTCTCTTTCAGTTTCTGGCCGGCTTCTAACTGTACGGGGTTGTCTTTGATTTGTAGAATCACCTCGTCCAGCAATTGATGCGACCGTTGGCAAGCGGCTGTATATGGCTCCAGATACAGCACATTGTTTGTAATAAGGTAACCGCGTTCCGAAGTTTCGGCCTCTTGGATACTTGACACCACCTGTTCAAGCGTATGAGTTATCTGATTCGTCTGACGTACCAATGCCGAATTTTCCAGCAGTCTATCGATGCAGACGTAGGCAATCAGTGAACTAAAGATTAGCAGGAGAATCGACAAGCCGAAGCCGATTTTCAGATTTCTGTTTGTGTTGCTTTTCATGCGACTGATGTGTTAGCAATCGGTTTTATCGAGGTCGATAGGCAAGGTGAAATAAAAGGTTGACCCTTCCTGCGGACTACTTTTTACGCCATATGTTCCCCGATGGAATTTAACGATTTCGGCACACAAATAAAGGCCCATTCCCATTCCACGGTATTCGGCAATCGATTGCTCAGTTCTATAAAATTTCTTAAAGAGATTGGTTTGGTCTTCTTCAGTAATGCCGATTCCTTTGTCTGTTACGCACACCTCCACGTGGTTGCCTGCTGTTTTCCGTATGGTTACCTGTATTGTTTCGGTTTCGGGCGAATATTTGGCGGCGTTGGATAGGTAGTTAAGAATTACCTGTTCGAGCCGCAGCAGATCTCCCTGCAAAGTAATGTCTGCATCTCCCGTTCGTACTACCTGTCTTTCCGGGTTACTTTGGATAAAAATATCCAATGCGCCGTCTACCAAGTGATTGAGATTGAATTCTCCCATGTTAAAGTCGAGCATGCCGGCTTCCATTTTTGCCATGTCTAGCAGCGCGGTCATCATTTGGTTGAGCTTATCTATTTGGCTGTCTGCCTTGTTGATAAACGATAGGGCATTTTCCTTTCGGTCGTTGTGCACGGCTACGCCCGCGAGCTGGATGTACGCTTTTACAGAGGTTAAGGGAGTTTTTACTTCATGGCTTACCATGCCCATGAGTTCATCTTTTTTTTCTTCTAAGCGTTTGCGTTGCTCAATTTCATTACGTAGTTCCTGTTGGGTATGCGCCAGTTCCTTGGTCTGTTCCTGAAGCTTGATAAAGGTACGTATCTTGAGCACGAGGATGTCCGGATCGACAGGTTTTACGAGGTAATCATGCCCTCCGGAGGTATATCCTTTGGTGATAAATGCCTTGCTGACATTGACTGCAGAAAGAAAGATGATGGGCAATTCACTGGTTTTGCGAATCCCCGAAATTGCTTCGGCCACTTCAAAGCCATCCATGCCGGGCATCTGCACATCCAGAATGACAAGCTGATATTCGTTTTTCAGCACCTTTTTCAAGGCCTCTTCACCCGACAATGCCGAGTCCACGTCGAAATCCTGCGAGGCCAGGATCTTAGTCAGGGCGGTAATATTCTCAATCTTGTCGTCTACAATCAGTATCATGGTTAAACTAAGCTAATGGCTTCGCAGTTTTCGGTCTCTCTCCTGCCGTTGTAAGACGGCTTTTGGAGGAAAAGTTGTTAAAATTAACCCTTTCTAACGAAGATTCAAACTTGGATAAGCGGTACCCTGCATATCCAGCGTCTTTTTTACTTAACTACTGAAAAGCGATAGCTAGTTTCCGAATGAAATACCTGCCCGGGCAAAAGCAGCGTGCTGGGAAAATCCGGTTGATTGGGCGAGTCCGGAAAGTGCTGTGTCTCGAGACAAAAAGCACCGTGTTTTTCGTAATAGACTCCTTGTTTTCCTTTATCGTTGCCATTTAGGAAATTGCCGGTATACAGTTGTAATCCCGGTTCGGTGGTCAATACATCCAAGCGGATACCTGTGAGCGGTGAAATAGCGGTAGCAGCGGGTAGTTGGACGGTCGTTACATCTGCATTGAGTACATAATTGTGATCATATCCCTTGGCCATGGCCAATTGATCGTTAGTAAGGTTGATTTCCTGACCGATGGGCTTGATTTCTCGGAAATCGAAAGGGGTGTTTTCCACGGATTCGACTGCACCGGTCGGGATTTGATGGCTATCCACCGGCAAGTAGGCATCGGCCTTTATTTGCAGCAAATGATCCAATACGTTCTCGTTGCCTTCACCATTCAGGTTGAAAAAAGCATGGTTGGTCAGATTGATCACGGTGGCTTTATCCGTTTCCGCCCGATAGGTAATGACCAGCTCATTGTCATCCGTGAGGCGGTATTTGACCATGACCGACAGTTTACCTGGAAAGCCTTCTTCGCCATCGGCAGATACGTAATAAAAATCAGCCTTTTCTTTGTATACCACACGCCTATCCCATATGCGGTTCTGAAAGCCATTGGCACCCCCATGGAGTGCATTTGGCCCGTTATTGGGTTTTACGTAAAACGTTTCTCCTTCAAGGGTAAAGCGGCCGTTGGCAATGCGGTTTGCAAATCGCCCGACCGTTGCTCCGTGATATATTTCATCCGCAGCGAGGTATTCCTCGATGGTATTGAAGCCCAGCACTACATCGGTAGGATTGCCCAGCTTATCGGGCACAAGGATACTTACAATACGCGCTCCAAAGTCGGAAAGACCGACAACTACTCCTCTGTTGTTCTCCAGCGTAACCAGGTGTGTGTGCTTATCCCCCAGTTGACGCTCAAAATCACGTGTCTTTGGCAATCGATAATGCATCATCGTACAGTAGATTTGTGCTACCTAATTGAGACGGGCTGTGCCCTCCGAAATATTGGCAACGTAAGCTTGTGTTTTTTTATGGGTCTTTTCGGTATATGCCTCGCCGACTTCCTTTACGACCCGGTCTACTTCGGAGGCCTTTACCAGGTTGATGGTGCAGCCACCAAAGCCGCCACCCATCATCCGCGCCCCCAGCACGGCATCGTTGTTACGTACCAGATCTACCAAAATATCCAATTCTTCGCAACTTACCTCATACAGATGCTGCAGTCCATCGTGTGTTTCAAACATCCGTTTACCGAATGATTCGAAGTCATCTCTTTTTAAATCGTCGCATCCATCTTGCAGGCGTTTTATTTCCGATACCACATAGCTGCATCGGTTGTAAACCACTTCATCCACGGGTCTTACGTAGCGGTCTAGCTGTTCGAGGGTTGCATCGCGCAAGCTTTTAACCTCGAAATGATGTTTTTGGATAAGCGATACCCCATACTCACACTGTTCGCGTCGCTCATTGTAAGCTGAAGAGGCCAGGGAGTGTTTCACTTGAGTATCAAACAATACGATGCGCAGTTCGGGGTTGTTAAACGGAATGTACTCATGCGAAAAATCTGCGCAGTCCAGTTTGATGAGTCGCTGCTTCTGCCCAAAAACGCTGGCAAATTGATCCATCAAGCCGCATTTGACACCTACAAATTCATTTTCAGCAGCTTGCGCGGTGAGCGCGAGGTCCAGCCGGGTGATGCCCAGGTTAAACAACTCATTGAGTGCAAATCCTGTGGCGCATTCCAGCGCTGCTGATGACGAAAGTCCCGCGCCCTGTGGAATATCTCCGCCAAATACAATATTAAAACCCTGTAGCGTATACCCACGCTTGGTCAATTGTTGGGCTACGCCGAGAATGTAATCCGGCCACAGAAGCGGCGAACGCACCAGCTCATCCAGCGCCGTGGAATACGTTTGGTTCTGGTCCAGCGAATGAAGGTGTACCGCGTGGTCGTCTCGCTTGCCGATCGCTAAGACAATATTTTTGTCGATAGCTGCTGGCAGCACCAGTCCATTATTGTAGTCGGTATGCTCACCGATGAGATTTACACGCCCCGGCGATCGTACCAGCAGCGGTGTGTGGTCAAAAAGTTCCTGATATTTTTCGTATACCGCATCTTGCAGGCTCATCGCCGTTGTTGTATTCATCCGTATGTACAAATTGAGCGCTAAAAGTACGAAAAAAAATTAGGTAGCGCACAAGCTCGCTGAAGTGCTTGGAGCGCGTTACGCACGCGGCCCCAAAAACTGGCAATGCAAAGCCAACAAACGAGTAATAAAAAAGGCTAAGAAAAGGAACAAAACTCGGAGTAAAAAAGACTATTATTCATGTATAAAAGGAATATTAGTTGTTATTTTGTCGTATAAAAGACGACCATTAGACGACAATTACACGACTAAAAGACGATCAAATTTGGTATCTACTCCGTTTTTGTAACGATTACATTCCGTTTTTGTAGGGAGTCTTTTTAGCAAAAAGGGAGGTGCGAGCCCTATTCAGGATTACAGTCAGGCTATGAACATGAAGGCGGCGGTTATAAAAAAGAAGCCGTTGCGCTGCTGAGCAGCACAACGGCATAAATGCTTCGAAGGTTAATTTATGGATTAGTTTATCGGTGGCAAAAACGAGTACTCCTTCCCATATTCCAGCATTTGCCGATAAAAATCGTCCGTATATTCCAGTTTCACATCTGTGATTTCGCCGTTTTCTTCCACTGCGATCAGTTTCGGTTGAACAAAACCTTTGTAGGGCCTGAGGTTCAACTTCGCATAGCGCTCCCAAACCTCTTTATGCAGTTCAGGGTTCACCTGTACACCATATGTCTCCACAAGATTCTTTCCTGCTTCGTAATCTCCTTCTGATTTAATGCGTTGGATTTCGCGTAGCAGGTCGCCAAATAAGGTACGCAGTTTTTCGTAATCGTTGATCTGTACATAGGTTTTGCCTTCTTGTTTTTCAAACGACACCACGTTTTCTGCCTTGCCTTTTTCATATACCCAATAGGCATTCAATGCACGGTTACGCATGTGAGCTTCTTCAATCTGATCGCCCGGTTTGATACGGGTTAACTGGGTCATCAGCCCATTCATCAGGTAGCTGTCGTACTCGGCTTTACCCACCTCCACTGAAGGCATGACGCCGATTTCTACCAATTTCGGGTCTAATATGTAATATAAAGCTACGAGGTCGGCCCGCGCTTCTTCGAGGCAGGATGCATAGCTTTTCAGGGTCTTGTCGGTCGTGCCCACACCGGGATTGATTTGCCCAGACGCATGACCGATGCACTCGTGCATATCGGTGTGTAGGTCACTGGCCAGGTTGCCGTATTTTTTCATGCGGGCCAATTTTGCCGTATCACCGACAAACTC
Organism: Parapedobacter indicus; assembly: GCF_900113765.1. GTDB lineage: Bacteria > Bacteroidota > Bacteroidia > Sphingobacteriales > Sphingobacteriaceae > Parapedobacter > Parapedobacter indicus. The sequence continues at coordinate 149,974 of NZ_FOQO01000013.1, read as the reverse complement.
TTCCAGAAAGCCGCTGTTCGCGCTGCTTTCGTTATAAGCGTGGACAATGTTGCTTAGCGAAACTGACTTGGAGCCGTAATCCTTGCGCAGCCAGTCCGAATTGGGAAGGTTGATGCCGATTGGCGTGCTGGGGGCGGCGTCACCAGCTTCCGCAATAACGGTGATGGCTTTGGCGCTGATGCCCTTTACCTGCTTTTTCTTATGTTCCGGTATCAAAGGCGAGTTGTCCTCGAACCACTGCGCGTCATCGGCAATTGCTTTGATCCGTTTCGTGCTTTCGAAGTCCTTCAGTGATAGCACCGCTTCGTAACTGCCTTTAATGCCGATCGCATCGTTGTACACTTCAATAAAGCCGTTGGCAAAATCGATGACACCGGTTGTGTCTTGTACCCATGCTTTATTGTATTCATCCCATGTTTTTAGGTCGCCGGTTTTATAATATTCGGTCAAGAAGGTAAGTGCCTGTTTTTGCTGTGGATTTTCAGCCAGTGGGATCGCCTTTTCCAGCCACGAAATCATCCGGTCGATCGCACTGCCATACATCCCGCCCGATTTCCAGACTTTTTCGGTCAGTTGGCCCTGTTCTTTGACAACCTTACTATTAAGCCCCCATTCGGGATCTTGGCCGGTATGCGGAAAGCCATTATAAAAATCTTCTACTTCTTTTTGAGTTACGCCCTCATAGAAATTATTGGACGACAGTGCTACGTGGTCGATTCCTTCCGTAAGATTAACCATTTTAGCGCCCAATTTCGGATCGAAGATTACCGGAGTGATCCGGGCTATAAAAGCTTCCGTGTCCTCGCCGTCTAACAGTGGCAGGTTGGCGGGGTCACACGCTTTTACCAGGTCAGCAAAGTAATCGGGGTTGCATTCGGGTACAAATTTATCGTTCGAATAGTGGTGGTGGGCGCCATTGCTGAACCAAAAGCGACCCGCATATTCCTTCAGTTTGCCCCATTCCGCTCCGCTTTTTTCTGTCTTGGCATTGTTGAAAATAGCTTCCAGCGTTTTTCGGATCGTCAGGTTGTTTTTTCCGCGTTGGTCATAAATAATATCCCTGCCGGATAATGCTGCCTGGTACAAGTAGTACGCTAACTTTTTTTGTTGAAGACTCAACCGGTCAAACCCTGGCACCTCATAGCGCAGGATCTCCAGATCGGCAAATTCATCGACTTTCACTTGGGCTGATGCCGTGTCAGAACTGCCAGAACTGTTTTCAGACGAATGGCAGGAATAGAAGGTGCCGATTGCCACGGAACTTGCTAATAGCATTGAAAATTTAGTGCTAACTTTTCTCATAAAATAAACATTCATTAGTGCATTAAAACCAATTGGGATTGGATTCTATGCAAAGGAAATAAAAAATTGACGGATATTTTGCCGATATCCGTCAATTTTTCTTCAATGTCCGGTGACATAGGTGGTTTCCTGCGCTCCAATAAGACGTCTCCAGTAGAGCGATGTCGAGTTTCTTTATTTATTAGCTATATTTAGGGCGTTGATTTCCCATTAGCCCTTATGAACCCGAATTTGCTGAACAATTATGAATATTATGAAATCACTCTTCCTTATTCTGACCACCTTATTGATCTCCCATGCATTGCGTGCGGATGTAAAACTTTATGTATCGCCCGATGGCGATGATCGCAATCCGGGTTCTCAGGGTCAGCCTTTGGCAACTCTTGAAGGTGCACGGGACAAAATCCGTCAGTTGCGTTTCGATAAGCAGATCTCGGATACCATTTTTGTCGAAGTACAATCGGGCACCTATTACATCACCCAGGCATTCCAGTTGACCGCTGAAGACTCCGGTACTCCTCAGTCGCCGGTAGTTTTTTATGGAGCCAAAGATAACAGACCGCTTATATGCGGTGGAAAAACAACGGACCGTTTTGAAGAGGTGACACCGGGGCTTTGGCGTGTTTACATACCAGAAGTTGCCCATTACGGTTTATATTTCGAACAATTGTATATAAATGGTCAACGGCGTTTTAGGGCGCAAACGCCTGACCGGGGCCAGTTCTCGCGGGTAGAAAGACTTGAGGAAACCATCCTGGATTCTTCGGGATACAGGATTGCTGATTTTGCATCACAAAAACTGGTTGTATCAGCGAAGGATCTGCCTATTTTGAACGATATTAGTGATAGTGAATGGGATCAGGCACTCGTGATTTTCTACCACAAATGGGACAACACGCGTAAGCGGGTCAAACATATTAAGGTTTCCGATTCGGCCGTATACTTCATCGGTAAAAGTATGCAACCTTGGAATCTAATCGACCATCAAAGTCGTTTTGTGATAGAAAACTATCGGAAAGCATTGGACAACCCCGGTGAGTGGTTCCTACAACGCGATGGATATCTTTACTACATGCCTCTGCCGGGCGAAACGATCGAAAACACGCAATGCATATACCCTATCTCCGACAAGTTGTTGACCCTAACCGGCAGCGAAGAAAAGGAAATCTCCTCGGTGCGGTTTGAGAACCTGCGTTTCGAAGTAACCACCCACCAAACCCCTCCTAATGGAGATGAACCCTACCAGGCAGCTGCCTATGTCGATGCCGCCGTTATGGTTGATCATGCCAATCACATCGAATTTGTAAATTGTGACATTGCCCATACGGGGCAGCATGCCATCTGGTTCCGTACAAGCGTTTCCAACTCAAAAATAACGCATTCCCATTTACACGACCTCGGGGGTGGCGGAGTCAAAATAGGGGATTATTCATCCTCGGGGTTTAAGCAGACCAATCAGGGAGAAACGGCAGAAACCCATCATATAACCGTACATAATAATATCATACAACACGGCGGATATGTATTCCCCTGTGCCGTGGGGGTGATCATTTTCCACGGGAGCGATAATTATATAACCCATAATGACATTGCTGATTTCAGGTATTCGGGTGTTTCCGTTGGTTGGATATGGGGCTATGCGCCAAGTCCGTCGAAACGCAATAAAATAGCATTTAACCACATCCATCATTTGGGGTGGGGCGAATTGAGCGACATGGGTGGGGTGTATACGCTCGGGGCCTCGGAAGGTACAACGGTGAGCAACAATGTTATCCACCATATCCACTCATTCAGTTACGGTGGCTGGGGCTTGTATACCGATGAAGGGTCCTATGGGATTACGATGGAAAATAACCTGGTATACAAATGCAAGAATGCTGGTTTCCATCAACACTATGGCAAAGAAAACATCATCAGAAACAACATCTTTGCATTCAACCTGCTTTCGCAGCTACAATTTACACGTGTTGAAGAACATCTGTCGTTTTCCTTTATCAACAATATTGTTTATTACGATACAGGCTTTCTATATATGAATATGGGAAAAGACACATGGCTTAAGGCGCAAACGGTCTTAGATAAAAACTGCTTCTGGGACCGCCGTACTGAAACGCCGGATTTTGTAGGGATGAGCTTTTCCGAGTGGAAAAAGCTAGGGAAAGATAAGCATTCCATTATCGCGGATCCGTTGTTTGTCGATCCGGATAATTTCAATTTTCAGTTTCGCAGCAAGCGCATAGCTAGGAAGATTGGCTTCGAGCCATTTGATTATTCGCGTGCAGGAGTTTACGGCGATCCGAAGTGGCAAGCCACGGCTTTATTATCTGACGAGCTGATGAAACAGTTTGATCGGATGATGGAAAAGGTAAAATGAGCAATCAAATACAGAATGCGTGATATTTTGTAAATTTGGCTGATTTCGTTGGCCTATGTTACATGTGCTAGTACGACTTTTGATTGTCGGGGGATGTTTGTTGTCCATCCGGGGCGTCGCTCAGACCGTTCAGTTCCAGCAATTGAACGTTGAAGATGGGCTATCGCATAACCACGTCACGGCCATTGTGAAAGACAAACGAGGCTTTCTATGGTTCGGTACACCCACGGGTCTTAGCCGGTACGACGGCCATGAGGTCAAGGTATTCCGGCATGTAACCAACCAACCTCGTAGTATAAGTGATAGTGATATATTGGGGCTGTTCATTGGTCCGGAGGAACGGTTGTGGGTGAAGACAAAACTGGGCATGAATATTTACGACGATCGTCGCGAAGAGTTCACGCGCAATGTAGACAGTGTACTGCAATCGATGGGGCTGCCGGTAGCGGAAGTGCTGGACGTAAGGCGCGCCGCTCACGGCAAATGTTGGTTTCTGCAGGCTGGCGGCCGGGTGTCAAGCTACGAGGAGCAGGGGCATACGGTTGCCTCGTATCCGTGGATAGACCCGACAAGTTCCGTCACTGGTATTGCGCTGGATCGTTCGGGAAATGCGTGGGCCGTGGATCATAAAGGGACGGTATGTCAATTGGGGGGCGACCACCCCATCAGTTACCAGTTGAACGATCGTGAGGTAACGTACCAAGGGGGAGCCGACTTTCGGCTATTTATGGACCGCAGCGGACAACCCTGGGTATATGCGTCCGGCCTATCGTTGGGGGTTTATTGGTGGCCCGCACCTCGCACCGCACCGCTGCACTTTACCACGGCATCTAACATCATCCCTTTGAATAATCAGATTATTTTCGGGATGGCCGAAGATGCCGATGGAAACATTTGGATCGCTACGGATCACGGCGGCGTGAATTTAGTGAATCCCAATACCAAACAGGTTTCTTACTTACTGCATGACGAATACGACGATCGGACCATCAGCCAAAATAGCATCATGGCCCTCTACTGTGATCGCGACGGAATTATGTGGGCAGGTACTTTCAAGCGGGGTGTCAGTTACTACCACCCCAGCCAGATTCAGTTTGCTTTGTTCCAACGACAGCGGGGGAGGGGAGAAGCCGTATTGCCCTTTGACGATATTAACCAATTTGTCGAAGACTCATTGGGGAATGTTTGGATCGGAACCAATGGGGGTGGACTGATTTATTTCGATCGACGGACCAACCGCTTCATTCAATATCGGTACGATCCGCAGGATCCGCACAGCCTCAGCAGCGATGTGATTGTTAACCTGTACATCGACCGCGAGAGAACGCTTTGGGTCGGCACGTATCACGGTGGGCTCAATCGCTTCGATGGCCGTGGGTTTGTGCGGTATTTGCATGATCCGCTCGATTCCACGTCCATCCCCGACAACAGTGTTTGGGAGATTTATGAAGATACCCAAGGGCGTTTTTGGATCGGAACGCTCAATGCTGGATTGGCGCGGTTTGATAGAAAGACAGGCTGCTTCACCCGGCTGGGGTATGGAGAACAGGGATTTACCCTATCGGCGTACATTTCGGCCATCACGGAGGATCAACGGGGCGGGGTTTGGTTCGGTACCGCCAACGGTGTCGAACTGCTTAATCCGGATGGGACGTTTACGCTATTTTCCTATAAGGACAACAAGCCGGGGGCACTCAGCAACGATCATGTAAACGAGATCATCGAAGATCGTAAGCGTCGGATCTGGGTGGCTACACGGGATGGTCTCAATCTCTACGATGCGGCTACCGGTTTGTTTCGGTCTTTTCGCATGGAAGATGGACTGCCGGACAATGCGATATTAGGCGTGGTGGAAGATCAGGAAGGGACCATTTGGGTCAGCACGGCGAGAGGTATTTCCGCCATTCGGGAGGAAAAAACCACCCCCGGACAGTGGCGCTTTTGGAGCTATGATCGGCGCGATGGATTACAAGGCAACGCATTCAATGAAGACGCTACGTGCCTGTTGTCTACGGGGGAATTGCTTTTCGGCGGTCCTTCGGGATTCAATAGCATCGATCCCGCACACATCCAATCGCCACCCCAAACGCTGACGCTACCTGTCCTTACCGATTTCCAGTTACTCAACCGCAGTGTAGACGCATCCCAATGGTTGGACCGTGGGCAACTAAGGCTTTCCCACGACCAGAATACCGTGGGGTTTGTGGTTGCTTCACTCTATTTTCTCAATAAAGACCGAGCCTATTTCCGCTACCAATTGGAAGGGTTCGACTCCGAGTGGGTATTGATGGATAGACGTACCCGCAAGGCAACGTTTACCAATTTGGATCCGGGTAAGTATGCATTCCGGGTGATGGTGTCCGAGGACGGGGAGAACTGGAGCAAGCCGTACACCCTTTCAACGTTTACCATCCGTCCCCCATTCTGGAAAACCGGATGGGCGTATTTTCTATATGTTGCGTTTGGATTGGGCACGATACTATTGATCCGGTATATTGAGCGAACGCGGGAAAAAACACGTTTCGCGCTGCAGCGAGAGCGACAGGAAGCACGTTCCAAGCTGGAAAGTGTGTTGAAACAACAGGCTTCGATGGAGCAAGCCTATAAAAAGAAACTGGACGTGTTCCCTTCCGAGAAGCCGGTAATGACGACCGACGAACTGTTTCTACGGAAAGCACTGGAGACGGTGGAGCAGCATATGGGGGAAGCCGGTTTTTCGGTGGAGTCTTTTGCGGAGGCGATGCATGTAAGTCGGGTAAGCCTCTACAAACGGATCGTTACGTTAACGGGGCATACACCCTCCGAATTTATCCGAAATATCCGCCTGCGCCGGGGCGCACAATTGCTGGAGCAGTCGGGGCTTACCGTGGCCGAAATTGCCTACGAAGTCGGGTTCAGCAATCCCAAACCATTCAGTAAATATTTCAAGCAGCTTTATGGGGTAGCACCCTCTGCGTACCGCAAATAGGTATATCTGGGACAAAAGTTAACCAAATCACCCACATTTGTTAACATACCTATCCCTTGGTATCCATTTAGCTCGCCTAATTTTGATCTCGATAACCAATTGCATTAACCAGCTATCGGTATTGCTTTTTATGATGAAGATGATATTCTTGTTCGTGGCCATTCTTTTTTTACTTATCTGTCCGGTGATGCCAACGATGGCAGCGCAGGTAGACCAGCCCCAAATAACCCGTAACGCTACCGGTGTATCCCTTTTGTTTGATGGGATGGCTACCGCAATCGACCAAGAGGTGGTATTGGATGTTATTACTGACCAGATTATTCATGTTATTGTCAAGCCGCCGGGAAAGTCTGTAGCGCCAAGCGAATCGCTCGTCATCGTCGACACCCTGCGCCGTACGGCAGGGCCGTGGACGCTGGAAAAGGCCGGTGATTATCTGCAGTTGAAAACAGCGGCCTTAACCGCCCGCGTCTCGTTGCTGTCTGGTGCAATCGATTTTCTGGACGAGAAGGGACAAACGCTGCTCGCCGAGCGGCGGCGGGATGCCACCACGTTTGAACCGTGTGCGTACGATGGCGATGTCTTTTACGGGATTCGGCAACATTTTGCCGTGTCCGAAACAGAAGGACTTTATGGACTTGGGCAGCACCAAAATGGGGTAATGAATTATCAGGGCCGACAGGTAACCCTTTTGCAGTATAATACCACGATTGGAGTACCTTTTTTGTTGTCCACCAACCATTACGGTATCCTTTGGCATAACTATTCCATTACGAAGGCCGGTGACATCCGGCCGCTACTTCCATTATCGGCTTTTCGCCTGTATTCCAAGGAAGGACAGCGGGGGTGGCTTACATCAACCTATCGGGATAAAAACCACCCCGAAACGATCCGGTTATCGCGACCGGAATCGGATATCACCTACCGCTATCTGACCGATCAATCGCGGTTTCCAGATTCTGTAGACCTTGCGAGCAGTCTGGTTACCTACGAAGGGCAACTGGAATCGCCCTATACGGGCCTCCACAGGCTGCATTTTACGTATTCGGGTTACATCAAGGTCTGGATAGACGACCAATTGCGAGAAGATCGCTGGCGCGAGTCGTGGAATGCTGGTTCTTTCGAGGTCGCGTTAGACTTAGAAGCCGGCCATCGCCACGACATCCGGATCGAGTGGCTGCCAGATGGAGGGCAGTCCTACTTAGGTGTCGAGTGGCAGCGCCCCATTCCCGATACAGATACCGGTACATTTTCGTTTGACTCGGAGGCAGGTGCTGGTGTCGACTACTATTTTATTGCCGGAAGCGATATGGATGATGTCATCGGTGGTTACCGCCACCTTACCGGCCGGGCACCCATCATGCCGCGGTGGGCATTTGGTTTCTGGCAGAGCCGAGAACGTTACAAAACACAGAAAGAACTGGAAGATACAGCCATGGAATTCCGCAAGCGGCAGATTCCTATCGACAACATGGTGCAGGATTGGTCTTATTGGCGTGAGCACGATTGGGGGAGCCACGATTTTGATACCACACGTTTTCCGGATCCCGAGGGCATGGTAGATCGCTTGCACAACAACCACTTTCACCTCATGATATCGGTTTGGCCCAAAATCAACGAAGCATCCAGCGTCTACACCCGGTTTCGCGATAAAGGGTGGCTCTATCTACGCAATATTTACGATGGCCGCAAGGACTGGATCGGTCCCGGATATACTTCTACCTTTTATGACCCATTTAATGCCCAGGCCCGCGCGGGCTTCTGGGATTTGATGAATGAGAAACTATATCGTAAAGGCATCGACGCATGGTGGATGGACGCCAGCGAGCCGGATATCCACTCCAATATTAACCTAGAAGCGCGAAAATCGGTCATGCAACCGGCTATCGGTTCGTCTGTGCGCTATTACAACGCTTTTCCGTTGGAAAATGCCCGCGGCATTTACGAAGGGCAGCGGAGCACCGATGCCAACAGTCGGGTATTTATCCTTACCCGTTCGTATTTCGCGGGCCAGCAGCGTTACGCGGCGGCGGCCTGGAGCGGCGATATCTCCTCGCGTTGGCACGATATGAAAGACCAGATTGCCGCCGGGGTCAATTTTTCGATGTCAGGCACACCCTACTGGACCATGGATGCTGGCGGTTTTTTGGTCGAAAGGCGTTTCCACAACCCCAATACCGAAGACCGTGAAGAATGGCGCGAATTGAATACCCGCTGGTACCAGTATGGAGCCTTTTTGCCGATTTTCCGGGCCCACGGGCAGTTTCCCTTTCGAGAACCATTCAATATCGCCCCCGAAGGACACCCTGCCTACAGCAGTATGCGTTATTACATCGGACTTCGTTATCGACTCTTGCCCTATACGTATTCGTTGGCCGGGAACACCTATTTGCATGACTACACGATGCTCAGGGGGCTGGCGATGGACTTCCCGCAGGATGCACAGGTTTTTGCCATCAATGATCAATTTCTGTTCGGACCCTCATTGCTCGTAAATCCGGTAACGCAACTTGGGGCTACTTCTCGTAAATTGTATTTGCCCCGGGGAGCAGGATGGTATGATTTTTACAGTGGCGCATACCATCGTGGCGGGCAAACGCTGGAAGCGGCAGCACCCTACGAGCGCATGCCGCTTTTTGTCAGGACAGGCAGTATCATTCCGCTTGGCCCCGAGCTGCAATACACCGACGAAAAGCCTGCCAAGGAAATTACACTCTTTGTTTACGCAGGTGCTGACGCCTCTTTTGAGCTCTATGAAGACGAGGGGACTAATTATAATTATGAAGAGGGAAAGTTCGGTACCATTACATTGACGTATCACGACAAGACCAGCGAGCTGCGTATCGGTGCTCAGCGGGGTTCGTTTGAAGGGATGTTGACCCGCCGGAGGTTCGACATTGTCTATGTGCGGCCTGAAACGCCGCAGGGTGCGGATACGCCCGCGCGTGTCACGCAAACGGTAACATATACTGGAAAGGAAATACACATCAAATTGAAATAAACAAGCAATAACTCGGGCGTAACAAGGATCAGTTATCGCCTTCTATTGGATTCTTCAATTATAAACAAAAAACCATGCAATTAATTTTTTACAAACAGTACTCGCGAAGGCTGTTGCAGCTCACAATAGGCTGCCTTGCCTTGAGCGTTTCGGTCCCTCCGGGGCCTGCATTTGCACATAACGGTGCCGGATATGAATCCGAACGGCTACACGTGGCGCAAGCAACGGTTAGTGGCACCGTGGTTGACGATGCAGGGACACCTTTGGCGGCTGTTACGGTCACAGAAAAAAACACCAGCACATCTACGACGACGGATGTTGAAGGTAATTTTCAGCTGTCGGTATCTTCGGGTAATGCCACCTTGGTGTTCTCGTCGATCGGGTATACCACCCAAGAGGTTTTCATCGGTAACCAGCGGATAATCCATGTTACCCTGGAGGTTGCCAACAATACCCTTGAAGAACTGGTGGTGGTAGGCTACGGTACGCAGAAAAGGAAGCTGACAACAGGCGCTATGTTGCAGGTAAAAGGCGATGACATTCAGAAATTGAGTACCACCAATGTGGTCGGTGGGCTTCAAAGCCAGTCGCCCGGTGTCCAGATTACGCAGACCTCCGGCATGCCCGGGCAAGGTTTCAAGGTCAGAATCCGGGGTATCGGTACAATCCATAATTCCGATCCGCTGTATGTCATCGATAACGTTATCGGTGGAGATATCAATGCACTGAGTCCTGCGGATATCGAATCCATTGACATCCTTAAAGATGCTGCATCGGCAGCCATTTACGGTGCCAGGGCCGCCAATGGTGTGGTCTTCGTCACGACCAAACAAGGGAAGGCCGGCAAGCTCAAAATCAATTATGATGGTTTCGTTGGTTGGCAGAATGCCTACAAGATGCCTTCGTTGCTTACGGCCAAAGAATACATGGCTATCCAGGACGAACGTATGTTTAATGAGGGGTTGGCTCCGTATGACTGGGCCAGTCTTATTCCCAATCAATACCAGCAGATACAGGAAGGAACCTGGAATGGTACCAACTGGTTGCGGGAAATCCACCAAGATAACGCATTGACGCAAAGCCACGCCTTTAACCTCACCGGAGGCGGTGAACAGTCTAAGTTTTCACTGGGTTACTCCACCGCTTCTCAGGATGGTATCTTTGGGAAGCCTGTTCAACCCCATCTTAACCGGCACACGTTTCGCATCAATTCCGACCACGTGATTCTGAAAAATGATGATTTTGATATCCTTAAATTCGGTGAGAACCTCACCTATACCTACCGGGTCAATTCGGGTATCGGCATCGGCAATATCTACTGGAACGACGTGCACAACATGATGGTGGGTAATCCACTGCTGCCCGTCTATAATGCAGCGGGCGGGTACTACGACCAGGCCAGCAAAATTGCGGATGGATGGGCATTCGACGGCGCGACGGCCAATCCCATTGCAGATATGGTTTACCGCCGGGGTCAGAACCAGAGCAAGAGCCATTCCCTGTTTGCCAATGCATATGCCGAGGTTCAGCCGCTCAAAGACCTGCGAATCCGCAGCAGTTTCGGTTATCGGCTGGGCGCTTCTTCCTACCGTTCGTATACGCCGGCATTCCGTTTATCCACGGTGTCGCTCAATGACATCGATGACATCTCGCAAAACCAGGGCCTTGGCTACAGCTGGTTGTTGGAAAATACGATATCATATCAGCGCAGTTTGGGCAGCGGACACCATTTCGACGTGGTGGTGGGGCAGTCTATCGAAAAGGGCGGTATTGGCGAGGACCTGAGTGTCACCACGGCCAACTCGTCGTTTCCCGGTAGTTGGCCCAATGCCTGGGTAAGTAATGGGCAGGGATATTCCGGCTTTATGCCCGCTGTGGGCGGAACCCATTGGGGTGAATACGCCTTTAGTTCTGCTTTCGGACGCGTCAGCTATAATTACCAGGAGAAATACATGGCGGCTGCGATTATCCGGGGCGATGGTTCGTCCAATTTCGACCGCGGCAAGCGATGGAGTTATTTCCCATCCTTTTCGATTGGCTGGAATGTCACGAATGAAGATTTTATGGAACCGGCATCGGAGTGGCTTTCCTTCCTGAAGCTGCGTGCCAGCTGGGGCCAAAATGGAAATGCGAATATCCCGCCCTTCCAGTACCTGGCTACCATTGCCATTGATCGCCAAAATGGCTACTATTTCGGCAATGAAAAGAACACGCTTGTCAACGGCGCCTATCCTGATATCTTACCCAACCCGGTTGTGTCATGGGAAACGTCCGAACAGCTCAATATCGGGTTTGACGCGCGCTTTGTACAGGACCGCTTGGGTGTCATCTTCGATTGGTACCGCAAGTCAACCATCGATTGGCTGGTCCAGGCACCGGTATTGGCTATTTTCGGAACTCAAGCACCCTTTATCAATGGCGGCGATATCGAAAATCAAGGCCTGGAGCTGGGGTTAAGGTGGAATGAAACCCGTGGCGATTTCGCTTACGGTATCAATCTCAACGGCGCTTACAATAAGAATCGCGTTACCCGCATTGCGAATGCCGAAAAGCTCATCAACGGCGCGGCAAACGTGTTAAGCCAGGGTACGACGCCCATGTATCGTGCGCAGGAAGGCTATCCGGTGGGTTATTTCTATGGTTTCAAGACCGACGGTATTTTCCAGAATGACGCGCAGATTGCGGAATACCGTGCCGCGGGGCACGGTGTATTGGCAAGTGCTCAGCCAGGAGATGTGATTTTCGTAGACACCAATGGCGATGGCTTTATCACCGAAGCAGATAAAGTACAGATTGGCAATCCGCACCCCGATTTTACGGCCGGGCTCAACATTTCGCTGGGGTACAACGGCTTTGACCTGATTGTGTCAGGCTTCGGCGCGTTTGGTCATCAGATTGCCAAGTCCTATCGCTCGTTTGCCGATAGTCCCTTGCAAAACTACACCACCGAAGTATTCCAGCGGTGGCATGGCGAAGGCACGTCCAACCGCTACCCGAGGCTCACCAACGGCAGCCATACCAACAACCAATATATATCAGACATCTACATTGAAGATGCCGATTTCTTCAAAATACAGAATATCACGTTGGGCTACAGTTTCAAGTCCTTGTTTCCGAAGATGCCGCTCGGGCAAGCCCGCCTTTATGTGTCGGCGCAAAACCTGTATACGTTTACCGGCTATTCGGGCATGGATCCTGAAATCGGTTATGGCGATGAGCAGGGCTGGGTGTCCGGCATAGACCTCGGGTTTTATCCAAGCCCGCGTAATTTCATCATTGGACTGAATGTCAACTTTTAATACGAAAGAAATGAAACGAATTATCGCAATAACATTAGGAGTCATACTCTTATCCGGATGCGAAAGCTTTTTGGACACGACCAGTTATGACAAGAAAAATACCGGCAATTTCCCGATGAATGTGGCCGATGCCGAACAAATGATCACCGGTATCTATTCGACGATGAGTACTGCTATCGCTGACGCGGCTCATTCCCACTTTTACGCCGCGGAGCTGGCTTCGGATGACCGTTTCGGCGGCGGTGGCGAGAACGATCGCGATATGCACGGGCTCGATCACCTGATGAACACCCAACCCGACCGTTTCCTCCCTTTCTGGCGCGCGCGTTACCAAGGCATTTTCCGGGCCAATACCGCCATCGCTACGATGGACAACGTAACCGGTTGGAGCAATGAACAGCAGCGCAATCAGCTCTTGGGCGAAACCTACTTTCTGCGGGCGCTGTTTTACTTCGAGCTTTCCCAGCTATTTGGCGAAGTGCCATTGGTTATCGTGCCCGAAGCGGAAAATCTGCCCAAGGCACCCGCTGCCGAAACGTATGCGCAGATCGGCTATGACCTGCAGCAGGCCATAACGCTGTTGCCCTCCGTGCCGTATACCAACACGACGGCGGGCCATGCCACCAAATGGGCCGCTCAGGCGCTTGCGGCCCGGGTATTCTTGTTCTATACCGGCTATTATGAGCAGTCGTCGCTGCCCGTGGCCGGCGGAGGTGAACTCAACAAGGCGCAGATCGTCACTTGGCTCAACGAGTGCATCAGCAGCAGCGGTCACGACTTGGTATCCGACTTTCGTAATTTATGGCCTTATACGAATGAATATACTGCTGAAGATTATGCCTATACGCGTGATAACGATTTGGCTTGGGAAGGCGATGGAAATAAGGAAACTGTATTTGCCGTTAAATTCGGAACGTTGGTCGACTGGGGCGACCAGTACAAGCTGGGATATTCCAATCAATATGTGCTGCACTTCGGCATGCGGTCCAACAATGGGCAGGCAGGTACGTTTCCCTTTGGCGCAGGCTGGGGTGCAGGCCCGGTGAATACGAGGCTATGGAATGAATGGCGACAGGCCGAACCCACCGATATCCGGCGCACCGGTTCCATCATCGACGTAGAGAATGACCTGGAGAGCTATATTTACGGTGCTGATTCACAGATGGAAGAAACCGGGTTCTGGCAAAAGAAATACATGCCTGTCACCGCCTATCGGGATGGGACACTGCTTCCTTCTTATGCCATTCTGGCCGATGGGGCACCTACGGATATGCAGCTGGCCCATACCCAGGATCTGGTGCTGATTCGCTTTGCCGATGTATTGCTGATGCATTCCGAGCTGACTGAAGAGGCAACGGGTTTAAATCGTGTGCGTGCCCGGGCAAAGTTGGGCAATGTGGCCTATTCGCTGGAAGCGCTCAAGCGTGAGCGCCGTTGGGAACTTGCCTTCGAAGGACTGCGCTATTTCGATCTCATGCGTTGGCATGACGCCGCAAACGCACTGGCTGCACAGGAAGGTGTCGCCATTAAAAACAAAGGGGTAGATACCCAGATGAAGGGATTTGGCGGTGGATACAGTGCACGCTACCAAGCTACCGGCGGCTTTTGGCCGATCCCGCAAAACGAAATCGCCCTTTCCGACGGTGTACTGACACAGAATGCCGGATGGGGTACACCGGCAGATGAATTTCCGGGATGGTAAAACTTAAAAGGAAAAATATCATGAAAACCTTTATAAAACACTGCTCCAAGTGGGCAGTCCTACTGATCATGGCGGTCTCGGCCTGCGAACCCATCGAAGACCGTATGGAAATGGGCGGTGCCATTGCCGCCGAGCAACTCGACCTTACGGCAACGCTTATTCAGGTGAACGGGAAAAACTCTAACAAGGTAGCATTGGATAACCGGAGTCCGGTTCTTTCAAACTGGGATTACGGCACCGGTACCACACAACGGAAAACAGATACCGTACTGTTAGTGACCACCGGCGAGAATGAAATTATTTTTACAGGGCTCAATCCCGATGGTACTAAGATCACAAAAACATTGACCGTCAACGTCGACGAGCTGACCTTTGACGTACCCTTGGAATGGGGCTATCTCACCGGCGGATCGGAACGGACATGGGTATGGGATGATACCCAGCCTGCCGTATGGGGCAACGGCGGTTACATGGGTAGCAGTAAACCCGAATGGTGGGCATTGCCAGTCGCCGATATCGATGGACAGGCTAGCGGAGAAGGTGCCGGAGCCAAGATGGTGTTCTCTTTGCGGGGCGCCAAACTCACCAAGGTGAAGGCCGGTGGGCAGGAGGAAACGGGGAGCTTTTCATTCGATATGACCAAAATCATCACGCTGGACAATGGATCAGTATGGGCTACCGGTAAACTGACCACCAAAGGTGTTACCGTATTGTGTGGGAAATCACCCAACGAAGGAGGCGCACCTGTTTACGAGTATGACATCTTGCTGCTGGATGATGGCCGCATGGTACTAAGCTATCCAGAGCCTGGTGTGGGACCATGGGGTACCGCCTGGTTTTGGATGTTCAGGGCCATCGATTGATTGTTGATCGGCTATCAACCGTATATTTGCGTTTACCAGAGGCCATTCCGTTAAAGGGATGGCCTCTTTACCTTGCGCAATGAGCGAGTTCGGCTTTGTCCGACTCGGGGGCACTCTTAGGCGCAGATACGATCAACAAGCCGGTAGAGATGAGGGCAAGAATGAGGTAATTGACGGCTAATTGTCCTTGATCTGTAGCAGGCAGAATGGACACAAGGGCATAACTAACTAAGGAAGTTACGAGGTAAGAACCCCCGCTGGTAAGACCACCGGCCACGCCCGGATTTCTTGGAAACCGCGTAAGGCAGTGCGTAAAGTAAACATTGTACACAAATCCCGAAGCCACATGCAAGGCAAAGACAAAGCCCATCAGCGAATAGACATTGGCTATCCAGTTGGTGGTGGCTAGCATAGCCAGACCCACGATCCATTCGGCCGCAGTGGCATAACGCAACTTCGCCGTGAAGGGAGCATCCGTGAAGGCTCGACCGATGGAACCACCGCAGAGGAGTCCGAAGCCGGAAATAAGCGCGCAATAGCCTGTCACTATCGGCGATAGGCCCAGTTCATGTTCTATAATAAACGGAGCAGACATGCCAAAAAGCATCACCATGCTATAGCTGATGCCCAGTGTAACCAGTCCATAGGTGAAATCGGCGGTGCGGAGAATACGGCGGTAGATAGCCAGTTGCCCCTTAAAGCGGAAAGCCGGAAACCGTACCATGGCTTCGCCGCCGAAGCGTGCCTCCATAAGTAGTGCCAATAGTGCGTACGCTCCTAGGAAATAGAAGTTAGCCGTCCAACCCACCCACACCTGAAGGTAGCCGCCGATGAAAGGAGCGGTAATGGGAGCCAGCGCCCAGATCACCGTAAGCATGCTGGTGTAGCGTTGTAGCTTGCTCCCCGTGAATATATCAGCCAGGAAAGCCCGTTTGCTTACCACGATAAGGGCAGTTAGTGCTCCCTGCAGAATGCGCATGGCATACACAAAACCGATGTGGTGTATGGTAGCAATCGCAAAGTTACTGCCGGCAAAAAGCAGCAGCGATGCCAGAACAAGGCGGTAGCGTCCCCACGTATCCACCACACTGCCGGCTACGAGCATAGTCAGGCCATAGCTAATGAGAAAGCATGACAACGTAAGCTGGATTCCCGCAACGTCTGTATGCAGTGCCCGCTGCATCTCCGGAAATGAGGGCAGGTATACATCGGTGACCAAACCTGAGAGTGGGATAAGCAAAAAGGTAGAGAGCGTGGCAAGTTTTTCGTATCGTTGCTGATATCGTTTCATTCAAATCCTCCGAGGTGCAAAAGTAAGTAACATTTGTTGGGGCGGTAATCACGATACAGTAAAAAATGAAAGGTTTCCAAACGGGGAGAATGGAAACCTTTACTAACCAATTATAAACCTAAATTATGATGATACAAAGATAGTGTATTTTTCACACTATGCAAATTATTTTTTAATTTTTTTTAGTTATCTGCATATGCTAGAATTTGTAGCTTATAGAGAGTCTCAGATTGCGGGGTGCTTCGGTCTGCCAATAGAATGCGTTGTTCCACTCATAGTAGGTGCCGCTGTACAGGTAGTTATTCAAGAGGTTAAACGCGTTCAGCCGGACATTGAAATTCTGAATGTGATAATGGATACCGGCATCCAGTTTAAAATAATCGCCCAAAGGCATCCCTTCCAGTTCGCCGTCATAGGTTTTCCGATCCCATAGGTAGGTGAAGCCAGCGGAAATACCAACGTTGCGCAAGAAGCCTCGCTGAAGAGTGTAATCGAACCAGGCATTGGCTGTGTGGGTAGCATAGCCCGGTACGAGGTCTCCCACTTCAAAACCCTCAACTCCTTCATTCAGTTTAGTGATTTCCGCATGGGTATATGCATAGTTGGCCATTACGTCAAATCCGGGTAAGATGCGGCCCCTAACGTCGAGCTCAACGCCCCGTGCCACTTTCTGGCCCAATACAATGCTATAGCTTTGATTCGGGTCGCTGTGAAGCGGGTCGTTGGTAAGCTCATTTTCCTTTAGGATCCGGTACACGGATACACTCGTATTCCAGTTGCCACCTGCCCAGTTACGCTTAAGGCCGATTTCCTGGTTATTGCCTGTGATGGGTTTCACCCTGCCGCCGCCGTAAATGCGCCCAGCCTGGGGCACAAACGCCTGGTCGTATAACGCATAGGCGGAGGTATTTGGGTCGATGCTCCAGCTAAGGCCGATACGAGGTGTAAAGTGGCTGGCTTGATAGGCTTCTTCACCCCATTCACTCTGCCTAACCCAAGTGTAGCGTCCGGCCAGTGTCAGGCGTAATTGGTTCTGGAAAAAGCCCAATTCATCTTGCAGGTAAATGCCGGCATAGCGTTGGGTTTGAATGCCACCGGCAGTTTCGGCCCGTTCGCTTAACGGGGTTTCGCGATCAAATGTTGGATAACCATTTGCCGGGCGACCAAGGTCGGGGTTGTACACATCAAACGGATCGTCCTCCGTGTCCAGCGCAAAGCTTTGCCCCCAGTCGGCTAGGTAGTCTTTGTCGCCCACGTCAACACCCGCCAGCACCCGGTGCTGAATGCCGTTAGTATTAAAATGACCGTTTACAAATGCTTGGCCGAGGGCAGACCTGCTGAAGGCATCCCATATATCTACCCCCCGGATGATCTTCCCATCGTCGGTCATCTCGTTCTCCGGCCACATCGAAGAGCCCTTTTGATCGTAGCGCAGGTAATACCCCTGTGCGGTCACCTTCCAGTTGGGGGCTAGGTTGCGGGTCACGTTGAGCAAAAAGGTTTGATCGGTGATGTTGGTCGGATCCAGCCCTTCGGGGGTCATGGAAAAATTTTGGGGCAGCCACGCATATCCTTTGTTAACTGGTCCAAACACATAATAAGAACCCACGTCAGACATGCGTGCGTATTGCAGGGTATACTCCGCAGTGATCGTCGTCTTGTCATCCGGCCGGTAGGCAATTACTGGGGCTACCACATAGCGGTTGTCGGATTCATTTGGGCGGTGTGAACCTTTCGCCTGTGCCGATACATTTAACCGGTATAAGAATTTGCCGTTTTGGGATAGCTTACCGTCTAGGTCTACTGCTGCCCGGTAAAGGTTGTACTGACCCACCGTTATCGAGGCTTCGCCCTTGGTCTCGCCGGTTGGCTTTTTGGTCACCACGTTATAGGAACCTGAAGGATCGCCATTGGACAGCAGAAACCCGGCAGGTCCTTTCACAAATTCGATGTGATCTACAAAACTCATGTCTTCTGTAAGGGGCCCCCAGTAGGACGAAACCACGTTGAACCCATTGCGGAAGGCCTGTATCTGTGTGCCCCGCATGCTGATGTTGGTGTATAAGTTGCCCCAATGTTCCAGCCGCACTGCGCCGCTCACATTGCGGATCAATCCATCGCTCATACTGATTACCTGCTGATCTGACAGCGCTTTGGAAGAGACGACCTGTATATTCTGCGGCACCTCTACGAGCGGTTCATCCAATCGCAAGGTGGGAGAGGGAGCCAATGTGGTATAGCCCCTGGACTGTGTGATCAGCACTTCCTGCAATTGGGCACTGGTCATGTCGATGGTAAAATCTTGGGTTATCGAAGCGTCGGCACTGACGGTAAGCGTTTGCCGTTGTTTGGCCATGCCGACGGCGCTGACCTCCAGGGTAAGGGAACCCACTTCGGTCAGTTCGAGGCGGTAATGCCCTTGCTCATCGGTTGTCGTCCCCTGTCGGGTGCCAACCACCACGACACTGACCGCTGCGGCGGGCAGCCCATTGGAAGTAGAGATTTTCCCACTTACCACCGCATGGCCGCTATTTTGAGCATGGGATCCCGGAATACCGAGGAAAATTCCTGCAAATAAGAAAGTTAAGTAAGTAAAAGGTTTCATTCGTACGCTATATATTTTATATGATCAATCATAAACACGGAGCCTGCCCGGCCATTTCGGCACAATATTAGGAAACCTTTTGATTTATTTAAAATAATTCTAAATAATATCATCGGTAGATTTGTTCTGTTCGTCCGGATCCGTTTGATGGAATACGCGTATCGTCCTGATTTCCTATGTTGATGAAAAACTGTACTTTTATCACTTGCTATGAAGGTAACAGATAAGGACATCCTCCAATTGGCACAGACTGACCCGCGTAAAGCGTTTCATTGGATTTTCGGCCAGTATTGGGAAGAACTGTACCGGCATGCATGCCGCAGGGTCGATTCAGCAGAAACTGCCAAGGACCTGGTCCAGGAAGTATTTATCACCTGTTGGGACAATCTGGGCAAGTTATCCGCTCAGGAGCACCTGCAACCCTATCTGTATGCTGTATTACGCAATAAAATACTCAAGCTTTTCGAAAAAGATGAAGTCAGGTTGCGTTACGCCTTGCAGCACGCCGCTATTGATGCAGCGACTGATATCGATCCACAGCAGCAGCTGCTCACCAAAGAACTGGAGGACATCCTCGCCGATGAGATCGGTGCGCTTCCCGAGCGCATGCGGCAGATCTACCAGCTCCGGCATGACGAAGGGCTAAGCATCCGCGAAATTGCCGATCGGCTGCATTTATCGGAGCAGACCGTCAAAAACCAGTTGCATACCGCTACAAATCGGCTACGCGATCGTTTCACAGGCTACGGCCTTTCCCTCATCATGGCGGGTACGGTGCTGTGGATGCAGCAGGCGGTTTAAAAAAAATCATTTTGACCTAGTACTTTTTTGACTGTTACCGGATAAGTAAGTATATGGCCAATCTGAAAGACATACATCGGCTCATCCAGCGGTACAATGATGGCACGGCTACGCCCCAGGAACGGCAGCAGGTAGAACAGTGGTACGATACCATTCAGGGGCCCGATCATGGCGACTTCGCGCATCAGCCCGACGCAAAGGCATATGTGCGCCGTACGTTATGGGCAGACATCCGGCGGCAGCGGCCCGTCGGTGGAGGTATGCCGAGGCTGATGCGTTGGCTTCCCTACGCCGCAGCCGTATTCATTGCGGCGCTTGCCGGTACGTGGTTTTTTATCGGCGAACAGCATGCACATCAGGATACTGCTATAGAGAGCGCCTATGCCATCCATCCCGGCGGCAATCGCGCTACACTGATGCTGGGGGATGGCCGGACGATCAACTTAAGCGAAGCACAGTCGGGCATCGTAGTAGCGGATGGAATCACCTACAGCGACGGGACTGCGGTGGTGGGCAGATCCGCCAGCAAGGGAACCGGCGCCGAGCTATTGCAGCTGACCACCCCCAGAGGGGGGATCTACCAAATCACCCTGCCCGATGGCAGCCAGGTGTGGCTTAATTCGGGCACAACCTTAACATATCCGGCCCGCTTTGATGGCGGCGAGCGCATCGTGGAACTGGAGGGCGAGGCGTATTTTGAGGTAAAGAGCTTGAAACATATGCCCTTTAAGGTGAGAAGCAAAGGGCAGGAGGTATCGGTGCTGGGCACACAGTTCAACATCTCCGCCTATCCCGGAGACACCGATACCAAAACCACCTTGATCGATGGATCGGTCAAAGTCGCGGTACAGCACACAGGCCAGCAGTCGGCGGTTCTGCTGCGGCCGGGCCAGCAGTCGGTTTTCCAGCAATCGCAATTGACGGTGGTGGAAGTCAATACGGCTCCCTTTGTCGCATGGAAAAGTGGTTTCTTCCATTTCCGGCAGACGGAAATCCGGGAAGTCATGAACCAGCTGAGCCGTTGGTACAACATCGACGTTGTTTACGAAACCAATCTTCCGGGAGAAACTTTTTCGGGAAAAATGGAGCGGAATGTCAGCTTAGGCAATGTACTGGACTTTCTGTCCGGGTCGGGTATCAGATACCGTTTGGAGGGACGGCATCTGATCATCGAGGGGCTGACCTATCAATAACCAATGTATAGACCAAGGAGGTAAAATATGAAGAAATAAAGACCACCGTAGTGCAAAACAGGACGAGGAGGTGTTGCAACCACCTCCTCGCGATGTTCGGATATGCCGATAAGGCCTTGTATTGAAACCGGATTATAAACTATCCAAACAAACAAATTTAATGATAAATTATGTAATGTCACGCTGTGGGCTAAAAATTCCCACAGTGCTCAACCAATTATTACTTGTGATGCGGATAACCACGCTGTTCGTACTCCTCGGATTTCTGCACGTGAGTGCTGCTTCCTTGTCGCAGACGATCACGTTGCACGTCAAACGGCAACCCATTGAAGACGTATTTTCGGCCATCGAAAAGCAGACCGGATATTGGGTGATGTATAACGATCGGTTGGTCCATGCGGCGGAGCCGATTACGATCGAAGCAACCGACATGCCGCTGAAAGACTTCCTCAATAAAGTCCTGACACCACTTGCCCTTACCTATACGGTAGCGCATACCAACATCCTGATCAAGGCCAAAGACAATCGGGCGTTCGGTCATCGTACGCCGGGGAGCGAAACGGCCGTCGCTGAAATGCAGCAACAGACCCTGCGCGGCACCATCACGGACGGTGATGGGCAACCCCTTGCGGGCGTGACGGTGCGCATCCCCGGTACGACGGCCGCAACTACTTCCGACGAAAACGGGGTGTATGTCCTCACCGTACCGTCGGGAGGCCAGCAGATATCCTTTCGGATGGTGGGGTTTGAGTCCCGGGAATATGCCGTAGCCGGGTTAACGACCCTCGATGTCGTACTGCAGGCTACAGTGAGCGACCTCGATGAAGTTGTGGTAGTGGGCTACGGCGCCGTCAAGAAAAAAGACCTCACAGGGTCGGTTGCCTCGGTGCAAACGCAGGATTTCAAGGATATCCCCGCCAACTCCATTGAGAATCTGTTGCAGGGACGTGCATCCGGCCTGCAGATCGTCAAAACATCTCAGGATCCCGGTGCGGGCACCACGGTACGCATACGTGGAGGCAGTTCGTTGCGGGGATCCAATGCTCCCCTGTTGGTGGTTGACGGATTTCCCCTTGGCGACGCGGGTAATCTCAAGCAGATCAACCCCGCAGATATTGTATCGATCGAAGTGATGAAAGATGCTTCGGCATCCTCCATTTATGGGTCACGCGGCGCCAACGGTGTGATTATGGTCACCACGCGCAAAGCCGCTGCCGGCAAAACGGAAATCAATGCCAAACACCAGACCACGCTGTCGCAGTTTGCGTCAGACATTATCCAATGGACGGATCCGGCCCTCATGGCCCAGCTGGATAACGAAGCCAAGATCAATGGGGGCATGCCTCCGCTCTACGTCGGAGCGGTCAATTCTACGGGCATCTACTATCCCTCGGTGCGGGAAATACAGGACGGCACATGGCCCCATTTCACCGATTGGGCAGACGTTGTTTTCCGGGACAATGCCCTTACCCATACGACTACCGTGTCCCTGGCCAATGCCAACGACAAAACGTCATTCAATCTCAGTGCCAACAACTTCGCGCAGGATGGCGTGTACATTAAAGACGCATACAACAAGCAGATCCTGAACCTGAACATCAAACATGAAATCAGCAAGCGGCTGACGGTTAGCGCATTCAATAACCTCTCGCGCGATACCCGGACGGCCAACAGCGGGCTTCCCTACTGGCGTAATCCGCTGTGGCCGGTGTACGACGAAGCGGGAGGGTACTTTCTGGCCGGTGCGGCCGACTACGAGCATCCCCTCGCGTGGACCGACCACCGGAAAAGCATCAACAAGGGTACGGATTTTATCTCTTCCTGGCTACTCGACCTGGATGTAGTTGACGGGCTGAACCTGCGGTCGCAGTTCAATTATAAGTATGGCGCGTCCATCACGGACCGGTATGAACCCGATGTATACACCGAAACCGGTACCAACAACAAAGGAGCGGCATTCCTGGACAACTGGATGGGGCAGGTATATACCGCAGATACGTACCTGACGTACGACAAGGCCTTTGGCAAAGATCATGCCCTCACCGCCATGCTGGGCCATTCCTACGAATATTCGTTGGCACGCTCCTCGGCACTGGAATCCTACAATTTCAAAAACGGAGCCTTGAACAACGAAAATATGGCATCGGGTGCACCCGAACTCAACCGGCATACCAACGGGCAGACGCTGACCAAACTGCTGTCGTTTTTCGGCCGTATGAATTATGCCTATAAAGACCGGTACCTGCTTACCTTAACCCTGCGTGCCGATGGTTCATCCAAATTCAGTGCCAACCACAAGTGGGCCTATTTCCCTTCGGGTGCACTCAGCTGGAAGCTGCACGAAGAAGACTTCATCAAAGACCTTGGCATTTTTGACGAGCTGAAGCTCCGTGCCAGCTATGGTATATCTGGCAACCAGGGCATCTCCCCTTACCAGACCCTCAGCCGTTACGGCATTGAAACCTTCTTTACGGACGGTGCCTGGAATACCGCCATCGGCCCCGGCTATGTCATCGGTTTCACCGGCGTGGGCGGTAGGTACAAAGAATGGGGAGGCATCCCTAACCGCGACCTGAAATGGGAAACCACTGCGCAATACAACCTCGGACTTGACGTTTCTTTCCTGCGGAACCGGTTGCGGCTTACCGCTGATTATTACGACAAGCATACGTTCGATCTGCTGCGGGAGCGGTACCTCGCCCTCAGTTCGGGATATGACCGCATGTGGGTAAACGACGGGGAGATTGCGAACCGCGGTGTGGAGTTGACGGTCGATGCAGACATCGTACGCACACGTGATTG
The DNA here is from genome assembly GCF_900113765.1 of Parapedobacter indicus. Classification (GTDB taxonomy): domain Bacteria; phylum Bacteroidota; class Bacteroidia; order Sphingobacteriales; family Sphingobacteriaceae; genus Parapedobacter; species Parapedobacter indicus. The sequence goes on along the minus strand of NZ_FOQO01000013.1, from coordinate 125,773 downwards.
GGATTTTTCCGGCACGTTCATCTTTTCGCGCAACGTAAATAAGGTAGTGAGCCTGGGCGACGCCATTACCTCGGGTCTGAATACCGACTACCTTTCGGGCGTGCAGTACGAGTACTACGGCAACGGGGTGGACCCGTTCCGGGAACCCTCGCCCAATATCCTGGCCGTGGGGATGCCGGTCAACGTATTCTACGGATACCGCGTAAACGGCATCCTGCAATCTGCCGCGGAGGGCGCTGCTGCCGGGCTGCAGGGTGCAGAAGCCGGGGCGGGCGAATACCGGTATATGGATCTGAGCCAGGACGGGGTGTTCGACACGCGCGACCGCACCGTCATCCGTGATCCCAATCCCGACTTCCTGGCGAGCCTCAACCTACGGTCGCGCTACAAGAATTTTGACGTGAGTGTATTCCTCAATGGCGTATTCGGCAACGACGTGCTTTGGAGCGGTATGTATAATTCCGCCATGTATGTACCGCTGCGGTGGACACCCGACAACCCCACCCAGCAGTATCCCAGTGCGCGGCAAGGCAGGCTGTACTATACTTCAGACTGGTTTGTCAAAGACGGGAGTTTCCTGCGTGTCCAGAATGTCAACCTCGGATACACCCTGCGCTTCCCGCATGCATCGTGGATCCAGCAGGCACGGCTTTCGGTGAATGCGGAAAACCTGTTTACGTTCAGTTCTTTCGAGGGTTATGACCCTGAGGTGCCGCTCAATGGGCGGTACGGTGGTGGGTACCCGAAACTGCGGACCTTCACGTTTGGAATAGATTTCACCCTTTAACACGCAATCGATCATGAGCAAATACTTGTATATATTAATGCTGTCGCTGGGCCTTTGCCTCGGCGGGTGCAGCCTGGAGGAAGAACCATACGGGTTTTATTCCGAAGACAATTTTTACCGTACCGTGGAAGACGCGGAGTCGGCCCTGTACTATGCATACAATACCTTCTCGTACAACGAGTACGTACGCGCCATTTTCTACATTCACGAGCTGGCCACAGAGACCTGCGACGTCAAGGGCGAAGAAGGGTTCGGCTCCCAGGAGATCAACCGGTGGGATTACCAACTGTTCAGTGAAAACGAACAGCTGGAGCTCTTTTATAAATACGGCTATATTGCCATCAACCGGGCCAATGCCGTGATCGACAACATCGCGGCCAGCAACTTGCCCGACGATTTTAAATCGCGTGTACTGGGCGAGGCCCATTTCCTGCGTGCCTGGAATTACTATTACCTGGCGCAAACGTTCGGGTTGGTGCCGTTGCATACGCAGACAATCACCGCGGCATCGCAAACCGCGGCACCGCTGGCGGCAAATATGGATGAGCTGTATGACTTCATCATTGCCGACCTCCGCATCGCTGCCGAGCGGCTGCCGGTGCAGCGCATGGTGGGCCGGGCCGACCAGGTTGCCGCACAGGCCCTGCTGGCCAAGGTTTACCTGAGCATCGCCTCGTCCAAGGAGAGCCAGGTGAACCTGTACCGCGACATGCAGCGCGACGTCACGCTCATGTACGACAGCGCAGCCTATTGGAGCCGCAAGGTGCTTTACGACCAGTCAGAGTACGGCCTGTCGCCCGATCTGCTGAGCATTTACGATACGCGGAAGCCCGAAGGACCGGAACATATCTTCATGATGTCGATGGACAAATCCGGTATTGACGAGGGTAATTTTTCATCCATCGACAAGATGTTCATCCCGTATAAAAACGGCGGTAGCCTATGGTTCCCCAATCCCGACGGAACCTACACCCAGGCGACCAACATGGGGTGGGGGGTGTTTGTGACCACCGACCTGTTTGCCAACAGCTATGCCGATGGCGATAAGCGCAAAAGCCAGCTCATGGCCAAGCGTTATTATACGAAGGCCGACGGATCGGCATGGGAGGATAACGACTATTACCTCACGCGCAAGTATGTGGATCCCGATTTCGTGGGGGTCAAATCCAGCACCCGTCCTTTCCTCATTCGGTTTTCAGACATTGCCCTCACCTTTGCCGAGTCGGTCGGACCAACGGTCGAAGGGTACCAGTGGGTGGATGCCATCCGGCAGCGCGCGGGTCTTGACGGCCTGCCTGAAGGGCTAGGAATCGCGCAATTCCGGGAGGCTGTGTTTGCCGAGCGGGCTTTTGAGCTTGCCTTTGAGGGTAAGCACCTGCACGACCTGCGGCGCAAGGCAAGGGTTACCGCGACCGATCCCCGTGCCGCCGCATCGGGTATTTCGGAAGCGCAGGCCGCATTTTACCCCCTTCCGCAGAAAGAAATTGATCTCAATCCGAGTATTCCAAGAAACTAAGCAAATGAACAAGTATCTTTTATATACGTATTGCCTGCTGCTGCTGGCCGGCTGCAAGCGGGATATCATGCAGGATGTCCGTGACCAGCAGTGGAACCACGAGCGGGCCATCATCGATATCGTGTTTGAAAACCAGGTGGGCACCGCAACAATCCAGCGCGACGAGCACAACGAAGGGACCGTGTCGTTTATGTATAATGCGACGGCAGGCGACGGCAACCGGCTAGTCATCAAAAGTCTGGAACTTTCCTACGGTGCGCAGTCAGAACTGTCCGAAGGCGATGAGCTCATTTTTGACGGCAACCATACGGCACAGTTGACGGTGACATCCAAATCCGGCAAAACGCGCGCCTGGACCATCCAGTACGTCCCGTTTGCGGACGAATTGGTGGGCACCTGGCAGATCACCACGCTGTCGGTATACGGCGGTGCATGGCCGGAATATGGCGGCTCCGCTGCCTATCCGGATATGGCTGAACGTGCGTGGAACTGGCAGCAGGATGGCAGTGGACCGGTAGCCGAATACGACAACACCCTCACGTTTACGCTGGAAGGCATTACCGAAGAGGGCGATGCCTATGGTAAGGTCATCAACCATGCCGGACCCGATGAGCAGTATGCCGACTTCATCTTCATCGACGATCCCGACGGTGCACGCACCCCCATCGATGTCAATTCGAAATACCGCAAGATCCCGGTGGGTGAAGGCACCTGGAAGCGCAACTCACGCCAGGGCACCCTGACCTTCTCCGGTGGCAGCACCGTATCCACGGGCCGGTTTGTGGGGAGCGGAACCGAAAAGCTGGACGACTTCAATAACGAGCTTACGTTGCCCGACCATGCATTTGTATTCGAGCTCACGCCATCCTTCGTCTGGATAGACATCTATAAAGACCGTGAGCGTTTTGTCGAAAATGCGAAGAAATACTGGGTACAGGTAACCAAGGTGTCCGATCAATAAACTATTCACACAAATTAAGAAACTCATGAAACTACAGGGCTGTTTATTCGGATTGATGCTGGCGGGCGTGTCGTCTGCCTGCCAGGACGTTCGGCTTGAATCCAAAAATATCAACAATGACATTGTGGTAAAGACCACGCCGGTTACCGGTCTGCCTTTCGAAGGCATTGGCCCGCAATGGGGCGGATATGACAACATCGAGCGATGGACGGGCAATGCTACCTTCACGGAGGCCGATTGGGCCACCCTGCGCGAGCGCGTGTCGTTCCTTAAACCGGGGCTGGTACGCATCATGGTCTCCCAGGGGTGGAATTACCTGACGGACGGGGCCTATCATCCCGAGAAAAGTGCGGGCGTACTGTTCCGGATACTGGATTTCTGCCAGGAGCAGGGCATTCAGGTAATGTACGGGGAATGGGGAGAGCGCGCACTGGAAGACGGCAGCGTGGATACCGACTGGTTGGACCGGTCTACCGACTTCCTGAAATACCTGTTGGATGTTAAAGGCTATACCTGCCTGAAATATTATAACATGTGCAACGAGCCCGCGGGCGACTGGTCGTCCATCGGGGGCAACTATGATCTTTGGCAGCAGACCTACGACCAGATCTTTTCCTTGATGGAGCAGAAAGGACTGTCGGACCGGATTACGGTCATTGCTCCCGACGTAGCCATCTGGAACGATACCAGTCTTTCGGACTGGATCACCCGTCCGGCCGCCCATTTCGGCGACCGCATCGGGGCCTATGACATCCATTCATATCCCACAGACGACCAGGTGAAAGGAGGCAGTTACCGCAGCGTGATTGAGGCCTACCGGGGAGTGGCCCCTGCCGGCAAACCCATGATCATGGGTGAACTGGGGTTCAAGTACAATCCCAATTCGGAACTCGGAGCTACCAACCTGGCCCGCATCGCGGAAGATCCCTTTGCCGGCGACGACTCGAACATGATGGTCTACGATGCTTTTTATGGGGTGGATGTGGCCGATGCCGTCATCCAGAACATGCTGGCAGGCTACAACGGTGTCATCCTCTGGAACATGGACGATGCGATGTATGAAGACCAGAATGATAAATTGAAGCGATGGGGATTCTGGAACATCCTGGGCGAAGAGCGTTTCGGCGGGGCGACAGATGAGGCCATCCGGCCGTGGTTTTATCCCATGTCGTTGCTATGCCGTTATTTTCCGGCAGGGTCGAACCTGCTGCAGGTAGCTATCCCCGAGAAAAAGGGACTGCAGGCCATCGCCGCCGAAAAATCGGGCGCGCATACCATCGCCATTGCCAATTCGCATGCTGCGGCGTATACATTGCAGCTAAAGGCCGACCAAGGCATGACGCTCAGCAACGCAAAAGTATACCGGTTTACAGCCGGGCAGGGAACCGCCTTTGAGGGCGCGGTAGATGCCAACGGCTTTGCGGTTCCCGAAAGTGTGGAAACCATCCAGCTTGGCAATGGCCAGTCTCGTACGATTACGCTTCCCGGCCACACGCTCGTGTTGATAACCACCCTGCCATGAAACGGACAGACTTTTTGATCGCACTTGTAGTGTGCTGTGCGATGGGTTGTTCGGGCAAGGAGGAGCCTGCCGGTCCCGAAGGAGGGAACGGCAGGCTCTCTGAAAAACTGACGGTGGGCCCTAGCCTTCAGGCGCACATGGTCATGCAGCAGAACAAACCGTTTACGATTTCGGGAACAGGCACCGCGGGCCAATACGTCGAAATTTCCTGCAGTTGGGAAGAGAAGTCCAGCCGGATACAGGTATCGGCAGACGGCAGCTGGCGGCATACGGTGACTGCGCCCAACGGTGGTTTTAACGCTCAGCAGGTTACTGTGTCGGGCAAACAGACACTCACATTTGACGATATCCTCATCGGCGAAGTATGGGTTTGCAGCGGCCAGTCCAACATGTGGTGGCCGCTAAAAGATACCGAAGGGGGGCTTTCCGAGATGATCGGTGCCAATGCCAGCCTGCCCATCCGGCTGCTGCATGTGCCACAGGTACAGGCGTCTGCACCCGTAGCTACGCTGCCTGCCACGTGGCAGCCCTGTACAGCCGGTTCGCTGGAGTGGTTCAGTGCAGTAGCTTATTTCTTCGGCAAGCAGCTGGTGGAGGCATTGCAGGTGCCGGTGGGGCTGATCAATGCCAGCTGGGGAGACACCACGGGCGAAGTGTGGGCAGAACGGGACGCTGTATTGGCCAATGATGCCATCCGTGAGCAGGCGCTCAAGCAGGATGCCACGCCGCGGGCAGACGCCCAAGCACCCTATCGCATCGGGTCGGCTTTCAATGCGATGATCTATCCGCTGCGGGACATCCCGGTGGCCGGTGTCATCTGGTACCAAGGTGAAGCCAATATGGATGCCCCTGGTACCTATCCGGCGCTACTGGCTACCCTGGCAGCCAGCTGGCGCAAGCTATGGGGCGTCGAATCTGCAGACTTCCCGTTTTACATTGCCCAGATCTGCCCCTATCAGCGGGCATTTGACTATCAGGTCAACTATGCCAATCCCAACATGCGGTTTGCGCAACAGAGGGCCAGCGAGCAGATCCCCAACAGTGGCGTGATCTGCAACGACGACATCGGCGATATCCACGACATCCATCCCAGGAACAAGCTGGACGTTGGCAAGCGCTTTGCCTTTTTGGCGCTGGAGAATAAATATGGCCGGACAGGCCAGCCAAAATCGCCCCTCTATGCAGGCCACCGGATTATCGGCAACACGCTGGAAGTGGATTTTCGGCATGCCGGATCGGGATTGAAAACGGTCGATGGATTATCGCCTACCTTTTTCGAACTGGCGGGTGCCGATCGCGTATTCCATCCTGCGAATGCGGAGATCAGTGGTAGCACCGTCCGGCTCACGGCAGCTGCCGTGCCCGAACCTGCGTATGCCCGGCTTGGCTGGAGCTACACGCGTACCACCAACCTGCGGAGCAACGAGGGTTTGCCGGTAGGGGTGTTCAAGACGTACGATTGGGCGGAGCCTGCGGAAGAGCCTTAAACAAATGAATCAAATAGTTGCCAGGTACTCGCTCAGCGACAGCTCGGTTGGCAGTCCCAGTTTTTTACGGAGTCGGTAGCGATGGATTTCAACGCCTCTAACCGAGATGTTCTGTAACTGTGCAATCTGTTTGGAAGAGAAATTCAGGCGTAGGTAGGCGCAAACTTTCAAGTCTGTGCGCGTTAAGTCGGGGTGAGCGGTTTTCAGCCGGTTAAGAAAGCCGTCGATCAGTTCGTCAAAGTGGGCGGCAAACTGATCCCAGTTGGCACTGTTCTTTTCAACATCTTTGAGCAGTGAAGTGATTCGTTTCAGGTCGTTTTCATCTTCGGCGTGTAGGTTTAATTTGGTGATTTCGACCTTGAGTTTGATCAATGCATCCGTGTTTTCCATCAGTTGCATACTCGTATTGGCCAATTCTTTGGTCTTCAGTAGTACTTCGTTTTCCAATTTTTCATTCTGCAATTTTACGATCTCCTTTTCATTCTTCTCGATCTCCAGTTGATGGATATACCGCAATTGATGCAGTTTTCCTTCGAATTCGAGCTGTTGCAGCCGCCACGCCCGTTGCTGCCAGCGGATCAATAGGTAAACCCCCGTCAGAAATAAAAAGAAATAGCCCAGCATTGCCCAAACCGTTTTATACCAAGGGGGCAGAATCACAAACGTATAGGCAATGATTTCCGATTCGTTTCCCGGATTCTTTCGTGCCTTTAGCTTAAATGTATACCTACCGTTGGAGAGATTCGTGTAATGTTTTTCAGTGGCCGAGCTCCATTCAGACCAACCGGTATCATACCCTTCCAACCAATAGCTATAGGTTACATGGTTCTGTATGCCGAAGCTTGGCGAGCCGTATTTAAAATGATAGGAGTCGAACGAAGGGGGCAGTTCGGGTATCTGCGAAGGAAAATATCCTCCAAAAATAAGACTATCTTTTTTGCCCGAAGTTTTTATGGAAGATAGCAGCGCCGCGGGCTGAGGAGTGTCGCCGGTGTATTTTTCATAGTTGATGTGAATGATGCCCTTTTCGGAGCCGATGTAGATATTATTCCGGTTATATGGGTAAATATTTTCGAATCCGGAAGTGTTGAGCCCTTCGATCTCGGGGAAAAACGTGATCTCTCGGCTGGCTTCTTCTTCCGCAAACCGCGCCACTCCGACTTTTTTTCCGCTGCAGAACCATACATTGCCATCTACGTCATCTTTCAGGTATTTAATGGGGATTCCCCGAAAACATGTGAATGACGCAGATGGGACAAAGCGTTGGGAGACCGTATCAAATTCATAGATGCCCGATTCGGTCGCAAACACGATGCGGTTGGCGATTTTAAAAACATAATTTTGGAAAGACGAAGGCAGGCCGTCGTTTTGGGTGAAGAGACGCGCTTCGTATTGCATACTGTCCGGCGCAATACGCAACCGATAAATGCCGCGGTAGGGATGCGATGCCCATACATCACCGTTTTCATCCCGTTCCAGAAAACGGTATGAATCGGGCTGCCCCGTTAAGGTGCCCAATTTCTGGAAACGGCCCTTTGAATAATGTAGCAGGTCTAAACCGTAATAGGTGCCCACCACGATATCGGATACCGGATACACGGAAGATAAGGGTAGGAACATCCAGGAACCAGTACCTGCCGCAAGGGGTATGGCCGTTTTATCTTTGATGATAAAGACACCGGCATTATGAGCAAGGAGCAGCTGACCGTTTACCTCCTCCAGGCGCCAGGCTTCACCTCGGTCGCTGCCGGCAACCAACGAGAAACTACCCTGGGATAGGCTGTGATCCGTGGCATCTGGTGCCAATGGAGCCACGTATACACCGTTGGAAGAAGACAGGTACAGGTTCTTTTTAAACACACGGGTAGAAAACCCCGTGACGTCATTTTCCAGGTTGGGGCGAAAATATTTGACAACGCTGTTGTAGCTGATTACCGCGATCGCGTTGTCAACTCCGGCCCAGATATTACCATCTCGATCGGTGAAGACAGCGGAGACGTTATTATTTGGTAAGCCTTCGGCAACACCGATGCGCTGGATTACCTGGCCGTCGAGGTTGCGGATCAAGCAACCTGCCAGGGATGTTGCCGTGGCATATTCTGTGTCACTGATTCTCGAGAACGAGGGGGTATACAGATCCCGCCACGGTCCAGTGTCCAGCAGCTGGAACTTGTCCTCGTGCAACAAGTACATTTGATTGGTTAAGGTAGCGAATAAAACGCTGTCTTCACCGATGGAAAAGACGTCGGCAATGGCGGCATCTTTCAGCAGGTTTTCCGGGGATAACGGCGACCACCGATTGTTCCGGAATTCAAGCAACCCATTTTCCCGATCCTGTGCGAATAGCCGGCCTTCCGAATGACCGAGGAACTGCCAGGTTGTAGTAGCGTTGTGTACGGTAATCCGGCCGTTGGTCAGTTCAAAGATGCGGTCGTTGGTCCGAAAAAAAACCGACGAACCTTGTTTGGCCGTATTCCACACATCGGCAAATTTCCGGTGTTTTTCCGGGATGAGCTCCGTCAGTGACGTGTAATGTAGCGATGTGTGTGAGGCTTCAAAATAGCCGAACTCGCCCTGGCCACCTACATAAATCCGGTCGTTCCCATCGATATACAGCGAACGGGCGATTGTGCCATTGGGCAGTGGATAAAGTTTCCAATATCCCCCGTCAAACGTAATCAGCCCTTCATTATTGGCAAAATAAAGAATTCCCCTGCTATCTTGCTTAATATCCCAAGTACGGCTTCCGCCCTGGAATATCGCTTTGCTGTAGTTAAAAACCAAGGGAATGCCCAGCGTATTCTGCCCCCATACTAGGTAAGGCAGGACAATTAACCAAAGGGGTATCAACCGGATGATGAACGTCATATAGATTTATTCGTCAGTTGTTGTGACGCTGAAGTAGGACAAATATAGCGAAATCATCAGATTTCGCAGTTATGATGTAGAAATGTTGTAGTGTAATATTTCCGATTTACCTGCTTCGTATGCTATTTTTGACCTACTGATTGTAAACAAGAATCCTGGTAAAATGAAGGGTGTATGAAGCTTGCAGGAGTTGCCGTTATGAATCGGATGCCTTAGGTGCTCATGCGGCTTCATTGCCTTAACAAAAACAATTATTCACATGAACAAAAATCTATTAAAACTTGCTATGGTTACACTTTTGTCTTGCACGTATGGTTTCGTGCAGGCACAAAGTAGCGTGGTGACCGGCACGGTCACCGATGCAGGAGGCAACCCGCTGGTTGCTTCCGTAACTGTGAAAAACGCGCCCGGTATCGGAACCACAACTTCCGAAACCGGGGCGTTCACCTTAACTGTGCCACAAACTGCCGACTCGCTGGTTGTTTCTTCCGTTGGCTACGTCCGCCAGGCATTTGCCATTTCCGGGACGGTGCTCAATTTGCAGTTGACGGCAGATGGGGCATTTAACCTGGATGAAGTGGTTGTAATCGGATATGGCACCCAACGGAAAGGTGACTTAACTGCGCCGGTTGCCACGGTAAATATGGAAAATGCAGCCAAGCGTACCATATCCACACCGATGGATGCGCTGCAAGGGGCGGTAGCCGGTGTGCAGGTGGTCAGCTCCGGTGCGCCGGGTACCACGCCTACCGTGCGTGTACGGGGCGTGGGTTCGTTTAACAACGAGAACCCGCTGTATGTAGTAGACGGCATGTTTATGGACAACATCGATTTCCTGAATCCGAATGATATTGCCGATATGTCGGTATTGAAAGATGCTTCGGGAGCCGCGATTTATGGCGTGCGAGCGGCAAACGGCGTCATCATCGTTACCACCAAAAAGGGAAGCCTCAACATGAAGCCCCGGGTTACCTACAACGGCTATGTGGGTGTCCAAACTCCCAACAATGTATTAAAAATGGCAGACGGTTCGCAATTCGCAGCTTATTCACTGGCGAAGGGTGAAAACAGCGTGGTGGAAAGCTCCGTGTCTAAATTTGGCGGCACAAACGCTAGCCCGGCCATGAGTACAGATTGGTACGGCGAACTGCTGCGGTCGGGTGCGCTGATCACCAACCACAACCTGGATGTACAGGGCGGCAGCGATAAGATCACGTATACGTTTGGAATCAATTACCTCGACCAAGACGGCATCATGGACGCGGAAAACTATCACCGAAAGTATAACATCCGTATGCAGGCCGAAGCGCGGGTAGCTTCTTGGCTGAAAATCGGATTTACCGGCCACTTGAACAATTCCAACCAATTTTCGCCGAATAATGCGGCGTTCCGGCAGGCCTATTTTGCGTCGCCGCTGTATCCGGTGTATGATCCCAGCCTGGAGCTGGCCAAGCCCGTTAAGTTCGGTACCAGTTCTTCCCTTGGCATTCCGACAGGTTTCTGGTTTAACAATCCGATAGCCACGGCCTACTACAATCACAATGAGAGCAAGGGATTCCAGATTCTGCCCAGTGCTTACTTGGAAGCTAACTTTTGGGATAATAAGCTGACCTTTCGGTCACAATTAAGCCAACGCTATCAGTCCGCGCATGCGATCGGCTACACGCCGGTGTATTATATTGACAACGATCAGCGGAGCGATCGCTCTTATTTGCGGTCGGCGCAGACCCGCAATACCAATTACATTCTCGACAACCTCCTCACCTACAGAGATGAAGCCGGTTCCCATCATTGGACCGTATTGCTGGGGCAATCTGCCCGTGAAGAACGCTGGCGCGAAACGTGGGTATCGGCGAACGACGTGCCTGAATCTTCGGAATTCTGGTATGTAGGGCAGGGTGCGCAAGGAACAGGCTCTGCTACCGGATACGGTGAAGGGGGCTTCCGCAATGCCGGAATTTCTTACTTCGCAAGAGGTACGTACGACTACGATAGCAAATACCTGCTTACTGCCACGTTCCGGGCCGACGGTAGCTCCAAATACCAAACCAAGTGGGGGTATTTCCCGTCACTGGGTTTAGGATGGGTACTGAGCCGCGAAAAATTCATGGAAAATCAGTCGCTGTTCGATCTGCTGAAAGTGCGTGGCAGCTGGGGGCTTTTGGGGAACGACGGTATCCAGCCCAACGCCGGCTATGCCATTGTCAACTCAGGCAACAACTACTCCGCGATATTTGGCAGTATGGGATCGACCTATGGAAGCCGCATTCCCGGTTACCGCGTTGGCCGATTTTTTACGCAAGTACGATGGGAAATGGTCGAAGAATGGGATGGAGGTATCGATTTCGCATTGCTTGATAACCGGTTGAGCGGTGCGGTGGACTACTACTACCGCAAGACCAAGGATCTGGCGTTTGATCGCCCAATTCCATTTATGTGGGATCGGGTTTACGGCAACTGGGGAAGTGTAGCAAACAGCGGTTGGGAAATCGGACTCGACTGGAAAGATCAGGCCGGCGAATTCGCCTATTCCATCGGAGTCAATGCGACCACGCTTAAAAACAAAGTCGTTGATCTGGGAGGACTTGCCAACATCATGAATGGCTTTCCGGAATGGTCGGCCGAATTTCCGGCACGCATAGAAGAAGGCCAACCCATTAACTATTACTACGGATACGAGGTAGCCGGTGTTTACCAAAGCCAGGCAGAGATCGATGCCGATCCGATTGCACGGCAATACAATGAGGCAAACCCGGGAAGCCCCATATTGCCTGGATACCTGCGGTATAAGGATCAGAATAGCAACGGAGAGCTGGACGAAGCCGATCGTGTGAACCTGGGAAATTACCTGCCTAAGTTGACCTACGGGCTTAACATCGGGTTGAGTTACAAGCAATTCGATTTCAGTGTGGCCCTTCAGGGAGTTGCTGGCAATAAAATACATAACCTCAACCGGGCTATGCGGCGCAAATATCCGCAGATGAACATGGATCAGGCGTTTTACGAAGGTCTTTGGACAGGCGAGGGATCAACGAACGCGTATCCGTCGGCGCAGGGCAGCGTGGCCTCCTGGAACCTACAAGCGAGTTCTTTCTTTGTTGAAAGCGGTGCTTACCTGCGTGTGCAGAACATCCAGGCGGGCTACCGGTTTAACATCCAGGGAGCGATACCTGTACGCATCTTTGCCACGGCCGATCGGCCCTTTATCTTCACGCGCTATAATGGATTTACCCCCGAAATTACGGGCATGGGATACGATGCAAATGTGTATCCGGTATCGTCCACGTATAGTTTGGGCCTAAACGTTTCGTTTTAATAGTGATGACAGTAAGTAAAATAGCCATGAAGAAATATCAATATATCGTAGTAGGCGGATGCATCGGTATGGCATCCCTGTTAAGTGGTTGTGAGAAATTCCTGGATAAGCCCCTGGAAAACCAACAGCGATCTGAAGAAATCGATTATACCGACCTTTCGTTGATGTATGCGCCGGTGTCGGGCGTGTACCGGGCCGCATCCGATGACAACCTGGTGCACTGGATCGATCTTTCCATCCGTTGCGTGCGCGAGGACGATTATGAACGGGGGGCACCGAGCCCTAACGACAATCCCGAATTGATGGCCATCAAGCATTTCCAGCGGGATGTAACCATCCAATCCTACTGGGGGCTCAACCAATCGTGGATCAGTTATTATAGTTTGGCCATCGCAGCCAATAGCGCGTTGACGGAGCTGGGCCACTTTGCCGAGGCCATACCTTCGGGAAATACAGCGGACGCCGCATTAAACCGGCAATATCAGGCGGAAGTGAGGTTTTTGCGGGCCTACGCCCATTTAATGGCTTCACGCTTATTTGGCGATGTGCCGATCCTGTCGGATAGCGATGACATCGCGCGGCTCACGACCATCGAGAAGAGTACCGTTGCCGAGGTTCGGCAATTCATTATTGACGAAATGGATGCCTGTGCGGCGGATCTGGAGGATGCCCGGCCCAACCAGTCCATCCATGTGGGTGCGGTGACCAAATATTCTGCGCTGCTGTTGAAAGCTAAGGCAGCCGCCGACCTGGCAGGCAATGACAGCGCAAGTCCGTATTGGGATGTAGTGCTGGATGCAACCAACCAGATCATCGAAAGCAATAAGTTTTCGCTCTACCCCGATTTCTATCAGCTGTTCAAGCTTCCGGGCAAATTGTCCGACGAATCGCTGTTTGAATTGCAATTTTCAGACTTCGGACTTCCGGCCGGCGATATTGTGCGTCCGGGAATCGATTGGGGAACCTTTTTCCGGTGGCAGGGGCCGGCCGGTGATCAGCGCGGAAGTGCCATTTCTGGTGCAGGGTGGGTTCCCCCATCTCAAGATATTGTTAATTTTCTTACAAACCGTGGCGATGATACGCGTCTAAAGACAACCATCCTATACTGCGGCGAAGATGGCGATCCGGATACCTATGTCGAGACACCCAGTGGCGACCGTGTGTATGGAAATCCGTTTGGTACGAAGTATTTCAACGGCAAGACCTATCTGCCCGTATCGCAGATGACCGAGGGCCGGCTCGAGTACGGCGCCAACAACAACGTCCGCATCCTGCGTTATGCAGATGTACTGTTGCTGAATGCGGAGGCCAAAGTACGTAAAGGGCAAAATGGCGACGAGCCTTTCCGGTTGATCCGTGAACGGGCAGATATGGAGCCCATTACCGGCGTTACGCTGGATCAGATCCTGGACGAGCGGCGGGCCGAATTTGCCTGTGAATGGTGGGGCGAGCGCTTTAACGACCTGGTGCGCACCGGACGGGCACAGCAAGTGTTCGGATCGGAATTCGTACCCGGACAGAGCGAGTACGTGCCTATCCCGCAGACACAGATTGATGCCAACACGAATTTCAGATAGCCGGAAGGAGCACCGGCACCGGTTGAACGGGCTTGTCGCGGCGCGGTATTTTGACCCATCGCGGCAACCCGGCCCAACCCGGTCTTTTTTTACATAAGAAACGTAACGTAAAATCGATTGCCATGAATTTTTCCAGGTTAGTGAGTTGGATGCTGCCAAGTTTATTCTTAATTGTCCCGGGTGCTTCGGCACAAGCCGACAAACCGATCAAAGTGGAGATACGAAAACAGGATGACGGCTTCGCGCTGCTGCGGGATGGAAAGCCGTATTTCATTAAGGGTGCTGGCGGTACCAATTACATGGATCGGCTGAAAGCCTATGGTGGAAACTCTATCCGCACGTGGAGCACCCACGCGGGGCAGCAGGTGCTGGATGAAGCTCAAAGGTTGGGGCTGACCGTAACGATGGGCCTAGCTGTGGCGACCGAGCGCCACGGATTTGACTATAACGACGAAGCGGCTGTTGCAGCGCAGCTGAAGCGCCTCCGGGCGGACGTGTTGAAATACAAAAACCACCCTGCATTGCTTGCGTGGGGTATCGGCAACGAGCTGAATCTCCATTATTCAAACCCTAAAGTATGGGATGCGGTTAATGAAATCGCGGAGATGATCCATGAGGAGGATCCCAATCATTTGGTTACCACCATGCTGGCTGGGATCAACCAAAAGGAAATCGACTATATCAAAGCGAAATGTCCGGCACTTGATCTGATTTCCGTTCAGGTATATGGCGGGCTTGCCTCCGTACCGGAGAAAATCCGGTCTACGGGCTGGGAAAAAGCCTATATGGTGACCGAGTGGGGGCCTACCGGTCATTGGGAAGGCCCGCAAACCCCTTGGAAGGCCTCGGTAGAAGAAACCAGCAGCGAAAAAGCTGCGGTCTATAAAAGCCGGTATGAAGCTTCCATCGCCGCAGATAAACACTGCCTGGGATCGTATGTGTTTCTGTGGGGGCAAAAGCAGGAGCGCACGCCCACCTGGTATGGGCTTTTCACCGAGGCAGGGGAAGAAAATGAAGTGGTTGATGCGATGCAATACCTATGGACGGGACAGTGGCCGGAAAACCGGGCGCCTCACCTGGATTCCGTGTTGCTGGATGGAAAAAAGGTACTGGATTTTATTTACCTGAAGCCGGGACAGACCTATGTTACCGATGTATACGTCTCTGATCCGGATGGCGATCCCTTGACGGCACGCTGGGAGCTGCTGCCGGAAAGTACAGACTTGAAAGAAGGAGGCGACCGCGAGAGCAGGCCGAAGGCTATTCCCGGACGGGTGCGCAGCGCATCGGTCGATAAAGCGATGTTGACCGCGCCTACCAAAGAGGGAGCATACCGGTTATTTCTGTATGTATCAGACGGCAACAACAACGTGGCAACGGCAAACATACCTTTCTTCGTAAGTAAATAATGTGCTGCAACAACTGGTTTGCCGCGCTGAACGATCAGTTTGGCAGCCAATGCGTAAAACTGTCGGTCGTATCCTGTCATTTTTTCGGTATGGTTAAGGTTTCTTCATGGAATTGTTAAAAAATGCTAAAACTTACTGCCGCATGTAAACACTGCACTGGATTTGCCGTTAACAAAGCGTATGAAGAAACTATTGATGATCCTGACATCCCACGCTGATCTGGCAGACGAAAAAGAACAGACCGGCGTATGGTTGAGTACGTTTACCGATGCATACTATGCATTTATAGAAGCTGGATTTGAAATTACTGTTGCCAGCCCCAATGGCGGCAGGCCCCCCATCGACCCCCTAAGTGAGCAAAATGAGTATGCTACGGACGAAGTAAAAACCTATCGCGATGATTTCATGGCCCAGATGGAAATGGGCAACACGTGGAGTCTGGAAGAAGTGGGATCAACGGTTTTTGATGCCCTATATATAGCCGATGGACACGGAGCATTATGGGATTTGTCGGATAATCGACAATTGGGAAAACTGTTGTATGAGGCCCTCTTAAATGACAGTCCCATCGCAATGGTAGGACACGGTGTAACGGCCATGCTGTCGTTGGCGAAGCTTCGTCCGGACGTATTGAACGGGTTACGGGTTACCGGCTTTACCGATACTGAAGAAGCCTTGTTAAAAAAGCACCGTTACCTGCCGTTCGGCCTCACGGACCGGCTGAAAGCATCCGGTGCCCAGTTCAGCCACGCCATCATACCGTTTACCCCGCATGTTGAGACGGATGGCATCTTTATTACCGGACAGAACCCTGCTTCTGCAGCAATGGCCGCCCATGCGCTCGTCGAGCGGATTGCGGTGGAACAGCTTTGTTACGATTAGGTGGCTTGCTGCATAATGCCGTGTCGGGATACTACTGTTGATTGGTGAATTTTTAGTAGCTTAGCACACCAAGAGCTACGAAATGACCCTAAAGAGACGAACATTCCTGAAATCAGCTGGCTTTGGCGTGATAGGTGCTGCATTGCCGGAGCATATTATTGCCGGCCCCCGGCCTTTTGAAGCCAAAGAAGGCAGCGTTTCATTGACTGGAAACCATGTCCAATGGCACCTCCCGCAATTAAAGCAGCCGGTTAACGTCTTTTTCATTTCAGATACTCATCTCTGGCAAAGCGACGAACGGGAGTTGCCTTTCACGCGGTACAGCGGCCGCATGGCTAAGGCATACAATCGGACTCATCATTTTCAGACCGGGGCGGAGACCTC
Organism: Parapedobacter indicus; assembly: GCF_900113765.1. Taxonomy (GTDB): domain Bacteria; phylum Bacteroidota; class Bacteroidia; order Sphingobacteriales; family Sphingobacteriaceae; genus Parapedobacter; species Parapedobacter indicus. The sequence goes on along the minus strand of NZ_FOQO01000013.1, from coordinate 109,064 downwards.
TCCTCAGGAAGCGTTTGTGTCGACGTTGGCACTGGCCAGGGAGCAAAAAGCCGATATGTTGCTGCTGGGCGGTGATATTTTCAGTTATCCTTCCGAAGCCGCCATCGAATGGGCTGCCCAACAGCTTTCGAAAGCGGCTATTCCATATGTTTATACTACCGGCAACCATGATTGGCACTACGAGGGCATGCCGGGGCCGTTACATACGTTGCGTGATACTTGGATCAATAAGCGTTTACTACCGCTCTATCAGGGAAACAATCCACTGATGCACACGGTGGACGTCCAAGGCATCCGGTTTGTTGTATTGGATAATTCTACCTATGAGATTTTACCGGAACAGCTCGACTTTTTCCGTAAATCCTTGCAGACGGATTTGCCCATTGTATTAGCCATGCATATTCCGTTGTATGCACCCGGAAGATCGGTCGGATTTGGATGTGGCCATCCGGAATGGAAGGCAGAAAACGACCGGAATTTCGAACTGGAACGCCGTGAGCGCTGGCCCGCCGGGGGACATACCGCTACAACCCTGAATTTCCACCGGGAGGTATTTGCTGCCTCCAATATAATCGGCGTCATTGCCGGGCATATTCATACCACATCGGTCGACATGTGGAATGGTGTGCCGCAGGTTGTTGCGCCGGCCAACGCCCTGGGAGGATATTTGAGTTTGGAATTTGTATGTTTATAAAAAGAAGAAATGAAAACAAATGTAACTACACTGTTTCTGATCGTATTGGCCAGCTTTTCACTGCAAGCCCAGCCAGGTATCAACTACGATGAGTCAAAGGTGCCCGATTATGTATTGCCTGAACTCCTGGTTACCCAAAAAGGGGAGATGATAACATCTGTACGCCAGTGGGAGAACGTGCGGCGCCCCGAATTGATGGAACTTTTCAGTTCGCAGATGTATGGCCGTACGCCGGATGATGCAGGTATTAAGGTGCGCTATGAACTGCTGACTGAAAATCCGGCTGCATTGGGCGGAAAAGCTACCAGTAAACAGGTGAAATTTATTTTCAGCAATGGAAAAAAAGAACTGGAAGCGCTGTTGTTTTTATTGATCCCAAATGGAAGTACAGGCAAGGTTCCGGTGTTTGTAGGCTATAACTTCAAGGGCAACCATAGCACCCTCAACGACACGACTATATTATATTCCAAAAACTTCGCGTTGGTCAAAGAGCCGGGGCATCCCGATTGGGAGCGAGGCTGTCAAGCCAGCCGGTGGTCGTATGATGATATTATCGGTCGTGGGTATGCGGTAGCCACGATGTGCTATCACGATATCTTTCCCGATAGGCCGGGCCTTAAGGATTACAGTGTAGTATCCCTGTTTGAGGGTTACGGTACCGGGTCTAAAGCGCCGGATGAATGGCAGGCTATCGGAGCATGGGCATGGGGGTCAAGCCGCATCGTTGATTACCTTGCTACCGAGCCGGTTATCGATACCGATAAAATTGCGATTATGGGCCACTCTCGGCAAGGCAAGGCCGCTTTATGGGCCGGCGCACAGGACACGCGGTTTAAGGTCGTCATTTCCAATGACTCGGGCGAAGGCGGCGCCGCCCTGTCGCGTCGCGAATATGGAGAGAGCATCGCACGGGTAAGCAGCATCCAACCAGCGTGGTTCTGCCGGGCGTTTAATCAATACCGGGGTAAAGAGCAGGAGCGACCGATCGATCAGCATGAGCTGATCGCACTGATGGCGCCTCGGGCAGTCTATGTGGCCAGTGCAGTGAAAGACCAATGGGCAGATCCCAAAGGGGAATACCTGGGGGCCTTTTATGCCGGTCCGGTTTACCAGCTATATGGCCTAAAAGGGCTGGAATCCGATGAAATGCCCGGTATCCATCAACCGATCATGAATGACGTCGGCTACCACATACGCGAAGGCAAACACGATGTGACGCGGTACGATTGGTTGCGCTTTCTGGATTTTGCAGATCAGCATTTTGGAAAACGATAGTCGATGCAACCCCCTACATAAAAATGTAATTGAATACATTTTCATGTAGGGGGGATATGTTTTTAGGAGCCTGATCAATCCACGCCGCCGCCTAAACTCCGATACAGCAACACATAGGCTTCGATCTGCTGGCGTTTCAGGTCAGCCAGTTCCAGTTCGCTTTGCAGTGCATTTTGCTGGGCGGTGATCACTTCCAGGTAAGAAGCCATGCCATTCGTGAATAGCAGCTGCGCGTTAGGGATGGCCTTTTCGAGCTTATTTTTCTGCGACTGGGTGATCTCGATCTGTTCCCTCAGCTTGTCGAGCTGTGCGAGGGCATCCGATACTTCGCCCACGGCATTCAACACGGTTTGCCGGAAACGGATCACCGCATTCTCCCGTTGTATCTTGGCTGCTTCAAACTGCGTTTTCAGTTTGCGGCTATTGAATACGGGCTGCATCACGTTTCCAGCCAGGTTGCCAAACAGGGAGGCAGGCATAACAAACCAGTTGCTAGCCTGAAAGGCATTCAGCCCGCCGGCTGCGGTGATGCGCAACGCCGGATAGCGGTTGGCCTGTGCAATCCCCACCTGGGCATCGGCAATCTCAAGTGCATATTCGCTTTCTTTGACGTCCGGGCGGCGGCTCACCATCGCTGCCGGTATGCCAATGGCAAACCGTTGGGGTATTGCAAAACTTTGCAACGGCGCGCTGGCGGCAATCTCCCGTGGTTCGCTGGCCATCAGGATGCTCAGGGCGTTTTCCTGCATGAGCAGCGCCTGTTCGAGTTTGGGTATCCATGCTTTTGTCTTCTCCAGTTGCACTTCGGCCTGCTGCACCGCCAGGATAGATGCCTGTCCGGCCGTGTATTGCAGGCGGACGGCCCGTAGCGTGCTGTCACTCAGTGCAATATTACGCCGGGTGATGCCGAGCTGCTCGTGCAGCATCAGCAAGGTATAATAAGCGGAGGCCGATGCGGTAATCAGGCGGGTTTGCAGGGATTTTACCGCTTCCGTGCTTTGCAGGTAAGCCGCCAGGGAAGCCTGCTTCTGCTGCCGTATCTTACCCCATACATCCACCTCCCAGCTCACCCCTACGGCCGCGGTATAGTCTTCGATGTGGTTGGTGCCGACAAAATCAGCCAGGTTCAAGCCATTCAGGCTATTTTGTGAGGGCCGCGATGTGTTGGCGGATAGGTCGGCCTGCACCACGGGCAGCCAGGTCGCTTTGGCCTGTTTCAGGTAGGCCTCATTCAGCGTAATGGTGTTCAGGGCCACCTGCATGTCGAAGTTGCGGGCCAATACGCTGTCGATGATTCGTTGCAGGGCTGTATCGGTAAAAAACTGCTTCCATTCCAGCTGGGCAATGCTGGTGGAGTCGGCTGCAGGCAAGTCGCTTGTGGCTGCGTCAGCCGGAGTGGCCGCTACTGTCCGGAACGTATCCGGCACCGCCCCGGTGGTGTGGACGGTCTCCCTGCCGGTGCTGCAGGAGTAGGCCAGGACCGATGCTGCCAGCAGGAGTACAGCCGGTTGCAGGGCCAGTTTGCCGCTGCGTTTGGCACTCACCCGTTCTTGCAGGTATTGGAAAATCACGAAGAGTACCGGGATGGCAAATACGCCTAGCAACACCCCGGTAAGCATTCCACCTACGGCTCCGGCGCCAATGGAGTGGTTGCCCAACGCTGACCCACCCGTTGCGCGCAGCAGGGGAATCATGCCCACGATAAAGGCAAAAGAGGTCATCAGTATGGGGCGTAGCCGCAGCCGCGAAGCTTCCAGTGCCGATTCAAGGAGCCCCATTCCCGCCCTTCGCCGTTGCAGGGCATATTCCACGATGAGGATGGCATTTTTCGCCAGCAAGCCGATCAGCATGATCATTGCTACCTGCACATAAATGTTGTTTTCGATGCCCATCAGGTTGATGAACAGCATGACTCCGAAGATTCCCAGCGGGATGGTGGTAACCACCGCCAGGGGCAGGATGTAACTTTCATACTGCGCTGCCAGCAGGAAGAAGACAAACACCAGGCTCATGATGAAGATAACGGTGAGCTGCGACCCGGCACTTTTTTCCTCGCGGGTCATGCCCGTCCATTCGTAGGCGAAGTTGCGGGGCAGCACCTCGCGGGCCGTTTCTTCAATGGCCACGATGGCATCCCCTGTGCTGTACCCCACGTTTGGCTTGCCATTGATGGTCACGGCATTGTAGAGGTTGTTGCGGGTTACCGTTTCGGGCCCATATACGCGGTTCAGCGTCACCATCGTATTGGCTGCCACCATACCGCCGTCGGCATTTTTTACGTAAATCTCATTGAGTGACGATGCATTGGCCCGGTAGGGAATGTCGGCCTGTGCAATTACCCGGTAGAATTTCCCGAAGCGGTTGAAGTCTGACACAAACGTGCTTCCGAAATAAATCTGCACCGTTTGCAGCAGGTCGCTTACGTTGACACCCAGTTGCTTGGCTTTTTCGTCATCGATTACCAGTTCGTATTGCGGATTATTTGCTGCAAACGTGGTAAAGGCAAAGGCAATTTCCTCCCGTTTCGACAAGGCAGCGATAAACTCCTTTGCGGTGGCGTCGAGTTTTTGCAGCGACCCATTGCCACGGTCCTGCAGCATGAATTCGAAGCCATCCACATTGCCGAAACCGGATACCGTAGGGAAGGTGAAGAATACCGCCTGCGCACCTTTTACCTCGGCCGCCACTTTCTGGGTGAGGCTTGCCGCGATGGCTTCGTAGTCTTTGATGGGACCGCGCTGGTCTTTCGGCTTGGTACGGATAAATCCGGCACCATAGGGTGCAGCATTCGCATTTGAGATGAAGTTGAGACCATCCACCTGGTAGTGGTTGAGGGTAAACGGCTCATTGGCCACGATTTCCTCGATCTGCTTCATTGCCCGTTCCGTCCGGGCCAGCGAGCTGCCCGGCGGCGTATTCACGGCGTACAGTACAAAACCCTGGTCTTCCGTGGGAATAAATCCCGTGGGGGTGCGCTGGATCATGAACACCGTCACGGCAGTCACCAGCGCCAGGCCCGATACCACCACCCATTTGCGGCGCATCAGCAGCTGAAGGGATTTCACATACTTGTCGGTGATGGCTGTAAATGCCACGTTGAAGGCCGAAAAAAACCGTTTCAGGAACCCACCCTTATTGCCGGGTTCAGCACCCGTTTCAGTGCCCTCGCTATGTGGGTTTTTCAGGAACAGGGCACATAATGCCGGGCTGAGTGTGAGGGCGTTCAGCGCCGAGATGCCGATAGCTACCGCCAACGTAAAGGCAAACTGCGTATAAAACACACCGGCAGGCCCCTGCATGAAGGTAACCGGTACGAATACGGCCACCATCACCAGCGTGATGGAAACGATGGCCCCGGATATCTCTTTCATCGACTCCTGGGTGGCGTCCCTGGGGGAGAGACCCGTCCGTTCCATTTTCGAATGGACGGCCTCTACCACCACAATGGCGTCGTCGACCACGATGCCGATGGCCAGCACCAGGGCAAACAACGTAAGTAAATTGATGCTGAATCCGAAAAGCTGCATGAAGAAAAACGTGCCGATGATGGCTACGGGCACGGCGATGGCCGGTATGAGCGTCGAGCGGAAATCCTGCAGGAAGATGAACACAACCAGGAACACCAGGATGAAAGCCTCGATGAGGGTATGGTTCACCTGGCTGATCGATTCATCAAGGAAATCCTTGGCGTTGAACATAACGATCGGCTCAATGCCTTTGGGCAGCGCCTCCTTCAGCACTTCGATCTGCTTTTTCGCTTCGATGAGGATTTCGTTGGCATTGGAACCGGCGGTCTGTAGCAGGGCTATGCCCGAGGTGGCTCCTCCGTTCAGGCGGCTGTTGGCCGCATAGGAAAACGAACCGAATGATACCCGGGCCACATCTTTCAGGCGGATGAGCTGCCCATCGTTGGTGGCCGTGATGATCATGTTTTCGTAGTCCTGGTTTTCGTTGAGCTTGCCCTTGTATTTCAGTACGTATTCAAACATCTCCGGGCTGCTTTGTCCCAGCCTACCCGGCGCTGCTTCCACGTTTTGGTCGGCAATGGCGCGCATCACATCCTGGGGCGACAGGTTGTAAGCCATGAGGCGGTCCGGCTGCAGCCAGATACGCATCGCGTATTCGCGGCCACCGAAAGGCTGCACCTCTGCCACGCCCGGTATCCGTTGCATCTGCGGAATCACGTTTATCTTGAGGTAATTCTGTATAAACGCTTCGTCGTATAGGCTGTCTTTGCTGGTGAGCGCCACGAACATCAAAAAACTGTTTTGCTGTTTCTGTGTGGATATACCCGCCTGGATCACCTCCTGCGGAATTTTGTTGCTCGCCTTGGACACCCGGTTCTGCACGTTTACGGCCGCGATATCCGGATCGGTGCCCTGTTTGAAGAACACGGTCAGGGTCATACTCCCGTCGTTGCTGGAGTTGGAGGTCATGTAGGTCATGTTTTCCACCCCGTTTACTGCCTCCTCGATGGGTGTGGCCACCGAGCGGGCCACGGTTTCTGCATTGGCCCCGGGATAGGACGCCGTTACCACCACGGTGGGTGGAGCGATGTCGGGGAACTGGGAAATGGGTAATGTAAGGGCCGAAATCGTGCCGAGTATCACCAATAAGATGGATATGACGGTCGACAGCACCGGCCGTTCGATAAATTTTTGTAACATCGAATCGCGTTGTTTTAACTAAGAAAAATAAATATGCCCGCGTTATTTTACAGCGCCGCTCGGGCAATCAAGCTGTCCGGAGCCACGGGCTCCGGTATGATGTGCGCACCGTCTTGCAGGCGGTCCAATCCGGCATACACAATGCGGTCGCCCGGCTTCACACCATTTTCGACGAGGTAATACGTACCGCTCCTGCCCGCAATGGGGATAGGCCGGCTCTCTACGCGATTGCTATCCGCCAGGGCAAATACGAACACCTTATCCTGCAGCTCGAAAGTGGCTTCCTGGGGAACAAGGATGACCGATGGCGACACATTCGGAATCCGGATTTTTCCCGTGTTGCCCGAACGCAGCAAACCCGCTTCGTTGGGGAACACCGCCCGGAAGGTAATGGTACCCGTACGGTCGTCAAACTGTCCGGACACGACCTCCACTTTCCCTTTTTGGGCATAAATGCTTCCGTCGGATAATACCAGCTCCACCGGTGGCAGGTGGCTGATTTTGTCAGCAATCGTGCTGCCTTCCACCCGGTTTTTAAACCCGATGAAGTCATTCTCGCTCAGGGAGAAGTAGGCAAATACATTGCGGATTTCCGAAAGCACGGTGAGCGGCTGGGGCGTCGTGGTACCCACCAGGCTGCCCATTTTAAACGGGATACGGCCGATGTAACCTGCTACCGGGGCCGAAATTACCGTATAGCCCAGGTTGATCTGTGCGCTTTCCACCACGGCTTTCGCTTGGAGCACATTGGCTTCGGCCACCCGTTCTGCGGCCAGGGCGGCATCCAGTTGCACGTCCGAGAGCACCTGGTTTTTCACCAGCGGCGTCAGTTTGCCTACATCGATGCGCGCATTGGTCAGGTTCGCCTCCGCCGCGGCCAATGTTGCTTTGGCGTTGTTGAGCTGCTCGGTATATACGCGGGCGTTGATGCGGAAGAGGGGCTGGCCCTGTTGTACATAGGCCCCTTCGTCTACATAAATGTGTTCGAGCTGGCCTTCCACCTGCGGGCGAATCTCGATGTCCTTACTGCCTTCAAGGGCGGCGGGGTATTCGTCGTAAGTGGTCGCTGATTGCGGATGCAGCGTTAGCACCGGCAAACGTTGCGGCGCATTCGCCGGCTGTTCGCTTCCTGTGGACGTGCTGCACGCCTGGGCAACGACCAGCAGGGACAGCCCGACGAGCGGCAATAGGTACCGGACTGGATTATATTTCGCTTGAGTTGGTAAGATACTATTCATGACTTATTTATTATTATTGATGATGTAAACGATTATTGTTATTTAGTTCCTATCGCTATTATATTTCCTAACACTGTTAGGGGGTTAGGCAAAAAAAATTAAGACTTCAGATTTTTGATAAATCCGGTGATGGCGTCGTCGAGCACCAATTTATTGAGCTGCTCGGTATCGTCCGCAGGTGCCACCATCTTGATGGAAATCAATCCGTGCAGGATAGACCAAAAGGTATGGTACTTCAGGCAGGCGTTGGTTTCTGCGTCGCCATGTTTTGCCTTTTCAATGATTTCGATCATCGGGCCCATCACTAGATCCCGGAATACCGAACGTTCCGGCATGCATTTGTCCATTTCGCAGGTGGGAGCGCCCATTCCCCACATCAGCTGGTAGTATTCCTTATTCCGGAAGGCAAATGCCCAATATGCATCGGCGATTGCTTTGAGCTGCTCGGCTGGATCCGTAGAACTGGCCTTTGCCGACTTCAGCTTTTTTATGACCAGTTCAAAACCCTGTTTGCCAAACTCGAGCAAAATAGCTTCCTTATTGTCAAAGTAATCGTAGATCACGGGCACGCTGTACTGGATCGCATCGGCAATCTTACGGATGGATAGCGACTGCCACCCTTCTTCCTTCACGATCTGCCACGCCGTGGTCAGGATGTTGGTCCGCATGGCCTCCTTTTCTCGTATTCTCCGTTCAGCGATAATGCTCATCTGCTTCCTTTACCTAACAGTGTTAGCAAAAGTAACAGGGTTTGGTTTCCTGTGCAAGGAATTTTTGAAAACCTGAAGATTAGGTGACATTTCTTACCAAGCGCAACACATCAGGGTTCAGCAATGAAGCCATGGCTACATGAGTCATCGGGTACCTGCCCACCGAAGCGGAAGGCCAGCGCTATCGTTGTACGGGGAAAAACCTGGTTTTCGAGGGGAGTAGCACTGCTTTCAATGATATGAAACGCCTTGATATAAGGCTACAATAGGGGGCAGGGGATGTAGGTTTCCATCGTCATCTACTTCACCAAAGTAGCAGATTGCTTATCAGTATTAGGAATGGTCATGTAATTTTTCGTTTTTTTTACGGTTTGTGACAATTAGCCTATATTTGCGCCCTAATCAGTCTCATCGCTTCAATATTTTTTAAACATCTACCATGAACAAACAGTTACTGTTAATGCTGCTGATAGGCCTGTGTGCTTTCAGCTCCCCATTCGATTTACAAGCCCAAGTGGGTGTCGGTATCGAGGTGCCGCACGAATCTGCCCAATTGGAAGTGCTTTCCGACAGCAAAGGAATACTGATTCCGCGCATGCCAAAAGTCAATCGACCCGCGGCGCCTGCGGAAGGTTTGCTGATCTACCAAACCGATGACGAACCGGGATTTTATTATTTTACGGGCAGCACGTGGCAACGTCTCGGCGCGGGTGAAAACCCCTTTGCCAACACGGTGGAATTTGATGCCGGCGAAGCAGCTGACTACCAGGCGGGACAGGTGGTGACGTATGGCGGGTCGACGTATGTTGCAGCCACCGATGCACCGACGGGAACTCCGGGGGGTAGCGCTGCATACATGCTGATTGCCGCGCAGGGTTTACCGGGTGTTCCGGGCGCCACAGGTGTGGCTGGACCGGCAGGCCCTCAGGGGTTGCAAGGTAACCCCGGACCACAAGGCTCAATCGGACCCATCGGTCCGCAAGGATTGCAGGGTGACCCCGGCATTCAAGGATTACAAGGCGATCCCGGTCTCCCAGGTCCAGTTGGGCCTATCGGTCCGCAAGGCGTTCAAGGCGACCCCGGCATTCAAGGCGACCCTGGTCCCGCAGGTCCACAAGGGCCAGCCGGTCCTGTCGGCCCACAAGGGGGATTATACAACCTCGTGGTTTTCAATCCAGGGGATGCTCCGACCTATCCAATCGGGCAGCCTGTTTCGTACAATGGATCGACCTATACGGTGAGCGTTGCCGCACCTACCGGAATTCCGGGCACCAGCCCGGATTATGCATTGGTGGCCGCCAAGGGAGATACCGGGCCTGTAGGGCCTGCGGGCACTTCAGGGGGTGGCGCCATCATTCCGTTTGCCTCCGGTGTACCCGTCACGATGACGACTGTGCTGGGTGGTCTTACTGGCACGTCTGCGGCGTTGGGTTTCGGAAATTCCGCATCGGGCATACAGAATTTCGGCGGTGGTATCGATTTGACTGGTGCAAGTGGGACGAACCTAAACATGGCCTTTTCGGTACCACGGGATGGAACCATCACCTCGCTATATGCCTTCTTTAGCACGACAACAGCGTTGTCGCTCGTTGGTAGTACCGTTACGGTGACGGCACAGCTGTACCAAAGCTCTACGCCAGACAACATGTTTCATCCGGTACCGGGTGCAGTGGTCACATTGGCACCTACCTTTACCGGAATTGTATCCATCGGGGCTATCGCTGATGGCAAAACCACGGGTCTCAGCATCCCCGTCACCGCCGGATCGCGGCTGTTACTGGTCTTCTCTACTAATGTTACTGCAGGCATTGATATGGCGATTGCGTTATCCGGCTATGCAAGCGCCGGCCTGGCGATTGACTAACGGAGGATATGACGATGACTAATCAACTCCGAACACTGCACCGACGGCTGCGGGTCTTGGCCGCCGTCGCGTTGCTCGCTTGGCTGGCCCCGCCGGAGGCGCTGGCGCAGGTCAGCGCAGGAAATGAAGGCCTATCCATACGGCCAACCGACTGGTTTTCTTCGGAAGGCTTGGCTTTCCAACCGACAGCGCGGCATCCCGTACCGATTGTGCAGAACCGCCTGTCGCGAAGTGCCACAGCGGTATCCATCGGGCCGGGTTCCTCCTTGCCGCAGGTGTACCGATTTGCTGAGCCTGTAAATTTTTCGGGCACTATCCGCATCCGGTACCGTGAGGCGGACGTAGCCGGCCATGACGAAGCGAACCTGTGGGTGTTCGCGCAATCGGCAACCGATGAACCCTTTCGGCCGCTAGCCAGCATGCGCAATATCGATGAACGGTTTGTACAAACAATACTGAATAACCAGCCACTGCACGCGCTCACGTTGGCAGATCCTACGACGGTAGGCTACGTCCTGAAACCCGAAACGCCCGATGTATCTGCGATCACCCAGCAGGGCTTTACATTGGAGTGGCTACCGGTTGCCGGCACAACGGACTACCGCATAGAAGTAGCTACCACGCCCGATTTCATGACATTGGTACCGGGAATGGATCCGCTCATCGTAGGGGAACAGATCTCAGTAGCCCTCGATGGACTGGAGGCGGGCAGGCAATACCATTTCCGGCTCGTAGCCGTGGATGGAGCGGGTGGTACGCAGGTATCCCCGGCAGGAACAGCACAGACTGAATACTGGAAGCTGGAACGCATCGATCCGTTTGAACCCATTACCGTCGACTATGGCACCCCACTTGGCGACCTGCCCTTGCCAGAAACCGCAGCGGTCTCTCTTGAAAATGGCGATGAACAGCAATGGGCAGTCAATTGGGATGGCGGCACACCCGCTTATCATGCCACAGCACCGGCAACTTATTTGTTTGAAGGCACAGTCGTTCCAACGGATGGCACGTTCAACCCGGACAACATAAAGGCTTCCATTGCAGTAACGGTGGAAAGAGGGTCGCTGGCCGGTGTGACGTTGGAGCCTGCCACGACGGCTTACGATGGCAAAACCCATGCATTGGCGGTACAAAACCTACCAACCGCAGCAACGGTGCGCTATACAATTCAGCTTGAAGGTGATGAACCGACGGCAGGCAATGCCGCTACCGACGCCGGTGTATATACGGTAACTGCGCGTATCGAGCTGGATGGATTTGATGAGCTGACGCTTAGCGCGCGCTTGGTTATCACTCCTGCCGTCCGTACCCTGGATTTCCCGGTCATCGGCGACAAGGTATATGGCGACGATGATTTCAATGCAGGAGCCACCTCCAGCAGTGGGGAGGCCGTGGTGTACACCAGCGACAACACATCGGTAGTGGAGGTAACCGATAACGGGCTGATCCGCATCACGGGTGCTGGTACAGCCACCCTCACGGCGGCGGTGGCAGCAAATGCGAATTACGCCAACCAGCCGTCTTTCAGTCGGGTACTGACGGTTCAGAAAGCCAGGCAGACCATCCAATTCGATGCGCCTGCGGAAGTGAACCGAGACGCGGGTAGTATAGCGCTCAATGTAAGTGCCAGCAGCGGCCTGCCGGTGACATTGAGGTTGGACGATGAGCAGGTAGCAATGCTGGATGCCACTACGCTGACCATCCTCCGGCTGGGCACGGTACGCATCACAGCCACACAGGCGGGCGATGGTAATCACGAAGCGGCCGAGCCGGTAACGGCGACGGTACGTGTGGTGGATCCCTCCTCGGACTTCCCGGTGCGTGTACATCCTGCGGTATCGCGCAATGCAGATGGAATCAACGAATTCCTGATGATTGAGGGAATCCGCGATTACCCTGAGAACCGCGTAAACATCTTCAACCGCAACGGCACGGTGGTATATGAGGCCAGTGGCTACGACAACGACCGCGTGGCGTTCCGGGGTGTCGGAACCGGCCAGCTGCTCTTGCCCGCAGGTACGTATTTCTATATTGTAGAGCTAAAAGACGGCAGCACGTGGAAGTACCGGAAAGGGTATTTCGTGTTGCGGTATTAACGGGCGAATGAATTAAGAATTGACTATTAAAAAGTAAGAATCAGAATAGAATGAAACGATTGTTAATTATACTGATCTGCTGTGCATGGCTGCGGGGGCTACACGCTCAGCAGCCCCTTACACACACGCAGCACGGCCAGCTGCGCACGGTAATCAACCCTGCGGCGAGCCTGATGAGCCCGGGCGGAGAAGTGTCGGTCATTGGCCGGCGGCAGTGGGTAGGTCTGGATGGTGCGCCGACGGCGTTCTGGGGCAGCGGCCATGTGGGCTTTGCATCGTTCGGTGCGACGGCGGGTTTGAACATCCGCCACGAAAGCCTGGCGGTGGAGAAGTTAACGGAGGCAAGTGCCTTTTTTGCCAAGAGCGTGCGGATATCGGAAACGGAATACGTAGGCCTTTCGCTGAATGCAGGTGTCAGCTACATGGACGGTCGCTTCTCGCAGCTGGATCCCATGGATCCGGCCTTCCGGGAGGATGTAAAGGAAACGGATGCGCTGGTAGGTTTCGGTGTGATGCTGTACCGCCCCGAGCGGTATTATGTCGGCCTGTCACTTCCACGGCTGATGCTGGGAAGCCTCGGTGTGGATTCGGACAGCCGCTATAATTTCCGCAACCTGTACCACCTGACTGCGGGCGCGCTGTTTAACCTGGGAACGGACTTCCAGTTCCGGCCGAGTGTGCTGGTGACGTACTCCGAGAGCCTTCGTCCACAGGCGGAGGCTTCGGCACTGGTGTTCATCAAGCGGGTGTTTGGCATCGGCGCGAATGTGCGGAGTTACGGCGAGTTTGCGGGTATTGCGCAGTTCAACTTCGGAGGCTTCGGGCTGGGCTACAGCTACCAGTTCAATCCGGGTAGTCAGCCACTCAACCGGCGCATCAGCAACACCACCCACGAGATTGGGCTGCAATACCGGTTTACCGGGATAAGTAGCCTGCTCTGATACACAGAATTTTTTGGAGACGCGCTCCAGTTTTTGGGGCGCGTTTTTTACAGCGTTTTTATATTCCTACCTTTGTATCATGGCATCTGTACAGGAAGTGGATTTGCATCTCCGTGCATTCATGCGTAATACCTCGGGCCTCAGCGGCGAAGACATGGTACAGCTGAGCATTGAACGCATGCGTACCGCACTGGATAACGCCATCGAAGACGGTCAGCAAGAAATCCGCTTCATCCACGGTCACGGCACAGGCGCATTGCGCGAGCGGGTGTACCACGAATTGCGCGTCTATGAACAAAGGGGCCTAATCGAATCGTTCGAGCCATCGTTTTTCAATCCAGGGATGGTGAATGTAATTATCCGGTATTCATAACGAACGAATTCCCCATCCTGGCGGCGGTATCGAACACTAAATCGCGGTTGAAAATCAATATGCACACAGCCTTGATGCGCCTAAATTGAGCAACCGTTTGCGTGCTGATTCCCCTTGATATATTGGATTTTTTTCCCCATAATTGTCTTGTAATAGCGATATGCACCCATCATAGGTGCGATTTTCACTAATCCAATTAGAACTCGGTTGCATCGTGATCAGCAGGTTGTTTGTTAACGTAAGATAAGCCATGGAAGCACTCAAAAGCCTCACAGATTCCGAGTTGATGGCGCTATTACGCATCGATAATCACCATGCATTTTCAGCGCTTTATGAACGTTATTGGAAAAAGCTGCTGTATTTCGCCGCGCAGCGGACCACTGAGTTTGCTGACGCCGAAAATATCGTACAGGACATTTTTGTGTCCTTGTGGGAAAAACGTGCCACGCTGCAACTTACGTCGACGCTGGATAACTACCTCTACGTGTCTGTCAAATACCGCATCATCAAGTTGCTGGACAGTCAGCGTACACGACGTCTCCATGCGGAAATGCAGGCGGTGAGCGGTGACCTACTTGATGATTCCACGCAGGAATACCTGAATTTCGAAGAACTCCGGCAGCGGCTCGAGGAGTTCATCGGTACCTTGCCGGCGCAGAGTAGGCTAATCTACCTAATGCGCAAAGAGGAAGGCAGGTCCCATCACGAGATTGCCGAAAAACTCGGCTTATCTGAGAAAGCAGTCAATGCCCGACTGGTCCGGATAAAAAAGCAATTACGCACCGGGCTGGATACCTTCCTTACGGGATTTTTGCTTTAATTATCGAATTGTTATCCAGCGAGTTGTATTTTTTTTAAGGGAGTGGTGTGTCATTTGCCGTGTTCGGGGTACCTATTGGTAAAGGCTCGAACAGAAATATGGCAAAACAAGCAGATGCGGTCCGGTTGCAAGAGTTAGCCAATAAATGGCTTACCGGCACGCTCAGTAACGAAGAACAGCAGGAATTTGAGCAGTGGTTTAACGAAGCTAGCGATGCACCCATTGACGTTCCGCCCTTCCATGCCCAAAGTGATGAGGAGCACAAGCAACGGCTATATAGCCGTATTTTAGACCGGATCAATGGCAGGGAGCCTAAGCGGAAAATCATCCGGTGGCTCCCTTATGCCGCGGCCGCAATTCTCGTTGCCACTGCCGTAACGTGGAGTTTCCTAGAGAAAACGCCCAGCAACGTATTGATAACCCTCAACGCGCAGGACGTTGCACCGGGTGGCAATCGAGCGACCCTTACCTTGGCAAATGGACACACGATAAGCCTCAGCGAGGCTCAGTCTGGGATCGTTGTGGGCGACAACGGCATTACCTACCAAAATCAGTCTGAAGAAATCGTAGACCTGACGGCTGGTGTAGTCAAGCAGCTAGCACTGTCTACGCCGAGGGGCGGCACCTATCAATTAACCTTGCCGGATGGTACAATCGTATGGCTAAACGCCGCTTCCACCTTACACTATCCCAGCAAATTCACCGGTGATGAGCGTGTAGTCGAACTTGAGGGAGAAGGGTATTTCGAAGTGACCAAGTCGACGGTGCCTTTCAAAGTAAAAAGCTCGGGTCAGGAAGTAGAGGTACTGGGTACCGCATTCAACATTTCTGCCTATCCAAATCAACAGGAAACAAAAACCACCTTGGTGGAAGGCCGGGTAAAGGTGACGTTACTTAACGGTAATTCCGACAGCGGAACGGGGCCGTCACATATCCTGGCACCCGGTCAGCAAACCACCAAATCCGGTTCGGCCCTGGCACTACATACGGTTGACGCCGACAGCTATACCGCTTGGAAAGAAGGATACTTCAATTTCGATGGTCTTACGCCCGAAGCAGCGTTTACACAACTTGAGCGCTGGTATGATATTGACGTGATTTACCAGGGAAAAGTTCCCACGATGCGGTTTTTCGGTGTGTTCAAGCGCGACAAGCAGCTGTCGTCGGTATTGGATATGTTAAGAGAAAGCGGATTAGATTTTAAGATAACGGAACAAGGCGGCAAAAGGCAGCTGCTCGTCATTAACGAGTAAATTTAATAACCAATAGGTTAAACCAAAATCATAACATATGGAAAGAGAAACTTAACACAAACAAGCAGGAGTAATTAGGCCAAGAAAGCCGGACGGTGCAGCCACACCATCCGGAAAGATGTCTGATATGGCTCCGGCAGTTATTGCAACTGCGACAGAAAACTGAATTATAACCATTCAAACAATACAAATATATGATTTTTATACCATCTGTTAAAGGCATGTCATGGCCTTTGACAATTCGAATATTCATCATGATGAAGTTAGTGGCTTTTTTAATTCTAGGGTTCGTTTTACAGACCTCCGCAGATGTAAAAGCACAACACATTACCTTACATGTGCAAGGTAAGACGCTGCGCGATGTGATGAAGCAGATCCAGGTGCAACAAGGCTATTCGTTTTTTTTCCGTGGAGACCGCATTGCGCAAACCCGGGTCAGCGTACATGTAGAACACGTAAATCTGGAAGAGGCCATGGCCGCTATCCTGGCCGATGAGCAACTGGAATGGGCATTGAAAGACGGCATCATCGTCATCAAGCCGAAAGCCACCACCAAACGCCCGGGTTCAGCCCCTCCAGCAGCGGAACTCCAGCAACGTGAAATCACCGGTAGAGTAGCCGATGCGCAGGGAACGCCCCTTTCCGGTGTTACCGTATCGGTAAAAGGCGGCAACTCCGTCACTACGACAGACGCCCAGGGAAATTTCAGGCTCACTTTGCCGCAGGGCAATTTGACATTGGTGTTCAGCAACGTCGGTTTTGAATCCCAAGAGGTAGACGTTTCCAATCAACGTTCGGTGCAGGTTACGCTGACGAATTCCGTCAGCGACCTGGATGAGGTAGTCGTGGTGGGATACGGTACACAACGAAAGGCCAACCTCTCCGGTGCTGTGGAAATGGTAGACGGTGAGCGGCTTGCAGACCGCCCCATCGGCAATGTGAGCCAGGCGTTGCAGGGCATAAGCCCCGGCCTCAATGTATTTACCAATAATTCAGGAGGCCAGCCCGATGCCACCATGAACTTCAATATCCGGGGGATGGGCAATCCGCTGGTGTTGGTGGATGGGTTGCCGGTAGATATCAACCTGGTCAACCCCGAAGACATAGCGAGCATTTCGGTTATCAAAGACGCCTCTTCAGCGGCTATCTACGGTGCGAACGCACCCTATGGGGTCATCCTTATCACCACAAAAAAAGGGCAATTCAGCGAAGGGAAACCTCGGTTTAACTATAACAACACCCTCTCCATGGGTGCGCCGACGCGGTTGCCGCACCCGGTGAATTCATTGGATTTTTCGACGTACCTTAATGCCGCCACGGTCAATGCTGGCAGCGCTCCGTTATTTTCCGACGAGGTGATTGAGCGAATCAAACAGTACATGCAAGACCCAACCAGTATCCCCGCCGTGGGGCCGGATCCGTTGGACCCATCAAAGTGGGCAAAGCGCGAAAACGCCAATGGCAATACCAATTGGTATGACGAAATCCTCAAGCCCTGGGCATTGCGCCAGAAGCACGACCTCAGCATGAACGGCGGTGGCCAGCATTTCAACTACTATGTTTCGCTAGGACTCTTTGACCACCGTGGACAAATGCGTTATGCCAACGAAGGCTATAAGCGGTATAACATCGATGCGAAGATCAGCGCTACGATCACCGATTGGATGCGCATAAATTTCCTGACCAAGTTTTCCAACAGCGATATAGACTACCCCAACGACGGGTACGGTCTGGACCGCTCGGTGATGTGGCACGATTTCCCGCGGCGGTTTCCAACAGACCCGGTAAGATATCCCAATGGTACCTGGAGTGAAATGTCACGCTTCCAGGTTTTTGAGGATGGGGGAAGGGAAAAGCACGTCACGAACGATTTCTGGACGAAGATAGAGGCCGAATTTGAGCCCATCAAAGGTTGGTTAATCAAGGGCGATTACGGCTGGAACAACAAAGCTTCGACCTCTTCGCTCCACCGTGCCAAAGTGGATGCAGTGGGGCCCGATGGAACGTTGTACACCCATTTTGATACCACGCCCCTCAATAGCCTGACTAAAACTTATGCGCGCAACAACTATTGGAATGCCAATATTTATTCTTCCTATGAAACGCGTGTTTCAGACCATAATTTCAAGCTGCTCGTGGGCCATCAGCGTGAATTCGGCAGATTTGAGGACCTTTCGGGCTATCGCGACAACCTGTTGACGGATTACGTTCCGGCCATATTGCTTGCCACCGGATCGACCCGTTTGTACGATCATATGAATGAGTGGGCGACCATGGGAACGTTTGCGCGGCTCAATTACGATTATCGCGACAAATACCTGTTGGAGTTCAATGGCCGTTACCAAGGCAGTTCCCGGTTCGACGAAGCGTCGCGTTTCGGGTTTTTTCCATCGGTTTCGGTGGCGTATCGCCTTTCCGAGGAAAACTATTGGGCGCCACTTAAGCAGACCGTCAACGAGTTTAAGCTAAGGGCTTCCTACGGTTCACTGGGCAATCACAACGTTGCCAACTTCCTCTACCTTCCCGTCATGCCGGTAAATCCGCAGGTATCGTGGGTAGCCGGCAATACGCCGGTGATCGGAATCAATGCCCCGGGCATCGTGAGTTCCGCGCTCACTTGGGAAACGATCAGTACCACGAACGTTGGTTTCGATGCAGGGTTGATGAACAATCGGATTTTGGTTACGTTCGATTTGTTTAAGCGGGAGATTTCGGACATGATCGGCACACCCAATCCCTTGCCCGCAACGTTGGGCACCGGCGTGCCTCAGGAAAACAATGCCGCGCAAAAGAACACCGGATGGGAGCTCAGCGTTACCTACAAGGGAAAGATACAGGAAGACTTCCACTACGACCTCACGGTTGGCCTTACCGACTACAAGACGGTCATCACCCGGTGGAATAATCCCAACCGTGTACTTTCCCAGAACTACGAGGGCCGCGTACTGGGCGAAATATGGGGCTATCATTCAAACGGGCTGTTCCAATCGGACGAAGAAATTGCTTCGGCACCGGATCAGTCGCGCTTTTTCGGGGTATGGAAGCCCGGCGACGTACGGTATGAAGACGTAGATGGGAATGGTGAAATAGGCCCGGGTCTTAATACGGTTGACAATTCGGGCGACCTGCGCATCATTGGCAATTCGAACCCACGGTATTTATACAGCCTGAATCTGGGCATGAACTATAAACGGTTCGACTTCAATATGTTTTGGACCGGCGTAGGGAAACGGGATGTCGATTTTTCGGGCGGCGGCGATTGGCTTTTCTGGGGCCATGCGGACAATGTATGGGGCACGAGTGTATTTGAGCAACATATGGATTATTACCGGGCGGATAATCCGGATGGCTATTGGCCGAACCCCTATATCAGTGCCGAAACGCATAAGAATCGGCAAACGTCAACGCGATACCTACAGAACGCGGCCTATGCCCGGTTGAAGAACTTGTCGCTGGGCTACACGTTGCCAGCACAATTGACCAATCGGCTGTCCATTTCCCAAACCCGGATTTTCTTCAATGCTGAAAACTTGCTGACATTTTCGGGCATCGAGCGGTTTCTCGATCCAGAAGGTACCGACGGCAATTTCGGCAGGGGCAAGGTTTACCCGATTCAGAAAACGCTCTCCCTCGGGTTGAACATCAATTTTTAACGAAAAGATTATGAAAACAACATACATCGTACTTTTTGCTTTTTTTGCCACGTTGCTATCGTGTGAGAAAAGTGAATTTTTGAATAAAACGCCGCTCGACGCGATTACCGAAGTCAACTTCTGGAAGACCAGCCAAGACCTGGCGCTTTTCCTCAATCCCTTTTACGAGTTATTCCCTGGATGGTCATCTCACGATGGCGGTCCCTTCTGGCGGGACAACAACAGTGACAACATGGTGCCGAGCGTCTACAATACACGGTTAGGTGGCGTCCGGGCCCTGCCGCAGACCGGTGGCGGATGGGCTTGGAACAATGTGCGCAACATCAACGTATTTCATGCCAACTACCAGCGGGTTATCGATAATATGGGTGGGCGGACGGCCGATGTTGACCAATACATAGGCGAAGGATTCTTTTTCCGGGCTTATATTTACTTCGATTTGCTGCAGCGCTTCGGTGGCGTGCCCTGGTATGACCAACCGCTGGGTACGGCCGATGAGGCATTGTACAATCCGCGTGAACCGCGCAATGTCATCGCAGACCGGATATTGGCAGACTTGGACCAAGCCATCCAATACCTGAAGCCAGATGCGCCGGATTTCCGGATCAACAAATACGTAGCGTTGGCGTTAAAATCACGCGTTGCCTTGTACGAAGGTACATGGCAAAAATATCATGCCGGTACGCCGTTTGGCGTCCAGAATGCCACCCCTGAAACCTATTTGCAGCAAGCTGTAGATGCCTCGTTACAAATAATGAATGCCGGAAGGTACCAAGTGGCGGGCAGCAGCGTAGCCGATTACGTTTCGCTGTTCAACCAGAGTGATCTGGGCGCCAATCCGGAGGTGATTTTCTGGAAGCGTTATATCCTGGGTTTCAACGCGCATAACGGGCAGCGTTTCCTTTCCATCATCGGCGGTGCCACGGGGGTAAGCAAATCGCTGGTTGACGCCTACCTGTGTACCGATGGAAAACCCATCGCAGTCAGTTCCTCGTACGAAGGCGATGCGAACCTTACCACTGAGTTCCGGAATAGAGACCCGCGTTTGGATGCCATCGTCTTTGCACCGGGCGATCCGATCAATGAAGACCTGGTTTTTGAGCGAGCGCCCGTACATCTCGGTGGAGAAGCGAATACCACCACCGGGTACCAGATTCAAAAGGGAGCGTTGCCCAACAAGCAATTGCAGCAAGCCGATTTTGGATCGACCACGGCAGCCATCATCTTCCGCTATGCCGAAGTATTGCTCAACTATGCCGAGGCCAAGGCCGAGCTGGGATCGTTAAATCAGGATGACATCAATAAATCGATCAACTTGCTGCGCCGACGCGTACAAATGCCCGATCTGACGATGGGATCCATTACGGTCGACCCCAGGTGGGATTTCCCCGCGCTGACACCGCTGCTGAATGAAATACGCCGCGAGCGGCGCGTGGAGCTGGCCTGTGAAGGATACCGTCTCGCCGATTTAATGCGGTGGCGCGCACACGATCTTTTTGTCAATAAGCGACCCAAAGGTGCTAAATTCAACGCGTCAGACTACCCCGGTTTCAGCAATATCAACCTCGATGAAAACGGGTACATCGACTATTATCAGGATATCCTGCCCAATGGATACCAGTTCAAGGCAGACCGCGACTATCTCGATCCACTACCGGTAAATGAGTTGCTCATCAATGAAAACCTCATCCAAAATCCCGGCTGGCCGAATCAATAACAAGCAATAGGATACTCATCAAATAGCAATAAAATGAAATACTACGTAAATCGAATCCGTTTACTGTTAACATCTTTTGTGCCCGTACTTTTAATTCTTGGCACACTCAATTCCTGCTCTACGCAGGCTGAAAAGAAGGAGGCAAGCCCTTTCAAAACGCGTGGATTGGTGCTTGATGTCAATGACCTGAGTACCGTAGATTGGCCAAGGCGTGCCAAGGAGGCCGGCCTTACAACATTGGCCACGCATATCACTCCCAGTCAGGTTGCCGAATTTATCCAATCCGAGCGTGGCCAGCAGTTTCTTGAAGAATGCAAGACATATGGCATCGAGGTTGAGCACGAGTTGCATTCGATGGGCGATCTGTTGCCGAGGAGCCTGTTTGAAGAAGATTCAACGATGTTTCGGATGAATGCGGAAGGAAAGCGCGTTGCCGACTACAACCTTTGCGTGCATTCCGAAAAGGCCGTCAAGACCGTGTGCGATAACGCGGTGAAATACGCCAAAATCCTTGCCCCTACCACCGGCAGGTACTTTTATTGGATTGATGATGCGGTACCTATGTGCCGATGCCCGGAATGCGATCCCTATTCCGACAGCGAGCAGGCCCTGCTTCTCGAAAATGCAATCGTGAAAGCATTGCGGGAAGAAGTAGATCCCGAGGCTATGCTGGCACACCTGGCATACGTTAATACCCTCGAACCACCCGTGAAGGTAAAACCGGCAGACGGAATTTTCCTCGAATTTGCACCTATCTATCGGAGGTGGGACAAACCCCTGCTCGATACGGGTGCTACCGGCTGGAATGCCACACAAACAATCACCCATGGCGAACACTTGAGGTTACTGGATGAAAACTTAAAAGTATTTCCCGTAGAAACGGCACAAGTACTCGAGTACTGGCTGGATGTATCGTTATTTAGCGGGTGGAAAAAACCGGCTGTCGCACTGCCGTGGCACAATCAGGTTTTTTTGGAAGATATCGATGTTTATGCCAAGCGGGGCATCCAGCATATCACCAGCTTCGGCGTGTATATTGACGGCCAATACATCAAGGACCATCCCGACCTAACTTTTCTTGATGAATATGGAAAAGGATTGGCGCATTATCGGTTAAGTCAATAAGCTCGTCCGGATGCAAAGCCAAATGCGATACCTAACGATGGTGCTTCTGCTGGGGGCCATGCTGGCCTGTTCGCCGCGGGAATCGGATCGATTGCCGTCCGTTCCCGCGGTTGCTCATGCTCCCCTGGCCGTAGATGGATACCTGCAGGATTGGGCGGCGCTCGATACGGTCTTTGAAGTCAGCGACTTCCATTCGCCATGGCGCGCTACGCCGTTCGGCCCCACCCGGTTCCGCGCCATCGCGGACTCCGCGTGGCTTTACTTCAATTTCGAGGTAGCGGACAGCCTGCTGGTAGCGCTTCCCTTTGCTCAGGAATCGGATGTTGCTTCGGGAGACCGGGTGGAAATTTTCCTTTCGGCCGACAGCACATTGGGCAATTATTATTGCCTTGAAATGGGTCCGCGCGGTGACGTGCTGGATTACCGGGCGGCCTACTACCGCCAGTTTGACGACACCTGGGATTTGCCCGCCCTGGCTGTCGCTACACAGGCTACCACCGGGGGGTATGTAGTGGAAGGCCGGATACCCCTCCGTTTTCTTCGCGGGCTGTCCGAGGATATCCCACCTACCGGAACTTTCACCCTCTACATGGGGTTATACCGCGCCGAATACGACAAAGCCCATACCGAAGCTGACCCCGTGCAGTGGCTTACCTGGATTGATCCAAACACCGCCGATCCCGATTTCCATGTGGGCGCTTCTTTCCATCCGATCCAAATCCAAGAACCAGAAAGCAGATAAATCATGACCAATATCCTATCCAGAAGAAAATTTATACGCAACACCACTGCTGCGGCGAGCTTTTCGATTGTTTCCAGCCATGTGCTGGGCAGCGTAACCGGCCACGTGGCGCCCAGTGACAAGCTCAACATCGCTGGTATCGGCGTGGGCGGTATGGGGCGCCGCAATTTAGCCAACATGGCCACCGAAAACATTGTGGCACTCTGCGATGTCGACTGGCGGTATGCCGCCAAAACTTTTGACGACTATCCCCATGCGCGCCGTTTCAAAGACTGGCGGGTGATGTTTGACGAGCTGGGGAAGTCTATCGACGCCGTGATGGTGGCTACGCCCGACCATACCCACGCAGGTGTCACCGCCCATGCCATCACGCTGGGCAAGCATACCTACACCCAGAAACCGCTCACCCACTCGGTCTATGAATCACGGTTGCTGACCAAACTGGCCAAGAAGTACCGGGTGGCCACGCAGATGGGCAATCAGGGAAACTCGTTCGACTGGTGCCGGCGGATCACCGAGTGGATCCAATCCGGCGTAATCGGCGACGTGCATGAGGTTCACTGTTGGACAGACCGCCCCATCTGGCCGCAAGGGCTTATTGCGCCCACCGCAGGCCAACCCGTGCCCAGCACGCTCGATTGGGGCCTGTTTTTGGGGCCAGCCGTTAAACGGCCCTATCATTCGGTATACACCCCCTGGAATTGGCGCGGGTGGTGGGATTTTGGCACCGGAGCCCTTGGCGACATGGCTTGCCATATCATGGATCCAATTTATTGGGCACTTGACCTGCAATACCCGATTAAGGTAAGCGGTAGCTCCACACTTAGTAATCTCTATTCGCCGCCGCATGCGCAGAAAGTACATTATACCTTTCCGGCGCGCCCGGCAAAAGATAAGGTAAACATGCCCGAGGTGAAGGTTACGTGGTACGACGGCGGCTTGCTGCCCGAACGTCCTGCAGAACTTGCGCCCGGCCAGATGATGGGCGACCCCAATGGGGGTATCCTCTTCGTTGGTTCCAAAGGGAAAATCATGACCGGTTGTTTTGGTATGAATCCGACGCTGCTGCCGGTAGCTGAGATGGCCCATTTTGAAGAGCCAACACCGTGGATACCCCGAATACCTGGCGGAAACGGAGACATTTGGGCAACAAATGCCCACGAACAGGATTGGATACGGGCAGCGAAAGAATCTCCACGCCGCCGAAAAGAAGCGTCCTCCCATTTCGGATTCTCAGGTCCTTTCAACGAAACCGTTGTCATGGGCGTATTAGCGGTTAGGTTACAGGGGCTGTACCGTGAACTCCAATGGGATGGTGAGCGCATGGCGTTTACCAATATCGATCCCGGGGAGAAAATCCAGGTAGTCTCCGTCGATAAGTTTGAGGTGATTGATGGCGATCCCCGTTTTGACCGGCAGTTTACTGAACTGAATGCCGCCGATGCCGCCAAGGAATGGATCAACCACACGTATCATAACGGTTTCAGCCTGCCGGCCATGCCGGGGGATTAGCAAGTAAACGATGTGCAACAAGTTTATTATCTCGATGATCACCATGGCGCTATCTGCGTGGTCGTGCGGTAGCTCCCAACAGGGGGTGAGCCGCACGGCAACGGGCGCGCCAGCCATTGGAAAGGACGGGTGGCAGCCGTTGATCGGCAAAACCCCGGCAAGCCATTGGCACAATTACCTGCGGAAAGATGTTGCCGGATGGGAGATTGCCAACGGCATCCTGTTCAGCGGTGGAAATAACGGCGACCTGGTTAGTAACGACCTCTTTGACCAGTTCGAACTATACGTCGAGTGGAAGATCGAAAAAGGCGGTAATAGCGGTATTTTTTATCATGTTTCTGAAGAGGCGCAGTATGCAGGAATGTACCAAACCGGGCCCGAGTTTCAGCTTATCGACAACGACCATTACGCAGAGCCCCTGCAGGCAAACCAAGTTACGGGATCGGCCTCCGACGTGCTGGCGCCTACGCTTAACGCCACGCGCCCAGCCGGATCTTGGAACACGACACGGATCCTCGTAGATCGAGGGAAGGTGGGCCATTGGCTCAATGGAAAAAAGATACTGACATACGATCTGAACTCGGAACACTGGAAGGCTGCCGTTGCCCGTAGCAAATTCCAGGCGTTTGACTACGCCATTGTCCGGAGCGGGCGGCTCGGGCTGCAAGATCATGGTCACCCTGTTTGGTTCCGCAACATTCGCGTGCGGCGCATTTCCAACGTTTGGCCAGGTCCGTAACAGGTTGGCGGCCTAGCGCTGCTGCCACCGAAGGGGGCCGTGAAGTTACCTGTCAGGTAGTTCGTGGCTGGGAAATATGGTAATCCGTTTGAGCAAATCATGCTATTTCTTTAAAATAGACTTGGAATAAACGGACAATAGTTTTACATTGGCTACAATTACACAGATCAATACCCAGTCATGAATAAACGCGAATTCTTAAAAACCAGTGCATTAGGTGCTTTGGGAGTCATGTTGGCACCCTCTTTATTGAAAGCTTTCCCCGCCGGGAAACGTTTACGGACCGCTCATATAGGGGTGGGGGGCATGGGAGCCGAAGACCTGAAGGCCATTTCCTCCCATGCGGATGTGGATGTGTTTGCCCTTTGCGACGTGGATGCCCGGAATTTATCCGCGGCGCATAAACTCCACCCGCGGGCCCGCGTGTTTTCGGATTACCGGGAGATGTTGAAAGAACTGGGCGATGAGATTGACGCAGTTGTCGTGTCGACACCGGATCATACCCACGCCCCGGCGGCCATGCTGGCCATGCAGCAGAACAAACCTGTTTATTGCCAGAAACCGCTTACCCATTACGTGTCTGAAGCGCGGGATATGAAAAAGCTAGCCGCCGATAAGGGATTGGTTACCCAGATGGGTATTCAGGTGCACTCGTTTTACGACTACAAGTTAGCCACGCTATTGATCCAATCCGGCATTATCGGTAAGGTACACACGGTCTACGCGTGGTCACCGAAGAACCACGGGTACGACGGTCCGCGTCCGGTGGGTGAAGATCCGATCCCGGAATACCTGGACTGGAACCTGTGGGCGGGCACCTCGCCCAAGCCGCCCTACAAAGAAGGGGTGTATCACCCCGGCGTATGGCGGAAATTAATGGACTACGGCTGCGGTACCCTGGGCGATATGGGGGTGCATATTTTTGATACGCCCTACAATGCGCTGCAGTTGGATGTGCCGCGCACGATCACCAACGAATGCCGGCCCACCAATGGATTCGGCTTTCCGGAACACAATGCGGTAACCTATGAATTTCCGGGCACCGAATACACCACCCGGTCGTTAAAATGGGTCTGGTATGACGGCCCCGGCGCACCGCCGATGCACAAAGACCTGATGTTGCCGGGCATGGAAGCCAAAACCGACGAAAAGAAGACGGTTAAGGGCGTGGATAGCGAGGGTAAAGTTTCGCTGGATCCGATGGTCGCGGCCGACAACCAACTGCCGGATCAAGGAGCCATGTTTGTGGGCAGGAAAGGCCGTTTGTTGTTGCCCCACTTTATGCAGCTGCCCAAAAAGATTGTCCGGGGTAAGTACGTCGATATTTCCGAGGAAATCGCCGAGGTGAGCAAAGCGAATGGTCTGGGCGAGCCCATCCGCAACTACGATACCGAAGGCCCCAAGCACTACCACCAGTTTGTGGATGCCTGCTTGGGTAAAGGCGAATGCTCGGCACCGTTTGAATATGCCTCACGGCTCACGGAAACCATTCTGTTGGGTACTATTGCCGGGCGCTTCCCGGGCGAAACCCTGCATTGGGATGCCGAAACGGCCAAATTCAAGGAGGAAAAAGCCAATCAATATTTAACCGGCGAATACCGGAAGTTCTGAAGTTGAACCAGCGGAGTTCCTTCCATAAATAGCTTGCAGCTACCACGATAGTTGCAAGCTATTTTGTTTATTGCGGTAAACAAAAATTTAAATATTTGTTCATTGGAGTAAACAAAATTTTTCGTGACGGCATTTTAACACAATTTAACAGTTTATAATTGTAATGACACCGGGTATTTTATAATTTTCGGCCCCAAAAAATTCAGTCTGAATGGAAGAAACAACGATCAACACACCGCCGACCGGCTTACCTACGGATATCCGGGCCTTGAATGAGCGGATACAGCAAGAGAGCGCTTTTATCGACCTGTTGCTCTTGGAGATGGACAAAGTAATCGTGGGGCAGCGTTACATGGTAGAACGGCTGATCATCGGCTTGCTGGCCGACGGACACATCCTGCTGGAGGGGGTGCCGGGCCTAGCGAAAACATTGGCCATCAATACGTTGTCGAAAGCGATTGATGCCGGTTTCAGCCGCATCCAGTTTACGCCGGACCTCCTGCCTGCCGACCTCCTGGGCACGATGATCTACAATCAGAAACAGGAGACCTTTATCGTACGGAAAGGGCCTGTTTTCTCCAATTTCATCCTGGCTGACGAGATCAACCGCGCACCTGCCAAGGTACAAAGTGCCCTGCTGGAAGCCATGCAGGAACGCCAGGTCACCATCGGCGATCAGACGTTTCCGTTGCCCTCGCCCTTTTTGGTGCTGGCTACGCAGAACCCCATCGAACAGGAAGGCACCTATCCGCTGCCGGAAGCCCAGGTAGACCGTTTCATGCTCAAGCTGGTGATCGGCTACCCCAAAAAGGAAGATGAAAAACGCATCATGCGGGCCAACATTGCTCCGCAGGGGATGCCCCAGCCTGCGAAAATCCTGCATCCGGATACGATTCTCAAGGCCCGGAAGGTGGTGCGCGAGGTGTATATGGATGAGAAAATCGAGCAGTATATCATCGATATTGTCTTTGCCACGCGGTTTCCCGACCAATATAACCTGGCCGATTACCAAAACCTGATCGGCTTCGGTGCGTCGCCCCGGGCCAGCATCAGTTTGGCCATGGCCGCCAAGGCGTATGCCTTCATCAAGCGCCGCGGATATGTCATCCCGGAAGATGTGCGGGCGGTGTGCCACGATGTGTTGCGGCACCGGATCGGGCTTACCTATGAGGCCGAGGCCGAAAATGTCACCACCGAAACAATTATTACCGGAATTTTGAATGCCGTAGAAGTACCGTGAGCCCATGGATACGAAGGAGCTGATAAAAAAAGTACGCAAAATAGAAATCCGTACCCGCGGACTCAGCAATCAGATTTTCTCGGGCGAATACCACAGCGCCTTCAAGGGGCGCGGCATGGCATTCAGCGAAGTGCGCGAATATCAGGTGGGCGACGAAATCCGGACCATCGACTGGAACGTGACCGCCCGTTTCAACCACCCCTACGTCAAAGAATTCGAAGAGGAGCGTGAAATGACCGTGATGTTGCTGGTAGACGTCAGCGCGTCGGGCAATTTCGGTACCACGAACCAGCAGAAACGCGAATTGGCTACTGAGCTGTGTGCGGTACTTGCGTTTTCAGCCATTCAGAACAACGATAAAGTGGGCATCCTGTTTTTCAGCGATCGCGTGGAAAAATTCATCCCACCGAAAAAAGGGCGCAGCCACATCCTGATGATCATCCGTGAGCTGATTGATTTCCAGCCGGCACATCCGGGCACCGACATCGCCGAAGCACTGCGCTATTTCACCGGTGTCATCAAAAAACGGAGTACTGCTTTTCTGATGTCCGATTTCATGGGTACCGGCTTTGAAAAGGAGTTGAAAACGGCCAACCGGAAGCACGACCTGGTGGCGTTGCGCCTGTACGACCGGCGCGAGGAGGAGCTGGCCGATCTGGGGCTGATCCCGGTGAAGGATGCCGAATCCGGCCAATTGCGATGGGTGAATACCGGCGACAAAAAAGTCAGGTTGGCCTTCAAAGCAGCAGCCCTGGAGCGCAATGATCAGCTGGATACGCTATTCAGACGTTCCGGGGTCGATTTTGCGCGGCTTGGTACCCACGAACCTTACACGAAACCATTGATGACCTTATTCAAGCGACGTGGAGCGAAACGATAACCGAACGATGCAGATCCTACGAAAACAACTGTTTTCTTACGTTTTGGGCGGGCTGATGCTGCTATCCGCGGGCGGTCCTGCCCAGGCACAGGAAATCCGTGTATCGGCACAGCTGGATACATCGACCATTGCGTTGGGCGACCAGACGACGCTCCGCCTGCGCGCCGAGATACCCGCCGGTACCGACGTGCGCTTTCCGCAACTGGCCGATACGCTCTCGGCAAAAGTACCCATCGTGGAGGCGGGCACCACCGATACCGTGCAGACCGGGCCCGGCCAGCAATCCGTTACACAGACCTATCTCATCACCTCGTTTGATGCCGGCATGCAGGTCATTCCGGAGTTTGAAATTACGGTCGGCGACTCGGCATACCGCACCGAAGCGTTGCCGCTGCAAGTCCAAGCTGTCGCCGTGGATACCACCAAAGCCATCTACGACATCAAGCAGCCGCTGGAAGTTTCCTACAGCTGGCTGGACTGGCTGCGCGACAATCTGTTGTGGGTAGCACTGGCCGTGGTGGTACTCGTGGCCGCAGGCGTGGGTTGGTTCGTCTTAAAGAAACGCAAGAAAGCGCCCGCCCCGCCGCCCGCCGAAACGCTGCCGGATATCCCGCCACACGAGCTGGCTCTGGGAAAATTGCAGGCACTGCGCGACCGGAAACTATGGCAGCAGGGCGCAGTGAAGCCCTATCACAGCGAGTTGTCCGACATCCTGCGCGATTTTCTGGAACGTCGCTACCGCATACCGGCGATGGAACAGACCACCGACGAAATTTTTGTGGCACTGGCCGCCACCGATCTGCCCGACGGGCAAAAAACCCGCTTACGGCAGGTGCTTACGCTTGCCGACCTGGTGAAGTTTGCCCGCGAGCAGCCCCTGCATACTGACAACGAGCAGAGCATGGAGCAGGCCATCGCCTTTGTAAAGGAGGGAGCCGTATGAGCCTGTTTGAGGGAATCACCTTTGCCAACCCGAATCTACTCTGGTTGCTGCTCCTGCTTCCCGTACTGCCGGCTTGGGCCATCTGGCGGCGCAGGAAACAACAGGGAAGCCTGGTGGTATCCACACTGGGCGGCTTGCAGCACATCAAACCGGCCTATCCCATCCTGAGGCATGCGGGTACGGTGCTCCGGCTGCTGGCGGCGGCATTGCTGATCGTTGCCCTCGCCCGGCCGCAGTCTGCGCTGAGCTGGGAAGATTCCACCACGGAAGGCATCGATATCGTCATTGCCACGGATATTTCCGGAAGCATGCTTTCCGAAGACCTGAAACCCAACCGGCTGGAAGCCGGAAAGAACATCGCCATGGAGTTTATCAAAGGGCGACCCTACGACCGGATCGGACTGGTGGTATTCAGCGGGGAAAGTTTCACCCAATGCCCGCTTACCATCGACCACGATGTGCTGATCAACCTGTTCGGCGATATCAGCAACGGCATGATCCGCGACGGTACGGCCATCGGCATGGGCCTGGCCACGGCCGTAAACCGCCTGAAGGAAAGCGATGCGAAAAGCAAAGTGGTGATTCTGCTCACCGATGGATCCAATACCACCGGATCCATTGCGCCGGTTACCGCTGCCGAAATCGCGAAGGAGTTCAATGTGCGGGTCTACACGGTGGGGGTGGGTACCGAAGGTTACGCCCCGTATCCGGTGCAGACACCGTTTGGCATCCAGTACCAACAAGTGCCCGTTACCATCGATGAAGAAGCACTCACGAAAATCGCCGATCTCACCGGCGGCAAATACTTCCGGGCTACGGACAATGAAAAGCTAAAGGCCATCTACGGGCAGATCGACCAATTGGAGAAGGCGAAGATCGCGGTGACGCATTACCAGCAGAAAACCGAGCGCTTTTTCCCGTTTGCGCTGGCCGCCCTGCTGCTGTTGCTGATGGATTTCGCGTTGCGCCAAACGGTGCTGAAAGGAGCGTTGACATGATCCGATTTGAACATCCGGCTATGCTCTGGGCCCTGGCCCTGCTGCCCGTCCTGTTGCTGGTATTCCTGCTGTACAGGCGCTGGCGGCGCAAGGCACTCCGGGGTTTCGGCGACGACCGGCTCGTGAAGCGCATGATGCCCGACGTGGCATTCAGCCGCCCGGGATGGAAGTTTTCGATTTACCTGCTGGCCGTGGCCTCACTCATCATCGGCCTGGCCAACCCGCAGGTGGGCACCGTTGCCGTAGAGGGAGAGCGGAAGGGAGCCGATCTGATGATCCTGCTGGATGTGTCCAACAGCATGATGGCGGGCGACCTGCCGCCGAACCGGCTTGAAAATGCCAAACGCGGGATCTCCCAGTTGATCGATCAGTTGCGGAGCGACCGCATCGGCCTCATCGTCTTTGCCGGCGAGTCGTACGTGCAACTTCCCATCACCTCCGATTATGCAGCCGCCAAGCTATTCCTCAACCACATCAGCACCGATATGGTCCCCACGCAGGGTACCGCCGTCGGTGCCGCCATCGACATGGCGATGAAGACGTTTGATCAGGTGAGCGGCACTAGCAAAGCCATGATCGTCATGACCGATGGCGAGAACCACGAAGACGATGCCGTCGCCGCAGCCAGGCGGGCACAAAGTGCCGGCGTGGTGGTGCACGTGGTTGGCCTTGGATCGCCCGAAGGGGCTCCGATACCGATTTTTCAGCAGGGCAATCCCGTGGGCTTTATCAAGGATGAAAAGGGAGAGACGGTAGTGAGCAAACTGAACGAAAGCATGTGCCGGGAAATCGCTGCGGCGTCGGGCGGTATATACGTACGGGCCTCCACGGGCGGGAGCGGCCTGGATGTGGTGATGGACCAGGTAGATAAAATGGAGAAGAAAGCGGTAGACACCAAGCTGTTCAAAAGCTACGAAGACCGCTTTCAGCTATTTGTCGGCTTTGCCCTGTTGCTCGTGCTGCTGGAGTTTTTCATCTCCAACCGCAAGAGCCGCAAACTGAGTGCGTTGAATTTATTTGAGGTAACGAAATGAGGAACCGAAAACTATTCCTGTTAATGACGATCCTACTGCCCGCTGTTGCGCAGGCCCAGCAGGACAAAAAGTCGATCCTGCAAGGAAACGAATACTATCGCCAGCAGCAATACGACGAAGCTGCGGCGGCCTACCAACGGTCGTTGGGCAACAATGGCCTGGAATCCGTCGTGGGAAATTTCAACCTCGGTGCGGCATGGTATAAACAGAAGAAACTGGACGATGCCGTTCAGCAATTTACCGATATTGCCGGGTCTGCTACCGACAAAACCCTCAAGGCGAAAGCCTACCACAACCTGGGCAATGCCCTGTTGGAGTCGCAGAAACTGGAAGAGAGCATCGAAGCGTACAAAAAGTCGCTCCTGAACAATCCCAAAGACGACGAAACCCGGTACAACCTGGCCTATGCGCAGGAAAAACTGAAGCAACAGCAGCAACAGCAAAACAACCAGGATCAGCAGAACGACAAGAAAGATCAGGATAATAAGGATCAAAACCAGAACAATAAAGACCAAGACAATAAAGATCAGGACAACAAAGACCCGGATCAGGATAAAAAAGATCAAGATCAAAATAAAGACAACCCGAACGACAAAAACGATTCAGACAACGGTAAAAACGATCAGCAGCAGTCCCAACCGGGCCAGTTATCGAAAGCAGATGCCGAGCGTCTATTGGAAGCCATGAACCAGGAAGAAAAGAACACACAGGAGAAGTTAAAAAAGAAAAAAGGCACCGGCCAGGGAAAGGTGGTAAAACAATGGTGATGCGGTACGTCGTCATCCTTTGTTTGCTGTGGGCTCACGCGGCCCGGAGCCAGGAGCTGACGGTAACTGCCTCCGTGAGCCAAACGGCCGTCACGACCGGTGTTCCGTTTGAAGTCCGCTTCACCGTAAACGGACAGGCCGAAAAATTTGACCCGCCGTCTTTCGAAGGCTTCCGGGTAGTTTCCGGCCCCAACCAGTCGACCAGCATGCGCTCCATCAACGGCAAAACCACCGTGAGCACATCAGTGGGGTATGGGTTGGTGGCTGAAAAGGAAGGCAAGTACACCATTCAGCCGGCGGCGGTGGAGGCCGACGGAAAAACGGTTCGTTCCAATGCACTCACCATCACCGTGCAGAAAGGCACTGCCAGCAGTTCGGGTGGCAGTAGTGGTACCGGCGGCAGCAATAGCGACCGTGCGAATGCCCGTCGGTCTGCCAGTGCCAGCAAGCAGATTTTCATCCGGGCCGTGCCCGACAAGCGGGAAGTCTACCAGGGCCAGCAGCTGACGGTTTCGTACAAACTGTACACCAACGTGCAGATCACCGGCAACATGCCCGGAAAAATGCCCGCCCTCAACGGTTTCTGGAGCCGGCCGCTGGAGTCAACCGATCAACGGACGGAATGGACCGAAGAAGTCGTCGATGGCGTGCGTTACCAGGTAACCGTGCTGCAGCAATACATCCTCTTTCCGGAGCGCAGCGGAAAGTTGCAGATCGATCCGATGGAAATGACCTTCGTAATCCGTGAGCCGATTGCG
Source organism: Parapedobacter indicus (assembly GCF_900113765.1). Lineage (GTDB taxonomy): Bacteria > Bacteroidota > Bacteroidia > Sphingobacteriales > Sphingobacteriaceae > Parapedobacter > Parapedobacter indicus. Next base: position 75,414 of record NZ_FOQO01000013.1, on the reverse strand, counting down.
ACCAACGACCCCTTCGAACGGTTCTTCGGCGGCTCGTACCGCGAGGTTGAGCAGGACTTAAAAAGCCCGGCCATACCCATCACCGTCCGTCCGCTGCCTACCGACGGCAAACCGGAAGGTTTCGAGGGTGCGGTGGGCAATTTCTCGTTCACCACGGCGGTAGACCGCACGGAACTGAAGGCAAACGAGGCGGTGAACTATACGCTGAAAATTTCGGGATCGGGCAACCTGCAGCTGATCGATGCACCTCCTGTGCGCATACCCGAAACCATCGAGCAATACGATCCCAAGGTCAACGATCAACTCACCGAATCGGCGTCCGGCGTATCCGGCAGCCGGGAATTCACCTACCTGATGATTCCCCGGCATGAGGGGAGCTACCCATTGCCCCCGGTGTCGTTTTCCTATTTTGACCCTGTCGCCAAGCGTTATGTAACCCTGCAGGGCGACCCGTATACGCTGCAGGTAGCCAAAGGCGACGGCTCGCAGCCCACGGTAGGCTTCGCTCCCGGCGCGCAGCGGGATGTGAAGGTACTTGACAACGATATCCGCTACATCAAAACGCGCACGCCGCGGTTCAGCAAAGAGGGCAGTGGCTTCTGGGGGTCGGGCGGGTTCGTGGTGCTGCTGCTGGCAGGGCCGGTACTTTTCGCTGCGGCCTGGGTGTACCGCAACCGGCAGCGCGCGCAAAATCGGGATGCGGGTTTGGTCCGCAACCGGAAAGCCAACAAAGCGGCCGCCAAACACCTGGCCGCAGCGCGCAAGCACCTGAATGCAGGCGACAAAAAGCTGTTTTATGAAGCCGTATATAAGGGACTGTACGGGTATGTGGCCGACAAGCTGAACATCCCCGGCGCCGCACTCAACAAGGCCTACATCTCCGAACAATTGCGCGAACGCGGTGTTGCCGAAGAAATCATCGCACGGGTGGAAGAAACGTTTGATCTGTGCGAGATGACCCGGTTTGCCCCACTTTCGGGTATTTCCGAGGCCGACGTATATGAAAAAGCAAAGCAGCTCATTAATGATATGGAACATGGGAAGATTTAATTGGATGTCCGTCTGGCTGCTCCTGCTACCCGCGTTTGCGGCAGCGGCCGAACACCCGGATTCGTTATTTGCGAAAGGCAACCGCCTGTATGCCGCGGGCGACTATGAAGGCGCGGCCACATGCTACGAAACGCTCGTGACCGACGGCTACCAGGAAGCCGCCGTGTACTACAACCTGGGCAATACCCATTTTAAACTGAGCAACCTTGCCTCATCCATTCTGTATTACGAAAAAGCGCGGAAGCTTGACCCCAGTGACCCGGATATCCGGGAGAATCTTGCTTTTGTAAACCTGGGCATTACGGATCGCATCCAGCCGCTTCCCGAGTTTTTCATCGATTCGTGGTGGCGCGGACTGCTGTTTTCCGCGTCGCTCACTACGTGGTCGGTTGTCGCGGTGGTCTGCTGGCTGGTGGCCTTTGGGCTGCTTATCTGGTACCTATACGCATGGCAACCCCGGGTTAAGCGCGCTTCTTTTTACAGCGGCGTTGCTACGATGGCACTCGCCCTCTTGCTGCTGGTGGTGGCCTATTCGCAGCATCGCATGCAGGTTGATCACAATGGCGCTGTGGTTTTCAGCGGCCAGGCCACGGTGCGGAGCGCCCCGTCGGAAAGTGAAAAGACGCTGTTCGTCATCCACGAAGGAACCAAGGTACAGGTCGTCGGACAGGTGAAGGATTGGCTGCGGGTTTCCCTGCCGAATGGCCATCAGGGGTGGATTAAATCGGAGGCGGTGAAAATGATCTAGTACTATTCCAATCCGCCCCGGCGCTAAACCTAATTGCCGGCATTTTTGCTTTATGAATAGATCAATAGCTGTTAAATATGCTTTATGTGTAGAGCATATTTGTCTAGAATTGTTATATTTGTAGAGCATTATTGGCGATATATGGATGAACTTATCATAAAATCAAGCAAAATTACAGCCGTCCAAGCCCTTGGTTTCAAGCGAACCCTTTATGAAGCGATCGATTGGAACGATCGATTAATCGGGATTATGGGGGCAAGGGGAACGGGGAAGACCACTTTGATGCTGCAACGGCTTAAGACCCTCGGCTTAAGTGGTGCAGAAGCAATTTACCTGTCGTTAGACGATATTTATTTCACCCGGCATAACCTAACGGAAGTGGTAGAAATATTTACATCAAAAGGAGGTAAATATCTTTTTTTGGACGAGGTTCATAAATATCCAGAATGGCATCGCGAAATCAAGAACATCTTTGATTTCAACCGGGAAGTCAATATTATCTTCACCGGTTCGTCTATTATCGATATGCTCCGTTTGCCAGTCGATTTAAGTAGAAGGGCTGTTGTCTATCAATTAACGGGTCTTTCGTTCCGTGAATTTTTGCATTACGATCAGGGGGTTGAATTCAGAAAGCTATCACTTACCGATGTTTTGGAGAATCACGAGCGTGTGGCAATAGATATTATCCAGCAATTAAAGCCATTGCAACATTTTAGTCGCTATCTAAGCTATGGTTATTATCCTTTTTATAAAGAAAACACCAACACGTATCATACACGGTTGGAAGAAGTGATCAAGTTAATCATTGAGTATGACCTTGCCTTCATGGAGCATATCGACTATCAGAATATCCGAAAGATTCTGCAGCTGATGGCTATTTTGGCTGAACACGTTCCATTTACTCCTAATATTACCGATTTGGGAAAGAAACTGGCAATGGGGCGTAACACCGTGATCCAATACTTTCATTATTTGGAAAAAGCTCGGCTAATCAATAATCTGTATGCTGGAGGCAAAGGATATGGTAAACTGGAGAAGCCAGGCAAGGTTCTGCTTGAAAATCCTAATCTGTTTGAAGCATTGGCTATCTCGCATCCAGACCGGGGAAGTGTACGTGAGTCATTTTTTGTTAGCCAATTTCTGGATGGGGGGCATCATATTTCGTTGCATGAGAAAGGCGACTTTGAAATTGATGGCAAATTTGTTTTTGAAGTCGGTGGTAAAAACAAGGGATTCAAACAGATTGCCGGATTAGCCAATTCTTTTATTGCTGCCGATGACTTGGAAGTAGGGACTGGCCATAAAATTCCACTGTGGCTCTTTGGCTTTTTGTATTAGCCTTACGAGCAAGCACCGGCGTAATATCTCCAAGCCATCCAGGCTGCACGCTCCGGATAACATGCCGAGATTGAGTTTCGGCCACAGCCTATCGGCCATGGAGAACCCCCAGCGCGGGCCAATGCCAGGCTCCAGTTTACGGGAAATACGCTGGCCATGGGTTTGGCCGTAACGATTTGCAGGGCCACATCGAGTTCTGCTGCGAATGGCGTATGCTTAGTCCGAGAATAATGCTTATTTCGTTTGCGTTTATCACAACTTTTGTGCTTTTCATGGTTTGAAAGATTTAGGCCCTGACGAAAAAGGCCCGGGTCCATTGATCAAAAGCCGTTAAACCAATGCTTACAACGTTAGCGTGCGATTCGAGGAGGAAGGGTTTTTCTGCTCGCATCATATGATTATCATTTGAATGGATAATGGGAAAAGTTATAATCATAATTATAACTTTGTACAAGTAGCGCCAAAGCACGCCTTCAATACCACTTCCAGCGGGATGCCCGAATACACGGAAAACTCTTCGTACGTGACCGCTTGATGATGTTTTTTACCAAGTTCCGCTAATATCTGTCGTCTATAGCGTTGCGCCTGGCGTATGCTTAGTCCGAGAATAATGCTTATTTCGTGTGCGTTTATCACAACTTTTGTGCTTTTCATGGTTTGAAAGATTTAGGCCCTGGCGAAAAGGGCCAGGGGTCCGCTGATCAAAAGCCGCATCGGCGTCAAAGGTGCCTCCCACCCCCGTTTTACCGCCTTCCCTACGCTTACGTATCGCTATCCTACCGCTTTTTACTTTTTTTAGCGGATATACAGCGGCGCATATGCGGCGCATGGGCGGATAGGGGGCGAATGGGCTACGGCCAAGGGGGGCTTATTCCCCGGATGTACGACGGTTTACTATTCACAAATATAAGCGAGCCATCCAAACCAACCAAGAGACAAAAGCGACAATCGGGTACTCCCGCGGCAATAACGCCAATTGCGCCACATGCGGCGCAGGGCGACATGCGCCAAATCCACTATGCGGAACTTTGTCGTGTTGTTAACAAAGTCATATCATGGCACAACAAGACAGTTTCTTAAAATTAAAAGGAAGAATCGGGGATTTGACCTTTTACAAAACCAAGAACGGGCATCAGGTACGTGAAAAGGGCGGGGTAACCGCCCAGCGCATTGCCACGGACCCGAAGTACCAGCGCACGCGCGAAAACAATGCGGATTTCCGCACGGCCTCGCTGGCGGCGAAGCACCTGCGCGATGCGCTGCGTCCGCTCATCCTGTTTACGTATGATCCGGGTATGCCCAACCGGTTGGGCAGCCGGATGGTGCGCGTGGTGCGTGCCGATTCCGAAAACGTGCGGGGCGAGGGGCAGGTGCAGCCGGCCAACCTGGCCATTCTGCACCGTTTCAACTTCAACGCAGCCACCTCGTTGGCCAACACGCTGTTTGCCAAGCTCTCCACCTCGGTGGATGCCGAGAGCGGCGAGGTGCAGGTAACGGTGCCGGCCATCGATCCGAAGGTGCGGCTGGCCAAGCCCAAGGAGGCTACGCACTTTCAATTCGTTGCGGGTGCCGTAGCGTTGGATTTCAGCGAGGAGGGCGAGTCTACGCTATCCATGGCCTCAAGTGCGGAACTTACCGTTAAAGAGCCGGTTGTGGAGGATACGGTGTTATCGTTGCCGTTGCCACCGGCTGCCGGGCTCCCCATCGCGGTGATATTCGGTGTGGCGTTTTACATTGAAGACCGCGGGGCCATTTATCCGCTCAACAACGGGGCCTACAACCCGATGTCTGTGATTCACTTCACCAGCTGATGACGGAGCTGCGACTTATCCGGACGTATCATCCTGACGGCACCAACGGTGTGCTGCAGCATGACGGGAAGCCGATCTGCCAGACCATCGAGCTTCCCTGGCGCAACAACCGGCGGATGATCAGCTGCATTCCCGAGGGACGTTACCGGCTCATCCGGCGGGAGCACTTCAAGCATGGCGACCAGCTTGCCGTATCCGGCGTACCGGGGCGTGAGGCCATCCTCATCCATCCGGCCAATTTCGCTCTATCCGAGCTGCAGGGATGCATCGCACCGGTAACGAAGGTGATAGCCCCGGGCAAGGGCGTGTTCAGCCGTGTGGCGCTTGAGCGCCTCAAGGACATCGCCTATCCCGCACTGGAAGCAGGTGAGGAAGTGTGGCTTACCATCGTGCAGGAGGGGGTGCTATGAGTGCGGGGGTATCGTGGTACCAGCGGGTCAAAAGCGGGTTGGCCGTGGCCGCGCAGGCCATCCTTGCCGCACCGCTGAAGCTGCCGCCCAAGGTGGTGGCCGGAGCGCGTTACGTAGCCCTGATCATCGGCGTGCTTGACGCTCTGGAGGCGGATCCGCCCGAGCGGCCGCCCGGGGAGCAGCTGTCCGAAGGCAGGGGGGAGGCGCCGCCTGATGCCTAGCGATGGCCGGTTGCTGGCCGGCATCCTGGGAGGCACGCTGCTCAGCGCCTTCCGCTTTCCGCCCTGGGCGGATGTGCTGCACACCGCCGTGCTGGCGGCGGTGGGTGCCACGGTAAGCTTCCTTACCGCCTGGTTGCTGCAACGCCTCGCACGTAGGCGAAGGCGGTAACCCTTAAGGTCGTCCCGATCCGGGGCGACCTTTTTTTGCCATCAACTCTGTGTACCGATCATGCACTTTACGTGCCTTATTTTTGTGTATCTTGATGTAGTACCGTTGCACTTCCTCTTCCGTTCCGGACGGTACTACCTGTATTTGAGGCACCGGTTCGATGCCCGGCTTCAGGGCAATGAGCATTGGCCCATCACCTCCCCGTACAAGATGCGTAATGCCTTCAAGCGCAAAACCGTAGAAGGGCGACAGCCAATAAAATCCATGCGCTTTGGAAAACCCCCGCAGGTCCTCTTTCGTGGTGGGCAACCGGTATTTCCGGCCATCGTAGGTATAGCAGGTGGCCTTCTGTTTTCGGTATTCAATCAGCCCGATCCGGTGTACCGGCAGGGTATGCAGTTCGTTTTTGAAGTAGTGTTGCACCTGGATGGCCGCCACCTCCGGTTGTTCCGGAGCCACCGATGAAGGCTCCACCGTAGGCTGTTCGCTGAGCACCTGCGCTTTGAACGCTTCAAATGCGTAGCGTTCTTCCCCTTCGCTTACCACAAAGCACAGTATATCGAAGCTGCTGTATAGCAGTACAAGACAGAAAACCCCGCCTATTACGAAGAAGAATTCATTGGAAAAATAACCCCGTTGGGCGATGCTGGTATGGTTGAATACATAATATACAGCCACCGCCAGCAATACAAATACCAGCGGCGGCAGGAAATTCCACAGCCATTGCTTTGACAGGCGTTTCAACACCCCGTCATGTATGCCATATTGTTTGCCGAAGCGCACGGTATTGAACTTGATGTAGCCCGTTACGATCAGTGCACATACCCAGGTAAATCCCAACGCTATCCAATAGCCTTTCATGTGCATGAGCTCCCATGCCGATTCGCGTCGATGGAAAACGGTAATGGCATGCGAGTAAAAGGGAAGAAGGATGAAGATTAATACATCGAAGAATACAGGTTTTCTGCATAAGAAATGAATGAAGCGGATCATTTGGTTTTGTGTTTGGTTATGCGTGTTCAACGGGTAAACATGCAAAGCATTCTCAAAAATGCCGTCAAGATTCTCAAAATCCAGCCGATTGCAGTTAGGCGCTTGACGGTTTAGTGAGGCTAATATAGTTTTATTTCCCGAAATAATATGTTTAATCACTTAAAATTATCAACATCATGGAAAAACAACCCTTAACACCTACGGGCGTTCAGGCTTTGCTGGACGAATTGTATGCGCTCCCCGATGAACAATTGCAGCAGGAAGCGCAGGCGCTTGCTGTGGATTTCAGCGGATGGCTGTCCACTCATTTTGAGCTAACGGCCTATCAGGTGCAATTCATCGACGATGAATTATCCGCTTCCTTTATCTCCTTCGTTTCTTCGCGGGTACCCTTTGTGATGGAGCGCCGCTTGCCCATCACCTACAGCGTGTTCAAAAATCCACCCGAAGAAGAAGAGGAGGAGTGGGGCAAAATCGTTACCACTACCGATAATGTTTCGCAGGCTTCTACCAGCGAGGCCTTCACGAGCGGCGCATCCGGATCGTTCCAGTTTGTTGCGCAGTATTACCGGAAATAACATCGTGGTAAGCCTGTGCTATTTCTGTTTATCCCGCTCCGGCGTGGGTGGCCCAGTGCCTCCGGCTTGCCTGCCGGGCGATGTTTACGGGCGGGGACCGCCCCATTGCCTGGCCAGACGGTTGGCCTTCGACTACTTCGATACCCCGAATAAAAAAACCATGGATAACTTCATCCGATTCTGGACCTCCCACGTATCACACCTTTCCGATACTGCCCTGGCGTTCGTGCGGGCCTATAGCAAGGTATTCGTATATCCTGCGGGGATGTACCTCGCGCGGGCGGGCGATTACTGGCCGTATTGGAATTTCGTGGCAGAGGGCGCTGTGATGGCGTTGCGTTATGAAGAAGATGGCTCGGTGGTGGTGCCGTGGCTGGTTACCGCCGGCAGTTATTTTACCGGCACGGTGCATGCCTTTACCGAGCGGCGTGGAGAAGTGTTCATCCAAGCGCTCGATGATACCCGCGTGGTGCAGTTGCCCAATCATCGCCTGCAGGAAGCGCAGCAACTGTACCATGCCTTCAGCGAGCTCATTAACATCCTTAAGCAGCGGCGGTTGGAGCAGGATGGCCTTCTTGACCGTGTATTCCGGCAAACCGAAGGAGAGGTCCGTTTTACTATTTTTTTTGATACCTACCCGCGGCTGGCTCCGCAGTTGCCCATGCAGCAGGTATGCGCCATCCTGCAGATCAGTTCATCTACTTACCAGCGGGCCAAACAACAGTATTACCGAAAGCGGTGAATTTAGCGCTATAAACTCAATCCATCAGATATTCGTGTGCAGGTAAAACCACTATCTTTTTGCCATCCTTTTCGAACAGATCCCGCTGTGCATGGGTAATCAACAACCCGTCGTCCAATTTGAAATATTCAAGGGCTTCGGTCATGCCGTTCAGCTCCCGGTCCAGGTTATCGGCGTTTAAATGGTAGCACACCTGTATCACTGCCTGTATGTTGCTTTTATCGGAAACGATGAAATCACATTCTCCTTTTGCTGAGAAATAAAAGATATCCTTGTATTGCCGTCGGAGGTGCAGGTATATCATATTTTCCAATTGCCTGCCGCTGTCGTCTGTAAAGGAAGCTGAGTTTACGTTTACCAGACCTGTATCTATCGCGTACACCTTTTTGGGGTTTACCATTTGTTTCCGATGCGAATAATCGAATTTCGGGATGAAGTGAACCAGGTAACTATCTTCCAGATAGGATAGGTATTCCGTTATCGTATTGGTAGATCCCACGCCGATTAAACTCTTCAACCGGTTGGCAGTGACGAGCTTCCCTGTGTTGGAAATCAAGTATAATGTAAGCCGCTGCAGGCTATTTACATCACGGATGCCATGGCGCACGGCGATGTCGCGTATCAGAATGTCTTCCAGTACATAGTTTAAGATGTCATCCACACGTTGTTTCACATATTCCGGGAATCCTCCCACCTGTAGGTATTCACTTACGGAATCTGATGATGCTTTCTGTTGCGTGAATGTGATAAATTCCCGGTAGGAAAACGGGAAAAGTTCTTTGGTGATATGGCGCCCGGTAAGCTTTGTGCCTAATTCCCTGCTCAGCAGACTGGCATTGGAGCCGGTAATCACTATTTTGATATTTTCATCAAGCTTTTGGCGTATATATCGTTCCCATTCTGGAATAATCTGAATTTCATCAAACAATAATACATCTGCGCCAGCCTGCCGGATAATTTCGTCAAGCCTTGCAAAATCTTTAATATCAAAACCGTACAGCCTTGGATCTTCAAAATTGAGATACAATGCATCCGGGTACCGTTGCTGGAGAAGCTGGAAGAGCAAGGTGCTTTTTCCGCAGCGCCGTACGCCGGATACAATCAATGCATAGGCGGAGATATCGGGGAGGGTTGCCATTGCTTCCCTTTTCAACCCCACGCCTTTTGCCAACAGGTTATCCCGTTGCGCAGCAATAACCTGTGTGAGTATTTCTTGAGTGACCATCCAACCAATGTTTACATTACAAATGTATAAAATTATATATTACTAATATAAACTTTTATTTCCTACCTCCCGTACAAAAAATATTTGATTTATAACTGCCCACGGTGGGCAATTTTCGGGAGGTACTCCACCCTCCATTTGCCAATACCGAACACGACGGGTAGGAGAGCCGATCGATGGGCATAGGTTTCGGTTCAAGCCGGTAGGGCGGGAGGAAGACCGCCCCACCCGCTTGGAAGAAAAGCAAAAAACGAAGGCAATTATGGAAACCACAGACAGACAAACCTCCAGTATCACCCCGGAAATGATAGACCACTATCGGCAGTTGCTCAGCCTGCGGCACGAAAAGACGGATTGGCTCCGCGGCTATAGCGGCTTCGGCGACCAGTTGCGTGTTCGTACCGTAAGCCATCTTTTTATCATCCGGTTTGATAAGGGCTATAAAAGCAAAAGTGCCGCCTATTTATCGGTGGTAAACGGTGTGGCCGAATGGCGGTATGCGGATGAGGATTGTGGCTATGTGCGGTGCCCGGCGATGCTTGACGCAGAGGGGATACGGCAGCTCGACGAAGTGTTTCTGCGCTACTACCGACAAAACCGACTTCCCGATGCGCTGGGCGACAACAGCCAGCACCTATCCGAGCGGTTGGCCTGGCTGAACGATCATTTCTTTTTGACAGACGAGGCGGTCGATTCCAAGATCACGCAGGATGAAGAGATGATTGGCGAACTCTTTTGCTGGGACGGGGTGTGGATGTTTCTGAGGTACTTAAGTTATAATTTAGGGCGTTACGAGCGCCGGCTTAAGCTAAAGTGGGTAGGGAATGGATCTATCTGGTTGGCTCAGATTCTTTACGGGTTTTTGATATTCAGGATGGTTCTGAAAAACGCATCGCCTATACACAGGGAACGTTTGTCCTTGCTCCCGGCAATCAATCGTATTTTGACGAGCGTCACAATAGGCTTTACAACGTGGTATACCGGGATGGCATTCTCTCGTCTTTCGATTTTAATTCGGGAGCATGGTATCCAGTTTCGTCACCTTTTGCAGAACCGACGATCCGATGGCATTTCAATAAGTTTTATTCCGACACAGACAGCTCATTTTATATCCTAAATGGCTATGGAAAGCTGCATTATAAGAACGAGATAAGGCGTTACAGCCTCGTTTCAAATTCTTGGTCAACCATTCGTACTCCGTTAGATTCCTATACGCCACGATACTTGGCTGCGTTGGGGGAAGCTGAAGGAGGGGCCTATATACTAGGTGGATACGGGAGTAAAGACGGGCAACAGGTAAATAATCCCAAAAGCCTGTTTGACTTGGTTTACCTTGATGTCAATAAGCAGCAAATCACCCCTGTTTACCAGCTAAGCGGGCTGGAGGAAGGCACAGCCTTCGCTAATTCTCTCGTTGTCGATGAGGCTAATCGATCTTATTACGGATTGATTTTCTCCAAACACAGTTTCAACTCCACCTTACAGCTCATCCACGGATCATTGGACTCCGCCTCCTTTACAAGGCTTGGTCATCCGTTACCTTACAAGTTTCAGGATGTAAAATCGTTTGTCGATTTATTCTATTGCAATAGAAGCGGAAAATTTATTACAGTTACCCTTTTTCAGCGGCCTGATAAACAAACAGAGGCTGAGATTTACACGCTGGAATCACCTCCGTTGGTGCTCGAGGAAGTCTTGCCCGTGATGGAAACGAACGGCAACCGCACCTATGTTGGTTCCTGGCTTGCCCTAGTCTTGCTCATCATCGCCGGGGTTGTTTTCTATCGATACCGGTCTAGAACAAAAAAACCGGTGGCTGCAGGTGTCGTTCATGTACCTAAAGATGGGGAGGTCAATATACCAGATGAACTGCCTTCCGAGGATGAAACAAAGGAAGCTGTAGAAAGCGAGGCTGCTGCGGTAAAATCAGTGAACTATGAAAAATCAAGCCCCACCCGCAACAGCATTGTACTATTCGGGGCTACCCAGATATTCGACGATGAGGGGAATGACATTACCAATTTATTTACACCCTTAATTAAGGAGCTCTTCCTGCTCATACTGCTGTATTCACTACGGTGGGAAATCGGCATCAGCTCTGGAAAATTAAAGGAAGTACTTTGGCTTGATAAAAGCGAGGAAAGCGCACGGAACAACCGGTCTGTCAACCTTGCGAAGCTGAAGGGCATTCTAACCAAACTGAATCATTGCGAGATATCCAAGAAAACCGGGTATTGGAAAACAGATATTGATCATGCCCACCTGTATGTAGACTACTACGAATACCTGAACATCGTTAAGGAGACCCGCTTATCCGAAAAGGAAAAGATCAAAAAAATTGCTGAAATCGTTCAACGGGGGAGCTTTTTGTCCGACTTGAATTACGAATGGCTGGACTCATTTAAATCAGAAATCAGCAATGAGGTCATTGATATTTACCTGAAATTTGCCCATTCTGTTAAGGTATCTGAAGATCCTGAATTTCTTATTAAAGTGGCCAACTACATCTTTCACTTTGATGCGGTCAATGAAGAAGCCATGACGCTCAAGTGCAGGGCATTAGCATTTCTTGGTAAGCATTCGCTCGCGAAAGTGACTTTTGAGCAGTTTACAAAAGAATACCATCGGATTTATGGCGAGGAATTTACCAAGGGATTTCAATCCATATTGGAAGATTGAGGTAACATGTGTTCTACAAGAGTAGTTCGATCGGGGCAATTTGAGGCAATCAGCCTTTAGCAAAGCGAGTGACCTAATAATTTTAATAACCACTGGGATCGTCACCAGCACGGTGGGCATACTGGGTAGGGCCTCTACAATACGTCGCACAACTTTCTTGCTATTGTCGGTGATTCCTGTAAATGAAATGAAAAACCGGTTCATGGCCTCCTCTGTGAGAAGTATAACAAATTAGCTAAAGATTTTTAGGTTTCTTTAAAGATACTAAAAGCCTGTGGCTGAACAGAAAGTGTTAAATGCCGTTGCATTGGGGGTGGATTACATGATCTCGACCGAACTATCCTGCCTCATGCATTTGGATGCATATATCCAGAAACACAAATGTCCCATTAAAGTAGTTCATATTGTCGATCTGTTGGCTTTCGAATATGTATAATCCCGTTTAAGCAGTCCGGTAACAGGTTGCCAACTGACGAGCTTCACCAGTGTTCTGTTGTTCTTCCGTATGTCGGCGTAGGCAAACGGGAAGGTAAAGGCTACCTGATCGGTACTAATTTGGGAGGAAAGAAGCGGGTAGGGATGAGAATGGGGAAAGAGAAAAGGTGGAGTCTTTCCCGCCTGACAGCGCACTTTGGCAAGTTGTTGGAAGAAGGAGCCATTCTCAAAGAAGGAAGCCGAGGGACCGGATAGAAGTTGCAAAATGAAACTTTGGATAAAAAGGAAACTATGGTGATTTTGTTCTCATTTATTATCCCGTTAGGATAGCGTACCACACTTAATCGGGGTGTTCTTCTAAAACAAACACACCTAAGTACCAGCGCACATTTGCAAGGCAGATGATTGCTTGTTCGGGCGGAAATTGCCCGATCTTCAGTATAACGGTTTGCCCTTCACGGTAATTTCCTGTTAGATTGACTGCAGACGCAATCGGACGCTCACCGTACGCTTCTGCAAATTCCATATCAATCAACCGTGACAACCGATCGATATCTTTTTTCTCAAAACGGACCAAAGGCCAGCTCGGACAACCATCGGACGGCCCCAGGTAAGTGGTACGGAAAACATCTTCGCCCAAATGCTCGGCTTTATCGCACGCTTGAAATGTGAAGAATAGCGATAGGATGGCTAAGGAAAACAAGTTGACTTTCATAATTGGTTATTTTGGTATGTAAAGATAAACTATGTTTATCAAAAGACGGAAGAGAATAACGAAGTGCTACATGGAGCATATGTATTGAAATGGCAAATAGATTGCTAAAGATAGTTGCTTTTTGATTTCGGGAATGTACCTTTGCGATATAACCAAATGGCGACCTACCCATGCACAGATGGAAGTCTGTCGGGATTCCGGATATCGGCACTTTAACGAAGAAAAGCAGTAGCAAGACAGGAAGAAAAATATGACTTTACTTTTTTTGAACCTTGGAACCACGGAACTTATCATCGTACTGCCGTTTTTGGCATTCATGTTTTACAGTCTCTTCCATGCGGCTACGAACATGGCGATACCCGGCACACATCGGCTGATCTGGGGGCTGTTGATTTTAGCTGTTCCCCTGCTCGGCAGTATTGCGTATTGGGTGGTGGGAAGGAAGCCTGCCAAGGCAACTAGAAAATGAAGCGTTATATATCTTTTGTATTGCTGTTGGTCGCAACCACTTCATGTAAGAAAGGCGACCTGGATATCGTGGAGAAATTCGTACGGGAGGTAAAGGCCGACAAAGGAGATCCCCCCAATTCGCTTCCCGATTTCCAAATAGATGTCATTGATGCGTTACTGAAGCATACCAAAGATGACCAAATCGTGTCACGTTATCCGCGCCCTCCACACTCTTCTGTAAAACCCATCCGTTGGTGGGATCGGGTTTGACATGGCACGGGATTCCGATAAGCACCTACTGACCTCTTGGCGCTTCTCTCCGCTGGCAAGCGACCTCACCGTGATCCTGCTGGACGAACGGCCCAGATGATGGAGAAGCCGAAAAGCAATCCTATATTTGGAACCGTAAAACGGTAAGTAAAATGAAGTCGAACCTTATCCTGCTGATGGCAGCTGCAATGGCAACGACTGCCTGTAGCAAAGATGGCAGAATGGTGACCGAGAGTGCTTTCCCGATTGAGCTGAAAGCGGTAACCTTGGAGCGTCAGGGCAGCGTTAAACTGTACACGAAATCCGGTGAAGTAACGGATGAGGCGGTCATCGCGAACTTCATCGCCAGCGAGCGTGGATTCAATGCGCCGTTTGCACCAGAGCCCAGCAACACCATCACGTTTACGACGGACAGCACAGCACAGCTTGGGATTTCGGCGGTACTTTACAGGGTATCCCGTGAAGATAATGATGCTGTGGTCTTCCGCTCGCCTTTTATACTTGGACCCTATGCGACGGGTGCGGTACAATGGACGGCACTGGACACCTATCGACTGGGCAAGCACAACGGTCGGCTGGAAACGTTCCATTCGGGGGGCCAATTGCTGTATAAAGGGGAGGCGGTGATTTATTGCCAGGGAACCTACCAATCCCTGTTGTTTCCCATTATGATCTACAAGCTTTACCGCCATTCCGGAACCGAAGGACAGGCAAGCGAAAGCATGATTTCCGGCAAGTTATTCAACGAATTTGATGAGGATTTCTTGACGACACTGGGCGATAGGGATACGGTTGCCTACCAGCAAAGCTATGTGAGGTTTAGCAAATAGCATAGAGCTGGATCTATCGGAATAAATGTACTTTGTTGCCTTTCGTTCACCTATTTTGACTAGCATTATAAAGATTCCAAACATACGGATGACGTTATTAGAAACTGGCTAAGGAATAGAAATACAATCGAACTCTTAGGTTTTTGGGAAATCTTAAATAATCCGGATTTTAAACCCGTCGAATTTGACGGGTTTAGAAAGGGAAAAATAATAATCAGGTCAGATGTTAAACTTACCCGCTATGCTTGTTACCCATTGTCCCAGAATTTCAAAACTGAGGGAAGCACGGCTACGTCTGTTAATCGGAAAAATTCCTATATTTGTCTTAATTAGTTTTAAAAATCACCCAACGCAAAGATGGTTTACTTGATTTAATTAGAAAAATTCCCCTAAAAGTAAAGCGGTATGGATAAGAATGTTCCCCTTCATTTACAGGATATTATTTTCTCGTCTAGTGACAAAGCGATCAGTAGGACGATATCTATCCTCCTGAAAGAAGGGAAAATCCGAAAGATTGCGCCGAGAATTTACACACCACAGCTAGATGGGGACCCGGCCGATATCATACGCCCCCATATCTTTAGGATTATCGGACATCTCTTTCCGGGGATTTTACTAAGCCACCGATCCGCATTGGAATATAGGCCGACATCTACCGGCGATCTATTCTTGACATACACGTATAGCAGAAATGTGAAACTGCCAGGCATAACCTTGAATATAATGAAAGGTGTAGGCGCCATAGCAGGTGATAACCTATTTACTGAAGGCTTGTACGTTTCTCAATCGGAACGTGCTATTTTGGAGAATTTGCAGGAATCAAGGCGGCCGGGGCCGCAATCAAAGGTATTACCCCTCCCGCAGATAGAGGAACGTCTTGAACAGATCGTAGTTGCCAAAGGAGAAGAAGGTTTAAACGCGCTACGGGATAAGGCACGAACAATCGGGCAGTCGGTCGGAATGGAAAAGGAATTCGAGAAGCTGGATAAATTAATCGGTGCATTATTAGCAACCAAGCCTTCGGGTATCTTGACATCCCCTGTCGCCATGGCGAGGGCCTTCGGGCATCCCTATGATTCGGAACGGATAAGTCTTTTTGAAACCCTGTTTGTGGAATTGCAAAACCGGGTGTTTAGTGAGGTTCCGGAGAGGAACCTGACGGCGACGGCATTTAGAAACGTTGCCTTTTTTGAAAGCTATTTTTCCAATTACATTGAGGGTACCAAATTTGAAGTGGAAGAGGCGTTGAAGATCATTGAAACGGGAAAACCAATGCCAACACGTGATGAAGATTCACACGATGTGCTTGGTACTTACCAAGTGGTGAGTAACCGCATGGAAATGTCCATAACCCCGGAGCGTGCAGACCAGTTGCTGGATATCCTACGATACCGCCATAAAGTTATGCTGAGTGGAAGGCCATCCAAGAATCCCGGTGAATTCAAAGATAGGAATAACCGTGCAGGGAATACGGAGTTCGTCGACTTCTCGTTGGTAAGGGGAACTTTGATACGGGGCTTTGAATTCTATCGTGCAATTGAAGATCCATTTGCAAAGGCAGCTTTTATGATGTTCATGGTAAGCGAGGTACATCCCTTTCTTGATGGGAATGGCCGTGTGGCCAGGGTGATGATGAACGCTGAACTGGTCAAAGCGCAACAGACGAAAATCATTATACCAACGGTATTCCGAACGGATTATTTGGGTGCCCTACGGCAATTGACGCGCCGGCGGCTTCCCGACACCTATATTAGGATGCTACAACGGGCGCAATTATTTAGTGCAACGCTAATCGGAGAAAACGTAGAAGTGATGCAGGACGTGCTGACAAAAAGCAATGCATTCGAAGAAGGAGATGACTATATTTTAAGGATTGTCGCTCCTTAGTTGGGGTGTCATCGGGACGATGTAATCTGAGAAAATTTCCAAATCTCCTGAGGTATTCGGAAAAATTCCTATTTTGCTTCATCGTTTAGGAATTAAAGTGTTTTTTTCCCTTGTTCCAGATCACGCACAAATTTCAATCCCCACTCCTGGATATATTTCAATTACTCTGACTTTATCCGCGACTTCTTACTGCCCAAAAAGGAAGCATTGTGGACGCTGAGGCGGGATTAACAGGGTCGGAATTGCAGATTTCTTGAAGCTAGAGTGTTTTGCTAAGAATTTTTGCTTTTTGTTTAACAAAATGTATCTTTGTCATATAAACCAAAACAACAACCTGCTCATGGCAAAACGATTACAAGCACAAAGTGTTTTCGAACAGATTAATCAGGTCGATGCTGATGGAAATGAGTTTTGGAGTGCTCGGGATTTAGGCAAGGTGCTTGGGTATCTAGAATATAGAAATTTTAAGCCCGTCATTACTAAAGCCAAAGAGGCATGCAAAAACAGCAATCAAGACGTATTAGACCATTTCGTGCAAGTCCACGAAATGGTTAAAATAGGACTGGGCGCGGAAAGAAAAATCGAAGATATAAAGCTCTCCCGCTATGCTTGCTATCTCATTGTCCAAAATGCAGACCCCGGAAAAGAAGTGGTTGCTCTGGGGCAGACTTACTTTGCTGTACAGACGCGTATACAGGAAATCCAACAGATGGAAGCCTACAATAGGCTGGCAACGGAAGAAGAGAAGCGATTATTCCTACGCAACGAGTTGAGCAGACACAACACACAGCTTGCTGCAGCGGCAAAAAATGCCGGTGTGGTAGAACCGGTGGATTATGCGATATTCCAAAACCATGGTTACAAAGGGTTGTACGGTGGGTTAGACGCTAAAGCAATACACACACGAAAAGGACTTAAGAAAAGCCAACAGATTTTGGACCATATGGGCAGCACTGAGCTGGCAGCAAATCTTTTCCGCGCCACGCAAACAGAGGAGAAGTTGCGGCGGGAGAATATCAAAGGGAAGACCGCAGCCAACCAGACGCATTATGAAGTGGGCAAAACCGTCCGCAAAACGATAAAGGAATTGGGAGGTACGATGCCTGAAGATCTCCCAACGGCGGATAGTATTAAAAAACTGGAAAAAGGAAAAGAAATTAAAAAGGTTAAAGGGAAAAAGCCTTAATTTAAACCACACAACGGATAATAATATTTATGATCCGGTGGCGTCATGGGATAACGTGCATTTTGCAAACAATATTCGGGGTTTTGCATACAAGATCTTTGCACATCTTAACGAATTTTGAATCGTTAAGACAGCAGAATTATGGAGATTAGAAAAATAGCATTAGGAGACCAGGGTTTGGTTGTACCGAATATCGGTTTAGGTTGTATGGGCATGACGGGTTTTGAAGAGGGCCACATGTATGGTCCGGCAGATGAACAGGAATCCATCGCTACCATCCACCGCTCGCTGGAATTGGGTGGAAATTTCTTGGATACGGCAGATTTGTATGGCCCCTTTAAAAATGAACAGCTTATTGCCAAGGCCGTTGCCAATAAGCGTGACCAGTATATTATTGCAACCAAATTTGGCTGGGAGATTGATGATCACGATAAAGTGACCTGGGCCATTAACGGTAAAAAGGAATATGTAAAAAAGGCGGTGGAGCGCTCACTGAAAAACCTCAAAACGGATTTCATCGATTTATACTATACGCACCGGCTGGATAAGAATACACCGATTGAGGAAACCGTAGGCGCCATGAGTGAATTGGTTAAGGAAGGGAAAATCGGTTATATTGGTCTATCGGAGGTATCATCAGAAACCGTAAAACGGGCACATGCCGTTCACCCGGTAACTGCTGTGCAAAGTGAATACTCCTTATTTGAGCGTACTGTTGAAGAGCGCGGTGTTTTAAACACGTTAAAGGATTTGGGCGTAGGCTTTGTGGCTTATTCACCGCTCGGCCGCGGGTTTTTATCCGGTCAAATCAAAAGTATAGACGATCTCCCTGAAAATGATTTTCGCAGAGCGATTCCGCGGTTTCAGGAAGCGCATTTTTACAAGAATATCGAATTGGTAAAAGCGATTGAGGCATTAGCTGTAGAAAAGAATGTGACATCTTCTCAACTTGCACTGGCATGGATCATCAGTAAAGGTATTGTTCCGATACCCGGAACAAAACGCCGTCAGTATCTGGAGCAAAATCTGGAGGCCACGCTTATCGAATTAAATGAATCGGATTTGTTGCGATTAGAAAGCATTGTGCCACTTGGTACCGATACCGGTAAGCCTTATGATGAATTTAGTATGGGTTTGATTGACTAATGAACGCTATTAAATCAATTTCTCAGTTCCATCATCTTTTATCGCTTCCCGAGCCCCTGCATCCGCTGGTTAGTGTCATTAATCTGGATCATTGCATTTTTTTGGAAGATGAAATCTGGAAAGGATTTGTGAACCGCTTTTATTGTGTGGCATTAAAAAGGGAAGCTACCGGAAAAATCAGATACGGACAGCAGCACTATGATTACGATAAAGGTGTGCTAAGTTTTACTGCGCCTAACCAAGTTCAGCACCTCGATTTGCAAGCCACGGAATGTGGTTCAGGTTATTTGCTGATTTTTCATCCCGATTTTTTATTGAAACATAGCTTGGCCACCAGCATCCATCAATATGGCTTTTTCTCTTATTCCGTAAATGAAGCGTTACATTTATCGGCAGAAGAAGAGGAAAATCTTGTGACCATTCTGGATAAAATCGACAAAGAGTGTATGCACATCGACAGGCATACGCAAAAAATTATTCTTTCGCAGATTGAACTGCTGTTGGACTACTCAAACCGTTTTTACGAACGCCAGTTTATTACGCGTAAAAACAACAATCATCAATTGTTAGCGAAATTTCATCACCTGGTTGATGAGTATTTTAGCGGGGGGCAAACAGAAACTCGCGGCTTGTTGACTGTGCAGCACATCGCAGAGTTGATGAATCTCTCTCCCAACTACTTGAGTGATTTACTTCGGGTACACACGGGTCAGAATACACAACAACATATTCACGAGAAATTAATAGATCAGGCTAAAGAGAGATTGTCAACAACCAATTTATCGGTCAGTGAAATTGCTTATGCGCTGGGTTTTGAACACGCGCAATCTTTTAGTACGCTTTTTAAGAAAAAAACGAGTATGTCGCCAATTGAGTTTCGGCAGGCTTTTAATTAATGCAGAACCTTTTCGGCTTCAACTCCGTTCCCGTTTCAGCAAGAATCCGAGCGCAAACACCGCAAGCAGTATGATGATCGTACTCCAGTCTGCTTCACCGTCCATGGGCTGGCTTTCGGCGGTTGAGAACAAGTTCTCCTCTTCCATTTTGTATCCGTGCCTTACTGGCGGCACGGTTTGGGGTGCTGTCGCTTTTGGCTTGGCCGCCCGCGTCTCAGACTTAGTGGGCTGACGGTGCTGCCCGCCTGTCTCCGGTGTCTGGGCCTTCGCCATTTGTGTCGCACTTTTCGGTGCGGCGGTCTCGGCGCCTTGTATCTGCCCGAGCTGTCGGTGGAGCGAGCGGAGTGCCGCTTGACCGTCCGTGCCCGCCGTCCGCTGCTCGACAAAGGAAAGTAGCTGCTCGTTGCCGCATACCTGATCTGAACAGGAGAGACCTGTGGCCTCCACGGTCTCCAGGTAAGCCGATGTCAGGCTGTTCAAGGTAGCCTCATCCGGTGTCCAATAGTCTTTGCGCACTACCTCCAACATCCGGGCGAGCATTCCCTGATAGGCATACACGTTGTCTGCGTCTTCGAAGCGCTGCCTGATGTCCAGCGCATATTTGTCGGCCACATACACATCGTGCCATTCCTGCCAGTCTTCGGCCCTGATGGCTTGGTCTGTCGTGGCCTGCCAGCCCCACATATTGTCCGTGATTTGCCCCACCATCCTCGCCCCGGCATACCCCTCGTCCAGCATGTTCGTGATCCAGGTGGGGTTGAGGTACCGCGTGTTCATTTCCCTGCCGATGAACCGATCGAGGGATTCTTGGCGCGTGGCGGCCGGATCGGTCAGGTTGCTCACCACCACATCGGGTTCTGTGCCATCCAGCGTTTTTATCGCCAGCGTCATCCCGCCGAGATATTGGAAGAAGTCGTCGTTGTCGAGCACGCCATACACATTGGTAGACCGGCTATGCACCACCGCCTTGGTGCCCGAGAGCGTCTGCCGGAATAGGGAAAGGGCTAGGTCTTTACCCGTCATCTCGCTGACGGTGCTGTCGTTGGCCCCCCAGAATCCCTGTCCATACAGGTGCCCCGATCGGTTGAAGTAAACATCCGCGATCTCGCGGCTATCCTCCCACTGATCAGACGCCTGCACGGCGTTGTCCACACCGATGCCATAGGTGCCACTGGCGGTGCCGAACAGCCGCACCAAGGCCAGCCGGCTGCGCAGCTCGGGGTCGTCCACGCCGAGGCTGTCCAGCTGGCGGACCGTCGAATCGACGTGCAGCCGGATGACATTGTCCGGTTCCGGGGCTTGGTAGGCTAGCGTTACGGCCTGGTCTAGCAGATTCATTACCTGCGGGAACATGTCGCGATACAGACCCGAAGGGGTGACCACTACATCTACGCGTGGCCGGCCCAGGCTGTCCCGCGGGATGAGCTCCACGCCCTTTACTTTTCCGAAGCCATCATAGGTGGGTCGCACGCCCAGCAGGCTTAAAATCTGGGATTCCATAATCCCCT
Organism: Parapedobacter indicus; assembly: GCF_900113765.1. Lineage (GTDB taxonomy): Bacteria > Bacteroidota > Bacteroidia > Sphingobacteriales > Sphingobacteriaceae > Parapedobacter > Parapedobacter indicus. The sequence continues at coordinate 54,127 of NZ_FOQO01000013.1, read as the reverse complement.
CATGCCGGATGGTTTCTACGGACCATAGGTTGAAAGCCACCTTGTCGGGATAAGTGCTCTGATGCTTTTGCACGAAGTCGCTGACCAACTGGTCGGCCAGCGTACGGCCCATCTCATAGATCTCTGCGGTCGGCATCCGCGAAGCATCGAATGCGTAGAAATTCTTGCCGGTCGGCAACGCATCGGGGTTCCGGATTGGGTCGTTCCCGAGGGAGGGCGCGATGAATTTACCGTCAAGCGCATCCAACAGGGCCTGCATCTCGGCGTCGCCGCTCCGCATGATGCGCTCGTAGAACTCAGCCGCCAGCGCTTCGGATTCTTCGGCCGACAGCCCCTTTTGCCTGCTGGCCATCGCCAAGGCCGTCGAGCGGGCTTTCTCCGTATCGGGAGAAACTCCAAAGGTATGCATGCCCATGGGGGTCTGTTTCTCGTTCAGCTCCTGCAGGTAATGTTCAAGCCGGTCTACGTCCTCAGCCCGCACCTCCGCGGAGAGGTCCAGGTCGCGCAGGATATTGGCCTTCCTCGCCAGGCGGTTGATCGCTTTGAGGTGCGCATCTGCCAGCAAGGGGCTTTTTTCCACGGCGGTGCTGTAGTCGTTTATCGCACCCGCCAGCTCGCGCAGCTCCGGGCGCAGTCCGGCTTCCTTGAAGGGGGGCGTCAAGTGGTCGATGATGATGGCCCCGCCCCGCCGTTTGGCCTGCGTTCCTTCGCCCACGTTGTCCATGATATACGGATAGATGTTGATCAGCGAACCCAGCAGCGCATCTGGCGCGTCGGCGTCGTCAAGGCCGGCTTCGCGCCCGGAGAGCCACTCCAGCGTGCCATGGGTGCCTAGGTGGATCAGCGCATCGGCCTGTTGCTGCTGCAGGTACAGGTAGAACGCGATGTATTGGTGATGCGGCGGCAGGGTCACGTCGTGGAACAGCGCTTCTTCGTCTTCGTCCCAGCCCCTGGCGGGTTGGGGCATGAGCTGCAAGTTGCCTAAGGCAACCCGGGGCAGCACGAAAAAGCGTTGCTGGCGGTCATCGGTCCATACCATGATCCGCGCCGAATCCGGCTCGCCCCATTTCCGCACCACCTCCTGCCGGAAGCGGGGGTGCAGGCCTGCGAACCATTCCTTGTATTGGGCCAGGGGAACCATTACCGGGTCCTCCTCGCGGACCAGGCGCGCCAGCTCGCCGGGTGCCCAGGTGCCGATGTTCCGCCCGCCCGACAGTACCCGCTCGAGGAGCCAGTCTTCGGTCGTCTCCTCACGGCCCAGGTTATAGTCAGCTTGCTTTAGGGCATGCACGATACGATGTATGCTCTTGGGCAATACATTGAGGTAGCTGGCACCGATATTATGCTTTCCCGGGTGCCCGTTATAGTAGATCAGCGTGATTTTCTTATCGGTATTCGCTTTGGTACGCAAGGCCGTCCAAGCCTTTACGCGGTTTACCAGGTGGGTTATCCGTCCGGGCAGTACGGTTTTCCGCTGGTAGCGGATGCCCTGGCTATCCGTTACGGTTTCTTGGGTAGCCATGACCGTGGGCTGCACCTGGCCCATGATCTCGGGCCGGGCAAGCGTCCGGATCCGATCGGTCACGGGAATCCCTACGGTCGACCGTTCCCACTCGGCCAGGGGCTGCGAGAGGGTTATCCCGTTGATTACGGGCACGCCGAGCTGCGTAAACGCCTCCGCCAGTTTTTCGGGAGCCCCTCCAGGGAGGGAGGAATAATTGACCAGCACCATTATCCGCGCCTTTCCATCGCCATCAAGGCAGAAATCGCGGATCGATTTTTCCAAGGGGAAGCCATAAAACAGCAGCACGTTGAATCCGGCGTCGGCAAGACCCCGGGCATATGCCTTGAGGTAGTCGGCCTGTTCGGTAACGAATTCGTACCGGAACCCATACAGGCCCACCCAAGGGGCGTCTGGCGACTCTGTTGCATGCGCCTGCCGGAATGTTTCGAAGTCTTGGAAGAGCTCGCCTGTGCGCCAGTCAACGATGGCATGGTCCGGGAACGCCTGGGGTGCCGGCGGGTTGAACGAAGTACCTTCATGCCGATTGCAGAGAAACTGTACCATGGCGGCGATATTAGCCGGACTGGGATGCTCGTAATATGCATCCACTGTCGCATCGAATCGCATGCCCATGGCTTTGTAGTTGGCCGCCTCGGGCGTGGTGCCCACGGCATATACCGTACCTCCGGCAGCCATGGCCTCCTCCAGTTGCGTGGCGAACCGCTGCACGACCTGTCCGGTGTGCACATAACACACTACGATTGCCGCCGATGCGATCTCCGCTTGCCCATGCTGTGCCGTTACGATCTCAAAACGATCCCCGAAGCCCGGTTCGCCCGCCAAGATGGCGATGGCATCGGCCACTGGCTTGCTGTAGTTGTCTGATACGAGCAGGGCAATCCGCGTGGGTTTCTCCTGCTGGTGGGCCACTACGGGCAGCAGCCAGAGACTGCATAACCATATACAGATGCTTCTCATTTATTCTTCGGGAATGTAGATAACCTGCCCATCGTCCAGCTGATACGCCGTACCCAGGCGTTCGCCCTGCCCCGCAGCCTGCTCGGGCGATATCCGTTTCACCTTCACCTCCCTGCCTTTTTTGCTGATGATCTCCATTTGCCCATCCTTGTTTTTCTTGGTCAATGTCAGTTCGGTTTCCGGATTGAACAGGTCCAGCACGTTCAGCGCCGACATGAGGGCCACAATCATGGCCACGATGAGCACCACGCTGATGTCGAATAAATTGGCAACCCCGCTGATGGGGTCCTCCAGTGGCACGGGACTGCTGCCCGTCTTATTTCTGTTGAGCAATCTCATCTCGTTCTACCGTTAGTTGTCCATTTCTTGCCGGCCTTGCGGTTGCCGTCCGCAGCCGTCGCTCCAAAATAGCCTCGCAGGCCAGGAAGTCCGTTGATAGCCATTGCTCCCGCTTCAGGGAGATCAGGTAAGCCACGATGCCGCAGACCAATCCGATGATCGTGGCAGTAAAGGCCGTGACCATATGGCTGGCCATGGCCGACATATCGCCGGTTGACAGGGTCGACAGCGACTGACCCATGGGGATGAGTGTGCCGACCAATCCGAGCGAGGGTGCTATTTTTACTAGGAACCGGACCCGATCCAGCTTGGCGTTTTCCGCTTTTTCCCAAGCCTGCACCAACTCGGTGAGGTTGATGTCTGCCGCATCGTGTGCCAAGATCCGCGCGATTTCCGTTTCGTTCGTTTTCAGAAACGCATCGACCCGGCCCCGTTTCTTACGCGACCGCCACTCGGCGGCAAAGGCCCCCATTGACCAGACTACCCATATGACCATCAGCAAAAGCCCCAGAAAGACCGGCAGATGCAGCAGGTTTCCGATTTGGAACAACAGTTCTTCGATAAATTCAATCATGTTTTCTGCGATTCGTTACAATTCATAGTTGATGCCCAGGAAGAGCGTTCGGCCGGGTGCGTGGTAATAGCTTGTGGGCGACGTGTAGCTGCCATAGTACAGCTTATCGAACAGGTTGTTTACGGTGAAGTTGAGGCCGATGGGGCCAACCCTTTTCGCCAACTTCAAGTCGAACACGCTTACAGCATCCATTTTCTTCTCAGCGGTGTTTTCCAAGTCGCCGAAAAACGAGCCGGTATGCCGCCCCCATAAACTGATGTGCCCGATACGGGGATTGTCGTAGATCAGTGCCCCCGAGTAGATGTGGCGCGGATTGTCGCTCATCTCCTTGCCTTCGTATTCGGGATTCGTTTCGTATTTGTCGATTTTGGATTGGTTGTGGAAATAGCTGGCCTGTACCGATACGGACGGAAATAGGCGGTACCTGGCCGAGCTTTCCAGGCCCCAGAGATTGACTGAACCGATGTTGATGTACTGCCTGACCGGAAGATTGCCGGGATCGAAGTAATCGGGCACATCCGCCGCATCGATTAGCACGGCCGCGAGAAAGTCGCTATACTGCGAACCGTATATGCTGGCCGAAAGTTCAAGCTTGTCATCCAACTGGAAATCCGCCCCGAAATCGATCGAATAGCGCATGCGCTCCGGTTTCAGGGCCGGATTTCCGAGGCGGAAAGACGATCCGAGTGGTGCGGCGTTATACATGTAGAAGGCGCCCGGCGCACGGAAGCCGGTGGCGTATACCGAGCGTATCCGCAAGTTGGGGAGCAGATCGTAGGTAAGCCCCACCTTGGGGGTCAGCATGGAAGAGCTTGCATTGTCGTAGTCGATGACCACCGCCTCACCCGATTGGGTATCGAGGAAATGTCCGTTGCGGTTTGACCAGTGGTCGAACCGCAAGCCCAGGTTGGCATGCAGTTTTGAGGTAAGGCTTACGTCATCGTTCAGGAAGAACGAGATGAAGTCCTGCCTACCGCTGAAGTTTTGATCGCCCTGACTGGGATAGTTCTTTCGGGATACCACCTCCGTAAACCGGAAGTCGGCACCAAGCGTGATATCATTGTTCCATACCCGGTGGCTTACCTTGGCGATCATCCCGTAGGTATCCAGCGGTACCCGCGAGCTATAATTGACATCGTTGAAGGTATTTGCGCTTTCGTTCCACCTTAAGGCCTGGGATGACCGGTTTTGTACGTTATAATAGACGAGGATGTCTGGCGCAAAATCCGCCTGTACGTTACGGTAGCGCAATTGGTAGTTGCCCGTAAGCGTGCGGTCATCGTAAAGGGTAGTCGTTCCCGACCGTGGCTCCTGCTGGTTGATGTCGGCCGTCGCCGCCAGTGTGGCACCGTTGCTTAAGTCGTACGTCAGCTTCGCATTCACGTTGAGAAGCGACATCTTGGGTTTTTGGAAGTAATCGTTCCACAGGTTGTCCGCCAAATAGGCGTACCCGTCTGTTTGTTTGTACTCGGCGAATGCGATGGCGCCCCAGCGCTCGGCAAACCGTTTACCCAGCTTTACGCTCGCTTGGTAGGTATTCATGGATCCGTATCGGAAATCGGCGCTCAGCACGGGTTCCGCCGCCGGAAGCTGGGTTACCAGGTTGATGGTTCCTCCCATGGAACTGGAACCGTATATGGACGATCCGGGGCCCCTAACGACCTCAATGCGCTCGATGCTGTTGGCGGTTACACTGTTCCATTCGGATACGCCGCCCGTGTACGCATCGTTGATGGGCACACCGTCTTTCAGGATCAACGTACGATTAGCAGCGCCCGTGCCCCGCAGGATGACCCCGGTGTGCGTGCCGGTGGTCGTCAATCCGCGACTGCGATCTACCATCACCCCGGGCAGGAACGCCAATGCCTCGTCGATGGACTGTATTTGCCGTAGTTCGGGGGCGCTTTTTGACAAAATGGACACGCTGGAGGCGATCTGCCTCAACTCCTTGGGGAGGGGCGATGCTGTTATCGAGATCTCATCCAGAAATAGTTTACGGGCTGGCTCGTGGGCAGCTGTATCTACAGAAGGACTTTCAGACGGATCCTGCCGTTTGGTCTCTTGGGAAAACCCGGCAAAGCCGTAAGACAGGGCCATGATAAGCAGCGTAGATAGTCGGGAAAGACCTCCGGCTCGCGTAGATTCAACACGTGAAGTATACATAGTAGGTATAGAATAAGTAAAACGAATGCAATTAAGTTGCAATATTAAAGATTAGATTTTACAAAAGCAACAATGATGCAATAATAATCAGGCGGGAGACACAGAAGTAAGATGGTAAAATACCCAGCGGAAATGTCTATATTAGCAGATTGGCTGAATGATGAGTAAACCTATGGCGACTATACTTAGATTGACGAAATTGGAAGCGGAGGAACCCGTTCGGGTGAATTTTGATAATGTAGCATTCTATCACCGCAAGGGTGAGCATACCTTAATCACGTTTGTATCGCCGAGGTTTCATGAGCATACGCTCACTGTGAAGGAATCGATAGAACAGGTGGACCGGTTGTTGGGGATATAGCGCGGGGAGATGCCACCACTACACCCCAACGACGAACCTGTAAAACGTCTTAACCGTAACGGTTAAGGATTTGGTCGTACCTCTCCTTGGTTTGACATGTAGTGTATAGTCAAACTTTTTCTTCATGATATAGGGTTTCAGATCCACCGCCCCGTCTGTTACAGGAATAGACAGCGCCGTTTCGTATACATCCGGATTGTTGGCGATCTCTGCTATAACCTTCTCTTCAACACCATCGGCTCCGACCGCCATCCGGATCGTTTCCAGGTTCTGGAGGTTGTTGTCCTCGTCTGCATCTGCCAGTTCGATTGTAATACCTGTGAGATTAATCTCCCTGACGTTATTGGCACTGACCAAAGGGGCATTTTTCTGGATGATTGCATCCAGATCCATCGCTACTTCCTGAGTCACTTCAATGCCTTCGCCAGCAATCGGTATCGCCGGTATAGTCACGGTAATAGCCTCTGCTTCATAGTCAAAATCTGCTTTCAGATTTTCTTTGATTTTCTTGCAGGAAGTTAAAAAGCCTGCGGCGAAAATCAAAATGAATACTAAAACTGGATGAATCGTTTTCATATAGTAATGATTATAAATTTTGTGGCAGCGTGAAGTGATTTCATCAGAACGCTCGTTATATTTTAACCAAAATGGATGCCAAAAAGACTTGACCCTATAGATTACTTCCGGATTCTTTTTTTCTTGTAAAGGGTACGAAACGGACGGGGGTTAAGTTCGTTTTGGTGATCCCGCCATCTCGTTTTTCTATTAACATGAGGGTTTGTGTTGATGCTTCGGGGCCGACAGGGATAACCATTCTGCCGCCATCCTTCAGTTGGTCGATAAGCGGCTGAGGAATCTCTTCAGGGGCTGCGGTAACGATGATTGCATCGAAAGGAGCCTTTGTGTGGAGTCCTTTATGACCATCGCCGATGATGACGTGGACATTGTCATAACCCAACTTGTCCAACAATTTTTTTGTTCGCTCGCCGAGTTCGTTGACAATCTCGATCGTGTAAACCTCTTTGACGATTTCGGCCAATATGGCTGCTTGATATCCGGATCCGGTACCGATTTCGAGTACGCGGTCGCCGGCTTTGGGCGCCAGTAATTGCGTCATGTAGGCCACGATGTAAGGCTGCGAGATGGTTTGATGATAACCTATGGGTAACGGTCCGTCATCGTAGGCGTATTTTTGGTATGTGGCGGGGACAAACAAATGACGCTCTACCTTACGCATGGCTTCAAGCGTGGCGGAGTGGTTGATGCCGCGTGTTTCGAGTTGGGTGCGTACCATGGAATTACGTAGCGCGTCATAACGTTGAGCGACAACCGGCTGTAGGATCAAAAAAACAAGTAGTGAGAGTATGAGCGATTTCATTTGCATTGGATAACTATTCGTATAGTTGCCCCAGTGCGCCCTGGGAACAAGCAAATAGGAGCTCGTTGTAACAGTCATTATGAGTTACAATTTTAAAAGGAAAGAGTTTTGGAAAAGGACATGGCTATGTATTCTCCGGTAATGCTCGGCTTTATCGCACGCTTGAAATGTGAAGAATAGCGATAGGATGGCTAAGGAAAACAAGTTGACTTTCATAATTGGTTATTTCGATATGTAAAGATAAACTATGTTTATCAAAAGACGGAAGAGAATAACGAAGTGCTACATGGAGCATATGTATGGAGATGGCAAATAGATTGCTAAAGATAGTTGCTTTTTGATTTCGGGAATGTACCTTTGCGATATAACCAAATGGCGACCTACCCATGGTAAAGAGCACAGATGGAAGTCTGTCGGGATTCCGGATATCGGCACTTTAACGAAGAAAAGCAGTAGCAAGACAGGAAGAAAAATATGACTTTACTTTTTTTGAACCTTGGAACCACGGAACTTATCATCGTACTGCCGTTTTTGGCATTCATGTTTTACAGTCTCTTCCATGCGGCTACGAACATGGCGATACCCGGCACGCATCGGCTGATCTGGGGGCTATTGATTTTAGCTGTTCCCCTGCTCGGCAGTATTGCATATTGGGTGGTGGGAAGGAAGCCTGCCAAGGCAAAAAGATCATGAGGCTGGTAAAAATTTCGACCTTGAAAAAATATAACAGACATAAAATTCGATAACTATGCATCGGGGATGCATTGTAAAGACAATTAGGCTGAAATAAGGTGCAAATCTTTCTGGGATTTTTAGTAAAATTGGGGCGGTTTCATGCCGACCGAACCAATGTATAAATGCAACAGATGGCAACCATGGATGACAACCAACGGCTCATGCAGGATTTCCGAGACGGACGGGGGCACGCCTTTGACCGGTTGATGAAGCAATTTGTCAAGCCGCTGACGTGGCATGTCTACCGGCTATGCAGGAATAAGGAAGTGGCTGAAGACATCGTTGCGGAGACCTTTGCCAAGCTATGGAAGACCCGCGAAAATTTCGGTACCGAGGCCAACGTCAAATCCTTCCTGTATATCGCGGCGCGCAATGCATCGCTGGATTACCTCGGATCGGTGCAGCGCCGGGTCGCGGTGCGGCAAGGCGAGTTGGATGAAGACCTGGTAAGTCGAGATATCGATCCCCTCACCCACATCATACATGCAGAGCTTATCCAGGCCTTGGTGGAGGAAACCGCGCGACTGCCGGAGCGGCAGGGCGATGTCTTCCGGATGACTTACCTTGAAGGCCTCACCACCGAGGAAATCTGCCACCTGTTGGGTATCACCCCCAACGCTGTCTTTCTGGCCAAGAAAAAGGCCACCGCCGCCATCCGCAAGGCCTTCGCCGGGCGGTATCTGCATCTTTACTTGGCACTGGTAAGCCTGCTGAGCAGGGGTGGACAGGTGAATTAAATTTTTTCAACTTTTCGGACTCGCCGAGACAGATTCGCTCACCGATTTCGTTTCCACTAAAAAACGGAAGCATTGGACCAACACGAACGTATCGTCGCGCTACTCAGGAACTACCTGAAAGAAGAACTCACAGCAGCTGAGCGGGCTGAACTTGCGGCTTGGGCAGACCACAAACCCGAAAACCGATGGCTACTCAAACGCATCGGTCAGGAAGATCGGCTCATGGATGATATGAAAGCTTATTGGGACCTCTGGAACGACGAAGAGGCCACCGGTCGCGAACAACGAATTGGCGCAAACTTCCGGGATAAAGCGGAACTGGCCGCACAGTCTCGGGTGCCGTTGAAAACACGGGGATTACGCCGGTGGCTTCCCTATGCTGCGGCCGCTTTGATCGTGTTGGCCGTGGGCTTCTGGGTGGTTGGCAATCGATGGCCGATGGCCGATGACGGAACGCTCGCCGCGACTGAAATTCGACCCGGCGGCAACCGCGCTACGCTCACGCTGGCCGATGGCCGGACGGTTGATCTGAGTGAGGAGCAAAGTGGGATTGTCGTCGGTGATGGGATCACCTATCCCGATGGGACATTGGTTGACGCGTCATTGCGGGAAAGTGTATTGGAAAGCGGCAAAAGCGCAAAGCAATCCCATATGTTGACACTCACTACGCCCAAAGGCGGCACGTACCAAGTTACCCTTCCGGACGGAAGTAAGGTGTGGCTCAATGCCGCCAGCACGATTACATATCCGAGTCGGTTTGCTGGCAACGAACGCGTGGTAGAAATTTCCGGAGAGGCATTTTTGTCGGTGACTACAGACAAAAGTAGGCCCTTTAGTGTAAAAAGTAACGGTCAGATTGTGAAGGTGCTTGGTACAGCGTTCAACCTATCTGCTTACCCCGACGAACCCGAAACCAAAACCACATTAGTGGAAGGAAGTGTACGCGTGGCGCCGAACACCGAACACCAACAATCAATCACCATTCGACCCGGAGAACAAAGTGTCGTCCGCGGTGTAACGGCCATAGTGACCCAGGTAGACGTTGAGCGCTATACATCTTGGAAAAGTGGATATTTTTACTTTAAAAACACTCCATTCAACGAAGTTATGCAACAGCTTGCGCGGTGGTACGACATCGAAGTGATTTACAATGGCAGGATTCCCCAGGAAACCTTTTCCGGCAAGATGGATCGTGATTTGACATTGAACGCAGTGTTGAAGTTATTGAATGTCTCCGAAATCCAGGCACAGATTGCGGACAACGAAAAACTGATTGTCTATTGAGCAATGTATAAAAGATGCTGTATAACCAACTAAAGACTTAACTTAATGAGGATGCATATGGAGACATAGAAACTATATACCAGTCCGTAAAAAACAAAGGGAAGTGCTGTGAACACTCCCCCATTGTTTGGACATTATCGGTTTACAAACCGCGATTCAGTAACCAATTTTTTTACTATCCAAACGTACAAACGTAATGATAAATTATGGATTTTCCGAGCGGAGTATGTTGTCCTCCGTTGGGAAACACAACCAATTGTGGCGAATTATGAGGCTCACGTCTTTTCTTTTACTAGGGGTTTGCTTAAACATTAGCCTAGCTTCGATTTCGCAGACAGTTACACTAAAAGTGCATCAGCATCCGTTGCCGGAGGTGCTAACAACCCTTGAACAACAGACGGGGTTCCGAATTATGTACAACGACCGTTTTGTTAAACCCAGTATGCTGGTTTCGCTTAATGTGAATGGGCGACCTCTGGAACAAGTACTGGATCAATTGCTCGCCCCAGAACGATTGACGTATCATATCGAAGGCAAAACAATTGCTATTCGCCGGAAGGCAACAGGACTGCCTGTTTCGGACCAGAAGGACGAACCCATTCGACAAGAACGGGTCATTAGCGGCAGGGTAACCGATGATCAGGGAAACCCGCTGGAGGGTGTAACCGTACGAGTGAAGGAAACGAATGAGGCAACTACGACCAATTCAGCAGGGGAATATCAGATTAGTGTGGCGAATGGTGGAAACACGCTGGTCTATAGTATCATCGGGTACGAAAGTGCTGAACGGATTGTTGGGGATAGATTGTCTATAGATGTCTCGCTGCGGATATCGCTTAGTGATTTGGACGAGGTTGTGGTGATTGGTTATGGCAGCCGTCAGAAAAAAGATGTCACGACGTCCATTTCCACGATCGGTTCGAAAGAGATTTCGAAAAGTATCTCCATGACTCCGGAGTTGGCCATGCAAGGGCGTATGACAGGAGTCCATGTTTCAGGAAACACCGGAAGTCCGATGGCCCGGCCAACAATTAGGATCCGCGGGGTTAACACGTGGGGCGTTACAGAACCCTTGTATGTAATAGACGGGATTCCTGTAACCGAACTCGGGAGCGGGGTAGAAGGCCAAGATGAACGGGTTCGAGACGTTCGTGGTCCGATTAATGTGATGGCGATGATTGATCCCAATGACATTGAATCCATCTCCGTACTTAAAGATGCTTCGGCTGCTGCCATTTATGGAGTCAGGGCTGCCAACGGAGTGGTGTTGATCACGACAAAAAAGGGGGCTACCGAAAAGCCCACGATCGGAGTCAGCGCTAGGCATGGAATTCAAAATATCGTAAATGATTGGGAAGTGATGAATACCCAACAATATGTACGGTTTTACGAAAATGCGTATGCACAAAACCCCAATTTCGTGCTAGACGGGGTTTTTAATCCCCAAAGCTCGGAATATCTTGGAAATACGCCCGAAACCTTCGACTGGCAGAACGCGATAATCAATAAAAATGCGCCCAATCAGGAGATGTCCGTAAGGGTATCCGGCAAAACGGATGCGACCAATTATTATACTTCGGCCAGCTTTGCATCGGCTGAGGGTACGCTAATCGGCGAGCGGCTAGATCGCTATTCGTTTAACGTCAAATTGGATAATCGATTCAATAAATGGTTGAAAACTGGTGTGAATTATCGATTGGCTTATGTAGAAGGAAACGATAATCTCCAATCGAACCTTATAGACAGAGCAGAAACGCCCCCTTGGCAGCCTATCTATGATCCTCATGGTCCTTCATTTCTGCGAGGGTTTGCACAAGTTGCCAAAGGGTATGATGAAAATGGCGTTTGGTCTGGTGAAAAGCGCTACGGCGAAGGAACACGGGTTAATTCCGTGGCCTTGAGTCAGCTTAATTTCCTTGATTATAAATCGCTCAGGAACATGGGGAATGCCTTTTTGGAGGTAAATCCTTTATCGGGTCTGTCCATTAAGGGGTCTATCAGCATAGACTGGTATAGACATGACCGTTTTAGATTCGACGATTATAACGGTGCCTACTTCTCCTACGGGACTACCCCTACAGATCGTGGAGGAGGTAATTCTGTAGGCCTTTATTCGGAAAGAGGTACAACAAACTTCAACTTAATTAAGGAGTTGACAGTAAATTACCGTAAGGCCATAGGTCAGCATAGATTCGATGTGACGTTGAATGGAATGGACCAGCAATATTCAGCAAAGTATGCAACCGCAGAATCTGAATTCATGACCACCAAAGAAAAACATTTGCTGGCACTGGGGGGCGAAAATCAATATACATTGATCGAATCCGAACGATTCCGATGGGCCCTGCAAGGATTGATGGGAAGGTTGAGTTACAACTTTGCCGATAAGTATTACGCTGATGTGACCGTCCGCCGTGATGGAAGTAATCGCTTCGCCCCGGATCGGCGATGGGGTACGTTTCCGTCGGCTTCACTGGCGTGGCGACTTACCTCCGAACCGTTTATGGACGACGTAACGTGGTTAAATGATTTAAAATTTAGAGTCGGTTGGGGGCAATTGGGCAATCAGGAAGTAAGGCCAATGGCTTATCTTTCGCCCGTCGAAAAAAGACCCACGTATGCGTTCGGCTCCAGACCGGGCGGAGATGGCCTCGGTATATACGGTGTTGGCGCTGCCATGTTTTCATTTCCTAATTCGCAACTTGGATGGGAGCAAACAACCACCACCAATATAGGATTTGATGCCCAGGCATTCGGCGCGTTTTCGGTTTCTGCCGAATATTACTACAAGGAAACAACGGGCATATTGCAGGAAACCAGCATTCCACCGAGTGTGGGTAGTGTTGAGAGTCCTGTAGACAACATAGCTGCTGTACGGAATTCGGGATTTGAGTTGTCGTTGGGCTACGGCGGCACGATTGGAAAGGTGAATTACAATGTTAGTGCTAACTTGACAACGGTGAAAAACAGGGTGCTGACCACCTATAGGGGAATACCGCTCAGTGGCGAGCACCGGATTGAAGCTGGATATCCGATGAATTACATCTACGGATATAAAGCAGGCGGTATTTTCCAAAATCAAGCCGAGATCGACAACTATCTCCGAAATGTGCAGGATTTGACCATTTCGCAGACCTTCCAGCCGGGAGATAGGTACTTCATCGATATATACGGCGCACCGGATGCGGCAAACGGTCATAGTTTTTACACACCGGCTCCCGATGGGGTAGTAAATCAATACGACCGGACGTTTCTCGGCAAGACGATTCCCGGCTACTATTACGGGTTCAATTTCGGGATTGATTATAAAGGTATCGACCTATCGGTGTTCTTCCTGGGGGTTGGCGATGTATATAAATACAATGCCGCGAGGGCGACCATGGAGGGTACCGCCACGCGTGGAAACAACCGGAGTGTGAACGTGTTGAACGCATGGAGTCCGGAGAATCCTTCGACGGATATAGCGCGTGCGGTTGTTGGGGATCCGAATGGGAGCTTGCGTTATTCATCGTATTACGTAGAGAACGCCTCATACCTCAAATTGGGCAACGCCCAACTCGGGTATACCCTGCCGCAGTCTGCATTGACTTTCTTGAAGAACAATGTGAAATACCTGCGGATTTATACCAGTGTTAACAATGGTTTTATCTTGTCAAATTGGAGAGGGCTGGATCCTGAAAATGATGCGGAACCCGAACCGCGGGTTTTCAGCTTCGGAATCAACGTGAATTTCTAATCATAGCGCATAATCGACATGAAAAAGATTGAAAATATATTGACAATAGTAGTTACCGTGGTTCTTTGTGTAGGCTGTGACCGCAATCTTGATATTAAGCCAACCAAAGAACTGGAGTCTGATTACTTTTCCGATGAGGAACGTATGCAACGCGGTGTCAGGGGCGTGTATGCCAAGATCACGGATTTCTATGGGTTTAACAATAATGCACCCAGCCACTTGCTGTGGTTGCTGCCTGGCGATGACCTGATGGGCAACAATCCGCGGACGAAAGACACATTCAAGGGACTGAGCAGCGATGATGGGGATGTGAATTTCGTGTGGAACCGTTTGTACCAATTGAACGCCAGAGCCAACACGATGCTGGAGAAAATCGAAGAGAACCTGAATGTATACAGCAACCCCGAGTTGGCTGATTACAACAAGGGAGAATTGCTTTTCATTCGATCATGGACCTTCTTCAAACTTTGGACCTGGTGGGGCAAAGCGCCCGCTATCACCGAGCGGATTCAGTCGTTGTCCGACATCCATAACCCTCCAACACAGGGCGTAGAATTGCTGGATATCGCTATCGCTGACCTGGAAGCAGCGGTACAACTGCTGCCCGATGAATGGCCTGCGGAAGAATCAGGGCGCATTACAAAAGATGGAGCGAACGGCTTGTTGGTTAAATGCTACGTAACCCGGGCTTGTAACAATGGGAAAAGCACAGCAGATTACAACGCAGCCATCGAGGCGTTCGAACGGATTTCGCCGACACGGAGGCTTACATCCCACTTCGGAGAAAATTTTGACTATCGCTTCGAAAACAATGAGGAGTCGCTCTTCGAATTTCAGGCAAGTCTAAAGCCGGCCGAAAACCCTTGGTTGGATAACGATTTCGGGGATGGCGTGGGCACGATGGGCGCATACTATAAACATTTCGAAAATGACTGGACAAATCAGGGTACGATTGTAGCACCGACACAAAAGATGGTTAGCATGTTCGACCCTGAAGATCCGCGTATCACAGAGACGTTCGCTAAGGTCTCGGATGTCGCTTTTTCCTTCAACGGCGGGTATAAAATGGTGAAATACATCAACGGCGAACGTGGTAAATACGCCGGGATCGGCGTTATAAATTCGATAAATAACACGCGTATCCTGCGATTGGCCGATGTTAAACTACTGGTTGCAGAAGCTTACCTGCAAACAGGCCAGGAAGGAGAAGCGCTCGAGCAGGTGAACGATATCCGTAAGCGGGCCAGGATGTCGACGGCGGATGGAATGGAAGCATCCCAACCGGCGGATTTGACAGCAATAGCGATGCAAGACATCATGGATGAACGGATGCGCGAACTGGTCGGGGAAGAGGGCATCCGATGGAATGATCTGGTGCGATGGCACCAAGCGGGATTCATCAACCTGCAAGCTTGGACGAAAATGGATTTCGGCATGGGGGCTAGCTACGACGACGATTTGTGGGGATTCGATGCCAATACGCACGTGCTGATGCCGATTCCGGTTTCGGAAATGGACAACAACCCTGAGATGCTCCGAAGCGGGCAAAACCCAGGCTATTAACAATTACTTATCTCAATGTAGCATACATCAAGTAAAATGGATAGAAGATCTTTTATAAAAAAAACAGGGACAGCTGCGGCATGTTCCCTGTTGCTACCAACGATTGTACCGGCCTCATCGTTGGGAAGGAATGGTCATGTGGCCCCATCCGATCGGATTAATCTCGCATTCATCGGTGCGGGCAATCAGGCAGAGAACGATGCAAAAGGGTTCCTAAGGGACAATCGCCTGCAAATCACAGCGGTTTGCGACGTGAATAAAAAAAGTACAGGGTATTGGGACGGCAAAGTAGGCGGCAGGGAATACCTCATGGATTTGGTAAATACTTCGTATAGTGAAAAGCATGGAAAATCCTACAAGTCGACTAAAGGGTATACCGACTTCCGCGAGGTCATCGACTTGAAAGATATCGATGCAGTCGTGGTGGATACCCCCGACCATTGGCACGCAATTCCGGTCTTGATGGCGGCCCGGGCACGCAAAGATATATACTGCCAGAAACCGCTTTCCTTGACCATTTCCGAAGGCAGGGCAATGGCAGATGCCGTAAAGAAGTATGGTGTGGTCTTTCAAACCGGGAGCCAGCAACGGTCGGGTAAGGAATTCCATCGGGTTTGCGAACTCGTGAGGAACGGAAGATTGGGAAAGCTGGAGACCGTCATTTGCGGATTGCTAAGTGGTACGCCGGATTTCGGAAAAACGGGCCACTTGACGAATGAAATGCCGGTTCCCAAAGATTTCGATTATGATAGGTGGCTTGGCCCTGCGCCAGAGTCGGCTTATTGCCCCGCACGTACCCACGTAAACTTCCGGTGGAATCTCGATTATTCCGGTGGAATGGTTACTGACTGGGGAGCACACCATTTCGATATTGCGCAATGGGGTATAGGTATGGACGACTCGGGGCCCGTTAAAATCACCAATCCAGAGGCGGTGTGGACAAATCACCCGGTATGGAATACGGCAGAACAATTCCATTTCGAATGCATCTACGAGAATGGTGTGAAACTTATTGCGAGTTCCAAGGTTGAATTGGGGATAACATTTATTGGCTCAGAAGGGAAGGCATGGGTATCAAGGGGAGCCTATAAAGTGGAGCCGGAAGGCATTGACTCCACGCAAATCGGCCCGGATGAAATTCATTTGTACAAAAGTGACGATCACTACCGTAATTTCATTGACTGTGTCATTTCCCGTGAGCCAACCGCGGCCCCTGCTGAAGTCGGGCACCGATCAATTACCATAGCCCATGCCGGAAACATTGCGATGATGCTCGGTCAGGAACTGGAATGGGATCCAAAAAAGGAATGCTTTGTCAATAATTTCGCTGCCAATCAGCTCCGCTATCGGCAGATGCGCGAGCCCTGGGCTTCAGTTTATAGAACATATTTGGTTTAAAGGATGAGGTACACGAGTTGTTTTTGCTGTGCATTTTTACTTATTGCGACCCTCGCACATGCACAGGTTGGCCGACAGGCGAATGGTACGATAGATTTTATGGGTTTGGAGGCATTCGAAAATGTTACGGGGAACTGGCAATTAGCGCAGGACGTGTTTTTCGATTCGCTAACAACAGCCAATGAAATCGTGGCAGGCCAGGGAATCATTGTGAACCGGCCTACGGAAGAATTAAACGGCAATTTGTTCACAAAGATGCAACATGGCGATATCGAACTGGAATTTGAGTTCATGATGGCCAAGCATTCGAATTCCGGCGTATACTTTCAAGGCAGGTACGAAATCCAGCTATTCGATAGTTGGGGTGTCGAAGTCCCGGCATTTTACGATTGCGGTGGTGTCTATCAACGATGGGATGAGCGTCGGGCCGGAAATGCAAAGGGATTTGAAGGAAAGGCTCCGCTCCGAAATGCGTGTTTGCGCCCCGGTGAGTGGCAACATCTTCGTATTGTTTTCCAAGCGCCTCGATTTGATGAGAACGGAGTGAAAATAGCAAACGCACGTTTCTTGGAGGTTGTCCACAATGACATCGTCATTCATCAAGACATTGAAGTGACAGGTCCGACCCGGTCTTCGGCATTCGAAGATGAACAGCCATTCGGCCCGTTGATGCTTCAGGGTGACCACGGGCCCGTTGCATTCCGGAATATAAGGTACGTTGGCAAGGTCTGCAAATGAAGTATGGCGAATACGGGAGTGGATTCGTTTAAGAACCGTTATTGTGCGGATGTTCGGCGATACATGAAACCAGCGAACCGGTAATATTGACCGGCGATTTCAATACCCTGCCCGGCTAATCAATTTTCAAACCGGCCGTAGATCTTACAGATCCGGAACAGCACCGCTTGGATGTCGCGGCTCTGGAGAAAAATACTGGTTTGAAGCAACGCTTGCTTACTGCCGATATTTTTACGCCGGATCAGGTCGATTTCGTTTCCGAAATTGGTGTTAATGAATTCCCGGATTTCGTTGCGGCTTTTACGGATCAGCGACACATTTGGCCCGTCGTCCTCATTGAGCTGGTTGATCACTAACGTGAAAAACTTGTCCATTTTGACGCCTAAGCCCTCTAATGTGGCGATAAACCCAGTCGCAAGGGGCTCGTGCAGGTTTTCGATATACTGGAGACTTTCAGTACTCAGGAATTTTGCCGACTGAAGCATGTCCTGTATGAGGTCGGCACCGTGCACGATTACCTCTGCCGACCGCCGGTCGGCGGCGCCAAGCTGCCGGATCGCCCGGAGGCTGTTCCGCTTGAGTTTGTATGTGTATTTAATGAGCTTCAGGAGTTCGTCGTCGGCCTTCTTTATTGCTGACGCATCGCCGTTGCGTATGCCGTTCAAAATCGTACTGTAATGACCGGATGCTTCAATGATCATAGTGACGAGCGTGTTCTTGCTGCGGATGTATACATCCAGGTCCGGCTCTTCCAGTAGGCTCAGCCGGCTCTTCTCTTTTTTTGAACGGCGTTCGCGATGGGCAAATTTTATATTGGAAATGACAATATAAATGACGACCATGCTCAGTAGAATGGCCGTGGCCAGCACGCCCTGATAAATCACGAATGCAAAGAAAGCGGCGACGGAAAACGCAAACAACGCGGTGATGAACCACCCGCCAATTACGCTGAGTACACCCGTGACCCGATATACAGCCGATTCGCGCCCCCATGCCCGATCCGCAAGAGACGTACCCATCGCTACCATAAACGTTACATAGGTGGTAGATAGGGGCAGTTTCAGCGAGGTCGCCCATGCGATGAGTATACTCGCCAGCACGAGATTGGTTCCGGCCCGGATCAGGTCAAAGGCGGGTGCATCCTGATCCACCTGGGTGGCTTTGCGCAGCTTGTCCCGTTCGAAACTCAGGTCGTACCGCCGCTTGATATTACGGGGGATAACCGTATCAAAGACATTACCCAGTAACATAGCGGTTTTTACCACCCGCCGGGATACGGTATTTGGCTTGAAGCGGTCGTCACTTCCGTCCTCATCCTGCTTGCTCAGGCTGATTTCTGTTTCCGTAACTTTTTTGGCTTTTGCACTTAGCCAGATCGTTAATGCCATAACGAGTCCGGCTATTCCCAGCATATAAGTGGGTACGATGACGTCGCTCGTCGCCAAATAGTCCTGATGCAACGCATCGGCGGGAACGCCACTTTCAGCCCAGTTCTGGTATGCCACCAACCCGGCGATGGGAACACCAATGAAATTGACCAGGTCATTTCCGGCAAATGCCATGGCCAGGGAAAACGTGCCTGCGATGACTACGATCTTGATGGGGTTTATGCGAAATTGGCGCTGCAGCCAGAAAGAGATTGCCGTCGTAACGACCAGGATAAGCAGTATAAAAACAACAAGGTTCTCATTTAGTGTTCCCACCCAATCCGCTTGTGCCAGCGTTGTACCCTTGAGTCCTTTAATCAACAGAAAGTAGATGATTACGGTAATTCCCATACCGGAAAAGGGAGCCCCCAGGCTTTTTAACCTATTTTCGTATTGAAATGTAAAAGCCGACCGGACCACATATTGTACAGCCACCCCTGCGGTAAATGCAATCACGATTGATAGGAAAATGCCCGATATGATGGAAAATGTACTCTCGGCGTTGATGTATTTCATTACCTCGCCGATGGCTTCGCCTTTCTCTGCGGCGAATAGGAAACCGACAATCGCTGCGGCACCCAGCAGTTCGAAGACAATGGAAACGGTGGTCGATGTGGGCAGGCCGAGCGCGTTGAAAATGTCGAATAATACAATATCGGCAAGCATAACGGCCAGAAAAATCCACATCACTTTATCAAACGTAAAATGTTGGGGCTGGAAAATTCCCTTACGGGCAATCTCCATCATTCCGCTAGAAAAAAAGCATCCGGCTAATATCCCGGCGCTGGCGATCAAGATGATATTCCGATACGTAGTTACCTTACTCCCGATTGCCGAATTCAAAAAATTCACGGCATCGTTGCTTACCCCTACGATGAGGTCTGCAATAGCCAGAACGAGTAAAAGTGCAACAATAAACAGTAAGTAGTCCATAAAAAATTAAGATGGAACAGCGCAAAAGTATGAAACTAATGTTATTTAATTGTTAACCCTTGCAAGATAGCAGGAAGGCATATTACGACCTACGAAAAACCCCGCACTGGGGTGGCGCGGGGTTCTCAATGCTACAACCATACACTCACTTAATCATACAACGGTACGATCCGGAACCCGAAAAGGATTTCAGACTCATCATGCCGACAGGTCAGCGTATAGCGTTTATCGGGGTCTATCTCATTTATTTTAACGTTGGTGTGATCATCCAGGAAGTTGTCATTGGGGCCGGAATCATATTCCGTGATATCAACGCGGATGCCGATTTCGTGAATTGCCTTATTCTCTTTCATCGGAAAGCAAATGGATTTGTTCATAAATATAGCTTTGCGTTCTTTCAAAAAGAATGGATTGTCTGAATTACCCTTTGAAAAAGTCCAGAAAATCTTGTCTAAGCCGGTTCCTGCGTTGGCATGTTCAATGATTTGTTTGTTCAATCGGTCCTCATCCATGATGTCTTTGTTGCTTTTGTCCAAGGCGCGGATGCGTACCCTTGCGTTGACCTGCTCGCCGTCACCGCCGTCGTCATTCACCGCACAGGTGATACTTTCCCAGATCACTTTGTACTTGGTGGCTTTGGGATGGCATTTGCGGCTCTCGTAATCGACATACATTTTTGTGCCCACGGTATGCATATCCAAGGTGCGGAGCGAATAGGATATGGGGACTTCGTCATTGGTTCCTTTCAAATAATTGGAAATGGCTTTTTTTATGTCGCCGGGATTCTGATGCGTGATGATGCTGGCAACCAGCGGGGAGCCTCCCATGGCAAATACCTGCAAAGACACGTTCTTCTCCTCAACTCTTTCTTTTACCTTTTCCTCCAGTTCTGCCGCTGCTACCCAATAATCTGCATATTGCTTTAGGTCTATATCCATGCCTTCATAACTTTCGTCGCTTTCAAAAACGAAGTACAGCATACGGCCATAGCCTATCGAGTCTACAAACACCCAATTGGGATTGATCTTGTCCCTGCTCACGGCATCGGCTATGCCAGGGTCTTCTTCCTTAATGTAAAAGAAATCCTCGGGTTCGTTTGCGGTATTGCTCACGCTTACCGTATAGTAGAGCTGTTTGGCCTCCAGGTAAAACTTATGTGTTTTCCGGGTGGAGTTGAACTCAATACGATGGCTTCCTCCGAATCCGAAATAATGCCCGCTCCCGCTGAAATTGGTTAACAGCGAAGCGTAGGAATCGAATTCACGAAGGGTTCCGGTGGATACCGCTACATCTGGCATATCCTTACTGCGGATGATCTTATTGATGGCTGCCCGTATTTCATGTTTGGTGGGATTGGGCACTTCTTGGGAAGCAACTTTGAAATGATGGCTATCTACCATCACAGTTAAAGGTTTTCTGGCATAGGGTAGGGTAGCCGCATTTCCGGCTGCCAACTCCCGCATATCGTATACGCCGCCCAGAAATATTTTTGAAATGGCATCGTTGGTTTCTACCACCTGATCTGACGACCAGATTCCTTTGGAATGGTCCACAGCGCATTTCCAACCGGGAGAATTTTCTTCCCGGATTCTATTAACGACTGCTTCTGTATAGGGCAATACGCCTCTTTTGTACTCGAGCGTGATGGTGTCTTTTTCACGGAATTTAATTTCCTGACGGTGGAGAATATTCAGTTTGACCTTTGTAAAGGCTGGTTTTACGCGCCCGATTTTCAAGTGGTCCCTTTTGATAAACATTTTTTTTGCCATGGTGGTTAGCTTTTGTGAAAGCTAATTTACCGGCCCGCCGGAATAAAAAGGGGTATAAAAGCGACATCGTGAAAAAAATTATTCGTAGCGTAACTTGCTTTGTATCGTCATCGAGTTGTTCCGGATCTCTTGTTGGATGTCCATCAGGTTCTTGCCAGTGAAATACCGGAAGTCTTTTTTCAGATGTTGCCGATCGTAGTAATTGTTCTTGTAAGCCAGGTCCGTCCAGCTGTTGTATTCTCCTTTTTCTAACATGTGGTAGGCTTTGGAAAATCGGATAATCTTGTAGTAAAGTTTAGGGTGCATGCCAATGCGCTGATGACTGATCCGTTCGAACTGGCGGACACATAACCCGCTTTTCAGGGCCACCTGATCCATTTTAAGTGCATCGGGCTGCGACCATAAACGGTACATAGCGTCATCCAGGGGGTGTATGGAGCGGCACTTGGGCAGTTGGTTCAGAAGGAACTGTTCGATGAGTTGAAGGGCGGTTTCCGGCAGAACGGTTTGTCGCAACATGGCGTTCAGAGTTTTCAATTCATTGCCGAAAATGATTTCTGCATCAACGCTTTGATCCAATAATTGATCTTGCGGTATGCCGGTTAGCCGGTATAGGGCTCCGGGTAGTAATCCCACTCGTACGGCTCGGTATTCCGCCTGCGACCGGATCAGCACCGGACTGACCTGGGCGCCTACCACTACCGTTTGCGGTTGGTTGATGAATGTTTGCTTGGAGGGTTTGTAAACCGAAATGGAATGCTCAAAATGGAAACATATTCCGGATTGTGGCGTGGGCGGATGGAAATAAAATAGATTGGCGGCCTTTGGTGATTCCTGTTGAATGTACAGTAAGCAATGCACCAGATGCCTTAAGGGAGGAGTGATGGCTAGTTCTTTGCAAAACATTTGCGTTGAATTTCTAAAACTGAAAGCTAATTTACGAATAATCCGGAAAATCCGGAGTAAGCGGTGTACTGCAAAAAGATCCCTGAAGCAGGACTCCAGGGACCTTTCTAACTACGGATTTTTGTAACGGCTATGCTCAAATGAGGCCGGGCAGATCCAAAATCTGACCATCTTTTTCCAATTGTTCCCTCAAAGCAGTGTAATCGATGTCTTGCACATCCAGATTACCATCTATTGCCTGGATGGCGGCGGTGGCTGCCGATTGCCCGAGCACCATGAACGTCCATTCCAAGCGGATGGATCCATAGGCGATATAGCTGGACGAGGGGCACGTGGGCGTAAGCAGGTTCGTGCACTCGCCCCGTTTGGGCACTAACGCACGGTAAGAGATGGGCAGCGGCCGCCATTGCCCGGCCGGTTCAAACACAAACCCTTCATTATATGCATGGCCGTCTTTGACGATACGCCGTGCACTGTGCACATCCGGAGGCCAGTACGCAATTCCTACGGGATCTTCTACAGGTATGGGATCCGGTTTGAGGATATGGTGTTCGGTAATCACGTAATCGGATACCATACGGCGTGCACTGCGCACATAGAACTGGCGGGGCCACCCGCCGTTGTCGGTAAATTCATCTTTGGCCAATCCCCAGGATGCCCATTCGCGCTGCAAATCGGGGTCCAGCTCGCCCACTTCGGGATCGGTAGCGAGAAAATAGAACCATCCCTGAGTAAATGACTTGTGCTGGTTAAAAATAGCCTCGCGCGTACGGTAATCGCCAGTAGGGTAGTCTACATTCATGCCGTACAGATTGTGTGATAGATCGTGCCAAGCACCGAGGTCTGATTTTTGATTAGGTACCAATACCCAGGGCCATAGTAGTTTACCGCCGGCGCGGAGGTACCGTAGATAAATTTCGTAGTGGCTGCGGTTGTACCCCGCGGGCTTTTCAAAAGGAATCTGGTTGTCTTTCACCGGGGTGAGGCACGCCCGGAAGCAATAGGCCTGGATGTAAGGGCTTGCACTGCCCGGCTCGCCGAGATCCCCCGCTTGAATGGTATAGATCAATCCACTTGCGGGATTTCCGGGTTCCACATAGGGATCTATATTCAACTGGAACTGGGCGTGCGTGGTTTCCGCCCGCACGCCGTTGAGTGTTTCTCCGTAAGTGGCGTTGCCTTCGCGGCCGGAGACCACGGAGATGCCTGCAGCGGCCAGTAGGTCGCCCTCATACGATGCATCCATGAATATCCGTGCACGAAAGGCACTGCCGTCTTCCATGGCAATCTGTTGGATCCGGCTTCCGCGCTTGGTCACCGCGCCGGCATCTTCAGAAAGCCGGGTCTGCGTAAACACTGCCACCCCCACGTCGGCCAGCCACTGCTTAATGAGCCGCTCGGCCACACCGGGTTCGTGCGGCCAGATTTCCCGTACCTTTTTCTTATTTTTAATCGCATCCAAAAAGGCCGCTTCGCGGCCATAATGCACGGCAATACGGCGGTAAAACTCGATGGCCAGCCCACCTACGGCAAGGCTGTTTTGGAAGTCTTTCTGACTGTCGATGTCTGTAACTCCCAAACCGTTTACCAAAATGCCTCCCACGGCATAAGTGGGCTCGATGAGAGCCACCGATTTGCCGTGGGTAGCGGCCTGTATAGCGGCTATGAACCCACCGGGTGTACCGCCGTAAATAACGATGTCATAATGTCCTTCCTGTTGGTTACAGGCGGTAATGCAGTTCATCGCCACCGCCATGATCCATGTTATCATTTGTTTCATCCTTGCCTCCAGTTAATAGCCAGCATTTTGCTCCAGTTTCTTGTTCGCTTCGATTTCCCGGAAGGGTAGGGGAAAGCGCTTGTGATGCTCCGTAATGGGAGCGTTTCTATCGAAGCTATTTTCGGCTTTTACAGCCTCGATCAACTGGTCGCGCCGTACGAGGTCAAACCAGCGGTGGCCTTCAAAGCACAGCTCAAGCCTGCGCTCAAGCATGATAGCGGCATTAAACGCTTCTTTATCCAGACCGCTCAGCTCCGCGAGCCCTGCCCGTTTTCTTACCCGGTTTAATGCCTGGTATGCCTCGGTGGTAGGCCCGTTGTTGGCCTCGTTGAGTGCCTCTGCGTAGATGAGCAACAGCTCGGCATAGCGCAGATACGGCCAGCTGGTGCCCCCATTGAGGCCCACGCGTACGGTCGGGTCGGCCAGCTTCCAAAATGAGACCGCAACCGTTGGGTCGGGATCATCTACGGACAGGTGCACCGTTTGGCCGGTTCCGGGATGGACGTATGACGTCAGGAACGTGACGGCTTTGCGTTTGTCATTGGCTGCATAGCTGTCAAAAAGTGATTTGGTAACACGGAATATGCCATACCCATTGTTGGGCACGATGGGTGCACCGCGCGGAGCATATCCGGTGGTAAAGCCATTGCCTTTGATATCCGTGATAAACTGTACCTCAAAAATTGACTCTTTCCCGCCGCGGTTGGCCAGTGCAAACACATCTGCATAATCTTCCCAGAGGTCGTACCGATTCAGATCGATCACTTCTTTGGCCTTGGCAGCCGCCTGCGCCCAGTAAGGCGAACTTGGCGTATTGCCCGCCCGGGTGAGGTATACCTTGGCAAGTAATGCCGTTGCCGCAGCAGCCGTGGCCCTTCCCTTGTCGTTGTCTGCATGGTTGACGGGCAACGCAGCCGCCGCTTCCAACAGGTCTTCTTCGATAAACTGGTAAACATCCGCTACGGGCGATCGCGGAATCTCGACATCGTCCAAATTGGTGGTCTCGTTTTTTACCAACGGAACATCGCCGAAAAAGCGGACCAGGTTGAAGTAATGCAGCGCACGCAGGAATTTTGCTTCAGCGGTGAATACGTGTTTTTGCTGCTCATTCATGGAAACACCGGGCAGGCGGTCGATCAGCACATTGCTATACTGGATGCCCTCGTAGGCGCTGCTCCATATCTGGCCGGGATAGAGGTTGGATGTGTTGTGACTGTACCTCCAGATGGCCACGCGGTCTGGACCTCCGGTTAGGAACGGCACGGCATTGTCTGTACAGATTTCGTTAGGGGTGAGGATATGCTCATTGCGGTACACCTCCTGCAGGATGCTATAGGCACCTATCAATGCCGCTTTTGCATCGGTTTCATTTTGGTAAAAGGTTCCCGATGTAAGGTATCCCCTCGGAGCTACTTCCAGCGAAGCCGTACAGCCTTGGAGGATGGCCAAAACGGAAACTAAATATATAATGTGGGTTTTCATAACTACAGTTTAATGTTTAGTCCAAACAAAAGGGTTTTCGCATTGGGATAGCCATCAAAATCCATCCCTTGGTTGATGGCAGAACTTCCGAAACGGCTCACTTCAGGGTCGAAACCCTTGTAGTTGGTAAAGGTCAGGTAGTTTTGAGCGGCTGCGTAAATCCGCACTTCACGGATACCCATTCCCTTTACCGATATCCCTTTGAAAGTGTACCCCAATGAGATGTTTTTAAGCCGTAAATAGGAGCCGTCTTCGATGTGAAATGAAGATAGAATGCGCTGGCCACCGGTTGAATTTGCTCGAGGGATGGTCTGGCTGGGATTTGTTGGCGTCCAACGGTCGAGCACGTCAATGGATTGATTGTTGTTTCCATTGAGGCTATAAAGATCGAACCGTGCGAAATTGAGGATGTCATTGCCAAGGCTCCCCTGTAAGAAAAGCGATAGATCGACGTTTCGCCAACGGAACTCATTGGATATCCCCCCAAAGAACGGTGGGTTGCCGTTGCCGATCACCGTGCGGTCATTATCGTTGATCTCTCCATCGTTGTTTATATCTGCATACCGCAGATCGCCGGCCTGGGCATTGGCTTGCCCGGAAGCGCTCGCTTCTGCATCACTTTGGAATATGCCGACCACTTTGCGGCCATAGAAATTGCCTAGCGGTTCGCCCACCTTCATCAAGATGGTGTTGGAGACCCCGTGGTGGCCGCTGCCGGCACCCGTTGTAAACTCTTCTCGCCCATCAAGACTCAATACCTTATTGCGGTTGGTGGTGAGGTTGATCGCAGTGGTCCATTCAAAAGCTTCCCGCTTCACATTGATGGTGTTGAGCGCCAGCTCAAATCCCCGGTTTTCCACTTCCCCGATATTGCGCAGGGAAATGCTGTAACCGCTGGTTTGCGGCACATTGACGTCAAACAACAGGTTAAATGTACGCTTCCGGTAGTAGTCGGCCGTAATTCGTACGCGGTTAGACCATAGGGCGAGATCTATACCTGCATCGAGCTGAGCATTGCTCTCCCAGCCCAGGTCGAGGTTGCCCAAGGTTAACGGTTTGGCTCCCGTTTGCAGCACAGGATTGGCACCACCCAGCGGATATTGCACATAGCCGATGATAGACAGGTAGCCGAAATCCCGGATATCCTGGTTGCCGGTAAGGCCGTAGCTAACGCGGAGCTTAAAATCGGAAATGGTTTGCTGGTTGCGCATAAATGACTCGTTGATTACGCGCCAGGCGAAAGCTCCCGAGGGGAAGAATCCGTATTTTTTGTTGGGTCCGAACCGTGAGGAACCATCTGCGCGGGCCGTCAGCGTGAGCAGGAATCGATCCTGAAACCGGTAGTTAATCCGGGCTAGGTAGGATTGAAGGGCCCAATCGCCCGAGTCGGAATAGGGACGTTGTAACGTGCCACCGGCACCAAGGTTGTGGTACAGCGCGAAATCATCAATAAAATCGGCCGCATTGGCGATGACGCCCTCCACGTATGTGCCCTGTACGGTATACCCTGCCAGTGCCGTGAGGTGGTGCTGCTGGCCGAACGCACGGTCAAACGTTAGGGTGTTTTCATTCAGCCATTCCCGGCCCATATTGGCGCTAACCCGTGCCACTCCATTGGTACCCATGCCCAAGCCGATGTTGCGGGTCACGTAGTAGTTGTTCTTGACATTTTCGAGGTTGCCCCCCAATGACGTGCGCAACGTAAGACCTTCCCATAGCTTCACATCGGCAAAAGCGTTTGCGAAAATGCGGTTGCCTAGCGTTTTGTCGGTAATTTCACGCGCAATACCTACCGGATTATCTACCAGGTTACCATTGAGCGGACCTTGGTCTCGGTAATAGGAGCCATCTTCATTAAACACGGAGAATACAGGCGCATAGTTGATGGCGGCATTCATCACTCCGGCGTTGGACCCGCCGCCGATTTGCGAATGGGCAGCCTGCCCATTGGTCATGGACCCCGTTAAATTCAGCCCTATCGCTACATACTTGGAGAGTTCCCTGTCGATATTTGTGCGCAGCGTATACCGTTTGAAGCTCGACCGGTCAATGATGCCTTCCTGGCTGTAGATATTGCCCGATATGGCGTAGCGTGTCTTGCTTTCACCGCCGGTTAGCATCAGCTGGTATTGTTGCAAGGGAGCCGTGCGCAGTACCTGCTCCTGCCAGTCGGTGTTTATGTCAATCTGTTCGGGGCGCGGCCGTTCCGGCGAGGAGCCGTCGAAGTAGGCCGTCCCTCCGCCATTGACGCGTGCATCGTTAATGAATTCAGCATATTGCAGGCTATTCAGCAACGGAATGGTGTGCCTTACCCGTTGTATTCCATAATAGCTCTCAAAAGCAATTTCATTCTGGTCGACTTTGCCCCGCTTTGTCGTAACGATAACTACCCCGTTGGAACCGCGTGAGCCATAAATAGCAGTAGAGGAGGCATCTTTGAGAATTTCGATCGATTCGATATCCGCCGGGTTCAATGTATTAATCGAACTGGTGGGAAACCCGTCGACCACGTACAGCGGGTCGTTGCCGGCATTGACCGATCCCGTGCCCCGGATGCGGATGGTAGCCGGCGAGCCGGGATTACCGGCGTTTTGGGTTACCAATACACCGGGCGCCCGCCCCTGCAATGCCCGGCCAAAGTCAACAACGGGAGTGGCTTTCACGTCTTGTTCGGAAATGGTCGCCACCGCGCCGGTCAAATCGGACTTACGCACAGTACCGTAGCCTATCACCACAACCTCTTCAAGGTCATCGATGGCCTGCTGCAGCACCACATCTACGGTGCTGGCTTGGCCAATTGAGCGTTCGGCGCGGGTGTAGCCGACCATCGTGAAAACCAAGGTGGTCTCGCCGATAGGTACCGTTACTTGATATCGGCCGGTGCGGTCTGAGATAACGCTACGTTGCGATTGCTTCCACGAGATGGTTACTCCCTCCAGCGGCTCACCATTGGCAGTGGTGATACGCCCGCTGATGACGCGCTGCTGCGGTTGCACGGTTGGCATTTTGCTGCGGCTGGCTCGTGAAATGACGACACTCTTTTCTTCGATGGTATAGGTAAGTGGCAACCCTCCTATACATTGGTTCAGTACCTCTTGGATGGTAGCGTTCTTGCAAGTCACATCCACTTTGGGCGATCGGGTCACCGCATCGGCATCAAAAAGAAAATAATATCCCGTCTGTCGCGTGAGCTCCTGGAAAACGGTTTCTAACGGCACCGAGCGCAGCTGCAATGTGATTTTCTGCGCGCTGGCCCACACACTGGCGTGCATACTGAGTACAAACAAGATAACTGTCAATCTCATAATTACCGGGATACATAACTGGTATAGTGTGCTTTGGGGGATACCCAAAACTACTTTTTTTTCATACATTTGAAAAAGGTTTGTTAGTTAAAATTGGTTCTATAACACCTGGAATTAACGAGCCCTGGGGTCCTTGACCTTGGCAGTCGGAACGGTGCAACGTTCCGACTTTTTTCGTTCAGATGGCTTGTAGTTATTTTGTAATCAGCACTTTACCTCCCTCCATTTTATAATGCAATAATCCGGTACCCTGCAGCGCCCTCATCAACCTGTCTATGCTATCAAACCGGGGCACATTCCCTCCAATCCGTTTACCCGCCATGCCATCGCGGTACGCTACTTCAATATCATACCATCGCGCTACTTTACGCATCACTTCCTCCACAGGCTCATTATGAAACGTAAACAGGCCCGTGCGCCACGTGGCGATATGTCGTGTATCTACCTTGCTTCGCTTTATTACTTGGTTCTCTTCGTTAGCTAACGACTCCTCTCCGGGCTTTAACACGAGTGAGGAACCCCCGGCATTGCCCGGCACTGACCGGTCAACGCGCACACTCCCCGATACCAAGGAGGTTTTTACGTAACCATCGTCTGCATATGCACTGACGTTGAACGTGGTTCCCAATACTTCCAACGACTGAAGCGGTGTTTGTACGATGAACGGCTTTTCTGCATCATGCTTGACGTCGAAAAAAGCTTCCCCACTCAGTTTGACTACTCGTTTGGTACCTGTAAATTGCACCGGAAATGTAATGGAAGATGCCGCATTGAGCCATACGTGGCTACCGTCGGGCAGCGTCAACTGGTATTGCATCCCTTTCGGGATATGGATACTATGATTCGCACCTTCTGCGCCGAGCGCGTCGGATTGCGGGTGGTACACCAATTCCTTCCCATCTAATACGACGGATGCCCCACCCTCATTTGCCACGACTCCGTTTTGCAGGGTCGCCAGATCGATCGTCGTGCCATCAGCCAGGCGTAGGATGGCTTTGTCGGCAGGGAGCGAAACCGGAGGGGCTGGTTGCATAGCATGCCGATTTGCTTGATTGCCTGTTTGCAACGGATTTTTTTCCTGCATCCACCACAGCCCGACGCCCAGGCAGAGAACGGCCGCTACCCCTCCCAGCCAGTAACGGAGCCGATGGTGGCGGCGGAGTGCACGTTCCTTCGTAAAGCGGGGATCAGCGATAATCGCTTTGAAGAGATCCGGGCGATTGACCCGCATCTCGTTATCTTCCGCTACCTGGCCTAACCGGCTATCAATCCATGAAGAAAAAGCCTGCTCATTGCGGTGGTCGGTCAAATATCGATGCAGCTCATCAAACTCCGCGCGAGTTATTTTACCTGCTTCAAACGCGTTCAATAACTGCCGTATATGCTCTTTGTTTTCCATAACTTACCCGCAACGCACAGCATGGTTGTAGCCATTGCTCCTATAGGTACGTGACATGCCGCTGGGTGGGTAGTGGCTAATTAAAAAAATTACGGGAAACTGTAAAAGAGCGCGAGGTAAATAACTCCGTGCTGCTGGAAATGTTCGCGGAGGATTTTCAGCGCATTCACCAGGTGATATTTGACTGTATCGCGCGATATCTGTATGCGGTCTGCGATTTGCTGGTAGGTAAGCCCTTCATCCCGGCTCAACATAAACACAGCGCGTTGCTGGGCTGATAGTTGTTGTAACCCCGTTTCGGTGATATAGGTTAATTCATTCGCATTGATTTTTTCTTCGGTAGTGTTATCGGAGGTTTGTATGCGCTGGAATAAGCGATCTAAAAATGCTTTTGAGGTGGCCGCCTTCCGCCAATGATCGATAATGGTGCGCCGGGCGATTACATACAGATAAGGTACGATAGATCGATGATCCTCCAATGTTGAACAATGCAACCAGAAATGCAGAAAGGTATCCTGTACGATGTCTTCACTCAACGATTCATCGCGCAACAATCGAAGCGCATATTGGTAGATTTTCCAATGATGTGCTTGGAATACAGCTTCAAAGGCCGACGGGTCACCTTGCTTGAGGCGAGATACCAGCTTTGAGTCATCACGATGCTTCACTATACAACTCGATTAATCGGTTACCTTACACTTGGATAGTCGAGGCAAACTACCAAAAAAATAAGGACATATACAAATATCTACCCTATTTTCAACGGGCCGATTCATCATCGTGACCTGCATTTGCCGGTGGCCAACACAAGCAGGCGTATTTGCTTTTCGTTTTGCAAGCTGTATATTTGTGATACACCAAGTAGCAAACCTACCGGTGGTAAGATTGTCGTAAACCAAGTAGCCGATATGGAAACGAGTAAAACGAACATTACGAATGTATGATGGCTGTGTCCAAGCGGGTTTTAATCACCGGAGCAACAGAGGGTATAGGCAAAGAGGCTGCGTTTCAATTGGCAGCGAATGGATTTGAGGTCATTCTACACGGGCGTAATGTGGAAAAAGCCGCATCGGTAAAACAGGAGATACAAGTACGATATCCGGATGCGAAACTGGATGTCCTGATTGCCGACCTGGAAAACAGGACGGACACGATGAAGCTTGCTGACACCTTTAATCAACGGTATGATTCGTTGGACGTGCTCATTAACAATGCAGGTGGTGTGATGAATAAAGTACGACAGGAAACCGTGGACGGCTGGGAACGGACGATTGCATTGAATGTGCTGGCTCCATTTATGTGTTCGGCACTGCTGTTGCCTGCTTTGCAAAGACGGCCAGGCGCCAAAATTATCCATACGTCTTCGATGGCCCATATTATGGGGAAACCTAACCTTGGTGACCTGATGTATGAAACGAAATTCAACGCTCAACAGGCGTATGGCGATGCAAAATTGTACGTTATTCTCCTAGGACTTGAATTTATACGAAGACAGCAGTTGGCAAATGACACCAATCCAATAGGGATGTACGCTTTTCACCCCGGTGTCATTGCCTCCAATTTTGCCAAAAACAGCACATCGTTATATCATCATTTCTTTAGGCTATTCAGGCCTTTTTTAGGTTCTGTAAAACAGGGTGCGGATACGATGATATATCTTACAGCGCAGCCTAATGAAGCATTGCGGAATGGTGGCTACTATGTAAAAAGGAAGATAAAGAGGGCAAGGTTGCCCGCGAACGCCCTTGACGTAGCTGCACAGCTATGGGAGCGCTGCGAATCGCTGACGGGAATCCGTTTTGGGTGACGGGTATAGAAGTTTCTAAAAAACTTGATGTACATTTGAAAAGCACTTAATACGTTACCAATAGAAACTGTGATATGAATCAAAAGGAAATTTCACGCAAAGAATTTGTAAAAGGAATGGCGGTCGCGGCTGCTGGATTTATGATTGTTCCCCGGCACGTATTGGGCGGAAAGGGTTTTTTAGCGCCGAGCGATAAAATAACAGTAGGAATTATTGGGGCGGGCGGAAAAGGCAGACAGAACGCTGCTGAGCTTTTGAAATTAACCGATGTACAAATTACGGCAATTGCAGATCCTGCCAAGTACTGGGACTTAAAGGATTTCTACTATAAGTCAAAAGCCGGGCGTGAACCGGTCAAGGAAATGATCGAAAGTCATTATAAGTCTACCAATGCTAATTACAGAATCAATGAATACATCGACTTCAGGGAGATGCTTGAGAAAGAATCGTCTCTCGACGCCATCCTGTGTTCAACACCCGACAATACGCACGCCTATGTGTCGATAAAAGCATTGCGGGCCGGTAAACATGTATATTGTGAAAAACCGCTCACACATAACATCTGGGAAGCGCGGAAGGTAAGGGAGGTAGCCAGGGAAAGTGGTTTGGCCACTCAAATGGGGAATGTGTTGCACAGCGGGGACGGGATACGGCAAACCGTTGAATACCTCCGCGACGGTGCGATCGGGAAAGTTGAGGAAGCACACACCTGGGTGCCCGCTTCGCGGTGGAATCCGGGTTTGAAGGGACTGCCCTCCGGGCCCGCAATCGATGAACAAGCGATCGGATGGGATTTATGGCTGGGACCTACGCCTTATATGCCTTGCCACAAAGAGTATACTCCGGTCGCCTGGAGGGATTTCTGGGCACTCGGTTGCGGTGCGCTAGGTGATTTTGGTTGCCACGACCTGGATGCTTCGGTCTGGGCATTTGACCTCGATGCTCCGGAAAGTATTGAAATATTCCCTGCGGGCTATAGCGACGCGGATATCGCTCCTTATGGTGAAATGGGATACTATCATTTTGCGAAGAAAGACAACCAGCCCGAATTTAAACAGGCCTGGTATTCGGGGGGGCTAAAGCCCGCCCGGCCGGAATTGCTGCCTGCTGATGTGGAGTTGCCCAGCCGTGGTTCGCTTTTTATTGGAAAGAAAGGGATTATCGTAACGGGCGCAGGAGGTTCAAATCCTCAGATCTTCCCTGAAAAGCGAAGCGAAAGATATAATCCGCCAACGCCTAGTATCCCCCGCTCAAATGGGCATTATCGAGACTGGATTGATGCCATAAAGGGCGGACCAGCTGCGAGTGCTAACTTTGAATACGGGGCCCGCCTTACTGAGATTACACTTTTGGGTGTGCTTTCACTCCGATTGGGTGGAAAGAAAATTGAGTGGGATAGTGAAAATATGCAGGTGAAGGGATTGCCCGAAGCAGATCAGTATCTCCGGGAGCCGGTTCGGCCGGGATGGGAAATGGCTTAATTGGTGTCTCAGGTTGATTTATGATCAAACTAAAAAGGCTGTCTTAAAAGACAGCCCATTGATAAGACGAAGGTAAACAACCCTAAAACGTCAAGAGCGAAGTAACGGGTAGGTGATCCGATGGATAATGATCGCCGTTATAGATATCGGATATAACCTTGTAATCTTCGACCTCGAAATGCGGTGTCAGAAAGATATAATCGATGCGATTTTTGGGCTCACCCTGAAAAACACCGCCTCCTAAGTTGGTGTTTTCGACTCCCTGACGGGGTGTCTTGCTGCGGTCATACGCATCATCGAGTAGCGTTTTTATGGCTTTAACCTGGGAGGTTTCGACGGTGGAATTGAAATCGCCCACGCAAATGGCCGGGGCTTCCCCGGCGATTTCTTTGACTTTCCGAACGAGCAGCGGGCCCGACTCTCTTTTGGCTACTTCCAATCGCCAGTAGAAATGGACATTGAAGAAGAAAAACTCTTTACCCGTTTCTTTCACCTTGAACTTTGTCCAATTGCAGATGCGCCGGTCCGTAGCGTCCCAGCCGATGCTGGGTTCGTCGGGAGTTTCGCTGAACCAAAATACGCCGCTATCGAGCACCTCAAATAAAGCAGTACGATAAAAAGTGGCGCAATTATGCAGGTCGCCCTTACCGCCATAAGGGTGGCCAACGTAATCAAAGCCTGGCAGCAGGCCCTTCAGATCTGCCAGTTGATTAGCGTCCCCTTCTTGGGTGCCGAACACATCGAACTGATGGTTGCGTATTACATCCGACACGGCCCCCTTGCGTAAATCCCAGCCGTTGCCGGATTGCTCGTCGGCATCGGCGTCGTAGCGGATGTTGAAGGTTGCCGCACGGAACTGTGTTTTATCCGTGGAAGATTGTTGGGCCTCGCTCGTCGGATCGCCGCAGTTAAAGAAAGCGAGACACAGCGTACATAGATATAATAAAGTCGTTTGCATGATCTTGTTTGTTTTGGTACGCTAATTTAATTAACATCCCACCACAGTTTGAAATTAATGTCATCTCCCCCCATCCGGTCGATTGCACGTTGGTAATTTTCGGGGTTGTAAATTTGTTGTATACCTGGATACAGCAACCGCGAAGGCATGACACCATCGTTGAGCATGGAGTTGGTCTTTGGCAAAACAGGGTATCCTGTTCTGCGGTATTCCGACCACTGCTGGAAATCCGTAAAATACAGAGCGAGGTATTTGTGCAGCATGATGCGTTCCAAGCTGCCATCATAAATCGCCAACGGGCTGAGAAAATAGGCATCGTCGATATTTTCTTCGGTGACGATGTTAATGGCAGCACGGATGCCTGCTTTATAGAAATCTTCGGCACCGGTTAAGTAGCCCCGCTGCGCCAGTTCTGCTTTTATAAACGAAACTTCGGCATACGTAAGGATGGGGATCTGCATGGGTACAACGACTTGCTGGTTATTCATGTAAGACGGTGAATAGGAAAAGGCAGCGTCGTCGTAACCGCTGGGGATGCCCTTGTAACCGATGTCGGCGCCTTCTGCCCGGGCCTGGGTGACAAAGAAAGGCCGCCGGGGGTCGTCGAGTTCGTTGAGTATATCGATAAAAAAGGCCGCCACGGAATGCTGGGTACTGAAGTCAAGTGCGCGCGA
This sequence comes from Parapedobacter indicus, assembly GCF_900113765.1. Taxonomy (GTDB): domain Bacteria; phylum Bacteroidota; class Bacteroidia; order Sphingobacteriales; family Sphingobacteriaceae; genus Parapedobacter; species Parapedobacter indicus. Next base: position 18,718 of record NZ_FOQO01000013.1, on the reverse strand, counting down.
CCAGGGCGAGATATTGGGCGTAACGCCTGTTACCTGTAAGATAACCGACTCTTCGACATTCGCGATGACGGGCGACGCCGTAGGATCTTCGATGATGGTAACCATCTTCGCATAGGCTGAAGGATCTACGTCCGATATCCGCAACAGAAGCCGCAGGCGTAGGGAGTTTGTGAACTTCTGCCACAGATGGGTATCGTTTCCGAACAGAATATCGGTCCCGTACACCATGCCGGCGGCGTGGTCATACAGGGAATTGGCCCGCTCCAGATCTGCCAGCAACTGGGTGTAGATATCCTGCTGGCTATCGTACACGGGTTGCAGAATACCTTCTTCGGCCCGGGAAGCCTGAGAGAAAGGTACATCGCCGAATACATCCGTTAGGTTGGCATAGATCCATGCCCGCAGGGTCAGCGCAACGCTGATGTAATTGGAGGCATTATCCTTTTCGGCGGTTTGGAGCATTTCACTGACGTTTTTTGCCCATTTATAGGATGCATCCCATTGCGAAAGCCCCGTGTTTTCGAGGATTTCATAGCGGTGCACCCCTCCATAATATTGGGGATAATTTAATTGTACCTGCATCAGCTGACAGGTGATGTTATAATTATTCCGCAGATTGGTTGACGCCATATTGTAGATGATTTCATTCAATAGGGTGCCCGGGCTGATCTGATCGATCAAATTGGGATTCTTGTTGATCGCTTCAAAATTCTTTTTACATGCTGCCGATAACAATACAGTGAGTGTTAAGGTCAGTAGCGTAATCCGTTTCATTCGTGGAGAATTTATAGTGATTGCTGCATGGTGCTTACCGTGCATCGTGTTAAAAATCTATTTTCAAATTGCAGCCATAGATGGCGGTGTAGGGCATGGGCGTGATTTCCAAGCCGGGAATAAACACCGTGCCATTCATGGTGCCTGCTTCGGGGTCAAACATCGGGAACTTATCGAACACCGCTAAATTTCTGCCGAACAGGCTGAGGGAGAGGCCATCGATACGAAACCGTTGAAGGTGCCGCTTGGGAATCTGATAGCTGAGCGATACTTCGCGGACCTTGATGAAGTCGGACGCAAACACACCTGCTTCCGTGGTTTGGTGAACCTGCCCGTAATAAGCCTGCGGATCCGCCTGGACGGTATTGGGGGCGTAAGATCCATCTGCATTTTTTACCACTCCATTGCCAATGATGAATCCTTCATCCCGCCCGGGGATGGTATTGGGCAGCGTGCCTGCCCAGGACGCTCGGTTGTAAGTGCCCGAAAAGATGAGGCCGCCATACTGCCCATCCAGCGTAAAGCTTAGGCGTACATTTTTATACTTCAACGTACTGGTTAACCCCGCTTTCCATTCCGGAGCCGTGTTGCCGATGTACTCGGGGACACTTCCGCGTGTGGGTACACCGTTTGCAAAAACAATATTGCCGTCTGGATCGCGAACGAATTTCGTGCCCCAGAGGTCTGACGTGCTTCCGCCCACCGTGGCAATGAGATGGCCTTGCCAAACCGTGGTCAGTGTTTGCTGCTCAAGGTTGTCGGTCAGTGCCATGATTTCGTTGTCGTTGGTTGCCCAGTTGCCGATCACTGTCCATTCCCAGTCTTGGCTTTTAACGGGCGTACCGGTTACTATTAGTTCGACCCCCTTGTTGCGGACTTCACCTGCGTTGATAACCCGCCTGCTGTAACCGGCCACAATATCTGCGGGCAGGGCCAGGATTTGGTTTTCCGTGCTGGATGAATAGTAGGTCGCATCGATACCTAAGCGGCTACTAAACAGCTTCAGGTCGATCCCGGTTTCCCAACTTGATGTGATTTCGGGTTTCAGGTTGGTGTTGTGCATGGTGCCGGGTACCTCCGCCGAACTCGGAAAGCCGCTTTGGCTGTAATACTTACTCGTCTGATAGGGATCAGCATCGCTTCCTACCCGTGCGTAGGAGGCACGGTACTTGAGATAGCTTATCTGCTGTGGGAGCTGAAACAAATCAGACAGGATGAAGCTTGAGGTGGCCGATGGGTAGAAGTAGGAATTGCTGTTGGCCGGCAAGGTGCTCGACCAGTCGTTACGACCGGTCAGGTCCAGAAAAATCCGATCGCGCCAGGAGAAGGATGCCATGCCGTACAGACTATTGATCTGCCGCCTCACGTCGTTCGTAGTTACCAGCGGATTGTTGACGCCATTGGCTAAACTGTAGACGGAAGGAACGATGAGGGCATCCACCGACGACATGACGTTGCGATGATCATATGACATCCGGCTCCCGCCGGCCATCACGTTGTAATGGACGTCGTCTCCGATGGTGTTTTTATAGCTGGTCAGGAAATCCATGTTGATTTCCTGGCTGGCCACATCCTGGCGGCCATAGTAGCCGCGGGGATGTTTCTTGGAGGAATAGCCACGCTCGGTCTCCCGCAACTGAGTCAACGAATTCAAGGATAACCGTCCCATGACATCCCAATTTTCTGAGATCTTGATATCTGTTTTTACGTTGCCCACAAGTTGGTTGCTCGTCAACGGATTTTTATCTACATGCATCAGGAAATAGGGATTGCTGGACCATGCTGAAAAGGGATTCAGCTGCTCCAGGTTTTCCTTTCCGTGCTGCCAAATGGGCTTGTACCAATTGATGTCTACGCTGGGCATAAGGAACATCATGAAATAACCCAACGAACCGTTGCTGATTCCAAATGCCGGTAGATTTTCACTCGTCCGGCTATTGTAATTGAGCGATGTGGTTAGTTTGACACGTTGCGTTACCTGGTAGTTGCCATTGAAGGAAATGGTATTCTTCTTGAATCCGGTATTGGGTGCAATGTAGTTGTTATCGGTATGGGCGATATTCAATCGCATTGACCCGTTATCGTCGCCGCCCTGGAATGACACGGCATTTTCAAAGGTGGACCCCAACCGGAAGAAATCTTTCATGTTGTTTTTGTAAGGTCGCCATAAAGTTCGTTCGGCTCCCTGTGCCTGCGTAACCGGATCGTACTGATAATAATATTGGCCTTCGAACTTAGGGCCGTAGGCCTCTGGGGTATTGGTGCTTGGCCCGTCTTCCGAGTCGCCGAAGGAATAGTACGGGTTGCCGTTGGCATCTTTGCGACTTGTGCCGCCGGCACCGTATTCATATTGATAGTTGGGCCAGTTTATAATATTATCCAGCAGGGTGGTCGAATAGAGTGTAACACCTAGCTTTTGGTTTTTCTGTCCCGATTTGGTTGTAATGATCAGGGCTCCGTTTGCAGCCCGGGAACCATAGAGTGCGGCTGCGGAAGGGCCTTTTAATACCGTCACGCTTTGGATGTCTTCCTGGCGCAATTCGGATACGGCATTGCCATAATCTACGGGAGCTTCGGTGCCGTAGGCGGCGCCGACATTATTACCGTATGCGGTGGTTTCTTGATCCATGGGCACACCATCGATGACAATGAGCGCATAATTGCTTCCGGGATCAAGGGATGTGGCGCCGCGCAGCTGAATACTCTGGGAGTTGATGGGGCCGGTACCTCCCGAAATAATGTTCAACCCCGCTACTTTACCTTTAAGTCCTTCCGACCAATTGCTGGATACAGCGGATGATAGCTGCTCGGAATTGAGTGTCTGCTGGGCATAGCCCAACGCTTTTTCTTCTCGTTTGATGCCCAACGCAGTGACAATCACTTCGTCGATATCGCTCACCGTCTGCTGGAGCAGGATGTTGAGGGTTCGTTGGTTTCCGACGGGGACTTGCTTCGTCGCATAACCCACATACTTGAATAGCAGCACATCTTCCGGTGATACCTGTATGTTAAACCGTCCGTGCTCATCTGTGATGGTCTCGAGCGCGGAATTTTTTACCGAAATACTGACGCCTGCCAATGCATTCCCCAACGAATCTTTTACCTGACCTGTAACGGACTGCTGAGGCTTTTCGGACGGAAAGCTTTCTGCCTTTTCGATCCGGCTACTCCGCTTTGTCCGATCTTGGGAAATCAATATGTTTTTTCCTGAAAGCGTATAGGTCAGGTTTTTATCTGCCAACAGCAGGTCGAGAAAGTCGGATAGTGGCATGTTGCGGACCGAAATAGTTACCGGCGATAATTCTTCCAGTAGTTTGCTGTTATACAAAAAATTATAGCCCGTCTGATTTTTGACGACCTGAAGAATAGCGGCAATCTCTTTGTCAGTGGTATGGATCGTTACGGTTTGCGACAGACTCTTTGCACTTATGTGAAGCGCGCACACAAATAATAAAAAGGAGAGTATCTTCATCCTCAGGGTTATTTGCTTCAATGACAGGTAGTTCTTCTTTGCTTTTAAAGAAGTCAACTGGTTTTGCATAATGAATTTGGAAATAGAACCCTACTCCCGGTACTTAGCGCTAAAAAATTGTATATCCTTTTTAGTTTCCCTAAGTTTGCAGTGTTCTGATAAATCAATTTGTTAATTAGTTCCTAGTTTAACAGATCTGATCTGGACATTTTTATGGGGGAGTGGTACGAACACTTCTCCATAATTTTACCTATGTCGTTCCTAATGTATGTTGCTCATCGTTTTCATTTAGATTTTAATGGATTATTAATTTATTGGACACCAATTCCAGATTTACGCCCGATACTTTTAGAAATTCGGCTACGATTTCGAAATCTACCGAACGGCTCAATTGACCGGTGAAGTATTCTTGGGGAATTTTGTTTCTGTATTCAACCTCCAGATCGTACCACCGCGCTATTTGTTTGGCTACTTCTTCAAACGGTGTACGGTTAAAATTGAATTCGCCTTGTTTCCAAGAAGTTGCCTGTTGCACATCACCCGATTCGATTTTCAGCTGATTTTCTTTGCCGGCAATGGCGGCTTGACCGGGCTGTAACTTAAAACGGTCGTTACCTGTTCTGTCGCGCACCTGTACCGAACCTTCAACGAGTGTCGTGGTATTCAGCTCATCATCGGAATAGGCTTTAACGTTAAATGCAGTGCCTAATACGGTTATTTCCTGATAATTACTCTGTACGATGAAAGGCCTTTTGGCGTCACGTGCCACTTCAAAAAAGGCCTCGCCGCTAATTTCGACCGTGCGCTGGTTTGTTGCGAATTCAGGAGGAAATTTCAATGTTGAATTGGAATTCAGCCAGACCCGGGTACCATCGGATAGTGTAATTTGATACTCACCGCCTTTGGGTACAACGAGGTTAAGGTGCTGCGTTTCCAAAAGGATGTTTTCGGCCACGGCCTGTCCATCGGAATAAAACATACCTTGATCGGTCACAAGCAAACCACGGTCGTCCGCAATTTCTTGCTTACGTCCATTATCGGCTAGCAGAATTGCCTTCTTTGAGCCGGGTACGACTTCGGCAACCGGCTCATTGTAGGAAGCAGTATACTTGTTAGAAAAGTAAAGGCTGCAGAACCCGATAACTACGATTGAGGCAGCGGCAGAGAGCCAGGCAATGCGCCGCTTAAGGGTCTTGCTTTTTTGAGAAGCTATCCGATCCAGGAGATCGGGGAACGACATTGAACGGCCGGACGCCATGTAATCTGCCCACTCTGGCCTGGAGGGGATGGGGCGATCGGGAGAAAAATCTTCCAGCAGTTTACGGTATGTGGGATGAAGGGCCGCCCATTGTTGCAGTTCCTGCAGTTCGTGAGCGGAAATATCGTTTTGGCGATATTTATTGAGAAGGGTTACTATGTGCGCTGTTTGGTTCATCCTATCTAGTTATCTATAGAAACTAAATAGGGTAGAAAACCTTACATGAAAAAAGTAAATAGCCAATCTTTTTGGCTTTTGAATGCTTTCTTTAATGTAGAGATAGCCCGGGAATAATTGACATAAACCGTATTTTTGGACATCTGCAGGGCTTCTGATATTTCGGAATGGCTTTTGTTTTCATAGTGACTCAGCTGAATCACTTTTTGTTGGGTTTCAGGTAGTTTCCGGACTTCCTGTGCAATCATTTCAAACAATTCTGCTTTTATCTGTTTCGCATGGCCTTCGGGATCTTCGGCGAGCAAATCGTCTGGAAGCTCGGTTTCAAAATGCTGTCGCGCATAGGCGGAATTTAGAAAGGAAAGGCAGGCGTTTTTGGTGACGATATATAAAAAGGCTTTGATTTTTTCTTCATCGTTGAAATTTGCCCGTTGCTGCCACAATTTCACAAAACTATCCAGCACGATCTCTTCTGCTTCCGGTGCGTGATGTTTGAGAAATGATTTGGCAAAATAGTGAAGGGGTCTTTTATACATATTAAAGTAAATTTCCAAGGCGGCGGGGTCTCCTGCTTGAAAATTAGCAATGATAGTTGAAAGCCGATTACACATCATCCGTACGTTGAATGGCCCAAAGGTACTCCAATTGGCCGCGCGTGTCAAATTAAGTCTTTGTTAATAGGAGGTCTTTTCTTAGTTAAGCTTATTGGCTACAATAACCTGTTGTAAATATCCAAAATTTTATTGAGAACCTAAAACTTGCGAATATGTGGTTAAGCATTTATCTTTACAGATAAGATGAATGAAATTAATAAGCCCAAATTATACCTGGCCATACTGATGATTGCAACGATGCTGTGCTTTGCGGTGTTGGAGGGATTGAAAAAAGCCGGTCGGCTTCCGGAGTTCAGCGATGATCACCGGCTATATGCGATTACGGTCGGCGTGGTCCTCGTTACCCTGATCGGTGTAGTATCGATAGTCATGCGGCAACGGGACAATGTAGAAGAATAAGGTTATCCTGTCTTCGCTGCTGGGTGTTCTGTCCGGTGAGGGACCGCAGCATATCGCTGAGTAGTGTTGTAGTCAAAACGCCTTAACCAGCCGCGTCAATCCTTCTTCCAGTAGTATCCGCGGACAGGCAATATTGACGCGTAAGAACCCTTCGCCGGCGTCGCCATAGAGTGTGCCGGGGCTTAGCCATAACTGTTGTTCGTGCAGCAGCCTGTCGGTAAAATCCGCGGCGGATGGAATAACCGAACGGCCGTCCAACCAGACGAGGTAGGTGGCTTGCAGTGGGATTACATCGACCTGTGGCAGGTGGGTCCGACAGAAATCCGTTAAATACGTAAAGTTGGCAGCGAGGTAGGTTTTCAGCGATTCCAGCCAATCTTCGCCATGTTCGTAGGCGGCAATAAGCGCTTCGATAGCGAAGGGATTTAAGAGGGCCATCTCCTGCATCTCCAGGATGTGACGCACGTGCTTTCTGAATACGTCATTTTCAGAAAATAAATAGGCTGCCTGCAGTCCGGCGATGTTGAAGGTTTTGGAAGGAGAGCTGACCGTGATGGATTGCAACGCATAGTCATGGCCTAGGGATGCGAAGGGGGTATGCCGGTGCGGGTCGTAAACCAGGTCCGAGTGGATCTCGTCGGAAACGACCACGACATGGTGCCGTAGGCATATTTCACCGATGCGCAGCAACTCTTCTGCTGTCCAGACACGGCCTACGGGGTTATGTGGGTTGCTAAGCAGCAGAAGCTTCACCGCGGGATCAGCGGCTTTGTTCTCCAAATCATCATAATCAAGATGGTATACACCGTTATACAGCCGTAGATTATTTTGGACGGCCTGCCGGTCGCAGTGGGCAATGCTGGCAAAGAAGTGGTTGTATACGGGCGGCTGTAGCAGGATTTTGTCACCAGGGGCGGTCAGCGCACGGATCAGGGCGGACAGGGCCGGGATAACTCCGGTGACCGGAATCAGCCAATCCGGATGCACGGCAAACCCATGCCGCTTTTTCCACCAGCCGAGGATGGCATCGTAGAACCGCTGAGGCGTTTGGGTGTATCCGAAGATTCCATGCGCCACGCGGTCCTCCAGTGCTTGCTGGATGACAGGAGCAGCTTTGAAATCCATGTCGGCAATCCACATGGGAAGCACATCCGGTCCGGTAGCGTCCCATTTTATGCAATCTGTATGCTTGCGATCAACAGGTTGGTCAAAGTGATAATCCATGGGCTTTTTTATAAAGGCGAAAATACGCTCCTGAAATCCAAATCGCCAAAGAGGAAGTCTTGGGAATCGATATTCAGCTTAAAACTTTTTACTTTCTTATCGGTGCCACGTTCAAAAATAACTGCTCCCGGAGGAACAAAAGGGTCGTTGAATATAACGATTAAGGTATCTCGGCCGCTTGCGTAGAGGTAGCGCATGCTCAGCGGTACAAAGATTTTTTCATTGACAAACGATTCCCAGGTTTTACCACTGATGGCTTCGACCACCAGCCCGGCCACGAGGTACATCACATTTTGATAGCCCATTTCGGTTCGGAAATCATTTCTGATCGGTGCATGCCTGATCTTTTCGGCGATCTCTTTCCGGGTGTAGGAAGTGCCATACCACAACAGGTCGCCATCAAAGGTAGCCAGGCCTGACCGGTGGCTTAATAAATCGACGATCGTTAGTTCCTTGGTAATCCAGGGATCGCTCAATTTAAAATCGGGTAGGTATTGGATGACCTTGTCGTCCCAGTTGAGTTTGTTTTCTTCAACAAGGATGGCGAGTGCCATGGCGGTGAACGCTTTGGTGCAGGAAGAAATCGGAAAGACCGTCTGGGTATCGACGGGGTTCCCATTGGGTAGGCTTGTGGTTCCGTAACCTTTCTTAAAAAGCACCTTGTGATTGTGGATGATGCCAATGGCCAGCCCGGGCATTTGATAATCAACAACCTGTTTGGCGATAAAGTCATCCATGTTTCCCAAGCGCTGCTGTTGGGCGGGCACCAGATAGGGAAGCACAATGAATAGAAGAGCGAAGAGGTATTTGTTAATCATCCTATCAAACTTAGATAAATTATTGATCTTTTTAATTATTTTTTGGTATCGATCGCTATGCTAAGTTTATTTTTATATGCGATCTACTCGGCTGCCTCCAAGACGCAACTTTTTTCATCGATCGGCTTTTGGAAATTTAAGAACGAGTATTACCTTTAGCAAAATAAACGCATTCCATGCTCCGTGTCACTTGCGCAATTATCATCCACAACGAGAAAATATTAATCTGCCAACGTAGCAATACGATGAACCTGCCCCTAAAATGGGAGTTTCCGGGAGGGAAGGTGGAGCCGGGCGAAGATGAAACACGGACCATCGTGCGTGAGATCAAGGAAGAGCTGCATTTGGATATAGAAGTAACAAAACGGCTCCAACCGGTGGAACACGATTATCCAGCCTTTCGGATCCGTTTGGTCCCTTTTATCGCGAAGATGATAGGCGGTGAATTGCTGCTCGAAGAACATGCCGACGCCCGATGGATAGCGGTCAATGAACTAAATCGATACGACTGGGCGCCTGCTGACCTGCCGATTGTTGAACAGCTGCAAGTGGAGCGATAGCGGAAGCATGCATCACTTCTTTCTTACAGGAATCCACACTTCGCTATACGCATGGTCCGCTTTCTGCCTATCCATTTTTGTAAAGGAAAAAGAAGGTGCATCAATCACGTTATAATCGGAGGAGGGAAGCCATTGCGCATAGATGCTAGCCATTGTCTGCTGCAGGATAGCCGGAAATGGTCCCTCGTTTGGAAATACGGCCCAAGAGCCGGCCGCAACGGTTACCTTATCGAGTTGCTCGCTTACTTGGTTTTCGGTGGTTAATACACCGATCAAGTGAGTTAAGTCACCTTCTTCTTTCAAAAACTTGGCATCGGCATCGTACGAAACATTGACGATCTCATAGGGTGCAATATTTTGGAGCGAATGCATTTCTCTCTTTTGCACCTCTGTAATGCTTCGTGCAAGTTTTACAATTTCGTTATTGACACCTTCAAATTGCATAGGCACGCGTTTGCTTACGCCGACAAAGTGAAATGCCGGTTTGTCTTCAATTCTAAATTCCATGGTGGTTCCTCCTGTTACTGTAATGATAAATGAGAGTTTGGGAAATGTTTTGCTAGTCTTTTTTTTGATAACTTCCGACGGCAAAACGCCGCTCCACTTTTTGAATGCCCGGGTAAAACCGTCCATCGATTGATAACCGTATTTGAAGGCAACATCGGTTACCCGTTCTCCGGCCAGTAAATCTTTGTTGGCTTCCGACAGTTTTCTGTTTTTGATGTATTCACTAAGCGTAACTCCGGAAAGGTAAAAGAATATCTTTCGGAAGTGAAAGTCGCGAATCCCTGCATATTCGGCAATGGACTCGAGTGATAACTCGTCGGTTATGTGATCTTCGATATACGCAACCACTCGGTTTAATTCGTTCACCATTTGCTTCTCTTTGATGGAACAAAATTACCATTGCTTTTTTTGCAATGCTCGACTTCTGAACACAAAAAATGTCGGGTAGGTAGAAATACGTCCGGACAACCTGTTAAATGGAGAGAGATTGCTATCGTTATTGACCGTATCAAGAGGCCATGATCCAGATTGCCCAGATAAGCAGTTGGGTAATCAACCCCATGAGCAAAGTGGCCGTAGTGAAGACTTTTAGCGTAGCGGTAGCGCTAATGCCCGAAAATCGGCTAACGACCCAGAAGTAAGAATCGTTCATATGACTCACACACATGCTACCGGCCCCTAAGCTAAGGATGGTCAGCGAAAGGCCCAACGGGTGCTCCAACCCCAGATTGCCCAGCATGGGGGCAACAAGTGAAGCACCGGTGATGACAGCTACGGTGGAGGATCCTTGGGCAGATTTCAGAAATGCAGTAATCAGAAAGGGTAGAAATATGCCCAGCGATGTGCCACCCAGCAGCGTGCCGATATCGTGTCCGATACCCGAATGCTGGAGCAACTGCCCATACATGCCGCCTGCACCGATGATGGCCACGATGACTCCCGCTTTTTCTACGCCTTGGGTAAGCCAACCCGGAAGCTTCTTACGATCGGCTCGTTTGACCAAAAAGAGGGCAACCAGAATGCCCGCACTCAGGGCAATGTTCGGGTCGCCCACGAATAGAAGCCATTGGGCCAACTTAGGAAAATGCTGCAACTCAACAGAAAAAAGTTGGGCGAAGGAACCGCAGGCGATCAGGGAGATGGGTAGCAGTATCGGAAGAAAAGACAGCCACGTAGGGGGTAGTTGTGATTGTTCTTGCGCCGTATCAATCGGAGGCACATAGTCGTCCGCCACGCGTTTTCCCTTCCATCGGGCATAAAAAAGGCCTACGGCTGCAGCAGGTATCGAAAGTAGGGCGCCCATCAGCATGATGGTTCCGAAATCGGCGCCTATGGTTTCAATGGCGGCGGTAATGCCGGGATGAGGAGGCACCAAACAATGTACGGCGTATAGGGAAGTGGCCAGTGTTGTGGCCATGACGGCCATGGTCCAGGATGTTGTCCGGACGATGGAGTGATTCAGCCCGTTCAAGACAATAAAGCCGCTGTCACAGAAGACCGGAAAGCCAATGATGTATCCCGTTAGGGCGATACCCAGCGGTGCGTTTTTTTTGGAAACCTTGTGGATGAGGTATTCGGCCATGCGGATGGTGGCTCCGGTCTTTTCCAGTATTCCGCCCAGCGTTGTTCCCAGAATGATGAGTACACCCACTTTGCCTAGGGTATTGCCAAAGCCTGCTTTCAGCTGTTCAGCTAGTTCGGACAGAGGCATCCCGGTAAGCAATCCGACACCTAGCGCGGCCAAGGACAGTGCGAAAAAAGGGTTCAGTTTTTTAGGTCCTGTACTCCAGATGACAAAGGCAACGGTCAGTACTAATGCGGCTATTGAAATATACATCGTTTGAAGATAAATCTCACTTATGTGACTTGCTTAATGGTATACTCCGTATGGTTGAAGGAGAAGCGGCTGCCCGCTTGCACGCCAACTAATCGGCTGCCTATGGGGGAGGCCGTGGACACCACCCAGTATGTGTTGCCTTTCACTTCCAGGCGGCCTATGCTGATTGCGAGGAAAAAGGTGCCATGGTTAGTCTCAACAAGACTACCTAGTTTTGCCGGTCCGGAATGTGGACGTGCGTCTAACGAAGCCAGCAATTGTCCCATCCGTTCCGCATCCGTCAGCAACTGCTGATGCCTGGCAATTTCCTGTTGCATCATTTCACGTGTGGTTTCAAATTTGTCGCCCGCACTGCTTTTTGTATCATCGGCGGCGGCATCACTGGCAGAAGCTAGGGCTTGCTGGGCATTGGTGGTGCGTTCGTCTACATAGCGGCGGCAAGCGGCCAGCAGCGAAACCTTGAGGGTGTGGTATGGCTCGTCCATGTTTTCAGGGTACGTATTGTTAGGTGTGTGAAAGAATGTTTATGGTTTTCCCGAAAGGGTCCTTTACATAGAATCTACGGACCCCCCAAGGTTCGTCTGCTGGGCCATAGATCACGGCAAATCCCGCATTTTTCATTTTGCTATGCATCTCGTCGACATCGTCAACCTCAATGGAAATATCAGGTACCGGGGTTCCGGAACCGCCTTCGCTAGCGAAACTGATTTGTACCTGCATTGAGCTGTCTGTACCATATGTGCGAATCCAGGTCAGGTCCATTAAGATCTCCAGCCCGAGAATTTCGTGATAAAAATGCTGCGCTGCTTCAATGTTTTCTGTTGCCGTGTTTACGACAATTCTTCGTACCGTCATATATTGACCATTTGCTGAGAGCAAAACTACGAAAATTGGTTTATGGAAAATACCGGCGACAGACATCATTCAGATAGATAAACCTTTTACATCATGGCTGAATTGAACACCGGACGGAGGTTACAACCTAGGGTTGACCTCACCGCTATGGTAGACCTGGCTTTCCTCCTGATCACCTTCTTTATGCTAACCACCAACATCAATAAGCAGCAGGCACTTGATGTGGCGATGCCCGACCTGACCGATTCCACAGACTTTGCGCCGTTGGCAGACGACCGGACGGTTACGTTGCTGCTAGGCGAGGATGGACGGGTGGATTGGTATTGGGGCATGCTGGATAAACCGCTTGCCGGTCCGTATACATCTAGCATAGATAAAGGAGGCATACGGGAGGTGCTGTTGCAAAAGAAAGATGAGGTGCCGACGGTGACCGAAGATGGTAAAGGACTCATCGTAGTGATACGACCCAGTACGCGTGCAGCATATTCGAGTCTCGTGGACATACTGGATGAAATGAAAATCTGCGGTATTGATCAGTACATGATCGGTGAGATAAGTCCCACGGAGGAGTCGATTTTGGCGCTATGATATGCGGCGAAACCGTAAGCGCTGGTAAGGAAGCAACAAAAAACCGAAGAAAATAGCGCCCGAATTTATATTTTTACGGCCATACCATTACTGGAAAATATGGCATCGGGTTTTTTTGCAATTCTGGACGATATAAGTGCGTTGATGGACGATGTGGCCACCACAGCGAAAGTGGCGACCCGCAAAACTGCGGGAATATTGGGCGACGATCTGGCGGTCAATGCCGAAAAAGCGACGGGTTTCCTCGCATCGCGGGAATTGCCGGTGCTGTGGGCCATCACAAAAGGGTCGTTCCTCAACAAAGTAATCATTATTCCCGTGGCCTTGGCGCTCAATGTGTTTTTTCCGGTGGCGATAAAAGTCATTCTCGTTCTAGGAGGGTTTTACCTAGCTTATGAGGGGGTCGAAAAGATTATTGAATTCCTCTTCCACCGTTCGAAAAAAGGGCACGAAGTGGTTGCGGAAAGTAATGAAAACCGGAGCGATGCTGAAAAGACCAAGATTAAAGCGGCGGTGACCACCGATTTCATTTTGTCGATTGAGATCGTGATCATCGGTCTGGGAACGGTATTGGAAGAAAGCTTGTCAATACAGATTCTCACCGTTTCGGTAGTTGCCTTGCTGGCTACGGTGGGAGTATATGGTATCGTCGCGCTCATTGTCCGTATGGACGATGCGGGTTTTAAATTGATAAAACGTACACAAGACACGGGATGGTTGGCCAAGGTGGGGCACCTGTTGGTAAACTCGTTGCCGATCGTGATCAAATGTCTAGGAGTAATCGGTACCATCGCGCTAATTTTGGTTTCGGGCGGCATATTTGTACATAATATTGATTACCTACATCATATTTTAGGTTCATGGCCTTCATTCCTTAAGGAAATGGCGATCGGTTTCGTAGCTGGACTGATTGCAGTGGCAATTTTGACGGTTGGCAAAAAGATGTTTTTCCGTGGGTGAGTTGATACTGAACCGATTCGAAGAAGCCGATTTCAGCTGGCTGCAAGGCTGGGTTACTTCGCCCGAATTGCTGTTTCAATTTTCAGGCGGGCACTTTTTCTATCCGCTTAATTTTGAGCAGCTCATGAATTACCGCGCTGAACATCCCGATCGGCTTATGTACACAGCATGGATGGAAGAGCAACCCGTGGCGTTCGGCGAAATCATTCCCCAAGATAGCGGCCAACCCAGATTGGGAAGGATATTAGTGGGAAATCCGGCTATGCGCGGCCAAGGCGTGGGTACGCGCTTTATTAGTGCGTTGGTGGAGGAGTGCGGACGGCTATACGACTGCAATACCGTGGAACTGAACGTATGGGACGAAAATACGGGAGCTATCCGGTGCTACGAAAAGGCAGGGTTTGTTTTTCAGCCGGACGACCGTGTGGTGCTGCAAGCGTTTGGACGCGACTTCAATATCCATAAAATGGTGAAAGTAAGATATTAACTATATTGCGATATTAACTATACTTCGTCGTCATCCAAGCCTCCTGAAGCAGTACCTGCAAGATCTCCACCTTCTCGATCTACCTCATCGGAATCATCCGTCTCACGAACATTGGCGTCATCGTCTGAATCGTCGTACTGCTGCTGTTTATCAAAGGCTACATGATTTGCACGTTCATTTTCAGCAATTCCTTTTTCTCTTTTCTCCGGATCAACCGGTGGGTGTTGTTGGCCGTTGCTCGTCATAGCGGGTTTTCCTCCTTTTTATGTCAACAAGGACCGAAAGAAAATGTTTGCTCGGAGAATCCGCTCTGAACATTCCGATATATTGTTTCATGTATTCCGGGATAAATTCACCAGGTGATTTGTTATCTTTATGCCCAAAACCAGCTATGAGATGCGTGTAGGACAATTGACGATATTAATCGGGGTAATAGGATCTTTGTATATGGCGACGGCATTTGCGCAAAAGGGAAGCGATGAAGCGCCATCGAAAGCGATTATCGTGAGCGCAGAAAAAGACGATGCATTCGACCGAACCGTAGACCGTTTACTGGAAACAGGCCGTTTTGTTCGTTCTGTCGACAAGGATGCAGGTTTTATCCAAGCGAGGGTGTTTTTGAAAGACCGACGAGTGATATCTGCCAAGAAAGGAGAAAGGCAAACATTGAATTTGGTGTTGAGACCGAATCATTCAGGAACCAAGATCGTTCTTCAAATTTACAGCGAGGACTATCGTTTCGGCGGTGACGTTGGAAATCGTAATTATTATTATGAAGAAAACGGAATTGTGGATGATGATGCCGTTTATCAGGAAATTTTAGAGGATCTTCGTGAGCATATCGAACGGTAGAGCGCTAAATTATGAATAGAATCACTCGCTTTATCGGAACAACCGGGTGGGTAGGCCTTGTAGCGGCGAAGTACAACCCGGCGTCGGTCAATCACCCGCGCCTAAACCGAACCGTATGCCCCCGCACGGTGCATGTTGCTGAACCGGAAAGAACACCGGCCTGCTCATAAAGATTGGGAATTCATCGACCCTAAGTTCTCTGTCAGTTTCTTACCTTTGCGTCGACATGGGTATTATGAACTGGCAGCAATTGCTGTCCGCCAAACGTTGGGGATATGAATCCCGAAGGCAGGATGATCAGCAGGATGCGCGTTCTGAGTTTCAGCGCGACTACGACCGGTTGATTTTTTCATCGCCTTTTCGCAGACTGCAGAATAAAACACAGGTTTTTCCGCTGCCGGGCAGTGTATTCGTGCACAATAGGCTGACCCATAGCTTGGAAGTAGCCAGTGTTGGCCGGTCGCTGGGGCGCATTTTCTATAACGAGATGCGGAAAGCAAATCCAGATATCGACCGCGAGCTTCCCTACCTGCAGGAGGTGGGCAACATTATCTCAGCGGCTTGCCTGTCGCATGATTTGGGGAACCCGGCTTTCGGCCACTCCGGCGAAGCTGCTATTTCCAATTACTTTACGGTGGGCATGGGGAGTATATTTGAAGAGCAGGTAACCGGAGCGGAATGGGCCGACTTGACGCATTTCGAGGGCAATGCAAATGCATTGCGGATATTGACCCATCCGTTTGCCGGCAAGGACGAGCATGGTTTTGCGCTTACCTACAGTACGTTGGCGGCGATTGTAAAGTATCCGTGCGCAGCTACGGACGGCCATATCAAAAAAGTGCACCATCGAAAGAAGTATGGTTTTTTCCAATCGGAGCGAGCTGTTTTTGATAAAATTGCGGCTGAACTGGGGTTGGTGAAGGACACGGAAGTCCCGACTGGCTACAAACGGCATCCGCTGGTTTATTTGGTGGAGGCCGCAGATGATATCTGCTATAACATTATTGACTTGGAAGATGCCCATCGCTTGGGTATTCTGCACTATGAGCAAGTGGAGAGTTTGCTGCTGCCCGTTTGCCGGGATGAACACTTGAAAGAGCGCCTGCAAAAACTTGCCGATTTTGATAGTCGGGTCAGCTTGTTGAGAGCCAAGGCAATCAATACGTTAATCGGGGAATGCGCAACAGTGTTTACAAAAAATCAGGATGCATTTCTGGATGGGGTATTTGGCAGACCACTGATCGAAGCGGTGGATACGGATCTGGTGGAGGCTATGGATACTATCGAGGAGGTGTCGGTGAAGAAAATTTACAATGCGCAGTCGGTTGTACAGATTGAGGTGGCTGGGTATAAGGTAATGAACGGGTTGCTTGAAGAATTTATTCCGGCCTATCTTAAGCAGGACAGGACCCCTTACGATACTAAATTGCTGGCATTGATGCCGCGCCAATTTCACACTCGGCAGAATGATGCCTATGCAAAAATCCGCTCAGTGTTGGATTTTGTTTCTGGGATGACCGACCTGTATGCAGTTGAATTGTACCGTAAGATAAAAGGAATATCGTTTCCCTCGCTAGACTGACGGTTGATGAACATAGCTTGATACATACCCATGCATTTATATAATCCCTTCAAGAATTTTCGTTTCGATAATAACACCTGTTTCCTGAGTGGGCAGCCTTTGCAATCGGGAGATGAACAAATACAGGTTTTTCCTCATTGGCTCATGCGGAAATTTGAGCTGGAAGATAAGCCTTTCAAACTGCTCGATGAAAGTATCCGTACCTACAAACAACTGCAACTGCCCTGTGCAACGGCTATAGCCGAACGGATCGCCGAAATGGATCTTCGGGTGGAGACAGCATTCAACAACGGATATAAAGCAGTGAGACAGATAGACCGCCTGCTGCTTTTTCAATGGGTGGCCAGGATGGTATACGGAGTCGTATTCAATGAAATACAGGCAGGCATCCGGCAGCAGATGCTGAGCGGAGAAGCAATGAATTTTTCGCAGGTGCTGGCGCATAAATTCAAAAACCTGCATTTAATGTTGCAGTCATTGATTTTACCAATGCAATTTGATGGCGGGATGCCATTTACGGTGTTGATTTTTGAGGTTGACAACGACGGACAGACATTCAATTACCGGGATGAGATCAATACATTGGTGTATTCGCTCAGAATGAACGACGTGGGTATTATTGTATGCCTGCAGGATAACGGAACAAACGGTATTTACCACCGGGAGTTTGTGGAGAAAGTGGAGGGAAGGTGTCTTCACCCGATTCAGTTTGAAGAATTATGTGCGCGTTTCTTCTACTCGGCTTACTTATTTAACCGCTTGCCTGAATATACGGTTCTGCCAACAGATGAACAGGTTTACGTCGAACCGATGCCCTTAGCTGATATGAGCATGAAGCCTATTTTTGACCCTTGGCAAGTAAAAACGTATGGACAGGTGCTGGAGAACTTTTGGAAGCCTTGGGGGTATACGTTGTTCGAAATCATCAAGGATCCCGAAAACCCGATGTCGTTTCTGATAGATGGCGAAGGTAGCCCAGTGTCCGGTAGTACGATAAACCTACCTAAGGCCTGACAGTGTGATTTCAAGAAAATATTGGTTTTATTTGGACTCGTACCTGATTTATCTGTATTTTTGTAACCCTGCTCTTTTTTGACGGGGCTTGTTCATTGAAAGGAATACAGATTGCGAAAAATTAATGAGACTGATAATCAGTATAATTATCAAATAATTTAATTTTTTGTTTGCAATCAAGAAAAGTGTTTTTACCTTTGCACCCCGCGATCGACAAAGGGAAGAGAGTGAGGTCGAAAAGCGAGTGTTGTTTGATAGAAGAATTGGTAGGAATTGTTGGGAAAGTTAGCCGTGGAAACATGGTAAGTGAGAAGAAAAAAAATAAAAAAATATTTTTTGTTTTTAAGATAAGATTTCTACCTTTGCAGTCCCAAACGGAACAGGGGTTCGAAAGAAGAGAGTTCCGGCCCAGCAGCGCGATGCGGCTGGTGTTTGAAAGAGAGAAAATCTGCCGGTTCAGAACCGGCGTGATATAAAAAGCCGAAGCGCGAGCGGAGGCGAGATAGTTCTTAAAGATATTGATATTCATGTAGCGTAACGAGTAGTCTGTTTTACAGACAAAAGTTAAAAAAAACAGACCTAAGTCAATCAGTAAATAGACATAATAACAAAGATTGATTCCGAGAATATCGGGTCAGATCGATAACTTCATTTTACAATGGAGAGTTTGATCCTGGCTCAGGATGAACGCTAGCGGCAGGCCTAATACATGCAAGTCGAACGGGATCCACCAGCTTGCT
>NZ_FOQO01000023.1 GCF_900113765.1 Parapedobacter indicus | reverse complement strand
ACTTCATTTTACAATGGAGAGTTTGATCCTGGCTCAGGATGAACGCTAGCGGCAGGCCTAATACATGCAAGTCGAACGGGATCCACCAGCTTGCTGGTGGTGAGAGTGGCGCACGGGTGCGTAACGCGTGAGCAACCTGCCCGTCCCAGGGGGATAGCCCCTCGAAAGAGGGATTAACACCGCATGAAGTTATATACCGGCATCGGTTGTATAACCAAATATTTATAGGGGACGGATGGGCTCGCGTGGCATTAGCTAGTTGGTAGGGTAACGGCTTACCAAGGCTATGATGCCTAGGGGCTCTGAGAGGAGAATCCCCCACACTGGTACTGAGACACGGACCAGACTCCTACGGGAGGCAGCAGTAAGGAATATTGGTCAATGGGCGGGAGCCTGAACCAGCCATGCCGCGTGCAGGAGGACTGCCCTACGGGTTGTAAACTGCTTTTGTACGGGAACAAACCCCTTTACGAGTAGAGGGTTGAGTGTACCGTAAGAATAAGGATCGGCTAACTCCGTGCCAGCAGCCGCGGTAATACGGAGGATCCGAGCGTTATCCGGATTTATTGGGTTTAAAGGGTGCGTAGGCGGCATGCTAAGTCAGGGGTGAAAGACGGTGGCTCAACCATCGCAGTGCCTTTGATACTGGTGTGCTTGAATGCGGATGAGGTAGGCGGAATGTGGCAAGTAGCGGTGAAATGCATAGATATGCCACAGAACACCGATTGCGAAGGCAGCTTACCAAGGCGCGATTGACGCTGATGCACGAAAGCGTGGGGATCGAACAGGATTAGATACCCTGGTAGTCCACGCCCTAAACGATGATGACTCGGTGTCGGCGATAGAATGCCGGCGCCCAAGCGAAAGCGTTAAGTCATCCACCTGGGGAGTACGCCCGCAAGGGTGAAACTCAAAGGAATTGACGGGGGCCCGCACAAGCGGAGGAGCATGTGGTTTAATTCGATGATACGCGAGGAACCTTACCCGGGCTTGAAAGTTAGTGAATTATCCAGAGATGGATAAGTCCTTCGGGACACGAAACTAGGTGCTGCATGGCTGTCGTCAGCTCGTGCCGTGAGGTGTTGGGTTAAGTCCCGCAACGAGCGCAACCCCTGTGGATAGTTGCCAGCATTTAAAGGTGGGGACTCTATCCAGACTGCCTGTGCAAACAGTGAGGAAGGCGGGGACGACGTCAAGTCATCATGGCCCTTACGTCCGGGGCTACACACGTGCTACAATGGTCGGTACAGCGGGCAGCCACTCAGCAATGAGGCGCCAATCCCGCAAAGCCGATCACAGTTCGGATCGGGGCCTGCAACTCGGCCCCGTGAAGTTGGATTCGCTAGTAATCGCGTATCAGCAATGACGCGGTGAATACGTTCCCGGGCCTTGTACACACCGCCCGTCAAGCCATGAAAGCCGGGGGTGCCTGAAGCATGTGACCGCAAGGAGCGTGTCAGGGCAAAACTGGTAATTGGGGCTAAGTCGTAACAAGGTAGCCGTACCGGAAGGTGCGGCTGGAATACCTCCTTTCTAGAGTACTTGATTGGTACTCGTTACGCCATGAATCATCAATACTATCTAAGGAGATAAAATACACAGGACACCGTTCCCTTACACGGTGTTCCGAGGAGATTGAAAGGCAAGCTAGTCCCGTAGCTCAGTTGGTTAGAGCACTACACTGATAATGTAGGGGTCAGCAGTTCAAGTCTGCTCGGGACTACGGAGAAGAGGGGAATTAGCTCAGCTGGCTAGAGCATCCCGACTTTTGGTCGGGAGGGTCAAGGTGAGCGGTTCGCCGGAATATGGGGAATTAGCTCAGCTGGCTAGAGCACCTGCCTTGCACGCAGGGGGTCAACGGTTCGAATCCGTTATTCTCCACGATCATCCCCGAGGGGGGATATATAAAGTTCTTTGACATATTGGAAGAAAACAAGAAGAGAAAGAGAAGGCAACAGCCGTCGTATACCTCCGGGTATTGACGGAAAGCAGATCCGTAACAGCAAAAGGGTTACGGGTTGAAGAAAGTAAATAAGGGCACACGGGGGATGCCTAGGCTCTCAGAGGCGAAGAAGGACGTGACAAGCTGCGATAAGCGCCGGGGATTGGCAAATGCGAATTGATCCGGCGGTTTCCGAATGGGGCAACCTGATGTACTGAAGGTACATCGTATATATACGCGAACGCGCTGAACTGAAACATCTAAGTAGGCGTAGGAGGAGAAAACAACAGTGATTCCGCAAGTAGTGGCGAGCGAACGCGGATTAGCCCAAACCGGCTATGTTACGGCATATCCGGGGTTGTAGGACCATGACGTGGCGTGCATGCGTTAAGTGGAAACCGGAAGGGAAGCCGGTACCGTAGGGGGTGATAGTCCCGTACACGTAAGCAAGTGCAGCCTAATGGTATCCTGAGTACCGCGGGGTCGGAGACGCCCTGTGGGAATCCGGCGGCACCATCCGCCAAGGCTAAATACTCCTGAGAGACCGATAGTGGACCAGTACCGTGAGGGAAAGGTGAAAAGAACCCCGAACAGGGGAGTGAAATAGAACCTGAAACCGTGTGCTTACAATCGGTCGGAGCAGCGCGAGCTGTGACGGCGTGCCTTTTGCATAATGAGCCTACGAGTTACACTTCATTGGCGAGGTTAAGTGGTTCAGCCACGCAGCCGAAGCGAAAGCGAGTCTTAATAGGGCGGATAGTCAGTGGAGGTAGACGCGAAACCTTGTGATCTACCCTTGGTCAGGCTGAAGGTGCCGTAACAGGTACTGGAGGGCCGAACCGATAAGCGTTGAAAAGCTTCCGGATGAACTGAGGGTAGGGGTGAAAGGCCAATCAAACTGGGAAATAGCTCGTACTCCCCGAAATGTTTTTAGGAACAGCGTGGAGCTTAGTCCCGCGGAGGTAGAGCTACCGATTGGGTGCGGGGGAGTCACATCCTACCAAATCCAGACGAACTCCGAATGCCGCGGGATATGCTCTGCAGTGAGGCTCTGGGTGCTAAGGTCCAGGGCCGAGAGGGAAAGAACCCAGACCATCAGCTAAGGTCCCCAAATGTACGCTAAGTTGGACTAACGAGGTCCGGCTGCACAGACAGCTAGGATGTTGGCTTGGAAGCAGCCATCCATTTAAAGAGTGCGTAACAGCTCACTAGTCGAGCGGCCGGGCGTGGATAATGAACGGGCATCAAGCGTGCTACCGAAGCTATGGGATATTTAATATCGGTAGGGGAGCATTCCGGCGGGGGCGAATCCTGGGCGTGAGCCTGGGTGGACCTTCCGGAAAAGCAAATGTAGGCATAAGTAACGATAAGGCGGGTGAGAAACCCGCCCACCGAAAGACCAAGGTTTCCTGATCAACGCTAATCGGATCAGGGTCAGTCGGGGCCTAAGGATAAGCCGAAAGGCGAATCCGATGGACAACGGGTTAATATTCCCGTACTTTTGGTTGCTGCGACGCGGGGACGGAGAAGTGACACCACCGCGCACTGACGGAATAGTGCGTTGAAGGGCGTAGGTATAGGATCCATAGGCAAATCCGTGGATACTGCTGAAACCCGATAGTACGGCAAGGCTTCGGCTGCGCCGATAGTGTGGGTAATCCTGCTTCCGAGAAAAACCGCTAAGCTCCAGGCAACCAGAACCCGTACCGCAAACCGACACAGGTGGTTGGGGTGAGAATCCTAAGGTGCTCGAGTGAATCATGGCTAAGGAACTCGGCAAAATGGCCCTGTAACTTCGGGAGAAGGGGCGCTGGCGTAAGTCAGCCGCAGTGAAAAGGCCCAGGCGACTGTTTAACAAAAACATATGGCTTTGCGAAATCGCAAGATGATGTATAAGGCCTGACACCTGCCCGGTGCTGGAAGGTTAAGAGGGGATGTCAGGGGGTAACCCCGAAGCATTGAATCGAAGCCCCAGTAAACGGCGGCCGTAACTATAACGGTCCTAAGGTAGCGAAATTCCTTGTCGGGTAAGTTCCGACCTGCACGAATGGTGTAACGATCTGGGCACTGTCTCAGCCATGAGCTCGGTGAAATTGTGGTACCGGTGAAGACGCCGGTTACCCGCAACGGGACGGAAAGACCCCATGAACCTTCACTACAGCTTAACATTGGGACTGGGTGCGTGATGTGTAGGATAGGCGGGAGGCATTGAATCGGGTTCGCCAGGACTCGTGGAGCCGCCCTTGAAATACCGCCCTTTGCGTATCCGGTTCCTAATCCCTCGGACGAGGGAGACACTGTTTGGTGGGTAGTTTGACTGGGGTGGTCGCCTCCAAAAAGGTAACGGAGGCTTTCAAAGGTAAGCTCAGTACGCTTGGTAACCGTACGTGGAGTGCAATGGCATAAGCTTGCTTGACTGTGAGGCCTACAAGCCGAACAGGGTCGAAAGACGGACATAGTGATCCGGTGGTTCTGCATGGAAGGGCCATCGCTCAAAGGATAAAAGGTACTCTGGGGATAACAGGCTGATCTCCCCCAAGAGCTCATATCGACGGGGAGGTTTGGCACCTCGATGTCGGCTCGTCACATCCTGGGGCTGGAGAAGGTCCCAAGGGTTCGGCTGTTCGCCGATTAAAGTGGCACGCGAGCTGGGTTCAGAACGTCGCGAGACAGTTCGGTCCCTATCTGTTGCGGGCGTAGGAATATTGAGTGGGGCTGGCCTTAGTACGAGAGGACCGGGCTGGACCGACCGCTGGTGTACCAGTTATGCCGCCAGGTGTATTGCTGGGTAGCTATGTCGGGTTAGGATAAGCGCTGAAAGCATCTAAGTGCGAAACCGGCCACAAGATGAATGTTCCATTGAGGGTCCCCGTAGACTACGGGGTCGATAGGCCGCAGGTCTAAAGGTGGCGACACCAAAGCCGAGCGGTACTAATAGCCCGATAACTTTCTCGCGCAGAGATACGCTGTTGCCTTCTCGCCTTTCTCTTACTGTTTTCTTCTGATTATTGTCATAAAGGTATTCAGGTGCCTATATCGGCGGTGTCCACCTCTTCCCATCCCGAACAGAGCAGTTAAGCCCGCCAGAGCCGATGGTATTGCCGTAACAGGCGTGAGAGTAGGTCGGTGCCGGATTTCATTCAGAGCCCCGT
>NZ_FOQO01000011.1 GCF_900113765.1 Parapedobacter indicus | reverse complement strand
CGCAGTAGCAGTATTGCAGTACACGAACTTTTTAAACAACAGAAATATTAACAGGTTGAAACATGCGCTTGCTGTTTAAACCGCACAACGGGTTAGGTAATATTAGCTCGATAAAACGTAATGCTTGTTGTAGCTTAATGTATTTTATCGGCCTTGCCAAGCTGGTTAAATAATCGGATTACAGCGTTTACAGAAGGTGCGTTGATCGTTGTTTTCATACCTTGAAAATTTGATACGTACAAATATAGCCAAATTTGACATGAGTTGCAAGATGGGGTTTAAACCACACCTTAAAAGCATTTTTAGTACCTTTGTACCAATGCTTGAAATTGACCAAAACTGCTAATAATGCTCGTGATTTATTTACTCATGTCAATACATTGTGTTCAGGAGGTTTCCGTCTCAAGCTACTGATCGAAGGGTTTGCTGTGCTATCTGGTCGTCGTAAAAAGCCAAAATTACTTCCTATGCGCAAAGCGCCAAAAATCGACGAGAAGTTGATATTATATAGTTACCCACAATTATCCAACAAATCGTGGATAAAACCTAGGAAAAACAACAGAAAAACAAGGCTGCCTCAATTTACTTTTGAGACAGCCTCCGCCTACATTCATATAACCGGTCTTGTTAATTACCGCGTGGTATAACCACCATTTGCAAAAATGGTTTGTCCAGTAATCCACCAACCATCGGTTACCAAAAACTCCACCAGCGGAGCAATATCTTTGATGTCCGTCAGTCCGCCCAAATCAGATGCCGATTTGTGATAAGCCACCGCATCCTCGCTTTCCTGTCCGTAGAAGAAAGGCGTGTCCATCGGACCGGGGGCAACCGCCGTTACGGAAATGCCGCGTGGACCAAATTCTTTGGATGCCGCTCTGGTAAAATGTTCTACCGGCGCTTTTGCACCTGCATACGTTGAGTAATATCCCGTAAATGCAGCCAGCAACGAAGTGACAATGGTATTGATTTTACCGTTGTCATTTAACTTCTTACCGGCTTCCTGAATGAAGAAATACGCCACCTTGGAATTGATGTCGCTCATGCTGTCGTATTCCGCTTCCGTGGTATCCCCAAATGGCTTTTTCAACACCTTACCGACGGTGTTAATCGCAATATCAACACCCCCGAATTTCTCGATAGCCGCGTCAAAAAGTTTGGTAATATTCCGTACATCGGTCAGGTCTGCCTGAAATAAAATGGCTTCTCCGCCTGCATTAGTAATAGCCGCCAACGTGTTTTCAGCATCTGCTTTTGTACTGTCGCTGTTGTAATGGATAACTACCTTTGCGCCTTTAGCCGCAAAGTCACGACTTAATAAGCCCCCCAAATTTTTTGCACCTCCTGCAATTAAAACCACTTTTCCGTTTAAATCATTTATTTCCATCTCATTGAATATTAAATGTTTGCAATTAATATTACAAAGATGGCAAGACGCTTTATTTATTTCGTGGTGAACTTTTCGGAACTTTTACCTGTTGGTTCCTTTCCGGAATTTCCCTGGGGTTTGTCCGGTAAATTTCTTGAAAAATTTGGAGAAATTGGAAGGGTCGTACGTGAGTATGCGGGCTATCCCGGAAACGGATTTATCGGTTTCGGAAAGCATTTGTTTTGCCTGCTCGATGATTTTGAGGTCATAAAAATAACAGGGATGATTCCCCGTTTCTTTTTGTACGGTATCCGTCAGATGTTTGTGGGTTATGAACAGCTCACCTGCTATCTGGTTGATTTCCATAAAGTCGCTTACCGTACCCGAAATGACGTCAGCAATGTGTTTATCCAAAAACTGAAAGTAAGTTTGGGTAATCTCCTCGCCTCTCGTCAATATGTCGTTGTTTGTTTCGCTCATCTTAATGGAAAGGTAGTACAAAGATGCCGATTAAAAAAGGATTATCTATGGTGAACTTTTCGGTTTTATGGGAACTTTCCCTGCAGATAAAAACCCTAAAATCGAAGCGCATCCAATCTATTTCCAACGGCAAAGGCAACCATATCGTGTTCCAATCGATCGAACTCGTCTTTTCCAATGGTTTCGGTAATCCTACCTTCGTTTAGTACGTGAATCGTGTCGCAGGTTTCCTTGAGCGTCGAAAAGATATGGGATGAGATTAAGACGGTTTTTCCTTCTCCTTTCAACCGCCGGATAATTTCAGTAATCAGCAACCCACTGTGGATATCTACGCCATTAAAAGGTTCATCCAGGATAAAAAAGCCGTTCCGCTGCAAAAGAACTGCCAGCAGGCCAAGCTTCTTCTTCATACCGGTAGAATACTGCTGCGCATACCGGTCAAGCGGAAGGTCAAATACATTTTGTTCGTCGAGGCCTTCGTCCGGCACCCTCCGCGCTTTGCAGAATAACCGCAAATACTCGCGTCCGGTAAGCTTCGACGGAAAATAAGGTTCAGTCTGTAAAAAACCCAATCGGTCTTTCAGCCTCCCGCTATCGACGGTTATGCTGCCGCGATGTTTTTCCAGCCCCGCCAGGCAATTAAAAAAGGTAGTCTTTCCCGCGCCATTTCGTCCCACCAGGCCATATACCTGCCCCGAACGGAAATCCAGATCGATCCCTTTCAACACCTCATTCTGTCCGAATGATTTCATTAAACCACGTACTTCAACATTCATAGAATCAATGATATATTATTTTTTGCCTGACGAAAGAAATAAGGCACAGAAACCAATAGCAAGGGGGGAAACATCAACGACACAGCCATGATAATACCCTGTAGAAAACTCACACCCCGCGGAAAAGCTGCGTACTTGGCCAGCACAACCAAGGCCAGATAACCATATCCCATTGCAACAATCGCCAGCACAATAAGCCAATCACCCGGAAAAAAACAGGCAACAGCCAGAACCAAGGGAAGCAACACGACGGTCAGGTGTCCAAATGCTATCCTTACCTTCAGCCAAAGAAAAGCCTGGGGCGTCAACTGGTAAATCCAAACATACAGCAAGGGTTCACTCCATGCATAATAATTGGAACATACTAACACAACCAACAACAACGTAGCTATGCTGAGATGTCCATTGCCTACCGAGATACCGACAATCATCAATACATAGGCGATGAATAGCAGCCCGACGGAGTTTCTAAAACCCACGGCAAATTCAAAAGGACGGTTGGAGAACGGCGTAGGCAATGGGGTCGATCCTTTCGAACCAAGCCTGAGCGGCAGCGTGATCACCGCCAACACCAACAGGCCCAAAATAAACCACGCTTCGCCCCTATATAGAAGAAATACCATAAATGGCATAACCATCAGCGTGTTTTCGAGCATACGGATGCGCCAATAAGTCTGTTGATCGAAGACCTGTTGGAGAAAGCCTAAACGCACCGAGCCACTCAATTGAACAAGCGCAATGGCTGCGATGCCTACATAAATCCAATTGGCGTATGTTGTGCGTGAAAATAACGCGATGGACCCACCTGCAAATAGCAGGGGGGCACCGATATAGATCAACCAAGGATTCAACCCCCAATCGCTGATCGTACGGCGCATTCTTTTCACCTGCAGACGAAAGAAATAAGACAAGGCGGTCATCAAGTGGTTTCTTGGGTAATCCATTTACCCACGGCGGGGGGTTGATAATTATGCATCTTATTCAGTAAATCCGGGATATCTGCACTCCACAACAGCATCCGTTGATTGATTTCCTTTAAGAACCCCTTATTGACCATGTGCTGCGCAAGCGCGATCAGTTCGTCGTAGAACCCATCCGTATTCAACAATCCCATGGGCTTCTGATGCAGCCCCAGTTGTCCCCAGGTCAGCATCTCGAAAAACTCTTCGAGCGTACCGAAGCCGCCGGGCAATGCGATGACACCATCACAAAGTTGGTTCATTTTCGTCTTCCGTTCATGCATTGTATCGACGATAACCAGTTCTGTGAGTCCTTCGTGGGCAATCTCCTTGGTCTGTAAAAAATAGGGCAGCA
Organism: Parapedobacter indicus; assembly: GCF_900113765.1. GTDB lineage: Bacteria > Bacteroidota > Bacteroidia > Sphingobacteriales > Sphingobacteriaceae > Parapedobacter > Parapedobacter indicus. The sequence continues at coordinate 224,618 of NZ_FOQO01000011.1, read as the reverse complement.
CGCCCACTACCCTCCCACCGTGCCGAAGCGCACCGTTGGCTACGGCCCCCATGAGTCCCACTTTGGCACCGCCATATACCAATCCGATGCCAGACTCGGCCAGTGTTTTGCCAAGTAGGTAGGCTTGCTCTTCATAAATGCGATCCGTTCCCATGCTCGAACCGCAAAAAACAACGATATGCTTCATATATAATGAAACAAACTTAGATAAAGTTGCCTTTTTCTGCAATTATAATCGCTTAATAAAAGTAACCTGATTCGCTTCAACTATGCCTTACCTTTTTCTTAAACCAAACACACCAATACATTTCAGAAAATTCATTTATCCTTTTTAGTTTACTTTTAGTTTATTCGGTTAACTCCCGAATAAACCCCGAATGAACACCGAATAAAACCAGACTATACACCGAGTAAATAGTAGTTTTGGCATAAACCTGAGGAGCAGCAGAGGCAAACCTCCTTAATAAATTATCGTTTTATGTAATGGACAGGGTGGTAGCAAGCGCTGTTATATATGCATAATCCGCGCCACCATTAAAATACCGCACATAGAAATGGAGTCGGTGATTTCCCCCCGCATCACCATTTCCACCGCCTCGGTTAGTGGCACGCGCTTCAATTGCAGTTCTTCCGTTTCTTCGGGTTCGGCTTCGCCGGATTGCAATCCGGTTGCCAAATAAATAAACCCTTCTTCGTCTGTGACGGAATTAGAGGTATGGATACGTCCGAGGTGCATCCATTTTTCAGCTACTAAACCGGTTTCCTCTTTCAGTTCACGTTTGGCAGTCGCCAATGGATCTTCGCCCAGCGGCCCTCCCCCTTCGGGGATTTCCCACGAATATTCGTGTAACGGATAGCGATATTGTCCTATCAAGTAAACAAATCCTTCATCGTCTACGGGAACAATACCGATGGCTTTATTCTTGAATTTCACCACCCCATAAACGCCTGGTTTATCCGCAGGAGTGATCACTTCACGGTGTTCCACTTGTATCCAGGGATTGTCGTACACCCGATCTATGTGATTGGTTTTCCAGTTATTCATTGTTATCTCTTGAAGATTATTTGCTTAAAAGCACGCTACTTCCCAACTACGCATCCACGTCTCTCCAGCGTCCAGGCGTTGGATTCCTTCCTTGTCTTCCAGCCGCTGGTTGTGGTGTATCGAATCCGCAATTCCACACCACGGCTCCAAACACACAAAATCAGCATCTTTGGCCGCCCATATACCGAAATATGGAAAACCTTCACGCCTAACATGTATTCCGTGATCATTGATACGGTTACGCAGGGTAATGATTGGGCTTTTCAGCGTTTTCAGCACCAGCGCATCGTTGTAGAATAAATCGTGCTTGAGCGGCAGCCGATGGTGATCTAATGCAATGATCTCCATATGACCCGAAATAAGATTCTGGTCAATGACATGACAGTCTAATACGTGATCTTCTGAAAACTCCAAGTAATGATCTTGATATACCGGCTTTTTTCCCGAACCGCCGACAGCAAAAGCAGGATGGCCACCGACTGAAAAAAATAACGGATGGTCGTTACTTGGATTATGTACTTCGTATGTGCAACGAAGGGAATGATCTATTAATGCATACCGCAGGGAAAGGCGAAAGGCAAATGGATAGGAAATGCGGGTTTCTTTCGTATCTTTCAAGACAAACAGCGCCTCGTCATCCGATAATTGCGACCCTTCAAAAAAATGATCGCGCGCAAAGCCATGACGTAGCATTTCGTATTTTTCGCCGGCGTAATAATAATTATTGTCTTTCAACGCTCCAACGATGGGAAATAGCACCGGGCTCGTCTTCGCCCAATATGCCGGATCGGCACTCCATAGATATTCATATCCATCTGAGGTACTTCTCAAGCTTTTGAGCTCGGCTCCCTTCGCGTTGACTTCCGCTCGTAGAAATCCGTTTTCCAAAACCATTGGGCAAACTATTTTTGTGATCTACTGATATTGAATCTGTTTATCCACATTGGCTACCGTAACACCTCTCCACTTTCCGCTGATTTCTGTGTATGTTCCAGAAGGCTTTCCTTCGAATGCGGCGGGTCAGGTGAATACTCTGTCTTTTCACAGGAAAGCAATGCCAAAGCCGCCAACCCGAATAACGCTTTCTTCATCATGAATGGAGATTTGTCCTCGGCAAAAGTCGTTAATCCAATCGGGCTTTGCAACGAAAATCTTGGGTTATCTCAGCCGGCTTTGCCCACAGGATGAACAATCAGGGATGAAAGATCACATCGAGCACGTTATTCCGTTCGAAATCTGTACTGAGGTGGAATTTTCGCTGTTCTCCGTCCGCATCCACCAGTAATACCGCTGTATTTGGCGGGATTCGGCCGAGGTTCTCCGCACGGAAGACGATACGGTTGCGACCGCGTTTCAATGTTACGCCAAACCGACGCCCTTGCTGAGTCACTTCCATCCCATTCGCAACGACCGCACCATTGACCTCCAACGAGATGACGTCGCCATCTTCCACCTGCTCGTCGCGTAATTCCAGCATCACCTGTTCGGCACTGACTGTCAGTTGCCCGATGCGTTGGTTGCGTCGGCCTTTCGTATAGACAGGTGTTCCCGGGGTAGCTGGTTCGTCGCGGTCGATGGTACGGGGTAGCGCATCGGGTACTGGCGTTACAGGTAGTTGGGTTGTTATAGGAGCTTTTGGTTGATATTGGAAACGTGCTACCATTACCGTTGAATAGGCGTTGCTACGATCACTGAAATCAAACCCATACAGTTGGCCATTGTCGCCATCGGTTCCGATAATAAACTTAGCGGTATTGGGTGGTAGATCACCGTAGTTGTCAGCAAAAAAAGCCAAGTAATTCTCACCAGTGTCCAAGGTTATGCTATCCAACGCCATTGCCTGCTCCAAGGGCAACCTGTCCGCCAGTATTTTGCCATTGTGTACAATGCTGACGGTATCGCGATCGTAACGTTCTTCGTCCTGAATGGTCAAGCTCAAAACATCCCGATCGCTCTTGATCGGATCGTACACGCCGTAGTAGATGGTATCGGTATTGATCATTCGGATCGTATGCGGGTGCTCCCAGGGCTTATCATCTACTCGCTCAAGTGCAATGTCCACCCGATACAAGAAATCCCGTAGAAATGCCTTGGTATTGGTGTAAAATTCATTATCGTAAAGCCCCCGCATGAAAATCCCGAAATTATCCAGCCAAAGCCGTTTCAGCACCAAACGTTCCCCTGTGGTATCCGTTTGTTGACATTCCAATACGCCATTCAGATACATCATCCAGGGTCCGAGTCCGAAAGGCTCCTCTACCAGTGGGTATTTGTTGCGCCCTACTCCCAGTTGGCCATCGTTCTTCTTGACGAGTAACAGCTCATACTCACCGTTGAATGTACCGTGCGTCAACTCCAGCTTGGCAGGATACAGCATATTGGCTGTAGGATCTGCGATCTGTAACGTTATGTCGATCGCCGGGATATGCGGCCATGGCTTGTACGACAAGGACCACGTTCCCGTCCATACGGATTGTGCCGACGCTGTCCACGGGAATCCGATCAACAAAATCATCCATACTCCTAAAAACCGGACATAACTATTCAGGTACGACATCCTTTATGGGGAATTTGGCCTAATAAAATCCGCTAGGTAGGTGCATTCCGCAACTGCGCTGCCGATAAACTTGGTATCGAGGTAGTCCTCCTTCAGTTCTTTGAAATACTGATTACGTTGACTGAATAGCCAGTACGGATCGGGTTGATCCCGCTCCCACGTACGTGCATTGTAATAGTCGCTAACGCTGTTGAATAGATACGACTTCTGCTCGCATTTTGCCAGCATGAATGTGCATTTGGCCCGGAACTCCCGATCTTTACTCAACTCCCGTGCCTTCTTATACCATACTGCCGCTTGCCGGGCCTCGTGGAAATCACCGGAATAGTAGTAGGTGCCTTTCACATAATTGTCAGAACTCGTCCAGCTGTAGCTGATCAGTTGCCAGGAATTGCCAAATGCCCCGGTCTGATAGACCCCATTGGCCAGCTGGAAGTAATAATCAGCGGCGTGACCCGGATCTTCCACAATCCGCCGCTGCAAATCGGCCATGCTTCTTGCAAATTCTGCTTTGGTTAGCGCTTCATCACCAAATTGCTTCGGATAGTCATTGAGTGTCGCCACAAACGGATCGGGCCATAACGTATCCTCCTCTGCGCTGTACCAATTCACGGGTGTGGGGAGGGCGAAACCTGCCGAAAGGTTAGCAAACGCCCTTGCCGCCGCGGGATAGTCGTGCATGCGCAGGTAGGCCGTTCCGAGTAAATCCCAGAATTGGTCGGATTCCAACCCACCCAATTGTTGCGCAAAAAGTGGTGCCCATGGCCTATTCAACCCCTCTTTACTCCAGGTCGCCAGTTGTTCAAGTGTTGCTGGCTGCAATTGTTCTTGCCAAAAGGCTTGTGTAGGCCATCCCAGGCGGCCGTATAGTTCTCCGGTCTGCTCAGTTTCGGTTTCCCACGGAGATTCCCCTTTCCACATCAACAAGGCAGCCATGGCGGTATCCTTTTGCTGCATATAATGCGGTGCCAGTACGGATTGGTACAAATTGGTTGCGGTGCGGTTGAATCGAAGGTCGCCTGCGCCCATCCAGGAATATTGTTCGCTTCCGTAACGCGCTTTTGCCTGGTCGATTTCGGCACGCCGTTTTTGGTCTAACCATTGCAATGCTGGTAATATAGCGGCTTCATCCACGGTATTCGTTACGGCCAGCTGATTTATCTTGATCAACAGTTCAACAATACGGTACTGGTCAGCCAACCGTTCAGAAAGCCGGTCCACTTTTATGCCTGCCAGCAACGTCTCCGCTTCGCTAACATTGCCTAGCAGCCATTCTACATACGCTTCACTCACAATCCCCAATCCAGGCTCAGCATATTGCCTTTCAGACGCCAGTCGTCGAGCGAAATCAGCTACCCAGACCGCATGATCACGGGCTTTTGCCTGAGTCGAATCGGGCCGGTAATAGGTGGTCCACCATCCCCCGCCGTAGTATTGCGAGGCCTCCGTGAGCTGGCTTTCCAATTTGTTGATTTCCCGGGTAAGCAACACCGCCACAAGCTGGCTTTTCGGGGAAAGACTGTATACAGATGCCAGCGTTTCCCTGTCAAAGTCGCCGTTGTTGAATCCCTGGATTGCCCAAATGGCTGCCCGTTCCTTGTTTGATTGGGCGAGGGCAAGTACCTCTTCGAATGGAACGTCTATGTAATGGAAGTTCTTGTAAGCTTGTACCCGTCGTTCAGGACTCGTGGCAAATACCCTTGAAAATAGATATGCGGCCTCAGCGGGCTCATGAAGGCGCCTGGTTGCACCTGCTTTGAGTGCACGTGCCCATCCTTTGACCGCAGATTTTTCCCGCGACGGATCGATATATCCGTTATAGGTTTCCAGGCAACGTTCAAACGAGCCCGAATAATGATACATTCGAGCAGCTTGGTAAGCATAACGGAGGCGAAGAAAGCTATTCCGCGGATATTCGTCGGCCAGTTCGAGCGCCCGGTCTGCAAGCCCCGCCATCCGGCTAAGGTCCATGGTATCTCTGGGATCCGGATCCCAATAGTGGTTGTAAGTTACCGCCGCATAGGGCTCCAGCTCCTTGGCAAATAGGAAATAGTTGCCCGCCGCTTCGTTTCTTTTCAACCCCTTGAGATACGTGTTGGCTGCGAGGCTGTCAGGAAGCACAGTATCCTTTCCGGTAAGGTAACGCAGGATAACCGAATCCGTTGCGATGTCCGTGTGGTACATCAAGTGTTCCACATCCACCGCTTGCACGCCCTTTCCAAGGTAATCCGCCCATTCCCGGCTATTGATCAGCGCCTCGGATTCGGGTTCGGTTTCTTCGTAAAGAAAAGTCATGTTCGTAAATGAAAAAGGCACATAGCCATTACCCGGCACATTATTGTGGAAAAATGACACGTAATAATCGTACGGATCTGGTTCCGGACCGCATGCGATGTTGATGGCTATCTCGCCGAAATAACTGAGCGAGAATGCACTAAAAACGATGCACAATCTCTTGAAGCTGTTCATCAGAAAATGATTTAAGTACCTGGTTATCCAAGTGATAAAACAATAAGGTAAACTTTTCCTTCCGCCTATGCCTGACTAGGAAATCTGCAGCAGCAGATAGATCTTCCCACCGGGTTTCCTCTCTTCGTACCACATCGCCCCGACGTAATCCCGCGGCGGGCAGGGCAACCTTCAATCGATATAACGACGACTTTGCATTCCGGGCAAAAACCGCGGTATCCGATAGCATGGTTGGATCGAGTCGTTTGCTGATGCCGGCATATTCGCCATTGCGAAATACGACCGACCAGTTGAATAAAGGCAATGCAATATCCATCGGCAATGGATATTCGTGCAGGAAATCTTTCAGGTAAATCTCCATTTCCCGCAGGTCCATAATGGAATTGTGTGCTCCTGGTTTCCTCAAATTACCCATATTATAGCACATCAGCAGTGCACGGTCTACCGGTGGTATGCCGCTACTTCGCCGGTTGCGCACCTGATGTAAGCGCAAGGTAGCCGTTAGCCGAACAGAATCGGCCACGCGTGTGCGCAATGCTGTTAACAGTCCGAAATATGCTTCTTTTGTGGATGCCGTCCAGTCACAATCAATCTGGAGTTCATCAAATCCCGTTTTCCCCGCCTGCTTTACCTTTGCTGTCACGAAATCTATCAGTCGGCCGGCCAGCTCGTCCTGCTGCACGGCGGACATGTCTTTCAGCACCTTGTTAACGACGTATACCACCGGAACAATGGCTACCGAATCCGGAAGCGGCTCCCGGAATGTGATTGCCGAAACTGGGACGGCCTCACCCTGCGGCCCCTGCGTATCGATGTCCATGATGCGGACAAACAATCGTTTTGCGCCGATTTGCGCAAGTGCATGTTTTTCGATACTGTCGGGTTCGTACGCGGTCTTCCAATAATAAAACGAAGCGTCGACCGTGTTCCGTTGTCCATCACATGCTATCGTGGCAATCATCACACCAATTAGACCGATCAACCAGCAAGCATGTCTGATTTTCATCATCCAAAGATAAGGCAATCTGAAATGGTGACCAATAGTCATTTTCAGGGATTCAGAGGATGTAGCGTTAACGACATCGGCCACGTTTAATCTATACTAGTTGGGCAAACCTTATTAATATGAAACACCAATCCCTTGTTATTACTTTTTTCATCTTTACCTCCACCGCACTAATCCTCGGGTGCAAAAAGAACGACGACCTACAGGCGTTAACGGGAACCATCGTTGATACCGGTTCGCCGGCTTTGGATGGTTGCGGTTGGCTGTTTCAGGTAGACGACACGTTTTACTACCCTGTAAATCTAAACGAGCAGTTTCAGAAAAATGGGATCACTGTTTCAATTACCTTCAAAACATTGAACGGAGAACATTATTGCTTTGCTCCGTCCGGTACGCCGGGGCATCCAAAAATCCAGCTCCGGAGCATTACGCTAAAATAAAACCTGCAATGTCTATGCCTGTTAAAAAAGGCCATGAAAGCCTTTTGACAAAAACATGGCATTTGCCCTTCCCATACCTGCTCAAACCTTATTAACTTGCCATTGTTAACATAGCAGAGAGGGCAAATAAATGGAAAAAATAAAGATAGGCTCATCGGACCTGGAAGTAGCACCGATTAACTTTGGCGGCAATGTATTTGGCTGGACACTCAACGAAGCAGAGTCATTTTCAATACTGGATGCGTTCGTAGACGGCGGATTCAATTTCATTGACACCGCAGACACCTATGCATGGTGGCTGAATGGTACCGGAGGCCAATCGGAAACCATCATCGGCAACTGGCTCAAGATCCGTGGCAACCGCGACCGGGTAGTCATTGCCACCAAAGTGGGATCCGAAACCAAGGAACACGGGTTTGACATCAGTAAAAGACATATCCTGAAATCTGTGGATGAGTCACTCAGGCGATTACAAATCGATCATATCGACCTATATTACACGCATTACGATGACAATAAGACACCCGTTGAGGAAACGCTCCTGGCGTACGACGAGGTCATCAAAGCGGGCAAGGTGCGTTACATCGCTGCATCGAATGTTTCTCCTGAGCGGCTTACGGAATCCTTTGGCCTAGCTGAAAAGAAGGGCCTCCCCCGCTATGTAGCGTTGCAACCGCACTACAACCTGGTGGAACGTGCGGACTATGAAACCGACTATGCCCCTTTGGCAGAAAAATACGATCTGACGGTGTTTCCTTATTGGGCGCTGGCAGCGGGATTCCTGACCGGGAAATACCGCAGCGAAGCCGACCTCGGCAAAAGTGTACGTGGCGGTGGTGTAAAGAAATACCTTAACCCGAAAGGGATGGAGATTTTGGCCGCGTTGGACCAAGTGGCTGCCAAGCATCAATCCACGCCGGCTTCTGTGTCGCTGGCTTGGCTGCTCGCACAGCCGCATATTGGCGCACCGGTTGTCAGCGCTACCAGCAAACGCCAACTGGAAACCATCTTCGCCGCACCTGCATTAAAACTGGATCACGAAGACCTTGAACGATTGGACCAAGCAAGTAACAAGTAAGGAATGACAACGCGAAGGACATTCATCCAGCAGGCAGCGGTGATGGCCGCAACCGGTGCAGTGCTCGCCCCTGAGCAAGCATCGGCTATCTTACATCGCAATCGAAGTCAAACCACACCCAAAGAACACCAAGCAATGAGTATCTTATCAAACAACGTAACATTCCCGCAGAACTATGGGCTGGGTGGTGTAGGTCCCGGCAATGGCTGGCATACCAACACCAACGCGCAGATCAATCAAACCCTGGAGGCCGCTTGGGAAGCCGGCGTCCGGTATTACGATACCTCTCCGTTCTACGGATACGGGCTGAGCGAACGCCGCTTTGGTCATTTCCTTTTTGAGAAAGACCGTTCGGAGTACCTGCTGTCTACCAAAATCGGCCGGATATTCGAGGCGGACCCAACCTTCGAACCCGGATCGGCCGGGCTGTGGAAGGGTCCGCTCAATTTCAAATTCCGTTACGACTATTCGGCCGACGGTGTGAAGCGTTCCATAGAAGATAGCCTGCAACGACTGGGGCTGTCATCCATCGATATCGTATTCGTGCACGACCTGTCGCCCGACAATGGGGACCTGGGCGACCAATGGACGGAACAATTTGACGTGGCAACCAAAGGTGCTTTCCCTGCATTGACAAAAATGCGCGAAGAAGGTATCATCAAGGGCTGGGGGCTCGGCGTAAACCGGCCACAACCTATCCTAAAGGCGTTGGAGGTAGCTGATCCGGATGTCATGCTGGTTGCCATCCAATATACCCTGTTCGAACACGAGGATGCTCTTAAAAACCTTTTTCCCGCGATGGCCGCAAAAAAAGTCAAGGCCGTTATCGGCGGGCCATTGAACGGTGGATTTGCTGCCGGCTTAGACCGCTGGAATTACGGTCCCGGTCTACCCAAAGACATGGTAGAAAAACGCAACCGGATAAAAGCCATCGCCGACCCATATAAAGTGAGCCTATCGACCGTTGCCCTGCAATTTGCAGCCCAACATCCCGTAGTGGCTGCGGTTATTCCCGGTGCCAGCCGCCCCGAACAGGTAAAAGAAAACGTGCAATCGTTTCATACCGACATACCCGCAGAACTGTGGAAGACCCTGAAGGACGAAAAACTTATTCATCCGGACTGTCCTGTAGGCACCTAAAAAGCTAGCTATGGTAACCGTTAAGATCTACAGCAAAATCATATTGGCCATTACGGCATTCAGTACGCTAACGAGCGTAGCAGGTCACGGTCAACAACCCCATCACAGTGACAAACTTATTCCCGTTGCCGACCTGGGTAAACGCCGGGCCATTGGCGTCAGCGTGTCTTCGGATAATCGGCTATTTGTCTCCTTTCCTCACCAGGGCAGGGATTACCTATATGGGCTCACGGAGATTGTGGATGGCCAGCCCCTGCCCTTTCCGGACGAAGCGTGGAATGCCCATACGGGCGATTCCGCCACCCGTTTCGCCAACGTACAGGATTTGTATGTAGATATCGAAGATAACCTCTGGGTATTGGACTCAAAGCCCGCTCGGAAGGGTTCGATGGGTGCTTTCAAGCTACTGAAAATCAACCTTGCGTCCAATCAGGTGGAACGGGTATATACGTTTGACGATCTAGACAAAAATACGGCCGGGCTCAATGATATGCGTATTGATACCGATAAAGAGTTGGCTTACCTTTCTGACCCCGGCCGCGCAGCGATCGTTGTGCTGGATCTAGCATCCGGCACGACGCGCACGGTACTCAAAGGCCGGCCTTTTACCACGGCTGATCCGGACGTTATCCTTACCTACGATGGCAAGGAAATGCGCGACGGAAACGGGAATCCTTTCCGCTCGAATGTCAACGGCGTTGCACTGACCAAAGACAATCGGTATTTTTACTTCAAGCCGATCAATAAGCTCAACCTCTATCGCATCGAAACCCGGCACCTGGCTGATGCATCGCTAACGGACGCTGAGTTGGCGTCGCATGTGGAAGATATGGGTAAAACTACGGTAACGCACGGTTTGATAGCTGACGATAAAGGCAACATCTATTTAACCTCGTCCATGGATTACAGCATCAAGTACCTTTCTCCCGACGGCAAGCTGCATACGCTCGTACAGGATTCGCGCCTGCTTTGGCCGGATTCATTTGGGATTGGCTCGGATGGCTACCTTTATTTCTCGTGTGCCCAGTTGCAGCGTGACCCGCAATGGAACGATGGCGAAGACAAGGTGGAATATCCGTATCAGATTTATAAAGTGAAGTTGCCGTAAATCACCTCACGCCCTCCGGCAGTTCCCCGCGCCGGAAGCGGTTTACGAGCTCATGCGCCAGGCGCGTCGGTTCGGGAATCCGGTATTTCCCGAGGCATTGCCGGATGAGCTGCAAGCTGTTTTCCATGCCCAAGAGATGCCCCGGTGAAACAAATACCGGCGCAGTTTTGCTTTTACTGCGGAATGCATAGCCGATTTGTTCGCTACCAGCCATAATGGGGCTATGATCGCCCGCTAATAGGCCGGGTTCGTTATATTTACCTGTTAACAGTTTTTTGGCACAACCCATACTCGGTTGGCCGGTCTCGACACCGAAATGTGTAGCGATGCCCAATCGACGTGGATGCGCAATGCCATGCCCATCCACGACCAATACATCGGGTTTTTCCGCCAATCGTTTCCAGGCTTCCTTCAACGCGGGCACTTCACGGAAAGCCAGGTATCCCGGTACGTAAGGAAAGTGCGTTTCAGCCTTGACCAGCGACCAGCCGACAGGCTGCAATGCGGGAAACGAGAGCAGGATGATACCGGCATAGATCGTGGAGCTGTATAGATTCAGTGAAATATCTGCACCTCCGATAAGCTGGATGGATACTTCCCTTTCTGCTGTATCCGTACGCTTGCGCAACTCCTGCTGTAACACGGTTGCTTCCGTAATACTTAATGTATCGTAATTCTCCATCACATCAATTCGGCAAACAAGATACCAATTATCCTGCAGACAAACATAATCGCCCCGATACCGTTAGCTTTAAAAACAGTTATCCTTGAAACAATTAGCTCGCTCGATGTATGGCCTCACCTTGGTACCAGCAAACTACTGAACAGGTATTGGAACACCTGGATTCCTCCATGGATGGACTAAGCAAAGCTGCCGTCGCGGCACGGCAGGAACGGCATGGTCCGAACCAGCTCGAAGCCGGCAAGCAAACCTCCAAACTTGCCCTATTCGTTGCCCAATTCAAGGATGTAATGATTGCCATCCTTGCTGTGGCTGCAGCCATTTCCTTTTTCGTCGGTGAGCATACCGACGCCTATGTCATCCTTGGTATCATTTTAGGCAACGCGATCATCGGCTACATCCAGGAGAGCCGGGCGGAAGCATCCATCCAGAAACTCCAGCAGATGGCTGCCCAGCATACGATGGTTGTGCGGAAAGGCACCCCTATGGAAATCGAGGCCAGCCAATTGGTTCCAGGGGATGTGGTGCTGCTTGATGCCGGAGATATCGTTCCGGCAGACGGAAGACTACTGGAAATCAGCGCCCTCAAAATGGAAGAAGCTATGCTCACGGGCGAAAGCCATTCCGTGGAAAAACATACCGACCCCATCAAAGGGAACGAATTATTACCCGGCGATCAGCTCAATAGGGTCTTCAAAGGAACGGTAGTAAGCAATGGATCGGCCCGGATGGTCGTCACGGAAACGGGCATGAACACCGAAATGGGAAAAATCGCTTCCCTGCTCGAAGGGGAATCCCAGCAGACGCCATTGCAGCGACGGCTTCAAAAATTCAGCAAACAACTGGTGATTATCGTATTGGTGATCTGTACAGCAATATTTGCCTACGGCTTATACCGCGGCGAAGAAATGCTAACAATCTTCCTGACCGCCTTATCGTTGGCCGTCGCGGCATTGCCCGAAGCGCTACCTGCGGTAATCACCATTGCCCTGGCCAACGGCGCAGCGCGGATGGTCAAGCAAGAGGCACTCATTAGAAGGCTGCCTGCCGTCGAAACACTGGGATCGGTCACCTACATCTGCAGCGACAAGACCGGCACGCTCACCAAAAATAAAATGACAGTAGAAAAGGTCTGGCAACCCGACGGACAGGAGGCATTGCTCTTGCATGCATTTTTACTGAACAACGAAATCCGGTTTGACGAAAACGAAACCCCCATGGGCGACTCCACGGAAATCGCCTTGGTCGCGCATGCATTAAAGGAGGGCATAGCACGGCAACAGGCTGAAAAAGAATATCTAATCGCCGACAAATTGCCTTTTGATTCGGAGCGCATGCGGATGAGCTCGCTGCATCAGCACGGAGATAAATACCTCTTATTGGTAAAGGGTGCGCCGGGAAAAATTGCCGAAGCCCTGTCGGCCAACTACACCGACGAAAAAGAAAAGTGGCTGGACACCAACCGTGAATGGGCACGTGAAGGCCTAAGGGTACTCTTTTTTGGCTATCGGTGGCTTAATAAGCGCCCGGAAAAATTGGACGCCTCGCTGGAAGCGGAATTGGATTTCCTGGGTATGGCCGGTATGATAGACCCTCCGCGCGAGGAAGTCGTGGAAGCCATTGATCTATGCCGAACGGCGGGAATCAAACCGGTTATGATCACCGGCGATCAGCCGCTTACGGCAGTAGCCATTGCTGAACGATTGAAACTGATAACCAACCCAGAGGAGAAGGCACTTACCGGCGCAGACCTACATAAACTTTCGAACGACGAATTGAAAGCTAAGGTGAAGCAAACCACTGTTTACGCGCGTGTTTCCCCTGAACAGAAACTCAACATCGTAAAAGCCCTCCAACAAAACGGTGAGTTTGTCGCCATGACCGGAGACGGTGTCAACGATGCACCTTCGTTGAAGCAGGCCAACATCGGCGTAGCCATGGGGATAACCGGAACGGATGTCGCCAAGGAAACCGCACACATGATTTTGCTTGATGATAATTTCGCTACCATCGTGAAAGCCATCAAAGAAGGTCGCCGCATCTACGACAATATCCGGAAATTCATCCTGTACGTGCTGTCTTGCAACCTCGGCGAAATCCTCGTCATCTTCTTCGCCCCCATGTTGGGTTTGGCCATTCCGTTGCTTCCCATCCATATCCTTTGGATAAACCTCGTAACAGACGGCCTACCGGGATTAGCGCTGGCATCCGAGCCAGCAGAGAAAAACGCCATGCAACGGCCGCCACGCCGGCCGGATGAAAACCTCTTTGCAGGCGGGCTTATCCCACGTATCGTACTTACCGGGGTACTGATGGCCATCGGAGCATTTGTTCTGCAATTCCTGGCTATGAACCAGGGCTACGATATTGCATACCAACAGACCATGGTGTTTTCGATGCTAAGTTTCGTCCAATTGGGAAATGCCTTGGTAGTTAGAAGTTCCAATACGTTTCTGTTCCGGCTTCCCTTGTTCAGGAATCCGTTCTTAATCGTTACCGTTCTGTTTTCGATCGGATTGCAACTACTGCTGGTGTATACGCCTTTCCTCCAACCTGTATTCAAAACCGTCGCATTGCCGGCGGAAGCGATGGGTCTAACCATCTTGCTATCGGTTTCCTGCGTAGCATGTATCGAGAGTTCGAAATTATGGATTGCCAAACTATCAAACAACTGAGTTGTTTGATAACGTGGTACTTTTTTTGTTATTTTTAAAAAGGACGATGAATAACACTTAATACAGATGAAACATCTAAAATGGACAATCTATTGCATGATGGCCGTGACAGTCGCTGCTACCTCATGCCAAACCAAACGGACAGCCTCAAACCCAGGAGCAGATCCCGCACATAACAGCCAGAATTCGCTGGATTGGAGCGGCACCTATCAAGGAACGCTTCCCTGCGCCGATTGCCCCGGCATCCGGTATGTACTGACGTTGAACGAGGACAACTCCTATCAACTGAAAACGCAATATCTTGAGCGTGGTGATTCCGTATTTACCGAATCCGGCAATTTCACATGGAATGAAAATGGCAACCAAATTACGCTTGCCGACCGGGGTGAAAAATTTCAGGTTGGCGAAAATCGCCTGTTTCATCTCGATATGGAAGGCAATCGGATCACCGGGGATTTGGCTGAACATTACATCTTAAGCAAAGCCACAGCAACCATTACCGGAAGGTATTGGAAGCTGGTGGAAATACAGGGTAAGGCCGTTGTGGATGGAACCACCCAAAAAGAGCCTTATATACGCCTGAATACGGAAGAGAATCGAGTCGAAGCAAATGGCGGTTGCAATGGTATGGGCGGCACTTATGAATTATCCGATCCAAACCGGATTAAATTCTCGCAACTGATCGGCACCATGATGGCCTGCGAAAACATGGAAGTGGAAAATGGATTAAGACGTGCATTGGAATCTGCAGACAGCTATCACCTGCAGGGAGATACCCTTCAGTTATTCCGGGCGCGGATGGCTCCCCTCGCACGATTTGTTGCGGTAGAAAAATAAATAAATCAGGGATGCATAGAGAAACGAGTTACTTTTCGCGGTTCTCCGTGCATCCCTGCTTACGATAATCGTTAATGGGATTATTTCAATTCCAGAAACTTATTGTATTCGATTTCCTTCTTCTCGAGTTTCACCAATCCCTTCAGGTAATCAAACACTTTCAATGCCTTCACTTCATCGAACAGGCGATTGGCTTGTTCTTTATCACCGAGCAATTGTACCGCATATTGTGCCAATTGCTGGTCGGTAGGCTCCTGTCCTGGGCTATACATCCTGATTTGAGCGGCTATACGTTCCTTGGCTAGTGCCAACACTTCTTCGTATTTCACCTCCAAACCATTTTGTGTAATGATACGGTTTTCAATAAGGGTCCATTTCAGATTTTTAATGAAATCAGCAAACCCCTCTTCCAACTCATCCTCCTTAATCTCCGGATTAGTTGCTTTCAACCATCTTTTCAGAAACGCCTCTGGAAAATCGACTTTCACTGCATCCAAACCTTTTAAATACAGATCATTTTGCAATTTCTGGGCGGCATTTTGTGCTAAATTACTTTCAACCTCTTCTCTTACCTTTTCTTTGAACTCAGCTTCAGTTTTTACGGTTCCTTCGCCGAACAACTTGTCGTAAAAGTCTTCCGTCAAATCCGCTTCCTCCAGCCGGTTTACATTCTTCACGGTCAGCTTAAACGTCGTGTTTTCCAGGGACTCCGCTTCCTCTTCCTTAACACCCAGGATACGGGCGACATCAGATACGTTCTTAAAGGCCTTCTTGACATCCAACGTCAGTTCGTCATCCTTTTTCAGCCCGATCAGTGTCTTTTTAATCTTTTTATCATCCACCAGATCCGTGCGCACCGAAGCGGTGTTAACGATTCCCCCTTCCAGCTCATTGCCGTCGGCATCCAATTGCTTTAGCTCGCTGTAAAGTACGTCGCCATCTTCAGAGACCTCCGGATTGGTCATTTTTCCGTAGCTACGGCGAAGGTTTTTAATGCGGGATTCCAACGTTTCCTCATCGGCTTTGATCACATACTCAGGGAACTTTGACTTTTCGTTGAACGGAACGTCAAACTGCGGTGCCAACCCAATTTCGTAATTGAATGAGAAGGTATCGTTGAAATCCCATTGATAATCGTTTTTATCATCTTCCTTGGGTAGCGGCTGTCCTAAAATGTCCAGTTTATTTTCGCTGATGTATTGATTGATTTGATCGCTTACCAACCGATTGATTTCGTCAAAGAGAATGGCCTTCCCATAGGTGCGTCGGATGTGGGAAGTAGGCACCATCCCCGGACGGAATCCGGGTAATTTAGCTTTCTTTGCTTGTTCCTTAATGGCTTTGTCTACTTGGGGATTGTAATCCTCGGGACCGAGGTCTACAGTAATGACGGCATTGATTTCGTCGATGTTTTGGTGTGAAATGTTCATACTCAATTTTAAGCGTTTATCGCATATATAAAAAATCCTCCCGATGCTTTCGGGAGGATCGAAGTGCGGAAGAAGGGACTCGAACCCCCACGCCTTGCGGCGCCAGATCCTAAGTCTGGTGCGGCTACCAATTACGCCACTTCCGCAGTAGGATTTTATTTGGACTGCAAAGGTAAAGTTAATTCTTTAAAACGACAATACCTTTTTTCACTTTCAACGTTCAATTAATCTTCAACTTTTCAATCTTTTTTACGGCCAAACACGGAGAAATGCACATACCGACCCGGCCGCGCTTTCATATCTGCGATCAGTTCTTCCAGATTTTGTGAAGCCTGATTGAGGTTGTTGTATAGCTGTTCATCATTCAACAGCATACCGATTGATCCTTGCCCCTGATTGATTCGATCTGTAATCGACTGGAAATCGGCCATCGCCTTATTGGCACTAAGAATGGTTTGCGCAAAATTAGCTTTGGCCACTTGATCGGTGATACTGTCCAAATTGGCCAAGACATTGCCAATTCGTTCATTGTTATTTTTAAGGTTATCGGTAATGGATTCCACATTCCCCATGATATGACTGATGCGATTCCGTTCGGAGACCACCAGTCCGTCTAATTGGCGGGTAATACCTTCGAGGTTTTGAAGGGAATTGGCAATGCTATTGATACTTCGATTAAAATCCCGTTGGAAATCTTTATTGATTGTGTTGTTAATGGAGCTCAATACCGAATCCAATACGGCAGCGATATCCTGAGCCTTTTTTTGGATGGGCTCAACCTGCTCCATAATGTTTTTCTGTATTCCCGCCGTCAATTCGTCGCCATCTTTGGCATACGTCGATCCGTTGCCCAACTCAAAAACGATGGCTTTGCCTCCCAACAAATCGGTACTGGCGAGAAGCGCCACCGTATTGGCGGGGATGGCGTAATTACGCTGTACCTTGAATTCGGTTCGAATGCGACCGTCCGATTGCAACTGCATATCCGACACACGGCCAATTTGGTAACCATTTACAAGAACAGGCTTGGACTCGGTGAGCCCATCCACGCGGTCATACGTTGCGTAAAACGTGTGGTCGCTACTGAACACATCGTTTCCTTTCAGAAAACTATATCCCAAGATTAAGATGGCAATGGCTACGACCGCCAATATGCCCACTTTCGTTTCATTTGCTATCTTCACACGCCGAGTTTTTGTATTTCTATGCTTCCGTTTTTGTTTTTGCAAAAAGACAAGCAAAAACGATACCGTCCATCCATAAAACAACGTTCCCGTCCATATTGTTTAGCGCGATTCTGTCAACGCTCAACCTGCCGTTTATAGGCTTTGATTGCTTCTACCAAGTTATCAACGATTTCAGCCTGGCCCTTTTCAGAATTCATGAACGTCTCTTCATTTGGGTTGCTTAAAAACCCTATTTCAGTCAATACTGCAGGCATTCCTGCACGTGCCAACACGGCTAGGCTTTGTTCTTGTACGCCACGATCTTCCCGCCCAGACTTGACATACTCCTCCTGAATGAATGATGCCAGCCGGATGCTTTTATCCCGGTATTGATTTTTCATCAATGAAAATACGATATAGCTCCCTGGATCATTGGGGTCGAAACCCTGGTAGTTTTCCTGATAATTGTCTTCGAGGAGAATATCAGCATTTTCGCGCAGTGCCGCATCTTGCTCTCCCAGCCTGCCAAATCCTGAAACAAAGGTTTCCGTGCCTCTAACTGTTTTGTTTTGGCTGGTGACATAATAATACTTTCCTTTGCTGTTACGTCGTCGTATTCTCCGCGCAGGTGTAGCATTGCAATGAATGGAAATAAATAAATCCGCTTTCTTGTCATTGGCAAATTCGATGCGCTTATATAACTCCACATCAACATCTGTGGTACGTGTATAAAGCACCTTCACACCGGGTATTTTGGCCTCAATAGCTTTTCCCAGCTTCAGCGCTACCTGCAACACCACGTCTTTCTCCAATGATATGGCTCCCCTCGTACCCGGCTTATCTCCGCCATGCCCCGCATCGAGCACGATGGTTTTTACGGTATAAAGCGTATCCTGATACTTATTTGCGAAAGAAATCGTTGGAATTAGTAGGTATAAGGAAAAGAAACAAAGAATATATGTTGTGAGATGTTTTATCATGTCGATGTAATACACCAAAATCCTAACTATTTTAATTAATTTTGTGCCAATTTTGAATTATTGCAAAAATAGTATTCATTGTCAAATTTGAGGTCTGTTGCTGTCTTTTTTTTACTATTATTAACGGTATTTTCCTGTATAACCCTATATGGGCAGGAAAGTTCCCCCGCAACGCTTCCATCTGACACCACGCGAAATGCCCTTGCAGATACACTGGCGACCGATTCGCTCGGTAACAAAGCCGACACTGCCCGAAGAGACTCCACCGATGGATTGAAGGCCATGGTTACGATTGCCGCAGCAGACTCTCAGGTCACGGAACTCAAAACCAACATCATCCACTTATACGGCGACGCCAAAGTTAAATATGAAGGATTTGAACTTGCAGCCGACTATATCCGTGTGGATCAGTCGATCAACGAAGTTTTTGCCAGCGGGCTCATTGACCATAATAACAAATATTCAGGTCGCCCGGTAGTCATCTTTCCGAATGAACCCCCAAAAGCCGTCGATTCACTCCGGTACAACTTCGACACCGGAAATGGCGTCACCTTTGGCATCTTTACCGAGGTCGATGGAGGGTTTATCCAGGCAAGCAGGGTGCGTAAGGATCAGTATAATGAGATGTCGTTGTACCACGGCATGTATAGCACTTGTAATTTACCCCAACCGCATACACATTTCGGCATCCAGATAAGCAAGGGAATTGTTACCGAAAATCAGATTATTTCAGGACCGGCCTATCTCGTAATGGAAGGTGTTCCACTGCGATTCATTACCATTCCTTTCGGCTTTTTCCCTAAACCGAACAAACGTTCCTCAGGCTTTTTGTTCCCCACGTTTGGCGAAGAATTCAATCGGGGCTTCTACATGCGAGACATTGGCTGGTATCTTGCATTCAACGACTATTGGGACAGTGAATTGAGAGGAACCCTGTATTCGAAGGGTTCCTGGGAAACTTCTGTGCTAACACGCTACCGCGTGAATTATAAGTATAATGGTGGATTTAACATCAATTTTGCCAATACGAAAAGCGGCGTGGAAGGAACAGACCAATACCGAGCACGGCACGATTTCCGTGTGAACTGGAACCATACGCAGTTGCAGGAAGCCAATCCCGGCACTACGTTTAGTGCTAGCGTACAATTCGGCACGAGTGGATACGCACATAACACGGCCGCAGCAGGCTCGACCAATTACGAGGAAATCACCCGGAATACCATGAATTCCAGTATCAGCTATGGCCGGACCTTCGCCGATGGGAAAGTAAATTTTACCGCCAGTATGCGGCATTCGCAGGATATGGCGAACCAGACGGTTTCTTTGGATCTTCCTACGTTTTCACTAAGCGTTGCTTCATTCAATCCATTTGATTCCAAAGACCGTGTAGGTGAACAGAAGTGGTATCAACGGATCAATGTCAGTTATTCCCTGCGCGGAGATAATACACTGAATGCAAAGGAAACCGGTTTGTTCAGTAAAGAGACGCTGGGGCAGTTCCAGCATGGCTTCCAGCACAGCATTCCCGTAAGCCTTTCACTGAATGTGCTGAAGTACTTCCAGTTTAATAGCAGTGTAAGCTACAACGAGGGATGGCACTTTCAGACCTACCGCCGGAGGCTGGAAAATACCGTAAATGGATTTGAGGAACTCCGGGATACCGTCCAGGGGTTCCGTCGGTCATATGATTATTCTGTCTCTTCGGGCTTATCGACTAAAATTTATGGAATGTATCCAAAAATCGGAAAGATCCAAGCGATGCGGCATGTCATCACTCCCTCATTTAACCTTAATTACCGCCCGGACTTTTCCGATCCGATGTATGGATTTTATCGCCGGTATATTGATGCACGGGGAGAAGAAAATCTCTATTCCATTTTCCAGGGAAGCAAGTATGGGTCGCCGGGAAGTGGCCGCTCCATGGGGATCGGCTTTTCCATTGACAATAACCTGGAAGCAAAAATCTTAAGCAAAAAGGACACAACCGATGGTGGAGTTAAGAAAGTCCCCATTTTACAGGGATTAACTTTCAGTGGAAATTATAATTTCGTTGCGGATTCTTTTAAATTATCCAACATCAACTTTTCTGGGCGTACCGCATTATTCAATCAGAAAATCAACCTCAATTTCAATGGTACATTTGACCCATATAGTTATGATAGAATGGCGGAAAGGCGGGTGAACCGGTACGCCATCCAGGATGGCAAGCTTGCCCGTCTTACGCAATTTGGCTTATCATTCGACTACAGTTTCAATCCCGACGCCAATAAAAGCCGTCAACAGGGCCTTGATTCGCTGGACGCACAGAAACCCAACATGACGCCCGAACAGCAGCAGCAATTGGCCCGTATCAGTTCAGATCCTAATGCATTTGTTGATTTCAATATTCCCTGGAACTTGGCGGGTTCGTTTAGTTTTCAGTACTCGAATCCGGGAAACCAATCGAGGGTAACCGCGACATTAAATGTACATGGTGACTTCAGCCTGACTCCAAAATGGAAGGTTCAATTCAATTCGGGTTACGATTTCCGACAGAAGGAGGTTTCCATGACGCGTTTCAGCATTTACCGCGATTTGCATTGCTGGGATATGTCTTTCGGATGGGTGCCTTTCGGGCGATTCCAAAGTTATAATGTAACCATCCGCGCCAAGGCTTCTATTCTGCAGGATCTGAAATTGACCAAGCGAAACGATAACTTCGGAGGTTTCTAATATATGCAAGCAGAGATCATTACCATAGGCGATGAAATCCTCATCGGTCAAATCGTCGATACCAATTCGGCTTGGATTGCACAGCAATTGAATTCGATCGGCATCCATGTCAAACAAATAAGTTCTGTTGCGGACGACCCGTCAGACATCCTCATAGCGCTGACATTGGCCTCAGGTAGAGCCGATCTTATTCTGGTAACCGGGGGATTGGGTCCTACCAAAGACGACGTGACCAAACAAACACTTTCCACTTATTTCGACTGCGGTCTGCGCCGCGCTCCCGAAGTACTGGCCCATGTCGAGGCCATCTTCCGGCGAGGCAACCGTCCCATACTGGAAATTAACCGAAGGCAAGCCGATGTACTGGAGAAAAGCGAGGTATTGTTCAACGAAATGGGCACGGCACCCGGCATGTGGATAACCCATAAGGAAAGACCCTATGTGATTATGCCAGGTGTCCCTTTCGAAATGAAGCATATCATGCGGGAACGCGTGTTGCCCCGCCTCCGCAGCTTGGATGGGCGCGTACCTGTGTGGCACCACACCCTGCTGACAGGCGGCATCGGAGAGTCTTTCCTAGCCGAAAAAATCGCAGATATCGAAGCTGCATTACCTGCTCATATCCATCTCGCTTATCTGCCCAAACCCGGATTGGTACGATTGCGACTCACGGCGATCGGAGAAAATCAGGAAAGGCTGAAACAAGAAACACAAACCTTCGCTGATCAATTGAAGGAACGCATTGGGGAATATTTTCTTGCAGACGAAGACACGACCCTCGAAAAGTTGATCCGGGATTTCATGCAGGAACACGAACTTTTGTTATCGACCGCCGAAAGCTGTACGGGGGGAAATATTGCACGGCTCATCACCTCTTTGCCAGGCAGTAGTTCCATGTTTGAAGGCGGTGCAGTTACGTATTCAAATGCCGTAAAACATTCCGTACTTGGTGTCAAAGAGGAGACACTCGATCAGTATGGAGCTGTAAGTGAGGAAACGGTACGGGAAATGGCTGTTGGCGCCAAGACAGTTTTCCGCACCCACTATGCCATTGCGGTAAGTGGAATCGCTGGCCCCGAAGGCGGTACACCCGAAAAACCTGTTGGGCTGGTATGGATCGCTGTAGCTGGAAAAGACCATGTAACTGCCCGGAAATACCTGTTTGGCCAGGATCGGGCCATCAACATCGAGCGCTCCTCCATGGCCGCTTTAGGGATGCTTTGGCAATTGTTAAATTCCGAAAAAGACCGCAAGTGACCTGAATTCCCCCTAATTATACATTATTAAATTTCTTATATACACATATAAACGAAATTAAATTTTGATGTTTATTTTTTAATCAATTATTTATGTAACTTAGGCCGATTTTGATAGGCAAACGGACGTAATTAGTATGCGGGTTTGCGCGGATAAAACGAGCATTCAATATGGCAATATATAACCTACAATTGCCCAAAATGGGCGAAAGCGTATCAGAAGCAACTGTAGTGAGGTGGTTGAAGCATCCCGGTGATTCGATTGAAGAAGACGAACCGGTATTGGAAATTGCCACGGATAAAGTGGATTCCGACGTTCCTTCTCCCGTATCCGGAATATTAAAAGAGCAACGCTTTGCGGAAAACGACATTGCCCAAGTGGGGGATGTCATTGCGATCATTGAAACCGAGGGGAGCGATGAGGAACCGGTGACCCGCGAACAGAACGCCCCGTCTGAAATGACTGACGACGATGCCGTTGCACCTAACATTCCCGGGGTCGAGCAATTGGAAGACGCAGCGGATGGACACCTTTCCAGAGGTGGAGAAGGGCGTTTTTATTCACCTTTGGTCAAAAATATCGCCAACGAAGAAGGAGTCAGCCTAGCAGAACTGGATCGCATCTCCGGTACTGGCAGTGAAGGAAGGGTAACCAAGCAAGATATACTAAACTACCTGGAAACAAAAAAAGCTACCCAGCAACAAGGATCCGACGCGTACGAAGCATCTCAGGTATCCCACGTCGCAACCGAGACGGTTTATTCGGCCCCACCTCCGGCAGCCATTACCCTATCTCCTCAAGACGAAATCATTGAAATGGACCGCATGCGTCGTTTGATTGCCGAACACATGGTTCGTAGCAAACAGATTTCGCCCCATGTCTGCTCGTTTGTGGAAGCCGATGTAACCAACCTGGTTAGCTGGCGCAACAAAATAAAAGACGCTTACGAAAAGCGCGAAGGGGAGAAAATTACCTTTACGCCTATTTTTATCGAGGCTGTAACCAAGGCCTTGCGGGACTTCCCCATGGTGAACATTTCTGTCAGTGGAACGCAGATTATTAAAAAACGCAACATCAATGTCGGAATGGCGGCGGCTTTGCCTACGGGCAACCTGATTGTTCCGGTTATTAAGAATGCCGATCAACTGAGTCTCGTGGGGCTCAGCAAAGCGGTAAATGATTTGGCGAATCGCGCGAGAACAAATAAATTACGTCCCGATGATATCCAGGATGGAACGTTTACGCTGACCAACATCGGCGCATTCGGCAACATCATGGGTACGCCGATCATTAACCAGCCGCAAGTGGCTATTTTGGCTGTCGGTACCATCACAAAGAAACCCGCAGTTATTGAAACCGAACATGGGGACCTCATCGGTATCAGGCACCTGATGTACCTATCGTTATCGTACGATCACCGTGTAGTAGATGGCGCACTCGGAGGCCGTTTTGTCAAACGAGTGGCTGACTACCTGGAAAATTGGAATGTGAATCGAGAGGTCTAAGTGTGATGGAATAATCTGAACTTCGCCACTACCCTGCGGTATCTTGCATACAGTAATACCGACGAAGTAAGCAGGCCGAGTGTCAGCCCATACCATATCCCCGACACGCCGATATCCATTACGATTCCCAGCAGGTAGGCAACCGGAAGTCCTATTACCCAATAGGCTACAAAAGTAATTAATGTGGGAATATTCACATCTCCCATCCCCCTCAGAATGCCCAAGCCGACCACCTGTGTGCCATCAAAAAGCTGGAACAGTCCGGCAATAATTAACAATTGGGCTGCTATGCCAATAACAACCGTATCGCTGGTAAAAATCCAAGGTAAATAATGGTTAAATACGGTAAAAAGCAAGGCCGATAACCCCATAAAAACCAACACAATCAGGTAACTCGAAGAAGCAAACCGTCGCAGTCGGAAAACATTCCGGTTTCCGTAACTGTTGCCCGTCTTGATGGTGGCAGCAGACGCTATTCCACTCGCCATCATATACGTTGTCGCAGCGAGGGTGATGGCTACTTGGTGGGCAGCCTGTTCGTTGGCTCCGATCGTCCCAGCAATTACTGCCGCGGCGGCGAAAGCTCCCACTTCGAATACATATTGCATCGCTACCGGGGCGCCGATTTTCAATAACGCGAAACACCGTACCCAACCTACGTGCCAAACATTGAATTGCGCGAGGTAACGTGTAAAGTTGACAGATCGAAACACATACATGCCCATTACGATCCCCATCAGGCAACGGTCAATGAGTGTTGCATACCCCACCCCGCTTACCCCCATCGGCGCCACGCCAAACAAGCCTTTCACAAAAACGATCGCCAACAGCACATTCAGCACGTTTCCCCATATGGTGATATTCATCGCCTGCCTGGTAAATCCCAATCCCTCGGCAAATTGCTTGAACGTATTGAAGACCATTAATGGAACGATGGACAGACTGAGGATGAAGAGATAGGGTTTCGCTTCACGTACCACAGCCGGGTCCTGCCCAAGATGATCGATCGCCGCCATCGATCCGAAATAGACAAAGCAAAACAGCAAGAGCCCGGATAGGATATTGATGAATAGGCTATTGGAAAGCAGCACTCCGCATTCTGCATGGTTTTTACGACCGTTTTCTTGTGCTATTAATGGCGTAAGGCCATAGGAAATACCAATGCCGATGACCATTACGATCATAAATACACTGTGCACTAACGAGACCGCTGCGAGCGGAATGGTACCTGCAAAATGTCCCACCACAATGCTGTCTGCGGTCTGCACCAACATCTGGCCCAATTGGGAAATCACGACCGGCCCGGCCAGTACAAGTGTACTGAGCGCGTACGGTTTGTATGATTTGAATCCTTGACGCACGTTTGCCCCTCCCTGTTTAAATTAGGAGCGGCAAACTTAAATAATTTCCTTCTGAAAACGCAGCAGTCGACAAATAGGCAGGAACAGATACAACCATTCGCAGGAGTTTCGTGGGTAGATAACCGAAATATTTGCGGAAAGCTGCTGAAAAATGTGATGCATATTTATAGCCCACTTCCTGCGCCACCACGGCTACTTTCAGATTCTCCTTCACCAATAAGGTCTTTGCGCGCTCCATGCGGCATGCCGTTAGGTAGCCAAAAACCGTCACTCCATACACCGCTTTAAAGTGAGTTTTCAGGGTCGTTTCATTGGTACCGACCGTATGCGCTAATCCAACCAGCGAATAAGAAGCGGCCGGATCATCGCGCAGCATATCGCGAACTTTCCGGACGCGTTCTAACTCATCCGGCCGTAGCTGCGTCAACACTTCCGAGCTACCCAATTTATCCGCTTTCTCCAAAAATAGAACGAACAACTCGGCCAACTTCAACTGCATGTAGGCCGCCTGCAAATAGGTAGGCTTCTTTTCATGGAGTATTTGTTGGATGACACCGATTTTCCTCATTCCTAACACCATATTTAGCTCATCCAATAACCAGGTGCAGCTTTTGGCTTTCAGAAAATCAAGGAGACGTGGCTGGCTATCGGCAATCGGCAAGGAAATATCTGAAAGGCCGACAACAAGCATAAATAGTTCAACAGCTCCATCACTCTGAATAACCACGTCCTGCGTGCAGCCTTCTATCACCAACAGACAATTACTTTCTCCAGCCGAAAAAGACTTTGTTTCTCCGTCACATCCGATGTGGATGTGCTGTCCCTTTGAGACAAAAATTAAACGGACTTCGGGTCTCGGCTGCGCTACTATACGACAACGATCAACCGCATAGAAGGTGCTGATTTGATAATAACTAAAAACACCAAAACGACTTATCGTAACCGTGCCTTCCTTCAATGCCTCCTTGTGAACACCTCCGTCTGCCAGTAAACCATGCGTGAATTCGTCGCGCTCCGAGGAAAATTCCGTCATATATAATTTGTATTCCCTTATTTATAATTTAC
The DNA here is from genome assembly GCF_900113765.1 of Parapedobacter indicus. Taxonomy (GTDB): domain Bacteria; phylum Bacteroidota; class Bacteroidia; order Sphingobacteriales; family Sphingobacteriaceae; genus Parapedobacter; species Parapedobacter indicus. Next base: position 198,105 of record NZ_FOQO01000011.1, on the reverse strand, counting down.
AGGTCGTACGTAACTCTATATTTGCGCCAAAAATAAACTATTTAGACTACATATAAATAATAGTTTTAAAAAAAGATATGATCCGCCTGTTATCCGTTGCATTACTACTCCTCACAACTTCCGTTGCCTTTGCCCAAACCGGCGGACTTTCAGGTATGGTTACCACGCCTACCGGCCAGCCCGTTGTGGGTGCTTCGGTTAGCCTGAAACCCGGTGAGCAAGCGACAATGACGGATGAAAACGGTCGGTATGCCTTCGCTGGCATCCCGTTTGGCGAATATGAGCTCGTAATCACTTCCCTGGAGATACAGACTGTGGAAGCTCGGGTGATTCTGAACCGGGCCCGCTTGCACGAAAACGTCGTTGCGGAGCCCAACGAAGGCAGCCGGTTGGAGGAAGTATCGGTGGTTCGCAATACAGAAAAAAAAGACATGGAAACCAGTGGGTTTGCTGTAGCCGTTATTGAAACCAAAGAAGCCTCGCTTAGGAACCTAACAACCAATGAACTGCTGGACCGCACCGTCGGGGTACGTGTTCGGCAAAATGGTGGGATCGGATCTCAGGTGGAATACAACCTGAATGGGTTGTCTGGCAGCGCTGTCGGCCTATTCCTGGATGGCATTGAAATATCGACCTATGGCTCCTCTTTTAATTTAAACAACATCCCACCTGCCATGATCGAGCGGATTGAGGTATATAAGGGCGTATTACCTTCACACCTGACCGGCGACTACGTAGGCGGTGCCATCAACGTGGTATTGAAGAAGGATGCGTCGCAGAACAACCTCACCCTTGCTACCTCTTATGGATCATTCAATACGTTTCAGACAGACATTGGGGCTACCTTCCGCGATAGAAAAAGTGGCTTTTCAGCTCGGGCCTCGGGGTTCTATACGTATACAGACAATAGCTTCACCACGTGGGGACGGTCGACTACCTATGTCAACCACCTGCAGCAGATAACCCGGCCATACCGCGCGAAACGATTCAACGATACCTATAAGTCAATTGGTGGACGGTTTCAGGCCGGATTTACCGATGTTAGCTGGGCCGATCAGTTCTTCATCGGATACAACATTTCAAAGACGTACAATGAAATCCCCCACGGCACTACCATGGCCGTACCGTATGTAGGCCGCTTTTCGGAATTCCAGGCACACGTGCTGAGTTTAAATTATCACAAAAATGACCTGCTGGTGGATGGATTGGCATTGACAGTGAATGCAGTACACAGCAATCGTAGCACGTACTTACAGGATACCGTCGGCTTTGCATACAATTGGGACGGGACGGTAAGGGAAGTGATTGAATTTGGCGAGCGGGTACCGCTCCGGACTTCCGGCGGCGGACAACAGGGCGAAAAGACCATTTCGCAGATCGACCGGAAGATCACCAATGTGCGCTCCAACCTGGGGTACACCCTCGCTCGGGGGCATCGTATCTCGTTGAACCATAAGTTTGAGACAACAGACCGGGACGACAACGACCTCCTGAACCCGATTAATAAAGACTTGGTAACCGTTAGCAAACTGGCTAAAAATATCCTTTCTGCCAATTACGAAGCACAGACTTTGAACGACCGGCTGCGGACGAACCTGCTTGTTAAATATACCGCCAACCGGACGAGCACCAGCAGGCCTGAATTCGTCACCCAAAACGGGCAGGTTGGGATTTTGCGGCGAGACACCACCACATTTGCCGACAATTTCGGCTACGGTGCCACGGTATCGTACAATGTAATTTCCAAACTGTTCGTGATTGCCTCCGGCGAGAATGCCCAGATTATGCCCAACGAACGGCAATTATATGGTGATCCCGAGATCAATATCCTTCCCAATCTCCGTTTGATGCCGGAAAAAAACGTCAATTATAATCTCGGACTCCGTTGGGGGGCGGTTGATTTCGGCAAACACCGCCTATCTATCTACGGCAGTGCTTTCTGGCGGAACGGGTTTGATAAAATCACACAGCAAGTAGTGGATGCAGACGAAATCGAGGAAGAGTCGGATGCCGATATCCAAACTACGCGCTACATCAACCTGGGCAAAACCCAGGCACGGGGCGTAGAGGGTGAAATCAACTACATATATAGCAATCGCCTGAATGCTACGGTGAATTTTTCTAAGTTCAACAACCTGTTCAAAGGCGGCAACGATGCTGCTGGCGAAGACCACGACCTTTACAACGAGCAGGTGCCGAATGAGCCTTTTTTTACCATCAACACAAACATTCAATACCGGCTGAATCATGTTTTCCAGCGGCAGTCGGTGATGAATCTGTATTACAACACCGGATATGTCGGCGAATTTTACATTGTGTGGGGGCAGCCCGAATGGTCGAAAACCCCAACGCAGTTCACCCACGACTTGGGCGCCAGCTACCGGTTTCCGAACGGAAAACTGGTTGCCAGTGTAGACGTCAAGAACCTTTTTAACGCCGAAATGTACGACAATTTCATGGTCCAGAAGCCGGGGCGAGGTGTTTATTTCAAATTGAATTATACCATCAGTAAATTTCTCTAAAAACAAATAGCATGAACAATCGACTAACAAAAGTGATGTATGCGGCAGTGCTTGCAGCGGTAACGCTAAGCAGCTGTAGTAAGAATGATACGCCCGGCCCCACCTCCCCTGTTGACGATGGGACGCGCTGGATTACGCTTACAGCAGCCTTCCCTGACGATAACGGCACAGCGGGCAATGGCGGCACACTTGCCTATGCCATCACTCCCGAGAATGCGGCTGATCCGAATTACGAAGTAAAGATATTTGATGCAGGCAACGGGTTTTCGCTTAAATCAGAACGCACGGCACGTGTACAGGCATCCGCTGACGGCCAATACCTCTACAACATCCAGTACACAGGAGCAGAAGGAGGTGTTTTCAACAAATACAAAGTATCTGGCGAAGGTAAATACGTAGAAGACGGCCTTGAGCTCAATACGGCTATCATTTTAGGTACCTCGCCCCGTTGGACCAAGGCTGCTGAAAACATCGGCGTAGGCGTATCTTTTATCAATGCTCGGGATTCCTATACCGGCGAGGTGCCTAATCACCAATATCAGCATCCAAAAGGCGAAATCCGAATGGCGAACATCGACTTGAATAATAACGCCATTACCAATACCGGTGTCATCGAAGTGGATCTGGGAGCGGAATTGGAAGGACAAGGTTACCATGTATGGCGGGCGGATGTACCGGTATTGAACAAGGCACAAGACAAGCTCTTTATCGGTGTGGGCATCCGTCGGCACGACCTTGACAACCGGGAACTGGAAGCTGGCCGCGGTGGAGCGTTGAGCTGGGCGACGACCGACGAACGGGATTTGGGCACCGTTACCTATGTGGTTGACTACCCCTCGTTGAGGAATCCAAAAACAATCACCTCTACGGTGGCCCAAACGGACAACCTTTCCTACCGGACCATGACCCAGTATGTAGGCACGGATGGGCATGTTTATCAGGCCGCGACCGCTATGGGTAGTGGACACCAGATATTGCGTATCGATAAATCGACCAATGAGTATGATAACTCCTATAATTTTGATTTGAATGCGGCACTGAATATCAATGACGCCGGTATCCGAGCTTTCCGTTACGTTCAGGATGGGATCGGCCTGGTACTGTACACCCGAGAAACGGCTGAAGGTGGATACCTGGCACTCGTAGACCTCAATAACCATACGGCAACCCCGCTGACAACAGATTATGAGGGAGATGAAGCGCTGGCAACGGCGTTTGGCCAATTCCAAAATATCGGTGCTGATGGCGATTACATTTATGTACCGCTAACCCCCACTGGCAAGAACGGGAACCTATATGTGGTCAACTGGAAAACCAAGGAAATCACGAAAGGTGCCAAATTAATTAACGGCTCGGGAAGCCATTATATCGGTGCTTATTAACAATACAAACACCTACCTAAGAAACGGCTATGTCTCGGATTGCCTGTGCAATACCGGGACACCGTCGTTCTTATTTCCAGCGACTGATCATGACTAAAAAAACGCGCAAGAAAACAACCTGGCAAAAAACCCGGAAATTTTTTAACGATATCCATCTCTGGACGGGCCTCATCAGCGGCATAGTGGTGGTTGTCATCTGCTTCAGCGGCACCATCTACACCTATAATACCGAACTACGCGAATGGGCCTCGCCACATCTGTATAAAGTAGCTATTCCCGTAGATGGAAAGCGGCTTCCAGCCGATTCCCTTGTCTCAAAAATTGCCCGGGTATCCGAAGGCACGGTAACCGCCGTTGCCCTATCGGCAGACCCCGCCCGCACCTACCAATTTACGGCGCGCATTGCGGGCGACAACAGCCGTTTTGGCACTACCTATTATGTCGATCCATACAGCGGGGAAATTACCGGCACCTCCAAAGAAACGACTAAAACCGGCGAGTTTATGCAAACGATGTTTAGCCTGCACCGCTGGTTGTTGCTGGATAAAATTGAAAAACCGCTGATCGGCGAATTGCCCAACCGCCAATTAGGCAGCTATATCTCCGGTACGGCCACCATTCTATTCACGCTGGGCGTGCTGACGGGCCTCATCATTTGGTTTCCAAATAAGTTAAAAAACTGGAGGCAAGGCTTGAACGTCAAGTGGTCAGCGGGCTGGAAGCGGATCAACCACGACCTGCATAACTCGTTGGCGTTTTATTCACTCATCTTTTTATTTCTTATGGGCATTACCGGCCCGCAATGGTCCTTCCCCTGGTATCGTACCGGCCTACAAAAAACCTTGGGCACCTATAAAGAACAACGAGCTGAACGGGGTGGTGACCGTCGCCACGCGGAAAGCAGCGAAAAGCCGAGGTCGCCGCAGCTCCTCCCCTTCGCAACCTACCTTGCCGCGGCCGATCGGGTATTACCGTATAAAGGCGACTATCGCATCAGTCTGCCCCAAGACGCGAAAGCCCCGTTATCTATCAGTAAGAACCGCATTGGCTTTTTTGCACCAGCCGCGGGCGATCAGGTAACCCTGGATGCATCGTCCGCTACTGTGACAGAAACGCAGATTTTTCGCGACAAACCATTCAACGAGCGGGTAGCCAGCTCCATAAAAGCCCTGCACGTTGGCAATGTCTACGGCCAGTTTACCAAGCTGCTCTATTTTTTGGCTTGTTTGGTGGCCACCAGCTTACCCGTTACCGGTACGCTTATCTGGCTCAATAAAATGAAGAAAAAGACGCGGTAGCCGGGAGTGCATTCACGGCCTTTTTTTTCGCAACGTATGGATTTCACAAAATTTACCCCTACCTTAGCTGTGGTAAAAATAGAGATTGTATTATGTTGAGTACAGTATTGGCTTTCCTGAATATCGGCACGAGCGAAATGATGTTGATCGTATTTGTGGCGCTATTGCTTTTTGGGGGCAAAAAATTACCTGAACTAGCAAGAGGGCTTGGCCGGGGAATCCGTGAATTTAAAGACGCATCAGAGAGTATTAAGCGGGATATCAGTGACCAGATCAACAATTTTGAGAAAGATATCGAAGTAAAAGATGTGATCGTCAAAGACGAAGAGCCCAAAAAGCTAAACGAAACGAATGCTTCCACGCCAGCGGGCACGTACGAACATAATCCCGGACGTGAGCCTGATTATTATGGCAGTGAAGGCCCCTATTATCACGACGGTGAATACGGCACAACCGAAAACACATCGGACGCGGGCAACATCGATACCCCCCCAACTTCTAATCAAGATCCACAACATCCCGTAAGCGAAGAAAAGAACGCGTGACCCACGAAATTCGTATTTCCAATGAGCTCGCTCTATCCGAGCGCCAGGTGGGTATTGTCCTGACGTTATTAGCGGAAGGCGCCACCATCCCTTTCATTGCACGCTATCGAAAAGAAATGACCGGTAGTCTCGATGAAGTGCAACTGACACAAATCCGCGACCGTGCACAGCAATTGCGGGATTTGGATAAACGCCGGGAAACCATCCTTAAATCGTTGACCGACCAAGGCAAGCTGACCGCCGAGCTGGAACAGCAGGTAAACGCCGCGGAAACGATGGCCAACCTGGAAGATATTTACCTGCCCTATAAACCCAAACGCAAAACCCGCGCAAGCATGGCGCGCGAGAAAGGTCTCGAACCACTGGCGCAACTTATTCTTGCGCAGGATGGCACAGACGTTATCGAAGCGGCACAGGGCTTCGTAAATACAGAAAAAGGGGTGCAGGATCTGGAGGAAGCGCTCGCCGGAGCCCGTGATATCATTGCTGAAACCATCGCCGAAGATGCAAGTATCCGGGCACAGGTACGGCAAACGTTTATGGAAAAAGGTCAGTTCGCATCACGTGTGGTTCCCGGCAAAGAAGAGGAAGCCATCAAATACAAGGACTACTACGAGTGGTCCGAACCGCTGAAAACAGCACCCTCACACCGCGTACTCGCCATGCGTCGGGGCGAAAAAGAAGAGATGCTTTATCTCGACATTGATATACCCGAAAATGAAGTACTTCCGCTGTTAGACAACGCGTATATAAAAGGTGCCGGAGAGGCAAGTGCACAGGTACGCATAGCCATGCTGGACGGATATAAACGACTGCTCAAACCCGCTATGGAAACTGAGGTACGGATGCTGACTCGCCAACGTGCAGACGACGAAGCCATCCGGGTATTTGCTGAAAATGTGCGGCAATTATTGCTTGCAGCGCCCTTGGGACAGAAACGGGTGATGGCCATCGATCCGGGATTCCGAACGGGCTGCAAAACCGTCTGCCTCGACGAACAGGGGGCTTTGCTGGAAAATACAGCTATATTTCCGCACACCGGGGCGGCAAAGGCCGAAGAAGCGGCAAAGACCGTCCGGTTCCTTGCTGAAAAACATCGCATACAGGCCATTGCCATTGGTAATGGTACGGCTGGCCGCGAAACGGAAGAGTTTATCCGCAGACTAGCTCTCCCCGGGATAACCCTTGTCATGGTCAATGAAAGTGGCGCTTCCATCTATTCAGCATCAGAAGTAGCCCGTGAAGAATTCCCCGACCACGATGTTACGGTACGCGGGGCCGTCTCCATCGGTAGACGGCTCGTGGATCCGCTGGCTGAATTAGTCAAAATAGACCCGAAATCCATTGGCGTAGGGCAATACCAACACGACGTTGATCAAACGAAACTCCAATCCTCGCTCGATGATACGGTAATTAGTTGTGTCAACGCAGTCGGCGTAGAGCTCAACACGGCATCCAAACAAATCCTGTCGTATATTTCCGGTTTGGGCCCTTCATTGGCCCAGCAAATCGTCAATTTCCGCAATACCCACGGAGCGTTCCGCAATCGGGAGTCGCTAAAAAAGGTGCCCCGTTTGGGCGACAAGGCTTTCGAACAGGCTGCCGGTTTCTTACGGATCCGGAATTCCGAAAACCCGCTTGATGCCAGCGCGGTACACCCTGAACGTTATGCATTGGTTGAACGGATGGCCGCCGACCTGAATTGCCGTGTGGTGGACTTACTACAGGATGAGAAACTCCGCAAGCAAGTCGATCTAAAAAAATACGTAAGCAATTCGGTGGGGATGCCCACGCTTCGGGATATTCTTGCCGAATTGGCCAAGCCCGGCCGGGATCCACGTGAACAATTTGAGCAATTTTCGTTTACAGAAGGTGTGAACAGTGTGGGAGATCTGCGTATCGGCATGAAGCTGCCGGGTATCGTCACCAACATTACTGCCTTCGGGGCTTTTGTCGACATCGGCGTGCATCAGGATGGATTGGTACACCTCAGCCAGCTGGCAAACCGGTACATCAAAGATCCGAACGAGGTGGTGAAAGTTCAACAAAAGGTAACGGTAACTGTGATTGAAGTGGATGAAAAGCGTAATCGGATTAGTCTTTCGATGAAAACGGAAAGTCAAAGCACGGGGAAACCGGACAAGAAAGACCGGAAGCCGGAAAGAGGTGACTTCAAAAAGACGGAAGGCCGCAAAAACGGAAAACCGGACCGTCCGAAACGCGAAGAAACGGATATGGCTTCCAAGTTAGCCGCCTTGAAGAGCAAGTTTGGGTCGTGAAGAAACGCGCCCCGAACTTCTTAGCCAAACAAGTTACTTGAAAGGTAACGGTCGCCGCGGTCGCAGGCGATGAACACAATCACTCCTTCGTCCAGCTCTTTTGCCAACCGGCTGGCACAGGCCATGGCGCCTCCACTGCTCATTCCCACAAACACTCCTTCCATCCGTGCCAGCTGCCGAGTCATCTCCGTAGCCTCTGCTTGCGAAACGTCCATTACGCGGTCTACCCGCTGTGGGTCGTAAATCTTAGGAAGGTATTCGGTGGGCCAGCGCCGGATGCCCGGTATCGAGGATTCTTCCGTGGGCTGACAACCGATAATCTGAACGTCGGGCTTCTGCTCTTTGAGGTACATGGAGTTGCCCATAATACTGCCGGTGGTTCCCATTGCGCTCACGAAATGGGTAATCTGTCCTTGGGTATCCTGCCAGATTTCAGGCCCGGTGGTCTTGTAATGCGCCAGGTAATTGTCGGGGTTGGCAAATTGGTTTAAAAGGAAATGATCTTCCCGCTGCCCTTTCGCTTCTGCGTAATCGCGGCAGGCTTCGATGGAATCCAACAGGGTCACTTTCGCACCGAAAGCTTCCATCGTTAACGTACGCTCGCGGGTCGAATTGGCCGGCATAACCAGCTCGATTTCCAAACCATAAATACCGGCAATCATGGCCAGTGCAATGCCGGTATTTCCACTGGTCGCTTCAATCAGCCGCACGCCGGGCTTGATATCGCCGCGGTCCATCGCGCTACGGATCATATTAAGCGCCGCACGGTCTTTCACACTTCCTCCAGGATTGTTTCCTTCCAGCTTGACATACAGCCGGACCCGTGGATTCGGATTCAGTTTGGTTAATTCAACCAGCGGCGTGTTTCCCACGCAATCAATCAACGCTTGCATAACTATTATCTAGTGAGTTGCTTTGGTATCGACAATTTTCACTGTAGACTGATGATAGGCCGTGGAATGCGGCGGAATACTTGCTGTCAGCCATACATTACCTCCAATTACACTATCGTGGCCAATGACGGTATCGCCCCCCAAGATGGTCGCTCCGGCATAAATAATCACCCGATCTTGTATCGTGGGATGACGCCTCGTATTTGCCAAAATCTTTTCAACACTCATCGCTCCCAGTGTCACTCCCTGATAGATCTTCACCTGATTGCCGATGACTGCAGTTTCTCCGATAACCACCCCGGTACCGTGGTCAATACAGAAATACTCCCCGATCTGCGCAGCCGGATGGATATCAATACCGGTTTGCGAATGCCCATATTCCGTCAGGATACGTGGTAGAAGCGGTACATCCAGCACCATCAGCTGGTGTGCTAGGCGATAGAGTGCTATCGCTAAAAAGCCCGGATACGTACGGATTACCTCAAACTGACTGGTTGCTGCCGGATCGCCTTCATAAATCGCCGATGCATCGGTATACATCATCCGTTGTAGTTCGGGAAGGGAGCTATAAAATTGGGTCACAACCAAGCCATTATTGCAATCCTCGCACGCCTTGGTTCTATTCAGAATACCGATCAGTTCTTTTTCAGATTGCCTAAATTGTGTCTTAAGCTGGTCAATCGTCCGGTTGGGATGCGTTTGGCGTTCCGGAAACAGCAAGTCTAGCAAACCCAACGCCCACCCTGCAATTACGCCGTTGGGAGGTACGTCATTAATCTCTTGTTGTTTACGGTATAATTGACTAAAAAAGTCGTCGTTCATTGTTTACGTGTTGCCATTGTTGGCATGCTAAGGACGCAAATAATTTGCAGCTTGACAACAGTATCGTTTAATTATTACAATAAAATAATTGTCTACGCGCGTCAGCATCAGGATATCACGTAAAATATTCATCTCGATCAGCGAATCGCACACCTAATAAAGCAACCTTTCTTCCGCGATGTAGCCGCCTACCCTTCGCTAAAGTCTCACTTTTCGGCCTTTTTACCGAAGTATATGCAGGACATATGGGGATAGAACCCGAAGGAAGGGTAACGGGACCGCAGGTCTATATAGTAAATCGGTTGTGTTCGTTTGGGACAATAGCGCGCCAATTATGGCTTTTTCGTCATAACCCCATGTAAAGTACCAAACCAAATACTTCCATTATCCGCTTCCAGAATTCCAAAGATAATTCCTTCATTCGTCGTTATTATTTCGGGTAAAGTCGCATGATTTGCTAACCACTTTTCCGTATAGCGGGAAAGCGTCCAGCCGGGACTTTTCGTTCTATCACTTTCTGAACTAATCCAGATGTCTCCATTTGTATCTTCGTAAACATAGCCAACAAACTGCTGTGTAAAATTAGTAAATATACTGCCGTCATAGCGCCAAAGTCCATCATCGCCACCGAGCCAAATATTGCCTTTTTTATCTTCGATTATTGAACGCACATTCTTAAAAGGTATAAGCTGGAAGTTAGCTCTTAAGAAGATAACCCTGGCTCGGCTAGTCGTAAGGTAGTGGAGAAATCGGAAGAATATAATCGTGTTAAAACTGACTAGTGCAGGTACTATCCTTACTAAAATGCGCAAAAAGCTTTGAAGAACTGGAATCACCGTAGCGTCCGTATCGTCAGGGAGTAACGTGTCGTCTGAACCGGCGCGGTGCTATGCTCCCATTCATTGCGCGATTCGCGGCTCATCACATACATGGACCGACGCCTGAGTGGAAAGCCGATTACCGACCGTCGCGTACGTTTGTCCGAATCGTATGGCCGGAAGCGGAACGTGCAATCGGACTGTAGGGAAATGCCGATGATGAGTTCAAACGGGGGTGCGTCGCGATGCCAGTTAATGACCGACCCAGGTGGGTATTCGGTAACCAGCAATTCTTTCAAGGCCGTGTTCGGCAGGCTAACCGCGGTCGCCACTTTTTCCAGCAGCCAACGGTACCCTTCCGGAATCGGTACCCCTTCGGTGATCGTCCGGCTGTCGAAATGGTAATGATAGCCGTAGCTTTTCACCTTACGCTTCGCCTCAAAGCCACGGAACACCATGGGATGGAGTACTTCATTAGCGACTATCCGTAGCAAATCCTGCTCTTCCTCGGCCTCCAGAAACTCATCTTGATAGGTGAACCCATCTGGCATACGTTGCGGCTCGGGAAATAACGTCCCCTGGTGATTCACCGCTTCTGTTTGAGGTACTGTTCCACTTTGTCGCGGTCGTTGCCCGGGGCATCCATCGTTGCCTGTACCCCTTCAGGGCTGACGCCGAATTTCTCCTGCAGATAGCATAGTTCGTAGGGTTTATTTTTATTGTCTGTCATATGCGCGGTCTTTCCCGTAAGACAAGCAGTGGCAGGTTTTGTTTTATCTTGCTTTCGGGAGCACAATAAATAAAGCAAGTAAACCAGGACCTAGTTGGAACTCTTTATTATAAAATTGGTCAAGAAAGCGCATTGGGGGGCGGATCATTTGAGGATTTGCCGCGGCCTTCTGGCAAGGGTATATACGTTTCGTTATCCATTGGCGGCAACACAATACGCCCTTGTTTCCAGTCCTCCTTAGCTTGCTCGATCCGCTCCTTTCTACTGGAAACGAAATTCCACCAAATATGCCGTTCGCCCAGATGTTCTCCACCAAGCAGCATCAATGTAGTTTGCTCGCGGGCAATAATCAACGGATCAACCCCCTTGGTGAATACCAATAGCTGTCCTGCTGTATAAGTAATCCCGCTTACTTCGACGCTGCCCCGAGCAATGTATGCCCCTCTTTCGCTATGTCCTGTAGGCAGACCAAAACGAGCACCCGGCTCCAATGCGACATGCACATAGAACAACGGGGAATGTGTGCTGACATTACTTTTCAAGCCGTAGGCATCGCCTGCAATCAAACGCATCCAAACACCTTTGTCCGTAAAAACGGGCAATTGTTCGGCCTTGTAGTTGCTAAAGGAGGGGTCACTTTCTTCATCCTTTTCGGGGAGTGCCACCCATGTTTGTATCATTTCCAATTCTCCTCCGTTCAGCATCGCCGGATCTTCAAATCGTTCGCTGTGCGCAATGCCTTTCCCGGCAGTCATCCAGTTGACCTCACCGGGTTTTATCACCTGCTCCACGCCAAGACTATCCCTATGGGTTACATGACCACTGAATAAATAGCTGACTGTGGATAGGCCAATATGCGGATGCGGCAGCACATCTAAATTGTTTACTGGCGCTGCAGGGATATTCACCGGACCACCATGATCCATGAAAATAAACGGCCCCACCATTCTCCGAAGCCGGTAGGGAAGTATACGCTTAACGGCAAAACCTGGTGCAATTTCGGCCTGCCGGGTTTCTATAACGATATCAAGCATAAATTTACAGTTGAGACATCACGTCAAACTTAGATAAATTCGCTTTTATATGCAATATAATCGCGTTGAATATAAAAGCGAATTGTCGATCTACTCGGCTGCCACTGAAAGACAACTTTTATAGCGGAAATATACACAAAACTACCAACAAAAAATCGCCGTTAATACAGCAAACCACCCAAGCTCCACAGCCATACGTTTGTCTACATCGTTCACCAACACAGGATTGTTCGACATACTGGTATCTGCCATATCCAACCGTACCTTGCAAGTGCTGTGTATCGTAGGCTTTCGTAAAAGGATTACAATAATTTAAATTGCAATGACAGGTCGGTATTTTTTTCTAAGTTTGCGCTCATACCTTGTAATAGCATATAGAACGAATGAAACTACTCGAAGGAAAAACAGCACTAATTACCGGTGCATCCAAAGGAATTGGCCGGAAAATAGCGGAAACATTTGCCATGCACGGTGCAAATGTGGCATTTACCTACCTATCGTCTGTAGAGAAAGGAGAAGCCCTTGAAAAGGAGCTTCTGGTTCATGGCACTAAAATAAAAGGCTATCGGTCTGATGCGTCCATTTTTGACGAAGCCGAAAAATTAATCAGCGATATTGTATCAGAATTTGGAACCCTGGATGCGGTGATCAACAATGCCGGAATTACCAAGGATGGTTTGTTGCTCCGGATGACCGAAGATCAATGGGACGACGTACTCCAAGTAAACTTGAAATCTGTGTTTAACGTCACGAAGGCGGCTTCCAAAATCATGATGAAAAACCGCAAAGGCGTATTCATCAACATGAGCTCCGTGGTGGGCGTACAGGGAAACGCCGGACAAGCCAATTACGCCGCCTCAAAAGCAGGCATCATTGGTTTTTCCAAATCGGTAGCCAAAGAATTGGGATCGCGCAACATCCGCACCAATGTCATTGCACCGGGATTTATCCGCACGGAAATGACGGATGTACTGGACCCGAAGGTTGTGGAAGGTTGGGAGCAAAACATCCCGCTGAAACGAGCTGGAGAGACTGAAGACGTGGCTAACGCCTGTCTATTTCTCGCATCTGACCTTGCTTCGTACATCAATGGGCAGGTACTTTCCGTGTGTGGCGGAATGCTGTAACGGTTCATACGCATGTTATCGGCAGATCACATATTTTCCATTGCTTCACCGCAGGAGTTTGACGATAGCTGCCTGGAAATCTTTCGGTATCAGTCCCGCCATTGCGCAGTGTATGCCAAGTACCTCGCCTTGCTGGGTGTAAATACGGATCTCATCAAACAGCCAGAAGATATCCCTTTTTTACCTATTGAGTTTTTCAAAAAGCATACGATCTTGTCCGTAAATCGGGAGCCGCAGGTGGTCTTCAGCAGCTCGGGCACTACGGGCAGTGTGCAAAGCAAACACTTCGTTGCCGACGTGGCTATTTATGAAAAAAGTTTCCGCACGGCATTTACGCGCTGCTACGGATCTGCCGAAGATTGGACCATCTTGGCGCTCCTCCCCGCTTATGCCGAACGGGAGGGATCGTCGCTTATCTACATGGTGAACGATTTGATCCACCAAAGCAAGGACCCGTTGAGCGGCTATTTCCTGTATGACCATGCAGCATTATTTGACGCTTTGGAGCAGTTGAAAGCAAAAGGTAGTAAAACATTGCTGATTGGCGTTACGTATGCATTGTTAGATTTTGTGGAAAAATACCGAATGGATTTTCCCGGGCTTTTGGTCATGGAAACGGGCGGCATGAAGGGCCGCAGACGGGAAATGGTCCGGGAAGAAGTACATGAACTGCTTTGCGCGGGGTTTAACGTGGCATCCATACACTCGGAGTATGGCATGACCGAACTGCTATCACAAGCCTATTCGACAGGAAATGGTTTATTTTGCGGTCCTCCATGGATGAAAATTGTCGTCCGCGATACGAACGACCCCTTTTGCACCCTTCCAGAAGGGTTAACGGGGGGCATTAATGTGATCGACCTGGCCAACATGCAATCCTGCGCGTTCATCGCCACCCAAGACCTCGGGAAAACGCATTCCGAGGGCCATTTTGAAGTACTGGGGCGTTTCGATCAAAGTGACATCCGGGGATGTAACCTACTGATTCAATAGTTACTTATTGCAAACTCGGATCAGTAAACGTATCTCCCTGTTGCATATCACCCGTATCAAATCCCTTTTTGAACCAATAAGCCCGCTGCTCAGAAGTACCATGGGTGAATGCTTCGGGCACCACATGTCCCTGCGACTGCATCTGTAACCGGTCATCGCCAACCGCCGCCGCGGCCTCCATCCCCTCCCGGATATCGTCGTACTCCAGGTAAACATCTGAATTTTTATTGGAATGATGTGCCCACACACCAGCGTAAAAATCAGCTTGCAGCTCCAGCATCACCTGTAGCTTATTATACTGAACTTCACTAAGCCGCTGTCTGGCCGCATTTACCTGATCCATCGCTCCGGTTAACTTCTGAATGTGATGCCCCACCTCGTGCGCCAGGACGTAGGCCATCGCAAAATCACCCGTGGCACCAAAACGCTCATGCAGTTCGTCATTGAAACTGAGATCGATATATACCTTTTCATCGGCGGGGCAATAAAACGGACCGTACGCAGAAGCGCCCATACCGCATCCATCCGTGGGTGTCTGATCCCGGTAAAGTACCAAGGTATTCGGCCGGAATTCCTGCCCTTGGGAGCGAAAAATCGTTTGCCACACGTCTTCCGTACTGGCATGAACCACCTTCACAAACTCGGTGAGTTCTGCTTCTTCGGCACTGATTTCAACCGGTCCCTCCGTTGTCTGAGTACCGGTTTGCAACTGTTCCAGCATCTGCTGCGGATCGCCACCCAGCAATAACCCAACGATGAGCACAATGATGCCGCCAACGCCGCCTAATGCAAGTTTTCCTCCGGAAGACATCCCCCGGCGATCCTCAAAATTGTCACTTTGTCTGCCACCTTTCCAACGCATAACTGAAAAAACTTAGTAGATACTAAAAAAGCCTCACAGGAATGCAAGGCTTTCTATGATAATACGATCACCTATTGGCTAATAAGAAAAGTCGTCTTTGGAATCTGCGTCGTCTGCCACCCCCACGCCATTGCCTTCAAAACCGGGTTCGTAGCGCTTTTCAACGACCTCCTGATGATCCTTAATGTAATCAACGACATCGCTCAGCCCTTCCGCAAATTTTTCAAAATCCTCTTTATACAGGAATATTTTATGTTTGATGAATACGCCATCCTCAAACCGCTTCTTGCTCTCCGTGATCGTAATGTAATAATCATTGGATCGCGTTGCCTTTACATCGAAAAAATAAGTGCGCTTACCTGCCCTTACCTTTTTTGAAAAAACCTCCTCACGCTCTTTGTTGTCAAAATCTCCCATTGTTAAGCTTATTTATTTCTTGTTGTCAGAATCGGGATAAATATAAAAGAATTTAGTTTATTAATGCAAATCTTTCCCTTAAATTGTAAAAAAATATTTTTAGCTACTTTTTCACCGAAATAAACCGGCAATTCACCGAGAAAAAGTGATCCGTCACCTAATCGGACTTGCAGAACGCATCGAATCCATATACCTTTGAACAAGTATTTCTTTTGCACGTAAAATATTTTAACCATATATCATGAATAAGCAACATCGTCCAACACATAATAGTCCGAATACCGGCAGAATGTGGGCGGGAATTATTATCGTAGGCATCGGCGCCATATTGCTTGCGGGGAAATTGGGTCTCGGTTGGCTCTTTCCCCATTGGATATTCAATTGGGGCAATATGTGGCCCATGATACTTATCGTTATCGGCCTGATTATCGGTGGAAATTCCAACTTCCGGAATCCATCATCCTATATATTACTGGGAATCGGATCATTTTTTCTCCTCAGGAACATAACGGATCTTGATATCGGTCCGTTTCTTTGGCCCGCTCTTATTATTGGCATCGGGTTATGGCTTCTGTTGGGCAAAGGGCGAACCGGTCCTCACCCGCCAAGGTTTGATCGCCGTCATCGATTCCGTAGACGATATGATTCTGGTTACTACGAATGGGATAAACGTGTGGTAAACGAACAACCCGACAGCCCTGCATCCGGTGGGGCTCCGGCATTTAACCAAGAATTTAGCCAAGCAGAAGAATCTGAGGAGTTTGCTGGCTTTTCTAGCGAAGATTACCTAAAGTCTACTTCGATCTTCGGCGACGTAAAAAAAACGATCATTTCCAAGAACTTTCAAGGTGGAGAAGTGGTCAATATTTTTGGCGGTACGGATATCAACCTGATTCAGGCAGATATCCAACAGCCCATTGTAATCGACGTGTTCCAGATTTTCGCAGGAACAAAAATCATCGTGCCTTCCCATTGGAAAATTCATTCAGACGTAGTATCGGTATTTGGCGAAGTGGATGACAAGCGTTTTACGCAAGGTATCCCTCACGATGACCAAAAAGTTGTCTATATAAAAGGTACTTCCCTATTTGGAGGGATTACCATCAAAAGCATATAATCGACACAAGTGAGCGGTATCCCATATACCTCATCGAGACAGCGATTGATCAATATCAGCTGCTTTATCATCTGGATCATTTATGCATTCGTTCAAACGGTGCTGCTTTGGTGGTTTGAAGTTGATTTCAATTTGGCGCTTAATGACAGTTTAGTAAGTGCAACGGCGACTTCACTTTGTTGCTACATCATTGCCAATGCGTTAAACCACTATCTCCCCCGTCGAAAGGGCTATTTCTACATTGTCGTTTGGGGGCTTGCATTGGCAGCCATCAGTGTGTCGCTCGATCGTTGGATACTGCAATACGTTATTTACGACAAAAATTACCTCAACCATATCGATCTATCACTACCCCTGCGTTTTTTCATCAATACCCTGCTGATTGCCTGGATTGCTATGATCAATATCCTTTGGAACATTCAACAGGAGCACAAAGAAAACGAGCAACGGAAAGCCGATGCCGAGCGGCTTGCACGGGAAGCCGAGCTTTACAACCTCCGGCAACAGCTTCAGCCCCACTTTCTCTTCAACAGTCTCAATTCCATTATTGCGCTGATTGGGCGTAAACCGGAAGAAGCACGGAACATGACCTTTCAATTGTCGGATTTTCTGCGCGGAACCCTACGTAAAGATGACCAGCAACTAATTGCCCTGAAAGACGAACTGGAACATCTGCAATTGTACCTATCAATTGAAAAAGTACGTTTTGGACATCGACTGGAAACGCGGGTTACCTACGACGAAGAATGCTTGATGAAAACATTGCCGGCAATGATTATGCAGCCCCTGGTCGAAAATGCGATCAAATACGGATTGTACGACACCACGGAAAAAGTGACCATCGGGGTGGCTTGCTCCTGTCACAACCACATGCTGCAAATACAAATCGAAAACCCGTACGACAGCCAAAGCAACAAGCCGCGCAGAGGTACGGGATTTGGACTACGTGGCGTGCAGCGTCGCTTGTATTTGTTGTTCGGACGAACAGATTTGTTGGAAACTCAAGCAACAACACATATCTTTACCAGCATAATCAAGATTCCCCAGTTATGATTAAAGCGGTATTGATAGATGATGAACCTTTGGCACGGAGCATGGTGGCGGAGTACCTCGAAAGCTACCCTCAAATAACTGTCGTGGCTGAATGCAACGATGGTTTTGAAGGCGTCAAAGCAATCATGCAACACCAGCCAGACCTCATATTCCTGGACATACAGATGCCGAAAATCAACGGTTTTGAAATGCTCGAGATCATCGATAAACAACCAGCGGTTATTTTTACGACTGCTTTTGATGACCAGGCCATCCGGGCGTTCGAGCAGCATGCCGTCGATTACTTACTTAAGCCCATTAGCAAGGCGCGCTTTGATCAGGCCGTTGCCAAGTTTCTTGATACGCGCCAGCTGACAACCGACCGGGAAAATACACGAAAATTGATTGACGATATCAGTCACACGCCGGGCCAACTTGAACGTATTGTGGTAAAGACGGGCACCAAAATTAAAATTATTCCTACAGCCAGTATAATTTACCTGGAAGCCGATGACGATTATGTGAAAATCCATACCGATGAAGGGACATTTTTGAAAAATAGGACCATGACCTCTTTTGAAGAGCAGTTGGATTCCGGCCAATTCATTCGCGTGCACCGTTCGTTTATCGTCAAAATCGATCACATTGTCCGTTTGGAACCCCACGAGAAAGACAGCCACATTGCCGTCCTATCCAACGGAAAAAAAGTAAATGTCAGTAAAAACGGCTACACACGTCTCAAACAATTATTAGGAATGTAAATACGTTTCACGTAATTTTGCGAGATGTTTGGAATCATGATCAGAACCACCTGTGTCTTACTTATTTCATTGTCCTTATGTGCTGCGGTGTTTGCCCAGGAGGAAGATCCGGCCCAACGAATCAATCAGGCGGTGTTCAATAAGGTAGAGTACCATTTTAATCAACAGGAAACGGATTCCATCTATGCATTGGGCAGTTCGAAATTTAAGCAATCGCTTTCGCTGCAGGCGTTCCAGACGGTGATGACCCAACAGCTGTATCCATTGGGACAGATTCAGTCGGCCGAATTAAAAACCTACGAGAAAGGTGCGGGTATTTATAAGCTGAATTTTATCAGTACCCCCCTTCAATTGGTATTGGGATTGGACAGCCTCAACAAAATCGACGTTTTTCTTTTCCAGCCTTATGCCGGTGATCCGGTACCGGAGAAGACCGTACCCGTTGAATCAAGCAATACGGCTGCCTCTGAATTTGATCGGTATGTAGATTCCGTGGCACTAAGTTACAGCCGCAAGGGTCATACCCATGCGCTGGCCATCGGCATCATCAATGCCGGAAAAACCAGTGCTTTTTATTACGGTGAAACCGAAAAGGGCAATAAGCAGCTTCCCGATGAAAACACACTGTTTGAAATCGGCTCCATCAGCAAGACTTTTACCGCCACCCTACTCGCCTATCTTGCCCAAACCCAGCAGGTAAATTTAGATGATTCGATTACCAACTACCTGCCCGATTCAGTCGCCGTAAATCCCGACCTGCAACGGATCACCCTGAGGCAATTGGCTAACCACACTTCCGGCTTGCCCCGGATGCCTGACAATATTGATGCAACGGCCGCCGGCCATTCCCTCAATCCGTATAGCGGTTATACGAAAGCGCACTTATATACCTACCTGAAATCCTACAAAGCAACGGTTCCGCCGGATTCCATCTATCAATACAGCAATCTCGGCTTTGGAATTCTGGGTGATATCCTTTCGACCATCTATGGAAAGCCATACGACGAAATGATTCAGGAAATTATCTGTCAGCCATTGGGATTGAAAAATACAACAGAACATCCTAATCCTGACAGTCAATATGTGGCGAAAGGTTACAATGAAAAAGGCATAGAAACTCCATTGTGGACATTTGATGCGTTTACTGCGCACGGATCACTAAAATCGACCGTATCTGACTTACTCTTGTACGCCAAAGCACATTTCAAAATGCCTGAAACCGATTTAGAGCACGCGTTGGCACTCACCCGGCAATTCACCTATTTCAATCCCCCCGAAACGGATATCGGGTTGGCTTGGCACATGAACGTAGTTGGCGATGAGCTTATCTATTGGCACAATGGTGGTACATTTGGCAGCAGTAGTTACCTCGCGTTAACACCCGACAAAAAAATGGCCATTGTTGTTTTGTCGAATACAGCGGAATCGGTGGATTCCGTCGCGTTGGCCATCTTAAAATACATGCTGAAGTAATCCGTAATCAGATATCTTTACGCAGGATTTCGAGTGGTGGTCGCTGTGTGATACCCCTGCTGTTGAAAAGGCCAACGAACACCGTGATGGCTGTAATTCCTACGATCAGCAACCCCATGGCAAGCAGATCCGGTACGAACGGTACTTCAAAACTAAAAATAGCCAACGCCCAACTGCCGACCAGCGCAAGCAATACCCCCGCAACGGACGCCAATAATCCCAAAAAGGAATATTCCAGTGCAGTGATGACTAAAATTTGTTTTCTCGAGGCACCCATGGTACGTAGCAGAACGCTTTCCTTGATTCGCTGATATTTACTGATCATCACAGAAGCCACCAATACCACGAAACCGGTGAGCATACTGAACCCTCCCATGAAACGGACAACAAATCCAATTTTATCCAAAATTTCATCCAATACAGATAAAATCAACCCCAGGTCAATAATGGATACGTTGGGAAATTGCCTGACCGCAGCTTGCTGCATCCGGGCAGATACCACATCATCTGGAACCCGGGTCATCAATACATGGAATTGAGGGGCATTGTCAATCACGCCCATCGGAAAAATCAACCGAAAATTGGTCTGCACACGATTCCAATCCACCTCTCGCAGGCTGCCAACGATGGTCGGAATACGCACTCCCTGCACGTTAAATAAGAGCGTATCCCCGAGCGATACCCGGATCCGGTTTGCATATCCTTCTTCCAGCGATACACGTGCCGTATCTCCCGGAGCAGTTTTGCCGACCCACGTTCCAGCTGTGACTTTTTCCGAATCGCTCAATGCAGCGCGGTAAGTTGTCCTCAACTCACCACCCAATGCTCGTCGTGACACCTGTAGGGTACTATCTGCCCGTGCCTGTTCTGCTGTAATGCCGTTGATCGCTTCCAGTTGTACGGTCACAATCGGCACTTGGTCCAATACCGGGAGCCCCTGTTCCGTAACCAATTCAGCTACGTCCTCCTTTTGGGACGACTGGATGTCAAAAAGCACCATATTGGGCTGGTTATCACTTGCCGATAACGAAACACGTGCGATAAGCATTTCCTGAACCAACAACAACGTGGCAATGAAGGCCGTTCCCAGTCCAATGGAAATGACCAGGATAACCGTTTGGTTATGGGGCCTGAACAGATTGGAAAGCCCCTGTCTCCACAGGTAGCTCCACGACGCGGGGAAAAAGCGCCGGACCAACCAGATCAACAAACTTGCTGTCGCAAATAATACCGCGAATGCCAGTGCGACACCGGCGGTAAATACAAGGGTTTGCAGAAAGCCACTCAATTGCAAATAGGCATAACCGAAGATGAACAACGCAATCAGGCCGTAGACAATCCAACTCAGCCGGTCTTTGACCGGATTCTGGGAATCCAACGACAGTCGTAAGGTATTCAACGGTGCGATATTCCGGATACCGATCAACGGCAGCAGGGCAAACAGGACGGATATCCAGACCCCCAAGCCAATTCCCTGCAAAATGGCGCTCCACGAGATGTCGCTGCTGATGTCAACAGGAACAAAATCTTTGAACACCAACGGCAAAAATTGTTGGATGCATGTTCCAAGTACCGCTCCGATTAACGAACCGATAAACCCCACGCCAATTACTTGTACCAAGAAAATCAGGAACGCCTGCCGCGAACTGGCTCCCAGGCAGCGCAGGATCGCTATGCTACCTAGCTTTTCTTTGATATAGATATGGATGGCACTGGAAACGCCGATACATCCGAGCAGCAGCGCAATGAAGCCGACCAACGATAAAAATTTATTTAAATCGGAAAACGACCGCCCGGTTTCCTGTTTGCGCGTAGCAATCGTATCATACCCCATCCGATGCACTTCCAGCAGTGAATCAAGACCGCCGGCAAGCTCGTCTGCATCCGAGCCATCCGGTAATTGAAAATAATAGTTGTAATTAATCCGGCTGCCTTTCTGATTGAGCCCCGTAGCATCCAAGTACGCCAATGGAATGAATACCGCCGGTGCTACGGTGGTGGAAAGTCCACTTTGTCCCGGAGCTTGGTTTAAGCGGCCGGCAATTTCAAATAGCACATCGCCTACTTTTATCGAGTCGCCCACCTCGGCACCAAACTGCAACAGGAGTGTTTTATCAACGAGTGCTTGCCGATGGTTTCTGAAATCAGTTCCGGCCGCTTCCGGCACGGTTTCCAGTTTCCCATAATAGGGAAAGTCGCCTCCAAGCGCCCGTACCTGAACCAGTCGCGTACCACCGTTCTTCGCAAACAGCACCATGGATGCGAAGCTCCGCTCTTCGGAATGCGCCGCGCTCAAACCCTTAACCGAATCGACGAGCCGTTGTTCTGCCTCTTCTAAAGAATGATTGCTATGGATCACCAGATCAGCCCCTACCAACGTAGCGGCCTGATTGTCGATATCTTTCTCCAAATTATCGCCCAATGCGTAAATGGCTACCAACGCAGCAATTCCGATAATAATCGATGAGACAAACAAAAACAGGCGGGATCGGCTCCTCCTACTATCACGCCACGCCATGCGGACAATCCAATCAGCGGCCAGCTTATTACGCGTTGAAGGCATTGCCATATTACAGTTCTTTAGGTTGTGTAACCTCATCGGAAATCACGCCTCCTCCTTTCATGCGAATGACTCGCTTTGTTTTGAATGCCAATTCCATATCATGTGTCACCAGCACCAACGTGGTTCCCATATCCCGATTGAGATTAAACAGGAGACGCTCGATCGTTTCACTGGTTTCAGCATCCAGATTTCCTGTCGGCTCATCCGCAAACAGAATCTGCGGTGAATTGGAAAACGCCCGGGCAATCGATACCCGCTGTTGTTCACCCCCCGAAAGCTGCAACGGGTAGTGATGACCCCGATCGGCCAATCCTACTTTATCCAACAGTTCCAATGCCCGGCTTCTACTTCCCCGCTCGCCGCGAAGTTCAAGCGGCACCATTACATTTTCCAGTGCAGTCAAGGTAGGGAGTAATTGAAAATTCTGAAAAACAAAGCCTACATACTGATTACGCACCTTAGCCCGGTCGTCTTCGCCAAGTTCATCTAAGCAGACTCCGTTCAGCACGATACTCCCCAGGCTAGCGCGATCCAATCCTGCGCACAGCCCCAATAAGGTGGTTTTTCCACTCCCGGAAGGGCCAACGATGGACACGGTTGAAGCCGCCTCCACCTCAAAATTAATCCGATGCAGAACAGTTAGTGATTTGCCTGCACTTTCGTAGGTCTTGCCCACTTCCTTTACACTTAATATAGCCGCCACGTATGATTCATTTAATCTAAGATTGCTGTAAAAATAAACTATTTGCCTTCAGGACAAGAAACCTCATTCCGAGATCATGCGAAAAACAGTAATTTTGACACGCTCTCAACAGCTTTGTTACGTTGGCAACACCAAACTTGCCTGACCGTGTTTTCTTTGCTTGTAAAAAAAATAGTACAGCTGCCCGCAATTACAGCTAATTATACCAATATTGCATCCATGAAAACCCAAGTTTCTTTTATTCGGCGAAACATCGCCTTCTTTTTACCTTTTTTATTAGTCCCTTATACTACATCTGCTCAAAAAAAACCATTGGATCATAGCGTATATGATGGCTGGCAAAGCATTGGTTCATCGGGAATTTCGGCAGACGGAAGTTTTATTTTTTATACGGTCACGCCCCAAGAAGGGGATGCACAGCTGTTTATTACTACGCCGCATAAGCAGCAGATTGGAAAGATCGACCGGGGATTTCAAGCCGATTTTTCTGCAGACCAACGGTTTCTGGTCGCCTTGATCAAACCTTTTTTCAGCGAATCCCGCGAAGCGCGCATCCGGAAAAAGAAGCCCGATGAAATGCCCAAGGACTCACTAGCGATATTTGCCCTGGAAACCGCAAACCTTATTAAAATACCTAACGTAAAATCCTACAAAATCCCCGAGGAAACGAGCGAATACCTAGCCTATGTACGTGAAGACCTTCCACCATCCCCGGATACCCTGAAAGCAGACACGGCTGAAACCGACAAACCTTCTCACAAAAAGCCTGTATCTATCTTGCATATTCGGAACCTGGCAAGCGGCAACGAAACCACATTTGAACGCGTAAACATGTATCACTTCAACAAAGACGGAAACGCGTTGGTATTTGTGCGTACTGCTGCCGAAAAAGATAGCATCGGCGCAGACGCTGGACTATATTACTACGACCTGGTGTCCGATGCGGCTCATCACATCAGCCGCGGAAAGGGTGTATATAAAAACATTGCTTTTGACGAATCTACCTCGCAGCTTGCGTTCACAGCCGACAAAAGTCCTGAAAAGTCCCTTCAGAAAGCATTCAAATTATATTACTATACACCCGCCCAAGATACAGCCATTGTCATTGCCGATGCGTATACGAACGGCGTGCCGTCCAATTGGTATATAAGCGGCGACGGCGATGTCAGATTTAGTAAAAACGGAAAAAAACTCTTTTTTGGCATTGCCCCTGTTCCACGGGTAAAAGATACAACCCTCGTTGAATTTGAACATGCCAATGTAGACATCTGGCATTGGAAAGACGATTACCTGCAACCTCAGCAATTGGTTAACCTCCGGGAAGAGCTAAACCGGAGTTACCTGGCTGTCACCTATCCCAAACAAGGAAGGAAGGTGATCCCTTTGGCCGATGAACAGCTACCCGAAGTGCGATTGACGTATGATGCAGACAATGAATTTGCATTGGGCACGACCGATATAGGAAGGCGCATCGAAACGCAATGGCAAACGGGGTCATTTCAGGATATCTACGCGGTATCTACCACAGATGGAAGCCGAAAAAAAATAGCAGCTAACATCAGAGGCTCCATCAGCCTTTCACCAACCGGCAACTATATCGTTTGGTTTAATCGATCGGATAGCAGCTGGTATAGTCACACCATCCAGTCGGGCAGCACACTGCGTTTAAACGCCGACTTGCCTGTAATCTTTTCAGATGAAGATAATGATGTACCCGATGAGCCCAATGGATATGGCATCGCCGGTTGGACGGAAGACGATGCGGCCGTGTTCATAAATGATAAATACGACATCTGGGCGTTTGCCCTCGATGGCACCGAACGCAGAATCCTCACAAACGGGGCCGGCAGAAGCAATCAGGTTACGTTTCGATACATCCATTTTGCCAATGACAGAAATTTGCCAGGCAGACCGAGGAAACCCACCATTATTGATAAGAAGGAGCCCTTGATTTTATCAGCATTTAATCATATCAACAAAGAAAATGGTTGGTATGTATCCAATGGTCGGAACAACCGGGACCCGAAGGAAATCAGCATGGGACCTTTTCGCCTGGGGGCTGTTCAAAGGGCCACAGAAACCAAGCACTATTTATACACCAAAGAAAGCTATGTAAGTTCTCCCGATCTATACACGTCGCCTGATTTCACAAGTGAAACCAAATTGAGCAGCATTAACCCCCAGCAAACAAATTACAATTGGGGAACCGCTGAACTGATGCAATGGACGACACCGAAAGGACATGCTGCTGAAGGCATTCTTTATAAACCGGAAGATTTTGATCCCAATAAAAAATATCCCGTTATCGCCTATTTTTATGAAAGACTTTCTGACGGACTTCATACGTACATTCCGCCTACTCCCACACCTTCACGCCTTAACATCAGTTTTTTCGTAAGCAACGGATACTTGGTCTTCGCGCCCGATATCCGCTATGAAACCGGCTATCCGGGCCGATCGGCGGAGGAGTACGTCAATTCAGGTATGGAAGAATTGAAAAAACAACCGTGGGTCGATAGCGGCAAGCTCGGCATTCAGGGACAAAGTTGGGGAGGTTACCAAGTGGCTCACTTAATCACCCGCACCGATATGTATGCGGCGGCATGGTCTGGTGCACCGGTTGTAAATATGACATCGGCATATGGAGGCATCCGCTGGGGAAGTGGCATGAACCGCCAGTTCCAGTACGAGCGTACCCAAAGCCGCATAGGCGCTACACTGTGGGAAAATCCAGCTCTTTACATCGAAAACTCTCCGTTATTCCACCTGCCCAATGTGACCACGCCAGTGGTGATCATGAGCAACGATGCCGATGGTGCAGTCCCTTGGTACCAGGGTATCGAAATGTTTACCGCCCTACGTCGGTTGCAGAAACCCGTTTGGCTATTGAACTACAATGGCGAGGCACATAACTTAGTACAACGGCAAAACCGCAAAGATATCCAGCGTCGTGAATTGGAGTTTTTCGACCATTTCCTAAAGGGGAAACCTGCAGCGCCTTGGATAGAAAAGGGTGTTCCGGCAACCCTGAAAGGGATCGACTGGGGGTTCGGCAATTAGTTCTACATTGTAAATTACGCAACGATAAATGAAAAAACAGAGTAATTTTTCATAAAACATGAAAAATATTTTCATTTATAACAAAAAAATAAGGAAATGTCATTTTTTTTTTCGAATATTGGAGCATAATTCAAAAAAATAACAGCGCGTTAAACAAATAAATGAAAATTAAATGTCAGAATTAAGATTTAAAGCAGTAGAGACTGCCATATCCAGATTAAACAACGACAAAACATCTGAAACCATCAAACCATCATCTTATTACTGCAAAAATGTATTCACAACCGCCAAGATGAAGGAATTTCTTCCAAAAAACGCTTACGCGGAATTGATGGAAACGATTGATGAAGGAAAGACAATCAGTCTGGATCTTGCCGAACACATCTCACAAGCGATGAAAAGCTGGGCGATCAGCAATGGCGTAACACATTACACCCACTGGTTTCAGCCACTAACAGGCGCGACGGCTGAAAAGCACGATGCATTTTTTGAACCCTTGCCTGACGGATCTGCCATTGACAAATTCACCGCCAGTGCACTGGTACAACAGGAACCAGATGCATCCAGCTTTCCCAGTGGTGGTATCCGCAATACGTTTGAAGCCCGGGGCTATACCGGCTGGGATCCCTCTTCTCCCGCATTCATCTACGAAACCGGTGGCAGTAAGACGCTTTGTATCCCTACGATATTTGTTTCGTATACCGGCGAAGCACTCGACTACAAAGCACCGTTGCTAAAAGCAGTGAATGTGTTGGATAAAGCTGCGGTAGATGTCGCCAATTTCTTCGATAAATCGGTCACGAAAGTCTTCGCATCGCTTGGTATCGAGCAGGAATATTTCCTGGTGGATTTAGCATTGTTTAATGCAAGGCCTGATTTACAACTGACCGGTCGGACCTTGTTCGGACACATGTCAGCCAAAGGGCAACAATTGGAGGACCATTATTTCGGTGCAATTCCTGAGCGCGTGTTGGCTTTCATGGTAGATTTGGAACAAGAAGCACTTAAATTGGGTATTCCATTGAAAACCCGTCATAACGAGGTTGCTCCCTCGCAGTTCGAATGTGCGCCCATGTTCGAGGAAATCAACCTTGCCATCGACCACAATCAATTGCTTCTTAATTTGATGGAGCAGGTGGCACTCCGTCATAAATTTAAGGTACTCATTCACGAGAAACCTTATGCCGACATAAACGGTTCTGGCAAGCATAACAACTGGTCGATGATTACCAATACAGGCGTCAACCTGCTTTCCCCGGGGAAAACTCCGAAGACCAACCTGATGTTCTTGACCTTTTTTGTTAACGTCATCAAAGCGGTGCACGATCACGCAGATCTGCTGCGCGCCTCCATTGCCAGCGCCGCAAATGACCACCGTCTGGGTGCTAATGAAGCGCCGCCCGCCATCATTTCCATCTTCCTCGGAAGCCAGCTCAATGCCGTGCTTGACGAAGTGGAAACGGCAAGAGTAGCCAAAAAAGTGAAAAACGAAGCAATGCTCTGGCACGGGATCCCGAAAATACCTGAATTGCAGTTAGACAATACCGACCGCAACCGGACATCGCCGTTTGCATTCACTGGAAACAAATTTGAATTCCGGGCCGTTGGTTCCTCTGCCAACAGCGCGAGTCCGATGACGGTGCTCAATGCGATCGTTGCCAGCCAATTGATCGAGTTTAAGTCGGAAGTGGACAAACAAATCAAAAAGGGCACGAAAAAAGACCTGGCGCTGCTCAACGTTGTACGCAAATACATCAAAGAGTCCAAAGCCATCCGTTTTGAAGGCAATGGATACAGCAAAGAATGGGAAGAAGAAGCGCACAAACGCGGCCTTTCTAACATCAAGACCACACCCAGAGCATTGGATGTATACGTCAGTGAAAAATCACTGGAGTTGTTTGAAAGTTTGTCCGTGTTGAGCAAACGTGAAAGCGAAGCGCGGCACGAGATCCTGCTGGAAAGCTATTACAAGAAAATTCAGATTGAAGCCCGCGTCATTGGGGAGATCGTAAATAGTATCCTGGCTCCTGCAGCTTTCCATTACCAAAACGATTTGATTACCAATGTAAAAGGATTGAAAGATCTCGGCTTTAAATCCGAGGCCTACGGCTCACAATCCAACCTGATTGAGCGTATTTCCAACCACATCAACACCATCCTTATCGATGCTGAAGCGATGCGTCAGGAACGCAAAAAAGCCAATATACTGGAAGATGTCCGTGAAAAAGCAATTGCTTACGATGAAAATGTGAAACCTTACTTTGATAAGATTCGTTATCACATCAATAAGTTGGAGCAGATTGTGGACGATGGCCAATGGCCGTTGCCAAAATTGCGGGAGCTGCTATTCGTACGATAACTAACACCCTTCTAAACTTAAATTCAGCGGCCTCCTACTGGGGGCCGCTTTTTTTCCTGCCCTCCATATCTCCAAGTTCCAATTCCAGTGCTCTATTGCTTACCTGAATTTCAACCAATGAAATAATCAACGATACGGCAAAGAACAGCAGACTCAGGGCAAATGTCAGCTCCGTAAAAAACTTGAATTCCATGTAAATACAATACATGCAAACAATACAGGTAATAAAGCTTACTACACCCAAGGCTTGCATTTGCCTGATAAGTTTAAGCCGATAGCGCAGATTCTTGATCTGTCCATGCAGGACCCCGCTTTTATTATGTTCAAGGTATTTCGCGTGCAGGCTACGGACCAGCGCCGCCAGCGCCAGAAACCGGTTGGTATATGCCAACATAATCAAGCTGATCGCAGGGAATAACAACGCCGCAGTATTAAAAGTAATGCTCATCTTCGCAAAAAAATCAAAAAAACTTTGCACAACCAAATCGCACCCGCTATATTTGCATCCGTTATGTGTTTAGGCACATACAAATCAATTCCTCTTTAAGGTCTTGGTTTATAAAGAAGTGGCGAGAGACTGGCTCAGTGACCCACTGGCAACCATTCGCAAACGGTGGAAAAGGTGCCAATTCCTGTCCCAAACGATATCGATTGGGAGCATATAAATAATAAGACGATGAATACGGATTTTTCAAGTAACTTTCATTATTTAGCATCCATAAGGGCGGGAGTCCGCCGAATGTGCCCGGGCGTACAGGGTATGTGCGGATGTTGCTAGGCCCTTTGCCAGCTATTCACGAGTAGCCGCCGTTTAAGGCGGTTATAGCTAAATAGCATCCAATCGGATTATCCATTTTAAAACAAATTTAAAATTCTAAAACAATAAATCATGGCTAACGAAAATCTAAAATTTGAAACGCTGCAAGTACATGCGGGACAAGAAGCAGATCCTACCACCGGCTCACGTGCGGTGCCCATTTACCAAACCACTTCCTTTGTATTCAACAGTGCGGAACACGGTGCGAATCTATTTGCCCTGAAGGAATTTGGAAACATCTATACACGCATCATGAACCCCACGACCGACGTTTTTGAAAAACGCGTAGCAGCGCTTGAAGGCGGTGTCGCCGGTCTTGCGGTCGCATCGGGTCAATCGGCCCAATTCATTGCGTTGACCAACATTTTGGAAAGTGGAGAGAATTTCGTTACCAGTGCAAACCTGTATGGTGGCACCTACAACCAATTCAAAGTTTCATTCAAGCGCTTGGGCATAGAAGCCCGGTTCACGAAAAATGATGATCCGGAAAGCTTTGAGGCATTGATCGATGAAAAAACCAAAGCAATCTATGTGGAGACCATCGGCAACCCCAGTTATTCCATTCCCGATTTCGATCGCATCGCAGCCGTTGCGAAGAAATACGACCTTCCCTTGATCGTCGACAATACGTTCGGTGCTGCCGGCTATCTTTTTAAGCCCATCGAACACGGTGCCAATGTGGTCGTACAGGCCGCCACAAAATGGATTGGCGGACACGGTAACAGCATCGCCGGCGTCATCGTTGATGGGGGAAACTACAATTGGGGTAACGGCAAATTCAAGCAATTCAGCGAGCCATCCGACGGATATCACGGATTGGTTTTCAGCGACGTATTTGGCGTAGATAGCCCCTTGGGAAACATTCAGTTCATCATCCGGGCCCGTGTGGAAGGGCTACGGGACTTCGGGCCGGCCTTGTCTCCTTTTAATGCATTTCTCTTACTACAAGGGCTAGAAACCTTATCGCTGCGGGTGCAACGGCATGTGGACAACGCGTTGGAAATCGCCAAATGGCTCGAAGGCCATCCACAGGTCGAACGGGTCAGCTATCCAGGATTGAAAAGTCACCCGAACCACTTACGTGCCCAAACTTACCTTAAAAACGGATTTGGCAGCGTATTGTCGTTCAAAATAAAAGGCGACGCTGAGAAAGCTAATGTATTTATCGACAACCTGGAGTTGATTAGCCATCTTGCGAATGTAGGCGATACCAAAACATTGATTATCCATCCTTCGGCAACCACCCACCAGCAGCTCAGTGAAGCGGAACAGGCAAGTGCAGGTGTTTTCCCGGGAGAGTTGCGACTGGCTGTGGGCATCGAACATGTCGACGACATCAAAGCGGACCTGCAACAAGCATTCGACAAAATCTAGTTATGCCTCGTATGAGCATACAAACATTTACGTGTTCAGATACATTCACACTTGAAAGTGGTAAGCGAATCGAAAACCTTCGAATCGCTTACCACACATATGGTAGCCTGAATGAACGGAAAGATAACGTGGTATGGGTTTGTCATGCACTTACGGGTAATTCGGACGTTTTCGAGTGGTGGCCGGGATTGTTCGGCTCAACTGATTTCTTCAATCCGAAAGATTATTTTATAATTTGTGCAAACAGTATCGGATCTCCTTACGGGACTACCTACCCTTTGAGCATCAATCCGGCAACCGGACAACCCTATTACTTAGCTTTCCCTTCGTTTTCTATCCGGGATGTAGCGGCCGCGCACCGATTGCTTGCAGCTCATTTAGGCATCGAAAAAATCGCGTTGGCCATTGGTGGCTCGTTGGGTGGCCAGCAAGTGTTGGAATGGGCTATTATGGATTCCAGCCGGATTGACCGCCTGGTACTTGTTGCGACAAATGCCATCCATTCTCCCTGGGGTATCGCATTCAATGAAAGTCAGCGACTTGCCATCAGTGCCGATCGGACCTTTTATGCGAACAAACCTAATGGGGGGGCGAAAGGGCTGAAAGCGGCCCGCAGTATGGCATTGCTGTCTTATCGCGGATATGACACCTATGGGGCCACTCAACTGGAAACTTCGAATGAAAAAACAGATGGCTTCCGGGCCTCTTCGTATCAGAATTATCAGGGAGAGAAACTGGTCAAGCGTTTCAACGCTTATAGCTATTGGTTCCTGAGCAAAGCGATGGATGGGCACAATATCGGACGCGGACGCGCGGATATACGTGACGTTTTGCGCCAGATCAAGGCAAAAACATTGGTCATTGGAATCAACAGCGACCTCTTATTCCCCATAACGGAGCAAAAATTCCTAACCAACCACATTCCAGACGCGGTATATGCCGAAATCAACTCATTTTATGGACATGACGGCTTTCTTATAGAGACCGAGCGGATTACGGAAGAGATCTCAAGGTTCCTCAGTCACAACAAGGCGACCCAAAATCAACTAGCTTATCAACAAGTGAGCTAACTATATTGACATAACAGCAAACATGGACAACAAACTTACCTTAGGACTTTTCGGTTTCGGCGTAGTGGGACAAGGGCTACACGACATCATCAAGACCAAAAATCTCAACCTTGCCATCAAACGGTTCGTCATCAAACATCCCGAAAAAAAAAGAACATTGCCCGCATCGTTATTCACCACGGATGCGAGGTCTGTGTTGGACGACCCCGAAATCAATACCGTGGTCGAATTAATAGATGACGCCGCGGCAGCCTTTGACATCGTTTCCGCAGCACTCCGATCGGGCAAGAATGTGGTTTCGGCAAATAAAAAGATGATCGCCACCCACCTGGAAGAATTGGTGGATATTCAGCATAAACATGGCACCAGCCTACTTTACGAAGGTGCTGTGTGCGGCAGTATCCCCATTATCCGAAACCTGGAAGAATACTATGACAACGAGCTATTGCATTCGGTAACTGGTATCTTCAACGGTTCATCCAACTACATTCTTTCGAAAATATTCAATGAAAACTTAGCGTATTCAACCGCATTGAAACAAGCACAAGACCTTGGGTTTGCGGAAACCGATCCTACGTTAGACGTCGGCGGATTTGACGCTAAATTTAAATTGACCATCGTTGCCTCCCATGCTTATGGCTTGTATTTATCCCCCGATGCCATCTTAAACATCGGAATCGATAAGTTGGGCGCTTCGGATATTCAATTTGCGCGGGAGAAAAATTTCAGAATAAAACTAATTCCTACCGCACGGGAAATTAACGACAAAGCAGTCATTCTCTACGTACTGCCAAAACTGGTCTCTCCCGACAACATCCTTTACGCCGTGGAAAACGAGTATAACGGTGTACTGGTTAAAGCTGCATTTGCTGATGAACAATTTTTCTATGGCAAGGGTGCTGGAGGGCATCCCACCGGATCTGCGGTGTTGTCTGACATTGCTGCGCTCCGGTACGGATACAAATACGAATATAAAAAACATCTTGGGGCGGGTGAACTGACATATAGCACCGATTGGGACATTCAGGTCTACCTTCGTTATGAAGATGAACAGCTGATCGAAACACTCGGATTTTCGTCCATCAGCGAACGTTTTTACGCCAACAATTTCAAATATGTAATTGGCAAGGTAAATTTGGGAAATATCCTTAAAAACCGGGATGCGGTCAACCGTGATGGCGTATTTATCGCTGAAATTGCCTAGCGGGCATACGTTTTGTCAAAAAGCGAAATAAAAAAAACATAACGGTTATTTGTGCATTTATATTTGTATATTGTACGGAAATTATGATGCCATCATGCACAGTACCGTTGCCTTATTATTTGCGTTTTTTAACCTCATCGCCGTTATTCAGCACAGCGAACCCGAAACGGCTGCAAGCCCCTGGCAGACGTATGGCTACATCGTTCTTGGGGGAATTGTACTGGTTATCGTTGTGATTGTACTTGTTCGGAAACAATACAGAAAATTTAACGAATGAAATCATAGCCCATGTGGGCTATGATTCTCTTTTCAAACCGTATTTTTCGATCTTGCTATACAAATGGCTGCGTTGGATATCAATTTCATCCGCTGTTTTGGATACATTCCATCCATTTTTTTCCAATTTGTATTTGATGTATTCTTTTTCTGTATGATCCTTGAAGTCCTGAAATGAGGAGAAATCATCGTATTGGGTCATCAGGTTGATTACTGCGGGGTGAGAAATAGCCGCTTCATCCACTTTTGCAACTTCTTCGTGGCTCACACTTGCTAAACTGGGGTTTGCAAACGTCCGTACATCTCTGTCGGTAATCGACTTATCACTCAGGATAATCAGACGTTCTACCATATTACGCAGTTCCCGGATATTGCCAGTCCAGGGCAGTTCTTTGAGGGCGTCCATTGCGTCCACGGTGATTTTCTTCACCGGCATGTTGTATTCGTTGCAAACCTCCTCGCAAAAATGCTCGGCCAAAGTAGGGATATCTCCTTTCCGCTCGGTCAACGGCGGAACATGAATAATGATAACACTCAATCGATGGTACAAGTCCATACGGAAATTACCCGCATCGATCTCTTTGAGCAAATCCTTGTTAGTCGCTGCAATCACCCGTACGTTGACGGTAATCTCCTTCTCCCCACCTACGCGGGTGATCTTATTTTCCTGCAATGCCCTCAGCACCTTTGCCTGGGCAGAAAGGCTCATGTCGCCGATCTCATCCAAAAACAGCGTTCCGTTATGCGCCTGTTCGAACTTCCCGATGCGTTGTTTTACGGCAGATGTAAATGACCCCTTTTCGTGTCCAAAAAGCTCGCTTTCAATTAATTCTGACGGGATGGCAGCACAGTTCACTTCGACCAATGGCGCTCCCGCCCGCGGCGATTTTTCATGCAGCCAACGCGCAACCAATTCTTTACCGCTACCGTTGGCCCCTGTTATCAGTACCCTGGCATCGGTTGGAGCAACCCGCTCGATCGTTTCTTTGATGCGTTGGATGGCACCTGAATCACCAAGTATATCACGCGTTTTGCTTACTTTCCGCTTCAGCACCTTCGTTTCGGTAACCAAAGTACCGCGTTCCAATGCATTACGTACCGTGATCAATAACCGATTCAGATCGGGTGGTTTGGAAATAAAATCGTAAGCACCCTTTTTGCTCGCTTCGACAGCAGTTTCGATGGTACCGTGCCCCGATATCATGATAAAAGGTAGATCGGGTTTGATGGCTATTGCTTCGGTAAGCACTTCCATCCCATCCATCTTGCTCATTTTAATATCGCAAAGTACCAGATCGATATCTTCTTTTTTGATAATCGCCAAACCATCGATACCATTGTCCGTATCGATTACCTTATAATCTTCGTATTCAAGAATTTCTCTGAGGGTACTACGGATAGCCCGTTCGTCGTCAATGATTAATATCTTGGTCATATTTGTATTTTACAAAAAAGCAAACCCTATAAGCCGGATTCTGTTCCCCGCAAGCGGGGCTTCTATCATTTATCTAGGCCTGCCATCACTAGCAGGCTCCATCGGCCTACCCGTTGCGGTGTTTGCCTACCGGCAAATTAGAAGCGAGCAGCTCCAGTAATCCGCAACCTATTTGGCCTTTCAACCCCCGGGGTTTACCGCGATGTATGTTGCCATACAAAGCCGTGGGCTCTTACCCCACGTTTTCACCCTTGCTCCAACGAATCGAAGCGGTTTGTTTTCTGTGGCACTTTCCGTACCCCAATCTGCATCGGGGCCCTTCCCGTTAGGAAGCGAGGTGCTCTGTGTTGTCCGGACTTTCCTCCCCGGCTGCTGCCGCGGCGATAGAACGGGCCTGCTTTTTGCTGCAAAGGTAAACAATAAGTCACGAATTCAGAAGCGTGGACCGGTTTTATACAGCTTTGCCCCAAACAGGAAAATCACCAAATAGCAGATGATCGGTAGGTAATACGCCGTAGCGACATCGTAATCAGCTACCTTACCCATAACAAACGGGAAGAGGGCCGCTCCTACTACGCCCATTACAATGAAGGAAGAGGCACGCTGCGTATGCGGTCCCAGATTCTTGAGACCAAGACTGAAAATCGTCGGAAACATAATGCTGAAAAAGAAATTAAGCATCAACAGCGCCACAAACGACGGCCATCCCCAGCTTTGCGCGATAAGCAAACACATCAGCACGTTACACAGTGCAAACACAGCCAACAACTTGTTTGGCGCAATGAATTTCATCAGGAATGTTCCCACAAACCGTCCGACTGTCATCATCACCATGCTCACGGCAAAATAGTATCCGGCCATCTCGTCGCTGAGCCCCATCTTTTCATGACCGTAATTAATGAAAAACGCCCAGGTACCGCCCTGGGCTGCGGTGTTAAAAAATTGCGCCACAAAGGCCCAAACAAAATGACGATGCTGGAAAAGACTTTTTTTGGGTGCTGTCGTTGCCGCCGGATCGGAACTGCTAGGAACGTGTTCCGTAGGCAATGCCGGAACACGCAACAGACTAAATGCCACCGCCACGAGGGTAATCGTGATCCCGATACCGATGTACAGCAACTTCACCGAAGTAAGACTTCCCGTTGTACCGATGTTTCCACTTAGAATAAAATAGCTCCCTAGCGTGGGGCCGATAATGGTTCCCAGCCCGTTGAACGATTGGGCAAAATTGATTCGCCTATCGCTTGACGCCTGTTCGCCCAATACAGCAATAAAGGGATGTGACACGGTTTCCAGTGTAGCCAAGCCGCAAGCTAAGACAAAGAGGGCTATCCGGAAGAAGCCGAACGATTCGGCCTCTGCCGCAGGTACAAACAGGAACGCTCCCACGGCATAAAGCGCTAGCCCCAACAATACACCGCTCTTGTAACCAAACCGCTTCATGAAAAGCCCCGCAGGAATTCCCATGACAGCGTAGGCCCCAAAGATGGAAAACTGCACCAAGCCAGACTGGGCTTTGCTGATCCCAAGCACTGCCTGAAAATGCTTATTTAGAACATCCCCCATGGTGATGGCCACGCCCCATAACAGAAACAACAACGTGACAAATCCAAATACCAATAAATAATTGCGCTCTGTGAGTTTGGCGGCGTGACGAGCCGGCACTTCCTTTGCTGCCGGCGGTAAGGTGTTCTCCATTCGTAAGGTTTTAAATCAGTGGCCCAAATATAATAAACCGTTTTAGCCTTCCAAAAAAAATATCACATCAAATTGCCTGAGCAATGACATAGCCACTGGCCCATGCCCATTGAAAATTATAGCCACCCAGCCACCCCGTCATATCTACACACTCTCCGCCGAAATATAATCCGGGTACTTTCTTCGCTTCCAGCGTTGTCTGCGCCAACTCCCGGGTGGCAATGCCCCCACGCATCACTTCCGCTTTGTCATACCCTTTATCTCCTGCAGGCTTCACGACAAAGTGATGAATTGTGTCTGCAATCCGTTTGGCGTCTGCCTTGCCCAACGAGGCTATTTTAGTTTGAATGGGAAGAAAACGGCCAAGTGCTTCTACCAGTCTCCGCGAATAAAAATCGCCCAAAAGCTGTCCCACCAGTCGCCTTCCGCCAGCTGCCCGTTCGGTCTGTATCAACTGTTCCAAGGAATGTGTCGGCAGCAGGTTCAGGACAATGCTTTCTCCCGGCCTCCAGTAAGAAGAAATTTGCAGAATTGCCGGACCGCTCACTCCCCAATGTGTAAACAGGATATTCTCTTCGAAGTGAATACGCTCATTGGATACGCGGCAAAACACGCTATTGCCCGACAATGCGGCAAACCATTCCGCATCTTTGCCCGTGATCGTCAGCGGAACCAGCGCCGGAGCCGTCGGCACAATTTCTAATCCGAACCGGCGCGCTATCCGTATGGCAAAGTCGCTGGCACCCAGCTTTGCTACCGGCAACCCACCGCTTGCAAAAACCACTTTTGGGGTGATCATGCGATGCCTCACTCCACTGCTTTCATAGGTTACTTCAAATAGGCCATCCATCCGTTTATCGACGGACAATGCGTTGCTTCCGGTTTGCAACCGCTGCCCGTACCGTTGCATCAGCCGCGTCAATACAGACACGACATCTTTCGCGTTGTTACTTATTGGGAATAGCTGGCCAAGCGTCTTCTCTTTACCAACGATTCCCTGGTGTTCAAAAAAACCAACCGTATCTTTTACCGTCCAGCTCGACAGGGCATGGCTAGCAAACGAAGGATCAACGGATACAAAATTGTCAATGCCCGTATTCAAATTGGTGTAATTACAACGACCACCGCCGGAAATGCGAATCTTCGCCCCCGGATGGTCGTTTCGTTCCAAAACCAATGTTTGTTTTCCCCGCAGCCCCGCCTGTATGGCGCACATGAGACCGCAGGCACCGCCGCCGACGATCACGGCATCGTAAGGATTGTCTTCCGTCGCCAACCTAAAATCGTAAATCTACCGTTCGTCGCTCCGCCCAGCTTTTTTCACCCATCTCAATTACGTAAATGACATTCCGAGCCTGTTCGGCTGTAACAGCCAGCTCTTCTCTAGCAGCAATCGCATCCCGTATATTCCGGTAAAAACCGGGATAATCCCCCCGTTCACTTTCTATCTGTTCCAGGCGATCTTCGCCATTTTCCAGGACATTGAGCTTGCCCCATATTTCCTGCGGTTCTTTTCCCCAATCGGGATCACCCTTGGGCCATGCACCACCCCGCAATGCAGCTTCCTGTGGATCCATGCCTGGTTTCACAAACGCGCCGTCCATTCCATACAGTGCGTACCGGGGGGTAGGCTCCTTAACGAGCATGGCTCCCTTTAACGACACCTTAACTTTGGGGTAATGGAGAATCACATCAAAATCATCCACTGCACCGGCACCGGGTCGTTGGATGCGTAAATCCGCATTTATTGCCAGCGGCAGACCGAAAAGTTGCAGACTCTGATCTACCAGGTGTGCCCCGAGGTCGTACCAGATACCCGATCCTGGCAGGTTGGCTTCGCGCCATGCATTCGGACGGAGTGCATTGCGAAAACGGTCGAAACGAGCTTCAAAAGAGACCAATCGTCCCAGCCTTCCACTCGCAATCACCTTCCGTAACGTAAGGTAGTCACTGTTCCACCGTTGGTTGTGATGCACGCTTAATAAGCGGTTCTGTTGCTTTGCCAACGCGATAAGTTCGTCGGCCTCCGCTGTTGTGTTAGTGAAAGGTTTTTCCACCACAACATGCTTTCCTGCCAAGAGGGCCGCTTTCGTAAAGGGATAATGCATGTCGTTGGAAGTCGCCACCACCACCAGGTCGATGTCGTCGGCATGGATGATGGCATCTGCGTTGTCGACGATCAGGGTATCCGGATACCGGCGGTGAAGAATTTCCAGGTGTTCAGGACGCCGGGCACTTACCTTATGCAGGCGCAGCCCGTCCACTGAAGTAATAATCGGCGCATGGAACACTTGTCCACCTATGCCGAAGCCAATAAGGCCAACGTTTATACTAGATTTGCTCATTTGCTGCTATATTTCCGGATCTCCCGAATTTCCGGTCTTTCCAACTTCTGCATCTTTCCGAGTTCTCCTTACATTCGTTCCGGCACTTCAATACCCAACAGATTCATTCCGTCTGATATGATCCGGGCAGTAGCCTTTGAAAGGTGTAATCTAAAATTCTTGATGGATTCCACGGCTGCTTTGAGGATGGATTCTTCATGATAAAATTTATTATACTGTTTGGCCAATTCAAAACAATAATTGGCCAATTGTGCCGGACTGAATTCTTTTGCGGACGCTTCGATAACAGCCGGAAAGTCGCCCAAGAGCCGAATCAAGTCACGTTCGCTATCCGTTAACTCATCCCGAACAGGCAACGGGGTACTTTCCGAAAAACTTCCTTTCGTCAAGACAGACTGAATACGAGCATGTGTATATTGGATAAACGGCCCTGTATGTCCCTGAAAATCGATAGACTCATTGGGATCAAACAGTAAGCGTTTTTTGGGTTCCACTTTCAGCAGGAAATACTTCAGGGCTCCCATGCCAATGATGTGATAAAGGTGTGCTTTTTCCGGATCTGACAGCCCCTCGGTCTTGCCTAGCTCTTCCGTCCGCTTCTTAGCTGTTTCTGTCATTTCATCCATCAGGTCATCGGCATCTACCACGGTGCCCTCCCGCGATTTCATCTTGCCTGAAGGCAAATCGACCATGCCATACGACAAGTGGAAAAGTCCTTCGGCCCATGACCTGCCCAATTTCTTTAAAATCAGAAAGAGTACATTAAAATGGTAGTCTTGCTCGTTGCCGACCACATAAATAGACTCATCCATCCCAAACTCGTCAAATTTCAGCTGAGCTGTACCCAGATCCTGGGTAATGTATACCGAAGTACCATCTCCACGCAACACCAACTTTTCATCCAGACCATCTTCCTTCAGATCAATCCAAACCGAGTTGTCTTCTTTTCTGAAAAACACCCCCTTATCCAGTCCTTCCTGAATGATATCTTTGCCGAGCAGATAGGTGTCTGACTCGTAATAATACTTATCGAAATTTACACCAAGCTGGCCATAGGTTTGTTCAAAACCGGCGTATACCCAACCATTCATCAATTTCCATAACTTAATAACCTGTTCGTCGCCTGCTTCCCACTGTTGGAGCATCTGCTGCGCTTCGCGGATAACCGGCGCCTGCTTCTTGGCTTCCTCTTCGGTCATTCCTTGCGCTCGTAACGCATCGATCTCCTGTTTATAGGCCTTGTCGAACAACACATAGTATTTTCCCACCAGGTGATCCCCTTTGAGGCCGCTGCTTTCGGGAGTTTCTCCGCTTCCCCATCGTTGCCAGGCGAGCATTGACTTGCAGATATGGATACCGCGGTCATTCACCAAATTAGCTTTTACGACCTCGTAACCATACCTCTTCAGAATCTCGGCTACCGAGTAGCCCAATAAATTATTACGGATATGGCCGAGGTGGAGCGGTTTGTTGGTATTTGGCGACGAATATTCCACCATGACCTTCCTGCCGTTGGGAGAAAAGGTGCCAAAACTTTTCTTCGTGATAGCTGTTGTAAATAAATCCGCCCAATACGCATCGGAAAGGCTAATATTGAGGAACCCCTTGATTACGTTGAACGACGCAATGGCGGGAATATGGGGCAACAGGTAGTTGCCGATTTCCTGGCCGGTCAGCTCGGGTGTTTTTTTGGAAAACCGGGTAAATGGAAAGGTGACGATCGTCAATTGTCCTTCAAATTCCTTCCGTGTTTCCTGTAACGTGATTTGATGATCGGGTACGTCTGAATGATATAATTCCCTGACTGCCTGTTTAGTATATTTTATAAGTTGTTGCTGTATGGCGTTGATCATGTAAGTATTTAAGCATTAATTCCTTAGCACCGGTATCGAAATCATAAAATTACATTTAGATAACTGTTTCATTTCGCACCGAAAACATATCTTTGCCAAACTTAGACAAACACGCCTTTATATGCAAATGGATGTTTGGTCTATTTCGCTTCTGCCGTTGAAAAGCAGGGGATTATTTAGAACAAAAAAAGAAAATGCAAAGCTACCAGGAATTTCTTGACCTAAGCGTGGGGTTTCCCCAAGATGGATTTGATATTATCGACGACGAGCTGTATTTCCACGATCTCAACCTCATGGAAATGATTGAGACTTACGGAACCCCGCTGCGGTTCACTTACCTTCCTATCATCAGTAAAAAGATCCAGCAGGCAAAGATATTGTTCCAAACCGCCATCTTAAAGCATAATTACCGGGGCACTTATAAATATTGTTACTGTACGAAAAGCTCCCACTTCCGCCATGTAGTAGAAGAAGCCTTGAAAAATGACATCCACTTGGAGACGTCATCGGCTTTTGATATGCCAATGATTGACGCCTTGGAAAAAAAAGGCATTGTCAACAAAGACATCACCGTGATCTGCAACGGGTTCAAAACCTACCAATACAAACAATACATCGTGGATATGCTTCATGATGGGTACAAGAACATCATACCCGTGCTGGATAACAAGGAAGAATTCAACATCTACGACGACGAAGTTGAGTTGGATGAACCCTGTAATTTGGGCATCCGGATTGCAGCGGAAGAACAGCCAGATTCACAGTTTTATACCTCCCGGCTGGGCATCCGACTGGAGGATATCCTGGATTTCTACAACAATAAAGTTGTGCCTAACCCCAACTTCCGGGTTAAGCTGCTCCACTTCTTTATCAATTCGGGCATTTCGGATACTCCTTATTACTGGAACGAACTGGAAAAATACGTCACGCTGTACTGCAAGTTCAAGAAAATAAACCCCGACCTCGATACCCTAGATATCGGCGGAGGCATGCCTTTCAAGGACTCGCTGGTGCACGATTTCGACTACGAATACATGGTCAATGAAATCGTCAACCGGATTAAGCAGATCTGTGCCCAGCACGAGGTGATGGAGCCGGATATTATTACCGAATTCGGTAAATACACCGTAGCGGAAGCTTCGGGCATTCTGTATAAAGTACTTGGACGCAAGCAGCAGAACGACCGGGAAAAGTGGCTGATGCTAGATGGCTCATTCATCACCAATCTACCGGATGTATGGGCGCTCAATCAGAAATACATCCTCTTACCCATCAATAACTGGGATTCGGAATATGAACGGGTAAACCTCGGAGGCATTACGTGCGATGGGCAAGACTATTACAACCAGGAAGCCCACATGAACAACGTATTCATGCCTAAGACCCGCAAAATACAGTACCTTGGTTTTTTCCATACCGGTGCGTATCAGGAGGTGCTAAGCGGATATGGAGGCATCCACCACTGCCTGCTCCCCTCGCCCAAGCATGTGCTCATCCGGAGAAACCGCGATGAAACCTTCAACTTTGAAGTATTCGGTGAAGAACAGAACAGCAAGCAGGTGCTCAGGCTATTGGGATATCAATAATAAAAATCCGGATGAAGATATTGGTAACGGGAGCAGCAGGCTTTATCGGCTTTCATGCCGTGCAGATGCTCCTGGCGGAAGGACACACGGTTGTCGGCCTTGAC
Source organism: Parapedobacter indicus (assembly GCF_900113765.1). Classification (GTDB taxonomy): domain Bacteria; phylum Bacteroidota; class Bacteroidia; order Sphingobacteriales; family Sphingobacteriaceae; genus Parapedobacter; species Parapedobacter indicus. The sequence goes on along the minus strand of NZ_FOQO01000011.1, from coordinate 155,553 downwards.
AGCCTTAACAACTACTACGATGTCGACCTGAAATATGCGCGGTTGGCGGTTTGTGGCATCGAAAGACAGCAAACACAGGAAAGCAAACCGGTACCCAGCAAAACCCATCCAAACTATTCTTTTCAGCAATTGGATATCACCCATGCCGACAAGCTAGATTCACTTTTCCGCAGCGAAGCGTTCGAACTGGTGGTGCATTTAGCCGCTCAGGTCGGAGTACGGTATTCCTTGGAAAACCCACCCGCCTATATACAATCCAATCTTGTAGGGTTTGCCAACGTGCTGGAATGTTGCCGGCACTATCGCATTAACCACCTGGTCTATGCGTCCAGCTCTTCCATCTACGGAACGAACGATAAGATTCCTTTTTCGGAAGACGACCGTGTAGATCATCCAGTGAGCCTCTACGCGGCTACCAAGCGCAGCAACGAACTGATGGCCCACACGTACAGTCACCTTTATGGACTGAAAACAACCGGGTTGCGTTTTTTTACAGTTTATGGCCCCTGGGGCAGGCCCGATATGGCGATGTTCCTGTTTACAGATGCTATCCTAAAAGGCAAACCCATCCAGGTTTTTAATCACGGTAACTTATACCGTGACTTTACCTACGTAGACGATGTAGTCGACAGCATCAAGCACATCGTCGCCTTCGAACCAGAGGGACGTCCATCCAAATATAACCTCTATAATGTGGGCAACAGCAAGCCGGTCAGGCTGTTGGATTTCATCGAATCCATCGAAAAGCACACCGGCAAGAAAGCTATTAAGGAATACCTGCCCATGCAGGCTGGCGATGTGGAAAAGACCTGGGCCAATGTCGACAAATTGAAAACAGACTTCGATTACCGGGTTCAAACCTCTGTGGATACAGGGGTAAAAAACTTTATTGATTGGTACCTGAGTTACTATGATCCGGTAAGACTTTGATCTCCTATACTTGTATTCCTAGCACAATGATTGTGCTAGGAAAGATCCATTTATTACCGAGAGTGAGGTATTGGAACAACTTTTGCAAACACCTATCTTTGACAAAACGTTCATTTATGGTACCCTTTTACTATCGATACACCCCCCTGCTCTTTATTGCTTTCCTTTGGGGAGCCTGTGGCCATGAAAAATCGATCAGCGACCGTATTGCACTGGGCGAGATAGCGCATTACATCGAAGCTAATCCGGTCTATGAGACCGCCGAAATGGACTATGGGGAACTAAAATTCAGCCAGCGTTCGGACAGCGATCTCCTCGTTGCCTACGAGCGATTGGAAAAGGGTGGTTACGTCACCTTGGAACGACTGAAAGAGCGCAAAAGGTTCCTTTCGAAAGACAGTACATTCGTCTACCTCGTCAAGCTAACCGATAAGTCCATCCCCTTTGTATTGGAAAAAACGGACAAAAAGGCAACTGTGAAGACATTTGAATACACGCTCGATGAGGAGGGCGGCGTGCTCGTGGAACAAACCGGTAAAAGCCGCGTAAAAGCAACCGTAACCCTTCGGAAAGCCGAGACTGATTTTGCGGATTTCGCCAAAAAGGATCCGGATAACAACGCTTCATTCACTAAAAAAACCTATTCGCTACGATTTAATGGCGACGCCGGTTGGGAAGTCATCAAATAGCACAAGATGAAAGGCTTAGGCACCCTCATTGCCCTACAGGCGTTACTTTCTACAATTTCCGGCATATTGGTATCCCAAATGTCGTTCGTTGGAAAAGTGGGTATTCGTGTATTGTATAGTGAGTATGGTATCTTCAGAATTTGGTGGAAAACAGCCGTCTTGCTGTTTGCGCTGCAGCTCATACTAATTTTTGTGCTATGGCTCGTCAAGCGGCTCCTTGGACAGCGCCTCGCGTTGGCAACCATCCTGCTGATGCTACTTTTTGGGCTTATTGGCGCCTACTTCACTTACCTGGATTTTACCACCACCTCCCACCGGTTGATGAAGGAAAGTTTTCATAGCGGAGGCTATCTTTTCTGGGGCTCGTGGTCGCTTTCCTGTCTTTATTTCATGATTGCGCCACGTAGCAAAAAGCGGGTTGCGGAAGTTACTACCGAGCCTCCCGCTGAGCCATCTGTCAGCGCGTCCGCACCTACGGATACGATGTAATATTTACTAGACACGCCTGTCTGTGGCTAAAAGGCTCCGCATCTCAGAGGGGGTGGTTGGCGCTTAAACTGCGGTCTCCTTGCGGGAGGGGTGCGAAAAACAGGCAGCAGACCGCCCGCTCACCGCAGGAAGACGGCTAAGCCACACGCAGCGGTCTGGCAGCGATTTAATGGCAAGTAAGGAGCCTCCTCAAAAAATAATTTCAATTCCTTAATAGACTAACTATTTTAGTATATTTGCCCTATGGGGCAGCATTCCGAAATCACCTTATATGCTATTGTGGATATTGAAACCACGGGCGGCTATGCCGCTGGCAGTAGTATTACCGAAGTAGCCATACGGATTCACGACGGGAAAAAGGTAGTTGAACGTTTCGAGTCGCTGGTCAATCCACAGTGCTCCATTCCCCTTTACATCCAAGCCATGACGGGCATTACGCCAGACATGGTGGCACACAGCCCTACGTTCAGCGAACTGGCGCCCCGTATTTTCGACCTGCTGGACGAATGTGTGTTTGTAGCCCATAATGTGAATTTCGACTATTCTTTCCTGAAATACCACCTGGAGCTGGCGGGGTTCTCACTTACCTCACCGAAACTGTGTACCGTCCGGCTGAGCCGGAAGATCCGACCGGGATTGCTCTCCTACAGCCTCGGAAGGTTGTGCGACGCACTCGGAATCCCCATCAGCAACCGGCACCGTGCAGGCGGCGACGCGGAAGCCACCGCCATTCTCTTTGGCAAGTTGATGGAATGGGATACCAATGGCAGCCTGGCGGAAATGCTGAAAAAGAAATCGAAACACCAACAGTTGCCCCCCAATTTACCCAAAGATCAATTCGACGCCCTACCTGAAAATACCGGAGTATATTATTTCCGGGACTTGGGCGGAAAAATCATTTACGTAGGGAAAGCAAATAACATACGCGGCCGTGTTGCCCAGCACTTCTCCGGGCATAACCCCAACCCCCAGCGGCAACACTTTCTCCGTCACATTCACTCCGTCACTTATGAACGCTGTGGCACTGAACTTATGGCGCTTCTGTTGGAAGCGGCAGAAATCAAACGGCATTGGCCCGCATACAACCGCTCGTTGAAACGATTTGAGCCCAAATATGCGCTGTACACCTATGAAGACCACGCAGGGTATCTCCGGCTCGCCATCGGGAAGCATAGCAGAAATCACCAACATACACATTTGTTTCACAACCAATTAGATGCCGTAAACTTACTTCTCCGATTAATTGAACAATTTAATCTACATCCACAGTATTGTACCTTTGGTGGTCCCAAACAATTGATAGAAAAGCCGATGGTCGACACACCTGACATCCACAACCAGCGTGTGCAACAAGCGCTTGATTACCTAGCGAATGAACTTCCCACGTTTGCTATTTTCGATAGCGGGCGGGATGAAACCGAGGTCAGTTGCATCTGGGTGGAAAACGGCAAATTGCACGGCATGGGTCACATCAGCCAGTTTGCAGATATCCGTGCTCCAGAAGAAGTGAAAGAAATGCTCACCCCCTATATCAGCAACCGGTACATGATGCAGCTGATCGTTAACTATGCACATAAGCATCCTTCAAAAGTATGGAGACCCGGCGGAAATCTCCCCAAACTGTACGGGTATAAATAGTTAAAATTGTATCTGCTATCTTCCATCACACTGCCCGAAATTTGTCATCACTTTAACACCGTCATGGATAGAAAAACTATAAATGCATATTTGGCCTTAGCAGTTGTCTGCGTTGTATGGGGCACCACCTATTTTGCCATGCGCATCGGGGTCGCGACCGTTCCCGCGTTTCTGTTTTCAGGTGTCCGACAGGTTATCGCCGGTGTGTTGATGATGGTGCTTTTGTTGTTGTCCGGACAGAGATTGGCCATCAGCCGTCGCGACATCGGCCGGCAGTTTATTGCTGGCACATTGATGATCGCGCTTGGCAACGGTGTAGTCGGGTGGGCCGAACGGTATATACCCAGCGGACTGGCGGCGCTCATTGTTTCCATCATGCCGGTCTATGTCGTGCTTATCGGCTACATTGCGGGCACTGACCGCAAAGCGATCAATGTCTACTTGGTGATCGGATTGTTATTGGGATGTGTTGGTGTCGGTCTTATCTTCCGCGATAACGTGGCGGACCTGGGCAACTCCAATTACCGCTACGGCGTATTGGCGGCTTTCTTCGCCTGCTTCTGCTGGGCTGCCGGCACGGTATATACCAAGCATCGGCCCTCCGCCGCCAAGACCTTGGTAAATGTCGCCTTCCAGTTAACCAGTGGGGGTGTGGTATTGCTCTTGGGTAGTATTTTCCTAGACGACTATTCACAATTGGCCACCGTTACTTCCGACAGCCTGTGGGCATTGGCTTACCTGATTATTTTCGGCTCTCTGGCGTCATATGGTTGTTTTCTGTACGCTCTTAAACACCTGCCGCCCGGATTGGCATCCGTTTACGCCTATGTCAATCCGTTTATAGCGCTTCTGCTGGGTTACTTTTTTCTTCATGAGCGGCTCACGGGAATTACGGCGTTGGCATTGATCGTCACCTTAGGTGGTGTATTTTTCATCAATAAAAGTTATCGCCAAAAAGCAAAGATATGAACAGAGACAAACCATTGATTATTCCCTATGAACCTAGATTTCGCGCAGATTTCGAACGGATAAATACCGCATGGGTAACCCAGTATTTCCAGTTGGAACCCATGGATATATATGTCCACACAAATCCCGAGGAAGCGATCTTAAAAACAGGTGGGAAAATTTTCCTGGCGCAGATGAGCGAAAAAATCGTTGGCACTGCAGCACTCATACGTATTTCCGATGCTGTATTTGAATTAGCCAAGATGGGCTTAGAAGAATCCTACCGTGGCAGGGGTATCGGAAAAATGCTTTGTGCCGCTGCCATCCAAGCAGCTATCGAACTAGGAGCAAAGCAATTGATTCTCTATTCGAACCATCAGTTAGCACCAGCGTTGAGGCTATACCGGTCTATGGGTTTCAAGGATGTACCCGTTGAATCCTCCGAATATCAACGTGCCGATATCAGGATGGAATTACGGTTACCTTCTTTCCAAGGCACCTAGCTATCGTTACCGTTTCAGGATATGGATACGGATATATCCCACGAAACCAAGCGCAATCAATGCACCTGCCACCCCTTGGAACACCAACGTGTAGTGTATGCCCCATGCATTGGCGAGTGCCCCGATCAGCAGACTTCCGAGCGGAAAGACACCTTGGAAGGCCATGATGTAATAACTGATTGCACGAGCGCGATAAGCAGGCATGGCATGCGTTTGTATATAAGTATTGATACTTGAGTTCTGAACCATCATTCCCATGGATGCCAGCACAGTACACAATAAAGCAACAGGCAACCACGAAGCAAAGGAAAGCATCAGAATCCCGAATGCAAATAATCCGGCGGCTTTCATGACGCGAAAACGCAGGTTAGTACCCGCTTTCGTAAGTGCCATGTAGATAGCACCCGTCATTGCGCCCAATCCTGCTGCACTCTCAAACCAACTGAACGTGGTGGCGTCGCCGCTGAACATTTCGCGTGCGATCACAGGAAGCAGCGTCGTGTAGGGAATCACTAATAAACTCGAAGCACCGAGCAACAAGACAAGTGACGAAAGATGAGGAGAATGACGCAGGTAACTAAAGCCTTCTTTTAATCCCTGCCACGCACTTTCCTGCTTGACCGCAGGTGGCGAAAGCGATAATTTCATCGCGAGCAGCGTACCCAATACAGCGATGAAGCTTACGAAGTTGGCAGTAAAGCACACGGCTTCTCCATACGTACTCAGCAGGATGCCACCGACTGCTGGCCCTACCATCCGTGCCGCATTGAAGGCCGAGGAATTAAGCGCAATCGCATTGGGCAGGTCTGCCCGGTCCGGCACCAGTTCCACCATCAGCGACTGCCTGGCCGTTACGTCGAACGTATTGATGATCCCTTGCAACAAACTGAGCACGCCGATCCAAAAGACGCTGTAGTTTCCCAAAAATACCAGTAGGGCCAGCGCACCGGCTTGGAACATCAGCCCACTCTGTGTAATGAGCAATATCCGGTACTTGTTTTGGCGGTCTATGAAGCTTCCGATGAATGGCGACAGTACCAATGAAGGAACCAGTGACAGGAACGAGATAAAGCCAAGAATAAAGGCCGATTCCGTGAGCCGATATACCAACCAGCTTACCGCGATACGTTGCATCCACGTACCCATCAACGAAATGGCCTGTCCGGTAAAGTGTAGTCTGTAGTTGCGATGTCTGAATGCTCGTAAGATATACATGCTTGGCGATTGATGGGTGCCGGGCTAGCCATTTTGACACAAAATCCATACCACAGTCTGCGAAAACTTTTTCGGTAATTCAGACAATTATGCGTAATTTTACCGCTTGTAACTGAACAGATTGTTCAATAACTTTATATTTAATTTAACATATGAAATTTTTCATTGATACTGCCAACCTTCAACAGATCAAAGAAGCCCAGGATCTTGGCGTACTGGATGGTGTAACCACCAATCCAAGCCTGATGGCCAAAGAAGGAATTACGGGACAAGACAACATCATCAATCATTACAAAGCCATCTGCGACATTGTGGAGGGCGACGTAAGTGCAGAAGTGATCGCCACTGACTTCGACAATATTGTTAAAGAAGGTGAAGCACTAGCAAAACTCAACGATAAGATCGTGGTAAAGGTGCCCATGATCAAAGAAGGCGTGAAAGCGATCAAATATTTCAGCAGTAAAGGTATTAAGACCAATTGTACGCTGGTATTCTCGTCCGGACAAGCATTGCTGGCGGCCAAGGCAGGTGCTACGTATGTATCTCCTTTTTTGGGCCGCTTGGATGACATCTCAACCGACGGATTGTCCTTGATTGAAGACATCCGGTTGATTTATGACAACTATGGATACGAAACACAAATATTAGCTGCCTCCATCCGCCACGTAATGCATATCGTAGAATGCGCAAAAATCGGAGCCGATGTGATGACCGGCCCCCTGTCTGCCATATTAGGTTTGCTTAAGCACCCGCTTACGGACAATGGCCTCGCCCAGTTCCTGGCGGATCATGCCAAAGCAGCAGGAAAATAATTTCACCCCCAAGCCCACGGTTTCGACCGTGGGCATATCAATTGCATGCATTATGGGGACAGCAACTGAAAAAGATCAGGTTACAGCCGACGAAAAATTTGTCCGCCTGCTCCGCCAGAATAAATTAAAGGTTACGCAGCCAAGACTCGGCGTATTAAAAATCATTTCTGAAAAAGAGACCGCCATCTCCCAACCGGAGCTTGAGCGGATGCTGGGTGACGCTGTGGACCGTGTAACGCTTTATCGGGTATTGGCTACCTTTGAAGAAAAGGGTATTCTCCATAAAATATTTGACCTTCACGGCACCGCTACGTATGCGCTGTGTTCAACAGCATGCGATGAGCACCATCACCACGATGAGCACGTACACTTCATCTGCTCATCATGCAACAACATCTACTGCCTAGATGACATTAAGCTACCCAAAATCAACCTACCCGAAGGGTACCAACTCCAGTCCGTCGGCATCAATGCCGTAGGCCTTTGTGCCGAATGCAAGGCTCACAAATAGTTCAACCTCTTGCTAAACAAAAAATATAATTTCAGTTAAAATTTTAGTTATTTAATTATAAAAAATTATAAATCAGGGTTTTTATAGTATTAACTAAGTATAAAGTTCACCTGCTATTATTTAGCAAATATCCTTCAAATTGATCGAAAACTAAATGAACATTGAAAAGATACACGTAAGATCTTTTTGCTAAAAACATTCAAAATATATAGCTAAAAATATAGCAAATAACACTATAAAAACTTATTAATCAACATAAAAATTAAACCATATTATTCTTTAGTTCTACATTAATTTTAGCAAACAAACACCAGCGTCGCTCCCTGAATTGGTGCTATTATTTTTGTACCTTAGCGAAGTAATGGCTTGGATTAAGATACATTTTAGGTATTTCATCGCTTTTTGTAAAACCCCGAAAGGCAAAATTGCCATAGGTTCCATAGCCGTTTTAGGATTGCTTTTTTACATCGCGCTTCCCAAGCATCTCTTTCTCTCCCCCACATCTTATGTGATCGAAGACAAGATGGGAAACCTACTGGGTGCGTCGATCGCCACAGATGGGCAATGGCGATTTCCCGCCAGGGATGTGGTTCCTGAAAAATTCGCTAAGTGCATCGTGGCTTTCGAAGACAAGCGGTTCTACCTGCATCCTGGTGTAGATCCCATTGCGATGATGCGGGCTGTTTTCCAAAATATTTCAGGAAAACGGGTAATCAGCGGTGGCAGTACACTCAACATGCAGGTGATTCGGATGAGCCGTAATAAGCCCCGCACCGTCTGGCAAAAATTCATTGAAGCATTTTTGGCACTCCGACTGGAAGCAGGCTACAGCAAAGCTGCTATTCTGCGGTTGTACAGTGCAAATGCTCCCTTCGGCAGTAACGTGGTGGGACTGGACGCCGCCGCTTGGCGTTATTTCGGCCGCCCCTCCGAACGGCTTTCATGGGCAGAGACAGCCATGCTTGCCGTACTACCCAATGCGCCAAGCCTCATTCACCCCGGTCGTAACCGAACGCTATTACTCGCTAAACGGAATGCCTTATTGGACAAATTAGCCTCCAAGGGCACCATCGACTCCGGCACCGCTGAACTTGCCAAACTGGAACCGCTACCAAATAAACCTCATCCGCTTCCACGACTGGCCCCGCATCTCCTGGAACGTTTCAAAAAAGAATACGAACAGTTGGGAATTGCTCAGACACGCGTACGTACGTCGCTTAACATCCAATTGCAGCAGCAGGTATCTGATATTATCGACCGCTACCATCGCAACCTCAGTGCCAACGGTATCCACAACGCTGCCGCACTTGTATTGGATGTGGAAACAGGCCATGCGCTTGCCTACGTAGGCAACGTACATACACCCAGATCCGATGAATCGGAAAATCAGGTAGACATGATCACTTCATTGCGGAGCCCTGGTAGCACATTGAAGCCCCTGCTCTATGCAGCCATGCTTACCGACGGATTGATGCTACCTCATACACTCATTCCTGATATTCCGACGCAAATCGGAGGTTACATGCCTCAAAACTATGATCTTGGATACGACGGTGCCATTCCGGCCTCCCGAGCATTGAGCCGTTCGCTCAATATACCTGCCGTAAAAATGCTGCAGCAATACAAATATCAGCGCTTTCACCCCTATCTGAAGCGCGTCGGTATCCACACACTCAATAAACCTGCGGATTTCTATGGTCTTTCGATGATCCTCGGGGGCTGTGAAGTCACCCCGTGGGAGCTGGCCGGCACGTACGCCAGTATGGCGCGTACGCTAAATCATTACGGGCGATACAATGCAAATTATAACGCCGAAGACTATCATGCACCGTCGTACCTGGAAAACGACGTCCAAACGCCTAAAAAAGCCCCAGAGCGGGCTTCCGTCATCGACCATGCTTCACTTTATTTTACATTTCAGGCCATGAATGAGGTGATGCGCCCCGGAGAGGAAGCCTTGTGGGAACAGTTTGCATCGTCCAAGAAAGTTGCCTGGAAAACCGGTACCAGCTTTGGCTTCCGCGATGGCTGGGCAGTGGGGCTCACTCCCACCCATGTGGTCTGCGTATGGGTAGGGAATGCCGACGGTGAAGGCCGACCGGGGCTTACCGGCATCCAAACTGCAGCCCCTATTTTGTTTGACATATTCGACCTGCTACCATCTTCGGGGTGGTTTACAGCACCTCTTGACCGGATGGTGCAGACGGCCGTATGCCCTGAAAGCGGCTACTTGGCCGGGCCGGATTGCCTGCACGCCGACACGGTGTATATTCCCGTGCCGGGCCACCGGACAGCTGCATGCCCCTACCACCAAACCATACACACAAATCTTGAGGGCACCTTACAGGTAACGGCAGACTGCACCGCTCCCGATCGGATGGTGTTGGCCAAATGGTTTGTACTACCGCCCGCCATGGAATATTATTACAAACCCCGTCATAGCAACTACCGGGAACTGCCACCTTTCGCCGCTGGCTGTTATCCAAGCAGTGAGGGTCGCGTCATGGAAATGATCTACCCAAAAGATAATGCAAAAATCTATATACCGCTGGAAATCGGCGGACAGCGCGGACAGGTTATCTTCAATGCTGCTCACCGCAAAGGAGGCACCCGGATATACTGGCACCTCGATGACACATTCGTGGGCGAAACACAAACCTTCCACCAGCTGGCACTCGATATACCCACCGGAAATCATCGCATCACCTTAGTAGACGATCAGGGCATACGGATCAGCCAGCGTTTTGAAATTTTACAAAAATAGCCATGTTAGAAACGATCGATTTGCAACAAATATTGGTATTGGATATCGAAACGGTATCCCAGAAAGCCGCTTACGCCGAATTGCCCGATCACTTCCAGCAATTATGGACACACAAAGTACGCAATACACTAAAAGAAGAAGAAAGCGCCGCCGATGTATATCCAAATGCCGGATTACATGCCGAATTTGGGAAAATTATCTGTCTATCGGCCGGGGTATTTCACTACCGGGGAGGCCAGACCGGCTTCCGTATCAAATCCTTCGCACACAGCGACGAAAAAGAACTGCTAACCGCTTTTGCAGCTGTATTGCAGGCACAGCCCCCGAATCTTATCCTCTGTGCGCATAATGGCCGGAACTTTGATTTTCCCTTTATATGCAGACGGATGCTCATCAACGGCTTATCCATTCCGGCCCAACTGGATATCTCCGGCAAAAAGCCTTGGGAAACTAATTACCTGGACACCATGGAGCTGTGGCGATTCGGTGATTTCCGCAGCTATACCTCGCTCAACCTCATGGCGGCGGTGCTGGATATCCCAACACCCAAAGACGATATCAGCGGCGAGGATGTGTACCGGGTATACCACGCCGAAAACAATTTGGACCGGATCCGCGTCTATTGTGAAAAGGACATTATCACCACGGCACAAATATTGCGAAGGTTGCGCGGTGAACCATTGATCGAACCAGAGGCGATTAGCTTCGCTGAATAGATGGTAGTTAACAGTCAGTAATTACAATTGAATTACTCAAGATAAAATAAACAACATAAAACAATTACAAAACATATGCAACAGACTATCTAGTAGCCGATAGCTGACAGCCGATAACTAATCTCAATACTCAAACCATGTCAAACAAAAAAAACCAAGCATTTAAACATATACTCACGCAGTTGATCGCTGATGTGATCGAAAAATCGGGAAATAAGCCCCTGAATTACAAACAGGTGGCCGCAAAGCTGAATCTAACCGATCCCGAATCGCGAAATGCCATTCTGAATATTCTACAGGAAGAAACCCGCGCAGGATCATTTAAAGAAGTGGAAAAAGGGAAGTATGCGCTGAAAGAATTGAAAGCATTCGTCGTAGGCCGGGTAGATATGACAGCAGACGGCTCAGCGTTTATTGTGCCCGAGGATGAATTTGAAGACGATATTTACATCGCCCCCCGCAAATTACGGCAGGCGCTGCATGGCGACCGGGTAAAGGTGCACGCCTATGAAAAACGACGCGGCAAGCGGAAGGAAGGGGAAGTCGTCGAAATTCTCGAACGTGCCCGCACTGAATTTACCGGTACAATCAACATATCACCACGCTTTGCATTCCTGATCGCCGATGACCGGAAAATGCTGAATGATGTCTTCGTGCCGCTCGCTGATCTAAACGGTGCCGAAAACGGTGAAAAAGTCGTGGTAACCATTACCGAATGGCCTCAAGATAGTAAAAACCCGGTAGGCAGGGTAAAACACGTTCTCGGCAAGAAAGGCGAAAATGACACGGAGATGAACGCCATTCTGGCCGACTTTGGCTTTCCCCTGGAGTTCCCCCACGCGGTGGAGCAGGAGGCTACTGCGTTTCAGTCGACAATTTCTCCCGAAGAAATCGACAAACGACGCGACTTCCGGCCCGTCACCACCTTTACCATTGACCCAGCCGATGCCAAGGATTTTGACGATGCGATCTCCTTCCAGCAACTTCCCAATGGCCACTATGAAATCGGCGTACACATTGCAGATGTGACGCACTTCGTGCGACCGGATCAGCCTTTGGACAAAGAGGCTTTCGAGCGCGGAACCTCGGTTTACCTGGTGGATCGTGTGATTCCGATGCTTCCCGAACGGCTATCCAACGACCTTTGCTCCTTGCGGCCACACGAAGATCGCCTTGTCTTTTCCGCTGTATTTGAAATGGATGAGCATGCCAATGTCATCCACGAATGGTTCGGAAAAAGCATTATTCATTCCGATAGGCGGTTCAGCTACGAGGAAGCGCAGGAAATACTCGAAAACAAAGAAGGCGAATTCAGCCACGAATTACTCACGTTAAATCAGTTGGCCTACATCCTGCGCGATCGGAAATTCAAGCACGGTGCCATCAGCTTCGAAACCACGGAGGTCAAGTTCAACTTGGATGAAAATGGCAAACCACTGGGGGTATACGTCAAGGAGCGTAAGGACGCCCATAAGTTGATTGAAGATTTCATGTTGCTGGCCAACCGTCGTGTGGCGGAATTCATCGGCAAGCAGGGAAAGGGCAACAACAAAAAGACGTTCGTATACCGGGTGCACGATGTACCGAAAGAGGAAAGTATCATGGCCTTTGCTCAATTTGCCGCCCGCTTTGGATATAAGCTCAATACGAAATCGGACCGCGAAACCACCCGTTCGCTCAATGCCCTGATGGACCGGGTGGAAGGCACCAAAGAGCAGAATGTGCTGACGACGCTCGCCATCCGTTCGATGGCCAAGGCCATTTACACCACCAAGAAAACCAGCCATTATGGACTGGCGTTCGACTACTATACCCACTTCACCTCTCCCATCCGACGGTACCCGGATGTGATGGTACACCGCTTATTAGAACATTACCTCGAAGGCGGCAAATCAGTCAATGCCGAAGCTTACGAAAAACTCTGCGAACATTCCTCCCAGATGGAGAAGAAAGCAGCGGATGCCGAACGCGCGTCCGTGAAATACAAGCAAGCTGAATTTTTACAGGATCAGGTGGGCGAAACGTATCTGGGCATTGTATCCGGTGTAACGGAATGGGGCATGTATGTCGAGATTGAAGAAAACAAATGCGAGGGCATGGTCCGGTTGCGTGATATTACGGACGATTTCTATGCGCTGGACGAGAAGAATTATGCCATCATCGGCCAACGGAAGAAAAAGCGGTATCAGCTCGGCGACGAGGTACAAATACGGGTAAAGAAAGTAGATTTGGCCAAACGGCAGATTGATTTTACGTTGATTTCGTAGGAGCGCTGAAGTTGTAAATTATTGGTATCTTTGTGGATAATACTCACAAGAAAATGGCGCCATCTGTTAAAAACAAAGAATCCATTCTTAATGCTCTTGCCGAAAAAAAACAAGAGCTTAGGCGCTATGGTGTGAAAGAAATCGGATTGTTCGGGAGCTATGCAAGGGGTGATTCACACCGAGATAGTGATGTCGATTTATTGGTGGATATCGAAAAGGAGCATAAGACGCTCCGCAATTTTTTGGCTTTAAATTATTACCTTGAAGATTTATTAGGCACAAAAGTCGACTTGATCACGAAACAATCGCTTAGTCCTTATATCGGCCCCCACATCTTGGATACCGTTGCTTATGCATCTCTCGGCAATTGAGTTTATCCGGCATATTTTAGCGGAATGCGATTACCTTCTGAAAGAATCGTCCCAAAATGGCTATGACGATTTCTTAGTGGACCAACGCCTTTCAAAAGCGATTTGCCGAAGTTTAGAAATTATTGGCGAAGCGAGCAGTAAAATACATCCGAATTTCAAATCAAAATACCCTTTCGTTCCTTGGCGAGAAATGAACGATTTAAGAAATCGTATTATTCATCATTATTTTGGGATTGACTACGATATCGTTTGGGATACCGTAATCTCGGAAGTCCCAATACTTCGTGAGTATATGACCATCATCCTTGAGCAAGAGAAAGTATAACGGATTTTCACGATGCCCCCAACAAACCTGCCGAAAATTTCTCAATAGAATGATAGAAGATAATTTCAACGGCGCTACGGTGTTTTTTAATAATATGGATGTTCAGAACAACACTGAGTATGCTACTTTCTTTGCCAAATTCAGGAACAAACACGACGCCCCACTTGCAGGTAAGGAAAACGTATTTATATATGAAGATCACGTTGCCGGTTTATCTCCATTCCTGATTAAGCGCGTCCTGACATTCAGTGAATGTGTGTCTAACTGATTTGTTATATGAGAACATTATTGTTGATCTTTTTTGGTGTAGCAACAGCGGTTGCACAGCAACCCGATTCAATTGACCGCCGCGTTCCACCGGGGTTCCGTATTTTCTACGTCTCTGACTCGGTTGATTTCATGGTGGTGGGCAGGGAAGAGAACCGGTTGTATGGCACGCCCCGGAACGATGGTAGTGCCGAAGCAATGCCTGTCGATCAAAAATTTCTTAAGAACAACTTCAGGGAATTGATCTGGATGTTTGATCGTGCAATCACCTTAGAACGGGCAGAGGAGTTATGCCAGCAAAATCCAGACGGCGAATTGGGCGCGATTCTGTATTTCATTCCAGAGCCTAGGTTCAAGGAAATCTATTTCATGTTCACGGGTTATGGGGGCAAAGTCCCGCTCACCAATGATGAAATGGATTTAATAGAGATATTTGCACACAGTTATATCGGAGCGTGGTATCAGGAACCAGACCGTTTATTCGAAAAAGTGGTGCAAAAGCAGTATTACATCGATTGGCCCTGGGAACTACCGATATCGCGCCTGTTAAAATATAAACGAGGCGGGTATCGAATGGATCGTTCGTTCTGAAATGCCCTGTAAGGCTTAATCAAGCGATGCGAAACTGGCAGTTTTTTTTCGGTATCGGTATTCTGTTGTGCAGTTGTAATCTTGCCGATGATCGTCTTGAACAGACGTTGTCAGAAGCAGGCGACAACAGAAGAGAGCTGGAGAAGGTCCTGAATCACTACACGGGAAATGATAGCGATCCCGAGAAATACGAAGCTGGCAAAATACATGGAAATCGAGTTGTATTTTCTGATATGGGTCGTCAAGTTGTCTATTTGCCCGTCTTATACCAGTCGCAAAAAATTATTCCCATTGTCCCTCCCCTGCTCTTGGATTCAAACGGGACAACCAGATTGTTGGTGCCTAGCAGAGAACTTTTGGAAACAGTCCATTTGACACGGAAGTATCCTGTGTTTGATTGGTGGAACACACGCACTCAGGCCTTAAAGGGTGGTAAGTTCCAAGCAGTCAACAATGCCGGATTTTCCCCTTCACATGATCTGTACGTCATCGATTCAGTCCCCGAAATGACGTATCATGATATACTGATAGACACCTCGAAGAGATATCGATATTTCCGTTATTTAGCTCCCGATTCCACACAGGGAGATATAGCCGAAATAGAGACATATGATGAAAATGGACAAACGTTGGCTGGAACGGTAATCGGGACAACGGTAGGAGACAGCAACCCTAATACTAGAGAACGGGCATTTGATGGGGAAGCGCTTACCTATTTTCAAGGAGACAGTACTCACAATAATTGGGTAGGCTTGGCTTTTGAAAGTCCAAAAAGCATAAAAAAGATACGGTTCTGATGCCGAAATGATGATAACTTCATCAAATTTGGAGAGCTCTATCAGCTACTATATTGGGAAGATAATCGATGGAAGCCTTTAGAATCCAAGCGAGGTCAGGTTAGCAATTTTTTGGTGTTTGAGAATGTACCGAAGGGCAGTTTGCTTTTACTTCGAAATCTAACCAAAGGAAGGGAAGAAAGACCTTTTATGTATAAAGACGGACAGCAAATATCGCAATAGTCTCGCATAATAGTTGAAATCATAAAGAGTGGCCAACGTTAGCTTTTTATCCCCGGCTCTTTCGATCGAAATTTACAGTTTAAATTAATTTTTAAGAAATCAACCTTAAGTTGCCCACATATGTAAGAGAAGGATTATTCAATTTCCAAAGTCACCAAGAATGGTGACGGTTTAGCTCGCAATCAGATGCCACCGGTATACGGCTTCGGACCGGCTTCGGTGATTAACCCACAATCAGCCGACCTTTGTCCCTACCTTGGCCCACGCTCGTTGCGGACAATCCGCAACAAAGGTGCACCGAGCTTGCGACAAAGGTGGCATCACCGCCGAAGACAATGACAAGCTTATCATAGCCGCATTTTTTTGAACCGCTGGCCAAAACATTCCGTTTGATTTTTTGTTCCTTCTCCGAATCCTTCACAAATAGCGTTATCGTATTTATTTCACTATCTTTGAAAGAGGGAAAATTATATACACGGCTTATCTGAATCATATGCAAGAAACTCCTACCAAACGACCCTATGCAATGGAATTGGCGGCAAGCCTGATTTCACTGGCGCTTATCATCGCATTGATGTACGTCCTGCAGGGCGTGCTACTTCCTCTGATGTTTTCCATTCTCATTGCCATTTCGCTTTATCCGGTGGCTGGAACTTTAGAACGCCTTCGGCTGGGGAAAGCGTTTTCCGCCTTACTTGCGGTTATTTTAGCCATTGCCATTTTATCCGGATTGATTTGGTTCATTGTTCATCAGGTGATCGTGATTGGCCGGGATGGGGCAGAAATCCAAACCAAATTTCTATCCATTTTCGACACGATACAGCATTGGTTGCAAGAACGTTTTGGACTGGAACCTACGGAAGTGGTTGAACGACTAAGAAGTCAGGCCAATCAAATTTTATCCAATGCAACATCCTATATCACCGCCGCCTTCGGCTCACTGGGCAATGTGCTGGCAGGTGCTATTTTGGTTCCCTTGTTTTCCTTCTTTTTGCTCTATTATCGGGTTTTTTTCCGTGAATTCTTTTTCCGTGCATTCCGCTCAACACCACAGGATGTGGTGCATAACACACTTAACAAGATTTATTCGGTGGTACAAAGCTACTTGCTGGGATTAGTTACCGTAATGGGCATCGTAGCGATACTCAACACGGTTGGTCTGTGGATTATGGGCATCCAATATGCATGGTTCTTTGGCACACTGGCTTCCCTGCTTATGCTTCTCCCCTACATCGGCATCGCTATTGGTTCGATACTTCCGGCTTTATTTGCGTTGGCAACCAAAGACAGCGCCTGGTATGCTGTGGGTGTTATCGCCTGGTTTCAGGTTGTGCAGTTTCTGGAGGGCAATGTGATTACCCCTAATATTGTAGGCAGCAAAGTCAGCATCAACCCCCTCATGGCCATCATTTCCATCTTACTGGGCGGCATGCTTTTCGGTCTTGCTGGATTGATTCTGGCACTGCCGCTTACGGCTACAATTAAAGTCATTTTTGATGCCGTACCGTCAATGAACGCATTCGGCTTTCTCATCGGAGAACCGGAAAAGTATCACCTCAAGCGATACTCAACGAAAATTCTGCTCAAGCGATGGAACCTGCGTGATATTTTGGAAGCCAAAGAGCAGAAAGCAAAAAATAACCCACCGGTGGATAAAGGCGATGGGCCGGAAACATAAATTCCCGAACAATTGGCATGGTGATCTGTTAACTCTCATGTAATTAAATGCAAACACCATGAAAAGAAAGAGCATCGCAGAAACCCCGGAACGAAGCCGTAACACGGAAATGGGAAATCCTACCTCCGACAAAACATTCAAAGATACGCGGACCCTCAAACGTCACCAAGGCCTGCCCAATGCGGGCGGCGTCCGCACAGGCAAGACCAAGATTGACAACAGCCAAGGCAACGAAAACAGTTAATTTGTTTTCATGTTAATTTTAGGCGGCATCAATTTGTAAACGACCGGTGTAACCACACGCGAGAGCAGCGTTGAGCTAATTAAGCCGCCGATCATTACAATCGCCAACGGCGAAATCAGCGGGTTGCTTGACCACGCTATGGGCAATAAACCACCGATCGCAGTCAGCGATGTCAGGATGATGGGCAAAAAACGCATCTCTCCTGCCTTTTCGATCGCTTCATTGAGTTCCATACCTTCTCTACGCAGCTGATTGGTGAAATCGACCAATAGAATGGTATTCTTGACCTCAATCCCAGCCAGTGCCACCAACCCGATGGTAGCAACAAAAGACAACGTGTTTCCCGTAACCAACAGTGCCAACGCGGCTCCCACGATACCCAGCGGAATGACTGAAAGTACGATCAACGTACTTTTCAACGTCTTGAATTCAAGCACGAGTACCGCGATAAATAGAAATACTGTAACCAGAATTACCGTACCGAAGCCACCGAACGATTGCTCCCGGCTTTCCACCTCGCCTCCCATCTCGTAATGGTATCCCGCAGGTAATTTCATAGCATCCATTTGATCAATGACGTGCTGAATGACTTCGTCGTTGGAATACCCGGCATCCACGAAGCAGTTAACCGAAACCGTACGGTCGCGATTGATGTGGTAAATTGCGGGAGGCGAAGGCATCAGTTGCAGCGTAGCCAGCTGACTAAAAGGTATCGCGGTTCCCTGCACATTGTCTACATAAACCTGATCGAATACCGACAGATCGGGATACGCCGCCCGGGGCACGCTCAGCCGCACAAGGTAATCGTCGTCGTCTGATCCAGGATCCGTATACGTCGTTACATCCAGTCCTGCCAGCACCATGCGGACCGTACGGTCGATGTTGGCCGTTGGCACTCCGAGTGCCAAGGCTTTATCGCGCTGGATGTCTACCCGGATATCGGTTTTATCGTTGCTCACCGGGTTATTTACATACAATGCGCCGGGCGTTTGCTCCATCATCTGTTCCACCCGGTAAGCGAGCTGCTTCAAGGTATCCAGGTTATCCCCGAATAACCGTACTTCCACGGGCGAGATGACGGGCACGCCCTGCTCGAAATTCTTCACCTCCACTTTGGCACCCAAGTAGGGAGTCCAACGCTTCCGGAGCCGCTCAATCAGCTCCTCTTTATCCCGTGCCCGTGTTTCAGGTTGCAGCTGCACAAAGATTTCGGCAAAATCAGCCCGTTCGTTGGCCTGCTCCACGTTATAATAGATCCGCGGATTACCCTTGCCCACATTGGATGCAAAGTACCGTACTTCAGGCAACGAATCGAGCTCCCTCTCAATCTGGCGGGTAATGCTGTCCGTGGTGTAAATATTCGCCTGCAACGGCGCGCTGATGCGGATCAGAAACTGCGGCTTTTCCGATGCGGGAAACAGGCTGAACCCGATGATGGGGATAAGAGCCAGGGCGACGGCAAAAATCAATGCCGCTATACCCAAGGCATGCCAGGGACGTTTCAACGCCCGGTCGAGCAATACGGAATAAGTACTGTGAATGGTCCGCTGCAGCCAGCGAAGCACCGCATTTCCTTCCGGGTTTTCATGCGGTTTCAGCAGACGGCTGGAAAGGAAAGGCACCACCAACAGCGCCACGAGCATGGAAGCGAGCACCGATCCGATGACCGCCATGGGCAAGCTGCGGATAAAGTCCCCGGCAGCTTCCGGCATAAACATCAGTGGCATGAAGGCGATGGCCAATGTGGCCGTACAGCCCACCACCGCCAGGGCAATCTGATGCGTACCCTTAATAGCTGCCTCGACCCGCGAAAATCCTTCCCGCATCCATCGCTCGATATTTTCGACCACCACGATACTGTCGTCCACAACCAATCCCAATGCTACCACAAAACCCACAATACTTAACTGATTCAATGAATAGCCGAATATATTGAGCATGATAACTCCCATGGCTAATGACAGCGGCACTGCAATCATTACCACCAGCGAAGCCCGGGTGCCAAGCGGAAGCAGCGTGAGGAGTACCAACGTTACCGCGATCAGGAAATCGACCCCCAGGCCGCTCAGCCGATTGTTCACATTTTCACCCTGGTCGAAGTGCAGCACCATGTCGATGTTGTCGGGCAGACGTTCCCGGAATTGGTCCAGCACCTGGAGGTAGGCCTCCTGCGTGCGGCTGATGTTCTCCCCCGCCTTTTGTGCGGCATTGACAAACACAGCCCGATGTCCATTTAAGCGGGTGATGTGTGTTTCGGGAGCGAAATCGGTATACACATCGGCGATGTCCCGCAACAGGATATTTTTCCCCTGCGCACTCGACACAATGGTATTACGGATGCCGTCGACGCTTTGATAATTGCCGCTGGTCTTGATACTGAATATCCTTCCGCCTGCAAGCACGCTGCCACCGGGAATATTCGCGCCTTCGCTCTGGATGGCTTGCATCACCTGATTGAGCGGGATTCCCAATTGTGCCAGACGCGCTGGCTCGACGTCTACGCGGATCAGTTGATCTGTCAGCCCGCTTACCTCCACCTCCTTAAGCGCTTTTACCTTCTCCAGCTCCTCCTTGAGATCATCCGATATATCTTTCATCACCTTGCGTGATGCATTTTCGGAAATCAGCGCCACCTGCAGGACATTAACCCCCGTGGGATCGATTTGCTGCACATCGATGCTGTAAAGCTCAGCTGGTAGCTGTGGGCGCAGCGCACTCACCTCTCGGATCAGCTCTTGATATTTATTATCGTAGTCTACGTCGTGCTCATACTCTACAAACAGCACCGCCAAGCCGTTGACGATCGTCGTGCGAATACGTTTGATGTTATCCAGGTCATAAAGCCGGGATTCAATGGGCTTCACAACGAGCTGTTCCATGTCCTTGGGGTTGGTACCTGGATAGATCACTACCACCGGAAAGTTTGGGGGGCGCATTTCGGGGTCTTCTGCACGGGGCATGGTCAGGATGCTGCTTACACCGATGGCGATCACCATGAGCACCATGATGAGCGTAAACTGATAATTCTTAATCGGATATTTGATCAGGTCCATGACTGTCTATTTTACCGTTATTTTTGAACCATCGCGAAGGTAAGGACTGCCCGACACAATCAGGGAGGTTGCATCTTCCAGTCCGCCGGTCACCACGACACGGTCTTTCTGTATGCTTCCTATTTGTACCGGAATCCGGCGTGCCGTTTGCCCATCGTCGGTAACGAACACATAACCGGCACCCGCATCGCCGTCCAATAAGGCTTCATAGGGAATAAACCAGGCACCTGTTTTGGTCGACAGCTGGATTTCAGCCTTACCAAACATACCCGATGCTACAGTAGGAAGTCCGTCGTTCCCTGCCAGTTTCAGGTATACCGTAAACGTTCCGGACTGCGGGTCGATTCCTTCGGATTTGCGGAATACCTTCGCTGGAAAATGCTTGCCGCGGACTGCATCTGTGGTTACCTCCGCGTTATCGCCCAATTGGATGGCCGACCATTGCCGGTCGCTCACCCCCGCTTTAAGTAACCAGCCGTTACGCCCCGTACTGCTAACCAACAGCACCGGGGCTCCCGGTCCGACCACCTGCCCGGTGCTGGCCGGGCGCTGCAATACGTACCCATCGAACGCCGCATGGATACGGGTATGTCCCAAGTTGTAAGCAGCACGGTCTGCATCCTGTTTGGCAGCTTCAAATGCCGTTTTCGCATTTTCCATCTGCTCCTGTGTGGCTACGCTGTCGAGGAACAACTGCCGAGCGCGGCGGTAGTCACGCTCAGCTTTCTCCACCCCCAGCTGCGCCTGCCTCACCGCGGTATTGATTTCCGTAGGTTCCAACGATGCCAGCAATTGCCCTTTCTTGAAGGAGTCGCCCTCTTTTACGTGGAGCTGCTGGATCACGCCACCGTTCTTAAACGCCAACACGGTTTCATCGTCGGTTGTAAAGGTACCCGTGGCATGGACTACCTGGCTGGTATCGCGCACCGCCAGCTGAATAATGCGCACGGGGATTACCTCGCTGTCTGCCAGGTCATCGGTACGCTGCTCATCTGAGCCACACGCACTCAGGATCAGTACAAGGGCCATGGGATAATAGCTGAATGATTTTATGTCCATTGTCTTCTGTTTTTATTGGGTAAGGGGATAACTTGCTTGTTCACGTTCGAGGCTTGCTGCTGCTGATAGTACCTGATAGGTATTGATCAGCAGTGCCATACTGGCGGAGGTGTACTGATTGCGTGCATCTACCGTCTCGATGTAACTGTTCGATCCGGCTTGGTAGCCTTTGGCAATCAGCCGCCGGTACGCCTGTGCAGCCTCCAGCTGGCTTTTCAACGATTGATAGTTCTTCCATGCGGACTGTAGGTTGCGATATGCCATGGAATTTGCAAGCTGCAGCTGTTGTTTTGTTTGTTCCAATTGCAACTGTGCATCCTGTAAATCCAGGCGTGACTGCTGGATTTTATATTTATTGCGGTTGCCGCTGAAAATGGGAAATTCCAACTGCAGCCCTGCCATGTAATAACGTGTCTGGCCGTTGAAATGAAAGCCTTCCGATTGTGATCCCAGATCCAGGAAGGCATTCAATTTGGGGACGACAAACCGTTGGTCCATTTTCAACATCGTGGAACGGATGCCAATGGCGGTGGATAACGATTGGAGTTCCTCCCGCTCACGGCCGGCGTCGCTATCGTTGCGCAATATAGACGCAGCCTGTAACAGTGCGGTTTCATGGTCAAAAGTGGTATCCACCTCCGCTTCTTCCGCACGATTGAGCAGGCTATTAAAATAAGCCCGTGCGTTACGTGCCTTCATTTCGGCGTCCGTCAACCGGGCTTCAGACTCCGCAACTTCGCTGTTTGAACGCAGCACATATGCGGGCAGTCCCTTTCCGTTCTCCACCAGTTTCTCGTTGGTACGCTCTCCCTCCCGGGCGAGGTTTACCGCAGCCCGGTAAATATCCTTGGCCCGCAACGCACTGAGGTAATTGAAATAGGCTACCTTGATTTCCTTAATCAATTCCCGCTTGTAGATGGCCACGTCCAGTTCGCTGAGTTGCAACTGCTGTTCATGAATACGTTTATTCGCACCGATATCCGTATTGATAAGTGGCATGGTGGTGCGGATGTGCGCATCGTAGTAATTTCTCGGCAGGAAATTGATGGTTTCATTTTCAATTTCGGGAAACGCACCCGTTCCTGTCAGCTGGTTTAATGTACGATAAACGGGATTGAGCAAGTCGCCTATCGGAAGTGGGATGTTCCGCCCCCCGTCGGCCGTCTGATACCCTGCTTGCAAGGCCACGGTAGGCAGGTACATGCTTTTGGCCGACTTCAATGCATACGTGGCCTTTTGAAGCGATACTGTGCGCTGTTTCATCACCAGGTTGGTTTCCAATCCTTCCCTGATATAATTATCAAGTACTCCTTGTGCCATCCCTTGTTCAACGATAAACCCCAGCATGATTATTAATACTGTTCTCATTATTAACAGTGTTTATATATGAGCAAAAAAAAATTATTTGAGTCGCTCCAACAATTGTAAATATGCGCCAAATACACTCTCCAGCAACGTATCCTGCTTAACGAGTTCGATATCGCTGCACTTTTCTGCAATGTGTTTAAAATGACTAGTAATATGTAACGAACATAACCCGTGCACTACACTCCAGGAAAGCATCGCCATTTCTTCGGTGGGCATACTGCTGAAATAACCGTGCGCTTTACACCCTTCTACGGTTTGCATCAACGTATTAAATACCTGCTCGCCCTCCTCCCATTCGTCTTCCGGGTGATGTGCCTGCAAATACTGCATCGGCTCTTTCATGATGAACATCAACTCATAAAAGTCCGGATGATCAATCGCAAATTGAATGTACCCCCTACCCATTGCCTTCAATCGCTCAAAAGGATCATCAACGTATGCAAGCGCAGAAAACCGCTCACGCATCAAACCAAATCCCTCTTGATGAAGCGCGTAAGCGATATCGGTCTTATCCTTATAATACAAATATATCGTCGTCGGACTGAACTCAATCTCTGCAGCGATTTTCCGTATGGAAGTCGCCTCATAGCCGTCCGTCACAAACAACTTCTTAGCTGCCTGCAGAATCCGAGCCTTGAAATCTTCTCTGTGCCTTTCTTTTCTTTCTTTGATTCCCATTGCATTAAATTAACGAAGCAAATTTACTTAACACCGTTAATTAAATCAACTTATTTCTCACTTTTTATTTGTTACGAAACTATTTACGGCTCACACCAACTAACAAAGAACATAATTCAATATTTTATCGTAAATTTTGAATATAATTCAAATATTATATATATTTGCAGAACAATGAACAAAATAGAATACAACTTGGATCAAACCGATCATGCCATCCTGCGGTTAATGCAGGAAAACGCCCGAATCAGCAATGCAGATATTGCCCGCGAATTGGGAATGGCTCCCTCGGCAATCCTGGAACGAATCAAAAAGCTGGAACAACGGGAAGTGATCCTGCAATACCGGACGAAAATCAATCCGGCAGCATTGGATCAAACGTTACTCTCGTTCATTTTTATCCGCGCAGCCGATGGCATTGGATGCGCCACCACGGGGCAGGCGCTGGCAGCCATTCCCGAAGTACAGGAAGTACACGACATCGCGGGCGACGATGGTTACTTAGTGAAAGTGCGTACGGCAGATTCGGCGGCGCTGGTAGAGCTGATGCGTAATTCATTTGCAAAGATACCCAGCATTATTTCCACCCGCACGACCATTGTTCTGGAAACGGTTAAAGAAGAACAGCAGTTAGTGATTCCCGAGTGATAGGAAGTGAGGGAACAAGGCGTAGAGGAATGAGGAAACGGGGAGATGAGGGATAAAGAGTAAGGATAAAGTGATATGACGACAAAGCTAACACAAGTCAGGTATTCGAAATTACAGATTATCGTGGCATTTGCTATGATTTACATAGTCTGGGGGTCAACGTTTTTTTTTATCCACAAAGCGTTGGCGGGTTTCGGCCCATTCCTGCTGGGGGCCATACGGTTCAGCACTGCGGGACTGCTTATGCTGGTTTGGTGTTATTTCCAGGGGTACCGGCTTTTCCACCGCGCCACCATCTTTCATGCCGGACTGATGGGTTTGTTACTCTTATACGTTGACAACGGCATCATTATATGGGTTGAACAATTCATGCCTAGCGGGCTTGTCGCCATTATGTCAGCGTCTGCTGCCATTTGGTTTATTGTGTTGGATAAACCAAATTGGAAGACCAATTTCAGCAACTTATCAATTGTCATCGGTCTTTTTATGGGATTTTTCGGTGTGGTCATGTTATTCGGCGACCGTCTGGCCCAGGCATTGGATGCCGCTCAACGGCAGTCAAATATTATGGGTATGTCGCTCCTGCTGCTCGGTGCGCTCGCGTGGACTATCGGTTCCTTATATTCCAAATATTATGGAAAATCCAAAAAAGTTGAGAAAGGAAACAGCTTGGTCGGCACTGCATGGCAGATGTTTATTGCCGGAATTGCCTTTACACTGACCGCCGCCGGCCGGGGGGAAATCACCGGTTTCCGTTTTGACATGGTACCGGCCTCGGCCTGGTGGGCTATCACCTACCTGATTGGCATGGGTTCCATCGTCGCGTATAGCTCGTACATCTGGCTGCTGCAGGTACGACCGGCTACAGAGGTAAGCACACATACCTACGTGAATCCGATTGTTGCTGTATTACTCGGCGCTTGGTTTGCCCACGAGACAGTAAGTTATTCACAATTAATGGCACTTGCGGTTATTCTGGGAAGTGTCTTCCTGATTAATTGGGATGCCTATAAATTGTCCAATCTATTTATCAAAAAACGCAGCTTTCCGCAAGTACGGGATAGAACAAATGTGCGGACCCGGATCCGAACAGTCCTTACCACCCATACCAACGATCAGCCGGACGATAAGGTAAGGGGATAACTCGATGCCTTTTAACAATTAGTTATTCCTGATTTCATCCAGGTTGACTAACTTTGCGCGGTTCAAAGGGAGATTATGAAACATTTCCAAATCAACGTATCCATCTCGCATTTCGGTTTTTTTCTCTTCGTTGCGTTATTGACTTCCTGCCATCGGTATTTTGTCCCCGCCAGCCATCAATACACCCAACAGCAGATTGACAGTACCCTTACGCCTGACGCGGCCTATATGGAGTATTATCGACCCTATAAACAACAATTGGAAGCCGAAATGGACCGTGTAATCGGCCACACCGATGTTGCCCTTACCAAACCCAGCAACGTACCCGAAACACGGCTTGGCAATTTTTTTACCGATGCGTTGCTGGCGGAAGGAAAAAAGCAATACCCGGATGCTGAATTTTCCTTTGGTACAAAGGGCGGCCTGCGCATTGAATTGCAGCAAGGAGACATCACAATAGGCAACCTTTTTGAACTGATGCCGTTTGAAAACGAATTGGTGCTGCTAGAGCTCTCGGGTAAGAGTGTTCAGCAACTGGCTGAATTCATCGCTGCCACTGGCGGCCAGCCCGTATCGGGGTTGCGCATGAAAATCAGCGACGGCAAAGCCACCGATATCGCAGTAGCAGGGAAACCACTGGAGCTTTCCCATACTTATAAACTAATTACCTACGACTATCTCGCCAACGGAGGCGACAATTCCCGCGGACTGAATAGCCCGGTTAGCCGCATCAACCTGGGTCAGAAAGTACGGGAAGCATTGATCACCTATGTAAGCGAACAAACGCAGGCAGGTAAACACATAAATACACAACTCGATGGACGAATTATCCACGATCAATAGGCGTCGTTTTCTGAAACAAGCGGGTACACTTGCCGCACTTTCGACGGTCGGCGGTATTCCGTTGACTGCTTTGGCCAATGAAGATCATGTCACACTGACCATCCTACATACCAACGACGTGCATAGCCGTATTGATCCGTTTCCGATGGACGGCTCACGCAACCAGGGACTGGGCGGCGTGGCGCGTCGGGCTACCCTGGTGGAGCGCATCCGGAGCGAACAACGTAACGTGCTCTTGCTCGATGCAGGCGATACCGTACAGGGAACCCCTTATTTTAACCTATTTGGAGGGAAGGTGGAATTGGAACTCATGAGTAGAATGCGCTACGATGCGAGTACCTTTGGCAACCACGAGTTTGACAATGGATTGGAGGGCTTGGCTAAAATGCTTCCCTATGCCAAATTTCCGTTCCTTACAGCCAATTACGATTTTAGTGACACGCTTCTGAAAGGAAAGACACGCGATTACATCATCTTCAGGAAACAAGGCCTTCGGATTGGAGTATTCGGACTGGGAATCCAGCTGGCCGGATTAGTAGATCCGACACGTTGCCAAGGGGTACGCTATCTCGACCCCGTCACTACTGCCAATGTACTTGCCGAACGACTCAAACAGGACTACCGATGCAACCTCGTCGTCTGCCTCTCCCACTTGGGCTACAAATACCAAGGAAATAAAGTTTCCGATGTGGTGTTGGCAAGGAACACGCGTAACATCGACCTGATCATCGGTGGGCATACCCATACCTTCATGCCCGAACCGGAACATATCCGCAATCTCGACGGTCAGATGACCACCATCAACCAGGTAGGGTTTGCCGGTATTAATCTGGGCCGACTGGACTACATATTTGAACGGCAGTCGAAAAAGAAAAAATTGGTAACTGCGGGGCGGTACAAGATGTCGGAACGGATGTCTGCAGTAATGGAACGCGGATAACGCGCAAAATTATTCCGGATTTTTATTGTGGCATTCGGGCAGTAAGCGGGGAAATCCGCACTAATTGGTCAGATCGTTGTTATCTGCATGTATCATGAAAGAACTTTTACGCATATACATAGACTCATACAAGGGGTTGTCAAAATCCGCATGGATGTTGGCATTGGTCATGTTGATCAACCGCACGGGCGCTATGGTCCTCCCCTTCCTTAGTATCTATATGACCCAAGCATTGGGCTTCACGATTACGGAAGCAGGTGTTGTGCTAGCCTGTTTCGGACTAGGCGCAGTAACGGGCTCCTGGTTAGGCGGGTGGCTGACGGATCGCTATGGTAATTTCTGGGTTCAGACACTAAGTCTGCTTGTATCGGTTCCACTGTTTTTGATTATTCCCCATTTTACTTCGGTTGAAGCTCTTGCCGCTATTATTTACATCTTGAGTGTAACCACCGAATCCTTCCGTCCGGCCAACTCCGTTTCCGTGGCGCGTTATGCAAAACCTGAAAATATTACCCGCGCTTTTTCGCTTAACCGGATGGCCATTAATCTCGGTTTCTCCATCGGGCCTGCCTTGGGGGGCTTTCTGGCTTCATTTTCTTATAACTGGATTTTTTATGGAAATGCGCTGGGAGCCTTTATCGCTACCCTAACCTTTGTTGCATTTTTCCGTAAGCGAAAAGGAAATATAAAGAGACATACTGAAACGACCGGAACGCCGGCATCCCCTACCCGATCACCCTATCAAGATCAAATTTTCTTAGTATTCAGCCTTCTCTGCTGCATCTACGCGATCTGCTTTTTCCAACTATTAAGCACATTACCACTTTTTTACCAAAAAGGCCACGGCCTTACGGAAGGTCAAGTAGGTATTATCCTCGGATTCAGCGGATTTGTCGTTGTAATTTTCGAAATGTTGCTCGTACATATGGCGGAACGCCGTCTCTCCTATGCAAGCAGTATTTTCTGGGGAACGGCGCTTTGTGCCGTTTCTTTTGCATTGCTACCCATTCCTACAGGTTATTGGATACTCTACCTTTCCATTTTCCTGATGAGTATTTCAGAAATCCTAGCCATGCCTTTCATGGCCTCCGTTGCGGTAAAACGCGCTTCTAAGCAAAACCAAGGAGCCTATATGGGATTGAATGCATTGGCTTTTTCGGCCGCACATGTTTTTTCTCCGTTCATCGGCACACACGTCGCCGACAATTATGGATTCAACATTCTCTGGTGGGGCACGGCGGTGGTGCTCGTTGGCATCTCGGGCGGCCTATATTTCGTCGTAAGAAAAATGTAACGTCCGAATTCCCTACTTTATCAACGGATTTTTTTCTTTCGCAAACAGCTTATACACCTGCCCATCTACCCAAGCAGGCAGCAGCTTATTCATCCATACGGCCAACTTACCCTGTCGGGTCATGACCAACGTACGTTTACGCTGGATAACTCCCTGCACGATGCGCTCGGCAACTTCTCCGGCCGTCATCATTTTGTGTTCGTCCATGCTGGTTTCTCCGTGTGTACTGCCCTTGGCATCCAACGCGGTCTGCCGAATATTGGAGGCGGTAAAGCCTGGGCAGGCCAGCATCACATGCAGCCCGGTTTTCAGGTTTTCGACGCGTAATGATTCCATGAATCCATGAATGGCAAATTTGGAAGCTGAATACCCCGTGCGCCCCGGTAAGCCGCGGTAGCCGGCAATAGATGACACGGCCACGACAGATCCCTTACTGTGGAGTAACTCGTCCATGGCGTACTTGGTGCAGTACACTGTACCCCAAAAATTGACATCCATTAGCCTGTGTAACACCTGTAGATCCAAATCGGCAAACAGTGCACGCATGCTGATTCCCGCATTATTTACCAATACATCCACACCGCCAAAAGTAGTTACTGCTTGCTGTATCAGCATCTGGCAATCCGTTTCTTTGGCTACATCGCACTGCACGGCTACCGCACGTATGCCATACGTCGACTCTAAGGATTGGCTGATTGTACATAAATCGACATAACGTCTTGCACCCAACACGAGAGATGTTCCCTGCCGTGCAAATGCCTCCGCACAGGCTAGGCCGATACCGGATGACGCACCTGTGATAACGACTGTTTTGTTTTTCAATTCATTCAAGGTTTGTTTTTTTGAAGGGCTTTCAACGCATACACCATTGGCATTTTGTTACCTATATGCTCGATCCGGAATTTTCCCGGCTCGTATTCAATCGCATGTTTAAAGCAATTGTAGGGAGAATAGTCGAATTCTTCAAAGGAAATGAGTTCAAGTCTGGCACCCACCAATGCTTGCAGTACCTTCCCGAGTCCATGGTTCCAGCAGACGTATTGGGATTCAATTGGAGCATCACGTTCGGCATACGTACCCGATTGTGTTTCGACAAATGCCTCAGAACTGGAGTATGGATAAGCGATGCGGTCGAAATCGTCATCGAACATCCACACCACCGGGTGAAATTCCACAAATACAAATTTACCTCCCGGTTTTAGGAAGCGCGACACGAGTGCCCCCCACTTATCCAGGTCCGGAAGCCAGCCGATGGTGCCGTAGCTTGTGAATACAATGTCAAACTGCCTATCCAAATGACCAGCTAAATCATAAATATCGCAACAGATAAAATCAACGGCTACACCGATCTGTTCCGCAAACAGCCGGCCTTTTTCAATGGCCCTATCCGAAAGGTCAACAGCCGTGACGGAAGCCCCCATTCGGGCCAACGAGATGCTGTCTTGTCCAAAATGACATTGTAAGTGCAGTATGGTTTTTCCTGCAACGTCACCCAGCAATCCGAGTTCAATCGCGTTTAACGAAGATTTCCCTTGGAGGAAACGCTCGTTATCATAAAATGCAGATTGAACATGCACATCCACACGGTTGTTCCACGACTGCCTGTTTTTGCTGATGTAATCCAGTTCTTCCATCTTAGGCAATACTCCGTTCATAAGGTACGCGGGTAGCGATGGATCGGCCAAGGGTTACTTCATCCACATATTCCAGTTCACCGCCAAAGGCAATGCCCCGCGCAATCGTACTGATCTGCACGCCGAAATCCTTGAGCTTCTTATACAGGTAAAAGATAGTGGTATCCCCTTCCATGGTAGCACTTAACGCCAGGACCACCTCATGTATCCCTCCGGCCTTCAAACGGCCAACCAAGCTGTCAATTTGAAGGTCAGACGGCCCTACTCCGTCCATGGGCGATATCAGTCCACCCAACACGTGGTATACGCCGTGATATTGATTGGTATTTTCGATGGCCATCACGTCGCGCGTATCCTCAACCACACAGATCAATCCCTTGTCACGTTTATGCGAGGCACATATCTCGCAAATTGTTTGATCGGAAATATTATGGCACGTGGTACAATACCGGATTTCCTGTTTCAAGCGATTCAACGCCTCGGTAAACCGCATGACATCGGCCTCGGGTTGTTTCAGTAGGTGCAGCACCAGGCGCAGGGCGGTCTTCTGTCCCACCCCGGGCAGACGCCCAAATTCAATCACCGCCTGTTCCAGCAGCTTGGAGGAAAAGTTCATAACGCAAAGATACATGTTTGGGCCGAAAAGTTTGTAAAGACGGATTGAACACTGATAACAAGATTTAGCGGATAACCGCTTTGCTCGAAAAATTAGTACTTTAGCGAAAATCAAAAATCACCAACGATGGCGAGAACGCGAGAAGATAAAATTATGCGGGCCTTTGAAAACAAAACCTGGCAGGAGATCAAAGTGAAAGATTCCTGGCAGATTTTCAAAATCATGGCTGAGTTCGTCGATGGATTCGAAAAACTGGCAAAAATAGGCCCGTGTGTATCGATGTTTGGGTCGGCGCGCACGCCGCAGGACCATAAAAATTATCAGCTAGCCGAAGACATCGCCCGACTGCTTACCGAGCGCGGTTACGGAGTCGTATCGGGCGGTGGACCGGGCATTATGGAAGCCGCTAACAAAGGTGCGTACGAGGCAGGCGGAAAATCGGTGGGTATTAACATCGAGCTCCCGTTTGAGCAATTCCATAATCCCTATATCGATCGAGACAAACTCCTTCAGTTCAATTATTTCTTTGTTCGGAAAGTCATGTTCATGAAGTACTCCCAAGGGTTTATTGTCCTGCCTGGAGGGTTCGGCACGATGGACGAGCTCTTTGAGGCCATTACACTGATCCAGACCGGTAAAATCGCTCGGTTCCCGATCGTATTGGTTGGCCAAGACTACTGGGGTGGCCTTTTCGATTGGGTAAAAAACCGAATGTTGGAAGAAGGGAATATCAGTCCCGAAGATCTTAACTTGTACCGCCTGGTGGATACTGCTGAAGAGGCGGCTGGCCATATCTTCCGGTTCTACGATAAGTATCTACTCAAACCGAATTTTTAAAGTGGGACCACTTTGATTTGATCGGAAGACCAATTTTAGGTATAATGCCTATTGGTGCTTAAGGGGTTCAGGTTTACCAATGCCTGAAAACGGATCCTGTAAAATGGCTTGGGTTAACTCGGCAATACGCTTTATGATTTTCTCATTGCCGCTTTTCTTCCATTCCTTCCATTCCTTAAATGCACGTCGGGTGAATTCTATTTCCATAACTCGTCCAGTGTCATTTTCACTGTACGACCCGCCTTAATATCCTCCTCGCCTTCCTGCATTTTCGCAACAAAATCAGTATTATAGGCTGCTTTGCTCTCCTCAAAATCAACCTTCAATGCTTTCAGTACCACCTTGATCGCCGTTAATTTTTCGCTAGTATCCGGATGTACGATTAAATATCCCATACCGCAAATTCACAAAAATTCCTGTAATGATTGTCTACTCCGCCATGTCCACCTTAACATTTAATATCGTTAATGCCATCGTTAACTACATTATCTACGGTGGCTTTATAGCCAGTACTTTAAGGCACCGGATTCTATTTAGCAAAATATTTTCTAGGCATGATCAGTGAGGCCACCAACAATGAACCGAAAATGGCACAGCCAACCAGCAACATTTGCCACCTTTCCTGATTCTCCACCCGAAATTCATGGAACTCCGAAAGTAATGCTAACAGAAAATAAACACTCGCGCCCGCCAATAGAATAGCTATCGAAAGTGCGAGATACTTGTTCTTCCAAATCAATAGGGCTATGAACACCAGTATGCCAAAGCCCATTATTCCACTAAAAGACGTCAAGGAAGACGTCCCAATCCATTCGCCAAGGAAACAAACCATTGCTGCTACTAACACCAAAATTTCCGGGATATAGGGAAGTACTTTCTTGATTTTATCTGCTTTCATATTTCATGCTTTTATCTATGGTAATCAACTGGTTAGTCAACAATAACGAAAGTCGCTATAAAATACAAGATAAATCAATCAATCCGTTTTAACAAAACATCGTGCCGCTCAAACTCCCGGCAATTCCGGATGGCATACGATGTGACTCTGAAAAACACCGCAAAAAGGAATGTAAAAAACAAGGTGATGCATGCGAAAAGGCACGCATAGACCCAGGCTTCCTCCGGATAGCGGGCGAATTGATTAGAAATCGTCGGCCACCCTCCTCCGCCACCGTAAAGGAGAAAAGTTGGTAGAATGATAAATTGATTAGCGAACTGCATGGCCATCAGTTTCCGATATTTACGTTGCAACCACAGATTATATGCGACTGCTACCACCGAAAAAGCTAGATACACAAAACCCGTTATCACAAACAGCCAAGGCGTGGCAATCCAGAAAAAGAGCTGGTATAATACCAACGCGAAACCTCCTACTACCAACACAGCAGGGAAAGACAGCCACCGCTTCAACTCAAGCGACATCTGACGGAAATATTTCTTACGAAGCGAGTTGGCCATCGCTTCTTTCAGCGTACTAAATCCAGACACACCGAATTCCGCATGGGTCTGTTGCAGTGCCTCTTCAAAGGTTAACGCAGGATTTCCGCCCATTCTTTCTTCAATGCTACAAGCTACGTGATCGACGATTTCCATTTGGAGATCGATCGCCGTAAAGCCTTGCTGACCGATGAAAGTTCGTAAGTGTTTTAGTTGCTGTTCGTTCAGTTTCATGATACGGTCGGCTTTAGATTCAACACTAATTGCAGCTTTTCAATGAAAATAGCAGCTTCACTCATTTTTTCTTTTACTTCCCCCTTTCCTTCGGACGACAATGCGTAGTATTTGCGCACGCGTCCATCCACCAGCTCTGTACTGGTTTCGAGTAGACCTTCTGCCTCCAATTTGTGTAGTGCAGGATACAAAGCACCCTCGGTAAGTTTGAACTCTCCTTGGCTTAGCTGTTTTACTTTTTGGGTGATCTCGTAGCCGTACATCTTATCGTGATCTTCAAGTAACTTCAAAATAATGGTTTGAAGGGTGCCTTTTAATAATTTCGCTGAACTCATACAGCAAATATACAGTTTTCCAATATACATAAGAAAATTATGCATTAATGCTGTTTTAGGAGCATTCGCATGCTAACGGCTATATTCTGCTATTTTTTCAGTATAATCTACTATCCAACAGACAATTATTCAGCATCACCTAAACAAATCAAGACAAAATTTCCGATTTAGCAATCAAATCCGCCATGGTATTTGTTTTGATTACACATGAGTAAAATCAAGACGATGAATTTCAATAACTATACGATCAAAGCACAGGAAGCCATCCAGAAAGCTTCTGAGATTGCAGTGGGCAACCAACAGCAATCCATCGAAACGGCACACTTGCTGAAAGGGCTGTTGCTGGTGGATGAAAATGTGGTCAGCCATCTACTGAAAAAACTGAATGTAAATGTGAAGCATGTGGAGGAAGAGCTCGACAAACAGATCAGTACGTTTCCAAAAGTCAGCGGCAGTAACATCTACCTTGCTTCCTCAACCAACACCGCGTTGCAAAAGGCCCAATCTTATTTAAAGGAATTTAAAGATGAGTTTGTATCCATTGAACACATCTTATTAGGTATTTTGAATGCCGGCGATAAAACCGCAGCACTCCTGAAAGATCAGGGCGTAACGGAAAAAGACCTGAAAAAAGCAATTACCGATCTACGGGGCAACGCACGGGTAACCGACCAGAATGCGGAGGCTACGTACAATGCGCTCAATAAATACGCCCGTAACCTCAACGAAGATGCCGAATCGGGAAAACTGGATCCCGTTATCGGTCGCGACGAGGAAATCCGCCGGGTTATCCAGATTTTGTCGCGCCGTACCAAAAACAACCCCATCCTGGTGGGTGAACCCGGTGTGGGAAAAACAGCGATCGCTGAAGGTATTGCGCATCGGATTATCAAAGGGGATGTACCTGAGAATTTGAAAACAAAGACGGTTTTCTCACTGGATATGGGCGCTTTGATTGCCGGGGCCAAATACAAAGGCGAATTCGAAGAGCGCCTTAAAGCCGTGGTGAAGGAAGTAACGCAAAGCGATGGTGAAATCATCCTCTTTATTGATGAGATTCATACACTGGTCGGAGCCGGTGGAGGTGAAGGAGCCATGGACGCCGCCAACATTCTCAAGCCGGCGTTAGCCCGTGGGGAGCTGCGCGCCATCGGTGCCACGACACTCAACGAATACCAGAAGTATTTCGAAAAAGACAAGGCCTTGGAGCGCCGTTTCCAAAAGGTGATGGTGGAGGAACCCGATACACAGGATGCCATTTCGATCTTGCGCGGATTAAAAGAACGTTATGAAACCCACCACAAGGTGCGTATCTTAGACGAGGCCATCATTGCGGCCGTAGAGCTTTCACAACGTTATATTGCCGATCGGTTCCTGCCCGATAAGGCCATCGACCTCATGGATGAAGCAGCTTCCAAGCTTCGGCTGGAAATGGACTCCGTGCCTGAGGCGGTAGACGAGATTGAGCGGCGCATCATGCAGCTGGAGATCGAGCGGGAAGCAATCAAACGGGAGAAAGATGCGAAAAAAGTCGACGAACTGAGTAAGGAAATTGCCAACCTCAGCGCCGAACGGGATTCCTTACGGGCCGCATGGCAGAGCGAAAAAACGCTGGTCGATACGATCAACCAGGAGCTGGAACAGATCGAAAACTATAAAATAGAGGCCGATCAAGCCGAACGGGCGGGTGATTATGGACGCGTGGCTGAAATCCGTTACGGCCGGATCAAAGAGTCGCAAGACAAAGTGGAAACCCTTAAAAAAGAGCTTGCCGAAAAGCAAAGCGACAGCCGGATGCTGAAGGAAGAAGTCACGGCGGAAGACATTGCAGGGGTAGTATCCCGGTGGACAGGAATTCCAGTCACCAAAATGGTTCAGAGTGAACGTGACAAATTGCTACACCTTGAAGAAGAGTTACACAAGCGGGTTGCCGGTCAGGAAGAAGCGATCGAAGCCATTTCCGATGCCATCCGTCGATCCCGTGCCGGTCTCAGCGACAAACGCCGCCCCATCGGTTCGTTCATATTCCTCGGCACCACCGGTGTAGGAAAGACCGAGTTAGCAAAGGCACTGGCGGAGTTTCTATTCAACGATGAGCAATCCCTAGTACGTATTGATATGAGCGAATATCAAGAACGTCACTCGGTCTCCCGTCTCATCGGTGCGCCTCCGGGATATGTCGGATACGATGAAGGTGGTCAGCTAACGGAAGCTATCCGGCGCCACCCCTACGCCGTCGTGTTGCTGGATGAAATCGAGAAAGCACATCCCGATGTCTTCAACATCTTATTACAAGTGCTGGACGATGGACACCTCACAGACAATAAAGGCCGGATCGTGAATTTCAAAAACACGATCATCATCATGACGTCCAACATCGGTTCACACCTTATTCAGGAAAATTTCAGCCAATTGGACGAAAGCAATAAGGACGAGATTATGGCCAAAACGCAGGGCGAAGTGTATGAATTACTTCAAAAGACCATACGACCCGAGTTCCTCAACCGGATTGACGAGGTAATTATGTTTGCCCCGCTAAGCAGAGAAGAACTTGGCAAGATTGTGCACATGCAGTTTGCCAACGTACAAAAGCAGCTCGCTGAAATGGGCATCCATCTTACCGCGAGTGATGAGGCATTGGATTGGCTGGCACAATTGGGATATGATCCCCAATATGGAGCCCGTCCGTTGAAGCGTGTGATCCAAAAACATATTCTCAATGAACTATCCAAGGAAATCCTGGCGGGCAAAGTCGATAAAGAAAGCCACATCAAGCTGGATATGTTTGATAACAAGTTTGTGTTTTTGAACCAGTAATCGACTTTCGCTATCAGCTTTCTACTTTCAAGAGAGCTGATAGCGAACTGCCGATTATTGAGAGCCGATTGCTGACCGCCAATTACCACTTTAGCACAATTTTTGGTAGCTTTACTTAAAATTGGGAGAATAGTCGATGCCTACCCGAAACATGCAATCTACAGAAAGTGTGCGACGCAAGGTTATTTTTGTTTTCGTATCCTGCGCGATTGCATTGGTATTGGCTTGGATTATCAGCCGAGTGGCATTCACGGAAATGATGGATACCGTGGATAGCATCACTATTCCCGACCCGAAATTGGAACGTGTTAGCCGTATTTCAAGAGACATTATGCGGCTGGACCAACTGCAACGTTCCCAGGCGTTTATCGGCAATGGTACATCGTACAAAAGTTTCTCCAGGGAATCGGCAAAAATTCAATTGTCTTTAGACTCTCTGAGCCATTCGTACGAAGGTAGCTCCATCCAGCAAGCCCGGATTGACTCCATTAAAACACTACTTCGGGAACGGGATAATCTGTTTAAATCTTACGTAAAGGTCCGCGAAAAAGTAGTGGATAGTCATGTATTTTCAGAACAATTGCAGTCCCTCAGTGATATTTTGTACGAACCCGGACCTGACAGCAAAGTGGTAACAACCGAACGTAAACGTCGCACCACAACCATTGCCGGAGATACGAGTACCGTCACCGCCGTACCTATAGATAGTGATGACCGCGGCTTTTTCTCCCGTCTGTTCGGACGAAAGAAAGAAGAGCAGCCGCTTCCGGTCGTCGAGGAACGCCGGATGGTGGAAGAAGAACTGGAAACAGTGGTAGACACCATTCATGCCACGCGGCGCGACAGTACGCTCGCACGCATTGACAGCATCGTACAGCGTTTTCAGACACTTCAACAGCAACAGCGCGAACAATTCGTTGATCGTGAATTACAATTGACCGTAGTTAGCAATACGCTAATTAGTAATATGCTTAGCATTCTCCATTCCGTAGAAAACGAAGCGATGCAGCAGATGGAATTGGACAATCAGCAGGCGAAGTCGGTCGTAAATGATAGTGTATGGCGGATCAGCGCGATTATCCTTGCCTTTTTCATTATCACCGCCATCATGCTGTACCTGATTTTGGGCGATATCCGTCGGAACAATGCATACCGGCTGGCGCTGGAAGCCGCGAAAGAAGAAGCAGAATACCATGCTGCCGCTAAACAACGCTTTCTTGCCAACATGAGTCACGAATTGCGCACCCCCCTTCAATCCATCATCGGGTACTCCGAACAACTGAAACAGGAGCATTCAGTGGAAGACGCCAAAATAGATGCCATCTACCAATCGTCGGAACATCTTCTTCAAATTGTGAATGAAATTCTGGACTATAGCCGGATCACTTCGGGCAAGATCGTGCTCAATGAAAGACCATTTTCTGTAGAAGACTTGGCTAACAGTGTGGTTGCAGTAATGAAAACGCAAGCGCAGGCCAAAGGATTAACGTTAGATTTCAACACCCGTATTCTGGGATTGGGAGGGGTTATCGGTGATGCATTCCGGATCAAACAGATTTTGTTTAACCTGTTGAGCAATGCCATTAAATTTACCGACCAAGGCAAAGTAACGCTCAACGTAAGTACGGTGGTTTATACGGAGAAGACCGAATTGAATATCGTCGTCAAAGATACGGGCAAAGGAATACCTACTGAAGATCTGGAACGCATCTTCAACGACTTTGAACAATCGGAAAATGCCAACTCAGGGGTGTATTTCGGCAGCGGTCTCGGACTAAGTATCGTGAAAGCAATCTGCGAAAGCATGCATGGTGATATCCGCGTGGAAAGCAAAAAAGGATACGGATCTGTTTTCAAGGTAAACATTCCGCTCCAGACTTCCCGAACCACGACCCCTGAAGCTTCTCTCCGAACCAACCGACAACCCGTAAAACCCTTTGAGGGACATATCTGGATCATTGACGACGACCGCCTCATCCTCGGGCTTTGCAAAAACATCCTCAGCAAACGCCACATTCCATATCGTTGCTTCACTTCGCCGAACGAGGTCCTGTCGACCGATTGGGATCCTCGGGTTACAACCGTGTTGATGGACATCCGAATGCCTGAAATGAATGGGATGGAGTTGAACCGGGAATTGCGTAAAAAAATTGGGATGGACGGCGTAACGATTTACGCGTGTACTGCACAGGTACTACCGGAAGAACAGGAACAAATTCTTGCCCAAGGCTTTGATGGATTGTTGCTCAAACCGTTTAAGGAGGCCGACTTACTGCACCTGCTGAACATTGCACCATCAGACGCTGCATCCAAGCAGACAGAGATATCCCTCCCGCAATTTGCCGATGATGAAAAACAAGCCAGTGAGATCATCGCGCTTTATACACGCGACACTGCAGATGATATTGCTGCACTGAGAGAAAACTATAAAACACAGAATTTAGCCAGCGTAGAACTGCTATTGCATCGCCTTGCCGGACGTACTGCACAAATCGGTGCCGACAAAATCGCCTTCCAACTGCGAAAGATGGAGATCGACGTTCGTAGTGGAGACATACCCGGAGAGACGGCATTGGAAAGCATCGTCAGCCAACTTACCGACCTCATCCTACAGCTCCAAATTCAGGGAACCCCTCAGGAAGCGAATTTTGGATAGGCGGAATTCACTATCTTTGCCGCAAAACAATTAATCATGTCCCATACTCCTCCCCCGCCCCAACACACACCGGCAAAAACATTTGAACGCCTGCTTACTGTGCTAAACACGCTACGGACAGACTGCCCTTGGGACAGGAAGCAAACGATGGAATCTTTACGCCATCTCAGCATCGAAGAAATGTATGAACTGGGTGACGCCATCCTGGATAACGACCTCGATGAAGTGAAAAAGGAGCTGGGCGATCTCATGATGCATCTGGTGTTTTATGCGCGTATTGCGGAAGAGCAAGGAGCCTTTGATATTGTGGACGTGCTGAATACGGTATGTGAAAAACTGATCACCCGGCATCCGCACATTTATGGCGACGTGGATGTAGCAAACGAAGAAGATGTGAAACGCAATTGGGAACAGCTTAAACTCAAGGAAGGAAATAAATCAGTATTGGCAGGGGTTCCTCACTCGTTGCCCGCGCTGGTAAAGGCGTACCGAATACAGGATAAGGTGCGGGGCGTAGGATTTGATTGGGAAGATAAAGCACAGGTATGGCAAAAGGTAGAAGAGGAACTGGCAGAATTCAAGCACGAATTTAACGTAGCCGAATCTACCGCCATCGACGCCGAAAAGGCAGAAGCCGAATTCGGAGATCTCCTGTTTTCACTAGTTAACTATGCGAGGTTTGTGGGGATTAACCCCGAGAATGCACTGGAAAGGACGAACAAAAAATTCATCAAACGCTTCACACATCTTGAAACCCGTGCGAAAGAAACGGGCAAGAACCTGAAAGAAATGACACTGGCGGAAATGGATGTGTATTGGGAAGAAGCCAAAAAACGCTAACTTTCCAAGCTATAACTCTCCGTGCTGAAATAAATTCTCACCTCTCCCTTGTTTCTTTAACAGCACAAAGTGTGATCGCACCGCTTTAATAGCCGGATAGCAGGTGTAAGGCAGGTTATATTCCTTTGCATACCGCTTGATAATAGGTGTAATATAGGGATAATATGTGTGCGCCACATGAGGAAATAGGTGGTGCGCCACATGGTGCGTAAAGCCTCCAAACAGGAAATTAGCCAGCCCATTATCTGCGCTGAAATCTTTAGTCACCATCATTTGATGTTCGGCCCAAGTTACATCCATCTTCCCATCTGCGGGCGGTAAAGGGAAAACAGCCGTTTCATCTACGTGCGTGGATATAAGCGCGATAACCCCCAGCAAGCTTCCAAAAATATGCATACACAACCACCCAAGAACCACGATATACCAAGGTTGATTCAATATCAATAGGGGAATTCCTACCAGGTAAAACAAATTAAAGATTTTGGCAGCAAACAATTTGTAATACTCGACACGCGGAATCTTCATGATCCGCTTCACATAATTGTCTTTGGTACCAAAAAAATCCTTGAAATCCCGGATAAATAACCAATTGAGCGTATATAGTGGATAGAGCAGAAACATATAGATATGCTGGTACCGATGCTGGTTCAGGTACTCACTATCCGGAAATATACGGACCAGGTCACTCTGTTTGATATCGGTATCCCAATGCTGGATATTCGGATACGGGTGATGCAGTACATTATGACGCTTCCCCCAAAGCCAACTGTTGCTACCGAAAAACTCCAGTACATACATAAAGCGCTGGTTGTGTTTCCGCTTCTTAAACACAGCGCCGTGCGCCGCATCATGAAAGGCATTGATGAACAGCATGATCATCGAAAAGCCCAGCAAAATATAAAACAAAAATAGTAGCGGTGTATAGTTTCCAAACACCAGGATGCTTGTATAAAAACCTGCATACAGAAAAAGCAGGAAATACGTCTTTACCACATTCCGGCGTTGGATGCGTTTGTCACCCAGCACCTTTTCCTGTACTTCCTTTTGAAGTTTCTTAAAAAAGTCATCTGGTCCCGGCTTTTTGTATGTCGGTTTTACAAGTGTGTCCATATCCCACCGATTATTTCTATTCGATGACAAAAATAAAGATAATAGCCCACAAACATGTGATAAACGAAGATTTGATTCTCCACATTGACAATACAATGACCAACAGCCGGCTTCTGCACATCCAAATTAGCTAATAATTCCTTAATTTCGCCGCCAATATGGAAACAGTTGTAAGCGGTATCCGCAGTACCGGAAAACTTCATTTAGGAAACTACTACGGCGCAGTCAGAAGCTTTGTAAAAATGCAGCATGAATACAACTGCTATTTTTTCATTGCCGACCTGCATTCACTGACAACCCACCCCACTCCGGAAGATCTATATGCCAATGTCCGGCAAGTCATGGTGGAATATCTTGCCGCCGGAATCGATCCCGAAGTGGCCACAATTTATATTCAATCCGATGTACCTGAAGTTGTGGAGCTTTATCTCTACCTCAACATGAACGCCTATATGGGTGAGCTCGAGCGGGCGGCATCTTTCAAAGACAAGGTGCGTGCAAATCCGGATAACGTAAATGCCGGGCTACTCACCTACCCCGTCCTGATGGCCGCCGATATTCTGCTGCATCACGCCGTCAAAGTTCCCGTTGGCAAAGATCAGGAACAACACCTTGAAATGACGCGTACCTTTGCCAACCGGTTCAATCGCCTATACAAAACGGATTATTTTACCGAACCCCATGCATTTTCTTTCGGCAAACAGCTCGTCAAGATACCGGGCTTAGACGGTAAAGGAAAAATGGGGAAATCCGAAGGCGAAGGTAACGCCGTATATCTGTCTGATTCGCCGGAGATCATCCGAAAAAAGGTCATGCGGGCCGTGACAGACAGTGGGCCGACCACTCCCAACCAGCCAAAACCGGAAGCAATTCAAAACCTTTTCACGCTGATGGAAGCAGTATCC
This sequence comes from Parapedobacter indicus, assembly GCF_900113765.1. Taxonomy (GTDB): domain Bacteria; phylum Bacteroidota; class Bacteroidia; order Sphingobacteriales; family Sphingobacteriaceae; genus Parapedobacter; species Parapedobacter indicus. The sequence continues at coordinate 113,129 of NZ_FOQO01000011.1, read as the reverse complement.
ACGCCCGACACGGTAGCCCATTTCAACGAATTATATAACACCTGCCAAATCCGTTATGGAGACCTTAAAAAACAGTTGGCCGAAGACATGATTGCAGCAACGGCGCCTGTGCGCGAGCGCATCCATGATATTTCCAATGATAACGACTATATTAGCAAAGTAATTAGACACGGAAACGAAAAGGCACGTGAAAGTGCCCGTAAAACCGTGGCCGAAGTACGCGAAATCATTGGCTTTAAGAAGTTTTGACTTAACACATGCACATTGCCATCGTAGGAAATATTGGAGCGGGAAAAACGACACTTACCCGGTTACTGGCCAACCACCTCAAATGGGAGCCTCAATTTGAAGCAGTTGACGACAATCCCTATTTGGAAGATTTTTACAGCGACATGAAACGCTGGGCATTCAACCTGCAGATTTATTTTCTGAACAGTAGGTTCAGGCATATTGTGCAATTACAGCAAAAGGAAACCAATATCATCCAAGATCGAACGATCTACGAAGACGCGTACATCTTTGCCGAAAACCTATATGACATGGGCTTAATGAGCGCCCGTGATTTTGAGAACTACAGCAATATTTTCGAAAGTATCATTTCCTATATCAAAGCCCCTGATTTACTCATTTACCTGAGGGCTTCCGTTCCTACACTCGTGGAAAACATACAAACCCGGGGCAGGGAATATGAAGCAAACATACGGCTGGACTATTTGTCAAAGCTCAATACCAAATATGAGAAGTGGATTAAAAATTACAAGGATGGAAAACTGCTCATTTTGGATAAAGATAAATTGGATTTCGCGAACAATCGGGATGACCTGGGATTTGTGATCCAGAAAATAGAAACCGAATTGTTTGGGTTATTTTAAGTCATCTTATAGCTCATGTCCCAGCTAAAATCCATCGGCATCATCCCTGCGCGCTACGCCTCCACCCGTTTCCCCGGGAAGCCGCTTATTGACATTGCAGGGAAGAGCATGATCCGACGTGTATACGAACAAGCAACCAAAAGTAAGCGATTGGATGCTGTCATCGTCGCAACCGACGACGAGCGCATACAGGCTCATGTAGGCGCTTTCGGTGCGCCGGTAGTATTGACGGCCGAAACCCATCAAAGTGGAACCGACCGCTGTGCGGAGGTTATCGCCGCCACCCCCGGGTTTGACATTGCCATCAATATACAGGGCGATGAGCCGTATATTGATCCCGAGCAAATCGATTTACTGGTCGACTGTTTTCAGAAACAAGAGGTGCAGATTGCAACACTCATTAAACGGATTACAACATTGGATGTGCTATTTAATCCCAACATCCCCAAGGTTGTGATCGATCGTACAGGAAAGGCTATCTATTTCAGTCGGCAGACCATTCCTTATTTCCGTAACGCACCTTCTCAGGACTGGCCTTACTCGCACACTTATTACAAACACATCGGCATCTATGGATACCGTACGCAAGTGTTAGCAGAGCTGACGGCATTGCCCATCTCCTCGTTGGAACGCGCCGAATCGTTAGAACAACTGCGCTGGCTGGAAAACGGCTATCACATCCAAACCGCTGAAACCACGTTCGAAACACTTGCCGTTGACACGCCCGAAGATCTCGAAAAACTATTGACACAAAAAAAGCCACAATGAGTTTTGTGGCTTTTTATAATTAAAATGGGTTTCGGGATTTCTATTGTGTGAGAATCGCACGGAAGTTTTTCACACTTTCCGCAACATCACCCACATTATTTTCCCAGTTGTGCTCATATTCGGCAGATATATTGCCTTTGAATCCCTGTCTTTTTAATTCAGCGATCAGCCCTTCTACATTGCAGACACCTGTTCCCCAATGCACATCGTGTCCTTCACGTGATTTTTCGGATAAATCCTTAAAATGGAGACTCACCAGGTGGCCTTCGTACTGTTTGAGGCATTCCAACGGATCAAGCCCCGATCGTACCCAGTGTCCCACATCGGCACATCCACCCACGTATGGGCTATTTGCCTTCGCTACCGCAGCCAATACCACCTTTGGATCCCAGTAGTGGGAAGGTTGGGGGTGATTGTGGATACCCAACTTGATTTTATATTGGTTAGCCAGCTGGCCAATCAACGGCATAAACTTTTCATCGGGTTCCGAATTGATTACCTTAACGCCCATTGCTTTGGCAAACTCGAATATCTGCTTCCACTCCTCTTCGGTGTTACCGTTTACCACGCCAAATGCACATAGTTTTACCTTTTTCTTCTTCAATGCGTGCAAAATAGCCTTCCGTTGAGCGGCGTCCATTTTATAATCCATCGTCCCTTCCATTCCTCCACCTAATTTTTGTCCAGGATAGGCCTCAACACTATTCAAACCAGCTTCCAACGTCTTGTCTACGGCTTCAAAAAAACTAAATCGATTGAACGTGTAGGTCTGGGCGGAAAGATGCCAGTCCAACTTCTTTTCCGGCTGCTGTGCGTATGATGCGGTTATGCCCGCCGCGAGCACAACAAGCCCCATCATGGTCACTAATCTTAACTGCTTTTTCATATTCATAATTGTTTATTCATTACTTGTCTATTTTCAAAGGCATTCATGCTGCCTTCGGCGGTATTCATTACTTGTCTATTTTCAACCGCATTCATGCTGCCTTCGGCGGTATTCATTACTTGTCTATTTTCAACCGCATTCATGCTGCCTTCGGCGGTATTCATTATTCTCTGTTCGCTCTAAAGTTGCGTCATCGATGTGCTTCGTAGTGAAATGAGCGTACCGCTTTGCGCAGGACGGTCCGTTGTATATCGGATAGCGGCGTCGCGTTTCGCAACGCAAGAATCGCATCATCCAATTGCGCCGATGTCCGTATGCCCAGTGCGGCAGTAGCCACCGCCGGATGTGCCCACACATATCCCAATGCGGCCTCCAATTTACTCAGCCCCGATTCATCCGCTATCTTTGCCAGTGTTTTAGCTGCCCTTGTTACTTCGCCGTCCGTAAACTGCAGATAATTAGCGGCAGATTTGCCTAACAACAGACCTTGTGCAACGGCACCCCGGCAAACCACACTGATACCGTGCTGATGCAACAGGTCCAGCACCTCCTCTTCGGGGCGATGATCCAGCACACTGTACTGCATCATGACGCTGACAATATTTGAGCGCTTCACATATTCCCGGATTACATTCGGGCGGATGGACGATATGCCATACCAACGGATTTTCCCCTGCTGCTTAAGCAGTTCAAAGGCTTCTATCGTTTCATCGATTGGGTCATCAATTGTGCCGCCGTGCAGTTGGTAAAGGTCAATGTAATCGGTTTTGAGCCGTCTGAGACTTTGTTCGGCACATTTCAGGATGTATTCCTTACTGGGATTCCAGTCCCACCCGGTACCATCGGGGCGCCATTGGTTACCTGCTTTGGTGGCAATGATCACATCTTTACGTATGGGTTTAAGCGTTTCCCCTACATAAAGCTCGTTCAGCCCTTTTTGATATAAATCAGCCGTATCGAAATAATTGATCCCGGCCTCTGCTGCCTTTCGTAATAGATCTTTGTACTGGGCGGCATTTTCCCCCAGCGACATGCAGCCGAAGCTCACGGGGCTTACTTGTAAATCCGATTTACCTAACGGGTTCATTGACGCGCCTTGACCTGTACAATTTATTTAGCTTGCGCTTCGACCGGATCGGTTATGCTAGGCGCTTCTTCTGCGCGCTTTTTTACCGAAATCAGTTCAACGTCAAAAATTAGGGAGCTGTAAGGCGGAATATCCTGTCCGGCTCCGCGCTCTCCATACCCAAGGTCATACGGTATATAAATACGATACTGCGCACCTTGTGGCATCAGCTGTATCCCTTCTTGCCAGCCTTTTATGACGCGGTCCAGTGTAAATGTGGCAGGTTCGCCCCGGTCGTAGGAACTGTCAAACACGTTGCCATCGCTTAACTGCCCTTTGTAATGTACCGTTACCGTGTCCGTTAACGTCGGTTTCTCGCCTGTTCCATCACGGATGATTTCGTATTGGAGGCCCGACTCGGTGGTCGTTATACCCGGCTTTGCTTTGTTACTTTCCATAAACGCAACCGCTTCCTGCTTCAATTGCGCGTCCATTTTTTCACGGGCGGCCGTAATAGCCTCCATAATCAGTTCACGTTCCGCTGTCTCGTTGAAAGTGGTCTCCTTTCCCGCAAATACATCAGTTACCGCTTGGGCCAGCACAGTAGCATTTATTTCTTCCATCCCCGTACGTTTCAGGTCTCGGGCAATTGAAGCGCCAAATGCGTAAGCCACGGAATCGCTGCGGCTTTTTAGCAGATTTACGGCATTGGGCTGCTGGGCATATAGAGAACCGGTACTTACAGCCAGGCATCCGGCGGCGGCAATACTTAAAAATTTCATTCGAAAATAGTTTACTCGTAAAGAACTCATGGAACCTGCACTTTCATCGCCTTTTGCATCAGGCGCCGACAGGGCAGGTTTCATATGGATTCAATTCATTTATTACAATGACAAGCTTACAAATATATACAAGCTTGTTGATGTCTCACTAGTAAATGAGGTAAAATTATGCTGACCTTTTCCTCAAGTTCGGCAAAAAGGCGGCTACGATACCGATGAGCGGCAAAAACGCACATACATGATAGACATAGTCGATGCCCTGGCTATCGGCCAATTTTCCGAGCACCGCCGAACCAATTCCTCCCATACCAAACGCAAAGCCGAAAAACAGCCCCGACACCATTCCCACATTACCGGGTAGTAGTTCCTGCGCATATACCAGAATGGCTGAAAATGCCGAGGCAATGATCACTCCGATGACAAAGGACAAAATGACTGTCCATAAAAGGTTGGCATAGGGAAGCGCCAACGTGAACGGCGAAGCGCCGAGAATAGATAGCCAGATAACGTATTTACGCCCAATCCGATCACCCACTGGCCCTCCGATCATCGTACCTGCAGCCACGGCGAAAAGAAAAACAAACAGATACAATTGGGAATGCTGGACAGAAACCCCAAATTTATCAATCAGATAAAACGTATAATAACTGGTTAGGCTGGTCAGGTAAAAATACTTGGAGAAAATGAGCACCAACAATACGATGATGGATACAACAACCGTTTTACGAGGCAAAGATTGATGGACCACTTCCTTAACTTTATACTTTCGAAGAATGTAGTTCCGAATAGATTTCGGTTTATACCACTTGCCTATGCGGTAAAGAATAACAATCGCTGTAAGTGCTGCAAATGAGAACCAGATGACATTGAATTGTCCAAAAGGTGCAATCAGCATAGCCGCCAGCAACGGCCCTATGGCACTACCCGCATTGCCCCCCACTTGAAAAAGCGATTGCGCAAATCCTCTGCGGCCGCCCGACGCCACATAGGCCATGCGCGATGCTTCTGGATGAAACACTGACGACCCTGCCCCTACAAATGCCACCGCTACAAGCATCCAGAGGTAGGAAGTTGCCATTGCCAACATAATAAGTCCTATGAGGCTAAAGCCCATCCCCACTGGCAACGCATAGGGATAAGGCCTACTGTCTGTAAGTACACCCACCAACGGCTGCAATAGTGACGATGACAACTGGAAGACCAGGGTGATCACACCAATTTGCGAAAAACTCAAATGAAAGGAATCCTTTACAATCGGATAAATCGCCGGGATGAGCGACTGAATGGTATCGTTGAGCAGGTGCGAAAAACTCAGTGCAAATAATACGGGATAAATGGTTGCCGAAACCTGTTTGGCAGTTGCGGATGCGTCGGTGTCCATGAGCACAAATGAAATAAAAATTTGTGCAAAGCTAAGAAATCATTTTACTTGATGCTTTCATTTATTCCGGCTATTTTCAATACGTATCCCTTATTCGATTTTCCTTCCATATATCGCCGGTATATATCCCTTATATAGCCGGTTTAAGAGACGGAGGAAATCAATATCAATACTCCTCTTCCAGCACCTCTTCGTTTACCGGCGTTAGCTTTTTCTTTCTCCCGGTAAGCATCTTAACCAGCACCGGTGCGGTTGCAGCGATAACAATTCCCATAATCACATATTCCAGGTTGCGCTGCACCCAATCATTTTCACCAAGCAGGTAACCCAGTGTGACCAGACTACCTACCCAAAGAATACCGCCCACCACGTTATAAAATGCAAACTTCTTGAAATCCATTTCTACGATACCGGCTACGATAGGGGCAAATGTGCGCACTACGGGGAGAAAACGCGCAAGGATAATGGCTACCCCGCCCCTTTTTTCGTAAAACTCCTGTGCACGGAAAATGTATTCTTTTTTGAAGAGCCAGTTATCCTTCATCTTCAGTAGCCGATGTCCGAAATATTTACCGCACCAATATCCGAGAAAATTACCCGCTATACCTGCCACCGAAATCAGCGCAATCCAATACAGCAATGTCAACACCGAATCTACCGGCCCGAGTGTCAAATTGGCAATAATGATACCGGCGATAAACAAGATAGGGTCTCCCGGAAGGAAAAACCCAATGAGGATACCTGTTTCCGCAAAAACAATAAACAACAATAAATAAAGTCCGCCATGTGCAACAATCCAATCTGGATTGGTTAGGTTATTCAAAAAATCAAGAAACTCAGCCACAAACTATCTAAATAAACGCAAAGAAATGAACGAATGCTGAAAAGATCCTGTATAAAATCATGCCATGTTGTAGAAGTTAGCCTAATTTTCAGTGTCGGCGAACGGAAATGTCATTGAAGTGACAAAAGCTCAAAACAAGATCGGCAGCAAACTTTTACGTCTTGCTGCCGGTAAGCGTGTAATTTGGCTGATGGATTTTCTTTACGACTAATTGACTTTCTTTAAGTGGATTTCCGTCTCGTATCGTTCAGCTTGAGAGCTAACTTCATCTCCTTCTAGGAAGTCCTCCCCTTCGATAACCCACTCCATATCCGTGGCAGTCAACTTTTTTATTTGAATGATCGTAGATGCGCCTTCGGGATCCTTAACCGATAGCGTTTTACCTCCGTTTGACAAGGAATAGGTTGTTTCGATCGTACCGTCTATATCGTCCCCTGTAATACGAACGCTACTTTTATCAATAAATTGGATCTTTATATCCAACGTAAAATGATCATCGGGATTTTCCGTATCAATTTCATACGTTACTTGATCACCGATGTATCCGCGCTCAACGGCTCTCACCGCTTCCCAAGTACCTATCAACAGATTGTCATCGTCTACCGCAGGTCTTTCCTTCTTTGAACACGAACCAAGGAATATCAACAGCGCTCCAAAAACAACAAAAGTTATAAGATGTTTCATCGCTTTTGTTTTTAGATTAATTGAATTTGATTTTTCTCCTAAAGCAAAGAAACACAAATTTCAAATTTAATCAAATACCTATTAGTAGGTATTTTTCTGAGCTATCTAGATCAGGAAAAAGTTAGTCGGAGAGAAACCTGCCATACCATTTTCCAGAGTCTTTCACAATCCGCTGTTGAGTATCAAAATCCACATGTACCAAGCCGAACCTTGCATGATATCCTTCGGCCCATTCGAAGTTGTCGGTGAGCGTCCACACGAAATAACCTTGGACATTGAATCCGTCCCGTTTAGCCTGAAGCACCTGTGCAAGATGATCCTTTAGGTATTGCGTTCGGTCGTGGTCTTTCACTTGACCGCCCGTCACGGTATCGGCAAACGCCGCCCCGTTTTCGGTGACGATCAGCTTAGGCATATTCGGGTATGAATTAAACTTCTTAATCATCTCGTAAATCGCTGCGGGATATACTTCCCATCCCATTGCCGTGATGTTGGATACATTACGTCTTGCCGGCGGAACCAATCGCGCGCGCAGGTATGGTACGAAGATCGAGTTCGCCACTACTTCACGCGTGTAATTTTGGATTCCAATAAAATCAAAATCAAATGGTAACGCCTTTTCATCGCCTGCCTGCATGTATTTCTCGATACCGGCCAACGCCTTCAAGTCGCTAACAGGATATCCGAGCCCTAAGATCGGTTCAATAAACAACCGATTGATCAACGCATCGGCCCGAACGGCGGCTTTCTCATCACGATAGCGATTACTTGCTGGGTGAATGCTCGAACAGGAAAAAGTGGTGCCAACCCTTGCATCAATCACTTCCGATCGCATCAATCGACCGATCCGGCCCATAGCCATTGCCGCGTGATGGGCCGCCGGAAAGAAATTGCGCAAACCGGTCAATCCGGGCGCGTGTACTCCAAAGAAGTAGCCAGCCCCGGTAAACACGGTGGGCTCATTAAGCACCATCCAATGTTTCACGCGATCGCCAAGATTTCGAATGACATACGCTGTATAATCTTCCATCCAAGAAAGTATATCACGATTGGCCCATCCCCCTTTTTCTTGAAGTGATTGCGGCAAATCCCAATGGTAGAGCGTAATCCACGGAGTAATTCCCTGCTCCAAGCAACGGTCTACCACCCGGCTGTAAAAATCCAGCCCTTTCGGATTAGGTCGTCCCACTCCCGCTGGAAAAATACGTGGCCATGCGATGGAAAACCGGAAATTAGGAATGTTCAGTGTCCGTATCAGTGCAATATCCTCCTGATAACCCTGGTAGAAGTTACAAGCCGTTCGTGCGTGGTGTGCATCCTTAATTTTACCCTTCTGAGTTGTGAATACATCCCAAATGGATTGCCCCTTCCCTTCGGCATCCCAAGCTCCCTCCGTTTGGAAGGCGGCACTGGAAACACCCCATTCGAAATGCGGTCCGAAATCTCCTTTTACCATGTGCTATACCAAAGTTTTCGGCTGGTGTACTTCCAATAAATTATCGACGATTGCTTGCGTACAATCGGGATAATCGACAGCTACAGCATGTTTGCTATTGAGCCAAGTTTCAATCGCCACATCATTTTTTGGCTTCAGACTTTTAATCACAGGTACTCCCAATTCATCCAATGCAGCCGCATTCAGGTGTTGTTCGTATTGGTTTTTCATGGGGACAACCAATAGTTTTTTGCGGAGGAAAAGGGCTTCCGCAGGTGTCTCGAAGCCCGCACCGCACAACACCCCCGCCGAAGACGCCATGCTTTGGATAAATTTTTCGTTGGCGATGGGTTGAACACTTACATTGCGCAAGACAAAAGGCGTTTTGTTATGCTTGGAAAACACCTCCCACTTGATGTCGGGAAAACGCATCAACTGCTTGAGCAGCCGTGCATCGTCATACGCAGGGAGGTAAACCGTGTAGTGGCCCTTGTCGTATACCTCCAATTGCCGTACCTGCTGACGAACAACCGGAGTGAATATTCGATCGCTATACCGTTTGAAATGGAAACCATAATTAATCGTCGCCGGCGCATAATTACGCATAATGAATCTTCCCAGCATGTCCTGTTCTTTGGGTTTGGGTGCTTGGGGATCCATGGCGGCAGCTTGGTGGCTGAGACCGATGCATATCTTTTCTCGGGTATTACATGCCCAAGCAGATATCGGCTCGAAGTCGTTAATAATCAAATCATATTGTTCAATCGGCAATGTATTCACTTCCTGAACCAATCGTCTAACGGTGGAGCTCATAAAGGTCTTCCAAAGATCCACCCCTCCCTTTCTTCCAAAAATGAAACTCAGCCCATGCATCCGGTATTTAACGGCAAACGGTAACGCTAGATCGGCCTGGATTCCGCTCACCAACACATCGACGTCTGCTCGCTTCTGCAGGCAGGGAACAACATCCATTGCCCGACTGAGATGACCATTTCCGGTACCCTGTACTGCGTAAAGTATCTTCATAGTTGAAAGTTGAAACTTAATAAATTGAAACTCAATAATTGCCGACTTTCAATTTTCAATTATTAACTTTCAATTGTCAGTGTCTAAATGCCGATGCCAAAAAACGCAAAAAAATACGGCTTTTCAAACTAGCGAACCAATGAATCAGTCTCTTCATTATACCGAATGTTAATTTCAGTCCAATAACGTTAATTAAAGTTATCTCATCGTTAAAAACGAATAAACAATTTGTGATCTTTCCATTTTTACGCTAACTTTAACTCATGAACCGAATCTAACTATGAACCGAATCTACTATGAACCGTATTTACCTATTACCAATCGCCGTTTTTGCCGTCGTGTTGCTTTGCTCGTGGGGATTCCATGCGCATAAGCTCATCAATCGGATGGCCGTATTTACATTGCCTACAAACATGGCTGGTTTCTACAAGATCCATGTCGATTACATGACCGAACATGCGATTGACCCGGACAAACGCTGCTACATAGACACCGCCGAATCACCCCGACACTTTATCGATGCCGATGAATACGGTCCGCATCCCTTCGACACAATTCCCGTACACTGGACCGCTGCTGTGGAAAAATTCACCGAGCGGCGATTGCTCTTATCGGGTATCCTTCCCTGGCAGATAAACAGAAGTTATTATGCACTGGTAAAAGCTTTCAGTGAACGAAACCTCGGTCGAATCCTGCGTCATTCGTCCGATATTGGGCATTATCTTGCCGATGCGCATGTACCGCTGCATACAACCAGCAATTACAACGGACAAAAAACTAACCAGATAGGCATCCATGCGTTTTGGGAAAGCCGTCTGCCGGAACTGTTCGCCGACCAATATGACTTCCTGGTGGGAAGTGCGCATTATGTGGAGTCGCCGGTGAACGAAGCGTGGCGTATCGTACGGGAAAGCCATGCGTTGGTAGATTCCGTATTGGATATCGAAGCGAAGTTGAACAATGCATTTTCGCCCGACCGAAAATTCGGTTACATCGAACGGAACCACATCCTGATCCGCACCTATTCGGATGCATATGCCAGGGCATACCACGGAGCGTTAGCAGGGATGGTCGAACGGCGAATGCGGGGTGCGATATACTCAATAGGTAGTTTCTGGTATTCGGCATGGGTGGATGCCGGACAACCGGATATCCGCCATCTGCTCGCAGATCCGCCCACTTCAGACTCCATCCCGAATCCTGTCAGTGGACAAAAAGTTATCGGCCGAGAAGAATGGCATTAGCGCACGCTTCGCTCGCAGTGTCGTAATGCGCTTGCCAGGATGCCTACCATCTCAGTGAGTTCATCGGGAGTAAGGCTTCCGAAACCCAAGCGAATACCCGCTAGTTTTTTCGACTGATACAGCAAATATTGAGGCAAATCCAGTTCACGCTTCGCACAATCCCGGGCTATCTGCATGAGATTCAGGTCGGAAGGCCACGTCGTCCAGAACGCTAGCCCACCGTTGGGCACCACAAAGTCTATGTAGTTACCCAACTGCTCCACAAGCAGACAAGCCAAATGGTCGCGACGCTCTTTATATTGTTTGGTGGCCTTTTTTAAGTAGCGGTGAATTTCTCCATCTGCAATCAGCTCGCCCAGTGCCAATTCGGTTAGTACATCACCGTATCGGTCGATAATACCGAGCAATTTTCCCATTTCATCGATCAGCGTTTTGGGGGCAACAACAAATCCGGAGCGAAAACCGGGAGCCAACGAGCGTCCGAAAGTCCCCACGTAAACCACATTACCCTGGGCGTCTGCACTGACCAGGGGAAGCTGAGGACTGTCATCGTAATGGAAATCGTAATCATAGTCGTCCTCCAAAATAATAAAACCGTATTCGGCCGACAATTCCAGCAATTCGGATCTACGTTGAATGCTCAGCGTCACCGTCGTGGGATAATGATGGTGAGGAGTCAGGTAAAGCATCCGGAAGGGACGGCGTTCACACAATGTGCGGATTGCTGGCACATCCAGCCCTTCTGCATCTACGGGCACCGTTTCGATCACTGCCCCGGCCTTTTGCAGAATCATATTGGTGGCAAAGTAACCCAGTTCGCCCACAACCACCCGGTCCCCCGGTGAAATTAACGTTTCGGCTACCAGATAGATTCCCAGTTCCAGACTGCGTGTTACGAGGATATTGCCTTTGGAAACACGCAATCCCCGGGTCACGTTCAGAAAATTCGCCAGGTTTTCCTTATAATACTCATTACCGTGCAGGTTACCATATCCCAACTTCGATTGATTCCCCCTGCGTTTCATGTTGGTACGCAACAACCGTGTGAGGTAATCCACATGGGACAGCCGGGGATCCGGAAGGCCATCATCCAGATGGAGTCGTGCCGGGGAATGCACAAAGGGACTGTCCAGCACATTCCATTTTTTGAAGAAAAAGCCAGTATCCTGCGGATAACCGGTCAGTAGCTGATTACTCCGACTTTTTGGCTTTTCAGGACGTGGAATGTAACCATTCCGTACGAATGTACCCTGATTGGGATGGATTTCAATGCACCCCTGAGCCTCCAATTCAGCGTAGCTAGCTACAACCGTATTCCGGTGTAACCCTAATAAGTTACCCAATCGCCGTGTACCGGGTAGCTTGTGTCCATCCGGCAGATAACCCCGCTGGATAGCAACGATCAACTGGTGGGCCACCTGTAAATAAACTGGCGTTTCCGATTGGCGGTCCACCTGAACGAAACTTCCATAAGGCACTAAAACCGGACTAGCCATAAAATAAAAACCGGCACATGATGATATGCCGGCAAGATACGATTTTTGCAAAAAAATCAACAAAATGAAGCAATTTCTTCTACAAGTTCACATCACAATCTTTTTCACAACACTTATCAGCATAGCGGCCGCCATCGGTCAACCGACGTTCGAGTCGCGCAGTCATACATCGCAAACAGACACAAACATGATTTCGTTGAACGAAGTCATTATTACCGAAAATCGTCTGCAACTGCCCTTTACCAAGCAAAACCGCAATATCCAGGTGATCGACCGGCAGCAGATCGAAGCATTGCCCGCGCGTTCACTCAACGAGCTGTTGAGTTACGTAGCCGGCGTAGATCTCCGCCAGCGCGGTCCCTTTGGATCGCAGGCAGATATAAGCATCGATGGGGGGAGTTTTGAGCAAACCCTCCTGCTTGTTAACGGCGTGAAGGTGCTAGATGCGCAGACAGCACACAACGGCCTCAACCTTCCGATCCCTACCGACGCCATCGAACGGATCGAAATCATCCGGGGTCCGGCCGCACGAATTTATGGCATCAACAGTCTTACCGGGGCAATCAATATTGTAACCCGGAAACCCGATGTTTCGGGTGTATCCGCTCACGCCTACGCGGGATCAGGGTTCAAGCAAGATACGGCCAACCATGACGCCCTTTTTAATGGTAGGGGCATCCAATTGGGAGGTACCCTTGTCGGGGCACTCGGCAGCCACTCCTTGTATGGCAGCCATGAATCCGGCAATGGTTACCGCTATAATACGGCATTTCGCAACCACAAAGTGTTCTACCAGGGAGAAATCACTTCAGGTGCCGCGAGTGCCTTTTCGTTGATGGGGGGATATGTATCCAGTGATTTTGGTGCCAACGGCTTTTATGCGGCCCCCGGCGACAAGGAGTCAAGAGAAATCGTTCAAACTGCATTGGCCGCTGTAGGTTATCAAGGGCAGGTATCCGAACGTTTCACATTATCCCCGCGTATCAGCTACCGGCATGCATACGACGATTACCGGTACTTTGGGCACGACCTCAGCCGCGCACGGAGCCAGCATCGCAGTCATGCCCTCAATACCGAAATTAACGGCACGCTGCAAACCGCAGCGGGCGATGTGGGCGTTGGACTGGAAATGCGGAATGAAACGATCCGGAGCACAAACATCGGAAATCATAAACGCGATAACTTTGGAATGTACGCTGAGTTCAAAACGGAAAAAATCAAACGTTTTCTGCTTAATGCTGGTGCTTATATCAATTACAACACCGATTACGGCTGGCAGATTTTTCCAGGTATAGACCTGGGTTATCAACTTAATGAACATTGGAAATTGGTGGCCCATACCGGTACTGGGCAGCGTATTCCATCGTTTACCGACCTCTATTTGGATCAGCGACCTGGCAACATCGGCAACGCGGAAGTTATGCCTGAAAAGGCTTGGCATGCCGAAGGGGGAATAAAATATGCAGATCAACGATTGATTGCCCACGCAAATTACTTCTACCGGAATATCGATGATTTTATCGACTGGATACGGGAGAACCCAGATATGCCTTATCAGCCCACAAATTTTTCAGAAAACCGCGTACACGGCGTATCTGCTTCCGCAAACTACCGCTTGTCCGCTCCCGCATCCGTTGTGGCCTGGATGGCCGGTCTTTCCTATACCTGGCTCTCGCCTTCAACAGTGACAAGTGCCGAACAGCCCCTTACCTCCAAATATGCCATCGAAAGCTTGCGACATCAACTGGTCGCCAACCTCACACTGACCACTGGCCGCTTGTCAGCAACAGCGGCGACCCGCTTCAACGAACGCATTAGTTACAAAAGCTATTTTGTAAGCGACATGCGGTTAGCTTACCAATTCAGACCGATAGCTATCTACCTAGACGCTCAAAACATTTTTGATGTCACGTATATCGAAGCGGCGGCCGTACCCATGCCGGGAAGGTGGTTTAGTCTGGGTGTGAAGTATCGTCGTTAGCGGACAAGCTACAGGAAGTAATGTATTTTACAAAAATAAAGGCTACGAAGTACCGAAGATAGCATACTTCGTAGCCGATATTTCATTATTAATGTTCAGTTTTTTTCTCTAGCAACCGCCACACAATGGCAGCCAACGCTGCGCCGACGATCGGGGCCACAATAAACAGCCACAGCTGATCTAGCGCCGCACCTCCCGCCAAAATTGCCGGCCCGAAGCTACGTGCCGGGTTTACAGAAGTTCCCGTAATGGGAATAGCTACTAAATGGATGAGCACGAGTGTAAATCCGATGGCCAGGCCAGCCATGGTGCTATTACCCCATTTTGAGGTTGTGCCGAATATTACGAATAAAAACAGGAAAGTAAGCACAGTTTCCGCAATAAATGCGGACGTCATACCATACTCGCTTTGATACCCTGTTCCCCATCCGTTCGAACCATAAGCCCATTCACCGGCTGTGAACCCTGCCACCTGTCCGTTAAGTATCTGTTGCAATACAAGAGCCCCCAGCAATGCACCGATGAATTGCGCAATGATGTAGGCAATTGCATCGCCTACTGAAATCTTACGATCGATCAGCATTGCAATGGTAATTGCTGGATTAATGTGACAACCGCTGATGCCCCCGATGGCATAAGCAAAGACAACGACAGACAAGCCAAAGGCAAACGCGATACCTAAAAGACCTATGCCAGAGAGACCCGCAATTGTGTCCGCTCCGGCTACTGCAGCGGCTCCGCAGCCGAAAAGTACCAGACCAAAGGTACCAATCAATTCGGCTACGAACTTAGTTGATGTTTTTATTTCCATGATTTACAATATTGGTGTACCCAAAAATAATATTTTTTCTTATAACCAAATACATGACAGTAAAAAACCCCGTTTCACAACGAGGTTTTTCCATTTAACCAAACCTAACAAAATGAATGCTGCTTTTTGTTACGACAAAAGTAAATGGGGGTTATTATGTCTGGATTAAGCACTGATTAACATATCATCAAATGTGCCTCTAAAAGTTCAGCCATTTCAGGATAAAACAAGGAAAAAATATACCTTTGATTTCAAAGCGCCATGGATCCTTACATTATCACCCCGCTACTGATCGTGCTGATCGGCTTTACGGTCAGTTCATTCGGAAACCTTATCGGATTTGGCGGCGGGATCTTTATGGTTCCCATACTGGTTACGATTTTCCATTATCCACTTGCCATCGCGGTTGGCAGCGTCATGTTTTCCCTTATTTTTTCGTCACTGATGGCTACCTACCGACTTCGAAGGAAAGGCCATGTCGATTTCAAAATGGGAATACTCCTCGAAGTTCCTACCATGGGTGGCGTTATACTTGGGAGTCTCCTGCTCTCTTATATATCGACCGCCGGACTGGAGATCCTATTTTCTATTTTGGTATTCATACTGGGTCTATCGTTCTGGCTGAAAAAGGCAAAAACAGGTAATGCCTCCGCTAAACCTGATCTTTTCTCCCGGATGAATCAATGGAAACCCGGACTTGTCATTCACCATAAGGAGATGAATTTGACGTATCGAGCCAGTGTAGGATTGATTCTATTCTTCGGTCTTTCCGCTGGCACACTAGCGGGACTTTTTGGGATCGGCGGAGGTTTTCTGAAAACACCTATTATGCTAAGAGTTTTTAAGATGCCTGTCAAAGTAGCCACAGCAACCGCCCTATTTATGATTTTGATTACGAGTATTACAGGATCTCTGAGTCATTACATTCAGGGCCACATCTTGCTTTCCCATGCCTGGCCGGTAATGATCGGCTTTGCGGGGGGTGCCATCGCTGGCAACCGGCTAACCCCTACCATCGGTGATGAAGTGTTGGAAAAGCTGATTGGGTTGGGGTTGATTCTAGCGGCCTTGGTGATGTTTGCAAATTTTTATCAATAAAGCATTACCGGTTTAGGCAATCCGTGCTTGCACGCGGGAAACGAGGGATGGTTAGGCCGTAATAGGAACTCGACCCTTTCGCGGATGTCTTTATCATCCGCTACAACTGCTACACTTTTTTCATAGTAAAATCTCATTATATATTATATACGAAATAAGTGCAGCTTTGGATTTAAATTTATCAAAAAAGATCACAGTTTGCCAGCCACCACCATCTGGTCCAATGTAGGCTGGTCACTACCTCCCGTCGGTTCTACGGTGATGGCGAACATTTCGGCATTTTCAATGGACACCATTTGCAGGAGAGCCTGGTCCCCAACGGGCGGATCATAGATTCCGGCATTGACAGGCTGCCCGCCAACTATACCCCAAAGTTGGTATTGCTTGTTTTGGGGCAATGCCGGCAAATCTATCGGTTTAAGGTAAACCGCATGGGAAGCCGCATTCCAATAGACCAACGCACGGCTGTTGTCATACCCGGCAACCCCATTGAGCACCACCGTCGTGAATGCAGGGTCTCCGATTACCTTCAGTTCCTGGCGGGTCTCTTGGATTTGTGCCATGAAGATTTCATTTTGCGCAATCAGGTCTGCTTTTTCCTGCTTCAACTGGCTTATCTGCCTTCGGAAGTCAGCCGTCCTGATCAGATGAAAGCCAACGGTGGCAAGAAAAAGCACCGATGCGGCAATGGCAACGGCACGCATGAATACATTCTTTGAAGGCCGTGAGGAGGTTTGGTTTTCATCTTCGGGATGGATTTGACCGTCATCGGCCAGTGCTTGCAAAATTTTTCCCTTTACAGAAGCGGGCGGTGTTTTACTATGCAACACGCCATAACTTACCAATGCTTCTTCCGCTTCCCGCAGGGCTTGCCTTATCTCCGGATACTGTTCGGACATGCGGGTAAGCTCAGCATCTTCCGCAGGCGAAGTGAGACCAAGTACATGGTTTTCAATGATTCCTGACGATATGTAATCCTGTATGTCCAATGTTAAACAAACAAATGCTTTAATTTCATTAATGCCGCCCTTGCACGTGTCTTGACGGTTCCCAGGGGCATGTCCAATTCCTCAGCAATCTCCTCTTGCGTATACCCCTGAAAATAAGCCATATCGATAATTTTCTTTTGTTCCACGGTAAGCTTATCAAGTACGGCATTTAAGCCAACATGGTCGATTTTGATAGCGTCCGTATAACCCGGAGCACCCAGCGGCGTCGATTCCGTCAACGACTCGGTCTTACTGCTTTTTCTGGATTGCGCAGACCGGATGTAGTCGATGGCCAGATTCCTGGCAACATTTAACATCCAGGTGAATAGCCGGCCTTTGTCGGCATTGTACTGCTCAATATTCCTCCATATCCTTATAAACGCTTCTTGCATTACATCAGCTGCTTCATCCTCATCGCCGACCACTTTACAGATCACTCCGTAGATGGCAGCGGAATAGTTGTCATACAGGTAGTTATATGCCCGCTGGTTCTTGAGCTTCAGCAGCTCGATCAATTGAGCTTCCGTGTATGATGGCTTCGCGTGCAAATTGCTTTGGATCGTAATTGTGGTAATGATAGTAATTTTTTCTTGTTCCTGAAAATAATTCCAAGCTGATTTGTAAACTCCGAATTCAACTCATTCAAGCTCGTTAGCGGGCATTATATACGCAAAGCTTGCTGTTATGGATTTATCGGGTTTAATTTTTTTTGCTCAACGTGAAATCCGTACCCCGGCAGACCTCGTATATATTGCTGCGTCGAATACGACCACACTTATTTATAAAATATAATACCAATGGAAAGTTCGATTAAAAAAACAGACGGCCAGCCTCTTCTCAGCGATAGGCTGACTGAAACTCCGGTAAGGCGCCGGCAATTTCTTCAGTATGCGGGAGCCGGAGCGGCGGCCGCATTAGTAGCATGGGGATGCAAGAAAGACAATCCCGGCCCCGATATGGGTGGCAAAGGGTTTTATTTTGGAAGCGGTGACATTGCCATACTTAATTATGCCTATG
Organism: Parapedobacter indicus; assembly: GCF_900113765.1. Taxonomy (GTDB): domain Bacteria; phylum Bacteroidota; class Bacteroidia; order Sphingobacteriales; family Sphingobacteriaceae; genus Parapedobacter; species Parapedobacter indicus. Next base: position 94,749 of record NZ_FOQO01000011.1, on the reverse strand, counting down.
CATTGGAGCAATTGGAAGCTGCTTTTTACACCGAGGTTATCTCGAATCCATATGGCAGTATTTCCGATTGGGAACGTGCCCTGATGATGGATATCCGCGACCATGAAATTGCGCACCGGGAATTCTTCAAAGCAGCGCTCGGCCAGCATGCGATCGATTCGTTGGCATTCGATTTCTCCGCGGTCGATTTTTCAAGCCGGGGAAGTGTGCTGGCAACAGCGAGGACATTTGAGGACCTGGGTGTCTCCGCTTACAACGGCGCAGGCTGGCTGATACAAGATGTGAATTACCTGGCGCTTGCCGGAAAGATCGTGTCGGTGGAAGCCAGGCATGCCGCTTTGGTACGTGACCTGATCGACAACGGATCGTTCGCCAACGATGAAGTAGTTGATGCGAATGGTTTGGACCTCTCCAACAGCCCCACGGTAGTGCTGGAGGCAGCCGGGCCCTTTATAAAATCGAAGATCGATGTAACAGATTTGCCTACTTATTAATCACCACTGTCATGAACTTATTCAATATATTCGACGAAATAACGCAAGTAGATTCGGAATTTCCCGAGCGTATAAGCCCACGCCGTGCGGCCATTAGAAACTTAGCTTCCATGAGCACCAAAGTAGCAGCCGCGGGCCTACCCCTTATGTTGGGTTCACTATTTAAAAAGGCTTATGGCCAGCAGGCACCCACTGACGTAACGGGTGTGCTTAACTATGCGCTTACCCTGGAGTACCTGGAGGCTGCATACTATACGAAGGGAACAGCCGCATCCGGCTTGATTCCCGCTGGGCCGGGCCGGGGAGCGATAGCCACAATACGCGACCATGAGATCGCACACGTTGCCTTTCTGAAGCAGGTGCTGGGATCGGATGCGGTAGCTCAACCGGAATTCGACTTTACCGCGGGGGGAACATTTGGCAATGTCTTTACCGACTATGACACGTTTCTGGCGCTCGCACAGGCATTCGAGGATACTGGGGTAAGGGCTTATAAGGGACAAGCCGGACTACTAAAAGGCAATCAAGTAGTACTTACCGCGGCTTTGCAGATTCATGCTGCGGAAGCCCGCCACGCTTCGCATATCCGACAGATGAGACGTGCGCGCGGTGGAGCTGCCGCAGCCCAGAAGCCTTGGATCACGGGTGCTAATGATAGCGGAATCGGCGCGGCGGTGGACCCCGTGTATGCGGGTGAAGACAATGTCTCACAGGCCGGTGTTAATATCCCCTCACTAAACGGGATTGACGGGAAGCTCTCCAACAATGCGGCTACGGAGTCCTTCGATGAGCCCTTAACCGCAGAAGCGGTGCTAGCTATTGCGGGGCTGTTTATTAAGTAGGCGATTCTGCAGGATTTAGCAATCTCATAGGGCTCTGTAGACAAAAGGTCCTGCCCAAAACGGCAGGACCTTTTATTATATACATTACGGAACGGAATTTTCTTTGCCTGCATATTATCATGCCGTTGCCAGATTCCTCTTATCACAATGACCGTGTTAACACATAGCGATGAAAAGCACATACAAAACAAAAAAACTACAAATAGGAAAATCCCCGAACATAACCTCACAGGTTCTGGTTCGAGGATTTTCCAAAAGACGGGCCTGTCTACATAGATCGATGTTTTCTATCGAGATTAATCCAGTCCTACGGTCCAGCCACCAGCCCATTCTGGCTTAGCCGTACCAGCTCCGGCACCGGTAGCATTTGTGTTCTCGGTGAATAATGCGCTTATGTCAACGGAGGTACCAGCGGTGTTTTTACCCGTAGATAGCTTTGTTACGTTGTCAAATTTCACCCCGGTGGCTTTCAACGATCCGTCGCCTACAAATAAAATACCTTCATCATGCTCGACATCAAATCCAGTCCCCCAATTGCTCAACACCACATTATCGAACATCCCTTTCGTTCCAACACGCAATTTGATCGCATGATTTTCGCCACCGGCACCATTGCCAATCAGCGTCAAATTTTTGATTGTTGGATTGGAAACGGGAGTAGCCAAATGATTGTTGCTATTATTATCCGCCTCAATACCCCGGTTACCGTCATTGGTGCGTATGCCGTACCAGTTTTCACCCGAACCCGTCCAACCTTCTGTCCAGTCAAACAAATCATCGCCGACGAATTCGGTTGAATAGTTTGTAACTACTAAGTTTTTCGCATTTACGGTTCCACCAAACCATTCAAAGCCGTCGTCCGAGCCTTCGTGGACCTGAATATTTTCAATCACAGTAGCACTACCGACGCCAAAGAATGAAACACCGTTGAATTCTTTTTCATCATTGTAAGAATAGCCTGAATATTCAATCCGAAGGTATTTAATGGAACCCGAATTGTCACTTGCATTGGTGCCACCATAAGCCAGGTCACCCACTTCGGATTGCGCAGTTTCTCCTTTATTGATAGGAGCCGCACCGCAAAGCACCAAACCACCCCAAGCACCAGGCTTCTTTTCAGCGGCAGTAAATACCACCGGGTTGGCTGCAGTTCCCTGCACATCAATCTGCGCTCCGCGGGATATTCCAATATAGCGAACAGCAGCAAATTGATTTGCCGGTAGCGCCGTCGCCTCAACGATTACACCCGGCTTAATAACTAATTTCGCATTTTCCTTCACGACCAAGGCGCCTGTCAACTTATACGTGCCCTCCTCTAGCACAACTTCTCCGCTAGTGATTTCGCCCTTCAGGTCATCACGATTGACAACGAAACCATTATCGGGGTCCGGTTGTGGATCATCATCGTCGCTACAAGAAGTTACTGCTACTGCAACAGCCAGCGCAGTAGCTCCCATCATCCATCTAAAAGTCTTTTTCATTTCCATGTTCAGTTTTTTTATATAATTCTGTATTCCGCAACAAAAGTGTATATTAATAGTAACCTGATTATTAACTTCGCATAATCAAATTGTTAACTAACACAATAACCTGAATTAAAGCTGGTAATTAACACCAAGCGAAAAGAATCGTCCTTTCTTATACGTCAATACCGGCACATGTCCGCTTGCATTTTCTTGGACCCTGCGGTATTCTGGATCCAGCATATTCCTTAGCAACAAATCCACGCCGATATGCCGATTAATCTTGCTCCGAATGATGAAGTCGAGCGTTCCTACCCCTCGATCAACCAAATTCCCTTTCTGTTCGATGCCAAGCGAGTAAATTTTGTCTGAAAAATAGGAGTACGCGACTGTTGCCATAATATTGCCGTCATTCCGCCAGCGCTTGGTATAGGTAAGATCAGTATTGACCAATAAATCAGATGCGCCGGTAAAGTTGGATCGATCATGCGTAGGCCGAATGTCGAATCTGGTTTCCTGCCTTACTTTATCCGTATTGATATCCTGATCGGTCTTCATGTAAGCTACATTCAAACCAGCTGAGAACAGATTCCGATCACTATTCCATTTAATCAGATCTTTCTTTGCCTCCAATTCAACACCGATTACGGTTCCGACATCCCCGATGTTTACCCATGAAACATCATTCGCTGTAGCCGAAATGCTGATTTCATTGATAGGATTTTGGATGTATTTTCCAAACGCTGCTATGGAAATCAATTCGGACGACGACGGGAACATCTCCCACTTGAGATCCAAATTATAGTTATCAGAAGGATATAAAAATGGATTTCCTTGTTCAGATACGGTACCGTCGTCAAATACAAAAGGAGCTCGTTCTTTGAATTGAGGCAGTGTATAGGTTTTGCCGGCTCCTAAACGCAGGTTCTGCCTTTCGTTTAATTCGTATTTCAGGTTCAGACTCGGCAAAACCGGATTCTTGGTTAACGTATTTTTACCACCATCGGGAAAGAATTGCGTTACCCAATCAACATACTGTCGGATATTTTCATAACGAACACCGACAACAGAAGTCAACCGATCAGTCAAATCATACTCCAAGCTGACATAACCGGCATGTATCTGTTGGTCGCCGCTATACAACTGCGGAGATTCGCCTGCAAATCCAGTAATATTAAAATAGCCATTCGCAAAGCTATTCTGATTATATAATGCATCCAAGTTATTGGGGTCAACAACCACAGCCCTTCCTTGTGATGTATGTTCAAAATTAAATTGAATAGACTCAAATTCACGATCTTTGAGCCGCCCTTGATAACCTAAACGAATGACTCCGCTCGGCGCTTCTGTATTGCCGATTTTGTAGCTTCCGTTCAAATTGACTGCATATTCATTTTCGTCCAACCGTTGATTGAATCGGTTGTTATCCGAATCCGCAAATTCTGCGATCCTATACCCTTCGCCGTCCACATATCGAAGTATATTTTCAATCCGATCGGGCATAATATAGGACACCCGGTTCGCCGACACTCCCCAATCTACATCGATGCGACTACTCAATTGATGGGTACCCAACAATTGGTTTACAAAAACTCGATTTTGTGCATACGAACCCAAGCGCCGTAAGCCGGTCGTCCCTTCCGTGATATCACGGAAATAGCCATTATAGTTATCGTTCCATTGATCACTGCTGTTAACAAACAAAAAGTTATACGACAACTTATGCGTTGGATTAATCAGGTATTTTGCATTGAATAGGCCGGTAGTGTTGGTTTTATACCCGAAGCGAGTTTGATCGGACCATCGTATCCTTGCCCCCTGTGCACTGACGTCATTGTTGACGCCTTCACGATATTCAAATCCATTCCCAAAACTGGCTGTGCCAAACAAATTGAGTCTACCCGTACCACCAACGTTAAATGACTTTCCGCCCAATACACGCACATTAGCCGGGTAGGGATTGCGGGATACCGGATTTGCACTATTGGTGAAGTTAAATCCGCCCAGCGGATTCTCCGGTATAGTATATTGCGAGAAGCCCCACTTATCGCCATTTGGAAGCTGCGCGAAGGCACCTGCATGGGATATCGCGTTGGTATTCAACGTAGACGACACAGAAACCTCAAACATACCATCGCCAGAGTACTCTTTCGAGTAGATATCAATATTTCCCCCACCGAAATCGCCAGACATTTTGCTATTGTAAAGTTTATCTACGGCAACAAACTCGATGACATCCGTCGAAAATAGATCCAATGCAATGTTCTTTAATCGGGGATCATTGGAAGGCAACGGCAAACCATTGAAAGAAGTGGTGTTATAGCGATCACCCATGCCACGGATATACACTTGTGTACCTCCTTCTTCCTTAGATATTCCCGACATCTTCGCGACCGCATTTGCCGCGTCGCTTGCACCGATTCGTGACAACTCCTGAGCACCGATCCGCTGAATCACCAAGCTGGCTTTCTTTTGTTCGGCCAGTAAGGCAATATCGGCGCCGCGCCGTCGTGTGGTGGTCACGACCACCTCATCCATCATTTCTCCGGCCTCTTCGAGATTGATATCCAGATTCGTTTCCGCTCCTTCTTTTACCACAACATCTTCAATACGTATCGTCGAGTAGCCTACATAGCTTACTTGAAAAACATACTGACCCGCAGGAATTCCCGTGAGCAGGAAAGCGCCCTTGTCATCGGAAATCGTGCCATGTGTGGTCCCAACGATGCCAAGCGAAGCACCAACAATTTCCTCGCCGGTCGCTGCATCTTTAACTGTCCCCTTAATAATGCCTTGCTGGGCTTGCGCATTTGAGCCAAATACGGTTAGGAGAAAACTGATAAACAGTAAACAACTTTTAACTTTTCTATTTTGCATGGTCTGATAAAAATTCCCTGCAATAATCCTAATTTAACATTACCTAAACATTAGTATTACATGAAGGAATGCTTAGCTTTATGTTAATTAAATGTTACCATAAGAATGGGAAGATAAGCTAGGTGCTTTGCGCGGATTAACAATATCAATAAAGTTGCATTAATAGAATGCATATTTGCTCAGAATACCTTAAACTTGCCAAACGGAACAGAAGTACGACAGACATGCAGGATAATAAACAGACAGTGATCCGTTTGAATGATATCGCCTATCGATATCCACGAGGTGAATCGTTACAGTTTGCAGATCTTGAAGTAACCAACGGCCAACACACCTTGATACTCGGTGATTCGGGTAGCGGAAAAACCACCTTGCTACACATCCTAAGTGGATTGCTGAAACCGGAAACCGGAACGGTACAGGTTGACGGGCAGCAGCTTTACGAACTGCCTGCCCGGAAATTGGACGAATTCCGCGGACAACGCATCGGGCTCATTTTTCAGGAAGCTCACTTGGTAAAAAGCCTTACGGTAAGAGAAAACCTACAGATTGCACAGGGATTTGCCGGTGCGAAGATAAACCATGACCGCATTGATGAAGTGTTAGCGTTGCTGAACCTGGCGCACAAAGCCAATAGCTACCCCGGAAAATTGAGTCGCGGACAGATGCAACGCGCAGCGATTGCGCGCGCCGTGATAAACCGACCCGCAATTTTGGTGGCCGACGAACCCACCGCATCGTTAGATGACCGGAACACGGAAAGCGTATTAAGTTTGCTGCTCACTCAAGCCGAACAACAAGGTGCAACGTTGGTGGTTGCAACACACGATAAACGGGTCAAAAGCCGGATAAACCATGCATATCAGGTGGGAGGTGTGGTATGAATAGTATTCAGATCGCATGGAAAAACATTCGCCAAAATACAGCAACATCGCTGCTGGGGATTTTACTCACCGCCTTCGGCACGGGTATATTGTGCGTGCTGCTGCTTACTTCTCATCAAATCGAAGAACAGCTCGGCAACAATAGCCGAGGCATCGATTTAGTCGTCGGCGCAAAAGGAAGCCCCATTCAGCTCATCCTCAGCAGCATCTATCACATGGACAATCCGACAGGCAACATCAGCTTGAGGGAAGCCCAAAAACTGGCCGCCAATCCCATGGTCAAATTGGCGGTACCGCTTTCGTTGGGCGACAATTACAAAGGCCACCGAATTGTCGGCACCGACAGTACATTCCTACAGTTATATGGGCTGGAACTAGCTGAAGGCCGGATTTGGAAAGGAGACTTCGAAGCGGCCATCGGGGCGGATGTCGCACGGAAGAACCAGCTGAAAGTCGGCGATAAGATATATGGCGCCCATGGCCTTAGCAGCGAAGGCCATACACACGACGAAAATGCCTATACCATTACCGGAATATTTAAGCCGGCTCACCACATTGCAGACCGGCTCATAGTAACCAATTTGGCTAGCGTGTGGCGCATGCATGGAACGCATGAAGACGAGGCTCATTCCGAAGACGAGCATGAGCATGCAGAAAGCGAACACAGCCATAGCCACGACTTGGCCGGCGTGGACGAACACGAACACCACCACGGCGAGGATCATGACCCAGTAGCCCCTAAAGAGCCCCAATTGGTAAAAAACATTATGGGCAACGTCGGCTCGCGCGAGCGCGAGATCACCAGCATGTTGATCCAATACCGGAATCCCGCCGCCATCGGCATGTTTCCCCGACTCGTAAACCAAAACACAGCCATGCAAGCGGCCTCTCCGGCCATCGAAAGTGCACGACTGTTTTCGCTGCTGGGCATCGGGATCGATTCGCTGCAAATACTGGCTTATGTCATCATGTTAATGGCTGCCCTCAGCGTGTTTATCAGCTTATACAATGCGTTGAAAAGCCGCAAATATGACCTGGCCATTATGCGTACACTTGGGGCGTCGCAGGGAAAGCTATTCGGCATAGTGATTGCCGAAGGAATATTACTTACCTTTGTGGGAGCGATTGTGGGAATCGGGATTGGTCACATAGCCGTTTACCTGATCGGCACCCGTACAGGCAGTACGGCATCGCTTTTGGAGGCGTTGGTTTTACTACCCCAGGAGGCTTGGTTGTTAGTTATCGGCGTAACCATCGGCTTTTTAGCTGCGGTGATCCCCGCTGTAAAAGCATATAAAACTTCCATATCGCAAACATTATCGGGAAATTAGTACAGGACATGAGAACGTATTTCGTAATTATTGCATTCATTGCCTTTGGCACACAACTAACAAACGCACAGGACGTTCCATTTGGTGAAGTTCCGGACCATACACCGATGATGAACGGTACCTGGGAGACCATCAATAAATTGATGTATAAAGTAACGTATAAAGACAGCAAAACTGTATACACCCCGCATTTTCCGGATGAATTAAAAGCCATTGACAAAAAAAACGTTACCCTTCCCGGTTACCTGGTTCCTATCAATGGGGGGCGGGACCATGAGACATTCATGCTCTCTGTGTTACCGGTTATGCAGTGCATGTTCTGCGGTCAGGGTGATATCCCACCCATGGTCGAAATATTTATGAAAAAAGGCAAAAAAGTACGTTTTACCGAAGAACCCATTAAAATAACCGGCACTATACACCTGAATCCGAATACCCAGGAAGGCAATTCAGAGATTCAGGTACTTAACGCAGAATTGATGGAATAGCCTAAAGCTGGGAAACGTTATCGGTTTCCGATTGCCGCTTCCAAACAAGCCACCAATGCGGCTGTTTCCGTGCGAAGTCGCGAAGAGCCCAATGTTATGGGCATGTAACCGGCTTCGACTGCTAAACGGATTTCCGGCACACTGAAATCGCCTTCCGGCCCGATCAATATGACATAGCGGCCAGCCACCTTAATCCCATCCGTTAAATACCGTTTTTCGCCATTGGCGCAATGGGCAATAAATTTCTGCGGTTCTCCATCCTTTTTTAGAAAGTCTGTGAGTTTCACTGTTTCATTAAGCTTAGGCAAATAGGCTTTCAGCGACTGCTTCATGGCGGCTACCATTACTTTATTCAAACGCTCTGGCTTCACCTCTTTCCGTTCGGAATGTTCGCAGATAATCGGCGTGATTTCATCGATTCCTACCTCGGTCGCCTTTTCCAGGAACCACTCGATTCGGTCGATATTCTTAGTCGGTGCAACGGCAATATGCAGATAATAGTTCCGCTTTTCATAATCGGGTTTAAAATCTTCGATTGTTATCGCCGTACGTTTGGGATGTGCATGGGTAATGATTCCCCTGTATTGCCCTCCCTTACCATCCACCAAATATACAGCGTGCCCCTCAGCGAGCCGCAGTACACGGATTGCATGTTTACTTTCCTCCTCATTCAGCACATAGACTTTGTCGTGGGGCGAAATATCCGGTGTATAAAATAGCTGTAACGTCACGCCAAACTATATTCCTATTCCATATCCTGATCCAGATCCGTCTGTACGAGCTCCAGTTTTACAAACTCAATGTTCTGCTGGGTTTTCTTTATGATTATGAAGTTATAACCATGGAACTCTTTATGTTCCCCTACGTCGGGTATTTTATCAAACAGATCACTTACCAAGCCCGATATGGTGTCGTAGTCATTGCTTTCCGGTAACTCCTTCGGTAAAAATTCATTCACGTCGTGCACATTAGCACTGGCATCCACCATGTATTCGGTGTCTGAGATGCGCTCCACAACCGGAGTCTCTTCATCGTATTCATCCTGAATTTCGCCCACCAGTTCCTCCACGATGTCTTCCAGCGTTACCATTCCAGCTGTTCCGCCAAATTCATCCAGTACAACGGCAATCTGAAGGCGTTTCTGCTGAAATTCAGCCATCAGGTCATTGATCTTTTTTGTTTCGGGAATGAAATAGGGCTTTCGGATAATATTCCTGAGTACCAGCTCTTTTCCTTTTGCGATGATTGGCAGGATATCCTTCGTATGTACAATCCCGATAATCTGGTCGATATTATCATCGTAGATGGGAATCCGTGAATATCCCTCCCGGGTAATCCGTTCAATGAATTCAACACCGGGGCAATTCATTTCCACGGCATAGATTTTCGTACGCGGCACCATAATACTCTTCACCATCCGCTCATTGAAGTCAAATACATTTTTGATCAGCTCATGTTCGGTGGTGTCCAGTGCACCGCTTTCCCTCCCCTGATCAAGCAGGTACTGTAATTCTTCGGAAGAATGGTGAGCCTCTCCCACATTGACCTCAAACCCCATTACTCGGAGAATGAGGTTTGCAAAACCGTTCAACACCCAGATAACGGGCCGGAAAATGAGATAAAAGAAGCGCAGAGGAACGGCAATACTCATGGTTGTACCAATAGGGCGCTGGATAGCAATGGACTTTGGGGCCAATTCACCAAACACGATGTGCAACACCGTAATGATTCCGAAAGCAAGTACATGCCCCAGATTCTTGGCTAGCGTTCCGGTTAATTCCACGTTGAACCACCCGAAAATTACCGTTACGATATCGGTCATCACCGCCTCGCCTACCCATCCCAATGCAAGAGAAGATAAGGTGATACCCAGTTGAGTCGCCGCCAGGTACCCATCGAGGTGACTGGTAATGTGCTTGGCTACCTGAGCCACCTGGCTGCCCGTCTTGATCTTAATTTCAATCTGCGATGCTCTGACCTTGACAATGGCAAACTCAGCAGCCACAAAAAAGCCATTGGCAGCAACCAAAAAAAACGTCCAGAAAATCTCCCAGCCCATCAGGTTGTTCTTAGGTTAGCAAATTCTTTTTGGTATAAATCGATACTTTCCTGTATAACTTGATAGGCATATGAGCGGCCAAAAAGACGTTCTATTGTGACGTTCTTACGCTCAAGCGCTTTATAATCCTGAAAAAAACGGACGATTTCTTTCATGGTATGCGGTGGCAATTCTGACAGGTCATTGATGTAGTTGACAGACATGTCATTTTTGGCAACGGCAATGATTTTATCGTCCTGCTCTCCGTTATCGATCATGTGCATCACTCCGATAACTTTGGCTTCAATAATGCTCATGGGATATACATCTACCGAACAAAGCACCAGAATATCCAGTGGATCTTTATCGTCGCAATACGTTTTGGGGATAAATCCGTAATTAGCAGGATACATTACCGAAGAAAACAATACGCGGTCCAATTTGATCAGGCCGCTTTCTTTGTCGATTTCGTACTTAGCTTTAGAACCTTTGGGAATTTCAATAATAGCGTTCACCGAAGACGGAAGGTCGTCGCCAGGGGATACGTCATGCCAGGGGTGTGATTTACTCATCGGGGTAAGAATCTATGGTTGTCACTTGTTTATTTCCGCCTTCTTATCTTTATTCAGGCGAAGCTTTCTTCGAATCAATGCAATCAATATCGGTGTGAAAGAAATGGCTATGAAGCCGACAATAATATATTCAATATAGTGACTGATTTGTGGAAATTTGCGCCCCAAAAAAAAACCGGATAAAGTAAGCAACGATACCCAAATGGCCGCTCCTCCCACGTTGTATAACACGAATTTCCGAAAATTCAACTGTACAATTCCGGCCAATATCGGTGCAAAGGTACGGATAATTGGCACGAAACGTCCGATAATCAACGCCGGTCCACCGTATTTATGATAAAATTCTTCGGCCATCACCACATACCGGCGTTTAAACAGCCAGGTATCCTTTCGTTTAAATAGCATCGGCCCCGTTCGCCAACCAAACCAATAACCGGTAAAATTACCCAATACCCCGGCGGCAAACAATCCCAAACATAAGGTTGTAATATCTACATCCAATAAGCCCGATGCACAGAAAAGACCGGCTAAAAACAACAGGTAATCTCCCGGCAGGAAAAATCCAAAGAACAAACCGGTCTCGGCAAACACGATAAACACAACAAGATAGAAGCCACCTGACCTTAATAACGTTTCGGCATCCAACAACTGTGAAAATGACTCCCAGAACTCTTGCATAACTATCACCTACAAACTTACACAAATTGGTCGGATGGACAAAGGTGTGTGGCTCATGATTTCCGCGTGAGTGCCGAGATGGCGTTCCGGATGGCTTCAGCACTTTCAGCGAGCTCTTCGTGGCTAAGTTCCAGTTTTGGACGATTGAAATTTAAATCCCCTACTTCATTGATCGGTGTCAAATGGATATGGGCATGGGCTACTTCAAGACCAACCACAGCCACTCCAATCCGTTCACAGGGATAAACCTGTTTAATCCCTTGGGCCACAATTTTCGCAAAAACCCAAAGCCCCATGTAATCGTCGTCTTCCATGTCAAACAGGTAATCAGTTTCCCGCTTAGGGATAACCAATACATGGCCCTTGGTTAAGGGGTTAATGTCTAAAAAAGCTAGGTAATCATTGCTTTCGGCCACCTTATAAGCCGGAATTTCACCGTCAACGATTTGAGAGAATATGGTAGGCATATCGTTTTCATTAGTCATCAATGATACAAAGATAAAAAAACGGCTGTCTTGTGAAACAGCCGCCGAATAATATTGTTTTGCTATGTGCGGTTATGGCAGACCCGCACATAACCGTCACTTGCTCTTATCTGGAAATATCCAAAATTTCCAATTCGACTTGACCCGCAGGCACCTGTATTTGCGCTTTATCACCTATCGACTTACCGAGTAAGCCCTGAGCGATCGGAGACTTCACCGAAATTTTCCCTGCTTTCAGATCTGCTTCCGTCTCCGACACCAACTGATACGTCATCACAGTGCCATTTTTTATGTTCTTTAACTTAACGATAGACAGCGCCAATACCTTGGACGTGTCCAATGTTGACTCGTCGATTACACGGGCATTCGCCAGGCTATCCTCTAGCTTTGCGATTTTAGCCTCATGCAACCCTTGTGCCTCCTTAGCCGCGTCGTATTCCGCGTTTTCCGACAAATCACCTTTGTCTCGCGCTTCGGCAATGGCTTTTGCAATCTTTGCCCGACCCTCCGTTTTGAGATACTGCAACTCCTCTTTGAGTTTTTCCAATCCCTCTTTACTGTAATACGTTACTTCTGCCATAATCTGTTATGAATTAAAAAAATAAAGTCAAAAAAAGAAGCAAGACCATACCGTCCTAGTGGTATGGCCTTGCTCATTAGGACGAAGATAGGAAATGTTTTTTAAAAAAACAAAAAAGATTAAGGGTTATCCACAAACTTATATCCCATTCCCCTGACGGTCTGCAAATAAGTAGGTTTGTCAGCATTGAGCTCAATCTTTTTACGCAGACGTACAATATGCATGTCCAACGTCCGCGTGTTGACATTGGAGCTGTAGCCCCACACCACCTGCATCAATTCATCCCGGCCGATTACACGCCCGATATTTTGCAGAAAATATAGCAAAATACGATTCTCAAGAATAGTCAGTTCGATTTTTTTGCCATCACGAACCAAGGAATGGATGTTGGGATGGTGTTCAGTATCTCCAAATGTATACAAATCCGCCCCCTGGTTGCTGACAAAATATTTTATCTTGTTTTCAATCATTGCAACGAGGACATCCATACTGAAAGGCTTCGTTATATAGTCCGAAACCCCAAAGCTATACGCGTCGATTTTGTCCACATCCTGTGACTTGGCCGTCATCATGATAATTAGATTAACGAAGCCGGCCTTACGCAAATCGGCGCATATTTCGGACCCCTGTTTTCCCGGAAGCATCCAATCGAGCAAAACGATATCTGGCTTTTGCTCCAGTATCAATTTCTCCGCTTCGTCACCGTCACCGGTTTGAATCACCTGGTAATTTTCGGATTCAAGGCGATGCGCCACCAAAAAACGCAAATTTTCGTCGTCTTCAATGACCGCTATTTTAACATTTTTATACATATGTTGATACGATTTCTAAAGTGAAAAGTAAAAAAAACACTAATCTAATGGAAACACGATGGTAAAGGTCGTTCCCTTACCCAACTCACTTTCTACCGAGATGTGTCCTCCCATAAAATTAACCAGTTCCTTACAAAAAGCCAATCCAAGGCCTACGCTGCCTTGTTGGTTATATTGATTTTGCACGCGATAAAACTTTTTAAAAATGTGTATTAATTCCCTCCTCGCAATACCGATGCCCTTATCGGCAAACCGCATAATTACCTGTTTTTTGGCTTGTTTAATGGTTATATCCAGTACCTTATTATCCCGTTTGGAATATTTATATGCATTATCAATCAGGTTTTGAAAAATACTACCCAATAAAACCGGATCAATATACAGGGTCTTTTTTACATTTACTTCACAATGAAGCGCTAAATCTCCGTATTTAAATTGAGACGCTGCCAACACTTTATCACAAAATTCGTGCAAATCGACCTCTTCCTGCTTTATTTTTATTGATTTATTTTCAATTTGTGTAAAAGAAAGCAAGGTGTTCATCAGATTATTAAGTTTATCGGCTTCTTCATCTAATATCTTGCCATAATGCTTGCGCTCCGGATCCGACAATTGTTTGGCACTCTGGATGTTATTGCCGGCTATTTTGATTACGCTCACCGGCGTTTTGAATTCATGCGTCAAATTATTGATGAAATCATACTGCAACTTAAACATCCGCTCGTTCACATAGAGATTCCGGTAGATAAGGTAAGCAATGACAGCTAGCAGGAGATAAATGGCGATCACACCGGCCATTACGGGGAGAAACCTCCGATTGATTTCAGACCGCAGGAATGTGCGGCTGGAACTGAAATAGATTTTATAGTCTGCCAAAGCTCCCGGCAACGGGGTTTCCGTAGTAAGCAAGTCCGGATCGGTATCGATCGATTCATAAACCAGCGGCTGGATCTGGACGCGTTGATACAGTTCAGGAATGATATTGGTCAGCGAAAGCCTATTCGGATCTATAAAAAAGGTAAGGATATCCTGCTCGTAAACCACATCGTGCTCAATCTTACCGTACATCAACTCTTTATAGGTCTTCAGATCGTCTCTCCGTGGAATGTTCATATAGCATATTTTCCCCGGAGTAACTGTATAAAACACCTTGAATATGTCATCGTCCTGGAGCGCTTTCGTGGTGTCTACCCGCTCAATAAACGCAGCAAACTTCACTGCCATGTTGTTAAAATCATCAGACAACGAAAGCGGCAAATGTCCGTTTCTCGAAACGACCGGCAATACGTCTTCTGCCATCCCTTCCGGACTAAATTGATACACGCCTTTAGGGTAAACGACCAAATTATCGGCCGAAAAGCCATATTTTATGTATTCGTCATTACTCAATGACACATCGTAAAAGACAATACGCTCTACAAACGGATAGGCATGAAACACGCTATCTGCATATACGGCTACCCCTGCTGAATCTAAATATCCTTGGTAAAAGGATATCTCCGGAATGCGGTTATGAAAAAAATCGTTGAATGGCCCGATGTTGTGTTCCAATACCTCCACTTTTCTGGAGGCAAATTCGTTTTCGACGTAAGTAACTGTAAGGTCGCGGGCCAGAAAAGCGGCTAATACGAAGGAGGCAACTACCACAACAATAAAGGCGCTAACCAACAAGTAGTTTACGCGGTATGTATTGCGCCGGTGTGTCATTTCAGATATTTATCGAAAAATTCACCCAGTTCGTTATAAAAGAGAATGCGGTTCTCTTCGTTACGGAAATATCGTCCTTCTTCTTCTCGCAATAGGTAGGTAATGGGAACTTTACGTTTTTTCAGCTTCTGCACAAACTGGTTAGTCTCATTAACCGTGCTCCAGCTATCCCTGCCCCCTTGTGCAATAAAAACCGGTATATTGATTTGATCGGAATGAAAAACAGGAGACATCGATTTGATTAACTCAGGCTCTGTTTCCGGATTCCCGACGGTCTCGTAATACATCTGTAAATACGGTTTGAAATAAGGCGGCACCTCTTTTAAATACGTAAACAAATTAATGAACCCTGAATAGGATGCCGCACACGCATATAGATCCGAGTGGAAACAAGCGCCGTGTAATGCAGAATATCCGCCGAAGCCAGCTCCGTAAATACCAATACGTGCTGAATCGACCTTCCTTTCCTGAATCAACCAACGCACTCCATCGGTGATGTCGTCTTGTATTTTTCCGCCCCATTCTTTGGAACCTGCAGACCAAAACTCTTTTCCATATCCGGTAGATCCCCGGTAGTTAACCTGAAATACCGCATAGCCTCGATTGGCAAAAAACTGCACTTCCGGATCGAAGCCCCATCGATCACGATTACTCGGGCCACTATGGGGGTATACAATCACGGGTGGTTTTCTGCCTCGTATTTTAGGAGGCATGGTTAAGTACCCATGTATTTGGCGTCCATCACGTGCGTAATAGGTAACAGGTTTCATCTCCGCCAACTCACAGTCATTTAAAGCAGGATTATTAGCCACCAATTTGGTTAGCTCATCCTTGGCCATATCATAATAGTAAACGGCACCCGGATCCTTGTCAGTATACGAACGCACGATAAACCGGCGACGAGCGGTATCTCGGTCCAATACCATCAATTCATACCCTTGTAACTTTTGCTCGATTTTATGATAAACATTTTTGGTCTCTTCGTTTAAAAAATGACGTTGTTTTTTCCAAGTGAAATAACTTGCATAGGACATTTCACCCCGATCAGTCGAATACCCCCCATGGCTAACATCGACATCGGGATGGCTGTAAATCAGTCGCACTTCCCTCCCCGTGTTCATATCGATCTCTACGAGTGCTAATTTATCGCGGTTGATGTTTGACAGTGCAAATATATGGTTTCGGTTTTCAGCCGAAAATCCCAGCGGCATAATCGAGTTCCGAAAACTGTTGCTCACCACCGCCCTGAAAGGTTTCTTTTCGCTGTCGCGATATAACATCGTTTCCTTGAGGCTGTCACTGGCAAGTGCCAGTCGTAATTCCCCGTCGAGATCCGCATACCACCTGATGATATTTCCTGGGTTTCTTGCAACCAATTCCTTCTGACAAGCGTCGGTACGGAGGCGATATACGTCAAATACAGAGGAATCCCGTTCGTTGAGTGAAATCAAAAACCCATTATTTATTACTTTGGAGGGCGATATCCAACGCAACTTGACGGTTGAAGGAAGCATCAGGTGCCTAACCCCCAGCGTAGAACGGTTAACGGCGAATACCTGCAAACTGTCGTTCCGCTTGTCTTTGGTAAAAATCAATTCATCGTCGTTTGCCCAAAAACAGGACTGGATACCCAGTTCTGTTTCTGACGTGATCCGCTGATGGCGGCTTCCTTCGTCCAGATGGATAATAAAGATATTTTTCTGACCGGCATACCCGCCTAAATAAGCGAGATACTTACCATTGGGTGAAATCCGGAAATTGGTTTTTTCAGGTTCGGAAAAGAAGTCAGCCGCCGGTATAATACGGTCCTTTCCGCCATCGCAGCTAACCAGATGGCCAATGACGCTTACAGTCACTAGCAAAAATAGAACACAACGTACCATATTAGAAAACAATCCCACTCCTTTCTTCCAAAGGTGGAAAATTTTATATTAAAACCGGTTTATGCAACCTTAATTTTACAAGTGTCCTTCCCGCCTTGAGTCTTTTCGTCGAACGGATCAAAGAAGCAAAATTTTGGTGAGATTGTTTATCTTCGCGCCATGTATTTATACAACGCTACCCTTATTGCCGAAAGTGATATTGGAGAAACTGTCCGCACGTATCTCACGGAGCGACTGGTTTACGAAGCAGAAGGCGGAGGTACGGACCTGTTCTTCTTAGAAATGCTGGATTCTCCTCACGACGGCGTCACCTACTGCATTCAGTTACGTGCCGAAAACCGGGATGCAATCACATTGTTTCAGGAAACTCATTTGGCCGCGATCCGGACCCAATTGGAAACAGCGTACGCAGGAAAAATATTGTTTTTTGACAGTATCATGAAATATCTCAATTCATAAACAAATGAACCTGCCGTGTCATCACCTAACTAAAAAGGCGATGAAAACGCAGGGTCCATCAAACCATTTAAGAACAAAACTACTTACGGATGAAATTTGTAACCACTCCTATACCGGATCTGCTGATCATCGAATCGCAAGTGTGGAAGGATGAGCGGGGTTTCTTCATGGAGACTTATAATCAAAATCCTTTCAAGACACAGGGGATTGCCGCAACGTTTGTACAAGATAACCTTTCCTGTTCTCATCGGGGCGTCTTACGGGGTATGCATGCGCAGGCAGGAGACAACGCCCAGGGTAAACTCGTACGAGTATTACACGGCCGTGTATTGGATGTAGCGGTCGATATCCGGAAGCACTCGGAGACGTTTGGTCAAAGCTTTTCCCTTATCCTGGATGGAAATGGAGCGAAGTCTTTGTGGATACCGCCTGGATTCTTGCATGGGTTTTTATCTCTTGAAGACAACACCTTGTTTGCGTATAAGGTAACGGGATTTTACGATAAAACAGGCGAATTAGGCGTTCGGTGGGATGATCCGGATCTAGCCATTGATTGGCCAATGGACCGTGATGAACTCATCGTATCCGAAAAAGACCAGCAATTGCCGTTTCTTAGTGATATTGTCAGCCCATTTTGACAAAAAACCCTTATGCTTCATCGTAAGGGTGATCTTCATATTTGGGATTGTATTTTACCTTAGGGGTCAGATAATATAGGAGGATAAGCCGTGAATACCGAAAATTGAAGGGAGCGAAAATCAAGATAATCCCCATCAATACCGCAAGATATACCCAAGGTGATTCACTTTTTGTCAGTTCATAGGTAAGTAACCCTGCAGCAACCACCTGAACAACGGACAGGCCATAACTTACATACATTGCCGCGTAAAAATACCCCGGTTCAATTTCAAAACGAAACCCACAATACGGGCAAATATCATTCATTCGTTGTCGCCGGAAACCGTATGTACTGCCCACAAACATCTTCCCCACACGGCATTTGGGACATTTGGAAGCCATCATTGCCTTTACTTTTGGGGTATGGGTAATGGCCATCAGTAAGGTATCAGTTTAAGACAATCGGATCGTTATCGATATTCACCGTCTTTTTTCCGCGGTATTTTTTGTACCACAATACCCCCACCCCTACTGCCGCAAGGTACGGTATTGCCAACAAAAACAAGATGCCCTTGTTCAATCCTTTTCCCTGAGTATTTCCATTCTCGGTCGCATTTTCGGCCGTGAGCGTACACATGGCACATTGAGCATGTACACGATGAGGCATAGACGCTGCCAAGATCACTGCGAATACGCCCACTGCAAGAACACGTTTTATCCTATCCATGATACAAACTTAGGTAAATTATTAATCTTTTAATTGTCTTTTTTGGTTTCAATGAGATCGTTCCACTAAATTTACTTTCATATGCAATATAACTGCGCCGTATATAAAAGTAATACCGACCACTGGACGGCTGCTGAAGACGATTATACACCATTAAATACGTCGAAACGATCCCAGAATCCATCCCGTGGTGTCTTGGCAAATAATTCAACGGATTCTTTCCTCACCGGGTGAACAAAGGATAATTTCCTAGCGTGCAAACAAATGGATCGTCTCAAACTTCCCCGGGGATAACCGTACTTATGGTCCCCAACGATAGGGCATCCCATGGAAGCGAGCTGCGCACGGATCTGGTGGGTGCGACCGGTTAGTGGATATACTTCGAGCAAATAATAGCCGTCCAATTTGCCCAGCAACTTATACTCAAGCTCGGCGTACACCCGCCCTTCAGCGGCTCCCTTATGTACTTTAGTAATATTCTGTGTACGGTCGCGAGAGAGCCAATGAACTAACTTGCCTTCGGAATTCTCGGGCGGCTGCCGCACGACGGCCCAATACGTTTTGCGAATCTCCCGATCTTTAAACAACTGCTGCATCCGCTCTAATCCCTTACTCGTCTTGGCAAAAAGGATCAATCCGCTAACGGGACGGTCCAGGCGGTGCACCACTCCTACGAAGGCTCCGTTGGGCTTATCGTATTTTTTGGCTAAATACTTGTTTACCATGTCCTCCAAAGGTTCATCGCCTCCGGGGTCTGCTTGCACTAAGTACCCTGCACGCTTATTCACGGCAAGCAAATGGTTATCTTCGTAGATGACATCATTGTCGGTAATAGGCATAATGTATCTTGACTTATGGAGCAAAGATATGAAATTACGGAATCACCATCAAGTCCACAAATGCATTGACCGGCATCCGGGATAACGTTTCCAGATTCAGCGATGCAGCTAAAATCTGTTGCTGCCGCTTGGTGGGAAATATGCGAGCCAAGTTCGTTTTATATTTCCCGATCAGTAAGGGAATCCCCTCGGTGCGTCTACGTTTGTGGCCAATCGGATATTCAACTATTTCTTCTGCCAATACCGTTCCGTCGTTCAACGTTACCGTGAGGGCGTTAGCGATGGAGCGCTTTTCCGGATCATGGTAATCCTGTGTAAACTGTTTATCTTCCTCGGCCTCCATTTTCTCACGTAATGAATCGATCCGAGAATCGACCGCTATGCTGTCTTCATAGTCAGACGCCGTTAACCGGCCATACAACAAAGGCACAGCCACCATGTATTGAAGGCAGTGATCACGGTCCGCCGGATTATACAACGGCCCTTTTTTGTCGATGATGCGGATGGCAGCCTCATGGGTTCGGATCCGGATATGTTGGATGTCAGCGGCCGTACGGCCCAGGTCCGTCAGTTTGCCGTGCAAGATCATCGCAGCTTCTACGGCCGTCTGCGCATGGAACTCGGCCGGAAATGAAATTTTGAAGAGCACATTTTCCATGACATATGAGCCATATTCCCGTTGAAATCGGAAAGGATGGCCCTTGAAGAGTACGTCGTAAAAGCCCCATGTATTGGCAGTAAGCACCGACGGATAACCCATTTCTCCGGTTTTCGCGATCAGCGCCAGCCTTACAGCCCGGGAAGTGGCATCACCGGCCGCCCACGATTTCCGGCTTCCTGTATTAGGTGCATGCCGATAGGTGCGGAGTGCGTGACCATCGACAAACGCATGTGATACGGCATTGATCAATTCCTCACGGGTAAGCCCAATGAGCTTACCAACCGTTGCCGTGGAGGCCAACTTTACGAGCAGTACATGATCAAGGCCCACTTTGTTGAAGGAATTTTCCAGCGCCATTACGCCTTGTATTTCATGCGCACGGATCATGGCATCCAATACGTCCTTCATGATAAGGGGTTGTTGCCCATTTGCGACCGCAGTACGTGATAGCCAATCGGCAACAGCCAATATCCCCCCCAGGTTATCCGAAGGATGTCCCCACTCCGCCGCAAGCCATGTATCGTTAAAATCCAGCCATCGAATCATTGCCCCGATGTTAAATGCTGCCTGTATCGGATCTAGTTGGTAGGCAGTTCCCGGTACTTTGGCACCGTGGGGTACCACCGTCCCGCTCACGATGGGCCCGAGCATTTTCGTACATGCGGGATAGGTCAGCGCTTCAAATCCGCAGCCGAGCGTATCCAGCAAACAGTAATGAGCGGTTCGGAAAGCTTCGTCGCCGGTGATCTGATAGTTGAGCACATAGTCGACAATATCGGTAATAACTTGATCAGTTTCGGGTCGTACATTTGAAATATCCGATGACATGTTTTTTTAGACTTCTTACTAGTGAAAAATGGAAAACTTAATTTAAAATGGAAAATAAAAACAAAGTGAAAAACAACGCTCAATTTTTTCACCTTCGATTATCAAGGGGCACAAATTCCCTCGGTTCCGGGCCGGTGTAGTTCGCACTTGGTCGTATAATTTTACCATCCTGACGCTGTTCAATGACATGGGCGCTCCAGCCTGTTACCCGGGCAATGACAAAAAGCGGTGTAAAAAAAGCAGTAGGTATGCCCATGAGGTGATAAGAAACCGCCGAAAACCAGTCGAGATTCGGGAACATCTTTTTCTCTTCCCATAGCAGGGTTTCCAATCGTTCAGCAATGGAGAACAGACCCATATCGCCCGTTTCCTCGGATAATTGCTTGGCCACCCGTTTGATGATGACATTTCTTGGGTCAGAAATGGTGTATACCGGATGCCCAAAGCCAATAATCACCTCTCGACGTTCCAACCGTTGCTTGATGTCGGCTACGGCTTCGGCTACATTCCCATAACGGCTCTGGATTTCATACGCCACTTCGTTTGCACCGCCGTGCTTTGGACCTCTGAGTGCACCGATACTTCCCGTAATGCACGAGTAGATATCCGACCCAGTACCGGCGATAACCCTTCCGGTAAAGGTTGAAGCGTTAAACTCGTGCTCGGCATAAAGGTTAAGCGATACCGCCATCGATGTAATCCACGACGCGGAGGGCTCCCGGCCATGCAAAAGGTGAAGGAAATGCCCCCCCACCGTTTCGTCATCGGTTTCTACGTCAATACGCCTTCCATGATGCGCAAAATGATACCAATACAGTAAAGCAGAAGCGTAAGATGCCAGCAACTTATCAGCGATGTCGCGTGCGCCCACCGGATTGTGATCATCTTTTTCGGGATAGATCGTCCCCAATACCGATGTATAGGTGCGAAGAACATCCATCGGGTGCGCCGCCGCACGGATCTGCTCCAGCACATTTTTAGCAATTTGAGGCAGTCCACGCAGCGCCTTCAGTTTTTGCTGATAGGCCTGTAGCTGAATTTTGTTGGGCAGGCGCTCATGGATGAGCAAGTATGCCACTTCCTCAAAAGAAGCACCCTCAGCCAAATCCAAAATATCATATCCTCTGTAATGCAGGTCATTACCACTTCTTCCTACAGAGCACAATGCAGTGTTTCCTGCTGCAATACCGGACAATGCTACCGATTTTTTTGGCTTACTTACTGTTTGTTGATTGCTATCGCTCATGGTGTTTTTATTTGTTTATCGGCTATTAGCACTCAACTATCAGCGCTCGGCTATCCGAGTTCTGACTGCTAATAGCTGACTTCCGACTACTTCCCATACAATTCATCCAATTTCCGTTCGAACGCGTGGTAGCCGATGCTTTCATACAATTCGGATCGGGTCTGCATGGTGTCCAGCACTCTCTTTTGCGTACCATCGGTACGAATGTGCGTGTAAACGTTCAACGCCGCCTTATTTGCCGCACGGAAAGCAGATAAGGGATATAATGCCATCGCAACTCCCGCGGCCGACAATTCGCTCACGGTCCATAAGGGGGTCATTCCAAATTCGGTAATATTAGCCAATATCGGAAGACCTGTGACGTCTGCAAACGCCCGGTATTGAGCCAATTCAGTCACAGCCTCGGCAAAAATGAAATCAGCGCCAGCTTCCGCATAGGCTGTCGCCCTTTCGAGTGTCGCTTCCAAACCTTCACTAGCCAGCGCATCGGTTCGCGCCCCAATCAAAAACTGCTCATCCATACGCGCATCCACAGCCGCTTTCAGCCGGTCTACCATTTCGGTTTTGCTAACAAGTTCTTTGTTGGGTCGATGCCCACATCGTTTTGCTGCGGCCTGATCTTCCAAGTGCAATGCTGCGGCGCCTGCCTTAACCAGGCTTTTGACAGTACGTGCCACGTTGAATGCCGATGGGCCAAACCCTGTATCCACGTCTACCAACAGCGGAGTATCACAGACATTGGTAATACGTTCGACATCAGTGAGTACGTCTTGTAAGGTCGTAATTCCCAAATCGGGGACTCCCAGTGATCCCGCCGCCACCCCGCCACCGGAAAGGTAGATTGACCGGAACCCCGCCTGCGTTGCAAGCAATGCATGATTGCCATTTAGTGTGCCTACAATTTGTAGCGGCTGTTCAATGTTCATTGCAGCACGCCATCGCGCTCCGGGAGACCGTAATGTATCATCCATCTTATGCTATTTTTTTACGAATCAGGTAAATATACGGGATACAATCGACCTGGGCAAACCGCGTGGACAAGCGAATTAACCCCGTACTAGGTCTTGATAAACAGAGATGGTATCGTAGGGTAATTCGCAATGGCTTTTGTAAGGCTCGGTGCAAATATTTTTTGGAAAAATGATTTATGTGGCCTGACAAACATCAGCAAATCCAGATGCTCGGATTTCGCTGTCTGCGTCACCGCATTGATATCTGCCTTTTCTACAGGCACCATCTTGTAAGAAACTTCCAAGTCCGGATAGGCCTCCGTTACTTTGCGTTGCCAACGTTCTAAGTCTTTTTCCGGAGCTTTTTCATCGCTCCTGAAAAAATGCACCATGTCCAAATGAGGGTGGAGATTAATCGCTTGCTGAAAAGCAAACAATGCATCTAGCTCGTGATCATCATACGCAGTAAAGAAACCCACACGCTTAAAAGCGAAATCAGGTGTATCAATAGGCACCACTAGTACGGGCACGGGCGACTTCTTAATCACTTCGTAGGTTGTGCTTCCCAGGATGCTTTCCGTGATATTGGTTGCCCCTTTCGTACCCATGATGACCAGCGAATTTTCACCTCTTTTCAGTTTATCCGTTACCACGTCAATCATAAATCCTTTGACACATTCGCCTTCGATAGCTACTTTTGGGAACTGCCGGTTCAGGTTTTCAACCAGGTTCTTCATGGCTTCGGCCGATTCGGTCTCCGCCCAACGGATCTGCTTCACACTATTCCCTTCCTCACCATATCCCGAATACAACGCGATATATACATGCAATAATTGAACTTTCTGTTGGGAAATATTTGCCAATGCACAAGCATATTCCGCTGCAACATATGCATTTTCAGAAAAATCGGTAGGAACTAATATGGTTTTCATTGCGCTATACGAATTATGGTGTGTAAGGTACAAAATCCTGCTTAATATCCCTAGGAAATTACGATAAAGAGTGGTCATAAAGTTTTCCCGGATTTTTCTTACGTTTGCCTTATGTCTGTAAACAAAGAAATCAAGCGCATTACTACGCACACCATCCGAACGATGAAGGACAATGGCGAAAAAATAGCTGTATTGACCGGCTATGATTATTCCATGGCGAAGGTATTGGATGATGCGGGGATTGATATCATATTGGTTGGCGATTCTGCTGCCAACGTAATGGCTGGCTACGAAACCACAGTACCGATTACGTTGGAGGAAATGATGATACATGCTTCAGCGGTAGTACGGGCTGCCCAACGCGCATTAGTTATTGTTGATTTACCTTTTGGCACCTATCAAGGCGATAGTAGCGACGCGCTAAAAGCTGCCGTTCGTGTCATGAAGGAAACCGGTGCACACGGCCTCAAAGTAGAGGGAGGTATCGAAATTCAGGAAACGGTGAAACGCATCGTTAATGCCGGCATTCCAGTGATGGGCCACCTCGGGCTTACTCCTCAATCGATCTACAAATTCGGAACGTATACGGTCAGGGCGAAAGACGAAGCGGAAGCCAATAAGCTGAGAACGGATGTAAAATGCCTGGAAGATGCTGGATGCTTCGCTGTAGTACTGGAAAAAATTCCTTCAACGCTGGCAGCAGAAGTGACCGCCAGTCTGCACATCCCCACAATCGGCATCGGCGCAGGAGTGGAATGCGATGGACAGGTGCTAGTCGTACACGATATGCTGGGATTGAATAAAGGGTTTAAACCCAAATTCCTTAGGCAATACCTCAATTTATACGAGGAGATCAATGAGGCGGTTGGCCGCTATATCCGCGACGTAAAGGCATCCGATTTTCCGAACGAAAATGAACACTATTGAACCGGCATAATATGCATTGATTCGACTTTTCGCTAACAATCCCAAACCGGGCTGGTTACACGTCGCAAAGGGATCACACTTTTCTATCCGACGAGATTTCAGGCTAACCAGTGATTGTCTGCCAGATCTTATCCTTTAACTGTTGGATGTTTTTATTTGAAACAGAGGAAATAAAAAGATGCGGAATGCCATCGGGGAGTTCCTTTGTCATTTCCTGTTGGAGCTCATCGTCGAGTAAATCGGATTTAGTAATAGCCAGAATACGCGGTTTATCTTTCAACTCAGGGTTGAAAGCGATCAATTCGTTCAACAGGATCTGATATTCCTCAGCGATCGTTCGGTTTGTGTCGGCCGGAATCATAAACAACAAGACGGAATTGCGTTCAATGTGGCGGAGAAAACGATGCCCCAACCCTTTCCCCTCCGAAGCTCCTTCGATGATACCAGGGATATCAGCCATGATAAACGATCGGTTATCACGGTATGAGACGATACCCAGATTTGGCACCAGGGTCGTAAAAGGGTAATCGGCAATTTCAGGCTTTGCCGCGGATACGACAGAGAGTAAGGTCGATTTTCCCGCATTCGGAAACCCAACCAATCCCACATCCGCCAATACCTTCAGCTCAAGTATCATCCACTCTTCTTTTCCGGATTCACCCGGCTGTGCAAACCGTGGAGTTTGTTGCGTCGGGCTTTTAAAATGCCAATTACCAAGTCCGCCTCGCCCCCCGGCGGTCAGCACCTTGGTTTCGCCATCTTCGGTGATATCAAAAAGCAATTCGTCGGTATCCGCGTGGCGCGCTACGGTACCTAAAGGAACTTCCAGCACTTCATCTTTTCCATTGGCTCCGTGTTTCAGTGCACTGCCGCCCGGCTGACCATCTTCTGCAAGGATATGCTTCCGGTATTTTAGGTGCAGCAAGGTCCAGAGCTGGGCATTCCCTTTCAATAAAATATGCCCACCCCGGCCGCCATCGCCACCATCAGGACCACCTTTTGCAGTAAATTTATCACGATGTAAATGTGCAGAACCCGCCCCCCCGCGTCCGGAACGGCAGCAAACCTTTACGTAATCGACGAAATTTGATCCTTGGGCCACTTATTCAGCTTTCGGCTATCCGCTTTCGGCTATCGGCCGTCCGCTATTAGCATACTTCAACTCTTCAAACCCCGAAGGGCTCATTAATACAATACCATTTGAACAGACAACGCATCAATACGTATCGACGATGCTTTTGATTTCATCAAAAATGGCTTCAATATCACCGATGCCGTTGACCTTCGTTAGCTTGCCCTGTTGTTCGTAATAAGGAAGCACGTGAATGGTTTTATTGAAATACTCCTCGATGCGCTTTTTCAGCTTCTCGCTATCATCGTCTGCTCGGTTGCTCACTGCCTTACGTTTGGCAATCCGTGCGGTCAGTTCCTCTTCGGTTACATCCAGCGCAACCACACCGGCGATAGCCGTTTCCTTAGATTCCAGAAAACGATCCAACGCCTCGGCTTGGGCGACTGTACGCGGAAATCCGTCAAAAATAAACCCTTTTGCCTCGGGATTTTTAACAATTTCTTCTTCCAGCATCGCAATAGTAATGGAGTCGGGTACCAATTCACCGTCGGCAATCAACCTACTCACCCGCTGCCCCAGTTCCGTTTGGTCGCTGATATGCGCCCGGAAAAGATCGCCCGTTGAGATGTGTACCAATTGATAGTGCTCGATTAGCTTCTGCGATTGGGTACCCTTCCCTGCTCCCGGAGGGCCAAATAAAACAAGGTTTAGCATAATATACGCGTGAAAAATAATAGCCTAACCAACGTTATGATTAGGCTATGTAAGTGAAACATGTGCGCTTGAAGGGAGTCGAACCCCTAACCTCCTGATCCGTAGTCAGGTGCTCTATCCAGTTAAGCTACAAGCGCATTCCCGAATCGGTTTGCAAAGATAGAAATCTCAATGACATCAACGAAATATTTTTAGAAAAAATAAACGCATATTGGCTGGAGTTGGATTAGTTCCCTGATTTTATTACTTTTAAAAGCGAAACATATCTTTCTTCTTAGTTGTTAGACTCGCATATGGAATACAAAAAAAGCCTGATCAAACGGAAAAGAATTCGACTTGGCGATATCAGCATAAGCTATTTATTAAAGGAATCTCCCGCTCCTGAACACACCCTTATATTCATACATGGATTTCCATTCAATAAAAATATGTGGATTCCCCAGTTGGACGCGTTGCCACCTCAGGTAACGGGCATTGCGGCAGATATACGGGGTCATGGCAACACCACAGTAGGTCATGGTTTCTTCAGTGTGGATGTATTTGCTAAAGATTTACTGGCATTCCTTAAAAGATTAGCTATAGAAAAATCCGTCCTTTGCGGTGTATCGATGGGTGGATACATTGCGCTGCGAGCCTACCAAATACAGCCGGAATCCTTCTCAGGGCTGATCTTAAGCGACACCCACTCCCTTGCAGATGACAACGCTGCAAAAATAAAAAGGTTTGATAGCATCCAATCTGTACTGAAAAACGGTAAAAGGCCCTTCTCCATCGGCTTTGTGAATAACGTATTGTCTAAAAAGAGTTTATTAGAGAATCAGGCTGCAATAGATCTGATTAAGAGTAGCATCCGCAGGAATACCGAAAGTAGCATATGTGCGACCTTACTCGCATTGGCCTCCCGGACGGACACAACGGATAGCCTAAAAGATATTTCGGTTCCTGCATTGGTTATCCGGGGCGCCGAAGACCGTATCACCACCAAAGAACAAGCTGAAATCCTGACATCCCAGATACCGGATTCAATTTATGTGGAAATGAACGAGTGCGGCCACCTCCCTAATCTGGAAAACGCAGAACTATTCAACCGCGAGATGCATGCTTTTTTGAACCGCATTTAGTTTAACCGGACCGTCAACATGCGGTCAGCCGATTGTAAAAATTGACTAACAAATTGGATTATTAAATCCGGCGTAATTAATTTGTTTGGATTTCGGCTCGAATGGCATGAAGAAAATCATCAAGCGAATGCTTCTATACGTCCTTATTATCTGTGCGGTTTTGGCGGTTGCCACCATCATTTTCCTTCAACAGCCACAATTTGGCAAAGCACCTACCGGTGCGAGGTTGGAGCGGATCAAAAGTTCTCCCAACTACAAAAACGGAAGGTTCCAAAACCTGGAAAATACACCCGATTTGGCTGAAGGCGTCAACATGCTTTCTGTCATATGGAGCTTTTTGTTTGACAAGACGCCGAGACAAGTTCCCATTGACAGCATTCCCCATGTCCAAACAGATATCCATGCCCTGGATCTTCAGACGGACGCGCTGATATGGTTTGGTCATTCGTCCTATTTTATTCAGATAGCGGGCAAGCGCCTACTGGTCGACCCCGTCTTCAATGGCTACGCTTCTCCCGTGTCGTTTACCACCAAGAGCTTCCCGGGCACGACGGGTTACCACGTCGAAGATATACCTGCCATCGATTTCCTCCTCATTACCCACGACCATTGGGATCACCTCGACTACCGCACTGTTAAGAAAATAGCGCCTCAGGTGAAGCAGGTCATCTGTCCGTTAGGTGTAGGTGCCCATCTCGAATATTGGGGCTATCCACCTTCAAAAATCATTGAGCTTGACTGGCACGAACTGGCGAATTTGGCCGATGGATTTACGATACGTGCTACACCCGCCAGACACTTTTCGGGACGTGGCTTCAAACGAAATGGCACGCTATGGACGTCGTTCGTTCTGAATACGCCATCGCGGAGAATTTTCATCGGTGGAGACAGTGGATATGGCAAGCATTTTGCCGACATCGGCCAGCAATATGGACCTTTCGACCTGGCCATTCTCGAAGATGGACAATATAATCCTGCATGGATATATATCCATATGCTTCCCGAACAAGTACTGCAAGCAGCGCAGGATTTAAACGCGCAGTCGATTCTTCCGGTGCACAACGCTAAATTTTCATTGGCGATGCATGCGTGGGACGATCCATTGGTCCGAATTACCGAAGCAAACAAAGATCCGGGATTACCGCTTTGGACACCGAAAATAGGAGAACCCGTATTCCTTAATGATTCCGCTCGCGTATTCGCGCATTGGTGGGAAGACGTGCGTTGAGCTATTTTTTCTTTTCAGCAACTGCGAATGGGGAAATTGGCTCGAAAATTCGTTACTTTCGCTTTCACAAACTCCTACGTAAGATGAACAACGCCAATTTGATGCCTCGCATGAACTTCTCTTGGATTGTTTTAGCAGTCGTTGTAACATTGACCTGGCAGTGCCGTGGGCCCGCAGCTACCAACGCCGGCAATGCGGCCTTTGCGAAGTATGTAGAAGGCTACACGACAGGCGTAATATCGCGTGAGAGTACCATACGCCTGCGTCTTGCATCGCAAGTAAGCACCTTTCAGGAAACCAATGCGGAAGATGCGCGGAAACTTTTCACCATCCACCCAGCGGTTAAAGGCAAAACACGCTGGATAGATGCACGCACGGTTGAGTTTATTCCCGAAAAGCAATTCGATCCCTCAAGAGAATACCGGGTAACGTTTGACCTTGGAAAAGTCGTTGATGTGCCTGACGATCTTAGCCATTTCATCTTCGACTTTAAAATCATCGATCCGGCCTATAGCATTGAATTGGAAGGACTGAAGTCTCAAACCAGTTCCTCACCCGATCTAATGAAATTGACAGGAAGCCTTTCTTTTGCTGACAGTGAAGCATCGGAGCACATTGAAAAAATCCTGGAGGCAACGGCAGCCGGTGATGCGCGATTGAACATCAAATGGCAACACAATGCGCAAACACGTGTTTCCTCTTTTACGATTGATTCACTCGAAAAGACCAAGGAGGCGTATAACGTATTGCTAAAATGGGACGGCGCCCCCATAAAATCAGAAAAAAGCGATCAAAAAAACATTGAAGTACCGGCCAAAGACGTGTTTAAGGTGCTGGACATCCGGGCCGTACACGAACCTGAACAATTTGTGCTGGTCCAGTTTTCCGACCCTATCCTCGTAGCCCAGCAACTCAACGGTCTCATCGGAATCAGCGGCGTGACCGATGCACGATACACTATCGATGGCAGCGAAATAAAGGTATATGCACCCGACCGGCTCGAGGGCGACTATGCAATTGCAGTAAATGAGGGAATCGAAAATGTCAGCGGCAAGAAAATCACATCGATCTATTCAGCCAATGTGAGTTTTGAAAACCGGTTGCCGTCGGTCAGCATTCCCGGAAAGGGCACCATCCTGCCGGGATCCGGGAGGCTCACCATGCCGTTTGAAGCGGTAAACCTTCGGGCCGTAGACGTAACCATCGTGAAAATCTACGAAAATAATGTGCCCCAATATTTCCAAAACACGTATGACAGCAAGTATGAACTGCGCCGTGTTGCCAAGCCCGTGGTCCAGAAAACCATCGCACTCGACGCGGATAAAAGCGTGAACTTGCGTAAGAAAAACCGATTCTCGCTGGATATAGACAACCTATTAAAAACCGAACCGGGTGCGATTTACCGCGTGTTGATAGGCTTCCGGCACAGCTATTCCGTCTATCCCTGCGGGGATGCAGATACCGAAGAAATCGCCGATGCCGAAGCAGAACAAAACAACTATTATTATTCAGACGACATCGACGAAGACGACGAATTCTGGTCCCGGTATAACAACTACTATCCCTATGACTACGATTGGAACGAACGGGACAATCCCTGCCACAGTGCCTACTATACGACCGATCGGTGGGCCAGCCGTGATATGCTGGCTTCCAATATCGGGCTTATCGCGAAGCGTGGCAACGACAACAGCGTAACCGTTATTGCCACCGATATTCTTACTACCGAGCCGATGCAAGGTGTGGAAGTGAAATTGCTTGACTATCAACAGCAGGTTATCCAAACGGGCACGACCGATAACGAAGGGTTTGCCCGCATTGAAGCGCCGCGTAAGCCATTTATGCTCATTGCCTCCAAAAACGATGAACGCGGATACCTCAAATTGGATGATGGCTCTACCCTACCCCTAAGCCGATTCGATGTGGGAGGAGATGTGGTACAGAAAGGCATTAAAGGGTTTATTTATGGAGAGCGCGGTGTTTGGCGTCCCGGCGACTCGGTTTACGTCGGCTTCATCATGGAGAACCAATCGGCCAATCTTCCTACCGGTCATCCCGTTACTTTCGAACTGTTCAATCCCAAAGGCCAGTTGGCCAAACGCATGGTTGAGTCCAAGCATACCAACGGTTTTTATACATTCAAGACCAAAACGGAAACCACCGCCCCAACGGGCAACTGGCTGGTAAAAGTGAGTGTAGGAGGAGCGGTATTTCAGAAGACCCTGAAAATAGAAACCGTGATGCCCAACCGGCTCAAGATAACGTTGGACTTCGGGAATCGAAAGGTGCTCACCAAAGATAGCAATACACCGGTGGCACTCTCGGCCAAATGGCTCTTCGGTGCAGATGTACAGCACCTCAACGCACGTGTAGAAGCCGTCGTCACACCGATAAAGACAGCGTTCAACGATTACAAATCGTATACGTTTGACGATCCGACCCGTAGCTTTGCTTCCGAAAGCCAGATACTCTTTGACGGCACGCTCAACGAGCAGGGCAATGCGGCTTTTCCGGCTGACATTACGGGCACCAACGGCGCTCCGGGTATGCTCCGTGCCAGTTTTACCACCCGTGTCTTTGAACCGGGCGGTAATTTCAGCATCGACAACATCAGCATGCCCTATAGCCCGTATACGAGTTATGTGGGGCTGCGTACCCCGCAGGGCGACCGTCTTTCGGGCATGTTGCTGACCGATCAGGACCACACGGTTGACATTGTGGATGTAGATGCAAATGGAAAAAAAATTGCTGGAACCCGCCGCGTACAGGTAGAATTCTACAAAATCCGCTGGCAATGGTGGTGGAACCAAGAGGACGAATACCTTGGAAATTTCACACAGGATCAATACAATCAATTGCTCAAAAAGGAAACAATCAACCTCAACAACGGCAGCGGCAAATGGAATATCCGGGTAAACTACCCCGATTGGGGGCGCTACCTGATACGGGTGGTTGACCTCGAAAGCGGTCACTCCACTGGAAAGACATTATATATTGACTGGCCCGGATGGGCCCAACGCGAGCAGCAAAACAATCCGACGGAGGCATCCATGCTGTCGTTCACTTCCGATAAAGAAACCTACCAGGCGGGAGAGGAAGTGACGTTGACCATCCCCTCTTCAGCGGATGGCCGCGGCCTCATCAGCATCGAAAACGGCAGCCGGGTGCTGCAAAGCTGGTGGATCGAAACCCAACAGGGGCAAACGGTTTACAAATTTAAGGTGACGGAAGAAATGGCACCCAACGTATTCGTAAACGTTACCCTGTTACAACCCCACGAGCAGACAGCCAATGACCTTCCCATCCGGATGTATGGTGTGATCCCACTATTGGTCGAAAATCCGAAAACCATCTTAACGCCTCAGATCACTATGGCCGAAGCCTTGCGTCCGGAGACCAAATCGAGCATTACCGTATCCGAATCAAATGGCAAGGCGATGACGTACACCATCGCCATCGTAGACGAGGGGCTGCTTGATCTTACACGGTTCAAAACGCCCGATCCACACGCCAGTTTCTATGCACGCGAAGCACTGGGTGTTAAATCCTGGGACCTGTTTGATCAGGTACTCGGTGCCTGGGGAGGCGACCTCGAGCGTATTTTAAGCATTGGTGGCGATGGGGAGATCGACCGGAATGTAAACCCGGCCAAAGCTAATCGCTTTCAACCTGTAGTCAAATTCCTTGGTCCCTTCACGCTCCGCAAAGGTGGTAAAAACAAGCATGACTTCACCCTGCCTCAGTACATCGGGTCGGTGCGTGCCATGGTGGTGGCCGGCCAGGATGGTGCATACGGTTTTGCGGAGAAAGCGGTTGCCGTGAAAAAGCCACTCATGCTGTTGGCTACCCTACCCCGCGTGATCGGTCCCGGCGAAACATTCAAGCTCCCCCTCACGGTCTTTGCCATGGAAAATAACATCAAACAGGTAAGTCTCGAAGTGACCGCTTCGGGTGGCTTATCTATACAAAACGGCAAACAGACATTGTCTTTCGCACAACAGGGCGAGCAAATGGCTTATGCCGCCGTGAAAACCGGCAGCAATACCGGCGTGGGCAAACTGCGTGCCGTTGCCAAAAGCGGGAATGAAACAGCGGTATATGAAGTTGAAATCGACATCCGGAACCCCAATCCATTCATTACTTCGGTTGACAAAGAAGAAATCAATGCCAATTCGGAATGGCAAGGGCAAATTGTACCGTTAGGCCCTGGAAATGCCAACACCGCCCTGGTGGAAATATCTTCCTTGCCGCCCATTAACCTGAGTAAACGGCTGAACTACCTGATTCGCTATCCATATGGCTGTGTGGAACAGGTGACATCCAGCGTGTTTCCGCAGCTCATGCTCGATCGGCTGGTTGACCTGAAAGAGCAGGAAAAGGCGGCTACGGACAGAAACATCAAAGCAGGTATCAACCGGCTTCGTAATTACCAATTGGCCAACGGGGGGCTTGGCTATTGGCCGGGTGCCACCGAAGCCAATGAGTGGAGTACCAACTATGCGGGGCACTTCCTGCTGGAAGCGCAAGCGAAAGGATACACGTTACCAACCGGCTTCCTGGAGGCGTGGTTGCGTTATCAACGGAATACCGCACAAAATTGGGCACCCGACCAGTATAACTGGCGGGGCGGGGATCTCGTACAGGCCTATCGGCTTTACCTGCTTGCACTGGCGAAGGCACCCGAATTGGGGGCAATGAATCGCCTCAAAGAATTTCCTTATCTTTCGGATGAAGCCGCATGGCGGCTCGCTGCTGCCTACCAGCTTGCCGGACAAGGTATTGTTGCCAATCAGCTGGTTAAAAATCGACCAACAGAAAGCAAACCCTATGAACATGCTGGATATACCTTTGGATCGGCACTGCGCGACCGAGCCATGATCCTGGAAACGCTGGATTTAATGGGGCGCCGGCAGGAAGCAGAAAAGGTGTTGCTTGGCGTGGCCGCAGGATTGGATAATAACAGTTGGTACAGTACCCAGACTACAGCGTATGCATTATTGGCCATCGGTAAGTTCGGTCGCCAGGGTGCCGGCAAGAATAACTTTACCTATACGCTCAATGGTCAGTCAAACTCCATTTCCGCGAATACGTATTTACATCGGATTCCGATTGACTTCAATAACAAAAAGAATCAGATACGTGTGCAAAACCCGGGTAACAACAAGTTGTATGTACGTATCGTACGTGAAGGGCAATTACCCGCAGGAGAAAATCCCCCCCTCAAGAATAACCCTGAGTTGTTGACCATGAATGTGCGGTACACGGATCGAGAAGGGGAAGAGATCAATCCGGAAACGTTGACACAGGGCACTGATTTTGTTGCGGAGGTTACACTCAAGAACACCGGAAGCATGGGTACATACGAGCACATGGCACTTGCCCAACTATTCCCTTCGGGTTGGGAAATCATCAATACCCGACTCAATGACAGTGAATCAGGCATTCGCTCATCACCGGCTACGTATCAGGATATCCGTGATGATCGTGTACTCACCCATTTCAATATCCGGCAAAATGAATCGCTGACTTACCGTGTATTACTCAATGCAGCGTATATCGGGCGTTACTTTTTACCTGCAGTCAGCGCGGAAGCGATGTACGACAACCGGATACAAGCCCTTACCGCAGGCCAATGGGTGGAAGTGGTGGAGTGAGCGCTTGTTCAATGAGTTCACCATAAAAGGCCGTTTCCGTCATACCGGCGGCACGTACTTGTTGGGGGATGAAACTTTGGGCAGTCTGTCCGGGCACCGTATTTATTTCAATAAAATAGAAACGGTCTGTCCCCTCTTCTAAGAAGAAATCGATGCGTACCATCCCCTTGCAGTTCAATCGGATGTAAATTGCTTTCACCAATCGCTCTACGCGTGCCCGCTGCTCGGACGTCAGATCCGCGGGCGTTATTTCCTGAGTTAACCCCGGTACATATTTGGCTTCGAAGTCGAAAAATTCACGCTCGGTAATCACCTCTGTTGCTGGCAATACAAAGATTCCATCTGCCCGGTGATACACACCCACTGAAAACTCGCGACCCTTTACAAATTCTTCGACGATCACCTGTTTACCTGTATTTTCTGCATTAAATGCCTTTTCTATGGCGTCGGCCAATTCGTGCTCGGCATTTACCTTAGTCATGCCGATGCTGCTTCCTCCGGCATTGGGTTTGACAAAATACGGAAGTGACAGTTCTCGGTGTATTTTATCGACCGCTTCCGCACGTTCGGCATCAAACAATTGTACGGACTTAGCTAGATAAAGTTCAGGAATCCCTGCCAATACAGCCTTGGTATACGCCTTGTTCATGGTCAATGCCGAGGTAAGGGCATCACAGGTTGTATAGGGCAACCCCACCATATCGAAATACCCCTGAAGACGTCCGTCCTCACCCGGTGAACCGTGCACCATGATGAAGGCCAGATCGAAATGGATAACCTGCTCATCCATAGGTAAGGTAAAATGATCGCGGTCAATGACGTACTTGATGCCATTCCCGCCGACATGAAACCAACTATCGGTAGTAATGGTGATTTTATAGATGTCGTATTTGGATTGATCCAATTGTCCGTAAACGAATTCTGCACTCTTAAAGGAAACTTCGGACTCTGCCGTATACCCGCCGATTATCAGGGCTATTTTTGTTTTCATGATTCGGCAAACATAGACAACCGACGGTACAAATGCAATACCCCTTCTCTTTATACTTTCGCTCCCCTCACTGACCCCAAGTCACTTTTTAACTTTGATATTCATTGGGTTTTATTCGGAGTTCATTCGGAGTTTACTCGGTGGTTAACCGAATAAACTAAAAGTGAAATCAAATTTTACACCATTTTATTTCAGTGTGATAGTTAGTTTTGGTAGTTGCCTTTTCTAACCCAAAGGCATTGTGTTTCCATATCCGCAGACTTGCATATCAAAGCAAGTTTATCTAAGTTTGTTGCCTTAACTTCCGGTAAGTTACGGAGGTATAAAACTATGGCGCTAATATTGCTAAACAACAGCTGAATTGCATGTATCCGCCAATACGACAAGATGAACATGGTAAAATTTTTCCAATATCTGAGAACTGAAACTTTCCGAAAAAATCTTATCGGAGCATTGATTGGATTGACCGTTTTTTTCCTGGCCATAGTTTTCGGTCTTCGTCAATATACGCGCCATAATGAATCGGTCCAAGTACCGGAACTCAGGGGGATTTTGATAGATGAGGCCATCAAAAAATTGGAAGCCTCCGGTTTCGAATACGATTTGGATTCCGTTTATCAGGTAGATGAAAAACCCGGTTTGGTAATCGAACAGGACCCTGATCCGAATACCAAGGTAAAGAAAAATCGAACACTTTACCTCACCATCATTACACGTATGGCTCCTGAAGTGGCATTTCCCGAGCTGGTAGAGAAAACTTTTGTAGAGGCTCGCGCCGTTTTAAACAGCTATGGCCTCAAATTGGGTGATACTACATACATTCCGGATATAGCCCGTGATGTGGTGCTGGATGTTAAATTCGGTGGCGAACGGCTCAATGCAGGACGCCCCATACCCAAAGGGTCAACCATAGATCTGGTATTGGGGAATGGTAAAGGCGCTAGTGAAGTACAGGTGCCTGATTTAGTTGGACTGACGTTGGACCAGGTCCGTTTTGCGCTTCAAGGGAATTCGCTAACGTTGGGAACTGTTAATTATATGGGATTGATAGCCGACAGTGCCAGCGCAACCGTTATCTCTCAAACACCGACACCGGAAGATCCCGCTGTGAGTATCGGCTCCCCGATTAATATTGCACTTGCAAATCAGTAAGTATTGCAACCGTAATAGCGAAACAGATCTATGAAAAAAGCGAAAAAGGGTAAGCTATTCAAAATTATATTGGCGATTACCGTAGTGATCGTGGCTATTGGAGGGATTATTGGCTACAAGTATTATAAAGGCTTCTTCTCCCCCAACGTGACCACCGATGTTGAGTACCTCTACATTTACTCGCACTGGGATTTTGAAGATGTAATACAAAGCATGGGCGAGCTGCATGCTGTGAATGATACAGTCTCCTTCCGATGGGCAGCAAACAAAATGGAGTACCCGGCACGCGTGAAGCCCGGAAGGTACAAGTTGACCCCTGGCATGAACAACCGTACGTTGATCAACATGCTGGGCGGCGGATTTCAGGAGCCGGTGAAGCTCCGTTTTGAAAATGTGCGACTCAAAGAAAACCTTGCGGCAGTATTGGCAAACCAACTTGAACCGGATTCCATTGCGTTCATCAATGTACTGAACAACGACAGCCTGGCGGTCAGCTACGGGTTTGACACCGAGAATTTCTTCAGCATGTTCATCCCCAATACCTATGAGTTTTACTGGAATACCTCTACCGACGCATTTGCCAAACGAATGCATGAGGAATACCAAAAATTCTGGAACGACGAACGGAAAGAAAAAGCAGCCAACCTCAATTTAACACCGCAACAGGTGAGTGTATTGGCTTCCATTGTAAAGGGAGAAGCACTGCATACGGACGAAATGCCGGCAATCGCAGGACTATACCTCAACAGGTTACAGAAAGGGATGTTGTTGCAAGCTGATCCGACCGTGATTTTCGCCAACAATGATTTCACGATCCGGCGCGTGCTCTATCGACATCTACGAACAGATTCACCTTACAACACCTACCTGTATCGCGGACTGCCGCCGGGGCCGATTATGATGCCTAGTATCTCTTCAATCGATGCAGTATTAAATTATAAGAAGCATAATTATCTGTATATGTGTGCCAAGGACGATTTTTCAGGTTATCATAATTTTGCGGTGACCCAAGCCGAACACAATATAAATGCCCGAAAATTCCAGCAGGCATTGAATGAACGAAACATCAAGCGCTAAATGTATACGTTTGAAACAAAAGTACGAGTCCGATATGCCGAAACCGATCAAATGGGCTACGTCTACTATGGTAATTACGCGATGTTTTATGAAGTCGGTCGTGTCGAGTTGTTCCGTAGCCTGGGATTTTCCTACAAAGCGTTGGAAGACAGCGGAATCATGCTTCCAGTCATCGAATTACAATCGAAATTTCTGAAACCCGCAAAATATGATGAAGAAATATCAGTGAAAGCATCTTTGAAGGAAAAACCATCGGTCAAAATCCGTTTTGATTATGAATTGTTTAATCAGAACAGGGAATTACTAAATACAGGTAGTACCACATTGGTCTTCATCGACATGAAACGTAACAAACCGTGCAAGGCTCCAGCGGATTTCCTGGCTCGGCTGCGAAGGTACTTTGATAAACCATGAACTGGGCACATCGAACACTGTTAAAATTTAAACCTTATTTCCAATTCATTGAGTGGACTAAGGTTGTTGTGCTCCCAGGGTTCGGTTCGCTGCCATTATACACGGTGGCCACCTTTTTCTTTCAGGAAATTGCAAGAGAGTCTATTCTCAACAAAGCATCTTCTTTGGCTTACAACTTTATGTTGGCTATTTTTCCTGGTATTATCTTCCTCTTCACGCTGATCCCTTATATACCCATTGACAATTTTCAGGAGCAGTTGCTCAACTTTATGGAAGTGGTGATGCCTGAAAATGCCTTCCTTACTGTTGAGTCAACGCTGGAAGATATCGTAAAAAACCAAAATAGTGGCTTACTATCCATTGGTTTTATATTAGCCACCTTTTTTGCCACCAATGGGGTTAGCTCGTTGATGCTCGCCTTCAACAAAGCTTCCTTGATTATAGAAAGCCGCAGCTGGGGCCATCAACGTCTAGCTGCCATAGGCCTGACATTGATGATTATCATTGCGCTGGCAGCTGGAATGACTATTTTCACGGCCGCGGGCTATGTCATCCGATATTTGCAGGATAACATCAAAATCAATGCGGCATTTTGGGGTTTTATCATCACCGCATCTCGCTGGCTTATTTTATTCGGCATCTACTTCTTTACGGTCAGCATTCTCTACAAGTTTGGCCCGGCTTCGTCAAGAAAATGGAAGCTATTTAGTCCTGGAGCAATGCTAGCTACTATATTGGCCATTTTAACATTTTCTGGATTTGCCTTTTACATTAATAACTTTAATGCGTACAACAAACTGTACGGTTCAATAGGTACGTTGATTGTAATTATGATTTGGCTATATCTTAACTCGCTTATTTTGTTGGTGGGTTTTGAACTAAATGCCAGTATCGCCCTTTCTAAACAGAGTATCAAGATTGTAAGGCCACGTAAATTCAATACCTTCAAATCCGACGCGGAACCGGAAAAACTCACAACAAAGAGTTCCAAGCATCTCAATTAATTTTCCCCATTACATTTTTTTGCCATACTTTTGCCTATTCAAAAGTGCTAGGTAACGGCATTGATGACGGTATCAAGGCACATCAGCCATTTAACCATGAAAAAAAAAGCCAGAAAAACGCCGACAGTAAGGATTATATTACTGTACAGTTTCGTAATCTCATTCCTATTCATCGGAACCATCTTCGTGTATCAATATGGTCAATACCGTACGCTTGAAAAACGACTGACCGATGCTTACAAAGCTCAACAGCTCGGTTCCGAAGACTTAAATTACCTGTTTTCCACCTATAGTGAAGCTGAAAACATGTTCAGATTATACACGTTGGATTTCAGCGACAGCAGTTATTACGCATATCTTGATAAACTCAATCTGCTTAAAAGCTTTGTCGATTCCTTAAAATTTCCGTTTGCCCACAGTCCACAAAACAATCCAGCACTTAAAGTATTAGACCAACAAAAAATTGCACTGGAATTTGCCGCCCTTAAAATGCGGTTAGATCATTTGGTGATTCATACCAGTGATTCATTGGGCCTATTAACCAGCAATATTTCCCTCAGCCCCCCTCATACGCCTGAAATTGAATCTGTAGTTAATCATGTTCTCAAAGACACAACAAAAAAAATTACTGCCGATACCATCGTCAGAAAACGCCGGGGCTTACTTAAACGAATCTTTGATCCAAAAGACGACACCATTGTACTTACCCGCGAATACAATCGGCTGGACGTGGAACGGGTAACCGAACTCAAAAAAAGCCTCTCCTCCGTTCAGATGGGGATTGAGCAATCTTATATAAATACCATTGACAAGCTTCAAAGTACGTTTTTAAAGCTTCGAGGCAAAGAAAGAGAGCTTGTTACGACCAACTTCGATTTATTGAACGAACTTAAAAAAAGCATGGAAATCATCAAAACACTTGATGTCTATGCACTACGTAAAGCGGAAGAAAATAATTTCTCACTTTATCGAAAAAATATCGACGTGTTCGGCAAGCAGCTGATTTTTGCCTTGGCGCTTATGCTGGTCATGATTGCCGCCCTGGTATATTATCAACTCTATGCTACTTCTTATGAACGGAGGCTTCACGTGGAAAAAGACTACGCAGCAAAACTCGTTGAAGAAAAAACCAGCGTCCTTGCCAATATAAGTCACGAAATACGCACCCCGCTCAATTCATTGCTGGGCGTGGTTGACTTATTAAAAAACCGTACGAAATCGGATAACATAGATAGGAAACTCATTGATTCCGCATACTACAGCATCAACATCGTCAGCAACAACATTGCAGACATTCTCAGTCTCAGCAAACTGGAGGCATCCAACAAGGGCAATATCTCGATGGAGTATTTTTCGCCAAACCGAATCTTTCTGGAATTGGTAACACTGCACAAAAACCAAGCTGAACTGAAAGGTCTACAACTGGAAACAGCGATCGACATAGACCCTAGATTCAGTTTGTTAAACAACGAGTTTAGGGTGAAACAAGTGGCTTCCAATTTCCTGAGTAATGCCATCAAATATACGCAGAAAGGTAAGATTACATTTCGCGCTTCCCTCTCCACGGCAAATGATGGCCAGCGCTTATATATGGAAGTGGAAGATACCGGCATCGGGATTACCGAGCCAGACCAACATCAGGTATTCCGCAAATACTTCACAACCAATGCAAATGCTGGAGGCATCGGCTTAGGGCTGTATATATCGAAAATCATGATTGAGGAAATAGGTGGCAACATTGGAATAAAGAGCAAATCGACAGTAGGCTCCATTTTCTTTGCCGAGATTCCTTTTTCTGATAGTCGGATGGAGACACATGAACACCGAAAAGCAACTTTATCGGATCTGCCGCCACATCTCCGCCTACTGGTAGTGGATGACAACCCTATAAATATACTGTTGATGAAACAGTTTTTTAAAGGTCTGGAACATATATATACTGTCAATAATGGAGAAGATGCATTGGTGCTGATGGACGAGCGGCCTTTCGATCTGGTCATCACCGACATCCATATGCCCGGTATAAGCGGAATACAACTACTTGAAAAAATAAAGACGGATGAACGCTTTAAATCCATTAAAGTTGTGGCTATTTCAGCAGACATCTCTACGCTGAAATATGCTGAAGAGGCCCAAGTTGAAGCATCTTTTGACGGATTTATTGAGAAGCCATTTACAGAAGCGGAGATTGTGAAAACGATTCTAAAAGCACTTTCTTGATTGCGTCAAATCTGCATACAAAATCCCCGGCCGGGTTGGCCGAGGATTTTATGCAAATTAACAATCTGCTTTCGCGCTATTGCCGAATAGGTGATACCGTGGTCGTATCACTCGATACGTCCGCTGTACCCGTAGACGACCCGTTTTCGGGTGCCTTATCAATTAACTCCATGAATTGATCAAGTTTAGGTGTAATAATGATTTGGGTTCGGCGGTTACGCGTTTTGCCGCTTTCACTTTCGTTACTTGCAATGGGATTGTATTCGCCTCGTCCCGCAGCAGTAAGGCGTTTGGGATCCACCCCATACTCTTCCTGCAATGCTTGGACCACCGACGAGCCCCGCAATGCACTTAAATCCCAGTTATTGCGAATATTAGGTTGCGAAATAGGCACATTATCGGTATTACCTTCAACCAGCACGTCATAATCCCGGTAGTCCATGATGATCTTTGCAATTTTACTGAGCGTTTCTCCCGCCCGTTCAGAGATTTCATAACTACCCGATTTGTACAACATGTTATCCGACAATGAAATGTAGACTACCCCTTTTAGCACCTGTACGTCTACATCTTGCATCTCCTCACGACTCAGTGAGCGGGTCAACCGATTGGTAAGCACCATATTAAGTGAATCGCTTTTATTCTTGGTATTCACTAAATGCTGGATGTACCGGTTGGAAGCATTGATCTCGTCTACTAGTTTCGAAATATTTACATTACCCTGATTGGATGAAGTAAGACACTGGTTGAGCGCTTCTTGTAACGATTTCACATTGGCTCGTTCGGATGC
The DNA here is from genome assembly GCF_900113765.1 of Parapedobacter indicus. Lineage (GTDB taxonomy): Bacteria > Bacteroidota > Bacteroidia > Sphingobacteriales > Sphingobacteriaceae > Parapedobacter > Parapedobacter indicus. The sequence continues at coordinate 51,991 of NZ_FOQO01000011.1, read as the reverse complement.
GATCTGATCTTCCAGACTGGTTACGCGGGTATTGGCAGCAGAAAGTTGTTGCTGGGTATCTTGATATTTCCGGCTTAACTCCTGTTCCTTGGTACGCATTTCATCATAACTTGCCTGCAGTGACCGGAATTTCTTATTGCTCACACATCCCGACAGAAGCAATGCTACCGCCATAAACGCGATGCCTGTGTATATTGATAATCGTTTCATACTATCTCCTTGTTTTGTTATTCAAGGGTATCATACCAACTTAATGCCAAAAATGTTTTTTTAACAAATAACTCCCTATAAATAAAAGTTTTCGTACCTTTGCAGTCCCGATAAAAATCGGGAAAAAGGAGAAATATGAATTAATGGCAAAAAAACAAGAAGCAGAAAAGGAACTAGCAGCAAAAAAAGCTGAACTTCAAGACACTGAGGATACCTTGGTGAAGGAGAAGGAAGACATCGAATCGGAGGCCGATTCGAAGTTCATGGACGAAATCAAATCAACCACCTGGAGCACTCCTGACGATGATTTTGATTGGGACAAGGATGAAAAGGGCTTTGGCAACTATAGCGACGAAGAGCGCGCTAAGCTGGAAGACCTCTACGCCGGTACTTTCAATTCGGTCAACAAGGGTGAAATTGTACAGGGAACCGTGGTATCCATCAACAACAAAGATGTGGTACTCAACATCGGGTTCAAGTCGGATGGTTTGGTATCCCTTTCTGAATTCCGCGACACCCCGGATTTAAAAGTGGGTGATGTGGTAGACGTATTCGTTGAGTCACAGGAAGATGCCAACGGTCAGTTGGTACTTTCGCGCAAACGTGCCAAGACGCAAAAATCTTGGGAAGAAATTAATGAAGCGCTTGAAAATGATACGATCATCGATGGCTTTGTAAAAAGCCGTACCAAAGGTGGTCTTATTGTGGACATCAAAGGCGTGGAAGCTTTCTTGCCGGGATCTCAAATTGATATAAAACCAATCCGCGACTACGACATTTATGTAGGCAAAACCATGGAATTCAAGGTGGTGAAAATCAACCATGAATTCAAGAATGTGGTTGTTTCGCATAAAGTACTTATCGAGGATGATTTGGAAAATCAAAAAACCGAAATCGTTTCCAAACTCGAAAAAGGACAGGTATTGGAAGGTACCGTCAAGAATATTACCGATTTCGGTGTATTCATCGATTTGGGTGGCGTAGACGGTCTGTTGCACATCACCGATATTTCGTGGGGTCGTATCGAACACCCGAAAGAAGTATTGCAGCTTGATCAAACCGTCAACGTCGTTGTACTCGATTTCGACGACGAGAAAAAACGGATTGCGCTCGGCTTGAAACAACTGACCGAACATCCTTGGGAATCATTGGATGCTGCATTGGAAGTGGGTTCAAAGGTAAAAGGCAAGATCGTAACGGTAGCCGATTACGGAGCGTTCCTCGAAATCACTCCGGGTGTAGAGGGATTAATTCACGTTTCGGAAATGTCTTGGTCGCAAAACTTGCGCAGCCCGTCTGAATTCCTGAAGGTGGGCGACGAAATAGAAGCTCAAATCCTTACATTGGATCGCGACGAGCGCAAAATGAGCCTTGGCATCAAACAATTGACGCCCGACCCTTGGAAAAACATCGCCGAGCGTTATCCAATTGGCTCCAAGCAAAAGGCCGTAGTGAAAAACATGACGAACTTCGGTGTGTTTGTGGAGTTGGAAGAAGGTATCGATGGATTGGTTCACATCTCGGATCTCTCTTGGTCTAAGAAAATCAATCACCCCAATGAATTCACCAAAGTTGGTGAGGAATTAGAAGTGGTTGTTCTGGAGCTTGACGAAGAAAACCGGAAGCTGAGCTTGGGTCACAAGCAATTGGAAGAGAATCCATGGGATACGTTCGAAACCATTTTCACGCTGGATTCCATCCATCAAGGAACGGTTATCAAGGTAGGCGAAAAAGGAAACATTGTATCGCTGCCCTATGGTGTTGAAGGGTTCTGCCCTGCTAAACACAGCGTTAAAGAAGATGGAAGCGTATTGAAATTGGATGAGACTGCTGACTTCAAAATCATCGAATTCAACAAGGACAATAAGCGTGTGGTGATCTCGCATTCCCGCATCTGGGAAGATCAACGGGCTGAAGCACGTATGGAAGAATTCAACAATCGTAAGAAAGAGGCCAGAGCAGCTACATCTGCGGTACGGAAAGTGAAGGATTCTGTTGAAAAATCTACGTTGGGAGATCTCGATGTTCTTGCTCAATTGAAAGAACAGTTGGAAGACGAAGAAAGCGCAAAAAAAGCCAAAAAGTAATCGTCTTAACGTAACAACTATACTCCCCACTCCCCATCAGGAGTGGGGATTTTTTTTGCATATTTGGAATTAATCCGTAATTTGGTTCAAGGAATTAACCCCTATAAACGATGAAAACCTTGAAGCGAATCTTAATCATCCTGGCCATTATCATTGCAATTCCATTGATTGCCGCCTTATTTGTCAAGCGGGAGTTTACCAGCGAACGCCAGATTACCATCGACAAACCGCGAGAGGAAGTGTTTGACTACATTAAACACCTTAACAATCAAAAAAACTACGACACGTGGCATAAAATGGATCCAGGAGCCCAAACGACTACACGTGGCACAGATGGTACCGTTGGCTTTGTATATGCTTGGGATGGGGAAAAAATTGGCAAGGGAGAACAGGAGATTACCAATATCGAGGAAAATGAACGGGTCGATACCGAACTCCGATTCAAAACTCCGTTTGAATCGACGGCTTCCTGTTACCTGATTACCGAAGCACAGGGGCCCAATCAAACCGTGGTAAAGTGGGGAATTTCAGGTAAATCTCCTTATCCCTTTAACCTTATGGGACTATTTTTTGATATGGGAGATGATTTCGATGAAGGCCTGAAGGGATTGAAAACTGTCTTGGAAAATCAATAGTATGGGTGCGGCAAACGGCTGGGAAGAAGAACTGGCACTATTGATCGCCATCCTTCGGAAAACTGAGCTTGAAGAAACGATTAAATGGGGAATACCCGTATTCACTTATAACAGGCGGAATGTCGTAGGGATAGCAGGCTTTAAATCCCATTTCACACTCTGGTTCTACAAGGGTGTTTTCCTGGATGATAAGGCCCATGTCTTAACCAATGCACAGGAGGGTAAGACTAAGTCGTTGCGGCAATGGCGTTTCAACTCTGGTACAGAAATCAATGAGTCACTGATTATTGCTTATATCAATGAAGCAATAGCGAATGAAAAACAGGGCAAAGTCTGGAAACCGGAAGCGAAAGGAAAACTGCCCATTCCATCCCAATTGGAAGATGCGTTAAAAAACGAGGCCCTGAAGCAACATTTTGAGAACCTTCCTCCTTATAAACAAAATGAGTACGTCGAATACATTACCGGGGCGAAACAGGAAACCACCAAATTTTCGAGGGTTGAAAAAATCAAACCACTCATTCTGCAGGGTGTAGGATTACATGATCAGTATAAGCCTAAAAAATAACCAAATGCCCCAAGCGAAAAACAAAACGGTTGAAACTACCGATAGCGTACTCCAATTTATCGACACCGTCATGGATGAAACCAAGCGGAAAGATAGCTTGCGCCTCGTGGAAATCCTGCAAACCGAAACTGGCTTTGAACCTCGTATGTGGGGCGCCAGTATCATTGGTTTCGGAAGTTACCATTACCATTATGATAGTGGACGAGAGGGAGATGCACCCTTAATAGGCTTCTCTCCTCGCAAAAAGGAACTGGTGCTTTACCTAGCACATGATTTTGACGGAAGGGAGGATATGCTTCGTGAGTTCGGCAAACACAAGAGCGGGAAGGCCTGCATTTATGTAAAAAAACTGGCAGATATTGACGAAAACATACTGAGAAAGCTGATCAGCGCTTCCCTAAACTGGACGCGGAAAAAATACCCAGATTGAAAGCCATAAAATGCTGGGGGGTATTTCACCCCCCAAGCATAAACTATCCAATAATCGCATTAAGTGTTGCACTTGGCCGCATAGCCTCGGCAGCCAATTTACTGTCGGGAAAATAATACCCGCCGATATCCTGCGGTTTACCCTGTGCACCGATCAACTCTTCGTTGATTTTGCTTTCATTCGCTTTTAATTTTTCGGCAATCGGAGCAAACTGAGCTTTTAGGTCTGTATCTTTCTCTTGTGAAGCCAAGGCCTCAGCCCAGTACAATGCCAGGTAAAAATGCGATCCCCTGTTATCCAATTGCCCCACCTTTCGCGCTGGCGATTTATCATTTTCCAAAAATCGCTCCGTAGCATTATCCAGCGCCTCCGCTACGACCAAAGCTTTCGCATTGTTCTGGGTTTGCCCTACGTGTTCCAACGATACAGCCAGCGCAAGAAACTCTCCCAATGAATCCCAACGTAGATACCCTTCCTGAAGAAACTGCTCGACATGTTTGGGGGCAGAGCCACCGGCCCCGGTTTCAAACAAACCACCACCATTCATCAGGGGAACGATTGACAACATCTTGGCAGAAGTACCCAATTCCAGAATCGGAAATAAATCGGTCAAGTAATCCCGAAGCACATTGCCCGTTACAGAAATGGTGTCTTCCCCCCTACGAATACGTTCCAATGAGAATTTTGTAGCCTCTATTGGGTTCAGAATACGAATATCCAGTCCATTCAGATCGTGTTCTTTCAAATAGGTATTCACCTTCTCAATAATTTGGCGATCGTGTGCACGGTTTTCATCCAGCCAGAATACAGCCGGTGTATTGGATAACCGCGCACGGTTTACCGCGAGCTTAACCCAGTCACGGATCGGTGCGTCCTTCGTTTGACACATCCGGAAAATATCACCGGTTTCCACCTGTTGTGCCATCAGCACATTGCCCTCGGCATCCACCACCCGGATGGTACCCTTGGCCGTGGCTTGGAATGTCTTGTCATGTGAACCGTACTCTTCGGCCTTCTGGGCCATGAGCCCCACATTGGATACCGATCCCATGGTTGACGGATCGAATGCGCCATGCGCTTTGCAATCGTCAATCGTAGCCACATATACGCCGGCATATGAGCGGTCTGGAATAAGCGCAATGGTATCCTGTAATTCCCCCTTTTTATTCCACATCTTGCCCGAATTACGGATCATCGCCGGCATCGATGCATCTACGATCACATCCGACGGCACATGCAGGTTCGTGATGCCCTTATCCGAATTGACCATCGCCAAGTCTGGACCGTTTTCGATCGCTTCAGCCAACGCTGCTTTCACTTCTTCTTCTTGCGCATGACCTGCAATTTTCGCATAGACATCACCCAGACCATTTCGGGTATCCACACCTAGCTCATCAAACAGATCTGCGTACTTCACAAACACATCGCTAAAATATACCTCTACAATGGCACCGAATACAATCGGATCCGATACCTTCATCATGGTCGCTTTTAAGTGAGCAGACAGCAATACCTCGGCCTTCTTAGCTGCTTCAATCTCCTTGGCCACAAAGTTTTTCAATGCGCCGATATTCATGCGCGACGAATCGATCACTTCCCCGGCCAACAATTTAGCGGGGGCCTTTAAGAGTGTCACGGCACCATCTTCACCGACAAACTCAATGGCGAACGTAGTTTCGCGTGGTATCGTAACCGACTGTTCACTACCGTAAAAATCACCGTCCGACATCGAGGCCACTTGTGTCTTAGAATCCGCGGACCAAGTGCCCATGGAATGCGGATGCTGCTTGGCATAGTTCTTTACGGCACGCGGGGCCCTTCGGTCTGAGTTTCCTTCTCTCAACACCGGATTAACTGCAGACCCCAGCACTTTCGCATATTGCGCTTTGATCGCCTTCTCTTCTTCGGTTTTGGGCTCCTCGGGATAATTCGGCACTGGGTAACCCTTAGCCTGCAGCTCGGCGATAGCCGACTTTAACTGCGGTATAGAAGCGGAAATATTCGGAAGTTTGATGATATTAGCTTCAGGTGTCGTAGCCAATTGACCGAGCTCCGCCAAGGCATCTCCTGTCTTTTGGCCGTCTGCCAAATATTCGGGAAAATTGGCCAGGATTCGCCCCGCCAATGAAATATCTTTTTCCACGACCGATATGCCAGCCGGAGCAGTAAAAGCCTTGACAATAGGCAAAAATGAATACGTGGCCAACAAGGGGGCCTCATCTGTTTTCGTGTAATGAATTTTGGCGTTTTCAGACATGGTTTACTGTATAACAATGTTAAGGGTTTGATGGCGCTATGGCCACTGAGCGGCCACAAACTTAGGCAAAATGCTTTGCATTCGCGAATTCCGATTTAAAAAACAAACCAACTTCCGGCTCCAGTTGTTTTTTTTACGTTACAACGACGTCACATTCAACAAAATTCTATCCTCAAATAGAAGGTAATCTAACCTCGACCAACAAGTTATTTAGTAAATCAGCTTAAATAATATTTATCCCCATTTACTTTCAATTTCCCCTCTTCCAAGCACTTGCGAGTAAACGCTAAACGGGCCTCTTCATCACCTGACACCATACGAGTGATAAGTTTGTCGATTGTTGCGGGCCCCTCGGCCAAGATTTCGGTTAGCTCGCCCATTAATCTATCTTCCAAGCCTTCTGTCTTCACGGCTTTCAGGCAACGATCACAAATTCCGCAGCGTTGAGGTTTATTTTCACCGAAATAAGCCAGCAGAAATTTACTGCGGCATTTCAGGTCATCTAAATAGTGAAAAACCGCGTCCATCTGTTGCTGCTTTACTTCTTTCCGTTCACGAATGTATTGACTGTCAATATGTAGGCGCTTGTTATCCATTCGGGGCCGTAAAAATTGCAATTGCGGACTGTCTGTTTGGGGGAGATAACTGAGTATCTCACTTTTTTTAAGGTAGTCAATCATTTCAACAATCGCCGTCAACGGCTTACCTACCCGCCTTGCCAACTCCGTTTCTCGGATGGGAACGAAATGGTCAAACGCACCGCCATGACTTCGAAGAATAACTTTGATTAATCCATCGTAGGTAGCATTTTCTACTTGAAACTTGTATAAATCCGGTTGATCGATCTCAAATTTGATCCGTGAAGGTAGATACACAGCTTCGCTTACGTTGATCCATCCATCGCGTTCCAGAAACTTTAACGCGCTGAGTGTTATCAAGGCATCTAGCTTATACCGACTACAAAAGTCGGCCACATCAAAATCAAGCGTAAGCCCCTCCCCAGCGCCGTACGCCAATTGGTAATAGTTCGCTAACTGCTGATATACCTGCCTGATGTAGTCAATTGAGGGGAAGCTTAATTGGTACTTTTTTAGCAGTTCATTGCGATCGCTCTGATGATGGAGTAATACCGCATAAGCCTTCTTGCCATCGCGGCCAGCCCGGCCTGCTTCCTGGTAATAGGCTTCAAGTGATTCGGGTAAGTCCAGATGTATGACGAAGCGGACGTCGGGCTTATCGATGCCCATACCAAAAGCGTTGGTCGCTACCATCACCCGGATGTCATTGCTTTTCCATCCTTCTTGTCTACGCGCGCGATCTGGTGTTTCCAAACCCGCATGGTAAAAGTCTGCAGAAATTCCTTCGTTCAACAAGATCCGGGTCACTTCCTGCGTTTCACGGCGGTTACGGACATAGATAATGCCACTTCCGCCCAATTTACGGATGATACGTAGCATACGACGTGTTTTATGCTCTTCGTCAAACGCCATATAAGCCAAATTTTCCCGAAAGAAACTTTTTTTCAGCACATGGTATTCCCGGAAAGTAAGTTTCTGCTGAATGTCATCCACAACCTTTGCCGTCGCGGTAGCTGTGAGTGCCAAAAACGGGATGTTGGGATGCAGAGACCGTAATACCGCCACATCGAGGTAGGAAGGCCTGAAATCGTACCCCCATTGCGAAATACAGTGTGCCTCGTCTATCGCAAAGAGGTTAACATTCATGTAACGGATCCGTTCGCGAACAATGTCGCTGCTGAGTCGCTCCGGCGAGAGATACAGAAATTTCACCGGCCCATAGATGCAATTATCCAGCGCAATATCGACCTCACGTTTCCTCATACCCGAAAAAATGGCCACTGCTTCAATACCTTTCGATTTAAGAGTTTCCACCTGATCTTTCATCAGTGCGATGAGTGGCGTCACGACAATACATATCCCATCCATCATCAATGCAGGCACCTGGAAGCATACCGACTTGCCCCCGCCGGTAGGCATCAGCGCGAGGGTGTCCCTTCCAGTCAGCACCGACTGGATGACTTCTTCCTGCAATGGCCGGAACGACTCATGTTTCCAGTATTTTCGGAGTACATCTACACTATTCATCGCATAAAGGGATTCCAACGACCAAACATACAAAATTATCTGTTAGTCATTTTTATTCCCTAGCTATAAACCATTGGCGGTGACACCATCCGTTTCGACACCACCATTAACCAGCTTAAAACCAATACGGAGACACCAATTGGATCAATCTGTTATTCGATAACGATATGCAAAATTATCCTTCAGTACATAGATGGGGATAGCCGCTATTTTGGCCTCGGATAATAGTCGGTTAATGGTCGAACTGTAATTGGATCCGTCAACCACCAATTGTTTGCAACGAATATTCTTAACCAATTCAGTCAACGAAATCGACGGATTGTTTCTGATCAGCAAGATATCTGTTTCGAACTTTCCTCCGTAAGTTTTTTCGCCATCATATACCATAAGTCGCAGATTACCGAATTGTAGTATCTGGTCTTTTATATATATACGATCGCTGCGATAGCTGCTGTCGCTCGGCACGAAGTGGATCTTATCTGCCGATGTATAAGCCTCCAATTCCGGTAATACCGCATAGCGCATCGTTCGGTCATCCAAAGAACCTAGGTCACTGTATACCCATGCTTCTCCGCCGTCCATTAAACCGATGGATAGCTTTTGCCGGACATTGAAAATGATAGCCTCGTGACGGTTAAGTTTCTGAAAATTTGCTATAAAAGAAAAAACAACCAACATACATACAAACATAAAAGCCGCGTAAAACCACTGCTTACTACGATTTACCGCCGCCATCGCTCCCGCAAATAAGCACATGTAAATCAATAGGCAATCCCACCCGGTCAAACAAATCCCTCGAATAGTTGCCCCGGGCAATTGCTCAATATAGTGCAATCCGGATTTCACTATCAAAATCAGCCTTTCAAGTATTTCACCTGCCACAGAAGCAACGATACCTGATGGCAGGATCAGCAAAATAAACCCGATATACATGATGCCGCTTGCTGGCAATACGATAAACAGATTGGCAAGCAAGAAATACAGCGGAAATTGGTGGAAATAATAGGCGGCCAACGGTCCTGCACTCGTTTGAGCCGATACAGACATCCCTACGTAATCGCTGATAGGTTTGATCAACCGGTAGTCTGTCTGGAAGGCTGCTTTCCATATAGGCATCAGGAAAACAATCCCCAATACAGCGAGATAAGACAACTGAAAACCGATGTCCACGATAAATTTAGGGTTGTATAACAACAGAAAAAATGCCGACGCGGAAATACTGTTGTAGATTCTGTTTTGCTGGCTAAACGTTGAAGCGGCTATCACAAAGGTGATCATAGTTGCGGCACGCAATACCGATGGCGAAAACCCCGTAAGCGCTGCGTAACTCCACACAGCAGTCACCAAAATAGTAAATTTACCCACTCGTAGTTTTCGGCCGTGGTTCATCCATCCCAATAGTCTTGAGAACATCCAGAATACAATCACCACGTGCATTCCCGATACGCTTAATACATGAATGGTTCCGGTATTCGAAAATGCTTGGAGCAATTCGTCACTCAAATCTGCACGGTATCCCAAAATCAGGGTAGACGCTACCGAGAGGGCATCTTTATCAAGCAGATATTGTTCAAACTTACCAACGAGCTGCCTCCGTAACATGAGCGCATACGCCATCAACCAACTACCTTTCCCCGTTCCGATCCGCTGCACTTCATTTGATGACAGATAAGCCCGATGCCAACAGTTCTTGTTCGCCAGGTAACGTTGGTAATCCATCTCACTGGGATTGTACGGAGGAGGCACATCGTCATACGTAGCCGGTATCACGAGTTCATCCCCATAATTGAACGACTGCGACAAACTGTCGTGCATGGTTACCGTTAGCATCAGTTTACCCCTCACATCGGTAAGGGTGTCTGCTCCATATGCCTGGCTGATTTCCAGTGGAAACCGGATATAACCGCTGCGAACCACCGGCTCATCCGCAATACTACCGATTAAAGCACGGTATCTTCCATGACTAAAATGCTGTTGATCGATTTCCGGATGAGTTTGCCAAGTCAATACAGCACCCGTGGCAAACAAAGCTGCAAACACTAGAAAGCCCATTGCTCCATAATACCGTTGTCGCCGTAACCGCGTCAGTAAAATCAGCGAAGCAAAAGTAATCACGGAGCTGATCAGCACGCCGCATACAATAAGATATAAAGACCTGTTTGGCACATACACGTAACTTACTGCTATTCCCGCAACGAGCGCCATCAAAAACCGGGCAAAGGGAACATGTCCTTTATGGAGCGGAATCGGTTGTTTCATTTTAAAAAGCCAATTTAAGAAATTCGGTTTAATTTTTGCGTTTTTCTAAATCGAAAGTTTTAGGCATCTTCGCTAAACCTTTTTAAGAGCACTATGTTTATCGTAGAAGGGAAAGCTTAAGTTATTTAGTAGACATTGAACAGGATAGGTAGGATAGCAATTAAAACACTCCTCTGGATTATCGGGGGCATCATTGGGCTGATATTGCTGGTTTTTATACTCATCCGCATTCCCACCGTACAGAACTATGTAGTTCAAAAAGTTACTTCCTACCTTGAAAATAAAATCAAAACCCCCGTCCGGATTGCACATGTAAGCCTCGATCTCCCTAAAATGCTGGTTCTTGAAGGTGTGTATTTCGAAGATCAATCCCGTGACACGCTACTCGCGGGTGAAAAATTGAGGGTGGACATCAGCATGCTGAAACTGCTGAAAAACACGGTCGAAATCAGTCAAATCGATTTGCAGGGTATCACCGCCAAAATAAACCGGACGCTGCCCGACAGTTCATTCAATTTCGATTACATCATCCGGGCATTTGTCAGCGAGCAGGATGAACCCGCATCACCGGATAGCTCCGCCCCGATGAAATTTAACATCGACAAAGTAAACCTCGACCGCATCCGTTTCATTTACCGCGACGAAGTGATTGGCATGGCCGCAGAAGTCAATCTCAATCACCTGGATACACGTATTGAAACATTTGACCTGGAAGAAAATATGCACTTCGGCATACCCCGCATTAACATAAACGGACTACAGGGCTCGGTGAGACAATGGGCGGTTGCTGCTTCCGAAGAAGCGCCTGATGCGGGCGATTTTGGTATTCCCGACACAACCGAATCCTCTCTGCTACCCGATTTGGACTTTGAAACATTTAACCTCGCTGAGATCGACTTCGCTTACGTGGACGAAGCCAGTGCCATGGACACCCGGTTCAAGATAGGCAAACTATTGGCACGGCTAAACAAGCTCGATCTTAATAAAGAAGTAGTAGACATTCGTGAAATCGACTTGGATGGGTCAGATTCGCGCATTTTCTTCGGACAAATAACCACTCCTGCTACTTCATCTACGGACTCATCCGCTGGTGAACCCGTCAATTGGCGGGTAAATGCCCGTTCAATCCGGATTGCTAATACGAATTTTGCTTTTGAAGATGCCAACCAGCCACGAATAGCCAAAGGCTTCGACTACGGCAACATTGGAATCACCGGCTTTGAGGGCGAGCTAACCGATCTATATTATTCGGCCGACACCATCCGGGGGCAGGTATCGGGCTTGAAAGCCGAAGATCACAGCGGATTCGTACTGAACCAACTCGAAACGGATTTCGTTTATACAAATCAGGGGGTGGAATTGGGCGATCTTTACGCCGAAACGCCACACACACTCATCCGTGATTACCTAAAAGTCCGTTATCCCTCCCTGGAAACCATTACGGAACAGCTGGATAAAATCGAACTGACCGCCGATATCAGAGAGAGCCATTTGGGTATGGAAGATGTACTGTATTTCGTGCCCGACCTGGATACCATGGAGGTGATGAAACCCCTCTGGGCGCACACCTTTCATGTCAATACGGAAATCAGCGGGCGATTGGATGACCTCCAAATCCCAAATTTGGAAATAACCGCACTCGACAACACACGCATCGCGGCCGAAGCGCACATCAAAGGCTTGCCGGATGTCGATAAATTTACCATCGATCTCAACTTACGCGAACTGACAACGGGAAAAAGTGATTTGGATCGCTTGATTGCTAAAAGCATGCTACCGGACAGCATCAATTTCCCTCAGGACATTCAGCTTGCCGGAACCTTTAATGGTGGACTGAATAGCTTTCAAACCGATATGGAGCTCCGTACGACAATGGGCAGCGCCAGCGTCGATGCCGACTATCAGGCTAATGGACAAACGGGCGACACCACCTACAATGCGCAGATAAGTATTCAAGATATTGATATCGGAAAATTGCTGAAAATGGATTCGGTAATCGGTAAAATCTCATTTGCAGCTCACGCAAAAGGTTCGGGGTTGGATCCGGCTACGGCCATCGCGGATATTCAGGGAAAACTGATCAGTTTGGAGGCGATGGGATATGAATACACGGATGTAGGTATCAATGCAACGGCAAAAAGCGGAGACATCACGGCAACCGTGATAAGTGACGATCCGAATCTAGATTTTAACCTGGATGCACATGCAGATATGCGCGGCCAATATCCGAAAGTGCGTGTGAACATGATGGTAGACAGCATCAACCTTAAAAACCTCAAGTTGATGAACGACGAATTCCGCTACCATGGCCGATTGATTGCAGATTTGGAAACTGCGGATATAGACTACCTAAATGGAACGATAGATGTCGTCAATTCTTCCATTGCTTACAACGACGAACGCTATACGTTGGACACCGTCAGATTGCAAGCCGTTTCACAAGATAGCTCAAATCTATTGCAGCTGCAATCCGAATTTTTGAATGCCCATATGGTTGGCAACTATAAATTGAGCGAGCTGAGCACCTCCATACAAGACATCATCGCCGTTTATTATCAACCGGATTCCATTGCACCCGTGTACGAATATTCTCCTCAGCGGTTTGATTTCAGTGCGCAGTTTACCCGTTCCCGATTCATACGGGGGCTGGTTCCTGATCTAACCGAAATGGATGATGTGACACTGGATGGGTCGTTTAACAGTACGGATAAGTTGCTTCTCGTTAAAGCTGTTGCACCACATATCGTGTATGCGGGTACGACCGTCGATCATGTCGGATTTGACATCAACACGTATGACAGTACGTTGTATTATAATACATTAATCAACCGGATTGGCGTTGGAAACATTGAGCTTATTAATACATTGTTCAGCGGAAGCGTGCAGCACAACCAGCTGGATTTCGGCCTGTGGATCAAAGACAATGCAGACAAAGAACGCTACCATTTGGGGATGGGGCTTAAAGTAGATGCCGGCAATTTCCTCTTCAATCTGAGGGAAGATGGTCTGATGCTTAACTACGATCAATGGCAGGTAAATCCTGAAAATGCGATTACCTTTGGAAACGATGGTCTCCGTGTGCACCAGTTTATCCTGAGCAACAGCGGACAGGAAATGACGCTGCAATCTAAAGACTCAACACTGAACGCTCCACTTGATCTGGTTTTCAAGAATTTCAGGATCGAAACCTTCAGCAAAATGCTCGAAAGTGATCTGCTTGATATGGGCGGCGGCATCAACGGGACCGCCACCGTATCCCGGCTGGAAACCTCGCCGGTTTTTGTATCAGACATCACGATCGATCAGTTTTACTTCGGTGCAGACACGGTGGGCGACATTAACCTTAAGGTAAACAACGAGCGTGAGAATGTATTCGCCGCAGACATCAGTATCACAGGAAATGGAAATGATGTTAGGCTCACCGGCGATTTCATCAGTCCGCCCGGCGGCACGGCTCAACTAGACTTTGTATTGAATGTGAACCCCCTTTCTATGCATACATTGGAGGCATTCAGTTTGGGGTACCTGCGCAATACTTCCGGAGCCATTAATGGGAAACTCGATATCACGGGCACAACGGATCAGCCCCGCATCAACGGTGCGCTCAATTTTGACAAGGCGAGTCTCAACGTAGCCATGCTGAATGCGACTTTTAACGTAGACGGACAAAGCATTAATTTCAATAACAACGGACTGCGTTTTAACCGGTTCCAGCTCAAAGATAGTAAAGGCAATACGGCCGTATTGAACGGCACAATTAATACGAAAACATATACGGATTATGCATTCGGACTGACACTAAGAACGGATGATTTCCAGGTACTGAATTCCACTCAGCAGGATAACGACATGTATTACGGCCTCCTGTTCATATCTACCAACCTCAATATAACAGGCGACATGGAAAGCCCGTCGGTAAACGGCACATTGCGGGTAGACGACAAGACGGATGTGACCTTCGTATTGCCTAATGACGACCCAGGGATGGTGGATAGGCAGGGCATTGTACGTTTTGTCGATAGAAGTGATACCACGCAGACAAACGTGTTCGCTGGAGTAGATTCACTTACACACACCGAATTGAGCGGTATCAACCTCTCCGTCAACATCGCAACCGACAAAGATGCGGCATTTACGGTGGTAATCGATCCCGGAAGCCAGGATGCCCTGAAGATTCAAGGCGAGGCCGAGCTGAACGCGGGAATGACTCCCAGCGGAGATATTCGGCTCACAGGCACTTACACCGTTGAATCCGGCAACTATTCGTTCTCCTTCGGACCCGTAAAGCGGCTTTTCGAATTTGAAAAAGGAAGTACGCTCACCTGGTCAGGCGATCCGATGGATGCACGTATGGATATCACCGCTGTTTACAAACTGAAAGCTCCTACGTTAGAACTTGTCCAAGCGCAAATCGGGAATCAGCAGTCCGGCCTCTATAAACAGCGTATTCCGTTTGACGTAAAGCTGCAAATTACGGAGCAGCTCTTTCAACCTCAGCTAAAGTTTGACATTGATCTGGATGAAAACAACGCGGTTGCTTCCCAAGACGTGGTAAGCCGGGTAAATACCGGATTAACACAGTTACGTGAGAATGAATCCGAAATGAACAAACAGGTATTCTCGCTGATCGTATTAGGCCGGTTTATGGCGTCCAATCCATTTGAAAGCCTTTCCGGGGGCGGCGGTGCCGAAGCCATCGCTCGTAGTACCGTGAGTTCATTTTTAAGCAGTCAGCTTAATCGTTTGGCAGGCAACTTGATACAGGGTGTCGAGTTCGATTTCAACCTGCAATCTGAAGAAGACTATTCTACCGGGGTCGGCCAGAATCGAACTGATTTGAACGTCGGCGTATCCAAAATGTTGTTCAATGACCGCATGAAGGTAACGGTAGGATCAAATTTTGAATTGGAAGGAAATGCCCGCCCCGGTGAGCAGACTACCAACATAGCGGGAGACATCTCTGTAGATTATCAATTGACGGAAGATGGGCGCTACCTCGTCCGTGCTTACCGTAAAAACCAATATCAAGTAACGCTGCAAGGGCAATTCGTAGAAACGGGCCTCGGCTTTATCATGAACATGGATTACGATGAATTCAGGGAAATATTCAACCGTCGCAACCGCCAAGCACAAGAATTTAACACAGACTCACGTCGGTTCAGAAGGCGGTGGGATGCCGAACGCATCGAGACGGATTCTGTATATCGAGATAGCGTACGAAAGGTAATCCTTGATAGCCTGCAAAAGCATGATCCCGAGTTCAGAGAGCGGATGGAGCGGCGCCGTCATGAGCGGGAAAATCAGAAAAATAACCGATCAACGGATACCCGATCACACAATAATGATGTCATCGCTTGGCGTGACGAGCAAGATGAAAATGAGTAGTACATTTATACGTTTAAGTCATCTGATAGTAGCTGTCCTATTTTTCATCGGTTGCAGCAACATCAAATATTTGCCCGAAGGGGAGAACCTCTACGTAAAAGGCGAAGTGGAAATCGACACCGATACCATACCCGATCAGTACATCGCGCCGTTGACAACAAACCTGGAAGATTTACTTCGGCCTAAACCGAACACCACGATTTTAGGAATGCGCCCCCAACTCTACCTATACAACATTGCGGGAGAACCCAAAAGTGACCGGGGGTTTCGCAATTGGTTAAAAAACAAAGTGGGACAACCGCCGGTGCTACTCAGTGATGTCAACCGGGAATACAACGAAAACGTACTTCGTAATCGACTGGAAAACATCGGGTTCTTCAATGCCGCGGTCAAATCAGACACCACAATTAAGAATCGCAAAGCCACAGTGACCTATACGGCTACACCAAATATTATTTACCGGATCAATTCGGTTACGTTTGAAGTGGACAGCAGCGAACTGGGAAAAGCCATCAAAGCCACCGAACCCGAGTCGCTTCTCCAGCCGGGCCGTCCGTACAACTTGGACAACATTATAGCCGAACGCGAGCGCATCGATTGGGCCATCAAGAATGCGGGGTATTATTATTTCAGTCCAGACCATCTGATCGTGGATGTTGACAGTACGGGCAAGGATCACCATGTAGACCTCTATGTACGGGTCAAAGAAGAAACCCCAAAAAAGGCCAAACAACCCTATTACATCAATAACATATATATTTATCCCAACTATAAGCTCACAGAAGGCGGATATCAACGGGCAGACTCTACAAAAGCGGAACGCTACCACGACCTGTACTTCATTGACCCTGAGTACACATTCCGGCGGTTTGCCCTGGCCAATGCAATTATCTTTTATCCCGGCGAACTTTATACCCGTGGCGATCAATCACGCACTCTCAGACAGTTGGTTGGCATGGGGAGTTTTAGTTTTGTGCGTAATGAGTTTGTAGACGTCGATTCGGGCAAAACCAATCGACTGGATGCCTATTACTACCTTACTCCCATGCCCAAGCACGGTCTTCGAACGGAACTGTTGGGCAAAACAGCGGCGGTGTACAATGGTTCCGAAATCAATGTAAATTGGCAACATCGTAATGCATTCAAAAGTGCTGAACTTCTTACATTTACGGTGTTTGGTGGATTTGAAACACAAACCGGCGGCAACGTCAATCTCAATTCCAGTTTTTATCGATACGGGGCTGAGGTCAGTCTTTCCTTTCCACGTATGATCGCCCCGTTCAATTGGCAGCCTACGCGCAAGTATGTACCCCGTTCGATCTTCCAGGTAGGTTACGAATACCTCAATCGCCGGACTGCCTACAGCCTCAATTCCATGCGTTTTTCCTTTGGGTATCAGTGGCAGGAAAGCATCGAGAAAAATCACGACCTGAAAGTACTGGAAGTGGCATATGTACAACCCCGGAATATCACCGAATCGTATCAGGCGATGCTCGATACGGTCCCTCCGCTCCGCCATGCGATCGAGCCGATGTTCACGTTTGGCCCCCTATACAATTATACCCGTACGAACACCACAAACGCAACCCTGAAACACACCTATTATTTTAAGGGTGGGCTGGATCTTTCTGCTAACCTTTATGGCATCATCCGCGGAGCGAATGTACTTAAAGGTCGGCAATACCAAATTTTAAATGCCAATTTTTCGCAATACGTAAAAATGGAGGCCGATTTCAGGCACTACATGAAAGTCGGGGCAAATGCAACCTGGGCATCCCGCGCCATGGCCGGTTTCGGATACTCTTACGGAAACTCCACGCAGCTTCCCTACGTAAAGCAATTCTTTATGGGTGGTCCCAATGGGTTGCGGGCCTTTCGTGCCCGCGCATTAGGCCCCGGCTCGTATACGCCGGAATTCTATGGAGAAGACAATTTCTTCGCGGACCAAACGGGAGACATTAAGTTTGAACTGAACACCGAGTACCGGGCCAAGCTGGCAAGCATCATCCACTGGGCCGCATTTATCGACGCGGGCAATATATGGCTCCAGCGTTCAGACCCCGAAAAACCAGGAGCGGCATTCAGCAGTAACTTCATCAATGAAATGGCAGTGGGCGCAGGCTTAGGCCTTCGGTTCGACCTAAGCTTCTTAATCCTTCGAACAGATTTGGCAATGCCTTTACGTATCCCGTACCGAGCCAAAGGCGATCGCTGGGTATTCGATGAAATCAATTTCCGGAATAGTGATTGGCGGCGGAATAACCTTGTCTTCAATCTGGCCATCGGATATCCATTTTAACTAGTTGAATGCTGAATTTTTCAATTCTTCACTTTCCACTTTCCATTCACTTCCATTGTCAATTCACTTTCCATTTTCAACTATAATAATTACCTTAGCTACCGTTCCATTAAACACGATTGAGAACCAACTAAAAAATAACTTATGAAGATAACCGTTGTAGGTGCCGGTGCCGTAGGTGCCACTACTGCTGATAACATTGTCCGCAGTGAACTCGCTGAAGAAGTTGTATTACTGGACATTAAAGAAGGATTTGCCGAAGGCAAAGCACAGGACATGTCGCAAACGGCGGCATTGCTGGGATTTGACTCCAAAATCATCGGTGTGACCAACGACTACAGCCAAACAGCCGGCTCTACGGTTGCTGTGATCACTTCGGGATTGCCGCGTAAACCGGGAATGACCCGTGAGGAGCTGATCGGCACCAACGCCAACATCGTGCGGAACGTTGCCGAAAACCTATTGAAACATTCGCCGGATATCATTCTGGTCGTCGTTTCCAACCCGATGGATACCATGACTTATCTGGCGCTGAAAGCCACTGGATTACCCAAAAACCGGATTATCGGTATGGGAGGCACATTGGACTCCTCCCGATTCAGGTACCAGCTCAGTCTGCGGCTTGGGGCCTCCCCTGCCGATCTCAATGCGATTGTCATCGGTGGCCATGGCGACACAACCATGATTCCGCTGATTAAGCACGCCACTTGGAACAGCTTGCCCGTGACCCAATTCCTGACGGACGAAGAACAGAAACAGATTGTAGCGGATACCATGGTGGGTGGTGCTACCCTCACTAAGTTGATTGGTACCTCCGCATGGTATGCGCCAGGGGCGTCCAGCGCAGCCGTGGTAGCAAGTATCGTTCGCGACCAAAAGAAACTATTTACGGCTTCGGTTTATTTGGAAGGCGAATATGGCCAGGAAGACATCAACCTTGGTGTTCCTGTAGTCCTTGGTAAAAACGGTTGGGAGCGTATCCTCGAGCTTCCGCTTGATGAAGACGAAAAAGCGACCTTTGCAAAGAGCGCCGATGCGGTACGTAACATGAATAATGTATTAAAAGAGATCGGGGCCTTGTAATTCATGGTTTACATTCCCCTGACGCTACTTAACCTACAGGACGATGGCTTCCACCTTTTGTTGGAAGTCATTGTTTTTGGCAAGCATTTCAAAGCTGTTTTGGATACAGGTGCTTCCAAAACCGTATTTGATAAGGCAACGGTGGAAACACATCTCCATCTCCACCCCGACAGCGTGCTACGGCACACCGACATGCTGTCCACTGGCCTGGGGACCACTTCCATGCCCAGCTTCGTTCTAAACGTGCCTGATCTGCAAATTGGCGGATTACATCTTCGCGATTACGAGGTGGCTATCCTTGATTTATCTTCGATCAACTTTGCGTACGAACAACTGGAGGTAGAGCCGGTTATCGGAGTCATTGGGGGCGATATCCTCGCACGTTACGGCGGCGTTATCGATTACCGAAAAAACAGGCTTCAGCTGCGGCAACGGGCCGTTCACGGAGCGACCCGCTCAAAGTAAAACACACCCTTTTTGTTGGCAATGGCGATGTCCAATAACCCGTCGCCATTTATGTCCTCCACCACATTGTTTACTCCCACTCCGGAATCGCTGTCAATAACGTGTAAGGTCCACTTCGGTGTCTCTCCCGCCTTAAATTCCAGCCAGAAAAGGGTTGGGTCGTTGGATTCGCCTGGATCATGGCCCTGGTGGGCAAAATAGCGCATACCACTCACCAGATCCAGATCACCATCCTTATCTAAATCCACCAGGGACAATGCGTGGGTTTGTGAATATTCGCTGTTGATTTCGTGGAGTTTCCATGTCGTCTTGCCTCCGGCATCACGTCCTTGTTCATACCACCACATTCCGAATCGGTGGGCTGATGAACTGATCACATCCGAGTAGCCGTCGCCATTTACGTCCATTACATACATTTGGGCGGCGTTCAGTCCCAATTCAGCGTTATGGAACGTCCAGCCGGGCTGTGTTGGGTCTACAGGTGCTTCCCACCACCCCTCTTTGATGATGACATCCGCACGACCGTCTCCGTTAATGTCTCCGAAACCAAGCCCATGGGAAAAAATTTCTGTACCGGGCATCTTTGGCTCACTGATGGTATGACGAACCCACGAGGTATCGCCCTTGGTGGAAGGACATCGGAACCAAACCATCTCGCCAGTGTGCGGATCACCGCATAACATATCGGCGCGTCCATCGCCATCGATATCCACAAATGCAGGCGATTCATTGGATGCTGTCTTTGCGACGGTATGTTGTTTCCAAAACCCACCATCCGTCCCCGGATTTCGGTACCACCATACCTCCTTGCCTGGAAAATCCACGCGGATGTAATCGATCCACCCGTCCTGATCGATATCAGCGGTGAAGTTTAACATGGAATTGCTGTATCCCGTCGTACCGTCAAACACCTGATTTTCGGGATAGATAGCGTGTACATTCTTCCAATCCGGTCCTTCAAACCATTTGGCCCCCGCAATGATATCGACAACCCCGTCCTTGTTTACATCCGCTACCGCAACTCCCTCCGAAATAAATTCGGTGGTCAGCACCTGTTTTTTAAATATTACATCACTTCCGCTTCCTGTACGCTCCTGTGTCCTTGCGTCGTCACAAGCTACACCCAGAACCAAAGGTGCCATAACAAGCAAGATAAATTTATTTTTTCCCATCTGCAATACGTCTTGAAACAAATTCCTGTAAATTTGGCAGTTTCGAATTTTTCGCCAATTCGGTCGCGCGTTCGGCATCTTCAGCCACCAACGGCTCCAGTGCATACCAAACCATCAGCGGAATATTTTGGTCTGCCGCATCTTCCTCATGCATACTGAGGTTTTTGACAATTTCCCACCGCTGATCCGGAGCCATCCGCTGAAGTGCTGAGGCGAGGTACAAGCGTACCAATGCCGATGTATCCCGCTTTGCCATCGATTCAAACCGGCGCTGCGCCCCCGCAGGCACCGTTTTATCTTCCGCAATCAGTTGAATAACCCAAGATCGAACGTATTCGTCGGCATGATCCAACAAGCGCTCAGCCTGCTCTTCATTGATTCCTCCCGTAACATGCAAGGCCCACAACGCGCGCAGTTTACGGGTGACATCCGGATTGTCGTTAACTATCTTCCATAAGCCTGCATGGACTTCGGCATTGCCTCCCCGTTCCTGCAGCAATCGGCGACTGTGCACCACATAAAACTCATTCTCATGGAGTTGGTAAGCTACCAATTCCGCATCTGTTTTCTTCCCTAAATCCACAGTAACCCACTGATCCTTTTCGTGGGAGATTTTGAAAATACGCCCCAATGTTTTGTCGTGCACATCGGGATTTGGACTATGGCATTGGTTTTTGTCGTACCAGTCATTCACATACACCGATCCGCTGGGAGCAATCTGGAAATTCAACCATTGCGACCAAAAATCGTTATTCAAGATAAAGTCTTTGCCGTGATGGGCCACGTATCCCGACCCTGACCGTTCGGTTACATCCATATTGACGCGGAAGCCATTGATATTGTTCATAAAAATCGCATTCCGATCGATCCCCCAATGTTTATTACCCAGGTAAAACATCGCTCCTGCATGCGCGTGACCTCCTCCAGCCGCGGCCGACCGGAAATTACCCGCATGCGGTCCCTGATCTCCTAACCAGTGAACATGGTCGGCAATGGTATTGATATCACCGTACGTATAGGCGTTAAAATGTGCACCGGCTTGTCTGAGATATCTTCCTCCAGGAACGATGTGGTATAAATGCGGGATCACACAAACCGTAGCAAATGCATGACCATAGTCGTTAAAATCAACCCCCCAGGGGTTACTCGTTCCATGGGCAAATACCTCAAACTCATGTTTTGTAGGATGGTAACGCCATACCCCCGCATTGAGTTTGGTGCGCTCATCGTCAGGCGTACCGGGTTTACCCACGTTGGAGTGGGTAAAAACCCCGTGTGTACCATACAGCCATCCATCCGGCCCCCATCTAAACGTGTTTAACACCTCGTGAGTATCCTCGTAACCGAATCCGTCGAGCATTACCTGAGGCTTGCCCGCGGGTAAATCCTTTTCCTGGTCGATCGGGATGTACAACAAGTTGGGAGCAGCACCTACCCAAACGCCGCCGAATCCCAATGCAATGCCACTTACCAAGTTGAGCTGTTCTATAAAGACTTTCCGACTGTCCAGCGTACCATCGCCATCGGTATCTTCAAAAATCAGGATGCGGTCCTTGCCCTGCCCTTCCGCTGCCCTTACGGGGTACGTGTGTGCCTCTACGACCCACAGGCGTCCGCGATCATCCAGTGTAAATGCGATCGGCCGTACAACATCCGGCTCTGCAGCTGCTAGGGTAATTTTGAATCCTTCGGGCACATCCATCGCCTCCGCCGCTTCCTTCCCGGACAGGCCGGCATGTGGCACGGGATCGCGAGGAGGCAGGATAATCACGTCATCCGGCCGCAATTCGTTCGGGTATGTAGGCCGTTTAGTATGGAAGCGGAAATCGTCAAACGAAATATGCGCCCATGGGTTATCTCCGACATAAGGAATTTCAGGCATCATACCGGTCTCTTCGTCGACCACGCGGATGTATATCTCTTTGTTTTTATGCGGCGTCATATCCACGACCACCGGCCGGAACGCCGCATGTTCAGGATTGCCTGGATTACTATCGTTTATATAGCCTGAAATCTTAAAAATGACCGTATCTGTTTTCGCGTCGACCAGCTCAACCCGTAATCCTTCCATTGCCCCACCGGTAATCCTAAAGGAAGCCCACGGGTGTGTTACGTTAAACGACGTCGAAGTAAGTGTTCCTTTTGCCTTATAATTCGACGTGCCCCCACTGGTTACATAGTAGTCGCCCGCTTGTTTCAGCACCATACTGTCCGGATACCAAGGTCTAGGATCAAACGCCACCGCATTCGGGCCAAATGCATCGCCGGTTGCTTTCCAATCCTGTAGACTTGCCCGTTCAAATCCGAAATTCAATGGTCTTCCATCGGCGTTCCGCGGCGAGCTTCCCCAGTTATCCTCCGTTGCAGCCACCGCTTCAATCTGGTCAACAATTTTAAAGTCGCCGTGCATGGATTGCTTATGATTGGGTAAACTACAATAATAGGTATCGTCTTCCGTCGCCATAAAAATGATGCTGGTGGTATCCCCCTCTTCGAGCATTGTCTCGCTTTTTATATCCGATTGCTTTTCAAACGTAATATCGTGGGCCATGAGCTCTCCGTTGATTAACGAAATCTTTACCCGCTCACCTTTCTTTGCACGCAATATTGGATTGTGCTGTCCGTCGATATCGCCACCCACCCCCGTATAGCCAACCATCTTGGCGTTCAATACATATTCGCGGTCAATCTGGTGTGAATCCGTTGAGTCGGAATTACCAGTGCAGGAAATTCCTGCTATTGCGATAAACAAACTGAGAAAATAAAGGGTAAATAGGCGTGATTGCATTGTTAATAAACGGGTTATGTATGCTGAATAATTCACAGAAATATTGTAGGTAATTTGAGACTGGTTACCGTTTAGTCAAAGGGGTTATTGTCACATCCCTTATCTCGATTTTTGCGGCCCCACCGCCATGGAGCTGAAACGCAATGATACCTTTGACGGGGACAGTCGCATCTTTTTCGATGTAGTCACATGTTTTGACGCCATTGATGTAAAGCTCATGATGGTTCCCCCGAACCCGGACGATATAACTATTCCAACCATCTTTCTTGAGGATGCGCCAAACGGTATGCAAGTCCCCTGATTGTAATAACCCACGGCGATGTTCGTCATAAATATCGCCCCAATGTCCATCGCCGATATCTGCTTGATAGCCTATGATGTCATTCGCTACCACTTTGGATCGATATTGAATGCCGCTATTGATGAAACCTGTATTGGGGTCACCGGAAAGCCGAAAAAGGCATCTAAGTTCAAAATCATCGTACTCATCGATTGTTTGCAGATACGTATTTTGAGGCACATTGGTGTCACCGTCTCCGCCCACAATCAGGCTATCTTTTGCCCTCCAATATTTCGCGTCGTCGGGGTTTACCGTTCTCCAGCCATTCAATGTCTTTCCGTCAAATAAATTGATTGTCTTTTCCGATTGAACAGACGGTTGGGCGCGCACAGGGGTAAGATATGCGCACACTACCATAAAGGAGGATATCAAAACTACTCGCATGCTCTTTTCGCTAACTAAGGTAATACTTACTATAACAAAGATAAAAACACCCTACGCGGCAAGCCACTCATTTGCTATCCTATTCTAACTGTTTTTTGCCCTCATTAATCAATTTATAGAAAAAATAAGGTCAGTAATCAGTCTAATATAAATAGGCCGGATCTACGGGATATCCGGAATATCAGGGTTCCATTGTTCATCGGAAAAATTGGTATTTTCTGCTTCTCCGATCAATCCGAGTGATATATCGTGGCGGCCGCCCTCGTAAGGCGTATTTAACCATGCATCCAAAATATCAATTGCTTCAAAGGCGCCGATGCATCGTCCTCCCAAACACAAGATGTTTGAATTATTGTGGGCTGACGTCATCTTTCCCTGATACGAGGTATTGCATAGTGCCGCCCGAATTCCCCTAAATTTATTGGCAATGATACACATGCCGATTCCTGTGGAGCAGATTAGTATGCCCTTATTATCTTCCGGATTTTGAGCTACGGCATGGGCTACCGAAGCGGCATAATACGGATACCTCACAATGGCATCCGAATGCGATCCGACATCTTCAACCGAATACCCTTGTTGTTCCAGGTGTTTGACTATGACTTTCTTTAGATCATAACCGCCATGATCATTTCCGATGATAATTTTTTTCACGTTCATAGAAACCTCCTCGTTCTTACGCTTATCATTTCATTGAAATACGGTCTCATTATATGCCTTTATTAAAGGTAATAAAAAATCGACGGACTGGAAAGCTGCTGTGTCAGGATCCGGCCTGGGCAAAATTTCGACCGACACCCATCCATCGTATTGCGACGCAGCCAGTCGATCAAAAATCTTCTTGAAATCAGTATGTCCTTGCCCTGGTGCCAATCGATTCGAATCTGCCAAATGTATATAACTGATGTAACGGATATACTTTGCCAACTCGTCGGCTATCGTAACGTCTTCGATATTCATATGGAAAACATCCGGCATCAATTTAAAATTGGGTCTATCAATCCGCTTCAGCAATGCCACTCCCTCTTCAATCGAATTAACAAAATCACATTCATACCGATTCACGGGTTCTAGCATCAAGGTCACTCCTTTTGGTGCCGCATAGTCGCACAGCAAGCGGACGGTTTCACAAAAAATAACTTCTACTTCCTCGGTTTGCCGTTGCCCGATTTGTCCCCTCACCCGCCCTATATTGATCAGCTTTCCAAATTTTTCTGCCAGATCAATCAGTTCTTTAAAGATCGAAATCACTTCCTCCCGCTTTTCGATATCTTCTTCCGTTAACGTAAGTCCCCCGTCAGCATATACTTGTCCTGTTGAAATACAGGATACCGCTAGGTGATGTTCTTCTAAGAGTTGCTTTAATCGGTGTTCGTCTATTTCGCTTCGTCGTTTTAACGCCAACTCAACGCCGTTAAATCCCAATTGCGCTGCTTTAGGTATGCACGCATCGAATCCTCGAAATACAACGAAAGCGCTAGGTAGCGCGTGAGTATCGGCTATGGCAATGGATAATTTTATCATGAGTTTTAGCTATGTTCCGGTTAACGATTGATGACAGATCCACTAATTTTGATCATTTCTATCCGTTTAATAATGATAAATAATAAAATAAAACTCAGCGGATGCAATAAACCCGCAATAAAGAAAGCCGGTCTGTACCCATAATCGTCGATAATAAATCCGATGACCAAGCTGAATAACATCGCTCCATAGGTAGCTGCACATCCCATCAACCCTGAAACCGAGCCTACGACACGGGAAGGAAACATATCCGCCACCAACGTCTGCACAATAGTAGAGTATAGTTGATGCCCAAACATCGCCATCCCGAAAAAGAATACCGCCATGTGCAACGAAGCATCCGTAATAAACAACGAAAGAGGGAGCAATGCAGCCGCGATGCCAAGGGGTATTTTTCGGGAAAGATCCAAGGAAAATTGCTTCCGCAGCAAAAAGCTACTTAGCCAACCTCCGAGAAAACTTCCTCCTCCCGCCATGGCATATGGAATCCACGCATACGAACCGATACCTTGAATGTCCAAGCCCCGCACGTCATTCAGGTATTTTGGAAGCCAAAAAATAAAAAAATACCAACCCGCATCTGGCAAAAACTTAATGGCTAAGAGCCCCCATAGCTTCCGGTATTTGAAGAGACTTATCCAAGGAATCCGTTGCGTCGCGTGTTGATCCTCCAATTGTCCCTCCGCTTGGCTGGCGGCAATCCATGCACGTTCTTCATCGGTCACCAATTTACTGCGCGCGGGTACCGTGTATACGATCAACCACACAACTGCCCATATCAACCCCACGGCACCAAAAATAAAAAACGTCCAATGCCAGTTCCAGGTCGCGATGATCAGTGCAATCACTGGTGGAGCGACCACCGCACCCACACTTGAACCTGTATTGAAAATCCCAAACGCTAAGGCTCGTTCCTTTTTAGGGAACCATTCCGACACGACTTTTGCTGAACCGGGAAAAGCTCCCCCCTCACCTATCCCCAATAAAAACCGGGCAATTCCCAATCCCATGACACTGGACACTAATCCGTGAAACATATTGGCGATGGACCACCACACAATCAATATAAAATAACCGACTCGGGAACCCAACACGTCGATGATCCGCCCACCAACGGCATACATGGTCCCATAAGCAAACAGAAAAAGACTATTTATCAGACCGTAATCGACATCGCTGATTTCAAAACTTTTTCTGATTTCGCTTAATGCAACGGGCAGATTTTGCCTATCTAAATAATTGATCGCGGTGGCCAGCGCAATCAATGCAACAATCCACCAACGGAAATTTTTGATACGGATACGCTTGTTCATTTGGCTAATAACTTAGTTGTCAAAGGGCTTACCAAACGAGGTAACCAATCCGCCGTCCACATAGATAAGCTGTCCGTTAACGAAATCCGACGCGGCGGATGCCAAAAAAACCGCCGTACCCACCAAGTCATCCGGTGTACCCCAACGCCCTGCCGGCGTACGGCTGATGATGTATCGGTTTAACGGGTTGTCGGGATCCCGATAGCTTATGTTAATGGGTGTGGCAATATAACCCGGTCCGATGGCATTTACTTGAATATTATGGACTGCCCATTCGGTAGCCAGATTGCGGGTAAGCATTTTCAACCCACCTTTAGCCGCCGCGTATGCAGAAACCGTATCCCGCCCCAGCTCACTCATCAGCGAGCAGATATGGATGATTTTTCCTCTTTTCCGCCTAATCATGAATTTGCCGACGTGCTTTGATACCAAAAAAGGAGCGGTAAGATTGGTTTGAATAACCGCATTCCAGTCGGACTCTTCCAGCTCTTCCGTGGGTACACGCCTGATAATTCCGGCGTTATTTACGAGAATATCGATCGGACCCACAGCAGATTCTATCCCGGCAACCGCTTCGCTAACTTGCCGCTCATCCGTCACATCAAATGAATAGCCATCGGCATTTAGTCCGTCTGCTTGCAACATCGCTGCGACGTCCTGCACCCGATAATTATCGCGGCCGTTTATGATGATTCTAGCCCCTGCCGCACCCAGTCCTCGGGCAATAGCCAACCCGATGCCTTGGGTACTGCCGGTTACGAGGGCATTTTTGCCCATTAGCTCAAACAATCGGTTCCCCATGTCAGTTCAGCCCTTTCGGATCTACCCATACTACTTCGCTGTATACCTCGTTGTCTGTCAACCGCTGTGCAGGAGCGGTGAAGCCAGCAGAAACGAATTTCTGTTTCAATGCCGTCAGGGATTTAAAATTGCCTCCATAAAATACGTTATTCATCACTTTTACATAGCCGCTTAACGCCTGTTTAGCTACGGCCCATTCGGACGGATATTTCTTACTGATCTCGGGATACAGATCGAGACAAACTGCAATATAAGCGGCACGTGCTTTTTCCTCGCTGGTTCCTTCCTTGATTTTTGAAATCAGCACCTCCATTGGCTCTTGTTCCAGAAGTTCCTTTTTCAGTGCTTCTTCGGGCCTTTTTACAATGACTGGCTTAGGTTCTTCTCGAACGATGTTGTATACCAATTTTTGGCCGGAAACTGCTTTGCTTCCCCCGTTGTCTTCGTTCACGATCTCGAAGAGATCGATCAAACGATCGGCAAAGCTGGTAATCGTCTCGTCCATCGGCATGTTGTCGCGGGTTGTATTCTGATATCGGTCAACAATTCTCCACTCGTTACTCATCAGGCTTCGGTAACCTTCCAAAACGCCCATGATTGTTCCAACAGTCGCCGCATTGCAATCCGCATCCCAGCCCATGTTGAAAGCCAGTTTCAAGGACTCTGCAAAATCCCCATCCCCGTACAATAAAGCAGCGATGATAGCCGCCGTATTCAATTCCGTACCATTCATGTCCCGAATTGCTCCCCCTTCCTGCGTATATTTATCTCGTATTTGGCGCCTTGCTTCCCGCCAATCTTCGGGATATTGACGATGCCAGTTCCGGACATTCTCAATGATTACGTAGGTATTGCTTTTAGGATCGATGGCTGCAATACCCGCCTCAAGTACTTCGTCAATGTCGCGCGCTAAAAAGGCAGTCGCGATCATCGCCGTAAACAGCTGAGTGGTTTGTGCCGGTTCACCATCAATTGCGACCTGAGTGTAATTGAGACCGATCTTGGCCGCTGTTTGCGGCATCGCCGGCGCGAGCAGTCCAAATGTCTCGCATAAAAACTGGCCAGAGACGTTAAAATCGGCCCAGGGGTTTAGCAACACATTCCCCGTATAGGGTGGGTTTATACCTAAATCCATCAAATGCCTTGCATACCGGTTTGAACACCATATCCTTCGGTTGATCCGGTCCTTCCATAAGGCTTCTATTTCGTCATACGGTAAGAAAACGTTCCTTTTCTTTTGCATCTCCAGGATATATACCCATTCAAAATCGGTATCGTCATCCGTTCGAGCACCTTCTAAGAGCTGTGGCACATAATTTTTTACCTGTCCGGGTTCTTTCTCATACTTAAACTCATGCGGTAAGCCGTTTAAATTCCCTAAAATCTGTCCCAATAGACCGCCTCTGATTTTGTCAACAACTGTTTCGACAGGTACCTGTAATGTTCCCGGTTTCTGGGTGGTCTGCGTGTATACAGTTTGCCCCTGTATTGCTAAAAATAAGATCGTCAAATGCGTGATTCTTTTCATCATTTTATCATTTATGGTTTATACATATCACTGGTATCCTTCGTTTTGCGGAAACTCGGTATCGGTCCGATCAATCTGATCTTGAGGGATAGGCCGCAATGCATGAAAAGGCTCAATGTTATTCGCAGCATCTGGATTATATTTTTTTACCCGCTCTACCAACTTCCCTGTGCGTACCAAGTCAAACCAGCGAGTCATTTCACCCAAAAGCTCCCGGGCACGCTCGTCGAGTATAAAATCAATATCCAACTGATCGGCCGTAACCTCCATTTGTTTTTGATTGGCTAGCGTTTCCTCGGCGGTATTTCCCTTCTTTGCCGCGCGACGGCGTACCGCATTTACATATTCTATAGCTTCGTCAGTTTTGTTATCGCTCATCAATGCCTCAGCTGCAATGAGATAGGTGTCTGCCAACCGAAAAACAATAAAGTCTCTCGAACCTCGCATTTCCTGCGGATCAGGACGATCTGGATCTAAAAACTTAGTTAACGTGGGATAGACCCGTTCATTTTGGCGACTTGGAGGAAAAACGTTATAATTAACCTGGCTCAATTCGCTTGCTGACCACTCCCGATCCGATACAAAAACGGCAGTATCACCCGTATTAAACGTTATCTGCCTTCCGTTAATTGTATAGGTACCGGGCCTATTGGCATAAAACACACGCTTAAAACTCTTTTCGTACCGATCATCCAAGGTTCGGTTGAACAACTGTTCCAATGTAAACCGAGTAGGCCTAAACCGTGCCCAGGGCCTTCCATTTTCAATGTCACGCTGCATTCCCGGCAAATCGTCATACTTCATCAAAAAATAGGTATGCAACGTATTTCCACCGTCGCAACATGCTGTCTGACCAGCGGTGATAAAACTCTTGCTGTTTTGAATAGACCAGATAACTTCGTCATTTTTCTCACCTTCCCCTTGCTCGAAAACGGTAATGAAGTCGTCCAACAACCGGAAGCTGTAGTTATCAATCACGCCTTTGGCGTAATCAGCGGCTTTTGTATAATCATCCGCCTGTTGCGCTGCCGACCCAGCTTTGGTCAAATAAACTTTGGCCAGCAAATGTTCGGTTGCGGGCTTGGTAACACGGCCATAGTCCGAAGCGATCATTGGCAATCGCCCAAGCGCAAAATTCAGGTCTTCTATAATGGTCGCATAAATATCCTCAACGGGTGCACGTGCCGCTGAAGTTTGGATACCCTGAACCTCTTCAAGGGTTAGATGTACCGGCCCGAATAACTGCACAAGCAGGAAATAATACTGCGCCCGTAAAAAATGTACTTCCCCCAGCCGAGTCTCTTTAAGCGCTTCATCCAGGCCAGTCACTTCCGGTGCCCGGCTAATCACGGCGTTGCAGGTATTGATAGCAACATACAGATTGTTCCAAAGGGTATTGACAACACCATTTCGTGGATTCAGGCCAAAGTCGTAAAAATTAAAACTTTTCAGTCCTCCGTCAAACCCATTCGTAAATTCATCGGTACCAAATACAGTCACCGTAGCTCCGTTCTCATTTATTCCGTAAAAAGACCGCAAGAAACTATAGGATGCATTCACACCTTCGAGCCACCCACCAGCCGTACTGAGATGGTTGTCTGTAATCTGCGACCTGACATCTTCTTCCAGTAGATTACTGCAAGAGAAAAAGGAGGTGGCGATTACGATAAATAAAAGACAGTTAACCGTTTTCATATCAAAAATGGATTAAAATCTAACATTCAGCCCAGCCAAAAAAACGCGGCTCGGGGGTGTGCTATTGGTTGGGTTTTCGGGATCAAGTCCGCTGTATTTGGAGACGTATTCCGAGAAAACTAACGGGTTCTGCGCGCTTAGGTAAATCCGCAACGATTGGGCTCCTATGCTACGGGCGATACGTTCCGAAAAATTGTAGCCTAAATTGATGTTTCTGATTTTTACAAAGCTTCCGCTGAAATAGCGCAGTGTCGATCCAAAATAAGGTGTTTCCAAATTGGAATTAGGTTGTGGAAATGCGTTTGTCGGATTATCCTTTGTCCAATAATCCACCCGATACTGGTTTACCCTTCCTGACAGGAACCTAAAGGTCCCGTATTCCGTACTTTGAATCATTCCTCCTAATCGAGCAAATGCAAAAATTGACAAATCGAATCCTTTATAGCGAAATCGGTTGGTCAAACCTCCAGACAGTTTGGGTATATCACTTCCCAATATTTGCCGGTCGTCGGGGTCAATTACGCCGTTTCCATTTACATCCTTCACTTTCACCCCACCCACGATCGAGCTATATTGTTCGGCCTCCCCTTCCTGCCCCAGCTGCCAAATGCCCGCTTTAACATAATCATAATACACCACCGCGGGATGCCCGATAAATCTCAAATTTCCGATGTCATCTACTTTTCCCTGCGACAATTCAAGTATCTGCTCCTGGTTGGTGTAAAGATTCAAATCGGTGGCCCATTCGAAGCCCTGTTCATCGTTCGAAACAATGTTTAGGGAAGAAACCGACACTTCCAGTCCCCTGTTTCTTTTTACGCCAACATTTGATAAAATCGAATTATATCCGCTTGTTATAGGCAAAACCCGGGGAAGTAATAAATCCGTGGTTCGCGACTGATATACTTCAATAGCCCCGGTTACCCGGTTATTCCAAAGTCCAAAATCCAGACCGATATTTGCAGACTTGGTAGTTTCCCATTTCAGGCCGTCATTCCGGATAGTGGAAGGTCGATATCCAAATGCCGAGCTACCATCAAAATCATAAACGGTTCGGGACACCAATCCCTGGGTTTGATAAGGCATGATGCCCTCATTGCCTGTTTCCCCGTAACTAAGCCTCAATTTTAAATTGGAAAAAAGGTTGCTTTCCTGCAAAAACTGTTCATTTTTGAGATTCCAGCCAAGGGCTAACGAGGGAAAATATCCCCATTTATTGCCCGTGGAAAATTTCGAAGATCCATCCGCGCGACCTGTCAGCGTAAGAAGAAAACGCTGGTCAAATATGTAGTTAATCCGGGCCATATAAGAAAGGATGGTCCACTTTTCATAATCACTTCCTACCGAATTGATGGTCGACGCTGCCCCGAGGTTATAATATTCCAGTGATTCCACAGGCAGCCCCAATACATTGATGGTTGTTCCTTCCTGTTGCAGCGATTGCACACTGTATAAACCGGTTATATCCAATTGGTGCTTCTCACTGAGGGTCTTCTGGTAGGTCAGGATATTCTCCCACGCATATTGAAAAGCAAAATTTTCAGCATTGTTGGCGGCGGGGTCTCCTCCCTGGCGCGCATTGGTGAGGCTACCACGAAAGTCGCCTTTCCGATCTTGACGTAAATCGGGCCCAAAATTCATCCGGAATTTCAGGCCATCAAATACCTCGGCTTCGCCATATATGCTGCTGAATAAGCGGACTACCTTCGATTTATTAATAACCGCACCCGGCACAATTTCCAACAACGGATTGGTACGAAGTCCATCACTTGTCGGGCGGAAGATGATGTTTCCATTTTCATCATACGGTATGCCCAGTGGATTTTCTGTCAAGGTTCCAAAATCGGCACCCGCATTATATGGATTGACATCTTCTCCATTTCGCTCACTATACGAACCAAGCGTCGACATGCCTACTTTTACCCGTTTGCCAATCTTTTGGTCAACATTAAGCCGTGTGGTATAACGGGTGAAATCCTGTCCTTTCAAAATACCCACGTCATTAAAATATCCCAATGAAATATTAAAGTTGGTATGGTCAGTTCCTCCCGAAACGCTCAGTCCGTGATTCTGCACCGATCCGTCTTTGATCATTAACCGCTGCCAGTCGGTCGACCTCCCTTCGGTGATTGATTGAAGTTCAACAGCATCAAATATGCCTGAATTTACATCCGCATTGGGATCCTCATCGTCATACAAAGGCCTGCCCGTCACGGGGCTAATTACCGCTCTCCTCGATTCCCGTTTATATTCGGCGAATTCTTCGCCATTCATCAACTCAGCATACCTCATAATGGTTGAACTTCCATAATAGGCATCGTAATGGATGTTTGTGCGGCCACTTTTCCCCCGTTTGGTAGTAACCAGAACCACTCCGTTTGCACCCCTCGAACCATATATTGCCGTAGCAGAGGCATCCTTTAGTACGTCAATGGATTCAATGTCATCGGGATTGATATCGTTGAATCCTCCTGATATCGGAATGCCATCCACCACATACAGCGGGTCGTTTCCTGCGTTGAACGACCGCCTTCCCCGCACCCTCACTGTAACGCCCGCACCGGGTTTATTACCTGCATGCACCACATCCACGCCAGCCGCCCGTCCTTGCAGCATCTGCGGAGCGCTTGTTGCCGGTACTTCGCGGAGCGCCTGCGTTGAAATGGAGGTGATGGCGCCGGTGATGTCTTGCTTCTTTTGTGTGCCATACCCAACCACCACCACCTCGTCCAAATTTCCCGCTGACAATTCCAATCGAATGGTTAACGCATTGGCCTCTCCAACAACGACATCCTGTTGTCGATAACCTACGTACGTAAGACGCAAGGTATCTCCTTTGGCAGCATCTATGGCAAATACACCCGATTCATCCGTAGTTGTTCCCCGCTCGCTTCCCTTCACCCATATCGATACGCCATTTAATGCGGTTCCGTCTCCCGACGAGGTCACCGTACCGGATATCCGTTTAGTTTGTCCCAAAACCACTAAACACCCTGGAAGAAAAGTGAACAGCACAAGGAAATGTTTAATTTTCTTCATGTTAACTTACTTTTGGTTATAACTTGGTTATTAAATTCTGTAATCCAGTTTGCCTCAAATCCATTGATGGCTGCACTACATCGCACACATCACACGTAAGATCACGGCTACAATTGGTCTCAAGCACGCTAGTTAGTACTTGATGTTTATAGTTACGAAGGTATCATCAAAACGCAGTTCGGGCTACAAGTATTCTGTTTAATGATTAAATTATTTTGACAGCTACAACCGCAAAATAATTCATATTGAAGGCAAAATACTTTAACTCTATCGGTTCGGAATGTGAAGGAATCGATTTAGCTCATTGATAGGTGTTGCCGCTGATATTGACTGGGAGTTACGCCGATAATCCGTCTGAACTGGCCATTAAAATGGGTAAAGTTGTTAAAGCCAACCTCAAAGCAAATTTGCGAAATAGGCAGCTTGTTATCGATAAGCAACTTACAAGCATTCCCAATTTTAATTTCATTCAAAAACTGGGTGTACGTCTTGTTAGAATGCTGTTTAAAGTAGCGGCAAAAAGCAGACGGACTCATATTTGCGATGGCCGAAACTTCTTCCAAAGACGGGTTGCTCACGTAATGATTGATAATATGTTGATAAACATCATTCATCCGCTTACATTCATTTTCTTCTATGGGCAAGACAAAACCACGGCTGGATAACAGCTCGCATTCCTTAGAATTGGCCATCACTTGTAAGATAGATAACAAATCAATCAATTTGGCTAGGCTATCTTTGTGATCATCTAATCGTTTGATTTGTCTTTCCAGCTCCGTTTTGGATTTGCCGGTGAATTTGATACCCCGTTTTGAGTTCGTAAATAATTTCTTTAGCTGGATGTTTTTGGGTAATTCCCAAAACTCCTTTCCCAAAAAATCCTCCCGGAAATAGATGACAATGGCTTGGGCGGCCGAATCAGAGACCTGTTGATAAAAACTCCGGTCGTTCCGATAAAAATGGGGAATATCCCTGCCATAGAAAACCAAGTCTCCCGGCTGAAAACGCTCCATGCTGTCACCGACAAACCGGATCCCGGTTCCTTTGAGTACCAACATGATTTCGCATTCGGGGTGGAAATGCAACGCCGGGAAGAAATGGGGTTCACAAACCCGCATCAGTTGGAACACATCCTGCTGCTCCTTATTGATAATTTTCAATAATGGCTTCATTTTCTTTCTTCTAATACGCAGTATTGTTCCAGATCTATCCTAATTTAATGTAAATTTGGTAAAATTTATTCAGCATTCCAACGTGAAACCCATCCTCCGGAAAATCGATACAGGTGCCGATTATTCGTTCAGCATACGGGAAGATATTCATCCGTATTTGTATCATCATTGGCACTACCACCCGGAGGTTGAGCTTACCCTGATCCGCCGGGGGAAGGGCATGCGGCTGGTCGGCGACAGCATGCAACCGTTTGAAGACGGCGACCTGATCCTTCTCGGTGCCAATGTGCCACACCTGTGGCGCAGTGATGCCAGTTACTTTGAACCCTCGTCCGATTTAGTCATTGAAGCCGTCGCTATTCATTTCAAAGGCGATTTCTGGGGTGAGGCTTTTTTGGCACTACCGGAGATGGTCCCCGTAAAAAAACTAATGGAGCGCGCGCAACATGGAATAAAAATCAAGGGCAATATGCGAACCTATATCGCAAAAAAAATGGAGGAAATTATCCACACACAGGGGATTGCCCGCGTTGAACAGCTGCTTCATATACTCAACGGCATCGCTACGTCGGAAGAATACGAATTATTGTCCAGTACCGGATTTGTCCAAACCTTTAATGCCAGCAATACAGACCGGATCGATCAGATTTTCAACTACACATTCACCCATTTCAAAGAGCCGCTATCCATTCACAAAGTAGCATCAGCCGTGAACCTTAGTCCCCATTCCTTCTGCAGGTATTTCAAAACCCGTACGTTGAAAACCTATTGGCAGTTCCTGTTGGAAGTGCGCATCGGTCATGCCTGCAAACTACTGATTGAAAATAGACGCAATATTTCCGATATCGCCTTTGAATCCGGTTTCAACAACCTATCGAATTTTAACCGCCAGTTTAAATCGGTGATGCGACTTACCCCGCTTCAGTATGTAAAAGCCTACACAGCCAATCCTCAATTGTAGCCTACGACGTTGCTCAACGTACCGATGGAGTCGATGGCAATATCGACTTTATCTCCCGGAGCCAACGTAAAATCAGTGGGAGGAACCAAGCAGGTACCCGTCATCAGATAGCTTCCATACCTAAATTGACATTCGCGGTATAGGAAAGCCGCCAGCTCTCCCAACGGGCGTTTGATCCGATTGATCTGCACCGAATCGCTGAACATCACCTTGCCCGCCCTTGAGATCTGCATCGCAATGGTCGTTTCGGGGTCAATCGGCAGTTCCGGCACGTAAAGACAGGGACCCAGTGACGCACTTCGGTCATATACTTTTGCTTGCGGAAGATACAGCGCATTTTCCCCTTCGATGCTCCGAGAACTCATATCATTTCCTATGGTATATCCCTGAATACTTCCCGCCGAATTAATGAAAAGTGTCAGTTCCGGTTCAGGAACATCCCACGCCGAGTCCTTGCGGATACTCACTGGCTGACCATGACCCGCTACCCGATGTGGCAACGCTTTGAAAAACAGTTCAGGCCGCTCGGCATGGTAGACCTTATCGTATAAGTCGGCTCCGCCCGACTCTTTAGCCTCTTCCATCCGGGCTTCCATGCTTCGGAAATACGTTACTCCGGCAGCCCACACCTCCTGGTTTCCGATCGGGGGCAACACTTCGTTGGCGATCCATGCCTTGGCATCCCCCTCTTGTACCGCGCGCGCTGATTTCAACTGATCGTTGAGGTAATCGTAAAGCCGGTCCCGGTTGATGAGTTGATCCCAATCTTGATCGACCTGATAATAACCGCCTGCTGCATGGAGCAAGACACTTCGCATAGTTTTGTATAGCTTCATAACAATCGATTAGTTCTTTTAAAGCGAAATTCCTCGTTTCCAGGGGATGAAATCGTCGTGTCCGCCTGCCTCTGCTTTGGCCATTGACCCGCCACTTGCTATCTGGATCACGTGCTCCAAAATCCGCTCTCCTGCCTCTTCAATCGTCTCTTCTCCTCGGATCACCGGTCCGGCATCGAGATCGATGATGTCTTTCATCTTCTCGTACAGCGTGGTGTTTGTCGAAACCTTCACCACAGGCGCGATCGGATTTCCCGTCGGCGTGCCCAACCCGGTGGTAAACACCACCACCGTCGCACCGGATCCCACCTCTGCCGTAGTGGATTCAATATCGCTACCCGGTGTGCATAGTAACGTTAGCCCCGGTTTGCTTACTTTTTCGGGATAATCCAATACATCCTCCACAGGCGACGTCCCGCCCTTCTTGGCAGCACCTGCCGATTTAATGGCATCGGTGATCAAACCATCGCGGATATTACCCGCCGAGGGGTTGGAGTCAAATCCCGATCCCACGGCCTCTGCCCTATGTTGATACGTCTGCATCAGCTGTATAAATCTATCCGCGGTATCCTCATCTACACATCGATCGCTAAGCTCCTGCTCCACGCCACAGAGTTCTGGAAATTCGGAAAGGATCACCGATGCACCCAAGCTCACTAACACATCGGATACATAACCCAAGGCCGGATTCGCCGAAATTCCCGAAAACCCATCGGAACCGCCGCACTCCAAACCCAGACATAATTTGCTAAGTGGCGCAGGTTGACGCATGCATGTATTGGCAATCGCCAATCCGGCGAAGGTCTTGGTAATGGCATCACGCAACAACTCCGATTCATTACCGATCCGCTGTTGTTCCAGTAGGTATAAAGGTTTGCTGAAGTGTGCGTCACGGCGGGCAATCTCCGCTTCAAGCAATGGGATTTGGGCATTTTGGCATCCGAGGCTCAACACCGTTGCACCCGCTACGTTTGGGTGTGTGATGTAGCCGGCAAGCAATCCGCACAGCGTCCGTGCATCGTCTTTGGTTCCCCCGCAGCCGAGGGTATGGGTGAGCAGCTTGATGCCGTCAACGTTGCCGAATACGTTATCTTCCGGGGCATCGTACACGGTATCGACTATCGAAGGCTCCAATACATCGCCGTTACCTCCGTTGTGATACCGCTGTTTCAATGCCCGTACCAAACCACCGTAAGGAGATATTTCGCGCTGATAACCCAATTCTTTTACGAGGGTTTCATGAATAACGCTCACATTTTTATTTTCACAAAACACCAATGGAATGAGGAGCCAGTAGTTTCTCGTCCCCACCGATCCATCGGCCCGATGATACCCCATGAAGGTTCTCTCTTTCCATGGGGATACATCTGGCCGTAACCAATCTGTCTTTCGCTGACTCACGCGGTATTCACCGGATGCGTGGCGAATGTTTGAAGTCGAAATCAACATCCCCTTTCGGATGGGAACAACCGCCTTGCCTACCAACACGCCGTACATGATGATATCCGCATCTACCTCAAAATCTTTAATGGCATACT
The DNA here is from genome assembly GCF_900113765.1 of Parapedobacter indicus. Classification (GTDB taxonomy): domain Bacteria; phylum Bacteroidota; class Bacteroidia; order Sphingobacteriales; family Sphingobacteriaceae; genus Parapedobacter; species Parapedobacter indicus. The sequence goes on along the minus strand of NZ_FOQO01000011.1, from coordinate 13,117 downwards.
TATGTTTGGCCGGCACATCGTCCAATAGGCGAATCCGTTCGTTGTCTGCCTCTATCCATTCTCCTGTCGACAAGTCGGTCAATGCCACTTCCACGTTGTCGTGTGGATGTATCCGTAACGATCTGATAGCCATTACCTATTTTTTTAAAGTGATTTCCGGGTCAGTTCGCCATCCACTTTCCGCCAAATGCTGGATTCGTTACCGTCCCGCAGTTCAACAGGTAGTAACCGATCCGGATAATTCTGGTAACTCACCGGCCGTGTAAAACGGTAAATGGCCTGGGTTCCTACTGACGTGCTCCGGGCGTCCGTGGTAGCAGGAAAAGGTCCACCATGAACCATGGCGTGGCATACCTCCACCCCCGTAGGTGCTCCGTTGATGATCAATCTTCCTGCCTTGTGCTCCAATACCCGAAATAACGGCTCGAATGCATCGATATCCGTGTCGGTGCACCAAACTCCAGCTGTCAGCTGCCCATCCAATGCGTTTGCGATTTCCATCAGTTGCGCTTCATCTTCGGCAACCACGTGGATGGATGCCGGTCCGAAATACTCTTCCTGCAAGAATTCATTTCGAAGAAAATCGCTTCCACTGACACGGAAAGCCACCGGAACGGCAGCTTCAGCCAATTCCGAATTTTTACCTTCACCCATTAGGCTGAGCGCACCGATGGATTTTAAACGCTCCACCCCTGCTGAGTACGCCCTGTAGATGCCCGGCGTCAACATAGCGTGGCAGGTCTGTTCTTCCAACTGCGTTCCATAAATTGACAGGAAACGTTCCGTGTCGGGCGATTGCAACAGAACCATCAATCCCGGATTGGTGCAAAATTGCCCGGCCCCCAATGTATTAGACGCCGCCAAAGCTGTGGCGGTTGCCTCCGCATGAAGCTTCAATTGATCAGGCAGTAAAAAAACCGGGTTGATGCTTCCCATTTCAGCATAAACCGGAATCGGCACCTGTCTCTTTGCCGCTGCGTCGGACAACGCCTTGCCCCCCGCAAAAGAGCCTGTAAAGGCAACTGCCGCGATCGACGGATGAGTAACCACCTGTACGCCAACCTCCCTCGCCACCGTCAGCGAAGCGAATACACCATCCGGCATACCCGTTTCGCGGGCAGCCCTTTCGATGCAACCACTTACCAGCGAGGATGTCTGCGGATGCCCCTCATGGACTTTGTATACTACAGGGCACCCTGCGGCCAAAGCCGATATTGTATCACCCCCAGCCACCGAGAAAGCAAACGGGAAATTGCTTGCCCCGTACACACACACCGGGCCGATGGGCAGTTGCATTTGCCGGATATCCGGCTTCGGAAGCGGCATACGTTGTGGATTAGCCGTATCAATAATTGCATTTACCCACGATCCCTCCTCCAACACCCCGGCAAACAAGTTGATCTGGTTGATCGTCCGGTCGATCTCGCCACCAAGGCGCCCCTCTGGAAGGTGTGTCTCCCGGTGGCTGGCTTCAATCAGATCAGTCCGAATGGCATCAATTTCACGAGCAATTTGCCGTAAAAAGTCAATACGTTGCGATACAGCGGATTGCCTGTAGGGTTCAAACGCATCTTTCGCACGTTTTATATATGCTTCAACTTCGGCCCAATTCAATAAGGTGGGCGATCCGCTCTCATGTTTGTCTGTCCTCGTTGTCATCAGTTCTTGGTTAATTAACTGGATTATACGTTCTCAAAATATTAGGACAAAATAAGCCAACAATTCGGTGGTTTTCCAACAAATTGTTAGCGTATTTTGGTACTATATTGGCCTGACTACCGTACTAGTGACTTGGTGCCTGCAACATCAGTCCTTCGATTACTCCTGCAATGTGACTATACGGATATTTATGGCTGATGAAATAATGGCCGGCATCGACCGTCGGATCCCACGTATTTGAACCATCCTCCTGCACCGTGAATTTTCCCGGTCCGTTTACATAAAAGTAATCCTCTGGATTACGGACTGCAACCAATACTGCCGTTTGATCCCAGGAATTACGGTTGGTTTCTCCCTTCTCGGTGTACGTTTTAAGGTTGTAGGCATAGCCTTTGGTTACCGGATTATTTCCCGTTTGCTGGGCTACTTTACCTCCCGTAAAGATCTTGGCACCGATTTCGAATCCGCTGAACAATATCGGTTTCGGCCACCTGTTAATCGCATTTACAGATGCCGAAGCATGCTTGTTTACGTTGAATTCAGTACCCTCGGGAAATGTACCTGCCATCGCAACCAGCTGCTTAACTTTCGTATTAACGAGCGCTATACCGGTAAGTTCCGAATATTCGTCGGGTTGCGAATCTAACAATGCGCTGATATTTGACAAAAATCCCACGGTTACAACGGTCACGCTGTTGTCTGGTTGGCTAGCCAACACACGTCGGTAAACTGTTACTGCATCCGGATAATCTTTTGTCCGCACATCTGGTGCAAACGTATTGATCAACGTATCATTCCACCCATTCTCAGCGGTGAAGTCGGGCGCTCCTTGAACTGCTGCACCAATAGGCAAACTATCCCTGCCAAAATAACGGTTAAATACGGCTATTGTAGGTGCGATGGATGGATGTGCATCGCTGGCTACGGTTGCCAGTATTTCACATTCGCCACTATCCGCAAGTGCGTGCAATACAGAAATAGCACCTATGTCATCGTAATCCGGGCCTATATCGGTGTCAAAGATAATTTTCGGTGTAGAGCCAGCAAGATGCCTAGATTTTTCGTCTTCGCCCGTACAACTAACGGAAAAAGCGGCTGCCAGTATTGCAACAAGAATATAAGGGATGGTAAACCTTTTGGCTGTGTTCATTCTTTAGCTAATTGTTTTTACGCGTTTCATATTGCCTACCGAGCTGGCTCATATTTGTCATTTTCAAATAGTTGCTAAACTTAGATAAATTCACTTTTATATGCAATATAATCGCGTTGAATATAAAAGCGAGTTTATCGATCTGCTCGGCTGCCGCTGAGAGACAATTTTTATAGCGAAAATATAATAAAAGAAAATCATTCGTCTATTTTAATCGACTTACCCGCACATAATAGGCTCCGCATACGTTATTTTTATTTCTATCCTTAAAAAAGGCCTTCAGTAAATGTGGACCCTTCGTTAACGTTACTTTGGTATTTACAGTAACCGCGCCAGCCGCTGCGGAAGAGGTTATTCGTTCGCTATTATCCACCTGTACGCAACCATAAGTAATCGGCAGCGATTTACCTGTTCTCAAGGCAGTTCCTGCAATAGACTCCGACGGCCCATTTTGGGTAAGTTGACGTTCAAGGTGAAATGGCCATCTGCTCAATTCAAGCAAATAAGTACCCTGTTTTACTACGTCGATATGCCATTGTCCGCCGGTTTCGCCACCCGCACCATTGGCCACCGCCCATTGCGTGTTGACATCCCCTCCTTCCCAGAATCCGCAGCTTAATATTACGGAGTCTTCTTCTTCACTGCCAACAATAAGCGGCACGAACTCATCGATACCCGGCGCAACACCCGTCCACCAAGCGTCATAATAAGTTTTCATTTGTTCGACGACATCCGGATACTCTTTAGCTATATTTCTTTCCTGCCCCGGATCTTCATCGAGGTTATACAATTCATCTTTTCCTACCAAACGCCACGCATCCCAGACCACACAACCATCGTACTGTTGAGTCTTTGGGTAATTGCCATATTGAACCACAAACATGCGGCTACCGTGGTCGGCCATGGGGCGTTCAAGAACGGATACCAAGCTGATGCCATCAAATGGTGGATAGCCACTCGGCACACTGAAGTCAAAAAGATCGATAAATGTAGGCAGTAGGTCATGAATGGCTGTGGGATAACCAACCGTTGTCGGCCGGCCAAAACTGCCATTTGGCCACCGAATAAAACAAGCGGCACGGTGCCCACCATCATATACATCACCTTTCCATCCCCTCATGTCTGCATTGTACATCTCCAACCCCTTGGGTGCACCGTTGTCATTCATGAAGATGATAAGCGTATTTTCCTTTAACCTTTGCTGTTCGAGCCATGCATCTAGTTTCGCCATGTTTTCGTCGATGTTTTCGACCATACCGTAGATAGATGCCACCTTGTCATCGGCCACTTTCCCTAGGTAATGTTTCCGGTTTTTTTCAGGAGAATGAAAAGGTCCATGTGGGGCGTTCAATGCGAGGTAAGTAAAAAAGGGCTGTTGCTCCTTCGCCATTTCTCCCATCCAGGCCATTGCTTCATCAAACCATAGATCGGTACAGTATTTTTCAGCATAACACGTATCCAAGCTGTCCAAATACCGCGTTTGATAATAATCATTATCAAATTCCATCTCAGAAAGCAGGCCCCATCCCTTCGTCCAGACACATTTTTCAAAGCCTCGGTCCATTGGACGATCGGGATAAGCATCTCCCAAGTGCCATTTACCGAAAATGCCGGTACGATACCCATTGTCGGCAAATACTTCCGGCATTGTCAAAATATCCCGACGCATCAGGCCGCGTGCCGTAAGCACGGTGCTGGCTTTGTTACGCATCGCCTCCATTCCGCTCATCAACTGGCCTCTTGTGGGAGTGCACAGCGGGGCTACGTGAAAGTTGCTGAAACGGATGCTCTCGCCGTTCAATTTGTCCAGTGCCGGTGTTTTCAGTATCGGATTTCCATGACAGGAAAAATCGCCGTAGCCTTGGTCGTCCGATAGAATGACGATAACATTTGGCCGATGCGCCGATGTAGCCGACGTGTTTTCGACGTTTGTTTGCAGTGCAGCCCGTGCCCCATTTGGCGCACCCATACAGATTGCCGCTATAGTCACAAAGCTGGAGAACAGTTTACACATGTTGGATAAATGCTAGACTAACTAATGTTTATGCGGTGTATCCGAATAGATTAAATAATCCGTAGCACGTAGCTCATATCCTTGGGAATGGTCTTTGACTACAATTTTTACGGAATGCTTTCCTTTCGGCAACTGGTATTTCCAGAACAACTCCAATCGCCTCGTCACGAAATCCGTCGGGAACTTTGCCGTTTCGACTTCCTGGCCATCCACAAACAGCGTTGCTTCAAGAACTGCGTGCGGTAGATCATTCTGCCGTTTTACCGCATTTCCGCCGATCACGATACCTGTACCTTCGAATTCAAAGGTATGCTCACCGGCGGCGAGGTTCTTACCCCATTCTATCCGTTCAGTTGGATAGAGATTTTCGAACGCCTTTTCCAACCGGACCGGCTCGGGTTGCTGAACGGCAATCGTTACTTCTGTATCAGATACGGTGCCCCCGTTTCTTTTGATCATCTCCAGTGCATGCTTATACCCCGTTTCATATACTTTATTCAACGACATGGTGGTATATTTGAAGTCCAGATCTTCGGCTTCGGCCAATCCCAATTTCCATTGGTCAGGAATCTGGTCGTAGCCAATCATGGTACCTAGTATACCTGCTGCCGTAGCCGGATTACAATCCGAGTCCTGTCCCGCACGGGTAGCGATATCTAGGGTCTTTGCAAAATCACCACCTCCATACAGCAATCCCAAAAGTACATAGGCAGAATTAATCGTAGCGTCAATATTGAACGCACTGAATGTACCTTTCGGACAACCGATATCTTCTGACCAATTCCGCTGGATTTCGAACCATGTCTGTTTCCAGTCATCGGGATATTGATCGTGCCACTTAATCACATCGGCCATGCATTTGTAATAATTGCTTTCGACTGGAATGGTCTTTAGCGCTTCATGCACGACAAAATTTATATCGTCCGAAACGAAGGCCAAGGCGTACATGGCACCCACGTAAACACCTCCATACCATCCATCGCCGTAGTTCATAATATGACCGATTTTATCGCTGATAGCCGAAGCTGCATTAGGCATACCGGGCGACATCAGTCCTGCGAAATCAGCTTCAATCTGGTAATCGATATCATCTGCATGTGGATTGTTGAGCCAGTGACCGGATTCCGGAGCTTTCATTCCGTTCAATATATTGTACCTCGCTGCCTGATTGGCGTGCCAAAGGCTATATTCGGCATGGGCAAATGCATGTGCGAATGAATCTACGGGAGCATCCAGCCCCAGCCGCTCGAACACATCCACAAAAGTTAAATCCATATAGATATCATCGTATAGACCGGGGGTTTCCTCCATGGTCTTCTTGAGGTAACCATCGTACCAGGGAATCGGTTGATAGTCCTGAATAAATGTTCCGTTGTACTTAAATTCGGTGGGACCGCCATAGGTTACACCAATCGTTTGACCGGCCCATCCCCCCTTGATTTTGTCTTGAAGCACGTCAGTGGACAGCGTCTTTTCAGTGGGCAGATCATGTCCACCGGAAGGGTTCGTGGCCGTACAGCCCGACATCAGGGCAACCATGCAAATAGGCATCAAATTGGCTCTCTTTTTCATATCTGTTTGAGTTTATATACGAGTACTAGGGTTTATATGCTTCATTAGGCACCATCTTTTGGGCAGAAACGCGTTTCTGCCATGCCGCTAGCATGGATTGCAGTTCCGCCACTTTTTTGGGTTTTTCCGACGCAATATCGTGTTGTTCACCCATATCTTTGGCTAAATTAAAAAGTTGCACGGTACCGTTTTCAAAATAAGTAATCAACTTATAGTCACCATATCGGATGGCACCTCCTGGGCTTTGCAGGCCGTGGTTGCTGTAATGTGGGAAATGCCAGTAAAGTGGTGTGTCGGTTCGTCTGCGTTTATTTGCCAGTAAGTCTGTAAAGCTCTGGCCATCGACATGTTGCTCAGGAAGCAGCGGCAGATCCAACATATCCAGAATTGAAGGATAAAAATCCGTGTTAATAATAGGGGTTTCACAAACCATACCCTTCTTAGACACCTGTGGATTTTTCACAATTGCAGGTACTCGGATTCCTCCTTCATACAACCAGCCTTTGGCTCCCCGCAAGGGCAAGTTTGACGTAGAAAACTGTTTATCGACAGCCTCAGCAGGGATGTGCTTGGCAGGATTTCCAAAATTGGCCGCAGCCATTCCCCCATTATCGGAGGTAAAGATGATGATGGTTTTGTCATACAAATTCAACTCTTTTAGCTTCGCCACGATACGTCCTAGGCTTTCGTCCATACTTTCCACCATCGCCGCAAACTGAACATTGTCCTGACGTTGCTTGATTTTCACAATACGATTGGGCATCAGATCAAATCCTTGATAAGCCGGTTCTTCCAACATGCGATTCAGCTCGCTCCTCGAAAATGGTGAAACCGTATCCGGATTCGCTTCGAGGATGTAAGGCGGTGTTTGCACCTGTTCCAGTTTAGCAAGTTTGGCTTCATATTTCTTGACCAGATCCGGACGGCCCTGTATGGGATCGTGTACGGCGAAATGGGATAGGTACATAAAAAAAGGTGATTCTTGGTTATCTTCTATATATTCAACGGCCTTATCCGTCAGGTAGTCTGTAAGATAGCCTTCCTTTACGTTTTCCATACCTCCCAGCCGAAAGGGTGCATAGTAAGTCAGCGGCCAACCTTTATTCCAAGACGTAATCCGGTAGTCAAATCCATGGTCTAGGGGCGTTGATCCTTCCTCGCCCAAATGCCATTTGCCGATAATTGCCGTTTGGTACCCCTGTTCGTGTAACGCTTCCGCAATCGTTGTCTCTTCCAAGGGTAGATGTTGGTTGATTTCTGCATTCTTGAGCTTTTGGAACGGAAATTCCTTTCGCCCCGGCAACCAGTCCGTCAGGTTGAGGCGGGCCGGATATTTACCTGTAAGCATGCTGGCGCGGGAAGGCGAACATACATGGCAGGATGCATAGGCTTGTTCAAACTTGACCCCTTCCTTGGCCAATTGGTCAATATTCGGGGTTTCGTAAAAGTCGCTGCCATAGCAGCCTACGTCACTCCACCCCAAGTCATCTACCAGAAAGAAGATGACATTCATCCGATTGCCTGTCTGCTGGCGTTCCTGTGCCACACTGGTTAGGCGAATCGCTAAAAATACGATTAGCAAATAAAAGAGTCTGGTATTCATGGTAAAGTCTCCCGTTTATTATATTGTTCCACTTGATCAATTAGCTGCTGGATAGCCATCACGGTATCCGGATACTGGTTATATACATTGTGCTGTTCCTTGCTATCATCGATCATGTTATATAGGCTTCCTTTTTGGTGGCCATTGGCTTCGGCAATGTATTTCCATTCGCCCATTCGGGCAATGAGCGCTCCGCTCCTACCGGACGCCAATACCATGGATTGGCGGGGTTGGTCGGGTGATTGGCTCAACAAGTTAGTTAAAAAACTATAACTGTCTTGCCCGATCCCACCCTGATATCCGGTTAGCTCAGCCAGCGTAGCCATAACATCCGCATTACAAATCATATTGTCGTTCACATTGCCCGCCCGTATCTTTCCCGGCCAATGTACGATCAACGGGATGCGGTGTCCGCCCTCCCACGGTTCCGATTTGAACCCCCGAAACGGTCCGGCGGATGCATGGCCGTACGTATACCATCCTTTTTGCGCAATTTCGTTACCGTTCGGGTCGATGTGTTCCGGCACCTGCCCGTCAAAATAATCCAGGTAATATTTGTCCCCCAAATCCCTGTGATAGCGCTCCAGCGCGAACACCGGATCGCCGGGCACCGCGCCGTTGTCAGATGTGACGATCAGCAGGGTATTTTCAAATGCACCGTGCTGTTTCAATGCCTGGACAACTTCATTGACCACCCAGTCAAATTCCAGCACCATGTCACCGCGCAACCCCGCTTTGCTTTTCCCCTTCGTAAAGGTGGGAAGACACGGGCGGTGAACCGATGCGGTGGAGAAAATGAGCATCAATGGATTTTTGGTTACCGATGAAAAATGATGGTCGATGACTTTGACCGCTTGCTCGGTTAGATGCTGATCAAGCTTTTCCAATTCCCAATTGGGAGCACGCGGTTTAGCCTGGTCCGTGTCGTATACATATTCTTTTTCTACCGTCGGCGGCTGTACCACCCGGTCATTCTCGATGAAGACAAACGGGATCATGTTGTTGGATGCCGCAATGCCGTAGTAATAATCAAATCCACGCTGCGTTGGCCCCTGTTTCACGGGTTGTGAAAAGTCGATGTAATCCTGCGAGGTCCGTTCCCAGGTATCAAACACCTCCTTATCCGCATCGGCCGGCAGTCGATCGGCCAGCAGGGGCCATTCGAATCCCAAATGCCATTTGCCAATATAGGCCGTTTGGTAACCCTGTGCTTGCAACATGGTTCCCAGCGTTGTCCGTCCTTCTTCGATGAGCGGTTTGGCAAACCATTTGAGCACCCCTTTCTTCAGATGAGTACGCCAGGAATAACGCCCGGTCATTAAACTGTATCGCGATGGCGAACACAGGGAGGATGAGCTATGCGCATCCGTGAACCGCATCCCATGAGCGGCGAGACTATCAATGGCCGGGGTATACGTGCCGGTGGCACCGTAACAGCTCAAGTCGCCCCAGCCGAGATCATCGCCCATAATGATGACAATGTTAGGCAACTGTTCCTTGTCCTGCCCCAAAGCAGACGGCACAACGAGGTACCCAAGTAAAAACAATGTCAGCAGTCTGTTGAATTTGTTCATATCACTTAAATTCAGGGGTTATCAGATTGTCTACCTCCAAATCGGTTACTTCCAGCCAATTGGCTGGCGTAAGTTTCGTTCCGTTAAACTGGAAGTTATCAAAAACAAATCCATCAAACGGTTCGTCCGGATCATTTCCGACAATGGTGTTTCGGTATTCTGTGTCCATTGGCATTTTTACATCCCAGTTTTTAAGGTTCAATCCGTGGATGGTATTTGGACTGAACGGATCAGGCACAACGTTAAAGACGATGGGAATCGGAGTTTCCGTGGTCACGTCTTCGATGACCCAATCTTGCTGACTACCGGACTTGCCCGGCTCTTGATACCGGTTCCCTACGCAACTGAGCAAGGCCCGATTAAAACCCGGTTTGTTCCATTCGGCGCGCAGCACATCCACACCGCGGATGTGCACGTTGGTCGCGTTGGAGCCGCCCCACGCCATTTGGATGACTCCCCCGTTGTTCAGTTGCCATACCACACAGTCCGACCAGGTGATGTTGTTGCGGTATACTTTAATGGCATCGTCATTCGCCCAGATGAAGCAATCCGACACCGTAGAACCGGCATAGGCTGCAATCCCGTCGCAGTTATAGACCCATCCGCCGACGACCTTAGTCCATTTGACTGTATTATTCTGTCCGATTAACCGGACGGCAAAATACTTTGGATCGGCTACTACAATCCCGTCGATATGGATGTTATTACTTTGATTGATCGCCTCTATGCAATGGGACTCGCGGTATTTCAGTCTACCGGAAGAAAGGACACCCCTTCCGAAGATTTTCACGTTTGGATTCCCGTCCATGATTAACGCCCCGTATACCCAGGAGCCCGCTTCAAAGTAAATATTTTTTATATGCGGAGGGACACGATACACACCGATGTCATGCACGCCCTTCCTGAAGTAAACACCTGAATAGGAAGCGGGCACTGCATTGACTTGGGCGGCTGTAGCTTGATCTAAGAGCGCATAGCCCTCGGGATTGCTTCCCGGTGGATCTGTTTCCGGTGGATCTGCAAAAATAACCAAACCATTTTTATAGCCGTTTTCACCAATTTCTACCGAATACTGTCCCGGTTTGGTCAATGTAAACCGCACGGTGTTTCCCTCGACGGTGGCTGATACTCTATGCCGCGAAGGCCATACGCTAATGGTTTCTCCAACCGGTACTTTCTGCGGATCGACCACTTTCACCTCTACGGTAACGCTCCCCGAAAAGGAGAATTGAGTCCAGTTGATGCTGCGACCGGCAAAGATATCCAAGGGAAACCGGTCATTTTCCTGCATGTCCATATACCCCAAAGAGAATTCAGGACATGAATTTTGAAAAACGGTCATTTTTTGCTGTTCGTTTTCGCGAATGATCGTCACCTCATAGATTGTTGATTTTGGCACGCCCGGATATGCTTCGGTTTCCGTCGGTTCTTCCGGAAGATTTCCTTCATCATCCGGTAGGATATTATTTCGTTTACAGCCAGTGATACAGGCCATAGCCAATAGCATAACAACCGTCTGTTTGGCTACCTGAAGTAACCGACTTGCTGCGCTATGATAATTGATATTCATGGTGTCTATCGCGGGATAAATACCCCTGCATGCTTGTTTTCATTGATCGTTTGTTTCATCTCCCTCGCCACCCGATTGGCTTCTTCCACCGCACCGCGTGTACTCAGCAACTTCGTACGCGCGCTCGCCTTAGCATATCCTACCATAAGCGCTACACGTTTTAGGTGTCTACGCGTTATGAGGTCCAAATCCGGATTTGCCGTTGCCGCTTCGAGCTGCTCACCACATACCAGAAGGCGGGCAGTATACGCTTCATACGCTGCCATAGTTTTCGGTGCAGAAAAAGGAATATTACATCCAAATCGAACAATATCCTCCAGTTCCGTATAAATATCACCAACCAAATCTGCCGCTTCGCCATATAACGTCGTACAGTACCCCTGTATCAAGCTATCTACATGAATTCGCGGATTCCAAGCTAAGTTTCCCAATACATAGTGGTTCAATCCGAAAGTAAACCAATCGCCAGGTTCCGAGTAAACAGAAATTCCTTTAATACCAATGTCTCGATAATAAATAAGATCACGTTGCATATAGTGGGGAATCACATTGGGCAAGCTGCGCCAAGCATATTTCCGATAATAAGAATAAATGCTGATATCGCCACCGAAACTGTCCATCCAACGACGTAAACTTTCGTTGTAACGTTTGTTGTTTTCCGATTCTTGTTCATAAATCTGGTACTCGAACTGCTGATTAATTGGGCAGAAATCAAGCAGAACGCTGTTATCCAACGTGGTGTGTTGCGGAGGTTCCGTATAATGGTGATAAGCCAGGCATTCCAATTTTACATCGGGACATCTATTTTTCAGGTAGCTGGCCGTTTCGCTAACCAGCAAAGCATGTCTTTCTGTTACCGTTCCCAACGCCTCACAACGTTCACAGATACACCACTTTTCATTGTCCGGCGGCCAGAAATCAAAAATATCAATCTCAGGATGAGCATCCAGGTATTCACCAATGCGGTGATTCAGGTAGGCAACGGCCTCCGCATTGGATGTGCAGAACACAATATGTGGATCCGCCGAACGGTGTCCGTTCTGGTCCATTCCGAACCACTCCGGATGATCGGTGTATAACCGTCCATCTTCCATCCCTGCATGCAGGAAGTTCTGGTAGCCATGTCCGCCTACCTCAATGCCGATTCCGCGTTTTTTAAGCTCCGGAATCAGCTGTTGGCGCCAATTGTCCCATTGGGCACGACCGTGCCCCTGATAGTCAATAGGGGCAACCAGCACATTGAAACGGGCTTGTGGCATCCACCTAATCAACTGCAATAGGTTTTCAACGTTATGCGAAAGCCCTTCTTCGATATATAATTTTCGATAATTGAATGCCGGCTGTTCGATGATATCACCCGCATAGCGGTAGTCGAGCCGGGGTCGTACGGGCACATATTTATCCTTTCCTTCATAAAAGGTAAATTCAGGTGCTATCCAACGACACCCCAGTCTCGACAGAAAATCATACACGGCATACCAAATAGACCGTTCGGATCCCCCCAGCAAATAAATCGTATGCCCACGTTTTAGCAAGCCATAGGAATCATGGGTTAGCAAGGGAATATCGATCGCAGCAGGATGCTGTTTGATTGTGAGCGCTGTACCTACCACGATCGTGCGTCCGGTTAATCCGTCCGAATCCGCGAAAACCGCGCCGCTCAGCTGTGCGAGGTATTTCTTTAACTCTTCACTGGCCTCCGAAGCGATACGACTCGAATCCGCAGTGAAAATACGGTAGTTAGCGGCACCGTCGGATGCAAGCCGGATCGGCTGCGCTTTCAGTCCGAGGGCGCCGCTGCAAACAATCCACCCCATGAAAACGGCCTTTATTGTGATATCACGAAGCATCTCCATCGTTTCGTTATCAACAAACTACATTGTCAAGTAAACCCGGGCATTTCAGCCCGAGATTCTCACAGAACCGTGCGTAAGCGTCTCCGCTTACACGGCTCTTATTATCTAACCTTTTGTTA
>NZ_FOQO01000002.1:789822-798021 GCF_900113765.1 Parapedobacter indicus | reverse complement strand
GGTGCGAATGTGCGGAGCTACGGGGAGTTTGCGGGGATGGCGCAGTTCAATTTCGGTGGCTTCGGGTTGGGCTACTCCTACCAGTTCAACCCGGGCAACGAACCGCTGAACCGTAGCATCGGCAACACCACCCACGAAATCGGTTTACAATACCGCTTCAGTGGCGCGATGGGATTATTATAGTGCGATAAAATAAAAAACCACCCTTTTGGGTAGGTGAGTATGGTGCTCCAATTGCTATATTTGCCTCGGCTTGTAAACCAAGGTTACAAGGACATTAAACAGGTACTATTCGCAAAATTTTTACATCTACCAAGTATGAAAATGAGCCAGTCAATCGTGCAGCTTTCGTGGCTGCAGGGCATGAAACAACGTTGTTGCCCTAAGTCATTAAGTTAAATTTTATTTGATCCGAAGCCGATGATGCACATGAACGTGTAGCGTAATGCCGCGATTGTGCACAAACAGCTAAATCTTACTATTCGCTATATGCAAATTTTTACTCGCCACGTAGCTGGCCTGCGTTATTGGAATAGCCTATTCCACCTATGGTTGACGGTATTGACGTTAGGGATGATGGCTTATAATGGTACTGCCTTATCAGCTCCCGTTCCCGGAGGGACGGTTTTGGCGCCAGGAGATATCGGAGTAATCCGGATAAATGAAGATGGGACGGATGGTTTTTCGTTGGTTACTTTAGTACCCTTAGCTTCCGGAACACATTTTTACATCACCGAAAATGGTTGGGGAGGCGCAACATTAAAATGGGTAACCAATGAATCGACTGCCGAGCTTATTACGAACACCGCTTATCCGGCGGGTACGGTCTTCCATTTTGATGAAGAAGCCGCAAACCAGCTTAGTGTAAGGGTCAACGGTGATGCCTCACCAAGCTATCAATTGACGGCGACCAATTTTAACTTGTCGACTGGAGATCAAATTATCATCTATCAGGGAACGAATGAAAACCCGGTTTTCATTACCGGCTTGCATCACGGCGATAGTGGAGAATTAAATCAGTATGGGTTTGGAAATGACGAAACGACGCGCTGGTCGGAAGAAAGTTCGGCGGTAGATGCGTACCTATCGGGAGTCGCATTATCGCGATTGCCCACAGGCCTCACAAACGGCATGAACTGTGTGTCTTTGTTTTATGATGTCTTTGAAGACCCAGAAAAGGACAATTCCCGCTATAACGGAATTACCGAAGGTACCCGGGCCGAGCTGATGGCGGCGATCAATAACAAGGCGAATTGGATTCATGACGATGGCACGGCTTATCCAAGGCAAAATACTACGTATACTGTACAACCTGATATAACGTCAGTACCCCTGAGCACAAACCCCACGCTCAACTTTACCAATAATATCGGTTTCAGTGATAACGTTGCGTCCGACGGGGATGGAGGGTCAGTATCCATCACTGACCTTGATCTGGGCGTTCTTCCGATTAATGACTCCGGCGCCAAATTGACCGCTGATCCAATTGAATACCACGATGGTTCCGACTGGCCGGGTTATCCCGCAGTTGTATCCTATGGTGATGTCAACATACATTTTGGCTGGTCTATTAGATCCAATAGTGGTGACAATTTTTCTTTAAAGGGACTTGATTTCCACGAATGGGGCGATTGGGGTGGCTATGAGTTTATCATTGAAGCATTTGATGACGGAATATCTAAAGGACAGGTCCAGTTTACGGGTAATGTTGACGGCTCTTATATCGAATTGAGAAACCCAGGTAATTTATCTGCTGTATTTACTAATATTGATGAGGTTTGGATTTATAAAGCGGATAGAACGAATTCCTTCGGTACCTTGAACAATATTCAGGTGGGTTTGCCTGTGGCGAATACATCACCAACGGCATCTTCCGTAGCCATTTCTGGTATGTTGCAAGTTGGCGAGATTCTCACCGCAACCTACACGTTTGCGGATGCAGACAGCGATACAGAAGATGGTAGTGCCTTCAAATGGTACCGTTACGACGCGGCCACCGGTGATGCCGGAAAGACGGCTATTGGTGGCGCTACCGCAACAACCTATACCCTCCAAGCCGCTGATGTAGGTAAATACATCAGCTTTGAAGTGGCACCGCATGACGGCACGGACGCGGGTACGCCGGTGGAAAGCGGAAGGCAGGGCCCGGTGATCGTAGCTCCAGTTGGCGATATTCCGCTGAATCTGATTTTCACCGCAACGTATGACGAAGCGAATGCATTCCAGGGTATATACGGGTACAACGCTACCAAAGGAGAAGCTGTGACAGCGGTGGATATTAACCCCTACGGCCCAGACGCGATGGTTGGTCTATCGTATTATTTTGATCATAAATTATTCGGGATTTTCAGGTTTTCCAATGGAACCGGATCATTTGGTTATTACGACGGAACGGAAGTCGTGGCTATTGAAGGGTTAGGCGACGGCATGTCGGCAACGGCTACAGCATTCGCCGAATATGACGGCAATTTGTATTTTATCTTAAACGACGAAAGTGGGTCGAACCACCAGCTTTGGCGGTATAGCTCGTTGACTCAATCCCCGACAAAAATCTCGAGCTCGCTTCAACGTACGGGAGCTTCGGCCTTGACGGTATATAACGGGAAGCTTTATTTTGCAGGGACGACTACCGCAGGGACGCGCATGGACCTCTATTCATGGGATGGTTCTGCGGTGCAACTGGTACCCAATTTTGCGGATGTGGCGTCACAACCGATTCGGTTTGCTGTATATAATGGTTACCTCTATATGGTCGCCGCTCCTTCTGGTATGGAAACCAACTTGGAACTTTATCGATACAGTGATGCCGGGGGCGGCAGTACGGAATTAGTGGCAGATTTAAATACCACGGGAAATAATCTTAGTAGTTCGAATGTCTACCATTTTACCCAGCATGCGGATAAGCTGTTTTTCGTAGCATCTTATAATTTTACCGACGGCAGGTTGTATTCGGTAAATACCGCTAATTACGTTACGGAAGAATACAATCCGCCCTTAACAAATGTAAACACTCCAGGAAGCCTGATCGTTGTTGACAACACCCTATATTTCACCTCCCCGGTCGATAATGTAGGTGGCCGCGAACTTATGCGCTATAACAGCACGGGCGATGTGACGAAACTTTCTAACTTTTCAACTCAAAATACATCAATAAGCAGCTTGGTGGCTTATGACGGTGATATCTATTTCGTCAGGGACAATGGAGATGGAAAAGGGACCGAATTGCAACGGTATTCCATCAATTCACAGACGTTCACAGCACTTTCGGATATCAACACGTCAGGAAACAGCTTCGACAATGGCGCCTCGTTAACGGCACTGCCATTGCATGTAGCACCTGTGGTGTACCGGGCAGCTACTGGACAAGTCTATTCCATAGGTGACCCGTCGCTGCCGATTGCTCCGGACCTGATGGTGTCTGATGTGGAAAAAACAACGCTAACCGGCGCTACGGTTAGCATCACTTCGGGTTTCGCCGACGGCGATGAATTGTACTTCACCAACCAATCGGGGATCTCGGGCAGCTATAGTGGATCAAGCGGCGTGTTGACGCTCAGCGGTACCGCCACAGTTGCTGATTATCAAGCGGCATTGCGCAGCGTTACATTTGGAAGTAGCTCAACCGAAGGTGGCGATCGGGTAATACTATTCCGCGTGGATAACGGTGAGCGCCAAAGCGCGATGTTGTCACCATCCGCCCATGCCGCGGTACGGGTTTCTGCGGGCACTACGGTTAGGGTCGATTTTGAAACAAAGCCGGCCGGATTGGAGGCACAGAGTGGCGGCGCTACGGGAAATCTGGCCGGAGCGTTCTCGATCACTGCAGGCAGCCTTGGGCAATTAAGTTTTGTCAGCTCGGCAAGTGCAATGACTACGCCGTTTGACGATCTGGAACAGACAACCGGAGAAAACGGAATGATGTGGAACGATAGCCAATCGGGTGGAATCAATAGCCTGGCTGTGTTGTCAGGCGATTATGTGAATCCTAAATATTTGGCGTTTCGCGCTGCGGACGGAAAAACCTTCGATCTAGATGGATTTACGTATTGGGATGATGGCGCCTTGAACGGGGCCATTTATTACGGAAATATTGCGGTATACGGGTATCGGGACAATGTGCAGGTGGCCTCGGAAATCCATTCGGTACAGATGGAATTCCCTTCGCCGATATTGCTGGGTGATGATTTTAATGAGGTCGACGAAGTACGGCTGCAGGTATATGATCCTCAGGATCCGACAATTGAATATACGCCAACAACCGGCTTGTTTGATAATTTCATGTTTGATTTAGGAGGTAGCCCTGAGCCGGTGGTTATTAGCCCGACAGACGGTATCCTTTACGTAAGTAAAGGCGCTACGGGCAACGGCTCCGGTGACAGCTGGGAAAATGCCATCCCCGAACTCGCGGATGCCTTGAAGTGGGCACGCGAGCAATGGGGCGATGACGGTGCCGATGCGGGATGGGATCAAGCCAACCCGCTGCAGATTTGGGTTACCGAAGGCGTGTACAAGCCGCTATATGACGCTGCCGATGGTGAATATACGGCCGATGGCGGTCGGGACAACGCATTTGTGCTGGTACCTTTTGTGCAACTGTTCGGCGGTTTCTCGGGTACTGAAACGGTGAGATCCGACAGGGATTGGAAGAACAATGAAACGATCCTATCGGGCGATTTGGATAACAGCAACGGCTTATCCAATGGAGATGCGTATCACGTGGTGATTGGCGTCAATTATGACGGCAAAACGATTAATGAACACACGGTATTAGACGGGTTCACCGTAACCGGCGGGAATGCAAACGAAAATATCGCACCGCAGACGGTCAACGGGGTGAGCATTACGCAGCAAGGTGGGGGCGGGTTGAGCATGACCCTTGGTAATCCAACGGTGGCCAATGTAATCTTCACCGGAAACCATGCGATTAATGGTGGAGCGGTATATAACAGCAATGCTTCGAACCCAAGCTTTAGGGACGTCTCGATCGTCAACAACACGGCATCCGGTACCGGGGCGGGCATGTTTAACGGTCCAGGTGCCAGTCCGCTGTTGGTGAATGTGGAGATAAGTAAAAATACGGCAACGGCACAGGGCGGTGGAATGGGCAATGTTAGCAATAGCAATCCCAAGCTGATCAACGTCATTATTTCAGAAAACGTTGGGGGCAATTACGGCGGGGCGCTGTATAATTACAGCTCCAGCCCGGTATTAACCAATGTAACGATTACAGGCAACTCCGCAACAACGCATGGCGGAGGGCTTTACAACGATGGTACGGGCACCGCCATGCTCGCCAATATGCTGATTTGGGGAAATACCGTAAACGGTGACGCTACAGGGGCATCCGCATCGATCTACAACACGGGTTCGGGCGCCCAACCATCGATTTCTTATAGCCTAATCGCAAACAGTGGTGGCAGCGGAAGCGAATGGAACACGGCTATCGCAACCGATGGAGGGCATAATTTGGATGCCGATCCGTTGTTTGCTAGTGAAACGGCTTTTCGGTACGCGCTTACCGCACTTAGCCCGGCACTCAATGCAGGGGATAACAACGCGTATACCACGGCTGGCGGTGACCTGGACAATGATCGCGATCTCGCAGGTGCTGCACGTCTGAAATGGAGCACCATCGACTTGGGTGCCTATGAATACCAATTGCCTCCTGCGCCGATACTGGAAGTGCCAGAACCGAGTACCTATAAAATTGGCGATGAGCTAGTGTTTGTCATTAATTTTCATGCACCGGTGACTGTGAATGGCGAGCTGACATTACTCCTGACGGTTGGCGAAACGCAGGAAAGCGTGATGTTTACCAGCCTTTCCGAAGATAAGCAATTTGCTACCTTCAAGTATACCGTAAAGGAAGGCGATTTGGACAACGACGGACTGGATGTGTCTGGTGTCATCGATTTGGAAGGTAGCAGTAGCATCATGTTTGATGATACGGAACTGGGTAGCGTGTCGCTGGCTTATACGCTCGCGTCAGCGTTGACTGATGTACAGGTAGATGGCGTTCGTGCGGTATTGACGAACGTTTCGATTGCTTCGGACAACGAGACATCAACAGCGGCAAAAGTAGGGGATAAAGTGATCATCACCATCGAAGCAAATGAAGCGATCGAGACACCAGAGATAGGAATTGCGGGAAACAACGCGACGGTGAGCGCAGTCGATGAAGATGGTTTGAAATGGATAGCGGAATATGTGTTGACCGATGCGGATGAATCGGGCGACGTTGTTTTTGCCATTGGTGGTCTATTGGATGCCGCAGGCAATACGACACCGAATGTGACGAGCGTTACTGATGAAAGCACCGTGACGTTTTTCAAAACTGCACCGATGGTGGAGGGTGTGGAAAACGGTGAATACTACAAGGAAGACGTAACGGCGACTTTCGACGAGGGTACGGCCACATTGAACGGTGAGCCTTACGTTTCTGGTACGCCTATTACCGAGGAGGATGAATACGAATTGGTGGTCACCGATGCCGCGGGCAACGAGACCACCGTGAACTTTGCGATTGATAAAACCGCTCCGGTAGTGGAAGGCGTGGAAGATGGTGCATACTACAACGAGGACGTAACGGTAACCTTCGATGAGGGTACGGCCACATTGAACGGCGATGCCTTCACTTCGGGCACGGAGATCACCGATGCGGCTGAATATGCATTGGTGGTGACGGATGCTGCGGGCAATGAGACCACCGTGAACTTTACGATTGATAAAACTGCTCCTGTAGTGACGGGTGTTGAAGATGGCGGATATTACAATGAAAACGTGACCCCTGCATTTAACGAGGGCACGGCGATGCTGAACGGCGATGCCTTCACTTCGGGCACAGAGATCACCGGCGAAGGTGGCTACAAGCTGACGGTGACGGATGCAGCGGGCAACATGACGGTGGTGGCCTTTACCATCGACAAGACCGTTCCGGTGGTGACGGGTGTTGAAGATGGCGGATATTACAATGAAAACGTGACCCCTGCATTTAACGAGGGCACGGCCACGTTGAACGGCGATGCCTTTACTTCGGGTACAGAAATCACCGATGCGGCTGAATATGAATTGGTGGTGACGGATGCGGCGGGTAACGTGACGGTAGTGGCCTTTACCATCGACAAGACCGTTCCGGTGGTGACGGGTGTTGAAGATGGCGGATATTACAATGAAAACGTGACCCCTGCATTTAACGAGGGCACGGCCACGTTGAACGGCAATGTCTTCACTTCGGGCACGGAGATCACCGATGCGGCTGAATATGAATTAGTGGTGACGGATGCAGCGGGCAATGAGACCACCGTGAACTTTACGATTGATAAAACTGCTCCTGTAGTGACGGGTGTTGAAGATGGCGGATATTACAATGAAAACGTGACCCCTGCATTTAACGAGGGCACGGCCACGTTGAACGGCAATGTCTTCGCTTCGGGCACGGAGATCACCGGCGAAGGTGGCTACAAGCTGACGGTGACGGATGCAGCGGGCAACATGACGGTGGTGGCCTTTACCATCGACAAATCCACTCCGGTTGTTGATGGTGTCGAGGACGGTGCGTACTACAATGAAGATGTAACGATCACCTTCGATGAGGGCACGGCCACGTTGAACGGCAATGTCTTTACTTCGGGCACGGAGATCACCAATGCGGCTGAATATGAATTGGTGGTGACGGATGCGGCGGGTAACGTGACGGTAGTGGCCTTTACCATCGACAAATCCACTCCGGTTGTTGATGGTGTCGAGGACGGTGGGTACTACAATGAAGATGTAACGATCACCTTCGATGAGGGCACGGCGATGCTGAACGGCGAGCCTTACGTGGCCGGCACGGAGATCACCGGCGAAGGTGGCTACAAGCTGATGGTGACGGATGCGGCGGGCAACATGATGGTAGTGGCCTTTACCATTGACAAGACTGCTCCGGTAGTGACGGGTGTGGAAGATGGCGGATATTACAATGAAAACGTGACCCCTGCATTTAACGAGGGCACGGCCACGTTGAACGGCGATGCCTTCACTTCGGGCACGGAGATCACCGATGCGGCTGAATATGCATTGGTGGTGACGGATGCTGCGGGCAATGAGACCACCGTGAACTTTACGATTGATAAAACTGCTCCTGTAGTGACGGGTGTTGAAGATGGCGGATATTACAATGAAAACGTGACCCCTGCATTTAACGAGGGCACGGCCACA
>NZ_FOQO01000002.1:0-789661 GCF_900113765.1 Parapedobacter indicus | reverse complement strand
ACGGATGCTGCGGGCAATGAGACCACCGTGAACTTTACGATTGATAAAACTGCTCCTGTAGTGACGGGTGTTGAAGATGGCGGATATTACAATGAAAACGTGACCCCTGCATTTAACGAGGGCACGGCCACATTGAACGGCAATGCCTTTACTTCGGGTACAGAAATCACCGACGCGGATGAATATGCATTGGTGGTCACCGATGCAGCGGGCAATGAGACCACCGTGAACTTTACGATTGATAGAACAGCGCCAGTAATCACCGGTGCGGAAGACGGCGGATATTACAACGAGGACGTGACGGTAACCTTCGATGAAGGCACGGCGACGCTGAATGGCCAGCCTTACGTGGCCGGCACGCCGGTTACCGGGGAAGGTGAATATACATTGGTGATCACCGATGTTTCGGGCAACGAGACCGCCATAAGCTTTACGATTGATAAAACCGCACCGCAAATTGACGGTGTGACAAACGGTTCAAACTACGAAAATCTTGCCACACCTGCTTTTGAAGAAGGCAGTGCGCTATTGAACGGTAAGCCGTATCAGTCGGGTACACCGATTACGGAAGAGGGAACGTACGAATTGATCGTTACGGATGAGGCTGGAAATACGACCATCACCCATTTTGCGGTGGCAGATCTGCCGGGTACGCCTACTGACCTTCGGGCCATATCAGGAAACAAACAGGCCACGCTGAGTTGGCAGGCACCCGCAGGCGAGCTGCTTCCGATAACGGATTACCTCATTCAATACTCGGGTGATGGCGGGCAGACCTGGACCACAGCCGAGCATCCACAATTGACCGGCACACGGGTCGTAGTGATTGGGTTGGACAACAACCGGTCGTACCGGTTCCGTATAGCTGCGGTCAATGAGTTTGGTGCCGGCACCTTCAGCAAACCGCTGAATGGTATCATTCCAGCCGAACCGACGCCGGACAACGAAGGGAATCTTCCCGAACCTGCTGCGGGGGAAACGGTGGTGATCACGGATGGCAAAGTGGAAGTAGTAACGCTGGAAGTGGTCGACCAAGAATACCTGCGACTGCGGGGTGACGGTTATGAAATGGCACTGGCTTCACTGGGCGTAGACGGCGAACGGATCCCGGTATCGGCGATCGACGCGGTGATCAGATTGGTGCGCGGCGTGGGGGCAGGCGTGTACGTCAGCGGCGACGGCTTTGAGCCGGGCACGGTGGTGACGGTATACCTGTTTTCAGTACCGGAGCTGGTAGGCCATATATCCGTGAAAGCGGATGGCACTTTTGCAGGTACGCTGCCGGTCCCAGTTCACCTCGAAGCCGGGCGCCACACCTTGCAGGCCAACGGCATTGTGGCCGGTGGTGGCCAGCGCTCGGTGTCGGTGGGCTTACTGCTGGTGGATAACAAGCCGCAGGAGATTGCCTTTGATACGCTTGCGGACCGGACCTACGGCGATAGGCGGGTGGAGCTTTCGGCTTCAGCTACGAGCGGACTTCCGGTGAGCTATACGGTGACGGATGCGGAAGGAAACGAAACGGAAATCGCCTCGATAAAAAATAACGATGAATTGCTTATCCATGGTGCGGGCGAGGTGTTAGTCACGGCTACCCAGGTAGGCGATTTGGAATACGGACCGGCAGATCCGGTATCCCGGACGCTACGTATCGCCAAAACACCGCTGCAGGTTGGTGTATCGGATGTAACCCGTGCTTATGGCCAATCCAATCCGATGTTCGAACTGTCGTATAGTGGCTTCGTGAACGGTGAGGGTGCCTCCTCGCTTGATCGGATACCTACAGCATCCACAGATGCAGATGCGATGAGTGTGCCAGGCAGTTATGCAATTACCATAGACGGCGGTGCGTCGGACAACTATACTTTCAGGTACCAGGCAGCTACCTTCACGATAACGAAAGCTACGCAGACGGTCAGCTTCAATGCCCCTGCGGAGGTGAACCGGGATGCGGGTACGGTGCAGCTGGATGTAACGGCCAGCAGCGGGCTGCCGGTAAGCCTGACGATCGACGACGGGCAGGTGGCAACGCTCAGCGGCACGGCGCTGAACGTGCTGCGGCTGGGCACGGTGACGATCACGGCCACGCAGGCGGGCGACGTGAACCACGAAGCGGCTGAGCCGGTAACGGTGACGGTACGGGTGGTCGACCCGGCCTCGGACTTCCCGGTTAGGGTGCATCGAGCGGTATCACCCAACGGCGATGGCATCAACGAGTTTCTGATGATTGAGGGTATCCGCGATTACCGGGGCAACCGGGTGAGCATATTCAACCGCAACGGCACGGTGGTGTGGGAGGCCTCAGGCTACGACAACGACCGGGTGGCATTCCGGGGTATCGGAACGGGGCAGCAGCTGCTTCCTGCGGGCACGTACTTCTACATCGTGGAGATCGACACAGGCAGCGGTACGGAATACCGGAAGGGTTATTTCGTGCTGCGGTATTAAGAGAAAGTAGCCTGGGTGGCTGCGAGCACATGGACTATAGCCTACGCACAGCAGCCATTAACCCATACGCAGCACGGACAGCTGCGTACGGTGATCAACCCGGCGGCGAGCCTGATGGCCGGCGGCGGTGAGGTGAGTGTGATCGGGCGCCGGCAGTGGGTGGGGATGGACGGTGCGCCGACGGTGTTCTGGGGCAGCGGGCATGTGGGCTTCGAAAGCTTCGGGGCGACGGCGGGTGTGAACATCCGGCATGAAAGCCTGGCGGTGGAGAAGCTGACGGAAGCCTCGGCATTCTTTGCCAAGAGCGTGCGGATATCGGAATCGGAATACGTGGGGCTGTCGCTGAATGCGGGGATAAGCTACCTGGACGGGCGTTTCTCGCAGCTGGACCCGATGGATCCTGCCTTCCGGGAAGACGTGCGGGAGACGGACGCGCTGGTGGGCTTCGGGGTGCTGCTGTACCGTCCGGAGCGTTACTATGTGGGCCTGTCGCTTCCGCGGCTGATGCTGGGGAGCCTGGGGGTGGACAGTGACAGCAGGTACAACTTCCGCAACCTGTACCACCTCACGGCAGGGGCGCTGTTTAACATGGGGCCGGACTTCCAGTTCCGGCCGAGTGTGCTGGTGACGTATGCGGAGAGCCTGCGGCCACAGGCGGAGGCCTCGGCACTGGTGTTCATCAAGCGGACGTTCGGCATCGGTGCGAACGTGCGGAGCTACGGTGAGTTTGCGGGGATGGCGCAGTTCAATTTCAGTGGCTTCGGCCTGGGCTACAGTTACCAGTTCAACCCGGGCAACGAACCGCTGAACCGCCGCATCGGCAACACCACTCACGAAATCGGTTTGCAATACAGATTTGGTGGGATGGTTGGACTATTGTAATGTATTCCACGTATCGATGTAATCGTGCAGTCAATAGGATATTCCAAATTAATAGCGATCGCTTGATCTCCAATCCCGGTATCCTGCAATAGGCGTATGACCTGCTCTGGCAGTGTTGCAGGAACCTGTATTCGTACCCGCCGGTATATTCCATGATAAACAGCGTGAGCTTCAGATCGATGCCATGCGCCCGGCACCACCTGCCAAGCTCGGTGAAGCCTTTGCGGCCATTGTCAACCTTGATGCGTATCCGGCGGCTGGCACAGCACTTTTTAACATCCCCACGCCCCCCGATTCCAACAACAATAAACAAGTGAAAAACTAACCTTTGAAAACAAAGGTTTCGTTGGGATTTCTACTCGCGACAATACTTCACTATTTCTTAATTTCCGATGAAGGTTGCCGTAACATAGGCCGGATAGCTTTGCAACCGAATTTAATCGTTGCAAAAACATGGTTCTTAACTACGTCAAACTAGCATTGCTTTTAGTTATGGGTTCATTCGCGGCGTTGGTGGCAACCAGCGGCACGTTGCGTGCAGGCACCCGGGGCTTGTATGTGCAGCAAACCACCCTTTCGGGTACGGTAACCGACGAAGCGGGCACACCGATTGCCGGTGCCACGGTCACCAACACGTCCAACCAATCCGCTACGCAGACCAACAACGACGGAGCGTTTACGGTGGGCGGTAAGGTCGGCGATCAACTGCTTATCCGGTACTTGGGATACACCGAAGTGACGCTGGACGTTGCCTCGCCAACCGGCAACCGGGTGGTGTTGAAAGGGGCAGAGACCCTGATGGAAGAGGTACTCGTATCCATCGGTTATCAGCAAGTGCGCAAATCCGACGTTACCGGAGCAATCGCCAATGTAAAAGCCGGTGAGCTCAACCTTACGTCACCCAAGCTATCCCAGGCACTGGTGGGTAAGCTGGCCGGTGTGCAGGTATCGCAGACCAGCGGTGCGCCCTACGATGGCATGAAGATCCGCGTGCGGGGCATGGGGTCGATCAATGCCGGTTCCGAACCCCTGTATGTGATCGACGGATATCCGGCAGGCAACAACCTGAACATCAATCCGAATGATATCGAATCCATCGATGTATTGAAGGATGCGGCCTCCGCGGCCATCTACGGATCGCGGGCTGCCGGCGGGGTAGTGCTGATTACCACAAAAAGAGGGAAAGAGGGACGAAGCACGGTCGACTACGAGGTGCTGGCAGGCTTTGGCCAATTGTCAAAAAAAGTAGACCTGCTGAATGCAGCGCAATTCATCGACCTGATTATCGACGGTAGGAACAACATGTATAGAGACCTGGTGGTAAACGGGGGGCTCACTTGGACCGACGATATGCTGAAAGACGACAACGCCACCCGCGTAGCCTTGGTGGGCAACGCCGGATCGGTCAGCATCCCCGAAGAATATTACGATTTCAGCACTGGTCTTGCCAAACCTTCCCAGTACGATACCGATTGGCAGGACGCATTGTACCGCAATGCACCGTTCCAGCGTCATAATTTATCTATTTATGGCGGCAATGACAAAACCCGGTACTTCCTGAGCGGATCCTACCAGAACCAGGACGGGATTATGCTGGGCACGGACCAACAGGTATACAATTTCCGGGTCAACGTGGATTCGAAAGTCAGCAAGCGCCTTACGATAGGGGCCAACGTGGCGTTTACCTACAATGACAACAACGAGGTTTCGACGGGCCGTTACAACCAAAGTCCGTCCATGGCTGCGCTGCTCTATTTGCCCACCCTGCCGGTGTATAACGAAGATGGCAGCTATGCGCAGTACCTTATGGCCGATCTTTCGGCGAACAACTACGGGATACAGAACCCGGAAAACCCACTGGCGTATGTGACCATGATTAAAGATAACCGCCGGGGCAAGCGCGGTTTTTACAATGCGTTTGCGGATTTCAGCATCCTCGAAGGCCTGAACCTGAAAGTAAACGGCGGTATTTCCACGTACGATGAAAAGTACGATTATTACCTGCCAACAAGTCTTTCAAACGGCAACAATCCGCCGTTTTCGGATAATGCAAAGACAGCGGCTTACGCCGATGCCAATACACGGGGTGAAATCGATAAGTTGGTCGAAACGACCTTGAATTATAACAAGACCTTCAACGAGGTCCATCAACTCAACGCCTTGCTGGGGTATTCGGCCCAGCAGACGAACATCGACTACGTAGCGGTCCGTGCCAATGGATTCCAGAGCGACGCGATCGGGGAGATCACCGACAAAGGGGCCGATCCGTCCAATTTCCAGCTGCGCGATGCCTATAAGCGAAACACCACGCTGCAATCGTACTTCAGCCGGGTGATGTATACCTACGATTCGCGGTATTTCCTGTCGGCTTCGTTCCGTACCGATGGCTCCTCGCGTTTTGGTCCGGAAAGCAAATGGGGCACATTCCCTTCGGTTTCCGCCGGTTGGACACTATCCAACGAGGGCTTTTATGACAACTGGCTGGGTGAACGGTCTACCGTGAAGCTGCGTGCCAGCTGGGGGTTGAGCGGCAATAACAACATTGGCGATTACCGGGCCATTACAGTGTACAATGCACCGGGTGGCGTGATCATCGGCGACAAAGTGGCCACCGCATACTGGCCAGGCGACCTGTACGATCCCAAACTGGGTTGGGAGTCGACCTCCCAGTACAACGCCGGCCTGGACCTGGGGCTGCTTCGCGGAAGGCTCAACATCTTTACGAACCTGTACCTGAGCCAGTCGTTTAATCTGTTGTTTAACCAACCCATTACCGCGGTATCGGGAGCCACCACGATCCTGACGAATCTGCCGGACAGCAAGGTCGAAAACAAAGGGTTCGACATACAGGTGGACGCCACGATCGTACGGAAGCAGGATTTCGATTTCGGTTTCAGCGGCAACATCATGGTGAACCGCAACAAGGTGCTCGACCTCGGCGGTGCGTCAACCATCATCACCAACGGGGCCGAGCGTTCGTACCTGACGCACATCACACAGGAGGGCAGCCCCATCGGGATGTTCTACGGCTTTAAGGTGCTGGGAATCGCCACCGAAGAAAATTACCAAGACGTGGCCCCATCCGCGGCATCGACCAATCCCATGCAGCCCGGCGATCTTTACTTTGAAGATGTGGACGGCAATGGCGTGGTAAACGACGATGACAAACGCGTTATCGGCAACCCGCACCCGAAATTTACCTACGGATTTGCGTTGAACGGCCGGTACCGGAGTTTCGATCTGCGTGCTTCGTTCAATGGATCGCAGGGCAACCAGATGCTGGATGGCTACGACTACTACCTCTACAATATGGAAGGTTCAGGCAACCAATATGCCGATGTGGCTCAACGGTGGCGGTCGGCGGCCGAACCGGGCAACGGCCAGGTATACCGGGCGTCGCGGGGCGGTACCCAGAGCAACAGCACGCGGCTGTCTACATTTTACCTCCAGGACGCTTCGTATTTCCGGATGACCAATGTCCTGCTGGGGTACAACCTGTCCCAAGAAGCGGCTAGCAAAATACGGTTGAGCGGGTTGCGTATCTATGCCAGCGTAGATAACCCCTTCACCATCTCCAAGTACAAAGGGTACAATCCGGAGTCCGATTACGACCAGCGCGGCAACCTGACACCGGGTGTCGATTACGGCTTGTATCCGTTGGTACGCTCGTTTAATTTAGGTTTGAAAGTGACGTTTTAATTGTGATAGCCATGAAGAAAAGATATGTATTGCTCGTTGTCCTTTTTGCACTCGCGGCCTGCGAGCAGGATTTCCTGAATCAGCAAGATCCGAATGCGGTGTCTGTGGATTCGTATTTTAAAACAGAAAATGACGTGCTGCTCGCCGTTAATGGGATTTACCAAGTGCTGCGTTCGGGCAACACCGTGGGAGAAGGCAGTGCCTTGTACAGCGAAGAGCGCTCGGACAATGCCGGAAGGAACGACAACCAGTCGAATGCGGGCGAGCCCTTCCAGTTCAATGATTTTTCACTGCTCGCGGGCAACACCTACCTGCGTACGCATTGGTCATCGATGTACGATGGCATCGCGCGGTGCAATACGTTACTCTCACGCATTGACCAAGTAGCGTTTAGCGACGACGCGCTGAAGCAGCGTTATATCGCCGAAGCGAAGTTTGTGCGGGCGCTGCTGTACTTCCACATGGTCAGGAAGTTCGGCGATATCCCGCTGTCCGTACAGGAAATCAGGACCAAAGAAGAGGCCTCCGCCATTGCCTACCGGCAGCCGGAGGCAACGGTATACCAGCAGATCGTGGCCGACCTGACCGACGCACTGGCCAGCAACCTGCCCGATACGCAATGGGAGTATGCGGTAGGCCGCACGTCCAAAGCAGCCATCAATGCCCTGCTGGGGCAGGTGTACCTCACCATGGGGGCTACACTGGCCGACAATAAGACGGAACACTTCCAACAGGCCGAGCAATACCTCGCGGCCGCGTATGACATGCGTACGTTTGACAAGCTTTCGGAAATCCCCTATGCGCAGGTGTTCGACGTCGCCGCCAAAAATACCTGTAAGGAATTAATCTTCCAGGTACAGTACCTACAGGGCGACCCAAGTTACAGCTCTAGCATCGCCCGCAACAACCAGGCGCGCGGAGAGACGATCAACTCGCAGTTCAACTCGACGGGCAGCGGCACCAACCTCAAGCTAGACCTGGTCAAGGATTACGAAGCGGGCGATCTCCGCAAGGAATTTTCCGTGAAGTTTGCCCCACATGCACAGGTAAACGACTGGTTCATCACCAAGTTCAGGGACAATAGCGACGCCGCCGGCACAGCCGGATGGGGCGGCAACGACTGGATACTTATCCGCTATGCGGACGTGATGCTGCTGCTGGCCGAAGCCAAGATGCATTTGAATAAAGACGCCGAGGCGATCGCGTTGCTGGACGAGGTCCGTGAGCGGGCAGGGTTGCCAGCTTATGCCGAAGCACGCGCAAACGCGACCTATAACGCGAAGTATCCGACGTTGAAGGATGCGATCCTGCATGAGCGCCGGGTGGAACTGGCGTTTGAAAACCACCGCTGGTTTGACCTGATCCGCAATTATAACGCGGAGGAATTGGTTGCGTACTTCGGCCAAAAAGAGCAGGCCGATTACGGCAATGCGCAGCTTTCCAACATTTCGACGAAAGACCGGTACTATCCGATCCCGTTTGACGAATACAAGCTGAACCCGGAGAAAATGTACCAGAATCCCGGGTATTAAAAATCCCAGGTAGTAATATAACTCTTGGAATCAGATGATGAAATATGGTATAAGCGTTGTGTTCTTAGTGCTGGTGATGGGCTTAGGACCCCGAGCCGCGGGACAGTATCATACGGATTACCAGTCGCGACAGGACTGGGTCATTGTAAAAAACTATTTGGCTACCTCGCTTTTGTACCAGGATAGTACCCTGAGCAAGCGGTTGCTGGGAACTCCGGAGTTGCGGCAGGTGCTTTCCCAACGGCACGAACGCTACGTTCGCAGCCTCGATTGCCGAGATGTCGCTTGTTTTCTCGAAGCCTTTAAATGGCAGGAAGCAGAGGTGGATGTGCTAGTGGGGTTGTTGGTCAGGGAGGCGGAAAAGGACGACGCATTGAAGGCGAAACTAAATGAGCGGTTGCTTCCTTCCATGGCTTATGGCGTTCCGGCACAGACAACCGCCAGCCAGTATTTCGGAAAGGCGTTGCGGCAGGACCTGAATGCGATGAACTATGTGATTGATGTCTACGCCGGAGCAAAGAAACCCAATTATCCGCGCATTGATTCCATTTCTTTTGACGTTACCCAGCGTTCCTATTTAGCGTTGCTGTCGGACGTCAGGCAGGATGTGTTGCGCGACAGCAAGTACCCTTATCAGGCGTTTTACGAGACAGTCCTTACGGCTGTGCGATTACTGGAAATCAACGAACGGTGGGACGCCGCGCAGTTGGAACCGCTGATCGAACGGGAAAACAAACCGGCATTCGAAGCCATACGTAAAACAGATTTTGAGCAGTATCCGTATGCGTTGCTGCTCACATTGGGGGCGGGTCCATCGGTCTACGACCAACCGATCAGTCCGGGAGGGATGCTCCGCACCCGCATGGCGGCACGTAGTTATTTCGACGGGCTGGCCCCGTTTATCGTGGTTTCGGGAGGCCGGGTACATCCGTACAAAACTCCGTATATCGAAGCGCTTCAAATGAAAAAGTACCTGATGGAGGTGCTGAATGTTCCGGAAGAAGCCATTTTGATCGATCCGCATGCGCGTCATACGACAACCAATTTGCGCAATACCGCCCGGATTATGCTAAGCTATGGATTCCCCGCGGACAAATTTGCCATCGTAACAAGCAGCAAACCGCACATAGACGCCGTTGAAAATATGGCGGAGCGCTGCATGAAGGAGCTGGGATATGTGCCTTACGAGCTAGGTAAGCGGGTTAGTGATGTGGTTATTGAATTCAAGCCAAGGCCGGAGGCACTTACCATTGATCCGGATGAGCCGCTGGACCCGTAGTAATTTTTGGGCTTCCTAACTGTATAAAGAACGAAGAGATTTCAAATAACGCTCCGCATGCTGCATGCGAGATTGCGGGAAATATTTGATTTTTACATGGCAATGTCTTATCATTGGACGTTTTCAATCCAATCGTGCATATGTCAGTCGAAGAAGAAGGAGATCATAATAACAGTTCGAAATACCACGTTCCCAATTTAGAGCGCGCCCTTTACATGATTGAACTGCTTTCCAGTTCGCCCGCTGGGATGGGGATCACCGAGATCAGCAACCAGCTCGGCATTTCGAAAAATAGTACCTTCCGGATCGCCATGACATTGTTGCATTATGGATACCTGACGCGGGATGAAAACTCAAAAGCCTTTAATCTTTCCGGTAAGCTCCTATCTGTGGGCTACGCGGCAGTAACTGAGCAAAATCTACTGGAGAAGTCGATGGATGTGTTGCGCGACCTACGGAATACGACAAAGGAGACCGTGCTGATCGGGATTATTTTGGCAGATGAAGGCGTGGTACTTGAACAGGTGCCGGGCTTGCACTCCTTTAAATTCTGGATCGACGTGGGTACCCGGTTTCCCCTCCACACCGCGGTGCCCAGCAAAGCGATCTTAGCGTACCTTCCGGAAAAGATGCAGCAATCGATTTGTTCACGCATTGAATTCAAAAAGTATACCAACAAGACCATTACCAAGCTGAATAAATTTCTAGATGAGCTAAAAACGGTAAAGGACACGGGGTATGCCATTGATGGAGGAGAAGAGGTGGAAGGGATGCACTGCATCGGAGCACCGATTTTCAATGGCAATTCATACCCTGTCGCTGCTATCTGGGTTACTGGCCCATCAGATCGCCTTCCGGTGACGCAATTCGGTCACGTAGGGAAAGTAGTCAAAGAACACGCACTACGTATTTCTCAACGGTTGGGCTACTTCGCTAAATAACAGCTACTTCACTATTCGTTTCTAAACAACATTTTTCGCTGGGAGCACACAAACGTGCTTCCCTGGGGACTTGTTTTTTTTAAATATTTTGTTTGATATATAAAATTAGTTTCTACATTTGAAACTGTAAGCTATATTATAAACGAATTATGGGACAAAAGAAATTCATGAAGGCTATGCTGATGATGGGGATATTGGCGTTGGCCGTATGCTTAAATCAGGTGTGCTATGCTGTTGAGATGATACAGCAAGCGGTACAAGGTACCGTACGCGACGCACAGACTTCGGGGCTACTCGCGGGTGTAAGCGTAAGTGTAAAAGGAACGGGCCATTCGGTAACGACCGATGCGGACGGTAAGTTTAGCATAACGGTTCCGGACCGGTTGGCAGTGCTCGTATTTACCAATGTAGGCTACATCAGCAAAGAAGTGGCAGCGGAGGGTGGAA
Source organism: Parapedobacter indicus (assembly GCF_900113765.1). GTDB lineage: Bacteria > Bacteroidota > Bacteroidia > Sphingobacteriales > Sphingobacteriaceae > Parapedobacter > Parapedobacter indicus. The sequence goes on along the minus strand of NZ_FOQO01000002.1, from coordinate 778,436 downwards.
GACTCGACATATCACTGGCTCCGTCGGAGACGGAATTGGACGAGGTAGTTGTCGTGGGCTACGGCACCCAACGAAAAGCGGACCTTACCGGGTCGGTATCGATTGTAGGCGCCAAGGAAATTACGCAGCGGCCGGTCGACCGAGTCGAACAGGGATTGCAGGGAAGGATACCGGGGGTGCAGGTAACGTCAACCACGGGTGCTCCGGCCGGCGGTATGCGCATTCGTATCCGCGGGAGTAACTCCATTCAATATGGAAATAGCCCGTTATATGTAATAGATGGCTTTCCGATGGGCGGATCAAGTGAGTTTATGAATCCGAATGATGTCGAGTCCATCACGGTGCTCAAGGATGCTTCCGCAACAGCGATTTATGGCGCGCGAGGAGCAAATGGGGTGGTATTGATCACGACTAAAAAAGGCATTCAGGGTGCCACCCAAATTACGTATGATGCGTATTATGGCAGCCAAAGCGTAACGAAAAAGCTTGACTTGCTAAACGCGAAAGACTATGCAACATTGGCACGGACGTTTTGGAGCAGATTCCGGAACGGTAGTTTGGTCAGTCGGGCCTATTCGGAAGCGGAAATTGCTCAGATGGGCGATGGCACGGATTGGCAGGATGCGATTTTTCAAACCGCGCCAATGCACAGCCACAACTTATCGGTACGAGGAGGAAATGAAAAAACACGGTTTGCAATATCCGGAAACTACTTCGATCAGGATGGCATCGTCATTTTCTCCAAATTTCAAAAAGGGAATGTGGCCCTGAACTTAGATCATTCGGTGTCGGAACGATTGAAGATTGGCGCAAACGTATCCGTTGGGTATAACAAAGATCGCCCCATCCAGCACAGTACATCCGGCCATGGCAATTCCGGTGTGATCTATGCGGCGCTGCAATCGGATCCGGTGCAACCGGTAAAGTACGAAGATGGGACGTATAGTTCGCAAGACCGACTGTGGACAACCCAAGGCATCTACGCCAATCCAGCCATCCAAAATCCGGTAGAAATGGCCGAAAAGGCGGAAGCACTCAATACGCGGATGCGGTTGCTGGGTAATTTTTATGCGCAATATGAACTGGCAGAAGGACTGATTGCAAAAACGACCTTCGGCACGTACCTCACCAATGGACGGAGCAGAAGCTACCTGCCGTCGTACTTTGTCAATTCACGGACTACCGGGGGCAGTGGAGGCGTTTCTTCCTCTGAACTGTTTAACTGGGTAAACGAGAATACGTTGACCTACAAAAAGTCAATTGACGACCGGCATAACCTGGAGGTATTGGGGGGATTTACCATGCAACGCGAATCGGAGGAATCGCTTTCGGCCACTTCGTATGACTTTTTTACCGATGTGCTCGGTTTTTACAACCTGGGCCTCGGCGAGGATCCACAATATCCGTCCACCGGATATTCCCGTTGGTCCATGGTTTCATTCCTCGGTCGGGTGAATTATGATTTGGATAGCCGATATCTCCTCACGGTTTCGGCAAGGTACGATGGATCCAGCCGGTTTGGAAAGAATAACCGCTTCGGTTTCTTTCCTTCGGCGGCGGTTGCCTGGAATATCAAAAACGAGGAGTTTTTGGAACCCATTACCTGGCTTAGCGAGCTGAAAATACGTTCCAGCATTGGGGTTACTGGCAATCAATCGATTCCGCTTTATCGCAACTTACAGACGTACGGATTGGGGAGCCCATATTCGTTCGGCGGCCAATTCGTCACATCCATCGTGCCGGAAGCGCTTGTGAACGAGGACATGAAATGGGAAAGCACCCGGCAGATTGATGTGGGGCTTGACATCGGGTTCTGGAATAACCGCCTGAGTCTGGTAGCCGACTATTACCACAAAAAAACAAGTGATCTGCTCTTTAGCGTAGAAATACCCCGGCAGGGTGGGTTTACGTCCATGTTGCAGAATATCGGCAGCGTACAGAATAAAGGCATCGAGCTCGGTATAACGGGTGTGATCAGTGAGGGCGATTTCCGGTGGGATGCATCTGCTAACATTTCCTTCAACCGGAATAAAGTGTTGCAATTGGCAGATGCGGATCGCTTTTTCGGCTCTTCCATCAGCTCGTATATGATTCAACGCAATGGCGGGGCGGGAACCGTCGTGATGGTGGACCAACCCATTGGCATGTTTTGGGGAAATATCTTTGATGGGCTCTGGCAAACGCAAGCTGAATTTGATGCCGGCCACATGGCAGGAAATGGCAATTCAGGCCCCGGATTTGAGAACTTTAGGGACATCGATGGAAATGGTAAGTTTGAAGAAGGGTTGGACGAGACCATTATCGGCAACCCGCATCCCGACTATGTGTTTGGATTCAATACCAACTTGGCTTATAAAGGGATTGATCTCAGTGTCTTCCTGAACGGGGTTCAGGGCAACGATGTGCTCAACCTCAACTTGATTGACCTGACTACCCAGGTGAACGGCATGAACGGACTGGCGATTTACAAAGAAGCGTGGGATGGCCCGGGAACCAGCAACCGTATTGCGAAGATCGACCGTCCCGACGGAAGGCAGGGCACGTTCCCGAACCGCGTGGGTACGAATTACCTGGAAGACGGATCGTTTGTGCGGCTGAGCAATGTGACACTGGGGTATACGCTTCCCTTGGCGAATAGCAAGTTACGCACGGCACGGGTGTATGTGGCCGGCGAAAACCTATATACCTGGACAAACTACACCGGGTATGACCCGGAAGTCAATTCGCTCGGCGACAACAACACAGTATTCGGAGTAGATATGAACGCATACCCGCGGGCGCGGATGTTCCGCTTAGGTGTACAGGTTGGGTTTTAACTAATTTTAATCGATAAGAGCAATGAAAACTTCGATTTATAGCAGTTTGGTCATCATGGGGTTACTCACCATGGGATGTGAAAAGTTCCTGGATGAACAGCCTCGATCTGCCATTGGAAGCGATGGTTTTTTTCAGACGCAAGCCGATGCACTTGCGGGCGTAAATGCTGTCTATTCGGCATTGAGTGGTCATTACAATGGGAATGCCTGGTATTTTGGCGATGTATCTACGGAAGTGGCCAATAGGGGAGAATTGACAGGGGGCCTCGATGTGATGGACTATACGGCCGCCGATCCGGTATTCCGTGATTTCTGGACAAGCATGTACCGCGGGATCAACTACGCGAACAACGTCGTCAAGTGGGTGCCCGCAATGGAGATCAATGAGCAGCTTCGCGATCGGTACGTAGGGGAAGCGAAGTTCCTGCGCGCGTTGTTTTATTTCGAACTGGCCCGCGGGTTTGGTGGCGTGCCGTTGATTACGGAGCCGACCGAAAACACCGCAAATAATGGTATTCCGCGTGCGGATTTGGCAGACGTTTATGCGCTGATCGTTAGTGACCTACAGGCAGCGTCGGCTGCGTTGCCACCGTCTTACAGCGGTTCGGAACGCGGCCGCGCAACCAGCGGCGCGGCGCTGGGTTTGCTAGCGAAGGTTTACCTTACTCAGGGCAATTGGCAGGAGGCCCGCGAAACGGCGAAGGCAGTTATGGAGAGCGAAACGTATGGTTTGTTTGCAAATTTTGCAGACGTATTTAAGCCGGCCAATGAAAATGGAAAGGAACACCTGTTTTCCGTGCAATACACTTCGGGAAATTCAAGGGGGGGCGGTAGCTCACTGACGTCGGCGTTTGCGTCCCGGAACCCGAACATCTTGCTGAACGGTGCCATCGCAGGTACAGCCGTTGCCACCGAGCGGGCGTTCTATGATGCCGTGCCGGATCATTACCGGAAACGGATTTCCATGGTGGCTGAATTTCCAAGCGAAAACTATCCGGAAATTACAGTTTCGGGTCCTGCGCAGGCAGGGCCAGCCCCGATGAAATATTGGGATCCCACCTTCGGCATGAATATCGGTGGAGACGCCAATTGGATTGTCTTGAGGTATGCCGATGTGCTGTTGGTATTTGCGGAGGCTGAAAACGAATTGTCCGGCCCTACCGATGCGGCTTATGAGGCCGTTAATGCCGTCCGTAAGCGCGCAAGGGATGAAAATGCGAATGGAATGGACGAAGCGGAGGAATTGGCAGAACTGCCCAATCTCGAAGGACTATCAAAAGAGGGTTTCCGGGAGGCGGTGTGGGCCGAGCGCCGGATGGAACTTTGTTTTGAAGGGCATCATCGGTGGGATTTGCTGCGCACCGGACGCTTCGTGGACGTGATGAAGGCCAGTGGCCGGAACGCGGAGGCGAAACATGCATTATTTCCAATTCCGCTGCTGGAACTGCAGGCCAATCCGGCGTTGATCCAAAATGATGACTATTAGCGGTAATTGAGGATGGGATTGACAACAGGTCAAAAAACACTAGCGGTAGGTTGCGGCTGGTGGGGGTTCCGCGAACGTTCGTTTGCGGCCCACCTGGACTTATGCGCAGCCACCGGGTTCCGTACGTTGGAGATCGGTATCGGCGATGAATTTGCGGCAACCTTCCCCATGAACACAGGTCAGCAACAGGCTGCCGAAGCCATGGCCGCGGCAACGGCGGCCGGCATCAAGCTTCCCTTTGCGACCGCGGAGAACGATTTTTCACTCGCCGACCCGCAAGCGCACCGGCGGATGGTGGCGCACGTGCTTGCCGTGCTCGACATCGCCCGTTTGTTCGGCATATCGCATCTCCGCCTGTTTGCCGGGTTTACACCGGCAAAGGACGTGACTGTCCGGCTGTATGAACAGGTTGTCGATGCATTCCGGGTCGTGAATGAACGGTGCGTGGAATATGGGATTGCGATCAGTGTCGAAACGCATGGAAAAATCACTTGGAAGGGCGGGGTGGCCTACCATGAAAATACCATCAGTACGGATCCGCATTACCTGGAGCGGCTCATGCGGGATCTGCCAACCAATATCGGTTTTAACTACGATCCCGGAAACATAAAAGCCGTTTGGCCCGAAGAACCGGATTGTTGGGTGTCCATCATTAACGAGCGTATCAACTACTGCCACCTGAAAGACTGGATGGCGCGCGACGGCGGATGGGTGGCCGGCGCGATAGGCGATGGCACCCTTGACTACGGCTCGCTGCTGCCTAAGATTTCATTTGACGGAATTTACCTGATCGAATACGAACCGCTTAGCGATCTGGAAGCGGGGATCAGGCGGAGTTTGAGGTATCTGGAGCAACTTGATTATCAAATTGATCTGAAATAATGCGTCATAAAGAAGAACAGGTGAACCGCATTGCCTTGGTAACGGGTGCTTCCAAGGGGTTGGGTGCTGCCATCGCTGCACGGCTGGCTGACACCGGGCTTGCGGTGGCGGTAAATTACCACCGCGACCGAAGCGGTGCCGAGGCCGTTGTTAAGCAGATCAGGAAAGCGGAAGGAATGGCGGAGGCGTTTCAGGCGGATGTGACCGATGTGGACGGGGTGAAGGCATTAATTGAGGCTGTCAGCCTGCGCATGGGCGCGCCAACGGTTTTGGTAAACAACGCAACCGGTCCGCAGCCGTTTATTCCAATCGAGCGCCAGGAGTGGCGCGATTACCAGGCCCAGCTTGATTTTTTCCTGAAGGCGCCGCTCCTGCTTGTACAACGGGTGTTGCCGTACATGAAAAGTGCGGGTTTCGGGCGGGTGATTAATATCGGTAGCGAGGTGGTAGAACTGGGAAACGCTGAATTCAGCCACTACGTCGCCGCGAAGGCAGCGATGCTGGGTATCACCCGGTCTTGGGCGAACGAATTGGGGCAGTATGGGATTACGGTGAACCTGGTGGCCCCCGGCTGGATACCGGTGAAACGGCACGAAGGGACACCCCAATCGGAATTGGATGCGTATGGCGCCGGTTTGCCATTGAACCGCATGGGTAAGCCGGATGAGGTGGGGGATGCCGTGGCGTTTTTAGCGAGTGAGCGCAGTGGATTTATTACCGGACAACGGATTGCGGTAAATGGGGGCAAGACACTCAGTTAACGACTTTTTAAACGATAATTACATAATAGATAAATTAGAATGAGCGAACTAACGAATAAGGTAGCATTGGTTACAGGGGCGTCCTCGGGATTTGGTGTAGGTATAGCAAAAGCGTTGGCTGCCAGTGGGTGCAAGGTGTGGATAACGGCTAGAAATATTCAAAAGCTGGAACAAACAGCGGCTGAAATCGGCGCGACTCCGTTGCAGGCGGATGCAACCAATCCGGCCGACTGGGATCGGGTGATCGATCACATCCTAGCGGATGCCGGGCGGTTGGATATTTTGGTGAATAATGCCGGTGGTGCATTGAAAATAGCGCCGATTACCGAATTCAGTGATGAAGCAATGGCGGAGGTAATTAACGTAAACCTGATTTCGGCCATGATGGGTAGCAGACGTGCAGCTGCGGTGATGAAAGCGCAACAATCGGGTACCATTATCAACATATCTTCCATCTGCGCGCAACAGGCGTGGACCGGCTGGGGGATCTACGCGGCGGCAAAAGCGGGGCTCGACCAGTTTACGCGTTCGTTGTATGTGGAAATGCGACCATTTAATGTGCGCGCCACCGCACTGATCCCTTCATGGGGTGCCACCGATTTCAATCGGAATGCGCAACTGGAACATCCCCTGCCGGAGGTTGCCGCACGGATGATTAGTCCGGAGCAAATCGGGAAGTTGGTGGTGCAAATCTGTTCGCTGGATGCAAACCTGGTCGTTCCCGAACTCACGGTCTTACCGCTTATCCAACAAATTGAACCGTATTAAATAGACATGATGAAGACATCTCAAAAGGAGCATCTTAACGTAGACCTGGTGATCATCGGTGCGGGAAGCGGTGGGGTTGCCGCGGCGATCGCTGCGGGCCGGTTGGGCATAACGGTGTTGTTGGTGGAGAAACAACACGGGTTGGGGGGCAACGCTTCGCTGGGTGGCGTAAACGTGTGGGAAATGGGCGTTGGCGGTACGGGGATACCCTTTGAGATCTATAAGCGATTAAAAACAAAAGCCGATGGCGTGGGAATCTATCGGTTCAATATCCATCGGAAATGGCAGCAGAAGCGAGGGGAGCAGCCACTGCATCCGGGAGCGGAGCTGACCATAGACCCCAGCTTGCGGTACATAGACACCCTGCTTCGGCACGGCTCGGAAACGGGTATTGACAACGAGGCGTTTGTACGCGCAAACTGGCATGGCGTGCCGTTTGACCCCCATGCGTATCAGGAAGTATTGGGTGAGTTGCTGGCGGAACCGGGGTGCATATCGGTTAGGCTGGGTACCACGTTTAAGCGGGTCATCGATGATGGTAACGGTCGGCTGCGCGCGGTTGAGCTGGACGATGGAACGTTGGTTCACGCCCGATATTTTATCGATGCGACGGATAATGCATACCTCTGTGCGGCCGCGGGTGCGCAATTGTGCATGGGGCAGGAAAGCCGCGACGTGTATGGCGAACCGGATGCCCCGCTGCAGCCCACGCAGCGGTTAAACGGCGTGTCGCTAATCTACCGGATAGGGGACGCCGGAAACGGAGAGCTGCCGGTATCGGCTGCTGAATTGGATGCGGTGCCCGGCCAATGCTGGTGGGCGGCTGATTTTCCGTTGGCCAGTATGGTGCAATACCCCAACGGTGACTTGAATGTGAACATGCTCCCCACGATGGAGGGCGTGGAATTTGCCGGTTTTGAACGTTACGAAACGGCATATGCCGAATGCCGGAGGCGGGTGCTCGCGCACTTCCGTTACCTCACGGAAACCTATCTGCCATACCGGAACTATGTGATTAAATGGATAGCCCCACGATTGGGCGTGCGTGAGGGGCGTCGCATCATCGCAGCCTACCAGCTTACCCAGCACGACCTGCTAAAGGGGCTCGCAGGTCAGGACCACCCGGATAGCATAGCGATTGCCGATCATCCGATGGACACCCATGGCTCGACGACCGGGCGCGCTGGCTGTGTGGAGTTGGACCAACCGTATGGGGTTCCGTTCCGGTCACTGATCCCTAAGGGCTTCCGCAACCTGTTGATTGCCTCAAGGGCGGCGGGGTTCAGCTCATTGGCGGCTTCGAGCTGCCGGCTTACCCGGACCATGATGCAACTGGGCCAGGCCGCCGGAACGGCTGCTGGGTTGGCGAGCGTGCAGGACAGCGATTTCTCCGAACTTGACCCGGCCAAACTGCGGGAGAGCCTGAAACAGCAGCATGTTCAGCTCACGTACCCGATGGATGATCACTTAAAAAATTACCTGACCCATGAATAACCTCGATATCACCATCGTTGTGTTTTACCTGCTCGCACTGCTGGCAGTAGGGCTCTACGTCAGTTTTACACACAAGCAGAAAAAGAGCAGCGACCTGTTTTTGGCAGGCAAGTCATTGACGTGGAAAACCGTGGGACTTTCTATCTTCGGAACCAACGTGAGTCCGCTTAACATCATCAGTACCTGCGGGCTGGCCTACACGTACGGGATGGTGGCATGCAATTTCCAATGGTTGGCCTGGATTTACATCCTGTTGCTTAGTTTGGTGTTTTTGCCGTATTACCTACGGCACAACATCCAGACGATGCCCCAATTCATGCTGAGGCGGTATGACGAATCCTGTAGGAAAGCCCTGTCCTGGATTGTGTTCCTGCAGATTTCCATCGGAGCGGGGTCGGTACTCTATGCCGGATCCATGCTGGTCAGCCAACTGATCGGTTTTCCCATTTGGCAATGTGTGATACTGATGACGGCATTTGCGATGAGTTTTACCGTTACCGGAGGGCTCAAAGCCGTGGCGATAACGGATTCGTTCCAATCGGTGGTCATGGTTTTCGTGTGTGTGTTCATTGGCTACGTTGCCCTGACTGATGTATCCGACTGGAGTCTCTTCACCCAAAAACTGGATGTGGATTACTGGAAACTGCTGCGTCCATCGGACGATCCGAATTACCCGTGGCAAGCCATTGTTTTTGGTTACCCCATCATGTCCATTTGGTATTGGTGCGCCAATCAGAACATTGTACAGACCACACTGGGCAGCAAAAGCCTCGAAGAAGGTAATAAGGGGATATTGTTTCTCGGCTATTTGAAATTACTGATTCCGGTGTTGTTTATCTTGCCGGGTATTCTGGCGAAAGTGTTGTTGCAGGATCTCGAAAACCCAGACGATGCCTTATTGCGCTTGATCTACCAATACCTGCCGCATGGCCTCGTAGGACTGGCGATCGGGGTGTTGATAGCGGCACTGGTTGGATCGCTAACGGCCATGTATAATTCAGGGAGCACGATTTTCGCATTGGACATCTTGCCTAATTTCAGCAAGTCCGATGCACCCCCCACACTGGCGCAGGGGCGGATGGTGATGGCTACACTGGCTGTGCTGGCGATGTTGATAGCCATCGGGCTGGACCGGGTGGAAGGGTTTAACCTGTTTGAAAAGGTCAATGCCATATTCTCCTTTTTGTGCCCATCATTGGTGGCGGTATTCATTTGGGGCATCTTCTGGAAAAAGATTTCTTCGAAGGCGGCATTGTATACGCTCATCGCCGGGAATATTCCCTGCATCCTGATCAGCATCCTTTACTTGTCGCAATACCCAAGCCGGGAATTCTATCCGAATTTTTTCCTGATTTCCTTTTACTTGTTTGCCGCACTCAGCGTGTTGTTGATCGTGCTCTCCTACCGATATCCCGACACGGACGGGAAGCCGCGGCCCATATTTGAAAAGACGCAATGGAACGAAAATCCGTTTTCACGATCGCTGAAGTGGGGTTGGGGAATCTTAGCAGTGATCATGATCGCGCTGTATAGCTATTTTAACTAATTAAACCGATTGAGATGATGAATCAATTCAAACAAATTTTGGTACGCACGCGCATCGCATTGCTGGCAGCGGGTGTGTTGATGAGTTGCGCGGTAAAGGGCCAAACGGTGATCTACGTTGCCCCGGAGGGGAGTGATGCAGCAGATGGCTCTGCACAACACCCCGTTGCAACCCTCGAAGCTGCCATCCGGATGCTTGAAAAGCGCCCCGCTGCGGATTCCTTGACCCTGCAACTGGCTGGTGGAACGTATCGGTTATCAACACCGCTTGTGCTGGACGGCACGTCGCCCATCGCAAAATGGAAGCACGTGGCACTCAAAGCCGCTCATGGGCAGCAAGTTATTATTTCCGGCAATCGGTTGATGGAAGGGAAGTGGCAGGCCGCGGGCGATAACCTCTGGAAATGCCCTGTGGAAGGTGTTTTCAATCAGCTGTTCGTGAATGGCAAACGGGCAACCCGGTCGAGGTATCCCAATGCAAGTGAATGGTTGGAGCCGGATTCGATTAATTTCGGGAAGCATGAACTGTACTTCCAAGGCAAGCTACCCGCCGCCTTCGAAAAAATAAAAGGGGCCGAACTTCATGCCACGGGTATGTGGCATTGGAACCGTCAGTACATCGAACGTTTCGATGGTAAAAAACAACGCGTCGTGACGGTAACCTATCCCGGTACCGAAGCGAGCTATACCAAGATCGGTAAACGGGACCGTGTTCATTTCGAAAATGCCAAGGCGTTTTTAGACACCGAAGGCGAATGGTACCTGGACCGCGAAAAGCGGTTGCTGTATTATTTTTCCAAAGAAAAGCCGGACGATCAGGTCTTCGAATACCCGGCGTTAACCCAGCTGTTTCGCCTGTCGGGGTCGGTCAACCAGCGGATCAGTGATTTTTCAATCAACGGGATTACGTTTGAGGGCACCGAATGGGACATGACGGCCGTCGAACGGAAAGGATTGCAGGCTGGTTTCTGGGGTACAGGGCGGACGGATTCCGTGTATGCTCCCCCGGCTGCGCTTTCGCTGGCATGGGTTGCGAATAGCCGGATTACGGATTGCACCTTCCGCAACCTGGGTGAGGGCGCCATTTCGCTTGGCGATGGGTGTACTTATAATGCAATTGAGGGTAATCGATTTGAAGACGTTGGCAGTAATGTGATCCAAATCGGATACCGCCGTGCGTACCTGGGCAAGGGGCATCCGTTGCACCTGGACTTTGAAGATGCGGCCCTCGTATCGCACCACAACCTCATCCGGAACAATGTACTGGATAATTTCGGTACCACGGATCGCGGGGCCGTCGGCATATGGATCGGTTATTCACACAATAACCGGATTGATCATAATCGGATATCCAATTTCCCCTATGCGGGAATCAACGTGGGATGGTATTGGGGAACGGATACCACATTGGTCGCGACCCATTGCCACCACAATACCATTGCTTGGAATGATATATCCAAAGGTATGCGCTACCTCTCGGATGGTGCAGGGATTTATTTAGTAGGTAACCAGCCCGGTACCGTCATCCACGATAATTTTGTGCACCAGATCGGCGGTGGATTTACCATCACATCGGGTATCTATGTGGATGAAGGCGGGGCGAATATGACCATCACCGGCAACTATTTCGATGCCTTGGATAACCCGAACGAAGCCCACGCGATTAAACTGCACAAGAATGCCATCCCGACTATGACCATCTATAACAATGGCGGTGAATACCGGGTAAACCCCATCCATACCAATCCGGCGTATAAATACGGTAAATATGCGGAGGTGAGGTTGGTGAGACCGCCGTTCCCGCGGCTTTATGGCGTCCAGGAAAAATAGCGGGGTGGATATGACAAGGTCACGATCGGAAACCATCGCTCGTTTTCAAAGCCAGCCGGAAATACCGGTATTGATCCTTGGTGCGGGAATCAATGGCGTGGGGTTGCTGCGCGAGCTTGCGCTCCAAGGCATCGATGCGCTTTTGGTAGATAAGTCGGATATCGCTGCGGGTGCCAGTTCGGCACCTTCGCGAATGATTCATGGGGGGCTGCGCTACCTGGAAAACCGGGAGACACGCTTGGTACGGGAAAGTCTGAAAGAGCGAAATCTCCTCCTGCAGAACGCGCCGCATTATGTGAAGCCGTTGGCAACAACGATTCCCGTTTTTCATCGGACATCTGGCATTTTTAATGCTATGAAGGTTTTTTTTGGCTTAAAAGGGAAGTCGGTAAATCGGGGGGCACTGTTGGTCAAAATTGGATTAACCGCGTACGATTGGTATACGCGTCGCAACCGGGTAATGCCGAAACATCGGCTGTGGTCCAAAGCGGAGTCGCTGCGGCATCGGCCAGCGCTTAACCCGGCTATCGTAGCCACCGCAACGTATTACGATGCGTGGATATCATATCCGGAACGCCTCTGCGTAGAGTTGGTCAATGACGCGCTGCAGATAAACCCGCGGTGCGCCTTTCTGAATTACTGCAGTCTTGCGCAGCTGACACCAAACGGCGGGGTCATGCTGCAAGACCATCTCACAGGCGAAGCCTTCGAGGTGAAACCAGAGGTGGTGGTCAATGCTACAGGCGCGTGGATCGACCAAACCAACTTGGCAATGGAAAGCAAAACGTCGTTCATTGGCGGTACGAAGGGCTCGCACCTGGTTATCAACAACCGGGAACTTTATGAGGCCACACAGGGCCAGATGCTTTTTTATGAAAATGCGGAGGGACGGATTTGCATTCTTTTCCCGATACATGGCAACGTGTTGGTGGGATCCACCGACGTACGTATAGATCATCCCGATAAGGTGATCTGCGAACCGTGGGAGGTGGAATATATGCTGGAGTCTGTCAAACAAGTGTTTCCTTCCATCGATATCAAGACTTCGGAAATTGTATTCCGGTTTACCGGCGTGCGCCCACTGCCGCATTCGGGGGCGACCGTAACGGCGCAGATATCCCGCGATCATGCCATCCAGACGTTGCCACCCGTTGGTAGGCGTCGGTTTCCCGTTTATTCACTGGTTGGGGGCAAATGGACGACCTTCCGTGCTTTTTCAGCCATTGCCACTTCACAGATCGCGGCTTACTTAAACGTACCGGTGGTTGCCGACAGCGAGCAAATGCCCATCGGCGGTGGTAGGGACTTTCCGACGACCGATTTGGCGAAGGATGCATGGTTGGCGAAGATGAAGCGGTTACATCCGGCGCTTACCGATCAACGCTTGGAAGTGCTGCTAGCGCGCTACGGCACCACGGCCGAAGCAGTCTGTGATTTTTGCGGTGCGGACGAAGACAGGTCGCTGCATGCTCTGCCCGACTATACGTGGCGTGAAATCGAGTTCCTGATTCGATTCGAATACGTGGTACACTTGGATGACCTCATCCTTCGCCGCACGGTGATGGCCTTTACCGGCGCCGTAAGCCGGCCGCTGTTGGAGGAACTGGCCACAATTTTTGCAAGCGTAAAGGGGATGCCGGGCATCGAGGCGCAAGAAATAGCACGAACAATAAGCATTTTACAGCAAAAACATCAAGTTAATAGTAACTAATTATGTATCAATCAACAAAGGTCCGATTAAATCGGATGTTTAACGAATCCGGCAAATGCTTGGATGTGGCCGTAGATCACGGTGTTTTCAATGAGTATGACTTCCTAGACGGACTGGAAAATATGGAATCGGTTGTCTGGAGTCTGGTCAACGCAGGTCCGGACGCCATACAGACCAACTATGGGCAGAGCGATATTCTGCAACGCATACCCGGTAAATCAAAACCGGCATTGGTGATGCGGGTCGACTACGGAAACCCGTATAATGCCCAGACCCATAAGGTGATGTTTAGCGAGCTGCAGAACGAAGAGGAACCGATACTGGAGGCTTTACGCATGGATGCATCCTGCATTGTGGTCAATTTGCTTTTGGTGCCGGGCGAGCCCGCGCTTCACCGGGCAAGCCTACGGAATATCAGCAGACTTCGTGGGGTATGTGATCGCTATGGGATGCCGATGATGATCGAGCCCCTGGTGATGAAGGGCAACGACAGCCGCGGCGGATACCAAGTGGATGGCAATAAAAAGCTGGTGGTTCCTTTGGTGAGGCAGGCACGGGAGCTGGGGGCAGATGTCATCAAAGCCGATCCTACCGACCATGTGGAAGATTATCACGAAGTGGTGGAAGCGGCACGCTGCCCGGTATTGGTGCGCGGCGGCGGCAAAGCGGATTTAAAGGATCTGTTTACAAAAAGTTATGGGTATTTACAACAAGGGGCTATGGGGCTGGTGTACGGCAGGAATATTTACCAACATCCCAACCCGTCACAAATCGTGAAGGCATTTATGCAGATGATCCATAACGGGGCTACTCCGGAAGCGGCCTGGCAAATCTATTCGACCGATGGAAAAGGCAACTGATTTTATCGGCCGGTTTAGCCATGTGCCATTGCTGATCGGCAATCAGTGGACAGGCAGCAGGGGTAACGACACCACACCGGTGTATAACCCATCCAAGGGACAGGTCATCGCGCATACGCCCTCCGGCATTGCAGAGGATGTGGACCGGGCCGTGAAAGCGGCCAACGACGCGTTCCCATCGTGGGCAGCTGTCCCCGCTCCCAAGCGGGCCGATATCCTGTTTCACTACCGGGAGCTGCTCGCGGAGCACCTCGAACACATCGCCTGGCTGATCGCTACCGAAAACGGAAAAACCATCGAAGAGGCGCGCGGGGATATACGCCGCGGATTTGAAGTGGTTGAGTTTGCCTGCGGCATTGCGCACCTGACCAAAGGAGAGAACCTGGGTCAGCTTGCGGCCGAAATTGACGGATTGACCATGCGTGAACCATTGGGTGTATGCGTGGGCATCAGCCCGTTTAATTTTCCGGCTATGGTGGCCATGTGGATGTTTCCCCTCGCGATAGCGTGCGGAAATACGTTTGTATTGAAACCAAGTGAAAAAGTGCCGTTAACGGCATTGTACCTGGCTGATTTATTGGTGCAAGCGGGTCTTCCTGCCGGCGTATTCAATGTGGTACACGGAGGCCGTGAGGTGGTGGAAGCGCTGTGTGTGCATCCGGATGTTGCCGCCATCAGTTTCGTGGGGTCGTCTGAAATTGCCTTGCGGGTGTACCAACTGGGTACCAGTCGCGGTAAACGTGTTCAGGCAGGTGGGGGTGCCAAAAATGTCCATGTAGTGATGCCTGATGCAGATTTTGATTCGGCGGTCCGGGCAGTTGTTGGGGCAGCATTTGGATGTAGCGGCCAGCGTTGTATGGCCGGATCGACGTTGATGATTCCGAATGGAACCGACGCTGCATTTCTGCAGCAGTTGAATGCGGCGGTTGATCAGCTGGTCGTTGGCGACACAACTGGCCAAGTGGATGTGCAGATGGGGCCGGTCATCGATGGGCTGGCAAGAGATCGGATATCTGACACGATTCAACATGCCGTTTCGCAGGGTGCCAAACCGATGCGCGATGGACGTAGGTTTCAAGATACCGACGGCTTTTTCTTGCGACCTACGTTGTTGGATGAGGTAAGCCCGGATATGGAAGTGTTCCGTCGGGAGGTCTTCGGTCCGGTATTGTCGATCGTACACACGAGTACGTTGGATGAATCCATCCGCCTTGCAAATACACTGCCTTTTGGGAACGGCGCAACAATCTATACTAGCAACGGCGGAGCAGCACGGAAATTTGCGCGGGAAATGAAATGCGGGATGATCGGCGTGAATGTGGGGGTTCCGGCGCCGATGGCTATTTTCCCGTTTTCGGGGTGGAACCAGTCGTTTTATGGCGATTTGCACCTTCAGGGAACCGAAGGAATACTGTTCTATACCCGTCAAAAGGTATTGCTTTCCCGATGGGATACGAACTACGAACGGATAAATGGATGGTAATGGAACAACCGATTGTAACTGCTTATGACTTTAACGCCCCCCGGCAAATCATTGCCGGGGGCGGGACATTCGGGAAGCTGCCCGAGCTGGTCATCGGGTTGAAGGGTACCCATGTGTTGATCGTAACCGACGGATACCTTTTGGAACAGGGGTTGGTCCGCGAGGCGATCAGCAGCCTTTCGGAAGCCGGCATCAAGAGCGTCGTTTTCCACCGCATTTCTCCCGACCCTACAATGGATAGCGTACTGGAAGGGTTGGCACTGCTGCGGCAGCATTCCTGTGATGCGATCGTCGCATTGGGTGGGGGCAGCCCCATCGATGCAGCAAAGGCCATTTCAGTATTGGCAACCAACGACGGGCCGTTGACCCGTTACGCCGGCTATCACCTGATTCCAAATCCTGGCTTGCCGTTGATTGCCGTGCCCACCACCGCAGGCACGGGGAGCGAGGCGACCCGGGTAGCTGTAATCACCGATGAACTCCGGCAGGTAAAGATGATGCTATTTGACAATGCCCTTTTACCGGACATCGCGGTGGTAGACTACCGGTTATCGATGACGATGCCGCCCCAACTTACGGCGTATGTCGGTGTGGATACACTCACGCATGGATTGGAGGCCTACGTGTCAAAAAAGCGGAATCCCTTCTCGGACCCGATTGCGTTATCTTGTATCGGGCTCGTTGGCCAGCATCTCCTTAGGGCGTATACATGCCCTACAGATGAGGCTGCACGTGAAGGCATGGCTATCGCAGCATGCCAAGGCGGACTGGCGTTCTCCAACAGTAGTGTCTGCCTCGTTCATGGCATGAGCCGTCCATTGGGTGCGGTGTATCATTTGGCCCACGGCCTGTCCAATGCAATCTTGTTGCCCGCGGTCACCCGGTTTTCAGTAGCGGGTTGCGAGGCGCGCTATGCTACCGCGGCACGGACCATGGGCGTCGTAGCGCCTGAATTGACCGATGTAGAGGCGGCTGATGCCTTGGTTTACGCGTTGGAAGCGATGAATCGGCAGCTAAACGTTCCGCGATTACGCGATTGCGTCGGCGTATCATGGGCCACGTTCGAGCAGTCGGTCAGCAAAATGGCGGCCGATGCCCTGGCATCCGGAAGTCCGCAAAACAATCCGGTGGTGCCGACAACGACGGAAATTGAGCAATTGTATTTGACCTGCTGGTAACCTAAAAAAGTGAATGCATGGAATCGTATCTATTGGGGATAGATTGCGGTAACACCGTATGTAAGGCGACCCTCTTTTCCCTGACAGGGCGATCCGTTGGCACCGCTTCGAGCCGTCTGAACACGCGGTTATCCAAACCGGGTTTTTACGAGTATGACCTAAGCGAATTATGGACGGTCGTGGCCGGTGTCATCCAGACAGCCATCCAGTCTGCAGGCATTTCTTCATCGGCGATTTTAGCCGTGGGTGTTTGCGGCCACGGAAATGGCCTTTATGGCTTGGATGGAGATGGCAAACCGCTGGTGGGCATCCAGTCGCTGGACTTCAGGGCCGAGGCGATTTGCCAACGGTGGAATGACGACGGGGTGTCCGCCGCTGCGCTTCCGCTTTCGAGGCAATATTGCTGGCCGGGGCAGACCAATTCATTATTAGCTTGGTTACGACTGCATGATTTGCCGACTTATGGCCAACTCGGAACCGCGTTTTTCTGTAAGGACTACCTGAATTATTGTTTAACGGGAGTGGTTTCTACTGACTATTCAGACCTGTCGGTTACCAATTTAATGGCCATTGAAGACCGCAAGCTGAATACCACATTGTTCGACCTGTTCGGGCTATCCGAGCTACAAACCCTAATCCCGCAACCCCGCCGAAGCGAATCCGTGATCGGGGGGATTACCGCGGAAGCATCGCGCGAAACCGGATTGCCCGAGGGCATACCTGTGATTGCCGGAATGATTGATCTGGTTGCCAACATGGTTGGCTGCGGCTCAATCCACCCGAGTTCAGCAACGGTCATCTCCGGATCGTGGAGCGTTAACTGCTTGCTGTCTGACGGTCAAATTCAAGCCGAAGAATTGGCCATGGTTTCCCTGTTTGCAGATCCTATGTTGCAAATCGCCGTGGAAGCCAGCCCTACGGCCATGACAAACCTGGAGTGGTTTGTCAATCAATTTATGAAAAGAGCGAAAAAGAAATGCATTCGCAAAGGCACATCCGTTTTTGCTTATTGCGATCAAAGGCTGGCGGATCGCGGCCGTGTGGACTCGGACGTCCTGTTCTTGCCCTTTTTGCACGGTAACAACCTAAACGGGATTATCCGTTCGGGGTTTTACAACCTATCGGGTTCCCATACGAAAGACGATCTGTTGCAGGCGGTGTATGAAGGGATTGCATTCAGCCACTTGGCTCACGTGCAGCGGCTTCGTTCGACCGGTCCGGAAATCCGCAGTGCACGGTTTACCGGCGGTGGTGCCCGCAGCCCCGTTTTCTCCCAATTGCTTTCGAGCGTTTTGCAGACGCCGCTGGAATCCGTGCAGGTAGCAGAAACCGGTTGTTTGGGTGCGGCCATAGCAGCCGCTGTCGGCATTGGCCGGTACCCCGATTATCACGTGGCTTGCGGGCAGATGGTCATCCCCGGAAAAACCTATGTTCCCGATGAAGCCATGGCGAGTTATTATCAAGGAAAATTTGATGGCTATACAGCATTGGTGCAGTCAATAATCAAACGAAGGGCATAGCGTTTGTAAAACTGCGGCTATTCCATTTTTGTCACCGATTTTACTCCGCGTATTTCTTTGACGCATATACACAGGCAATCACCCCCACGGTAACCGCTAGCATGCCGGGGCTTATGTGTTCGTGAAGCAACGTTGCCGCGAGTGCCAGGCCGAAAAATGGCTGCAGCAGCTGCAACTGACCCACCGAGGCGATGCCGCCCTGTGCCAGGCCCCGGTACCAGAAGATAAAACCGATGAACATGCTGAACAGCGACACGTAGGCCAGACCAATCCACGCGGCGGGACGAACGCCTGCCACAGAAGGAGGTAGGTAGACAAACGCGAGCGGCAGCATGACGGGCAACGAAAGGACCAGTGCCCAGGAGATGACCTGCCACCCGCCGAGTTTCCGGGATAGTGCGGCGCCCTCAGCGTAGCCCAGTCCGCACAGGAAGATGGCACCCAGCATCAGTACATTACCCTTCGGCGATGCCGTAATGCCCTGCCACACTGCATAAGCAATTACCAATAAACTCCCGATGACAGAGAAAAGCCAAAATAGGGGGTGTGGGCGCTCTCCGCCGCGTAATACACCGAATGCAGCGGTTGCAAGCGGGAGCAGCCCGAGAAAGACAAGAGAGTGGGCAGACGTAATGTATTGCAATGCCAACGCGCTTAACAGCGGAAAACCCACCACCACCCCGATGGCTACGACAAGGAGGGAAAGGAGCTGACTTGGCGCAGGGCGCTTTTCGCCCGAAATCAACAGCACGGCGAGAGCAAGTACCCCCGCAATAGCGGCGCGGGCCAACGTAAGAAACACCGGATCAAGGTCGAGTACCGCGGCACGTGTGGCGGGCAATGAGCCACTGAAGAGGACGACGCCGATGAATCCATTGATCCAGCCGCGGGTCGTCTGGGGAGTCGTCATACACGATCTATTTTTTTGTCAACGCGGTGCCTTTGTGAGCAGCGATGTGATCCGATTTATCGCTTTTGATTTCATACTGCGGATCTGCTTCGGTAGCGTGATGGGTATACCCTTTATAATCGAAATCCGCCGTATGCACCTTAATGATGGTGCCCGAGACGCGGCCGGCTTCCGAATTCCAGCTTACTTTATCGCCGACTTTAAATTTTTTGGCCATGATGAGGAATTTTGTCGATTTTACAAATTTTCGTCTGAATAAACAACTCGGTCGCCCACAATTCGGGCAGGCGACGTATAGGGGTGCTCCTGCGTTTTACCGGGCGCCATAATATGTAATACCGTCCAGCCTTTTGCCTTTAAATAGTCGGACACCATTGAGCGATGACACCGCCACCAAACGGCCTCCGCACACATGTACGCGATTGGATGTTTCAAAGCAACCGTTTCAAGCTGGACGATAGCCCGTTCAAAATCTTCGGTTTCCATATAATCGGCATAACCGCGGAATGAAGCATTATGCCATCGATTGTTCCTCGAATCTTTTTGTACCTGTCTTCTGCCACCCAGCTCTTTCAGATACAAGTAATGTATCCCATTTTTTTTCAGCGAGATTTTCAGATTTTCTTGGTCAAACCAAGGGTACTTCCGTGAGCCGGGAAGCCTTCGTATGTCTACCAGCTCCTTGATGGCGAAGGACTGTAGCATCGTCACAAAATCATCCAGACAATGGTTGGAATGTCCGACGGTATATACGACAGGTTGTTCGGGTGGCTTCACAAAGTAGCTAACGGACTATCCGCCGGAATGTTTTCACCAGGGTATCATCGTGCCCTCCTTGGCATGATCCGCAGCAGCCACTGCTAATTTGTTTGAATAGATGGTTAAACCACCTGAATCATTGTTGCCGCATTTATGTGTTCTTTGTAATCCATAGGGCGGCCGGTGTACCAATGATAAACCATGCCTTTGGCTTACCCTGAAGTTCCTGCTATGGATGTGGTGTGGGAAACGGATAAAGATCACTGAAGGGCAATTATGAAAAGAGCTACTTGGGATATTTTCGTGAAAGAGCTGTACGATCGGTACTACCTGCGCATGTGTGAATTCGCGTACCGGTTAGTTGCATGCCGTGAAGCCGCCAGAGATATCGCGCAGGATGCTTTTGTAGTGCTATTGGAAAGTCAGTCGCGGGTAAGTGATAATCCGGCAGCCATAAAGAGCTATTTGTATAGTATCGTGAAAAATGCTGCGCTTAATAGGGTACGGCACCAACACATCGCAGCTCGCATCCACACGCAACATAAAATGGATGAAGCCGATGAAATGGGTGCGCTTCAGGCGATGGTACACGCTGAAATCATCGGCGAACTCCATACCGCGCTTGATTCATTGCCCGGACGATGTGCCAGCGTATGCAAAATGGCTTACCTGGAGGGTAAGAAGAACCAGGAAATAGCCGATGAGTTGGGCGTCAGCATCAATACCGTTAAAACTCAGAAACAACGAGCAATTTTCCTGCTCCGCAATAAACTGTCGCCACAGTCATTTGCCGTGATCCTTTCGCTCCTGTTATCCTAGAACCGGAGTTTCGCTTTTTCAAAAAAAAATCTTCGCGGCTTTTCACCCATTTTTTAAGTTCATGTTTCTTATTCATAAACCAACGGGAAAGATCGGTTATGGACAAAGATCATATAGAATTGGTACAGCTTGTTTTGGCGCATATAAAGGGTACGCTGAATGAGGCTGATGCCGCGTTGCTGAAAGGGCGGGCAGCACACGATCCCTTTGTCCGCGAATTGCTGCGTGAATACCAAGATGACCTCATGACAGCAGAAAAGCTGGATGCGCTGGACGCAATTCCACAGGCAGCGGATTGGGAAGAGGTGTTATCCAAACGCCGTGCACGACGCAGAAAGATAATAAAGCGGATGTGGATGGGAATGGCCGCTGCCGTACTGCTCATGGTTGGAATGGCATGGCTGATGATGTGGCCAACGATAAACGGAACAACAGTTCCGGATACGCAATATGGCCACAAAAATGATGTCTTGCCCGGGGGCAATAAAGCGATACTTACCTTGTCCGATGGCAAACAAGTAGTCTTGAACGACCGGGAATCAGGGCAGCTGAACGATGCATCGTCTGTTGTTGACCTGCAAGCAGGCAGGTTGGTATACCACGGCGGGGCCTCCCAAACCCAGGGAGCGGCTAAGCATCAGATAGTCGTGCCGGTAGGGGGTACCTATCAACTGGTACTCAGCGACGGTACGAAAGTATGGGTGAATGCGGATTCCAAACTGATCTTCCCCGCAGGGTTTGCTACTCACGAACGCCGGGTAACCATAGCCGGAGAAGCGTACTTCGAAATTGCCAAAGATGCCGCCCGCCCATTTATCGTGGAAGTAGACAAGCTGCAGATTACCGCGCTGGGTACGGCCTTCAACGTGAACAGCCACGCGCGAACCGGTCAGGTAAAGACGATCCTGACAGAAGGAGGAATCAAAGTAAGCAACGGCAGGCGCGAACAGCTATTGCAGCCTGGTTTTGCATTGGTTTCACAGGCGGATGACATGCGCGTAGAGGCCGCAGATCTCGAAGAGGCACTGGCCTGGAAAGATGGATATTTTTATTTTAACCATAAAAACATGGAGGAAATCCTCGATGAAGTGGCCAGGTGGTATGGCGTGGAGGTGGTAAGCACCGTGGCGTGGGGCAGCAAAAAATATATCGGCGATATCAAACGGAGCTCCACACTGGGTGGGGTGTGTGCACTGCTCGCCGACCTGAGCGGTAAACAATTTTCCATCGAGGGAAAAAAACTCATTGTAAATTAACTGAAAAAGGAGGTGCGTTTTGAAAAAAACTAGCTAACACAATACGATGCATCACTAAAAGTCCGAAGGTAAGCCACTACCTCCGGACACGATAAGGTAGGATGTACAGGAACGATTATAACCCAATACAATAACCTTAATAATCAAATTTATGGATAAAATTTCGCACGGCCAATTTATACGTATCATGAAACTTACGTGGATTTTCATCAGTATATTTTCATTGGGAGGATATGCGAACACATCGGGGCAGACCGTAGACCTCGATGTGAAAAACAGTTCAGTAAAAACGGTTTTTTCGGAAATCAGGAAGCAGACAGGCTACCGGTTTATCTACGAGGAAAGCCTGCTCAGGAGCGGCTTGAAAATAACGCTCACCGCTAAGGGAGCGTTGAAGGAGGTATTGGATAAAATGACCGAAAAATACCCATTGGAATACTACATGCATGAGGGTACCATCGTGGTAAAAGAGAAGGTGGGCGTTCCCGTGGCCGTCAACCCGGGCCCAAACCCTCGGGCACAGGTTCAGGATCGGATAACCGGCAATGTGTACGACCAAACAGGCACGGCCTTGGCGGGCGTGTCTGTAAAGGTAGCGGGTAAACCGACGGAGGCAGCCACAGATGAGAAGGGGCGGTTTCGCATTGCAGCCGTTGTGGGGGATAGCTTGGTGTTTAGCTACCTTGGCTATGAGACCGCTACGGTACTGGCCGATAGATTGTCCGTAAACGTGACCATGCGGCAAGCAGAGGCGGCAGACTTGGATGAAGTGGTCGTAGTGGGCTACGGCACCGTGCGACGTTCAGACCTGACGGGCTCCATCGCATCGGTATCGGCCGAGAAGCTGACGCAGGTCAATGCGGTTTCCACCATTGCGCAGGGATTGCAGGGACATGCCGCAGGTGTGCAGGTAACACAGGCGTCGGGCCAGCCCGGCGAATTTATGCGGATAAAGATAAGGGGGACCAATTCGCTGGGTGCCAGTAACGATCCCTTGTACGTGATAGACGGCATGCCGGTGGATGGCCTCACCTCGCAGCTTAACCCCAACGATGTGGAAAGTGTCAGTGTATTGAAAGATGCTTCATCAACGGCTATCTACGGCTCGCGCGGAGCTAACGGCGTCATCATGATCACGACCAAAAAAGGAAAGGCGGGCGAACCGTCCATTAGCTACAGCGGCTACGCGGGAGCACAAGACCTCCGCAAAAAGGTGGAGTTGATCAATGCTGCGGAATTCGCGCAATTGCAGAACGAGGTGGCCACCAATGACGGAACCTCCTTGCCATGGACACCGCAGGAGATTGATGCACTCGGCGAAGGAACCGACTGGCAGGACCTGGTGTACCGCACGGCGATGGTACAGAGCCATGACCTGTCCCTCTCGGGCGGGAATGAAAAGACCCGGTATTTTAGCTCCTTCGGTTATTTCAATCAGGATGGGATTATCCGTAACTCGTCGTTCGACCGATACTCGTTCCGGGTTAACCTGGATCAGAAAATTAGCGAAAAGCTGCAGTTCAATACGAACCTTTCGGTGCAGCAATCAAACTTTGAACGGGCGCAATACCAAAGCGCCGACGGCAGCGGTGGCATCCCTTTTACCACCATGGTGATGCCGCCTACGCAGGGCGTGTACAATGCCGATGGGGTATATACTCGATTTACGGGTGTACCATGGGGAGAAACCAACCCAGTGGGCCTCTCCGAAAACTGGCACAACCCTTCCAAAAATCTTCGCTTGCTGGGTAACGTGAACCTCTCGTACCAGATCATGGACGGCCTGAAGCTGAATGTGAGTGCGGGCCTGGACCACAGCAGCGATAAATCGGAAATCTATTATCCGGGCAACATTACGCTTGGGCAAGGTACCGATGCCGACGGCCAACCGGTATTCGGCAGAGCCTCCAGAAATTACGGAACCAGCTTTTCGTTCCTGAACGAAAATACACTGGAATACGCCAGGGAGATAGGCAGCCACAACCTGAACGTAGTGGTGGGGCTGACCTACCAGGACAGCAGGAGCGACGAACTGAAAAGTGGATCAGGATTGGGTTTTCTCAGTGACATCTTTGGGGCAAACAACATCCAGGCGGCAGTTACCAAAGCGCAACCATCTTCGTCTTTTGGCGATAACAAATTGGTTTCCTACCTGGGACGCGCCAATTACCATTACAACAACAAATATTACGTAACCCTCACCGCGCGCTACGACGGCTCTTCGCGATTCGGTGCGAATAACAAATTTGCATTTTTCCCTTCGGGTGCGCTAGCGTGGGCGGTCTCTGAGGAAGATTTCCTGAAAGACAGCGAAGCCATTTCCAATTTGAAACTGCGGACAAGCTTCGGCTTCTCCGGAAACCAGGCCATTGCCAATTACCAGACGCTGGCCAACCTGACCAGTGTGGATATTGCATTGAATAACACACAACATACGGGCTTTTCATTGTCGGCACTGGAAAACAGGGATTTGAAGTGGGAAACCACGCGGCAGTTGGACCTGGGGCTAGACCTGGGTCTGCTCAACGGCAAGCTCAACATCACGGCCGATTGGTACGACAAAAGGACAACGGATCTGTTGCTGGGGATCAATCTGCCGGGTTCGAGCGGATTCAGCAGGGTGTTGCAAAATGTGGGCGCAGTGCGCAACAGGGGGGTGGAATTCCAGGTGTCCTTACAGCAAAGCCTTGGCAACGTTACCTGGAATCCGATCCTTACGGTATCACACAACCGGACAAAGGTGCTGGACCTAGGGGTGGATGCGCATAACAATCCGATCTCCTTCATGGAAATCGGTACAGGAGGCAATTGGTTTCCCACCATCGTGGGACAGTCCATGATGCAGTTGTACGGCTATACCGTGGAAGGCATCTACCAAACCGATGCCGAAGCGGTGGAAAATGGCGAACCGACGAAGAAGGCGGGCGACTACCGGTTTAAGAACTGGGACGGAGAAGGGGTAGTCAACGACCAGGAGGATCGTACGGTGCTGTCTAACTTCGAACCGAAGTTTACTTTTGGTTTCAACAATCACTTTACGTATAAACGGCTGGATTTTTCATTCCTGATCGTAGGTAGCTATGGCAATGACATTGCCAATGAATTCCGTAAATACAACATTACGATGAACGGCAATTGGACGCCTACCCGCGAAGCGTTTGAGCAACGCTGGCAGGGTAGCGGCAATGTGATAGACAAGCCTTCCGCGGGCAGCGGAAGCGCAGTGAGAGATTACGCCAACAGCCTTTGGTTGGAGGATGGTTCGTACCTGCGGCTGCGGGATGTGACGCTTGGTTATTCATTTGCTCCACAGGTATTCCGCAGGGAGAAAGCATCATCCATTAGGGTATACGTAAGCCTACAGAATTACCTCACCTTTACGAACTATTCAGGATATGACCCTGAAGTATCGTGGGCTTCGGCCAGCATCGTGGGATGGGATAGGGGCAACTACCCATCTACTAAATCCATTACTGCAGGACTGAATATTACTTTTTGATAGAAACATAGCGTAGTTATGAAACGATATATAAAATACACATGGGCCGGGTTATTTTTGGTGGTTGCGGCTGCCCACACCGGCTGTGAAAAAATGCTAGCAGAAGATCCAAAAACGGTGCTTAGCCCAGGAGGTATTCTTACTAATCCGGACGGCTATGAGGCGGTTGCGAAAGGTATGTATGCTTCTTTTCCAATGTATGTGACATTTACACACGAACTGATCGCTGATATTTACCGCGCACCGGATGCAGGCGTGGAGCAGGCGCTGCCGATCTATAACAACAATCCTACGCCTTCGTATTACAATGCACGGGATGCCTGGAACGGTCCCTATGGAGTGATCAAAAACGCGAATTTCCTGCTTGAATACTTGCCGGAAGCGCCGCTTGACGACACCAAGCGTGCACAGCTGACCGCCGAGGCACGGTTTCTCCGGGCATACGCATTTTTCGACCTGGTGCAACTTTTTGGCGATGTACCGATGCCAACCAAGGTGGCTCCTAGCTACGCCGAGCTTCAACTGCCCCGCACGCCGCAAGGAGAAGTGTATAACCTGATCGTGGATGACCTGCTTTTCGCAGAGTCGAATCTGCCGGATGTAGGCCCCCAAGAGGGGCGCGTATACAAAGCGGTGGCCACGGCATTGCTGGCCCGGGTATACCTTACGATGGCCGGAAACCCGCTCAACCTGACGGATTATTATACACAAGCACGCGACAAGGCCCTAGCGGTAATCGGTGATGGCCGCTTTGCACTGCTGGATGATTATACGGCGGTATTCCATAACGAAGCATACACCTCCGAATCGATCTGGGAACGGCAATATGTGCCGGGAAGAGGCGGTAATGGCCTGCACAATACGATGTGTACAGCAGAAGGTTACCGCCCTGTACTGATGCCCACAGATGCTTTTGTCAGCAGTTTCCCCAACGGCGATCGACGGAAAACCTGGGGTATACAGCAAAACTACGCAGCACCCAACGGCCCCCTGCGGTTGCCTTTTTTTCAGAAATTCGTGGATACCGACTTGATTGACCGTGGAGTGGGGCCCTCACAGGCGATGGTCTCCTGGTCGCGGCCGATCATTCGGCTGGCTGAAATGTACTTGATTGCGGCGGAGGCTGAAAACGAAATCAATGGCCCGGCAGATGCGTATCGCTACATCAACAAAATCCGCGAAAGGGCACGTTTGGATAAGGGCAATGCTTCTCACGTGCCGGATCTGGCCGGATTGACCAAAGAACAGTTTCGCGAGGCGGTAATCAACGAACGGAATTGGGAACTGCATGCAGAAGGACTGGGCTGGCAAACCATGAAACGAACCAATACGTTTAGCCGGATACAGGAAGCTAGGGGCAGTTCGTTGAATGTACCGATTGGACCTTACAACCAAACTTGGTTGATTCCGGTGGAAGAAATCACGACAAATAACATCCCGCAGAATCCGTTGTACCAATAAATGAAATCCCATGAACGATACGATTTTTATGTACGGTGTAATACGACTGCGGCAGATGATGTGGATCTGCGGTGTGTGGGTCCTGGCCTCGTGCGGTACCGACGTAACCACCTACTACGTGGCACCCACAGGTGCCGAAACGGCAGCTGGCACGAAAGACCACCCGTTTGGCTCGTTGGCAACTGCCAAGCGTGCGGTGGCCGAAGAAAAGGCATCGGGAAACACGAATCGGTTTGACATCGTAATGCTTCCGGGGACCTATTTCTTGTCCGAACCGCTGGTTTTTGGGCCTGAAGAGTCGGGAACGCCCGATGCACCCTATACAATCCGGGCGGAAGAAGGGGGCAGTGTGGTGCTAAGCGCCGGTGCGCCGTTGCAACTCAGCTGGCAAAAACAGGGTGACCATATTTGGAAAGCTCACGTGCAGACAGTGGATTCGATCGAAAGCTTATATGCAGGAGGGAAGGCACTAACCCGGGCGCGCTATCCCAACCGAGCGGAAGGCGTATATCCCTTCGGCGGGTTTGCGGCGGATGCGCTGGCGCCCGAACGTGTGGTCCGTTGGGCAAACCCCGAAGGGGGATACATTCATGCCATGCACAGCGGCAGGTGGGGCGGCATGCATTACCGCATCACCGGCAAAGACGCAACCGGCATGCCTACCTACGTGGGTGGATGGCAAAACAACCGGCCCAGTGCAATGCATCCCACCATGCGCTTTGTGGAGAATATCGCCGAGGAACTCGACGCGCCGGGCGAATGGTACTTTGACCGGGCGGAACGGATGCTCTATTACCTCCCTGAAGAAGGCGAGCAGATCGATGAAATGGACTTCATTGCAGCACAGTTGGAATCGGTGATTCAGTTAAAAGGGAATGAAGAGCATCCGGTTACGGACATTTTCTTTGAAGGACTCACCTTCCAGCATACAGTGCCGACGTTTATGAAAACGCAGGAACAGCTCATGCGAAGCGATTGGAGCATCTACCGCAACGGAGCAGTGCTGTTTGATGGCACCGAGCGGTGCGGTATACACAACGCCACATTCAGCCTGCTGGGAGGGAACGCGGTATTTGTGAGCAACTACAACAGGCAAGTCGACATCACGGGAAACCTCATCGAACACATCGGTGGGAGTGGCATTGCCTTCGTGGGGAACGCCGCGGCGGCACGTTCGCCATCCTTCCGCTACGAGGAGTACGTGCCCGCCAACGAGATAGATACCATCGCCGGCCCGAAGAGCGAAGCGTACCCGGCGGATTGTATCGCGGAAGACAACCTCATTCGCTACATCGGTACCATTGAAAAACAGGTAGCTGGGATACAAATCCAACTGGCTGCCCGCATCGGTGTGCGCCATAATACAATTTATCAGGTGCCGCGCGCCGGAATCAACATCGGCGACGGTGCCTGGGGCGGCCATGTCATCGAATACAATGATGTTTTCCAGACGGTGCTGGAAACAGGTGACCACGGCGCGTTCAACTCCTGGGGTCGCGACCGTTTCTGGCACCCAAACAGGGCGGTAATGGACAGCCTGGTAAAGGTACACCCGGAATGGATTTTACTGGATGCGGTAGAGACAACGGTGATCCGCAACAACCGTTTCCGGTGCGACCATGGGTGGGATGTTGATTTGGATGACGGGTCGAGCAACTATCAAATCTATAACAACCTCTGCCTGGCCGGCGGACTGAAACTCCGGGAGGGGTTCTACCGGAAGGTGTATAATAATATTTTAGTAAACAATGGCTTTCATCCGCACGTGTGGTTTGAAAATAGCCACGACGTCTTCACCCGTAATATCGTGATGACCGCCCATCAACAGATTCAGGTAAACCATTGGGGCGATACAGTAGATCACAATTTTTTTGTGGACAGCACAGACCTGGAGGCAACCCAAAAGTATGGCATCGAACGCAACGGCGTGGTGGGCGATCCACGGTTTGTGGATGCAGCAGCCGGGAATTTTACCTTGGGAAAAGATGCTGATTTTTTGGCGGATGGGTTTGTGAATATACCGATGAACGAATTCGGCGTAGTAGCCGACCGCCTGAAAGCCTTAGCCGATGCGCCGGAAATTTCGCCGCTCGCGATAGGAAGTTCCCTAGCTGCGGGCGAAGTAATACAATGGTACGGCGGCAAGCTGAAAAATGTAGAGACTCTGGGAGAGCAATCGGCTGCAGGTTTGGCGGAGGTTGCCGGAGTGCTACTATTGGAAGTGCCTGCCGGATCTCCCTTGGCACGTGCCGGAATACAGCCGGGAGATGTGATCTTGGCTTGTGAGGATACTCCTACGGAAGACGTGCTTGCCCTTCGGAAAGCGGAGGCATCACACAAATGGAAAGGCCGCCTGCTGCTGGATATATGGCGGAACCAACAACGTAATCGGGTGGAATTGCCGCTGGAATAACTTTCGTTGCATACTAGTTTCCTAAAATTGTGTTAACTTAGGAGGGCATCAATAACCCATACCTATGAAAACCGATAGGAAACGCCTCACATGGCTATGGCTGGCTATATGCTTGCTGGGAACACAGGTGGTATCCGCGCAGGTGGATGAAACTACAGGCTTAAAACGGTTGCTGGAAAGGATTACGGACAGCACGGCGTATGTAGACGCATTGAACCGCTTGGCGATGATTTCGTACGAAACAAGCGCAGATACCACTTTTTACTATGCCGTCCGTGCTCGCAAGATAGCGGACCGCCTGGATTACGACAAGGGAAAAGCGGATGCGCTCAACAACCTGGGAGTAGTATACGACATCAAAGGAAACCAACAGCTTGCCTTGAAATACTATAACGATGCACACCAGGCATACACCCAATTGGATGACTCGGCCAACCAAGTGCAGACCGCCATGAACATCGGGGGCGTATATAAACAGCTGGGAAAAGACCAACGCTCTCTTGAGCACTTCAAATCGGCACTCAAAATCGGGCACCAGCTTTCCAACGATTCGATCTTGTCTTTGGTGATGTATAATTACCTGCTGTTGTTTCCAGACCGAATTCCGCATGGGGAGAAGCAAAGGTACATTCAGGAGGCAAAGGCCATAGCAACCCGATACAACGATGTGCGAGTGCTGATCGCATTGGATCACCTGAGTGCGACAGAATTGATTGAGCAGGGCAATCGGCAAAGAGGTGTCGCCCTGTGGGATAGTGTCATTAACAGGGCAATCCAGAAACAGCTTTACTACGTGAGCATGGACATGCTGGTGGGAATAGCAGACTACTTCGCGCCGGATCATGGGGATCGGGCCGTAGCATATTACCGGCGCGGGTTAGAGATCGCAAGAGGTCATCAGTACCTATTTTATAGTCAGCTATTTGCCCGGAAACTATTTGACTTGCATACAGCGCACAACGAGCAACAAGAAGCGGCAACCTATAGTCAGTTGCTCATTCGTTTGTTTGATGAACAGGAGCGACTGGATAACAGTGCGGGCATTGATTACCTGGATTATGCCATCAAAGAGCAGCAACTGGAGCGACTGGCTGAAAGATCCAGGTATCAAACGTTCTTTCTGGCACTGGCGGTGCTGGGATGTGTGCTGGCGGCTGGAATCATTGTGGTTATCCGGCGGACACTGAAGATATCCCGACAATTGAACGCACAGATCGTCGAACAGAACCAGCAGATGCAAATCACATTAAACGTACTGGAGCAAAGCCAGGCCGAGAACGGTAGGATGATGCGTATTGTGGCACATGACCTACGCAATCCCATCGGAGCAATCGGCTCCGCTGCATCGCTAATACTTGATGCAGACAATCTGCCAACCAACGAACAGAAAATGCTTGAGCTGATCCATAAATCGGCAACAGATTCCCTGGAATTGGTAAATGACCTCCTGCATACGCATAAACATACCGATGATATGCCTAAGGACACCGTAGATCTCGACCGGCTGCTTCTTTATTGCATAGACCAGATGTCAACTAAAGCGGCTGCAAAGAATCAGCTTATCACGTTGCATAGCCAACCGTGCGCCATTACGGCCAACCGTGAGAAACTTTGGTGTGTTTTCAATAACCTAATCGGAAACGCCGTCAAATTCAGTCCCCACGGCGAACGGATTTCAGTGTCGCTTGAGGCAAATCTGGACTATGTCCACATTTCCGTCCAAGACCGAGGTATCGGCATACCGCAACATTTGCATACCAAGGTATTCGATATGCTTACCCCTGCACAGCGCCCGGGTACTGCGGGCGAACAACCATTTGGTTTGGGATTGGCTATTTCTAAACAAATAGTGGAGGCGCATGGCGGCCGGATGTGGTTTGAAAGTGATCCGGAGCGGACACGGGGTACTACATTCGTTGTCGAACTGCCGCGCTGATTGGGGAGTTTGCTGGAAAGTGGTGGTCCCCCCATAGGGTATCTTATTTTGTTGGATGGTAGGTGTCGGCAGATTTTTTTGTTTCTTTGAACAATGAGAATTTCAAGTAGCCTAATTGGTCTGATAGTCGGTTTGATCGGAACTATGAGCACGCAGATAGTCGTTGCGCAAGCGGTGGAAAATGTACTGGACCATCCGAAACTTCGCGATGGATTGCCGCATTTTTTTTCAAGGCTGGAAGCGGGGGATTCCGTAACGATTGCTTTTCTTGGCGGTAGTATCACCGCGGCTGCTGAAGGTTGGCGCGATCAGACGATTACCTGGTTACAGCACCGTTTTGCAGCGGCAACGATCAAGCAAGTCAACGCTGGTGTGGGCGGTACAGGGTCTGACCTGGGTGTGTTCCGGTTAAAAAAGGATGTGCTGGTGCATGCGCCGGATCTGGTATACGTGGAATTTGCCGTGAATGACAACGGCAAATCGCAGGAAATCGTCCGCCGGGCGATGGAAGGTGTTGTGCGGCAGGTCCGGGCGGCAAATCCGAGCGCCGACATCTGCTTTGTATATACGCTAACGGCGGATATGGCGCCCGTATTGGGCGAAGGACGGCTGACCAACACGATTGAAAACATGGAACGTATTGCTGACCATTACGGCCTGCCGTCCGTATTTATGGGACGTGAGGTGATTCGGAAATTCCGAAACAATACGCTTGTTTTCCGCGGTGAGTTGGATGAATATCCCGGAAAAATGGTGTTCTCAAAAGATGGGGTACATCCCTATCCGGCAACGGGACATCGGCTATATACCAACGAGCTGACCCACACCATGCTTGCACTGCAACCGGTAGGGAAACCAACCGTTCGGGAGTTGCCAATGGCGTTGGACCCTTCCAATTGGGAGGATGCGACCCTGGTTACACCGGATGAGCTGATCCAGCAGGGCCATTGGGAACAAATTGCCGACTCGGATACCATCCTGCCAGCATACCTGAAAAAAGCATTTCCACAGTTACTGCGGGGTGCAGCGGATGATCAACCCACTGCATCGATAACGTTCGAAGGCCGAGCCGTTGGGTTATATGACATCGTCGGACCGGGAACAGGACAATTAGCTATTTATATTGATGGGCAACTGGTAGAAAAAAGAACACGTTTCGATAGGTATGCCACGTACTATCGTCCGCAGTATTTCCTGCTTCCTGAAATTCCGGCAGGCAAACACACGGTACGTTTTCGTGTTCTGCACGAATCGATAGATAAGGTTGGAATTTTGGGCGACAAAGCTCTCGCGGAAGGCGAGCGGCAAGCTTATGAACGTGCCGATGTTTATATTGGCTATGTGATGCTGTTGGGTGGCTTAACTCAGTAGCTACCTTAAGAGAATAAGTGGCTCAAGGCTTTGAAACTAGCCAACGCCGGATGTTCGGTTTGGCGATGGTGGGCCATGACAATTTCGGTGTAGACGGGGATGTCCGCCAGTTCGGTGAATTGTAATTTCAAATAGGGGTATTGATGCCGGATGGATGACGGGACCAGCGCAATGCCAAGTCCACTTTCAACGAGGCTAAGGATGGAGTGCATGTTATTGCATTCATGCATTACTTGTGGGGTAAAGCCCAGTCGCTGACAGCACGTAATAAATTGCTGGTGATAGTACGGGGCGTACCTGCTGTTATAGGAAATGAACGGTGCATCTGCTAAGTCGGTCATCCGCAAGGTGTAAGAGCCGCTGGCTCCGCAAACCAATGTGAAGTGGTCCTGCCGCAGGGAAATAATTTCTAACTGTATGGAAGTGACCGGTGCACGGAGAATTCCGATATCCAACTTGCCTGCTTCCAGGGCTTTTACCTGCTTGGCGGTAGAAAGCTCATAGAGACGGGTTTTCAGTAACGGATATTGATGGTTCAGTTGTTGCAGGACCTTGGCCAGGGAAGTCAACGGCGTGGAACTGATATAGCCGATCTGAAAATCACCGCTTACCGATTCGTGGATCTGTCTGACCACTTGTTTGCTGCGGTCCAATTGCTGGATGAGCGATTCGCATTGACCCAGAAAAAAATGTCCGGCATCGGTCAGTATAACTCGTTTATTGTTCCGGTGAAACAACACGGCACCTAATTCTTTTTCCAATTCTTTGATTTGCCGGGTAAGGGGCGGTTGTGAAATATGTAACTGCTCTGCCGCTTTAGTGAAGTGTAATAACTCGGCCACGGCTTTAAAATAAATGAGGTGTCGTAGTTCCATGATACTTCAAAGGTATTAATAATTGCAATTATTAGTATTTTTAAAGTATTACTTGAACCTATAGATTTGTACACAAACAACGATAGCAATGGAAAATTTTTCAGACAAATCGACCGTACAGGAAATTAAAGCGCGTTTTGATACCGACGTGGACCGTTTTTCAAATTTGGAAACGGGGCAACAGACCACTATCGATGCATCCTTTAGCATGGAACTGATCGTCGACAGCATCATGGCTTATTCGCCTAATTTGAAAACGGTGTTGGACGTAGGCTGCGGTGCGGGAAATTATACCCTTAAGCTGTTGTCCCGAAAGGCACCGCTGGATTGCACCTTGTTAGATCTTAGCCAACCTATGCTTGATCGTGCGAAAGAGCGTATTGCGGCGGTAAATACCGGAGCCATTACCCTCATGCAGGATGACATCCGTACAGCAAACCTACCGGAGAATCACTATTGCACCATCATGGCTGCGGCGGTATTGCATCACCTGCGCGACGACAGCGATTGGGAAGCGGTATTTTCCAAGTTGTACCGCCTGCTGAAGCCCGGCGGCAGCCTGTGGATTACGGATTTGGTTGTTCAGGAAACGCCGGCTATTCAGCAACTGGTGTACCGCGAGCGCTATGGAAGTTATTTAGCCGGATTGAAAGACGAAGCGTACCGTGACGGCGTATTTGCCTATATTGAAAAGGAGGACAGTCCGCGCTCGGTGAATTTTCAATTCAAACTGTTGGAGAAAGTAGGGTTCCGCAGCGTCGAACTCCTCCATAAACACCTGTGCTTTGCTGCTTTCGGGGCCATTAAATAGCTTCCATCCGCTTCCGGATCAGTTGGCTATCCAACGGGTTCTGGGCGAGGGATAAAGCCTCCTCATAGGCTGCACGCGCCCGGGTTGTATTTCCGGCACGCTGGTAAACATGCGCCTTCGTTGCGGCAAGAAGAAATGCGATTCCGGGAGTTCCATCCACGGCGATGGTTTCCAACTCGGTAATAACCGGAAGCGGCCCAATGGCGTAGCTTTTGGCAATAAGCCGGTTCAGACGGATGAGTGTGGAGGCAGGTTCCAGGTTTTCCAGCAGTTGATACAGGTGGTGGATGGCTTTCCAGTCGGTTGCTTCGAAATCAGGCGCTGCACAATGGTGCGACGCGATCAATGCTTCCAGGTAATAGTTGCCTGCATAGCCGCTGTGCTGTGCCTGGTCAAGGTACCGGAATCCTTCCGCGATCAACTGCTGATCCCATAGCGAACGGTTCTGGTCTTCCAGCGGTATCCAGTCGCCATAGGCCACCAACCGCGCCGGAAAGCGTGCAACACCGAAAAACATCAACACCAGCAGCGCATCCACTTCGGCTTCGGCAGGCGCCGCGGTGTGCAATAACTTCGCGAGGCGCAGGGCTTCATAGCAGAGGTCGAAGTCGATACCCTTGGCATTACGCGTCGCTTTATATCCTTCGTTGAATACGAGGTAAAGGATGGTACAGACGGTGGGCGACTGCCGGGCAGCGTCTGCTAGGTTCAGTTGGCGCAGGTTGGGCGTTTTTTGCCGCAGCAATGCTTTGCTGCGCTGCACGGCCTTTTTGACAGCTTCTGTTTTCATTTGCAAGGCATTGGCGAGTTCAGGTATTCCAAAGCCGCAGAGGATGTGCAACGTGATGATGATGCGGTCGCGCTCGCCGAGTGCCGGATGGCAGCACGCCACCAATAATTGGAGCTGGCCGTCGGTGTTTGCCTCATCAGCCGGCCAGGGATCCGGATCGGTTGTCGATACGTCGTGCAGCAGCGCTTCAGTGTCGCCCACGTGATGGTGCCGCGAGGCATGTTTCAGGGCGTTGATCAGCTTGTTGCGGGCCACCCGCGAAAGCCATGCGCGCGGATGGTGGGGAGGACCGTGATAACGCCAGTGTGTCAAGGCGGTCTCAAACGTATCCTGTACCGCATCCAGAATAGCATCCAGGTGCTCCATGCCATACACCCGGGCGAGGGATGCTACCATCCTGCCCGAGTGTTCACGGAAAAAGTGCGCCGCAAGCTGTCCGCTCGTGTCCATGGGTTGATCAATCTTCCATGGGCATGATTTCGCGCACTTCCACCGCGCGGTCCCAATCCAGATCGGGATTTCCCTTGGCAATCTCGATGGCCTCTTCCAACGATTCGGCCAACAGGATGTAATAGCCGCTGACGCATTCCTTGCCTTCCAGGAAAGGACCATCGGATACGATCCGCTGCTTGCCACGGATATGGGCGCCGCCGGCTTCCAAGGGCTGCGCCTCTTTAAATTGTCCTTTTTCCGTAAGCTCTTCTACCCAACGGTAATGCTTCTCGATACAGGCTTGCATTTCTTCCGCCGATAATTCACCGTAGTTGGCGTCTTCGCGGATCAACATCAAAAATTCTTTCATCTGAAAATAATTTTGTTTTTAATTTTTGTTTATACCCCAGACAATCGGCGCTTGCTTTTGGGGACAATTATTTTTTAATCCTCCCGGCTACCGTCGTCGGCCATGCGCACAAGCCGGGGTGTGAACGTAGCCAGCACAGCTACCAAATCGGTCTGGGCAGCCATTACGGTGTGGATATCCTTATAAGCCATGGGAGCTTCATCGAGCCCGGCACCTACCAACGTGACACCGTGTTGCTTCAGCTGTGCCCTCATGGTTTCGTGGCTGATGGTCTTAATGGCCTGTGTACGGCTCATTTGCCGTCCTGCTCCGTGCGATGCGGAGTTGATGGACGCTGTTTCACCCTTGCCCCGTACCAGGAAGCCCGGTGCAGTCATGGAGCCGGGAATGATGCCCAGCACATCCTTGCCCGCAGGGGTGGCTCCCTTGCGGTGTACGATCACCTCCTGCCCATTCCATTGTTCTTTCCACGCAAAGTTATGGTGGTTTTCTACCTTGGCCAGTACTTCCGCTCCCAGTGCTGCCGCCATCTTGCGGTGGATGACCTCGTGGTTGGCCGAGGCGTAGTCGCCCGCCAAGGTCATCGCTTGCCAGTATTCTTGTCCGGCTTCGGAATCCAGTCCGAGGTACGCCAGATTTTGCGCTTCATATGGCAGCCGGCACAGCTCTTTGGCCAGCTTGGTGTAGTGACCGGCCAGCGTGGCACCCAATCCCCGTGAACCGGAGTGGGAGAGGAGCGCTACGTACGTTCCGGCGGGTACACCCAGGGCAGGGTCGCCTTCCGCGAATTCGATGATGCCAAATTCCACGAAGTGGTTGCCGCCGCCGGAAGTGCCCAATTGCGCCCAGGCCTTGTCTTTCAGGTCGGCTACGAACGGATTCATGCCAAAGGCTGCGTCGGTCAGCACAGCATGATCGGCCCGCTCATCGGGCTTGAAGCCATGCCCTGCGCCGAAACGTGTCTGGGCAATCAGCTCCCGCTTGAACTGTGCCTGGTTTGTCTCGAAAAAAGCCTTGGGGATGTCATAGATAGACAACGCCATGCGGCAACCGATATCCACACCCACGCCGTAGGGAATGACGGCATTCTCCACCGCCAGCACGCCGCCGATGGGCAGGCCATACCCCTGGTGCGCATCGGGCATCAGCGCGCCCGCTACAGTTACCGGCAGTTGCATGGCTACGGCCATTTGCGTGCGTGCACCGGCTTCAATGTGCGATTCGCCGTAGATAGCATAATCGGCACCGGCATCCCGCAGGGGAATATAAGCATCTTCGGGAATGCTGGCTTCATCGATGAGGGCAGCCGCTAGTTTGCTACACACGGCGTCTGTCAAATAGGCTTCGGGTGTAGCCAGCACGTCCGCGAGCTGGGCAAGCAACACTTCTTTGCCAAGGTGCTCATGCTTGTGTGCGACGCGGAGGGCGATGCCGAAGGCACGGCCGGGTGTATATCCGAGAGACATCAGCTCTTCGCTATTGATTAGGTAATTTGTCGATGTATTCATTTTTGTTGACTCTTTTGACAGTTAAACCTTGCCGAGCGCAAACTCCCTCGGCAAGGTACGTGATTTTAATTATTTGGAAAACAACTCCTTCAACTGCCCGACGATGTTTCCACCACCCGAGAGGGTGATCTCACCGATTTTTTCGGCGATTTTCTCCACATGTTCCATCTCTTTCATTTTCCAGAGCATAGCGTTGTCTTCCATCAGCTTCGCTGTATTCAGCAGGCTGCGCATCGCGGCGGTTTCCTCCCTGCGGGTGATGCCGTTGGCTTGGGCGCGCTTTTCGGCCACCAGCACCTGATTCATGATCTCCTTCACGTCACCCGGCAGGATGATGTCCTTCACGCCGCAGTCGACAAGCCGTACCCCAAGGGCTTCGGCTTTGTCCATGCAGGCAGTTTTTACCGCATTGCCGATTCCCTGCTTGCCTTCCATCAGCTCGTCGAAGCCCTTGTTGGAAATCAGCTCGCGCAGGGCCAGTTGCACCAGCACATAGAGCTGTTTTTCAAACTCTTTGTTTTGCACTACGGCTTTCACCAGATCCACTACCTGATAGGTGAGCGTGAAGTTAATGCGCAGCTGTGCCTTGTCCTTGGTCAGGATCTCTTGTCCGAGGATCTCCATACCCAGTTGGCGCATATCCGTCTTCGTTACCGCAATGGTCGTGCTGTTTTTCCAGTACACATAGGTGCCCGGTTCCAGCACGCGGTCAAACTTGCCGTCTACAAACAAGAGCCCCTTTTCGAAGGATTCGACCGTATAAGCTCGCACATATTGATAGAGCGGCTGCCTACCCAGCAGGTTGCGGTCAATCGCTCCGTCGATTTCCAGCTCCGCGGTTTCGGTACGGATGAAACGGTAGCCGCCCACATCTTTCCAGAAGGCATATTTGCCCGCAGTGAGCACAGTGGCAAAGCGTTGGTCCTGGTAAACGAGCACCAGTTCATTGTCGGCCACGTCCACCACTTCCAGCAAGGAGGCCAGCGGTTCGTAGGCAAGTAGCGTGCGTAGGTCCTGCTCCGGCGCAAATGCCTTGGTCATATCGAAACGTTGTACGCGCTCTCCCCAGAAAAGCCAGTGGGAGCCCTTGCCCAGTACGCGTTTCAATTCACCATTCCTGAAAACCAGACCAACCGTGTTGGTAGTGATGTTTACCTTTTCCATCGTGTTATTGTTTAAAAATTAATCCATTCGTTTAAATAAAGTTGGGCATGCCGGGATTTCCCGTCGCTGCGGCGGAGCCGGACGCGGCGCTGGCGTATCTCCGTTCTGTGGGCATTCTCCCCGTTCGCCGGCATGTCCCTGCCCGTAGGCAGGGCGGCTGGCATGACGGGGCGGTAGCCGTCCAGACCGGGGCCTCTTCCTTCGTTGCCCGGCTGCAGGCCCAACGGCGGTTGCGGTGCCCGAATGGTACCACGGATGCCGTGCCTGCCCAACTTTCTGCTGTGGGAAATTTGAAAAGTATCCCTTCTTTGCATGTACCAATTTTGCGATTCCAAACCTAACTTGGAAGCAGGACTCGAACCTGCATGGGAGTTGTGCTCTAACCACTGAGCTATACCGGCTTGGCCGGCAGTGGGAGTCGAACCCACGACACCAACGTAATAAAAACAACCTTTGCTTCCCTCGGCCAGTATATGGACCACCAGTGGTGGCCACACCGCTACGCCATTTGAAACGTGTGCCCCAGGGCCTCGTGTCAACTCAGGTCGTTGTCAAAGAACAAATTGTCATCTGCTGACGGTACAAAGATGCACCCAGTACTGCGCAGTGATTTTGCGTAGTTTGGAACGGGTGGGTAATTTTGTTATAAGTGATTGTATAATAGTATTATAAAATTATTTTCCTGTCGGATTATTCGAATGGTAATTATAACTGCGCAATTGTATTGCGTAGTTATCGGCGGAACGATTATATTTGAACCGCGAAAGATCAACACCAACTGCTATGGCAACAAACAAACTTGCCCTCATCCGTTATAAAACCATCGACAATTGCCTGCGTAATCGCTATCGCAAGTGGACACTGGAGAACCTGATTGAAAAGGTTTCCGATGCGCTATATGAATATGAAGGTATCAAGGATGGGGTAAGCAAACGTACTATCCAGGCTGATATTCAGTTGATGCGGAGTGATAAGCTGGGATACAATGCACCCATCGTGGTCAATGATCGGAAATACTATGCCTACGCCGATCCGGATTACAGCATCTCTAATTCGCCCATCAACGATGCAGATATGGAAAAAATGCGGGAAGTGGTATCGGTACTGCGCCAGCTGAACGGATTTCAGTACTTCGAAGAGATGAGCGATCTGGTGGCCCGGCTGGAAAATACCCTGCAACAACGCACTACCGGCGGGCACAGCCATATCCAATTCGAGGGCAATGGCCAGCTGAAAGGGCTTCACTTCATTACCCCCCTGCATCAGGCGATCCTTCGTAAGGTGCCGTTGCTCATTGAGTACCAATCTTTCAAGGCTGCGGTGCCTACGCAGGGTGTCTATTATCCCTACCTGCTGAAAGAATACCGTAACCGCTGGTTTCTTATCGCCCGGCCGAAGAAGGGAAAGGTGTTGGCAACGCTGGCATTGGATCGCATCGTAGAGGTACAGGAAATGGCTGCCAATGGGTTTGTGGAGTATGACGGGGTGGATTTTGAGCGATACTATGCCGACACGGTCGGTGTAACTAAATCAGGACGTGACCGCGGAAGGAAGATTGTTTTATGGGTACATCCCCGCCATGTGCCTTATGTATTGACGAAACCACTGCATGCATCGCAGGAGTTGTTGAAACACGATGAAACCGGTGCCATTATCTGTATTTGCGTAGTGCTCAACTTCGAATTGGAACGGGAGCTATTAGGCTTTGGTGAAACCCTGAAGGTGCTGTCGCCGCGTGATCTGCAGCGACGCATCACCCGGCGCATTGGGCAGATGCAGGCGTTGTACGACGAGACTAGACTAATGGCTGAAACTTCGGATAAACCGCTCGTAACCCTGCCGCAGTAATGCCAGTTTGGAATTAAACAAGGAGAATTGTACCATTGTTAACCGTATTATCTTTTTGTTAAAAAACAGATAAGCTTGGAGAGGCAGTGATCTTTCTTCCTGCTTTGTGATATATTCGCGACCAATGAATGCCGGGGATTACCATCATTTGAGTTTATTAAAGAAAGGTCGCCAACAGGGCCTGCGGTATTTTATGCAGCGGCATATGCGAGCACTTACCTACTTCGCCCAGAATTTGGTGAACGATACGGCTGTCGCGGAAGAAATTGTTCAGGATTGCTTCGTGAAGGTTTGGGAATCGCGTGAGCGATTTGTGTCGATTGAAAACATAAAGGCCTTTCTCTATATCGCAACGCGCAATGCATGTATTAACCATTTAAATGCGTCTGCTACGAAGCGCCAGGCGCAATCCGAGGAACTATCGGAAGGCCTCCCGATACCCGATAACGACATACTCACCAGGATGATCCACGCAGAGACTATAACGCGTATCCATGCGGAACTGGATCGGCTACCACCACAACAAGCTACGGTTTTCCGGCTCAGTTATTTCGAAGGTTTCACGACCGACGAAATCTGCCGGACGCTGGGCATCAGCAACAACGCCGTATTCCTCGCCCGCTCAAGGGCTACACAAGCCCTACGGCTGATTTTTAAGGGTAAGGGCTTGCCTTATCTGTTGTTCATTTTTTTTATTTTCTGAGGGTTAGCTAAACATAATAAAAAAAAGTCATTTTTTGTGACAGGTTCTTTCGGCTTTCTTGTATCTATTAATAGATAGGAAAAAGAGAGCATGCCGTTGCCTGAAGATATACCCACATTGATTCTGAAAAAACTTCAGGAGCGCATTACGCCCGAAGAAGCATCCCGGTTGGAGGCGTGGGTGGCAGCCGATCCGGCCAACCGTGCGCTATTAGATCGTTTGCTGGATGAGGAAGCCCTTATGGCCGACACCAAAACGTTTGACGAGCTTTGGGGAAGTGAAAATGGCGTCGCACGATTCGACCGCATGGAAGAGGCTGTATTGGCGAAAACCGCTGCGACGATGGCGAAATTTGGCCGCCCGTGGCTGCGATATGTTGCCGCGGCTGCGATTATGCCGTTGATGATTACCGCTTGGCTATTGCTCGATCATCACATGCGCTCATCCGTTGACCAAACGCTTGTTGCTGCCCAAATAGCTGAT
Organism: Parapedobacter indicus; assembly: GCF_900113765.1. Classification (GTDB taxonomy): domain Bacteria; phylum Bacteroidota; class Bacteroidia; order Sphingobacteriales; family Sphingobacteriaceae; genus Parapedobacter; species Parapedobacter indicus. Next base: position 736,694 of record NZ_FOQO01000002.1, on the reverse strand, counting down.
ATCCCGCCGGGAAGAAATCGAGCTATGTTGACCCTTCCCGATGGTCAGACGGTTACACTGGATGAATCGCAGCATGGTATTTTGGTCAGCGATACATTGAGGTATGCCGATGGCAGTGAAGTGCTGTCCACCGCCGGGAAGTATCCATCATCGGACGTCTCGGAACCGATGGTCATTTCCGTACCCCGTGGCGGTCAGTATCAGATCACGCTTTCGGACGGAACCAATATATGGCTTAATGCCGGGTCCACATTGCGTTACCCAAGTAAATTTGGAGCAGGCGACCGCGTGGTAACGTTTGAAGGTGAAGGTTATTTCGTCGTCGCGCACGACAGTAACAGGCCTTTTAAAATAGTGAACCAACGGCAGACGATTGAAGTGCTGGGTACAGCATTCAACTTTAGTGCCTACCCGGATGAATCCGAAGCTCGGACAACACTTGTAGCAGGAAAGGTACTCATAAATTATGGAAACTCCCTCAACCGTGAGTATATACCGCTTGTCCTGTCACCCGGCCAGCAGGCGGTGGTCAACGGATCATCCGGGCGTGTTGAAACGGTAGACACCGGTGCCTTTACGGCTTGGAAAGATGGATTTTTTTATTTCGATGGAGACTCGCCGGAAAGCGCATTCGCGCAACTGTGCCGATGGTACGACTTGGAGTTGGTTTACCCGCACAAAATACCCAATGTGGAATTCTATGGCAAGATTGAACGGAATAAATCGTTGGGAGCGATCTTGAAAATACTGGAAAAGGCCGGATTGGAATTTCAGGTTATCCCGCGAGAAGCGGGATATCAACTCATCATTAACAGTGAGGAGTAAAATAGCCGCATAGCATATGTAACCAAAATAAATAACCGATTAAATTGAGCGTAATGAAAGAGACAGTTCCTGAATAACCCTTTAGAAACAGCAATAAAAAAGCCGGATGGTGTTAGCAGCACCATCCAGCCGATATGTCTGGACCGTTGTATGCCAGCGTATTGCTACGTGGAGTTTAACCAATTTTACTATCCAAACATCCAAATATATGAGTTTTTTACAACTTGTGATGGGAGATACTTGTCCCATACGATACCGGTTCATCCTGATTATGAAGATAACGGTTTTTATTACACTGGCATTGGTCCTGCAAGCTACAGCGGAAACCAAAGCGCAGAAAATCACGTTGACAGCGCGTGGTATGACGCTTCAGGAAGTCATGAATACCATACAGCATCAGCAAGGATATTCATTCTTTTTTCTGGGCGACCAAATAGCCCAAACGCGTATTGATGCCGAGGTAAAACAGGCAGATTTGGTCGATGCAATGGCTGTTATATTAGCCAAAAAAAATCTTGATTGGTATGTCGAAGACCGTACGATTATCATCACGCGTTCAAATCGCCAACAGTCACGTACTAATCCTACTGTATCAGAACCCCAAACCTTCGCGCAAAACGCCGTTGTCGGGCGGGTTACCGATGGGGAAGGGAGGCCGCTCGACGGGGTAACGGTCCGGGTGAAAGGCACTTCCGTCGCGACTACAACCGATACCAATGGGCAATATACGCTTACTATTCCCGAAGGAGGCACTGTAATTTCCTATTCAATTGTCGGATTTGAGGCCGTTGAACAAACGATCGATAGCCGAATGAGGATAGATGTTTCGCTGCAGGCGACTGTCAGCGATCTGAATGAGGTCGTAGTGATTGGGTACGGTACCATGAAGCGCAGCGACCTGACCGGCTCGGTTACCGATATTTCGGCAGAAAAGCTGGGCGATCAGCCCGTCACTTCGATCGATCAGCAATTGGTAGGCAGGATAGCCGGGGTGCAGATCCAGCAGGGGTCCGGTGCGCCCGGTGTCGGTACGTCTATCCGGATCCGTGGAGCCGGCTCGCTGGGTGCGGGCAATGAACCGCTCTATGTCATTGATGGCATGCCCTACTCATCGTCTACCAATTTCGATCTGAACCCGCTTTCATTTATCAATCCTGCCGATATCGAGAACATATCGGTGTTGAAAGATGCGTCTTCCACTGCTATTTATGGCTCGCGGGGAGCCAATGGGGTTATTTTGATTACCACCAGGAATGCTGGAAAAGAGACGGATGAGATCAACATTTCCGCCTATGTCGGTGTCAATCAGATTCCGCAGCGGGGCCGGCCGGAGATGATGAACGCGCAGGATTTCGCGATTTACCAGCGTGACCGGATCGCGGCAGGTGTACGGCAGCGGCTGAACCGCGAACCTGTTGAGTCTGATTACCCCGTAATTTACCAAAACGTAGAAAACATCGGAGAAGGGACCAATTGGTACGATCTGATCCTGCGTGATGCCGTGGTGCAGAATTATACGGTTGATTTACAGAAATCAATGGATCGTTCGAGGTTTTACCTCGGTTTTGGTTATTACGATCAGGATGGCGTGGTTTATAACTCCGGATTCAAACGCTTTTCTACGAATTTCAACTACACCTATAAATTCAATGACAAGATACAGATCGATGCCTCGTTACGACCTTCTTACGTCGATCAGGATCGTATAGCAAGTGGTGGAAGTCGCAGCGAGGCCATGAGCATCGCACTGTGGGCTCCTCCCAACATGGATGCCTATGACGAGATGGGGAACCTGATTCCCTTTATCCAGATGCCAGCCAACGTCTATGCATCTAATCCATGGAGTTTCCCCAATCCGCTATTTATGTTGGAAGAAACCAGCAGCAGATATAATGAGCTCCGTAACTTGGGGAATGTTGCCTTTCAATGGGACATCATTCCCGGGCTTCGATTTCGGACGGCTTTGAGTACCATATACAATACCACCAATAACAATGTGTTCGTGCCAAGCACGGTCGGCTCGCCCAATGCAGCGCCGCGCGACGGGTCCGCAACGGCGGGCCGTGTACGTGCGGGAAGCTTTAATTGGCTGGTGGAAAATACGCTGAATTATCAACAAGCGTTTGGTAACCACGTTGTTTCCGGCTTATTGGGCTACACAACACAAAAGAGCAGGGCAAGATCGCTCAATCTCAACGCGGGTCCTTTTGCCAATGACCTCATCGAAACGATCAATGCCGCGCCTGGAATTACTTCTTGGGGTGAAAGCATCAATGAATGGAGCATGATTTCCTACTTAGGGAGGGTCAACTATACGTACAACGATAGGTATCTGTTTACAGCGACGCTTCGCAGCGACGGATCGTCGCGGTTCGGTACGAACAACCGCTTTGCCCTGTTTCCGTCGGCGGCGGTTGCCTGGCGCGTATCGGAAGAGGACTTCCTAAAGGATGTCAGCGCAATAGACCAATTGAAGCTACGGGCGTCTTATGGTCGAAGCGGTAACAATAACATCGGAAACTATTCGCATCTTTCGTCCGTCAATGCCACGCAGTATGTCTTCAACAATAAAACGGTATCTGCGGCTACAATCAGTCTTTCCAATCCAGATTTGGGATGGGAGGAGTCGGAGCAAATCGACGCTGGATTGGATTTGAACCTGTTGAATAACCGGATTTCCTTTACTGCCGATCTCTATCGGCGCCGGAGTGTAAGAATGCTGCTTAACGACTATATCCCAACGATTACAGGGTTTTCCACGCAGTTGGTAAACAAGGGAACCGTGGAAAATAAAGGGGTCGAACTGGCCATCGATGCTATTCCGTTTCAAGGGGCATTTACGTGGAATCTGGGCTTTAACATCGCGTTTAACCGCAATAAGATTATAGCCACCAACGAGAATAACGACCCCATTCTCTCGGGCAGCGTCGACGGGCGCGCCTCCAATTATTCCGAAGTCGGGAAGCCAATCGGTATGTTCTATGGCTTTATCCTCGATGGCGTTTATTCGCAAGCGGATATTGACAATCCTGAAGTTCCAAAATACCCCGGTGCTACCGCAGGATGGCCTAAATACCGGGACCTCGACGGCGATGGCTCCGTTACAGAGATATTGGACTACACGACATTGGGCAGCCCGCATCCTGCCTTTACATTTGGCTTCTCGAGTACGATGACTTATCGTGATGTTGATTTTTCCATTGCTTTAAACGGGCGCCAGGGCGGGTATATCATGAACGGTGTCCGGCAAACGACCGATAATTTGCAGGGGTTGTTTAATATCGGGAAAGAATGGGTGAATCGCTGGCGTGGCCCGGATAACCCCGGTGATGGGATGCACGCGGCCGGTCCACAGATTGTTCACCGTGTGAATACCTTGTGGTTGGAGGATGCATCGTATCTACGCGTCACGAATCTATCCCTGGGTTACACTTTGCCCACAGGACTGTTTAGCGGAACAACCACTTTTAAACGTTTTCGGGTGTACGTAAGCGCACAAAACCTGTTGACCTTGACTGATTATAAGGGGGCAAATCCGGAGGGGCAAGCGTCAAACGTGGATGATACGCTCTCCCCGGGTTTTGATTTCAATGCCTATCCGATTCCCCGTATTATTACCGCTGGCCTAAATGTTAAATTCTAATCTGCAAAATCATGAGAATTCGTCCAATCATATTCGCCCTGGCGCTGCTATCTGTTTCATGTTCTAATGAGTTTCTGGACCTCTATCCGGAGACGGGCCTCAACGAATCCAATTTTTACCAATCTGACGAGGAGTTTATCTTACTGGTCAACGCAGGTTACATTCCCCTGCGAAATCTGGGGAAAACGGTGAACTGGGATATCAACGAGGTAAAATCAGACAACATGACCACGCAAGCCCTGAATACCAACATTGAGCAATCGCGGAGCGATGGGTTTACATTAAGTCCTGCCAGCATCACGCATGAGAGCTTCTGGAGTAATTCCTATACCGGGATATACAATTGCAACACCGCTATTCGGGCTTTGGAGACGCTGGAACATGTCTGGTCAACGCCAAATCTGGAAAACCGATCGCTTGGCGAGGTGTACTTTCTACGTGCGTTGTATTATTTCGATCTCGTACGTCAGTTTGGAGGGGTACCGCTGGTTACCAAAGAGGTCACGGGCCAAGAGGCGGTGGGTATCAAGCGTTCGCCCGTTGAAGCAGTTTATGCGCAAATTGTCTCAGACCTCGAAACCGCCATCGGATATCTCGGTAATATCGGCGATACGGAAGAACTGGGACGGGCAAATATAGGAGCTGCCCAAGCCTTATTGGGTAAAGTTTACCTGACCAGTAAAAATTATGCCGCTGCCGAGCAACACTTGCATGCCGTCATTCAATCAGGCCGCCATGGATTGCTACCTGATTATGTGGATGTATTTGACCCCATGAATAAGGATTATTATGAAACGCTGTTTTCCATCCAGTATTCGGAAAGTGCATCGGCGTTGGCCAATACGTTTATCTTCTTCAATGCGCCTGCCACGTCCGCTGGTGAGGTGACGGGCCGGCCGAATGTCGCGCTGCCAGTGGGCAGTTCAATACGGCCCACTGCCGAACTTTTGGAGGCCTTTGAGGACGGCGACAAGCGATACGAAGTATCCATCGGTAAGTGGGTCGGCCCAGATTTGAACGGCATAGATGATGAGTTTTTTTACTGTGCCAAATACAAAGGTCCGCAGAGCGCGACGTTGGGGTGGAGCGGTGATAATTTTCCCATCCTCCGTTATTCCGATGTACTGCTGATGTATGCGGAAGTACTCAACGAACAGGGGCGCACCGACGAAGCAATTCCTTTTGTGGAACAGGTACGGTTTCGTGCCGGATTGATGGACGATCTATCGGGCTTAACCAAAGCCCAATTGACATCGTTGATTGAACAGGAGCGGCAAGTGGAATTCTGCTTCGAGAACCAGCGTTGGTATGATTTGTTGCGTACCGACCGTGCCCTGGAGGTATTAAGGGCTCAGGGGAAAAATATTCAACCTTTTCATCTGCTGGCCCCGATTCCTGCGGAGCAGATATTAATAAATCAGCTCGAACAGAATCCAGATTATTAAATTAGAAAATTATGAGATTGCTCTTATTATTTTGCTCATTATCTCTGCTTGGCTGCTCCAAGTCGGCGAAGCCCGAATCGTCCAACCCACCTCCCTCGGAGTCCAAGCCCAATATTGTCTTCATTGTCGTAGACAGTCATCGGGCGGATGCCCTTGGAGCGGCGGGGAATCCGTTTGTGATTACTCCCAATTTGGACCAGTTGGCCCATTCGGGCGTTATGTTCAGCAATGCCTATGTAACGACGGCGATTTGCTCGGTAAGCCGGGCCAGTTTGTTGACCGGGCAGCACCGTGCCCGTCACGGCATCAACGATTTTACCACCAATTTTACGCATCAGGCGATGCTGGAAACTTTTCCCATCGTGCTGAAGGCAAACGGTTACAGTACGGCATCCATCGGCCTGTATGGTGTAGGTAATATCGCACCCAGCGGCTATTACGATTATTGGGAATCAGGCGTTCCATGGATGGCCGATGGAGTTCACAATACGGATAATATTGTCCGTAAGGCCGAAGCGTGGTTGGAAAAACAGACAAACGATAAGCCCTTTCATCTGTACCTAGGGTTCAGTGCAGCCCACGAGATCGATCCTACTGCCGATGCGCCCGCCCATTACCTTGTTCCGGAAAGGCATCAAGTTCTTTACCAGAACGTTACGATTCCTAAGCCGGAAACAGCGGATGAACGCTATTGGAATGCATTTCCGGATTTTTTTCGCACAGACGAAAATATAGCGCGGGAACGCTGGCATGGCTTCTTTTCCTCCGACGAGCTTTTCCAGCGGAATGCAAAGGATTATTACCGTCTGATTACAGGTTTGGATGAAGCGGTGGGGAGGATACGCGAGAAACTGGCATCCCTGGATCTTGAAGATAACACCATCATTGTTTATACAAGTGACCATGGCGTTTCCCTCGGCGAGCATGGAATCATGGGGAAATGGTACGGGTTTGACGTGGGTATTCATGTTCCGCTGATCATTTATGATCCCCGGGAGCAAGCGTTGAAGGATGTTAAAAGCTCATCGATCGCGTTAAATATAGACGTAGCGCCTACTATTTTGAAAATGGCCGGACTACCCGTGCCGGTACGGATGCAAGGAATTGACCTGGTTGATCTTGCGCGTGGCAATGTCGATGAACGTGCTGCTTTTTTTTATGAACATACGGTATTCAGTACCCCCAAATTGCCCAAAGTGGAGGGCGTGGTCACGAAGACGATGCGGTATATGAAATATACGGAGCACAATTATGAGGCGCTTTACGATTTTGCGACGGATCCGCAAGAGCGCGTTAATGTAGCCAATGACCCCGCTTATGAGGACACCTTGGTAAAGATGAGGACAACATATGAGAAAGAACGGGCTGCTGCTCGATGACCGATGAGATCGGCTTGTTTTTAACGCTAGCCCCGCGATAAGCGGGGCTTTTTTTAATATCGGCGGTATATTAGCGGGTGGCAATGGTAATTTCGTCGGAATCAGCCAACAGCATGTCGACACGTTCGATGGATTCATTTACGTAGCTTTCCACTTCTGCGAATACAGGCAACGTATTTGCAAGGCCTGCATACGTACGTTTCGTTTTGTTCAATGCCTTTGCTTCGCGCTTCAATGCATTTTTCAGTTGAATTTGCAACGCAGCGATGCGAAGGGCTTCTTCAGCGGAGCGTTTTTCGTGCGCACTGAGGTACCGTGCTTTAATGTCGGTAATGGCTTTTTTGCTTTCTTCTACTCGGATGTCATTGTCGATGTCTTGCTGGTACACGCTTATGAAGAAGGCTTCGTCGCGTTCAAGACTGGCGTGGTTTCCTACGCTGTTGCGGATCCGTTGAACCGCTAGATCGTATTGTTTCCACAAGGTGCTGATCGTAAATTGGTGAAAGGCGATCTGCGATTTGAAGGCAGTCGCAGGAGTAGCGTCCGGTGTTTCAGTCGGATTGGCAAAAAGGGAAGTTCCTAGGTTGGCAGTGGCAAAGAGTGCGATAATTACGAGCGTTTTCATGATTTCTTTTTTTACAATTATTGTTTTGTTCTTTTTTATTTCCAGTGGCTTTCGCGTTACCGGGCGTCCCCAGGTTTTGGCGTTGTCCTATGTGCCAATCCATTACATTTTTATACCAAAACTGTAATGTTCTGAAAAACAATAAGATGTATTTTGGACGGAAAGAGAGGCTGTTCGATAGCGGACAGTCGGGTGTCCGCTTGCGCACAAAGCGTACAGGCAATTTGCTTGCAGAACTGTAAATTTGTGGCCACGAAACATGCAGGGTGAAGCGCCTAACCCTGTCCGGCACCAGGCATGAGTTGCATGCCCGGTGCCAGCCAACCAGCGCGAAGGGAATCGAAAACGGGTCGATCAGTAATCATGGTTTCCAGAAGTCATTAGGCGCGCACCAATTCCAATAGGGTAATTTCGGGGGGCATTCCCAACCGGCCGAGGTAGCCCAGGAAGCCGAAACCACGGTTTACATACAGGTACTGGCGGCCTTGCTGGTACAGACCCGCCCATTGTTTGTAAAAATACTGCACGGGACTCCACCGAAGCCAACGCGATTCAAAGCCGAATTGCATGCCATGCGTATGCCCGCTTAAAGTAAGGACAATCTGTGGATGAGTGGTCACTACCTCGGCCATCCAATGCGAAGGGTCGTGGCTCAGTAAAATAGCCGGTTGATTACGGGATGTACCCGAAAGCGCCCGGGTTAGGTTGCCATACCGGGAAAAAGCACCCCGGCCACTCCAGTTTTCGACACCAAGTAAGGTAAGGTAGTCTCCATCTTTATGTAATGTCGTCGATTCATTCAGCAACAGCTGCCAGCCAGCCCGACGCTGATAGTCCATAAGCCGGCGAAGGTTTTCCTGTTTAGCGGCGAGCGAAGGCCAGCGAACGTAATCGCCATAGTCGTGATTGCCCAGCACGGAATAGACACCCAGCGGCGCACGGAGATGGGTGAAGATATCGAGATATGGCTCGAACTCGTCCGCTCGGTTGTTTACGAGATCTCCTGAAAAGAGGATGAGATCCGGTTTCAGCGCCATCACCTTGTCCACACCCCTGCGCACAGCAGCAGGATTGTCAAAACTTCCCGAGTGGATATCCGAAAGTTGAACGACACGCAACCCGTGAAATGCCTTGGGAAGACCGCCAATCGGAACCTGCACAGTCCGGACCTGATACCGATAGCGCCGCGACACCCCGTATAACAAACCGAGGAACAACAGACCACCTGAAAAGAGGGCTAATTGGCCCACAAAAGGACTTCGGGAAATGACGGTGCTTTCGGCAGACGCCGGGGCGGCCCACGCCACATGCAACCCGGTAAACACGGCCTTAATGCCAATCAACACATCGCCGACAAACATGACGGCGGCTGTGGCCAACATCCCCAGGAATACGGCAATGAGCGTGTGCACGGTATATTTGACAACGGCATTGGGCCAGCCGTTGTCTGACAAACGGCGGTAAACGACCAGACTGGCCAAGGCGCAAATACCAATGACCGAATAGCCTGCCAGCCATAGCTGACGGGCAGGTTCATCTAGGTACTCAAGTCCGATGGATGCCGCCGTAAAGGCGTAATACACCAGCCAAGCAAAGAATATAAGAAGAAAAAGAAGGGTTTTCATTGTTTTTACATGTAAAGACGCAAATATCGGACAAACATTACGTAAGCTGTGTTGACCTAACGTCATATAAAGGACCGACATTTATCAAAAAATCCTTGTAAATGTGAAATACCTTTCTTTACTTTGTAACTCAAAGTGCTTTTATTATGAATCATGAGCAACTGCAATCCGAATTGCTTTCCATCCGTCACCTGATGGAGCGGTCGGCCAAATTTATCTCATTGAGCGGTCTATCCGGAATTCTGGCCGGATGCTATGCCCTGGTGGGAGCGGCATTGGGTTATCGCGAGGTTTACGGGTTGTCCAGTAAGGTAGGATACCGCGACCATTACGTGACAGAAGAGGCGGTGTTGGTTAAGCTGGTGATCATCGCTTCGGTGGTGCTGCTGCTGTCGATAGGCACGGCCATTTGGCTATCGGCACGGAAAGCACGCAAACAGGGACAGGGCATTTGGAATCCAGCGAGCCGTGGATTGCTTAACGCAGTGGGTGTACCGCTGGTTGCGGGTGGTTTATTCGTGCTGGTGATGATTGCCCGCGGAACCTACGGCCTGGTTGCCCCCGCCTGCTTGATTTTCTATGGATTAGCGCTGGTGGCCGGGAGCCAGTATACCTACCGCGACGTGAAAGGATTGGGAATCTTACAGATTGTACTGGGACTGCTGGCGGCATGCCTGCCGGGTTATAGCCTCATTTTTTGGTCGCTTGGATTCGGTGTGCTACATATCCTCTATGGATTTATCATGTACGTCAAATACGAGCGGGGGGTAGCGTGATGCTCGAACATTTCGATAAGGCATTTGAAAACCGGGTGCGCCTGCAAATCATGGCAGTGCTGATGGCCAATGAAAGGTACGATTTCAACGCGCTCAAGGAATTGCTCGGAGTAACCGATGGCAATTTAGCCTCACACCTTAAAGCATTAGAAAAAGTGGCTTACATCGAAGTAAATAAAGCATTTGTAGGCCGTAAAACGAATACCAGTTATTGCGCCTCTGAAAAGGGAAAAAAAGCATTTGCCAAACACCTGGAAACATTGGAAAATTTAATTAAACAACAGAAACAATAAATTTTTTTGACTAATTACTTTGTAATGCAAAGTGCTTTTAACCTTGAGAAAAATGGAAACAAAAACACAGTTGACATCCGGATTAGGCTATTGGCTCAATAATTCGGTAACCCTTAAGCTTTTCGTAATCGGTCTCTTAGCCATCGTATTATTAATTCCTTCGTTTCAGATTACCTCACTCATTCAGGAACGACAGCAACGGCAGCGGAGTGTAGTCGCTGAAATTGGCCGCAGTTGGTCTGGTCCACAGGTGTTGGGTGGTCCTGTATTGGTGGTGCCTTATAAAACGATGGTCAAGACGATGGTGGGTGAAGTGGAAAAACTCGAAGAGCGCATTCAGTACCTATACCTGCTGCCGGAAGATCTTCAGATTACTGCCGAGACGGATACCAAATTGCTGCACCGGGGTATATTTGATGCGGCCGTATACGAAGCCAAGGTAGGTATGAAAGGCCGGTTTGGAGCACTTGACCTAGCCAAGGCCGATGTAACTCCCGAGCAGGTATTGTGGGAAAAGGCGCGGCTTGCCATCGGAGTAGGCGATCTCCGGGGCCTTAAAAACAGTCCGACCATTACGGTGGGTGAACAGGCCTACGAACCGGAAACGGAATACGCAGATATTGGGGTATTTAACAGCAACCTCGTGGTCGCACCCAAGCTTTCGGGCGAGCCATGGGAACAGCTACTCTTTGCGTTTACCCTGGATCTCCGCGGCAGCGAAAGTCTCCGCTTCCTACAACTGGCCAAACATACCCACGTGGAGGCTACGGGAAATTGGGGTGCACCGAAGTTTTATGGGAAATTTCTGCCCGATGAACGTGAAATCCGTGATTCGGGTTTTTCCGCGCAATGGGAGGTGCCGCACTTTTCGCGGATGTTACCCCAGCAATGGACGGCCGCTCAAGCAACCATCGGCGAGCGTATGGAACCGGATGATAGTGGCGATTATTATGCAGGTGAGGGGACATTTCCTGATGTCCCTGCCGCCGTAGCGCAGCATAAAACACACGAAGCTACGGGATTTGGTATCCAGTTTCTCCAGCCGGTAGATCATTATCAAAAAGCGGAACGCACAGCTAAATACGCCATCTTGATTATTGTGCTGACATTCGTGGCACTGTTTTTTACGGAAGTGATCACCCAACGGCGGATACACATCATCCAATATGTGCTCATCGGTGCGGCTATGATTGTATATTATACGTTGCTGCTTTCTTTTTCAGAACACGTGGGCTTCAATGCGGCGTATGCGATTGCTTCGGTGGCTACCATTGCTCTGATTGGGGGCTTCATTGCACAGCTTTTGCACCGGCGCCGGGTAGCGCTGATCTTTTCGGCAATCCTTGCGGTATGTTATGTGTTTATTTTTGTGATCATCCAACTGCAGGATATGGCACTGTTATTTGGTAGCATTGGGTTGTTTGTCACGGTAGCCCTGTTGATGTATTTTTCCGGACGCATTAACTGGATGCGCGATGATGCGGAAGAGACCACCGTACCTACGCCCCTAAACTAGCGATTGGTTGGAATTTTCGCGCCAGCCGACTGTGAGCGGCTGGCGTTTTTTTCTAAAAAGTAGAAATTTCCGATGGGGTTTTAAAATTCGTCTGTTTTTTTATTATAATTGAGCATGGTAATAGTTAATCGATCGATGTGGTTGTTACTTTTTGTATTCATCGCATTCAACCTGCATGGGCAGGCTACAGATACACTCCGCGTCTTAGCAATTGGCAACAGCTTTTCGCAGGATGCTGTTGAACAATATTTACATGAATTGGCCGAGGTATCGGGCAAGCCGATGATCATTGGTAACCTGTACATCGGCGGGGCACCTTTGTCGTTGCATTGGAAAAATGTGCAAACGGATAATCCGGCTTATAGCTACCGGAAGATCGGTGTGGACGGCGAGAAAACCACCACAGAAAAAATCCGTATTTGTACCGCGTTGCAGGACGAGCATTGGGATTACGTATCGCTTCAGCAGGCCAGCCCGCTATCGGGCAAGTTTGATACCTATGTGGAACCGCTCAAGGGAGTATTTCAATATATAGATAGTGTAACCGGTGGAAGCGTTCACGTGGTTTGGCATCAAACCTGGGCGTACGCACCTACTTCTACGCACAAAGGCTTTGCCAATTACAACCACGATCAACTGACCATGTATCGTGCCATTATGGATGCATCTGCAAAAGCGGAAGCATTGATGCCCTTCGATCGGTTAATTCCCAGCGGTACAGCCATTCAAAATGCACGGACCGCGCTGGGCGATAACCTGACACGCGACGGGTATCACCTGGATTTGCACATTGGGCGGTTTATCGCTGCTTGTACGTGGTTTGAATCTTTATTTGGCCAACAGGCCCCGGTAGCCGAATATCGCCCGGAACAGGTATCCCTAGCGGAAGCGCAGGTAGCGCAACAGGCCGCGCACGCGGCGGTCCAACAACCGTTTTCGGTGACGAATATTTCAGTGGATGAAATCGAGGAGGTAAGCCCATAGGTCACATCCGCAGTGATGATACTGCAGTTAAATGCATGCCCAAATGGAAGTACGTCATCCCCTTACTACCCGGATACATTCCATAGACCGGGTGCGCGGATTGGTGATGCTTCTCATGGCACTTGACCATATCCGCGACCTGATGCATATCGGATCACTTTCGGGAGATCCAACCGATCTGTTGTCTACCACACCAGCTTTATTTCTCACGCGGTGGGTTACACATCTGTGCGCACCGACATTTGTGTTTCTGTCGGGTGCATCGGCTTATCTTTCCTCCCAGAAACGGTGCGATGTAGGAACTACTCGACGATTTCTCATTAGCCGGGGGCTATGGTTGGTGGTGCTTGAGTTTACCCTTGTCAATTTCGGAATTTGGTTCGATGTGCATTTCAATGTGTTTCTCATGCAGGTCATTGCAGCCATCGGTTTGGGCCTTATTACGCTGGGTGCCTTACTTACCGTGAATCCGAAAGTAGTTGGCGTAATTGGTCTGGCCGTTATTGGACTGCATAATTTTTTCTCCCTGACCTCACCGTTGTTCGCGCCAGGTTTGATTCCCCTCGGGGAAAATCACAACTTAGTGGTTGGTTATCCGCCTATTCCTTGGATCGCCATCTTATTTGTCGGTTTTTGGTGTGGCAGGTGGTTTGAACGCCCCCGGCTCGATAGGCGGCGGCTGTTTGCCATCGTCGGACTCGTCTGCATTGGCGTGTTTGTCGGATTGCGGACGTTCAATATCTATGGCGATCCACTGCCTTGGAGTGATCAGAAAAATGGATTATTTACGTTCTTGTCTTTTATCAACGTTACCAAATACCCGCCGTCGTTGTTGTTTGATTTGGGGATGCTCGGGTGGATGTTTTTATTGCTTTCCTCGGCCGAATGTGCGGGTAACCGCATGACAACTGTATTGGAAGTGTATGGTAGGGTACCGCTGTTCTATTACTTGTTGCATTGGTATGTAATCCACCCGCTTTTATTCGTCGTGCTGCTTGCACAGGGTTTCTCACCGGCCGATTTTAGGTTTGGTTTCAACTTTGGCCGACCGGAAGGCGCCGGTGGCCTGGAGCTTTGGGCGGTTTATTTGTTGTGGCTTGGCGTGGTTGGAGCGCTGTATCCAGTTTGCCGCTGGTACGGGGCTTACAAGCAGCGAAACCGGGATTTAATGTGGCTGAGCTACCTGTAGCAGTCGTTTCCTAACAGCAACGGAGAGATCGATAACTGTGCAGCAATAACGAACGCTTATGAAATCAGGCCGCTGCAAATAACGTTGCTTTATATGAATGGAATTATTGTATAAAATTTTTGATTATATTAAAGCAAATTTATCTAAGTTTGGCAGGTATAAATAAATAATTATGACGCAACCTCAGGATGCTAAATCGAATTACAGCGTTTCTTTAGCCACTTTGACCACTTTGTTTTTTATGTGGGGTTTTATTACCTGCATGAATGACATCCTCATTCCGCATTTGAAAGCGTTGTTTCAACTGAATTATTTTCAGGCGATGCTGGTGCAATTTGCTTTTTTCGGGGCCTACTTCATCGGATCAGTAATTTATTTTGCCGTATCTTATTTTTCCGGAGATCCGATCAATAAAATTGGCTATAAGGGAGGGATTATCATCGGACTGTTAATTTCCGCACTGGGTTGTTTATTGTTTTATCCGGCAGAACAGATGGCCGTATACCCGATGTTTTTACTGGCGTTATTCACGCTTGGCTTGGGATTTACGTTGCTGCAGATTTCTGCCAATCCCTACGTGGCCATTCTAGGACCGCCCGAAGGGGCGTCCAGCAGGCTCAATCTGGCCCAGGCATTTAATTCATTAGGAACGACCATTGCACCCGTATTGGGAGGATACTTGGTTTTTGAATTTTTTGCCGAAGGCGGTGAGATTACACCGGATGCCACCAAGATTCCGTACCTGATATTCGGATTACTGTTTGTATTGCTGGCAGTGTTTGTAAGAATGATCAAGCTACCGAGGTTTCAGGCTGAGGAAGTAGGTGGCGGTAAACTGGGGGCGTTGGCCTTCCCGCAGTTGCGCGGCGGTGTGCTGGGCATTTTCTTTTACGTCGGTGCGGAAGTGGCAATCGGAAGCTTGATCATCAGTTTTATCAGTCAACCGGATGTGATGGGACTGGATGAACAGGTCGGCAAAAACTACCTGGCCCTGTATTGGGGCGGCGCGATGATCGGCCGGTTCCTGGGCTCGATTTCACTGAATGACAGATTGAATGCAACGAAAAAGATGAGTTATATGGTGGTGGCGGCAATAGCGGTTTTTCTGGTGATTTACAGCATCGTGAATCTTTCCTTTAATCAAATCGCTACTTTCCTTATTTTTATTGTATTAAATTTCGTGGCATTTGCCATCGGAAAGTCGGTGGCTGCCCGCGCGCTGATGGTGTTTGCCTTAGTGAATATTGGACTGATACTCGCCACGGTATTGGGTACAGGAAGCTGGGCCATGTGGACCTTATTGGCCGTAGGGTTATTCAATTCGATCATGTGGTCCAATATCTTTACGCTGGCAATTACCGGGCTGGGCGCACATACTAGTCAGGGCGCGTCCTTGCTCGTAATGGGAATTTTGGGCGGTGCACTAATTCCGCTTCTACAGGGCTGGCTGGCTGATACCGTTGGGCTGAAACCTTCTTTTGTCATTCCAGCAGTGTGTTATGCGTATGTCGCTGGATATGGGTTGTATTGCAGTCGCAAACTGGGAAAGATTACGCAATCTGAGCCGGTGGCAGGGGGGCATTAGCCCCCGTTTGCTATAAATTCCGTGGTTTTACCTTTTTTACCGATAACCTGGTTCATCTGTCGATATTCCTTCGGTGAGATTCCAATGTTTTTTTTAAATAGCCTAGAAAAGTAATAGGGATTGTCATAGCCAAGTTCCATCGCAATTTCTTTGACGTGATTGGTTCCAAAATAGAGAAGCTGACAGGCTTTTTGCATTTTTAATTGAATAAAGTAGTCGATGGGAGGCATGTTGGTGGCTTTGCGGAAAAGCGTGGAAAAATGAGATGCTGACATTCTATTTTTTAACGCCATCTGTTCGACTGTAAGCTTTTTGTGTAAGTTATTGCGCATCTCTTCAATGGTTTTTATAATAATGTCTCCGCGATCTTTATCGTCTACATGCCGCTCAGGGAATAAAAAAGTTGCGATCAGATAAAAAAGAGAGAAGGATGCACTTACCAAATTTTCGTGACTATAACCCATCTCCAGGGTTTTATAGATCGTATGCCAAACTCGGATAGAATTTTCATTTGCCGGGATAGCGATGGGTGAGGCGGAAACGGTAATGTGTAGTGACTTATTAATCACATCAATCTGGTCGCTTGTATAATGAAACCAGTAAATAGTCCACGGCGTTGATTCGTCTGCCCAATAGCATATATACTTGTCGGTAGCTGGTATTAATATGAATTGGTTGGCGCTAACCTCATGCTGCTTGTTATCAAGTATACAATGTCCTTTACCCCGGGTACAATAAATAAGAATATTTTCATGGCATCCTGTTTTTCTTTCCCTATAATGATGTGCTGCTTTCGGAAAGTAACCTATTTGGGTAATGTAAATAGGAAATAGTGCCGGTGTTCGATCTTTGGCATCTTTCAAGATCTTTTCGGGTATATAAATCACTTTTTCCCCCTCAAATCCGTCTCTTATTTTTGGTTTTCTAAGCAAGTCTTTCATACAGGCTAATCTAATCGAATAATGCATGAAATATAAGTAAAACCTTCGTCAATCCTATTTGAGATAATATAAATACATTGTTTATGAGGGTGAATAAATCGAAAAGTGTATTTTTATAGTGGGATAATGCATTTTTTGCTCCCGTTGGAGTGCCTAACTTAGCCATGTAAACTTAATAACATGCCGATAGATTTATCCGTTTCCAGAAGGGGGTTCCTCCGTGCGGCGGCACTGCTTTCCCCGGTACTGCTTGGTAGCAACGCCTTTTCAATGGGCCGTCTTCCTTTCCCTTTTATCCAACATCCGCCGGTTCCATTCCCGCATTTTCCCGGCCGGTTGCACGCATTCGTGTGGCGAAATTGGAACTTGGTTCCCCTGGCGCGAATGGCGTCGATACTGGGAGCCAGCGAAAACCAACTCCTCAAGCTGGGACAGGCGATGGGGTTAGATAGGCCGAAGCCGGTGTCCGATGAACAATGGCGGCGGAGTTACGTGACGATTATCCGGAGGAATTGGCACCTGCTTCCGAAAACGCAACTTGAAGCGCTGTTGGGCTGGACTGCGGAACAAATGGAGTTTACGCTTCAGGAAGACGATTTTCTGAATGTGAAATTGGGTAATCTGAAGCCCGATTGCGAATTACTCACTTGGTCTTCTTCGACCGATAAAAGTGCTGAAAATTGGATTCGGGAAGTGGTCAAACAGGAATTTTCGGAGTTGCAGATAACCCGGGAGGAGCCACTGTTTCAGTTCGTTAAGGACCTTTCAGCTGCGCCTAAACACCGCACAGAAACCTTAGCGTCAAACTTTTCACCCCGGTTTGGATACGGATATTTTACGTTATTTGGAGATCCGCTATTGGACACAGACCTCGATCCGTATCCAGACGGATACCTGCAGCGGATGGCGGCTACGGGGTTAGATGGCACCTGGATGCACATCGTGCTGAGTAATCTGACGCCTTTTCCCTGGGATCCCGCCGTTAGCAAGGGCTGGGAGACGCGATTGGCCAATCTCAAGAAGTTGATCGAAAAGTGCAAGCGTCAGGGTATTGGTATCTATCTGTATCTCAATGAGCCGAGGCGTCAACCGTTGTCATTTTTTGAGAAGCATCCGGAGCTTAAAGGCGTGACAAGCGGGCAGCACGCGGCGTTATGCACCAGTCATCCCGATGTCCAGAACTACCTGGAAAATGCAATCGCGCAGATTGTGTCGGCAGTGCCCGATTTGGCTGGTTTCTTTACGATCTCGGCATCCGAAAACCCCACGCATTGCTGGTCGCATTTTAAAGGGGATACGTGCCCCCGTTGCGCTTCGAAGGGGCCAGAAGCCGTCATTGTGGAGCTCCATCGCGTCTATGAAAGCGGAATCCGGAAGGGAATGGAAAGGTACCGGAAAGAGGTGGGTGACTATAAGGGGGCCGGCCCTCAACTGATCTTGTGGGATTGGGCTTGGCCGGATGGGTGGGCTGAAAATATTATTCCGAAGTTGCCTTCCAATATTTCGTATATGTGTGTCAGCGAATGGAGTTTGCCCATCAACAGAGGCGGAGTAGAGAGCAAGGTGGGTGAATATTCCATTTCCGCAATCGGTCCGGGTCCGCGGGCGAAAAGGCACTGGGCAATCGCGCGCGAACACGGCCTCCGGATTTTGGCAAAGATACAGGCCGGCACGACTTGGGAGTGCGGCGGCGTACCTTATATCCCGGCACTGGAAAATGTGGCACAGCATATTGTCAATCTCCGGGATGAAAAGGTGAGTGGATTGCTGACCGGGTGGACACTCGGCGGCTATCCGGGTTCGCCAAATCTGGAAGTGGTTTCGGTGATTGGAAGCGATGATCGTATTTCTGTGCGTGACGCCCTGACACAGGTGGCGAAAAGGCGTTACGGCGCAGCGGCCGAAGATATGGTGGACGCTTGGTATGGGTTTAGTAAAGCTTTTCGGGAATTTCCCTACCACATTGGTGTAGTCTACCAAGCACCCGTGCACTCAGGCCCGGCCAATCTATTGTGGAAGGAGGCTACAGGCTATTCCTCAACGATGGTAGGCATCGGTTACGACGATTTAAAAGGCTGGCGATCGATTTATCCCGAAGAGGTGTTTATCAACCAGTTGTATCGGGTTGCGGAAGGATTTGACCGTTCGTTGGCTACGTTGAATGAACGAACGAAATCCCTGACGTTGACGAAGGAACAACGGTTGGAATTTGAGCGGGAGCTGAGTATCGCCGAAGCGGTAGCGATCCTGTATAGAAGCGTGGCCAATCAGGCGGATTTTATCCGGCACCGCGATCAGCTCGGCACCGTAGCCGATCGCTCGGGGGCGAAATCGAGGCTGAGGGAGTTGCTGTTGAGTGAAATCAAGCTGGCCCGTCGCCTTTATGAACTGCAATCCGCGGATTCGCGCATCGGTTTCGAAGCCACGAACCATTATTTTTATGTGCCTGACGACCTGATGGAGAAGGTGCTCAATTGCCGGTACCTGCTCGAAAATTGGGTGGAGAAGATTTAGTAACGAAGTAGATAAACCAAGGTAGATGCGATACGAATTCATGTTTCCTTCCCAAATACGGGAGGCGATTGCGAACAACACGCCCGTTGTGCTGGCGTTGGGGGTGTTGGAATACCACGGCGAGCACCTTTGCACCGGCGTCGATACACTCGTGATTACCCGGGCGCTGGACGAACTGGAAAAGGAGATGCCACTGGTCATTTTTCCGCCGTTTTATTACGGTGCCAGCAGCTTTGCCGTGGCGCCGGTAAGCCAGGGCAGTGTCCACAGCGGTCCGGAGCTGTTGTATCCGTTTGCGCAGAACTTATTCGATAACCTGCTGCGCATCGGATTCCGCAACATCCATGTGCTGGTACACCACCAAAGTGAAAACTTTACGGCCGGGATGCCCACGGATCTATCGTTCAAGCTGGGCGCGCGGCAGGCGATTTTTAGCTACCTGGAACGGGAACGTGGTGCGGGTTGGTGGGGCAATGCGGATGGAGCAGACTACTACGAACAGCACGAAGCGGGTGACGACCCATTCAGCTGGATACAAATCCATCCGTTCCTGAGCGACGAGATACAAAAGAAACATCCGATAGATCATGCCGGTAAGCTGGAGACGGCCATGATGATGGCATTCTGCCCGGAAGGGGTATCCATGGAGCAATGGGAGCAGGGAACCTGGTATACACGAACGGCGGCAGCGGCCACGCCAGCCTACGGGGCACAGGTAAAGACACTGGTGATGGAACATTTGCGCAACTTATTAATACCGGTACGCCATGATACCTAATGCGAAGACTCCCTTGTTGCCCTTGCTGATTATCGGAAGTATGTACGTGATCCTGGGCTTCAGCGTGGGGATCAATGCCTATTTTATTCCATTCGTGCAGGAGGCTTTTACGGTTTCTACAGCCGCCTCTTACCTGATCATGACGGCTACCTTCTCGGCCTATATCCTTTTTGGGCTGCCTTCGGGGCGGATATTGAAACGGGTGGGCTATCGCCGGGGAATCACCGTTGCATTCGCCATGATTGCGGTGGGATTTGCGCTGATCGGTTATTCGGCCACCGTCAGACAATTTCCGCTCTTCCTGGCAGCGCTATTTATTATCGGAATGGGACAGACCCTGCTCACGGGTGCGATCAACAGCTACGTGACCATCATTGGGCCTGCCGAAAGCGCCGCGAGCCGCATCAGTGCGATGGGCATCGCCGATAAGCTGGCGTTGGCTGGAGCTTCCTTGGTGCTGGGCTCGTTCCTCGACCTGTCTGCGATCCGGTTGACGGACGCCGTTATCCCGTTCTATGCCATTGCCGTAACCCTGTTTCTCCTGGGATTGGCGGTACTGCGCTCGCCACTGCCGAATATTCACGCCGAGGGTGAAGCAGACGAAACGTCAAACGGAACTTCAAACGGTCACGATACACGGGGAATATGGGCGTACCCGCATGCGGTTTTGGGGGCTGTGGCGATCTTCTTCGACGTAGGGGTGGAGATCGTGGCGTTGGGTTCAATCAACGACTATGCAAAGGTATTGGGGTTGCCTTCGCCCGAACATTATGTGTGGCTGACTACCTTTGGCATGGTGGGCGGCTACCTGGCCGGTATCGTCTTTATCCCGAAGTTGGTGAGTCAGCGTACAGCGCTGGCCTTATGCTGCCTATTGGGTGTCGCTACGGTGGTATCCATTACGTTGGTTCCGCCAGCGATTTCCATCTACCTGGTCGGGGGATTGGGACTGGCCAACTCGTTATTGTGGCCGACCATTTTTCCCCTCGCTTTAACCGGACTGGGTCGATTCACCAAAACCGGCTCCGCCATGCTGGTAATGGGGATCATTGGTGGCGCAATCCTTCCGCTGGTTTACGGATTTGCGGCAGAACGGGTGGGCTATCAATGGGCTTACCTGGTTTGTCTGCCATCTTACCTGTTTATGTTTTACTATGCCCTATGGGGAAGCCGTATCCCGCCGCGGAATGCGCCGCATGCCGTGCTGGCAGAAAGCGAGGGAAGTCATGGATAAGTTGTTGCACATTCATCCCGCAGACAACGTGCGGGTCTTGCGCGAGCCGCTGGCTGCGGGCGAAGCTGTGGTGATAGACGGACAAACCGTCCTTTCGGCGGTACCGCTGAGTCTTGGGCACAAAGTGGCCACGCGTTTTATCCAGAAAGGCGAGCAGGTAATTAAGTTTGGCGTCCCGATTGGTTCGGCGACCGAAGATATCCCCATGGGTACACATGTGCACCTGCATAACCTGAAAAGTGATTATCTTCCCACCTATACGTTGACTGATGAATACATTGCCAAATAGTGAAGCTGCCCCGATACCGGGCTACCTGCGCAGCGATGGGCGGAAAGGTATCCGCAACGTGATATTGGTTGCCTACCTGGTAGAGTGCGCGCATCATGTGTGCAGTGTGATTGCCTCCGGTTACCCCAATGATCCGGTTCAGGTGATCGGGTTCAGTGGCTGCTATCCCAATGCCTATGCCGACCGGATGATGCGGGCGTTGTGCACGCATCCGAATGTCGGGGGCGTGTTGTTGGTATCGCTGGGTTGCGAAAGCTTCAACCGCAGTCGGCTGCTGGAAACCGTTGAGGCCAGCGGGCGCCCTGTGGAGTTGGTGGTCATCCAGCAGGCAGGGGGAACGAGTGCTGCCGTCGCCCGTGGCCGTACATTTATTTCCGAAACCCTTCTGAAGCTCGATGCGGTGCCGCGGGTCTCCCTGCAGCCTCAGGAACTCACTGTCGGAATCGTCTCGGGGGGAAGCGATGCCACCAGTGGCATTACCGCTAATCCGGCGGCCGGTTGCGCATTCGATCGGCTTCATCGGATGGGATGTACGACGATATTTGAGAATACGGGCGAGATGATCGGTTTGGAGCGGCTGATAGCCGCACGGGCCACCACACCGGAATTGGCTGATGAATTGGAAAAGACCATTGTCAAGGCAGCGCGTTATTACGCGACGATGGGGCATGGCAGCTTTGCGCCGGGTAACGCCGAAGGCGGGTTGACCACGTTGGAAGAAAAGTCGATGGGCGCGTACGTAAAAAGCGGAACCGCACCGATCCGCGGACTGATCAAGCCGGCGGATATTCCACCCGCACCGGGTCTGTATCTAATGGACATCGTCCCCGACGGGGAACCGCGTTTCGGTTTCCCCAATCCCACCGATATAGCGGAGATGAATGAACTCATTGCTTCCGGTGCACATATTGTGTTATTTACTACGGGTCGTGGATCCGTGGCCGGATCGGCCATTTCACCGGTCATCAAGATCTGTGCGAACCCCGAAACGTATGCGCGGATGCGCGAAGACATGGACGTAAATGCAGGGCGAATACTTACCGAAGGGGTAACGGCTGAAGAGGTCGGCAATGAGATCGTCGAACAGGTCCTAGCCGTTGCGGGAGGTACACCCAGCTGTCCGGAAAAGTTGGGCCACCGGGAGTTTTCGTTGCAGTACAAAAGTTTTGAGCCGCTGGGGCCTTCGTGCTTGGCGTAAGCTGTTGATCGATGAAGAAAATAGACAGTCACCTGCACTTTTGGAACTATGAGCCGGTGAAAGATGCGTGGATCTCCGATGAAATGGGCGTGCTGAAACAGGATTTCAGTCCCGATCAACTGCTGCCGCTATGTATGGCAGAAGGCATTGGAGCTGGGGTGGCCGTGCAGGCCGACCAAAGCGAGGCCGAGACAGCGTATTTGATTGGATTGTCCCAAGCCTATGATTTTATCCAAGGTGTAGTGGGTTGGGTAGATTTACGTTCGCCCGATGTCGCCGACCGCCTGGATCATTTTTCGCAATACCCGGTGGTTAAAGGCTATCGTCACATCGTGCAATCGGAACGGCAGGACGACTTTCTGCTCAGGGGCGACTTTTGTCGGGGGGTTGCGGAGCTTGGCAGGCGCGGACTGACCTACGATGTGCTGATCTATCCGAAGCACCTGCCTTATGCCCTGGAGTTTGTGAGGCGATTCCCGAACCAGCGGTTTATGATCGACCACATCGCCAAACCCGCTATCCGGGACGGGCAATTTGAGACGTGGCGCCGGGCGCTGGAACCTTTTGGCAGGGAAGCTCATGTTTCGTGCAAAATAGCTGGGCTAACCACGGAGGCCCACTGGCATGTCTGGCAATCCAGTGATTTCGCCCGTTACCTGGATGCGGTGCTGGAAATATTCGGTTCCGACCGATTGGTGTTCGGCAGCGACTGGCCGGTGTGCTTGGTTGGTGCCGACTATACCCAAACCTGCCGCATATTGTCTGAAAATATGGCCCAACTCAGCGAAGCGGAAAAGGAAAAGATCTGGGGAGGCAATTGTGCGCGTTTTTATGACTTGCCGGGATAACGATTGTATCTCTGCCGTCTGACTGCAGCCAGACTGCTGCCAGACTGCTGCGGGTGGCTTAGTGATATACGTGCGGTGAAGGGGCAGTCTGCTGGCGGTTTTTTGCACCGGTATTGCAACGTGACCGCACCGAAAGCGCCAGCGGACCGCTCGATGATGCGGAACGTTTTGACAACGGACATATCAAAACGTCCTCGTCGGGGCTGTCGAAGTATTACTCTGTGCTTAGTTTTTTAAAGTAGACCATCAGGTGCGTGCGCATCTGGCTCCTGAATTGTTCCGGATTGCCGTGTGGCCACCATCGCCGGCAATTTCAATCGGTAGCCGGTGTAATATCACCGGCGAAGAGACCATTGCCAACGCTGCCTTCGGCCGGCTGGCTACGACGCATATAAAATTGGATGTAGTGTAAAAGTCTTGGAAAAAAAATGTAAAATTGTTAGACTTTCAGAATCTCTGAACCAGTATCGTTGGAACATCTGCCAGTTCAGGGTCAGGTAGTGAGTAGTATTTTGGTGCTTTTCGATTTCAGAAAACACACTGAACCTCGAACTTAATATATAGGCCAGAATGACGAATATGATCAAAAACAAACAAGAAAAATAACCAGTTAAAATTATTTAAATGTGTATAAGAAATAGCGGTTGGCAACTTACGATGCTGTGTGTTGTACTCCTGGTGGGAGGTTGTCAGAATTCCAATTCCAAATCGGCTGATAAACCTGTTAATGAGCGGGTACTCCATTTACCGCCCGGCCCTGACAATCCCCGCAATAGCGAAGGAGATTTTATCTCGTTAAAGGATGGACGCATATTGTTTGTATATAGCCGTTACACGGGAGAATCTACGAGTGATCACGCACCCGCTTATTTGGCGGGACGTACCTCGTCCGACGGTGGAAAAACCTGGTCTATGGAAGATCGGCTGATCGTTGAAAGGGAGGGCGATATGAATGTGATGTCGGTATCACTCCTGCGGTTACAGAACGGAAATATAGCCTTGTTTTACCTGCGGAAAAATGCGGTGACGGATTGCATACCGATGATGCGCATCTCAACTGACGAAGCGGAAACGTGGAGCGAACCTATTGCCTGCATTACCGATAAGAAAGGATATTTTGTCTTAAATAACGATCGGGTTATTCAACTGGAGGATGGACGTTTGATGATGGCGGTGGCGCTTCACCAGACCCCCAACGGCGAGTGGAAGAACGAGGCGTCGTTGTACGCGTATTACTCAGACGACAACGGGCAGAACTGGGTGTCAAGTGAAGTCGTACCCAATGAACAAGGGGTCATTACCCAGGAACCAGGGCTGATAGAGTTAACGGATGGCCGGATCATGATGTACATTCGCGCCAGTGGCGGCGCGCAGCAATTGTCCTATTCATCGGATCGCGGAGCTACGTGGAGTCCAATTGAAAAGAGTAATATTGCCTCTCCGCTTTCACCTGCGACAATCAAACGGATTCCGAAAACCGGAGATTTATTGCTCGTGTGGAACAACAACGATGGAAGTAATCCTGATATCAAGGATAAGCGGACACCGCTGACCGTGGCGATATCCAGCGACGAGGGAAAGACGTGGACACACGTTAAAGATATCGAAACCGATCCGGATGGCTGGTATTGCTACATTGCCGTGGACTTTGTAGCGGAAGACTGGGTATTGTTAAGCTATTGCGCGGGTAGTTCATCCCAAAAAACGCATCTTTCAGTTACCGATGTCCGGCGGCTGGATGTAGATTGGCTGTATTTGTAATGGCTGATTGACCAAAATATTGTTGAGAGAACGACGACTAGGCGAGGCAATTTGCATTCTACTGTGTGAAGATGATTTGTTGGGTAAATGAGGCGGATTAATCCGTACTCAATTTTTTAAAGTAAACCATCAGATGCGTCCGCATTTGACTTCGAAATTGTTCCAGATTGCCATTTTTTAATGTGTTAAGCAAGTCACGGTGGGAGACGGGACTCATGTCTTCCGGTATATTGCCCGTATAGGCTTCAGTATCCTTAGAAAGATTCGCATATACATGATCAAATATCGGTAACAGCATTTTTTGGAACCTCATGATCGTTTTATTGCCCGAAAGCTTATAAAGCATGGAATGAAACTCGATGTCGTATTTAACGATATCGATCTTTTTAGTTGTCTTTTCCTCTTTTTCAACAATTCTTTCCAGCTTAGACAGATCGGCATCATTTTTTCGGAGGAAAAGCACATCGCCTAAACCCACTTCAATGACGAGTCGCATTTCAAAAATCTCGTTCATCGTCTCGTCGTCGAGCAATTGCGGGTCGAGCACGCGTTCCATATTATTAAAAACGTCCGGCTTAGCTATGACCATGCCTCGGTTTTTGCGCGATTCGATGATGCCTAAAGTACGAAAGCGGGAAAGAGCTTCCCGAATAGCTGTTCGGCTAACGCCCATTGCTTGGGCGAGTTCTAATTCTTTTGGTAAAGAATCACCGGGCTGGAAATTTTCGCTGCGTAAATATTCCTGCAGGCTCATTTCTATTTTGTCGACCTGACTTAAATTTTCGACAGGTCGTAATTTTTCTAAAGACATCGAAAAGGATCCATTTAATGCGGTTGCAAAAATAAGGCATTTTATTCTGGAAAAATAAATATGTCGTACATTTTTAAAAAATGTTTGGAAATTGAACATTTAGTTTCTATGTTTGCTATACATATGTCGTACATATGTATTAAATCTAACGCGTTATATATTATGAAAAGACTTTTATTTTATCTCCTTTTGGTTTCGGGGTGCGTTCATGTCGCGTTTGGCCAGAGATTGGTAACAGGCAAAGTACGCGATACGGGCGGTAATCCGCTGGTCACGGTTACGATTACAACCGACGATCAAGCGGTTCAAACCCAAACAGACGACAATGGCAGCTTTAAACTGACAGTGCCGGAAACATCGAAATTTCTGATTTTTTCGTTGGTTGGAAAACAAGAAGTAAGGAGCTCGATAGGTGCGAAAGAGACGTTCGACATCGTCCTTGAAGATGCGCAGACCGAGTTGGACGAAGTTGTAGTCGTGGGATACGGCACACAAAAACGGGTAAATCTAACTGGATCTGTAGATCAAGTGGGATCGGAGTATTTTGAAAACAGACCGGTACCATCGGTTTCAAGAGCACTACAAGGAGTTATTCCCAACTTGAATGTTAACCAATCCAATGGAAACCCAACATCCAACCCTGCGTTCAATGTGCGGGGTTTGACTTCTATTGGTGCTGGTGGAGAAGCGCTGGTACTCATTGACGGCATAGTAGGGGACCCCGCTTTTCTGAATCCGAATGACATTGAGAGTGTCACTGTGCTGAAGGACGCCGCCTCAGCAGCGGTCTATGGAGCCCGAGGTGCTTTCGGCGTGATTCTGATTACAACCAAGAGTTCAAAGGGGTCGAGAAGCCAGATTGACTATTCAGGGGCGTTTTCATCATTGGATCGTACGGTCAAACGCAATTTAGTAACCGATGGGTATAGATGGGCGAAAATGTTTGCAGAGTCGTACGCAGGATGGTATGATAATGCATCTTTTCCCGCAACCGTGGGGGCAAGTGGCCTGCTATTTTCACAAGAATACCTCGATGCGTTGAAAGAACATTCGGAGAATCCGGGTTTGCCGGAAGTGGAAGTTGATCCGGCTACGGGCAATTATGTGTACTATGGAAACACGGATTGGGAAAAATTACTCTATGCCGATGGGATACAGGGGATGGATCACACTATCTCTTTCTCGGGAGCCAATGAAAAGCTGGATTATATGGTATCCGGTAAATATTACAAGCAGGACGGGATTTACAGGCTTGCAGATAACGGATTTGACCGTTATAACGTTAGGGTTAAAGGTGGTGTCCAAGTGACCGATTGGCTAAAGGTATCAAGCAATTCCAACTTTTCGAACTATAATTATACCGATCCTTTTAGGGGCGCCAATGTATTTTCTTTGTTAAATGTTAATGGGTATGGTGCCCCAATGGGGATTTTGTATAATCCAGATGGAACACTGACTCAACAGGCTGCAGGCGCATTGGGAATCAGTATGGCTGGTAATGAAAATCAATCAAGCAGATTTTTATTTCAACAGGATATTAGCTTGGCGGCGTCGTTTCTCGATGGTAAACTGAATATTCGGGGCGATTTTTCTTATCAGAATACACGTACCCAAGACATGACTAAGTTGGTATCGGTGCCTTATAGCCGGAGACCGGGTGAGGTAATTGACCAAAACGTACGTCAGCTCACTAAAGCCTCGATTTTGCAGAACTATTTTACCTATAACCTATACGGCGATTACCAGTATACAATCGGTAAACATAATTTCAAAATTTTGCTTGGCGGCAATTTAGAGGACAATCGATTGGAAAATCAAAGTGTTACCCGCGACGGGTTGCTCATCCCCGAATTGTCCGACTTGAATTTGGCCGTAGGGCAGAACTTCACAATAACCGGAGGGGGTAATCAGTGGGCTATCGCGGGTGTGTTTGGACGTATCAACTATAATTTCGATGAGAAATATCTGTTAGAAGTGAATGGGAGATACGATGGCTCATCGAAATTTCCAAAAAGCCAGCAATTTGGGTTCTTTCCTTCGGTGTCTGCCGGTTGGAGGATTAACGAAGAAAGCTTCATGGATTGGTCGGACATTTGGCTGAACGATTTGAAGGTACGTGCATCATACGGTGCTTTGGGCAATAGCCAGATTGCTCCATACCTCTTTGTTGAACAGCTGCGAGCCGCAAAGGCCACCTATATCCTTAACGGACAACAACCAGCCTATATCCGAAACCCGGCGGTCATTGCAGATGATTTTACTTGGGAAACCGCTCGGACTTTTAACCTTGGGTTGGATGCCGCATTATTGGATAACCGGTTGAGTGCTACCTTTGATTGGTACCGGCGTGAAACCATCAATATGATTACTGCCGGCCCACAGATTCCCGTGGTATTCGGCGCGGCAATCCCAACCGGCAACTATGCAGATCTACATACCAAAGGGTATGAATTGTCCGTTCAATGGCGGGATCAGATCGATATGGCCAAACCACTGTTCTATGGAATTAGAGCGATCTTCTCAGATAATATATCTTATATCACGCGATTTAACAATCCGTTGGGACTGATTACGCAAAATGACTATACATTCGCTACTAATTTTTACGAGGGACAACGATATGGCGATCTGTGGGGTTATGAAACAGAAGGATTTTTCACTTCTGCAGAAGATATTGCGTCACACGCTGATCAGTCGGCGGTGATTGCTTCCGGAGGCAATATTCCATTGCCGGGCGATGTCAAATTCAAAGACCTGAATGGTGATGGAATGATCAATAAAGGGAATAGAACCCTCGATGATCACGGCGATTGGACCATTATAGGCAATACAACGCCTCGCTACAGTTATGGCCTTACGGCCGATTTGAGTTGGAGTAATTTTTCGGTTTCTGCCTTCTTTCAGGGGATAGGTAAACGTGATTGGTACCCAAGTTATGGCGCGACGGAATTTTGGGGCCAATATACGGTTTGGTACGGCAGTTTGCCGGTTCATACCTACGAAAACCGATGGACACCGGATAATCCGGATGCGTATTTTCCGAGGTACAAAGCCCCGATGCCTTATGGCGAACGACAACTGCAACCGCAAACTAAGTACATTCAAAATGCCAGTTATGTGCGGTTGAAGGATTTAACAATCACGTATCGGATTCCACAGCGAATTTCAGAACGTATAAGACTAAAAAACGCGGCTATCTATCTATCCGGTCAAAATATCTGGACGTATTCCCCCATGTTTAAATTGACCAAAGATATCGACCCGGAAGCGATTACGGGGAATCCGGGAACCGGTGGTCAGCACGGGCATGCTTATCCTATGCTGAAAACCTATTCCATTGGAGTGAACCTAACCTTATAAATAATTAAAAGAAACAAAGTCATGAAAAGGTTATATGTAATTTTAATGGTTACCACCTTATTCTCCTGCGAGAAATATCTTGATAAGGGCCCGTTGGATAGTCTAACCAATGAGCAGGCTTTTGCGAGTGAAGAAAATCTGCAACTGTACGTCAACTCTTTTTATGGAGCATTGCCATCCGCACAAGCAATTTATGGCACATCGGGCGTGCTGGAGGGATATTATTTTATCGGAGACGTTATGAGCGATGTGAACGCTTGGACACAAAATATTACATACCTCACGGGCGGATTTACCAGCCAGAATTCTCAAGGTTGGATATGGACAGAGTTGCGTAATATCAATTATTTTCTGGCAAATTATCACAAAGCCAATACGACAGCAGAGCGGAAAAACCATTTTGCCGGGATTGCGCGTTTTTTTAGGGCGAACTTCTATTTCGAAAAAGTGAAGCTATTTGGCGATGTGCCGTGGTACGGTACCCCTCACTCGCCGACCGATGAAGCGCTGTATAAACCCCGTGATTCCAGAGAACTGGTTATGGATTCGGTGCTGGCTGATCTTGACTTTGCAGTACAGCATATTGTTGATGTAAAAGATAATTCGGCTACGATGATTACCAAGAGTGCGGCGTTGGCGTTGAAATCGAGAATTTGCCTGTTTGAAGGAACGTTCAGGAAATACCATGACGAATTGGGTTTGGTTAGCTCCGCAAACTTTTGGCTTGAAGAGGCTGCCGATGCTGCGAATGATTTAATTCAATCGGGGGCATACTCGTTAGTAAACAACGGTAATCCGGCTAGTGATTACAGAAGTCTTTTCACAAGTACAACTCCTCCAAGCAATGAAATTATACTGGCGAGAGTATTTAGTGACAATCTGCGTATATGGCACAATGCAACAGATGTATACGCCAACACGGGCGCATATCAAACCAGCCTGACCAGGAGGTTTATCAATACCTATCTGAATGTAGACGGAACGCGGTTTACCGATCAGCCAGGATTCAATGAGATAGAATTTAACGAAGAGACAAAGAATAGAGATTTCCGGCTGTCTCAAACAATCCGGACTCCGTCTTACCGCCGTGCAGACGGGTCGGTGGAGCCCCCGTACTTGGGGCAGGCCCGCACCGGATACCACATACTGAAATTTTCATTGGACGATCGTCGGTACGATAATCTAGGCCAATCGAACAATGCCATTCCATTGATCCGTTATGCAGAGGTATTGCTGAATTACGCGGAGGCGAAAGCGGAGCTGGGATCCCTATCCGACGCCGATTGGAATACAACAGTCGGTGCGCTTCGGAAACGGGCTGGCATCGCATCCACTGCAATGCCCGCAACACTTGATCCCTATATGAAAGCGAATTTTTACCCAACGATCAATTCAATTGCGGTAATGGAAATAAGAAGGGAACGTGCTATTGAACTGGCTGTTGAAGGATTTAGGTATGCGGATTTACTACGTTGGAAAGCAGGTGATTTGCTCGAAAAGTCCAAGGACGGCATTTATGTGAAGGCAATGAATGAACCGATTGATCTCAATGAGGATGGTCAAACCGATGTGATGTTCGTTGCAACAGCGCCGTCTGAACCACTACCCCGTGTGTACTATTATGTGGTTGATAATGCCGTGATTAGGCTGTCTAATGGGACTTCGGGGAATGTAGTGTGGCAGGCCAATATGAATCGTCAGTACCCGGATTATAAATATTACATGCCCTTGCCGTTTGGTGAGTTAGTGATAAACGATAATTTAGTGCAAAACGACGGATGGGATCATCCATAATTTAAATAAAATAAACCAAAATTTTAGTCTTTAACTTCTAACAATTATAAATGATGAAATTTTTCAGTTATGTACTTGTATTGGCCTTAGGAATCGGTTTTTGCCACGCACAGAATGTTTTGGATATAGGGTCCCGAAGAGAGTTATTTGTGGATGATTACCTAATTGGGGAATTGAGCGGCGCGACGCTAAAATTGCACGAACCCGTAAAACGAGAGATCGTATTGGTGCATGACGAACCCTGGGAAGGCAGCGGAAGCGGATATCACAGTGTGTTTAAAGATGGTAACTTATATCGGATGTATTACAAAGCGTGGCAGCATGATGCAAGCAGCGATTTGGCCAATTATCACCCACTGTATTGTGCATACGCCGAAAGTAAGGATGGGATCCATTGGTATAAACCCCATTTGGGTTTGCATGAGTTCAAGGGCTCAACAGATAATAATATTGTATTTGCGAGTGAGGAAGTAGGTGGACTGGAAGTCGATGCTGGGCATCCCGCAGTGTTTAAAGATGAAAACCCGAATGTGCCCGTCGACGAACGCTATAAAGCTTTTTTGGTACAATGGAAGAAACCTAATGCAGGGTTGGTTGCGTTTAAATCTCCCGATGGGATCCACTGGTCATTAATGGCTTCCGACCCGGTTATCAAAGATGGTGCTTTTGATTCCCAGAATTTGGCATTTTGGGATCCGACTATCAATAAATACCGGGCGTATTGGAGATACTTTAATAAATTGGATTCTGGAAATGTATCCGATGTTGTGTCAAAATCAAAAACCATGCAGGAATTTGGCGGGTTCCGGGCGATTCGCACCGCCGTCTCGGATGATTTCGTCCATTGGGAAAATCAGACCAATGTAACTTACGCAGATTCACCACCGGAAGAACTTTATACAAACCAAATAAAACCGTACCATCGGGCTCCCCATATTTTGATGGGGTTCCCTGCTCGTTATGTCGACCGTGGATGGTCAACGTCTATGAGAGCATTACCGGAATTGGAAGAACGGGAAAAAAGAGCAAAAAAATCACAACGGTACGGTACAGCGATAACGGAAACACTCCTTATGACGAGTCGTGATGGTCAATTGTTTAAACGATGGAATGAAGCTTTTCTCCGGCCAGGCATTGAACGGCCAGGCACGTGGACATATGGGGATAGCTACGCTGCATGGCATGTAGTTGAGACCAAATCTGAAGATGCGGGAGCACCCAATGAACTGTCTTTTTACGTGACCGAGACTTACTGGAAAGGCCATGCTAGTTCCGTAAGGCGATATACATTGCGTTTAGATGGGTTCGTGTCGGTAAATGCGTCAGCAGCTGGCGGAGAATTGTTGACTAAGCCGTTTACTTTCGAGGGCGATGAGTTAACACTTAATTTCTCGACTTCTGCTATGGGAGATATTTACGTTGAATTGACAGACGAAAAAGGTGATCCCCTGCCGGGATTCTCAATGGATGACTGTGAGCCAATATTTGGTGACGCCGTTGAACGTGTTGTGTATTGGAAAAACGGAAGCGATGTTTCTGCATTAGCTGGCAAGCCGGTAAGAATTCGGTTTAAAATGCACGATGCGGATCTCTACGCATTGAAATTCCAATAAAGGGAGGCGCCTTGCCCGTCAACGGCAAGTTTTTGGTCACCGCCATTGAATTTAAGGCGCTATAATATCGAAGAGAGTATGCATTCGCGTAGAAACTTTTTGAAGGCTGGTTTGCTGATCGCGGGAGCGATTCCGTCGACGGCTGCGTACCAGGCCTTTGCCGGCGATCAGCGATTCCGGGACGATAACCAGGGCATCGACGACCTCCGCGCGATAAAATCGCGCCTGGAGGGCGGGGATCCCTCGGTCTGGCTATTTACGGGCGACAGCATCACCCAAGGGGCAAAGCATACACACGGATGGCGATCCTATCCGGAGGTGTTTTCCGAGCGGGTCCGGTGGGAACTGAGCCGCGTACGGGACGTGGTCATTAACACCGCCGTGAGCGGGAACACCACGGCCGATTTGTTGGCGGATTGGAAATGGCGAGTGGATCATTTCAAGCCGCAGATCGTATCTGTGATGATGGGAACCAACGACTGCGCGACATCCAAGAAGGTAAATCGTACCGATTTTGAACGGAATCTATCGGCAATCGTTAGTCGGGTGCGCGACATGGGTGCGATTCCGGTGCTCCATGTGCCTACGCCTATTATCGCGGCAAAGGCGACGGAAAGAAGCAACCTCCCTGCCTATGCGCAGACCGTGGCCGAGGTGGCTGAACGCAATGGGGTGGTCGGCGTAGACCATTGGGCGTATTGGCAGGATGCGATCCGGCAAAAAGGCGAATCACAGGTGTTTGCGGATTGGCTGAATGACCCGTTGCATCCCAATGGGATGGGGCATTTGGAAATGGCACGGTTGCTTTTCAAACGGTTGCAAATTTTTGACGAGAGTGCGGCTACATGCGGTGCACCCTATTACGAAGGCGAGCATTGATATGAAACAAACCTGGCAGATCAACGGCGATGAAACCGGCCCGCATGTGCTCTTGCTGGCGGGGGTGCATGGCGATGAATATGAACCGATGATTGCGTTGGTCGAACTGGCAGACGAACTGGCTCGGACCATCCGCCGGGGCCGCGTCACCATAGACCCATTGGTCAATGCGGGGGCTTACGTGAAGCGCAATAGATTGGGCGATGATGGATTGGATTTGGCGCGGGTGTGCCCGGGATCGGAGACCGGATCGTCGTCCGAACGGGCGGCGCATGCCGTGAGCCAGCGTATCCGTCAAGCCGATGCGGTGATCGACCTGCATACCGGTGGCCTGGCGTTGGAGATCTATCCGCTTGTGGGCTATATGCTGCATCCGGATCGCCAGGTGCTGGCGCAGCAGCAGCAGTTGGCCGTCGCCACGGGAATGCCGTTGATATGGGGTACGGATCATCGGCCCGACGGACGGACACTTTCCGTTGCACGGGACGCCGGCGTACCGGCAATCTACCTGGAATACGGGGGAGGAAGCGGCTTCCGCGAACAGGTGGCTGATCGCTATAAAGATGCCGTTAGGCGGGTACTGACGCAACTGGATATGTTGGAATCAGGCGAAGTCGCCGCGCCGGACTGGCAATATTGGCTGGAAGACCACCGCCGCGATAGCGGGTACCTGCAGGTAAAAATGCCGGCTCCGGGATCGGGGGTATTCATTTCAGCAGTATCGATTGGCGATTGGGTTACCGCCGGCCAACGCTTCGGTCGCATCGTGGATCCCGCAAGCGGGCAATCGACGACCGTACTCGCGGAAGAAACCGGATTGGTATTCCTGCTGCGATGCTCCGTACAGGTGGTAAAAGGCGATGCGTTGGGTGGAATTATGCCGATAAAACGAAATGAAAAACTGATAATAAACGATGGAGAAGGTAGCATTAATTAGTGGTGCATCGCGGGGTATCGGATACGAAACAGCCTTTAAATTTGCTGAGCAAGGTTACCGGATTGCGGTGATGGCAAGGGATGAACATGAACTGATAAAATTACGGGACGCTGCGGAAAGTAAGTGGGGTGCTGAGGTGCTTATCGTAGCGGGCGATTTGGCCGATTCGGCCTATTGGAAAGCGGCTGTGGAAACTACGGTGGCCCGCTGGGGGCGTGTCGATGTGTTAGTGAACAATGCGGCGTGGCGGACCATCGAAACGATGAAAACTATCCACCTGGAGGACTGGGAACGAACCGTGCGGATATGCCTGACCGCCCCGGCTTTCCTGGCTAAATACGCCGCGGCGGTAATGGCAGCGCAGCAAGATACAGGTGTGATCATCAATATCTCCAGTGTGATGTCGCAACGCGCAGGCGGGTATAGTCCGGCTTATATAGCCTGCAAGGGCGGTATGGAGAGCTTGACCTACGAACTGGCAACGTGTTACGGAAGGGACCGCATTCGCGTGGTGGGGGTAAGTCCGGGGAATGTACAAACCGCCATGAGTGGGGATTATCAAGATGCGAAAGGAAATAACATTTCCAAGCAGCTGGAGGCGGAAATGAATGAGATGACACCCCTGGGAAGGGCCGCCTCA
Organism: Parapedobacter indicus; assembly: GCF_900113765.1. GTDB lineage: Bacteria > Bacteroidota > Bacteroidia > Sphingobacteriales > Sphingobacteriaceae > Parapedobacter > Parapedobacter indicus. Next base: position 701,212 of record NZ_FOQO01000002.1, on the reverse strand, counting down.
CCCCGTGAGATAGCCGAACTCGTCGCTTGGCTGGCGTCAGATCAGGCGTCTTTCATTACGGGAACAACGATCCTTGCCGACGGCGGGTTCAGCCACAATTTCAATAGTTATGCCAGTAAGAAACTCCAATTTCCCCGCGCGTTTTGAGATGAAGAAAATGATAAATCGCCGTCGCATTTGGAGGCCCCTACCGATTCTTGCGCTCGTCTTGTTTTTAAATTTCTCGGTTGGGGAAGGAATTGATCACCTTCCATTCCGTGTGCAAACCGAAGTCGCCCACCAAGCGTTGAATCCGACATTCGCGTGGTTTCATCCCCGTACAGCAGCAATTCCGGGGTACGGTGAAAAAGGAAAACCCGCAGTGATTATGACGCTGCAAAAACACCTGAAAGTCAGCGATTTTTATTCCGGACTATACTATATGAGAACCGACGATCTTGGCAAAACCTGGACGGATCCCATAGAGGTGCCCGAACTAGCGTGGACCTATGAACCGGATGGTACGACCGTCAGTGTTGCCGATGTGACACCGGGTTGGCATGAAAAGACAGGGAAGCTTCTCGGCATTGGGATCAAAGTAAGATATGATCGAAACGGGAAGCAACTGACGGAGAAACCACGTGCACGTGATGCCAATTATACCTTATTTGATCCGGCGAAAAATACGTGGACCCCTTGGCAGGCGATAGCGGGCATCCCGGAGGAAAATGGGAAATTTTTTTCGGTTAACCCCGGTTGTACACAATGGCTGGTTAAGCCGAACGGGAATATTCTGCTGCCCATTTACTTCCGGGGGCCGGGCGGAGGGGACTACTCCGTTACCGTGTTGGAGTGTTCGTTTGACGGTGTGCGGTTATCCTATCTGAAACACGGTACGGAAATGACCGTGGAAGGAGGCCGGGGTCTCGTCGAACCGTCGCTTGCTTTTTACAAGGATACGTATTACCTGACCTTGAGAAACAATGACGCCGCATATGTCTCGAGAAGTCAGGATGGGCTAAACTGGGAGGAGATAAGACCGTGGAAATTTGATGATGGGACCGCGCTGGGTAGCTATAATACGCAAGCACATTGGTTGGTTCATAGCGACGGATTATTCTTGTCTTATACGAGAAAGGGAGCAAATAACGACCACATCGCGCGCAACCGGGCGCCCTTGTTTTTGGCGCAGGTACACCCAGAAGAACTGTACGTCATCCGGGCGACCGAACAAGTCCTGATGCCGGAACGCGGGGTCATGCTGGGTAATTTTGGGGCCGCATCGATCACAAAGGATGAATCATGGGTTACCGATGCGGAATTCATGATTGGTAACGAACCCCATCCAAGAGGTGCCAATGGGACCTTATGGAACGCGCGGGTTATCTGGGGAAAAGAGAATAAGCTGGTATTTTGAAAGGAATCTGGACATATCACGCGTTGCTTCCTGAGGTGGAGAACCGTGCGCGGATGTCGCTCGGAGAAGGACATACGCCTTTGGTAAAATCCCGATTTATCGGTCCGTCGCTCGGGTTAAATAACCTCTACTTCAAGTTGGAAAACCTGAACCCGACGGGATCATACAAAGACCGATTCGCGGCCATGGCCCTATCACGCTTCGTGCAGCAAGGGATAAAGGTGTGCTTGGCAACATCCAGCGGAAATACCGGGGCCGCACTCGCAGCGTACTGTGCCGCGGCACAATTGCCCTGCATCATGGCCGTCGTGGACGGCGCGCCGGAAGGCAAACTTCAGCAAATGCGGCTGTACGGGGCTGCAACGTTGATGGTGAAGGATTTTGGTAAGCGCCCGGAAGTGACGGAACAGGTGATGACGATGCTTGGGCGGTTGGCCGAAGAACAGCAGACCTCCGTGCAGATCAGTGCGTACTGCTTTTGCCCGGAGGCGATGGCAGGTGTGCAGACCATTGCCTATGAAATCGCGGCTGCGTTTGACGGCGGAACACAGGTATTTGTGCCGGCCGGCGGGGGCGGGCTTACCTTGGCGGTCGCACGAGGCTTTGAGCGCTGGCAGCGACAGTACGGTTCGGCTGGCCATCATGTCGTGCACTGTGTGCAGCCCATGGGTAATGACACGATCGTGTCGGCGTTGGCCGGCGGAGAGATGCATCCGACGGCTGTGCCACAGAGTACGACAGCAATCAGTGGTTTGCAGGTACCGAATGTGTTGGATGGCTTTGAAGTGATCGCCGCATGTCGGAGAAGCGGAGGAACGGGATTCGGCGTGCAGGACGAACAGGTGTGGGAATGCCAGGATTGGCTGGCGAAAAAAGAGGGAATCTTCTGTGAACCCGCTGGTGCCGTGGCGTTGGCGGGCGTACGCCGGGCGTTGGCTGCGGGAGCGTTAGATCCCGACCGGCCCATCGTTTGTCTAATAACGGGACACGGTTTTAAGGATGTGCAGCGTGCGTCAGTTATGGCGTCGACCAGTGCAAATGCCTATTTGGCTAATGAAAAAGAACTTAAAAATTACATCATACAATTAATCAATAAATAGAATGAGCGATAAATTTAGTGGGTTGTGGCCTGCCATGTTCACCCCCGTCGATGATGAAGGAAACCCAGCGTTGAATGAGCTGGCAAAGTTGGTGGAATTGTTAATCGGACAGGGACTCGACGGCTTGTATATACTGGGCTCAACGGGACAGGGTGTCCTGTTTACCGAGGCGCAGCGGAAATTGGTGACGGAACAGGTTATGCAGGTAACGGCCGGACGGGTGCCCGTCATGGTGCAGGTCGGCTCGATGACGACCGACGAATCGGTTCGGCTGGCAAAGCATGCAGCGGCGAAAGGCGCGGATGCGGTTTCATCCGTAGGGCCTATTTATTTCACAGGCAACACGACAGCGGCCTTGGCTCACTACCGGCAGATTGCTACGGCAACCGATCTTCCCTTTTTTCCGTATCAATTGGGTAGCAATACCATGGGCGATATCGGAAACTTCGTCACCCGGTTGCTGGACATTCCCAACGTGGCGGGAATGAAGCTGACGACCGGGCAATTGATGGAAATCAGCACCATTCATCTCCATGCGGGGGAACGCCTTCGGCTGTTCAGCGGTGCAGACGAATTGTTTTGCCAAGCATCGCTTTGTGGTACGGTTGGCGCAATCGGCTCCTTTTACAACCTTTGGGGTGAAGCGTGCAAGCGGGTATTGGAGGCATTTCAGCAGGGGGATTATCAGCAGGCGAAGGAGTTTATGCTGGAATTCCAGCGGATCATCTTGTTTGTATTGCCCAATATCTGGACATTCCTGAGGAAGGCAATGCAGCTAAAATATGGCATTGACATCGGCCGGACAAAGGCTCCCCTCGGGACCATGCAGCAGGAATGGGAAGATGCGGAGGTACGATCGATACTGGACCGGATGGAAACCTTTGTGGCGTAATAAAAAAGAACGTAATAAAAAGAGACGATACAATGGAAAATGTAACATACATCACTGGTGACGGGGTACCGCAGAGCTTTTTGCCTTTCTCCCCGGCTGTTCAGGCAGGGCAATACGTATTCATTTCGGGACAGGCATCCGTAGACGAAAGCGGTACCATCGTAAAGGGCACGTTTGAAGAGGAATGCAGGCGGTCTTTTGACAATTTGGGGAAGATACTGAAAGCGGCTGGACTCGGTTTTGAAAATGTGGTGCAGGTGCGGAACTACGTGGGTAGCCAGGAAGACCTGGCCGCCTTCAACCAGATTTACAAGGAATATTTCAGCGCTCCGTTTCCCGCCCGGACCACGTTGATCGGGTGCTTGGGCGATTTGCTGAAATTTGAGGTGGATGCCGTGGCGATGGTAAAACAGTAGGCATGGGGTTCCGGGTAGCCTTAGTGGGGATTTATCACGAGTCGAATACGTTTATCGGCGACCTGACTGATGCGGCTGATTTCCGCAATAGCCATTGGCTGTGGGGCGCCGACATCCGGAAGGAATACGAGCATGCCCATCATGAAATCGGGGGGATGCTGGAGGTCATGGATCGGGAAGGGATCGAGGTGATTCCCGTTGTATTTGCCGAGGCAACGCCGGGGGGTGTGGTACGCGGGGAGACGTATCGGGCGCTACTGGACGGAATACGGGAAGGGTTGCAACGTTCGATGCCGATAGACGGTTGCCTGGTGGTGCCGCATGGAGCGGGGGTTAGCGAACCGGAACGCGACATGGATGGGCATTGGCTGGAAGCGGTGCGGAGGATCGTCGGACCCGGGGTGCCGGTGGTAGGCACGTTGGACCTTCACGCCAATGTGAGCGAGCGGATGGTCAACGCGACCGATGGATTGGTTATTTATAAAAGGAACCCGCATCTCGACCAGCGCGAGCGGGGAAAAGAGGCAGGGGAACTGATGATCCGTTGCCTGCGGGATAAAATGAGGCCTTGTCAGAAACTGGTGCAACTGCCGCTGGCGATCAGTATCGAACAGCAAGGCACGGATGTGCAACCCTGCAAGGGGATCTATGCGTACGCCCGGCAGCTCGAGAAGGAGCAGGGAGTGTGCTCTGTGAGCGTGGCGCTGGGATTTCCCTATGCTGATGTGCCGGAGATGGGCAGTTCAATCATCGTGATAACCGAGGGCGATGCCGTGCTGGCGGACCGTATTGCGCAACAGATGGAGGCGTATATCCTCGAAAGAAGGGCTGATTTTGTGGGCGATAAGATCGGTGTCGTGGAAACCATGGCCAAACTGTCCGACTTGCAGAAACCGGTTTTATTACTGGATATGGGCGACAACATTGGTGGCGGTACGCCGGGCAATGGACTGGCCCTCGTGAAGGCATTGGAAACGCGTGGACTTCGGTATTTTAGCTATCAACCCGATGCTGAGGCGGTGAGGCAGGCAGCTGGCGTGCCGGTTGGAACTGCATTCGATCTTTGCCTTTCTGGCTTTGACGATGAAGGGCAGGGGCCATGGAAGCAGCGAGTGGTGCTGAAAAACCGGGTGGCGGGAAATTTTACGGAACCGACCCCGAGGCATGGCGGACAGGTCCGGTTTGACATGGGCGAGACCTTGATCGTAAATACGGAGGGCGGAGGTACCCTCATGGTGAGTACGCTGCGCATACCGCCCTTCAGCCTCCGGCAGCTGACGGCTTTTGGCCTCGACCCGGAAGCGTTCGACGTGTTGGTGGCCAAAGGGGTCAACGCGCCGCTTGCGGCGTACGGGCCGGTTTGCCAGACCGTCCTGCAAGTGGATACGCCCGGTCCAAGCCGGGCGGACGTGAGCAAACTGACTTATCAATTCAGGCGGAAACCGCTTTTCCCCTTTGAACCGATCTAGCATGGCAATCGATTTTACGCAGCAGATATCCGTTCGTCGGGAGGTCCTGTTTGAAGGTGCATTTTACACCGAAGGACCGGTCTGTGACGACCAGGGCGGCATTTATTTTACGGACCTGATGGGTGGAACCCTTTGGTATTGGCGCCGAGAAAGCGGCGCATCGCGCTGTGTGGAAGGGGGATGGCCCAATGGGCAAGCCCGGGATTCGATGGGCAATTGGCTGGTATGCGACAGCAAAACCCGGCAATTGAGGCGCTACGATGCCAAGGGGAATTTTACGGGGAATGTAGTCGACGGACATTGCGCCGGCAGACCGGTGACCACACCGAACGACGTGATTACGGACAGCGGGGGCGGTTTTTATTTTACGGATTCGGTGCGCCATCGGGGCTATGTGTTTTACCGGTCGAACACGGGTACGGAACGTGTCGTAGCAGAAGGATTGGACTATCCGAATGGTCTTGTACTTTCTGCCGATGAACGGCATCTTTTCGTGGCAGAGAGTTATGCCAACCGGTTGGTCCGGATCCAGTTGGACGGGCCGGATGGTGCGGCAGATTGGGACGTGTTCTGTGAGTTGCCATACCATGCTTCCGGGCATCCGCAGGCAAATCTGCCGGATGGCTTGGCCATTGACAGCGCGGGCAACGTTTGGGTAGCTCACTACGGGATGGGCGCCCTTCAGGTGGTGGACAAGCAAGGGAGGTTACTTGCATCCATTCCGACAGGTATTCCGTTGACCAGCAACGTTTGCTTACTGGAGCCGGACAGCCTCATCGTGACCGGTGGTGATGCCGAACCGGGTCCGGGAAGGGTTGTGAAACTAACGCTGACTACAAATGAACACGACGAATAAATTGATATCGATGATCGGATTGATCGTAACGACGATGATAACGTATGAGATAAAGGCACAAGAGTCCATTGTGTGGTCAGAATTGCCACCGTTGCCTGATACCGCGGGACGTGCGGGCATGTTTGCCGGGGTAAGCCACGGGCGTCTCTTCTGCATGGGAGGGGCCAATTTTCCGGATGGCTACCCGTGGGAAGGGGGGCGGAAGAAGTGGCACAACGATATATTCATGCTGGAAGCCGGGGCCAACCAATGGCAGCAGTTAGGTAACGTATTGCCCGGCGGGCTAGCCTACGGGGTGTCGGCATCGTACCGAGATCGTATGGTGCTGGTGGGCGGAAGCACCGCTACCGAACACAGTGACGGAACGTGGCTATTTCGCTGGGAAAATGGGGCGCTGAAAATGGAAGCAGGACCGCGGCTTCCCCATCCACTGGCGAATATGGCTGGAACACGGGTGGGGTCACTGCTGATTGTTGTGGGCGGAATGGAAAAGCCGGATGGGGTGCCGCTCCTTTGTTGTTATGGTCTGGACCTGGATGCGCTGGATAACGGCTGGTTTGCGTTGCCGGAATGGCCGGGCGAAGGACGGATTTTGCCGGTAACGGGAAGCTTCGGTGGTAAATTTTACCTCTTTAGCGGCGAGAACAAGAAACGGAACGCCGCCGGACTGGATCAACGGCATATTTTCCAGGATGCATTTTGTTTTGCGCCTGCAAAGACCGGTAACCGCTGGAGCGGCGAGTGGCAGCGGCTGAGTGATCTGCCGGTGGGCATGTCGGCGGGCGCAAACCCGGCGCCACTGGTGGCCGGCCGGGCATTTCTTTTCTGGGGCGGGGTAGACCGGTTGACGGCCCTGCATGCCCTTCCGCAGACGCATCCCGGTATCGGCGGGGAATTGCTCTGGTATGATCCGGCAGCGGATCGTTGGGGGTATCAGGAGGAGGCGGAGCGGGAGCCCGGCAGGGTGACGCTTCCGACGGTCGACTGGAATGGCCGGACTTATTACATCAGCGGTGAAGTTAAACCGGGTATCCGCACGAACCGGATAACGGGAGTGACGGCGGAGAAAGGACAACGAAAGCCATGAAGGTATCACCACTTACACTGGGAACGGTTCAGTTAGGGTTAAACTACGGTATTGCCAATGACGGTGGTAAACCGGATCGGACGGTGGGCGAGGCGATACTGAAAGAGGCGTTGCAATCGGGAATCACGACCTGGGATACTTCCCGGTACTATGGCAATTCGGAAGAGGTGATCGGAGGCTTCCTGGCCGCCAATAGCCGGGAGGCGGCAGATTTGCTGGTCGTCAGTAAATTTAAATGGAGCGCTGAGGCGGTGACCGATTTGCAGAAAGCCCGCCAAGAGGCGAAGGATAGCGTACGGCAGAGCCTGAAAGCATTGGGCATCCCGGTGCTGCCTATCTTGCTTTACCACAAGGGTAAGGATGAACCTATTGATCAGCTGCTGCGGTTTCTGCCGATGGTTGTAAACGAGCTGCAGGAAGAGGGGTTGATCCGCAAGGGCGGGATATCGCTGTATTATCCGGACGAGGCAATGGCCGTCGTGGAGGAACGTTCGTTGCAGGCGGTACAGGTGCCGATCAATATTTTTGACCAGCGGGTGGTCCGCAATGGCGGATTGGCACGGATGAGGGAGCGGGGAAGTTTGGTGTTTGCCCGCAGTGTCTTTTTGCAGGGACTGTTCTTTTTGGACGAGGGCAAAATTCCGTCGCACCTCCGGGATGCCCTACCCTTTTTACAGCGGTTGCGGCGGCTCGCTCAAAAAGCACAGATGGATGTTGCGCAGCTGGCATTTTCGTATGTAAGGGATTTGACAGGTGTAACCAGCGTGGTGTTCGGTGCGGAAAATCCGGATCAGGTGAAAGAAAATGCGGCATTGCAGCAAGCTCCCGCGCTCCCGTTGGACATACGTGAAGAGATTGCAGATGCATTTCAACAACTTCCCCTGAAGGTGATTACCCCGGGGATGTGGTAAATTTTAACTCGTTTGATGATGAATGTTCGAAACAGTTTTGAATTAACGGACCGCCTATGCGTGGTAACCGGCGGCGCGGGATTATACGGTAAACCCATCGCATTGGCGCTGGCCGAGGCGGGGGCATGCGTGGTAATCGCGTCGCGCAATGCAGAGCAATGCCAGGCGGCTGCAACGGAACTGGTTGCCAACGGATACCAGGCGGTAGGCATGCAACTGGATCTGGGGGAGGAAACGTCTATTGCGCGGTTTATAAAGGAGGTAATCGAACGGTTTGGCCGACTGGACGTGCTGGTGAACAATGCGGTCTCACGCGAGGGCTTCAAAACGCTCGACCAAATGGAGAAGTCGGAATGGGAGGCCTCGCAACGGATCAACTCAACCGGGTTGATGTTGATTACGAAATATGCCGTGCAGCACATGGTTGCCAACCGAATGGGGGTAATCATCAATATCGGATCCATACAAGGGGTGGTCGGACCTAATTTTCCGGTCTACGGCGATACGGGCATGACCAGCCCGGTAAACTATACGTACGATAAATCCGCGATGGTTGGCTTTACCAAATGGCTCGCCAATTACTACGGGCGGTACGGGATCCGTGCCAATTGCATAAGTCCCGGTGGATATGGGCCGGGCGTGGAAGAACAATACGGAGACAACGAATTTGTGGCCAACTACAAGCGCCTGACACCGCTGGGAAGGTTCGCGAACGAGGACGACATTAAGGGGCCGATCGTTTTTCTTGCATCGGATGCCTCAGCTTACGTAACCGGACATAATTTGCTGGTGGATGGGGGATGGACAAGTTGGTAAGCGTTTAAAAAATTAGATTATGCAGAAGAGATACCATACCGATAAACCGGCACCGAAGGCGTGGCTGACCGTTGGATTGCTGTTTGTCATTGCGTTATTGAACTACATCGACCGGACGATGATTACGACCATGCGGGGATCAATCGTCGACGCGATACCCATGACGGATGCGCAATTTGGATTGCTAACCGCGGTTTTCCTGTGGATATACGGTTTCCTGAGTCCGCTGGCCGGCTTCATGGCTGACCGATTGGGAAAGAGCCGGGTGGTGCTGGGTAGCCTGTTCGTCTGGTCGGCGGTGACCTGGCTCACGGCCTATGCCACGACGTTCGAGCAGCTACTGCTGACGCGGGCACTGATGGGGATCAGCGAGGCCTGTTACATACCGGCTGCGTTGGCATTGATCATGGACTACCATCGGGGCCCTACGCGGTCGCTCGCCACCGGAATCCATATGGCCGGCATCATGTCCGGACAAAGCTTAGGGTTTCTGGGCGGTTGGATCGCCGAAAAGCATACATGGAATACCGCATTTCTGCTGTTTGGTATTTTCGGTGTTGTCTATTCCCTTTTGCTTATCTTTTTATTGAAAGAAGCTCCCCGGGAAAAGACACCAGATACCAATGAGGGGAATAAGATTGGATTTGGAAAGGGGTTGGTGTACCTATTCAGGCAGCGATCGTTTATTCTTTTGGTTGTGTTTTTTGCATTGGTTAGCATTCTGACCTGGTTGGTCGTGGGGTGGTTGCCGACTTATTTCAAAGAGCAGTTCGGGCTTTCGCAGACCATGGCGGGTGTGTATTCAACGGCTTACGTCTTTACGTCTGCCATTGCCGGTGTGTTATTAGGCGGCTTCTTGGCCGATCGATGGGGACGGCGTGATCCAAGAGGCCGGATATGGGTGCCTGCAATCGGGCTTTGCATTGCAGCGCCTGCTATTTTTTTGGCAAGCTATACAACGATGTTGCCGATAGCCGTTTTCTGCTTCATAACCTATACCGTGACCAAATCGTTCAGCGACGCGAATACGATGCCGATACTCAGCATGATTATCGATCATCGGTACCGGGCTACCGGCTACGGTATTCTCAATTGCTGCGGTACGTTGGTAGGTGGGGTTGCACTTTATTACGGCGGATTTTTACGGGATACGCACATCGGGTTGAGTACGATCTATCAATTTGCCGCATTGTTTATCGTTTTGGCGGCGATTTCCCTTTTCTTGATCCGTCCAAAAAAAGAACTGATTGAACAGTAGGTTTTGATTTAACTAATATTTTCCAATGATGTACGAGAAATCGAAGGAGCTGCTCAATCGGGCAGAAAAAGTTTTGGCGTCGGGTGTATCTTCCGAATTCAGGAAATACAACCATCCGCACGCATTGTTCTACACCCACGGGAGCGGAAGCCGTATCTACGATGTAGACGGCAACGAATACCTGGATTTTACGCTCAGTCAGGGTCCCTTGATACTGGGACATTCCCATCCGGAGGTCCTGCGTAAGGTGGAGGAATATTCGCGGGAAGGGCAGCTCTATGCCGGACAGCACATCCGGGAAATCGAGTTGGCCGAGAAACTGAACAAACTGATTCCCTCGGCCGAATTAATGCGTTTCTGCCTGGACGGCTCCGAGGCAGTGCAGACAGCCTTTCGGGTAGCCCGGGCAAAGACCGGCAGGCAGAAATTTTTGCGTTTCGAAGGACATTACCATGGCTGGTTGGATAACGTGGCTTACGGAATCTCCACACCCGGGATCGAAGCATTAGGGAGCAGGGAGCAACCGAATGTGTTTCCGTGGACGGCGGGTTTACCGGAATCTTCCCGGGAAGATTTTATCGTCCTACCGTGGAATGATTTAGCACTGGTGGAGCAGACGGTTAAGCGCTATCACGAAGAAATCGCCGCGATTATTACCGAGCCTATCATGTGTAACAACGGATGCATACTGCCGAACGAGGGGTTTTTGGAGGGATTACGGGCTCTTTGCGATCGGTTTGGAATCGCGTTGATTTTAGACGAGGTAATCACCGGGTTCCGCGTAGGTCTGGGCGGTGCTCAGCAGTACTTCGGCGTGACGCCGGATCTGTCTATTTTTGCAAAAGCCATGGGCAGTGGCTATCCCATCAGCGCCATTGTGGGCAAACGCGAATGGATGGAGCTGATCGCCGAAGGAAAGGTAATCCATGCCGGGACGATGAATTCGGGCAATCCGACGGTAGCTGCGGCACTGGCGACTATTGAGGTCTTGGAGCAGGAAAATCCTTATGAACGCATGTATCGCTTGGGCAGAAGATTAATGGACGGGTTACGGGAAGCGGCAGTCGATACGAAACAAGATCTCGTAACACAGGGATTAGGCCCGATGTTCGTGACCTATTTCGGCAAAAAAAGGCAATGTAATGATTATCGGGATACCCTGGGGAATGATAAAGCTAAACTTTCGCGATTTATCGCTGGATTACACGACCGGGGTATCAGGGTAATCGGCAGGGGCCTGTGGTATGTCAGTGCGGCACATACAGAAAAAGATGTCGATAAGGCCATCCAAACGGCTGCCGACGTATTGAAGGAGTTGCCAATCACGTAGGTTACATTTACTGGATTGTTCTCGCAAACATACCCATTGCCTAGGCTTTTCTTACCCTTTGCCTATCGGTTATTGAGCGCCAAGGTACAGAATACAAGGTACGGAATAGGTACAGAGTAGGTACGGGATCGGTAACCGAAAGACAGGTCGTTTCTAGCAGGTGCATGCGCTTGGCATTTGTGCACGGTAGGTGTTTTAGCCTGCTGCTCACAAGCTGGAATCCACTGCGCTGCGCTTGCGTCTTCAAGGCTTGCTCTGCAGCAGACGTAAAACACCAGATGTGGCGAGTACCCCGGATAATATTGGATGCGCAAAAGAAGCCTAGTGACGCGGAGCGTTACCGCTGCGTTGCGTATCCAAAGTTATCCGTAGCATCCATTTCTTTCGGATCCGTCTCCCTCGCTTTGCGGCGACCGTGAAATCAAAACAAGGACCGATTAGTGACCGGTTGAACAGCGTAGCCCCCGGCGCATGTATTTGCTACCAAAACTTGCATAGCTAAATAGGTTTATCTAAGTTTGCGCTAACAATTCGCAGTGTGAGCGGTTCTTTCGGATAAAAAGCAATTGTAACCTATAGGATGAGCAAATGAACAGAAGAACATTTATCGGCCAGACGGCTATCAGTATTTCAGCAATGGCAGTAAAACCTGTATTTTCCGACAAAAAGGAAGTTCCCTTTTATGGACACAATGGGCGAGTATATCGTCAGGTAAAAGGTTGGGGCGAATTAAACGCCTCCCAATTCCCGGTCAAGGATTGCCATGAAATGGTGCAAGATAGAAAAGGTCGTATTCTGTTGCTTACCAATGAGACCCGAAATAATGTATTGATATACAATACTGGGGGAAAATTGATAAACAGCTGGGGCAAGGAATACCCCGGTGCACATGGCTTAACCCTAGCTGGAGAAGGTAAGGACGAATTTCTGCTCATTACGGATACGGCAAGGCATGAAGTGTATAAAACAACATTGGATGGCGAGCTATTGATGACGTTGGAATTCCCTGAAGCAGCTGAACTATACGAAAAGAAAGAAGCTTATGTGCCTACTGAAACGACCGTAGCGCCGAATGGTGATATCTATGTCGCAGACGGATATGGACAACAGTATATTCTCCATTACGGCGCTGATGGAAAATTAAAGGGTTGGTTTGGCGGTCGGGGCGAGGGAGATAAGTTTCTGGATAATGCCCACGGTATCTGCGTCGACAAGCGGAAAGGCGATGCGACATTATTGGTGACCGATCGGACCCGGTGCTGTTTCAAGCGATTTACGATGGCAGGAGATCTATTGGAAATCATTGAAGTGCCCGGTGCTTGCGTATGTCGGCCGGTAATTCATGGAGATTTGTTGTATGCCGCAGTGTTACGGTCGCCCGACATGAATCACGCTAAATCTGGCTTTGTTACAATTTTAGATAAAGAAAATCGTGTTATCTCGAACATTGGCGGTTCCGAGCCTGTGTACAAAGATGGAAAACTCCAGCCGATGTCACAGCAGACACCCTTATTCATACATCCCCATGATGTATGCGTCGATCGGGATGAAAACATCTATGTGGCACAATGGGCATCCGGTAACGTGTACCCCTACAAGTTTGAGCGGGTTTGATATGTGATGGGCAGTGCCTCAAAAATAATCCTGAATAAAGTATTCCTCTGTATTGCAGTAAAGGAACGAATAGATGATCAGGTTCGATTTGTTGGTGTGCATACTGCGCTTCATGTGTAGTATGGGCTTGCCTGGTTTGACAGAAAGCAGGTCGGATACAGCTTTGTCAGCCGCTACCGCCCATATCTTTTGTTCGCCTTCTTTAATCTCAACCTTGTGATACTTGTTCAAGGTTTCAAACAATGAGTTTTTTTCGAGGTTATGCATCGTAAAGCGAGGCAGGTCGATATCCGTAATATACGTTTCTTCGTACAATGTGGGCAAGCCATTTACAAAACGTAAGCGAGATAAGTATAGGCAGCCTGCATGACGTTGTGCTTCGGTAAGTTCGTAAGGAAAATCGATAGGCCAGTTTGTTTTTGCCGTTTTTGCCAACACTTTCGTTTGTAGATTCTTTTTACCCACGCCAGCCGTGGAACCTTTAATGGAAAGAATGCCGAGTCCGTTTTTTGGCTCCGAAACAATACTTCCTTTTCCATGATGCCTGACGATATATCCCAAACGGGCTAACTCACTCAATGCTTGTCTGACGGTGGGTCTGGTGGTACTGTATAATTTGCATAAATCATTTTCCGACGGAAGTAAATCCCCCTTTTTATAATGTCCATCATCAATCTGGCCCTTCAGATTGTTAAAAAGCACTCGGTATATAGGAGTTGTCGGTGTCCTCACCATGTAATAACAATTTGGGCAAAGCTAATCAAATTTTTTGGTTGTGTACACAAGTACGGTATGCTGTTCGTAAATCGAATCGGATACAATTGGTTTTTGTTCTGGTTCTTGTATAGACAAATAAATTCAATTATTCATTTGTTTTCCATTTGTTTAAAAATAAAATTATTTGTGTTCTTGTATATACAAGATTTTTTGTCTTAGTTTGTTACTAACTAACTGATAGGGAAAGATTAATCTGGAAACAAATCTGATTATTATGTGGAGAAATGCATCTTGTAAAAAGGGAAAATATGCCTTAATACCTTTTTTAACAATCTGTCTGACCATCATAGCTGCTGCCGCTTCGGGACTGCCGACCGCCGCTCCGGTTTTCAAAGCGGGTTTCTCGCAGAAAGACATTACACCGGATATCGGTATGGAGCAACCGGGGAATTATGGTAAAAGTTACCATCGGAAATTTCATGATCCGTGTAAGGTTCGGGTTGCCGTTTTTGATGATGGCAAAAAGCGGGTAGCATTTGTTGGTGTGGATTTATTATTTATTACCCGGAAAGTTGTGTTGATGGCGCGGGCGGAGATTCAGGAACGCTGCGGGATTCAACCTGAAGACATCATGATCGGCGCATCGCATTCTCATTCGTCAGGACCGATTGCGATGTCAGAACCGGGGGATTATGACAACGCATCCCCGTTGGTAAAAGATTTAGTTACCAACAAATCCATTATTTCTGATCCGGGTTTTATTCAGCACCTGGTACATCAAATCGTTGAAGCAGTTGTTGACGCTGATGCGAATCGGCAAGATGCAAAGCTCGCGGTTGGTGTCGGCCACGAGGATAAAGTATCCTTTAATCGTCGCCTTCGTATGAAGAATGGGTTAACCTACTCGCATCCCGGTGTCGGAAATCCGGATATTATCGACTATGCCGGCCCTATCGATCCGGATGTTGGTACGATCGGGGTGTGGGACATGGATGACAATCTGCTGGGCGTAATGGTAAACTTTGCTTGTCACAATACGACGAACCCGGGTGGGATATCTGCCAATTGGGTGGGATCTATGGAGCGGACGCTACGCGGTGCCACAGGCAATGCGGCATTGCCGGTAGTTTTTCTGCAAGGCGCATGCGGTGATATCACACAGGTAGATAATCTGGCAAAATATGCAAATCCCGATCCAGAGGAATGGTGGGAGCTTGTTGGGGGGCGTGTGGGTGCGGAGGCGTATAAAACGCTATTGCTTGTTCGCCGGGGTGCAGGGAGCGATATTCCGTTGGACTCAAGGCAAAAAGTGTGGAAAGTAAAACGAAGGATACCGGCCCCCGAAAAAGTTAAGCGGGCGCTCGAATTGGTAAAACAGGATCCGCAAAAGGTTGGCCCTGTTGAATGGACATTTGCGAAAGAAACGGTCATGCTCGATGCGTTGATCAAACAGCGTCCCGAAGTTGAAGTGGAGGTACAAACGATTCAAGTAGGGCCAGTTGCTTTTGTATCCAATCCCGCAGAATACTTTGTCCAATACGGACTCGATATCAAAAAAGGGAGCCATTTTCCATTTACGTTCGTCGTCGAATTAGCCAATGGTATTGTTGGATATGTGCCAACCGAGGAAGCATTGGGGCCTAACGGCGGCGGGTATGAAACCCGCCTAACCTCTTACTCTAATTTGGAAGTCTCTGCGGGCCGTCAGTTTGCCGATACGGGCATTGAGTTGGCCAATCAGATGACACCGGGTAAAACGCCTGTGCCACCCCCACCCCCGCCATTCGTTGCTCCATGGGCGTATGGGAATGTTCCACCGGAACTGGAATAAGTCCGGAGTCGTTTGAAAGAATGAGACAGTCATGACGAAGAAATATAATCGGCGTCGTTTCCTTGGCGATACTGGAAAAGGAGTAATCGGCACGGCGGTAGCAGCGACATTTCCGTCTTTCCCGGTTTTGCCATCTGTTACACCAGCAGCGCCGGACGCGGATCCTCCATCGATTTCTGCTGAGCAGTTCGCTCAGGAAATTGAACGAGTGCTACCACCAGATAAACTATTTGGTTATCATGAACGTGTAAGAAATGCGCTCATCCATGAAAATAACCGCAATCCGGAAATACAGCCGCGTCCCGGAGAAATGGCGCTTCCGACGGATGGATGGAAGTTGATCATTGTGGATGGTAGTGAGGAAGCTTTCTTGGATCTTGCAAAAGATTTTCAAGACTATCTCGAAGGATCCATGGGCGTCCGGATAACCGTCGAAAGCCGTGATTCGCTGGTAGACTGGAAAAAGCTAACACGTAGTATTTTGCTGGGGGTAAGGGAGCATTTCCCAGGCTTGGGCAGTTCGCTGGATACGCCAAAAAGCTACGAACTGTTAGCGGATTCTGAACGAATTGTTGTGTGTGGATACGATTTATCCGGCGTTCGGCAGGGCCTTTTTAACCTGGAAGCCCGAATGAATCTGCGCGAGGCACCGTTTTTGCCCCAAGGGTTACACGCCGTTCGAAACAGCTTGTATCAACGTCGCATGGCCCTCTCATGGCTGGGGTGGATGGAGTGGCCCGATCAGCAACTTTCCCGGTTGGCGCACGATGGATTCGATGGTCTGTTTACTTCTGTCTATGCTAATCCGAACGGCGACCGTAACACGGCTGAAAACTCAACCGATTTTTATGCACGCCTGCTAAAACGGGTGCGTAAGCAGGATCCGTCCAGCATACATGATCTGATCCGGCGGGCGTCCCGGTACGGTATCCAAGTATTTACACCCATTATTTACCAATATACGGGTACGCCGGACAGCGAAGCCGGATTGCGCACGCTCGTAAAAGACATCATCCGGGAGTTTCCGGATATGGGAGGCTATGTGTTGCTTACGGAAGGATTTTGGTATGGAAAGTGGGGTGGATTGCACGGAGCGCCGGAAGACGAAGTTAAAGATTGGGCACGGAACTGGAGCCGAGCTATCGGCATTGTAACCGAGGAATGTCATCGGGTAAATCCAGCAACCGAAGTACTGGCTTGGGAGTATAATATTGATTTCCGGCCGCAAAATGAAAAATTAAAGCGATATTTTGTCCAGCAACTACCTGCTGCTGCCATTCCTATGCTCACCTGGGAGAATGGAAAGAGTTTTGAGCTGGACGGAATGAAAGGATATCTCCGCGATTATTCCCTTTCCCAAATCGGTCCCGCAGAAGTGACCCGTGGTCAGTTGGAAGAGGTAGCGGCACGCGGGATGAAAGCTTATGCCAAAGTGGATACCTTCGCGAGTTGGCAGTTTGGAACGCAACCTTACCTGCCGTTCCCGGGTCAGTGGAAAACCCGCTACGATGCACTGGAAAAATACAAGATTAGCGGTACGCTGGAAAGCTGGAGCAGCGGATACAGTGCAAATTTTATCGTAGCATTGCGTGCATGGTCTTGCTGGAGTGATGCACCTCCTTTTGAAGAACTGCTAGCAAACTACGCATCGTTTATTTTTGGCGACGACCAAGAAGAACGCGTGCTTCAGGCATGGCATTATTTTGATGAGGCAATCCGACTGGTTCCCGATACGGGACCCAATATGGGTACGAATCATGCAGTCGCGAATCCCTTGTTCTTTCAGGAGCCTCCGGCCCGCACTGCAACGTTCAATTATTCGTGGACGGACCAATCCCAATGGATGGGGTATCTCGGGAGTAACCTCAATCCTTACTGGCCTTTTACCGTTTCCCGGATGGTTTTTTACCCCGATTTCACTAATCGAACGAATCAGGCGGAGCGCTATGCACAACGGGCAACGGGTATCGTCGTCCCCGAAGGAAAGTTAATTCTTCCCGTTTTTTTGGATTATTTAAAACGGGCTTCCCATACCATGGAACAGGGACTTAAGTTGTATCGAGAAGCCGCTTTAAATAGCCCGGAGCGTAAGCGGAAAAGAGCGGTCCGGGAGGTACTCATTGCTGAACAGCTGAACAGAATGATGCAAAGCAATGCAGCCGTATTGGAATTTGAAAATTTGCGGCTGAAATGGGCTTCGTCGAACGATCCGGTTCGATCGTCGGCAATATTGGAACGCATGGAGTCATTGCTAAAGGAAGAGATCGCACGCACCCGTTTGTCGTTGCTGGCAGCAACCAGGGATTCCCGGCTGGGTTTTCAGTTTGAACAGGACTATGTCTATACACCTTATTCGCTCCAGCAAAAGCTGGAACTGCTCGAGGAAACGTTGCATAAGCAACTCGCTGCCGTCCGGAAGTAGTTGCTGGACAAAATTGAAATCTTTTCTCTTGTATATACAAGTTGTATTCTTATCTTTGCTTTATATTGTTCGGAACGAACATATACAAAGAAAGACCTTTAATTATGAGCGTAAATCCAGGTAGTCTTGTGTCTGCTCCTCCTCTCACCGCTTTACTCTTGGCGATGATGTGCGGCGCTACGTTACCTGTTTGTGCGCAATCCTATGCGGGTATTGCGCAAGCCAACATCACGCCACGTAGGCGGGCTGTCAAAATTCGTTCACTATATCGGATGCGACAAACAGGGGAAGCGATTCCGCCCACCGTGGGTTCATTACCTTGGACATTGCCGCTCCATGTGCAGGTAATGCAGATCAGTGACAGCGCGGCAATCGTCGGGTTGCCGGGGGAACTTTTTGCAGCGTTAGGAATGGCGATCAAGGAAAAGTCGCCTTTCCCGACCACGCTGATCATAGAATTGACCAACAGCCATATTGCATACGTCCCAAACAGGGAAGCATTCGCTCAAGGGAGTTATGAAACGATTAATTCGAGGTTGGCACCGGGAGGAGGAGAACTAATGCTTGACACGGCTGTTCGCCTTCTTCATGAACTAGCAGGCGACGATCGGAAAGTAGTCCGGCATTTGACAAAAACGATCAGGCAATGAATCAACTATTAGGAAGAAAATGAAAGCAATAACCCGATTTATTGAAGTAAGGAAAATTTCCATTTTGGTGGGTTTTCTCTGTTTGTCCGGCTTACAAACAAGGGGGCAATCCAATGCCGACCCCACCAAACAACTGGTTTTCAGAGCCGGAGCATCCATCAGTAACATCACGCCTTATCTGGGTGGGGGCATTGTTGGCAACTTTGGCATTCCGCCGGAGGCGAAAAATGTACACGACCAGCTGCATGCGCGTGCGCTGGTGCTGGATGACGGTACGACGAAGCTGGCCTTCGTTGTTTCGGATAATATATCCATCGCGCGAGAGGTGTATGATGAGGCAAAACGGATTATCCACAAGCGAACGGGTATACCTCCCGAACACGTGCTAACCTCGTCTACGCATACCCATTCTGCTACGAGCGCGCAAGGCGACGGCGCATTAAGAAGAGCATGGAATTTCGGCAAACCATTGGATGAATATCAGCAGTTTGTCGCCCATCGGATCGCCGATGGCGTGGCCATCGCGTTGGAGCATCTGGGGCCCGCCCGGATCGGCTGGGGTGCGGTGAACGTGCCGGAACATGTTTTTAACCGCCGCTGGAAAATGAAAAAGCCGGTAATCAACCCCTTTGGCGGGATGGATGCCGTGAAGATGAATCCTGGAATCGGAAACCCTGATCTGGTGGAACCAGCAGGGCCAACGGATCCCGAAGTATCCTTTATTTCCGTCCAAGCGGTGGATGGTCGTCCAATTGCGCTGTTGGCAAACTATTCGCTGCATTATGTAGGCGGCGTGCCGAAACACGATATATCCGCGGATTACTTTGCCGTTTTTGCGGATCGTATCCAGGAATTGCTCCATGCAGATCGGCAAGAGGTGCCATTCGTAGGCATCATGAGCAACGGCACTTCAGGAGACATCAATAACATCAATGTAAAGGGGCCGAAGCCCAAAGATCCTCCTTATGCCAAAATGCATTTTGTTGCGGATGATGTCGCTAAAGAAGTTTTTCAGGCTTACGAATCCGTGAATCATGTGCCTTGGGTGAAACTTGGGGCCGCACAGACCATCTTGCCGCTCCAGGTAAGAAAACCAGATGCAGAGACGCTCAAGTTAGCCAACCAGATCCTGTCTCGACCCGAAAATAGTAAGCCCCTGCACCATTCATTGGAACGGGAATATGCGGTGAGGGTTGTCGATCACGCGGCGGGATGGCCAGATCAGATTGACGTGATTTTACAGGTATTCCAAATCGGTGACCTGGGCATTGCCGCGATTCCGTTTGAAACCTTTGCAGAAACCGGACTCGAAATAAAATCAAGGTCTCCGATGAAAAAAACATTCACGATTTCGTTGGCAAATGGTTCCTATGGCTATCTGCCAACGCCCGAACAACATGAAGTAGGGGGATATGAAACGTGGCTGACCACGAACAAAGTCGAGAAAAATGCATCGCGAAAGATTGTAGAGACATTGCTGAATATGTTTGGAGAGTCTGAATAAAAAATGAATTTGATGAAACCGAGATGTAAATCGTATTGCCACACAGGGCAATCATTATTTACATCGAGCTCTCATCGGCCGCTTAAAAGAAAATAATTCGATGAAAAATTTTGGTTATTATTTTTTCGTTTGCGTGGCACTGATAGCCACATCCAACCGGGGTTTTGCTGTTGCTGATTCGCTGATCTTCCAGGCAGGCGCGGCTACCAGCAACATCACACCTAAAATTGGCGGGTCGATCAATGGCAATATGCAGGATGGATTAGTCAAGAATATCCACGATGAGACGCACGCGCGGGCCTTGGTGTTGGACGATGGTCATACCCAGTTGGCATTCGTGGTGCTTGACCTTTGTATGGTATATCGCGAAGTACTGGATAAAGCCAAGCAGCGTGCACACGAGTTTACCGGAATCCCGACCAGTCATATGCTGATGTCTGCCACCCATACGCACTCCGCTGGAACGGCATGTGGCTTGTTTCAAAGTGATCCGGATCCAGCTTATCTGGAATTTTTGGTCGACCGGGCCGCGGATGCGTTGATCCGGGCCTATCGCAATCGCGTGCCGGCAAAAATCGCTTGGGGCGTGGGGGAAGAACCGGGCGAAGTATTCAACCGCCGCTGGCACATGAAACCGGGTACGCCACTGCCAAACCCGTTTGGTGGTCAGGATCAGGTAAAGATGAATCCGGGCGTGGGAAATCCGAACATGTTAAAGCCGGCAGGGCCGGTCGACCCGGAAGTACCGGTCATCTCCTTGCAAACACTGGATGGCACCCCGATTGCACTATTGGCCAATTATTCTCTGCATTACGTTGGGGGCACAGGAAGCGGCGAGATCTCTGCCGATTATTATGGGATGTTTGCAGACCAGATCGGCAAGTTGGTAGGCGCAGACCAATCGCCACAGCATCCTCCTTTTGTCGGCATGATGACCAATGGTACAAGTGGCGACATCAACAATATTCCCTGGACGGCCAAGAAGCGGGAGACGTTTTCTCCTTATGTAAAAATGAAGTCTGTTGCCGATAACCTGGCGGCTGCGTCTTTTGAGGCCGTGAAGGATGTACCGTACCAGAACTGGGTTTCGCTCGCCGCGGAACAGGAAGAAATCACGCTTGGCGTGCGGAAGCCAACCGATGCAGAGGTTATGCGCGCGGAGGAGATCGTCGCAAAAGCCGCAGGTCCGACCATGAAATCAATGGAAGAGATTTATGCACGCGAGACGTTGTTCATGAAAGACTATCCTTCCCAAGTAGCTATCTTGTTGCAAGTGTTCCGGATCGGGGATCTGGCCATAGCGGCCGTCCCGGCTGAGGTCTTTGTTGAAATCGGCCTGGAACTGAAAGCGAAAAGCCCATTTAAGCCGACGTTCACCATCGAATTGGCCAATGGATACAATGGATATTTACCCACGCCGGCGCAACACAAGCTGGGCGGCTACGAAACATGGCGGGCACGTTCTAGTTACTTGGAGGAGCAAGCTTCTGACAAAATTTTACAGACACTTTTTAGACTACTAGCAAACCACAAAACCAAAACTAACTGAACTCGTACGCAATGAATCGAAATTTTTATATCCTCTTATTCGCCTTAATAGGAATAGTCGGTTGCCAGACAAACTCAACGAATCAGCGCATACGTCAAGCCTTGGAAAGTTTCCAAGTGGAAGAAGGCATGCGTATTGAATTGGTGGCTGCTGAACCCATGGTGATTGATCCGGTGGCATTTGCTTTTGATGAGGACCGGCGGCTATACGTGGTGGAAGACAGGGGATATCCCGACCCGGCAGAGGGAGGGAACCCGACAACATTGGGGCGCATTGCACTACTGGAGGATACCGATGGGGACGGACATTACGACAAGCGCTATGATTTTGCGACCGGATTGACTTATCCCAATGGAATTCTACCCTGGAAGGGAGGGGTATTTGTAACCTGCGCGCCTCACATCTATTATTTTAAAGATACAAATGGCGACGGAGAGGCCGACATCAAAAAGATCGTACTGACCGGATTCAACGATACAAAAACTTCGCAAATCCGGATGAGCCATCCGACGCTCGGCCCGGATGGCTGGATTTATGTCACGGGAGGACTAAATGGAGGAAGTGTTACTTCACCCGATCACCCCGATCGTGCACCGGTTACGTATACGGCCGCCGATGGGCGTTTTCATCCCGAAACGCTGGAATTCCAGGTAACTGGCGGCAAAAGCCAATTTGGACTTACCATTGATCCGTATGGGCGCCGGTTCGGTACATCCAACCGACATCCGGTGATGCAGATCGTGATGGAACCTTGGTATCTTCGTCGCAATCCCGACTTGCTTTTTAATGAAACAGTGGAAAATGTTTCGCCCGTGGAGGCCGATGCGGTGGTATATCCGATTAGTAAAGCGGTGACGACGGCGGATTACATCCCCAAGCTGATCGGACGTTCTCATGCTGGAACATTCACTGCGGCCAGTGGATTGGTGGCGTTTTATGGGAACGGCTTAACTCCCGCGCATAAAGGCAATATTTTTATCTGTGAATCTGCGCAAAACTTGGTGCAGCGGCAAGTATTGCATGCGGACGGTCCAAGTTTCAGTTCGGAAATAGCGGAACACGGTAAAGAGTTCTTGGCATCTACAGATGAGTGGTTCCGACCCGTATTTGCTCAACATGGCCCGGAAGGAGGGCTTTACATCGCGGATATGCATCGGAAGGTGATTGACCATCCTTCTTATGTCCCGGAAGAAATGCGCGATAAGCTTGATTTTGAGAGCGGTAAGACGGATGGGCGTATTTATCGAGTAATCCAGGAGGATTTCGAGCCTTCCGACCGGGACACCGTAGGCAATGTGGAATCCGGTGCGAGTGTTTCGCAGCTTGTGCGAGCGTTGTCTTCGCCGGATGGGTGGAAGCAGGCAACCGCTTTCCGATTATTATTGGAACAGCGTCCGAAAGATGCAATAGCGTTGTTGAAGGATACAGCGGTTCGTGGGGCCCTGCCTGAAAGCCGGGCTCGTGCGTTTTGGCTGCTCCGCTTATTCGACGGCTTGGACACGGAGACCTGGAAACAATTGTTCGCAGACAGCGTAGCTACCGTACGTGAACAGGTAGTTCAGCTGTCGGCTTCCGACAGCGGGCACCATCCGGAGCTGATACCGGTATTATTGGCGGCTGCGGATGATGAATCTCCCCGCGTCCGATACCTGGCGGCCTTGGCGTTGGGAGAGGTTACATCTCCCGATGCGGTGACCGCACTCGCACGAATCGCCGCGAAGGACGGAGCCAATAAATGGACAAGGGCAGCCGTGCTGAGTGGGGTAGCGGCACGCACTTCGACTTTTTTGGAAACTTTTGGCGCGCTTCGATCCATAGATACCGCAGCATTTGCGGCGGTCATGCAGGATTTGGGACGTCTGTTGGGGCATGGGGGAACCGTGTCAGAAACCCGTGCTTTTTTCCAACGCTTGGTATCAACGGACCGAATTGAGGAATGGCAGGTTTCTGCTATGCTGGGTCTAGCAGAAGGATTGGGTGGTACGCTTTACGCAATAGGCGGTTCTGCTGGAACATCCCATTTGGATCGCTTCATCCGTGGTATTAAAGAAGTGGCGGTCGAAGCGGAAACGGGCCACCGATTGCGGTTACGCGCGATCGCATTATTGGGTTTTACGAACTATAAACAATCTTCCGATATATTGCGCAATCTATTGGATGCGCAATATCCACCGGATGTACAGCGCGAGGTTGTTGGAGCCATTTCCAGGTTGCAGGACCCCCGGGGGGCTGAGCTGCTTACAGAAAAAGACAAGTGGTCTGCTTATTCTCCCAACGTGAAGCCTGCAGTCATTTCGGCTTTAGTTTCCAATAAAAAATTCTTACCTGTGCTTTTCTCGGCAATTGAAAAAGGGACCGTAGCAGCGGCGGAAATATCGTCAGTAGACCGCGTCCGATTGATGAAATCGGAGGATTCGGTGATCCGTGAACAGGCTGAAAAACTATTCGGTGAATTAGAGGGTGGTGATCGGATGGCTGTGTACCAGGAGTATCGAAGTATTTTGGAACAAAAGGCAGATGCCAAGGCGGGTGCAGCGGTATTTCAAACACATTGCGGAGTTTGTCATTCCTATGCAGGTAAAGGTGGTCAAGTGGGACCGGATTTAACGGGCGTTAAAAATCAGCCGCCGGACGCGTTATTGCTACATATTTTGGTCCCGAATTACGAAGTATATCCCACGTATCAATCGGTCGTTGTCCGTACGAAAGACGGTGGAGCTTTTTCGGGGTGGGTAGTGTCCGAGACGGAGAATAGCTTAACGTTGCGCACTGCGGCTGGTACGGACGAGGCAATCCTGCGGAGTAATATTGAATCATTAGTCAACTCCGGGCTTTCGCTGATGCCGGATGGATTGGAACAAACCATGACCAAAGAAGAGTTAGCGAATCTAATTGCTTATCTAAAAGAAGGAAATACAAAGTAATAAAAAGGAGAAAGATATGAAAAAAGTACTTTATGCAGGGTGTGTATTGTGGTTGGCCGCGACTTGGTCCACAGACGTAAACGCGCAATCTGGTGCAGGTAAGGCTCCCAAAAAGACCATCCATTTATTCAATGGACAAGACTTAGATGGTTGGTATACATTTATCAGGGACCGAGGTAAGAATCAGGATCCAAAAGGCGTATTTTCCATTCAGGATGGTGTGTTACGTATTTCAGGCGAGGAGTGGGGTTGCATCACCACCGACGAAGTCTATGCAGACTACCGACTGGTGATGGAATTTAAATGGGGAGAAAAGACGTACGGTTCGAGAGCGGACCGCGCGCGTGATAACGGTATCCTGTTTCACTCTGTTGGTGAAGACGGCGGTTATTCGGGAACGTGGATGCATTCCATTGAATGCAATATCATTGAAGGCGGAACCGGCGATTTTATCGTGGTTGGGGATGGAAGCGATCGCTTTTCGATCACCAGTCCCATAGCTTCCGAGCGGCATGGCACAACTCCGGTTTATCAAGCCGGTGGCGAGTTGGTGGAAGTGAACAGAGGAAGGATTAACTGGTATGGCCGCGATCCGAATTGGAAAGATACACTTGGATTCCGCGGTCCTCAGGACGTAGAACATCCAGTCGGACAATGGAATAAGCTTGAATGTGTGGTGAAAGGGGATTCCATCGATATCTATGTCAATGACATACTGGTCAATCAGGCAATCCGTGTGCGCCCTTCCGAAGGAAGGATCCAGGTACAGTCAGAAGGAGCAGAGATGTTTGTCCGCCGGCTCGATCTTGTTCCGCTTGCAGCAGGAAGGTAACGAATGTAACAGTTTGTCGATTTATCTAAGTTTGTTTCTTGTATATACAAGTTATTTTTTAGTTTTGTGATTAACGCGTGCTATTGGCGATGCCAGGTACAATCAGTAGATTTGGGGTTCCAATTATTAATTCTTGTGTAAATTCAGATACTTTAATCAATAACAAATGGAGAAAAATAATTTATCGTTACAATCGGAAAGCCGCCGTTCTTTTTTAAAGACGGCCGGTATGGCAGTCGTTGGCGGCAGTGTTGCTTATCACTTTGGGATGCCTTCGGCGCTGGGGAATATTTCAGGAGCAAAAGAAGTGTTGAAAGTTGGCCTTATCGGTTGCGGCGGTCGAGGTACCGGTGCGGCCATCCAGGCGGTTAAATCAGATCCAAATGTGATTCTCACTGCAATGGGCGACGCTTTTGAAGATCGGTTGGAGAAATCATACGATGCGCTGTCGAAAGCCATTCCGGATAAGATTAAAGTAAAAAAGAGGAATAAATTTATCGGTTTTGATGCGTATCAAAAGGTAATTGACTCCGGTGTGGATGTGGTCCTCTTGACAACTCCGCCAGCATTTCGCCCGGCTCATTTTGCAGCAGCAGTCGCAGCAGGGAAACATGCTTTTTGCGAAAAGCCGATGGCGGTGGACGCACCCGGCGTCAGGTTGGTAATGGAATCTGCACGGAAAGCAAAGGAGAAGAACCTCGGTGTATTTGCAGGATTCTGCTTTCGGCACGACGCGGCAAACCAAGCGGCCTTCCAACAAGTTTTGGCGGGTCGGATTGGGGATGTCCGGACCGTTACGGGATTCCGTTACGGCGGTGAGCTGACTGGCTACTCAAGTACGTTGGGAACAGGGATTGAATATCAATTGCGTAATTGGTATTTTCAAAATTGGTTGTCTGGGGATTTTGTCGTTGAAGTCGCCTGCCACAGCGCGGACATGATGAGTTGGGCGCTTGGTGACGTTATGCCGATCAAAGCGATCGGATCTGGAGGACGTCAGCAGCGGGTGGAGGAGCGGTTCGGTAACGTTTTCGACCATTTTTCTGTTGAATATGAATATGCCGGAGGCGCCAAAGGGTTTCTTTTTACGCGCCAACAGCGAGGAGCATTTTCAAGAAACACGATTGACGTCACGGGAACGGAAGGGGATGCAAACTTTGTGATGGGGCAACGCCATGAAATTACCGGAAAAAATCCGTGGAAATTTGATGGAGCGCCCAACAATATGTTTCAAGCAGAGCACGATGCTTTTTTTGCCTCGATACGGGCAGGAAAACCCATAAATGACGGCGAATGGATGGCCAATAGTACCATGATGGCCATTTTGGGTAGAATGGCTGCATACAGCGGGCAGGAAATCACGTGGGACCAAGCCCTTAATTCCAACCAGGTGCTGGGGCCAAGGTTCGAAGACTATAGCTGGGATTTGCAATATCAATCACCACCGGTAGCGATTCCGGGTGTTACCAAAGTACTATAAGCGACGATGTCAGAAACACGTTTGATGGTCCATATCATGGTGCTGCTATCCATAGTCTGTATGACTGATTTGGCGGTTGCTCAACCGTTTTTGAAGTTTGGCCAGGAGACACAGGACGTGGTCGAGTGGGGGCCAAGTAATCGACTTCACTGGAGGGGATTGGAATGGCATGCGGTAAATACCGGGAGCGATACGTGGAAAGTGAAAGGCAAAACACTGGTTTGTTCGGGGCATCCCATCGGCGTGATACGCTCGGCAAAGCAATATGAGAATTTCATGCTTTACGTTGAATGGAAACATATGGAAGCGGGTGGAAACTCTGGTGTCTTTGTGTGGAGTGACGCGGTACCTGGTGAAAATCGGCTGCCGGGTGGCGTAGAGGTACAAATGCTAGATCTGGAATGGGTGGAACTCAATAAGCGAGACGGCGTGAAGCCTCCCATTGCCTATGTCCATGGCGAGCTGTTTGGTGTGGGCGGTGTAAACGTCGTGCCCGATAACCCCAGGGGTTCGCGAAGCAAATCGATTGAAAACCGGAGTAAAGGCAAAGGAGAGTGGAATACCTATCAGGTTATTTGTGTGGATGGCACCATCAAGCTTTCGGTGAATGGAAAGTTTGTGAACGGTATCCAAAAAAGCTCGATAAAGAAAGGTTATCTATGTCTTGAATCCGAGGGAGCAGAAATTCATTTCAGAAATTTGAAACTGATTGAATTGCCGCCTGGGGTGACTTCGGCCGACCAGGTTGCAACGGAGGTGAATTGAGGCATAAACGAAAAAAAAAGAATTGATGGATATTAAATTAGGGTTGTTCCACACGCCGATGAGTTGTTTACTGTCTCTATTCGCATCGGGGACACTACTTGCGCAACAGGTTGACTTTTCCGATTACCAGCAAACATTGGCCGGAACGGATCAATCGATTGACATGGTGGCCATCCCAGGTGGAACGTTTAAGATGGGAAGCGCTACGGGTGAAGCGAATCGGCGCACCGACGAAGGGCCTCAAATTGATGTGGAAATAGCGCCTTTTTGGATCGGAAAATATGAAATTCCATGGGACGTTTACGAATATTATATTTATGAATCTGGCGATCCGACCGCGGGGCAGGAGCAGGCAATGCAGGAAGTGGATGGAGTTACCCGGCCGACAGCACCTTTCCTGGATATGACGATGGGGATGGGAAAAGAGGGAAAACCTGCCATTGCTATGACCCATTACAATGCTATCCAGTTCTGCAGGTGGCTGTATACGCGGACGGGTGTCTTTTACCGTCTACCGACTGAAGCGGAATGGGAATATGCTTGCCGTGCAGGAAGTGAAACCACCTATTTTTTTGGCGATAATGTAGATGAATTAGGTGAATACGCTTGGTTTTCGGGTAACAGTGAAGAAAAGACACATCCTATCGGTACCAAAAAGCCGAACAGTTGGGGATTATACGATATGTTGGGAAATGTTTGCGAGTGGACATTCGATCAGTATATCCCCGATGCGTATAAACAATGGAAAAAAGAGAAACGCGCGAACAATCCGGTTAACCCACCTACGGAACTATATCCACATACGGTGAGGGGTGGATCTTTTCAGGATGAGGCGGTAAATCTTCGATCCGCCGCCCGGGCTCATTCGGATCCAGCCTGGAAAGAACTCGACCCCCAAACGCCCAAAAGCAATTGGTGGTTTCCCTTTACGCCTTTTGTCGGATTACGGATCGTCCGCCCAGCAGTACAGCCTTCACAAGACGAAATCGAGGGTTATTATACCATTGAACCCATTCCAGAATATTGAAACCAAAAATAAAATAACATGATACCAAATTCGAAAATTTTGTTGGCAGCACTGTGTATGCTCATTCATTTTGGCGCTTTCGGCCAACGTAAAAGTTTATTTAACGGGAAAGACCTGACTGGATGGACCATTCACGGTACAGAGAAATGGTACGTGGAAAACGGAGAACTGGTCTGTGAAAGCGGTCCCGATAAACAATACGGCTATTTATCAACCAATGAGACCTACAAAGATTTTGAGCTGACCGTTCACTTTAAACAGGAAGCTGACGGCAACAGCGGGGTGTTCATACGCTCCGACATCGAAGGGGTCAAAATCAGCGGGTGGCAGGTCGAAGTAGCGCCACCTGCGCACAACACCGGCGGTATTTATGAGTCTTATGGCCGTGGGTGGCTGATACAACCCGAGCCGGAAAAAGACAAGTACCTGAAGGTAGGTGAATGGAATACCATGAAAATACGGGCGGTCGGCAACGAAGTTACCACCTGGCTGAATGGAAAGAAAATGGTCCATTTATCAGACGAAAAAATCGGAGCGGCAAAGGGCTTCATCGCTTTGCAAATCCACGACGGCGGCGGCATTAAAGTACGTTGGAAAGATTTGACAATTAAGGAGCTTTAGGATAGAAGCAATTCTTAACCAGAAAAAATAGAAGCAAGTTAACGGATAATAACAAGATCAATGATGGAAGGACCAAAGAAAACAGTCAAGGTATTGGTAGTGGGATGCGGTAACATGGGGGCATCGCATGCGCAGGCTTATCACGATTTGCCGGGTTTTGAAATATGCGGCTTGGTTTCCCGTGGCGGCAGTAAGAAAAAATTGAATGAAAAATTGGGTAGCGGTTATCCGCTGTTCGATGATTTCGAGATGGCTTTGAAAGAAACGCAGCCAGATGCGGTATGTATATCAACGTATCCGGATACCCATGAACCGTATGCTGTCCGTGCGATGGAACAGGGCTGCCATGTATTTGTGGAAAAGCCGATTGCCAGTACGGTCGAAAGCGCAGAACGCGTGGCCGCGGTTTCGAAACAGACCGGAAAGAAAGTAGTGGTTGGTTATATCCTTCGTCATCATCCTTCCTGGCAACGGTTTATTTCAGAGGCTCAGCAATTGGGCAAGCCATTAGTGATGCGGATGAACCTGAACCAACAGAGTGAGGGTGACATGTGGACGTTGCACCGCAACCTGATGGCCAGCCTAAGTCCCATCGTCGATTGTGGGGTGCATTACATCGATGTGATGTGTCAAATGGCGCGTTCCAAGCCCACACAGGTCTACGCCATAGGCGCGAAGCTGACCGACGAAATCCCGGCAGATAATTACAATTACGGTCAGCTGCAGATACGGTTTGAAGATGGTTCGGTGGGTTGGTATGAAGCAGGCTGGGGCCCGATGGTTAGTGAAACGGCCTTTTTCGTGAAAGACGTTTTCGGCCCGAAAGGTTCGGTATCGATTGTGGCAAAGGACGCCGGAGCTTCGGGAAAATCAGATTCCATTGAAGCCCACACCAAAACCGAATCATTGTTAGTACATCATGCCGAACTGGATAGTAACGAACGGTTTGCTAAAGCGGACGCGTGGATCGATTTGACCGACGAGCCGGACCATCAGGAATTATGCAACCGGGAACAGGCTTATTTCCTTCGGGCCATTCAGGAGGACATCGATCTGACTGATCATTTAGCCGATGCGGTAAATAGCTTGCGGATCGCCTTTGCTTGCGATGAATCGGTAAAAACAGGTAATGTAGTGATTTTATAACAGATAAATAATGAGCAGAAAAATCAGCAGACTTGCGGAGGGTTGGTGGGATTATACAACACTTGACGATCAAATTCACCGGGATGCGGCCAAATTAAGTGTCAAGGATATCGAGCAGCTTTCGCGCCCGGGTTTCCAAGTGGTTTTACATGATACGTTGGAATCTCTCTATCTTGCGGAAGCCTTGGAGTATATTAACGCCTGGAAGCAGTCCACACCTTCCAATCCGGTAGGTATTTGCGGACCCATAGGGCCTACCGAGCAATTGCCGCTGGTTGCCCAGTTGGTGAACGACCTGGAAATTTCCCTGGAGCATGCCCATTTTTGGGGGATGGACGAATGGTATGAAAACGGGAAAGAGGTGGATGAAACACATCCCCTTTCTTTCGCGCGCGCAAATCGGGAGTTGTTGTTTGATCGGATAAAGCCCCAGTTCCGGATGCCGGATTCCAATATTCATTATCCCGGTGCGGGGAATCTGGACGCTTATACACGCAGCTTTGACGAAATCCGATGTGCCGTCATGCAGGGCGGACAGGGTGATGTTAAACATTGGGCATTCAACGATCCGTTTAAACGGGAGGGCAACTATGTGGATGCACCGCCTTCGCCGGACGAATACCGTCAGTTGTCTGCGCGGATCGTGGATCTTCATCCCATAACACTGATGCAGAATGCACGCACTTCGGGCGGCGGATATGTGGTAGGTGTACCCATGCAGGCGTTGACAGTCGGACCACGGGAGACATGGAAAGCAGAAAAAGTATCAATTTGGCAAGCCGGAAATCACGACAATGCTTTTGGTATGCGTTTGACTGCATTTATGATTTCAAAGGGTATTGAAGATACATCCGTTCCGATGTCATTGTTGGCCAGTCATCCCCAGGTGGAGTTCCATTATTATCGACACGCGTTGAAGGATGTGGCTACAGAAATGCACTAAGGGGTCGATATACGGAAAAGATGAAAGAGAACGTAAATAACACGGTGCTGGCTATCGTAGCCCATCCCGACGATGCGGAGTTACTCTGCGCCGGAACACTTGCGTTGTTGAAAGACAAAGGTTGGCGAGTAGAGATGGCTACCATGACGCCGGGAGACGGTGGTACAGTTACGCTTAGCCGGGAAGAAATCAGCGCGGTTCGTAAACGGGAAGCCGCAAGCGCAGCCGCTTTGCTGGAGGCGCCTTATCAATGCCTGGAGTGTGAGGACATCTTTGTAATGTATGATAAACCAACGCTGCTGAAAGTCATTGAGTTGATCCGTCGGACAAGACCTCGGATGGTCTTTACCATGAGCCCGTCCTGTTATATGGTGGATCACGAAATGACCAGCAAATTGGTTCAGACGGCTTGTTTCAGTGCGGGTGTCAAGAACATCGAGACCGCATCTCCACCTTTCTTTTTTACGCCTTATCTCTACTACGCGGATGCCATGGAGGGAAAGGATCGATACGGAGCGGAAGTGGTACCGGGTATGGTGGTCGACATTACGGATAAGATTGCCTTAAAAGAACAAATGTTGGCTTGCCATGAATCGCAGCGCAATTGGCTACGTGAACACCACGGCATGGACGAATACTTGCTGGCGATGAGAGCTTTTTCCGCAAAGCGGGGTGAAGCGGTTCGTGTAAGATACGGCGAAGGTTTTCGGCAACACCTTGGTCACGCCTTTCCGCAAGAAAATCTGCTGGAGGCAGAATTAGAAAATTATGTCAAATAGGTTCCATCCCATGAAGAGGGGACAAGTTTGACAATTGCAAAATAGAAATAAATAGATGAAATCATATCGATTAAATAGATTATTCAATAGCCGATCGGGAAATTGCTTTGATGTCGCAATTGATCACGGATTTTTCAATGAATACCCGTTTCTTCATGGGATTGAAAATATCCGTACGGCAGTGGACGTATTGGTATCAGCGGCACCGGATGCGATCCAACTTACGGTAGGGCAGGCACATTACCTACAAGCGATACCCGGTCGAGAGAAACCGTCGCTCGTGCTTCGAACGGACGTGGCGAACGTATATGGAAAACAGCTGCCACGGGCGTTATTCAGCCGGATGATTGAAAATCCCGTGGAGCAAGCCATTCGTTTAGACGCAGTTTGTGTGGTGGTCAATCTGTTCAGCATTCCGGACGAACCGGAAGTGACTGACCAATGCATTCAGAATATTCTAAAGATCAAGCCCGAAACCGATCGGTATGGGATTCCGTTGATGGTGGAGCCTCTGGTCTTTCGGCCGAACAGTGAAGCGGGCGGGTACATGGTAAACGGAGATCCAGAAAAGATTATCCCCCTGGTTAGGCAGGGAGTAGAATTAGGAGCCGACATCATCAAAGCAGATCCGACGGATGATGTGGAAGATTATCACCGTGTCGTGGAAACA
This sequence comes from Parapedobacter indicus, assembly GCF_900113765.1. GTDB lineage: Bacteria > Bacteroidota > Bacteroidia > Sphingobacteriales > Sphingobacteriaceae > Parapedobacter > Parapedobacter indicus. Next base: position 668,207 of record NZ_FOQO01000002.1, on the reverse strand, counting down.
GCGGGCGATATCCCTGTATTGGTACGTGGTGGAGGAAAGGCGAGCGACGAGGAAATTTTACAACGTACGTACGGCCTGATGCAACAAGGAGTAAAGGGCATTGTGTACGGTAGGAATGTTATCCAACACCCTAATCCGAGTGGCATGACACGCGCGTTGATGGCCCTCGTACACGAAGGAGCCAAACCTGAAGACGTGATTGGGCTATTAAAATAGTACAGGGTCGAATGAAAACAGTAAAAATAGGAATAATAGGTGGCGGGTTGATGGGCAGGGAAGCTGCCAGTGCGTTCGGAAGGTGGTTTGCATTGAAGGACTTCCCGATACGCGTGCAGCTTACCGCAGTGTGCGACCTAAATGCACAAATACTTGAATGGTATCGGCAGATTGAAAGTGTCACACTGCTGACAACAAATTACCATGAGTTGATTAGCAGTGAGGAAGTCGATGTTGTGTATATTGCCGTTCCACATAATCTTCACCGGGAATTGTATATTGATATCCTTCGTGCGGGAAAGGACCTGCTCGGTGAAAAGCCTTTTGGAATTGACCTGGAGGCATCGGAGGCCATTGCATCGGAAGCAGTAAGGTTAGGCAGATTTGTGCGGTGCAGTTCCGAAATGCCGTTTTTGCCGGGACCGCAGCGGGTCATTGCGGAAGTGGAATCGGGAAGATTGGGCCGGATATTTGAAATCCGGTCCGGCTTTTTACATGCGAGCGACATGAACGCCCAGAAGCCCATTAATTGGAAACGCCAATCACAATACTGCGGTGAAATCGGGGTGATGGGTGACCTAGGCATGCACGCTTTGCATGTGCCGCTTAGGTTAGGCTGGAAGCCGTCCAAAGTGTTTGCCCAGTTGCAAAAAATCATTACCGAGCGACCCGATGGAAAAGGAGGGACCGCCGTATGCGACACGTGGAATAACGCGACGCTGAGTACGCAAGTTGATATCAATGGCGAACAGGTGCCCATGCAGTTGGAGATGAAACGTTTGGCACCAGGTGAAACGAATACTTGGTATATCGAGATTTATGGGACGGAGGGTGGTGTGCGGTATAGCACCAAAGATACCAAGGCTTTTTGGCAATTTTCCAACGGCGCCGAGCAATGGTGGAAGCGTACGGACCTCGGATTTCAAATGCCGTTTGAAACCATAACCGGCGGTATTTTTGAGGCGGGTTTCCCCGACTGTTTCATGCAGATGTTCGCTGCCTATATTGCCGAACGTGAAGGTTTGCTGAACGGAAAATTTGGTTGTGCAACACCGGAAGAAGCCGTAGATAGTCATCGAGTTTTCAACGCAGCCTTACTTTCTCAGGAGACGGGCACATTCGTGGAAATCCAGTAGATCATGGCTACAAATCATCTGAATCGATCGGGACTATTGGTAGCGGGCAATTGGATATTGGACCAGGTCAAGCTCATCGATAAATTTCCGGCAGAGCAATCGCTCGTAAATATTCTGCACGAATATACGAGCAATGGCGGATCAGCCTATAATATCCTGATGGACTTAACCAAATTGCAAGCTCCTTTCCCCTTGGAGGCGGTCGGTCTGGTGGGCAACGATTTTAATGGTATTCGAATTGTCGATCATTGCCGCGAAGCTGGCATTGACGTCCGGCAATTGCAAATGATACCCGATACGCCGACGTCCTATACCATCGTAACATCGGTAAAGAATACCGGGAAACGTACGTTTTTTCATCATCGTGGAGCTAATTCCCTACTGGATATCGATCATTTTGATTTCCGAATTTCACAAGCGAAGATCTTTCACTTGGGGTACCTCCTCCTGTTGGATCGTCTGGATGAAATTCAAAAGAATGAAAGAACAAGGGCATCGCTTGTATTGGAGAAAGCCAAGCGCGAGGGGTTTTTAACTTCCGTCGATTTGGTGAGTGAGGATTCGGATCGTTTCACCACTATCATTCCTTGTGCGCTGCCGTACGTGGACTATTTATTCCTGAATGAATATGAAGCAAGTCGGCTGTCCGGTATCGATTTGATGGAAATAACCGATACGGTAGAAATGGGAAATCGATGTAAGAACGTTTTTGAGGTAATCTTTCAGATGGGAGTCAACGAGTGGGTAATTATCCATCACCCCGATGGCGTATGGGCTTCGCACCGTGACGGTAGGCAACTCTTTCAACCCAGCCTGCAGCTTCCCCAAGAAAAAGTGGTGGGAGCAAATGGAGCAGGTGATGCGCTGGCAGCAGGGGTTTTACTGGGCCTACATGAAGGTTGGAACATGGACGTATGTCTTGATCTGGGCGTCTGTGCGGCAGCAGCTAGCCTGTCGCATGCGACGTGCTCAGATGGAATACTTTCCCAAACAGACTGCTTGGCTCTTTCTGAATTATACGGGTACCGGAAAAATGAGGACGGCGAGCGTTCTCTTGAACGCCGCTGAATACAGACAAGAAGTGAAAAGTAAATCAGCTCATGCAAACAGGTAGATTTATAGGCAAGACGGCGATCATCACAGGAGCAGGTCAGGGCATTGGTTTTGAAATTGCCCGCCAGCTGGTGTTGGAAGGAGCTACCGTGCTGCTCAACGATATCGATGAAGCATTGACAGAACGTGCAGCAGCACAGATCGGAAAAGAAGGACGGTGCTTGACATGTCCGGGCGATTCGGGCGATCTTGCGTTTATTGATAAGGTAGTGAAACGTGCGGTAACCGAGACCGGTACATTGGACATCGTCATTGCGAATGCAGGGATTACGCTGTTCGGTGACTTTCTGCAATATACGCCGGAATCATTCCACAAGGTAATGGCAGTGAATCTCGGTGGCACATTTTTTCTCGCGCAGGCGGCAGCAAAGGAGCTGATCCGGCATGGACGTGGCGGATCGCTATTATTTACCTCCTCAGTAACCGGACACCGGGCTCACAAAAATTTAGCCGCTTATGGGATGTCGAAAGCTGCCTTAGAAATGCTAGCCAAGCACCTGGTATTGGAGCTTTCGCCGCATGGCATTAACGTTAATACGGTCGCGCCCGGTGCGACGCTCACCGAGCGAACGGTAGAAGATGCTGAATATGCCGCCACCTGGTCTTCGATCACCCCGATGGGACGTGCAGCGACAACGGGAGATATTGCTGCAGCAGCGTTATTTCTGGTGAGCGATGCTGCCCGCCACATCACCGGGCAAACGGTGGTCGTCGATGGAGGCTGGACGACAGTGAGCCCTTCACCTTATCGGACTTGACAAATACTCCCGCATGACTCCGGTATCGCGTTCCATACCCATCACTCCATCCCAATCTTTTGCAGTGAAACACCTGCGGGGCACGGATTGCAATATCCCCTACCATGTGCATAGTGCACATGAGTTGATACTGATCCGATCAGGTTCGGGAAACTTTTATGTGGGCAATACCATCAGGCGGTTTCGGACAGGCGATGTATATTTACTGGCACCGGGAGTACCGCATTGGTTTAAATGTGAACAATCGATCGAATGGAACACAGCGGAAGACGAATTCATCGTTCTCCAGTTTTGCAGATCGTTTTTGGGCGAAACATACTTCAATCTTCCAGAACACGGGAAATTGAAGCGATTGCTTACGATAGAGGGACTGGCATTGTCATTCAAAGGCGTGACACAGGATTCATTAGCTGAATTTCTTCTATCAATGCCGCACGCCATCGGGCAAGGACGTTTACTGCTTGTACTTCGGCTGCTCGCCTTGCTGGGTGAAAACCCGGGTTGTGCACCGTTGCATCATACCATATCTACCGATATAGGCTTGCAGGGTAAGGAACCGCTGGATCGTATACAGGCGTATGTAGCTAGTCGGATGCGTAACCGAATTTACCTCGAAGAGGTGGCCGAACTTGTGAATATGAGTGTGCCCACCTTTTGCCGCTATTTCAAACAGTGGACGGGGGAAACGTTTACAGATTTTGTACAGGAAATGCGGATAGAATATGCATGTGAATTGCTGAAAGATACCTCGATAGCAATTCATGAAGTTTGCAGAGATAGTGGATTCCAATCAATGGCGCATTTCATCAAACTAATCAAGCGACTGAAGGGAATGACACCACAGGAGTTTAGGAAAATGTTTGCCTAAACAGACTATTTCAAAAAGACATCTCTTTTAAGTAGCTTTACCCAAACCCGCTGATCATGCACACTTTTACGTTTAATACGGTTATTTTTGCGTTTATATTGTTGCTTGTCGGATGTGGTCCCGATGCCGCAAGTCGCCGAAAGGGAGAATTAGCCCGTAACAATCCCAGGAAACGGCTGATAAATAAACTTGCCGGAGATATAGATGTAGTACCAACAGCCGAAACAATAGACAAAGGAAGGGTATTGATGTCTTATTCCGATTGCTTTACCTGTCATAAAGAAGCAGACCGCAAGCGTGGCCCCGCATTCAACGACATTGCAGCCCGTTACCCTATGAACAGCACGTATATCCGTATACTTGCCAAACGAATTGTTTTGGGAACCAAGGGTTCCTGGGGTAATGTCGTGATGCCGCCACATCCAACGATTTCAGAAGGAGATGCCGAAAAGATGGTCATGTATATTCTTTCATTGGATGGACTTGATTAGGGAACGATCAGCGATTACTCCTACTTCGTTTCCATTTGACCGGATATCACGTTATCCAATCTTATCAAAATCGCATGCTATATTGCCATCGTGGGCACAGTATACCAAGGCTTGTCTATTTTTGGAGAGAAAGCGAAAAAAAAAAACATCATCATGAGATTAATCCGTTTTGGGAGCCCGGAGGCGGAGCGCCCGGGTATTTTGGATGAACACAACGTTAGACGGGACCTTTCCGATCGCTTCAGCGATTGGGACCGTGATTTTTTCAACAAAGGTGGCTTGGAAAAACTGCGCGAATACCTGGCTATCAATCCTCGACCAAATGCCGTAAGCGAAAATGAACGTTGGGCAGCGCCTATTGCCCGTCCGGGCAAGGTCATCTGTATCGGGCTGAATTATTCCGATCACGCCAAAGAATCGAATATGACGATTCCGCAGGAGCCTATTGTTTTCCAGAAAGGATCCAATACGGTCGTTGGTCCATACGATCCCATCGTCATTCCAAGGGGCAGCGAAAAGACAGATTGGGAAGTTGAATTGGGCGTGGTGATCGGCAAGGATGCACGCTACCTGCAGTCTACGGATGAGGCGAAGCAGTATGTTTTGGGATACTGTGTAGTCAATGATGTGTCTGAACGTGCTTTCCAACTGGAACGTGGCGGACAGTGGACCAAAGGTAAGTCGTGTGATAACTTCAGTCCTACCGGTCCATGGTTGCTGACGGCCGATGAAGTGGCTGATGTACACAATTTGCAGCTGAAACTTTGTGTGAATGGCCAGATCATGCAAAATGGCAATACGGAAAACCTGATCTTCGGTGTATACCACGTTATCCATTACCTATCGCAGTTCATGACCTTGGAAGCTGGAGACCTGATTCTGACAGGTACGCCTGCTGGCGTGGGCCTGGGAATGAAGCCACCGCTCTACCTGAAAGCAGGCGACGTAGTGGAACTCTGTGTGGATGGACTTGGTGAGCAGAAACAGGTTTGCGAACAGGCATAAATCCATAGAGGGAGAAACATATGAACATCAGAAAAGTACTCATCGCCAACCGCGGTGAGATTGCGATCCGAATTAGCCGGGCTTGCAATGAGTTAGGTATTGGTACGGTAGCCATTTATACGTTTGAAGATCGGTACTCGCTGCATCGGTATAAGGCGGATGAAGCGTACCAGATCGGGTTGGATAGCGAGCCGCTCAAGCCATACCTGGATATCGAAGCCATCCTTGCTACGGCCAAAGATTGTGGTGCCGACGCGATCCATCCCGGCTATGGGTTCCTTTCGGAAAATGCCGACTTTGCCCGCCGTTGTGCTGACGAAGGAATCGTATTCATCGGACCCTCGCCCGCGGTAATGGACATGCTGGGTGATAAGGTACGTGCCAAAGCGGTAGCCCAAAAAGCGGAGGTGCCCATCATTGAAAGTAGCAAAGGGGTATTGGATGTGGTTGCGGCGGCATTATCCGAAGCGTGGCGCATTGGCTATCCCCTCATGCTGAAAGCCGCCGCGGGGGGCGGTGGCCGTGGTATGCGCGTAGTACGCAACGATGTTGAACTGGAAGCAGCCTTCAACAGTGCCCGCAACGAGGCACTGAACGCATTTGGCGACGGTACGGTTTTTCTAGAAAAATATATCGAAAATCCCCGACATATCGAAGTGCAAGTGGTGGGTGATCGGCATGGCAACGTGATGCACTTGTATGAACGCGATTGCTCCGTGCAGCGTCGATTCCAGAAGGTGGTGGAAGTAGCGCCGGCGGCAAACCTACGTGCAGAAACCCGCGATAAGCTATATACGTATGCGACAGCTATTGCCATAGCGGCTGGATACGATAACGTCGGTACGGTTGAATTCTTGGTTGACCCCGATGGCCAGGTTTATTTTATCGAAGTAAATCCGCGTATTCAGGTCGAACATACGGTTACGGAAATGGTGACGGGGATCGATCTTGTAAAAACACAGTTATACATCGCTTCCGGATACAAACTATCCGACCGGTTGGTAGGATTGGCGGAACAGACGGCCATTCCACTTAATGGGTTTGCTATACAATGCCGGATAACCACGGAAGATCCGTCAGACGGTTTTAAACCCGACTACGGTACCATCGTTACCTACCGCAATGCAGCTGGCTTTGGCGTGCGGTTGGATGAAGGTAGCGCCTATCCGGGCATGAAAGTAAGCCCGTTCTTTGATTCCATGTTGGTAAAAGTCAGCACCCACGGCAATACACTGGCTGAAGCGGCTAAACGGATGGACCGGGCGCTTCGGGAATTTCGTATCCGCGGAGTAAAAAACAACATCGGTTTTCTGGAAAACCTGGTAACCCACCCGGTTTTTTTAGCAAGTGAGGCTACGGTGGAATTCATTGCTACGCATCCTGAACTGTTTAAACCAGCTGGCAAACAAGACCGCGGCACCAAGTTGCTGGCCTTTCTCGGCGATATATCCGTCAATGGGAACCCCGATATCAAGGGGGAAGTGCGGTTGGCTAAATTGGAGCCACCGGCAATTCCTGCCATTGATTCACAGACGCGTTTCCCGAAGGGAACCAAAGATCGCCTGACCGAATTGGGTCCTGAGGGGTTTTGCGAATGGCTGGCCAATGAAAAGCAGATACATTATACCGACACAACATTACGCGACGCCCACCAATCGCTACTTGCTACCCGTGTTCGTACCTATGACATGTTAAAAGTTGCTTCCGGATTCGCCAAAGCACATCCCCAAACGTTCAGCATGGAAGTGTGGGGCGGCGCAACGTTTGACGTGTGCCTGCGCTTCCAACTGGAAGACCCTTGGAAACGGTTGGCAAAACTGCGCAAAGCCATCCCGAACATACTGTTACAGATGCTCATTCGTGGATGCAATGGTGTAGGGTATGCTGCCTATCCGGACAACCTAATCGAAGCGTTTGTGGAAAAAAGCTGGGAAACCGGGGTCGATATATTTCGCATTTTTGATTCGCTCAACTGGGTAGAGAACATTGCTCCTTGTATCGAAATGGTGCGAAAACGTACCGATGGTATCGCCGAGGGGACATTGTGCTATACAGGTGACATTCTAAACCCACAACGCAACAAATATAACCTCAACTATTACCTGCGGATGGCCAAAGATTTGGAGAATGCAGGAGCTCACATGTTGGCCATCAAAGATATGTCGGGATTGTTGAAACCGTATGCCGCATCGGAACTCGTTACTGCATTGAAGGATACGGTAAAAATACCCATTCATCTGCATACACACGATACCTCTTCGCTGCAGACGGCTACCTACCTAAAAGCCATCGAAGCAGGCGTCGATGTTATCGATTGTGCGTTGGGTGCACTATCGGGATTGACATCCCAACCCAATTTCAATGCCATCATCGAGATGATGCGTTTCAACGAACGGGAGAACTTTTTTGATATCGATAGCCTCAATGCATATAGCGACTACTGGGAAGCGGTGCGCACCTATTACAGTCCTTTTGAATCGGGGATGAAGGCTGGTTCGGCCGAGGTTTTCAGTCACGAAATACCCGGTGGGCAATATTCTAACCTGAAACAGCAGGCGAATGCGCTTGGTTTGGGGGGACGTATAGGAGCTATCAAACGTAGTTATGCAGAAGCAAATCAGCTATTTGGAGACATCGTCAAAGTAACACCTAGCTCCAAGGTGGTTGGTGATATGGCGCAATACATGGTGGCCAACAACCTAACAGGGAAAGACGTATTATTACGGGGCGACAGCCTATCGTTCCCCGACTCGGTGGTATCCTTTTTCCGCGGAGATATCGGTCAGCCGGAGGGTGGCTTTCCTGCTGACCTGCAACGAATGGTATTGAAAGGACAGCACGCATATTCCGATAGGCCCAACAAGCATTTGCCACCGCTTGACCTCGATTTGGATTTTAAGCGTTTCTTAAGGGAATATGGTGAGGATCTGACATTTACGGATTACTTAAGTTATCAATTTTATCCCAAGGTGTTTGTTGATTATTTAACCGCTTATCGAAAATATGGAGACGTTTCGGTAGTACCCACGCAGTATTTCTTGTATGGCATGGAACCGGGAGAAGAAACAACGGTGGAGCTGACAAAGGGAAAAACACTTCTGGTGAAGTTGGTGTCCATTGGCCCAACCGACATGGATGGCAACCGCACCGTATTCTTTAAGTTAAATGGACAGACACGTAACCTGGAGATACGAGACGGTAAGTCAGAGATTGCACGGAAGGAAAATAGAAAAGTAGATGCCACCAACCCCCGGCAGGTGGGTTCGCCGTTGCAGGGTTTGCTGACCACGGTATTTGTGGCGGCGGGCGATGTAGTAGCGATAAATCAACCGCTTTTTGTCATCGAAGCCATGAAGATGGAAACTACCGTTACCGCTGCCGTGCAGGGCACAGTGAAACAAGTTGAACTCGGTGCCGGAACATTGGTGAATACCGACGATATGGTACTGGAGTTGGAGTAATTGCGTTGCATATAAAAGCGAATTTATCTAAGTTTGATGGCTAGCAAAATAATGAAGGCATTGAATAGGAAAGAAGGGCTGTCGGAGCTGGGTAATAACTTGAAGGGCTCGTTTTATCACGACGAAAGCCCCGAACATCAAACCCTATTGCGGGCGTATTCAACGGATGCATCCGTGTATCAGGAGCGCCCTTTGGCCGTAGCTATCCCCAAAGACACCGATGATTTAAAGCGGCTCATAGGGTTTGCGCAAGCGCATCAGGTAACGTTGATTCCGCGGACCGCGGGCACTTCACTTGCTGGTCAGGTGGTAGGCCGCGGCATTGTTGTGGATGTGTCGAAACACTTTAATCAGGTGTTGGAGGTAAATGTGGAGGAACGCTGGGTACGTGTACAGCCCGGTGTGATCCGTGATGACCTGAACGCCTACCTCCGCCCATATGGATTGATGTTTGGCCCAGAGACGTCAACCGCTAGTAGGGCGATGGTGGGGGGTATGGTAGGCAATAACTCCTGTGGCTTGCATTCCATTGTATGGGGGGATACGCGCAGCCACCTGCTCTCGGCAAATGTGCTGGTGGATGACGCATCGGAAGTTGTGTTCGAAGCGCTAAATGAAAAGGCACTGTTTAATAAGCTGAAACTTGCAGGTAGGGAAGGCGATATTTATCGCAGAATGAACGATTTGTTGTCTGATCCTGAAAATCGCGAAGCAATTAAAGCGGGCTATCCGAAACCAGCGCTCACCCGGCGCAATACGGGCTACGCGCTGGACATGCTCAGCGATACTTCCCAACCCTTCAACTTCTGTAAGCTGTTTGCTGGATCGGAAGGAACCTTGGGTATTCTTACGGAAGCGAAGCTCAACCTGCTGCCACTGCCCCCAAAGGAAATAGGGTTGCTGTGCGTACATTGCAACACGATTGTCGAATCGCTTCATGCAAATGTGGTAGCGTTGCGCCATCGCCCTGAAGCGTCGGAACTGGTGGATAAGTACATCATGGACTTCACGAAAGGACACCCTACCTATCAATATAACCGTTTTTTCATTGAAGGCGATCCGGAAGCCTTATTGATGGTGGAATTCCGAGGGGCAACGCCGGCAGAGATTGAGGAAAAAGCTGCGGACTTGAAAGCGGACTTGCTGGCGGCGGGGTTAGGTTATGCCTACCCCCTGATTACCGGACCGGATACCAACTTGGTTTGGGATGTGCGCAAAGCCGGATTGGGTTTGATCCGCAATTTGCCGGGAGACACACAGCCTGTGAATCTAATCGAAGATTGTGCGGTATCGCCCGAAGACCTGCCGGCTTATATCATCGATGTTCAACAGTTGCTGGACAACCATGGGCTGAAAGCTTCGTATTACGCGCATGCGGGTGCAGGTGAGCTGCATGTGGAGCCGCTGATAAATTTGAAAACCGCGGAAGGGAAAAAAGCGTTTCGGGCCGTGCTGGCAGAAACCACCCAACTTGTCAAAAAGTACAACGGTTCGTTGAGTGGCGAGCATGGCGATGGGCGCTTGCGCGGGGAATTCATTGGCGCTGTTTTGGGAGACAAAGTCTATGCATTACTGAAACAGGTGAAGGCAATATTTGATCCCTCCGGTGTCTTCAACGCGAATAAAATTGTAGACACGCCACCCATGGATGAATTCTTGCGCTATGAGCAAGATACGCCAACAGTAAAGATAGACACTGTTTTCGATTTCAGTCGACAGGAAAGCATCTTAAGGTTGTCGGAAAAGTGCTCGGGTTCGGGCGACTGCCGGAAATCGCATATCACAGGTGGTACGATGTGCCCCTCTTATATGGCTACACGGGAGGAGAAAGATACAACACGTGCGCGGGCGAATATATTGAGGCAATTTTTAACCCATTCACTGAAAGTCAATCGCTTCGACCATGCCGAAATCAAAGAAGTGATGGACCTCTGCTTGAGCTGCAAAGGCTGCAAGACCGAATGCCCATCTGGTGTGGATATTGCCAAGATGAAAGCGGAGTTTCTTCAACATTATCACGACGCCAACGGTACACCTTTCCGGACCTGGGTAATTGCCAACTTTACCAAATCTCAGCAATTGGCGTCTTATCTGCCCGGCCTTTATAATGCTGTTATCAGAAACAAAGCATTATCCGGTTTGGTAAAGAAGATGCTGGGTTTCGCGCAGGATCGATCGCTGCCTGAAGTGGGAAAAACAACGCTGCGCAGGTGGATAGCGAGGCAACGGAGACACCAGAAAGTCGAGCAGCGGAAACGGCGTGTCTACCTGTTTTGTGATGAGTTTACAGACTACAACGATGTCGCGATCGGTCAAACTGCGTACCGGTTGCTCACCGCATTAGGCTACGAAGTAGAACTCGCGGAACATGTGGAAAGCGGCCGTACCTACCTATCGAAAGGATTGGTTCGGCGGGCAAAGGCGATTGCTAACCGCAATGTCCGGAACCTGAAAGGTATCGTTACCGCAGATACGCCACTGATTGGTATTGAACCTTCGGCAATTCTTACGTTCCGGGATGAATATCCGGATTTAGTGGATAACGAGTTGGTGACCGATGCTTATAATTTGGCGAAAAACGCATTGCTCATCGACGAGTTCTTATTGACTGAAATGGAGGCAGGGCATATTGCCGAGTCGATGTTCACAGAGTTGCCTCGTAAAATAAAATTGCATGGACATTGCTACCAGAAAGCATTTCATTTGGTGGAGACCACTGCGAAAATTCTTTCCTTCCCCAAAAGCTATCAAATAGAGACCATTCCATCCGGTTGCTGTGGAATGGCGGGATCTTTTGGGTATGAAAAGGAGCATTATGAGGTGTCGATGAAGGTAGGGGAGTTGGTGTTGCTACCCACGGTCCGGAATACTTCCGAAGATGTCCTCATTGCCGCCCCTGGCACAAGCTGCCGGCACCAGATCAAAGATGGGGTGGGGAGAAGAGCATACCATCCCGTTGAGATTTTGTGGGAGGCATTGCGTAAATAACCAGCATGCATTCAATGACCGATAAATAACTCGGATAGCGGGGCAATCCGCTTTAAGGATAATACCTGTTCGTATTTTAAAGGTTTAATAAAATAGCCTACGACACGCTCGTAAGATGCGGCGCGTCGTCGGTCTGCGCTATCAATTGAAGAAGTAGCAATGACAACATAAACTTTCCGGTGGATGGTCATCTCTTCCAATTGGTCCAATACTTGCCAGCCGCTGATCTCCGGCATATTAATGTCCAGAAAAAGTAGGATGGGAGTGTGGGAACGGCTGTGCTCCGTTATAAATGAAAGCGCTTCCTTACCATTGGTAAACGTATAGGGCCGTGTCGAAATGCCAGCATTGACAAGCTGAAGCCTGGTCATCAGATTAAAAATTTGGTCATCATCGACAATCATTACACAAATATCCATCGCTTCAGTGTGTTATCACGTTTATTTGTTCTGCTTTGTCTGTAATCGCGTGGATTACCTCGTCCAGCTCGGTGGCCGCGCGACCTATCGCACCCAATAGTTCACTGTAATTAACAACCGATCCGGGAAATTGTTGGATAAGGTCAACCAACCCCATAATACGGGCTAATGGTGCTCTTACAACATGAGATTGCATCCAGGCGATTTCCTGCAACTTGCTGTTCTGGGTCTCGATTGCCGTCACATAATTGCGCTTTTCGGTAATGTCGTTAACCAATACGACCTCTGCTTTCTGTCCCTGAAACTGTATAATGTTGCTTTGAATTTCAACATGTATTGGTTTTCCGTCTTTTTTCCGATGCAGATAAACGCCTTTCGTAAACAATTGATCGTGTTGTTTGGAGTAAGCTACTGCGGCTTCTATTTTAGCGATCTCCTCGGGCGGGCGGATCTCTTTTATCGTCATCGAAAGAAACTCTTCCCGCGTAAATCCATAAAGAATGACGGCAGCGTGATTCACGTCGAGAAATTGGTATGTTTCCAAGCTATATACCCACATAGGTTGTGGGCTGAGATGAAATAGATCGCTATATTTCTTTTCGGACGCTTCGATCTCCTTTACATGTTGTTCTAATCGCGTGTACAGTTCATTCAGCTTTTTTTCGGCCAATTTAGTGTCCGTAATATCGAGGCTTGCACCGATCATTTTCTTCGGAACATTGCTATCCCCGATAAGCCTTACCCATGAGCGTAAATGCCGTATTTCTCCATTTGGACATACAATCCGCTCTTCAAAGACCGTGTCCTCGCCCGTCTCTTGGATACGTCGCACAACATCCATAACCTGTTGTCGGTCATCGATGTGTACCGACTCAAGGTAACTTTCAAATGCGGGGGCAATAATTTTTGCGTTAATTCCATAGATATCATACAACGTGTCGGACCAAGAAACCTTACCGGTTTCTAGCTCGCGCTGCCAGATGCCAAAGTGGGCCAATTCCTGCCCCTGACTAATCATGGCCGCTGTCTCGTGAGCCAAATCCGCGTTTAGACGGTTCTCGATGATGACTTTCAACAGCGAGGTCGTACGGTCCACAACGGCCAGTTCGTCCGGTTTTGGCGACTGGACCTGTTTATAGTACATGCCCAACACCGCTAGGGTGTTTCCCTCAGAATCAAGAATTGGGTAAGACCAACAAGCTTTTAAATCATAAGCCAACGCCAAGTGTTTGTATGCCGTACACCGTGCGTCTGTGTCGATATCGTTAACAATTATTGGTCTTTTTAGGTAGGCGGCGGCACCGCATGATCCCGTGTTTTCACCGACTATCAGGTTATCGATCGTCTGGAGGTATGTTTCAGGTAACGATGGGGCCACCCATGTACGTAAACGATTATCTTGAATCCGATGTATGGAGCAATACATTCCCGGGAAAAGAGATTCAATGCCGGTCAAATAGTTGGATAAAACATGGGCTAACGGTATTTGTCGTTGTTCATTTAGTTCAAGAATGGTCTTTTCCAAGCGATCTAAATCGGCGAGACGCTTTGTTTCGGTAATATCTACCATAATGCCACGGAACCATCGGGGGACGTCTCCTTCATAGGTGACGGAAACAATGTCCTTGATCCACACGATCCCGCCGTCTTTTTTAACCATTCGGTAATCGAATGCCTGATTTGCCGGAAACTGGTTTTTTTCCGTTAGATAGTAATGCCGTGCAACGTGTTCGCGGTCCGCTTCAACAATATGATTTAACCAAAACAAGTCATCCGCTAGCCAGTCTTCGGCGGTATATCCTAATATCTGCGCTACTTTTTCGCTTATAAAAGTTGTCTTATACGTCTGCGCGTCCACTTCCCAAACGATTCCGTCAATCGTTTGAACAAGATTCTGGAATTTATGCTCGGATGCGACCAACGCTTCATCTTGGTACTTTTTTTCTGTAATGTCTTGTGTAGTCCCATAGATACGTACACAGGTGCCGTTTACCAGATCGGCTTTACCTACGGAAAATATCCAGCGTGTACGCCCTTTTGCAGTGGTGATGGGAAATGTAGTATGAAAAACAGTACCGTCGTGCATGGCTTTTTCGAAAGCCAAAGTGAGTTTTTTCCGGTCATCTTCATGGGTATAGAAAGCGATACCCGAATCAAAGTCCGGTTGATAGTCCGGACTTACCTCAAAAATTTCGCGTATTCCCTGCGACCAAATAACCGTTTGGTGTGCCATGTTCACTTCCCAGCTGCCTATGCGTGCCAATTGTTGGGTATCTTGGAGAAATTGGGCGTGATTGATTGATTCGGTGACATCGGTCATCGAGCGGATAATAAGCTGTATTTCACCGCAGTCGTCAAGTACCGGCGTCTGTTGAATTTCGAGGTATCTGATATCGAAACGTGTAGGCGAGGTGGTGATGGGAAGCGCATATTTTTGCGGAACTATTTTGTGGTTTTTTTTTTCTTGAAGTATCGCATCGAAGCTGTTTCTCCATTCGTTATCCGTTAGGTATGGATTGCTGGGGAAGACTTCAAAGAACCCTTTTCCCACAAGTTCTTCCCTGCTTTTGGTAAGAAGAGCTAGGTATGCGTCATTGGCATCGACAATGGTAAATATAGGTGCATTGGGGCGCAGCACGATACTGGGAGTAGGCAATGCCCGAAATACAATCGAATAATCGACCATGTCATTCATAGCTAAATGTTTTAAGTAGAAGCGTAAAAGTAGGTCGATTTTTTTAAAAGTCCTAACATTTTGGTACGGAATCGGCAAGCGACAGATTCTGCAGGAAGAGGCGGCTTCAAAGAAGCCATGAAAATACAAAGCCCCGATTTTGTTCGGGGCTTGTAAAATGGGAGCCGCCATTTACGGCCAAATGCCTAAATTTTGGTAGGAGATAGCAATCTTGTCAATTGATCCCACAAAAGCTGCTGTCCGCAAGGTATCAATGGCTGCATTTGCGTTTTTTATCGCACGTATTTCATGATATGACCGAATCATGGTATCTTCCAGCCCCGAATTTACCAATTCCAATTCGTCTGCTCCTTTCACAATGGCCATTCGTTGGGCAGATGTGAGTGATTTGCCAGTAATGGTTTCTACGGTATTTACCAGGTTAAGATTGGACATTTCTTCGTAGCGTTTATCCATACGGCCAAAGGCTACATGAGAGAGGTTCTTCAACCATTCGAAATAAGAAACGGTTACCCCTCCGGCATTGCAATACATGTCCGGAATGATGATTCCACCATTTTTGACAAATGCTGCTTCAGCGCCGGGGGTGGTCGGCCCATTTGCACCCTCAGCAATAATCTTTGCTTTTATACGACCTATATTATCTTCCGTCAATTGATTTTCCAGCGCAGCAGGTACAAGGATATCACATGCCTGTTCCAAGCCTTCCGCTGGAGTTTTGAACTGTTTTTTAGCCTTTTTATAGTTGAGAATCGAGCCAGTGTTTTTTCTGTGTTCAAGAATGGCATCCGGATCTAATCCGTCGGGGTTATAAAGTGCGCCGTCGTATTCGCACACACCAACGATAATAGCTCCAAACTCCATCAAAAACTTTGCCGTATTGTATCCCACATTACCTAACCCCTGTACGATCACTTTTTTCCCCGCAATGCCAGGGGTAAGACCGATCTCCTTCATGTCTTCGGCCACATCCACGCATTCGCGTATTGCAATGGCTACCCCTCGTCCCGTTGCCGCCTTACGACCGTTAATGCCGTGCAATGACAACGGCTTACCGGTCACACAGCCGAATGCATCCAATTGGCCGGGATTCATGGTGGTGTATGTGTCGGCAATCCAGCTCATTTCCCGTTCACCGGTGCCATAATCCGGAGCGGGTACATCGATGGCTGGTCCAATGAAGTTTTTCTTGATCAGCTCTACCGTGTACCTGCGTGTGATGGTTTCCAGTTCGCTCACCGAATAATTTTTTGGATTGATGCAAATACCTCCTTTTGCTCCGCCGAAGGGTACGTTGACGATAGCGCATTTATAGGTCATCAGTGCAGCTAACGCCATCACCTCATCTTCGTTGACCAGTTCGCTATATCGGATACCTCCTTTGGTGGGCGACATGTGTTGTGAATGCTCTACCCGCCAGGCATGGATTACCTCAATCTGATCGCCTCTTCTAAAAGGAAAGCTGAACCGGTAAATGCTGTTGCATACTTTAATTTGGTTCAATAAACCTTGGGGATGCTTGGTGAATTGCGCCGCATGATCAAAAAACTGTGATACATCATCAAAAAAATGGGCATTTTGCACGGGTTTCGCTACTGACTTAGCCATAGTTAATCATCGTTAATGGTAATTGGTAACTTATTGTTATCGTTATTCTTTTTGCTGTTTTTCCAGCCGGGAAATTTTTCTGTCGATGGTAATCAAATAGATGGCCAACCCCAGGAACAATACAGCCAACACGGCTACCACAACATAAATTTTGCCCGAACTGCGCAAACCCGTAGCCATCTCGACCCCGGTATTTGATTGGGCAAAACTACTCATTAACCCATTGATAACTAGTAGTAACGAAAGAATTATCTTTTTCATATTGTTTTGCAATAAACGTTGTCAATTTTCAGTATTTAATCGTTTTATGGTTGTCAATCTGCCAATTTTAGTCCACCCGGATGTCGTTTTGATATTCCAGTTTACGGATGCGAAATCGGAGTGTCAACAACCAGGTTCCTAAGAGGATCCAACCCAACGACGCAGGGTATAATACGGCTTTCATAGATCCATCGAGGTCAAATTGCCCAAAACCCGAATTTCCACCACTACCCGGATGAAGTGAGTCGGTTGTCTTGGGGAGGATATACATGAGTACAATCATGATGGGAAAGGCAAACACATTGTAAATAGCGGATATACGCGCTCGCTTTTGTTCTTCTTCCAACGCGTTGCGAAGTACTAAGTAAGCGAGGTACATCAACGTAGCAATGGCGGATCCGTTCAATTTAGGGTCATTCGGCCAGGGATCGCCCCACGTGAAGTTTGCCCAAAGCATTCCACTTACCAACCCAAACACACAAAAGACGATGCCCACATTGACACTTTCTACAGCTACCAAATCATGCTGCGGATTGCTTGAAGAGAGATATTTTATACTGTACACAACTGAAATGATGTACAGGGTAAACATGGTAAACCACATGGGCACGTGAAAATATACGTTGCGAATGGTTTCATGCACGATGGGCAGCGCCGGCACGTGCCCCAATAATCCCATAATAATACTGTATAAAAGCAACAGAATTGCCAGAATTTTCCACCAGTAATTTTTCATTGAAAGTCAAAAGTCAAATTTAAAAATTAAAAGAACCTGGGTTGTTTAACTAACATCCGAAATCATTAGTCTCTCCAAAGGTAAGGAAATAACACTAAAGAAATGGCCACTGTAATAACATTGATGGCTAGTAAAACAAGGATTTCGTCTAAGCTGATGCTTCGGTCCAAACCATCCATCGCGTTTTTGGAAACTTTGATCAACACCAGAAGTAGAGGAATGACAATCGGGAAACTGAGGATTGCCATTAAGGTACTGTTATTTCCTGCTTTCGCGCTGATACCGGATACCATGGTAAATACCGCAGCAAAGCCAATGCTTCCCAGCACTACCACTACGAAATACAGACCAGGGTCGCCCAGTGGATTTTGAAAAATAATAGAATATACCAAATACGCTAGTGCAGAAAGCAGTAGCATGATGAGCATATTATAGCTGATTTTGGATAGGATGACAGCCCTCGCGCTGGCAACGGTATAATAATACAACTGCCGACTAGGACTTTCCTGAACAAAGCTTTTATTTATTGCATTGACAGATGCAAACAGAAGAATAATCCAAAAGAGGGCATTCCAAGTTGTGGGATCTACGGATTTAAATGCTTGATAGCAAACAAAAACCGTAGATACCACATAGAGTAAAATACCGTTAATGGCATATTTGAAACGCCACTCTAACAAAATTTCTTTGCGAACGAGAGAAGTAACCTCCTTGAGTAAACTCATCCCCGCAAAGATACGATTCGTGGGCTAAGTAGCGGCTATATTTCTTCTTCAACCCGTCGGCTTGCTGAGTTTGCCGCATCACTGGCCTTGGAAATACCTTCTTTGGCCAACTTATCTGCTTTACGGATCGCCGACTTGCCTTTACTTTTGGCTTGCGAACGAAGCTCATCCATTTCTCTGGTGGCCCGATCGGCTAATTTGGAAGCCTTGTGCAGACCTTCTTTTGTACTCTTTCTAATGGAATCTGATAATTCGCGTATACCCTCGCTCGCGCGATCCAATTGTTTACGGCCTTCTTTAGTGCCCAATAGTAACCAAGCTACCGTACCAGCTGCAAGTCCTATCAATGCATACGTAACAATGCTGTTTTTCGTGTTCATCTCCATGTCCTTTTTTTGTTATGACTTTCTTTAACCGTTCTCGGTTCTATAACGTAAGAACAAGAAATTTAAAAAAATGTTTGCAGCGAAGGTCAGCCGACTACATCCCACACGATCGCCTGTTTATCATCTCCAACGGATATCAATTGGTTTTTATAGGCATTCCAGATGATGTCGTTGACCGAAAGCAAGTGGCTGTCAAAGCCCCGCTCGAAGCTGATCACACGCAGTAGCCGGAAATCATCCGATGACCAGATTTTAATACTTTTATCTCGGCTGGCGGTGGCGAAGATGGGTGAAAAGGGGTGGAACTTGATGGCGTACACCGTAAATAGATGGGGTGTAAACGTATTGACAACGGTAAAGTCGGATGTGTCAAGAACATTAAGCTGTGCGTCCCGTCCGCCGGTGAGTAGATACCGTCCGTCGGGTGAAAAACACAGCGAGGTGACAGGCATGGCATGTGCGGGCAATTCTTCGACAAAAGAGTAGTCCAACGCATTATACAATTTCACTTTGCCGTCTTTGGTTCCAAAGACTACCCAGTTTTCGTCGATGCTAATGGCAATGGTTCGGACCGTATGGTCGGATACCTTAAAATGGTATAACAGGTCAAATGCGTGGGTGTTCCAAATGGATACGGTGCCGTCTTCCGATGCCAGGATGAGTTCAGGTTTAGTCTTGAAAGATTTAATGGCAAAGATCGGTCGTTGGTGGTGGTCAAGTTTGGCGATTCGCTCTCGGGTATCGGTATGTACCACGTGGCCTTTGCCATCTCGGGTACCAATGGCAAGTAATGGAGTGCCAGCTATCAGGTGCAGCGCATATACAGAAAACTGTACTGGATACAAAATACGTTTAAACGCCATTTCCGCCAGATCCCACTCAACTACACCTTTGTCGTTACCTCCTGTATACACGACAGAGGCAACGACTCCGTTTTCAATGGCAAAAATCGGATTTTGATGCCCTGATAAGGTCCCTGCTTTATGTATATCGAGTTTGTTCATCGTAGCCAATTATGCCTACCGATGCCTATTTTCTAGATTTTTAGCGATCGTTTCCAAGGGAATACCCTTTTCCTTTAGCAGCACCAGTAGGTGAAACACCAGGTCGGACGCTTCGTTGATGAAGTCTACTTCATCTTCAGCTAACGCGGCGATTACGGTTTCCACTGCCTCTTCACCCACTTTTTGGGCGATTTTGTTCAATCCACGCGTATGTAAGCGGCTTACATAAGAATCAGCAGTTGGAAATTCATAGCGACTGGCGATGATATTTGCCAGTTCGAAAATAAAATTTTGATTATATTCAGTGCTGAAGCAGCTTCGGCTAC
Organism: Parapedobacter indicus; assembly: GCF_900113765.1. GTDB lineage: Bacteria > Bacteroidota > Bacteroidia > Sphingobacteriales > Sphingobacteriaceae > Parapedobacter > Parapedobacter indicus. Next base: position 648,011 of record NZ_FOQO01000002.1, on the reverse strand, counting down.
CGGTGTGGCATGTTGGGCCTTTTGGCAGGGCCTTAATCAATAAGGTGTCACAGTCGCAATCAATATGCGTACTGACTACTTCGAGAAAATGGCCGCTTTCTTCACCTTTGGTCCATAACCTGTTTTTACTTCTTGAGAAAAACGTGACACGTTTATCAGACTGCGTCTTTTGCCAGGCCTCTTCGTTCATATAGCCCAGCATCAATACTTCCAATGTTTGTACATCCTGTATAATTGCCGGAACGAGGCCGCCGCTTTTTTCGAAATCTATCTGATTGCCCATTCGTTTATTCGTTTATTGCATATCCGCTTGATTTGCGTATTTGTTTATATCCGCTGATTCAGCTATTTACTTTTCATTGGATTAGCAAATCCACAACTTCACCAGTTAACTGAATTACTGCCTTATTTCAATTCCATGCTGTCGTAGTTCGCCTTTCAAACGGGGGATCAATATTTCGCCGTAATGGAATACCGAAGCAGCCAAGGCGGCGTCTACATTGCTTTGCTGAAATACATCTATAAAATGCTGTTCATTGCCGGCACCACCCGAAGCAATCAGCGGGATGGATAAGTGATCATTGATTTTTTTTAGCAACGTACAATCAAATCCATTCTTGGTGCCATCGTGATCCATAGACGTCAGTAAAATTTCCCCAGCTCCTCGACTTTCTGCATCCTTAATCCACGCTTCGGTTTCTAAATCCGTTTTCAGTCGGCCACCGTTAAGGTGCACATAGTTTTTGCCGTCTACATGGCGTGTATCTACCGCTACTACGACAAACTGTATACCGAAAGCTTCCGCCAACTGATTAATAAGATCCGGATTGCGCACAGCCGCCGAATTGATGGAAATCTTATCTGCGCCGGCGTGCAAAAGTATATCGGCATCGGCCAACTCGTTGATACCCCCGCCAATGGTAAACGGGATGTTGACTTGCCTCGCAACGGATTTTACTAAATCTACGGTAGTCTTGCGTCGTTCGTGTGTGGCAGTAATATCTAAAAAAACCAATTCATCGGCTCCCTGCCGAGAATACTGCCAAGCCAGTTCCACAGGGTCCCCTGCATCGCGGAGGTCTACGAAGTTAACGCCTTTTACCGTACGTCCATCTTTGACGTCTAAGCAGGGAATGATGCGCTTAGCCAGCATGATACCTTAAAAACGGATGAGGGACTTCAAATTCCACTCCTTGATTTGTTCAATGGTAATGCGGTTCTCATAGATGGCTTTTCCTACTACGCATGCCTCAACCTTGATGGCATCCAGCGCGTAAATATCATCCATCGAACTGATACCTCCAGAAGCGATGAGCTTAATGATGGGGGAGTGATCCAATAACTTCTTATACAATTCCACACCGGCGCCACCCAATTTGCCATCCTTGTTGATATCCGTGCATAGAAAACGGAAAAAACCCAACGAAAGACACCTGTCGATATAATCGAGCAGTTTAACAGGGGAACTTTCCATCCATCCGGAATATTTAATGACCTCATCCAGCACATCAATGGCGATGACCACCTGATCCGCATATTTATCCTTGCCACGATTGAGCTTGCTAAGCTCATCCAGAAACGACGGATTGGTGATGGCCTGTGTACCTACCACCACCCGGTGTATGCCTGCATCAACCAGTTCCATGACTTTTTCAATGCTCCGTACCCCACCACCATATTGTACCTTCATGTCGGTATGACGTACAATGTCAAACAAGTAGGATTGATTTGAAAAGTCCCCTTTGGCTCCATTAAGGTCAACAATATGCACAAATTCGGTGCCATTGGATTGATACTTTTCGATCATCTCCTCAAGACTGACCTCATATACCGTCGCATCGTTGTAATTGCCCTCACGTAGGCGGACAACTTTCTTGTCCAATACGTCTATTGCCGGAATGATATACATATTTTTTTAAGGTTGATTTTAATACAAGTTTGAAAAATTCAATAATAACTGCTCACCTGCTTCTCCCGATTTCTCAGGATGAAACTGTACCCCATAAAAGTTTCGATCCTGTAGTGAAGCTGAAAACTTCAATCCATAATCGGTAAAAGCGGCCGTAAAAGTAGCATTATATTCAATAAAATAAGAGTGTACAAAGTAAAAGTAGGCATCTTTTTTTATATTGGCGAACAATGCAAACCCATTTTCATGAAAAACCTGATTCCACCCGATATGCGGAACCTTCTCGGAAATCCGATTTTCGAAATGTAACGTTTTCAGTGGAACAATATTCAGCAGCGAACTATTGCCTTCTTCCGAATATGCGGTGAGCAACTGCATGCCCACACAGATTCCCAAAACAGGCTTTGTAAGCTGCCCGATTGATGCGGCTAATCCCGACGCCTGTAATTTCCGCATGGCTGCACCGGCGTGTCCCACTCCTGGAATAATAATCCGGTCATAGGCAATCAATTCGTCTTGCGTGTTGACCATTCCATACGGAATGCCCAAACGGTCAAGCGCCGCTGTCAATGAGAAAATATTTCCTGCTCCGTAATTGATGATTCCTGTCATATTCAGCTATTCGCTGTCGGCTTAACTTTCTATCGCTAACTTCGTGCTTATCAAAGCACTCCTTTCGTACTTGGAAGTTCCATGTGCTCCGCATCCCGTCTTACTGCCTTTTTGATTGATTTGGCAAATGCTTTGAATATCGCCTCGATCTTGTGATGTTCGTTTTCGCCTTCTGCTTTGATATTCAGGTTACATTTAGCGGCATCCGAGAACGACTTAAAAAAATGGAAGAACATTTCGGTAGGCATATCGCCTATTTTTTCGCGCCTAAACTCAGCATCCCAAACCATCCAGTTTCTGCCACCGAAGTCAATGGCAACCTGTGCCAGGCAATCGTCCATGGGCAGTGTAAAGGCATATCGCTCGATGCCTCGTTTGTCGCCCAGGGTTTTGGCAATTAGCTCCCCCAATGCAATCCCCGTATCTTCGATGGTATGGTGTTCATCGATATGCAAATCACCAGTTGCCTGTATGGTGAGGTCAATGTTTCCATGACGCGCGATCTGGTCGAGCATGTGATCAAAAAAAGGCAATCCGGTATGGATATCTGCCTTTCCTTTGCCATCGAGATTTAGTCGAATGTAAATATCGGTTTCGTTCGTCTTCCGGCGATGTTCACCTGCGCGAACGCCTAACTTCAGAAACTCGTAAATGGCTTTCCAGTCCGGAGTTTCCAAGGCCACTGCGGATACGTCGATTTCATGCGCCTCGGCGGCGCCAAGCAAATCGTTATTCCGCAGCCAGATGGCTTTCGCACCTAAATTTTGGGCCAGTTTTACGTCGTTGATGCGATCGCCGATAACGAAGGAATGTGCAAGATCATATTTCTCCCGGTCAAAGTAGGGGGTAAGCAATGCCGTTCCCGGTTTGCGTGTCGGTGCTTGCTCATGCGGAAATGTCCGGTCGATATGTTCCGCTGCAAATATAACCCCCTCATTGGCAAATGTCTCGATGACAAACCGGTGTACCGGCCAGAAATTGACTTCGGGGTGTGAATCCGTACCCAATCCATCCTGATTGGATACGAGTACCAATTCGAAGTCGAGCTCGCTCGCTATACGGGGCAGATATTGCAAGGCACCAGGATAAAATTTTAACTTTTCAAAAGAGTCAATCTGCTCGTCTTCCGGTTCGATAATCAGCGTACCGTCGCGGTCTATGAAAAGTAGTCGTTTAATTGCGTCAGGCATTCATTGTGTTTTTATTGCCTTAATTTTTATGGTTGTATTGAAACGGCCAAACATAGCTAAATTACCGCGCAAATGCAAATTCACCCAGGGCATCCATCAATAGCTTGTTTTCATCGGGAGTGCCCACCGTAATGCGCAGACATCCTTCGCATAACTCCACTTTAGATCGGTCGCGTACAATCACACTCCTTTCCACCAAATAGTCGTATATCGGCCGCGGGTTGGCGGTCTTGGCCAGAATAAAGTTAGCGTCAGAAGGATATACGTGCAGTACAAATTCCAGCGCGCTTAATCCCGCAGAAAGCTTATCCCGTTCGGAGACCGTCTCCCGGATCCATCCATTCACTTTGTCTACATTTTCCAACGCCTTTAGCGCAAGTTCCTGTGTTGCCTGGTTGATGTTATAAGGCGGCTTTATTTTGTTGAATATTTCGATGATTTCCTCACTCGCAAACGCCATTCCCAAGCGTAACCCTGCCAACCCCCAAGCTTTTGAAAGCGTTTGCAAGACCACGAGGTTACTGTACTCAGTCAGTTCTTGAATGAATGTCTTTTGGCGGGAATAGTTGATGTATGCTTCATCAATGACGACCAGACCATTGAAGTTAGCCAGGATGGTCTCTACATCTTCGCGGTGCAGCGAATTTCCTGTCGGATTATTCGGAGAGCAAAGAAAGATAATGCGGGTATGGGCATCGATGGCTTCTGCAATACCTTCCAGGTTAAGCTGAAAATCAGCGGTGAGATTTACTTTCTTGGTTGCGATGTCATTGATGTTAGCCGAAACTTCGTACATGCCATAGGTGGGGGGCACGAGGATTACATTATCCACCCCTGGACGACAAAACGCCCGGTAAAGGATATCAATCGCTTCATCGCTGCCGTTACCCAGAAAAATATTCCGTGGCGGTACACCTTTAATGCCGCTTAACTTCACTTTTAGTTGTTGCTGTAACGGGTCGGGATAGCGATTGTAATTGCTGTCCAATGGGGAACCGTAGGCGTTCTCATTGGCGTCCAAAAGGACGGATGCTTCCCCTTTAAACTCATTACGGGCCGAGGAATAGGGGGTCAGATTCCGGATGTTATCTCTTAAAAGAACGGTCAAATCAAATGAATTAGCCATTGCCAATTTATACTAAATTTTTAGAATTATACACGATACCAATTTCCCTCCAGTGCCAAATCACAATTGGGGAATATAGATTTACTTTCTTCTAGTAAAGGTTTCAGGTCTTTGTATCTCGCGGAGTAGTGCCCGATGAGTAATTTTTTTGCGTGTACCTCCGTCGCAATCTGTCCGGCTTGGCGCGCTGTGGTATGGAAAGTTTCCGTAGCCCGATCCAGCATTTCATGCAAAAACGTGGCTTCGTGGTACAACAGGTCCACCTGTTGGATGAACGGCTGGTATCGCACGGTCATAATGGTGTCCGAGCAATACGCATAACTTCGAGGCACAGGCGGGGCGATAGTCAGATCCTGCCAGCGATATACCGTTCCATCTGCCGCCGTATAATCGTTGCCCCGTTTTATCAGCGGAAGATAATCCGTAGGTATGCCGATGGCGTCGGTTTTCTCCCGGTTAATGGCAGGCATCCGTTTCTTTTCATCAAACCGGAACCCGGTGCAGGCGATCCGGTGGTCTAACGGGAAACTACGAACGGCCAGATTCTCGCTTTCGAAGATTAGCTCACTGCTTCGATCCTGTGTAGGGTGGATATGTAAGGGATAGCGCAGTACCGTTTGCGAATGCAGAAAATGCAGCTCAATTATTTCCTTTAATGCAGGCGGTCCATACACATGCAATTCGTCCCTACGACCCACCAGGTGCATGGACGAAATAAGGCCGATCAAGCCCAGGTAATGATCGCCATGTAGGTGGCTGATAAAAATATGTTTGATGCGGTTACTTCGGATTCCGTATTTGATGAGTTGTACCTGCGTACCTTCCCCGCAATCCAACAGATACAGTTGTTCATTGATATTAATTAACTGCGCGGTTGGATGACGGCCATATATCGGTGTGGCAGAACTACTCCCTAATATCAATACTTCAAATCTCATCCCTCTTCTACCGCACCCCTTAGATCTTTTTCCAGCTCTTGTGAAAAGATCAGATCTTCCGCTTCCGCTGTGTTGTGAGCGAGCGTCAACGTCCCAGCCAAATTGCACACCGAAATAAGACTCTTGATCTGTTGGTTTGCACAAGCCAATACAAATACACCGCCCGCAGCTTTGCAAAGACGGTGAGCCAACAAGCCGGTTCGTAAGCCAGACGAATCCGCTTCTTTTACCTGTGACAAATCAAAGATGATGTTTCGTTGTCCACCTGAATTCCGTAAAAGAAATTCGGCCTTAATCTTTGGTGCAGAGTCGCCATCCAATATCTCTACGTGAGGCTGGATGATGACATATTTTTCATGCTTATCAATTGTGAATTTCATAACGGAAATTTTATAATGGGTGCTTACTTGTTTTCATACTGGAAAGAGCTGCTGTTGTGTTGCGTTCTACTCGCTCTGCAGCTGCCGTATCGTTGGGGTATTCAAAACGCTCTCCGGTGATGTGCTCGAAGAGTTCGACGTATCTTTCGGAAATCGATGATACAATTTCATCGGTCATTTCAGGTATTTTTTGTCCATCTTTTCCCTGAAAGCCATTTGCTATCAGCCATTTCCGGACAAACTCTTTGGATAATTGCCGTTGTGGCTTGCCTTCATTTTGTAATTGAGCATAACTATCTGCATAGAAATAGCGCGATGAATCTGGCGTATGGATTTCGTCGATCAAAAATATATCGTCGCCTATTTTTCCAAATTCATATTTAGTATCTACCAAGATCAATCCTCTTTCTGCGGCTAAATCGGTGCCTCGTCTGAACAGCGCAAAGGTATACATTTCCAGCTGTTGATAATCGGCCTCTGATACAATCCCTTTTTCAAGAATTGCGGCGCGCGATATATCCTCATCGTGTCCCACAGCGGCCTTTGTGGTCGGAGTGATGATGGGATGGGGCAGTCGGTCATTTTCTTTCAGTCCGTCTGGAAGAGGCTCCCCGCATATTTCACGTTTTCCTGCTTGATACTCACGCCATGCATGTCCCGATAGGTATCCACGGATCACCATCTCCACCTTAAAAGGGAGGCATTGCCGACCGATGGTCACACAGGGATCCGGTATCGCTAATACCCAATTGGGTACGATATCTTCCGTTGCTTTTAAAAATTTGGCAGCAATTTGATTGAGTACCTGTCCTTTATACGGTATTGCCCGGGGAAGTACTACATCAAATGCAGATATACGGTCGGTAGCGACCATCGCTAGATAGGTGTCGGCTATCGTATAGACATCGCGTACTTTACCTCGATAAAAGGCAGTTTGACCCTCGAAATGGAAATTTGTTTCTTTTAATGTATTCATTTTTTTCTATTATCGGCAATCAGCTTTCGGCAATAGGCTATCACTTTCCACTCAAATATCCCCATATGCCTCTAATATTCGCCTTACCAGTTTATGCCGTACCACATCTCCACCACTCAGATAGATCATATCAATGCCTTCAATTCCGTCAAGTAACTTCAGGGCGGTTTGTAAGCCTGATTGTTGTTTCTTGGGAAGGTCGATCTGCGTGACATCGCCGGTTACAATGAATTTGGCAGTCGGCCCCATTCTGGTAAGAAACATTTTCATTTGCATGTCCGTAGCATTCTGGGCTTCATCCAGAATAACAAAGCAGTTGTCGAGCGTACGACCACGCATAAAAGCCAACGGAGCCACTTCTATCGTTCGGTTTTCCAAAAAAGCTTTTAGTTTTTCAGCGGGAATCATATCGTCAAGTGCGTCATAAAGCGGTCGCAGGTACGGATCAACCTTTTCCTTAAGGTCTCCCGGGAGAAAGCCCAGATTTTCGCCTGCCTCCACGGCCGGTCGTGTCAGGATGATCCGTTTTACCTCTTTGTTCCGCAGGGCACGAACCGCCAACGCCACGGCGGTATATGTCTTGCCGGTGCCGGCCGGGCCGATGGCAAACAAAATATCATTTTTCAGGATGCTTTCCACCATCCTCCGCTGGTTTGGCGTCCGCGCCTTTACAACGATGCCATTGGGTCCAAAAACAATCGGTTCTCCAACGCCGATAGGACCTGTATCTGTTTTTTCCGTCTTTTTTGCTAGCTTACCATTAACAGGCCTTGTATCCAAAATGTTTTCTATGTCGTTTGTCGTTAAATTATTGTATTGTTCGACATGCGCAACTATTTTATCAAAACCTTCTTTAAATAACGAAATTTCGCGCTCATCCCCCAGTACCTTTACTTCGTTGCCACGGGCAACGAGCTTTAATTTTGGAAACTGCTTTTTGAACACTTCGAAATGTTCATTATGTGTGCCCCACAACACGGCAGGATTCACATATTCCAACGTAATGTTTAATTCGTTCAAATTCTATCTCCAATGAATGATATGACTCCCTGTGCGCTGCATCACGCTGATGCTTCGCAGTTTTCAAAGATAGCGATAAATTACCATTCGTAGTTTTGCAAATTCGCAGTTTTGCAAATTCGCAGTTTCGCTAATTGGATATCATGGCAACTTTATCTAAGTTTGCATCGATTGCAATCAAGGCGGGTATGGGTATTATTACCTTAACAACAGATTTAGGACATAAAGATTTTTATCAAGCAGCATTAAAAGGCAGTATTATCAGCCAATTTCCCGCTGTGCGACTGGTTGATATTTCTCATGAGATACCTCCTTTTGATATCCAGTATGCCGCATTTGTCGTGAAAAATGCGTATCCGTATTTCCCGCCTCAAAGCGTCCATCTTGTCGGCATCGACTCCGTATTCAACGAAAACAACCGTTATCTTGCCCTGCAATACAAGGGTCACTATTTTATCGGTACAGATAATGGCTTATTTTCGTTAATATTAGATGGGCCGCCTACGGAAGCTGTGGAAATCAATATTATTCAGGATCTGAAATATTTACACTTCCCATTAACCGATATTTTTGCCAAGGCTGCCTGTCATCTTGCGAAAGGGGGTAAATTAACCGATATCGGAGATCCGGTAGACGGCGTGGTTGACCGTACCCTGGTGCAGCCCGTGGTCGAAAAAGATAGCCTACGTGGCAGTGTGGTATTTGTCGATTCATTTGGTAACGTTATCAGCAATATCAGCAAAGAGTTATTCAATAAGGTCCAACGCGGTCGCAATTTTGTAGTCCATTTCAGACGCAACGAAACGATTGATCAGATGAGTTGGCATTACAACGAAGTGCCGGAAGGCGAAAAGCTTTGCCTCTTTGGAATTACTAACTACCTGGAGATCGCTATCAACAAAGGAAATGCCAGCGGTTTATTAGGGCTGAATAAAGGCGATATCATCCGCGTGGAATTCAAAAAATAAACTTGGTCCGTTTTTTGAGCAAGATAGACAACATGCGACCGTATCAGTTCAGCTGCATTTGCGTAGCAACATTCTTTTTGGCAAGTTGTTTGATTTCGTTTTCATTCGGTCAGGAAACGTCAGATACGGTGGGCTACGAAGTCCAGCGTCAAAAAGTGAATAGATTATTGACCGAACGGGGTCAGCGATTCGGTCAATTTAATGAAAGCCTTCAAAAGCGTACGGGTATTTTCGGGTTGAAAACCAAAAAGGACATGCAGGCGTCCATAGATATCCTGAAGCAGATTGTCCTTACGGACAATGATATTTTTCAAGAAACCAAAGCCCTGCTGGATTATAAGGACTTCGAGAAATCAAAAATCGCTGAAAGGGCTTCTGAGTTTGACGGGCGCATTAACGGGTACATCAAGACCATCAGCAAACTGCAACAGGAGCACGAACGGATGGTTAGCGAAATAACCACGTTGGAAAAAGCAAATCAATTTTACCGAGGGTTGACCCTTCTTTTTGGTTTGGCAATTGCTGGCGCCGGTGTCTTTTTCCTTATAAAACGTCAAAAATTGACGAAACCGTGATAAGTGACCGCGTTATTGTCATTACTTTTGCCCCTATAGTTTTTAATTATAGGACATGGCAAGACAACGGTTAAATAGTGGGGATACGCCATCGGAGGACCTACCCAAACCGAAACTTACAAAGACAACACTCAGAAAAGCAGCTAAACTACTAGCCTACCTAAGACCTTACCGGACGAAATTCATCGTGGGGATGGTATTTTTGTTTTTGTCAAGCCTTACTGCACTTACTTTTCCTGCCTTGCTCGGAGCCATGATTGATGCGGCCCAGGGTAAAGTGAAATACGACTGGCTTGCAGTCGAGATCCATACGATCGGTGCGATTTCTTTCTTGATCCTGTTTGTCCAATCCGTGGTATCTTTTTTCCGGATACGTCTTTTCGTCGAAGTCGCAGAAAAGTCGCTCGCAGACATTCGTCGTGATTCCTATTACAACCTGATTACGTTTCCCCTTGATTTTTTTGCTAACCGGAGGGTAGGCGAACTCAACAGCCGCCTGTCGGCCGATTTGGCACAGATACAAGATACCATGACGACGACGGTGGCAGAAATGATTCGGCAGATCATTTTATTGATCGGCGGAGTGTGCTGGTTATTCATTGTTTCCGCCAAGCTCACGCTACTCAATTTGAGCATTCTGCCCATATTGGTGGTTGTTGCCGTCATTTTCGGCAGGTATATCCGAAAGCTTTCCCGCAAAGCACAAGACAAGCTCGCCGAATCCAACACCGTGGTTCAGGAAACCTTGCAGGGCATCAGCAACGTCAAGGCCTTTGTTAATGAAGCTTATGAAGCGTCACGTTATTCCCGTACGCTTGACGCCGTTGTCAAAATTGCTGTCAAGGGTGCTACGTATCGCGGCATCTTTGCCTCGTTTATTATTTTTTGCCTCTTCGGTGCGGTGGTTGCCGTTATTTGGTATGGGTCGTCTTTGGTTGCCGCAGGTAGTATTTCGGTGGGCGATTTGACCACCTATATACTGTATTCCATATTTGTAGCCGGTTCCATGGGTAGTTTTCCGGAACTATACGCGAATATTCAGAAAGCAATCGGCGCAAGTGAGCGGGTCATCGAAATTCTTGACGAACAACAGGAAGATGTCGGTTTGCTGGAAGAAGAAAAGGCGATTAAAAATCCCATAAAGGGAACTATTGCCTTCGAAAACGTTACCTTTTCCTATCCTTCGCGCAGGGAGATTACTGTGCTGAAAAATGTTTCATTTAAGGCACAGGCGGGTGAGAAAATAGCGATTGTAGGACCAAGTGGCACGGGTAAGTCGACCATCGCCGCATTGGTGTTGCAATTTTACAAACCAGATAGCGGACGTATTTTGTTCGATGGCCGCGAAGCTGACAACTACCCATTGACTGATATTCGTAGCCAGGTGGCCATCGTGCCTCAAGATGTGCTGCTTTTTGGTGGAACCATTCGTGAAAATATTGCGTATGGCCGTCTTTCAGCCGACGCTGACGAAATCATCACCGCTGCTGAACGCGCAAATGCACATGATTTTATCATGGATTTCCCCGAAGGATATGATACCGTCGTGGGGGAGCGTGGCGTAAAATTGTCCGGCGGGCAACGACAACGGATTGCTATCGCACGGGCATTGCTCAAAGATCCCGCCATTTTGATTTTGGATGAAGCAACTTCTTCGCTCGATTCGGAATCCGAACGTCAGGTACAACAAGCGTTGGAAGAGTTGATGAAAAACCGTACGTCTATCATCATTGCCCATCGCCTTTCTACCATCCGTGAGGCCAATCAAATCGTGGTGGTCGAATGTGGACAGGTGGTGGCCTCCGGCACGCATGAAGAGCTGATGGAAAAAGGAGATGGACTGTACCATCATTTATATAGGCTTCAGTTGGATACAGCCCGTTAATCGTTCCGCGATCCGTTGCAAGTAGCGCACATCCACTTCGTCAAAGTAGTCGAGGTACTCACTGTCTACGTCCAATACGCCAATGACGGCCCCTTCCTTCATGAGCGGTATTACTAGCTCCGAATTTGATTGTGAACTGCATGCAATGTGACCGGGGAAGGCATTCACATCCGGTACGACGAGTATCTCCTGTTGTTCCCAGGCCCGGCCGCATACGCCTTTGCCCTTACCAATACGTGTGCAAGCCAGAGGGCCTTGGAAAGGGCCGAGTACCAATTCATCCTTCCTAACCAAATAAAAACCTACCCAAAAGAAATCGAACTGCGCCTTGAGTACCGCAGATAGGTTGGCCATATTGGCAATCAGATCGCGCTCTCCGGCAATCAACGCATCAATCTGGGGCAATAACGCCTGATATTGCTCTTCTTTGGTTCCCGCTGTTACGTAGAATTCTTCTGCCATAGTAAATAAGAACTGATAATCGGACAAAAATATCGAAAATTTTACGCAATGTACCACCCCGCGACGGGGGAAGTAACCTAGATGTTTTGAGGATGTATTTTAAAAAGTTACTTTTTAAAACTTAATCAAAGTTGATTATAACTTTATCATTAAACGTAATTATATCATAAATTCATCGTGTTTTCATCGTTATTATTCGATGAAAATACGATAAAAAATACGATGAAAATAGCTGTATTTTATCCGGCATCTAAAATCTGATTCAATTTTTTAAAACGGCTATTGAGAAAGCTTTCTTGAGACTGGCCGGAAACATTAAAAAACGCTGACTCTCGGTAGGATAAGCAAGCAGACTATATCCGCCATTTTAGAAATTCAACAAATCAGTTATTTTTGGCATTATTATGAGCTTGAAAAAAAGACAACCAACGGGACATCTTTCTGGCGTGAAAGAAATAGCGAGACGGGCTAACGTTTCAATAGCTACGGTTGACCGTGTTATCCACAATCGGAAAGGTGTCTCGGAGACTACCCGGGCGAAAATCAATGAGATTATTAAAGAAATTGGATTCCAGCCTAATATTCTGGCGAGTCGGCTGGCCTCGAAGAAGACGAATCGCTTTGCTTTTTTAATTCCCAATGCCCGGGAAACCGATTACTGGAAAGCATCATTGGACGGTCTAGAGCGTGGCTATCAGGAAATCAAACAATATGGTATTTTCTTGGATAGATATCTGTTTGATCTCAATGATAAAAGTACGTTTGTCAAACATGTCAGTAGCATCGCCCAAGATAATTATGATGGCATCATTGTGGCTCCTTCGTTTATTGAAGAAGCAGCTAATTTTGCTTCGATCTGTCAAGACCGGCAAATTCCCTATGTATTTATCAATTCTGACGTGCCAAGCAAGAACAGCCTTACTTACATTGGTCCTCACTTATATAAGAGTGGCTACCAAGCCGGTCAACTCGTTCGATTTGGATTGAAGCAGGGAAAAGTGTTGATCATCAATATATCCAAGGAAATCGATGCCTATCACCACCTGCTTCGTAAAGAAGAAGGTTTTCGGCATTACATCGAAGATACCAACACTTCCGAAGCCCGTATTACCATTGAAAAGATAGATATCACCAACACAACCGATGAGTCTGTCAGTAGTCTCCTGGATGATTTCCTAAAAACGCATACGGATATAGATGCCTTTTTTGTTACCAACTCCCGAGTAAAGAGCGTTGCAAAATATCTTCGCGGCACCGCACTGCACCATCAAATCCTGATTGGATATGATTTGTCTGAAGAAAATATCAACTATTTAAAAGATGGCACGATTGATTTTCTTATTGGTCAAAAACCCGAGGAGCAAGGATATTTGGGTATTATGTCGTTATTTCAGCATGTGGTGGCAGATAGGAAGATTGAAAAGGAGCAATATATGCCGATTGATATTATCACAAAAGAAAATTTTGAGTTTTATAAAAATTGACTTGATTCCATAAAAAGTCTTGCAAATTCAAAATGGATTCGCTTATTTAGCGGGTACGTTACCGATACGATTATAAACAAATTATCAAATTGGGCTAAGGAGCAAATGAAATCGAAGCGTGCTTCGCCATCTTTTATTTTCACGGATTGCGGGTGCGTACACGCAGAGGTTAGGTCGGATGTATTGCAACAAAACGAAGGGTATAATTAACGATTATGGACATTTCTAGGAGAAAGTTTATTGTCAGTAGTTCCGTATTAGGTGTTGGAATGGTCGCCTCTCCAATGATCTCCGGTAAAGGAACTTCGATGGCGGGGAAACCGGCTCTAACGATGTTGCTATTTGCGGTTCTGCTTTTAAGCGCCGTCAGCGGATTTGCTCAGCGCTCGGGAGAAGATTATCCAATCGTTTCTCATGACGCAGCATGGTGCTGGTTTTCTGATCCAAGAGCCGTTTACCATGCAGGGACACATGAACAAGTCTATTTTGGATACATCAGCAGTCAGGGAGATGTGGTCATCGGCGCCAATGATTTTCTGACGCATGAGATAACTACGTTTGTGCTGCACGAAAGATTACAAGTGGATGACCACAATGTACCTTCGATACTTATTCTTCCGGACGGCCATATCCTTGTTTTTTATACGGAGCATAATGGGCGTTTTTTTATGCGCAAAAGTAAAAGGCCAGCAGATATTCGTGAGTGGAGCGACGAACGGATCATTCCATTTGGGGGAGATCGCATCACGTATTCTCATCCGGTTATGCTAGCCGGGGAACAAAACCGGATTTATGTCTTTTGGAGAGGGAGCGATTGGCAGCAAACTTTTGCATATAGCGACGACCAAGGCGATACGTGGAGCGAACCCCACGTGCTCATTGCGAGTAAAGGGACCAAAAATCGCCCGTATCTAAAAGTCAGCTCAGACGGCCTTAGCCGAATTGACCTGGTTTTCACAGATGGTCATCCCGGTGTGGAGCCGACCAATTCGGTTTATCATATGTATTATGAAAAAGGAGTATTTTATCAAACCGATGGTCGCCTCCTAACAAAGATGGATCAACTGCCTATTTTGCGGGAATCAGTTGACAAAGTTTACGATGGGAAGCAAAACGGAGTGCGGAGTTGGATAGCTGACGTGGCTTTGGGCGACGACGGCAAACCGGTTGTTTGTTATACGACATTTCCGGAAGACACGGATCATCGATATCACTACGCCTCGTGGGACGGCGACCGATGGATGGATGAGGAAATTTGCAAAGCGGGGGGGTGGATGCCGCGAGTGGCGCCAGGCGAAGCGGTTAGGGAACCGCATTATTCGGGAGGTCTTGTCATTGACCACAGCGATGTAAGTAGTGTCTATCTATCGCGTGAAATAGGTGGCTATTTTGAATTGGAGCACTGGAAGAAAGGGACGACCGGATGGGACACCACTCCGCTCACCGTTCATTCATCCACCCATAATGTGCGGCCTTATGCCGTAAAATTACCAGCAGGTAGACCGCCGGTTGTTTTATGGATGACAGGACACTACAACCATTATACAAAATTTGATACGATGTTGCGCATTCACAGGTCGAATCGAGAAAAGGAATAGTACATTTAAATATAATATAAATACATCATGGATAGAAGAAAATTTATCACAAATGCATCACTGGCGGCCGCCGGTATTGGAATGGCAGGGTATGCAAAGGCGGTCAGTGGTCAGATGCCTGCATCAGGAAAGCGAGTTGGGATTATTGGATTGGATACGTCACACAGTATGGCATTTACGAAAGGATTAAACGATTCTTCAAGTGCATTAAGCAATTCAGGTTATCGGGTGACGGCGGCTTACCCATACGGAAGTACGATTGAAGTCAGCACCAGCCGAATCCCTGGTTACCTTGAGCAAATTAAACCCTATGGAGTGAAGATTGTTGACTCCATTCGCACGTTGTTAGCAGAAGTTGACTATGTATTGTTGGAGACCAACGACGGTAATCCGAGGTTGCAACAGGCCATAGAAGTTATCGAAGCGGGGAAACCGGTGTTTATTGATAAGCCGGTAGCGGCTTCATTCGAAGATGTTCGGAAAATCTACAACTTGGCTGAAAAGCGTAACGTTCCGGTTTTTTCCACGTCATCGCTGCGGTACATGGGCACGATTCAGGACGCTATTAACGGTAAAATAGGTAAAATCTTAGGAGCGGATACGTATAGCCCGGCGACGATTGAACCTCATCATCCTGATTTATTTTGGTATGGAATCCATGGTGTGGAATCGCTGATTGCCTTGATGGGAGTTGGATGCAAAGAACTAAGTCGTGTCCATACCGAAGGTACGGATATCGTGGTGGGCACTTGGGCGGACGGTCGTATCGGTACGTTCCGGGGTACGCGTACAGGTAAGCATACATACGGCGGCACAGCCTATGGAGAGCAGGGAGATCTGACGTTGGGCCCCTATAAGGGATACGATACATTATTGAGCAAGATTATTGAATTTTTTGACTCAGGACAATCTCCAGTGGATGCAAACGAAACGTTGGAGATTTATCGGTTTATGACGGCCGCTGATCTCAGTAAGGCCCGAGGTGGTGCCAAAGTGGCATTGGCAGAGCTTGGTTAAGGAAGCGGTAGCCGCTAGCGCATAATTTCGAAGCTATGGTTTGCCAACTATACATTTATCAATTAAAATCGGCAATTTTTAAGCTGACACTGCTTGTTGTGTTCTTACAGAACGCGTGGGAAGTGTGTGCGCAGACCGATACAACCAAACGGAAAGCGTATTTGGAGCAACTGCGATTAATTCGGTATCCGCATCCAACGAATAGGCCGCGCGACGTATTTTCTTCTTTCGTAAGGCTTAGCTATCGGGATAGTACGTGGGATGATTGGCAGCAACGTACCGGGGAATTACCTCCGGACTTTGATACGTTGCCCGTCAATGCGTTTTTACCTGATCCTTTGATGTGGGAAGAAAACGGACAAAGTCAACGGATTGAAAGCCTAGCCGATTGGAAAAAAAAGAAGGCTTGGATAGGTGAGCAAGTGAAACATTTGTTTTCGGGGACGTTTCCCCCTCCTCCCAATAATTTACGGGCACACATCTTATCGGAGCGATCGGAGAACGGTGTGAAAATACAGCAGGTGGAGTTGCGGTTTGGTGAGTCAGAAGCGGCTAAGCTTACCCTTGAATTGTTGATACCCCCCGGCAAAGGACCATTCCCGGTTTTTATGTCACAATGGAATCACCGGGTCTGGGCTAAAATTGCAGTGCGACGGGGATATATCGGATGTCTATATGCTGGTGCGGATATCAACGACGATACGGAGTCGTATCAAAAATTATATCCCCAATACGATTGGAGCATCTTGATGACTCGCGCTTGGGGAGCGCAACGAGCAGTTGACTATCTATACACGCGCGAAGAGGTCAACAAACAACAGATCGCACTGGCAGGCCACTCACGAAATGGAAAGCAATCGCTATTTGCTGCGGCGTTTGATCCCAGAATTACAGCGGTGATTAGCAGCAGCGGAGGCACAGGTGGAGAGATTCCTTATCGATATACGGACGAACGGTATGACAACGAATCCATCGATTTCCTGTGCTCCATTCGGCCGCAGTGGTTGCACCCTCGTTTGCGCTTTTATGCGGGACGTGAGCACCAACTTCCCATCGATCAGAACTCATTGATGGCGCTGATAGCTCCCAATGCCTTACTGATGAGTTCCTCCGTAAGAGAAGGTGGCGGGGGCGATCCGTGGGCGATCGAGCAAAATTTTAAGTCTGTAAAACGCGTATACGCGTTTTTAGGTGCGCCAAACAATGTGGGTGTCCGCCTTCGCGACGGCGGACATAGCGTTTCCGCAAGAGATATTGAAGCCTATATAGACTGGCTTGACATCCGATTCAGCCGCAGACAACTTCCGTGGGAAAACAAGCTGGTATACGATTATTCTTTTGATAAATGGAAGGAACTTAGCGGGGAACGAATTAATCCCGACCAATTTCCACAGGCTCCTGGTTTGTTGGATGAAAAGAAGACCTTCGTAAATACGTTGGATTGGAATCAAACGAAGCAAGAAGTCCGGGAGCGAGTTCAATGGCTGTTGGGAGAAGAGCCTCCGGGTTTGAAAGGCGACTCGTTGAAGCAATTGGTGCCCGCGGAAGATTACCTGAGTAAACTCATTGATCGACCGGTCGTTCGCAATGGTAAAAAGCAAAGTTTGGGGCCTTACTCGAACGCTGTAGGCGATAACCTTTTTGCCTCACTGTACTACCCCGTTGACGAATCCGGTGGTATGAAATTCGGAAACCGGGCAAAGTTGCCGGTTGTTATTTTTTTACACGACTATGCAAATACGGGATTCGGGATGAGATACCGCGACCTGTTTGAGGGATTCCTTTCGAAGGGAGTCGCTGTGCTGGCAATTGATCTGTTAGGGTACGGAGAACGGATTGACGAGGGTACGTTATTTTATGAGCGATATCCACGGTGGTCAAAGCTCG
Source organism: Parapedobacter indicus (assembly GCF_900113765.1). Taxonomy (GTDB): domain Bacteria; phylum Bacteroidota; class Bacteroidia; order Sphingobacteriales; family Sphingobacteriaceae; genus Parapedobacter; species Parapedobacter indicus. The sequence continues at coordinate 629,984 of NZ_FOQO01000002.1, read as the reverse complement.
GTAAAATGGTTGCGGATACACGCGCGGCTATTGATGCAGCAGAAAGCTTGGATTTTATCGATTCCGATCATATCTATATCGCTGGGTATGCCCTGGGAGGAACCGTCGGCCTGTTTACAGCGGCATTGGATGATCGGCTAGCCGGAGTTGCCGCGGTCAGTGCTTTCACATCGTTTCGAGATATGCAGGGGGATGGGCAGCGTGAGGGTATTTTGGCGTTTTCTCATTTGCATGGCTTGCTTCCCAGGCTTGGTTTTTTTGTCGGTAAAGAAGATCATATCCCAACAGATTTCAACGAAATTATTGCAGCCGTTGCACCCAGACCTGTATGGATAAACTCGCCGACGCTAGACCGGCATGTCAATCCCGATGCGCTACGGAAGTGTGTGGAAGAAGCGCGGGGTGTGTATCAATTATATGGTGCGGAGGACGCACTCAGCTTAGAAACACCGCTGGGTTTTAACCGGTTTACCAGCGAGCAGAAACAGGGAATGATTCATTGGATATCGTCGTGTGTTGACGAACCGATGTAAGGTATTTCACGCTACTGAAAATGAAAAGATTAACGCCCATCAATGAACAATATGTACTTCAGCAGCTACGGAAGGGGAATGAAACAGCTTTTGAAACTATTTATAATGCGTATTACCAGCAACTCATCGGGCATTTACTCCGTTTGCTGAAATCTGCCGAGCTGGCTAAGGAGGTCGTACAGGATACTTTTTTGGCTTTATGGGAACACAGGGAACGTGTAGACGAGCATAAACCCATTAAAGCCTATCTGTTTAAGATCGCAACGAACAATGCGTATAATATCTTTAAGAGAGCGGTTCACGATGAGAAAGTAAGAGCCTACCTTTATCCGGCGACTGAAGCGGGTTACGAACATATTGAAACCCATCTATTGGAGAAGGAAAACGAACAACGTTTCCGCGAAATACTGCAACGGATGCCCGCTAAACAACGGATCGTATATACACTTTGCAAACTCCACGGGAAAAGCTACGACGAAGTTAGCAAGGAACTCAATATATCAATCGGTACCATACACACCCATATCAAGCGAGCAAATCAATTTCTGAGGAAAAGAATAGCAAGCTACGCGGAATTTTCCATATCAATTTTGTTTTTTTTATTTTCTATGTACCCATAAATCCTTTCAGGATTGTATAAACCTACAAAGCACTTGTTTTGGAAGGTCGGGAACATATTAAGTACATTTTTGCCAGATACCTTAGTGGTAACTATACCCAAGAAGATTTGGTAGCTCTGCTTAGTTATTTTGATATCGATGACGAGGGAGACGCCCTAAAAGCATTGATTGAAAATGAGCTGGATACTGAATTGGATATCGATGAGCATCAAGTACAGATAGACGAGGTAGATCGTTGGGTAAGAAAATCGCTCAAACGAAAAACACGCCGCCGTCCGAAACACCTCCGTGGTAACCGTATGCTATTGGGAATAGCTGCTTCGGGTCTCCTGATAGCGGGTATCGGCAGTTGGATTTTCTTTGGAGATTCGGTTTCGGAAGGCCCGGTCACAGCGCCCCGTGCACAGGAAATAGAACCCGGCAAAAACCGCGCTGAACTTGTGTTAGACAACGGCCCGGCCATTGCATTGAGCGAAGACCAAACAGGGATCGCTATGGAAGGCGGTGGGATCGTATATGTAGATGGTACGGCCATCGTTCAGGCGAAAGAGGTACAATACGTTTCCCTTTCGACTCCGCGGGCGGGACAGTATCAGGTAACGCTGCCCGATGGTAGTAAAGTGTGGCTGAATGCTGAGTCGGTGTTGCGCTATCCAACGGCTTTTACAGGAGACAGACGGGAGGTGGAAGTAACTGGCGAGGCGTTTTTTGAAATTGTACCTGATGCCTCACATCCATTTGTGGTGACGAGCCAAGAACAGGAGCTGATTGTGCTGGGTACATCATTTAATGTAAAAGCTTATCAAAACGAACAGGCAATTACGACAACATTGGTCACAGGAAGTGTCCGATTGGAGAAGAGCAACGGTGGATCCGCCACAACCCTCATGCCCGGGCAACAGGCAGTTCTGCGAGACAATGAAATTGAGGTGAGGCAGGTAGATGTGATGGAAGCGATTTCGTGGAAAGATGGTATCTATGTGCTTAGCAACTCAGATTTAGTCGAACTGCTGCAACAGCTGGAGCGTTGGTATGATGTGGAAGTGACGATGTGGCCACGACGTGAGACACGTTTGTCGGTCATCATCCCGCGAGATGCCAAGCTACGGGAAGTACTCCAGGCCATCGAATTGAAAACCGGATTGAAGTTTAACGTAGAAGGAAGGAGGGTTATAACAATAGAATAATTACAAAAAACTGCCGAGGTGGTTGCAACACCTCAGACAGTATGTTGAGTGACTTCATTAAAAATGCATTAACCAAAGTTTAAACCCAACAATACAAACGTAACGATTTCTATCGAGAACGTCTGTATTGCTCATGAAGCAAAAGAAATGAAAAGCGAAAGACTTCGATACCACCTTGATGATCCGGTATCGCCACAAATCTATTTAGCCATGAAATTGACCCTAATTATCTTTTTTGCATCCATTACGGTTGCATTGGCTAAGGTCCATGCGCAACGCATTAGCTTAAATCATCACCAAATTCGGCTGAAAACAGTATTGGTTGAGATCAGCAGGCAGTCTGGTTATACGTTTATTTATGACGAAAAGGAGCTAAATCAGGCCAGTCCTGTCACCATCCGAGTCAAGAATAAAAGCGTAGACGAAACCTTGGCTATTTTATTCAAAGAGCAGCCATTGCAATACCAAATCAGTGGTGAATCTATCGCCATAACGCTAAAAGAATTACCAACCCTTGCTAGAACCTCAGCAGCATTGCGACAGGAACAAACGATTACCGGTCTTGTAACCGACGAAGAGGGTCAACCGCTGGAGGGGGTAACGGTAATCATCCAAGGTACTTCTATAGCTTCCAAAACTGACGCCAATGGTCGCTACCGTATAAATATGCCTGCAGATGATGGTACGTTGATGTTTTCCATGCTTGGTTACAACACTATGGAACAGCCCGTAGGAAACCGACAAACTATAGACATTGTAATGAATTTATCAGTTAGCGATTTAGAAGAAGTAGTTGTAGTTGGCTATGGCACGCAAAAGAAAAGTGATTTAACAGGGTCGGTTACACGTGTCGATGCAACAACGTACGAAAATCAAAGCATGACGCAGCTAAGCGAGATGCTTACAGGTACGGTAGCTGGCTTTAATGCGAATCAAGCTACTTCTGCTGAAGGAGGGAGCTCATTGGAAATCAGAGGACAAACATCATTAAGCGCTAGTACACAACCATTAATCGTATTGGACGGCGTGATTTTCAACGGTAGCTTAGCAGACATAAATCCGAAAGATATTGAGGCAATTGATATTTTGAAAGATGCGAGCTCTGCAGCTGTATTTGGTTCAAGGGCGGCCTCCGGCGTTATCATCATTACGACAAAAAAAGGCCATACGGGTAAGCCGTCAATCAATTTTCAATCCACGATAGGTATTACGGAAGTTACCAATAAAGACATCCGGGCGTTAACGGCAAAAGAATATACCGATTTCAGAAGGGATTTATTGATCCAGACGAACCCCAACACTGTTGATTATTACTTTCATAATCCGGACGATCTTCCTTCAGGTATCAGTAAAGAGGAGTGGTTAAACTACAATAACAATCCCAACGCGGACATCACAAAAGAATGGCTTAACCGACTCCTTTTCTTTCCAGCTGAAGTTGAAAATTACATAGCCGGGACCGGTGTCAACTGGTATGATGAGGTTATACAAAAAGGGCTTAGACAGAACTATGATATCAGTTTGAGCGGAGGATCAGAAAGGGCTAAATATTACTGGTCTTTAGGTTATACTGATAATGAAGGTATCATCGTGGGAGATGAATTTTCCACGATACGTTCCAGATTGAATCTTGATGCGGAAATTACTGACTGGTTAACGGTTGGAGTTAACACGCAGTTTGCTAATCGGGATGAAAGTGCCGTGGCGGCAAATGTGGAACAAATGCTGATCTCCAGCCCCTTCGGTTCCATGTATAATGAAGACGGTACGTTAAAATGGTTCCCAAACGATTACCAGGGAGGTCAAAACCCACTGATCAATCATAAATACCAAGATAGATTAAGTACCACAAATAGTCTGTTTGGTGTTATTTATTCTGAATTAAAACTTCCCTTTGGCATTAATTACCGATTATCCTACCAACCCAGATTGTCGTTCACCAAAGATCATAATTTTTGGGATTCGAGAACGATTAACGGAGGGCGAACTCATATTAACGGGTATGGTACCCGTGAGGACTCCCAGATGTATGAATGGATGGTAGATAATCTCATTAAATGGAATAGAAAGATTGGCTTACATCATTTCGACGTAACGCTCCTTTACAATATTGAGAAGTTCAGAAACTGGTCTTCTTTTCAAAGCGGGGAAGATTTCAGTCCTAACCAAAACCTTTCCTTTCATGGGCTACAATTTTCCGCTAACGATGTAATCAGAAATGATGATAACGAATCAACAGGCGACGCCCTGATGGCCCGACTAAATTATACACTATTAGATAAATACCTACTAACCGCTTCGTTAAGAAGGGATGGTTATTCGGCTTTTGGTCAAAAGAACCCAAGGGCAACTTTCCCTGCTTTAGCATTTGCCTGGAAGATCGACGAAGAGAAATTTTTCTCAAGTAACCTGATTAACAATCTGAAATTAAGACTATCATGGGGCATTAATGGAAACCGGGAAATCGGGCGATACGCTGCACTGGCACGTTTATCTCAAAATTTATACTCCAACGGTTCGCAAGTGTTGGTTGGGGTATTTAACAGCTCTTTGGCAAATCCCAGTTTGGTCTGGGAAAAAACGAAAGCTTATAATCTGGGCTTTGATCTGGGCATACTCCATAATCGGATCAACGCTACCCTCGATGCATATCAAATGACGACCTTGGATCTGTTGATGCAGCGGAACCTGCCACGCATAACAGGTTTTGATGATATTACAACAAACCTAGGTGAGTTGGAAAACAGGGGAATTGAATTAGGCATTACGACGGAAAATATCAATAGGGAAAGCTTCCAATGGAGATCAAACCTGGTTTTTTCCTTAAATCGAAATAAGATCAAAAGGCTTTTCGGAGATTTTGAAGAAGTGGAGATAGATGGGGAAATAGTAAGACGGGAGATTTCAGATATTTCCAATCAATGGTTTATCGGACAACCGATCGACAGAGTATGGGATTACGAGATCACAGGAGTTTGGCAGGAAAGTGAAGCAGAAGAAGCAAACCTGTACGGACTTTTACCAGGAGACTATAAGGCTGTTGACGTGAACGGGGATAAGGTTTATTCAACCTTAGTTGATAAGCAATTCATAGGTTGGAGGCAACCCCGGTACCGGATTGGATTAAGAAATGACTTTACGTTTTTAAGAAACTTTTCTGCATCCATTTTTATTCGTGCCGATCTTGGCCATATCGGTAGTATAGCCGAATTTAAACACAATAATACCGAGCTTTATGACAGACGAGGAATGCGTGCAGTTCCCTATTGGACCGCGGCTAATCCATCAAATAAATATGGTTCATTAACCGCTAGTGCTGCGCCCTATAGCGGGGGATACAACCTGTATTTTCCGCGCTCTTTTGTAAGAATTCAGGATTTTACCGTGTCGTATAAATTACCAGCGAAGATTATTCAGAAGGGAAATTTGACTAATACGCGGATCTTTGGCGCTGTTCGGAATCTCTATAGCTTTGATCAATGGGAAGACTGGGATCCGGAATCGGGAGGCTCTCCAATGCCCCGGATTTATTCATTTGGTCTGGATGTAACTTTCTAAGTTCATTAGTTAACAATGATAAATTATAAAGACATGAAAGGAATAACCAATATACCGCTGTTATTTTTGCTTTTAGTTCTTACAGCATGTTCAAAAGACTGGCTGAAACCCAAGCCTCTTTCTTTTTATGCACCAGAAAACGTCTATATTAATGAAGAAGGCTTTGAAGCATTAGTGGTGACGATGAGCAAAGATATTAAGCAGGAGCATTATAATGGTCGCTCCCTGATGGTGAATGAATACGCTATGTCAGATATGGCGGTACCGGGAGCCTTGGCAAATGCCGTAGTAAAAGATTTTCCACAGGTATTAACGCCGGCGGGAGATGGAGGTACCCATGATTATCCAGGTAAGCTGTTTACGCATGCCTATAATTCCATAAGGAGTGCCAATGTGTTAATTTCCAGGATTGATGAGGTACAATGGGATCTGGAAGAAACGAGGAACCACTTACTGGCATCTGCTTATTTTTATCGGGCATACTGGTATTACCGCTTGGTAAACTCTTATGGCGATGTACCGTTCATCGGGGAGGAAATAACCGGTCCGAAATTGGATTTTTATACCCATTCCAGGTGGGCGATACTTGACAAGATCCAAGCGGATCTGGAATGGGCCGTGCAGTGGCTTCCGGTATCAGCGCAGCCGGGGGCAACGACCAAAGGTGCCGGCAATCATTTATTAGCCAAGATTTCATTGGCTAACCTAGATTTTGACAAGGCAATAACTGCAGCTACAAACGTGATCGAAGGACCTTACGCATTGATGACAGCGCGGTTCGGACAAGATGCGGGCAACTCTGGATATAATGTCATATGGGACCTTTTTAGGCCGGCTAATATTAATAATTCCGCCAATACAGAAACGATATTCAGCGTAATTGATCGGGTTGAGGACCCTGATGGAGCCCGGGAGGTCGGTTCATTTTTACCCCAGGCATATAATCCGGCCTGGTGGCATGCAAAAGTCCGGGATCATAGCGGAGGTGCAGGGATGGTAGATGTGGGTGAACAATACGAAACATATAAGAGAGGAAATGCGAATGCCCGTTTGACACCTTATTATCTTTACGAAATCTGGGATTATCAGCATGACTTAAGAAGAAGCGACGCGAATTGGGTGGAATGGAATGAGTTATTATACAACAATCCATCTTCTCCCGATTTTGGAAAACCTGTTGACCGTTCGAATTTTGCCACTCCGGCTGATACGTTTCAGCATAGCTTTTCTTTTCCCCATTATAAGACTTATTACCCCGGGCAAAATACAGGGGGAGGAAACGGAGATATTTACATCTTTCGCTTGGCTGGTACATACCTCATCAGGGCCGAAGCTTATTTCTGGAAAAATGAACTTGACCAGGCAGCGATGGATCTGAATAGAGTCCGCGAAAGGGCGGGTGCTCTGCCCATAACCGCTAATGATGTTACCATTGATTTTATTTTTGATGAACGTGCCCGCGAGTTGGCTACGGAAGAACCCAGGCACGGTGAGCTGGTAAGAGTATCTTTTATCATGGCGAGACAGAACATGAACGGATATAATCTGGAAAACTTTAGTCAGAATAACTGGTTTTTTGATAGAGTGATGGCCAAAAACCTCTTTTTTCAGATAAATTTTTCGTGGGGACAACAATCGTATCGAATCGCTCCACATAATGCGTTGTGGCCCATCCCTGAAACCGTCATCTCGGAAAATACGTTGGGGATTATCAATCAAAATAAAGGCTATTCCGGAACAGAACGAAATGTTCCACCCTTAGAGATCATTGAGTAACGTTTTTAGAAATTACAATAGCTCTTTTAGTGGCTTTTAAAGTATCAGACGATGGATACATTAGGTTTGTATGTAGCCCGGATCCTTATTTTGCTTATGGGATACCACTTTATATTTCCAATGGCATTATATGGCCAAGGCTATGATAAAAAAGCAAAAAATTTGGATTTTCCAAATGAAAATCTGGAACAATCCTTTCCCAACATCATCATCATTACAGTCGACAATGTAGGGTACGGTGACTATAAACTTTATAATAAAAGGTCACCCATTATTACGCCCAATTTAGATAGAATCGCAGCAGAAGGAGCTGTACTGACTAACTTTTATACAGCCGGAGCAACATGCACGACGTCAAGGGCTACCCTATTGACAGGCAGGATTCCGCAACGGAATAAACTGGATTATCAAATGAATGGTTTAGCCGACAATTACGGGATTGGGCTGCGTCAATCAGAAATTTTACTTCCTCAGGTAATCAAGAACAGCCCGGGAAATTATGCAACAGCAGCCTTCGGGAAATGGAATATCGGCTTTGCGCCCGGCTCAAGACCTACGGACCGGGGTTTTGATGAATACTTAGGAATCGTTTCAGGCAATGCGGATCATTTTACACACGTATATGCCGGCAATCCTGATCTGTATCATAATACGGAGGCCGTTAGCCGGTCAGGTGAATACAGTACAGATATGTTTGCCAATGCAGCCATCGATTTCATAAAAACGAATGCAAAGATGTCCAGGCCGTGGTTTATCTACCTGCCATTTGATGCCCCGCACTCGCCCGGGCAGCGAAACATTCCACCGGATGAACTCCCTATCTTCAAAGCACCGGATGCTGCTTTTGAACCCTATGGGATTTCGCCTGATGAAAAAGACCCCATCATGCGGTATCATGTCGTAGTTACGGCAATTGATAGGGCTATTGGCCGACTTCTAAGTACATTGGACTCACTAGACATATCAAAAGACACCTTTATTTTCTTTTACTCAGATAATGGCGCTAATGTAAAGGCTGTCCAAGAGCGTATCATGGGCGTTCAATTCAGCACAAATACACCGCTAAGAGGAGGGAGCTCGACGTTGTATGAAGGAGGAATACGTATCCCGGCCGTCGTAAAATGGGGCAATAAGATAAAACCCGGTTCCCTGATCAATACCCGCCTGTGGTCTCCTGACTTTTTTACCGCATGTGTTAAATTATCCGGAGCTGAACTACCAGCAGATCGTGTTATTGACGGGAAAAACCCTTTACCGGTACTTCTTGGAGAAACAGCATTTTCACCCCATGCTACTTTGTATTTCGAGATAGGGGAATTTGATGCTTTACATTGGGGGGATTGGAAAATAGTTCGGGAGAATACCAATGACGCCTGGCAGTTATTTAATATAAAAGAGGATGTGTCAGAAGCAAATGACCTTGCCCTGTCCAGACCAGATTTGGTTCAGAAGCTAAGAGAAACGTTTAGTCAGAAACAGCGGGAGGTTCAACACGCTTCAGCAATAGAGGAAAATAAACGAGTTGTTCAGACAAACAATTACATATATTGAACGATCATATGAAACAGTTAATTCACAAGGTATTGTCAACCAAATTGTCCATCCTATTCCTTTTTATTTTTCCCTTGAGTCTTGTAAAGGGTCAACAGCTCCCTTCCAGACCGAATTTCGTCATCGTGATGACGGACGACCAGGGGTATGGGGATGTTGGCTACAGGGGGAACAGTAATGTACAAACCCCGAACCTGGACGACATGTCACGGAATGGGTTGCGGCTGGACCGTTTTTATACCGCACCGGTCTGCTCCCCGACGCGGGCGGGGGTGATCACGGGCCGGTACCCTACGCGAACGGGCGTTTTTTCCTGGGGGCACATCCTCAGGCCGGAAGAGCAAAGCTTCATTAACCACCTGAAAGCAAGCGGCTATCAAACGGGCTTTTTTGGCAAGTGGCATATCGGATCGATCACTTCGGATCACCCGACCAACCCCGGGGCTCGGGGTTTTGACACCTGGTGCGCAGCGGCGAACTTTTATGAGAACGACCCCTGGATGAGCAAGAACGGCGAACCGGTGCACCTGAAAGGAGAGAGTTCTGAAGTAACGGTGGACCTGGCTTTGGAATATATTGACAAGGCCATGCAGGCAGAATCACCGTTTCTTGTGTTTATCTGGCTGGGATCTCCCCATCTTCCCCACCAGGCCTCGGAAGAATTAAAAGACCTGTACGCGGACGAGCCGGAGAACCTGAAGAACTATTATGGGGAGTTGACCGGAATCGACCGGGCCATGGGGAAATTGCGGGACCAGTTGAAAAGCAAGGGGATTTCAGATGAGACGCTGCTCTGGTTTTCGAGTGACAACGGTGGGAAGCTGCCCGAGGCCGATAACGGTCCGTTGCGGGACCAAAAAGGGTCGCTGCATGAAGGGGGGATCCGCGTACCTGCACTGATCGAATGGCCGGGGAAGATCGAGCACAGGATCTCGGACATGCCCGCAAGCACGTTAGACATTTTCCCTACGGTTCTTGAACTGGCCGGTGTAGACCTATCGGGCATCAAATATCCGCTGGATGGAATCAGCCTTGTACCCCTGCTTCATGACAGGATGGCTCGCAGAGCTAAACCGCTTGGTTTCTGGGATTATGGAGAAATTAAGGGGAAGGGCATGAAAAGCGATCAGATCATTCAGGACTACCAGCGAGTGCTGTCGGGTGAGCTGCCGGCCGATTCGCTGAATGAAGGTTTATTGAATCCGCCGGATATGGCCTATGTGGGCCTGGACCGTTATCCTTACTCGGGTGAGTTCGCATGGATTGATGGCGAATGGAAACTGTACCAGGAGGGGGAAGTCCTGGAGCTGTACAACCTGAAAAGTGATGTCCGGGAGGAGCATGACCTAGCGGACCGTTATCCCGATAGAGTCGAAAAGATGCGGAAAGCACTTTTAGACTGGCAACGGTCGGTCATCAGGAGCATCCGCGGCGAAGATTACAAGTGAGTGATAAATTAATTATCTGATGATAAGAAACATTTATTTACTGTTTTTTTTAACGCTGAATACTGGGATCAGCAACCCATTATGGGCACATACTAGTGGCCGGCCTCCCAATCGACCTCCCAACATACTGATCATCACAGTCGACAATGTAGGGTATGGTGATCTTAGCGTTTATAACAAAGAATCTCCAATTATTACTCCCCACATTGAGCAGCTGGGTTTGGAGGGGGCACGCCTGACAAATTTTTATACTGCAGGCGCAACTTGTACCGTATCGAGAGCTTCGTTGATGACAGGCAGAATCCCCCAACGGCATAAACTGGTTGATCAGCTGAATGGTATAGCGGGGAATTATGGGATTGGTCTGCGGCAATCTGAAATATTGATCCCCGAAATGTTAAAAGAGGCACCAACGGAATATGCAACGGGAGCTTTTGGAAAATGGAATATTGGTTTTGCACCTGGATCAAGACCGACCGAAAGGGGATTTGACGAATATCTGGGCATTGCATCAGGCAATGCTGATCATTTTTCTCATGTATATGCAGGAAAACAAGACCTTCATCACAATACGGAAGCCATTAACAGGAACGGAGAATACAGTACCGACCTATTTGCGGACGCTGCTATTCATTTTATCAGGAAAAACACCTCACAAGCGAAACCGTGGTTTGTTTATCTTCCATTTGATGCCCCGCACCATCCTGGCGAACGGAATATTGGTCCTGACGAAGAAAATATATGGAAAGCACCTGATTATGCCTTTAAACCCTATGGGATTTCCCCAGATGAAAAAGATCCTAAGAAGCGGTTTAATGCGGTGGTTACCGCAATTGACATGGCCATTGGCCGGGTATTGAATACGTTGGACTCACTGAACATCTCTGAAAATACCTTTGTGTTTCTTTATTCAGATAATGGCGCGTTTTATCCCTATTTGGATATTCAATCAAATGCCCCGTTAAAAGGAGCGGGAGTCACGTTGTGGGAGGGGGGAATACGAGTCCCGGCTTTGGTAAGGTGGCCTGGAAAAGTGAAAGCAAACTCAGTCATCGATGTACGCCTTTGGTCTTTGGATTTATTTCCGGCATGCGCTAAGCTATCCCAGGCTGAACTGCCAAAAGACAGGTTTATAGACGGCAAGAATCCTTTGCCTGTATTAACACAAGAGAGCCCCCATTCTCCACATGCAACACTGTTTTTTGAATATCGGAACTTTGCAGCGCTTCATTGGGGAGATTGGAAAATTATTAGAGATGAACCTGCTAAAGCGTGGCAATTATATAATCTGCGTGATGATATAGCTGAAACAACTGATCTTGCCAAAAAACGTATTGACCTCGTCGAAAAGCTAAATGGCGCATTTGTACAGAAAAAAGAGGAAATAGAAAGCTATTTGAAAATAGAGGATTCGTTTATGAGTCGGCCAAAGTGACAATAACTACGAAATAAAATAATGAGAGCATTCACCATTCTATGCTGTTTTTTCACGTACCTGCACGTCTGTGTTGCGCAAAAACACGATAAGCTTAATGTATTATTCATCATTTCTGACGACCTGACGACTACCGCGGTTTCGGCATATGGCAATGCCGCTTCCCGCACACCGAATATTGACCGTCTGGCTGCTAGCGGTGTAAAATATACGCATGCGTATTCACAATATCCGGTATGCGGTCCTTCGCGGGCATCCTTGATGTTTGGGTACTATCCCACCGCTACGGGTACGTATGGCTACGTAAGTGGACGGGAAAATGTAGGGACAGATAAAAAGTCCTGGTCACAGTTGTTTAGGGACAATGGCTACTATACGGCACGGGTAAGCAAAATCTTTCACATGGGGACGCAGGACATCATCGAAGGTGCCGATGGTACCGACGATGAGGCTTCCTGGGATGAACGGTTTAACAGTCAGGATCCGTTGTGGAACGCTGAAGGGGAGGGCGAACTCGTGCAAAAAAATCCTTATGGTCTGGAACCTCCTAAACAAGGCAATAACTTAATGTCCATTGTCAGAGCGGATGGAGATGATGCCGATTATTCCGATGGGAAAACTGCGGATAAAGTTTCGGATTTGCTTCGTACGCACAAGGACGAGCCCTTTTTTATTGCGGCAGGGTTTTTCCGTCCCCATGTTCCGTTTGTGGCACCGAAAAAATACTTTAGCGCGTATCCATATGAACAGGTGGTATTGCCGCCAAAAGTCGTAAACGATTGGGACGATATCCCGGCGCCGGGTATTAACTATGTGACAAGCCTGAACGGAATGATGAGTGAGGAACAGGAAAAAAAGGCAATTGCCGCCTATTATTCCACGGTATCTTATATGGATACGCAATTGGGTAAAATCCTTCAAACATTGAAGGAGGAAGGCCTGGAGGATAATACGGTAGTCATTTTTACTTCCGATCACGGTTATCATCTGGGTGAACATGATTTTTGGATGAAGGTGGGATTGCATGAGGAATCGGTACGGGTTCCGTTAATTATTAAGGTGCCGGGGAAGCAACCGGCTATATGCCATTCGTTGGTTGAGCTGATAGACCTGTACCCTACTCTTGCGGAACTTGCCGGGCTGACGGCTGAATCCCAGCTGCAGGGAAAAAGCTTGGTAAACACATTGAATGATCCGACACATAAAGTAAGGGATGCTGCGTTTTCGGTAAGTAAAAACGGAAAAGCGTTCCTGTTACGCACGGAAAAATGGAGCTACATCCAATACGGCGAGGAAGGGGAGCAGGGAATGGAGTTGTATGATATGGAATATGATCCGAAACAACATAATAATCTGGCTGGCCTCCCTGCGTACCAATCGGCTGTGAGTAAATTACAGATTCAATTGAAACAGAAATTGGAATCGGTCCGGAAGAATGATTTAAACACCCAATAGACAGTGAGAGAGATCAAAAATTCATATGGGCAAAAACGCGTATAGTAAATGTTTCCGTGAAAAATTCAATAACATTTGGAAGTGAAAAAAATATTAACGTAATTGGCGGGTACGTTACCGATATCAATTATAAACGGATTAGGAGGTAATGATAGTATTTCGAACGAAAACGACACGTATGCGTACGCGTAATGTGTAGGAAGAAATATAGATTAATAAGCCATGGAAGTAAATCGAAGAAAATTTTTAAAAGGCTTGACTGCAATGGGGGTCGGCTTATCTGCAATGTCTATTGCTAACGTTGGTTTTTCGCGGGAGGCTGTTGCAGGAAAGCGCGTGGGAATTATTGGCTTGGATACGTCGCACAGTATCGCATTTGCCAAGGCATTGAATGCCAGTCAGCCGGATAGTAAGCTAAACGGTTATCGGGTGGTAGCAGCATACCCTTATGGAAGTAAAACGATTGAGAGCAGTGCAAAGCGTATTCCTGGGTACATTGATGAAGTGAAGAATTTGGGGGTGGCGATCGTCGATTCAATTGAGGCATTGTTGGACCAGGTGGATGTGGTTCTGCTGGAAACAAACGATGGACGGCTGCATCTGGAACAGGCGATACCTGTGTTTAAGGCAGGTAAACGGGTATTTATCGACAAGCCGATTGCCGCCTCATTGGCAGATACCAAAGCTATTTTCGCAGCAGCAAAACAACACAACGTTCCTACGTTTTCGTCGTCTTCGTTGCGATATGTCGAAAACATTTCTGACCTCGCTGCAGGAAAATTAATAGGAGACATTACCGGCGTGGATGCATTTGCTCCCGCAACACTGGAAGCCACGCACCCCGATTTATTTTGGTACGGCATACATGGTGTCGAAATGTTATTTGCACTGTTGGGAACGGGTTGTAAAGAAGTCCGCCGCACCTTCGCTGAAGGAACGGATATTGTGGTCGGCACGTGGTCCGATGGTCGGGTAGGGGTTTTCCGTGGAATCCGGGCAGGGAAAGGCGGGTATGGCGGAATGGCCTACGGAACAGAGGGACAACAGGCAATCGGGAAATTTGGCGGATATCTTCCGCTTCTCTACCGTATTGTTGATTTTTTTGATACCGGCATCGTTCCGGTCAATCCGGCGGAAACCACCGAACTGGTAGCATTTATGGCGGCGGCGGATGAAAGTAAACGAAAGGGTGGTGTGGCCGTAAATGTTCAGAATTTATTGAATAGCTAAGATTTAAAAATGGTAAACAGACAGGAAACCCTGCAGCATTGGGACTAACCGTTTACTTATGAAAATTTCAAGGTGCTTTTTATTGATAGCGCTGTTTTTCCTGCCTATCTTGTGTTCTGCACAGGACAGTACATTGTGGAAAGAAATCGTACCCTTCTTTAGCCCTCCCGATTCCCTGAGCGGGAAATTGGGCGATTTCCGTTCGCCCTTGCAATTCTACGATGGTACATCGGTGAAAACGAAGGACGATTGGCAGCGCCGCCGTAAAGAAATTCTGGAACAGTGGCACGGCTTGATGGGCACATGGCCTCCGTTATTGGAACAGCAGAAGTTGACCATTGACTCGACCGTTCAAAAAGACGGATATGCGCAGCACCACGTACGGTTTAAATGGTTGCCGAATGAGTGGACGGACGGTTATTTACTAATTCCAGATGGAGACAACAAACGTAAGCGCCCAGCGGTGATTACCGTGTTTTATGAGCCCGAGACTGCGGTAGGCATCGGCGGAAAGCCCCAGCGCGACTTTGCGCGGCAATTAGTCAAAAGAGGGTTTATTACCTTATCCCTAGGCACCCGTGAGGCGTCTAAACGACGGGAGTATTCGCTTTATTACCCTTCCCTTGAACATGCAGCGGTTCAGCCGCTGTCCATGCTGGCCTATGCGGCTGCCAATGCCTGGCATGTGCTGGCTAAAGTGTCCGGAGTAGATTCGACACGTATCGGTATTACCGGTCACTCGTTTGGTGGAAAATGGGCGATGTTTGCCTCCTGCCTATTTGATAAGTTTGCCTGTGCGGCTTGGTCAGATCCGGGGGTCGTCTTCGACGATACGAAAGGGAGCGGTGTAAACTATTGGGAGCCTTGGTACCTGGGTTATTATCCGACTCCCTGGGAAAACGTATGGCGAAAAACAGGTGATTTAGCCAATGCCAAGGGGGCTTATCCTAAACTCGTCCGCGGGGGCTATGACCTGCATGAGTTACATGCGCTGATGGCACCGAGACCGTTCTTGGTTTCGGGGGGATCTTCCGATGGAGTAGAACGATGGACACCGCTCAACCATGCCATCCAAGTAAATAAATTTCTGGGTTTCGAAAACCGGGTGGCGATGACAAATAGAGAAAAACACGATCCCAATGTACAGTCGAATAAAATACTAGGTGATTTTTTTGTGTATTTTTTGAAACCTTCGCTGTCTTTGACAGAATAAACCAATCGAACTTTTGGTTTTTTAGAAGGAAACGAGGAATTTTTATAAAAAAACTTGCAAATCCAACGGCTGTTTTTTTAATTAGCGGTTACGTTACCATTTATAAATTATAAACAATCTGAGGTTTTAAACTAAGAAGAGACGGTTGTGACCCTTTCTTTCGGTTTCGTGGTTTCGGGTGCGTACCCGATGGGCGTTGGTTATAAGTAGATTAAGTGAATTGTTAACATGGTGCATTTTGATGGTCATCTTCCTGCTTGCGCAAATGAATATGCAAATTATTCAGATGAGCAACTATTATCTCTATTAAGGTTGCGTGATCGACAAGCATTTACGGCGATTTATAACCGCCATTGGGGTTCCGTATATACCCATATATTCAAGATGTTGCGCAATGAGGAAGATGCGAAAGATGGTGTGCAAGAAATATTCAGCCAACTTTGGCTTAAAGCCGATCAAATCCAATCGAATCAGAATCTGGCAGGTTTCCTTTTCCGTTCGGCAAGAAATCTGGTCTTTAATTTAATAGAGAAAAGCCAAGTCCGCCAAAAATACCTGAAATCAATAACATCTTTCGTCAATGAGGTCGATCCCAATACGGTTGACCGGATTGATGAAAAAGAATTGCAAGCGCTAATTGAGCTTGAAATCGAAAAATTGCCTCCTAAAATGCGGCGAATTTTTGAACTGAGCCGCAAAGAAGAACTTTCCCATCAAGAGATTGCCCAGCAGGCAAATCTCTCTTATCAAACCGTAAAAAAGCAGGTGCAGAATGCACTGAAAATAATCAAACCAAAAATAAGCCATTTTAGTGCTTTTCTTTTTTTTTATTTTTTCTCTTAATCAACCTACCCCCAAACCGTCGCTTTCCTGTTTTATAGATAATTAGCCGACATATTCATCTGGTAAAAGCTGATTGGCGGCACCAATTAATTAGGACCGAATGTAACCACATCTGATGATGACAGAAAGAGAGGTGAAATTACTTTTAGCGAAATATAACAGTGGCCACGCTACGTCGCAAGAAAAAAACTTGCTGGAGATGTGGTATTACAACGAATTCAAAAACCGCGATTTTGATACGGAAGGTCTCGATTTGGATAACTTAAAGAGCGAAATCTGGCATGGAACGCTTCAAAAAAGCCGACTGATTCATCGGAAGAGCACGGGTGGGTATCGACGATTGTACGCAGTCGCCGCTGCGACGGTTGTGTTAGTAAGTGTCAGTATCTACCTTTATCATATTTCTGGTACACGTGTCAATCGGTATACAGTTGCCGAATTGACGGATCCGGCGGTGGACATTAAGCCGGGAGGGAATCGAGCGACCTTGACGTTAGCAGATGGGCGGGTAATTGATCTTCGGGACGATAAAAAGGGCGTCATCATCAATACGTCTTCGCTGACTTATAACGACGGAACTGAAATAGCAAAAAGTGAAGATACAAGGGGGGCGAACCATACCATCACTACCCCGAAAGGTGGGCAATACCGTATCGTACTTCCCGATGGATCGCGTGTATGGTTAAATGCCGCGTCAACATTAAAGTACCCCAGCCAGTTCGATTCAAAAGAAAGAAGCGTAGAACTCATTGGGGAGGCCTATTTTGAGATAGAAAAATCAAAGTTGGCTGATGGAAAAACAGCCAAACCATTCATTGTGAAATCCGAGACACAAAATGTGGAGGTCTTAGGTACTCATTTTAATATCAATGCCTATGCGGATGATCCCCTAACCACTACCACGTTACTGGAGGGATCGGTCAACGTGCTTTCAACAGGGCGGCCCACGATGTTAATTCCGGGCCAGCAAAGTGTGGTGCAAAGCGGAGTGAAAACGAAAATTCTGTCTGCAGATATAGACAAAGCGATCGGATGGAAAAACGGCGAGTTCATTTTCTATAATGAGCGCATTGAAAAAGTCATGAAAGACATTGCCCGGTGGTATGATGTCGAAGTTATTTACCAAGACGATGTCAAAGATAAAATGATGTGGGGTTCGGTATCCAAGTTTGAGAATATTTCTAAGGTGTTGAAGATGATCGAACTAACGGGTGTTGTTCGTTTCGATATACAAATACAGGAAGGCGGAAGGAGGGTCTATGTTATGAATTAAACCTTTACATAAAAAAACCGGAGCAAGTTGCAGCTCCTCCGGTTACCAAAGCATTGGGAATAAGAACAAATAAATTATCCATTAAACTTTAGTTATGGCAAAGATAATCAAAATATCATTTATCAAATACCTGATATTCATGAAACTAGTTATTGTGTTTGTGTTAGTAGGTATCGTTAACGTAAACGCCAATGTCTTGGCGCAGACGATTACGTTATCGAAAAAGAACATGCCGATTGAAACCATTTTCAAAGAAGTCAAGAAACAGACGCACTATAATCTGATTTGCGACATCTCCATTATTCGGGAAACGTCGCACATCGATGTCGATGTAAAAAACAAGCCACTTGACGAATTTCTGGATGAAATTTTAAGCAAGCGTAATTTAACCTATGTGGTTAACGACAAAACGATTGTTGTCAGGAAAGTACACCGCGCTTCACAAAACGCGACACCAGCGGTGCTGACCCCTGTATTACAGCGCCGGGAAATTTCGGGTAAAGTCTCTGATGAAACAGGTGCAGCATTGTCGGGTGTAACGGTACAGGTGAAAGGTGGCCAAAGAGGAGCTACCACCAACGAAGATGGCATTTATCGAATAACAATTGACGATAACAATGCAACGCTTGTATTTTCTTTGTTGGGCTATGGTGTAGAAGAGCGACCCGTTGCGTCGGATGCACAAATCAATGTGGTTCTCAAAGCGACGGTATCCGATTTGGAAGAGGTAGTCGTTGTCGGATATGGGACGCAAAAGAAAGGTAATTTAACCGGGTCTGTTGATGTGGTTTCGGGTGAACGCTTATCGAATCGTCCAGCCAATACCGTGGCTGACCTGATTAAAGGCGTTTCTCCCAACCTCAATATTTCCATGAATATGCGAGGTGGTGAACCGGGGTCGGTAAGTGGCTGGAATTTAAGAGGCATGGCCTCTATTTCTGGCGGTGGAGCACCACTTATTCTGGTCGACGGGGTCGAGATGAATATTACAAACGTCGATCCGGAGTCGATCGAGAGTATTTCGGTATTGAAGGATGCATCTGCTTCGGCTATCTACGGATCGCGGGCACCGTTCGGTGTGATACTCATCACTACCAAACAGGGGAAAAGAGACGGTACGGTCAATATTCAGTATTCGGATAATTTATCGTTTAACACACCCATTCGGCTCCCCAGCCAAGTGGATTCCTATACGTGGGCAACGGTTTACAACCAAGCCCAGTCGAATGCAGGATTGGCCGCTCTTTACAGTGATGAACAGGTGGAGCGAATTAAGGGCTACATCGATGGAACCTTCCCGTACGAATATGATCCGGAAAACCCCATTGACAATATTTGGGCGGGGCGCCGGAACGGTAATGCGAACAACGACTGGGCCCGGCTGTTGCTTAGAGACAATGCGTTTAACCAGAAACACAACCTGAACGTTAGCGGCGGGAATGAAAAAAACCAATATTACATTTCGGGAGGCTACATTGAACAAAATGGCGTATACCGATGGGGAAATGATAGCTATCAGCGCTATAACTTCATGACAAATTTCAATTCAGCGGTTACGCCTTGGTTAACGTTTAAATCGAGCGTTAAGTATGCGGCGGGAAAAACGGATCGTCCGATGGGCGAAACGACGGTGGGCCGGGAGCATACGTTTCGGGAGATGTTATTCTTTGCCCCGATGATGCCATTTCATAACATCAACGGCACCGTACAAAGTCCGCTCGTACGGTTGTTGCAGGGGTCTGGCCGAGATGTTGGACATATCAGCGATTTTTTCTTAACCTTGGGTGGCGAATTGGAACCTATAAAAGGGTGGAAGACTAATTTTAGTTACAATTACAACAACCGAGGTGGCCGGGCCACTTCGAATCCGAGGCCGATTGATGTTGAATTGGGAACAGGCGAGTTCGGTAACATCGGAAAACCCGAAGCTTCTTACAATACCTCATTTTCGCAAGACATCTACACGCTGATTAATGGAACATCGGCTTACGAGCATACATTCAACGGGCATTACTTCAAAGCGCTTGTAGGCTATGAGCAAGAGTATCGGTACACCACCGGATTAAACGCTACGGCGACAGGCTTAGTTTCGGATGATATCGTCTCACGCTCCACCGCACTCGGAGGCGTAACCGTTGATGATAATATTGTACATACAGCGACACAGGGCTATTTTGGGCGCTTAAACTACAATTATAATGAAAAATACCTGGTCGAATTCAGCGCAAGATATAACGGGTCATCCCGTTTTGCGCCAGGGAAACGATGGGGCTTTTTCCCTTCTGCTTCTGTTGGTTATAATATTTCAAAGGAACATTTTTGGGAGCCGGTGTCGTCTTACGTCAACGACTTGAAATTTAGGGCGTCTTATGGATCATTGGGAAATCAAAATGTTGCCAATTACCTCTACCTTCCCACGATGGGGACAGGAAGTGAGCTGAATTGGATCATTGATGGTGAACGACCAGGGTATGTGAACGTACCGGGGTTGCTCAGTGACAACCTCACCTGGGAAACCATCACAACCCTTAATATTGGTCTCGATGCGCGGTTGCTTCGAAACCGATTAAGTGTAACTTTTGATTGGTATAACCGGGTGACAACCGACATGATGGGGCCAACGATTACGCTGCCTTATCTACTTGGCGCGTCTACCCCGCGCGCCAATAATGCAGAGTTAACTACCAAAGGTTACGAGTTAATCGTGGGGTGGGAAGATAGTCCTTCATCCTCGTTCTCCTACAACGTGAGCGTGAGCTTGGGCGATAACCGCTCGAAGATTCTGAAATATTTTAATGAAAAAGGAACCATCACTACCTGGTATGAGGGCAAAAGAGTAGGGGAGTTATGGGGATACATCAGCGATGGCTTAATACAGACGGAAGGTGAGTCGATGCCCGATCAATCTTTTTTTCATTCGCTTTGGGGTCCTGGCGACATGAAGTATCGAGATGTCAATGGAGATGGAGCGGTTAATCCAGGGCAAAGCACGTTAACTGACCATGGTGATTTAGTGGTGATCGGAAACGACCAACCCCGTTATAACATTGGGATAAACGGTGGTGTGCAATGGAAACAATTCGACTTTTCCATGTTTTGGCAGGGGATAGGCAAGCGCGACTATTCACCTGATCAGATTTCCGCCGTATTTTGGGGAACGGTTGCCGCGTGGGGAAACTCCGGCATCTTTAAAGATTCCTATAACCTGGATTATTGGCGTCCGGCAGACGAAACCAATATACTGGGGCCTAATACCGATGCTTTCCTCCCTAAACCCTATTTTACGGCAGAAACCAACAAAAATCGATATCCACAGAATCGGTATGTATTAAACGCATCGTATTTGCGTTTGAAAAATCTTCAGGTAGGTTATACCTTGCCGGGTGATTTTCTGAAAAGATACAGCATTAGCAACGTCCGCGTTTATCTATCTGGGGAAAACTTGCTGACCATTACTAAGTTGCCAAAAGTTTTCGATCCGGAAACGATCTTCGCATCGGATACCCGTTACAGTGGTTATATCACAAGCGGCGCGATCTATCCGATTCAACGTTCGTTATCTTTTGGTTTAAATGTTACCTTTTAGTAATCACCCATCATACTGGAAGTCATGAAAAAACACCTCTTTATTATAGCAACAGTGATTGGAACCCTCGCGCTCCATGCGTGTTCGGATTTCCTTAACCGAACACCTCTCGACGCGTTTTCCACACCTGATTTTTTTAAGTCGCCCGCCGAATTGCGCGCGTATATGAACACATTTTACACCGCGACTAATTTTCCGAAATATGCGAATCACGGCAATGATTTCAATAGCGATATCCAAACCACCGGCGCACCCGATACGCGGCTGCAGGGGACAAGAACGGTGGCTACATCTGGGTCTATCGGATTTGGTGAAGTCCGCCGCGTAAATTATTTCTTTGACCACTATAAAGCAGTCGAAGAAAAGCATTCATTGGAAGAGTACCAACAATATCTTGGCGAGGCCTATTTCTTCAGGGGATTAATCTATTTCAACTTGATGCGTTCGTATGGCGATATTCAAATCCTGACCAGCGAATTAAATACAAACTCTCCTGAACTATATAATCCTCGGAATCCCCGTAACGAAGTAGCTGATTTTATTATCGGACAACTTGATTCTGCGGCGATGTACCTTACACCCGATAAAACAAGCGGAGCGGGGAGGATCAATCGGTGGATAGCCTTGTTGATTCAGAGCCGGGTTGCATTGTATGAAGGGACGTGGGAGAAGTATCATGCAGGATCAGAATTTGGCGTCGAAGGTGCAAACCCAGAGAAGTATTTGGAAAAGGCAGCGGAAGCAGCGCTTGAAATTATCAATTCAGGCGTATACGAGGTCTACAACACCGGTGACCCCGAAAACAGTTATAAGGAGTTTTTTGCGTTGCAGGACTTTACTTCCAATAGTGAAGTGATGTTTTGGCGTAAGTATGATAACGAATTAACACGCGGAGAAAGCGGTTTTACAAACGACCGGAATTTTCGGATGGAAACGCCGACCAGTCGAACAATTACGAAACAATTGGCCGATGCGTACCTCTGTATCAATGGACGTCCGATCAGTGGTAATCCGTTGTTCAAAGGGCATACTACCTTAAGTGAAGAAGCGGAAAACCGGGATCCACGATTTTATCAAACCATTGCTACGCCAGACGATACGTGGAAAATTCATGAAGATGGTCGGGTCGAATATTGGAGTGGCGCGTACAACCGACTGAATTCGTCGGCAGATTACAATGCACCGAGTGGGTATATTATTCAAAAAGGATATAACCCGAACATGATTTATCATGTTCAACAATATGAAGAATCACCCGGTATGATCTACCGGTATGCCGAGGCGTTGCTCAATTATGCCGAGGCAAAAGCCGAATTAGGAACGATTAGCCAAGCTGATATCGATCTGTCAATTAAACCGCTCCGGGATCGGGTAGGAATGCCGAATCTGGTGACGGGAGAGATTACTCACGATCCAAATTGGGAATTTCCGGATTTGTCCCCGCTGATTAATGAAATTCGACGGGAGCGTAAGGTAGAGCTTGCGGCAGAAGGTTTTAGATGGGACGACATCGCACGTTGGGCAGCAGCTGATGAACTGATTGTCGGAAAACGGCCAAAGGGCTTTCTTGCATCGCAGATTGATGAAAGTCCATTCCCGGTCGACGAAGATGGTTTTTTGGATCCGCTGAAAAATGCAATGCCCTCCGGATGGGGCTTTAAGTTGGATAGAGACTATTTGAACTCAGTCCCCATCAGTGAAATTGTGTTGAATGATAATTTAACTCAAAATCCGGGCTGGTAAGATGGGGGACTCGGAGCGGCGATAGCCGCTACCGAGTTTCTCTGGTATACTTGCAATAAAAAAGGACTTATCGAAACGGTAGTGAATGGATGGAAAGGCAAGTAATAAATTAGCATTTCCTTTACAAGATAATTATTTTTCTGATATTAGCGGGTGCGTTACCGCGCTACAGTAAATTATGATACTTCTATGCCCAGAATAAGAAATTTTTTCCTTGCATTAGCTCCTGGTATTGTTACAGCCGCCATCGTGTTTGGCCCCAGTAAAATTACAATCACCTCCAAAATGGGGGCGATGTATAGCTATAGCTTGCTCTGGCTGGTGGCTGTTGCTATATTTTTCATGATTATTTATGTGAATATCGCATCCAGAATCGGTTTGGCAACCGATGATTCACTGCTTGTGACCATACGGAAGCATTACGGGAAATGGGCCTCCGGACTCATTGGGTTTGGGATTTTTATGGTGGCTACTTCTTTCCAGGCTGGAAATTCGATCGGCGTCGGGCTATCGATTGCCGAAGCGAGTGGTACATCCATGGCGCCATGGATCATTCTATTCAATGCGATTGGGATTGCACTCTTGTTTTTCCGCGACTTTTATAAGGTACTGGAACGGCTGATGATTACGATCGTGATGCTGATGCTATTTGCGTTTATCACCACGATGTTTTTGGCAAAACCCTCGGTTTCGGGGATGGTATCGGGGTTGGTGCCTGAAGTGCCAGAAGGATCATTGGGTCTGTTGATTGCTTTTTTTGCTTCTTGCTTCTCCGTAGTTGGCGCTTTCTATCAAACGTATTTGATACAGGCACGCAAAAAGGCGAGTCCAACATTAGTTATCCATGCAAGTAGAGGAACAGGGGGCATGATCGTTTTAGGTCTGATGTGCATAGTGGTGATCATGTGTGCGGCAGCGGTGTTGCATGAACAGAATATCGCCGTCAATAAAGCTTCGGATATGGCGAAAGCTTTGGAACCTTTGTTTGGCAGCGCTGCTTCTTATTTATTTCTGATCGGATTGTTTGGAGCCTCATTTTCTTCGGTGGTTGGCAACGCCACCATCGGTGGTACACTTTTATCGGACGGGTTAGGTTACGGAAGCTCCCTGGATTCAAAAGTAGTAAAGGGTCTTATCGCCGCGGTTATGGTAATCGGCAGCGTCATTGCAATCGGGTACGAAAAACCGCCTTTGGAGATGATTGTACTCGCGCAAAGTGTCACCATTTTCTTGGTTCCTTTTATTGCGGTTGTCATGTACCTGTTGGCTAACAATCAGAAATTAATGGGGCAATACACCAATTCACTGTTTGTGCGTATCGCTGGTCTGATTGGTCTCATCGTGCTGGTCGTGCTGGCCGTATATAATTTTAACGAATTGTTTTTGAAATAATGTTGAAAGATGGAATGAATATGGATGAATTAATCAGATTAGAGCAACGGATGCTTGAACCATCGGCGGCGTTAATAGAAGATGTAAGCCGTATTAAAGGAGATATTTTGCTGCTTGGTGTGGCGGGAAAAATGGGCCCGACTATGGCGCGCGTAGCCCGCAAGGCCGTGGATGCTGCCGGAACGGGGCAACGGGTCATCGGTGTTTCCCGGTTTTCGAATCCGGCATCGCGGGTTGAATTAGAGGAGGTGGGTGTAGAGACTATCTCAGCCAACCTGCTGGATGACCAGGAGCTGGCTAGCTTGCCAGATGCGCCTAACGTTATTTATCTGGCGGGGCATAAATTTGGTACAACAGGCAATGAGTCGTATACGTGGGCGATGAACACCTATTTGCCGGGACGGGTAGCGGATAAATATCGGAATTCAAATATCGTGGCGTTTTCTTCGGGCAACGTCTTGCCTTTTGTGCCGGTCACTTCGGGAGGGGCTTCCGAAGAAGTAGCTCCTGAACCGATCGGCGAATATGCGCAGTCCTGCTTGGGCCGGGAGCGGATTTTCGAATATTTCTCGGAAAAGAATGGGACGCCTATCTTCATTTACCGATTGAACTATGCCGTCGATTTTCGTTATGGCGTGATATTGGAAATTGCAAAGTCAGTATTTCAAGGAAAGCCCATCGACCTAAGAACGGAGAATGTGAATGTAATCTGGCAGGGCGACGCCAATGAAATCGCGATCCGCTCGCTCCTCCATTGTGAATCCCCGGCGAAGGTCGTAAACGTTACCGGGCCTGAGACACTATCAATCCGCTGGATAGCAAGACAGTTCGGAATGTTATTGGACAAAGAGCCCCAGTTTGTTAACGAACCTCAGGGTACCGCACTTCTGAACAATGCCTCGGAGTGTCATCGTCTTTTCGGTTACCCACGTGTAACCGTGCGGGAGATCATTGAGCTGACGGCAAAATGGTTGCTTGGGGGTGGC
Organism: Parapedobacter indicus; assembly: GCF_900113765.1. Taxonomy (GTDB): domain Bacteria; phylum Bacteroidota; class Bacteroidia; order Sphingobacteriales; family Sphingobacteriaceae; genus Parapedobacter; species Parapedobacter indicus. The sequence continues at coordinate 604,155 of NZ_FOQO01000002.1, read as the reverse complement.
GAGCAATTGGATAAACCCACACATTTTCAGGAACGGGCAGGTAAATTTTAATTCATGGCAACACAACAATTATCTTCGGTCAAAGCTACGTTATTGAGACAGGGAACGGTAATCCCTGCGCACCCGTTGGCGCTGAAGTCGGACAGGCAGTTAGATGAAGAATACCAGCGTTTATTGACTCGCTATTACCTCGCTTCCGGAGCTGGCGGCGTTGCAGTTGGCGTGCATAGTACGCAATTTGCCATACGCGATCCGGAGGTGAATCTATACGAAAAAGTATTGGCTCTTGCTGCAGAAGAGATGGCCGCATCTCCCAAGCGGGATACGTTTATTGCCGTGGCTGGTATCTGTGGGGATACCGATCAGGCATTGAAAGAAGCTGCAATTGCCCTACGGCACGGTTATGATCTGGGGCTATTAAGTATGGGAGGTCTTCAGGGAAAAACGGAAACAGAAATATTGGATCGCACACGAGCTGTAGCCGAAGTGATTCCAGTTTTCGGATTTTACCTGCAACCCAGTGTCGGGGGGCGTATCTTTTCCTATGACTTTTGGAAAGCTTTCGCGGAGATTCCGAATGTTCACGCAATTAAAGCCGCACCGTTCAACCGGTATCAGACATTAGACCTGGTCCGAGCGGTATGCCATTCTAACCGGAGCAATGAAATTACCCTATACACCGGGAATGACGATAACATTGTGGCCGACCTGCTGACAACCTACGAGTTTGAAATAAACGGCAAGACCGTAAGCAAACGTTTTGAAGGAGGATTGTTAGGGCATTGGGCGGTATGGACGCACGCTGCCGTTAAGTTGTTCAACGAAGTGAAACAATGCCGGGAACATGGATACGAGGGGACTGCCGATCTGTTGAAGAAAGGGGTGGCGGTTACCGATATGAATGCAGCAATCTTTGATCCCGCACATCGCTTCCACGGTTGTATCCCGGGTATACATGAAGTGCTGCGTAGACAGGGACTTATGAAAGGAATTTGGTGCCTGGATCCAGATGAAAAGCTTTCTCCGGGTCAGGCGGAAGAAATTACGCGGGTGTGTGAGGCCTATCCTGAGCTGATAGATGACGATTTTGTGAGGGAATTTCTGAGAACCAATTCCTAACGGATGGGCGCGATGAAACAGATACGGGTGGTTCATACCGCAGCTGATTTCGAACGGGAAAAACTCTTACAACCTTTTGGGTTTAAGGGGGGCTACTTGACCGAACTTTGGCAGGTTGCAGCAAAGATGAAATCGGAGGCAGGGCACAGTGCGATCGGACTGGCAACGCAAAGTGTCCTGTATGGCGATGCGAATCTGTTTGCACGGTCATCCGAAGCAGAAGGGAACGCCCTGATGTTCGTACTGATGGCTAAAGCCATGCAGCGCGTTAGCGAAACCCGCTTTTCAACACCGATCGACCTGATGGACACGATTCTTCCACAGGTGCATACCGATGCACAGTTACTAACGGGCCGTAGCGATGTGAACCTTAATTTCGTATATAACGCACTGGTCAGTGTGGATAACTCGGCGTGGCTACTTTACGCGGTAGAAAACGGGTATGCGGACTTTGATCACATGGTGCCGGAAGCGTACCGGCCGGCATTAGCGTCGCGGAATAAGCAAGTAGGGATTCTGTACCAGGTGTCGTACAACATGTCTGTGCAGCAATTAAAACAGGCCGCTGAGAACGGCTATTTCCTGTTTAAGATCAAAACGGGATACCCGGGAAGTCAGGAGGAGATGCTGCAGAAAGACATGGAGCGGCTGACGCAGATACACGAAGCATTGAAAGATGTCCGCACCGATCGGACATCGCACGGAAAAGTGTGGTATACCTTGGACGCCAATGCGCGATATGAAAAAAAGGAGACGCTTATGCGCTACCTGGATCACGCGCGCCGTATTGGCGCCTTTGCCCAAATCCTTTTCTACGAAGAACCGCTCGCGGAAAGGAACGACGAGGACGTGCATGATGTGGGAATCCGGATTGCGGCCGATGAAAGTGCGCACGACGAACAGGCAGCAGTGCGACGAATCGAACAAGGATATGGTGCAATCGTGCTGAAAGGGATTGCGAAAACACTAACTCTTACCCTCCGTATTGCGAAATCAGCGCATGAACGCAACATTCCATGCTTATGTGCAGATTTGACCGTAAATCCAATACTAGTGGATTGGCACAAGAACCTGGCCGCTCGGTTGCCGCCGTTCCCGGATGTCGATATGGCACTAATGGAAACGAACGGCGACAGTAACTACGTGAATTGGGCACAAATGTCAGCGGACCATCCCTATGCGAATGCGCGTTGGACGCAGCGTATAGGCGGAGCCTTTGAACTGGACGACGATTTTTACGAAAAGAGCGGCGGTATTTTTGTGCCGCCATCGAAATATTCGGCATTATTCGGGCGGTAATTTAACTAATGATTCGATACATATTCATGCTACTCCAGAAGCGATTATGGATTACACTCCTGTTTACCGTGAGTATAAGTGCGGTTGCACTTGGTCAAACGGACCGCTTAACAACGGTCGAAATGGAAGTATTGCCTGGCCTGCAATTCAGTGTGGTCCGTTTTACCGTAAAACCTGGCGAACGGGTAAAACTGGTTTTAAATAACACCGACGACATGAGCCACAACCTGATAATTACCTTACCGGGTACACGGGAAAAAGTAGTAGAAATGGCCAATAAACTCGGTGAATCGGGACCGGCAGCGGGATACGTTCCCAAGACTTCAGATGTGCTTTGGACAATTCCTGTGACCGCGCCCGAGAAAGCTAATGAGCTCGTTTTTAAGGCGCCCGAAAAGGAAGGGGTATATCCATACGTGTGTACGTACCCCGGCCATGGTACGATTATGTTCGGCGCGATGTACGTGAGCAAATCCGGTAAAATGCCTGAACTTACGAAAGATCTGAATATTCCGGAAAGCCGTCGTGGGGATAAGGTTGATGGAGACGCTGAGCATCCGGGGCATGCGCACGAAAAGCCGGCTCCGCTACATCCTTACACACCGGTGCCTCCCTACCATTATCGGGTATTTATTGATGGGGCTAGCCCTGCGGCCATAGCCGTGGCATTGCCTAACGAAGTTTCGTATTGTTGGGATGCCGGTACAAGCTATTTACGATTTGCTTGGGGGGGTGGTTTTTTGGATAATTCAGATCTGTGGAAAGGAAAAGGAAATGCAGCCGCTAACGTGGTCGGATCCGTGTTTTTCCGTAGTAAAACAGGCTTCCCAATCCGGATTGGAGAAGAGAAGCCAAGCGAGATCGTGTACAAAGGCTATCAACTGAAAAAGCGCTACCTGGAGTTTCATTACCAGGTAGATGGTACGGATGTCTACGAATTGATTCACGAGGCGACCGATGGAACGGGATTGGAACGGATTTTCCGTATTCCGGAGGTGACTGATCCGGTAACATTCTATACTTCCTCGGATGAGGGCGTCACGTATGCTGCTTCGGCGGGTGTTTGGAAAGGAGGAGCATTGCAGCTGACCGCTGATCAGGCACGTTCGTTTACGATAACCATGAAGAAAATAGGAAAATAGGGATGGAAAGGTTTTTTTTAGCGGTGTTGTTAGGCTTGCTGATGGCGGCATGCTCCACCCGTCCGGAACCGGGGGAGGCCTACATCGTCGAAAACATTGAAATGCCTGAGGGACTGACCAGCCAGGTTGGAGCACTGGAGTTTCTTCCCAACGGAAAATTGATAGCTGGATTTACGCGCGGGGAAGTGATGACCTACGATACGACCACAAAAGAATGGCACCTGTTTGCCGAGGGCCTGCACGATCCGTTGGGAATCCATGTGGTGAGTAACGATGAAATCCTGGTGATGCAGCTTCCGGAATTGACACGGTTAAAAGATACAGATGGTGATGGAACCGCCGATCTGTATGAGAAAGTAACAGACGCATTTGGTGTTACCGGCAATTACCACGAATTCAATTATGGTCCTGAAATAGACAGTAAGGGCGATTTCTATATCGCATTGAATTCATCGTCGTCTGGAGGCACCATGCGCGACGAGGTGCGGGGAACGATCAATCTGGAAGGCCGTGACGGCGAAACCGGAAACCGGCAAATGTTTTCTACCGTTCCTTACCGGGGTTGGGTGATGAAACTGACCAAAGACGGTGTATTACATCCGGTGGCAGCTGGCTTTCGCTCGCCGAATGGGATCGTGGTAGATAATGAAGACAACGTATTTGTAACCGACAACCAAGGCGACTGGGTGGGGACAAGTCCCTTATTTCATGTGGAGCCCGGCAAATTTTATGGCCATCCGGGGAGCCTCGTATGGACAAAGGGTTGGAACCGTGGCAACCCGTTCCGCCTTCCGCTCGACACACTTGATAGCATGCGTACGCGGCCGGCGATTTGTTTTCCGCATGGTATCCTGGCCAATTCACCCTCGCAGCCGGTCTTTGACCGTACCGGAGGAAAATTCGGACCCTTCGAAGGCCAGCTTTTCATCGGAGAAATGAACCGGGAACGGATTGTGAGGGTAATGCTGGAAAAAGTGAATGGAAAATTCCAGGGGGCTTGCATTCCGTTTTTGGACAGTTTAGGACTGCGCAAAGGCAACAACCGGTTGGTATTTGCACCAGATGGCAGTTTGTGGGTAGGGCAGAATGCGCATGGCTGGCTCGGGGATGTCGGAATACAACGGATCGTGTTTACCGGCAAGCAGCCGGTGGATGTATATACCATGAAGCTGACAACCGATGGATTCCAGCTGACTTTCACTCAGCCCATGCAGGATACGGCAGCCCTGAATCCGGAGAACTATCTGTTCTCCAGATACTATTATTTGTATCATCATAATTACGGTTCGCCCCAGCAAGACCTGGAAAAGATTCCGGTCACCGCTGTTAAGCTTTCCGACGATAAGAAAACCGTGACCCTCCAGTTGGCTTCACTGACGCCGGGTTATGTCTATGAACTGAACCTGGGGAATATCCCGAGCAAATGGGGTCAGCCGTTGCGTAACAGCTTGGTGTGTTATACGTTAAATGAATTACTGAACAATTAGGTCATGACTAATCTACGACTTACATTTCTTGCGGCCCTGCTGCTTTTTCTAGGATGTGATGCCGGGGATCGGGGGGCTCCCGATGAACAGTTTCGTATGGGTGCTACACCGCTTGGGGTTCAGACGATAGCGACACACCTTGATGTGCTCTGGGAACTGGTTTGGGGGCCGGATAATCACATATGGTTTACCGAACAAGGAGGTACCGTGAGTAGGCTTGATCCTAAAACTGGGGAAATCACTCACTTGTTAACCTTGGAGGTATTGCGCGACCGGACATCGGGCCTGCTGGGAATGGCTGTACATCCGGATTTAAAAAACCAACCCTACGTTTTCTTAAATTACAGCGGCGAAAAAGCAGATAAATCGCGCTTTTCACGCGTGGTTCGCTATACCTATAAACCAGACACGTTGATTGATTCATTGGTTATTTTGGAGTATCCGGGGTGGAAGGGGCATTTTGGCGCGCGTGTCGCAATCGCACCCGATGGTAAATTGATGATTGCGACGGGTGATGGAGCACAGTTTGGAAATGCACAAAATACAGCCTCCCCCAATGGTAAAATACTTCGATATAACATCGATGGAAGTATTCCGGACGATAATCCAATACCCGGAAGCCCGGTGTGGGCCTGGGGGTTCCGTAATCCACAAGGGCTGGTATATGTAGGCGACAAGCTGTACAGCTCAGGCCATGGGGATGCGGTCGAAGATGAAGTGAATCTCGTAAACAAAGGAGGGAATTATGGCTGGCCGCACGTAGAAGGGTTTGTGAATACCGAAAAGGAGCGTCAGTTTGTAGTCGATTCAGTGATTGTGCCACCGTTACGTTCATGGACACCCACGATTGCGCCGGCAGGACTAACGTATTATGCTTCCGATAAGCTTCCGGAACTGAAAGGGAGACTGTTATTAACGACCTTGAAAGGCAATAGCATACATGCGCTTGAATTGAATGCTTCAGGTGATAGCATTGTTGGAGACGTGAATTACTTTCAACAGCTATACGGAAGGCTGCGTTCGATTTGCGTGTCTCCCGATGGCGATGTTTATGTGGGTACCAGTAACCGCGACTGGAACCCGAACGGCTTCGCAGATGAAAAAGATGATCGAATTTTGCGGATCTATGCGTTGGCGGAGAAATATGTGGATAAGCAGGCAAAAAATGCAATTGTGGAACATAAAGGTGCGGATGTGGTGAGCCGAGGTGAAGCGTTGTATGTGAATTATTGTGCTTCCTGTCACAAAACCAACGGTCGCGGTGTAGATGGCACGTTCCCGCCATTGATCAGATCACCTGTCGTAACTGGTAACGCCGACTCGCTGATCCACGTTGTCTTAACCGGTAAAAAGGAAATGCCGCAATTTTCGTTTATTGAAGACAAGGATCTTGCAGTCATCTTGACGTATGTCCGCAAACGGTTCGGCCCACAGTCCAGTCCAATTTCGGCATCGGCGATACAGGCCCAGCGGGCAGATCGATAAAATCTCGAACGGATGATCGTGAAAAAAAGCCGGGGCAAGCATCAGGAATCGATCTCATTGATGGCGCTAAAACGCAACAAGACATCAATAAACAATCATTCTAGGGAAACCAAGATGTAACTAATATTGACGCAAGGGCAATAATTAGTTGCATCGAGCTCTCATCAGCCATTGAAAAGACGATAATTAGATGAAAATAAAATAAAAATATGAACTATAAAAAAAGATTTCTATCTTCGTGTACGTACACGGAACGGTACTTGGCCTATTTTTTACGAGGCGCACCAATTAATGATCATACGATTGCTAACAAAAATACAATACGATAGATTATGAAACCGTCATGATTTTCAAAATCACATAATGGAATAATTGAGCTTGCGAGCTCCTGAACACTCATTAAATAAATACTTGTGAAGAATCATGACAGCTTCATCACCAATAAAAAACAAATTTAATTAAGATGAAAAATAAAAACGATTCACGAAGGGATTTTATCAAAAAAACCACGATTGGTGCCGCGGCATTGTCAATAGGTAGTGCCTTCAACGGTGTAAGTGCTCGGAGTTATGCAAACATCATGGGTGCTAATGATCGCATTCGTGTAGGTATGATGGGCGTTAATGCGCGTGGACTGGCACTTGCCAATAATTATTCATCGCAATCAAATTGCGAAGTCGCTTACATTTGTGATGTCGATACGCGGGCTGCTGATAAATGTGCCGAACAGGTAGAAAAAAAGCAGGGTAAACGCCCCAGCCTTGAGGGAGACATCCGGAAGCTGTTAGAGAAAAAAGATTTTGACGCCTTGGTGGTAGCAACGCCGGATCACTGGCATGCACCCGCAGCAATAATGGCTTCTCAGGCAGGAAAACATGTATACCTTGAAAAGCCGGCTAGCCATAACCCCAGGGAAGGGGAACTCTTAATTGCTACGCAAAAAAAACATGGCAACGTAATCCAGATGGGCAACCAACGGCGGTCGTGGCCCAATGTTGCGAAGGCGATTCAGGAGCTTCACAGCGGTATCATTGGTAAAACTTATTTTGCCAAAACATGGTATACCAATAATCGGCCATCCATTGGTGTCGGTAAGGCCGTTGCGGTGCCCAATTGGCTTAATTACGATTTATGGCAAGGCCCGGCTCCCCGTAGGGAATATAAGGACAACTTGATCCATTATAACTGGCATTGGTTTTGGCATTGGGGAACCGGTGAGGCGTTAAACAATGGAACGCATATGGTTGACTTGGCTCGCTGGGGCCTGCAGGTGGATTATCCAACGAAGGTAACTTCAGCGGGTGGTCGCTACCGGTATCAAGACGATTGGCAAACACCCGATACGCAAGTGATTAATCTGGAATTTGCCAACAAAAGTATGATTACGTGGGAAGGTAGAAGCTGTAATGGCACCCCGATAGAAGGGTCCACGGTTGGCGTAATATTTTACGGAGAAAATGGCTCTTTACAGATCGACGGAGGAAATGCATATAAAGTGCTTGACCTAAAAGGTAAATTGGTAAAAGAAGTTAAAAACGACTTCACGATAGACGCCCGTAACCTAACCAACCCTTCGCAAGCCTTGGATGCGATCCATATCCAGAACTTTTTCGATGGTATCAAAAAAGGTCAGAAATTGGCTTCTGATATCGAGAGTGGCCACATCAGTACCCTGCTGGTACAATTGGGCAACATCGCGCAGCGCAGTGGCGGGCTTTTAGAAACAGATCCGTCCAACGGTCATATCCTGAACAATAAGGAAGCGCGGAAACTATGGGGTCGCGATTACGAAAAAGGCTGGGAGCCGAAAGTCTAAGGGATAGCAGAAAACACGATACATAGATGGGAGCATCAGTAAAGACGACGGTCAGCGTAGCTTCGCTGTCACGCCGAGACACGACGATATCCATTGTCATTATCGCCGGGATGTTTTTTATTTTCGGATTTCTATCCTGGATCAATGCGATACTTATCCCCTATTTCAAAATCGCCTGCGAGCTGACCCACTTCCAATCCTATTTGGTGGCATTCGCGTTCTATATTGCTTATTTCGTGATGTCGGTGCCTTCCTCGTATCTATTAAAGGCTGTAGGGTTTAAGAAGGGCATGATGGTCGGCTTTTTTGCGCTCAGTTTGGGCGCATTTATTTTTGTGCCCGCGGCGATGACACGTACCTACGAGGTATTTCTACTTGGCTTGTTTACGATCGGCATTGGCTTGGCAATCCTACAGACGGCCGCTAATCCATATATTACGATCCTTGGCCCAAAAGAACGTGCCGCACAGCGCATCAGCATCATGGGTATCTGCAACAAATTTGCAGGGATTGTGGCGCCGTTGTTGTTCGCCGCAGCTGTGTTACGGCCCACGGATCAAGCGCTGTTTGATAGTTTGGCTTCGATGACCGATGACGTGCGTGCCGCGACGCTGGACGAATTGATTGGCAGAGTCATCGTTCCCTACTCGGTTGTAGGGGCTGTATTGTTGCTCATAGGCATCGGAGTACGTTATTCGCCATTGCCGGAAATCGACACCGGGGAGGAGGAATCCAGTGTTGCCGACTCGAATTCCGGAAAAACGAGTATTTTTCAATTTCCTCATTTGGTTTTGGGAGCAGTGGCGATCTTTATTCACGTCGGCGCGCAGGTCATATCCATTGATACGGTTATCAACTATGCCGGTTCTATGGACATATCGCTGATCGAGGCGAAAGTATTTCCTTCGTATACGTTAGGGATGGCCATTGTCGGGTATGTGGTCGGAATTTCGGTTATACCGCGATGGATCAGTCAGAAAAATATGCTGCGTGTCGTGACGCTCATGGGGGCGGTGCTTTCCCTGCTGATTGTTTTTGTCCACGGCGACGTAACGATTTTTGGACACAGAACCGACATATCTATCTGGTTTGTCGTACTCTTGGGAATACCCAATTCGCTCACCTGGGCCGGTATCTGGCCATTGGCAATTGATGGCCTTGGCCGTTTCACCAAGGTAGGTGCTTCCCTCATGATTATGGGGCTGTGCGGAAATGCCATATTGCCACTTATATATGGGTACTTCGCCGATCAAATCGGCCTGCGGGAGGCATATTGGATACTCTTTCCTTGTTATTTGTACTTGATTTATTATGCGATGTGGGGTCACAAACTTCGAAGGTGGTAAACGCTCGCAGCATCCAAACACGTAAAAATTCCATGTCGAAAAGCGATATAAAGATCACAAACGGTCATATCATTACCCCATACCGTATCATCAAAAATGGGGAACTATTCATACGGGACGGCCGCATTGAGGCAGTAAGCGAAAGCAATATCGACGCACCGGGAGCTCACGTTATCGACGCCAAAGGGCAGTACGTTGCACCGGGATTTGTCGATATCCATGTACACGGTGGGGGCGGGAGCGATTTTATGGACGACAGTGTCGAAGCATTTCTGACGGTCGCCGAAACGCATGCCCGCTACGGCACTACGGCAATGCTACCCACCATGCTAACCAGTACAAAAGCGGAAATTATCCGGTCGCTCAAACGGTACGAACAGGCAGCAGCGAACAACGTCCTTGGCGCGCGGTTCTTGGGCATACACATTGAAGGCCCCTATTTTGCAATGGAACAACGCGGTGCTCAGGACCCCCGTTATATCCGCGATCCCGATCCGGATGAATATTTAGAGATTTTAGCAAGCTCGTCTTCCATCAAACGGTGGAGCGTTGCCCCGGAAAAAAAAGGGGCAATCCCGTTCGGAAGTATATTGCGCGAGCGCGGTATTTTACCGTCTATTGCCCATTCTGATGCGTTGTACAGCGATGTAGCCCAGGCGTTCGAAAATGGTTATTCATTGGTTACCCACCTATATTCAGCGATGTCCGGTGTGACAAGGCGAAATGCCTTCCGCTACGGTGGGGTGATTGAAGGTGCCTATCTTATCGATGAACTGGATGTAGAAATTATCGCCGATGGCAGGCATCTGCCGGCCGAATTGCTTCAGTTGGTGTATAAGATCAAAGGACCCGATCGGACGGCCTTGATTACCGATGCCATGCGTGCCGCTGCCATGCCCGAGGGGAATAGCATGTTGGGCAGCCTGACCGATGGCATGGAAGTGCTCGTGGAAGATGGGGTGGCAAAGTTGCCCGATCGCTCGGCTTTTGCTGGCAGTACAGCAACCGCCGACCGGCTGATACGTACCGTGCGAGATGTAGCGGGCATCCCGCTTATTGACGCTGTGCGCATGATGACGGCTACTCCGGCCCGTATACTGGGACGTGAAGCCTCCGTAGGGTCACTCGTGCCTCGAAAAGATGCTGACATCGTAATTTTTGATGAAGGGATAACGATTAAAATGACCATGATTCAAGGTCGGATTGTTTACAGTTCCGATGAGCGGATTCCAACAAACGTGGCTGAGCAAAAGATTACCAGTTAAACGAAAATGACAACGAATAAGATCGACTTATTAACGGTAGCTCAGTTTGATGACCGCCCCTCGATGGGTAGGGCAGCTGCCGATGCGGCAACAGGCCGGATAAAGGAACTTCTTGGTCAACAGGAAGCCGTAAATATAATTTTTGCTGCAGCGCCTTCACAGAATGAATTCTTGGATGCGCTTACCGGACAGAATGGGATTGAATGGGGCCGGATCAATGCGTTTCACATGGACGAATACATTGGGCTGCCCGAAAATGCACCCCAGCGGTTTGGCCAGTTTCTCAGCGAAAGGTTGTTTGCCAAAGTGCCTTTCCGCTCAATTAATTATCTTAACGGGAATGCGGCAAACATCGAGGAAGAATGCAAGCGATATACAGATTTGTTAGCGCAGTATCCTACAGATATCGTGTGTATGGGGATCGGAGAAAACTGCCACATTGCGTTTAATGATCCGCATGTGGCTAACTTTGAAGATGATGTATGGGTTAAAGTTGTTGACCTTGATGTAGCCTGCCGGCAACAGCAGGTTAACGACGGTTGCTTCGCCGAATTGGACCAGGTACCCACACATGCACTGACGCTTACCATTCCTGCGTTAATGGCAGCGCCTGCCGTTTTTTGTGTTGTGCCAGGAAAAAACAAGGTTTCGGCCGTTCGATATACGGTCAACGCGGAAATCAGCACTTTATTTCCATCCACGATATTGCGAACACATCCCAATGCAGTACTGTTTTTAGACGACGAAAGCGTGTTGGGCATGCAATAGCCAAAGCCGAGAAGTGGCTTTTCTTAGCACCTTTGTGACTTGGCGTGCGCTATTTAACCCGTAAAGGCCTGCTTCGAGCGCAAGGGCAGAATCTGTCGTGCACGCTATGGAAAGATTTCCAAATACCACTTCAGTTTTCTAACTTTGGGTGACTAACTGTGCCAAGGAATGGAACCGATGCTTCCGGCCGATGAAAAGAACTTATTGCTTAGGCTGCGCGATGGAGATCACGATGCGTTTGATACCCTGTACAATAGGTATGCCCATCGGGTTGCGGCGATCTTATTGAGGCTTACCCGTTCTCAGGATACTGCAGAAGATTTACTGCAGGATACCTTTATACGGGTATGGGCTGCGAGACAGACGATCAAGATTGACCATGCATTCATTGCTTTTGTATTTACAATAGCAGCCAACTTGGCAAGCAACTCGCTTCGAAAACAACTGCGTGAGGCCCGCATGCAGACACAACTGTGTACACAAGGGTCAGTGGGATACGTCCATATCGAGGAAAAAGTTGTGGCGCAGGAAGAATATGATCAATTCCAGCAGGCACTCTCCCAATTGGAGCCCAGGCAACGGCAGGTGTTCGTGTTACATAAGATCGAAGGGAAGAGTTATAAAGAAATCAGTAAGGAATTGGCGATAAGCCACTCGGCCATCAACCACCTGATCCAGCGTGCCAATAAAAAACTGGAAACGCTGCTGAACCCCAAATTGCTCAGTACGCTGGCGTTATTATCGGCACTTTTACACCGATAGCAAAAAAAATCATTTTTTTTTTTCAGGGTGGGTGTGCTATTTTTCCATGTATCGGTGTATTAGTAGATAAAGGGGGAGATAAAAGACCCCGGTCCAACGTTGGAAAGAGACGAAACGGTCATGATAAAAAAAGGAACATTGGGGCTTATAAATAACACCCCCTTAGTTGTTTTAGATAAATTGCTTACTAACCAAACCCTGTATGCTAAACTTGAATATATTCAACCGGGGGGAAGTGTAAAAGACAGGCCGGCGTATCAAATCATTAAAGACGCTTATGCGAAAGGCGAACTCAAAAAAGGACAACTTGTTGTGGAAATGACAAGTGGAAATATGGGAGCGGGTCTATCGGTTGTTTGCAAGCAATTTGGCAACCCATTTTTAGCAGTCATGTCAGAGGGAAATAGCTCCGAAAGACGAAAAATTTTAAAAGCCCTTGGCGCAGAAGTATTTTTAACCAAGCAGGTTGATGGAGTACCGGGAATGGTTACCGGAAAAGATATTGAATACGCAGCACAGGTTGCCAAACAATATGCAAAAGAAAACAATGCTTTTTATGTTGACCAATTTAATAATCCTTCCTGTGTCTTAGCGCATTATAACACCACAGGTCAAGAAATTTGGAATGATTTGCCAGAAATTGAAGCATTCGTTGCGGTAGTTGGAACCGGCGGAACGTTTGTGGGAACTTCAAAATTCTTAAAAGAGAAAAATCCCAATGTAAAATGTATAGCGGTTGAACCTGAAAATACGGCAATTCTGAAAAAGGGAACCATCAAATCCCCAAAACATATCATTCAGGGAACAGGCTACGGCTTCGTTCCTCCACACTGGGAAAAAGAGTTGGCAGACGAAATCATAACGGTTACCGATGAAGAAGTGGGAGAAATGACAAGCAAATTAAGTCAAGAACAAGGGTTGTTTGTTGGTTTTTCGGCAGGAGCAAATGTTGCTGCCGCCATTAAATTTTTGCAATCCAATCCGGAAACTAAAAATATGGTAACCATACTTTGCGATACGGGATATAAATATTCAGCTCTCTAGAAGATCTACGGGCATCTGTCCGCTCTTTTTGAATGCTTTTTTCGTAATAAGACCCAACTCGGCAATGGAGAGAGATCTATATGTACTTTTGGAACGATACCTGGATAACCGCTGCTCCGCTGCGGATGTGCAGCGTCTCTACGAATATTTCGGTCATCCGGATGATGACGCCCGGTTGGCTGCAGCTATTAGGGAGTACATGATCCGTCATGACGCAGCAAATCCGGAAATACCACCGATAGCCCATGAAATCGCAGGCAACGTCCATCAGCGTGTTTGGGACGCAACACAGCCGGTAGAACGCCGCCCGATTTGGCGCCGGATTCCGTGGGTGATCATACGCTCGCCGTACGCGGCGGCTATTCTCATCGCAGCGGTAGCCGCTGCCTTGATTTTTGCTGCAGACCCAATAGCCAACTGGTCGAACGGACGGATAAGACCCCAAGCTAATACCGTCAATGCAGCAGAAATTGCACCAGGTACCAACCGTGCCACGCTTACATTGGCCGATGGCCAGGCGATTGATTTGAGCGAAGCGCAAGCTGGAATTATTGTCGGGGAAGCGATTACGTACTTGGATGGAAGTTTGGTAATCGATTCGGAGTCTGAAGGTGAAAGTCGGGAAGATAAACCGCAGGCAGGGCCAAAGACTTACAACTTACAACTTACGACTCCGAAAGGCGGCACATACCAGATCACGCTGCCCGATGGCAGCAGGGTTTGGCTCAATTCGGCCTCTACTCTTAGTTACCCAAGCCGTTTTGAAGGCAAAGAGCGCGTAGTGCAACTTGCAGGCGAAGCGTATTTTGATGTGAATGAAGCGCGCACGCTCACCGATTCACAGAAAATTCCTTTTCTGGTACATACACAAAATCAAGTGGTTGAGGTATTGGGCACCGAATTTAATATCTCGGCGTATGCTGATGACCAAGAAACGAAGACGACGCTGGTGACGGGCAGTGTGCGCGTAAGCTCGGATAATGAAACCCTCCAATTATCCCCCAATCAGCAGGCAACATTACGTGGTGATGTGCTACAGGTAAAACAGGTTGATGTTAGGGCTTATACAGACTGGAAAGCGGGTTTTTTCAGCTTTCGGGAGACAAGCTTAACGGATGCGATGAGGCAGCTAAGCAGATGGTATAATTTGGACGTTGCGTACGACGAATCGGTATCCGAAATGTATTTCTTTGGGAAAATCAAGCGAGATAACAACCTGAATAAAGTGTTGTCGATTTTGGAAAAGAGTGGATTGAATTGCCGGATTACAAACGAGAATAATAGGATTAAACTGACGGTACTTCCGTAATTACAACCGTCAACAACATAGTTAACAATTTTATTAACCCCTTAATAGCTAACCGTATGAAAAGGACAAAGACTTAATCAGACGAGACGGTACGGATCCCATAAAAAACCGAATAGTGGTTGCGACACTATCCGGTAACTGTTGGGGTACGCCTATCGAATTGTAAACCAAGGATTAGTTAACCATTTAATAGCACACCCAAACGCTACAAACTTATGAATTTTTACTTATGTGTTAAAGGTTTGCAAAAACCTTTGACTTACCAATTGTTGCTGATTATGAAGTTGGCAATTTTCCTAACCGTATTGACGGTACTTCAGGTCACTGCATCTACGTACGCCCAGCGTGTATCGATGCAGGTCCGAAACATTTCCCTTGACGCCGCCATGCAACAAGTGCAGGCCCAAACGGGCTTCCTTTTTTTCTTTCGGGGTAAAGATGTAGCCTATACCAAAGTAAGTGTAAACATTGCTGATGCCGAGGTGGCGAAAGCGATGGATATGCTGCTGAAAGATTTGCCCCTTTCCTGGACCCTCGAGGATGAAACGATTATCATTTCGCGCAAGACGGGACGAATCACAGCGAACCGGTTAAAGGGACCGGAAAGCGCAGTACAGCAGTCGCAGGTTCGGGGGCGCGTAACCGATGAAGCAGCTAACCCCTTACCGGGCGCTACGGTGACCGTCAAAGGCACGTCATCGGCGGTCACGACGGATGAGGCGGGCAATTATCAAATCACGGTACCCAATCGGGAAAGCACATTGATATTTACCATCCTGGGATTTGATCCACAGGAAATACCCGTTGGAGGGTTGTCCGTTATCAACGCGGCCATGAAAGCATCGCTCAGCGAATTGGATGAGGTAGTGGTGGTTGGTTACGACGTCCAGAAAAAAGTTAACCTGACCGGCGCCGTGGATGTGGTTTCGGGCGAGCAGCTGGCCAATCGTCCGGCACCCAACGTTTCCCTGCTGCTCCAGGGTGCCTCACCCAACATGAACATCAATCTGAATAGTTTCGGCGGCGAGCCGGGGGCTACACAAACCTGGCGGATACGGGGTGTTGGGTCGATATCCAGCGATACTCGGCCGCTCATCCTGGTAGACGGGGTGGAGAGCAACGCCGATTACCTCGATCCGGAAACCATCGAGAGCATCTCGGTGTTGAAAGACGCATCGGCATCCGCAGTGTATGGTTCGCGTGCGGCTTTCGGCGTCGTGCTGATCACCACTAAAAAAGGCAGCAAAGATCAGCCCGCCCGGATTAGCTACAACAATAATATCTCCTTTTCAGTACCCATATATGTACCTGACATGGAAAATTCGCTCATCTATGCAACGGCTTTTAACCAGGCACAGGCAAACGCGGGGCTCACACCCACATTTCCCGATGAGCAGATCGAACGCATAAAAGGCTACATGGATGGCACGTATCCTTACGAATACAACCCGGATAAACCTCCTTACAGCCAATGGCGTGGACGCTGGGATGGCAACGCCAACTACAACTGGGCCCGGGAGTATTACAAACGATACGTCCTGCAGCAAAAACACAACGTCAGTTTGAACGGCGGCGACCGCAGGAGTCAGTACTACATCAATGCAGGGTTTTTTGACCAGCCCGGCGCTTACAGCTGGGGGGATGACGGATTCAAGCGGTATAACGTGCTGGCAAATGTTAAATCGCAGGTCGCTGATTGGATTTCATTCGACTTCAGTGCCCGGTATGCCCGTACGGAAACCGACGCGCCACTGGGCATGGTAGGGCTGGAACGCACGTATACTTGGTCGCAATTCATCGATTTCTGGCCCACTATGCCGAAGTATAACATCGATGGCTCCATTGCTAACCCACTGATTTTGGTGCTTGAACAGGGTGGGCGCATCGTTACCGAAAACCACGACTTATGGCTGAATATCGGCACCGAAATTGAGCCTATACCGGGGTGGAAAACCAACCTGTATTACCGGTATAATTACCGTTGGGGTTCGGAAACCCGCAATCCCAAGCCCGTACCTGTGCCCATACCCAATGGTACGACCGGAAATATCGGCGAAGCGACGAGTGGGTACCGGTCTGTCATGAACCAGGGGCAGTATGATAAGATTACCCTGTTCACCTCTTACGAAAAGCGCTTGGAGCGGCATTATTTCAAAGTGCTCGCGGGATATGAGCGGGATGCCGATTTCAACCGCGGTCTCAATGGGTTTAAAACGAACCTTATCACCGAACAGGTGCCGTCTATACACACGGCTACAGGTGATTTTACCTTGGACGACTGGATGAACCACTGGGCTACCGAGGGTATATTCGGCCGCATCAACTACAACTACGATGAAAAGTACCTGTTCGAGGCCAGCGGCCGCTACGACGGCTCATCCCGGTTTCCTTCTGGCCAGCGGTGGGGCTTGTTCCCTTCGGTATCGGCGGGCTATAACATCTCCAAAGAAAATTTCTGGACACCGGTATCGCCCTATGTCAACGCCCTGAAATTAAGGGCGTCCTACGGCTCCCTCGGAAACCAGAATGTCGCCAATTACCTGTACCTACCCACCATGGGGGTTAAGTACCGGCGGAATGCAGATAGCTATAACAATCCCGGTTACCTCATCGGCGACGAAGTGCCGCTCTATGCATTGGCACCAGCGATCATTAGCGATAACCTGACCTGGGAGACGATCACCACGTTTGACATCGGCGTAGAGGCTGGATTCCTTAAAAATAGGCTGGATGTAATGTTTGACTGGTACAACCGTACCACATCAGATATGCTGGGGCCGTCCGTCCAGCTGCCGTCGGTACTGGGCACCGGCGTACCGTTGACGAACAATGCCAAATTGTCTACCAAGGGATTTGAACTGTCGGTGGGCTGGAAAGACCGGCTGCCGTCGGGATTGTCCTACGATGCCAGGCTCGTGCTGGGTGATTCCAAGACGACCATTCTGGAATACCGCAATGAATCGGGCTCAATCAATGGCTGGTATAAAGGTCGGGTACATGGTGACCAGTGGGGACTGACCACCGACCACGTTATGCAGAATGCCGGTGAGCCCATGCCAGATCAGTCGTTTTACTATAAAACCTGGGGGCCGGGCGATATCGTCTATAAAGACTTGGATGGCAATGGGATTATCAATGAAGGCGGGCGTACGTTGGAGGATCATGGCGATCTTTCAGTCATTGCCAACACCACGCCGCGATACACTTACGGATTCACCGGTGGCCTCAACTGGAAAGGATTTGACCTGAACATGATCTGGCAGGGGGTGGGTAAGCGAGCGTTTCTTCCAGGCGTTGACGCAGAATATTTCTGGGGGCTGAATGTCGGGCCCAGTAACTCCGGTATTTTTAAGGGTGGCCGGATGCTCGATTACTGGAGGCCAGCCGACGAAACCAACCTGTTGGGCGCCAATACCGATGCGTACTTCCCCAAGCCTTATTTCTCCGCAGAGCGATACAAGAATGCCCGTTATCAGAGTCGGTATGTGCTGAATGCGGCGTACCTAAGGCTTAAAAACCTGCAGATAGGGTACACGGTGCCGTCACCTGTGCTGAATAGGCTATCCGTGAAAAGCGCACGGATTTACCTCTCCGCAGAAAATCTCCTCACGTTCTCCAGGTTGCCCAAGATGTATGAGCCGGAGACAGCGGTTGCATCCAATCCGCTGGATGGCGGTGTGGATCTGGGTGAAACTTACCCCATCAGCCAGATGTACTCATTGGGTGTTAATTTTATTTTTTAAGTACCGATAACCAAAGAAACAACGACATGAATCGACTCAGAATTATCCTGTTCTCCTTCATCGCCATCGCCATTGCCGCCTGCGAAAAAGGAGGTCACCTCGAAAAATATCCACTGGACGCCATTACTGCACCGGTTTTCTTCAAGACACCGAACGACCTGAAACTATACGTTAACCAGTATTACGACCGGAGCAACTTTCCGATCATGGACAAAGGCCGGGGAGATGTCGGCACCGATATCTACATCAGCGAAACATCCGTCAATACCCGCTTCCAGGGAATCCGGACGGTGAATAATGCTCCCGCTCTCAACTATTCCGGTGTCCGGAGCATCAACTACTTTTTCGCCAACTACCACAACGTGGAAGCGGATTTCGAAGCATATAAGCAATATGTAGGAGAGGCCCATTTTTTTAGGGCGATGTTCTATTTCAACCTGCTGAGGACCTTCGGCGACGTACAATGGATTGACAAGGTGCTGACCATGGAATCCCCTGAACTTTACGAAGCACGGGCTCCACGCAATATCATTGCCGATAAAATTGTGGCTGATTTGGATACGGCAGTTGAATACCTCTCGGCTGAGAAAACCAACGGTTATACGCGAATCAATAAATGGATCGCTCTACTGTATCAATCGCGGGTTGCCCTGTATGAGGGCAGCTGGGAAAAATACCATGCCGGTACGGCATTCGGTGTCGCTGATGCCTCTCCCCATAGATATTTCGAAAAGGCCGTCGCTGCTGCTGAACAAATAATGGCTTCCGGATTATTCGATATTTATGCGACAGGCCATCCCGGCAGTGATTACAATGACCTGTTCGGATTACGGGATTATTCGACCAATCCCGAAGTAATGTTCTGGACCAAAATGGACCGTGACCTGGGTATACACAGTCACAGTAAGCTTTACCGGATGGAGACGCCCGAGGGCTATGGGATCACAAAGGAAATGGCGGATTCTTATCTTTGTGCCGATGGAAAACCCATCGGCAAAAGCGATCTTTTTAAGGGTTATTCTAATTTAACGGTGGAAGCAGAAGGCCGGGACCCCCGTTTCAGGCAAACGATATTCATCCCCGATGCCCCTTGGATGGTTGCACCCGATGGAACCGTTCGTACGTGGCAGGAGGTTTACGACCGCCTGTATACCAACTCGACGAATTCGTCCGCCACGGGGTATATGCGCCGGAAGGATTACAATCCGAATTCAGTCTATCACGACCTCAATTTTGAGGAGACGCCATCCATCCAATTCCGGTATGCGGAAGTACTGCTCAACTACATCGAGGCCAAGGCTGAGTTAGGTCAAGCAACCCAAACCGATATCGATAATACGATCAAGAAACTGCGTGACCGCGTGGGCATGCCGAATCTGCTGCTGGATGCCATCGACGCGGATCCAAATTGGGAGTTTCCCGCATTGTCGCCGCTGATTAACGAAATCCGGCGGGAGCGTAAAGTGGAATTGGCATTGGAGGACTTCCGCTGGAATGATATTGCACGGTGGGCCGCCGCCGATGAGCTCATCATCGGCAAGCGACCAACGGGGGCGAGGGCTGCACAGTTCCCCAATAAACCGGCATTGCCCGTAAACGCGGCCGGCTTTTTGGATCCGTTTGCCAATGCAGTACCGGGAGGCTATGGATTTGATGCTGACCGCGATTACCTTGATCCCCTCTCTATTAATGAACTTACACTCAATCCGGCATTGGGACAAAATCCGGGTTGGTAACCAAAATGACTATGTATATTACTTGTTTAGAAAAAAGGCTAGCCGTATTAACGGCTGCCTTTCTGCTGATTACGATTACCCATCCGGTATGTGCGCAGGATGCCAAGGTGCTCACGGAAGCAGAAGACGAAATGCGTATCGACGCATATGAGCAAGAGCTCGAAGATTACCTCACCCATTACCTCGTGGATGAATATGACGCACGCGCCGCGATGGCGTGGAACCGCGACTACAGCAGCGCCGACGCACTGGTACGCAGTGTTGCACCCAATCGGCTGCGCTGGGAAAAAGAGGTGATTAAACCGCCACATTTACAAAAGACAGGTCCGCTTTTGAGCAAACCATATAACCTGTTGGGCACTGACGCTGAGTGGTTGGAACTTCCATTGGGAAATATTGCAGCCAGGGCGGTGATCGCATACCCAGAAGGAGCCAGCAAAGCAAACCCTGCGCCCCTGGTCATTGCGTTGCATGGTATCGGAAGCGGCCCCGAAACGGCCTTTGAGGACGGAAAAAGCTACCATGCATATGCAAAAGCATTGCTGGATGCGGGGTTTGCCGTAATGGCCCCCCTGAACATGCGTAGCATACCACGCCGAAACAATATCGAACGGCTGGCGCGGCTGGCTGACGTGAGTCTTCCGGGTATCGAATTGGCACGACTTCAGCATCTGCTGGACGTGGTGTTGCAGGACGAACGTATCGATGCCGACCGGGTGGGTGCCTGGGGGGTGTCGCTGGGAGGAATGGCCACTTTGTTCTGGATGCCATTGGAACCACGTATCAAAGCCGGTGTCGTGTCGGCGTGGTTCAATCACCGGATCAATAAGATGGTGGTGCCGGATGAACGTTACAGCAGTTTCGCAGCGGGCAATGAAGAACATGCTTTTTTTAGCGGCTGGCTGACCGAATTTTCCGACCACGACGTCGTTTCGCTGATCTGTCCGCGGCCCATTCAGATACAACATGGTAAAAAGGATAATATCGCTTACTGGCCGCAGGTTGTGGAAGAGTTCGAGCGCTCGAAAGTGCATTACGAGCGCCTGGAACTATCGAATCGCATCGATTTAGTTCTCCACGAAGGTAGTCATGAAGCGTTGGTGGCCGAAGGCGTGGCGTTTTTAAAAAAATGGCTTGACAACGACGAATAGATACTACCCGTAACTAAAAAAAGATAATGCCGGCACAACCAGCCGCGGACTCACATGGGTTTATTTTTATATTGTTTCTTGACAGAGAAAGTGCATCTTTGTTATAAGAATCTGATCGCAATCAAAAACAAAAAAAATGAACGTAACGGTTAAGTCCGCAGTCAGGTGGTTATTCGGGTTATGGATAGCGATGCCTTTGTTGATTTTCGCCCAACAGCGGGATAGCACGTTCCATCTTTACATACTGATGGGGCAGTCGAATATGGCCGGTCGCGGTCCGCTGACGGAGGAATACAAATCGATAAGCCATGAGCGGGTGCTCATGTTTGCAAAAAATCAGCAATGGGTGCCGGCAACGCACCCGCTGCATTTCGACAAACCGAAGGCGGCGGGCGTAGGCCCCGGTCTTTCCTTTGGTATCGCGATCGCCGAGGCGTACCCAAACGCTACCATCGGGTTGGTGCCCTGCGCGGTTGGGGGTACATCCATTACGAAATGGACGCCAGGAACGTTTGATCCCCCGACGAAGACCTATCCCTATAATGATGCCGTTGCCCGCATTATGGAAGCCATGAAATACGGGGTAATAAAAGGGATCATCTGGCATCAGGGCGAAGGAGATAGCAATCCGGATGCTGCAGCACGATACATTGATCGGCTAAGTGAGCTCATCCAACGGATACGTACAGTGGTCGGTGACCCTGATTTGCCTTTCGTTGTAGGCGAATTGGGACGGTATAAGGAGCAATATGACTATATCAATAAACAACTGCCGACGTTACCGACTAAGGTAGCCCATACTCGCGTTGTCTCATCCGAAGGGTTGTGGCACCACGGCGATGGCACGCATTTCGACAGCCCTTCGGCCGCTGAATATGGGCGGCGCTATGCGGTGGGCATGCTGCAGCTGCAGGGCAAACAGACGGCGGTCGCCGTTGATACAGCAGGAAGTGATAAGATATACCTCTCACAGAAGGAGCAGGCGGAAGGTTGGGAATTGCTGTTCGACGGCCGCGATCCAGCGATCAGGTGGCAAAGTGTTCGGGGAGACCGGTTTCCTTCAGCAGGTTGGGTCGTGGAAGATGGCGTACTGACCCTATTGCCGGGGCGAAAGGGAGGCGATATCATCACCCGTGAACAATTCTCGGATTTCGAGCTGGTACTCGATTTTAAACTTGCCGATTCGGCGAATACCGGTATCAAGTATTTTGTAGCTCCCTTAGAAAATGGCAAGGGAGAGGTGACACTGAATGGCCCCGAGTATCAGCTCATCGATGATTTCCGGCACGAATCCGTCAAAAGCGGCAAAAGCCCAAAAACAAGTACAGCATCCCTGTACCTCTTGTATCGACCAAAACGGAAAATACTCAAAGATGGGGCCTGGAATGAAGCTAGGATCGTGGCCAAAGGCAAACATGTGGAGCATTGGTTAAATGGAAAAAAGATGCTCGAGTATGAGCGCGGCTCGCCGGAGTTCAGGAAGCGCGTGTCGGGTACAAAGTTCAACGAATATCGCACCCCGTATGGAGAGGCCGCTTTCGGACATATTCTCCTGCAGGATCATCAAGACGGTGCTTACTTCAAGAATATCAAAATTAGGCGATTGGATTAATTGAAATTCATTGAATTCACGATTCTTTTGCGCTTATTCCATAAATAATATTACTTTAGCACGCTAACATTTTTTAGATAGCTACTCATTCTGTTATAAACCGATTTTATGGAAGAAAATTCTGCAGGCGTCACCGTCTCCTCCAAGAAAACATTGTGGAAAGTGATCGGTGCATCCTCCTTAGGCACGTTGATCGAGTGGTACGATTTTTACATCTTCGGAAGTCTCGCCCTCATTATCTCTACCAAGTTTTTTCCGTCGGACAATCCGACAGCGGCCTTTCTATCTACATTGGCAACATTCGCCGCCGGCTTTGTGGTGAGGCCCTTCGGGGCACTTTTCTTTGGCCGTTTGGGCGATATTATCGGCCGTAAATATACCTTTATGGTGACGTTGCTCCTGATGGGCTTGTCTACGTGTGCCATCGGGCTCGTGCCCGGGTACGAGACGATCGGTTTCGCAGCTCCTCTCCTGGTACTGTTGCTGCGTCTCTTGCAGGGACTGGCCCTCGGGGGAGAATACGGCGGGGCGGCTACCTATGTAGCCGAACATTCCGAACCGCATAAGCGGGGTTTCCGCACCTCCTGGATTCAAACGACGGCAACCGTGGGATTGTTTATTTCCCTGGCGGTTATTATGCTGACCAAAAGCAGCATGTCTGCCGAAGCTTTTGACGATTGGGGATGGCGGCTGCCGTTCCTGCTCTCGTCGGTAATGGTTGTCGTATCTTATTTTATCCGCCGCAATATGGACGAGTCACCATTATTCAAAAAGGCGAAGAGCGAGGGGAATACATCCACTAATCCGCTGAAAGAGTCATTCGGAAACAAGTTTAATTTTAAGTTTGTATTACTGGCCCTGTTCGGTGCTACCATGGGACAGGGAGTTATCTGGTATACGGGTCAATTTTATGCATTGTCGTTCTTGCAGAACGTGTGCCATGTAGATTTTGATCAGACCAACTTTATTATTGGTGCCGCTTTGCTGGCGGGAACGGGTTTTTTTGTGTTTTTCGGTTGGTTATCTGACCGGATCGGACGGAAGCCTGTGATGCTTGCAGGTATGCTGTTGGCTATCCTGACGTACCGGCCAATTTATGACCGGATGTACCAGTTCACGGATGTTACCACTAAGCAGGAATTAGTCGATCAGCAGCGTGCGGAAGGAGACGCGATTATAAAGGTATATGACGATGGCAGTACGGCCACTTGGGTAACCGAAGGCGCGACGACGACGCAAACCGTGCATGTGGGACGTAGTGCATTTTGGTCCATTGTATTGCTGGTATTTATCCAGGTGTTATACGTAACCATGGTATACGGCCCGATAGCCGCTTTTCTGGTGGAGATGTTTCCTGTGCGGATACGCTATACCTCCATGTCGTTGCCATATCACGTCGGAAACGGTATATTCGGAGGGTTGTTACCGGCCGTGGCAACGTATCTCGTAACCAAAGCGCAAGTAGCCAATACAGCGGTGCAGCAAGCATCGGAAGCGCTTCCTTACGACAAACCGCACCTGGCCGGGCTGTGGTATCCCATACTAATTGCCGGTGTGAGTTTCATCATCGGGCTGCTATATCTTAAAAATAAAAACCAAAATGTCCAGTAAACCATGAATACGATTAAACGAATTTTAGGTGTTGTTTGGATTATTCTTGGACTGGTGGCAGGATACTACCTAATCATCAGTCAAGCCATTCCGCAGTTCACAAGCGGTAAAACGGAGGATTTGGTTCCGGCTATTATTTACACGTTTATTCTGATGCCTATTATAACCGGAGGACTGTGTATTTTCGGGTGGTATGCATTACAGGGCGAATACAACACCAGTGAGTAGCCAAAACGCATCCGAGTTCCGTAAGTAGGTGTTTTCGTCTGCTGCGGAGCAAGCCTTGTAAAGACGCAAGTGCAGCGCAGTGGATTCCAGCTTGCGAGTGGCAGACCGAAACTCTTGCGGCGCACAAGCCCTGCCGAGATAGGAGTAAATACACGCGCGCGGTTACTTGCAGCTGTCAAAATGATTCGTTACGTTTAAGGCAGGATTCTGTATGTTAACAGGTTCGGGTAATTGAACGCATATGAATATTCATGTCAGAAAGCTGTCATTGAAGGACTACAATGACTTAATCGACTCCATGACGCAGGCCTATGGAGGTGTGGGTGGCCTATGGACACGGAATAACATCCGGGACCTCATTGGTATGTTCCCCGATGGTCAGTTGGGAGTGGATGTGGATGGCCGTGTGGTGGCCTGTGCATTGGCGATTGTGATTGATACACAAAAGACGGATATTACCCATCCCTATCGGGAGATCATTGCCGAAGGAACATTTTCCACGCATGATCCGGAGGGCAATGTACTGTATGGAATTGAGGTATTCGTACATCCCGAGTTTCGCGACTTACGATTGGGAAGACGGTTATACGATGCGCGTAAGGAGTTGTGCGAACATTGGAATCTGAAAGGTATTCTTGTCGGCGGCCGTCTGCCGAAGTACCATGAACATGCCGATGAATTAACTCCGAGGCAATACATCGAAAAGGTCAAGCGAAAGGAAATTTACGACCCGGCGCTCACCTTTCAGTTGGCCAATGACTTCCACGTCAAAAAAGTGCTGAAGAATTATTTGCCGGGGGATTTGGAATCACGCGAATATGCTACCTTGTTGGAATGGAATAACATTTACTACGAACCCAAAACGAGGGCGGCATCGCCGACCAAAAAAACCATCAGGCTCGGGCTGGTGCAGTGGCAGATGCGTACCTTCCGGGACATTGCGGCGTTCCATGAGCAGGTAGAATTTTTTGTGGATGCCGTGAGCGGATACGGGGCGGATTTTGCGCTGTTTCCAGAATTTTTTAATACGCCATTGATGGAATCTTACAACCACCTGCCCACTACGGAGGCCATGCGCGAACTGGCCAAACTGACCGAACAGACGCAGCAGAAGATCCAGCAACTTGCAGTTTCCTATAACGTCAATATCATTGCCGGGTCCATGCCATTTGTAGATGAAGCCAACAAACTCTATAATGTTTCGTACCTCTGCCAGCGTAATGGAAAGACCGAAGAATATAGAAAAGTGCACATCACGCCCAATGAAACGAAATATTACGGCATGTACGGCGGAAACGAAGTTCGTGTATTTGATACCGACTGTGGAAAGGTCGGTATACAGATCTGTTATGATGTAGAGTTTCCGGAGTTGGGAAGAATATTGGCCGATCAAGGGGTTCAGATCTTGTTTGTACCCTTTCTGACCGATACGCAGAACGGATATACTCGCGTTCGGAATTGTGCCCAGGCACGGGCCATAGAAAACGAGTGTTATGTCGCGATTGCCGGCTCGGTAGGCAATTTGCCCAAAGTCAACAACATGGATATCCAATACGCCCAGTCAGCTGTGTTTACACCCTCCGATTTTGCGTTTCCCACGAATGCCGTTAAAGCGGAAGCCACGCCCAACACAGAGATGGTGTTGGTAGTGGATGTAGATTTAAATTTATTGAAGGAACTTAATCAATATGGTACGGTGAAAAATCTGCTCGATCGACGAAAAGATTTGTATCGCGTGTCGCTAACTAAATAACTAGCTGCCATTAAATATGGTACGGATGCAGGACACCGCAGGATAGTTTTTTGTATCATTTTAGATAGCATTGTGTGGCAAATGAATGCAGAAGATAACCCTGTATTCTAAACTAACCGTGGAAGGTAAACCGCCATTGCGGTCTGCGCAACTTGTTGGACAACTGAAGTGAGCCGCTATGCAGTTGTAAAATGAGTCTTTAATATAAACTTAACTTTGAGCAATGTTATCCAACAATAAAACGGGAATATCGCAACAGACCTTCAATGAAATATTTGAACGGTATTATCGGGCAATTTGTTATTTCGTTTTTCAGCTAACCAATAATGAACAACAAGCTGAAGATATCGCAGCTGAGTGTTTCCAAAAAGTATGGGTCAATCGGATGAAGTTCAATGAATTACCATCCATAAAGGCTTTTCTGTATAAAGCAGCCAAAAATGCAGCACTTAATTATTTAAAATCGCTGAAAGTGCGGTCAACAGCACACGAGGAAATCCTCTATTTATCGGAAAATAGTGAGGATTTTATCCTGGCTAAAATCATGAAAGCACAATTGCTTAACTACGTCTACGATAAGGTGGAAGAATTGCCACATAAAATCAAGGTCATCTTCAACCTGATTTATCTCGATGGTCTTTCAACGAAGGAAATTTCTGAAAAGCTAAACACCTCAGAGCAAAATGTTCGCAACGCCAAAACCCGGGCACTGCACCTAATCAAGAAATCGCTGGGGCACAAAAGCTTAGTGTAACCAGCTAAAACGTTTTTTATTCTTTTTGTAAAAAAAGTTCGATTCGTTGAGTTGAAATTCTGTGTCAGTTGTTATAGTAATGAAACAGGCCAAATATGAACCCGGAATCAGAACGAATAGAAGAATTGTTCAGGTTGTTTATCGACGGTAGTTTAACCGAGTTACAACGCATCGAATTGCAAGGATATTTAACGAAATATCCGGAGTTGAATACGTTGTACACCGAGCTTGCCGACGACGATTCTTTTTTACTTCACGAGTGGGCTGATTTTGCTGGGTTTAACGACACAAAGCCTACAGAAATTTCAGGCCGCAAAACTTATTTTTCGTTTTCTTCAATACGATTGGTTGCAGGCTTGGCGTTGTTCTTTACTGTATTTGCAGCCGTTTGGCTTTACAGAAGCCACACGGATAAAGCCGACTATCTGACTCGAAAGGAGCGATACAAAAATGATATCAATGCGGGTTCGAATAAAGCAATGGTCACATTGGCGGACGGTAACTTACTTTTTCTCGGCGACGCATCAATAAGTAATAAATTCAAGCAGAGCGGAGCCCCCGGAGTTGAACTTTCAGAAGGGCAGATCACCTATTTGCCTGTAAATAAGGAGAGATCGGCAGGTTTTAATACCGTTCGAACGCCGGAAGGTGGGCAGTATCGTGTTGTGTTGCCGGATGGCAGCTCGGCAAAGTTAAACGCGGCGTCGAGCATCCGCTTCCCGGCTGTTTTTGGTCATAAGAAGCGTGTGGTAGAAATACAGGGAGAGGTTTACTTCGATGTTGTTTCGGACAAAGCGCGGCCCTTTGTTGTAAATTTGCCGAACCGCGCGCAAATCGAGGTACTAGGGACGTCCTTCAACGTGAAGGCTTATCCCGACGACATGTTCATCAACACAACGTTGGAAAAAGGCAGTGTAAAGTTCAAAGCAGGAGAAGATGCCCTACTGATAAAATCCGGTGAACAAATACAGCTGACTACGCAAGTATCAAATCCTGTACTGTTGAAACGAAGGGTGGGATTGAATACCGAAACTTCCTGGAAAGATGGCTACTTCAACTTTGAAAATGCGGAGTTGAAAACGATCATGAAGGAGGTTGCCCGGTGGTACGATGTAGATGTTGAATATAAAACACAGATTACGGAGCAATTCAGCATACTCATGCTCCCCCGAAGCTTCTCTATTTCCAGGCTACTGGAGTTGCTGGAACTGACAGGTCACGTCAAATTTATAATCGATGGGAGGAGGATTACCGTTATGACATAAAGAATACTACCGATATAAAGCTGGAGAAGCCACACCGGAGGCAACCGGTGCGGCTGATTCGTCCAGTTCAGTAACACCTATAAAGCTTTGCGATCACTTTTAGGTTATGTGTTATATAGCTAAACGAAATCAAAATTATGCATTTTTTTTCTTTTATGGGGAGAAATATCTACTTATCCCCTTTTACTAGCTTTTTATTGTATTTGAAAATCGCCGCGTTTTTTATTGTATTCGCTTCCCTTCAAATCCATGCAAAGGGAGTGGCGCAAACTGTCCGCTTGGACATGTCCAACGGTAGTGTAACGGCATTGATTAAAGATATACAGCGGCAAACCGGATTTGCCTTTCTGTATAACCGCAACGATATTGAAGAGCTCGATGCAGTCAGTATTTCCATCGAATCCGATAATATCAGTGAGGTGCTTGCCGAAAGCTTGAAAAACCTTCCCCTCGATTTTGTGGTGAAGGAAGACGAGAAAGTAGTCATTCTAAAAAGAAGCGCCAGAAAAGTAAATCGGGAGCGGCTTCTTGCAAGCTTGCGGCAGCAATCCACGGTTCAGGGAATTGTTGTCGACACATCCGGAACCCCACTCGCCGGGGTTACTGTATCAGTGAAAAATCGGACAACCATGGCAACGAGTACCGACCTGAACGGCAGGTACGTGTTGCAGGTGCCTGATGGTGCTGTTCTTGTATTTACAATGGTCGGGTATCACACCCAAGAAATGGACGTCGGTAGCCAGCGAGAAATCGATGTGGTGCTTGAAATGTCGGCTTCATTACTGGATGACGTTGTCGTGGTTGGCTTCGGTACGCAGAAACGGAGGGATGTGGTCGGCTCGGTCACGTCCGTTAGCCCCGGTGACCTGAAAGTGCCTTCCAGTAACCTAACCACCGCATTGGCAGGCCAGGCGGCTGGTATTATCGCGTATCAGCGAAGCGGGGAACCGGGGCAAGATAATGCCGATTTCTTTGTCCGAGGGATAACTACCTTTGGGACAAACACCAACCCGTTGATATTAATTGACGGTATCGAACTCTCAGCAAACGATCTTGCTCGCCTTCGCCCAGACGACATTCAAAGTTTCTCCATATTGAAAGATGCCACCGCAACAGCGTTGTACGGTTCCCGCGGTGCAAACGGAGTGATTTTGGTCGTTACCAAACAGGGTAAAGAAGGTCCTGCAAAATTTTCATTCCGCGTCGAAAATTCGATATCGGCTCCAACGCAGACAGTTGATGTGGCTGATCCCGTAACGTATATGAAAATGCACAACGAAGCGATCCTTACCCGGGATCCCCTGGGAACCATTCTATATTCGCAGGAAAAGATTGAAATGACGGAGGCAGGCAGGTATCCGCTTATTTACCCCGCAAACGACTGGAAAAGCATGTTGTTTAAGGAGTATACGATGAATCAGCGGAGTAATTTGAATGTCAGCGGAGGTGGTGGAGTTGCGCGTTACTACGTTGCCGGTTCATTCAATCGCGACAACGGGATCTTGAACGTGGACAAACGCAATAACTTCAATAACAACATTGCCATTAATAATTACGATCTGCGTTCGACCGTAAACATTGACCTGACCAAAAGCACTGAATTGATTGTACGTTTGAGTGCCAATTTCGAAGAATACAAAGGTCCCTTGCGCGGGGGAGCGGATATGTATAATTTAATGGTCCATTCCAATCCGGTGCTGTTCCCTGCTTATTACCCCGCGGACGAAGATTTCCAATACGCGCAACATATTTTGTTCGGCAACTTCAACAATAGTAAAATCAATCCCTATGCAGAAATGGTCCGTGGTTACAAAGAGAAGTCCCGCTCACAGATATTGGCTCAATTAGAATTGAAGCAGGGTTTGGATTTTATTACCCAGGGACTGTCTGGCAGGGCAATGTTAAATATCAGCCGCTTATCGCAATTTGCGGTCAACAGATCATATAATCCGTTTTATTATGAACTTAGCAGATATAACAGGTTAACAGGAGATTACAATTTAGTAGAAACTGACATTGGTACAGAATATTTAGGATACGGGGAATTGCCGAATGACAGAGAACAATATTCCTCGTTTTATTTTGAAGGAGCCCTAAACCATGTACGTGATTTCGGGAAACACAACATAAGCAATATGTTGGTGTTTCAGGCACGGGAGACGTTGAAAGCCAACACCGGTTCGCTGCAATTGTCGCTTCCTTCCAGAAATCTAGGTTTGGTGGGGCGGGCAACCTATTCATATGACGCCCGCTACTTCGCTGAATTTAACTTTGGATATAATGGAAGCGAACGTTTTGATAAAAATAACCGTTTCGGCTTTTTCCCATCGGCAGGCGCGGCATGGCTTATATCCAACGAAAAGTTTTGGGAGGATATAAAGCCCGTTGTTAGCAATCTGAAACTGCGCTATACCTATGGTTTAATCGGGAACGATCAGATTGGTTCTGCCGAGGATCGGTTTTTTTATCTTTCCGAAGTGAATATGGATAACGAAGGAAGACGAGCCATTTTCGGATCGGAATATAATACGATTTATAACGGAATCACGATTAGTCGATATGCCAATCCTTATATATCCTGGGAAAAATCCTATAAACAGAATTTCGCACTTGAACTGGGTTTATGGAATGAACTGAATATCGTTGCGGAATATTTTACTGAAAAAAGAGACAATATCCTGATGACGAGGGCAAGTATTCCCAATACCATGGGCTTGACGGCAACACCGCGAGCAAATGTAGGCGAAGCATCGGGCAAAGGTGTAGATATGATGTTGGAATACCAAAAAAACTGGAATAGCAACTTCTGGTCTTCGGCGCGTGCAAATTTCACGTATGCAACCAGCCGATTTGATGTGTACGAGGAACCGGAATACAACGAACCTTGGCGCTCAAGAGTAGGAATGTCATTAAATCAGGCAATCGGGTATATTGCCGAACGGCTTTTTGTTGATGATGAAGAAGCTGCCAGTTCGCCACCGCAAAATGTCGGTACTTCTCAATATGGTGGCGGAGATATCAAATACCTGGATGTAAACCGTGATGGTAAGATTACCGAAGCGGATAAAGTTCCCTTAGGTTATCCTGAAGTTCCTGAAATTGTTTATGGATTTGGGATTTCAACCGGATTTAAAGGATTTGATTTTTCGGTATTTTTCCAGGGGGCTGCCCGGCAATCGTTTTGGATCAATGCGTATAGTACAGCCCCGTTTCTGGCTGATGCCCAGATCCTTCAAGCTTATGCCGACAGCTACTGGTCTGAGGAAAATCAAAATTTATATGCTACCTGGCCCCGACTGGATACAAGGATCAACACAAACAACGTCCCGGGAGCCTATATTGATTCAAATGGTGCCTATCAATGGCCTTCAGACCAACGGAATACCTGGTTTATGCGAAATGGCAGTTTCTTGCGCGTTAAGCAGGCGGAATTGGGCTATACAGTACCCGACCGGTTAACTGATCGGATAAAAATGAATAATCTCCGGATCTATCTCAGTGGAACCAACCTGCTTGTTTTCAGTAAATTTAAAATGTGGGATGTGGAAATGGCCGGTAATGGATTGGGCTATCCGAATCAGCGGGTATTTAACATCGGGGTAAATTTTAACTTTAACTAGTTAAGTGTAAGCGATATGAAAAGATTTAAAATTATAATAGTTGCCGCTATAATGACCTTAACTGCCTGCAGCAATTGGTTGGACGTAGTACCCGACGGTATTGCTACCTTGGATATGGCATTCAATTCGAGAACACAGGCCCGTAAATATTTGGCGACTGCCTATTCCTATATGCCAAAGAATGGAGGGGCCGGCGATCCGACCACCTTAGGCGGCGACGATATATGGACGAGAAGAACCACCCACTTTTCTAACCGGTTTTCACTTGCCGGTTTGGATATCGGCGAAGGATTGCAAAACGCAACCAGTCCGATACTTGCAAGATGGGGCGGTATGTATGAGGCGTTACGTGTTTGCAACACGTTTTTGGAAAATGTCGATTTAGTCCCTGACTTACCTGCATGGGAGCGGGAACAGTGGACCGCCGAGGCAAAGGTTTTAAAGGCTTATTACCATTTCTGTCTGGTACAGATGTACGGTCCGATACCGCTGATCCGCGAAAATATGCCGGTAGATGCGGATGTATATGCGGTGAAAGTCGAACGGGAACCGGTAGATGAATGTTTCAATTACATCGTGCAGTTACTGGATGAGGCAGCTGAGGGCGACATGCTGCCCACCATTATACTGGATCCGGCAAGTGACTATGGACGTATTACCAAACCCATCGCGCTTTCATTGAAGGCAAAAGTGTTGGTAACAGCGGCAAGTCCGTTGTTCAACGGTAATAATGATCAGGCAACGTTGAAAAATCACGACGGCACGCTCCTGTTCGATGCAGCTTTCAAAGCCGAGAAATGGGAAGCGGCAGTGGCCGCATGCAAAGAAGCGATTGATATTTGCCATGAAGCTGGGATCAGGTTATATACGTTTGACGATGCGGCCAACCGATACAACGATACAACCGTCTTGAATGTAACCCTTCGCAATGCTTTTAACCTGCGTTCAAGCAGTGAAATTATCTGGGCAAATACGCAAATGATTTCAATTCCCACGAGTGGGGGGATGATCCATGCATCCATGCCGAAACTAAATCCAGATTACGTCAATAGCAACGACATCTGCCAGTGGTTGGGTATGCCCATCAAAATTGCCGAAATGTTTTATACAGAAAACGGTGTACCGCTTGATGAGGACAAAACGAGAAGTATCGGAGATCTTTACAACCTCCGGACCGCACAAGCAGCGGATAAACTTTATATCCGGCAGGGAAGAACCACGATTGATATGCATTTCGACCGTGAACCCCGTTTTTATGCCTGGGTAGGCTTCGATGGCGGTGTATGGTTCGGAGCGGGGCAATATAATGATAAAGATGCTTCGTCGTTAAGATACCTTGCCTTTAAAGTGGGCGAAACAGACGGCTCGCAGGGACAGGGTAACTGGACCGGCTATATCCCCAAAAAATTCATTCCTTATGAGGCCCAACTTAATGCGATCAACAGCATATCTTCACCAAGTTATGCCTGGCCTGTCATGCGGTTGAGCGATCTGTACCTGTTATATGCCGAAGCGATAAACGAAGTCGAAGGTCCCAACG
Organism: Parapedobacter indicus; assembly: GCF_900113765.1. Taxonomy (GTDB): domain Bacteria; phylum Bacteroidota; class Bacteroidia; order Sphingobacteriales; family Sphingobacteriaceae; genus Parapedobacter; species Parapedobacter indicus. The sequence continues at coordinate 570,300 of NZ_FOQO01000002.1, read as the reverse complement.
GATCCAATAGCGCCGAACTGTTTCGATACATCGATCTGGTTCGTGCCCGTGCCGGTTTAAAAGGTGTGAAGGAATCGTGGGATAGGTACACGAATAACCAGAAATACAACACCCAAGCTGGTCTGCGTGGAATTATACAACAGGAACGCATGATCGAACTTTCGTTCGAAGGACAACGCTTTTGGGATATCCGGCGGTGGAAAACGGCGCCAACTGAATACCATACCCCCCTGCAAGGGTGGAACATGATGGTGTCTACCGTTGATGGGACAGAAGAAGAAGTTAACCGGCTGATGTACCAACCGCAGCTTTTGTTAAAACAAGAATTTGGCGTCCGCGACTATTTCTGGCCGATCAGAACCAGCGATATTGAAGTGAACCCAAATTTAGTACAAAATATTGGGTGGTAACGATTAACATATTAAATCATGAAAAATAGAATTATAGCTATCGGTATCTTACTAATGTCGATTCTATGGATCAGTTGCAAGGAAGAGGGGCGTATTGATTTTATCGACGATACAGCAGCAGCTCCTGGTCAGGTGACAAATGTAACCGTAGAAAACAGACCGGGAGGAGCTGTATTGAAATATGCATTGCCTGTAGATAGAAATCTGCTTTACGTCCGTGCTGAATATGAAATCAAACCTGGGGTAATACGCGAAACAAAATCTTCGTACTTCAAAGATTCCTTGGTTCTGGAGGGATTCGGCACCACGGATACGTACGACGTTAAACTATATTCCGTAGGGAAAAATGAAAAAGAATCAGCACCTTATGTTGTACAGATTAACCCAACGACGGCTCCTGTACGGCTAGCAACGAAAAAGTTCAGGGATACTTTTGGAGGGGTAGCGATCGATTTCGAAAATCCTGAAGAAGCAAATTTGGCCATCGTATTGATGGCGGATACAGCGAATTTGGGATATATGAGTGAGTTAATCACGTATTATACCGCTACGCCAAAAGGAACGTTTACGTATCGCGGTGTTGACGGATTGGATCCCGAAGAACATGAATTTGCGGTGTACATCCGCGATAGATGGGGTAATCTTTCCGATACCTTGACTTCTAAGGTGACACCGTGGTTTGAAGAGTTTATCCCCAAATCTACCTGGAATGCTTATACGTTGCCCGGTGATATACCTCCGGTTAATGCAAGTTACCCAACGACAAGAATATGGGATGAGAATTATGATCAGGATGGATTTCACGGCCTGGAAACCCAAATGCTTCCGCACAACATCACGTGGGACCTGGGAAGGACCGTCAAATTAAGTCGTTTGAAATATTGGCCCCGCAAGCATTCAGACGACAGATGGAAGAGAGGGCATGCCAAAGTATTTGAAATATGGGGTTCTGTTTCGCCCAATCCTACCGGGGAACTTGACGACAGTTGGATCCCGCTCGGTCGATTTGAGAGTTTGAAACCATCCGGCCCCGGCTCGCAGATTACCCAAGAGGACATAGCCTTTGCTGATGAAGGCATCGAATTTGAATTTGGCGTGACTGATTTCGCCCCGAATCCGTTCACCCCGGTAAGGTACATCAGGTTCAGGACCGTATCTACCTATGCCAATGCATCCTTTTCGACCGTTCACGTTTTGGAATTGAGCTTTTGGGGAGAATTAATCAATTAAACTTGGATCATTAAAAATCATTTATGATGAAGAATACACTATTTGTCATCTTTATTGGGGTCATTTTGGGATTCTCTTCATGCGATAGCGAAACGGATATTTACGAGGGTTATGTCGTTCCAAACGGATTGATATATCCGGGGCCGGCACATACCCCGATTGCATATCCCGGCGATAATCGCATCAAAATAGCGTGGCTGAGAGGTACCGATCCCAGAATACAGAAAGCAAGAATATTCTGGAATAATTACACCGACTCGGTTGAACTGCCTGTGGCTGCAGACGTAGATACGGTCAGCTATATCATCGACCCGATTAGCGAAGGCACCTATTCATTTATGATTCACACCTATGACGACGAAGGGAATAAGTCCATTCCTATTGAAATGCTGGGTGCGGTGTATGGCGATAATTACCGCAGCTTGCTGACGAATCGTTTGTTGAAGAGTACCTATTATGATGGACAGGATCTTAAACTGAATTGGGGTACAGCCGAAAGCTCTGAAGTAGGTATCCATCTGAACTGGACGGATATAAATGGTGATAGTCAGACCACGGATGTCGATACATCGGACATCGAAACGCTGCTTCCAGATTTCAACATTGATAGGCCTTTGTCCTATAGTACGACATATAAACCGGACTCGCAGGCAATCGACGTATTCCAGGCGGCAACGGTCGAAACAATGATTGATCCGGTGGTATTGATTCCAAAGACTACCTGGGTTGAAAAGCCTATGCCGGGTGATCTAGGAATTAACGGTAGTTATCCCTTAACGCAATTATGGGATGAAAACACAACCAATTTCATGCACTCGGATGATCCTGCAACCTTACCAGGTACACTTACATGGGATTTAGGTCTGAAAACCAAACTGAGTAGGATGAAGCTGTGGCCGCGGAACAATAATGACGATCGCTGGAACAGAGGTCATCCGAGGGTATTTGAAATATACGGATCCTTAGCCCCGAATCCGGATGGCAGTTTGGATGGTAGTTGGACGCTTTTGGGTAAATTTGAATGTGTTCAACCGTCAGGTAATGGAACTGCTGATCCTTGGCAGGCTCCTACAAATGAAGATATTGCGCTTTCTGATAACGGGTTAGAATTTGAATTTGTGCCGGGCGCTTCGGTTGATCCCGATGCGACGGTAAGGTACATCCGGTTCAGAAGCATTGAGCATTTCAATCCTACGCAACCCCCGCGTATTTTACTTGCTGAAATCAGTTTTTGGGGAGAGTTGATAAAATAAACTATTTTTTATTTTTTCTCGCAAAGCCGCAGAGTCGCGAAGTAACTTTCTTAGCGTCTTTGCGACTTTGCGAGAAACTATTTTAAGCCGCAAGGCCCGCCTCGCAAAGGAGCTAGTGGCCTATTACTGCAACATCAACCTCAAATTAAAGCCAAAGTTGGCATACGAGGTCGCAAACGTCTGTGACGTGTAGGGTCGCACCGAATTACTGTCGAAGAACAGACGGATGTTGAATCGTTGGTTGATGACGTAATCAACCGAGGGCCGATAGGAAATACTCTTATTCCCAGCCGATACTTCCGATTCGTTGATGTCTGAACGATAAACAAGTGTCTTGAGATCATTAAGGGATACATCCAGCCGGAAATTAAGATCGTTGTTCATTTTGAAATTACTGAACCACCCGAAAGGCATTCGGAATCCAGTTGCTCGGTAACCTGCGCCAAATACAAAAGATTGATCGCTGAGCATGGCTAACTGGCTGTTTTGCAGACTCAGGTTCAGGGTGCGCGCCCGGCCGTATTCCGCATTTGCAGTTAAATTGTTTTTAAATCGGGCATCAAAACCGAGCAAGGGGGCAAACTGCTCAAAAATGGAAACCTGTTGAAATTGAAATTCCGGAAGGAAGTTTTCGTTGGCATCCCGCTCAGAAGGGAATCCGCTGGTCTCGGTATATCGGATCAGCGAATTATACCCATTGATGGAGTAACGCGTGTTGTATCCATGACGCAGGGTAAGGGATGTGATAAATTCGCTGAACAAAGGAATCTTGTTCAGCCCATTATAAGTGACATTCCAATTCGGAATCGGAATATTCGGAAAACTACCCAGCTTAATGCGTTCGGCATCCTTTCCACGATACGCTGCGAGAAACGAGTTCACCACGACATCCTGTGCCGTTTGATCGTATCCATCCGCGAAACCGCCGGTTTGGCCAGACGAATTGGGATTCAATTGACCAAAACGTTGAGAAATTGTTTGCCTATTGCGCTCAAACGTGCGGAACAGCGCCTCATGATCTTTAAAAGATGTCCCAATGGCTAGGTAAGAAATGCTGTAATTCCCTGTCGTGACAGGGGTGAGGCTTTCAAAATCAGCTGTTTGCCCCGAATATTGGAACGACGTTGTGTAATTTTGATTGTTCAACTTCACAGCTGTCAGTTCGATACTCAAATCACGGAGGGGCTCCAGGATAGCGCGCACCGAGAGGTCTTCCGTAAGTGATGTCATGTAAAGCTGCGTTTGCAACGTATCTGTGGTAATCCATCCATTGCTGGCTGCCCGCTCACGGATGTCACGCTGGCTTCCGAAGAGAAAGCCCCATCCGGGCGCATTGTGATCAAAGTCATACCCAAGTACGTTAGTGCGCGGCGTGTAACCCGGCAGGAAAGTGTTCTGAACCCGTGTATAGGCAGCGTTTACGTTTTTGATACTCGTAAGCAATCCGGTGAAGAATGCGACGGTGCCACTGGCATCTAATCCAGTATTGTTACGGATAAATCCAAATTTATTATACAGCCCGGCCATATTCAGCGTCGGGTTCACCTGGATGGTACGGGAGTTCTGGATGCTATTGCCCATGTTGATATCCTGGCTCTGAATGGATAATAGCGGCTCGGTCTGCCAGTTGAATTGCGCACCATAACGGGCATCCACATTCACCCAATCCAGTCCGGGGAGTTTGTTGATAGGCACCGTATAGGTAATGTTCATCATGTGGTTATAGTCCGTGGTCCGTCCCAGCCTCCAGAAATTTTCCCACAGCGTATCCCGCTTCAGGCCGTTCAAGCGTCCGTCCGGTTCATCCACGATAGCATAATTGGTTGCGTTGAAATCCAGCTTCAGCGATTTGGATAGGTTCCAACTGATGCCATAAATGCGGTTCATCGTGAAATTTTTGTTATACAACGTGCCCATGCTGGGCAGAAAATTATCTGCCGAATTGTTTTCCCTCAGCGTGTTCTCGTTATATATCCGGTTCACATCAATACGGAAGTTGAGCAGCGATGGCATGAGGTTGAAGTTAAAATCGCTCAGAATGCCCAAATGCTTATTTTTGATGAATTTCTTGAACGGTTCAAACGTCAGGTCGTCGCTGCTGGCGAATGTGTAGTCAAATGCCGCGCGGTAGTTTTTCTGTAAAGCGACCTCCGTCAAGTAGTCACGGTGGTAGTTTTGTGAGAATGCGTATGTCGCGCTGATGTTTTCGATATCCCAGGGGCGTACGGGCTTTTCGATGTTCGTACGTATTTTACGCACGTTGGTTAGGTTGAAACTGCGCCGTATGGTAAAGTCCTGAGTTACGCGGAGTAGCGAATCCCGTCGGTTGCGCGATAGGTTTGCCAACGCGCTATTTAACTCGATATCGGGTACGAGCGGGTTGTATTCGGGTGTGCCAACCTGACGTGTATAGCTGAAAAACAGTGGAATCCGCAATCCATAGTCCACAGGGAAGAATTTACCAAGTTCCGCATTGGTTGCTAGGTCGAAATACAAATCGTCACTGCGGCTGCGCTCACCGATACGCTGCTCAATGGAGCCAAATCCAACGGTGCTTTTGCTTCCTGAAACGGTTACATTGGCAAAATCGGCCAATTGCGCATTCATACGCGCTGTCACGGCCCACCCGCCCTTGTCGTCAAACTCAGTGAGCCGCATTTCGTTGAACCAGAATAAGCCCGATTTGTCCAAGCCATCGTCATTGGGAAGCGCCACTTCACTGCCCCGTAACGGATTTATCACACCGATCATGTAAAACCGCACTTTGCTGATATCCGGTTGCCCCACGATCGTTACACGGTTTTCACCGTCGAAGAACGTAAAGGGTTCATTGATGGGCCACGGCTGACCATCGCGCATAGCCCGGTTACGGGCCTCCTTGGCTTCCTGAAAAATGTTGATGCGAATGTTCATCCGGTTTTCTTGCGGCCAGATCAACTCGGCGTCTCTCGTGCCCGGCGGGGTGATTTTCAGGGGCATGTCGTACTGGTAGTAATTATATTGGTCGTCTGTACCTACGCGGATGAATGCCCTGAAATCCCGGTCTTGCAAATACAGGCCTTCTGCATGGATAAACATTTCCAAACGCCCGTATGCCCTAAAGTCGTTGGTTGCGGTGCGGTACGCGGCCCGACCATACCCGTCGCGAAGGTTTTTCACATCGAGCGAAAGCGACTGTTCATTGAGCTGCACATTGTTGTTGAGGTTGCCCCAGTCCAATTGCCGCTCAATGCCGGGCGGTACTACGTAAGGAATGGGTTGGCGATTGCCATTCTGTTCGATATTCACGGCAGCGACCTCCACCGTAGAGTTGTCAAGCGGTACATTGCCCATAGCGGGATCCGCTATTACCTTGGCATTGTTATTTTCCGAGTTATACCGGCGCCATTCGCCACGCACCAATTGCAGTTGCGCAAGCCGTACTACGGCCGTATCCGCAAAATTTGTCATAAACGTACGTATGAAGCGAATGGATTTAAAATCACGGATGTCGCCTACACGTTCTTGATACTGCGAGAGTGGGATGCGGAACTGATACCACTTTACTTGGGTTTTACGGCCATCCCGTAACGCTACATCCGCGGTATGCATCTCTGAAATGTAATTCTGACCCACCTGCATATCCTGAGGGCGCAACGAAATGCGGTATTGGTAATATTCCTCAGCCTCATTCATGTTGTTGTCGCGGTTGATATCTTCGCCATCGGGAAGAAGGGTGGAGGCCGATGTTTCCACACCTACCGACTGTTCGGGTGTTTTAGAATTTCCCTCCGGACCGTTAAACCGCTCGTAACGTTTGAGGATGCCTGCGTTTTGATTATCAAGTTCCGGACCACGGAAATACTGAAAATTGTCGCCCGATGGGTCGTTGACTACCTCTTGTGCTGCCGTCGGATTGAGCAGTCCTTGCATTTGGCTTAAGAAATCACCATGGAATCCGCGTTCATCGACATCGTTTAGCCCATCAAGTCCGATATCTTGGCGCGCACGTGCAGCTGGGTCGTTGTCAAATGCCTGAATGACCGGCTGGTTCCGTGGTACCCTTCCCCAGTTGGTTTCATCAATCTGGGAAAGGTCGCCCGAAGGGGACATGCCATTTTCCATCGCTTTCCGGCCGTCTTTCAGGATATCTTCTGAAATATTTCCCAGGTTAAAATAGAGATCGCCACCCTCAGATTCCGGATTGGTCAAGAACGGATCCATCATCCATATTTCAATAAATTCGATGTTCTGTGCCTCAAAATCGGGGGCGTCAATTTTGCGGAACATACCACCCCAACGGCTTCGGGGATTGGCTAACGTACCGTCCGGATTAACGCCCCGGGTGGTGTAGTTATAGGGGCCACGTATCGTGGGATAGAATGCTAAATCCAGCGTTGACAGAAAGATAGGTAAGCCCGTGGTGGACTCACGGTAAGGAAATACTTCCTGTTCAAGCACCTCCCGTACGCGGTGGTTGGAGAGCTCTGAACTGTTGATATTGTTCGGGGTGAGGTTAATGTTCCGATAGAATATGGGATCGATGTTATAAAACGCTAACCGGGCCCTGTTAAACCCGTACTCCAGATTATCCATCAATTGGGATTCGGGAAAAAGCTGGGGCGTACCGGATAGTTGCCAGTTGTAGGCGCCTTTGATATCAATAAACGAACGGCTATTTTCAAAATCGTCGATGTAAGAAATACCACTGCGTGTACCGGCAAAATTAAGCGCCCGTGGATGGCCGGGCAATAATTGCGCAAACTCGCCATAAAACGAGATCGATGAAGGCTCTTTTGTATCCAGAAAAGGAATTTTATCCACCATCCGGGTAAGCCAGCGAGACGGTGAATTGTAGGTAAGATCTAATCCCCACATCGTGTTTGAAATGGGCTCCTCACCGATGTTTACCTTCTGCGTGAGCGGTCGCTCGGTAAGGTTCATGATGGTACCCCCCAATTGCAGCTTGTCATTCACTAGGTAATCGAGTCTTCCTCCCAGCATAGTGCGTTGTTGCAGCCCAAATAGCTGATTGTTCTCCATTTTGATGCGGATGGGTTGTCCGGATTGTAACAATGCCTGGTTGAGAATCCGGACACGGCCAATGTCGTAATCGACCATGAAATCTACCCCTTCCTGGAGGGGGGCCGGACCTGCAAAGACCTGCACCGATCCCCGCGGCACATTGATGGCGCCCAGTTGAAACTCGGTACCCACCTCCGACTCATAAGAACCTTTGATCAGGTAGCGGTTTTGATTGGGAAAATACTGTTGTGCAATGACTTTGGTCGAATCGTATAGTGCTTGGTACGAATATTTATCGATCAGCGCCTGTTCGGCCCCCGGCATAAATTGGCTGGCGAGGTCATTACCGAAAGGTTCTACCAACGGGAACATGATGCGCCCCCGTTCGGGATCGATGGTAATGCCGGGAAGGAAATCGAAAAAGCCATCCGGCTGCTGCGAATTCTGTGGATTGAGCCGATCCAGTCCGGTAAGTTGTATCCACAGTTTGTTTTGCGTATGCTGCCCTTCATACATGGCCGGGCGCTCCACGCCGCTTTCGTCTTCGATACGGAAGATGTTAAACCTGAAATTGTTCTGTCCCACGCCGTATGCACCGATGGAATAGATGTTTTTCATCATCAGATCCCAGATGGGTAGGTTGGTTTTCAGGATTTCATTTTTGAGCAGTTTTGCAACCAGCATCCGCGGTTCAGAGGGAGTCACGGGAACGTCCGTCGAAAACTCACCCACCTGGTATTCGCGTCCGCCAGCGGTATATCGATAGGCCACCGCCAATATTTGATCGTTGTTGAGCGGCATATTGAGGGAGATGAATCCCAGTCGTCTATTTATGGTATACTCCGTGCCTTCGCGAAGTTTCCGGGCGTAGGTGAGTTTTGCATAGTTATCGTTGCCACCAACTCCCTGAAAGAAGCTCTGTGCACCGTTTGATTGAGTAAGACGGGCATCTTGCGGAAGAATTTGTAAGAGGTTGTTGGAATAAAACTGCAGTTGCTCCCCCGGAATGCCGGTAGAAGGATATCGGGTATTGCCCGGTGTGATCCGTGCCGTATTGTAAGGTGCATATTCCCCAAGATCCATCAAAGCTAGCACATCCCGCGAGTCATCTACCGAATTACTCCGATTGCTGACCCATACCTCAATCTGTGTGATGTTTACATCCGTGGTGAGGACGGGAGCAATGGCCATTGCGCGATTGAAGTTATCGCGAAAATAGTGCGCGAGGAAATAGTGTTGGTTGTCTTCGTATTCATCCGCTTTCAGAGCAAATTCGCTTTCCTGTGCACCATTTTTGATCGTAATTTCCCGTTGCTGTGAGCGTTGCTGGGAAAATATACCCGTTACATTCAGTTTGCCGAATTGCAATTGTGTTTTCAGACCGAAGAGTGCCTGTGTTCCGTTAATCAGGGTGGTATTGAGTGGCATGCTCACATTCCCCAATTCGATCCGTTTGATGATGTCATCGTCTTTTCCGGTATAATCCAGCCGGATCTGATTTTCAAAATCAAATTGAGCCTCGGTATTGTAATTGGTTGTTAATTTCAACCGGTCACCGATTTGCCCCGTCATGTTCATCTGGATGCGCTGGTCAAAGTCAAAGCCCCACTGCCTGCGTTGCCGTTCGTTGAACATCGGATTGGCATTTTTATTGTGCTGGGCCATGATGCTGATATCTGCACTTCCACGGGGGATGATGTCGATGGTGTTTCCACCAAAAATCCTTTCGAAAGCCTCGCTCTGCACGTAAATGGTAGGAATCAGCCGGTCCTGCCGATAGTCTGTCAGCTGTTGATCGGAAAGTTCACGCCAATAGTTGCGTTTCAGCAAATTACTTTCATACTCCTGGTACTCATCAATGGTGAGGTATTGTGGAGGACGGTACAAGCGGCTTCCCAATTTTTCGCGGATGATGTACTGCCGCGTCAGCGGGTCAAATATTACTTCGCGATCGATATTCGACGGTACACCGAGGTCAAAAGCATTCTTTTTTTGGTATAGGTTAAGAAAGGGGAGGTCTTTGAATGGATATTTCAGTTTCACACTATCCCGCCGGAGCGAATCAGCAGGGGCCTGTGCATACGTGCTACCGAGCACTGTTGCTGCAAAAAGCAGCACAGACAAACAAAAGCGTAGCACGAACGTCTTGTCCAAGTGGTAAATGTTTTTATAAGTTTTATTATGCGCCGCAAATTTAGTCAAAATTCCGAAACCACACTTAAAGCTTTTTCAACGCTTCTTTGATCAGTGCCTCCACGGTCAGGTTGGGTTCCACCCGGACGATGCCTGCCAGTATCTTCTCTGCCTGTGTACGCGCGAATCCGAGCATCACCAACGCGCTGAGTGCCTCTTCGGGAACGCTTTGCGCCGTATTCACCGCAGTCAATGCATCAGGTCCTTGTTTTTTGAGCTTATCTTGCAATTCAAGCACCATACGTTGGGCAGTTTTGGGACCTATCCCTTTGATCCGTTGAATCAGGGGTACGTTTCCCTGGATAATGGCCGATTGGATTTCTTCGGGTGTAATGGATGATAGGATCATTCGTCCGGTATTGGGGCCGATTCCCGATACGGAGATTAAATGTTCAAATAGACGACGCTCGCTTTCGTCAGCAAAACCAAAAAAAGTATGTGCATCCTCGCGTACCTGGAAACTGATGTACAGTTTGCATTGCTCGTGGTCTTTGATTTGCGAATACGTATGCAGCGAGATGTGAACATGATAGCCCACACCGCCTACGTCGATTACTACATGGGTAGGAGCTTTATAGGCTAATCTGCCGTTTAAATATGCGTACATGGTTGATCTTATTTTTTCTTTCGGGCCATCGGCGCCCTCGACTGTACATCGACAACCGCAATGGTTACCATATTGACAATTTCGCGTACGGAACTATCCAGTTGCAGTACATGCACCGGTTTATCCATCCCCAATAAAATCGGACCTACGGCTTCTGCATTGCCAATTTCCTGAAGCAGTTTGTAGGCAATGTTGCCCGATTCGAGGTTGGGAAATACGAGGGTGTTTGCCGGCGTTCCCTTCAGTGAACTGAACGGGAAATTGGAAGCCAGCAGGTCACTGTTCATGGCGAAATTCGCTTGCATCTCTCCGTCAACCAAGATTTCCGGATGGCGTTCATGGAGCAGGCGTGCGGCCTCGCGCGTTTTATTGGGAACCTCCCCGTCATTCGAACCAAAGTTCGAATAGGAGAGCAGTGCGATACGCGGCGTTACATTCATTTTCTTTACCGCCTCATGTAGCAACAGCGTGATGTCTACCAGCTCTTCCGCAGTGGGGTTGGCATTGACCGTAGTATCTCCGAAGAATACGGGCCCCTTGGACGTGAGCATCATGTACATGCCTGCAATGCGGCTACCGGGCTGCGACCCGATTACATGCAGAGCGGGGCGGATGGTTGTTGCGTAATTTTTGGTCAGCCCCGAAATAAGTGTATCCGCTTCCCCGACTTGCACCATACTTGCTCCAAAATAATTGCGGTCTAACATCAACTTTTGCGCATCCAAGTAGGAAACCCCGCGACGTTGACGTTTGGTATAAAGGAATTCGACGTAGCTGAGAAATCGGGGATTTCCCTTCTCTTCCAATGGGTCGATGATTTCCACCTCACCCAATTCCAGTAAGTTTTCGTCAATGAGTTGCTGGATTTTCCGTTTATTGCCCAGGAGGATCGGAATGGCTATGCCTTCCTCCTTTACAATTTGGGCGGCACGGAGCGTTTTGTAGTTGTCGGCTTCGGCAAAAACTACCCGTTTAGGATCGCGCTTGGCGGCTTCTGTAAGATTCCGCATGATCCGATCATCCTGTCCAAGCCGCTGGCGCAGCTCCTCTGCGTATTTGTCCCAATCGGTAATTGCTTTCCGCGCAACGCCGGAATCCATAGCGGCCTTGGCAACGGCGAGCGACACCTCGGTAATCAGCCGCGGGTCGGTCGGTTTCGGAATAATATATTCGGGCCCGAATTTTAAATTATGTGTATCATAGGCTTGGTTGACGGCCTCCGGTACGGGCTTCTTGGCCAGTTCAGCAAGTGCCTTTACCGCGGCGATCTTCATCTCCTCATTGATGACGGTTGCCCGCACATCCAGCGCACCGCGGAAGATGTAAGGGAAGCCCAATACGTTGTTTACCTGATTCGGATAATCCGAGCGCCCCGTTGCCATGATGACGTCTTTGCGGGTTTCGATTGCCAGCGGGTAGGAAATTTCTGGATTGGGATTGGCCATCGCAAATACAATCGCATTTTTTGCCATACTCTTCAGCATTTCCGGCGTCACCACATCGGCTATGGAGAGACCAATGAATACGTCAGCGCCTTTTAAGGCTTCTTCCAACGTTTCTATTTTCTGGGATGTGGCAAATTCGGCTTTGGTGGGATCGAGATTGCCGCGGTCCTCGCGGATGCATCCCTTGCTATCCAACATCACGATGTTTTCCTTGCGGGCGCCCAATGCGATATACATTCGCGTGCAGGATATTGCCGCTGCTCCTGCACCATTGACTACAATTTTTACTCGCTCAATCTTTTTCTTCTGCAATGCACAGGCGTTGACGAGGGCTGCACCCGAAATAATAGCCGTGCCATGCTGATCATCGTGCATGACGGGGATGTTCAACTCTTCTTTGAGCCTGCGTTCAATTTCAAAGCATTCGGGTGCTTTTATGTCCTCCAGATTGACACCGCCAAAGGTGGGCTCGAGGCATTTGACCATGCGGACAAACTCGTCCACGTTTTTTGTGTTGAGTTCAATATCAAACACATCGATATCGGCGAATATCTTAAATAGCAATCCCTTACCTTCCATAACCGGTTTACCGGCTTCGGGACCAATATCTCCCAGCCCCAATACGGCAGTGCCGTTACTGATCACCGCGACCAGGTTGCCCTTTGCGGTATATTTATATACATCTTCCGTGTTCTCGGCAATCCGCAGGCAGGGCTCAGCTACACCCGGCGAATAAGCCAGCGATAGATCTCGTTGTGAATGCGTAGGTTTCGTGGGTATAACGGCAATTTTGCCTGGCCTTCCTTTAGCATGATAGTCCAAGGCATCTTGCTTACGATTTGTTTTGCTCATGTTTTATTGGTTTTCAGCGCGCAATCCGGCTGCAAAGGTAGGGGTTTTTTTTGATCCTCCTGCATTCACTACGAGCCAAAAAGTTCACCGCTCCTGTTGGAATTGTTACTTAAAGTTATTAACTTTATATCTTCGGCCGCTCCCATTCAATATATCTTAGTTAATTTCCCATACTATCCGGGTACCTTACAGGTATCTTCTTTGTACCATCTTTACAATGAGTCCAACATGAGTCCGAGATGAGTCCGACATGAGTCCAGGTTTTTCTAGAAAAACCTGGACTCATGTCGGACTCATCCCAGATGCGATACGGAACTATCGTAAAGTAGGTATAGACAGGGCACGGGCCAGGTATTAACCCCGGTCACCCGATATAGCCTAAAAGATACAGAATTAGGATAGGTTGGACTAAGATACGAATTTTGAGAGAGTATGAGATATTTTGTATTATTGAAAAAAATGGAGGTAAAGAACGAAATGATATCAATCCGATTAACAGGCGTGTGTGCTTTCTGCATATTTTGTGTGCACCTATTGGTTGCCCAACAGGATCCTACGTGGGACAATACAGCTAAAACGGCTTGGTCCACCGCTTTTCAGCAGGTGCAAATCCCTTCCAGCGCTGACGGTACCCTACAACAGGCCTATTTCTTCAAGTCAACGCAGAAACACCCCCAACCGTTGATTGTAAGTCTTCACACGTGGAGCGGTGACTACCAACAACGCGATCCAATGACCAACGAAATTCTTGCCAGGGATTGGAACTATATCCATCCGAATTTCCGGGGAGCAAACAACAAACCGGAAAGCATGGGAAGTTCATCGGTCCTTTCCGATATTAAGGATGCAATTGAATACGCCATAAAAAATGGAAATGTGGATCCTGCTGACGTTCATGTTATTGGTGTGTCGGGAGGCGGATATGCGACGCTTTTTGCCTACATGCGATTGGACTATCCGGTTAAGTCATTTTCAGCTTGGGCGCCAATTTCGGATATCGAGGCTTGGTATTGGGAATCCATTGGACGGCGTCAAAAATACGCAGATGATATCGTCGCTGCATTGGGAGGTACGTTTGATGACACGGAGGCGCGGAGACGATCACCGATTTTTCAGGATTTTCCTAAGGAGAAACGACAAAATGCATCGTTATATATTTACGAGGGAATACACGACGGGTACACCGGCTCGGTTCCGATCACCCATTCCCTGAACATGTATAACCGCCTGGCTGCTGAATTGAAATACAAGGTTACCGATTTAGACAGCATCGGTCAATTGGCGCGATTGGACAACGACCTGGTATCAGCCAACGAAATCATCGATTTACTTACAAAACGTACCTTGCCACTATCGATACAGCCGGAGAAGGATCTTTTCGGGCGACAAGTGTATCTGGAAAAAAGTGTGGGTACTATTCATTTGACTATCTTTGAAGGAGGGCACGAGCAGTTGCCACAGGCGTTGTCTTATATCCCTGTGAACGACCAAGTGCATACACCTTACCATATTTTAACGATCGGTGATTCAAATGGGCAACTAGCAGGGGGATGGGTGGATCAGCTACAAAATAGGCTGCCTCATGCCCGGATTATCAATATTTCACAATCCGGACGCACAATCGGCTTCGACAACGGAGGTAGAGAGGAATTAAATGCGTTAAAAAATATAGACAACTACCTCGCAGAGGGCCAGAGGAAATCGGACCATACGGCGTACGATTTCATCATCGTTTGTTTGGGTACAAATGATGCCAAATATGAATTTAGAGACCGACAGCAAGAAGTACTTGAAAATTTCTCGGCACTCTTACGCAGGATTCGTAAACATCGGATTGCAACCAGGAAAACCCGTTTGCTATGTATTTCGCCCCCTCCGATCCGGGAAAAAGACATCGAAAATAAATATGTGGGCGGTAACGAACGGTTGGCCAAATTGGTGCCTCAGTTAAAAGCAAAGGCTATTGCGCTTGGATTCGAATTTGTCGATGTATATCACCCCTTGCTCGGTGTGTCAGATTACTATGCGAAAGATGGGGTTCATATGGCAGCCGCAGGGCAAGCTATCATAGCAAACAGCATTGTGTCAACACTGGAACAGCAGTAACTAAGGTTCACTGGATAGCTGGTGAGTAATACGGCGGTATGCAATCACTTCAACTGATCCAGCAACCTAAACATCCGTTGCCGCATCGGCGTTGCAGTACCCTGGTAATTGTTAACCAACAACGCAAATACAAGCGGAGTACCGTCTTTGTTGGTTTGATACCCTACGTAACCCAATACACCTCCGATGGTGCCGCTTTTCATTTTCATGCCATTATACACCGGGAGGCTTTCAAAAAAACCGGCAAACCAAGGCTCTTTTTTTGCAGCCAGGAGAATGCGCGCAAGCACGTTGGTTGTCACACGGTTTTCGGGCGATAGACCACTTCCATCCATCATGCGAAGTTCGCCTTCGGGAACACCGATTTTATTCGTCCAGAACTTCTGCAGCAATTCCGCTGCATCCCGTGTATCCGTTTTTGCCTCCAATTTATATGCCATGGCTTTAAGCAATACTTCGCCATAGAGGTTAATACTTTTCTGGTTGAACCAATAGATCAGTTCACCGAGTGCGGGCGAACGGTGCGTATGCAGGGTAGTGCCGCCGCTGGGCACTTCACTACCCGCCAGAAGCAAAAGATGGGTAGTGGTAGGGGGATGGGTTTGCGGTATACTCGTCTGCTCCAATGCGTTGTGCAGCTGATAGGCTGCGTCATAGGCACCGTCCGGCAAGGACAGGTAAACGGTCTTTTTCAGATCGATTCCATAAGTGCCTCGCAGGTAGATGCGAGAAGAATAAGGCGCAGCAAAGGCATACACGCGGTCGCCCGTGCCACGATTTCCCGTGGTTGTTTCATTGACCAGCTGCAGGTAGCTAACATCGGCGGTGGTGCTGGCGATGCGGGTTAGCGCGCCTGGCGTAGCACTCGGAATGAAATCTACACCCACCGAATTTTCGCGCCAGTTGAGCGAGGAAATGCCGGCGCCGTAATAATTACCCATATCCTGCCACGTCCAGCCCCGCGGGGCGGTTTGGCCATCATAGAGCCGGTCGTCAGCAATGATGCTGCCGTCTATTTTACGGATACCGGCAGCTTTTATGGCCTGCACCCAGGTAGACAGCAATACCGTGTCTGATGTCTGCGGGAATCGGTCGCTGCCCAGGGAAGGATCTCCCGTTCCACGGATTACAATGTCACCCTTCAATGTGCCCGAAGCATCCACTTGACCGGTATAGGAAAGTGTGGTCTCAAACGTGAAATCTGCCCCCAATACTTGGTAGGCCGCCGTGGAAGTAACCGTTTTGAGTGTAGATGCAGGCGCCATGCCGAGTTTCTCATTTTTGGCAAAAACTACCTGCCCCGTGCTGGTATTGAGGACGATAAATGACGCCATTCCGTTAGCAAGGCTCTCGTGCGACTCAAAAGCCCGAAAAGCCGTGGCAATCTTTTGCGCCAATGGCTGGGCAACTGTGTAATGGACGAAAAACGGCAGGAACAATAAAAACGATAGTAACTTCTGCATCTGGTAATCTGTTTTCACAAGCGAAGTTAGCCAAAGTTGCCGAAAAATAAAGACAATGTATTTTTGCTTTATAAGCAATGACCAACAAAAAAAGGATTGCGCTGTTGTCTTACAACAAGCAGGAGAAATCGGAATGGCCATCATTGGTGAACTCATCAAACGAACAATCGACGTAACAGGATATATCAGTGGAGAATCTCCACCGGCAAAAGCACAATTAAAGGTCTTATGCGATTTATTGGAAAAGGCCAAATACACAGCATTTGGAAAGGAACATCACTTTGAAGCGATTCTTGCTGATGCAAATCCGATCCACGCTTTTCAACATGTGGTGCCGATCTATGACTATGATAGATTGCATGCGGAATGGTGGCATTACCTGCACAAAGGCCACCAGAATGTAACCTGGCCGGGAGGGCAACGTTACTTCGCGTTGAGCAGCGGAACCACGACCAACAGTAAAGCTATCCCCGTAACAGACAATATGCTCGATGCCATCAAGCGATCGGGTATTCAGCAGATTATGAGTCTCCGGAATTTTAACTTGCCCGCCGATTTTTTCGAAAAGGACATCATGATGCTAGGGAGCAGTACCGCATTGGCGTCCAACGGCGAATTTCTCGAAGGTGAAATCAGTGGCATCAGTGCGGCTAATATTCCATTTTGGTTCAGGCAGTTTTATAAACCCGGTGCACGGATTGCAGCCACCCCAAACTGGGAGGACCGTGTGCGTAAAATTGCCAAATATGCGCCGAGATGGGATATCGGTAGCATGACCGGTATTCCCTCTTGGTCCGAATTGTTGCTAAAAGAAATTATCCGTTACAATAACGTGCGTACCATACATGATATCTGGCCCAACCTGCAGGTGTACACCTCGGGTGGTGTGGCTTTTGAACCCTATAAAAAGAGTTTTGAATCGCTGTTGGACAAACCGCTCACGTACATCGATACGTACCTCGCTTCCGAAGGGTATTTAGCCACCCAGAAGCGGCCAGATACCCAATCCATGGCTTTGATTGTAGACAACGGAATATTTTTTGAGTTTGTCCCTTTTATCGAAGAGAACATGGATGAAGAAGGTAGGGTGCGACCGGACGCAGAGGTACTGACCATTGAAGAAACAAAGCCCCATGTTCAGTATGTACTGCTCATTTCCACCGTGGCCGGGGCATGGCGGTACATGATTGGTGATACCGTGATGATTACGGATGCCGAACGCGCAGAGATTATCATCACAGGCCGTACCAAGCACTTCCTGAATGTGGTAGGAGAGCAACTATCCGTGCATCAAATGAACGCCGCTATAAAAAGTCTGGCCGAACAATTTCAGACAGAAGTGCTGGAATTTACCGTGGCGTCTGTACGGAACGGAGCAGATTACATCAATAAGTGGTATCTCGGGACAGATGGAACCTTCGATACTACAGCTGCGGTGGCATTTTTGGATCGCGAATTGGCAGCAAGTAATAAAAACTATCGCGTAGCACGGAACAAAGCACTGAAAGGAGTGGAAATGGAAGTCATTCCGGTAGATTATTTCTATCGATGGAGTAAAATCACAAAAAAGATGGGTGGCCAGACAAAAATACCTCGCGTCATGAAAGAGGAGGATTTTAACGAGTTTGAGGACTTTATTAAAAGCCTCAGCTAAGAGGCTAAGAGGCCGAAGGCTGTCCTCCGTTCAATTCCGATTCGGCTTCGTTTACGATGTTCTCTTCTTCTAGCAGTAATTTTTCTTTTTTGTCTTCGTCTCTTTCAGTTTCCAGTTCCGCTACGAGTTCCACGATATCGTCGGGGGACAAGTATAGCGTCGCAATTTTTTCCTGGTAGGCTTCCGGCAATTCGGTATGATCCAGAATAAACGATTTGGTTGCTACCAGATGTTCTCCCAGTCCATGCTCAACGGCAAAGCGGTCTGCGATGCGTTCGGCCTTACGGATGTATTTTTTTGAGACCCCATAAGAAACGCCAAAACCCAGTAGCCCCCATGTGCTTCTTTTTTCATAATCCATGATATGGCCAAGTTCGTGACCAATCCAACCGATCATCACGCTGTCTGGTATTTGGCGAATGGTTTCAAAACTGTGTTCCAATTTAAAAACCGGATTGATCAGCACGTCATACACGCGTTTTTCACGCTTCCTGAGTAACGACGCAACTACCGGCCGTGCAGCCATGACCGAACGTTTTAATTTCCGGCTGAACGTAAATCGGATCCTTGTGTTTTTTAATTCAGGATAATGGGACAAGGCAATCAACGTTTGTTTTTCAATTACCGCCGGAATCTCCTTGTTACATTTATAGTCGAGTAATTTTTTTTCGGTAGAATCTTGCTGGACGAAAGGGGTGGAAAATAAGGCCAATAAAAAAATGTTCATACTAGTATAACGTGCCGTTGATGAGAATGTTTCCCGTGAAGGCCTAAAAGTTTCGTAACTTGCATCCCTCAAAACGTAAACGCAATGAACCATGCAGGAAAGCTGGCTGCGATCCGTGGCCTTATGAAACAACAACATATCGATGCATACATTATCCCTTCGTCAGATCCGCATATTAGCGAATACCTGCCGGATCGTTACCAATGCATAGCCTGGGCCTCGGGATTTACCGGATCTGCCGGAACTTTAGCCATCACATCCGATTTTGCAGGATTATGGACAGATTCCCGGTATTTTGTGCAAGCAGCCGAGCAATTAGCTGGAAGCGGATATGAGCTGGTCAAGCTGCAGGTGCAGCACGCTCCGGAGTATGCCGATTGGCTGGCTGGAAAGCTACCAGAAAATGCGGTGGTTGCTTTCGATGGCGAGCTGACATCCGTATCATTGGCAAAAGTCCTGTTAGGTAAATTGGAACCCTTACGGATACAGGTGCGCGGAGATGTAGACTTACTTACTCAACTGTGGAATAATCGCCCCGCATTGCCTATTTCACCTGCCTATGTGCTGGATGAAGACATAACTGGCGAAGCGACCCCCGCTAAGCTGCAGCGGTTGCGTGTGGAAATGAAACAGAATAGGGTGGATGCCCATTTTATTTCTTCGCTCGATGACCTGGCTTGGCTGTTCAATATACGTGGAAGCGATGTGAACTGCAATCCGGTGGTGCTGGGATTTGGACTGATCACGGCTGACAGCGCTACGTTGTTTATTGACCGGCAGAAACTGAAGCCGGCAGACCGTGTGCGACTGGACGATGCCGGTGTGGAACTGGCTGATTACGCGGAAGCGGAAGGAGCCTTGAAGCGGCTGGACGAAGGGATATCCCTGCTTTTGGATCCGAAACGTACGTGCTTTGCCAGTTACCGTGCCGTTTCATCTTCGGTTACTGTTGTTGAACAAACCAATCCAACAACCTATTTGAAAGCGGTAAAAAATACGGTAGAAATCGGTCATACCCGCAATACCATGGTGAAGGATGGTGTGGCGTTAACCCGGTTTTTTAAGTGGCTGGAAGAAACCATCGGGCGGGAACCTATCACGGAAATTTCGTTGGCCGAGCGGCTACGCGGGTTTCGTGCCGAGCAAGAAGGCTTCGTGGGCGAAAGCTTTGATACCATTGCTGCCTATCGGGCACATGGGGCCTTACCGCATTACAAGGCTACGCCGGATAGCAACAGTGTGTTGCAATCTGAAGGGTTGTTGCTGGTGGATTCAGGAGGACAATACCGTACGGGGACCACGGATATTACCCGTGTAATATCGCTTGGGCACATTACAGACATACAACGGACGGACTACACACTGGTGCTTAAAGGTATGATTGAAGGAAGCACGGCCGTTTTTCCTAAAGGTACCCGGGGCTATCAAGTAGACGCGATTACGCGCAAACCCCTGTGGGATCATTTGCGTAACTACGGACATGGTACTGGACACGGTGTCGGCTTTTTTCTGAATGTGCACGAGGGACCACACATATTTAATACTGCAGCGGTGGATATACCGGTGACGCCGGGAATGATCACTTCGATTGAGCCGGGGTTATATCGTGAAGGAAACTACGGTATCCGGATTGAAAACCTGGTGCTGGCGGTGGATAACGAGAAAACTGTATTCGGCCCGTTTTTGTCGTTTGAAACCCTAACACTGTGTTATATTGATACCGATCTGGTAGATAAATCGCTGTTGGAAACCAGGCATATTAACTGGCTGAACGACTATCATAGCCTCGTCTACAATAAGCTGGCATCTTTTTTGACTACGGAGGAGCAGCAGTGGTTGGCCCAAAAAACGGCGGCCATCTAGCGACAAGCCAAAATAGAAGCGCCGATTGCCGGGGAGGCAACCGGCGTCTTCCTACCTAATTAAAACAAACCAAAATCGTTATCTCGTAGCACGTCACTGCATTAAATCAGATGCTTCGTGCCGACGTTCGTTAATTTCTAAAAAGAAAACCTCTGCTTGGCGGTCGAAGTTTGTGCAAACTTACAATTATTGCCGAATTATCCGATGTTAAAAAATGTTAAATAGTTTTCTTACTTCACCGGGTATTGATCAGACAGCGGAATAAAGATTGCCGACAGATCAGGGTCTTTCATATCCGCATCCAAGGGGAACATCGGTCGCTGAATACGTTTATAGGGAAGTTCCGATAGATTTTGATCCACACCCCCTGCTGTCAGCGCCATTACCCAATCGCCTCGCATGTTATATAATTCGGGTTCCAGGTAGCCGATCTTCACCATGACGATATCGGCTTCCCGCGGTTTGAGATTCAGGTCGGTGAAGTCATGCTCTTTGTGATAGGGTTTTCTTTTTTTGGTGACGATGATGTAGTTGTTGTTGACTTTTACCACGACTTCCACTTCTGCGTCTTTGTCGCCCTCCTTAATGGCGTAGACCGTGCCTTTCAAGGGAAGAGGCGGCGCGAAACGGTGATCCACTTCTGCTCCGACAAGTCCTTCCACAGGTTGTCCGATGCCTGCTTTCAGCGCCTGCTCAACGAGCTGCGGCCCGGGAATGGATGCATAGATGAAAGTAGGGCCGTCGGGTGATTGGAAAGCGGGATTTGCCAGCACATCTGTGAGGGTCTTGGTCACATCGCCTGCACCGCCGGCAGTGGGGTTATCTCCGGTATCACTGATGATAAAAGGTTTCTTTTTGCTCCGTATTGCAAGGGTGAGGGCCGTATCCAAGGTGGTGGTCGGTGCCACGAAGTCGAATTGCCGGCGGACATCCCAGAATCTTTTGGCTAGGTCTTCGGCAGTGGCTTTCACCGCTTCCCGGTCGTCGCCAACGGCCATAACACAAGCATGATTCCGGGGTTCATCGGCCCAAGCGTAGCCTACCCAGATTGCCGCGTCCACAATCCCTTCCTGCGCTGCAGCGGGTGCTACCGCTGCATACAGGCTTTTTCCGGGTTCGATACGTGTGCTGGTCTGTTCGCCGGGCAATAGGATCGGGATGGATACCATGGCTTTATAGGCGGGTTTACCCTCGCCGCTCCGAAGCCTGTCTATCAGATTTTGGACGGCACGTTCTTTCGATTCCATGGCATCTTCATGGGGTGCCATGCGGTAGCAGGTGATGAGGTCTGAATGGCCGGCGAGCCGCTCGGTGACATTGCCGTGCAGGTCCATGCTTGTAGAGATCATCGGTTCGGTACCGATCACCTTCCGTATGCGGGCGATGAGATCGCCCTCGGCATCATCGAGGCCGACCACACTCATTGCACCGTGAATATCGAGGAACACACCGTCATAGGGAAGATTTTTCTGAAGGGAATCGAGCATTTCAGACACCAATGATTCGTAAGCTTCGCGCGTCACCGCCCCGCCGGGTAACGATTTCCCGATCAGTGTGGGTACCCATTGGGCTGCTTCCCGTAAGGCAGATCCTTGTTCAAAAAAGGGATAATAGCTGAAAATCTCATCACCCCGTCTGGGGTGGAAGGCTGCTGCTTCTGTTGTGGCAGGAGAGAATGTGCTCGACTCGATGGCTAAGCCAGCAATGGCAATCCTGGGCATGGATGTATCCGTAGCCGATGGTTGGCAGGAATACAAACACATCGCGACTGATGAAAACCAAAGAAATAACCGCATATTGCTTTGTTTTTTATGCTTGATTAGCTGTATTTTCTACTAACTTATGAAAAAATATTAATAAGTTGCTTTGTTTTTTCTATTTTTATGAAGTTGGCCGCTAAGCCATGTTGGTTTGCCAAACTTGTTGTGCAAGGGATGGAATGCGGTTTAGGATTGAAAGAAGTGAATTAATGAGGAATCTAATGAACAACACACACCCACTTTTGATGCTGGTTCTTATGTTGATGGTGGCAATGCAGGGAATCTGTCAATCCGCTCGCGATTTTTCGGTCATTGCGTATTATACGGGAGATGACAAAGCCATCGACCGTTACCCCGTTGATCAGTTAACGCACCTAATTTTCAGCTTTGGCCATCTCAAAGCCGGGCGTTTTCATATAGATAATGCACGGGATACAACTACGATCAAACACCTGGTGGGCCTGAAAGAAACATATCCGGATTTGAAAATTATGCTTTCGTTGGGTGGATGGAGCGGCTGTGAGCCTTGTTCCGATGTGTTTTCGACCGCAGCGGGGCGGAAACTTTTCGCGGCATCGGTTAAGGAAGTCAACGATTATTTTGGCACGGATGGCATCGACCTGGACTGGGAATATCCGGCTATCGAAGGGTTCCCCGGCCATCCTTTTAAGCCGAAAGATCGGGAAAACTTTACGGCATTAGTGGTGGAATTGCGAAACGTGCTGGGCGATACAAACGAATTGAGCTTCGCAGCTGGTGGATTCCAGAAATTTCTCGACCATTCCATCGAATGGGACAAGGTGATGCCATTGGTGGATCGGGTCAATATCATGAGCTATGATTTGGTGAACGGCTATTCGACAGTCACCGGTCACCATACGCCGATTTACAGCGTGCACGCCAATGAGGAGTCTACCGACCGGGCGGTCTCTTACCTGCTGGATCACGGCGTTGCAGCTGAGAAACTGGTGATCGGTGCAGCATTTTACACCCGAGTATGGAAAAACGTTGCCGCCGCAGACAACGGTCGCTACGAGACCGGTGAACATACACGCGGTTATAATTTTAAGCGGTATGAAACCGAGTTGACGCCGGAAAAAGGCTGGAAATACTTCTACGACGAGCAAGCCGGTGCTCCGTACTGGTACAATGCGGAGGCCGGTCAATATGCCACGGGTGATAATATCCGTTCCGTCAAGGCCAAAACACGGTATGCGCTCGATAAAAAACTGGGCGGCATTATGTTTTGGGAGCTGACACTGGATAAGGAAAAAGAAGGGATGGTGGACGCCATTGCCAATGAAATCGGTATCGATTAACTATTATTAATCACGATCATCCGGCTTGCACGACCGGTCTTCTTGTGAAAGGCTTTGAACCGATAGATACCCTTCCCCTTCAATGGACCGTTGACTTCCGCGTCGGTAACCGATGGAATACCGCCATCAACGGTATAGCGTACGGTCAATGCTTCCGATTCGGTATTCACCAACACTTGGTTGCCGGCAATTTTAACACCCGGGGCAGGTATCCGATAATGAATCTCGGCCCAATACCGGTCAAATCGCGGCAGGTCGTTGTTCCACAACACGGTATTGAACCGCTGCCATGCCTCCATATAGCGCGTGTCGAACGTTTCGTTTGATGCCGTTGTCCATGACGGTTGCGGCGCCCAGGCCCGCTCTGCGAAGGCGATCAGCTTGGGATATAACATGTAATCAAAATTGTCCTCATTAATCAATGTTTCCGACCACAATGCGCATTGTAACCCCTGGATGTGCTTCTTCCCTTCTGCTGTCAGTCGCGCTTTGTTGCGTAGCGACGCGGTATCTATCGGTTGATCCAGGTCGTCACGCAGAAACGTGCGGTAGTAGTTCTCCGGTAGGAAGGAAAATATTTTTTCGGGATTGACATACCCGCCCCAATACATGCCCGGTTCATAAAAGCTTCGGGTCGATGCCAGATCGAGATACATATGGGTCACATTCGACAACACGACATCGAACCCTTGGTTGGCCAACCGGTAAGCCAAGTCTTCAGCGCCTGTGCCATATACGTTATTCCATACATCCAACAGGTATCTGTTTTTCCGGATTTCCGGAACGATTTCCATTTTCTTTCTGCCGTTTACATCCACACGTCTCATTCCGATTTCTTCCCAGCCATGCATGCGGATATCCTTCTTCGCCAGAATCCCGCCCACCCGGCTGTAAAAATATTCCCAAAGGTCGTCCGCCGTTTTAAACGAAGGGTGCTCACTCAGAAGATGTTGTACGGCTGCGGACTGTTCCCATACGCCGGCCGGCACTTCATCGCCGCCCATGTGGACCGTCTTTAATTCCGCTCCCGCATCCTGATACATCAGCGCTAATTCGGTAATCACTTTCTCAACGAAGCGGTAGGTGGATTCCATTGCAGGGTTGATCGCATCGTCGCGCCAACCCTGTACCGTGCGGTATTCCGATGAATCCCGAAGGTCGCTAAGCAGGTATTCCGTTGCTTTATTGCTATCGGTGTGGGCATACGTACGGTATCGATGCTCCATCGATTTGATCGCGGCCCGCGCATGCCCGGGTGTTTCAAGCTCGGGAATTACGGTGATAAATCGGTCCTTGGCATAGGTTAAAATATCGACAAAATCTTTCCGGCTGTAAAACCCACTGCCGCGTGCAGAAGCGGAATCGGGTCCCGAGCCATGTGACGGGGGCAGGTATCCCGCCCCGTCGGCGGTATGCCCGCGGTATCCACCGAAGGAAGTCAACTCCGGCAACCCCGGAATGGCTATGCGCCAGCCTTCATCGTCGTTGAAGTGAAAATGCAGGATGTTGATTTTATAAGCCGCCATCCGATCCAGCACCTGTAATAGCTTCTCTTTCGGTAGAAAATTGCGTGCAACGTCCAGCATCAGCGATCGATGACCAAAGCGGGGGCGGTCATCCACTTCAAGACCCGGCAGGATACATTTTCCGTCGCGATACTGATCAAGTATCAATCTTTTTAACGTCTGTATCCCATAAAACATTCCGGAAGCGGTACCTGCACTGATTTCTATCCCCGTGTTTCCAATACGTAGTTGGTAGGCTTCTTCTTCCAGGTTCCAATACTTCAGTTTAATTCCGGCCTTGGTGGGGTCGTTAACGGTGCGAAGGCCAAGCTGGGTGTATTTTTTTAGTTCGTCCGTCAAATAGGTAGCTTGCCCCGCAAACGGATTATCGGCAATGATTAATGACCCGTTGGTAAGGGTATAGGACTGGCCATTGGATTTCACAGCCTTCGGAGAAGGTAATAGCTGGCTTCCCAAGTCAAGGGTCTGCTCTGGTATCAGCCGTTCGTTGCGTTCGTAAATTTCTTGTGCCAATACATTTTCAGGAAAAACCAGGTGGTCGTATTGCGGATTCTCGTTGGTGAACGGGTAATATTGATCCGGTTGGTCGTCGTATACCAGGTAAAACCCGGTTGGAAAATCCGAGATGTTCCGTAGCCGTGCCTGCCGGATGGGGATGACCAATCTGTCGGCTTCCATATGGAAATCAGCTGTCGGCGCTATGTAATTTAAATCCCCGTTGACGGGAATAACAGTAAGCTGACCGGCTCCCACACTGTCTATCTGCGGATTCTTATACGAGTTGAAATATAGTTTCCAGTTCTTTCGGTTTAAATCAAGTGACGGAGAAACCCGTAGGTTGATATAGCAAACCGGCTCCAGCTGTCTGTCGGCATCCGTGTGGATTTCAACGTTGTACGTCAGATCGTGCTGAGATTGTCTGCCTGCAATACAGGCCGACAAAAAATATCCAAAAACCAATCCAATAACCGGTATATTCATTTTCATATGAAAGGCAAAGCTAAGTGGCCGCATTGTAATCTTTTTTACCATATTCCTGAAAACTTGGGCTACAGTCCGGCTACGGATTCGGATGAATGGACAAAAAATAAGGACTATAGGAATTTTAAGTCATCTTTGGAGCGGTACATTTGTGGGTATGTTGTTGGTGAAGCCAATAATACCCTAAATACCCAATGTACTACGTAAATTAACTAACACTATGGTAAATTGTAAACCCAAGTTTATCCGACTGACAAGCCTACTGTTGTTTTTGTGGATGGGAGGAAGTGCCCTGTTGACAAATGCTCAAACGCAGATCAACGTTTCCGGGACTGTCACCGATGAAAACGGAACCGTGCTCAGCGATGTCAATATAGGCGTCGTGGGTGGCGCAACGTTAACCAAATCCACTGAGGCGGGTACGTTCACGCTTGTGGCACCGGCAAATGGTCAGCTGGTGTTTTCGCGTGTGGGCTACGCCCGTCAGACACATCAAACCGGCGGATCGTCGGTTGCCGGACTAATTATTACACTGGCGGCGGAACAGGAAACGCTGGAAGAAGTGGTCGTGGTGGGATACGGTACCCGGGATAAGAACCTGTTTGCAGGTTCAGCCGTGTCGCTCAATGCCGAGGACCTCAACAGATCGTCCATTTCCGTGGGAAACATGTTGCAGGGGCGGGCTGCGGGTGTGCAGGTCAGTCAAAATAATGGCACGCCCGGTGCCGGCTTATCGATCCGCATCCGGGGCACCAACTCGATTAATGCGGATAGCGAACCGCTCTACGTCATCGATGGGTTTCCCGCATCCGAAGGAATCGGAATGACCATCAAACCCGAGGACATCGAAACCATCACCATCTTGAAAGATGCTGCTTCCACGTCCATCTATGGTGCACGCGGCGCAAACGGTGTGGTATTGGTCACCACCAAAAAAGGAACCGACAAAAAAAGTAACCTGAATGTGAATAGTTCGGTGGGGTACCAGCGTGTCATCGATCGCTATGACCTAATGGGCTCTTATGATTTCGCGCTGCGGCGCAACCGGATGTCAGAGGCAAATGGGGAACTACCTCCGTATTCCGCCGGGCGTTTGGATTCGCTGCAATCGGGGATACTGGGTACCGACTGGCAAAACGAGGTTTTCCAGGTGGGCCGTGTGAACGACCATTCCCTTAGCTTCATCGGCGGAACCAATAAAACCGGCGTGTACACCAGTTTCGACTACCTGGGGCAGGAGGGGGTCGTCGTACATTCCAAATACAAACGGATCGGGGCACGTATCAACGTAGATCATCATGTGAGCGAGCAATTTACGCTTTCGGGTCGTGTATTCGGAAACTATGGTATCCAGAACGATCTTCCCCTGGCTCCGTCAACCATCAACGGATTCCTGAAACAGGTGCTGAGTGCGAATCCTGCGTCGACGTTTGATTCGGGTGTTCCCCCACGGCTGGATGCACAGAACCCGTTGCACTTCGTGGAGGCGGAAGACCGCGAAAACACGAGCTATCGGACCAATGGATATTTCTCGATGAAGTATGAGCCGATCAGGGACCTCTTTCTGCAAGCGGATTTCGGAGCAGACTTGAATAGAACGGAGCAATTTTATTTTGCGCCGTCTACGGTGCCCAATGCATCAGCTACCAAGGGTCGGGGATCTATCGTGTCATTTGATTCAAAAGAGCTGATCTTTAACCCCACTGCCCGATACAACCGCACCTTTGATAAACACAATATCGGACTACTGGCCGGTTATAACTATCAAACGTATCTCTATTTCGAGTATGGAACCAATGCTACCAATTTCGCTAGCGATAACCTCGGATATAATAACCTGGGTACTGCGCAGAATTTTACCAGCTACTCGGCCCGTAACCGTACCAACCGTGCCAGCTGGTTCGGCCGTGTCGACTATGACTACGACGCGCGTTATAGCTTGACAGCAACCTACCGCATCGATGGATCGTCGGTATTCGGCAAGTCCAATAAATTGGGTTATTTTCCTTCGGTAGCTGCCGCGTGGAATGTGAAGAACGAAAGTTTTGCCGAAGATTTGACGTGGCTTTCGCAAGCCAAGCTGCGGGCCAGCTACGGCCTTACCGGCAACGACCGGATCAGCCCGGGTATTTCCCTGGCCACCTATGCCAGTAACAACTCCACCAAATACACGGAAGACGGTCTCACGACGGTCAATGGGATTGCCGTGACCCGGCTTTCAAACCAGAATCTGAAATGGGAAAGTACAAAGGCACTGGATATCGGAGTGGATATCGGTTTTGTTAACGACCGGATCGTCGTAATAGCCGATTACTATGACAAGTATACCGATAACCTGTTGCTGGATCGGAACATCGCACCCTCCACGGGATTCTTATTCCGGACAGGCAATGCAGGGGCAGTATCCAATAAAGGATGGGAATTTGCACTGCAGACGGTTAACGTGCGGAATGATCACTTTGAGTGGAATACATCGATCAACTACTCCAACAACCGCAACCGCGTCCGCGAATTAGGCAGCAACAATGCCGATATCTATGTGGGATCTGTCAAACCCGACGGTGCTGCAAATTTTGAAGACCCTTTCATTATCCGTGTGGGCGAGTCCATCGGTTCCATTAACGGATACCTGTACGACGGTATCCTGTTGCCCGACGACCCCGCACTGACAACCACACACCCAAACGCCCAGGCGGGTGACCCCAAATACGTGGATGCGAACGGAGACGGCATCCTCAACACGGAAGACCGCGTGGTACTCGGAACGGGTGTGCCCACGTCCTTTTTCGGGATGACCAATAGCTTGGGCTATAAAGGATTTAATCTGACGGTGGTGCTTCAGGGTCAGGCGGGAGGTAAATTGGTAAATGTGCAAAGCCTGGATATGATGGATCCGCTATCGACCGGAAACGTACTGGCTTCCACGGAAGCAGAAACGTGGACGCCGGATAATCCAAACGGCACGCTGCCTCAGCGCGGTTTTTACGGTACCAGTCACGGCGGGTGGGTGAATTCCCGGTTTGTGGAGAGTTCCGATTACCTGCGTGTCAAGAATGTAACGCTGGCCTATCAGGTTCCGTCTTCCCTGTTGTCGAAAATCCGGGTGGCGCAGTTGCAGCTTTACGTCAATGCGCAGAACCTGCATACCTGGACTTCGTATACCGGACTGGATCCCGAAATCGGGAACCTCGTTTCGAACGACCAGCAAAATAGGAATGTCGGAAGAGGCCTTGATTTCAATGCCTATCCACTGGCCAAAATGTATATCTTTGGATTGAGGTTGACTTTTTAACTATACAAATCGAACAGTAATGATGAACTACGTAAAACCAACCTTATATATGTTCCTGCTCTGCTCATTTTTGCCGATCTCCTGTGAGAACGGCCTGCAGGAAGAGTCGTATTCCGTTTTTGATGAGACCACGCTCACCAAACCGGAAAATGGTTTGCAGGGGGTGCGCGGTGTATACGCCGCACTCCGGGATAACGGTGGAAATGGCTATTATGCCGGTTACTTGCATCAGTTAACGGAATATCCATCGGATATCGTTACGACCAAACCCGACAGTCGGCAGGGAATCCAGCTCGACCAATTGACCTACGATGCCAGCAATTCCATTATCAACGACGTGTGGGCGAGCATCTTCCGGTTGATTTCAAGAGCCAACGAGTCGGAATACCTCATCGGCAAGATCGACTACACGGGCAACGGCGAGTCGGAAGAAGTCAAAATGCAGCATCTGGCTGAAGTCCGTTTCCTGCGTGCCCTGGCTTATTACGATGCGACATCGCTTTGGGGGGATGTGCCGCTGAACCTGAAATCGTCGGCTGATTTTACCGAAGCAGACGAGAACCCACCGTTGGTGGCACAGGCAACTGTTGAAGAGCAGATCGTTATCGATCTGCAATATGCCCAAGAACACCTTCCGCTGAGTTATCCCGTGGAACTAAACGGCCGTGCCACAAAGGCTGCTGCCCAAGGACTATTGGCCCGGTTGTATATGCGGCGGGGAGAATGGCAAAAGGCCGCCGATGAATGTGGCGAGATTATCACAGCGGGTGAGTATGATTTGCGTGCCGCAGGCGAAGGCGGTGTGGTTGCGTTGTTTGACAACATGAACCGGTCGGATAATGAATTTATCTTTGTGATGAAATCATCGAGCGAACCGGGATCGTATGGCATTCTCTCCAACAGTTTCGGTATCCAGTCCGTACCCTGGGATTATAACCGCGGTTGGGGTAACTTCCCGATCCATCGTGAATTTTATGCGAAGTTTAATCCGCAGGATCAGCGCCGTCAGTTACTGCTGGGTACCTATAAAGCGTTGTACGGACAGATCATCACGTTACCCAAGGAGTTTGGCGGCGAAGGCGGGAGCTTGCCCGATACGGTGCAAGCGCAGTTTACGTTCGGTCTTAAATATCCCCACGTCAACAATTATAACTACGCCGGATACAACAACGTCAGCATCATCCGGTATTCGGATATCCTGCTGATGCGGGCAGAAGCGCTCAATGAACTGAACGGCCCCAATGACGAATCGGTATCGTTAATCAACGAAGTGAGGGAACGCAGTAACGTATCTGCGGTTCAACTGGCTAGCTATCCTTCCAAAGAGGCCCTGCGTGATTTTATCTTTGATGAGCGCGGATTGGAATTGTTTATGGAAGGACGCCGTCGGGACGACTTGATCCGATGGGGACGCAGTGCTACCAACGGAGCCGACCCCTTATTGAAGTTTAAAGAAAAAGTCAAGCCGTTACTTCGCGATCAGAACACCTATTCGGATGCGGTCAACTATGCGTTGTATCCCTATCCGATTCAGGAAATCCAGGCAAATACATCGTTGGATATCAGTATTAACCAAGGACGGGTAAGACAGTAATGAGACGAAACCTCGTCGTGTATATCGTGATTACGGTGCTGATTCTGGTCGGCACCGTATCCCTTTATCAGGCATTGCGGCCGTTGAATATCGAAAAGATTGAGCTGCATTACCTGCCTGAGAACCGATTGCGTGTGCGGGTTAACGTTACGACGAATAAATCGTCGTCGGTGCAGGTCAAGTACTGGCTGGACGGCGGTAGGGATACCCTATGGTCTGATGTGTATGCCGACAAATCCGATCATGCGGTCATCCTGCATAACTTCCTGCCCCAACGCCAATATGCCTATCAGGTAAAAGCAC
This sequence comes from Parapedobacter indicus, assembly GCF_900113765.1. Classification (GTDB taxonomy): domain Bacteria; phylum Bacteroidota; class Bacteroidia; order Sphingobacteriales; family Sphingobacteriaceae; genus Parapedobacter; species Parapedobacter indicus. Next base: position 538,718 of record NZ_FOQO01000002.1, on the reverse strand, counting down.
AGCGGGGATCCGATACCGACTGGAGCAACGTATATTCCATTGAAACCAAGTCCATTTATCACGCTACTCCTTATTTTACATTGGATACCCTGGCCGACTCGATCCGGGAGGATATGCAATCGCGGTATTTCCTGACGCAAATCCTGACCGAGCCTGGCGCCGCGGTGATCCTGAACGGACTGGGGGATATGGTATGGTATGAGCCCTTTTCGAAGGGTGTGAAAGTATCTTCCTGGACACCTGATCGCACGGTGTTATGCATTGTCGGTTCGGAAGATATACCGTCATCGGGAGGCGACGAAATTGTGGAGGTAAATCTCAAGGGTGAATACCTGAAACATTTCAAAGTGGGGCAGGGGGATATGGATAAAATGGTGCACCACGAGGTACGCAAGGATGCAGATGGTAATATTTACGCCATTACCTTCGATCATAAAGTGTTTGACCTGAGTGCCGCGGGCGGTGGACCCGCTGATACCGTCAAGGCCGATGGGATTGTGGTTTTCAATTCCGACGGAAAGAAAATCTGGGAGTGGTCGGTGCTGGACCACCTCGACGTGCTGCATTACCCAACCATTTTGAAAGACAAAAACGACCTCGTGCACGGCAATGCGCTGTATGACGACGGAAACGGCCACTTTCTGATGTCGTTCCGCGATTTAAACCAGATTTGGAAAATCAACAGGAAAACCGGGGACGTGGTATGGAAATTTGGTCAGGGGGGCGATTTTCCCATGCAGGAAGACGACCTGTTTTTTGCACAGCATTACGCCCACATAAATCGGCGTGGCGAGTTGATGATACTGGATAACGGGGTTAAGCGAAAACAGTCGAGAGCATTGTCTTTTAAATTGGATGAATCCAACAAACAGTATCGCCGTGTCCTGGAAATCAAGTACCCACCCGCATTCTTCTCATCGGTAAAAGGTAGTTCTGCACTATTGGGTGAAAGCAGTGTACTGACTTGTTTGACAGATCCCCGGCTATTCGTGCTGTCAGACTACGAAGGTAACCTGCTTTGGAAAATCAGTATCGGGGGCGATCCCTATCGCATCGAAGAAGTACCGTTGCTAACTACCACCATGCCATGAACAGCCAGCTGACGACCCATCGCTCGACACACACGGCAGCCTCATCGCTGCTGGAGCTCTCGTGGGGTATTTTCAAGGTGGGAGCGGTGGCGTTTGGTGGCCATGCAGCCCTGGTCGTCATGGTGGAGCGTTACCTCGTTACACAAAAAAAGGTCTTCAATAGCGAGGATGTATTGAATGCCATGAGCTTGGCCACACTCTTGCCAGGGCCGATGGCTGTCAACGTGGTCTGCTACCTGGGATACCGGTTAGGCGGTTGGTTAGGAGCGGGTGTGTTTTTTGTTGCGATTGCGGCACCACCCACCCTTCTGATGATTGCGATTGCGGCCTGGTACTATCAGTCGGCGGGCCAACCCGGAGGGGGCGGTTCAAATCTATTTGTGTTGCTGGCGGTGGCTGCCGTAGTCTTGTCTACGGGGTTTGCCTTGTACAAAAAGCAGATCGGCAAGGATCGGACAGGATGGTTGCTATGTCTGGGCGCATTGACCACAACGCTCCTATACCGTGGTTTTGCCGGCTCCGTTATATTGATTCTGGTGGGTGCGGCAGTAGGTTATCTGAGCTACCGAAAGGGGTCTGTTCCATCGGTCCGGATGCCGCGTACCACTTCCCGGTCGACCGTGAATATCGTTGTCATTTCCCTGCTGTTCGTCATACTTGTTGGGTATTTACTGGGAGGATATCAATTCGCACCGTATGGACCCTGGCAGGTGCTGTCGGTTTTCAGCGGGATGAGCCTGACGCTTTTCGGCGGGGGGATGGTTATTATACCCTACATGCAATCTATCTTGGTCGACGAACTGCATTGGCTACCGGTCAAGGAGTATGTGGATGCCATCGCTTTTGGACAGATTACGCCAGGACCTATTCTCGTCAGTGTTACGTTTATCGGTTATAAAATTGCGGGTGTTCTGGGCGCATTATTGGCAACCTTGGCGATTTTTGTTCCCTCGGCCAGCTTGATGATCGTGCTGGCACAGTACATCAACTACCAGCAAAACGGGATCAAAGCGGTGTTTAAGGGCATCCGACCGGTGGTAATCGGGATGATCCTAGCGGCAGGTGTCCAGCTGGTCATGGTGGTGCCGCATTTTTCGTGGCCCGCCTTATTGTTTGGGTTAGCTGGATTAGCAGCATTATCTTTCACCCGGTTGAATCCGATCTATTTGATTCTGCTAGGATTTATCATCGACTATATTTTTTGATTTATGGAGGAGATACAAGGTATACAAATCATCGGTACCCAACGGTCGGGTTCCAACCTGCTCCGGGTGATTCTCAACCAGTCCGAGCAATTGGTTTCTCCGCATCCGGCTCACCTATTGACTAATTTTGAGCCGTTGCTACCCTACTACGGTACATTGGATGCGGTTTCTTACCGGCGTCTTGTGGATGATGTCGTGGACTATATCCACGTGAATCCGGTAGACTGGGGTGTGCGCCTGGATCACGATGAAATCTATCGGATGGCCGATCAATTCAATCTTTTCGAGCTGAACAAGCATATTTACGAATTTCTGGCCCGCCAATGCGGTGCAGGATATTGGTGTTGCAAAAGTATGGGTAATATGTACTTTTCCGACGAGTTGGAAAAGGCATCGCCCAATTTGAAATATATTTATCTCTATCGCGATGGGCGCGATGTAGCGCTGTCGTTTCAGAAAGCCATCGTCGGCGAAAAACACACATATCACATCGCCAAGCAGTGGCACAAGGACCAGCAGGCCTGTCTGAAACTGCGCGATCGGGTACCGGTTGAACGATTCTTTATGCTGAACTATGAGCAGCTTATCCAGTACCCGGAACAAACCATCCGGCAATTATGTGCATTTTTGGGAATCGACTTTCAGGATGCGATGCTGCACTATTATACCTCGGACGAATCCCGGCGGACGGCCGAGGGGGGCGCGATGTGGACAAACCTAACGAAGCCGGTCATGCGGGAAAACTGCAATAAATTCCTGCGCGAAATGTCCGCTGAAGATATCCGCATATTTGAATCGGTGGCGTTGGAGAGTTTGGTAGCATTGGGCTACGAGCCCGTTACCCCGACAACCCGCCTGTTAAATTTCACGTCGGACGACGTTGCCGTTTTCAACGAAAAAAATGCGCAGTTGAAGCGTGGGTTTACGGCTCCTGAAGACGACAAAAAAAGGAGGCAACCCCAGCTTGATCTGATTAACCGAATCAAGGAAACCGAAGTCAGTGTATATGGATAGCGAAAGAGACATCCTAGCCGTGGCTGACATTGCGCGGAAGGCCGGGAAGGCAATCCTGGAGATCTATCATACCGATACAGCTCAATGGGGAATCCAACAGAAAGATGATCATTCACCCCTTACGCTCGCTGATACGGCATCCCATCGGATCATCAGCGACGGGCTGACTCATCTTTATCCGGAAGTCCCCATCCTATCGGAAGAAGGGAAAGACATCCCTTACGAAGCGCGGAAGAATATGAGCCGTTACTGGTGCGTGGACCCATTGGACGGCACGAAGGAATTTATTTCCCGCAACGGGGAGTTTACGGTCAATATCGCACTAATTGTGGAGAACGAACCTGTTTTTGGCGTGATTTACGTGCCGGTAACGGGTGTATTGTACTACGGTATGAAAGGCCAGGGTAGCTTTAAAATAGCCGAGGGGAGAATCGAACGCATACAGGCGAGCGCAAGCAACGATCCGGTCGCCGTAGGCAGTAAATCGCACAAAACCGTAGAAGAGGAAGCTTTTTTATCTTCCCTGAATATCCGGAACGTGGTCAGCATCGGAAGCTCGTTGAAATTCTGCCTGGTTGCGGAAGGGAAGGCACAGGTATATTACCGGCACGGCCCTACCATGGAATGGGATACCGCTGCGGGACATGCCATTGCTGTAGCCAGCGGCGCACCGGTGACCAATGCGGATGGAAGTGCATTTGTATATAACAAACCCCGTTTGGTCAACGGCAGTTTCGTCTGCTACTCGGTCAACCTACGCCACAAAATATCCATGCTTTCTTCCGGCGTGTGACGGCTTGTATCAATGGATAAAACACCTGCATCCGGGGGCTCAAAAGCCGCGGATACACCCGTGAAATCCGAAATGAGGTGCTTTCTGGCTTGTCGGTAAAGACCTTTTACATCCCGGCGTTCACACTCGGATGCCGGGCAATCCAGATAGACGAGCAGCAGATCTTCGCCCACAATCCGGGATATCAGTTGCCGGTGCGCGTCCATTGGTGTGATAAAACTGCCAATGCAGACCACGTTCCGTTTCACCAATAGGTTGGCGATGTGGCTGGCACGCCGGATATTCTCCGCCCGGTCTTCATTGGAAAACCCCAGATCGGCATTCAATCCTGCCCTTAATTCATCGCCATCCAACAACACGACGCTCCGGCCAAGTTTTTCCAGCTTTTCGGCAAGCAGCCGCGAAAGTGTCGTTTTGCCGGCTCCTGATAAACCGAAGAGCCATATCACCTTTTTGTTAATCATGTCGGGTTCATTTCGGATTTTTCTGATAGGCTTTGGGCGATACGTTCATCTGCTTGGAAAACGACTTCGAAAAATAAGATACTGAATTGAATCCCACGGAATACGCAATCTGGCTAACATTCATTTTGCCTTCGTGCAGCAACTTCTCCGCTTCCGCCAGGCGGATGGATTTGATGTAATCATGCACTCCCTTGCCGGTAATGGCCTTGAATTTGGCATAGAGGATGGAACGGCTCATGCCGAATTGGCGGCACAGGCTTCTGTAGTCGAGGTCGTATTCTGTCATGTGTGTCACCACGAAATCCCGTACATCTTCCATAAAAGCTTTGTCGAGTTCGGATAGTCCCAGATCGGCTGTCTCGGGTGTGCTTTCGTCGATCAGCTCTTTCGAGGTTGGTTTGGGTCTGTCGAGGAAATTGCCGATGACGGCGAGCAGGAGATCGGCATGGAGGGGTTTGGTGAGGTAGATATCCGCGCCCGCTTTATACCCCAGTAGCTGACTGGCTTCCTGATCTTCACCGGTCAGCAATAATACAGGTATGTGCGACGTCATGAGATCGCTTTTTATCGATTTCGTTAACGACAATCCATCGATGCCCGGCATGATCAGATCGGTGATAATCAGGTCGGGCTGCGTTTTGCGTGCCATATCCAGGCCTTCCTGGCCGTTGCAGGCTTCATCCACTTCAAAGTAATTTTCCAGCATATGTCGAAGCAGGGATCGGATGCTTTGGTTATCGTCGACCACCAGGACGCGCACGTTGGCGAATTTATGCAGCGATTCGGCCACCATTGGAGTGGGAGCGAGGAGATCTCGTTGGTGATTTCCGGAGTCGCCCCGCACATTCGGCAGCGAAATGGTGAATACCGAACCCTTGCCTTTGGTACTTTGTATGGACAGCTCACCGTTGTGGGCTCTGATAAATTCCCGGCATATCTGAAAGCCCAGGCCCGTACCGGTTTCACCGTTGGTGCCGATGGTCGAATCCGATTGATCCCGGAAGATTTTCTCGATTTGGGCGGTGTCCATACCAATCCCGTTATCCCGGATCTTGATGTGAATGTACCCTTCATCGTTGATGCATTCGAAGGTTACCCGTCCACCTTCGTTGGTATATTTGATGGAATTACTTAAAATATTCCGGATGATGGTATTGATCATCTGATAGTCTGCGAACAGCCGCACACCGGAGTCTACCGATACGTTGCACTGAATGTGTTTGCCCTGTAGCTGTAGATTGAACAGATAGACGTTCTTTTGGATGAGGTCATATAGATTGAATGACTTCGGCGAGAAATGCAGCTTGTTGGTTTTGGTTTTTCCCCATTCCAGCAGGTTGATGACCAGATTGCTCAGCGAATTGGACGAAAGGCTCAGGTCTTCGATGTACGCCGTAATCTCCTTCCTGGAAAGGTGCGGAAGATTCTCTTTCAGCAAATCGGTAAGTCCGGTGAGTGCAGAGAGCGGATTCTTCAGGTCATGCACCAGAATGGACAGGAACTTGTCCTTCATCTGGTTACTCGTTTCCAGTTCACTGATGACCGTTTCCAGTTTGCCGTTTTGCTCGATAATCTTTTGCTGTTGCCGGCTGATTTCTTCGTTTTTTAGTGCGAGCGTGGTATTCTGATTCCGGATCTCCTGGTTGGTCGTCTGCAATTCGCTGTTGGCAGTATGCAATTGGGTTGTTTTTTCAGCAATTTTTCGTTCCAACAGGGTGTTTTGCCGGCGGATGCTCCGGAGCCGGTAGTAGTAGCTAGATAGAATGCCGACGGATGCCAAAACAAAAGCGAGGGTTTTAAACCACCACGTCAACCAGAACGGTGGGGTAATGGCTATCCGGATACTGGCTACGTTATCCGACCAACTGCCGCTGTTGTCGACCCCTCTCACGAGCAAGTTATACGCGCCGGGCGGGAGGTTGTTGAACGATAGGGTATTTTTGTCTCCCAGCGGCAGCCATTTCTTATCCAGCCCATCGAGCTTATAGGCGTAGGTCTTCAGGGCCGGATCCACATAATTGAGTGAAGCAAATTCAACCGAAAAAATATTTTGTGTATGATCCAGCGTAATGGTTTCTGTGTAGTTGATATCCTGCGCCAACGGGGTCGGTTGTTGCGGCGTGCTGATGGGAACGTCGACATTGCCCAGCTGAAAATTCGTAAATACCAGCGAGGGGGTGTAATTCCGGGGTTTAACGCCGGATTTGTTGATCACGTTGAGTCCGTTGACCCCACCGAAATAGAGGTTCCCTTCGCGGTCTACGAGCTTAGCCCGCCTGAACTCATCGCCCTGCAGGCCATTGGAGGGCATGTAGTTGACCATCGCTTGTGTACGGTCGTCGATTTTTGTGATGCCTTTATTTGTAGCCGCCCAGATATGCCCGTAATTATCCGTCACAATCGCATTGACAATGTCACTTTGGAGGGCAGAATTGGAAGTAAAATACACAGTATTTCGTTTGTGGGTATCATCCAGTTTATTGAGTCCGTAGGAGGTTCCAACCCAGATGTTGCCATGCCGGTCTTCGGCAAAGCTTTTTACGGTGTTGTTGGAAAGCGGGTTGTCGGCTAATTCCGAATCGGTCGTGATTGCATCGAATGAACCGGTTTCGGGACTGTATACCCCGATGCCGCTACCTTCGGTTCCCATCCAGATCGTCCCATCGGAAGATTCAAAGAGGGAAAGTATGTGGTTGCTGTTTATGTCTTTCTCCATCCCGTAATGCCGGAATCGGTCTTCCGCTGGGTCATACACCGTCAACCCGCCCCCGTATGTGCCTATCCAGATCCGGCCGCGCCGGTCTTTCAGCATACTGTTGATATTATTGCTTTTCAGCTCCGGTGTGTTGGTCGTATTTACTCTTTTTGTGCCCTTTCTCCCCCGATGGTAGCGGTAAATCCCCTCTCCCCAGGTACCGACCCACAATTCATCGTCATTGCCTTCGGTGATCGAAACCACGTAGCGTCCCGCACCCGGCTGTTGAAAGGGGACGTCGCGCCCGTTGGCAAAGGCGTTTTGGGCTTTGTCAAACCGGTTCAGTCCGCCTCCGTCTGTACCGATCCAGATATTGCCTCCTGCATCCTGAAAAAGGCAATTTATGATGTTATTATTCAGGCTGTGGGGATTATCGGTATTCCGGAAATGCAGGATGTTGATTTCATCGATATTGACCATGGATATGCCTGCACCGGATGTTCCAACCCACATATTGCCTTTCCGATCCCGTTGGATGCAGTTGATGGAGTTGCTTGTAATGCTCCGGGCATCTTGTTTATCTGCGCGGTATATTTTGCAGCGCCGTTGGGGCAGATTCAGAATATACAGCCCTTCGTTTTCGGTGCCGCACCAAATCTGCCCATCGATATCTTCGCCGATGCACAAAACTTTCGTCTGTCCGATGAGTTTATCGGCGAAATCGAGCCGTGCGTTGGTAAAGCGACTTTGCGCTGGATCAAAGTAGTATATTCCTGACGTTGCTGAACTTGCCCAGATCCGCCCCGATTGATCGACGTGGATATCCGTAACGGGGCCATCGTTGAGTGCTTCGTACCGATGAATGATCCGGCCTTTCCGGTCGGTAACGACCACACCTTGCTGGTAGGTGCCCACCCACAGGTTTCCTTGCGGATCCTGTTCCGTGCAGGTGACCGGGAAGTCGACTTCGGTAGCTGTAATCTTTTTTTGCTGGTGATCGTAAACCAATAATCCGGATAATCGGCTGCAAAGCAATACATCACCTTCCCGGGTTGTCGAGAAGGAAATCACGTTGGACAAATCCGTCGCTTTATCGGCTAGGTAAACATCCGCGCCCTTGATCTGACGGGTAACGGGATCGAAGATGTTGGGACATTCCGAATCAGATGTGGCAATCCATAGCTGTTTGTCGCGATCCTGAACGATGGATTTGATGTCGTTGGAATACAGGGTTTGTTCGTTATCCGGGGTTTTCCGTATGATATGGAATTGATAACTATCATATTTGTTGATTCCATCCTGTGTGCCAAACCACAGGAACCCTAAGTCGTCTTCGAAGATGGTCTGTATGGTGTTTTGGGAAAGGCCGTCCGATGTTTTCAGCTGCTTGAATTTTAAATAATCCCATTGTGCCCGGGCAAGCATGCAATTGCTCAGACAGACCAACAGAAGGCAGCAACGGAACCAGACCCTACTCATATCGGATATATAAAACCTAGCTATATTTACTGGGTATGCAATATAGCTAAGTTTTTGGATTATGGGGTAAAGATGAAATCGTTTACGATGACCTCCACACTCGGACTGTTCAGCTCGTAGTTTATCATATTTTTGTATTTTGTCCATAGCTGGATGTAGACCGGCATTGCCTTGGTCGGCACGGTACCTGGCTCATCAAATACCCATCCTGCGGTGCCGCCCGGTATGTTTGCAAAGCGTGTGGAAGTGCCGTGGCCGTGGTAGCTTCTGAAAGTTATCTTGTCGGCCTCACGCGTGTATGCATGTGTGGTAGCGGTTCCCGCCAAGGGCTCCGAATAATCGACATGCACATAATTTACCTCCGGATTTGAAGTCGTTACCTGATTTCGGTATACGGTATAATTGCACCAATTGCTGGAAGCGTTATTCCAACGCGTAAATTCAAAATCGATTTCGTTGATGTAATCCGTTCCTCCGTATTGGAACAGGCCGAAAATCACATCTTTCTGCAAGGTGCTGAGATCACTGGAGACTTTCCAGGTATAGGTGCCGTATTGATAGGCATTTTCACTTTGTAATTCTGCACATAAGTAGCGGCCATCCGACTGTCTGGTAATTTTCAGATGAAGGTTATCTTGATTATCGATCCACACGTTTCGGCTGCTCCAGGTATTCTCGCCCGGCCCTCTCGGCTCGTCGCGATTGGTGGCATGCTTTACCAGCCAAGTGATTCCTTTCCATTCGATCCGGTATTGGCCATCTTCACCGAGGGTAGGGGTAGTGATATCGGCGGATGGTCCTTCCGGTGTTGTGGGGACTTCTTTCCCGGATTCCGTGGCTTTGGATTCTCCCCGCTCGCATGCCAGGCAAGAGGTAAGTAAAAAAAATGCAGCAATAGAGCTGCTGATCGTTTTCATAAAATTTGCGCTTAAATCTTGAGTTACCATAGCGCCAAATTTAAAGCCGCAGACCGCATAGAATTTTCCTATATACCTTATTTTTGGTATAGGAGTTCTAAGCAGGTGGGTCAATCGATTGTTATTTTTCCATTGTTGAGCGTTAATTTGGCCGAATAGATAAACCCTTCGTCCAATCGCTCGGCGCTGGTTTGGATGTGTGCAGCATTGCGTTTGACACGTCCCCGAAAGATGCGTTTCCCTCGATAGGTGACGAGGATAGGCTTATCCAGGTTGACCAGTTGGTCATTGAGGTAGATAAAGCATGTTTCGTAATCATTTTGCAGGATATCCACGGTCTGGTTGTGGATACGGACGTGCAGGGTTTTACCGGTTGCAGCTTCCGAAGTGGGTACGCCCAGCCAATAAAACCGTTTGTGTATGCGGTCGTCCTGTACCCAAATGACTTTGTCGGGGTACGCGTTGCGTACATGCGCAGCCATCCAATCGACAGCGACGGAATCCTTCCGTTGCATCCAGTGACCGTTTTCGGGATAAATACGTACCAGATGGGTGTATCCATTCGGGTCCTGCTGTTGTAGGCTGTCTAATTGTTTTTCCCAAATCGCAGCCAGTCCATTGCGGTTATACGCGGAATCCAGTCCGCCCATGAAGAGGGCAAATGGAAGATTGCGGAGGTTCACGATCTGCGCATCGCCGGGGTGTCCGGCCATCATGGAGGCGGCAGCCCATCGGTCGGCCATGCGGGGTGCCAGCTGGAAAACGCCGTCGCCTCCCGCTGAGTAGCCCAATAAGTACACTTTATTGGGATTCACACCCTCCATGACGATGGCCGTTTTGATCAGTTCATCAAAAAGATCGTCGATGTGATTTTCATGCCATAACATCCAGGTGTTGGTGGGTGCGCGTGGCGCCACATATACCCCTTCCTTGGGTGTATATAACGAAATCTGGTTGGTCCATTGCTTGTCATTCACTTCGGCAGGGGCATTGCCGCCGCCATGCAGGGAGATGTAAAGGCTCCGGCCGTCGGCAGGTTTATCGCCGAACACGTTGTATTCAAACTTCATTTCGGAACCGTCTTTGTGCCTGATTTTCTTCGCTAGCCATATTTTTGTGGCAGTAGGTCGGTATGCTTCCAAAGCGGCTGTCAGCGCTTCTTGCGCCAATTTGTTGGCCCTTGCTTTGGTCAGCCCCCGTTGTTGTGCGTTGCCCACGGTAGAGAAACAAAGCAGGAGCGCTGCTAATGCGCTCATGCGGTGAATCCTTATTAGGTTGTTCATTGACCTACCTCCCACTGATTGGTGTAAAATCCAGCGCCAACAACATCTTCGGGGCCGTTTTTGAGCATATCAAGTTTGAAGAACACATAATCTGGAAAGCCGCTCGCCCCGGCGAAGTACTGGTTTGCGGTTGCCGCCTGCATACCCTTTAGTCCGGTTCCCGTAATGACGCCTACCGATCCGATGGAAGTCCCGGGCTTTTTCCAGACGAAATACCCGCCCAGGTCGTCTCCCTGGTATTGTTTTGTGCCGATCTGTACGCCATTGGGATTGACGTTGATGGGGCAGTTCGCCAGCAAGGTGTTCCAGGCGCTGTTCGTTTTTGCGTTGCCGATCAGGATGACGTTGCGATCGGCATAAGCCGGGGCATCGAAATCACGGTCGGCAATGATATCAAATGCGCCATTTCCGCGGTAATACCACGATTCGGCATCGTATATCGCCTTTTCCATCGCCCATTGGTTTTCCGCTTCCGTGCCATGGGTGCCGTATACATACACCATACGATGGTTGAAGGCCTCTTTGAACGTTCCGTTGCGGTGTGGACCTTTTTCTCCGGCAGAAGGTCGGTCGACCGCCTGCCAGCCGCTTTCTTGTTTTTTCAGATAAATGAAGGGAGCACCGGTCGGTTTCTCAAGGCTGATCTCATTGAGACTATCCAGTTGGATGCGGATAGACTTTCCGGAAGGGAATGCGTTGACGTCCAGTTGTAGGGTATGGATGTTTTCGGTCGTACCTATGATCGCCCCTTGGTTGATGTCGCGCGAAAGAACCAGGTGGGAATATTCCAGCGGTTCCTGCTGCTGGTAGATGGTGGCCCAGTAATACGAAGCTGAAATACCCGGATTGGCGGTCTTGAAGTCAATGGTGTGCACGGCGGTGTCGACTTTCCGTTTATGCCATTTGAAGTAGTCAAATAGCGGTTTCCAGTCGACACTTTCGTTGCTATACCAATGAGAACCGTTGGGATATTCGTAGTAGTTGAAATCCGGGTGGAACTCGCCGAGCACCGCACGCATCTGGCGGGCATAGGTAACCGGCACGGTTTGGTCGGCATCTCCATGCAGCACGTAGACACCCAGCGGTCTGTAATTCGACGCATAGGCAATGACATCACTTTGGTTGCTGGAACGCAATAATAGTGTTTCCATTGCATTGCGGCCTTTTTCGGGAATCAATCCATCAGCCGAGCCGTATCCCTTTAGCGTGGGATACCCTGCACACGGGGCAATGGCCGCCCATTTGTCGGGATAGGTGGCGCCGAGGAACCACGTGCCGTGGCCGCCCATAGAATGCCCGGTAAGGTAAATGCGCTGGGTGTCCGGTTGGAGCGTTTCACGGGCCAAAGCCAATACTTCCAGTGCATCGATACGCCCCCAATCCTCCCAGTTGAATCCACGGGGCCTGCGGTTGGTAGGTGCCACGAGTGTGCCCCAGTCTTTCGACTGGTAGGCTTGCGCCTGGCCGAGTGCTTCGACACCCGCACCGTGTACCGAAAAGAAGAGCGCATCGCCCGGTTTCTCACCTCCGGCAGCAGGATTGACCGCGTAATATTGCAGGCTGCCGTCGATTTCGCTCACGAAGGTGATGCGGTAAGGCAGGGTAGGAGTTACGCTGCGCAGTAACAGGTACTGTTGATCGACGACTTTCCCTTTTTGTCTCAGCGTTAGCTGGCTTCGTACGTCTCCCGTTTCCGTCACCTTGGATGCGTTGATCGGGACGGTCACTTTGCGTGTGCTGTATGGCGGAATGTCCGGTACGGTCGCTTCCGCCGCCTGTCCTTGGGTGGAACTGCCCATGGTCAGGCCGCTTACCACCTTTGATGAAGTGTTGACGACGACAACGCCGGCTAGGAGGTGGCTTTTATCTTTCCCCTGTACGATGTCGGGCAAGGTAAGATCTTCCGTATTGAGGTACACCGGTTTTTCCGGAAAATGGAGTTCAGCCGCCACCAATAAGCCGCGGACATAAAATTCATTCAATCCCTTCTTCAGTTGCACGGGGATTTCCATCCATCCCATGCGGTAGGGGTCTCCCATATGCAATGTGCCATTGACAAGTACGGCACTGTTGCCCCGTACATTAAGTGTTGCCACCTGTGTTTTGGACGACGAATAGGTGAGGTATAAATAACTCGGTCTCCACCTGCGGCGTTGCGGCGCAGTTTGCCGTTTTCCACTCAAGCGCTCTATACGTCCGGGACCTGCGGGGTTGTTCGGGCTGTTCAGGTTGCCGCCGGTAGTTGGTTGGGGCCGGAAAAATCCTGACGTATCGGCGGTGACCGGCATCCAGTTGGCTGGCTCATCGGTAGCTAGTCCACCAAAAGGCTGTCCTTGTTGCGGTGTGGGCAGTTTGCCCTGGTAATAGTTCCAGAGCAACACATCGGTATAAACCGCTTCGCGGCCGTAGTTAGACGGCACCTGAATGATCAGTCCCTCGGTAAACCGGTGTGTAGTCTGTGCCTGTAGGTCAACCCACAGTACGGCCAGCAGGATGGCGAAACTTGTGATTCGTAAGAAGACGGAAGGTTTTGACATGTTATGACGATTTTCGGATTTAGTGGCTCAGTTTGATCGCAGCGGCGTACCGTAACGCGGTATTGCTGCGTTTGCTTTCAGGAACGGTAATTTCCAATACGTTGCCCTTGGTTTTAAACTTCAGCTTACCCAATCCGAGTATTTCGACCCGTTTGACCGGTTTGCCATCGGGCAGGGTCAGTTGAATGGTGGGAGGAAGGTGTAGCTGATCGTTGTTTTCATCAGATAGCAGAAAAGCATAGCTGGTATGGCCGTCTTTGTGCTGGGTGTAGTAGATATTGTGCTGCGCGTAAGGAGCGATGGTCCGGCTGCTGTAAATTCCTTCGCCGTTGATCGCCATCCATTCGCCCACGGCTTTCAGGCGGTCATATGCATCCGGGGCCCAGTCACCGTCTGGGCTCGGACCGATATTCAGGAGGTAGTTGCCGCCTCTGGAAACGATCTTGACGAGCGTGTGTATGATTTGGCGAGCGGGCTTGTACGTATCATTGGGTACGTAGCTCCATGAATTACCCAGGGTGAGACAGCTTTCCCAGGGGATATCGAGCGGTTCGGAAGGTACTTGTTGTTCCGGGGTCACGTAGTTTTCATACTCACCGGGTACGGTGCGATCCACGACAAGAAGGCCGGGTTGGTGACCGCGGGCCATCTTCGCGATGCGCGCCATATCGATATCCTGCTCGGTTTTGATGGTGCGTTGCCATTCTACGGCCGTATCAATGGTGGCAAAAGGCCGTACCCAACCGCCGTCCAGCCAAAGGATATCGACCTTGCCGTAGCCGGTCATCAATTCCTCGATTTGGTTGTAGGTAAAGTTCTTGAAGTTTTCCCAGCGTTCGGGATATTTAATGGGATCGTAGTTGACATTGCGATCCTTGGGTGGAAAATAAGGCCACCAGTAATCGTCGGAATGCCAGTCGGGTTTGGAAAAATACGTACCGATCTTGAAGCCATCGCTACGGAATGCATTGAAAATTTCTTTGGTCACGTTGGCACGCGGGTTGCTGGAAAAAGGTGTTTTCGAGTCGGTGATTTTATAGTCGCTCTGCTGGGTGTCAAACATGGCGAAACCATCGTGGTGTTTGGTCGTGAAAACAACGTATTTCATGCCGGCCTGTTTGGCCGCATCGGCCCATTTTTCGGGGTTGAATTGTTTGGGATTGAACGTCGTTTGCAGGTTTTCATAGGCTTTTACATAATCAAAATAATTTTGGGCATGCGGCCCCCGCCGTACGGTCCACCCTTCATCTTCAGGGCATAGGCTCCAGCTTTCCACGATCCCCCATTGGCTGTAGGTACCCCAATGCATGAAAAGCCCGAATTTGAGATCTTGCCATTCGGCGAGGTTTTGTTGCACCAACGGGTCGGAGGGAGGCATGTAACCCGCGGAGACATTGTGTTCTTGTGATCGGGCTGAATAGCTTGATAAAAATATAAACACGATCGTGGCGAATTGCTTTTTTCGACTATTCATGGCTTTATACAGTTTTTTTGTTGCGTTTTACATAAAATTGTTTTCACCCTGGTTTTAATGAGGCGAAATTTTTTCTGATCGATTCGTTAGCACCAGCAGGTGAGGGTATTGAGTCGTCTGCTGGCGGAAAAATTGGTTTAGCTCCGCCAAGTTATGAATATAAGCACCCAATACGATATCCTCGTCGCCATCATGGTCGAAATCCGCTACTTCCATGCACAACCATTTACCGGTAGCGGCTGAAGGAAAGGAGTGGGGTTTAAAATCCAGGGATCCTTCGTTGGAAAAATACATGAACCCATTGCCCGGTTCGTTTTCACTGCTATAAAAGGCGATTGCCGCGATATCCAGGTCGCCATCGTTGTCGAAATCACGCGCTATCGCTTTGGATGCGCCATGCAATGGGAAAAACCAAGCTTCGTTAAAGTTGTCGTTGCCGTCATTGAAGTATATGCGTACACCGTGGAAACTTTTATCGATACGGGAGTAATCCCAATTATCGCCATTGGTCAGCAGGATGTCGGCATGGCCATCGCCGTTGAAATCCGCCAACTCGAAGTACGACGAGCCAAAAGCCGGATGGAAGTTTAAGATGCGTTTTTCCTCAAATTGTCCGTTGCCTTGATTGTAAAAAATAGATATCCCTTCCAAAGCCTGTCCCGTCAGAGCCATAATGTCCGGTTTCCCATCCCTGTTAAAATCTTCGATCTGAGCATTAAGGGTGCCTGGCAGAAGGCTTAACACGTGCTCTTGGTCCGACTGAAAGTTGTCGTACCACGATAGTTTACCCGTATAGTGACCAAAGCCACAAACGATCAAGTCTTCCCGGTCATCTCCGTTCAAGTCGGCCACGGAAAATTCAACCGGTCGGGGTAAGTTGGGAATATTAATCAGTCGCGATGGGGGAGTGGAGCCCGTTGTGTCGAACGTAAGGAAGCGACCCCAAGCCAGACCGGACGGATGGATCGTTCCGATGGTCAACAACCGTGGCGGTTGCTGTTTCGGAAAGTCAATATCAACCGCAGGGCTTTCTAACTGCCAAGCTGATTGAAAAGTAAATCGGTGATCTAACACATACAGAAAGTTGGAAGCATCGCCCATGAACAGTTGATTGGTGTTGCGGTCAAATTTCAGCAGGGTTGTCTGTGGAATCAGCTTTTCTTCGACATACAGCGGGTTAATGCCGAATAAATCGAGGGTACGGTCTATGGGCGGATGAGTGGGTTGTGGGGTGGGTTTGACAGATGCCTCTTGCTCGTAGTAATCAACTATTTTCTTCCAGGCTTCCGGAGTAATCACGGGATTATCCGGATAAACATTCATCGATCGTAGAACGGCTTGTTCGGCTGTGTCCATACCGTTGTACGGGTCTTCTCCCGGCTGTCTGATCCCCAGTCTCCATCCCATGTTGGGTAGTACATTGTTTACCCATGTTTTTTTGTCCAGTAATGCGGGGGCTGGGTAACGATGGCACATCCCACAATATTGTCGGGCTAATCCTTCGCCGGATGGTTCGGTGGGAGCTGACTGCATTCCACCCGTTAGAGCGAGTGTGGTACACAGTAATAAGATAGCCGATATACACGTCCATAGCCTCATAAAAATCCCGCATCCCTATAAAAAAATCAGCATGCCGCCCGATATCGGGCGGCACACTGATAAGGTACATCTTTTTATCGATTAGTTTACATCCCAGAATAACTTGGTGTTTACATTATCCTGATCTGCTACGACACTGTAATTTTCTCCGTTGTACGTAGGCTCTGACGAAGGAAGATTCCATTTGACCGGAACGGTTTTCTGATTGTCAGATGGATCTAACCGGAATTCGAAAGTTGGATAGTCCAGTCGACGGACTTCGGCCCAATTTTGATAAGGTTGCATCATGTTGAAGTGTAACCATTTCTGCATAGCAATCAATTGGATGTTGTTTGTTCCCCAGCCAATACGCTCGATGTAGTCGTTTATTGCCGTTTGGGAGGGTGCATCGGCTGCAGGAGTGATGTTGTCGTTGCTGACGCTTCTTATTTCCTGAAATAGCGCAATGGATTCGGTGATGCCGTCTTCAAAATAAGTCTGTGCGGTGCTGCTATTTCCTGCGTTTTGGTAGTATTCGCTAAGCAGGAAGTTTACTTCGGATGCAGTAATGAGTATACCTGGGAAATAGTCGTTCCTGGAAAACGTGGATCGATTATAAATGGCCAGTGTACCACCGCCACTGCTGGCTGGTCCCGTAATGAGATTGGACTGAACGGAGCTGGTCAACATCGGATCTAGTCCGATGAATTCGTCGTCTGCTTCGGCTCCGGGCTCGAATACGAAAGGCAAACGCGGATCTTTATTTTCATTCATGTGATCGATCATTTTTTTGCCAGCGATATTTCCATTCCAGCTCTCTAGGGCATCTTGGAAACCAGTTGCATTGATGCCTGTTGATGGATCAAAGACGTCTAATTGCGCGTTGTCCGCGTTCGTCAGAATCAGGGGATACGTGGATGGATTTTCGATGATTTCAGCCAATTCTGATTGTGCCCTGGACGAAAAGGAACCCGCGTCAGAAATGCGTGTAAGCATCCGTACACGAAGAGAATTACAGTATTTCTTCCATAAATCCAAATCTCCGTTATTAATCAGGTCCTGATTAGCAAAGCCAGAGGTGCTGGGAATGGTTAAACCGTTTAATTCGGTACTGATGGATTTCAGGTCGTCCAACATGGTTGTATAGATATCTTCAGCAGAATCATAGGCGGAGTAGGACACTGTGTAATCCCCTCCGTTTGAACTAAGTTTGCCGGCCTCGGACCAGGGTATGCTGCCATGTATATCGACAATTTGCTGTGTCTGGTCGTAAAAAAATATCTTGGCGGCCAATAGGAAAATCCGGGTTTCGGATTGAACGATTTCGTCCGAACTGTGGTAGACGGTCTCCAGTTCGCGGAACTGGGCCAACCCCTCGTAATACCTTGACCAACGGTCGTCAATTGCAGCGGCGCCGGGGATCAATTGGTTGGCTTCATTAGCCCAACCATCAATTTGGATATACCGTGCGATGGTAGGTAGGATGGTTACAAAATAGTTGCGGTAGTCAGGTACTGTAAGTTGGCGGTAGGCATAAAGCATGCCTGCAAACTGTTTTTCTACCGTTGTTTCGGTTACCTTGGATGGATTTCTATAAAAATCTCCAAAAGATTCCTTCTTACAGGAGGGGATTATTAATAATGCCGAGGCTGCGCACAGCCCCATTACAATATACTTTTTCATCTGATTAATTTGTTCTTTATCGGTGATGAAGCTTGCATAAATTATTCATTGTCTTTTGTATATGGTAATTTATGCAGTTTTCATTTTCTGACAATAATTAGAAACTAGCACGTAACATTAAACCATATGTTCTCGTTGCAGGGCTGGTCCCTGCGTTGCTGACTTGGTTAACCCAGTTCGAGCCGCCAGTCATTTGCTCGGGATCCAAATCTTTTACTGAACGATAAACAAAGAAGAGGTTGCGACCGAATGCAGACAACTGAAGGCTTTTTGCGCGCAGTTTAGCGGCAATGTGATCGGGTAGCCGGTACCCTAACGATAGTTCCCGCATTTTGATGTAATTGTTTTTCTGTACATAAAGCTCATAACGGGAGTCTGAGTATTGCGGGCCACCCCAATTGTACGTGGCAGCATAATAAAGCACCTGCGTGATCACATTCTCATTCGGGTTGCCATTGGCCAATACGCCATCCATAAGAACGCCGTCGTGAAATATTTTTTCACCATTGGGGCCCGACGTTCCTGAATAAGCTACTCCCTTGCCGTTTTCATCGAGGTAATAACTCATGCCGCCGTGTTCGGCATCCATATAATTCAAGCTTTCTTCCGTCAATCCGCGGCTGGTCATCCAAGCAATACCTGTAGGCATCACGTGCCCGCCCCAACGAAAATCGATTAAGGCATCAAGCGTGAAGTTTTTATAGCTGAATGTGTTGATAAACCCTCCTATAGCTTTAGGCATGGCATTCCCGGCCTTAATCCAATTGTCTGCATCCAGCTGATAGAGGCCATTATCCTGTACGATTTTATTGCCATTGGCATCGGTGGCAATCGGATGAACCATGATATCTCCCATGGGTTTACCCACCTTAGATACCAATTGAGCCGCAGCACCATCATAATCACGGTGAAGCAGTTCACCGGCACCTCCCGGTAGCTCTTCGACAATGTTTTTGTTCATGGCAAAATTCAAGGCCGAAGTCCACCGGAAATTACCTTCAGCAAGTGGTGTACCCGTGAGGGCAAATTCCCATCCTTTGTTGCGCAATGTCCCTACGTTAGCCAAAATTGAAGAGGCTCCTGTGCTGATTGGTAACGTGTAATTCAGAATTTGATCACGGATTTGTCCGTTATAGTAGGTGATATCCAGTCCCAGGCGCCCGTTTAGCATCCGGGTTTCCAAACCGAACTCGATTTCGTGTTTGGTTTCCGGCTTGATTTTTTCATTTCCGAAATCAGACGTCGGTAACAAGGTATACGTTATAGGCTGGCCAGAATCCGTTTGTATACCCAAGCTAGTTTGGGTCAGGCTCAATGCGCTACGGTAAATGTCTGGGTAGTTACCTACGATACCCCAGGATCCCCGTAGTTTTGCATAATCAAAGAAGGACGGGAAGTTGAATGCGTCTGAAAGAATCAAGCTGGAGTTGACAGATGGGTAGTAGAGAACATTGTTGTCCGGGTGCATGGTTGAAATCCGCTCCCGGCGCAAGGTGCCCTCCACAAACCAGAATTCCTTCAAATTAAAATTTACCGATCCGAACAGGGCGTCCCGCAGCATGTTGTTCTTATAATTGTACCGATCATTCCATGTGGCAGTGTTGTTTGAAGCGTTCAGGTCGAACCAATCCCGCACACTCAAACCGCCGTTGGTTCCCCTGTGGATATACGTGTCCTGCGATTTTGTGGCCGTATAGCCTACCATCACGCCCAATTTAACCGCTCCGGTGACTTGCTTGTTGTATGTGGCAAGCAGGTCCGTGTAGTAAACGTTGGCGTTTTGTGATCCCAATCCGTAATACCCCGTGTTTTTGTCAATGGATAATGGTTTCTCGCTGGGTTGCTTATCCTCTGTTCGCAATGCAGTCATGTCTGCCGAAAAGCGAGCCCTTACTGAAAAGTCGTCGGTTACTTGCCATGTATTGGTGAACGATCCGATTAAACGATTGGAATATTCGTCGTAATTTTTCGCTTTCACCTGCCACATATAATCGAGCACGTCACCACGATAGCCATTGTATGTAATGTTTTCTTCCGGTGTGAGGCTTGGATCTGTACCGGTCACGAATCGGTATCCCAAGCTGGTCTTGTATTTTTCGATATACCATTCCGGGTTGTCAAACGTAGAAATCATACCCGTGAAGTTATTGATCAATCGGTCCGTTAAGAAGGGCCTGTTGTGGGTATGTTGGTTGATGTAATTAATAACTACATCGGTGGTCAACCTGTCCACAAATTTAAACGACGTGTTCAGGTTAGCAATGTTCTTTTTGTTGTAGGAATCCAGAGAGGTCATTTGGTTGTCTTGGCGGGTCAGAGAAAACCGTGTATTTGAACGATCGCCGGTGTGTCCTAAAGCCAAGTTAAAGACCGTGTTGTTTGGATTGTTGAAAAATTTGTCATAAGCATTCTGTGCCGAATAGGGGCGGATTTCGCCATCCCAAGAACGGATGGGCTGTCCGTCGAATTTCGGACCGAAGTTAAGACTGGTGTTTGCAGTCCCCCTCACCCCGTCATCATAGTAGAAGAACATGTCTTCCGATTGCCCCACGTCTGCGTATGAAGGGTCATATCCGGGGCCCCTAACGTCTTGGAACCTGGGGAGGTAGGCAATTTGATCGTTGGTATAGGTCGCATTGAAATCAATCGAGAAGCCCTGGCCGCCTTTTCCAGATTTGGTTGTCACCAAAACCACACCGTTCATAGCTTCGGAGCCGTAAAGAGCCGCAGCCGAAGCGCCTTTTAACACGCTGATTGATTCGATGTCTTCCGGGTTAAGATCTTCTAATCCATTTCCGCGCGCACGTTGGTCACCCCAGTAGTCGGAGTTGTTAAATGTCGATTGACGCATGGGAATACCATCGATAATTACCAATGGTTGGGAATTGCCGGTGATGGAGTTAGTACCCCGGATATTGATATTGATGCCTGAAGTAGCGCCTCCTGGAGCTGCCGAAATGCGGACCCCGGGTGCTTTTCCGTATAATGCCCCGGCAAAATTCGGACTGCCGGTTTTTGTGAGTTCTTCAGCCTCTACAGTACTCATTGCATAACCTAATTCTTTCGGTGCACGCTGGATTCCCAGCGCAGTGACCACCACCTCCTCGAGTTGTCCGGCATCTTCATGGAGTGTGATGTTAATCGTGTTTGACGAACCTACCACGACGGTTTGTGTGACGTAGCCAATCATGGAAAATTGGATAGTTTCGCCTGACGTCGCCTGAAATGAATAACGTCCGTCTTCATTGGTCTGCGTGGCGCGCGTGGTTCCGTGAACGGTTATGGTTACACCAGGGATCGGGCCCTGCGCATCCGATACCGTGCCGGTAAGGGTTTGCTGCGCAAAAGAAAGGGACACCATACTGGTACAGGTCACGATCAACACGCATAATTTCATGTACAGAATTTTCATGTTTTTTGTGTTGTTTGATTGGTTAAAAAATTAGTGAATTAATGGTTGTTTTTTTGATTATAGCAGCAAATTACTTGTAATTATGTAGTGAGCGGAATGTGGCTTTCTGATCGGTGGGAGAGCCAGAAATTTTCAATCACCAAACTCGCAGCTCCCAAAAGTTCTGCTTGATAACCCAGTTCTGAAATTGCGATATCCGTTTGTTCGGCAAGTTTCGGAATGCAAAACTCGTTGATAGCGCGTTGCACGGGTGCCAATAGTAATTTGCCCGCTGCCGCACCCCTGCCGCTGAGCACTACCCGTTCGGGATTCATGATGTGGATCAGGGTGGCAACACCTTTACCCACCATGAAGGCGGCATCCGATAGCGATTCCACCGCGAGTTGGTCGCCCATTCGGGCGGCCTCAATGAGCAGGTCGCCTTCTGCTTTCCGCTTTTCGGCAAATAGCTTCTGTAGGTTGGAGGTCGTTCCTCCTGCAATCGCTTGCTTGGCATTTTCAACGGCTACTAAAAGCGATGCATCCACCTCCAAGCAACCGCGTTTACCGCATGAGCAAAGTTTGTTGGTGTGAGACAATGGAATGTGGCTAAACTCGCCTGCATACCCATTGTGACCTCTGAAAAGGCTTCCGTTTACAATCATTCCCAGCCCGATGCCCCACCCCATATTAACTACCATGACATCTTTCAATCCTTCGGCTGCGCCGAAATGCAATTCGGAAATAGCAATAACACTGGAGTCGTTTTCGATGTAAACAGGCAATTCCAGCGACTGTGTCAGCCTGTCGCGAAGACCCATTTCGCCCGTGTCGGTACGCAGAAATGAAGCATTGATGCCCTTTTCTACATCGATAAATCCGGGCATGCCGATGCCGATACCAAGCACATGTTCGTGTTTAATGCCTGCTTGGTCGATATACGAACGAATGAATTGGCAAAGTTGTTCAAATGCCGCATCGTTGTCTTTTAAGGGCAATACAATGGAGGCTTCAGGGCTGATAAGGTCGTTCGTTAAGTTGTATGCAACGATCCGGCTCACAAACTGGTCCATTGCGACGGCTACGGTGTATTGCTTTTTCTTATTGTTAAGTCGATACTTTATTGGCCTACGGCCACCAGTAGACGGCGCTAACCCATGCTGTACAGCATACCCCTCCTTTACCAGCTGGTTAATAATGCTGGTGATGTTAGGTACACTCTTATTGGTGTGCATGCTCAATTCGGCCAATGATAAAGGGCCGTTGTAATAAAGTAGTTTAAAGATGGATAATTTAAGTTGATCTTGCCGCTCGTATTTCACAATCTGTTGTACAAATGGTTAATAGTTCATTGTTTAGGCAAACTTAGTGAACAATTGTTGATATATGAAAATACTTTTTAAAAAAAATTATTAAGATTTTATAATACTCTGTTATTTAAGTAATTAATTTTAGTTAATGATTGATTGGAGTAGCAGGCTCCGGTTGCATCTCAAAATTTATGCTATTTTTACTCCAATGAACGGGAGAGTCCTTACAACAGTCAACGTGCTAAATCCAATCTTATTTTATGCCGAAGGATAGCGTTAGCCGGTTTTCGCATAGGGCGGTGCTCTACGATCAGTTTCGGCCGCATTATCCGCCGGAGCTCGTGGCTTTTCTTAAGGAGCATATCGTGCCTGACTCAGAACAGGTGGTGGCGGACATTGCAGCAGGAACAGGCATATTTACAGAACAAATTGCGCAATGGGGCAATACCGTATTTGTTGTTGAACCCAATCGCTCGATGAGCCGGTTAGCACGGCGACGGCTCAAGGGATTTAAGAACTGTATTTTTGTAAATGGAACGGCTGAATCTACGGATTTGCCAGATCAATCGGTAGACCTTGTCGTTTCAGCGCAAGCATTTCACTGGTTTGATCTGACGAAAACGAAACATGAATTCAAACGGATCGGAAGGAATAACCTGTTGGTGGCGGTGGTGTGGAACTTGCGTAATACGGACAGCCCGTTTGAGCAGGCGTATGAGTCGTTGATTTACAAGTATGGGATTGATTACTTAAATGTTAGCCAACGGCGGATGGATACCGAGGAGGTGTTGTCTTTTTTCGCACCCGACTCGCCCGAATACCGCATTTTTGAACACACGGATTTTCTGACGCTGACGCAGCTGCGTGGACGGATGCTTTCGTATTCGTTTATGCCCGAAGAAACGTCACCCGTTTACGAAGAAATGCTGGAAGCAATGACGGTGATCTTTGAACGCTATCAGCAGGAGGGCCGGGTACGGCTTTCGTACAGGTCGAGATTATTTATTGGCGGTATCCATTGAACGCGACCTGATATTTCATACTTCAAAAAAATTCTATATCTTTGCCGCCGATTTATTCATTAAGTTTTTAACGCTTCAATATTATTCAAGTAATGTATTTAAGTAAAGAGTACAAAGCGGATATTTTCGCTGAGTTTGCCGGAGGGGCAACCAATACAGGTTCTGCCGAAGGACAGGTGGCTTTGTTCACCAAACGAATTGCTCATTTGACAGAGCATTTGAAATCAAACAGGAAAGACTTTGCTACGCAACGTTCTTTGCAGAAGCTAGTCGGTAAACGCCGTTCGCTGTTGAAATACCTTTACAACAAGGACATCGAACGCTACCGTGGCATCATCAAGGCTTTGGGCTTGCGTGATATCATAAAATAGCTTTCAGGTAAAATTTTCAAGGGAGCCATCCGCCAATAGACGGGTGGCTTTTGTATTTATTATGCTCACCTGATAAATTTGTGTTTCAAAGGTAGGTGGGCGCCCGATAAGCGCCGGTTAATAGCAGCAGTAGAAACTTGCATATGCTGCGGCGTTTATCTAATTTTGTGCCAAATTAAAAAAGTTAATATAAAATGGGTGTGTTTTAAAGATGACAGCACACCGAATGAAACAACAGATGAGTTACAACGAAATTAAAACAACAATCGATATGGGCGCAGGTCGCCAGATCGAGGTTTCTACCGGAAAATTGGCCAAACAGGCGGATGGTTCGGTGGTGGTGAAGCAGGGAAATACGATGCTGCTCGCCACAGTGGTTTCCGCCCAGGAAGCTAAGCCCGGAACGGATTTTTTGCCGTTATCGGTCGACTATCAGGAGAAATATGCCGCTGCGGGGCGTATACCAGGTGGGTTTTTGCGGCGGGAAGCGCGCCTTTCAGATTACGAAATACTTATTTCACGTTTGGTAGACCGTGCATTGCGTCCTTTATTTCCCGATGACTATCATGCGGATACGCAGGTAATGATCTCATTGATATCGGCCGACAAGGACATCATGCCCGACGCATTGGCTGGTTTGGCTGCATCTGCGGCTATTGCTGTATCAGATATTCCTTTTAACGGCCCGATTTCAGAAGTACGAGTGGCGAAAATCGACGGGCAATTGGTGATCAATCCCTTATTGAGTGAGTTGGAGCGGGCTACCCTGGAATTTATCGTCGCAGGTTCGGCGAACGACATTGTCATGGTAGAAGGAGAAGCAAAGGAAATTTCGGAAGCGGAAATGGTAGAGGCAATTGAGTTTGCGCACCAGTCCATCAAAAAGCAAGTGCAGGCCCAAGTTGAGCTGGCACAATTGGTGGGTAAAACAGCCAAACGCGAATATAACCACGAACCGGGCAATCCCGAGCTGCGCGACCGGATTTTTGCGGCTACCTATGACCAGGTGTATGCGGTGGCTAAATCGGCCTCAGCAAAGCACGAACGCAGCGAGCAATTTAAACAGATCGGCGCCACGTTTGTTGAGACGACGTTTGGCGAGGAGGAAATTGACGACGATACGGCCTTCCTGATTAAAAAATACTACCACGATGTGCAGTACGAGGCGGTGCGTAACTTGATACTGGACGAGGGGATCCGGTTGGACGGGCGGGATGTACGCACCGTGCGCCCCATATGGAGTGAGGTGGATTACCTGCCTGCGGCTCATGGCTCTGCCGTATTTACGCGCGGCGAAACGCAGTCGCTCACCTCGGTTACGTTAGGCGCGAAAGACGACGAACAGATGATCGACGGCGCATTTATTCATGGTTATAATAAGTTTATTCTTCATTATAATTTCCCTGCGTTCTCCACAGGCGAAGTACGACCTAACAGAGGTCCGGGACGCCGCGAGGTGGGACATGGTAATCTGGCTATGCGTTCATTAAAACAAGTGCTGCCCACCGGAGATGAAAATCCCTATACCATCCGCGTTGTTTCCGATATTCTGGAATCGAACGGATCGTCATCTATGGCGACGGTATGTGCCGGTGCATTGGCCCTGATGGATGCCGGCGTAAAAATCAAAGCCCCGGTATCCGGTATCGCCATGGGGTTGATTACGGATGAAAAAACTGAAAAGTACGCCATTCTTAGCGATATCCTAGGAGATGAAGACCATCTTGGTGATATGGACTTTAAGGTGACGGGAACGGAAAAAGGAATTGTTGGTTGCCAGATGGACCTTAAGATAAACGGGTTGAAATGGGAAGTACTCACACAGGCACTGGAACAGGCAAAAGAAGCCCGTTTGCATATCCTGAATGAGATGAAGAAAACCATCGCTGAACCGCGAGTTGATTATAAACCTCATGCGCCGCGTATTGTGAGCTTTACGATTGACAAGGAATTTATCGGTGCGGTGATCGGACCGGGTGGAAAAATCATTCAGGAGATGCAGCGTGAAACCGGAGCTACCATCGCAATCGATGAAGTAGATAACAAAGGCGTCGTACAGGTGTTTGCCGAAAACAAGGCTTCAATTGACGATGCCGTCCGGCGTATCAAAGCCATTGCTGCTAAACCGGAGGTGGGTGAGGTCTACGAAGGTAAGGTGAAATCGATTATGCCATTTGGTGCATTCATCGAAATCATCCCTGGCAAAGATGGATTGCTTCATATCTCTGAAATTGACTGGAAACGGTTCGAAACGATGGATGGTATCTTCAACGTAGGCGACATTGTGAAGGTGAAATTGCTGGATATAGATAAGCAGGGGAAGCTGAAACTTTCACGCAAAGTGCTGCTTCCGAAACCGGAAAAGAAGGAAGCGTAAGAAAGTAAAAGTAAAAAGTAAAAAGCCGGGCTCAATAGCGAGCCCGGCTTTTTTTATAAAAAGTAAGCCAATAATCGAGAGGCACCCGTAGTTCCTTACTTTTCATGTTCCCTAGTTTCCTCCTGGCCAAGATTCTGGTTTCCGGCCATAGCGTTTACCAGGTTTAGGTCCCATTTTGAATACCAGTTTCCCACCGTTGAGTACGTCTTCATGGCGGATATAAGTCTTTTCATAAGGCTCCCCGTTTAACGTGACCGACTGGATGTATCCGTTTTTAGCGTCCTTATCGAGTGTGCGGATCGTAAAAGACTTGTCATTCGGTAAAGCGAATATAACCTCATCGGCACAAGGACTTCCAAAGACATATTCGCCGCTTGCCGGATTAGCCGGATAAAGCCCGGCAATGCTCCATACGGCCCAGGCGCTCATTTGTCCGGCATCTTCATTGCCTGCATAACCATCTGGCCGATCGTGGTACATGGAATCCACGATTTGACGGATCCGCTCTTGGGTTTTCCAGGCTTCGCCGATGTAGCTGTATAGGTAGGCAATGTGGTGACTTGGCTCATTGCCATGTGCGTACTGGCCGATAAATCCGCTTGCATCCGGCGAAATGTTTTCGCCATGCATCTCCGACGGCGCCGCGAAAAGTTCGTCGAGCTTGCTGCTCAAGCCTTCATTGCCGCCGTATAGATGTACAAGTCCATGCACATCATGGGGCACGAAAAATGAATGCTGCCAGGCGTTTCCTTCAATGTATTGACTCTTGTCAAAATCGTGTTCGGACCAAAAGGGATCGAAGGGTTCGACAAAATGCCCCTCGCTCGTTTTGGCGCGCATGAAGCCGGTTTGGCTGTCAAACAGATGGGTATACGATTTTGCCCGGTTCATAAACGTGGCGTAGTCGGCTGTTTTACCCAGTTTCTTAGCTACTTGAGCGATGCACCAATCGTCAAATGCATATTCCAATGTAACCGTAACGCTACCTCCAGCCTTATCTTGGGGTAGATAACCGTATTCGATGTAGTCAGGTACGCCCCGGATGTCTTGATACGCACTGTGGAGCATGGCTTCGTATGCTCGTTCAGCGTTTAAGCCTGGCCAATCTTTTAAGATAGCATCGGCCAATACAGGAATGGCGTGGTATCCGGTCATGGTGTTGGTTTCCCAGGTACTTAAATCCCAGACAGGAAGCAATCCATTTTCATCATGGAAGGCCAACAGGCTATTGAGCATATCCGTATAACGCTGAGGTTGAGTAAGCGTAAAAAGGGGGTTAAGTGCCCGGAAGGTGTCCCAAAGGGAAAAGAGGGTGTACCGGTTAGCGCCGTTGGGCATGGTTCGTAGCTCACCGTTAGCATTTTGGTAGGTGCCATCGGCATCTGAATAAAGGGTAGGGGCTATGGCCGTGTGATACAATGCGGTGTAAAAGACGCGTTTTAAGCGATTATCCGCCGTGGTGATTTTAATCTTTTGCAATTCTTTTTCCCATTTGTCTTCGGCCGCTTTCCGGACGTCCCTGAAATTCCACGAAGGAATCTCACGTAACGCGTTCACTGCTTTATCATAGCTGGTCATGGATAAAGCGACCTTCATTTCAATTGTTCGGTGGGTATTACCGTCAAAGAAAAGCTGGACAGACGCCCCCTTCCCTTTGTCGTAGGTTTCTACCATATCGCTCATATCGGAGGCCGACTGACCGTCGTTGAGAATGCTTCGCACAATGGGCGCAGAGGTGCGGGCTGCAAAATACACCTTTTGTACCTTGGCCCATCCGGTAGAATACCGGTATCCAACCAGCGTACTGTCATTCAGTATGCTGACGTGTGTTTCGGTAGGATTATCCCAATTGACATGAAAAGCGAGGTCAAAGCGGATGATGGGTGTACTTCCCTGCGGATAGGTATACCGGTGGTAGCCGCATCGCTCAGTGGTCGTCAGTTCCGCATTGACACCATTACTCAGCAGGACCTGGTAGTAACCGGGAGCAGCCTGTTCGTTGTCGTGGCTGAAGCGCATCGTCAATCGCTGTACCGTGTCATCAAGCGGTGCAGTCAAGGGCAATACGGAAATGTCCAGCCAGTCACCGATGCCGGTGCCGCTTAAATGCATATGGCTGAATCCGACAATAAGGCTATCGCTGTAGTGATAGCCGCTGCACCAATCCCAGCCTGCGCGGCCATTGTCAGGGCTGAGCTGTACCATGCCGAAAGGGACGGTGGCACCGGGGAAAGTATGGCCGTGACCACCCGTACCAATGAACGGATCTACATAGGAAATTAGCGAATCTTGAGCCTGTACGGACAAGGTGAAACCGAGTAGAACGGCCAAAGTGCTTAAACGCATTAGCATGATTAATTTATTAGAGTTATTCGTGTAATTTGCAGTAAAGCTAATTTATTATTTCAGCTTCACCAAAAAAATCCCTACGTTTGTCGCTGTGCTAAACATAAAGCTGCTTTTGCTAAAATTTAAGGTCGGAGAGCTACTAGCTAATAGTCAAAAACCGATAGCTAATGGCCAAAACTAATTATGAAAAAAAAGATACTCATCAGTGACATTGCAAGGGATTTGGGTGTATCGGTTACAACCGTATCCTTCATCCTCAACGGCAAAGCCAAGGAAAAGCGGATCAGCGACGGGCTGACTAAGCGTGTACTGGATTATGTGAAAAAGGTAGGGTATAAGCCCAACGAGTTAGCAAAGAGCTTACGAACCGGGAAAACCAAGATTATCGGGTTGGTTATTGAAGATATTTCGAATCCATTTTTCGCTAACATCGCCCGGCTGATTGAAGCGAAGGCATATAGCAAAGGCTATCGGATTTTATATTGCAGCACCGACAATCAGCCGGAAAAAACCGTCGAGCTGATTGAACTGTTCCGCGATCGCCATGTTGATGGATATATTATTACACCTTCAGAGGGCGTGCGCGATACCATTGATTCGTTGCTCAACAGTCACTTACCTTTGGTATTGTTTGATCGGTATATTCCAGGGTTGAATGCAAATTATGTGATTTCGGATAATGTGAAGGGGGCCTACGACGCAACAGCACACCTTGCTCAACGAGGGTATAAGCGGATTGCACTGGTTACCCTCTATTCTTCACAAACTCAGATGCGGGATCGTATGAACGGTTACATGCGGGCTATCGATACCTATCAATTGCAGCCTTATGTCAAAAAAGTGAATATGGAAGACGACGAACAGGCTGCAATTCAGGGCATGAGAGCTTTTTTGAAAGATCAGCAGCCCGATGCCATTTTTTTTGCTACCAATTACTTGGCTATCACAGGGCTAAAAGCACTTAAGCAGCGTGATTTGCTCATGCCTGCTGTTGTTTCTTACGATGACCACACGCTTTTTAAGCTGTTTACGCCGACCATTACGGCGGTGTCTCAACCTATAGAGGCCATTGCAGATCAGTTGATCAACACCTTGCTCAATCAGCTCGACGGCCACGGGAAGGAAACGAAACAGGTGGTGTTGCCTTCCGAGCTGATTGTTCGGGAGTCTTCATTGGGACAAACTTCAACGAAAGAGAATTGACACAATGACGTGTGTTTTTGGCGGTAAACCGCTCGCCAAGGAATACATGCCCTAAGTGTCCGCTGCAATTGGCACAAATGATTTCCGTACGCCGCCCGTCGGGATCTGGCACACGCCTGATAGCGCCTTTGATTTCATCGTCAAAACTCGGCCAACCGCAATGAGATTCAAATTTGTCTTCGGAACGGAAAAGCGGTGTGTCACACCGTTTGCATACATAAATACCCTGTGATTTATTCGTTAGCAATGCTCCGGTAAAAGGCCTTTCGGTACCCTTATGGATGATCACATACGCTTCTTCAGATGTCAATTCATTGTATTTTATGGTATCCATCATCGTCGTCTCCTCCCAGGTTGTCAGCAACCGGTCTATGCCAATTATACACAAAAACTTGAAAAAAGTTTTGCAAAGAACTTTAAAATCATACGAATTGATTTGGGTAAGAAAATCCGGTCTTAAAACCAGACAGAGAAGGGAAACTTCTTGTCAGCCTATTCTATTTTAAAAATTAAATGTCAAAAAACAAAATTTTAAAATCCAATTTGAGAGAACTTAACCAATCGGTATTTGTCATAAAATACGCTATACGTACTAGAATCGCAGCTTTTTTTCAATTTAGAACGGTTATAAATTATTAAATTCAGTCATCCAATTGTCACCGATACGCCAATAAGTTATACTTTTGTGGCATTATTAAGAGGGTGTAGTTCCATTGATTCATAGGACCCAATTTTTTACGTTTATCATAATTTGTATAAAGTGCTCAATATGAGAAATATCTCATTAGTTTTTGGAAGAGTTGTCAGGCCAATATCCGTTGCGTTGGTATTGCTGCTTGCGGTTTCTTCGTTGCAGGCTCAGGATGCGAAAGAAGGGGAGACGATTTTTAAGGCAAATTGTTCTTCTTGCCACAAGGTGTTCGGTAAATTCTTAGGGCCTGAATTGGCAGGGGTAAGCGAGCGGCATGATGAGGCTTGGTTGTTGAAATGGATTCATAACGCGCCTGCGATGATTGCTTCGGGTGATCCAGCAGCTTTGGAGTTGGATGCTCAGTTTCCTTCGGCTGCCATGACGGCTTTTCCTCAGCTTCAGGAAGGCCAGATAAAAAGCATTTTAGCCTATATCAAATCAGAGGAGGAGAAGAAAGCCGCAGGTGACGCTGCCGGCGGAGCAACCGGTGGCAATGGTGGTGCAGCGGCTGCAGCTAGCGGTGATGCAAACAACTTCATGATCATCGGGTTGGTGGCTGTGATCGTGCTGGCGTTCGCGGTAATTCTCGTGCTGAATCGGGTAATCCGGACGTTGGAACGTGTCATAGCAACCAATAAGGAACTGATTCCGGAACCTGAGGCTACCGAGACACCTGGCAAAGACTACTTAGGTAAGTTAAAGAAATTGGCGAAGAACAAAAAGTTGGTTTTCTTTGCCGTGCTGATGGTTGCTGTTTTCTTGGGCTCTGCGGGGTGGAAGACGCTTTGGAATGTAGGCGTACATGAAGGATATAAACCGGTACAGCCTATTAAATTCTCTCACCAGTTGCATGCGGGTGTTAACCAGATTGAATGCCAGTATTGCCACGGAGGAGCTTTTAAATCGAAAAATGCTTCAATACCTTCGGCCAATGTATGTATGAATTGCCATAAGGCCATAACGGCCAGCGATAAATACGATGGCGAGTTGTCGCCAGAAATCGCGAAGATTTATCGCGCCTTGGATTATGACCCTGAAACGATGGAATATGGCCCGAACCAACGCCCCATCGAATGGGTACGTATCCACAACCTGCCGGATTTTGCTTACTTCAACCATTCGCAGCACGTGGTAGTGGCGGGTGTAGAGTGCCAAACCTGCCATGGACCCATCGAGACGATGGCAGAAGTATATCAATATTCGCCGCTTACGATGAGTTGGTGTATCGATTGCCACAAAAAAACAGAGGTAAACCACGAAGGGAATGCCTATTACGACCAGTTGATCGCTGCCCATGAAAAACTGAAGAAAGGCGAGAAGGTTACGGCAGCCATGTTGGGTGGGCTGGAATGTGGTAAATGCCATTATTAATAAATACGTTATACAGACATACGCAATACTTAGATATAGCTTAAATGGATAGCAACAAGAAATATTGGAAGGGTTTGGAAGAATTGCAACAGACACCGGCTTTTGTCGAAAAAAGCAAGGGTGAATTTTCCGAATCGATTCCCGTAGAAGATGTTTTGAGTGAAGCTGGCTTGAGTACAAGGACTCCCCGCCGGGATTTCCTGAAAGCGTTGGGTTTTGGCTTGGGGGCCGTTACACTGGCGGCTTGCGAGCGCACACCTGCACACAAAGCGATCCCTTACCTGATTAAACCGGAGGAAATAACACCGGGCGTTCCCAATTTTTATGCGTCCAGTTTCAAAGGACAAAGTGTTTTGGTGCGGACGCGCGAAGGCCGTCCCATCCTGTTGGAGGCTAACCCTTCTGCGGTGGGCTTAAACTGCGGTACCGATGCGTCGGCTCAGGCTTCTATACTGGATCTTTACGATACTTCGAAATTGAAGGCGCCTAAATTCAAGGGGGCAGATATTTCATGGGATGAGTTGGATACCCACGTGGTAACCGCATTGGATGCGGCAAAAGCGGCCGGAAAGCAGATTCGCATCGTTTCGTCAACGATAAACAGTCCGTCGACGATTGCAGCGATTGCGCGTTTCACCGAAAAATACCCGACTGCACGCTTGGTTGAAGTGGAGGCGGTTTCCTACAGTGGTATTCTCAAAGCCAATCAAAATAGCTTTGGTAAATCGGTTGTGCCATATTATCGTTTTGATAATGCAGACGTCATCGTCAGCGTGGCAGCGGATTTTCTGGGTACTTGGCTTAGCGGCGAAGAACATACTCAGCAATACATCAGCAACCGAGATTACAAGAGCCTTCAAAAAGGTAAGATGTCACGCCACATTCAATTTGAAGGTGGGATGAGCCTTACCGGTACGAATGCGGATGTGCGCGTGGCGATTAAGCCATCGGAAGAAGGTCCCTTACTGATCGCACTGTACAACGCCATTACCGGAAGTAACTTGCCCGGCGCGCTAAGCTCCAATCAGAAGGCGCAAACTGCTTTGAAGCTCGTGGCACAGGAACTGCAACAGGCGCGTGGTCGTGCAGTGGTTGTGGCGGGCTCTAATGAAGTCGCTATACAAACGTTGACTAATGCCATTAATGTGGCGTTGCAAAGCTATGGCAGTACGATCGATTTGGATAATCCTTCCTATCAGTATAAAGGTGACGACGAAGCATTTGCTTCGTTTTTGGCGGAAGCAAACCGGGGCGATGTGGATGTGGCATTCTTTTGGGAAAGCAATCCCCTGTACAATTACCCGAATCAGGAAGCAGTGAAAGCTGCATTGAGTAAGATTAAGTTCAAACTATCATTTTCCGACCGCGAGGACGAAACGGCCTCGGAGCTGGATGCCATTGCACCGAACCATAATTTTCTGGAATCTTGGGGCGATGCCCATCCACGTGGAGGTTACTATACCATCGTACAGCCGACCATTAATCCGGTATACAACACCCGCCAAGTGGAGCACAGCTTACTGTTGTGGGCGGGCGAGAAGACCGACTATTATACGTTTGTAAAGAACAATTGGGAACAACAGCTTCTCGTTGGCAGTAGCAAAACGTGGAAAGATGTATTGCAGACAGGATTCGAATACAAAGGCGATCAGCCGGCTACTACGTATAGCTTTGATTTTTCTACACTGGGTGCGGTAGCCAATACCCTAGCTTCCCATAGCAAAGCGTTGGCTAAGGACGTAGAGGTTCAATTGTACCAAAGTATCGCCCTTAAGGATGGTAAACAAGGTAATAATGCGTACTTGCATGAGTTGCCGGATCCAGTGTCCAAAGTGACCTGGGACAATTATGCGGCGTTGAATCCGAAGTTTGCGGAGTCACTTGGTTTGGGCGAAAATAGCTTAGTAGAGGTGGCTGATGATAGCGGTTATAAAGTAACGCTCCCGGTGTTGATGCAACCCGGGCAGGCGATGGGAACCGTTTCAATTGCGCTGGGGTATGGCCGTACGAAAGTTGGGAAAGCGGGAAATAACGTCGGAAAAAACGCTTATCCCTTTGTGAAGTTGGTAAATGGCACCCTGCAGTTCAATACGACTGCCAAGCTGACCAAGGCGAGTGGTAATTATGAATTAGCACAAACCCAAACCCACCATACCATAGAAGGACGTAATATCATCCGCGAGACATCCTTTGCGAAGTACAAGGAAAATCCGGGGCATAATGCCGGAAGTTGGACGGATTCACACAAGACGTACGATCTGTGGAATAAATACGAGCAACCAGGTCACAAATGGGTGATGGCGATCGATTTGAATGCCTGTACCGGATGCGGTTCCTGTATTGTTGCCTGCAACGTCGAAAATAACATTCCTGTCGTCGGCCGCGATGAGGTACGCCGCCGCCGCGAGATGCATTGGATGCGGATTGACCGCTATTATGCGATCGAACAAGGAGGGGAATCGTTTACCGAAGAGGACGAAATCAGACACCTGGACGACATGGAAAATGTGTCCGTGGTGCATCAACCCATGATGTGCCAGCATTGTGAGCACGCTCCCTGCGAGACGGTTTGCCCGGTACTGGCTACGGTTCACTCCTCTGAGGGGCTGAATCACATGGCGTACAATCGTTGTTTCGGTACCCGTTATTGTGCAAATAACTGCCCCTATAAAGTGCGCCGCTTCAACTGGTTCAACTATTGGAACGACTCACGGTTCGATAATTACCTGAACAATGAGTTTACCCAACTGGTGTTAAATCCGGATGTGGTTTCCCGTTCACGGGGTGTGATGGAGAAATGCTCAATGTGTATCCAGCGTATCCAAGCGGGTAAGTTGAAAGCCAAGATCGAAAAGCGGACGTTGAAAGACGGGGACATTAAGTTAGCTTGCAGCTCGGCATGCTCCGCCAACGCCATCATCTTTGGCGATGCCAATGATCCAAATTCCGAAGTGTCTAAGGCGCTGAAGAATGAACGGGTGTACTATGTATTGGAGGAAATCAATGTGCAGCCAGGTATCGGTTACATGA
Organism: Parapedobacter indicus; assembly: GCF_900113765.1. Lineage (GTDB taxonomy): Bacteria > Bacteroidota > Bacteroidia > Sphingobacteriales > Sphingobacteriaceae > Parapedobacter > Parapedobacter indicus. The sequence goes on along the minus strand of NZ_FOQO01000002.1, from coordinate 503,390 downwards.
CGAAGGTGAGAAATACGTATGAGGCTTAATCATTTTGAATTAATAGACTATGTCATCGCATAACGAATCAATATTAAGAGAACCCCTGATAACCGGCAAGGATATTACCTATGCCAAAATAACCGATGATATTCTGCTTCCGGTAGAAAACAAACCCAATAGAGCTTGGTGGATCGGATTTATTTTGGCGGCGTTAGGTGCGTTGTTGTGGGTGTTTAGTGTAGGGTATACATTCTGGACGGGTATCGGAGCATGGGGGCTTAACAAAACGGTAGGTTGGGCATGGGATATCACCGACTTTGTATGGTGGGTAGGTATTGGACACGCGGGTACGCTGATTTCGGCCGTCTTATTGATTTTTCGTCAGAACTGGCGGAATTCAATTAACCGTTCGGCTGAGGCAATGACCATTTTTGCGGTGATTTGTGCAGCCACTTATGTAGTAGCCCACATGGGGCGCCCCTGGTTGGCTTATTGGATTTTTCCATTGCCCAATCAATTCGGGTCATTGTGGGTAAACTTCAACTCGCCACTGGTATGGGATGCATTTGCAATCTCCACGTATTTTACGGTATCCCTTGTTTTCTGGTACTGCGGACTATTGCCGGATATTGCATCCGTACGGGATCGGGCCGCTGGCTTAAAACGGAGAATTTATTCGATTATGTCATTTGGTTGGAATGGATCCGTAAAGACATGGCAGCGATTTGAGATCGTTTCCCTGATATTGGCAGGTATATCTACTCCGCTGGTTCTCTCGGTTCACACGATCGTATCCATGGACTTTGCAACTTCCGTAATTCCGGGGTGGCACACGACGATCTTCCCTCCTTACTTTGTTGCCGGAGCTATTTTTTCGGGATTTGCCATGGTACAAACGCTGCTGTTGGTGATGCGCAAAGTGATGAACTTTGAGAATTACATTACGATGTTCCACATCGAGTCCATGAATAAAATCATCATGGCTACGGGATCTATCGTAGGAATCGCTTATTTGACCGAGTTGTTCATTGCCTGGTATTCCGGATCCGAATACGAGATGTATGCTTTTGCCAACCGGATTGCCGGACCTTACTGGTGGGCGTACTGGACGATGATGACCTGTAACGTGATTTCTCCGCAGTTATTCTGGTTCAAGAAAATCCGCACAAGCATTCCGATTTCATGGGTGTTATCCATCGTGGTAAATATCGGGATGTGGTTCGAACGGTTTGTGATCATCGTTACCTCGCTACATCGCGATTACCTTCCTTCGAGCTGGGCCATGTTTTATCCTACGTGGACGGATGTCGGGGTGTTCGTTGGGTCTGTTGGCTTATTTTTCACGATGTTCCTGCTTTTCATCCGGTTTTTACCGGGTATCGCGATAGCCGAGGTAAAATTGTTGTTGAAGAGTGCGAGTTTACAGCAAAAGTCTAAGTTGATCAAAGAAGGTCATTTGGATAAGGGACAGGTGGAGTTCTTTACAAACAGCCTGACGAAATTCGATTCGGTGACGGAAGAGGAAATCAAGGAATTAGAAACCAAGTAGCAATGAGTAATTTCAAATATATCATCGGAAGTTTTGCGGATCCAGACGAATTGATGGACGGGATCGATAGGCTGCAAGCCAATAACGTTAGCATTTATGACTGTTTTACGCCGATGCCCATTCACGGTATTGAAGCCAAGTTGGGCGTAAAACCTTCCAGACTTCCCATTGCCGCATTTTGCTTTGGGTTGCTAGGAGGGACATTGGGATTCAGTCTCCTTTATTATACGATGTTTTATGATTGGCCAATGAATATCGGAGGTAAACCGGCGTTGCCCTTGCCGGATTTTGTGCCTGTGACATTTGAATGTACCATTCTGATCACAGCACTGGGAATGGTGGCAACCTTTTTTTATCGCAATCACCTGTTTCCCGGGCGTGCGCCCCGAGTAATGGATTTGCGCGCTACCGATGATCGGTTTATTCTCGCTGTTGATGCAAATGACAACGCCGACCACCTGAAGATCGAAACACTATTGAAAGAAGCGGGCGCTGTGGAAGTGAAGTACAATGAACGAAAATATGTTAGTTATGAATAAGATAAAACTTCTTAGCGCTGTAGGCACGGCGGTTGCGATTGCGGTCGTCGCGGCTTCGTGCGGTGATCAGACCACACGCAGTACGGGCTGGGAGTTTTCGCGCAATATGTATGACCCTATTGGTTATAACCCCGATCAGCCGAATGCAAATTTTAAGGACGGAAAGACGGCTCAGATACCGCCCGCCGGTACGACTCCGGTTGGATTCGAGCGGTTTCCTTATTCCGCGAGCAACGAAGATTATGAACGTGCAGGTGTCGAACTGGTAAATCCGCTTGTGCATACAGCGGAGAACCTTGAGCAAGGAAAAGCACTGTATCAGGTTTACTGCGCGGTATGCCACGGGCCTGAAGGGCATGGAGATGGCTCGATAACCAAAGACCGGACGTTGGAAGCTGAGTCGCGGCAACTTGAAAACTTTCCTCCGCCTCCTTCTTATGCGAGGTCCGATTCGATTAATTCATCACGTGGCGGGCGAATGGCTGATCTTACCGATGGCAAGATTTACCATACAATCACGTACGGGTTGAACATGATGGGGTCCCATGCATCGCAGCTGTCGCCCGAAGAACGTTGGAAAGTGGTTATGTATGTTAGGGAATTACAAAAGAATTAATATTATATCAGCTATATTAAATGGGAAATCATAGTCATCATCACGATTATAACTTCAGCGAGCAGTTTACGTTTACGGGGAAAGCACGGGCATTGAGCTTGGTTGCGGTAGCCGTAGGCATAGTGGCGGTCGCCATCGGCTTGCTTTCCAGCAACCACATCATCGTGGAGCGGACCTACGCAAACCTATTGCTGATGGGGTATTATTTTACAGGCGTGTGTGCTGCAGGTGGTTGTTTCCTGGCATTGGTCTTTGTTACCCAAGCCGGTTGGCCATCGGGTTTGATACGGATCCCGCAGGCAATGGCTTATGTATTGCCTGTTGCCTCATTGGTGTTGCTTGTTATTATTATAGGTGGATTATTTTCACATAACCTGTATCACCATTGGTTTGGCGAAGGACTTACTGACCCCAACAGCCCCAATTATGATGCGCTGATAGCTGGTAAATCAGCATTCCTAAACGCTCCTGGATTTTTGTTTAGGCAGGTTGCTTTTATGGGTGCTTATAGCATTTGCGCATGGCTTTTGGCCCGGTTTTCGTACCGTGAGGATTTAGAAGGCGGTCTCAATTCCTACAAGAAAAGCTTCAAAGTAGCTGCGATATTTTTGGTTATTTTTGGGTTTACGTCGCCTATCTGGATTTTCGATACCATTATGTCGTTGGAAGCCCATTGGTTTTCCACCATGTTCGGCTGGTATAATTTTGCTGCTATATTTGTCAGTGGCCTCTGTGTGATTACACTTATGGTAATTTTGCTGAAAAGAGCAGGTTATTTGAACTGGGTTAACGAAAACCACTTGCACGATCTTGGTAAATTGATTTTCGGCTTTTCCATTTTCTGGACGTATGTTTGGTTCGCTCAGTTTATGTTAACTTGGTACGCCAATATACCCGAAGAATCCGTTTACTTTTATAAGCGTTGGGAGCCGGAATATAAGCCTTGGTTTTGGTTAAGTGTTGCGATTAATTTTGTAGTGCCTGTTTTGGTGTTAGTGAATAGGGACTATGTGCGCAACCCTAAGGTGCTTGGGGCCGTATGTGTTGTATTGCTTCTTGGCCATTGGCTTGACTTTTACATTATGGTGATGCCGGGCACGGTAGAGACCCATCGTGGATTCGGTTGGATTGAGATAGGTACAGCACTTGGCTTTGTAGGATTGTTTGCGTTTCTGGTGTTGAACAAATTGAGCAAGCATGCATTGGTTCCCAGTAAACATCCTTTCCTCGAAGAGAGTTTGCACCATCAGATTTGAGTAATATTAAAACACGGATAATCGTTATAAATAGAAATGGGCTTTATAAAAAGTAGCAAGTTAAAAACAGTTTGGATACTGGCATTCGTTGTGGGAATTGCGCTGGTTGGTCGGGCTTTTGCTCAGGAGACGGATACCACTGCAACGCAAACCGTAGATACTGCGACTGCGGTAGCGGATACTGCGACTGCAGCGGATACAGCCGGCGACGTTGCGCCGGTCTCGCCAGACACTGTGACCGCCGCTGTACCTGCGGCTAAAGCAGACAAACCTGCAGCCGCCGCTGCGGAAGACGCAGGTCCGAACATTGATCCGCAGGTGTATAAGAACTTCTTCTATGGGTTGTTGCTGGTCTTTTTGATCTGTGTGCTGGTGGGAGTAATCGGAAAGATTATTCAAGTGTATGAGTTGACGAGACGGATGAACGGAAAAGATACCACCTATTATCTGTATAACTTCAATGCCGTATTGTTTCTGGTTGCATTAGTACTGGGATTATACGGTGTGTATTGGTCGTATGTTCATCACGGAGGACAATCGTTCCGGGCTGCGGTCACAGAGCACGGTCAGCAGATTGATACCATGTTTATCATCACAACGATCATCTGTACGATCGTATTGGTGGTTATGCACATAGGCTTATTTTCGTTCGCCTATATATATCGTGCGCGGCCTACTCGTAAGGCGTACTTTTATCCGCATAATAATACGATTGAGAAGATATGGACCATTACACCTGCAATTGTGTTGACGATTTTGGTGTTGTTTGGGTTTTTCACGTGGCGGGGCATTACGAATGTGCCGGAAGAGGATCAGAAAAATGCGCTCCATATCGAAGTTGTAGGCGAACAGTTCACTTGGACAGTCCGTTATCCGGGACGGGACGGTCAGCTTGGCGAACGTAATTATCGGTTGACAACGCCATTGAACGGATTGGGAATGGATTTCAACGATAAAAAGAATTGGGATGACCAGTTGGGATCTGAAATCGTATTACCGGTAAATAAGCCCGTACGGGTGCAGATCGGGTCAAAAGATATTTTACATAGCTTTTATATGCCGGATTTCCGGGTACAGATGAATGCGGTACCGGGTATGAAGACATATTTCCAGTTTACACCGACCGTCACCACAGAAGAGATGCGCGACCGGTTGGGTGACTATAAATACGATTTTGTAATGCTCTGCGCCAAAATATGTGGCGGTGGACACTACAATATGCAAAAGAAAGTGCGGATTGTAACGGAAGAGGAATATCAGGCCTGGCTTAATGAACAACCTTATTTCTTTACAGAAGATTTAAGGAAAGAATTTAAAATGTCTCAGGCAACACAGACAGCGGACGAGCCGGCGCAGGAGAGATTGTTGGCTAACGTACATGAATAGGGACTGAAGAATAACGTATTTAATACACAGATATGTCAAGTATAGCAAGCGTAGGTACGCATAATGTGGATCACCATGGTGAGCATGGGCATCACCATGAATCATTTTGGACTAAATATGTGTTTAGTCAGGATCACAAAATGATTGCTAAGCAATTTTTGATTACCGGTATTGTGATGGCAGTTTTCGCCATGATTTTATCGATCTTATTTCGGATGCAGTTGGCATGGCCAGATAAAGAATTCCCAATTTTGGAGGTCTTTCTTGGAAAGTGGGCAGAGGGCGGTCGTATCAACCCAGAGTTCTTTCTGGCGTTGGTGACCATCCATGGTACGATCATGGTATTTTTCGTACTAACTGCCGGCCTGAGCGGTACGTTTGCTAATTTGTTGATTCCCTACCAATTGGGTGCAAGGGATATGGCATCGCCGTTCATGAATATGCTGTCTTATTGGTTTTTCCTTGGGGCATGTGTGGTTATGATCTCGTCATTTTTCATCGAAAGCGGTCCCGCTAGCGCCGGCTGGACTATCTACCCACCCTTGTCGGCAATACCCAAAGCCATTCCTGGCTCGGGCCTGGGAATGACACTCTGGTTGGCCAGTATGGTGATGTTTATCATATCGCAAGTGCTCGGGGGGACAAATTATATCAGTACCGTACTGAATTTGCGTACCAAGGGTATGGATCTTTGGAAAATGCCGTTGACCGTATGGGCATTGTTTTTGACCGCCATCGTGGGGTTGTTGTCATTCCCCGTTTTGGTATCGGCCGTGGTGCTGCTTATTTTCGACCGTAGCTTCGGTACAAGCTTTTATTTATCGGATTTAGTTGTACAGGGGCAGATTTTACCCAATGAAGGTGGTAGCCCGATTTTGTTTCAACACTTATTCTGGTTCTTAGGGCACCCTGAGGTGTATATTGTATTGATGCCGGCCCTTGGCCTTACTTCGGAAGTGATTTCCACCAATTCACGTAAGCCCATATTTGGTTATCATGCCATGGTGTATTCATTGATTGGTATCACGGTACTTTCGTTTATCGTTTGGGGGCACCACATGTTTGTGACCGGTATGAATCCATTTTTGGGTGGTGTATTCATGATCACTACCTTGATTATCGCTGTCCCGTCAGCGGTAAAATCGTTTAACTACCTAGCGACGCTATGGCGGGGGAATATTCGGTTTACACCGGCGATGTTATTTGCCATCGGCATGGTGTCCTTTTTTATCTCAGGTGGGTTGACAGGTCTTTATGTAGGTAATTCGGCGCTGGACATTAACCTACATGACACGTATTTTGTCGTTGCTCACTTCCATTTGGTGATGGGGTCTGCATCCATATTCGGTATGCTTTGCGGCGTATATCATTGGTATCCCAAGATGTTCGGACGGATGATGAATGAAAAGTTGGGGTATCTGCATTTCTGGCTTACGTTTGTCGGTGCCTATTTTGTGTTTTTCCCCATGCACTTCATGGGAATCGACGGAGTGCCCCGGAGGTATTATGCCTTTACTGAGTTTCCATTTATGGAAAAGTGGGTTTCGGTGAATATCTTCATTACGTGGTCTGCAATTATTGCGGGACTGGGACAGATCGCGTTTATTTGGAATTTCTTCGCTTCGATGCGGTTTGGCAAGGTAGCCACTCAGAATCCTTGGGGTGCCAATACGCTGGAGTGGACAACACCGGTGAAACACATTCATGGAAACTGGCCGGGTGAGATCCCTACGGTTTATCGTTGGCCGTATGACTATAGCAAACCAGGGCATCACGAGGATTTTATTCCGCAAACAGTACCGTTTTCGGAAACCATGAGTTCGAATCTTCCACACGACTTTGAAGGAAATGTGGAAGCGGAGCGTATACAACGGGAATGGGAGTTGGCAAATGCTGCTGCCCAACCCGAAAAGGAGAGGGAATAATAACGGATGCTTCCGCCTGCTGAAAAGAGGTTTTTATGGATCAACAAGATTACGATTGTTTCGCTATTTGTGTTGATACTTGCGGGCGGCGTGGTACGCAGCACAGGCTCTGGCATGGGATGCCCAGACTGGCCAAAGTGTTTTGACCGGTTGGTACCTCCTACGGACGTTTCTCAGTTGCCAGCAGGCTATGAGGAAAAGTACATTGCCGGAAGGAAAGCGAAGAATGAGCGTTTTGCCACGATGTTAGAGCGCTTTGGTAAGGATGAGCTGGCGGCGCGCATACGGCACGATGAAAGTATCCTCCATCACGAGGAATTTAATGCGGCGAAAACATGGACAGAGTACGTCAATCGGCTAACGGGGGCAATTACGGGCGTACTGATTTTGGGCTGTGCCATTTTTTCTTTTACGTTCTTTAAAACAAAGCGGTCCATTTTTATATGGAGTGTGATTAACGTAGTGGCTGTAGGGTATCAGGCTTGGTTGGGGTCGATTGTAGTCTCTACCAATTTGATGCCCTGGATCATCACGGTTCATATGCTATTGGCGCTGGTCATTGTTGGAATCAGTATTTACACGTATTTCAAAGCACGGTCGTTACGCGATAAAGACCTATTGATCAATCACACGTCAAGTGGAATTAAGTGGCTAGCCGCCGCTTCACTGCTATTGATTGTTGTGCAGGTTGCCGTGGGTACGGGGGTACGGGAGGAAATCGATGTGATTTCAGATGCATCGAACGGACTGGATAGGAGCCAATGGTTGGAGCAGGTAAGCGACGTATTTGATGTACACCGTACATTGGCATTGGTGTCGGGATTTGTAATTGTGTTGTTATTTTTCATTATCCGTTCACGATTTGCGCCCCATACACACCAAAGCCGGTTTACCAACTTACTGTTGTTATTGCTCCTGTTACAGATTGGGAGCGCAGGCGTGTTGGGATATTTCAATATTCCACCATTTGCACAGACGATACACTTGGTGTTGGCAAGTCTGTTATTTGGCACGCAGTATTATCTAATGCTTCTGTTAGGTAAGGTGACGTGGAAGTAAATTTGATAAAGGAAGTAATTAAATGAAGATATCAAATCGGGATATGCGGTCTAATAAGACGGGGGGAGGTGTCGCTATGCCGGAGTCAGGCAGCCGGCAGATGTTAAGTGAATGGATGTCGTTCATTACAGATTTTAAGCAATTGGTGAAAATCCGGCTTACCATGACGGTGGTGTTTTCTGCTTCTATCGCTTTTCTGATCGGTAGTAAGCAGCAAGGTGATATCAATTGGCTTCATTGGTTGATTTTAACAGCTGGCGGATTTCTGGTTACCGGATCGGCAAATGGATTTAACGAGATTATTGAGCGCGATCTGGATAAATTGATGAAACGCACGGCGGATCGGCCGATTCCTGCGGGGCGTATGACAACCGGGCAGGCATTGGTGTTGAGCTTATTGATGGGAATTGCAGGCACCTATACACTGGTAACGCTTAATTTTATTGCCGGTGTGTTATCGGTTTTTTCCATTGTATTGTATGCGTTTATCTATACGCCGCTTAAAAGAAAATCGCCCATTGCCGTATTTGTAGGCGCATTTCCCGGGGCATTGCCTCCATTGATTGGTTATTATGCTGCATTCAGCCAGAACGATTTGGCACTCTATAGTCAACAGAACGCGGCAGCCATTATCATCATTCCCTTAGTACTGTTCATTATTCAGTTTGTTTGGCAGTTCCCGCATTTCTGGGGTATTGCCTGGGTACTTGATGATGACTATAAACGGGCGGGATTTCGCCTGCTGCCCACTACGAAACGCGATAAGGTAACAGCATTTATGGTGTTTTTATCAACGCTGTTGATGGTTCCGGCAAGCCTGCTTCCTTATTATTTTGGATTTGGAGGGATTGTCGTTTCCTTCGTTTCGGTCGCGGGTGCACTTTTGTTCAGTTGGTATGGATTAAAGTTATTTCTGCGATGTGATTTGGCGGCGGCGCGCAAGGTGATGTTTACCTCATTTTTTTACCTGCCGTTGATTCAGTTGGTATTACTATTTGATTTTAATGCGTTATGATCGCTATGGCACAATATACGCAAAATAAGGAAGATCTGACTCAGCAAAAGGCGAAGAAATTCAATCTTTGGCTTGGCATGATCGGCATGTTTATGATGTTTGCAGCACTGTCAAGCGGTTTCATCGTATATACGGCAGGCGGCGCCGATCGGGGCATCAAGACATTACTTCCGGATGCATTTATATATAGCACGATTCTGATCGTACTGAGTAGTGTAACGATGCAGTTGGCCTACGCCGCTGCAAAGCAGACTTCATTTGATAAACAGAAAATTTTGCTTACGGTTACGATTTTGTTGGGATTGGGATTTTTTGCCATGCAGGTGCATGCCTGGGGAATACTAAGTAGCAGGGGTGTTGTATTTGTGAATAGTAATGCGTCCCAATCGTTCGTGTATGTATTTACGGGGATGCACTTGGCGCACATCGCTGCCGGTATTTTGGTGCTGGTAAGAGCATTGGTAGGGCGCATCCGCAACATTCCGCAGGTAAGCAATGTTTTCCGGATGGATTTAGCCACGTTGTTTTGGCATTTTCTGGGCATTCTATGGATTTATATTTATGTTTTTTTACTTTTGAATCAATAACACTGAACAATGAGTACAACTGTAACGCAATTGGATAAGGTAAAAACCGGACGGTGGAACGGGGGTCGATCGCCTTTCAATGTGGAGTATGGCAAAATCATGATGTGGTTTTTTCTTACTTCAGATGCTTTTACGTTTTCCGCGTTCCTAATTTATTATGGTACGCAGCGTTTTGCCCACCTCACGTGGCCCGATCCCGATAAGGTATTTCAGTCGATCCCGTTTATTGCAGATCACGGCTACCCCTTGGTATTTGTGGGCATCATGACATTTATCTTAATCATGAGTTCGGTGACCATGGTGCTTGCGGTTGAAGCTGGGCATCGTAACGCAAAAAAAGAAGTGGTCGGTTGGATGATCGCCACTATTATTGGGGGCTTGATGTTTATCGGCTGCCAAGCTTTGGAGTGGACCCACTTACATCACGCAGGATTCTGGTGGGGAAGTATTCCGGGGCAAGAAGGCGTTTCGCCTGAGGTAAGTCTGGCACCCTTCTTTTCAAAGGAGATTTCAGAAGTGTCGGCTCAGCAATTTGCCAATCTTTTCTTCACGATTACCGGGTTTCACGGATTTCACGTGTCAATAGGTATCCTACTGAACATTATTGTACTTGGGATGGTATTGGCCAACACGTTTGAGCGCCGCGGTTCTTACCTGATGGTGGAGAAAGTCGGCCTGTACTGGCACTTTGTAGACCTCGTATGGGTATTTGTATTTACATTCTTTTATTTGGTATAAAATTTAAAACACAATAGTAAGCTATGGCTTCTCAACATCACGATCAGCTAGTAGGGCACGAGGAAGGACACCACGAAGGTATGACCAAAGGCAGGATTTGGCGGGTCTTTTTCTACCTGCTTGCCATCACTGCATTGGAGTTTTTTATCGCGTTGGTTCTGGTACACGGAGGAGTTATCAGCAAAGGGCTCGGCGTAAATATTGTTTACATTTTGCTGACTTTGCTTAAGGCGTATTACATCGTGGCCTATTTCATGCACCTCAAATTCGAGACATTTGGATTTATTATGTCCGTAGTCGTTGTGTTCCTGTTTATCATTTATTTCATCGCATTGATGCTGACCGAAGGAACGTATTTGAAAGGACACTTCAATCCATTCCCCTTTTGGCCTAATACCTAATGGAGACCATCAGGCAAACCAATGGTTTGAAGAAGATTATTATCCTGGCAGTTATTTTGATACTGCCAGGATTTTTATATTATTTATTAGAGAAAAAAGGCGAAAACCGCTATAAAAGCCTGCCTATCTACGGGGAGAAGGTTCTTACCGGTACATTTAGCAACCGTATGGGCAAAAAGGTGCCGGATACACTGTTTCACGAGGTAGCGCCGTTTTCGCTTACCGATCAGCAGGGGCGACAGATGGATGTGTTAGCAAATGACACATCCGTGTCGGTGGTCAATTTTTTTTATACCCGATGTGAGACATTCTGTGAGCACATGAACAACGAAATGAATCGCGTAGCGGAGCGTTTCGTAGCTAACAAAATGATCAACTTCTATACCATTACGGTGGATACCGCGTACGACTCGCCAGCGGTGTTGAATGAATATGCAAAAACCTACCATCCCGAATCCAAGAAGTGGTATTTTCTAACTGCGGGCAAAGACGATGTATACGATGTTGCGCGCAATGGATTTTTGGTCGACGCCTTACAGGATACGACAAAGGCCGCAGGATTTATACACAGTTCTTCGTTGATATTAGTGGATTCTAAACGGCATATCCGTGGGTACTATGACGTTAATCATAAAAAAGAGGTGGATCGGTTAATTGATGAACTTAAATTGTTGTTGGTAGAAGAAATTCGAGAAAAAAGCCCTTTATAAGTTAGGGTTGGAAATACGAAGTATATGAAATTGGAGGTTTGAAATGCGCGGGGATAACGATTTAATTGAACGGAAATTTAACAAGTGGATTGTCGTATTGTCGATTGCTATTCCGCTGGTGGTAGCTATCTTGTTTGGGGTAAACCTGCGGGATTTGGGCTACGATGTGAAACCGCTTACTTTTCTGCCTCCCATTTATGCAACCATCAACGGCATTACTGCGGTGCTGCTCGTGTGGGCTGTGTTTGCAATCCGAAAAGGGAATCGTAAATTGCACGAAACGTTGGTGAAGATCTGCATCGGCTGCTCAGCTGCTTTTCTGATGATGTATGTGGCCTATCACATGACGGCTGAATCTACCTCGTTTGGCGGACAGGGTGCCATCCGGTATGTGTATTTTTTTATTCTGATTACCCATATCTTACTTTCTATCGTCATCATTCCTTTTGTGTTGGTTACGTTTGTTCGGGGTTTATCGGGCAATTTTGCCAAGCATCGGAAACTGGCCAAGGTTACTTTTCCGCTATGGTTATACGTGGCCATTACCGGGGTCATTGTTTATCTGATGATCGCTCCCTATTACGGGAGTTGATAAAGGAATGAAACGCCATCGGAATTCAGTATCTTTGTCTTATGGAACGTGTTTGGATCTATCAGGCAGGCCGGTCTTTAACCGATGCCGAAAGCAGGTATGTATTAGATAAGTTGGAAGGTTTCACTTCAGCATGGAAAGCACACGGCAAGCCGTTGGCTGCGAAGGCCGAAATCCGGTACGGTCGGTTTATCATCATCATGGTGGATGACGGTGTTGCTCCGCCAACGGGATGTTCCATTGATAAATCGGTACATCTATTAAAAGAGATTGAACGGGAGTTAGAAGTGACGCTTTTTGATCGGATGCAGATCGCCTATCGAGACAACGGCGCTATTCACGTGGTGTCGCGCGCCGAGTTTGAAAAATTGCTGGAACAAGGTGACATCACGCATCAAACGGTGGTATTCAATAATCTTGTCGCTACCTATCCGGATTTGGAAACCAAGTGGGAGGTGCCGATGAGCGAAAGCTGGCATGCACAGGTTTTTAGGTAAGCAAATGCATTCTTTTTTGTTGTGCAAGTTCAGCGCAGCTTTTTGTTTTATTGGTTTTGTTGGATAATAGTCGTTTATTTACTGCCACGAATAGACGCGCATGGCAGAAACAAGTTTTTTTGATGAGCAGCACGTGCTTCACCGGCTGAAGGTGGGTGATATTGACGCATTCAATGCTACCTATTGGCAGTACCACGGCGCGATCTACCGCAATATTTTACGTTTCACCAAAAACGAGGATACCGCAGCCGATTTATTACAAGATGTATTTGTCAAATTATGGGAAAAGCGGGATACCCTCCAGCCGGGAAAGTCTATCAGCGGACTATTGTTTGTAATCAGCTACCACCTTACGGTAAACCACAGTAAGAAGGCGCTTCGCGAACTGCTAGCAAAAAGCGAACTTTCGCTGCACCAATCGGTAGCGGATAGTAGTGAGGAGGCATCCGACCTGGAATCACAGCATGAGTTGCTTGAGCGAGCCATAGCAAGACTCACGGAGCAAAAACAGCTGGTGTTTACCCGGTGCAAACTCGAAGGAAAAAGCTATGGAGAAGTGGCCCGGGAATTGGGTATTTCCAAACATACGGTCAAGGAACATCTTTCCATCGCGATGAAAACCGTCAAAACCTATATCAGGCAAAACGGTCGCGATTTACTTGCGATAGGCTTGCTCACATTCCTGGATTGCTGGGGTTAAAAAAAAAGCCGACTCCATACCCCCCGAAATTTACCTTTTATTGTATTTAGGTTAAAACGTTATCGTGGATAAACGACAGTTGCGTATCGAGCAAATTCTGCGGCGATCCCAATGGACAGAGGAGGACGTCCGTTGGATGGCTGAATACCTTCGGCACGCCGATCAGCACGAACTGGAAACAATTGCGTCTATCTTATATGCGGATGACCTGCAGAATAACCGTGAACCGCTGGACATTGAGCGCTCTTCTCGTTTATTAGAAGGTATCCACAAGCGTATCCAACCCAAACGTTCGCGTCTCAAACGGTTGAGAGGGATTTTGCCATACGTAGCAGCAATGTTTCTTATAGCTATTGTGACCAGCTACTTCATCGTCGTTTTACAACTTCGTGAGGGGCCGGCAATAGCGGATGTACAGCCCGGTGGCAATCGAGCCACCCTTACCCTCGGCGATGGCCGAACGATTGATCTGAGTGAAAAGCAGGATGGAATTATCGTAGATAATGGCATATCCTACCTCGATGGAAGTACTGTACTTAGCGAGCAAGTGAACGAGGGGATACGTGTAGGGGGCAAGCAACATCTCACACTCACTACGCCCAAAGGCGGAACGTATCAGATTAAACTGCCCGATGGTACCGTGGTATGGCTCAACGCTGCGTCGATATTGAAATATCCTTCTCGGTTTGATGGCAATGAACGTGTAATCGAACTGGAAGGCGAAGCTTATTTTGACGTGGCGATAGCTGGTGCACAGCACGTACCATTCAAAGTTATTGCCCATGGCCAGGTCATTGAAGTGTTGGGAACCGAATTTAATGTCTCCGCATATGCAGACGATCCTGAGACCAAAACCACGCTGGTTGAAGGCAACGTGCGTGTAAAGGCTGTTGGTTCCGGAGGCACTAACCTCAGTTCTTCATTCTCATATCTGAAACCTGGCCAACAAGCCGTCACACGTGGATCGTTTCTCGATATCAGTGAGGTCGATATCTTTGACTATACTGCGTGGAGAGACGGCATGATTGTACTTAATGGAGCCCGGCTTGCCGATGTGATGCGTCAAGTGGAACGTTGGTACGATGTTGTGGTTGATGTTCCTGTACTCAAGACCAACAAGACAGCTTATGTGATAATTAATAGGAATGAGAACCTATCCAGCGTACTCAAAGCACTTGAAGAAACCTACCAGGTTAAACTTAAATTAGAAGGAAGGAGGGTTGGCATTATCGAATAAGAAAAAAGATCTTTGATTGGCGGAGCTAAGGTCATCCGCCTGTCCGGAGGGAAAAAGCCGAATTTCGATTGCCCTCGAAATCCGGCAACTGTCGGGCAGAAAACCAATATTGAACTGTATTTTTTTCCTAACCAACATGACAAAAATAATGAATTATAGCCATTATGCCAATGGTCGCTTTTCGCTTTTTTACGGGCGGTCGATTTACGGCAAGGTGCTCTTACAAGCACTCCTTATTATGAAGTTAATAATTTTGCTTACCTGTGTATTATCCCTCCAATCCATGGCTGGCGCGATGGCACAAAAAGTAGATATTGAAGTTAATAATAGGTCATTCAAATCCGTTATCCAGCAATTACAACGGCAAAGCGGGTATTCTTTCGTATTAGACGAAGGTTATTTAATGCGAGCCAATCCGGTAACGTTGTCTTTGAAAGGGGTAGAGATATTGGACGCACTGCCTCACGTTTTTGCGGATCAACCTTTCGGCTATCGGGTTGTCGGCAACGTAGTGTATTTTTCTCCTAAAAAAAATGTGAGGCCGGCCGCCGACTTACCTGATCAGTTAATGCAACAACCTAAGCTGATCCAACAACGAACGGTAACGGGCCGGGTCACGGATGAAGAAGGGAATCCTTTGGAGGGTGTTACCGTGCGGGTAAAAGGAACAGCGATAGCAGCTACTACACGCGCGGATGGCTTGTACGACATCGTAGCGCCGGAGCAGGGACATGCGCTTGTCTTCAGTAATATTGGTTTTAAAACCAATGAATTGGAGATTGGTGATCAACGGGTTATCAACGTGTCGCTGAAGGCCGATGTTAGCGATTTGGAAGAGGTGGTGGTCGTGGGGTATGGGACGCAGAAAAAGGCAGACCTTACCGGTTCGGTAGCTACTGTAGAAGGACAAGAGGTCGTGAAGTCTGGAGCAACCAATATCACCAATTCGCTTGCAGGGCGGTTGCCGGGCATCACCGCGGTGAATAATAATGGAAAGCCGGGAAGCGGTTCCCAGATTATGATTAGGGGTGTAAGTACTTTTGGAGATAATAGTGCCTTGGTAGTGATAGACGATATCGTAAGGAGCTTGGATCAGATTGATCCCAACGAGATAGAAAGCATTTCGATTTTAAAGGATGCCTCTGCTACCGCCGTGTATGGATCCAGGGCGGCCAACGGTGTGATCCTTGTTACTACCAAACGCGGAAAGGCCGGAAAGCCAACCATATCATACAATGGCTTCGCCGGTATCCAAAACCCGACTATTTACCCAGCGTTGATGACTGGTCCAGAATACGCTCAAACCAAAAATGTAGCACGCCAGAATATGGGATTGCCGCCCGCATACTCCGATGAAGAAATGCAAGATATTTTACAGGGGAAGGTGCAAGAGCAGAACTGGTATGACCTTACGTTGAATAAAAAGGCGTTTCAAACCCAGCAAAATATCGGTGTAAATGGAGGGACCGATGCGATAAAATATTTTATGTCTGTAGGATACATGGACCAGGATGGATTGTATGACAATCTCAACTACAAAAGATATACAGCCCGGTCCAATGTGGACGCCCGTATAAACAAAAACTTCACGCTATCATTGGATATCGATGCCAGTCGCAGAAATAATAACGGCAGTGGATATTCTCCGGAATCTATATTCAGCGATATCATGGCTGCCTATCCCTACGATAAGTTATATAACCCCGATGGGACTATTTTCTACACCCGTGAACAGCATCCGGTGGAAGAGATTAAAACCGGATACCAAAGAGAGCAGACCGACATTTTTCAGGCAACTATTTCAGCGAGACATGAGTTGCGTTTTATACAAGGCCTATACTTACAGGGACGTGCTTCTTTTGGACAGGAAGCGAACACTGCCAAGACGTATCAGGTACCTATCCTGATGAACCGTCAGGATGAGGCGGGCAATACCATTGAAGTATATCCTTATGGCGGGTGGAATGGTAAGACTGCGTTGAGCCAACAATATAGCGACTATAATACAACGACGTTGAACTTAAGTTTAAACTATCAGCGGCAATTTGGTGACCATGAAGTGGGGGGAATTGTGCTGGTGGAACAGTTTGATGCCAAATCAAAAGAATTCAGTGGTTTTAGGACCAATTTTCCGGCTAATGGCCTTGATGAGTTATTGTATGGGGGACAAGAACAAAAAGACGCCAACGGTAGTTCATTTACCGACGGCAGACGCAGCTTTGTCGGCAGGTTGCAGTATGCATACAAAGATAGATACCTGCTGGAAGCATCGTTCCGTTCCGATGGCTCTGTCGCATTTCCCACCAGTAATAAATATGGTAATTTTCCGGCCGTATCAGCAGGATGGAAATTGTCCGAAGAACCATTTTTCAGGAATAGTGAGGGGGTAAGTTTTGTTGATAATTTGAAACTTAGAGCGTCTTATGGTTTGGTAGGAAACGACCGAAACGTATATAATGGAAGAATACCAACCTTTCAGTATCAACAGGTGTATGATCTCTCTTCTACCATTATATCGGGATCAAATGCCTATACCAGCGTCATTCCCGGGGTGCTTCCCAATCCGAACGTAACCTGGGAAAGCGCCGCGATTGCCAATGTAGGCTTGGATGGTTCGATGTGGAGCAGACTCTTGTCTTTTGAGCTGGATTTCTTTTATAAAAGAACATCCAACATCTTGTTGAGCAGAATCCGTTCGATTCCGGCCACAATTGGCGCTGCACTTCCCGCGGAAAACTACGCCAAAGTCGACAACAAGGGCTTCGAAGTCGCACTTACGCATCAAAATAATATTAACAACCTGACCTATTTTGTAAAAGCCAACATGGGTTTCGCTCAAAGTAAAGTGATTTTGTTGGATGAGCCGGCTAATATTCCGGATTACCTATTGCAAACGGGGAGGCCCCTGAACTTCATCGTTGGGTATAAGGCACTGGGCTTTTTCCAGTCGGATGAAGAAGTTGCCGGTTATTATCCGCAGTTTAACGGTGGACAAAAAGCCGGGGATGTTAAATATGCGGATATCAATGGCGATAAGGTGATCGATGCAGAGGACCGCACGGTTATTTCGATGGATAACAACATACCCAAACTACTGGGAGGATTGTCTTTCGGCGGATCGTATAAAGGGTTTGATCTGAATGTGCTGTTCCAAGGTGCAACCAGGATGAAAAAAATGCTGTATGGACGTTCAAGGACATTTTTTAACGGCGGCTCGCACAACAATTTCAGAGACCTATTGGACTATTGGACGCCCGAAAACCGCGATGCAAAATATCCTAGGCCATGGGAAAACCAGCACCCCAATAACTCTCAAGAGTCTAGCTTGTATATCCGGGATGCCAGCTATCTTCGGTTGCGTTCGATCGATTTAGGCTATACCTTACCAAAAAGTATTAGCCAAAAATTGGGTACTCAGTCGTTACGGGTATATTTCTCAGGGACTAATATTTTCCTTTTTGATAAGATGAAAATGTTCGACCCGGAAGTTGAAAATACCGACGGAGCATATTATCCGCAACAGCGTACACTCAACCTAGGTATTAATCTCTCTTTTTAACTATTGAGGCCATGAAAAAATTAAATCTTCATATTGGTATACTAATCTTTTTCAGTTTCCTGACTATTTCGTGTAGTAAGAACTTCTTAGATAGGGAAGCCCCCACCTCTATTCCCGAAGAAGCGATGTTTAGCGATCCCGCGCTCCTACAGCTTTTCGTAAACAAGATGTACGCGGACGTTCCTGCGTTTGATCATGACTTATATGACAACATAACGGATGAATCCAGAAACTTCTGGGGCGGGGCACCTAGGGATGTTGTACAAGGGCAATGGTTTGCCGATAAAAATCCGATGGACTACTGGGCATATGACGAAGTAAGGAGAACCAATATGTTCCTGGCAAATGTCGATGCGTCAGCATTGGAAGAACAAGACAAAACGGTTCTTACCGGCCAAGTGAAATTCCTTCGCGCGAAGTTGTATTTTGATATGGTAAAAAGATACGGTGGTGTTCCCATCATTACCATACCTCAAACGCAAGACGATGATTTGTTTGTTTCCCGAGCAAGCACAGACGAAACTTTTTCCTTTATTATAAAAGAGTTAGAAGAAGCCATTGAATTGCTGCCGGCCTCGTATGGCGACCGGTCTGTGGATGTGGGGAAAGTGAATAAGTATTCCGCCAAAGCCTTCTTAGGTAGGGTACAGCTCTTCTGGGCGAGTAGGTTGTATAATCCTTCTAACGATGAGAGCCGTTGGCAGGCAGCCGCCGCCACGAACCGGGAGGTGATAGAAAGTGGTATCTACCAACTGCACCCGGATTTCAGAAGGATCATGCTAGACAAGAATAATGACGAAGAGGTGTTCAGCGTACAGTTTCTGAAACCGCTGAGAGAGCATGGGTGGGACTCATGGGCTATGCCTGATTCTCGCTCACGGCAGGATGCCTCACGTCGCTCTCCCGTTCAGGAACTGGTGGATGCATTTGAAATGAAAAATGGAAAGCGCATTACTGATCCCTCTTCCGGCTATGACCCGGCCGACCCATATGTGAACAGAGATCCCAGGTTTGATGCCACATTAATCGTAAATGGTTCTATATTTGGCTTTCAGGGACTACCCGTGTACACGTATGTGGGAGGAGATGATGGTATCAATATTCCCTATCAGACGGTAACTGGGTATTTGATGAGAAAAGGTACAGACGAATCGAATCAGGATTATTACGGTGGCGTAGGAAGCGATCAAAATTGGCCGGAATTAAGGTATGCAGAAGTGTTGTTAAACTATGCCGAGGCGCACAATGAAGTGCTCAGCAGTCCGGATGCAAGCGTGTATAAAGCGGTTGAAGATATTCGTCGAAGGGCTGGGTTAGATCCTTATCAATTACCCGCGGGACTTACAAAGGAACAGATGAGAGAAAAAATAAGGCATGAGCGCTACATTGAATTGTGTTTCGAACAAAAACGTTATTGGGATCTGAGAAGATGGAAAATTGCGGCAGATGTGCTCGATGGAAAACAGTTCGGTGCTATGTATATTACAAGGGTAGCAGCGGATACCTATACTTATGAGCGAAAACCGGTAGATGGCGTTCCCTGTGTTTTTCAGGAAAAAATGTACTTTATGCCTATTCCGCAAAGAGAAATGGAAAAAAATCCCAACTTAGTACAAAATGAGGATTGGTAATATTTGTACCTTGACCGTGTTTTATAAATCATTGTCAAGGTATTTTTCATCAGACATCAAACCCACTAACTTGTTACTCATGTTTTTCAGACAACTTATTTTAAGGGCCAGTTTCCTTTCGTTTATTGCTATACTTTCGTCTTGTGCGGATAGCGAGCCCGAAGTTGTGTATAAGTTGAACCCCCAACCCAATAACAGTATCGTCATTATCGGGAACACGTTTGCAGAACGGTTGCAGTATTATAACTACCTGGAACCTTTGTTGTATAAAAGCTTTCCGGATAAGAACATTACGGTCCGGAACCTGGGCTGGAGTGCAGACGAAATTAATATGCAGTCCCGCCCGTTGAACTTTCCCACACAGGATGAATTGATGACGGCATATAAAGCAGACCTCATACTTGCGTGTTATGGACTAAATGAGGCGTTTAAGGGGCCGGATAGTTTAGGTGTTTTTAAGGCACAGCTCACCACTTACCTACAACATTTGCAGCAGCAACAATTTAATGGTAAAACACCCCCACAGGTCGTCTTAGTTTCACCCATCGCTCATGAAAAGATGGGAGGTTTTCTTCCCGATCCTGCCGAGCACAATAAAAACCTTGCGTTATATACTGACGGTATGCAACAGGTAGCAAAGGAACTGGATATCCCCTTTATCAACCTGTTTGAGACCACAAAGAAACTACAGAAAGGAAAGGATAAGATTACCATTAATGGCATCCATCTAAATGAAGCTGGCTATAAAGCTGTTGGCGAAATAATAGCAAAATCGCTGGCTTTGCCGGTTGCTGTCTGGCAAGAAAGTGACCAGCATCTGCAAAATCTGAAGAAAATAATTGACAAGAAAAATCAGCAATTTTTCTACCTCTACCGGGCGGTAAACAGCGAATATATTGTAGGACGCAGAGAGGAACCTTGGGTACAACCCCCGGGTGGCCCCATTTCCTACCCCAAGGAATTCGCCAAACTCGGAAATATGGTGTTACGCCTCGATAGTATTGTCTGGAAACAAAGCGTGGTAGACGATTTGGCGAACTTTGTACAGAGCGATCACATACTTAATGATACGATACAATTCGAACCACTGGATAAGGCAAATCTAAAAAAGCCCTCCACAGATCAGTTTATATTGCCAGAGGGCTTTGAGATTAATCTTTTTGCATCGGAAGTTGATTTTTCACTGACCAATCCGGTTACGATCACGTTCGACCCCCAGGGCCGGATGTGGATAGCCGATATGCCATCTTATCCGCAGTACTTGCCGGGTGTACAACCCAATGATAAGATACTGATTCTGGAAGATACGGACGGAGATGGTGTTGCGGACAGTGAAACTATTTATGCGGACAGTTTGTATATGCCCATGGGTATGGAACTGGGCAATGGGGGGATATATGTATCACAACCGCCTAATCTTTGGTTCATGAGAGATACAGATGGAGATGGAAAAGCGGATGAAAAGGAAATTATTCTCCACGGGTTCGGTACGGAAGATGTGCATCATACACTAGATACCCACACTTGGGGGCCCGATGGCGCCTTATATTGGCATACCGGTACCTTTCTGCACTCGCAAATAGAAACGCCTTGGGGACCACAGCGAAGCGACTACGGTGCTACCTGGCGCTTTGAACCCCTGACAAATAAGCTCGAACCTTACGTTTCATACCCCTATGCCAATCCTTGGGGGCATGTGTTCCTTCGAGACGGTACGGAGATTATCAGTGATGTTTCCACAGGCATGAATTACTTTGCACCCCCCCTTACCGTAGCGACCGATTATCCGGTGAAGCACACAACGATGCGCGACTTCCTGACATCGATGAGCAAACCTAAGACCTGCGGAACAGAAATTATTTCCAGTAGACACTTCCCCGAGGAGCTGCAGGGGAATGTGCTATTCAATACATTCGTAGGTACGATGGGCACTAAACAGCATCGTATAAACGAAAGCGGAAGTGGTATTGTAGCGCAAGAAATTGAACCCTTGCTGCAATCAACAGATCCCAATTTCCGACCGGTAGATCTACAGTTCGGTCCCGACGGCGCCCTGTATATTGTTGACTGGTACAATCCCATTATCAACCACGGTGAAAGAGCTTTGCGGGATCCACTCCGCGATCATACCCATGGCCGGATATGGCGGATAACCTATAAAAACCGAGAACCCCTGAAACCGGTGAACCTTACAAAATTGCCCATTGATAAACTGCTGGATCAATTAAAGGAATATGAAGACAGGGTGCGTTACCGGGTGAGAACACAATTGCGGCAGCTGGACGCCGAGGTGGTTTTGCCGGCGCTGAATCAGTGGATTGCCGGTTTGGATAGGCGCGACAGCCTCTACGATCAACACCGTTTGGAAGGTTTGTGGGTATATCAGCAGTTCAACCAGCTTAACCAGCGGTTGCTGGAGGAATTGTTAAATAGCAGGCATGACGATATCCGGACAGCGGCTACCAGGGTGTTGTTTTTCTGGCGGAATCGTATCAAAGAGGCGGAGAATAAGCTGATCGATCTTTCCAAAGACAGTTCCATGAAAGTAAGGCTGCAGGCAATTATTTCGCTGAGCCATTTTAAAACAGAACGATCCGTTGTTGCATTGTTGGATGCTGCTACGATGCCAACGGATTACTATATTGACTATGCACTGAAGGAGTCGTTCCGCTACCTGAAGCCAGTCTGGTGGAGTATGCTAAAAAAAGATAACGATTACTTGGCTGACCAGCCTGCGAAAGCGGCTTGGCTGCTTGGCTCGCTAGCTGATGAAAAAGAATTGGCAGTGCCGGGCTTTATTGTTGATGACCCACAATGGCCGAAATACGGCTGGCGCGCGCTTACTGACAAGGACTATGATGAATTGAAAGATAATTTTGCTGTGGCATCCTTTCGGAAAGACCAGCTCGCGGCAGCAGAAGCAGCAAAGACGGACAACCGAACTCCCGAAGAAAGAGGTAAAATGCTTATTGCCGACTCGGATTGTGTAGCTTGCCATCAAGAACATGAGAAGCTGGTAGGACCTGCTTATGCGAGGATAGCCCAGAAATACGGAGATAAAGACATCCCTAAGTTGGTGGACAAGATTATAGAGGGCGGATCGGGTGTCTGGGGTGATATGGCTATGACGCCGCACCCAGGATTGAAACAGGCCGATGCTGAAGCAATCGTACGGTATATACTTTCTGTAGAATAGCGTGCGGCTACTAAGCAACGCAATCACGACACTGATCGGCGATTAAGGTACTTCACTATACCCCATATACCGCACGATGGTGCCCGCTTTACGGTTGATAAATGCTGTAGGTTTGGCCGGGGACCATCGTCGCGGGTTGGGCAGCACCGCTATCAAGAGTGCCGCTTGACGCTTGGTAAGACTTTTGGCAGACTTTCCAAAGTAATGTTGGGTAGCGGCCTCAACACCATATAAACCATCTCCCGTCTCAATTACATTGAGATATACTTCGAGAATCCGTTTTTTGCTCCAGAACAATTCGATCAAAAGCGTAAAATAGGTTTCAAACCCTTTCCGGATCCACGAGCGGTTTGGCCAAAGGAACACATTCTTCGCGGTTTGCTGACTGATGGTACTTCCGCCACGTAGCCGGCCACCATCTTTATTACGTTGATAAGCGTCTGCAATGGCCTCGCTGTCAAACCCCCAGTGTGTGAGGAAACGGGCATCTTCGCCTGCGATGGCTGCTCGCTTTAAATTATCGGAAAGGTCTTCATAAGGTACCCACTGCTTAGTGATTTTCCATGCTTCACCATCGCTTTTGCGTTCAAACCCACGTTGTATCATTAACCACGTAATAGGTGGATTGATAAAGCTAAGCAGCATAACCCATACGATGGTAACAACGAAGAAAGCGATGACGATACGCAGCACCCAGCGTAGGTATAAATTGCCTACTTGGGGAATGAACCGAGATACCCACTTCGTCTTTTTTTTTCGTTTTCGCTTTGTTGCCATAGTTTCCGCGATGCGAATATACAAATTGAAGCTTATCAAACCCCTTCAATAATCCTATTTTTCCTCGGCGCAATTTTTTTCAATGGCCGAGGAGAGACCGATAAATTCCCTTTTATATGCAACGTGAAATTGCATATAAAAGGGAATTTATCTAAGTTTACGGCCACGCACAAAATAACCGGCTTGGCAAAGGCAGCAAAAAAAGAAACCCCCTTGATGCAGCAATACAACAGCATCAAGGTCAAATATCCCGGCACATTGCTATTGTTCCGGGTAGGAGACTTCTATGAAACATTCGGGGAAGATGCAGTAAAGGCTGCCGGCATCCTGGGGATTGTCCTGACCAAGCGGGGCAATGGCAGCGAATCGGAGACCGCCTTAGCGGGTTTTCCGCACCATTCCTTGGAGACATACCTCCCTAAGCTGGTCCGTGCTGGACAGCGGGTGGCCATATGTGATCAGTTGGAAGATCCCAAGACGACCAAAACCATCGTAAAACGCGGCGTCACCGAGCTGGTAACACCGGGCGTTTCGTACAGCGACAACATCGTCCAGCAGAAGTCAAATAATTACCTGGCATCGGTCTTTTTTGATAAGCAACAAGCAGGCGTCGCCTTTCTGGATATCTCCACGGGCGAATTTTTGGTGTCACAGGGCAACCCGGCCTATATAGATAAACTTCTGCAAGGATTCAAACCGACTGAAGTGATCATGGGCAAGCGCCAATATAAGGCGTTTGTGGAACAATACGGTACCCATTTCTATACGTATACGCTCGACGAATGGCCTTACACAGGCGATTATGCCGTCGAAACATTACTTAAGCATTTTGAGGTCAAGTCCCTGAAAGGGTTTGGTATCGAACGTTTGCCCTTGGGTATCGTAGCGGCTGGGGTGGCACTGCATTACCTTAACGAAACCGAACACCGCAATCTGCAACACATCACCAACATCTCGCGCATTGAAGAAGACCGGTATATGTGGCTCGACAGGTTCACCATCCGTAACCTGGAATTGGTAGGGTCGGCCAACGAAAATGCCGTGACATTAGCCGATGTATTGGATCGGACCACTTCTCCAATGGGCGCTCGATTGCTTAAACGCTGGATGGTTATGCCGCTGAAGGATAAATCGGCCATCAACGAACGACTTGATGTCGTAGCGTACCTGTATACACATAGGGAGCGGCGCGAGGAGCTGGTCGGCGAAATAAAGCAGATCGGAGATTTGGAACGCCTGATCAGCAAAGTAGGCCTGCAAAAAGCGAATCCGCGGGAAATCGCCCAACTAAAGCGTGCATTACAGGCCGTCGAGAAGCTGCAGGTACTTGCCGGTCAAACGGACACCGAATCCCTGAAAGCGATCGCCGAGAAATTAGACCCATGTATCCCAATCCGCGAGCAAATTGAGACGTACTTGCATGCTGAACCGCCTGTTTCGATAAACAAAGGAAATGTAATTGCTGCCGGGATAAATGAAGAATTAGACAAGCTTCGGAAAGTAGCATATGGTGGTAAAGATTACCTCCTTGAAATTCAAAAGCGAGAATCGGAGGCTACAGGTATTCCCTCGCTGAAAATAGCATTCAACAATGTTTTCGGCTACTACCTGGAAGTAACCAATGCACATAAAGACAAAGTGCCTGCGGAATGGGTACGTAAGCAGACGCTTGTCAATGCGGAACGGTATATCACCGAAGAGCTCAAGGAGTACGAAGAACAAATACTTGGTGCAGAAGAAAAGATCCAAGTATTGGAAGCGCGGCTGTATGCCGAGTTGCTTTCGGCCGTTGCGGCGTATATCAAACCGGTGCAACAAAATGCGCAGTTGATTGCCCAACTGGATGTGCTGCTCAACTTTGCGTTTATCGCGGAAAAAAATCATTATGTGCGCCCCGATGTAACTGACGGAAAAACCATCGATATAAAAGGAGGCCGCCATCCGGTGATCGAGCAAAACCTACCTGTCGGCGAAGATTATATCACAAACGATGTTTTCTTGGATAACGATAGCCAGCAGATTATGATCATCACCGGTCCTAATATGGCGGGTAAATCTGCGTTACTGCGCCAAACCGGGCTCATCGTACTCATGGCGCAGATCGGATGTTTTGTTCCGGCCAAAGAAGCATCTATCGGGTTGATCGATAAGATATTTACCCGTGTGGGAGCTTCTGATAACCTCTCGTCGGGCGAATCGACATTCATGGTGGAGATGAATGAAACGGCAAGCATCATGAACAACCTCTCCGAGCGGAGTCTGAT
Organism: Parapedobacter indicus; assembly: GCF_900113765.1. Taxonomy (GTDB): domain Bacteria; phylum Bacteroidota; class Bacteroidia; order Sphingobacteriales; family Sphingobacteriaceae; genus Parapedobacter; species Parapedobacter indicus. Next base: position 477,174 of record NZ_FOQO01000002.1, on the reverse strand, counting down.
TCTGCTGGACGAGATCGGGCGCGGTACGAGTACATATGATGGCATATCCATCGCCTGGGCCATCGCTGAATTTCTTCATAACCATCCAACCGCCCGGGCCAAAACCTTATTTGCAACGCATTACCACGAACTGAATGAGTTGGCAACCTCATTTCCAAGAATTAAAAACTTCAATGTATCGGTAAAAGAGGTGAATAATAAGGTGATATTCCTACGCAAGTTGGTGCCGGGGGGCAGCGAGCATAGCTTCGGTATTCACGTTGCCAAACTCGCGGGTATGCCGCCCAAGTTGCTGCAAAGGGCGAATGAGATCCTCAAACGACTGGAGCAGGAGCGTACAGGCGGTGAACGCATCAAAGATAGTATCAAAAAAATTCAGAAGCAGGCTTATCAGCTGCAGATGTTTTCCATCGATGATCCGATTCTTGTGAAAATCCGGGATATGCTCAATAATCTTGACGTAAACACCCTTACTCCCGTGGAAGCCCTGATGAAATTGGACGAAATTCAGCGGCTCCTGAAAAACTGATGTTAAACCTTGGCATAACTTCTGCTGTCCTACCGATAGGAGTTAAATCGTATGTTGTACGTAGAAGATTAATGCTATGAAGAAGTTATTGATTTGTATTGCCGCCCTTGTATTTATAGTTGGTTTCACGTTTGACGCCAGTGCCCAAAAGCGGGGTAAAGGGCATTGGAGTAAGGAAAGAAAAGAGCATGTAAAGTACCATAAAAAACGTGAAAAGGCTTTTCACAACTATGCAAAGCACGATCGTCCGTATCACAGGTACTATGAGGAGCGCGATCGAGCATATAAAAGATACGCCAAAGGCAAAGGACTCCGCTACCGCGATCACGACAACTGGTACTATGGAAAGCGGTTTCACCACCATACGGAATACGTTTACTTCCCCAAATACCGCACGTATTATGATCCTTATAGAAGGGGGTATGTGTACCGGCACAATCGTGCTTGGGTATTTGCGCCGACGATGCCATCGTTCCTGGTAGGCTTGGATATCGGAGCACTCAATGTGCAGTTCATGGCAAATCTTCCTTTGTGATAGGAGATAAATAGGTCGACGGGAATCGGCTGTGCATCTGAATAAAATAGGGTTGCCCGGGTCTTGGTTGTATTTATGTATCTTTGCTGAAAAGCAAACGCATGGCGACAACCCTTATTAAAGCAGCTACCCTTGTCAATGAAGGGCAGACAATCACTGCTGATATATTGATTTCCAATGGCCGTATTGAAAAGATAGCTCCCGAAATTTCGGCTTCGGCTGATACCGAGGTGAATGCGGAAGGCTTGCATGCATTCCCCGGCTTGATTGATGATCAGGTGCATTTCCGTGAACCGGGTCTGACTTACAAAGCCGATATCTGGCACGAAAGCCGCGCTGCGGTAGCCGGTGGTACCACTTCCTTTATGGAAATGCCCAATACCGTTCCGAATGCGCTTACGCAACAGCTTTTGCAGGATAAATACGAGATTGCCGCCAAACAGTCGCTGGCCAATTATTCGTTTTATATGGGAGCTGCCAATGATAACCTGGATGAGGTGTTGCGGACCGATCCCCGAGATGTATGTGGTGTTAAGGTGTTTATGGGGTCTTCTACCGGCAACATGCTGGTAGATGACGAACGCACGTTGGAAGGAATATTTTCCAACTCACCGATGTTGATTGCCACGCATTGTGAGGATGAAGCAACGATCCGGCAGAATTTATCCCGGTATAAGGACACGTATGGTGATGCCTTGACTACGGAAATGCATCCGTTGATCCGTTCGGCAGAGGCGTGTTACATCTCGTCTTCGCGGGCCGTTGCACTGGCTAAAAAACACGGCTCACGCCTGCACGTTCTCCACATTTCGACGGCAAGGGAGGCCGACTTATTTGAGCGGGACACCCCGCTGACAGGCAAACGCATCACCGCGGAAGCATGCATTCATCACCTGTGGTTCAGTGATGCAGACTATGCAGCGAAGGGCAATTTTATCAAGTGGAACCCTGCTGTGAAAACAAGTGAAGACCGTGAAGGGATACTCCATGCGGTGCTTGATGGACGAATCGACGTCATCGCAACGGATCATGCTCCCCACACCTTAGCGGAAAAAAGGCAACCTTATTTACAAGCACCATCCGGCGGGCCATTGGTACAGCATGCGTTGCAAGCATTGTTGGATATGCATCGGGCAGGAAAGCTTACTCTTGAGCAGTTAGTTCAAAAGACGGCGCACAATACGGCCATTTGTTTCCAACTGGACCGGCGTGGATTTATCCGCGAAGGTTATTGGGCAGACCTCGTGTTGGTTGACCTAAACAGACCTTATACGGTAGCGAAACACAACATTTTATCTAAGTGCGGTTGGTCGCCTTTTGAGGGGCATACGTTCACATCGACGATTATGCATACGTATGTGTCGGGCAATCTGGTATATACCGACGGTAGGATTGTGGAAGATGGGAATGCCCAGCGACTGAGGTTTAATCGATAATATAGTTCAAAAATGGATAAACGGACGTTCATCAAGGCCATTGGGTTGGGGATGGTGGCTTTGCCCCTGTCGACGACAATGAAATCAGGTCGCGTCGTCGCTCGCCAACACCCGAATATTTATCCTCCCCTCATCCGTAGAGGAGACACGGTAGGGATAATCACGCCATCGTCGCCGTTAGTAGATGACCGCGGATATGCTCTTGCCGATGAAAATTTTGCAACATTGGGCCTCCGTGTCAAATGGGGAGCAAACGTTGGGAAAAGATACGGATATTTGGCGGGAACAGATGCAGAACGGATCGCGGATATTGAACGTATGTTTGCCGACCCCGATATAAAGGCCATCGTATGCCTGCGTGGTGGATCAGGAGCCGCCCGAGTGCTCGATCGCCTGGACTACCAACTGATCGCCCGGAACCCAAAGATTTTTTTGGGATACAGCGATATTACGGCTTTTCATCAAGCCATCTATACGCAAACCGGATTGATCACCTTTCACGGTGCCGTGGCAAACAGTCACTGGACACCCATGGTCATCCGGCAATTCGAGCAGTTGTTTTTTGATGGGAAGTTACCTATGTATACTGCCGATCGGAAACCCAACACAATAACCGGGGGCACGGCCGAAGGTCGACTCTTTGGGGGAAACCTCACGGTTTTAACGGGTATTGCGGGGTCTGCCTATTTTCCTGATTTTGAAGACGGTATTCTGTTTTTGGAAGAAATAGGCGAAGAGCCCTATCGGATCGATCGGATGTTCAGCCAGCTAGCGCTAACGGGCGCCCTGCGCAAAATCAAAGGCTTTGTTTTCGGCCAGTGTACAGACTGCCGATCCAAAAACCCGGCAAACTCGCTAACGGTGGAACAGATATTGTACGATTACATCAGGCCGTTGGGGATACCTGCATTTCAAGGGGCACGGATTGGTCACATCGATGAACAGTTTATCCTGCCCATAGGGGCCAGAGTGCGTATCGATGCGACACAGGGCAGCATCCATATAGTGGAACCTATTTTTAAAACGACATGAAACGGCTAGTTTATTTGTTTGTGATAATCTTAGTATCCACTGCTTGCCAAGGCAACGGGCAAAGCCGCATCACCTACGTGCCCGATACGGCCCGCTTGAGTAATGCGTTCGAAACGTACCGGGAGCCCTCCATCGTTCACAGGCGCTTCAAACATGCGGATATCGAACCGCTCATCAGCAAACGCAAAGGGGCAGGTATCTTTGAGGTGACCCAATTGGGAATCTCGGTACTTAAACAGCCTATTTATCAGTTGAAGTATGGGCAGGGACCGAAAAAAGTGATGCTATGGTCGCAAATGCATGGCAACGAGCCCACGGCGACGATGGCATTGATGGATATTTTTAATTTTCTAGAAGGTCAGGGCGATGGCATGGATAGCATACGGAACCTGCTGAGCACACAGACAAGCCTGTATTTCATACCGATGCTCAACCCGGACGGTGCCGATGTGTACACACGCCGCAACGCCATGGACGTAGACCTGAACCGAGATGCACGGGCGGGTGTAACGGTGGAAGGACAACTGCTTATCCAAGCTGCCAAGGCGGTGCAGCCCGATTATGGGTTTAATCTGCACGACATGAATATTTATTACAACGTGCCCGGAACGCCCATTCCGGTAACCATCGCATTGCTGGCACCAGCTTACAACGAAGAACGTGAAGTCAATGAGGTACGGGGCAATGCCATGAAAATTGCGGCGGGTATAAACCGCCTGCTGCAAGGATATGTGCCGAATGGCGTGGCCAAGTATGACGACACCTACTCGCCCCGCTCTTTCGGAGATAATTTTCAGCACTGGGGAACAAGCACGGTGCTGATCGAGTCAGGTGGCTATAAGGGAGATCCCGAAAAGCAATTCATCCGGAAGCTCAATTTTATGGTCATTCTTAATTCGTTGATTGAAATTGCACAGGATAGTTACGACCAATATAGCATCGCCGAATACGAAACCATACCATTCAGTGATTCCAAACTCTCGGACGTATTGCTACGTCATGTCGGCGCCTCGCGTGATTCCAGGAGTTATACCATCGATATTGCCATCAACCGCGACGAACAGACTGTGGGAAGCCATTATTACGTTCGTTCACGCATCACGGATATCGGTGATTTGAAAGAAAATTTTGGGTACGACGAGTTGGACGCAACCGGTTATCATTTCATGCCCGGTAAAATCTATCCGCAGCCGTTTGGCAGTGTTGCGGATGTTTCCTTGGAGCAAGCCATGGAATTGCTGCAGCAGGGGTATTTTGCGATTCAGGTGACGCACATGCCCGATGATCGGCATCACACATTGCCTTTGGTCGTGTTCCATCAGCGGCAACCCCTGGCAGCCAGTCCGCATCTCGGGCAGGAGGCTAACTTTTTTCTTGCCCGGGGAGAGGTGCCCGCTTACGCCGTTATCAACGGATACCTCATCGATCTTTCGGCTACGCCGGAAACTGAGTTTAGGAATTATGTAGTCGTCCCCTGATATCCCATTGGGAGGCAACATCTCATCCATCTGGAAAGGAGGGATGATTTCCGATTTATAGTATAACGGTTGAATAGCCCCTTAGACGCTAATTTGGCGAATTCACGGTGACTTCTTTTAGTAAATATTCGCTAATCACGTGCTTTTTAATAACTTTAGTGCTGGAATATAAACCAAGCGCTAATTATATGTCAAAGATATGGGTGATGTGTCTTGTGTTAGGTTTGGGAATTGGCCATACCGTTGGCCAGGAGAGCCGGCAACGCAAGTCCTATGCAGCAGAGAAAGGACCCGATGAATTGGTGTTGAAAACCCCGGAAGGCAAATCACTGCTTACCTATCGGTATACCGTGAAACAACCCCCTACTGGAGTCGATAAAGCATACAGCCGATCCGGCTATATCCATCCCTTGTATACCTTGTCTGGGAAGGTGCTTACCTCCATTCAACCCAAAGATCATTACCATCATTACGGCCTGTGGAATCCTTGGACACACGTCGAATACCAGGGGCAACTATATGATCTCTGGAATATCGGCGACAAAAAAGGGACGGTACGTTTTGTGGGTTTCGAAGATACATTCGGTGACGCGGAAAAAGCCGGATTTGAGACCGTACATGATCACGTCGTTTTTAACGATGGAGCCGAAACGGTCATCATGCGAGAACACCTGCGGGTTGCCGTTTCCCAACTGGATGCCAATCGATATCAATGCGACCTTTATTCTACGCTGCAGCCGATCACCGAAGCCGATGTTATTTTGAAGGAATACCGCTACGGTGGGTTGGGATTCAGGGCGACACCGGAGTGGACAAATACCAACAGTCGTGTGCTAACATCCAGCGGGAAGACACGGAACGACGCCGACGGATCGTTGGAACGATGGGCCCTGGTTTCCGGCAAACTGGGGAACGGTGAAGGAGGGATCCTCTTCCTTTCACACCCCGATAATTATAATTTTCCAGAACCGGTGCGGGTGTGGCCCGAAGATGCTAATGGGGGGAGGGGCGATCAATTCTTCAATTTTTCCCCAACCAAAAACAAAGATTGGACGTTGCAGGCAGGAAACACCTACACCTTACGTTACCGGCTGATAATCTTTGACGATACACTTTCTGCTGATGAGGCCGAGCAGATGTGGAAGTCCTTTTCCAAGCGATAACATACAGTTGAGAAATAGCGATGAAAACCATGATTTACAGCTTTTTTTCGCGATGGATACCGCCGGGGCTGGCGGTTTGGTTGTTGTTTTCGTTTGCCCAGGCGGCATTAGCGCAGCCGGTAGATTGGAAGAAGGTCAGGATACTCATTTATACCAAGAACGGGGTGGGATTTGTGCACGACAACATCGAAAACTCGATCTTCGCATTTAAGGAATTAGGCAAACAGCATGGATTTTCCGTGGATGCGACCGATGATCCGCAAGTGTTTACAGATGAAAACCTGCAACAGTACGATGCCTTGGTGTTTTCGAATACCAATAATGATGTGTTTGATACCGATGCCCAGCGGGTAGCACTGATGCGTTATATCCAGGCGGGAGGAGGATTCGTTGGCATCCATTCTGCCTCAGGTACGGAACGCAAATGGACCTGGTTTAAGCAACTCTTAGGTGCAACGTTCTATTGGCATGACAAATTCCAGCCATTTGCCGTGAACATTCTCGATGCCGACCACCCATCGGTAAAACACCTGCCACGGAGGTGGGTCCGCGTAAAAGGGGATGAGTTTTATTACCTCAAACAGCTAAGTGTCAACCTACACGTAGTAGCCGTTAACGATGCAACCACCTTGCAGGGAGAAGATGAACGTCGCTTGGACACCTTCGGCGATGTATTTCCTTCGGTATGGTGCCATGAATTCGATGGCGGCCGGTCGTGGTATACGTCACTGGGACATGACAAGGGCGACTACATGGACGAAGAGTTCAGGACGCATATTCTTGGGGGCATCGAGTGGGTGGTCCGGGGAGCTAAGGGACGCGATTATGACAAGGCCTACGCCACCAGCCCTGACGACGAAGTGAGGAAACGCTAAACGGGGTTATCGAAGCAAATTAATCGGCATGGACAAGCAGCAAAAACAATTGAATAGGCGGGCGTTCATTAAACAAGCAGCGGAGGGAGCGGCCTTGATAGCGGCTGCGTCGGCCTTCCCTACCATTGTACCCGCATCGGTATTTGGGAAAAATGCACCGAGTAACCGCATCCAGATCGGCCAGATTGGCTTTGGACGCATTGCCAAATCGCATGACTTGCCAGAGATTCTGAAACATGATTATGTCCGAGTGGTGGCAGTAGCCGATGTAGACAGCAACCGGCTAGCCGCAGGCAAGCACTGGCTGGAACAACAGCAAGCTGAAAAAAACGGTGGAACATCACACGTTGACGTGAAGACCTATGGCGACTACCGGGATCTGATACGGGATAAAGCGGTAGACGCGGTAGTCATCAGTACGCCCGACCATTGGCACGCGCAGCCGGCGATGGAAGCTGCCATCGCTGGCAAGCATATTTATATGCAGAAACCGACTTCACTGACCATCAAAGAGGGCCGTATGATGGCAGATGTCGTATCAAATAGAGGTGTTATTTTTCAATTGGGTAGTCAACAGCGCTCCGTAAATCCCTGGCCGCAATTCAAACGGGCGTGCGAATTGGTACGTAACGGCCGCATCGGCACGGTCAAGCGCGTCGTCATCGGATTGCCAGGAGACCCCGCGGGCGGCAATCCGATAGAAATGCCGGTGCCCAAAAACCTGGACTACGACCGTTGGCTCGGATCTACACCGTATGTGCCCTATACGTTGGACCGCGTACATTCGCAAACCGATATTTACGAACGTCCGGGATGGTTGCGTTGCGAGCAGTTTGGCGCCGGGATGATTACCGGATGGGGATCCCACCACATCGATATTGCACACTGGGGACTCGATACCGAACTCACGGGCCCGCTGGAGGCAGAAGGCAGGGCAAGTTTCCCAACATCGGGCTTGTGGAATGTACACGGTGATTTCGAAGTGGAAATGCTGTATCCGGGCAACGTCGTCATGCAGATCAGCGGCGCCCATCCCAACGGTGTCCGGTTTGAAGGTACGGAAGGTTGGATTTTCGTATCCCGGGGCAATGTAGGGGTGACGGCAACTGATCCGGGAGCCGACGGCGCCGAAAATGAAGCGTTCAAGGCGAGCGATAGCAACCTACTGAAGTCGGTTATCGGCGAAAATGAGGTCCGCCTATACGAGAGCCCCGAACAGCATACAAACTGGTTGGAATGCATACGTGAGGACAGGCAGCCGATCAGCCACGTGGAGATAGCGCACCGCTCGGGGTCTGCCTGCCTCATTGCGCATGCAGCAATGACACTCGGGCGCAGGCTCCATTGGGATGCAAGCCGTGAAATATTCACCGATGACGACGAAGCCAATAAACTGCTATCGCGCCCCCAAAGGTTTCCATATGGCACCGCATATGTAACGGAAAAGAACGATAAACAAAACAACAAATAGATGAATAAACAAAAACGCCTGATTACGTTGGCAGCTGTCGCTTGCCTGTCGGCATGTAATCCAGCAAATGAAGGAATGCAAAAAAAGGATATCCAATTAATCACCGTAGCGCCGGGCCATTTCCATGCAGCCCTGGTGCAAAAAACCATGTATCCCCAAGTGGATAGCGTTGTGCATGTGTATGCACCCGAAGGGCCAGAATTAGCCGCTTATTTAGCACTCATCGATCAGTACAATACACGCTCGGACGATCCGACATCGTGGGAAGAAAAAGTCTACAAAGGTGACGACTTCTTGCAGAAAATGTTGGCTGAAAAGGAAGGTAACGTGGTGGTGCTCGCAGGGAACAATCAGCATAAAATCGACTACATCACCCAATCGGTTGCGGCGGGATTAAACGTATTGGCGGATAAACCCATGATTATTGACTCTGACGGATTTCCGGAATTAAAGCAAGCCTTTGCTACCGCCTCGGAGAACGGTGTGCAGCTCTACGATATCATGACCGAACGGTATGAAATCAATACCATGCTTCAGAAGGCGTTCTCACAGCTTCCGGACTTTTTTGGGGGGCTGGTGCCGGGCAGTGCCGACAATCCGGCGATCACCAAAGAAAGTGTCCACCACTTTTTCAAGGAAGTATCGGGCAAACCCCTTTCACGTCCTGCATGGTTTTACGATACCAAGCAACAGGGAGAGGGAATTGTTGATGTAACCACGCACTTGGTAGATTTAGTGCAGTGGGAGAGTTTTCCAGATCAAGTGATTGATTACGAGCGGGACATCCAGCTTGTTGGCGCAAAGCGCTGGTCCACTTCCGTTACACCGGCACAGTTCGAGCGGTCGACAGGCCTCAAGGAATTTCCCGAATTTCTATCGGGATCGGTGGATGGCGCGGGCAATCTAGCCGTGTTTGCCAACGGTGAAATCAACTATACGCTGAAAGATATCCATGCGAAAGTGTCGGTAATTTGGAATTTCCAAGCCCCGGAAGGAGCAGGTGATCTCCATTATTCCATCATGCGCGGGCGTTATGCCAACCTCATTGTACAGCAGGGTGCAGATGAGCAGTATAAGCCGGTATTGTACGTGGAATCTACCGGCGAACGGGATGCCCAAGCGTTCGAGGCAGCCTTAGCAAAGGCTATCGAGCAGTTGAGTGGTTCTTATCAGGGGTTGAAGTCAGAGCCGGTGGCAGACGGGCGTTACCGCATCAGCGTAGACCCTTCGTTGGTTACCACGCACGAAGAGCATTTTGCCCAAGTAACCGAGAAATACCTGGACTTCCTGAAATCAGGCACGATGCCCGAATGGGAAGTGCCCAATATGTTAGCAAAATACTATTTGACCACAAAGGCATTGGCAGAAGCCGAAACCGTAACGGCTCCTTAAATTTCCCAACGAAGTCCTGCCCGCTTGATGGCAGGGCTTCGTTGTCTATTGAATCATCAAGCAGTTATGGGGTTGGCAAAGGAACTATTCCGATGCCCGGCCTGTTGGGCAGCGTTATTTTGCCATCAAGAACCTCCATCCCTCGGTATACATCGTTGTGGATTAATAATGCGCCATCCAGATCTGCCCAATCAACCATGGGCGATAGTTGTGCTGCCGCAGAAATGGCACACGATGTTTCTGTCATGCAGCCCAGCATTACTTTCATATCCAATGCCCGCGCTAATTCGGCCATTTGATGTGCTTCCCGCATGCCTGTGCATTTCATCAATTTGATGTTTATGCCGTTGTACACGCCGAATGCCTTCCGAACGTCGGCAAGCCGCTGTACTGCTTCGTCTGCTACCGTCGGAATCGGACTGTTTTCGGTAAGCCAAGCATTGTCATCCACTTGTTCGCTGGGCATGGGCTGTTCAAGGAATAGGACACCCCGTTCGGCCAACCAGTGGGTCATTTCCAGCGCTTCTTCCTTGTTTTTCCATCCTTGATTAACGTCAGCACACAATGGCTTATCGGTTACTTCCCGGATGGTGTTTATCATCACCTTGTCGGTGTCCAGACCCAACTTTACTTTCAATAGTTTATAAGGTGCGGCTTCCCGTACCTTTTGTCTGACCATTTCAGCCGTATCGATACCGATGGTAAACGAAGTGTATGGCGTGTTGGCGGGATTGAAGCCCCATATACGATGCCAGGGCCGATTCATCATTTTTCCCAGCAGGTCATGCAGCGCGATGTCTACCGCAGCTTTGGCAGCTGTGTTTTTAGGAGCTAGGTCATCGATGTAGCGGAGGATGTCGGCTGTGAGGAACGGGTCGCCGAAGCCGGAGAGATCCACTTGATTCAGGAATTTCAATACACTTTCTTCGGATTCACCCAAATAGGGGGGCATGGCAGCCTCCCCGTACCCCGTGATTCCCTCAAATTCGAGGGCTGTCAAGACCGCCGGGGTTGTGCTGCGTGAAGCGGTGGAAACTGTAAATACATGCTTGAGCTCCAGCGTGTGGGGCCGGAAGCGCAGGGTGAATTTTCCGGATTTACGGACCGTCATTGGGAGGGTCATTTTTTATCGATTTCAGCTTTAGGTGTATAAAATGGGTGCCGATCAAGGGGTTGAAGAGCAGGGTCGGTCTGCCCGATATATCGACGTGCTGCAATAAGGGTGCGTGTATCCAGTGCCCCATAGTTTGGTGCCTCCCGCAATAAGCTGTTGATCTGTACCCTCCCAGCTGCATGGATAAATTCACCGTTACCCAGATACAGCGCCACATGCGTAATCCGTGCATCCGGCGGGCGGCCCGTACCCGAGGCAAAAAACAGTAAATCACCGGGCTTCAGGTTCTGCATAGCCTTTTCTGTGTCCAGTGTGTCGACCGACAAGATATCAATCGGCTTGCCTGCGAGAACCTGCTGCGATGCGTCACGAGGAATAATCAGGCCATTCATGTAAAAAGCGGTTTTGGTAAACCCACTGCAATCTACGCCCTTTACCGAGGTTCCACCCCACAGATAAGGCAACCCCATCATGGATTTGGCTATCTTGAGCACGTTTTCGGCGCTGATGTGGCGCGTGCCCAGCCAAGTATCAAATGGCCGTACCGAATGGCTTTTTACAAAACCCTGTCGTCCGTCGGGATATAAAACATGTACAAAGTCGCCGGCCGTATCCAGTACATTCAGTATATTGCCCATAACGAGATCCGACACCCGCAGCGACTGCCCGTCAGGCTGGGTGTATGCGTGCCCAAAATCCGCCGTAACGATCACTTTTTTACCCGTTTGCCAGTGTGTTAAGTCGGAAACTGATTGAGGTGCGACCGACGTTTCACTGACCCAAGCGATGTAACCTTCCGGCGTCCGCACACGGTAATAGCCGTCAGTACGCTGGAGCAAATCCAAAGGAGTGCCCAATAGCACCTGCGTTGCCAGCTCGGCCTGGTTGCTGGGAGCTACGCGTAAGTTAGCCACAGAAAGGTTTACTATCCCGGTAACTTTTCCTGCCACACTGCTATCGGGCAAAAGATTTATCGTTACTTTTGCATGCGGAATAGGATGTTTAACCAACAATTGCGTAAAAAGCGTCTGTGCATCTGATTCCGTAGTGATCACGTGATACACAGGGGAAGGATCACTGGAACGTGTTACTTCGAAAACCGCGGTACGTTTATCCGGGATGAATTGCTGAATGGTTTGAGCGGCTAAGTGCAAGATTTTGTTGTATTCGGCGGAATCCGATAACTTGCTTTGGCCGTGGCTTTTTACGCTCAGTGTCAAGCAAAATACGGATAATACCGGCACATACTGGATTTTCATGTTGGATAAGTTTCTTGTCTAAGATAAAATATAAATCGTTACCTTGCAATTTTTAATATATTCATCACATAAGCCAATTGCCACAAAATTATGATTAGTAGACGAAAATTTATTCTATCGGGTGCAGCGGGCGTGTCAGTGCTTTCCCTAAGCGGGCGGATTCCTGACTCCAAAAGGGGGGTACACAGCGCATCACCGTATAAACCCATTGTGGTAGCTACTTGGAATTTTGGCATAGCAGCTAATCAGGCGGCGTGGAAGGTGCTTAGTAACGGTGGGAGGGCGCTCGATGCGGTCGAAGCCGGCGTACGTGTGCCAGAAGCTGATCTGAGAAATGTCACGGTAGGAAAGGGAGGATATCCCGACCGAGACGGACATGTGACGCTAGACGCCTGTATTATGGATGAAAAAGGGAATTGTGGTTCCGTGGCTGCGTTAGAGCACATCAGTCACCCCATTTCCGTCGCACGTTTGGTGATGGAAAAGACACCGCATGTTATGCTTGTTGGCGAAGGGGCGTTGCAGTTTGCGCTTGAAAGTGGATTTGAACGAGAGAATTTGCTGACACCCGGCGCTGAAAAAGCATGGAAAGAGTGGCTGAAAGAGAAGAAGTACCAACCCGTTATTAACATCGAGAACAAATCATTTACCACCGAGAAGCTGCCTGGTAACGAATACAACCACGATACCATCGGGATGTTGGCATTGGACGCGCAAGGTAACCTGTCGGGTGCCTGCACAACGAGTGGAATGGCATTTAAAATGCACGGCCGGGTAGGAGATAGTCCCATTATTGGTGCAGGGCTATATGTCGATAATGAAGTTGGCGCCGCAACGGCAACCGGCGTGGGCGAAGAAGTGATCCGTACAGTCGGAAGTTTTCTGGTTGTCGAACTCATGCGCCAAGGGTATTCACCCGAAGAAGCATGCCGGGAGGCAGTTGGCCGGATAGCGAAAAAGAAGCCGGATACAGCCAAGCAGATACAGGTAGGATTCTTGGCGCTTAACAAAAAGGGAGCGTATGGTGCTTTTGCATTACAGAAGGGATTTTCCTATGCCGTCTGCCATCAGCAACAGCAGGATATGCTTGTCCGTGGAGAGAGTTTATATTAAAAAAATCAACTAATTATTCTAAACCTATTAGATAATTTTCTAATTTTGGGACGCATCTACCGATGAAAAGCACTAAACCCAACGGCAGAATCAGACGCTTGACATTTACCATGTTATTGTTCATGATCGGTATTTGTTATGCTGATCTCAATGCAGCTCCCTATCACTATACGCAGATACTTCCGGGAATAGATCGGTACCATGCCATGGTTACCCAAGCCGCTAAGGACCCCTCCGGAATGATCTGGCTATTGTCGGGTGGGCAGCTATACCGGTATGACGGGGTAAATGTGGTGCCTTTTTCAAAGTTATACAGCCATGGATTGCCGTTTTACGAGGTAAGCGATTTTCATGCCGATCCTTGGGGACATTTGTGGATCAACACGCGAAACGGACTCGCCATCTTTGATCTCCGGAGCTGGTCGTTTGTTAAGGAAGACCATTACCTGAGTGATTTGGTCGGCCGACCCGTGGCCTCGTGTTTTAAGTTGGATGATCTATTTTATCTGGCAGACGGATTGGGAAGTCTGTGGCGTATCGATGCGCTGTCAAAGCATTTTCTCTTTCAATTTGATCCAAACGCTGTGTACGATCGGCGCCCTGTGGGAAGGATGTTGGTAGCCGATAACGAACATGTTTGGTTGGCATTCGGGGACCATTTATATGAACACGACCTACAAACGCGTCAGACACGCTCGGTTGCATTTCCCGAAGGGTTGTTCAACCGTATCGAAGATTTACTGCCGGTACACGGCGGTGTGTTGATCCGGATTTACTCGAAGGGATATTATGTTTTCGACGGCACGTCTTTCCGGTATTTAAATCGAAGGCAATTCCCTACGAACGATTTTACGAATTGGAACCATTGGTCGTTCGAAAGAGATGACAAAATAATTGTTTTCCATGAAGATAAGTATATGGAGTTCAGCCGGGATACTGCCTTCAGGCTGTTGAATGCCGATAGTCATCAACTTGACGAGCATATTTTACATAAGCGGCTGAATGGTTGGCAGGAAGAAGGAGATGAATGGCTCATTTGCACGGACGGTGGGTTGTTCAGTGTGTTTCCTACAAAAATCACGTTTGATTTTATCAACAGTGGTAGCGCACGGGGTATGATCAAGCAGGGCAATACCTATTATTTTGGTGGATACGGATATTTGGATGCGCTACCAAGTGGAGGTGAACTCCGACCGTATACCAGCGAACCTGAGAATAATTATTATGACTTTTTGAAACTTTCCAATGATACGGTATGCATCGCGTTGGAGGGTGATTTCCTCTGTTACCTCGTCGGTGGCAAAGTAGTGCCGGCACCGCTTCATGTTCCCGGCAATTCAAACGAACGGTTTTCCGGTATGGCGTATTGCGTCGTCCAGCAAGTAGCGGATACGCTGTTGGTGGGTACTTATAACGGCATTTGGAAATATGCACGTTCCTCGGGCAATGTTTATCCACTTGTCTGTCCAAAAAATGGCTTTTTTAGCCGAGGCATGCGGGTGCAGTCGATTTCCTACGTTGGGGCAGGCATTACGTTTACCACCGATGAAGGGTATTTTAACTGGAGGAATAACCAGTTTCGCAAGGTATATCCTGCAGACGAGGCCAAACTGAATATCTATTCGCATACACAATTTGGTGATTCTGTTTACTTAGCTACCAAGGGACGCGGGTTGGTGGTGATCGACCGCATGGGACACCATGCCCGTTCGGTCGGAGCGAAAGAAGGGCTGGCAAGTAATACGGTCTACCAAATGATGTGGGTAGACAGTACGTTGTTCCTGGGCACCCATGAGGGTTTGTCCATGATGAACGGTAATCATTTGTATAATTATTACCATACGGATGGACTTCCGTTTGAAGAGTTCAATCATCAGGCTATCTATCACGACAGGGCTACCGGTGAGTTATTTATGGGCGGTATTGGGGGCTACATCCGATTTCACCCCGCTCAATTGCTGCGGTCTACCCATGAATACATCGATGCACCGCTGATTGCAGGCACGAGCTTGGGGATGAAGAGCAACCGATATGTAGATGCATATGCTGGTAAGATGCTTCAGGACACCATTCAGCTACCTTCGGACGCCGTTTGGTTTTCCCTGAATTTCGCGCGTCCCAATCATTACCGGCAGATGTACAGGATGCTGTTCAAAATAGCACCGTTGATGGATGCGTACCAGGAGTTGCCTGCATCGTCGCAGATCAACTTATCGGGAATGTCTGCGGGCAATTACTACGTATCGGTAAAAGTACAGGCGGTTAATGACCGTACGGTGGAAAAGGAACATACGTGGGTTATCCACAAGGCACCAGCGTTTACGGAAACGTTGACTTTTTATATGTTGTTGATCTTGATTGTCGGGGGAACGACCGGATTTATCCTGTACGAACGAGGGCGCAAGATAAAGGGTGAAAACCGCTTACGACGAAGGATCTCGCGCGATCTTCACGACGAAGTAGGGGGGTTACTTACGGGTATTTCCATGCAGACAGACTTGTTGCGCTTAAAAGATGACCGCGCCCGTATCGAATCTGTCGATTCCATCGGCAGCTACAGCCGCGAGGCGATCCAGATGATGGACGATATTATATGGACGGTCGATTCGCGCAACAATCAACAGGGCAGTTTGAGCGACCGGATGAAGTACCTGGCTGGGCAACTACTGGAGCCGATGGATATAGCGGTTACCTTTGAGGTAGATCAGCAGGAAGACCGGAAGATTCCGCAGAGCGTACGGCAAAACCTGTATTTGATTTACAAGGAAGCAATACATAACATTTGTAAGCATGCGCGGGCAGACAGTGTGTACGTCAAACTGCACCACAGCGGTGCAGAAATAGCGCTTGTGATACGCGATAACGGGCAGCAAGGGCAGCAATCGCGAGTGAAACCGCCTCGGGGCCGATCAGGTCATGGAAAGCGCAACATGCAAATGCGGGCAGAACAAATTGGTGGGGTCTATAAAGCTGGTCATACTGCAACCGGCTATGAGGTGTCTGTAATTGTTTTTCTGTATACGGGGCGCCGTTGGATGAATCCACTAAAATATTTGATAAGCTGATGCATTCCCTCGTTGTTACATTTGCCATTATTGGTATTCTGTTTAGCACATTAGGCATTGCATTCCGTGTTTTTAATGGAAATGTGCGTCGTGATCCAGCAGAAGTATTGCTTGGTATTGCGTTGTTTGCAATTATGTGGCAAGTATTCATTCATTTGATGATCTTGACCCAGCAGATTGTTAAGATTCCGAACTTTTATAACAAGGGGATTCCCCTCTATTACTTAGTCGCTCCAGCATTCTATTTTTTCATTCGGATAAGACTGCAACTGGAACATAAGCTTCCTAGATATTGGTATATCCATCTCATCCCCTTCGTTTTCGGATTGGTTGATATCCTTCCTTATATGTTTGTGGAAGATTCGGAAAAAGTAGCATTTTTGAAGCAGTTGATTATAGATCCCCGTTTAGGTTATGAGCATGAGTATGGGTTTATTCACCAGGAAGCCCACTATATTTTACGCTTGTTTTTAGCTTTAATTTATCTGATGATGCAATGGCGGGTATTGTTCATGACGGATAGTACGGATTCGACGGTGTCGTCAAGCACCTTGAAATATTTGTATTTTCTGACTTCTTTGTATACGTTGTTCATTGCCTTTCAGATCGGGATGTTTTTTAATATCCTTTTCAATCGTACGCAGGGGGGGTATATCCTTATGGACGTTAAACAATTGATTTGGCTCAGTATGTTGTATGTATTGCTTAGTTTATGGGTTTGCTTTGGTCCGGTGTTACGACGATCAAAGTGAAGGTTGTTTTTTTAAAACTACACGAAAAGGGTAGTGTGATGGTCGTCAAAATCAATTATCTTTACGGCTATCTGTGAAAAGTACCATTCTTGGCGATGAGGCGGGAGATATTTAATGATATTTATGAAAAGTGATCAATTTAAGCTGGCGATAATTGAGGATAATTCCATTATATTAAAAGCGTTGGAGGGGTACTTCAGAGCTTCTCAATTTGAACTTTTGTTTACTGCAACTTCTACGGAAGAGTTTATCAATTTATGGAAGGATCAACGTATTGACATTATTCTTTGCGACATTGGTCTTCCGGGAAAATCGGGAATTGAGGCCACTTGGCATGTTAAGCGCAAATCGTATTTGACACAGGTGGTCATGTTTACGGTGTTTGAAGATAAAGAGACGATTTTTCAGGCATTGTGTGCGGGTGCTTCGGGTTACCTGCTCAAAGACACTCCGCTACGTAAGATCGAAGAGCAGCTTATTGAAGTGATAAATGGCGGTTCAGTTATGAGCCCGCAGGTTGCCCGGATGGTTATCGGATATTTTAACCCCCTCTTAGATAAGGTGGAACCGAAGGAAGTTGATCGGTTGACTACGCGGGAGATCGAAATTATTTCGATGCTGCAGCATGGAGCGTCTTATAAAACCGTAGCTGAGCGCCTTTTTATCAGTATTGATACGGTAAAATTCCATATCCGTAACATTTATAGTAAACTGCAGATCAATTCTCGAGCAGAACTTATTAATAAGTACTGAACATTTTCAGAACCACCCTTTTTGGGTAGGTTTTTCAATGACTTAAACCAGTACCTTTGCCAGTGTCTATGATACTGAAGTTTAGAGACGATATTTTTAATCTGGCCTTAACCCTAATACGGCACGCCTATCAGCAAGTGCAGTTATCCCTTTGTTGCGGTGGTAGAACGCAACGACTGCCAGATAGCGTGCTGCAGCTGAACCTAGCCAACCGTTCCTTTTTTGGACGGTTTGGCAGGTAGCTGCGTATTCTGTAAAACCACCCATTCGGGTAGGAAATCATTGCTGTGAAAACACTTACATTTGCAGAGGTTACGAATGGAATACTATCGAATGGTAATAGCTGTCCCAATCAACCCCTGAAATGAAAAACAGAAAATGAGGCCGGAAAAGTATAAATTGGCTGTAATCGAAGATAATGAGATCATATTAGATTCGCTAGTCGAGTTTTTTGGGGCGTCTGATCGCTTCGATCTCATTCTGATGGCCGGATCATCCGAGCAGTTTATGGACAGTTGGAAAGAGCAACGGATTGATCTACTGCTATGCGATATTGGTCTTCCAGGGAAATCGGGTATAGAAGCTGCGTGGTTTGTTAAACGCAGATCGGTATCCACCCAGGTGGTTATGTATACGGTATTTGACGATAAAGAAGCGATTTTCCAGGCCCTGTGCGCAGGCGCGTCTGGCTATCTGCTCAAAAACACACCGTTAATGCAAGTTGAAGACCGGTTAATGGAAGTGCTTAACGGTGGGTCTGTTATGAGCCCCCACGTAGCCCGTATGGTTATTGGCCACTTTAACCCTCACTTGGACAAAGCATATGTCACGGAAACCGAGCGGCTCACCCCGCGCGAGATAGAAATCGTGTCCATGCTGCAAAATGGTGATTCGTATAAAGTTGTGGCCGAAAAGTTTTTTATCAGCGTAGATACCGTAAAATTCCATATTCGGAATATCTATGGAAAGTTACAGATCAACAGCAGAGCAGAGTTGATGAACAAATATAAACGACCGATGTAACAACCACTACAAAAGCCTACATGTAGACAGGCGCGCACCAGTTTCCCCATGTTGCGGTGGTAGAACGCAACGCTGGTACAACGTCGCCGCGGATGCATGTCAAAGCAGGTGCTTGCCGGCCGTCCAAATTGGACGGCTGCGCAACGCTGCTGTTTTCTTTTGAATTTTCCTTTTAGTTTTCGAATATTAAGTAATAAGTGATTTATATCACTTTTTTTCAAAACTACCCTTTTGGGTGGGAAAACATATTGCCTGTTTGGAATATTTTTGCAGTCGTGTTAACCACGTGCATTTACTATTTTGAAGAACATTTACCATGAAGCCAACTAAGTATCGTTTGGCCATTATTGAGAATAAGCCGATTATTCTTGACGCATTGATGGAGTATTTCACTTCATCGCCAAATTTCTGTTTGGTGTTGATGACCCAATCCGGAGAGCAATTCTTTGCCGGCTGGCAGGAACAGCGTATCGATTTGCTTTTGTGTGATAGCAACCTAACCAATACGTCTGCAGTGGAAGTGACCTGGTACGTCAAGCGACGGTCATCATCCACGCAGGTGGTCATTTTCACCGTATTCGACGATCAGGACACGATCTTCCGTTCGCTTTCCGCCGGTGCATCCGATTACCTGCTGAAGAACTGTCCATTGCCCGAGATTGAACGGCAGTTGCTGGAGGTATTGGAAGGCGGTTCGGTGATGAGTCCGCAGGTGGCCCGAATGATTCTCCGGCACTTTGATACCACCAGGGATAAAACAGCCGCATCGAATACCGAGCGGCTCACTGCGCGGGAAATTGAGATTGTGTCCCTGCTTAAAAAAGGGGATTCGTATAAGCAAATTGCAGCGGAACTTTCCGTCAGTGTAGGAACGGTAAAATTCCACATCCGGAATGTTTACGGGAAACTGCAGTTAAATAGCCGGGCAGGTTTGATGGATAAGTATAGAGAGCTGGGTTGAAGCGTGAAGTACTTATGATTAACCTATACTGTAAAAGGTGCCTAAACAAAGACCATAAAGATTTAAACGATAAAATAATAAGATGAAAAGAATTGTACGGAAATGGTTATTCTATTTTGTGAGCTTAACCATCGGTTTGCTTAATTCGTCCGCGCTAATTGCACAAATTGCCGGTTATCAAAACACCGCCGTAGACATAGGAGCCGGATTTAACGGAGTCGTAAATGCAGTGGCATTTCAATCAGATGGAAAGATTTTGGTGGGGGGCGCATTAACTTCCTATAAGGGCATTCCGTGTGGAAATCTTGTTCGTCTGAATACCGATGGAACCCTGGATGATAGTTTCCTCTTCCCCGCAAAAATTGGAGGGTTACCTACATCACAGGCGTTTTATGGCGCTATCAATTCGATTTTAGTTGAGTCAGATGATAAAATCCTGCTTGTCGGTAGTATACGATATGATTGGATACCGGAAACGGATACGGAACTATTTGTGGGTGTCACCCGGCTAAATGCAGATGGTACTTTAGATGCTGGTTATTTAAATGGTTCGAGCACAACTTCCATGGGTAAGGGAGCCAATATGCCAGTTTATGCAATAATCTCCGATGGTCAAGGAGGATCCATCCTCGGAGGATCATTCACGTTAATGGATGGGTCCGTAACACACCGAAGAATTTCCCGATTATTTTCAAGCGGACAGGTCAATACTTCCCCATTTACGGTGTCTACCGGTTTTGACGAAACAGAAAGCACAGATGATGCCAACCGAACGATAAAGACGCTCCTTTTGGATGGAACAAACATTGTTGCGGGAGGTAAGATGGCAAGCTACAAAAGCCCTACTGCAGCGACAACTAACGTGGGCGGCCTCAGCAAGATCAGTCTTACTGATGGAGCTTTAGATGCTGGTTTTCAAACAAATGTTCAGGCAGCAGGTATTAGCAATTCCAATACTGTTTTTTCTGTGATCAAGCACGGTACCGGATATCTTGTCGGCGGCGATTTTGGGCTTATGCGTCTACAAGCGGATGGCACAAAAGATGCAACATTTTCTACCGCTTTGGGTAGTGCTCTCGGTGCCAGTGCCGTTGTAAAGACGCTTTTGATTCAGGACGACAGTAAAGTTCTAGTAGGGGGTACGTTTCCGAACGGGGTAAGGAAAGGTGTTATTCGATTGAATTCAGACGGGACGGTTGACGCTAACTTTATGCCGGGAAGCGTTTCGAGTTTGGGTGACGCTCCCTCAGTAAATGCAATCGGTATATCTCCCGGAAAAATCTTGGTAGGTGGCAGTTTTTCTACAGGGGCGGTAAGCGCGGGGCTGGCTGTGCTTAATATGGATGGAGTGCCTTTTAATACCGTGGTGCCAACAGTAAGCGGCATATGGTCGCTTTCTGCAACAACAGGCACGTGGACGGAAAGTCCTACAGGGTATGCTTATCAATGGCAGCAATCAGATACGGAGGCAGGCACCTATATAGATATTTCCGGAGCGAATTCCTCGTCATATAGCTTAGATGTCAGCGACTTGAATAAGTGGATTCGGGTTCAGGTTGTTGCAAGTAATGTACTCGGTGCTGGGGCAGCTGTAGCCTCCGCAGCTTTTCAGGTAGATATTCAATATCTGATCAATGCGACACCAGCTGGAGGAATACTGGAACTTCCAGAAGGCACATATAATATTACCGCGGCTCTCTTAATAGCTAACAACAAAAATATAACGATAAAAGGTTTGGGTACAGGTGCTGTAATTAAGCAAACCGGAGGCCAGCGCGTAATCAATATAGGTCAGGATGCTACAGGGACGAGCATGGTCGTATTTGAAAACCTGAAGATTACGGGAGGAAATACGACAGGTAACGGTGGCGGAATATATATATATCCAGGCTGCACTGTAACTGGGAATAATATTCGTGTTTCAGGCAATAACATAACAGGTTCCGGAGCTGGTGGTGGCATATATAATGCTGGTCATCTTCTGCTTACTAATTCGTTAATCGGTGGAGATGGCCTTGGGGACGGCAATACCGCGAATAGTTTTGGCGGCGGTATATATGCAGATGGCGGGGCAGAAACGATACTGCAGAATACACAGGTCATTAAAAATATATCTGCAAATTCGGGCGGAGGTATACAGGCCAATACTCATCTACATTTACTGGAAGGCTCCATTATTCGTGATAACAAGGGAACATATGCCGGTGGGGTACTAGCTGCAGGTAATATTATAATTGATCGGGCGACGATCGCTGGGAATACTGCAACAACAGGAGGTTTGGCGGGGGGTATTTTGTTGGGAACTGGTACCGCCAATATCCGAAATACGCTTGTCGTTGGGAATACAGCTGGCAGCGGTACGGGTGGCGGCGTATATAACAGTGGAGCGACAGTAACCATTTCAAACAGTACGATGTACAATAATGAGGCGGGAACCGATGGCGGAATTCACCAAGAAGGAGGTTCTTTGACCGTTTACAATTCTATTCTTTGGGGCAATGCCGGTGCTGAAATCAATACCGGAATGGTTACTTATAGTATAGTTGAAGGCGGCTATACCGGTGCAGGGAACGAGGATCTCGACCCGCTGTTCACGGATGCAAATGCTGGTGATCTTTCTCTTTCAGGTGGTTCACCTGCGATGAACGTTGGGAATAATGAGGTTTATACTGCCGCAGGGGGCGATTTGTTGACAGATACGGATCTTGTAGGCAAAATCCGGGTATATGACGGCGCAATCGATATAGGCGCTTACGAACGTCAGCGCAAGTTGCCGCGTCTAGCAGCTAATGCAGACGATAGTATTATACTGCAAGATAATAAATATACGGTGACTTTCGATGAAGATGCGATTAGTCCGGTTATTTTTCAAGACGGCGGATCTCCTTCGGCCACGTTGCCTTCGCCGGAATATTCATTGGAAGGTTCTGAAAACGTAGTGGAGCTAGAAGGAGACAGGCTGAAGATGCTGAAAACCGGCGAGCAGGTTATAAAAGTGACTTCTGATGCTACAGATCCCGGCATCGATGGGGGTTACGATCCTTTTGAACAGGATATAACATTGAATGTGGTTCCTGGTTCAGCTGTCAAATTATTGGTGCTGATGCCCGGTGAAACACAAGAACCGGGAACAGCTGATGGAAAAGGAGGCACGCCGACTTCGTTGACAGCGGGTACACCGGCCACAGTATCGGTTTATGCTGTTGATGAATACTGGAACATTGTGCCTACAGCTACTGATCAAGTTTTTATCAGTTCTACAGATGGGAATGCAGAACTTCCCGACCCAGCGAGTCTGACACTATCTTCAGGAGTTGGAACGTTTGATATTACATTTAGGACCAGCGGACCACAGGGAGTAACAGGAACTACTTTTGGGAACGTATTGCTGGCATCTTCCGGCAGTGCGACTGTTACACCTGGTGCTGCCGTCAAACTTCAAGTGCTGATGCCGGGTGAAGTTGCTGCCCCGGGTACTAGCAGCGGAAAGACTGGGACACCTGCGACTCAGACATCCGGAAACTCAGTAACGGTCGCCGTCAATGCAGTAGATGCAAACTGGAATGTGGTCACCGGTGCCACGCCAACGGTGAAGATCATTTCCAGCGATGACAACGCCGGATTACCAGATGACGCTGGGTTAGTAGCTGGGACTAAAACATTCAATGTCACTTTTAAAACAGCCGGGACCCATACGGTAACTGCTACAGATCAAGCCGGAAGCGGCCCGCTTGCAGCAAATACGGGTGCCGGAGTTACGGTATCTGCAGGAACAGCAAACAAATTACAAGTATTGATGCCAGGCGAGACCGCGGCACCGGGAACGGTTACCGGTAAAACTGGTACACCTACGCAACAGACAGCAGGGGTCAAATTTGCATTAGAAATAAACATTGTAGATGCTAATTGGAACATTATACAGAGTGCAGATGCAGGAGTTAAATTGACTACCAATGATGCGCTGGCTACCCTCGCCGATGGCACGACCTTATTGCCGGATCTTGCACTGTTTAATGTTCAGGATGGTACCGAAACACTTGAAGTTATCTTTAAGACAGCTGGAATAGATCGTTGGATAGGTGCAGCAGATAATAGCAGTAGTTTAGCTGCGGATCAGGGTACAAATACGGAAGTTGTTGCCGGACCTGCTGCACAGCTATCTTTCGGTGTACAACCGAGTAATGCTGCCGCAGGAGAAGCCATTTCTCCAGCGGTTACGGTCCGCGTAGAGGATGGATATGGCAATTTGGTAACGACTTCTACGGAAAACATTGTCACAGGGTTAGGAAATTCTGGATCGGCGACGCTTTCTGGGGACAAGACGAATCAAGCCATTAATGGAATAGCATCATTTAACGATTTGAGTGTTGACTTAACGGGTACATATCATTTGACAGCACAGTCAATCAGTTTTGATGCAATACTTTCAAATGATTTTACTATTAGTGCGGGAGCTGCGGACAATGGCAGTTCAACGGTATCTTCGGCCCCATCCAGCGGCGTTACGGCCGACGGCAGTTCGGCCTCAGAAATAACGGTTACGGTTCTTGATGCGGAGGGCAACGTGCGTACGGGCGGCGGGGACGATGTGTTCCTTGCTGTTACGGGCGGCACTTTGGGCGACGGTTCCCTTGGCGCTGTTACGGATAACAGCGACGGCACCTACACGGCCGATCTGACCTCTACGGAAGCGAACACGGTTACGGTTACGGCTTACCTGGGCACGGATGCTACGGGTTCGGTTATCGGCACGGCGACGGTCGGGTTCGTTGCGGGAGCTGCGGACAATGGCAGTTCAACGGTATCTTCGGCCCCATCCAGCGGCGTTACGGCCGACGGCAGTTCGGCCTCAGAAATAACGGTTACGGTTCTTGATGCGGAGGGCAACGTGCGTACGGGCGGCGGGGACGATGTGTTCCTTGCTGTTACGGGCGGCACTTTGGGCGACGGTTCCCTTGGCGCTGTTACGGATAACAGCGACGGCACCTACACGGCCGATCTGACCTCTACGGAAGCGAACACGGTTACGGTTACGGCTTACCTGGGCACGGATGCTACGGGTTCGGTTATCGGCACGGCGACGGTCGGGTTCGTTGCCGGGGCGGCGACTCAGCTCGTCATCACTACACATCCTGTTGCAGGTGCAAGCGGTGAAGTATTGACTACCCAACCCGTTATTGAAATCCATGACGCCTACGGTAACGTAGTGACGGCCGATAACAGTACCGAAGTGACCGTTACAATTACGCATGGTGATGGCGGAACACTTACTGGCTCAACCACGTTAACCGCGTCATCTGGTATTATTACATTCACTGACATCGAGCTTTCCGGCGCCGTTGATGAAACGTATGTACTAAACTTTACCGCAAATCCAACTTTAGCTACAACGGAATGGAAAGTATTCGTGATGGGACATGGTGTTGCGACACAGCTTGAGTTGGTGGGAAGTGCAGCGGATTTCGCATCTGGCAGCACCCGCCAATATTCGGCAATTTTGAAAGATAAGGCTGGAAATATAGTTACAACGGGAGCCCAAAGCGTGCTGCAAATCACATTTGTGCAACAAAGTGGCCTAGGATCGGTTGCGGGCTTGTCCGTAGCAACCGCCGATGAAGGTATAGCACAGCTCATTCTAACTGGCGAAAATGCAGGTGAAGTAGTTCTTATAGCCAACACAATTACACCGGCATTGGAATCCAATACGCTGACCATGACAGTTACCGTTGATAAATCAGCTTTACAAACTACCATCGCAGATGCGGGAGAACTGACAGAAAGGGATTACTCATCCGCGAGTTGGGAAACTGTCCAGGATGCCTTGGAAGCGGCTCAAACGGTATACGACAATGCGAATGCGACACAGTCGGAGATCGATAATGCCGAGCAGGCACTGCGCGATGCGATGACGGGCCTGACGGTTGATAAGACAGAATTGGCAACTGCCATTGAAGACGCGGGAGAACTGACAGCAACGGATTACTCGCAAGCGAGCTGGGAAGCTGTTCAGGATGCCTTCGAAGCAGCGCAAACAGTATTTGATAATCCGATTGCGACACAGTCGGAAATCGATGCAGTCACTCAGGCGTTGCGCGACGCAATGACGGGTCTGACGGTAGACAAGACTACACTCCAAAATAGAGTAGAGGAAGGTAAAGAGCTGAATGAAGCAAACTACACCCCAGAAAGCTGGAAAGACCTGCAAAAGGCATTGGAAGCTGCGCAGATCGTCCTTGACAATCCAGATGCGGTGCAGTCTGAAATCGACAAGGCGCTGGAGCAGTTGAATAATGCCTTGACCGGCCTTTCTATAGGCAATAAGCTCGGGGCTCCGGCCAATGCGGAAGCTGAAGCCGGCGACCAACAGGTAGACCTCACCTGGACGGCTCCGCAAAATGTCAGTGGCGCACCGATTATGGATTACCTGATTCAATATACAACAGATAAAGGAGCCACGTGGCATACTGTTAAGGATGGTACGTCGACAGCGACCAACGCAACGATAACCGACTTAACCAACAACATGCCTTACCGCTTCCGCGTGGCAGCGGTCAATGCGGCCGGGACGGGCGCGTTTAGCGCTGCCACAGCCGCAACGGTACCATCAGCACCGGTGCCGGATCAAAAGGGTGAATTGCCGAAACCGGCGCCGGGTGAGACAGTGGTCATCGTGGATGGTAAACCACAAGCCGTCTCCTTGGAGGTCATCGACAACAGCTACCTGCGCCTCAGCAACGACAGCTTCACGATGGACTTGGCTTCTATCGGTATCAATAATCAGCTAATTCCGATTACAGACATCGAAGCGGTCATCCGCATCATCCGCGGCGAGGGGGCTTCGGTACAGGTGAAAGGTTACGGCTTTGAGCCGGGAACAGTAATCACGTTGTATGTGTTCTCCGAGCCACAAATGCTGGGTCACATACCCGTGCAGGAAAACGGCACATTTGATGGGACATTGGCCATTCCTGCTGATCTGGAATTAGGCCGCCACACCTTGCAGGCCAATGGCGTGGTGCGGAATACCAAAGAAGAGCGGTCGGTATCCGTTGGTGTGCTGGTTGTAGAAGAACTTACGCAGCAAATCACATTTAATGCGCTGCCGGAGAAAACCTACGGTGATGATAACATCGACTTGAATGCTACGGCCAGCAGCGGCTTACCGGTGTCTTACCACATTACGGATATACAGGGCAATGATACCGATATTGCTGAAATTGTAAACGGCAACCGTCTCCGTATTAACGAGGCAGGTACTGTTCAGGTAATTGCTTCGCAATCGGGAGGTGGATTCTATGGCGCGGCACAAGAGGTAAGCCGGAAGCTGGTGATCAAACCGGCGACACTCTCGGTTTCCGTAAAAGATAGCGAGCGGCCGTATGGCGAGGCGAACCCTGTCTTTGAGCTCCAATATTCGGGCTTTGTAAACGGCGATACGCAATCGGCATTAGATAAAGCACCGGTAGCGACAGCAACCGCGACTTCCACCACCGGCGTGGGCGAATACCCCATCACCATCAGTGGAGGCGAATCGCAAAATTATACATTTGATTATACGCATGCCGTATTGACCGTCTTGCGTGCATACCAGGAAATCCAGTTTCCCCATGTTGCGGAGGTAGAACGCAACGCTGGTACTATTCCGTTGGATGTAAGCAGCAGCAGTGGCTTGCCCGTGGTCCTTTCGTTGGACGATGAGCAGGTCGCTGCTTTAAATGGTTCCTCGTTGGATATCCTGCGGGTGGGAACGGTTACTGTTACAGCTACCCAGGAGGGGGATGTCAACTACTATCCTGCCGAGCCGGTAAGCGTCACCATCCATGTAACGGATGGCAGCGACTTCCCTGTTCGGGTACATAAAGCCGTATCACCGAATGGCGATGGGATCAATGAATTCCTGATGATCGAGGGAATCAGGGATTACCCGGAGAACAGGGTAACCATCATCAATAAAAACGGGACGGTGTTGTACGAGGTAACAGGGTACGATAATACGAACAGGGTATTCCGGGGTATATCCACCGGACAGTTGCAGTTGCCTGCAGGAACTTATTTCTACATCGTCGAAATCAAAGACAACGGAAGGATACGTGCACAAAAAGGATATTTTGTGATGAGATACTGATGAAGTGCGGATCCGCTTAACGCAAACAGCATAGAACAAGAAAATGAAAAGGATAACAATAAGTATGGTAGCTGCGATCTTGGTATTTGCAGTCGCCGCAAATGCCCAACAGCCACTAACGCATACGCAACACGGGCAACTGCGTACCGTGTTGAACCCTGCAGCGAGTCTGCTGGCTGAAGGTGGAGAGGTAAGTGTGATCGGCCGGCGGCAGTGGGCAAGTATGGAGGGTGCGCCTACTGTATTTTGGGGCAGCGGTCACATCGGCTTCAAAGATTTTGGTGCAACAGCAGGGCTCAGCATTCGCCACGAAAGTCTGGCTGTGGAGAAGCTCTCCGAAGCCAGTGCTTTTTTTGCCAAAAGCGTACGCATCTCCCAGACAGAATACGTGGGCCTGTCGCTAAATGCAGGTGTAGCCTACCTGGATGGCCGCTTCTCGCAGTTGGATCCGCAAGATCCGGCATTTCGCGAAGATGTAAACGAAACAGATGCCTTGGTGGGATTTGGCGTAATGCTCTACAGGCCGGATCGCTATTATGTGGGACTCTCCCTACCGCGGTTGATGCTGGGGAATTTGGGAGTGTCGGGCGACAGCCGTTACAATTTCCGCAACATTTACCACCTTACGGCAGGCGCATTGTTCGCCCTTGGCACGGATTTCCATGTCCGCCCTTCAATTCTCGTCACTTATTCAGAGAGTCTCAGGCCGCAGGCAGAGGCCTCTGCAATATTCTTTATCAAAGAGGTATTCGGTATCGGGGCCAATGTGCGGAGCTACGGCGAGGTCGCCGGAATGGTGCAGTTTTATTTCTCCGGTTTCGGGTTAGGATACAGCTATCAATTCAACCCGGGCAACGAAGCGTTGAACAGACGCATCAGCAATACTTCGCATGAAATCGGATTAAGTTACCGTTTCGGTGGTGCCAAGGTAGGATTGCTGTAGAGACCGTCGAATAACAGCCGTTATAAAAACTTACATGCAGACAGACGCATACCAGATTCCCCAAGTTGCGGTGGTAGAACGCAACGCTGGTATGTCGTACTGAATGCGTGTCAATAGCAGGTGCTTGGCAGCCGTCCAGAATCGGATGGCTGCGCAAGACCGCCGAATTATCTTTCAGCGCTCGATGTATTTGTCAATCTATTTCAGGAATACAACTTGAGCCACAAACCCTGTACTCCGACACATTCGTTACTGCAACGACATCATTAGGAGTTGCCGTGCAGACGTTAAACAAAAAAGATTTTATTTTTTTTCCTGGGCATTAAGCTATACTAAGTTTGTTTAAGATTCAGGCGATACGGATAAAAGGCGCTGGGTGCGTCGGTAAGCCCACTGCTCCTTGTAATCCAGCCACTTTTGGCCCTGTATTTTTCGCATGGTATTATCGATGAGACGCATCATAGACACGTTATAGATCATCTTCAGGAAACGTTTAGGCGTACGGGGTAGTGCCCGCAGCGTCATGGAAAAGCCGCCATCCAGATAAGTGATGTAATGCCACCAGCCACTGGGCATGTACAGGGCATCGCCATGTTTCATGTATACTTCATATCCCTTGGCGTGTTTCAACGCAGGATACCGCTCAAAATCGGGGTTATCCATGTCGATTTTGTCGATGTTATGAATAGAAAACGGCACTTTGTATAAGTGGGTGCTCTGTTCGGGGCCGAAAAGCACCACCCGTTTGTTTCCCTCGAAGTGGATATGCAGGTTATCCGGCAAATCGATGTCATAATGGGCAAACACTTTGGATAGACCACCGCCAAAAAATAATGCCGGCAACCGCTTGAAAAATGTAAGTCCAATATCGGGATACTCAAAATCCTCCAGCAATTGCGGACAGTGGTCTTTCAGCGTGTAGAAAAAAATCCGGAGGTCAGTAGGTTGTGTTTTCAGCAGATCGATGTACTCACCGAACTGCATGGTGGTCACTGGTGCATACACACTTTCTTTTCCCTGCGCAGGTTTGTTATCGTATAGCGGTACCGTTTGATCGCCAGCCAATGACTTGATGTGATCGAACGTCCACTTGCTGTTCCAGGAATTCGTCAGGTTTTCGATCAAAACCGGCCGTTGGGGGCGATAGTACCGGTGGATAAACTCAGCCTTGGAAATGGGTTGGATACGTTCTAAAGGTTCCAGATTAAATGTTGCCATAAGCGCCGACAGTTAACGATTCCGATTGGTTGGCCCGGTTGATTTTTGCTAAAAGATACGATTTGCCAAGCAGTTCAGCACAGGTCAATACCGCACTGATGGTGACCCCCAAAATGCCGTGCATGTTTACGCTTTGTCCGGTGAGCAGTAAGTTCTTAATCTTAGTGCGGGGTGGCAGGTAGTTTTTCAACGGATGATTTGCATCTTTAACAAACCCATACATGCCGCCGGTTTCGCTCCCGATGTAATCGCGGTAGGTCAACGGAGTAGATACATATGTAGCTTGGATGTGCTCCCGGAGGTTCGGGAATTTCTTTTCCAATTCATTGAGCATGATTTCCGTTTTTTCCTGCTTAAATTGTTCATAGCCGTTGCCCCGGTCACCGGTTTCAGCTACCGTATTGTGCGTATGCGCCCATTGTTTAACCTCGTCATAGTGCATATAGGTAAATACCGTCATCGCCTCTGCCCACTCACCCTGATTACGTTTTGCATTCATTGACACCATATACCCCATCGGCCAATCCTCCGGAGCGTAGCGGATGTTGTTCCATACACTCGCTTCATCCCGGAAGTGATAGTAATTTTT
Source organism: Parapedobacter indicus (assembly GCF_900113765.1). GTDB lineage: Bacteria > Bacteroidota > Bacteroidia > Sphingobacteriales > Sphingobacteriaceae > Parapedobacter > Parapedobacter indicus. Next base: position 446,348 of record NZ_FOQO01000002.1, on the reverse strand, counting down.
ATTGAGATAGGGCACGCGTTTCGGCTTTAGTACAATATAGAGGCTGAACGATGAGATTGTATGCTCGGCCTGCCGGATGTGGTTTGCGTAGGATTTACGTATGGGATAATCACCGATCAGGTCGAGCGTCTTTTTGGGATCGATATTTGCGATAAATGAGGTCGCTTGGTAGATCTTCCCATCGGAAGTGGCAACCGAGCGGAGCAAGCCCTCCTCGATATGAAACCGGACTACCTCTTTGTATTTCAGGGATTTTCCCCCATGCTTGTGAAGCTCCTGAATGAGGAGCTTGGCGAGTTGCCCGCCTCCGTCTACACACCGCCAGGCACTTTCGATGTACGAATTGACCGATAGTGCGTGCACGTAAAACGGCGTTTTATTTTCAACGCCCGCATACAGTAAGTTGGTGCCGGCTAATACGGCGCGCAATTTGGGGTTGGACGTGCATTCGTTGATTACATCGCTTACTTTCAGACCCAGGGTGTCTTCATTCCACTGATACGTTTCTTCGGCATTTAAACGATACAGGGGAAAGCTTTGACAAACTTCCTTCATTTTAGCGTAAAACCGTTGAATACCTTTGCGCTCATCCGGAAAATGGTGACTAAGTTGGTCCACAAAGTTAGCCCCTCCTTGGGCGTACGGATATTCCGTCGGATCGTCATCAAAGGTCACCTTGTCGAACCCGTTCCGGTCCATTCGTTTGAGGCGAAGCTTCTCGGCAATTCCCAGGTAATGAAAATACTGGTAAAGATTTTGCCCTTTCTCCAAGCCGCCGATATAATGCACACCTGTGTCAAAGATGCACCGATCGCGAACGAAGGTCTGAAGGTTGCCCCCGTATTGGTTGTTTTTTTCCAGCACCAATACATGGAATCCCTCTTTCGCTAGAATGGTTGCACAGACCAGCCCACCCAAGCCACTTCCGATGACAATGATATCGAAGGATTCATGCATACTGGGGTAAAGATAAAAATTTATTGGGAGTTCGATTTTTGGAATTGTCGCTTAATTCGATTAACTTTAAGTTGTCTACGGCCAATCTACAGATTTTAGTTGGCTTATCAGAATTCAGCCCTAATTTGAACCTTCTTTTTTTCGAAATCCAACCAAATAATCGCCTTCAAAAGCGAGCTGAAAGCCTTGTGTTGCTAGCGATGCTTTCGTTTCCGGTGTGGCGTCCTCCACCACCACCCAAGTAGCGGTTCTGGCTTGACCCGCCCAGTCAAAAGATGCCGACTTAGACACGATGAGTACGTCGTATACAGACAATGGCGGAATGTCCGTTACAAACTGCAGCGCGTAGCGGTTTACAGTATAGGTGTGTTGGGCTGCCCGAATTTTTTCTTCATCGGCGTCCCACGCCATAACCTGACGCGCAGCGCTGTCATAAACCAATAGGAAATCCAATACGCCATAACCGCATCCCAGATGCAGAAAATGCCCTTTCAGCGGAAGTTGCCGCAATAACCGGTAGTAACTTTCTTTGTGGGTAGTAAACGTGGCTTTGACCGCGCGTTGAATATGCCGTGGTTTATAGAGAAAATTGAAATATAGCTTCTTTTTGAAATAACCAGCGGGTTCGCGCTCGTTGCGCAGCGCCCGGAATTCGGTTTTGAAATAAGCCGAAATACGTTTCGTTCGTTCGGTATAGGTTTGGCCAAACGTGAGGTCATCGTACTTGATTCTTGGCAGGAACTTTAGCGTGATCGGTCCAGGTTTGAGCATGTTGTCATTTTTCGGCAGCGCATGAACATTGCCATGCACCAATAGGGGAAGAATATCCAGTTTGAGTTGTTCTGCGAGGTAAAAAGCCCCTTTGTGAAACCGCTGAATGGTGGTCGTCATCGACCGGGTACCTTCCGGAAAAATAATAACAGAATATCCCTGACTGACCTTTTTGCGGATTTTTTCCAGGCTTTCGGGTTGATTTTCGGAAGCAGGAGGAGCGCCTACCATCCGCATGGCACGACCAAAGAAAGGCGAACGGAACTGGCGGTCGTTCATCATGAAGATTTGTTTGGGATGCAGAAGTCCCACCGTAGGCGTATCCAAAATCGATGTGTGATTGGCAATCAAAATGACGGGTGGATTATAATTGGAAGACTGGCGGCCGATTACTTCCATGCGCACACCCGGCGTGCGATACATGAGATTGTGGAAAAACAATTGCAACGCACGATGGAAAAGAGCAAATTTTTTCTTTTTGCTTAGGGGGATAGTGGCGATAAATAGCTGTGCCAAAAGACTCAATGCCAGTCCACCGAGAAAAAAATAGCCAAACGTGAAAGCGGTGAGAATCAGGTTGACAATGCGCCATGGGGTGTTGCCCCTTTCCTGGGGTTTGGTGAAAAACACGCGGAAAAGCCAGGGCTGTAGCGAAAAGGACATCAAGACCACAACCAATAAACCGATTAACGGGATGATGGAGATGGAGCGGATGGCGGGATGTTTGGCGAAGATGAGTATTCCGAAGCAAAGCAGGGTAGCAAGGGCAGACATTACAACCCCGGCCTTGTATGCCGGCAGGTCGCGGCTACCGTAGGTGTATTGCTCCAGCAGACCTTTCGTTACAAAAATGGAATAGTCGACCCCCAGGCCAAAGATCAAGGTGGCAATGATGATATTGAATGCGTTGAATTGGATACCAAATGCACCCATGAGGCCCAATGTAACCAGCCACCCCAGGAAGATGGGAATATTGGTGACCAGGGTAATTTCAAGACTGCCGAAAAACAAAAAAGTGACTACAAAAACAGCCACGGACGCAATAAAAAACAGCGTGTTGAAATCGGATTCTAAATTGCCAAGTAACGTTTCCTGTAAATGTTTGCGGTCGATGGCCAGGATGCCGGCCCCTTCATCTGCCAGCGATTGAATGGCTCCGGCAGCAAGGCTATCGTCGGTCTTCATGACGCTGGTGATGGTTGTCAGGTTTTCGCGCGCCGATACGAATTCTTCGAGAAACAGCGTATTCAGCAGCGCTTGCTCGGTGGTATCCAACGGGGAAAAGGTGTGCGAAAGTGTTTCAAAGAAAGGTTGGAAGGTGTTTTTTTTGAAACCTACGCGACCACCTTCGATAAGGAGCTGCTGCGTGAGTCGTTCCTTTTTATCTTCCGACCAAAATCGGTTCCACCGGTTGATTCGCTCCTGCTGCGCAGCAGCAGACAATGCAATACCGCCCACCGACTGGAAACTTTGTATATGCCCATTAGCCTCCTGTTGTTCCAATTGGCTATACAAGCGGGCATTCCGGTCGGCGGCTTCGTCGTAGGTACTGCCATGTGCGACGAGGTAAATGGACTTTGCTGAATAATTTGCCAGTGTATCCAGTCGCTGTTCGGCCAGCTTCAGGTGCTCCGGCTCGTAGTTCAGTGCGGCAAGATCATCGTTGAAACCGACTAGCTGGTAGGTAAAAAGGCTTGCAACGGTGAGCAGAACCCCCATACCCAGTACCCATTTGTTGCGGCTGAAATCATAGCGGGCAATGGCGTCGATGAATGTATGTTGCCTGGCGGAGACCTCCCGGGTAGGCGCATACACCTGAGGGATAAAAACCAAAGCAAAACCTGCGGCACCCAATACGCTCACGGCGGCAAAGATGCCCAGATCTTTCAGTACATCGGAGTGGAGAAACATCAGGCAAAGGAAGTCCACAGCCGTAAAAACCGCACACATCAGCAAGGGTTTGGTGGTGCTCTCAAACAATTTTCGGATATCTCCGGTACCTCGATAGTGACTGAGGATGTGGAGGGAATAGTCAAGCGTGAGCCCCAGCAGTACCGATCCGATACCAATGGATATCGCTGAAATGGTGCCTTTCAGCCAATACAATACGGCCATGCCCAGTAAGCTTCCGAAAATTGCCGGAAAAAGGATGATCAGGGGAATGGTGGCACGGCGGTAGAAATAGATAAACAGGGCAACAAGCATCACCAACGCGATGGACAACGTAAGCTGAATGTCGCGTTTGATCTGCTGGGCATTGGCCACTGCCACGGCGGTGGCACCGAAATATTCGGCATGGGCGCGCCCGTCAAACTGGGTGTTGAGTTGTTGGACCGTTTGATCCAGGATTCGGATGAATTCGGCGTTTTTCGCCGTTTCTCCTGCGCTTCCCGACGATGTGATAAAAGCCAATAGGTTTTTGCGGTTCCGGCCAATCAGGTAACCGTCTTCCAGCGTAAACTGCTCGCCCGATTGCAGTCGCTGGAATTTACGCAATCCTAGAAAGACCAATCCCAACGGATCTTGGCGCACAAATGTTGCGGTTACAAAATTTTGCGGACTGGTGATTGTTCGGTAAGCTTCCTGTACGCTTCCTGCTACGGAATCCGGGTGCAGCAGGGAATCAATACGACGGTAATCGTTGTCATTCAGAAACAGGGGAAGGTTGTTGCTTACCAGGTCCAGCAGTTCTGTGAGTTGGTCGTCTTCCAATCGAACTTGCAGACGGGCGATATACGGATCAGCCCGTTGTTCCATCGCCAGGGCAAAGCTGTCTGCGTATGCCTGTAAAGCGCCCAAATCTCCAGCCGTGGGCGTGGAAATGTTGATGATCGTTTTATCCGCAAATTTAACAGACTGCAATACTTCTGTAAGGGTTTCAGAACCGTCACTGGCCGGAATGAGCTTCGTAATATCTTCTTCAAACCGGATGCGGCTGGCCCAATAAGCCAATAGCGCAAACACCAGGGGCAGGGAAAAGAAGAAAAGCCGCCGATGGCTTTTCAGGAAACAGTATGTGGAATAAAAAAAGGCAGCCAATGCAAAACGTTTGAAATGCAAAGTTAGCAGATATCGGGAATTTACTAAGTCGTTTTCTGTACGTTCCGGCCTGACTGGGTGTTTAGCAGCACATAAGATAAGGCTCCGGCCACTGCAGCGGCAAAAATACCCAATACAAAACTTCCCACCACATACTCGGTAAGATGCTGTTGGATATAAGGGCGGTATGTGTCAAACTGCCGCCAGTTGAAAGATGATACCGTGGTAGATTCTCCCAATACAAACGTGCCAATTTTTAAACATGCGTAAACGATAAATGGGATCAGCGGGGGAATGCTCACGTTTGAAAACGCAAATGCAATCAGCTTATTAAGTCGGAATATCCACGCTAGAAATAGCACGATTACGGTTTGGAACCCCCAGAAAGGAGATAGCCCGATCAGCACGCCCAACGCTACGGAAAGCGACTTTTTCAGGGGCGGGTCTGCACTGTGCAGCAGATCTTCCAAAAAAAATCGCTTAAACCCTTTTTTCCTGAACGTACGGAAGTAATCGCGTGGACGGATATACAGCAAGGCTACCAGCACCAGCCAGGTGTTGAGGATACTGATGCGGGTGAAGTCGCGGAAGGGCCGGAAATGCGAAATCCGCTCATCGGGGTCATATAGCACACGTATAGGTACATTGCGTATCGGTATGTTCCGCCACGCAGCCTTGACAATCACTTCGATCTCAAATTCGAATTTAGTCGTATAAAATCGGATATCGCAGACTTCCCGGAGGGGATAAAGCCGGAAACCGGATTGGGTATCGGAAAGCGCGATTCCTGTTTCAAACCGGAACCAAAAGTTTGAAAACCGGTTGCCAAAACTGCTTTTTCCAGGAATGCCTTCCTGATTCATATTGCGGTCGCCAATCAACAGAGCTAGCCCGTTTTCTTCGATATCGTCCACAAACAAGGGAATGTCATCCGGGAAATGCTGTCCATCTGAATCCAGTGTAATTGCATAATCAAAGCGTTGCGCGCGGGCTTCGCGGAACCCTTCACGCAGTGCGTTTCCTTTCCCCCGATTACGCGGTATGTCAATGCGCGTCAGCGTAGCATAGCGGGATAGGACATGGTTGGTTGCATCCGTACTTCCATCGTTTACCACGATTAGGTGCGACGTATAGGTAAGTACCCCATCGATTACCCGGGAAAGGGTTTTTGCGTTGTTGTAGGTGGGAATGATTACACAAGCGTTGATGGTTGTTAATACGTCAGTGTTGGCCATTCAGGTTGATTCATTCATTTCGTTGAAAACTCTTCAAAATAGCCATTGATCATGGCTGTGAGGCTTTCGTCTTTAAGTGAGGGCAATGCTTGCTGTATAAATTGCCGGTCTTCATCGATGTGTTGGTTGTATTTGAGAAACCGGGGGAGGTGTTCCTGTACGCTGAGCCGGATGAGTCTGATTTCGGCATTCTCTGGATCGGCCGATACTGCCTGTTCGATCCATTGCGCAGCTTCTTTGACACTCGGCCCACGGTTGGCCAGTTTTTCGTATCTCGCTAACAGCATCAGCCCCGCTCCTTTGTAAGCGACCAGAACCGGTTGGTCAGCTTGGGTCACTTCCTTTACGGGTTCATAAAATGCTTCTGCTTGCTCTTTTGATTTCGTGGCATCTTTGTAGAGAAGTCGTATGCTTTCCAGATCCTGGGCATACGTGCCTAACCAACTGATTGTTGTAATAATAAAAAAGGTGATTACTTTTCTCATGACTCGATCTTAACGTGTTTCCTTTTGGAAGACACCGCTGAACTTGAGTGCCACCGTGTCTTCGAACGATGTCGTGCTTTTGACCGAAAGCAGTCCATCTTCTTCTTCAACATCCAAGGTTACCTGAATGTTTGGATGTTCGGTAGGATTGATAATAGCCATGAATTTCACATTGCGTGCTTTTTTCAGTATCAGGGTACTGGCCGCCCACTTTTCGGCCAGCTCCTTGATGATCTGCATCATACACACTCCCGGTGTGACGGGACGGTTCGGAAAATGCCCCCTGAATACCGGATGATCCTTGTTGATCACGATGGAAGCCGACACTTTCTGATCCTGGGCAGAAAATGATGCGATGGAATAGAAGTCGTGTAAAAGCGACATAGGGAGCAAAAGTAAAAAATTATGGAAACTATTTGGCTATGAACTTATCCTCCGGTATGGGTATATTCTTACGTTGGTTTGCAAAGTCCAGTTGCGTGTAATCGGACGAAGGATCGACGATTTTTACTTTTTTTACCAAAAAAGAGGAACCGTCAATCGTTAATTCAATCTGTTTAATGTATTTATTGAGTGCCTTTTCTTTTGGTGTTAGCACGGCCGCATATTCCTGTTTACTTTTGGAGTAGGAAATAGTAAAGCGATCTTCATCAAAAAAAATACCTTCTTGAACCGTTTTCGTTAATAACTCATTCAACGTGCTAAATCTTCTGTTTGCCCCGAGATCAGTTTGTGACGTCTTGCCGGCCTCGTTGCGTGTATACATCTTATCGTGATGGAAAACCACCGTATAAGGCGTAGGGCTGATGTATTCCCAACGGATTTTCCTGGGGGGCTTAAAGTAAAGTTTGCCCGTCGATACGATGACATTTTCCAGGTAGCTCAATTGTTTGGTTTGCGTGAAGCTGCTTTCAAGTGACTGTAGTTTTTTTGCGCTTGCGGCCGTTTTTTCTTTTAATGTAGCAATTTCAGAGGCCGTCAATGGCTGTTGCGCAGCTACCGTCAGACTCACCAAAAACAATACGATTCCTATCAAACTAATCTTGCGTATATGCATGTTGTTGGATTAATTTTTCCACGGTCACCATCTCAAACTTCCGCTTCTTCAGTTCTGGCAACAACTGTTCCAAAACCGGAACTATCCGTTCATGTGTATCATGAAGCAGGATAATGTCGCCAGGTTTCGTTTTCCGTAGAATAGCATGCACAATCTGTTCAGGCGAGCGATTTAATGTGTCGTAGGGGCGTACTTTCCATCCGATGACGGTGTGCCCCGTTTCTTTGATAGCCGTTGCTAGATGAGGGGTGGTTACGCCGTAGGGCGGACGAAAAAATCGGGACTGTTTTCCCGTGGCTTGCTCGATCGCGTCGTCTGTCTGTCGGATTTCCGTCACCCATTTTGCACGGTCATGAAAATCGATGGTAACAGCGTGGGTGAAAGAATGGTTTCCCACTACGTGGCCGCGATGTAGCAATTCCTTCACCACGTGCGGGTATTGTACGACGTGTTTGCCAATGCAAAAAAAGGTAGCGTGAAGGCGATGTCTCCCCAGCTGCTCGAGTACCTGCGATGTATACACGGGATGTGGACCATCATCAAACGTGAGTGCGATTTGCCGGGATGTGGTATCTGCCCGGTGGACAGCCTTCAGGAAGAAATTCCATTGGATGTTGAAGATACCCAACACCAGCGTAGTGACAGCGATCAGCAGTAAACCTATAATTAACCCAATCATTTTTCCACCAAAATCACACTATGGTTCTGTCCGCGGCGTTGCGTATAGATTAAGATCCTTCGTAAGATAGGAGGTATACTGCTATGATTCAGTAGTAAGCGTTGAGGTACGTGTTGGCGCTGAAAGATGCCGAGCGCCAGAAAAAGTGCTGCCGCAACTACCGTGTCGTATTCGCCAACCACGTGCTTAAACGCGATCTGCGGTAAATTAGCAAAAAGGGAACTTCCCAATGTTCGATAGATTTCATCGTAACGGGAATCTCCATTATAGCCTAAAACGACGGCGTCCAGCGTTTCAGCTTCGATGCCGTTTCGCTGCAGGAAACCGCTGATAAATATTTCCGGCGCATCCACTTCCAAGCGTGTTTCCACGGCTCGTATTTTTCCAAAAGTATGGTCTCCCGGTTCTTGGGACGCCACAAAGAAAGTCGCCCCTTCCGTCGCAATCTCGCCGGGTGTCGCTTGCTCTATCAGCGGCGTGGGGATGGTGGCATCATCGCGCTTCAGATAGTTTGCAAGATCCCAGAATTGCGTTGTGCGTTCACCCAATTCATCGACACCTCCCAGTAAAATCGTTGCAGCAGGATGTTCTGTCAGGTAAATCATCGCATCCAGCAAGGCCGATTCAAACGAGTTGGCGTTGTTTACGTAGGTCATATTGTAGCCTTTACACCCCAACGAAAGCGCCAGGGCCGCTGCTGCCATATTGTGCGTGGATTGAATGAAAGGGGTGGGATTCAGCAACGAACCTTCATCGGTCCGCAGTGCTTCAACAAAACGTTCTGAATCACGCAGGCATCCCAGGCCACTGCCGGTGATTATGGCATCTACGGTCGTGATACCGGCCTGTTGCATGGCCATTCTGGAAGCGAAAATCGCCATCCGCATACTTTTGTTCATACGCCGAAGCTGCAGCGCAGGGATAAACGCCTTATAATCGGGATCCAATGCCGGAACAGGATTCTGAGTATAGGATGTTACATGGTCGAAGAAGTAGCCTGCTTCAAATGTGGGTTGGACAGACACGCAGCCGCTGCCGTGAATATAAATGGGCTTAGTCATGATCTTTGGAAAATAACAGGGTGCTGCAATTACCACCGAACCCGAAGGAGTTGGACAGCACATGGTCTATTCTTTGTTCCGTTAATGCCGTTTGCGGAACAATACCCAAGGACGCAATGGGCTGCGAAAAATTCAGATTCGGAAAAACCACCTGGTGTTGCAGGGCCAAGATAGAAAAGACGGCTTCGATGGCCCCTGCAGCCGCTAGTGTATGGCCGGTAAAGGCTTTGGTGGAACTGAAGGGCGGAATTGCCGATGCCGATCCATAGATCCGCAGCAACGCATTACCTTCCGCAAGGTCGTTATTTGGGGTAGCCGTACCGTGTGCATTGACATAGTCGATATCGCGCGGATTCAGCCCCGAAACTTCCAACGCCCTCCGCATGGCCAAGTAAGCTCCTTCGCCATTGTCAGAAGAAGCAGTTTGATGAAACGCATCATTGGCGTTGCCATACCCTGTCAGATAGGCGATGGGCGACTTCATACGCTTACGGGCGACTTCCGGAGCTTCCAACACCAAATAGGCGGCCGCTTCACCCAGATTCAATCCATTGCGATTCTCGTCAAATGGTTTGCAATGGCCGTCTGTATAAATCATCAGCGAGTTGAAACCGTTGATGGTAAACCGGGAAAGGCAGTCAGTGCCGCCTACGATGGCACGGTCCAACTGGCCCGCTCTGATCATCCGGGCTCCCAGCATAATCGCATTGGCAGCTGATGAACAGGCGGTACTGATGGTGGTGATAAAATCCGATACTCCGAAATACTTCCCCATTTGTTCTGCTGCATACCCACAGGGGTGTGTCTGAATAAACGACCGGTTTTTCTCCGATACCAGGTAATCGTCGTAGTATCGTTCGGTCGCATCCATGCCGCCCACTGTTGTCGCAGAAATCAAGCCGGTGCGATATCCGTCTCCAGGTTTGAAAGCAGCAGTTTCTATGGCTTCTTTTGTGGCCATCAGCGCTAGCAAGGTACTGCGCGTATAGGCTGCCTCTCGTGACAGCTGCAAGCGGTCATACAATTCGGCATTGTCCATGTGTATCTCACCAGCCAATAGCCGTTCTCGGTGCCAGGTGTCAAGTTGCCTGATGGGGGCGATGCCGTGCTTCGAATCAACAAGCGATCTGAAATTTTCAGTTACATTGTTCCCGATGGCGGAGATGGCCCCCATTCCGGTTACAGCTATCGGGACAATTGGGGTCATTTGCGGTTTGCCTCGATGAAATCGGCCATCGTCTGAACGGTCTCAAAAACCTTCCGGCCTTCTTTTGGATCTGATAGCTTGATGCCGTAGCTTTTATCGAGCATCACGATGAGTTCCAGTGCATCAATGGAATCCAGTCCCAACCCATCACCGAATAACGGCGTATGGTCATCCAGGTCGTCCACGGTAAGATCCTCCAGATTCAGTTGGGTGATAATTTTTGCTTTCAGCTCTTGTGTCAATTCACTCATGTTCGTTATATATTCGTTTCAACTTCGCAACGGTATGCGGTATACTACCCAACTTACCGATGTGATATAGCAGCAAATCACACGTATGCTCGCTTATTTCTGTCCATCCGCCGATCGCATGTTCAATCTGTTTGTCGTCCAGTGCCGCTTCGGTGTAAGGGACGAGAAACTCGGGCAAATAGCGGTCAAAAATAAAGAAAACATTTTCGCTATGCAATTGATGACGGATGCTGATTTCACCCAGTGCGATATTCGGCAATGTATAGACAAAAGTAGCTGGGCTGGCGGTCTGATTTTCTGTGTCAAAGATACCCGTCGCATGCTTGTTGTCAGATAGGTAACTGGAGGAACGATTGGAGAAAATAAGCGCGGTATCGCTTGCATAAGGACCCGAATGCCGGGCCATGAGCTCGGTCGCGATGAAGATGGCTTTACACAGGCTGTCCATCTTATGGAACTTCGGATAATCGATATCCAATTGGCGATAGGCAGATTTAAGAAAGTCGGCCAATGGGGTGGCGATGTCCATTTTTAAAAAGATCGTTCCATTCAGTACGATGGAGCGATCGCGGATCGTGCAGTAGGATTGGATATAAGAGGGGGAAGCATCCATGGGATTACACTTTTTCAAAAATTAGCGCAATGTTACAGCCACCGAATCCGGATGCTGTTTTCAGGAACCTGCTCATGGGGCGTGCAATTGGCTGGGTAATGACGTTCAGCGGTTTGCTCGTGCCGGGATACTGGAAGCCAAGCGAAGGGATCAGCTCACCGGCCCTGAGTGAGTGTATACCCAAAATGGTTTCCAACAGGCCGCTTGCCCCGAGTGTATGGCCATAATAGGCTTTGAGGCTATGCAGCGGTATGGCTGATAAGCCGCAACGGTGCAGGGCAATGGCTTCCATCTCATCGTTATAAACGGTTGCCGTACCATGCGCCGAAATGAAATCAAGCACAGGCTCTCCGGCTAGCCGCATGGCCTCCCGGATACTCCGGTATAGCCCTTCTCCCGTGCGTGACGGGCCGGAAATATGATTGGCATCGTTGAAGGACCCCGCAGCCCGGATGCAGACGGCGTCGTCGGTGGGATTTTTTGTTACATACGCTGCCGCAACCGCCTCGCCGAGATTTAAACCGTTGCGGTCGCGGTCAAACGGACGGCACCGGCCATCGGATAGCGCTTGGAATGCCTCAAAACCCGAAACAATGAATTTCGAAATCTCGTCGCCACCCACCACCAGCACGTGTTCATAGGCATCGCTGCTTTGCAGGAGCTGCCGGGCTACAGACAGCGCCAATGCACCGGAAATACACGCATTCGAAATCGTGATCGGCTGATTTTCAAATCCGAAGTAGTGTTGGATTTCATGAGCCATCTCAGAAAGGTATACACGGCTTTCGGGGAACCGTGCAGCGGGGTTATGCAGCAGCGATACATTTCCTTTGGTTGTGGACAAGATTACCAACGTACGTCTATCGACCGGAATACCGTAGGTGTCGATGAGGTTTTGTATGGCCAGGATAAATAGTGTTTCAAGACGGGTGTATTTCGATGCGTTCTGGATTTTTCCAACCCACTGGTGGTCGGCAATGCGCGCTGCATGGATGCGATGCTCGGCGAGCGTCGTGTCATCAAGCGGAGCAACCGCAGTTTCCCCGGCCAGGAGCTTTTCAAAATTAAGCGTGCTTCCCATACCCAACGGAGAAATTACGCAATCGCCGACAATGAAGATAGCTGCTTTCATAACAACCCGTGATGTGCTTTCCACGTTTCAAAAAACGGTGGATTGGTAAGCATAAGCTCGCCCTTGGTATCTGTAAACACCTGAATGGTCTCCCCGGTTGCAACGATCTGTTTGGAGGTGCCATAAATGGTATACCGGAACATCATCTTGGCAGCGGGATTATTGATAAAGGTGGTTTCTACGGTTGCCCAATCGCCATGCCGCAACGGCGATTTGTATTCGCACGTACATTTGACCACCGGCGCCAAAAAGCCGTTGCTTTGTATATCCCGGTAGGAAATACCGAATGTTTCTCCAAATGCTTCCCGCCCGTCCTCGAAATACGTGATATAGTGCCCATGCCATACAATGCCCAATGGGTCTGTCTCGTTAAACCGTACACGGAAGCGGGTGGTATGTTGAAGCGGTGAATGCGTCAATGCGTTTGATGTTTTTTGTCATAAAATAGAGCTGCCATGAGAGTGACTGCAAAAAATAGCAATAAATACCCCAGCGGACGTGCGATATCGGTTGCCGTGCCATTGCGTAGGATGACGTCGTAAAAGGCCGAGATACCCCAATTCATGGGTGAGAACGCCGACACTTTCTGCATCACCTCCGGCATGATAAAGGTAGGTACCCATACGCCGCCAAGGGCAGCAAGGATAATCACAAATATAGCGCCGAACGGAGCCGACTGCTCTTGGGTTTCGGCCACCGTTCCGATGAGGATACCCAGCCCAATCGCTGCCAGGCCTGCTACAAATGCAATCAGTATCATCAGCGGGAGCTGAGCCCCCGGATCGAATTCAATCAGTCCGATGAGCGGGAAAATATATTTCGCGATTAGCAGCATCAATGCAAACTGGATGAGGCAGATGACGGTATAGGTCATGATTTTGCCGCCAAGGATGATGGCGTAAGAAACCGGACTTGTACGCAGCCGGATGTAGGTGCCCAGGTTTTTTTCCTTTACCAGGTTAATGCCCAGTGGGACAACAATAAAAAAGATGCCAAATAGAATCCACGCAGGGACATTGTGTTGCACGGCATTGGGAATGATGCCGTCTTCACCTTTTTGAGCAATGGTTTCATTAAACGTAATGATTTCATCATTGAGCAAGCCAGGGTCTTCCGAAAGTTCCATCTGGTTGATGAATACGTCGTAAATTTTCTGCACTTCCACTTTCGAAAGCATCCGCTCGATATTGCTTTTGACACCGTTCCGAAACGTTTGTCCGGCTGCCGGGTCAAAATAGATGGTAATCTCTTTGGCCTTCCATTTTTTTTCAGGTGGATTGGCAGTGGTACTGTCGTTTTCCGTTAATGCAAATTCTCCGAGTATTTTATCAACGTTATAGTTTACTTTGTCATTCAGTTCGTCGCTGATCCCCTTGGGAATAACCAGGGCGATCTGGTATTCTCCGCTGCTCACCAAAGCATGTGCCCGGTTGTCATCAATGGGAGATCCGTCCAATTCGGTTACCAGCTGTATATTGGGCGCTTCCGCAAGATTCTTGGCCACCAGCTGTCCGATTTCTCCTTGGTCCTCATCAACCAATACAATGGGCAGTACAGATTCGCCCACCGCTTTGAAGGTACTTTCCTGGATGAGTGTAATGGTAATGATTAATACAGACGGCATGAAAAACAGGATGGCCAATCCGCCCCAGTCACGCAATAAGAGCAATACTTCCTTGTAGGCAGATACGATCAATTTACGCATAATCCCTGAGTTGGCTTCCCGTAAGATGGATAAAAACATTTTCCAATGTGGTTGCACCCGATACGGATTCGATCAGCTGTTGCGGCTTACCCTCAACAATGATACTCCCTTCGTCAATGATAGCGATCTTGGTGCAAAAATGCTGAGCCTCGTTGAGGTGATGCGAACTGTAAATAATCGTTGTTCCCTGTTCATGGAGTTCTTGCAATAATGCCATGATCACTTCCTTCGAATGTACATCCACGCCCACGGTAGGCTCATCCAAAAATAATACATTCGGCCGGTGCAGGATGCCTGCCAACAGGTTGACCCGTCGCTGCATACCGCCGGAAAATGTTTTGATGGGTTTTTGGGCAAAATCCGCTAAGCCTACACGTTCCAATCCGTGGGCAACATCTTGTTTTAAGGTTGCCGCAGGAAGGCCGTAAAGGCTCCCAAAGTAATAGAGGTTTTCAGCTGCGGTGAGCGTCGGGTAGAGCGCATATTCCTGGGGGACTACACCGATTTGCTGCTGTATCTTTCGCCGATGTTGCCGATAATTAAGGTTTTTAAACCACAATTCTCCGGATGTGGGTTTAATCATGCCGCACAGGGTAGAAATCAATGTAGTCTTGCCTGCTCCGTTAGGACCAAGTAGACCGAAAATCTCACCTTGCTTGATAGAAAGCGATAAATCTTTCAATGCATACCGGTCACTTCCCGCATATCGTTTGGACAGTTGGTATACACGGATGATTTCCTCCATGGGACGAAAATAAGGAAAGTTGTTGAATTGGTCCACTAAACATCCTTTTTCAATCGCATAAAGAACTCTTTTTCCCGTTGGGCGAGACTCAGCAATTTATCGGAGAGTTTTTCATAAACATCGCTGCCGGATTTTCGGTTTTTGTAGATACGTGAAATATCCAATGCAAAATCACGCCACGCGTCGCCGATAGCGGTCATTTCTTCCGACCGCTGGATCAGTGCCGGATTGGTAAGCAACGTGCCCGCCTCTTGAAGGAATGCAGCATAAATAAAGCGGAACCCGCCGCCGCCCGTACCGATTTCTTCCTGCATACGCACGAGCTGGCCGAGGTAATGGTTGGTCTTTTTGATGCCAATGGTTTTTGGCCACTTACGGATGTTGGCAGCTACCCATTTCATGGCACGCACACCCACGATGGGAACAGGTGCCAGCATGTCGTTACATGTTTGACGGATTCCCTTTTTGATGGCCCTTTCAAGATCGTAGTCTGTGGGCAGCCGCTCCAGGTAATAGAGGTGCCCTTTTGGGGGGAGCGCTCCCTTGGCAAAGCGAACGCGTTGCAATTCCTCTTCGGTTAACCGTGTGGTGTAATCCATCACCGGATCGCTGACCAAGTATTCGTCGGCTTCCTTGCCGTACACGACCAGGTTGTGCGCGTTGAAATGAAAACGGTATTCGTCCGGAAAATAGGTGAGGTGGTAAACGCCTACCTGCAAACCCACCGGAATGCCCTGTTTCAATTTTTCATCCAGGACAGCCTTTGCCTTTTCCGGCGATGAAAATCGTTGGTGTTTGACCCCGATTCCGAGCCGTTTGGCTAATTTCCTGAAAATCTTTCCCGGCATCGGCCGGTAGCTGAAACCAGGGGCAAAATTGACTTTGATAAATGGAAGATATACGAAGAACAGACCGCTACCGATACCGAAGACCATTGGTTCGGATAGGATCATGCCCCGATGCCTCAGTAAATTTGAAGCTACCCCATTTTCGCAATGGGCAGATTGTTGATGTTCAAAATTGATATCCATGTGTTGTCTTAGCAGACGCCCGACGTTAATTTTTCAACGGTGATGCCAAAGACATCTGCGTATTTTCGGAGCGTTTTTTTGTTCAATTTTTGGAAGCGCTTCGGGTGAAAATGCCGTTTGACAAACCAACGATGTATCCCCACGTAACTGGCCAGTAGTGGGATATCCATTCGGTTTAGCTCCATGAAATAGGCGATCGGGCTAAGTTCTCCGGCGATGACAGCACTTTTGGTGGCAGCGATTCGTTCTTCGATCAGTTCAAGTGATTCGTTAAGGGCCAATGTCTTGACTTCCCATCCACGACTTGGGACGGTGGTGTAGCGGCCATTTTCATCAACGGCATAGCAGAGCTCATGGACATTTTTCTTTGCCAGGCTCCCTTCATCTTGAGGTACTTCGTTTTTTTTCACTCGAATATAATTTATCCTTAGTGGCCTCATGGAACCTGCATTTTCATCGCCTTTTGTGTCAGGCGCTGACATGGCAGGTTTCATGTATCCCTCACTGGTCCTCCGTTTGCAGGAGCATTTTCATGGATGCTTGCAAGGCCGTTTCGCCATTTACCGAAACCCGGCCCTGAATGTTGCAAATTTTCAAAAAATCTGAGGTAAAAACAAGCTCGGTGTGCGTGCAGGTCAGCAGTTGATCCCCTACGTTGGGCAACTTCTGGACTTCCAGGTCGAGGATGGTACTGATCACACCCAAGTTGTCTTTTTCTTTATCCCATAGGACTTCGTTTGGTCGAATGAAAAAATAGTTTAGAAAAATGAAACTGGTCTGGGCAAGGTTTTCCAGCATTCCCATCTCGGACAACGTTCCGTTCTGTACAAACAAACAGTCGGGGCGTACCACAAAACTGGTCTCCGTTTTGAAGCCGTCTACGGTCACGACACGATCGACCATCACCATCGGTGGCCGATGGGGGATGAGTTCTTCAATATCCGGGAATGAAGCGTGCTTATTCAAGGTCTTTGGCTATAACGGTTCGCATTTCGCCGACAGCGATCATCTGTTCGCGCAATCTGACTTCCCCGCGAACCAGTGTAACGCCAAACAGACGTTGTAAAATCTGGATATGGGTGCGAAGCTCAGTGCCGCTACTGGGCAGCCGGACGATTTCAAAATCCCGGATGGAGCCGATATAGCCGACCGGAGGATCCATTCCGCGTAGAAAATAATCGTATCCCTGGTGCAGAGCGATGGTTTGGGCAAAATGTTCAACCACCCCGGCCTCCGTCAAAAAGCCATCGCGGTTTACCAATACATGCGCTTTGGGGATTTCAAAACCGGAGACAATGTAATCATCTCCGTATTCGAGGAGCTTGTCAACCAATACAAACGGCGGTTGTTGCGGTATCAATTTACAGATTGCCTCTTGTGATGAAATCAGGCTCATATCATTAGGTTACTTCCAACAGTGCGTAAACATAAGAAAATCTTCCGCTTTCCGGTACGGACAGCAGTATTTTTTCTCCACGCTGAAGCGTTTTTCTGTTGAAAAGCTCTTCCAATTGGATATAACTGGAAGCCGAGCCTACATTGCCAATATGATGCAGGTTGATAAACCATTTTTCTTCGGGAATGTCGATGCCAGCTTTGATGAAGGCTTCCGATAATCGATCTTTGAAGAAATAGGATGAGATGTGCGGAAGAAAGTAGTCGATATCGCGTGCGTCCACGTGATGGCGGCGCAATACTTCCTGTATGCTTTGCACACCTTTGGGAATCACATAGGCTTCGAGCAATTTGATATCCTGTTTGATTGCAAAGATGGACGACGAGAGCCACTCATTTGGAGCAGAGTCGCTCCAGGCTAAAAGCTTTCCATCGACCTTGGTAGCCCCCGCGTACATGCAGGGTTCCAGTTCATGGGCGTAGGAAATACCTTCAATCCAATGGATGGCAAGCGAGGTGCCTGATGACAGCGGTTGGGTAGTCAACAACATAGCCGCAGCCCCATCAGACAGCATCCAGCGGAGGAAGTCTTTTTCGAAGGCAATGATGGGGTTTTGTTCGAGGGCGGCAAGCCGCTCGGATTCGTTGATAAACTTGTCTGCCCGTAACCACGATGAAACCCGCTCGGAACCGGTGCAGACCGCTTGCCGGGCACTTCCGGTGGCGAGCGCCATGTACGCGTATTTGAGCGCGTTGATGCCTGACGTGCAGATGCCCGAAGCAGAATTGAGCTCCATGGGCTTATTTTGCCATAATCCGTGTACCATGCTGGCGTGCGAGGGAAGCAATTGATCGGGTGTCGAAGTGCCACAGGAAAGGATATCGATCTCCCTTTTGTCCGTACCAGATTGTTCCATCAATTGGTTGATGGCCTGTACGGTCAGTTCCGCATTATTGTGTGTAGGTTGCCCATCCTTTCCGATCGCATAATAGCGGGATGTAATCCGGTTATTGCGGAGTACGATGGAACGTGCTCGGGAGGGAACACCGTTCACCACACCCAGTACCTGCTCCATGCGTTCGTTGGGAACAGGGTCATTCGGTAAGAACTTCGCTATCGCATTAATGTATACCTTTGGCATTACCTGGGCATTTTTAATTGAATCGACTGATAGTACTTTGTTTCTTTCCGAACAAGGGAAAGAAACGGCAAATGTAGTATTAAAAATAATAAAGTCACGATAGGGGCGAGTACCCATATCGCAAAAAGCAAATAATAGTTGAAGGCTTTGAGCCAGGGTTTGCGCGATTTAGCACCGGGCAAGCCCTTACTCCGGATGAGTTTGGCCCATTTGGCAAATAACATGTTGGCCCGCTTATCGGTAAAGACGAGTACCGGTTTGATGCGGACACCCTCCTGTTTGACCCATTCGGACTGCAGCGAAGTGTAATCAGCACACCGGAGATGCGGCAGCAAGGTAGTACCAAATTTGCGAGATTCATGGATATCCCTGTCGGAAACCCCGGGTTTGGGAAATAGCCCCAAATAGGAATCTTTTCGGCCCTTCATCATCCAGTGCACAATGGTAATGACACTGATGTGGTTGAGGTGGCGGTCTACCCGTGCAACGTTTCCTACAAGATTGGCGCCGACTTCGTGCAGCGCCCTTTTTACTTTTTCCTGTGCCATGACCCACATATTGCGGCAGTTGATGATTGTCACCACCGGTTTACCGTTTAGCAATACCTTCGCTTCGTCGCTCTTCAGAAACGAGTTAAAAGGAATGGAAGGGGAGAGGTACCACACCTGATAGCCCAAAACGATCAGATCATAATCTTCCTGAAGAACCTCTTGGTCGATTGGCTCCAGTGCACAAGGAATCTGCAGGAATGATTCGGGAAAGGCATCGAAAAAACGGATGCCGTCCCAAGGAAAAGCATAGTCGACAACCGGTTGTATCCGATGATAGGAAAGCCTTACCTCAGGGTCATCCGCCAATGGAGCTAATAAGTGATCCAGGATTTTCTTTTGCTGCCCGGTTTGGGTATAGTATACGACTAAGACTTTTTTCATTTCTTGATTCTTGACATCGGCTTTGGCTATCAGCAGTCAGCTTTGGACTTCCCGACTTTTTTCAAGCTTTCCAAAAATCGTAATAATTAAACCATTGCAAAGGATATTTTGCTAAAATTTGTTCGATGCTTTGCGTGAACGCTTCTAGCAACGACTGCGCATCGCGATGATTGAACACAGCCTTGCGTGCATAAAGGTGATAGTGCCTGTTTCGTTCGCGCATCACATAGACAAAAAGCACGGGAGTGCTGAGCCGTGAACTGATCAGGAAGGGGCCCGCCGGAAAAAGGGCCGGCTGGCTGAAGAGTTTGGACATCAACGTTTTGCTTCCTCCTACAAAACGGTCGCCCGTAAAGCAAATCATTTCCTTTTGTTCAATGACCTGGTTGATTGCAAAAACATGCGACAAGTCATCTTTAACTACAATAAAGCCCGTTCTAGGGGTAGCCATGATGCTGGAAAGGTACGATTTGATAGCGCGCTGCTCCTCGTCGGTCGTAACCAGGTGGATTTGCTTGTCAAATTCCCCCATGAAATACTGGGATACCTCAAAATTTCCCACATGGGCGCTGATGAGGATGCCGGCGCTATTGTCTTTGGCCAGCTGCCGGATGTGGTCGATGCCATCAAATTCATAGGTGTATTTGTGCTCCAGCCCTGCGGTGATCGCGACCTTGTCAATGATGGTTTGTCCGAACACAAAGTAATTCCGGTAGGTGTTTACGAGGCTGCGGATGGCGTTATTTCGGCGACGATAGCGGAAATATTGGTAGATGGCTTTGGTTTGCCGGGGCGAGAAGATCACGTAGTAAAAGGAAACGAATACCAACAGCAGGTATGCGACATTAATCCCCGCGTACTTAATCAGGAAAATAAATATTCGGTAACCGGAAACGGTTCCTCTGGACTTCCCTTCCCATTCAGCCATTGGATGTGATTAGGCGATGGCATGCAGCTTACTGCCGATTAAATCATATAGGTCGTCAAAGGTATGGACGTTGGTGAAATCCTTGCTTTCCAGTTTAATGCCAAAATTCGATTCGATAATGACAACCAGATCCACATAGTCCAGACTATCCAGATCAAGCGATTCCTTCAGGTTCGCTTCCGGCTGAATAACCTCCGACTCCACCTCAAATTCTTCGATTAAAAACGTATTGGTAGTATCAATAATCTCGTCCCTGCTCATGGCTAATGCTGCGCTATTACAGTTTTTTTACAATTAAAGCGGAGTTTGTCCCGCCGAATCCAAAAGAATTTGACAAAAATACATTAAAATTTTGGTTTATGGTATTTTTTACCAAACTCAGGTTCTTGGCGGTTTCGTCCACTTCTTCCAGGTTGATATTCGGGGCGATAAATCCATGCTGCGCCATGAGCAGCGAATAGACAACTTCGCTGGTTCCCGCCATCCAGCATTCATGCCCCGTCATGGATTTAGTCGAACTGATGTAGGGAGCCGAGCCGAACAGTTGCGTTAATGCACGGGCCTCATTGGCGTCACCCATGGGAGTAGACGTGGCATGAGCGTTGATGTATTCGATATCGCCCGGAGCGAGGCCTGCCTGCTGTAGAGCCATTTCCATGGCCTGTATAGGGCCTTCCACATTGGGGGTTGAGATGTGATCGCCGTTCGATGAAAAACCATAGCTGAGTACCTCCGCTAAGATGGGTGCCCCGCGTCGGACAGCCGATTCGTATTCTTCGAGAACCAACGTAGCTGCACCGCCACCCGGAACTAATCCATTGCGGTTTTGGTCAAACGGGCGGGAGGCTCTGGTCGGCTGGTCTTCGCGGTCCGAAAATACGCCCAAACCGTCAAAACTAGCCATCGCATACTTGTTGGTTTCTTGGGCTCCTCCGCAGATCACACAGTCCTGCAAGCCTTGTTTGATAAACAGATACGCCAGGCCGATAGCATGTGAGCCGCTGGCACAGGCCGCGCTGATGGTCATGTTGATGCCACGCACGCGATAGATGGTGGAAAGGTTCATCGTGACCGATGAGTTCATCGACTTGAAAATGGCGCCGGAACCCACCAGCATGGTGTCTTTTTTTTGCCGCACAATATCGATGGATTCCATCACTGCTTGAGACACGCTGTCGTTGCCGTATACCAGACCGATGACCTGTTCATCAAATAATGCTTCCTCAATTTTAGCGTTCTGAAGTGCCTCGCGCGTCGCCACGTACGCATATTCACTTTCCTCTCCCATGCTGATGCGTTGCCTGCGGGAGAGCACCTTTGCCAGGTCAGGTTTTTCGACGAAACCGGTGAGAGCCGATCGGTATCCAAATTCTTTGCGATCGGGTGAGAAAACAATTCCGGAACGGCCCAGATAGAGCGATTCCTTCACTTCGGCGAGGTTCTTGCCCAGTGACGAATAAATACCCATTCCCGAAATAACTACACGCCGTTCCATTCACGAATAAATTCCACCGTTGATATGGATTACCTCTCCCGTAATGTACGAAGCCTTTCGGGATGCAAGAAAGCATACCAGATCCGCGACCTCCTCGGCTTTTCCAAAACGGTTTAAAGGTATTAATTTTTTCAGCTCTTTTTCATCCAATTCGCTGGTCATGTCGGTTTCGACGAAACCGGGAGCCACCGCATTGACGGTGATATTGCGTTTGGCCACTTCCTGCGCCAGTGCCTTGGTGGCCCCGATAAGGCCTGCCTTGGCAGCAGAGTAATTAGTCTGCCCGGCTGTTCCTTTTGCACCCGATACCGAGGTGACATTGATGATGCGTCCATACCGGTGGCGGAGCAGGTCCTGAATCAGAAATTTAGTGACATGATAAAACCCATTTAGGCTGGTCTGCACTACTTGATTCCAATCGTCAGGCTCCATCCACATGAATAGCCCGTCGCGTGTGATGCCGGCATTGTTGACAATGACCTCAATCAGACCGTGGGGATGCCGGTCTTTCCATTCGGTTAACTGTTCCCGGGTTTCCGCCGGATTGCTTACATCGAAGCGAATCAGCTCGGCTTGACCACCGTTTGCGGTAATGATTGCCTTGGTCTCCTCAGCGGCCTCGGCATTTGACTGGTAGTTAATCAATACCGGATAATTGAGGTCGCGGGCCAACGCTATACAGATGGCCCTGCCAATACCCCGCGAACCTCCGGTTACTAATGCATAGTTCTTACGCTCCATCAATTCGCTTTTTCGAAAGGTTCTGCATTGTCAAACCACGCATTGCCGAGTACCTGGCCTTTGGTATCGATAAATCCCCACTTTCCTTTATGCTTTACCCGTGCCCGGCCATCAATGAACCCTTTGTCTTCGCCGCTGGTTAAAAACCCAATGAGCGCCACGGAAATACCATATTCGGCCGGTATAACCAGTTCGCCGGATTTATCGATGAATCCCCATTCTTTGTCCACCTTCACCGGAGCCAATCCGTCCAAACTGAATACCTCCGCATCGGGATACTCGGGTTGGATAACCAGTTCGCCCTGTGCGTTTACATACCCCCATTTTTTATCTTGGTAGACCGGAGCAAGGCCATTGCGAAAGGCCCTTGCCTTTTCAAATTTGGGCTCAACGACCCATTCACCTTGTGTGTTGATAAAGCCCAATTTGTCGTCTTTCCGTGCATAGGTCAATGTCTCACCTTCTAAGAATGGCCATATTTTAGTCGCATCTTTTACGTGTTTGAACGAACCACCCTTAGCAATGACGCCGAAGGCCGTGCCCTTGCGGGCCACGAATACCCCGTTACCCGAGATGTCGATCTCATCGTATTCGGGCAGGATGACGGCGTTTCCTGTTTGGGATATAATCCCCCATTTATCACCTCGTTTCACTTTCGCGAACCCGTGTTCAAACGCTTTAATTTCGGCGTACGTGGGCTTAAGAACCATATTTCCCTTTGTATCCATAAGTCCTATCAAATCGCTCTCCCGCAGAATGGCCAGCCCCTGGCTGTTGAAGTCATACAGCTTATCCGAATGAGGCAGCTCTACCGGTTGGCCGTTTTTGTCGATGTATTGCCACTTCTTTTCTTTTGCTACGACGGCTATGCCACTGTGGAAGGCCTTGGCGTTATCAAATTGAGGTTCGATAACGACCTCCCCAGCTGTATTGATGTACCCCCATTTTCCGTCAATGAAGACCGCTGCCAAGCCATTCGAAAATGACTCCGCCTTTGCATAGGTGGGGGCGATGACCAGCTTCCCTTGGGTGTCGATGTAACCGATTTTTTTGTCTTTCTTAACCAAGGCCAGTTCTTGTGCATGCACCAGAGAGACCACCAATCCCAACAAACAGCTAAGGATTACTTTCATGGCTTTAGATTTTAGTGAATTAATTCATGTGTTTTTACATGGTTCTTTATCGCTGCCAAATAAGGCGATAAAACCATATCCTCTTTAAAGATAGGAACAATTGATCGGATATCTGTATAAACTTTTTTACTTTTTGACGAAAGGAGTGGCGCACATTCCAGCGCTTCGACGGCCTGTATCAGCGTGAGCAATTGGATGGCCAGTACTTCGTACGCGTTGTCGATTACCTTTTTGGTAAGCCAAGCTGAATTGGTTCCCATACTGACGATGTCCTGATTGTCTTTGTTGTTTGGGATGCTGTGTGTATAGATCGGAGTAGCCAGTGTTTGGTTTTCGGCAGTGGTAGATGTTGCCGTAAATTGGGCCCCTTGCATACCAAAATTTAGTCCGAGTTTCCCCAGGTTGACAAACGAGGGCAATATTTCGTTCAATGATGAATTGAGGAGGTAATTCAATTGCCGCTCCATCAGCATGGTTAACTTCGTGATGGCGATACGGAGCTTGTCCATTTCGAAGGCAACATAATCGCCATGGAAATTGCCTCCATGATATACGGTTTCTGAAGCCACATCGATGATGGGATTGTCGTTTGCGGAGTTAACCTCTTCGATGAGCGTAGCGGTACAATGCTGCAGCGCATCCCATATGGGCCCCAATATCTGCGGTACGCAGCGGATGGAATAATATTCCTGTAATTTATCTTTGAAAATGTTTTCTTCCACCTTTCGACTGTATAGGTGTTCGTGACGCTTGCGGATCAACTGGCTGTCGGCAATGATTTCCCGCATGCGTGCGGCGACACGCTGCTGTCCTTCGTGTTTTTTTACACCATTAAGTGTCTCGGAAAGGTGGTCATCATAAGCACGCACCAGTTCATTCATCAATGCGGAACAAGCGATGGACCAGTTTAGTAATCGCTTGCCATAGATTGCATTAACGATACCAATACCCGTCATGACTGAAGTGCCATTGATAAGGGCGAGCCCTTCGCGTATATGCACCTGCATGGGTTGCAGCCCTTCATTGGCCAGGGCGGTAGCAGCAGGCATTTCTTTGCCTTGGTAAATGACGTTTCCTTCACCGATCATGTTCAGTGCCAGGTGCGCCAGCTGTACTAAATCGCCGCTGGCTCCTACACCGCCGTGCTGGTAAATAACGGGTAGGATGTCACGGTTTAGCATTGCTACCATCAATTCCACAGCGTTGAGGTGTATCCCTGAATAGCCGAGCGACAGCGTATGCAGGCGAGCTAATAACGTCGATTTCGCATAAATAGGGTCCAATATGTCACCCATGCCCGTAGCATGGCTGCGGATCAGGTTATATTGCAGTTGGATTTGATCGGCTTCGTCGATCCGGTATTGTGCCATGGGACCGAAGCCGGTGTTCACCCCGTAAATGATCTTGTCTTTAGCGAAATGCTTGAGAAAGTTGTGGCTCTGGGTGACCCGATCCGACATGCTTCCCGGCAATTCGACCCCTTTACCGTCAAAGAGCACAGCATGGAAATCAGCTAACGTAATCGGATTCGTCAGTTCTGTCATCTGGATTAAAAGCGCATAAATAAAGCGGTTGCAAACTTAGGTAAAACGCTGTGCATATACAACTGTCAAACCGAATCCAACGCTTAGCCTATTCCCATATAAGACGAAGATATAGCCATTGAAGCTGATAAATAGCATACCAAAATCAATGAATTATGTTTCTCTTAAATTAAGTAAAACTGCCGGAAATTCGCGCGAGGCTGCTTGCGGGACGTTGGAATCTCAGTCGGTGGTCGACGTATCTGGTTCCGTCTGTACAAATTCTTTCACTGAAATAAAATGAACAACTGCATCGGTTAAATCTGTTACACTTGTAAACAATGCCTTGTAGGTATAGGGGAAGCACGATACCTTGACGCGACCAGCGTTGGCAAAAAGGGATTTGGGATTGATGCGGGTTAGCGAAGTATTTAGGTACATTCTCCCATAGAATGTACGGAATTGTTCTGTCGAAACCAGTTTTTGACTATATTTAGAAGCCAAAAGTTATAAACCATGAGAACAAAAAATGCGACGTATCGGGAGTATGGAAAAGTTTACCGGTCTGACTCCTGTGACCCCCTTATTATTGCCTGGCAAAATGGTAAGGTACAACTGGAAGCTTGGGCAAAATTAAGTTATCCCGGGTATGGTGTTAGTGACAAAGTGTTGCCCGGAATCAATACAATTGGTTTTTGGGACGCTCACCATGCGCAGGAATGGGGGCTTGGCTACCACCGAAATGAAGGGATCGAAATCACTTTTCTGGAAACCGGAAGTATGTCATTTTCGGTAGAGGACGATGAGTTTCTGCTTACTTCAGATAATTTTACAATTACAAGGCCCTGGCAGCTTCATAAAGTAGGCAATCCGAATATCGGGGTGGGTAAACTGCATTGGCTTATCCTGGATGTCGGGGTACGGCACCCGCATCAGGAATGGAAGTGGCCATCCTGGATATTATTAAACAAAAAGGACCTGGAAGAGCTTTCGAAAATGCTTCGGCAAAATGAACAGCCCGTCTGGAAAGGCAACGCAGAAATGAAACGCTGTTTTCTGAAAATTGCCCAACTGATCCAAAATGACAGAACCGCAGCAAATGAGTCGTGGGTAGTGATTTATGTCAATGAATTACTGATGCATATGCTGAGCGCTCTCAGACAGGGGTCCGCACATTTCAATGAATCCCTCACGGATAGCATCCGCACAGTCCGGTTATTCATTAAAGATCTCAAAATGAATTTTTATGAACCTTGGACACTGGAGTCTATGGCCGATCACTGCGCATTGGGAATTACCCGGTTCGTTCATTATTTCAGGCAACTCACCAACAACAGCCCCATGCAATACCTTAATTATTTAAGGGTTAAAGCTGCGGCAGAACAACTTATTAAATACCCCAATAGAACCGTTAGCCACATTGGCTATGGCTGCGGTTTCTCCAGCAGCCAGTATTTTGCTACGGTGTTCCGCAAGCATTTCGGCTGCACACCCGGAGACTTCCGGGAGCGGAGAGGCATGGTCAGTGCGAAAATCCGCTGAGCCCAAAACACCCCCCATCCGATGTCACACAATCTGTTTCAGGGAACAGCTGCGTACGCGGCTGTATAATTTTATTCACTGAATCAATGTGAACATTGTGCTTTTAAATTACAGGTAATATTGTCAAGTAAACCAATTGCTTTTTTATGAATATTGAGTTGAACAAAAGAAGGTTATATAATGCCGCCTGCCTTTCATTGGTGGTTACGGCAATGACTTTCTCAATCAGGGCCGGATTACTCGGAACGATAGGTAATGAGTTTAATCTGAATCCAACAGCCGTAGGGCAAATAGCCGCCGCCGCTTTCTGGGGGTTTACGATAGCGATGTTCATTGGCGGACCGCTTTGTGATTGGCTGGGTCTTGGCCGTATGTATCTCTTTGCATTTTGCGCACACTTTCTTGGAATTATCCTAACCATATTTTCCAGTAGTTATTGGCCACTTTTCTTCTCTACCCTTCTGGTTGGAATAGGCAACGGGTTTATCGAATCAGCCAGTTATACGATGGTAAGCAGCATGTATCCATCCGAAAAGACAAAGAAAATTAACGACTGGCATATCTGGTTCCCCGGGGGCATTGTAATCGGTGGCGTCCTTGCATGGTTGTTCTCCCTGGCGGCTGTCGACTGGAAAATCCAGATGGCCGTAATGATCGTTCCAACAATAATTTATGGCGTGATGTTTTACAAGCAAGTCTTTCCTAAATCTGAACGGGTAACGCTGGGCATTTCGAATGCCGCGATGATTAAGGCATGTTTCCATCCCCTATTTATTTTGATGGTATTTTGCATGTTGTTAACCGCTGCCACGGAACTGGGCACCAATCAATGGATCGCTGAATTGTTATCCGGCCTGGGAATTCCTTCAATATTGCTATTGGTATTTATCAATGGCATCATGGCCATCGGCAGGGCCAATGCCGGCTTTGTGCTTACGTTTTTCTCTTCTGCGGGTTTGCTACTCGTCTCTGCGGTATTTGCTTTTGCCGGATTACTCTGGTTAGGTTATGCACAGGGTTACACAGCCTTTGCCGCCGCTGGTGTATTTGCTGTTGGAATCTGCTTTTTCTGGCCAACCATGATCGGATTTATTGCGGAAAATCTGTACCGTACAGGTCCGCTTGGGCTTTCAATCATGGGCGGAACCGGGTTGATGTCTACTGCATTGGTATTGCCTATTATGGGAGGAATCTACGCAGATCAATTGACAATTGCAGAACATCAACTGCAAAGTGCCGGAGTACAGTCGCTGGACCTAATGGAACAGGTAAAAATGCAGGCAGGTGCATCTACGTTGCAGATCGTTGCCATACTACCGGCTGTATTAATTGTGTGTTTTGGATTTCTATATATCTACATGAAGAAGAAAAAATCTATTTATTCAGATAACTAACTAATGTTTGCCAATTATGACTAAAATGAAATCACTTCTGTTAGTATTGCTATGGCTTTGCTCTTTCTTGGCTGGAAGTGCGGCGATCGCGCAAACCAGAATTAATGGTAAGGTTACCAACTCACAGCATGAACCGCTTGAAGGTGCTTCTATCCGCATAAAGGGCGCCGATGGTGGTACGGCTGCAGGACCAGATGGCTCTTTCTCAATCGTTGCCGGACCAACCGATACACTCGAAATTTCCAGCATTGGTTTTCAGCCATTGGAAATGGTTGTGGGTACCCAGCAACATATCGTAGCAACGCTTACACCGATCGAAACGTCAATCGAAGAGGTTGTCGTAACCGGCTATACTTCGCAACGAAAGAAGGATCTGACGGGTGCCGTTGCCGTGGTTGATGTGACACAAATGACCCGCCAGCCTACCGGGCAGCTTGCCAATCAGCTGCAGGGCCAGGCTTCAGGCGTTAACGTACTTTCTTCCGGTCAGCCGGGAGAGAGTCCACGGGTCACCATCAGAGGGATCAATACATTCGGCAACAACAATCCGCTTTATATTGTAGATGGTATACCTATCAATGATATCCGCGATATCAACCCCAGTGATATTTTATCAATGCAGGTGTTAAAAGATGCAGGTTCTGCTTCAATTTACGGATCAAGGGCAAATAATGGTGTGCTTATTATTACCACCAAGCGAGGTACAGGGAAAACACGCGTGCAATATGATGGATATGTAGGCATGCAGACGCCAAAAAGCGGAAACGTCTGGGATTTGTTGACCCCCCAGGAGATGGCCAACCTTCAATGGCAGGTGTATGAAACGGATAATCGGGATGAAATCATACATCCGCTTTACGGACGATGGGCCAGGAACGAAAATACTAGCCCGGTATTACCCGATTACATCATGCCGGTTGGCGCAAAGGAGGGAGACCCGTCTACAGATCCTGCACTGTATAATGTAAATCCCTTTTATACTTCACCTGCGGAACTCAATTCGATGTACCGCATCGTAAGGACAAACAAGGCAGGAACAGATTGGTATCATGAGATCTTCAAACCCGCGCTTATTAATAATCAGAATATTTCAGTGAGTGGCGGCGGACCTTCTGGGAACTATTTGCTTTCTTTCAACTATTTTGATCAGGAGGGTATGCTGATCAATACTTACCTCAAGCGGTATTCTCTCCGTGCCAATTCACAATTTAATGTGTCAAAGCGCATCCGGGTAGGCCAAAATCTTGCCTTTGTCACCGCCAACAATATGATCAGTGGGACCAATACCGAGGGCAGTGCAATCGGACATGCGTTTCGCCAACAACCGATTATTCCTGTCCGGGATATTATGGGCAATTACGCCGGATCGTTTACGGTAGGCGGACAATTACTCGGCAACTCAAGAAATCCCGTCGCAATCCGCGAGCGCACAGGAGACAACCGGAACATGCAGAACCGGTTATTTGGAAATGTTTTTGCCGAAATTGATATTCTCGATGGACTCACGCTCAGAAGTTCATTTGGCGGCGAATTACAAAGCACCTTTGCACGGTCATTCGTTTACCCCGAGTACGAGAACGCGGAGAATTCCTCAGCTAATACGTATACAGAAAATCCTTCCGGATATTATAATTGGACCCTCACAAATACGATTACCTATACGGCCGATCTTGGAAATGATCACACCCTGAAAGTACTGGCCGGTATGGAATCCTACAACGACGTATTGCGTACGCTTTCAGCTTCCAACCAAAATTATTTTGTTTTTGATCCCGATTTTACCACGCTTGGAACAGGACAGGCGGCCCCAACGGCAACCAGTGATCGCGCTGAGTTTGCACTGCTGTCCTTTTTCGGCAGGCTGGACTATGCATTCAAGGATAAATACCTGCTGGGAGCAACACTGCGCAGAGACGGGGTGTCCAAATTTGTTGATAACGTATGGGGAACTTTTCCGGCAGTTAGTGCCGGATGGCGCCTCAGCGAAGAAAGTTTCATGGAAGACTTCGCCTGGTTAGACGACCTGAAGGTGCGCGGATCCTGGGGGATCATGGGTAACCAGACCAATGTAGGGGTGCTGAACTCCTATTATTTATTCGGTGGAACCCGGTCAAATACCTACTACGATATAGCCGGCGGAAATACTGTGCTCACACCGGGATTTTCGCAGACTACCATTGGCAATCCTTCCGCGAAATGGGAAAGTAATATCAACAGCAATATCGGGTTTGACGCTGCCGTTGCAAACGGAAAAATCCAGATCAGTGTAGATTATTACTCGAAGAAAATTAAGGATCTTTTATTTAACCCGGTATTTCCCGGAACCGCAGGTGCTTCCACCGTTCCCTATGTCAACATCGCTAGTATGGATAATAATGGAATTGATGCCTCGGTATCCGGTAATTTTAACCTCTCGAAGGATTTGACGCTCAATACCACTGCTATCGTAACCACTTACAATAATAAGATAACAAAGGTGAGCAATATCTCCGATTATTTCGGCTCGGACCCGAAACGTTTCGGCATAGACATCATCCGAAATGCCGTGGGTAACTCCGTCTCTTCATTTTTCGGATATCAAATAGCGGGCTTCTGGAACAGTGTGGAGGAAATAGCTGCGGCCGATCTCCAGGCACAAACAACTACGGACAATCCGTCGGCCGTATACCAAAATGATGTACGTCCGGGTCATTTTAGGTATGCCGACGTCAACGGCGACAATCAGATCACAGATGCCGACCGCACGTTCCTAGGCAATCCCAATCCCTCACTGACCTATGGGTTGAATATCGGCCTCGCATACAAGAATTTCGATTTCAGTATTTTCCTGTTCGGATCACAGGGAAATGAAATATGGAACCAGACCAAATGGTGGACAGATTTCTGGCCAACGCTTGGCCCCGGCTCAAAAAGTAAGACTGCCCTGTACGATTCGTGGACACCGGAGCGGCAAAATGCCAAGGTAGCTATTCAGGAATCTACAGCCTCTTTCGGTACAAGCAGCGCTCCGAATTCCTATTATATTGAAAATGGCTCTTTTCTGCGCGCAAAAAACGCCCAACTGGGGTATGTTTTCTCCAATACGCGTTTGGGAAACGCCGGCATCGAAAAAATCCGGGTTTATCTGCAGGCGGCTAATTTCTTTACGATTACAAAATACAGCGGTATCGATCCTGAAATCACCGGAACGTCTACCAGCTTTGGTATTGATGAAGGGGGATACGCACAACCCCGGCAATATATCATCGGCGTGAATCTTCAATTTTAACGATTACGAATCACCTTTAAAGAACGAACTAATGAAAAATATAATGAACCTCGTGAAAATTTTGGTGGCGGCGACGGTGCTGTTAGTCATCGGATGTACAAAAGAATTACTCGAAAAACCCGTTCAGGGCGCATTAAATGAATCCATTCTTACCTCCCGGGAAGGAGTAAATGCATTGCTGATCGGCGCCTACGCGGCGCTGGACGGTGTTTCGAGCGGCACCGACGCGTTGGCAGGCGGATCGGGCTGGTCAGCTTCGCCCAGTAATTTTTTACAGGGCAGTATCGCAGGTGGCGAGGCACACAAGGGTGCGGGCGGCGGTTCTGAAATACCCATGATCCCCTATCAGCGGTGGAACGCCATGGACCCATCCAATTCTTACCTGAATAACAAATGGCGGTCGTGCTACGAAGGGGTGAACCGCGCCAATTCAGTGATCCGTATCCTCTCGAAAGCGACCGACCTGTCGCCGGAAGAACGAAGTACTATCGAAGCACAGGCGCGATTCCTTCGTTCTCATTTTTATTTCGATCTCAAAAAAAACTGGAACATGGTGCCATGGGTAGACGAAAATACGACGGATTACAATGTACCCAACGATCAGGATATCTGGCCGATGATCGAGGCGGATTTCACTTTTGCAATGAACAACCTGCCGGAATCCTGGACAGAAATCGGACGTGCAAATAAATGGGCTGCGGCTTCATACCTCGGGAAAGCCTTGGTCTATCAGCAAAAATGGCCCGAAGCCAAACTGATTTTCGACCAGGTAATTACGCAAGGCAAAAATTCAAAAGGCATTAATTACGATCTTACCAAAGCTTTTCAGGATAATTTTGATGCGGCTACCGAGAATAACGAGGAATCGGTTTTTGTCGTACAGATGACCCCCAACCTGGGCACCAACGATGTGTCCAACTCCAATGGTGGCGACCTGTTGAATTACCCGGTGACGATATTCTCTTGCTGCGGAATTTACATTCCGTCACAGGATCTGGTAAATTCATTCCGGACGAATGGACAGGGACTTCCTTACCTCGATGAGTACAATCGGCATCCGGTAAAAAGTGATCAGGGAATCAATTCCGACCAACCATTCATCCCCGACACCGGCCCCCTGGATCCGAGGCTCGACTGGACCGTGGGCCGTAGGGGCGTTCCCTATCTCGATTGGGGGGTACATCAGGGCAAAGCGTGGATAAGGGATCAGGCCGAGGCGGGACCTTACTCTCCGGTGAAAAATGTACACCGCCAGGCCACGCAGGGTCAGCATGGTAATTATACATCTTGGGCTCCGGGAAATGCCATCAACCTGAATTTAATCCGGTTTGCCGATGTACTCCTGCTAGCAGCCGAAACAGAGGCCCAGCTGGGTAACCTTGGTATAGCAGAACAGTATGTAAACCGTTTGCGCCAGCGGGCAGCCAATCCAGAAAGCGTGGTATATACATATGCAAACGATGCAGATCCCACTGGCCCGCGTTCTACCACTCCCGCAGCCAACTACCAGGTTAGCCCCTATCCCGCCGGCACTTTTGCAGTGCAGGGAAAACCGTTTGCACTGAAGGCTATTTATCATGAACGGAAACTGGAACTTGGCCTCGAAGGCCATCGTTATTACGATATCTCCAGGTGGGGAATTGCAGACCAGGTGCTTGCTGCCTATTATCGTTACGAAGCTGATCTTACAACCGATTTGGTCGGCGCATTCTTTACAAAAAATAAAAATGAATATTACCCCATCCCCCAGGCTCAGATTGATCTGACCACGTCGGGCGGCGTTTCAAAACTCACGCAAAATCCGAATTATTAATTGACAGGAATCATTCTAACAGACACTTAAAAATAAAACAAATAATATGGCAAAGTTCAGGATCAGTTTAAACATGGAGTACTGTCGCAGTGCAGACAAGGGATTTGAGGAGGGCGTAAAAATCGCATCGGAAATAGGGTATAAATACATAGAGCCTATGGTACATACCGGCTGGGAGCTGTTAAGTGAAGTGCAGTATTTCCATTCTTTCTCCATGGAGGAAGACTCGTTGCTGATGAAAGAAATATGTGATAAATACAACATCGGGGTAAGCAGCATCAGCGGGCACAGTCCGCTAATGAAACCGGAGGCAGCAGTAAGCAGGCTTACGCGGGCCATTCAATTGGCAGATGCCATGCAAGCCTCCTTTGTGAATACAGACGAAATGGTAAAGCCCGATTGGATGGATGACGAATTTGCCCATGACGCCATGAAGTATTCCCTCACAAAAGCAAATCTGGTTGCCAACCGGCACAAGGTATACATCTGTATCGAGCCACACGGAATTTATACCAAAACTGCCGAAGGCTTACTGCGTATTGTCAATCTGGTAAAATCGCCCTGGATCGGTATTAACTGGGATACAGGAAACTCTTACTTAGCAGGCGAAGAAGACCCGTATGAGGGCTTGTTACAGGTAAGGGATCATGTATTGCATATTCATGCCAAAGACATCAGCATGGAGCACAGTGAGTACGAAAGAGGGAAAGTAACCGGAACGCCCGTGGGCTGTGCCTGCGGCGAAGGGATGGTTGAATGGGATAAAGTGATCGAAATTATGGAGCCGATAGACCGGGAAATTTTTCTCAGCGTAGAATGTGGAAAAATAGATGAAGCAGAAAGAAGCTTGAAATTTATGAAAAAATTATTGGGAAACTTGCTGATCGAATAAGCGAAAGTCTGTTTATCTCTCTTAAAAAAAGCCCTATGTCTTATAACAGAAGAGTATTTATTGCAAAATCGCTAAGCGCATCCTTCATCGGTTTGGCCCCCTTATTCCTCAAGGGGGGCACTCCGGTGTTGCCGGGACGAAAGTTCACCATGAGCCTGAATCCGTACTTAATCGGAGTTGAGCAGTTAGTTACGCAACGCGATCTGTGCACAATAGCCCATCGGTACGGTTTTGAGTCGGTATCGGTGATTACCAACGATCTGATGGAAAAATCAGATCATGAATTGGACGCTTTGCTGGAGGAGATGAAAAAGATGAAGTTGAGCTGGGGTGTTTCCTTCTTGTATGTGGAATATCGAAAAGATGAAGAAACCTATCGGAAAGGATTGGAACAGTTGCCCGCTATGGCAAAGGTGCTGCACAAAATCGGAGCCGACAGAATGATGACGTACATCATGTCCAACCACGATGAGCTCAATTATCTGCAGAATTTCAGGCAGACCGCAACCAGGCTCCGGGAAATAGCGGGAATTTTAGCTGATCAGGATATTCGTCTGGGATTGGAATATGTAGGGCCCAAGTCTATCTGGTCAGCTAATAAATTTCCGTTTATACATACGATGGCAGAGACTAAGGAACTCATTGCTGCTATCGGGCGGCCAAACGTAGGTTTTCACCTGGATACAGCGCACTGGTTTACTTCCGGCGAAAATGTAGCTGATTTGAAAACGCTTGAAAACAGCGATATTGTTGGGTGCGACCTCAATGACGCAATCAAGGGGATTACCTGGGAGAATCAACCCGGTTACCAGCGGGAATTACCGCTTGCAACAGGAGTTATCGATACAGAATCTTTTTTGGAAGCGTTGGTTTCCATCGGATACGATGGCCCTGTTCAGGCAGAGCCTTTTAACGAAGCATTAACTAATATGAACGACGAACAAGCTATCTCGGCAACTGCCAAAGCGATGAAAAAGGCATTTGCATTAGTCGATTAGTCCTATCAAGATTTATACAATAATGAACCAATTTCTAACGTTTCTCTACATGTCGAAATCCAAGGTTATCAGGTTATATACTCCAATACTCTTATTCGGGATTATTGGAAGCTCATTCATCTCTTGTCAAAAGACTAAGCCGCGCATATTGGTGTTCAGTAAGACAGAGGGGTACAGGCACACGGAAGCTATCGATGCGGGCTATGAGGTCCTGTTTAAAAATGCGCAGGAAAAGGGCATTATTGTTGATTCTACAGAAGACGCCACGGCGTTTAATGAACGTAATCTGAAAAAATACCAGGCGGTTATTTTTTTGAATGTCTCCGGTGCACTCTTCAATGATGAGCAAAGAACGAGTTTCAAAAGATTTATCCAAGCCGGCGGCGGTTTTCTTGCCACGCATGCATCTGTAGATGCGGAGCGGGACTGGCCGTGGTATAACAAGCTGATCGGAGCTTATTTTCATAGCCATCCTGCTGTGCAGGAAGCTACCTACATAACGGCTGATAAAGATTTTCCCGCCACTAGCTTTTTACCGGACAGCTTCGTCCATACAGATGAGCATTATAACTTTATGAATGTTAGCCCGGAGATCAATATACTTGTTACGCTGGACGAAAAGACCTATGAGGGAGGCAATATGGGGGAAGGACATCCCATTGCCTGGTATCATCATTTTGAAGGTAGCCGCTCGTATTACATCGGAATGGGGCACACGAAGGAGACCTGGAGCGATTCACTTTATTTGAAACAATTTTGGGCAGCGCTAGACTGGGTGGTAGGCGGTGACCACCCCAAACCGCTGGATTATTCAACGTCGATGCCCGAAGAGAACCGTTTTAGCAAAACGGTATTGGCTGAGAAGCTGGATGAACCCATGCAGATGGCTATTGCCAGTGATGGCCGTGTTTTCTTTGCGGAACGAAGGGGAAATGTTCAGGTTTATGATCCCCAAACGAAAAAGGTAAACACCGTCGGATCCATTCCCGTCTTGGCAAAATACGAGGATGGATTGCTGGGAATAGCGCTTGATCCTGCGTTTGATGAAAATAGCTGGATTTATCTGTTTTACACGGAACCGGGTTTTCCCGATGCTACCTCCAATTACCACGTTTCCCGGTTTACAATGAATAACATGCAGCTGGATAAGGCCTCTGAAAAAATCTTACTGAAAATTCCACATCAGAATACAGATGGCATTCATACCGGGGGCGGACTGCTGTTCGATCCCAGGGGTACGGGAGACCTGTTTGTTACCGTAGGTGATAACACAAGTCCGCGGGCCACGCCGTATACGCCGATCGACGAGCGGAAAGGCCGTGAGACGTTTAATGCCCAGCGCACAGCTGCCAACACCAACGACCTACGGGGGAAGGTATTACGTATTCACCCGGAGCCAGACGGGACCTATTCAATACCTGAAGGGAATTTATTCCCTCAGGGAACTCAACACACACGACCCGAAATTTATTCGATGGGACATCGCCAGCCCTGGCGCCTATCCATGGATACAAAAACGGGGTGGCTCTACGTGGGCGAAGTCGGTCCTGATTCGAAGGTAGATTCGCTGAATAGAGGGCCTGCTTCCGCAGATGAGTTTAATCAAATCCGCGGACCAGGCAATTACGGTTGGCCCTATTTTGTTGGGAATAATAAAGCGTACTGGAATTACGATTTCGCGCAGGAAAAATCAGGTGAAAAGTTCGATCCGATGAAACCGCGAAATAATTCGCGTTTAAATACGGGAAAAACAGAACTTCCGCAGGCACAACCGGCGTTTATCTGGTATCCCTATGCTGAATCTGCGGAATTCCCGGAAATGGGTACGGGCGCCCGCTCGGCAGTTGGAGGTCCGGTTTTTAGAAAACAGGATTTCAAGCATGCGAAAAACACATTTCCCGATTATT
The DNA here is from genome assembly GCF_900113765.1 of Parapedobacter indicus. Classification (GTDB taxonomy): domain Bacteria; phylum Bacteroidota; class Bacteroidia; order Sphingobacteriales; family Sphingobacteriaceae; genus Parapedobacter; species Parapedobacter indicus. Next base: position 409,277 of record NZ_FOQO01000002.1, on the reverse strand, counting down.
ATGAAGGAAAATGGTTTATTACCGAATGGATCAGGAACTGGATTCTAGTGGTTACCATGGATGACAACGGCAACTACCAATCTATGGAGCGTTTTATGCCCAATAGTGAATTTGCAGGGCCCATGGATATTCAATTTGGGCCGGATGGTGGTTTGTATGTATTGGAATATGGTAAAGGCTGGTTCAAGGCGAACGATGACGCAAAATTGGTACGCATCGATTTTAATGGTGGCAATCGCGCTCCCATAGCAAAAGCGAATGTCGATCGAAAAGCCGGTGCTTTACCTTTAAAGGTGACCTTGTCAGGTTCCGCGTCCAGGGACTATGACGACGACGAACTAACGTATGAGTGGAGAGTCACTTCTGAAAAGGGATTCTCTCAAGTGCTGCAACAAGCCAGCCCGTCAGTGACATTTGATCAAGCGGGTTTGTATACGGCCACGCTTACAGTAACCGATCGGGAAGGTGCCAAAAGCAGGGATTCCATTCAACTAAAAGCAGGTAATAATGCGCCACTTGTACAACTTGATATTAAAAGTAACCAAACGTTCTACTTTCCCGATGGAGTAATCGATTATGCGGTAAATGTAACGGATAAAGAGGATGGATCCACAGCCGACGGCAGCATTGCTGCAGCCAAAGTAACTGTAACCATCGATTATTTGCCGGGCGGTTATGAGCCTATGCTTGGCGATCCTGTTCCCGGACAGTCAATACCATCCGATTTCAAAATGCTGCTTGGTGGAATGAAATTGAATGCGAGTGACTGTTATTCATGTCATGCAATCAGTAAAGAATCTGTAGGGCCAACCTTTAAGCAGGTTGCCGAAAAATATAAGCATGATAAGAATGCCTCTAACTATTTAACCGAAAAGATCATCAACGGGGGCAGTGGGATATGGGGACCGGTTGCGATGAGCGCCCATCCGGATTTGACACCCGAGGTCGCAAAACAGATGGTGGATTTTATTCTTGGCTTGAGCGAGCCTCCGCAAAAATCCCTGCCGTTGCAGGATACCTATAAAACGACTCAAAAGGGCGACGTCGAAGCGGTTTACATGGTGAAGGCGGGTTATACGGATACCGGAGCTAACGATGTACCTCCGGTATATGCCGACAGCGTTGTTATTTTAAGAAATCCGGAAATGCTTTTTTCAAGTGCGGATTCGCGTAAGGGATCCATGAATATAAAAACACCCAGTACAGGCGGCCAATTGGAACTGATGGTAAAAACAGGGGATTACCTTGTTTTTGAAAAAGTAGATTTAGGAGGCATCAGACAACTGGAAATGTCGGGTTCTGGAGATGGTATAGTTGAAGTTCGATTGAACTCACCTACAGGACCGATGGTTGGGCAATTTCTGCCTGAGCCTGCATCCGGCACTGAAGTTAGCAATTTATCGACAGCTGTGAAATTTCAACGCTACGTGGCCAGACTGCCAGATGTGGATAGTGGGGTGCAACCTGTTTATCTTGTTTTAAATGGTAATTTCTTTATGATGCGCGATACCATTAAATTTGCGAATAGTCGTGCAACGGGATTAAAGAGAAATAAATAAAATTGTTAAATAGTTCTGAATATGCCCCGAAATTAACCGCAAAAGATGTAATTGCTGATTGCGTAATCTTCGGGGTATATTTCGGGGCTGTTTACGCAGTGCTGTGCGCGCAGTCGGTGATGCGCTAAATTTCGGGGTAAGTACGGAAGATTTCAGAACTTGCTTTTATAGGCAACTTTGCCTAAGTTTGGCCCGTTCATATCCCATTTACAAGAATGATTTCAGAGCACGTTGATGTCTTAGTGATCGGAGCCGGGCCGTCTGGAGCCGTAGCGGCTTCGCTTCTCCATCAGAAAGGAATTAAGGTTAAGGTTGTCGAACGGACCCACTTTCCGCGTTTTGTCATCGGGGAGAGTTTAATACCCCGATGCATGGACCATTTTGATGAGGCCGGGTTTGTCGAAGAAGTGGAAGCAAAAGGATTCGAAAAGAAATTCGGCGCCCGTTTTCTCCGCGGAAGTGAGGTATGCTGGTTTGACTTCAGCCAGAAATTTTCGAAGGGGTGGAATTGGACATGGCAGTTGCCCCGGGCCGACTTTGACAAAACCCTGACCGATGTTTTGCAGCGTCGGGGGGTAGATATTGCGTTTGGCACCACGGTAGAAAATGTGGTGTTCAACGGGACAGATTCATTGACCACGGTGAGCGATGAAGCAGGAAACCGACGGGAAATTCACGCGCGGTTTCTGATCGATTGCAGTGGTTACGGACGTGTATTGCCCCGGCTGCTGGATTTGGACGCACCTTCTTCATTCCCTCCCATGGCAGCAACGTTTGTGCATGTCGACGACGTTCGTCGTCCTTCGGGCGAAGAAGGAACGATGATTACTTTTGATATACTTGATCAAAAGGTTTGGTTTTGGGTGATTCCGTTTTCCGACGGCCGCTCGTCACTGGGGCTGGTTTGCCCTAAGGAGCACCTGGAAGCGTTGGATCAAGGTAATAACGCAGATACGTTTCGGCATATCATCCGCCAATCGGACTACTATCGGGCACGATTTGATGAATTGGAATTTCTGTTTGAACCCAAGAAAATCGTATCCTATGCAAAGGCGGTGAAAAAATTGTATGGCACGGGCTATGCCCTTACGGGCAATAGTGCCGAATTTCTGGATCCGGTATTTTCGTCGGGCGTGTGCTTTGCCACCGAATCAGGTGCATTATCAGCAAAATTGGCTATCAGGCAACTGGCTGGCGAGGTGGTAGACTGGGAACACGAGTACGAAGAACATATGCTTTGGGGTGTCGATGTATTCCGTTCATATATACGCGACTGGTATTCCGGGGATTTACAAAAGTTTATTTTTCATCCGGAAGTCAATGAAGATGTCCGCCGTAAAGTATGTTCGGTTTTAGCAGGATATGTTTGGGACAAGGAAAATCCCTTTGTGAAAAAGCACGATCGCGCGGTAAGGGCGGTAACCCACTTATTGCCGTAAGCTTTCGGTATAATCGTGCGCTAAGCCGTATGTCATGAGGCAAAGAATCTATACGCTTCTCGTAGGATGCTCCTCACTGTTGCTTACAGCTTGTGGTGGTGCCCAGCGATTGCCCACAATGGCATCGTATACGGATCAGGTTGGGAAACGTGAAACGGTATCCGCCGATTTTTATACCATGCCCCACGGAAGGCTGCATAGAAACGACCAGGGTATTTGGGAATTGTATGTATCGGGCGAACCGCTGGAAAGGGGGTTGACCAATGGAATCCTTACCAAAGAACTACTTGACCAGCAGGAAGCAGCGTTTGTTTCCCAGATCCGGGAGTTGGTGCCTTCGCGGTTTCGCCAATGGTTATTACGCGGATTCCTGAAGTTTTTCAATCGCCGGTTAACCGACTACGTGCCGGCTGAATACCAAACGGAGATTTACGGGCTCTCGCGCTCGGCCTCCGATACGTATGATTTTATCGCACCGCCTTACAAACGGCTGCTGTATTTTCACGGTGCTCATGATATCGGACATGCACTGCGGGATTTGGCGCTCGTAGGCTGTACTTCGTTTGCCGCGTGGGGACCACATACGGCTGATGGAAAACTATTAATCGGCCGGAACTTCGATTTTTATGTGGGCGACGCATTTTCTGAGGAGAAAGTGGTGAGCTTCATCCATCCCGACCGGGGGTACAAACACGCGATGGTTACCTGGGCAGGTATGGTAGGTGCGGTATCGGGCATGAATGAGAAAGGACTGACCGTAACCATCAATGCTGGCAAATCCGATTTACCCCATAAAGCCAAGACACCGATATCGCTGGTCGCCCGTGAAATTCTGCAATATGCCGGGACGATTGATGAGGCCATCCGCATTGCCGAACAACGCGAGGTGTTTGTGTCGGAATCGATCATGGTAGGCAGCGCGGCCGATCAGAAAGCCGTGTTGATCGAGGTGTCGCCGAAGAAATTCGGCGTCTATGAAGTGGAGAATAATGCGGATTTGCTGATCTGTGCTAATCATTTTCAAAGCCAGGCTTATGATGGGGATAAAAACAACCTGCAGCAATTGAAGGAAAGTCATTCCACATACCGATTCAAGCGTATCAATCAGCTTATTACCTCGGCACCTCCACTCACTCCTCCGTTGGCGGCTGCTATACTGCGCAACCGTTCGGGGATTGACAATGTCAAACTGGGATATGGAAATGAAAAAGCCATTAATCAGCTTTTGGCCCATCACGCAGTCATCTTTCAGCCCGAAGACCGGTTGCTTTGGGTTTCTGCTAATCCGTATCAACTGGGTGCATTTGTAGCGTACGACTTAAAAACCATATTTTCACGCATGGATACGCTTTCCATCGCATTGCCGGTAGACGAAGCGGGTCTTCGCATCCCAGCGGATTCCTTTGTCTATACCGACGCCTTTAAGAATTATGAAATATTTCGGCACCAAACACGTACCTTGGAGGCCGCTGTAGAAAACGGTGAGCAGATGGCCGATACGCTATTAACCGGTTTCATTGCACGCAATCCGGATTTCTGGAAAGCTCATTTTTTGGTGGGCGAATACTACAGAAGGCACGGGCAGCATACAGAGGCGTTGCATTATTTCCGGGCGGCGATCGGTAAGGAAGTCACGACGGAGCCGGACCGCCGGTTGATTGAGAAACGAATTAGACAGTGTGTACGACGGAGTAAATGAATGCGTGAAAAAATGATACCAGCAATCGAGACAGCAGATAGGGGCACGATTAAGCAGTTTCAGGAGGAGAAACTGCAACAGTTGTTGGCGTATCTTCAAAGCCATTCTGTTTATTATCAGACGTTGTTTAAAAATCATCGTATCGATATCAGGGCGATCCGTTTTCTGGAGGACCTAACGCGGATCCCAATGACCACCAAGGCAGACCTGCAAGATCATAATCCGGCCTTCCGCTGTGTAGATACCACCCAGGTAGCCGACTATGTGACTACGTCCGGCACATCGGGTGATCCGGTGCTCCTGGCCTTAACCGATGGAGATTTGGATCGGCTTGCTTACAATGAGGCATTGTCGTATCAATGCATGGGATTGCAAAGGGGACAATCGTTACAGCTTACTACGACCATCGACCGCCGCTTCATGGCGGGATTAGCTTATTTCCTCGGCGCGCGTAAGGCGGGTATCGGTATCGTACGGGTCGGATCGGGTGTGCCCGAATTGCAGTGGGATACCATCGCCCGGGTGCAGCCCGATGCGTTGGTTTGTGTGCCGTCGTTTTTGCTTAAGATGATCGAATTTGCCGAAGCCAACGGCATTGATTATCGAAAGAGCAGCGTCAAAAAAGCACTCTGCATCGGAGAGCCATTGCGCACTCCCGATTTTACCTTCAATGCGTTGGGGCAGCGCATCCGACGTCATTGGGATATCCAGTTGTTCTCTACCTATGCTTCTACCGAAATGGCCACAGCATTCACGGAATGCGAACAAGGGGTCGGAGGGCACCACCATCCGGCATTGATCATCACCGAGTTTGTGGATAACGATGGTAATCCTGTGCCGGAAGGGCAGTCCGGCGAACTGGTGATTACGACGTTGGGTGTGGAAGGGATGCCTTTATTGCGGTTCAAGACCGGTGATATTGTGCAGCCGTATTACGAGCCCTGTGCATGTGGGCGCACCACCCTACGGCTCGGACCCGTTATCGGTCGCAAAAACCAAATGGTCAAATACAAAGGGACGACACTTTATCCGCCCGTGCTGTTCGATTTGTTGAACGACTTTGAGGAGGTGGAAAATTATGTGGTTGAAATCTCGTCGGATGAGTTCGGCGAAGACGAAATCACGGTGAAGGTCGGAGTGGAACGTGCTTCGGAAGATCTGCTACTCAAAATCAAAGATCGTTTCCGGGCCAAACTACGGGTAAGCCCTAGGATTGTGTTTGCCTCCATCCAGGAAATCAACCGGATTAAATTTCCCGAAAATTCACGGAAGAGTGTGACACTTGTCGATTACCGGAAGTGATGTCAGTGGTGATTGTTCAAAGGTAGTAAACATTGCATCATTTGGGGCGTGGCTTCGTTTTCTTATCTTTGCCCAATGGAGCGGAAGACCTTTGCGGATTTTAAGTTTAATAAACAGATCCTTAGTGCGATTGAGGAAGCAGGTTACACAAATCCCACCCCAATCCAGCAAAAAGCCATTCCGCCGATACTGGCCGGGCAGGATGTAATGGGCATTGCACAAACGGGTACGGGCAAAACCGCCGCCTTTGTGTTGCCTATCCTAATGAAGCTGAAATATGCGCAGGGAAAAGATGCCCGGGCACTCATCCTTTCGCCTACCCGCGAACTGGCCTTGCAAATCGAGGAGAATATCCGCTTGTTCGCGACCTATACCGATTTGCGTACGGTGGTACTGTACGGCGGATTGGGGCCCAAAACCCAGCTATCGGAATTGGAAAAGGGGGTAGACATTCTCGTTGCTACACCCGGAAGATTTTTAGACCTCTATCTTGCCGGCCACCTCGTGACCAAGTCCCTGAATGTCTTGGTGATGGACGAGGCGGACAAGATGATGGATATGGGATTTATCGGGAAATTGCATCGTATATTGGAAGTGGTTCCGCGTAAACGGCAGAATTTGTTGTTTTCGGCGACCATGAGCGAATTGGTGCATAAGATCGCAGGCGATTTCCTGGCCTTTCCTACCGTTGTGGAAGTGACAGAACAGGCGACGCCGGCACAGACGGTCACACAAGCGCTTTACTACGTACCCAATTTAAAAACTAAGATCAATCTGCTGCAATACCTGTTAAAAGACGACGACACATTAAACCGGCTGATTATATTCTGCAAAACCAAAACCGTGGCGGATAATGTTTTTCATTTCCTCGAACGTAGGTATGGTGCGGAAAGCGTACGGGTAATCCATGCAAACAAAGGGCAGAACACGCGGATCAATTCCATTCAAGCGTTTAAAGACGGGGCCATCCGGATATTGGTAGCGACCGATGTCGCCGCGCGGGGGCTAGATGTCAGTAATGTCAGCCATGTGATCAACTTCGATGTGCCGATTGTGATCGAAGATTATGTGCACCGGATCGGCCGCACAGGCAGGGCATCCCAAAAAGGTGATGCCATCACTTTCTGCAACCCCGCGGAGGAATATTACATCCGGAAAATCGAAAAATTGATCCGCCAGCAAATTCCTAGGGTGGATATTCCCGAAGGCGTATTTGTTGAAAAAACGGATTTCGAAGAGCGGCAGGCCCTGGCACGCGAAATCGACGCACAGAAAAGGAAAGATGATCCGGAATTCAAGGGGGCGTTCCATGAAAAGAAAGTAGCTAACCAAAAAACGAGTAAACGGGGGCGTAACGATAAAAAACGCAGTGGTTCAGCCCGCAATTCGAACCGGAGTAGAAAGAAACAATGAAGAAGCTGAGAATCACCCCGTTGAATATCACGTCTGCGCTACTGATGACCTGGCTGCTGGCGCAGGTTATCACGGATGCGATTGCTATCGGTACCATTGGCTGGATTTTCTTACTTTTGTTGGTCTTGGTGGTGGCTGACCAGTTTTTCAGGCTGATGTTGCGTGACCTGAAACGTGTATGGATTGCAGAAGGGATTTTCGTGGTGTTTGTGGTGTTGGCGATCTGGATATTGAGAGCATGGTGATTTAAAAAAACGAAATATGAAACCGTCATTATTTTCAAAAATCACTCAGAGAAATAATTAAATCATGACAGCTTCATCGCCGATAAAAACAAATTTAATAGGATGAAAAAAGCAGAAATAAAACTAACGATCGAACTGGACGACAATAACGTACCGGATAGCATTACCTGGGAATCTACCGACGGGGAGAATAAGGAAGCGCTGCCTGCAAAAGCATTGTTTTTAGCCTTGTGGGATCACAATTATAAAAACTCGCTGCGTATCGATTTATGGACGAAGGATATGCCGTTGGATGAAATGAAAAGGTTTTTCTATGAAACTTTGCAGACTTTGGGCGATACGTTTGTCCGGGCTTCGGGCGACGACGAAATGGCAAAGGCTGTGATCGGCGACCTGCGCGACTATTGCGATCATTTTGCAGAAAAGATGGAAGTAACCCAAAAGCAGAATTAGCAAGACGCAAATTTGCAGAACCGCAAAAAAGTAAAACAATGAATCATTTCTTAGTTAAATCAGAACCTTTCAAATACAGTTGGGAGAAGTTTCTCAAGGACAAACAGACTTTTTGGGACGGGGTGCGCAACTATCAGGCACGTAATACGCTGCAAGCCATGAAAAAGGGCGATCTGGTGTTGTTTTATCACAGCAACGAGGGTAAGGAAGTGGTAGGGATTGCCAAAGTCGTCAAGGAATACTACCAAGACCCCACCACTGCTGATGAGCGGTGGGTGGTAGTGGATCTGGCTCCGGTAGAAACCTTGAAGAAGCCGGTTACACTTGAAACGATTAAAGCCGATCCGCTGCTTCAGGATATCGCACTGGTTCGTCAGGGGCGCTTATCGGTTATGCCGCTTAAGCAAGAGGAGTTTGATCGAATCGTCGCGTTAGGTACTGGAAATTTTGTAGATTAGCACCCTGATATGAATTAAACCTATAGATATGCTGAAACAATGTGCAAAATATGGCCCCTTGATCGGTCTGTTGACAATGGGCATGATGTCGTGCAATAACGAAACTTCAACGCAGAAACAGGAAGAAGAGATACATAACGCGGCGACACAGGTCGTGCCCGAGGAAGCGGAAGGGGTGATCGGGCGGTGGGATATCACCGTAGATAAAGACGGCAAAGAAGTTCCTTCCTGGTTGGAAGTCGATTTGTCGGGTTTCGATGTGTTAGTCGGTGCCTTTGTCGCCGATGCGGGAAGTAGCCGCCCAGTCTCCCATATTACGCTAAAAGACGGAGTGTTTTCATTCCAGATTCCACCACAGTGGGAAGGCGGCGGCGGATTGTTTACCGTTGAAGGGAAGCTGGAAGGAGATGGGATAACCGGTACAATCACAACCAACAAAGGAAATACATTCAACTTTACTGGAGTTAAAGCGCCTTATCTGGTTAGAACGGGCGATGCAACGTGGGGCGAACCGATCGACCTGTTCAACGGGAAGGACCTAACCGGGTGGAAAACTTCCGGTGATAATAGTCAATGGGTGGTTGAAGACGGTATATTGATCAATAAAGAAAGCGGAGCCAACCTCATCAGCGAGCAGCAATTTGAGGATTTTAAACTGGTGGCCGAATTCCGTTATAAAGAAGGAGCCAATTCGGGTATTTATTTGCGTGGACGTTATGAGGTGCAGATTGAAGATTCCCCGAAAGACAGGCATCCCGGGTCGCATTATTTCGGAGGCGTGTATGGTTTCTTGACGCCCAGTGAAATGGCAACGTTGGGTCCAAATGAGTGGAATAGATATGAAATCACCCTGCGGGGCCGCATGGTCACCATAGTGGCCAATGGCAAAACAATTATCAGTAACCAGGAAATCCCCGGAATTACCGGCGGTGCGCTGGACAGTCATGAAGGGGAGCCTGGGCCGATTTACATACAGGGAGATCATACGGGAGTTGAATTCCGGAAAATAACGATAACACCGGCGAAATAACCTGCCTTCGGTTGGCTAACCAACCAAACATTTTCCGATTGTCATTGTTGATTACTCCAAACAAACAGTAATCAAATGGCAAGGACAATCGGAATTATCTTGATCATCATCGGCATCGTCATGCTGGTATGGACTGGCTTTTCATTTACACGTGAAGAAAAGGTGGTTGATATTGGAGCATTGGAGATTTCGGCAGATAAAAAAGAACAGGTCAACTGGCCGCCTTATGTAGGGGGCGTGATCTTAGTAGCTGGTGTGGTGCTAGTGCTGGTTCCGCGCCGGAAATAGCTGCACGGGAGAGATTCCTCAAACACGGAAATATCCTTACCTTCGTAGTCGTGAAGAGAGACTACGCAATCTTGACTGATCAACAATTAGCTTCGTTGCTGCAAGCAGGTGACTCCAATGCGTTTAAGCTCATTTACGATCGGTTTTGGAACAAGCTGCTTGTCGTGGCCGCTAAACGATTGGGAAGTATGCCGGAAGCCGAGGAAGTGGTGCAAGATATCTTTCTGAATCTTTGGCGTAAACGCGAGACGTTTACGTTAAAAGCCTCGTTTGAGAATTATTTGGCGGTAGCCGTTAAGTTTGAGATTATTAATCGCCGGGCGAAACGCATGCGGGAGAACACGTTGCGTGTCGAATTGGGGTCGCTGTGGCCGCCGGTGAGCGACGATAAAGCCAGTTTCGATCTGGCATATCTCCAGCAACAATTAGAACAAACCGTTAATAGCCTTCCCCCAAAATGCCAACTCGTCTTCCGTCTCAGTCGCGACGACGATTATACGAACAAACAAATTGCGCAGGAATTGGGAGTGACCGAAAAGGCGGTTGAAAAGCATATTTCCAAAGCATTAAAGGTGCTGCGCAAACGTCTTGGTAACTATTATACGGGATGCACGATAAAATTCGGGTTTGCTCGCGAAGTAGGGTTTTGTGGCTAAAAAAGTCACGTAAAGGCGCAGAGCCGCGAAGCGGTTTTCTTTAGTGTCGTGGCGACTTTGCGGGAAAAAATAGAAAAGCACAAAAAAAAATCAATAAAAGGTAGGGTCATGCTGGTTTTTCTTGGCTATATAAGAAAAGCCAGGAAATGACCCCACAGGAAGTCAATCGATTAGCAAAAAAATGGCAGGAAGGTACAATAGGTGCTGAAGAGCGGGAGAGGTTTGAGCAATGGTACCATTCGTTTGACGATACGAAGCTTGAAATTGATTCCGATGAAGGGGAGACCTTGATGAGAACCCGTCTTTATCGGCAAATCGAGGCGTCGGGAATGATAACCGATGATCGACGCCTAGCTAGCCGTGCGGTATGGTGGCGCTATTCTGCTGCCGCCGCTTTGTTGTTCACACTTTTTCTTTTTTATTGGAATCATCAGAATGCATTCAATGATCGCCCATGGATTACCCATATACGTGTTCATGCCGGAGCTACCATTAAGCAAGAGATTTTGCCCGATGGATCCATTATCTGGTTAAAACCCGGTGCCTCCCTCCATTACCTAAAAACTTTCGATACACGTAATGTGGAGTTGACGGGAGAGGCCCTGTTTGAAGTATCCAAAATAGCCGGTCGGCCCTTCAGCGTCCGGGTGGGAGATTATGTGGCTACCGTATTGGGCACAAGTTTCAATATCCGGCAATCGGACAACCAGAAGGATATGGAAGTGGTGGTGCTTACCGGAAAGGTAGCCGTCAGCAAACAACAGCGACAGTCGGAACATAAAACTCAAACAACAAAGACTACCACGGAAGTTGTGTTGATGTCCAGCCAACGGTTGAAGACCAGCGGTGGATTGAGACCGGATGCGGAGCCCGTGGAGACGCTTGATCTGCTGCAAGAAAATGAATATACACAAGGTACCGCCTATAACATGTGGTTTGATGATACGCCTTTTAAGGAAGTTGCACGCCGCATTTCGATGAAATTCGGTGTTACCGTGGAAGTGGAGGGAGATCGTTACAGCACGTGCCGGATCAGTGCAAACCTCAGCGATCAACCGCTTGAATACAGCATGGAGTTGGTAGCCGCCGCACTGGGGGCTCAATACAAGCAGGAAAAAAATAAAATCATACTGAAAGGAGGAGGCTGCCTATGATTTGATGGATACACCCTTATCAATCACAAGGAGTGAAACCAAGTTATGATATCCCAAAAAGAGTCCGGATTCTGGCTGCAACCGGAACCCGGACGGTGGTTCAATAAAATGTAGTACTTTATCTTGGGAACTGACAATTCCCAACCAAACCGAAACAAAAATATGAAAATCCAATTGTATGGAAAAGCCATACTGTGGCATATGATCCGTATTACTTTCTTTTATATGATTGCGTTGCTGTTAGGAGGAGGGCTGTTGTATGCCGATCCTGCTGATGCTCAGTCATTAAAGCGACGCATAGATCTTACGATCGAAAATAGACCGATTACACAAGTACTCCGTCAGATCGAGGAGCAAACAGATATCCGCTTTATTTATACCAATAATCTATTGGACGGAGCAGAAAATGTGACACTCGATGTGCAACGGCAACTAGCCTCTGATGTGTTGAACACGTTATTCGCTCCGCTCGCGATCCAATACGAGGAAAAGGACCGGGGGTATGTGGTACTAAAGAAACGTAGCGAAACGCAAGCGGTACTCGCTCTGCTATCGTCGTTATCGGCTAAAGCACCGAACCATAGTCTTGTAATCCAGCAGTCTGTAGTGACCGGCAAAGTGGTGTCCACCGTGGATGGTCAACCCCTGGAAGGAGTAACGGTGACCAACAAACGCACCGGATTGCATGCGGTTACCGATGGAAGTGGCGCTTACCGAATTACAGCGATAGCCAGTGACATATTGGTTTTTTCGTTTATTGGTTACAAGGAACGGGAGGAGGCAGCGAACCCCGACATGGTGATCCAATTGGAGGAAATGAGCACCGGCCTGGATGAGGTAGTTGTGGTGGCTTATGGAACAACCAAAAAGCGGGATCTGACAGGATCGGTTTCCACGGTTGATTCGAAAGCGCTTACCAATCAGTCGAATTCAACGGTAAGTAGGGCATTGGAAGGGGCAGCGCCCGGTATTCAGGTGTCAGCTGTTGATGGCCAACCGGGAGTAGACATGGGAATCCGAGTTCGGGGTCTGGGATCCGCGAGCCAAAATACGTCTAACGCATTGGTCGTTATCGACGGTGTTCCAGCCCAGAACGACAACCCATTATCAACAATTAATCCAAAAGATATCGAGAATGTCACCATCTTAAAAGATGCGGCTTCTACCGCATTATACGGCTCACGTGGGGCAAACGGCGTGGTGTTGATTACGACAAAACGGGGGAATAAAGGCGTGCCGAGGATTTCCTTTGAAGGAAAAACAGGTGTGAACCAGGTCGGGCCGTATCAGTTCGACAAAATAGCCGATCCAAAGGACCTCTATGAGTTTGCCTGGCTTTCGATCTACAACTCGGTGCGATATGGAGTAGACGGATCGGGCATTTCCAAAGGATACACCACCAATGTCCAAAATCCCAACATGAGTCATCAAGATGCCGCTGAATTTGCCAGTGCGCATTTGTTCGATTACGTCGGATCAACCTCCAATTTCCAGCGGAACAACTTAGGCAATTGGATGCTTTATGACGTTCCCGGTGCGGTGTATACGCCTAAGGGCTCCGGAGCATCCGCGAGTTCCACAATGTCTGGAGCCTATCTGGTTAATCCCGATGGAAAGCTGAATCCGAATGCTAAACTGCTTTATGACGAAAATTACGACAAATACCTGCTTGAAAATAAATTGCGGCAGGAATATAACCTTTCCGCTTCCGGAGGCACCGATCGTGTAAATTATTTCTTCTCTGGAGGTTATTTGGAAGATCCATCTTATATTCGGGGATCTGCCTTTGAACGATATAACGCCAGGGCCAACGTAGATGCACAATTATTTGATTGGCTGAAAGTTGGTACGAATGTAGGTTTTGCGAACCGCACCACACAGTCGCCCGCAACACGTTTTGGAAGAAATCCGGGCAGCGCGGTAGCCAATGTTTTCCGGTTTATCAATGGGCAAAATCAGTTGACGCAGTTGTATGCACACGACCAATCGGGCAACGTAGTGATGGAAAACGGGACAAAAAAGGTACATGTACTGGCGGGCGACACCTATTCACCGCTTGGGCCTACATCGTCAGCGTTGTCTACGACCAATATCCTCACCGTATTGGATAACGATATGGATGTTCGGGTATCTGATGACTGGAATACAAGAACGTATGGTCAGATCAACTTCCTCAAAGATTTCACATTTACAGTGAATTTCTCGCTGGATAAGTACAACGAACGGAGAACTCGTTATTGGAACAGTGAGTCGGGGCAGGCCGCTGGTGTAGGTGCCTTTGGTAAAGTCTTTTCAACGGTAACCATTCTGAATACACAACAACTGCTTAATTACAACAAAGTGAGCGGTGCACATTCCGTAGAAGCCTTGTTGGGTCATGAGTACGATTCGTTCAATTTTGAAGGGTTGAATTACAATTCTTCTTACGGATTGATCGATAACTTCCCGAGTTTCGTCAATTTCGTTGGTCGATACAACGGCGGCACGTTTTCCAGCCCCGGCGGCTCATTGGATACACGTCGGATGGAAAGCTATTTCGGTCGCGTCAATTATATCTACGACGATCGGTATTACGCGCAGGCGTCGGTCAGAAGGGACGGCTCTTCCAAGTTTAAACTGAAAGACAAGCGTTGGGGAACGTTTTGGTCAGTTGGCGCAGGATGGCGTATCAATGGCGAAAGTTTCATGGAAGACACCCGTGGCTGGTTGGATATCCTCAAACTCCGGGCTAGCTACGGTGTGATTGGGAATCAGAATGGCATCGCCAACTATTCCGGATATCAGACATGGGGATACGGTGCTACGTATACAGAAACCACTAGTGGAACCGGCATTCCTGCGTCTTATACACTGACACTGAATGGGTATGTAAATGATCAATTGACATGGGAAAATATCAATACGTTCGACGGCGGTATCGATTTCGGCCTTCTGGGTCGCGTACGCGGATCGGTTGATTTTTACAATCGCACGACGGAGAATGCGATCTGGAGCCAACCCATTGCTTATTCAAAGGGGCAGTCATCCATCTCTACCAACTCGGCTAAGTTGAATAACCGTGGCTATGAAGTCGAGCTTTCGGTTGATATCATTCGTAACGCTGACTGGGGCTGGACCGTTTCAACCAACGGAACACATTATAAAACGGTATTGAAGGCCGTCCCGGATGGCGTGGGATCCGATGCATTGAATGGTAATTGGACTTCAGGAATCGATGGATGGTCGGCCGCAGGCACGGGATCCGTAGGCAACATTACCTATTTAAGAGGTATCGATAAGGACTATTTCAATATGTACCTTTACAAGTACGGAGGAGTGGATCAAGCGACCGGATTGCCCTTATTCTACCATCAGGTTACCCAAGCGGAGGCAAGTGCTGGCTTGTATCCCGACTACCAAGTGGGGGAGAGCTTCACGACAACCGACTATTCCCTTGCCAGTCGGTATGAAATGGGAAGTGCTTTGCCAGATTGGATTGGCGGATTCAGCACTACACTGCGTTACAAAAACTTCGATCTATACGGTGCCTTAGCCTATCAACTGGGCGGAAAGTTTTTGAGCACCGAGTATGCAAATAACCTGTATGTCAGTGAAAATCCAGGCAGTGCAATTTCTGCCGAGTTGATCGGAAACACCTGGACACCGGAAAATACATCGGCGAAATTTCCCATGCTTATGTATGGGAACACCTATGGAAACGGCTCAACCATTGGTAGCTGGATGTATACCGATATGGCAATGTTCAGCGCTTCGTATTTGAGTTTCAAGAATATCACCATTGGGTACACCTTTCCCGAAACGTGGTTGAGTAAGTATAAGGTAAAAAGGCTGAGAATTTTTGCATCCGGAGACAACCTACTGATGTTTACTTCTCACTCCGGCATTGACCCCCGCCAATCATTGGTGGGTGGATGGGAAGTCGGCGCCTACTCATACCCGACCATGCGTACTTTTTCTGGCGGCATTAATTTGGAATTTTAAGACAAAAGAAACATGAAAAAGATTTTGATATATCTGCTTGGGGGAATGGTTATGGTATCATGCAGCAAAAAACTGGACGTGGCACCTCCCAATAATATCACAGATGAACAGATTCAGGAACTCTTAAGGAGCGGTGACGAAGAAACCATTGAATTGGTTTTAGGGGGTATGGCAAACAATATGCCTCGGATGGTTAATTTTAGTGGGATAAACGGTACCGGTACCGCCGATGGAAGATATCGGAGTGTGCAAGGACTGGATGTGATGCGTAACCTCGAAGGAAACGATATTGTATTTGCCGACCGGACCCTCAATATGTTCGGCTCGGATGAATACAACTTGCTCGATTTTACATCCGCGTCGTCGGATAAGAACTCCCCCTATTGGTTTTATGCATGGAGCGCGATCACGACGGCCAATAAAATGTTGAACTACCTGGACGATGCGACGGTAGGTAGCAACGGTAAATTGCAGGAGTTCAAAGCACGGGGCCTGGTTTTGCGGGCCTATGCATACAACTACTTGATGGAAAATTATCAAGTTGCATATTTGCAGGGAGGACAGGAAAAACTGGGCATGCCTTTGTATGATTTTTATTCCCCTGTTCAGGAAAGTAAAGCACGAGCAAGTGCCACTGAAACCTATGATTTTATTAAGAAAGATCTGACGGAAGCGATTCGGTTGCTGGAGGAAGCGGGCGTGGGGTACACAACAGAGCTTGCTGATTTTGATTTAGGTGTGGCGAAGTTTATTTTAGCTCGTGTCGCGCTATGGACCGGTGATTGGGCAACTGTCATCAGCCACTCGAATGATATTCTCACTCAATACCCGAATTTCATGGGCGAGTCTGTGTACGGCGGTAAAAACACAGGAACGAATAGCAATCCGGTACTGAGACCGGAGGAAAATGGATTCCTAAACAACGAGGTGAATCCCGAGGTCATCTTTGGCTTTCCGCTGGGCGAGGCGCTGACGGCGCATAATTCCTGGATGAATTGTTTTGCCGAAGGGTACGGCGGCTTGAGCCAAGGATTTCAACGGATCGATAATCGTCTCTATGACCTGATATCAAGCTCGGATTATCGCAAGGAGGGATTCATGGCGGAATCGTGGGGTGATTATACCTATCCGACGAATGGTGACCAGCGCACCATACCTACTCTTACTAATCTGAAATTTGCCGCAACACATGGTTTGGGCAGCGACGACAAAAAAAATGTCGGAACCGTTACTTGTTATTATATGCGGTCATCGGAGGTGTTGTTGATGAAAGCCGAAGCACAGGCGCAAAGCGGAGACGGAGCCGGTGCAGAGGAGACGTTGGATATTTTATTGGCTGCCCGGACAAAATCCGGATCATCAACATTGACCTGTGATAATTACCCCGCCATGGCTGGATTATCTGCATTGGAAAAGGTCCAGTTGCAATCGCGGATTGAGTTGTGGGGTGAAGGCGGGCGCGAATTCTACAACAACAAACGGTGGAACATCGAAGTAAATCGTGCCGCTTCCACGAATCACGTGGATAAATCTACATACCCCGTCTCCAAAATGACTCTGCAGATCCCATTGGACGAAATTATGTACAACGATAAAATGGTGCAGAATTGACAGATCCTATTCGCAACGGTCTCGTTTCGTAAGTTTTAGTAAGGAAGGGGGATCCAATCCCCCTTCCTGTTATAAAGCGCCCATTCTGTAAAAATGTGTAGTAAAATCGAATATGGATAGAAGATCTTTTTTAGTGACCAGCTCAGTACTTGGTTCATCGTTGTTATGGCTGAATCATAAGAATGCGAACGCCCTGACCGGCTTTTCCGCTGCCAAGCGGGATTTATTCCAGGTATTTCAGGAACCAGACAGCGGATACAGGCCGTTTGTGAGGTGGTGGTGGAATGGAAATAAGGTGGATAAGGCAGAAATACTCCGGGAGCTGAGGTTGCTGAAGGACGCGGGCATCGGAGGGGTTGAGATCAATCCGATTTCGTTTCCGGACCGTGCCGATGACATGGGAATCAAATCGCTCCGGTGGCTTAGCGACGAGTGGATTGATTTGGTGAAATATGCGGCAGAACAGGCGCGAGCACTGGGAATGACCGCAGATCTCATCGTCGGCTCGGGTTGGCCCTTCGGTTCGGAAGATCTCAAGGAAGAAGAGACGGCCCAAGTGGTACTTGTTTACGCCGAAGAAATTGAGGGCCCGACAACGTATCGGGCAAAACCTTTTCATTTTTTCAGTGCTGTGGACCCCGGTGTGACGGATAAAAATGCCTTGAGAAACCCGGAATTGCTGGCGTTGAAGCTGGCAAAAAATCCGATCGGGTCCTTGGATGACGTCACGGATCTATCCGACGAAATCGGAAAGCAGGAAATGGTTATTGATATTCCGGAAGGTAAACACGTATTGTATGCCCTGGTGAAATTCAATGCATTTGCGGCGGTCATAAACGGTGCGCCGGGTGCCGCCGGTTCCATTTTGAACCACATGGACCGGGAGGCGGTAAACAGGTATCTACATCGGATGTCGGATACCATGCAAAACCGAATTGGCCCATTGAAGAACTACCTCAGGGCACTGTTTACAGATAGCATGGAACTGGAGGGAAGCAATTGGACGGCAGATTTCGCCGCCGAATTTGAGAAGCGGTGTGGTTATGATCTGATGCCGTATCTGCCGTTTATTCTGTTTAAAGTAGGGCGACTGGGGGCAGTAGTTGATGAGAACTACGGAGCTAAAAAAACGGAAGCGTTCAACGAGTTGCTCAGTCGTGTGCGCTTCGATTATGAGTTTACCAAAGCCTGCATACTGAAGGAGCGATTTACAGATACCTACGTGGGGTGGTGCCGTGACCTCGGGGTCAAGTCGCGGGCCCAGGCATACGGACGCGGATTCTTTCCGCTGGAGAGCAGCCTGGAGTATGACATCCCGGAAGGAGAATCCTGGACAACGAACTACCTGAGACACAAATTGGGTGAAGAGATGTCCAATGAAGATTACCGGAGAGGACGGGGCTATACCATGATCGATAAGTACGTTTCTTCCGCTGCACATTTAAAGGGGAAGCGGGTGGTAAGCTGCGAAGAGATGACCAATACGTACCTGGTTTTCAATGCGACTTTGGAGTTGTTGAAGCGGGGATCAGACCAAGCCGTCATGGCGGGCATTACCCATTCGGTGTGGCACGGATTCAATTATTCGCCAAAAGAAGCGCCTTTTCCCGGGTGGATACAGTATGGGTCCTATTACAGCGAAAAAAATAATTGGTGGCCGTATTTCAACTACCTGAACGATTATAAGGCACGGCTATCATCGCAGCTGCAAAATGGCGATTACTTTGCCGACATGGCGATTCTGCCGGCAAACTATGACCTTTGGGCGAATCATGGCGTGCAAACGGATCCATTCCCCGAAAAACTAAATGTGCCCTACACCTCGTTATTATGGGAAGCGATCAATAAGAACGGTGGAAGTGCAGACTATCTAACTGAAATGGTATTGGGTGATTGTACCGTTTCCGATGGCAAGCTCTGTTACGGCAAACGGCAGTATGCTGTGCTTTTCCTGCCCGGTGTAACCAGCATGGCAGCGTCTTCGCTTGAAAAAATTTATCAATTTGTCCAAAGCGGTGGCCGGGTATTTTGCATAGACCGGTTGCCCGAAAAAGGACTGGGCTTGAAAGGACTAACCGACGAAGACACGGCCGTGAAGGAATGGGTGTCCAAACTCCAGGCTTTCTCTCAGCGTTTTGTGCTGCTTGACAAACCGGCTGATGGTGATTTTTTGACGTGGTATACGACGATATCGGTTACCCATGGATTGCCTTCTTACCTGAAAATCGAGGTTCCGGATAGTTATTTCATGCAGATCCGCTATCGTCGCGACGATGGCAGTGAGCTGTTCTTTTTTCAGAACGCCCACCGGTACAATTCGCATGTTACCAACGTCGTTTTTGCGGAAGCGATAGCCGGAAAAAGGACGTGCTGGGTATGGGATTTGGAGAAAGGAGAACGATATCGGGTAGAACTGAATCCCGATCGGTCTATCCAACTTGACCTGGGCCCCAGTGAATCGTTGATGTTGGTGTTTGATACCCATCGGAAGGGCAAAAAATGGAAACCCATTCCCATAACCGGCACGGAAATACAAACGTTGGACAACACGTGGGAAGTGGTGCTTCAACATCGTCAGGAATCGACCGAACGGACGATTGAACTCGACAAGCTTGTCGATTTTAAAGAGCGGGAGGACCTGGTCCATTTCTCAGGTACCGCCATTTACCGGAGGAAAGTCCGGATCAGCGATGCTGCAGCGTATGCCCTAAACCTGGGACGTGTAGAGGGAATTGCTGACGTTTATGTAAACGGAACGCAGGTAGGGGTAAAATGGTCGGGTCGCAGATTGTTTGATTTATCTGGCGTATTGAAGCGAGGCGATAACCTCTTGGAGATTCACGTGGTTACGACCATGGGTAATTACCTGAAAACGTTGACAGATAACGAAATTGCGCAATTCTGGGTCAATAGGAAAGGCCGGGAGCAGGAAATCCAATCCATGGGGATGATTGGGCCGGTAACGTTATATCAAATTTAAGTACGTAATTGATGAATAAATTATTTCTCGTTGTTTTTGTAGTAATTTTCCAATGGTGCCGTGCGCAGGATTTTGAGGCGGCCGACTTTGGTGTTTTGGCAGATGGACAGACATTGAACACGCGGTCTATTCAGGCGGCGATCGATCATGTCCATGAAAAAGGAGGTGGGAGGTTGGTATTTAGTGCCGGCAATTATGTGACGGGTACCATTTACCTGAAATCGAATGTCACCCTTCATCTGGAGGAAGGAGCCAGCTTGTTGGGGTCGAATAATCCGTTTGACTACGTCAAGGATCCATACGTGAACTGGCAGTCGATGATCTTTGCAATTAAACAGCAACATATCGGTATTACCGGTAAAGGAACGATCAACGGAAGAGGTTTTCAGACCGCTATCAATGCGGTACAGAATGTGCACCGGGGGATCGTTGAAGATGAACTGAAACTGGATCGTGTACGCGAATGGAACAGGCCTGAAAACATCTATTTCCGCGAATGTGAGGATGTCACGATTCAGGACATTACGCTGAGGGACCCCGGCAGCTGGAACCAAACGTATGACCAGTGTGTCAACCTGCTCGTAGAGCGGATCAAGGTAGACAGCAAGTCGTATTGGAATAACGACGGAATAGACATTGTTGATTGTAGAAACGTCGTCATCAGGGACAGTTATTTTGATGCGGCCGACGATGCGATCTGTTTCAAATCCCACGATGCCAACGCCTTTTGTGACAACATCCTGGTCGAAAATTGCGTGGCGCGTTCAAGCGCAAGTGCACTCAAATTCGGAACCGTTTCCCGGGGTGGATTCAAGAATTTCGTCGTACGGAACCTGACCGTTTACGATACGTATCGCTCGGCCATCACCTTTGCAGCGGTCGACGGAGGCTTTGTCGAAAACATTTTGGTTGACGGTGTGCGTTCAATCAACACCGGCAACGTGATTTTTCTTCGCATTGGCGACCGTTGGAGCAAAGGGAAGAAGCCCTATATGAAGGACATTACCATCAAGAATGTGTATGCGGAAGTGCCCCTCGAGAAGCCGGATGCCGGCTATAATTACGAAGGGCCCATCGAGGATCTGCCGCGGAATATTTCTCCTGCAAGTATCGTAGGACTACCTCAATACAAAATAGAAAACGTGCGGATGGAGAACATTGAAATTGTTTACCCGGGCGGTGGCAATCCGCTGTATGCCTATCGGGGCATTACCGCGGCCGACCTGGACAGCATCCCCGAAATGGCCGATAAGTACCCTGAATTTTCGCAGTTTAAGGAATTGCCGGCCTGGGGATTTTATATCCGGCACGCAAAAAATATCGACTTTAAGAATGTGACTTTCAAAGCGGCCCGTAAAGACTACAGACCTGCGATCGTGACCGACGATTTAACCGGCGGAACGTGGACCGACGTGCGTTTCGAGGAGCCGCAGTCCGAAGAGAAGAAACAGTATATTTTCCATAACTCCCAAAACGTTAATGTTGATTAAGCCCGAAGCTATGAAGAGAATTGCCTATTTATCGTTGTTTTTTCTGATGGGAGCCAACGTACAAGCAAATGAGTACAATGCTTCGCTTTTCGGCTGCAAGTCGGATGGAGTTACCAACAACACCAGTTCCATCCAGTATGCCATTGATTTTATTGCGAACGAAGGGGGCGGTACCCTGCATTTTTACGTGGGCAGATACCTCACCGGTTCGTTTGAACTGAAATCCAATGTGACCATCGAATTGCACGAGGGTGCGGTACTTTTGGCCAGTCCGAATGTGTATGATTACCTGGATTATTCGGGTAGCCGGGCATTGATTTATGCCAATGGCCAATCGAATATCAAGATACAGGGGAAGGGGGTCATCCAGGGACAGGTGCCGCTGTTTACCGCGAATATGGAAACGCTGGTGTCGAAAGGCATTATGGGAAGGGATAGTAAGCAGTTACTGCCCGATCTGATACGGATGGAGAACTCCAAGCAGGTATCGGTGGATGGAATCATGCTGCTGAACGGCCTGGAAAACGTTCAATCTTACGTGGGATGTACGCAATTAACGCTTTCCAATCAGATCATCAAAAGCAACGTCTATGAAAGCAGCACGGGGATTTTCCTGTCTTCCTGCTCGGGGGTGGAGCTGCGCGCGCTGTATGTCGATGCATCGGGCAAAGCGTTGCGTGAAGTGGGAAAAAATGAAATCCGCATTCAGGAAAATTGCGTGACACCTAATGGAAAAAAGCTATAAAATGAACACAAAGATGCCAACAAAACGATATATACTCAGTTTCATTTTTTTCCTGTTGATTTCTCCGGTTTTTTCAACCGAATACAATGCCTCTTTTTTCGGCATTAAATCCAATGGAACCACGCTGAACACGACCTCGATACAAAAGGCGGTCAATTTCATCAGTGAACAGGGTGGGGGTACGTTGAAATTTTATGTCGGCCGGTACCTAACGGGCACCATCGTGCTGAAACCCAATGTAACCATTCACTTGGAGGAAGGAGCCGTATTAGTCGGATCCACCAATATTTACGACTACAACATTGATACACCCAATTGTGCGCTGATTTATGGAAAAGGGGTCGACAACATCGCCATCAAAGGGAAAGGTGTGATTGACGGGCAGGGCAGGGAGGTGGCTTACCATTTGATGGATCAGATACATAATGGAATCCTCGCCGATCCGCTGGATTACGACCGTCCCCGGAACAGACGTCCGAAGGCGATCTATCTGCGGGAGTGTAGTAACGTACGGATTGAGGGTATTACCATCCGGAATGCAGCAGACTGGGTGCAGACGTACGACCAATGCGAAGACATGGTGGTGGATGGCATTACGGTAGATAGCAAAGAATTCTGGAATAACGACGGAATCGATATCGTAGATTGCAAGAATTTCAAGCTATTGAATTCATTCATCGATTCGGCGGACGACGCAATTTGCCTGAAGTCGCACGATGCTTCCAAACGCTGTGAAAACGTGGAAATCCGAAATTGTGTGGCCCGGTCGAGCGCAAACGGAATCAAGTTCGGTACCGTATCGGCGGGCGGGTACAAAAATATCCGGATCATCAACAACAAGGTCTATGACACGTTCCGTTCGGCCTTTACCATCGCTACACCCGATGGAGGGATGGTAGAGGATATATTGGTAGATAGCCTTCATGCGTACAATACCGGCAACCCGTTGTATCTGCGCATTGGTGCCCGGTGGAATAACGGAAGACAAGGCACCATCAACCAGGTGGTGATCCAGAATATGTATGTAGAAGTGGCGGCTGAGAAGCCGGATGCCGGCTATTCCTATGAAGGACCTATCGAAGACAATCCGCGGAATATATCACCATCCGGCATTGTCGGGCTGGAAGGCCAGCCGATCCGCAATGTTACCCTTCGGAATCTAGAGTTTGTCTATCCGGGTGGAGGGAATCCGAATTATGCGTATCGGGGAACCACCCAAGAAGAATTGGCCGCTATTCCGGAAATGGCGGATGCTTATCCCGAGTTTTCCCAATTCAAGGAGCTTCCCGCGTGGGGTTTCTATATCCGCCATGTGGAAGGGATTATTTTTGACAACGTTAAGCTGCGAGCAAAAGCCAACGAGTATCGGCCTGCCTTAGTATTGGATGATGTAAACGGCTACGATGTGTCTGGGTTGACCGTGGAAGAGGGAACGAATAAAAGGAAAAAACAGATCTTTGTACAAAATTCAAAGAAATGACGCGAATTTCAATCTTAATTGCGGGCGTGGTGCTCACTTGCGGCGCGGTAAGTGCACAGAAGCGACCGGTAGACTATGTCAACCCTTTGATCGGTACCGCGCGGATGGGCCATACCTTTCCCGGGGCAACCGTGCCTTTCGGGTCGGTACAGCTGAGTCCCGAAACGGATACGTTGTCGTATGAAGTGGATGGCGCATATAACAAAGATGTGTATCGGTATTGTGCAGGCTATCAATATGAGGACAAAAGTATCGTTGGATTCAGTCATACCCATTTCAGCGGTACCGGGCACTCAGACCTGGGAGACTTTTTGATCATGCCCACCGTGGGTGAACTCAAGCTGAATCCCGGTACAGCAGACGATACGCAATCTGGATACCGCAGTAAATTCTCGCATGACCGTGAGGTTTCCGAGGCAAACTATTACAAGGTGATGCTGGACGATTATAACATCACTGCCGAGCTGACCACGTCTGAGCGGGTGGGTTTTCACCGCTACACCTTTCCCAAAACGGCCGATGCACATGTTGTATTCGATCTCAAAGCGGGCATTTACAATTACGATGGTAAAAATGTCTGGACCTTTGTTCGGGTGGTAAATGATACCTTGATTACCGGATACCGGCAGACAAGCGGCTGGGCACGCACGCGTACCGTATATTTCGCGATGACATTTTCCAAACCGTTTACAAGCTACGGACGGAAAAGCTACGACAAACCGCAGGCATACAAAGGCTTTTGGCGGAAGTTTAATCAAGAGAAAAACTTTGCCGACTTAGCAGGAAGAGACCTGACGATGTATTTTGATTTCGACACGCGCGAAAACGATGAGGTGCTG
This sequence comes from Parapedobacter indicus, assembly GCF_900113765.1. Lineage (GTDB taxonomy): Bacteria > Bacteroidota > Bacteroidia > Sphingobacteriales > Sphingobacteriaceae > Parapedobacter > Parapedobacter indicus. The sequence continues at coordinate 384,455 of NZ_FOQO01000002.1, read as the reverse complement.
GTTAAACTTGCCCTCTCGCCGGTAAGTCAGCAGAATGCCCTGGCCAATTTAAACCATGAGATTCCGCACTGGAATTTCGATTCGGTGAAAGCTGCCGGACAAGATTGGTGGAACAACGAGTTATCCAAGATCGACATCGAAACGATATCGGAAGATGATAAGGTCAACTTCTATACATCGATGTATCATACGTTCCTGGGACCAACCGTCTACATGGATGCAAATGGACAATACCGGGGACTCGATCAGGAAAACCATGTGGCAGACGGTTTTGTCAATTATACCACATTTTCCCTGTGGGATACCTTCCGCGCATTGCATCCCTATTTCAATATCGTGCAACCCCGCCGCAATGCCGATATGGTTACTTCCATGCTGGCGCATTACGATCAGAGTGTATTGAATATGCTCCCGATCTGGTCGCATTATGCAAACGATAACTGGTGCATGAGTGGATACCACGCCGTTTCGGTCATCGCTGATGCAATTGTGAAAGGTGTATATACCGGAGATGCAGAAAAGGCGCTGGAGGCGTGCATCGCCACGTCAAACCGAGTGGATTACGAAGGAATCGGCGAGTACATCCATAAGGGATATATCCCGGCAGACCTCAATAGTACCTCGGTGTCTTCAACACTCGAATATGCGTATGACGATTGGTGCATTGCACAGATCGCGAAGAAACTGGGAAAAGAAGAAGTCTATCAGGAGTATATGGAGCGGGCAGGAAATTGGAAAAACGTATTTGACGAGCGCATCGGTTTCATGCGGCCGAAAAACTCCGATGGAGAATTTGTAAAAGATTTTGATGTGCTGGACACGCACGGACAGGGATTTATCGAGGGAAATTCATGGAATTACAGCCTCTTTATCCCGCACGATCCCAACGCATTGATCACGCTGCACGGAGGTAAGGAAAAATTTGCGGGGTATCTGGACAGCCTGTTTACGATGGAGCTGCCCGATAAGTATTTCGAAAATACCGAAGATATCTCGCGGGATGGGATCATTGGCAATTATGTACACGGCAATGAACCTTCACACCATGTCGCATACCTATACAATTATGTCGGGCAACCTTGGAAGACGCAGAAACAGGTGCGGTATATCCTGAATGAAATGTATCAAGCCCGGCCTGACGGCCTCGGTGGCAACGACGACTGCGGACAGATGAGTGCCTGGTATATTTTCGGCGCACTGGGATTTTACCCGATTTCACCTGGAGCGTTAACGTACGATTTGGGAAGCCCCTTGATCAAACGTGCGGAGCTGAACCTGGAAAACGGCAACACGTTTACTGTTGTGGCCACGAACCAGTCGCCTGACCACGTATATGTTTCCAGGGTGTTATTAAACGGTACCCCCTTGAAACGGCATTATATCACGCATAAAGAGATCATGGGCGGAGGAGTATTAGAATTTGTGATGAGCAAAAAGCCGAACAAAAAGTGAAGATCGCTGTTTTGAAGATCGCTATGTTAGCGATCGCCTTTTTGATCGTGCAGGAAAGCTATGGGCAGTTCCATCCAGGCAATGGCCCTTCCCGGGAAATTTATGTGGCACCGGATGGCAATGATCACGATAAAGGGCAATTTGATGAGCCGTTTGCGACGCTGCAGGCCGCTGTGGACTATTCGCGGGTATTGAGAAACAACATCGCCGACGGCATCCCTCTTTCCATTGTGCTGCGGGAGGGCATCTACCGCATGGATGAAACGATCTATCTGGATGGCCGTGATCATTTGTTGACCATCCAGGCTTATGAAGGAGAGCATGTAGTGATAAGCGGTAGCCACAGCGTACCCCTTGACGCAATTGCGTATCGCGATGGTGTATATCAAGCTGATTTAAAAAAGGTCGGTATTACGGATTACGGCAACATCCGAAAAGTAGGCTTCGGTCGACCATATGGCCCTTCGTGGGGAGAGGTATTTGTCAATCAAAAAGCATTTCAGTTAGCACGATACCCCAACCGAGGGATGGTGCCCATTGAAGAGGTGCTGGAAACGGAATCTTTGCCCAGAATCGGGGATTATTCGGACCGAGGAGGCGTAATGCGGTATACGGAACCACGGATTGATAAATGGGCTCATGAGCCCGACCCGTGGATCGGTGGTTATTTCATGTGGGGTTATGCGGATGATATGATTCCGATAGCGAAAATCGACCCTACTGAAAAGACAATCAAAGCAGGGGCAGCTACAATGTATGGGTTTGCCGATCAAGAGGCCTATCGTACCTGGTACGGCATAAACCTGAGATCGGAGTTGGATTCCGTATATGAGTACTATGTCGACCGTGAAAAAGGTATGTTGTACTTCATCTCCGACGAAAAGCCCCATTCTGTCGAATTTTCCATGCTGGAGTCGCCATTTTTTGATGTTGCTGACACCAAGTGGTTGACCCTACGCGGGATTACATTTGAAAATGCACGTGGTATTGGCATTACAACCACGAACACACACCGTCTGCTCATCGAAGGATGTGTTTTTCAGCGCTTAGGTAGTTTGGGCGTCAGCATGGGACTGGGTGTGACGCCTTTTGAAAATTTCAGGGAGAAAGATGGAGATGTAGCAGCCAGGGGCATTGTAGGTAGTTTGCCGCAATACTTATATAACAATACAATTTTCGACAGAAAGAGCGGAAATTGGAATACGGTGCGGCATTGTATTTTCAGGCATTTGGGTAGCGGCGGCATTTCACTTGGTGGCGGCGACCGCCTCACATTGGAGAAAGGCAATAACCGGGTGGAAAGCTGTGTGTTTCTTGATAACAACCGAATAGAGAAATCCTATCGCCCGGCGGTTCATTTAAGTGGCGTGGGGAATGTGGTGGCAAATTGTGAGATATTTGATACCCCAGGGGTGGCGATGTGGCTTCATGGCAATGACCACGTTATTGAATATAATTACATACACGATATTGCAACGGAGGTCAACGACCTCGGTGCCATTTATTATGGGCGGGATCCTTCGGAGCGCGGGATTGTTGTTCGGTATAATGTGATAGCCAACATACCCGATAAATTTTTGACTGTGGGTATTTACCACGACGATGGTGCCTGCGGGTTGACAGCCTATTCCAATATCTTGATTCATGCCGGACAGCGGAGTGTGCTCATGGGAGGTGGATCTGACAACAAGTATTATAATAATCTGTTTATCGGGCGTGAAGCGGGGGTATTTATTGACGACCGGCTGCGAACGTGGGCGAAACACCTGACGATTCCGGACAGTGGCTTGTATGCAAAGCGCCTTCGTGCGGTCAACTATACCGGTCTGGTTTATAGCCTGGCTTATCCCACGTTAGCCGACTATCTCAGTACGGTACCCATGCCAACAAACAATCTGTTTAACCGCAACGTGTTCATCAACTTCAAGGAACCCGTATATGCGAAGGGCAAAAGTATGGGGTGGCGCAAAACAGCCTTGGGATTTAGTCAGAACAACGTGATTAAGAACGATGAAAACGTCTTGTCCGTTCTCGGTTCATCTGGTTTGCCCGGCGTTCTTGCGGATTTTGCAGATATATTGGATCCCATTCCGGTGGAGTTGATCGGTGTAAAGCCATCGTCTTACATCAACACTAAAAGGTCACAATTGGGTATTCAGGAGGTGGATCGGTGAGCGGATGGTCACGCATCTGTTTAAATATACTCGTTTACTTGTTTATTTCGCTGGTCGTCCAATTGTTTATTTAGGTTGAGGGCCGCGCTGATCAAGCCAAGGTGGGTAAAAGCCTGCGGGAAATTGCCCAGGTGGTCTCCCTGTATACCCAGCATTTCAGCGTAGAGACCGACGTGATTGGCGTAGCCCAGCATCTTTTCAAAATAGTGCCTCGCTTTCTGCAGTTTTCCTGCGCGCGAAAGACACTCCACGTACCAGAAGGTGCACATAGAAAATGTACCCTCGGCGCCCGAAAGCCCGTCAAAATCTTCATTTGGCCGATAGCGATAGACCAGGAAATCAGACACAAGCTGCTCCTCAATGCGGTTTAGCGTGGCGAGCCACTGGGGGTCTTTCGCTCCAATAAAGTGTACTTTGGGCATCAGCAGTGTAGCCGCATCGACGGTTGTGGCCCCCAGAAACTGGACAAACGTATTCAGCGCTTTGTTCCAGAACTGCTGGTGGATTTCGTTAAAAATGCGGTCGCGCTCGGCAAACCATTCCTCCGGCAATGGATAGGAATGTTTCAGTCCTATTTTGATGGCCCGGTCAAATGCCACCCAACACATCATCCGGGAGTATAAAAATTTCTTTTTTCCGCCACGTACCTCCCAGATTCCCTCGTCACTGATGTGCCAATTTTTGCTGAGCCAGTCGACATGCCGGCTCAGGTCCTTCCAGAATTGATAGGAAATGGATTCGACGTTTTTGTCGTATAAGTATACCGAATCCATCAGCTCACCGTAGATATCCAGCTGGATCTGCTCGTAGGCACCGTTTCCAATCCGGACGGGTTTAGAACCCCGGTATCCCTCCAGGTGGGTGAGTTCGCTTTCGCTAAGTTCTTTTCTGCCATCGAGCGTATACATCAACGTGAGGTATTCGTTGGTTTTGGATATATCGATGCATTGTTTTTCTACCCAGGCAATAAAGTCTCGGGCTTCCTTTTTGTAACCCAGGTTGATGAATGCATAGACGGTAAATGAGGCATCCCGGATCCACGTATACCGGTAGTCCCAGTTGCGGACGCCTCCAATTTCCTCCGGGAGGCCAAAGGTGGGCGCTGCCACGATGGATCCGTATTTAAAGGAGGTCATCAGCTTAAGGCAAAGTGCAGACCGGTTTACGGTTTCCATCCACCTGCCCCGATACGTACATCTTGCTATCCAATCCTTCCAGTAATTGATGGTATCAAACAAACTTTTCGTGATGAAATCCTCTAGGTTGCTGCTGGATGCCTCCGTCCGGTTTACCTGCTCCAATATGAAATCAGCCGTTTGCCCTTTTTTAAGATGAAATTCCGCAGACGCATCCCGGCCTGTTAGCCGCAGCTCGACATTGCTTTTCAAACTTAAAACGGTTTCGTCAGGCCCTTCGCTGATAAAGCGTATTTCATGCGCATTGATCGTTTCGGTCCGGTGGGTGGCGCGGGCATAGTCGAATCTGGGCGAGCAGTGCATAGCCATGTCAAATTCGCCCTGGATACAGGTAACACGTCGCACCAGCTCTTTGCCACCGTAAAGCTCTTCGACAGGCATAAAATCAGTCAGCTCCGCAACGCCATGTCGGGCTAGGAAGCGTGTCAGCAGCACGTTGGTGTCTGGGAGATAAAGCTGTTTGTATTTAATATCTTCGGTTACGGGAGCAATGGAGAAATGGCCGCCTTTTTCTTTGTCCAAAAGTGCAGCAAAAATACTTGGCGAGTCGAAATCGGGAAAACACATGAAATCAATGGAGCCATTAAGACCAACAAGGGCAACGGTGTTTAAATCTCCAATGAGTGCATAGTTCTCAATGGGTTGATAGTTGAACGGCATTTAAATCTGGTGTTTTGCCTGTTCAACAAACGGGCGTGGAAATAGTTTGAAGTTAGTATTATGTAAGGTTACTCCCGCACGACCTCTTTAAAGAGGTTTTGCAGCTCTTTGGCATCTTTTGGTTTCAATTTGCCCCCCAATACGAGTCGGAGTTCCCGGCGTTGGAGGGCTTCGTTGTATAATTTTTTTTCTTCATCGGTTTCCGGTATCAGTTGAGGAACGGCAATGGTCCGGCCATTTTGGTCGATGGCGACAAAGGTGTAAAACGCCTCGTTGGACCGCACTTTGGTACCTGAAGGTATGTTTTGCGCCCATACTACCAACCGTACTTCTACCGATGTATTGAATGCCCGTGTTACCTGTGCTTCAATGCTGATGACGTCACCCAATTTTATGGGATGCCGGAAGGATACGTTATCTACTGAAGCAGTCACCACGATCCGATTGCAATGCTTTTGGGCCGATATTGCTGCGGCGATGTCCATCCAGTGAAGCAACCGCCCACCCATGAGGTTGTTTAGCGTATTGGTGTCATTAGGGAGCACGAGCTCATTCATGATGGTATACGATTCGCGGGCAAACTTTTGAGTCATGCTGCAAAGATGGGATTATTTTTTGGGTTTTCTCGCAAAGGCGCCAAGCGCAGCGGGCGCCTTCGCGCCGGATAATTATCGCGTTTGAAGCTGCTGGTCTACCAGCGCCAATCCTTCCCGAAAGCTATGCGGGGTATAACCCAGTACCGAGCGTGCTTTGTCGAGGATAAAACCTGTGCGGGCTGGCCGTGGCGCTGCCTGGCTGAGTGTGGAAGAGCTCACTTCGCGGATAAGCGATTTATCCAATCCCCAAAAGTCGGCTACGGCGGCTACCAATTCGTCAATGGCGAAGAAATCTTCCCCTGAAATATGGAAAATCCCTTCGGCTTTTTGCTTGGCGGCCAGCAGGCATGCTTGTGCCAGATCTTCTGCCAACGTCGGCATGCGCCATTGGTCATTTACCACGTTAAGCGGTTGTCCTTTTTCCAATGCGCCTTTGGCCCAAAGAACGATGTTACTCCGACTCATATCGGCTACAACGCCATAGACGAGGATGGTGCGCAGAATCGCCCATTTGCAGGTGGATTGCTGAATGATTTTTTCAGCATCCCATTTACTTTGGCCGTATAAGCTCAGCGGATTGGGGGCCGCATCTTCGGCATACGGTCCGGCTTTGCCATCGAAAATAAAGTCGGTGGATAGGTGGACCAGGTGGATGCCGTATGTTTCACATAGCTCAACGAGCGATGCTACGGCTTCAACGTTTAGCTTCCGGCATCCTTCGGGATCGTGTTCACACGCGTCGACGTTGGTCATCGCCGCCGTATTGATCAGTACATCGGGCCGGAGTTCCGTTATGGTGTCGTGTAGCTGTTGATTGTCGAGAATATCCAGGTCGACGTAGCGATACCCATCTTTGATAGGATGCCGGTTTTCGCCGCGCGACGTAGCGATCAATTCAATGGTTTTATCCGCCAATGCTAAGTTGGTAACCTTTTGACCTAATAGGCCATTGCTGCCGGTAACGAGGATTTTGTTCATACATCGGCAAAGATAAGCATACCGATCTTTTCTATCAGCACAGTACAGGTTGCTTTTTTTTTGCGAATCTCTACCTTTGGTACCCAACGGATCGGATTACCGTATCTTGCCAATTTTAAAAACCTTAAAACGAAGAGACAATTATGAGAGAACTTGCTTGCACTACGTTCATGCTCTTGTTGGGATTGTTGGTTAATATTCACTGGTTGGCCAGCCTAGGAAATCTGGAGAAGTTTTGTTTGAGAAACATGTCCGCTGCGATACGCTTGTTTCGGAAAGAGTAATCAGGTTGATGACAATTCAGACGTTGGTTTACAGGTTATTGTTGAGGACGTGGACGGCGATGGACTGCCGGATATCGTGGTTTCTAATAAAAAGGGTGTGTTTTTTACCAGGCAAGTGGCGCGTAAGTGGACTGTAAATAGCTATCTTTGGTAACCAAATGTTAGCTTGCTTAGCGGCATATGCCATTTTATGAACCTGCTTATGCATTTTTATACGGAAAAGGCGGACGAAGACTTGCTCACCTTGCTAAGATGCGATGATGCGCTTGCTTTCGAGGAATTGTATAACCGGTATTGGAAGCGGCTTTTTATTATAGCTGCTAATCGAACGGTTCATCCAGAAGATGCGGAAGAGATTGTACAGGATATATTTACAGCATTATGGCACCGTCGGCATTCTTTAACCATCACCTCCGAGCTCGCTCACTACTTGGCTGTATCTGTAAAATATCGCGTCATCAAAATATTGGATAAGTATCACAACCAGCAACGCTATGTTGATTCATTGGTGCGAAAAGACGAAGTGGATGATTCCACACAGGAATGGCTGGCTTTTGATGAGTTGCGTGAAGAACTTGCCCATTACGTAAAGCAGTTGCCTACAAAATGTCAGCTGGTATTTAAAATGAGTCGAGAGGACGGTTATTCCCAAAAGGAAATTTCAGAAACCCTACAGATTTCTGAAAAAACGGTAGAAGCACATTTGGGAAAAGCATTTAAAATACTCCGTTCTAAGTTGGCGAGTTTTATGCTGCTGTTGCTTTAACTATCCGCTGGAAATTCCTGTCTGAATTTTTTACCTAAACTACTTTATTTTTTTTATCCGACTAAGGGATTGGTTCTATCCATGGTACCTATAAATAGATACCCTGTTATGACCAATTACAAACGACACGAAGAACTGGCTTCAAAATGGCTGAATGGCACTATTAGCGATGCCGAGAAGTTGGAATTTGCGGCATGGTATGAGGCACATCCCGATAATCGGTTCGAATTACCTGCATCGTTTGCGTCTGACGAAGAAGAGCTCAGAAAGCGGATCCTAACGAAGATCACGACGCATATGGATTTGAGTAAATCTCGTCGGATAAAATTGCGATATTATTGGATGGCCGGCATTGCCGCTATATTGTTGTTGTCGGTCTCCCTAGGTGTCTATCGATGGAACAGTAGCATAGAGAAACGAGCAGATAAACAACTGTCCTTGAAAGATGTGATGCCTGGGGGCAACCGGGCAACACTGAAATTGGCAGATGGGCGTGTCATCGATTTAAGTGCCAATCAACCGGGCATTATTGTAGGAGATGAGATTTCCTATTCCGATGGTAGTACAGTGTTTGACGGTACTGTGTCGGAGGGAACGTTACAACTCACTACGCCGAAAGGAGGACAATATCAACTTATGTTGCCCGATGGCTCCAAAATATGGCTGAACTCAGCTTCTTCTTTACAATACCCAGAAAGATTCGATGGCGATTTGCGGGAAGTAGAGCTACTAGCTGGCGAGGCTTATTTTGAAATCGCTCGGCAAAAGAATCGTGAAACTGGAAAAATAATACCTTTTCGGGTGAAAACCGAAGACCAGACAATAGAGGTGCTTGGGACCGAATTCAATGTGAACGCATACAAAGATGAAAATGATATCAAGACGACTCTTTTGGGAGGATCGGTCCGTGTTGTTGGCAACCGGAATTCGTCGGCCGTACAGATTTTGAACCCAGGAGAACAGGCTATATTAAGGAAGGACCATTTTGCTGTTCAAAAAGTGAATGCCGAAGAATTTGTTGCTTGGAAAGATGGTTTCTTCTATTTTAATGACGCAGATGTTCATGAGGTGATGAGGCAATTTGAGAGATGGTATGACATAGAAGTTCAATACGAAAGGAGTTTCTCGGATGATTTGTTCGTAGGAAAGATACCTCGAAATGTCAGCTTGTCGATTGCTTTGGAAGTATTGAAAAACGCAGGGATAAATTTTGAACTAAAAGATGAACATCACTTGATCGTGAAACCACGGGAATAATAACAGGTTATTTATTTTTTAAACGAATATTATATGGAAAGAAGTAATAGGTAATTTATTGGATAGGTTTACGGCACAAAATGGCCGGCAGTGCTCGCAACACTTCCGGCCAATGAGTCTGGGTAAACCGACATCAAATTAATTCTTGGAATAGTATAATTGATTGACAAACCCAAACCATACAAATGTATGTATTTAGAACGAATATTCTATTTTTTACCACGTATAAACCGACGCATTATGATGCGCGTGAATTTCATCGTTGCATTGCACATCCTAGGTTATGTCCAACTTTCCGCTCATGTGTTTGGACAACGTATTACGTTACATGAACGCGCTGTTACCTTGGAATATGTATTGAAAGAAATCGAAAAGCAGAGCAATTACACGTTTTTCTACAACAAGAAGGAATTCGTCGACTTCGGTCCCGTTACTGTTTCCGTGAAAAATCACCCGATACATGATGCCTTGGAGAAAGTGTTCGGCGATAAACCTTATGTATTCAATGTGACTGGCAACGTAGTCGTTTTACGAAGGACAAAGGAAACCAAGGATGAAGAAAAGCCGATGTTACGGAAACCGGAAACCAATCAGCGCGACATCCGCGGAAAAGTAGTCGATTCGCTTGGAAACCCGCTTGAAGGAGTGTCTGTCTTGGTAAAAGGAACGTCCCGCGGATCGGCGACTGACAGTGACGGTCGGTATTACATCCTAGCTCAAACAGGTGAAGTGTTAACCTTCCGAAACGTAGGTTTTTTGGTGCAAGAAGTTGTAATAAGTGAAGGCCAAATGTCGGTGGATGTTATCCTTCACCCGGAATTTTCTGACCTAGATGAAGTAGTCGTAGTGGGCTATGGGACGCAGCGGAAAGCCGATATTACAGGGTCTGTTGCTACCGTCTCTGAAAATGTGATACAAAGCAGGCCGGTTAGTTCGTTTCAGGATGCCCTGCAGGGGAGAGCTAGTGGTGTCCAGGTGAGGCAGGGCGGTGGCGACCTCAGCGGAAAGTTCTCCATTTCTATTCGGGGTATCGGCTCCGTAACCGGAAGCAACGACCCCTTGATTGTAGTTGATAATGTACCGCTGTTCAGTGCTGATTTCTCGACAATAAATCCGAAGGACATCGTTTCAATCGACATCTTGAAAGATGCTTCCGCAACCGCCATATACGGATCTAGGGCCGCTAACGGTGTCATTATCATCACGACCAGAAAAGGTCAGGCAGGTGGGAGCCAGTTTGTTTTTAATACAGATATCGGTGTCGAAAACATCACGCGAATGTACGACGTGATGAGTACAGAACAACAGCGGTTACTGTTCGTGGAGGCTTTTAAGAACTCCGGTAGGGATATATCCGTATACGAGGATCTTGCGCATCCCGCGTGGCAGGTCGACACAGATTGGCAGGATCTAGGCACCCAAACGGGGTCAAGACAAAACTACAATCTAGGATTCAGTGGCGGTACGGAAAAAACTCAATATGCGGGATCTGCCTCGTATTTGGACAGAACAGGTACGCTGATTAATTCCAATTTGAAATCTTGGTCGCTCAGGGTTAACCTCAATTCTAAGATCAATGACTGGCTTCGACTTTCTACAAATCTTACCGGAAGTCACCAACGGCAAAACGTGCTGAACAACGATTCTTGGGGCTCGGAAGGCTTCCGTAGCTTGGTATACCAACATTCGTTTACCGAACCTTATGATGAAGCCGGTAACTTGACCGCAATTAATACCACCGCCGCCCCGTATTTCGGGGCTAACGAAAATCCGCTTATTAATGTCCTGCTGCCGACACGAAACGACAACGTGACGCGAATTCTCGGTAATACAAAAATAGATATTGATGTGGCCAAGGGATTAGTTATTTCGGGTAACATCGGCGGAGATATTGTACTTGGCGATAACTACGTTTATTTGCCGGTTTATCAAATCGGTTTGTTTAGCCGGGACGAAGGAAGTGTGACGGTGCCTAATAATCAACAAATTAATTGGATATCCGATTTGACGCTCAACTACGAGCAAAAAACCGGTCGGCACAATTTCAAAGGCTTGTTAGGCTTTTCCGCGCAGCAGTTTCTGACCAAAAATAACAGCGTAACGGGAACCGGAACTATTGACAATGCCTTAGACCAACTGTCCAACCAGACCAATTTCAATGCGACTGGTTCCGAAGTTCGCGCTGGGTTAGTTTCGACATTCGTTAGATTCAATTACGACTACGGCGGTAAGTACCTGCTTACTGCGACCGTGCGTAGGGACGGGTCTTCCAAATTCGGCGCCGATCGGCGGTACGGCATTTTCCCGTCGGGCTCCGTCGCATGGCGCATTTCTCAGGAAGATTTCCTAAAAGACGCTCCGTTTATCAATGACCTGAAACTTCGGGTAAGCTATGGCCTGACCGGTAATCAGAATATTGGTGATTTTGCATTTATTACCCGCGCAGGAGCTGCACCGTACGTCTTTGGAAACAGTGTCGTAGTAGGTAATGTGCCTCAAAATATAGGAAACCCCAACCTGCAATGGGAAGCAAATAAGCAGCTAGACGCGGGTATCGACGTTTCCGTGCTTGATGGAAGGTTTCATGCAACGGTGGACTATTATCATAAGCAGTCCGAAGATTTGTTGGTATCGACACCCATACCACTTACATCGGGCGTGAGGCAGGATCCGATCATCAATCAGGGATCGGTCAAGAATACAGGTGTCGAGCTCGCATTGGGGGGCAACGTGCTTACAGGAACGGTCTCGTGGGCATCAGAATTTAATATCTCCTTTAATAAAAACCGAGTGATTGATATCGGCAATAATTCGATCGGGCAACCCCTGGAAATCCCAGGTGAAAGTATCCCGCTCTCTAATCAGCCGACCAATCTGACCCGCGCAGGAAATTCGGCTGCTGCATTCTATATGTATCAGTACATCGGTGTATGGCAATTGGGAGAAGAAGAAGAGGCTGATCGGTGGTCTGACGCCGTTCCCGGAGACCCCCGCTATGCCGATCTGAACGGAAATGGTGTGTTTGACGTTGGAGACAAAACGTTCGTGGGAACTCCGCATCCTAGGTTTTTCGGCGGGTTCAACAATACCTTTGCTTTTAGAAATGTGTCGTTATCGATATTCCTTGATTATGCAGGAGGTTATCAAGTTTACAACACCGCCCGGAACCTCTTTTCACGAGGTGTTCCCTTTGTACAGAATTTTGCCGAAGTAGCCGATTTCTGGACACCGGAAAATCCCAGTAACACGGTTCCGAGGCCTTCACAAGGTGGAAATACGACCACCTTAGCAACGATGGTGTCCACCCGGTTCCTTGAGGACGCCGATTTTTTACGGATTAAGGATGTCAGAATTTCTTACGAACTTCCTTCCCGTTTATTAACAGATAAATTTTTAAAAGCGCTGCGATTCACGATTTCCGGCACCAATCTTTATACATTTACGAAATATGAAGGCCTTAATCCAGAGGCATCCAGCCGGATCAGCTTGCTTTCGGCGGGGATTGACTATACGCCATATCCGCAGTCGAGGTTGATTTCTCTCGGACTTAGCGCAACTTTTTAACCGCTATAAACAATTGAATATGAAATGTGTAATATATATATCCGTTCTGCTGTTGGGCGTGACCTTGATTTCGGGTTGCGAAAGTTTGCTGGAGCCTACTCCCAGGGGGCAAATCGCACTTGACCAACTGCTGACTACGGAAGAGGGGTTGATTACTGCTGTGAACGGTGTCTACCAACCCCTGCATACCCTTTACGAAGGCAATGTTTCCCGACTTACAGACATGGCGAGCGATGACGGCTGGACGTGGCGCAAAGAAACCGAACCCGATATCTTTATTGTCGATCAAACGTTCAACGTTTCCCAGTCTGTTTGGACCGACCTATATACCGGCATTACCCGCGCAAATACCGTGCTTAGTCGAATGGATGGTGTATCGGAATTTTCAGATGCCGCTGTGAGGGAAGCGATTGAAGGTCAGGCGAAATTTATGAGAGCCTTCTATTACTTTAACCTGGTTCGTTTTTTCGGAGGGGTGCCGCTCATACTGCAAGAAATAAAGACTCGCAGTGATGCCGAGCAAGCACGCGCCACAATTGAAGAGGTATACGTTCAGATTAAAAGTGACCTGGACGATGCATCCCGCCTTTTGCCCGATTCCTATCCCGGAAATACCGGTATGGAGGTTGGGAGGCCTACGTCATATGCGGCCCATGCACTCCGGTCGCTGGTCCACCTTGAGTTGGAAGAATGGACTGAAGCTGCTGCGGCTGCCCAGACCGTTATCTCCAATACAAGCCTGGGGTTACTTCCAAACTATGCGGCGAATTTCAATGGTTCGCAAGAAAACGGACACACCTCGTTATTTGAAGTACAGTACGGAGGTGTGACCGCGGCGACAACAACGGCCATCAGTAACTTTTTTGCTCCACCCGACCTGCAGGGAGGGGCTTCTATACTGCCTTCGGATGATAATTTGGAAGGAAAAGGCGGTAGTTTGTCGTCTGGAAATGGCTTGGTCCAAGCGTTTGAGCCGGGGGATACCCGCCGGGATATTGTGCTGAAAAATTACGGCCTTGCAAACTTCATCGATCCGTCAAAACCAGATGGCAGCCTTTATTTTGTAAATAAATTTTATAACACTAACGATCCGGTAGGACTCAGCACTTGGAATTTTCCGCTGATACGATATGGAGAGATGCTGCTGGTCCGTGCAGAAGCATTAAATGAAATCGATTATATAGCAGATGGAGAAGCGTTTAACCTATTGAATACAATCCGACTCAACGCCGGACTGTCTGCCCGTACTGTTGCTGAACTGCCCGACCAGGAGGCCTTCCGGGAAGCGTTAAGAAAAGAACGAAGAATCGAATTGTGTTTTGAAGCAAAAAGATTCCACGATCTTAACCGATGGGGGATTTTACGTGACCGGGTGCAAGTTCAAATGGATTATTTGGGCTTAGACTTTCCGACTCAGAAAACGATTGAGCACCCCATTACCGGAAAAGAATACTATTTGTATCCGATCCCCAGTATTGAGTTTGTAAACAATGCACAACTGGGAGAGCAAAATCCGGGTTATTGAATGTCTTATGAATCCACGTAAAATATGTGTGTTGCTGATGCTGCCAATTTTCTCTACTTGTGGAGAAAACAGTAAGCGTAATCAGTTGACAGAGCTAAGACCGAATATCGTCCTCATTGTAGCGGATGACATGGGATATGGCGATCTGGGATGTTATGGTAACTCAAGGTTTGATACGCCAAACATCGACAGTCTGGCAGCTGGAGGGCTCCGGCTTACGGACTATCATTCCAACGGTGTAGTGTGCAGTCCAACCCGTGCATCTCTTTTAACCGGACGCTACCCTCAGGAAGTGGGTATCGAAGGAGTTGTAACCGCAAAAACTCACCGGCATACCGGAATGCAGCCCAACGTCCACACGCTGGCTGAATTGTTGAAAGGAAATGGTTATCAGACCGCTTTATTCGGAAAATGGCACCTCGGATATTCGCCTGAATTTGGGCCGTTGGAGCAAGGATTTGATACATTCGAGGGCTTCGTTAGTGGGAATATCGATTACCAAAGCCACATTGATCAGGAGGGGATTGCGGATTGGTGGAATCAGGATAAGCTCATACCGGAAAACGGCTACTTAACCGATCTCATTACCCAACGGGGGTTGCAGTTTATCAACCAAGTTGACCAGCGCCCTTTTTTCCTCTACTTGCCCCATGGTGCTCCACACTATCCTTATCAAGGGCCCGAAGATCCAGCTATTCGAACATTGGATTCATCATTCAAGAGGCAGGAAAGGGAGGACGTGGATGTTGCCTACAAAGAAATGATTCAATCCCTCGACAGCGGCGTTGGTCAAATCTTATCGCAGCTGAAACAAAAGGAACTGTTGAAAAACACATTAGTCATTTTTTGTTCGGATAACGGCGCTTCAGCGAGGGTGGGTTCAAATGGGCTGTTTAAGGGGCATAAAGGGCAAGTCTACGAAGGTGGACACCGAGTCCCCGGTATATTTTATTGGGAAGGAAAGATTACACCAGGGGTTTCTGATCAACTCGTATTATCGATGGATATCGTTCCAACCGTTGCCGATTTGTTACACCTCGATATAATCAATCCGAATTGGTCGGGGAGAAACTTGACTCCCCTGCTTACTGGAAATAGGCCGGCACCGGAAAATCAGCGAACGGTTTTTTGGCGTTTTAAGGATCAAAAAGCAGCCAGAAAAGGAAAGTGGAAACTTATTGCTATTGGAGAACAGCACGCGTTATATGATCTTGAAAAAGACCCGGAAGAAACAACAGACATCCAATCGTTGTTTCCGGAAGTTTTCAAAACATTAATGCAGGCATTAGAACGATGGGAATCTAACCTAACGGAAGAGATCAGGGCTTGAACTAATTGTACGATGATGATATATTTCAGTAACTATTGTATGTTAAGCATGTGGCTGCTCTTGCAAGTAGTCCATATAGCAAATGCGCAGACGACGGTTTCGGGCCACTCGGAGAGACCCAATATCGTCTTTATTCTCGCCGATGACCTTGGTTATGGCGATGTTTCCATCTATAATGAAAATGCTGCTTGGCAAACGACTCATATCGACCGGCTTGCTAACGAAGGAATGCGGTTTACAGATGCACATACCAGCTCGGCAGTATGCACACCTACCCGCTACAGTATTCTGACTGGGCGATACAATTGGCGTTCTTCGCTAAAGAAAGGAGTATTGAGTGGGTATTCAAAAGCGCTGATCGAACCCGGACGCACCACCGTTGCTGCGATGTTACAGCAACAAGAATACCATACTGCATTCGTGGGAAAATGGCATTTGGGATGGGACTGGCAGTTTTCAGGCGCCGCGACCGACACCGATAATCTGTCGAGTAATCCAACAGTAGATTTCAGCAAATCTGTTCAGAACGGTCCAAAAGAAAAAGGTTTTGAATATTCCTATGGATTCAGCGGCTCGTTGGATATGCCGCCTTATGTATATGTTGAAAATGGCCGGGCAACCTGCATTCCAAAAGATACCACGGTGTCGGTAGATGATAAGGGGTTTTGGAGAAAGGGTGTCACTGGGGGCGATTTCATTCATGCAGCGGCATTGCCGCATTTAACGGAGAAAGCGCTGTCATATATCGACGAGCACGCACAGAATTCCCGGCCGTTTTTTTTGTACTTTGCACTTCCTGCGCCCCACACTCCGATTTTGCCTACCACCGAGTTTCTCGGGAAAAGCAATGCAAATTTTTTTGGTGATTTTGTACTGCAGGTGGACGACGTGGTAGGACAGGTGCTGGAAGCCCTTGAAAAAAATGGAATTAGGGAAAATACAATGGTTATTTTCACCAGTGATAATGGATGCTCGCCAAAGGCAAATTTCAAAGAATTGGCAGCGGTAGGGCACCATCCTAGTGGTATTTATCGCGGTCATAAGGCTGATATTTACGAAGGTGGGCATCGGGTTCCTTTTATCGTCAGTTGGCCTGGACATGTTTCAAAAGCATCCGTAACCGATGAGACGATTTGTACAACTGATTTTTTGGCCACTGCCGCAGCAGTTTCGGGATTCTATATTCCGGATGATATCGGTGAAGACAGCTACAATATTTTACCGATTCTATTGAATGAATCGTACCGGCAACCGCTTCGAGAGGCTACTGTACACCATTCCATCAATGGAGATTTCGCCATCAGGAAAGGTAATTGGAAGTTGATCATGTGTCCAGGGTCGGGTGGATGGAGTTTTCCGCGTACTGCCCAAGAACTAGATGGTCTTCTGCCGATTCAATTATACAACTTAACTGATGATCCTGCTGAGGAGAAAAATATTGCTGATAAATTTCCCAAACGCGTTCAGGAACTGAAAGCGCTGCTTACCAAATATGTCATCGACGGCAGGAGCACGCCGGGTGTTGCTCAAAAAAATAATGGGCCGGACACGTGGGTGGGATTGGAATGGATGGATAAATAATATAGAGAAACGGGTAACTTCCTAGGCAGGTAAGAGCAGGACACCTTAGTTCCACAAGATTCATTACTTTACAGCGGTTGTAAACAAAACGCCTGAAATGAATACGCTGTATTTGAAAATTATTTTTGGCTATCCATTGCTGAATGCAATACTGGTTCTAAACGCCCAAAACATCCAGGTGTCCCACCTCATGGTCGATCACCTAAGGTACCCGAATTTGCAGGTAATCAACGGTTATCCTATCATCGGGGCTGAAGAGGCGGGTGGTCAACGGGTACAGGTAGCTAACAAAAAACCTACGTTGGGCTGGGAGCTTGTCGGAGTGGGGCAAGGCGCTCGACAATCTGCCTACCGTATTATTCTGTCAAATAGCCCAGATAGCATTGCCAAAGGTGTCGGCGATGTTTGGGATTCTGGAAAGATAGCGTCAGATGAATCAACCAATGTACGGTACGATGGACCTCCACTGGCTCCCAACACGGGCTATACATGGGCCGTCATGGTATGGGATGGAGACGAAGTTCCATCGTCGTGGTCATCCATGAGCCGATTTTGGTCTGCCGATGCGCTGACAGATTATCAGACAACCTTTTATCCATTGCAGAAAACCGACGAGGCTCCCGAAGGAATCCATCATATGGGAAATGCCATTCGTATTGACTTCGGTAGGGCCGCGTTTGGGCAACTACGGCTAACGCTGGATTCACCGAATGGAAAGGACATCGTGACGATTAAGTTGGGTGAAGCCGTCCATCCCGACGGCAGTATCAATCGCAAGCCAGGTGGAACAATCCGTTATGCGGAATATCAGTTGCCTTTGAAGAAAGGAGTTCATACGTATCAGTTACAATTCCGACCCGACAAGCGCAATACTGGGCCACAGGCGGTCAAGATGCCTGAATACATCGGCGAAGTGCTGCCTTTCCGCTATGTAGAATTGGAAGGATATGCCAACAAGTTGGAAGAAACGGATGTCGTCCGTTCCAGCGTTCATTATCCGTTTGACGACTTTGCCTCGCAGTTTGAGAGTTCGGATTCCATACTGAACGCGGTATGGGAATTGTGTAAATACAGTGTGAAAGCCACCACGTTTGCGGGCATCTATGTAGATGGCGATCGCGAACGCATTCCATACGAAGCAGATGCATACATTAACCAATTGTGCCATTACGGTGTAGATAACGAATACAGCCTGGCTCGCAGGTCACACGAGTACCTGTTACACCACGCCACGTGGCCTACTGAATGGATTCTGCAATCGGTATTAATGGCTTACCACGATTACCTGTATACAGGAGATCTTCGATCAGCGAGTCACTACTACGACGATCTGAAGGCTAAATTACTGTTGCCATTGCGCGAAGCAAACGGTTTGATCAGCACCAAAACGGGTAAGCAGACTAAAGCATTGATGAAAGCTGTCCACTACCAAGGCGATTCACTGCGTGATATCGTGGATTGGCCACATACTGGAGGCTTTGGTATGGTAGGCAATGGTGAAACCGATGGTTTTGTATTCACTACCTACAATGCCGTGGTAAATGCGTTTCATTACAGAGCACTGAAAGATATGGCCGAATTGGCTAAAGCCATGGGGAAGGAAGATGATGCTAGGATGTTTGCGGAGAAAGCGCAGGAGACACACCGCGCGTTTCAATCGTTGTTGTGGGATAAGCAACGAGGGGTTTTCCGCGATGGGATAGATACCGATCATGCTTCTTTGCATACCAACATGATGGCGCTGGCTTTCGGTTTGGTACCCCAAAAAGACAGGGAGAAGGTGATGGCGTTCATCCGTTCGCGTGGTATGGCGTGCAGTGTGTACGGCAGCCAGTTCTTGATGGATGCTACGTATATGGCCGGCGATGCAGATTACGGGCTTTCGTTGCTCACCGCTCAAAGCGACCGAAGCTGGTACAACATGATCCGAGCAGGAAGTACCATTACCATGGAAGCTTGGGACAATAAATACAAGCCCAACCAGGATTGGAATCATGTATGGGGCGCCGTCCCTGCCAATGTTATTCCGAGAAAACTGATGGGGGTTGAACCGTTGGAACCCGGCTGGAAAACCTTTCGCGTGCGTCCACAAATTGGTTCGCTGAAATGGGCAACTATCAACGTGCCCACCATTAAAGGTGATATAGCAGTTTCGTGTAAGCAAGATCCATCCACTTATGTGATGCAGCTTGTGGTGCCGGCCAATACGAGTGGAACCGTGGAATTGCCGAGCGAATTAACCAGCAGTCGCCGCATAAAAATCAATGGTGAACCGGTTAAAACCCGTTTGCAGGATGGTTGGCTGGTCTCCCCGCGTCTAGATGCCGGAACCTATGAAATTATTATGAGTAAGTAAAGCAGGTCAGTCAGACACAATTCAGCGGGACGCTTTTAGATAACCTTTTAAAAACTGAGTTGGCGTTATCCCTTTTATAGTTTTGAACTGTTTGTTGAAATGAGACAGATTTCCAAACCCGCTCGAATAAGCCACTTGGGCGATGGTGAGCCTTCCCTCTAATAATAACCGACAAGCGTACCCTACCCGTATTTCTGTGACGTATTGCATAAATTGTTTATGAGTTCGTTCCTTAAAAAAACGACAGAAGGAAGTAGGTGTCATGTTAATCAGAGAAGCTACCCTGGGAGTGGAAATGGAATTTGTGAAATTTTTCATCACATATTGATATACCCGGTTGATGCGGTCATCAGCACTCTTGTCGAATGAGTTAGCAAAACTATTGCTGGATAGATAAGCGAGGTTCCGGCAGTTGGCCAATACGTGTAGCACTTGGAGAATCAAGTAAATCTTCGGCATTCCCTGGGCTTCGGTTAACTGAATAAAAATTCTTTTTAATTTCTGTTTGGTTTGATGATTGGTGACCCGTACACCTCTTAATGAATCAAATAGTAATTCGTTGATGGATATCACTTCCGGTAACTGGTGGAATCGCTCTCCTAGAAAAAATTGATCAAAATGTATGGAAACGCTTTGCGAATAGAGGTCAGGGCTGTCTTCGATGTCACTCCTAAATTCGTGGGGAAGATTGGGACCCATCATGATTATTTCATCATTTCCATAATCGATCATTTGATCGCCGATAAACAATATGCCCTTTCCCTTATGAATATAGGTGATTTCGCATTCCGGGTGGTAATGCCAGGGGTTATGGCGGTATGGGGTGCCATTTTTCCAAACCTTGAAGGACTCATTGATGGGCTCAGAATGCCTCATTAACAGGGGTTTCATAGTGTGGTTGGTTTAATATTGTCGTTTGTGTGTGGATTTATGGTAAAATTGCATTAGTAATAGCAAATATACCATTTTCTTTGACCTGTTAAAAGGTGAATCTTTGCATTAACCGGTTATAACAAGTGTAAAAAGAAGAATTATGAACCTAACTTTATTGGAAAAATGTTTGTTTTTAAAATCCCACTGTTAATAGTGGGCTTCAGTATGCTCGGCATGGCCTTATACGGCCAATCCCCCGTTTCTGGGTTGGTTATCAACGAGGAAGATCAACCGATTGTAGGGGTGAGTATCGTCGTTCGAAATTCATCCCAATCCACCGTAAGTGATGAATCCGGAATGTTTTTATTGAATGATCTTTCAGAGGGTAGTGTTTTAATATGCTCGCATGTTGGCTACCAGACGAAAGAAGTTACGGTACTCAACCCAAAGGAGAAAATCACCGTCGTGTTAATGGCAACGTCCGAAGCATTGGATGAGGTTGTAGTAGTGGGTTACGGAACGCAACGGAAAACAGACCTAACGGGAGCAATCCACCGAATCGATGCTTCTCAATTTCAGCGCCAGTCGAGCACCAATGTTCTGGAAATGCTCAGTGGTACCGTGGCGGGATTCAGTTCAAATCAGGGAACCTCTGCACAAGGAGGCGGAAGCATGGAAATCCGGGGGCAAACTTCTATAAAAGCGAGTAATGATCCGCTTTTAGTCGTGGACGGTGTGATTTATCGAGGTGTAATTACGGATATAAACCCGTCCGATATCGCAACCATAGACATTCTAAAAGATGCAAGTGCTGCTGCAGTATATGGTGCCCAATCCGCATCCGGTGTATTAATCATCACCACGAAGAGGGGGACAACTGGCACACCAAAGGTAAATGCATCGACCAAACTAGGAGTCGTTTCACTAACTAACATGATGCGGCCCTTCAACGCCGAAGAGTACTTGGAAAATCGGGGTGTCGACACGTATCAGACGTATGGTGACAAGCCACTCTATTATTACAGCAATCCAAATGACCTGCCTACCGGAGTGTCTTTGGAAGACTGGAAGAATCTGGATGCCACAACGTCAGACGACCCGGTAGACATGTGGCTCAACCGGCTTAGGCTGACCAATACGGAAAAGAAGAATTACTTAGCAGGGCGTACCGTAGATTGGTTTGATATGATTTTTCGAAACGGTCTCCGACAGGATTATGATCTAAGTATATCCGGAGGTACACCTCAAGTTAGTTATTTTGCTTCGGGTGGGTACACCAAAAATGAAGGAGTTATATTGGGTGATAACTTTAACGTTTTTAGATCCAGGATCAACTTGGATATCCGAGCCGCCAGCTTTTTGAAATTCAGTGTCGATGCCAATTATTCAAATCGAAATCATGGATTTACTCCTGTAAGCATCAGCAACGCCATCGGTGCCAGTCCGTATGGGCAAGTCTATGCAGATGACGGTACGATGGAGTGGTATACACATGAGGATGCGACGGCTCCAAACCCGTTGATATACTATACGTATCGCGAAAGGCTAAATCCGGTACAGAGCTTATTTGCAACGATATCCGCTGAGTTAAATTTGCCTTTTGGTATCACTTATAAGCCATCTTTCGTGAGTAACCAACGTTGGGTAAAGGACTATACCTTTGATCCCGTAGAAACGCCAAATGGATACAACAATGGCGGGTCAGGAAGTCGATCGAATACAACCTATAATGAATGGATGCTGGACAACCTTTTCAGCTGGAATAAAACGATTGGAACAGATCATCAACTGACGGCAACATTCTTATACAACATTGAGAAAAACCAAAGCTGGAACGATGTACAATCCAATACCCGGTTTGCTCCCAATGATGCGTTGTCTTTTCATGCATTGCAAGCAGGTATTAACCCTTCATTGAATAATAACGATTCGTACAGTACAGGCAACGCATTGATGGGAAGATTAAATTACGGTTACAAAAGCCGTTATTTATTAACGTTGACAATTCGGCGCGACGGATATTCTGCTTTTGGGCAAGACAATCCGTATGCGACATTTCCTTCGGCTGCGCTCGCTTGGCGGATATCCGAAGAACCATTTTTCAAGCTGGAGCCGGTAGATGAATTGAAGCTTCGCCTATCGTGGGGAGCTAACGGCAACCGTTCTGTCGGAATTTACGATGCGCTAGCACGGCTGTCAACCACTCAATATATCTATGGGAATGAGTTGGTAACGGGTGTGTACAGCAGCACCATGGCCAATAGGCATCTCCGTTGGGAGAGTACCGAAGCAGTGAATGCGGGTGTTGATTTTGAGTTGCTTGGGCGCCGACTGTCTGGTTCATTGGATGGCTATGTGATGAAAACTACGAACTTGTTAATCGACCGCTCCCTGCCTTCCATCATCGGATATACCAATGTTGCATCCAATTTAGGGGAATTACAAAATAGGGGAATGGAGCTCACGCTCAATTCGCGAAACATCAACAGAACAAATTTTTCGTGGAGTACGGCATTTAATTTCTCGTTCAATCGCAACAAGATAACCCACCTGTACGGAGATAAGGTGCCTGTAATGGATGCAAATGGAGCGGTAATCGGTGAGCGGGAAGCCGACGATGTGACCAACCAATGGTTTATCGGCCGGAGTATCGACCAAATATGGGATTACGAGCGCTTGGGGATCTGGCAGCTTGACGAAACGGATGAAGCGGCCATTTACGGAAAAAAGCCGGGAGACGTCAAGCTTAAGGACCAAAATGGAGACGGCGTGCTGACACCGATGGAAGATAAGATATTTCAGGGTAATAAAAAGCCATTGTATAACATCGGATTGAGGAATGATATCCGCTTCTTAAGGGATTTTGAGCTCTCGTTGTTCCTACGCGCCGACCTTGGATTCTTTGGCAATAACCCCTTGTACAGAGAAACCCAGTGGATCGATCGGAAAAACATCCTGTATGCACCTTATTGGACGGAAAACAAACCAAGCAATGAATACCCAAAACTGGATACTGAAGTGAGCTCACCCGATTATGGCGTCTGGAAATCAAGGTCATTCGTTAGACTCCAGGATGTTACGTTGTCCTATAACGTGCCGACGGTGTTGTTAAACCGCTATCAACTTCAGGGGCTCAACCTGTTTGTGAATATGCGGAATTACCTAACAATAACCAAGTGGAACCATTGGGATCCCGAATCACAGGCAACCCCGATGCCTAAGTACATAACTGTTGGGTTGAATGCTAATTTATAAGCTATACAATCTTATGAAACCGATTTATATTATTTTCGCTTTTACAAGCTTCTTCGCATTGATTGCTTGTGATAAAAACTGGCTGGATCCTAAGCCTTTGTCAATCAATACACCAGAAAATATTTTTGCTAACGCCGATGGCTTGGAGGCTGCACTTGTACCTTTGCGGAAGAACATCCGAACGAATTTTTACGGAGCTCCATCCAATCTGGCTTTTGAGTACATGACTTCTGAGTTTGGGGTAGCCGGAGAATCGAAAAGCGGTATGGCTCAAAATTTCGATATTGGGGTATCGCCAACAGGCATGGCTGGTTTCTTTAATAATTGGAATGCAGCATGGGGCCCAATCCGCGATGCCAATACCATTATTTCAAGAATCGATGCGGCAACCTGGAGCTCCGATGAAGAGAAAAATGCCATTCTCGGCGAAGCCTATTTTCATCGTGCATTTTGGTATTATCTACTGGTGCACCAATACGGCGATGTTCCCTTCATCAATAAAGAGCATACAGCGCCGAAGATCGACTTCTATTCACATTCGCGAACAGCAATTTTACGGAAACTTCAGGCAGACCTTGAGTTTGCAGCGGCGCATTTGCCGGCAAATGTTACGCCTGGTAAAATTAGCAGTGCGGCAGCATTACATCTCTTGACAAAAGTCTATCTAGCCAACCACGAATTTGATAAAGCCATTCAATCTGCATCCTCGATTATCGACGGGGGTAAATATGCGCTTATGACCAGTCGTTTCGGTGCGGTGGCCAGTGACACGCGGTTTAATGTGCTTTGGGATTTACATCAACGGGAAAACAAGAGTTTGCAAAATAATACGGAAGGTATCTTGGTAGCCCAGGATAAATTCGGTTTTCCGAATGCGGAAACAGGCGGTACACAGACAATGAGACTATATACCCCTTGGTGGTCTCATGCGCTGTGGCTTAAGGATCCGGATGGGAAACGGGCGTGCTTGGATGCACCTGGGGACGCTCAAATTCTACGGATTGGACGCGGAGTAGGTATGTTCAGGCCGGGAAATTACATCAATTATACAATTTGGGCAAATTGCGGGGACGACTTGCGGCACGATACAGATACCAATTGGATGCCGGTAACCAAAATATTGATTAATAATCCTGCCTCGGCGTATTATGGGCAACCTGTAGACTTCCGGTATAGCAATCCTACCGATTCCATCCGGGCGATTTTTCCGTGGCCACAGTATAAAATCTATGTTGAAGACGAGCGGCGTCCGCTGCAGCCCACCGGCGGCAATAGCGACTGGTACGTCTTTCGACTGGCAGAGACTTATTTATTGCGTGCGGAAGCGTATTTTTGGAAAGGCGACCTGGGATTGGCTGCCGATGATGTCAACAAGGTTCGGCACCGTGCGAAGGCCCCCTTAATTGACGCAGGTGACGTGACAATTGATTATATTCTTGACGAGCGCGCGCGCGAGCTTTATTTAGAAGAACCTAGGAAAACAGAACTCACGCGGATCGCATTGACATTGGCCGAGCTGAATAGGAACGGGTATTCACTCGGGAATTTTTACCAAAAGAACTATTGGTATGATCGGGTCGTTGGAGTAGGCCAGTTTTATAACAAAGGGATTGTTTGGGAAACCAATGAATACCGGATAAGCCCTTACCATGTGTTTTGGCCGATACCGAAGGCTGCGAT
Source organism: Parapedobacter indicus (assembly GCF_900113765.1). Taxonomy (GTDB): domain Bacteria; phylum Bacteroidota; class Bacteroidia; order Sphingobacteriales; family Sphingobacteriaceae; genus Parapedobacter; species Parapedobacter indicus. Next base: position 358,928 of record NZ_FOQO01000002.1, on the reverse strand, counting down.
CGATGCCAATGCACAAGGACGTATCAACCAAAACATCGGATATGAAGGTGCGGAATCGAATGTTGCACCGTTAGAAGAGATTACTGACAACCAATAAATAATTATATTATGAACATGAGAAAGCTGCAGAAAAAACTTACCCAGACATGGATTTTATACGTCACCTTGATGCTGATGGGATATGTAGGGATCGCTCAGGCGCAATCCGGCGATGCAACATTGGCACCGAAAGTCGTACAAAACCCAGCCGACTATTTCCGGTATGCCGAACAAAGCAGGCGATTTACCGGAATATCCAGCATAGCTGTGACTGAAAAGGGACGACTTTGGGCTACCTGGTATGCAGGTATTACCCCAGGCGAAGACGAAAACAATTATGTCGTGCTGGCCACCAGTGACGATCAGGGAAAAACATGGGAAGAAGTTTTAGCCATCGATCCAGATGGAAAAGGACCGGTACGTGCTTATGATCCGGAAGTCTGGATCGATCCCGACAATCAGTTGTGGTTATTTTGGGCGCAATCTACCAAAGATTATACAAGTTCTGCGTATGGCGTTTGGGCGCTGACAACGGCAGATATTGAACAGAAAGAAGCTCAATGGAGTACTCCGAAGCGCCTGTCGGATGGTGTAATGATGTGCAAACCCACCGTATTATCAAGTGGGGAATGGCTTTTGCCGGTGTCTACCTGGCGGTATACGGATAACAGCGCAAAAGTGGTTGTGTCTGAAGACCGAGGGAAATCGTGGAAGTTAAGAGGGAGTGTCGACGTTCCGAAACAAGATCGGGAGTATGACGAACACATGGTGGTGGAACGTAAAGACGGGTCATTGTGGATGTTGGTACGGACAAAGTATGGAATCGGCGAAAGCACCTCGAAGGATAAAGGTAAGACATGGGATCCGCTGAAGCATTCCGATATTTCACATACAACTTCTCGGTTTTTTATCCGAAGGCTGAATTCTGGCAACCTGCTATTGGTGAAACACGGTCCAATACAGGTCAAAACGCATCGATCTCACCTCATGGCCTTTGTCTCCAAAGACGACGGGCGCAGTTGGTCAAAAGGATTGTTGCTAGATGAGCGGTTGGGCGTTTCGTATCCGGATGGGCAGCAGACAGCCGATGGTCGTATCTTTATTACGTATGACTTTGGCCGTACCAAAGATCAACACATCAATCTTATTACGTTTTCAGAAGACGACATCACTGCGAGCGACACGGACGAACGACTTTATCAAGTGTTCCTAAATAGAAAATTGATCAGTGACGGGGGAATGCCGGTTTCATATTAGAAGACGTATTTGTGAAAGACTATGTTATTTGCTGCGATTGGGGTACTACTAATCTCCGGATACGGCTTATTGATGCGGCTAATCTGATGGTAATCGACGAAGAATTGTCGTCTGAAGGGGTCTCTTCCGTCTTTGATCAATGGAATGAGAAAGATGGAAACGCCGACTTGAGCGACCGTATTCATTTTTATTTGACCCGGTTGAAAGCATACATCGACAAATTAACAGATCGCAACGCTGGAGTGGGAACGGTTCCGGTAATCATTTCGGGTATGGCTTCTTCCAGCGTCGGCATGATGGAATTGCCCTATGCCGAGTTGCCGTTTCCCATTTCGGGCGAGTATGCTTCAGCGTACTATTTGGCTATTACCCATGAGTTCGGACGTCCAATGGTATTATTGTCTGGCGTAAAAGGAGATGAGGAAGTGATGCGAGGTGAAGAGTCCCAGTTAATAGGTATTGCGGATCGACTGGAAGAAGGAAATCAAACGAACAACACGATTGTTATATTGCCCGGAACCCATTCGAAGCACGTATATATCGATCAGGGCCAGATGATCGGTATGCGAACATACATTACCGGAGAATTGTTTTCTGCCCTGGCAAAAAATGGATTGACCAAAGAGTCTATTAAGCCCCCAGCAATACCGTACGGGAAAAACGATTGGGATGCATTTCACGCCGGAATCGTTGAATCGGGTAAATCTGACATGCTAAGTGCATTGTTTAAAGTACGAATCAACCAGCTGTTTAACAAAATGGCCAAAGAAGAGAATTATCAATTTATGAGTGGCCTGCTAATCGGTTCCGAGTTGCGAAACCTACCATGCAACAAACCGGATCACATCGTGCTATGCAGTGAAGCAAATCTGTTCGAGTATTATGCGCACGCATTGGAATTTCTCGGATTAAATTCGAATACATCCTATATTGATCCGGAAGAGACTGCGCAGGCCACAATCCGGGGACAGCTCAAAATCGCCAAACGTTATTTGAAAAATGAAGGGATTTGACGTTACACGCTTCCGGGAATTGCCAATTATTGGCATCCTGCGGAACATCTCGTTCGCCGAAGTGATGGAGCTTTTGCCATTGTGCGCCGAAGCGGGGCTGTATGCAGTCGAGATCACGTTAAATTCAGCAGATGCACCGCGTATTATCGAAGAAGCGCAACGCCGCTATGGAAGCATACTATGTATCGGTGCAGGAACAGTTTGTAATCTGCCGGATCTACATGTGGCAAAGGAGGCCGGCGCCTGCTTTATTGTTACGCCCATTATGGAGCCCGATGTGATAACAGCCTGCGTAAGTGAAAACCTTGCGGTCTTTCCTGGTGCGATGACACCCACTGAAGTGGCAATTGCTTGGAAATTAGGTGCAACGCAAGTAAAGCTTTTCCCTGCCGGTAGACTCGGGTCCGATTACGTGCGAGACATCTCGGCTCCCCTTGCTCATATTCCTTTATTGGCAACCGGAGGTATTCATCGGGGACAGATGGAAGATTATTGGAGTGCGGGGGCGAACGGTTTTGGCTTTGGATCACCGTTGTTTCCTCCATCGTTAATTGTCAATAAGGAATGGGGGTTGACCGCGGTGCATATCCATGAATATGTAACAACCTTACAGCATGTCATGTCAGGCAGTAAAAAGAAAGGAGAGATCGGATGATGATCAGGAATTATCGATGGCTGATTGTTGGCTTGCTATTCGTTGCAACCACCATCAACTATTTGGATAGGCAGGTGATCGGCCTGCTGAAGCCATCGCTGGAAGCGGAGTTCGGTTGGACGGAAACTGATTTCGCCCACATTGTGATGGCGTTTACAGCGGCTTATGCCGTCGGCTTGCTTCTTTTTGGCAGGGTCATCGACTGGGTGGGGACTAAATGGGGATACACAATCAGTGTAGCGATTTGGAGTATTGCTGGAATGTTGCATGCGATCGCACGGAATGTCGGAGGATTTATGGCAGCACGTATCGGACTAGGTATTGGTGAGGCAGGAAATTTTCCAGCGGCTGTCAAGGCTGTATCGGAATGGTTCCCAAACAAAGAGCGAGCGTTGGCTACCGGTATTTTTAATGCAGGGACAAGTATTGGAGTGGTGACTGCATTGTTTCTAACTCCTTGGATTCTATCGCACTATCGATGGCAGGAGGTGTTTTGGATTACCGGAGCGCTGGGTATTATATGGTTGCTATTTTGGTGGTGGCTGTATGATATTCCCGTGCGCCAAAAGCGTGTCACCGAACAGGAATTGTCATTCATCCAAGCGGGACAAGATAGTACTCGACCTCACGAGACCCCCGTTTCCTGGATTAAGCTTTTTTCTTTTCCTCAAACTTGGGCAGTTATCGTCGGTAAATTATTCATTGACCCCATCTATTGGTTTTTCTTGTTCTGGCTGCCTTCGTATTTTTCATCTACGTTTGCGCTTGATCTTACTAAGCCCAGTCCGGAGTTGATGGTTATTTATGGCGCAACGACGATCGGTAGCATCGGAGGTGGGTATCTCTCTTCATTATTAGTCAAGCGGGGATGGACAGTGTTGAAAGCGCGGAAAACAGCTTTGCTAATTTTTGGTGTGTTGGAAATATCCATCATTCTTGCGCAGTTCGCTTCAAGCGTGTGGATGGCTGTGGCGTTAATCAGCTTAGCCGTGGCGGTTCATCAGGCTTGGGCTACAAATATCTTTACGTTGGCTTCTGATTTGTTTCCCAAGACAATGGTCAGCTCGGTTGTGGGTATCAGCGGCATGGCAGGGGCCATCGGAGGCATCCTATTCCCAATGCTTGTAGGTTATTTGCTTGACAGTTATAAGTTACACGATAATCTGACTGGAGGGTACAATTTACTCTTTACAATTTGTGGATGCACCTATTTGTTTGTCTTGTGGATGATTCACCTTCTGACACGAAGGCGGAGGAAATTACCGATTTGAACTTATGAACCAATCGTAAGCAGGTAGGGACAGGACAATCAAGTTTCCCAAGTTTGCGTACTTTACTGCGATTATAAACAAATATCATCCATGAAAGTATCGCACTTCTTGTTTTGTATGATTGTCATAGGTGGGTTCATCGGTTGTACCACTATACATTCTCAAAAGGCAGATTGGAAGACCCTTGAAAAAGTTTTCGTTGAGGCTCCAGACTCTATCCAAACCAGTGTGTATTGGTATTGGATTTCGGATAATCTCTCAAAGGAAGGCGTTGTCAAGGATCTTCATGCCATGAAAGAAGTCGGCATCAATCGGGCATTCATTGGCAATATCGGGTTGAATGATTTACCAGATGGATCCTATGGCAGCGTCAAAATTTTTACGGATGAGTGGTGGGATATCCTGCATACAGCATTAAAAACAGCTACAGAGCTGGGTATTGATATTGGTATTTTCAATAGCCCAGGCTGGAGCCAATCCGGTGGCCCCTGGGTAAAGCCGGACCAAGCGATGCGTTACCTCGCAGCAGCGGATACCCTCATAAAAGGCCCGTTGAAATTCATGGGAAAACTACCGATACCTGCGGGAGATTTCCAGCGTTTGAAGACATTGGCATTCAGGGTACCAAAGGAATATGGCAAGAGTTTAGCAGACCTTCATCCGAAGATAGGTGCGGATTTCGGAGGGCAGTCACTGGAAAATTTGGTTGATAAGGACCGTCAAACAGAGGTCGCGTTGCCATCCGGTACGAAGTCTGCCATAACCGCCTCAGTCGATAGCGCTTTTATCGCACGAAGCTTGACTATCCATCCTGCCCGACGTAACATGGGATTCGACGTTACGCTGGAAGCGATGAGAAACGGTGCGTTTGAGCCCATTAAGTCGTTTCGATTGGATCGGACCAACAATGCGTTGAACGTGGGGTTTGAACCCTATGCACCGGTGGTGGTGTCATTTGATGCCATAGAAAGTAATGCGTTCCGGTTCGTATTTGACAAGATAACGGGAAATGCCGGTATTGCTGAGATCGAATTGACTTCAACTCCCCGCGTGGAACGCTTCAAAGAGAAATCGTTGGTACGCATGCACCCCACACCGTTACCGTATTGGCACGATTACCAATGGGAGCGTCAGCCAGAGCCGGATGATGAACAATTCATATTAATGCCTTCTGATGTAAAGGATATTACATCTCAGGTGTCTGCTACCGGCGAATTGACGTGGGATGTTCCCGAAGGAAATTGGACCATCCTCCAAACAGGGATGCTACCTACCGGGGTAACCAACGCACCGGCAAGTCCGGAGGGGACGGGCCTCGAAGTTGATAAAATGAACCACGAGCATGTGCTTCGGCATTTTGATGCATTTCTCGGAGAAATTTTACATCGTATACCGGAAGAAGACCGAAAAACCTTTAAGGTGGCTGTGCAGGATAGCTACGAAACCGGGGGGCAGAATTGGACGGACGGTTTCGAGGATAAATTCAAACAGGCATTTGGGTACGATCCTACGCCCTACATTCCGGTTTTTTATGGCCATGTGGTGGGCAGCCAAGATCAGTCTGATCGATTCCTATGGGATGTTAGGCGTTTTGTGGCCGACAAAGTAGCTTATGAATATGTAGGTGGACTGCGGGATGTCAGTCATAAACACGGGTTGACTATCTGGTTGGAAAATTATGGCCATTGGGGCTTCCCCGGGGAGTTCCTGCAATATGGCGGGCAGTCCGACGAAGTAGCGGGTGAATTTTGGAGCGAAGGCGAGCTGGGCGACATCGAAAACCGAGCCGCTTCTTCCGCTGCGCATATCTATGGAAAGAACAAGGTGTCTGCCGAGTCGTTTACTGCTGCGGGAAATACCTTTGGCCGATATCCGGCATTATTTAAGCAGCGTGGCGACCGGTTTTTTGCAGAGGGTATTAACAACACGTTGCTCCATGTGTACATCCATCAGCCGTACGAAAATAAAAGACCGGGCGTGAACGCCTGGTTTGGCAACGAGTTCAATCGTTTTAACACGTGGTATAACGACATGGATCTATTCGTGGATTACTTGAAACGCTGTAACTTCCTGCTGCAGCAGGGGCGGTATGTAGCCGATGTGGCCTATTTTATCGGTGAAGATGCCCCAAAGATGACCGGTGTACAGGATCCGGCCCTTCCAAAGGGATATTCGTTTGACTACATGAATGCCGAGGTGATTTTAAACCGGATTTCCATGAAGAACGGCCGGTTTACCTTGCCGGATGGCCTTTCTTACCGGATTCTCGTGCTGCCGAAGCTGGAGACGATACGGCCGGAGCTGCTGCGTAAAATCGAGCAACTGGTGGCCAGGGGCGGCATTGTTCTCGGTCCCAGGCCACAACGTTCGCCCAGTTTGGCCGACTATGGTGAGGCCGATAAAGAAGTGCAGATGCTGGCTGACAAGCTGTGGGGCAACTTGGATGGCAATCAAGAGAAAGAACACGTCTATGGAAAAGGACTGGTATTGCAGGGACTCACCTTGGAAGAAGCGCTGGAGCGCGCAGGTGTGCTGCCCGATATACAGCTAGAAGATTCGGATCCGGTGGCGTTTATACATCGCACATTACCGGAAGGGGATATTTATTTCGTTTCCAACCAAAGCGATGGCAAAATCCAGATTGACCCAACTTTCCGCATTACCGGCAAACAGCCGGAGCTTTGGAATGCTGTTCACGGTAAATTGCGGGATTTGCCGGAATTCGATGATACAGGCAGCGGCACAACCGTACCGCTAGAACTGGATGGTTACGAAAGCGCCTTTATTGTATTCCGAAAAACTGCTGACGAAAAGCCATCGGATGCAGGTGAAAATTTTCCGGCACCGGAAAACGTCATACCGCTGCAGGGGGATTGGCTGGTCGATTTTATCCGTCCGGATTCTTCAAAGTTTACACTTCAAATGGACACATTAACGGATTGGTCGTTGGTTGCAGACACCGCCGTGGCACATTTTTCAGGTACGGCCTGGTATCGTAAGGAAGTACAATCGATCAATCTTCCTGGAGGCGCACATATGTCTATCAATTTAGGATCCGTGGTTGCAGTTGCGAAGGTGCGGGTCAATGGACAAGACGTGGGTGGCGTATGGACACCACCGTATCGCTTGGATATTACTTCGGCCTGGAAAAAAGGAGACAATACGATTGAGATAAAAGTGGTAAACACCTGGGCCAACCGGCTGATCGGCGATCAGAAACTGCCTGCTGAAGAACGCGGTACCTGGACACTGGTAAATCCGTATAAAGCAGACAGTCCCCTACATCCATCGGGATTGACCGGCCCGGTACGGCTTGAAATATTTAATTAAATCGCTTATGTACACGGTATGTTGAAATTTGCGGGCGGTTTAACGTATGGATTGGTGTTCCTGTTAGCAGTTTGAAAACAGGGGGATAATCAATATACTTGCAAAAGCAATAAATTATAGACAATTATGAGAAAGTATTCAATCCTACTTTGCATCGGTCTGATGTTTTCGATCAACGCATTGATTGCCGATGTCAGGCTGCCACAGATCTTTTCCGACGGCATGGTGCTCCAACGAAATCAACCCATCGCGGTGTGGGGGTGGGCCGATCCCGGTGAGCAGGTAAAGGTTAATCTCAACAGCCAGCGACAAGAAACAACCGCCGACGCTGATGGTAAATGGAAGCTGACGCTTTCTCCGGAAGAAGCCGGTGGGCCGTTTCAATTGGTGGTTTCGGGGAAGAATACGTTGACGTTGTCAGATGTACTCATCGGAGAAGTCTGGATCTGTTCAGGCCAATCCAATATGGAATGGATTGTCGCAAATTCCAACAACGCGGAACAAGAGATTGCAAAAGCAAATTACCCGCAGATTCGGCATGTGAAGATTCCGAGGATAACCGCTGGTGAGCCGCTGGATGATATCGAAGAATCGTTGGAATGGGAGGAAGCTAATCCGCAAAATGTAGGTGATTTTACCGCCGTGGGGTATTTTTATGCACGCGAGCTTCATAAAGAATTGAACGTTCCGATCGGCCTCATCAATACTTCATGGGGGGGCACCATGGTAGAAACTTGGATCAGCAAAGAAGCATTGAAAAAGGATAAAAACCTGAAAAAGGCAGTCCTCGCTTATGAGAATACACCCGCGGATACTGTACGGAAGAATACAAACCCGAATCGGTATCCGACTTTGCTGTTTAACGCCATGATTAATCCGTTGATTCCTTATACGGTGAAAGGAGCAATCTGGTATCAGGGAGAGAGCAACGCAGGTAGAGCTTACGAATATCGCACGTCGTTTCCCATGATGATTACCGATTGGCGTAAGCGTTGGGGGCTGGGCGATTTCCCATTTTATTTTGTGCAGTTAGCCAGCTTCAAGGCGGCCGGTGGCACCAGCGCTACAGGAAGCACTTGGGCCGAGCTGCGGGAAGCGCAACACCTGACGTTGTCATTGCCCCGCACGGGCGAAGCGGTGACCATCGACATTGGCACGACCAACGACATCCACCCTCGCAACAAGCAGGATGTTGGAAAGCGATTGGCGGCTGTAGCGTTGCACGATAGCTATGGTAGGGACGTAGTATACAGTGGCCCCGAATACAAAAAACATAAAACGAGTGGGAATCAGGTGACGATACATTTCGACCATGTAGGCGGCGGGCTAACTACGCACGGAGCGGACGAAGTGATCGGATTTGAAATCGCGGGAGCCGATCAGCGTTTCTATCCGGCAGAAGCTAAGATTGAAGGAGAAACGATTGTGGTAAGCTCATCTTCCGTGAGCAAACCCAAAGCCGTACGCTATGCATGGGCAGATGATCCCGGAACCAGCAACCTATTCAACAATGAAGGTTTTCCGGCCGGTCCATTCCGGACAGATAACTGGACGCCAGTGACAAAAAATGTCGTTTACGAGTTAAAAAATTAAGCGGAACGATGTTTCAAATGATCCGTAGCGATGACAAAAACAATTTCCTCTCTACTTGTATGGTTTCTTTCTGTGTTAACGAATAATTTGTTAGCACAGAAAGAGACCTCGTTTATCTTTACCGACGCCAAGCAACTTACGCTGATCGGCAAAGCTTTATCCACCGATTCGTTTTTCCATCGGATAGACACTGTCGCCTTTCCGGGGATACCGCCCGCAGTAAAGCGACTGCTCACACATTCAGCAGGTCTGGCCATCAGCTTTGAAACCAATAGTACCCGGATTGCCGCGAAATGGTGTACCAGCCCGCAGGGACCAGGGAATAACATGACCGCCATTGCCCAGGAGGGGATGGATCTATACATTAAGCGGAATGGGCAGTGGCAATACGCTGGGGTAGCACGGCCGTCGACACACGAATGCAACGAGTTTGTAGTGGCAGCGCACATGGCTCCCGGTGATAAAGAATGTCTGTTGTATCTCCCGCTTTACGATGAAACCCTTTCGGTACAAATCGGTGTGGAAGCAGGAGCTAGACTTACAGCGAAACCCAATCCATTCAAAAAGAACATCTTGGTATACGGGTCAAGTATCGTTCACGGTGCTTCTGCAAGTCGGCCCGGTTTGGCATACCCGGCAAGGCTCTCGCGCGAAACCGGATATAACGTCATCAACCTTGGCGTTAGCGGGAATGCCAAAATGGAAGCTGCAGTAGCTGAAATGATAGCTACTATGCCTATGGACGCATTTATCCTGGATTGTGTACCTAATTCTTCACCGGAACAAGTGACCGAACGTACGGCTAATCTGGTGAATACCATTCGCGCTAAGCATCCAGATGCGCCGATTATCGCTATTCAAAGCATTATCCGTGAGGGCGGCAATTTCGATGAATCGATTGCAAACCGGGTAGCACAACAAAACGGCAATTTCCTCCGCGAAATCCAGGAGCTTCAGCGTAAGGATAAACATCTCTACCTCGTTACCGCCGAAAACTTGATAGGTGACGACCATGAGGGTACAACAGATGGCACGCATCCAAACGACCTGGGTTTCGACCGCATGCTCCAGAAGATCCGGCCAGCAGTGTTGGAAATCCTTGGCAGTCATGGAATCTAAACTGCTGTACAAAACCGATATTGTTGTCATCGGAGCCGGTCAGGCCGGTTTGTCTTCCGCGTATCACCTTAAAAAGCTGGGACTAGTGCCGGGGAGAGGATTTGTTGTGTTGGATCAATCGCCTCAACCGGGGGGTGCCTGGCAGTACCGCTGGCCGTCGCTTACCCTGAGTACCGTAAACCGGGTACATGACTTGCCTGGACTGGCGTTTTCTGAAACGCTGGACAACGATGCCCCGCAAGTGCGGGCGAACGTTGCCGTACCCCATTATTTTGAGGTGTATGAAAAGACATTTGGCATCACGGTTTACCGCCCGGTAAAAGTAAAGGTGGTCTGTGAACGGGAGGGGCGTTTCCGTGTTGAAACAGACCGAGGTTTCTTCGCTGCTCGGGGGATTATTAATGCCACGGGTACATGGGAGACTCCTTATATTCCGGAGTACCGTGGTGCAGAGAAATTTACGGGAGAACAACTGCATACCAAGGACTACCAAACCGCCGATGTATTTAAGGGCAAGCATGTCATTATTGTAGGGGGAGGTATATCAGCCATCCAACTGTTGGATGAAATCTCACAGGTAACGACCACGACGTGGGTAACCCGAAGGCCACCCTTGTTCCGCGAAGGGCCGTTTGGGGCGGAGGAAGGGCGCGCCGCTGTTGCGGCCGTGGAAGAGCGGGTACGCAAGGGTTTGCCTCCTGCTTCCGTTGTTTCCGTCACTGGATTGCCCGTTACGCCAGCTATTGAAGCGATGAAAGCCCGCGGCGTATTGAAAAGGCGGGAGATGTTTAGCGAAATTACGGAACGCGGTGTTCAGTGGGCCGACGGGCGAGCGATGAACGCGGATGTGATCCTTTGGTGCACTGGATTCCGTAGCTCGCTCGATCACTTGATGCCTCTCATGCTACGGGAAGAAAACGGCGGCATGGTCATGGCAGGAAGGTTAGCGACGATGGTGGCAAAGGACCCCCGGGTACATCTGGTGGGGTATGGCCCATCGGCTTCCACCATCGGTGCAAACCGAGCCGGCAGAGCGGCAGCCATGGAATTGATGGAATATCTTGGGTTACGCGCCTAATCTAGAATTCTTCTTCACGCTCCAGCATAAGGATCGCACTTTGCGGTACGATGAAATATTTCTCTTCCTGATATTGTATCTCTGTAGATGCACCAACATGGAAGATAGCCAAATCTCCTTCCTTCACCTGCAAAGGAATGTATTTTACTTTTTCTTCCTGGGGTTTCCAGGCATCGTCGTCTTCAGCAGGCACCGGCAATGCATAGCCGGGGCCGGTTTTCATCACATATCCCCATTGTACCTTTTCTTTCTCCTGCACGCCGGGAGGCAGGTAAAGACCGCTGGCTGTCCGTTCATTAGGCGTTGTTGGCTTTATTAAAATCCGGTCGCCCACAACAATCAGTTTCTTGAGCTTGTTATCCTGCGTGATTTGCGTGGTCATAAAATTAACTTTTACGCTTAGTTAGCAAAAGCCGTGCAGATCGATACAACGTGTCAATATGTCATTTTCTTTTTTTACGCAAACGGTTGCTTAAATAAAGCTATAGGAAATGTGAGCCGAAGTTTGGTATACTTGAATAAATTATAAACTGTCCGCAATTTTAGTGTTTTGCGATTCCTGATATGAAGAGCGGTTCCTTGGATGATCAAAAGCTTATTGTAATAATGAAGACGGGTGCCAACTTGGCTTTTGATGCACTGTTCGATCGTTATCACCAGGCACTTTATAAAAATATTTTTCGACTGGTCCGAAATAATCAGGTTGCTGCAGATATTTTACAGGACACCTTTGTGGCGCTTTGGCAAAATCGGGACAAGCTGGACCCTAATCAATCCGTAAGTGGTTGGTTATTTCAGGTCAGTTATCGGAACAGCATCAGTTACCTACGTAAAAAGCAACGGGAAGAGGCTGCATTACAAGATTTTCCTTTCGAAATCGAGCATCATCAATCAGACCAATACGAATACCAAGTTAGGTTGTTAAATTCAGCTATGGCACGGCTTTCTACGCAGAAAAGGCGGGTATTTACGCTCTGTAAGCTCGAAGGTAAGACGTATGACGAAACCGCATCGGTTATGGGGCTCTCCAGACATACCGTCAAAGAATACCTCAGTAGCGCCGTTACTAGCATCAAGGAGTTTATCCGCACACATCCCGATGTTTCCGGATATATTACTGTCATCCTGCTCCTTCGGTGTTTTCTGCTGTGAATTCGGTGGCCGACAACAATTTAAAATAAATACGTCCTCTACCCCCCCGTTTTCTCCTTGGGTGCGTATTTACCATAAAAACAGCATTGGAAAACCAAAAGCAGCGATTGCGGCAACTTTTGCAAGCGTCGGAATGGGACGAACAGGATAAGGAATGGCTACGCCATTATCTTGCCGAATACGATGGAAAAGACCTGGAAGCCCTCGTCTTTGAGCACTATCAAAGAGATTTGGGCGATCCAATCCCTGCATTGGATCGCGCGGAATCTGAACAGCTACGTCGCGCATTACATAAAAGACTGAACCTGTCTTCCTCCTCAGTGCATCAGCCGATCACCTCGAATCGACGACTTTTCATGGGGGTGGCAGCAGCTGTCCTGCTGTTATCTCTCGCGGGTTGGTGGTTCTGGCGCCAAGTGTCAATACCTACTAAGGAAGAAGCCAATCTTGCACAGCAGGTGATCACACCTGGTGGCAATAAAGCGACCCTTGTACTTTCCGATGGCCGGTCCGTTGACCTCAGCACCGCAAAGGACGGCATTGTCATGGGGCTTACCGGGCAGGTAGCTTATGGGGATGGCAGCCTGGTGTCTTTAAATGAGCAACCGTCTGCAAAGGACCAAGCCGTCATCAACCACTATACATTGTCGGTACCAAAAGGAGGCCAATACCAACTTACGTTATCGGATGGAACGCGGGTATGGCTCAACTCGGCTTCAACGCTCCGTTATCCGCCAAAATTTAACGACAATTTTCGTGAGGTTGAGCTTGAAGGAGAGGCCTATTTTGAGGTCAGCCATAGCCATAACCAGCCTTTCGTGGTGAAATCCGCCCACCAGTCGACAACGGTATTGGGCACTACTTTCAATATCATGGCATATGCCGATGAGTTGGAAATGACGACTACACTCGTTTCGGGCGCCGTCAGGGTTGATTATATAGGTGAAGCGGCTAACACGGTGACCTCCGCTGTCTTAGCTCCGGGTGAAGCAACCCTGCTCGTTCCGGATGGAACATTACGGAAACAACGAGTGGATATAGCGGCAGCTACCGCATGGAAAGATGGAAAATTCTATTTTAGAAAAACTCCTTTCGCCCAAATGATGAGGCAATTGGCACGGTGGTATGATATTGAAGTTGCTTATCGCGGTGCTATTCCCAACGAAACGTTCAGCGGCGAACTGAACAGAGACATGCCGCTGGAGACGGTATTGGACTTTCTGATCGGATCGGATATCCGCTTCGCTACGCAGGGTCGTACCCTCGTATTTAACTAATTAACTGATTATATAACAACGAAACGAACTGCTTATGAAAACATAACTTACAGTAAACCAAAAACAGAAACAGGGATTGCTGCAAACAATCCCTGCCATGTTCGGACGTATTCACCACCGGGGTCAGAACCGGATTTTTACACATATCCAAACAGACAAAAGTAATGAAAAAATGCGAATCGGGCTGCTACGCATCCTACAGGCAGCCATTTATAGATCAATTATACTTAATTATGAGGATAACAACCCTGCTGTTATTGGTTGGGAGCCTGCATCTCAGTGCCTCCTCTTTATCGCAGACCGTAAGCCTCCAGGCTTATAGGAAGCCACTACGGGACGTATTGGACGAGGTGAAAAAGCAAACCGGTTACTCGGTTGTATACAACGACCGGCTGGTTGAGCGGGCAGAACGCATTACTATACAAGCCGATCATATGCCGCTGAATGAGTTCCTCAATAGCGTACTAACCCCAAGCTCGCTCATCTACCAGCTCAATGCCCAAACCATCTTAATTAAGATAGACCCCACATCACGGGGCAACAACGTGACTACAGAAGAAATCCCTCCCCAGCAACCGGTAAGCGGCATCGTTACCGATGCGGACGGACAACCACTTGCTGGTGTCAGTGTAAAGCTCGCAGGAACAAACACAGGTACGGTAACTGACGCCGATGGCCGGTATCAACTGGAAGTTCCGGGTGGCAAAGGAACGTTGGTATTCACGTACATCGGTTTCGTTCCACGAAAAGTATCGGTAGATGGTTCCGGCAAAACCGTCTCCATCAGCATGCAGGAGGAACAGTCGTCGCTTAACGAGGTCGTCATCGTCGGATACGGTACCCAGCGTAAGATCGAGACAACCGGATCCATTGCCTCCGTAAGTAGCAGCGAGATCAACCAAACTCCGGTCGCTAACCTGGCACAGGGTATGCAGGCGCGTGTCCCCGGTGTGCAGATCACCCAAAATTCAGGTGCTCCAGGTGGGAATATCAGCGTTCGGATACGGGGCACTAACTCCATACAGGGGACATCAGAACCTCTCTATATCGTGGATGGCGTGCAGATTTCTAACGGTGGAGGTATCAAGGCTGTCAGTCCTTTATCCACCATTAACCCGGGCGATATCGAGTCAATAGAGGTATTAAAAGACGCCTCCTCTACAGCTATTTATGGAGCGCGGGCAGCGAACGGAGTGGTCTTGATTACTACCAAGCGCGGGAAGTCAGGTCCCACCCGTGTCGTATTTGACAGTTATTACGGCTCGCAGCGAGTCACTAAGATGCTCCCTGTACTGAACGCGCAGCAATTTGCCGAACTGGAAAACGAAACGTTTAAAAATAACTTTTATCCCGATCCCGCCTCCTTAGGCGAAGGTGTGAACTGGCAGCGTCTGATCTTTCGGGATGCACCCATACAAAATCACCAGCTGTCCATTAGCGGTGGCTCTGAAAAGACCCTTTTTGCACTTTCTGCCAACTATTTCGATCAGGATGGCATCATCATCAAATCCAATTTCAAACGCTATGCTGTCCGCCTTAATCTGGACCACACCATCAATCCGTCGATTAAGATCGGTGCCAACATTTTGGCCAGCAACAACATCAATCGCGGTATTCAAACCGGCGGTACTACGGAATCGGTGACTGCCAATATCCTCGGAGCGGCTATCAGTGCTCCGCCGACAATGGAACCCTACCGCGAAGATGGCACGCTTTACCCGTTTGGCGAGCAGGCGCAGGGCCGGTACCGGGAAGTCTTTAACCCACTTGGCTTGGCTGAGATCCTGGAGCGTAACACCATCAACCGGACGCTTGGCAACTTTTACGGCGAAGCAACGATTTTGGAAGGTCTGACGTACAAAGCCTCTTTCATTGTAGACATTGGCCATGATTTACGCGACTACTATTCACCGCTTTCTATCATCAGTATCGCCGACCGGGATGACCGCTCGGGATCCGGTGAAAAAACCAATGTGCATAATACGACGTTGCTGCATGAAAGTGTTGTCACTTATAACACGTCTTTCGCCGACCAGCATCGACTGAAATTTACCGGCCTTTATGCCGCCCAAGTAGAAATGATGAATAGGGCTTTCAGTAAAGGCTTTGGTTTTCCTAATGATGCCACGCTGAACGAGGCCCTGCAACTCGCGCAGAACTTTGATGCTAGCAGCGATCGCTCCAAAGCGCAACTTGTTTCGTATATGGGCCGGATCAATTACGGTTACGGCGACCGCTTTTTTCTGGATGTCACGGCGCGTATCGATGGTTCGAGCAAGTTCGGTAAGAACAACAAATATGGATTCTTTCCTGCGGTATCGGGTGCATGGCGGTTAATTGAGGAGGATTTTTTAAAGAACAGTACCGTTTTTTCCGACCTTAAGCTGCGTGCAAGTTACGGCGTCACCGGTAACGCGGGAGCCATTGGTGCATACCAGTCGCTTAATACCGTCGCAGCAGGGGGAGGGTATGTAATCACCCATATTTTCAACAACGGGATCAAGCCGTCGGGTATCGCTAATCCTGATCTCCGCTGGGAACGATCCACCCAAAGCAACATCGGCATGGACATCGGCCTGGGCCAAGGACGTTATAACTTTACCTTCGATGTGTATCACAAACGAACCGATGACCTGTTGTACGTTAAAGCCCTGCCGCTTTCGTCGGGTTATCCCAACATTACCGGTAATTTTGCGTCGCTTGAGAACAAGGGAATTGAATTGGCCGGGAATGCCATTCTCTTCGACGGTGATTTCAAATGGGATATGTCGGCCAACCTCTCCATTAACAAGAACAAGGTGCTGAGTCTGGATGGAGGAATTACCACCGAACGTTTTGTAAATACCTATAGCATCTTAAAAGAAGGGGAGCCACTGGGATCTTTTAAAACGTACGTATTTGACGGTATCAATCAGCCGGGTGACGAGATTTTGCCGGGCTATGACGGCCGCGTAGGTGGACACAAGATACGCGATATGAATCAGGATGGTCAGATCAATTCCGCCGATCAGGTAATTACCGGGAATCCGAATCCGAAATTCATCTTCGGATTCTCAACCAACCTGTCGTACAAGCATTTCGACTTCAGTGCTTTCCTATCCGGTGTCCAGGGGAATGACCTCTTTAACTTCAGTCGGTATCGTTTTGAAAATCCCTTTGGCCTGCAGAACTTGCTAAAAGTGATGGAAGACCGGTGGACACCCACCAACCCGTCCAATCAATATGCCAGTGCGCTTCAGGGTGGGCGTCTTCCCGTCAGCGACACATTTATTGAAGATGGATCATTTATCCGCTGCAAGAACGTTACGCTGGGATATACGCTTACTGAACTAGGTAAAATCAGTAGCCTACGTGTTTATCTTAGTGCCAATAACCTGTTTACCATCACCGGATACAGTGGATACGATCCCGAAGTCAATTCGTATGCCGGAGACAATAGGATTATCGGCGTTGACAATACAGTATATCCGCAGGCACGTTCGTTCCTCGCCGGAATTCAGTTGTCTTTTTAATCAGCATTCATTGATACCGAGAGACATTCATTGATACCGAGAGACATTCATTGATACCGAAAAAAATAGACAAAAAATTAATAATTATTCAAATGAAGAAACTAATTATTACCCTGACCCTATCCGTCCTGATGGCTTCCTGCCAGAAAATGGATGAAACCGTCTATTCGTCCATATATACGGAAAACTTTTATCAAAACGCATCCGATGCGGAAAAAGCACTGTTTGCGGCATATGCATCGGTTGCTGACCTAAGCGGCGTACCCGTTATGCTGCTCGTTCCGGAATCAAGCGCCGATCAGCTTTATCCCCGGGCGGTAGTTGGACGTAATACCCTTACCCAGTTTTCCTATGACGCGAACTATACGGCGTTAAAAACCGCTGGCCGTGTAACCGAGTCGCCGCAGTCGATTTGGGAATTCTGCTATAAGGGCATTGAAAGCTGTAATTGGGTGATCGAAAAAGTGCCGGGTGCCACCATGGAGGAGGTACGGAAAGGCCAGATCATCGGTGAAGCGCGCTTCTTGCGCGCCTTTTATCACTGGATGCTGACAAAAAATTTCGGCGATATTCCGGTAAAGACCAAGCCCAGTATTACCGAGCAGGATGCTATTGTTGGCAATAGTCCCAAAGCCGATGTTTACCAGCAAATTTACCAGGATCTGGAGGAAGCCGCCAAGGCGGGATTCCCGTCTTTTCCGCAGGTAGAGGCAGGGCGGCCTTCACGCGAAGCGGTCGATGCGCTCTATGCAAAAGCCGCACTGTATAATGAAGATTGGCAGGTAGCTCTTGCCAAAGCCGAAGCGGTTATACAATCGGGGGCTTACGCACTCATGCCCGACGTAACCAAGGTCTTTACCATCGCAGATGAGGAAGCAGCCCGGATTGAAAACATCTGGGCCTTTGAAGGCGATTACCTGGCTCCCGGACGTGCCACAAGCTTTCCGAGTTTACTCGGTCCTCCCGGCAGTTCCGCACCTGAATATGCCAAAACCACCTTCGGATCCGTCTTTGCCTATCAGGCTTTTTTTGATTCCTTCGATGCTAGGGATAACCGGCGGAAATTGCTCGATACCAATTACGTCGACAAAGAAGGAAAAGTGGTTGCTCAAAAAAACATCACACCCGTTACTCCGAAGGCCGTTTTAGTTAAAAAATATCAAGACCCCTTGCAAAACGGTCCAAGTTGCAACATTCCCATCCTGCGGCTAGCCGACATTTATCTGATTGCAGCCGAAGCCGCCTTTCGATTGGAAAATACATCGAAAGCGTTGCAATACCTCAATGTGGTTCGTAGACGTGCATTTGGTGTAGCCCTAGATGTACCATCGGCTTTCGATCTGGCCGTTGTGGATGAAGACATCATTCTTCGGGAGCGGTCCTGGGAGTTGTACGGAGAAGGAGATCGTTGGTATGATCTTACTCGTACCGGTAAATTCATGTCTGTAATCCCCGGTGCCGTGAATGACGTGTACCCGTCCCGCCCCGTCGAACAGAAGCACCAATACTTTCCGATTCCGCAGGACGAGATCAATGCCAATCCATTGATTACCCAGAATCCTTTGTGGGATTAACCGGATACAATTATTTTTGAATAAATCGTTAATAAAAATAGACAGATGAAGAACAACAGGCGTAAATTTCTTAAGCATGTAGGACTGGGATCAGGGTTGCTGGTTACGAATCCCGGTTTTGCCTTTACCTCCGGAGAGGTCGATCTCCAGGATATTAAACGCAATGCAGATGTATTTGCAAAGCGTTTATTAAAAACCGATATCCTTATTGCTGGCGGAGGAATGTCCGGCGTATGTGCAGCCCTCGCGGCTGCAAGGAATGGAGCAAAAGTGATTCTCATACAAAACCGCTCACGTCTTGGCGGCAATGCCAGTAGCGAGATCCGGATGCACATTTCCGGTGCAAGTACACTGCAACAGGTTTGGCGTGAAACGGGCATCCTTGAAGAACTGGTGCTCACCGAGGCCGTCACTAATCCGCAGGTTTGCTACGAAATGTTTGACTATGTTCTGTACGATAAAGTACATTCCGAAAAAAACATCACCTTGCTGCTAGATACGATGCTGTTTGATGTGGAGAGCCAGGATGACCAAATCCAGTTGATCAGGGCGTACTGCTCGCAAACGGAAGAATTGTATGAGATCTCAGCCAGCTATTTTGCTGACTGCACCGGCGATGCAACACTGGCTGCCTTGGCTGGTGCAGAATTCATGCGTGGGCGGGAAGCTAAATCGCAGTGGAACGAATCACTTGGGCAGGATCAAGCCGATGAGGTCAATATGGGCAGCAGTTTGATGTTTCAGGCCCGTAAGCACGATCGCCCTATGCCATTCGTTGCGCCCTCATGGGCGAGGAAATACACATTCAAAGATTTCATGCATCGTCGCATCGATGCCTACGATTATGGATATTGGTGGCTAGAGCTGGGTGGCAAAGTGGATATTGTTAAAGATATTCTGAACGATGGTCAGCGTCTTCGTGACGAACTGATGGCCGTCATGTTCGGCGTATGGGATTATATCAAGAACTCAGGCGACCACCCCGATTCGGCCAATTGGTCTCTTTCTTGGTTTGGTATGATACCCGGGAAACGAGAAAGCCGGCGGATCGTAGGCGACTACATCATGATCCAGCGGGACATCCAGTCGCCCCAGCCGTTTGAAGACCGTGTCGCATACGGTGGATGGCCGCTTGATGACCACCTGCCCGACGGCATGGACGACACTTCCAAAAAACCCAATACAGCGATCCGGCTGAAGGGGCCGTATTCCATCCCGCTTCGTTCACTGCATAGCAAGAGTTTTTCCAACCTGTTTATGGCCGGTCGCAACGTCAGCGTTTCTCACGTCGCGTTATCATCCACCCGCGTGATGGCTACCTGTGCCACCATGGGCCAGGCAATTGGTACAGCCATGGCCTACTGTATTTCCGCAGGCATCGGCCCTGCATCCCTCAGTGGAGACAAAAGCCACATGCAGCGCCTTCAGCAACAACTGCTGCGGCAGGACCAAGCGATACTGGACGTCGTCAATACCGACGAAAAGGATCTGGCGCGGAAAGCTTCTGTGCGCGCCTCTGCAGAAACAGCAGAGGGAAAAGCGGCCTACGTCATCGATGGGTATAATCGGCTGGTGGCCGACGGAAAAACCCATCATTGGCAGGCAGAAATGACCGGTGAGCCTTGGATTGAGCTTCATTGGGATACCGAGCAAACCCTCGGTACCATCGAATGTACCTTTGATACTGGCTTACATCGGTATCTGCGCATTTCGCCATCGCAAGCTGTATTGGATATGAACCAGGTACGTGGGCCGCAGCCGGAGACCGTTTCAGGCTATACCATTACAGTACAACGGGACGGACAAACCGTACATGAGGAATACATCGACGGCAACTATCTCCGCAAAAGAGTCCATACGTTTTCACCTGTTACGTGCGACACCGTGCGTATCAGCGTCCGGCAGACACATGGAGATCAATTGGCACGTATCTTTGAAATCAGATGCTATTCATGAAAACCAGCTGCTTTTTAGGCTTTTTGCTGCTAGGATACCTGTTTGTCCCGGTATCGTATGGTCAGGAGCCAGCCGTAGACGCTAATTTCTTATACAAAGCGAACGATTCGACCGTAGTGACCGTACACCTGCTGAAGGATACAGCAGGTGTACCGGCTTGTTATGCGGCACACCTGATCACCGGCGTATGTGCAGATGGATTATGTAGGCCGGTTGATATCCATATTTATTGGGATCTGCTTGGTCAATTTCAGGATTATAAAATGTCACGGGGTCATCCGATCACCAAATTTGATCATCAGCCGCTAACAACGGATGACCACATAAAGCTGCGTCGCCTTTTGGCTGACACCAGTTCGCTGCTTCGGGACTATGCCGTGGCTGACATGATCGACACCACCCTAAAGGTACGATCGGGTGTGTTGGATGCGGTAACGGGAGCAACCAATCCTACATTTGCATCCATCACGGTCGAAGGGGCGATGTACACGGTATATACGCTGTGGCATTTCGTAAATGGTACGGTTCGTCAGCAGATTCGCCGGTACACGGAAGCACGGTTGACCGATGCACTGATTATAGCAATGCTTCGATCTGATCGGCTGGATTATCAGCAATTCGTCTACGAACGCCTCACCAATGAGCAACACCGGCAATTTGCTCCCATCATACTCACCTTGATCGGTAGTAACGACCCTTATATTCCACACTTTGCCATCGATCAATTGACTCCGGAACTCTTGGCTGACTCTGTCCTGCAAATGCGTGCCGTCGGGTTTATCGAAACCGCCGCAACGCCTGTTCAGAATTCGCTGTTATCCAAGTTTAGAAACCTGCCGCTCCACGACAAAAGTATGGAGTTACTGCTGAAAGCGGTTCCATCTTTTTCTGCCGGCCAATTGACCAACGTTTTTGCTGTTTTGGAAGGCAACATCCCATCCATTAAGGGACGGGCACTGCATACATTAATTGAACTGTCCCAACACAAGGGAAAACCGTATAGCCAATATATGGCAAAGTTGATTCAGCGGATTCCGAAAGTTAACAGCGTAAATTAACCAGTCATTTTTTTCCGAAAAAGCCGCCCAGCAAACCGCCGACATCATCCATGCCTAGTTTTCCGTCGCCATTTTGATCCAAAAGACCGCCTAATACGTTACTGCCGGATTGTCCGCCGAGCAGACCTCCCAATAAATCATTCAACCCATTTCCGTCACTTACGTTATTGCTGCGGCTTTGCTTTCCTAAGTATCCCATTACGATAGGAGCCAACATAGCTAATATCTTGGATACTGTACCGGAAGATACTCCGGTTTTTTTGGCTATGCCCAGCTCCAACGCGCCTTGCTTATTACCCAATACGTGTTTTAATATCCCGTTCCCATCCGACGTGTCGTTACTCCCCAAAAAGCCGGAAATATTTTCCAGGATACTTCCGTCATGTTTGGAGCCGATGGCCTGCAAGATACCTTGGGCGCCCTGGCTGTTGCTTGCATTGTTTTGCAACGCACCCAATAGCGCAGGCAAGGCCGTTGATACCACCGACTGGGTTTCCGCTTCGGAAGCCCCGGTTTGTTTGGAAATCCCAGCCGTAAGCTGTTGGCCAAGATTGCCATTTAAAAGACTCAATAGTTGTTCCATGATGATCTGTTTATAATAGACTAAGGTAGCAACTCTGATTGAAGATCCATGCCAATTGCCGAACTTTTATGGATTGATGATCGTCTCTCGGAGCGAATATATACGTTATAAAGGTACATAAAGGGTACGGAATAGGTGTATATACCGTGCGGAAGGGGTGCAGAAAAGGGGGATCTGTCTTGTCGATATAAGCAGAATTAGCTAAGTTTGAATGATTACTGTAAAGACTTATGGCATTTGTTGACTACTATAACGTATTGGGGGTGGATAAAAAAGCCAGCACCGATGACATTAAGAAGGCATACCGCAAATTGGCGCGGAAATACCATCCGGATGTAAACCCGAACGATGAACAGGCGAAACAGCGCTTTCAGGAAGTCAATGAAGCGAACGAGGTATTGTCTGATCCCGAAAAACGCAAGAAATATGACCAATATGGAGAACATTGGCAACATGGTGAACAGTTTGAGCAAGCCCAAAGACAACAGGGACGTACGCGCAGCCGAAATGCATCAGGTGGACAATCCCAATATGAGTATACCGGAAATTTTGATGAAGGCGAATTTTCGGATTTCTTCGAATCCCTTTTCGGTACACGCGCCGGCGGGGGCAGACGTACTGTATTCAAGGGGCAGGACTATCATGCAGAACTGGAATTGTCTCTGGAAGAGGCCTACTATACACACCAGCGGACATTTACGGTAAATGGCAAAAATGTACGGATTACGGTTCAGGCCGGTATTGCCGACGGGCAGACCATTAAATTGGCTGGATGGGGTAGTCCCGGTATGAATGGAGGGCCTAATGGTGATCTGTATATTAAATTCAATATTGCACCCGATCCGGTATGGAAACGGCAGGGAAATGATTTATATCGCACCATGGACATCGATTTATACACAGCTATATTGGGAGGCGAGCTTCAGATCGATACAATGGCAGGCCCTGTTAAAATGAAAATCAAGCCGGAAACCCAAAATGGCACAAAGGTACGATTGAAAGGCAAAGGATTTCCGGTATACAAAAA
Source organism: Parapedobacter indicus (assembly GCF_900113765.1). Classification (GTDB taxonomy): domain Bacteria; phylum Bacteroidota; class Bacteroidia; order Sphingobacteriales; family Sphingobacteriaceae; genus Parapedobacter; species Parapedobacter indicus. The sequence goes on along the minus strand of NZ_FOQO01000002.1, from coordinate 335,434 downwards.
AGAAGGACACTTCGGCGATCTTTATATCACCCTAGCTGTGAAAATTCCAACCAACCTGACCGCCAAACAGAAAGAGCTATTCAGCCAATTGGCCCAATTGTAAAGGAGGATAAAAGCATGAAAAAGGACGTCATCACTGTAAAGGAATATTGCCATATCCATCAAATTGAAGTAACGTTCATCGATTATCTGGAAGAGAGTGGTCTGGTGCAGCTTACATCGGTAAACAGGCAGCGTTGCATCCCACATGACGCGCTCGGTGCGGTGGAGCGCTTGGTCAATTGGCATATGGAGCTCGAAGTAAACCCACAGGGATTAGAGGTCGCCAATACACTGTATCAGCGCGTATTGGAATTGCAGGAGGAAATTGTCCGTTTGCGTTCGGCCCTGAAAAATAGCTAAGCGCTTCGAGTATCGGTAATACTGCATTTGCGTTATGTAAGTCAGAAATAATCGTTAATATTGCCTCAACTGATTCAATCATTTTATAAACGTGCCCAAAAATTATGGATATCGAAGGGGTATTTCGTGCATACTACCGTCGTCTCTGTCACTTTGCATGGCAACTGATACAGGATGAGTCCGTGGTTGAGGACATCGTTCAAGATGTCTTTGTATACCTATGGGATCATCCTACTTCGATAAAAGGAGGCGAGCAAGCCTTGCAATCATTCCTATATTCAGCGGTTAGGCACAGTTGCTACAATCATGTCCGCCATCAAAAGGTACATTTAAGATACATGCATTTGTCAGCAGCCTCGATTTCCGAAGAATCTTCATATCTCGATAAGATTATTCGTGCAGAGGCAGTCGGTGAATTGGTCGCCGCGATCGAACAACTGCCGCAGGCATGCAAAGAGGTGGTCCACTTGGGATACTTTGAAGGGCTATCAAATGCCGAGATTGCGGAGCGCCTGAATATCAGCATCAACACCGTAAAAACCCAAAAGCAGCGAGCACTTAAGACATTGAAGAAATTAGTCACTCCCGAGATGTATCTCCTGCTTTGTTATCTTCTTTCTTAAAAAATCATCTTTTTTGTCACCCCTTTTTGCAGTGAGCGTTCCTTAATCCCAAATTGAGGAATGAAAACCAACCGTTTTAACATCGGCGTATTAATCGCAAAAGCAATAGAAAACCGTTTGACGGAGGAGGAAGCCGCACGGTTGAACGATTGGTTAAACCAAAATGAAGCAAACCGGAAGCTGATGGAAAGCATCCGGTCTTCCGAAACACTGCCCGCAGAGGTCGAATACGTCCGGCGGCTGGACTTGGACGGTGCTTGGGATGCCATTCGCCGTAAACGGAACGTCAAGCGCTTCGGCGCCCGATGGAAATGGCTGTCGGCTGCGGCTGCGATGTTGGTAATTGGAATGTTGTCTTTTTGGACAATGGGTGGTGGTGGAATTAACGATCAACCGATTAGCCAACTGGTGAGTCGGTGGGGAGAAGATCTGTTGCCAGCGAGCAGCCGGGCAACATTGGTATTGCCTGATGGCGGACGAATTAACCTAAGCGATAGTACACAAATTGTCTGGGCAAGCCATGATACACAAATCGACCGTCATGAGGAGGAACGATATAATACGCTCATTGTTCCAAAAGCGGGCATGTTTCAATTCACGTTGCCCGATTCCTCACGTGTATGGTTGAATTCGGATAGTAAATTACGATTTCCCGTTTCATTTTCTAAATCAGAACGGCGTGTCTTTTTGGAAGGCGAAGCTTTTTTCGAAGTAACCGGAGATGCGAGCCACCCATTTGTAGTGGATTTACAGGGAACCGAAATCACGGTGCTGGGAACAGCCTTCAATGTGAATACATTCTCAAACGTTGCAACTACGTTGGTTGAAGGTGCTGTGCGGATGACAACGGGTTCGGATGCGTTGATCCTGCAGCCGGGGCAATTGGCACAGGTAACTGAAGATAAAATAGCTGTGGGGCCTGCAGATTTCCAACAGGCATTGGCATGGAAAAATGGCGAATTTTATTTCAGGCAGGGAAAAATTGTCAACATCCTTGACGAACTATCGCGGTGGTACGGGTTTGACGTACAGTATGAAGGCGAAATCCCAGATAAACAATATACAGGGGGCATAGCAAGAAATGTTCGACTGTCAGAATTGTTGGAGATGCTTGCTTATGTGTTTCGTGCGGATTTCAGGATTGAAGGAAAGTCGGTGAGTGTACATTTCAAATCAGAATAAAACAAGAATAAACCAATTTTTTAAACTAAAAAGTAATGCAAATGAGGAAACTTCTATTATTTGTTTGGGTGGTATTGGTAGTTTCCGCCAAGGCGGAGACACGTGCCCAGCCACTGTCAGTTTCGTACAAGGGCACGACAGTAGCCCACATACTTGCTGATTTAAAAAAGCAAACCGGTCTTAAGTTCTTCTACGAAGAAGAACTCATCGCACGGTGTGGAAAGATGGACATTGAATTACAGGATAAGTCCATCAAAGAGATTTTAGATGCCGTGCTGATTCCGAACCGGTTGGAATACCGCATTATCGGAGGAACGGTTAATATTATTGCAGCACGACGGGGGGTATCTTCTAAAGCGCCCACGAAACAGCAGCGTGTCATCCCAGGCATCGTACATGACGATACTGGAGCGCCGTTGGAGGGAGCAAGTGTGTCGGTTAAAGGAGCCAGTCACATCGGTACGACGACCGGAGATGATGGTCGCTTCACATTGGAAATTCCATCAGCGGACGCTGTTTTGATCGTGTCCTATTTAGGGTTTGTTTCGCAGGAAGTGAGTACATCAGGCGCCCAACCACTGTCGATTGTACTCCAGCCGGATAAGTCGGATTTACAAGAAGTGGTGGTCGTTGGGTATGGTACGATGCAGAAAAAGGACCTCACAGGAGCAGTTTCTTCTGTGCAGGGACAGGAGATCGCGGCGCGTAAGACCACCCAAGTATCCACTGCCTTGCAGGGTGCGGTGCCGGGTTTGATGGTTACGCGCAGTGGTAATGCTCCGGGCGCCTCGGCAACTATACGTGTACGGGGTATAACAACTCTTACAGACGCAGGATCTAACCCGTTGATTATTCTTGATGGTGTGCCTATAGACGATATTAATTCTATTAACCCCAACGACATCGATAATATTTCCGTGTTAAAGGATGCTGCTTCTGCTTCGATATATGGCTCGCGGGCTGCTTCTGGAGTTATATTGGTTACCACAAAACGGGCAAAAGCAGGCCAATCTGGTATCGAATACAATTTTGAGCAAGGTTGGGAAACACCAACAGCAACGCCTGAATATGTCGACGCTGTGCGATTTATGCAACTGGTCAATGAACTCCGATGGAACGACAATGGTAATAACGATAATGAATATCCAAACTATCCAAAGGATGTAATAGATAATTACGTTTCCCTGAATCAGGAACGACCAGACGAATTCCCGGATACGGATTGGCAGGGTCTTATCATGAAGAATGCTGCACCCCGACAAAGTCATATACTGAGTATCTATGGTGCCGGAGAAACGATTCGCTCACGAGCCTCGCTAGCTTATGACCGGATTGACGCGTTACACAATCACCGCTCCTACGAACGACTGACAGGCCGAATCAATACAGATGCTACGATTGGTGATCGGATTTCGGCATCGATGGATATTAACTTTAAACGAACGATATCGAAACAGCCTATTATGGATCCGCTATATAAAATGGGTATCGTGCCACCAATTTATGCCGCTATTTGGTCCGATGGTAGGATCGGCGCTGGTAAGGATGGAGCTAATATTTATGCCCGCTTGAACCACGGGGGGTTCAATAATGCGTGGTATAATCAACTGGGTGGCAAGATAAACATAGATTATAAACCTTTAGACGGATTAAAGCTGTCGGGTATTTTTTCTCCCTTTCTTAATATGAATAAGGGAAAGATTTTTAACAAGCAGATACCCTATACAACTTGGTCTAGTCCAGATCAAGTTGCGGGTTATATTGAAGGTGCAACGAATACGAATTTATCAGAAAGCAGGAATGATGATTATCGTTATACGGTGCAATTCTTAGCCAATTACGACAAAAAATTTGGTGACCACCAATTGGGATTGTTGGCAGGTTATGAATATTTCAAAGCGTTCAATGAAAATCTGGGGGCCTCGCGTGATCAATACGATTTGGATAATTATCCGTATCTAAACCTTGGACCACTTGCTTTTCGTGATAATAATGGGAATGCTTACGAAAATGCATATCGGTCGTGGTTTGGTCGAGTCAGCTACAACTATAAAAGCAGGTACCTTCTGCAGGGTAACCTACGTTATGATGCCTCTTCCCGGTTTGCTCCTGGCTACCGTTGGGGGGCATTCCCATCGATTTCTGCTGGCTGGGTTGTGACAGAAGAGCCATTTTTTAATAAAAACGGCATATTGTCATTTCTGAAGATCCGTGGATCGTGGGGAACTTTAGGCAATGAACGTATTGGAAACTATCCTTACCAAGCTATTTTACGCTTTGAAAACAATTCCTTGTTTTATAACGGAAATAACGTGGTGTCCGCGCAGTCGGCCGCACAATGGCAATATGCTATCCGTGATATTACTTGGGAAACCACGCATTCTTATGATATCGGTGTAGATGCAAATCTTCTGGATAATCGCCTAAGTGTGGTGTTTGATTATTATCAGAAAACAACGAAGGATATACTTCTCGAATTGGAGATACCGGATTTTGTCGGGTTTGATAATCCCTATCAGAATACCGGAAATATGTATACACGGGGGTGGGAAGCACAAGTGGGATGGAGAGAACGGTTTGACAATTGGCATTACAACGCATCTTTCAATGTGTCTGATTTCCGTTCGCGTATGGGAAACTTAGGCGGAACCGAATTTTTAGGTGACCAGATCAAAGTAGAAGGAAGCGAATTCAACGAATGGTACGGGTATATTTCCGATGGTCTTTACCAAACGCAGGAAGAAGTGGATAACTCGGCTACACTCAATGCGAATGTTGCACCCGGGGATGTGCGATATCGGGATATCAGCGGCCCCGAGGGAACTCCCGATGGGAAGATATCGCCCGAGTACGACCGAGTATTTCTCGGAGGCTCGTTGCCAAGGTATATGTTCGGGGGAAATGTGAATGTGGGTTATCGTCAATGGGATTTCGGTATTGTAATTGAAGGGGTAGGTAAAAGAAATTCACGTTTATCTACACACATTGTTAGGCCTCTGCTAGAAAACTATGGAAACTTCCCGATTATTTTGGATGGCAATTCATGGAGCCATTACAATACAGAAGAGGTAAATAGGTCGGCTCTGTATCCCAGGTATTCGAATACATCGGCTGGAAACAATTACGCCATGTCTGACTATTGGCTGATCAACGGAGGATATCTGCGGTTGAAGAATATTTCAGTGGGATACAATTTACCGGCGGCATTGCTGGAGCGGGTTGGTATAGGCAGTATACGTCTTTACGGAACCGTAAATGATGTATTCGTAAAACACAATTTTCCTAAAGGATGGGATCCAGAAAATACATCATTGGGATATCCTATTACGAGAACATATTTAATCGGCGCGGCAATACGGTTTTAAGGATGATAATGGAAAGGGAAATAAAAATGAAAAGACTACGGTATTTATTAATAGTAAGTGGAATCGTCCTTTGGACAGCATGCGGCAAACTTGACTTAAATCCACTATCCGATGGTTCCAGCGAGACCTGGAACTCGACGGCAGATGAAATCGAAATGTCCTTAAACGGCTTTTACAAGCATGTCTTTTGGCCGGAAGACAATGACGAATGGACGGACGACTGGATCTATCGCGATGCCACCACACCGATTACTGGAGCGACCCTAAATGGGGAGACAGGTTTTGTCAAAGACCGTTGGACGAACGCTTATAAATGCATCGCCCGTGCCAATAATGTCGTTCAAAGCGTGGAACGGGCAGCTGACGTGTTGTCCGAGGAGGAAATTGAGCGCTACGCCGCCGAAGCCCGATTTGTGCGCGCAGCCCAATATGCGTACCTGTTATCCCATTACGGGAACATCGTATACAGCGACAAAATGCTGGATATCGATGAAGCATTGGAACTTGGGCAGAGCGAGCCGGCTTTCGTACTGGAAAAAATATACGAGGATTTTGACTACGCCGCGGAACACCTGAAAGCAGAATTCGGAAGCGGTGAATTAAAGCGTGCCACGAAAGGTGCAGCGTACGCATTGAAAGCTCGCATTGCGGCTTATATGGGTGATTGGATAACGGCAAGGGACGCAGCGAAAGATTGCATTGACTTGGGAGTTTATACGTTGCATCCAAATTTTGCCGAACTTTTCCTGTCGAAGACCAAAAATTCGCCTGAGGTGGTATTTGGTTTCCCCCGGTCTATCGAATTGAAAGTGACGAAGGGAGATGCCCAGAATTATGTAACCCGGAATGCGGGGGGATGGGCAGCCAAGGATCCGTCGTGGGACTTATTCTGCGCGTTTCTGTGTACAGATGGCAAGCCGATAGACGAATCCGATGTGTTTAATCCAAGGGAACCGTTCGCTAACCGCGACCCGCGTTGTGCAGCCACCATCGTTCCTTTTGGAGCCGAACACCTCGGCTATATCTACGAACCACATCCCGATACACTCAAAGTGCGTCAAGTATCAACCGGACAGTTGGTTGAAAACCGCGATACGCGTTCCGTTGCCGAGTATGCCTCATTCAACGGCCTCGTATGGAAAAAGGGAATCGACGGCGATTGGCTGTTGAACTCTTGGCAAACAGAACCCGACAAGATCGTTATCCGGTTTGCAGATGTATTGTTACTATATGCAGAAGCAAAAATCGAGCTGAATGAGATCGATGAGTCCGTGATAAACGCAATCAATCAAGTACGCGCCCGGGCATATGGCGTCGATCCTGCAACCACGGATGCGTATCCGGCAGTAACGTTGGCCGATCAAGCTTCTTTGCGTCAACAGGTGCGGATCGAGCGACGCATGGAGTTCGCATTGGAAGGAATCCGTTACATGGACCTGATTCGTTGGCAACTTGCTGAGAAGGCACTGAATAAGCCTAATTATGGCCTACTTGACCCAGCTGACCTCCGCGCAAAGGTAACCAGCAAAGATCTGTGGTTCTTTCCGGAAACCCCTGAAATAGATGAAGACGGAGTGGCCGACTTTTCGGCATTGGCAGGAGCGGGGTTGATCAAACAATTGGCAGTGCGTAAATTTGACGCGACCCGCCAGTACCTTTGGCCGATCCCTTCCACAGAGGTGTTAACCAGCGGACTGACACAGAATCCGAATTATTAACTTAATTTATGATAACGAAGAGGATGATATTACATAGAATTAGCCGTTTACTCGTTGCGGGGCTCCTGCTTCCGGTAGTTGGCTGGGGGCAGCAACCTGCAGGTATTAAATCGGTTAGCGGTATCTATCCGCACTTGGCGATGTATAACAACGAAGGTGAATGCGGCACCGGAGCGGTCGTACCCTGGGCGGGCAGGTTGTGGGCGATTACCTATGGTCCGCACCTACCCCACGGCTCATCGGATAAATTGTATGAAATCACGCCCGACCTCAAACGGGTTGTCCGTGAGGAAAGCATCGGCGGCACGCCGGCAAACCGGATGATTCACCCCGAAAGCAACCAACTGTTCATCGGTCCATACGCCATTGATGCGGCCGGAAATGTCCGTGTGATCCCTTATAGCGATATGCCCGGTCGGCATACGGGCAATGCGAGGCACCTAACCGACCCTGCCAACCGTATTTACTACGGCACCATGGAAGAAGGATTTTACGACGTCGATGTACATACGCTCAAGCCCACCTGGATCGCCTCGGATGAGAACCTCAAAGATGCAGATACGCGTGGCGTGCCGCGCGCAGAGCTTGTCGGTTGGCATGGCAAAGGGATGTATTCCGGTCAAGGAGTGGTCGTGTATAGCAACAACGGCGAACGGGGAAAACGGGCGCAGGAGGAATTTGATGCACCGTCGGGCGGGTTAAGCGAATGGGATGGTAAATCCTGGAAACTGATCCGCCGGATGCAATTTACCGAAGTTACCGGGCCGGGTGGCATTCGGGGGAATCAACATCCCGAGTCGGACCCCATCTGGACCATCGGATGGGATCACCGGTCGTTGGTGTTGGGAGTGCGCGATCATGAATCGTGGCATTTTTACCGATTACCCAAAGCCAGTCACAGTTACGATGGCGCCCACGGATGGAATACGGAGTGGCCTAGGATACGGAATATAGGGACAGCGTCGGAACCCGATTACCTCATGACCATGCACGGCATGTTTTGGAGGTTCCCAGGTGCATTCAGTTCTGTCAGCAGTGCAGGCATCCGGCCACGGTCGGCTTACCTGAAGGTGGTTGGCGATTTTACCCGTTGGGGGGGTGGTTTAGTCTTCGGGTGCGACGACTCGGCACAGCGGGAGTTCCTCAACAAACGGAAAGCAAAAGGAGATATTGAGGGGCCGGGGCAATCCAATTCCAATTTATGGTTCACTTCATACACACTGCCCGATGAATTGGGACCCACAACTGCTGAAGGGGCTATTTGGATGGCGGAAGAGGTAACACCCGATACACCATCTGAACCGTTTCTTTTTGCGGGATGGGCCAAACGCATGGCCTGGATACAGAATGAGAGCGACAACAATGTGAAGGTAACGTTTGAGGTGGACACCAAAGGTGCCGGAAAGTGGACCACACTCCATACGATAAACGTGCCGGCAAAAAGTGGTATTTCCCATCTGTTCTCGGGTCGCGATCAAGGAGAGTGGATTCGTGCACGGGTGGACGTACCTGCAAAGCTATCGATCCAATTCAGTTATACTGCTATGGAGGATCGGGATAACAATCCAGATGGCATCTTTACGGGGCTGCGCTCCATCTCCCAATCCGCGTACACCGGCGGATTGCTGTATGGGCTGGGAAATGATCGTCGTGCATTGGGACTGGCGGCAACGACCGTGACCGAGGGGACATCGCGTCCTACAGGTTACTACGAACTGGATGAACACTTGAAATTGGTGAAGAAAACAGACGACACGACGGAATCTTTCATCCGCGAACGCTTTGCCATTCCGAAACAAGTGGTAACGATTGATGAAGCTTCGGTATTAGTGGTTGATGACAAAGGACGGCGCTGGAGACTACCTTTTGGTCCCGCATCCTATTCGGCTGCTACCAACGCGGGTGAACTACGGATCTGCCGCGAAGTGGCAACCGAGCGCGACTTGTTTTCGTGCCACGGTACTTTTTACGAACTTCCTGCAGAAAATGCAGATGGGTACGCGAAAATCAGACCGGTTGCTTCTCATCCCTACGGCATCCAGGATTACGCTTCTTACCGGGGCATGCTCGTCATGACGGGCATTAACCCCGAACGCATAAAGGCGCGTAGCAGTGAGCACATCGTTGTAGCCAATGACGGCAAAGCTGCCGTTTGGGTAGGGGCAATCGATGATTTGTGGAAACTTGGAAAGCCCACTGGACACGGCGGTCCTTGGAATCGTACCCAAATTAGGGCAAATGTACCTTCGGACCCTTATTTAATCGCGTTTTACGACAAACGTAACCTGCATCTTTTGCATGATTCCGAAAAAGAAGTTACTTTTACCCTGCAGGCCGACCCTACGGGGCAAGGCATGTGGGTAGATTATAAGCACTGGAACGTGGCTCCCGGACAAAACGTGGATTACGTATTTCCGGAGGCTTTCCAAGCCCGGTGGATCCGCTTGGTTAGCAATACGGACTGCCAGGCTACGGCGATATTAAATTATGAATAAAGCATTACTGGTTTGTTGGTTGATCGGGGCCGCCTATGCGGCTGAGGCACGGGAGGCGTCTTTTTATGCAGACTCGGTAGCCCGTACCGTCGATGAATACAACGGCGTCAGTTATACCGTACAGTTGCAGAAAGACAGCGCTGGGAATCCGGCATACTACCACGCATATGTCTTTACACCGGTTTGCGAGGACGACCTCTGCAAGCCGGTGTATATCGACCTATACTGGGATCTGCTGGGCAATTACCTGCGTTATGAAGTGCCGTTGAACCAACCATTAACCAAGTTGGACCACGTAGTGTTTACACCGGAAGAATACGGAAGGCTTCATGACATGCTGCTGGACGCCGAGTCGCTGCTCAAAGAGTATGAAATTGAAGAACTCGTTGAATCGACTACGAATGCCCGTCCAGGGGGAGACGTGGACGCCGTGACTGGAGCGACGGCCAAATCCCTGCAGGCTGTCGTCATCCCGGGTGCCCTTTATACGTGCTATACACTCTGGCACATCGTTCACGGCCGCGTGCGGGATACGATTGCCTCGGTTACCGATTCATTGGCCTCACCGGCGCTGCTATCGCATTTCCTGCGTAGCGGCAACTACCGTTACCAGCATTATGCGCTAGACCGACTAATGGACGAACAGGGTAAGGTAGCATCCGAATTTGAACAGGATGTAGTCAACCTGATCGGCAGCCCAAATGTTTTTTTGGCGCAACGGGTATTGAAAGCGATCGATTCCGGTTACCTGCAAAGTGCCGAGCGCCAACGGTGGCTGGGCCAATTGTTTATCGGTGCCAATTACCGGCTTCAGCTCGCGCTGCTTGCGAAAATGGGAGAGATACCCTTAAAAAGGGAACTGAAAAATACCCTGGAAATGCATAGGCGCGACTTTAATGAAGAGATAGCTACTAAAATTGAACAGTTACTAACTAAAAGATCATGAACAAACGGTTAAGAAAATACGTTGCTTCCCTGTCCTTGTTACTCGGCTTATTCCATCTTGGTTTGGCACAGAGTCAGGTACTGATAGAGGCAGAGTCGTTCGACGAGACAGGGGGTTGGGTAGTCGATCAGCAGTCATTTCCGGTGATTCATTCTTCTTACCTGATGGCACATGGAATGGGACGCCCCGTGGCGGACGCGGTGACCCATGTGCGTTTTGCAGAAAAAGGCACATACCACTTTTGGGTACGCACGAAAGACTGGGCACCTTTTCCCAAGGGACCGGGGAAGTTTGAGGTGTGGATTGATGGCAAGCCGGTAGGCGGAGTATTCGGCGAAAGCGGAAAGGTCGATTGGATGTGGTACAACGGGGGGAAAGTTACGATCGACCGGGATAGCGTCGAAATCCGGTTGAAAGATTTGACAGGTTTTAACGGCCGCTGCGATGCGCTGCTGTTTACGCGGTCGGCGGCGGAACCTCCGCAGGATTCGGTCGGTATGGCCTCTCTCCGGAAAGAATTGCTTAACCTGGATGATACACGTAAAGAGGCCGGACACTTTGACCTGGTTGTGGTGGGCGGTGGTATTGCAGGTACCTGTGCAGCGATTTCTGCGGCACGCCTTGGGCTGACGGTTGCGCTGATCCAGGATCGCCCGGTATTGGGAGGAAATAACAGCTCCGAAGTGCGGGTGCACCTGATGGGCGATGTGGATAAAAATCACTATCCGAAGCTGGGACGCATTGTCAGGGAATTGGATAACGGCGACCCCGGGAACGGTAATCCGGACGCAAAAGAGTATGGCGATAAGCGGAAGACCGATATCATCAAGTACGAAAAAAATATCAGCCTGTTCCTCAATACGCACGTGTATCAGGTGGAAATGAACGGCGACCGCATTGCGGCGGTAATTGGAAGGGATATACGGACCAATCAGGAAACCCGTTTTACGGGAACTTATTTTTCGGACTGCACGGGCGACGGAACGATAGGGTTCCTGGCCGGTGCCGATTACCGCATGGGCAGGGAAAGCCGCGCAGAAACGGGCGAATCGTTTGCTCCCGAAAAATCGGATAATTTTACGCTCGGAACGTCCAATCTTTGGGCCTCGCTGCCCGTGGACTCGGTAACGGCATTCCCTGAAACTCCATGGGCACTTCCGTTTTCGGATGAATACCACATCGATGAGACGAAGTCAGACTGGCAATGGGAAACAGGTTTCGGCAACATGAATACGATTACGGAGGCAGAGAAAATCCGAGACCATAACCTGCGGGCGGTATACGGCAACTGGTCGTACCTGAAAAATAATAAACCCGAGAAATATGGAAAAAGGGAACTGGCGTGGGTGGCATACATCGGTGGTAAACGGGAATCTAGGCGTCTGATGGGCGACCACGTCCTTAACCAAATGGATGTGCAGGAAGGCAAGATGTACCCCGATGCTACGGTAACCGCGACGTGGACAATCGACCTGCATTTCCCGCAAGAGAAGAACAGCCTGTATTTCCCGGGTGAAGAATTTTTCGCCGGTACGAAGCATATCCGCGTAGCACCCTATACCATTCCGTATCGGTGCCTTTACAGTCGCAATGTGCCGAACCTGTTTATGGCCGGCCGCAACATCAGTACCACACACGTTGCCTTCGGAAGTACACGGGTGATGCGTACCTGTGGAATGATGGGTGAAGTGGTTGGTATGGCGGCATCCATTGCGCACAAGCACGAAACCAGTCCACGGGGAGTGTACGAGCAACACCTGGATGAATTGATCGGAATGATTAAAGACTAAGCGAACTTCGTTCGCACCGGCGCATCGCAACTGGCGGTGCGCTGTTTTTCAATCGGCTCGGTAAACAAATATTTTGTAATTAATTGTTACATTTGCTCTGCCGATTTTTATTTTCTGCTGTTGAACGACAGGTTTCGTTGCGGTAAAGAAGAATGGAAGTGGGCTAACCAATTGATTTGAATGACAGTTAAGCACCTTCCCGAACCTGATTTTTGCCGACGACTGTTGGATGGGGATGAGCTTGCTTTCCGTGAGTTATTTGATCGCTTTCATGGAAAGATTTATCAATTTGCTTTTAACTTCCTGAAAAATAAAGAGCAGAGTGAGGAAATTGTACAGCATACATTTCTTAATTTTTGGCTTAATAGATCTAAGTTAGATCCGGACCGACCAATTGCCCCTTATCTTTTTACAATTGCCCGCCGGACGCTGACCGATGCGTGGCGCAAAGCAGCGGCTTCATCACGTTTCAGGGAATACATTCAGCAACGCACGGAATTGGTTACCAACGAAACAGAGGAGCGCATCCTGTCGGATGATTTAGCGAATATTACTCGAGACGCGTTGGATAAACTTAGTGAGCAACAGCATCAGGTGTTCACGTTGAGTCGGCAAGAAGGATTGTCCTATGAAGAAATTGCCGAACGGCTTCACATTTCAAAGCATACCGTCAAATACCATTTAATCAACGCGCTGAAAATCATAAAGGCCCATTTCCATAAACACGATATTATCTTTTTTTTACTTTTATTATTCAGGTAAAGAGATAAATTTTCAGGGGTTGCCTACCCGTATCCGTTTCCGATTCGTACTACTATCAAAAAGGCTCAATGGAATGAACCGTTGAGGTCAGTACAAAATATAATGAAACAGAAACGGTGGCTTTTTATTTTCTCTTTCAGTTTATTGGTTACACAGGTACTCGCGCAACAGCCGGATGCAAATCGGCTGCGCTGGTTTCCATTTACGCCCGCCAACACCGTTGAGTCCGGCGTAATCGGAATGCAATCTTGGCTGGATGCCCCGGCCGGACGACACGGGTTTGTGCAGATGGAAGGCGATAAACTTGTTTTTGAAGATGGAAAAACGGTCAAGTTTTGGGGGACTAACATCTGTAGCCAGCTCCCATTCATCGATGGAGAACGCGTTGACAGTTTTGTAAATTTCGTTGCCAAATATGGAGTGAATGCGGTAAGGTTCCATAAATTTTCATGGTATGCTTACCACAATAATAGATCTACTGAGCTTGACCCGAAAAAATTCAAGCGGTTCGACTATTTTCAGGCCCAGCTACGCAGTAAAGGCATTTATTACGGCTGGTCACATATATATGGACATCGGGTGTTATCCCAGGACAGTTCACGTTTACTTGCCTATTCCGAAATTAAAAACCTAACCTATCCATGGTCGCATCTGAATGGGTCGACATCAAGTTTAGTTAATTTTGCTCCTGATTTGCAGCAATTGAGTATTGATCTTACGGTGAACATGCTTAACCATGTGAATCCCTACACGGGGTTGCGATATGCGGACGATCCCGCCTTGGCATTCATCGAATTTCAGAACGAAGATAATATCTTTTGGAGCGCCATCGGACAATCGTTGAAACAGGCGCCTACCTATCGGAAGTTGCTTTGCTCCCAATTCTCACAATGGTTGAAAAATAAGTATGGCAGTCAAGAGAAGTTCGAAACGGCATGGGGTAAGGATCATATTCCGGCAGAGGAAACACTTCAGCATAGGAATATTTTCCCCGACCCTAACCACAATTTGTTCAGTGTCGAATACGAAACCGCGATGAAAGAGGGGAGGCAGATGGCTACACACGTGCTTGATAAAATGCGGTTTCTCTATGAGAAGCAGGTGGAGTTTTACAAAAAGTTTGAAGCGGCCGTACGTGCTACGGGATACAAAGGCGTGCTGGTGGGATCGTGCTGGCAGGCCGGATCCGGGATCTCGCACGTATATAACCTGCATGCTGACTATCAAGTTGGCATGATCGATCGGCATAACTACTTTGGCGGAGGTGCAGGAGGCCACCGTATCCAGGAAGGGGAAGTGAAAAATGTGTCACAGCTTTCCCAGCCGGTGTCCGGCCTGCTAAGTGCTGGATTACAAGACGTCATCAACCGGCCATTTTCGTTTTCCGAATGGATGAGCTTGGTACCTAACGAATGGACTGCGGAGGCAGCGCCGCTTATCGCAATCTACGGAATGGGACTGCAGGGTTGGGATGCATCGTTTTCGTTCGCTACGGATATGCCCCGGTTTTCAACGGTTCTACAGTCAGAGGCACACGGCGTATATAATGCTACCAGCCCCCTGCATATGGGATTGTACCCGGCGCTTGCGCGTATGGTTTATCGCGGTGATGTCAGGGAAGGGCCGGTGATGGCTACCCGCAAGGTACATGTCCCTTCAATGGCGGAAGGGAAGTTAGGTTTTACCGAATGGGTGGAACAGGGGTACGACGATAAGCGTTTTTCGGGTACTATCCCTCCTGAAATGCTTGCCATCGGGCGTTTTCCGATTCAGTTTGCAAACGAGTTTTCAACTACTGAGCCGATCGATATGTCGGATTACTGGCACAGGAATTCACAAGCTATCACCTCGGCCACCGGAGAACTGCAGTGGAATTACGGTACCAAGAAATACGTTACCATAAATACGAGCGGTACGAAAGGTGTTGTCGGTTTTGCAAAGAACGAATCCGTAACCTTGGATGATTGGCAGGTACGCACGGAAAACCCCTTTGCAATCGTGTTGATTACCGATGTTTCTCACCAAGGAAACCTGCAACGGACCGATAGTATATTGGTTACAACCGTGGCGCGGGCCCGCAATACCGGCATGGAATATACGTATGCCAATGACTCGACGGCATTGAAGTCGATTGGCGAAGCGCAGCTGCTTTTGGAGCCGGTAAAAGCGACGATAACTGCCAACCAGAAAAAAGATTTCGAGGTAATCGTACTCGACCATGATGGGCGGCCAACTTCATCGAAAGTTCCCGTTAAGGAAGGACAGTTCCAACTCGATGGTGAAAAATATCAAACCATGTACTACCTGGTAGTCCGTAAATAAAAATAATTTTTGACTACCCGCACACATAGGTTGAGCGTATTACCTATATAAAGCGGACTGCAGCGCGCTTGAGCGATTTTTTGAAAAGACTAATGGAGAAAGACAGGTTACAGAAACTGGTTGTGAAATATACGTCAGGACACATCGATACTTCTGAGCTGACAGAGTTGTTTGAATACGTGGTTGCCAACGGCGATAGTCCTGACATGCAGTCTTTGTTGTCGGAACTGTTGGAAACGACCGTTGCGGACGATCGCTTGCGACTGGACGCCGACTCGTTGTACCAACGTATCACCCATGCATACGAGGCAGCTCATCGGCGGAAGTCACTCCATCGGCTTCAATGGTGGTATGGCGCTGCTGCGGTTTTATTGGTTGCGGCCGGTGTATGGATTTTCGGCAGCAACATGCTGTCTGACGGCGATACTTCCGACGCGATGGAAATCCGGACGGTAACAACGGCACCGACGGACAAACCGTTGCTTCGTTTGGCAGATGGGCGAACAATTTACCTAGACAGCGTGATTAATGGTGTATTGGCGTCTGAAGACGGCATGCAGATCAGCTTTCACAACGATGCAATTTATTATACCGATACATCAACTGCCCCTAGCAGCCAACGATTGGAGAATACAATTGTTACCCCCAAGGGACGGCAATATCAGGTGGTATTGCCAGACGGAAGTAGGTTGTGGCTCAATGCGGCTTCGACGGTAACCTATCCGGTCCGTTTCAATCGCGATCAACGGGAAATCACCATTAGGGGGGAAGTTTATTTGGAAGTTGAGCGTGCGGCAGATTGGCCCTTTGTGGTGCATACGGAAACGCAACGAATTGAAGTGTTGGGAACCAAATTTAACGTGTCTGCCTATCCCGACGATCTAACGACCCTAACAACATTGGTCGAAGGCCGGGTGAAGGTGTCAATGACGGGCACCGTAAACGCAAATTCCCAAAACAGTTTGGTATTGAAGCCGGGTCAGCAGGTAGTCAGTTCCGAAAACGATGCGCTCCTTCGAATGAACCGGGTTGATCCGGAAGAAATCATATCATGGAAAGACAACCTCTTTGTTTTTTCAAATGAAGAGATCAGCGATGTAATGAAAAAAGTAAGCCGTTGGTACGACGTAGAGGTAGAATATAAGGACGGTATGGCCGGAAAGCGGATCGGCGGTGATATTCCCCGATTCGATCGGGTGGAGGAATTGATGGAAGCGCTGGAGTACACGGGACTTTTGCGCTATGAACAGAAAGGAGGTGTGATCGTTATTATGAAATAACCTTACGAGCTTGTTAATGATGGCGACAAGTGTTCCAGCACCTGCCGCCATGAAGTGCCCGACGTGGTCGGCGCTCGACGTTCAATAATCGTTTTCCAATAAATTATTAAACCTAGTACAAATGTATAAAAAATTTGCAGCTAACCAGCGTATGGGTGGGCTATGCCCGATACGCATTAAACCCTTGCTCATGCGATTGTTTACAGTTGTTCTTACTATCTGCATGCACATCAGCGTTTTCGCGTTTGGTCAAAAAGTATCCATCAGTCGAAAGGATGTATCGTTGTCGACAGTCATTAAGGAAATCAAACGGCAAAGTGGATATAATTTTCTATATGATGCGGGAGCATTGTTCAATACGCCGAAGATCAGTGTAGAAGCGAAGAATGCGGAAGTGGCAGAAGTCCTTGATCAATGTCTTGACGGGCTCGCCCTTAACTACTTTATTCGTGACAAGTACGTTGTCATCTCAAAAAAGGTGCTGACCATAGAAAGCCAGTCCGTTTTGCAACAACGTATCGTAACCGGTCGTGTAGTTGACGAAAAACGCGAACCGCTTGAAGGAGTAACCGTCCGAGTGGCGCAATCGGCGGCTGTTACAACGACGGATGCGCGTGGCGATTTTCGACTTCAGATCCCGTCATCTCAGGTTACCCTTGCGTTTTCACTGTTGGGATTTCAACCTCAGGAAGTTTCGGTTGGGGCCGATCAACAATTGCTTAATATCGTGATGGTTCCAACTATCAGTAATCTGGACGAAGTTGTGGTAGTCGGTTTCGGGGAACGACGGAAGGGAGATTTGACCGGTTCCATTTCCACGGTAACGGCAGCCGATATCGGTAGGATACCCCAGGCATCGCCTCAGTTTGCGCTTCAGGGACATACGACGGGTGTACGGGTGGCTCCGGTGAGTGGTAACCCGAATGAAGCCCCTCAAATTTTTGTTCGTGGCGTAGGTACGTGGAACGGTACGTCGCAACCGCTGTATGTGGTCGATGGGCAGATCTTTGAACCACCCAGAGATGTAAATGAAGACGTGATCAGCTCTGGATCGCTCCGTACACCACCGAATATTTTCAATCTGATCAATGCAAATGATATTGAATCGATTTCGGTGCTTAAAGATGCATCCGCGGCAGCTATCTACGGAAGTAGAGCGGCCAATGGCGTAGTGCTGATTACCACGAAGCGGGGGAAGTCGGAACGGCCAGTTATTGAATTCGACGCCAATATGGCTGTTCAGAATACGCCGAAGTTGAATATGCTCAATACCGATCAGTATGTTAGTTTAGTAAGCGAAATGTACGAAAACAGCCTGAATCCGGACGTCAGTATTGAAAGAAACCTGTATGGTCGAGAGGAGGCGCAGGAATTTGTGAAGCTGACTTCGTATAATCCCCAGTTTGATCCGCAAAGTCCCTATTATATTTCGGATCGGACCACCTATAACTGGCAGGACGAGTTGGTGGAAAAAAATGCATTGAATCAGAATTATTCGCTGCGGGTATCCGGCGCTACGTCACGGGTAGACTACTACGTTTCGGGGGGATACTTTGATCAGTATGGAGGCATCAATCAAAATCATTTGAAACGGTATACAGGGGCTATCAACCTGAATGTTAAAGCAACGGACTGGGCAAAAGTGGGCGTGAATTATAAATACACCAATCAGACGTCTACCAACTATGGCGGCGATCTGGAAGCTTTGGCTTATGCACCGCCATGGCAACCGATCTACAATCCGAATCATCCAACCGGATTTGAGACGGTAATTGATCCGTATTTATTAGGCGATACATGGCAGGGGCTGAAAAAATATGGGCAGGGAACGATCCAGAATTACGCGGCTCTGGCGGAGTTTAATACCCCGTATTTCGATTTGAGTCGGAATTTTGGGCAGTTCTTCGTGGAGTTAACACCCTTGAAGGGTCTTGTCTTACGCGGAAGCTTGAACCTGGACTACACCAAGCAGGACAGGTGGGGTCTGGATCAAATGGTCATTACCAGTTATTTTTCGCCGACCGGTCAGAATCCGCGGACACAATATCCTAACGCTCCGAACAGCGTAGCCCGGTTAGAACACCGGATTAACAACTCCTTCAATTATCAAAGTGATTTCACAGCAAACTATACAAAAACGTTTGTCGAAAAGCACAACCTGAATGTGGTCGTAGGCGTACAGGACCAACGTCATCGTCGGGAAACGGTGAACCTAAACACCGATAACCTTAGTAATCTCCCAGAAAATCCCAGATACACGGGATGGGGTGGCGATTTGGCGAATAACAACTCTTTTTACAGTTGGAACCATCGTTTCTGGTTCGGTATGGTGGGAAGGGCGAGTTATAACTATGACTCGAAATATTACCTGGATGCATCCATGCGTAGAGACGCTAGTAATGGGTTTGCCCGCGAGTTTAGATGGGGGAACTTTTACGCCTTTGCGGGCGCGTGGCGGATCAGCAGTGAGCCATTTTTCGATGTTGAATTTGTTAATGATCTGAAGCTGCACGGTGGCTGGGGTGAAGCAGGAAACGACGAAGCGGCAGTGGGTAGATACGCGTTCCTTTCGCGGGTGAATACGGGCTTGACCACATACCGCTGGGGATCCGGGAATGGGGATCCGATAGGCGTACTAAACAATGGAGCGACCGTCGCCGATTTCCCGAATCCATCGCTGTCATGGGAAGTAGCTAAGACGCTCAATATCGGTGTAGATGCGACGCTGTTCAGAAACCGATTAAGCGTGAGTGCGGAGTGGTACAGAAGAATTACCAGCGGTATCCTTCAAACCGTTTCCCTGCCATTTTCCGTCGGTACAAGCAATCCGTTATTTAACATCGGCGAGCTGGAAAATAAAGGCGTTGATCTCATGATCGGATTCAAAGATAGAGCGGGTGCATTCAATTATGGCGTCTCCGGTAACATCAGTTTCGTCACGAATAAGGTAACCAAACTGTACAATGACCAGCCCTTATTGATTGCCGGTCTTCACAGAAGACATGCAGACAATGTGGTGCGCATTGAAGAGGGAAGGTCTATCGGAACAATTTGGGGTTACAAGACGGGCGGAATCTTCCAATCGCGTGAAGAAATTGAGGCATATTATGCAGCTAACCCCGATAATAACGTAACCAATACCGATCTCGTTGCTCCAGGAGATATGTATTTTCTGGATGTGCAGGGTAACCCCACCGACGAGGAGCCTTTTTATAGCAAAACACCGGATGGCCAGATAAACGACTTTGATCGCACGGAAATCGGAAATGTGCTGCCGGGGTATACGTATGGATTGAACCTGAATGTAGGATGGAAGGGTTTCGACTTAGTGGCAAATTTCTACGGCGAAGGGGACGTGGATCGGGTAAATTCGACAAGACGCCGTTTCGAGAGCATGGTCGGTGTGCACAACCACCTGACAACGACACTTGATCGGTGGACACCCTCCCATACGAATACCAGTGTTCCCAGGGCAGTGGTAGGCGATCCGGCAGGAAACAACCGCATCTCCGACAGATGGGTTGAGGATGCTTCCTTCTTCCGGTTAAACACGTGGCAATTGGGATATTCCCTCCAGAATTCAGCATTAGCGAGTCTCAAAAATACCGTTAGCTCGTTGCGGATTTATATTGGTGGGAATAATAATATCTACCTTCACAGGTGGAGTACGGTGGATCCCGTGAATGACCAGTTTCCGTTGCCGAAGACATTTACGGTAGGACTGAATGCGAGATTTTAATCAGTGGTAGTTCATGTGTTAGATACATAAAATTGACTGTAATGAAAAAATATGTTTTTCTGATTTTGTGCTCAATTGGAAGCATCCTGAGCAGCTGTGATCCCTCCTTGGTTGATCAGGCTCCGTTTTCTCCGACCGAGTTGAGCTATTTTTCTTCCGTCAGGGATTTTCGTGGACCGTTGGTAGCGGTGTATGCGACCATTTACGACGATTACCATTTTTCTGCAGTGGGATACAACGGCTGGATTTCTGGTATCTGGCTGCTTCCGGGAGATGACTTAACCGAAAGCCGGGGCGCGAACACGTTCTTTGAGCTTTTCGACGGGTCGCTTAACCCAAATAATTCCCGGTTGCAGTTTGCTTTCAGCTCGGCTTACAAAGGAATTGCGAGAGCGAATGTGGTGATAGACAGAGTTAATAATGTCGACTACTCTGGATTTGATGGGGCTGAAGAAATCGCGATGATGGAAGGTGAGGCGTTGTTTTTCCGAGCTTATCAATACTTTAAGTTGTTTAACATTTTCGGATCTGTTCCTCTGGTAACGAAGCGGTTACAAACTGGAGAGACCAATACGCCTAAAAGTGAATCTTTGGACGTGCTGACCCAAGCAATCACAGACTTGCAAAATGCACTCCCGAAAGTTCCCGAAAATTGGTCGGTGGAAAATAGGGGAAGGATTACTAAAAACGCTGTACGCGGGTTGTTAGCAAAAGCATTGGTCTTCCGGGGTAACTACAGCAACAGCACAGCTGACTATCAAGAAGCGCTCACGGCCGCTAATGCGGTCACGGCCTCGCTGGTGCCTGATTTTCTTCACAATTTTATGGCAACCACCGAAAACAACGATGAATCGTTGTATGAACTTCAGGCGGCCATGCCGAGCAGTGGTAACAACAACCTGAACCTTGCACACGACGGCGCTTGGCGCGGCGTGGAAAATATGAGTGTGTTCAGGGGACATTCCATGGAAGTTCGGGGTGCGGGGGATTTTAACGATGCTACCAATACCAAATACCTGATCACGGAGAAACTCTTAAATGCATACGGTACGGATCCCCGGATTAGTGTGTTCTTGAATCCGTCGGACGGGTTGTCAGGCCGAATTTTCCAAAAGTATAACAAACCGGATGGATCGAACGACCTAAGGGGCGGATCCGGAGGATCGGCTAACAACGAGCGCATTCTTCGATACGCCGATGTTAAGCTGCTGGCTGCCGAGGCGGCATTGAAAACGGGTGACCCAAGCGCGGCAATCGGTCATATCAACGACGTCCGTGCCCGTGCGCGAGCGTGGGCTCAAGCTGCCGGATTTGGTGACGGGAGTATGCCCGCGGCCTATCCCACCAGCGAAACCAGTACAGGTACGATCATGCAGTGGATCATGGACGAGCGGCTAGTTGAGCTCGCAGGTGAAGGCCACCGTTGGTGGGACCTGAAGCGGTGGCATGTGGCCGGCGATATCAGTTTGGCAGGTTGGACAGGTGATATCAGCGGCTTCAGCACCTACCTTTCCTCGCCCGTACAATTTGATGTGAACAAGCATTTGTTGTTCCCGCTGCCTCAAGCCGAAATCGAACGGAATAGTGCCATTACGGAAAATAACCCGGGCTATTAATAGATGGGCTGTTTATGAGAGGGTGGTTTTTATGGGTATTCGCTTTGGGCGTGTGTGTCTCACACGCCCAAGAGCGGCCCAGTGTGCTGGTGTTGACGGATATCGGTGGCGATCCGGACGACCAGCAAAGTTTAGTGCGGCTGCTCTTGTATTCCGATGTGTTAAATATTACCGGTATTGTTGCTACAAGTACCATGGGGCATGGGTTGAAGACCCATCCAAATATCGTACAAGAAGCCATCTCCCGGTATGAACAGGTATATCCCGCGCTCCAGTTCTATGCACCTAGTTACCCGGAACCGGGGTTTTTGCACAGCATTGTCAAGTCCGGATTGCCGGATTACCAATCCGTTGGCCGGGGATGGGAGTCCGAAGGCGCAAACCATATTAACGAAATCGTAAGGCACGCCAATACACCGGTTTATGTCGTTGTCTGGGGTGGTCACCGCGAGTTGGCGCAGGCGCTATGGGAAGCCAGAGAAAGCAGTTCTGCCGATGAATTTCGCCTTTTTTGCTCGAAAATCCGTGTATACGGAATCGGCGATCAAGATGGGCATAGGGATTCGATTCTCCGTGCGTATCCCGATCTGCTGTACGTGGCCAGTGGCTATTACTTCCCGGGTAAGTCGGGCGAGCCGATGACATCGGTGTTCCGCGGCATGTATCAAACCGGTCAGACAGACTGTCCGGACAGGGATTGGGTGCGCACACACGTTCACGGACACGGGGCACTTGCCGATTTTTATCCACTGGATGGACATGGTACGGCCGGTATGAAGGAAGGCGACACGCCGTCGTTCCTGGCACTGATTCCCAACGGACTTAACGTTGCAGATAGGCCGGAATGGGGCGGATGGGGCGGTAGGTTCCGTAAGCTCCGTAACCAGTTGTTCATTGATGCACCCGACTTTCTTGACGGTACGCTTAATGAGCGCCATACGGTATCCAGGTGGCGATCCGCATTTCAATCGGATTTCATGGCCCGGCTGGACCGTTGTATCCGGCCGACAGGCGGCGCCAACCGGGCGCCGGTAGCGGTACTGAATGGTGAGTCGGGGGTGGGGCCGATAAAAAAAAAGGCGAAACCCGGCGAAGTGATCGAGCTGGTAGCGACGGGATCATTTGATCCAGATGGCGACTCACTAACGTTTCAATGGTTTAACTATTGGGAAGCAGGGACCTGTCCGGGAAGCATACCCGTGGAGCACCATACAGATAACAAAGCATTGTTCAAGGTACCCGAGGATGCAGAAGTCGGCACTGAATTCCACCTCATTCTGGAGGTGCACGACCGGGGACTGCCTTCACTGGTTTCGTACAGAAGGTTGTTACTCGAAGTTACACAATAAGGGAATTATGAAAAAACAGCATCTTTTAATCTTACTTTTTTTGATGGGGTTCGGGGCAATGGCCCAGGAAGCACCCATCAATCTATTGGTTCGGGCTGATGACATGGGCGCTGCCCGATCGGTGAATTTTGCGGCCATCGAATCCTACGAAAAAGGAATTGTCAGATCCGTGGAAGTTATCGTTCCCGGTCCGTGGTTTGAAGAAGCAGCAGTGCTCCTGCGCGACCGTCCCGATTTGGATGTCGGCATTCACCTGACCCTGACCAGCGAATGGTCCGGGATAAAATGGCGTCCAATTACCCACTGTCCGAGCATCACGGATGCCGATGGCTACTTTTTTCCGTTTGTTTGGAAAAACGACAAGTCGCCGGAGTCGCCGTATATCACCGGTGCTTCGTGGGATATCGGAGAAATAGAGCGAGAGCTGCGTGCACAGATCGAGCTTGGCATGAAGCGAATTCCACAGGTGACACACCTCTCGGAACATATGGGATGCTTGGGTTTTTCGGAGGAGGCTAAGCAACTGTTAGATAAACTGGCGGCCGAATATAACCTTTCGGTAGACCTTTCTCGGGTGTCTCGGTTTCCGCGATGGAGTGGAAGTGAAATGACAGCCTCCATGAAAGTTGAAAATTTACGTGCCCAACTCGAGCAACTTCCCGCCGGCGACTATCTGTTGGTGGAACACCCGGCGTATGACGACCTGGAAACGCAGGGCTTGGGGCATGTGGGGTATGAGAACGTTGCGGAAGATCGCACCGGTGTTTTACAGGCGTTTACGGACCCAAAGGTAAAGGATATCATCGCCAAGCGGGGTATCCATCTGAAGTCGTATCGCGATTTCGCAAAGAGATCACAGGCCAATGCGCGCCCGCCGGTGTCGTGGATGAATCCCGGTATTCCGAAAATGGATGGACTTAGCCATCATGTTTTACACAGCAAGGCAATGGGACACGATGTTGGATTTGTTGTCTGGACGCCTACCGCGTATAAAAAAGGGACGGACCAGCGGTTTCCGGTCGTTTATTTTCTGCACGGCATGGGAGGAACTGAAATTTCAGACGCCGCAGGCTTTTCTTCACGGGTAGCGCAGGCGATCGAACGGGGAGACATCCCGCCGGTAATTTGTGTTTTCCCCAACGGAGGACGCAGCGGCTACCGCGGAAATGTAGAACAGATGATCGTGAGCGAACTAATCCCGCACATCGATGCAGAATACCGCACCATTTCGGACGCGGAATCTCGGGCGCTGGTGGGGTTCTCGATGGGGGGCGCCGGGGCGGTTTATTTGGCGACGGTATATCCGGAACGGTTTAAGGTGGCGGCCAGTTTAGGTGGTGGTATCCGATTGGAGAATGGGGAATTGAAAGACCGGGTTGAAACGGCATTGCCTGTATGGAAACAACGCGGCTTCGGCTTTTACCTGGTAAACGGAGATAAAGACCGTCCCGAAGCCTTCCGTGAGTTTGCGAAGATGTTAGCGTCGGCTGGCGTAGACCATCGGGTTCGTCTCTTGGACGATACCGGCCACAACCTGGGGCATTATTTCGACCGTTCCCTGGCGGAACTATTAGTTTTTGTCGGCGGTCACCTCGATTTCTGAATTGCGAAGCCGGATCGTGACGGTGCAGGATGATCCGACAGTTGAAAACCTATATTTTAGTCCTTTCATACCAATCATACGCTTTATGTTGAAACGCAGTCACTTTTTTTCTTTCGTCACAATGGTTACCATTTTCCTGTCTTTCCATGGAACGGCTGCGGGGGCGAGTGTTTTCCCCCAGCGGCTCGTCGTCGAATACCGCGAAAATCCGTTGGGCGTCGACAGTAAAAAGCCACGCTTTGGTTGGATATTGGAAGCAACGGACAAAGGAGGTTTCGGTCAACGGCAAACGGCCTTCCGGATCCTTGTGGCCTCCACAAGCCGTTTGTTGGCTGGCAACAAGGGTGACGTTTGGGATAGTGGGTGGATTTCTTCAGATGAAAGTCAGCATATCGTATATAAAGGAAGGGAACTTATTTCGGATCGGACTTATCACTGGAAAGTGCAAGTGAAAGACGAAAGTGGATCGCTGTCTGCGTGGAGTGACCCCGCGAGGTGGTCAACCGGATGGTTTAGTTCCGATGAATGGAAAGGTAAATGGATTGGCAGTGACGAAATCTACGACCGTTCAGCACGTGAAAATAATATTATGGATCCCTGGTTCAGAAAAACGGTGAACTTGGACCAGCAGCCGAAGAAGGCAACGATTTACGTAGCTTCCGTTGGTTACCATGAACTATACGTCAATGGCGAACGTATCGGAAGCGAAGTATTGGCGCCTGCGGTGAGTGATCATACAAAGCGCGCCCGATACGTGACCTATGAGGTTGCGGATAAGCTTAAACGCGGTGCCAATGTGATCGCCCTTTGGTTGGGTACCTCGTGGTCGATTTTCCCGGGGTATATCCTCAACGAAGACCGACCCTTAACACCGATTGTAACCGCTCAGGTTGCTATATACGGTGAGGAATCACCTGCGGATGATGCCGCGCCCCTAGCCGTGGTGGTTACTGACGACAGCTGGAAAACGCACCCCAGCCCCAACAGACTACTGGGAAAATGGGATTTTCGGAATATGGGGGGCGAGCTGTGGGATGCACGCCGTGAGATACCGGATTGGAATCGGGCATCCGCCGATGAAACCAACTGGAAGGTTGCAACAGAATATCCTACACGGCTTGCTCTTTCAGCACAGTTGGTAGAAGGCAACCGATTGTTTGAACGAATTCGTCCGGTTCGTGTCGAAGCCCGGCCGGATGGCTCATACCGGGTGGATATGGGTGTAAACTTCGCAGGTTGGACTGAAGTGAACGTACGGGGGCAGGAAGGTGACACCATCCGGTTTTCATATTCTGAGCGCGAACAGGACGACATGACATTTAACCTTCATAGTGCCTACGTAATTGGAAAAAAGGGGAAAGGTACCTTCCGGAATCGGTTCAACTATAGCGCTGGTCGTTGGATTATCATTCAAGGATTACGGAAGGCTCCGGATATAAGCGACATCAGTGGTTGGATGGTCAGAACGGACTACGCCAACGCCACTGAATTTGAGTCTTCGGATACGTTGCAGAATTGGATTTACGATCGGGTACGTTGGACGTTTGAAAACCTTTCACTGGGAGGTTTCATCGTGGATTGCCCGCAACGCGAGCGTATGGGGTACGGTGGCGACGCGCACGCCACTAGCGAGACGGGAATGTTCAACTATCAGCTGGGCGCATTTTATACCAAATGGATGCAGGATTGGCGCGATGTGCAGGGCACCGAACCCATGGTTGGCAACATGCTCGATCCGAATCATGCCCGGAAGGCAATGACCAGCGGCCGCATCTTGAACAATGGTATTCTTCCGCATACCGCTCCTACCTATTGGGGTGGCGGCGGTCCGGCTTGGGGCGGGATTGTGGTTACCCTCCCGTGGTTTATGTACCAACACTACGGCGACAAGCAAGTACTGGAAGCTAATTTTCACCTTATTACCGGATGGCTTGATTTTTTGCAATCCCACACAAAAGACGGTTTGTTGCAACGGTTCGGCGGTCAATGGGACTTTCTGGGTGATTGGCTGTGGCCAAACGCAACCGCTGAGGGAATGAACAACGACCAGCCCGAAACGCTATGTCTCAACAATGCGTATTA
The DNA here is from genome assembly GCF_900113765.1 of Parapedobacter indicus. Classification (GTDB taxonomy): domain Bacteria; phylum Bacteroidota; class Bacteroidia; order Sphingobacteriales; family Sphingobacteriaceae; genus Parapedobacter; species Parapedobacter indicus. The sequence continues at coordinate 308,160 of NZ_FOQO01000002.1, read as the reverse complement.
CGTGTTTAACTTGCGGACGGCTGCCAAAATTGCCCGGGTGATGGGCCGAGCAGCCGAAGCACGTCAATGGGAGCAACAGGCAAATGCATCCGCAAAGGCGATTCATGCCCGGTTTTTCAACGCAGGAGACGATAGCTACGCAGATGGTTCCATGGCCAACCTTGCCGCGGCATTACTGGCAGAAATACCTCCCGCCACCTTGCGTGCGCAGGTCATGCAGCGCCTCGAACGGGAAATCCTGCAGGTCCGGAATGGGCATATCCATGCAGGCATTACCGGTGGGGCATTGCTCTTTAAATTGCTTCGTGAAGAGGGAAGAAATGACCTGATTTATCGCATGGTGTCCCAAACCACCTACCCCAGCTGGGGTTATATGAAAGAAAATGGGGCAACCACCATTTGGGAGATGTGGGAAAAGGATCTGCCGGGGCATTCGTTGCTGCATAGCTCCTATCTCTATCCAGGCGCGTGGTACATAGATGGTTTGGCTGGAATCAAACGGGATCCACAGGCGCCGGGCTTCCGTCGGTTTATCATTCGGCCGCCATCGCCAAACGCGACCGATGTAAAATGGGCTAGGGCTGCTTTCGATTCACCCCAGGGTCTCATCAAGTCACATTGGTCGCGGGAAAATGGCGGACTGGCCTTGGAAATTACCGTGCCTCCTAATAGCGTAGCCACATTAGAATTACTTCCCCAAGAACGTCTAGATATCGCGCAGTATGATAACATTACAGCGCTCGAGGAGCAAGAAGGATTTTTACGGTATGAACTCCAACCGGGGCACTATCGGCTAAGGGCCGATCCGTAAATACCACGAGTGCCCAACGGAGCTTGCAGCGGAAAGCAACCTTGGTGCGTCAGTAATGCGAGCGTTTCCGTTGCGTTTCGCATCAAAGTGACCAATCACAGGACAGCACAGGTTGCCTTTTTCTCCAAAAGGTAGTAGTATTGCAGTATACCAGTTATCAGAATACCAGCCTCCAATTATGGCGCTGAACAAACTATATAACGAAACAGATATATTAAATAAGGTCGCATACGGTGATGAGAAGGCGTTTGCTAAATTGTTTTATGCCTACTATAACCAAATAGGCGAGTTTGTGCAAGGGCTGACACAAGATCATGAAGTTACGGCGGAGATTGTGCAAGAGGTGTTTACCAAAATATGGATGGATAGACACGCGCTTCGGCAGGTAAAGCGGTTTGATGCCTACCTGTTTATCCTATCCAGAAATCATACACTGAACCACATTCGCCAGATCGTGGCCGAACGGAATAAAAAAGAAGCGTACCTGTCGGAAATCGAATTGATACAACCCGTTGTGGAAACTAAAAGCACGAGCGATCGATATGAGCTGATTGATCAGGCAGTCAAATTATTACCCCCCCAGCAACAACAGGTATTTACCCTCAGAAGACAAGGATTGAAAAATCCCGAAATCTCTGAACGGATGAATCTGTCTATCGAATCTGTGAAAAAATACCAGCACCTGGCTGTAAAATTTATCAGCGAGTTTGTAAAAAATCAAATTTCTATATCCACTTTTTGAAAATCTGGTGTCTTTATCATGTAAAGCCAATTAGAACGTGCTGTTCTGCTATTGAAAAACATGGATAACGCTAGACTTCTGCTATTGATTGACCGGGCGCTCGAAGGTACCCTCAGCACCCGGGAGCGGGATGAACTGCAGGAGCTACTGGCCGACTTGTCTAACGAAGGCGCCGTTATGCAGGCCCTTGAAAATAAGTGGGAGTTGTTTGAATCCAAAAAGGCCGTTTTTTCGAACGAACAGGGGCAGGAGGTTTTGCAGCGGATCCTGGAAGGTAACGGCGATACAGACGATTCCCAGTCATCGGATAAAAAACTACGCGCACTCTTTCCATGGTTTAAAGTCGTTGCGGTGGTTTTGCTTATAGCAGCTACCTGGAAAGTAATCGATTTTTATTCTAATAGCTGTGATACATATGGCTGTGATACAAAAAAAATGACAATTGAACAGGCAGTTGCGCAGTCCGGAATAAAACCTGGAAGTGATAAGGCAACAATTGTCTTGGCCGATGGAAAATCAGTACCATTGAATGAATCCAATACAGGGTTATTGAGCAAAAAAGGGAAGGTGTATGTGTGCAATTCGGCCAATGGCCAGATCGTATACGAGGTTCAATCGGATGAAGTCGGCATTAGTGGGTATCATACCGTGAATGTACCCAAAGGAGGTCATTATCGTGTTGCATTGGAAGATGGTACGAAGATTCACTTAAATGCAGGATCGTCTTTACGTTTTCCGATCCGGTTTGCCGATGGAGTACGTGAGGTAGAAATGACGGGGGAAGGTTTTTTTGAAGTGGCTGCTGATGCAAAAAGCCCCTTTTTAGTAAAGACACCGTTGCAAACGGTTCGCGTATTAGGTACCACGTTTAATATTCATGCATATCCTGACTTGGGCAAAATGAAAACGACGTTGGTGGAAGGCGTCGTGGAGGTGCTGCAACAGGATCATGCTGCTACACTCAAGCCGGGAGAAACAGCTATAAGTAAACTTGGGCAGCGTGATATTCACATACAAAAAGGCGATATCGACAAAGATCTGGCATGGCATAACGATTATTTTATTTTTGAGAACGAGGAGATTACCAGCATCATGGAGCGGGTGGCAAGATGGTACAATATCGAAGTAAGCTTTCAAGGCAAATTAGAAAACGTCCGATTGGGAGGGATGTTTAGACGCTCCAAAAGCATCGTCCAGTTGTTGGAAAGTTTCGAGGCAACTGGTTTAGTAGCATTCAATATTGAAGGAAGGAGGATTACGGTAATAGGAAAAACAGCGACTAGATAACATTGGTTACAAAGAAACCGAGGCGTTGGCCCGCACTCGGTTCGCGTCTTACTAGTTAGACGAAAAAGTGACCACAAATTGATTAAGCAACCAAATTATTAATCACAAATTGAGCTTCAAATGTATAAAAAAAAATATGTTTGGCATTGCCACAAACCATTTTTCAAACCGGTTAACGTTTTAGTCTTGATGAAGATTATCATTTTTATGACCGTGGTATTTGTGCAATTTGCTATGGCAAGTCATGGGCAGAATGTCAACATTCGCGTGAAAAACACACCCATAGCAAATGTGCTATACCAGCTATCTCAACAGAGTGGCTACGATTTTATTTATGACGCCAGCTTACTCGTTAAGTTAGAACCGATATCGCTGAACGTCGAAAACCAGCCGTTGGGAAAAGTGCTGGAACAATGTTTTGCCGATCAATCCGTCGAGTTTGTCTTCAATGAAGACAAGACGGTGATCATTAGACCCCGTCCATCGCTGACAGCCCTCACCCAGGAGCAAATCGTGGGTACGGTGAAAGACGCCGCAGGCAATCCCTTGGAAGGGGTCTCCGTTTTGGTGCAGGGCACATCGCGGGGAGCCGCCACCGATGCAAGTGGCCGTTTTCAGATTGATGCCAAAAGCGGAGAGACCGTGGTTTTCAGGAATGTGGGCTATGTGTCTCAAGAAATCACGATTGGCAATCAAAAAACCCTTGAGGTGGTTCTGGTGGCAGAAACGGAAGACCTGCAGGAGGTGGTCGTAGTAGGATATGGCAGCCAACAGAAAAAGGATGTTACCGGTTCCATCGCGTCGGTGAGCATGACGAATGTACGGGGACAATCCATCGCCAGTCTTGATCAGGGCCTGTCCGGTCAGGTAGCAGGTGTAAATGTGAGTACGTCGAACGGTACACCCGGCGGCGGACCTAAAATCCAGGTTCGGGGCATCGGGGCAATCGGAGCGGGCAGCGATCCGCTGTATGTCATTGACGGTTTCCCGGTACCTTCTTCCTCTGGGCAGCAATCCAATCCCATGAGTGCGATCAATCCGCAGGATATTGAGTCGATGACCGTATTGAAAGACGCTTCGGCAACGGCAATCTATGGATCCAGAGGTGCGAATGGGGTGGTCATGATCACCACCAAGCGTGGCGCCAGCGGCGAACCCCGGATTCAGGTTAACATAAGCTCGGGCTTACAACAGGTGCCTCAAAAAGGTCGGCCCGATCTGATGAACGGACAGGAGTTCGCGCAGTTTATGAAAGAATCCGTCGAAGATCGCATCCGCTCGGAAGAAGGACGCGAACCTACCTTGGCCGATATCCCCGAAGAATATCGGAATCCGGAAGCCATTGGCGAGGGAACGGACTGGTACGATGCCGTCACCCGTGTGGCACCCATGTCGGATATCGGTTTGAGCGTAAGTGGCGGTACCGAGAAAATCCGCACATTTGTCTCTGCCGGTTACTTCAATCAGGGTGGGGTCATGATGAATACCAAGTTTGACCGGTTTTCACTGCGTGCGAACATGGATGCAGACATTACCGACCGGTTGAAAGTCGGTGTCAACGTGGCACCTTCGATGACGTTTCTGAGAGGGGGCGTGCGTGGGCAGGGACGTGACGAGTTTTTCGAGATTGCTAATCCCATTCCGCCCGCCTACAACCCAGATGGTAGCTACAACGAGTACATCCAAACAACGGGCACATTCGGTAATCCGAATCCCATCATGGTACTCAACCAAATCACCAACAAGGCCAGCCGGACCAAGATTCTGATGAATACCTTCGCTGAACTTGAAATCATCAAGAACTTGAAGCTACGGTCGTCGTTCAATGTGGACTTTGAAGATGGCGATTCCGAATATTTCCGGCCTTCGACGCTAGCGAATCAGAATGCCCCGGGCATTTCGGTTCCTTCGGGCAACTATGGAAATGTAAAATATCTCAACTGGTTGAATGAGAATACGTTGACGTATGACTACAATTCTGAGTCGGGACATTCCATTTCGGCATTGGCGGGATATACCATACAATCCAATAAGTTTTATGCCGCTCGGTTCGATGGCCAGCAGTTCCCGGACGACGATATAGAGTCGTTGAACGCAGCGGCCAGGGTAATCGTGGGTAATATGGATATCAGTGACTGGGCGCTGATTTCCTATTTGGCGCGTGCGAATTATTCATATGCCGGTAAATACCTGGTGACTGCTACCATCCGGTCGGATGGTTCTTCCCGCTTCGGCCCGAACAACCGTTGGGGGGCATTTCCTTCCTTCGCATTGGGTTGGCGGTTGTCGGAAGAGAATTTCCTGAAGAATAGCTCCTGGATCGATGAATTGAAACTCCGTGCTTCCTATGGCTTCACAGGCAACTTTAACATCGGAAACTATCCGTACATGAGCAACATCGGTACGAGAGATTATGTATTTAACGGTACCTTAGGCAGTGGTCGGGTGATGACGTCTCTCGCCAATCCCAATCTGGGCTGGGAACGGATGCGCGAACTCAATTTGGGTATCGACTTCAACTTCCTCAACAACCGGATTAATCTGACAGCCGATTTCTACAACCGGAACACCCAAGATCTGCTGCTGAACGTTGAAATCCCGCAGTCATCCGGTTTCGGTACGGTTACTGAAAACAGGGGCGATGTGCGCAACCGCGGGGTCGAATTGGGCATTCTTTCACATAACATCGTATCCGACAATTTCGATTGGTCGACCAATTTCAACATTTCCTTCAACCGTAACAAGGTGCTTGCTTTGGGAAGAAGCGAAGACCCGATCTATTCTGGACAAAGCAGCGAAGGCAACCCGACAAACATTACCGAAATCGGTCAACCGGTGGGAATGATCATCGGGTATGTATACGAAGGGATCTACCAAAACGAGGCAGACCTGGCAAACTATCCGGCATTTCCCGGAGCGGTTCCCGGAAATATGCGTTTCAGGGACGTGGACGGCAACGGCGAAATTACTCCTTTCCAGGATTTTGACGTGATCGGCAATCCGTATCCCGATTTCACTTGGGGAATGACGAATACGCTGCGGTACAAAGCCTTTGACTTCCGGGTGATGGTAGTGGGAGCCATGGGGGCTCAGATGCTGCGCGCTACTAATTTCTATACCGGAAATATCGACGGCGTATTCAACGTAAACCGGAGTGTGAAGGATCGGTGGCGCTCGCCCGAACAGCCGGGGAGTGGCAAAGTACCCACCACCACCGGAACAGGTAGAGGAAGGGTAATGTATCGGGATACGCACAGCCTGTGGGTTGAAAAGACCGACTATGCGTGGATCAAGAACATCACATTGGGTTATAACCTGCCGGCCGGCTTGGTCGAGAATCGGTGGATAAGCAGCCTGCGGGTATACGGTACCGTCCAAAACCCATTGCTGTTCACCGGGTATAGCGGTAATCCGGAAGGGACCAACTACAACCGCGGTGATACCGGGGCTCTTGTACCGGGTATAGACTACTCCGGTTATCCTGTGCCACGTATCTATACCCTGGGCGTTAATGTTAGTTTTTAGTCACTCAATTTAAAAGGAAGAAATCGATGAAACACCATAAATATTCGATCCTATTGTTGTCATTGTTCACATTGGGATCCTGTCATAACATGTTGGATGTCGAGCCGCATACCTTTTCAAGCGGGGAGAATTACTACGAGAATGAAGGGCAGTTTTTGCGGGCCGTCAACGGTGCATACGGCTCCTTGCAGGAACTTTATACCGTTGATCATTTTTTTCCCATGACGGAGATGGTGGCCGACAACACCAATTATCAATTCGATGCATCTGACCGGGGCGCACAACAGCGCGAAGAAATCGACGAGTTTTTGATTACGCCGACCAATAACTATGTGACTAGAACCTGGGACATGCTCTATCGGAACATCCAGCAGGTGAACGTCATCATTGACCGCATCGAACCAGTGGAGTTTTCCGACGAATCATTAAAGGCCAGGTACAGGGGCGAAGCGCAGTTTTTGCGTGCTATGCAGTATTTCCATTTGGTACGTCTGTTTGGCGGGGTTCCGCTCGTGGTGCATGAGGTTGAAGATCCGGAAGGTGCATTTTCGGAAGGCCGGGCTAGCGTAGAGGCTGTTTACGAACAAATCTTAGCCGATGTGAACGCGGCGATAGCCAGCCTGCCCGAATCGTATTCAGGAGGAGACATTGGCCGGGCAACCAAAGGTGCCGCATTGACGTTGCTGGGCGAAGTACACATGACTTTGCACAATTACGGCGATGCGGCAGATGCATTTGAGCAGGTGCTGAATTTGGGCTACGATTTGTTACCCAATTACGCAGACAATTTCGATCCGGCGTTCAAAAACAATGCAGAATCTATATTCGCTATCCAATTCGATGCAGGACTGCAAACTGAGGCGAGTAATTTTATCTTCATGTTTGGCCCACGGAACGCGAAAGACGAGCTCATCGGCTTTTCGGGTAACCTGGGAGGCAGCAATATTCCGACACCCAGCATTTACCGCGCCTATGAAGACGGTGATGTCCGCCGGGATGCTTCGATTACGATGTTCAGTGATGCATCCAATGCCGACTTTGAGGAATCCAAAGCGTTTGACGGTGACATTCCTTTTATCGGGAAATATTACCATCCACCCTTTTTGGAAGATGGGCGCGCCGATGAAAATTGGCCGGTATACCGGTATTCCCACGTGTTGCTGATGCTGGCAGAGGCCTTGAATGAAACCGGCGGCGATCCGTATCCTTATATCAATGCCGTTCGGGAACGTGCTGGTTTGGATCCATTGTCGGGCCTTGGCGAGGATGCATTCCGCGAAGCGGTTGCCCACGAACAACGGGTTGAATTGGCTTTTGAAAATCACCGGTGGTACCAATTGCTGAGAACCGGCAAGGCGGTCGAGGTAATGACCGAGCATGGAATTGAGGAAAAAGAACGGTTGAATAGACTGAGCAGTGCTTCCTATATGATAGATCCACATAAGTTACTGTTCCCCATTCCGGCACGCGAAATCCGGCTGAATGGATTTGAACAGAATCCCGGTTGGTGAGTGTCCTGAATAAATGTATAGTTCTATGAATTTAACATTTAATGCTGAACAGAAGATGAGGGTAGGCCCCTCGGATAGGGTGTACAGGCACCGTTTCCAAACCACCCCTATGCTGCTGCGGTTAAAAGCTGTGGTAGTGAGCGATAGCGGGAAAAGGCATCAAAGAAGGTGTCAGGTAAGTGTTAGGAAGGTGAACGCGAGTGAACCGTCGATGAGGCGTCGAAAGGATGAAGTGATGTCAGAACCAATGTCCACCAACGTCATTGGGAATAGCATGGAGGTGACCTGTCTACTGTCCATGCGGCATCCGGCGTATAGGCGGCACGAGCTTAACACAGGCTTTTGTTTGGAACAGGAGAACCTGTCGTGGCGATGCGAAGGGAAAACCCCAAGCGGCGGACACCGCAAGGGGGAAAGTACCGATGCGCTGCACGGGGGCGGAACGCTTCGTAGTAGTGATGAAGTCCCTGTAATGAGGATGGAGCGAAGGGGGCGTATTATCAGGCCTACGAGTCTCAGCGAGAAACCGTTCAAGCGGGAGGTATCAAGGGAGTTAGGCAAACGGCTGGAACAAGGACAGTTTCGGACGTAATTGGTAATAAGAGCCGTATGATGCGAGAGTATCACGTACGGTTCTATGAGGGACTCGGGGTGAAATTCCCCGGGTCTACTCGACAACATACGGACTAGGAGAGAATGCAGGTCTCCAACGAAACTTTGTATGCGAAAAGCAACCTTGGGACGTGAGCAACGCGAGCGTTCCAGTTGCGTTTCGCATGCAAAGTGACCAATTACAGGACAGCACAGGTTGCCTTTTTCTCCAAAAGGCAGTAGTATTGCGGTAAACTGATGAAATACCGGTTTCCCAATTATGAGTACTGATTAAACTTTATTATAATCGAAAACCTTAATTTCGCACAGACATCGTACTAATCACTATATGCAAACTTTCATGAAAAAAAGCCCCGGTTTAGCGGCAGCGCTCGCAGCGTTGTTGCTGGCTTCAGCGTGCCAAACCGAAGACAAAGAAACAGAACAGGTAAAATTGAAGCCCAAGGTGGAGAAGATCAACGTCGCTCCCGACTTTGTGGTGGAACATCTCTATAGCCCCTCCGAAAATAAAAAGGGGTCGTGGGTAGCGATGACGTTTGACGACAAGGGCCGGATGATTACATCGGATCAGTATGGGTCGTTATACCGGATCGATATTCCCGAAATCGGTGCAGACACCTTGGCGGCGGAGCCTGAACGGTTGGCACTTCCGGGTGATGAGTGGAAGAACGATACGACACAGACCAAAGTCGGAATGGGGTATGCACAGGGATTGCTCTGGGCATTTAACAGTCTGTATGTGATGGTGAATCACCGAGGAGATGAAAAGTTTGAAAAAAGTAGTGGTTTATATCGGCTGAAGGATACCGATAACGACGATCAATTTGATGAAATAAAGTTGTTGAAGTCGTTCGAAGGACAGGGTGAACACGGCCCGCATAGCATTATCCTTGCACCGGATGGGCAGTCGATCTACCTTGTATGCGGCAACCATACCGATGTGCCCGAGATGGACAGTTATTTATTACCCGCTAATTGGGATGAAGACAACGTTTTCCAGTTAATCAAGGATCCACGGGGTCACGCAAACGACCGCATGGCGCCTGGAGGATGGATTGCCCATACCGACTCATTGGGACAACATTGGCAGTTGGTTGCGGCGGGGTTCCGGAATACGTTCGACATTGCATTTAATGACGATGAAGAGCTGTTTGCCTATGATTCGGATATGGAATGGGATTTCGGGATGCCCTGGTACCGGCCGACGCGACTTTTACACGTGACAAAAGGGGCGGAATTTGGTTGGCGCACAGGCAATAGCAAATGGCCTACCTATTATCCCGACGAGCTTCCTTCTTTACTCAATATCGGTCAGGGATCGCCCACGAATTTAGTGTATACAGGCAATGCTAAGTTTCCTGATAAATACCGCAATAGCCTGCTCGCATTTGATTGGAGCTTCGGTATTGTCTATGCCGTACAACTGGAGCGTGACGGAGCGACCTACCGCGCAAAGGCAGAAGAATTTCTTTCTGGAACACCTTTGCCATTAACCGACGGGGAAATCGGGCCGGATGGAGCCCTTTATTTCCTTACCGGTGGGCGGCGGTTGGAATCCGACCTGTACAGGGTTTCTTATAAAGCGTATGACAAAGTAAAAGAAAAGGCGCAAGGAGAAGCTGACCTCACCGAGGAAATGGCGCTCCGCAAACGGATTGAAGGGTATTTTGAACATGCGCCCGATTCCAATATTGTCAACGAAATTTGGCCATACCTGAATCATGAAGATCGGCATATCCGTTATGCCGCAACCGTCGCGTTGAGGCATCAACCCCTCAAATTATGGGGAAAAAGAGCATTCCGCGAGCGGAATATCCGGACGGTAACGAATGCGATGATTGCCATGGCAAAGACGGGACATCCCGAGTTGCAGTCTGTCGTTTTGCGTAAATTGATGACCATCGATATCAATCGGATATCACGTGAAAATAAAATAGGCGTATTGCGGGCAGTGGAACTTGCCCTCTATCGCATGGGAGATCTCCAACCCGACATTGCGAAACGGTTGGCGGATTATTTTGATGATGCATATCCCACCACAGACAACGCCCTTAACCGGGAGTTTAGTAAGGTGTTGATCCAAATCGGCGCTCCTTATGCAGTAGAAAGGACACTGTCATTGCTGGATAGTGCCCAAGACGATTCGACTACGATGATGGCTACGTTAACCAACTCCTCCGATTTGATCTTGCGGAATCCGCAATATGGAATGGATATCGCTGGCATGTTGGCTAAGACGCCTCCGGCCCAACAGATTTATCTTGCCACAGCGCTAAGTAAAGCGTCAACGGGATGGACACCCGAACTGCATGAACATTACTTCAAATGGTTCTACGATGCGTTCGGTTATAAAGGAGGCAATAGCTATATTGGTTTTATCGACGCTGCGCGTAAACTAGCGCTTGAAAAAGTACCCAAAGATCAATTTGCACATTATAATACCATATCCGGCGATTCGCTTGTGGCGGAATCGGGAAATAAATTGGCGGAAAATATAGTGCCGCCAAAAGGACCGGGTCGAAACTGGAAAATTGACGAGGCGGTAAAGACCGTTGAAGGAGATAAAGGTGAGCGGAACTTCGAACAGGGGAAATCACTTTTTGGGGCCGTACGGTGCGCGTCGTGCCACATGATGCAGGGAGAAGGCGGCGCGATCGGCCCGGATCTTACGCAGTTGGGAACACGTTTCTCCGTTCATGACATGCTGGAATCCATTATTGAGCCCAACAAGGTCATTTCGGATCAATACGAATCTAAAGTGCTGGTCTTGAAAGATGGATCTTCTGTATTGGGTAGATTGATCTCCCAAGAGGGAGACGTGTATTCGGTGTCACAGAATCCGTACGCGCCGCAGGTGTTGAAGGAGATACCCAAGAGCGACGTAACGGAGATCAAAGTGGCCAAGGTTTCTACCATGCCCCCGGGAACGCTCAATGTGCTGAATGAAGAGGAATTGAAAGATTTGATGGCCTACTTGATGGCAGGCGGAAATGAAAATAACCCGATCTATAAGGGTGAATAAACGGGTGCAATGACCGACTGGAAAACGAAAGTGTCGAACCCTATGCAGGTTGGCGGCATTGAGACAGCGATCTTGGATAATGGCCCGGGCAAGGGAACACGTATTGCTTGGGTGAACACGGGAACCGGCCTTCGGTACAAAGTGGTCATTGATCGGGGCCTGGATATTGCTGATGCGTTTTACAATGCACACAGCCTTGCGTGGATCAGTCACTTGGGCGTCGTTGTCGCGCCTAGCCCCACAGGATACCGGGGAATCGAGTGGCTCAACGGATTTGGGGGCGGCTTGCTAACCACGTGTGGTTTGGACCATGTTGGTGGACCTGAATCGGATGCGCACGGTGAGCGCGGACTTCACAGCCAGTTCAGCGGCTTGCCCGCTACCATCGAATCCATTATCCAGCCGGATCCGCTTGCGGGCCGGCTGGATATGCAGATTACCGGAATCATTAAACAATCCAGGCCGTTGGGGGTACAGCTCGTATTGAGGCGTACCATTTCGGGTAAGCTGGGCGAGCCTACCATCCGAATCCGCGATGAGGTAGTTAACCACGGAAATACGCCAGCACCTCACATGCTGCTCTATCACATGAACTTAGGATGGCCGCTGGTTGATGAAGGCGCGGATATCTGCTGGCGTGGCCCTTGGGAATCGCGTGAGGGCGCGGACAAGGCGAAAATTTTTCAAGCGGGGCAACCTTTCCGGAAGGGGAGTCCGCCGTTGGAAGATCATGTGGGAGGTGGCGAAGAAGCGGCGTTTATCGATGTAGAAGCTGACGATGACGGTACGTGTTGTTGTGGAATCCACAATCCGAATATCGGCATTGCGTTATCGATTGAATTCAAAAAAAACCAGTTGCCCTGGCTGACCAATTGGCAGCATTGGGGACCGGGGGAGTGCGTGGTGGGGCTGGAACCCGGTACCCATCCACCGATTGGCCAGGCAAAAGCCCGGCAGAACGGTTCGCTTATTCTGCTGGAACCGCAAGAGCGCAGGGAATACGAAGTGGTGGTTCGGATTATGGATCAGCCGACAGACATCGCTGATTTTTTGCAGCGTACCGCAGGTAGGTAATTTTGGGTACAAGACAAAATTCCGGTTTGCTAGCCGAGAAAAGCCACTTCACAGCTTTGCTCCTTAGCAAGAATTCGTTATCTTAGAGCCCTTGTAATAACCCTGTTATCAATTATATTCATGAAAAAACGAACGAAAATAATGTCCATCCTTTTGCTGGTCACCGTGTGTGGTTTCGCGGCTTGTTCAGGCACGACCGCTACGCAGGAACAGCAAGCGCAGGAACCCGAAGCAGAACAATGGGTGACGTACCGTGGTGGGGAAGGCCCCGGAAAGGGTAAGAAGATTGTTTTAATCAGCGGCGACGAAGAATACCGATCGGAGGAAGCCTTGCCTATGCTGGCCCAGATACTGGCTGAGCGCTATGGCTTTACCTGTACGGTGTTGTTTTCGGTGGATTCGTTGACCGGAGAAATCGACGCGAATGAATCCTCCAACATCCCGGGTCTTGCCAATTTGGAGTCGGCCGATCTGATGGTGATCTTTACACGTTTCCGTGAATTGCCCCCCGATCAAATGGGTTACATTGACGCGTATTTAAAAGCAGGGAAACCCGTTATCGGTCTACGCACCGCTACACACGCCTTTCACTACGCAAAGAATCCTAACGATCCGTATGCGAAGTACGACTTCCAGAGTACCGTGCCGGGTTGGGAGCAGGGATTTGGCAAGATCGTCTTGGGAGAAACCTGGGTAAGCCACCATGGCGACCACGGCAAAGAAGGGACACGGGGCCTGAATAACGAGGCAGCAGCGGATAATCCCATATTGAACGGGGTTGCCGATATCTGGGTGCCCACAGATGTCTATACCGTCGGATCGCTGGAAGGGGCTGACGTGTTGGTGTATGGACAATCGACCAGTGGGATGACCGCCGATGCGCCCATCAACAAAGATAAAGAGGCGTTGCCGGTTGCCTGGACCAGGATGTACCAGCTCGAAGGGGGAAAGGAAGGAAAGGCTTTTACGACCACCATGGGGGCTTCGGTAGACCTGGTTAATGAGGATTTACGGAGATTGCTGGTAAATGCTTGTTTTTGGGCAGTTGGTCAACCGGTTCCCGAAAAGGCAGATGTTGCATTCGTTTCTCCGTATCAACCGACAATGTTTGGCTTTGACAGTTTCAAAAAAGGAAAGTCTCCCGCGGATTACAAATAAATTATACCACCTAATTGAGATAATATGTTAACAATTGGCGTCAATACATTTTTGCTTACTTCTCCTTTTACGAATGAAAGTGTCGATATCATCCGACAGTTTAAGGATTGGGGATGCGATGCGATCGAAATTGCACTGGAGGATGCTTCCCATATCGATCCCCATCTGATCAAACGGGCGCTGGACGATAATGGGCTGCGTTGCTCCTCAATCTGTGCTGCAATGGGGCCGGGTCGCGATTTGCGGGGCACCAACGAGGAACAGCAGAATTCAATTGACTATATCAGTCAAGTACTGGATGTGATGGCGATATTGGACTGCCCAGTGATGGTAGGGCCGCTTTATTCCACAGTAGGCCGGGCGGAGCGAACGGCGGAAGACGACTACAAAGCGCAGTGGGACATTGTCGTCAAACAATTGAAAACACTGGCATCCCGTGCCGGTGATTTGGGAAAGAAACTGGCAATTGAACCCTTGAACCGGTATGAAACTGATTTTATCAATACCTGTGAACAAGCCCTGAAACTGGTGAACGCCGTGGATCATCCCGCAGTGGGGCTACTGTTGGATACGTACCACATGAATATCGAAGAAAAGAATTCCGCAGCGGCAATCCGGAAAGCCGGGAAACACCTGTTTCACGTACATGCGTGCGGTTGTGACCGGGGAGCACCGGGGAATGATCACATCGATTGGGTAGGAATCCGGGATGCGTTGAAAGAGGTCAACTACTCGGGTAGTTTAGTCATTGAATCTTTTACGCCCGCGGTTGAAGTAGTTGCCAAAGCAGCGTCTATCTGGCGGAACTTTGAACCTTCTCGCGAGGCCATAGCCGTCCAAGGGATTTCCTTTTTGCGGTCGCACTTTGGTGCATAGTATCGCTAAAAAAAAGCCGGGGTGACGATTACGTTGCCCCGGCTTTTTTTATTGCCTTATTTTTCTTTCAATCAGTTCGATAATGGATGCTCTTTGAGCAATTCTTCCGGGTGGTAGAAGCCTTTTTTGTCGGCAATGGCAGCTCGGATAGCTTTTACTTTTTCCGGATTTACAGGTGTTCCTGTATTGCCAAATGAATTTTTTACATACGTAAGCACGGCCGCTACTTCCTCGTCGTTCAGCAGGCCTCCAAACGGCGTCATAGGCACCTGCCCGGGGTATTTGTGACCGAGGAGTTCCATGGGGCCTTGCATGCCTTTCAAGGTGAGTTTGATTAAGCGGTCATCGCTGTCCAGCCAGGGGCTGCCGGCCAGGGGTGGGAAGCCGGAACTGGGAAGCCCCTTTCCATCTGCCTGGTGACAAGTCTCGCAGAATCCATCCTGTGCATAAAGCAATTGTCCTTTTTTAAACAATTCCAGGTCTTTTCCTTTTAGATCTGTTTTCGCGGTTCGTTCCGCTTTCTTCTTTTGGATGACATCCCCATTCAAACGGGCAAATGCGGCTCCGTAGGCATCTGCCATCCAATCATCAAGTGGTTTTTTCGCGGCCTCTTCCAGGATAGCGAGCCCCGGCTCTTTGTCCAGCCAGGAAGCGGCTACCAGCGCTTCCAAACGGACACGCCCGTGTTCATCACCAGCAGCTTCCTTCAACAATTGTGCCTGATCGGCTACCTGATGACCGGTGTAACGCACCACGCGAACAGCCGCGGCGCGAACCCGGAAATCGTTTGCGTGCAGCAGCTGGCGGAGCAGTTGCTGGTCCACGCGATTCAGTCCCCAGCTTACCCATAGCCCTTCCAATAGATGATGTTCGTAGCGGGGGTCGTTTTTATCGAGGTTCTTCACCCACGTTTTAAGATGCGCTAATACTTCGGATGAGTCACGCCCACGGAGCTCACGGCGAGTACGGTAGCGAGACCGGTACTCGGGCAGCTTCAGGTTGTCGAGCAAGGTGTCGATGGGAGCGTCGGCGATGTATGCGGGTTTTACCAACGGCCTGGATGGATAGGTAACGCGGTAGATCCGTCCATGGGTATGATCCCGCAGGGGATCGCGCTGGTTATGTTGCATGTGCCCGATCAATACGTTATGCCAGTCGATGACATACAGCGAACCATCGGGTGCAAACTCGAGGTCTACCGGCCGGAAATTGGGATCTTCCGATCGCAGGAGGTCCTGTCTGTGGTGGCTTTTATACCCTGTTCCGTCGTCTTCCAGCGTATGTTCTTTTGTGCCCAAAAAGCCGATGGTGTTGTTGATGAGGTAGTCGCCCTGGACGTCATCGGGAAAGTGGCGGCTTGAAATGAATTCCAGTCCCGAAGTCGGGCGCACCTGGTGGGCCGCTTCGACAAGGTTTCTTGATTTGGGGGTAAATATACCATAGATCGGCTTGACGGTGCCGGGCATCATCCAGCTTACGGCCGGCCCCGATGTCTCCGCATAGAAATTCTGTCCCCAATCATCAAATGTGATACCCCATGGGTTTGGAATGGAGAGCTGGGCAAATTCCAGTTTGCGCCGGTTGGGATCATACCGGAAAAAGCCGCCATTGGTAGTGCGGACGGTGCCATACGGTGTTTCGATGTCACTGATGAGGAACACACCCGTTCCCATATAGATGGCGCCCGATGGGTCGGTGGTATACGCATGGTGCGCATGATGCGTATCGTGATCGTCGAAACCACTCAACAGTACTTCTTTCTTGTCAGCTTTACCGTCGCCATCCGTGTCGGTAAGTAATACGAAATTGGTGCCCTGTGAAACATAAACGCCTTCCGGAGCGATTTCAAATCCGACCGGCAGGTGCAGGCTATCAGCAAAAACCGTTTGTTTATCGGCCTTACCGTCGTTGTCCGTGTCTTCAAAAATGAGGATTTTGTCATTGGGTTTGGGATCCCCCGGCTTCCAATGTGGGTAGGTTGGCATGATAGCTACCCAAAGCCGCCCTTGATTATCAAAGGACATCTGCATGGGTTTTTCGAGCTCGGGGAACTCTTCCTCGGACGCAAAAAGTTCTATTTTGTAGCCCGGTGCCATCCGGAATTTGCTGAGGGCTTCCTCGCCATATAGGTATCTTGGAACACCGTTCTTACCACTCGGTACATAGTTTGTTTTCACTTCAGGGAGTTTGGTTGTCAGCGCATCGGCGCTGTCCAGATTGAACCGTTCCCCTTTAACCGCCTTCCAGATAGCTTCATCACGGATGGCCGTCATTTCCCGGATTTTAGCAATTTCCGCCGGATAGTTATCCGGCCCGAACGGGTCGTAGCGACGGCCATAAGCCTGGACACCGTTGGGCATCTTAAAATCTTTATGCCACATCCAATTTTTTTCCATAACCGCTGCATGGACAGATTTGCGAAGGGCGTCATCTTTCACCTTTTCGTTGCCGAAGACGGCGTCAGCTAAGAGCAAGGAAAATTTTTTGTATCCTTCGTCATTGAGCTGCAGGCCGTCAATTGTCCATTGCTGATCGCCTTTATCGAAAAGCTTCTTAAATGGTGTGTACATATCCACGAAAAGCACCTGGTTGCTGTCTGCCACCTCTTTCATCGCTTGCGTGTATAACGACAGGTGTTCGTTTTCGGTTTTGCCGTCGGGTAGGTCATATTTCGCCGAAAGGTCTTCGAAGGCGATGGGCGATACGAGCGCCAGTTGAGGTGCTGACACTCCGTTGTAGCGCTGTTGTAACGTATATTTGACGAAAGCGTCGAGCTCGTCTTTGTAACGTTGTACGCCCGCTTCACCGTCGAAAGATGCGACCGAACCAAAAAACGCAACGATAATGTCTGCTTTATGTCGAGTGAGCCATTCGTCAGGCATCTCAAAATGGCCCTGCGTATTGGGGTCGTTCGCAAGTTCAGTTTGGAATTTTTCGGCACCCGGAAACGCCCAGGGCGAGGGGTGGCCTGAATGGGGCCGGAATCCGGGGGTGTTACCCCCGTCACTCATATTGCGTATATACAGCGTGCTATCCGGATACCGGAGCTGCATTTCCGTTTCGAAATAGCCGTAGTCCATCATCCTGGACCCAAGGTTGTTGCCGATCAAGATGATGTGTGCGTCTTTCTTGATTTTCAGCGCGTTTTCGTTGCGGTTGGTGCATTGAAATAAGCACGCCGAGAGGATAAGGAATCCAATGGCGGCCCATAGTTTTGTAACATTACTTCTCAATTTAATGTAAGAGGAGCTATCCATAATTGTTTATTAGAAAAAATAAAGGTCTGCGACCGATTTTTTAGTTTATAATGACATCAGTAGCGTTCTTAACTTACCGACAATACGAATGTATATTTTTTTTTGTTAGTAACTGTCATGGTCTATCCTTTAATTGGATTTTTAACGGAATGATAGTCGGTAAGCAGGAAAGCTCAGGACAGAAGTATAAGATCGGAAGATTACCTTTGGATTAAAGATGCCCCTGCTTGGCAGTTATAGACTTACGAGAGGCGATATATTTTCTTTGAACTGTGAAAGCTGATCAAACTGCTGTGGTTTTTACCGATTAAATAGGTATCTTTCGTGCAGATTTTGTGTCAGTATCCGGTTGTATTTGTTGGCCGGTTAAAACGTGTAAAGAAAAAATAATAGTAACCAATTAAAAAACTCACAAAAAAATGAACGAAAACGTTAACAAAAGTGCCTTATTCAATGGATCTTGTTTTGCGCTCATTACGACGGCATTCACCTTTGCTATCCGAGCGGGTATTCTCCCTCAATTAGGCGAACAATTCAACCTGTCGGCTGAGCAGCTTGGGTTTATTAATTCCATGTGGTTCTTGGGATTTCCGATTTCCATGATCATTGGTGGATTGGTTTACCATTCATTCGGAGCCAGAAACATTATGCGGGTGGCTTTTGTCGCGCATACATTGGGAATCTTGCTGACCATTTATTCGGGCGGGTATACAGGTTTGTTGATCTCCACGCTGTTCATTGGATTTGGCAACGGCTGTACGGAGGCTGCCTGTAATCCGATGATTGCCGATATGTATTCGGACAATCATATTAAAATGAATAAGATGTTGAGTAGGTTTCACATGTGGTTTCCAGGGGGTATCCTGCTCGGCGCACTGATTTCAAAATTCATGACTGAAGCGGGCGGATTTTTGCAGCAATGGCAAACCCAGATGTGGGTGTTGATGATTCCTACGCTCATTTATGTGGTGCTATTTTATGGAAAAACGTTTCCCAAAGCTAAAGTGGAGGGCGCGACTTCCCTGGCTCAGAATTTTAAAGCAATGTTCTCGCCTACCTTCCTCTTTTTGTTTTTCTGCATGGCGCTTACCGCAATCAGCGAATTTGGTCCTCAGCAATGGGTATCCATCATCATGAGCCACAGTGGGGCTGACAGTATGTTGATCTTAGCGTTAACCACGGGGCTGATGGCAGTAGGTAGATTTTTTGCAGGTCCGGTAGTGCGTGCGTTGGGACAAACAGGTGTGCTGTTGGGAGGCGCTATTTTTGCGACCATTGGTATTTACCTGTTTAGCGTAGTAACGGGACCGATCGCCTATTTGGCTGCGGTGGTGTTTGCGATAGGGGTCTGCTTCTTTTGGCCAGTGATGGTCGGATCGGTTGCGCAACGGGTTCCGCTGAGTGGCGCATTGGGGATGTCCGTAATCGGAGGAATCGGGATGTTTTCAACGGCTATTTTCCAGCCTATTATTGGAGGGTGGATAGACGGAGCCCGTGAAACGAACGCAGCTGCCGGATTGACCGGCTCTACACTGGAGCTCGCTACCGGCCAGGATGCGTTGAGTAAAATGGTTTCGTTTCCCGCTATTTTAATCGTCTTATTTATTATTTTCTTCTTTTGGCAAAAGTCGCTGAAAGATAAAGCCGTTCAGGCCGCCGCTCCGCAAGCATCGCATTAGCGGCGGCACGTATCGTATTAGTTGATAATCCGCGATAGCGTCAGTATATCAGCCGGCATCGGACAACCCGATGCCGGATAGGGGTGGGTATGTGCAAAATTTGGCCAATAGGTGATTGAAAGTTTTAGTCTTCTCATCGAAGTTCTCAAGATAACAATTGATCGAGGTGTTCATTTAAAACCAACTAATTATGACCAAATGCAAAGCAGAACAAATCAGTAACAACGGCTGTTTCACAAAGAGGCAGCTACGTTGGCAAGACTGTATGGCCTACATGCTCATGTTGCTGTTAACAGGCCTGGTTCAAATCGGATGGGCCGAATCAGACCACCCTCAACAAACGATTACTGGAAAAGTAACCGATGCTTCACAGCAACCCATCAGCGGGGTTACCATTACCGAGCGCGGAACCAACAATAGTACGAGCACCAACAATCAAGGGGTATATACCCTCACCCTGCAGGATACGGATGGAGCGGTTTTGGTAGTCAGTGCGCTGGGCTACACAACGCAGGAAGTTCCCGTTAGTGGAGCTACCTTGAACATTACCCTGCAGTCAAGCCAAACGGATCTGGACGAAGTGGTTGTGGTTGGTTATGGTACGCAGCGCAAATCCGATCTCACCGGTGCGGTGGGAACCGTGCGGGCCGATGCGCTGCAGGAGCGACCGGCCTCGTCACTCAACCAGAGCTTGGCCGGCCGCGTAACCGGAGTCGCCATATCGTCAAACTCCGGCCGACCGGGTGGACGCACCAACGTCCGGATACGTGGAGCCAGTTCCATCAGTGTATCCAACAATCCGCTGTATGTGATCGATGGCGTTATTTTGACCACCGCGGGGCTTCAAAATGGCAGTACACCCATCGATTACATCAATGCGAACGACATTGAATCTATCGAAGTACTTAAAGACGCTTCCTCTACGGCTATATACGGCGCACGGGGTGCCAACGGGGTTATCCTGGTTACCACGAAGCGGGGTACGTCGGGTGGTGGTGGAGTAACCTACGATTCAGACTTCAGTATCGGCGTGGCTCCCAAGCTCCTGCCCGTGTTAAGTTCAGAAGAGTTTTTGCGAGTGGAAGAAATCGCCTATGAAAACGCAGAGAAATTCGATCCTGTGGGCTGGGCAACGGGTACCAAGTACGACGATCCGCGTACCAAACGGACCAATCCACTGCTGTTTGATGGACAGGGAAATCCCTTGTATAACACCAACTGGCAGGAAGTCGCATTCCAGGAAGCCTTTTCGCAAAATCATCAACTGGGATTTACCAACGGAAATGAAAAAGGAAGTTATGGCGCATTCCTGAATTACCGTAATGAAAATGGAATCATATACGGTTCGTGGCAGAAACGGTATGCCGGACGGTTTGTGTTTGATACGGAGATCAAAGATTGGCTGAAGGTAGGCGGGACATTGGGGTACAACGATCAGAACGAGAAGCAGATCGATCAATTGGATGGGGGCGGTATTACCATGGTGCGGCAGATACTCGAAGCCCTGCCGATCATCCCGGCACGGTATCCGGATGGCTCCTGGGCCAGTAATCGCGACTACCCGGGTATGGAAGGGGGCGACAACCCGCTTCGCGTGGCCGAAGACCGGTTGTTTTTCCTGCGCACGCAAACCATGCTGGGAAACATGTATGCCAATATCCAATTGGCTGAAAACCTGGAGCTTCGATCTACCTTGGGTACGAACGTCATCAACCAGCGCCGGGATTATTTTGCCGCGGCGGGAATGCAATACATTTCCACCAATGGCAACGCGTCGGTCATCAACAACCGATTCAATTCCTGGCAGTTTGAAAATTACCTGACTTACAAGAAAGATTTTGGTGACGTCCATTCGTTGAATGCCATGCTGGGACTTTCCTGGCAGCACGTGGGGCGTTTTGAAAGCGAAGCCAGTGCCGAGGGATTTACGGATAGTTACTTCCAGTTTAACAACCTGGGCGCCGGGGCAACGGCGTTGGCGCCGCGGTCTGTGGCGGAAGGATACGGTCTCAATTCGTATTTTACCCGGTTGAACTATGCGTTGCAAGGTAAATACTTAGTGACATTTACCGGGCGGATGGACGGGTCGTCTAAATTCGGTGAGGAAAACCAATATGCGTTTTTCCCGTCGGCTGCCGTCGCGTGGCGTGTCAGTGATGAATCTTTCATGCAGGATCTACCGGCTATTTCCAACCTGAAGATCCGTGCGAGCTACGGGGCGACAGGCAACTCCGAGATTCCGGCTTACCGCGCGTTAGCGGGCATGAATAACTATTCGGTTATTTTCGGCGGATCGCGTGAAATCGGCACGGGTGTGGGGCGTATGCCCAACCGGGGCTTGCGGTGGGAAAAAACCCACCAGGTAGACGTAGGTTTGGAATTGGGCCTTTTCACTAACCGGGTGAATCTCGAGGTGGATCTTTATCGCCGGAAGGTCGCAGATATGCTGTTGGATGCACCCTTGCCACAAACCAGTGGGTATTCGAGCATTTTCACGAACATCGGTAGCATGGAAAACAAGGGAATAGAAGTCGGGCTAAATACCACCAATATTGAGTCGGATAACTTCTCCTGGAATACCACCTTCAACATTTCCATCAACCAAAATAAAGTGCTGGAACTTTCGGGCGGCAGTGATATTTTCCCGGGGGCCGCAACCATCGTTCGGGTCGGCGAGCCGGTGGGTTCGTTCTTCGGGCGGGTGCATTTGGGCACATGGTCTACGGCGGAAGCCGAAGAAGCGGCAGTCTACAATGCGCTGCCGGGCGATGTGAAGTTTCTGGACCTGAATAACGATGGCGCTGTCAACGATAACGACCGCACCATTATCGGAAAAGGTGTCCCGGATGGATTCGGAACCTTCCTCAATACGTTCCGCTACAAAGCATGGTCGTTGACCGTGGATCTGCAGTTTATGTATGGCAACGATGTGCTGGATCGAAGTATCCACTCCATTGAAGACAGACAGGGCATTGCTAACAGCTATAAAACAGTGTTGAATGCCTGGACAGAAGAGAATCAAAATACGCCCATTGCACAGATACGGCCCATCCCAGCCGGATACGATACGTATGACGACAGCCACAAGGTGAGAGATGCCTCTTTCATCCGGGGCAGAAACCTGCTCCTCGGGTACGTGGTACCCGCCGAATTTGCTTCCCGCTTGAAGCTGCAACGACTGCGGATCTATGGATCCGTTCAGAACTTCTTTGTTGCTACCAAATACAGTGGTTTTGATCCGGAGGTGTCTAACTCCAGTTCCGCCTTTGGGCAGGGATATGGATTGTATGATTACCCACGACCTCGGGTATTCATGCTCGGTTTAAATATTGGTTTGTAAACAGCTTGGGTAACATCAAAACGAAGAAGCGATGAAGACAATTGCATTAAGATATATAGCCGTGGCGCTCGGAGCAGGGTCATTGGCATTGGGAGGCTGTTCCGAATTCTTGAATGAAGCGGATCCCACTAATTTCACGGTTGAACAATATTTCACGAAGCCGGAGCATGCACGGAGTTCCGTGAACGCCATCTATGCGAACATGCGCGATCCACTAAGCAGTGGCTTTAACGGAGCAGCCTGGATGATGACTGAGTTTGCTACCGGGTTGGGTGCAACGGACCTGGGGCAGGCGGCAAATAGCTATTTTATTAAAGATCTGAATAACACATCAGATAACGGATATGGAGCAACCTATTGGCAGAGCTATTACCGGGGGATTGCCAATGCCAACCTATCAATCGCGAAAATTCCAGAAATCACGATGGATGAAGCCGAGGCGACGCGGTTATTGGGCGAGGCGCATTTTTTAAGGGCGTGGTATTATTTTGATCTCATTCGGATGTTTGGGCACATCCCGTTGGTTACGGAACCTGTGGACCTCGCGTCTGAACAGCTGCGTCCGTCGCAGGCCGATCCGGAAGCGGTGTACGAGCTGATCGTGCAAGACCTTACTACGGCGGAGGCTTCGGGACTACCCTGGACAGATGCTTCGGGCCGGGTAAGTTTGGGAGCTGTCAAATCCTTGTTGGCGGAAGTATACCTAACCATGGCCGGATATCCCTTGCAGAAAGGCGAAACCCATTACAGCCTCGCAGCCGAAAAAGCGAAAGAAGTTATTGATTCGAAAGAATTTGAACTGTTTGATAGCTACGATGACCTGCACGATCCTGATATGAAAAATATCGAGGAGAATATTTTCATGATTCAGTTTGCAACCCAGTTGATCCCGGGAAACTGGCAGGTCGCCATCATTCCTTATAACAAGAATATTTCGCAATATTCCGACGAAACAGGAGGTATCTATGCCACGGCAGATTTTGTCAATTCCTATGAACCGGGCGACCTCCGTGCGGAGGAAAAGCAGTTTTTCTATACTACGTTTACCCACGAGTCTAATCGGAACCAGGTGGTAGAGCTGGGGGCTAATTTCATCTGGAAGCATTTTGATGAAGTGGCTCAGACCAGTTCGGCAAACAGCGACCTGAACTGGCCCGTAATACGCTATGCGAACGTGTTGTTGACGTATGCGGAGGCATCTAACGAAGTAAGTGGACCCACCGCAGCTGCCTATGAGGCGGTAAATGCCATCCGGTCGCGCGCCGAACTGGAAGACCTGGAAGGTTTATCAAAGGAGCAACTGCGGGAAGCGATCTGGAAAGAGCGTTGGTATGAATTGTGTTTTGAAAACAAAACATGGTTCGATATGGTTCGGTTGCGGAAAGCATTCAACGTGGGAACCAAGCAATTTGACGATTACGTAGGACATAAATTTTCATATGGACCGGTGCTGAAAGAGCGCGAATTGTTATTTCCCATACCAACAGGTGAAGTGCGAAATAATACAAATTTGATACAAAACAAAGGGTATTGACGGGCAATAAGACCCTGTTTGCAACGTATAATAAATAGATTTAAACATAAATTATCAAATCATTACATGGAAACAAGTAAGTTAGCAAAGAGTTCATTGGAACAGGGAGAGGGAATACTGCGCTTGGCTCCGACGTGGGTGCCTCGGTCATTCTGCGTACCGGGCCGTCGGATCAAACTTCATCCCGACGATTACTATGTTCTCGGGGGAGCACGTGGAGGTATAGACGAGCGTTGGTTTTCATCCACAACCCCAGCGAAAAATGGTCCGTTGACGGGAGAAAACGAGGGACTGAGCCCGGTGGTTTACGAAGAGGGGGGACGTACGCAGCAATTCCTGCTGAAGGATGCCGTCGACGAACTGAAAGGTGAACTGATTGGTTCCCGCCTTTGGGATGAATACCAAAGCTGGCCAATTTATTCGAAATTCTTTGATAACATGGGGCCGCTTCCCCATCACGTACACCATAACGACGAAAAGGCGGCACTCATCGGACAAAAGGGGAAGCCCGAAGCATATTACTTCCCGCCGCAGCTGAATAACCACGGCGGCGACTATCCATACACCTTTATCGGTTTGGCACCGGGTACGACAAAAGACCAGATCCGCGAGTGTCTTGTCAACTTTACCAAGGGCGACAATAAGATTACAAATTATTCGCAGGCATACCGCCTGGAGCCGGGCACGGGATGGGACGTTCCTCCAGGGCTGCTGCACGCACCGGGAAGCTTGTGTACCTACGAGCCGCAGAAGGCTTCGGATGTGTTTGCCATGTACCAGTCGCTGGTGAATGAGGCCATCATCCCTGAAGAATTGCTGTGGAATGGAACACCGAAAGACCGAATCGGCGACTTTGATGAATTGATCGATGTGCTGGACTGGGAGTTGAATCTCGATCCAAATACCATGCAAAACCGGTTTATGGCGCCTCTTTCGGTACGGAACGAAGACGAGATGCGCGATGCGGGTTATGTTGAAAAATGGATATGTTACAAGTCGGATGCCTTCAGCGCGAAGGAGCTGACGGTATTACCGGGAGCAACGGTGACGATCCGGGATGCTGCAGCGTATGGGATGATCATGATGCAGGGACATGGAACCATGGGCGTATGGGACATCGAAACACCGGCACTGATCCGTTACGGCCAGCTGACGTACGATGAATATTTCGTGAGCGAACGCGCGGCACAGGCTGGGGTGAAGATTGTGAACCTATCGAAAACAGATCCGATCGTCATGCTAAAGCATTTCGGTCCGGGCAATCCAGACCTGGTGTTGGCTTAAATTTTAGTTAAAGAGATAAAGAAAAAGAGATATGGATACAAAAAACAATTTTCCGAAGCTTCACAATGCGACGTGGCCGGGAATCGTAGGTAAGGGCGAAGGTTCCGAACCCGTGATTCCGTTTGATGATCTGTTGGCCTACACGGCGGCAGCGGAGGTGAATGGAGTGAAATTTGACGGTGTGGATATTGGATTGTTGGAACCACACGTAAACATCAATGGCGGAAAAGAAGAAGTGGAGCGACTGGCGGAGAAAGTCGCTGGTCATGGCCTGAAGATCGGTTCCCTGGTGGCGCCTATCTGGGCAGGGTCCGCCATGGGAAGTAAAGAAAGCCGTACCGTATTTGTTGACATGGTGCGTAAGGCCTGTGAATTCGGTCAACAGTTGCGTGAGATGGGCATCCGGCCCTATGGTGTAGTTCGTATCGACTCCTCGAGTTCACCGGCAGATTGGGCCAAAGATCCGGCTGGAAATACCAAAATAATTGCCGAAACATTCCGCGAGGCGTGCGACGTGGCGGCAGACTATGGCGAAAAGCTGGCCGCCGAAGGAGAAATCTGCTGGGGAGGCATGCACAGCTGGCGGACCATGCTGAATACATTGGAAGCGGTTGACCGACCCAACATGGGCTTCCAGGCGGATATGTCGCACACGTTCCTGTATTTGCTGGGGTATAATCAGCCCGAAGACCGGATTCTGCCCGTAGATTTTGAGTGGAGTGACCGCCAGGCCCTGGAAGAGGGACTGCAAACGCTTACCAAGGCGTTACGTCCTTGGACGATTGATTTCCACGTAGCTCAGAACGATGGGACGGTTTTCGGGTCAGGTTCACACGACAAGACAGGGCGCCACTGTTTGCCCAACGACCCGAATGGGAAGTTGAACATCGCACACGACGCCGGGTATTGGTTGCGAGACGAGAAGGGCGAGTTAACGAAAGCATTTAAGCACATCTGTTGGGACGGATGTATGTTCCCCAACGAGGTGTTGCATAAACAACAGACATGGAATGATATCCTGGCAGCGTTGATCAGCGTCCGTGAGGCGCATGGCTGGCAGGAATAAGACAGAAGAAACAAAACGGAACATAACTAGCTAATTTCCAGAAAAAAATGAGTAAAAAAGAGTTAAGAATCGGATTAATTGGTTGTGGATTCATGGGCAGAACCCATTCCAATGGGTATAACCGCGTACCCAATTTTTTTCCTGACCTGGAATATCAGCCGGTATTACAGGCTGTGTGTTCGCGCCGGGAAGAAAAAGTAAAAGCATTTGCTGAACAATGGGGATTTGCATCGTACGAAACCGACTGGCGGAAGTTGATTGCACGCGACGACATCGATGCCGTGGATATCTGCACCCCGAACCACCTGCATGCGGAGATTGCCATTGCCGCCGCAGAAGCGGGCAAGATGGTGCTGACGGAAAAGCCGTTAGCCCGAAACCTGGAAGAGTCCAAAAAAATGGTGGATGCCGTGGAAAAGGCCGGAGTTGCGAACACCGTATGGTATAATTACCGGCGGCTGCCTGCGGTTACGCTGGCAAAGAAAATCATTGCTTCAGGCAAACTGGGTAAGATTTTCCACTACCGCGCCAATTTCCTTCAGGATTGGACCATCAATGCCGATCTTCCCCAAGGGGGGGACGCGGCCTGGCGGATGGATGTGGACGTGGCAGGGTCGGGAGTTACCGGCGACTTGCTGGCGCATTGCATAGACACCGCAATGTGGCTCAATGGTGGGATTACGGAAGTTTCTGCAATGACGGAAACGTTTGTGAAGGAACGCGTACACAACGATACCGGCAAGCTGGAACCGGTCGGAATAGACGATGCCTGTATTTTCCACTGCCGGTTTTCAAACGGGGCATTGGGGCTGTTCGAGTCTACCCGGTATGCCCGCGGGCACAAAGCGTTGTATACCTTCGAAATCAACGGTGAACATGCATCGATCCGCTGGGATCTGCACGACCTGAATCGGTTGGAGTATTTCGACAACGGCGTTGATTCGGATGTGAAAGGCTGGAGTTCGATCCATGTCACAAATGGCGATCATCCTTATATGGATAAGTGGTGGGTGCCGGGATTGGGAATCGGTTATGAGCATAGTTTCGTGCATCAGGTGGCCGATTTCATGAAAAGCCTCGAGACTGGCGAACCTTGTCAGCCGAATTTCCAAAATGCATACGAAACGCAAAAAGTATGCGAAGCAGTGATCGATTCCGCTAAGTCGCGCAGTTGGAAGACGACAGACGTGACGCTTGACTGAAACGTTATTTATTTTTAATTCAATCAGATATGTTGAAACCAAAAAATATCCTCCGGGCCCTGAAGGGCATCGGAGGATTTGTTTTATTAGCTGCATTCCTCGTAAACTGTACCTCTGGGGGCAGTCAGGAAAATAAGCAGGCCGAATCCGAATCACAACCGGAGTTTATTGATCTATTTGACGGTAAAACGCTTTCTGGATGGCGGGGCGACACTTCGCTGTGGCACGTGGAGGATGGGGCGATTGTAGGCGAAATCAAATCTGGTAAGGAACTGGAGCGGAACTCGTTTATCATTTGGGAGGGCGGACGCCCCGGAGATTTTGAATTGATTACGGAATACAAACTGACGGGAAAGGGCAACAGTGGCTTTAACTACCGCAGTGAGGAGCTGCCGGATCTTCCGCATGCCTTGCGTGGATACCAGGCAGATATTGACGCGGCGAATACGTACACCGGACAGAATTACGAAGAACGCGGCCGTACCATTCTGGCGTTTCCCGGCCAGCAAATGCGCCTCCCGCCTGTGGATGGTGAGATCAGCGACTACGCGAAGGGAAATATCTGGACGGCCGGAGAAGAGACCGGTTCGCTGGGCGATCGGGATTCCCTGAAGGCACACATTAAAACGGAAGATTGGAA
This sequence comes from Parapedobacter indicus, assembly GCF_900113765.1. Taxonomy (GTDB): domain Bacteria; phylum Bacteroidota; class Bacteroidia; order Sphingobacteriales; family Sphingobacteriaceae; genus Parapedobacter; species Parapedobacter indicus. Next base: position 279,540 of record NZ_FOQO01000002.1, on the reverse strand, counting down.
CGAACTGCGCGTCGTAGCCAAAGGAAATCACCTGCAACATTATGTCAACGGTATATTAATGAGTGATGTGACAGATGATGACGAGAAAAATCGTAAATTTGAAGGCTTGATGGGATTTCAGGTGCACGTGGGTCCACCGATGAAGATCGCCTACAAGAACATACGGTTTAAAAATCTTGAATAGGAGTTGCTTGTTTGATGAAGGATGAAGTTGATTTAACTAATAAACGTGATACGGATGCCGAACGATTAGCCAATCAGATCGTTCGGCACGTATCCGACGAAGAATGGGGTGTTTTAACAGATCAAATCAACCAGCTAGCCAACGATCCACAACCGAATACGTTGGCAAGGGTTTTTACCGCTATTCCGCGTACGATACGATCGGCCGACAAAGATTTGCGAATTACGTTTGACGAAACGGCGCCCGTCAACTCCGATCAATTGCCGCTTCTGGTAAAAGACTGGTCGCTGGCGAGATTGGTGCGGGTTTGGGTGCTCATGAACCTTCCGGCGCTGGAGCAGCAGGCTTACGTTTCGTTGATCGATCGACTGTTTAAATACGGTGAAATGGAAGAATTGGTAGCGCTCTATTCAGCACTGCCTATTTATCATGATCCCGCGGCATGGAAACCTCGCTGCACAGAAGGCATCCGAAGCAACATGGCACCCGTGCGGCAGGCCATTATCCTTAATAACCACTACCCGAGTCGGTTTTTGGATGAGGGTGCTTGGAATCAGCTGGTATTGAAAGCGTTTTTTACGGATGAAGATATCCCGCAAATTATCGGGTTAAAAACGCGTAACAACGCGGCACTGGCGGGCGCGCTGGTAGATTATGCGTACGAACTTCATGCAGCTAAAAGGAACATCAATCCGTTCCTGTGGGTATTGGTCGCGCCATTTTTGGACGACCGTGCGTACCGGCTCATGGAGCAGCTGATACAAGAAAGCGAGCATCGGTCTACACGTAAAGCAGTTGCATACGCATTCAGCGCAAGCAGCTTTGCGCCAGCAGCCGATTTTATCAAAGAAAATAGCGAATTAACGGATTTATTGGATACAGCCGATACACCATGGGACGGCTGGTTGGATCAAACGGATTAAGACATGTGTAATTACAGTGAGCGCGATCGGGCATCGATGGGAGAGCGGGTGGCCCTGGATTTGGATTTGGTAAAAGGGTTCCGTTTTTTTGACCCGCATATTCACATGGTGTCGCGAACGACCGACGATTACCAGGCCATGGCGGATGCCGGTGTGGTAGCGGTCATCGAACCTGCCTTTTGGGTAGGACAACCCCGTACCGGGATTGATACGTTCAGAGACTATTATAGCAGCTTGATTGGGTGGGAACGTTTCCGGGCCTCGCAGTTCGGGATCAAACATTTCTGTACCATCGGGCTGAATTCCCGGGAAGCAAACAACGAAGCCCTGGCCGAAGCGGTCATGGAACTGCTGCCCTTTTTTATTTACAAAGAAGGGGTGGTCGGTGTTGGCGAAATCGGTTTTGACGACCAGACGGCGGCCGAAGAGAAATATTACCGGCTACAGCTGGAACTTGCCAAAGACGCCGGGCTTCCTGTACAGGTACATACCCCGCACCGTGACAAAACCAAGGGGACATCGCGAAGCATGGACATTGCGCTGGAACACGGGCTGGACCCAGGTAAAGTTATCATTGATCACAATACCGAAGAAACCGTTAAAGAAGTGTTGGAGAGGGGCTTTTGGGCGGCCTTTACCATCTATCCGTTTACCAAGATGGGCAACGAGCGGATGGTCGAAATTGTCAAGCAATACGGTCCGGAACGGATCTTGGTTAATTCTGCGGCCGATTGGGGAATCAGTGATCCATTGGCAGTACCCAAAACTGCTGCGTTGATGGTTAAAAGCGGAATTCCCAAGGAAGTGATTGAGCAGGTGTGTTTCAAAAATGCCGTTGCGGCTTTTGGGCAAAGCGGACAGCTGGATGAATCAATGCTGACTGAAAGTATGGTGATTGATCAGGGGCAGAAATTTGAGGGGAATTCCATCTTGCGCGGCGGACAGCAGCCGCGGAGAGATGCGGGGTCGATCATTATATCGTAGTCACAGATGGGAAAACTAAAACCGTATCTGCAATTGATGCGGCCGGCAAATATTGTAACGGCTATTTCGGATGTGTTGGCCGGTGTGGCCATTGCGTTGCTGTTTGTGCCCGATGGATCGACGCTGGATGGACTGGTTTTGATGGCACTGATCATCGCTACCGTCGGGCTTTATGGCGGCGGCGTCGTGTTCAATGATGTGTTTGATGCCCAACTGGATGCGCGCGAGCGGCCCGAGCGGCCCATTCCCAGCGGTAGGGTTTCTGTACGCGGTGCGGCAACATTAGGAATCGTTCTGTTTCTCATCGGCGTTGCCGCCGCCAGCACGGTGGGCATGTTGCCGTCGATGATTGCATTCGCCATTGTGGGGATGTGCTTAGTTTACGACAAGTGGGGTAAGCACCAAGCGGTCGCAGGTCCATTGACCATGGGTTTATGTCGTGGACTCAATCTGCTGCTGGGTATAAGCTATTCAGGGCTGGCGCTGGAACAGGTCTGGTTCCTGGCGTGTGTACCCGTTATTTACATCGCGGCCGTGACAACGATCAGCCGGGGTGAAGTACACGGTGGGCAGCGCACACCTTTACTGGTTTCGGCCCTGTTGTATGGGGTTGTCGTTGCATGTATTGTGGCATTTGGTTTGCATTACCAAGGCGGTATACTGGCCATCGGAATGGTGCTGCCGTTTCTCTTATTTGTATTCCCGCCGTTGGCCAAAGCCCTCCGGACGCTCGAAGCAAGCGATGTCCGGAAATCTGTTAAGCACGGCGTGATCGGGTTGATTTTTATGAACGCCGCTTGGACGGCAGCCGCGGGGATGTGGGGGTTGACGTTTGCCGTCCTGTTGTTGTTTCCGGTATCCATTTGGCTGGCTAAGCTATTTGCCGTTACTTAATTTGTGTTATGAAGTCCATTATTAAACAGAAATTTTCGGTTTCTTACCAATACGATATTCATTTTACTTCGGGGTTATTTACACCCGAAAACAGGTTGCTCAGCGATTTTTTTATCGCACAGGCGGATGGAGCTGTTCCCAAACTGTTGGTGGTGATCGACGAAGGAGTCGTCACCCATCATCCGGCACTCGTAGAACGGATACGGGATTATTTTGGCTCCGAATCTGCGGTGCAGTTGATCGCGGATGTGCTGCTGGTTCCCGGTGGGGAAGCGGTTAAAAACCAATGGGAACCTGTCGATCGCATCATTGAATCGGTAAACCGATATGGCATTGATCGGCATTCATACATCATGGCCATCGGGGGTGGGGCAGTACTTGACGCGGTGGGATACGCGGCAACCGTTGCGCATCGGGGAATCCGTCATCTTCGGGTACCGACAACTGTCCTCTCTCAGAATGACTCGGGAATGGGTGTGAAAAACGGTATTAACTACCGGGGCAAGAAAAATTTTATCGGCACGTTTAGTCCGCCGGTGGCCGTATTCAACGATAACCTGTTTTTGTTGACATTGAATGACCGGGCGTGGGTGTCGGGTATTTCCGAGGCGGTAAAAGTCGCATTAATCAAGGATGCTGCTTTCTTTGACTGGATTGAAAACCATGCCGCAAGCCTTCGCCGCCGCGATAGTGAAGCAATGGATTACCTCATCTTCCGTTGTGCGGAGCTGCATCTCCAGCATATTGCCGGTGCAGATCCATTTGAATTCGGTTCTTCCAGGCCCTTGGATTTCGGTCATTGGAGCGCACATAAGCTGGAACAGCTTTCTAATTTCGAGGTGCTGCATGGCGAGGCGGTGGCCATTGGCATTGCCCTGGATACGGTATATTCGGCCATCATCGATATGCTTCCTCCTAGCGATGCACAGCGGGTACTTACCGTCTTACAGGAACTGGGGTTGCCGATTTTTCACCCGCTGTTGGAAAGTGCCGGCGGGGGGCATCCCTTGCTGGCCGGTTTGGAAGAGTTCCGCGAGCACCTGGGAGGGCGCCTTACGATCATGCTGCTCAAGGCAATCGGTCGTGGTGTGGAAGTACATGAGCTGGATAAAGAGAATGTATTGCGGGCGGCTGCGGCCTTGCAAGAGGGCGTTAATTTAGTGAGTTGATATGATTACGGCGTACGGACAGTTAACCTATTGTACCAATATCCATGGAGGCGAAGCATGGGATCAGCATTTTGAGTCGTTGAAGATGCATTTCCCGAAGATCAAGCAGGCGGTGTCTCCCGCACAGCCGATGGGCATCGGGTTGCGGGTAGCTAATCTGGCCAGCACCCTACTGATCCAACCGGAACGGTTGGATGAATTTAAAAATTGGCTGACGCAGGTAGGTGGTTATGTATTCACCCTAAATGGGTTCCCTTTCGGGGCTTTTCACGATACCAGGGTCAAGGCGGAGGTCCATACACCCGATTGGACAACGGCCGAACGACTTCAATACACTAAGCGGTTATTTGCCATCCTCACCCAACTGCTGCCCGAAGGGATGGATGGCGGTATCTCCACCTCGCCACTGGGGTACCGGCATTTGTACAACCACGATGAGACAGTGTGGCGGGACATGCGGAAACGGGCGACGGTACATATGATCGATGTGGCGGCTTACTTGCATCGAATCCGGGAGGAGCAAGGCAAAGAACTTCATTTGGATATCGAGCCGGAACCAGATGGTGTATTGGAAACGGGGCCGGAATTTATTGAATGGTTCACCCAGGAACTGGTACCCACGGGAGTGAAGCATTTCTCGGAACAATTGGGGATGGCACCGGAAGAGGCAGAGAAGGCATTGAAACGGCATGTACGTGTTTGTTACGACGTTTGCCATTTTGCGTTGGGCTATGAACGCCATCGCATGGTCGTTAATGACCTCGACCGGCACGGAATAAAAATAGGTAAATTCCAGATCAGCGCAGCCCTTAAAGTGCATTTGCCGGAAAAAGGGGCAGACCGTGCGGCAATTGGTGCCGCATTTCAGGCGTTCGACGAGCCTACTTACCTGCATCAGGTCCTTGCCAGACAGAAAAATGGAGAAGTGCGCCGTTATAAAGATTTACCCGATGCACAGGATGCATTACAGGATCCGGACACCGAGGAATGGCGGTCGCATTTCCACGTGCCGGTATTTCTGGAAGATCTAGGGTTGTTGCAATCGACACAATCGGATATTCAGGAAGTATTGGCCATCCAGCGGGAACACCCGGTAACCCGTCATCTGGAAGTGGAAACGTATACCTGGGGTGTATTGCCCCACGAACTGCAACTGCCTATCGCAGACTCTATTTCGCGTGAACTGCGTTGGGTGCTCCAAGAAATGGAAACAAGATCATGAATAAGACCGTTGTTTTGGACGTCGTAGGCTTATCGTCTGCGTTGGTCGGCGATCACACGCCCTTTTTGACAGCCTACCTAAAAAGAAATCAGTTAGCGAAAATTAAGCCGATGCTACCCGCGGTAACCACGGCCGTGCAAACCACGTACGTGACGGGCCGCTGGCCAGCCGAACACGGTATTGTGGGCAACGGATGGTACGATCGTACGGACAGCGAAATAAAATTCTGGAAGCAGTCCAATAAACTCGTGGAGTCCGAGTCTATCTGGAATACCGCTAAGCGTATGGACCCTGCTTTTACCTGTGCGCAGCTTTTTTGGTGGTACAATATGTACTGCGGAGCGGATTATTCGGTAACCCCGCGCCCCAACTACCTAGCCGATGGGAGGAAGATGCCTGACTGCTATGCGTATCCCGCGTCATTGCGGGATGAACTGCAGGCGAAATTCGGCCAGTTTCCGCTGTTCAGTTTCTGGGGGCCGGGAGCAAATATTGCGTCGTCTCAATGGATTGCAAATGCGGCCATGTATGTTGAAGAAAAATACAGCCCAACGCTGAGCCTGGTTTATTTGCCACACCTGGATTACTGCCAGCAGAAGTTCGGTCCGGATCTGTCAAAAATAAGCAGGGAAGTGGCGGAGATCGATGCATTGCTGGAGCGCCTGATCGGATTTTATGAGCAGCGGGGAGCCAATGTGATTGTATTATCGGAGTACGGCATTGTACCTGTATCGCGCCCGATACACATCAACCGGATCTTGCGCGAGGCCGGCTTGCTGGGTATCCGCGTGGAGCGCGGATTGGAATTGCTGGATGCCGGGGCTTCCCGGGCGTTTGCCGTGTCCGATCATCAGGTAGCCCATATCTACACGGAAAGCGAAGAAGTGAAGCAGCAGGTCAGGCAGCTGTTGGAAAATGTACCGGGGATTGAGCAGCTATTGGACGGCACGGGTAAAAAAGAGGAACACATCGACCACGAGCGGGCAGGTGATTTAGTCGCCGTAGCGAAGCCCGATAGCTGGTTTACGTATTACTTCTGGCTGGATGATAAAGTCGCTCCGGATTATGCACGCGTGGTGGATATTCACAAAAAGCCGGGGTACGATCCCGTGGAAATGTTTATGACGTCCAAAGCGCGTGCCGCCTACAAATTGCTGCGCAAGAAGCTCGGCTTCCGGTATGTGCTTGATGTCATCCCGTTGGACGCTACCTTGGTAAAAGGTTCGCACGGGGCTGTCCGCGTTTCGGAAGATTACTATCCGGTGTTAATCACCCGAAAAAGCCAGGAAGCGGCCGTAGTGGAACCGATTGAAATTAAAGAGATCATCCTGAACAGTATTTTCGCATAACAGGGCGTCTTTGTCTTGTCTGCTTTTGCTTGCACCCTTCATTGATGATCCCTATGAGCATTAAACGATTCCTTATCTTTTTCGTGATCGGTATTCCGTTTTTTGCGTTTCCGCAAGACAGTGTGCGGGTGCTTTATAAACAGGCCGATACCGCATTGCTATATATGGATGTCCACTACCCATCCGGCTACCAAGAGGCCGCTGGGCTTCCCGCCATGGTGTTTTTTTTCGGCGGAGGTTGGAACTCCGGGTCGATCCAGCAATTCAGACCACATGCTGAACATTTCACGAAACGGGGGATGGTGTGTTTCCTGGTCGACTACCGGGTACTGAAGCGCCACGGTACTACACCGTTTGATGCGCTGACCGATGCCAAGTCGGCCATGCGGTACCTTCGTAGCCATGCGGCCGACTTCCACATCCATCCGGACCGCATCGTGGGGGCCGGTGGATCGGCAGGAGGGCATCTCGCCGCTGCCACGGCCCTAATCGATGGTCATAATGATCCCGGCGACGACCTTTCGGTCAGCTGTAAGCCCAATGCCCTCGTGCTGTTCAATCCGGTGATCGACAACGGTCCCGACGGATATGGATATGAGCGGATCGGTGATGCGTATACCGGTTTTTCGCCCATGCATGCGATACAGCGTGGAGCGCCACCTACGTTGTTCATGGTGGGCACGCAAGACCGTCTGATTCCCGTGGCTACGGCCCAGCGTTACCAGCAGCTCATGGAGGACGTAGGTAGCCGTTGCGACCTGAAACTGTACGAGGGGGCCACCCACGGCTTTTTTAATTTCAACAAAGGACAACGGTATTATGCGCAGACATTACGTGCCGCAGACGACTTTCTGGTTTCCCTGGGGGTATTGAAACCGGATGAAAAAAGCTCGCTGGACCTTCACTAGCCAACGTGATAGCCATGATATACTACAAAAAGCCACCCTTCCAACTTCACTGCCGCAGTCTTTGGCTCGCAATGCTTCTCTGGATCATCCTTCCGGCACACGCTGCCCAGGCCCAAGATGAAAAGCCCAATATTGTGCTCATCCTGATCGACGACATGGGATGGAAAGATGCCGGTTTTATGGGGTCGGATTTTTATGAGACACCTCATATTGATCAGCTAGCCAAGGAAGGCAAAGTGTTCACCAACGCATATGCCGCCGCGGGCAACTGCGCACCCAGCCGGGCGTGCCTTTTATCGGGGCAGTATACGCCAAGGCATGGTGTATATGCGGTTAATTCAACAGATAGAGGACCTAAAGAAAAAATGCGCCTGACACCCACGCCGAACAGCACGGTTCTTCCCGCTGAAAATTTTACCGTTGCCGAGGCTCTCAAGGCCAATGGATATGCCACCGCGATGTTCGGGAAATGGCACTTAGGGGGCGGCGCCGGCACGCGCCCTTCGGATCAGGGGTTCGATGTAGGTGCCGAGATGAAGGTGCCAAAAGAAAAGGAGTTTAAGGAAACGAACGATCCGAAAGGCATTTACCGGATCACAGAAGACGCCTGTGCGTTTATGGAAGCCCATAAAGACGGCCCATTTTTCCTCTATGTAGCCCATCATGCCACCCACATGGCCATCCAGGCCCGGGAAGAATGGTATGACCACTTCGGAAAGAAACCGAAGGGGACTTTGCACGGTGATGATCGGTTTGCGGCGATGAATGCCCAGATGGACGATGGCGTGGGGCAGCTGCTGGAAAAGATCAACGCATTGGGAATCGCGGATCGCACGCTCGTCATCTTCATGTCTGACAACGGCGGCCTGCCCCGTTCCTCCCAGCACCCCCTCCGGGCGTTTAAGGGTGCATACTACGAGGGCGGTATCCGGGTTCCGCTCATTGCCCGTTGGCCGGGAAAGATCAAAGCGGGGTCAACTACCGATATACCGGTGTTAAATACCGATCTTTATCCTACTTTTGTAGAACTGGCAGGGGGTAAGCTGCCGACAGATAAGGTGCTGGATGGCGAAAGCCTGGTGGAGATATTTGCGGGAACCGGTTCTTCCGTGAGAAAACCAAAATTCTGGTTCTTTCCCGGTTACCTGGACAAGGCAGATCCGGGAGCAAGGGATACCGATTTCAGGACCCGGCCGGTTACCGTGGTACGGAAGGGCGACTGGAAACTACTGCTTTACCACGAGGAATGGTTGCTGGATGGGGGTAGGGACCGCTTGTCGACAAACCGGGCCGTTGAACTGTATAATCTTCGTAACGATATAAGTGAACAGCATAACCTCGCTAACGACGCGATTGAAAAACGTGATGAGCTGTTAACGGATATCCTGGCCTGGCATGAGCAGGTGGATGCAAAACTTCCCTTAACCGTTAAAAAGTAGGTACAAGATGAAACATACGATTTACTATCTGTTGGTTACCATGATGATCGGCCTGGACGCTTTTCCACTGGACGTTCGGGCACAGGAAAAATCGTTGCGGCCTAATGTCGTTTTCATCCTCGCGGATGACTTGGGTTACCGTGATCTGAGCTGCACCGGAAGTACTTATTATGAAACACCCCACATTGACCGCATTGCCGCGGAAGGCGCGGTATTTAACGCCGGATACTCCGCATGCCAGGTTTGCAGCCCCTCCCGGGCCAGTATCATGAGCGGGAAATCGCCCGTTCGACATGGGATTACCGACTATATCGGTGCCCGGCATGGAACCGATTGGAGAAAACAAGGACGTTACAGTAAACTGTTGCCGGCAGCTTATGGCACGGCCTTGCAGCACGACTTTGTAACGCTCCCCGAGGCGCTGAAAGCCGCCGGATATAAAACCTTCTTTGCAGGCAAATGGCACTTGGGAAGCAAAGGGTCGTGGCCGGAAGATCACGGCTTCGAGATCAACAAAGGGGGCTGGGATAGCGGCAGTCCAAAGGGCGGTTACTTTTCCCCCTGGGAAAACCCAAATTTGGAAAACAAAGTACCTGGAGAAAACCTCACCATGCGCTTGGCAGAAGAAACAGCTACGTTTCTGCGGGCGAATAATCCCCGCCAAACCGGGCAGCCGGTATTTGCATTCTTATCGTTCTATGCTGTGCATGGTCCGATACAGACCACTCGGGAGAAATGGAACAAATATAGACAGAAAGCCCAGGATCAGGGGATTGCTCCAAAGGGATTCGAAATGGGGAAATACCTTCCGATGCGGCAAGTGCAAGACAATCCGGTATATGCCGGACTGGTTGAAACGATGGATGACGCAGTGGGTGTGGTGTTAGCGGCACTGGATGAGGCTGGAATGGCGGAAAACACGATTGTAATATTTACTTCGGATAACGGCGGGGTATCGGCCGGGGATGCGTTCGCTACGTCCAATCTGCCACTTAGGGGCGGCAAAGGATACCAGTTTGAGGGTGGTATCCGTGTTCCCTATTTTATCAAAGCTCCCGGGCTGACCGAAGGTGGCAAGTACTTCGCCACGCCGGTTACCGGCATGGATTTTTATCCGACGATACTGGATTTGGCAGGGTTGGCGTTGCATCCCGAAGCACATACGGATGGCGTGAGTTTGCGGCCGTTGCTGGAGGGAAAGCCCGCGGCCGAGCGATCACTCATCTGGCACTATCCGCACTATGGTAACCAAGGCGGGGAACCGTCCTCCATCATTCGAAAAGGCGATTGGAAACTTATTCATTATTATGAAGATGGTCGGGACGAACTCTATAACCTGGCGACGGACCCCGGGGAGTTGCAGGAGGTGTCATCCGCGCATAAAGAGCAGGTAACGGCACTTGCTGATGAACTGCAGGCCTATTTGCAGACACATGGGGCCAGCTATCCGATTCCCGACCCGGAATACGACGCAGCCAGGGAACGTGATTACCTGAAGGGGGTGGCAAATAAGCGGCTTCTGCAGTTGGAGCGGCAACGGATGGAATTTTTGTCGCCGGATTTTGACCCCGGTGATGATTGGTGGGACAGCGAACGGACAACTTATAGTGAAAAACCAATTAACTTACCCTAAATGAATAGCGAAAAAATACATTTTTTGATCGTTACGGGGATGCTAGTCGGGCTGATCAGCACGGTAGACCCCGTTATTGGACAGCAACTGACGCAAAAACCCAACATCATTTTTATCCTGACCGACGATCTCGGCAGCGGCGACATCGGCGTTTTCTTTCAAAATCAGCGGAAGGATGGACAGCCCCGCTTATACACGCCATCACTCGACCGGATGGCTGCTGAAGGAGCGATGCTTACCCAACACTATTGTGCCGCACCCGTTTGTGCACCCTCCCGTGCGTCTATCCTGTTGGGTAAAACACAGGGGCATGCCAATGTACGCGATAATCAGTTTGACAAAGCGCTGGAAGACAACTATACCATGGCCAGCGTGTTAAAGGAAGCTGGGTATGCAACGGCTGCCATTGGCAAATGGGGGTTGCAGGGCAAAGGCAAGGGACCGGACTGGCCTGCACATCCATTGAAAAGGGGATTTGATTATTATTACGGATACATCCGGCATAGCGATGGGCACGAACATTATCCCAAAGAAGGGCCGCACAAAGGCCCTAAAGAAGTGTGGGAAAACAATACCGAGGTAAGTGCAGGGTTAGATAAATGTTATACCGGAGATCTCTTTACAGCGGCTGCAAAAAAATACATCAAGGATCACCAAAATGGCCCCGATTCCGATAAGCCTTTCTTCATGTACTTAGCATACGATACGCCACATGCCAAGTTGCAGCTGCCTACACAGGCCTATCCGGCCGGGGGTGGACTGCGTGGCGGGATGCAATGGGTGGGTAAACCGGGACACATGATCAACACGGCTTCGGGCGAGATCGATTCATTCATGGATCCGCAATATGCAGATGCTACGTATGATGATGATGGTAACCCAGCGACCCCCGAAGTGCCCTGGCCGGATACCTATAAGCGGTTTGCGTGTGTGAATAAGCGGATTGACCAACAGGTTGGTGACCTGCTGCAACTCCTGGAAGACCTGCATATCGACGAAAATACGCTGGTGGTCTTTACCTCTGACAACGGTCCTTCGCAGGAAAGCTACCTGCCGAAAGAGGAATTTGTGACCTATGAGGCAGACTTTTTTGATAGCTTTGCGCAATTTGATGGTATCAAGCGGGACCTGTACGAGGGAGGCATACGCACATCCACGATTGTCCGGTGGCCGGGAATGATTCCCGCCGGTAAAATCATCGACCTTCCGAGTGCATCGTACGATTGGTTGCCTACGTTTGTGGATATGGCTGACTTGTCGGCTCCGGTGGGTGTAGATGGCGTGTCATTAGTCCCCACACTTACCGGTAGGGGCAAACAGGCACAGCCGTTAATTTATTCGGAATATTTCCATCCATCACGCGTACCTGCGTATCCCGATTTTGTTCCGGAACACCGGGGAAAACGGCGGGGGCAAATGCAGCTCATCCGGTTAATGGATTATGTAGGCGTGCGTTATGACGTGCAGGATGCAGACGACGATTTTGAGATCTATGACATCCGAAAGGATCCGCAGCAAACAACCAATAAAGCCGATGATCTGCCGGAACTCCAAGAACAGATGAAAGCGCGCGTATTGCAGGTACGTAAGTCTGATACCAGTGCCGCCCGCCCATATGACAATGCGCCGGTACCCGCCGTAACGATAACGGGATTAACGCCCGGGCTAACGTTGTACGTGGAAAAAAGCCGTACTCCTTGGATACCGCAGGCATCCGACACAGTGCCAGCTCATCATGTAACAGGACTGACAGGTCAAACTCCGGAGTCTTATCAACCAGATGACGTTTTGCTTTACAAAGGATATATCCGGATTCCGGTGGAAGGAGCATATACGTTTTCCCAGGATTCCGAAGGACAATCTTTTCTGAAAATACACCAGATTCAGGTAATCGACAAAGATTTTAATCCAATGGCAAAGAGCGGTTCTGTAGTATTAGCTGCGGGGCTGCATCCCATCGAATGGTATGTAAAGCGGTCTGCCGGGGCAGACCCTCAAAATACAGGGCTGATATGGCAGGGACCGGATGGAACCAAACAACAGGTGCCGCAGGAGTGCTTTTTTACATCAACTGGATACCGGGAATAAAATTAAAGTCCTTGGTATTGTAGGTATAAAGCGGAATTTGATGGATGACTGCGGAGGCCCCGATAATGGCATCCGGTATTTGCAGTCCGTGGCTTAGTTTAAATTTTTCTATCAATTCTGTTGCCAGAACTGAAATAACGTTGTCGATCTCCACGACATCATAATACTTGATTTTCCTTTTTATTTGTGCCAACTCTGTCTTATTGCCCATGCCTTGGTAGAGCTCCATCACAGTGATAGCTGAAAGCACTATCTGTTCCAACCCGATTAACTGTAGCCGGTCTATGGTTTCCTGCCTGCCATTGAAGGCATGGATAAATATATTCGTGTCACATAAAACCATGGCTTATTTAACGGACGGATTTCTTTGCCAGGCAACCTCGCGGATATTTTCCAATGTTCTCGGTCTACCGGCCCAGATGCCAAACAATGCATTAGGGTTAATTTTCTTATTTCCCTTGCTTATTTTGGCAGCGGCATCCAAACCAATGGAAGGAATCACATTAACCGTATTTATCTTAAATGTCTTAAATAAAGCTGATAGCTTTTCCAAGTCATTCTTATTGTCTATTTCAATGGTGATTCTCATGATAAACCTTATTTATACTCACTAATCGAGACACTACAAAGTTACTATATTAACCCGAACTTGTAAAATATCCCCGTGTCGAAACCTGTGCGCCGGTTACACAGAAGAGCCGCGTAGCGTTTTAGGCGAAATCCCAAACTTCTTTTTAAATAGCCGTGAAAAATAAAACGGTGAATCAAAGCCCGTATGGTAACCGATTTCCGTAACCGTGAGATGCGTGGTTTTTAGGAGTTCTTCGGCCTTATCTAAACGAAGATCGAGGTGGTATTGATTGGGAGATTTACCGGTAAGCCGTTTAAAGGACTTTCTGAATTTTGAATAGCTGATTGGAAATTCTGCGGCTAGATCTTCCATGCGAATGGGGTTCGCAAGTTCACTCTGAAGGGTAAGTATGGCTTTGGATACCCAGATAGATTCCGGATCGTTGTCTGTTTTCTCGGTGAGGTTGATCCGATTGAGCAGCCCGATAATTTGCAACGTGGTGCCCGCGATGATTTGCTGGTAACCCATTTGAGCCTGTGAAACCGTACCCAATAACTGGGTAAACGCAGCCATGATATCTTTGCTCAATCCTGTCTTGATGAACGGAGACCGGGGGTCGAAGAGGCGGTTCATGACATGTTGCGGATAATTGCCATTAAAGCCGACCCAATATTCTTCCCATCCGAATGCGGGATCGGGCTTGTACCGGTGCCAAATACCGGGGAATAAGAGGAAGCACATGCCCGACTCGATAACCTGGGGCGCTGTGTTAGCCGATTCAAATACGCCACGTCCGCTGGTGATAAAGACGATGTAATACCCATCCAGGATGCGTCCTTTATTCCAGGAAAAGACATGATCCTCCGGGTGCTGGCTCACGTCTGGATATTGGGTATGCTTGTCTATTTTATTGTAACCAACCGTGGTAACATAGAAGCCCAAATCGCGGTCGATGTCTCGTATATGTAGGTATTTGTGGTAATTATTCATCGTTGGTTTGTTCAATCAGCGTATCAAACTTAGATAAAATACTTTTATATGCAACATAACTATATTGCATATAAAAGTATTTTATCGATCTCTCCTTTGCCTTTGGAAGACGACTTTTAAAAAGGAAACATACCAAATCAATTGCTATTTATCAATATTAACGCGTAAGTAGGAGGATAACCGGAAATGTCAAAAAGTGCAAAGAAACGTTAGAATCTGTCATTTGATCTATCCAGTATAAAGCGATATTTGTGACGTAGATTTACCAATTGTAAGAAGATTATGAATACCGACTTGAGCAAAGAGCAGCTAGATTTTTATCGCGAAAACGGCTACGTGATTGTGGAGGATTTTTTGAATGCCGAGGAATTGGAGCATTGGCGCCAAGTGGTTACTCAGGCTATCAAAGAGCGTAACGGCCTGAAAATGCCGGGTAAAGAAGTGCGCCTCGGCGATGATGATGGCATCAATGAAGACGCGGCTTACTTCAATAACGTATTTGACCAATTATTGAACCTGTGGCAGACCAGTGAAGAAATGAAACAGTTGATGGTCGATGAGCGGATCGGTAAGATGGCGGCTGATTTGGCCGGGGTGGATGGTATTCGCATCTGGCACGACCAGGCGTTGATCAAGCGTCCTTGGGCTAACCCGACCTCTTGGCACCTGGATACGCCGTTCTGGTCGTTTTCCGATCGGCAGGCGTTGTCAATCTGGGTCGCATTAGACGATGCAACGTTGGAGAATGGATGTTTGTTCTTCATTCCGGGGTCACATAAAACAACGACGTTTGAGAACGCAGGTATCGGGAAGAACATGGGCGGTATTTTTGAAGTTTACCCCGAATTTAAGCAGACAAAATCTCATCCAGCGCCTATGAAAGCCGGTAGCTGCTCCTTCCATAATGGATTAACCATTCACGGCGCGCACGCCAATATGACCCCCGGATTCCGACGGGCAATGACCTGCGCGTTTATGCCGGATGGAAACACTTACAACGGGATACCCAATATTCTGCCCGACGAATACGTGGAGACCCTCAAGGTAGGCGATCTATTGAACAATGACGAACAAAATCCGCTCATTTACAAACGCTAATGCAAATCGATTTTTATTGTCCGCGTTGGGGCTCGGAGCAGATCGGATGGCCGCAATTTGGGGCGCAGGTGAAGCAGGAAGGCTTTGTAGGCGTGGAGGTTTTCCCATTGGGCGATAAGCCCAACAATACGGATATGGTTAAAGTCCTTGGCGATGCAGGCCTGTCTTATATTCTGCTTCATGCCGAGCTTCAAGAAGGGAAGGATTTCAACCGCTATATCCATGCATTGGAGCGCAACCTCTACGCGTTGTTGGAATATCAAAACCAGGATGCAAAGCCCGAGTTCATTGTTACTCAAACCGGACGGGAATATTACAGCAGGGAACAGATGGAAGCTTGTTTTGCGATCTGCGACCGGATTAGCCGCGAGTCTTCCATTAAAATTATTCAGGAGACACACCGCAACAAATGGTCGTTTGCGGCGCATGTTGTCAAAGATTACCTGATGGAATTCCCCTCCCTGGAGCTTGCGCTTGATTTTTCGCATTGGGTTTGCGTTTCGGAAAGCTACCTGGAAGATCAGGAAGAAGCAGTTAAGTTGGCCATCCGGCATGGCCGGCATCTGCATGCCCGAGTAGGCTTTCTGGAGGGCCCCCAGGTTACCGATCCGCGTGCACCCGAAAATGAGGAAGCGTTGAAGCATCATCTCGCATGGTGGGATCAATGGATAACCCATTTAACGGAAATCGGTGCCGATCGTGCCACCATTACGCCTGAGTTTGGCCCTTATCCGTATATGCAATACCGCCCCTTTACAAAGCAAACCCTTGCCAGTCAATGGGAAATCAATTGTTGGATGCGACAGATGCTGAACGAACGGTACCAAACACATACAGGATAGTGTAGACGGCAGTTTTTGGGAGAAATACTTTTATTGTGAACTCGACAGTTAAAATGAGGGAAACCGAAAGGAGGATTTTGAATAGCTAAATTAAGACTTACCAAAACATCGCCCGATGGCGTTAATTCTCGGAGCCTTTGTGGGTGACGATGGAGACCAAGTTATAAAACGATAATCAAGAATTTTTATGTGTAAAGTATTTACTACAACCGGTTCTGAAAAACCGGGTATTTATTCACTGCCTTACCTGGTGGTGATAACGACGTTAATGTTGTTGGCGCCTGCATTTACCCGCATGGCCGTGGCATTGCCTGTTACGATCAGTCAAGAGCCGATTGCCGGCATTGTGCGCGATTCGATAGGCAACCCATTGGAAGGGGTGTCTGTGCTGGTGCGTGGAACGTCACGCGGCACGGCTACGGATGCCAGCGGACAATTTCAGATGCAGGCATCGGCGGGAGAAGTATTGATCTTCCGTACCATTGGCTATTTGTCACAGGAACTCACGTTAGGAAATCAGCGCACGGTAAACGTAGTCCTTCAAATGGAATCATCCGATCTGGACGAAGTAGTCGTGGTTGGATACGGTACCACGAAACGGAAAGATTTTACCGGTTCGGTCGGATCGATGAACCTCGAAAACTCGCCCGTTGCCCTCGCGCCGAATATAAACGTACTCGAATCGCTGAAAGGAAGCATCAGCGGATTGAATATCGGTGCGACGAACTCGGCAGGTGGACAGCCTGCCATGCAGATACGCGGACAGAACTCCATCAATGGAGAAAATTCGCCGTTGATTGTACTGGACGGGGTGATCTTCATGGGCAACCTCAGTGACATCAATCCGAACGACATTGCCACGATCGACGTGCTCAAGGACGCCACATCGGCTGCGGCGTATGGGTCACGGTCGGCCAACGGCGTCATCGCGGTTACCACCAAGCGGGGCCGCATTGGCAAACCCGTCATCAGTTTTAACTCCTCGGTAGGTTTTCAGGAATGGCAAAATCGTCCCGAAATGTTACGGGCTGAGGAATGGATCGAGATGGTGAATGCGCGCAATCAATATACACCGGGCTCTACCAATTGGCTGAAAAACGGCGAACTGGCTAATCGGGAAGCAGGGCGCGAAACCGTGTGGCTGGATGAAATATCCCGCACGGGCGTGATGCAGAATTATCAAGCTGCTATCTCGGGTGCGTCCGAAAACATTAACTACTATTTGTCGACGTCTTTTGATGACAATAAAAGCATTATCGTGGGCGATCAGTTTAATCGCATTGCGCTGATGGGAAAAATCAAAGCGGATGTTACCAAATGGCTGGAAGTGGGGGTCGATGCCGGTTTTTCCAAGCGGGATTATTCGGGGGTGGCCGCCAATATCAACGAAGCGCAGACGATGTCGCCCTACGGCGTGATGTTCCGCGACGACCAGGGCAATCTCGAAAAATACCCATATACCCAATCGGGGGTCAATCCGCTGTGGGGTGTGAACAACGGCACCCGGGACAACGAGGATTTTCTGTATAACTATCGTTTGAATACGCACGCGGTGGTGAAAGTACCTTGGGTAGAAGGATTAAGCTACCGGGTGAACTATTTGATCAATCAGGATGAAACACATTATGGCAATTTTTACTACGAAGATCACTATGTGCAGGAAGGCGAATCGCCCGACCGGTATTCGCCTGCGACCCTTCAGAATTTGTTGACCAACGCCAACGGTACGATTGAAAAGCGGAAAGGCAATAGTTACGTATGGGACAACATCTTGAATTTCAACCGGACGTTTGACCGGCATTCACTGGATGTTACTTTGGTGGCTACTCGCGACCACATGAAATATGAGCGCTATGTGATGACTGGACGGGATTTTGCGGCGAATGGAAATACCGCACTCGGCTTGCAGGGGTTGCACAAGGCGACGGTGCAACGCATTGATTACGATGGAACGAATGCTGACGATCTAGCGACCCGCAACTACGAACGGTCCAACATCGGATACCTCGGCCGTGTTAACTATTCCTTCGACGATACCTATTATTTCACAGGATCGTACCGCCGAGACGGAGCCTCTGTTTTTGGTGCCGATAACAAATGGGCTGATTTCTTCGGTGCGGGGTTCTCCTGGCGGGTAACCAACGAAGCCTTCATGGAACCTGTTGAGATCTTGAACGACTTAAAACTGAAAGTATCGTGGGGGCAAAACGGAAACCAGGGTTTAAATCCGTACGGTACGCTGTCTACCGTGGAAAACGCCGCCAGTGGTGGTGCCCGGTATGAATTTTCGAACACCCCGGGGCGGATCTATTACGGATTGTATCAAGGTAAATTAGGGAATACCTCGCTCGGCTGGGAGAAAACTTCTTCCTGGAATGCCGGATTTGAATCGGCTTGGTTGGGTAATCGCATTTTTGCCGATCTGGACCTGTATTTTGCTAAAACCACCGACCAGATATTCTTGCGCAACATTCCGGTGATGACGGGCTTTAAACAGATGATGACGTCCATGGGCCAGGTGAACAACACCGGTATCGAGGCGACCGTTCGCACGATAAACGTGCAGAAATCGGACCTGACCTGGAGTACGACGCTTACGTTCTGGAAGAACTTCAACAAGTTGGTTTCCCTCTATGGAGACGATTTGGACGGCGACGGCCGGGAGGACGATGATCTTGCAAACGGCTTGTTCATCGGAAAATCACTGGGCGCTATCTACGGTTATGAACAGATCGGTATCGTACAGGAGGATGATACGGAATACATCGAATTGACCGGGGCGGCACCGGGCGCACCGAAGTACCGCGATCTGGACGGACAGCCGGGTATCACGGCGGCCGACCGGAAAATACTGGGGTATGAGAAGGAGAACTTCCGCCTGAATTTCAGCAGCAACCTCTCGTATAAGAATTTTGGACTTTATGTGATGGTTACGGGAACCTTCGGTGGCAACAACATGTACGTAAAGTCTAACCCATCGGCTTACTTAGTTAATGGAACCGGACGGTTCAACGACAACCTGCACTATATTCCGTATTGGACGTCTGAAAACCGGAGTAACGTATACCCCTCGGCATTGTTCGCCGGTGACGGTCGTTTCCAGGGATTGCAGAGCCGCGGATTTGTGCGCATCCAAGACATCTCCCTGTCTTATACCTTTAATCAGCCGTGGTTGTCTGCCGCACACATCGGATCGTTAAAAGTATTTGCCACAGCGAAGAACCTGGCTACGTTTGCCGATTGGTTCGGGGGCGATCCGGAAACAGGAGCCCGGATCCGGGAATCGGAGTCGGCATTGCGCTTGCCGGTGGCTTCGACCTACTCGTTGGGTGTAAACTTGAGTTTTTAATTAGTATCACAAGAGAGACATGAAAAGGATTTATCAATATGGTTTCGGTGCAATCATGGGGTTGGCGCTGAGTGTGGTGGGGTGTAAATCAGACAAGGATTTCCTGACGGAAGTTCCACCCACGTTTTACACGGTTGACAATGCGTTCAGCACCTCCGCACAGATCGATCAGGCGGTGGTGGCTATTTATTCACAACTTCGCGATCTGTGGGCCAACCCCACCGAGCAAGGTTGGATTTTTGTCCTGCGCGGCAACGGCACGGACATGTTTGATGTGGCTAGTATCCGGCGGGGATCTTCCTTCAATAATTACGGCAATATCAATCCGGATCATACAACGTTTTACAATGTATACCATGTTTGGTATGAAATCATCGCCAAGGCGAATCTGGCTATCTATTCTGCAGAATTGGAGCATATCGCATGGTCTAGTCCCGAAGAGAAAGCCAATGTGTTGGCACAGGCGCGGTTTTTCAGGGCTTTTGCCTACTTGAATCTCGGGGAACTGTTCGGTGGTGTACCCATTGTCACGGAAATCACCACGAAGCCGAAGTATGATTTTTCACGTACGACAAGGGTCGAGACTTATCAGTTTGCGATCGATGAACTGCTGGCGGTTGAAAATGATCTGCCGCCGACAACTTCAGAAGGAGGACGCTTGGTTCGGGGTGCAGCACAGCACATGCTGGCGAGGGCATATCTTGCACAGGGTACACAATTGGCGGCCGATGGCGATGCTTCGGCGGCACAATCCGCCTTTAACCAATCGGTAGCGAATGCCGATAAGGTGATTAATGGGGGAACATTCTCCTTAATGAAATCCCGTTTCGGTTCACGTCAGGATGAAGAGCAGGGGAACGTCTATTGGGATTTGTTCCAAGAAGATAATGTCAACTACCAAGATGGAAACACCGAGTGTATCTGGGCGCTGCAGATCGACTATGCTTCCTACCGGGCAGAGGATAGCAAATCGAAACTCCCTTATTCCCGTACGTACGGACCGGTTTTTCGCGACGGTGCGAAAGACCATTTGACGGGTACAAATGAGGATGTAGGTGGTAGGGGGATTTCACAGATCATCCCAACCCTATACACACGAGACGAAATCTACGCAGATAAATGGGGCGATGACATGCGGAATTCGGATATTGTTTTCCGCCGGAATTTCATCGGAAATGTCGCTACATCTCCCTATTTCGGACAGCCAGTTCCGTGGGAAGTCATTTACAACGGCAGCAACGATGCCAACACCAACAAGGCGAATCAGAGTTTATGTTATCCTGTTTCGTGTAAAATCGCAACCGATCGCTATACTGGATTAGCCGATGGAGAAAATAAAAGCAATTTATTCCGCGACGATTATTTCATCCGTCTGCCCGAAACGATCTTGTTGCGGGCAGAGGCCAAACAAAGGCTGGGTGACAAAGCAGGAGCCGCTACGGATATCAACCTGCTGCGCGAGCGTGCGCAATGCGGGTATATGGTTACGGCAAGCGATGTCGACGATCGGTTCAATTTGATTTTAGATGAACGTGCACGCGAACTGGTCTACGAAGAGAGCCGGTGGAATACACTGCTGCGCATGGGCGGCACGATTGCGGTAGACCGCATCCGTGAATACGCATTTTGGCCGGAAGCGGAGGCTACCTTGACATTTGATTACAACTTGTGGCCAATTCCCAATACGGTCATTGATACCAACAAGGATGTGCCATTGGCACAAAACGAAGGATGGCAAAATAGATAATACATTAGATAGGTTGTGTGGGGTAAAACAAAAGGAATGAGTAAGCTAAGAATATTCTGCTGGTTATGGATGTTGGTAGGTATGGCCCAGGCGGCTACTTCGGATACGCTCGAAGCACCTACCGGATTGATGACGAACCTGCTGACCAAGCCCGAAAAATCGGTCATTACGACCTTGGCGCCAGCGTTTAGCTGGATTGTGCCGATGGAGGAAGATAACGACTATCAGACGGCTTATCAAGTGTTGGTGGCATCGTCTCCAGTCGCGCTGGAACGGAACAGCCCCGACGTTTGGGACAGCGGCAAAATTAAAGACAGAAACGCCTTACACGTTGCTTACGCGGGCGATCCGCTTAAACCCCATACAACCTACTATTGGAAAGTACGTGTGTGGAACCGTAGCGGTTGGATTTCTGAATACAGCGAAATTCAGCAATTCAACATCGGCGATGCCACACGAAGCAAACAATGGCCAGGCGAAAGCCGTTGGGTACGGTTGGATACGGCGCAAGGAGAGGGGATGTGGACGTTTGAAGACCGTCCTCCGATCCAGTATCACCCCGCCTATCCCGTACGTGTAAGTCGCAAGTCGAACGGTAACTGGTTTGTCGCATTCGAGCGAGCTGGATTTGCCAATGTGGCGCTTACGTTAAGCTGGAAGACGGCGCCAGGTGATCGGAAAGACACGACGTTGGTGGTCCGCATCGGTGAAAAAAATATCGGCGATTCCATCGACTCGAAACCCGGCGGGGGAGTGATTTACCAAGAATATCCCTTGTCGATTAAAGCAGGTACGCACACCTATTATTTGGATATTCCGCGCTTCAAGGCACGTTATCCCCACAGCCAGGTCATGCCGGAACACATGATGGAAGTGATTCCGTTCCGGTTCCTGGAAGTTGCCGGTTCCGGTCTCGACCTTTCCGTGGTCTCGGCCGAACAATTGAGCTTGCATGTGCCATTTGATGAATATGCATCCTATTTTGTCAGTAGCGATACGCTGCTGAATCAGGTTTACGACCTGTGCCGTTATTCGATTATCGCCAATACATTCAACGGCGATTACGCGGCCAGCCAACGCGAACGGATGATGTATGAGGCCGATGCATACATTCACCAAATGGGGCATTATGCGGTAGATCGTGAGTTCGCAACGGCACGGTATAGTTTGGAAAATATGATTTATCATGCTACCTGGCCTACGGAGTGGATATCGCATTCGATCATGATGGTTTGGATGGACTTCCTGCATACGGGCGATACCAGCGTGATCCGGAAAAATTACGACGTCCTCCGGCCCAAGATGATGAACGCCTTGACCATGCCCAATGGATTGATTTCGACGACCACAGGTTTGGTAACCGAAGAGTTCAAGAAATCCATTTTTTTTAATGGGAAGACCTTACAGGATATCGTCGATTGGTCGCACAGTTCGGAAGCCCTGCCTGAAGGTGGAGAAACGGACGGCTATGTCTTCACGGACTATAACACCGTGGTCAATGCCTTTCACTACCACACGTTGAGATTAATGGAAGAGATGGCCCGGATCGCCGGTAAAAGGCGAGAGGCCGAGCAACTCCGGAAAAGGCATACGAAACTTTATACAATCTTCCAGCGCCAGTTCTTCGACCGCGAACGCGGAATTTATACCGACGGGATTGGAACCGATCACGCGTCGATCCACGCGAATCTGTATCCCCTGGTATTTGGTCTGGTGCCTGAGAAGGAGAAAAGCCGGGTGTTGGATTACATCAAAACAAAAGATATGGCATGCGGTGTTTACAGCGCCAATTATCTGTTGGAAGGATTGTTCGATGCAGGTGAAGGGGAATATGCCCTGTCGCTGTTGACATCAAAAAGTGATCGGAGTTGGTACAACATGCTACGTGTTGGTGCTACGATGACCACCGAAGCGTGGGATAACAAATACAAAAATAATAACGGCTGGAGCCACGCATGGAGCTCTTCACCGGCCCATATCCTGCCCCGGAAACTGATGGGTATCACACCAACTGCTCCTGGATTCAGGCGGGTATGCATCCAACCGCGGCCGGCGGGGCTGGCTTGGGCGAAAACGAAACTGCCGACCATAAGCGGACCGATTGAGGTAGGTTTTGATCAACAACAGGCTGATTTCATATTGACCGTTTCCTTGCCTGCGAATGTTGAAGCGGATGTCTATCTGCCCATTCCGGAAAATGCGAAAGAGTTTACGCTGTCGCAAAACGGAACCGTAAAAAAAGAGGCAGCGAAAGTAGGAAATTATGTGTTGTTGAAAAACGTCGGGGCTGGGAAACATGCATTTAAACTAAGCATACCGCCCATGTAAGCACAGGATACCCGCTTACGTTATTCTCCCTAACTTGCGCATGTTGTAAACCTCTTTTAAACATGAGCAAGTTATTATTTTATAGTGGGGTGTCTTTTTTGTGGCTAGTTGTTTTTGTACAATCCCAGGTGATTGGCCAGCCAAGTGAATTGACCCGCGAATTTATTTCACCGGTACGTGTTCTTTGGCAATCGGGCAACATCGCCAATACCGAGCAACTGCTCAAGCCCGGAAATGGGCAAGCAGATCTGACCAATGCGAGCATCTGTGTGCTGAAAAATGAAGGCGAAGCAAGGAGCAGTATCCTGCTGGATTTCGGTAAGGAATTGCAGGGTGGACTGGAAATCGTTACAGGCATGTGGTCGCCCGGAAATACCCCACGCACGATACGGGTCCGCTTTGGCGAATCGGCCAGCGAAGCCATGGCTGAAATAGGAGAGAAAGGGGCTACCAATGATCACGCCATTCGCGATCTCCATTTACAATTGCCCTGGCTGGGAAAGGCTCAGGTGGGGGAAAGCGGGTTCCGTTTCGTACGTATCGACCTGCTGGACGCCGATGCAGAATTACACCTGAAAGAGGTGCGTGCGATTTTTACCTACCGGGATATTCCTTACCTAGGTTCTTTCAACAGCAGTGACGAGCGGCTCAATAAAATTTGGCAGACCGGAGCCTACACGGTACATCTCAATATGCAGGAATACTTATGGGATGGCATCAAACGGGATCGCTTGGTGTGGGTGGGCGACCTCCATCCCGAGGTGTCGACAGTGAATACCGTTTTCGGATACAACGAGGTGGTACCTAAAAGTCTGGACCTGGCGAGGGATGTAACACCCCTGCCGGGATGGATGAGCGGCATCAGCACGTACTCCATGTGGTGGATTATCTTACATCACGATTGGTATATGCATCATGCAGACTTAGCCTATTTGAAGGAGCAACAGCCCTATCTTTCTGCGTTGGTTAAGCAAATCGTTTCCAAAATCGGACCGGATGGCAAAGAAATGATGGATGGCAATCGTTTCCTCGACTGGCCCTCCAGCGAAGATCCCGCGGCTATTCACGCCGGATTGCAGGCGATGACGATCTGGTCGTTGTCAACAGCTGCCAAGCTGGCGGTGATTTTGAATGACGACGAAACGCGGCGGACTGCGGAAGAAGCGGTGAGCCGATTGAAAAAATATACGCCGGATATGGGTCAGTCCAAACAAGCAGCCGCACTGATGTCACTGACCGATTTGGTGCCCGCGTCGGATGCGAATACGGTACTTGCCGCAGGGGGTGCAAAGAACTTTTCCACTTTTTACGGATATTATATGCTGCAAGCGATGGCCAAAGCCGGAAATTACCAAGGAGCGCTGGATGTGATCCGTAACTATTGGGGAGCGATGCTGGATCTGGGGGCAACTACGTTTTGGGAAGACTTTAACCTCGATTGGTTGCCCAATGCAGGTCGCATAGATGAATTGGTGCCCGCCGGGAAAAAAGATATCCATGGGGACTACGGCGATTATTGCTACGTCGGTTTCCGTCACAGCTTCTGCCATGGATGGGCTTCGGGTCCCACTTCTTGGCTTACCGAACATGTGCTGGGTATCCGGGTCACCAAACCGGGATGCCGGGAAATTTCGATCACGCCTCATCTGGGGGATTTGGAGTATGCCGAAGGGACGTTCCCTACTCCTTATGGCGTGGTAAAGGTTAAGCATACGAAGCAAGCCAACGGGCAGATCAAATCCGAGGTCGACGGACCAAAGGAAGTCAAAATTATCAGGTAGCTCCATGATGAATAAGATAGCATTCAAGATGAAGTTGATGCCGAATTGCCGCGAAGAGTATAAAAGGCGTCACGACAACATCTGGCCGGAAATAGTCGCTTTATTAAAAGAGCACGGAGTAAGTGACTACACCATATTTCTTGATGAAGAATCGGATATACTTTTTGCCGTGCAGCAGCGATCGGAAAATGGAGCATCCTCACAGGATATGGGCAGTCATCCGGTAATGCAACGGTGGTGGAAGTACATGGCAGACATCATGGAAACAAACTCCGATTTTTCACCTGTCAGCAGACCATTGAAACTGGTGTTTCATTTGGATTGATCGATTTTACCCCGTAATTTTAGCGCTCGAAAAGCGTTAGAAACGGTATGAAGACGGTACCCATGTTTGAGCATATTCACATCAATGAATATTCCGCCACGCCCAAATACCTGCAGTTGGCGAATGCGGTGATTAACGCCATAGAAGCCGGAAAAATCCAGAAGGATGACATGCTTCCTTCGATCAATGAGCTGAGTTATGTGCTGGAAATATCGCGGGATACAGCCGAGAAAGGGTACAAGCACCTAAAGCATTTGGGCGTGCTGGGTTCCGTTCCCGGAAAAGGCTACTACATTGCCAATGCTGATTTTAAACAGAAGCTTCAGATTGTGCTGTTTTTCAATAAGCTGAGCGCGCACAAAAAGATTGTTTACGATGCCTTTGTTCAAGCTGTTGGTACCGACGCTGCGGTCGATTTCTATGTGTACAATAATGATCTTTCCCTATTCAGGAAATTACTCCAAAATCTGAGAAAGGAATATACCCATTATGTGATCATTCCGCACTTTATTGAAGGGCGCGACAAGGCTGCCGAGATTATCAATACCATTCCAAAAGATAGGCTGGTGCTATTGGATAAGCTGATATCGGAGGTGGATGGCGAATATGCTGCGGTATATGAAAACTTTGAAAAAGACATCTACAACGCGTTGGAGCAAGCAAAAGAATCGCTCAGTAAATATCATACCCTAAAACTCATCTTTCCGGATAAAAGTTATTTTCCCAAAGGTATTATCAAAGGCTTTTATCGCTTCTGTCAGCAATATGCCTTCAATCACTTGTTGGTGAGTGATATCGAAGAAGAGCCGATATCATCAGGGGAGGTGTACATCAACCTGATGGAAGACGATTTGGTGAAGTTGCTCGACAAGGTGATTTCATTGAAGCTAAAGATCGGAAAAGAAGTAGGTATCATTTCATACAACGAGACACCGTTGAAAAAATTCATCCTCAACGGTATCACCACCATTTCGACCGATTTTAAAGAGATGGGAGAGACGGCGGCACGACTCGTACTGGAAAATTCAAAACAGCATAAAGAAGTACGGTTTTATTTAACGCTTCGACCTTCTATTTAGCAGCAGGTAACGGAAATTGTTCCATCACTCCCGTCACGATTTCCGGTAATTTGTTAATAGCCTGTTCAGGGTTCCTCACTTCGCCGCTACCACGGGCTTGCCAGATCACCGTATTGGATCGCCGATCTTTTGCCTCGATGATGATGTGGCCCGCACGATATCGCTCTTTACCAACCGGTCCATTCCAGGCGCCCCAGCCCCAAGCACCCCAACCCGGGCCCCACATCCAGGGATTGTATCCCCACATGCCCCATGGGCCGTACCGAGATCCGCCATATACAGGGCGACTTTTGTTATTTACAATAGCAATGTATCGGAAAAGCAGGTCCGGATTGTCTTTGGAATACGTCAGCCCCCGGGCTTCCAGCTCGCGGTTCGCGGTCTCCAGAATGTTCGCATTGGCAATATCGTTATCAAAATACGATTTAGATAGCGAATCGGAGGGCGGAAGCCAAGCGTATGTGTGGTATTGAGAAAAGTCGGTGCTTTGTACTTTGGTTGTATGGTATTTATAGGCCGAACAAGATGCCAATACCAACAAAGGAATGCAATATATTATTAACCGTTTCATTGTTGAAACCTCCTATTATAATCCGTGTAACGAGTTAGACTAGGGGGAGGAGAAATGGTTTAATCTGATCTGCCATTGTGTATGAATCCTGAAATGATTATTTTTGTATAAATATTTAGAATATGCAGACTTTGGAAATTAAAGTGCCCGATGAGAAGACTTCCTTGGTAAAAGCATTATTAAAGGAATTGGGTGTTGCAGTGAAGGTAAAAAGCGGGACGCCAAAAGAACCGAATAAAGAGACTGTTGCTGCAATGAAAGAATTGAAGCAGGGGAAAGGTAAACGATTTGACAGCGTAGATGCATTGTTTAATAGTATTTGATCTATTTGATGTCTCCCTATCAACTGACAACCTCCACGAAATTCCTAAAAAGATCTGAAACGCCTTAAAAAGCGCTCGCAGACTGATTTTGACTTATTACATCAACTTGTTTCCGTGTTAGTCGAGCAGGGACATAGAGGGATAGCCACTAAATATCGTCCACATAAATTGAAAGGCGATTATAGCGGTTACTGGGAATGCCATGTGAAACCTGATTTGCTTTTGATATGGGATGAAAATGACAAAATTCGGTCACTCGAATTAGTGCGAACGGGTACGTATTCGGATTTATTTGGTTAATTTTATTAACCCATCGGATACGTAGCCACCAATGGCATGGCTCTTCCTGAACCAAAGGCTTTGCTGCTGACCCGCAGAATCGGCGGAGACTGAAACCGTTTAAATTCAGCCCGGTTTACCAAATTCAATACCCGCTGTACCAGCGCTTCGTCGAATCCCAGTGCAACGATCTGTGCCGCACTCTTTTCGTTTTCGATGTATTGAAAGAGTACAGAATCCAGCAATTCATACTCGGGTAGCGAATCGCTGTCCTTTTGGCCGGGCCGCAATTCAGCCGATGGCGGTTTAACGATCGTATGCTGCGGAATAATTTCCCGGTGGCGATTCATATAGGCAGCCAGCTTGTATACCTGTGTCTTGTAAACGTCGCCGATGACACCCAATGCACCCGCCATATCACCGTACAACGTGCCATAGCCTACGGCCGCCTCGCTCTTGTTGGACGTGTTGAGTAAAATGTAGCCCATTTTATTGGAAAAAGCCATCAATAGCGTGCCCCGGATACGGGCTTGGATGTTCTCTTCCGTTACATCGGGCATTAATCCACTAAAAGCCTGGCTGAGGCTTTGATCGAACGCATCCGCCATGGGTTGTATGGGAATAACCTCGTGCCGGCAACCCGTGTTCCGAACCAGATCGAGGGCATCGGTGATGGAATGATCGCTGGAATAGACGGACGGCATCAGCACGGCCATCACATTTTCCGGACCGAGCGCCTCACAGGCGAGCGCGGCAACGAGCGCTGAATCAATTCCGCCGGACAATCCAACAACGGCTTTTTTGAAACCGGATTTATGAAAATAGTCACGGATGCCTGCGCATAGCGCTTGGTGGATTAACGGGGTATCCAGCGGGGGTTGCACCTCAGCGGTATCCTGCAACGCAGTCAGGGTTTTTTCGTGAAGTTCGTAATATTTAAGGTCTTCGTTGAAGGAAGCCATCATATCAATCCGTTCACCCGTGGGCGACAGGACAAGGGATCGTCCGTCAAAAATAATGTCTGCATGGGCACCTACTTGGTTTACGTATACAAGCGGTGCCACCGTTTCTCTCGCGTGCGATTGCAAGACCTCCATCCGCTCCCGCAAGTGGTTGTACGAAAAGGGAGAGGCAGCGATGTTGATGATGAGGTCCGGTTTTTCCCCCCGCAATACGTCCATGGGGTTTCGCCGGTAGAGTTTCGGTGAAGCAATATTCCACAGATCTTCACAGATTGTGAGTGCGATCTTCTGATGTTGGTACGTGATGCACTGAAAGGAGTCGGCCGGTTGGAAATAGCGGTATTCATCAAATACGTCGTAGTCGGGTAAAAGCCCTTTGTGAACGATCTGTTGTACTGCACCGTCTGCGATCAGCAATGCAGCATTATATAGGGGTTTACCTTTGCCGCTGTCGTTGCGGATCGGTGCGCCGATGATGCAGGCGATTCCATGACAAAGTGCGGCAATTTCCGTGATGGCCGCTTCGCAGCGATCCAGAAAGGCGGGCGACCGCAGCAGATCCTTGGCCGGATAACCACCGATGGCCAGTTCAGCAAACACCACAAGGTTGGCTCCCCGGTCTTTTGCTTGCTGAATAGCCCGTGTGATGGCGGTATGGTTCCCTTCGAAATTGCCGATGTGATAGTTGAGTTGAGCTAATGCGATGATCATACCACGTTTCACTAGGAAATTAACATTAGAAAAAGATGCCGAAATTAAAGGCTACATACGAGTTTCGGGGCTCACCTTGCTTGATGACCCGGGTGAATCCATTGTTAAAGCTTAGGCCAGTCATCATCACCATATTATGGTCAAGCTGCCATTCCACACCACCCCCGATCTGGAGTGCCAGTCGGAAGAAATCGGCATCATTGCCCAAAGAAGTGCGGGAAGAGGCACCATCGGCCTTCTCTTTCGCATTGAGTTTAATGCCGCCGGTAAAACCAAATTGCCCATAATAGCTTCGGAAATACCGCATGGTACTTTTCAGCTTGAGGGATATGGGAATTTCGGCGTATTGGAGCCTATATTCATTGGAAACCAGCGAGACCGCTACGCTGGACGTGGGGTCGGCGACCGGGCTTGGGTATTCCGCTTCATTATTCAGTGTATTGACCAATAACCCCGTAGAAAAATAGTAGTTTTCGGTAAAGGCGAAATCAGCCAGCAGCCCGTAAGCAAATCCGAATTTCGGGGTGCTTTTATGACCCTCTGTGTCTCCATAGCGCATCCATCCCATATTCGGTGCAAACGTGATACCGAATGACATCGGCTTGTACTGGTACGTTGAGCTATAATAATCCTGGGCCATGCCCTGTTGGGGGAAAGTAATGAACGATGAGAGTACTATGAAAAGAAAAAATCGTAAGGTGTTGTTCTGCATACTATCGAGTATATCCGTGTAAATCCGTTTTATGTATGTCATCCGCGTTCCATCATCCTCACTAAAATCCGTACCTTCGTTGCCAAGTTGATAAACAAAAATGATGCTCAAAATCAATTTACCGCAAATCTATGGCTTTTTTTTGATTATCATGCTGTTTTCGTGCAGCGGTGAAACCCGTGTAGATGTGAGCCATATCGATGTCGATATCAAGATCGAACGTTTTGACAGGGCGCTGGATAGTCTGCAGCCGGATAATGTGCTTGCAAAGAACCGCGAATGGCTCCAGCGATATGGATATTTCTATGCCGATTACATGCAGTACATGCTGGAAGCGGGCAATCCGTTGGATAGTATCCGACTGGCCCCTGTTTTGACAGCGGTAATCGAAACGGATGATTTCAACGCCTTGAAGGCCAGTGTATTTGAAGTTTATCCCGATATGGCAGCACAAGAAGCCGGACTGACCGACGCTTTCAAGTATTTCAAGTATTATTTTCCGGATATTCCGATTCCTCGGTTCATTGCTTTTTTTTCGGGATTTGCGGTGCAATCCCCTGTCGGCGAAGATTACTTGGGGATCGGGCTGGACATGTTTTTGGGAGCGGATTCAAAATTTTATCCCGCATTGAGGGAGAGTATACCTAATTATCTATCCCGTCGGTTTACCCCGGAAAATATTGTGCCGCGGACGGTGGAGAGCTACATCCGTGAGGAACTGTATCCGCAGAACGACCTGGATGTCACGTTGCTTCAGCACATGGTCTATCAGGGAAAGGTGCTGTATGTGATGGACCGGGTAATGCCCGATGTGGCCGACACGCTGAAAATAGGCTATACCACACAGCAGTGGGAATGGGCACAACGTTATGAACGCGACATTTGGGCTTGGTTCCTGCAGGAAAACCTGTTATACGAAGCAGATTACAACCGTGTGCAAAAGTATCTCAGCGAAGCT
Source organism: Parapedobacter indicus (assembly GCF_900113765.1). Classification (GTDB taxonomy): domain Bacteria; phylum Bacteroidota; class Bacteroidia; order Sphingobacteriales; family Sphingobacteriaceae; genus Parapedobacter; species Parapedobacter indicus. The sequence goes on along the minus strand of NZ_FOQO01000002.1, from coordinate 248,121 downwards.
CCGTTTACACCGGAATTAGGCGAACATAACGAATCGGCTCCGAAACTGGGCGTGTTTATAGGGTGGCGATTGGTTCAAGCTTACATGGAACGCTATCCCGAAACTACGTTGCCTGAACTGCTGGGGATTTCGGAGGCGCAGGTTATTCTCGACGGTTCGAAGTATCGGGGGAAATAAATGAAAAAGCCCGCGATCAGATGTCGCGGGCTTTTATGTGATTTGAGTTTTCCTGATTATTCATCCTTCACTTCAACGTCAAAGTCCAGCGAGAGAAATTGCGGTCGAGTGTAATTTCCGTACTGGTCGGTAACCCCCGCAATCCCATATGCCTTTGGACTAGGAACAAAGAAGCGGATTTTTCCACCTTTGTTAATTAGCGATAGGATTTCTCCCCAAACAGGTATCGTGCCGCTTGCTAAATTGAACTCTGAATTGGTGTCGGAATCGCGTTCACTACCATCGGGGTTTTTTACCGTATAGTTTACCGTTACCGTAGAGTCAGCGGTGATAGGATCTCCTGTACCTTGTTCATCGATACGGTAGTAAATGTTGTCTTCCGTTTTTGTGAAGTCTTCAATGTTCAGCCCGGCATTAGCGATCATTTTCTGGATTACTCCATCTTCGTAGTCCGTGAAATTATCATGCACGGTTACCACATAATCCAATGAGGCATTGGGAGGAATGCCCCGTTCGGGCACACCGTTTCTTCCGTACATTAGTCGGGAAGGCACGATAATGCGAATTTTACCGTTTGTTTTTTGCAGGATTTCGCGGATTACTTCCTTAAAATCACCTTCACGTTCCACGGTTGGGGAGCCTGCAGCACCTGATCCAAAGGGAAAGTAGCCAAAGTAATCCGCATAACGATTACTGGAACTCAGCGTATCTCCCGAATTGTAAACGCCGTCCAGGCTTTTTACCGTATATACAATCGGATAGGTTTTTTTGTAATCAATCGGATTACCGGTTCCTTCCTCCAGTACTTCGTAAAACAAGTCCGTGTCCTTGTATTGGCTTACCTTGAGGTTATTCTTTTGAATATATGCGCGAATATTGGCGTTATCCAATTCTTCAAATGATTGGTATTCTTTTTTGGAACAACCAAAAAATAAGCAGACTGCTACGAAAGCAATACCGAAAAGCGGCTTAACACTATACATTAATAAAGCGAAAAATTAATTGGTACTATTATAGTCTTCGAGTTCCGAAACAGAAATCTCAAAGTACAACGGTGAATTAGCCGGAATACTACCTCTGGCTGAGTTTTGATACGCCCAATAAGAAGGGGTGACAATGCGGATTACCGATCCGGCTTTCAATCCTTCTTCCGTTAATCCGCCAAAATCGATAGGTTCGTCAAGTAATTCTCCGTCTGCATCATAACGGAACTTGTTCGGAAAAAACGCCAATTGCCAGGCTGGAATTATACTATTGAGTGAGATAACAAACTCTTGATCTTCTTTAGACTCAAATACGGTATTGTTATTCACTAATCGACCTTCATAGGAAACAATTGCCGTTGCAGGAACGAGCACTTGCTGGCCTGAGTTTTCGTCGACTTTATATTGGTATGATTCCGGATCTCCGGGCTCCAACACTTCGAACCAAACACGCACTCCTTGGATGTCTTTATAGTCTGGATTATCTAGATGTTCCATTGCGTAGGCCTCAACAATAGGCTTTTCCAATTGGTACTGGGCATTGGCATCAAACGACTCACCATCTTTAATACACGAAGCTGCGGCTATAGCCACCACACAACCCAACACAAGTACATTTAATTTTTTCATTTTGTTTTGTCTTTTCAACCTTGCGAGCCGCAAAGTTATTTAAATAATCCGATTAATTAATCCCTTAACACAATTTAACATATGAACGGTAACGGGAGTGGGTAGCGGTTTGCTACATTGCGATTTATTTTCTTTTGGCGCCAAAAACCTGCACCCAGTAGTTGCCGTCGTGTGCGATGGCAATTTCTTGGTACGTGTCTCGCATCATATTTGCGCAGTGGCTCGGACTTTCCAGCCATTTTTGGACGGCTGTGTTTAGATCGAAATCACCGAAGGCGATATTTTCTCCATAGGTAAGGACATCACCTGCAGCTGAAATATAACCTGAGGCAACAAGACGGTGGTACACATTTTCGCCCGAAGGGCTGGTATGGCTAAAATAATTCTGCGCATGCATATCCTTCGCATGATGCAACGCAGCCTCAAAAAGCCGGGCATTCCAAACGAGCTTACCGGTGGCTGGGTAAGGTTCCGTTCCGCAATTACAGCCGGCTTGCCGCAGTTTGTTTACGGCAGCTAACGCTGCGACAATTGCGGTATCGGTTTCACTCGGTGGATCAGCCGGGGCGTCGTTGTCATTGCCCGCCAAACTACCTGTAGATTCGGTAGGCACAATCGGCTCCAGCGATTCGCTCACATTTGGCTCACACGCAGATAGCAACGCGAGCAAGCAGGAAACCGCTGGTAGCAACTGTTTTAACATAGGTAGTTGTTAAATTTCGTGCAATAAAGGAAATTTTTCCGTTTATTCCAAATATTTTCCCTTCGTTTAAATCTTGGTTTAAATATTATTGTGTTTCAGCGGGTTGCTGAGATAGATAGGTTACTAATTTAGTCAACGTCGGCTTGTCAAGTACACCGGGATACGTAAATAAAACAGTAAAATTCTCGTCGATAAGTACCCAGGTAGGGAAGGCCAACTGACCATCGATGTTTCCGAGTGCATAGGCCAATTCGTGCGTTCCGATATCGACGCCGGTACGCTGGAATGCATAGGTGGCATCGTTGAAAATAATATTTTCCTTGGTTTCCGCGTCGAGCTCCGAAAAATAGAAATGAGTTGAGGCGGTTTGAAAGTCGGTGTTCCTTTTGAGTTGTGCTTTTTGCATCCGACAATACATGCACCAACTGGTCGAAATCAGAACGAGACTGGGTTTGGGACGGAGGCGTATGCTGTCTGTCAGCTCACCGATGGGAATGGCATGGATTTGACCCCATGCTTGGTGCGCCAATGCCAGGAGCGTCAGTGACAGACACAGTTTTCTGAGTAACAACATACGCCTCCGTATTTTTAATAAAAACTGTAACGAATTCCTATAAACCCTCTTGCCCCTTGGTTGGGCGCATATACGTAAGATGGGTCAAACGTAAGGGCATACGGATTTTCGGCGGTCGCTACCGGCTGGCCGTTTGCGCCCCAATCCACTCCTTTGTCGAACGGGTCGTGCGACCTCGCAATCAGAAAGGGAACGCCCTTGTTCGGAGTCCAATTCAGTAAATTTTTGATGCCGCCGTAAATTTCCATCCCATTGCCGAATGCTTTGCTCACCTGGATATTCTGGATACTCCACCAGGGCGATCGGTCCGGACGCGGATCGTCGTCGCTGAGCAGGGGCAAACGCATGGGACCGTACAGGTTGCCGGTATAATCCAAGGTAAGCCCAAGGTGCCGGATGGTGTAGCTGGCGTTCCATACACCGGTAAATTTCTCAGTAAACAGCTGTTGTGTCTTTTCTCCGTTTTCTACGCTGTACACATCCATTGCTGTAGCACCGGCATTCAGTTTGAGGCCGTTCATTAGCGCGAGGTCAACATTCAGCGAAACACCCTGCGAAATGGCATGACCGTCTAGGTTGCCGAAGAATATTTTAGTAGCATCGCTGTCGTAATCGGCGATGATTTTATTGTTGAAGTAGGTGTAAAAGACCGTAGCATCGAAGCCGATAATCCCCCCACTGGTAAAGGGGATTTTTTTCACGAGATTCACGTTCCCGTTCCACGAGGTTTCCGGTTTCAGTTCATCCTCAAACAGTACTTCACGTGCACCCGTCAGCGCCGAATGGTCCTCCGTGAACACATTGGCCACGCGGTAACCATTGCCAAAACTCAATCGGATCACATTATTTTTATCTGTGGAATTCCACTTGTAATTCACGCGTGGGGTGAGGATGCTACCATGGATGGAATTGTAGTCATACCGGGCACCTAACAATACTTTGTGTTGGCCATTTAGGGCGATTTCGTCTTGAAGAAAAATACCGGGAAGTTTAGTGAGGGAAGGATTGTTAACATCCGGGTTATTGGAATCGGCTGTCACTACCGTGTTGTCGTCGTAATAGGTGTACCGATAGGTTAATCCTGCCAACAGATCGTGGCTACCTACGGCTTTATTCCACGTCAGCTGACTAAAGCCGATGTACTGGTCGGCCAAAAATGGGGTGTTACCATACGCGCTGTTCTGATCGTGGCCATTAGCGCTGAACATAAACAGGATGTGTTCTTTTACCGGGAGCTGGTAGGTGCCAAACAGTTCCCACCGGCTGGTGTAAATGCTTTCGCCGTATACCTGGTCGCCGCTCCGGTATTGGGGCGCCCAATTCATCTCGCCGCCCCAGCGGTCTTCGTAGATGTACCGTGCTGCGAAGGAAAACACGCGGTTTTCTTTGCGTTCGAAGTTCCACTTGTTGAATAGCGATATGCGGTGTTGCAGGGTAACGTCGGTAAAATGGTCGTTGTTGTTGTCAATCGGGTTCTGGTAGTTGAAGTAATTGGCGCCGAGCAGCGATTGCACATTGTTGCTGACAGTTAGTTTGACGGCGACATCGGCATTGACTTCGCCCCAGCCGGTGCCAAAGGCGTCTACAGCAAGAAGAGGCGTCGTTTTTGGATTTTTGGTGATGATGTTAATGAGGCCACCTACCGCTTCGCTCCCATAAAGTGTAGAGGCGGGCCCCTTTACGATTTCAACACGGTCGATCAACGATTGGGGGATGCCGCTCAGGCCATATACCGTGGACAGGCCACTCACAATGGGCATGCCATCAATCAATACCATGGTATAAGGGCCTTCCAGTCCGTTGATGTGGATGTCTCCGGTGTTGCAAATGTTACAGTTGAGCTGCGGTCGTACGCCATTGATGTTCTGCAGCGCATCAAATACCGAAGGTGCAGGATTGGCCTTGAAAAATTTTGCCGTATATACCTCAACGGGCACCGGGCTATCCAGTTTGGAAACCTCTTTCATCGTGCCGGACACCACTACCTCGTCCAGTGAGGCGCTTTCACCCATGAGGGTGATGTCCTTCACTGCCGGTGTGGTGCCATTGGTATGTATTTTCGTACGATAGGGTTGGTAGCCTACATATTTTACCTCCAGTTCCCAGTTGCCGGATGGGACACCGGTTAATACATATATCCCGGTACTGTCTGCTGTGGTGCCGATTTTCAGGGTAGGAATGGAGACCGTTGTCCAAGGTACAGCATCTCCATTTTTATCGGTTATGGAACCTCTAATGGAAGAAGTAACCTGTCCGTTGACGGCAAGCGAAATGACGATAAGCGCTACGGCGATCCCTGCAGCATAGTTCGTATTCATGGTTTTAAATAATCTACAGTGTGTGATGTTCGCGATGGTCGTCAATAGCTATGCGGTAATCAACTGCATCGCAATAAGTTCGTTAAAAGCAATGGAAAAATAACGGTGGGGGATGGTTTAGCAGCTGGGAGGGCCTCTTAGGTAAATGGAATGGAAGAAATCCGTCTGCAGACGGGAAGTCTGGAACGGAGTGTAAGCAACGCAGATCGGTGTTAGGATGGGTTGCTCATAATACAGAAAATGAGGTTGAAGGAAACTACCCTGAAAAACAACATCCAGCAGGTGGATTTCCGTATCCGAATGGTGGTGCTTCGTAGCGTCAGGATCTTTTTTGAGGTTATAAGGGTGTGTATGGATAACAATCCGTCCGTCGGCCGTCTTATGCTTGTGCATGAAGATTGTGCCACTTGCCGTAATCAAGCAAAATAAAATCGCTTGAAATAGCGCCAGTTTAGCACGGATGTGATTGCTTCTTCCCATGAGGCCGTAACCCTTTAGATACAATGCACAAAGATACTGAAAAGAAGTTTGATTAATCTAACAAATGATTAATTAAATATTAACTATTTGTAAATAAGTGGATTTGTATCAAATCAGGCGGTTGTTTTCGTCTGGGAATACCAGTATGGGATTGTATTTTTTCGCTTCTTCAAAATCCATGAGTGCGTAAGAAATAATGATAACGATGTCGCCTACTTGGACAAGGCGCGCGGCAGCGCCATTCAGGCACACCGTGCCGGACCCGCGTTCGCCCTTAATCACGTAGGTCTCGAAACGTGCGCCGTTGTTGTTGTTCACGATCTGCACCTTTTCATTGGCAAGGATGTTTGCCGCATCCATCAGGTCTTCATCGATCGTGATACTGCCCACATAGTTTAATTCTGCCTGCGTAACACGTACGCGATGGATTTTTGATTTTAATACCTCAATAACCATGGTACAAAGATACGGAAAATAAAAATTAGTTGTATTTTAGCGTTCCCTAAGCAATCGTTTCCAACTTTTTAAAGTTGTCCCTATGATCGGTTAACCACTGGTCCGTACCAGCGTAATACCTGCTTCGCTATGAACCTAAAATGAATACACAGTGAGTCTGGAGTGAGTCCATGTTTTTTGCGTAAAAACCCGGACTCACCTCGGACTTATGTCGGACTCACCTTGGACTCACTCCGAAGAGGGTATTAAGAAGGTTCCTACTTGGTATATAGTAGCTAGGAATGTTTAGTCAACTAACAGGGGGAAGGTCAATGATTTCAAATTTACCTCATTAAATCGAATGATCCAAATAAAATGGAATGTTAACAGGGATTTCGCTTTTAACAAATGGCCGAGATTTCCGAAGTAGTTTCGATATGCGTAAGCAACCTTGTGGCGTGAGCAAAGCGAGCGCTACAGTTGCGTTACGTATCGAAAACTACGTAACAGCGAAATTCCCTACTAACGATTAAAAAAATTATTGCAGCAAAAGATTGTCAATCAGCCGTACTCCGTCTACCCAAGCGGCTACCAGAGCGACGAGGGGTCGATTGGATGTTTTTTCTTGAGCCTCGTCGAATGTGTCCACGTTGTAAACGGCAAAATATTCCAATTGAACGCCCGGACTGTTCTGTAAGGCTGCAATCGCCTCTTTCCGAAGTATATCGAGGTCTTTTTTTTCCAGGCCAGCTTTCGTTTGTTGTAGTGTGCGGTAGAGCGCCAATGCCTGTTGCCGCCCTTGTGGTGTTAACCGGACGTTACGCGAACTTAGTGCTAGGCCATCTGTTTCCCGAACGGTAGGGCACATTTTCAACGTCACCGGCAGTTGCAAGGTATGGACCATGTGTTCAACCACCTTGTATTGCTGGAAATCTTTTTGGCCAAAACAAGCGATATCAGGCTGTACGGCATCCAATAATTTCTTTACAATCTGGGTAACTCCCTGAAAGTGGCCCGGTCGGTGCAATCCTTCGAGTACTTGATCCAGGTTGCCTAAATCTAAGTGCCACGGTTCATTCGGTCCATACATCTCATTTACTTCCGGGTGGAAGAGGATGTCGCAGGCTACATCCTGCAGCATACGGATATCCTGTTCGATAGGCCGTGGGTATTTTTCCAGATCTTTCGGATCATTGAACTGCGTCGGATTGACGAAAATACTGCAGACGACAACATCGGCAAGCACCTGTGCCTGACGAATGAGTGCCAGATGGCCTTGATGCAGTGCCCCCATGGTGGGGACGAAGGCAATGCGCATTCCCCGGTTGCGGTGCGGTTGCAGCGTGGCCTGCAAGGATGCTTTGGTTTTAACAGTTTCCAACAGTTAAACGGTTTTTTTGTTTGGCAAAAATGGTAAATTTTTGGCTTATCTAGTCTACCATGCGGTTAACTAATTGGTATATTGCTAAAAAATGATTATCTTTGCAAACCGGTTTTACTTTGCTAATAAAATTAATACACAAATAATTGGAGATGGCAAAAACGAAGATTCTGTTTGTTACCCACGAGATGTCGCCTTTCCTCGAACTAAGTAAAATTTCTGAAATTACCCGTCAGTTGCCCCAGGCCATGCAGGAAAAAGGATATGAAATCCGGATTCTGATGCCGCGCTTTGGAAACATCAATGAGCGTCGGAACCGCTTACACGAGGTAATCAGGCTGTCTGGGATGAACATTGTCGTAGATAATAACGACAACCCGTTGATTATTAAAGTTGCTTCCATTCCGGCAGCACGCATGCAGGTATATTTCCTGGACAACGAGGAATATTTTCAGCGTAAGCACGTGTTTTGCGATGAATGCGGGAAATTTTTTGAAGACAACAACGAACGAACCGTGTTCTTCTGCAAAGGGGCGCTTGAGACGGTAAAGAAATTGGGGTGGGCGCCGGATGTCGTCCATTGCCACGGTTGGATGAGTACGTTGATTCCGGCATACCTGAAAACTGCCTACAAAGACGATCCTACCTTTAAAGATGCAAAAGTGATTTATTCCTTGTACAAGGAAGATTTCAACCATTCATTGGGAGAAAATTTTGCAGAAATTGCACTTACCGGCAATATGACGGCCGACGATGTCGCTCCCTATGGTGCCGGTGACTATGCCGGGCTATACGAAGGGGCATTGGCCTATTCCGATGCCGTAGTTCTGACGGGCGATGAGGTGGATGAACAACTGTTAAATATTGTTAAAAAGACCGATATTCTATCATTTGAAGTGGAGGATAACCAGGAATTCGAAAATTATTGCAACCTTTACGAACAATTTTCGAGCGTAGAACTTGAAACGGAAGTGGAAGCATAGTTTTGGAATTAATTTCTTTTTACGAATGAGAAATCATACCAAAGACTTATTAACGCTGTTGATAAGTCTTTTTGTTTTGGGCGGTTGCACAAATCCCTCGGGGATCGGATTGGATGTGGATCCCGGTGATGAAATATCGGGGAATTTAACTACCCTGACTCTGGAAGGGGCGACTATATTGGACGACAGTACCCGTTCGTCTTCTTTTAACCAGACCGCATTCGGCTGGTTCAATGACCCAGTTATCGGGAAGACGGCTATAGACCTCGCCTTGGCGATCGGTAAGCCTTCTTCGGTGCCGCGCATCCGTCCGGATGCCGAAATCGATTCCGTGATTCTGGTGCTTCCCTACGGAATTGATGAGTACTTCGGCGATACGATCAATCCGACTTTTCCGTTACAGGTACGCCAATTAAAAGAAGCGTACACCGATGGTAACTATTCGACCAAACAATGGGCGGTTGAAGAAGAGGTAATTGGTGCTAAAACCTTGTCTCGGTTTGCGTATAAGAAGAGTGATAGTGTACGCGTTACGAAATACATCGACGACAAGGATTCGGTGGTGCGTGACGTGCCACAGCTGCGCATGTCTTTGTCGGCCGGGTTTTTTAAGGAATTGTTGAGCAATACAGTCGACTCGGCAACGCTTTCCACCGAAGCTGGTTTCAATAGCCATGTCAAAGGGCTTTACCTCAGTGTAGATGAAAGTGCAATGTCGGGCATTGGCGGAATAGTTACGTTCCAAGGCCTGTCCGGCACTACCGGAATTGAGCTTACCTACCGCCAGCCTAACGGAAAGGAAGGAGACGACGCGGGTATGGACACGATCCGTACGTTCTTGCCAACAGCGGTGTCGACACAAGATGCTTATGGTAGCGGTACTACGTATCGACGGCTTACTTCAAGCATCCGGCGTACCTATACGGCTGACGTGCAAACCCAGTTGGAAAATCCCGAAGGCAGTTTTGATAAATTGTATATACAGGCACCTGCGGGACTTCGGACCCGGCTTCGGATTCCTGCCATCGACGAGCTGAAAGGGCGTAATATTGCCGTAAACAAAGCTGAATTGGTGGTGTATGTAGATGAGGAAGCAGAAGGAGCGGAGTGGGATATGCAGGCACCGCGGCTTACGTTGTATCGCGAAGACATCGCCGGGCAACGGCAACCGGTGCCGGATGGCGATTCGCGGACAAGCGGCGGCAATTTCATTGGCGACGCGCGCTCTTTTTGGGATCGATATACTGGCGATTGGGGGAGATTTGGCGGTGCGTTGGATGGTACTAGACGCCGTTACGTATTTCATTTGACGTCGTATATACAAGACATCCTACTTGGAAAAATAAATAGCAGCGATTTTTATATCGCTCCGGCCACACCATCTGAACGCAGCATACCTTATTATCCCGTACTAAACACAGGTAGCCGGGCTATTTTGGAAAACGGAGAGATGGTAGATACCAAAATCAAATTAAACATTTACTATACGCAGGTCGAAGATTAAAAGATTCTCTGATGGCTGGCCTGAGGTAAGCTAGCCAAGGAATGCAGACAAGACGCGTATACATGTTAAAGCCTGAGTTGGAACAGCTTCCACTCAGGCTTTAACATGTGAAGTTACCCGCGAATGTTGATCGCGCTTAACTAGAATATACCTAATACTTTTTTATTGGCTTGACCCCGTTTCCGATTGGCCGGAAAACTGGGTTTCGTTTTCGTGTTCACTTCCGGGGAGCCTACCAATGTCATGGCACAACGGAAGCCGATCATCGCATTGGATTCATCCTGCTGCATAAAGCGACGGGTAGCTGGGTTGAGCCAATAGGCACGGTCATTCCACGAGCCACCTTTGTATACCCTTGACTTATCGTTAACCAGCGTGGTAACACCATAGAGCTCGTCGTTGGTCTCGTCTGCATATCCCCGTACATCGTTGTCAAATGTAACATTCGCAGAATCGGAAACCGATGCTTGCAGTTCTTCCCATGTCTGTTTGCGGGGAGCTTTGGCGGGTACGCGGATGGGGCGGCCATATTTATCTTTTGCCAATGTGCCTTCGGCATCTTCGTATTGCTTATCCATGTATACGTTGCCACGGAAAGGATTAAAGTCTTCGAAGTCTTCGTACGAAAGCTGGCGATACACATCCCTTACCCATTCGTTTACATTACCCGCCATGTTGTACAGGCCGTAATCGTTGGGAAGGTAGCTGGTAACCGATACGGTTATATCACCGCCATCGTTGAGGTATCCGGCCACGCCCATATTGTCTCCACTGGTAGGCTTGAAATTGGCCATCATTAATCCCTGGGTGCGTCGTTTTCCCGAACGAACGCCCAACCCGTTCCACGGATACACTTTGCTACTTTCGATATTTCCATATTCCGTATTTCCGACAAGCCCGAGGGCTGCGTATTCCCATTCCGCTTCTGTAGGTAAGCGGTAAGGTTGTTTGAGAACACCGTCTTCCATGCGGACAGGCCTACGGGCACCGTCTTCTGCACCCGGTCGGTTGTCTTTGGGCATCCGCTCACCATCGATACCTTCACCGCGGTACTGGCCGTTGAGATAAATATCGGTATTGAAAGGGTCTTCGGGACTTGATTGAGATTCTGCCAATTCCCGGTAATCTACCAATGCACCTTTTTCACGAAGAATGTGTTCGTTTACGCGATCCGTACGCCAAATGCAATAATCGTTGGCTTGCTCCCAAGTTACGCCTACCACGGGATAATCCTGGTATGCTGGATGGCGAAGGTAGAGGTCAACGTAGGGTTCGTTATAAGAGAGTTGTTGACGCCACACCAACGTGTCTGGAAGCGCGTTGTAATAAAGTTCTTTGTCTTCTGGAAAGTTCTGATTGAGCCAGTGAAGGTATTCCAGCCAGTCGGCATTAGACACCTCGGTCTCATCCATATAGAAAGATGCCACCGTTACCCGGCGTTTAAGATTATCGTGTGCATAGGTAAGGTCTTCATTTAAGCTACCTCCCATTACAAAAGTGCCACCCTCGATGACAATTAATCCAGGTCCCGGGCCCTCCTTCACTTTTCTGTTTATCTGTAAGCCGCCATTGTACGGATCGTTGTAGGCAACACCTGTTTTAGGTGATACACCACTTCGGTTTTTACAGGCAGTAATGAATATTCCACAAACTAACAATAAAAGGAAAGGTGTAAAATATGTATTTTTTGTTTTCATTCGGTACATCAGAAAGCACTTTCTTTTCTAGAAACCAAAATTAAATAAATTTATTGAAGTTAATCGCATCGGTGCGACTCAAATTTCATACCGTTTGAGTTTGTCCCCTGATTTGTCTATGTTTGGTCGGCTATCGAAGGTTGGCAGTCAGCTATTGAAGGTCCGCAGCTTCATTGCCTTTAAAAAAACAATTTATTCGAATGAAAATAAAAGTAGGGTTTGGTTTTGACGTGCATCAACTGAAGGAAGGGCATCCGTTTGTATTGGGAGGTGTGCAACTGGAACATCATTCCGGTGCGTTTGGGCATTCCGACGCTGACGTGTTGGTTCATGCGATATGCGATGCGATCTTAGGGGCGGCCAATCTGGAGGACATTGGGTACCACTTTCCCAATACCGATGAACGGTGGCGGGGTATCCGTAGTTTGGTTTTATTGACGGAATGTGTGCGATTGCTGGCTGAAAAAGGGTGGATATTGGGTAATATAGATGCCATGCTGTGTTTAGAAGCTCCTAAAATAAAGCCCTATATCCCTCAAATGAAACAACACATCGCCGAAGCGGCAGGCCTGTCGGTCGACGATGTGTCAATCAAAGCAACTACCAATGAAACCATGGGGTTCATTGGTAGGCAGGAAGGTGTAGTGGCGTATGCCGTCTGTCTGATCGAACAGAAGTGACAGCGAACGATCACACTGTATCCAACCAAAAATCCGCAAGTACAGGAAGGTGGTCACTTAGCGCAAACCCGTTTGGATCTTCATTATTCATTCGAAAGCTTCCTTCGTACAACGTTCGGCATTCTTTTATCTGCCCGGAAAGCGTTCCTGCACAATAAATGTAGTCGATCCGTTTGGCTGGTTTGATCGCATTTGCCGTATAGCCGTCGCCGTCGCCAGCAGCTTTAAATGCGTCTACTAGTCGACCACTATTTAAGCGTTCATATTCAAGCGTATCTGGCGTATGATTCAAGTCGCCTTGGAGAAGGATAGAATCAGCATCACCGGCAGCATCGTGTTCGATGGCCGCCTGCATCGCTGAGATCTCTTCCAATCGGATCCGGGTATCGTTTTCCTCTTTTGCAAAAGGCCATAAGTGAGCGGAATGGACAACGATAGATTTCCCGTTTGGCAGGCGTAGTGTAGCTTTCCCCCAATGCCTTGTGAATAGTTCCTCCAGATCACCGTTCTTGTTTGCAAACGGCCTGGTTTCGGAATTCAGGATCTCAAAATTGGTGAGAATGGCTCCAGGGAATTTTCCCTTTCTATTTTTGCCGCCGGGGAAAAAAGCATAATTCATGCCGAGTATCTTCGCCATTTCTGCTATTGTTTCTTCACCGGGCGATTCGGAAAAATTGATGATATTGGGTCGGTACAAAGCCAATTCCTGCATAATCCGAATGGGAATTTGTCCTAACTCTCTTGCCGTTTTAACTAAGGTGCTCTGCTCGCCAGGAGGTAAATCACGACCATTAATACCCTTATAGCCTATGCAGCCATTAAAGATGTTATAGGAGATCGACCTGATTGTTTTTGCGTTGCTCCCGACGTTGCTTTCGGGTACTATCACATTTTGGGCCTGACCGAGTCCCTGCGCAGTTTTCCAGGAGGGTAACATCGTTAAACCGAGGAGTGATAAAGCAGATTGCTTTAAAAATGACTTCCTTGTTGTTAAGGAATCGAGTTCTGTTTTGAGGTTTTTTTTCATAATGGTATTGTGCCTATTTAAATTGATCGTCGAAGGTGGTTTTTAATTCCGAAAAGATTGCCATGAACAAAAGCATGGCAATCCGTGTGTTTTCGTCAGCTGCCGGTATCTTCCCATCCCGGATTCTGCTGCAGATTCGTATTAAGCTGTAGCTCTTGCGTAGGAATGGGGTAGAAGTAATCTTTATCCTCATCCCAGCGTTTGATGATGTCGGGCATATTGACGATGCGTCCTCCGTTTTCACCGTTTTCCAGAACCAGTTCGCCCAACCGCTGGTACTGTCTTCCGGGAACGGCTGCGGGGGCTTGTCCCTGGTAAATAACAAGGTCGATGGTACCATCATGATCCAGGTCATATTCACCGGCGCCGGGGAAATACATACCATAAAACGGTTTTGCCAGTCGGGCGCCTTCTTTCCAACGCATTAGGTCGCGGTAGCGATGGCCTTCTTTAACCAACTCAATGCGGCGCTCGCGACGGATTTCCAGCAATACCCCGGTATTGGTGCCTGTTTCTACGTGCGGGTATTCTTGCAACAAATACGGATCGGGGTTGGCGTTGACAGCCGCTACATCCAGGTTGGGCATGCCCACGCGGTCGCGCAGCAACTTGATGCTTTTGTCGATGTCGGTTTGGGTGATCGTACCTAATTCCGCTTTGGCCTCCGCAAAATTGAGCAGCACCTCGGCATACCGGAAGATGGGCATATCATTGGTGGATTGACCGGAGTCAAACGCCGGCGCCAAAACATACTTCACGTATTGGTAGCCCGTTACGCTGGTGGCAAAGTCGGGAACAGAAACCTCATTGCGTCCGATGCGTTTGTATCCCGGCGTGCGGATAGTCTGGGCCATTCGCGGATCACGGTTTTGGGTTTCTTCGAAGAATTGCATGGTTCCGTACCCCGGAATGTCGGTAAAGCGGCTTCCATCCTTCATCAAGTAACTGTTCACGACTGATTTCTGCAATCCGGGGCGACCGTATGAGGCCGACAGGATATAGAAGTTGGCCGAGTGGACGAAGGGTACGGATGCATCGTATTGCCGCGCAAGAATCATCTCGCTGGTAATTGCATCTTCGGCGATAAACAGTTCCTGATAAGCGGTATTTGGGTCACTCGTATAAATAGTGTAGGTTCCCGAATTGATGAGCGCTTCTGATGCAGCAACACATTGCTGTAAGATTTCCTCTGCGTCACCCAAACCGTGGTACTTGCGGAAGGTGCCTTCAAACAGGCACATACGCGATTTGAGTGCCAGCGCTGTCCATTTTGTAATCAATTGACCGCTTTTTGGTTCTTGGCAGTTGGCAATGGCGAAGTCGATGTCTTCCAGCATGTTGGCAAAGACCACTTTGCGTGAGTCGCGTGCTTTGGTGAGGCCCTCGTCGTCAATCTCCAGTACGGAGTCGTACCAAGGCACGTCTCCGAAGCGGACCAGCTTATCAAAATAGAAATACGCGCGGAAAAACCGAGCAATACCATCGTATTGAAGTCTGGCTGCTTCATCCGCGCAATTATGTGAATTCTCCAAGTAGAAGTTGATACGCCGCAGTTCCGCCCAATCCCAACCTCCTCCACTGGACGGCGTTTCGCGGGTACCTTGTATTTCGGCTGCCAGTGTATTCCGGGCCTCGTCATCTGCTTGGTTGGGGTTGTTGTAGTGGATGGCCAATGCATCTGGCAACCTGTTATAGAACGCATTGGTGTAATTCTGTAATTCCGCCGCGGAGCGGAAATAATTTTCCGGGGCAAGCTCGGCAATGGGATAACGCTCGAGGTATTCATTGTTGCACGATAGCAACGCAGCTGCCAGCATTCCGAAAATATAGCTATGTTTAATTTTCATGTCGTTTTCTGAGGATCGTTATTAAAAAGAAATCTGTGCGCCAAATGAAATGACCCGCCCCATGGGGTAGCTCCGTCCGGTATTATCGGTCATCACCTGCTCGGGATCGATGTAATCTGATTTGAGCTTGGTCCACGTGTGCAGGTTGTCGCCTGTTGCAAATAACCGTACATGGCTCAACTTCACCCGATTGATCCAGTTCGTCGGCAGGCTGTAACCGATGGTGAAGTTGCGCAGTTTGATATACGCAAGGTCTTGCAGGTACATGTCGTTTGCCGTGGAAAGTTCCGAGTTTTGGGCGGTATAGCCACGCAGAAATGGAAAATACGAGTCGGGGTTTTCGGGCGACCAGATCTTATCGGGGAAGTCTGACGGGATAAACGAGTCGTATGGACGGGCATAAACAGACCAGAAGGCCTGGCTTTCTAAGTTAGGATACCAGTGTTGGCGACCGATCCCCTGGAAGAATACCGACACGTCGATGCCGTTCCAGCTGCCCCCTAAGGTAAGACCGAAGGAATAACGCGGCTGGCTGTTGCCGATGATGCGCCGATCGCCCGGATCGTCAACGGTATTCAATCCCTGATTGATGATGCCATCGCCGTTCAGATCGAGGATCTTAATGTCGCCCGCCTGGAGCATGCGTAGGTCCGCTGTAGGAGCCTGCACGCGGCGGCGGTTGATCTGATCTTGGTTTACCTGTGCGGCCCATGCCTGTGCCTCTTCGGTAGTTTTGAAGAAACCTGCATAATGATACCCCCAGATTTCACCCAGCTGCTGACCTACGTAGTAATTGCCGGGGTTGAGTAAACGTGCAGGATTGCTAAAACGCGTGATTTTGGAGGTATAATCGGACAGGATGCCCTTAATCGTATAGGTAAAGGGTTTGCCAGCCACTTGAAACTGGTCTTGCCAGCTTGCCATCAGGTCAAATCCTTTCGTGCGCAAATCGGCAGCGTTTTCCAACGGCTCCGGAGCACCGAATACCTCGGGTAACGTACGGCTAAGGCTCAACATGCCACGTGTGTTGCGAACGTAATAGTCGGCCTCTAAGGCAAATCGGTTCTTGAAGAGGTTGACATCCAACCCGATGTTGCTGGTCGTGATGCTTTCCCATGTAAGGGTGGGCGACACGGGTAGAGGCTGGTTGGTTACATTCAAACGTTGTCCGTTTACGAGGTAGTTGATCTGGTCGGTATTCATGGAAGCAATATAGGCGTAATTGCCGATTTCATCATTTGCCTCCTGGTTGCCGAGTGAGCCGTAAGAATAGCGGATTTTCAAGTTATTCACGGTATTCTTCAAGGGTTCAAAAAAGGCCTCTTCGCTGATGCGCCATCCTGCGGAGAACGAGGGGAAAAAGCCGAATCGGCTACGTTTCGGAAAGCGTGACGTACCGTCGTAGCGGCCGCTGGTTTCGAACAGGTACTTGCCTGCATAGTCGTAGTTGAGTCGGTAAAATCCACCCCGTACCGCCCATTCATCCGCTCCGCCGAGGAATTGCTTTTCGCCGATCACAAGGTTGAGGTCGTTCAGCGATTCAGACAGCAACTCTTGCCCAACGCCGCCCACGCGTTTGTAGGTGCGGTCTTCCTGGTTGAAACCGGCCATCGCTGTGAGGTTGTGCTGGCCAAATTGAGTTTGGTACGTACCAAATACGTTGATGAAATGCCAGTAGTATTTGCTCATGGTTTCGGTTAACTTATCCTGGTTGAGTGCCCCCAGATTGGATAGTTCCATGACGCCCGGATATTTGGAATAGTACTGGCGGGTTTGCCGATAAGAGTAATCCGACCGATATTCGCGATACGTATAGTTTCCGGTAACGGTAAGGCCTTTGGCAAGTTTGAATACCGCTTCGGTAATGTTGGTCAATTCCGTACCCTTGTTATAGCCGTGCATGGTTCCACTTTCCAGGGCATTGTGCAGGCCGTAGCCAATCGGATAACTGTTGATGCCCGAGTAACCGGTGAGCGTGCCGTCGGGGTTGCGCGGCACATACATGGCATGGTAGTGGTACGTAGCGCTGTTGCTGACGTTATTGTCTACGTCGTTAAAGTTGGTCGAAAACCCGTTCCAATCGTAGGATGACTTAAAGAAGTGTGTGTTGTTACTCACGGTAAGCCATTTACGGATATCGGTAGCCACCTTTGCACGCAGGTTTTGCCGGTGAAATTCATCCGGTCGGATATTGAAAATTCCCTGTTCTTTGGATAGTGCGCCCGAAAGTGAATAACTGGTATTCCCACTTCTGCCCGAGAGTGTCAGGTTGTGGTCCTGTTTTGGCCTACTGTCGTTGTATAGGTAGTTAAACCAGTCGAAGTTGGCGTAATAACGGTAGATGTCCTGACCGCTCGCATCCTGTTTAATGACCACCCACGGCCGCTCGGGATTCTCGGTCTTATCATTTACCCGTGCCAGCAGTTCTTCGTAATCTTCGTCCGTGTACCGCGTAGTGCGGTAACCTAGGGCGTTGTACATCGCGTCGTCGTTGATTTTGGCATTCCAGTAGCCCGACGTGATGAAGTCTGTTTTTGTGGCGTGTGTGGTATAGCCGATGTTCGTAGAATAGGTGATGTCGGTGCTTCCGCTTTTGCTGCCCGTTTTGGTCGTAACCAAGATCACACCGAATGCTCCTCGTGCACCGTATACCGCGGCGGCCGAAGCATCCTTCAATACCGTAACCGATTCAACATCGTTTACATTGACGCGGTCGAGCGTACCCAGTACCCCATCAATGAGAATCAGCGGTCCGCCGCCGTTAATAGACGTGTTGCCGCGTATATTAACGCTTCCGCTGGTGCCCGGTTGTCCCGATCCGAATACCACATTCAGATTCGGTACGTTGCCCTGAAGGGCTTTGGTGAGTTCGGTGACGGGACGTTCCTCAAATTCTTTGCCCGAGATCGTGCTGACAGCTCCGGTGAGGTTAACTTTCTTTTGTTCGCCATATCCCACCACGACCACTTCGTCCAAATCGCTGATCGACGGCATGAGCTGTATTTGCAGGTTGGTTGATTGCCCCACCTCCGTTTCATACCGTTGATAGCCGATGATGGTAAAGGTAAGCCGCTGTTCTCCGTTGTTGAGCTGTACCCTGAAATTCCCTTCTGCATCACTTACGCCCACGGTGCGGCCCGCGTTTGTCTGTATGGTGACACCTTCCAGTGGTTCGTTGGTCTCGGAATGTATTATACCGGTGATGGTCCGTTGTTGGAGGGCCGGAGCTTCGATCACAGGAGCTGCTGCAGGTGTTGTTTTATGCCGAATGAAGATGTTGTTGGCGACAATCTTAAATGAATAGGGTTGCCCCTTTAACGATGCAGCGAGGGCTTCTTCGACGGAGGCGTTGGTAACCTGCACATCCACGCGGATGGAGGCCAGTTCGGGGTTATTGTGGACAACTGCATAGCCGGTTTGTTTCTTGATCGACTGGAAGACCGACGAAAGTTGGGTGTTGTGGGCGTGCAGGGTAACGCGTTGTGCCAGACTTGCAAGCGAAGTCTGCATGAACATCCAAGTGAGAACTGCAATCGTTAACGAAAATCGCATGATGATTGTTGTAGTGCGCCAATTGCAACCGGATAACCGCCAGGATAGCGCGGTTGTTGCATACCAATTAAATTTCATTACTTTTGTAATGTTTGAGTGAATACTATTATTATTATCAGCTTAATTACTAATGGGTTGACTCAACGTCTTTCGCGTCTTCTGATTGCCGTCAGAAGACGCGTTTCCCTTCTCATGAACAGTCAAAAAATAATCGTCATCGGACCTCCTTACGTTAGTGGTTAGTTATTATGATCCGCGTCTTACCATCGATGGAAGAGACACGGTGTTTAAAATTAAAAAATGACAGTAATTCCAGCGGTGTGTCGGCCGTGGTATTTCGATTCACCTCGCCATACAGCTTGTCTTTGGGAAGCTTGCCGTCGAAGACGACTTCGACATCGTACCAGCGGGCAAGCTGGCGCATCACTTCGTCGATGGTATTCCCGTTAAATCGAAATAATCCATTTATCCAGGCGATGGCTTGGTCCGTCTCCACGCGCCTGACCGTCGGAGGCAGCCCCGACCCGTCAACAAGCGACTCCTGCCCAGGCGAGAGCCGGATGGCATGTGCCGCCTTATTAACGGTGATATCCACGCCCCCTTCAATCAATGTTGTCTTAGTGCCCAGCTCGTCGGGGTAACTATTGATATTAAATTTTGTCCCCAGCACGGTTACGGTCTGCCTGTCTGTAATCACACGGAAGGGTTTGCGGGAATCGGATTCGACTTCGAAATAAGCTTCTCCTGTTAAGGTTACGGTGCGATCCCGCTCAAAATGGTTGGTAGCATATTTCAGTGAAGAAGCTGAATTGAGCCAAACGCGGCTGCCATCGGGCAGGGTAAGTTTATATTGACCACCTTTGGGTATATTCATCGTATGGTAGTTGGGCTCGGCGGAGCGTTCGGTTGATTTGGCTGACCGTTTGTAAAATAAGCTGCCTTCGCTATCCTTGACAAGTTGATCTCCTGCTTCCTGTCTCAATGTTCCCACAGTCATTTCATCGAGCGAAATGACACGTCCATCTGGAAGGGTTAGGGTAGCCTTGTCTGACCCCGGTAAAATGTGCTTTGCTTCCAAGGGAACCTCTTCTTTTGTGTGACTGAATGGCGGTACGGGTCCAGAGAGCTTCAGGGTGATGCCGATGGCTACGGCGAGCACCGCAGCAGCTGAAAAGTAATGAAACCAGCGAAGCGTACGGCGGGTTGGACGGGGGACCACCTGCGTACGTATGGCGCGAAGGTCTTCGCGCATCTCGTTATGGATGGAACTGCCCATATGAGGATTGTCAATCGCTTCGTACCATTGGTCGACGATCTCCCGCTCGGCATCGGTACATTTCCCCGCCAGATAATTTTTCAATAGTTGGCGTATTTTCTCGTCTTCCGTCATGATACCGGTATGCTGTTGGTGCACACGGAATCATAGTCAGTTGAGCCGCGGTATGGGAGTAGGGAAAAAGGCGATTTTTTTAAAATAAATTGTAAAGTGTTGTGAGCAAACCAATTATTATGGTGCCGATTTTGGGTTTTAGGATTTTTAAGGCGTTGGCGACCTGTTTTTTTACCGTAGTTTCAGATAGGTTGAGATTTTTAGCAATTTCCTTATGGGTGAGCTGATCTTGTCGGCTCATTCGGAAGATTACCTGCATTTTATCTGGAAGATCAGACACAGCTGTTTCGATTACAGCTGATAAGTCGCGTTCACGCACAAGATGGTCGGTAGTTGAGACACCTACGTGAAGGCGTTCGGATAAGTCTTGGAGAACGTTTTTGCTGACCGTTTGATGCGCAATATAATTAATAGCCCGATATTTTGCGGCGGTAAACAAATAGGCCGAGAGGCAGGTGTCTGCTGGTAATGTTGGGTGTTTTTGCCAGAGCGAGGCAAATAGTTCCTGGACAATGTCTCTGGCATCTTCACGGCAATCGATTTTTTTCCGGAGCAGCAGGTAGATTGGCTCCGCGTACCGCCGATATATCTCGGAAAAGGCTTTGCTGTTGCCGCTGCGAAGGTCGGCAACCAACTTGGTATCCGTTATTGTACGATCAGAAGGCATTACATTATGCATGTTTGAATATCCGCACTGCAATCACAAAGTCACCTGGCATTGTTCAAAGATATCGAGACAAAACCAATCATACATTATCAAAATGTTAACTATTTGTTTATCAATAATTGGCCATAGGTTATTGTTAACCTGCTACCAAAAGTAAGGAACATGAGTGAGAAATAAAAATGATCTAGTCATCTATCCCTGCATGTCACCGATCACGCCGAGTCAGGTCAATATCGGCAGAGATGGCTACACCTGTGGAGTAAAGCTTGATGTTACCGTTGCCGATTCCGGTTAGCGGCACCTTCACAAACGGTTGTACCGTAAGGGAAAGTGACGCGTTCAGCTGCCGTCGGTATCCGATGGACAGATTGCCGACGCCTAATAGATGCCGATTCCGGTTATGAAGCGTATAGGGTTTTTGCAGGTAGCCGTATTCATGGGGTGGGTAAATGTAATTATAGGTTTCCCGGAGCATGAAGTAACTGGATATTCCCCCCGATACAAAGAAGGATGATTGATCATATTGTTTGAGGGTTATATTTGCCAGGATGGGAATGTCCAATACGCCACAGTTGGCCTCAACAAGATCGGGAATAGCGGCACGATCGCCCCAACTAATGGTTGGCCGGTAATCGGCGAAATCAGCCCGATACAATTTTTTTGCATAAAGTGCGCCGCCACTGATACTTAACCAATGATTAAAACGATAGGTAGCGATGAGCCCCACATTTCCACTGAGCTTTCCGCTCAAGGGCTGTGTGCCGGACAAATCGGGAGCGGCGATTACGCTCAGTGCCCAGCTTCGTTGGGAGGTATTGGATCGCTCTCCATTTGCGCGACGAGGGGTAGTTTCGTCGGACACGATGGTAGCTGGAATGGTGCGCGCGACGGCCGGTATTTCGTTCCCATTACTAGAAAGGTGGGTGACGGTATATGCGACTATCGGTTTGTGATTTTGTACCGGTGAAAACAGCGGTGGAGGCAAAGTTGCTGGACTCCCGGGATACAGAGGTGCAGCATCGATGGGCTTTTCGCTGATTGCTGCCCCGTCAGTTGGTGTGTTTAAAGCCAGTTTTTCTGTTTCAGCCCCCTTGCCGCGTATCGATGTCGGTGCATTGGGGGGTACGGTGTTTGGGGCGCCGGATGTATCCCGGGAGTCGGGCGTGTTCCGCTGGACCGGACCTGAGGCGTTTTCTTGGATATCTTTCATAGAAGCGTGCCGATCAGTAGGCCACAAGATAGCAGCGAGTACCAAAGCAGCGGCCACCCCGCTGGTCATCCAGATAAGCAACGGCATGTTCCGTTTCTTACGTGGACGCATCTTATTTGCCAGCATTTCCCAATCTTTTTGATCAAAAGGAAGATCTGGGGCGTGCAAGCCGTCCTTGAAAAGTTTATCGATAGGGTGTTTGTCTTTCATCTTCAATCCTTGTTATCCTCCCAGTTGTCTACCGCTGTCCGCGTACGTTGATCCAATAACTCCTGAAGTCTTCTACGCGCTTTGTGCAGGTTTGACTTCGAAGTGTTTACGGTGATACCCAGCATCTCTGCAATTTCGTTGTGACTATAACCGTCAATTGCATAGAGATTAAATACAGTTTGATAGGCTGGGCTCAGTGATTGAATCATGACCAGTAGCTCGTCATAAGCCAATTTTCCATACACGCTTGCTTCACTTCCAAGGTTTTCATATGCTGCTACATCATCTTGTTGTACAAATTTAAGACTCGCCCGATAGTAGTCAATGGCCGTGTTCGTGATGATTTTACCCATCCACGACTTAAAAGGTTTCGATTCGTCAAAGCGGTCAATGTGGCTGAATATTTTCAGGAAACTTTCGCTCAGGATATCCGATGCTTCGTCCGAGTTGTGGGCATACCGCCTGCATATCCCCATGGCATAGCTATGGAAATGCTTGAACAAAGCATATTGGCTCTCCTGATTGTGCTTTCGGCAACCGGCAATATACTCTTGTACTACCTCTTCATTAATTGTCGGCAAGCTTTTTTCTCAGTTTTTAGCAATAATACGTTGAATTTCAGCAAAAGGTTGCCTCCGTGAAAATATTTTTTTTATTCCACGATGACAGGCAACCAATCCTCCGTTTTTGCCGTATTGAGGAATAATGAACAACCCATAAAATTGATGAGATCATGGTAACGACGAAATTCTACTCACTTCGATTTGCATGGATGGCGGCCGCAACGGCTTGCTTATTGAATGTTTCCTGCAATGACGACGATCAACCCGAACCGGAACCCGAGCAAACCGGAATTTTGGTGAAAACCGATGCTTCGTTCGGTTCGATCCTTACAGACAGTGTAGGGCAGGTATTGTATGTGTTTTCAAAGGATGCAGATGGGAATTCGGCATGCGCAGGTAATTGCTTGTCGTTATGGCCTAAATACTACAGCAGCCATGCGGCGTCGAGTGAGGGAATCGAAAGCGATGACATCGGTACCGTCGTTTTAGCAGATGGTTCGTTGCAAACTACGTATAAAGGCTGGCCCCTATATTATTATGCCAACGACGAAGCACCGGGCGATGTACAGGGAGACGGTGTGGGTGGTAATTGGTTTGTGGCCAAACCGGATTATTCGGTGTTATTGGTTCAAAATCAATTGGTGGGCGGAGATGGTACGGCTTACAAGGCTGATTTGACACCCGGCGAGGGCATGACATACTATTTGGTGGATGCCTATGGCAGGACTTTATACGGTTTTGTCAACGACCGGTACAATACCAATAATTTTACCAAACCCGATTTTAGCAACGACGCGGTTTGGCCCATCTACGAATCGGCTGCCCTGTCAGTACCTTCTACCCTTAACGCCGAAGATTTTGCAGAAATCACCGTCCATGGACGGATGCAATTGACTTACAAAGGGTGGCCGCTCTATTATTTCGGGAGCGACGCCGCTCGGGGCGAGACCAAGGGCATTGATTTTCCGAAGCTGGGCATTTGGCCCGTGTTGAATGCGGAATCGCCGGAGGCTACGGCCCCTTAAAGCACTTTCTGAGAGAAACTAGTAGTAAAGAAGATGAAACGACTAATTAAAAGTGCCCTATGGGTGGCACTGGTGGCAGCTTGCCTGGCAGGATGTGGGAAGGATGATCCTACTCCGGAAACCCCACCCGGAAAAGAAGATGGCGTAACGGTTGAAAATGTGACCTACAAAAACTTTGTGGGTGGACTGTTCGAATCGCGGTGTGCCAAATGCCACGCGGGATCCGGACCCGGTACGGTAAAATGGGTTTTTTCAGGATACGAATCGGTGCGTGATAACCTTTCGCGGATCAACGATATGGTGATTGTGCGGAAACTCATGCCCCAGGACGGAAGTCTGACCAATAATCAACTGACATTGCTAAAAGCGTGGATTGAAAAAGATGCACCCCAATGAGAAAACTTGTTGCCTGGTTTTTCGTAATGTTCCTGTGCCGCTTTGCGGCGGCACAGGATATTTTAATCGACAAAAATAGCCGCATATCGTTTTTTTCCGAAGCACCATTGGAAAATATCGAAGCGGTCACCTCGAAAGCGGCTGCTGCACTGGATATAAAGGCCAACGAAGTCGCGTTTAAGGTGCCGGTCTCTTCGTTCGAGTTTCGCAAGCAATTGATGCGGGAACATTTCAATGAGAATTACTTGGAAAGTGAGAAATTTCCGTATGCCACATTCAAAGGTAAGATCAATGAGGCAGTCGATTGGAACGTGGACGGTACCTATCCGGTAACCGTGGTGGGCATGTTGGACATCCATGGCATAAAAAAGCGCTATGAAACCCAAGCGACTGTTGAAGTGAAAGGCAGCGTAATCAATGCACAGGCAACCTTTGTGGTGAAAGTCGCGGATCATGAAATCGAAATTCCCCGTATCGTCATTAAAAACATCGCAGAACAAGTCGACGTGAAGGTGTCGTCCACTTTCCACAAACAATAACGAAACACGTTATGAAGCACATCACTATTTGCACACGCATCACACTACTCTTCTTCATCGCATTGCAGGCGGTTTGCCTGCCCCTTTCGGCACAGACTGATCTGGAGGATGCCCTGGCCGATGATACCCTGGCCGCAGCCCCCCGCGAAGTGGAAGCAACGTTTAAAACCACCCGGATCATCAATAGCCAGTCGCCCGAAACCATCCACAAGCACGAACTTGATTTCAAGGTTGATCACCGGTTTGGCGACATTGCCGGAGCCAATGGCGGTGCCCGGAATTTTTTCGGATTGGACAACTCCATGGATATCAAAATCGGCTTTGAATACGGTATTACCGATCGGTTCAACGTAGGGATTGCGCGCGCCAAGGGGGCTACTCAGGTATCCCAGCTATACGAAGCAAACCTGAAATACCGATTGCTGCGGCAGACGGTCGACGGAAAAATGCCACTTTCATTGACCGTTTATACCACGATGACCATTCCGGGCGTGCGTGCAGACGAGCAGGATGCAGCGGCAGCCACCGCTTACCGACAATTTTCAGATCGGCTCAATTTTGTGGGGCAGCTGATCATTGCCCGGAAGTTTGGTACGAATTTCTCATTGGCACTTCATCCTACCTACATTCGCCGCAATACCGTTGCCAGTTACGATGGAGCCAATGACTTATTTGCCATGGGGATAGGAGGACGATTGAAAGTGAGTAGGCGTATGGCGCTGGTGATGGATTATTTTCTTCCCTTTCGTTCAACGGCAAGCAAAGAAAGGTATGAAGATGCCATCGCCGCGCTATATAATCCATTGGGTATCGGACTGGAAATCGAAACCGGTGGCCATGTATTCAACCTCAATTTTACCAATGCAACAGCGATTCAGGAAATGCAATACATACCGGAAACCACCTCGTCGTGGACCAACGGGCAATTCCGATGGGGATTTACGATATCCAGGCGATTTTCCCTGGGTGATTGAGCGTTATTTCCTTCGGGTGACTGCCCGTATGACCGTATAAATGCTGATACACACGCCGACCAGGGCAAACAACGCCGTCCAAATCGGTCTTTCTGCATTACGGGATTGATCGATACGATATCCGATATACGTAAACAGGCCGATAATGGCAAGCATCTGGAAACCTACTCCCGTAAAATAGGCGTATTTTCCCAACGCATTATTCAGCGATCGCTTTGGGTTTTTCATAGGCAATGAGCTTCACATCGGGTAGGTGACTAGGCAGACCCAGACTTTTACTCGTCGTGCACCGCCCCTTAATGGAAGCACCATCTTCGACAATGAAGCGCGTGGCCTCAATATCACCTTGTATCGACGCCGAGCGATTCAATTGAAGGACTTCCTTCGCGACAATCTGCCCCTTAACCGCACCTGAAATTTCACCGGAATGGCAATCGATGTTGCCCAAAATTTTCCCTTCTTCTCCGATGACTAGCTTGGCTGTGCAGGAGACGTTTCCCTGTATTTGGCCATCGATACGCAGATCGCCAGTGGTATTAACATCGCCGGTAATTTCCGTGCCTTGTGCAATCAGGTTGAAACTACTTCCCCGTGGTTCCTGTGGTTTTTCGTTTTTCTTGTTTATAAACATGCTGATGATGTTTAAATAACTATGATAGATGTTTTTTAAAAAGCAATGTAATCGGTGGGGTTTACCGGATTGCCATTGTACCACAACTCGAAATGCAGGTGTGGACCGGTACTCAGCTCTCCTGTATCACCTGCAAAGGCGATTACTTCCCCACCACGTACAAAACTACCAACTTTTTTGATAATCGAAGCGCAATGTTTATAAAGTGATAGCAAATTATTGCCATGCTGGATAATGGCGACGTAACCTGTTTCAGGTGTGTAAGAAGCAAACACCACATGCCCGCTTAAGGTAGCACGTACCGGTTCATTCAGTTTAACAGCAATATCTACCGCGTAGTGTTGCTCTTTAGCGCTGAAACTGGAGCTGATTATACCCTTGATCGGGTTGTAAAAGGTATAAGAAGAAATGCCGGTGCGGGCATTGGTATGATTTTCAGGGAGATCGTACGGTGCGCCGGATTCGACCAATTCACGCAATGCCAACTCATCTTCCGAGAGCCCTTTTTCAGGGATTGTCGGAGCGGCCGCCTTGGTTTTGCTTCGTTCGGTAGCTTGTTGGTTACTTTCTTCCAGGGTTTCTCCAGCCGTTCCGCCAAGCACGTTCCGGAGATTGGTGAGGTAAATGTCGTTTGCGTGGGCCACCTGCTCCATGGAATCGATACGGGCATAAGCAGCAATGAGTCTGCCACGATCGTAGGCGTTCAGCGACGAGCCGATGATGTATTCGCGCAAGGGCGTAGACCGGATGAGAACAACGGTGAAGATAATCAATAGGGCAGCAGCTGAGATGGTACCGGTAAGCCAATACCATAATTTGCCGGTAAAAGTCGCTTTTTCTTCAAAGGTTTCTTCTTGGAGAACTACTAACTTATAGCGCGAATTGAGCGCTTTAGCAAGCTTACTTTTTTGTTTAGCCAATGATGCCTCTTTTTATGCGGTTTCGCAAAATCGCAGTTTCGCTGTTTCGCACGAAGTCTCAAAATAAATTGATACTTTTGCGTGTGTATTCCCGGCAAAGATATTCAATTTTACGGCACATCGGCTAAGAAATAGTGGCATTGAAAGGTAATAAATATTTTCTTCGTGTAATGGCGTTGGCGCTGTTATCGTGTATGGCTGTGGCCTGTTCGCTAAAAAAAGACGCCGGTGGGCAGGAGTACGATCTTATGCAAAATCTCACTGCCCGGTACAACATTGTGTATCACGGACGCAAGATTATCGACGACGTGGAACGGGAGAATTTTGCTTCCTATCGTGACAACTATCAGCAGTTGCTTCCGGTATTGATTGAGCCTACTGACGCGACAGCCTCCGCTAATACGCCGCTCATGGATTCAGTGATCGGTAAAGCATTGGATATCATTAACAGAAAAGAAAAAAGTAAGTATATTAACGAAGCTTATTTACTCACCGGAAAGGCCAATTACCTGAAAGAGAACTATTACAACGCCGTGGAGTTTTTCTCCTATGTAGCCAATACATTTGCTGATATGCCCGAATACCGGCAAGCGGCACTGGTTTGGAAAGCGCGTTCTTTCATGCAGTTGGGAAATCTTACAGCGGCGGGGCTGGTATTGGATACTGTATTTGCGGGTTTGGAGACGGAGAAAAAATCGGTTGGCCTTGCGTTTGCCACGCAAGCAAAATACTACCTATTGACCCACGATGAAGCATCGGCGATTACGATGTTGCAGCAGGCGCTGGACCATACCAGGCATAAACCGACCAAACTCCGTTGGCATTTCCTATTGGGACAGTTACTCCAGAAGCATGACCGTAGGGAAGAGGCATATGGTCATTACAGCCGGGTGGTGAAAAGCAATGCGCCCTATGAAATGTCTTTTCACGCAGGGCTGAACCGTGTTTTTTTGGTTACCGCTGAAAATGCTTCGCCGGATGAGCGCGTACGTTTGCTGCGACGTATGCTGCGGGACGGAAAAAATACAGCATTTAGGGATCAGATATACTACCAGATTGGCGAAGTTTTCTACGCAGATAGCAATTTGTCGGAAGCCCTCGTTAACTACGAAAGGGCTTTAAGGGAATCTACTGACAACCGCTATCAAACCGCCCGGACTTATCTCAGGTTGGCAGATCACCATTTTGAACGAGCGGATTATCAAATCGCAAAGCTGTATTACGACAGTGTGGGAATGTCGCTGCCCACGGACTTTCCGGATGCGGGAGCGGTTCAACGCAAAATCGCCAATTTAGATGAGTTGATCGGACAGCTCCGCATCATTGCCTATCAAGACAGCCTTCAATACCTGGCTGGGCTGGACGACGGGCAGCGCCAGGTGGCAATGGACAGTATCGTCGCGCGGGCTTATGCACAGATCCGGGCGAAAGAAGAAGTAAAGCAGGCTGCGAACGTACGATCGGACCGGCGTTCCCCCTTTGATGACCTCCGCGGTATGACGGCCTCCTATACCGACAACCGGTTCTATTTCAATAATCCCGATGCGATGGGAATGGGACAAGCTGAATTCCGGCGGAAGTGGGGCAACCGCGAGCTTCGGGATAACTGGCGCTTCAGTGATATGGCCGGCAGTGGTGCACAGGTGAATGCCAGCAACCCAGCGGGCAGGGAAGAGCAGGCTGCTGCATTGCCAGATACGGCGGTGGTTGACAGCGCCGCATGGGCGGCTCAGCTTCGCGAGCACTACTTGCTTGCCCTGCCGGATACGGAAGAGGAAATGACGTTGTCAAACAGCCAGATACACGATGCCCTCCTTCGTGTGGGTACTATTTATCGGGATGATTTGCGGGACAATAAGGCGGCGGCGGAAGTTTATGAATCATTGCTGGAACGCTATCCCGATACGAAGGAAGCGGCGCTTCTCTATTATAATTTGTATCGGTTGTACACAGATGTGAATGAACAGCGGGCAACGGAATATCGGGAAAAACTGTTGGCCGAATTTCCTCAGTCTTTGTACAGCAACCTGGTGCGAGATCCCCTGTATCTGACCAAGCTTGAACAGCAAAAGCGGGTACTGGATCAAGCCTATGAAGAAATCTACACCCGCTACACCGAACAGCGGTACACAGACGTGGTAGAAGAAGTGACTGATATTCTGGAACAGGGGCAGGGAAGGGAACAGATACGCAGCCAACTGGCTTATCTCCGCGCACTGGCTGTGGGGAGGATAGCTGGTTTGGATACGTTTGAAAATGCGTTGTTGCAACTGGTGAGAGAATTTCCAGAAGACAGTTTGGTTACTCCTTTAGCTACACAACATCTGGCATTTATCGAAGCTAACCGGGATACATTGTCGAGCAGGGTGTATGCATTGCAGGGTATCGAAGCGGCTAGGGATCGGTTTGTGGACGAACCAACCGTTACGTTGTGGCCGCAGTTGGTGATCCGTCGGGGACCGGACCGGCCAAGGCCACGTCGGGAATTGGCGGTTGGTGCGGCGATTCAAACCGGTATACGGACAAGCGGAACGTTGGAAAGTGGCGGCGGCATTACACGGCAGCAGCTGGCCCGGACGGCTGACGTTGGCGAGATCGGCCCCAATACGTACCGAAACCTGGAATTGTTGCCAGATTCGGCTACCTATTATTTTGTTATTAATGTGACGAGCGAGCGTATTAACCTGGCGCCTTCCCGCTTTGGCCTTGGCCAATTCAACCGTGCGCGATATTCGGGAGCGGCAATCAGTCACCAACTCAAAGTGGTGAACGGTGAAAATCAATTGGTTTACATAGGCCCCTTCAATACCTATGAACAAGCCAGTCTTTATGAGCGCCGTATTTTGCCCGTGTTGCCAGACATTATGAAAATTCCAGCAGACTATTATAACACATTTGTGATTACTGAAAGCAATTTTGGCACGTTATCTGATTTTGATAAAATCGATGATTACCATGCTATTTATTGGGAGCAAGAGAACGAAGGAACGAGTGAGTAAGTACTTAGTATTAACGACATAGAATGAGTAAACAAGTAAAGAAAAAGAATACGTTAACGACAGAAGACACTAAACGCTATACCCGCACGTTCTGGAAGGTGCTTATTGGATTGATCTTATTGGGCTTTTTATTTATTTTCAGCGTAGGTGTTGGACTATTTGGTAAGCTACCCACTTTTCGTGATCTGGAAAACCCCAAAAGTAACCTCGCATCCGAAGTCATCTCAGACGATGGGGTGGTGTTGGGTACCTATTTTGTACAGAATCGCTCGAATGTGCGCTATAACGAGTTGTCGCCGAACCTGGTACAAGCACTTATTGCCACGGAAGATAAGCGGTTTTATCGCCATTCAGGCATTGACTATCGTCGTACGTTTACCATTATTTTCTATAATCTGATCGGGAAACGTCAGGGTGCCAGTACGATTACGCAACAGCTTGCCCTTAATCTCTTTTCTGAAGGACGTGCGCGAAGCACGGGCAAACGCATTATCCAAAAGTTTCAGGAGTGGATTACTGCGGTACGCCTTGAACGTAATTATACCAAAGAAGAGATTATCACGATGTACTTCAATACGGTGGATTTCGGCGCTTACAACACGTATGGTATCAAATCGGCAGCCCGTACCTATTTCAATACAACTCCAGATAAATTGGATGTCAAACAAGCGGCCATTTTGGTGGGTATGTTGAAGGGACCAGGTATTTACTCGCCTGTGCGATACCCACAGAATGCGATCCGTAGACGTAATGTGGTGATTGAAAACATGCGTAGTGAGGGTTTTATTACACGCGAAGAATCGCTGAAACTACAAAAAGAACCGCTGGTGCTAGATATGCGCATTTCAAAGTATGGCGGCGGACCTGCTCCCTATTTCAGGGCCGTGCTGAAACGTGAAATCCAGCGTCAGTTTAATGAGCTATCCATCACGAAGGCCGACGGAACCCCTTGGGACTTGGATCGGGATGGGCTGAAGATTTATACAACCATTAACTCGAAAATGCAGTCTTATGCGGAAGAAGCACAGAAAGAGTGGATGAAGACCGTACAGGCTTCGTTTGACAGGCAGTGGAAAACCCGGGATCCGTTCCGAGGCGATAAAGCGAAATTGCTGGAGATGGGTATGAAGCGGTCCGATCGTTACCGGATGCTGAAGCAAGCCGGTAAATCAGATGCGGAGATTAAAAAAGATTTTGACACACCGGTGCCGATGACGATTTTTACATGGGATGGGGATAAAGATACCACCATGACACCGATGGATTCGATCCGATACAATAAACTGATTCTTAGGAATTCCTTCATGTCGATGGAACCGCAGACCGGATACGTCCGTGCATGGGTAGGGGGTGTCAATTTCGAGCATTACAAGTACGACCAAGTAAAGATGGGAACTCGCCAGGTGGGATCTACGGCCAAGCCTTTCACGTACGCAGTAGCTATCGATAACGGGTTTTCGCCCTGCTTTCAAGTTCCCAACGTGCCATTGACCATCGGTAGTGGTCCGTATGCGTGGACGCCCCGCGGCGAATCTGTAGGAAGCCCAATTACCCTTCGCCGGGCGCTGGCAAATTCGCAGAATTTCGCGACTGCTTACATGGTTAATGAAGTGGGCGCGAGAGCGGTGGCTACGCTGACAAAACGGATGGGGATTACCTCGGATGTGCCCGAATACCCGTCTATTTCATTGGGTGCATACGAGGCGTCCGTGTACGATATGGTAGGAGCCTATTCAGCATTTGTGAATCATGGCGTGTGGGTAGAGCCTACCTACGTCTTACGAGTCGAGGATAAAAATGGAATGCCGATTTATGAGAAGACACCCCGCGTTTCCAAGGTGTTGAACAGTGAAAGTGCATACATCATGGTGGATATGTTGAAAAGCGTCGTGGATGGCGGATCCGGTGGTAGGTTGCGTTGGCGCTATAACCTGACGGCTCCCATGGGCGGAAAGACAGGTACAACGAATGATAATGCGGACGCTTGGTTTATTGGCATCACACCCGAGTTGGTGAGTGGCGTATGGACGGGCGCCGAAGACCGAGGCATCAGCTTTGCGTCAATGGCTGAAGGTCAGGGAGCGCAAGCTGCCCTACCTGTATTTGCCTTGTACATGCAAAAAGTGTACGCCGATACCACGCTTCATTATACCAAAGACGATTTTCCGTTGCCAGAAGGAGGGCTTACCCGCGAATTGGATTGCAGCAAATATCAGCAATTCTTCGGCGAGGAAGAGGAACAACTGGACGATCGGCTCGGATTCTGATTTGAAGATGTGCTGAAAGCTGACATGACCAAATTTGACTACCGCAAGGCGCTTGAAGAAATACCACATCGACCGGGCATCTACCAATACTGGGATGCGAACGGAGATCTTATCTATGTTGGCAAGGCCAAGGATCTCCGAAACCGGGTGAGTTCTTATTTCATCAAAAACAGTCAACTCAATGGAAAAACCCGGGTGCTGGTACGTAAGATCAATCGCATTACCTTCACCATTGTCGATACGGAAATCGATGCCTGGCTACTTGAAAACAGCCTGATCAAAAAACACCAGCCGCGGTATAATGTCATGCTCAAGGATGACAAGACATACCCTTGGATTGTTATCAAAAATGAGCGTTTTCCCCGTGTTTTCCCCACGCGTAAATATATCAAGGACGGATCGCGGTATTTTGGTCCGTATGCTTCTGTTGGAATGATGCACGCCATCATGGATACCATTCGGGAGCTGTATCCGCTGCGTACCTGCAACCTGGCCCTTACACCGGAGAACATCAGCAGGGGTAAGTTCAAAGTTTGCCTGGAATATCAGATCGGTAACTGCAAAGGGCCTTGCGAGGCGTATCAAACGGAAGCCGACTATGAAGAAAGTCTCGCCGATATCCGTGATATCCTAAACGGCAAGATTGGCGTGGTCATCCGGCGGTTGAAAACTCAATTGGATAAAGCGGTGGCCGAATTGAATTTTGAATACGCACACCACCTGAAGAATAAACTGGACCTGTTGGATCGGTACCAGAGTAAATCCACCGTGGTTAACTCCTCCATTACCAACGTGGATGTGTTCAGTATCGCGTCAGACCAAAGCTATGCGTTTGTCAACTACCTGAAGGTTATGAATGGCGTTATTATCCAAACGCAGACCGTCGAACTGAAAAAGCGGCTCGATGAAAACGACGCCGAGCTGCTGAGTTTGGCTATCCCGGAAATCCGCAGCCGCTTCAACAGCACTTCGAAGGAGATCATTGTTCCGTTTGCGCTTGATATTGAAACGGACAACCTTCGGTTTACCGTTCCAAAACAGGGCGAGAAAAAGAACCTGTTGGATTTGTCGTTTAAAAACGCCCTGTATTTCAAGAAGGAGCGGCTCAATCAGTATGAGAAGCTGAATCCTGAGTTGAAAACGGAGCGCATCTTGACCCAGATGCAGAAAGACCTACGACTGAACGTGCTGCCCCGTCATATCGAGTGCTTTGATAATTCCAATTTCCAGGGAAAATATCCCGTATCGGCCATTGTGGTGTTTAGGGATGCCAAGCCTTCGAAGAAAGACTATCGGCATTTCAATGTAAAAACCGTTGAGGGGCCTAACGATTTTGCCACCATGGAGGAGGCGGTGCATAGGCGCTACAGACGGCTGATTGATGAAGGGCAGACCTTACCCCAACTGATCATCATCGACGGCGGGAAAGGCCAGCTGTCTTCCGCGTTGAAGAGCCTGAAGCTACTGGGCATTGATAAGCAGGTCACTGTCATCGGTATTGCTAAGCGGCTGGAGGAGTTGTATTATCCCGGTGATCAGTATCCGCTGTACCTCGATAAGAAGTCCGAAACGTTGAAAGTGATCCAACACCTCCGCGATGAGGCTCACCGGTTTGGGATTACCTTCCACCGGAAGCAGCGGAGCCTGAAGACCTTCCGCACGGAGCTCGAAAATATTCCCGGCATTGGCCGTACGACCGCAGAGAAATTGTTGAAGGCTTTTAAGTCGGTGAAAAAGATACAGGAAGCACCCCCCGAGCAGCTCCGGGAGGTGCTTAATGAGAAACAGGTGGGTGCCCTAACCGATTATTTTGCGCGACTATCGACTTAATTCCTCCAGTATTTTCTTTCCATGGTTAACCAATGCGGCAGTAGTCGAATCAGGTGCTTTTTTGATCGAGAACTTGGTTACCTCGTTTTCCAGTGTCTTTAGTTTTTCCGTTTCAGTCGCCGCTGTAAATTGCTCACGTAAAATCCGTATTTTTTCCGCATCCTGGATGCCTTCCTTCATCCGTTCAAACCGGATGGAACTTCGGCCTTCCGGATAAATGAGGTACGTATCCCCTGCGGGCCAGGTGCGGAATCGCGAGTCGACGAGCGGATTTTCCGTCCAGGAATTATAGGACCAATGCAGGTAACCATCAAGCCCTGTAGCCCGCGTATACCAGCCCATGAAAACGGCTTCGGACGGGTCTGAAAACGTAAAAACGTTGGGGAATTCGTCTGCACAACATACGTAATAAGTACTGATCAAGCCGTGTTGTTTCCGGAAGGCCAGATCGGTTTTATCGAAATCGGCACTAACCGCCACACAGATATCCTTCAGCATCGGGTATTTTTGATAGCTTTTATGGTTATCGGCAAGGGCTACACCTAAGTCGGGAACCACTTTTTCCAACAAGGCCAATGCGATTTCCATCTCTTCGGGCGAGCGCTCGTCCATGGCAATGTTGGTCAATTCCAGCCAGCCCTTTGTCTTTAGGTGGTCGCGGAAAGCGGTCAGGAATGGTGTCCAAAGATCCCTGAATTCGCTGCTGCCGGGCTTTGCACTGACGTTAATCGTATCTCCTGAAGCCTCATCGAGGTAGTGGATTTCATGATTCCAGGGAAGTAGCGAATAGCAGTTGATGAGCTCGTCGATTCCTAAATCCATCATGAAATTGACCCATCGATCAAAGATGGCATAGTCGTACGCCCAAGTACCATCTGTTTTTTTGGTCCAACGGATCATATCTTCGTAGGGATCGAAACATTGGTTGTTCCAAGGGTCTTTATTGACATTGACGGTGATCACTTTTTGCCCGGCATCGGCCAGCATCTTCATCGGGACTTTCATCAGTTCCCAGTGTTCTTCCGACCAGACTTTTACGCCGTGTATCCGTGCGATGGCCGATGGATGTTGCCACAGATCGAGATGGAACGCCCAATCGCTTGGAGGCGGAAGGGTTTGCGGAAGTACTTCAATGGAGATATTGAGTTTTTTCGTGCCTGCATTTTGCGTATGCATCTGTAATGTGCTCGTGTAGATGCCTGGAGAGGCATCTGATGGGATGACAAAACTCAGCCATACGGGCTGTGTAGTGTTGGCTGCCATGTCAAAACAGGTTACGTTGTCCAGGGCGTCCGCGGATAACGATACCGGGAAGTCTTCGGGTTTGCGGTGGCCGCAGCCGGATGCAAAAATATCGGTTAGTACATACCTGACGAACCGCGCTTGGCCAATAGCGGCATCCATCGTTGATCCGTTGTCGCTTTTGAATGGCGAAAACTCAAATTCGATCTGATCAACTAGTTGATCAGACCACAATACAAGTTGTGCGGAAATGGTCTCACCCCGCCAGCCGCTCCCGCTCCATTCGGTCGTTTGCGTAACGTCGGGGACAGCGGATTTTGCATACCGTTTATCAATTGTACCGAATGCGTAATGTAGGCCGTTTACTTCCGACCAATCAACCTGTGTGGTATCGGGATCGTCGGCTTCGGCGTATGTATCACAGGATTTTACGGGACGCGATTGGTTGCAAGCAGAGAGCCACAGGGTTGTGCTTAAAAAAAATATGATAAGTAGCTGATACTTTTGTTTCTGTTTCATGGCTAATCGAAAAACCAATGATACATAATGACGACGAGTTTTGCAACCGGCATGCTCATGCAATCGATTGTGCAATTTGCCTATTTCTTTATTTCAATACATACCAAGCCTGTCCATTGGCTGGAACGGTTACGGGCAGTTGCAACGTGGTACCGTTCAAGGGCACTACTTCACTGGCACCATCGTTTGTGCTAACCGTAGCCTTATCACGTAGCCCCGTATAGTAGAGGTCTACCGTAAGCGTCCGTTCGATTGGCGTGTCCAGCGGATTATAGATCATGAGTAAACCTTTTTCCTCTCCTGTCGGATCAACGTGCAGGATCGCATCGTAGTTCCTTCCATCGGGACGTCGCAGGTGGATGATGTCGCTGTCGAGTATCCGGCGGTGGCGTTTGTAGAAATCCACCCACTTTTTTACAAGTGTCTTAGTTTCCGGTGTATCGTAAAGTTGCGGCCCCCGGTAGCAAGCCTGTACACCCGCACCAAACAGATTGGCGAGACGCTGTTCATAATGAGGGAGGTGCTCATGGAGCGGTTCGATGGTAGCGGCTGGGCCGCCTCCGTGGTATTCGACCAATGGGACAAACATCCAGCCCATGGAAGGAGTTTTCTCCCAGGTACCATCGTAGATATTCTGCCGTTCGATGATTTCCTGGTATTCGCGAGGCAGCGACCAATTGGTTTCCCGGTACCCCATTGCAATTTTGGTACTTCCCTGCAGGAAATACCAGTCGGGTACATTGAGGTAAATTCCCTTCGACCGGCACCACCGATAGAAATCGCGTATCCGGACGAATTGTTTCCATTGCGAATCTTCGAGACCGCGGTGGCCGGGATGGTGATGCGATGCGCATACATCGCCCGGGTAGGATCCATCGTGTTCGAGGATGTCCATGCCTGTTTTTTCATAGAAATCATAGAGCGTGTTAAAATACCGATCGCCCCATTCACTCAACAGGCAGGGGGAACGGCCAAATGTAGGTTTCATCCCCGGCGGCATTACCACGTCGTTATTGGCATCGATGGATCGGCTGGCTAGCAGCGAATAGCCACCCAGAGCGACTCCTTTGCTACGTGCATAGTCGCGTAATGACTTCATCCGTTGGATGTTGGCTTCGGTGGTGTCTTCCAGGTTGAATCCGCTACCGAACGTCATGATCACCATTTCGAAACCTACCTCCGCACTTTGGTCGATCGCTTTTTTAACAGACGCATCGTCGGCGCTCCGCACGTGCATAATGATGGGGTTCTCCTGTGTCCACGGGGCGATCGTTCGGTACATCCTCCGTTGTGCCAGCCCCCTCCGCTCACGGTCGGAACTGTCATAGAGCAATTCCCATAAGCGCATACTTTCAAAGGGCTTTCCCGGAGATATTTCCTGCCCGACACCGTGTTTCGGCTCACAGACCAATACGGTAGGCGTTCTGAGCGCGTAATTGACCTGTGTGGTATACGTAGAATCTTCGCGCCACTCCACGCCGGCATTTTCCGATGCATTTGGCGACATCGAGCCAAATGCAAAATCACTTTGAGCGAAAATCGGTGGAAGCTCCCAGCGTTGCTTGTGTTCGACAGCGCTTTCGGCCTCAGTTACAGCCAAGTGCTCGGTACGGATGTTGTTGACAATTACTTCATCCTTGCCGTCATACGCGACGGTTACCCACTTGCCGAGCATAGGAACGCCATCGTATAGTTCATACTGTACATGGACCGTGAGATCACGGAGAAAATCCATATCGCGGGAAGGGGCTATGGGCTCGCCAAGCAGTACAAGGCTTTCCACATGGCTTCTTCCGATGTTTCCGGTTCTCGGACCGGGATCAGCTCCTCCGGTAGGGTCGGTTTTTCCGATCCTGATTTTTTCGGGCGCCGCTGTTGTTTCGACAACAGCCAACGTTTGGTATTCCTTGCCGTTTACAGAAACGGCACAGCGGACTTTTCCTTCTTCCAGTTGCAGCCGTAAAAAATGAGATGCCGAAGGATCCATCCCTCTAACATATCGGATGGTACCCCTATGGAGCAATCCATAACTCCGGTTTCCGGGCGAGAGAAACAGCTTAAGGTTATCATTACCGGGGTAGGTCAATGTCACGCCCGGGCCGTATTCGGTAGATCGGTCGGTACCGGCATTGATTCGTGCGACGACTACCCGGGTGCTCGCCGGTAGCGGCTGCTCGGCGAAAACAGGGTGATTTTCCGGTCCCATCATTTCGCCGGGTTTCCCTTCATTGATAAAGGATGCACTCCGATCATCGTTTGCCGAAACCAACTTCCAGGCGGGGGATAGCCTCCTGAATGGATCGTCCACTAGTTTCTGCCGTTGATCGTCGCTTGTAAGGCGCAGGATATGCTGTTGAATGGTGGCCTCGTCTGCTTTATATGAAAACTGTAGCATCATGCCTTCCGCCGCTTCGGCTGGTTTCGATAGCCATTCGGTACGGGGTGCCCACGCAAAGCGGTTTTCAAGGGGTTGACGATCCCATGACACCAATTTAAGGCTCAGGGGATCGGCCTCAAGTTGCGGTATCCATGTAGGATCGAGGTAATTTTGAACCGGCTGTCCGATCAGCCCACCCACCCTGATTTCGTGACCATTGACCCATAAGATAGCTTCGGGTGAGATGGATCGGAGCAATGCTTCTCCGGTGATCAGGTTGTCCAGACCGATGGTGGCCCCACCTGGGGTTACCGAAAATGTACGGGTAATGAGGCCGTTGCTCAGCGCAAGGTGGTTGTCTGCGGTCTGGAAAACCGCTGCTTTTTGGGAGACAGAATGGATTAGCCAGTCTTCGTGCACGGTGGGTTGGTCGGCATAGTTCGGGAGATCGGTGATATCGCCGGTTTGAGCCAATGACGGGGTATTGGATAGCCCAGAAAAGGCCGCGATGACAGCAGCTATTCGGATGAGATGATGCATATTGAGAATCGTTATCGGTTTCTATTTTGTCATAAATTTCCATGAAAAATCCCGGTAGCCGGAAGGATAATCGGCTTTAACGGTTGATTGGCTCCCTTTCAATTTGCCGCCCTCATGGGTGACGCTCAATTTAAACAGGCTGTAGGTGCCGTTTTCATAGTTGAACGTGGTTCCGTCATCGTCATATAGGTACGTCGAATTTTCGGCTTTGCCGTAGTGCCTTACGGTGAGCCCGACCTTTTCGCCGTTTTCAGGCACATGGAGCATAGGAGGCATCATCGGGATGATTCCACCGTCGCGTACAAAAAGTGGGGTGTAGTTCAACGTGGTCGGCACTTCAATGATTTCGCCATCGCCTACATAATCGCCGGTATAGAAGTCGTACCACTTACCTTTGGGCAAAACGACCTTTCTGGTGGTGTCTCCGGCGAACAAGGGTGCCACCAGCAGGTAGTCGCCCAGCATGAACTGGTCTTTTACCTCGGGTACGACGGTTGTGGTATACGGGTTGTCTGAGGAATGCAATTGCGTTTTTTCGGCGTTGGCCGAATAGTTAAAACCTTCAACCAGGGGCATCGCCCGCACAGGCGGTTTACCTTCCAAGTGATACTGAGCGAAGGTGGTATACAGGTAGGGGAGCAGCTGCATGCGCAAGAGCATGACATCCTTTACCTGTTTTTCGACTTCGGGGAACGACCACGGTTTGGTGCCGTCGGCCCAGGCGTTGAGCATGGCCATGGGCGAAAAACACACGGCCTGCATCCGTCGGAGCCATTCTTCTGCGGTTTTTGATGAACGGGCTTCCGGCGTCCAGAGCACACCGATGAAGCTGCTGTTACAAAGTGCGGTGATGAAGTCGCGATGGTTGTAATAGTCGTTATAAAGCACATAAGGAAGGGAAGCGGCTCCCGCGTTAGAAGCGCGCACGAGGCCGTAGGTACGCTGGTTTTTTTCCCGGAACCAGTCGGCTGTCATTTTCTGGAATTGAAGTCCATATACCTGCCGCATCTGTTCGGCGCTGGTTTCAGAAGGAAATTTGGCTACATCGGGCCATAGCCAATTGTCGTAACCATCCACTTCATCCACTTTAAAACCCGACACGCCGATGTCAAGGTGTTGTGTGGTGAAGAGCTGTTTATAGAGCTTACGCGCTTGGGGCATAAAAAAATCCGGCACTTCTCCCACCCATACGGTATGCGAGCCAGTGTAAGGTGTAATTTTTTTATAGATGGGTGAATAGCTGGATACATACGGATTTATCCACAGGTTAACACGGATGTGCCGTTTCAGCAATTCGTTGACAAAATAGTTTGGACGGGGAAACCGGGTGCTATCCCAAACAAACGTATTGGGGTATGATCGGGATTGCCAGCCAGGCTCCAAGCCTACAAAGCTCAGTGGATATCCCTTCGCATTAAACTGTTCGACTTCGTTCATCACCTCTTGGTCGCTGTACAGCGTGGGCGTTCGGTGGGTAAACCCTAAACCCCACTTCGGAGGCAATATACCGCCACCGCAGTACAGGTTGTAGCGTTGGACCACTTCCATCATATTCTTTCCCGCAAACACGTAGATTTCGGTGCCTGATGCGGGGATGGCGATTTCCACCGCATCCGAATAGGGCTGTGGGTTCCAGTCGCGTTGGGAGTTCCGGTTCATTTCAGGTGGCGGATCATTGCTGTCTTTCCGTACCCCCGTCCCGGCATAAACGGTGAGGTATCTTGCCGTGTTTATGAGCACTCCATAGCCGTTGTCGGTGACATAGAAAGGAACAGGCGCGTGGGTGCGGCCATTGTCGGTACCTCCATAATGGTCGACCCGCAGTTGCTTGATGGTACCGCGCTGTTTGACCGATTTGAATTGCAGCCCCAGTCCATAGATCTCTTCGCCGCGGCGAAGCGGAAAGCGGAGACTGGTGAGGTGATTGTGTACTTCGGCGACCCCTTCGTTGAGCTGGGCTGGAAAAGGTAGGTTTCCCAGCGAGGTCAATGCTTCGATGCGAGGTTTAATTTCGGCCACGGACAGCGGAGAGATCTGATCGGGTGTGCCGACAATCCCTTTCCATACACCGGGGGCTACCTGTTGCCAGGGGATGTTCGTGGCGATACTTGGTTCCCGCCTGCAATACCCCGGGTAGGTATGAAAGACGATTAAAAAGCTTATTAAGGTTCGCTTTATCATAGTGGTTATTAGGGTGCTGTTACCTCTTCTCCTTTTCCTGCGGTTTTAATCTCCAGGTGAAGCTTCGGCAGGCCTTCTCCGGTGAACACTGCATCGATTGACAGGTTATTCATTCCGCTGGCCACCTTTGGAAAAGGGTTTGGTAA
This sequence comes from Parapedobacter indicus, assembly GCF_900113765.1. Taxonomy (GTDB): domain Bacteria; phylum Bacteroidota; class Bacteroidia; order Sphingobacteriales; family Sphingobacteriaceae; genus Parapedobacter; species Parapedobacter indicus. Next base: position 206,524 of record NZ_FOQO01000002.1, on the reverse strand, counting down.
GTTAACCGTTTCCAACAATTTCCAGTTGCGGTCAAATACCTGGACCTGTTTTTCATTGACCAGTTTTAGCCGCTGGAAGGATGCCATCTTTACGGGGATTTTTACCACATCGTGATTGCTTACCGCGATGGACAGCTCTTCAATGGCTGCATCGCCGCCATTCGGATCGGCAATGAAATTAACGATAATAATCGGAACTTGCGCTTCGAACGGATTTTTGAATTCAAATTCACTGTTTACCGGTTCTCCCGGCTGGCGGATTTTACGTTGGTATTCGTGCCGTTGTACCGAGTAGGGGTAGAGAAGCCATTTTCCCGGACTTACCGGTTGCAGGTGAAATTCATTGTTGATGTCCTTCATGCGCAATTTCTGTGCAGGATTGAAGGCACCGGCCATGCGTGCCGATTCCCAGTGTTTGATGGTGTGGAAAATAGTGTCGGCTTGTCCATTTTTCGTCACTGCGTCGAAATTGACACTAAATGCAAAACCAGCATCAAATCCCGCTGCCCTCGCCAACAACCATTCCGTATCTTCAATACTGGTTTGGGTAGACATGCTAAACCATCCGAGCATGGCAGGCAATAGGTTGCGGCGATAAAAATCCTGGTTCATCAATCGATATTGCGTTTGGCTTTCCCGAAAACCTGCATACCAGGGCTCGCCCCAGTTGTATCGGGTATTCATGTGCCAATTAAAGTGGCTTGGGTTGCTAGCATCGTTGATGACGTTTCCTTTTAATGTCGGATTGAGGTGGTCGTACCATGTTTCTGTAAAAAGGGCCCGGGCATATTGCCCCATCCCGGTAGACCAAACCCCTTCAAGCCCGTCAAAGGAAATTTGCTTTAATCCCGTCTCATTGAAGAGATCCGCAAGGTTTGTAGCAATCTCTTCGGCAAGTGCCGCATTGGGTAAGAACACCTTATACGGATGATCCATTAATTTGGCGATGGCTGCGCTTTTTTTATGCGACACAGCTTGTGTGCCATATGCGCCCCGAACACAACCGATCAATTTCCAGGGTGCTTCGGATGACACTGCTTGATATCTGATGATCTCATTGTCGATTACGGCCGCTTTCAACGTATTGTTTTTTAGTTGGTTGAAAAACAAAGGGGATTCGATCGGTATTTCTTCCGAATCAGCAGTAATTTCCGAAGTCAATGCACTTTGCCCTACCTTGGCCAATCGGGCATCCGGTACGGGGGTAACATACCGGTCGTTTGTCGTGATAAACCCCGACAGCGTATGGACCCCTAATGCAACACCTTGTGCTTCGGCCCGGCTGACGTAGTTTTTAAGACTTTTATGTTGTTGCGGAAACGCCTTTTCTTTTAACCGGAAATGCCCCCAGGTCTCGAACGGATCACCATGATATAGATATCGTAAACCTGCTTTTTTTGTAAGTTTGATTGCATTGTCCAGGTTGTTTCCATCGAAATTCAGAATAAGGTAGGAAGCAGTTGCTTGCGGACTGATTTTGGCCCATACGCCATCAATCAGCGGGTGGGGCAACCCTTCGGCGAGTTCGATTTTGCCGATGGTTGAAAGTGCATCTTCCGGTGGACCGCCGAATAGCGCGATTGCCGAACCGATGACGCCGCCGTCTTCATAACTAGGTGCGATGTAATGCGAGTGATCCCAATTGTTGATTTCCCGTGTTCTGGCTCTGTTGCGTGTATAAGCTTGTAAAATGCTACCGAAATCTGTTGCTTTTGCTGTCTGTCCGCGGTATTGTTTCTTTGTTCTCGCTTCTTCGCTGATATCTTCCAGACTGCCTGTTTGGAAAATATCGAACGACGGTTCTATATCGCTCTCTTCACTGGGATACCCTCCCAGTGTTTTAACGTTGAGCGCTTGGATACCTACCGCGAAATGTGGGTCTTTTACTACTCCTACGCTTTCCCCGATGGATTCATGGATCGTGGTTGGAAACGGCCCCCAGACGACGAGTTCAATTTCTTCCGGATATTCCACTGTTTTAAGTTCAAACCGGATGTAGTCGGCCTTTGCCTCAGCTTGTATATCGGCCGTTCCATTTTTTCCGAAAGAAAGTTTTAACCCATTCCCATTTTGGGCGACTCCGGTGGGATTGATGTATTGTCCGTTTGCGCGTATCGCCAACAAAGGAGCCGTGAGGTCACGAGGAATGTATTCCTTTTGATTGGATTTGTCATACAAACTGACTACGAATCCGCTGGCATCGACGGTTAATCGAAAATCGGTTGTATTGAAATGAATCTCCTGGGCTTCGACCGCGAGGTATGCAAGGGTTATTACCAAAAGTAATGCATATTTTTTTATCATATACCTATCAATTTAGGATCGTTAGTTGGTAAAGGGCGCAAGCTAGCTTGCGCCCTTTGAAGCTAATTGAGTTAATTTAAAGTTCCGGGTTAAAATTACCGCCCCAGCCTACGTTTTGTTCCAAATTGGAGTTTTGATTAATATGTGTAAGTTGGATCGGGAAAAAATAATAGCTTTCGGGCATGACCATTTCTTTGGGACCGTTTGTAATCAACTCTACGACCTCATAGGTGAAGTCTTCCGGCAAAAGTTCGAATGCGTTGCCTTTTGCAATGTCATCCGCTGTCAGGTTTTGCGGTGTGCGGCCGTTGACGGCTGTTGCCATGATTCCATATTTGTGCATGCCATCCAACAGGTGTAACATCCGGTGCCTTCTTAAATCCCAGAAACGTTGGCCTTCAAATGCAAACTCGATGCGCTTTTCGTCTAAAATAGCTTGGCGCATCTCTGCACGTGACATGTTGGCTTTTAGTCCAAATAATCCATCTGCTCCTTCGGTGATACCCGCGCGCCGCCGTATTGCTTTCAATACTTCCAGAGATTCATCGGATCTGCCGGTTTCATTGGCCGCTTCGGCATAGTTAAAGAGCACTTCTGCATACCGGATTTCGGGCCAGTCCACGTCATTCAGTTCTGCCTGGGCGGATGGCAACGCTTCCTGAATGCCTTTCCGGGTAAATAATCCCGTACGGTAAGCGGTTTCTCCCTGGATGGAAAAGCCGAAAACATCCATGGATTTGGCGATTACATTCATGGTGTATTGCCGGCGACCGGCTATCCCACTTAATTCATAGGTGGCACCGTTCCATACCATGATGGCATCAAACCGCGGGTCACGGTTCTCCCAGAAACGCTGAATGCTGTAGGTATATTCGGAAGTCGGATCTCCAGGTTTCTTTCCGTCCTTCATGGGGAATGCTTCCGCAAATGCCCAAATGGGTTGGTCTCCGCCGGTTGCATTCTTAGATTCAGACAGCGGGCGTACGGCATGTTCCTGACGTCCGTTTGTTTTGGCCGGTTCTTCGAAAATCACGGAAAGTATATTTTCCCGATGCCCTTCGGTCTCAAACACCTGGGTGTAATCGTCCAACAGTCCGTACCCATGTTGGTCCAAGAAGTCTTTGGCCGCTTTGTTGGCATTGTAGGCATCTGACCAATAGGCATTGTCATAAGGATTTGCCGAATTGAATTGGGGTGACGCTTTATATAGCAAGACCCGACCCTTGAACGCATAGGTAGACGCCTGATCGATCCTTCCCCGATCAGCTCCGTCGTATTTGGGTGGTAATAGCGCAGCGGCTTCATCCAGTTCTTTTAGGATGAAATCAAAACATTCAGCCGTGGAATTCCGCTTGACCAAGAGATCGTCCGTCACCTCTTGAGGAACTTCAATGATGGGAACACCTCCGTGGTAGTATACCATTTTAAAATAGAGAAAGGCACGCAGAAATTTGGCCTGCCCGATAATGGGATCTTTTTTGTCCGCCGGAATGGGGCTATTCGGTAGTTCTTTCAGCAAAATATTGATTTTCCGGATGGCATCGTACGGCCAGAATTTCATCGCAGTATTTTCGGTAGTAATCCAGCCCTCTCCGTTAATACCCCCGCTTTCATCGGCATTATTTCCTGAATTAACGGGCCATCCATTTAATGTGCTGTAATACAGATTGCTTAGGTAGGCATTTGTGGTTGCTGCGTCGTCAAATGTACCCGTTGCGGGATAGCTGCTCAAATTTTCCACATCATTCAGTACATTTCCGCACCCAGTAAATATAACGAGCGACAAACAAAAAACAACTAGTTTGCTCGCGTTCAAGTTACAATATGTTAACGTATTCATATCCTTCGTGTTAAAAATTAATATTCAAGCCGCCCGTAAATGTTCGCATTAAGGGATAGGAATCCAGCGTATTCTGTTCGGGGTCGTGTTCAGCTAAACCGGAAATACTGAATAAGTTTGTTGCGTTGACAAAAAATTGTACACGTTGTACACCTAGACGGGAAAACCATTGTTGGGGTAATGCATAACCGAGGTCAATATTTTTTAATCGGAAGTAAGCACCGTTCCGGAGCCAGAAAGTGGATGCAGCCCCGCCGACATCGGCTGTATTCCACTCGCCGGTTACCCTGGGGTAAGTAGCGTTGGGATTTTCAGGTGTCCAGTAATCGCTCGCCCACACATTGAAATAGGGACGGTCGACTTGAAATACCCCGCCGCCGTTTCGCGTGCTTACCATGCGGTCGTAGGCCCCAACGCCCTGGAAATGTGCATTGACAGCCAGTCCTTTCCATTGCAGGCGGAATCCGACGCCGTAATTGATTCGCGGGGCGCCGTTGTCGGAAAGATAAGTGAAGTCGTTGTCATCAATTTTTCCATCGGGTCCTTCCGTGTAATTGGCGCCGCGGATATCTTCAAACAGTAAGTAACCTAATTTAGGATCCCGCCCGAACTGCGTGAAGCCTTCGGGTATTGCGTCAAGTTGTTCCTGCGTGCGGATAATTCCTTTTGAAATCAAGCCATAGATACGGTTTGCGGGCTTTCCGATAACACTTCTCCAATTGTCTTTATAAGTACCATCGGTAAGTGCCTGTGCCTGATCAAATAGATCCCATTGATCTATGGCGTATCCCAGATTGCCATAAACGGTGTAGTTGAGTTCGCCAATGCGGTTGTTCCAGTCTGCATTGAATTCTACTCCTTTCCACGATCGTTTGGCATAGTTGACATTGGGTAGTGTAGCACCCAGCGTAGACGGTGTAGATGCCAAACGAGCGCCTAGGATGTCCCGTTCTTCGCGTTCAAAATAATCAATTGCTCCTGTGAGGCGGTTGTTTAGTATACCGAAGTCCGCCCCTACATTCCACATGGCAGATGTCGACCAGGTAATTAATGGATTGGGCATGGCCCCCGGCGCTAGGCCATCAGACAATGTATTGCCAAAGATGAATCCCGTACTTTTGGCGTATGTCTGGCTCCACTGGAATGCAGGGATGGGATCACCATTTGGATAGGTGTCGTTGCCGGTTGTTCCATATGAGCCTCTTAGCTTGAGTTCGTTAAGCCATCGGACATCTTGAAGGAAACGCTCTTCGGATAAACGCCATGCTGCTGAGCCGGAGGGAAAAAATCCCCATCGGTGGCTTGGGGCAAATTTGTAATTTCCATCATAGCGGAAGGAGAATTCAGCAATGTATTTACTGTTAAAGGTATAGTTCAGACGCCCGATATAAGATTCCCTTGCAGCTTGGGTTTCATTTCCACTAAACCACCTTTTCGTGTTGTCAGAAGATGCGTTGTAAATCTGATCAATGGAAGTAGTAAGTAAATCATCCGCTCGGCCGTTTAGGTATTTTCCATTGTCCTTGGCTTGTTCGTATACGGCAAGTGCCGAGATGTCATGAAGACCGAAGTTTTTGTCATAACGTAGGTACCAGTTGAACTGATAGGAATTGTAAAAACCGGCGTCTTCGGCGATGTTTGGATAAGTAGCACTTAGGTTGTGGATGTTTACTTTGGTGGGATCTATCGGTCCGGGCACAAAACGGTTTGTGGTACTGGCTGGCTGGAAGATGTATGAGCGGTTGTGGATAACGAACGATTTCATATTGCGATCATAGGCATTGTAATGGCCTTGTAGGCTGGTGCTTAATCCATCTACATAGTCGCTTAGATCGAGATCAAAACGAAGTATTCCATCAAGATTCCGATATTTCAGGTCGCGATATCCGCCGCTGTTTACCATCAATTCGACCGGATGCCAGGCTCCCGGCACGACAGGGAAATCATCTGTTGACGTACTCGGATTGCCATTGGCATCGACATAAAACGGATAGAGCCGTGTCCAATTGAAGGTTGCCCGAAAGAAGTCACCGACATTAAAGTCTTCAGCGCCGTCATATGGCCAATACCAGCGATGGTAGTTGCGTTGATTGCCGCTGAGGTTTAGATTGATCTTGAAATTCTTGGAAATATTGGCCGTTACATCGGAACGGAAGTTATACCGGTCAAAGTTCAGGTTTTTATAAGAGCCCTTTTCATTGTGTGTGCCCAAAGACAGATTATACAGCAATATTTCCGATCCACCCCGTACACCCAGATTGTGTTGTTGGACCGTCGGGGTTTGCCAGATGTAATCGTTGATGCGATAACTTTTGTCCTTGAAATAATCATATATTTCCTGTCCGTAGGGCTTGGGTTGTCCCATAGAAACCGCCATTTGATTCACGTATTCGATTTCCTGCGTAGCGGAGAAATCCTGAATGGGCTGTGTGGGATTAGAAAACGAATAAGATCCTTTGTACTCAAAAGATGGTTTTTGCACAATACCCTGCTTGGTGGTTACTAGGACTACCCCATTTCCAGCTTTTGATCCGTATACAGCAGCACTTGCGGCATCTTTTAGAAAATTAATACTTTCCACTTCATTTACATCCAAGGCGTCAAAATCAGCTTTCCCTTTGATCACTCCGTTGATGACGTACAGCGGTTCTTGAAAACTACCCCGGATGCGGATACTTGATGAGGCTCCGGCTAACCCCGAGGTACCTACAACAGTGGCACCTGGAATACGGCCGGCCAGCGTGTTGGATAGGTTCGCAGCAGGTATATTGCCAATATCATCTGTTTTAACAGAGGTGATGGCACCCGTCAGGTTCACGCGTTTCTGAGTTCCGTAACCTACCACGACCACTTCATCCAAGTTGGTCTGATCTTCTTCAAGTACCACCGTCAGGTTGTCTGACTGGGCAGGGATTTCTTTTGCGAAATAGCCGACATACGAAAATACAAGTATTGCATTGACATCAGCCACCGTGATTGAAAATGAGCCGTTTTCACCCGTGGTTGCACCATTTTCCGTGCCCTTTTCACGAATAGATACACCTACAAGCGGGATGCCTCCGGCATCCAATACACGGCCGCGTATCACGGTTTGCCTGGATTGTACGTTTCTTGGTTGATCGGCCTTGTTCAGCACAATGTTCTTTTTTCCGTATACTTCATAGGAAATGTGCAGGGGCGTTAAGAGTTCTTTCAATACCGAGGACAACGTATGTTCCTTGGAAGAAATCCGACCGGTTTGTTCCGCTTGGATCAATTCTGGACTGTAAATAAAATTAACGCCATAAACCTGACCGATGCGTTCGAGCAATGTTTCCACGGTCTGGTTCTTTCCTTCAATTGAGGCTGTCTTCTTCAATATACTCTGCGCACGACTGTCGTTGGCAAAGCTCGAAACGGCTAACATCAAAGAAAAGAACAATTGTAAGGTGCTTACCCTCATAATGAATAACAGTATTGGGTTTTTTTTCATAATTTTGATTGTTAGATTTTGTAAAAAGATTTAACAAAAAGTCCTAAATCGCTGTAGCGAACGGCCAATTCAAGTAGGCGATTAGGATTACTTTTTTCCGTCGTCAACGCTTTGCATTGGCGACGGCTTATTGGGTTTATATTTTATATCACCATAGGCATCGGATTTTAGTTGTCACGAGAAAGTTGAGTGAACACAATTCTCCCATCCACAATACGGTAAGTTATTTCAGCTGCTCTGCTGATCAGGTCTAATTTTTCAAACAGGTGCATTTCCCGCAATGAGGCTGTAATGGTTCTTGTTTCGAGAACGGAGTCGGCCACGGAAATGTCGACATGGTATTGGTCGCTCAATGCCTTTAAAACGGTCTTTAAAGGGGTTGACTTGAAATGCTCATCAAAGGTTGGCGAGGGAACATCGTTTGGGGTTAGCGGGCTTGACGGCTGCTGTAGCTCCGATTTAGAATAAATGATTTCTTGATTGGCGGTTAAATAAACCGGCATTTCAGTTTCTGTTGTCGAGTCAGTTTCCGTTTTTTTACGCACTTCCACCATACCACTTTGAACGGTCACCTTACTTTTTGCCAATGTTTCCGCAGCTTTTACCCGAAAACTTGTGCCGAGCACGGTGGTTGTCAGGTAATCGGTCTTCACGCGGAAAGGGTGATCTTTTTCGCTGACCACCTCAAAGAATGCTTCGCCTCGCAAATAGATTTCCCTGTTTTCAGTAAAAGTTTGTTCATTATAGACGATGTAAGCATTGGCTTCCAAAATAACCGTGGAGGTGTCCGGTAGTAAAACCAAAAGTGGTTTATCGGCGGTATTGGTTATTTTCGTTTCTTTTGCAGTGGCTACCTCTGCGCGTTCAATAATCAGCTTACCGGTTGTCGGGTGGGATGGGGTACGGTAAAAGAAAAATGCAGTGGCGCAACAAGCCAAAACGCATGCGGTTGCCAAATAGCGCTTCCACGAGCGAATAAAATGATTTCTCTTACTTGCAGCTACGGTTTCGTCTGCATTCGCGTGTAAATGTGCCACGATCTGTCTGCGCATATCGGCGGGCATCGTCTTTCCGGGCCTTATCCGTAAGGCTGAGATAATTTTTTTGGCTTCATCTGCTTTGGATTCGCACGCAGGATAGAGGATGAACACCGCTTTCCAATATTCGTTCGAAGTTTCAGACGGGGCAAGTATCCAATCGAGAAAGTGTTCATCCGTGAGAAAGTCTTCCGTACCGTAGGTGCTGTATTTTTCCATTATATTTCAAGCATGATTCTACCTAACTAAAGGCGGTGGAATCTAAAATCTACTCGGTATCTGGAAAAAAAAGTTAATTGTTATAGATGTTGCTGTCTTTTAGACGCTTATATTTTAGGGTGTTGCCGATATCAAGAGGCAAAGTGCAAGGATGCAATCCCGTATTGACGGATAGTTCATTAGTTTTTTAAGCGCGAGTAAGGCACTGTATTGAAGGTTATACACCGACTGAGGGTTGAGCCCCATCAGTTCTGCAACTTCTTCTTGTTTAAGATTTTCATAAAAACGCAAGTAAATAATTTCGCGTTGGCGGGGACTAAGTTTATTGATATATGCTTTTAAGGCGGTGTTAACAGGTTCCATTAACCCCGGGTGATCCTCCAGTTCAATGACAAAGCGCGCTTCATTCATTGGAATGTCGTCTAAAGAAGACATTCGTTGCCATTTACCCGATTCCCTGACAATCCGTTGTCTAAGTGCTTTCATCAAATAAAATTTGATGCAGGTTGTTTCGCTGAGGTGTTCTCTGCGGTGCCACAGGGTGAGAAATATATCCTGAATGCAGTCTTTGATTAACTCGTCATCGGCCGAAAAACGTTTGCCATACCCATAAAGTATATCGCTATACTGATTGACAAGTTTGGTGAAAGCATCTTTATCTCCCCGTTGAAATCGCTTCCACAAGAATAAATCAGTCCATTGCGTTCCCATATCATCTCCTTGTTAGTATAGTCCATCGACAACACGCAGGCAAATTGGTATTGCATATTTACTTTAAAGAGCGCATAAGCTATTCATTTTTATTACCCTAACTATCTATCAGGTTAGCGAAGATACGCAATCGTTTGTGTTTGTTAATCGACGTTTTTACCAATTTTCCCCAGATGCGTATCCTGAAAGCTGGAGGCATATTTCAGTCCATAGCCGAGCATACGATCCATTGCGCTGTGCCCAAGTAAGACGAGGCCGGCCAGCAGTACCGTTTGCTGCCCGGTATACCACCCGATCCCTATCAACAAAACAGCGATACCCTGATGGTGGAAGATATTATAGAGCACGGCACCCCACTTGTTATTGATGACATAGCCTACCATGCTAATATCTGGGAGTAATAGCAGTGCAAAGAAAAGCCACCAGGCGTGACCAAGGGCAAGTGTGGCGACGTAACACGCTAGCAATATTCCAACGGATTCCAGTTTAAGCAGTAGGTTCATTTGTATATAATTTTAATCATGTCGGGTTTATCCGGTTTACTTTATCCGGATGAAAGTACGTTATAATAGCCAAAAAAAAGCAGATTTTTTGCAGATCAACAGAAATTTCTTTAAAATTGATTTGGAATAGTAGACTAAATCCGTCGAGATTTAAAAACGATAATAGATCAATATGCAATTATGAACAAACGCGAATTCTTAAAAAACAGCACCTTGGGTGCATTGGGGCTGATGTTGGCGCCGTCGTTATTGAAAGCTTCCCTAACCAATACCCGGTTACGAACCGCTCATATCGGCGTGGGCGGCATGGGAGCGTCAGATCTACAGGCCATTTCATCGCATCCGGCCGTTGACGTGGTGGCGCTTTGCGATGTGGACGCCATTAACTTGTCGGCGGCCCACAAGCTCCATCCCAAGGCACGTGTGTTTTTTGATTACCGGGTCATGCTGAACGAACTCGGACGTGAGATTGACGCTGTCATTGTATCCACTCCGGATCACACGCACGCGCCGGCTTCCCTCTTGGCTATGCAGATGAATAAGCCCGTCTATTGCCAGAAGCCGTTGAGTCATTACGTATCCGAGTCGCGAACCATGAAGAAAATGGCCGCCGAAAAGAATTTGGTGACCCAAATGGGGATTCAGGTGCATTCTTTTTACGACTATAAACTGGCCACGCTGCTGATTCAGTCCGGTATCATTGGAAAGGTACATACGGTCTATGCCTGGTCGCCGAAAAACTGGGGGTACGACGGCGCTCCCCCAACGGGTGAAGACCCGGTTCCGCCGCAACTGGACTGGAACCTTTGGTTGGGTACATCATCGAAGAGACCTTATAAAAGCGAAGTGTACCACCCGGGGAATTGGCGGAAATTAATGGATTACGGTTGCGGCACCCTGGGCGACATGGGCGTACATATTTTTGATACTCCCTATAACGCCCTGCAATTGGATGTGCCGAGAACCATTACGACCGAATGCAGAGCCCCGAACGGATTCGGTTATCCTGAACACAATGCAGTAACCTATGAGTTTCCGGGTACCAAATACACGACAAAGTCGTTAAAATGGGTTTGGTATGATGGTGCGGGTACCCCACCTATCCATGAAGATCTTGTGCTACCTGGTATGGATGCAAAGGCGGATAAATCACAACCAAGCAAGGACGGCAGCATGGCAGAAAAAATATCCCTTGATGCTGGGGTAGCCGGCGAGCATGAATTGCCAGAACAGGGAGCCATGTTTGTAGGAAAGAAAGGGCGGTTGTTGCTGCCACACTTTATGCAACTGCCCCGAAAAATCGTCAGAGGGAAATACGTGGATATTTCTGAAGAGATTGCCAAGCTTTCTAGGGAGTATAATCTAGGAGAACCCATTCGCGATTATGAAACGGAGGGTGCCAAGCATTATCACCAGTTTGTTGACGCCTGCTTGGGCAAGGCAACCTGTTCGGCGCCCTTTGAATATGGCGCACGATTGACAGAGACCATTCTTTTGGGGACTATTGCGGGCCGTTTCCCGGGTGAAACTTTGCATTGGGATGCAGAAACCGCTAAATTCAAAGAAGAAAAAGCCAATGCGTTTTTGACCGGAGCGTACAGGGAGTTTTAAGGTTTAATTAGGAAGCCGCCTCATCGGTAATGTGGCGGCTTCCTGAATATAAAGGAACATCGGTATTAATAACCCGGATTCTGTTCCAAGTTGGGGTTGACCGCAATTTGCTGGCTCGGGATGGGGTATACGAGTGTATGTGGTCCTGGATCCGCAGCTTTTTCCTGCCAAGGCTCCAGGAATTTCCCAAATCGGATTAAATCTTGCCTCCGCCATCCTTCCCAATACAGTTCACGTCCACGTTCGTCTAGCAATTCATCCAACGTAAGCGCTCCGAGTGCAGCAACGCCTCGATTGGTACGAATGCTATTCACCAGCGCCATTGCGTTGACAGGCGTACCCGTTCCGCCGCGCAGGATCGCCTCTGCTTTCATCAACAAGACATCGGCGTATCGGAATACCACCCAGTCGTTGTTGCGTTGGCCGGAAGGCACACTGTAATCGAATGCATATTTCATCGGTCTGATGCCAGCGGTTTCCAGTGTGGCACCCGAAGTCCGGATCGTAACCTCACGTGTAAATGAGAGTGGCTGGCTGGCAGGATTCCTTGCCATTAACGGTTGGTCATTTTCAAGATTATATTGCTGACCGATCAAAAAGCCAACGTTGCGCCGATGACCGGGATTGTTCATGGTATCGGCCGGATATTCATAGGCAATTCCCAGCCGTTCGTCACCCTCCTCAAATAGGTCATAATAGTCTGATAGGGTACACCAGCCATTCCAGCCGCCGGGAGTCATGTTATAGTGCGCGATGGTGTTCCATGTCCGGTCGATGTTGCCCCCCCGTACACCGAATTCGTTATACAAGGTAAAGATGTTTTCGGTTGAAACGGCGTCGTTGTGGGGTGCAAAATTATCGAAGTACTTACCCGGAGGGGAAATTTCATACTGGCCGCTGGCTGTTATCTCATCCGCCAGGGTGATTACCTGATTCATATCGGCGGGATCGAATGTCGGACTTTCTCGATTGAGAAATGACCCTTTGTTCAAATAAAGCTTCATGAGTAGTGTCTTTGCGGCATTTTGACTGGCTACATAGGCTTCGCCGCTGGCGGGCAGATCTCCCAGGATTGCATTGAGTTCACTGGTGATAAAATCAATGGCTTCCGTAGGTTGAAGCGTAATGGGCGGTTCCCTGAAATTATCGAGGTCTTCACGGTAGGGCACCATTCCCCACAGGTTCAATACGTCGTACATGCTAAGCGCGCGAATGAAGCGAGCTTCTGCGGCTTGCTGTGGTGTGGGGTTATTGCGCAGCACGTTGGACGCTTGAAACTGTGCGGTCAGTAACGTTCTGAACGTGTTGTTCATATAGGAATTATCGGCATTCCATGTGTGTTGGTGAATCGCCCGGTGCATGCCGTTGTCATCCCAGTCGCCGCCGCGGGTGGGTGCCATGGCCGCATCGGTTGAGATCTCTTCGAGTACCCACCGTTGCTCCTGTTGATAAGGTTCGTTAAGCGCACTGTACGCTCCGATTAACAAGTCAGAGGGATTGACGTTGGTTGACCCCTCCTCCAATTCGCTTCTCAGTCTTTCGTCCAAGTCGGTGCAGGAAAAGGACAGTCCTGCGAGTAGTAGACAGGCTATGCTATATAGTTTAAAAGTATTCATGATGCGAATGTTTATAATGAGAAATTGAGACCCAAAAGGAACGTTCTTGCAGGCGGATACGGCAAATACTCGATACCGAGTGAAGGTATGCCATCCTGTGTGCCATCGGTATTGACTTCGGGGTCAAATCCGGTATAGCCCGTAAAGACCAAGAGATTTTGTCCGGTAATGGATATATTCAGATTTCGGATGGCCTTTCCGATGTTGCCTATATTATAACTTAGCGAGGCATTGGAAAGTTTCAGGAAATCCCCTTTTTCGAGGTACCGCGTAGAGGGTGCAGCAGAATTCGAGGTCGATTCGCCGGCTTGCGTGTCGAATACTTCTTCGGAAATATTGCGGTTGGAGAGGTTGTTTACGCCCAATACGGTGGCCATGGTATTGTTGAATAGGTAATGGCCGAACGCGCCGTGCATATTGACGGTCAGTGTAAACCTCTTATACGCAACATCCGTAGAGATGCCCAGGAGGTAATCGGGATTGGGGCTGTTTACATAAAACTTGTTCAACGCCGGGTCTACGGAGGTGCCTATCGTGCCGTCGAGTCCGCGATACATACTGGTTCCGGTTTCTGGATCGATTCCTTCGAATATAGCTAGGTACCACACGTTGAGCGGTTGACCACTGACCATGCGCTGACCCAACACACCGGAGAAACCCTGACCGCGTAGGGCCGCAGTTTCGTAGTAACCCAGCAGTCCGTTTACGTTATTTTTCAGGAAGGTTGCATTGGCGCCGATATTCCAATTCCAGTTGTCGTTTTGAACGATATTTCCGTTTAACGCCAATTCGACACCTTCGTTGATAATTTCGCCATCGAGATTTACCCACAACCGGCCACCCGGCGCAGGCTGGGCCAGCGTTTGTTCAAACAGGGCGTCTGTGGTGGTTTTGCGGAAGTAGTCGATCGAACCGGAAAGCCGGTTACGGAAAAACCCGAAATCAAGGCCCGCATTAATGGTAGATGAACTTTCCCATCTCAGGTCGGGATTGCCAAAATTCGCTTGTGTGATGCTTTGCGCCGAGAAAACAAACCGATCTTTTGACGCACCAGAGGGAAATTCCTGGTTGCCTGTCATGCCCCAGCCCAGGCGCAGTTTGAGGTTGCTGATGTGTTCGCTATCCCGGAGGAACGATTCGTTGTAGAGGTTCCACGCAAAGGCGATGGAGGGGAAGTTGGCGTATTTGTTGTTTTCGCCAAATTTAGTAGATCCGTCTCGCCGGATCGTTCCCGTAAACAGGTATCGGTCTGCAAAATTCAGGGAAACCCGCGCGAAAAATGACTGGAGTTCGTTTGTGGGACTCCGATACGAATCGACCGACCGATTGCTGGCAATCGCATAATCCAGGTAGTCGTAATAATCAAGCCCGCCTAGGTTTGAAAATCCACTTCCGCTTTCCGCATTCCAGCGGGTGTCGAAGCTCAGGTATTCGTAGCCGACTACCGCATTCAGATTCAATGAGGTAGCAATTTCTTTATTGAACGATAGCGTATGGGTAAGCTGATGGTTCATTTCCGTATTGTTGTGGATATAGGCGGAACCGTTGTTGATGTTGTTGGGATTGATCATGCCCGCGATATACCTACCTGTGCGCCGGCCTGTCTGACTGGTGAGGCTATACATCAATCTATATTCCAGTTCATCCGTAATCTTATACGACGGGGAAATGCTGGTCAATAAGGTGTTTACCGTCGACCGGTCTTTGTAGGCTGCCAATGAAGTGAGCGGATTAATGAGGGTAGGCGATTGATAAGCCAATTCACCTTCGTTGTCGTGCAGCGGCAGTGTAGGATTCCATTGCAGGGCTTGAGAGATGATATTCCCCTCAAAACCTACGCCCACATTAATCGGAGCGATATTTTCACTGTTTTGCGCCGCCAATATATTGATGTCCAGTCCCAGTTTCTTGCTTTCGAGAAATTTAAAATTACCACTCAGATTAGTTGTGAATTTCCGCAGACGGTCGGTTTCGATAATCCCGTTTTGGTTCAGGTAACCGGCTGAGAGTCGGTATTTGGCAGACTCGTTACCACCGGATACGTCCAGTGCGTAATTCTGAGTAATGGCTGTGCGGGTGATGGCGTCAAAGGCATTGACGGATCCCCCATGGTCGGCGGCTTCATCATCCGGCGTATAGAATGCAAGCGCTTGCCGAAACTGCTCCGCGCTGAGTACCTGTGGCCGGTTCAACAGGTTGGAAAAACCGGTCGAAGCCATCACATTCATCGTAGGCGTGCCGGATTGGCCGCGTTTGGTGGTAATGATGATAACGCCGTTGGCACCCCTTGAACCATAGATAGCCGTAGCAGAAGCATCCTTTAGGATGTCCATGCTGGCAATGTCGTTGGGGTTGAGGTAGGACAGTGGATTTCCATCATCCGAACCATAGCCACCGCCACCATCGCCGGGGCGGGCCGAAGTGCCTGATAGTGGAATGCCGTCTACAACAAACAAGGGGTTATTCCCTGCGCGGATGGAAGAGTTACCCCGTATCCGTACGGTGGTGGATCCCCCTGGCTGGCCGGTGTTGTTGATCACCATCACGCCCGAGGCACGTCCTTGTATCAGCTGATCGGGCGAGACGACTGTGCCCTTGTTGAAGTCTTTCGGTTGCAAAGATGCCACCGAGCCGGTCAAGTCTTTCTTTTGCGCGGTACCGTAGCCTACCACCACGACTTCTTCGAGGCTAGCCAGATCTTGCTGCATCGTGATTTCCAGCGGGCTGTTTGTCCCGGCGGTTACCTCCTGGCTTACGTATCCGATGTAGGTAAGTACCAACACGGCTGGTGTGCTAGCCACCTGCAGTGAAAACTGGCCATCATCATTTGTCAGCGTGGCATTGGTGGTTCCCTTTTCGGTGATACTCACGCCAGCAAGCGGTTCGCTGTTGGCGGTGATGACCTTTCCAGACACACGCTGTTGCTTTACCGATTCACCAGGTAAATTTGATGAAGGTTGTATTGCTTTTTTGTCTAATACGATGATTGTTTTATTGTCTACCAAATAATCCACAGGCTGGCCCTGAAAAATTTGTTCCAGGACCTTGTCGAGCGGTTGCTTGGTAACGTTTATGGTCACCGGATTGGACTGCTGTAGTTGTGCGGTTTTGACAATGAAATCCACGTCGCTCTGTTTACGGATTTCCCTGAGTATTTTCTGCAGCGAAACGTTTTGTTCCGAAAGGGTTATCTGTTGGGCAAGCGCAGACGCGGAAACCTGCATGCACGTTATGAAGATAATAAAGAGTACCAGCTTCATGAATAAAATGAACTTCAGGATGAGTGATGGAAATGCGATGCGAATGCATCCATTTCTGCAAAGAATAAAAAACATATCTTTGTGAACTTTGGGTGAATAATTGATTTGATATCAGCAAGAATTGGATTGATGATTTCCCAATGTAGTTGCCGGGGATGCTGGCGGGCATTCCCGGTTTTTAGTTGCTGCGTCGGCTATGTGTATCCTTGGTTTCTCATAATCTGTGTGTGTTTTGTGTGAAATAATCGGTTATCTGTGGTTCCTGTAGCTATTTTGGAGATGAAAGAAACAGGATGTCATTTTCGATTTTAAAAGTCAACCCCTTGGACAATTCCAATATATGCAACACTTCAGATAGATTTTTGTTGCGTGAAATCTGAGCGTTATACATGTCGTCAGACAATTCATCTTGATAGACGACCTTTACTCCATACCACCTGGCTATTTTTCGCATGATGCTTTTCAAGTTCTCATCGGCAAATATGAAATCGCCATTTTTCCAATCGATAGCAGTTTCTACATCGACATCGGCTACACGTATCCCTCGTGTATCTGCTCGGGATTGTTGGCCCGGCTTCAGCAGTGTTGCAGTTTGTGCAGTTAAGACTCGCACGGCTCCTTCGACTAACGTGGTATTCGTGGTGCGTTCATCAGCATACGCGTTTATGTTGAAATGCGTGCCCAGGACTTCTACGGTTTGGAGGTTGCTTATGACCTTAAACGGTGTTTTTTGCCCCTTTGCTTTCTTACTTACCTGGTTACTCACTTCAAAATAGGCTTCCCCATTAAGCTCCACCACCCGTTCTTCCCCCTCAAATCGGGACGGATATTTCAAGGTAGAAGCGGAATTGAGCCACACGTTGGTTCCGTCTGGAAGCGTGATTTGGTAGGTGCCTCCTTGAGGAGTAGTGAGCGTGTAAACTTGTGAACTTGTTCGTACGTTCGCTTGTTTATCCAGTACGGAGCTTCCATCAAGGTATTTAATTCCATCCCCCATGACAATGCCGCTTTGTTGGGTATTTAGATCAATTGCCTGGCCATCGGCTAACGTGAGGGTTGCTCGGTTGCCGCCTGGAGAGGCATCGTTTTTGACCACCGTCAGTTCTTTTTCTTGGTTTTGGGAATAATAGTATGCTCCCGTAATTCCCGCGACCAGCAATAGGACCGCTGCGGCTTTTAGATAAAAAAACAGTGATTTTCGGTGTTTGTTCGGTTGATTGTCGCCAAGGTTCAATTTTTTAAAAATGCGGGTTAAGGCGGCTTCGTCTGCAAGGACATCTGGATTTGTGCTACCTTGCTGCAAATACTTATCGATCAGTTGTTCAACGTACCTTTGCTCCTTGCCCGATTGGAGCATTTGCATAAAATGGGTGGCCTCTTCCGGTGTGCAGGAATTATTGAGGTATTTCTTAAGCAGCTGATGAATGTCTTGATAATCGCTCATTTACCGTTTTACCTATACTATATATACGTAGAAACAGCAGGTGTCCTCTGCTTACCGAAGAAATTTTTTAAAAAAATAGGAGGCCGAGTGTGTTTATCGGACACGACAGTTAGCTAAAATAGGCAAATCATAAGGGCAAAGATGCACGCTTGTTCCGACAGATAGTATGATTTGAGTGATTTTGTGGCTTTCACAATGTGGTCGCTGATTGTAGAGGTGGATATCCCGAGAATACGGCTGACGTCTTCATAACTTTTTCCTTCAATTTTGCACAACATATACACCAATCTTCGTTGGGGAGGAAGCTGACGGATACCCTTGGTGATAATGGCGTTGGTCTCCTTGAAAGCAATCTCATCGTCGATATGGCGGTAAGAAGATGTTGATTTTTCAATCAAATAGGCTTCCATACCGCGCTGCTTGACCTGTAAATGCAGGAAATCGTAAACTAGATGTTTGGCAATCGTGAAGAGGTATGATTTGAAAGATTTGGTTGCATCGATGCTTTCACGTTTTTCCCATACGCGCTGAAATAATTCCTGCAAGATCTCTTCTGCAATATCGGTCGATTTTACCATTTTTAAGATATTGCCGTAAAGTTTTCTGCTGTAGAAGAAGTATAATTGCTCGAAAGCTTTTATATCTCCTTTTTGCAATGAAATTAATAACCTAGATTCATCAAACTGATTATTAACCCCCATATTAGTCATCGATTTTTGTGATATCTACTTACATCTCGGAAACGCCTGTTCAACTCCGTTGTTTCTTGTGTTGTTTCATATAGCCTAAGTAAAACCAAGGAGCACAGATGCCAGTAATTGGTTATGTTTCTCCATGTAATCGCTACGGAGGAACACTCAAAGCTACGCATAAAAAAATAAGTTCACAATGTATTTGCTATAATTCCGCTTAAGGTAGATGGATTAGTGTGGAGGGAACAAATTTCCGAAGGTAGATGGTATTGCCTGAATAAGTTGCCTGGCTGGAACGACGGCCATGCCGGAATCGGTAGCCAGCCGGTCGCCGGCGGCTCCGTGCAGGTAACAGGCCAAAATAGCAGCATCGCGTGGAGGGTATCCCTGCGCAAGAAAAGCCGTCAGCATACCGGTTAATACGTCGCCCATTCCCCCGCTGGCCATCGCCGGATTGCCCGTGGGATTAATTAGCACGTTGCCATCCGGTAAGGCGATAAACGTATATTGGTTTTTTAGAAGGATAATCAGTTGAAGCGCCATAGCCTGTTCCCTGGCCGTCTGCACGCGGTCCCACCAGCTGTCGTGCGCTCCAAAGAGGCGGTCAAACTCCTTCATGTGTGGGGTAAGAATGCTATGTTTGGGCAGTCCGTCTACCAATCCTTTGTTTTGCGAAAGAAATGTAAGTGCATCGGCATCAACGACCATGGGTTTATGGGTGTGGGCCATACAATCTTCCAGCAGGGATATCCGCTGACCTAAGCCGGGTCCGATACCGATGGCATCAAACCGATCCCACATTGTCAGCAACTCCTCCTCTGTGCAATACATCACTTCAGGTAGATGCGCGTTCAACGCGGTAAGACCCGTTGGAGGAATACAGGCACTGGTAAGTCCGGCTCCGCTGTACAGACAGGCACCGCAAGCCAAAAGCGCCGCGCCAAGCGTATTTGTATCTCCCGCAATGATGAGTGCGTGGCCATAGGTACCTTTGTGGCTAAACGGCTTCCGGTTGCGATAAATCTGTTGGATATCCGATGATTCGATCAACTTGAAATCACTGGGCAGCTTTTCAATAAACGGCTCGTTCAGTCCGATATCCACTACGTGGAAGCGCTCGACAGCGTTGGCAGACTCGGGAAAGAAAAAACTGAGTTTCGGCCGTTGAAAGGAGATGACATGGTGTGCCTGTATGGTAGGTTCCTCTTGGGGCAGCATACCATCCGCGCGCAGGCCGGTGGGGATGTCTACGGCCACAATTGGTTTGCCCGCTTGATTGATGTGTTCCACCATCCGTAGCCAATCTCCCTGCAGCGGTTTGTTCAGACCTGACCCTAATAACGCATCAATTACGACGCGTTGACGAATGGCAGGCAACTCGTCGCCGGTGAAGAATTCAGTAATCGGAATGGGGGTGTTATAGAGCCGGGCAACGTTGGTGGCAAACTCATCACTTTCTCTTTCGCTAAAACGGGCAATCCATACGGCAACCCCGTCGTAGCTGTGCTCCTGCAAGAGCCGTGCGATTGCTAACCCGTCGCCTCCGTTGTTCCCCGTGCCGCAGCAAATCAATACCTGCGTGTTTTTGTCGGGATAGAGCTGCATGAAAACAGTAACAAAAGCCAACGATGCGTTTTCCATTAGATCGATGGACGCGATCGGGGTGGTTTCGATCGTATACCTATCGGCTTCCCGTGTTTGCGCTGCAGTGAGGATGGTTTTCATCTGTAAATAATTTTAATCCATCGGTCAGATGGAGCTTACCATGTTTAAAATTTACATTCCCCTGTGTGATAAAAATGAAATTTTAAACATGGACGATTCATTTCAATAGTTTCAGTTTAATGGTAATTAAAGGTACGGTATTGCAGGTATAATGTCAATATGGCGAAGGCGTAAAATTGCGAAGCCGCACTACCGTAATTTTGCATCTTCGTGAAATAGCAGCTATCTTTGTGCGTATTATCATCGACGGAGGATTCCCATGATTATTAACGATCCATTAAATCTTGCACCTGCCATCACCGAAGTGCTCGAAACGGTATTTGATCCGGAAATCCCGGTCAACATCGTTGAGTTGGGGTTGGTCTACGAAGTGATTACGAAAGCAGACGGTATTGCCAAAGTTGTGATGACGCTTACCGCTCCGGGTTGCCCGGTAGCCGGTGACATTATTGACGAAGTGCAGCGGAAGGTAGGGGAAGTAGCAGGCGTGAAGCAAGCCCTGGTGGAGCTTACCTTTGATCCACCGTGGGAGAAGAGCATGATGAGTGACGTTGCTCGGCTGGAGCTTGGGTTTATGTAGCTGCCGTTGGTTTATTTGCGGGCCTGTCTTTCCAAATCAGCTAGCGTTTTTACCGGTTTCTTCTCTACGTTGTCTTTTCCAAAAATCGCATTCCAGATGTTACGCGATTCTTTGGTGAGGAGTGGTGCTACAATGGATAAGATCAATACGTATACCACGACAAACGATTGGATAACTGGAAGGAGCTTGCCGGCCTTGCCGATGTTAGCCATGATGATGGAAAACTCACCCCGAGCAGCCAGCGTGAAACCGATGTCGACCGAGTTCCGTTTTTTCAAGCCGGAGAATCGAGCCGCAAAATAGCCAGAGGCTACGTTGCACAAGATGGTTACCAGCGCTGCAACGGAAGCCCACATAACTGCTCCGGTCAGCGACATTGGGTCGATAGAAAGCCCAAAACTGAAGAAAAACATCGCACCGAAAAAATCTTTGAAAGGCAATACCATCTGTTCGATACGCTTGATGTATTGGGAGTCTGCCAGCACCAAACCGGCCATCAAGGCACCAATGGCTTCTGCTACATGGATGGTTTCGGAGAAACCGGCGACAATAAAAAGGAGGGCAAATATGACGAGTATAAACAGTTCGGAGGTTTTTTCTTGGAGTATGCGGTCGATGGCCGGAACAAGCTTCCGGCCCAAAATGAGAAAAGCCAATATGAATCCTAGGGCGAGTAAGGAAGTGCCCGCCACGGTCCAAAACGAACTGCTACCTGTCAAGATAAGCCCGGATAGGAAGGATATGTGCATGGCGATAAATAAGTCGTCAAACATGATCATTCCCATGATTACTTCGGTCTCCGGATTGGCCGTGCGTTTGAGGTCGGTCAATACTTTGGCTACGATGGCTGTCGACGAACTTGTCATCATGCCGCACACGACCATCGTTTCTTTAAAGGGCAATCCCATCAACCAACCTATCAGTAATCCCGAACAGAAATTGAGGGCTACATAGAATGTGCCTCCTGTGACGATGGATTTTCCTGATTTGATTAATCTACCCACCGAAAATTCCAATCCCAGGTAAAACAATAGGAATAGCACCCCTAGCCTACCCATAAAGTCGATAAAAGGTTTGCTCTCGGTGAATGTAAGATCGATATTCCCGAATTGGGGTGCATGCTGTCCCAGGACCATCCCGATAAGGATGAAAAAAGGAATCACGGAAAAGCGCAATCTATTGGATATTAATCCAACAAGTGCCACCAGCCCTACGGCGATTCCAATTTCCAATATCAGGGTGTGTGACAGCATACGCTTTTGGTTTGTTGGATACTATTAGAGTATTTCTTTCAATAACTTGATGTGGCTCCTTTTTCCGGCCACGACCAGCGTGGTATCGGCTGAGATGACATAATCGGGTCCTGGATTGATGATGCTATCGCCTTCCTTTATGGCGGCAATAATGGATGCACCTGTCCGTTTGCGTACTTCCAGATCGCCGATGGATTTGCCGATGCTGGATGCACCGCTTTCCACCTTATACCATTCAATAATCAAGTCGTCCAGCGCCACTTCGATGGTTTCCAGTGCTTTGGGCTTGTAGGACAAACCACCGATGATGCCAGCCACCTGTCTGGATTCCTCGTCAGACAACGTCATCACGCACTTGGATTCGCTTTCTTCTTGGTCGTATCGGTATAGTTCCCTTCGACCGTCGTCATGAATCACCACCACCATGTTGTCGCCAGCGTCGGTTTCGATTTGATATTTTTTGCCAATACCAATCAGGTCCGATTCTCTTACAATTGACATAATAGTCTCTCCCTAAATTTAAAATTCCACAAAGATACGACTTTATTTAACAAGCGAAATCACTGAATCGCTAAGTCGCGATTTCGCGAGGTACAGTTTCGCGATTTGCAGAAAAACAATTTCTAACTTGATTTGTCAAGTTTACGGCGACTATCCAGTGCGATCAGGATAGCGCAGGCAAAACAAGTTAGACATGGCAAAGTATTCAGAAAAGGTCGGGGAAAAGGTCGAGAAATCCGTCAAGGAAATGAAAGAAGGGAAGTTAAAATCCGGTTCGGGCAAAAAAGTCACTTCCCGCAAGCAGGCAGTCGCAATCGGACTTTCCGAAGCGCGGAAAGCCGGTGCGAAGGTGCCGAAAAAGAAAGGGTAACGGAATAGTAATTAGCTTAGCGAACCACTTCTCTTACGCGTTCACCGTAGCTATCCGTTTGTTCAGCGGGAATCCCCAGAAGCTGGTACCACTTGCGGAAGGCCCCGACAAAAACAAAGGCCATTAACAGCATGGCTAAAATAGCCAGACTGGCCAATAGGTATTGCCCATTGGGCAAATAAATGTCGACTACCTGAAGGTACCCAGCCCAGAAGGTAATGGCGGCCATAAATATCCCTGGTATGGCCGAAACCAGCGCGTATTTACCGCGGTTTAGCCGAATGAGCATGGTTGTACATACGATTAGACCGCATGCCGCTAATAGCTGATTACTGATTCCAAATAGCGGCCAAATGCTGCTTACGTTGCCGGTATAAACCAGGTATCCCCAACAGAATGTGAAAATCACGCTACTGATAATCATACCGGGTACCCAATTTTTGTCGCCAAATTTGGGGATGACCGTTCCCAGCATCTCCTGTAGGAAGAAGCGTCCCACGCGTGTACCCGCGTCAATGGCGGTGAGGATAAACACCGCCTCAAACATGATGGCAAAGTTGTACCAATA
This sequence comes from Parapedobacter indicus, assembly GCF_900113765.1. Taxonomy (GTDB): domain Bacteria; phylum Bacteroidota; class Bacteroidia; order Sphingobacteriales; family Sphingobacteriaceae; genus Parapedobacter; species Parapedobacter indicus. The sequence goes on along the minus strand of NZ_FOQO01000002.1, from coordinate 182,818 downwards.
GGCCATCACTTCATCCATAAACGGAATGCGGTTGAAAATATGCGCCATACCGACGGCGAGCGATACGGCTCCTCCGGTACGACCTTGAAGTTCCACACCGATTTTTTCCACGAAATGCGGTAAATCCACCTGGTGGAGGGCTGGGTTAGCTGCTAGGAAGCCTTCATAGGCCTGCGTGGGCGTATTAATGGCAAAATAGTCGCCCGGCATAAGCGTACAGGCGGCGATCAACGCCATTAATGCAACAAAGCCCTCTACCAGCATCGCTCCATAGCCAACAAATAAAATATCTTTTTCGTTCCCGAGCATTTTCGGAGTGGTGCCGGTGGCGATGATGGCATGGAAACCGGAGATGGCACCGCAGGCAATGACGATGAAAATGAATGGCAGCACCGGCCCGCCGATGATGGGGCCGCCACCTGCGGCGAATTCGGTGATGGCCGGCATTTCCAGTGTAGGATGTACGAATATAATGCCCACAGCCAGCATCAGAATGGTGCCGATTTTCAAGTAGGTAGAAAGGTAATCACGCGGTACCAGCAACAGCCATATGGGCAATATGGAGGCCAATAGGCCATAGACGGCAATGGCAATGGAAATTGTCTGGATATTCCAATGAAAGAGATTGCTGATGGTTTCGTATTGCATCAGGCCGTGGCCACCAATGATACCGATGAGGAGGAGGACGCCTCCCAGTATACTGGCAAAGGTAACGCTGTTTTGCCGGTATCGCATAATCAGGCCCATGATGATCGCTATTGGCATGGTAATCAGTACGGTGAACAACGACCAAGAGGCTTCGTGCATGGCACTGATGCATGCAAGTGACAGCCCTGCCAGTGTGAGGACCAATATAAATAGTACGGCCACTCCGGCAACCATGCCGGTAGTTGTGCCGATTTCCTTTGATGCAATGGTGGCCAGACTTTGTCCCTTGTGCCGTACGGAGGCAAAAAGTACCACCATATCATGTACCCCGCCCCCCAGTACACAGCCGATCAGGATCCATAATGCTCCGGGGAGATAGCCGAACTGTGCGGCGAGCACCGGCCCCACCAATGGCCCTGCCGCAGCGATAGCCGCAAAATGGTGGCCGAACAGTACGTTCCGGTTGGTGGCTACGTAGTCCCGTCCGTCGGCAAGTGATACCGCTGGCGTCAAATTGTTTCCATTGAGGCGCAATACCCGGTGGGCCATGAAGATGCCGTAAAACCGATAAGCGATGGCCAGAATCAAAAGTGCTACAAATACTAAGGTTAGGGCATTAACCCCATCTAAAAATTCCATGTATAGAATCAATCAATTGGTATTCGGCAAATATATCATTTATCGGTAAAAACGCGACGATAAAACTGCCTAATCGTTGGTCTGCTCAAAAAAAAAGATTTTTTCGGTAAGTTACTATTTTTCCCTACCTTTGTCTTAGGTTTAGGTTGATAGCCCCTAACCCCATTGGGGCGGAGCCCCGTTTCCTTTCATGGAACGGGGTTCTTTTTTTACGCTTTAGATAGCCGATCGATGCGTTCGTGGATCAACTGCTGCTCCGGTATTGTTCTAGCCTGTTCAAGAGCACGCTTTAGGTAAATAATAGCTTCCTGTGGATGGGTATGCTGTAGCAATTCGGCTAATAATACCCAATAAAAATGATTGGTTTCTAATTGGAGTTTGCGTGCTTCCGGCAACGCTTTTGCTGCACCGCGGGCGCGGTAAAGTGCGTAAGTCCGATTCAAAGCCAATGCCGGGCTGTATTGCAACATCAGCAACTGGTTATGCAGCTGAAGGATTTTTTCCCATTTATCGGGGCCGTCGCCCGGGAGGCAGTGCAACTGGGCAATACGGGCTTCCAAGTGATAGGAACTTAGTCTGTTACCCCGTGCGGAACGGTCAAGGTATTGGATGCCCTGTGCGATGAGGTCGGCATCCCATTTACGCCTATCCTGTTGGCCATATAATACGATGCCGCCGTCGGCGGTCTGCCGTGCATCAAAACGGGAGGCATGAAAACACATCAGTGCCAGCAATGCCTGCGTTTCAGGACGGTTGGTGAGTTCGCTTTCCGTAAGGAAAAGAGCCAATCGCATCGCTTCCAAACAAAGCTCCCTGCGGATTACCTCATCTTGGGTACGTGAATAATATCCTTCGTTAAAAAGCAGGTAAATGATGTGTAATACACGATTGAGGCGGTCGGCAATTTCCGGCTCGGGCGGAAGTTCCATACGAACACCTTCCGTACGTAGCTTCGCCTTGGCACGGACCAACCGCTTATTGATCGTCTCTTTATTGGTGAGGAAGGCCATGGCGATTTCGTCGATGCCAAATCCACACAATACGCGGAGTGCGAGGGCGATTTGGGCTTCGCCAGCGATCAATGGCGTACAGATTGCGAAAAACAGCTTCAATTGGCTATCCCGGATATATTGAGGCGAAAAATCGATCTCTGGAGACGATGTAGCCAATTCCGCGGATGCGGTGAGTGCGGGCGCCACCTTCTTGGCATAGATGTTCTCACGGCGGAAATGGGCCAGTGTTTTTTGCTTTGCTACCGCGTACAACCAAGCCGTTGGGTTAGGAGGTAAGCCATCCGTTGTCCAATGCTCGGTTGCTGATAGGAACGTATCGGACACCAGGTCCTCGGCAATCTCCACATGCGCCAATCCGTATCGGCTGCTGATGACGGCGACAATCTTCGAAAATTCCTGCTGAAACAATTGTTTCAGCAGGAACTGGGTATCCGGTGATGTCGGCACTAGGCAGGCGATTCTTGATAAATCGGCCTTATTTCTACGCTTCCGCCGGTTTCCAATACTGGGCAGCCGTGTGCTAAGGTTACCGCCTCATCGTAGTCTGCGGCACGTACAACCATAAAACCACCCAAGATTTCACGTAGCTCGGCAAACGGACCGTCGGTAACCACGCCGCTGGATTTCAACACCCGGCCATCGTACGCCAGACGGATGCCCTGACTGGCCAATTTCCCTTGGGCAGCGATTCCGCCCGTCCAATCGGCCCATTTTTTCTCCAGTGCTTCCATGGCTTCGGGTAGGGGTTTCTGATAACTGCCGGTAGGTTGCCTGAATAGAATAACGAACTCTTTCATCTTCGTTTAAATTTAGTGCGCTGTGGCAAACTGGCCAGGTACATAGCTGCCAGCTTCTCCCGGCAACGCAACATTCAGCCGGTTATAACTGTTGATGGCAATGATGCCAATTGTCAAATCGATAAACTCCGCTTCCGAAAAATGAGCAAGGGCTTCGCCATATACGTCGTCGCTCAGGGGATTTGCTGCGATGCGCGTGAGTGCTTCGGCATACCCCAGGGCTGCTTTTTCCCTTGCGGAGTATTGCGGGGCATCGCGCCATGCGGCAATCATATGCAAACGTTGTTCGCTTTCGCCGGCAACTCGTAGATCCTTGGAATGCATATCGAGGCAGAAAGCACAGCCATTTAGTTGTGAAACGCGGAAATATACGAGATGCAGCAGGTTGCTGTCAAGGGTTGATTTGCCTAGATACATCGCAAATCCGCCTAGTGCTTTGATTGCGTGCTGGGCTTTTTGCCAGCCATTGATTCGTTGTGTCATTTTTTTTCGTGTTTTATTAGTGAACAAATACACCGATATAATGCACGGGCAAAAAGAAATAGGACAGCAACGATTAAATTTTTTTATTCGGTGGCGTCCACCAGCCGGTATCCGCCGCTTTCCTTTGGTTGGGGCCGTCCAATTGCGATATTGGTGGAATGATACATCAGGAAAATCCAGCCTTCGACACTTCCCTGATCCCAGTATTGCTGGCGCAAGGCCATTGAACGGCGTCCATCGTAATCGTATTTAGCAGCAAATTGCCGAAAAAATTGCTCAGGTTCGGGCGCTTCGTCGCCACCGTAGAAGTAATGTTCGCCCCCGACGTGAATATGGAAAACCTGGTGATGGGGCGTGTGCCCCCCCGAAACTTCGTAGCTGATTTCGTTATTCAGCGTGCCATCACCGTCGACCAGTACCAGATTACCACTTCGCTGCAATACGTCAAAGATTTCTGTTTTGTAGGAATCCGATTTGCCGCTGTAGGCATCTTCCCATTCGCCCTGCTGCACCACATATTCGGCATCTGGGAAGGCCAATCGGAAATTTCCCTCTTTCTCCACGACCATGCCGCTTGCGTGATCTTTATGTAGATGAGATAGGAGAACATACCGAACGTCACCAGGGTCGAAGCCGACTTTCTGGATGTTGTCATGCAGTTGTAATCCGCCTTCGGGATTGGTGTGCCCAATGCCTGTATCGAGCAGGAGCAACCCGTTTGCCGATTCGATCAGAAACGGGTGTACGTGGATAAATATCGAACCCGGGCGATCCTTTTTGCTGTCTTTGCTGGCATCAAATGGAATGAATTTTTTGGAAGCGTCTACGGAAAATGAACCTTCGAATAAGGAATATGCTTGCATGTTTTTATCTTTACCCCTTCGTAGTGAGCAAAGATATGCAAAAAAGATGGGCAATCGCTTCATGTTCTGACCGGATGGCGTCACAAAGGCTTCGCAAGGAGCTCGGTATCCATAAGATATTGGCAGACTTGCTGATAAATAGAGGAGTGGGTACGTTTGAAGACGCCCGGCGGTTTTTCCGTCCGGATTTGTCCGCATTACATGACCCATTTTTGATGCGGGATATGGACAAGGCTATTGCCCGCATTGAGCAAGCTATAGGTAATAAAGAAGGAGTGCTGATTTACGGCGATTATGATGTAGATGGTACGACTGCCGTAGCGGTGGTGTATAATTTTTTCCGCCAGTTCCATTCCCGTCTGGAGTTTTATCTTCCCGACCGGTACGCTGAAGGATATGGTATCTCTACGCAAGGCATCGATTATGCGGCTGAAAATGGTTTCTCGCTCATTATTGCACTGGATTGCGGTATCAAAGCGCTGGACAAGATAACCTATGCCCGTGAACGGGGCATTGATTTTATCATCGGAGATCACCATCTGCCGGGAGATCAGCTGCCTGCGGCCGTTGCGGTGCTCGACCCCAAGCGCACGGATTGTCCGTACCCCTATAAGGAACTGCCTGGGTGCGGTATTGGTTTCAAGATTATCCAGGCGTTTATCCAGAAAAACAACATGGATATTCAGCAGTGTTACCAGTACCTGGATTTAGTAGCGGTGGGCATTGCTTCGGATATCGTGCCCATTACGGGAGAAAACCGTGTGCTTGCCCATTTTGGATTGCAAAAACTAAATACAAACCCTTGTTGCGGGTTGCAATCGTTAATTGATCTGTCGACCCATAAAAGCAGTCATTTTACGGTTAATGACATTATTTTCCAGATCGGACCGCGTATTAATGCCGCCGGGCGAATCGATCATGCGAAGGATGCTGTCAAACTGTTGGTTTCTAAATCGATGCAGGAAGCTTTCGTGTACAGCAGCAGCATTGATCTGCAAAACTCACAACGGAAGGATTTTGATATTCGTATTACCGAGGAGGCGCTGGCGATCATCGACGGAGACGACATCCTGAAGCAACGTAAAACGACCGTGGTTTTTAAGCCGGATTGGCACAAAGGGGTCATCGGTATTGTGGCTACGCGCCTCACGGAAAAATACTACCGCCCGACCGTAGTACTTACCCAGGCCAACGGACATGTATCGGGATCTGCCCGGTCGGTAGTGGGCTTCGATTTGTATCAAGCGCTTAATTCATGTGCCGATTTGCTTGACCAGTTTGGGGGCCACAAATACGCGGCGGGACTGACCATGAAACCGGAGAATATTGCGTTGTTTGAGCAACGTTTTGAAGAAGTAGTGTCTGCCAGTATTTTACCCGATATGCTGCAGCGCGAAATTGGGATTGATGCCGTGTTGCAACTGTCGGATATCAACGCCAAATTTTTCCGTATTTTGCGGCAATTCGAACCGTTTGGTCCGCAGAACGAAGCACCCTTGTTTCTCAGTAATCAGGTGAATGCTGTTGGGAATGCAATGGTGGTAGGCGGAAGTCACCTAAAAATGACCGTGATGCAATTGGGATCGGCAACTTTTGAGTGTATCGGATTTGGATTGGGTGAATATGCAAAAGCGATCAACAGGGGTGTGCCCTTTGATATCTGCTATACCATCGAGGAAAATGTATGGCGGGATAAACGGAGTATCCAATTGAATGTGAAGGATATTAGGTTTTAAGTGTGTGCTGAATAGAACTAGGAGGTTGAGCGGATAGTAGGTGGCTGGCAGCTGATATCCGAAAGCTGATATAAAAATGATTTTAAAAGCAGAACATCTGATCAAAAAATACAGGCAACGCGTCGTTGTGAACGACGTGTCGTTTGAGGTGTCTCAAGGGGAAATCGTGGGTTTACTGGGCCCGAATGGGGCAGGGAAAACGACGTCTTTTTATATGATTGTAGGGCTCATTAAACCCAATGAGGGTCATGTATACCTGGACGGTCAAGAGATCACCGAAGATCCCATGTACCGCCGGGCGCAAAAAGGCATCGGTTACCTGGCGCAGGAAGCATCGGTATTCCGGAAACTTTCTGTAGAAAACAACATCATGGCGGTGTTGGAAATTCACTATAAGGACAAAGCGTTGCGACAGGAGAAGTTGGAGGAATTGCTGGCGGAATTCAGCCTGAATCGCGTGCGGAAAAATCGGGGCGACCTGCTGTCGGGTGGAGAACGCCGGCGTACGGAAATCGCCCGCGCCTTGGCTGCCAATCCGCATTTCATTCTATTAGACGAACCGTTTGCGGGAGTGGACCCCATTGCCGTGGAAGAAATCCAAACCATTGTTTCCAAGCTCAAACATCGGAATATCGGTATCCTGATTACAGACCATAACGTGCAGGAGACCCTATCGATCACTGACCGGGCTTATCTCTTAACCGAAGGTAAAATCATGTTAGCAGGCACGCCGGAGGAAATAGCCGACAATGAAATGGCCCGGAAATTCTATCTAGGTCGTAATTTTGAACTACGTCGAAAGAAACTTTAACTAGCCTTCGGTAATCAACTTCGGCGATCCGCATTCAGCTAAAGCCGAAAGCTTGATCGCCGATCGCCTAAAGCTGATATATAACAATGGCCATCATCAATTCGATATTCACATGGATCATGAAAAAGCGCATCCACCAGATTGAGCTATTCATGAAATACCCGCATGAAGTGCAGGAGGAGTGGTTTCAAAGTCTTATTTCTACAGCTGAAGCAACTGAATGGGGCAAGAAATACGATTACAATTCCATCCTTACACCGGAGACGTATAAAGAACGTGTGCCGCTGCAAGATTACAATAGCTTGAAGCCTTATATCGACCGGATGATTAAAGGCGAGCAAAATATCCTTTGGCCATCTGATATTAAATGGTTCGCCAAATCGTCCGGTACTACCGCAGACCGCAGCAAGTTTATTCCCGTAAGTGAGGAGGCGCTGGAAGACTGCCACTTTCAGGGCGGGAAAGATATGCTGACCGTATATTGCCACAATCGCCCCAATACCAAAATCTTAACGGGAAAATCGGTGGTATTGGGGGGAAGCTCCCAAATTAACAGTTTCAACTCTGATTCCTATTATGGAGACCTTTCCTCCATCATCATCCGGAACCTTCCTTTTTGGGCGGAATTTCATCGGACTCCGGATGTCGAAACGACCCTCAATCCAAATTTTGAGGAAAAAATCGAAAATGTGGCGCAACTTACGATCCACGAAAACGTAACAAACCTCTCCGGAGTGCCGACGTGGAACGTGGTGCTGTCCAAGCGTATTCTGGAGATTACAGGTAAAGATCATCTGTTGGAGGTGTGGCCCAATCTTGAATTTTATAGTCATGGTGGTGTCAGCTTTAAACCCTACCGCGAACAATTCCGGAAACTCATCCCTTCGGATCGGATGTACTATTTAGAAAACTACAATGCTTCAGAGGGATATTTTGCACTTCAGGACCAGTCGGATGCTGACGATCTATTGCTTATGCTTGATTATGGTATCTATTACGAGTTTCTGCCGATCGAGAATTTGCATGACGCGCACCCTAAGACGCTGGGATTGCATGAGGTGGAATTGGGTAAAAACTATGCGCTTGTCATTTCCACCAATGCAGGGCTTTGGCGATACCTGATTGGGGATACTGTCAAGTTTGTTAATTTGCACCCGTATCGCATTCAGATCACCGGTCGCACCAAACAATTTATCAATACGTTTGGTGAGGAAGTAATCGTAGACAATGCGGATGAAGCCTTGAAGCAGGCATGTGCCGAAACCGGGGCTTCTGTCCGCGACTATACGGCAGGCCCCGTGTATTTCAACGACGGAGAAGCCGGAGCACATGAGTGGATTATTGAGTTTGAAGAGCAGCCTGTCGACGTTGATAAATTCTGTAAGATACTGGACGCTACGCTACGCGAAATCAACTCGGATTATGATGCAAAGCGGTTTAATAATCTGGCTTTGCGGTTTCCGATCGTCCATATTGCTCCTGAGGGTACGTTTTACCGTTGGATGAAATCGCGAGGTAAGCTGGGGGGGCAAAATAAAGTGCCCAGACTGGCCAATGATCGAACGTATCTGGAAGATGTTTTGAAATTGATCGGCTGATTAGAAGACCGGGGTGTTTTTATACGGAAATTGGGTGAAAAGTAGAGAAGGTTAGTAATAAAGAAAGCTGGGTTTTTAATTGTATTTTTGCATTCGAGCAGCCAATTTTTAAACGTTTATTACAACGGAATGAAATTGTTAGGGGATAAAGAGCTGGTAGCATTGCAACGGCGTGTCGCTTATTATCGAGACACCACAGCTTATCGCCGTATCTTCCTGTACTTCTATCCGAAAGCACTCCATTTCTGCCTTAACTACCTTAAGAATCGACAGCTGGCAGAAGAGGCGGTCTCTGACGTCATGATGAATTTGTGGTTGTTAGGGAAAAAGCTAGCCAACGTAAAGAACCTGAACGTCTATCTTTTTTCGGCCTTGCGGAATAAGGCATTGGATTACCTTGAGCGAGATAAAAAATACCGTTTTCAGTCAGAACTGACGCCTGACATTGTCTCTGATCTTAAATCGCCCGAAGAAGCGATGATTGCTACAGAGACAGTCGGAGCGATTGTTGCTGCGATAGACTCACTCCCTCCTAAATGCAAAGCGGTATTCACGTTGGTACGTGAACTGCGTTGCAGTTATCGCGAAGCTGGCGAAATCCTCGGTATATCAGAAAACACCGTAAACCGGCATATTCAACTAGCGATTGGTCATCTCAATAAGGTGTTAAAAGTATAAATTTTTCTTGTTGTCACTCAGTGGTTTGCGAGGAATTTTATTTTTTTTGAGCATCACATTGGCGAATTTGTGGAGCAAAGCCGTCTTTGCAAGAGCGTCTCACGACAACACGATATCATGAACCCAGATATAAATCGTTTTGAATGGCTGCTGAATAAGCAGATGGAGGGAATGGCTTCGAAAAGCGAAAAAGCAGAATTGGAACAATTAATCGAAGGCGACGAGCAGAAGCGCTTAGTCTATCGCGCGTGTCTGGAAGATACGTATCGCAATGAATCACAGGCCGACGCCGCCTTTCATCGACATTGGGCGCAGATGCGTGAAATGGGATATGCAGACAACGTTGCGCCCGCATTTCGAAGGCAAGTGGCGATCCGTAGCATGGTACAGGTGGGAGCTGCCGCTTTGGTGATTTTTTGTTTGGGCTGGCTGCTTTGGCTGACCGTTTACCGCGATGGGATGAAAGAGATTACCACCGAGTATGGGCAGCGAAAGCGTGTGGAATTGCCGGATGGCTCTGTTGTGTGGCTAAATGGGGGAAGCAAGCTAATGTATGGAGTTACGTTTAACGTCGAAGACCGGAAAGTCACGTTTCATGGAGAAGGATATTTCGAAATTAAGAAAGATCCGAGCCGCCCTTTTGTGATTGATGCCGGAGACGCTACCGTCAAAGTACTGGGGACTATTTTTAACTTACGAGCATACAAAGAAGAGGAGCGGGTGGAGACCTCGCTCATTGAGGGACAGGTAGAACTCACGGTGACGTCATCTTCGAGCGCTCCGATTTTACTTACCCCCGGAAAAAAGCTGTCGGTTTTTAAGGATGAAAGAAATCTTCCCGAACTACCCGATAAGTTGCAGGAAATTGCGCTGGAGAATAGAGAGGTGGCTGTCTTGACCGAGATTCGGACCGCCGACGGCGAAACTGAGGTGAATGACGTGCTCTGGAAAGAGAATAAATTGGTCTTTGATGGCGATAACCTCGATTTGATCGCGTCAAAGCTCCAAAAGTGGTACAGCGTAGAGGTTTCTGTTGCCGACACGGCGTTGCGCAAATTGAAGTTCAGTGGCATCTTTGAAGATATGAGTCTGGATGCCGTTTTGCAGGCGCTGACACGCACGGGAACGCTTCAGTATCGGATCAGCGACGACACCGTATTGTTCTTGCCAAACGAAGCCAATTAGCCATTATGATTTTAAACCCTTAAAAAGTATATGCCAATGATTTGAATGAAGACTTAAAAGCGGAAAGAAGTGGAACGACTTGTTCCACTTCTCGGATGAATTGTTAACCCCTTAGCACAGCGCCCTGAGAAAGTGAAGTGCTAACGATTTTACAACCAATTTGAACAAAAATATGAATTTTCTCATACTTCGTATGGGATGGCGGTATCACGCGATCCTAAAACTACTATTCATGACAAAATTGACGCTCTTTTTCCTGGCCATGTTGACCTTCCAGACACAGGCGTTTGAAAGTTTTGCGCAGGCAAAAGTGTCGATCAAGATGCGCAATGTCACCGTCAAAGATCTGATCAAGGAAATCGAGCGGCAAACCGATCTCCATTTTGTGTATAACGACGATGCGATCAGTGGACACATTGTTAAAGATATTGCGGCGAACAATCTTGAGTGGAGCCATCTGCTGGCACCTGTGCTGCAGCAAGGCGGATTATCTTTTGAAAAATTAGAGGGAAACATGGTAGTGATCAAAACCGAAGATAAGCCAATACGTAAAGTACAGCACGTAATTAAAGGGAGTGTAGTGACCGCAACCGGCCAGCCCTTGTCCGGCGTGAGCATCGTAGAGAAAGGGACAACCAACGGAATTTCCACCGATGAGGGCGGGGCATTTACGCTTTCGGTTTCTGATGCCAATGCTACGCTTGTATTTTCGATCATCGGCTATGTGACCCAAGAACTTATTCCCTCATCCAGTGCCGTGCGGATTGTGATGGAAGAAGACCTTTCTGCCTTGGAAGAAGTAGTGGTCGTAGGTTATGGTACACGGCGCAAGGCCAACTTGACGGGTGCGGTGAGCGTAGTCAATATGGACGAGGTACTGGCCGACCGGCCGGTCAGCAACACGGCGCAAGCCCTACAGGGTGCGATTCCCGGATTGCAGATTACCACCGATTCCGGGCAACCAGGCACCGGGTCTGGCATCAACATCCGGGGCTTTACATCCATTAATGGTGGAGACCCGCTGGTCTTGGTAGACAACGTGCCGATGAACATGAACGACGTTAATCCCAAAGATATAGCTACGGTGAATGTGCTGAAGGATGCATCTGCGGCATCCATTTATGGAGCGAGAGCTGCTTTCGGTGTGATCCTCATCACCACCAAACGGGGTGCACGCAACCAGCCACTGAAGTTCGATTATTCGGTAAATCTGACAAAGACAGGACCAAGTACGCTGCCCGAAAAGACGACACCGCTGCAATTTGTGCAGGCATTGAGTGACTTTGGCACGACATCCTATTGGGCGGGTCAGGATGTACCTACATGGTTGGATCTTATGCAGCACTACCAGCAAAATCCCACTTCCTTTCCTACGGGAATGGAAAATGTGGATGGAACCAATTATCCACTGGCGCAGTCGGATATCTACGGTGAACTTTTTACCGGTGGAGGCGAACAGTTGCATAACCTTTCGGTGAGCGGAGGCTCCGAAAAATCGAATTTCCGGATTTCGCTGGGATATGCCGATGAAGATGGTATCATGGCGACCAACGCTGATGCGCTGAAGCGTTATAACCTGAATACCTACATCAATACCTCGCTGTCTTCCAAACTTACAGCGGGCGTAAATGTGTTTTATAACAACCAAACACGGCACGTGCCGGTGGATTATGAAGGGCTCTTTTACAATGCCATCACTTTTGGTCCGTATGCTAATACGGGTTATGGTGAAGCCCCCGATGGCAGTATTTTGCCTTATTACACACCGAATAACATGATCCGTATCGAACCGTATCGGGTAGAGGCGGGTGATAATCTGCGGCTGTTCGGGCAACTGGAGTACAATGTAATCGAGGGGTTAAAAATCACGGGTGAATATACATTCGATAAAAAGAACGTCAACAACACCACGCAGTTGAATGTAAACCGCTACATCAATCCGCTGAATTTCTCAATCGGGTACGAAAACACGAATTCACAGTATCAACGTGTACGTGGCTCTACGGATTACCATGCGCTTAATCTCTATGCACAGTATACAAAATCGCTGGGCGGTGATCACCACGTCGAATTGATGGTAGGTACGAACCAAGAGTCGAGTAAACAAAACAGCATTGAAGTAAGCCGCTATGATATCATCAGTCCTGGCGTACCGTCTATATCGGGTAGTACAGGTGTGCTGAATGGGGGCGATGCATTCAACGAATTTGCGGTATCCGGATATTTCGGCCGGTTCAACTACAATTATAAAGACCGCTATCTTTTTGAGGCCACCGGCCGTTTTGACGGGTCATCGCGCTTTGCCGAGGGCGATCGGTTTGGATTTTTTCCATCCTTTTCAGCGGGCTGGAACATCAGCGAAGAAGCGTTTATGAACGACCTGCGCAGTCGGATCAATCTATTGAAACTCCGCGGATCCTATGGACAGATCGGTAATCAGGTGGTGCTTATCCGAGGTACGAATGATCAGGATTATTATCCGTATCTACCCGGTTCCCGACCGCAAAACGGCCCTTGGATTGACCCGGTTACCAACATCCGGTACGTCACGCTGCCTGCGCCAGGATTGGTAAGCGCGAGTTTTACCTGGGAGCGCGTCAAAACACTTAATGTTGGATTAGATGTGGGGCTGCTGCAGGGACGGCTAAATGGGTCGGTAGATTGGTTCCGGCGGAGTACGCTGGCTATGCTTGCCGATGCCGCCGAGCTGCCTGCCGTGCTGGGCGCACCGGCCCCGCTGCAAAACGTGGCCGACCTGAAATCCGAAGGTTGGGAGCTGGAACTCGCCTGGAAAGACCAGTTTCGGGATTTCAATTATTCGCTGGGATTTAACATTTCCGATAACAATGCGTATATCACACGTTTCAACAACGAGGGAGGGCTTTTATCCATCGGTGGAAATGGCCAACTGACCAATTACTACGAAGGTCAGCGGATCAACGACATCTGGGGTTACGTGACCCAAGGCTATTTTACCGTGGATGACTTTGAACCGGGTACCTTAAATGATAATTTACAGGGTGGTACACTGAAACCAGGCATCGCCCCCTATCGTGGGGTGCCGCAGAATCCGGGAGATATCCGGTATGAGGACCTTGACGGAGATGGAACGATATTCACCGGTGTAAATACACTGGAAAACCCGGGCGACCGTAAAGTAATCGGCAATTCAACCCGGCGGTACCAATATGGTATCAATGGAAACGCATCTTACAAAGGATTCGATCTTTCGTTCTTCTTGGTTGGGGTCGGCAAACGGGATTTATGGATCAGCAATCAGGTGTTCTGGCCGTATATGAGCCAGTTCGCAGGTATATTCGTTCACCAGCTGGATTATTGGACGCCCGATCGTACCAATGCTTATTACCCGCGGTCGTATGCGAATGCGTCTGGTAACACCGGCACCAGCCGTAATGTGCAGACCAAATATCTGTCAAGCGGGGCTTATCTTCGGCTGAAAAATATCAGCCTTGGTTATTCCCTTCCAACGCGGTGGATGGACCGTATCGGCATCGGCAAGGCACGTGTATTTGTGACCGGCGAAAACCTATTCACCTGGGATGACCTTCCCGACGGGTTGGATGCCGAAGCCCGGAATTTAGGCACGGGTGGTATTTATCCGTTTCTTAGAAAGTACAGCATCGGCCTAAATGCATCGTTTTAGTAGCGGAGGGATTCTTATAACGTTAATTTGAAAATCATGAACAAATATATGGCATCATTCTCCTTGATAGTCTTCCTGTGGATGTTTGGGGGGTGCGTGAAACTTGAAGTATTACCGAAGGATCAATTGATCGAGGAAAGCATTTTTGGGAGCTACGATGGATTTAAAACCTATGCTTGGCAGTTTTACGAAGTATTTACCGGTTACAATAATACGAGTAAGTTGGATCGGGATGTGCACAGCGACTTGTTTCTGGAAGCCAACCCCAATGCTGAATCCACGTGGATCTGGCAACGGCGGGTTGTGCCCACTGCGTCAGACGATTATACCAAACCTTATGAGCGAATCCGGGAAGTAAATATGTTGATTGCCAATGTGGATAACGGCATACTGAGTGAAGCCGAAGCGAGTCACTGGCGGAGCGTGGGGTATTTTTTCCGAGCCTGCAATTATGCTGAATTGCTCAACCGTTACGGCGGGGTACCATACATCGACCGCGTACTCACGGATGCCGATACGGAAGCGCTGATGGCGCCGCGGAACACACGGGATGAGGTGGCTCAGCACATACTGGAAGATTTGCAGTTTGCTGAAGCGAATATCAATCCGGAAGGCGATGGAGCTAATACCGTTAATGTGCACGTAGTCCGGGCGCAAATTTCACGGTTCGGACTGATGGAAGGAACTTGGCGGAAGTATCACGGCCTGGCGAATGCAGAGACCTATCTAGAGGCAAGCCTAGCTGCCTCCGCACGGTTAGCAACGGATTTTCCGGTGCTCAACAGCAACTATGACCTGGATTTCAACAGTGAATCTTTGGCGGGTGTACCGGGCATATTGCTTTACAAGCAGTACGTGTTGAACCAGATCACGCATAACTTATCTACCCGTAACCGTAACTCTTCGGGTCGGCACGACCTAACTAAAAAGGCGGTCGACCTGTTTCTGATGACCGATGGCAAAACCCGATTCACAAGCGACCTGTTCGAAGGTGACAAATCTCCGTACGACGAATTCAGGAACCGCGACCGGCGGCTGTATTACGTTGTGCCACCACCGTATTTTGTGAACACCAATGCTCCAAGTTTAGATTTTACATATACGGACAATCCGCAGGATACCTCCTATTTTGGGTTGATGACATCTATTTCAGATGGCCAACACAAAGCCTTGCCTTCCCGAAACTGGAACCGTTTTGTCGTGCGAGGAGAGCCCCACTATGTGGATTACAACCTCGGACAGCCGTACAACGTGACTTATACAGGCTATCGGTTTTATAAGTATTACAATCAGCAAGTCACCGATGCGCAGGGTCAGGATATTTCCGATGCGCCCATCTTCCGGATGGGGGAGGTATTGGCCAACTATGCGGAGGCGGCTTACGAATTAGGCCGGTTTGACCAAAACATCGCCGATATCACGATGAATAAACTCCGCGAACGCGGTGGTGTGCTGGCACTAGACGTGATGGATATACCTGACGACCCGACCCGTGATCCAACCGTTACCCCATTGCTTTGGGAGATCCGGCGGGAGCGGGCTGTGGAACTCATCGGTGAAGGATTCCGGTTGGACGACCTGCGCAGGTGGAAGAAGTTGGATTATACAGTAGCGCGCAAGCTAGGCAGGTGGTTGCGGAAAGGTGTCGATGTGCCAGTCAGCGCAACTATCCCGATTTTGGATGGAGCCACAGAAGGCTACATCGCTTATGAAGGGGTGCCACCAACTCCTTATCTTGACTATTATTATTTGGACCCCATTCCATCCAATCAGCTCGTGTTAAATCCGAACATCGAACAGAATGAGGGGTGGGAATAATTTTGTAAGTTTGATATGATTATAAATTGATTTGATTCGATGATGAAGAAACGACTATTCCTGAATGCAGTGGCATTATTGGCATTTCTGTCGGTTGCCGCGCAGACAGTACCCCCGAAACCCAATATCGTATTTATCCTCGCCGATGACCTTGGCTATGGCGATGTGGGATGCTATGGACAGGAGAAAATAGAAACACCCCATATTGACCGTTTAGCTGGCGAAGGGATGCGGTTTATGCAGTTTTATGCAGGTACTACCGTATGTGCCCCGTCACGATCGTCGCTGCTTACGGGTCAGCATACCGGCCATACCTTCATCCGCGGCAACAAGGAAATCCAGCCCGAGGGTCAGTACCCACTTGCCGATTCAGTGCAGACATTCGCCCAATTGTTACAGCGAGGCGGATACCGTACCGGAGCCTTTGGAAAGTGGGGATTGGGCATGGTGGGCACGTCCGGTGCGCCGGACAAGAAGGGGTTTGATCGGTTTTTCGGTTACAATTGCCAGCGGCAGTCGCACCGCTACTATCCGACGCATCTGTGGGACAATGATCGCAGGGTCGTACTGGAAGGGAACGGGCTTCTTCATAAAGCGGTTTATGCGCCGCAGCTGATTCAGCAGCAGGCGCTGAAGTTTATCGAGAAAAACAAAGACCGAGCTTTCTTTGCCTTTATACCGGTTGTGTTGCCGCATGCCGAATTGCAGGGACCGGATGACCAATATTACAAGGAGTATGCGGGGCGCTTTGAAGAACACCCGCACAAGGGGCAGGATTACGGCCGGGACGCTAGTGTCGGCGGATATGCCTCGGTTGAAGATCCACGAGCTACATTTGCTGGTATGGTAAGCCGGTTGGATGCATATGTGGGCGAAGTGTTGGCCAAGCTGGATGAGTTGGGTTTATCTGAAAATACGCTCGTCATCTTCAGCAGTGACAACGGTCCTCACAAGGAGGGTGGAGCAGATCCCGACTTTTTCAATAGTGGCGGTGGCTTTAGGGGATACAAGCGGGATCTCTATGAGGGCGGAATCCGGGTGCCGTTTATCGTCCGCTGGCCCGGAAAGGTGACCGCCGGTTCGCAGTCCGATTTTAACGGTGCCTTTTGGGACATCATGCCTACTTTGGTGGATGTTGCAGGATTGGATCGCCCGCATTATACCGATGGGTTGTCTTTTTTGCCTACGTTATTGGGAAATGCAAACCAGCAGGTACAGCATCCGTATCTGTATTGGGAGTTTCATGAATTGGGAGGTAGGCAGGCCATTCGGTCAGGTAAGTGGAAGGCTATCCGGCTCAATGCATTGACTGCCGATCCGTCTACCGAACTATACGACCTGGAAAAAGACCCCGGAGAGACCACAGATTTAGCAACCCAGCATCCGGATGTAGTCGCTCAATTGGAAGGGTACATGGATCGTTCGCATCGGGAAAGTGAGGTATTTCCCTTTAAAGACCGTGTGACGGACTAAGTGAACGGGCACCGAGTGTATAGACAAACGAATCGGTGCCCGCTTCTTTGGAAATTGAACATACCTGTTTTCATCAATTGTTTAAAAGAAAAAAGCTATTTTTGGATGGAAGCTTTTAATTATGTCTCCATCGCATCAGCCATACAATGAACAGGACTTACTTCTTAAGCTACGCGAGGGGGATGAGCTGGCCTTTGAGGCAATCTATCAGAAACATAGCCTCGCAATCTATGCTAACATTTTGCGTATGGTACGCGATGAAGCTGCGGCAAGTGACTTACTCCAAGAGGTGTTTCTGAAAATTTGGGAAAACCGGCAACAAATTGATCCAGCTAAATCGTTCAAAGGCTACTTATTTACCTGTTCAAGGTTTCTCGTATTGAATTTTCTGCGTCATGTCTCGATTGAAAAGCAGGTGGAAAACTACCTTTCCCACACGCGATCGGAGGCTTATGAGCATATTGAAGAAGGCGTTTTCAATAAGGAGACGGAGGGGTTTCTTTATAAGACCATCGCGCAACTGCCTCCGCAACGGCAGAAGGTATACACACTATGCAAGATCGACGGAATGAGCTACGAGCAGGTAGCGGTGTTGTTAGGAATCTCTACGACCACGGTTCAAGACCACATTGTCAAAGCAAACCGGTTTATTAAAGATCGCATGTCTGGCACGCAAACCGCGATCTTAGTGGCGATGATTGGCGCTCAATTGCTATACGGGAAATTTTTCTGATTTTTTTTTCATAGACAACCCACCTTGCGATTGCCTGAAGGTTATTTATAAGAAAAGGCAATCTTGGAAAAACGGGAAGAGATTTTTAGACTTATCCAGCGCTATCGGCAGGGAATCGCGACCGAAGAGGAAGTGCGGCATTTGTTACATCAGATCCAGTCTGGGGTAAATTCCGACGTTATTGAAACGGCCATTTCAGCAGGATTGTTGGATGAGCCTTCCGATTGGATGAAGCAATCTGCGGATACGCGTCAGAAGTTAGATGTACTTTTTGAACAAATGATGCAGCGTCGCGTTGCCGATGTCAAAACTTTATCCAGTCCTCGCGCGATTGTACATGCTATTCGTAAGTGGCTCCCGATATCTGCGGCAGCTGTGGCCCTCATTGCGTTAACCATCGGTTGGATTTATTTTATGAATCAATCTCAACCAATTCCCAAAGATATCGAACCGGGTGGCAACCGGGCCACCCTTACACTTGGAGATGGTCAAATTATTGAATTAAGCGAAGCGCAGGAGGGGATTGTTGTTGGAGAAGAAGTTAGGTATTTGGACGGCACTAACGTATCTGCGACCCGATATGCGGCGCAAGAAAGTGGGCCGAATGAATACCCCATGTCGCTGTCCACTCCTCAGCGGGGCACTTACCAGATCACCCTGCCAGATGGTACAAGGGTATGGCTCAATGCGGCATCCACTTTGAGATATCCCGTTCGATTTAACAGCCAAGAACGAGTAGTGGAGCTGGCAGGTGAAGCCTATTTCGAAGTACGGAATAGCGAAGCGTGGCCGTTTAAGGTTGTAAGCGAAAGTCAAACTATCGAGGTACTCGGAACCTCTTTCAATGTAAACGCCTATCCCGATGAAAAAGCGATGGCCACGACCTTGGTCAGTGGGTCATTGCGCGTCACATTGGAGGGCTTATCGGACTCCCAAACGACTTCGGTTGTCCTTAAACCCGGCGAGGTAGCGATACATGCGGCGGGGCAACTAGAAAAGCGTTCGGGTGACCTGGCTGCGTCAACGGCTTGGAAGGAAGGGTATTTTGTATTTAACAACGCGACGATGGAAACCATCGCCGCCCAAATTGGACGCTGGTATGGTATTGAAGTGGATTGCATAGACTTGCCGCATCAGACATTCTCAGCTGAAATACCCCGCAGCGTGAAATTATCAACCTTGTTGAAATTGATTGAGTCGACGAGCGATCTCCATTGCGAACTAATTTATAATCCCGATAATCCAAACGAAGAAAGGAGGCTAATGATTACCAAATAAACCTGATTTAATGCGCTAGTTGTACAGAAAAGCGGGAAGTGCCGCAAACACTCCCCGAGAATGCCAAGTGCAGCTGGATGAAAGGAATAACTCATCTTTTTTTTACACTTAACCCTTCAAAGTTATGAATTCAATTTGTATTCATCAACTATGCGATTTCGTGCGGCTTATTCAAGTCACGACCCAACGAGTTTTAACAAAAAAGACCGTTTTAATTATGAAATTAGCATACTTTTTCGTTGCTATGATCGTGTTGCAGACACATGCCACATCGTACGGGCAGACGGTCAGCATCTCCGTTGTCAACGTGCCACTTAAGACCGCGTTGCAACAGGTAAAAGCACAAAGCGGATATGCATTTTTTTTCAATGATGAATTACTAAAAAAGACCAAACCGGTATCACTGCATGTTTCGGATGTACCGGTCAAGGAAGTGCTTGATCAGCTGTTTGCGGGGCAACCCGTGGATTACCAACTGATCGATAACATCATCAGCGTGCTGCCAAAAAGAGAGCTATCGAAACTAAAAACAGATGCAATGATAGGGCAACTGTACGTTTCGGGAACCGTTCGAGATGAGCGTGACAGTGCGCTTGCAGGAGTCAGTATTCATGTATTCGGTGGGAGCGGCGGTACTATTACCGATGGCGACGGTCAATTTAAACTAGAAGTACCTGATTTGATGGCAACCCTTATTTTTTCATTTGTTGGTTACCAAACACAAGAAGTAAACCTAGTAGGCCGAATGCAGCTGTCAATCCATATGGTACCCGAGGAAAACCAATTGGATGAAGTGGTGGTAGGCTATGCGGTACAGAAAAGAGAAAACGTTACAGGCGCGGTAGATGTTATTTCCAATAAGCAACTTCAAAACCGGCAATCGCCGACGGTTTCACAGTTACTTCAGGGACAATCTCCAGGCCTTTCGTTTTCAGCCAGCAACAGTGGCTTTAATCCCGGCGCGGAGTTGAGTATAGATATCCGCGGTGTCGGCTCATTGAATGGCGGAGCTCCGTTGGTCGTGATCGACGGTATCCCGGGTGATATGAATCGGCTCAATCCACAGGATATTGAATCCATATCGGTATTGAAAGATGCGGCCGCATCCGCCATCTACGGGGCTAGGGCACCTTATGGCGTGATTCTCATCACCACGAAATCGGGTGCAAAAGATGAAACCATCAGCATTTCTTATTCGGGTAACGTGACACACGCTACTCCTCAGCGGTTACCGGAAATGCTTGACTCGTACACATATGCGCGGGTCATGAATGAAGCTGGCGTAAACGGCGGTGGCAGAGTTCATACCAACGCCGTTGTAGATCGAATTATTGCTTTTCAAAGGGGCGATATAGACTACATCAAACAATTTACGATTCCTGAAGCCACCTTTTTTGAAACGGTTCCGTTGACCAATGGAACGTGGGGGTTCAATCAAAATTCCAATGCAGATTACGATTGGTTTGACGAATATTATGGAAACAGCCTCAATCAACAACATAATATTTCGGTTCAAGGAGGTTCCAAGTCAACTTCCTATTACTTTTCGGCCGGACGATTTGATCAAGGCAGTGTATTGAATTATGGCACCGATACCTATAACCGGACAAACCTTATGGGAAAAATAAGCACATCACTGACGAAGTGGTGGGATTTTACGTACCAACCCCGATTTATGAAGAGCATCCGGATGGCTCCGAATGTACAGGGCGGAGAAGACTACTCGATCATTTTTCACCAGATTGCTAGAACGAGGCCTAATTCGGCTAAGTACGATGGATACGGTAATCTGATGGTTACTTCCTCAAAAATTCCCTGGGTGAATGATGCCGGAACGAATAGCAATGAGATCACGGAAAATATCCACAATTTTGCGACCGTTATACGACCGCTCCGTGGTTGGGACATCAATATGGACTTTGCATATCGGGCGGTTGACGTATTTGGAACGAGGCGCAGTCTTACTGTTTATGAACACGATGTCAACAACATGCCCTATGCAGATGCGCAGACAACGCCAAACTGGATCCAGCAAAACCACCAAAGTGCCAATTATTGGACGTACAATCTGTATACCTCGTATCGTTTCACGCTCGACAACAGACATAATTTTACGATACTAGGTGGATACCAAGCAGAATTAAATAGACAAAAATCATTAACTGTCAGGAAAAGCAACCTGCTGGTTCAAGATGTTCTATCGCTGGAAACCGCTATCGGGGATCCTACAGCTACAGAAAGTCTTACGCATTGGGCTACTGAGGGATATTTTGGTAGGCTTACTTATAATTTTGAGGGGAAGTATTTGGCGGAATTCAACGTAAGGTATGATGGGACGTCCAGGTTCCGTTTTGCTAACCGATGGGGCACATTCCCTTCCTTGGCTGTCGGATGGAATATTCATAAAGAGTCTTTTTGGACGGGAGTGGATAACGTAATCAATTCTTTCAAATTGAGAGGCTCATGGGGCGCCTTAGGTAATCAGAATGTTTCTCCTTATCAGGACCTCAATCTCATCCCTTTGCAATCCACTCCGCTCAATTGGATTTTCGGTTATGGGCAAAGCAGACCTATCGGCTACGCAGCTACCCCTTTATTGGTGAGCCCTGATTTGAGGTGGGAGACCGCAACTACCCGGAACATCGGAGCGGATATTTCTTTTCTGTCTGATAGACTTCAGGGGACGTTTGACTGGTTTGACCGTGTGACAACGGATATGATAGGGCCTGCGGAAGCACAACCGGGAGTGTTGGGTGCAGCGCTGCCGCAAGCCAATAACTCGACCTTAAAAACAAAAGGATGGGAATTGTCCGTCCGTTGGAATCATCAGGTGAATGAACGGTTCTCGTATTTCGCCAATGCCACCTTGTACGATAGTCGTATGTTTGTTACCAAATATCTCAATCCTACCGGATTGTTATCCACTTGGTATAACGGCAAAGAACAAGGTGAAATATGGGGTTACACTGCTTACGACCTGTTCCGTACAAACGCGGAGGCCGAGAGCTACGCCGCGAATGCGGATCTCGACCGGATTTGGGGAGGAGCATGGCGTGCCGGTGATCTCAAATATGAAGATTTAAACGGCGATGGCGCGGTAAATAACGGTGCTAATACACTGGCCGATCACGGCGACTACCGGATTATCGGAAATTCGACACCGCGATATCAATTTGGCCTTTCAGCAGGCGCCACTTTTGGGGGATTTGACTTTTCAATTCTATTGAAAGGAACTGCCAAACGCGACTTGTTTTTTGGTGCCGATGAGAATGTTTTTTGGGGATTTGTCCAAAATGCTACGCAATCTTCTCCTTTTATTAATCACCTAGACTATTTCAGGGGTGAAGAGGGGGATGTGTATACGGGGTTGAATGAAGGCGTAACAAACATCAATACAGACGCATACTGGCCGCGCCCTTACCTCAATGCCGAGGGAGCAAAAAATAAGGCTCCTTCCACGCGATATCTTCAAAGTGGTGCTTATCTGCGGATACAGAACGTGCAATTTGGATATCACCTGCCGAGTAGAATTGCGTCGAAACTTCACCTGCAAACTGTGAGAATGTATTTGTCGGGTGAAAATCTCTTTACGTTTACCAACCTAAGTCCGGCAATCGACCCCGTTGCTTTAGATGGCAATTGGGGAGCTGGTAAGACCTATGGTGCAGATCGTATGCTGTCTTTTGGGCTTACGATAACCTATTAACATACCTGTAAATGAACTGTCATGAAGAAGTTTAATCTGTTGATAATCGCATTTTTCGCGGTGTTTTCTTATTCCTGCGATAATTTTCTGGATCGTCCGCCGTTGGATGCTATCTCCACGGATAGTTATTGGAATTCATCAAGCGACTTAGAGAAATATGTTTTACAATATTATCCGTTGCTACCCCAACATGGAAACGGAATGCCATTTGAGGATGCTAATTCGGACAATATGATCCGTTTGACACCCAACAACGTCATGAATGGAGTCCGGGGTATCGTGGCCGGTAATTGGATAAGTCAATGGTCAAATATTCGTAGTATCAATGTGTTTTTCGATAATTACACGAAGGTAAAGGATGGATTTGAGACATACCGGCATGTCCTCGGTGAAGCGCATTTTTTTAAAGCATGGTTTTATTTTGATCTCTTAAAGCGTTATGGAGACCTTCCTTGGTACAACCATGCATTGGAACCTGGCTCGCCTGAATTGCTTAATCCGCGTGATCCCAGAACGTTGATTGCTGATTCTATTTTGGCGCAATTGGACAAAGCAATTGCCTACTTAAACCCCCGTTCATCGGCGGGAAATTTCAGGCTGAATAAAGAAGCCGCACTTGCATTCAAGACGCGTGTAGCGCTATACGAAGGTACTTGGCAAAAGTATCACGCTGGCACTCCTTTTGGAACGGTTGGCAGCCAGCCAGAAAAATACTTCCAACAATGCGTCGATGCCGCCGAGGAGCTTATGCAGGGTGATTACACACGTGGCCTCTATAACACGGGAAACCCGGAGAGCGACTACTTTACCCTTTTTGGAATGGATAATATGTCTTCAGTGGACGAAGTCTTGCTCTACAGGGTCGCCAACTCCAGTGAATCAATGGGAAGCGGAGTACAGTTTTATACTACGGCTAGTACCTATGGGATGGGGGTAACCTGGTCGCTGGTGTCTTCCTATTTGAGTAAGAATGGGACGCCGTTGGACTACCTGAGCTTTGCGGATGAAAACAAGGGAAATGATTTTCTGAACGTGCTGAAAGAACAGGCCGATAATCGTCTGCATGCGACGGTGTGGTTTCCGGGTGATCTGCGCGTAGCGGCTACTGCGGAGTTGTTTGACAAGCCGTGGATAGATCGTGGTGGCAATGAACTTTGTCCGACGGGATTTCAGGTGAAAAAATGTGCTAATCCTTACTCTTCTGCAGCGGGCTTGACCGATGGCGGCAACAATAACAGTGAAACGGGTTATATCATATTCCGGTATGGAGAAGTGCTGCTTAACTATGCTGAGGCCTCCTATGAACTGGACAAAACGATCCAATATGATGCATTGAATTTATTGCGGCACCGGGCGGGTATGCCTGATTTCAGGTCCATAACCCAAATGGATGATCCGAACCGCCAGGATTACGGTTATGCGATTGACAATGCATTGTATGAAATCAGAAGGGAGCGGCGGGTGGAATTGGCGTTGGAAGGATACCGTGCGGACGACTACATGCGGTGGGCGGCGCATACATTATTTCGAGGAACGAGACCGTTAGGATACCCGTTTAATGCTGCGGAATTTCCGGCGCTTCCGGTGCCTAGACTAAATCAAGATGGGCTCATTGACTATTTTCGCGATCAGATACCCGATGGATTCGGATTCAGGGAAGATCAGGATTACTTAAACCCCATTCCTCAGGATGAGTTGACAAATAACCCCAACCTCGTTCAGAATCCGGGTTGGTAATCACATAAAAACGTAATGACAATGGAAAAGAAAATAATAGATTCGAGAAGGGATTTTATAAAAAAAGTAACAATTGCAGCGTCGAGTATGGCCGGTATATCTGCAACCGCAGGTGCAGCCGTTAACACTGCGGAACGAGGTGCGGCCGATACGAAAGGACATCGTTACGACCTACTGGTTTACGGAGGAACTTCGGGTGGCATCATTGCAGCTTATACCGCTAAGAAATATGGGTTGAGCGTCTTGCTTATCGAGCCAGGGAGACATTTAGGAGGATTATCTTCCGGTGGTTTGGGGGCAACTGATACAGGAGGAAAGGAACATGTTATCGTTGGGTTAGCGGATGATTTTTACCAACGGGTTGGTCGATACTATGGAAAGGAAGAACCTGTTTACCGCTTCGAACCTCATGTTGCAGAATCCATCTTCAATAGCTACGTGAATGAAGCAGAGTTGGACGTTCTATACTCGCGCCGGGTAAAAAGAGTGCATGTTAATGGCACAAAGATCGAAAGGGTAGAACTAGAAAGTTCCTCCAATCCTTCCGAAGTTCAATCCATCCTGGCGACGCACTTTATTGATGCTTCGTATGAAGGCGATCTGATGGCCAAAGCCGGTGTTACGTACACAGTAGGTCGGGAGAGTAACGAAATCTATAATGAAAAATATAATGGTATTGTGCTTTCCCGTCTTGCTGGTTCTTACAACGGTCCCGTAAAAAGAACAAGCGAGTGGCCTGTCGCGGTAGACCCCTATATGATTCCGGGTAAACCTTCCAGCGGCCTGTTGCCTGAAATCAATGACATTGCCCATCGACCGGACGGACAAGGTGACAAAAGCGTGCAATCTTACTGTTTCCGGTTATGTATGACACAACAGAAGGAAAATCAACTACCGATTGCGGAACCAACTAATTATTCGCCGGATCGGTACGAACTGCTTGTCAGATTGCTAAGGAAAAGACCATGGAAACAGTTGGGTAAGGGCAATGGATTTATTATTAGTCCGATGCCTAACGGAAAGACAGATTGGAATAATTACGGGCTGGCCGGATTTTCATCCAATTACACAGGCAAAAGTCATGACTATCCCGATGCCAACTACGATGAACGCAAAAGAATATGGAACGACCATATCGATTATCAAAAAGGATTGCTATGGTTCATTGCGTCGGATAGTCGCGTGCCAGCACATTTGCGTGAAGAAATGAAAACCTGGGGATACTGTAGAGATGAGTTTTTGGATACCGACGGTTGGCCACACCAGTTATACATTCGCGAAGCCCGCCGGATGGTCGGCGAGTTTGTGATGACGGAGCATGAATGTGTAGGCCATCGTCCCGTGGCCGATGGCGTTGTGTATGGCGCATATGCATTAGACGGCCATACCTGCAACCGCATCGTCGTTGACGGACGGGTTGAAAATGAAGGGAATTACTACATCACGGGTTTTGAACCCTATCTGATTTCCTATCGATCGTTATTGCCCAAGCGTGGGGAAATCACCAACCTATTGGTTCCCGTTTGCCTATCAGCTTCCCATGCCTCTTTTGGTTCGATCCGGATGGAACCCGTTTTTATGGGGCTGGGGCAAGCAGCGGGTATTGCGGTCTTCCTTGCCGAAAAAAGCCAGCAGGCACTCCATGACCTGGATGCAGCGGCGATAAGGAGTGAGTTATCTGAAAAATCATTTGTCAAATGATAGGAAATTGTAATTTTACGGATATGTATGGTAGATGCCTAGTTCTAGCTTTTTTTCTTTTGCCGTGTTTGCTGGCGGCTGCCCAAGATACGCGAAAGCCCAACGTGTTGTTCATCATATCCGACGACCTCACTACAACGGCCCTTTCTTGCTATGAAAATCAGGCTGGACACACGCCCCATATCGACCAGCTGGCTGCTGAAGGGATCCGCTTTACACGGGGATACACCCAGTTCCCGGTGTGCGGACCCTCACGGGCGTCGCTTCTGTTTGGGTATTATCCCCATGCCACCGAAACATTCGGGTATGTGAGTGGTCGGGAAAAGGTGGGGGCCACACGCAAATCGTGGCCCCAATTGTTCAAAGATAACGGCTATTATACGGCGCGGGTCAGCAAAATTTATCACATGGGCATTCCCGGAGACATCGAGAAAGGGTCGGATGGTACAGACGATCCAGCTTCGTGGACGGAATCGTTTAATAGTCAGGCTGCGGAATGGCGAGCTCCGGGTGAGGCTGAACTGGTGCAGAATAACCCGTACGGCGCCATCGAGCGGAAAGGTGGAAATGTGATGACCCTTGTCAAAGCCGATGGCGATGACCTGGTGCACGCCGACGGCAAGACCGCAGAAAAGGCAAGCGAACTCATCCGGAAGCATAAACATGAGCCTTTTTTTCTCGCAGTGGGGTTTGTGAGGCCTCATGTTCCATTTGTAGCACCCAAAGCCTATTTCAAACCCTATCCGCACGATCAAATGGTGCTGCCACCACAGGTGGCCAACGATTGGGACGACATCCCCGAGCCGGGCATTAACTATGTCAACAGCCTGAACGCCCAAATGTCACAGGAGCAGGAAAAAAAGGCGATAGCCGGTTATTACGCCGCCGTTTCTTTTATGGATGCGCAGGTAGGCAAGGTGCTCCAAACACTGCGGGAAGAAGGGCTTGAAGAAAACACGATTGTAATTTTTACATCCGACCACGGTTTTCACCTCGGCGAGCACCGCTTCTGGATGAAGGTAAGCCTTAAAGAAGAATCGGCGAGAGTGCCTTTGATCATCAAAGTGCCCGGAAAAAAGCCAGCAGTGTGCAACTCGTTGGTAGAATTGCTGGATCTGTACCCTACGGTGGCTGAATTGGCCGGGTTGACAGCTTCGCCGAATTTACAAGGGAAAAGTTTGGTCGATATACTGGATCACCCACAACTGGAGGTGCGCCCTTACGCATTTTCGGTTTCGAAATGGAGAAATACGTTTTCATTTCTGATCCGATCGCATAAGTGGGCCTTTATTCAATACGGCGAAGACGGATCGGATGGAGTGGAACTATTCGATATGGAATACGATGAAAAGCAGTTTAACAATCTCGCGCTGAATCCCCGTTATGAGCCTGTTGTCAGACGGTTCCAGGCTATGCTGGGTGAGAAACTGAAGGATGTACGCGCAAATGACTTAGGTATCGAATATAAAAATAAAGACGAATGAAGGTAAGACAGTTTTGGCTATTGCTGCAAGGTCTGTTACTCGGATGTGTTGGATCAACCGCTGTGGCGCAGCATCGAGAAGGAGATCGGCCCAACATCATTTTTATCATGAGCGATGATCATGCCTTTCAGGCGATCAGTGCATACGGCGGCGGATTGAATCAGACGCCGAATATCGATCGGCTTGCGAAGGAAGGTGCCATTTTTACGCGCGGCTTCGTAACCAACTCGATCTGTGCCCCGAGCCGGGCGGTGATGTTGACTGGCAAACATAGTTTTGTCAATGGGAAGGTAGACAACCGCATGCGCTTCGACTGGAATCAGGACAATTTTCCGAAGCAACTCCAACGCAACGGATACCAGACCGCTATGATCGGGAAAATCCACCTGGATGGACTGCCGCAAGGATTCGACTACTCGATGGTACTTCCTGGTCAGGGCTTTTACTATAATCCTGATTTCCTCATCAACGGCGAGCGTAAACGTATTGAGGGGTATTGCACAGAGATCATCACCGATGCGGCGTTGGATTGGTTGCAGGACCAACGGGACCCAACGAAACCGTTTTGTTTATTTTATCACCAAAAGGCACCGCATCGCAATTGGCAGCCTGCACCCCGGTATTTAACGCTGTATGACGATACCACGTTTGCACCGCCAGCCACCTATTTTGACGATTATGCAGGTAGGGGCACAGCCGCCAAGGAACAGGAGATGGAAGTAGCTGGACATGCCCGGTGGGGACACGATTTCAAATTGCTCGTGGACCCCGATGGGAAACCAACCGGTTTTGATAAACAGCTTGCACGCATGACTGAAGAGCAACGGAAGCAGTGGATGAATGCATACGAGCCCAAAAATCAGGCATTTTTAAAGGCAAAGCTGACCGGAAAAGACCTTGCCGAGTGGAAGTATAATCGGTACATCAAGGATTACCTGCGGACCGTCCGCTCGGTAGACGACGGTGTAGGTGAGTTGCTGGACTACCTCGACAAGACAGGCCTTTCGGAAAATACCATTGTGATCTATACCTCGGATCAAGGGTTTTACCTGGGTGAACATGGATGGTTTGATAAGCGGTTTATGTACGAGGAATCGTTTCGGACACCGTTATTGATGCGGTACCCGAACGAAATCAAGCCAGGCACGCGGATTGACGAATTGGTGCAGAACCTGGACTTTGCGCCCACACTATTGGACTATGCCGGCGTACGGATCCCGGGGGACATGCAAGGTGAGTCATTCCGGGATCTGGCGAGCGGAAGGTCACACCGTTGGCGGGATGCGATTTATTACACTTATTACGAGTATCCAGCGGAACATGCGGTGAAACGGCACTACGGCATACGTACAGAACGGTACAAACTCATTCATTTTTATTACGATATCGATGAGTGGGAATTGTATGACCTGATGAAGGATCCACAAGAAATGCATAATGTGTACAACGATCCTGCTTATCAATCGGTTAAAAAGAAGATGCACCGCAAACTGACTCGTATACGGAAGAAATATGGTGATTCGGATGAAAATGACCAACGGTTTCTTCACGCATATCTGAATCAATAACTATATCCAATTCCATACGTGGCGAAAACACGTCGCGCGGCGTTCGCCTCATTCGCGTAAACCAGTTTGATGCCGATATCGAAATTGGGCAGGTAGAAACGTAACAAGTTCATATCAGACCGTAGTTCAAGGCCAAACGTACGGGGTCGGAATGCATTTCCGGCACGTACATTTTGGAAGTCAGCAAAAAAGCCGCCCTTGAATCGTTTGACGTAAGCCAACGGTCCGAGGGCCCAATCGGGGTAAGCGATGGGGAACCGATAGCTGAAAAGCAGTGTATTATCTACCGGGACGGGCCGGAGTTGGTCATATCCGCTTACGAGTGGAATATCATTTGCCTGGGCATACGTGCCGCTGCGCTGCTGGTAGTTGAAGCGCGCAAGAAATGAATGGTTGCGCCAAACGCCGGGAAAATAGAATGCCGTACGTAGCGACAGGTGTTTGCCCGCTATCCGGCCATCGAATGGGAAATGTCGATAGGTGACGCTGAAATTCTGACCCCAACGAGGCCCCAGATCGAGCGAGCTTTGCCGCACATTGTGGTTAAAATAGATTTGATAGTGCAGGGGAAATTGAATACGGTCGATAAACCGATCCTGAAACTTCGGCTCGTTGAGTCCATAACGCCGCGTGTAGGAAGTCGCGGCACTGATCCCGGTGGTAAAGACGTGATTGAGCTGGTAGAATACGAGGGGAATATCCATCTTCAGCGTGGTTGCATGTTCCCGCCACCGTAGTCCGATTAGGCTTTCCATTCCCTGGTCGGTTATCCGGGCTGCACTCACCTGCCCACGGTTACGGTACTCCAATGATAACTTGGGGAATAGCTGCTGATAGGAAATCGATGCAAGGTATTCGCTACTGTGCACATCGCCGTCGTACGTGTAGCCTAAGCGGAGCTGTGTGGTGTTCAGGAGGTCATCCGATAACCAATAGATTCCGGGATTGATATTGCCCAGATTGTCAAAATTTCCATTGTCTACGGATAAACTGTGGAAGTTGATCAGATTTTTTAGTCGTTTATAAGGTTTTGACGGCCATATTTTCCCTTCGGACGTATCTGAAGTCATCAATATGTTTTTTTTGCTGAGAGGGGGGTTAAAATGGCTTATCGGCAAATCGCTGGATTTCAGGTGGCTGATCCGGTATCCGTTGATCTGGTATTCGTTGAACCAGATTTGTCCGGTTTTACGATCAAACCACGGGTTAAACGCACCGTACCGAACGTTGGTGCGTTGTCGAATAATACCCTTCGCAGTGTCCAATGAATAGATATTGTCAATGCCGTTGTAATGTGCCTTGAATAAAATGTGACCATTGGCATACATGGGACGTTCGATTTGTTGCGCTTGTCCGCTCAGTAGGGTGCGGTATATGCCTGTTGAAAGGTTTAATTCGATCAGGGCAGCACCCTGATTGGAAATGCCTGTAGCGATGACTTTATCGCCTGTATCGTCAAACGCGGGTGTCTGCAACAGGATGTTTCCGGGCGTTGGGAAACGGGTAATCAACGCGCCGGTTTCGGTATCCAACAGATCGAGGCTTATTTGGCCGGCTTCGTCAATTGCGACCGCAACAACCTGTGATTGGTTGGGGCGCAATATGGGGGAGAAATAGCGGCTTTTGTGTGAAAGTTGACGATAGGTGTGTGTGCGCATATCATATAGATTGATGACATTGTACACCCGCTTCCCGTAGCGGGAATCACGCCGTATTTCATCCCATGCGAGCACCCCCCGTGCATAGGAAAAATTAGGCTCGGTTTGGCGACCGGTTTTTACGACTTCGGTCTGCTTGCCGAGCGAGTCTATGACAACGATCGCGGGCACGTTTCGGACACTTTGATGCAAGGCCAAAAGCTGTCCGTCGGGAAGGGTGCGGGGCAGTAGCCAACTCTCCGGTTTGCCGGATTTCGGGGTGGGGAAAAGCGGGTAATCTAAGGGGTTGTTTTTGGCCAATTGTTCCTGCCATTTCTGGGTCAAATCCGTGCGGATTTTTTCATGCCATTCACGGGTATTATAGCCGGTGAATTTCTTCAGTGAATTACTGAAATTGTAAGGGCGGACGGGGAGCTTGGCCATGCGTGTCATCAGGCTGTCGACGATGGTTTCACCATACGCTTTTTCGAGCCCGGAAGTGAGGAAATATCCAAGTTCATAAAAGCCTGGGGTAACGTCTTTGAGCGACCCCAGGTAGTCCTTCTGATAACCGTATGTTTTTCCGTGAAGCAGGTTGGTGCGGAAAGGCATTTCCCACGAAGGCAGACGTCCGCGACCGGCAGCGGAGAGTGCGGTTTCGGAGACGACAGCATCGCCCTCAAAAAACCAGGAGGGAAGGGTAACGCCGTAGATGGCCAATGCCAGTTGTTCAAAAAATGGAGCCCGCAAGTATCCTGTCAATTTGTCAAACTGGACCACGTGCCTGAGCTCATGGATGGCAAGGTTATCCATCCATTCCTGGAAATCGCCCTGCTGTGGAGGGGTTGTATAAAACTCCGAACGGCGGGGGGCTAGTTGTACGTTTCCGTTGGATTCGACCGTTTGGTTCTGCAGAATGATGGAAATTTTGCGGGGCTCTTTGCTGAGTGTTTGACTGACGCGCTCGCGGAATATTTCCAGTCGGTTGGCCAATTTCTGAGCGCCATCTTCAAACGAAGCCGGGTAAATCAACTGAAAATTTTCGGTGTTGATTTGTCTCCATTTTACACTTGGGGGGTAGGGGTCGCCATTGAAAAACTGAGAAAATACCGTTGATGAACTTATGCATAATATTATTGATAATAAATATCTGATTATGAATTTGTAATATGTAAATTTATATCGATTCACGGTGGATTACTAATTTTTTTGGTAAAAAAGCAATTTCTAAAAATGGTTTATATTAATTTTTAATTTCACATAAAATATATTTACTATTGATTTACAGTTAGTAATATTTTTCATACTGAATCAATAATTGCGAATTTTTTATGTATATTTATTCAATTAGGTGACCCGATAGCTGAAAATTACAAATCGGAGAAAAGTAAATGAATATGGCTGCTAATGTACACTATCTTTTTGATTTTATCGGGCGAACTTTGTTCGCTTGCTTGCAGGTCGTATGCCCGGTCGCTGCCATGTTGGACCTTAAAGGAGTATCGTTCGATCGGCTAGCTCCTATCTACAATCGACTTGCTCTTGTCTGCAACGAGTGCGTAATGAATAAATAGATAACGCATGTCTGAGGTACCGTAGCAATGCATTGATTCGCTCGTTGGCGGATGTCCTGGAAGGATTAATGGTCGGGAATGAGTTGCTGACATTTTGTCTATTATCTCTTGATGGCAAGCCGAAAAAGCGGTGCGTTCTTTCCTCTTTTTTTAACAGGTAGTTATTCATTCTTTGATTTAAAAAACCGACTTTTGCAAGCAAACTCATTCACCGATGTAGGAGATCACTAACGAGATAGGAGGGCTCATGGACGAACTGGATACGCTAGTAGAACAAACCGAATTGCTGTTGGCTGAAGGCAGCGAACAACAGCTGAAGGAATACCTTGATGAGCTCAATATTTCAGATGTGGAAGCGCTGATTGACGAGCTGCCGGAGTACGGCGCAACCTTCATCGAAACGCTTAGCGTCAACCGTGCTGTGAACGTTTTTCGTATCCTTGATTTTCCCACACAGGAGCGTATTCTCAAACGACTCTCCGGCCCTAAGATTTCCGAGATTATTAACGAGATGCCACCCGATGATCGGACGGCTTTTTTTAGTGAATTGAAGGGCGATGTGGTGAAGCAATTAATCATCTTACTTCCACCTGCAGATCGCAAAGAAGCACTGGCTTTATTGGGGTATCCGGAGGACAGTGTGGGTCGGCTCATGACCCCGGATTATATTACGGTGAAACAGCACTGGGACATCACCCGTGTGCTCCAGCATATCCGTCGGTATGGCAAGGCTTCGGAGACGATTGACGTGCTCTATGTGATCGATAAAGATGGGCAATTATTGGACGATATCCGCATCAAGGATATCCTCTTAGCCGACCCTGAAACAAAGGTAAAAGACCTAATCGATAACCGGCTGATAGCACTCAATGCAAACGACCCGCAGGAAGAGGCCATCAATGTATTCCGGATGAACAATCGCGTGGCATTGCCCGTGGTGGATGCGCAGGGAATTATGCTGGGTATTGTGACGGTGGATGATATCCTTTGGGTCGCCAACGAGGAATACACCGAAGACATGCAGCGGATAGGGGGTACCGAAGCATTGGATGAGCCGTATCTGGATGTGTCTATTCCGCATCTGGTAAGAAAACGGGCGGGGTGGCTGATTGTGCTGTTCCTGGGACAACTGATTACTGCTACCGTATTGGAGCATTATGAAAGCCAACTGGCCAGTGCCATCTTGATCCTGTTTATGCCGTTAATTCTTTCCAGTGGGGGAAATAGCGGTTCACAGGCTTCCACGCTGATTATCCAAGCGATGGCCCTTGGTGAAGTAACGCTTGCAGATTGGTGGCACGTCATGCGGCGAGAGATTCTGTCGGGGCTATTGTTGGGGCTAATTCTGGGGGCTCTTGGGTTTTTGCGCATCTGTACGTGGCAGGCCTTTGCTCATGCGTATGGCGACTATTGGCTGTTGGTAGGTGCGGTGGTGAGTCTTTCATTGGTTGGCGTGGTGCTGTGGGGGTCGGTAGTGGGATCGATGCTGCCTTTTATTCTACGTCGACTGGGGGCCGATCCGGCCTCTTCATCGGCACCATTTGTATCGACGCTGGTAGACGTAACCGGGCTGATTATTTACTTTAGCATTTCTACCATGATTCTTACCGGCGTACTGCTATGATGGCGCCGGTGTTGCGGAAGTCAGGATGGATGGGTGTGTTGCTATTGGCTGCGTTGGAGTTGCATGCGCAACGATCCCTGCCGGTTTACCTGGAAGGTGAATTCGGTGTTGAACGCTTTGGGGATGCCTCCGTGCGGTCAGTGTTTCCGACGGGTGCTGCACTTCGGCTGGGTGCCGCATTTGCGTTGGCAGACCAGGGACGGCTGCGACTGCGACCGCAAGGAGGCGTAACGTTCTACGGAAACAAAATAAATGAAGAAGTAACGGAACAGCTGTTGTTCGTCAAAGGCGGCATGCAGGTGAGCTATGATGCGTTCTTCTTGGGGCGGATGACATTTTTTCCGTATCTTGGTATTGATTACAATTGGGTGTCCAATTTCGATATGGAAAGCTACGACGGGGAGGAGGCAACTTATTCAGAAAATTACTTACATGGTACAGGAATCTCGCAGGAAATCGGTTTGCGTGTACAGATCAGCGAGTGGTATGTTAAGGCAGGATATGGGCTATTCAGATCCCAGCTGCGGGTGCGTAGGTCGATTCTAGACAACGATCTGACCTCGGGTTATGTTACGCCTCCATCCCATTCTTTTCAGTTCGACACCATCAATATTTCAGTAGGTTTTTCGATTCGACCATGAATCCTATTTACAAAAAAACAACGATAGTACTGCTGCTGATTGGCTCACTGGCGGGATGCGACGGGGAGGGGACGCTTTTGGAGCTGTATCCATGGCAGCCGATTGTAAATCCGGAGATACGTACCCTAATACAGGATAATCGGATTATTCATGCGCAATTCGTCGGGCGGAATCACATCAGCGGGATTACGGCTAACGGAAATTTTGAAACTCCGGATCAATTTAAATCTTTTGACTTCGAGCCTTTTGCCTGGCAGGAAGAAGGGGTGCTGGAATTCGGTGCTGATCTGATTGTGCGAGCCGTGCCGGATAAATCCTCCATTTCGTTGCTTTACTCGAGAGATAACGGTAAGACCTGGAATCGATACGGACATCCTATTGTGGACGAAGGGGGGCTTGCGCTTGGGAAGATATCACCGGTGAAGTTAGTTGTCGGGGCGGAACGCTTGATGTGGCTGTTATGCCAGCAGGGGACAGGTGCTGAAAGCCGGCTGCTGCTTTACCGGGTGAACCTAGCCGGAGGAACGCATGAAACCCTATTAAGAAGGCGGAATGCGCTTGCGGTTACAGCGGCTGCTTTTGATGGTCAAAGGGGATGGGTGCTTTGGAAAAATCCTTTGATCGATTCGGACAGCGTACACTTGCTAAAAACTATCGACGGTGGCAGTACCTGGTCTGAGGGAGCTACGTTGGAAAACATCAGTGATCCCCTGTTCTGCGTGATCGATGATGGCGATCTATTGGTGTTCGGACAAGCGGGAGCTGCTTTCCATTCTGCGGATGGTGGAGCGACCTTTCAATCTGTTGTTACGGGAATGGGGCCCATACAGCGATGCCAGGCTGCGACGGCTGATGTGATCTATGTGCTTTCTGTGGACGGGCGCCTGGGCAAAAGCGTCGATGGCGGCTTCACATGGGATGTTTTGGGAGCACAAGCTGGGAACGTTCGGGTTTCCGGTAGTGAGATGTATTTTCAGAATGAACAGCGCGGGATTGTTTACGACATTGATCGGATGTTTATTACCGAAGACGGAGGAGAACATTGGGAAGTGTTGATCTATCCATACAACTACGTTTTCGAGTAATGGCAGCTTATCATATTCGGTTATTGGTAATAAGCGACTTACAGTTTTTTTTAAAAATCTTTTGTTTATTCGGCGGAAAGTTCCGAATATTGCAATCCCGAAAACGGGGTATACCAGCAGAAACACTCCTGAATAGCTCAGCTGGTTAGAGCATCTGACTGTTAATCAGAGGGTCGCTGGTTCGAGCCCAGCTTCAGGAGCACCGAAAGAGCCGATTTCTAACGAGATCGGCTTTTTTTATTATAACGGAGCTGTCGCTGTTCAGCTATTGGATAGATATACCTAACTTTGTTTAAGCCTGCGAATTTACGAATCAAGGCTAACAACACGATGAAAGCAGTAGTTTACGAACGGTATGGGACCCCAGAAGTGCTCGAATTGCGAGAAAAGCCAAAGCCGACCCCGAAAATCAATGAAGTCCTAATCCGTGTACATGCCACAACGGTCACCGCAGGTGATTGGCGGATGCGGAGCGCTAACCCATTCTTAGCCCGTTTGTTTAACGGGCTGTTTAAACCTAAAAAGGTAAAAATACTTGGGTTTGAATTGTCGGGCGTAATTGAACAGGTGGGTAGCGATGTGAAAACATTGGCGAGAGGAGACGAAGTTTTTGCCTTTTGCGGGCTCGGATTTGGCGGCTACGCGGAATACCGGTGTTTATCCGAAGCGGGTGTGATCACTAAAAAGCCAACGAACATGACGTTCTTGCAGGCCGCTACTGTGCCCATCGGCAGTCTAACAGCTCTGCTTTTATTACGGAAAGGAGGTATCGAAGACAGACAGAAGGTTCTGATTTATGGTGCTTCTGGGAGTGTTGGAACTTTTGCTATCCAACTGGCGAAGCATTTCGGAGCCCATGTTACGGCGGTATGCAGCGGGAGAAATTCGGAATTGGTGAGGTCCATCGGGGCTGATGAAACCCTTGACTATACCAAAGCGGATTTTACCACATTGAATACCCGGTTCGACCTTATTTTCGATGCAGTAGGAAAAATAAAAAAGTCGCGTCGCAAAAAGTTGTTGGCATCTGGCGGGAAGTATGTGTCGGTAAAGGGAACGACAAAGCCCCGGAAAACAGATTTGCAGTTCGTCAAGGAGCTGATTGAGTCGAGCAGGTTGACAACCGTGATAGACAGGACGTACGATTTGGAGACGATCCAAGAGGCCCACCGCTATGTAGAACGGTTTCGCAAACGGGGGAATGTTGCTGTGAAGGTGATGGGGTAAATAATCTTTTTTTATGTATATTTGTGTCAATGTAGCACCAATTTTAGGAATAATGAAGTGTCCCAATTGCAACGAAACTCTTTTAATGTCTGTACGTAATCAAGTAGAGATCGATTACTGTCCCCAATGCCGTGGTATCTGGTTAGACCGTGGTGAACTGGATAAGATTATCGAGCAATCTGAGAAAGCCTATCCCCAGTCGTCGGATAGCCGATCGGGATATGCTAGTCCTAAGGATCAGTACCGAGAAAGAAGGGACTACCGAAATGAACACCATGAGGGATACCGTAAGAAGAAGAAATCCTTCCTTGGTGATTTTTTTGACTTTGATTGACCTAGATATATTTCATTTCCGTGGCTTTGTGGATGAGTGCGGCCACATTGGTTACCTTGAATTTTTGAAGCAGGTTGCGTCGGTGGCTTTCCACGGTAAGCGGACTGATGAAAATCCTTTCACCAATTTCTATCGAACTCAGTCCTGCGGCCAGCAGCGCAAGCACTTCTTTTTCCCGGCGGGTTACAATGGGCAGATCACCGGTTTTATGGCCGTTTAGAATATCCTGAATGCCCTTGCTGAAGGCCATTTCGCCCTCCATAGTTTTTCGGATCCCCCCGACAACTTCATCGGCGGATGCATTTTTTAAGAAGTAACCATTGGCACCAGCCGTGAGCATACGTTGAACAATGCTGTATTCGTTGATGTTGCTGATGGCGATGATCCGCATATCCGCATGGAGTTGTCGGATTGCTGCACATACGTCGATCCCATTCCTATCCGGCAGGTTAATATCAAGTAATACAACATCAACTGCGTTATGTTGCAGATAGCCCAGCGCCGTTGCAGCATCCGCAAATTTGCCGGTAAATAGGATATCTTTAACATCTTGTAGCATGTATTCGAATCCCTGTAATACTACCGGATGGTCATCCACGATAATTACTTTAATCGGTTTCTTCTCCATTTATAAGGGAATCTGAATGTTAACAGTGGTCCCTTCGCCGGGCTGGGAGACCGTTTCGATGTGGCCGTTTAGCAGTGATACCCGGTTCTGGATATTGGTAAGTCCAAGTCCTTCTGACAGATCATTTTTTGCCAATTCCATTCCTTTTCCATTGTCTTCCACGGTAAGGAATAGCCAACGGTCAAGTTCGCTGCACTGCAAAATAATCTCATCGGCATCGGCATGTTTGACCGCATTGGCAAGCAGCTCCTGAACAACGCGATATACCGTGATGCGTAACTGCTCAGGATAGTGATCTTTTATCCCGAGATCCTGGAAGGTCACCTGAACCTGAGGAGTATGCATGTATCGGCACAGATCGGATAGGGCAGACGCAAGACCACCATGACGCAGTGATTCGGGCATCATATTATGCGCAATCCGTCGCAGTTCATCCACCGAATAGTCCAATTGATGGATGACGTCATCAACTGCACCGTTTCTGCCAGGAGCGCCTTTGTCTACCTTGGCTACAATCGACGATAACTTCAATTTGACGCCGGCCAAAAGCCCTCCCAGTCCATCGTGTAGGTCTTTTGCCAGACGGTTTCGTTCGGCTTCCTGTCCCTGAAGCATGGCATCGTATTGTCGCAAACGCTCCTGTTGACGGATCGAGCGTAGTTCTTCTTGGTGCAGCAGTGCATTTTGTGTCAATAGCTTTTTGTTTTTCTTTCCGATTTTCCAGGAAAAATAAGTGACGCACAATGCCAGTAACAGCCCACAGCCCAAACTCAGTGCCCACCACCGTGTTTTGGAAATTTTTAGTTCCTGTTGCCGGTTTTCGGCCTCCAAGCGGAGGATGCGGTTCTCTTTTTCCGCAGTTTTATATTGTTGCTCGAAATTTAAAACCTTGGTAGTTACGTCTTTTTGGTAAATGGAATCCAATAGGCTGGATAGGGTGTCCATTTGGTGATAGGCCGACCGGTAGTTGCCTAAATGACGCTCCAAATGTGCCATCTCATGGTGGTATAAGGCTTGATTTTTTACATTGCTGAAATGTTTATACTGGTGTGACAAGGCGAGGAACGTTTTTGCCCTTTGATACTCGCCCAGGTCTCTGTATAAGGCATAAAGTTCAAAATTGAGATCCATTA
This sequence comes from Parapedobacter indicus, assembly GCF_900113765.1. Lineage (GTDB taxonomy): Bacteria > Bacteroidota > Bacteroidia > Sphingobacteriales > Sphingobacteriaceae > Parapedobacter > Parapedobacter indicus. The sequence goes on along the minus strand of NZ_FOQO01000002.1, from coordinate 143,322 downwards.
ATAGGTAATCATCGCTCAATTTCTCGGCAGCTGAAACTCCTTTTTGATAGCTTTGCAGTGCTTTATCTTTTTTTCCGGTATGACGGAAATAGGTTAACTCCGTTCTGTAAAACGTAGGGACGGAAGTGGAATGTGGGAGAAGCTGTACATAATGTCTTGCACTATCCAAATAGCTCTTTGCCTGATCAAGATCTTTCATCAGCAAGACATTCTTTGCGGCATTGACAAATATATATAGTTTGTTTTCTTCCTTGTTTGGCAAGTAACGTATCGTTTGGAGCGCTTGTTTGTAGTAACCAGCGGCTTTTTTGTAGTCTAGCACATTACTCAACAGCATTCCCATATTTTGTAGTTGATAGCCAACCTGGGCGCTGTCGCCGGCTAATCGCGCATACGGCAGGGTTTTGTCGATAATGATCTCCATAAAGTCTGCACTCTTATCTTCCCTTTGCAGAACGACACCGTAGTTGTTCCATAGCTTTGCCCGATAACGGTAGCTCTTTTGGGATGAGTCACCAGCCAATAGACTATCGGCAACAGAAAATTCAGCTTTTGCTCGCTGCGGTTCGTAGTCCATCAGAATATTAGCATGATAAAGATGGTACAACCCTTTCTGGAAATCGGTGGGTGATTTCCCCATCTTCCCGCGGGCTTCAGCTAGGTATAGATAAGCCTTTGCCGTATCGTGGTCGATCCAGAAGATGCTGACGTCAAGCAGCCCTTCAATCTTTCGTGCGGTGGTGGGCGCCTGCCGGGCGTTTTCCAAAAGGCTGTCCGCATACCGCGCGACCGCATCCTGTGCAGAAAGGGACGAGCACATGCACAAACCAAGTATCACTGCGATAATTAGCCGTTTGAAATCGCTTTTATGGCAACCGGTATTTTTCATGGTTTGACCAATATAAGAAAATTGATGTGCTTTGTACGGTGTTAAATCCAGACATAAGGTTCCGATCCACAAGCGTGGATGCTCTTTTCTTTCGTGTCTATGGGTTGCAACGGGTCGACCGGTTCATTATTTGCGCGATCTTCTGGGATAAGGATTGGGTTTTGAGGATTAGCGGGTATGATTCTTATTTCGCCACAATCCAACGACGGATCCGGCGTATTTCCGGTAAAAATAATATATTTCCCATCTTTACTCCATGCGGCATCCACTTCGCGAAACCGCGATTGGGTAATCTGTTTGGGCGTAGCATGCTCCTGAATATACACTGTATAAAGGTGGTCCAAATGGGTAAAGACAATTTGTTGACCATTGGACGATACCGAGATATCAGTGGGTAATTGAGTATAATCCGGGTATTGATGAATGAGCATGCTTTCTTGACCGTTTTCTGATTGGAAGTTTTTAATAACAGCCAAAGCAAACCCATTGGCTTCGCCCTGTGCATCCAATACTTCCGCTGATATCACCAAATCATGGCCGTTGGGCAACACAGCAAAGTCCTTAACATGAGGAATACGTCCAACGATTTGGTTGTTATCACTGTTGAATAACATCAAATCTTCCCGCTTGATTGTTCCGTCTGCAGCGCGGACCAGCGCTGCATAGAAGTTGCTAGTCCCCGGAATAAATTGAGGCGTACGTTCCAATGTGGATGGTATCGTAACCAATTCATAATCAGAAGGAGTTGACAGATCGTGAATCTGAACGTGCGCAGTGCCATCACTGAAATTATTTTTATACCATATAAATTGTTTGGCATCTGGCGATATCCGGTAGTGATCGCCTTCCGAAAATAGGGTGATTTCCTCTTTAGACTGAAAGTCGTAACGAATTAATTCATCTGCTGCGGTATAATATAAAACCCCTTGTTTAATGGCGCGATTATCCGCTGGGCGGTGACTCTCTCTCTTGCTACATCCCATGTTAGCAATTGACGATAGGACTGCCATGAGCGATAAATAGAAGCCTATTCTTTTCATTTCTTTATTTTTTCTTTCATAACCTCACAGCCACACCATGCGACCATCTCCCGCTTCGATGTTATTTTTTCCAGCAGGTATGATCGGGATCACCCCTTCGCTCTCCGCTCCATCGTCAACCTGATATTGACGACCGTCTGCTGGAATTACTTTGAGATAAAAAAGGCTTCCAAAGGGACCGGTAATGTGATAATCTGTGCCAATTAATAAATAGTTGCCATCCGGTGAGAACTGCGGATTAGTTTCCGCGGCGTTACTTGTTGTTACCTGTTTCATCGCGCTGCCATCAGCATTCATCAACCAAATGTGCTTAGATGCTACAAAAGCTATTTTGCTGCCGTCTCTGCTTACTGCAGGCTGCCCCCAATCGTTGAATTCAAATTCCTTTATCAAATCTACGCGGGTAAATTCTCTGTTTGTCTTGAGCAGGTATTGGTTGTGTGCGAATAACAGGGTATTGTCTGGCATCCAAATGGGCGTTTCGTCGATCTTTTCATTAGCTACACTATAAATATCCGCTAGGATGTTGCCACCTAGGTCCGTTATCACAATACCGTCGTGAAAGGTAGGGCTGATCGCGACCCGTTGGCCATCCGGTGAAAGTCTGCCTGTTGCAATATCGCCACCGGTAGCATAATACGTAAATTGCTTCACAAGGGTACCATCAGCTATTTTAGAAACCGTAAACTGGCTGGCTTGATAGTCGCCTGCTACATCAGCACATTCCAATACGGCCTGATTGTCCCAACTGATATCCCAGTTGTTTCTTCGAATGTTATCCGGTAACAGTAAACTTCGGCTGGCCGTTTTCGGATCTAATTTGAAAATGCCTTCGTCTGCCCATTTATAATAAATCGTGCCCGGTAGTTTCTTTATTTCTCCAATGATTGGATTTTCGGGATCTATCGCGTCTTTGCGACAGGCTGCCGAAAGAAGGGATAGGCAAGACCACCAAATGAGTAACTTCTTCATTTTTTGCTTTCATTCGTGTTACGTATCAAAGGTACGCTGTTCGATTGCGTAGAACAATCCCCGAAAACAAGGGTTTTTAACTATGAAAATTCAATCCTAATATCTATTTGATTTCTCCAAGTTTTACTTGCTTGTAAACGATTGCCGTTGAATTATTTTCCTCACATACCCACGCGATCAATCCACCCTCATTCACTTTTGTCATCACCGGATGATGGTTATAGGCATCGTTAGATGAAATGGCGATGGGTGCCGCAGGATACCCATTGATAATGGGGTGTATCAGGATGTGCGACCTCATGCCAATGTCAGGCGCGTTTTCGTGATGATCATGACCATGCAAATCCCTATGCGTTCCTCCATGACCAGTAGAATGGGTAGCAGGCGGCATGGGGCGATCTTCGTAGGCTACGAGGACGGTGTCTGTGCCCAGTGCCAACGACTGTGGGTGGCTGCCGGTTGTGGTGAGCAACTGGCGTTCGTTGAATCGGTTGCCGCCAGATGCGTTATGCGTGTAGTAAAGTCCGGGTGTTCCGCCGGCTGTAAACCATACGGTGTGGATGCGCCCATTTTCTGAAGCCAGCGTAGGGCCGGTATGCGGACAGGCCCGGATTGCCCAATTGTCGGCACTGATGGTTGCCTCGGGGCTGAACGTTCGGCCGTTGTCTTCTGAATGTATATAAGCCATATCCCGTGCCTGTTCGCCAAATAAAGCAGAGGGATACATCAGGCTTCGGTAGGCCACATGGATGGAGCCATCCCTGTCTACGAGTAAGTCGGTGCGGCAGCATTCGCACGTGCCGCGATGGAGTGCGGTTTCACTAACAAACCCGCTGTCGGGTGCAGTGGTGGCAAAATACAGCGTTGAACCTTCGATGGATTTGTCGCGCCCATCTAACCATACGGCACCTATTTCACCGTTGTTTAGGCGGGCGATGTCAAAAAAATTACGTCCGTAGTGGTGAGCGGTGTCCGAATGCAGGAAGTCGGGAGGCGACCACGAAACCCCTTGGTCTGAAGAAATGCTGTAATAAATAGCCCCCGCGAAGGGGCTTTTTTCGCGTAAAAAGGGTTTGGCAAAGACGGCAACGATGGTGCCATCGTCTTTAAAGGCTATTTTGCCCATACTCTCGGGAGAGGTGCTTATACCCTCGGAGCCGGTTACGGTAATGGGAGTGCCGAAGTCACCGGACGCTGTATCATATTTGGCAAAAGCGAGTTGGTAAGTGCCATCGGTGTCAATCTTTTCCGTCCAGCAAAGCACGGGATTCCCCTCGTTATCGCAGGTGAAATACGGGGCAGTTGCTGAATGCCCCTGCGTGATGGCCAGTGTTTTCGGGGATTCTTCATTCGGTGGTGGTTGAGAACTGCAGGCGCCAAGCGCACCTGCTAGTACCACCACAAATATCCAGGGATTTCTATTCATGTTTTTTGAATTAAAAAAGGAAACTTACGTTGAGACCGCCGTAGCCACTGCGATCGGGTGAGGGGTTATAGAAAGCCGGTTGCCCGCCACCATAAGCCACTGCATTCAATGCAACGAATGAACTGTATCGTTGATTTAGCAGGTTGTCCACGCCACCATAGATTTCGGCTTTGAAACGTTTACGGATTACCCGTGCATAACCTATTTTGGTGTTTAACAGGTGATAGGCCGGGTGGTGGACGGTATTTGCGTCGTTCAGCGGCAAGTGGTCGTTGTAGAGGTAATTGCAGTTTACATAAAGGCCCATCTTGGTGTTGAAATCAATTCCAGCATTGATCACCCAAGGAGCAATTCCTGTCAGGCGATTGCCGTCAAACACGTCGGTAACCCGATCATCTGCGTCGTGGATTTTGTAGTCGATAAACGTAAAATCGGAATACGTGATCGCGGCAAACGGACGCAGCCGCTGGATCCATCGGCTGTCTGCTTCGTCGACCGCCAGCCACGAAAGTGCCAGTTCTGCGCCGCGGTGGCCGGTTTTGCCCGCATTATGGTAAATGGTGATGCCCTGCTGTACGGCTTGGGCGATTAGTTCGCCGCTCATGTCCATACGAAAGATGGCTAAATCATAGCTGAGCCGTGATCGGAGTAATCCGCCTTTTGCGTTGAGCTCGTAATTGACGGCTTTCTCTGCCTGCAATAAAGGGTTGATGGACCCATCTACAGTTTTGATCTCTGATCCGGTGGGCGGGGTAAAGCCCGTGCTGACACTGGCATGCAGGCTCAAGGCTTCATGGAACGTGTGGCTCAACGCAATCCGGGGTGTTGCCTGCGGGTCGAACCGCTTAACGCCGCTTTGCCCCGGAGCGAGGTAATCACGTACGCGGTATTGTAAACTATTGACTCCCAAGCCGAGTGTGAGCAGTGTCTTGGGGCCCAGTGCCGTCTCCGACTGGTAAAAGAGTGAATAGAAGGTGTTCTGATTGTCAATGTTGGCATTGATGGCACCTTCTAAACCATGTTCGTTGACGTATTGGCTGCCTTTTGTAAGCCCCTGGTTGAATTCTGCACCGACGGTAAAAACTGTAGTGAACATGTTGAACCCGGGATCGTAGGTGAAACGTGTGCGCCCACCGTAGCTCTGATAGTAGTTACGGATGTACGCGTATGCCAGGGGGTGATTCAGGTCATAAAAATAGCTGAATAGGCTGGTGCTGTTGGTGAGCTTGTCGCTGAGCCGATATTGCTGACCGATTCCCACACGCGTCCAGTTTTGGTATCTTCCTGCCTGTTTATCGACGTTGGTCACATTGGCCTGCAAGGGGTTTTCCGATACCTGCGTCTGCGTGAGGGCGCCAGGTATCTGTGAATGTTGCGTCGTGCGGCTGACTAGCACCGTGATAATCTGCTTATCGTTTGGGAAAAACTGAAAGTTGCCGGTGATAAATCGCCGCATGTCATTGCTGTGCAAGCGGTAACCGTTGTACTCCTGCCAACCGTAAGCTACATAGCTGTTTACTTTGTCGCCACCTGACCGAAAGGTAGTGGCAGTCCGGTTGAGGCCATAACTGCCGGTGAGCCCGGATACTTCCAGGCTACGCTCCCCATAGGGCGCCCGTTGCAGTTGGAAATTGATCACACCGGCGGTGCCCGCCCCATAGATGCTGGATGCAGGTCCCTTAATTACCTCCACGCGGCCAATGTTGTTGACATCCAACGCCTCGATGCGTGTCGTTCCATCGGTTTCCGTTACGGGGATATCGTTTATGTAAACTTTGATGGCGCGGCTGCCCCACGGAGAACGGACACCGTTTCCCCGTATGGAAATCCGCGAATCGGAAAGCGTGCTTTGATCCATACGAACACCCGGAACGGTGTTGAGTGCAGATTGCAAAGACATACCGCTGCCGCGTTGAATATCATCAGCAGTTAACAGGGCGATTGATCCGGGGGTTGCCCGGTTGACGCGACTGTTGAGCCCTACGCGTACTTCATCGAGTTGAACCGGATCGGTCTCCAACTGGATGTTAATATCTCGGTGTTCGGCGGCGATAGTAATATGTTGTGTTTTATAACCCATCAACGCCACGTCGATGGCGGTTGTTGCTTGCGCTTGGCTCAGTCGAAAAAATCCGTCTTTGTCTGACTGCGCGACGACCTGTCCGCTGTTGTTGCGGATGGTAGCGCCGGCCAATGGCTGACGGGTTTGGGTATCATAGATGTGACCGGTTAAAAAAAGGTTCTGCGCATTTGCCTGCCACATCCACGCAGCAAAACACAGGAGGAAAGTAGTCCTCAGAATAGGGTATACGTTCATTCGAAATAGTTCAGAAGGGCTGAATTAATACCAGCAATGCCACATAATAAAACGGTAACCCAGTTGATTCGGGATACAGTTATTAACGTCCTATATAAAGCGGAGGCTAAACACGTGGCGGATGGAAAATCTTAGCAGGTCGTGAAGGCAAAACAAAAGTGAGTTCGGCCGGTTCGTGTTTTTCCATCGGGGAAACCGGAACGGTCAATACTGTTTTTTCGGTAATGAATGCAAGTTGGTAACTGACTTTCAGTGATTCCTTCTCGGATTTTTTTTCTTTTTCTTCAGCTTCCTTGAGTTTTCTTGCCAAATAACATTTCCCATCGCAATGCAGCATGGGTTTGTCTTTATTGATACAGAAATACTCGGTAATATAGGGTTGATTGAGCTCAAATGCAGCGGTGATGAGCAATCGCGAAATATTTTCCGCAAAAAGCGAGCAAATGAGCAATATGGCGAGAAGCCGATGAACCATGGTGCGACAAACTTACAGCGAAAGTGGGACATTTGCAATAAAAAATGGCTAAAAAGGCCTACCTTTGCGCACAAAAATCGAATTATATGAGTTTAGTTATCGTCGGCAGCATCGCGTACGATGCGATCGAAACACCTTTCGGAAAAACAGACAAGATCGTAGGAGGGGCAGCAACCTTTGCGGGCCTAGCCGCGGCTTATTTATATCGAGATGTAAAATTAGTGGGTGTGGTTGGCGAGGACTTCGGTGAAGATAACCTGAATATATTGAAATCGAAAGGTATTGATCTGGAGGGAGTACAGATAAAAGACGGACAGAAGTCTTTTTTTTGGTCGGGAAAATACCACAACGACATGAATAGCCGGGATACGTTGGTTACCGAACTGAATGTGCTGGCCGATTTTGATCCGGTGATTCCGGATAGTTACCAAGATTGTCAATACCTACTTTTGGGCAATCTTACCCCTCAAGTACAATTGACCACGTTGGATCGACTGAAACATAAACCGAAACTAGTGGCATTGGATACCATGAATTTTTGGATGGATATTGCTTTGGATGATCTGATGAACGTGTTAAAGCGTGTGGATGTACTTACCATCAACGATGCCGAAGCACGGCAACTTTCGGGCGAATACGCATTGGTCAAAGCCGCGGAGAAGATCCTGCAGTTGGGCCCGAAATACCTGATCATCAAAAAAGGCGAACACGGAGCCCTGTTGTTTGGCGAGGGTCGGATTTTCTCGGCACCGGCGCTTCCGCTTGCCGATGTGTATGATCCTACAGGAGCCGGAGATACATTTGCCGGTGGATTCATCGGTTATTTGGCTAAAGTTGGAACCATCAATTTCCATAACATGAAAAACGCCGTGATTTTTGGTTCGGCACTTGCCTCTTTCTGCGTCGAAAAATTTGGTACCGAGCGATTGAGGGAACTGGATACCGATCTTATTGCCCAACGGATTACCCGGTTTACGGAACTCAGTAAGTTTGATATCGACGGCTAATGGTTGGCTAGGGATTTGTCGTGGCCAACTTGCCAATGATCTCGAAGCGTAAGAATACTTCTTCCGTATGCGGGGCATCCGCCAGTTCGTCAGTCAAATCCTGCCCGGCCCAATGTTCATAGTGCATCCCTCTGAACCAAAGGCGACTCTTTGATACATCATAAATATAACCGCGGTAGGCTATCCAGATAGCTGGATGGTCTTGTCCGTTTTTTAGTGCCAATTGAGACCTTGTATATAGGGGTAAGTCAGGAATCGCCCTAAGATCGCTCATATTTGTATGCGCCTAAGGCCTTTTTCATGGTTCGCCGCGCTACGTGAATGCGGGTTTTAACAGTACCAATCGGAATCTGTAAGTGCTCGGAAATTTCGTGGTATTTATATCCCTCAAAATACATGGTAAACGGAATATAATATTCATCGGACAGCTCAGCCATAGCGCCCTTGATATCTTCCATCACAAATTTATTCTCTCCAGCATTCTTTGTAGCGCTATAAGCCAGGTGTGCACTGGAAATTTCTTCAGATTGCGAGACAAAGCTGTTTGTTTTTACAAATCGCCGGTAGTGATTGATGAAGGTATTTTTCATGATAGTATACAACCACCCCTTGAGGTTGGTACCTTCCCTGAATTTGCCGTGATACGTTACTGCTTTTAGCATGGTATCTTGAACGAGGTCATTTGCATCCTCGTCATCGCGGGTGAAGTGCAGTGCATACCCTCTTAGGGATTCTGTGTGCTGCACCACTAATGTGTTAAACTCAAATCTCGTCATCTTTTTTACGGTTTAAGGGATTCCAAGTTAGGGCTTGGATTCCGGGTTAAACAATTTTATGATACAAAATAAGCGGTCGCAAATGCTTATTTAAGAAACTGACGTTTTAGTCTAATTAGTGTCGCGAAGTATACTGCAAGTATCGTGCTAAAGAAGAATGGATCGTTTAATTATCCAGCTAATATACGTTATATTTTTATTACTATTATATAATATTTACTTCTCGCTCTAGGGTGATGTTAAACTTTTCTTCCACATCGCGAATGATGCGTTCGGATAGGTTGTAAATATCTGATCCAGAAGCATTTTTATGGTTTACCAGTACGAGCGCTTGGTTTTTCCAGGTGCCGGCATCTCCGATACGTTTTCCCTTCCATCCGCATTGTTCAATGAGCCATCCGGCAGCGAGTTTTACATGGCTTTCGTCAACGGGGTAATACACAAAATTCATGTCCTGGAAAGTGAACTGTAGCTGTTTTAAATGTTGTACGGTTATAATGGGGTTTTTGAAAAAGCTGCCTGAATTGCCGATGGTTGAGGGGTCGGGCAGTTTGTCGGTGCGTATGGCGGATACCACTTCGGCAATGTCCTTGATGGTGGGGTGCGTGATATTTCGCTTTGCCAATTCGGAATGGATGGCCCCATAAGAGGTATTGATAGATGGGGTTAACGACAGCTCAAGCGTCACTTGCGTGATGATGTAGCGGCCTTTGGCCTGTTTTTTAAACAGGCTGTCGCGGTACGAAAATTGACAATCGTCTTTATAGAATGTGGAAATTTCCCCACTTTTTGTGTCAAATACACGACAACTGATAAAAACATCTTTCAGTTCTGTGCCGTAGGCGCCAATGTTTTGAACGGGAGCAGCACCTACGGTGCCCGGAATCAACGCCATGTTTTCAATGCCTGCAAAATTGCGATCAACGCAATACCACACCAGATCGTTCCATATCACACCCGCTCCAGCGGTAACCAATATCTTGGTGTCTGATATCCGGTGGCTGATTCCCGGTATACCAATGTGGATAACCAAACCGGTGAAATCTTTCGTAAATAAGATATTGCTCCCGCCTCCCAAGATGAGAAAGGGCTGCTTCGTTTGGTTCTTCCGGTTGTAAAAAAGATGTACGAGTGCCTCCTCGGAATCAATTTCAATGAATTGCGCAGCAAATGCCGCAATGCCAAATGTGTTGTATGGTTTGAGTGAAAAATGTTTTTTGACCGAAAACTCCATTCAATTTTGACTAATTTTTTCAATAATTCAAATATATGTGTATCTTTAACATATTAACTTTAATGGCCAAAGATAAGCGATTGACCTGATAGCACAATAGGTGACGGTATTGTATGATAAACGCAGATAAAAAGCGCACACAGATTTTGGAAGCGGCAACGCGCCGATTTGCACATTTTGGATTGGCAAAAACCACAATGTCTGAAATTGCACAAGATCTTTCATTTTCCAAAGCACTCCTGTATTATTACTTTCCGGATAAGAATGCATTATATGCAGCAGTGTTGGAACATGTCATGGCACGATCGTTTGAAGAGTTGGAGAAGGAGTTGGATTCCATTGCAGATTGTCAGACGGCCATGATGTTTATATTGGATAAACGAATCGCATTTATCACAAAATACTATACCTTGCTTGAACATTCTGTATCTGCGGTGCAACAAATGCCCGATGAGATGGCGCACGTAATGGAGGATTCGAAAGATAAAGAGGTGGCGTTAATCCGCGGAATCCTTCAAAAAGGAGTGAATACAGGCCAGCTGGCCATTGAAGAGCTCCAGGAAACTGCGGAAATCATCCTGTTTGCGCTGGTAGGTATGCGGTTCAGTATATTGAAAGACCTGAAGGGCATATTGTTCCCTACCAAAGACGAATTTGATCGCATCTTACAACTTCAAAAGAAAATGGCGACGGTATTTTTAAAAGGGCTGGCAGCTCCTTCGCGTTAGTCCTTTGCCAGTTTTATTTCCGAAATTCGCTTCACGATCTGCGTAGCGTGTACGCGTGAATTTTCAATAAACCATAGATGTGTGTTCATTCCTCCGCAAACCACGCCAGCGAGAAAAAGGCCGGGAATATTGGTTTCCATCGTGTCGGGATTATGGAGGGGTTGACGCGAAGCGTCATCGGAGAGTTTGATGCCTATCTTTTCTAAAAAGGTAAAGTTGGGTTGGTATCCGGTTAATGCCAATACAAAGTCATTTTCCAGGGTTATCAGACCATCGGGCGTCAAAATGTCGACCTCTGTAGGCCTGATTTCGGTCAGTCTGCTGTTGAACAATGCCCGTACTTCGCTATTTGCGATGCGGTTTTCCATGTCGGGGCGCACCCAATATTTTACGCGGGGGCCAATGCTTTCGCCCCTTACCACCAGTGTCACGTCAGCGCCTTTTCGGTAGGTCTCTAGCGCGGCATCCACCGATGAATTGCTAGCACCTACTACCACGACCTTTTGCCCTGCATAATAATGCGGATCATTGTAATAATGGCTTACCTTGGGCAGGTCCTCTCCTTGGATGTTCAGCAGGCACGGAATGTCATAGAAACCCGTAGCCACCACTACGTACGATGCAGTATATGCAGATTTACTTGTGGTAATATGAAAGGTACCATCTTGTTTTGATGCGGAGGTCACTTCCTCAAATAAACGGATGTTTAAGCCAAATTTTTGTTGGATACGGCGGTAATATTCCAGTGCTTCCGCCCGCTTGGGCTTGGGATTAATGGAAACGAAAGGAACGTCGCCGATTTCTAGTCTTTCTGACGTAGAAAAGAAAGTCATATTTTGCGGATAGCGATACAGCGAATTGACCAAACATCCCTTTTCAACAATGAGGTATGTTAATCCGGCTTCCTGGGCTGCGATACCGCATGCCAGTCCGATGGGGCCACCGCCAATGATAAGCAGCTCGTAGTGTGCCGATGAGGTTTCCATGTGCTGCAAAGGTACGTGTCAACGAGATGAATACCAAAACTTACTCCACAGCCTGCTGTTTGATTAATTGATCGCAGGTTTTGTTCAGATCAATCACAATCCGGTTTATAAAATTGATCTGTTCGGTGATCAATCGGGATTCTTCTGAATCGATATTGTTTGTATCCAAATCGGGTGGTGTGTCTACTTCTACTTCCGTAAATTCTTCTTCTCCTTCTTCCGACTCAAAGAGTTTGATGGTTTGCGCAAGTAAGAACAACGTTTTGCGGATAACCCGGACGTGCTCGCCCGTTAGCGATGCGTTGTCTGCGTCCGTGACATTATTGAGCAACGTGACCGAGTAGGACGAAAGAATGTGGTTAAACACTACAAACTTGTTTATTTCCTTGGCGTCTCTCTGTTTGCTTTTGGGTTCAGTAATCATGCGCTGGAATGCTGAGGCCATATTCGCGGTGGTGACATATACTTCTTTTCGGGACAACTTATAATCTGTTATACTCAATGGCTGACCAGCGATGATTTTTAGTGCTTGTGCGATATAACGATAATTGGCAACAAGTAATTTGCGCATGGTCGCTTGCACCTGAGTGCTTTCCCAATTGGGTAAAATGACGTAACTGGAAAGAAATGCTAAACCCGATCCTATTAATGTATCAATGATGCGTTCCCTGAGTATGGTCAGCGTATTCATATCAAGGAAGCTGAACATGATTAGTATATAGGGTGTCATGAACATCACACTGACAATGTAATTGACACGGATCAGGCTATAGGTGGCCACCATAAATAATAGCAATAAGACGAATAGGGAAGTTTGGTCTTTAACAAGCATTAAAATCAGCGCTCCGGCGATGCCGCCAATAACGGTTCCAATCAATCGTTGGAAATTCCGTTGCTTTGTGAGGCTGAATCCGGGTTTTAGTATGACCATGATGGTCAATAAAATCCAGTAACTATGATTGCCTACGTTAATAGCCAACGAAAGGATGTAACCGATTCCCATTACGATTCCCATTCGCGCAGCATGTCTGAATAATGTCGATTTAAGCGTCAGGTTTTCTCGGAATTGCTTAAAATCAATGTCCTTGTGCTCAATAAACTGACTGAGATCTGTATCTTCTCTGCGGAAAGAGTTTTTGGGATCCTTATCAAAATATCCGTATATATTGTTAATACGCTGGATGAGGTTGCGTATATTGATCAAGATCTTTTTCAGCGGCAGGGTATTAATCTGGTAGTCTTTGTCTACTTTTTCGATTGCCGCCCATATGCGATCCAGATCGTTTTTAAAATTGTATAACGCTTTGGGTCTCCGATTGGCATTAATCTGATAAGAAAAATGTTCCAGTTCGTTACCAATTCTTCGGATCGTTAGGTTAAAATGCTGCAATACTCCGGTTTGCCTAAATTGTTCGCGGATTGCATCGTAGTCATAGTGCGTGGCCATACTCTGTTCGAACAAATCAATGATGTCCGTAAAAATCAGAATCAGCAGCCGTCCGATTTTTGTGGTATCCCGTATGGTTTTCTTACTTCGGAATAACTGGTCACGAACGTTGTCTTGGTGTTGACTTACAATGATTTGCTGTTCGATTAATTCTCGGTAGTTTCGTTCAATGTCCGATTTGGCATCGTAGAAATTTGCTTTAATTCGGATGTAGTCGGCAACATTCTGTATAGATTCCGCCAGTTCCTGTTGCGCTTGGCGGTATGGCCGTACTTGATGAAGCGATAAACTCAGTAGCATATACCACACGCAACCCAGGAGAATATAGGCTATGTGTGTAGTCACATCCCAAAAGGTATTATCAGCTCCGTCGATATTGAGTATCATGACAAGAATAGCCAATGTTCCAACCGACGAAGCGCGGGCACCATAGACTGCAAACATGGAGAACAGAAAACTTATCCCTACAATGGTCACGGTGAGCAATGCAGGAATATCGTTGACTAAGTTGGTAACCAGCGCCGAAATGAGTACCGCGGCAGTACATAACAACATGCCATTTCTGCGATGATTCAACGGCCCGGGAGTGTCAGAAAGTCCAACGACCATTGCACCTAACGAGATGGTAATGCCAACCTGAAGATTTCCAAACCAAGAAAAAATAAGCGCGGGGGTCAGTGCTCCGAACGTGATACGAAGGCCATCGGCAAAATACTGGCTGTAAAAAAAATTCTGGATTTCTTTTGCCCTATTCATGCATAGACGGATGGTGCATACAAAGATACATAAAAGGATAACTAAAAATACTCAATAGTGGGTATTTCAGATAGCCGTTTTGGTGTTTAGTTTTGCTCACACTTATTAATTCAATCAATAACATGGAAATTAAAAATCTACTCACAACGATTGCGCTGGTAACGAGTGGCCTGCTGGTCATGGCCCTGCCGGGTTTTGGACAGAAAGCAAAAGACCGTACCATGACGATTAGTACGGAGGCCGGTTCGAGCATGCATGTGGACGGCAACCAGGTAACCTCGCCTGTCAAAATTAAAATCCCAAAGTATGCTACTGTCAACGTCCGTGTGGAGAAGGTAGGGTTCGTAACTGAAATACGCAACTACGAAAACAATGGAATTAATATTATTCCCAAAACCGACTTTATCCAGTTGACAAAAGATGAGGCCTACGAAAACTCATTTGTAACCAATTTGGCTAATCAAGACATCGATATCAGGCCATCCCGAAATGCAGATGAAGCGTGGATTCTGCTGAATCGCATTGTAACAGGATCATTTGATGTCATTGCGATCATGGACAAGTCTACGGGCTACATGGCTACAGCATGGTCTGCAAAATCCTTTAACTCGGGTGTTGTACGCACTCGTTTGATCGTAAAAACCAGTAATACGGAACCGCTGGAATACAAGGCCAAATTAGTCTCTGAGATAGCGCCTCCCGGCACCAGCATCAACGCTGATGAATCATTTCGCCGCTGGGATCGGATACTTCGCACGTATGAAAACGTTATTCCCGATTTGCAAAGCCGCTTAGGAATCAATTAATCGATCAACGCTTCCACCAACACTTTATAACGATGAACATCACCAAATTATCAGCGATGCTGTGCATTGCTTTCGGAACCTTGTTTTTTGCCCAGGCTCAACAAGCAACGGTTGTAGGCCAACGACAGTATAGCGAGCCCGATTTCGGGAAATTTTATTTGCGTTTTGGCGCAAGTTTCCTGAATAACGATTTCCTTAAACAGTTAAACGATGGCGAACTCGACGACGCCTATTCCGCGCCGACGGGGTTGAACTTCGAACTAGGAAAATATTTTTTCATGCATTCGGAACCTATTGCTGGCCTTTTTAAGGTTGGACTTGATGCCTCCTTTCTCTCTCTTGGCTATAATCCCGTAACGTGGAATGATCCGGATGATCCAGACTATACTGAAAAGACCGATTTAACAACCGTGGGAGTCAAGCTTGGCCCCGTTATTTCTTTCAATCCGTTGGAGAATTTTTATGCCGACGCATTTGTGAAACTAGCGCCTACCATTTTGACTTCAATGAGTGAAATGGAAGACCTAGAAGAAGTGTTATTTGGTTTGAAAAGTGATGTGGGAATTAATTTACGGTATAAGAAGGTGACCTTGACGGCGGGATACGAATCCGGGGCGTTCAAATATGATTCCTATAACAGTGAATATAATGAGGAAACCGGAGAGTATATCGAACATACAACAAAAGAGAAATTCCCGATGGGTATGTTTCAGATTAAATTGGGACTTCAGTTCTATTAATCGTATCAATCAAGTGAATCGTTATGACGCATCAATGGGATCAATTGGCGGTTATGTTTGCCTGTTTAGGGGAAGCAGATATGCTTGTACATGCCCCTCGTGAAGTTAGGGCAAATAAGCGGCAGCACGTTGCTGCCAAGAAGGCGGAGAAACCGACCATACCTGAATACGATAGTATACCATTATCGCTGCCTGAACTTGTTTGAAAAGGTAAAGCGCATAGGCCATGCGCTGCCTTTTTTTATGAAGGAATTTGTTCGTCGTCGTTTGTATTGAAGGTGCTTATTTTCAATATATTTGAAAAGTTGAAGAAGCGACCATCCACCCCTGGCTCCTTTATTTTTATAAGATACCGCATATGAAATTGTTAGCTAGTTGGAAATCCTTTATTGCAGTGGCGTTGGCGGTTATAGTGGCCCAAAACCTAGTCGCGCAGCAAATACAGTCTTACTCGATGCCAGCCGACGATTACGACGCGAACATTGTGAAACTAAATGCGCTTGCTCTGCCTTTTCGAAACATTTCGCTACAGTACGAGCGATTGGTATCCCGGAAAATTTCCGTAGCCGTCGGACTGCGGATGATTCCAAAAGGCAACTTTCCGATGCTTGACGCTTTTGAATCATATATCGATGATGCGGAAACATTTGATGAGTTGCAAAATATTCGTGTCAGCAATCAGGCTATTACCATCGAGCCAAGGTTTTATTTTGGACGACATGACGGACCTCGGGGCTTCTATATTGCACCGTATGGGCGTTATAGTACATATGGACTTGGCTTCCGTCAATTTGAATATACGGTGGAAGAGGAAGATGAAGCAGGTTACTACCAAGCGGAAACGCACACCATGGCGCTGGAGGGACGGATCAGCGGAATAACCGGCGGTTTATTATTCGGTTCGCAATGGCGTATCGGACGCTGGGTTTACTTGGATTGGTGGATATTGGGGCCTGCCTATGGAGCTGCTAACGGCAAATTAAGTGGTAGCAGCTCGATGCCATTGGATCCGAAAGCACAGACTGCTTTGGAAGAGGAGCTTGAAAACTTGGAAATTCCCATGCTTGATACGGAAGCTCATGTGGACAGTAAGGGAGCTAAATTAGACATGAAAGGGCCGTGGGCGGGAATCCGTACCGGATTAGCCGTAGGAATCCGCTTTTAAATCGAGCTCATCGATACAAGCGGCTAAAAATCCGATTGGACAATTCAACGATCCCGGTGCCGATTTGCAATGGCATGGGACTATCTAAGAACAACAGGGTTCTGAATGAATTGTTTTATTTTTAATTTTATCTATCTATTTTTGCTATCATTTCAATAAACCAAATATTTCTTGGTAAAATATTTATATATTTGACGGTTTGATTACTTATTGTGCAATGTTTGCCAATGTTGCAGAGCTGTATTAATCAACAAACCCCTATCTTAGTTTCATAAAGATAGTCAACGATTTTATTCATTAAAGCGTTTAACGAGCAGATGAACTTAAGTAAAAAACAAGCGGTCTTTGAAGACGAGGTATTGACGCGTTTCGAGCTGTTTAACAGCTTATTCATGACTTTGCCATTTTATCAAGTAAAACACACGGGTACACTTCTGCCTTTTTTTACGTCACACTGCGAGCGCGGTGTCGCTGCAAAGCATGATCCTGAAGCGATTATAGAGAGTTTTTTCGGACAATATGAACAATATGTCCGAGAGGCCGACCGCATTGACCTGCTTTTCCGTATCATTCAGTATATAGAGCGGCAGGTGGTCCTATTTGATGCTGTAGAAGACGCTGCCTTCCGGAAAACCGGTCGGTCGGATGAAGCGGGATTATTGGATTCTGTCTTCAAGCAAACGGAAAACAATAAGGATTTACGCAATAAATTGGTAAGCAAACTGCGTGATTTCTCCTTGCGGCTGGTGTTGACGGCCCACCCCACGCAGTTTTATCCGGGGCCAGTTTTGGCGATCATCACGGATTTGACGGAAGCCTTGAAAAAGAATGACATCAATAACATCCATTTATTGTTGCAACAGCTGGGCAAAACACCGTTTATGATGAAAAACAAGCCCACGCCGGTAGATGAGGCAATTAGCTTGGCGTGGTTTCTCGAAAAGGTGTTTTATCCCGTGGCATCGGCTATTCAGTCAAAAATCGATGA
This sequence comes from Parapedobacter indicus, assembly GCF_900113765.1. Lineage (GTDB taxonomy): Bacteria > Bacteroidota > Bacteroidia > Sphingobacteriales > Sphingobacteriaceae > Parapedobacter > Parapedobacter indicus. The sequence continues at coordinate 125,570 of NZ_FOQO01000002.1, read as the reverse complement.
TGAGTTTGATCTGCCAGTCGATGAAAACCGGCAACTGGTGGAATTAGGCTTTTGGCCGGGAGGCGACCGCGATGGGAATCCAAATGTGACGGTTGAGGGCACAAAGCGCGTCGCCCTGCTGCTGCGTACTATTTTGTTCCGTTGTTATTACCGTGATTTTCGGGTACTCAAGAGACGCATCACATTCAAAGGTGTCGAAAAGTATATGGATATCCTGCAGAATAGGTTTCATGAGAACAGCTTTAATCCTTCGGAAAGCCCGGAAAATGAAAAATCGGTTATTATACATAATCTGAAAGAGATCAAGCGCGTCTTAACTGACTACCACGACGGTTTATTTGTCGAATTGGTGGATGACCTGATTCGCAAAGTAAGAACGTTCGGCTGTTTCTTTGCAACATTGGATATCCGTCAGGATAGTAGCGTAATCCGGCAGACGCATGCATATATACGCGAAAAATATGTAGAGGAAACACGTATTAGAGGCGATTTTGAACGGCTAGATGAGGTTGCTAAACAACAAGCATTTAAATTCGAGGCTTGCGACTTGTCTTATGAAGATGATGCGGCCCCCTTGGTGGCTGACACGTTAAGTGTTATCCGGTTGATTAAGGATATTCAACGATCGGGCGGCGAGCGCGCGGCACAGCGGTTTATCATCAGCAACTGCCAACAAGCTTCTGATATTCTTGAACTTATGGAATTGTTTTTATGGAGTGATTGGCATACTGAATCGCTTTGTATCGACTTCGTCCCCCTGTTTGAGACCGTTGATGACCTCAAACGCGCGGCAGCAGTAATGGAGGCGCTGTATACGCATCCTCATTACACGGCGCACCTTGCGCGGCGGGACAATAAGCAGACGATTATGCTCGGGTTTTCAGACAGCACGAAAGATGGTGGCTATTTGATGGCTAATTGGTCGATTTATAAGGCCAAAGTGGAGCTTACCGCCATGGCTCGGCAATACGATGTCGACTTGGTATTTTTCGATGGAAGGGGAGGTCCTCCTGCTCGAGGCGGCGGAAAAACACAACGCTTTTATGCTTCGATGGGCAAAGAGATTGCGAACGATCATATCCAGTTAACGATACAGGGCCAAACGATTAGTAGCCAATATGGTTCGTGGGATACGGCTTATTATAATATCGAACAACTTCTTCACGCCGGACTCACTTCTCACATTGGGCAAAAGGACGGAGATACCCTGTCGGCGGAAAAAAAGCAATTGATTGATGAGATGGCGCACGTTAGTCATGAACAGTTTCTGTCGTTGCGACACAACCCGCTATTTCTTAAATATCTTGAGAAATTCAGTCCGCTCAAATTCCTCTCTCAAATCAATATCAGTAGCCGGCCTGTTAAACGAAATTCGGATAAAGAGTTACGTCTTGAAGACTTGAGGGCCATTAGCTTCGTTACCTCTTGGAGCCAATTGAAACAAAATATACCCGGTTTTTTCGGCGTAGGATCGGCGCTTCAGCGGGCTGAGGAACAAGGCAAATGGGAGGAAGTACAGGAGCTTTATGAGACATCCGGTATGTTCAAAACCATCATCGACAATTGTATGATGTCAATGTCTAAGTCAAATTTTGACCTGACTTCCTACATCCAAGCAGACGAAACGTTTGGCGATTTTTGGGTGAAAATGCGCGATGAGTATGAACGCACCAAACATTACGTGCTGAAACTTAGCGGAAGCAAGGTGTTAATGGAAAATTACCCTGTGGAGCGGGAATCTATTGCCATACGGGAAAAAATCGTACTTCCGCTGTTAATCATTCAGCATTATGCCATCAAAAAATTGCAAAAGGGCGAGTTGAATGAAAAGGACCGTGAAGTGTTCTCAAAGCTGGTAACCCGCACCCTTTACGGCGTGGTAAATGCAGGTAGGAATCTTGCCTGATCACCAGTCGTCTGAAAACTGTTGATAAGCACGACATTTTTAGCTAAGTTTGTTGCATTAATTGAGTTTTTATGAAATTTAGAAATATTTGTTTGATGGCGCTGCCCTTGGCTGTGGCAGTAAGTTCTTGTACGCAGCATGCCGGCGAACCGGTGAAGAGGTCGTTGCTATTTAACAACGAGACAGGTGTCGATACAGATGGTTATCTATTTTTTAAGCTGACACATGAAAAAGCTGTATATGAAGTACAATTGGCGGAATATATACAGTCAACGACAGCGTCAGAAGCGACTAAAAAAATAGCCTCAAAGATCAGCGATGTGTATAAAGGGATGATTCCGGAGTTGGAGAGCCTCGCGGCAACCTTTCAAGTTATTTTGCCTGACCCCGGTCTTCCCGGTTTTGCTGTACCGCACCATTTTGCTCCTGACAGCCTAGCCAGTTTCAGTAACGAAGCTTATCTTGCTCATGTTCAGCATGAGCAGGGTGTAATCTTGGAACATTTTAACCGGATTGACCGGAATACTTCTAAGGCGTTGAAAGATTACGCAAAAGAGAAGCTTCCGGCCGTGAAGGAGGTTTTTGCATTAGCGGGTGGCCATGAAGAGCATGGCGCACATCACTGATTAATTTCCGTACCGCCATGTCAAAAAAAAGCGTTGTCACAGGAATCTTATCGTACGGAATGTCGGGGCGGGTATTCCACGCGCCATTTATACACCAGAAAAGTCGGTTTGAGCTACGGGCTGTTGTAGAAAGGCACGAAAAACGCGCCCAACGACGATATCCGGATGTAATTAGTTATGATTCGGTGGATGAATTGCTGAACGATGATAAGATAGAATTTGTCATTGTGAACACGCCGAATGATACACACGTAGACTACGCTACCAAAGCACTGAAGGCGGGGAAACATATATTAGTCGAAAAGCCCTTCGCGCCGAACGCCGAGGATGCCAGGAAATTGTTCGAGTTGGGGAAAGCCGTAAATCGGTACGTAATGGTGTTCCAGAACCGTCGTTGGGATAGTGATTTCAAGCTGCTCAAACGCGTGGTTGAACGCGAGACGCTCGGTGAGCTGATCGAATTGCACGTACGGTTTGACCGCTACCGAATGGAGAAGAGCCCGAAGATATTTAAAGAACGGAAGATTCCTGGAAGCGGCGTGTTATATGACCTTGGTCCACACTTGCTCGATCAGGTTATCAGTTTATTCGGCAAGCCGGAGAAAAGTTTAAAAATCTTGGCTACCCACCGACCGGGATCTGAGGTCGACGACTTTTCGACATTGGTGCTGAGTTATCCAAAAGGGTTTACGGTCTTCATCCACGCAAGCCTCTTGGTTGCTAATCCGCTACCGGCTTATGTGTTACATGGGGTTAGAGGGTCTTTCCACAAAGTAAGGGCTGATGTTCAGGAGGATCAGCTGCAGGCTGGGCTTTCGCCGAAAGACCCGCAGTATGGCATTGAACCGGTGGGCAAGGAGGGACTGATTACACTCGTAAAACCAAATGGCGACCGAGAACTTCGATACAGGGAGGCGCTTAAGGGAGATTATAACGATTTATTCAACGCCGTATATGCACAGATACGGAAGGAAGAGCCTTTTCCGGTTAAGTCTGAGGAAATTCTGTGGCAACTGGAAATACTTGAGCAGCCTACCTGGAATGGAATTTAAGATTTTCTGACTGATACGATGTTTGGTTATAGTGAATTAATAGATAATTAACACTAACGAAACTTTACATTGTTATTATTGGCCGGAAGAACTCAAGACGGCCGTATGTTAACAGTTGTGAAGCACAAATACCCACTTATAAACCGCGAATTAAGCTGGTTGTATTTCAACGAGCGCGTGCTGCAAGAAGCTGCAGACAAGACGGTACCGCTGATCGAGCGTCTACGATTTTTAGCGATATTTTCTTCCAATTTAGACGAATTTTATCGTGTGCGAGTGGCCACGCTCAACCGACTTGTTGATATCAATACCAAAACCAAGAACATGCTGGGTTTTAACCCAAAAAAAATCCTGAATGAAATCAAGAATATCGTTGTCAAACTTGAAAAACGGTTTGACTTTCTATATGAGCAGGAAATTATCAAAGAATTGGAGGCTAAGAAGATCTTTATCATCAATGAGCAGCAATTGAATGTAGCCCGGGGTGAATATGTACGTGGCTATTTCCGGCGCCAGGTATTGCCTACACTGGTTCCCATTATGCTCGAAAGCGAAGATTTCGGCAAACCGTTCCCTGAGCTGAGAGACCGTCATATTTATTTCATCGTCAAGCTTACCTTTCGCAAAAAGGTGAAGTATGCACTGGTCGAGATTCCTACGGCAATCCTATCGAGATTTCTGATCTTACCGGAAAATAAGGGGCTGAAATTTATTATTTTGTTGGACGATATCATCCGGTATTGTTTGGACGATCTGTTTTTTATTTTTGAATACGATACTGTGGAGGCGTATAGCATTCAGCTCACGCGCGATGCGGAATTGGACATCGATGCCAATGTTAGCGAACGGTTTGTCGAAGCGCTGATGCGCAGCTTGCAGCGTAGGGATAAGGGGAGACCCATGCGGTTGTTGTACGACAATGACATTCCTCTTGATACGCTTAATTACTTAGTCGCCTGTATGCAATTGGATTCGGAGGCACTCATCCCCGGGGGGAGGTATCACAATTTCAAAGACTTTATCGACTTTCCCAATGTGGGTGGACCATCACTGGAATACACTCCGATGCCTCAGCTTCGGGTTAGTAATTTGGATTTAAGCCGCAGTATATTCAGCCAAATGGCGCAACGGGATTACCTGATAAGTTTACCCTATCAATCATTTGACTATATTGTTCATTTCCTGCGAGAGGCGGCGATGGATCCCAAAGTCAAAGAAATCAACATCTGCCTGTATCGTTTAGCCGAAAATTCCAGTGTAATCAATGCCCTCATCAATGCCGCTCAAAATGGTAAAAAAGTGAATTGCCTGCTTGAGCTGAAAGCGCGGTTCGATGAGGAAGCCAACATCTATTGGCGTAATCAATTGGAGGAAGGTGGGGTAAATGTGAATATTGGTGTTGTACAATATAAAGTACATGCGAAAATCTGTTTGATCGCACGGCGGGAGAAACGGGGGTTAGTCTATTACGCAAACCTAGCCACTGGAAACTTCAATGAAAAGACAGCCAAACTCTATGGCGACCACAGTCTCTTTACAGTTAACCCGTTAATTACAAAAGACCTTAAACGCCTGTTCAGAGGGTTAGAAAAGCAAACATTCCATCGCGGTTACAAGGCAATCATCGCATCTCCGCTGGAAACCCGTCAGCGATTTTATCAATTGATCAAGAATGAAATCGACGCGGTGAAAGCGGGAAAAACAGGGTACATGGTGCTAAAGATGAACAGCCTGTCGGACGACGAGGTGATCGAAAAACTGTACGAAGCAAACAATGCGGGGGTAACCATTCAACTGATTATCCGAGGCATGTGCTGTCTTGTACCTGGTCAGGCCGGATTCAGCGAACGTATTACGGTTAGGAGTATCATCGATCGCTATCTGGAACATGCGCGAGTGTGGATTTTTGGGAATGGGGGCAATGAATTGATTTACTTGTCGTCTGCCGACTTGATGACGCGCAACATCGATCGGCGGGTAGAAGTGGCTTTTCCGATCGTTGACCAACGTATTCAACGGGAAATCCGTGATATCATTGATATTCAATTGCGCGATAACACGAAAGCGCGCGAAATCAACCAATTAAATAACAACCGATATATCGGTAGCAAAAACAGAATCAGGCATCGTGCACAGGAAGACATTTACAATTATCTGAAATATAAATCCTAATTAAACGTGAGGTACGCAGCAATAGATATCGGGTCGAATGCAGTAAGGCTATTGATCGCCGATATTATCCAAAATAACGGCACAGTATCATTCAAGAAAAATACCTTAGTTCGAGTTCCCCTTCGGCTGGGAGATGATGCATTTATCGATCGCCACATTTCCGAATCCAAAGCCACGGATTTAGTGAAAACGATGGTGGCTTTCCGGAACCTAATGGATGTATACAAGGTCAGTGAATATATGGCCTGTGCTACATCAGCTATGCGGGAAGCGGAAAACAGCGAATTTTTAGTGAGCGAAATTAAGGATGCGGGGATAAACCTGCAGATTATTAACGGCGGAGAGGAGGCCGAGATTATCTATAACAGTCATATCGAGCAACACCTTGGCAGTAAAAAGGCGTATTTATACATCGATGTGGGAGGAGGAAGTACCGAATTATCGGTATTTGCCGATACAAAATTGGTAGCATCGGCTTCGTTTAACATCGGCACGATTCGCATATTGGATAACCAGGATAAAGAAGAAACCTGGGAGGAAATGAAGACATGGGTTAAAAGTCATACCCGGATGTTTAAAACGATCTATGGAATTGGTACCGGCGGAAATATCAATAAGTTGTCGAGACTTGCCAATGACAAGGATGATAAACCTATTTCCTATACCAAATTGAAATCGTTGTATGAATACCTCAATTCGTTTTCATTAAAGGACCGGATCAATGTGCTGGGATTAAATAACGATCGTGCTGACGTAATTATTCCCGCATGCGAAATTTTTCTGACGTTAATGAAGTATGGCAGGCTCCGTCAAGTTATCGTCCCACGTGTTGGCTTGGTAGACGGTATTATACAGACATTAATTGATCGGAATCTACTGTCAACTTTAGGTGAAACCTGAATAAATTGCCTTTAACAAAAAGTGAAAATAATTTATGAAAGTTTCATCGCCATTAAAACCACCGAAGGCAGCGTGAATGCCTAAAAAAAATAAGCTAATAATGAACAAACAAATTATGCAGATGAAAAAAATCTTGAATAAAGGAAAAATTACGTTACTTTTGCGCCACTAACTCCTGCGGAAGTGGCGAAATTGGTAGACGCACCATCTTGAGGGGGTGGCGCCCTAAGGGCGTGGCAGTTCGAATCTGCTCTTCCGCACAACAAAAAACGCCCTTGCGAAAGCAGGGCGTTTTTTGTGAAATGATGCATTCCTTCGAGCCAACAATTTGGCTGGTCAGTTGTTTTTTTAACATGGAACAAATGAAAGTGGCTGAAGAACGAGTGGTTCAGCTCAATTACGAAGATACACATCTCTCAATCAATGTTAGGGAACTTAGGCCAGTGGTTTTTGAAAGTAAGGAGGGATACTTTTGTGTATTAGGACCCGATATACAAACAGGCATTGTGGGCAGCGGTAACACCATCAGGGAGGCGCTGGCTAGTTGGGAGACCGCATTGGAAAGACGTACGAAAAAAAGCCCTTCCGAAGAAGATGAAGTGGCGTTGTACGTCAGGGACGTATTGCAGGCATCAAATAATGATGTCTGGTAGATTTTTCGCTAGACAATCTGGGTAATGGTTTGTGCAATCTGTTCGATGGCATGCTGAACAATCGCTTCTGGCGATCCGGTCGAAAAAGTACGCCTTTCATGTACCGTGCCGCCATACAAAATGGCGTAGAAGATCGTGCCCACAGGCTTTTCCGGGGTTTCACTGCCTCCCGGCTTGGTTAGGCCGGTCACCGAAACGGATAGATCCGCCTGGATAACGTTCCGCAAGTGCAGTGCCATTTCCCGGGTGACTTCCGAAGATTCGGGTGAAAATTTTTCGATCAGTTCGGAAGGGACAGAAAGAATATCTTCCTTCAGGCACGCATCGTAGCAGATGATTCCCCCCTTTAAAACGGTTCCGGCGTATTCGGTTTGCGAGAATGCATAGGCGAGTTTTCCCGCAGTAGCGCTCTCGGCAAAGCAGATAGTAAGCTGTTTTTCAGCTAATAGCTGTGCACAGTCTTCAACGACTAACAAGGAGGTTTGCATGCTTCGGTTTTGATGGATGATTATAAACATAAGCGCTCCCGACGGACGAAGGCGCTTATGTTCAATCATGTGTTTATCCCAATTGCTTCATGCAGCTTGGCCGGCATTCGATTCCTTCATGGCAATGTCGGTCAGCAGAGTGTCCGTTTCCTTTTCTTCAGCGAGCGTTGTGCCGAGCAGCTCTGCCGCTTTTTGATGTTCCATGAGTTTGGCGTACGTTACCAGACAGCCGTAGCTGGCAATCTCATAGTGCTCTACTTTTTGTGCGGCAGCAATCAGCGCTGCATCCAGCAGATTCGTTTGGTCTGTGAAGCTCTCCATGATTTCCTCAGCTTCTTCCAACAAGCCTTCCATTGCCTTGCATTTTTTTCCGCGTGCAGACATACCCACAGATTCGAAGACCTGTTTCAATCGCTCAATCTGGCCTTCGGTTTGTGTGTAGTGTGTTTCGAACGCTTTGGTAAGCGAGTCGCTGATGGCAGCGGAGGCCATTTTTTTCAAGCCTTTCAACAATTGCCGCTCCGCGCCAAGTATGTCACGCAGTTCATCTACAAATAATTCATGAAGGTGCTCGTTGGGCATGTTTTGTGATTTTTCCATTGTGTTTGCCATGGTTTTTAATTTTATAAATTGAACATGTTATGCCGGATAATTGTCCGCTTGTTGAGAAGGCCAACAACAATGGATGGGAAAAGTTTTGGAATGATGAAGAGAGCGGTAAGACCGCTGCGCTATTTATGGAAAGCGGTGTCGGATGCGAAATCCGTCCAGTCACTTTTCGCCTCGTATTCGGCAATAAGATCGGCGCGGCCGTTGAGGGAAAAGTTCGATGCGAGGTGGGCAATGTCCATCTTCATGTTGAACAGACAACTTTCCACAAGGTCTTTCCTGAACCCCTTTCCAGCAACTTCAAGCACATACTCTACGCAGATTACACGGGCCACGATCTTCCCGAGATCAACCAGTTTCCGTTGTGGGATGATGGCCCCCGGTTCGAATCCAAGGTATTCTTTGAAGCGGGGAGCGGATTGCTGGGTGCGGTCAAAGCCGGAAAAGAATGTGTAAAGATTTGTTTCTTTTTGCCTTTTCATTTGCTTCAGTACCATCTCGGCGATCTGTGTATAAAGCATCTCGTTGGAACCTTCAAAGATCTGGAATGGCCGGCTGTCTACAATCCCCCGTCCTGCGATGTGGCTGATCCGGTATCCGTTGGCACCAGATACCTGCAGGCATAATTGAGCAGATTCCTGCATCAGGTCTGTAACCAGTGCCTTCATGCTGTTGGCTTCCAGCCCCTCCATCGCAAGATTATTTGCAATGCCGCTTATTTCACTACTTCTGGCACACATCCCTGAGCACAGGGTATAAGCCGTCTGTATTCTTGACAATTGAAACTGGACGGAATCCAGCATCAGGAGGTTTCCAGCACCAACAACCCGATTTGTGCAGTGGAACAGTGCCTCGTCAAGCATACGCTTGATGAAGCCCATGCCCATTCCCGGGAATTGCATCCGGCTGCGGTGCAGGATATCCAGCATCATTTTTATGCCGGTGCTTTCGGGTTGTAGCTTATGGTTACCCGGTACCTCGACGTCGATTTTGTTCAGTCCATACGGAATCATATACAGCCCCAGGTTGCTATAAATTGATTCTACCTCGATGTGCTGTTGCCGTATCGAATTGTCGGTCATGAAAAAGTCTACATCCCGGGCGAGCTCGCCGTTGCCCAGATCCTTCCTTGCGGCGACCAGCCAATAGTTTGCCTGGCCGGTCAATCCCTGCCAATGCTTATGTCCCTTTATCGAATAACCGTCTTCCGTAATCCGATAGACGGTTTTCATGTTCAGCGCATCGCTGCCAAATTCCGGTTCGGTGATCATCAGTCCACCCATGTGGTGTCCGATGGTGAAGGTGGGAAGGACTTTCTCCTTCAGCGATGTATCGCCATACTTCGCCACCGGCTCAAGAAACAAGGCGATATTGATGCCGAAGGTGAGTGATAGGGGTAACGATTCGTAGGAAGCCGCCGATAGCAGGCTCAGACATTCCTTCACCACAGCGCCCCTTCCGCCAAATTCCTGAGGGATCGCTACAGACAGCGGCGATGCCTGCATGATGACCTTCCATACTTCCGGAGGAAGGCCCCGCACGAGGCTCAATTCATTGATGTCGTGCTGTTCATGGAATGCCTTTTTCAGTGCAGATTTAACTCTGCTCATAAAGGTGTTAAAATCGTCGTGTCTGTTCATTCTCTCCTCAACCAGCTTTGAAAAAGTAATTTCCAAATTTATCGAATACCGCGAACAGTGCCAAATGATTTTGTAAGCTTCGGCTCGGACTGGGAGTCTATTTTAGCGCTTCATTACGGATATCGCCTGCATTCCACGATCACTCCGTGTGGCCGTGTACGACACTTTATCGCCCATGTTTAGTTCTGTATCAGGCTGAGCGAGGCCTGTCACATGTACAAAAAGCCGTTCTTTTGTCAGTTCGTTGACAACGAACCCATATCCCTTGACCGGGTCGAAATAACTGATAACGCCTGTAAGCAAGGCTTCGGGGTCTGCCGGAGCAGCTTTGGGAACGGCGATGGCAATTTCGTCTGCTGCTATTTTGCGCACATTTTTTGGATCGGGTGGTGTATCAGAAAGGTTTCCGTTTTCATCCACATATGCCATCATTTCTTCCAGCGTTTTTCGTTGAGTTACGGTATTTCGCCGTTCGTCCCTTCGGAGTTCTTTTTCTCTTTTCTTTTCGATTTTTTTCTTTCTTCGTTCTCTTTTGCTAAATGTTTCTGCCATTGATATAAATTTAAATACGTTAATACTCAGTAATAGCCCGTAAAAGCACTTCCCACGGCTTAACCGTAGACAGTGTCTTAATTCGGGAAATGGAAATTATCAGAAGGCGTAGCCGGATGGCGACGCCGAAACGTTTCTAAAAGTGTGTTTCTTCATGGAATGAAACGAATATACGAAAATTTATCGGAATATGGAAATTTTAGAAGAAACGGCGATCAATCCGGATGAGCTGTTGGATGGACGGTTATCAAAAAGGGGGACAACCTAATGGCATCCCCCAACTTATAAACGCTAGTTTTTACAGCGCAACTAAACACCTATATCGTATCGTTCAACATCGTATCGTTCATCATCGTATCGTTGGGTGGTGGCATTGGCTCCATATACGTTGTGTCTGCATCTTGTTGTTGGTTATTCCCGGTGTTGTTACATGCTGCTACAAACGTGGCCGCAGCCAAAACAGCAAAAAGCATTTTAATCGTCTTCATTTGCGTAAATTTAGTTAACGATGAGTTTGCATCGCTCCGCGATGATACGCGGCAACTGATGCGTTGTTATTAGTTATCGTTGAAAGATAACAGTCGAAGGTGCATTTAGTTTTGAAAAATTAGTTTGAAGGCACCGATCTTAATATGGGGTTTTTATCCGACAATATATCCAAAGAATTATTCCATCACCGGCGTTTACGCAATTGTTGCTCTTATTTGGATCGAAATAGATCTGGGCCGCATATATTTTCCCCGGTACAAGGGTCGTCGCCTCGGAAGACATCCAAACGGGCCGACTAGCTCGAGACGTTACTTTTGTAACCTTTCCATCTGTCATTTACCCTAAGTAGATATAACAATCATATAATCATGGAAAATAACAACACACATCGGTTGACCAACACATTTAACCTCTTAAAGTTTACGTTTGTAGTCGTTCCCATCGTGGCTGGTGCAGACAAATTTACCAATCTACTTACCGACTGGGAACAGTACTTAAACCCCAGTATGACGGGGATGTTGCCGTTTTCCGGTGCAACATTTATGATGATTGTCGGTGTCATTGAGATCATCGCTGGTATGATTGTCCTCAGAAAATCCGAAATTGGCGGATATATTGTCGCTGCTTGGCTCGCGCTCATAGCATTGACGTTGCTAATAGGAGGTCAGTATCTTGATGTCGCGGTCCGTGATCTGGTAATGTCCGTTTCGGCGCTCTCAATGGCACGACTTGCGAAGATTACTGTATAAATGAAGTGTACCTATGATTCCATCGGATCATCATCTTACCGAAACGGATATTGCCGGACGAGTGTTAAAAGGCGAAAAATCACTTTACGAGATCATCGTAAGACGGTTTAATCCCTGTCTATACCGGGTGGGCAGATCTTACAATTACAATCATGAGGATACCCGCGATCTGATGCAAGAAACATTTATTGATGCGTACCGCAGCCTCCACCAGTTTGAGGGGCGATCTGATTTTAAAACATGGATCATACGCATTATGATGAACAACTGTTACCGCAAAAGGGTAAAGTTAAGTTTTAAATATGAGATGGCACAGGATATAAATGATCATGCAAAACCTATGTTTACCGCTTCAGGCAGGGATACCGGACAAATGGTCCAGAACTGGGAATTGGGCGGAATCATAGAAAATGCCCTTAGCCGGATTCCGTTCGATTATCGGATCGTATTTTCTTTAAGGGAGATAAACGGATTGAATGTGTCAGAGACGGCGAAATTGCTTAGCATCAGTGAAGCAAATGTCAAGACCCGACTCAACAGATCTAAGGCGATGCTCAGGAATGAGATAGAGAAAACCTATTGCCCCAGTGAATTGTTTGAATTTAACTTGATCCATTGCGATGCCGTGGTGGATCATGTCTTATCACGCATTGGTAGTAACGAATGATGTAAATAAAAGGTTTTGCAAAATATCATTTGAGAAAACAAATCCGGAAGAAATGCTGTTATTGTGGGTAAAACAGATTCAAGCCACTTAATTAAATCCGTTATGGCAATTGTAAAAGTAATCGAGGTGATTGCCTCATCCAACTCCAGTTTCGACGACGCCGTTCGCAGTGCGGTAAAAGAAGTGTCTGCTACCGTAGAAAATATCGACTCGGTGTACGTGAAAGATTTCAAGGTACATGTGAAAGATGGCGAAATTACCTCTTACGGTGCTATCTGCAAAGTAGCCTTCCGGGTAGCACGTGGGGAGCATCAAACTAACTAAGGACTTTCATCCGTTGGTGCTTTGATGTCCGCACGCTGTTCAGGCGTTAATTTCTTGAATGCAGCGTAAGTGTCCATGATATAGAGGCGCAAATCCGCCTCATCTGCGGTTGAAAGAAAGTCGACCGTAGGTCGGTATTTTGTCATATACAGTTCGAGCTCTTGCCCTTTCAGCGGTGTTAACGAAGTAATGACTTCTGGCGTGAAACGGGCGTCTATTTTCCGGCGCTCCTGCTCGGCAAGCAATTGTTTATGGCGTTGCCTTGCTTGCCGACCTTCATTTCCGAACCATCGGGACGGGGATATGCGTACACCGCCCCGTTGTTGGGAGGTTTCCGTAAACTGGCCTTCTTTTTCCGCACGCTTAATTTCCGCTGCCAGCCGGGTATCTGTCATGGCCTGTATCTGGACCTCATCGATCTGAATAGCACTTCCATCTGACGTCAGGTACACTCGCTTGATGTCAAACTCGATCACGACTAAAGTGTCTGTGCGATATCCGGGATATTCGAATTGAAGACGTCCGTTTTTTTTCACCGCAATACTGAACCGACCATCTGCACGGCTCTCCACCAATTCGCCGGTAGTTAGGTTTTTGATTTCTACATATTGCAGGGGCTCACCACTTTCCAGTTCAAGTACATACCCGGTGAGCGTTGAGTCTTGCAAGATAGTACGGGCCGAATGGGCGCAGGTTGGGACTGCATAACCAACTATGGACAAGACCAGTATAACATGCAGTGCCTGATAAGAAAGTATACTTAAAATCGGGGGTATGAATTTTAAACACTGCATGTTAGATCGATAAGTTGGTTCTATCATTTCACCGGAGCTTCCCAGCGATTGTTGTCAGGATTATGATCGGGATACACCTTGTCGGGGTCCAATTGCACGGCTACAATCTTTTCATTTGTGGGCGCTTTGAACGTCCATTTGTTGTTGCGCTCCCATATTTCAACCGGTAGTTTTACCCGATGGACTTTACCGCTTTCGGTGGTAATATCCACTACCACGGGCATCGGTAGTTTTTCGAAGTTTTCAATGGTAATAATCCCTTGGCCATTTGCATCGCTGGCCTCTGGTATGACCATTACGATACCCTGATCAAACCGCCAGTTGTATTTAAACCATCCGCGCCAGAACCAGTTAAGATTTTCGCCTGCTACATTTTCCATCGTCCGGAAAAAATCATCCGGTGTAGGGTGTTTGTATGCCCAGCGTTCTAAGTAAGTTCTGAAAGCACGGTCGAAACGTTCAGGGCCCAGAATTTCGTTGCGAAGCAACGTAAGGCCAAAACCGGGCTTCCGGTACGCGAGTGTTCCGATGTTGCGCTCCTGCATGCTCTGCGGGGTACTCATGACGGGCTCCAAGTCAGGGCGGGTCAATGCCTGCGCAAGCCGGTTGGCATCGCCCAGCGGACGGTAATATTCGCCGCCATTAAACGCCTCGGTCGATAGGTCGTTAATAAAGGTGTTGAACCCTTCGTCCATCCACGCATGAAACCGTTCATTGCTACCCACAATCATGGGGAACCAGATGTGCCCGAATTCATGATCGGTTACACCCCATAGCCCTGCAGCTTTCGATTTATAGCTACAGAAAACAATTCCGGGGTATTCCATGCCACCGAGATTGGCCGCAACATTGACTGCTATCGGATAAGGGTATTCCATTAACAACTTCGAATAGAATTCGATCGAAGCTTTCGTATATTCCGTGGAGCGCTCCCACGCATTGCCGCCATTGCTTTCCACCGGATAAGCGGATAACGCCAAGGAAGTGTTGCCGCTCGGTAGGTTGATTTTAGCGCCATCGACGATGAATGCGGGTGACGATGCCCAAGCCACATCGTGCGCTTTTTCAAGACGGAACTTCCAGGTCAGCTCTTTTTTTCCCTGCGGACGCGAGCTGGCTTGGGTTACTTCCTCAGCCGATCGGATGAGGACTGTCTTGTCGCTCTTTTTGGCTTGTTCCAGCCGTTTCTGTTGCTCAGGCGTATATACTTCCTCGGGGTTCAACAGCTCTCCGCCCAATACCACAATGTGATCGGCCGGTGCGGTGATATCGACCTCGTAATTGCCGAACTCGAGGTAAAATTCTCCCGGACCGGTATAAGGCGTTACGTTCCATCCGAGGATGTCGTCGTACACGGCTACCCGTGGAAACCATTGTGCAATAGCAAAAATTTCGCCATTCTGCGTTTTCAGTACGCCGGTGCGGTCTGCACCGTAGGTGGGCACAATGTAAGAATAATCAATACTGATCGTTGTTTTCCCCCCATTGGGTTGCAAGGGTTCGGGGAGAAACACCTGCATGCGAGTGTCCGTAATCAGGTGCTCGGCGTCCTTGCCACTGCCGAGCTTGACGGATTTGATAGCGTAGCCGCCATCAAAGTCCGACTGGGCATCGCCGTAGCGGCTTTTGGTGAGCGGAACAATCTGATGGCCACGCCCTTCCTGGGAAAACATGTTTTGATCCAGCTGGAGCCAAATGAAGTCAAGTTTGTCCGGACTGTTGTTGGTATACTCCATGGTTACGGTACCACGGATTTCGTGGGTTTGGTCGTTCAATTTTGCCGCGATCTTGTAGTCGACCGCATTTTGCCAGTATTTAGGGCCCGGCATGCCGCTTGCTGAACGGTATTCGTTGCCGTTGTGTGTGTAAAAGAATGGATTGAACGCTTCCTGATAGTCGTAATTGCTCGCTGTTGTCTGAGAAAGCAGCGTCATCGGTGCAAGCCCTAGAAACACTAAAAGGCTGCAGAAGATTATTAATGATTTATTCATGTGATGATGGTTTGATTCGTTGCCTATTTTAACTTAGCTGCATATTCGTTTTCGTCGAACCCTAAAATAATTCCCTTGGGACTTTCAATGACGGGACGCTTAATAATACTGGTTTTTACCTGCATCAACCGGTTAGCCGACGTGGCATCCTTGACGGCGTTTTGTTCTTCTGGAGAAAGCTGGCGCCAAGTGGTACCCCGCTTATTAACCAACGGTTCCCAACCGGTTTGGTTTTCCCAGGTACGCAATTTTTCGTCGGATACGCCTTCCTTTTTGAAGTCGTGGAAGGTGTAATCGATCCCTTCTTTTGTTAACCAGTCCAACGCTTTTTTAACCGTATTGCAATTCTTGATTCCGTAAACGTGCATAACTAACTATTTTGAAGCAAGCAAACTTACTATAAATAAAAACAACAACTAAATAACGATTGTGTTAATTTGCGTTAAAAGGACCCCTGACATAAGGTTGTCAGCCACGTGGCTTATATTTGTACCATAAATCCGATAAAGATGGAAACGCATACGACCAATTATCAGAACACGTTTATTACTGTGGCGGATGACTGCCCCGTTGTTGCCGGCGAAATTCCACCGATGAGGGGTGATAAAAAATCAGTGGCTAACATCCAGTTCGAATTAGTCAGCAAAAACCCCTACCGGTTTACTTCGGACGATGTACTTTTTCAGGTTTACGCCGAACGCAACGATTTGACGGAAGGTGAATGGAAGCAGGAGCGGAAACTTTTCTTTTCGAAAGGACAACCGTGTCTACGAGCTTCTCCGCTTACCAAGCGGTACGGTTGGGGTGTCCATAGCGATAGTAATGGGAAAATTGCCATTTACGGACGTGAAACGGAAGAATATGCGCAGTTTGTAAATGGTGAAGATGTAAAGATTGTGAAAGCTATGAAGTCCAGTAGATAGTTTCGAGCGAAATCCCTATCTTCGTACCGATGGATAATTTTATTGTTTCGGCACGT
The DNA here is from genome assembly GCF_900113765.1 of Parapedobacter indicus. Lineage (GTDB taxonomy): Bacteria > Bacteroidota > Bacteroidia > Sphingobacteriales > Sphingobacteriaceae > Parapedobacter > Parapedobacter indicus. The sequence goes on along the minus strand of NZ_FOQO01000002.1, from coordinate 108,979 downwards.
AAATACCGGCCCGCCACCTTTGATACGGTGGTGGGACAACAGCATATCACCGTTACCCTTAAAAACGCCATTAAAAACAACCAGCTTGCCCAGGCGTTTTTATTCTGTGGGCCGCGAGGGGTCGGAAAAACCACCTGTGCGCGGATTCTGGCGAAGACCATCAATTGTGAGCACCTGCAGGATGACATCGAGGCCTGTGGCGAATGCGACAGCTGCAAGTCGTTCCAAAATGGAAATTCTTTCAGCATACACGAATTGGATGCGGCTTCAAACAATTCGGTGGATGACATCCGTAATCTGATTGACCAAGTGCGCATACCGCCGCAAACCGGAAAGTATAAGATATACATCATCGATGAGGTACACATGCTTTCGCAGCAGGCCTTTAACGCCTTTTTGAAAACGCTTGAAGAACCTCCTTCTTATGCAATATTCATTTTGGCAACCACCGAAAAGCATAAAATATTGCCTACCATACTTTCACGGTGTCAGATTTTTGATTTCAACCGCATCAAGGTGGCTGATATGGCCAATCACCTGGCTTCCATTGCCGAAAAGGAGGGAGTGTCCCACGATGCAGATGGGCTGCACATGATTGCGCAGAAAGCCGATGGAGGACTGCGGGATGCGCTGTCCATGTTCGACCAGATTGTCAGCTTCTCCAATAAGCAGGTTAGTTATCAGGCCGTCATTGACAACCTGAATATCCTTGACTACGAGTATTATTTCCGCCTTACTGATGCCTTACTTAACGAGGATGCGTCATCGGCATTGCTCATCTTGGATGAGATACTCGCTCATGGATTTGAGGGGGGACATTTTATCAGCGGGTTGAGTTCCCATTTCCGTGATCTGCTGGTGGCTAAGGAGCCCGCAACCCTGAAGCTACTGGATACCAGCGACACCATCCGCCAGCGGTACCTGAAGCAATCAACAGCTATTTCATCGGGCGTACTGCTGTCGGCACTGAATATCGCGAGCCAGTGCGAAATAAACTATCGCACCAGCAAAAATCAACGTCTGCAGGTGGAATTGGCCTTGCTGAAGATGTGTCACCTCGCCGCGGCCATCCAGCTGGCAAAAAATGGTTTAGCCACCCTTCCCGCAGCGGAGGGTGAAAAAAAAAAGCCTCATGAACCCATAGAAAGGGAGATTCAGGGCACCAGTCGGCAACCGACGGCAGCCACCGCGCAAGCACTGGTGCAGGAGCAGCCTGCCGCCCAACCAACGCCCGCAGCTCAACCGCTTTCTCAGGGAGCGGTAAATCGTCAATCATCAGTAGCTCCTGATACTCAGTCCCCAGTTCCGAGCCCTCCGCCCCCAAAAACCCGCTCGTGGGGCGACGTTAAACTCGGTACTATTATTCCTGACTTGAACAAGGTTTTTGAAGAGAAACAGGAAGTGGCAGAAGCGGATGAACCTGAATTGCTGAGTGGGGAGGCTAGGGAACCGTTTGACTACGATCAATTATTGAAGGAATGGCATGCCGTTGCCGATTCGCTAAAAGCCGAAAACAAAATCAACCTCTTTACGCTAATGACTGCCAACGCACCGCAATTGTTGGCTGATTTCAAGATAGGAGTAACGGTGGAAAATCCCATCCAACTAGATTTGCTGAACATCTCCAAGATTGATATACTCAATGAACTGCGGATAAAAATGCGGAATTTTGCGATTGACCTTGTTCCCATTGAAATAGCCAACGACGTGGTACGGAAACCCTATACGGCACAGGAAAAATACCAAGCAATGGCAGCAAAAAATCCCGCACTCGATGTATTACGGAAAACGTTCAACCTCGGATTAGAGTAACCTTAACGGATTAGCGTAGCCTTAATGTTAACGCCGTTCCCCGATTTGCTGACGCCACATGGCGTAGTAGAGTCCTTTTGCGTCGACCAGTTCGTCGTGCGTGCCCGTTTCAGCAATCTTTCCTTTTTCAAGGACAATAATACGGTCTGCATGCATAATCGTAGACAGCCGATGGGCGATTAATACGGTGATTTGCTCGCGCTCGCCCGATAGCGCCCTCACGGTTTCGGTGATGGCTTCTTCGGTAAGCGAATCCAATGCACTGGTAGCCTCATCGAAGATCAACAAGCGGGGATTCCGTATCAATGCACGGGCAATGGAAATACGCTGCTTCTCTCCGCCGGATAGCTTCAGCCCGCCTTCGCCCAATACGGTGTAGATACCTCTTTCACTGCGGGCCAACAAAGGGGTGCAACTGGCTTTGTGCAGTGCACTGAGTATTTCTTCCTCGGTGGCATCCGGCTTAACGAAAAGCAGGTTGTCCTTGATGGTGCCGGCAAATAACTGGGTATCCTGGGTTACAAAGCCGATCTGCCGGCGCATCTCGTTGAACCGTACTTCTTCGGAGGGAATGTCATTAAACGAAATCTGGCCGGAAACGGGCCGATACAGTCCTACTAAGAGTTTAACCAGCGTGGACTTGCCCGAACCCGACGGGCCTACAAAAGCAATGGTTTCTCCGGTTTTGACAGAAAACGAAATATCGTCAATGGCATTTTGCGAAGCAGTTTTATGGCGGAACACGACACGATCGAAAAAAATTTCTTCCAACGGGCCGATGGGAATCGGATCCTCCGGACGGCGCTCGATGGGCTTTTCCATCAGGTTGTCAAATAGCTGGATGGACGCTTCGGCCTCGCGGTATTGGACAATGATGTTGCCGATATCCTGCAAAGGCATGAAAATAGAAGTAGAAATGAACTGCATCGTAATCAGTTCGCCGGGGGTCAGTACCTCGCGGAAAATGAGCCACAGTAGGGTGAACAGGATGGATTGCCGTAGGAGGTTGAGCGTGGTGCCCTGAAGAAACGAAAGGAAACGGACCCGTCGCGTTTTCGTCATCTCCAGATCGTAGATGGTTTGGGTGTGCACACGCATCCGCCTTATTTCCGGAAACGTGAGTCCCAGGCTTTTCACCAGTTCGATGTTACGAAGCGACTCGGTAATGATTCCCGACATCCGCGTGGTCTCCCGGTTGATACTTCGTTGGGTAGTTTTGATTTTGCGGCTCAGCATCCCTGTGATGGTGCCGATAACCACAAATCCGATGAAGAAAATAGGTATCAGGGCCCAATGTTTGGTAACGGCATACCAGATGAGGAAACCGAAACCAACCAGCGACGAAAAGAGGATGTTGATACCCGAACTGATAAAACGTTCGGTATCGGTACGCACCTTTTGCAGGACGGCCAGTGTTTCGCCGCTGCGCTGCTCCTCAAACTCCTGAAACGACAAGCGCAGCGTTTGCCTCAGTCCGTCATTGAAAATCTGCATGCCGAACCGCTGCACCGCTAGCCGCATCACGTACTCCTGAAACGAACGGCTCAACCGGGCCAGCAGTGCAATAGCGATGGCTACTGCCAACCAAAACAACACACCCCTGACCAGTTCCTGCTCGCTGCGCCCGCCCAGGTTGTTGGCATAATCGTCGATGATTTTTCCGAAAATGATCGGATCGATCATGGAAAGCAATTGAGCAACAGCGGCCAACAGCAGCGCGATGTAAATGTATTTACGCTGTGGCTTCAGGTATTTCCACAGGATTATCATGCTCAGGCTCTTTTCAGTTTCTTCTCACCCAACAGCCATACGGCTTTCCGAGGTGGCTCCAGCTTGATGCTCGGTGATCCTTTGGCGTGTTTGCGGATGTGCTCCACGACTTCATCTACGGAATCGGTAAAAAGCAGGAGATCCATGTCTTCCGGGCTGATGGTTTTTTCTTCCATCATGCGCTGGACGTGGGCGATGATCTCCTTGTGGAAGCCGACCCCCATCACCACAATCGGGAACCGCTTGATCTTACCGGTCTGGATAAGTGTGAGCGTTTCGAAAAACTCATCCAGCGTGCCGAAGCCTCCCGGTAGGACCACAAAGGCAAAGGAATATTTCCGAAGCAGCTCTTTGCGGACAAAGAAGTACTCCATGGTGACAAACCGGTCAAGATAAGGGTTATGCGCCTGTTCATGCGGCAACAGAATATTACACCCCACCGACAGCACTCCGGCCTCTTTGGCACCCCGATTGGCAGCTTCCATGATACCCGGGCCGCCGCCCGTCATAATGGCAAACCCAAGCTCCCCGATTTCCTTGGATACCTGGCGCGCCAATTCATAGTAGGGATGATCTTCTTTAAAACGTGCCGAACCGAATACCGTAACGCACGGGCCGATGAAATGTAAGCCGCGGAAGCCTTTGAGAAATTGCATTACTACACCACCCACGTATTTAAGTTCTTTCCATCGAGCGCGTGCGCCCTCCATGAATTTTTTTTCCTCTTTGATAAATTGATTGCTCATTGGGTTAGGGTTTTTGATGGTTTACCAATTCGATGGCTTCCTGCAGAATGCGGCGGCGCTTGCGTGGTGCGCAGTGCAACGTATCGAGTTGGGATTCATCGTCAATAATGTCCTTTACCAAGATACAACCCTGTTTCAGCAGCGTGTCCTTTTCGTTTTTGGTGACAGTCGTGAGGCACGTGATGGGGTACAAGCCTGCATTGTCTACCCGGCGTTTGATACTGCTATCGGTTGGATAATCCCACGATAGGAGATTTAAACCGTAATATTGGGCAAAATGGATGGAGTCGGTGGTCATGTACGCATTGGTGACCAGCCACCCCGCAGTAAATTCCATCGGCTTTCCGAAAAATGAAAACTTGCGCCCCTGGAAGTCATTTACCCTAGAAAGGAAATACATAGGCGTGGTTACGGTGATTTTGGCTTCCTCCGTGTTCCTGAATTTGCATTCGACGAGCAGTAGCTCGTCGTCTTTCTGTGCGACTACATCGACTTCGTGGGTGACGGAGTTGCCGGTCAGCAATTGTCCCGTCAGGGTCTGATAGTGGACGTGTCCGAATAGTTTGGCTACCCATTGTTCGAAAAAGTAACCAGCCGGTCCTAGGTCCTTCAGTGCCCTTTTCAGGCTATACCGCGCGGCAAAGGAATCGGCTTCTCGTTTTAATAAGTGGAAGGCAAGCCTGTAGAGATCACGGGTACTGATTCCGTCGTAAACCATGGGTCTCATTGCATCCCATACCTCATCGACCACATCCGACGAGGCACCCGATTTGGATAAAGAACCCTTCAGGCGGTTTACATCAAACTCAACAAGTTCACCGGAGTATTTTTTTACTTGCATACGTTGGGCGTCTTTTGAGATGCCAATATGCATATTTTTGGGCAGATACCAAGGGAGATTTTGAAAAGCCGGTCGCTACCAGCGTTCTAACAATCCGGGTAATTGGCCGAAGTCGGCGATTTCAGCGTCGGTAATGTCCAATTCATCAATTCCCCATTCTTCCCATCCCATCACGTTTAACCAGATCGTTTGGCAACCCACTGCTTTGGAAGGCAGGATATCCCGGTTGTACGAGTCGCCCACGGCAACACATTCTTCCGCTGCATAACCGAGGCGGTTCACCCCCTTCTCATAAATCTCCGTATTGAAATGCATGTTGGATGTGGTAGATTCGACGACATCCGAAAAATATTTCTTGATGCCGAATTCAGCAAGTACCGAGTTGAGGTTCCCGTAAAAATTAGCAACCAACACGATGGGAAATGTACTGGACAGGCTTTCCAGGATATTTTGGGTCTTCCGGAGGGTTCGGATAGCCAGGTTGTTGCACTCCTGCGCAATGGTGCTGATGTTGTCGTAATCCAATTGATAGCCCTGGTTTGTCAGGTAATGGAACTGCTGGGTAATTTTATGCACCAATAGATCCAGAAAGACATGACTGGGTTGGATAATGGCTTGCGAAGCCAATACATCTTCGGAATAGGCATAAGCCCGATTAAATACAGACTTGTCCAAACCGACAATGTGTTTCTGGAATTTATGCCAGAGAATGGCTCCCCAGTGCTGCCCATTCGTGTCGATGGTCCCTTCGTAATTTAATAAAATCCCTCTTGCTTGCATGATGCCAAATATTTACTGTTAGGTGATAGACTATTTGACTTTTTAATTTAATGAGTCAAAAGTAAAGAATAATTGTGTTTCTGTATCAACGTTTTTAGAGTAGACGAGAATAATGACCTATAAATTACAATCTAAAAAAAATAATTATCAATAATGGCTTTTAGCTTGTTTTCCGGTAATTCCAGATGGCCCAACCATTTAATACCACACCAAAGGCCAATAGGATGCCAAGGTGGGGAAGAATGGCCGACCAACCGCTTCCCTTGAGAATAATCATTCGCATCACTTCTACCAAATAACTTACGGGATTCAGTGCAGCAATCCATTTTGCCCACCCGGGCATGCTGTCTATCGATGTGAATAAACCACCCATCAGGATGAAAATCATCATAAAGAAAAACATCACGAACATGGCTTGCTGCTGGGTGTCGGTATAGGTGGACACCAGTAATCCAAATCCCAACACGGCGAGTAGATAAATCCAGATAAATCCATACATGGCCATTATATTGCCTTGAGGGAAAATGCCATAGATGATCCAGGAAACCACCAATCCCAATGTGAATACCACGTTACCCAATATCCAGAAAGGAATTAATTTCCCGAGGATGAAATGGTGTTTCCGGATGGGCGTTACATTAATCTGCTCGATCGTGCCGATTTCCTTTTCTTTCACGATGTTCAGAGCCGAAAGAAATCCGCCTACCATGGTCAATAAGATCGCAAGGATACCGGGTACCATGAAAAATTGGTAATTGAGTTGTGGATTAAACCGGTTTTTCGGTATTACTTCGATGGTGGGTAGCGGCTGCAAACGCATGGGCGGTATCCACTCCATTCGGATATCCTGGTTGAAATCGCGCAGGATGGACGACAAATAAGCGCCACCTAAACCGGCTTTCGTGCCGTTGATGGCATTCACTGCAATAAACAGCTGTTGCTCGTTTTCACGGATGAGGTTACGTTCGAATCCGCTAGGTATTTCCAGTGCCAGATCGGCCTTGTCCTGTTCAATAAACCGGTAAGCCTCTTTCATGGAAGCTTGGTATCCCTGTAGCCGGAAATATCCCGAAGCGGTGATCTTCGAAATCAGCTGCCTCGAATAGGGCGAGTGATCGTGGTCTACCACCGATAAGTTGATGTTTTTAACTTCGAAGTCGGCCGCTAGCGGTAAGATGACAAGCTGCATGATCGGCATCACCATAATCAATAGCAGGATGGCCCGGTTCCGGAAAATCTGTCGGAATTCTTTTTCGAGTAGAAATTTTATTGTTCTCACTTTTTTAATTGAAAATTAGCTAATTGAAAGTTGAAAGTTTTACTTTCCATTTTTCACTATTCCAGTCGTATCTTAAAACTTCTTAAACTGATCACGAAGAAGAACAGTGCGATCCCCAGCAGGATCAGCGTCTCCTTCCATATGGCGGCAAAACCCACACCTTTAATCATGATGGATTTCACGATGATGTAAAACCATTTCGCCGGCACGACATTCGAGATAATTTGCAGCGGTACAGGCATATTTTCGATGGGAAACATAAAGCCGCTGAACATCATCGTGGGAAGCAGCATACCCATCAGCGAGATAAGCATCGCGACCTGCTGGGATTTGGTTTTGATGGAAATAAAGATTCCCAATGTGAGGCAGGTAACGATAAAAAGTGTACTTTCTGCGAATAGGAGCAACCAACTGCCTTCCACGGGCAATTGCAAAACGAACACACTCATCAATACAATCGACAGCACATTGACGAGGGAAAGAATCAGGTAGGGGACCGCCTTTGAGAGGATAACCCATACGGGCTTGAAAGGCGATACCAGCAGGATTTCTAGGGTACCTGTCTCCTTTTCGCGCACGATGGATATCGCAGTCATCATCACCGAAACCAGCATGAGTACCAGTGCCATTACCCCCGGTACAAAGTTGGGAGCGCCTTTCAATTGCGGATTATACAACATGCGTAGTTGGGGCGTGATCCGATAGGGCAGCGCAACGGTTTCATTAAGCTCAGTTTGGTAGTCCTGTATGATGGACGATACGTAGTTGGTCAGTGTTGTTGCGTAGTTCGGATCCGAAGCGTCGGCGATGACCTGTATGGGTGCATGGTTTTGATGGAAGAGATCGCGCTGGAAATTGGCTGGGAATAGGATCGCCAGTTTGATTTTGCCTTCTTTGAATGCGGTCTCCATCCGGTTTCTATCCATCACATCTTCGCGGATTTCAAAGAAGTTGCTGGCGCCGATGCGGTCGATAATGGATCGGGAAGCATCGTCCTTGGCATGATCGACAATAACAATACGGGCGTTCTTTACTTCGTTGGTAAGTGCAAAACCGAAGATGACGATCTGTGCGAGTGGCATGCCAAACAGAATGAGCAACGTTCTGCGGTCACGCAATACATGATAGAATTCCTTTTTTACAAATGTGATAAACTGCTTCATTTTCCCTAATCTTTATTCTTTGCTCCCCTTGCCAGCTGATAGAATACTCCATCCATGGAAGACTCGTTTAGCTGTATCTTTAATTCTTTAGGCGTGCCCAATGCGGCAATTCGGCCGTCGACCATAATGGAAATCCGGTTGCAGTATTCGGCCTCGTCCATATAATGTGTAGTAACAAAAACCGTAATGCCATTGCTGGCTGCTTCGTAAATCAGTGCCCAGAATTGCCGGCGTGTCACGGGATCCACGCCTCCCGTAGGTTCATCGAGAAATACAATGGTTGGTTCGTGCAGGATGGATACCGAAAATGCCAGTTTCTGTTTCCAGCCTAAGGGCAATTCTCCGACCATTTTTTTGGCTTCCGGTTGCAATCCCAGCCGTTCGATCAGCGCATCGCTTTTCAATTTGAGCTGTTGGTTGCTGAGCCCATATATGCCCCCGAAAAACCGGATGTTTTCCAATACGGTCAGGTCTTCGTATAACGAGAACTTCTGGCTCATGTATCCGATGTTCCGTTTGATCTGTTCGGTCTGGCGATATACATCGAACCCCGCGATACGGGCGGTTCCCGACGAAGGGGTGGATAGGCCACATAACATGCGCATCGCGGTTGTTTTTCCCGCGCCGTTTGCACCGAGGAATCCGAATATCTCTCCTTTGTAAACCTCAAAGCTGATGGCATCGACAGCGGTGAAATCACCGAAGCGCTTGGTCAAATTTTCTGCTTTGATTACCGGTTCGTTCATACTCATGTGGTCAGCAGTTTAATAAAACAATCTTCGATGGTGGGTGTCACGGGGTTCACTTCGATACCATCCAGGCCCGCTTTGGCCAGTACGTCCGTCAGTACTTGTACTGCTTCTTGATCGCCCATGCCCGGCATATCAACGTGGATATATTCACCGAACAAATAGCTGTTAAAAGGTGGCTGATGGGTGGCTAATACGTGGATAACACGTGGCATATCCGTGGCTTTGACTGCATAGAGCGGACTCGGATAGGCGGTCACGATTTGCTGGGGCGGGTTGATGGATAGGATACTTCCCCCTTGGATCAACGCGATGCGGTCGCAGCGGGTCGCCTCGTCCATATATGGGGTGGAAACCACGATGGTAATCCCCTGTTGTTTGAGGCGTTTGAGCATTTCCCAGAATTCTTTGCGCGAAACCGGGTCTACGCCGGTGGTAGGCTCGTCAAGGAAAAGTACCGTGGGCTTATGAATCAATGCACAGCAAAGCGCCAGTTTTTGCTTCATCCCACCTGACAATTTGCCCGCCCGCCGTTTCTTGAATGGTTCGATCTGCACGTAAATGTCTTCGATGAGATGGTAATTTTCCGCTACCGTCGTGTTGAATACCGTCGCAAAAAAATGTAGATTTTCTTCAATACTGAGATCAGGGTAAAGCGAAAACCGGCCGGGCATATACCCGACGCTGCTACGGATCTGACGGTAATCTTTTACGACATCGTATCCTGCTACCGTAGCGCCGCCGCTATCGGGCAGCAGGAGTGTGGTAAGGATCCGGAAGATGCTGCTCTTGCCCGCACCATCCGGGCCGATAAGACCAAACAGTTCACCTTTTTCCACGGAAAAGGAGACATCGTTCACCGCTTTCACTGCGCCTTTGTTGTAAGTTTTGGAGATGTTGTTCACATTAACCATAAAACTGTCACTTTCAATTTTCAACTTTCCACTTTCAGTTTTCTTCCATTTTCAATCAAACCTTACCTCCCCATACATCCCTATTTTAAGGAGTCCATCGTTTTTTACACGGATTTTCGTGGCATACACCAGGTTTTCACGTTCATCTTTTGTCTGGATGGTTTTCGGCGTGAATTCCGCCTTGTCACTTATCCACTCCACCGTGCCGGGATACTCCCGGTATTCACCCTTGGCATCATCTACCAATACGGTAACGGATTGATTCAGTTTGAGTTGGCTGAACTGCGGTCCGGTGATGTAAGCCCGTAAGATGATCGAAGAAAGATCGGCGATCTTGTATAACGGCTTACCCACCGTAGCGGTCTCGTTTGCTTCGGCATATTTCACCAACACAGTGCCATCAAGTGGATTGATAATGCGGCTCTTGGCGAGTTCATCTTCCAATTGTGCAATTTGGACTTCCAGCGGAGAGGCTTCCTGTGTGAGGCTTGATGAGGTGATGCCCAAGGAGGACTGCTGGGCAGCGATCTGCTTTTTGATGACAGCTACCTGCGCGTTTGCATCGTCCAATTGTTTCGGCGTTGCTGCATCCGCCCGTACCATGTTGGCAATGCGTTGCTGTTCGTGGACCGCCTGGTTCAATTGCTCATGCAGGGCGGCAAGCTGCACAGTTACATTTGGTCGTTTGCTGAGTACGGCTTTAATCTGCGATTGGAGCTGTAGCTTCCGCAGGTGAAGTTGTGTACTGTCTATATAGCCGATGGCCTGGCCGGCATGCAGCTCCTGTCCTTCCTGAACATCCAATGCGTTAATGACGCCGTTGGCTTCGGCGGAAATAATGGTTTCCACGGCCTCAAAGGTTCCCGATGCGTCGTAAACGTTTTCGTGTTGACTGCATGCCGCTATGAGAAAGGGGATAATTGTCAGGATTTTTAAGCTATTCATTTTCGTTATTTTTTAGTTCGCTAATTTCCGGTTGTGTGTTGGATTTCGTATTGAATCATCAGCCATTGAAGCTCATGGAGGATTTTGGCCAATTTGGCATTGTCTTCGGCATTGACCTCGCGGAGGTAATCCGCCGAATTGATCACGCCGTTTTCAAGTTGGGCAAGCGCTGCCTCTTTCACCGAGGTGCGGAGCGTGATGATTTCATCATCGGTTTCCAGCAATCGCTCGTACTTGGCCGATTCGGTGTTTTGCTGCGACAGCGCCAGCTGGTTGTTGAATAGGAAGTTTTCCCGTTGTACGTCGATGGATTTGGTTTTGATGTCCAGTAACGCTTTTTCCTTTTTCAATGTGTAGAAGCCACTTATCGGGATGCTTAAGCGGACACCGCCATAGTAATAGGGATCGAAATCATTGCTTAACATGTTCAATGCCGGGCGCCCGATGCCTGCTTGCACAAAAAAATTCAACTTGGGAAGATTTTTGGCCATCAGCTGTTTGCGGTTCACGTCGATGCTGTTTTGCTGGAACGCATACCACGCCAGTTCCGGGCGGTTGTTGCCGGTAGCGGAAGTAGGAGCCTTGGGCCTTTCCAATCGGGTACGTTCATCCAACGGTCTGTTGACAAATTGGCCGAGCATGTGCAGGTATGCACTGCGTGTCGTCTGTAATTCCACGGTGCGCTGCGTTGTTCTGAGTAGTTCGGCTTCCAATAGGTTACCGTTGCTTTTCAATGCAGCACCGTTAGCAATCGCTGCGTTGGTTTTATCCAGGCCAGCGCGGATATCCTTTTGTAGCAACTCGTTTTGGTTCAGCTGTGCATCCAGTAGTAAAATCCCAAAAAAGAGTTGGTTTACCCGTTCCCTGATTTTATATAGTTCCACTTCCAGCGCTTGTGCTTCCACCTGTGCGTTTGCTTCAACGGCTTGTTTCTGGAGTTTAATGGAACCGCCGTCAAAAAGAGATTGGTTGAGTTCACCATACAGTTTGTACTGATCTTTATCCAGGGTGGGTACGTCTATTCCGGGAACCTGAATGGGAATCTTCGTCACTTCGGACTGGTACGTGGCCTGGCCATTGATGTTAATCTGTGGCAGATAGCCCTTGTTGGCCTGTTCAATTGCGTACCGGGTGCTCAATGTGATCAGATTATGCTGTTTGATCAACGGATAATTTTCGGTGGCCAACGTATGGCTTTCCGAGAGGGTAAGCGTTGTATCCGGCGTCTGTGCCGCGGTAACCAGCGGGATCGCTATCCAAATGCATACAGCTAAGAAACGGGGGTTAATCATTTTGTTTATTAATTTGAATTAATCATTTGATTAATATGGATGTAAAAAAAATTAGTTGGCTTCCAGCATAGCTAGAAACCATGTTTTTATCAATGTTTTCCGTTCATTCATCAAGGTAGCCGCCCGTTCGGGTTTGATACCCGTAATCAATTGAAGGAGCGGTTTTCCGATAAAAGGAAAGATAATAAGACCGAGCATATTGAAAATGAAATGCAGGGGGTCCATATCGGGACGCCTTTCGGCCAATTGCTTGAAAAATGCCGAATCGACAATTTTTGTTTTTGTCCGGATCATGTTCGCAAATTTGTCTGGGTTATTTCGGATTTCCCCCAATACAAACAAGGGGATATCCGGATTGGCGAGCAGCGTGTTGATGTAGTGTTCGGCGATTTGTTCCACTTTTTGTTCAATGGAGGTGCGGTCATCCATGATAGCGGGGCCTATTTTTCCCAATAGAATCTGCATCTTTTCCAGGATGACGATTTCAAACAGTTTTTCCTTGCTGCGGAAATAGTAATTGAGCAGAGCGAGATTAATACCGGCTTCTTCTGCAATATCCCGTGTGCGTGTGGCGGCATAGCCTTTCTGCGTAAATACTTTACGGGCTGCTTCCTTGATTTTTTCTTCCGTACTTAAATCGGGTTTTGCACCCTTTACTTTTGCCATGTCTAATCGTTATTGGTGCAAAAGTAATGGGGATTTTTGATTTAACCAAATATTTTAATCATTTGATTAAATATTAATGTATTTAGATCCTGCCAGACTCGTCACAACTCAGCCTTTCCCGATTCCGACGCTTTGGGTGCATGTATTAGGGAGCCATGAGTTGATCGATCGGCTTTCGAAGGTTAATTCCAAGCTTTTTAAATTGCGAAGGAGTCAGACCGGTCACCTTCTTGAATTGCGCCGATAAGTAGGCCACACTGCTATACCCCAGTTTATAGGCGATTTCGCTTAACGTCAGTTCGTTGTAGGAAAGCAGTTCTTTAACTTTCTCCATGCGTTGCAAAATGACGTATTGTTCAATCGTAATCCCCTCTTTCTCGGAAAAAAGTTTACTTAATTGCGAATATTCCTTATTCAGGGTCGCCGGTAGCACTTCCGTAAACACAAAGCGGTTGTCTCCCAGCCGATGTACATGGTCGATGACGATGGATTTAATTTTTTCGACCAGCTGTTGTTGCTGGTCATCCAACAGTTCAAAACCAATGGCATTCAACTTTTGTTGCAAATTCTGCTGCTGGTCCGGTGTTAGCGGGTCGGCTAAAACAACTTCACCAAGCCTGACATCCAACGGAGTAATGGCCATCGACGTAAATACCTCCGATACTGCCTGTGTGCAACGCGGACAGACCATGTTTTTGATGGCAATCTTCATCTTACAAATTTACGGTTTTTCCGAAAACCAAATGTCCGGTAAATTGTTTGTAAAGTAATTAATTACGAATTAAAGCGATATGAACACCAAGACCAAGGAAATACTGGATGATGTGAAAGAACGGCTGATGGAGGCCAATGACCACCGCAACATTGCGAATTCAGAGCGCGTATTGTCTGTAGCAGCCGGCGCATTTGTGCTGTACACGGGAATTACACGGATGTTTAAGACACCGTTGACTTCGCTAGCCGAGGTGACTTTGGGGGGTGCGCTGATTTTACGGGGGGCAACGGGCTATTGTCCGGTGAAGGATTCAGTATGTCCAGATCGGGATATAACCATCGTCGAGCGAATCGTCGAAGAATAGGGGCAGTTTTGGCCAATCGGCATTTTTGCCCGATATTGGTGGCTGAATATGAATCCGAATACCACCTCGCGTATTTTTTCCGGTTCCCTTTGGGGTATTCTAGCCAAAATTCTTGATGCTTTAGCCAAGTTCATTACGATTCCCATGCTCGTGGGTTTCTATGGTAAGGCTGATTATGGATTGATTGCTTTGGCATTTTCACTCAATGCATACTTAAGGCTGATGGATTTGGGATTCAATGTAGGGGCTGTGCGATATTTTTCCATGTGGACGGCTGCATCTGAATGGGGCAAAATCGGAAACGTATCCCGGTCGAGTATCGTCTTCTATGGTGTGGTCGGTTTGCTCAATGCGATCGTCTTCCTTTTCATGTCCGCATATGGCGCCCAGTTGTTCAACCTTACCGATGCACAAGAGCCGCTTTATCGGCAGATCATGTATATTCTCGCTTTTTCTACGGTGTTGAGCTGGCTATCCAGCGTAGTCATCCAACTGCTGAGTGCCAAGGATGAATTGGGATATGTCAATCGGATAACAGTGATCAGCAGCGTGCTGAATTTCGTGGTTGCTTTGTTAGCTATTCAGTTGCAGTGGTCATTGATTGTGTATTTTATAGGATATACGTTGACGACCCTGATTCCTATACCGTTTTATATTGCTCGGTTGCGGGTATTTCCCATCTCCCGCGGCACCCTGTTGGCGCCCCGATGGCATGGAAGTGCTTTCCGCGAAATATTGAATTATAGCTTGGCTATATTTGTTATGGGGTTGTTTCAGCTGACGGCAAACAACTTGCGCCCCTTGTTACTGGGTAAATTTGCCGATGGCATGGAGGTACTTACCGACTATCGGGTGATCCAGACCATTGCCATGCTTATTGTGGCGTTCGGGGGGGTGTTTATGCAGGTATTACTGCCTTCTGCTTCGAAAGCCTATGCCGAAGGTAACCAGCAACGGATCGAGCGGATGATATTTGAGGCAACGAAGTACATTTCGATTTTCCTGGCATTCGTGGTGTTTGCGCTGATTCTGAATGCCGATGAAATTCTGCGCCTGTACATGGGAGCTGGATACAGCAACCTATCCCTGTGGTTGTCGCTTTGGTTGCTCACGGTGTTGCTTTCCATGCACAATACGCCCGTGGCAAGCTTGGTGCTCTCTACGGGAAAAACCAGATTTCTGGTTTATTCCTCTGCGGTGGCATGCATCGTCTCGCTTCCCATTACGGTTATCTTCGCTGATACCTTGCAGGTGGGAGCGGCCGTAATCGGATATTTGGCGTATATGGTGCTCCAGATCGGTTTTTTTTATAGCTATTACATACCGAAAGTGCTCAAGCTGGATGGATTCCGACTGTTCACTCGCGCATTCCTGCCCGCGGTAGCTGGCGGGGTATTGGCGCTCTTCATAGGTAGGTATGCAGGACAAGCACTGCCGATTACCGGTGGATATGGCATGGTTATCGCCAATTCGGTTATATTCGGATTGATATACGTGCTGTATCTGTTCGTATTTGTTGTGCGGCGAGTCGATATCCGTTATCTAAAGGAAACACTTATGAGGAAAGGAAAGGGCAATGCCTAAATTTTCGGTCTGTATTCCGGCATACAAAAGCCGTTTCCTGGCAGAATGCATACAGAGCATCCTCGCGCAGTCGATCGGCGATTTTGAACTGATTGTGTTGAACGACTGTTCGCCGGAGCCGGTAAGCCAGCTTGTAGGCTCCTTTGACGATGTCCGTATCCGGTATTATGAAAACGAACACAATGTCGGGGCCGTGCGGCTCACCGACAATTGGAATAAATGCGCTGCGCTGGCACAGGGCGAATATTTGGTGATGATGGGAGATGATGATCGTATGGAAGTTGACTATCTGGAAGAATTTACGCGATTGATGGACGACTACCCGGGTCTGGACGTGTATCATTGCCGGAGTATGGTCATTGACGACGAAGGCCGGCCCTTAGCGCTTACTCCCGCTGGCCCTTCGTACGAGCGGGTGTGCGATCATATCTGGCATCGTCTCAATCAATGGCGATCCCAGTACATCTCTGATTTTGTATACCGCACAGCGGCTCTGCGTAGTAGGGGTGGATTTTATCCATTGCCCCTGGCGTGGGGATCGGACGATGTGACGGCCTATCTTGCCTGCGCCGATAAGGGCATCGCGCATACGAATAAACCTGTATTCAACTATCGGAGCAACGGTCTTTCGATCACGTCTTCGGGCAATGACCTGGAGAAGATGCGCGCCAACATGCAGTATGCGCGATGGTTGCGCGGTTTTTTGGAGAACTATGTTCCTCATGAATCGGAAAAGGTAGTTTACAATACCTTATCGGGTCAACAGGAGCAGCTCATGCGGCGCCGTAAGCGGTATACCATGACCTTGTCCATGCGTTCAAACAGAACGGCCAAATTTTGGATGTGGTACCGGCACCGTAGGGAGTTTGGACTCAGCTTCAGGGATATTGTTGCGTCTGCCGTCAAATCGCGTGAACAAAGAAAAAGATGGTCGAATTAGCAACTCCGATGGACATTGTTTTCAATCCGCCTGTCAATGAGGAAAATCAATACATTCAAGTATTGGTCGGGGAGCTTCGTGCGAAAGGGTACCGCATCCATCCATTGGATACGATTTTTTCAAGTCGGAAGCATTTTAACTCCATCCGATTGGTTCACCTTAATTGGTTTGAAAATATTGACGACAGCGGTTTTTTTGTAGCCTTGCGGAGCTTTGTGCGTAAGCTAGCGGTGCTGACGGTGATTCACTGGAGTGGAAAGCCCCTGATTTGGACATTGCACAATCGGGTGTCGCACGAAAAAGGGTTGACATTTTTCAGCCGGACGATTACCCGGTTATTAATACGTTGGTCACACCGCATTGTGATTCACAGCGGGCAATCCGAAGAGGTCCTTGCGTCATACGGTACAAAAGCATTGCAGAAAGCGGTTTATGTTCCACATCCGCACTTCATGGGTGTATACGGGGAAGTGTGTAGTGCGCCTGGATATAACAGTGGAAATAACGAACGGTTGGAACTGCTTTTCACGGGGATGGTAAAGCCCTATAAAAACCTGGAGCTGCTTATTGACGTAGTTCGTACATTCGGCGACCGTGTGCGACTGACGATCGCCGGGAAAGCCTTGGACGATGCCTACCGAACAGAAATTTCCAACCTTGCGCAGCGTGCACGCAATGTGGTATGGCTGCCTTATTTCGTCCCCGATGGGGAAGTGGCCACCCTGCTTGCCGGAGCTGATGTGATTGTGCTGCCGTATGATCTGTCGAGCAGCCTTAATTCAGGTACCGTTCTTTTGGCTTTTTCCTATAAAAAAACAGTAATTTGTCCTGAAATCGGTACGATTTCCGATATGGGATCGCATAGGAACGATACGTTTCACTATCGGTATAAGACCGGCGAGGAGCATCGTGCTGCGTTGACAGAACAGATTGCGCGGGCGGTGACGTTGAAACAACGTGACCCTGCTACGTTGACAACGATGGGAGATCAGTTGTATGCCTATGTTGCCGATGTGCACGATCAGGAAAAAGCGGGAACAATGCTGGATAATGTATACAAACAGCTATTGGCAGAGGGGAGGGTGCAGGAATGAAGATTTTATATATCAATGCCCTGTATGCACCGTATGTAGCCGGTGGTGCCGAGATCTCCCTCAAACTCATTGTGGAAGGCATGCAGGCTAAGGGGCATGAAGTCGCCGTATTAAGTATGGTGCCGGAACCGGGCCTGCACGTTGATTGGGTAGATGGTGTAAAAGTATACCGTGCCGGTCTACGGAATGGGTACTGGCCGTTTGCCAAAGATCGCCCATCGAAGTTCCGCAGGTTTCTCTGGCACCTACGCGATGCGTACAATCCGGCTATGCGCCGTTACGTACGCGAGGTACTCCAGCAGGAAAAGCCAACCGTAGTGTCGTGCCATAATCTGGTGGGTTGGTCCATCTCCGCTTGGGATGAAATTCACCGCGCCGGTATTCCGATTGTACAGGTATTGCATGACATGTACCTGCTAAGTCCGGATAGTACCCTGTTTAATCAAGAGCAGGTTGGCCTAGCACAGGATCTCACGAGGAGGCTGTTACGCCGCAGACATAAACGCGAATCCAATAGTGTGAAAGCGGTGGTGGGCATCAGCCGTAGCGTGTTGGAACGATTCATCACACAGGGCTATTTCCGGAATGTTCGCCAATATGTGGTGCACAACGCGCGGGATATCCCTGCTATAAACCAGCCGCGGCTGCGGAAAGAAGGGCAATCGCTGACAGTGGGTTACATCGGGACGCTTTCTGCCGCGAAGGGAGTTGAATGGCTCATCCGTCAATTTAAAGCTTCGGGCATCGAAGGACGGCTGCATATCGCCGGACGCGGAAAGGAGGACGATCTGGCCCATTTCCGGCAATTAGCCGGAAATGATGAACGTATCCATTTTGTCGGCTATGTGAATTCAAGTGATTTTTATGCAACGGTTGACGTACTGGTCGTTCCATCTATCTGGGAAGAACCGCTGGGCATGGTGGCCGTGGAAGGTTTGGCAGCTAATTTGCCGGTAATCGCCAGCAACCGGGGCGGGTTGCGGGAGACTGTCGCCGATGGGGTGAACGGAATCCTATGCGATCCCGACCGGCCGGATTCCCTTGGCGATGCACTCATTACCTTGTGGCGTGATGTGGCATTATATAATCGGCTGGCAACGGGAGCGAGATCTTCCATAGGCGAATACCTCAGTGTGGAACGCATGATAACGGAATATGAACGAGTGCTGCAAACAATGACAATGGATGATGCGGATGCGTGACAACTTGGTAAGCCGTAGGGCCACTTTCTGCGAGGCGTTATTTTGCCTCGCGTTGGTAGCTGTTTTCCTGCCTGTCAAAATTTATCCGCTCGTATTTTTGCTGGCATTGCTGGGTTACTTTTGGGATACGCCGGTTCTGCTCCGGCATTATTGGGTGTGGTCTCTGGGCGTGTTTACGGGGTATGCTTCGCTTGTGTTTTTGATCAACTTACCGGAAGAGGGAAGGGAAGCAACGAATTTCCTTAAATTGCCGATCAATTTCTGTTATTTATATTTCGCTGTCGGCTGGTTGGCCCAGCGGGATAACACCCGCCTGCTGCGATGGGTGGATGTGACGCTGCATCTCGTGCTGGGACTTACCTTGCTGCAATTACTGCTGTATCACCAGGTAGCCGGGTTCCGGTGGTTGGGAGGTGCGCCGAGTTCGGCACATGGCAGTGCGTTATATCAGGCTTCTCATTACTTTTGGGGACTGGACGATAAGAATATGTTCGGTGCACGCATTGCGCTGCTGGGGTTTGTCTATGTATTACTGCCGGTTGTGCAGAAACAGAAACTGGTGTGGTGGCGTATCGGATTGGTATGGGGGTTGGCATGGCTATCATTGTCGCGCACGCCGATGGTGGCCCTGCTTCTCGGGATTTTCTGCCTCCTGTGGGCGGGAACAACGGTCCGTTGGCGCGTGGTGCTGGGGGCGCTGGCGTTGCTAGCCATTCCGTTTGTGGCGGAAAAGGTGGTACGCGTAGATACCCTAATGGCATCCAACGATGGAATGGGCGTTCGACTGGTGTATTGGAAAGCATTCTTTCAGCATTTTACCGCCATTTCTCCATTGGGCAATGGCTTTATGAGCGGGGGTGATTTTCTTGGCCGCTACGCGGATTTTTACCATGGCGAACCGCACATCCATAATACATTTTTCAATTGTTACCTTGATTTTGGTATCATTGGATTGGCATCTTATGCATTGTTCCTGTTTTATTTTTACCGATTCTGTATGGAAAAGCGGAAAAACCACGGCTTTTGGTGGGTGGCTTTCCTGCCGTTACTGGCCATTTTAATGATTTTATATTCGGGTTATGACAACGATATCGTCCTGTACCTGATATTGGTATTCCTGCTGGGAAGCAGTTATCCGGTAGGCGTGGATCGTTTACGGTGGAGGATCGGCATATGAACCTGCGTGTATTGATAGACGACAGATGGGCAGGCGATACCGGTATCGGTAAACTGTACAACGAGGTGATGGCGCGGATGCCCAGCCATATTTCACCAGCCTTCATACCAAGCGATATGGGGCTAGGAAACCTGCTGACACCGTGGATGCTGGCCCGTGAAATCCGGAAAAGCGATGCCGATGTGTTTTACAGCCCTTCGTTTATGCCTCCGCTTTACAGCCGCATTCCGTTTGTATTTACCATCCACGACTTGATGCACCTTTTTTATTATACGTCCTGGCATCGCCTGTATTACCAACAGGTGATTGCCCGGTTGGCGGCGAAGGCGCAACAGCTGATCACGGTGTCGCATTTCAGCAAAAAACAGCTGATTGAACTGCTCGGCGTCGATGAACAGCTGATCACGGTCATTTATAACGGCGTGGACGCGATATACCGGAAAAATACCGAGGCATTTCAATCGGAAGCACCGTATTTTCTGTATGTAGGCAATCGGCGTAAAAACAAGAACATTCCGGCTATGCTTACGGCTTTTGCCCGCGCTGACATCCCGCCGGAATTTTTGTTTTTTCTTTCCGGTCACGGCGATGAAAGGCTATGTGCGCTGATTGCCCAACTGGGTATCGAAAGAAGGGTCCGTTTTTTGGGACGGATTCCCGAAGCCGAGTTACCCAAATTATATAAGGGAGCATACGCAACGCTCTTCGTGTCGCTTATGGAAGGTTTTGGACTGCCGGTTATCGAATCCATGGCATCCGGTACACCGGTGTTGACTTCCACGGCCGGCTCACTGCCGGAGATTGCAGACGATGCCGCGCTATGTGTAGATCCGCACGATGTGGAGGCGATCAAAGCCGGCATAGAAACATTGGTAAACGACGGCGACCGCTACCGGGAATTTCAGCAGCGAGGCGTACAGCGGTCTGCACAATTTACCTGGGACCGTACCGCTACGGATACATGGAACGTGATAACGGATAAACATCGGAAGCTATGAAGTGGACTAATTTACGTGGGATCATCTGGATAGGAGGGAGCTTGCTGGCGCTTGCCTGTGGTGTTCGGGTAAACCACCCTGCGGGAGCTGAGACGACGGGACGCCGCATCAATGTGAAGGAATACGGCGCCACGGGCGATGGCAAGACCGACGATAGCCGGTTCATCCAGGCGGCGTTGGACAGCGCCTCCATAGGGGATACGGTATACCTGCCGAAAGGAACCTATTTGGTACATACCATCCGCTTGGTTTCCAATGTGCACTTGGTGTCCGATGGTTTGCTAAAGCAACCCGACGAGCTGTCGGCACAATTTGCCGTGGAAAAGCAACACTCGGATGCACCGCTTTTCCGTGCGCACCGGATATCCAATGTATTCCTTTCCTTTCGTGCAGAAACGGCCAACGAGGCTATTTACGCGTCGCAATGCAGCAACCTGACCCTAGCAAACAGCCAATTGACGGGCGACTCCACCAATAATCGTTCTTTTCCGGCCGTATTGTGGTATAGTTGTGCCGCTTCCCGGGTAGTCGGCACTACCATCACCCAATATGGAGGTGCCCGGGAATCGCCCACGACGTATCATCCCGGTACGGCTGTGCGGGTGCTATCGAGTCAGGGCATCACCATTTCCGGCAACCGGTTCCATCACAACGGTGAAAACGGCATTTTCATACACGACAGTGGTGATGTCGAAATCGATGGAAACCACATCCACCACAACGGGATGAGCGGCATTCAGGTAGCCTTCAATACCGCCGAGCGCGTAATGAATTACCGGATTACCAACAATAGGCTGGAATACAACGCCGCCGATGCTGTAGATATCAATAACCGGGCGCATGGGCGGGTGGTGGCCATCAATGCGCTCATTGCAGGTAATTACAGTAAAAGTAATGGTTTTGTGAAGGGTGAATCCACGCCCGATGGATCCGGTATCGGCACACTGATCGGCATTTCGGGGGTGACACTCAGCGGGAACCGGGCATTCGGCAACAATCGGCCGGCACTTTATATAGAAGGGTGTGGAGCGATTACAGCCAACCGGAATATCACCGATGGGGCGTTCGAATTGGTTGGACAGTGGGAACACATACGGATGGAAGGAAATTCCTTTCATACACTGCGCTTGTTGGCCAATGCCGAAGGGCGATTGCTGGATATTAGACACAGTCAGATAGGCAGTATCATGCTACCTAACGGCATCCGGGTCGATTCAGTGAGCATCATAGAAAACGAAATCAACAGCGGTCCCATCAATATTAATATGGAAGGGCATCTGAAATTTGAGGGCAACCGCTTGAGAAGTGGGCATGAGTCGGGCGCCCTGCTATTAGTGAAGACAAAGAGCGCTTCGCTACTGGGTAACCATATTTTCAATGCAAAAAATGCGGCGATTACAGTCCGGAAAACGGCACTCAACGTGCGGATAGATAGTAATTTTGTGACATCTGGCGGTACCTGGATCCATGATTTCAAACCCCCGAATATCAAAATCAATAAAAATACGGTCCGGGAACACGCAACCAAGGAAATGCAATGACAAAAGTAAATGTATACATACCCACGTTGAACGGTGGGCAGCATTTTATTGCGTTGCTGGACGCGCTGGCTGCGCAGCATGCGCCGATAACGCAGCACGTCGTGATCGATTCCGGTTCCACTGACGGAACGGTGGAAGCGGCCAGGGCCGAAGGTTTTGAGGTGATGGGATTGGGTGATGCGGGATTTGACCACGGCGGTACACGGCAACGGGCCATCGATGCCTATCCGCAAGCAGATGTCTACATTTTTCTTACGCAAGACGCCATTCCGGCTGATGAATCGGCTCTCACAAACATCATCCGCGTATTTGATGACCCGCAAATCGGAATGGCTTATGGCCGACAGCTTCCCCATAAGGGAGCTACCGTCATGGAGGCCCATGCACGGTTATTCAATTATCCCCCGCAGACCCAGATACGGGGTTTGGCCGATGCCGATACGTATGGCATCAAAACGATTTCCTGCTCCAATTCCTTTGCGGCCTACCGCCGTAGCGCCTTTGAAGGAGTGGGAGGCTTCCCCCGGGGCACCATCATGGGCGAAGATGTCATCGTTGCAGGGAGGCTGTTGTTGGACGGATGGAAAATGGCCTATGTAGGCGACGCCTGCGTTTACCATTCGCATGCCTACAGTCTCCGTGAGGAATTTGAACGGTATTTCGATATCGGTGTATTTCACAACGATAATCGATGGATTTTTGATTCTTTCGGCAAGGCCGATAGTGAAGGGTTCCGGTATGCCCTATCAGAAATCCGGTATGTAGTCCGCCGCAAACCTTGGCTACTTCCCAAAGTCTGTTGTTCGTTTGTGGCAAAATGGCTGGGATATAAACTGGGGCTATCCTACCGATCGCTGCCACTCCGGCTACGTAAAGCTTTTTCGATGTATAAGGCCTATTGGGGTCGGGGGTAAGGCCGCCCCGGCCAAAACCCTAATTTGTGGAATTTTTCCCCACTTCTCAGGTAGTCTTTTATCTTTTATTCACTTTGAATTGTAACTGGAGGCCTAATAGCTGCTTTTTTCGAACATGGCACTTAATTGGTATCTATATCAGCGTTGATTAAGTGTGAATATCATGATTAGAGAAACTCAAATACAGCAGGTGGCCTATAACGTTGATAACAGTTTATACGAATTGATTACGTATCAGCCACCTTTTCGGATAGATCTTCAGGCCGTAAAAAGGAAGTTATTGGTTTATCAGGAAACGATCTTCCTCAAACGTATATTTGATATCGTGTTTTCGACCTTAGTGATTGTTGCCGGACTGCCAATCTATGCATTACTGGCATTGATTACCAAAGTTACGTCACCGGGCCCCATATTTTATAAGCAGGAGCGTATCGGCAAAGACCAAAAGCCGTTTTACATCTATAAGTTTAGAAGTATGCGTGTGGATGCTGAACAGGCCGGTCCGCAATTGGCGTCGGATGATGACCCCCGTATTACGAAATGGGGGAAATTTATGCGCAAAACACACCTTGATGAATTACCCCAATTCTGGAATGTGTTGAAAGGTGATATGGCCATTGTGGGGCCGCGCCCCGAACGCAGGCATTTTATCGATGAGATCAAGGAACGCAAACCGGAATATATGCAGCTGTTCCGGCTTAAACCGGGTATCACGTCCATCGGGCAGGTGCATTATGGATATGCTGAAAATGTTAATCAAATGTGTGAGCGTGTCAATTACGATCTGAATTACCTGGATACGATGAGTTTAAAAACCGATATGGACATTATTCTACAGACGGTGAAAGTAATGGCTCAGGGTAAGGGAAAATAAAATCGGCGGCGCTTGTAACATTCGGTTGCCATGAGCGTCTTCAAAGAATGAATCAAACATCAGGGGAGGCAGCACCCTTCAACCGCTACCAGATTCTGGTAGTGGTTATTTTAGCTTTTACACAATTCACCGTTATCCTCGATTTCATGATTATGTCTCCTTTGGGGGACATTTTGATGAAGTCGATGCGATTGTCTCCTTCGGAATTTGGCTTGGCAGTATCGGCCTATGCGTTTAGCGCGGGCCTTTCTGGTTTTCTTACCGCTGGTTTCTCAGACAGATTCGACCGGAAAAAGCTGTTGTTGTTTTTTTACATTGGTTTTATCGTCGGCACGGTGTTATGCGGTATCGCACATACATATCTATTCTTGGTCGTGGCACGTATCTTCACCGGACTCTTCGGCGGCGTCATCGGTTCCATCTCCATGGCCATCGTAGCGGATTTATTCACGTTGCAGCAACGCGGCCGTGTGATGGGGTTTGTTCAAATGGCGTTTGGTGCCAGTCAGGTGTTGGGCATCCCAATAGGGCTTTATATTGCAAATGGGTGGGGTTGGGAAGCTCCGTTTTTGATGGTGGCGGTACTCAGCGTACTGATTGCCGGAATGGTCACGTTTTATCTGAAACCCGTTAACGCCCACTTGGGTGTTAAAAGTGAAAAATCGGCTTTTGGTCACCTGCTTCATACCTTGGCGCAGCGCCATTACCGCATTGGTTTCCTCTCTACTGCATTACTTTCGGTAGGTGGATTCATGATGATGCCCTTCGGCAGTGCATTTGCCATCAACAACCTACATATTACCGAGCAGCAGCTCCCCATCCTGTTTATGGTTTCGGGGTTGGCCACGTTGGTGATTATGCCCTTTATCGGGCGTTTCAGCGACCGGATAGATAAGTACAAGCTGTTTGTCATCGCGTCGTTGTGGCTAATGATCATGTGCATTTGGTATACGAACCTTTCCGTCACGCCTTTATGGGCGGCCATTGCGCTTAATGTCATGCTCATGGCGGGTGTAACGAGCCGCATGGTGCCTTCTTCCGCATTGGTGAGTGCAGTGCCCGAATTGAAAGATCGGGGAGCATTTATGAGCATTAATGCATCGTTACAACAAGTAGCCGGAGGTATTGCTGCGGCGCTGGCTGGTAAGATTGTTGTCCAGCAGACCAATTTCAGTCCGCTTGAGCACTACGACGTGGTTGGCTATGCGGTGGTAGCAATTTCTGTTGTTAGTCTGTTGATGATGTATCGGGTAGATCGGCTGGTAAAAGCGCGGACAGAAGCAAATTATAAAGCAAAAATGTCTGTTGTTGAGGAAAGTTAAAATTCTTGAGTCAACGATATATTTGATTTCGAAATTTTGAATATCTTTGCGTCCCCGTTCCCGTAGTTCAATGGATAGAATTTCAGATTCCGGTTCTGAAGATAGGGGTTCGAATCCCTTCGGGAACACAAGAAAGCACCTTAACGAGGTGCTTTTGTGTTTTCAAGGGATGAGGACGAAGCGATGGCCGGGGTTCGAACTATTTCGCTGCCGGTAAGTGTTTCAGCTACAATTTATAAGCGGTGTCGCTCTTGGATTCGCTGAGTACAAAGAAACTCTGTACAGTGCTGATGTTGGGCAGGGTAGCCAGTCGGTTGCGTAAAAAGCGGTTATAGGTTTCCATGTCCTTAATAGCGATGCGGAGGATGAAATCGTATGCACCGGTCATTTGCATACATTCCAGTACCTCATCAAATTCGGATACTTCGCGTTCAAACGTTCCAAGCGTTTCGGCGGTGTGTGAAGTGAGTAGTACATGTGAGAAAGCCATCAGGCTTCTATCTACTTTTTTTCGGTCGAGGATTGCCACGATACGGCTGATATAGCCCTGCTCTTTCAACCGACGTCGCCGCTCCTGGATGGCCGCTACCGACCGATTGAGCTGTAACGATAATTCTTTGTTGGATAATGTGGCATCTCGCTGGAGAAGGTTCAACAATTGGATGTCAATATCATCAAGTTGTGTCATAAGTACGGATGGTAAAAAAACGACATAACGATTTATAAGGGAACAATAGTAGCAAAAAAATGGTGAATGCTGATTTTTTCCGTTAAAAAAACGGAAATAACTTGTTCCCATTGTGTCTTTGGTAAAACCAGCGCAACTTTGCAGTCCGCACTAATGGCTGCATCATGAAGCGGATGAAGATTTGATGAAGATTGTTTTGTGTGTTTGTAAACGTCCCCATCCGTAATTGTAGGGTGGGGACGTTCTTACAGAATAGAACAGCTGGGATTAAACGTTAAACCGGAAATGCATGATATCCCCATCCTGCACAAGGTAGGTTTTACCCTCCACCCCCAGCTTGCCCGCCTCTTTCACAGCGGCCTCCGAGCCGTAGTTAATGAAATCTTCGTACTTGATAACTTCAGCGCGGATAAAACCCTTTTCAAAGTCGGTGTGAATTACCCCTGCAGCCTGAGGAGCGGTAAAGCCATTTTCAATCGTCCAGGCGCGTACTTCCTGCACACCTGCGGTGAAGTAGGTTGCCAGGTTCAACAGTCTATAGGCCGCACGGATGAGCTTGTTGACACCCGATTCGGTCAGGCCGAGATCTTCCAGGAAAAGTTGCCGTTCGTCGTAGCTGTCCAACTGGGCAATTTCCGATTCAATCTGGGCGGAGATAATCAGTACTTCCGCATTCTCGTCTTTCACAGCTTGCTTCACCTGCGCAACGTAGTCATTACCCGTATTTACCGAACTTTCATCTACATTACAGACATATAATATCGGCTTCACGGTAAGTAGCGACAGGTCACTGATGAAGTCAAAGTCTTCTTCGGATATCGGAGCTGTACGTGCTGATTTACCCGACTCGAGGTGGTTTTTAACCACCGACAGGATTTCATAACTCCGCTTGGCTTCCTTATCACCACCTGTCTTCGCTTGTTTTTCCACTCGTTGAATACGTTTGGTCACCGTATCGAGGTCTTTCAGCTGCAATTCGGTGTCGATGATTTCCTTGTCGCGCACCGGATCCACCGATCCATCAACGTGTACGACATTGCCATCGTCAAAGCAGCGCAACACGTGGATGATCGCGTCTGTATTGCGGATGTTTCCGAGGAATTGATTGCCCAGGCCTTCGCCCTTGCTTGCTCCTTTTACGAGGCCGGCAATGTCCACAATTTCGATGGTATTGGGTACAATTCGCTGCGGCTTTACCAACTCGGCCAGTTTATTCAACCGCTCGTCCGGTACCGTGATCACCCCCACATTGGGTTCAATGGTACAAAATGGGAAATTAGCTGCCTGTGCCTTTGCATTGGAAAGGCAGTTGAATAAAGTGGATTTGCCTACATTGGGTAGGCCGACGATGCCGCACTGTAAAGCCATGAATTGTCTTTTTTTTAAACGGGTGCAAAGATAACAATTAGTACGATATCCGACTACTTTTGCTGCGCTAAGTAAGCTACTAATGAGGCGAGCTCTTGATAGCTCAATGCGTTCGCCAGTCCTTCGGGCATCATGGAGTGTTCCAACTCCTGCCGGCTGGCGATTTCCGATTTTGCAAGGGTCGTGGCCGCACCGGTAATGTTGCGGATCGTCAGCTTATCGGCCGATTCTTCGGTGACAAATCCCACGTAGGCATTCCCACCCTTTGTCTGGATCTGCACCGTTGAGAAGCCCTGCGATATGGAAGCATTCGGCTTCAGGATGGATTCCGCGATTTGCTGGCGATTCATGATGGAGCCAATCTGTCCCATGAAGGGACCTTTCTGGACTTCGCTTCGGTCGATGGCGTGACAGGTTTTACACCCTTGTTGTGCAAAAAGTGCAGCGCCCTGTTTCGGGTCCCCTTTAATTTTATCAAGTGCCAGCATGACGTCCTCGATGGAAGATTCGCCCACCTGTCCTTTTTTATTTTTGAGTTTCTCCAGGTCCACTTGAGGGGCGTCTTCTTTGGGTGGCTGTATTTCGATAATGCCAAATTGATTAATGGCCAAGCGATATCTTGTATTCAGTACTTTAAAGAAATCTTTGTTGTCGCTTCCGGCCTTTTTCCATTGTTCCAGCAAAAACGTCCGGATAACCGGTGTTCCTTCCCATTCTATGCCTTTGTAGTAAGGACCGTGGGTATCAGGTCGGGTGCTCCACCACCACGATGCATCATACGGAGCTTCTTTATGGTAAATGCGTGCCAGTGTGTTGATAATTTTTACTTGGAGCGCTTCATCCGCTGTGTTTTCGTATGCGGCAATCAACGCCTGCACCACGCGGTGGTCGTGTAAGTAGCGCATTGCCCATAAGGCAAGATCCCGGTTCCCGGTATTCAGCGCTTCGATGCATTCATCCACCGCATTCAGTGCCACAAGGGCCTTTACAGCTAAATGGGGGAGTATAATTTCTGAATTGGGCGTTGCATGAGGCCCTTCAGTCCCCAGATCGGGAGATTTGAACGACGCAGGAACGTTGATTTTCAGCAATGCGGGGATGGCTTCCTTTTTTCCCAAACGCCCGACACCGATAATCGCCGCGGCTTTGACACGTGGAGCGGAAGCTTGCAGTCCCATTAGAAACGGTTCCAACGGCACTTCCGCTGCCCAAGCTTTGCGATCCGCCAATGCCCGGAGGGCGTATTCCTGTAGATCCGTATCGGCAGTGGCCTCCACTAACCGGGAGATTCCATCCTTTCCCGTTAACTGCGCATAGGTGTACAATGCCGCCACGCGCGACTCCATTTCCAGGGAATTGTCTTCCACCAGCTTCCAAACCCGGGAAGCGGCATCGGCGTTGTCGGTTCGGCTAAGAAGCTCGTATTGGGCTGCTAACCGGGCTTTGGCACTTTTCGATTTCAGCAACGCAACGAGCTTCCGGTTTGAAAACTGCTGGATATCGGCAAACGATTCATAATCAAACCCCTTCGGTACCGCCCGCACTACATAACCGATGTCAGGGCTTCCGGAATAGCCGGCTCCGTCCCAAGCCGAAAGATACAGGATTCCCGATGCATCGATGTCTACATCAGTAATCTGCGGCAATTGGATGAATTTTTCCTCTTGCTGGGTGAACGTTGCCTGATCTGCCTGTACCGGATGGCGGTAAAGATAACTACGCCCCCAATCGGCCATCAGCGGCGTGTTATTGTATTCTTCCGGCCAGCGTTCGTCGTTGAGGTATAGGGACCCGGTTCCGGAACCGCCACCCAAGTCGACCAGAGCAGGGATAATTTCCTCAGTGAAATGCTTAAACAAAATGGGATAACCGTATTCGCCCGACTGGATTTGATGCGAAAAGCGAATGTTCCATCCGCCACCATCGTTGGTGTTGTCCCGCGTAAAAATGTTCATGAATGGGTCAATGGCCACGTCGTAAATATTCCGTAGGCCGTGGGTGTACACTTCCATCTCGGTCCCGTCTGGCCGCACCCTTATAATGCCGCCTCCAAGTACGGTTAATTGCTTACCGTCCCGATCCGTTGCGTTGTGGAAACCAAAATCACCTGCTGCGATGTAAATCCAGCCATCTATTCCCATGCGGATACCATTCGTGGCATGGTCGGTGCCCCGTTCAGCAAGGTAAGTCGGGTTGCTGATGTCGGTGATCAAAGGTGTCGGATCGCCATCTGCGACGCCGTCGTTATCACGATCTTCGTAGACAATGAGATCCATATTGGCCGCCTTTTTGGTTTCGTCGGAAAAACGCGTGTGCAGCACGAAGACTTGATTGCCCAGTGCGAGTATTCCTCTTGGGTTGTCTACGCGGGCAAACACCGTGTCGCTATCCATGATACCGTCGCCATTGCAATCGATCAATTTGACAATCGCCCCCTGTCCCATTTCTTTTCCGAGGGAGCCCATCTTGTCAACCCCTACAAAAATATCGCCGGAGGCAGATACGGCAAGGCAAGCTGGGCTGGGTACCAAGTCGGGGCCTGCAAACACTTTAATGTCCAGTTTTTCCGGCCATTCCAGTTTGGCTGCCAGCGAATCGGTCATGGCGACATACCGATCTTCCGTAACTGTCGTACAATTTTTGTTTTCTGAACTGCATGCCGATGCCAAAAATGTGACGGCAAGTATCAACCAATACGAGTATTTCATTTAGTTTTATATCTGTTTGACGCGGTAAATATAAGGATGTCTAACTATTAGCGCCTATATATTGCTTTAAATTATTTTGGATTGCACGTAGGTACGAACGTCCAAACAAATTCAGATGCACCAATAAAGGATAGAGATTCCACAGATCCACCCGTTCCTCCCATCCGTGTTGTAGGGGATACGTCTCATTATACGCATCGTAAAATCGTTCAGAAAACCCGCCGAATAGCTTAGTCATAGCGATATCCACTTCACGATTGCCATAATAAACTGCCGGATCGATGAAAACAGGTGTTCCCAACTGATCCACTAGGTAATTGCCGCTCCATAGATCGCCGTGAAGGAGCGAGGGCGGCTCGCATGGATACAGGTCGGCAAAGCGGGAAAACAAGCGATCGAATTTTTTATGCAGGTCGGTTCCGTCCAAGATCTGATCTGCCATATCCAACTGTTTTTGCAACCGTTGTTCGATGAAAAATTCCGTCCAATCGGAAGAGAACCCATTATTTTGAGGCAATGGACCAATAAAGTTGTCGTGATCCAATCCGTAAGCATCGGCATGTCGACGGTGTAAAGACGCCAGCAGCCTGCCCAATGCTTCTTGTTGGGGAGCGTCGTGTTTGTTGCCGGTGTCGATCCATTCCATGAGCAGGAAGCCTTCGCCCCGCGCATTCCCGACCAGAAAGGTTTTCGGGACATGGGCTGCTCCCAATGGGTTTCGCAATATGTCCAATCCGTTGGATTCTGCCAAAAACATCGATGCGGCCAACGGATCGTTATTTACTTTTACAAAATAGTCGCCGGTTGACGTTTTGATCCGATAAGCCCGGTTAATATCACCGCCTGATACGGACCCAATAGATTGAATGGACGAATGTGGCCGTTCCAGATTTTTCAAAGAGGCTTCCAATGCCTCGTACAAGGACTCCGACAATAACATGGGCGGAAATTACGTATTGCCTACCGGTTTTCCGGTATTATCACCTCTATTTATTTGCGCCTCATCGCGGTATTGCGTGGCGCTTGCCCAGCATAATGAGGCAGACAGTTTGGAACGCTTTGTGTATGTTTCTACCGGTTTTCCGGTAGAAAACGGGCTATCACGCTTATCCGCGCCCGCTGCTGAAGCAGGAAACCGAATTACTCCCGGTAATCGGGTGTGTTGGGAACCAGATTCAGACTTCCGAGCACGTCCAGACAGGCGGCTTTGATGTCGTACGTCTGGTTTTCCATCGCATACGTTGCACGGATGGTTTCGGCAAACGGTTGCCGGTTGTCTAAATAGAGCAAGTAGTTGATGGCCATGAGTGACAGCTGCGCGGTTTCATGTTGGCAATAACGTTTTAAAATCGTGGCGGCTTGCGAATCGTCAAAAGCCTGGAATGCCACCGCCGCGGCGGTGATGGCTACAGGTGGATAGTCGTCGAGCAGGGCATTTGCGATTTCCTTGGCGTAGGGTGCCAGCGCATCCGTGTGTTGCGACCGTAATCCCAGTATGGCCCAATAACGCACGAACTTGTTGGTATCCGCAAGCATATCAACTTGCTTGGCCGCTACGTCCGCACCCCGGAAACCCGCCAACGATGCCGCATCGTAGATTTTTTCCAGTGGGTAATCGGTATGGTTTAAGCGATATTCGTATGCGGTAGTGGAATCCATCAATTGGGTTATTTCATATTCCGGAAGGAACATCGCATCGCGGGAATTGAGCACTTCGTCCCGATGCAGGCCTCGCATCCGCTTTAAAACAGGCGAAAACTCGGGATCGTCTGCCAGATTCGTTGTCTCCCATGGATCATGCTCGAGATCAAACAGAAATTCAGCGGGGCGCTCTTCAAATAAACTTGCTTGCAGGGCATTCAATTTTCCGGCGGCGAGGTCTTTCCGCATCTGCTGCTTGATTTCGCCGATTTCCATGTAGCGGATATAACGGGCTTCGGACATGAAAGGCATAAAATTGCGGGAATACATAAATCTCCCGTCGGTCACCGAGCGGATCATATCGATCCCGTTGTCTGAGCGGTCGGACGACAATGTCAAGTGCGTTGGGACCGGCGACCGGTCATCACCCATCAGTTTCCGTCCTTTCATGTGTTCGGGAACCGGTGCCCCCGCGAGATGCAGCAAAGTAGGAGGCAGGTCCGTAAAATCGATCAGCTCATTTGTCACCACCCCTGCCGTGCCCCAAGGAGATAGGTGCTTATACATTTCGGGAAACCAGATGACAAACGGCACCCGATAACCCAGGTCGATGCCATTGGTTTTCCCTCGGGGAATGCCTTCTCCGTGATCTCCGAAAAAAAAGATGATGGTGCTGTCCTTCAAGCCGTCTTTTTCCAACCGATCCAGCAGTGCAGCAATTTTATTGTCGGTCAATTTAAGGGAATTATATACCCGGGCGAATTGCTTTCGCATGGGTGGACTGTCCAGGTAAAAGGGGGGCATTTCAAACGCATCTTCCCCGATCCGGTCTTCTTCGGGAAGTTGTTGTAAAACGTGCTCCTCGTACCATGAATACGACTCTGTCATCGTACGTGATTGATGTGAATCGTTGAAGTTAAACACCGCGAAGAACGGCTGCCCCGGCGTGCGGTTCCACCATCCGGCTTTTCCGGAACTTTCATCCCACGCCTCGGCAATAAATTGCTTTTCGCCAGCTACATTGTAATCGGTCTTCTGATTATTGGACGTATAATAACCCGCTTCCTGCATGTAGTAAGGAAATCCTTTGATAAAATCCGGAATGGCGTATTTGCTGCGATGGTTCCCCGTTCCGGTTTCGTACGTTTTTACGCCGGTAATGAGCGCCGTGCGACTGGGTGAACAAACTGTTCCCGTTGAAAATGCGTTGGTAAACCGGACGCCATCTTTAGCAAGGTGATCAATCGTAGGGGTGCTCGCTGCAGCATTGCCATAACACCCGATGAATTCGGGTGAAGTGTCTTCAATCGTAATCCAAAGGATGTTGGGTTTCGGGTGTTGGGACTCTTTCGCGGCACATCCGCAGAGGAAAATTAGGGCGGCTAGAAATGTTAAAAACTTGGAGGGTCTCATAAACTAGATTTGGGCAAAGATACAGATAATACGGAAATAGCTGTAATTTTGCCGGATGATTGAACCCGCCATTACCGAATTTTATACCGACCACGCCGAGGACTCCCGGCTGCAGATTGGGCTGGGGCCCCTTGAATTTGAGCGGAATAAGGTATTAATGGGGCGGCACCTGCAGTCCGACAAACTTATTATTGCCGATGTCGGTGGCGGAACGGGGCATTATGCAGCGTGGCTCAGCGGTTTGGGGCACGGGGTCACGCTGATCGATCCTGTGCCGAAACACATCGAACAGGCAAAACGTAAGGCTAAACGTGCAGCCAATTCATTTAATTGCCTGCTAGGTGAAGCCCGTGACCTGCCGTTTGAAGATACATCCATTGACGTGATTATTCTTCACGGACCGCTCTATCACCTGCAAAAGCAGGAAGATCGGTTGTTAGCGTTGAAAGAAGCCCACCGGGTGCTGAAGCCGGGTGGCAAGGTGCTCGGGTTTGCGATTACTCACGCAGCATCGGCCGTTGCAGCCTTGCATAGCAGTATGATACATCAGCCACAGGTTTTTTCCATGTGCCGTTCCGAATTACTTACCGGACAGCATGAGCCACTCGAAGGTGTGCCGGGTATGCTGCCGCGCGCGTACTTCCACCGCCCCAGCCTGCTGGTTGAGGAATTGGAAGCTGTCGGGCTTGTAACAACCGGCCTTTATGCCGTCGAGGGCCTAGCCTGGATGGATGGTCAATTTTTCCAAAGTTGGGCCGACCCGGTGAAGCGGGCACGTCTACTGGAACTGGTCGGTTTGACAGAAACTGACCGCGAACTCTTATGTTTTAGTCCGCATATCATGATTGCGGGTAGAAAAGACTAACACACTTTCTTTCATAATTTGGTTAATTCGTGTTAACCTGTGCGTAACATAGCCGTTCTAATTTCGCGGCGTTGCTTGCATTTGGTGCACTTCAACTGATAACATATGACACTTGCTTATCCGATGGTAAGTAAGAAAAAAATGTTTGCTTAATTCATTCATAGTTAGTAAAATAGCAATGTATATTCGAATGGGAATTATTTGCATCTTTCAGCTGTACGCTGAATTTGAAGTATATTAAATTTAATCTATTCGGCTCTTAGATCAGTTCTGCTCACTATTTAATCTTTTTATATGAAAATCCGACTTTACATGAAGACTTTCCTATTGTACGTAATAGGGATGTTGCTGTGGGTGCCGTTATCCTACGCACAGACAAGAACCGTTCACGGGCGTGTGACCGGCGAGGGGGATGGGACAGGGTTATCCGGTGTAACCGTTACGGTGAAGGGTACGTCTGTATCTACGCAGACCGATTCGGAAGGCCGATACACCATTCAGGTTTCGGGACAGCAAGCGGTGCTTGTTTTTACGTCTATTGGGGCTACAGCGCAAGAAGAAGCCGTAGGTAATCGATCCGTTGTCGACGTTTCCCTAACTGCCAGCAGTGAACTGTTGGAGGAGTTGGTCGTCGTTGGATATGGGAAGCAGAAAAAAGTCAACCTTACGGGAGCCGTGACGGTGGCAGATACTAAAAAATTGGCCAATCGGCCCATTACAACCTCGTCACAGGCGCTGCAGGGGCTAAATGGGCTGTACGTAAATCAAAATACAGCGCAGCCTGGAAACGATCAGGCCACGATCCGTATTCGTGGCGTAGGTACGCTGAACAATAACGACCCGCTGGTATTGGTCGATGGGATTTCTTACCCATTGCTCGATGTTAATCCCAATGAAATCGAAAGTATATCCGTGCTGAAGGACGCCGCCTCTACCGCTGTGTATGGTTCAAGGGCTGCTAATGGCGTCATCCTGATAACTACGAAGGCAGGATCAAGGGGAGAGGGTTATCGCGTTACGTATAACAACTACTTCGGGGCTGAAGATGTGAT
Organism: Parapedobacter indicus; assembly: GCF_900113765.1. Classification (GTDB taxonomy): domain Bacteria; phylum Bacteroidota; class Bacteroidia; order Sphingobacteriales; family Sphingobacteriaceae; genus Parapedobacter; species Parapedobacter indicus. The sequence continues at coordinate 73,562 of NZ_FOQO01000002.1, read as the reverse complement.
CAAACTACCGGATGTGGAATGGGATCCCATCAAATTCATGCGTTACAAGAATATTGCACTTGGCAACGAAGGTAAGGCGCCTGAATATACCGAAGCGGAAATTCAGGAATACGAACAGGGAATGGCGGGAGATCCGAACGGTTATATGTATCCGCGTACCAATCCGTATGACATTGCCTTGAAAACGGGTTTTATGCACGAGCACAACGTAACCGTTTCGGGTGGAGGCGATAAACACAACCTCGCCATTACACTTGGTGCGCTGAATCAAGATGGGGTTTTGAAGTATGGCAAATCAAAAGCCTCCAAATATTCCATGGGATTGAATGGCAAAGTGGATGTAACCGATTTTCTTTCCATCGGAGCTAAAATTTCAGGCGTATACCGTAAGTTTGACGAACCGCAGATGACTACCGAAAGCTATTGGCAGAATGCGATATTCCGTACAGTACCTATTTTTCCGGTGTTGATTGAAGATGGCCGGTATGGCAACACCTGGTTGCGTTCCACGGGGTTAAATGCGTGGGCCAATACACTGTCGAGACTGCGTGAGGGTAGCCGCGATTACGTGCGGACTCGCCTGCTGAGTAACGTGTTTGCCGACTTGAAACTGCCCGCCGGGATTACCTACCGTGCTAACGTCGCAGCGAATACATACGATTATGTGCAGCATGTCTTTCAGCCGTACTTAGAAAACGTGAATCCCAAAACGCTCACGCCCGTCATCGTTTCCAATACTGCAATGGGATACCGGCGCTATGAAAAGGAAATTAATTTGACCGGTTTCCATACGCTCGACTGGAATAAGCAGTTCGCTGATAAGCATACTGTATCTGTGTTGCTCGGTAACAGTATTGAAACGTTTTCTTGGGAATATTTCAATGCGCAGAAGGAGGGAGCTATGGATAATGAATTGACGGATCTGGACGTGTTCCTGACCAATCCGACCGTGGCAGGCAACAGCACCAAATCGGCGCTTCTTTCTTATTTTGGTAGACTGAGTTACAACTTCGATGAGCGATACCTCATGGAGGTAAACTTCCGCAGCGACGGGTCGTCGCGGTTTGCAAAAGGACATCGATGGGGATTGTTTCCATCCTTTTCACTCGGGTGGCGGATAGATCGTGAGCGCTTTATGCAGGATGTTACCTGGATTACAGTATTGAAACCTCGCTTTTCATGGGGCAAAATCGGTAATCAGGAAATTGGCGTCGGGCAAAATGGCCTCTGGCGGTATATCAACGCAGTGGGGTTAGGCCAAAACTATTCGTTCGGTACCACGGAGGCGATAGGTGCCGCCACTACCGCAGCAGCCGACCCCAACCTGAGCTGGGAAACTACTACCATGTCCAATCTGGGACTGGATATTACGACCTTTGAGGGTAAATTGAACACCACGATTGAGTGGTACAATAAAATGACGGATGGGATTCTGCGTCCGGTCAACTTTGCTTCCCAAGTAGGTGATCTCACCGGGCCTACGACGAACGTCGGGTCCATGCGCAACCGTGGGATGGAAGTGTTGATGAATTACCAGGATCAGTTCGGTCAGCTGTCTTTTGAGGTAGAAGGCAGTTTTGCCTACAACAAAAATGAAGTTACGAACCTGAATGGTCAGGAGATTATTTCCGGGCGTTACATCACCGCAGAGGGTTATCCCGTTCAATCCTATTATATTTACGAGACGGAAGGGATTTTTCAATCGGACGAAGAGGTAGCAAACCACGCGTTTCAGAATGCGGCTACCAAGGCTGGATTCCTGAAATATAAAGATCAAAACGGCGATAACGTAATTGATGCGAAAGACCGGAAGATTTTTGCTGGGGTAGTGCCAGAATACACCTATTCTTTTCATTTGGGGATGGGATACAGGGGGGTCCAGCTGAATGCATTTTTTCAGGGCGTAGGCAAAGTATTTACCTATCCACAGCATAATGTCAGCTATCCTTATTACAATGGCGCAGGTGTTACCAAGGAATGGGAAACAGACGCATGGACACCCGAGAATCCCAACGCACGCCTACCTATTTTGACGACGAGTACTGGAAATACGCTGAACTTTGTGAACTCCAATTTCTGGCTTCAGGATGCATCTTACCTGCGGCTGAAGAACCTGCAGCTGGGGTATACCTTCCCAGCCGCCATTGTTCAGAAGATCGCCCTGCGGGATCTTAGACTGTTCGTCAATGCACAAAATCTGTTAACTTTTACCAAAATGAAGAATTGGGATCCGGAAAAGGACCTGACGCAGGATAACATTTTCGCCTACCCGCAGGTGAGAACCTATTCTGCGGGGATAAACGTTACCTTTTAAAACTGAACGAACATGAAATACTACGCTATATTATTGATGACTGCAAGTAGCCTTGCGCTTTTGTCGGGATGCGAAAGCCTTTTGGATACCTACCCTGAAAATCGGTACACCGAAGATACATTCTGGAAAACGGAGACCCAGGCAGATGCCGGTCTTACGGCGTGCTATACCTCGCTACGCCGCGAAGGAATTTACGGCGGTGGAGCTTGGGCTACTCCCTTGTGGGAAGAAACGGCTACACCCAATGCAACGGACTACAACAGTGCTTCTGGCTTTTTCCGTATTGCTGAAGGTATACATGATGGCTCCAACAGCGGGATTATCAACAATCGATGGGCACATGCCTACGAAGGGATAGGCCGATGCAATACATACCTTGCCAAAGTAGGGAACATCCCCATGGGCGAAACCAAAAAAAGCCAGGGTATTGCAGAAGCAAAATTCTTACGGGCGCTTTTCTATAGCATGCTGGTCAATTATTACGGCGATGCACCGTTGATTCTTGAACCGCCTGTTGCCGAACACAATACCTTGCCCCGGACACCGAAAGATCAGGTCTTCGCACAAATTATGAAAGATCTGGATGAAGCGGCGGAAGTATTGGGAGAAAATGCCACCCAGACTGGAAGGGCCACCAAAGGCGCCTGCTATGCATTGAAAGCCCGGCAGTACCTGTACCATGGGTTTTATGCAGAAGCTGCTGCTGCCGCCCAACAGGTAATCGATTTGGGTAAATACAGCATATTTCCCGATTATCGGGGATTATTCATGCCTGAAAATGAAAACAACGATGAAGTGATCTTTGATGTGCAGTATCTTTTCCCCAATTATTGCCATTCCTTCGACCTCATCCGCAGGCAGTTCGATACGAGCGCACCGCTTCGTGGCCTAATCGATGCCTACCTGATGGACGATGGTTCGTCCATTGACGATTCACCACGGTACGACGAGAGTACCTATTGGGAAAATCGGGATCCGCGGTTCGCCATGACATTGGTGTGGCCGGGATCTCAGTATCGGGGGACAATGGTAACCAATACTACTTTTGCACAAACAGGGTATACGTTCAAGAAATACAGTATCTACGACACAGATAACGCGAACAACGGTGTCATAAAAAACAGTAACCAATCGGATATCAATTACATTGTGTTGCGGTATGCCGATGTATTGCTGATGTATGCCGAGGCAAAAACCGAACTCAATCAGATCGACGAAAGTGTCTATGAAGCCATTAATGCGGTCCGTGGCCGGGCCAATGTGAACATGCCGGCCATCCAGCATACGAATCCGGCTGATGTAGCCAATTTCGTAGCCCTGAATGACCAAAGCCGGATGCGAGAAGTGATTCGCCACGAGCGGCGGATCGAGTTTGCAGGAGAGGGATATTATTACATGGATATCCTTCGTTGGCGGACTGCCGAGGTCGTATTAAACGGCCCGATCTACAAACACGATTATACCCAGAAACTGGTCAGGAAATTCAATAAGGACCGGGATTACCTGTGGCCGGTTCCAGACTATGAAATACAGGAAAATCCAGCTTTGGAGCCGAACAATCCGGGCTGGTAATAAAAATAATCCGGAAGTAAAGCGGAATGTTCAGCGAAGTTGGGCATTCCGCTTTTCAATTTATTTAAACTACGCTGGAAGCGTATACTGTGTTTTCAGGTTATTCGTGCAACACTTTTTTATATTCCGAAAAACAAAAAAACCTGATAATCAATTGATTATCAGGTTTTTTTAGTACCCAGGGCCGGGATCGAACCGGCATGGGTCGCCCCACTGGTGTTTGAGACCAGCGCGTCTACCAATTCCGCCACCTGGGCATATGTTAATGTACAATCCCTTATTCGGGGATGCAAATGTATTTATTAATCCGTATTCCGCAAAATGTTTTTTGAATTTCTCGCCCGGTCTGCAACGTAACCCTAAATTGTCACAATTGCCCCTCCCAATTGGCGCATTCTCCCATTCACCTTTGTCGCTGCATATGCTATCTTTGTTTATCACAAAGCAAGAAAAATAACATTCATATTTCAAAACAATCGTCATGAAATTCAATCCTTATTTAAACTTTGATGGCAACGCAGAAGAAGCGTTCCGCTTTTATCAGTCCGTTTTTGGTGGAGAGTTATTCGTGCAACGGATGGGCGATGCGCCTGGGTCGGAAAACCTGCCGGACGACGAGAAAAATCGTGCCATGCACGTGTCTATTCCAGTAGGAGAGGGCCAATCTCTCATGGCATCGGATTGCGTGCCATCTGCGGGACATGTGTTGAACGTGGGCAATAACAATTACATATCCATCACACCTGACAGCCGAGAAGAAGCGGATAGGCTGTTCAATGGACTATCTGCAGGAGGTAACGTCGAGGTACCCATGGAAGACCAGTTTTGGGGTGATTATTTCGGCTCATTTAAGGATAAATTTGGCGTATACTGGATGATCAATTTCCCAAGTAATTCGAAATAAACTTATAGCCTAATCTGTCGCGGGCTCGGGATGGGTTAGGCGTTTATGCGTTACGCGGATACGTTGATATACAAAAACTGTCGCAAAGCATAGTCCGGTAATAACCGCCATGCACCCGGCAATGGATGCATTGAGCCAATAAGCCATCCAGTAACCCACAACCGAAATAACGATACCCAATGCTGCGGTGATTGCCAGCATTTGCTTGAGATCATGCGTCATAAGATATGCGGTAGCGGGCGGGCCAATGAGGAAAGCGATGACCAGTATCGCGCCGACGGATTCAAAAGAGCTGACTGTTGTGAGTGATACAGCAGCCATCAGCAAATAATGCCAAAGCGCCGTGGAGATACCAAGCGCCGACGCAAAGGCAGGGTCAAAAGAGGTTAATTTCAGCTCTTTGTACCCAAACTTAATGAACAGTATCACAATAAGCAGCACGGCCGAAAGGATATATATGGGACGCGGTCCTAAAATCGTTCCGCCGGGTGTAACCCACAGATCAATGGGTACGTACGCGATTTCCCCATACAGCACACAATCCTGATCTAGATCTATCTTTCCGGCAAAGACACTGATCAGAATGATCCCGATGGCAAAAAGAAACGTGAAGGTAACACCGATGGCAGCATCTGTCTGTAAATTTGCCCGCCGATGAAAGTATTCAATGAGAAACGTGGCCAATAATCCGGTAGCTCCCGCGCCCAACAACATGGGCAGCGTTTCACGGCTTCCGCTGAGTAAAAATGCGATCACAATTCCTGGTAATACGGCGTGGCTGATCGCATCGCCTACCATGCTCATTTTGCGGAGAATCAGGAAACATCCGAGCAATCCGCAGGTAACGGCGACCAAGGCACCCGTTAATATGATCCAAAATGCTATCATGGTAAATCCCTATTCATTCTTCAAATTTTTGGTATCTCCGTATTGTGTGGGTCCTTCTTGGGATAGCCCAGTTGATGCTCAAGCTCACGTTCCAGCTCCGGTGTTAGGATGTGCTCGATCGTCTCGGCATCGTCGTGCACATGATCGGCAGCAATATCCATGTACTGGGTTAGGTACAACTCCCATAGACGATGCAGTCGGACCACCCTGGCGGCTTTTTGGTAACCCACATCCGTCAATGCCCATTGTTGGCCATGCGCAATCAGCAATTGCTTGGTGGCCAAACGACGCAGGGTGGTTTTGAGTAATGTTTCATTAACCTGGCGTGTATGAATCAATTCGGATAGGTCTCTTTTTCCTTTGAAATGGCTATTCCGTTCGCCCAAATGATAGAACATCTTTAAGGTGTTTTCTTCGGCGATGATCCGTTGGTTTTTGCGTTGGGTGTACAGCTTGGGAACGATTCCCTTTTTGGGCGCGAAAAAGAAGGAAACAAACGCGATGATCGATGAAACGACAACCATCCACGGACCTGTAGGCATGGCAGGTGCGGTATACGAGATATAGGCGCCTGCTAATCCAGCAAATACGCCGAATGCAACCGCGATTGCGACCATCCGCCGAATGTTATCGGTCCAATACCTCGCCGCGGCTCCGGGGGTAACCAGCATAGCTGCCATCAAGACCACACCCACTGCCGTAATACCCGTAACCACCGCTAGCACTGTCAGACTGGTGAGTAGCAGGTCGAGTTTTCGTACCGGATAGCCCAATGCCTCGGCATACGGCCGGTCAAACGCCACCAATGCAAATGCCTTGAAAAACAAACCCACTGCAACAAGCAGTACCGCGGCCAAGACACTGAAGATCACCAAATCCGTGCCGATCAGGGTAGCTGCCTTGCCAAAGATGAAATGATCCAAACCGCTCTGTGCGGCATTGCCGGATTGCTGAATGTAGGTCATCATCACCATGCCGGCACCGAAAAATACCGACAACACCAACCCAATGGCGGCATCTTTCTTTAATTTGGATTTCGTAGCAATGTAATCGATTGTAATCAGCGCAAGCCACCCGGTTATGAATGCACCGACAAGCATGAATGCCGTGTTTTTGCTTCCCGAAAACAGAAAGGCCGCACAGATACCCGGCAAGACAGCGTGTGATACCGCATCGCCCACGAGTGCTTTCTTTTGAAGCAGGATAAAAACACCCACCATTGCCGCACTGGCCGACAGTAGGACATTGCCCAACACGACATACCGGACATTGGGATCGGTAAAGGAGAAGAAATCGATGAAATGCTGCATAAGAATTCTTCCGTTTAGTTTTCCCGGCTGGGAAACGCCCGTTTTTCCATCACATCGCCCACCTGCGACAGCAAATTTAGTCGACCTCCGTATGCTTGCTGGACCATTTCTTCGGTAAAAACCTGCTCGGTGGGGCCGGCGGCAACTAGGTGCATGTTCAGTAGGATAATCCAGTCAAAGTAGGAGCGCGCCGACTGGAGATCGTGGTGTACTACTACAATGGTCTTGTCGGCCGCGGCCATCTCCCGCAATAATCCAATGATTGCCTGTTCGGTAGCAGCATCTACCCCGGCGAAAGGTTCGTCCATAAAATAAATGTCGGCTTCTTGCGCCAACGCCCGGGCAAGGAATACCCGTTGCTGCTGTCCGCCCGATAATTGTGAAATCTGGCGTTTGGCAAAAGCCGACATGCCTACTTTGTCAAGACATTCAAGGGCAATCGACCTATCGCGCGCTCCGGTATTGCGTAGGAGCCCAACTTTCCCATAGCGACCCATCAATACAACATCCAACACAGAAACTGGAAAATCCCAATCGACCGACTCTCGCTGAGGTACATAGCTGACGCGCTGCCTGATCTCTTCAAGTGGGCGTCCGAATAGCTTGATAAAACCGCTGGAAGGGGGAATCAGCCCCATGATCGTTTTTAGCAATGTGGATTTACCCGCACCGTTCGGTCCGACTATACCGGCAATACTGCCAGACGGGAGCGTAAAATCGATTCCCCATAATACGGGCTTTCGCGAATAACTTACCGTAAGGTCGTGCACTTCCAAAATGGGTTCTTGCGTGTGTATAATCATATGGTGTCTCCCCCTAAAGCTTTCACGATGGTATTCACATTGTATTTCACCATGCCGATGTAGGTACCCTCCGGCGTGTCGGGAGCTCCCATGGCATCTGAAAAAAGATTTCCGCCTATTTGAACCCGTCCTCCCCGTTGATGCACCCCTGCCAGCACCGCTTTCAGCGACCTGTCTGATACCGAACTCTCGACAAACACAGCGGGTATTTGATGGGTCACGATGAAGTCGACTAAATTGGATACGTCCTGAAGCCCGAACTCGGAAAGCGTTGAGATCCCCTGCAACCCTCGTACTTTTATGCCGTATGCACGGCCGAAATAACTGAAGGCATCGTGAGCGGTGATGAGGATACGTTGGTTGGGGGGTATCGAGCCGATCCGTCTGTGTATCCAAGCGTCTAACGAGTCCAGTTGGCGCATGTAAGTATGGGCATTGGCTTGGTAATAATCGCTGTTGACGCTATCTAACGTTGCCAATTGCACGGCCGCATGAGCGGTCGCTTGTTTCCAGAGCAATACGTCAAACCAAATATGTGGATCGTAGACGTTGTCGCCGATGGCGATGAGATTTTGTAGGCTGTCACCCACTGCAATAACCGGCTTTACACGCGCTTGCTTTTGCAGGATACTTGCCAGTTTCCCTTCAAGATGCACGCCGTTGTAAAATAGGTAATCTGCGTCTAAGATTTTTCGCAGATCCCCTTGACTCGCTTTATACAAATGAGGATCCACTCCGGCATGCATCAACGCTTCTACAGTAGCGGAATCGCCAACAATCTGCTGAATCATGTCGGCCACCATTCCGGTAGTGGCTAAAATACGAAGCCGTCCGTTTTCCGTCCGTTGCGCGGTGCGCTCACAGGACATCAAACTGATCAACCCCGCTAGCAAGGCAACGACCAAGGTTGCGTGTTTCATTACGCAAATATATGTATTTTAGATTAATCTAACATTTTTTGTAAGTTATTTTAAACTGTTGGTGTTTCGATGATCTTTTACTTGGTAACGATTACACTTTCGGCAATTGGTAACATTGCCGAAAGTGTGTATGCTAAAAACTGTATCCGGGATTCTGTGTGAGAGCCGGATTTAACCCCCGCTCCGGCTGGGGAATCGGAAGCAGGAATTTATACGGTTGTATGTCAAACGCAGTCGGTGGTAACAACGGATAGGTTGCTTTTGCCTTGATCGCGTACGCCTGCATGATTTCCAACCCTCGGGGATTTCGCTGAAGATCGTGGAAACGTTTATTTTCAAATGCCAACTCGACTCGTCGCTCGTGGAAAATCAAGTCTCTTAGCACCTCTTTGTTTGTTTCGGTTATGTTGCCAAGTCCGGCTCTGTTTCGAACAGCATTTAAAGGACCCAAAGGGGATTTGCCTTGCTCATTCAAAGCTTCAGCCAGCAGTAGAAGTGCTTCCGCGTACCGGTAGATGGGCCAGTTGGTACTGGAGTTGCCTGCTAGTTCGAAGGGGGGATGCAGAAACTTCTTGCTGTAGGGCTGGCCCACTTTTCCTTCTTCGGGTGTATAGTTTACGACACTTTTGTTGGCAGATATCGTCATGACATAGCTGTCGTCGTAGGTGCCTTCTGCAACCGCAATGGAGGCTTCCAGACGAGCATCTCCTTCTTCATACGCATCGATCAGGTCTTGCACAGGCTTGTTCCAGCCCCCTGAACCGACTGTGTTACTGAATGGAGCCCCTGTTATTAAGACGGTGTTGGGTGTTCGGGGAAGAAACTGGAACGGCACGATGTTGGGTTGACTGCCGGTACCCGTCACGGTCTGATACTGTACTTCAAACAGCGATTCTTCATTATTTTTATTGGTCGGTTTGAATACATCTTCATAGCTTGTTGTGATCAGCTTATATCCCATATCCGGCAGGGTATTTAACAGCGCTTCAGCTTCCTCATACCTTTTTAGCGTAACATATACGTCGGCTAGCAATACGGTGGCAGCGCCTTTGGTAGCTTCTCCCGATTGGGGGAATTTAGCAGGTGGTTCCAGTTGGGCAATCGCATCCTGGCAATCGGAGATAATCTGTGCGTATACCTCGTCAACACTTGCTCGAGGTAAAAATGCTTCCTCAGCCTTGGTTACCTCGGTAAGGTGCAGCGGTACGTCACCAAAGAGACGGACCAGCTTAAAATAATTCAGGGCCCTGATAAACTTGGCCTGTCCGTCAGCCTTCGCTTTGCCTGCTTCTGTCGCGCGTGCGGCATTGGGAATACGCCCGATAAGAATATTTGCACGGGATATTCCCGTATAACAATGGAAGTAAATAGAATTGATATAGGTGTTGTTTCCATCGTTGTTCCAATCCGCTCCGCTTTCCCGGTGTACGTTTGCTGTTCCCCGGTTATTAGGTGCGGGCTGGTAATGCGTATTGTCGGCATGCATTTCCGATGCAAAGTGATCGTTGAGGAGAACGTCACGCAGGGGGACGTAGGCCGCCAGGGCAGCCGATGCCAGCTGGTCATCGGTTTGATAAAATGTCTCAGGAGACAATGAATCTTCGGGTAATAAGGAAATATAATCTTTATCGCAAGCGGTTGCTGTCAACGCGAGGACAGTAATCAATAAATATATCTTTTTCATGGTTGTCCTATTTATTTAAATGTGGTGGTGATTCCTATCGAGAAAGTCCTTGGTACCGGATAGGCATTTTCATCCACGCCAAGGCCTGCGGCAGCATCCCCCGCGCCCAAAGAAATTTCAGGATTATAGCCCGAATAGCCGGTAATGATAAATGCCTGCTGAACCGATGCATAGAGCCGGAAGTTTTTTAGCATCAAATTATCCTTCAGGTTAAACCGGTAACCCAATGCAATATTTTTTGCGGTCAGATAGCTTCCATTCTCGATCCACTGCGAGTTTACCGACCGACCAATAGCAGTCGTGTTGACCAATGTGCGTGGATATATGCCTGACCCGGGGTTTTCCGGCGAGCGCCAATAATCCAGCGCAGCCGCTAGCGGTACCCTCGAACCGTCCATATTGGTTAAATATGCCCATTTGGAAGCTGCCATGATATCGCCGCCTACCTGCCCCGCCATCGTGATGCTCAGGTCCAGATTTTTATAGTTGAAGGTATTCGTCATACCAAACGTAAAATCCGGAGTTGGGTCGCCGATAAACGTCCGGTCGTTGACATCGTCAATCACGCCGTCCCCATTTATGTCTTTCATTTTCAGTGTGCCCACTGCCGAGTAATTCGCTCCGGATACGTATTTGGCTGAATTGGCCAGGTCCTCCTCGTCTTTATACAACCCGAGGTGTACAAATCCGTAAAATTCTCCGAGTCGACGGCCAATTTGATGTCGGTAGTAATCGGAATAAATACCCGTATTCCTACGGATATACCCTGGATCAACCAGGTTTTTTATTTCATTCCTTTCAAAAGATACGTTGACGTTGGTTGTCCATTTCAGGTTGCCGGTCGTATTCACGGTATTCACGGTTAGCTCATGCCCCCAAAACTCAAACTGGCCAACATTAAACTGGATGCTGCTAAACCCGGATGCCCGTGGTATTTGTCTTACCTGGATCAGCCCATCCGATAGTTTGTGATAGTAGCCATAAGTAAACGAAATCCTGTTTTTCAGCAATTCTATATCAATTCCAAGGTCCAGCTGTTTGTTCCTTTCCCAGGACAGTTCCGAATTTCCCAGCGAGCCGATCGTTTGCCCCTGCTGCAGGACCCCGTTTACAAGGTAATTGTATTTGCTCAATGTGGGTATCGCGGTAAAATTGCCAAAGGTATTGTTACCGGTAATGCCATAACTGGCCCGTAGTTTCAGTAAGTCGATAAACGTGAAACGTTCCATGAAACGCTCGTCGCTGACGATCCATCCCACCGATACAGCCGGGAACCAGCCATATTTACGGTCGGCCCCAAACCTCGACGACCCGTCGCGCCGGATCGATCCCTGCAACAGGTACTTTCCTTTGTAGTTATAGTTTAGCCGCCCGATTTCCGACAGGAGGGAATATTGTGTCATGTTGCTGGCCGCAGAAGTGATGGATGTTGCCGCACTCAGGTAGTAAATATCGTCACTTGGGAAACCTGTCCCATTGATAACGTTGCTTTCTTGCTCAAATTTCTGCGCTGCATATCCGACCAAGGCTTCCACGTTGTGATCTTGCCCAAAGTTTTTTTGGTAGTTCAGGAAACCTTCGGCGGTATACGAATAATTGTCTACTGATCCGCTAATGCCGGTTGACAAAACGGATAGCGCCGGGACGGTATTTACCGCCACCTGGGGCAGGTACTGATTCCGAGTCTCGGCGCCTTTGTCGATGCCCAGATTAGTTTTGATGGTTAATCCCGGCAACACCTCGTAATTGAGGAAGGCGTTACCCAAAATACGGGTGGTCTTGTAATCGTCCTGACTTTCTTTTATCCGTGCCATCGGATTGACATAAGCCGTCATACCCGGTGAGGAGGCACCGATCCGATAGCTGCCGTCCTCGTTATACGGACTCAAAATGGGGCTGGATTCCAGGATTTTGGCATAATATCCTTCTATCCCGTCCGAAGGGAGCCTATTATTATGATCCATCCGATAACTTGGTGCCAGGTTGAACCCGATCCGTAATTTATTGTCGGCCAACGATAGGTCCTGGTTTAAACGGAGGGAAAGAAGCTTTGAGCCGGTGTTGATGACGACCCCTTGCTGTTCTTCATAACCTGCGATGACGGCTGAAGAAGATTTTTCCCTTGCCGAGAATAGGCTCAGGCTATAGCTTTGAATAGGGGCGGTCCGGGTTAACAAATCGTGCCAATCGGTTCCTTTTCCATAACGGGTCACGTCACCTTGATATTCAGCCGGTATGGATGCCGGATTGAAGTTTTCGTATTTCACTTTGTCTTCAAAACGCTGCTGCATAAACTGAGCCCACTGCGTGCCATCCATGACTTCGGGTACCCGATTTTCCATGAGTCGCTGTAAACCATAATTTGCATTGAAATCGACCTTTGTGTCGCCCTCCTTTGCGCGTTTTGTAGTAATCAGGATGACGCCATTGGCGGCACGGGAGCCATACAATGAGGTGGCTGAAGCATCTTTCAGGATGGTAAACGACTCAATTTCATCTGGATTAATGTTGTTGATGCTTCCGGTGATGGGCATGCCATCAATCACAAACAAGGGCTGATAGTCGGTAGCAAGAGAGGCCGCCCCGCGGATACGGAATGAAATACCCCTTCCTGGCTGTCCGCTGGTTTGCGCCACGTTTACACCGGCCACTTTGCCTTGCATCTGCTGGCCAAACTGCATAACCGGCATATCTGCTACGGTTTCGGCATTTAACGTTGCGACCGAACCCGTAATCTCCCTGCGTGCTTGTTTGCCATAACTTATTTGTACTTCTTGTAGTTGGGTGTTGCCGGTCATGGTGAAGTTGGCCGTCACTGCCCTGCCCGCTTCTATGGTCACATCCCTTTCTGTGTTTTGATAGCCAACGTAAGTTACGGTGAGTGTGTATGAACCTGCTGGAACGTTAAACGAATAATTACCGTTTCGATCCGTCTTGGTGCCATAACCGTTGCTGGAAATAACAACAGAAGCTCCCTGTAATGGCCCTGTTTCGTCAGAAATGGTTCCTGTAAGGGTTCCAGTGTTTTCCTGTGAAAACACGGATCCGGAAAACAAAAGAAGCACGACGACGAGTAAGCCGACTTGCCCCCACGGAGGCAAAACTTTAAAAAGGTGTCTTTTCATGATTAATTTAGTTTAAAATTGTTTTTGTTTTTATAGTGTTTAATTCGGAATACCACATAAAACGAATGTATTTTGCGTTTGTAAAGGTATTTTAAACATATTAAAACATTATTAAGTCAAAATTAAGTAATAATTATAATAAAAATAAATATTTTTTAACTTTGATCTTGCCGTTGTCTGAACACTAAGCAAGGGGAATTTAAATCGAGTTTTGTACCTTTACAGGCATGCAGGAAATTTACGTAGTCGCCGCTGTACGCACACCTATAGGAGGGTTTGGAGGGGGATTGTCTTCCCTGTCAGCCACCCAGTTGGGAGGAATTGCAATTGCGGAGGCGATAAGCCGCGGAGGGCTTTCGGCCCGTGATGTCCAAGAAGTTTATTTCGGTAATGTACTGTCTGCTAACTTAGGCCAAGCACCTGCCACTCAAGCAGCCAAATTTGCTGGACTGCCTGATATTCCTGCTACTACGGTAAATAAAGTATGTGCTTCGGGTGCTAAGGCTATCATGCTGGCTGCACAGAGCATCGCATTAGGCATAAACCACATCGTGGTAGCCGGGGGCATGGAAAGCATGAGCAATGTGCCCTATTATTTGGACAAGGCAAGAACCGGATACCGGCTGGGACATGGACAAGTCATCGATGGTTTGCTAAAAGATGGGCTTTGGGATGTTTATAACGATTTTCACATGGGGTCGGCGGCTGAGCTTTGTGCCGTTGAATGTGGTATTAGCCGTGAGGAGCAGGATGCTTATGCGATTGAATCCTATAGACGGTCGCAAGCCGCGCAGCATGCCGGTAAATTTAAAGATGAAATTGTCTCTGTTGAAGTGGTTGATCGAAAAGGAGCGGTGAACGTAGTTAGTGAGGATGAAGAAATCCACGCGGTGACGTTCGATAAGGTTCCGTTTTTAAAGCCGGTTTTCAAGAAAGATGGGACGGTAACCGCCGCCAATGCTTCCACACTTAACGACGGCGCGGCGGCGTTGATATTGGTCAGTGGAGCCAAATTGAAAGAGTTGGGATTGCGGCCATTGGCGCGTATATGTGGATATGCCGATGCCCAACAAGCTCCCGAATGGTTTACCACGGCGCCTGCCAAAGCAATTCCCCGTGCATTGCAACATGCAGGAGTCGAGTTGTCGGAAGTGGATTTTTATGAGATTAATGAGGCTTTTTCCGTCGTATCCATTGCAAATAACCGTAAACTTGGTTTATCGCCGGATAACGTGAATGTAAACGGCGGTGCCGTATCGCTGGGTCATCCATTGGGCGCGTCCGGAGCCCGCATCGTGGTGACACTGCTTTCGGTGTTGGCCCAAAACGGCGGCCGAATGGGGGTGGCAGGCATTTGCAACGGCGGCGGCGGAGCGAGTGCGTTGGTGTTGGAAAAAGTGTAAATGAAGATGAAGGTTCGACAATTGGTGTGGATAATCGGATTGGGTTGCTGGTTGATGCCTGCAAAGGGACAGTCGGTGGATCGCGCTGCCATGGAAACCATACAGGATAGCCTTATTGGGTTGGGCTATACCATCTACAACGAGCCGTCCGAACCGGAACGGCTAAAAGCGAATTTCACGTTTGTAAAAACATTGGTGTCGGCATTAAAGGTACCCAATTCCTATCAATTTGAATTTGATTCCCTTGCCATGGTATCCATACTCCGATCACCGGATGACAAATTCCGGGTGTTTTCCTGGCATGTTCCGTTAAACGACGGCTCTTACCTCTACTATGGCACCATCCAGTTAAATACACCCAATGGTGGCTTGAAAATGTATCCTTTGCTGGATAAAACGTATGAGATTGAGTCTCCCGAAAGGACAGTAACTACGGCAGCCAATTGGTATGGAGCACAATATTATCGCATCATACCATTCGGCGGTGAATATATTCTGCTGGGGTGGAAAGGGCACACAGCCCAGATGACACAAAAGGTGATTGAAGTGTTGACAATTGGCAACGAAGGTGTGAAATTGGGTAAGGCGATCTTTGACAGTGACAGTACGCGGGCCCAAACGCGAGCGATTTATCGTTATAGCCGGAATGCGCGCATGTATATGGATTACGACAGTACGGAAAACCGGATCGTGCTGGATCATTTAGCACCGCCCGATGTACAGGAAGAGGGGCAGTATGAACAATACGGACCGGATATGACGTACGATGCCTGGCAATTGCAGAACGGTGTATTGGTATTTATTCCAGATACCCCGATGCGGAATCCTGCGGCACCGGAAGATGATGAATATAACGATCCTCGAAAACCTGCCAACCATCCGAAAAGTGGGCTTTCTGCACAATAAATATAGGGTAGCTAGATGAAATTAATTTGGTAAACTTTCTGCCTAAGTCATAAAAAGTTTTTTTATTTGCAGCAGGTTATCCTAAATTATACTTGCCTTTTATGCACAAAATGAATATATTTTTATGGGATTTACGAATCACGAAGACCAACTGGATGCGCATCTGATTGAGCGCGGAGTCAGCACAAAACGGGTGTTTGACCATCCCGTGGGATTATTTGTACTTTTCTTTACCGAAATGTGGGAACGATTCAGTTATTATGGGATGAGGGCTTTGTTGACCTTGTTCCTTGTTTCTGAATTGGCGAAGGGGGGATGGGAATGGACCCGAGAAGACGCGATGCAGTTATACGGATGGTATACCGGGTTGGTTTACTTAACTCCGTTGATCGGTGGTTTCATCGCCGATAGGCTTACAGGCTACCGGAAGGCGGTTGTCCTGGGAGCGCTGATTATGACACTGGGACATGCCTCCATGGCGTTGGAAGGTGTAGGTTCCAGCTTTTTCTACATCGGTCTGGTATTAATGATTTTAGGGAATGGGCTATTTAAACCGAATATTTCTTCCATCGTGGGACAATTATACCCCGATAACAGCACCAAAAAAGATGCAGCTTACACCATTTTTTATATGGGGATTAATGCAGGCGCTTTTCTAGGAATGCTGCTTTGCGGGTATATCGGTGAAAAAATCGGCTGGCATTATGGATTTGGCTTGGCGGGTATATTCATGTTCTTTGGTATGCTGCAATTTTATTTTGCCCAGCGTATTTTTGGCGTGCTGGGTGAGTCGCCCAAAGAAACGCGTGAGCGAATAGCGGGCGAAAAACAGGTCAATGCCGTCGACGATTCCATCGAAAGCGAAACTTCTTCGCGTGTCGTGAGAGACCGACTGATTGTAATCATTGTTCTTTCTTTGTCGAGTATCTTTTTTTGGATGGCTTTTGAGCAAGCGGGCGGGTCCATGTCCATCTTTGCGAAAGATTATACCCAGCGGGTACTTGCAGGTAATGCAGCGCTTACCTTTAAATGGGTCGACGCTGCGTTAACACTTTTTCCATTGGTGATCGTCACGTGGGTGCTGTTTTCGCTGGCAAAGAAAATATTTTCCGAGTACCCAATTTCGATTCTGTTTACCGGACTGAGTTTCTTTGTCATTTGGTGTCTCGGTATATGGAAAGTATATCGTGAATTTAATGCATTGGAGACGGAAGTTGCTGCCTCCTGGTTTCAGATACTGAATTCGTTTTTCATCATTACATTGGCAACTCCATTCAGCAAAGTATGGGAAAAGGTATTTAATCCAACAGGGCCAGTTAAATTTGCGCTGGGATTAATCCTTCTTGGGATCGGTTTTGCCGTGTTGGGATATGGTAGTAAAGACATTCCTCAAGGAGCTGCTACCGCACAGGTCAGTATGATTTGGTTGGTTTTAGCCTATTTTTTCCATACCTCGGGTGAGTTGTGTCTTTCGCCCGTAGGGCTTTCCTACATGAGCAAGCTATCCCCACAGAAATTTGTGGGATTGATTTTCGGCGTATGGTTTGCATGCAGCGCAGTGGCCAATTGGCTGGCTGGTATGTCTGGCAGCTTGATTGACAAAATCAGCGAAACTTACTCACTTTCGACGTTCTTTTTGATTTTTGCTGTGATTCCTGGGCTTGCAGGGTTATTATTGATCTTGTTTTCTCCCATACTGAAACGGATGATGCATGGCATTCATTGATATTCCGTACCTTTACACGTAAAATTGAGAGTCAACGTGTCAGATAGTGTCGTTATCATCCCAACGTACAACGAAAAGGAAAACATCGAAAAGATCATCCGCAAGGTCTTTTCACTAGCGGTTGATTTTGATATATTGGTGGTAGATGATGGCTCGCCGGATGGGACAGGGATCATTGTTAAGCACTTGCAAAACGAATTTCCTGATCGGCTCTTCCTGGAAGAGCGCAAAGGGAAATCGGGCTTGGGAACAGCTTATATCCACGGTTTCCAATGGTGCCTGGCTAGGAATTACGCCTATATTTTCGAGATGGATGCAGATTTTTCCCACAATCCGGATGATCTTATTCGCCTGCGTGAAACGTGTGTGGTAGGAGCAGACATGGCCATCGGATCCCGGTATATCAAAGGCGTAAACGTCGTCAACTGGCCCATGAATCGCGTGTTGATGTCGTATTTTGCGTCGGGATATGTTCGGTGGATCACGGGGATTTCCGTGCGGGATGCCACGGCAGGCTTCGTTTGTTATCAACGCCACGTACTGGAAACGATACCGCTCGAACGGATTAAATTCGTCGGATATGCATTTCAGATCGAAATGAAATTCACAGCGATCAAATATGGATTTAAAGTGGTGGAAATACCGATTATCTTTACCGATCGTACCGAAGGAGAATCTAAAATGAGTACCCGTATTTTCAGAGAAGCTTTTTTCGGTGTCATCCAAATGAAAGTGAATAGTTGGTTCCGAAAATATAGCTGATAGCCGAAAGCTGATTACCGAAAGCTGATTACCGAAAGCGAAAAACATGAACGAAAATTTGGATCCGAATGCCGAAAGATTGTCGAATACGGAGCGCGAACTGGAAAAAGTACTCCGCCCCCAGGCCTTTGAAGATTTTACCGGCCAGCAAAAAATATTGGCAAATCTGAAGGTATTTGTGCAAGCAGCGAAATTGCGTGGCGAGGCACTTGACCACGTACTGCTGCATGGTCCGCCGGGTTTGGGTAAGACAACTCTTTCACACATCATTGCCAATGAAATGGGGTCGGGTATTAAAATTACTTCCGGACCGGTGCTAGATAAGCCAGGCGATTTAGCGGGCCTGCTTACAAATCTTGAGGAGGGTGATATTCTTTTCATCGATGAAATACACCGTTTAAGTCCGTTGGTGGAAGAATACCTTTATTCAGCTATGGAAGATTTCCGGATCGATATTATGCTTGAGACCGGCCCGAATGCACGATCCGTGCAAATTACCCTCAACCCGTTTACGTTGGTAGGAGCGACTACCCGGTCTGGGCTGCTTACGGCACCACTGCGTGCGAGGTTTGGTATTAATGCCCGACTGGAATACTATGATGCCAAGCTATTGACCACCATTGTGCTCCGGTCGGCCAGCATCCTTCGGACACCTATCACAGAAGAAGGGGCCTATGAAATCGCCCGTAGAAGCCGCGGTACACCCCGCATCGCGAACGCCTTGCTCCGGCGTACACGCGATTTCGCTCAAATCAAAGGAGACGGAAAAATTGACGTGCCCATTGCTCAGTATGCACTCAATGCACTCAATGTTGACGAACATGGCCTTGATGAAATGGACAATCGTATACTGCTTACTATTATTGAAAAGTTTAAGGGCGGTCCGGTAGGGATCAAGACCGTTGCAACGGCGGTGGGAGAAGACGAGGGGACTATTGAAGAAGTTTACGAACCCTTTTTAATACAGGAAGGATATTTAATGCGTACTTCGAGGGGCAGAGAATGTACAGAATTGGCCTATAGGCATTTGGGGAAAATAAATCCGGCAAAAGGGAATACACTTTTTTAATGCTTTTTGCGCAGAATGGTATAAGTATTGTTAGGTGATCCCTTGAAAAATTATCCGGTACGGTGAATCTATCGTTATGAGAAGAAGTTGCTTGATTGTATTGTTTGTTGTGGTCTTTCCTTATTTTGGTCGTGCGCAGTTTGGAAATGAATCGCCCATTCCTTATTTCCGTTATTCAGTATCAGCCGGTTTGGGCCCTACCCTGATGTATGGCGATTTGGAAAAACGGCAAGTCGGAGGAGCTGTATACTTGCGAGGCAATTATTTCCTCACACATGGAATCAGCCTCGGGCTGGAGTTGCAGGAAGGGCTGTTACGGGGGACGGACGAAGATAACGTAAGAAAGGCAACCAATCTATACCATGCCGCTATTTTGGGTGTCAATTTCCAACCCATTAAGTTTCTGCAGGACGACCACCTTCGGCGGATTGAATACCGTGAATCGTTCGGAAAGCGCGCACTTAATAGCGTATATATCGGTGCGGGTGTGGGCGCATTGTATAGCTTGCAGTGGGAGGGGCAGCGAAATGAGAAGCCCACAGGACCTAACAATAACAACAATACCATTCCGCAAGGACAACTTCTTTTGCAGGGAAGCCGGCAGGGGGTGAGTTACCTTGTAAATACCAACTTAGGAATTGAAATACCCCTGCATAACCTTAAACCGGATTTGCTTGATTCCTATATATGGAATCTGGTGGTTAATGGGCAGCTTAATTTTTCGTTAAACGACGAGTTGGACGGGTATAGCGGTGCTTACACGGGCAACGAGCACGACGATGTTTATGGGCTGTTTACCGTCGGTGTTAATCTACGGTTTTGATTTACTGAGCTTCGCCAATACTTTCTTTCCCCGGCTCTGCATGGCCGCCGATCCTTCACGTAATAGGTATTCGGTCTGTTGTTTCAATTCGTCTTTGATCCAATCAAATTCTGCAATCAGGTTGTAAAGAATGTCTAAGCAGTTGACCTGTACAGCCACAGGCGTACTTGTATCGATGAGCCATCCGAAAACCGTTTCTGCCAAGCGTTCGCGATCGGTCTGGAGATAGGCGTCACGGTAACTGTCCGGCGCCTTGGGATCGGTAATCATCATCAGTATTTTAGTGAAGTGGCGTTGGCAGCTGCGGTTTCGTTGATCTGGCAGCCTGGAGAGGAAATCTGCGAAAACCGATGAAAAGCGTTCCGGATAATAGGCTGCAATGTGCTCTAATACCCAGGCAGCACGGAAGGCTAAGGAATCATCCTGCTCATGGTAGGATAGCGCATGCCACCATGTCACCGGGATGGCTGTATCTGCAGCAAATACTGCCAAATCCGGTATTTTAATTTTTGCTTTCTTGGCGGTGAACGGGTCAAAAAGATTTTGCTTATCCATGCGTGCTGATAAACTGCAATAATAGGCAAAATATGCCAATGCATGAATAGCACCAAACAATCGAAATATTTTGCTGTTTATTGGGAAATTAAACTGTATGGACCTTCATTCCGGTCTTCCTTACTGGATTGTCAAGAACAAGTTGTTTGATTATTTCAACCCACTTCGCGCACCTTATACGGTTGACGTGGCAATCATCGGGTCGGGGATTACCGGTTCGCTGGTGGCGCACGAACTGTGTGAAGCGGGGATTCCTTGTGCCGTGTTTGACAAACGTACGATTGCCACCGGGAGTACGGCAGCCAGCACTTCGCAACTCCAATACGAAATTGATACACCGTTGTGCAAAATGGTGGATACTGTAGGCATGGATATGGCAGTGAAGGCTTACCATGCCAGCCTGCAATCCATTACTGATATCGAAAAAGTCTTTGACATCACGCGGGTACGCCCGGATTTCAGGCGAGTTTCCAGTATTTTCCTTGCCAGCGACCGCGGCGGGCTGCGCTTGCTCGAGCGGGAATACCAAATCCGAAAAAAACAGGATCTACCGGTAGATTTCCTGGATGCTGATGCGTTGTTTGCCGATCATCGGATCGACGGTCACGGTGCATTGAAGAATAGCGAGGCAGCGCAAATGGACTGTTACAAAGCGGCTACGGGGCTTCTTAAATACCATCTGAAGAAAAGTGGACTTACGCTTTTTTCGCATACGGACATCGTGGATTACGGGGAGAAGCCGAACGGATACGAGCTGTTGACCCGAGATGGAATACGGATCAGCTGCAAATATGTGGTCATTGCCGCTGGGTTTGAAGCAGGAAGGTTCCTGCCACGGCAGGTGATGAATCTGATTTCTACGTATGCGTTGGTATCGCAGCCGGTAGAACCGTCACTGCTTTGGCCTGAGCGAAGTCTGATTTGGGAAACAGCAAGTCCGTATTTCTACATGCGTACCACATTGGATAACCGCATGATGATCGGCGGCGAAGATGTGTCGTTTAGAAACCCCGAACGACGGGACCGCTTGCTGCGTTGGAAAATTAAGCGACTTGAAAAGAAATTTAAAGAAATTTACCCGGAGATTCCCTTCGCGGTAGACATGGCGTGGTGTGGAACCTTTAGTTCCACGGCCGATGGGCTTCCCTATATTGGTCTCTGGCCGGGCAGAAAGCGTATGTTCTTTGCCTTGGGATACGGAGGCAACGGAATCACTTTCAGCATGATTGCAGCTCAATTGATAAAAAATAAACTTAAGGGCATCAAAGACGATCGGGACAACGTATTTGGATTTAAACGGACAGGTAGGATTTGAAAAAGTTGGAAATTAAAAATGGAAATCTCCACTTTCAATTTCCAACTTTAATTTTCCACTAAATAAACCGGTTTATTATATTTTCAAATAGCTCCTGCTTGCCGCTGAGGATTTCCGGTTCTCCGGATGCTGCCGCGATATTGCGGAGATCAGCTAGCGTTAATTTGCCATTTTCAAAATCGTTGCCTTTTCCGGTATCAAAAGATGCATAGCGCTCGGCCCTCAGCTTGCGGTAGTCTGACTTCTGTAGGATATTGTCGGCCGTAACCAACGCGCGGGCAAAGGTGTCGGCACCGCCAATGTGCGCATGGAATAGGTCGGCACGATCTGTCGAATTGCGTCGTACTTTGGCATCAAAATTAATGCCGCCACCTCCAAAACCACCGGATTCGAGGATGATGAGCATGCATTCCGTGAGCTCATTGATATTATTCGGAAACTGATCCGTATCCCATCCATTCTGGTAGTCGCCTCGGTTGGCGTCCATTGAGCCGAGTAATCCGGCATCCGCAGCCACCTGCAACTCATGCTGGAACGTGTGTCCGGCGAGTGTTGCGTGGTTCACTTCCAGATTAAGCTTAAAGTCGTCAAGCAGGTCATACTGTCGGAGGAAACTGATCACCGTCGCCGCGTCGTAGTCGTATTGATGCTTTGTAGGTTCACAAGGTTTAGGCTCAATAAAAAATGTGCCTTTAAAACCTTGAGCACGAGCATAGTCCCGGGCGATGTGTAACATGCGCGCAAGGTGCTCTTGTTCCCGTTTCATGTCGGTATTCAGCAAAGTCATGTAACCTTCGCGACCTCCCCAGAATACATAATTTTCTCCGCCGAGGGCAATGGTAGCATCCAATGCCGTTTTGATCTGTGCACCTGCATGCGCGATAACCGCAAAATCGGGATTGGTGGCGGCTCCATTCATGTAGCGCTGGTGGGAAAACAAGTTGGCAGTACCCCATAGTAATTTCACCCCACTGGCGGTCTGCTTCTGCCCGGCATACTCCACCAAAGTCTGGAGCCGGCGTTCGTTTTCAGCGACATCATTTCCATAGTCAACCACATCTACGTCGTGGAAGCAATAATACGGCATTCCAATTTTCGTGAAAAACTCAAAAGCCGCATCCATCTTATCCTTCGCACGTTGAATGACATCGCTGTTTTCGTCCCAGGGAAAAAACAAGGTAGGTCCGCCGAACGGATCGGTACCATTGCCATTGAACGAGTGCCAGTAGGCTACGGCAAACCGCAGGTGTTCTTCCATGGTTTTGCCGGCAACAACTTTGCTGGCATCGTACCAGCGGTATGCAAACGGATTGTCCGATTCAGGACCTTCATATCCAATTTTACCGATCCCTTTAAAGTATTCTCTTTCGCCGATAAGTACGTTTGACATGTTCTTTTGTTTATTCGTTAATTTGTTAATTTATGAGGCGGTTGGTTCGCCGTTTTTTGA
This sequence comes from Parapedobacter indicus, assembly GCF_900113765.1. GTDB lineage: Bacteria > Bacteroidota > Bacteroidia > Sphingobacteriales > Sphingobacteriaceae > Parapedobacter > Parapedobacter indicus. The sequence continues at coordinate 50,033 of NZ_FOQO01000002.1, read as the reverse complement.
ATTTTTCAATTCCTGGGTCAGTTGATCGTCAAGCAGTTGTTTCCATTCTTGGTATAATCCTTCGTAATAATCGGAGGTTTGCGGTTCGATGGTTTTCAGGGCTTTCAACTGGCTAAACGCTTCCTGCGGTGAGTTGAAAATACCCGCACCGATGCCTGCACCGAGGGCGGCACCGACGCTGCCATCGTTTTCATAGAGCTCAACGGGCACACCGGTGACGTCTACAAAAATTTCTGCAAATAGCTCGCTAAGGAACAGGTTAGCCTGCCCGGCACGGATAATGGACGGATTCATGCCGTTTTCACGGATGATATCAAGTCCATACCGGAATGCATAAGCAATACCTTCCTGCGATGCCCGGAATACATGGGAACGTCCATGGGCATTAAAATCGAGATCAATAAACCTTGCGCCGAGAATACGATTGTGAAGGATGCGTTCTGCACCATTGCCGAAAGGCAGGATTTTGAGGCCGTTGCTACCGGGACTTACGGCCTTGCCGATTGCATTCATCTGTCGGTAGTCGATGCCATGTCCGAAATGGTCCTTAACCCAACGGTTGAGGATACCGGTTCCGTTGATGCACAACAATACACCCGTCCGTGGTTCCTCTGCCGTGTAGTTGACATGAGCGAACGTATTTACCCGCGATGCAGGATCGTATACTAATTCATCACTTACTGCATAAATTACCCCGGATGTGCCCGCAGTGGCAGCAACTTCACCGGGCTGGAGCACATTGAGGGAGAGGGCATTGTTGGGCTGATCCCCCGCCTTGTACGAGACAGGGATGCCGGGCTTGAGTCCCAGCTGTTGGGCTACCTCGTTCCGTAACGTGCCATGCTCGCTAAACAGTGGTTTGATTTCAGGGAATATGGTTTCGTTAAACCCGAAATACTGTACGACGTCTTTTGAAATGCCATTGGCTTTGAAGTCCCAGAATACCCCTTCGGAAAGGGCCGATATGCTAGTGGTAGCGGAGCCGGTCAATTTGAGTGCGATATAATCGCCGGGAAGCATGATCTGGTGCGCCTTGGCGTAGGTATCCGGTTCATTTGCCTTTACCCAAGCCCATTTTGCCGCCGTAAAATTGCCGGGCGAATTGAGCAGGCGTTCCAATACATGATGTGGGCCCATATGCTCGAACGCCGTTTCGCCGATTTCCACAGCCCGACTGTCGCACCAGATAATGGAATTTCGTAGCGCGTCGCCGTTTTCATCAACCACCACCAATCCATGCATCTGATAGGCGATTCCAATTGCGCCGACATCCTGTGGTTTGAACGTGCCACCCGCTGTAAGTTTGCGAATCGCCAGTGTCGTCTGTTCCCACCACATATCCGGCGATTGTTCCGCCCAGCCAGGTATGACCGAAAGAATGTGGTTTTCCTGATCCTCCGGATAGCGGGTAGCCGCAATACAAGCCTGTGTATCTGCATCTACCACAGATATTTTTATAGATGAGGTGCCGATATCAATACCTAAGAGTAACATGGGGAAACTAATATAGGTTTCATAAAAATGCTAACGTTGGCATAAAGGTAGGTTATTCTTTGGGTATTTCCAAAATCTATCGTTATTTTGTTTACTTTTGGACACTAACCCGATTCGAATTTGAAAAAGATAACCATTTTAGATATCGCCAAGGAGCTTAACATCACCTTTTCCACGGTAGCCCGGGCACTTAATGATCACCCGGCCATTAGTGCGGCAACCAAAAAGGCCGTTCGTGAAACGGCGGATAGACTCGGATACCGGCCTAATAAAGTGGCTTCATCGCTACGTTCGGGTAAAACCAAGATCATCGGGGTTTTGGTGCCACGCTTGGATGTGAGTTTTTTTAGCTCGGTCGTGCATGGGATTGAGGGAGTAATGAACGAAAATGGGTATACCATCTTATTATATCAATCCCAAGAATCCGTTAAACAGGAAAATAAGGGCATCGATACTTTTTTGCGCTCGCGTGTGGATGGCATCATTGCTTCCATATCCCTGGAAACGGAGGGGCCGGGTGGATATGAGGAAGTGAAGGAGCGAAATATTCCGTTGGCTTTTTTTGACCGGGTGCCGCAGGGACTTGATGTACCCTCGGTTACCATCGATGACTATCGTGGTGGATTCATGGCCACCGAACACTTAATTAAGGCGGGGTACCGCCGGATTGTGCACATCAACGGATACCGGAATGTCCATATCTTCAACGAACGCCTGCGAGGTTATCTGGATGCCTTGACACAACACGGCCTTCCCATAGATGAAGACCTGATTGTCAAGGGCGACTTTTCGCTTGAATTTGGTCGCAAATGTGTGCGGGATTTATTGGCCAAGGGCACAGCCTTCGATGCAGTTTTTACGCTGGAAGATTTCACGGCCATGGGAGTGGTGCAGGAACTGAAGGCAGTTGGAAAACATGTTCCTAAAGAAGTAGGCGTAGTCGGATTTGCCAATGAAGCGTTTACGAGTTTGGTGAGCCCAGCGGTCTCCACATTGGATCAACGCACCGTTGAAATGGGGGAGGAGGTCGCTCAGCTGTTCCTTAGGCTACTCAAGAAGGGTAATTATTACAGCCACAAACCTGAGAAAATTGTGTTAATACCCAAGCTATTGGTCAGAGAGAGTTCGTCGCGATAAGGGGATAAAGATATGCTTACCTCGCTGGTTTACGTCAAATTGAGAGGTGCACATCGATAAATGGGTCAATGGTCGGTCGCGTTGTTATATACGAAGATCCCGTTGACAAGGGTGGCTTTGATAGTAAGCTTTTCATCAAATATAACAATATCAGCGTCTTTTCCAATGGCGAGCAAACCTTTCTTGTCGTGTATACCCAAAATCCGTGCGGGAGTAGCCGTAATCATCTGAATGGCTTCCGGGAGGTCGACTCCAGCAAGTTGAACCATGTTGCGGACAAGCCGGTCGGCTGTGGCTACGCTTCCCGCGAAGGAGCTACGATCGGGCAGTTTTGCCACCCCATCTTCAACGATAACCTTCAATCCGGTATCCCTGTTGCCGAGTACACTTTCTCCGGGAGGCATTCCGGCGCCTCGCATGGCATCGGTAATCAAGGCAGTGCGATGCGCTCCCTTGAACTTGTGTGCCATTTTGAGTAGCGACGCCGGCAGGTGGATGCCGTCTGCGATGATTTCGACATCCATTTCATCAAGTAGGTAGGCAGCTTCAATGACACCGGCATAACGGAAGCATTCCCGGCGTGTCACACCGGACATGCCCGAGTACAGATGTGTGGCCAATGTATATCCATTTTCTACGGCTTCTACCACATCTTCATAGATGGCATCGGTATGGGCTACCGCCGCCAGTACACCCTGCGATCGCAGGTAGCGCCCGAATTCGAGTGCCCCTGGCAATTCGGGCGCAGCGCTCCACCGCCGGATGTGCGAAGAAGCCGCAAGGATTTCCCGGTATTCCGCCGGGTCCGGATTGCGGATGTATTTCGGATCCTGCGCCCCGCGCTGACTGAGCGCAAAATAAGGTCCTTCGAGATGCAGTCCAACGAATTGTGCACCGCGACTATTCCGGCGATCTGCCCGCTCGTATACTTCCAGTGTTTTAAGCAGATCAGCCTTCTCTGCGGTGAGTGTGGTAGGGCACAACGCTGTCGTGCCATAGCGGGCGTGCGTTTCCGCGATCGCGAGGTAGGCCTCCACCGTATTGTCCATAAAATCATGACCACCACCGCCGTGTACGTGCAGGTCGATGAAACCGGGGGATACATAGTGGCCACCGGCGTCGAGGATTTCGGCATGGGGCACGTCGATATCACCTTGGCGGATATCGGCGATTTTACCGTCCATCACCAGTATGCAGCAATTGTCAAGGATGCGGTAGGGCATGATGGCCTTGCCGTTGATTATTTTTGTGTTCATCTTCAGATCCATTTTTTTATCCGGTACCCCCTGAACGCATAGAAAATAAGGTATACGTAGCAGGGTACCAATACCCAGTATCCGTCGCGCAATGAGTGGCTGTCTGCCAGGTATCCGTACAGCAGCGGTAGGAGTGCATTTCCGCAGAGGCCCATGATCAGGATGGAGCCGCCGAGTTTCGTAAAGCGCCCCAGGCCGTCCAACGCCAGGGGCCATATACCAGCCCACACCAAGGAGTTGGCCAGGCCCAACAGTACTACGAACCATATCGATACATGCGTCTCGTGTCCCAACAGTCGGATAGTGCCGGTGGCAAAGAGTATACCGAAAGAAAAGATCAGTCCGAGCACTGTGCAAAGCCGCAGAGCGGTGAGCTGACTGAACAATCGGGGTGTGCAGACAATGCCGATCAGGTAGCCGATGATGGTAGCCGAAAGTGTATAGGAAGGAAATGACTTGGCCTCCAACAAGTCGATGTCCATCGAGCCGGCGTAGCCAATAATGGTATCAATGGCAATGACCTGCGTGCCTACATGAAGGAAAATAGCCACAGCACCGAGGATAAGATGTGGAAACTGAAAGATGCTGGTCCGGCCTGCATTGACAGACGCCACCGCTTCCGTTTCATGCTCGGTGTCGATTTCGGGTAGCGATGAGTATCGTACCACCAGCCCAAGTGTAAGAAGTACCACGCTTACGCAACTGTAAGGCACGATGACGCGCCGGATGAGTGCATCGAGCGTCTGTGCACGTGTTTGATCGTCCATCAACGGAATCTGGCTGAATAGCTCACCGTCCGTCGGGCGGAGGATGACGGCAGCAAAAACCAATGGAGCTAGGATGCCGGCTCCCTTGTTGCAGATGCCCATGATGCTGATGCGCTGGGTAGCACGTTCCTGCGGACCCAGCACCGTGATATACGGATTGGCAGCTGTTTGCAGTACCGCTAAACCCGCACCGAGCGTAAATAAGCCCAGTAGGAAAAATTCATAGGTCCTTACCATCGCGGCAGGGACAAAAATAGCCGCCCCCAGGGCCATCATCCAAAAACCGGCCATCATCCCTTTTTTGAAGCCAACCCGTTTCAACAGGTAAGCGGAAGGCACGGACATTACAAAGTAGGCGATGTAGAAGGCAAAAGCAACCAAATACGATTGGAAGTGGTTCAGCTCGCAGGCAATCTTGAAATACGGGATGAGTATCGCGTTGACCCACGATACGAAGCCGAAAATAAAAAACAGCATCCCGATGATAAAAATCGAGCTATAGGTCTGTCGTTTGGTGAGTGATGCAGCAGTCGTTGCTATAGGCATAATTTGGTTTTATCTTGACAAGACGGCCGCTACCCTTCAATCGGATAACAGCCGTCTAGGTAATTACTGATCGCTAAGTAGTTTTGCAGATTCCCGGTCTAGGAAAAAGCTACAATCCGAATGCTGCTGTAAGATACTAGCGGGATACTGGTTGCTCACGGGCCGCTCTAAACTGTCTTTTACGGCTTGAGCTTTCCGTGCATCGGGTACCGAACAGATGATATGCGCTGATTTCATGATCTGGCGTACCGACATACTGATGGCTTGCCGCGGTACGTCGTCTACAGATGCAAACCAACCTTCGTTGTATTGCTGAGCCCGGCAGGGACCGTCAAGATTGACCACCAGATACGGTTGATCGGTGTCGAAATCTGCGGGTGGATCATTGAAGGCGAGGTGTCCGTTTTCGCCAATTCCCACCAGGGCAACATCAATGGGATGTTGCTGGATAAGCTGTCCCAGCCGCTCGGTTTCGGCTTCCGGGGTGGTTTCTCCGTCGATGAGGTATGCAGCTTTCAAAGGAGGCATCTGTTCGAGAAAACGCTCTTTTAAGTATTTGCGGAAACTGGCCTTGTGTGTAATGGGTAAGCCGATGTACTCATCAAGGTGGAACATGGTCACTGCAGACCAATCGATACCTTCTTCGGCAATCAATTGCTTGATCGTCTCGAACTGGCTCGTTCCCGTTGCCAGGATGATGTTGGCTGTTCCTTTTTGGGCAATGGTTTCGCGGATAATGGCCGCTGCTGCAGCTCCCGCCGCTTTACCTAATTCTTGTGTGTTTGAAAAAATATGAATATTCATTAGTATATTGAGTGTAATTATGCTAAGATGACATCAGTGTTTGCGCCTTTTTCAAGAGAAATATCCACGGGCTGGTTCGTTTTCCAGGCACCGTTGGTGAAGTCCGGGATGTCGATGGGTGCGCTTCGGTTGGCGGATGACCATTCGCTGAGGGGGCCGACAACGCTCCATGTCGCAGCGTCGTAAACATCCATATCCACGGGAAGGCCATTCCGCAGGCAGTCGATGAGGCGCCAATCCATCAAGAAGTCCATACCACCGTGCCCACCTACTTTTTTGGCCAGATCACCTACTTTCCGAACGATAGGCGGTGTATATTGCGCTTCCAGTTTGGCGAATTCCGCTTCGTCCAACCATCCCTCGTGTCCCGTAGCAATGCGAGGTGGGAGTGGGTATTTCTGTGCAGTTGCCTTCGTGCCACTCAGCAGGTGAATACGTGAGTAGGGGCGTGGAGAAGAGACGTCGTGCTGGAGCAGTATGGTCCGTCCCTTTGCGGTACGGATGGTGCTGGAGTTCATGTTGCTTCTGGAAGTCGGCCCGACATGGCTGCGCAATTCCGGATGTTCCTTTGCTGCTTCTTCAATGCGTTGCTTCAGCATGAAATCGTCAGACGCCATCGACGTCATGTATTCGAGGCGGTCGCCGCGGTTGATGTCCATGGCCTGACAAATCGGTCCGAGACCGTGCGTGGGGTAAAGATTGCCATTACGATGGGTGTTTTCTTCCAGCCGCCAAAAGTTATAGCGTTTTGTAGGGTCAACCAAACTGTCCAAGATATCATGGATATAGGCTCCTTCGCCGTGGATCAGTTCGCCGAAAAAACCTTGCCGAATCATGTTGAGTGTAAGAAGCTCAAAGAAGTCATAGCAACAATTTTCAAGAATTACACAGTGCTTGCGCGTCCGTTCGGAAGTCTCCACCAGCTTCCAGCAGTCTTCCACGGAGGTTGCCGCCGGAATTTCTGTGGCCACGTGCTTCCCATGTTCCATCGCATAGAGCGCGATGGGCGCATGCAGCTTCCAATGGGTGGCAATGTAGATGAGATCGATGTCTTCGCGTTCGCAGAGTTCCTTCCACGAATTTTCGTCGGTCGTGTATAAGGTCGCCTCATGCCCCGGCCGCTGGATGCGCTGCTTGGCGGCTTCGGCCTTTTCGGGTCTGACATCGGCAATTCCTTGGATGGAGACACCTTGGATATAGCTCATCCGCTGCACGGCGGCAGACCCGCGGTTGCCAACCCCGACAAAACCGATACGCACATTTTCCAAAGGAGGGGCGGCGTAACCACACATATTGAATTGCTTCGTGTGCGATTGGTTTGCCTGTTGGCGGATGTGCGACAGCGGCTCTTCTGTAGCCTTGGTATTTTCCGCGCAGGCTACCCCGAGCAGGGAGGTGCTAAATAGTCCCGCACCTGCGAGACCGGATTGTTTCAGAAACGTTCTTCTATTTGACATGTTTATTGACTTTTAATACCCGTGGGCTTATTGTTTATCAGCGAGGGCCGACCAAGGTTCAATTTGTGTGATATTTTTCGATGTCAGCGCAGTATAGCATTGGGGTAAGTCGAATTGGGCTAATACTCCGGGAATCAAGGCAGACAGGGGCCAATTGTATCGTTCACTTTGGGCGATATCCGCGTAGCTGGTAGGCGCATTCTTCAACGTTACCTGTGTAACGCCATCTGCCAATAAGGCGGCAAACGTAGCCGGGATGGCTCCCCAGCCCTTACCCACCAAATGAATATTTGTATGCCCGACAGACTTCAGTAGGTTAACTACCTGGAGTACGTCGTAAGTTCGCTGCCCGGCGTAGGGGTAATCGATCATCAGACCATGTACCGCGTAAAAGTAATCGCTTCCATAAGGCGTGTCAAATCCCCGGTTTGTGGTGTTAGGTTCCGATTCACCGATACCGCGTACGTCACATGCATAGAAGGCGGTGTCCGGGTGTTGAGTGATCAACTCCTTGACCAGTGGTTCGACACGGAGTTCCGCATCTGACGAACGGTGAGCAACATACAGGATCGCCGGATTTTGCTGGACGGGAAGGCGCGAGTAGTGTGGCTCGTTACGAAGCAAATAAAGTAAGGAAAAAATCCCTTCCTCCGTTTCAACTGCGTAATGTGCTGAATACTTAGTCGGATAAGACCGGTCGCCCGGACTTCGTAATATTCTGTAATCGGGCACTCGGTCAATAAGCGGGCACTTCAAACCCTTCAATACCGTTGTCTTGAGCGCTTCGCTTGTAGGGGTTTGCCTTTTTTTCGTTAACGTGATAGCTCGTTCATGAATGAATTGGTGAATCGTTTTTGAACCCAGTGCCCTGACCTGTCCCCGGGGTGTGCATTGTAGCGTTTTGTCCGTTTCGATGGTGAGGGCAGGTTCAAGGTGTTCGGTCGACAAGCGAGTGAACCGATTGAACCACCCATACATCGCCTCCCGGTTTCCCTTGGAATAACCATGGTAATCCGATCCGATGTGGCATTGGATTTTGTCTTCTGCACCCAGCAGTTTGTACAAATGTTTTAGGCGTTCAAAAGCTTCAAGAGCACCACGGACATCAAAAAAGTCTTTTTCTTGGGACAGGATAATCACGGGCTTAGGGGCCATCGCTGCTAGAAAATCGCTGTGATCTAATCCTTGGGCAATTGCGTTGGGTGGGCATTGTTCCGCATCGGCTGCCTCTTCATTTTCCAGATTGCGCCTCCACGTGGTAATGTAACATCCCGGTGCGGCCATGGTGATACGGGGATCGACTCCGCACAGTAACGCGGTTTGCGTACCTCCCCCGGAATTCCCTGTTACGCCAACGTGTTTTGGGTCCACTTCGGGTCTGCTTAGCAAGTAGTCCAAGGCACGAATTCCATCCCATGCAAACCAGTGACTGAGTGAACTTCCATTTAGCGTCAACTGATTGCCTATGTAATTATGCTCTTCCGTGCCGATTCGCATAAGGGGTTTGAGGTTCTCATCGACGTATTGCAATCGCTCTCCCTGTCCTACAGGATCGAATATCAGCACCACATACCCCTTTTTGACGAGTCCTTGGCAAAACGACTGGTAGGCAGCAGAAGCCTTTCCGTTGTCGCTATGTCCGCATGTACCCAATACGCCAGGCAACGGATGTTTCTGGTTAGTAGGAAGGTATAAATTTGCGGTCACCAGAAAATTTGGTCGGCTTTCAAAGACCACTTTTTCGATTACATAGCCTTCCCGTTCCACCTTTCCCAGTGTTTGGGCATTGAGAGGTGTTTTTTCCGGCCATGGACCCAATATGGTGTTGATTTTGCTTCGGACGTTTTCGATGTATTTTTCCGCGTCTTCCTTCGTCTTTAGTCCATTTCTTATCGCGTTGCTTTGGTGTTCTTTTTTGCGAAGGTAGCTTACCATGTATTCTTGCATGACACGCGGGAAGCGGTTGAGGCGTTCCAGCACCGATTTGTCGCTGTCGGGGATTGCTTCTATCCCAGCCCCGGCAGCAGATGGAGAAGACAAATGAGGGGAGGTATGCGCGGTTAAAGCCGTAAACCCTCCAATGCTTGCCATTTTTAGGAAATCTCGTCGGTTGTTATACGTTTTCATATGGTTGTTCGTCGAATCTGAGCCCTTTGTTTGAATAACTGGTTTTACCAAATTGGTATCTCAAAAGTATCGATAGCGTGCCTTGAATACAACAAAAAAAGGGCTTAAATTAGCGAGAACGTTGCCGAAATAACCGGGTAAAAGCACTGATTTCACTCATTATTTGCATATTTGCGTTTACGTACCAACAGATTGAACCACGATAGTTATGCCAGCACACGTCACCATTAAGGACATCGCCCGAATGCTGAATATTTCGATTTCAACGGTCTCACGCGCATTGCGCGATGCCCACGACGTCAATCCGGAAACGCGTGAGAAAGTGCTGCAATTGGCCAAGGAACTGGACTATAAACCCAACTTCAATGCTTCGGGATTAGCAGGCGGTGGAACGCGTAACATTGGGATTATCCTGCCTTTCATCACCAATTATTATTTTTCAATGGTAATTACGGGCATTCAGGAGATGGCCTATGCAAAGGGATATAATATCGTACTTTATGTAACCAACGATTCGCCTGAACGGGAATTAGACGTCGTCAAAAATCTGAATACGCAGAATCTGGATGGGGTATTGGTATCCGTTTGTTCCGATTCTGCTGCGAATTGCAATTTTGAACGCATCATTGGTGAAGGGACACCGGTAGTTTTTTTCGATCGCGTATTGGGCGGCGTGGATGCATCCAGAGTCGTTCAGGACGATTACAACGGCGCATTTGAGGCTGTTGAACACTTGATCCAGCAGGGATTCACCCGCATTGCACATGTAGCTGGTCCTGCAGATCTGGATTTTACGAAAAATCGATTGGCGGGTTATTTGGATGCGTTGGAGAAGCATGATATGCCGGCCAATCCCAAATGGATTATCCATTCGGGATTTTCACAGGCACATGGAGAAGCTGATTTGACATCCCTGTTTGATCAAGCGGAGCGACCCGATGCGGTTTTTGCTGTAAATGATCGCAAAGCTATTGGTGTGATGCAAGCACTCAGGGCACGTGACGTAGCCATTGGTCGGGATTTTGGTGTCATTGGATTCACGAATGATCCCATGTCGACCATCATCTCACCTACACTTTCTACTGTGGCAGAACCCGCTTATGAGGTCGGAAAGTTGAGTTGTGAGCTTTTACTGCAGCATATCGTACGGAAATCTAATTTTCAACCTCGCGAGATTGTCTTGCCCGGAATGTTAATTCCAAGAGAGTCCACACTGCGAACCCTACGTTAAAAAACTGTACCTTTGCTTTATGAAAGCCACTGTTTTAATAATACTCGGTATTTTCGTTGCACAGCTAGCGATGGGACAGAAAGCCCCAATAGTGTCCAAGACCGAATTTTCGGAAAAAGCATTACAGCAACCGTTGTTCGGATTAGATGGCCAGCAAAAATCCGCCGGCGAGATCTTGCGCGCGAACAAAGGGAAAACGGTGTTGCTATACATTTGGGCAACCTGGTGCCCCGATTGTATCAAAGGATTTCCCGAACTGCATGCGCTTCAAAAAGCCAACCCCGATGTCCATACCGTATTTTTTTCACTTGATCGGCAGGAGCAACCGTGGAAAGACGGGATTAAAAAGTTCCACCTCGAGGGTGAGCATTATTGGTTTAAAACCGATTGGAAAAACGATTTTACCAATGACATAGAGCTGAATTGGATCCCGCGTTACCTGATCATCGGTCCGGACGGACATATCGCGAAATATTATTCAATTAAAGCTGATGATCCGGTATTACAGGAAGCGATCGATACGTCGCGATAACGATACGATACGCTACTGTATTTCATACGAATCTATCCTTTGCTTCTCAGGCAAATGATTCAAATGTGGCATTTCACCATTTCGGTATTCTTTGTAAAGCCTTGGTATAGTAACGGACATTAATTTTTGATAGGGTTCTTTGTAACATGGCATGTTAGTTTTTTGGTAATAGTCTTTGTGTAAATTCGGGAAAACGAATAAAAGCGGTAATCCATAAGATAATCTGAATAATCACAGCAATGACTATCGGTTCGTGATGTTCAAGATGCGTAACAATTGCCCCACCCATATACGCAACCAGCAAAAGTGTACCCAATACGCCGGTCCTTGGAATGATAAATAAGATCAAGCAAAAGAGCTCGATAAAGCCGACATACATAAACGTCGTAGCACTCATTCCGTACGCGATGATTTCGGTCCCGGTTTGTGTGAATTTCATAAAGGCACTCTTCGTGAACAGCAGTGCTAATAAAATGGTTAATACCCAACCGGTGATTTTTATTGCTTTTTGTGACATACATTTATTCGTTTAATTTCCATGCAAATCTTCAAATAAATACTATATATTTGTTATTTGTTACAAAAAGGATAGTACTTACAAAAAGAATAGTGAGCAATGGAACATACGCTGGAAAGCTGCGCTAAGGCGAAAATGGCGATACGGGATACGTTAGATATAGTAGGCGGGAAGTGGAAATTGGTGTTGATTACCGTTTTAAGAAGTGGAAAGAAGGGATTTAACGAATTGTCGCGAGAGGCGGGCATTTCGCCCCGTATTTTATCCAAGGAATTGCACGAATTGGAAATGAACGGATTAGTTAGCCGGAACGTCCGCAACACCAAGCCGATTACGGTTCAGTATGAACTAACCGAATACAGTCAAACTTTGGAGGAAGTATTGGGCGCTATGGAAAGATGGGGTTACCACCACAGGCAGAAAATTATAATGGGCGGGTGAAACTTGTCAGTAGTAATTTGCACGTTATGACTTCAGGTACTCGCATTTCCCATCAGAAGATCATCATAATCCATTGGCCCTTGCCGTGATTTCGGCAATATCCAACACGTGCACATCGTGTTCTTTTTCCTTGATCTTCACCCCATCGCGCAGCATGGTCATGCAGAAGGGGCAAGCAGCTGCAATAATTTCAGGCTGGGTTTCGAGGGCTTCCTCGGTGCGTTCGATGTTGATATCTTTTTTTCCTTTTTCGGGCTCTTTAAACATTTGCGCACCGCCGGCACCGCAGCACAGGCCGTTGCTGCGGCAACGTTTCATTTCTACCAGCTCGGCGTCGAGACATTCCAATGCCTTGCGCGGCGCTTCGTATACGTCGTTGCCGCGCCCTAAATAGCAGGGGTCGTGGTAGGTAATGCGCCGTCCCTTGAAGGATTCACCCCCTTCGGCCTTAAGTTTGCCTTCATCGATCAACTGTTGGATAAGTTGGGTATGATGAATGACCTCGTAATGGCCACCCAGATCAGGGTATTCGTTTTTCAGCGTATTGAAACAATGCGGGCACGCGGTAACGATTTTCTTTACTTCGTATCCATCAAGGATTTGAATATTCATCATTGCCTGCATCTGGAACAGAAATTCATTGCCCGCCCGTTTTGCAGGATCGCCCGTGCAGTTTTCTTCAGTGCCTAAGATCGCATACCTGATACCCACATGGTGCAGGATTTTGCAAATGTCGCGAGTAATGCGTTGAGCACGCTCGTCAAAGCTACCCGCACAACCCACCCAAAAGAGGATGTCGGCCGTCTCACCCCTAGCCACCAGTTCGGCCATCGTCGGTATGTGTAGTTCGTTCATTTTTTTAAAATTGAAAGTTCATTTTCAATTTTCAATTCCCCTCCATTTACCATTAATTAATCATCAACCCAATTTGCCCGATCCGCCTGCGCGTATTTCCAGGGCGCACCGTTATTCTCCACATTGCCAAACATCGCATTGAGCGGGATGGGGGCCTGTGATTCTTCCATGACCGCATAGCGCCGTAGTTCGACGATGATTTCCAGCGGATTGATGTTTACGGGGCATGCCTCCACGCAGGCATTGCAGGTGGTACATGCCCAAATTTCTTCGCGGGTAATGTAGTTGTCCAGCAGCGACTTGCCATCATCCTTATCTTCTTTGTTCTTCCGGATATTGTCCCCCACCTCTACCATCCGGTCGCGGGTGTCCATCATGATCTTACGTGGGGAAAGCAGCTTGCCTGTGATGTTTGCCGGGCATACCGATGTGCACCGACCGCATTCGGTACAGGTGTACGCTTCTAATAGGTTTTTCCAAGTAAGGTCCTGTATATCTTTCGCGCCGAAACGAAGGGGAGCTGCCGTGGTTTCCAGAGTATACGAAGGATCAAGCATGGCCTTGACCTCATTGGTCACACTGTCCATATTCGTAAAGCGCCCTTTGGGATGCAGGTTTGAAAAATACGTGTTGGGAAAAGCCAGGAGAATATGCAGGTGCTTGGAATAGGGGAGGTAATTGAGAAATATCAATACTCCGATGATGTGGAACCACCAGGAAAAACGTTCGATGCCGATGAGCGATGGAATGCTGTCGGGTAATGCAGAGAGCAACCAACTGCTTATGGGAAATGCACCCGCCTGCGTATAGTGTGGGGCGCCCAATAATTGCAGTTTATGGTCGGCCGCATTCATGGTTAGAAAGGCAGCCATCAACAAGATTTCGGCGGTAAGAATCAGGTTGGCATCGGTACGGGGCCAGGGAGTCATCTCTATGCCGAAAAAGCGCCGGACACGGGTGATGTTGCGCCGGGTGAGGAAAATTACACAGCCCACCAGAACACTCAACGCCAGCCATTCAAATGCACCGATTAAAAAGGAGTAAAAGCCACCCAAACCCGAAAAAGCTCGGTGAGTACCAAACAGGCCATCGATGACGATTTCGAGCATCTCTAGGTTGATGATGCAAAATCCCAGGTAAACAAATAAATGAAGAAGTGCCGCAAAAGGACGTTTGAACATTTTTTTTTGCCCGAATGCTACCAACAACATCGTTTGCAACCGCTTGCCCGTTTGATCGGCGCGTTGCTCACTTCTACCCAGCCGGATGTTTTGAATGATCTTCCGGGCATTGAATATGGCCAATGCCAACGCAGCTACGAATAAGACTGCGAAGATCAGTTGGCTTATTACCGGTGGCGTCATGTTACGAAATTACGGAATTAAAAATACTATGCAAGCATAATAAATTATTTAGATGGATTTTAAAAATTGGCTCGATTTGGCTTGTATCACACAATCTTTATTAGGTTTATACGTTATAATTACTGAAACAATGCAAAAGATGTATTGACGGCCAATTTTGCCAAAACCAATAAACGCGCCTGAATTTAGAAGGTCAATATCGCTTTTAAAAAAATATATTTTTCTATTTTTGGAGCCAACGCAATTTAATTATGTCAAATACTCATATTAAACCAAGCGAGCAACCCACACATACCAAACTCAGTTTTGACGATTTCAAAGCAATTGTCATAGCGGATTACCGGGTAGCAGCGGAAAGCAGGTTCGTGAGTTTATTGGGCCGGAAGGAAGTGCTTACCGGTAAAGCCAAATTTGGCGTATTCGGCGATGGTAAGGAATTGGCGCAAATTGCGATGGCCAAGGTATTCCAATTAGGCGATTGGCGCTCAGGTTATTACCGCGATCAGACGTTTATGTTTGCCGCAGGTATATTCACGGTTTATCAGTTTTTTTCCCAATTATATGCGCATCCAGACGTAGAGGCAGACCCGTCTTCTGCCGGAAGACAGATGAACAGCCATTTCGCTACGCGGATGCTGACACCGGAAGGGCGGTGGGTGGACCAGACATTGATGAAAAACTCGGCGTCGGATATCTCCACTACCGGGGGACAGATGCCACGGTTATTGGGTTTTGGACTTGCTTCCAAATTGTATCGAAACAATCCCGAATTGGCGGAATTGAACCAGTTCTCAAATGGTGGAAACGAAGTGGCATTTGGTACCGTGGGCAATGCCTCTACTTCTGAAGGCGTCTTTCTGGAGGCGGTAAATGCTGCCGGCGTAAAGCAGATACCTACCGTTATCTCGATCTGGGACGATGGATATGGGATCTCCGTACCCAATGAAATCCAGACGACTAAAGCAGATATTTCCGAAGTACTCAAGGGATTTCAGCGCGATGAAAACGGCGAAGGTTTTGAAATCTTCAAAGTGAAAGGCTGGGATTATCCAGGGCTTTGTGAAACGTATGAACGGGCAGCGACCATCAGCCGGGAGCAGCATATCCCTGTATTGATTCATGTGACGGAAATGACTCAACCACTGGGGCATTCTTCGTCTGGATCTCATGAACGGTATAAATCGAAGGAGCGCCTTGCCTGGGAGAAGGACTTTGATTGCGTTGCCAAAATGCGTGCCTGGATGATCGAATCGAGCATTGCAGAAGAAAGTGAGCTGGCCGAGATTGAGCGCGGCGTGAAAGAGCATGTACGTGCCGAGCAACGACGCGCATGGGCGGATTATAACCGGGCGCTCAAAAAGGACGTTACGGAAGCCATCCAATTGATGGCGGCCATTCCGGATGAGACGGTGCAAACACTGCTCAATGAACTGAAATCCATTACGGAACCTTCCCTCAAGGAAGTATATAGTACCGTTAGACGGGTAATCCGTTTGCTGCGACATGTGCAGCACGAAGAAAAGAAGGCGTTGCTTTCCTGGTATGAAAAAAAGCAACAGGTCAATCACGATCGGTACAATTCCCACCTGTTTACGGATACGGTGGAGTCGCCAAAGCAAATTCCCATCGTAAAGGCCGACTACGGTACAGATAGTAAGACCGTAGACGGCCGGGAAGTGCTGAACGCGTGTTTCGATGCGAATTTTGCACGTGACCCTAAACTGGTCGCTTTCGGTGAGGATGTAGGCAAGATCGGTGATGTAAACCAAGGATTTGCAGGCCTGCAAGCGAAGTACGGTGAAGACCGTATCTTTGATACGGGCATCCGGGAGTCGGCTATTATCGGGCAGGGAATGGGATTGGCTATGCGGGGCCTACGGCCGATTGCGGAAATCCAGTACATTGATTACCTGGTATATGGCTTAACGGTGCTGACCGATGATTTGGCAAGCCTCAGCTACCGAACTAAAGGTGGGCAGAAAGCGCCGCTGATCATTCGTACCCGTGGTCACCGGCTGGAAGGAATCTGGCATTCCGGATCGCCCATGAGTATGATCCTGGGGTCGATGCGTGGTATTCACGTTTGTGTACCCCGTAACATGACACAGGCGGCGGGCATGTATAATACACTGCTACGGTCGGACGAGCCGGCGCTCGTCGTCGAGTGCCTCAACGGCTATCGGCTCAAGGAGCGCATGCCGGTCAATGTGGGCGAATTTACCGTGCCGTTGGGTCGGGCTGAAATCGTGCGGGAAGGTCGTGACGTGACCGTGGTCTCGTATGGTTCGACGTTGCGGGTGGTGCAGGAAGCATCTGCAGAATTGGAGAACCTTGGCATTTCCATCGAAATCGTGGATCCTCAAACCTTGCAGCCGTTTGATGAGGAACATCTTTGTGCACAGTCCCTCAGTAAAACCAGCAAATTGCTGGTCGTGGATGAGGATGTGCCCGGAGGGGCCTCGGCATTTATTCTACAGCAGATTTTGGAAGTCCAGAACGGATACTATCACTTGGATGGCCAGCCGCGGACACTATCCGCAAAAGCACACCGACCACCGTATGGTTCAGATGGAGACTATTTTTCCAAACCATCGGCCGACGATGTGATCGAAGCCGTTTATGCCATCATGCACGAGGCTAATCCGAAAAATTATCCCCGACTGTTCGATTAGTGGCCCGATGAAGCTACGGCATCGGCAGGTTTTACCAGCGGCAGATACTTGGCATATCCTTCTTTCTCCATATCTTCTTTTGGAATGAAACGAAGCGAAGCGCTGTTGATGCAATAGCGTAAGCCACCTTTCTCCTTAGGCCCGTCGTTGAATACGTGGCCCAAGTGGGCGTCGCCCGTCTTGCTGCGTACCTCGGTGCGGCGCATGCCAAACGAATTGTCCTGTAATTCGTCAATCAGCGAGTCGTTGATCGGCTTGGAGAAACTCGGCCATCCGCAACCCGATTCGAATTTGTCGGTCGATACAAAAAGTGGCTCCCCGGTCGTGATGTCCACATAGATACCTTCACGGAACTCGTCGTTATATTCGTTTTCGAACGGTCTTTCGGTGGCGTTTTCCTGCGTCACGGCATATTGTTGTGGCGTGAGTGTTTTCCGGAGCGTTGCGGCGTCCGGTTTTGTATAGGTCTGCGTAGCATCGGTTTCCTTCTTTACATTTGCTTTCCTGGCCAATTCGAACAGCGCTGGACTGATGTGGCAATACCCATTGGGGTTTTTATCCAAGTAGTCTTGGTGGTAATCTTCGGCGGTATAGAAATTTTCCAATGGAGTAACCTCCACTACGATCGGTTGCGCGTATTGCTTGGCAACCGTTGCTATTGCGTGTTTGATCAATGGAAGCTGCTCGTCCTGCGTATAATAAATACCCGTCCGGTATTGAGTACCCCGGTCGTTGCCTTGTTTGTTGAGGCTGGTTGGGTCAATGGTTTTGAAATACAGATCAAGCAGGAGATTTAAATCAACGGTCTCGGGATCATACGTTACCTTTACCGTTTCAGCAAATCCCGTGTTATTCTGTACGACTTGTTGATACGTAGGATTTTCAATGTGCCCGTTGGCGTATCCTACTTCCGTGGTGCTTACCCCTTGTATTTGCTTGAAGAAATGTTCCGTTCCCCAGAAGCAGCCTCCGGCAAAATAAATGATTGCTGAGCCTGCCGTTGTTTTTTCGTTATTCATGACGTTATTGTTTTTGTTGGAATGTTTACTGCCGCTTACCACACGATAAACGGCACTGCCCATCAGCGCGAATCCGATCAGGCACACCACCGATGTAATCACTATCTTTTTCATGGCTATCACAATTTACCCCGCTTAGCCGTTCTAGCGGGTATTACCTAAATAACAAATTTACTGAATTTTTGGTTTAGGTGTTGATAGCTTTGTGCAATAGCTGATTACATCGGTTGTAAAATGACAGTGTCATTACAACCGATGTAGTGAAGAAATCGGGTGTTTTGCGGGTACCGCAAATCAGCGTTACGATGCAAATAACGCCGCTGCACCAATCAGCGCGGCATCTTCACCCAATTGACTGATGTGGATGTCAAACTGCGCAAATGCTTCCGGGTTGAACCCTTTAAAAATGTCCCACGCCCGTGAGATGTTGCCACCGATAATAAATTTATCCGTTTTTTCCTTTTGGCTGAAAAATGTGAGAAATTGAAGCAGGTGATGGCTGTATTCGGCTAGGATGTCTTCCACGAAGGCATGCTGACCGCGCAGTTGGAGAAGTTCACGCAGGCCGGTAACGTTTACATCATGTTGGGCCGTACGGCGGACGAACCAGCGGGTAACAAGATGCTCCTCCATGTTGCTGTCGAGGTAAGGGGTTTTCCACAGATCTGCATCCACGGCATTGTTCCCTTTTTCCCAGACCGCACTTCCGAGGCCTGTACCCAGCGTGATGCCCAGCATTTTTGCATGACCATTGTGCTTTCCGGCAAATACCTCGCCCTGAAGGAACGCCGCAGCATCGTTGATAAAGCGGATATTCATGCCGTCCACGCCGATGCGTTCCGCTAATTCCCGGCGGATATCCATGCCATAGAGGTTGTCGTATTTATCTTGATCCCGCATGCGTGAAATGCCATTTTCATAATCAAAGGGCCCGGGCATGGCGATGCCGATCACCGGGGAGACAAGGGTAGGGTGGCTGGCGATTACTTCCTTGAACGGAGCAGCCCAAGCTGATAAAATCGATTTAGCATCGGCATGCGAATTAACCGACTGTCGTGTCGTTGATTCATTGCTTACCTGCCATTGACAGATATCGACTAAGGCAGCAGTTATGTGGGTGCCCCCGATATCGGAAGCGATGACAAGCGGATTATCTTGTTGGGTCATATAGTTGGTTTTTGAGTAAATGATCGGCTATAACCAGTGCAGCCATGGCTTCTACGATGACAACGGCACGCGGTACCACGCAGGGGTCATGTCGGCCTTTGCCGGTGATTTCCGTGCTTTCTCCGGCTTCGTTGATGGTTTGCTGTGCACGCATGAGGGTGGCTACGGGCTTGAAGGCCACGCGGAATGTGATATCCATTCCATTGGAAATACCCCCTTGGATACCTCCCGAAAAGTTGGTCAGCGTTTTCAGATTATTTGCGTCCCCGTCGGGATTAACAAATACGTCGTTGTGTTCCGAACCTTGCATTTGCGATCCGGCGAACCCCGATCCATATTCAAATCCATGGACTGCGTTGATGCTCATCATGGCTTTTGCCAGATCGGCATGGAGCTTATCGAATACCGGTTCACCCAAACCTACGGGTACCTGTTGGATGGTTGCACTGATGCGGCCGCCTACGGTGTCTCCAGCTTTGCGGATCGCATCAATGAAAGCAATCATTTCATGGGCTGTGGCAGGGTCGGCACAGCGCACAATGTTGCTTTCTCGGAGGGCGGTCAGCTCATCGATGTCGTGCGTTGCCAGGTTGGGTGCTTCAATCTTGCCGACACCGGAGACATGGGCAAAGACATGGATACCGAATTGTGCAAGAAAACTTTTTGCTATAGCTCCCGCGGCTACGCGTGCCGCGGTCTCCCGTGCCGAAGAGCGTCCACCGCCGCGGTAATCGCGGATGCCGTACTTCATTTGATAGGTATAGTCGGCATGAGAGGGGCGGTATTTATCCGCGATATGCGAGTAGTCCTTCGAACGTTGGTCTTCATTGGGAATGACCATTGCTAAAGGCGTGCCCGTGGATTTGCCTTCAAATACACCGGAAAGGATTTTAGCCGTATCGCTTTCCTTCCGTTGCGTGGTAATCTTGGATTGACCCGGGCGGCGCTTGTCCAGTTCGGATTGGATAAACGCCTCGTCGATGGTGATATTTGGCGGACACCCATCGATAATCACGCCAATTGCCTCACCATGCGATTCGCCAAAGGTTGTGATACGGAATACATCCCCAAAAGAGTTCCCAGCCATTTTTAGATATGAGACATTAGATATGAGACATTAGACATTAAATATCAGACTTTCGGTCTTTTAACAGGCGGCTAAGTTATAACAAATCCGTGTTGTTTCAAATGTTTCCAGAAATCGGGATAAGATTTTTCCACCACATTGGGTTCGTTGACCTGTATTCCATCAAACACTAACGCGAGCGGAGCAAAGGCCATCGCCATCCGGTGATCTTCATACGTATCGAAAGACAACTGCTCAGGTTGTCTTAATTCTGCGGTCCGCAGGTGATACACGGATCCATCTTCTACAAGCTTCACACCGAACTTGCCAAGTTCATTTTGCAGGGCAGCGATCCGGTCGGTTTCCTTGATTTTAAGAGTGTGTAAACCGGTAAACGACAGATCCCGCCGCAGGGCTGCTGCACAGACGATGACCGTCTGGGCGAGATCCGGACATTCTTTGAAATCAAGTAGCGTGACTCCGGTGGGCTGGTGGCCTGCTATCTTCCGGATGGATAATCCACCATCGGTAAAAGACGATGTGATACCGAAATGTGCCATGATGTTTACGATGGCCGCATCACCCTGTAAGCTCTGGCTTTTCAGGTTCGGAAGAAATAAATCGGCGGCTGCGCTTAATGCTGCCATCGCATACCAGTAAGATGCCGCGCTCCAATCAGGTTCAACGACGATGCGGGTAGCGTGCGCCCGTTGTGGGGCGATGTAAATGGTATCTCCTTGCCAGTCGTGCTGGATGCCCGCCTCGCCCAGCATATCGAGGGTCATAACGAGGTAGGGGCGGGATGTAAGCTCGCCTTCAATCTGCAGGCGCAAGCCATTGGGTAGGGTAGGAGCAATAAGCAATAAGGCCGACAGGTATTGGCTGCTTACATCGCCTTTTACAGTAACCGCATCCGTGGCCTGATTAAATCCGCCGTTTATTGCCAGTGGTGGATATCCGGTTTGTCCGGTAAATTCAACGTGGGCACCCAACGTTCGCAGTGCGTCCACCAAAATACCGATGGGGCGCTGTTTCATCCGCTCGCTTCCTGTAAGGAGGTAACGTCCGTTGGTGGTTGGAAGGTAGGCAGTTAAAAACCGCATGGCAGTACCGGCGGGGCCTACGTCGATTACGGTAGTTCCATCCCCGCCTGTAGTATGTACAATTGCGCGCAGTGCCTGTTTCAGCGTTTCGGTATCGGCGGCCGACGAGAGGTTGCCTACTTCCACCAAGCCGCCGCCCCAAGCCTGGATGATCAATGCCCGGTTGCTTTCACTTTTTGACCCCGTCAGTTCAACGGCTCCCTTGAGCGTTTTCGTAGGGTGCGAAAGTCTAATGGCGTTATTTTCCATTAGGCCTCCGCTACCGGTTTGCTGTTCATGATTTCATTTTGTTTCCGAATGGACTCGTTGTGGACAAGCTCCAATAATTTTACGACAAAGTCTTTATCCAGCTTGAGCGCCTGCGCCACGTTGCTGCGTTTGTGGATGATCTCGTCCCATCGGTTTACCTGGAGAATCGTCACGTTATTATCGCGTTTATACTCACCGATTTTTTCAACGATTTTCATGCGGTCGCTCAATATTTTAATGATCTGGTCGTCCAGCTTGTCGATGTCTTTACGCAGTTCGGCCAGTTTGTCCTCGAATACTGGGTCGTCCGATTTGGCGTGGCGGTATGTCAGGTTGCTCAACAGATCAGACAGTGCCTGTGGAGTTACTTGTTGTTTGGCATCAGTCCACGCTACAGAAGGATCGATGTGTGATTCCACGATAAGTCCTTGCATGTCCATGTCGAATGCTTTTTGCGCAATGTACGGAATGAGTTCACGGTTGCCGCAGATATGGCTCGGATCGTTGATAACGGGCAATTCAGGCACCAACGTCTTCAACTGGATAGCAATGTCCCACATCGGCTCGTTGCGGAATGCCGTTTTCTCATACGAAGAGAATCCCCGGTGAATAGCCGCCAATTTTTTAATGCCGGCACGATTCACGCGCTCCAAGGCGCCGAGCCATAGCGAAAGGTCTGGATTTACCGGATTTTTGATAAGTACGGGAACATCCACGCCTTTCAATGCATCGGCAATTTCCTGCACCGTGAAGGGGTTGGCGGTAGAGCGTGCACCGATCCAAAGAATATCGACACCTGCCGCCAATGCTTCTTCAACGTGCTTTGCAGTGGCCACCTCGGTGGAGATGGGCAACCCGGTTTCTTCTTTGGCTCTGCGGTACCATTGCAGCCCGATGCTACCGATGCCTTCAAACTCGCCCGGACGCGTACGGGGTTTCCAGATGCCTGCGCGCAGTACGTTCACCTTGCCTGTATTCGCAAGCAAATGTGCAGTAGCGACCAATTGTTCCTCGGTTTCGGCGCTACAGGGCCCTGCGATGATCAAGGGGGCGTCGCCGGTGTCAAACCACGATTTTAAGGGTACGATGTCTAATGTCTGTTTCATTGTATTATTTGTTTTTGCTTGTTTGTTTTTTTGCGTTTTTTAAACCTTTTCATTCTTCACATATTCGCCCATGATGTTGAAATTGTTGGTGTGCTTAAGTACTTGGCGGATCGCTGCGTCATAGTCCGCTTGGTCTTTCCATTCCACATCCACGTAGAAATCGTATTCATTGCGCTTGCCGAGTACGGGCATGGATTGTATTTTACTGAGGTTAATGTTCTGCTCAGCGAAACACCGGAGCACCGTGGATAACGATCCCACGCCATTTCCCGTCTGGAAAGAAATCGAAGCCTTATTCACTTTCGCCTTTACTTTTTCTTCGGGTTTATCCGTCAGAATAAGAAAACGGGTGTAATTTTTCTTATTGGTTTCAATGCGGCGTTCTAGGATTTCCAGTCCATATAATTTTGCTGCGAGCTGGGGAGCGATGGCTGCGGTATCTTTCAGTTGGAGCTCACTCACCCGTTGTGCGCTTGCAGCGGTATCCTCGGCTTCGGTTACCTTGAATTGGGGATTTTCTTCCAGGTAGTCGTTGCATTGCTGTAGGGCAATCGGGTGGGATTGAATAAATTTGATGTCTTGCAGTGAAACACCCGGCAACGCCATCAGATGCAGCTTGATGTGCAGGTATACTTCCCCGACAATCGGGAATCGGTAATCCCGAAGCAAGGCATAGTTGGGAATTAAGCTGCCTGCAATCGAATTTTCGATCGCCATCACCACATAATCGACCTTGCCCTGTTTCAGCAACTCGCAAGTCTTTTTGAAGGACTCGCATTCGACAGTTTCGATCGCTTCGCCGAAATATTTGTAGGCCGCTTCCTCGTGGAACGAACCTTTAACGCCTTGTATGGCTACTTTTGTGCTCATATATCATTGTAAAGGACAAAAAAAAGTCCCGGCTTTTCTTGCCGGGACTTTTTTACATTTATATCTTCTCGTTATTAATGCATATCAATCCCGGCTCTCACTGCTAAAGTAAAAGAAACCAAAAAACCAGTATGCATTGTTTCGCGTTAACATCATTTTTTTTGATGTGCCAAATGTACGTGATTTTTTTAAATTGTCAATAGAAAAAATAAAAAAAAGCGCATCAGGAAGAGATGGGAATTTCCTATTTTGCAATCTGTTACTATGATACGGATATATAACGTACTAGCATCGCTCGCTTTTTTGTTCTATATACTGCCAGTTCATGCTCAATCGGGGCATCTTGTTGCCCATGCGGCTTTTGCGGAAAAAATATACCTGCAGCTGGATGCTGACGTATATACGACCGAAGACACGATCTGGTTTAAGGCTGTGGTTGCTGAGTCGGCGGACCATCGGCCCAGTGCCCTCAGTGGCGTGCTTCATGTGGAACTAATCGGGCCGGATGAGCAGGTCATGGATCGCAAACGTATCAAATTGACCGGGGGTGTCGGATCGGGTGGTCTCAAACTTGAGAAATCATACAAACAGGGTGACTACCTGATGCGGGCTTATACGGAGTGGAACAGGAACTTTGGTCCGGATTTCATGTTTCAAAGGTATGTGAAAATAGTTCCCACCAACGGAGAGGTTGGCCGCAATCCCATGACGGGGTTACACCGGGTCGAACGGGAACCCGGAAGGTACGCGCTGCAGGCCCAGCTAAATCCCACGTTAATCGATCCGGAACACAAGAAGCAGCTTACGGTGTACCTAACGGTTGACGGAAAGAAAGACACACTTTCGGTAAAAGGCGCACGTAATGGGTATTACCCGTTTGATTATGCATTGCCTAAAGGCGCAAAAATAGCCACGTTGAATATGGAAACACAACGTGGAATCCGGTACACCAAAACCCTTGCGTTGCAGGATAGTGTGTTGGATCTGCAATTTTTTGCCGAAAGTGGGGAATTGGTGCAAGGGTCGACCAGTAAGGTAGGTTTTAAGGCACTCAACGGTTTGGGCCGGAGTGTGGCTGTCTCAGGGGTTATCATGGACAGTCGCGGCAATACCGTAGCGCCGTTTACGACCAATCACTTGGGGATGGGAAGTTTCACGTTGACCGCCGATAGCGGCGTTTCGTATTATGCGGTTCTGGATTCATCATCCGGAAGAAACAGTGTGCATCGCTATCCGCTTCCTGAGGTAATGGTTGCCGGTCGGGTACTTTCCATCACCAAAACAGGCGACGAAATCGGTGTGTCCGTTTATTCCAACCGAGCCGAAAATGATAGCCTGTTTGTTCAGGTAAGTTGCCGCGGTGTGTTACATTACCTCATTCGGGCATCGTTGAAAAATCATCGGATAGCTACATCCTTGCCGGTTGCCGATCTTCCCGAGGGCATCTTGGCATTCACATTGATGGATAAGCATATGCAGCCATTGGCCGAAAGGCTCTTTTTTAATCAGCGACCGGAAACCAGACTGCATATCGACGTATCGACGGATCGGGCCGAGTATCGGAAACGGAATAAAGCGGATCTTTCGATACAGGTGACCGGGAGCGATGGAAAAGCGGTGGATGCCAACGTCTCCGTTTTGGTCATGAATAGGGACCACATAGGGAACGCAAGGGCCTTGCGGGAAAACCTGCTTTCGCGCCTATTACTGTCGTCGGAACTGCGTGGCAACATCGAAGAACCGGGTTATTATTTCCAGGAAGCGGGCGATGCGCCAATTGCCGATCTGGATGCGTTGATGCTTACCCAAGGATGGCGAAGGTACCGTTACGATAAGCCCCCGCAAGATACGTTTCTCTTTCCAAATGAACCCTATCCGTATGTCAGCGGGCAGGTAGGCGGCGTTTTTTCCAAAAAGGCGCAGGCGGGAATCGGTCTTACGTTGATGACATTCGGCGAAAAGCAATCCATAACCGCTCAAAATACGGATAGCTTGGGACACTTCTATTTCGGATTGGCCGATGAATATACCGATTCCTTGGATGTGTTGATTCAAAGCGCTAATAGGGCAGGAAAAAACCGGAACTACACGCTATCGCTGGATGAACGGAAGCCTCCGGCGATCGTCTATGACCAGGGTCGGTCCGTTGAACGGATCGACAGTGTTGTTTCCTACGTGGTCCAAAAACGGCAGGAACGGGCGCAGCGGGAGTATTCCTATCGGCTTGCGGCCGGTGAAATCCTATTGGATGAAGTGCTGGTGGAACGCTGGGCGCTCAGCCCTCAGCAGCAAAAGGTGTTCGACCGGTATGGGGAGTCTGACGTGGTGATTTCGGGCAAAGCGATTCAGGACAAGGAAGAAAAATGGTCGTACGGGTTATATAGTGTGCTGCTGTTCAATTTCCCAAACGATTTACGTATTGACCGTGTTGGAGATCATGGCGGTTACCTCCGTGCGAGCATCATCGGAGGCGAGGCCACTTTGGTCGTTGTAGATGGCATTCCCGTGCCGGGGCATAGTTATGAAATCATTCCGAATATCCCACCCAGCGAAGTGAAGAGTGTGGAGCTCATCCGTTTCGCCAAGCATTTCAGCCAGCTGTACCAGGAAGTGTATCCGGAAGCTTCTCCGCTAAAAATACCACCCGTCGGTAGCGTGATTGCCATTTATACACATGCGGGAAAGGGCGTTTATGCCGTTCGCAAACCCACGGGCCTTTTACAGGCTACGGTGCCCGTGTATTCGCCTACCATCGAGTTTTATGCCCCGCGTTACGAATCGCCCGCAGAAGCCGCGTCGGCAAGGCCCGATTTACGTACGCTGATCCATTGGGCGCCGGAATTAACCACAGGCGATAGCGGAACGGTCAAAACCTCATACTATCATTCGGATGCGACCGGTGAAACTATTGTTGTGGTAGAGGCCCTGTCATTGGATGGAGAAATCGGTTATAAGGAGCTGGTGTATGAAGTGGACAACTGAATTGCTTTCATTACTCATGATAGCGGATTTCATACGTGAAATTCGACTTCAAACCATCCCCGTGGTATTCCACGGACGTTTCCGCCACCTTTCGGGCGCCCAATTTCTCAACAGCCTTCTGGGAGCGGAAGTTGGTACTTCCCACCTGAAAATATATGGTATCCACGTATTGAAACGCATGTGCCAACATCAACTTTTTCACAGAAGGGTTAAACCCTATACCCCAATAGTGCACCGCATAGAAGGTATAGCCGATGAATATACTCCGGTTTTGGACATTGTAATCATAGAATCGGGTGCTTCCGGCTAGGGCTCCGGTGGCTTTGTCGATGATTTTAAAAGCACTTCGGCTTTCGATGGCGCTTTCAAAGAAAATGCGGAAGACTTCCGCTTTCCACCGATCGGTCTGCGGATGTTGTTCCCAGATCCGTGGGTCGGATGCCACGGTGTACAGGGCATCGAAGTCCGATTCGTGCAATGGCAGCAGGAGGACACGCTCGTTTTCCAGTTGGATAGGAGTAATAAATTGTTGATTCATGCGGATGAAATTTGCCATGAGAAGAAGCTGTGGGTGTTATTTCAACGTCTGGTGGATATAGTGAGCAAGGTCCTGCTCTGCGCCGACCGCGCTTCCCTCCAGTTGCCGGATGATACGTGTGCGTTCGGCGACCGTTTTATTCTGGCTGAGTTTCCGCTGGCCCCGGAGCTCCGTCACTTCCAGGGTAAAAGCTACCAAACCGTTCAGCATACCCATTTTGAAGCGGTTGGACAGAGAAGCCCATTGGTGTAGGTAATCTGGTTCGTAAAAGCGGATCATCTTTTCCAGCAGTGTCAGCTTGGTATCGACATCGCGTTCGATCCGACATTTGCCGTACGCATGGACGGCGATATAGTCCCAAGTCGGCACACTTTCCCGCTTGTCGTAATGGCGGGGTGAGATATAGGCGTGCGGTTCACAGAAAATGATGAGGGAAGGATTTGCTTCGATGTATTGTGTCTGGTCATTGCCAGCCGCAAAGTGTGAACTTAAGATAAGCTTTCTGCCTTTTTCTTCCACCACAAAGGGTAAGTGCGTTGCCAGGGGCTGATTACCGGCTACCGTAACCATCGCCGCGAATGGATAGCGCCGCATGAAATCGATTTTCTCTGCAGGGTTATCAAACTGGAAACTCTTAGGGATATACATGCATTCAATTTTTCTTTTCCTATACAAAATTACCGTCTGATTGGACTATCTTTATCATCCAATGCTGATAAAATGGGTAGTCCAATTTTACATTCGCTATTTTCGGGGATAAGCCTCCGACCCCAATCGGAGAAGGCAGTATATCTGCAACTGGCAGAGGCCATCGCCGTGTTCATCCAACGAGGTCATATACCAGCTGGGGGCCGATTGCCCAGTTCTCGTGAGCTGGCGGGCATTCTCCAGTTGAATCGCCTGACAGTCACCAAGGCGTTTCAGGAATTGGAGATGCAAGGGTGGTTAGAAAGTCATGTTGGCAAGGGTACATTTGTAGCTGTTAACTCACCTCAACTGAAACCGCGGGCTTTGGGTCAAAAGACCATGGAACCAAATGGCAAACACAGGGCAGGTTTTGAAATCAGAAATGCAAGTTACCTGCACCACGGGGTCGCCCCGGTGACGACAAGGCTGCACCTCGACGACGGCTTCTCGGACCCCTCGCTCGCACCTTTGAAGGAACTTTATCGGGCTTACCGTGCGCAATTGGATCGGGGCGATTTATATCGACGATTCGGTAGCTATGGTTTCGCCAATGGCTCCGAACGTTTTCTTGATTCGATGGCCCGATACCTCAACTTGACACGCGGACTGAACATCTCCGCGCGAAATGTGCTGTCGGTGCGCGGCACGGTCATGGGCATCAATTTAGTCTGCAATGGCCTTGTCCAGCCCGGGGATGCGGTTGTGGCGGGTATACCTGGCTGGCGACGGGCGGAGGCTAATTTTCAGCATGCAGGAGCACAACTCTTGGGAATCCCGATAGATGATGAGGGTATACAGGTGGATGCGCTGGAGCAGCTTTGCCGGTCTACCAAGGTGCGCTTGGTATATGTAACTCCGCATCACCATTATCCGACCACGGTGTCTTTGTCGATGGATCGGCGGCTGCATCTGTTGGATTTGTCGCGACGGTATGGGTTCATCATTTTCGAAGATGATTACGATTTCGATTACCATTACAAGCATAAACCGTTACTCCCACTGGCCAGTGCCGATCAGGAGGGAATGGTAATCTATTGTGGTTCATTCAGTAAAATATTTTCGCCCGCCTTTCGCCTGGGGTATCTGGTTGCTTCCGAAAATGTCATTGAACACCTCGCGCGCGTACGGACCTTGCTCGATCGGCAGGGGGATCACATTTTGGAGCGCGCCATGGCCGAACTGCTGGACGATGGGACCATCCAACGCAGCCTGCGGAAGGCCCTGGCCGTATATCATGAACGCAGGGATTATTTCTGCGGCTTGTTGACAGCGGAGTTGGCCGGTCGGGTGGAGTTCGACATCCCCGAAGGCGGGTTGACCGTATGGACGCGATTTGATAGGCGCATCGATCTTTCTCGCCTGGCCGCCGAAGCCCGTAAAAAAGGGCTGTATATTTCGGATGGAATGCCACATCGGTATCCGTCCTTTGATACACAAGCGATCCGGCTGGGATTTGCGTCATCGGGCAGGGATGCGTTAACGGAAAGTGTGGAGGTGTTGAGGAATATTTCAACTTTTTTCGTACCTTAGTTCCAAAACCCAAGCAGAATCCTTTTTCTTGTTAGCGAGCGGTTGCCCGGTTAATACGTGACCCACACCAGGTAGGTACCTGCTTCGCTATGAGCGAGAAGAGAAGCTGTAATGAGTCCGTGGTGAGACCGTGTTTTCAGCCAAAAAAGTCGGACTCACTACGGACTCATGTCGGACTCACCTTGGACTCACTCTAAACGAGGTAATACGAAAGCACGAGGGTTGTATCCAGTAGGTATAAAGGCAATGCGATCAAACGGGAGAACGGGTTGGTCTGAAATTGGTTGGGGAAACTAAGATAAATAAATTGAAAGATAATCTCAAGTTTTTCTGCTTATTTGGCAGGTATATGTAATTTAGCAGTTGTTCAGATAAGACCCGTATGAAAGAAAATACCAAGCACGTCATTGTCATCGGAGGAGGGTTTGCAGGAATCAATTTTGTTAAACATCTCGGGAAGGATAAGCGGTTTACCATCACGTTGGTAGATCGGAATAATTATCATTTTTTTCCACCATTGGTTTATCAGGTTGCCGCTGCATTCATTGAATCATCGAACATATCCTATCCGTTCCGCCGGTTGTTTCAGGAGAAATCCCATATCCGTTTTCACATGGGTGAGTTAAAACGTATTGACCCAACGGAAAAAAAGGTGGAAACCACTACGGGCACGCTTTCGTACGATTACCTCGTATTGGCAATGGGCACCGGAACCAATTATTTCGGCTTTGAAAACATCGCCAAGTATGCCATGCCCATGAAAACGCTTGATGACGCAATGAACCTGCGGAATCATATCTTGCTCCGCATGGAATGTGCGGTACGATCCACCGATCCGTCTGAACGCAACAAAGCGTTGAATATCGTGATTGCCGGAGGTGGACCTACCGGTGTGGAGTTGGCGGGGATCCTCGCCGAGATGGGCAGGGAGATCGTGGCCAAGGAATACCCGGAGTTGACCGATCTCAAGTCTCATTTGTATATTATCAATTCTGCACCTGTCTTATTGCCACCGATGAGTGAGAAGGCACAACAGGAGGCTTACACCGTGTTGAACAAGCTTGGTGCTAAAATTATACTCAACACCAAGGTGGTCGACTATGTTTCGGGCAATGTGAAGCTAAGCACCGGAGAAACTATCCCCACAGACACATTGATCTGGACATCCGGTGTGGTAGCCGTTCACGTGGAAGGACTTCCCGAAGGCGCCGTAGCGCGGGGAGGTCGGATTAACGTAGATGCCTATAACCAAGTGATGCATGCCGAATCGATCTTTGCGTTGGGCGATCAATGTTTGTTGACCGACGATAAAAACTATCCCGAGGGCCATCCCCAAGTAGCGCAGGTGGCGATTCAGCAGGGAAGTTTATTGGGTAGGAACTTATCGCGTCTGATTGAGGGCAAACCCATGAAGCCATTCGCCTATCGCAATAAAGGAACGATGGCCATTATTTCCAAGTACCGGGCGGTTGCTGACCTGCCCAAAGGGTTCCTCCGTGGATCCATCGCATGGGTCGGTTGGCTGTTTGTGCACATTATTCCACTGATCAGCTTCCGGAATAAATTCGTGCTTGCCATGAATTGGGCATGGTCGTTTGTGACCAATGATCCGACATTGCGACTGATCCTGCGTCCGAATAAGGAAGAAAAGGTGGCATCATCGAAGGACTGCAAGCAATAACGAAAGCCATCCCGCTACAAGCAGCAGTCCACCAAGAGGCGTTATCGGTCCAAGAAAGCGCCACTTTGTACCGAATGCGCCGCTCAGGCAAAGGCCATAAATGCTAAATGAAAACAAGATCGTGCCGCTGATGAATAACCAGGTGTAAGCTGCGGGGTCAATTAACCCGGCGGTTTGCGCAAAACCGGTTATCAACAATACCAGTGCATGGTAAAACTGGTATCGTACACCTGTTTCAAAACTGTCCTGTTGGTCTTCCGTGAATTTTTTCTTGAGGGCATGCGCTCCGAAAGCGCCGAGTATGACGGCCATTAGCCCGAAAATAATACCGAATAATTGAGCAAGCATCCTGTTCGTGTTTTGTGGTTCTTTTACTGTTTTGCCAACTGTCTGGAAGCGTGTGCGTATACGTGTTCATAAATTTTCATCAAATTCTTCTTGTCAAACATGCCAAATTGCAGCATATCGGGTGGTTCGATGAACAAATCGCACTTTGTCGCATTTTGTGCCACGGATTGACCGATGGCGAGGTGGATGACACGGTCGAGTGTCTTAACCGTAGTCAACTGATCGGATTTGATGTTGTCTGGAGCATTGACATGGACACCGATTAAGAAATTACATTGGTCGGTTAAGGGCTGGATGGGAAGATTGTCAAGTAACCCGCCATCGTAGTAGATCGCATGTTCGTGTTTGACAGCAGGGAATAGCAGCGGTACACTGGCCGACGCCAATAATGCCTCATCCAATGGGCCCGTATGGAAGTACTCCGTTTTACCCGACAGGAGATTCGTAGCCGTTACGTACAACGGCTTCTTAAGCGATTCAAACGTATTGTCGGGCATGTGTGTCCGAAGAAGACGCGAGAGGAAACGTGTGTTGACAAACCCCGAGGTACGTAGGCGAAGACTTGTGGTTGGAAAGAGATCGTTTTCCTGTACGATACGTAACATCTCATCTACCGTATAGCCCGCCGCGTAGAAAGCGCCGATGATCGCTCCGGCGCTACTGCCCGAAAGCACAGCTGGCTGGAATCCATGTTCTTCCAGGGCCTTGATTGCACCTAAATGACCGACTCCCCGCAGTCCGCCACCGGAAAGGGCAAGGCCCACTTTGCGGGGCTTTGTCCACCGCTTTATCCAATTGAAAGCCATGGCGTAAGGTTACGATTTTTTTCGCTAAGTTTGCCTTTATGATTGAAATACGCAATGTTTTGATAGCCATACTTCTCGTGAGCGTGCTATTTTCCTGCCAATCGCCACAGCAACAAAAGGGAATTCCGATGGTAGGTTTTGTCGAAGCTTTCGAAGATGCGACCATCGGCCAGGCCTATGAGGGTTTCATAGATGCGTTAAGCGACAGTGGATACAGCGAGCAGGACGGTACACTTGAAGTTATCCATCGCAATGCGCAGGGCGATGCGGCAACACTCAATCAGATTATCAGCTATTTTAACAGCCAGCAGGTACACCTCATTGGTACCAGCACTACACTGGCAACCATTGCCGCAGTACAGCGCAGTAAAGATATTCCGGTTTTTCAAACCGTGACTGCTATGCCTAGTATCCTGGGATTATTGAATGCCGCAGGGCAGCCGCCGATAAACCTTTTCGGAACCGGCGAAAACCTAAATTACATCGATACATCGTTTGCGGTCATCACCGAAATGGTAAAACCCCGGGGAGACCAGTTGACGGTTGGAATGATTTATAACCAATCGGAGCCTCAATCTGTGGAGGCTTATGAGCATATCGCCGAGCTTGCCGACAGCATGAACGCCCAATTGGTTGCACTACCGCTTAACTCATCCGCCGAAGCTCAATTGGTCGTACGTTCGCTGCTGACCAAACACATTGATGCTTTTTTTGCCAATCCAGACAATACGGTCTTTGCAGCCTTCGAAACGATATTGAAGAATTGCAATGACCAGGGCATACCGGTTTTTACCAGTGAATCCGGATTGGTGGCAAGGGGAGCCGTAGCCGCTTTTGGTGCAGATATCTACCAATGGGGGCATCAAAGCGGAGCGCAGGCAGCCCATTACCTCAAAAGTGGCTCAACCGAGGGCTTAAAGGTGGAGATGCTCAACGTACGGAAGCGGGTATACAATCCCGAAGCGGCCGAACGATTCGGATTTACCTTTCCCGGCACGTACGAGCCCATAACACCTGTTTCCAACTAATTCCGGATTGCAGCCCTTACCTGGGGGACGATCTTTGTACCGTAGACTTCGATGGATTTCATCATCATGCTGTGAGACGGAGCCCCTATGTCCATATGTGCGGCGAACCGGGTAAGTCCAAATAGTTCCTGCATGTGGAGGATTTTGTCGACCATTGCAGCGGGTTCCCCAATGAATAGTGCGCCGTGTTTGGATTTGCCAAAATCAAACTGCGTACGTTGGTAGGGAGGCCAGCCACGTGACCTACCGACCCGGTCCATCTGAGCAGCATATAGCGGGTAATAGGCTTTGCTCAATTCCGCATCATTATCGCCAAATAGGGCATGGGAATGAATGCCTACTTGAAACTGTGCGGGGTCATGTCCGCTCTCAAGGTACGTTTTTTTGTAGAGCTCAAAAAGTGGTTGAAATTGTGCAGGCGATCCGCCGATGATGGCAATCATCAACGGTAACCCGAGTTGCCCGGCGCGGACAACCGAAGCAGGAGTACCCCCGACAGCAATCCAAATAGCGAGCTTATCGCCTACTGCTCTTGGTAAAATTTCCTGGTCATTAAGGGCCGCCCTGAATTTTCCTTGCCAAGTGACACGTTCATTATTATTAATCGTTAGCAGTAAATCTAGCTTTTCAGCAAATAGTGCGTCGTAATCGTGCAGGTTATATCCAAACAGTGGAAAGGATTCAATAAAGCTGCCCCGACCGGCCATCAACTCGGCACGGCCTCCGGAAAGTTGATCAATCATCGCAAAGTTTTGATAGAGCTTTACCGGATCGGACGAACTCAATACGGATACTGCACTACCCAGTTTTATATTTTTCGTAACCGTGGCCGCCGCCGCCAGGACAATCTCAGGCGTGGGTACGGCGTAGTCGGGCCGATGGTGCTCGCCCATGCCGAAATAATCGAGTCCCACTTCATCCATCAATTTGATTTCCTCGATAATTTCGCTTAATCGCTGTCCGGCAGACTGAAATTTCCCGGTTGCTTTATCGATCTGTAGATCGCCAAACATACTAATGCCTAGTTCCATTTTTTCTCCTTGCTTGTTTAAACACAAATGTACGGAAGATGTTTGGGTTACGGCATTGACCTAGATTAAGAAATATCGGAAATAATATTTTTGCTACTTTTGTATCTTAACTCCGCGCGGTTTGACCCAGGAGGACGGTAGCCGATTATGAAACAACATTTGCGTACGCTTTCAGTCGTTTCGGACGAAAACCTGTTAATGGGAATGAAACAGGGTGATGGAGCTTCTTTTGCTGAATTGTACCGAAGATACAGCGGGCGGATCTATGGGAATATACTCAAATTAGTCAAGGAACAGCAAGCGGCGGAAGAACTTTTGCAAGACGTATTTGCCAAATTGTGGGAAAAACGGGAAACAATTTGCATCGAGACTTCTTTCCAATCGTATCTCTTTGTGGTTTCGAGAAATGCAGTCTATAATTTTATGCGGCATCTAGCAAAGGAACGGCGTTTACGCAATGAAGCCGCGCTGGTTTACTTATCAAGTTATCAACATGTAGAGGAACAGCTCCTGGAACGGGAGTTGCTAAGTGCTTACGAATCGTTGGTTCATGCACTTCCACCAAGACGACAGGATATTTATCGTTTGTGTAAGTGGGAAGGCAAGTCCTATGAAGAGGTCGGCGCAATGTTAGGTATTTCGGTGGCGACGATTAACGACCACATTGTGAAGGCAACCCATTTCATCAAGACCCAGTTGAGCCACATCTGCATCTTATTGCTGTTAGTTATTTATTAGGTTTCCTGACCCTAAATTTTATTTTTTTTCATAGTGAACAGATGATCGATTGGTTCTGGGTGTCTTTATTCCGGAAATCACCAAGTCTATGGATAGGAAAGCAGAGATTCAGGCTCTTTTGGATAAGTATAGGCAAAATCGATGTACGCCGCGGGAACTGCGTTTACTGGGAGAACTTTTGCAAACGTCATCCTTCCGGGATGAAATAACACAAGTGTTGGGCAAGTCGCTGCTCGATGGCATTCCTTCTTCTTTTTTAGAGCAGCCGGAGGTGCAGGAATCCCTTCACCGCGTGTTTAGCCGGGTTATGCCGGATGAAACTACATCGATCCCGTTGCGTAAGTCGGGTAGACGGTGGAAACTCCCAGCCATCGCGGCGGCGGCGGTCATCCTGTTATCGGCCGGGATGTTTTGGTATTTCCCGCTGTATGATCAAACCCACCCAGATCGTCAGAGTGCCATGTCTTGGGGCGATGCACAGGCTGGTGGAAATCGAGCTGTATTGACATTGGCAGACGGGCGGACGATCGATTTACGTGCAGATCAAAATGGAATTGCAGTGGGAAAGGAAGTGAAGTACCTGGATGGATCTGGAATTGTAGCGGATGTAGACGGTACCGCAGGAGCGAATACCGACTTAGGCTCAGGCCTTATGACGTTAAGTACCCCGAAAGGAGGGACTTACCGGGTTGTCCTATCGGATGGTACCGAAGTATGGCTCAATACAGGCAGCACCTTAACATATCCACGTCAGTTCGGACAGGAGGAACGGACGGTGATGCTGGATGGGGAAGCTTTTTTTTCTGTGAGCCGCCAAGCCCGCATTCCATTTAGCGTGGTCACCAGCGAGCAGGTTGTCAATGTACTGGGCACCCAGTTTAATATTTCTGCATATCAGGAAGATACGTATTCAAGTACCACGTTGGTAGAAGGAGCGGTGGAGGTACTAAATAGAACCTCGGGGAAAGCCATTCGATTGGATCCCGGTGCGCAAAGCATAATCACCGATGATCGAATAACGGTAACAGCGGTCGACCTGGATGCGGTTATCGGCTGGAAAAAAGGTGTGTTTCTTTTCAATGATACGGAACTGCGGGACGCGATGAAACAGATTACGCGGTGGTACGACATTGCCGTTGAATACGAAGGATACGTCCCACCGACACATTTTTTCGGTGAAATAGGCCGGGATAAAACATTGGAGCAGGTATTGAGGATATTCAAACAGGGTAAGGTGGAATTCCGGTTTGATGAGAAAAGAAACAAATTAATTGTATACCACCGGTAACGCCCATAGGACGAATAAACCAATTTGTTAACCTTTAAATGATCAATGACCATGGATCCGAAAACATAGCTTAACACCCGATGTAACGTCCAAAAAAATAGCCGACCGGTGCTCACGACACCGCCCGGCAGTATTTGGCAGTTTGCGACAGTTGCTTAAAGCAACAGGAAATCAATTATTCATGTCACATTTCCAAACAGTACAAACATATGAATTTATATGCATGTGTTAAAGGCGGTTGTTGGCCTTTGACCTACCGATTATTAATTACCATGAAGCTGACCGTATTGCTAACTTTCTTTTTTACCTGCCAGGTAATTGCCAACGGTTATGCGCAACGCGTTACCTTAAAGGCGAAGGAAATCACGCTCTCGTCAGCTATGAAACAGATACAGCAACAAACCGGGTATCCTTTTTTTCTGAATGGCCGGAATATAGCTTTCAAAAAAGTTACGGTGGATATCCAGGATGCTGCGCTGGACCAGGCGATGAACCTGCTATTGGCTGATCTACCGATGGATTGGGTATTGGAAGATAAGACGCTTGTTATCAGTTCAAC
Source organism: Parapedobacter indicus (assembly GCF_900113765.1). GTDB lineage: Bacteria > Bacteroidota > Bacteroidia > Sphingobacteriales > Sphingobacteriaceae > Parapedobacter > Parapedobacter indicus. Next base: position 13,037 of record NZ_FOQO01000002.1, on the reverse strand, counting down.
GGACACCCCCAAGAACCGCTCTTCGTCCGGTAAGTTGTTGCAGGAACGGATCATTACGGGGCAGGTAGTGGATGAAAGCGGAAAACCGCTGGAGGGGGCAACTGTCGGCGCAAGAGGTGCGGCCGTGGTGACTACCGCCGACACACAGGGGCGGTATCGAATCACAATTCCGGATGGCGTAAAGCAATTGATTTTTACGATGCTTGGCTATCATGCAGAAGAGCGCTCACTGACGGGGTCAACGGTCATTAATGTAACCATGAAAGCGGCCGTCAGTGATCTCGACGAGGTCGTCGTGGTCGGGTATGGTACCCAACGGCGTCAGGATCTGACCGGCGCCGTGTCGTCTGTCAGTGCAAAGCAGATTCAGGATGTCCCGACCCCGAGTCTGGACGGAGCACTCGTTGCTAAGATGCCCGGTGTGCAGGTGTCGCAGACGACCGGTGCACCGGGCGGCGGTATATCGGTTAAAGTAAGGGGAACAGGTTCGATCGGTGCCGGTAATGAACCGCTTTACGTGATCGATGGCTTTCCCGTTACCGCAAATTATGAGCAGAATAACAACCCGCTTAATTCGCTCAATACGAATGATATTGCATCGATTGAGGTTTTAAAAGATGCTTCGGCCACGGCTATATATGGTTCCCGGGGAAGCAACGGCGTGGTGATCATCACCACGAAAAGCGGAGCTTCAGGCAAAATGAAGGTCAATCTGGATCTGTATTCGGGATTCCAGCAACCCACGAAATATCTGGACGTGATGGATGCAAAAGAATACGCCAGTTACATTATCGATTCGCGTAACAATGCCTGGGTCGACACGGGCGGCGATCCCAGTGCGCCCAATTCGGAACGGAGTGCCATTTACCGGATTTTGCCAATCTTGCAGGATGCATCGGCATTGGCAAATTCGACCGATTGGCAGCGGGAGTTGTTCCGGACCGCGCCCACACACAATGCACAATTGACGTTTTCAGGAGGAAATGAGCAGGTGCGTTACCTGACGAGCGCAGGTTATTACCGTCAGGATGGGATCATTATCAATTCGGATTTCAGTCGGTATGCCTTCCGGGTGAATCTCGATGCTGACGTGTCAGATAGGTTCCGTATCGGGCTGAATCTTTCGCCGTCCTATTCCGTTCGGAATCCGATGGTGGCAGAGGGGCATTTCAGTAGCGGAGGTAATGGGGGAGCGGTTGTTTTGGCAGCATTGATGATGCCGCCCTTTATGCCTGTTTATAACGACGATGGTAGTTACACGACGGCGCTTTCCTTGGGGAATGGCTTCAGCAGCCTCGAAAACCCCGTGAAGTCAGCCCGGGAACGGGTAAACCGCGCCACCGATTTCCGGCTGTTGGGTACGGTATTCGGCGAATACGATCTGTTGGATAAACTGACTTATAAATTATTGGTGGGCACCGATCTGCAGAACGGCAAGAGCAACACATTCAGCCCATCCATTGTCGGATCGGATGGTAACCCGCCACCGGTCATCCCCAGCGCCACTTATCGTGGTCAGGAATCATACAACTGGCTAATTGAACATACGCTGAACTATGCAGCGGATTTCGGGAAGCACCATCTCGACGCTTTGGCCGGGTTCACGGCCCAGAAAGTTCATGCAGACGATGCGGTCATCGCTGCGACGAATTTTCCGAATGACCTCGTCCACACACTCAATGCCGGTGTGGTGTCGTCGGCTTCCACATCGTCTTTTGAATGGACTTTATTGTCGCTGCTTGGCCGGGTGAATTATAGTTTTGCCGACAAATACCTGTTAACGGCCACGCTGCGCCGGGATGGCTCGTCACGTTTTGGTATGAACCAGAAGTGGGGGATGTTTCCTTCGTTGTCGGCCGGGTGGCGCATTTCCGAAGAGTCCTTCCTGCAATCGGCTGATTGGCTCAGCGACTTGAAGCTCCGCACCAGTTTTGGCTATACGGGCAACAACCTAATCGGTAATTACGAGCATGTAGGGCTTCTTTCCATCCAGAATTATGTGTTTGGTGTGAATGGTGGCATCTTAGTCAATGGCTTGGGACCAAGCAGCGTAAGTAATAACGATCTAAGCTGGGAGAAAAACCGGCAGTTTGATGTGGGACTAGAAGTCGGATTGTGGAGTAATCGCCTCTTTTTGATTGCCGACTTTTATGATAAGATTACGTCGGATCTGCTCCTTAATGTTCCGGTGCCGTCACTAACGGGTTATACCAATGCCAGGCAGAATATTGGAAAAGTGAGAAACCAGGGATGGGAATTCGGTATTTCTTCCCGTAACCTGACAGGTTCACTGACTTGGAGCACGGATCTTAATTTTTCGACCAATCGGAATACTGTACTCGCCTTGGGGCCGAGTGCGGAGCCTATTTTTGGAAACTATGGCCTTACCAATAGCCATATCACGGAGGTTGGAAGATCCCTGGGGAACTTTTATGGTTATCAGGTTGCAGGGATTTTCCAGAACGAGGAAGAAGTGGCCAATCTTCCCAGCTTTGCCGATTCGGCCCCCGGCCAATTCCGCTTTGCGGATGCAGATGGTGATGGGAAGTTAAGCGTGGGCGACCGTACCGTGTTGGGCAGTCCGCTTCCGGATTTCATTTTCGGTATCACCAACAATTTTGCATACAAAGGAATGGAACTGAGTTTCCTGATTCAGGGTGTGCAGGGGAACGAAATTATGAATTTAAGCCGTCGTTTTATCGCAAATTTCGCTGGAACAGCCAATGCCCTTCGGGAGCTGAATGGCCGCTGGCGGTCACCCGAAGATCCCGGCAATGGAATGATCCCTCGGGTGAATCGGGACCTGTCACGCTATAGTAGCAGTAATGCCAGCGCCAATATTTCATCCACACATATCGAAGACGGATCGTTTGTCCGGCTAAAAAATGTCACATTGGGATACAATGTGCCTTCGGGTTGGCTAGGTAAATGGAAACTATCGTCGGCCCGGATTTATGTGAATGGACAAAATTTAGTTACCATCACCCGTTATTCGGGGTACAACCCTGAAGTCAGTGTTACGGGCATCGATCCATTGACGCCCGGGGTCGACTATGGTGGGTATCCCATTGCGAAGGTGTATACATTAGGTTTGAATGTCGGATTTTAAAAGGGTGAAGAAAATGAAAACGAACATAAGACTAATAGCATTTGTGGGTTTTTTGCTGTTTCCGAGTTGCGCAAACGATTTCTTAGATTTGGCACCCATATCGCAAACCAACAACGTTAATTTTTACAGGAACCAGCAAGATATGCTGAATGCGGTGAACGCAGCATACGCCGCCCTGCGGGTAAACGGTGAATATAATCAGGCGATGTACGCCATCGGGGAAGTAGCATCAGACAATACCGAAATCTTGGATGCGCAGTCGGGTATCGATATCACGCAGATCGACGATTTTACGACCCTCACCAACAACAGTATCCTAAGTACGATGTGGAACGCACATTACAAAGGGATTGCTGCCTGCAATGCGGTGATCGACCGGATCGGAGCCGTTGATATGGACGAAACCCTGAAAGCCAGGTATATTGCGGAAACCAAATTTCTCCGTGGTCTTCAATATTTCAATATGGTACGGACATTTGGAGATATTCCATTGGTTACGAAGGAAATCATCAATGTGCAGGAAGGGTATGATTATGCCCGGAAACCGGTTGACGAGGTGTATACCCAGATCATTGCTGACCTGGAGGAAGCGGCATCGAACCTGCCCCTGTCGCATGACAATGCAGACGTTGGACGGGCTACAGCTGGCGCTGCAGCGGGCTTGCTGGCTAAGGTTTATCTGACACGTGGAAATTGGAGTGAGGCTGCGGCAAAGGCTGATGCAGTAATTCAATCCGGACGTTATCGCTTACTGGACGATTACGCAGAAGTCTTTGCGATCAGTAACAAGAACAACGAAGAGTCGATATTTGAAGTACAGTACAAAGCAGGTGGATTTGGAACCGGTTCTCCCTTTAACAATGCGTTTGCTCCCCGGGGTTCGGGTTCGATTGTATCGACCATTGGAGCCGGTTCGGGGCAGAATCAGCCAACCGCCGATATTTCGGAAGCCTACGAAGCTGGTGATCTGCGCAAGGATATTTCGCTGGCCGAAGGTTATATGAACGGAGGGGAATTTGTGCCGGTCCGGTACATTAAAAAATTCTTGGATCCCAATCTGTTTGCTAGCGGGGATGCTAACAATAACTGGCCTGTTCTGCGCTATGCCGATGTGTTATTGATGCGTGCAGAAGCGCTGAACGAACTTGGATACGAGCCCGATGGTGAAGCGTTTGACCTGCTGAATGCCATCCGGGATCGGGCAAACCTGTCCCCAAAAGGGAGTACCGATGTTCCCGACCAGCAAGCTTTCCGCTTGGCGATTGAACAGGAACGGCGTGTGGAGCTTGCGTTTGAAAACCATCGGTGGTTTGACCTGTTACGCACGGGGCGGGCGCTCGAAGTCCTGCAGCAGAAGGGGGAAAACATTCAGCCCTTCCGGCTGGTATTTCCCATCCCGCAGACACAAATAGATATTAATCCCCGTATACTCACTCAAAACGAAGGTTACCAATGAGAACGATCCCATTTCTATTGTGCCATTGTATGGCATTTTTTACCTTGGCGACGGCTCAGCAGAAAACGGTGCATCCCGATGCACGTTACGCAGAAGCCGTATATATTCACCGAAAGGCCGATGGATTCAAAGGCATCTGGTACATGAACCAGCCCAGCAACGACGAATACGTCTACAAATACAGTGGCGGCATGGCAACTTATCCGGCCAATCATCGTCCTTTTGCCATCTATTCAGATAAGGTGAAAAAAACCTTTTTCTGCTTCGGCGGAACGGACGAACAGAACAGCACGTTGTTTCACAACGTTTCTTATTTCGATCACCGGTCGGGCATGCTGGCCAACCCCACTGTGGTGCTGGACAAGCAGACAACAGATGCGCACGACAACCCCGTCATTTCTATTGATGGAAAAGGATATATCTGGATCTTTTCCACTTCGCATGGCACTTCACGACCATCGTACATTTCCCGATCGGTCAAACGATACGATATCGAACGCTTCGAACAGGTGCCTGCAACGGAAGTTGTCAATGGTGAACGCGTCCCTTTTAGCAACTTTTCCTATTTCCAGGTGTATTACGTGAAGAAGAAGGGATTTATTGCGCTTTTTACGAAATACAATAAATCGGGGCATCGGGTGATCGGATTCAATACCAGCAAGGACGGAAAATCGTGGAACGAGTGGCAGGTCATCGCGCACATCGAAGACGGGCACTACCAGATCAGTGCAGAGCGGGATGGAAAAATCGGTGTAGCGTTTGACTACCATCCCAAAGGAAAAGGGCTGAACTACCGGACAAACCTCTATTACCTGGAAACAGCTGATTTTGGCAAAACGTGGACAACTGCAGCCGGTAGTGAAGTCGTTTTACCCTTGACCACCATCGAGAACCCTGCATTGGTACACGATTATTCTGTTCCACATTGGAATAGCTACCTGCTTGATATTAATTTTGACGAAAAAGGCCATCCGGTAATCCTGACTGTAACGAGCAAAGGGTATGAGGCCGGGCCGGAGAAGGGGCCTCGTCAATGGACATTCAGCAAGCACGAAAACGGCCAATGGAAGGCCTATCCGGTAACGGTGTCGGACAGTAATTACGACATGGGGTCTATCTATCCCTTAGGTGGAAAGCGCTTCCAGATCATCGGGCCGACTGTTGACGGTCCGCAGGCATTCAACCCGGGAGGTGAGATCGCGATGTGGCAAAGCGAAGATGGAGGGCAGCGTTGGAAGCTTGTCAAACAGCTAACCCATCACAGTTCGATGAACCATACCTATGTTCGTCGGCCCAGACAGGCAAGTCCCGCATTTTATGCCATTTGGGCCGACGGGCACGGCCGGAAGCCCTCGATATCTTACTTATATTTTTCCGATGAGCAGGGCAACGTATTCCGGATGCCCCGGGAGGGTTCGGGGTCGCTCCTGTTACCCGAGCGGTTAACCGATAGCACGTTCTCCCAAGCGGTGTCACAGCCCTGAGGACATAATCCAATAAACAAAATAATGGATCTATAAAAACGATGCGGAATTTCACGAATTCCGCATCGTTTTTATATTTTTGAATTTGTATGGACCAAATTAGCTTATAGAATCGAGGATTAATGAAATCGTTAGGTCGGAATCAGGATCGTTCCCGAAGCGGTGAAGCGGCTGATGAGCAGCTGTTTTCTGATATTTATGACCATTATTGGGAACGTTTATTTCGATATGTGATCCGAATTTTGCCTGATGAAGATGATGTGGCAGATGTGCTTCAGGAAACGTTTGTCACGTTTTGGGAATTGAGGAATCAATTAGAACGTGTAAAATCAGTGAAATCATATTTGTTCACGATTGCCCGTAATCTAGCGTTTAAACGTTTCCGGGAACGAGCCAAGGAAGCAGACTTTGCAGATCGTTTGGTTAGGCATTATGGTGAAGCGGATGAAAGCACGGCCGAATCCCTGTATGGAAAGGAGCTAAATGAATGGTTTGATCGTGAGGTGGAACGATTACCCGAACGTATGCGCGAAGTAGTTGTTCTCAGCCGGAAAGAGCAACTTTCTTACAAGGAAATTGCCGAACGACTGAATATATCTGATCAGACCGTCAAAAAGCAGATAAGCAAATCCCTGAAATTACTACGCCTAAAACTCGATGAAGAATACATCCCTTATTTGATGCTGTTGCTCTTTATCGACTATTTTTGCTGATTTTTACAGCTTGATTATCAGTATTTTGTAGCTTTTTTTAATACCAAGATACCACCTCGGTTGTACTTTTTTACTCTCTCTATTGTAAAGCCAGTATAAACCAGGGATGGAACAAGAAGCATTCAGGAGATTGTTACGTCGGTATGCAGAAGGTAGCTGCAGCCAGGAAGAAATCCGCTTTTTGGAGGACTTGATTCTCCGAGATCCGGTGGTTGAACAGTGGGAATGGAGCAGTGAAGAAGAACGGCTGCTGATGGGATTGCGCATCAAGCGGGCAGTTGATAAGCAACGGCTGGCGAGGAAAAAAATCGGACGTAGTCGATGGTGGGGCATTGGTGTCGCAGCTTCCTTGTTATTGATTGGAGGAGCAGGGTGGTTTATCGCCAGCCAAGCTGAAGCTAATCATCCGGTGGTTATCTCAGAAACTTCACCTTTTCCTACGGATGGAATCAGGCTTACATTAGCTGATGGATCGGTGGTAAGTCTGGATAGCCTGCAAAACGGCTACGTAGATAAAAAAGATGGTAAGCAGCTTGCTAAACTGGATGACGGCAAGTTAACATATGTTTATGGTAGTCATCAACCTACTGAAATCCAAGAGACGATACAAAAAAATACCATCCATGTACCGAATGGAAAACAATTTCAAGTGACGTTACCAGACGGGACAACCGTCTGGATGAATACCGCGAGTTCGCTGACATATCCCGTATTATTTTCCGGTAGTGAACGCCGTGTCCAACTGGAAGGAGAGGCTTATTTTGATATCGCTAAGGATGCTTCCCGGCCTTTCAAAGTGCAGACAAAAGATGGGACTGAGGTTGTCGCAACGGGCACTGAATTCAATGTCTCCGCTTATTCTTCGGATGGAGTGGTGGCTGCGACGTTAGTGGAGGGAGGGATAAATGTCCGGAAACAGGGAAGAGAGATTTCCCTCACCCCGGGCTATCAAGTGCTTGTTAGTGAATCGGGAGGAATTGAACGCCGTAAGGGAAACTTGAATCAGATCTTAGCATGGCGGGAAGGCTATTTTGTCTTTGATGACATGGATGTTTTAGCGGTCATGCGCAGCGTAGCACGCTGGTATGATGTGCAGGTGGAGGTCGGGACACATGTGCCGCAACAACGTTTTGGCGGTAGTTTTCCGGTGAATGCCGGAATCGACGAGTTGCTGACAGATCTTGCTTTAGTAGGTAAAATAAAATTTGAACGAAAAGGAAAGGAGGTGCGGATTATATGGTAACCTGAAGCATTACTTATTTGGTGCCAAAAAGCCAGAAGTGCCGCTAACACTCCTGGCCGATGTGGCATAATGCCTGACACAGGCCGATCACAATTGGATTTATTAATTAAATATCGCAATTAAACCTGTATTGCAAATGTATGCATTTTGTATTGCACGAGGGTGCAAAATATTTCTTTATCATAAGCTTATTAAGCTTTTGATTATGGTAAAAATAATAGTTGCCGTTATTATGATTACTGCTGCACAAGCCAGTGCGGCGGTATACGCCCAAAAGGCCACAATCATTGTGAACAACGCGCCGCTGCGCGAGGTGTTCAAGGAATTACGTGAGCAAACCGGCTACCATTTTTTGTTCTTAATGGAAGATTTGGAGGCAACAAAACCGGTTACGCTGGATTTAAAACAAGCATCCCTGGAAGAGATCCTTGCCCGTTGTTTCGTTAATCAACCGCTAACCTACCGGGTTCGTGGAAATCGCGTCCTTGTTTCCAGAAAAAGTGAGTTGACAAATGCAGCCGAGAAAGAACCCGTTGTGGAACAGCAGCAAACCGTTACCGGTATAGTGACGGATGAAAATAATCAGCCGATGCCGGGGGTAACGGTATCTGTTAAAGGATCGACCTTGGCGACTTCCACGGATGATCAGGGAAGGTTCCAGATTCAGGTACCCAATCCGCAAGCGGTTCTTGTTTTCACCATCCTTGGATATAAGACCCAGGAACATCCGGTAGTAGGCAATCACGTGATCAATGCTAGATTAATCGCTGCGATCAGCGACCTGGACGAAGTGGTGGTGGTTGGATACGGGACGATGCGTAAATCTGACCTGACGGGATCTGTGGCGCAAATTAAATCGGAAGATTTACAAGCCGTTCCGGTTTACAATATGGAACAGGCATTGAAGGGCAGGGCCGCGGGCGTACAGGTCACGCAGAATTCTGGGCAGCCCGGCGGAAGGATCGAAGTGCGAGTGCGCGGTGGGAATTCGATGATCGGGGATAACCAACCGCTGTATGTGGTAGACGGCTTCCCTCTGACCGGTGGATTAAATTTCCTCAATCCAGCAGACATCGAGTCGATCGATATTTTGAAAGATGCGTCCGCTACTGCCATCTACGGAGCGCGTGGCGCCAACGGTGTGGTGATCATCACCTCCAAGAAAGGAAAAAAGGGATTGCCAGGGCGTGTAGAGCTAAATAGTTATTTCGGCGTGCAGGAGGCTACTAAGCGGTATGATCTGATGGACGCCCGCGAATACGCCATTATTGCTAACGAATGGCTGAAAAATGAAGGACAGGAGCCATATTTTGATCTGGATGAAGTACAAAGCCCAGGGACGGATTGGCAGGATGTGGTGCTGCGAACCGCGCAGATACAAGATCATACCCTCACGTTTTCGGGTGCTTCCGAGAAAACCCAATATTCCCTATCCGGCAACTATTACGATCAGGACGGAATCTTGATAAACACCGGGGTGAAACGGGGTTCGGCACGCCTCAATCTTGGACACGATGTGAAAGACTGGCTCCGGTTGAATGTGAATCTGAATTTATCCCGCCGTGAACAGTTATCCGTGCCGGTTAATAACGGATACCGCGGTACCGGATCGGTCTTATCGGCAGCGGCATCGGCGCCACCTACCTTGCCGGTATATGACGAAAATGGACTGCCTACGCAGATCGAGCGGATCTACAATTTCGGATCTGCTGATATGCGGAATCCGATGGTTTTTGCGCAGAATGAAACGAGAAGCCTGGGCAATACCGGCGTCGGAAATGCGAGTTTAGATGTGAAATTAAGTGAGCATTTGACGTTCAAGACCATGGTCGGGTTAGAATATGCGTACACGTTGAACGACCAATTCACTCCCATTATATTTGATACGGATCGCGGCTCGGCAAGTCAACAGACCTACTATCGGAGTTCTTTTCTGAATGAGAACACGCTGAATTACACCAAAGAATTCGGTGATCGCCACCGGTTGACTTTGTTAGGTGGTTTTACCTACCAGACTGACCGGAATCGTAATTTTAAGGCCAGCGGTTCGGGACTTCCGGGTAATACCACGCGCAATTTCGATCTGTCTGCGATGGAAACCATCAATCCGCCGACCTCGAGCATTGAAGAATGGGCCCTGGCTTCCTGGTTGGGGAGGGCGAACTATGTATTGGCAGACAAGTATCTATTCACTGCCAGCGTCCGTGCGGATGGCTCCTCTCGTTTCGGCGCAAACAATCGGTGGGCTATGTTTCCCTCCGGCGCATTCGCATGGCGGCTGTCTGAGGAGTCCTTCATGCAGGATGTCCGTTTCATCAACGATCTGAAAGTGCGTGCAAGCTACGGGGTAACCGGTAATACGGCATTAAGCCCATACCAGTCGCTTGACCGGATGGGCGCAGAGCGCACAATCTATGTGGGCAATGAAGCAGTAATCGGTTATTCGCCGTCGAACATTTCCAACGCCGATCTGAAATGGGAAAGTACGCAGCAGACCGATGTTGGTTTTGACCTGACCATCTGGGATAATCGGTTGAACGTGACTGCAGATTACTATTGGAAGTATACCACAGACCTGTTGGCTTCCGTTCCCCTGCCACCCTCTGTGGGGTTTGGTTCGGTATACCAGAACATCGGCGAAATCAAAAACCAGGGGATTGAATTCGGTGTCAGCGCGGATATCTTAACCGGCGAATGGAAATGGAGCCTATCAGGGATGTTGTCTGCCAATCGGAACGAGGTGGTTAAGCTAGCGGGAGGCAGTGATATTTACAGTGCCGGTCAGGGGGCGGTGTGGTCCAGTACCAACATCGCCCGGGAGGGTAAGCCTCTGGGAAGTCTTTTCGGATATCTCGAAGACGGGCTGAATGAAAATGGCTATATTCAATATAAAGATGCCAATGGCGATGGGACGGTCAATTCGCAAGACCGTGTCATTCTCGGTAATCCCAATCCGGATCTGATATATAGCGTAAACTCCACCCTGTCCTACAAAGGAGTCAATCTTAGCGTATTTCTGGAAGGTGTGCAGGGTAATCAGGTTTTCAATGCGACCGACGGTACGCACCTGAATTCTTTCCAGCGGGGAAGCAACCAGTTCCGGGATTTGCTGGGTAATTACTGGACGGTAGAAAATCCCGATCCAAATGCCAAATATCCTAGACTCAGTTCTTCTTCCGGCTTCGATATTTCCGACCGGTTCATTGAAGACGGAAGTTACCTGAGACTAAAGTCTGTTAATCTGGGCTATGACCTGCCTGTGGCCAATTGGGGATTGACTTGGTGCAATGCACTGCAGATCTATGTATCCGGTACAAATTTGCTCACCTTTACCAAGTACACAGGGTTGGATCCGGAAGTTAATACCCGGGGTGATGACTCAAACGACGTTGGTAACCGATTGCGGATGGGACATGACCAGAGCAGTTATCCGAATGCACGGATTTTTGCGATGGGATTAAAATTAACCTTTTAACGTGAAACAGATGAAGAAGATAGTCTTATCAATTATAGGAATTGGCATGTTGTTTACATCCTGTCAGAATATGCTGGATGAAGTGCCGAAAGATTTTGTTGCAAAGAATAACTATTACCGGAACGAAGCGGACGCACAGGGAGCCCTGAACGGTGCCTATGGCTCGCTGGGCCCAGATTTTTACGGAATCAACAACGGTATTCTCTCCGTTCTGCACAGCGATCTGGCACTTGGTCGCGGATCGCAGGCACCGATTTCCAATATGGATCAACTGCTTGATCAGCAGAATATCGGAAGGGCATCCGGACTTTGGTTAGATTTGTATGCTGCCATCAATCGCGCAAACGCCGTGTTGGATAATGTGCCGCTGATTGAGGATATAAATGAAGACGCACGCACCCGCATTCTTGCGGAAGCTCATTTCCTCCGTGCGCTTGCCTATTTCGAATTAGTACGCGGATGGGGCGCAGTTCCCATCAAAACAAAAGAAAGTACGGATTTATCAGATCTGGAGTCTCCGCGTCGGCCTGAAGAAGAGGTATATGCGTTAATTATCACTGACGCTCAGGCTGCGGAGGCAGGTATGCTGGAAGCGGTGGGTGACGCAACAGGACAAGCATCTAAGTCGGCCGCCAAAATGTTGCTGGCTCATGTTTATTTGACCATCGGAGATTGGGAAGCAGCGGCTGCCAAAGCGGAGGAAGTGATTTCAGAGGGCAAATACGCGTTGGTGGAAGTGCAGGAGCCGGACGATTTTTACCGGATTTTTGCCGCGACCACCAGTTCGGAAGATATTATGTCCGTGCATCATTCTGAAATCCTGCAGTCCGGTATCACCACGTACATCCATATGGGGAACAACCTTCCGTACAACTACAGCAGCACGGGTTTTTTCGCATGGTTGCCCAATAGAAATTCATTTATCGGTGATGCGTGGGATGATGAAGACCTCCGGAAACCCTTCAATCTGTATACACAATACCAGAATTCAAATGGCGACTGGGTGTCGCTCCCGGGAACCACTCCAGTGCTCTTTAAAAAATTTGTTACGGACAACAATGGCTTGAGTACATACAGTTATCCCATTTACCGCTATGCGGAGGCCTTGCTATTCTACGCGGAGGCTTCTTGCCGGGCTGCCGGCACGCCTTCGGCGTTGGCATTAGAACGGTTGAACATGATCAAGCGCCGGGCGTACGGATATGATCCAGAAGCGCCGTCGCCGGTGGATTATCCGACAGGAATGGACGAGGAAACGTTTGTCGACGCAGTGATCCGTGAGCGGGCTTATGAGTTCTTGATTGAACGGCGACGGTGGTGGGACCTGAAACGAATAGGAAAGGCTAAAGAAGCTTTTGCTGCCATTGGCAAAACACTGATCGATGAGCGCCTGCTTTGGCCGATTCCAGAAAACGAAATCAATAACAATCCGGCAATTGGTCAGGAAGATCAAAATCCCGGATATTGAGTGTCACGAACAACTATATGAGAGTTGATGCTGTGCATATGATGAAGGTGGGCCCTTCGGTATCGGAATACAGGTTCCGGTACCAAACC
>NZ_FOQO01000003.1 GCF_900113765.1 Parapedobacter indicus | reverse complement strand
GGTGCGAATGTGCGGAGCTACGGGGAGTTTGCGGGGATGGCGCAGTTCAATTTCGGTGGCTTCGGGTTGGGCTACTCCTACCAGTTCAACCCGGGAAACGAACCGCTGAACCGTCGCATCGGCAACACCACTCATGAAATCGGCCTCAGCTACCGGTTTGACAGACTAGCGGGGTTGCTGTAAATGATGAACGCAGTACGCGTTGCAGTTTTGCCCAAGGTGTCATCGGAAGTGATTTGCGGGATGTAGAGGATCTTTTAAGATTCAAAAAGCTTAAAAAATGATAAGCTATTTCTTTTTATTTCGTTACCTTTTATAGTAAATTTCGTTACCTTCGTCGGTATTCCTAAGTATGGAAACTCCTTTATATACCGATGAGCGGGAGCTGCTTGTGCGTTTACGACAGGGAGATTATAAAGCATTTGAACAGGTTCATAACCAATACGCAAAACTATTGGCGTACAAACTCTCCAAACTCATAAAAATTCCAGAGGTTGTACAGGAGCTCCATCAAACTCGTGCGCTAGGATCCAAGTTTCGATTGCTTACGTGACTCCAGCGGTGAAATTATAAAAATGCCTTATGATATGGCCCTTTTATATCCCTTAATGGAATCCGCTAGGTAGGAAAATACTAAGTTTGTTCCAACATTAATGTATGAATATAGGCTCCACGAAAACAATGACCAATTCATTCATTGAAAGGAGCAACTTCAGAGCGAAAACGAGATTCGGATTAAAAAGAGGTTAAAAGGGTTTTTTAATAATTCACAAAAAATAACTCTTTCGGATAATGCTATTATTCTTATATTCAGAAAATATAAGAAAATCTAGAAAAACTAACTAGCGATGCTTCACTTCCGTCACTATCAACAACAGGATGAGATGGATTGCGGTGCGACCAGTCTTCGTATGATATGCAAGTATTACGGCCGCAATATGGACATCTACCGTCTGCGGCAATTATGCCAGACGACCAACCGCGGGGTAAATCTGCTGGGCGTTAGCGAAGCGGCCGAAAAAGTCGGTTTCCGTACTCAGGGAGTAAAACTTACATTAGATCAACTTTCCGAAATACCGCTGCCCTGTGTTCTTCATTGGAGACAGAATCATTTTGTTGTGCTCTATAAAGTAAGTAAAGGATATTATCACATAGCCGATCCTGCTACAGGGAAGCGTAGACTTACAGCTAAGGAATTTAAAAACAATTGGTTTGCTCATAGCGAACTACACAACGGCATTTCGTTGTTGTTGACCCCTACGCCCCAGTTCTACGACCTTGATGAAAAAGAGGAAAACAAAGAGTTGCAATGGGGGGCTGTGTTTCAGTATTTTTCTGCATACCGAAAATTGTTCGTTCAGCTGGTGTTGGGACTGATGGCAGGTACCATTTTGCAACTTATCGCTCCTTATCTTACACAGTCAGTGGTGGATATCGGCATTAACACGCGTAATATAAACTTTATTCATCTAATCCTAATTGCTCAGCTCTCGCTTTTCATTGGGCAAGTGGGGGTAGATTTCATCCGCTCTTGGATTCTGCTACATATCAGCACCCGGGTAAATATATCGGTACTCACGGATTTGCTTATCAAACTGATGAAACTGCCGATGAAATTTTTTGAGACAAAAACCACAGGTGACATTATGCAACGCATGGCCGACCAGCAACGAATCGAGGCATTTCTTACAGGGTCTACATTGAGTACCCTATTCTCCATGGTTAATTTAGTTGTTTTCGGTTTCATACTTGCATTTTACAATGCTGGCATCTTCTTTATCTTTCTTGTCGGCACCATTCTATACACTGGCTGGATATTGATGTTTCTTAAACGACGCGGGGAACTGGATCAACGACGGTTTACCGTTTCTTCAGAAAACCAAACTCATATTGTGGAACTTGTCCATTCGATACAGGAAATCAAACTTAATAACAGCGAACGTCAAAAGCGTTGGCTTTGGGAGGGCATACAGGCCCGATTATTTCGTTTTAAGGTCAAAAGTCTTGCCCTCGCACAATACCAGCAGGCGGGATCAATGGCCATCAACCAACTTAAAAACATCGTGATCACGTTTCTAAGTGCCAAAGCTGTAATTGATGGCGACCTCACTTTGGGGGGGATGGTAGCGATTCAGTATATTGTGGGTATGGTAAGTAGCCCTATTGAGCAATTGTTGGGCTTCATTCAGTCGTATCAAGACGCAAAGATCAGTCTAGAGCGAATCAACGAAATTTATAGAGAGGAGGATGAGGAACCTGTGGAGAACGACTGGCTTAGGGAATTGCCTGGAAATAAAGACATAACTTTGAATGCCATAACTTTCCGTTATCCTGGAGCAGGAAATGAGCCGGTACTGAACAATGTCGATATGATGTTTCCAGAGGGAAAGACGACCGCAATAGTGGGTATGAGTGGCAGTGGAAAGTCCACTGTTCTAAAGCTTATTTTACGCTTTTTCGAACCGGAATCCGGTATAATCGATATAGGTGGAACCAATCTTTACAACATCGGTTTCTCCACATGGCGTGGAAGCTGTGGCGTAGTGATGCAAGACGGTTTTATCTTCGCTGACACAATTGAGAATAATATAGCAGTAGGAGATGAATATCCCGATCGCGAAAAAGTAGAGCGGGCTATCCGCGTCGCTAATCTAGACGACTTTATTCGTGAGCAGCCGTTCGGACTTAAAACAAAAATAGGCACGGCAGGCAAAGGTATCAGCCAAGGACAGCGACAGCGCTTGCTAATAGCCAGGGCTGTATATAAAGATCCGCATTATATTCTCTTCGACGAAGCAACAAATGCGCTCGATGCTAACAATGAACGGGTAATCATTGATAACCTACGTAGCTTTCTGAAAGGCCGTACAGCAATCATCGTTGCGCATCGACTCAGTACCGTGAGTCACGCGGACAATATAGTAGTGCTCGACAAAGGCAGAGTTGCGGAACAGGGTACTCATTTGGAATTGGCTGAACGACGTGGTGAGTATTTTCGCTTAGTCAAAAACCAACTTGAGCTCGGCAATTAATGAATCGAAACATGGAAAAGAAAGCAGAATATAAACGACAACCGGTGACAATGGAGCACGTCAGGATACGAAATGGTATGGAGGTCCATAGCGAGGAAATCACGGATATCATAGGTACCCCTCCGAATGCTTTGGTCCGCTGGGGAACTACGTGGGTAATTGTGGTGCTGATAGTGATTGTAATGCTGACTACGTTCATCCGTTATCCCGATCTCGTAAGGGCTCCCTTGCGTATCAATGCCGCCAATGCTCCCAAAGCTGTGGTCACTAGAATATCAGGCAACATTGTGAATGTTCTCGTTGAAGCTGGAGGGACAGTAGCACCCGCACAACCTTTAGCTTGGATGGAAAGCACGGCAGAGCATGGTCAGGTACTGGATTTACTTGATCGCCTTAAAATACTTAGAGATAGTCTTTTAACACGTTTTACTACATCTGATCCATCGATAATTGCGCCAGCAGGCATCCAATTGGGTGAATTACAGGGGAGTTATCAGACCTTTTATCAATCGTATTTAACGTATCAGGCAGCCTTGAGAGACGGAATATATTTAAAGCGTAAAACATATATTTTAAATGAACTTAAATATATAGAACTCCAAAAAGAGCAATTAGGGAGGCAACAGGAGTTGCAGGAGGAGGAGTTTGCTCTTGCTGAAAAAGAATTTAATCGATATAAGGAGTTGGCAGATCGTAAGATTATCTCTCCATCTGAATACCAGCGGCAACAGGCGTTACTTTTAACGAAAAAGCATCCCTTACAACAGATCGCTTCTGCCCTGTTGGATAACGACGTCAGGAGAACAGCCAAAATGCGCGAGTTATCCGATTTAGACAACCAAATTGCTGAAGAGAAATTGAAATTTGCCCAGGCTCTGAATAGTTTGGTGAGCGAAATGGAGGAATGGAAAAAGCAACACGTTCTTACTGCTCCTCAGGCTGGAACATTAGTATATGCCGGGATAATCCAGCGTAATCAGTATGTTGATGCAGGACAGGAAATGTTTTACGTCAATCCCGGAAGTTCCGAATTCTTTGGAGAAATTAATGTTCCGCAATATAATATGGGTAAAATACGAATTGGTCAACAGGTCTTGATCAAATTGGACAGTTATCCGTTCGAAGAATACGGAGTCCTGCGGGGAAGAATAGCGCAATTGAATCGGGTTCCATACCGAGATAGCGTCTTCTTGTCGCGAGTGGACGTCCTGCCATCAAAAACATTGGGGATTTTTGAGCTTACGACCGGCATGGTGGGTACCGCTGAGATAATTACTGAGGACGTCTCACTTTTACAGCGGCTCGTCAGGAATGTCCGATTAATGATAGACAAGAGAAATTAGTGTTAGTTGATTTGCCATTTCTTAGTTTAAGCCCTGTTAAGGAATTCTTTTTGGTAATTCGCTGACGCCTAAATACATAAACCAAGAGTGCACAGAAATAGACAACTCCAGGGGCACCTATTTATTCTTGGTCTGCATTTGCAAATCTTAAAACATTATGTTATATTGCAATTCATACAGCGAATATAATCGTCGTTATTTCATTCAGCAAGAATAATTAACCAATACTTATCAAACGCTTATATAATCCGAGTAATATGAATACCTATCGACCGTTATATATACAAATCGCTATAATCTTTCTGTCGTCGCATGACTCCCTATAAAATACAGGAGGCTAATATATTTACTTTATGAAGCAAGCCGAATATGCTATTTCTTAAATACTTTGATACATCTAATGCTCGCAATCGTTATTCCATTCTTCAAAATTGACTTCATTGAGGCTACCCTTCAATCTTTAACATCCCAAAAGAATAAGAATTTTAATGTATACCTTGGTGATGACGCAAGTCCAAACGATCCTCGTGTATTATTAAAAAAATTTGCAGTAAGCGTTACTATTAAATATAAGAAATTTGAAGGGCGACTGGGTGAAAAATTATTGTACGAGTATTGGGAGAGATGTTTAGGGATGATAGATCATGAAACTTGGTTCATGCTGTTAGGTGATGACGATATTTTAAGTGAGAATGTCGTTGATAACTTTTATAAGAACCTACAAATTATTGAACAAGAGGATATAAATGTTGTCAAATTTTCTTCTGTTATTATAGATGGATTTGGAAAGGAATTCACTTCTAGCTTTAAATTTCAACAGGTAGAAAGTTCTATTGACTTGTATATAAAAAAGCTGAAGAATGAAAGTCGATCTTCTCTGAGCGAGCATATCTTCAAAAAAAGTAAATACGAAACGTGCCGATTCTACCCCAACCCGCTAGTATGGCATTCGGATGATATGTTAATATTGCAAGCCTCTGTTTTTAACAAAGTATTTTGTATAAATGAATCGATAGCAAATATTAGAGTTTCGGCAAAAAGTATATCTGGTAATCAGTTGATGTACAACCGAGAAAAAGCTGAAGCTACGATATCTTTTCATATGGAACTTCTCGAAAATCATCACGATAGGTTTTCTGAAAATCGAAAAGCACATATATACAAATCTAATGATGTGGGGATTTGATCAGGAAACCCATCCTATGTGTCTGCGGAATAGTCTTAACCTCGGATATAACTTATTTGGTTTTTCTTCGTTCTCCTATATTTTAAAATTGGTACGGTTTGGACATCCATCAAAACTCAAAATTGACATTCCTGCTAACTTATCAGTAGAATTGATGAATAGTTATATAACTACGTATCTTTGGCCTTGCGATGGTGATCAAAAGCAGGCAAAGCTCCTTGAAATGACCAAGGAATTAAGGGTTTCTAAACTGAAATCGAAACAGGCGACTTCGATAGATATATTAGAAACCCTAAAGGAAATAGTTATGACAGCAATTAAAAATTCTGATGATGCGATCGTCATTATTGACTCTCAGAGTCTTCTTTGCAATTACTCCAAAGCGTCCTTTTTTGAAAATTTGATGCTCGCTAGAGTATTTGTAGCTGAGATTCTTTTAGGAAACTGTTTTGAGGAGGACTTTAGAATTCATTTAATCCGCAACTTACACTTCGTAAATACATTCTCAAATTCCGGCTTTTTGTTCTTTTTAAAAAGGTCTTTCCCAAAAATATTGAACTTAAACACCGGCACGTATACATCTATTTCAGAAGTAGTTTTGATGCTAAATATGAACAAGCTATCTTTTTATCGTTCATTTGTCAAATGGTAGGAAAATTTTAATTCATAGATTCTTATATTTAATTTTCAATTTTTTGAATACTGATCATGATGAGCTATCCATATCCTGCGCTTGAAAGGGCTGAGTTGATCGATCTAGTTCCCTTAGAATTTAAAAGTTTACTGGATGTAGGTTATGGTTATGAAATGTTTGGAAAGAGTGTCAAAAAGCAAAGGAAAGACGTTACAGTATGGGGAGTAGAACAGAATTAGAAAGCAGCCGCTTGTTTACTTTTTTTGAGTTTATGTCCCTTCCTTTTTACATAATTGATATTCGCCAATGCTCCAAATGAGCGCTTCACGAATAAAACTGGTACATAAGCCGGTCGGGCCAGTTTTATGAAGCGTGTTCAAAGCTACTATAACAAACTACCCAAAATGAATAAAATTGCAACCTTTATTGTAAATCTTACGGAACGAACTGACAGATTACAACACATAAAAGCAGAGTTCAATAACAGGGTAGAGTTCGATATCGTATTAATTGAAGCTACTGCACACCGCATTGGAGCGTTAGGTCTTTTTGATTCATTTAAAAGATGCGTCAAACAGGCTCAAGAAGCGGACTTGGATTTTGTTGTTTTGTGTGAAGACGATCATACATTTACAGATGCATATTCGTGTGAAAAGTTTTATAACTACCTATTGTTTGGAATCGCGAACGAATGTGATATTCTATTAGGTGGGGTTAGCGGTTTTAAAAATGCTTCACCTATAACCGCCAACATATTCTGGCTTGAGTATTTTTCAGGAACTCAATTTTTTGTAATGTATCGACGCTTTTACCGGCAATTTTTAAACATAAAGTTGGAAGATACAGAAAATATTGATTTTGTTATTTCCCAAAAGGCTAATAGAATTTTTGCAATATACCCTCAAATATCATATCAAAAAAATTTTGGTTATTCAGATGTGACCACTAAAAACTACAGATTTAACGTTGAAGAATATTTTAGAATAACAGAAAGCCGATTTTCGAAAACAATTTCGGTGGCCACGTACTTTCGAAAGCAAATTAAGATTTCATCTGATCTGGATCTAGGGAACTTGTCTATTCCACTTTATATAATAAACAATAATGATCATCGAGAAGCGGTTAGCCTCATTGAACAATTTAAGAATCGTAAAGAGTTTCAATCTCCTATAGGAAACAAGTCTTTTGTTCAAGGCGATGATTTAGAATACTGGAGGGCTATTGTTGAAATCGTATCGTTAGCAACAAGGAACGATGATGACGTAATAGTAATCTGCCATACAGAACATGTTTTTACAAAATATTACGACAATGTAAGTTTTATTCAGGCAATTGTTAGGGCACACTTTCTACGCAGCAAAATTGTCTTAGGTGGTATCTACGGAGACTTTTCCAACATCATATTTGTCGATAACAATCTGTTTTGGGTCGATAGATACGTAGGTTCACAATTCCTTGTAATTTTTCGTAGCTTTTTTGAGACCCTACTTCTTAATTCTTCTTTTAGTAAGACTGATACCGTTGATGCGAAACTTTCATCACTTACGAGCAATAAATTAGTCTTATATCCAATGATTTCGCTTAATAAAAAAATTGAGAACCACATTCAAAAACTCAATGGCTCTTTTGATTTTTCAATACTTCGATATTCGGAATCGGAGGCTAAACTGGCCAAACTGTGTAAAAGATACAATACGATTGTAAAGCAATAAACAATTCAGAATGTTACCTACTTTCTTACTCAATACTATCATTAAGATAGATAAATCAAAATTTAAATCATTACTTATCAACCCGGAAGGATATAATCCCGTTAATAACTTTTTTACAAACCTAAAATCCGCAATCGAATGGTCAATTCTTCATAAGGAGGATATAATATACTGTATTTGCGATAAAGAGGGATTAAAAGAACTTGATTTGAATGTGCTGGATTGTTTACTGCAAGATATAGTTCCACAAGGGATTTACGCTTTTTATGTTCACGCGACCTATGGAGAGAGTGTCAATATTAACAAACATTGTAAAGCCATTTATGACATACAGAATGTTTCATCTTTTATTTTGACAAGACCGATATACCAACTCGTTCTTTTATTTTCTGAAATCAGAAACGAATTCCCTGAAATGGATCGCATTAATTTCATGCAAAAAATTACACCCCATTTCTTTTGTTTCAATAGTCAGAATAATAATATAGCACGCTTAAAAGAAACCAAATTTCACATAGTTTCTCCCTATAGAAACGTGATGCCATATATTCAGGAATGCATAGATTCTGTAAAGGCACAAAGTTATGAGAGATACCATATATACTTCGTCGACGACGCGTCAACCGATAATGGCGCGTCAATAATCCCGGATGAGCATAATATTAGTGTAAAGATTAATAAAAGCAGAAAATACGCTTTACCAAATATTTTAAATGTACTTTTAGATAACCCAATTGCTGAAGATGACATTGTCTGTCTTCTTGACGCAGATGACAAGTTAGCTCATAAATATGTATTAACAATCTTAGACGGCTTATATAAAAACCCCTCGTTACTTGTAACTTTTGGCTCGATGAAATACCTCAACTGCCTCGGGAATTATGGGAGCAAATACTCCCCGGAAGAATTCAATAACATCAGACACAGCCCTTGGCGAGCAGTGCCATTAAGAACATTTCGCTATAAGGTTTTTAAAGAATATATCCGCCAGGACCCAGAGCTTAATTTATTGCGAAACTCAGATGGTCAAATCATAAAAATGCCCTACGATAGGGCTCTTTTTTATCCGTTATTGGAACTTGCTGGTTACGAGAATACAAAATTCATTCCTTCGGTAATGTATGAATATCGACTTCACGAAAACAACGATCAATATCTAAATAGAAATGAGCAATCAATTAGCAATAAGGAAATACGTATGAAGACGGGGCTGAAAAAGTTTTTTTAGTGTAGGTTCGGTACGATACTTTGCCTAGGCGGGTATCTATAATTTAACTTGCCGAAAAACAATCTAGAATCGTAAATATTTAGTTCGCGAGCCAATAAAAATTTAGGTGTTTTATTTGTGAAATAAATTATGAGACGTATCCAAGTTATTTGGTTGAATTTAAAGTGCGCGATAGAAGTATGTGAAGCTAGAGATGTGAAAGGATTATATGCTAAAGCTGGAAAAGGAGACATTACGAATTTTACTGGTATGACGTCTCCATACAAAGAACCCAATAATCCTAATTTGGCGATTGATACCGGCTTGACAGGGATATCCGATACGCATGCTCTCTTGGTGAAATTTTTGAATAATTATGAGTTGTCATTCTAATGAAATGTTTATCCACCTCTTAATTCACGTCTCTAAGCAAATGTTAATTAAATTATTGTTATGAGATTACTAAAAAACATGAAACCAATAACGCCATTTATGGGGAATTTTTTTTGTATTATTCCCAATACTGGGGTTGCATTTGTAGCCATATCAAAAAATGCCGTTACTTTTCTTAAAAAAGTCGCATATTATAATGGTTCGCGAGAAAAAGTATGGGAAAAAGGGTTCACAAGTGTGCATGACCTGATTGGTTATTCAGATGGGTCGCCTTATCTTGTGCCAGTAGATAAGATGCAGGAATTCGAAAACAAGCATGGAGTATACACCAAATTTGCTGTCTGGCGTGATCCTATTGAACGCATTGTTTCCACATATAAATTGTTTTGCTTAGACGGAGAATTTCGACGTTATTTCCATTTTCTTGGCTTAGTAGGAGGAACGTCCTTTGATAGATTCGTGGATTTTTTGGAATTTGAGTGGGAAAAAAAGGATCCTTTATGGCAGGATGAGCATATACGAAGGCAAGTTGACTATTATAATCCTTCTGAAGTAAATTATATTGTGAATATACATAACCTGCACTCATTTTTAACTGATTTTAACGTTCCATTTAAATCAGAAATTTCAAATAAGACATTATCATCCTTCGAACTCACTAATGAAAAACATCTTACTCGTATAAGGCAGTATTATAAAGCAGATTATCAAATCGAGTGCAATTATGAAAAGCCAGATTAATTGACGTTGGAGAGTAATAAAGATCTACGAAATCATGCAGATCCTCGGAATCTCGACATTTTATAAGACTATGCTGAAGGACTTAATCGCTCAGGATCAGAAAAATCAAAGTGTCAAAGAACAAAAAATGTTAAACTTATTTGATGAAAAAAGTTAACGCATCAGTACTAATTTCAGGATATTAATCTTCTTGTCACGGCCCGGTTTGACCGAAATCACTATCCCTCCGAAATATCCACTTTCAATTCTCTAACAGTCCTTTCAGGGAAGCACAGATCAAAATGATGCAGAAAAATTGAAAAATTATATGAGTGAGTGAATCGGGATATCGTTTGACTTTTTGTACAAGTAGTCCTAGAGAACTCACGAAAGTTAAAACTTATAAAAAGTGTTGTCTTTCCTGACAAAGTAAATATATCGTTACACAATTTGTAAGACCAATCAATTATTCATATTATTGCGTTAACTATCATTAAAACTACCAATTAGACTAACATGATGAATTGACTAGGCAAACTTTATCTACTAATATTCACAAAAATATCCGATCTATATGATATTTAGGGGAATCGGATTTAGTATAATTGATTATTTTTAAAATATTAACATTTTATTAATTGTCTATTTACACTTACTCACGATACTTACGTTTGTCTAGTCTAGCATAATGTTTGCAGGAATATTCATTGTAAACTTAATTTACGTTAACGATTATATTCCAAAAAGGTATTACAAGAATTAAATGCCGGGTTAAGGATATTTACTATTTTGTATATTCTAAAAATGGACGCCAATATATTCACTTCTTTATTAAATGTGTTGGGTGTGAAACATACTCAAACGTTTTCAAACAGATTTTATAATGAGCATCCTCATAAATACAACTTGTTTGGATTATCCAAAATGCTCTCTGACTATGGGATTGCTAATGCCGGCACCAGAATAGAAGATAAATTCAATGACATTTTAAATATTCAGACTCCTTTTGTTGCACATGTGGGAGGCGATTTCGCGGCAGTGGTTAATGTAACAGAAAAAGACGTCGAATATAAATCCGGAAACTTAAATCTTAATATTTCCAGAAAAGCATTTTGCGATATTTGGTCGGGAGTTGTGATGTTGACAGAAGCCGACTCCAATTCAATCGAGCCAGATTATGAGAAGCATCGTAATGAAGAAGTCACGCAAAGGACATTGAACACTTCACTGATTTTAGCAATCTCGCTGCTTCTCATTTTCGGCTTATATAATAATTATCATAACTATGGTGTTGGTTTAATTCTATCGTTTTTGATAAATATTATTGGAGCATATATTGGTGTTTTACTTGTTCAGAAACAACTAAAAATACATAGTAGTTATTCAGATAAGATTTGCTCCTTATTCAAACAAGCTGATTGTAATAGTATTTTAGAATCACAAGGAGCAAAATTGTGGGGTAAATTTGGATGGAGCGAAATAGGACTCTCTTATTTTTTATCAAACCTGATTGTTATTGCTTTTTTGCCCAATCTAATTAATTATTATGCCATAATTAATTTATTTACTTTACCCTACGCATTTTGGAGCATTTGGTACCAACAATCGAAAGCTAAGCAATGGTGTGTACTGTGCCTAATAGTGCAAATAGCGTTGTGGTTAATATTTTTAATAAACTTAAGTTTTCAGTATTTACAAACACCTGAAATTGAATTGTCCAATGTAATCGTGTTAGTAGCTTTATACGCTACATTTTTCATAACAACCACAATTATAACACCTTATCTTGCAGAACAATTAAAAAGGCAAAATGTGACGCAGGAAATAAATAGCCTAAAGTCACATGAAGGCATTACTAGCCTATTATTGGAAGAGCAACCCTACTATGCTTGTGATAAATCGGACTCTAAGATATTGTTTGGAAACCCAAACTCAGAAATATTGATCACAATTTTGACTAACCCTCATTGTAATCCATGTGCGAAATTACATACTCGTATTGAGAAGCTATTGGCGTCCGGACAACAAAATATTTGTATCCAATATATATTTTCCTCATTTGATCAAAGCCTTGATATTTCAAACAAGTTTTTAATTGCAGCTTACCTAAATTCGAGCCCAGCGGAAACATCATTAATTTTTAACCAATGGTACGCTCGGGGAAGAATGAATAAGGAACACTTTTTTAAGAAGTTTTCCTTTGATGTAGAAGACGATCGAGTTCAGAGTGAATTTCAAAACCATCTGAATTGGAAGTTTCACACCAAATTGGAACTTACTCCTACCCTACTTGTAAATGGGCATAAGCTACCAAGGAATTATCAAATCGAAGATTTTAAGTTCATTTCTGAATTAAAAATTAACAAGAAGCGTGAAGCTGCGGGACGTACATTAAACTCTGTAGCACAAAATTAAAATTTCATTTAAATGAAAAAGATTAGTTTAACAGGAATATCGTTTTCAGATGTTCTAAGCGCGGACGATTTGAGGAAAATTCAAGGTGGCTTATTCGGCTCTGGCGACTTATGTGAGAAAGACAGTCTTGGAATTTGTGGTGGAAATTGTCAGCGACCTGGTGGGGCCGCGGACAAGTGTAGGCCAAAATCGAGCGGCACTGATGATTGCACTTGCGGTGGGGTGTGACTTTTTGATGTCTTAGTTTTCAGAAGTGTGAATAATTCAGCTTAGTAATATTAGGTGAATTGTTTACACTTTTTTGAATTTCAACAGTTGCTGATAGTCCTGCATTCGACAGATACCTAATAAGGGTTTAAAGCCTTGGTCTCTGAGATTTTAGTCACTTCGACATCAACTTTCTGAAACGTCAATCTTAATAAGATTCTTGATTCCAATTTATGTTGTCAACCTAAAAAAGGTACGCCTAACTTTATGATGATGAGCATATGAAAGTTGTGATGTCGGTAGCTATTGAAAGATTAAAAGTTGCATAGATTTTACAGTCAAATTATGGAGTTTGAAACAACATCTTTAAAAATATTTGCAGCTAAAATAATCCAGATTCTAAGCACATGAGACATATAAAAATCATACTATTGCTTTCTTCCTTTACGGTACTGTGCCGCCACACGTATCCCCAAACTCCGAATCAAGAGGGCTATAAATTAATTGTTAGCTTGGAAAACGCTCCCTTTGACTCTTTAAAACTTTTCGATTACACCGACGATAAGATTTCACTAGCCGGTACAAAGATTAGTAAATTCGCTTGGGAGATACCAATTCCAGATAGTATTGTTCAACACTACGAAAATATGGCCCTAATTGTATCAAGGTATGATTCTGTTACTAATTCTTCTAGATGGATACGGTTTATTACAGAAAAAGATAGTACAAAAACTATCATTTCGAATGTCGGCGTAGAAGACAGCATAAATTATATCTATGGTGTGTATATAGGAAAAACAATATTCCCAAATGAAAATATATCAGCTTCAATAGGAAACAAAGACACCGTGGTCGTTGGTGATATGGTGTTCGAGGACTTTAAGTTGATTATGCGGGATAGCAGTTCAGATATCTCCGTTAGGGCGGAGGATCCTTACTTTAGTTGGTTTTTAACGTCGAGTAAAAATTTTTCCTATGATGACTTCTTATTATCTTATATTGAGTTATCAAAAAAATATCCGGATTCTCGGTACTTAATAAGCAACTTAGCTCGCAATCTCACCAATTATAGATCGAAAAAGGACATACAAAAAGTCTATGACAATTTTTCTGACAAACACAAGAATACGTTATGGGGAAAGACAATCGAACGGTTTTTATTTCACAGATTTCAAAACATTCGTCTACCAACACTTAATAAGGTAAATTATGAGAGCATAATTCAAGATAGTTCAAAATATAACTTAGTGATTTTTACGGCGTCATGGTGTGTTCCTTGCATTAAAGAGATTCCGCTGCTAAAGGAAATACATGAAGATTTAACTGAACGCCTTTTAATGACTTATATTTCTTTAGATAGGGAAAACGATATACCATCGCTTCAAAAAATATTGCGAGAACATGACGTTCCTTGGAGGACATTGTTAGCCTATCAAAACATTGAGAAAATCAATGAAAGATATTTTGTAGAAGCAATTCCGCATAGCATATTGGTTTATCCAGATGGTGAAATGGAAGTCATTGACGTAAGGAATGATGGGCAAAGGCAGAAATTATATTCTATATTGTAATATATATTGGCGCATTATTTCCACCTTCTTTTAACTTTTCCACGTATTCGTCATTGCTATACAATCAAGGAATTTGCTAGGCCGGGGGACTTGGAGGAGCAAGGGATCGCTAAAAACACGCTGATTGTTTTTACAAGCGACAACGGTCCGTGGCTGAACTATGGAAATCATAACGGGTCAACCGCCGGACTGCGGGAAGGGAAGGGAACCAGTTGGGAGGGAGGAACGAGCGTACCCGCCATCCTGTCGTGGCCCGCGGTGATTTCCAAAGGCCAGGTAAACAATAAGCTGAGCAACACCATCGACATCCTGCCCACGCTGGCAGAAGTAACCGGAGCCAAGTTACCTGACCACAAAATCGATGGCGTCAGTATCCTTTCGTTACTGAAAGGGGAAGACACGAATCCGCGAACGACCTTTTATTACTATTATAACAGAAACGACCTGGAAGCAGTCAAGATGGGACACTGGAAACTGGTGTTCCCACATAATTATCGATCTTATGAGGGGGTGTTACCCGGCAACGACGGCTATCCAGGACCTTACAATCAGGGCGCGCAGGATTCGCTGGCTTTATATGATTTACGGCGAGATCCGGGCGAACGTTATAATATTATTGAACAAAATCCAAACGTTTTACGTGATTTGCAGGAGCTTGCCGAGCAGGCTCGGCGTGATTTGGGGGATAACCTAACCGAACGCATAGGAGAAAATAGAAGACCCATTGGTAAAATACAGAAATAAAAAGCACATGAGATATTATCCCATATTGGCCTTATTACTTATTAACGGTTTCTGCGCATCCGCTCAAACAGCGAATAACGCTTCAACTCCTAACATTATTTATATTTACGCGGATGACTTAGGCTACGGCGAAATTGAGAGTTACGGACAGTTGAAGATTAAAACCCCAAACCTCAATAGACTGCGGGAAGAGGGAATGAAATTCACCAATCATTATACCAGTATGCCTGTTTGCGCACCTGCACGTTGTATGTTGCTGACCGGAAAGAATGGGGGACACAGTTATATACGGGGTAATTATGAGCTTGGGGGTTTTGCAGATAGTCTGGAAGGGGGGCAGATGCCTCTTCCTGAGGGAACTTACACCCTTCCTAAAATGCTGAAAGCGGCAGGTTATACTACCGGAATGGCTGGTAAGTGGGGATTGGGAATGCACGATAATACGGGATCGCCACTAAAACAAGGGTTTGATTTTTATGTGAGTGTCTTAGACCAAAAACAAGCACATAACTTTTATCCCACGCACTTATGGTTAAACGACGAACGATTAAAATTGAACAATCCGGAAATCGACGTCCATAGAAAGATCGACCCCGATACGGCAAAAGATGCGGACTTCGATTACTTTGTTGGAAATGAGTATTCAGGAGATGTGATGACGAAGCATGCATTGGAGTTTATCGATAAGAGCAAGGACCGACCCTTTTTTTTATACCTACCTTTTCCTCAACCTCATGTTTCTTTACAAGCGCCGCAAGCGTATATCGATGAATACATTGGCAAATTCAACGGTGAACAACCTTATTATGGGGAGAAAGGCTATGCTTTTTCAAAGTATCCGTTATCCACTTATGCGGCCATGATCACTTACTTAGATGCGCAGATTGGCAAAGTGATGGATAAGGTGAGCGAGTTGGGCCTGGATGATCATACGATAATTATGTTTTCCAGTGACAATGGCACCACATTCAACGGCGGGGTCAACGCTGATTTTTTTAATAGCGTTGATGGGTTAAGGGGATTAAAAATGGATGTTTTTGAAGGTGGAATTCGGGTGCCATTTTTAGCTAGATGGCCGGGTCAAATAAAAGCAGGAAGCACAACTGATTTGGTTTCAGTGCAATATGACCTAATGGCCACGTTGGCTGAACTTACGCATCAGGATCCCGGCAATACAAACGGACTTTCTTTTCTTCCCACACTTCTTGGTAAAGATTCCCAGCAGAAAAGGCATGAATATACGTATTGGGAATACCCTGAAAAAGGAGGGCAAATAGCTGTTCGAATGGGTAAATGGAAAGGTGTGAAGATAAATGTGCGCAAAAGCACATACGCTAATACACCCTGGATGATTTTTGATTTGGAGAGTGATCGTAACGAGACCGAAGATCTAGCCAATCAACATCCTGATTTGGTTAAGCGATTTGACGAGATTGTTCAGAAGGAGCATCAACCGGCTCATATTAGAGAATGGGAATTTATCAATCCTAAGTTTTAGGACGATGTCGTACGTCAATGCGTTTGCCGGAAGTTTACTTAGAAGCAGAAAAAAATACAAGTAACAAAACAACTTTCGCGAATTCGCGTTAATAGCAATAGGTTTAGGTTGATAGCCCCTAACCCCATTGGGGCGGATTCCCGTTACTGACAAGGTAACGGGTTTTCTTTTTGTCACAGGAGTGTCTGTTTAACAAAATTTAATAAGTTCGTTGTAACAAAACGGCATCTTCATGCGTTATATAGGCAGTTAGTAAAATTTGTCTTTTCATAATTTAGGTTTATAATTGGTTAGTTTGAAGGCCCCGATTCTCCCCGTTTCGGGGCTTTCTTTTTTAAGCGCTCGTTATTGAAGCACTCGTTAATTTCCAAACCCCTATCTTTATCCGCGGATGACGGAATTAAGGAAAAGGAACATACCCTATGGGGCGGAGCGGTTCGGCATTTTTACCTATAAAGCGCTCATTTGGCTTTTTCTGGGCATCGTCGTCGGTTCGTTTGTAGCCCAGATGCAGGGATTTATGCCAATCTGGTTCCTCGTTGTTCTTATTCTCGGCTCGATCGGACTGGGTTGGGTCTTTGCCCTGGTATATCTTGGATATATCGATCATAAAGCACGTATGTCAGCATTCGATCCAGCGTTTGGCACGAACAGCGGTGCGCCGGCACGTATAGACCGGATTCATTATGCTGGTTTACGCATGATGGAAACACGTGATTTGATGATCATCGAAGTCACCGTATTTCCAACGTCCGGCGAGCCCTATCAGACAACGGTGCGCCAATTCATAAGAGCAGAAGATCTTGAGCAGCTGAATGAGGGTGCTATCGTCACATTTTATGAAGAGGTGCACGACCACGGATATGGGACCGTGTCACCCGGATTGCCGGGAGAATTTCGGACAGATGTAAAAGCGGTTCAGGCAGATAAGGTCTATCCCGAACGGCGAAGAACGGGTCTGCTTCTCTTAATTGGGCGCAATCCAACGGTCTTTACGCGATTGGTAAGCATGGTACTGATTTTTGCACTATTTAGCTTCGGCTTTCTCTCGCCCTATCGGGTTACCGGTAATTTGGACTGGCTCCGGATGCGGATGACTTATTTTCCGCAGAAGCTGATTTTTCAGTATAAAGGTAATTTTAACCCGGAAGTGTTCAAAAAAGCCTATGATAAGGCCATCGCGTATGTAGGAGACCGGCGCATTGAATCCGTACTCTTTTACAAGGACTTTACCGATGTAAGGGCAGAGGATCCAAATAAACCCGGCTACATTGCACATGCAACCATCCGTGGCAATTCTGTCGAAGAGGGGATCATGTCATTGACCACTGCCGATACGGAGCGGTTGTTCACCGTAGAGTCGGTCCGGTACGACCTGTTCAAAAAGGCGCTGGAGGATGCCGCAACCGATCATGATATTGAAGATATCATGTACATCGGGGTTCGTAAAGGCACACGTTGGGGAACGCGCGACAGACGTATTCCCCCAGATTATACACAATACCACGTTGACATCCACGTGGTGTTTAAAGGTGGCCATGAGTCACTTGATTATCACGGTGAGACGGGCGAGCGATTACCGGAGTAATTTCCACCCTTTCCCCTTCTCCGCATGCGTTAGTTTCACGGTACCGTCCGTTTAATTTAAGGAAGTTGTTAAGGAGTATTTGCGCACCGTCGTGCTAAGAGTGCGTTATTTTTTCGCATTTGGATGAAACCGACAGGCTCCGCGCTAGGCCAATCGGGTGCTGCAACCTGTACCATCCTGTGTGTGAACTCCCTCGGAGCGTGCAGAAGACCACGGAAGGCCCTGTTATTAAGGGTAATTATCCTTACATTTGCTCGTAAGGTATGATGGAAACGGTTAATCCGACAAACGAAAGAGCGATGCTGCTGCGGCTGCGTGAGGGTGATCACGAGGCGTTTGGAAAGCTGTTTTCCAGCTATAGCCCGATCATCACCGGGCACCTGCTACGCTTGCTGAAAGTTCCTGAGCTGGTTGAGGAACTCGTGCAGGATACTTTCCTCAGTCTTTGGGAGCATCGGGAACGGATTGACCCAGACAAACCCCTCAAAGCTTATATTTTCCAGATTGCCATTAACAATGCGCGCGATCTCTTTCGACGGGCCATGCATGACAAGCGAATACGCGCCCTATTTTACCAGACTGTATCCGAAGGGTATGAACACATCGAGACGGAGCTTATCCGTAAAGAAAACAGCGATCTGTTAAGCCGTCTATTGGATAGGCTGCCCGAAAGACAGCGTAACGTCTATATTCTTTGCAAGGTCGAAGGTCTCAGCTACCGCGAAGTCAGCGGTCGCCTTGGCATCTCCGAAAATACCGTCAACTCCCACATCAAGCGAGCCAATGCGCTGCTAAAAGAATACCTAGCCGGCAGTGCCGAAGTCATGATACTGCTTATATTATTCCTGTTTTAATTATTTTGCACTCATTTACAGTAAGTTGTAAAATAATTGCGTTCACGCTGCACTGGATTTTTGATCAGAACCGTATCAGGTTCAGAACCGTATCAGGTAATCAAACAGGGTACGAAAAAATCGATGGAAAGAAAGCAATATCCAGCACACCTCTTACGCGCCTATCTCGAAGGGAAGGCCACGCGCGAAGAGATTGATGCGTTGCTGCGGTATTTTCAACTCCCCGAGGAGTCAGACGAACTTGTAAGGCTGATCATCGATGAATTCAACCAACCGATCCCCGATAGTATCGATCCCGGGCAAGTCGCTTCCATCAACAAGCGGGTAAGTGACCGACTTAGCCACCATATTGGATCGATGGAACCAATCCAGACATCCAAGCGTAAGCGCCCTGTATTGATCCGCTTACTTCCTTACGCGGCTGCCGCTGTTGTGGCTGTTGTTATCACCTGGCTGACCGCGGGCGACCGGCAATCCGAGACGGTCGATCAACAATTCGTCAATGCCGAAGAGATTTTGCCGGGTGGAAATAAAGCTATCCTCAGCCTTTCGGATGGCCGCACAGTGATATTGGATGAAGCACAGGAAGGCATCGTCATTGATAACGATCGGATTTCCTACGCCGATGGAGCAGCGGAGGCCCTTATGCGCTTGAACACCGAAAAAGCAGAACAACTCACATTGACAACCCCCAGGGGCGGGATGTATGCCGTTACCTTGCCGGATGGCAGCCGGGTGTGGCTCAATGCTTCTTCTGTGCTCAGATACCCCTCCCGGTTTACCGGAGGCCAACGGGTTGTTGAAATTGAAGGCGAGGGGTATTTTGAAATTTCCCCTGATACCAAGCAGCCCTTTATCGTAAGGAGCCGGGGACAGGAAGTGGGCGTGCTGGGTACGGAGTTCAATATTTCCGCCTATCCGGATGATCCCAAATCACACACAACCTTAGTGGAAGGGAAGGTACAGATCGTCAACCGGCTATCGAAGGCTATACGGAGCCTCGCTCCGGGGGAGCAGGCCACCGTTGAGGGTGGGCAAACCCGTGTCCAGAAAGTCGATGTAACCCAGTACACCGCCTGGAAAGAAGGTTTTTTTTATTTTGACGGCGTGGCTCCGCAAATTGCTTTCGATCAAATGGAACGTTGGTATGATATCGACGTGGTGTACCGGGGAAAGGTACCGTCTACCCGTTTTTTTGGGATGATAGACCGCAGCGGGACTCTGCATGACGCGTTGGTGATCCTGAAGGAAAGTGGTTTGCAGTGCAGGCTCGTCCGATCGGGAGGCGTTAATCAGCTGATGGTGATTGGCGAGTAGCCTTACAAAGATACATGTTAACCAGTTTTACCAATAAAGACCAAAAATGAGAAAATGAAAATGATAGATGAAACGTAAGTAATGATAATCATTGGGGGCGGTAATCCATCATAAACCGGACGGTGCTGGAGACACCATCCGGTCGGAATGCTTGGACCGGCCCTGCCTTGACGTAGCAGCAGTCGTTAACCGATTTTTTAACCATCCAAACAGGACAAATTTATGATTTTTACGCAATGTGCGAAAGGGTCACTTTGGCTCTTTAGTTACCGATTATTACGCATTATGAAACTTGCAGTATTCTTGACTGTCTTATGTACGTTTCAGGCGATCGCCGAAACAAAGGCACAGAAGATTACGCTGAACCTCCAGAACACCACGTTGAGGGATGTGATGAGGGAAATACAGAAGCAGCAGGGGTATCTGTTTTTCTTCCGTGGCGACCAAATTGCGGCTAAGCGCATAAGCATCGACCTGAAGCAGGTGGAGCTTTCGGATGCCATGGATAGGATTTTAGACAACCAGGGACTGGTTTGGTCGATTAAAAATAAGACGATCATTGTAAGACGCGGAACGCCGCCAGCGCCACCCGCAGAAACAGATAGCGCCCCGGTGCGCCAGCAGCGCACCGTTACCGGTAGGGTAACCGACGAGACTGGAAGGCCCATTGAGGGAGTCACCGTTGCGCTCAAGGGTACCTCAATGGCCACCACCACAGACGCAGAGGGTAGGTATAACCTAGCTGTTGAAGACGGGGCGGGTAGCTTGGTGTTTTCCATGGTAGGGTACAACGCGGCGGAACAGGCCATCGGTACTTCGCAAACGGTAAACATTACCTTGACAACCGCGGTGAGCGATTTGGAGGAAGTGGTGGTAGTAGGCTATGGAACACAGTCCGCACGGCAGCTGTCTAGTGCCGTGTCGACAGTCGGTGCAGAAGATTTCGCAGACCTACCAGTGGCACAGTTTTCTCAGAAATTACAGGGTAAACTGGCCGGCGTTCAGATTTCACAGGCCACAGGAACGCCTGGTGGCGGGATGAATATCCGGGTCCGGGGAGCGGCATCCATTAACGCTGGTGCCTCGCCCTTGTTTGTCGTGGATGGAAACCCCATTACCGGAGGGATTAGCAACATTAATCCCAATGAGATCGAAACCATCAGCGTGCTGAAGGATGCGGCAGCAACGGCACTGTACGGCTCACGGGCTGCTAACGGTGTCGTACTGATTGAGACGAGAAAAGCGAAACCGGGTGGAACAACCCTAAACTACAGCGGTTTCGCGGGGATACAGCAGATTCCTAACCGCGGCAGGCCGGTCATGATGAATGCCCGGGAATTTGCCGAATGGAGAAAAGAAATGGCTGAATTCAGGGGACAACCCGTTGATCCGGAATACCAGGATCCCAGCCAATACGGAGAAGGCACAAACTGGTACGATGCATTGACCCGTGTGGCGGGTATCCACGATCACAGCGTCACGCTGAGTACGGGCGGAGAGAAATTCAGTACGACCGCAACCGCGGGGTATTTCAATCAGGAAGGTGTAGTGGTTGCTTCCAAATATGACCGGGTTTCCCTCCGTATCAATTCGGCTTTCCGGCCTCATGAAAAAGTGAATATCGGATTGAATATCGCACCGACCTATTCGAGGAATACCAACAGCGGAGTGGATGGTGTGGGCAGTATCATTAACGAAACGTTACAGACTTCCCCGCTGGCCCCTTTACGGAATCCCGATGGGAGTCTTACGCTCACGGCGTCCTCATCTGGTATGTTCCCTACGCCCAATTACGTAAGGACATTAGAGGATAAGGTGGTGGATAATAAAAATACCCGGATTTTGGCCAACCTCTTTGTGGAATATGAGATCATCGACGGGCTGTCGTTCAAAACTTCCGGAAATATTGATAAAGGAGATAACCGCGATTTTAACTTTAACGGCACGACCACCGGTACCCGTGGTGTGGGATTATATACCATCCCCTTCGCTTATCTCAACCAAGGTTCGTACCTGTCGTGGGTTAATGAAAACATCCTGAATTACCGAGCCGACCTAGGGGAAGATCATCACCTGGACGCATTGGCAGGTTTTACAGCGCAACGATTCCGGCAGGACGCCAGCAGTATCAATGCGAACAACTATCCGGATGACAAGGTGCAGACCATCGGGGCAGCAGGAACCGTTGAGGCTAATAGCGACATCCAGGAATGGAGCTTGGCCTCTTTCTTGGCTCGGGTAAATTACAATTACAAAGGACGTTACCTGTTGTCTGCGTCCATTCGTAGAGATGGTTCTTCCAGATTCGGAAAAGAAAACAGATGGGGGAATTTCCCGTCGGTGTCTTTGGGATGGATTGTTTCCGATGAAGGGTTTATGGACGCGGTGGAGCCCATATCCTTTTTAAAGCTCCGCGCAAGTTTCGGAGTGGTGGGTAACTTCGATATCGGTAATTATACCCATATTCCCACGGTTTCTTCCGCAAATTATGTCTTCGGTAACCGCATTGGTGCGGGACGAAGGGTAGACAACCTGGCAGATCAATACATCGGATGGGAAAACAATAAGGAATACAACCTCGGTTTGGACATCAATTTCTTCAACGACCGATTGGGGCTTACCTATAACTTCTACCAAAAATATACCAACGACCTACTATTTAATGTACGCGTACCCAGAGCATCCGGATTTTCCACTACCTCTACCAATATTGGCGATCTAAAATTCTGGGGGCATGAAATGTCCATCGTCTCTTCCAATATAAAGCGGAAAAACTTCTCCTGGGATACCGATTTCAATCTCTCTTTTGACCGGAACCTGGTGACGTCTATGGGCACCCGGACCTCCGAAATCATCACCGGCCCGGGAAGCGACCTGATCGGTGGTTCCCACATTACCAAAGAAGGGCAGCCAATAGGGATGTTGTATGGAATGGACCATCAAGGTGTGTACGTAAACCAGGCAGATTTTGACAGTTCACCCAAACACAGCAGCTCCCAAGTAGGCACGGCAAAATTCAGAGACGTAAACCAGGATGGCGAGATTACGGTGGAAGATGCAACCATCATCGGTAATCCACACCCTGACTTCGTGTTTGGGATGACCAACCGGATTCAATACAAAGACTTTGATTTCTCTATGACGCTTTCCGGCACCTATGGGAATCAGATACTTCGAGGTTCTGAGCAGACGCTGACCAACCTGGATGGGGTGTTTAACGTGTTGGCTAATGTAAAAGACCACTGGAGATCACCCGAAGATCCGGGCAGCGGCCGCTATGGAAGTCTAGCTGCAGGCACGACCTATCTTGAACGGGATTGGTGGGGCACCCAGATGCTGTACGATGGCAGCCATATTTCCATCAATAACGTGACGGTGGGATATAACATCCCGACCAACAAATCCGATTTCTTTAGCAGATTTAGGGTATATGGAAGTGTGCAACAACTACATGTCTTTACCAATTACCCGGGTTCTAACCCGCAGGTAAGTTTAAGCCAATCTTCTACCCAGCTGGGTATCGATGGCGGATCCTATCCGGTGCCAAGAACGTATACGTTGGGGTTGAATATTGGATTCTAAAGCATTTGTTTCTAATTTAAAGGAGATTATCAAAATGAAGATAAAAATAACAGTATTGGCAAGTGTGATTTCGCTAGGGCTAACATCCTGTGAAAACTTCTTGGACATTGCCCCTCAAAGTAAAGTAACTCCCGAAAACTTTTTCCAATCCGAATCGGATTTTCAGCAGGCGGTCGATGGGATTTATGCACCGCTGCAAGGGCTATATAACGACCAATCCAGCTGGGCGATGGGAGAAATGCGCTCGGATAACACCCACTATTTTTACAACGTGGACTATCGCCTTCCGTTCCCCGAAGAAGTGGCGGATTTCCTGAATGGATCTGAGAACACGGTGACTCAAAATAAATATTACCACAACTACGACATCATTAACCGGGCCAACCAGGTACTGGATGTCATTGACGATGCTACGCTGGAACCGGCGACCAAAAATAACCTGAAAGGGCAAGCCTTGTTTTTACGCGCATTGAGCTATTTTGACCTGGTGAAGTTTTTCGGCGGCGTGCCGCTGCCCCTGACACCCGCTAAGGACCTGGAAACGGCTTCCTTGCCCAGGGCTACTACGGAGGAAGTGTATGCACAGATTCAGGCAGATGCGACAGCTGCCGCCGAACTGCTGCTCAACAAAGCCGAACAGGAAGCGGGAAGGGCTACATCGGGTGCCGCATGGACCCTGTTGGGAGATGTATTTCTGAACCGGAAAGAATGGGATAAGGCCGAAGAAGCGTTGAGGCAGGTAACAGGCTACGAATTACTAGCTAGTTATGCGGCCATTTACGATCCTGCCAACAAAAATAACGCCGAATCGATTTTTGAAATACAATACCTGGAAGGAACGTCCTTGAATTTGCATAGTACGTTTCCCTATTTCTTTATCCCCCTGACACCGGACCATGCGCAATTGACGAAAGGCCCCAAAGGCTCCCAAAACGTTCCCGGGTCGGGGTGGAATATTCCAACGGAAGATTTATTGGCCGCTTACGAGGATCGGGAAGCCGATCAACGGTTCAGCGCTTCGATCGGGTTTTATACGGGTGCGTCTCCGATATCGGACACCTCGTATGTGAATCTGCCTTACATTAAAAAGTATCAGCATAGCCATTCTATTTTTGGTCAGAGCAATCAGAATTTTCCGGTGTATCGCTATGCAGAGGTGCTTTTAATGCTGGCCGAGGCACTTAATGAACAAAACCAGACGGTAGAAGCACAGGAGTTGCTCAATAGGGTACGGAGACGGGCTGGGTTAGGTGACATCGCAATTTCAGATCAGATAGGCTTGCGGGCAGCCATTTTGAAGGAACGCAGAATTGAGTTGGCTTTTGAAAATAAACGATGGATTGATCTGGTCAGAACGGACAATGCAATCGATGTGATGAATGCCTACGGGGCCAAACTAAAATCAAACGGTGCTTATTATTACCTGAGTTCGTCGAGTTACCAAGTGGATCAGAACGATCTGCTATTTCCGATTCCATTCCTGGAAATTCAGGTGAATCCGGATCTGACGCAAAACCCGGGGTATTGAAAAAAAGTTGGTTTAACTAGTTTATATATGATGTTTATATGATGTTCATTTTTTTCAATAATACGCGTAATCGATGGGTTCGGACGACCGTATTAGCTTCTTTGTTGTGTGGCATTGCGACCACACTCCTGCAGGCCCAGCAGCACGAAAAGATAAAATTCACCCCGTATTTTGTCGCGGCCGAAAGTTTTGAATCGGTCGGAGTAATCGATGTGAATAACGACGGCAAACCGGATCTCGTTTCGGGCGATT
Organism: Parapedobacter indicus; assembly: GCF_900113765.1. Lineage (GTDB taxonomy): Bacteria > Bacteroidota > Bacteroidia > Sphingobacteriales > Sphingobacteriaceae > Parapedobacter > Parapedobacter indicus. The sequence continues at coordinate 629,806 of NZ_FOQO01000003.1, read as the reverse complement.
TTTATTACCTCAACGAAGGTGACGCCAAGACCATCTTCCGCAAGCGCGTCAGACTGGGCGATCAGCCCGCATTTGCGGAATACTTCGACGACTTCGCTACGATTCCCTTAGATGTGAACCAAGACGGACGCATGGATTTTGTGACCGGCGGCTGGTTCGGTGAGGCATTGCGCTGGCACGAGAACCCAGGGACGAACAGCGAATGGCCGGCCCATGAAATCGCGAAAGTAGGCAATGTAGAAACCGTGCGGGCATGGGACCTGGATAACGACGGGGTGGTGGAAATTGTGCCGAATACGCCCAATTCACCGCTTCATTATTTTAAATTGGAAGGCCCAGGCAAATTTGTAAGGTACGAGATAGGAGATTATAAAAGTCACGGGCTTGGCTATGGCGATATCAACGGCGACGGAAAAGGCGATTTCGTTGTCAAAAATGGTTGGATAGAAAACAAGGGAAACAACCAGTGGGTGTTTCATCAAGATTTTGATATGGGGGCGCATGCCAGTATTCCCATCCTAGTGACCGACTTGAATGGAGATGGCAAAAACGACCTGATTGCGGGTACGGCGCATGACTATGGGATCTATTGGTACGAACAGCAGGTAACCGGTGGAAAGCGCTCATTCAAGAAACACCTGATCGACGATACGGCTTCCCAGTACCACGAATTGGTCTGGACCGATATCACGGGCGATGGGAAACCGGAGTTGATCACCGGCAAACGCTACCGGGCGCATAACGACGGTGACCCGGGTGCACACGATGACGTCGGTTTGTATTACTTCACCTGGGATGGCAAATCGTTCACCAAGAATGTCATCGCATACGGCCCTCCGGGTGTGGGTAAAGGCACGGGTATTTATATGGATGTGGCCGACCTGAGAGGTTCTGGAAGAAAAGATATTGTGGTGGCCGGAAAAGATGGCCTCTGGGTATTTTTCAACGAGGGATTTGAGTAAGTTTCCGCTAAGTTTGTAAATAAATCGTTAATCAGTCCCGAATGTTAAATATAAAATCATTTCTGTTGGCCAGCGGATTAATCTGTGCGCTGCTGGCCGGCACTTGTTTCCAGCTTCCGGCACAAAATAAAGGCAACCATTCCCCATTGACGTTCAAACAGGGCGAGCGAATCGTTTTCCTGGGAAGCTCGCTCTTCGAAAACGAACTGGAAAAGGGATACCTTGAATTTGCCATAACCAGCCGCTGGCCCGATCTGGATCTGACGTTCCGGAACCTGGGCTGGACCGGCGACGATGTATTCGCGGAAGCGCGAAGTACATTTACCACGCCACCCACCCCCTATCAGCAACTATTCCAGCAGATCAGGAGCACCCATCCCGATTATGTACTGATTGCGTACGGCGGGGTCGAATCCCAAAAGGGAGAAGCGGGACTTGGCGAGTTCGTCAAGGGGCTCGGGGCAATCCTTGACTCGGTCGATGCCCTGGGTGCGCAATCGATCCTGCTATCAACGATTCCCGTAAAGCTCGCAGGCAACCGGGAAAATACGATTACTCAGAATAAGAACCTCCGCCTGTATGCAGACGCGATCGCGGCGCTTGCCTCGAAGCGCAAAAAAAGGTACGTGGACATTTATACGCCCATTGACGAAAATACAAATGCCTTGTTTCTCGACAACGGCATTCACCTGAATGAAGCGGGCTATCGTTACCTGGCCCAGGTGCTCGAACAGGCGTTCGGGTGGCCTTCCCGCGGGTTAACGGTAACTATCAACGCAGGGGAATCCACGGCTAACGCTCCCGCGAAAATCGTTTCAAGCGGACCGGACAAGCTTGTTTTCAGCCTGGAAGAGCCCGTGCTTCCCTTCCCCGCAACTGCTTCGGGGAAGCCCGACGCCAAAGCGGCCGTGTCCGTACAGGTAAACGGCCTGAAAAAGGGACATTATACGTTAACGGAAAACGGACGGAAACTGATCACGGCATCGGAAGCGGACTGGGCAAAGGGTGTCGTACTTGACCAGGAAACTTCGCAGCAGCAGGCCGCGGAAGTCTGTGGCTACATTGTCAAAAAAAATACGTTGTTCTTTCAGCAATACCGCCCCCGAAACCGGACGTATATTCTGGGGTTTCGGTCGTACGAACAGGGTAACAACAAGCGGGATTTAGACGATATGGACCCGCTTATTGCCCAGCTGGAAGCGCAAATTAAACTGCACCGGAAGCCGGTTATCAAAACGTATGAACTGAATCTCCAAAAAGGACAATAATTGACAAACATAAACATAATCTGAATACTGTGATTTCAATAGATATAAGCCCGATGCGTTTGTTATCGACCTTTCCGGGAGTATTGATTATACCGATGCTGCTACTGGCCGCCTGCTCGGGCAACCCGGACGAGCATGGAGAGTATCCCGCCGACGATCCCAGGAATGAACTTCAATCGTTCCATATTGATGAAGACTTTGAAGTAACGCTTTTTGCCTCCGAACCGCTTGTGGTGAAACCCATCCAAATGAACTGGGATGCCGAGGGACGGTTGTGGGTGATCAGCAGTACGGCGTACCCGCAGCTTAAAACCGGCGAGGAGCCAAACGACAAAGTGTTCATCCTGGAAGATACCGATGGTGACGGCGTTGCCGACAAGTCGACGGTCTTTGCAGAAGGCCTGTTTCAGCCCACCGGCGTACTACCGGGCGATGGCGGGGTGTATGTGGCAAACGCCACCGAAATCCTCCATCTATCGGATACCGACGGCGACGGTAAGGCAGACACCCGAAGAAAAGTACTAAGCGGGTTTGGAACGGCCGACACACACCACCTCATCCACACCTTCCGGTGGGGCCCCGAAGGGAGGATGTATTTTAATCAATCGATTTACATCCATAGCCATGTGGAAACCCCCTGGGGAATCAGACGGCTTGAGGGAGGTGGGGTCTGGAAGCTTGACCCGCATACGCTCGAACTGGATGTGTATGCAAAGGGCCTCGTGAACCCTTGGGGGCTGCGGTTTGACCAATATGGGCAATCGTTCCTCACGGACGGAGCCGGCGAAGAGGGAATCAATTACGCCTTCCCGGGGGCTACGTTTCTTACGTCGCCGGGTGCCGAAGAAATACTTCGCGGACTGAATCCCGGACAACCCAAACATTGCGGGCTGGAAATCATCTCCGGAAGGCATCTACCGGAATCATGGGCGGGCAGTCTCATAACAAATGATTTTCGGGCCAACCGTGTTAATCGCTTCCAACTAGCGGAGCAGGGCAGCGGATATGCTTCCAAGCAGATGCCTGATCTGCTCTGGACCGATCATGTTGCGTTTCGTCCGGTAGATATCTCGGTCGGCCCAGACGGTGCGATTTACATTGCCGATTGGTATAACCCCATCATCCAGCATGGCGAGGTCGACTTCCACGACCCCCGGCGCGACAAGGAACACGGCCGGATCTGGCGCATTACCGCTAAAAAAAGATCGTTGGTGAAGAAACCCAAACTGGTGGGCGCATCGGTCGATGACCTGCTGGATGCGCTGGAAGCGCCCGAAGAGTGGACACGCGGACAGGCCCGGCAGCTGCTGAAGGAAAGAGGAGCCAACGAAGTGGCTGCGCCGCTGCAAAGCTGGATCGATGACCTCGACCAAAAAAGCGACGATTACGAGCGGCTGAAGCTCGAAGGTCTGTGGGTATTCCAGGCGATTGACACCTACAATGGTCCACTTTTGGAAAGCTTATTGAATGCCCAGAGTCACGAAGTGCGGGCCGGAGCGCTACGGGCCTTACAGCTCTGGCATAATAAGGTTACAAACTTGGATGCCATCCTGCAGAAAGCGGCCAAAGACCCTCACCCACAGGTGCGTCTCGAGGCGGTGATTGCACTCCGGAAACTAAGCAGTGCTACGGCTGCTAAAACTGCGCTGGATGTGCTGGACCAGCCGATGGACGAATTCCTTAACTTTGCGTTATGGCAAACCTTGCGGCAGCTTGAGCCCGAATGGCTCGCCAGCGTGAAAAGCGACCCGGAGTTCTTCGGGAATCCCGCGAAAACATCCTATGCGCTGAAGTCGGCAGCCAGCGCCGATGCTATCACCCTGCTAACACAGCTATATAAAAAGGGTCAGGTTCCACAGCAATATCAGAAAGATGCACTATCGGCAATCGCTAAACGTGGACAGGTGGACGACCTGAACGACGTCCTTGACGTTGCCGTCACCGGATTTTCGGAGCAGAAGCGGGATGTTTCAGCAGAGCTCGCTGCCGTGGAAAGCGCTGCATCCGAAAGGCAGGTGGCAGCGAACCGCCAGCTTGGGCGCCTCCAGCCGATTATTGCGGGTGCTGACGAAGCTTCTGCCATCGCGGCGATGAAAGTAGCCGGAGCCCTGAAAGTCAGGTCGCTGGAAGCGCAACTTAAAACAGGGGTAAACCACGAAAACCGTACCTATGCAAAAGCTGCCATGGGCGCGCTGAGGTCCATAAATCCGGGAGCGGCACAAACGCTTCTAAAAAACCTGGCTACGGGACAGCATCCGCTGGACCTCCGTTTGGTTGCTGTTTCACAACTGGCTTACCTGAATGCACCCGCTGCGGCCAAGATCGGGGCAGAACTGATGGGCAAACTGGATAATCCCGAGCAAGGGCAGGAGGTCTTCGATGCGTTTCTAGCCGATAGTGGACGGACCAAGGCACTGGCCGATGTGTTGGTGGCCATCCGCATACCGGAAGAGGTGGCGGTAGCAGCGCGGCAGCACCTACGGAAATCTATTCCCTGGAACCGCCGGGAAAAGGAGGAGGTCAAATTACTGATTCAGGGTCTGGAAGCGTCCGGTGGCGTATTGCCGGCTGAACGCATGCCGCAGGACCTCAAGCCCGATCAGATCAAAGAACTGGCTTCCGAAGCAAAGAAAACCGGTAATCCGGTTGCAGGAGAACTCATCTTCCGCAAACGGGAACTTGCCTGCCTGACGTGCCATGCGATCGGCGGCGCGGGCGGACAGATCGGTCCCGACCTGAGCAGCCTCGGAACCAGTTCGCCGGCTGAAACGATCATCAAATCCATTATGTATCCGACAGAATCCATCAAAGAGGGTTTTGAATTGCAGCGTGTGGTCCGCACAGACGGCAGTGAACTGATGGGATACCTCGTCGCTGATAAACCCGGTGAGATCGTCGTAAGGGATGTGACCGGCAATGAGGTGGCTATCCCGAAAGACAATGTGAAGACAAGGGAAAAAATACCGGGTTCGCTCATGCCTCCGGGTCTGACAGCCAGCCTCGATAAGCAGGAGTTTATCGACCTGGTAAATTTCCTCTCCAAACTGGGTACGTCTGGCAGCTTTAGGGTCCCCACGGAACGATTTGTGAGGCGCTGGGAAGTTTTGCCGGCCAATGAGGATGTGTTGCAACGAGTTAAAAAGGACGGTATCGAAGGTGTTTCCAAAGACAATAAACCGGCGGGGTCTGCTCATTACAGTACGGTTTCCGGAGCACTTCCCATCAGCGAGCTGCCTGTTTTGGAAGCCGGCGGCGACAAACGCTACAGCGTTGTGAAGTTCCAGGTGGAAGTCCTTACCCCGGGTAATGTGACACTGAGCTTTAACGACGCGAACGGCATTACCGGCTGGGCGGATGCAAAAGCCATAGCTATCCAAAGTGGCAAACTCACCACTTCATTTGTACAGGGGACCCATCAGATTACACTGGCGGTAGACCGCAATCTCCGCAAGGAGGGGCCGCTGCTTGTACAGCTGACCGACGGCGGTGCACAGACCCGGTTGGTCATGGGAAAGTAGGGGAGGTTCGTCCTTTACAAGTAAAGTAGCTGTGCAAAATGAGAAATCCGTTTTCATTTTGCACAGCTACTTTATTGCTAAGCCTTGATTTTATAGCCCTTGATGGCGTAATAGGCTATGAATGCGAATAACGGAATCGGGACAAAAAAGCCTGCTGCCATGCCGTATATATCAGAAACATAGCCCATCAACGGCGGGAATATGGCTCCGCCGCCCACTGACATAACCAAAAAAGAAGCGCCCTGCTTGGTGTGGGTTCCCAAGCTCCGGATGGCTAATGCAAAGATGGTGGGAAACATAATGGACATGAAAAAGAAAACGCCATAGAGTGCAACGAATGAAACCCAACCCAGCTTCAACGATACGATAGGCAATAAAATACATACCAATAGCGCATAGCAAGCCAACATACGGGGAGGCTTAACATACCGCATCAGCGCACTGCCTGAAAAACGGCCCATCATAAACAGGAAGAAGCCGAGGGACAAAAAATAAGGGCCGTATTGCACATCAAATCTGGGGTGCATGTCATGATCCGTAACAAAATTGATCAGGTAGCTGAAAACGCCGGTTTGGGCCGCTACATAGCAAGCCTGTGCAGCAACACCCAGTTTGAAATGTCTGTTTTTCCATAGCGGCTTCTTGGAAATATAAGCAGGGTGTGAAGGATCTGAAATTTCCATATCGCCACCGGGTGTTGGAGCTGCGCCGTGTGCGTGCATTAAATCCTCCTCATCTATTTTAGGCAGCTTTAGCCGGGAAAACCCAAAAGCAATGGCAAGAACGGATAATCCGATAAGGGCAAAGGGTAGGATAATGGAGATCATTTTTTCCCCTTCGACATGGCTGCGATTGCCGTAAATAGACAGCGCAATCAGCGGGCCGACCACCCAGGCAAAGCCATTGAAAGACTGAGCAATGTTGATTCGCCGTTCCGCGGATTCCGGAGGCCCCAGCTTGGTGGTGTAGGGGTTGGCCCCGGTTTCCAGTGTTGCCAAGCCTGCGCCGATAACAAGCAGGCAAAATAAAAAGAGGATAAACGATTGTAGCGGTGCTGTGCCCGCTGCAAGTAGCGCGCCGATTCCAAAAAGGGTCAACCCGAGTATGATTCCTTTTTTGTAGCCGTATTTTTTGGTATACAGACCAGCGGGTATGGCCGTGCAAAAATAGGCTCCATAGAGTGAAACTTGTATGAAGCTTGATTGCCACTTTTTCAAATGCAATAGCTCCTGAAAGTTCTTGTCGAGTGTATCCAGTAACCCGTGTGCGATTCCCCAGGTAAGAAACAGCGCGCTGATTGCCATGAAGGGTGTCGTGTAATTCACCCCGTCTTTAACGAAAATTGATTTTTTACTCATAATATAGGCTCCTCGTTGAATTGGAACGGCGTCTAAAATAGAGAAAACCGGTGGATTATGAACAAAAAAATGTGGGACAGCCATTAACCGTGGCAAGCTCGAAGATATGATCGGTTTTTTGTTTAGATTTGTTTGGATTCGAGTTATGACATTTTATCATTATGCAGGAAGCGCAGTTGCCAGGTTGCCACATCACTGATTTTCAGCGCCTGTTGCAGGACGCGCCTATCGGCGTTTTATTGGCAGATCACGAAGGCAAATGTTTATTTGCCAACGAAGCCTGTTGCCAGATTTTTGGGGTGGCCGATGGATATATGCAGGGCTTCGGATGGACAGGCTCCCTGCCCGCCGAAGAGCGGCAGCAAATCCTAAACACACTGAAAGCGTTCGTAACGGGTCTGGAACAAAAAGGCTACTGCGAATTTGCTACTGCACATCCGCAAAAGGGCACGCGTTATTGTTGCGCCGACCTACGCTTAATGGTTGAACAGCACAGCGGCGTATCCCATGTTGTTATGTATGTACGGGATGTGTCGGATGTCCATGGCGCCTCATATCACACCGAGCCGGCCGATACAACGTATCGGGAACTTTTTGGCCGCATCAACGCCATGATGGGCCTCATTGAGGATATTGTGTTTGAGATAGACGGCAATCAGGTCTTCAAAAATGTCTGGATATCGGATGAATCTAAGCTCTTTATGCCGAAGGAGCGCTTTCTGGGTACGACCATAACGGATGCTTTCGGCAAGGAGCGAGCACCCGCCTTTACAGATCCGGTGAATCGGGCGATCCGCACAGGCAAACGTGCAACCTTCGAATATCGGCATATTGATGCATCCATCGAAAAATGGTACCGGTTGATGGTCGTACCGATTGAACTGAGGGGGAAACCGAAAGAGCAGCGATTGGCAATAGCCATCCGGGAAATCACCACCGAGGTTGAACGGGACCGCGCCTTACAAGAAACCCAAGCCAAAATCGAGCGGAGTAACGAGTTGCTGAATATCAGTCAGCAGCTGAGTCGTACGGGAGGCTGGGAGTATGATCTTATCTCCGGTAACGTTTCCTGGACAGCGCAGATGTACGTGATTCTAGGGCTCCCGGAGAATGCTGATTTTTCCAAATTTGATGCAAATCTTCCTCTTTTTACAGCTTCTGACCGCGAAGTGGTCGTTCGGTCGCTTGAAAAGTGCAGGGCGGACCTGCAACCCTATACCATGGAACTACAGGTAAACACCCCACAGCAAGAGGCCAAATGGGTACGGGTGCGGGCTGTACCCGTGGTGGAAAATAACCAGGTGGTCCGGTTGCGCGGCGCACTGATGGACATCACCAAGGAGAAGCTGGAAGCCATTGAGTTGTTGAATGCCAAAGAGATGGCCGAACGAGCGGCACAGGTGAAGTCGGACTTTCTTTCGGTGATGAGCCATGAGATCCGTACGCCGTTGGTAGGTATCATCGGTTCCAGTAACCACCTGAAACAGCGTAGCTCAACGGAACAGGAAGAAACGATAAACAACTTACGATTTTCGTCAGAACACCTGCTGCGGCTCGTTAACGATGTGCTCGATTTCAATAAAATGGAAAGCGGGCAATTGCGGCTGATCCGGGCGGTGGTTAATCTGTTTGAATTGATCGAAAATATCAAGAATCAGTTTCAAGCGATGGCCGAAGCGAAGGGTATTGCGGTAGTCGCACAGCTCGATGCGACTGTTCCGCGCCAGATTATGGCCGATCCGACGCGCTTGAGTCAGATTCTTTACAACCTGGTCAGTAACGCCATCAAACATACGGACGAAGGGCATGTTACGATTGCAGTGCGGGGATTGTCGCACACGAATACCGAGGTCACCCTGCATTTTTCGGTAAAGGACACGGGGCCTGGTATTCCGGAGGCTTACCACGAGGAAATCTTTAAAGATTTTAGGCAGTTGATCCAGGTGCCTAATCAGCAATACACAGGGTTTGGGCTGGGGCTGACGATTACCAAGCGGCTTATTGAGTTGCACAAGAGTCATATTCGACTCCGGAGCTCGCCCGGAAATGGAGCGGAATTTTGCTTTGACCTCCAGTTTGCACTTCCATTGGCGGCAGCTGCCACCGGTGCCGAGCGGCTTCCATCGGGTCCAACGGCCCGCCAAGGAAAGCTTAAGGACATGCACGTATTGCTGGTAGAGGATAACCCCATCAGTACCACGGTGATCCGGAAACAGCTGGAAGAGCTCGGGGTGGTTCCCGATTGTGCAGCAGACGGGGAGGAAGCGCTCCGCTACTTGGCGAGCGCATCGTATGCCGTCGCGTTGGTTGACCTGCACATGCCCAGAATGGATGGTTACGTGCTTTCGGAAATCATCTGCAGGGAATACCCCGATATCCAGATTATCATCCTGACGGCAGACATCATGGCCGAGACGAGGTTGAAGTTGGCGAAAATGAATATTCTGGATATTTTGAATAAGCCGTTTCGGCCAACAGACCTGGTTACGGCGCTATCCAAAGTAAATAGGTAAATTCTGGGTGAAGCAGTTGTAGGGTATAACGGCAGGGTGTCGGTAAGCAAAAACGGTTGCCGAAAATGCTCGGCAACCGTCGGTTTTTGTGCTGTGCTAGTTACGTGGCATCTTCGGACGGACAATATCCAAATCTGTTAGCTGATACGTTGAGCTGTCTGCCTTCGTGTCCTTATAATAGGGCGAATACATTTCTGCGCTGACTGTCTTCTCTTCCAGGTCGAAGTGTAAAAGGCGGAGGTAGCCACCACCGAAATCATCATTCTGGTAATTTTGAAGCAGCTGGTAGTAGGTGTTTCCCTGATCGCCTTTTCCGATCTTCAGCGCTGAGCTCATCACATGTCCGCTCAATACGAAACGGACATTTGGGTATACCTTCACGAGTCGATCGTGCATGTATTGCGGACTGAAGTCGCCATACCCTGCATTCCGGTCGGCGATTTCACCTTTGCCCGTAAGGTGGTAGTGTGTCAGGATGATGACATTATATTCGTGATGGGCTTTGATCACGTCGCCTGCCCAATTGATGGGGCCTTGGCGGGGGCAAAATTCCAAGGAGATGACAAGCCAGTTGATGCCTTCCGTCTGAAAGGTGTAATAGGCGTTGTCGCTTTTGCCGGCTTCGTACCGGCCCCGCTGGGCGATAAACCGCGAGGGCGGGAAGTAGGAATTGAACTTGGCGGTTTTACGTAAATTTTGATTTACGTTGCCCGGTGCGGCGCTGCCGCTGTACTCACCCACGGCCTCGGTATCGTGGTTTCCCAGCGAAATTGCGTAGGGGATACCTGCCCGGTCCAACCGGTCAAACTGCAAGCTGGCGGTTTCCCACTGCGAAAGGTTATCAAAATTAACCACATCTCCTACGTGCAGGACGAATGGGATGTTGAGTTTGTCCTTGTTGGCCAGGATCCAATCGAACTGGCTTTCAAACATGCGGTAATTTCCGTCGATTTCGCTTTGCGAATCGGGGAATACCGGTAGGGTGAACTGCTGCGCCTGCGTATGGATAGATCCCACCAGCAGGAGGATCAAGGCAAGCAGGTTATGGAATTTTATGTTCATGGCTGCTTTCTATTTAATATCCGGGGTTTTCAACTAAGTTGGGATTGTTAGCGGTACGTGCCAGGGTGATCGGGAAGTAGTAATGCTGCTCCTCGAAGATGGGCGGGTTGACGGCACCATCCAGGTTCAGCCGCTTTTCCACCAAAAACTTGCGGGTGGTGTAATCCAGGATATACCGGATGCCGCTCTGGTTGCGGGATAGGTAATCTTCCGCAATGCGCCAACGCCTGAGGTCCCAATAGCGGTGGCCTTCGAACGCGAGTTCGACACGGCGCTCGTTTTGGATACGCGCTAACGTTAAAGAAGTTAATTGTGAGATGCCTGCCCGCTTGCGCACCTGATTCAATGCATCCAGTGCGTCATCGTCCCTGCCTAGGGCATAGGCCGCTTCGGCATAGTTGAGCAATATCTCAGCATAGCGAAAGACGATAAAATCCTGAGTGGAGCCGAAGATGCCGGCGGTCGAGCTGTTGCCATTGTCTTTCTTTTCATCTAGGTATTTGAGTACGCCAAAGCCGGTTTGGGTAACTTTCTGGTCGCCATTGGCGAGCACGCCTTTATAGGATCCGGTGGTCAATACCGTGCCATCCTCTTGTCGGATACCGTTGTAAAAGTCGAGGTTACGTCCTTGCCATTTCGTATCTTGTGTGTATACGGTGGCCAAAAAGCGCGGATCCTTACCGGCCCACAACTCGCCGGTAGTGATCAGTTGCCCTTGTAGGTCATCAAAATCGATCGTACCCGGCCTACCGTCGATGTATTCAAATGCCTCGGCAAACTCCAGGTAAGGCGCATCGTGGATACCGTTGGCCCAGCCGTTGGGGAAGGGGCATTGGAAGTAGTCATAAGCCCAGCCGGCACCAGCGTAATCCTTATCGCTTCCGTCATGCTGCACGGCGAAGATCACTTCAGTGTTGCGCTTGGTGAGGAAAAGCTCCCTGAAATTGGCGGTCTTGTCGGGATTGTCGTTATAAAGCTGGAATTGTCCGCCATCGATGATCTGTGAGGAAGCTTCCAGGGACGCTTCGTAATACCGCGTTGCCTGTCCGCGCTCAATACCGATCGTGCCTCCCAAGTCAACTTCGCCGTATGCAGCAATGCTACCGGCATAAAGTGCCGCACGTGAAATGAGCGCAAGTGCCGCATACCGGGAAGGGCGGCCCCAATTGGTGTCGTCGATTTCCGGAAGGTCATCTAGGATGGCCTTGCCCTCGGCGATGATAAAATCATACACCTCCTGCTCGGTGTTGCGCTTAGGATATAACGCTTCCTGTGGGTCGGTATCTTGCTGTACCTTCAGAATCAGCGGCAATCCCCCATAGCGTTTCACCATGTAGAAATAGTTGAAGGCCCGGAGGAATCGCGCTTCGGCGATCTTTTGGGTTTTGAAGGTCTCGCTTACCGTGGAGGAGGGCAGATTTTCGATGATCTCGTTCAACGTGCGGATTACTTTGTAAGGCCGTTCCCAATATTCCAGCAGTCCGCCGTTGATCTTGAGCCCATTCACCTTGAATTGGTAGGCGTTGCCCGAGAAGTTGGACGTTGACTTCGACTCATCGCTCACATTATTGACGTAGAAGATCGAGAAAAAAGGCTTGCCCGAATTGTGTACGTCATCGGCTTCGTTATGGAGCACGGTGGTATTGAGGTAGGCGCCGGTCAGGTAGGCATCTACCAGCTTTTCGTCATTCCATACGATGGTTTCGGGAATAACGTCCAAGGGCTCTTTGTCCAGCACGTTACAGGCGGAAAAAAATACCAAAAGACACGGGATGAGCACCCGGCCTATAGAATTCGTTTTATGGTTAGCTAACGTTTGCATCTGTTCGTTTTAATTGAATGTTACGTTTTTTTATCTAGCCCTAGAGGATGAGTGTCAGTCCGAACGACAGGTTGCGCTGTTGCGGATAGTACAGGGATCCCCTGCCAGAAGGCATTTCAGGGTCGAGGGCATATTTGTTGAGTGCGCTGACCGTGAAGAGATTCACGCCCGAGGCGAAGAGGCGGAGGCTTTGGATGCCCACCGATCCGAACAATTCCTTTTTGAATGTATAGCCGATATTGACGGATTTCAAACGCAGGTAATCGCCTTTCACCAGCCGGTAATCCGATAGCCACCCATTAGCGGATGCGCCGCCCAAACGAGGGATAATCGCATTTCGGTCGTTGTTTTCGGCCGTCCAGCGGTTGTTGTAAAATTCTTCCGAGTTGCCATTGATGGAGGCAACGACATGGAATCCCAGCGCACCCTGTAATAGGAAATCCAGATCGAATCCTTTATACTGGAAGGTAGGATTCAGCCCGACAATCCAGGTGGGAACGGTACCCTGGCCGATCTCGACCTGGTCTTTCCAATCGATCACCCCATCGCTGTTCGAGTCCAGGTATTTGACATCGCCGGGGCGTAAGGTGGTGTTGTCCCGCAGATCCTGGTCGTAGGGCAGGTTGTCGATTTCTTCTTGGCTGGTAAACAAGCCATCAGATAGGTAGCCGAACGTGCGATCTGTCCAGTGGCCCGATTTTTTGTTAATCCGCTTCTGGTCGGCATCCACGTAGTCGGGTTCTTCGTAGTCAATCCATTTCGAGCGCGCCCAGGAGATGTTGCCACGGATGTCCCAGCGTAGGTCTGCTGCTTGGCTCCGGGTAGCCAGCATTACCTCAAAGCCGCGTGTGTCGGTGCTGTTGAGATTTTCCGCAGGCAGGGATGCCCCGAAGGTGGAGGGCAGTGTGATCAGCCGGTTGGCCGGAATGCCCGTGCGTTGGCGGTAAAAGGCGTCAACTGAACCATAGAACTGTCCTTTCCAGAACGAGAAGTCCGTTCCCGCGTTGTAGATCTTCAGCTCTTCCCAGGTGAGGTTCGGGTTTGGCAGGCCTTTGGAAAGAATGCCCGGATATCGGCTGCTGCCCCAGAGGTAGGAGCCTCCGGTTGCCGAGCTGCTGATGTCGTATCCAGTGATGTAGGCGAAGTTGCCCACGTTGTCGTTGCCGGAGGCGCCGTAGCTGGCACGCAGCTTCAGGGCGTCCAATGCGTGAAAGTCGCTGAGGAAGGCCTCTTGCTCCAACCGCCAGGCGAGGGATATACCGGGAAAGTAGCCCCACCGCGTAGCGGGCGGGAATTTGGCAGAAGCGTCGGCACGCAAGGTGGCTTCCACGATGTACCGGTTGTCAAACGAATAGTTCAGACGTCCCACCCAGCTCATCCGTCCCATCTCGGTGGTACCTGCATTATTGGTCATTCCCTCGGTGCTGCCGGCCAGCATCTGGTCGATTTCAGGGGTGAGGAAATTTGAACGGGCGGCCGAAACGTAGTCGTCGTAATAGTCGGTCGACTCAAACAGCGCCAGTACACTCACATCGTGTACGTCATTGAACACTCGGTCGTATGCCAGGGAGCCCTGCGATAGGATTTGCCGCCCGCTGGGCAGGTTGTAGGAGAGATTCGCTGTGCTGCCGAAAGCGCCCGCATGGGTATATACATCGGCCGCGAAGTCATACCGGTAGAACGGAACCGGTTTGGAAAAGTTTTTGGTTGATGCATAATTCTGCTTGTAGTCTACCAGCGCTTTCGCCTTCAGGCCAGGGATGGGGCGGAAGTCGTAAGCCAGTTCGAATACGGCCCGGAGGTCTTGGCTCCGGCGGTCGCTGTAGCCAGATAACTCGCGGTCGGTCGTGATGTGTGCACCGCCGGTACCACCACCTTCGGCGTAGGGAATCTTATCCTTGTCGGGAAATTCGGCCGGATACATGGGTTGGGTATTCCAGAAGTCGCCCCAAATATTGTCGTCCAGATTCCGCGTGGTGTAATCGCGCATACCAATCGAGGTGGATAGGTCCATCCGTGCGGTGAGTCCTTCGGTGATCGTCGCATCGATGTTGGAACGGAGGTTATACCGCTGATACCCGGCATCGCTACGTTTGAAAAACGTCTCCTGCTTGAGGTAGCCCAGCATCCCATAGTATTTGATTTTTTCGCTGCCGCCCCGTACCGAGAGGTTATGCTGCTGTTGTGGCGACCACGTCCGGATCAGCAGATCGTACCAATCGGTATTGGGGTATTGCAGGTCGCCCCCTTCGTAAAATTTTTGGATTTCTTCCGGCGTATAAGGTGCCGTTGCCTCCGGTTGGCCGCCCTGGATGTGTCCTTCGCGCCGCATTTCCGCCAGCTGGCCCGAAGAAGCCATGCGCGGCATATTGGTAATCCCCTGCCAAGTGGTGGAGGTATTGAGTGTGAGCGTCGGTTTTCCCGTCTGTCCCCGTTTCGTGGTGATCAGGATCACCCCGTTGCCCGCCCGCGCGCCGTAGATGGATGCCGAAGCGTCTTTCAATACAGAGATGGATTCGATTTCGTTGGCATCGATGGCGTTGATATTGCCTTCAGCGCCGTCGATCAGCACCAACGGGCCGTCGAAGCCGCGGATCTTCAAGGTCGCATTGTCGGAGCCGGGCAGGCCAGTGGATTGTAACGTGATCAATCCGGGAAGACGCCCTGCTAAGGTGTTTGACACAGACGCCACGGGCGTTTTGGTGATTTCATCACCGGTAATGGAAGATACTGACCCGGCGAGGTTGACCCGCTTTTGCGTGCCGTAACCGACAACGACTACTTCGTTGAGGTTTTGCATATCGGCGATCAACACGACGTCTAGGGTCGAAGAAACGGGAACCGTCACTTCCTGCAATTGGAAGCCGACGAATGAGAAGACAAGCACTTCGCCCGCGTTAGCGGCAATGCTGAAGTTTCCCTCCCCGTTGGTTACATCGGTACGGTTGCTACCTTTGACGGCGATGGATACCCCAGCCAGTGGGTTTCCTTGCTCATCCCGTACGCTTCCGGTGACGGTCTGGCGCTGCGGCTTTTCGGCATAGGTAAGTTCGCCACGATTCATTAGGAGCTGTTGCAGGGCCTGCTCTGGGCCGGCCTGCGATCGGCCTGCTGGGTGAATACCGCCGAGCGCAGGGTTTACGGTCGGCACTTCGGATTTCGGGGCGACGACCACATTATGGTTAATCAGTTCATAATCATAGCCTATTTTGGTAAGCAAGCGGTCCAATACCGTCGATAATGTTTCTTTGCGAAAGGATTGCGCCGGCACTGAAATTTTATTGAGCAGGCTTTTTTCATATGAGAAAGGCACGCCCGACAGGGTTTCTATTTTGCCTAGCACCTCGGCCATGCTTTCATTATCGATTCGAATCGTTATGCGGATTTTATTCAGATTTTGGGCACGGCTTTCCGTGCTAAAGACCATGCTGCTAAAGCCTACGATTACCACGATGATTATTGAGGTGATTCTCATAATCGTCTTGATGTTTTTTTTCATAAATTTGAATGTTGTTTAATGGTTATACAATGCCATTGATCACTAGAACGCTCTAACAAACTTTCCACGGCACGTTAGTAGCGTTTGATTACCGTTAACGGGAGTTGTTCAAAGCAACTTCCGTTTTTTTGTTTTGTCTTTGTCTATTTATTCATACAGTACGATTTTTTGGTTCTTGATTTCATAATTTACATTCGTCATTTTTCCGATCACCTGCATGACATCGTCGAGGCGGTTCGTAGCATGGAAGGTCGTTTTATAATTTGCGGATTTCAGCCGTTCACTGCTGGTTTCTAGTGTCATTCCCCACGTGTTTTTCATAACGATGGCTAGCTCCTGGAAGGATACGCCATCGAGCCGTATCTCACCGGTTTGCCACGAAGTGGCCAGCTTAGCATCGGTATTAGCGACCTCAAATTGGGTGGTTTCTTTGTCGTAGCTTATCTCCTGATTGGGATTGAGCAGGCTTAAGGTCTTTCCGTTGGCCTCCACGCTCACCTTGCCCGTAGCAACGGTTACTTTCGCTTGGTCCATATTCGGGTGTGCGCGCACATTGAACGAAGTGCCCAGCACGCGGATGTCCATTTTGCCGGTCTTGACGATAAACGGCTTCGCCGCATCGGGAGCGATATGAAAGAAAGCCTCGCCTTCCAGATAGACTTCCCGGATGCCTCCTGCAAACTGTTTGGGGTAGGACACGGTCGATCCGGCGTTGAGGAGAATTTCGGAACCATCCTCCAGGCGGACGTTTAGAAGCTTGCCCGTTGGGGCTGTGCTTGTTTGATGATTTTCCGCCAGGCGCGATGCCATCCGGTGAGGGAGTCTTTGGTAGTAAAGGAGCGTAGCGGCGCTCACCAATAAGATTGCCGCCGCCCATTGAATGGGCTTGCGAATCCGGAAGACCGTGCGGGACCGTGTGTTCGGTACGTTATCTAATATTCTATCCAACAGTCGCTTGCGTACTTCCTTTTCGTGCCGTCCGTCTGCAAATACATCGAGGTCTTTGGCTGTGACGTCAAAGTCGGCATACCACTGGTCAAGCTTCGCTTGTTCCTGAGGGGTGAGAATTCCTTTTTTGGATTTGTTTAATAGTTGATATAGCTCCTTTTTGTCCATTGACTGCCCGTTTAATTATACAACCGAACGGGAAAGCCATTTGTCCCAAAAAAAATTAGACAGTGGTAAACAAAGCGATGATCACCGCACAATATTCATGGACGGTCATTTTAATCTTCTTGAGCGCAGTGCTGAGCTGGTTCCTGACGGTCTTGCCCGAAATATCCAAACGGGTGGCAATCTCTTCATTGGTGAGACTTTCTTCCCGACTCAGCCGGAATATCTCCCGCATTTTGGTGGGTAGCTTGTCGATTTCCCGCTGCATCACGGTCTCCAGCTCTTGCGTTAGTAACTGGGTGTCTGTATATACAACGTTGGGTTCTTGTACGTGGGCTTGCTTCTTATAAGTGGTTTGAAGGGCCTCCCTTCGGTAGAAATCGATGATGCGACTCTTCAGACGGGTATGGAGAAACGCACGGACGGATGGGTCGTTATCTAGGACGACATCCTTCTCCAGCAGCGAGAGGAAAAGATCCTGTAGGATGTCCTCCGTATTCTCTTCGCTGTGTAGCCTGCGAAAAGCAGTGACATACAGTTCTTTCCAGAACTTGTTGTAGATGATGATGATACGCTGTCGTTTGTCGATTTGTTTCAATGCTACACCTCCATTTCCGGTGGTCAAACTTAAAAAAAGAATATTGCTGTAATGTTATGTTTATGTTAGCTCCACTGATTCATTTGTGTTGCTAAACTAATTGGCCCTTCAAGCATATCGCGCAAGGGTCTCCAAATTTGTAAATAATAATTGTGATTTCCGACGTATTACCTCCACTCTTATTCCATGAAAGTAGGAAGAAGTTTTTATATTCGTAAACATTTGCCAAAAACGGCAAACAACCACGATGTCATGACCGCAAAAAAGAAAGCCATCATCTTCGATCTGGATAATACGATATATCCCGTGCATGCGATCGGCGACAAGCTCTTTGCTGACCTGTTCGCCATCATTGAACAATCCGGAGCCTATCAGGGTGAGATGGCCGAAATCAAGGATGCCATCCAACGGAAGCCTTTTCAGGTCGTTGCCACAAAATTTCGTTTTGGTGACACCTTGATTGAAGAAGGGTTAGCTATACTGTCCCAACTCGAGTACGACGGTGTCATAGAGCCGTTCGATGATTATCAGTTAACAAAGAGGATCGATTGCCTTAAATTTCTGGTTACTACCGGTTTTAACAGACTGCAGGAAAGTAAAATTAATCAGCTTAGGATACGTGATGATTTTGACGCCTGCTATGTTGTCGATCCTTCGGCCTCCACGCACACCAAAAAGGATATCTTTCAGAAAATAGCTGCTGACCATGGGCTGCAACCTGCAGATATTCTTGTAATAGGAGATGATATCCATTCGGAGATTCAGGCGGCAAAAGAGCTGGGAATTGATGCGGTGGTATATGACCACTATGACACACTTAGTGCGATGGATGGATACGATATCATTTCACACTATGGACAGCTGGAGCCTTTTTTACGTGGCAATAGCGATGGGCTTCACGTTAAGCAATAGATTTTGGCAAAGGTTTTTTGAAAACGCCAAATGCGTCATTTGACGTTCACCGGGTTATGTGTAGTAGCATTTTTTCTTAATATTGGTGGAACCTTGAAGATGTCCTACAGCATCTATTCATGAAGCTTTGGGAAAGGAGGGAGCAGTCGCTTATACCTTAAGAAACCATCTGTTTTTATACAACACATACATAAGACACCATTGTACCACGATATAGGTTACTACCTGCCCCAACTCGACGGTATCCGGCCCGAAGAATGCAAGTACTCCGCCAAACAAGGCGTTGGCCGTATATCCGATATCAACAAAGTGGCTAAGCAGGTAAATGACGATTGAATTGGTGCCGATGACCACAAAAAACAGGGTCCATCGCTGCCGCTTTTTTACGTCGATAATCCAATAGAAAAGTGCCAACAGAAGAAAGCTGATACCGCCTACGACCAGCACGAAAGATCCGGTCCATAAATTTTTATTAAGCGGCCAGAAGAACGACCATATAATACCCAGGGTGAGCGCTATGACTCCATACAGAACTAGGTATTGCGCTTTTTGTTCGCCGGACTGACCCGTATTGCCTCGTATCCGCATGCCGGCCAATATCCCCAGCAAACCTGTCATCACGGCAGGGACGGTGGATACAATGCCTTCCGGGTCGTGAATACCCTTATATAATTTTCCAGGCAGGATAAGCTGATCGAGATAACTGGCCGGATTGCACTCCATGGTCATCGTTCCCACCGGACAGCCGGGAACGGGAAACCAGCTAAGGAACGCCCAGTAGCCCAACAGAAGAATGACTCCTTGGGTCAACAGCTTTAATGCCGAAGGCTTATACAGGTAAAGCAGTTGCGCAAACATACCTGCCAGGCCGATCCGGCCCAATACACTTGCATACCGCATTTCGGAAAAAGATTTGACCAGTATTCCGTTGTTATAAATGATGCCCAGCAAAACCAGGATAAGGCCGCGTTGTACGGCTTTTCTTGCCAATTTATACTTGGGTACTCCCTTTTCCATGCGGCTGCCCAACGAAAAGGGTACAGATACCCCGGCCATGAAAATGAAAAGGGGAAAGATGCAGTCGTATGCCGTCAGCCCGTTCCACTCCGGATGATGAAACTGCTGCGATAGCACGGCAAGCCATCCCCAGCCGAATAGTTTCGTTGCGATATGAACGAGGTCATCCCCTCCGGTTATCCAAAACATATCGAACCCCCTGAGGGCGTCCAATGACAGAAGCCGTTTGTTTTCCTGTGGCATATTCTAAACGTTAACGTATAGCCGACGAATCGGTAGCGTTGATTTAATTGATTAGTCTATGGTGCAAAGATAATTGCGACGCATACATAGTCCAAGCAAATATAACATGCCTGCCTGGATTTTTCAAATGGCTTCTTTTTTGATGTAAAATTTCCCGGCTAATCTATGCCTTTTGGTGATACCTGTTATATTTGCGCGATGCTTGGTTCTATTGACGGCGGAGTAGCTGAATTAAGTCTGATTATCATTCAATAAAGCGAATTTACTATGGAAAAAAAACATTTCGGTTTTGGGATTGTAGGAGCGGGAATGATTGCTCATTTTCATGCGAAAGCGATTGCTGAGCTGACGAATGCCCGTTTAATTGGGGTTTATAGCGTCAACCAGCCCAAATCGGATGCGTTTGCGAGTCAGCATAGCTGCACGGCTTACCATACGTTGGAACACATGCTGGCTGACGCTGAAATCGACATCGTATGCATCTGCACGCCTTCGGGAATACACCTCGAACCTGCACTGAAGAGCATCGAAGCCGGTAAACACTGCCTGATTGAAAAACCCCTCGAAATAACGGTTGAACGATGCGACCAGATCCTGGCTGCAGCCCGCAAAGCTGGCGTAAAGGTAGGGGTTATCTTTCCGTCGCGTTTTTACGAAGCAAGCAGCCAATTAAAAGAATCCCTGAATGAGAATAGATTCGGTGATTTGGTATTGGGCGGCGCGTATGTAAAGTGGCACAGAAGTGAGGCATACTATGCGTCGGGTCGCTGGCGGGGAACCTGGGAATATGACGGAGGCGGAGCGCTCATGAACCAAGGGATTCACTCGGTCGACTTATTGCAATGGTACATGGGGCCTGTTGAATCCGTTCAGGCGGTGGCTGCCAATATCCGGCACAAGAATATTGAGGTGGAAGATACCATCGTCGCTACACTGAATTTTAAAAACGGGGCGCTGGGAACCATTGAGTGCTCGACGGCTGTTTTTCCCGGTACGCTTAAGCGCATTGAAATAATGGGTACGGAAGGGACGGCTATCCTGGAAGAAGACAGTTTCATAAAATGGCAATTTCAACGGGAAGATTCCGTCGACGAGCGGATAAGGAGTTCGATGAAGGAAGAGACTGCTTCTGCGGGAGGCGCTTCCAATCCGGCGGATATTAGTTTTGTGGGCCACCAAAGGCAGATGGCGGATCTGATCCGTGCAATAGAGACGGGCGATGAACCCTTTATTAACGGAGAAGAGGGCCGCAAGTCCGTTGAAATCGTAAGGGCTATTTACGAAAGTGCACGTACAGGCACCCGGGTCAAGCTGCCCATCTCGCTATAGTTATTCTTTATCTTTGGTATTGCGAATTAACGAGATGCCGGATATAAAAAATATTAAACCGATGATGCCAACGACGATTAATTCTCGCGTCTGTCCGCTTTGCTGGATGACCATTGCACCGGTGTAGATCAATCCTCCAATGCCCAAGATGGTAAGAATGGTGCCGAATATTCGTTTTACATTCATATGCTTTGTATTTGTCTAATATGGTTACAATATCTATGCCTATACGGATAACGCCCCTATTCAGTGCAAGACGGTGTGATTGGGAACGGGTTTATGATTTCTTTCTAAAGAGGAACCAGCAGATCAAGAGTGTTAAATTCACAACGACCGAAAACGAATTTGAAAGGATGATCGGGACTTCATTTTGCAGGAACCCGTAATAGACCCATAGGCTGACACCAACGATCAGTACGCCGATCATCGTGACGGACAGATCGGCTGTTTCTTTCGTTTTTATGACCTTGATCAATTGGGGTAACATGGCAATAGAAGTACAGATTCCTGCTGCGATACCAATTATGTTTTCGTAAGTGAAAAGTTCCAAACACTAGCTTAACAGCTGTGACATCAAATTGTTTCTTTCTCTGCCGTTCTTCTTAACGCAGCGCGTCTTGCAATTGGACGAAACCTTGCAGGGCATTGGAGGGCAGTTTTTGGCCGTCCATACCAAATGCATAAAGTCTCGCTTCCTCTTCCACCACGCAGCCTTCTTCCGAAAAGTGACCAGAGGGGTCTTTCAACGTGTCGATTTCCAGCGAAAAATGTTCCGCAACAAAGGCATACATGGCTTGACGTTTAGCAGGGCCATAATCGTGCTTTTCATCGGGAAGGTGGATGTTTTGTACCAGGTTCTTTCGGTCGTACAAACCATATACGTATTTCAGATAAGGCAAATCAATAGTGGGAAAATCGGCGGTCCAATCGTTACCATCCGAAATAAGCAATTGGGGACGCGGAGCGGCCATCGCTGCAATTTCGGTATTGTTGGTGCCTCCGCCGCAGAAGTGGTGCCCGGCGCCGGTTTCGCAAGGACACCCTCCCGAGAAATAGGACGAGACCATAACAACCGGTACGCTCAATTTGATGCGATCATCCAGGGCAGTTACCAAGATGGACTGACTTCCTCCGCCAGAAGCACCGGTAATGCCGATCCGGCTTGTGTCGACCGCTGGTAGGCCGTGGATAAAATCTAGCATCCGGAGGTTGTTGATCAGTTGTACGGTAGCCGTCAGGCTCCGCCGATGGTCACTTTCTTCCAATTGCAGGAGTGACTCTCCATAGCCCACCAGGTCATAGCTAAGGGCGATGACCCCCATTCTGGCAAGCATCGCACATCTCAATTGATGATCGGGTCGGTACCGCCCACTGGCAAAATGCCCATTGGGACACAGCATAGCGGGCAGCTTTCCGCTACGGCCGGTCGGGACGTAAAGAGAGCCAGCTACATAAAGTCCAGGCAACGCTTCGATGGCGATATTTTCCACCGTGTAGCCATTGTATTGCCGTTTGGGTGTTTTTATCGCTGCAGCGATTGGGGAGGGGTGTATGCGTTGCAAGCCGAGTGTTTCACGGATGCAGGAGGATAGGTCGCCGGATCGGCTCTCCCATTGAGCCAACGTTTGGTAACTGGCCATCAACTGTGCGAGTTCTTGCTTTCCTTCTTTCGGGTGTTTCCGAAAATACTCATAGCTGGTGATGCGGTACGTGCTGTCATCCAGCTGGCGGTAGCTCAGCGGTAAGGGTGCAAGGACATTGGCCAATGTCTGCGCCGGCGTTCCGCGGTATCGCCATTGGGCAAAGTCAACCCACAGATCGGCCAGCTTTGTTGAATCGTATTGGATGGTAATGTGGTGACGTTTTTCCATATCGTCCACGACCTTGAAAAGCGGTTCGCGAAAGTTATTCTCCGAAACCGGGCGCTCCTGAGCCAATAGATAGCTGCAGTGCAACAAGTAGGTCAGGGACGTTAGAAAAAAGTAGGATAGCTTCATCATGGACGAATATAGCTGTTAATTCGTAAGAATACAATCGCACATAGGGTAATATCGCAGCGGAAGTAAGATTTTCCGCTGCGATCACGGCTATATTTTCGTAAGTCATTTATCGACTATTGCCAGATACTGGTTCACAGGTGCGGTATCAAATTCTGTCATCCGCCCTCCCCCCGTATTTTCTCCATGGCACTGATGGGATCATTGGGCGCTGGTACGGCAGGTTAGTTTTCAGAATGCGTTGTGTGTATAACGTTTAGTAACTCCAAATCCTGGATTTGTTCCCTGTCAATCGTGTAGAGGATGGGTCCATCGCCTTCGCCCTCGTAAACAGCGTTGATCAAACCGCAATGGTGCACGGGCGACTCGATGCGTACCAAGCATTTGCCAGTGCCCTTGATATTCATTCCATACACGTGATTAATCTTCCCAGGCAGCGATGGCTTTCCATATCCGCCGCCGCCCAGCAGGATGGCTTCATGCACGCCGTCCACCGCTTGGAATACCAATGAATTGATGAAAACATGATGAATACCTGCCTGGTCTGTAGCACGGATCGCTACAGCTCGGTAGCGGTTGGAACAATGGATGTTGCTGATATGTACCTCTTCGATATCGTCTTCCGGCCCAAACCAGGTTGGGGCCGTAACCATGTAAGAGGTGATATCCCCACTGGCGGCAGGCGATTCAGGTCCGCTGCCGAGGTTGGATAGCGCAATAAAATCATCGCCGGTATACCCCGAGATATTGTCAATACGGAAGTACTTGCAGCCTTGGCGTAAATTGATTCCGTCTTTATTGGCAACGCTTACTTTCTGGCCGTTTATCTCCAGTTCTTCCCGATTGTCGATCCGGATCTGTGTCAGCTCGGCATGTAACGTCCGCTCGAAGCTGACCGCCCAGCTGTGGGTATTCTCAATGGACACATTCGTCAAGGTAAATCCATCTACGTAGCCCATCAGGATCAGGATGTTGCGCCAGTCGCCGGTCTGCTTCCTGTCGGCTTTCCCGGCATCGCTGCCATAGCTGATCCGCCAATTACCGTTTTTCTTGGCCTGCTCCGTGTCGAGTGTCAATTGGCGGAAGCTGTCGCCGGTCGATCGGGGGTTCAACGCGCCCTGCAACCTTACTTCGCCCACGCCGATGATGCGGATGTTGCGGTTCCATGTCGGTTGGCTGATGCCTTCGCCCACGTTATCGCTGCGGAATAGGTTATCCCGGCTGTTATCGGAAAGCCGCAATGTGCAATTATCCAGAATGACGGTCATGTCGCTGGGCAGTAAGATGGCGCGATCGATCTCCCATAGATTCTTGCCGTTGGCATTGTCGGCGGGAATGATCACTTTACCAGAGGTTCCTTTAGCGGCGTCGATTGCCGCTTGTATCCGCTCGGTATCGCTTCCCGTAAAATCGTTGGGCGTCGGCACCTTGGCCATTAGAAAAATGGGAATAACCCAGGCGATTAACAGAAACAGATGTTGTTTACTCATATCCATTGTTTTGTGTTAGCTTCGGATTTAAACTCCGTTCCCTGAACGGTATGGGCAAAAGAACCTTATAAGAGTCAACTTCATACGAGTCTACCTGATAGCCGACTCCCTTTTCCTTATATGCGCTCATCACATCCACCATGTTCCCCGTTCTTAACAGGTCGAACCAACGATGGCCTTCGAAGCAGAGTTCTACCCGGCGCTCCCGTTGGATCGCATCGCGCAGCGCTGCTTGGCCCAGGCCCGACAGCCCATCAAGATCTGCACGACGGCGGACGTCATTCAATTCATCCATGGCGTCGGATCCCCTACCTAGTTCGTTCAGCGTTTCAGCGTAGAGCAGCTTTACGTCGGCATACCGTAAAACCGGCCAGTTGTTGCTTGCTTCGTAGTTTGCCGTGGGTTTATCGAGGAACTTGCGGGTATAATACACGCCGGTAGGCGAGTACTTCGCAATGGCGACCGGCTTGCGGGCATCGCCCTCCTCAAAGGCGTCCCAGAGATCTTGTGTACCTTCGTTCACCTGCGCGGGGTTACCCCCCGAGGTAATCTCCGTTCCCGATCCGAAAGGTGCAAACAAAATCGAGAAGTTTGAGCCCTCCGCATTGCCATTACTATGGTATTGTATTGAAAACAGCATTTCCTCATTGTTCTTGTTAGACGCGAGGAATAGCGCTTCGTAGTCATCCAAAAGCTTATAATGACCATCTCCAATCAATTCGGCCAATATGGGTAACGCTTCTTCAAACGAACGCTGCGCGACGTAAACCGTTCCCAACAGACCTTGGGCGGCTCCTTTGGTAGCCCTACCATCGTTTTCCACTTGTCCCACGGACGGCAATATCGCAATTGCATCTGTTAAATCCAGCTCAATTTGATCATAAACTACCTGTACCGATTCGCGCAGGTATCCGTATGCTTCCGCTTCGGTTTTGATTTCGTTGACTACCAGGGGAACGTCGCCGAAAAAACGAACGAGGTTGAAATACATCAATGCCCGTATAAACTTGGCTTCTGCGATAAAGCGGGCCTTCACGTTTTCATCCATGGATATGCCATTTATCCGGGCCAGGATGGTATTGGCTTGTCCGATTACCCGGTATGAATTGAGCCAAAGGTTTTGTATGTTGGTATTATTGTCCAGCCAGGTCATCTGGTCAAGAGACAACAGCCCCAGGGTATAGTCGTTGGCTTGCGTATTGTCAGACGGTAGCTCGGCCAACGTATGGAAGTCGTTATACACCGGGCGGAGGCTTGCATAGAGGCCATTTACCGCTGCCTGAAAATCACTCTGCGTGTTGTAATATTGATCCTGACCCACAATCGTGGGGTATTTTAAGTCGACAAAATCCGTGCAGCTAACCATTGATAAGGTAGTCCAGCAGCAGGCTAATGCAGCGACAACTCGTATTTTTTTCATGATTCTTCTCCTTGACGTTAAAATCCAAAATTAATCCCTAACAGGTAACTGCGGTTTGATGGATAGGTACCTTGGTCCGATCCGGGCTGGTAAACGGAGTCTCCGTACATACTGGGTTCGGGATTAAACCCGGGGTAATCCGATACCGTAAGAAGATTTTGTCCGGCGACGTATATCCGTGCTGAACTGAACCGCAGCTTTTGGGCAATCCGTTCGGAGAGGTTGTATCCGAGCGTTAGGTTCCGTACGCGCAGGAAGGACCCGTTGTAGACGGCATAGGTGTGGAGTTCGCCCGCCGTTGAAAAGCCGGTGCGTGGCCCAACCCGAGCGTATTTGACATCCCGATCCGGATTGGCGGGGTCAAAATAGTTGTTTGCCATCCCCTTGACGGTGTTGAATCTGCCGACCCACAGTTCCGTATGGCGCGAAGCGCCGTTGATGACGTTGCTGCCCAATACGCCCTGTATCACGATACTGAGATCAAAATTCTTATAGGCAAGTGTATTGGTCATCCCGTAGACAAAATCCGGCAATCCGTTCCCTAGCAGGGTCCGGTCGCCCTCGTTGATAGTGCCGTTTCCGTCGACGTCCCTAATCTGATAGGAGCCGACCGTAGATCCGGGCCATTGCGGGTTCCCATTCAACTGAGCCTCATTGCGGACGACACCGTCGATGATAAATCCGTACATGTTACCCAGTGGTTGGCCTACTTCGACCTTGTATACGTTGGGCCATCCGGGGGTTCCTGCCAAGGCGTTGAGTGATTCACGTCCACCCAGATCAAGTACCTTGGTCCGGTTGAAACTCAGATTCAGGTTGGTGGACCAAGAAAAAGCACCTTCCAGGTTAGTGGTTTGCAGGTCGACTTCAAAACCATCGTTTTGCAGTTTTCCGATGTTCGTATAAAACGAAGTGGCGTAGCCTACGATAGCAGGCAGTTCTTTCGAAAACAGCATGCCCGCGGTATTTTTCCGGTATACATCCACCGTCAGGTAAATCCGGTTATCGAGGAAAGCGGCATCCAAGCCCAGGTTCACCTGCTTGTTTTTTTCCCAGGTCAGGTTTTCGTTTTGCAGTCCCTGCAGAATCGTTCCGGGTACCCGTGCGTCGCCGAAGCTATAGTTTCGGGCAATCACGCTGCTCATCCAGGTGTTATCGCCGATGTTGGCGTTACCGGTTTCACCGTAGCTTGCCCGGAGTTTCAACTCGTTGAAAAGCTGTTGGGATTCCATGAACGATTCTTCGCTGATCCGCCATGCCGCGGCATATGATTGGAAAACGCCGAATCGGTTCTGCGGGCCAAAACGCGATGAAGCGTCGGTCCGGACCGATGCCATGAGTATGTATTTATCCTTGTAGTCGTAATTGACGCGCGCCGCATAGGATAGGAAACTGCTGCGGCCATACGTCAACGATCCGATCTGCTCGGTGGCCGCTGTGGGATTGGTAATAATGTCATTTGAAAACGATCCGATCCGCCCTGTGCTGGCAACCAGTTGATTGTCGGTTTTTTGCATGGAGAATAACAGCAAACCCGACAGGTTATGCACGTCGTTGAAATTCCGGGTATAGGTAGCCGTGTTTTCCCACACCCAGTCGATATTTCTTCCGCTGTTGGTCTGGCTTTGAATGCCGGCTAAACTGGGGGTCGACAGGTTGGCAAATGGCGATGTTGCATATGCAAGTGTCGACGGGATATAGGTTTGATTCGTAAGGGCAGAAACCGTTGCTCCACCTTGTGTTTTTATTTCCAACCCGTCTATGGGCTGCCAGCTTAGGTACGCATTGTTGAACAAGTTCAGCGTATTCTGTCGGTTTTCATTCAATTCAAGTACCGCGAGCGGGTTATGGATGCCGGTTTCGGCGAACCCATATTGGGTAAACGGCATCACGTTGTTCTGCCCATAGTCGCCGTTGGGCAAACGTGCCGAAACGACGGGAGGCATTAATAGCGCAGCATATACCGGAACGTACGAAGCGGGTCCACTAACGCCGGGGAGGGGCTGCTGGTGACGGATCGAGACCGACGGAGCGAAATTGACGCCGATTTTTAACCGATCCGACAAGGCAGCGTCGAGATTGGTACGCATCGAGGCGAGTTTATAATCGGTGCCCTTGAGTGTCCCTTTTTGGGCGAGGTAACTGCCTGAAATGGAGAATTGTACCTTTTCGTTTCCTCCAAGCGCCTGCAAACGGAATTCAGACATGGGAGCGCTCTGGAAAATAACGTCCTGCCAGTCGGTATTGGCGAGCTGCTCAGGCGTGTCAAATACATCGGGATAATCCAGTCCGCTGGCATTGCGTGCATCTTTGGCATACTGGAGGTATTCTTGGGCATTCATCATCTCCATTTTCCGGTAAACCTGCTGCAAACCCGAATAGGCATTGACATTGAAGGTGGTTTTTCCGGATTTTCCACGTTTCGTGGTTACCAGTATAACCCCGTTGGCTGCCCGCGACCCATAGATGGAAGCTGACGCGGCGTCTTTGAGCACTTCAATCGATTCGATGTCTGACGGGCTGATCCGGGAAAAGTGCGATGCGTCCTGAAGGGGGTAGCCATCCACGACATAAAGGGGTGCGTTTCCCCCGCCGAGTGATCCGATGCCCCGGATTCGGATGGTAGGCGCTTGTCCGGGCGTATCGCCGCCACCGGATTGGACCTGTACACCTGCGGCCATCCCTGCCAAGGCATTCCCTGGCGTGGTAACCGGCAAATGGTTGATGCTGCTGCCGGAGACTTTGCTTACCGCAGTCGATATCTTCCGCTTTGATTGCGCACCGTAGCCTACCACGACGACCTCATCAATGGCGGTTTCGGCCGTTGCCAGTTGGATAAGTACCGTTCGTTGCGGTCCGACGGAAACTTCTTTGTTTTCGTATCCTACATAACTAAATACCAGCACGTCGGCGGCTCCCCCCGCCTGAATCTGGAATTCACCGTTGTTATTCGTGCTGGAACGCTGCTGGGTTCCTTTTACCGAAACACTTACGCCTGCCAGCGGCTCGCCGGCTTCGTTTGTCACACGGCCCGTTACGGGCTCCTGCGGTTGCTGCCAAACGAGTTCAGCATGACCAGATCTGGCGTGTGCATGCACAACGCCGACTAAGGGGAGCTGCAGCAACACGGCGCTGGTTGCGGTAAGAAATAGTTTTTTTCTCATAATTGTTAAACTTGGTTCAAACTAAAATCAATTCACTTCATTTATCAGGGCAAGGGTTTTTTCGACCAGCAGATAGCCGCCCTCCGGACCTACCGCCGTTGCCATGGCACTGTAGCCACCACCGGCAAGCGCTCGGGGTGTCGGCAGGTAATCGGCATAGTCACCGCTCAGTTGGATTAACAGGGTGCGATTAAAGACACTTCGTCCTTTGATGATCAACCCGTAATCCACGAACAGCTCGAAGGGATTCGAGGCAAATACAACACTGCCAAGACGGACGACGTGGATTTCGGTACGGTAGTACTGCTTTTTTGGATGGCTGTCATATTGCTCCATTTCCAGTTCCATCTTTCGGAGCACACCATAGTCGCTCTTTTTGTTATCCCAGGGGCCGTGGCTCTTGGTTTTTTCATTGGCTTTTATTTCGGCAAGAAAGCGGTTCCATGCGGTCTGGGGCGATGCCGGATCTGCCGGTTCCCGCGATCGGATTTCTTCCACGATACGGCGTGCCTGCTCGTACGCTTCGTGCGTGACGTTTCTCAGGGGCAAGTCCACATCTTCGACAAGATGCCGGAAGACCGGGTGCCGCTCCCGCGTATCCCGCACCTGATCATACGCATCGGATACAGCCCGTTCGATTCGCCTGCCGATTTCGGCGGCTCCTTCCCACTCCCACATGTTTGGCGCTTCCGTTGAATATCCCCGCGGCAGATCCCGGGGTGAGATATCGCCTGCCGCGCCGCATTGGGCAAGGATAAAAAGATCCGGAGAGAAGCGCTCCCGCAGACGCCGCCGCACCTCGTTCCAATAATCTGCCGAAACATAATATTTCGCTTCGGTCACCTGGGCAGGGCAGGGCACATTGATCACAATGCCTTCGAGCTGGTTGTTCGGACCCCAACAGAATAGCAGGTCCATCGACGCATCTTCGGGGCCTTCCAGTCCGATGAAGTCCTCCCGGTCAACCGCTCCGTACATTTCGGTGGTGCCGTCGGCATATTGCACCCGCCGGTTGTGACCGATGGGGGCATACGTGGTGGCGGGTGTAACCCCGTGACTGGGTGAGCGCCGTTGCCATGCCGCAACGGCAGTCTCTGTGAGACGGGCTACCAAAAACCTGCCGTATTCATCGTCAGCACGCGGTTCGGGTCCGGAGTGCGTATGCGTGGCAAAGATGAGCAGCTTGCGTGGATCGAAATCGGGCAGTTGTTTCGATACGGATGCCCGCACGGCCTCTTGAAGCGCCGTTGTACACCATAACAGGTCGAGAGAAATCAGAATAGCCTGACCGTCGTGGCCTGCACCCGGTGCTTCCAGGGCCCATGCAGTGGCCGTAAGTGCACTTTGCACATGCGTGGAGATGCGTTCGTAATATTGTCCGAAAAGGGAAACCGGCCCTTCGGGAGTAATATCCGAACTGGCCCATCCCATGTAAAGTTCGTTGATCGTTGACATTTTTTGCGATTTAATGGTATCCGAATTCTTTCTCAACCTCGTATATCGATTCTTCAATGATATCCAGTCCCAGCATGGCGAAGTGCTCATCCATGATCAAGGGGGGCGACATGCGCAGGATATGGCCCGCCGGAATCCAGGCCAGCCCCTTGCGGAATGCTTTCTGGTAGACCAATTGCCCCGCTTTGTCAAAGGGCTCTTTGGTCTGTTTGTCTTTCACTAGCTCGATCCCCAGCAAGAAGCCCTTGCCTTTTACGTCTCCGATGATGGGGTGGCTGTCCTTCATCCGTCGCATCCTTGCCATCATCTTCTCGCCGACGTGCCTGGCATTTTCCAACAAGTTTTCTTCCTCGATGACCTCCAGCGAAGCCAGGGCCGCGGCGCAGGCCATCGGATTGCCCCCATAGCTCGAAGAGCCGGATATTTTGTCGAGGGCTTCGGCGTATTCTTCTTTGACTACCAGGGCGGTAACCGGAAACCCATTGCCAAAGGACTTACCAAAGGTCACGATGTCGGGCACCACGTCCCAGTGATTGAGGGTAAGCCATTCGCCGGTACGGCCCATGCCGGCCAGCACTTCGTCGTCAAACAGCAAGACACCTTTCTGATCGCAAAGGGCTCGCAGCTTCGGAAAGAAGTCATCCGGCGGGAAGATGGAGCCAGCCCATCCCTGCGCGGGTTCCAGGACAAATGCAGCCAGATTTCCCACGGTAGATTCCTGGATGAACTGTTCATAAAACCGGATGTAGGCATCGGTATCCAGTGTGCCGTCGGGTTTTGTCCAAAGGGGCCGATAGGGATCCGGACGGGGAACCATATAGAAACCGGGAGCCCGGGTAGGCCCATAGCTGTGAACATCGCCACGGATCATTTGGCCACAGCTGACAGCGGCCATGGTTTTGCCATGGAAATCGCGGAAACAGGAAATGAACTCGTGTTTGCCCGTGATGGCACGTGCGGCCCGTATGCCCGCCTCAACGGCGGTAGCGCCATCGCTGAAGAGCTGCACGGAGTTCAGTCCGGCGGGTAAGACCCCCACCAATTTTTCCAGCAGCTTTTCTTTTACCGGCGTGGTAAAATCGTGCATGTTCATCAGCCGGTTCGCCCAATGCGAAATAGCCGATGAAATTTTTGGGTGGCAATGACCCAGCGAGGTTACGTAGATACCCGACGAAAAGTCGAGGTAGCGATTGCCGTCGGAATCGGTAAGCGAAATACCATGCCCCTCTTCAAAACATACCGGAAACAATTTCACCTGTCCGCTGAGTCCGCGCATGTATTTTTCGGTGTTGGCATGCATCTGCTTAGACACCGGGCCCGGTGGTTCGTGGATGATCTGCGGCAGTTGGTCTGCGCTGGCTTTCCACCAATCCTTATTAGTCGCTGTTAGGATTTCCATGATTACATTAATTAGTTATTGCTAAATGATAAATATCTTCCCAATCGGGCAGTTCCGTATACAGGTCGTTACAGTACAAGCTTTCTCTTCCCGCCGCGGTGCTTAACTTCACAGCCATTTGTGGCGTAACACCTTCGAGAAGCGCAGCTAGAAAGGCTGCGACCGCCGTATCACCCGCACCGGAAGCATTGGTTATCCGTTGCCTATCTGCCGCATAGGCGGGGCAGTACAGGGTGAGATTACTCCATTGTTCGGTATCCAATTCCAGGAGTCCATTTTTTTCGTCCGTGAGATTGCCTGTGAACAGATAGGCACCGCGGTGAGCCATTTTAATCAACACGATTTTGACGCCGTAGCGCAGAAGCATCCGGCCTACGCTTTGTATCGTCTCTGGCGAAACCCGATCCAATACCTGTGCTTCTCCGTGTTTTTCACATAGTTCACGATATACATCCGGCATCGTCATGTATAGGATTTCTTCAATGCTGGGAAGCAGGATATCCGTATAGGGCAAGACGCGCGTCAGAATTTCATGCCAGTCAATTTCCTGTGTCTCACCGGTCGGATCGGGTAAACTCAGATCCATGGAAGTGACCGTTCCACTTCGCTTAGCTTGCTGAAACAGTTCGACCAATTGCTCGCCCTTCGCATGGAAGAAATGTTGCAACAAGGGCAGGTAACCGAAATGTAGTAATTTACTGGATTTCACATTCTCGATGTCGACACGTGCCAGGTCAAAGAATCGGCTGCTTCCCGGATATTCGAGAAATAGACGATCGATGGCGGGTGGGGCCAGCACAATCCCGAAGGCCGTTCCGGCATGGGTGGTTTTCTGGATGCTGTTTGCCACGCCATATTCATCCAGGCAATCCGAGATGTAACGACCCAGATGGTCATCTCCAATGAGACTGTTTAATAGCACCTTTTTGCCAAACCGATGTAGAACCAATCCGGTATTGCCTACGGCGCCACCCAGCGAAAAGGTCATTCCATTGAGCTCCGTGAGGGTGCCGGGCTGGAAGGTGACCTCCGTTTTAAAAGCCGGCGTCAGATCAACGCATAAGTACCCGCAGACGAAAATATCAACTGTCTTATCCATTCTAAGCTACGGTCAGTTGGCGGCGTGATGCAAAATAATTTCGATGTCGTTCAGGCGGCAGAAATCAACCAAAAGCGATGTACAGTCGCCATAGGCCAAAATGTAGTGCTGGCCGGATATCTGTTGGACAAATTGTTCCGTTTTTGTATCCAGCTTAATCAGCAAGCTTGGTAATTGGGGAGCCGGTTGTGTCCACCCGGCTTCCTCCCAGGAACACAAGTGCCCTTCCCCCGTCGCGATATGCATGGTATACGCTGTCCCGGTGTTGGAAAGCCGGGCAATGGTCAGCCTGCCTTCCCGCATGGAAGAAACGTTAAGCAAGCCCCCGCTGATTTGACCAAATGCCGCCGGCAATACGTTTACTCGTTCCTGTACAACTTCGGCGGGAACATAGTCCGGCACGCCCATTAATACGCTGTCTTCAAAATATTCATAGAACTCAAGATAAGCGGCACTTTGTCCGGTCAGCTGCTTGACAATCAGCTGGGTTACTGCGCCCATTACGTCGTTTTCCGGAATGGTGCATAGACCTGCTTCATCCGCCAATAGCATGAATACGACGGCAGGCGGATAGCTTAGTAATTTTTTCATGCCGTCCACATCTTTGAGCGAAATCGCATCCAACCCTTTTTCGAGGGCTATTTTCCGGATGGCGAGGTAATAAGCGATGCCTTGCTCCAGAAATTGTCGGTCAACCGTGCCCTGAAAATTCCAGGCTGTTTGGATGGTGTTGAGTACTGCCGTTACAGCAGACGCTTCCACGCGCTCGCTGGCTTTTACGACCTCGAGCATTTCGACAAACTCGACCTCGATACCCAGTTTGCTCTTTAGGGATACGCCCTCGTATAGCGTGTTATAAAGCCGCATATCCCGGAAGCCGACCATGCCAATTTTCGTGGACCGAAGCGCTTTTTGGGCGAATGCAGCCTGGATGAAACTGTCGATTTTCTCCAAGGGTGACGGATTGTCTATGATGTTATATAAATAGGTGAATCGATACCCCAGGTCCGCAAAAACTTTCCGCAGCGCTGAGGTGCCCGCTTGTGCGGCGGTGGTTACGATATGCCCGTTCGTCCGCTTTCCGGCCAATCCCCACAACACCATGGGAACCTGCCGATGCGGATCGGTAATGGAGATAACCGCATGGGAAGGGATCCAACCGGTGAGGCAGACAATCAGCGCATCGAACGACTGGCCATCGAGGTCGTGCAACGCTCGGGCGACGTCTGTGCCCGCTTCATCATCGGTCACGAGGTCGGTGGATACCACCGCATACCCCAGTCCTTTCACTTCTTCCAGAGCCGCTGCGGCCATTTGCGCAATCAGTTCCCTGGGTGAGTTTATTTCGCCAAAAGGTACAAAAGCAATCTTCTTTTCTGTTTGATTCATTATCGGATACTTGATAGGATATTATTTGTTTCGAATGTTGTTTTGCCAAAACTCGCCGATTTTCTCTAGGCTAAGCCCTTTGGTTTCGGGTACCTTGAACCAGCAGAAAAGTGCTCCAGCAGTGCAGATACTGGCAAAGATCCAGTATACACCGGCGGGATTACCGTTGGTTGTGATAAACCATTGCGTAAGCACCGGAAAAAATTGCGCGGTAACAAAAGACGCCAGGTAGAGAAAGATACACACGACCGCAGTGGCCTTTCCGCGGATGTGATTGGGAAAAATTTCAGAAAGAATGATCCAGCCCAGCGGCGCTAATCCGAGCGTAAATGCACCGGCACCGATCAACATCGGGAACAGGGCGAAGAGGGGCGGCCACCCTTGCTGAAAGTTGATGGCCATGACAATATGCCCAATCGCCATGAAGGATACACTGCTTACGAGCAGCGTGCGCCGATTGAATTTGCGAATGAGCGGAAAGGACAACAGCGTACACACCAGGATAAAACCATATACCGGGAGTGAACTCAATATGGCATGGGAACCCATGCTGACACCGGCATCCATCAGGATGCTGGGAGCGTAGAGAAGCAGCATATTGACACCGTTGATTTGCTGCAACACCATGAGTAAGATGGCGATGATCAGCGCTGCTTTAATTCCGGGGGATAGAAGCGTTTTAAAACTGCTCTCGTGCGCCATTTGATTGCTGGCTTTGATACGCTGTACCTCCGCAGCCGCCATTTCTTTATCATAGATCCTGGTAAGAATACGATCGGCTGCGTTGATCTGACCTTTTAGCACCAGCCACCTCGGGCTTTCGGGAATGACCAACAAACCGAGTATCAGGATCCCTGTGGGTATGACTTCCGATGCCATCATCCACCGCCAGCCCCATCCGTCAAAAGAGAAAAGGTAACACGAAATTACGGCCATGTTGATGCCGATCACGTTGGATAATTGATTGACATTGACCAATATGCCCCGAAGGTGGGTGGGAGCCAATTCGGCGATATAGATTGGCGAGGAAATCATCGCTAAACCAATGCCCAATCCCCCCAGAAACCGATAAAAAGAGAAATCCCACAATCCCCATGCGATCGCACAGCCGACGGATGATACCATAAACAGCACACCGGAAAACATCATCGTTTTCTTACGGCCCCATCGATCGGTGAACCACAGACCACCGATAGGCCCGATAACACAACCCAAAATCGCACTGCTGACGGCGAATCCCTGCATCGCTTCGGATAACTGGAACTCGGTTTTCAAAAAAGGAAGGGCGCCGGCAATGATGACAAGGTCAAATCCGAAGAGAAATCCGCCAACGGAAGCTACAACGGCTATTTTGGCAATGTAGAATATGTTAATTTTCATCATGGCGATAAAATTAATCCAATGTTGTCAGCTGTCTACGCCTCCGCTAATCAATTTATGACTTTGCCTATTATTGGTTACTGTATACAGCAAAGGTAGACGCACATCGATCACAGAAAAACGACGAGGTTTTCAAAAAAAGACACTATGTTTGCATATTATGGGGTAAAAATGATTGATGTGTGTAATAGAAGCGCAGTATGAAGCCAAAGCTGGAAAAGATCTCACCCAATTTATTTTATTCATTTGCGGTAAAAAGAGAGATTACTCCCTATATGGATTACCCGTTGCATTACCATCCGGAGCATGAAATCATTTTTGTGGAGAAAAGCCGGGGCTTGCGGGTAATGGGCGACAATGTTGCGCGCTTTGAAGACGGCGACTTGGTGTTCATCAGTTCGAACTTGCCCCATGTTTGGAAAAACGACAAAGAATACTACGCGGGGAACCCTGAATTTTACGTGGACGTGTACGTGATCCATTTTCTTCCCGATGCACTGGGCGATAGCTTTTTTGACTTGCCGGAACTCAATCATATTTCCCGATTGTTCGAATTGGGTCAACAAGGGATTTCGATACTGGGGACAGATCATGCCAGGATATCGCAGATGGTGAAGGCGGTATGCTTAAGTTCGGGATTCGATCGATTGATTAATTTTCTCCAACTATTGGATGCGTTGTCAAAAATCAAGGAATACGAATTGCTTTCAACACCGTTCTACGCAAAAAATATCCGCAAACTCGAGACAGAGAGGTTGAACCAAGTGATTGATTATATGATGGAGAATTACCGTCATGAGATTACACTGGATCAACTTGCGTCGATCATCGATATGAATAAAGCGTCGTTTTGCCGATATTTTAAGACGAGGGTGCACAAGACCTGCACGCAGTTTTTAAACGAAATCCGAATCACGCAGGCATGTAAGCTCCTGTTGAACCAAGCGTTGAATATTTCAGAAATCGGTTACGAGGTCGGCTACAATAACATTTCCCATTTCAATCGGCAGTTTAAACTGTTGACCGGCGCGAGTGCCAAAGTATACAGGAAGCAATTGTTGAATATAACAAACTGACCAACGCGGGTAGTGTACGCAATCTTCCTACTATTCTTTATCTAACCTCTGGAGTTGTTGAGCGATGGTGCTCACCGTGACAAGCGTCGCACGCAAAATAGCCCTTGAAGGGCACATGCAATATCATTTTGCTGGCTCCGATAGCTGTTGATAGTTTGGAGACTGGAGAGCGCTTGGCAAAAAAAAGCAAAACAACCGATTGATTAATACTAAAAACACTATTTTTGCCGACGCTCTAGCGAAAACTAACTTGGAAACTTATGTGTGGAATCGTAGGCTACACCGGCCAGAAACAAGCTTATCCGATCCTGATAGATGGATTGAAAAAATTGGAATATCGCGGATATGACAGCGCGGGGGTTGCGTTGCATTTGGGAAATCACCTAGCGGTTTACAAAAAACAAGGGAAGGTGGCTGCGCTCAAGGAATATGCCGGAGATCATCCGGTTGCTTCCACGACCGGCATCGGCCATACCCGGTGGGCCACCCACGGCGAACCGTCCGACCGCAATGCACATCCCCATTACTCTGCATCGGGTAATATCGCGATGATTCACAATGGCATCATTGAAAATTATGCGCAGCTCAAAGATGAATTGGTCAGCAAAGGCTATACGTTTAACAGCGATACGGACTCGGAGGTGCTGCTCAACTTTATCGAAGACATCAAACGTAACAACGAATGCTCGTTGGAAGAAGCGGTACGCGTAGCCCTCAAACGGGTTACCGGCGCCTATGTGATTCTGCTGATCGACACCGAACATCCCGATACCATTATTGCCGCCCGGAAGGGGAGTCCGCTGGTGATCGGCGTGGGAAAAGGAGAGCATTTTCTGGGATCGGATGCTTCGCCCATGCTGGCCTACACCAAAGAGGTGGTCTACATCAACGATTACGAACTGGCCATCGTCAGGCCTGATGAGTTGATCTTGAAAAATCTGGGCAACGAGCGCATCACGCCTTTTGTGCAAAAACTCGATCTCGAACTGGCGGCCATCGAGAAAGGCAACTACGACCATTTCATGCTTAAGGAAATCCACGAACAACCCAAGACCATTCTTGATTCGTTACGTGGCAGACTTAATGCCGAGCAGGGCTACATTACGCTGAGTGGGCTAAATAAAATCGAAGAAAAACTCCGTAATGCCAATCGCATTGTCATCGTGGCGTGCGGCACCAGCTGGCATGCGGGGCTCATCGGCGAGTACCTCATCGAAGAGTTGTGCCGCCTCAATGTGGAGGTCGAATATGCATCGGAATTTCGCTACCGTAACCCCATTATATCGCCTCAGGACGTGATCATTGCGATATCTCAGAGTGGCGAAACGGCCGATACGTTGGTAGCCCTTGAGAATGCCAAGAAACAGGGAGCAGCTATTTTTGGTATTGTCAATGTGGTGGGCTCTTCCATTGCCCGCATCACGGATGCGGGGGCCTATACCCATGCCGGGCCGGAAATTGGCGTAGCCAGCACCAAGGCATTCACCGCACAGGTGGCCGTACTGCAACTTTTTGCGTTGAAACTGGCCCAGTTGCGGGGAACTATCGGCGATTCACTGTTCCAGCACCTGCTGCATGAGCTTGAGGCAATTCCGGCCAAGGTGGAGTGGATCCTCGACAACCAGGTGGAAGCCATCAAAGCCATTGCGCGGAGGTACAGGGATGCCGACAACTTTCTCTACCTAGGCCGCGGGTATAACTTCCCCATTGCGTTGGAAGGTGCGCTGAAGCTGAAAGAAATTACTTATATCCATGCCGAAGGGTATCCTGCTGCCGAAATGAAGCACGGCCCTATTGCGCTGGTAGATGAAAAGCTTCCGGTGGTTTTCGTAGCAACAAAAGATATATACCACGAAAAGATCGTAAGCAATATCCAGGAAATCAACGCCCGGAAAGGCAAGGTGGTGGCTGTTGTCTCCGAAGGCGACGAAACCGTGAACGAACTAGCCGAGGCGGTGATGGTTGTGCCCCAGGCGCATGAAATCGTGGCACCACTCTTATCCGTCATCCCGCTGCAATTGCTGGCCTATTACATCGGAGTGGAGCGGGACCTTGATGTGGATAAACCCCGCAATCTGGCAAAATCGGTCACCGTAGAATAACCGATTGCCCATGACACCAAAACGGAAACCACTGAACACCCTGGGGTATGGCTTCATTCGGGATGAATACCTTCCCGAGGGAGCGGATGAATATTATTTCAGAAACCAGCAGCAACTGACGGAGTATACCTATCGGCAGCTCAGCGCCGATGAGGTTGCCATACTGACCCGCAATGGTAACTATTCACCCAATTGGGGGGATGTGTGGGTAACGGATCGGTTTCTGCCCGAGCAGGTACAGCAGTCTACGTTTTATGGACGGGTACGCATCGGCGATATGGAAGAAAGTTTCCTCGACTTCCGCGACCTGCATCTTCCTATAGGTATTTACAACAGCGTTATCGTAAGCAGCGATATTGGCGGGTACAATGCCATCCACAATGTGCGTTACATGGCGCACTTCATTCTGGGCGAAGAGGTGATGCTCTTCAACATCAATGAGATGGAGACGAGCAATAACGCTAAATTCGGTAATGGCATCCTGAAGGAAGGCGACGCAGAGAGCAGTCTCATCCAATTGGAGCTCTGTAACGAAAACGGTGGCCGTGCGGTGCTGCCATTCGAAGGCATGCAGGCGTCCGACGTATATCTCTGGACACGCCAACGGCACGACCGACTGCTGCAGTCGCGCTTCCGAGAGATTACCTTCCGACGGTTCGATACCCGCAGGGGCTACTACAGCGTGGTGTGCCACCGTACGGTCATTAAAAATTCAGATATCATCAAAGATGTCAAAATCGGCACCGATGCTTACATCAAAGGAGTGAACAAACTCAAGAACGTGACGGTCAATTCCATCGCGGAAGCCTACACCCAAATTGGTGAGGGGTGCGAGTTGGTAAACGGTATAATTGGCCATGGCTGTCGCATCTTTTACGGTGTAAAAGCGGTGCGCTTTATCCTGTGCTCGTTTTCGCAGCTTAAATATGGTGCACGCCTGATCAACTCGTTTCTCGCCGACAACAGTACGATTTCCTGCTGCGAAGTGCTTAACTCACTCCTCTTTCCCGCACACGAACAGCACCACAACAACTCGTTCCTCTGCGCATCGCTGGTGATGGGACAGAGTAATATGGCGGCGGGCGCCACCGTAGGCTCCAACCACAATTCTCGCGGTGCCGACGGCGAAATCATCGCGGGCCGTGGCTTTTGGCCGGGCCTCTGCGTGAGCCTCAAACATAATTCGCGGTTCGCGTCGTATACGCTCATCGTGAAAGGTGACTTCCTTCACGAACTGGATATCCGCTTACCGTTTACGATGGTAAGCCACGATGTGGCCAACGACCGCATCGTGATCCTCCCGGCCTACTGGTTTCTGTACAATATGTATGCGCTTATGCGCAACAACGGTAAATTCATTAGCCGCGACCGGCGTTCGCTCAAGAATCAGCATTTCGAATACGATGTACTGGCGCCCGATACGGTGAATGAGGCCTTTACAGCGCTGCACGAAATCGAGATCGCCGTAGGCAAGACTTACCATCCCGAAGCGGGCGACCCTGCCGAGTGGGGAGCCAAAGGCAAAGCGATATTGGCCGATGCTACGATGGACCTGCGCGAAAAGGAAATCGTGCTGGACGGAGTGGAAAATTCCAAACGGAAGGTGGTGCTCATTAAGGTGCGGGAGGGCTACAACACCTACCGACGCATCATTGCTTACTATGCCGCTACGCAGCTCAAAGCTTATCTGAATACCTACTCGTTTGCCGAGCTCCGGGCCGATTACCTGAGCCGGTCCGGTCGGATGGAACGGGCCGGGTTTGAAAATGTGGGCGGACAGCTTATCCGCAAGCCGGATCTCGACGACCTGCTGGAGCACATCCGTAGTGGGGAGCTTGCCGAGTGGGAAGCCATCCATCATCAGTACCACCTCCTCAGCAGCCGGTATCTAACGCATAAGTTTGAACACGCCCTCGCCACTTTTTTGGAGATCCATGATCTAGAGAAGTCAGCGCTAACACCCGCTTACCTCGACACTTGCATTGCCGAAAGCGTGGCCACCAAGCAGTGGATCTGCGGGGAAATTTATAAAACACGCGCCAAGGATTACCAGAATCCGTTCCGGACGATGGTGTATGAGAATGACGAAGAACGGGATATAGTAATTGGGCGTCTAGAAGACAACGCCTTCATCCGGCAACAACAGGACGAATACGAACGGTACACGGAATCGATTACAGGTATTCGCCCCATATAAACGCCCTGCCGTTGCTAATCAGCCTCGGCAAGGTTCTAAAAATATACGCTTACAATACTACATTTGCCGCTAAATGATCCGACCGTACACAAACGGAGGAACGAAAGCGCTGCAACCGAAACCACAGCATGTTCAACGACCTAGGTCCGTTAAGATCATGAGGATCGCATTTATTTTCTATTTTATTTTTTGTTTTCATAAAGTTTTGTAACTTGCGTTCATCTACTTTTTGAAAAAAAATATAACTCTACCGTTTAATAGACACTACCACTTAACAAAGCATTTTGACTGATTGTTTTTTAGCAGAAACGTCATAATTTATTAACGCGCTTGTCGGTGTGTTAGGCTATCTTCGGTGAGTATTCATTTAATCTAAGATTATGTAAAACAAGCATTTTATGTGGATCGCCCATGCGGTTTGGTTGTGGCGGTCTCTTTAAAAACCATCTACATCTACTACGTAATATCTACCACTTATGTTACATCTACCACCTATGAATACCAATCACTTGGGTTGCATCTACCTGAATGCGCCCGGACTGGAAAACCAAGTATTAACTAGTATCAAACATCTTTCTTATGAGCGAGCTTAATGAACAACAAATGGGCAGATTTAATGCCGTAAATGCCCGGCTGGGACTTGCCCCCGCACAGTCGACCCACGCCACAAATGCCAGGGTAAAGGACTTCGTTGCCAAGCAACACGTGGTGCTATCATCTAACCCGGCCGAATCGGACATTCCACCCTACCTGATTGCGGTAGGATCGATCGCTGAATTGAATAAGTTAGCAGGTGCGCCAGATGATGGAGACGATACCGATGTTGTGTATCCTCCTGCGGCATCTGCCCACCTTACTGCCAAAGCGGAACAGCCGTTGACGCGGGCCCAGCTTATCGGGAGCTTAGACGACGACACGTTGGCCGATTTGAAGACGGCGGCTGCGGCCTATCTGAAAGGGAACCCAGCAAAGGTGGCCGATTATGAGCCGCTGATCAACGCTACCCTCTTTCCGGGTAAAGTGGCTGTATTTGCAGACTCTGGCGATCTTAATGTACCCGAAAACGGGTCTGTTACCATTAAAGGTGCGGACCCGGTGGTCCTGAACTACGGTTCGATCACCGTAGGTCAAAACGGGCAAATCATTGTCCAGACAGACGCCAATATCACTACACAAATAATGACTCAATTATAACCTTAAAGCTATGCCAACTTTCACGTTTACAGGTCAACCTTATTCTTCCCCGGCAACAGCCGGTGGTAACGGTGGTGGCGGAAGTACCGGAGCTACCGGAACCGCGGGAACAAACAAGTATAACGGCAGCAACTGCAAGAACGAATGCGTTACTCCTCCCGGCAACGGTGGTACTGGAGGCACGGGTGGTCCCGGTACTGCGGGTAGTCCCGGCGCTAAAGGGCTCCCGGCACCCAACGGTATTCTTAATTTAGGCGATGTCGTGGGTGACGTTTCAATCGAGGTGGGTGGCGGCGATGGTCAAAAGGGTGGCAAAGGGGGCACGGGAGGTACCGGTGGCCCCGGCGGCCCTCCGGGGAGTTGCCCGGACGGATGTAGCGGAGCCAAATCAGGCCCACAGGGCGCTGGTGGCCCGGGTGGGCCCGGCGCATTAGGGGGCGACGGCGGCGATGGCGCCACCGTTACCATTTACTACACCTCGATTACCGGCCAATTTAACCAGAAGACAACCAGCGGAAGGCCGGGCGATGGCGGCGATCCCGGCGATGGTGGAACAGGCTCTTCAAAAGGCGCAGATGGAGCGCCGGGCGATCCGGGAAAGAATCCGGGATCGGCTTCGACCATTCGTATTATTAAAAGCAGCTAAAAATGTCAACTTACACAATATCGATTCAGGGTGAGCCCGGGTTGAACGGTGTGCAGGGGATTTCGGGCGTCAGTGGCGTAAACAGTGCTGCCGACAATACCGGGCAGCCGGGTAAGAAAGGAACCAAAAATTGGCTGGGTGGTTGCGATAAATGCGCCACTTCCGGAACAACCGGCGCTCACGCCGTGAGCGGGGGTGACCGGGGTGAGCCTGCCGGACGTGGCGGACTTGCGCCTTCCTTCACCTTGACCTTGTATGAACTTCATGTTCCCGATGGAAAACCGCTGTCCATCCTCAGTCAAGGCGGTGTAGGTGGAACCGGTGGAACCGGTGGAACGGGAGGAAATGGCGACACGGGAGGAAATGCCGGGATCAATTATGAAAAGTGCATTAACAACGGCACATGCCAGCCGGCGGTTGGGGGAAATGGAGGCGACGGTGCGGTTGGCGGTGTCGGTGGGCCCGCTGGTGACGGAGGTGCCGGAGGAAGTATCACCATCTATTGCCCGGCCAATGTACAGTCCTTGATCATGGCGTTAAGCAGTGGGGGCGAAGCAGGGAAAGCTGGCGAAGGCGGGCAGGGAGGAAAGGGCGGCGATGGAGGTGCCAATGAGCCCTTGCCAAATCAATCAACACCCACATATGCTCCCCCGGGGCAACCTGGTGGCCAAGGTGCTGGAGGATCTGCCGGTAGTCCGGGCGCTCGGGGGACGGTAACTTTTTTCACCCTTAATAGCCGTTGATATGGAAACCCATGCTAACCTTCTGCAGGTTCAACTTTTACAAATGGCTGCACAAGCCAATTTACCTACGCTGGCTAAATATGGCCCTAACCTTCCCACAGGATGGGTGAACATCGGTTCGATAGCCAGCACAAACTCCATGCCCCCGCCGGTGCCGCAATCACAGGGATTCCTGGCGCTCGGGCCCGTCGATGCCGACGGAAACCAGGGCTATGTCTTAGCACTGGGGGTGACTTGGAGCTCGTTTCTGCTCAATCAGTATTCAGGGACGCTTCTACAGACTAAATTGCCCGATGCCATTGCCGGAAGCGGACAGCCGCCCAATTCATTGGTCAGTCAGCCCCATGCGTATGCTTACCAGCAAATGAGAGAGGCGGCATGGACAACACTGAAGCATATGAATGCCGGGTTGCCTCTTTACATCTGTGGCATGGGTCTCGGCGCGCCACTGGCACAAATCGGCGCGCTAGACCTACGTCCGGGTAAC
Organism: Parapedobacter indicus; assembly: GCF_900113765.1. GTDB lineage: Bacteria > Bacteroidota > Bacteroidia > Sphingobacteriales > Sphingobacteriaceae > Parapedobacter > Parapedobacter indicus. The sequence continues at coordinate 585,354 of NZ_FOQO01000003.1, read as the reverse complement.
AAGGGGCCGGCCGATCTGTCTCAAATCGCTGTACAACCGACGAGCTATGCGTTCTCAGCCGTGAACTTCGTCAATCAGGACTTTGCTAATTATTATCAAACGATAGTGACCGATGCCAACGTGGTTTGGGCAGGTACACAGGCCTTGCCGGTTGATTTATTTCCTACCCGTCCAGATAACGCAGATTTTGTACAGATTGGTCGGCTGACCAGTCTCAGTTGCACCATTCCTTCGGGCAGCAATGCAGGGTGGCTTCAATTGCCTCCGTCGTCCCAGCCGTATGATGTGCCCTGGCTGGAACGCAGCGATGTTTTTTACCTGAATGCCCTTGGCGGAACTCCGGAAAGCGCTCCGGTTATCTCAGTCTCCATTCCCCAGCCTCCGGGCGGATTTTCACAGGTAACGGCGGCGTCAATGGCCATATTGGCGCAGGCATCCTATCAGTTGTCTCGAAGTATCACCGGAACTACGGGCAATGTGGCACCCTATCAGTTTACGCAATACGTCAACTATCAAGGCACCCCTTTCGCTTTTATCTTTGAAAGTGCGGCAGCGGTAGCGGTGGTTTTCAGAGGGACGGTAACCTGGCAGGAATTCTTCACATTGGAAGCAAATGCCAATTTTTCTACCCCCTCATTTATTACTGCTGGACGTGCACACGTCCACAGCGGGGCTTATACGGTCTATTCAGGTCCGGTTGACGTTTCTTCGTCGGCAGCGACGTTCGCCGAAACGCTGCTCGAAAAACTGAAACCTTTGGCAAGTGGCAAGCAGCTGTATTTTACCGGACATGGATTGGGCGGCACAGTGGCTACCCTTGCTGCGGCGGATTATGCGATGTCCGAGTATGGCGTTAAACCCGATGCACTGTATACCTTTGGCGCAACATACCCCGGCGATTACGATTTTGCCGAAATATTTAGCGAGGCCTATAAAAGCAGTTATCAGCTTATACGCTCACAAGACAAGATACCCGGTTCCATTGTCACCTTGGGATTCTCTCCGGTAAATAATGTGGTTTCCGTGAATGGGCAGTTGGCGGTAGATGAATCGACCTTTCATGCGTTATTTGGCTATTTGGTGCTGCTGAATCCGGCGGGGACAGAAAAAAAAGCCGCAACTTCCGTAAAAAACGATCCCGATGAACAATAAATTGCTTGCCTCGAATACCGAGCCACAGGGCGTTACCTTTACGGATCTTGATCCGATATTAGGTAGCCTCGGGCAGCTGATCGGACTGCTATACTCGTCGGATAATAGTACGTACACCCTGAATCCGGATTGGTTCAAAGATCCGGTTGCAAGCACAAAGTCGGGAGTTACCGAAAATCCGGAGCAGTTCAGCGCACTGTTGGCACAGATGCTTGGCGAGGCCGGTGGCAATGCGTTGGGCATACCTGTTCAGGATCCTGCTTTGTTGGGTACGTGGTATCCCATCATGTATCAGGGTGAACCCACGGGATTGTACATTGTTTCATACCAGAAGACCGAAATCGAAGCGGGGCAGGCCAGTACATTTACCGCAATCGGATTAGGTGTATTGCACAGTTGGCAGGTAACGCCATCTAATCCGTTGCTCGATGTAAAAGTATGGGGGCTTGTCCCTTTTCTGAAACTGGGCAATGGTAGCCTGGAAATGACCTTCAGCTCACCGGGTTACCCCCTTTCCATCGGCGTGGCGGCAGAAGGTACAACACCGGGACAGCCGTTGGTCGACATCAATGGCGTTTCGTTCAATGGTGTGAAAGCGAGCCTGGCGGTAGATTTGGCGGTAAGCAACCCCTTTGATCTTTCCCTGCAAATCATCAATCTGAAACTGCCGGGGCAGCCCAAAGGTACCACGCGTTCACTGGCTGACCTGGCAGCTATATCGGGGCAGGAGATACTGGATACGGCAGCCAGCCTTTTTGTTGGTGCACTGAGCGATGTTTTTCCTTCGCAGCAAAAACGTATCCATTATTTGGCACCACTGTTTGGGTTTTCATCGCAGGTACCGTCTTCTGATGTGAAAATGCCGGTGCTGGAATGGTACAGCTTGTTTTCCATTGCCAGTTCACCCGACGGCGATGTAAAACAGCCTTTCATTAGTTGGTTCAACACGTTATGTGCCGATCCCAAACAGCTCAACGCTTGGTTGGGTTGCCTGGCCGGCTTTTTGGGTAATGACACGCCGACGATAGCTGGCAATGGCTCACGAAGCAATCCGTTCGAAGTGCCGCTGCTTTCCGTGGACTCCGTGGGACAGCTGAATTTCAATGCGGCCACCACCGTGAGCGATACGGGTATCCGTTACTTTTACCCCGGACTCGGTTTTAAAGCCAACGGAGTTTCCCTGGGTACTTCCGATGCCGTGTTTAACATGGGTGCTAGTCTAGAGCTCGGAGAATTTGTACTTACTACCGGATCGGCATCGGTTACCCCCCAAATCCAGTTTGATTTCAGTTTTGAGCTTGCCAACAAGACTTCAGGCACCCCGCTGATTGCATACGGCGATTACAGTTTCGGTTCACTGGCCGCTGGTCTCCAATTGGGTAGCAAAGGCCAGCTAGTTCCGCGGTTTGTGCTCAACGAGGTAAAAACCCCAGACACCTCCTTCGATGCTATCAATGTGCTCTCACCGGGCCAACTGGCAGACGCCGGGGCCTCTGCGTTGAGCAGCGCACTGAAATCCCTGCTTGATATCCCACAGCAACCGCAGCAGACTTTCCAGGAGCGCGTGGGCGCGCTTATCGGATTAATCACACCCGACAGTGCGGGTGCAGATTGGCCCGATACGCTTGCCCCGCCTTTTTCTCCTGCAAAGATGGCGGGTTCCCTCATCAATCCGTTGGAAGCCTGGGCCAATTACTACCTGGAAACCCTGCGGTACGGCGAAACGATTCAGGGAAAATCGGCGTTCACCTACTTGGTGAACGAATTTGCCGCTATGCTGCAATGCGGATCAGAACAGGTACAGATTGTGGTGAGTGGCGACGGAACGCCAGCTTCCCCTTGGCAGGCAGGCGTGAGCCTAGATGATCAAACCTTGCCCGCCTATTTTACCGCATGGCAGGAGGCCACAGCCGATGCCGGTTTACGCCTCGTGCTGGGGTTGGCACTTGCCCCGGAAATTACCGTGGCTTCCACGGAAATTGTACCTTCGCTGACACTCGATGCCTTGAGCCTTGACTTCCCCCCGACGGGGAAAACTGCTCGAGTTACGGCTAATTGGCTGCCGCAGGTGGCCGCCAGACTTACCCTTCCGAATGGTTTTAGCACGCCGCCGGTTGGTGGTTTTTCCGTACAGGTATCGGCAACCCAACTTTCGGCGGTCTGGTCGAGGTTCAGCGGGTGGTCCTGGTCGATGTTTGTCAACGACCCGGCGATAACCGTTGCCGGCAACCCTATTGCGTTGGGTCAAAACCTCAATTTCAGTGATCAAACTTCACTGAAAGACCTGGTTACTACCGGTCAGGCCGCCTTTGCACCTTTTCTGGTGGCGGCGCTGGGCACGCTGCTCATTCGCAGTGAAACACGTGCCGGCCTGTTCGTAGCCGGGGCACTGGGGCTGTCGGCCGATTTAAGCGACTCCCCGATTTTTCCTGCAGGTTTGACCTGGAAAGATTTTACCACCTTTGATCTCAAAAGTTTTACGGACCCATGGCCTGATCTGCGCCGGCAAATCGCCTCCGACTTCAGCACGACGGATAAAGCAAAAAGCGTATTGTCGTTGCTTTCCTGGACTATTCTCGATTATACAAGTGCGGCTCCAAAAATTGCGGGGACAGGTACATTCGCCGATCCATATATTACCCCCTTACCGGGAGGGTTCATGTTGCCGCTATGGTATGCCGCCGAGGGAGAGGTACTGGGGATGGGTATCGGCCGTACCGATTCGTACAGTTTTATCCGCCAGGTTGGGGAAGAAAAAAAGACCAACCGGATTTCGTTCCAATTAATATCCCGGCTTAATCTGGTGGAATATTCGCTGTCATCGGGGAGTCTGGTACACAACGGCCAGTTACCTTCACTGAGTTTTAAAGGTACGTTATCAAACCCGGATGGCCTGCTGATTGATCTACCTCAAAGCATTGGAAGTGTAGCTGAAATAGCTATTGGGTTCGATCTTTCGCTTTCGGGCGGAAGTGTATCGTTTGTTCCCGTGGTTACGCTTCGAGGAGTGACACTTCCCGGGCAGGCTAAACAGGATGCCATCACCTTACAGGATTTTCTGGCGAGCGATTTTACCGCCTCTTCACAATCGGCATTTCTCGTGCTCCTGAATGCCGGGCTGCAGGAAGCCTTTGCCCAGACAGGCGGTTCGCCAACTTTCCAAACGCTGTATACGGTATTGGAAACGTTGGGGCTTACGTTGGCTCGTGAAAAGGATACCGACCCTTATGCCATTGACGCGGCAGGTTGGAGCGTCATGCTGGCTGATTTTGATACATTTATCCAGACACAGCTATCGCAGTTGCTGGCCTCGCAGGATTCACGCAGACAATTGTTTGATCTGCTCGGCCAACTCTTACATGTCAATTTCCCGGATTTCCCCGAGCCACTCCTCGATCTGCTGGAAGGGCTGCAGATATGCGGACCGGCCGAAAAAGGCTACCCAATTTACCCCGAAGCGGTGCTGGAGCTGATGTCTGACCCGGTGGGGGGATTGAAGGAACGCTTTACCAATTTGTTTGAAGATGCCGCGGCCCTGTCTAAACTCACTGCTGCTATCACCCAGAACTTTGACCAGCAGCGCTACGGCAATTTTACGTTCAGCTCCACGTCCAATGGCGTGGCCGCTTTTCAGGTATTGCCTGCTGATGCGTTTGCCTTGGGTGATTTCCTGCGGATCAGCGGTGGCATAACGGTAGATCTTGTCAACAGGACCCTAAACTGGACTCTCGATAGTTACTGTCCGAAAGTGGGGCTTACCTTAGCTTCCGTGCTGGGCCTTACCTATGCCAATAATGCGGTTGAAGCCAATTTCGGGACTTCGCTTGTATGGGGCGACGCCAGCAAACCTGCGGCAAAGCCGCTGCAGCTCTATCCGTTCGACAGCAATGTCTTCTTGGATCAGGTTTCCGAGCTGGCCCCGGCATATTCGCTTAATATTTTACTGAATGCCGTGCTGGAAGATCAGCTGCTGAAAAAATACCCCTTCGTACAAAACCTATTTTTGGGCTTGGGCCTTGCGCAACAAGCCGACGGTACCTGGCAGATGCCGTCTTTGATGGGGATACTTCGGGATCCGCTTGGTTGGTTGCTTTCCGACAGCGTACTGGGCTACAACGGCCAGTTCAGTGTGGCGGCACTGCTGCGGCTGCTGCAAGGGCTGCCCGAAGTCCGTTCGTCCAATGGCATCACAGTTACGCCGAAAAGCAACGGCGTGGATATATCAGGCCTTCCCTATGATTTCAATGTGTCTGCTGAGGGAAACAACGGCATCGCCAATTTTGGTTTCGGCACTTCTTCATTGCCTATTGCAGGGGGATTTGCCACACTCAGCAACCTGAAATTCGAACTGCAACTGGACGAAAACTATCAGCCCGCTGTAAGCGGATCATTGGATATTTCCGCATCGAAAGACCTCAATATACCCTTTTACGTGACGGCGGGATACAACAAAGCATTCCTGCTGAAGATTGCGCAGGGAACGCCGGAACAACCCACCGGACTGGCCGTGCAACTGTTGCCGTTTTTGGGATGGGGAACATTGGCCGAGCAAGCGTCACGTATGGCTGCGGTATATATGGTCGAACAGCTTACCCCCCAGCTCCTCCAAAAACTGGCGGATGCCGGGGCCAAGGACTTTGTAGATCGCCTCACCACTTTTGGCACCCAGATACAGGTGGATGCTTTCGTTCGCGGACTGATGGATATCCTTACCCCGGCGAACTTTGCATCGAAAACCCAAAGGGAATTGCTGGAGATGGTAGAAGCTTCTGCCCTGAATTGGCTGCAGGGCCTTTATGGGCCAGACAAGGTGGCTGATACGGTGCAAGGAATCGTTACGTTGCTTTCCGGCGTGTTGCCCGGGCAGCTTGAGGCGGATGGAGGCAAGGTGAGCTACCGACCCAGCGACCAGATACCCATCACCATTAAAGCAGGCCTGAATAACGATGCCCTGCTGGGGCTTTGGGCGGATGTAGAACTGCCGGGTACCGAGCTGCTCAAACTCGATATTGCCGAAACGGGTATGGGAATTTCCGGATCCGGAGAAATCAGTTTTAATTTCGGCGTACATATGCTGGTTGCCATCGAAGGCAGTACAGGACCTGCACTCAACCTCGATTATCGTGCAGAAAAGGGATTTGTACTGGGTTTCGACCCGCTGGGCGATGCATCCGATTTCAGCAAAACGTCTGCACTCAGCAGGGAATTGCTTCCGGAATTTTTTCCAGCGACCGATGCGAGTTCACTCGCCGACCGCTTTACCAGTTGGCTGTTTGCTGTCATTAAAGATGTCTTACCTCGTTACGTCTCTACCTTGGTGCTCAATGAAGACAGCGTGCGTACTTGGCTCGATTCGCCCATCGTTACTCCGCAGCAGGGGCAGACGGTCCCAACACCGGGCTTATTGCTTACGGCATCGTCGGTTATTCTGCTCGACCAAACCTCCAATAAATACTCACTGAATACTGTCGACAAATTATTGGCCCTCACACCGCAGACTTTCTTTGGCAATTTCCTGCAAACGTTAATGAAACAGGAAATTACCTTGTTTACGTTTGGTAACAAAAACCAGTGCAGCATCACCATCGGACCCAAGAAGAACCAGCCGGATTATTATGGGTTGCGCTTGTTTGCCCCAGATCTGGAGCTGGATATTGTGCCCAACCTGGTGCTTCAGGTGGGCAACAGCGACGATGCATGGATTTCCCGAAGCGGGGGGACACCCGGTGACCCGGGTATTGGTCTGTATCTGCCCTTGGAAGTGAGCAGTACAGATTTTTCGGCTGATTTTACACGGATTAATCTGGTGATGGATAATGTCGGTTTCGACTTCAGGGGTACCAACGGAAAACCCCTCGTCGACCTCACCCGCTTTACCATTGATAAGATTGAACCACGTATACTGCTAAGCATCCAGTTAAACGGCGGCAACGCACCTACCGTCGCGTTTGGAGCCGGCGTAACCCTCGATCGTATGGGCCTGTCCTTGGCGCCTAACAGCATGGCACCGGGGAGTAGCAGTAACCCCATTGCAAGCAACCTGCTGGGTTCAGGCAATGATACGGACAACGATGCTGCCAATCCGCCCACCAACCCAACATTTTCCGTTTCGGTAGCTTACTGCAATAACCTTTGGGTAGACCTGAAGAGCGATACCGGCAATGGCTCGGAAGTGATCGTCCCGATCCAGCGTTCATTCGGACCCTTATATGTGGAAAATCTCGGACTGGGCTGGGAACAGCAGCAGAAAGTGCTTGATTTTCTGTTCTCCGGCAATGTGAACCTCGCGGGTTTGAAAGCTTCTCTCACGGGGCTTACCGTAGGTGTTCCGGTTACCACCCCTACAGATTTTAGCGCTTATACATTGGATCTCCAAGGGATAGATGTCAGTTTTAAGGGAGGAGCGGTTACGTTGGAGGCGGGGCTCGTAAAAACGGAAACACCTTACCTGAGTTACACCGGTACGGCAATCATCAAGGCCACCCGATTTGCACTTTCGGCCATCGGTTCGTATGCTGAAGTGGCCGTTTCCAATGAACCGGATGCCGATAAAGTACCGTCACTCTTTGTATTTGGCGTACTCAACATGCCGCTGGGCGGACCGCCGGCATTCTTTGTCACGGGCATCGCCGCAGGCTTTAGCTACAACCGTTCGCTGCGTATCCCTGCGGTGGAGGAAGTGCAAAACTTCCCCTTGGTAAAGGGTGTGACGGAAGGCTCATTTACCGCGGGAGAGGATCCCGCAACGGCGTTGCTGAAACTTTCTGAAGTGGTGACGCCCGAGGTCGGTCAATATTGGATAGCAGCGGGATTGAGCTTCACCTCCTTTCAGCTTATCAATTCCTCCGCGCTGTTGTTTGTCAGCTTCGGTAAGGATTTCGAAATGAATCTACTTGGGTTGAGTTATGCTTCCCTGCCGCCTATGGTGACACAGGATCTGGCATTGGCCTACTTTGAGCTGGCCATTAAGGCTTCGTTCAAACCATCAGCGGGTATCGTTTCGGCCGAGGCCCAGCTGACTCCCAACTCCTTTGTGCTGTCCAAAGACTGTAAGGTGACCGGTGGTTTTGCCTTCTACCTTTGGTATAAAACAATTACAACGGCGGATTATACCATCCCTGCCGGAGATTTTGTCATTTCCCTTGGCGGCTATCACCCCGCCTTCTCCAAGCCTGTCTATTACCCCGATGTGCCGCGACTGGGTATGCAATGGAAAATGGAAGTATCCGTGGGCAAGATCGGCATCAGCGGAGGAGCTTATTTTGCACTGTGTCCTACCGCGGTGATGGCCGGTGGATATATCAATGTGGTCTTTGAGGCAGGGCCATTGAAAGCCTGGTTGGATGCCTATGCTAATTTCCTCATCGAATGGCAGCCTTTTTACTTCAATGTAGGGATCGGCGTGACGATCGGTGCGTCTTTCGGGACAACCATCGCCGGCGTGTCAGTCAGGATCTCCGCCGAACTCGGTGCTAAACTGCATCTGGAAGGTCCACCTACCCACGGATCCGTAGAAGTGGACTGGTACGTGATTTCCTTTACAATTCCCGTGGGATCGGGCGAGACAGCCACAGATGATAATAACCTGGATTGGGAAGGCTTTGCGCAAAGTTTTCTTCCGCCCCCGCAAACCCCCGAATCGGATTCCGATAAACTACAGGCCGCCACACTGGATGCTCAGCAACCCGTGCAGCAGGTGGTAAAATGGAAGGCGGAATCTGGATTAATCAATGATACCGATTCCCGCTACTTGGTTCAGCCTGTCCCATTCTCCCTTTCGGTTAATACCGCTATTCCGGTTTCCAACCTCTCGGTGACCGACTCGGCATTTTCGGAAGCTGGGGCAAGTGTTGGTGTCAGACCCATGGGATATAGTGCGGATCTGGACGCTCCCCTTATCGTTACCTTGCGCGATGCAGCAGGCAATACAATCGATCCGCTTTCCCGTCAGATCACGCTGGACATCCTGCTGAACGGCGTGGCGAGTGCCATGTGGTCGAAATCGGCGCTTAACCGTACGGTGGCCCCGTCTTCCGAAGACATGGTCATTGCCGACGCGTTATGTGGGATGCTGTTCAGCGCGAGCAGTTACGTAATTACGGGCAATGTCCCTGAGTTTGCCATCGATGAGTTGGAATATACGAAAGGAAATATAAAGCAGCTGCCCTTCACGGTTACCCCGCAGTACCCGGCAGGTACTCCCTATCCGGATTCTGACCAGAATACCGCTTATCGGGTGATCAAATCGTCGATTATGGAAGCCGCAGTTGCCGGGCGCCGTAACGAGGTGTACGCTGCCCTTCGCCGTGCCAATATCCATGCGCCCGCTGATCCGGATCTGAGTGTGATGGCCTCTTCTGCAGAGATGATTTTGCAGGCTCTTCCGGTCATTGCGCCCATCGATATTTATCAGGATAATGAGGTGCATACAACGTCCAGGGTCTTGCCCATGTCCGGTGTGTCAGATCAGCATTTGGCAAGCCCCGACCAACTAGCCAAGCAACCCGAACTGGTTGCGCTATTCAAAGCCTATCAGGTAAGTCATGGTGGGGCACTGGCGTTGGGAACACTTCCGCTGCACCGCAATGCGGTAAGAGGGAAGTGGCGGCTTACTTCTGGACTGTTGAAGAATTCCACGGCGGCGTTGCATACGGCGTTATATGCCAATGACACACAAAAAGTGTTACACGATGGAAGTATAGTCATCTGGAAAATAGATCATCAGGCTCAAACCACGCTCAATACAAGGGGGGCACTACTCGTTAACGTCTTTGTCTTCGATCCCTACCACGAATTGATTTCGCTACAGTCCGTCAGCGAAGGGGCGCCGGCCCTTCCCTTGGAAATCGGTGCCGCTGAGGTAGTTATCCAAGGCGTGGAAAAAAGCGAGATAAGTACAGCCTGCGGCTGGCAGTGGAATACACGGATGGCTAAAGTAAACGCTTCATGGGCGATAGGACCGGGCTGTATGATGCGTACCCAGAATATGCAGCGTACCGCTGTTGATCGTCAGGGCAATCAAATAGGAACCATCGATGCAGGTCGTCTGCTGGATAACAACACGGTAATCAGTGCCGGAAACAGACGTATACCCGGCTGGGTGGAGTCCGTCTTCCAATCGGGAATCAGTTACGTTGCCGTACTGCTGGATGGCCCGGACGTAACAGGGGAAGCTGTTTCGGTGTCTATCGGTATCAATAGGAGGGGCACACGCGATGACATCGTGCAGCCGATACGTTCTTATACCATCGACGGGCACATCCTGCTCATCTACGCCGTCACTGCTGAAAATCAGCATTCCATAGCTATTCATGTACATTTGAAACCACTTACATCAAAGGGAAAAATCAAAGGTGTCTACGGATTGTCGGCAGACGAGTTTCGGTCAAAAGATCAAACACCTCAGATTCAATTGGCGTATTGCGGTCTCGACATTGCGTCGTCGACGCTTCATTCATCAACGGTTACGCTGGCAACTGCATTAAACTCACATTGAAATGAATCGAATTTCCACACAACCGGCAAGTGTGGCTCCGGGCCACATCCAATTTCTGGATTCCATACAGCCACCTCTTCCGGCCGGGGAATATACGCTTACGGCAACACAGGTGGTAAAAGATCTCCCAGGTGAAACGAGCGATCCGGTATATGACGCCAGCCAGCAACTATTGGTCGACGGTCCCCGATTCGCGCTAAACCCCGCGCAGATACACATGGTCTATCCGCCGGCGAATCAGAGCGGGGATTTCAGCAATTCGCTTCCCAGCATCGTATTCAGTAATTTTTCACTGCCTTGGTCCAGGGAGATCGACCCTTCCGGAGCTGCTGATGCGCCCATTGATGGGGATACACCTATTAATCAGGTTCCATGGATGGGCTTGCTGACCATCTATTCCGGGGATCTGGAAGGCACTGGATCCAAGGCCGGCACACCGTTTTCCGTAAGTGTTTCGGAACTGGTCAATCCTGCTGACGACACGGTATTGCCACCGGATCTGGGGAAAATCTACGGCCCGATGGACAACAAGGTAGCTGTAGTAGACCTGGATATCTCCTATTTTCAAGCGATTTCACCGTCGTTGGAAGAACTTCCCTTTCTGGCACATTCGCGCGTGGTCAATACCGATGGCAAAGTGATGTTGGGGATGGAAGACGATGGATGTTTCTCGGTCATCATCGGCAATCGTCTGCCGAATGCCGGTGATCAGAATACCATTTATCTCGTTTCGTATGAAGGCCATCAGGCACACCTGCATGGAAGCACCATTGAAACCAGGTATCAGAAAATACGTTTGGCATTGCTTGGCAGCTGGCAATTTTCAACGCTGGCCAACCGCGGTAGTTTCCTGAACCTCATGGAGGATCTTTGCAAACCAGGCCGCGGAGGGGTTAAGCTGCTGCAAATGCCCGATGCGGAAGTGGCCGGGGAGCTTTCGCCGCTGGCTAAAGAGGCGTTGGAAATCGGTTATGTACCCCTTCAAAACGACATGCGGGTGGGCGAAAGGGCTACATCGTGGTACAGAGGCCCATTCGTAGCTGCTCCCACGAGAGAGGATGCTGCTTACGGCCCTTATCATTTCAGTGATCACGCCATGCATTACGATCCTGAATATGGTATGTTCAACCATGCGTACAGTGCTGCTTGGCAGATCGGGCGGCTCTTGGCACTTTCCGATGCCGCTTTTTCCGCCGGATTTTTTTCATGGAGAAACGACTACCTGAAGTCGCTGCTGCAGGAAGCTAAAAGGTCTGTGACGCAAAAACAAGCCCAGGCATTGGGTGCCGAAGCGGTTGACGGCAAACGGAAGAGGTATTCCATTGTTGCCGGTCTGCAGCACGTATTGGCGTCTGATTTCAGCAACGTAGACTGGCCCAAAGTCCCGGGACGTGCCAATGAAGACCTTCCGGGGCTGTTAAGCGACAAGGAACAGCAGGCCATTCACCTGAGCGGTGATGATCCGATCCTGTTTATCAAGAAAAAAATCCAACAGCAAAAATCAGAACAATGATAAAATCCTGGAGAAATTACGAAGCCTTACATCAAGAAGTGGCGAGCAGCCTGCTGCAAGCTTCGGAATCAACAAGCACAACGTTGCCGCTTACCGATGAGCTGGCGACCTGGTTGGCTCAGCTCAGCCTGCTTTACGGTGTGCCTGTAGAATACATGGTGGCTGACGCCCGCCTATTGCCCACGGAATCCATGCGTTTTTTTTACGTAGATCGCAATTGGACCAACCGGCTGATAGATGGAGCCATCAGCGTCGGTGTACTTTCGTCGATGGAAAAGGTTTTCAATGAAGCTTTTTTTGAGCGCATTTACGCGCAGGTGAACGAAAAGCAAGTTCAGCTGAGAGCGATTCTGCGCAGCACCAATAACGGAGGGCAAGTAGTTGACGGTACTTTAACCGGCTTGCTGTTTCGCTCTCAGGTCGTTTCGGGGTGGCCGGGCCTGGAAGTGAACGCCAGTGCCAAGGGGACTGCGCTGGATTTACTCCGGATGGACCGGCTGTCGGACAATACACTGCTATGTTTATTTAACGGTATACCCGATACGGTGGATTTCATTGAACCTGGTGAAGGGCTCCACTTTGGCATCAACCGGGAAGCCGATGCCGATACGTTCAACATTTACCTGCGTGGGTTGGGCTTCCCAAAAGACGGAGCGTATCCAGCGGGTGAACAGATCAAAGACCCGGACACCCCGGGAGGATACCTCCAGGCAAGCAGTAGCCTGCGCGGAGGCACGGAAAAAGGAGTGGTCGCCATAACCGACCTGGTCAGCTCCCTGGAAAGTAAATTTCCATCGGGCGCACTCGAAAATGGAACGCTTACTCCGGGTGGATTTGCCGTTCAAATGGTGCAGGGGGCAGGGTTTCAGCAATATGTTTTTGGAGAAAATTACCCGATCTGCGAAGCGGAGTAAAAAAAACCGATAATCTCAATGAGTGAAGTAACTAAAATGCCTGTATGGCCTGGCCCATGTGTGTTGGTACCGATGACAACGGATATTTTGCTTATCGGGCAGCCGGATTTCAATTCGCAAACAACCTGGTCGGGCACAAAGAATAATTACTACAACCTGTGGATGCAGCAGCTGCCTGATTCCCCACAGGCTTTCAATCAAACGAAATGTCCTCCAGTCGGCGCACATGTGATGTGGACACTTCCCTATACCTTGCGGAAAGGCAGTCAACAGGCTTCACAACAAGACAACGCCGAAGTGGATTTTCCTTTTATCCCCAATCGGTGGCTAATTACGCGGTTTCAATATGGGCAACCCGGGGTAGCTCCGACGGTGGTGGCACGTATCCTGCAAAGTGACTTGCTGTTTGATCTCGGGAATAATCCGAATGCCTACAACCAATATCCCTATCCATCCGATACGGCCTATCCGGTGCGGGGTATTGGCCAAAACATCAACTTAGACGGATGGGCAGGCGTTGCAGGGCCCAGTGGTTACTTTCTGCAGGCAGCCGGCCCTGGCGACCTTGCCTGGTCGGTGGGCTATGACAACATCAAGAATGTGCTTTCATTACACGACGACCTGAGTGCGGATGCCGCTGTGTATACCTATTCGATCATCGGCTGGTATGCCGACCCGGCCAACGACCTGCTGTACAGCATACCCACAGAAAACAACGACGACTGGCAGCAGTCACTCTCCAGCACCTATGGATGGACACTCGGCGACGGCCAGGATGAGGTAACACAGGCCGTGGATACCTGGTTGGCGTGGCAGCGTGATCATGGCTTACAAGGCCCCTGGGATCCAGCAGGCATTAACCTTCCTCCCCAAGCGAAAGCGGCTATTGTTGCCTGGTATAATTGGCAGCAGCAATACGGTGTCAATACACAGGAAGCGGCGCTTCCCCGCCAAACCATCTGTCATTCCATGGTGGCCACCGTAAATTGGCAGGGCAACCAAACTGCTTATGGTACCGGTGTACCCGGAGGAGGGCTGAAATATCCGAAAATTTCCTTAGGTAATAATTCCATCGAATCCATTTCGACATACATGGCCCATATGGTTGCTGAAAACAAAGGAATCACCGATAAAACGATCATTAATTCCATAGAGCGCGTACTGGAAGCCTTTCAGAAAGATCTGATATTCGATTTGGACAAAGATCCGGTGAAGGTGGAAATGCTCCTGCATAATTCCCGTTTCGAGTCTGAATATAGTGGGCAGGAATGGATGGTGGTAAGGCCTGAAAATTCCGTGCAAGAGCCAACGGAAACCGCCGGGCAGCAAAGTATTCCGCTAAATCAGGAGGAAACGGATGCACTCACTGCCCTCAATACATTGCAGGATCAGCTGAACGATAATCTTGCACAGGTGCAGTCGCTGCGCAGCGAGCTGTTTATGCTTAGCATAAAAAGCAGCTACATGGGGCGGAAGACCCCTTCGGCGATTGTAACGGCCGTCAATCAGAGTATCAATGAGATAAAGAGTCAGCTTAGCGACCGGTTGCAGCAATACCAGGAGTTGTCGCAAGCGGTAGAATCTCAGTCTGCTGCCCTGCAAACCCTTATTGGCAGTACTTATCTGGTGAAGGCGGTTGATCGATTACCTTATTCAGTCCCACGCGATCCGGTCATTATGGTTGCAGGAGTCGAACAGGATAGTAAACTGCTTGAACCGTCTGCTGCACAAGAAAACGGCGAACTTTTTGTGCGTATTACCGGGCAGACCGTTTCCGGTATCAACGTGAGCTATACCTTGGATGGCGTGTCAATTACCGAAACTATCGGTGCTGCGGAACTGCTGGCAGCGGTCAACTTTCCGGTATGGAATGCGATACCCAAAGAAGTCATGGATATCTGGGTAGAAACGCTCATCTTGGATACCGGTAATGCTACCCTTATAGCCCTGCTGTATTTCAATAAGCGCGGCGTGAGCTACACACCGGCCGATCTCAGCACGTTGGCCCATCAGATCCAGATTCAACAGAGTGCGATCTGGAACCCGGCTGAAAAAATAGGTGTCCCTACACAAACCTTAGGCGAAGTAGCGGGTTTCAACGGGCTTATACCCGCGGCGGTTGGCGTGAGTTTCCGTAAGGGCCAACCGTGGACCCCGATCTACATGGACTGGCAGGTGAGCTGGTTTCCCACCTCTTCGGATGAAACGAAGCAGCTTACCGATTGGAAGCTGGGCGATATCGACTATGCCTGGCAGGGAACCGCAATTCCTGCTCCACCCAACAAACTGATTTTCCAGGGACGGGCCATATTGAATGCTCGGGTAGCTAAAAATATACAGGGTAAATTTGCCTCATTCGAATCCGATCCGAACTATGCTTTTCTTCCACAATACATGCAGCAAAGTTTGGCCCTGGTTGCCAGTAGGATCGGTGAGTTGGATGTACTGACCCAGGCCATGAGCGGATTTACCCGCCAGCTCACCACTCAGCTTATGGCCATGAACAGGTATCCCGATGATCCTGAAATCACGGCGTTACTAACCGATACGAGTGTCAATTACCGGCCCGTCACCGGCGGTGACAGTCAACCGGATCCGCTTCCCTTTTTTCCGATTCGTTCGGGGCACTTTCAGGTGATCGATCTCTGGGTCGTAGATTCTTTCGGACAGGTGCTGCGGGGTAAAGACCCACAACTTGGGCCGGAATCGCCTATTCCTACTATTTATTGGTCGGAGAGTATCGACACACATAGCCCCGAATACAGCGGTAAAGATGCCAGCAAATATGGCCAGCTTCCGCCCCGTTTGGCACAGGCGGCGCAGGCAAATATTAACTTCCTGCAACGTGATAATGACAACATACCGACCAATTCTTCAGACCTGACCAATCCGATATGTGGTTGGGTGATGGCTAATCACCTGGACAATTCGCTGATGGTATTTGATGAAAATGGGGAGAACCTGGGCTCAGTGATGAAGGTGCAACGCGAAGTGACCGATTTTTCCAACGCGTTGACGCAGCAATATACGATACGCTGGGAGGCGGTTCCTGGAAGCAATACCGCACTTGGTGCGCCGCCCGAGCTGCCAAATAGCCATCTTCAGCAATTTATTCTGGGGCTGCTGCAAACCGGACTCACTCAGGATGCTGACGCCTACAGTGACCTTTTGTCTGCCATTGATGCGACCCTGTGGCACATGTCCAATTTCAATAACCAGAATGGGAACATGGCCCTCCTTTTGGGACGGCCGTTGGCAGTGATAAGAGCGGAAGTGGCATTGACGGTGGCTGGGACGCCCTTATATAACCAAAGCTGGGTCAGTACAGGTGCATATTACAACAGGGACGGTACCTATGATCCGGTTGATCCGCCTTACATGGGAGCGCTTTTCAACGTACGTGTAGGCGATTCATTTTTCGATGGAAATGGCGTATTGGGGTATTTTCAGGACGATATATACCATACATTTTATGCCGTATACGGTAATCGGGGTCAAACCTATGCCGCGGCTGGCATGCCAGCAAAAGCAGGCGGCAACAGAAACACCTTATCGGTCCTCGCGTCGGCAGCGGATGCGCCGGGTTTTAAAACAGACTATGTGCAGGCAGATCACGTGATTGCACTTCCGGCCAACGGAGCGCATGCGAAACTTACGCTGCTCGTGGATCCCAGCGGTACGGTACCGCTTATTCCCGGCAGCTTGCCATCCAGTACCCTAGCACTTCCAAATGGCCCGGTAACGCGGGCCTTGAACAACATAAAGACCACCTTCCGGGCGGGGCCTCTACTGCTCGACCCGCGGAAGATCAAAATGCCGACACCGGCGCAGGTGCAGGGTAACTGGGGTTGGTGTGCCCGCAAGGATGTTACCGGTTGGAACCCCGAGGTAGCTATTGCACCCTACAGTCCGGTGGCGACACTCCAGGATAATGCCGTGAAATTAATCGAAGGCTGGATCACGTTGTCCGGCCCGACAACCAATTCCAATTAAATACAGTTACCATGAATTCTGAAACACTTTTCCAGTACTCCTTCCAGCCTCCGCAAGTATTTGTTGCGACGACGGTCGACTTAAAGCTGGTGATTGAAAATCCCGTAACCGGCACACCGGTATTTTTTGCCGGAGGTCCGGACGGCGACGAAATTGACATCACCTTTCCAGTTGGTAGTGGCAATACCGATTTAGTCAATGCATTGACCTTTACAGCCACTTCGCTCACCGAGGGATTTACGTGTGCACTGGATGCAGGGGGGACCTATTTTGCCGTTAAATCGCCTATCGGTACTACGGTGCAACCGGGCGAGCGCATCGAAATAAATTTCGTCAATGTCGTAATAAACGGTGCTACCACCAGCCCTCCCGCTGCTGCGAGCGTCCTTATTCAGGAATATATCGGTTCCGAATCGGGAAACATATCGGTCAATATCGACAAACTTCCCGCCCAACTGGGTATCATTGCTTGGCTCGACCCATTGATTGTGGGGCTCAATCAGCCATCCACGCTCTATTGGCAGTCGATGGGAGGCATCGGTGTGGAAATATCCGGATTTCCTTCCGGTTCAGGCGCTGAAAAATTCCCCGTGGCAGGCCAACCGCCGTATGCCGACAGCTGTAAAGTGACAATCGCGTCGACCACCATTCCGCAGCGTACCTATACGGCAAAAGTGTATACAGGCGATAACCAACACCGCGAAACCACCGTTACGCTCACGCAGCAACCGCCCTTAATCCTATCTTATGACGCGGATAAGGGTGCAAAAATCGGAGCAGCCGACACGGTGGTATTGAGTTGGCGAAGTTTATATGGC
The DNA here is from genome assembly GCF_900113765.1 of Parapedobacter indicus. Taxonomy (GTDB): domain Bacteria; phylum Bacteroidota; class Bacteroidia; order Sphingobacteriales; family Sphingobacteriaceae; genus Parapedobacter; species Parapedobacter indicus. The sequence continues at coordinate 567,468 of NZ_FOQO01000003.1, read as the reverse complement.
TCGTCGACCGCGATATCCACTCCGGCAGCGATCATCAACAATCCCGATTCTCCGGTACAGGTACACCCGGGTAACGATTTGGTGGAAGCCTATCGGGGAAATTTCGGGAATATGCCCGCCACCGCGAATTACCCACTCACGGTAAATGGCTATCTCAACCCCGCCACTGCTCCCATGTCTTTTGAAATTTCGCCTGTTGGCCTTGCCTATTTCAAGTTCGGCACGATGAACAATGAAGGCATGCTCTCTGGTGTCAAGGTGCAGACCGATCCGGCCGATTGGGGCGCCACGGAACTTCAGCTCAGCAACGAACTGAATACATTTGCCATCTACCAACCCGGGGGTGCCACGTCACTGTTTTATCTCGGGTCCGGCGACACCACGCATCCACAAATACAGTATTTTGAGGCCGAGTCAAAAGGCAGTGGACAATATGAATTAACCTGGGTGACGGCCAACGTAAGTACCCTCGTGCTGAACCCGGGTACTATCCAGATTACCGGCGAGCGTATTCAGCGCGGGTCGCAAATCGTTACGCTTACGACTTCCGAGACCTACACGTTGACGGGTACCGCTGCAAATGGGCAAACCATCGTTTCCCTGCTCAACATAGAAACTAATGCGGATGCAGCCCGTATTGCAACCCCCGAAGCGGTGATGACGGATCCTAACTGTACCATCACCATTGCACCCCTTGGCCCGATCCCAAACCGCTATCTGAATCCGTCCAATCAAAATAGACAAGATGCCACCGACGTTATTGCACAGCTTACCTTTGGCGATTTATGGCGCATGCCCCCCTTTCGCATCAATCAAAGCACCGTAAGGCTCGATGTGCAGGGTGCGGTGCCCGGAGGAGGAAGAAATTGGCAGGTGCAGATCAACGGTGTTAATGGGGCATCTACCATCGCTGCAGCCATTATACAAGGCAACCTGGCAAACGCTTCTACCCAAGCGAGACAAACTTATGTGGCCAGCCGCGCAAGAGCTGCATTGGTGGCTAGCCTCAATGGCGGACAAATACAGAATGTGAACGGACCCTGTAACTAACGAAATAGTATGCCTATTATCTCGATCACCGAAGGACAAACAAACACCGTCAATCCGGCGGATACCTTGCTTTATCCGGGTATCAACAGCTGTTTAGCCCTTACCGCGGTTTTATCCGATGCGACGCGTCGCGGAGGTCATGCGGTGCTCTTTCCCCAGGCTCCCCAGCAAGATCTGCAGCAAATCTGCAACTTTCTGAATGTTCAGCCTAAAGGCGATATGCTCTACATCCTAGGCGATATCACGACATGGAATACAAATTGGGATGGACTTCCCCAATGCCAGAATCTGGTTATCAACGGTCAACAGGTGGACAGCGTAGAAGCAATTGCCGACGCGTTAGGATACGGCGACAACCGGATTGTTTTTGATATATATACTTGGGAAACAGCGACCTATAACATTTATTTTGGTTTTGAAGAAGAGCAACGTAAATTATGGGCTATACGGACGAGTGATGGTAGTCGGCATACCATACCGCAACACGAATACTGGTAACAAAAATGGACAAAAAGAACGTAGCTGATCTCGTACTCAATTTCCCTGATGAATTTAGACAGGAAACTGCCCTTATATTACTGGATTCATATGGGAAGGAAAAAAAGCGACTGAATTTTGAAGAACTCAGAGCCACCTGTCTGGAAGCTGCACAAAGCTTATTAGCTGTCGGTGATGCCGGGGATGTAGTTTTGCTGGCCGTAGACGATCACGAGTCGTTTATCCGCTGTTTTTTCGGATGTATATTAGCCGGTCGTATCCCTGCACCTTTGCCTCCTTTGCGAGGCCGGAACGACAAGTCGGGTATGGGCAGGCTGAAAACTATTGCGCAGCAACGGAAGGCACATGCACTATTGGTTCCCGGCGAACAATGCGGTTTCGTAGACGCATTCCTCAACAAGGAATCCGATCTCAGTTTGCCGATCGTAGCCGCTGACCGGCTATCGGAAAACCAATCTTCCAGCTGCTCACTTCCCGATATTCTGCCACACCACACGGCGTATATCCAATACACCTCTGGTTCCACTTCTATGCCCAAAGGTGTGGTGCTTCGGCATGAAAATGTGATCGCGAATCTGTTTCAAATGTACCAAGTGTTCCAGCGCAGCGAACGTGTGCGCGTGGCTGGCTGGATTCCCCTTCATCACGATATGGGACTGGTTGGGCACTTGTTTACAGCGCTTTATGAAACTGGAACCGCCATTTTGCTTCCTCCTACCTCGTTCATCGCGAAACCCGACAGTTGGCTGCGTGCCATTGACACCTATAAAGCCAATAGTGCTGCCGCGCCTAATTTCGCCTTTGCGCATTGCGTGCGTAAAATAAATCCGTCCGGTGATTTGGATCTTTCAAGCTGGAAATATGCATACGTAGGTTCCGAAACCGTATCTCCTGAAATACTGGATGGCTTTGCAGGCCATTTTTCAGTTACCGGATTCCGTAAGGAGGCCTTTAAGCCTGTATATGGTTTGGCGGAGGCTACCCTGTTGGTGGCTGGTGGAGGTGATAGTTTGTCTACGCTGGACAAGCTTGTCCAACGAAGAGATACCGGTAACAAGCTAGGCCGGGCATTGATACCCTACCGGGTCAGCGACCTGACAACGATTACCATCCGAAAAGAGCCAGGGGGGAAATCGTGTGCCGAAGGAGAGGAAGGAGAGATATACATCAGAGGGAATGGAGTGTCTTCCGGATATTACGGTGATGAAGCCGGTATGGACGGGTTGGCTACTGGCGATCGTGGATTCCTCAGCGGTGATTTTTTATACATTACGGGACGAAGCAAGGAAATCGTGATTATCCGGGGCGTCAACCATTCGTCGGAAGACATTGAACATGCAGCCCGGATGGGCCAACCCTTTGTCCGTAGCAATGACCTCACAGCAGCCGTGAGTGATACCGCCGCCAATCGTGAACGATTTTATCTATTTCAGGAAATAGATCGCCACCTCGGGGTCGTCGCCTATAAGCAAACTGTAGCCCACATCCGGGCGAACCTTGCTGACAACTACGCCATTGTACCTGATGAGATTGTTCTGTTGCCCACAGGTTTTTTGCCCCGTACCGCGAACTATAAAATCTCCCGGAAAGCATGCCTGCGAAGGTACCTTGCCGAGGAGCTTCAGCCGCTCTATACGCAACGTGCTGACGAAGAAATGCGGGTGGGCGTATCGCCCGACGAGGCAGATCCGATCGTCATTACCGGTGCGGCCTGCCGGTTTCCTGGGGGAGCCACTTCGCCTGAGGCCTTCTGGGAACTGTTGGCTCAAGGCCGTGATGCCATTACCGAGGTCCCCGCGTCACGTTGGGATAACGCCTTGTTCTACGATGAGCGGCCCGCCATACCCGGAAAAACCAACACCGCATGGGGGGGCTTCGTCGGAGACATGGACCTCTTTGACCCGGCATTTTTCGGCATTTCTGAACACGAAGCTCCAGAGATTGATCCACAGCACCGCCTGTTACTCGAAACATCCTGGAGGCTAATGGAAAATTCTGGAACAAAAAAGGAGGAATTAGCTGGTAGCAGTACCGGAGTTTTCATTGGCGTTTCCACGAATGATTACCTTTATATGAAAATCAAGCTGATCCCGGGAATGGAAAGTTTCAATGCCTACTCGGGGCTCGGCAACGCAAATAGCATCGCAGCCAACAGGCTATCTTATTTTTATGATTTGAAAGGTCCGAGTATGGCCATTGATACGGCTTGCTCTTCCTCCCTTACTGCATTTCACCTGGCCGTTCAGGCGATGCGGAACGGTGAATGCACGCAGGCGATTGTGGGTGGTGTGAATGCGCTGCTTTCACCCGGGCCCACCATTACGCTTTCCCAATTTGGGATGATGTCGGCAACGGGGCGATGCAAAACGTTTGACGCATCGGCGGATGGCTACGTACGTTCCGAAGGCTGCGGTTTGGTCATGTTGAAACGACGTTCCGCTGCTTTGCGCGACGGCGATCGCATACTGGCCGTGGTACGTGCTACAAAGGCTGCCCAGGATGGGCACAGTGCGGTGATCACGGCGCCCGACGCCGAAGCACAACATCGGTTGCTGCGAGAGACCATTCAACAATCCGGTATCGCTGCATCGGCCATCTCTTATGTGGAGGCGCACGGAACGGGAACTTCCGTGGGCGACCCTGTGGAAATGGCGCAGATTAGAAAAGTGTATGGAGAAGCCGGAGGAGCATCCTGCTACGTTGGGTCAGTTAAATCGAATATCGGTCATTTGGAAGCTGCTGCCGGCATTGCTAGTGTGATTAAAATCGTATGGATGCTCCAGCAAAAAAAAATTCCCCCACACATTCACTTGCAACGGCTCAATCCCCATATCCAGCTCAACGGATCAAGATTAGAAATCGCCGATGCACTGACCGAATGGAAAGAAGAGGAATCCCCGCGCATGGCGGCCATCAGTTCGTTTGGATTTGGCGGGTCCCTGGTGCATGCAATTCTTGAAGAGTACGTGGAAATGCCCATTGAATGCACTGCGGATCCCGAACAGAAACAGTACGGTCAGACAATTTTTCCGTTGTCGGCACACACACCGCAAGCGTTGAGCGCGTTGGCTGATTGTTGGACTACGTGGTTAGCAGATCAGCCGGAAGCATCGGTACAGGAGCTTGCCGCGGCTCAGGCACTTAACCGAAGTACCTTCAGGTACCGGAGCTATGTGTTGGCCGATACGGCAGCTGACTTGCGTAAAAAACTGTTAAACAGCAATGGGAACACCTTTTCTTCGCTCGGGCAGTATAAACACATCTGCTTTTTGTTCACTGGGCAGGGTGAGCAGTATGCAGAGATGGGCAGGGAGATGTATCATCGGTACCCCGCGTTTCGTACAGCCTTTAACAGGTGCAGCAACGCCTTTGAACAAGATAGCAAAGCACCTTCCTTGTATGAGATTGCGTTCGGCAAGACCGGCGAGGGCTCGCTTGACGAAATGTATATACAGCCAGTACTGTTTGCCGTGCAGTACGCGTTGGCGCAACTTTGGGAAAGCGTAGGTTGTATACCCGATGTAGTGCTTGGACACAGCCTTGGCGAATACGCAGCGGCTTGTATTGCAGGATGTTTTTCTCCGGAAACAGCTATGCTTCTGCTCAAGAAGCGGGCAGCGCTGGCATCCTCGTTACCGATAAAAGGGCACATGCTTGCGGTAACGTCAAGTCCAGATCAGATTCAGGAATTTATCGGAAACGGTTCCGTCTGTATCGCGGCAATCAACAGCAGCAGCCGTATTGTGCTGGCCGGAAGGCAAGAGGAAATAACCGATCTTCAGGATGTTCTTTCTGCCAATGGGATTACGCACAGCTTATTGCGTACCGGTCAGGCTTTTCATTCTCCGTTGCTCGACCCGATTGTAGACGAGTTTCAACGCTTTGCGGCGGAGCTCGATTTTCACGTGCCGCAACGTAAATGGATATCTTCGGTAACCGGCAAGCGGGTCGATACCCGGCCCGATGCAGCTTATTGGGCGGCGCATCTTCGCCAACCTGTCAATTTTAGGCTCGCGGCCGACCGACTGCCGGAAGAAGCAGTTGCTGCCTTCATTCAGATCGGACCGGGAGGCAGCTCTCTGATGGCTGTCAATGAATGCGGGGTAGCCACCGATGCGCTGTTGCTGCGTTCATTGAATGTAAAAAAAGGAGATCGTACTGAAGCCTTTTTTTTCCTTGATTCAGTGGGGAAACTTTATCGGGGCGGAATTGACATACGGTGGGATGCCTTGTTCCCCGGCAATGTCTTCCCGGGGAAAATACCGGGCATCGTCTTCCAGCAACAATCGTATTGGTTGAAAGAATTGACTCCTGCACGACTGGCACATTTTGCCGATACCGGTACTCCGTCTGTTCAGACGTTTGCTTCGGTACCTTCATCTCCGGCGGGGCAACCGATCCAATTTATACCTGATTGGATTCCGGTGGGAGCACTGCCTCCGACAAACCTAACGGAAACCACCGACACGAACTGGTTGGTTGTCGGAGCGACGCATCCGTTCAATGAGGCCCTTTCAGACCTGCTGAAAGCGGCGGGAACCAGTGTTTTCCGAATACCTGCCAAAGCCACGCAAACCGATTACGACCGGTTGATTTACAAGATCAGCCACCGCGAGAAGAAAGAGAACATCAATCAATGGAAGATGATCTTTTCGTGCGCGGCAGTAAACGCGTTTTTGGAGCGTGCAGATGCATCCGCTCTTGATAGCGATATCAAAGATAGCATCACCTCGCTGGTGCTCCTCCTTCGGGCGCTTCACAAAAATGCCGTTCATCCACAAGTGTGGATTGTTACACAGCAAGCGCAGCATGTCGGCACGGCAGAAAACGGCGATGCGCTGCTTCGGCTTGCCCATTCTGCAATCTGGGGATTTGCCAAAACACTTTTTTTAGAACATCCCGAGTGGCGCGGAGGCTTGGTAGATGTGGAAGCGGTGGATCATAAAAGTTTGGCGATGAGCCTGTTAGCGAAAATATTGAACCCCCAGCATGAGCACTGTGTAGCGATAAGAGGTAATCAGCAATATGTTCAGCAGCTTACGCCAATTCCAGCCAGCGAGGCACCAGTCGGCCTGAAAAAGCCCTTCCGGTCTGATGGCGTTACCGTGATTACCGGTGGTTTGGGCGGATTGGGCCTCGCCTGTGCACAATGGGCCTTCGACAATGGAAGCAGGCACCTGTTGCTCATCAGCCGCAAACAACTGCCCCCGCAGGAAGAGTGGGAGCTACTTCCTGCGGGATGTGAGCATTACGATTGTATTCAACGATTGATCCAGTTAAAAAACCAAGGAGCACAACTCCGCATCGTATCATTGGATGTGCGGGATACGGCTGGGTTGGAGGCGGTTTTCGGAGAGCTGAGTGAAAGGGAATTGCCGGTAAGGGGAATCATTCATGCCGCTGGTGTAAACTGGTTTTCCAAAGTGGCTGATCTCGATACCGATGTTTTACTGGATACGCTCCGGATCAAGATGCATGCTGCGTGGGCATTGCACCGGTTAAGCCAGCAGCTCGATCTGGATTATTTCCTGCTTTTTTCCTCCGTTTCGGCATTGTGGGGTTCCGTGGAGTTAAGTCATTATACTGCCGCCAATCATTTTATGGATATGCTGGCCCATCAACGCAATAAGTTGGGTGTTCCGGCACTCAGCATCAACTGGGGGCCTTGGGCTGAAGTAGGCATGAGTGCTGCCGAACGTGAAACGGAGGTATTAAGCAGAATGGGATTCCGGCTCTTTCCGGCAAAGACTGCCCTTGGTGAAATGGAAAAGGCCATGAACCACCGTGTGTCACAGGCTGTAATAACCGACATCGATTGGGGGAAATTCAGTGCATTTATTAACTTTTCGCTGCAGCCTTCCCTATTTGCTAATTTCGCCGAAAAAGATACACCGTTGGGTTCCCGAAACGAAGATAGGTTAGCAAAAATCAAGCGCAGCAATGCAGAAGATGCGCACCGGCTTATTGGCCAAGCCATACGCAATGAATTGCGCTCGGTGATGCTGATCGAGTCCACGGATGAGATCGATGCGCACCAGCGCTTTAATTTCATGGGATTGGATTCGCTCATGGCCATATCGTTTGTTGTCAACTTGGAAGAATGTTTTCGGCTAAAGCTCCCTAGTATGCTCCCGTACAACTATCCGACCATTAGGGCGGTAAACGATTTTATATTTGAAGCGCTGTTTGACTACCCTTATGGTGATCAGGTAGAAACGCTTTCTGCATCGCAATCGGTAGTAGATGATGCCGTGATGCACACAAAGGGCGATTGCCTGGTGACACTAAAGGAGGCCACAGGTCTCGGCGCTGTTACCCTCTACTGTTTTCCTGCAGCAGGATCAGGTGCTTCGGTTTATAGCAGTTGGATTAGTGCCTTACCCAACCATATAGCGTTGGTGGCTATTCAGGCGCCGGGCCGTGAAGAGCGTAACAGCGAACAGCCCCACAAAACCATGGCTCCGCTTATCGCAGAGCTGCTTACGTCTTTTGACGGAAACGGCCGGGATTTTTATTTCTTCGGGCATAGTTTGGGAGCGCTTGTTGCTTATGAGCTTTTTGCCGCGCTGAAAAAGGCAAATCAGCAGCTACCCACCGCGATTTTCTTTTCTGGTTGTGGGCGCCCAGGGGGTGTAAACGCAACGTTCAACGCTAAGACGCTATTGGAAGAGCACGGGGCTGCCTTGGATGAATCGCGGAAAAATACGTTACATACTGATATAAACCTATTGGAAACGTATAGGCCATCGGAAGAAAAGATAACTGTGCCGGTAGTAACAATTGGTGGGAAGAATGATGTGCTTGCTCCGCCGGAAAATATCCGCGAATGGGTCCATGTCACCGAAAATGATTTTTCCGTTTCTTTCCTCGAGGGGGGACATGATTTATTGCGCGAAAATCGAGAAGCATTAATTGCGCTGATTGAATCCCAGATCCCGAATCGCATCCCCAACTTGTCTGCCGTATGAGTCATATGAATCCACCCAGTTCTCCGAAAAAAGCCACAGACCCCTGGTATAATATATTTGGTGGCCGTTACATGGGCACTGAACCTGCCTTTTACGAGCGGGAACAACTTGCTTGGACAAAGACCTTCGAGGATAACTGGACGATTATCCGAGATGAAATGACCAAGTTGCTGGCTGACAAGCCCGGCCGGCTTAAGCCTTACTTCATCAACAAATCCATGTCCTTTCCTCCGCGCAAATGGAAAACCATGGGATTGTATTTCTGGAAGTACACCATGCATCGCAACTGCAAGCGATGTCCAGAAACGGTCAAAATCCTGAAATCCATTCCTAATCTCACCTCCTGTTCGCTCAGTGTGCTTGAGCCAAACGCCAATATCAATCCTCATCAAGGAGATACGGATGCGATTATTCGCTGCCATTTAGGATTGTTAGTTCCGAAGGGGTTACCCGATTGTGGTTTTCAGGTTGCGGGTCAGATCAGGCGATGGGAAGAGGGGAAGATCCTGCCCTTCTGCGATGCCCATGTCCATACCGCATGGAATAACAGCCAGCACCGTCGGCTTGTGCTCATTTTCGATGTGATGCGCCCAGAATTTGCACACCGCCAAAACGAAGTATGTGCCCATGTATTGGCGTCATCCGTTATGCAGATGCTTTATCAACAGTATGCGTTTCTGGGACGTCGACCCGTTTGGTTCAAAAACCTATTATACCATGCTGCCCGCATCTTTATTCGGTTAGCAATTCCTATTCAGCGGCGTTGGCCTTTTTGATAGGGTTACGAGAAAAAATGCAGTCGGCTAGCGACATGACCTTGACGATGACGAAACGGATCACCGACTGATAGATTGATAGCACAGTTTTCCCAGCCGACCTGCCTTTTGGGTAAACCTTGCCAGCCTAGTGTTAATCTTTCGCTAAGTTTGCATTAATTTGTATTCGCTATTAACATGGAGGGTTTCCGTAACTATACCGATTCTGCCCTGTTGGAGTTGCTGAAAAGCGGCAACAGCCGGGCATTTGACGAAATATACCATCGGTATTGGCCGGTCATGCACCGGTTGGTAAGCCGCATGCTGGGCGATGGAGACCTGGCAAATGATGCCGTACAGGACGTATTTGTTTCTTTTTGGGAACGAAGAAGCACCCTTAGTGATAACCTCTCTTTGAAGCATTACTTCTATGCCGCGGCACGGAACCAAGTGCTGATGCGTATCCGGAGTTCGCAGATTGCCTCCCGTTACCTGGAAACCCTGCGGAATGTGTTGCAATCGGGGACACCAGCGGCAGATGAATCCTTGTTGAATGCGGAATTGGTGGCCCGCTTCGAGGCCGAACTCCAGCATTTACCCCCTAAAATGCGTGAAGCTTTTGAACTCAGCCGGATTGCAGAAAACTCGTATAAGGAAATAGCTGAAAAAATGGGGATTTCCGACAATACCGTTAAGCACCATATCAGCGATGCCCTGAAAATCCTCCGGAAAAAACTGACTACGTTTATTTTTTTATTTCTGTAAATCAATCGCTTATAATTTTTATCCGTTATTAGGTAGCACAACTGCCCCAATAATGCAATTCATCAGTATAAACACCCCGGTATCGGGTTAACCTATATGGATAAAGATCAGGCTTCGGCATTACTTGATAAATATCGGAGAGGCGAATGTACGCCGGAAGAGGAGCGTATGCTGTTTGAGGCATTCAACCGCATGCCGTTACCAGACAGGGCACCCCTATCTGACGATGCATACCGGCAACTGGAGACTGGAAGTTTGGCGAGCATCCACCGGAAGATTGCCCAGAACGAAAGGCGCATATGGCAACGTTGGGCATCCTTTGTTGCCGCCGCTGCCCTGCTGGCATTCGTATCCGTGGCTTACCTATTCCTGGATAAGCCTAGTGGGACCGGCGAAAATAGATTGGCTTCGGAGATCCTACCGGGAGGTAATCGTGCTGTGCTGAGTGTAGCAGGCGGTCCGTCCCTGCAATTGGATAGTAATCAGTCGAATATCGTGATGGATGGGAAACACATCGTTTATGCCGATCATACTCCCATTAGCGGGTTGGAGTTGGGCAATTTCAACGAAGCCTTGCTGCCGTTGGTGCTCACGACCCCGAAAGGTGGCACCTATCAGGTTACGCTGTCGGATGGAACCCGGGTTTGGTTGAACGCAGCCTCAACACTCAAATACCCTTCCCGGTTTGACGGGAAGGAACGGACGGTGGAACTATCCGGTGAGGCTTTTTTCTCCGTAGCGAAGGATACCAAACGACCATTTCGGGTGGTCAGTGACAAACAGCAGATCGAAGTGTTGGGGACCGAGTTTAACGTATCAGCGTATCCCGATGAAGGCGCGACAAAAACGACGTTGGTAACCGGGGCTGTGCGTCTACATGTTGGAACTAACGGCGTCAGTGTGTCACTTTTTCCTGGTGAACAGGCGGTTTCCAAAGAAGGGTCGGTAACCAAACAGGAAGTCGATACCGAGTCCTTTACAGCTTGGAAGGACGGCTACTTTAAATTGAACGGTAGTTTACAGCATATCATGGCTCAGGTCGGGCGGTGGTACGATGTGGAGGTGATTTTTGAACACAATGTAGACGCCAGCATGGAACTGGTCGGCGAGATCTCCCGTGATGTGAAATTGAGCGACATCCTGCGGATGGTCAATGAAATCGACGGAGGTCTGAAATTCAAGGTCGAGGAAATAGCCGGGCATCAACCGGGAGAATCATTAAATCAGCGGAAAAGGAGGTTAACCATCATGAAATAGCTATACATGTATGAGATACCAAACAAATACGGCCCCGGCGGCAACCGGAAGCCGTGATGTCTGGTTTCTTTGTCCGATATACATCGGAAAAATCAGTGTTCGTTAAAACCAATGTTAAACGCAGACCCTGCAAACTTAGGCAATAATTGTTGCTCCGGCAATACCGGAGCCATCGTAGGCTAATCGTTTGCGAACGGGTTGCATGATGCAACTTTTATGAAAGAAAAAAAGCTGACCAGCGGTGGGAAATACCGCAGGAACTGCCTGGAATTATCAGGAAATCGAAAAAAAGGATCCGTATTAAAGGCCTTGATGATGCGCGTGACCGTTACTTGTTTTCTATTAACCGTTATGATGGTTTATGGATTTGCCGGAAACCTGAAGGCACAGCGTGTCACCCTGAACAAGAAAGACGCCACCTTCACAGAGGTGATTGCCGAACTACGCCGACAAAGCGGTTATAACTTCCTATTCAAAAAATCGTTGGCTAAGAAGGTCGGAAAGATTTCGATCCAGGCAAAAGACGAAGTGCTTGAAGATGTATTGAAAAGGGTGATAGCAAACCAGCCGCTTACCTACACGATACTGGACGAAATACAAAGTATAATCATCAAAGAACGGCCTACGCATGTTCAAGGTAGGTTTAAAAACGAGCCGCTGACCTTGGCGGCAGACCAAGTGCAAAAGCTCCTGAAGGGGATCGTCACCAATGAAGCGGGTATGCCCATTGAAGGGGTATCTGTGCATGTCAAAGGACTCGACGCGGTAACCTACACAGATACACAGGGGAGGTACGAAATTTCTGTACCAACCGGGGAAGGAAATACACTGGTGTTTTCCAGCGTGGGCTATGTTAACCAGGAAATAGCAGTCGGCCAATCGTTAACCATTCATGTTACCCTAAAAACATATGTAGCCGATCTAGAGGAAGTAGTAGTGGTGGGATACGGAACGCAGAAGAAAGCGTCGCTGACGGGATCTATCGTTACAGCCAAAGGTGCCGATATCGTGAAAAGCCCTGCGGCGAATGTTTCTCAGTCGCTTGCCGGACGGTTACCCGGTGTGATCATCAACAGCCGAAGCGGCGAACCTGGCAGGGACGATCCGTCGATCCTGATCAGGGGCCGCGGTACGACGGGCGCCACGGGTGCGTTAGTGATCATCGACGGCGTAGAGCGCGGGGGATTGGGACAGCTGAATCCCAACGACATCGAAACCATAACGGTATTGAAAGACGCCTCGGCCGCAATTTATGGTTCCCGTGCGGCAAATGGTGTAATACTGGTTACCACAAAACGCGGATCTGTAGGGAAGCCGACAATCGGTCTTTCGTTTAATCAAGGATTTAGTCAGCCAACACGGAATCCGAGAATGGCCGATGCCTATACGTTTGGTAAAATATCCAACAACATCGAAATCGACGAAGGACGGGAAGCTATCTTTTCGGACGACGAACTTCAAAAATATCGGGATGGAAGCGACCCCAATTATCCGAATACGGATTGGTACGACTACATTGTAAGACCGTTTACGCCACAGCACCGCGGCAACATCTCCGTGTCCGGCGGCAATGAACGATCGAAATACTATTTTTCCCTGGGCGATCTGGCGCAGTCAGGACAGTATGAAGGCGGATCCACCAAGTTCAAGTCGTACAACGTACGCTCAAACGTCGATGTTCAGGTAACCGATGAGCTAACCGTGGGCCTCAACGTTTCCGGACGGGTCGATAACAGGCATTATCCTTTCCGGACTAATAATGAGCTAAACAGCCACATCTATCTGTATCAACCCAACTGGCAGCCGTATTGGCCGGGCACGAATTACATGCAACCGCTGAGAGGCAGTGAGAATATCCATAATTGGGTAACCGACAATGCAGGCTATCAACAGGAAGATACCCGGGCGGTACAGAGCAACCTCTTTTTCAAATGGGAATTGCCTTGGGTTGAAGGGTTATCCATAGACGGCAGTGGTAGCTACGATTTCTCGGGCGTTTACGGGAAACAATTCGAAACACCAAGTTATGTGTATCGCGAGGAAGGAGGACAATATGTGAAGGGATTGTCGGGGATGAGCCGTTCGTTGGCAAACCTGAACCAAACCAGCTATGCCGTAACCCAAATGTATGTAAATTCAAAAATCAACTATGCAAGGCAATTCGATGCACATCAGGTAGCATTGATGGCAGGCTACGAACAAATTCAGGTCAGGAATTCGACCATGCAAGCGGGAAGGAGTGATTTCTTGTCGATCAGCTTACCCGAACTAAATATGGGTAGCAGTGACAAAGCGAAGCAATCCAATTCGGGCTTTTCGGGTCAGGACGCCCGACAGAATGTATTCGGACGGGTAAACTACGATTACGCTGGCAAGTACCTTGCTGAGGTTACGCTACGCGCCGACGGTTCCTCGAAATTCCCAAAGGAAAAGCGGTTTGGCTTTTTTCCCGGTGCCTCATTAGGCTGGCGAATTTCAGAAGAAGGGTTTATGGAGGACCTGAATTTCATCGACAACCTTAAAATAAGAGGATCGTACGGCAAGATGGGCAATGACGCCGTTCCCGCTTTCCAATACATGATGACGTATGGTTTTAACAACAATTACGTGATCGGCAACAACGATGTGTCAGGATTGGTGCAGACAAATGTGCCCAACCCGTTTATCACGTGGGAAACCGCGGAAACGTGGAATGCTGGTCTTGAGGCCGGTCTGTGGAACGGTCTGCTAAACGTTGAATTTGATTATTTCGTATCGCGGCGGTCGGATATCCTGACCAAACGGAATGCGACCGTGCCCGATTATACCGGGCTGACACTTCCCGATGAGAACATCGGGATTGTGGATAACAGGGGGCTTGAATTGGTGCTCTCCCACACCCACAAGGTAAACGAATTCTCGTATCAACTGTCGGGCAACGTGTCGTTTGCGCGAAACAAGGTGGTATTTGCGGACGAACAACCGGCGGCGGAGCCGTATCAATATGCCACCGGTAGACCCTATGGAGCAGCACTGTTGTACAACGCCATGGGCGTGTACAGAGACCAGGCGCAGGTGGACGCTACGCCGCATCTGCCGGGGACAAAACCGGGAGATCTGATTTATGAAGATGTAAACGGTGACGGAGAGATTGATTCCCGGGACCGGATACGGATCAATCAAACGAACATCCCCGAAATAGTTTTCGGGTTGACCGCTAATTTTGCCTACAAAGGGTTTGATTTATCGTTGTTTTTCCAAGGGCAGGAAAATGCCCAGCAATATTTTGGCGGCTGGTTCCCCGTGATGAGCCATACGTTCGGTAACTTCCTCGATTGGCGTGCACGGGATAGTTGGGCAGTTGACAATATGGACGCAACCATGCCCCGGGGCAGCACGGCATTATGGACAACCAGTACCAATAGTTCGTACGCCTCAACACATTGGATGAAAAACGCCGGCTTCCTGCGACTGAAAAACATGGAGTTGGGGTATAACCTGCCGACGGCCCTCTGTCAATCATTTGGTGCCCAAGGCCTTCGCGTGTCCGTCAGTGGGAGCAACCTCCTCATCATTTACGACCACATGAAAGATATGGGCTTTGATCCGGAAACTCATGATTTCTGGTACTATCCGCTGCAACGTGTGCTTAATTTTGGTGTGAATTTGACTTTTTAAACCTGAAGCAATGAAAAAGTTTATTTATATATTCGGGATATTGATCATCCTGTCTTCGTGTAACGTTTTGGATTTGAAACCGCTGGACAAATTATCAGAAGATGATACCTGGGCTGACCCTGCCTTGATTCAACTGTATGTGAATGCGAATTATAATGCCGTATTGCATGGTTATGTCGATGATGTATTTGCTGCGGCGAGCGATGAGTCTTACGATTTGCATAACCATGGAAACATGTTTGTTTTGCAGCGGGGAGAAGTGACCGCGGATAACATCACCCAACTTTCCGGAAGGGTGAACTATTGGCAGCTGGGGTTCAGCCAGGTCAGAAATATGAATGTTTTTTTCGCTAAGATCGATGAGTCTCCGATTGATGAAAGTCAGAAAGCGTTGATGAAAGGAGAAATGAAATTTCTTCGGGCATGCGTATATGCTAACCTGATCTGGCGGTATGGAGGGGTACCCATCATTACCAAAATATACGAATTGAACGAGGATTACACCTTATCGCGGGATTCTTACGATGCCTGTGTGGACTTTATTGTCAGTGAATTGGATGAGGCGATTCAGCTGTTGCCGGCGAAACAACCCGCGAGCGAATCAGGCAGGGCATCGGGAGATGCGTGTAAGGCACTCAAGTCCCGAGTGCTCCTGTATGCCGCCAGTAAATTGAACAACCCCTCAAACGACCGGGCTAAGTGGCAAAGGGCTTTTGACGCATCGGCAGCATTATTGGAAGCGTATACATTGTACCCGGATTACCAGGAATTATTCCTGAAAGATAACGATGAGATTATCTGGGCACGGTATTTCACCCAGGGCAACGCTACCGATTATAACTGGAAAAATGGACGAAATGGGGATGAAGGAGGGAATTACCAAGGACCTACCCAAAACTTAGTTAACGCCTATGAGATGAAAGCCACCGGATTAAGTCCTTACATTGTGCAGGATAACGGTAACTTGACGGTAAATTCCCAATCGGGCTACGATCCAAACAATCCCTATGCAGGCCGGGATCCGCGCTTTTATGCCACCATCCTCCACGATGGCGCCCTATGGATGGGACGTGAGACCGAAACATTTGTGGGAGGACTGGATTCACCCGAAAGCAGCGTGCAGCCTTGGAATGCCTCACTTACCGGCTATGCCCTGAAAAAGTTTTTGATCGAGCGTATACCTCCTACCGGAAATACGGAACGGCCCACCAATCCGTGGATTTATTTCAGGTACGCGGAGATCTTACTCAATTATGCGGAGGCCGCATTTGAATTGGGTGACGAGGCAACGGCACGCAATTATCTCAATCAAGTCCGGGCACGGGAAAGCGTACAGATGCCACCTGTAACGGACACAGGCGAACAGCTGCGCGCACGGATCTATAACGAGCGGCGGGTGGAACTCGCCTATGAAGAACATCGTTTCTTTGACGTGCGACGTTGGATGATTGCCGAGCAAACGGAAAATCAGGATTTGCTGAAAATCACGATACGGAAACAGCCGAATGGTGCCAAAACCTATTCGATAGGCGTGCTTTCCAACGAGCGCAATTTCCAGGAAAAGCACTACCGGCTTCCGATTCCCCGTGCAGAGGTTGAAAAAAGCTTGAACTCGTTAACGCAGAACGAAGGATACTAAATAAAAGCGCCGAATGATACGACACACTTTTTTATCGTTGATTCTTTTACTGCCGCTCGTCGGATGCGGGAATGACAGGATAGACCGCGAAGCGGTGGTAAACCGCCATCGGATCATCACTGAAAAAAATAACCCGCGAAGTCCGGCGCAGGTAGGCAATGGCGAATTTGCGTTCGGCGTGGATATCACCGGTCTCCAGACATTCGTAACGCATGCGACGATGGCACATTGGGGATGGCATAGCTTTCCGCTTCCCAAAGGCCTTGACATCAAAGATTTCAACGGGAAAATGTGGGATACGTATGGTAGGCAGGTTCGCTATGACGACTGGGATGAAGATCACCCGGAGTTATCTGCCTGGCTGGCCGGCAATCCCCACTCGCTCAATCTGGGCCGGATCGGGTTGGTGTTGAAAAAATCAGATGGTACCCTTGCCTCGTTGGAAGATCTGGCGAATACCCGGCAGGAAACGGATCTGTGGGCAGGCACAATCACCAGCACGTTCGAATTGGAAGGGACTCCGGTCCGGGTAACGACATTGAGTCACGGCGAAAAGGATGCCATTGGTGTGCAGATTACGTCCGGACTGGTAGAAAGCGGACAGATTGCCGTTGCCTTTTCTTTTCCCTATCCGGATGGAAGTCAGCAGGTAAACAGTACGTTCGATCAGCCCGATGTACACACCACGAAATGGGTTACCGCTGAGGGCAAATTCGCACGCCTTGTGCGCACGTTGGACGATACCGATTACGGCGTTTCCGTAAGCTGGATGACGGAAGCAGGTTTTCATGAGGTAGGCAAGCACGATTTTCAGTTGGTGCCGTCATCGGGGAATACGCTGGAGTTTGTTTTTGCATTTAGCGACGACCCAAGTGTGGAAACCCGATTGAATTTTTCGGAATGCCGCCAATCTTCCGAAACATCGTGGAACGATTACTGGAAGTCCGGTGCAGCCATTGACCTGTCGGAAAGTGCCGACCCCCGTTGGAAAGAGCTGGAACGCCGGATTGTTTTATCACAGTATGTGATGAAAGTAAATGAAGCAGGCAGCTGGCCGCCGCAGGAGAGTGGATTGGTCAATAACGGTTGGTATGGCCGTTTTCATTTTGAGATGATCTGGTGGCATGGTGCTCATTTTGCGCTATGGGACCGCTGGCCGCTATTTAACAGAAGCCTGCATGTTTACCCCGATTTTTTGTCCACCTCCACAGCGCGCGCAGAAGAGCAGGGCTACAAAGGGGCGAGGTGGCCAAAATGTACAGCCGATCTGGACAGGGACTGGCCCCATCCCGTTCATGCGACGTTAATCTGGCAGCAGCCGCACCCCATTTTCTTTGCGGAACAGGACTATCGGTTGCATCCCACCCCGGCCACATTGGATAAATGGAAAGAAGTAGTATTTGCATCCGCTGAATTCATGGCCGACTTTGCGCATTACGATGCGACAAAAGACCGGTATGTGCTCGGGCCACCGGTTTACATCGTCTCGGAGAATACCGATCCGCGTACGACGATCAATCCAACGTTTGAATTGGCCTATTGGAGGTTCGGCCTGCGCACGGCGCAAACCTGGAAAGAACGGATGAAACTGCCGCGCGATAAGAAATGGGATGACGTGCTGGATAAACTTTCTCCGCTACCGATTGACGACGGCGTATATGTTACCCATGAAGGGATCGAGAAGATGTGGACGGAGTACAATTGGGAACATCCTGCGCTGATCGGGGCATTTGGCATGCTCCCCGGCGACGGCGTGGATGTTCCAACCATGGGGAGAACCCTCGAAAAAGTACATCAGGAATGGAAACTTCACGAAACATGGGGCTGGGATTTTCCGATGCTGGCTATGGCAGCAGCGAGATTGGGGCAGCCTGAGCGGGCCGTCGACTACCTGCTGGAGTACCCGGCATTTTTGTTTGACGAGCACGGATTGGTGGGGGGTGGCCGTGCGCCTTTCCCTTATTTCCCGGGCAATGGCGGACTGTTGTATGCGGTGGCTATGATGGCGGCGGGCTGGGATGGAGGCCCCGATACAGATGCGCCTGGATTCCCCGATGATGGTTCATGGGTGGTGAAATGGGAAGGATTAAAGCCAGCATTGTAAGTGATGATGATTAGCTTCATAAATCAAACTGTTTTTGTATGAAAATGAAATATATTAAATTACCGATACTTCTCTCCGCAACGATTGTACTTTTTCTTGCAGGTGGGTTTCGTTTGATTGCACAGGTTACAGAAACACCCTTTTTTCCTTCTTGGGAAGAGGTTGATCGTCGATTTGGGGAACACGATGAAAAGTTGTTCCAAACGCCGACTAAACTTTACCGTCCCGAAACGTGGTTCCATTATATTGGTGGAAACATGTCGAAAGAGGGAATTACAAGGGATCTTGAAGCTATAGCAAAAGCTGGAATTTCCGGTATTCAACTGTTCCATGGACAGTTCGGGGGGCCGTGGCCGGGAGTTGAACCTCAAATTACAAGTCTAAGCGAAAACTGGGACGACGCCGTACGGCATACGGCAGCGGAGTGCCGTCGGTTGGGACTGCGGCTCACCAAGCTGAATTGCCCAGGCTGGGCTACTTCTGGGGGGCCGTGGATTGAGCCTGAAAATGCGATGCGCCACTTGGTGTGGAGTCGTACGGATGTAACGGGAGGTACGGATATCAAGCAAGTATTGGATATGCCACAGCCGAGCGATGAACCTTGGCGTAACTACAAAAGTGTTGCGGTATTGGCTTTTCCGACACCGGCCGATGACACGGGAGAACCTTTGGCGCCGAAGTTTATTAAAAGCAATACGGAAACGTCATGGAATGATTATTTTTTGGGAAAGGCTGAAAAGCCAATTAGATTTGCACCGACTACTCCGGATCAGCCTCAGTGGGTTGAAGTGACATTTGCTGAACCTGTTTTACTGCGTTCGGTAGAGTTTCCCAGTATTAACAGCTTTAATCACGCACAGTGCCATGAACCCGGAGTGACCGTTAGCATTAAGGCTGTTCTGGCTGATGGAACATTAAGAGAGATACTGGATGTCGAAATGCCACAGGCAAATTCACAGGATGACAAACCCATCACATTGGCATGTTCTGAAATCCCGGATGTAAAAACGTATCGGATTTCTTTTGTCAATAAACATCCTATGGCACTTTCATCACTTCGTCTTTTTTCAGCTGCACGTAAACATAGCTGGGAATCAGAGGCGGCATGGACCTTGCGGGCGATCGAGCGTACGGGGCGGTTTCCGGATCAGTCAGCAGAGGCATTTATTTCGCCTGATAAGATTTTAGATATTTCTGATCAAATGGATCAAAATGGCCATCTGAATTGGAAAGCTCCAGCGGGCAAATGGACCATATTACGTATCGGTCATGTTAATACGGGGCAAAAAAACGGTCCAGCGCCTCCGGAGGGCACCGGGTGGGAAGCCAACAAGCTCTCCAAAGCCGGGCCCAACGCACAATTTGCAGGTTACATTGGAAGGCTTATCGGTGAAGATGGGCCGCTTGCGGACGGATTATTGGATGGGATGCTGATAGATAGTTGGGAGTGTTATACCCAAACCTGGACAGAAGATATGGAAAATGAATTTAACCGGGTCAGTAACTATCCGCTCCGTAAATGGTTACCCGCGTTGTTCGGTTATGTTATCAAAGACCATGGAACATCTACCCGTTTTCTATACGATTGGCGGGCAACCATCAATGATCTTTTTACCCATAATTTTTATGGGCGTATGTCGGAATTAGCCCATGAAAACGGATTAAACATTACCTTTGAAACGGCTGCCGGCGATGTTTTTCCGGCCGATATCATGGAATTTTTTAAATATGCGGACGTACCGATGTGTGAATTCTGGCAACCGATGACAGATGGATTTGTGGGCTCAACCAATTTCAAGCCCATCCGGCCCACAGCTTCCGCAGCGAGGCTGTATGGCAAGACCCGTGTGGCGGCCGAGTCGTTTACCTCGTTTGATTTGACCTGGGACGAACATTTTGAGATGTTGAAGGAAGTTGCCAATTTCAACAGTACGCAGGGCGTTACCCACTTGGTGTTCCATACCTATACACACAATCCGCAAACACCGTTTCTTCCGCCGGGCACTTCCTTTGGGGCCAAGATTGGTACACCCTTTTTGCGGGGCCAAACCTGGTGGAAGTTTATGCCGGAATTCACCAACTACCTATCGCGATGCAGCTACTTGCTGGAGCGTGGCAAACCGGTATCGGATGTGCTTTGGTATCTTGGTGATGAGATCAACCACAAACCTTACCAGAATGCTCCATTCCCCGAAGGCTTTAAATACGATTATTGCAATCCGGATATCCTGTTGAACCGTTTGGCGGTAGAAAATGGGTTACTGGTAACACCCGAGGGCGTTAGCTACCGGGTTCTTTGGTTGCCCGAATCGCCGCGTATGCTGCCACAGACGCTGGAGAAAATACGCTCATTGGTCCGCGATGGCGCTACGGTAATCGGCGATGCCCCCTTGGGGCTAGCGACGCTTTCAGGTGGCGACGATGCTCAACGGCGCTTCGATGCAGTGGTGAGCGATATATGGGGAACGGCAGGCAGCAAGGGAATGCGGAAAGTCGGGAAAGGAATTGTTTTCTCGGGTACATCCCTGGAGGACGCGCTGTCTGCGTTAAATATCGCACCCGATGTCATCGGAGGGGATGCCCTGTGGGTACATCGCCAGGCAGAAGGGGCCGACTGGTATTTCGTCACCGCACCGAAAGGGAGCGGATTCCAGGGTACGCTCGATTTCCGCAGCAACGGAGAGGTGGTGGAATTGTGGGACCCCGTAACCGGGCGCAGCATGGCGGCTGAGAGCCAACGTCACGGAGACCGGACCACCGTCAAGCTCGACTTGGCTCGTGCCGGTTCATGTTTTGTCGTTTTCCGTAAAGGTGGCAACGGGAAACCCCCGGCAGTACCGCAAAGCGAGGCGGTTTCATCGCTACCGGTTTCGGGATCGTGGACACTGGCATTCCCCGCGGGGTGGGGTGCACCGGAGGCACTACAACTGACCGATCTCAAACCTTGGAAAGACCTGGATATCTCGGCAGAGGGAAAGGCTTTTTCCGGCACGGCAACCTACACAACCACCATCGACATCGACAAAATAGAGCCGGGTCAGCAATATATCCTCAACTTGGGGGATGTGGATATGGCAGCCGTCGTAGCGATCAACGGAGGTCAACCCGTCACGTTGTGGGCGCCTCCTTACCGCGTTGACGTGACCGATCAGCTTCAAGCTGGTGAAAATACGCTTACCGTTGAGGTGACCAGCACGTGGTTCAACCGTCTCGTTTACGATGCCCAACAGCCCGAGAACGAACGCAAAACGTGGACAATCGCCGGGCCCGGAGCAGATTCGCCCCTGAGGGCGTCTGGATTGCTGGGGCCGGTGACACTCGACGTACAACAACATTCAAGACCCTATCACAATCCATAGGCTATGCTTCTCAAATTCATCTCACTATCCTTGTTGATGCCCCTGTTGTGTTCATGGGGTAAAGCAAACGACCACTACCCCAATAACCGCTATCCATTGAAGCGCAAACCTTATATGGAGCTGCCCCTAGGAGCCATTAAGGCCAAGGGATGGCTGCTGGAGATGCTCGAACGGCAGAAACGGGGTGCGTCCAGCCAGATGGATCAATTGTACCCGACGGTCATGGGACCCCGCAATGGATGGCTTGGCGGCGACGGCGATCAGTGGGAACGAGGGCCTTATTGGATTGATGGTCTCTTGCCACTGGCCTATCTGCTGGACGATCAGGAACTGAAGGAAAAAGTCCAACCTTGGATCGAATGGACGCTTGGCAGCCAGCAGGAAAATGGCTTTTTCGGGCCAGCGAAAGATTATGCGCCCGAAGCGGGCCTGCAACGGGATAATTCAGCCGACTGGTGGCCCCGTATGGTGATGCTCAAGGTGCTGCAACAGTATTATTCCGCAACGGGAGACCCGCGCATTATCACGTTTATGTCAAGGTATTTCCGTTATCAACTGGAAACGCTGCCAACCGTTCCGTTGGGCAACTGGACGTTCTGGGCAGAATACCGTGCCAGTGATAATTTACAGGCGGTATACTGGCTTTACAACCTTACCGGTGAACCGTTTCTCCTAGATCTGGGAGAGCTGTTGCATAAGCAGGGCTATGATTTTGTGGATATGTTCCTGAATCGCGACGACCTGACACGTTTCAATACCATTCATTGCGTCAATCTTGCCCAAGGCATTAAGGCACCGGTGATCTACTACCAGCAGCAACCCGAACAGCGCTTTCTGGATGCCGTTAAGAAGGGATTTGCCGATATCCGGCAGTATAACGGACAACCCCAGGGCATGTATGGCGGCGACGAAGGGCTGCATGGCAATAACCCAACACAGGGATCGGAGCTCTGCTCTTCGGTTGAGCTAATGTTCTCGCTGGAAAAGATGTTGGAGGTGACCGGAGACCTCGATTTTGCAGATCATTTGGAGCGCATTGCTTTCAATGCGCTTCCCACTCAGATAACGGATGACTTCATGAACAAACAATATCTTCAACAGGCGAATCAGGTAATGATTACCCGTCATGCCCGTAATTTCTACGAAGATCACAACCACAGTGGTACAGATGTTACATATGGGCTGTTGACAGGCTATCCCTGCTGTGCCTCGAACATGCACCAGGGATGGCCCAAATTTACGCAACACCTCTGGTATGCTACGCCTGACAATGGCTTAGCTGCCTTAGTCTACTCCCCATCTGAGGTGACTGCCAAAGTTGGAAACGGATCGCTTGTAAAAATTGTTGAAGAAACCCATTACCCAATGGATGACCTGCTAACGTTTACCATTCACGTGGTTGATAAAAAAGACAAAACGGTGGAGTTTCCCCTGCATCTTCGTGTGCCAGCGTGGTGTGGGCAAGCGGCGATTACGATCAACGGTGTTCCCGATCAACATGTGAAGGGCGGAGAAATAGCGGTAATCAGGCGCACTTGGAAAAGTGGTGATCAGGTGGAACTGACGTTGCCGATGGACATCAGGACCAGCCGTTGGTATGAAAACTCCATTGCCGTGGAACGTGGCCCATTGGTATATGGATTGAAGATGGCAGAAAGTTGGGAGACAAAAACCTTTGACGATGCCGAACGAACCCGATATGGAAACACGTATCAGGAAGTTACTTCCGTTACACCCTGGAATTACGGGATTGTCGCCTTCCGTGAGCAGGATATCCAACAACATTTCGAAGTAGTTATCGATGAGCAGAAGCAGCAAGGAACATATCCCTGGAATTTCCAAAATGCACCTATCGAGATCAAAACCAAGGCAAAACGGATTCCTTCCTGGCAACTGTACAACGAAATGACCGGTCCACTGCCGTATTCAACCGGACACAGTGATGCGCCGGTTGAAGAGATTACACTGATCCCTTACGGTTGTACTACGTTGCGTGTATCTGAGTTTCCGCTGGTCAGGTAAGCATGGAATAAGGCAACTTTTTCTTGACAGAAAGACGGATTTTGCGTATTTTCAGCAAGAATTATGACAACATTTTTCGTC
This sequence comes from Parapedobacter indicus, assembly GCF_900113765.1. GTDB lineage: Bacteria > Bacteroidota > Bacteroidia > Sphingobacteriales > Sphingobacteriaceae > Parapedobacter > Parapedobacter indicus. Next base: position 543,313 of record NZ_FOQO01000003.1, on the reverse strand, counting down.
CTTTTGATCAGTTTTGTTGCGACACTTGTTAGATCGACATTTGGCTTCGGAGAATCACTCATAGCCGTCCCACTTCTGATTTTGTTTTTGCCTATCGAAATTTCAGTGCCCCTGTCCGTACTCCTTTCGGTTTTGATTGCTGTAATCGTGGTTATTCAGGATCATCGCAAAATTCATTTCCAAAGTGCTAAATGGCTTATTTTATATGCTATGCCGGGAATTCCCGTAGGCCTAATGCTATTGCTTTTTGCTAGCGATTTTTGGGTTGAATTAGTATTGGGATTATTACTTGTGTTCCATTCCTTGTATTCGCTTCTGGAAAAAGAACGGCCGCATCAGGTGACTAATGACCAGTGGTGGCTTTTCATCTGTGGTTTTCTATCCGGGGTTTTTGGCGGAGCGTACGGTATCAACGGGCCGCCTTTGGTTGTTTATGGAAAATTGCAAAGATGGAGTGCAAATCGGTTCAGGGCGACTTTACAGGCCTATTTTTTCGTAGCAAGTACGGTGAGTATCATCGGGTATGCATACAAGGGGCTGATATCTGGAAGCGTAGTTGTCAATTTTTTATATGCCATTCCTGCGGCGCTTCCGGCAATATTTTTTGGAAGGTATTTGAATAATAGACTGGGAAGCAACGAGTTTTATAGGTATGTGTACATAGCCCTACTCTTAGTGGGAGTTTTCCTTTTAATCAGGGTGGGGCTTCGTTGATTACTCCGCACACCGGGCGTAATTATGTCTTTGCTAAAGATGGTTGTTCTAAACTTATTCTTGCTTAAGGCGTTAATATTACTATGTCACGTCAGCAGAAGAAAAGGATTGTTTTGGTGGAAGACGATCCGGATATCCGGGATATTTTCTTGATTGTGCTTGAGAAAGACTACCAAATTGTCGCACTGGAAGACGGAGCTAGGATTCTTCAGCGAAATATTGGCGCGCCCGACTTATTCGTGCTGGATAAAAACATTTCAGGTATAAACGGATTGGATCTTTGTCAATTCATTAAACGCAGTGAAAAATACAGTAACGTCCCGGTTCTGATGCTTTCCGCAAGCCCTGACATCCTGGAGTTGGCGCAAGAGGCCGGGGCGGATGGCGCCGTGACTAAGCCCTTTTCGATCGATACCTTATGTAATGTGATTTCAACGCACATACATCGCTAATGAGGAAGAGCAAAATCTTTATTCTCAGTGTCGCTGAAAAAAATCCAGCAAAGAAACCACAATAATTTCCTTGTTTTCGTGGATTGTTTGTGCCGGAACTACCGGTTAATTTTGTTGTTCACCAACGGGCGGAGATTCTGATTACGAAAAAATTACATGCATTGCTGTCACTAAGCCTGATGGCTTTGGGCATGGTGCTGTTATCTTGTTCTAAGAGCGATGAGGAACCCGGCGGAAATGGGACACCAACCGAATTGTCAGGCAAGTTACTTTATACGTTTGTCGGTATAGTCTCTCAGCTTGACCTCGCTACCAATGTGGAAGGCGTCTATTTTACCTACAACACCTACGGTTTCAACGATTGGAGCATGAGCATGGATTGTTAGTATAGATTGGTGGGTGAGCGGGAGCTGGGAGAATATCATTCGATTAAATTTACGCTGGTGAAGAATGTGGTGGTGTAATAGCCGATGAGTTTAATTATTGCTAACGAAGCGAGGCTTGGCATGAACCATCTTAATGCGGCTGCTTGCGCGGGGCTGGGCGACGCATCAAAACCTAAACGGAACCTGCGGAGCAAGCTTGGATGCCTCGCACCACCTCCAGGCTGCCTTATTTGGTTGTTACGAAAAAAGAACTATTTTAGAGGCGGCTAGTAAGTCGGTTCTTTTTAAACTTATATCCCAGTAAACTGTTTCCGTTAGGTAAGGTTATATAAACTAACAGATGGACACAAGCGATGGAAAAAAAATAAGACCCGGTCAATTCTCCCACCATGGTGAGGGCTCCAGTGATTTACCGGAGAGCCTTGATTCCTGCTTGTTGGATTTGCGGCGTGCTGAAGAAACTGTCAGATACCAACATCGGCAACTCTTTCAGTTGGAAGAGCGGTACAATGAGTTATTTAATTCGCTGGATGAGGCATTTTGCATTATTGAAATTTTATTTGACAACAATGCGCACCCTATTGATTACCGGTTTTTAAAGGTAAACAGCGTCTTTGAAGAACAAACCGGCATCCAAAATCCACTCGGAAGGACGATGCGTGAAATTGCTCCTGAACACGAGCAGCAATGGTTTGAGATCTATGGACGCATTGCACTGACAGGAGAAGCCGAGCGTTTTGAACACGCTGCGGAGGCACTGGGGAGGTTTTACGATGTCTACGCCTTTCGCATTGGCGACCCCAAAGATGCACAGGTCGCCGTATTATTCAAAGACATTGCTGAGCGCAAAAGACGGGACGAGCTACAGGCGTATTTGCTGCAGTTAAGTGATACATTGCGCTCGTTGTCCGACCCAATTCAGATACAGGAAGCGGTAACGCAACTGGCTATGCATCATTTCAAGGCAGACCGGTGCTATTATTGTGAAATAGAAAATGGAAAGGCTACCATCCGGAGAGATGCGTTCCGTGGCAATCTGACTTCGGTATCCAATGTTTATCCACTCGATAACTTTCCGATATTAACGGCTGCGATTAATGGCGGAAGTCCCTTCGTTGTTTACGATGCACATACCACAACGTTACTGGATGAGGAGTTAAGGCAATTGTGCATCCAGTTACAGGTGATATCATTTGTCGATGTACCCGTGATAAAAGAAGGCAATCCGTGTGGCATGTTATGCATCACGTGTTGCGAGCCCAGAAACTGGACGGAGGCGGAAATTGAAATGGCGCGGGAGACCGCTGAGCGCACGTGGGTAGCGGTAGAGCAGGCAAAAGCGGGAGAAGCCTTGCGCGAGTCGGAAGAGAATTACCGTTCCATTGTGAGCCAAAGTATAGCAGGTATCCTAAAAGTTAGTCTCCGGGGAAACGTTATTTTTGCCAACGACCAATTTTGCCGCATGCTGGATTATGACAGTCCCGAATTATTAAAACTGGGCATTAACGACATTGTTTATAGAGAAGACCAGGAGCGTAATATGGTTGCTTTTAAGAAACTAGCATCCGAGGGAGAGGCCTATGAGATCGAAAAGCGAATGGTCCGGAAAGACAGTTCGGTAATATGGGTAAACAACCATGTTTCGCCTATCTTTGATAAAAAGGGTAACGTGGAGGCCGCAACAATTGTCTCCATCGACATCAGCAGACAGAAAGAGTTAGAGCGACAAAAGGATGAGTTTATCGGTATCGCCAGCCACGAGCTGAAAACGCCCATTACCAGCATTAAAGCGTATGGCGAGATTTTAGTGGGGATGATGGACAAAACTACGGCACCGATCATCGTGCAGCTCATTACCAAAATGAATATACAGGTAAACCGACTGGTTAAACTCATCTATTCGCTTTTGAATACAAGTCGGATATCGAGCGGTCAATTGGCGCTGCAGCTTGAGCCCGTTGATCTGAATGCACTGCTGGAAGAGCATGTGCTTCAGGGACAACTTACCACATCAAGGCACCACATTGCGTTTTCCGGACAAAAACTTCCCTTGGTGCTCGCCGATATCGAACGCTTGGGACAAGTGGTGGATAACTTGATATCCAATGCCATCAAGTATGCGCCAAAAGGAGGCGATATTATCGTCAGCGCTGAAAGCCGGAGCGACTGCGTCCGTGTGAGTGTACAAGACTTCGGCATGGGCATACCCAAATCAATGCAGGAAAAGATTTTCGACCGGTTTTATCGAGTTAAGGGCGCGTCAGCCGAAGCTGTCTCAGGCATCGGGCTTGGGTTATACATTTGCCATGAGATCATTGAAAAACATCACGGAAAGATGGGCGTGGAGAGTGTTCTGGACGAAGGTTCCACCTTTTATTTTGAACTACCATTACATACCGTAAGATAATTACCTATGAAGACGTTATTTTTTGTTGAAGACGACGAAAGTCTTCAGGATATTGCCCAATTGGTGTTCAGAGAGCCGAAATTTACCGTCCGTGTCTTCAATAGTGCGGAAGAACTGTTGGACGAGCGCGATGTTCCTCATGTATACGTGTTGGACAAGCAGCTTCCAGGAATCGATGGATTGGAATTATGCCGCATCCTTAAATCCAATACGCAAACAAATGGTATTCCGGTTGTGATGGTTTCTGCTGATCCCAACATCAAAGTGCTAGCAGCGTCCGCCGGGGCAGATGCTGTACTTGAAAAGCCGTTTTCAATTCACGAACTGGAAACACTTGTGGCGAATGTGCGTACTCAGATCTCGTAACCAGCGATGCTACGGCTGGACCTGCAGCAACAGGCCGTCTTTGATCATTCTTTCCAACAATACCTCCGGGTATTCCTTAGCAAAAGCATCGATGCTTGACGGGTTGACCGTTTCCGACTGCGCGGACCAAATCAAGCGGTCTGTTTGGGTGTTATAGAGATTTGTTTCCAAGAAATACGTTTTGTCCGTCACATAGTAGCCCGGATCGTACATAATGGGATGCCAATAATTGAAATAGCTGTAGAAGCCACCATACCAATTATACAGGGGCAAAGGTGCATAACGGGTGGTACCCCGTACGTACCGCGTATCACTTTCCGTGTCGATAAGCGATACCGTGAGAATCGCATCAACGCCCGTTTGCCGGATTTTATTAAGTAGTTCATCACGTGGTGGAATTTCCTGAAAAAAGTCGGGTGTAAAAATATCCGAACTTTTGACCGCTTTGATGTTTAACTCGGCAGCTTTTGCAGCCAATGCATTCTCTAATTTTGTGCGCACCTCAATATTACGGCTTAATGGCATGACCAATACGCTCTTGCTTTCACCGGTACTTGCATCGACAGCTGGATCTTTCCAGGAACCGGTGATGCGCGTAGAAGTGCTGCAAGCACTTATCAAAAAACATACGATAAGTGGGAGAATGTTTGTTGTGGTTTGTGCTTTCATGGCTTGTTTGATTTTATCGCTTCTTATGCCAGACAACGAGACGGTGTCAACGCTACCGGGCAAAAAATAATTTTATTTTTCAGTTACCTGGTTTACTGAACAGAGGTAGTGAAAATTTCAAGCCAAAGCACCAAAGGCCGTCAACGAAGGCCTTACGCGGGTGAGTGTCCTAAATTACCGACCTGTTGTTTGTTTTTGAAGATGCAGGTTCCACACCGGATTACAGCGAGGATGATAGCGACTGAAAAAAAGACCGTCGGGCGACAATTAAGATGTTAGAAGACCTGACGGTACTTGAAGGTACCGCATTTGATCAGGACTTTGCGCGGAAGATGGTGCTGTCGCATGAAGAGGCTGTATCATTATTTGAACGTGCGTCAGGGCCGGACGGCGTACCAGATGACGATCTAAGGGAATGGGCGGCCACTAAATTGCCCACATTGCGTACACATTTGGATGATGCACATGAACTTGATGCGCTAATCAACCCTTAACAGGCTTATGCTGCTCCATCCGATGCCGCTACGTGATGGAAAAAAGGCGTAAGGATAACTGATCGGGTGAAGGCTGTTAATATTGTTGATAAAGGAAATCCTGGATGTCTTCCAGGGTTTGAATAGGTTGCATATAATGCTTTCCATAGTTAACCGCATAAACCTCGCTCTCCGCTTCGTCATTTTGGTCGGCCTGAGCCGGCAGATACTCTTCTACACCCAGCCAAGGTTTGTTGCGTAAGATAAAAAATCGGAGCAGTCGGCCGTTGGCCAAACAAGGGCCTTCCGGCGCATTGAATCCCATTCCTTCCAATTGATACCTATCCAGCGTTTTCATAATTATCCCTCTTTTGATTGTCTCTCTTTCTGCGCCAACAGTTGGAAGGCCGCTTTGTTTGGCCCACCGCGTCAAAAAAATAATTTTTTTTAAAAAAGAAACTATTTCGAACAATGATGCGATAAGCGGGTTAACCCATTACGTATGAATAACGTGCCCGCAACAACGTATCGGATCCAATTCAATACGGATTTTACGCTTTCTGATTTGGAACAACTGATTCCTTATCTTCAACAACTGGGAACCGGGGCTATCTACGCTTCGCCGATTTTTCGGGCGGTGCCCTCAAGTATGCATGGATACGACCAAACGAATCCCTTGCAGATCGATCCCGAAATCGGTGCCCTGGAGCAGTTGCGGGCAGTAGCCAAAAAACTGAGGGCAGCAGGGATTGGCTGGATACAGGATATTGTGCCCAACCACATGGCCTATCACCCGGAAAATACCTGGCTTTGGGACGTGTTGGAAAAGGGACCGGATTCACCGTTCAGCCGTTTTTTTGACACCCCCTATGCAGCTTCTAGCTATTTTCACGGCCGCCTGATGGTCCCCTTTCTCGACGCGCCTTTGAACGACGTAATGGTGGAAGGGCGATTAACGATACAGCCGAAGGGCAATAAGTTGCTTTTGGCGCACAACGGGCTGCATTGGCCCATCAATGCGGCTGGAAGCGCATTGATCCGTGCACACCTTGGGAAGTACCCGGCGGCAGAAACGGCAACGGATTCGGATACCTGGCCTGAAGCGCTTATCCGGGAGGTGGTTTCCTGTCAACACTACGAACTCTGTTATTGGAAAGAAACCGAATGTCGGATCAACTACCGCCGCTTTTTTACGGTAAATGGATTGATTGCAATGAACGTACAGGACTATCGTGTTTTTCACGCTACCCATCGGATGATCGCCAAATTGGTGAAGGAAGGGATATTCACCGGATTGCGGATCGATCATGTGGATGGCCTTGCTGATCCTACTGGATACCTGCTCCGGCTTAGGCAGCTGGTCGGTGAAAACACGTATCTGGTGGTTGAGAAAATACTTCAGCAGGAGGAAACGCTGCCAGGCTATTGGCCTGTGCAGGGCACCACCGGGTACGACTTTCTGACTGTGGTTAACGGGCTGCTGACAGACGGGAGCAATGAGCGACAGCTATCCCGGTTTTATGATAAGTTGGTTGGCCGGACCACGCTGCCCTTGCTGCTGAGGGACGCTAAACGCACGCAGTTACACACGGCCATGCAGGGCGAGCTGAATAACTTGTTTCATTTTTTTCGCGATGCAGTATTAAGCGGCGAAAAATTGCCCGAAAACGTGCAGGAACCCGTGCTGAAAGCGGCATTGGCATCCTTTGTGGTACACTGTCCGGTATACCGTTGGTATGGACGTACCTTCCCACTGCCGGAGCCGGAAGCGGAGGAAGTGCGGCATACGCTGCAACAGGCGGCGCTTTCCGCGCCGGAATTACGGGAAGGACTGAGTTTTCTGGAGAGCTACCTAGTCCCCGCTTTTCTGACGGGTTCCAAACGGCAGGTGAAACGCTTGGCAGAATTTTATCAACGGTGCATGCAGCTTACCGGGGCTTTGATGGCCAAAGGGTTGGAAGATACGCTCATGTATACCTACCACCGCTATATCGGTGCCAACGAGGTGGGCGGTACGCCGGCGGTATTCAGCATCGCTGTTGCTGACTTCCACCGGTTTATGCAGCAACGGGCACAGTTATGTCCACATTCACTGAATGCCACCGCTACCCACGATACGAAGCGGGGGGAGGATGTGCGGGCACGCTTACAAACCTTTACCGCGTTTCCGCGCATATGGACGACAGCCGTAAAGCGCTGGATGAAGGTAAACGCTTCCTATAAAACAAGTGGGATGCCGGATGTAAACGATGAATATTTTATATACCAGACACTGTGGGGCGGCTTTCCGATGCCTGGCCAGGCAGTCAGCGCCTACCGATCCCGACTGGAAGCCTATATAATCAAAGCGCTCCGGGAAGCCAAACGGCATACGGATTGGACAAATCCCGACCAGACCTATGAAGAAGCAACCTGTCGATTCGTTCGTCGGCTGCTGCGCCCCAATACGCCCTTTTTCCGGCAGTTCGGGGCTTTGCATCGGGAATTGACAGATGCTGCTATCGTCAATTCAGTCACACAGGTAGTGTTGAAGTTTACCTGTCCAGGTATCCCAGATATTTATCAGGGCTGTGAAGGATGGGACCTGTCGTTCGTGGATCCGGACAATCGCCGACAGGTAGATTTTGACATGCGGCAGAAGTGGCAGCGAAAACTAGAAAGGGCAAAACGCCGCGGAGTTGATGCAATAGCGGAATGGTGGAAGGAACGGTACAGCGGATTGCTCAAATATGGCATCACCGAGCGGCTGGCGCAACTGCGACTATCGCATAAAGCACTTTTTCAGGGGAATTACGTGCCGTTAGCGGCAACGGGAAAACAACGGAAACATGTACTCGCGTTTGCGCGCAGGCAGGGCAATGAATGGCTGTTGGTTATTGTACCGCTCCACATGCGGCAGTCGGTGATAAGCTATGCGGATGGCGAAGAACCCATCGACTGGGGGAACACGCTGATACAGCTGCCAAAGGAAGCGCCGCTGCGGTGGCAAAATGTTTTTATAGATGCGGTATATGAAACGGGCGGTGCGGTGCAGCTCAACGATGCCCTTCGGCAGTTGCCGGTTGGGGTATGGACGGCTTCGGAAGTATCGCGTGAAAGTCCGCGGAGCGCAGGGGTACTGCTGCCGTTATTTTCGCTCCCCGGACCTTATGGCGTGGGCGATCTGGGTCCGGAGGCCTATCGGTTTGCCGATTTCCTGCGTGGCGCATGTCAACGCTATTGGCTGCAGCTCCCTCATAATCCGACAGATGAGGGAGTGGATTATTCACCCTATAGTATCCGTTCAGCGATGGCGGGCAATACACTGCTGATCAGCTTGGATGAAATGCAACGGCAAGGGTGGATTACCGGGCGTGAATTAACGGTAAATCAGCTCCCGATGTCCGACTGTGTGGACTATCGCCAAGCGCAGGCATTGAAGCATTTTTTCTTTGGCAAAGCATTCCGCAACTACTTGCAGCAACGGGATGGTAAAGAAGACCCCCTATTTGGCGATTTCTGTGTGCGCGAGTCCGATTGGCTGGACGATTATGCGGATTACACAGCATTACGTGAACGCTACAGGGGAAAACCATGGTATGCCTGGCCCAAGGCTTACCGCGACCGGGACAAAACCGCGATGGCGACTTTCAGGCGCAAGCATGCCCATGCGCTACAGCAGACAAAATGGCTGCAATACCAATTTCATACACAATGGCAGTGTCTCAAAACCTATTGTCACCAGGCGGAAATCAAGCTCATAGGCGATCTTCCCTTCTATGTTAACCACGATTCGGTGGACGTATGGGCGCATCGGGAACTTTTCTGCCTGGACAGCCGGGGACGGATGATAGGTATGGCCGGCGTGCCACCTGATTATTTCAATACCGAAGGACAGAACTGGGGAATGCCCGTGTACCGCTGGGAAAGCCATGCTGCACAGGGTTACGGATGGTGGATCGCACGGATACGTAAGAACCTGGAATTATATGACTTCTTACGGTTGGATCATTTCAGGGCATTTCACGATTATTGGGAGATCCCTCAGGAAGCTGAAACCGCCAAGCAGGGTAGGTGGCAGGTAGGGCCGGGAATCGCGCTGTTCAATGCCGTCCGGAATGCGATGGGTGAGCTCCCCTTTATCGCGGAAGACTTGGGCGATATCCACGAAGATATCTACCGTTTGCGCGACGAGTTGGGCTTTCCCGGCATGAAGGTATTGCAGTTTGCCTTCGGCGAAGACGTGGGGACCAACCTTCATGCGCCTCACTTCCATACGGTAAACGATGTGGTATTTACCGGCACACACGACAACGATACCGCCGTGGGATGGTATCGCGCTGAACTGCAGGCAGCAGGCAAATCACAGTTAAAGGCATATACGGGCGCACGGCGTCTGAGTCCGCAGCGAGCCGGCCGTGCACTTTGCCGGATGGCATATGCATCGCCGGCGTGGTTGGCGATCCTTCCCATGCAGGACCTGTTGGGGTTGGATAGCGAAGCAAGGATGAATGTACCGGCAGCACCGCAGGCCAACTGGCGATGGCGGTTGAAAGCTAAGCAATTGACCACCCGTTTACAACAAGATTTGGACGAATGGGTGCGGCTGTACGGCCGATGAGAAATTTAAAAACAAATGTAAGCGCACTGCGGTTGTTGGTTTATGGAACGCTCAATCTATCCGGGGAAACCCTACCCTTTAGGTGCCACGTGGGACGGGGAAGGGGTAAATTTTTCACTGTATGCCGAAAATGCAACCAACGTACAACTGTGTCTATTTGACAACGATGCCGCCGATGGCAACGAGGAAACGATCAACCTTACGGAGCGCACCCATCAAGTATGGCATGGCTATGTTCCCGGTTTGAAGCCCGGCCAGCGGTATGGCTACCGTGTGCATGGACCTTTTGAACCCAATGAAGGGCATCGCTATAATCCGCATAAGCTCCTGCTCGATCCGTATGCCAAGGCGATAGCGGGTGTCCTCGATGCGCACGAAGCTCATCTGGGATACGAACTCGGCCATCCGGACGGTGACCTGAGCTTCAGCAAAGTGGACAGTGCACCCTATATGCCCAAATCGGTGGTAATTGACCCGGCATTCGACTGGGAAGGCGATAAACAACTCAATATCCCTTTCCATAAAACCATCATTTATGAGACGCATGTAAAGGGATTTACAAAACTCAATACCGAAATTCCTGAGTCCCTGCGCGGTACGTATGCCGGGCTGGGCCATCCTGCTACGGTGGATTACCTCCAAAAGCTGGGTATAACCGCCATTGAGTTATTGCCGGTGCACCAGTTTGTCAACGACCGGCAGTCCGATGGTTTGTCCAATTACTGGGGATACAATTCCATCGGTTTTTTTGCTCCCGAGGCGCGCTATGCGGCTTCAGGGATTCGGGGTGAGCAAGTACAGGAATTCAAAAACATGGTAAAGGCACTGCATGCCGCCGGTATCGAGGTTATTTTGGACGTGGTGTACAATCATACCGCGGAAGGCAATCACATGGGGCCTACCCTGTGCTTTAAGGGAATTGACAATGCTACGTATTACCGGCTTACTGAAGATCCCCGCTATTACATGGATTATACAGGTACGGGCAACACATTGAATGCCAATCTACCCAACGTGCTCCGGCTGATCATGGATAGCCTCCGGTATTGGGTTACGGAAATGCATGTGGATGGTTTCCGGTTTGACTTGGCAGCCACGTTAGCCCGTGAGCTTCATGAGGTAAACCGCCTGAGCGCTTTTTTCGACATCATCCACCAGGATCCGGTAATTTCGCAGGTGAAACTCATTGCTGAGCCCTGGGATTTGGGCGAAGGGGGCTATCAAGTAGGTAATTTTCCGCCGGGATGGGCCGAATGGAACGGCAAATACCGGGATTGCGTGCGGGATTATTGGCGGGGAGCCGATAGCATGCTCTCCGAATTTGCCGAGCGCTTTACGGGAAGTTCTGATTTGTATCAGGATGATTATCGCCGGCCCACAGCAAGTATCAATTTTATGACCGCCCACGACGGGTTCGCCCTGCATGACCTGGTATCGTATAACGATAAGCATAACGAAGCGAATAAAGAAAATAACCAAGATGGGGATGATCACAACCGCTCGTGGAATTGCGGCACGGAAGGGCCTACCGACGATGCAGCTATCAATGCATTGCGTGCACGGCAAAAACGTAATTTCCTGACCACTCTGTTGCTCTCCCAGGGAGTGCCTATGTTGCTGGCCGGGGACGAGGTGGGGCGGACGCAGCAGGGAAATAACAATGCGTATTGCCAGGACAATGAAATTTCGTGGCTGCATTGGGACCAGCTGGACGAAGATCTGTTACTGTTTACACGCCAGCTCATTGCACTGCGTCGCGAGCACCCCGCATTTTGTCGCCGGAAGTGGTTTACCGGTCAACGCATCAAGGGAATCGGTGTGGAAGACATCGCATGGTTTCTGCCCGATGGCCGTGAAATGCCGGATGAGAACTGGGATCACGACTTTGCGCGTTCCCTAGCCGTGTTTCTGAGCGGTGAAGGGATTCACTCTGTGGGAGAAGAAGGTGAGCGTATCGTAGATGACAGCTTTTACCTGATTTTCAATGCCCACTACGAAGGGCTGGAATTTGTATTGCCCAAAAAAGAGAAATATGGCAGGATATGGGAGAAAGTGATCGATACGGGCCGTGAGGAGACAGAAACGGCGAAAGAAACGTACGCTGCCGGCAATGAAGTGCAGATAACCGGTCGGGCGATTCAGGTGTATCGGTGTATTGAATAGTTGACAGGACCGCAGCGGACCAACCACCGAAAATGATAAAGTTGTTGCAAAGTGCAAGGAGATCAACATATTGCGGTCAAGTGTCCGAAAGCTACATGAGGGATGTAGATTTTGGAATTTTGTTGTCATCGGTTAATTTGCGGCAGGCTTCACTGCATAAGAGACACGCTGCGGCACATTGCTGACAAGCATCGTCCTCATGTTTATCACATTCTTCAGCGCAAAGCTGGCAAATGTAATCACAGATGCGAAGCAACGAGGGTACGAGCACCGATTGCCGTTTTACAGCACGTACCAATTGCATGCAAGTCTCGGCGCAATCGAAACTTAGCCGGATGCAAGGAGCCAGTTCACCGATGCGTTCCGAGGTTAAGCAGGAGGTGGCACATTTTTCAGCCATAAGGGCACAGTGCCACACTTTTTCCAATAAGGCGTGATATCGTTCGTCCATGATCAAAGCTATTAAGAAGTATTACCAATCGGTTCTAACCGCACAACGATGCCCTCATCTCCACTCAGGTAAATGTCTGCTTCAATGGGTGTGTCTTCCAGCTCGGGTGCGGTAGCGACGACTACCTGTCCTTTTAAAAGGAGGTCTGTTTGCCTGTATCGGCAGGGGCGTGAAGTTAAATTCAGTATGATCAAAAAGCTATCGCCATGAGGCGAATCGCGCCGATAGGCGATCAGCTGGTCAGTTGAGGATATCGGTGTGTAAGTTCCTTGGTTCAATGCCGGTTCACCGTTTCGTAACTGGATGAGCTTGCGGTACAGCGAAAGCATCGAAAAGTAATTGTTGCGTTGTGCCTCGACGTTGACGCGTGCGTATTTTTTATCGACACGGAGCCACGGAGCAACTTCCGAGAATCCAGCGTATGGTCTATCAGACCACTGCATCGGGGTGCGGCAGGGATCGCGGCTCAGGTCCTTGTCGGGCATGTTAAGGCCCTGCGGATCCCGTATCTCTTCTGCGGGGATGGGTACGTCATGCATGCCGATTTCGTCGCCGTAATACAGCGTGGGCGTACCGCGTAGCGTGAGCAGTAGCACGGCGGCCACACGCGCCTGGTGTTCGCCGATGCGGCTGGTAAGACGGGGACGATCGTGATTGCCCAGCACCCAGTTGGGCCAACCCTCGGCAGGTAGCGCACCTTCGTACTGATCAATGGCTGCGGAAATTTCCGGTGCATGCCAGGGTAGGTTCAACAACAAGAAGTTAAAGGGCATATGTGCCCCGTCATTCTGGGGGCCATAATAGGCCATGAGTTGCTGGATGGGCAGGTAAATTTCACCGATGATGACACGATCGCCGTAGGCATCAACCACTTTACGCATTTCGGCTACAATCGCATGAACCTCGGGTTGGTCGGTGGAATACACGGGCAGTAATTGGTTGTAGGTGGGTTGGCTTTCAACGTAATCGGGATTCGGTGGATTGTCGCGTAGCTGGGCATCTTTGATCATGTGCCACATTACGTCCACACGGAAGCCGTCTACACCCTTATCAAGCCAGAAACGCATGGCATTGTACATCGCTTCCTGCACGGCCGAATTGCGCCAGTTCAGGTCTGGCTGCTCTTTGAGAAAGCCATGGTAATAATACTGCTCGGTGTCGGCATCCCACTCCCAAGCATCGCCGCCGAATACGCTTTTCCAATTATTGGGAGCACTGCCATCGGGCTTGCCATCGTGCCAGATATACCAATCGCGCTTGGGAGATGCTTTTGAACGCTTGGATTCAATAAACCACGGATGGCGATCTGAGGTGTGATTAGGTACAAAATCCAATAATACGTTAAGGTCCCGGGCATGTGCTTCATTCAGCAACCGGTCAAAGTCTGCCATCGTGCCGAAGATCGGATTGATTCCTGTATAGTCCGACACGTCATATCCGAAATCCGCCATGGGGGACGGGTAAATCGGGGAGATCCAGATCGCTCGTATGCCGAGCCATTGGAGGTAATCCAGTTTACCGATGATTCCCTGCAAATCACCGATGCCATCCCGGTTGGCATCGGAAAAGGAACGGGGATAGATTTGGTAAATAACTGCGGTTTTCCACCAAGGAACATTTTCGGGCATGGACATCCTAGCTATGTTTTAAAACTCTAATTTGGACGTATCGGTAACAGAATCGGGATCTAGCCGGTCTACCGTGGTGTCCATCGGGTTTATCGGATCGCTAATGCTGTCCCTCCGCGAAGAATCCGTCCCATTGGGCGGCGTGTGGTTGCAGGCAAGCAACGTAACAACCAACATCATAAAAATAACAAGTGCTTTCATCTATCTGTTTTATTTATGCTTTAGTGGCCAGCACCCACACACTTACCGGCGGTACGGTTAGGCCGTCCGGACCTGTTGTGGCTGTATCGGTGGGACTTGCTGCCGTTGAGTCTAACAAATGGGTCCACGTACTGTTTGGAGGAAATGCAAACGGTACGGGACGATCGGACAGGTTGAATAGCGCCAGCAGCTGCGATTGCTTTGATTCATCCTGCCGGATTAACGCCCAGGCACCGGAGCCAATAATCCGTATTTGTGTATCCGCCTTATTGAAATTTTGCAACGCAGGGTGTTTGCGACGGAGTGCAATCAAATTTTTGTACCATTCCAACAATCGGCCGTGTTTCCCATGTGTTCGGATGGACCAATCGAGAATACACGACTGGAATGTCGACTCGGCTTGTGGATCAGGCGGGGGGTCACTACCCAGAAAGTGCTCGAACTCTTGTTGCCTCCCCGCTCGGACCTGAGCGGCAAGTTCGGGGTCGTCATGGCTGGTGAAGTACAGAAAAGGCCGTTCTTCTCCATATTCTTCCCCCATGAATAACATGGGGATGTAGGGTGAGAGGAGCAGGGCTGCGGCAGCGATGCGCAAGCGCACATCCGACACCAAATGGGTCAGCCGATCACCGTTTTTATAGTTGCCCACTTGGTCGTGATTCTGAACAAATACCACGAATTTAGACCCAAGGACTCCTGCGGACGATGCACCGTATTTCCGTCTCCGTGCGTTAACATATTCTCCACTATGTACAAAGCCTTCCGTATAGGCTTTGACAAGCTGTTCCATTGTGCCGAAATCTTCATACCGTTCTTTACCTTCGGGATACAGCAGTACAAAAAGAGCGTGATGAAAGTCATCCAGCCACTGCGCATCGAAGCCATATCCGCCCGTTTTGAAATTCTGAATGACGCGGGGTGCATTGAGATCGCTTTCGGCGATCATGTAAACGGTTTTCCCGGTATGCTGGATATAACGGTCTATTTTTTCATTCATGTATTGCAATACATGAACGGCGCCATTGTCAAGAATGGCGTGGATTGCGTCTAACCGCAAACCATCGATGTGGTAATGGCGAAACCAATGCAGGGCATTATCAGCAAAGAAATCGCGCACGCCGTCAGACCACGGTCCATCAAAGTTCAGTGCCTCGCCCCAGGGCGTCTGATAGGCCGCGGTGAAATAAGGGCCATAAGCGGTGAAATAATTGCCTTCGGGCCCAAGGTGGTTATAAACTACGTCCAGAATAACAGCTATCCCTTTGTTGTGGCAGGCATCGACCAGGTTCTTTAAGCCATCGGGTCCGCCATATGAATGCTGTACGGCATAGGGAAAAACCCCGTCGTATCCCCAATTCCTGCTGCCGGGAAACTGTGCAATCGGCATGATCTCGATGGCATTGATGCCGAGATCTTTTAGGGCATCCAATCGTGGGATAATGGCTTCAAATGTGCCTTCTTCCGTAAAGGTCCCTACATGCAATTCATAAAGTATAAACTTCTGAAGTGGATGATTGTTCCACGATTGATCCGACCACGGGTACGTACGCTGGTCTACTACTGCTGAGGGGCCATGTACGCCCTGAGGTTGATGGTGCGATGCTGGATCTGGCAGATCATTCCCATCGTCAAGTATATAAAAATATAAGGTATCCGCTGGGCAATCCGATATTTCGGCTTCAAAATAATCCGCATCTATTTTTTTCATCGGAACCCGGCGTTCAGCGGGCGATACAATATGCAATTGGACTCTTTTTTTTTGTGGCGCCCAAAGTCGGAAACGACAACGGTTGTTAGCGCTAATATAAGCGCCTAGGGGTGTGACGAGTTCATGCATGCAATGGAAATTTTTCAGCGCGCAGGCTATTCGCGATTGACGAATTTATGAAATGTACTGGTTTCGCCATCCGCTTTCTGTTCCTGATAGAGAAAATCAAGCTTTTCAGCATCGAATTTATCAAAGAAATCAGTCCACGGAATTTTTTCAAACTGGTCGTCGTTTTCACTGTTTTCCGGAAAATGAATGCGCAAAACTCCTTCATCGTCTCCACTACTGGTGCCACGTACCTTAGCGGGTACACCACCGCGCTGCTCTGCCCATTTCCGTATGGTTTCATGGTCGCTGGTTTGTTTGGAAGTGCTCATGATACTAAAATTTACGTTATTCTTGAGTGCCTTTATCGGGATTCCGGTTTGGATGCTTTAGTTTTGCATTTGCGCCTGCCGGCTTTCCTTCCTCATCGAGGTAGCGATTTGCCACCTGTTTGTCCTGTTCGGCGTTGTGTACTGCCAAAGCATCGGCTAAGTTGGTGCCGGATTTGCCGTGTCCGCCCGGTCGTCCCTTTCGCCGGATATCATTTTCATGTCTGTCGGTTCCCATCTTACCTCCCTAATTAAGTGAATTGTTGAGTTTCTATTTGCCAACACTCCGAATTTTAATTTGTTTGGGATTTTTAGCAACTCAAAGTTTACCAAAACAAAGGTGATGCAAGTATGTTAGCACCGTAAAAGTTCACGATGATGTTGGCCAAAAAAGACAAAGCCGTTGATCTGCTCGAGGTAGTGGACACAGCAGGGAACCCCGGAAAAAAAGAAAAGGTCGAAGCAGCCCAACCGGAACCCCGGCAAGCCGGTAAAGAGCTAACGAAAGAAGCTGCTCCAAAATGGTATACAGGAACGATTAAGCCATCTCACGAAGGCATGATCTGGTAGAGTGAAGTGAGGGTAAAGACATGTTACCGCTCCAGTTTGGGAACACGGCTTGGCGTGTCTTTACCGGCCACGATGCTTTTTGCACCGATCGCAATGGCCTTAATGGACGAAACAATATTGTCAATATTCAGCGTTTCAACCTCATCTGCTACTGAATGGTAATAACTGTCTTGGTCAATCTGAACCGTCGCAAACGTATGGGCTGGGACTCCGAGAGCAGCTAGTGATGCGTTGTCGCTGCGGTAGAAAAGATTTTGTGTGGGATACGGATCGGGATGAAATGTGAAAGCTGTATTTTGAACATTCCGCTGCATGATTTGCGCTAAATTGGATTGGTTATATCCTGTCACATATAAGGAATTGGGACCGAATTTCGCATCCTTACCAATCATTTCGATGTTGATCATTGCCACCACACTATCAGCATGAAGCTGTTTAGAAAAATAGTTCGACCCTACCAATCCGATTTCTTCCGCGGTAAATGCAACAAAGAGAAGCGAACGTTCGTTGTCGTTGAGCCGCTTATAGTAATTTGCTAGACTGATTACGGCAGACACTCCGGAGGCATCGTCGTCCGCCCCGTTGGCAATTGAATCTTGTCCGACAGGCTGAAGTATACCGATATGATCGTAGTGTGCAGAGAAGATGACATACTCTCCCGGTTTTGACTTGCCGGGGAGCATACCCACTAGGTTCGACAACGGTAACTCCTCCACCTTGTTTGTAAAACTCACACGAAAGGACTTGGGGATCTGATTGGTAAGTACATAGACCACCGATGGCAGGGGCTGCGAAGTCTGGCCCTGCTGGTTGATTCTTCCCTGCATCAAATATCCACGATACCGTTCAAACAAAGAGGCGAAACTGGTATCTATAACAACGATGGCGTCTTTCCTTCCAACAGACGCATCGCGGAAGCGCTGTGCAAAATCATCGCCTGCTTGAATCTGTATAAGTGATACGTCCGGTTCGTCGTTCCAGTTGACCCCCGGATTATTGCTGGATATAATAATATGTTCGCTCGGGATATCGGTTCCGTCAAATGCAACCTCCCAAGTTACAGGGAGGACCCGGGACACCTGGAATGTTTGGCGAAAATCATTTTGCGCGTGGGGTTGCAATCCGATTTTTTCGAATTCAGTTGCGATGAAGTCGGCTGCACGTTCGATGCCGGATGAAAAAGCAGCCCGACCTCCCATATCGTCTGCCGCCAGTGTGGTTAGTATCCGCTTCACTTCGTCCCTGTCGACGATCCGATCGGTTGCCTGGCGGACCGTACAGCCGGCCAACAGGAAGACAGCGACTCCTATATAACGATGGATAATGTTCATTGTATCTGTTGTGTATTGTCAAAGTTAACAATTTTCATGATTCCATTGTTCCGCCTTGCTGAATAACCACTTATTTCCCCCATTAAAAGTTGTCCTCGGCGGCGGAGGAGAAACCGGTAGCTGCGAAGCAATCATGAGTATTTATGGAAGCAAGCTGCGGCGAATAAGGTTGCTTTTTTTAATGTGATTATAATTGCATAAAAGAACAACTTTAGCTAAGTTTGGATACATAAAAAGATGACAAGGTTATGAAAGAGATTACAGTCGAAGAACTTAAGGATAAAATCGATAATAACGAAGATTTCCAATTGATAGACGTCCGGGAGGAATTTGAATACGAAACATCCAACCTAGACGGTGAGCACATCCCATTAGCTGATGTGGTTTTGGAGCAGGATAAGATATCCCGTGATAAGCCGGTAGTGATTCATTGCCGCAGCGGGAAGCGCAGTGCCCAAGCCATTATGTTGCTGGAACAGGAAGGTTTTGACAATCTATATAACCTGCAGGGGGGGATATTGGCTTGGCGTGATGCGTTTGATCCCGACATGCAGGTTTATTGATTGCTGTGACCCGTCGGCATGAAGCGATATTTCATTTATAATGTCCTGTTGAACATCAGTTTAATCTTAATGTTCCTCAGTGTAGTAGCTGCATATCAAAGCAGCGAATATACGGTATTCGGGATTTCGTTATTAATTATCGGGATATTGGGATACCTGAAGTATCGGCTATTAAAGCAGGTGCGGCAACGTTAAGGGGACGAGTTCATGGCCTTTTAGTATGGGTATAACCGATACTTGGTCTTCCAGTAAGCAGAAAGCAACATCCTGTGCAATTTGCAGATGTTGCATCCGTTTGCTATGCGAGGCCTTGCTGAGGTAAGTGGATAGGTTGCCTTGGGCTTCAAGGTAGAGGCTTTCTGCTGCGTAAGCGGCATCGTCCAGTTCTATATCCGTAGTTTTGAGGCGGTGTACAAGTGCCCCGGAAAATACGGTATCTTCCAGATTGAAATGGTTTTTCCAGCCGGCACACACCAACAAGATATGACGCGATTGATTTTTAAGCCAATCGGTAAGGGCGCTGATGTTGAGAAATGACCCGATGACTACGGCTTCTGCACCGATACATCGTTGGATCGCCCGCGTACCGTTGGTGGTGGTCAGCACAATGGTTTTTCCTTCAACCTTATCCTTTGTATACGAGAAAGGCGAATTTCCGAAATCAAATCCTTCCACAACCTTACCATCACGCTCCGCAGCCAGGAGATGCCCATTGCTCCGATAAGAAAGACATTCAGCCAATTCTTCCACGGGAATGATCGCGTTTGCTCCGTTTGCCAATCCGTAACACATGGATGAGGTGGCTCGGAAAATATCGATCACCACCGCAATGGTATCGCTCAAATCGTAAAAGGGCAACAATGCAGGACTCAAACAGACACGGATGCTTTTCGGGCTCATTGGCGTGTTACTTGCGTTACTTTACAAATGGAGGTTTGACAACGGAAGCTTTAATAGAATGATTACGAATGTCGATGTAAATTTCACTTCCTTCTTTTGCATATGCGGTGGGGACATACCCCAATCCGATGGATTTTTTGAGTGTGGGCGACTGCGTTCCGGATGTGACGCGGCCGATCGGCATCCGATCGGCATCCACAATGGTATATCCCTGGCGGGGGATTCCGCGGTCGATCATTTCGAAGCCCACCAATTTCTGCGACAGACCGGCTTCTTTTTGCCTTTTTAACCCATCTGCATTCACAAAGTCCTTCGAAAACTTCGTCACCCAGCCTAAACCGGCTTCCAGGGGCGAAGTTGTATCGTCGATGTCATTGCCATAAAGACAGAAGCCCATTTCGAGCCGGAGGGTATCGCGAGCACCTAAACCAATGGGCTTAATGTCAAAAGGTGCTCCTGCTTCAAAGATGGCGTTCCACACTGTTTTGGCATCTTTATTGGCTACATACACTTCAAATCCGCCCGCCCCCGTGTAACCCGTCGCAGAAACCAATACATTCTCTACACCGGCAAATCTGCCTTTGGCGAACGTATAATATTCCATGGTAGGAAGATCAATGTCTGTAAGACTCGCTAACGCTTCTGCGGCTTTGGGCCCCTGGACGGCAAACAGAGACGTTTCATCCGAAATATTTTTTAGGGTCACACCAAACGTATTATGTTGAGAAATCCAATCCCAATCTTTTTGGATGTTTGAGGCGTTAACCACAAGAAAATACGTTTTTTCATCGATGCGATAAACTAAAAAATCATCGATCACGCCACCGGTTTCATTGGGAAGGTAAGCATATTGCACTTTGCCATCATAGAGCTTTGATGCATCATTGGAACTTATTTTCTGTATCAGGTCCAGTGCGCGGTCTCCTTTGAGTATAAATTCGCCCATGTGGCTAACATCAAACGCGCCTACACCGTTGCGTACGGTTTCATGCTCATCGTTGATGCCTGAATACTGGACGGGCATATTGAAACCTGCAAAAGGAACCATCTTGGCACCTAGGGTAATGTGTAGATCGGTAAGAGCCGTATTCTTAATCATGCGTGGCTTTTTATATTTCGGCGCAAAGCTACTGAAACCTGCATGAATTGCCAATCAAAAAGGATATGAAGTTAGCGGATCGTTCTGTTAAACGCCGCTGAGAGAATGCCTGGCGGGTCTCAAACCCACCAGGCTCAAAGCACACGTTACTCGGGCTTGCGGTTGAATTGAAGTATTTCATTTACATTGACCTCTGTGACATAACGCGTGACACCATCCTTATCTACGTATTGACGGTTGACCAATTTGCCTTCGACTGCAATTTCCGACCCTTTGCTGAGGCTCTTTTGAGCAAACAACGCTTGTTTCCCCCAGAATACAAGGCTATGCCACTGGGTATCGGTGACCCATTCTCCTTGCCCGTTTCGGTACCGTTCATTGGTCGCAATGGAAACACGGGCCAAGGTTCCGTCGTTGCTGAATGTTTTTACTTCGGGGTCGTTGCCTAGGAACCCTGTGAGGCGCACACTGTTTTTTAAGGTGTTCATAATGTGTTGAATTAAATAGAAACCTGTGATTAACGAACGATGGATTTTCCTGACCATCGACAGCACAAAGGTGAGACTATCAAAATCGATTACCCGGATGTTAAACGAATATATCCGTTTTTAAACGGTTACAGATGGATGCATTTCTTATCTTTGTTTCACTTAGCCGGCAAGAAATGAAACTAAGAATCTATCAGATTGACGCATTTACCGATCGGATTTTTTCCGGCAATCCGGCGGCGGTTTGCCCATTTGGGTAACCGGGTTGAAATCAGCGGTCAGGCAAGATTATACCTGACCGGTGAAATCCACGTTGATTAGCACCCCAATGGTGTGCTTCACGGATTATCGATGTTTTTCGTACCTTTGAAACGAGCGTGAGCTGCCGCTCAGAAAAGAATTTGATTAAACGGCTTATGCAAGTTTTATCACGATAATAGATAGGTATAGGGCGATCTAGCCGGGATCAGGATAGCAAAAAAAATAACGATGTCAATTACCAGTGAATCTGAATGGATAGGAATGCAGCGTGTCAGCGAGGTAGTAGCTACCACCTTAAAGGCGATGCGGGAATACGCTAAACCGGGCATGACCACCAAGCAATTGGATGAATACGGACATGAGCTTTTAGAAGCGAGCGGAGCACAGTCTGCGCCAACATTAACGTATGGATTTCCGGGCTGGACCTGTATCAGCCTGAACGGGGAGATTGCCCATGGAATCCCTGCCTCTGATCGTGTCATGGAGGAGGGCGATTTGGTAAATATAGACGTTTCCGCCATGCTTGACGGTTATTGGGCAGACAACGGCGGGTCGTTTGTGCTAGGGCGGGATATCCGTGGCTACCAACCGTTGGTTGATGCTTCCAGGGATATTTTATGGAAAGCCATTCATCAGATCAAGGGAGGAGTACGCATTGCTGATATCGGGAGGTTGATTGAAACTGAAGCAAAGAAACGTGGATACACGGTTATTAAAAATTTGACGGGTCACGGCGTGGGCAGAAGTCTGCATGAGGAGCCGAGTGAAATCGCTAACTATTATGACCGGTTTAATAGGAGCCGATTTAAGAAAAACACCGTAATAGCGATCGAAACGTTTATTTCGAATCGTTCAACACTTGCGCTAACCACAAAAGACGGATGGACATTGGTGGGCAATAAAGGCGGCTTAGTGGCGCAACACGAGCACACGATTGTGGTTACGGATGGCGATCCCGCCATTCTGACACATAAGAACGAACTATGGAATTGATAAGGGAGGAGGATCAGGAGCCGTATGCTATTCAATGAAATTGTCGGGCAGACCGCGATCAAGCGGAGCCTCATTAGCACTGTTAAGGAAAACCGCGTAAGTCATGCCCAGCTTTTCCTAGGTCCGGAGGGCAGTGGAAGCCTGGCATTGGCGGTAGCATATGCACAATATATCAATTGCGAAAGCCGACAACCCGATGACAGCTGTGGCGAATGTGCATCGTGTCGCAAATACAACAAGCTTATCCATCCTGACCTGCATTTTTCGTATCCTTTCTTTGCTAAACACAAAGAAGATACCGCAGCAACGTACGCGGAGGAATGGCGGAAGGCTTTTTTGGAGAATCCCTACCTTGGCCTTGATTACTGGCGAGGGCAATTTGATGCCGAAAACAAGCAGGCGAACATCAACATCGCTGAAGCACACCATATTATCAAAAAACTAAGCCTCAAGGCATTTGAGTCCGAATACAAAGTGCTTATCTTATGGCTGCCGGAGTATTTGGATTCGCAGGGAAATGCACTACTGAAACTTATTGAGGAGCCGCCCGATAAAACGCTTTTTCTTCTAGTGGCGGAAAGCCAGGACCGGATACTCAACACCATCATATCCCGTACCCAGCTTGTCAAGATAAATCGTCTGACAGATACCGAGGTGTCGGATTACCTGATGGAAAGGCAACAATTAGGTGAACACCAAGCCGAAGAAATCGCCTTTATCAGCGGCGGTAGTATCCAACAGGCCATCAATTTGCTGGGCGAAGATACAAAGGATCATTTCGATCTGATGATCCGTTGGCTGCGCTGCTGCGTGACCGATACGGGCCTTCCGCTCATAAAAGTCTGTGAAGACGAATTGTCGAAATTAGGACGTGAAAACCAAAAAAGTTTTTTACTTTACACGCTTAATATGATGAGGCAGGTGGTGTTGTTGAAGGAAAACATGGTTCGATTGGTACACCTGCCGGGTGCAGAGCTTGATTTCGTGGGGAAATTCAGCAAGCATTACCGGATGGATCAAATCGATGCGGCAATCCGCCTGTTTGAGGAGGCACATTATCATATTGAGCGAAATGCCAATCCGAAGATATTATTTTTAGACGTATCTTTGCAGTTGGTTTTACTGTTTAAATATCAAACGTTCCGTCAATTGGCGGACTCAACATATATTGATCACTATGGGATGTAGCAGTTGCTCATCCGGCGGAGGGTGTGGCACTACACCGGCAGGTTGCGAGAATAACGGTGCCTGCATGACGAGCGGATGTAATAAATTGGATGTATACGATTGGCTGGCCCACATGGACATGCCAACAAATTATAAACCCTTCAATATTGTGGAGGTCAGGTTTAAAGGATCGCGGAAAGATTTCTATATCAACCACGAAAACCTGTACCTTGAAATGGGTGAAATGATAGCGGTAGAGCCAAATGCGGGTGGCTATGACATCGGGCATGTGTCTATGACGGGCGAATTGGTGCGATTGCAGCTAAAGAAGAACAACGTAGATGCTACCAGCGTAACTAAAAAAATCTACCGGAAAGTTACTGATGCGGATATCAAGAAATGGCAGGCAGCCAAGGATCTTGAGTGGGAAACCATGCACCGTGCGCGTAAGCTGGCGCTGGATTTGGGGCTATCCATGAAAATTAGTGATGTAGATTATCAAGGAGACAAATCCAAGGCTACATTTTACTATACCGCCGATGGCCGGGTGGATTTCAGGGAACTGATCAAGCGGATGGCTGAAGCATTTCGCATCCGTATCGAAATGCGGCAGATCGGAATGCGACAGGAAGCGAGTAGGCTGGGCGGCATTGGTTCGTGTGGGCGGGAGCTTTGCTGCTCCACCTGGCTTACCGATTTTAAGACGGTATCCACTTCAGCGGCACGCTATCAGAATCTTTCGCTTAATACACTCAAGCTGGCGGGGCAATGTGGAAAACTGAAATGTTGTCTCAATTATGAGCTGGATAGCTACATGGATGCCCTGAAGGACATTCCGAACAATATCGAGCGGATTGAAACGCAGCGAGGCGTCGCTTTCCTGCAGAAAACTGACATTTTTAAGAAGTTAATGTGGTTTAGTTATCCGGGAGAGGAAAACTGGATACCACTTACGACCGATCGGGTAAAGGAAATTCACCACTTGAATAAGGAAGGCGTGAAGCCTGCAGAGATTGGCGCCGTAGTACTGGAAACTCCAGAAGAAAAGCCGGTTAGCTATGATTATGAAAACGTGGTAGGGCAAGATAGTCTTACCCGTTTGGACGAGCGGAATAAGAAAAAAAGACGTTCGGGTAAAAGCAAACGGAAGCCTGAGGAGAAAAAGGCCGTTTCAAATCCATCGCGGGAAAAAAGCGCGACTGCAGGAAATAAGCAATCGGCATCGGAGAAGGACAACAAATCTGCCGAAGCAAAAACGGCAAAACCCAAAAAACGTTTCCGGGGGAATAACCGGAAAGGGAAGAATGGAGGACAGCCGCAAGCCGGGCAAAATAGTTGACGATCGATGGGCAACCGTTTGCGAATAATGAGCGTTGTGTTTGTAATGGCTCTCTCTGGGGGGGGCTGCACAGATACTGCGGTATTGGATCAAAATGTTGCCATTGTCAACCATGCTTGGCATTACGAAGATCAGCCTCAGCTCACCGCGCATATTACGGATGTGACCAGACCGTATAACATCTACCTTAACCTAAGACATACGCCCGATTACGCCTACTCCAATGTATTTGTTTTGCTGCACCAACGTCAGCCCAACGGACGTGATACGACCGAACGTCTCGAACTGACCCTTGCCGAATCCGACGGGAGGTGGTTGGGCCGGGGCAACGGAAGTGTGTATACCCATCAACACCTGATCAAGGAATCTATCCACTTTCCGGATACCGGCAATTACGTGTTTACGCTGGAACAAAATATGCGCGAAAATCCGCTGCGCGAAATTACCGATGTAGGGATTCGTGTGGAGCCTGCCAACTAAATCATTCATCTTTATTTCTATAATTATTTTTTTATCTTTGATAATCAGCCAATTGTGTTTTTGTACACTACTATGTATTGCATAGTACAAACTAAAACATATATCTTTGTATTATGATAGTAGATAACACGCAAACCCAAATGAGGAAGGGGATATTAGAATACTGTATCCTTTCCATTATCTCGCGGGGCGAGATTTATGCCTCAGACATCATCGGCGAGCTAAAGCAGGCGCGATTGCTGGTGGTAGAGGGTACTTTATATCCCTTACTTACCCGGCTTAAGAACAATGGACTGCTGAGCTACAGCTGGAAAGAATCCACATCGGGGCCTCCCCGCAAATATTACCAGATTACGCCTGCTGGGCTGGAAGTGCTCAACAAATTGGATACCACATGGGAAGAACTGGTATTCGCTGTGAGAACATCCATGGAGGGGCGTGGAGAGACATCAGACGTGAAACGTCAGACATCAGGTATCAGATCCGAGACCTCAACGGAGGGCGATATTCAAAATACATCAGAAAACGAACAATAAAAACCACAAAAAAATGAACAGGACCATCATTATCAATATAAACGGCATTGTTTTTCACATTGAAGAAGATGCTTATGAAGTGCTCCGCGCTTATATGATAGATGTCAAAAAACACTTTGGGTACACGGCAGATAGCCACGAGATTGTCGGCGACATCGAGAACCGTATTGCCGAGATGTTCAATGAGCGTATTGTGCAGGGTAAAAAAGAAGTCATCACGATGCAGGATGTCAATGATGTCATCGCCCAGATGGGAAGGGTAAGCGATTTTGAAGCTGGAGATTCCGATGAAGCGTATGCTCCGGCAGACGAAACCTATGATATTCCGCCGGTAAGCGGACAGCGTAAGCTGATGCGCGACCCGGACGACAAAGTATTCGGAGGTGTATGTAGCGGACTGGGCCACTATTTCGGTATCGAATCGCGCTGGATCCGGCTTATTCTCGTACTGCTATTTATCTTTGGAGGTACCGGGTTTCTGCTGTATATTATTCTTTGGATTGTGATGCCTTTAGCCCGTACGCGTGCCGACCGGATGGCCATGCGCGGAGAGGCGCCCAATCTGCAGAATTTCAAACGCAGTTTTCAGGAGGAGATGGAGGGCCTCCGCTCAAATTTTACGGGGGCCGAGGAAGGGCTTAAAAGAGGCTTGAACTCGGCCGGTAATTTTCTGATGAGCGCATTTATTGTCTTGGCTAAGGTTGTCGGTGTGCTTTTCATCATCGGCTTATGCGGTGGGTTAGTTGTTTTAGTCATCAGTATCATTGCTTCCTTCGGTTTCCTGGGGAGCGATACGGATATGGCCATGTTTCCGCTCAATGTCATCGAGCCGGCTTATCGCACTCCTATGCTCGTCAGCGCGCTCTTTGTCGCCATCATTCCATTCGTAGCATTGGTTGCGTTGATCATCCGTATATTGTTCAACAAATCTGCAATGGGGCAATATACCGGCTTCGCCCTGCTGGCTATCTGGCTGATTGCCGTGGGTTTCACGACAGTATATGCAGTCCGTACGGCCAACGATTTCCGGGAAGAGAGTACCGTTGTCGAAGAACGCCCGCTGGAGAAGCAACCCGTATACCACCTGTCGAAAAACGACATGACGGTTATCCGGCTGCAAAATGACTCAACCGACCGGACTTCATTGATCCGTCAGCGGGCCATCATTCGCAATCGCAACATGATGGAATGGCAAAGCCGCATGTATATGCGCATCGTGAAAGTGGATTCCACCCAACTCCCTTCCCTGACCTATGAATATTCGGCACATGGAGCGACGTATGAAGGCGCGGCCGAGCGTGCAGGCAGAATCGACTATCATTTCCAGCAGCAGGCAGACCGGCTGGTTTTCGACAGCCATTTCAACTTGACCGATGAGGATTTGATGCGTGACCAGCGGTTGTACCTTAAATTGAATATCCCCGTCGGAGCGCGGCTTATCATTGACAGGGACCTGCAACGACATATTTCGGATCTGCCCTTTAACCAGTGCGAAGATAATTACCAGTATCCCGATGGGAATCGCCCTGACAAAACCGAATGGGTGATGCTGGAGTCAGGATTGAAATGCGCAATAGCTGCGCCGGTGATCGAAGAAAACCCGGAGGCGACCGATACCACGCACATAGACAGTATAAACGTACCGGATACGGCTGCTATTAAAAATTAAATTTGGCCACTCGTGCAACTTTTTGAGACATCGTGGCGTCTTACCAGGTAAAGAATAAAGAACAACAAAATATAAAATAGCATTCTTCAGGCGTAAACAGTAGTTGCCCACTCTTTTCAGAATGACACCATTATTATTAAAAAACACAAGGTTTTTTAATGGGGAACTTTTTGCGCCAAGTATGTGAATATGAAACATGGATAATCTTATCAAAATTCTACTAGTTACCTTTTCGCTATGCTCAGCGGTATACGCTCAGGAAGCCACATTGGAGGGTACGGTAGTAGATGAACAACATATTCCGCTTGACCTGGCAACAGTCAATTTATTACAGGCGAAGGACTCAACGGTCCTAAAGACCGCTTTTCCGGATGGAAAAGGTCAATATACTTTTGCTAATGTCGCTCGGGGCGAGTACCTGGTTGCTGCGGCATTGGTGGGCTATGCCGATGCAGTGAGCCCGGTAATCCAAATTACTACGGCCGCAGGTTCACGGAATGTCGGCACATTGGTGCTTAAAAACACAAATACCGTATTGGATGAGGTATCGGTGGCGGCCCCACAGCGGCCGTTGGTGGAGCGCAAGCCGGATATGCTGGTGGTGAATGTGGAAAATTCTACACTTGCTGCAGGTAATACCGCCATGGATATCCTCGAACGCTCTCCGGGTGTAACTGTAGACAAAGACGACAACATTAGCCTCATGGGCAAACAGGGAGTTACCGTGATGATCGACGGCAAGCAGACCTATCTGTCCGCAGAACAGCTGGCTAATTTCCTGCGAAACACAGATGGCAACACGATCAAATCCATTGAGCTGATTACCAACCCCTCATCTAAATACGACGCTTCAGGTACCGCGGGTATGATTAATATCGTGCTCAAGAAAAACCGGTTGGCGGGCACGAACGGTACATTCACGCTGGGAGCGGGCTATGGTTTTGGTCACAAAGCCAATACTTCCGTGAACCTCAACCACAAGGTAGGTGATGTCAATGTGTTCGGAACCTACAGCTACATGAATAACCGGGGAGGAAATGAATTTGATATTTTCCGTTCCATCGTGCAGGAAAATGGCAACACCGATTTTCAGCAATATACTAATTTTAATCGTAGGAATCGCAGTCACAACTACCGGGCGGGGATTGATTACAATACATCAGATCGAAATGTGCTCGGCGTCCTGTTGAGCGGATATGCGAGCGGCAATGACAACGATAATTCGAGCAATACGTTGATCGGTCGTACCCTGACCGTTCCGGACTCTACGCTGGCCACCTCGTCGATTTTCGATGGCAGCTATACCAGCTTCGCTCTGAATGTAAACAATCAATTTACCATTGATACCAATGGCAGGAAGCTGGTTGCGGACGTGGATCTGTCGCGGTTCTCGAACCACAACCGGGCGAACTACAACAATACATTCTACCTGCCTTCGGGAGTTATAAAGGATGAGCCGCTGCTGTCACGCAGCGACATGCCCACTATTATTGACATCCGGGTAGCGAAGCTAGATTATACGCATCCGATGGGCAAGAAAAATAAGGTAGAGGCCGGCTTGAAATATAGCAACGTTTCGTCAGACAACGATATGCGGTTCGAAAATCAGCAGAACGGAAGCTGGCAGAACGATGTCGGGAGAACCAATCACTTTCTGTATGAGGAACAGGTAGCGGCGGCCTATATGAATTATAGCACACAATTGGGTAAATGGGGCCTTCAAATGGGATTGCGTGGTGAATATACGGTTTCGGACGGAAATTCCATTACCCTATCCAATCGTGTCAAACGGGATTATCTGGATCTATTCCCCAGCGTTTTCATCAATTATAACATTTCTGACGATCACCAAACAGGAATTTCATACAGCAAACGGATTAATCGGCCGAACTACGGCAACCTCAATCCGTTTGAGTATTTTCTGGATCAATACACTTTTGAACAGGGGAATCCCTACCTTAGGCCGGAATATACGCACGCATTTGATGCTTCCTATACCCTGAAGCAAAAATATCACTTGAGTGTTGGCTATAACCGCACAAACGATGTGATTGCGGAGTCTATGAATCAGGATACCGTAACTAAACGTACATGGGTGACCCGTGATAACCTCGCCATGCAGGAAGTTTGGTACGCCAACCTTAACCTGCCAATAAAAGTGGCTAAATATTGGAACACCAATACCAACCTGAATGCCTTTTATATGGGATTTGAAGGACCATTGAACGGCGACTACCTGAAGCAGGGGCAATTTGCCTGGCAATTACGCAGCAACCATACGTTCAACATTTTGAGCACGTTGACAGCTGAGGCGTCTGTCAACTATCAGTCGTCATTGATATACAGCGTATACCATATCGGTGCCCAATGGTCCGTTGATGCCGGACTGAATAAATCCTTTTATGATAAGAAAGCCAATTTAAAGCTGTCCGTCAGCGATATTTTCAATACCCGTATACAGGATGTACGGACACGCTATAACAACATGAATACAGTGATCAATCAAAAAAATGAGACAAGGGTTGTGCGGCTTACCTTCACTTACAGCTTTGGGAATCTGAAAAACGGCGCCCGCCGGGAGACCCAGAGCGAGGAAAAAAGCCGTATTAATATGCCTTAGTGTGTTTGGGCATATAAATTTGTGGTTCGCCGCCGCTGATGTGAATCGGCGGCGGTTTTTTTTATCTATCCCAGATAGAATACCGTCTTTTCAATACCCAAATTTAAGCAAAATATTAGACTTATATTAATCTTATATAATAGGGGAACTATACGTATTATTACCTATAAATCCCCTAGGAATCCCCTAGAAAACCCTTAAAAAATACTTAATAATCTATGGAAAATTCATAGTGGTCTGTTGTTCACCTGCGAATTCCTTATGTTTGTCTAGTTAGTGTTGTCGGACGAGTATGTTCAAAAGATCAATTGTAGCCATTTTTGTCGGTGTACTTCTTTTCTTTGGAGCTGTCAATGCGCAGGAAATACCCCGTATCGGCTCGCCTTTAGTACAGCAATACCCGAAGGCTGAATACAAAGCCGGTAATCAAAACTGGGCAGTGGCCGCTGGGAAAGATGGCATCATGTATGTAGCCAATGCAGATGGGTTGTTGGTTTTTGACGGACAATATTGGGACTTGCATTATCTCCCCAACAAAAGTACGGTCCGCAGTGTAGCGGTGGATAGTACCGGCAGAATCTATACGGGTGGACTGGCCGAATTTGGCTATTGGGAAGATACCGGGAGCGGACATATGCGGTATCATTCGATCAGCCGGTTGCTGGACCCTGAAGATGCGATACGGGATGAAATCTGGAAAATTGCCATTGACGGCAATCGTGTGCTTTTTCAATCATTTTCTACTTTATATATCTACGAAGACAATCGCTTGCAGACGGTGAAAGGCAATGGGCAGCCTTTTTTATTCCTTCATCAGGTACGGGGCAGAATATTTATTGAGTTGATTCCGGACGGAATCCACGAATTACAGGGAAATGCGTTGGTACCGGTACGGAACAAGGATATTTTGCAAAGAGCGAATGTACTCACTATGCTGCCCTTCGGTGGTGGAAAGGAGATTCTGATCGGTACCTCCAAATCCGGTCTGTTTCGGATGGATAGCGACGGCATCATCCATAAATGGGAAAATGCGGCGAACGGGTTGCTGCGGGCTGCTCAGCTTAACAATGGATTGAAAGTGCTGGATCGGTATTATGCGTTCGGAACTATTCTCCAGGGGTTGGTGATCATCGATGAACGAGGCAACATTGTACAGCATGTCCATAAAGGAAACGGTCTACAAAATAATACCGTGCTTGGTATACACGCTGATCTTCAGCAAAATATTTGGGTAGGGTTGGACAACGGTATAGACCGGATTGAAATTAACGCGCCCATTTATTATTATGCCGATAACAGTGGCAGTATCGGCACGGTCTATACCGCTCGGATTTTCGGTAACTATATCTACCTCGGTACCAATCAGGGATTGTTTTACAGTCGGTGGTTATTGGAGGAAGGATACCAACCGTTTTCTTTCTCTTTGGTTGAAGGATCGCAGGGGCAGGTGTGGGACTTGTCGATTGTGAACGGTGAATTGCTTTGTGGCCACAACGATGGCACCTTCCGGGTGTTAGGTGATCGGCTGGAGCGTCTGTCGTCTGTGACCGGGGGTTGGGCGTTGAAGCCGTTGGTCAACCGGCCAAATACGCTTTTACAGGGAACTTATACAGGGTTGGCGGTATTTGGAAAAACCGCAAAAGGGTGGCAATTTGAAAATCGTGTAACGGGTTACAGCGATCCCACTCAATTTATAGAGCCCGTTTCGGAAACCGAAGTATGGGCCAGCGGATACAAGGGACTACGGCTCCTTTCGCTGGACAGTGCACTGCATAACGTGAAACAGGTACATGCCTACGATTCGGCGAGTGGGCTGCCCGAAAGTACGTTTGTGAATGTATTTGAATTGGGCGGCAGTCCGGTTTTTGCTACAGATAGTGGGTTTTACCGGTACGATGAAATCACAGATCGGTTTTATCGATACGATCAGCTCAATGAGCAATTGGGATCGTTTGCGTTTGCTAACAAAATCATTCGGGCAGATGCCCAGCGCTATTGGTTTATCAACCGCGCACGGATGTCGTTGGTATACTTCGGTCCGAAGGGAGTTGTACAAGTAGATTCCACGCAATTTGCCGTGCTCAATGGTCGGATGATGAACTATTATGAAAGCGTTAACCGTATTGAGAACGATGTGTACTTAATTGGGCTGGACGATGGCTTTGCCATTTATCAAGCCACGGATTCGACGGTTGCAGCACCCCAGCTACCCCGCCCGTTGATCCGGACTGTCCGTAATATTACCGATAGTTTTTCGGGTAGGTGGTATAACAGCGATACGATACCAGAAATTCCCTATCGGCATAATAACCTTCGGATCAGTTATGCAGCGCCTTGGTATAGTTCCATTCCGTTGCGGTATCAGTTCTACCTGAAGGGATATTCACGGACTTGGTCTGAATGGGATGAGGCGGCGCAAAAGGACTTTACCAATTTGGGGTATGGAGCCTATACGTTTCGGGTACGGGCCATGGCACCAGATGGTACCGTGTCGGGCATTACCGATTTCCGGTTTACCATTTTACCGCCTTGGTACCTTTCATGGGTTGCGATTGGTTTATATGCAGTAGGGTTTATACTTGTTTTGTTTGCAGGGCGCAATTGGTATCGCCACAAGATACGGAAGCACCGTCGGATTGTGCAGGAAAACATGACCAGGCAGCAACAGGAATTGCTTCGGAAGGAAGCGGAGGAAAATGAACAGCGTCTTATCCGGTTCAAAAATGAACAACTGGAACAGGAGCTGGCCAGCAAGAACCGGGAATTAGCCAATTCGGCGATGAATATCGTCTATAAAAATGAACTGCTCAATAATGTACACGATGAGTTATTGGAATTAAGAGACAATGAGGGGCGTAAGCTCTCGGGGGAGCAGCTCCGTAAAATCAACAAGATTATCGAAGATGCCCGCAGCGATGAACGCGATTGGAATATCTTTGAAGAAAGTTTCAATGAGGCCCATGAAAATTTTTTCAAGAAGCTTAAGGCGGATTATCCGGAGCTGGTACCCAATGATTTGAAGTTGTGCGCATACCTGCGCATGAATATGAGCAGTAAGGAGATCGCTTCCTTACTCAATATTACCACGCGTGGGGTGGAGATCAGGCGGTACCGGCTGCGGAAGAAGTTAAACCTGCCCCATAGCAAAAATCTTACGGAGTTTTTGATGGAGGTGTGAGCACCCGGTTCAGCAGCATCGTCACAGGCTCATTGCGCGGTTGATCTTATTGCCCACTTCGATCAATGCTTCCGTCACCACTTTGGCATTGCCTTTTCGGTTATACCTGCTTTCGGGAAGAAATATACTTAGGCTCGCGATGACTGTACCATTTTTTTCGATGGGTACCGCGAGCCCGACGATGTGAGAAGGCGAGAGTGTAATCACCAATCGGTCTTCCCTGATTTTTTGGAAAGCTGCATCCAGTAGCGCTTTAGTTTTGATTCCCTTCCAGATTTCGGGCTTGGGTAAGCCGATGCTAGCCGTCAACGCATCACGTTCCTTTTCAGGAAGGAAGGCGAGCAGCATCCTTCCACTGGCGGTTTCGTAAATGTCGCGTTCGGATTTACTTCGTACTTGGAGGTCTTGGTCGGAGTTAACTGTATGTAGGATGAAGCGTTTTTGATTGCGGATAATACCCAGGATGCAGCTTTCATTTAACTTATCGGTTAGTTTTTCCATTTCGGGTTTTGCTACTTGTAGCAAATTTTGATTGTATGATAGGTCGCCCGTAAGTTGATACACCATTGGGCCAAGGCGGTAGCCTTTTTTTCGCCCAAGGTGTTCGAGGTAATTCGCATCTACCAAGGTTTTTAAGATGTTTGCGCAGGTGGGCTGGTTGAGTTCGAGACTGGCTGCGATCTCTGTGAGTGAGCATGCACGCTCTTTATGCTTGGCTACGTATTCCAGTATATTCAATGCTCTATGGATGACTTGTATCATGTGTGAAATGAATTATTTTTCAATAATAATAAATAATACCATGGAACAAGTATCCGGTTTGAAAAATTTTTATAGCCGTGATGCAGGTTATTCCCTTTGCTGAAAAACGCGTTTCCGTATTTTAAATTAAGTTGTTTGTAACAAACTTCATTTTTTTTGAAAAAGATTTGGCAAAAAGCATTATAGTTTATAATATTGCATTGTTGAATTATTATTCAATATTAATTGAGTAAAAATTAAACAATAAACCAATTTAAATTATGATACAATACATTCGACTAATTTTTTACGGATCTTTTGTCTTCGTATTGGTCCTTTCCGTGCAACGGTTGGCGGCTCAGACCGGTCAACTTGAGGGAAAGGTAATTGACCAATCATCAAAAGGTCTTGAAGGGGCAACCATCCTGGTGAAGGGCACCACCGTGACGACTTTGACAGATGCGGCGGGCAACTTTCGGATGCCAGCGCCCCAGCCCGGAAGTGTACTGGTCATTTCGTCAGTTGGCTATGAATCGCAAGAATTGACGTATGAAGGACAACGGGTATTGACCGTCACGTTGCAAGCGGACAATACGGCACTCGATGAGGTGGTTGTTGTGGGGTATGGTACGCAGCGAAAAAGTGATTTAACAGGGAGTGTGGCTTCTGTGCGTTCCGAAGATCTGGAAAAACAGGGACCACGGATTAACTTTGTCCAATCCTTGCAAGGAGCGGCGCCGGGGTTGAATATTACGCAATCGGGCAACAGCGCTAGTTCGGGATCCATCAGTATCGATATCCGGGGTCAGAATTCGATTTCTGCAAGCAACGATCCGCTTGTTATTTTAGACGGTGTTCCGTATACCGGGGGGTTAAACTACATTGACCAGAGTACCATTGCCTCGGTAGAAATTCTGAAAGATGCGTCGTCTGCGGCTATCTACGGAGCACGCGGAGCCAATGGCGTAATTATTATCACGACTAAGAAAGGCATGACAGGCAAGCCTACCATTGCCTATGAGGGGAGCTACGGATGGAAACAGGCATACGGGATTCCACGGTTATTAACTGGGCCTGAGCATTGGGCCTTCGGTGTGGAGCGGTATGGCGAAGGACCGCTTTTGGCGGATTCCACCCGTACAACCAATTATGAGAACGGCTTATCCACCGATTGGGTAAAGGAAGCAACCCAGATCGGTAGGCAGCAGAAGCATGCAGTAACCCTTTCAGGCGGAACGGATAAATTCAACTATTTGTTTGCAGGTAATTTTTCGGGCGTTGGGGGAATCGCGAAGGGAGATGATTATCAGCAGGTAACGGGTAGGGCTAACTTGACCGTCAAACCGACGGAATGGCTGGAGATCGGGACCAATTCGCAATATACCTTTATGGATAATTCGGGTATCGAAGTGGCATTTTCGGGTGGCGGCAGTGCACCTCATGATGCGGGAGGGCTTGGCGGGGCTTTTTTCATGAACCCACTGGTATCTCCGTATGATAAAGACGGGAATCTGGCAATCATTCCCTGGAAAGAACGTCCTACCTATCCCAACCCACTGGCTACCCGGAATGCGCAGGATGAGGATTACAACAGGCGTTTATTCAGTAATAATTTCCTCGTTGTCAAACTTCCACTGGAGGGACTTTCCTACAAACTCAATACCGGATACAGTTTCCGGTCTGCCAACCGGGATATTTTCTGGGGATCAAATACCATTGAAGGAATCCAGAATACGGGGCAAGCGTATTCAAGTGATACCAAAGAGACGGATTGGCTCATTGAGAACCTGCTGTTTTATAACCGTACGTTCGGGGCGCACCGGCTGGATGTAACCCTGCTCTACAGTTCACAGGAAAATAGGGACAACACAGCAACCTTATATGCAAGAGGTTTCCCGATCGAAGACCTGACCTGGTACCAACCGGGGTCGGCGGAGTTTATAACACCGGGCAGGAGCTTTTTGCAGGAATCCTATTTGTCACAGATGGCACGGGTATTCTATTCATTTAATGACAAGTATCTTGTTACTGCCACGGTACGTCGGGACGGTTTCTCAGCGTTTGGATCCGCAAAGAAGTTCGGGGTATTTCCTTCGATTGCGTTGGGGTGGAATATCCACCGTGAAGGGTTTATGCAGGATGTCAACTGGATTGACCAGCTGAAATTGCGTGCCACGTATGGGGAAAATGGCAACCAAGCGATTTCTGCTTATTCGACGTTGGCCAAAATGAGCAGGAGCGATTACCTGACCGGACCGGGCGGCGACCAGCAGGGAGTAGGTTATCTTCCGGGAACCATGGAGAATGAACTCCTGGGGTGGGAATCTACCCGTTCGCTTAATGTAGGTCTTGACTATGCCTTGGTTGGCGGACGCTTGTCGGGTGCACTGGATTTTTACCAATCGAACACAAGAGATCTATTGTTGAATAGAGCAATTTCATCCGTAAATGGAGTGACCAATATTCTTTCAAACATCGGCAAGGTTCAAAATACCGGGATCGAGTTGTCACTGACCTCACGCAACATCACACACGAGCATTTTGAATGGATGACATCTCTCAATGTGAGTCATAACAAGAATAAGATATTGGACTTATATGGGGATGGAGAAGATGACGTTGCCAACAGTTGGTTTATTGGCCGCCCCATTAGCACAAATTTTGGCTATCTCTATGAAGGTGTTTGGCAATTGAACGATGATATTCCGAATTCGCATCAGCCAACCGCCAAGGCCGGCGATGTGAAAATTATGGATGCAACCGGAGATGGACAAATTACGCCTGATGATCGTACATTCATCGGTCAGCGCGCACCGAAGGTTACATTCGGCATTACTAATCAGGTAACTTACAAACAGTTCTCACTCAATATCACCGTGACCGGCCGGACGGGCATTACGCGGATCAATGAATTCTGGGATACCGATATTGTCTATGCGGATGCAATCAGAAACACATTAAAGCAGAATTGGTGGAGCCCGGATAATCCCACCAATGACTATCCTGCTAATCGGGATGGTGCAAATCCATTTGGTGTCAGGTTCTACAAGAACGCAAGCTTTATCCGGATAAACCAGATAGGTGGGACCTATGAGTTACCGGCAGAGGCGCTGGATCGCCTGAAAGTTTCGAGATGCCAGATTTCTGTCGGCCTGATAAACGGATTTACGTTTACACCGTGGAATGGGCTTGATCCCGAGTATTCGAGTCAGCGGGCCACTCCGATGGATCGCATTTATAACATTGGTTTGAACCTTACATTTTAACGCGGAAATGTTATGAAATTCAATATATTTTTTCTGACTTGTTTGTCATTTTTGCTTTTGCTGACGGGATGCAGCGAGAAGGATTTTTTGAATGAAGAATCTAGATCAACCCTTACGGCAGATCAGTTATATACCTCCCCGGAAGGTTTTGAAGTTGCACTCAACGGGTTGTACAGCATGTTTCGTGAATTCGAAAGGGGGAATGTGCCGGGCAGCGGGACGGAGACGATGATGGGGCGGGCGATCTCTGCATCAACGGATTATTTTTATTTCCCCATTGTGCGGAATCAGGAAATGCCTTGGGTACAGTGGGGAACGTATATGAACAGTGCCCGTTCTGATATTACGGCTTGGTTCAATTATTTATATCAAATTGTGCGCGCAGCGAATACCATCATTAACCGGGCGGAGTCTCCAGAGGTACAATGGGGAGGAGATGCGCAGAAGAACACTGTGATTGCAGAGGCCCGTTTGATAAGGGCTTGGTCTTACCGTCACCTTACGTATTTGTGGGGAGATGTCCCCTTGGTGACGGAAGAGATTTCCGGAAGTAATTTTGGTAACGATTGGGGGCGCACCCCCAAAGTGGAAATATATGATCAGATGGAAAGCGATCTGCTTTTTGCCGAAGAACATCTGCCGTCGGTGCAGGCAAATGCAGGGAGTACAAGCCGTGCGACTGCCCAGCATTATCTTTCTGAACTTTACCTGATAAAAGGAAGGCCTGACCTGGCGGAAGCAAAAGCCCAGGCGGCCATTGATAACCCCAATTACCACTTAATTACTGAGCGCTACGGCGTGCGGGCCGGCCAGCCGGGCGTTCCGTTTATGGATGCATTTTATGATGGAAATGCGCTTTATAGTGAAGGAAATACCGAGGTGTTATGGGCAATTCCGTTTAACAGGCAGGTGCAGGGAGGAAGCTCGAACTTGATGCGACGAGGCTGGGTATTATGGTATTGGCAAATTAAAGGGACTTCAGTAGGATTTCAAACAGGCGGTAGAGGATCGGGATGGTATGGGATAACGAAGCAGGGCCTTGATCTGTATGAAGCACAGGATGATCGGGCTTCGGAGTATGCTATTTATCGCTACGTGGTTAAAGACAATGGCGACACGGTGTTTACCACCACCGATCCGGATAAATACATGGGTGCCTTTCAGATCGGCAGTTTTCCAGAAACGGCGCCAGACAGGCCCTACAACTGGCCGTCGACCAAAAAATGGGAAGATGTATTTGAAGAAAATCTTGTGGCAGATCCGGGGTATAAAGACCAGCCTTATCTGCGGCTTGCCGAAACCTATCTACTGCTTGCCGAAGCGCAACATCTGCAAGGGAAAAATGACCTGGCAGCGGAGAATATTAACATCATACGAAGGCGTTCCCATGCTTCTACCATCAATGCCAGCCAAGTTTCCATCGATTTCATCCTGGATGAACGGGCCAGGGAACTTTTCGCAGAAGAACACCGAAGGTATACATTGCTGCGATTGGGACGTTGGCTGGACCGTACCAAACAGTATAACGATCAGTCGGGACCGTATGTAACCGAAAGGGATACACTGTATCCGATTCCGCAGGCGGTTATTGACGCAAATTTAGACAAACCATTTCCGCAGAACCCGGGCTGGTGAGTGCTGTAAGTAGAAATAACAGGTAAGGCCAATGAAAATCACAATGATCCTAACCAGCATGCTTTTATGTAAGCTATTGGCGGCCCAGGTAGATGGAGTTTATTGGGAAAAGATCGGTAAAATAAAACCCCGAAATGTAAGCGAAATAACATCAAATACTTGGTCAATTGGTGCGGAGACCATGGACCGCGGCTATACAATCTATGAGAATTGGAAATCGTATTTGGCTCCTTTGGGATTTAAGAAGTGCCGGATTCAATCAGGTTGGGCACGTACAGAACAAGAAAAAGGTGTATACGATTTCGCATGGCTTGATTCCATCGTATTCGATATGAAAAATCTGGGGGTGACGCCATGGATCAATGTTGGCTATGGCAACCCGATTTATGGAGGGGATGAGGTTGCGGAAGCAGGTGTGCCGGATACCCCTGAGTCGCTAGTGGCTTGGGATAACTGGCTCAAGGCAATGGTAAAGCGCTATAAAGGTGTTGTGCATGAGTGGGAGATTTGGAATGAGCCGAATTATCGCATTTCCGTTGATAAGTATGCAACTCTCCTTATCCGCAGTGCAGAGGTAATTAGGACGGAAGATCCGGAAAGCAAAATATTGGCTTTTGCGTTGGGTAGTGGCGTGGATTATCACTATGTGAATAAGGTGTTGAAGATCGTTGAAGCGCGGAATAAGATTTCGCTAGTCGATGAAATAACCTTTCATAGACATCAATTTGATCCGGATGATTATAAAGCAGTTGATAGCCTCAGAAAGGTTGTTAATGGATACGACACACGCATCACAATTCGACAGGGAGAAAGTGGCGCACCTACACAAAGGAACCGTACAAGGGCACTGAATAACTACGATTGGACTGAAATATCTGCAAGTAAATGGGCGCTTAGACGTTTGTTAAATGATTTTGCCAGAGCGATTCCTTCCAGTTATTTCGGGATTATGGAAATGAAGTATCCGGAAGAGATAAATGCCAAAGGACTATTGGAATCCGACAATCAGCAACATGTTGTTCGACCTAAAATGACTTATTCCGTCTTGCAGCATTTGGCATCTATATTTGATGATTCCTTAGTCCCTTTAGCTGACTTTAGGTGGAAGGCATCAGCTAATATTCCATTATCTGTGTATGCTTTTGAACAGAAAGAAACGAGCAATCATGTTATATCGATATGGTTGAGAAATGGGATCCCAAATGATTTCACTCGTAAATTTTATCAAAATTTGAATTTCCAACATATCCAATTTAAAGACCCTGTATATGTTGATATGCTGACTGGAGATGTTTTCGAAATCGACGACAAGAGTTGGAATAAGGGGGCTGAAGGTTTCAGCTTCTTTCACGTTCCGCTTTATGATTCTCCGGTGCTACTAATAGAGAAGTCATTGATAACCATATATTAAAACTATAATGCTGATGAGAACAAAAAGCACATTGTTAACCGCTGTAAGTTTGTGTATTGCAAATTGGGGCTTAGCACAATATCCTGTAGGTCCGGATCAATACGAGTTACTGGGGGTGCTGAAAGGCAAGCCTGCTTCGGAGATCAAGTCATCCACGTGGTCTATAGGTGGAGAAACACTTGACCGGGATTACGCCGATTACCACTCTTATAGCAAGTATCTGGGTGATTTAGGTGCCAAACGGATCCGGCTACAGGCAGGATGGGCGAAATGTGAGCGTGTGAAAGGTCAGTATAATTTCACCTGGCTGGATGAGATCATTGATGATGCATTGTCCAGAGGTGTTCGCCCCTGGGTGGAATTTTCCTACGGCAACCCGATATACGAAGGGGGAGGCGAACCCAAACTTGGCGGGGCACTTCCCACATCGGAAGAGGCGCTTAAGGCATGGGACGCATGGGTAACGGCATTAGTCACCCGGAATAAAAATAAAGTTATCGAATGGGAAGTATGGAACGAACCGGATTTGACGCCGAAAATTACCGGTAAAGCTTATGCGGATTTTTACATCCGGACAGCAGAATTGGTTCGGAAAATTCAGCCGGACGCACGCTTGTTGGCGTTGGGCTATGCGGGTGTCAGCAGGGTGAATTTTCTGACCGAATTTTTCGATGTGCTGAAGGCCCAGGGTAAATTGGATTTGGTCGATGTGGTTACTTTTCATGGGTATCCACCCAACCCGGATGACCTTTATCCGACGATCGAAAATTTGAAGAAAGTTGTCCATGGATATGCTTCTCGTATTAAACTGATGCAAGGAGAGAACGGTTGCCCTTCTACACCGAGCAGTAACAGCGTAGGCGCATTGAGGCAGTTGGATTGGACCGAACTTAGTCAGGCCAAATATGTGGCCAGACGCTTAATGGGCGATTACGGGAGGGGTATTGAAACGAATCTATTTACGCTTAGCGATTTGCATTATCAGCAGGGAGATCATTTTTCGGGGGTGAACTCGAAAGGTTTGTTAAAGACCCATGAGGACAAAACGATTGATCGGCCGAAGATCAGCTATTTCAGTGCGCAGCGGATTATGGGATACTTTAATTTGGATGAGGTAAGCCGATTGGAACCGGATGCACTATCGGTTGAAACTACACCGAAATCCGTATCGGCTTTCGGCTATCGCCATCTTGCTACAGGTTCGCCGGTTTATGTTTTTTGGAACCATGAAAAGAGACCTGCGGAGAGTTTCCCTCCGATGATGGAGGATATCCGGATTGATGACAAGATAAACAACCCGGTTTATGTAGACCTCATATCGGGAAATGTTTTCGCGATTCCGGCAACTGCTATCGAAACGGTTGACGGTAAACGAACGATTAAAAATATCCCGATACCTGATTATCCGATATTGGTTGCCGACCAGTCGGCAATTCCCTATCAGGAATGCAGGTAATAGATTTGATTATTAACGAATGAAATGATGGGAAATGTAACAGAAGGCTACCGCCGTATCAAGCAAACGTCACTCGGGTTTGTCAACGCCATGAAAATTGGTGAAACTCCGGGTATTTACCGCAAAGAGGCCGGCGAAGGCGAGAGCTTTTATGGCTCTTATCATGCTGCCCATATTTTGGATTTATTCGGCGGGTTGGCTGAACTATCGGAATCGGACAGGCGGATATGGGCGCGAAATTTCACCAACCGTCAAACGCAGCACGGGTATTTTTCGCCCAAAGCTGAAGAACATGCCCGTCGTTTAGCGGTTAACGACCTCGAACCCTACTGGCACTATACGAGGGGTAATATCTGGGCATTGCGGGTGCTGGGCATGAAGCCGGATTTCCGTTTGGATTTCCTGGAGCCACTGCTTAGTGTGGATGCACTTTATCGCTGGGTAAAAAAATACAATTGGGCAAATTCTTGGGCAGGGGGTAATCAAGTGCTCGCGTGTGCTACCGCATTGTTTGCACTACGGGATTGGTTCGGTGAGTCGGAGGTAGATCGGATTATGGAATACGGTATGTATCCGGCATTGGAAGAACTATTGGACGAGCAAACTGGTTTCTGGGGTACGCAATTCGGTGCAAACCTACCCAATGGGTTATTTGGAACCATACACATCACACCGATTTATTTTGCCCAGGGTTGGCCATTGCGTGCTGCGGAGCGTAATGTGGATTCCACCTTAGCGTGCCAATTGGCCGACGGTTCGTTTTGGCCGGGGGGATCGGATTGTCCCGATTTTGACGGAGCCTATATGATGGCAAATCTTGCGGAACTCACGAACTATCGCCGGGAAGACCTGGAGTCCGCTGCGAGGCGCTATCTCCAACATGCACTGATGCACGAGGACCCACAAGGTTGCGGATGGTTGCTCCATCGTAAGGACAGCAACCCAAAAGATTGGGTGCCAAGGCCACATTGGATATGGAAGCCGGGAATGGCAGAAGCGACAGCAGAGTTACGGGATGAGGATCCGGACCGTACCCACATTATGTTGGGTTCATGGTTCTATCCCTTATCCATCGCTTTGATGGCTCATATGCTGGGTGATACCGGATACGAGGGCGACTACCAGCTGAATGCACACTCATTGCATCAATGCAATGTGTTTAACGGGAACGTAACTAAGATTTGTTAAAATGAGCACAACGAGCCGGAGAACTTTTATCAAAGCAGCAGCTGTACTACCCTTAGCGGCTCAGCTGCATAACTCCACGGAAAACCGATCAAATCCGCAATCGCCGTGGGTTGAATCAGCTACCAGAACGCTTGTCAAGATCGGCAGGATAAAACTTAAAGCCCCCTCAGAATTTGCCAGCTCACCATTTGGTATCGGCTGTGAAACGTTGGATCGCGATTTATGGAAACCAAGTGAAGTATATCCCTGGATAAAGTCTTTACCGGTGAAGTGGGCAAGGCTACAGACCGGATGGGAGCGGGTCGAAAAAATCAAGGGAACCTACGATTGGGGCTGGTTGGAT
Organism: Parapedobacter indicus; assembly: GCF_900113765.1. GTDB lineage: Bacteria > Bacteroidota > Bacteroidia > Sphingobacteriales > Sphingobacteriaceae > Parapedobacter > Parapedobacter indicus. The sequence goes on along the minus strand of NZ_FOQO01000003.1, from coordinate 499,427 downwards.
GAGAGTGTGGATGGTTTGGTCAACGTAGGAATCAACCCATTTTTCAATGTGGGGTACGGTAACCCACACTACAGTGGCGGCGGTGTTGGCTTTCATCCGATGAATGATACCAAGGCATTATCAGGGTGGAAGAACTTTGTACGCCTGTTGGTGGAACGTTACCGCGACCGGATTACGCATTATGAAATCTGGAATGAACCCAACCTCGGCGGTTTTTGGAAACCGGATGCTCCAGACCCGGCTAAATACGTAGCATTGGTTAGGGAAACCGCATCGCTGATCCGTGAGGGGCATCGGGAAGCGGTGATCGTTGGTGGAGTGGTTTCCCGATTACCCCAAACCTATATCAGGCAGCTATTCGAAGAAGGGATTGCAGAGCATATCGATATCTTTTCTTTTCATCCTTATACGACTGTTCCCGAGCATTACAATGCGCGTATCCAAGCGCTCCAAAAGCTGGCTCTTCAATATAAACCGACTCTTCAAATCTGGCAGGGGGAGAACGGATACCCCTCGCAGCCCGGAAGCACGGGTTTTTCCGGTGAAGGCCCATGGACCGAAAATATTCAGGCGAAAAATATGCTTCGGCGGCTACTAACTGATTGCTCGCTGGGCCTTCCGATGACACTTTGGTTCTTAATCGTCGACATTCACGATTATCCCAAAGGATCTGGAAAAGTCAACTACAAGGGTGTGCTACGGGCAAAGCCGGAAATATCGCCAAAGCCCGCTTACCATGCACTTCAACATCTTGGCAGTGTCATCCATGGTCATATAGAAACAAGGAATGCCATCCTGCAAGCTATGCAGGCCAGTCAGCCTTTTACAGAAGCCGATTACCGTGCGTTCGGCAACGGGGAGAAAGAGAGCCTTTCCAATTTCCAGGCAGCGCTGTTTAACACAGATATGGGACCGGCATTGGCCTATTGGAATACCGAGAAGGCAGCAGATACGCTGGAAGATAAAGCACAAATTCATTTGATGTTATGGGATTGGGAGACCAACGGAATCCATGAACCTGTACTTGTTGATCCATTTACGGGCGCCATTTACGAGTTGGGCAGCTCCTCGCGAATGAATGACGATGACAAGTGGAGGATTAACCAGGAAGCGCAGGTCTTTCAATTTATTCCTTTGCGCGACTACCCGCTGTTGATTATGGAGAAAGGAAATGTTGTATGAAATCAGAAAAAATGTATGTCTACTTCTCAACGGTAATCATCTTCGTAGCTATTGTGGCAAGCACCCGGCCCAAACTACCGAAGCTTTTCCTTATCGGTGATTCCATTTCCATTCAATATGGACCTTATTTGCAACAATATCTGGACGGAATTGCCGAACTGGAACGAAAGGAAAATGACGGCAGTGCTGAAAAAAACCTGGACGTACCTACGGGAGCAAATGGTGGCGACTCCCGTATGGTATTGGCTTATCTGAGAAAGAAAATAGCCAATCGAGATTTTAAACCGGATTACTTGTTGTTAAATTGTGGGTTGCACGATATAAAACGTGACATCAACGGCAGTGGAACGCAAGTCGATTCTGCCGCATATCGCCAGAACTTGCTTGCTATTCACAACCTTTTGGCCATGCATGACATCCAATTGATCTGGATGCGAACCACGATGGTCATTGATTCGGTGCATAATCAGCGATCGAATGCATTTAAGCGGTATGCCGCCGACCTGGATGCATTCAACCGAATTGCGGATGAGGTCTGTGCAGCAAAAAAAATTCCCGTTATCGACTTGTATAGCCTGTCCATTGCATTGGGAAGAGAAGAGGTCATTGACCATGTCCACTACCAAGTCCCCGCACGCATGGCACAGGCGGGGTACATTGCCGGATTTTTACAAAATTATTTGACGAAACGATGAACACCCTCCAACCACTCGATTATACCGCGATAGCTATTTACATGGTCATGATGGCCGGTATTGGAATTTTTCTTGGCAAATACATCAAAAATGTGGGTGATTATTTCAAGGGTGGGAATGCCATTCCCTGGATATCCGGCGCCATCAGTAACTTCATGACGAAATTCAGTACGTTTATCTTCGTGGCGTATGCGGGCATTGCGTACAGCGATGGGATCATTGCGCTTACATTGATCTGGAGTACGGTACTGCCGGCGTTGCTGGGTGTGGCATTCTTCGCCAAACGTTGGCGCCGGGCAGGCGTGATTACTCCGGTGGAATACTTGGAAACACGCTTTAACGCACCGGTTCGGCAGATACTTTCGTGGGGAGGTGTTCTTTTCAAATTGTTGGACAACATGGTACGGTTGTATGCGTTAGGACTGTTTCTCAAGGCGGCAACTCCGCTGAGTCTGGAGGCCTGTATTCTGATATGTGGCGTGATTGTGGCCCTCTATACCGTCATCGGCGGTTTATGGGCGGTAGTGGTTACCGATGTTGTACAATTTATCATCCTGATTGTCGCTACCTTGATACTTGTGCCCCTTACCATTCAGGCCGGTGGAGGTTTACAAACGATCATGGATACCATTCCCGATCATTTCAATTGGTTCAATGGTGCGAAGGGTACCCCCCTGTTTGTCATGGTGTATTATGTAATGATTTTGATCAAATACAGTGGTAACTGGACATTCATTCAGCGGTTTTACAGTGTTCGTGATGAAAAAGCCAGTCAAAAGCAGGCGGCACTTACTGCGGTGTTTTTCTTTATTTTTCCGGTCATTTTTCTATTTCCATCGCTGGCGGCACGAGTCATTATCCCGAATTTGGAAAATCCGGAAATGGCTTATGTCAGTGTATGCCTGGAGCTGCTTCCGCATGGCATCATGGGACTGATGGTCGCCGCCATGTTTGCGGCAACGATGTCGGTACTTAGCGGTGAATACAATGTCACGGCGGGGGTGCTTACCAAAGATATCTACCAGCGGTTGTTTAATGCGAGTGCAACGGACAAGGAATTGCTTTGGGTAGGACGCGTGATGACGTTTTTATTAGGGGCCGTCATCACGGTGGGAGCATTGTACATCGGTGGTTTTGGGGGGGCCTTTGAGGCGAATAAATTGTTTACCGGATTGTTCGCTATCCCGATGACCATTCCGTTGGTACTGGGTATTGCCCTGAAACGGCCCCAGCCATGGGGGGCATTGGCGACGCTCGGACTGGGTGTGGTATTGGGTTTGGCATTGAATACCATTCCTTCTTTATCTTGGGAGTTGGCTACACTGATCGAAATTATGGCCTGCACAGGGGTATTTTTACTTTCAGGCTACATAGGGAGCAGTACCTCGGCTTACCAACAGCGTATTAAGGCCTTCTTCCGGAAGCTAGCTACGCCACTTACAGAAGCCGAGAAACCCAAAGAAAATTGGGAATTTCAACGTTCGATGAATCGACTTTATGCCTTTGCCCTTGCGCTTACCGGCATATTATTTATGACAATGAGCGTGCCTTCCTTCCAAGACACCAGTGGACGATTTTCCTTTGGTGCTGGTATCGGATGTGCCGTGCTGGCGTTAGTGCTGTGGTTTTACAATCGAGACAACTATCAAAAAACAATAGGAAAGAGTGAAAAAAAAGAATATGAATCAGTTGAACGATAAAGTGGTATTCCTGACGGGGGCGTCGTCAGGAATAGGAGCTGCGGTGCAGCAGTTACTGTTGGCACAGGGGGCTAAGGTGTTTTCCATGAGCAGGCGGCAGGTGATATCCGAATGGCTAAATCACCAAACGTTTGCCGGAGACGTAAGCAGCGAACAAGATGTCGAGGAAGCCTTCCGGAGATGTAAAGAGGCATTCGGCGGAGTTGATGTACTGATCAATAACGCGGGTTCAGGCTTACCGACTCCTGATTTGGCCGATACAACTGTAGAAACATTCGAACAGATGGTGGGCACAAACATGCGTGGTGTATTTCTCTGCAGCCGGGCAGCCGTGCGGATGATGAAACCAATAGGTAAAGGACATATTCTCAATCTGATTTCCATGGCCGGACAACGTACAAACCCCAATGCACCGTTGTATTGTGCATCCAAATTTGGTGCGCGGGGATTAAGCAGCGGTTTTGCTGATCAAGTGCTGAAGTTGGGCATTAAAGTGACAGATGTAAACCCCGGACCTGTGGATAGCGACTATTGGGGCGACCGGAAGGTACCCCGGGAGAAGTTTTTAAAGATAGGAGATGTGGCAAAGATCATTCTCTTTGTATTGAGCCAGCCGGAGGATCTGGTCATCCGGGAAATTAATTTTGATAACATGAAGTTTTTAGCAGGATAATACGTGATGGGAACACTGTCAAAAGATAACTTTTCGGTGAATGGGACGAAGTATCCTGTTCCGATAACTGAGATGCGTGAACGGTATCTCCAATTATTTTCAGGAGCAATTAACGATGTATTGCGTTTCAACTATAAGATGCACGCCACGAGCTTGCCAGCCAGCTACCGCCCACTTCGGGAAGAAATGAAGATGGTGGGTCAGGCGTTTACGATCAAAGGCGGACCGGATATCACTACCGACGGCGAGTTTGAACTGCGGGCGGAAATGCTGGAAGCACTGCACGAAGATTCTGTGGTGATTTGGGATTGCACCGGTGATACGGTTACTTCTCAATGGGGCGAAGTGATGACGATGGCCGCACGTAAGGCCGGTTGCCGTGGTGCGTTGATTAATGGAATCCGCGATACGCAGTCAATTTTGGATCAAGGGTTTCCGGTCTTTTATCAGTACAAATCCAATACGGGTATGCTTGGACGTTTCCGGATGTATTACTACCAGAAACCCGTATTGATCGGAGAAATCATTATTAAACCCGGTGATTGGATTTTCGGCGATATCGATGGCGTGATCGCTATTCCTGCAGCTATTGCCTATGATGTACTTGTGGCAGCAGAGGCCATCAAGGTTAAAGAAGTGGACATCAAGGCGATGGTAGAAAGCGGCTTGAAACCTACGGAAGTGGTAAAGCGGGGTGGGTATTTTTAACAGCGGAGCAATGGGAACTAATGATGATAAAAAAGAGGTGTTTACGGGTGTGGATCATCCGGCGCTGGCCGCGGATAATGTAGACCGTTTGGCGGATTGGTATTGTGATGTACTCGGATATCAAAGGCATTTCCGGCATGATAAGCCCGTTTGGATACTCCGCGCGGCAGATGGAACGTTGTTGGAAATCATGCCCAAAGATGATACGGTGCGACCTGAACGGACAACTTGGACACCAGGATGGTCTCACTTGGCGATACGGGTCGGAAGCATTGACAAAGCCATTACCTACCTGGATGGGAAGGCGGTAAAATGGGGGGGCGACGTGATGCCCGCTATTGGAGGCGGACGCGTACGCAATTTGGTCGATCCGGAGGGAAACCTGTTACAGATTCTAGAAAGAAACTTTTGAATGGAAATGACAGCAGCATATTACGAAGGAAACAAACAATTTACCGTAAAACCCTTAGCAGACTTACCGCCGTTGGAAGCAGGAACGGTGCGTTTGAATGTGGCTTATTGTGGCATCTGCGGTACCGATGTGCATATTTACCATGGAACCATGGACCAGCGGGTGCAAATCCCACAAGTGATTGGTCATGAGGTATCGGGTGTCGTCAGTGAGGTTGGACCGGAAGTAACCGGCTTCCAGGTGGGCGAAGCGGTTACCGTCCGCCCGTTGCAACCCGGAAAAGCAACTGCGTTCGACAACGGATACACCCATATCGGCAAGAACTTAAAATTCATCGGAATTGACACCCCGGGCGGTATGCAAGCGTCTTGGGTGGTGCCGGCTTATACGCTCCATAAATTGCCTGGCGGCGTGTCACTCAAACAAGCTGCACTCATTGAGCCTTTGGCCGTTGCTTGCCATGACGTGCGTTTAAGTGCATCGAAATCGGGTGACCGGGCGGTAGTGCTTGGCGGCGGTCCCATCGGTGTACTGGTTGCCTTGGTTGCTCGCCATCAAGGTGCCGAAGTGCTTGTCTCCGAAGTCAACCCCCATCGGTTGGAGCTTATCCAGTCTCTGGGATTTGAAACCGTTAATCCGATGGTGGAAAACGTGGTGGACCGGGTTGCGCAATTCACGGCAGATGCTATGGCAGATGTCGTGTTTGAAGTATCGGGCGTAGCGGCGGCCGTAGATACCATGACTCAATTGTTGAGGGTGCGCGGCAGGGCGGTGATGGTAGCAATCCATGGTCAACCTAAACCTGTACGGCTGTTTGATTTTTTTTGGAAAGAGCTGCAGTTAGTGGGGGCGAGGGTTTATGAACCGGAAGATTTTGAAATGGCGATTGCGTTGGTCGACTCGGGTAAGTTGCCGCTAACCCGTATAATTACTGAAGTGCTGCCGTTAACCGATATTCAACAAGCGTTTGAACGAATCGATGATAACCCGTCAGGAATGAAATATTTGTTGCACTGTAATGAACAAATCCAGTGATATCAGGATGGATAATCTATCTTGTTTCCTTAGCCGTGATGAAAGACAGCGCATCGTAACGGGAGGCAATGCGATAGATGCCTTTCGGCAAGCGCTCCGTAGCCGGGTATTGGATCGCATCCGGTACCCCGGGTTGCCGCAACCCGGGGACGGAACGGCATGGTGGTATTTCACCTTTGAATACCTATCCGATGCGGCCATGTTGCATGCAATTGAAAAACATGAGCCAACAGCAGAGTGGCTTCGGGAGGTAACGCTCTCCATTGCACGGCGTCCTGTTAGCGAGTGGGTGGGCCCATGGTTTAGGGATCACAGCGAACCTTACCTGGGTCATTTGGAAACCGCCCATGTCTGTTGGGGGGTAGCGAGTGTGTTGGATTTGGCCGCTTCGGTGTTTACAGCGTCTGAGTACGATGAGGTGAAGCGGATGCTGATCGAAAAAGGTGTGATCCTTTGCGAGCGTTGGCTGTCAAAACATACCCACTTGGCAAACTGGCGGGGCATCGTACTGGCCGGAGTACTTGTGTCTTCTGCGGTGTTGGGCGATAAGAAGCGGTTGGCCGCTTATGTTCCCCATATGAAAGCGTGCTTGGCGGCATTTCAGCCGGATGGATCTTACGCGGAGTCGTTGCAATATGGCAACTATTTAATGCTGGCGCTCAGTTTGGTTTATGAATCGTTGGTGAGGTTATTTCCGGATTATGCAGCTACGATCGGTATAGATTCCTATGCGAAGGGCATGCCTTGGGTTGCTTCCAGTATGTTATATGCGAAACCGTTATCAGGTTGGGGTACAGAACCACGGGCCAGAGCGATTAATTTTAACGACAGTGCCGCTATTTTCAGACCTTCAGGAGATGTTTTATTGCACATTGCCTGTCGGCAGCAGCAACACAACCCGGTCCTCGCCGGACTGGCGGGTTATCTCTTTCAGGCGTATTATTCAACCAATCCTTACCAAGAGCCGCATCACTTGGCAAGTTTCGGGTTTATCAACGATTGGGGATTTCTTACCTTACCGTTACTTACTAATACAGCAAAGCCTGTATCCCCGGCAGAAGCGGGCTTGCCGCTTACTGCTTCCTTTGAGAATGGTAATACGTTTATCCGGGACGCTTGGGACGGGAAAACAGTCATCGCCATCCAGGGCGGAGCGGAGCCTTTACACGGGCCGGGTCATTTACACGGTGACGTGAATAGCTTTATGATGGTATATAATCAAGAGCGGTTATTGGTCGATCCCGGTCATAGTTGTTATCGCAATTTAATCCACGGACTTGAGAGCAGCAGTCAAACGCATAATACCTGTACATTTCTGATCGAAGCGAATGGAATAGGTTTACAGGAGGACCTTACGAAAACGAAGCTACTGGAACAGCAGAGCATCTTAAACAAGCGTTGGATAATAGATGGTGTTGTCGGCAAACCGGTTACTCGGGGCAACCGACGGTTGATTACCGAGCGAGTCGGTGCGGTGACTATTGTTGGATCGGAGGCTGCTGCGCTTTACGGCGAACCGATTACGGAATTTTCCCGTTTTTGGATCAGTGCGGCGAGCCATGTAGTCTTTGTCGTTGATAGGATTCGGTCAGAAATACCTGTACGGACCTGCTGGAATTGGGTAGTCAACAACCGGGATGGATTGGCTGACGTAACAATCAAGGACCGGGAATTGACGGTACAACGGCCATTAGCGGGGCTGAAAATACATCAAGGCGGTGGCGCCGTACCCATCGGACCAATATATGGATACGCCCATGATGCGTATCACCCGGAACCTGCCCGGACGGGTGAAGGGAAGCCCGGAAGCGGGTTAATTTATCGCGCCATTGAACCTGATGCGCAAACTGACCGGATTGCTGTACATGTATTGGTTATGGACGAACTGACCCGACTGGAGGATTGGAGATTGATTGGGGAAAAGGGGGAGTACCGTGCAACCGGTCGTATGGAAAATTGGTCGCTGACAATAAATCTCCACAATCAGGAATTTTTTTCCTTAATGGATTTAACTGAAAATCGTTGTTGGCAGTTGGATCAAACAGGTGGGAATTATCGGCTTAAATAAAACAAGTTATCCAAAATAAGTCGACCTTATTTTTAAGAGCGATGGTAGAATTTGGAATTATCCTATCTTTGCAGACATCTGCAAACAATACCTGTATTGGATTAACTGAACAACACAATGAAGAAAGCATACATTTTTCCCGGACAAGGAGCCCAATTTGTAGGCATGGGTAAAGAGCTGTACGATCACAGTGAAGAAACAAAATTCCTTTTTGAACAGGCCAATGAGATTTTAGGCTTCCGCATTACGGATGTGATGTTTGAAGGAACCGACGAGGATTTAAAGCAGACTAACGTAACCCAACCGGCTATTTTTCTTCATTCGGTAATTCTAGCCAAAGCCTTAGGCAAAGCTTTTCATCCTCAGATGGTCGCAGGGCATTCATTGGGCGAGTTTTCAGCCCTGGTAGCAGCGGGAGCATTGAGCTTTGAGGACGGCTTGCGATTGGTGGCTGCCCGCGCAAATGCCATGCAGAAGGCTACTGAAATCCAACCCTCCACGATGGCTGCTATCCTCGGACTCGACGATTTCACGGTGGAAGACGTCTGTCAGCGTGTCAGCGATGTGGTGGTACCCGCTAATTACAACTGTCCGGGACAGCTGGTCATATCGGGGACGATTGCGGGCGTTGAAAAAGCATGTGAGCTATTGCTGGAAGCCGGTGCTAAACGGGCACTTAAACTCAATGTGGGAGGCGCCTTCCATTCTCCGTTGATGGAGGCAGCCCGGGTGGAGTTGCAGGCTGCAATTGAAGCCGTGGAAATCCAAGAACCGGTATGTCCCGTGTATCAAAATATCGATGCAAAGCCATATACAGATTCAGTTGCTATCAAGCGGAACCTGATTGAGCAGCTTACAGGACCTGTACGTTGGACCCAAACGATCCTCCACATGATTGAAGGAGGCGCAACCTCGTTTACCGAGGTGGGGCCGGGTAATGTGTTACAGGGGTTGGTGAAGAAAATAAATCGGCAAATGGAAACCGCGGCGGCTGTTTTATAAGCCAAAAGCGGCTTTTACCTGATCTACGTAGTCCAATTTCTCCCAAGTGAATAATTCGACTTCTTTAGAAGTCGTTTCACCATTGCTGTTTTCAAACGTTTTGGTTACGGTACGGGGTTCACGTCCCATGTGGCCATACGCTGCAGTCTCCGAATAGATGGGATTGCGTAGTTTCAGTCGCGTCTCAATACCATAGGGCGTCATATCGAACAACTCATGGATTTTGCGGGCGATTTCACCGTCTGACAGTGCGACTTTGGACGTACCGTAGGTGTTGACATAGATACCTATGGGATCTTTCACCCCGATGGCGTAGGATATCTGTACCAACAGCTCATCTGCCACACCTGCTGCGACCAGGTTTTTGGCAATGTGCCGGGTTGCGTATGCAGCCGAACGGTCTACTTTGGATGGGTCTTTCCCTGAGAAAGCACCTCCTCCATGACCGCCTTTACCTCCATACGTATCAACAATAATTTTTCTCCCTGTCAGCCCGGTATCACCGTGAGGGCCACCAATGACGAACTTGCCGGTTGGGTTGATGTGATATTTGATGTCGTCTGTGAACAGATGCTGTAGTTCAGATTTTAACTGGGATTTTACCCGGGGAACCAGGATGTTGATCACATCCGACTTGATCTTTGCCAGCATCGCTTCCTCGGCATCGAAGTCGTCATGTTGGGTGGATACAACAATGGCATCGATACGGATGGGCTTGTGGTTGTCGTCATATTCGAGCGTTACCTGCGCTTTTGAATCCGGTCGGAGGTACGTGATTTCCTTATTTTCTCGGCGCAAGGCGGCCAGCTCATACAGCAACCGGTGTGCGAGATCCAACGCTAATGGCATGAGGTTTTCGGTTTCATTACTGGCGTATCCAAACATAATACCCTGGTCGCCCGCACCTTGCTCTTGTTTCTCTTTGCGGTCTACTCCTTGATTAATATCAGGCGATTGTTCATGGATGGCCGATAGAATGCCGCACGAATTGGCTTCAAACATATATTCGGATTTGGTATATCCGATGCGTTCGATGACCGCGCGCGCGATCTTGGGTACATCCAGGTATATTTTGGATTTAACCTCTCCGGCTAATACTACCTGTCCGGTGGTCACCAGCGTTTCGATAGCTACACGGGAGTCGGCATCCCAAGCGAGGAAATTGTCGATAAGCGCATCGGAAATTTGATCGGCAATCTTGTCGGGATGTCCTTCCGAAACGGATTCTGATGTAAATAAATAAGGCATGTTGCTATGTAATTTCGGCAGCAAAGCTACGATACTTTTGTCGTTTTCAAAATGGAGACCACGGCCTTATATTAAATTTATATAAAATATCACAGCAGAAAGCAGTTTATATGGATAATGCTATACATTTGCAAGGATAAACAGGTTCCTATGAAGGGCGTTGGGAAGAAGAAACGTGTTTTATTTGTCGTCAATCCGATATCGGGTGGCAAAAAGAAGAAGGGGTTTGAAAGGCGGGCCCGCGAGGGGCTCGATGCAGATTTGTACGATGCGCAATTTACGTATAGCGAATATGCAGGCCATGCAAATCAATTGGGAAAGGAAGCTGTAAAGGACGGTTTTGATCTCGTGGTGGCCGTGGGGGGGGACGGAACCATCAACGAAATTGCGTCGGCATTAAATGGGACAAAGACGGCCTTGGGAATTATCCCCGAAGGGTCTGGCAATGGGCTGGCTTTGTATCTTGGAATCCCGCTTAACGAGCGTGCGGCAGTGCGGCGGCTGAACCGGTTTGAAACCATTACCATCGATAGCGGGACAATCAACGGGCTGGCTTTTTTCAATATGGCAGGCATCGGCTTTGACGCGTCGGTAAGTGACCGGTTTGCCAATGACAACATTCGTGGTCCGATCGGCTATCTAAAAGCTGTGTTAAGTGAAATCAGTACCTATAAGCCGAAACGTTACGTGTTGGATATCGATGGGAAGATTTTTGAACGGGAGGCATTTATGATCAGTGTGGCCAATTCGCCGCAATACGGAAACAATGCGTACGTCGCTCCGCAGGCTTCCGTGACAGATGGGGCACTGGATGTTTGCATTATCCATAAATTTCCTTTATACACCATTCCGATGATGTTGTTTCATTTATTCAACAAAACAGCCGATCAATCGGAATATGTAGAGATTGTACCGGGTAAAAAGATTCGTATCGAAAGAGATACCGCAGACGCAGTGCACGTGGATGGGGAACCCAAAGAAATGGGCGCGACATTAGATATTACCGTAAACCCCGATACGCTACGCATACTCTGCTGAAGGGATTATCCGCAAACGAAAAACAATTTATTGATAAAAGCACCGTTTAGTAAAGGATATGACCTTCCCTGTCAATGCGGGTTGCATAAGGCGTTTAAAGAATAAGTTATTTTGAATGAAGAAAAAACAGCGATACAGTGGCATCGTATATTCGACGGATGAGACCTTCGCTTATCAGGAGGCAAACAGTGACGAAACGGAGACGTTGCCTAATCATAAGCAACAGCTGCGGGTGATGTTGGACAAAAAGATGCGTGGAGGTAAAACAGTGACATTGGTAACGGGTTTTGTGGGCACCGTGGATGATCTGGACGCCCTCGGAAAAAAGCTAAAGCAAAAATGTGGGGTAGGAGGTAGTACAAAAGATGGAGAAATTATCATCCAAGGAGATTTTAAGCAACGTATTCTGCAATTGCTTAGCGATGAAGGATATCGGGTTAAACTTGCCGGCGGATAGAAAAGGATCGTGTTTTTTGATTAAATTGTTGACAACTAGTTGTTTAATAGAGGTTAAGACGGCGGTTAGCAGAATCAATAAATGTAAAATTGTCATTTATGCGTTGCTAAAACCTATTTATTTTGAATGTTTAATTTGCAATTACAAAAAAAAATAGTTTTCATTGTGCAGAAATTGCTTTGTGATTACAATAGCATTGAATATTAGGGTGTGCTGATGCTGCTGCTGCGCATTCCTTAAACTTAAGAAGTTACTAAACAATTATTGACGGGGGACATTTTGTTTTTACTTTAAAATACTATATTTGCTTTAGCCATTTTTGTGGCTGGCAACGGATTAAATTGTACAAATTACTTAAAAATCATAATTAACAACATTAAAATCTAAAAATTCAAAAAGATGGCAAACGCACCAAAAACAAGCACAATTAAAACGGAGAAGAGCAACTCAACATCCAATGTTTTTGCAAGTCTGGCAATTATTATCTGTTTCGTTATCGGAGCATTGGTTTGGAGATATATCATGGGTGACCCGAATAATTTCGTGGATGGAAACCCTGAAAATCGTCCAGTGGAAGGCAACTACTTAGGGATGGTATACCACGCAGGGTATGTGGTTCCTGTGTTGTTGGGATTGTTCTTGATGGTATGGGTTTTTGCAGTTGAGCGCTTTATCGTAATCGGTCGGGCTTCCGGAAAAGGTAACGTAGGCAATTTCGTGCGGAAAATCCAGTCTCTTATTGGCGGAGGCAACATTGATTCAGCCATCTCAGAATGTGACAAACAGCAAGGTTCGGTAGCGAACGTGATCAAAGCTGGTTTGTTGAAATACAAAGATGTATCTGCAAATCCCAGCCTCGATACGGAGCAAGCAACGGTTGCTATCCAGAAGGAAATTGAAGAAGCTACTGCATTGGAAATGCCCATGCTTGAGAAGAACCTTACCATTATGGCTACGCTGGTATCCATCGGTACATTGACCGGTCTGTTGGGTACAGTAACAGGGATGATCAAAGCGTTCTCGGCACTGGCTACTGGTGGCACCCCCGATTCAGCACAATTGGCAAACGGTATTTCGGAAGCATTGATTAACACGGCAACGGGTATTGCTACTTCTGCCATCGCTGTTGTATTTTACAACATCTTTACTTCAAAGATCGACACGTTGACCTACTCAATCGATGAGGCAGGGTTTTCCATCGTCCAAACGTATGCAGCTTCGCATAAATAAAAATTAATTCCGGCGATTTATGGAAAGCCGGTGGATGATGCATCTATAAGTAAAGATAAAAAGAAACACATATGCCAAGGGTTAAAGTAAAGAGAGCCAGTACGACAATAGACATGACGGCCATGTGCGATGTGTCTTTTCTACTGCTCACATTTTTTATATTGACGGCTACGGCCCGGCAACCCGAGCCGTTGCAGGTAGATACACCCGCGTCGGTTACGCAGGTTAAAGTACCTGACGACGATTTGGGACTGATTACGGTTGGCGACGGGGGGAAAATTTTCTTCGGCGTGGTGAATCGCAATGCGCGGACTAGGATGCTGGAGCTTATGTCGGAAAAGTACTCGATTCCGTTCACACCGGAAGAAAAGGCTCAATTTTCGACAATCGAGACGTTCGGCGTGCCAATGGGTAACTTAAAGCAACTGATTAACATGGGGCCGAACGACCGGGTGAAGCCGGGACTTCAACCTGGGATTCCTACCGATTCTACCGATGCGCTAAGCAACGAACTGTTTCATTGGATTTACTCAGCGCGTGTGGCAACCAAAGAGCTGAAAAATACTGAGATGAGGGTTTCGATTAAAGGGGATGCGGATGAGAAATACCCGGAAATCAAAAAAGTAATCGATGTATTGCAAAGCCAAAAGGTGAATAAGTTCAGCTTGATTACCAGTCTCCGTGCGGGAGAAGAATTGTAAGGCAATACGGTTTAACAGTAAAGAAAATAAGAAATGGCAGAATTAAATACCGGCGGTAAGCAGCAGCCGAGAGTGGACTTGACAGCCATGGTAGACTTGGCCTTCCTCTTGATCACCTTTTTCATGCTTACAACGTCGATCAACAAGCCCAATGCCATGGATGTGGCGATGCCGGATAAGAATGAAGAGGATCCGGAGGACCGACTGGAGGTGGCTGATACCCGGACGTTGACGCTGTTGCTCGGCAGCAACAACAAGATTGAGTGGTATCATGGCGATTATAGCAATCCCATTGAAGGGCCCGAAATCGTCGACTACGGTAAAGAGGGCATTCGGCCCATCTTAATGAAAAAGATGGAGCAGGTAAAGCAACAGACCGGGAAAGACTTAATCATAGTGTTACGCCCCAGTGAAAAATCTACGCATCGCAATTTGGTAGACATATTGGATGAAATGAATATCATTAAGGCGCCAATCTATATGATCGGTACGATCAGCGATCCGGAAATTGAAGTATTGCAACGGGATAACCTGTATAATGATTGATGAATAACCACAGAATACGATAGCTATGATAGGTTCAAAATTGGATATTTTTAAGAAAGAATGGCTCGATGTGGTGTTTGACGGTCGTAACAAGGCTTACGGGGCATACCAGCTCCGTAAGTTGTCACCCAAAGCTACCAATATCGGGTTGTTTTCGGCGTCCATTGCGTTTGTACTGCTTCTGTTATCACCTGCAATAGCGAGGTGGATGGGAATAGACTTAGGTAGTAGCGAGCCGACAGAACAAATTATTGAAACTGAGGTGGTGCTTTCCGAACCACCACCCGTGAATGAAGAGGAGCCACCTCCGCCCCCACCGGTCGAGCCACCTCCGCCTCGGGTAGACCAGGTGCGTATGCCTGAACCGAAAGTGGTACCGGCGGAACAGGTACAGGATGAGGAACCTCCTACGGTTGAACAGCTTAAGCTGGCGGATCCGGGATCAAAAACCATAGAAGGGGATCCGAATGCGGAAATCCGGATAGATTTGCCGGTTGGTGAAGGTGAGGTGGATGCTGAAGTAACCGAATCCTCAAGTGATCAGATCTTCCAATCGGTGGAGGTGCAGCCTCAACCTCCTGGTGGCATGAAGTCGTTCATGGAATGGATTGCCAAAAATTACGATTATCCGCAAGCGGCCATTGAAGCCGGTGTGAATGGGCAGGTGCAGGTGTCTTTCGTTGTGGAACGGGATGGCAGCCTAACGGACATTAAGGTGGTTAGGGACCTGAAATACGGTACGGGAGAGGCAGCAGCAAAGCTGTTGTCCAAAGCAGCGAAGTGGAGCCCTGGTGTGCAGAACGGCCGCCCGGTGCGGGTAGCGTATACATTGCCTATACGACTTAACCTTCAACAATAAGGCGAGGCTTGGCATTGAAACAGCATCAACAAAAAGCAAATGGCAGACAGAAATCGCCCACCAAGCGGTTTCTGTCTGTTTTGGGACTCTTCATGTTCGGCGTTTATTTCGCTTTGGGATTGGCAATTATTTTTTGGAAGGATTTTCCGCTTCAGTTGGATAAAACCCTGCGGACATTATTTGGCGTATTACTCGTTGTTTATTCTTTCTTTCGGTTTGTGCGGCTTTGGCAAAACCGGTAGAATGTGAGTGGGTTTGATTTTTTGTAAAAAATTGGTTATTTTTTCATAACCGTGAAAAAATTAGTATTATTACAGCTCGTTTTTGTTGGAATGACTGCTTTTTGGTCTTGTGATAATACACAGCCAAAGCGGGCTCAAACGATTGTGAGCGGAAAAGTGAAGGTGATAACGGACGAAACGCTGC
The DNA here is from genome assembly GCF_900113765.1 of Parapedobacter indicus. GTDB lineage: Bacteria > Bacteroidota > Bacteroidia > Sphingobacteriales > Sphingobacteriaceae > Parapedobacter > Parapedobacter indicus. Next base: position 483,447 of record NZ_FOQO01000003.1, on the reverse strand, counting down.
TCCCGGTTATGGAAGAACAGGTGGCGGTATTTGAGCATTTATACGATCGCACAGAAGTGGATATGACGAGTGCTCAGGAAAACCAGATCATCAACAAACTCTTGAATGGGGAAGTGGAAGTGGCTGTGTTGACGAGACAACTGACAGCGCGGGAAAATGAGTTCTTTAAAAAGCGTAAATTCACACCTCGCGTGTATCGGTTTGCAATCGATGCGGTAGCTGTGGTTGTAAATAAGCAGGTTTCAGATTCGGTGATCACGCTGGATCATCTAGTTAAAATCATGCGCGGCGAGGAAACGGGAGCGGCTTTGAATAGATTGGTGTTTGATAACCCCAATTCGAGCACAGTAAGATTTTTGAAAGAAATAGCGGGTGTGGATTCTTTGCCCCCTAGTGGTGTGTATGCATTGAAGTCAAATCTCGATGTGTTGAAATATGTGTATGAAACACCTCAATCCGTGGGCGTGGTTGGCGTTAGCTGGATTGTGAGACCTGACAATGAAACGAAGAAGTATGTGGAAGGAATTAAGGTCCTGGCCATAAAGGGTCGCGATGGTGAACCGGCAGGTAGCGGTTATTACAAGCCTTCACAATCTAATTTGGCAGACAGTTTATATGCACTGGCCCGGCCGGTTTACATTATCAACGCGGAACCGCGCAAAAGTTTAGGCATGGGGTTTGCCGCCCACCTGACCGGTGAATCCGGTCAGCGGGTGATTCTGAAAGCTGGCTTATTGCCGGATAGTATACCACCAAGAGAGTTGATTATTAGAGAGTAAATAAAAAGTTAAAACTAAATAAGATGAACATGATGAAGAAAGCAATGATATGGGGTATATCCCTTGCTTTTGTGGTTACAGGGGTGCGTGCGCAGAGTTTGGACGATGCAAAGAAGGCGATTGATGCGGAGCAGTTTGCCCAAGCTAGAACAATGCTGGAGACGCTTGTGAAGAACAAGCCGAAGGACGGAGAAAACTATTTTTATTTAGGGCTTGTATACTTACATAATGAGCATTTGGATTCGGCCTTGACCGTTTTTGACCAAGGGATTGCAGCCGATCCGAAAAACAACCTGAATACAGTCGGAAAAGGTATTGTGGATCTCTATAAAGAGGACGCCAACGCTGCGGCCACCAAGTTTGCTGCGGCGACCGAGAAGCTTAAGCGCAGGGATTACCTGGAATTATACCACATCGGACGTGCTTATATCGATGCTCCTGAGCCGAATTACCAAAAGGCAGTGGAATACCTGGATCAAGCGAAGGCGAAGAACGCCGAAGACCCCTTGATTCCTTTGGCGTTGGGCGATGCTTATATGGGATTGGGGAATGCAAGTAAAGCCTATGTAGGATATCGGGATGCAGCCAATCTGGATAATACGCTTACCCGCGCCCGTGTGCAAATGCAGGTAATTACCCGGGGATCGCACGCTTGGCAAGAAGCAATTGATGGATTGAAGCAGATTGCGGCTGACGTGCCGGATTATGCACCGACTTACCGTGAATTGGCAGAAACCTATCACGCTTGGGCGAATACCGCCACCACCATTGACGATTACAATGCCCGGAATAAAGAAGCGGTCGAGTTTTATAAGCAGTATATGGATAAGACCGACTATACGGTAGATTCTCGCATCCGTTATGCCGACTTCCTGGTATACGTAAAAGATTATACCGAATTGCAGGTGCAGGCAGCGGAATTGGCGCAGTTAGAAGATGTAAATCCGAAGATCTTGCGTTACCTTGGATATTCAGCCTATGAGAATAAGCAGTATCAGGAAAGTAAGGATGCGTTGGATAAACTGTTTACCCGTATGGAAGCCGAGCGTATCATTCCACGGGATTATTTACACCTGGGGTTGGCTGATATAAAGCTCGCCACGCAAAATAACCCGACGGATGCTACGTTATTCGATACGGGTATTGAACAATTGAAGAAAGCAGTTGCTGCTGACTCGTCCATAGCGGATGACTTGAACGATGTGGGTAAGGAGTTATTTACTGCCAAGAAATTTTTAGACGCTTCCAAAGTGTTTGAAATAGCAGCTTATACACCCACTTCACGGAATTTCATTTACGATAACTTCTATTTGGGATACTCCGCGTATTATGCCGTTGCAACAAAACCCGTAGCCCAACGCGGAGAAGCTGAAACTGCCTTGTTGCATAAAGCCGATACAGCCTTTGGGGTGGTTATTGAGAAGGCCCCTACCACACAGGATGCTTACCTGTTCCGTGCGAATGTCAACAATTTGCTGGATGATACCGAAAATCCAAAAGGATTGGCAGAACCTTATTTCTTGAAGTATATTGAAATGGTAAAAGAAGGCGGGGATGCTGAAATCCAAAAGAATAAGAGCAAGCTTGTCGATGCGTATAGTACCATTGCGGTGGTTAGTGTGAAGCGGGGCGATTATCAAAAAGGTAGGGATTTGATTGGTGAAATCCTTAAGCTTGATCCGGAAAATGCATGGGCTAAGCAAACGTTGCAGTATTTGGAACAAGAGTCTGCAGCATCTACGGGTGCAGCAACCGGGCAGTAGCATAGCATTTATTTTTATAGATTCAGTAAAGCGCTAATTTTAAAATTAGCGCTTTTTTTTTTAGTTTTGACGCGTCTTACGATTATGTATATGGAATCAGAAGTATTGAGTACACCAGCGGATTATTTGCCGATTCTTATTCAATTTGGCGTAGCTACTTTGTTTTCTGTGGGTGTGATTTTACTGACTCATTTTATTGGGCCAAAAGTGAAAACGGCTACCAAGTTGGGGTCATTCGAATCTGGGGTTGAAGTCGTCGGGAATGCCAGGCAACCCTTTTCCATTAAGTACTTTATTGTTGCCATATTGTTTGTGATCTTTGACATTGAGGTCATCTTTATGTATCCTTGGGCCGTCAACTTTCGGGAATTCGGGTTGTCTGGACTGATCGAAATGTTTGTGTTTATGGCGCTGCTGCTTCTGGGCTTTATCTATGTCATCAAAAAGCGGGTGTTGGAGTGGGATTAAGTTTGTTAGAACGTTTCTAAATAATATAAATAGCCGGATTAGAGGGCAATATATTGTAAATTTGTACCCATCGGTCTATAACTGATGGGTTTTTGTTTTAGATAGGTAAGGGGTTAGTAATGAGTGATATAAAATTGGCGGAAGCTCCCCCGGGGATTCAAGGGTCTGGTTTTTTCGCAACATCGTTGGATAAGGCTATTGGCCTGGCAAGGGCCAATTCGCTTTGGCCGTTGCCATTTGCGACTTCATGTTGCGGTATTGAATTTATGGCTACGATGGCTGCTACGTACGATGCGGGTCGATTCGGGATGGAGCGTAACAGTTTTTCGCCGCGGCAAGCTGATATGCTCATGGTGATGGGTACCATTGCCAAGAAGATGGGGCCCGTGCTACGGCAGGTCTATTCGCAAATGGCGGAACCTCGCTGGGTAATCGCTGTAGGGGCGTGTGCATCCAGTGGGGGAATATTTGATACGTATTCCGTATTGCAGGGCATAGATGAGATCATTCCCGTAGATGTATACGTGCCGGGATGTCCTCCAAGGCCGGAAGCCATCCTTGATGGAGTGATGCGACTGCAGGAAATTGTAAAAGACGAACCATTAAACAGGAGGCAAACGCCAGAATATAAGGCGTTGCTGGAGAAATACGGATTCAATACCAATGGCTAAGCTGAGTAACGAAAGCATCATCGCACGCCTTAACTCCCGGTTTGAAGGGCGATTCAATCAATTGGACGAGTCCTATGGTTTGCTGACCCTGGAAGTGGGCAAAGGGGATATTTTAGACGTTCTCGAGTTTTTGAAGTCGGACGGAGAGTTGCAGTTTGGATATCTCACCGATATCACCGCAGTTCATTATCCGGATCTTCCAAAGGAATTTGCCGTAGTTTATCACCTGCACAGTTTGGTGAACAGCATACGGATCCGGATCAAGGTCTTTTTGGAAGGCAGTTATCCGGCGATTCCAACGGCTACTGTGCTTTGGAATGGCGCAAACTGGATGGAACGGGAGACGTATGATTTCTTCGGAATCCAGTTCGTTGGACATCCCGATCTGCGTAGAATATTGAATGTAGACGATATGGAGGTATTCCCCATGCGTAAAGAGTATCCCCTGGAAGATCCCAATCGCGTGGATAAAAAGGATTATTTCTTCGGAAGGTAAGCGGTATCAGTATGAGTGATTCAATCAGTAAGATTACGAACAATAAGCCGATTTTTGTAGACAATGATCCACAGGACGAATTGTTTACGCTCAATCTGGGGCCGACTCACCCGGCTACACACGGTGTGTTCCAAAATGTGCTGCAGGTGGACGGCGAGCGCATCATCAGTGGCGTGTCTACCATCGGATATATTCACCGCGCTTTTGAGAAGATAGCGGAACACCGTGCCTATTACCAAATTACCACACTGACCGACCGGCTCAACTATTGTTCGTCGCCCATTAATAACATGGGATGGCACATGACGGTAGAAAAGCTCCTGGAGATTGAACTTCCGAAACGGGTGCAGTATATGCGGGTGATCATCATGGAGTTATCCCGTATAGCCGACCATATTATCTGTAACGGTATTTTGGGGGTAGATACCGGCACATTTGCCGGTTTCATCCCGATGATGGTGAAGCGGGAATTTATTTACGAGATTTTTGAGGAGATTTGCGGTGCGCGCCTGACGACAAATATTGGCCGTATTGGAGGGTTTGAAAGGGATTTCAATGAGACGGCATTTTCGAAAATCAAGCAATTTGCAAAGGAATTTCCAGCAGTACTGAAGGAATTTGAAGCATTGCTTGAGCGGAACCGGATTTTTATAGAACGGACTGCCGGTGTGGCGGCCGTTGATCCTGAAACAGCCCTGAGCTATAGCTGGAGCGGCCCCATCCTCCGGGCTACGGGAATCGACTATGATGTGAGGGCCAACGAGCCGTATTCATCTTACGAGGAATTTGATTTTGAAGTACCCGTTGGAACCAACGGCGATGTATACGATCGCTTTTTAGTACGTAACAGTGAGATGTGGCAGAGTCTGCGGATCATTGACCAAGCCTTAGCAAAGATTGAAAAGGAACCAGAAGGCATATTTCATGCGGATGTCCCAGACTTCTACCTGCCACCGAAAGAGGAGGTGTATAACAATATGGAAGCATTGATTTACCATTTCAAGATTGTCATGGGAGAAATAGACGCTCCGAAAAAGGAATTATATCATTGTGTGGAAGGGGCCAACGGAGAGTTGGGCTTCTACCTGATCAGTGACGGAGGTAGGTCGCCTTATCGTTTGCATTTCCGTAGGCCTTCATTTATCAACTATCAAATGTATGCGCCTATGAGCAGCGGGATGCTGCTGTCGGATGCCATTATCAACATGAGTAGTTTAAATGTTATAGCAGGAGAACTGGATGCTTAGTGTGAAACATAACGAACCGGTGGAGTTCGCGGAAGACCTGCTCGGCAAATTTGCCGAGATTGTAGCACGTTATCCGGAAGGACGGCAAAAATCAGCCTTGTTACCGGTGTTGCACGAGGTGCAGGCAGTATATGGTTGGCTAAGTGTACCGGCAATGGATCGCGTGGCTGCTTATCTCGGGATTGAACCTATCGAGGTATATGAAGTAGCCACATTTTATACCATGTTTTTCCTGCGGCCGCAGGGGAAGTATGCATTGGAAGTATGCCGTACGGGGCCTTGTTGTTTGGTGGGAGCCGAGCGGATCATGAAGCATCTCGAAAGCCGACTGGGTGTGAAGGAAGGCGAGGTGACGCCTGACGGGCTGTTCAGCTGGCGGGGTGTGGAATGTCTGGCAGCCTGTGGCTACGGCCCGGTTCTACAGATCGGTCCGGAGTATACGTTTTACGAAAACCTTACCGAGGAAAGCGTAGACAAATTAATTGATGAACTAAAAGAAAAAGCAGTAGCTATTGGCTGATAGCCGATAGCTGATAGCGAATTGTTATGGCTCGTAAGTTACTGTTGACACATATCGACGTCCCGGGAATTCAGGCGTTTGATGTATACCGTCAGAAAGGGGGGTACCGGGCTGTGGAGAAAGCCTTGAAGACGCTTACCCCGGATGAGGTGGTGGATGAAGTGAAGAAATCTGGACTTAGGGGGCGCGGCGGGGCTGGTTTCCCCACGGGGATGAAGTGGAGCTTCTTGGCCAAGCCTGAGGGCGTACCGCGTTACCTGGTATGCAATGCCGATGAGTCAGAACCGGGAACGTTTAAAGACCGCTACCTAATGACACACATTCCCCATGCGTTGATCGAAGGAATGATTGTGGCCAGCTATGCGCTGGGTGCAAATACTTCGTATATCTACGTGCGTGGAGAAATGATGCCCCAAGTGCGTATTCTCGAAAGAGCAATTGCGGAAGCGAGGCAGGCGGGATTTCTCGGTAAGAACATATTAGGTGTGGGCTATGACCTGGAGCTGTATGTGCAACCCGGCGGTGGGGCCTATATCTGTGGCGAAGAGACGGCGTTGTTGGAATCGTTGGAAGGCAAGCGGGGCAATCCGCGGATAAAACCTCCGTTCCCCGCCGTGTCTGGACTTTACAATTGCCCAACGGTGGTTAATAACGTTGAGTCGATAGCAGCCACCGTACCCATCATCAACGATGGAGGCGAGGAATATGCCAAGATCGGCATCGAACGCAGCACAGGAACGAAGCTCATTTCTGCGGGCGGTAATTTGAATAACCCCGGCGTATATGAAATTGAGCTGGGATTGCCCGTTGAAGAATTTATTTATTCGGATGAATATTGCGGTGGCATTGCAAACGGTAAGCGATTAAAGGCGGTTGTGGCGGGAGGATCTTCGGTTCCCATTCTGCCTGCGAATCTGATTCTGAAAACGTTGAAAGGCGAATCGCGTTTAATGACGTATGAATCGTTGGCTGACGGCGGATTTCAAAGCGGCACGATGTTAGGATCGGGCGGGTTTATTGCCTTTGACGAAGATCAATGCATCGTACGCAATACATGGAATTTCACCCGCTTTTACCACCACGAAAGCTGTGGGCAGTGCTCTCCCTGCCGCGAGGGCACAGGTTGGATGGAAAAAGTGTTACATAAAATTGAACATGGGCATGGCTCGTTCAGCGACATCGATTTGCTGGTAGATGTGTCCAAGAAAATTGAAGGAAACACCATTTGCCCGCTTGGTGATGCGGCCGCATGGCCGGTAGCCAGTGCGATCCGCCATTTCAGGGATGAGTTTGAGTGGCATATCACCAACGGCCAAGAGGCACAGGCACGTAATTTCGGATTAGCTCATTATGCGGATCCGCTGGAACCGGTGGTGTGAGAATTAGGTAAGACGGGATTAGAAGGAGGAAGTTAACAGGGCTGAATGCCGATGGCTGACGGCCGAGAGCAAATAAAGATGGCGGAAGACGTAAAATTTAAGGTAAGCATCGATGGTATTCCGGTGGAAGTGTCACCGGGAACGACGATATTGAATGCCGCGCGTCAGATCGGCGGCGATATCGTGCCTCCTGCAATGTGCTATTATTCCAAGCTGCAAGGCAGTGGAGGAAAATGCCGGACATGCCTCGTGAAAGTAAGCAAAGGATCGGAAAAAGACCCACGCCCTATGCCCAAACTGGTGGCCTCATGCCGCACGACGGTTATGGACGGAATGGAAGTACAGAACATTACTTCGCCCGAGGTCATGGAGGCACGTAAAGGGGTGGTGGAGATGTTACTCATCAACCACCCGTTGGATTGTCCGATTTGTGATCAGGCGGGCGAATGCCACTTACAGGATTTGAGTTACCAGCATGGTTTAGCCAGTACGCGTTACGAGTTTGAGCGAAGAACTTTTGACAAGATCGATATTGGAGATAAGGTCCAGTTGCACATGACCCGTTGCATACTCTGCTATCGGTGCGTATTTGTGGCCGATCAGCTTACCCCGCAACGTGTGCATGGGATACTTGGCCGCGGTGATGCAGCCGAAATATCAACCTATATCGAAAATGCAATTGATAACGAATTTTCAGGTAATGTAATTGATGTTTGTCCGGTAGGTGCATTGACCGATAAGACCTTCCGCTTTAAAAATCGGGTGTGGTTTACCAAACCGGTGGAAGCACATCGCGACTGCCCGACATGCAGCGGTAAGGTGACGCTGTGGTATAAAGGTGAAGAAGTACTACGGGTAACGGCCCGAAAGGATGAGTATGGGGAGGTTGAGGCGTTTATTTGCAATACGTGCCGCTTTGACAAGAAAGCTACTTCGGATTGGACCATCGAAGGTCCACGTGACGTGAAACCTACCTCGGTCATTTCATTAAATCACTACGATGAACTGGCGCCGCCTCCGGTAGTGAAGAAGAGCCTCTCGTTGCAGGAAGCAAATAAGGATCAGTTTGAACGTGCTAAGGAACTGCTTTAACGATTTTAAAAGCGATGGAATCAGCGTTATTGTTAGAAAAAACGATTTTGGTGGTAGTGGTGTTTGCTATTACCCTGTTTATTGCCATGTACTCCACATTAGTGGAGCGTAAGGTGGCAGGTTTTATGCAAGCCCGGTTCGGTCCGGATCGTGCAGGACCCTTTGGTTTGCTGCAACCCTTGGCCGATGGGGGTAAATTTTTCTTCAAGGAAGAGATTATTCCAGCCGGAGCACACAAGGCTTTGTTTATTGCTGGACCGACGATTGCCATGTTTACGGCTTGTATCAGCAGTGCGGTGATACCATGGGGACAGGAATTGACCATCGGTGAGAAGGTGTTTACGTTGCAGGTTGCCGATATAAATGTTGGGGTGCTTTACATATTTGGGGTCGTTGCGCTGGGTGTATATGGCATCATGATCGGTGGCTGGGCCTCCAATAACAAATATGCATTGATGGGGGCTGTGCGTGCTGCTTCGCAAAGTATCAGCTACGAAATTGGTATGGGACTTTCGCTGATAGCCTTGCTGATGATAACCGGCACACTTTCGTTGAAGGAGATCGTTGCACAGCAGGAAGGCTTTGTTAACTGGAATATCTGGGTACAACCGCTGGGCTTCCTGATTTTTCTCGTGTGTGCGTTTGCTGAATGTAACCGGGTGCCCTTTGACTTAGCAGAATGCGAAACGGAGCTGATAGGTGGTTACAATGTGGAATACTCTTCCATGAAACTGGCCTTTTATATGTTTGCCGAATATATCAATATGTTTGTGTCATCATCGTTGATGGCGGCTTTATACTTCGGCGGGTATAATTTTCCGTTTATGTATGATCTGGGGTTGTCTCAGAATTGGATTACCATTATCGGCGTGTTAGTGTTTTTTGCGAAGATACTTGCATTCATCTTTTTCTTCATGTGGATCCGATGGACTGTACCCCGTTTTCGTTATGACCAATTGATGCGGTTGGGATGGAAGATTTTAATACCTTTGGCGGTGGCTAATATCGTATTGACGGGTATTGCGACCATCGTGAAAGACACCTATTTTTAATTTGGATTCGGGAGAGAGACTATGCAATCATTAAGTAATCGGAAGAAAGTGCTAGAACAGAAGCCCATGAATTTTTGGGAACGGATGTACTTGCCCGCGATTGTCCGTGGGCTTGGCATCACGATTAAGTATTTTTTCCAGCCGAAAGCTACTTATAAGTATCCCGAAGTGCAACGACCCTATTCGAAAAACTTCCGTGGCCAGCATTCGCTTAAACGAGATGAGGAAGGGCGCGAACGGTGTACCGCATGTGGATTATGTGCACTTTCATGCCCTGCGGAGGCCATTACGATGATCTCTGCCGAGCGGCAGAAAGGGGAAGAGAACCTTTATCGGGAAGAGAAATACGCTGCGGTGTACGAAATCAATATGCTGCGGTGTATCTTTTGCGGACTTTGTGAAGAGGCTTGCCCTAAAGAGGCTATTTTCCTTGATGGATCGCATGTGCCACCTGAACAGTTACGTAAGGATTTTATCTATGGCAAAGACAAATTGGTGGAACCCCGGTTTGACTATAAAAAGGAGCAAAAAACGATAGCCTGATGAGTGTTTTTTATTTTGTAGCCTTTCTGTCGATTTTTTTTGCATTGATGACCATCTTTGCCAAAAGCCCAGTTCACAGTGTATTATATTTGGTTATTACCTTTTTCACCTTTACTGTACATTATATTTTGCTGAATGCCCAGTTTCTCGCCATCGTCAACTTCATTGTATACATGGGAGCCATCATGGTGCTTTTCCTTTTCGTGCTCATGCTGCTTAACCTGAACAAGGATACAGAACCACTTAAATCCAATTTGGTTAAGGTGATGGGTGTGATTGCCGGTTTGTGCTTGTTGGTGACATTGGCGGGCTCCTTCCGGGTGCTGGAGGTGACCGGTCCGGATGCTGTGGGAAATACGGAAATAGGCTTAGTAGGCAATCTAGGGAAAGTGCTGTTTAGCGAATTTTTACTCCCATTTGAAATTTCTTCAATTTTGTTATTGACCGCTATGGTAGGGGCGGTGTTACTGGCCAAAAACGATCCAAAAAACGCATAAATGGAGACTATCGTACAAGAGATACAGGGTGTTCCGCTAAATCACTATATCCTGTTTTGCAGCCTAATTTTTACCATTGGAGTTATTGGCGTACTTATTCGCCGCAATGTCATCATCATCATGATGTCTATCGAATTAATGCTAAATTCGGTGAATTTGCTGTTGACGGCCTTTTCCGCACACAGCGGAGATGCCTCGGGACAGGTATTCGTGTTTTTCATTATGGCATTGGCCGCAGCTGAAGTGGCGGTCGGTTTGGCGATTATTGTGATGGTTTATCGCAATACACGATCGGTCGATATCAACGCATTGAATCGGCTGCGGGGATAATGATGACGAATTTGTTGTTGAATTTGAAGATTTGAACTATTAAATAGCATGATAGATTTAGTATGGTTGATCCCATTGCTGCCGTTGGTCGGATTTTTGGTCAATGGACTCGGTAGGAATGTATTGCCAAAGTCATTGGTTAGTTTCATCGGGTGTGGGGTGGTATTGATTGCTTTCCTGCTGAGTTGCGGTGTGTTTTCTACCGTTTACGCGGCCAGACAAGCGGGAGAGGTCGCTGCGTTCACACAGCCGGTTTTTGACTGGATCAGTGCCGGTAACCTACAGGTTTCACTTTCTTTTTTGGTGGATCCGCTGAGTGCCGTCATGCTGCTTATTGTCACAGGCATCGGTTTCCTCATTCACGTATATTCCATCGGATACATGCAGCAAGATGCTGGGTTTGCAAAGTTTTTCGCTTACCTAAACTTGTTCATATTCTTTATGTTGCTGTTGGTGCTGGGGTCAAATTACATTGTGATGTTCATCGGTTGGGAAGGTGTGGGACTTTGTTCATACCTGTTGATCGGCTTTTGGTTCAAAAATTCTTCCTATGCCTCCGCTGCCAAGAAAGCTTTTGTGATGAACCGTATCGGTGATCTGGGATTCCTCATCGCGGTGTTTCTGATATTTGCTACGTTTGGTACCTTTGAATTTACGGGCGTATTTCCGCAGGCAGCTAAGATGGTCACGGGTGACACCACCTTGTTGTTGATTACGTTATTGCTCTTCGTCGCGGCAACGGGTAAATCGGCTCAGATTCCGTTGTTTACCTGGTTGCCGGATGCGATGGCGGGTCCCACACCGGTATCAGCGTTAATCCACGCCGCAACCATGGTGACGGCGGGTATTTACATGATTGCACGCTCTAATATCCTCTTTACGTTGTCACCGATTACACTGCAAGTGGTGGCAGCCATCGGCATCTGCACAGCTTTATTGGCCGCGGCTATCGCCGTCACCCAGAATGACATCAAGAAGGTATTGGCTTATTCCACGGTTTCGCAATTGGGTTATATGTTTTTGGGATTGGGGGTCGGGGCATTTACCGGTGCGTTTTTCCATGTAATTACCCATGCATTTTTTAAGGCATTGTTGTTTTTAGGGGCCGGTTCGGTTATCCACGCGATGAGCGACGAGCAGGATATGCGGAGTATGGGTGGATTGAAAAAACACTTGCCGGTGACCTACTTGACTATGCTGATCGGAACAATTGCTATTGCCGGTATCCCACCGCTTTCAGGCTTTTTCTCTAAAGACGAAATCCTGGCTCATGCGTTTGCTCATAGCAAACTGTTATGGATACTCGGGTTCATCGGAGCGCTGTTTACAGCCTTTTATATGTTCCGTATGTTATTTCTCACTTTCTTCGGCCGATTCCGAGGTACATCGGAACAAGAAAAACACCTGCATGAATCACCTGCTACGATGACGGTTCCGTTGATCGTATTGGCCGTGTTGGCTGCAATAGGCGGCTTACTCAATGTACCGTCGGCATTGGGGGGGGGGCATGCGCTGGCTAACTTCCTTGCTCCGGTATTTGCGGATTCGGTTGCTAAAACCGGGGAATTTCATTTGGAGCACAGCACCGAATATGTCTTGATGGGGATATCTGCATTGGCGGCCGTGGTCATGGCTGTGGTCGCGTATCGGTTATATGTGTCAAAGGCAGTGGTACCCGATCCCGACGAGGTGCCCCGCGGTTGGTTAGCCAAGCTTTCTTATCGCAAGTTTTATGTGGATGAGTTATATGATGCCTTGGTAGTACGGCCGTTGAATGCGCTATCCGTATTCTTCTACCGTACGGTGGATAAGGGAGGGATTGATGGTATCGTTGATGGCATAGGGAAGGCTGCGGGTGAGTCGAGCAAAGGAATCCGTTTGCTGCAGAGTGGGAACGTGGGTTTCTATATTTTTATGATGGTCATTGGGGTAATCGCGCTCTTGGCCTACGGTATTTTTAACGGTTAATCGAGACGAAGTTATATCGCGTACATGGACAATCTATTTATACTTTTATTACTTCCAGTCCTTGGAGCAATTGTGCTCGCTTTTGTAAATCAGGTAAAGTCGGCTCGACAATTCGCGTTGGCGGTGTCTTTGGTTTCACTGGGACTTACGATTCCGTTCCTATTGAATTTTGTGCCCGATGCCAGTATCCAATTTGAACAGCAATTTGCATGGATACCTGCGTTGGGTATCCATTTCCATATTGGTATCGATGGTATTAGCTTACCATTGGTGTTGTTGACCAATGGGTTGATTCCCTTAATTATTCTGTCGGCGTTCAGCTATGATTATAAAGGTGGCTTTTACGCGCTAATATTGTTTATGCAGGCGGGCTTATTGCTGGTTTTTACCGCGCTGGATGCTTTCGCATTTTATGTAGGTTGGGAGATCGCCTTAATACCGATTTATTTTATCTGCGCACTGTGGGGCGGAGAAAACCGGATTCGTGTAAACCTTAAATTCTTTGTTTACACATTTTTGGGAAGCTTGTTGATGTTGATTGCCATCATCTATTTACACCTACAGGTGCCATCAGGTGATTATGAGTTGACGTCATTTTATCAGCTTACCTTGGACTCCGGTACACAACGGTGGGTTTTCTGGGCATTTTTTCTTGCGTTTGCCATTAAGATGCCAATTTTCCCATTCCACACATGGCAGCCAGACACCTATACAGAAGCGCCAACTGCAGGTACCATGCTATTGGCAGGGATTATGCTTAAAATGGGAGTATATGGAGTGATCCGCTGGCTGATTCCAATAGCACCACTTGGTTTTGCGGCTTATGGGCAATTGGCGCTTATCTTATGTGTGATTGGTGTGGTTTATGCGTCCATTATTGCCTTCAAGCAACAGGATGTGAAGCGCTTGGTGGCCTATTCTTCCATTGCACACGTAGGGCTTATCGGTGCAGGAGTTTTTGCATGGAATGTACAGGGTTTACAGGGGGCAATGATTCAGATGATCAATCACGGCATCAGCGTAGTAGGTCTCTTTTTTGTGCTGGATATCGTTGCCCGAAGGTTAGGGACACGCGAAATGCAGGCTATGGGAGGAATTGCCAAGACAGCGCCTGTGCTGGCGATTGTGTTTTTGGTGATTGTAATGGGGGCCGTGGGATTACCGTTGACCAATGGGTTCGTCGGGGAATTTTTGTTGTTGATGGGAGTATATCACTATGGCATTTGGTATGCCGTTTTTGGAGGGCTCACCTTGATATTGGGAGCGGTTTACATGTTACGCATGTATCAAAAAGTGATGCTTGGTGATTCGAATGCGCAGACCTCTAATTTTTTGGATATTAACCGAACGGAATGGCTGGTATTGACTGTTATCGTGGTGTTAGTGATCGGTATCGGTATATATCCCAAGCCGTTGTTACATATCTCCGAAGCAGCCGTTACGGAGCTGGTTGAAAAGGTAAATTTGATAAATAACTAGTAAACGTAGTCAGATCCGACGGTTATTGAACCGGACGGGAGTTAAGATAAACAAACATGAGTGCAATCATTACGCTGTCTTTGTTGGCCATATTGGTGCTGTATTTGGGATTGTTCAAAGCCCGGCGTGCACTGCTGCCGGTATCTTTATTGGGATTGGTGAGTACGTTGGTGTTGTATGGCATCCAATGGGATGGACAAGCTGTGCCTTTATACAGTGGAATGGTGCTTTTTGACCATTATGCAGTTGCATTTTCGGTATTGTGCGTGTTAATAACTGCACTGGTTTTATTGCTTTCAAAAAATTATTTCGACGCGGGCAGCACCCATGTGGCAGAGTATTATGCGCTGATCCTGTTCTCTCTGACAGGAGCTTTATTGGTGGTGTCATTTCATAATTTAGCTATGCTGTTCATTGGTATAGAAATCATGTCTGTGGCATTATATATACTTGCGGGTATCCGGAAAAAGGATTTTGCCTCAAACGAAGCAGCGTTGAAGTATTTTCTGATGGGGGCTTTTTCTACCGGTTTTCTGCTGTTTGGTATAGCACTGCTGTACGGTGCCAGCGGTTCTTTTGATCTGGCGGCAATTAAGGATTATGTGGTTTCCAATCCACACACGGTTTCTCCCTTATTATATGGAGGTATATTGCTGTTAATCGTGGGGCTAGCTTTTAAGGTAGGCGCAGCGCCTTTCCATTTTTGGACGCCCGATGTTTACGATGGCGCTCCCATACTGATTACCACATTTATGAGTACAGTCGTCAAGACGGCTGCATTCGCGGGATTCCTCCGTTTGTTTTATTCCTGTTTCGTTCCGCTGCAGGATTTTTGGATACCTGTGTTGTTGATCATGGCAGTCGTTACGTTGTTCATTGGCAACATTACAGCACTTATACAGCAAAGCTTTAAACGAATGCTGGCCTATTCAAGCATTTCGCATGCGGGATATATGCTATTTGCCATTATCGCCGCTGGTCCTTCTTCTGCTGAGGCTGTGCTTGTGTATGTCGGAGCCTACTCGTTGGCATCCGTGGTTGCTTTCGGTGTCCTTATCTTGGTAAAGCGAACAACGGGAAGTGATCATTTTGAGGCTTTTAATGGCTTGGCTAAGAAAAACCCTTACCTCTCGCTGGCGCTTGCCATCGCTATGTTGTCGTTAGCAGGAATACCACTTACAGCTGGTTTTATCGGTAAATTTATGATGTTTTCCAGCGTATTGGCCGATTACCACGTTTTATTGGTTGTTTTGGCTGTGGTGAATGCTGCGATAGGTATTTTCTATTATTTCCGTGTTATCGTGGCTATGTACTTTAAACCGCTAGACCGCGACCAAATAGTTGTCAATGGCTATTACAAAACGGTATTGACAGTGGCAATTTTGGTTACGTTATTGCTTGGGGTATATCCCGCATGGATAACCGGATTAATATAGTGGTGTACTGTTAGGAGAGTTGATTCCGTAATATTTTCTCAAGTTTGTGATGTAAGTCATTGGGTCGAAAAGGTTTGCCCAAGTAATCATCAAACCCGAGTAATTTGATGTTGGCAATAATTTCGTCTGAGACGGAAGCAGTTAATGCGAGAATGTGAACCCGGGATTTTGAGGGATCTTGAAGCGAGCGAATGTATGCAGTTGCCTCGATACCGTTCATGACCGGCATATGAAGATCCATCAAAATAACGTCGTAAGCGTGCTGCGCTAGTTTGTCGATGGTTTCCTGGCCATTCGCGGCGGTATCCGGTTCAATCTCCCATTTGGCAAATAATTTTTTCATGAATAGGATGCTCATCTGATTGTCTTCTGCTAACAGGACACGAAGGCCTTTCAAGCTTTCCTTACTGATTGCCCGGCTGTTCGGTGTGGAAAGGGGGCGCTGCAAAGTCAAATTCCGGTGGTATTTCTTGTAGACGATATCGAAATAAAATGAGGAACCCATATTTTGGGTGCTTTTCAGATGAATGGCACTTCCGTGAAGATTGACCAAGTGCTTGACGATGGCTAATCCCAACCCCGTTCCGCCAAATTTTCGGGAGATATTTCGAGAAGCTTGGATAAAAGGTTCAAATATAGCAGTTTGTTGGTCAGTAGCTATTCCGATGCCTGTATCTTCGACTGAAAAATGTATGGTCGCCTGATTGTCCTCGTCATTTATAAGCTGACAGGAAACTTTGATACCGCCCACTTCGGTAAACTTGATTGCATTGCTTGCCAGATTAAACAATATCTGTGTTAGCCGTGTGGGGTCGCCTATCACTTCGAAGCTTGTTAACCTTGGATCGCTACTGACTTCGAAGTACAGTTTTTTTTCTGAGGCTTTGGTTTTCAGGCTTCCGCAGGTATCCTCCAATAAATCCGACAAATTAAAAGGTATTAATTCCATTTCCAGTTTGTGGGAGTCCATTTTCTGAAAATCAAGGATATCGTTGATGAGCACCAGCAGGCTTTCTCCTGAAAAGCGTAAATTTCTAAGGTCCTCATTCTGTGACTCGTCTTTGTTTTCGTCGATGAGGAGGTTCGTAATGCCGATCACTGAATTTAAGGGCGTGCGTAATTCATGTGACATCGTGGATAAAAAGTCCGTTTTTGCGTCAAGCAACTTGTTTAATTGTTTATTTAAGGCTGTTTTTTCTGCTGACGTTTTTGCGATGGCCCGCTGATAGGTGTAGAGGCTGAAGATCGCCAAGATGAAGTTTGTGATAATGACAAAAATTGCGGTCCAAAATGGAATATGGGGAGGCAAAAGATCAATGATTGTGATGGATTGGTTGGAATAGACCAAAAAGACGACAGCCATCCCGATTGTCAATGCGGCATACAAAACGCCCCAATGTATTCCAAGACCAAAGAAAGACCACATGATGACAAGGTAAAATTCCTGTAGCGTGGAGATATTGATTCCCTTGCTGAGTAGAAATATGCTGGTGGCAAGGTAGCCGACATACACCATCAGGCCAAAGTGATAATATCGTCTAATGAGGTGTGGACCTTTCGCTGCACGCGCACAGAGGAAAATCGCCGTAGCGGAAACAACGGCAAAGACAACAATACGGAAGGTGTCGTTTGAAAAATGTGGGAGAATGACAATAATTTTGAGAATGGTTAAGGATACACTCAAAAGATAGGTGAAGGTCAAAGCCCGCGTAATTGGATCCTTGATGTGATGCAGAAAGTAGCTCCGCAGCGTGATCGCTTTTCGTGAGAAATCTTCCATCGGTAGTTGCTGCTCTACGAGCTATTTTGATTTATTCGGAAACGCCGGTATTTTTGGCACGCCGTTTACGCCGCCTTCTGCCAGTTTTTGAAGGAGTACCGCTATACCACGGGCCAGTTGAGCATCGTGTTGTTGATACTCATCGTAAGGATCGTTCGACACTTCTATGTCGGGATGTACGCCTTCGCCCTCAATAATGAACGAAGAACCGTCGGCTGCAAAGTGCGCAAATTCAGGTTTGCGCATATCGCCTCCATCGATGAATGGAAGCGTTCCACTGATGCCGACAACACCACCCCAGGTACGTTGGCCAATTAGCGGCCCAATGCCGTAGTAGCGGAATTGCCAGGGAAAGAGGTCGCCATCGGAGGCTGAATATTGGTCGATGAGACATACTTTGGGGCCCACGTGGGCATCAGGTTTAATGGAAGCGGTCTTATTATTACGACGCATGGTGCCCAAACCCGGCTTGCGGAGCAACCGTTCGATAATCATCGGCGATACATTGCCGCCACCATTGCCCCGATCGTCAATGATGAGGGCCTCCTTGTCAAGCTGGGGATAGAAATAGCGGGCAAATTGATTGAGTCCGTCCGGCCCCATATCTGGTATATGCACGTAACCAATCCGACCGTTGCTGGCTGCCGTTACTTTGGCAATGTTTTGCTGGACCCATTCGTGGTAGTAGAGCGCTGATTCATCGGTTATTGGTTTTACAAGTACCTTCCGCGCATTACTGGCGGTTGGTGAATCATTGATTTCGATTTCTACCAGTTGATCGGCTTTTGCGATCAACATTTGATAAAGGTTTTTTACGTCTTTCATCGACGTGCCGTTGATCGAAATGATATATTCACCGCGTTTGGCGCCTACTCCTGGGGCGCGGAGTGGGGATATTAGGGTGGTGTTCCAGCTTTGACCCGAAAGAATACTATCTATCCGGTAGTAACCGCTTTTATCGCGGCTGAAAACGGCGCCCAGCAATCCCATGGGAATACGTTTAACAGACGGGCGGTCCCCACTGTTTACATAAGCATGGCCTACATTGAGTTCACTGATTAACTCGCCGATGAGGTAGGTGAGATCGTCCCGGTGGTTGACATAGGGCAACAGCGGAGCATATTTGTCATGCATCGCTTTCCAGTCGACTCCATGCATATTGGGATCATAAAAATAATCCCGCATCTGGCGCCAGCTCTCATCATAAATCTGTTTCCACTCCGCTTTCATATCGACGATTACTTTCATACCTGCCAAGCTTACTTTGTTAGCAGGAGCGGCGATTTTAGACTTGCCTAGATCTTCAATGAAAAAATCCTCCCCGCTATGGATCAATATTTTCTTTTTATCCGGAGTGGCGGCGTAGCCACTGAAATTTCCGATTTCGGTTTCCTTCTTGTCCGAAAGGCTAAAAAACTTGAATCCACGATTCCGTTGGTTTCCGCCGGAATAATATAAGCCCTCTGCAGTCGCAATTAGGCCAAAATAAGTACCCGGGGATACGGGTAGACTTTCAATGCGGTCGGCCAATCCTTCTTCATCTACTAAAACGATGACTTCATCTTCTCTTTTTGTGTCTTCTTCCTCCAACGTTACGATGGATACTTCGTCGCTTTCTTCGGCAAAAGGGGACCGGGTGGCCGCGCTTAGTCGGACTAAATATGGACGGCTCATGTCATTGTATACATGGTTCCACTCCGTGCTGCCGTAGGTAGGATTAAAGTCGCGTTCTGAAACAAAATAAAGAAGTTTGCCGTCGGGGCTAAATTCGGGTTGGCTGCTGTTATACCACGTGTCGGTAACCGTGATGGTATGTTTTGTATCCATGTGGTATAAGTTGATAACCGAAAATTCACGTGCCTTACCGGGTAGCGAATACGCAATCCATTTGCTATCGGGACTAAATGTATAGGAACTTATTGTTCCCTCGTCGCAGTGGGTTACCAACTGTTGCGTACTCGATTGGATATCTACGAGATAGAGATCCTGATTACGGTCGCCAAAAAGTATACTTTTACTATCTGGGCTCCACACCGGATTGAATTTATAGGAACCACCTCCTTTGGTCAGTTGGCGGGCGGGTTCCGTGCCATCTTGTTTTTGAATGTATAGTTCGTCTTCACCCGTACGGTCAGAAAGGTAACTGATCCACTGTCCGTCAGGGCTCCAGCCTACATTCCGATCATGTGCGCCACTGCTTTGTGTGAGATTACGGGTAACGCCTGTTTTGGCGGGTACAGTATAGATATCTCCCCTTGCGCCAAATACTGCTCGTTTGCCATCGGGAGAAAGGTCAGCACTGTATATAAATCTGGACGCATCAACCTGTTTCGTCCGGCCTGAAGCGAAATCTTCGGCGATGACGATGGAAATTTTTTTGATTTGTCCGTTTATTAGGTCATAGTGATAGATATAGCCGCCATTTTCAAAAACAATGGCTTGGTCTCCCAGGGAAGGAAATTTGACATCATATTCCGTGAAATTTGTAATTTTCTCTGTCTGCTTGTTCTGCGTGTCATACACAAACAGATTTGCTATGCGCTCCCGGTCACTTACAAAATAGATTTTGTCCTGATAATACATCGGAAATACATCCTGGGCAGGATGATTGGTCACATTCTTCGTATCGCCAGCGGTAAGATCGACCAGCCAGATATCGTCAGCCATGCCCCCGCGGTAATATTTCCAGGTTCTGAATTCACGGAATACACGATTCATGGCCAGCTTGGATCCGTCAGCGTTGTAGGAGGCCCACGATGCGACAGAAAAGGGCAATTCCTGACTAAGGTCCCCGTCCAAGGGGGCTAAATACAGCTTACCTTTGAAGGCATTGAATGAGGTGCCGCGGCTGCGGTAGATGACATGTTGATTATCCGGGGTCCAGCCCATTACAATGTTATTGGGCCCCATGCGATCGGCGAGGTCATCGCGATTGAGGGTAGCTGTATAGGTAATGCGCTCGGGTACTCCCCCGGTTGCAGGAATGACAAATACCTCCGTATTTCCATCGTATTGCCCTGTGAAAGCGATGTGTTTGCCATCGTGGCTGAAATGAGCGAATAGTTCATGGCCTGGATGACTGGTTAAGCGTCTCGCTACCCCTCCATTGGTAGACACCAGGTATAAGTCGCCGGCATAGGTGAAGGCCACTTGATCACCATGTACGGTGGGAAAACGTAATAATCGGGTTTCTTCCTGTGCAGCAGCGCTCCAAACATTGCACATTATTATCAGGAGTATCGTTATGTTTCTCATATGTTGCACCTACGGGCTTTATTGAAGATATAATGGTGCGAAGTTAAGGGAAATACGGGGCATAAAAAAACCGTCCCGACGTAGTCGGGACGGCCGCCCCAATGGGGTTAGGGGCTATCAACCTAAACCTATCCTTCATTAGCGAAAACAGTGCCAAATTTCGGGCATGATCACTAACTTTTGTTTTTTTTAATTTTTTTTGGGGCGGTTGGATGTGTGATATGTATTGTCGTTGATTTACAGCTGGCTGTTTGCCTTGGCAATGTAAGTTTGACAATATGGAACTTGACAATGGATGTCTTGTGTTGCGTTATGTGCGATTGCGCATTTAGGCCATACAACGCTCAGACCTTGTACGGGAGCGTAAAGGAAACGATTATGTCATTGTTTTGAGTGCTTTCCAAAGCTATCCTACCATCGTGGCATTTGATGATTTCTGCGCAGATGTAAAGGCCTAATCCCATGCCCGAGCGACTGGGCATGTCGGTACTGCTGATCCGGAAGAAACGATCAAATACTTTTCCAGTATATTTTTGTTCAGTACCCACTCCGATATTGTGTACCGCAACTTTTACGCCATTCGTTCCATCCAAGGTCGTGCTGATCACGATCGTTCCATCCGTTTCTGTATATTTAATTGCATTGGAAATTATATTGGTCACCACCTGCGCGATGCGTTTTCGGTCGGCCAGGATGGGTGGATAAGTTGCCAGCTTTAAGGTCAGTCTGCGTTTGGGGGTAATAGGTTGTAACTGGGAAATACATTCAACGATCAATTCATTGAGATCAAACCAGTTTTTAGAGAGGACAAGTTTGCCATGGGACAGATTGGTGGTTTCTAAAAGATTGTTGACGAGATTGCTCAGCCTGTTTACCTGTTTGTTGAGCTTGTTGACCAAGGTGAGCAGGTCGCCGTTCTTTGCTGGCTTTTGCAGTTGCCGTTTTAACAGATCGGTATAACCTTTTATACCTGTGAGCGGCGTACGCAATTCATGGCTGGCAACGCTAATAAAATCGTCCTTTAATTGATCAACCGTTTTCCGAGCATCTATGTCCTTGAATAATACGGCTACCTGTCGCTGTTCCGGATCGGTACGGAATGCGTATACTTCATACCAATGGTTGAGTTGTTTTGCATGATTTTCAAAACGCACAGGTTCACCTGTGGTAGCTACCTTCCCAAAGATTTCAAACCAATAATCTTCATGCAATGGAGCAATTTCACGCATGCGTCGCCCTGTCGGGTTCACGATGCCGGTTTGTCGTTCAAACGCGGTATTGACTTCTAGAAAGCAGTAGTCGACCGGGCGTTCATTTCGGTCAAAAAGTATTTCTATAATACAAAACCCCTCATCGATGGAATCAAAAAGTGCTTCGTACTTTTCTTCGGTTTTTATCAATTCTTTCTCAATAGCGTGGGTATCGAGGTGCATAGTATTGCAAACCGCCATCTCCTGAAGGAGGAACGGCGGAGCGTAAGGAAAGGATTGCGGGTGTAATTGTGCAGTGGTGATACTGGTGTATGATTGTTTCATAGACATAATGCATATAGACAAATCGATGAAAAAAAAACACCACAACCGCTCATTTTGTTTGGCTTTGTGAATAAAATTGCAATAGCGATTAAGGTTACCAAATGGGAACACGCGCGTCCATTTGAGGAATTTTATCCAACGTTATTCGTTTCGAGCGTTAAGCCGATTACATTGATCAAACACTTGTTGTCCACATACGGACATCGATTTAATTTTGTTACATACCTTTGTCGGCGTACTGGATGTAATTATAATAAATTTGCATACGATGATTTTAAAAAAGACTTTTTTAATGGGGTTAGTTGTTGCCGGATTGGGTTATCTACCTGTGCACGCCCAAAGCATATTTGATAAAGTAAAAGAAGCGGTAAAAAATGGCCAAAGTGACACGGACTCAGCGAATGGAAAAAGGAATGCGGATTTGAGGGGAATATCCACTGGAGAAATGTCTGGCGCATTGAAGGAAGCGCTTAACATTGGCGTAAAAGAAGGCATTGCAAAATTGGGTGCGGAAGATGGATTTTTCAAAAATGAATTGGTTAAAATTTTACTTCCGGAGAAGCTCAGAAAGGTAGATGTGGCTCTTCGGGGCGTCGGCTTAGGTAATTTGGCAGACCAAGGATTGCTACTGCTGAATAGGGCGGCGGAAAATGCCGTTCAGGAAGGCGTACCTATCTTTGCCAATGCCATCACTTCCATGTCGTTTGACGACGCAAAGAATATCCTGCTTGGTGATAGCACTGCCGCTACTGATTATCTCAAAGGGAAAACAACCGAACAGCTTTTTACAGCTTTCAAACCTAAGGTCGAAGGATCGCTGGGTAAAGTAGGGGCCGACAAAATCTGGGAGCAGATTATCAGTAAGTATAATGGAATTACCCATCAGGCCCTCGAGACAGATTTGAACACCTATGTTACCCAGGAAACCATCGGCGGTGTTTTCAAAATGGTGGCCGAAAAGGAAAGTAACATCCGAAATAATTCCGTATTTCGTACCACTTCGTTGCTGAAGAAGGTCTTTGGCGCTATTGACTAGCTGAACGGGCGAATCGGAGGCAACCTATTTCATTATCGTAAGTAATTCCTTTGCGATGATACGATAGCCTTTATCCGATGGGTGCAACCCGTCATACGTCATGCCAATTGCTTCTTCTGGATAAGGGTACTCATCGGTGTCAGGGTTAAAAGGGACTTCCGTGTACATCGGATACCGATATTTCCGGTATTCGCCTGACGTAGAATCTTTCAACCATTTGAATTTGACTAACTTATGCAAGTTCAGCTTGGGATGATGGTATAGGTCTACGATTTTGAACCCTTCTTGGAGACCGATGGCGCGGATGGTATCTGCGAATGCTTCAAGTGTCTGCCCATTTTTATTGGGCTTATAGGATCCCCAAGCTTTGTTATCATAGTTGTTGATATATACAAAGTCAGATCGTTGCATGGGTGTTATAAGGATAATCGTTGCATCGGGATTTAAGCTGCGAAGTTTTTCAACGATGATTCGGAACGCACCGCTTGTTGTGCCGGCACCGGAATTACGGCGATAATCAGCGGTCGAACCCAATGGTAAACCAGCCCACCAATCATTCGTGCCCAGAAAAACGGAATAATAATCCGCTTTTTCCAGTCCTAATTTGTCAATTTGTTCGGCGATGCGTACGGCCGTCCAACCGTTGTGCCCCTGATTGATGTACCGGATGTGTGGCTGTTTTTCGGTCACCAGGGTCATGTAACCTTTCGTGATCCGGTTTCCTGCCTCGTCGGGATGCTCGTTAAGGTAGGTAATGGAATCGCCGAGCGCCAACCATACCTCCTGTCTTTGGCCGAAGGAACAACCAATGAGAATAATGAAGAAACACAGAAAGATAGATCTCATGACTATTTGAATCGAAGCTATAAATGTACCAACAAACCTACTAAAATTTATGTAAAGTATTCCGTGCTGGACGGATTACGTGGCATTGCCGCGTTGGCTATTGTCATCTTCCATTTTATGGAAATCATTGAATCCGATTCCAGTATGAATTTTATTGGCCATGGATTCCCGGCAGTCGACTCCTTTTTCTGTCTCTCCGGCTTTGTCATTGCGTACGCTTACGATAATCGGATCGGAAAATGGGCCTACTTGGTTTTTCCTATCTGCAGGTACCTGAACCAAAGATTTACGCTACAATAAATCGGGCAGGAAGCGCCTTCATTGTTGGATATTAAGGTATATTTGCCGCCAAAATCGAAATCAAAAAGATATGAACGATCAATTGATGGCAAGGAGTGGAGGTAAGTGTGAATTATGTCAAAAAGAAGCCGAGGTAGTAGTCTATCATGTATTGCCTGATACATATTCGGACAACGAAGTGGCCGTTTGCAAATCCCTGCTTGCACAGATCGAAGGTAAGGAACCCGTAGATCCGAATGCTTGGCGTTTTCTTCCCGATGCCATGTGGAGTGAGGTGCCGGCCGTACAGGTGTTGGCTTGGCGGATGCTGAATTGCCTGAAGGATGAAAGCTGGGCGGCCGATGCGTTGGACATTTTGTATCTGGATGACGAAATCCTAGCTTGGGCGAAGGCTACGGGCGAACGGGCGGAGGCAGGCGAAATCACCGTTCATAAAGATGGATACGGCAATGTCTTGCAAAACGGCGATTCCGTGGTATTAACGAAAACGCTCGACGTCAAAGGTAGCAACCTTAGCGCTAAATTGGGGACAGTGGTGAAAAATATCCGTTTGGTCGAGGATAATGCCGAGCAAATAGAGGGGCGGGTAGAAGGACAACTAATCGTCATTCTTACCAAATACTTGAAGAAGCAAAATTAGTGACTATTAAGCTGCACAGATAAGGGCAAATAACAGGCTTCTTAGAAGATGAGTTCCTTAATAACAGGCAGGTAGTTTCTGCCTACACTGATTTCGATGTTATTCGGTAAAGCAATGAAAAGTTTGCTGATATCCCGGTAAAGTTCTTGAATATGGTCAATATTTACGAGATATGAGCGGTGAATGCGGAGGAACTGCTGAGGATTCAGCTTATTGCCAAGCTGACCGATGCCATAGGTGCTGAGAAAATATTCGCCGCTGGCCGTATGAAGCCAACTGTAGTCTTTGTCGGCTTTTACGTGGGTGATTTTGCTGACGGGTACACCAATCAAACGATTACCTTTTTCTACCAGAATCCGTGGTGGGTAAGTAGCCGGTTGGGCGTGTGGGTTGTGTACCATTCCGGTTGATACGGCTAGTCCGGTAAATTTCTGGAATGCGCGATTCAGCTTTTCTAGGGTGAGTGGTTTCAGCAGGTAGTCCACGGCGTGATACTCAAACGCTTTGGCTGCATGTTCGGGCGAGTCGGAGAGTAGCACTACTGCTGGGATATAAGTAGCTTCATCGAGTACCTCAAATCCACTTTTTCCGGGTAAATCGACGTTCATAAATACGAGGTCGGGCTGCAGGGCGTTGATGTACCGGATCGTTTCCAATCCATTGCAGCACTCCCAGAATACGGCAGAACGCCCTAGGTTTTTAATCAACTGCTGAAGATTTTCCCGGAGACCGGAATCCTTATCAGCAATCAGTAACGTCGGTTTTCTCATACAATGTTCTTTCGATGGAGGACAAAATTAGCGATAGCGGGTGCGGTGTTCAACTGACGTATGTCAGAAATTGCATCAGTCGGCTTATTTTTTTAATTTAGAGGCTGTTTGACCTGAGACGAGGTGGCCGCTATGATATCACGGAAGCATTTTGAGCATGTGTGTGCCTTTGCACAACAGTATGGGATACCGTTCACTCCTGCGGACTATAAACTCATCTGTGCCCACACACAGCATCGGATTCTACCCCCGCATACCGTGCTCATGGAACAAGGGAAGGTTGTGAATGCATTGTATTTTCTTAATCGCGGCATTGCGCGCTTATACCGGATGGAAAAAGGTGTTGATCATACACTGGGCATCGTTTCGAATAATTATTTCCTGTCTACGCCGCTATACCTGCAGAGCGGGCAGCTATCTACCTGTGCGTTGGAGTCGCTGACGGAGATTGATGTTCTGATGTGGGACAAGGCGAGCGCCCTGTCGTTGAAACAAGCAATACCGCGGATGTATAACATGGAGTTGGCTATTATGGATCGGTTGTTGAACTGGTTGCAGAGCAATCAGATAGACGCGATATGCATGACGGCTGAGGAACGCTATAAGAAAATGATGGATACCCAGCCGGAAGTGATCCAGCAAGTGCCTTTGAAATACGTTGCTTCGCTTTTTGCAATCCATCAGGACAGCCTGAGCCGGATACGGAAGACTTGGAGCAGAAATAACGCTAAATCAGCCCACGAAGATAGGCTTCCTTGACCAATCCGGCAGAATTCTTGATATTTAATTTTTGGTTGAGGCTATGGCGGTGTGATTCCACCGTACGTACACTAAGAAACAGCTTGTCGGCAATTTCCTGATTTGAAAATTCGTTGGCAATCAGCGTGAGAATCTCGCTTTCTCGTTTGGTCAGTTTGACGGCAATGGAAGTACGTTTGCCTGAAATCGTCTGCTGTAGAATAGCTTGCTCGATCTGGCGATCTAGAAATTGTTGTCCTTCATAGACGGTATCAATGGCCTTCAGCAGGGTCTCTTTATCGGTTCCTTTCAGAAGATATCCTTTTGCACCACTGCGCATCATTTTTTTCACATACACGATTTCATCGTGGTTGGTGAGTGTAATAATTGGCAGCTCTGGATATTTTTTCAGGATAGCTGTACACAGCTCAATACCATTGCTGTCCGGCAATTCGATGTCGAGCAATAGAACACCCGGCAACTGGCGATCCAATTCTGCTATCAATTGTTTACCATTGTTGGCGGTAAACAAAATCGGATAATCCGTTAGGTCGGCCAGCATATGCATCAACCCGCTAATAATCAACGAATGGTCGTCTACAATTCCGATAGTGATCATGATAGGTATCTCCTAAGTCTGTGCAAATTAAAAGAAAATACTGCGGTATATTATCCGTATTACTACGCAAGTTGTTTTATCCGGGGTACCGCATTTCGGGGGTCACTTGGGTTTGTTGTGCGGTATGAGCTGTATCGATTTCGATGTAAATGGACGTCCCGTTCCCGGGAGCGGAACGGATTTCGTGGCTTCCCCGCAATAGCATCATCCTTGAAGATAAATTCTGCAGTCCGATACCGGTCTGTTTCAGCTGCTGGAGATCAAATCCTTTCCCGTTGTCTTCGATGGTGATAGAGAGACGGGTTCCATTCCCTACAAGTTGCACGATGCTCTCTGTAGCTTCGGCATGTTTCATGGTGTTGGTCACGGCTTCCTGGATGACTCGGTATAGAATCAGCTCCGTGCTCTCGTCCAGTTTCGGAAGTTCGCCCACTAGGTAGCACTCCAATTGCGTACCGGGGCGGTTTACCCGTCGGCAGAATTCCTGGACGGCCTGAGGAAATCCGTCGTTAAGTACGGTTTCAGGAGCCAGGTTATGCGAGATGTTGCGGATTTCCTGTACGGCGGTTTCGATCAGTTCACCGATCAACGTGTTGGAGGCGGCATTCTCGCAGTTTCCTGCGTTGATATGTAGTTTCGCCGCCGACAAGATGCTGGCCACTCCGTCGTGCAGTTCCCGGGCTGTGCGCGCCCGTTCAGTTTCTTCACCTTTCAGTTGTGCCTCAAGCAAACGGTTTGCCTGTTCAGAAGCGGCTGTTTTGCGTTTCTGTTGAGTGATCAATCGGCGGAATATCAATAGGATGGTCAGGATGACGACTAAAGCGACCGCCAGTACGATCCACTTTTTCAGTTGCTCCAGTTTACTGTGCTGCTCGCTGATTTTTAGGTCACGCTCTGCCAAAGCTTTTTCTTTTTCAGCGGCCCGGTATTTCACTTCAAGCTCTTGGAGAGTGTTGTGGATCTCTTGGTTGCGCAGCGAATCGTTGATTTGCTCATATTGCTTCCGAAGTAGTAGCGCCTCGTGATAGGCTCCTATACGCTCCTTGATTTCTGCGCCCGATAGGTATAGTTCGATGAGCTTCGGCTTCGTAAGTTCCTCTTCTGCCAACGCACGAGCTTTGTTGAAATAGCTATTGGCGGGTGCATACCGTGCCATGTCTTTATATACGGAAGAGATTCCTGAAAGAATGTATACCTCGTTACCTGGTGGTGCTTTTTCAATAAGAGCCAAAGCTTTTTGATAGGTCTCTAAGGCAAGGGAGTAGCGATTTTGCCTTCGGTAGATATCACTTAGGTTAATATAAGCAGTCAATTCCGTTTGCACATCGCCAAGAGATTGGCCAATTTCCAGCAATTGTCCTCCATGCTGCTCAGCAGCCGTTAGGTTATTCGCCATCGCTTCTGCTACCACTATATTGACAAGACTCTTACCCATGGCTAGGGTATCCTTCAGTTGTTCAGCAATTTCGAGCGCTTTTAAGGCATACTCCCTTCCTTTTCCAACGTCATCCATGTCCAGTAATAGTGAACTCAGGTTGTTATAATATTTCCGTCGGTCCGAAAAATCCCGGATGCTCGGCTTTTGGACCGCCGCCGAAATTTCCAATGCCTTCATGAGAGATTCAGCGGCTTGCTGTAGCTTACCCTGTGCTTGATACTGTAAGGACATGTTGTTATAGGCGTAACCCATGCGTTGGATGTCGTTTAATCGCTTACTGATTTCCAATTGCATGTGAGCCATAGCCGTCGCTTCCTCGTACCGCACTTGTTCATATAGGAACACGCAATAGTGGCCCGCATACATCAAAAGCCCGCGGTCGAAATCCAGTTGTTTAGCCAATTCCCCAGCTTGTTGAAAATCATATTCAGCAGCATCCGTCAGACCTTGCTGCTGTTTCTCCCGGGCCGCATCAATGAGTTGAAACACCTGTAATGTGTCAGGTTTAGCAACCTGCGCCGTAGCGCCGAAAGGCGTGAAGAGGCAAAGGATTGTCAAGTATCGTATGGTTAGTATCATCTCCATAACATACCTGGTAGACGAGAGAATTGCATGTAATGTTACAGTTGATTGTGGCATTCTGTAGCGGGCTGCTGCAATTCGTCTACGTAGTACTACGGGAATTGAGATTCTGTCAAAACTGCGCTTAATGGCCTAGACGGTGCCCTTTACCTTTGAGGTTACGAAACCGGTGATCGTTGAACCGGCTCTCGGGCCAATAGATGCCCAGCAACGATGGATAGCGGATTAAAAGTAAAGAAAAGAAAATGAATACCATTTTGATTGCCGATCGGGAACCAGCACATCGCCAGCAAATCAGGCGGCACATCGATAACCGTCCCGGATTCCGTGTGATAGGTGAATGCAGGAGCAGCAATGAGACCATTCGTTGTGTAAACACATTGGAACCTGATGTGCTTTTCCTGGACGTACAATTGGGTGGCGACAAGGTGTTTGACCTTATCCGGCAGGCGGAGCATATGCCCAAGGTCATCTATACAGCTCGAAACGAATCCTATGCATTGCAAGCGTTTGATCACCAAGCACTCGATTACCTTTTAAAACCCTTTGGTGCGGCACGGTTAGATGCGGCACTGCAGAAGGCGGCGTGTCCGGTCGGTGTGGATGATTTACCTGGCCACACAGCCACCCCTCCTGCGCGGCGGAGGCATCTTTTCGTGGAAGACGGTGAACGGCTCAGGCGTATTGCCATACACGATATTCGCTTCCTAAAAGCTGCTGGCGATTATACCGTCGTTTATACGATACATGGAGAATTCCTCAGCACTTCGGGTATTGGGCGCATCGCGCGTCGATTGGATGATTCACAATTTTTACGGGTGCACCGTTCGTTCATCGTCAATATGGAACGCATCGACGCCTGCTATCGGGAAATCGGCAGGCTTTACGTGGTGATGGAAAATGGGCAGGAGATAGGTGTGGGTAAGCACTACCTAAATGGTATCAAATCCTTAATTCTTTAGGGAAAGATGGGCTATTTTTAGGTGGATGGAGAGCGGCCGCGCATCCGAATCCTGTCATGATTTCGACGCTATTTCGAATGATCGCACGTGGCAGGAAAATAAAAAGTGGAAGCCTCCATTACGGCTCCCAATAATATTCCAGTGCCGAGCAATTATCGCAATGCGCTGCGATTTGCGGCTCGAAGTTGAGTTCGTAGTCCGCCACGAAGGGGTCTTCCGAATTCCATCTGCGGAAGGTTACCGGTTTTCCGTTGTATGTACCGGTTAGTCGATAGCGGCCGATGGGAATGTCCCTGAGGGTGTGGGCATCTTCAGCTTTCAAGCGGATTGCCTCCCCTTGGCTGCCATCAATCAACGGTCCAATCGGAGTGAGCAGAAAATCGATTTCGGTTGCTTCGATGTAAACCCCCGGAAAGTTATCGAGGGTCACCAATCCTCCATAATGACCGGAAAGCGGCTCGGGCATCGTTCCCGTCAACTTCCATACGAAATTACGCACTGCACCTTCGTCCCCGAATCCTGTGGGGTTATCGGGGTGTAAATAAAAGGAATAGGTCTTGCCGTTGTATGCGACCGCCCGTTTGGCGAATGCGTACCACGAGCCCGTCGGTACATTGATGGCGTACTTGCCTTCGCCGTTTGTGCGGGTGGTTATGTTGGCATTGAAGAAAATGCTATGATCAATGATGATGTGCGTGCCCTCCAGCGGTTTTCCGGCCCGGTCTTTGACGATACCCGTTACATAGCCCATT
This sequence comes from Parapedobacter indicus, assembly GCF_900113765.1. GTDB lineage: Bacteria > Bacteroidota > Bacteroidia > Sphingobacteriales > Sphingobacteriaceae > Parapedobacter > Parapedobacter indicus. The sequence goes on along the minus strand of NZ_FOQO01000003.1, from coordinate 452,474 downwards.
CGTGGGCCATCGCCGTCCGGCCCATCTTTGGTCTTTGTGCAACCGCTATGTAGCAGTGGTATCACGCTCAATGCCAAGAGCGTGATACCGAGCGTGCATTGTTTTTTGGTGTATTCCATATGATTACCTGAATTAATGTTGCTTAATCTTGAATGTGCATTTCACCGATTTACTATCGCTGTAGCCGCACGCTTGGTCGCTATAATAGACCGTGCCGGAAAAGGTACCTTCGATGGCGACATCCGTGATTCCAACTTCCGTGACGCCACTATAGTGGATTTCTGGGCATTGGACGTAGACGTTGTGAAAAGATCGCCGCATCCCGTGAGTTGGTATGCTCACCAGAATAAAAGACTCCCCGGCCTTGATGCCGCCGGGGTAGGTACCCGAGCCAATCCCAAAGCAGCCCAACGTGACGGCCACACCTGCTTCGTTGGCGCTACTGACCGTAATCTGACCGCCCATGACCGCTCCCGATGCGCCCTTCGATAGATCGTGGCGCACCCCGTCTACCTCAAGGAAAAAGTAGTGGTCGGGCTCCAGCAGGATCTTCGTGAGCAGGATGAGCTTACCAAGCTTCCGGCGGCCGTTGGGTGCCGTAGGGTCGCTGATGTAACCGTATTTGCTTTCGACTTCTACCTGGATTTCCACTTCGGTTGCTTCATTGATGATTGCTGGCGCTGTGTATACCGCATCACCGAGCTTGCCATACTTGTTCGCCTGCGGTTCCAGCTTACCTGGCCCCGATACAATTTTCCAGTTACTTACCGTTACGTCTTCCTTCCAATAACCGATGTCGTCCATGGCGCCGAGCGAGACACTGTCGATATGATTGGCGGGGACGAGCTCGCCCAGCACTTGTTGCAGTAATTGGAGGTTCACCGTCCCTCCGGCACCGATGGATTCCCGTTCTTTCCGGAGCGACAGCAAATCAAACCATACCCAGTCGCTGAAATGTGTGGTCGCTACGGTCAAGCGATGCTGGGCTTCGTCCAATGCCGTGGAAACGCCGCACCAAACACCTTTGTCGTTCTGGAAAGCTACCATACGCGTCTGTGGGGCGCCATCGGTTTGGGGCTCATAAAAAAACGATACCTTGATGGGTTTTTTGAAGCGAGTTCCCTCCGGTGTCAGGCGGAAAGCCGGATAGGGAGAAGCGTCATGGAGCGTATTGGCGATCGGCTGGATGCCGAAAGTTGTGGGCTGTTCCACCGCCCCGGGCGGGACTTCCAGTCGCACTGCCCCATGGAACCACAGGGCGCCGCCCGTAGCATCGATGACAGTCGAGACGGCATTGCCCACTGGCTGCCCCTTGGGCCTGATGACCGGCTCGCCGAATACCGGGCGAGGCTCTTCAATTGCGGGTGCATCCTTGCGGCAGGAAATCGTCAGTAGGAGGAGCAGTCCGCAGGCAAGCCAATAGGTGTATGTGTTGACAAAGTTCATATTCATTTTTGGCAAGTATCGGTAGTAAGCGGCAATTGTTTTTTTCGTTTTCGATAAACGATCGATGGCGTCGATGAAGCGACTGGAAAAGGCGATAAGCGAAACAGGAGTTTTTGTCGAAGCTATGATGCGTTCATGCCGCTATATAGCTGTTTATCGAAATGGAAAGCAGTCATTGTCGGCAGTGGCTAGCTTTGTGCCGATTAATTTTGATGTTATGAAGCATTTATCAGTAAAAAGAGTGCCGATTGCTGCGGTTGTGGTCATGCTTTTCAGCGTCGTGCCGCCAATGGCACAGGGCCAGTCCATTCTCAATAAAATCAAAGGACGTGTGGAGCAGACCGCCACCCAACGGGTATTGAACGAAACCGATAAGGCGGTGTCCAATGGTATCGATAAAGCCATCGAATCGGCAACGGCAGGAGGGAAAACCTCAAGCTCGGATAACAGCAAGCCGTCAACAGACGGTGAACTTGCTGGATCCGGAAGAGATACGAGCAGCAACCCAAGAGCTGCCATCCAAGCGTTCAGTAGGTATGATTTCATTCCTGGCGACTCCGTATTATATACCAACGACCTTGCCGGCGAAGCCATCGGTGAGCTACCCACCGGATGGAATAGCAATGGCAGCTCGGTAATTGTCAGCCTTGGCGATATTCCCGGCCAATGGCTGCGCATGGCACAGCGCACGGTCGTCTTAACAGATAATGAGCAGCCCTTTGGATCAGATTTCACGGTCGAATTCGATATGGTGCTGCAGTACGATTTCAAAGGCTGGCTGCCGCCGTCGTTTCAATTTGGGCTGCTGGCTTCCGGTAGTGAATCCACGACCTCCAACAAGCTTTTGTCCGATCCGAAAGGTGAGAAGTCGTTTTATGTGGAAGTTTCTCCGCTGTCCGATGCCGGAAACATCGTGCTCGAGAGCTATGAGAAATATACGCGTTATTTCAACAATCCGCCTACCAAGAATCGACTGGTGCGGCAATGGTACGGGAAAGTGTCGCATGTCGCCATCCAGGGGCAAAAGGAACGATTGCGTATCTGGGTGGACGGCGAAAAGCTATATGATGTGCCGAAGGGAATCCCGAAGGGAGGTGCGTTTAATCAACTATTTTTCCAACTGAGTAGCAGCCCATATGACGATGAGCAAATCGGTGTGTATTTCAGTAACATCAAGATCGCCAAGGGGCTGCCTGATACCCGGCATAAGCTGGTGGAAGAGGGAACGTTCAGCACGACAGGCATTTTGTTCAATACCGGTTCGGCGACAGTTAAGCCGGAATCGGCCGGCGTGCTGAAAGCCATCGCGGAAGTGCTCACCCAGCATCCGGACATCCGTGTGCGCATCGTCGGCCATACGGATGCCGTCGGCGACGATAAAGCCAACCTCGAACTCAGCGAACGCAGGGCCGCTGCCGTGAGCGAAATGCTGCAAGCCGAATACAAGATTGAAGGCAGCCGATTGGATACTGGAGGCAAAGGTGAAGCTGAGCCGGTAGCCGACAATCAGACAGCAGTGGGTCGGACGCAGAACAGAAGGGTAGAATTTATTAAATTATAAGAGCGATGAGCAAGTGGATGTATGGCGCAATAGCGCTTTGGTTATTAGCTGGCTGCGGTAAAGAAGAGGGTACGGACGTACCCGATCCGCTGGAAGAGGGGAACGATTGGGATATTGTCATTCCTTCATCGAAGGATCAGCCCGGCTTTGGGAATACCGATGGCGTTCCTGCCGGTGTGTCCTGGCAGTTGCCCGAAGGGATCGAAGTAGTGGCTCGGCCAGACAAGCCATTCAACCCCGATCTCGGACTGTTACATGGCAGCATGAACACATTTTATGCCGATGTGAATTTTATCAATAACTTAGATGTGACGGTCACGGTGGAGGTACCGGGCGGCTTGATCTGCCTGTTCAAACACGAAGGGCGTACGCAAAATGGCATCCTGACGTCCACGGTACGTATCCAGGTGCCGCCTACATATGCTGACGTCAATACGCCCGCAGACACGACCACTGTATACCTTGGCTTGGGTTGTCTCAACCACTCCATGGCATTCCCTTGGGAAGAAAATCAACAATGGGACACGCAGGATTATCCCATCGGCAAAAATATGTACGAGCCCAGTGTGGTCACCAATGATCCGAATGTCCGCAAGTTGCTGGAATTGGTAGAAAATTACCCCAAGTTGCGGCTCACGCAGCATTACAATCCATGGGATGCATTGGAGCCCGACTATGAGACACCGGATTGGCAGGTGATTTATGGTATAATCCAAAATGCCTTGTGGGAAATTACCGATGGACCAGGGTTGACAAGGAAAGATTACCGGGAGTTGGTGGAGGCGTTACAGCCATATAAATAGAATAAGAATCATGTTGTGGTTAATTTGCATTCAAAAAAATGTGTCAAAACTTGACTTCGAAATACAATGAGATAGGCACCGGCTACAACAGAACGCGATCGGCAGATGCCTACTTAACCGGGCGCTTCTATTCCTTGCTTCGACCTCCGCATGCAGGTAAGAATTTGGACATCGGCTGTGGAACAGGGAATTATGCCATAGCGTTGCAAAATCAAGGTGTAAATTTCGTAGGTATTGACCCTTCAGAGCATATGTTGGATGTTGCTAGATATCGCAATAACTCCATCGACTGGAGACTTGGTGCCGCGGAAGCCGTCCCCGCTTTAGACGGTGAATTTGAAAACACGATTGCTATGTTGACCATTCACCATTGGTCCGACAGGCAAAAAGCATTCGGCGAAATTAACCGGGTTCTGAAACCCGGTGGGCGGTTCGTGATTTTTACTTCGTGCCCCGATCAAATGCAACATTACTGGTTAAATCACTATTTCCCCCGAATGATGGCTGCTTCTATGTGTCAAATGCCGACTATTGAAGATCTCATTAGCGATCTGAAGTACTTCGGCTTTCGGTTAATCGAAACCGAAAAATACGATGTTCGCAACGATTTAACGGACTTCTTTTTGTATGCTGGAAAGCCTCGGCCAACATTGTATCTGGAACCGGCATTCAGACGGGGGATATCATCTTTTTCGTCCCTGATTTCACCTACTGAGTTGACTACGGGATTGAGGCAATTGGAAAAGGACATTGTGACTGGCGACATAACACGCATCTGTGAAAAATATCAATCGGGTGCAGGAGACTATATGTTCATAATCGCACAAAAAAAACCTACAGCCATTGAAGGCTCGCCATCCACCTCCTGAAAAATTCGTGTACCAACCGACGTCTATACCACCCCCAGCGGTTGCCCCTTTAACTAAGGGAAAAGGGAAGTCGATGTCGACATTTATCTTTGGCACAAGCACAATATCGCTGGCGAATAACGATTCAATACCCATAGACAGATCGTAATGGTTATCACATTAAGGTTGCTGCATTTCCGTTGCCTGTATTGAAGAACGCCGATATCCCGAAACGGAAACCGGCTTTTGCATCGAGGTAGGGGTTGCCGGCTACCCATCCGTCGGTTTTTCCTTCCGCCACGGCAACGATGCGCCAGATTTTATTCAGTAGATAGAAACCCTGTATACGAAGCAATCCGCCGGGATGTGCTTTGCGGTCATGGAAATCCTTGGGTTGAAACCACAACATCGCCGAAGGCTGCAACAGCAAGCGTTGCTGCCCGTTGATATGAAACATGAAAGGACTCCGCTCCACTTCGATACCCGGCAGTAACCGGTGTTTATTGCGGTACCCATGGAGACTGATGAGGTACTGCTTCTCCCGATGATCAATAAAAAAATCTGCCGTAAGGTCGTAGCCAAAAGAATTAAGATAATGTCTCATGGCCACATTGAGTGCAGTATATTCGTTTAATGGAATGCGGTTGATCCCGATCATAAAGGGCGACAGGAAATTTAAGTATTGCATTCTGCCCATCTTTTCCAGGTACCGGTATTCTTCATCGGTCAGTGCGGTCGTCTTAATGGCTCGGTCTAGGCCAACGCCGCTGGGATGGGCACCCCGCGCCTCGTAAGGTTCATCCGGCCGGTGCAGGTCATACACCCAAGGCGTGAAGTCCCAACCGACAAAGTCACGGTCGGCTACCGCCAACCCATGTGCATTCATGCTATCGATACTGGCATTGTAATCACTTCTTTTAAACTGATTCACATAGTCGATGGCATGTTTGGTGAGTAGGATATTCAAGGCAATGTTGGCATGCTTGGAGCCACTGAAAAAATTGTCCTTTTGCAACCCTCGTAATAGCAGAAACTCGCTTTCAATACCGGCGGCAAAGCTGCGTACTAGCTCCCCGGGCGCCTCCTTTTTCAGGCGAATGAGGTCCTCATCTTTTACTTGGCTCACCGAGCCATTGGCGAATCCACCATTGAAACGGTTATAGGTTTCGTTGTAAGACGATATGCTTCTGATGGTTAGGCCGACACGATGGAATTCTTCGTGCATCCACTGCGGTGACAGTACCACACCATAGTAAGTAAATACGTAGTCAACCAACCCCGAAGTCACATTAGCTGCAATGCGGTTGTAAATGCGCTTTCGCTTCGTATCCGGATGGATAAAACCGTGCCAGAGCTTGTTGTTGAAATGGTAGTTGACACGGTGCAGATTTTGTGTTACCGCAAGGGCCTGTTGCATGGAATAGCTATCAAATAACTCACCGGAACGAGTGGCGTCTTGTTGGAAGGGCATGTCCAATAGCGGAAGGTCAATCCGTAACGGATAGTTTCCCAAGCTGTCTTGTCCTTTTGCCCGCTCAATGCAGTACAGCAACACTAACGTACACAAAGCGCTGCGTATAAAAAAGCTGCTCGATTCCATTTAGTCGCAGGCTAACAGTGAAAAGAGATGGGCAAAATAGTCGAGACCTTCTATTTCCAGCTCGATTGTAGGCGTAGGTTGCCTGACTTCGGCGGGCAGATCCACGATGTGGCGGAGTGACGCGTTCGATTCTGCAAGGAGGCCAAACATTTCCATGTAGTTGCTGGGGCCGTCAATTGTCTTTTTGTTCATCTTTATATCTAGTTTTCAGCAAAACTAACAGGGATAGTGATTGCGTTTTTTGATTTTCGATAATGTGCACGAGAAGCCGACAAATACCCTATAGGGAAGGTTAAACGGTCTCGACACCATGGAAGAGACTGCCACCGGCATGGGCGCAAACTTCAGAAAACGATGTATTGCGGAATGAGGATGAGGCGTATGCTCGCAAACTCAACAAGGTTTGGCGTGCCTGTCACCCTGACCCTGTATAACGGATTGATCCATGATTTCAGACTGGCTGAATCCGATTGTCGATGTGCCTGCCATACAAACTGCGATACAGCAGGCCGTATCGGCTTTAAAAATTGCAGTAAAGGAGTGCTGTTGTCATCACCGCTTCTTGTCAATCAGTTGCGCCAGTGACTTGCCCGTTTTTGCGAATCCTTCAGCAATGCGATCGTTCGTGTTTGGTACACCAACGAATGCTATATCACCCAGTGCTTTTTCCGATTGGATAGACAAGACGACGTTGCTAGGATTTGCTGTTTCTACAAAATCGAGTTGGATACTCACTTTTGCAGGTTGTTTCATTACGCCACCGAACCAACCGGGATAGATCCATGTCGGTTTAACGATCAACGTGAACGGCGCATCTACATCGCTGGAGAACTCCAATTGAGCTTTTTTTGAATTTTCACTGGCGATGGTAGTAAATTTATCGAGGAAGCGTTCGTTACGGAAAGACTTCCAATCTTGCACCCAATTGGCGGATTCGCCGGGCTCTTTTTCGTCGATCTCCTTCACGCGGCGGTCGATATACTCCTGCTCGGACAGGTTTTCATTGTAAAACGTTACTTTGCTGAAATCCATGGTCACGTTAACCTGTTCCTGTCCTTCCAGAAATCCGAAGTCGCCGGAGAGGACTTTCATTTTTTGCGCCTGTACCGCTGTGACCACAGCGAATAACATAAAACCTGCTAAGAGTGTTTTTATAGCTTTCATTGTTTTAATGGTTTGTTTACAGGGCCAATTTAGCGCTTCATTTATGTTATTTGAAACTTTATTTGAATAATACCTAAAAATAGGTAGTCTCCAATAGTAACTCGTTTCAGATACGCATAGGGATTTGCCATCACTCGTGCGAATCCATGAGGCCATGTACTCGCTGCCCACCAGCCCAATGGAATAGCAAGGACCAGGTGATTTCTTGTCATAACAATTTATTCATCTCTTAGTGAATCCACCGGATTGGCCACCGCCGCTTTTATTGCCTGCCAACTTACTGTAAGCAGCGTGATAACTACGGCCACCAGTCCCGCCGCGGCAAACACCCACCATTGGATGGTGATCCGGTAGGCGAAATTATCGAGCCATTGATTCATTGCTAACCAACCTACCGGGAATGCAACTATGGACGCAACCAAGACCAATTTTAAAAAATCATTGGACAGCATTTGCGCTACCTGTGGTACGCTGGCTCCCAACACCTTTCTGATTCCGATTTCTTTGGTGCGTTGTTCGGCTGTATAGGTTGCCAGGCCAAATAACCCAAGACAAGCCACTAAAATAGTCAATACAGTAAAAATATTTAGGATAACAGACGTCTTCTGTTCAGCGGCATAGGTGTTATGGAAGAGGTCATCCATAAACGCGTATGTAAACGGCTCTTCCGTAGCGTAATTATTCCATTGTTTTTCCATCGTTTCCAGCAAGCCCGCAATATCTGTTGTATTTATTTTAAAGATCAAACCACCCTCGGGGTACAATGTCATAAACAAAGGGCTAATTGCTTCATGCAGCGATTTAAAATTGAAGTTCTTCACGACACCAATTACATGAAAAGGAACATTCTCGCCTCTCACGCTATTTTGCCTGATCACCGTTTTACCGATAGCGGTTTGTGCATTCCAGCCCAATGCGGTCGCCGCTGTCTCATTTAGAATAATACCCGAAGAATCAGTTGCAAAATTTTTGGAGAAATTCCTTCCACGGATGATGTGCATACCCATTGTAGGTATGTAATCTTCATCCACATGATAATCCACTCCGTTTACAATATGTTTGTCATTGCCTTGCGGATAAGCCAACGCATTGTTATAATAGCTCGGTCCTGCGGGCTTATACCACGACGCCGTTGCGCTTGCAATCCGCGAATCCTGCAATAGCTGCTGTTTAAAAACCTGTTCATTCTTGCCCAACGCATAAGAATTTGGGATTGTGATGAGCTGCTCTTTGTCGAAACCGAGGTCTTTATTTTGCATATACCTCATTTGCTGATACACGACGATTGTTCCAATGATGAGCGTCACCGAAATAAAGAACTGGAATACGACCAGCCCGCTTCTTAAACTGATATTTTTGACACGGGCCGCGGGTTTTCCTTTTAAAACGGCGACGGGCTTAAAAGAAGATAGGTAAAAGGCAGGATAAATACCGGCGATGACGCCCGCCAACATCCCTAAGCCGATAAACGCAAGAATAGGGTTCATATCGAAAGTTAAATTCTTGCCGGAAATATGATTGAAAGCGGGCAACACCAATTGTATCACCCCAAATGCAATAAGTAGAGAGAAGCATGATAGGAGGGTAGACTCCGATAAAAATTGTTTGATGAGTTGAAATCTGTCGGAGCCGACCACTTTCCGTATTCCCACTTCCTTTGCTCTTTTAGATGCGCCCGCCGTTGAAAGGTTAACGAAGTTAATGCAAGCAACAACGACCATAAACAACGCGACTCCTGAAAATATGTACACAAACGCTTTGTTGCCGCCCGGCTCAAACTCCGTAGTTGTGTAGGAGTTAAGGTGAATGTCGGTCAAGGATTGCAGGGCAAATCCAAGCCGGTTGCCTTGCGTGGTGAATTGCTCCAGGCTTAAGCCCATCTGCTGCTGTATTTGTGGACCCATATAGGTTTTAACCATTTGTGGAAACCTTGCTTCTAGCTGCCGCAGATTACTGCCCGGCTTTAGTAAAAGGTACGTATGGAAACCGCCATACATCCACGAATCCGACGTGGCGTCTGTATAACCTTTCATCGAGCCAAATAAATCAAAATGGAAATGTGAATGGGTTGGAATATCTTGAATGACACCTGTTACCACATACGGTTGGTTGTTGTCATTGGTTAATACGATAGTCTTTCCAATGGCGTTATCTGCTCCAAAATACTTCTCAGCGGTTGTTTGCGTAATGACAACCGTGTGTGGTTTAAGCAAAGCGGTTTCGGGATCGCCCTCAACCATTGGCAATGTAAAAATGTTGAAGATATTGGGGTCGGCAAATGCGAACCGGTCGCCTTTAAATACGGTTTCTTTATACAATAATTTTGGATTGCCGTAATCGAGGAGCCTCGTCGCATCCTGTACTTCAGGAAAATCGCTTTTCATGGTTTGCGCCACGGGGGCCATGGTAACGCTTTCATTTATTTTGCCGCCGTTGATATCGGCGCGGAAAACCACCCTTGCAATAGTTGCCGCGTTCTCATGGAACGTATCGTAGCTCAATTCATCTTGCACAAACAGCATAATGATAAAGCATGTCGCAATACCGAGCGACAAACCCGAAATATTGATTAATGAGAATAGCTTATTCCTTTTCAGGTTTCGCCAGGCAATTTTGAAATAATTCTTGATCATTTTTTTTAGTGCTCAGCCTCAGCAATCCGCTTGCAGCCTTTTTTTAATTTTTCCTTTTTGCTTCTTCCGTTTTCATGTATATCTTCCGGCAGTTCCATCGGAAACTAGCCGACAATTACTCGTCTCTCAAACTCTCCACCGGATTGGTCGTAGCCGCACGAACAGCATTCAGACTCACCACAGTCAATGCAATGCAAAGGATAACCAAACCCACGATAACGAACACCCAAACCGATATTTCGATGTGGAACGTATAATTTTCTAGCCAGTTGTGCATGAGCCACCAAGTGAGGGGAGCTGCGATAGCGAAAGCTATAAGTACCAGTTTCATAAATTGGCTCGATATCAGCAGTATAACCTGCTGTACGGAGGCGCCCAAGACTTTTCGAATACCGATTTCCTTGAAACGTTTTTCAACCATAAAGGAGGCCAAACCGGCCAGACCGATGCAGCAGATAAAGATCGCTAAGCTGGCAAATAGGTTCGTAATCTTGCTGATTAGCTCTTCTGTCAGGAACTTATTCCCGAACTCTTCATCGGCAAATTGATAGTTGAACGGATAGGCCGGATTGTATTTTTTGAATACGGATTCGATGAGGGGTAAAGCCTGCTGCGGCTGCACCCCGTCGGCCAAACGTAGGGATATTACCCCCGTAGCGTTTGGATTATAAAAGGTTAACATCGGATCTACCGGTTGATACGGAGATTCCATGATGATGTCTTCGGTAACACCGATGACATGATATTTTTCGTCGCCGAAACGCATTTCCATGCCAATCGGGTCTTTCAGCCCCATCGCTTCCACAGCAGACCGATTGAGCAAGATAGCACTCGAATCGGAGGGCATTCCACTGAAGTCCTGACCTTGTAGCATGTTGATCCCCATGGTTTTAGTGAAATCCACATCTGTTCGGATTCCCGACACGATCAAATTGAAATCGGCCGGCTTCCCGTTCCAGTCCGGTGCACCTGATTTCCACCATACCTGCGTAATGGGCGAGCTCGAACGTGTGACAGCCTGCACCAATTGGCTTGCTATTAGTTCCTGTTTGATCACAGCGAAGTTTTTCTCTGTATCATCCGTTGATGTAATCATAACGAGGTTATCCGGATTATAGCCCATATCCCGGTCTTTAACATATTGTAATTGTTGATACACAATAATCGTCGCAGAGATTAATAGGAACGAAATTACAAATTGGCCCACCACCAGCAAATGTCTTGGCAACACCGCATTGCTACCTGTAAGAAATGTGCCCTTCAATACCTTAACCGGATTAAAGGAAGAGAGGTACAGTGCCGGATAGCTGCCAGCAATGATTCCCGTAAGGAGGACGATTGCCAACGCACCCAACCAAAAATAAGGCTGGCTGATGTCCAATGAAAGGTCTTTAGCTACCAGTGTATTGAATGCTGGCAACAATGCATATACCATGAAGATGGAAAGGAAGAAAGCGATCAGTACCAGGATCGTCGATTCACAAAAGAACTGTAGAATCAATGGTGTTTTCCCGCTGCCCATGGTTTTTCGTACACCCACTTCCCTAGCCCTTTTTTCTGACCTCGCCGTAGAAAGGTTCATGAAATTTACGCAGGCGATCATCAAAATGATGGCGGCAATAATCGTAAATAACCGAACATATTCAATCATGCCACCGACATTTATTCCATCCCTGAATTCGCTGTAAAGTCGCCATTTACGCATTGGGAACGTAAAATATGTACTGCCCTTGTCGTACGGGTCGTGTTGTTTTTTTATGGTATTGATGGCATGGTCAATTTGCTGCATATCCGCGCCCGGTACCGCCTGCACATACACCCGCCAACTTGAACCGTTCCAGTTGTTCATCATCCGCCGGACATCGGCATCGGAATAATTGAAAGGGCGGATAAGGTCGAATTGGAAACTGGAGTTATTTGGCGGATCGGCCACCACTGCGGTTATTGTTAGTTCCCTGCTTTCCTCTACAACTGTAATGGTTTTACCAATCGGATCTGCGTTACCAAATATGGCTTTCGCCGCGGACTGCGTGAGCACCACGGAAGAGGGATCCTTGATGGCAGTTGCCGGATTTCCTTTTAGGAAATTCCAGGAAAATAGGTCAAAGAAATGCTCGCTTACGGTATAGCTGCCTTGTTGAAGCAGCACATCGTTGTAGCGGAGTGTGATATCGTATCCCTGTGTCGTTACCACCGCGTGTTTGATTTGGGGGCTGGCATTTTCCAGTGCGCTGGCAAGTGGCAATACCATGTTGTAGTCGGTAAATACGCGGTTGTTGAAATCCCGGTTGGCAATGACCGTATAAATATCATCATAATTTTCGTGGAATTTGTCATAGCTAACCTCGCTTCGCACCCAAAGCAAAATGAGTATGGTGCAGGTCATTCCAATGGTCATCCCCAACAAGTTGATCGCTGCGAAACCCTTGTTTCGGATCAAATTTCGCCAAGCCGTTTTGAAATAGTTCTTCAGCATTTTTTAGTAGTTAGTACTTAGAAAGGACGGTCATTGTTCTTTGTCACTTTCATTCGTGTTCTATAAAATCTTTCACCCGCTATCTCCTTCCATCACTTCCTGTTTTAGCCTGTTGCGAAGACGGCCTAGGATACGGTAGCGTAGCGCCCTGAATCCAGAGGTCGCGCAACAGGCTAAAACGTCACTCATCCCGCAACGACTCGACCGGATTGGCCACCGCCGCACGGATTGCTTGCCAACCCACGGTAAGCATCGCGATCACTACAGCTACCGATCCAGCCAATGCAAACATCCACCATTGAATATCGATACGATAGGCAAAGTCAGCCAGCCACTTGTTCATGGCCCACCAGGCAATGGGCGAAGCGATGACAATGGCGATCAATACCAGCTTCACGAAATCTTTTGACAGTAAGCCCAAGACGCTTGTTACCGTTGCACCAAGCACCTTTCGGATGCCGATTTCCTTGGTACGCTGGAAAGCCGTAAGCGTAGCCAGGCCAAACAGGCCGAGGCAACTGATGAGGATCGTGATGATGGTTGCCAAATTAATGAGCCTACCGATCTGTCGTTCCTGTTTATACATCGCCTCCAACGTTTCATCGTAAAACCGATATTGGAAAGTTTCAGCAGGATAGAAAGCGGCCCATTCCTCACCGATAGCCTTCAGCGTCGCTTGCCAGCGGGCAGGATCGTAGCTGTCCATTTTGATATTAAATGTGGTGAGACTCGGCTTTTCTGTTGCGAGGATCACCGGTGTGATCGGTGTATAGAAATCCTGTGTATGGAAATCCTTTACCACCCCGGCGATTGCTTGTTTGGCATTCCCCCGCTGGCCGATGAATTTGCCAATCGCTTCATCGGGTGTCTTGAATCCAAATGCGCTGGCCGCCGTTTCATTGATGATGAATTCAGCGATCGTATCCGATGCCCGTATGTTTCTGCCAGCCAGCAGATCCATTTGGTAAAGATCCAAAAAGGCCGTGTCGATGAACTTTTTGTATCCGGTGATCTCAACCGGATTCTTTCCGTCCGGCGCATACCCAAAGGGGCTCGACGAATAACCGGATGACAAGGGAGCACTTCCCAAAGCAACCTTTTCGATACCCGGCAGCTGCCTAAGTTCATTGAGCAGCGTGAACTGTTTGTCTTGGTAGCGAGGGTCTGATAGATATTTCCAAGGTACATTAACCAATACAACGGCATCCTTGTTGAAGCCCATGTCGGCCCTCAGGGTATGACGCAATTGTGTGCCGACAATAATTGCACTGATGATAAATACCAACGCGATGGTAAATTGGAATACAATCAATACCTGTTGGAGTGAAAAACGACGTGCGGGCGTAGCCGTCGAAAAGAAATTTTTGAATACATCTACCGTTTTCACCCGGGTGATTAGCCAGCTGGGGTATAGTCCCGCGAATAACGTAATGAGTACGACAAGGCCAAGCATGAAACCGATCAGTAATCCGATACCATCCGTTGGCGTTACACCCACGGGAATAATATCGGCCAGCCCCCAGAACGCCAGCCTACCAAATGCAAACGCGAAGATTGAGGCAACAACGGCAGTGATCAAGGTTTCGCTTAAAAACAAGCCAATCAATTGCCAGACACCTCCTCCAAGGGTCTTCCGTACACCAATTTCCTTGCCCCGTTGTGGGATCTGCGCCACGCTCATGTTGACATAATTGATACAAGCAAGGACGAGCAAGAAGACGCCGATGCCGATCAGTCCGTATAGAACGGGCTTACTGGTTTTGCTCACACCGTAATCAGCAACATGCGTGGCGAAATGGGCATCTCTTATAGGCAACAATTCGTATGACCGCCCTCGTTTGGGCACGTTCGTATTTCCTTGGCTCTTGCGCTCTTCTTCAAAGGCACTCCAATGGCGGGCATCGAGTTCATTGATTTCGCGTAGTTTCGCACGGGCATTTACGCCATCGGCCAACTGCAGATAGAGCCTGTCGCTGCCGTTGGTATTGGTCCACATGTAGCTTTCGTAAGCTGTTTTAGGCAATGCGAAAAACTCCTGGGTGGTAAATTCGGACGGGGTATAATAGTCGGCTACGATCCCCGTGACCGTCCGTGTGACCGTATCGCGTCCATAGTACGTAATCGTTTGACGGAGAATGTCCTCCGGATGGATGTTGGGAAAATATAGGCTGGCCCGGCTCTGGGTAAGGACAACGCTTTCAGGGGCATCTAATGCCGTACGCTTATCACCCGCAATCCATCTGTAGGGTAACATAGCGAAATAAGATGGGGTGGTCGCAGCGATTTGGTCGGGATCTTCCTTGATGAAGACTTCCTGGTTTTTCCGTTCGATTTCCACGCTGTTTACCCATTGGCCAAACACCGGAACCACATGTTCCATTCCGGTAATTTCTTCCGCGATACCCTGATGCAGCGGCGCGGATACACCTCCCATGCGGGATTCCTTGCCTTCCCGGCTGAATGCGCTGATGACTTTATAGATACGTTGGCTCTTGGTCAATTGCACATCGTAGCTAAATTCGTAATCAATGATGCGGTAGATTACCCAACAGGCACTGATGCCGATGGCCAAACCGAGAATATTCAATGCGGTGAACAGTTTGTTTCGCCACAGGTGCCGAAAAGCATTTTTAATGTGATTTTTTAACATAGTAGGTTCGTCTTATCGATGTCATCTGTTTTTAGGTCCTATTCATCCCTTAAACTATCAATGGGATTGGCTATTGCGGCTTTTAGCGCTTGCATTCCCACGGTCAGCAGTGCAATGACAAACGTCACAACTGCCGCCAGGGCAAAAACCCACCAATCCAGCGTCGTACGGTATGCAAAGTCGCGCAGCCAATGGTTCATGGCGAGATAGCTGGCGGGAATAACGATACACGTGGCGACAAGTACCGGCCGCAGGAGTCCGCGGGTAAGCAGTACGATAATACCCGTAACCGACGAACCCAACACTTTGCGTACCCCGATTTCCTTGAAGCGTTTCACAGTGGTGAAGGAGGCAAGGCCGAACAAACCTAGGCAGGCAATAAAAATAGCCAAACCGGCGAAAATGGTCAATAGCCGCTGCTGCCTGAGGTCGGTCCGGTACAGTTCATCAAACTGTTGGTCGAGGAATTCGTATGCAAACGGATATCCGGGTACGGCCTGCTCGTAAGCCTGTTTGATGGCGGCGAGGCTTTGCTTAATGTTTCCACCGATGGTTTTGACCAATGCTACGCGATGATCGGGATACGGCGCAATGATAAGCGGTTCAATATTTTCCTTGAGCGACAAAAAGTTGAAGTCTTCTACTACCCCAACGATGTGTCTTCGTTCGCTATCACGGATCGTATTTCTGATCCATTTGCCAATGGCCTGCTCGGGGGTCCAGCCGAAACTGGCGGCAGCAGTCCGGTTAATCAATGCAGCAGCCGTACTGTCGGTGGGGTATTCGGGCGAAAGGTCTCTGCCGGCGATGAGGGTCAACCCCATCGTTTCGACAAATTCGAAATCGGCAAACTCGGATCGGCTTCGCCGTTTCTCGGTATGTTCCTCCACTTCGAACATCTGTCCGTCGAAAAAGCCGCCGGGCTCTCCGGACATCAGGGAAACAGAAACCACCGAGGGCTCTCCTTGAAGCGCATTTTTAAACCGATTTCGGTTTACATAAAAATCGTCGTTATCAATACGGACGATAACGACTTGTTCGGCATGATAGCCGAGTTGCTTGTTTTTGACATAGTACAGCTGCTTAGCGATGACGATGGTACCGATGATAAGGAAAATCGAGATGCAGAACTGGAAAATAACCAATCCCTCCCTGAACACGGTACCTCCTTTGCCGACGCGCAGTTTACCCTTTAGCGCTTGTACCGGCGAAAAGGAGGAGAGGAAAAGAGCGGGATAGCTACCAGCGAGAAAGCCGACAACGACGACTACACCGGCGAGGAACGTCCAAATGGGCCAAGTACCCCAGTTAACAGTCAAGGGATAACCCAATAACAGATTATAGCCCGGTAATAGCATCGTCAACAGGCCAATGGATAGGATGCACGACATAAATGTCAACAACACCGATTCACCAATAAATTGCCAAGCCAATCCTTTTCGCTGTGCACCAAGTACCTTTCGTAGTCCTACTTCCTTGGATCGGTCGACTGACTGGACCACGGAGAGGTTTACATAATTGATACAGCCAATGAGTAAGATCAACAGGGCGACCGAGATGAAGATATAAACCACCTGTTTGTCGCCATGTTTAGCCTGATCAAAAGAGAAGCGCTCAAAGTAAACATCTTTCAACGGTGTCAGCGAAAGCGAAAACCGGTATCCGTATTCTTTCATATCGTGCCCCATGTATTTTTCCATAAACTCGGGAAAGCGGTTTTCAAGCTGACCTTCCGTAACGTTGGGTGCAAGTCGTACGTAGGTGTAGAGTCCGTTGTTAATCCATACATTCATCAGGTTTGAAGCCTGGTAGTTCGCCAGGGGAACAAGCAGGTCAAATTCGAGGTGTGAATTGGAAGGTACATCTTTGGCAATAGCGGTGACTCTGAGCTGCAACGTTTTGTCGAGCTCGATCAGTTGGTTCATTGCCTTATCAGCGCTCCCGAAATACTTCTTCGCCGTACTTTCCGTAAGGACCACGCTGGTAGGATCACTCAATGCCGTGGTGGCATCGCCCTGTACCAGCGAAAAAGAAAACAGGTTGAAAAAATTGGAGTCCACATCGTATATCCGTTTTTCCCGGAAAGAACGATCGCCAATGGTGACCAAACCTTCGGTGGGGTTTACACGGACGATTTCTTCGATTTCCTCGCTGAAGTCGTTTGATAAGGCGGGTGCATAAGGCCCCGAAAGATAAGCCACGATGCTCTGTTGGCCTCCTTCGATTCCTACTCCACGCATTACACGGTAAATCCGATCGTTGTTAACATGGAAACGGTCTACGCTGAACTCGTTTACGATGTAAACAAAAATCATCAGGCACACGGTAATGCCGATGGTCAGGCCAAGGATGTTGATGAAAGAAAAGGCCTTTTTCTTCATCAGGTTGCGCCAGGTGGTTTTGAAGTAGTTCGTTATCATGTTGTTTTCAGTTCATTCATCTCGTAAACTATCCACCGGATTCAATCGGGCGGCTTTGAACGTTTGAAAGCTGACAACCAACAGGGTCAGTACCAGCGCCCCTGCGATTGCGAAGCCAAAAATCCACCAAGGGATACTTGTCCGGTAAGCGTATTGTTGTAACCAGTTGTCAAGCGCATAATATGCAACCGGACTGGCTACAAAGCAGGCAATCAACACCAGTATCAGAAAATCAGTAGACAATAGTCTCCACAACTGGAAGACGGATGCGCCAACTACTTTCCGAATGCCAATCTCCTTAGTTCGCTGTTCAGCCACGAAAGACGCCAAGCCAAATACACCGAGGCAACTTATTACAATAGCAAAAATGGCAAATAGCGTTGCTGCCTTGCCAATACGTTCCTCAATAGCAAACTTAGATGCATATTCTGCGTCAGCGAACTGATAGGCAAATGGTGCGTTGGGAATAATTTTCCGAAATACTTCCTCCATGCCAGCCAACGTAGTTGTGGTGGCTAATCCGGGGTTCAGTTGGAAGATCATCCAGTTGACATTTTCATAATCCAACAAGTAAACCGTGGGTTTAACAGGTTGGAAGGGTGAACTCATGACTACATCCTGGACGGTGCCGATGATGCGGTAATCCCGATTGCCCCATCGTACCGTTTTTCCGACAGGCTCATCGATCCCCATAAACTGAACAGCCGCCTGATTGAGAATAAACCCGGCAGAATCGGTTGAATGGTCCCGGGAAAAGTCCCGCCCGCTTTCCAATTGCCACGAGATGGTTTTGCCGTAGTCATGTGTTACCTTGACAACACCAAAGTCGGTCGTCAGGTTAGGGTCCTTACCTTGCCACTCGAAACCACTGCTATTGGACCACACTGCGGTGAGCGGACTGGACGATTCGGCCATTTCAACGATCAGGTTCTTCTCCTTGAGCGCATGCTGCAATACATCGAACTTACCGTAGAAATCGGGAGTGGCCATTTCTACCATTACCAATCGCTCTCGGTTATATCCTGCAGGCCGGTTTTTGGTATGCTGGATTTGCCGGAAAACGATCAGGGTACCGATAATCAGCGCCAATGATATCGTAAACTGGACCACGACCAGCATTTTCCGTGGCAAGCTGGCCAATCGCCCGGCTTTGAAGGTACCTTTCAATACGCGAAGTGGGTTAAACGAAGAGAGGTAAAATGCCGGATAGCTGCCTGCAATCAGTCCGGTCAGTACTGTGAATACCAGCCCGGCACCCCAAAATATGCCATTTGTCCAGGGAATAGCCAATTGCGTATCGGTCACCTCGTTGAACCAGGGCAACGCAATGAAGACCAACAGCAGAGAAAAGGCAAAAGAGACGATGGCAATAAGCGTTGACTCGCTCAGGAATTGGGCAACCAACAGTCTTTTCGGCGATCCAACGGTTTTGCGGATGCCCACTTCCTTGGCCCGACGCTCCGACCGTGCCGTGCTGAGATTCATGAAGTTGATACAGGCCAGTGCCAGCACAAATAGCCCGATGATGGCAAACAGGTTGACGTATTCGATGACGCCCCCCACGGCTTTTCCATTTTTCCAGGTACTGTAAAGGTACCAGTCGTTCATGGGATGGATGATCAGCTTGGCTTGAAACCGTGTCTGTTCTTCCGGCGACACCTTCTTTAACTTGGCGTCCTTTACGGCAGCGTTGGCCCGCTCAAATGAGACATCATCGGATAGCTCGACAAAGCATTGGAAAGAGTTATCGGCCCAATCGGTGGCAGCCCGCTTAAACCAGGATTCTGAGGATAGGTACAAGGACCAGGGAGCGATGAATTTCAGATCCCTGAATGTGGTATTATAGGGTAAATCTTTATAGACTGCCGTAACCTGTACATCCAGTGCTTGGTCTATTTTCATTACCTGACCGATGGGATCATCATCGCCGAAAAATGCTTTAGCGGTGGATTCAGCGAGCATGATGCTGTTTGGGGCGTCAAGGCCATCGATGCTTCCCGATTGGATGTCCAGCGTGAGCATTCGCGGTCCATCGGTATCCATATAAATGCCGCTATGTGAAAGGTGTTTGTCTTGATGCGACAATACGTGGCTACCTACCCAGGATGCCATAACGACGTGCTCAAGGTGGTTGCCGTAATTGGTTTTTAACTCGTTTTCCAACGGCAGTGGCACGGCAGGACCCGTTATCGCCTCACCGTTGAAAACCTGTGTCTGCCAGATCTGCCCAATGCGGTCGTGGTTCCGGTGGTAACGGTCATAGGTTTGGACATTCCATATCCATAAGGCAATCAAGATGAAGACAGCCATTCCCATCGCCAATCCGAGGATGTTAATGAACGACGATTTCCGGTTTTTGACGAGATTACGCCATGCGATGTTGAAATAGTTCCTGATCATTTCGTTAGACATTTAGCTCTCTTTACCCTTAAACTAACCATCACTCATCCCGTAAACTATTCACCGGGTTGGCCGTTGCCGCCCGGATGGTATGAAACAACACCGTTGCCATTGTCATCACCAATACGGCAATGGCCGATAACAGGAATGGCATGACGGATAGTCCTGTATTGTACGTAAATAACTGTAACCACTTATCCATAAAATACCACGCAACAGGGAATGCAATCAAGCATGCAAGACCAACCAATACCACAAAATTTCCGGTAATTAATGGAATGATCCGACCCACACTTGCGCCCAGTACCTTACGGATACTGATTTCTTTTTGTCGTTGTTCCGTGATAAACGCGATGAGCCCCAATAACCCGAGACAGGTAACAAGTACGGTTAGCACAGAAAATGTTGTAAACAGTTTGCCCCGCTTCTGATCAGCCGCATATTGCGAGTCGAAATCCTGGTCGAGGAACGTGTACTGGAAAGGTAACTCGGGAAAAAGCGCCTTCCACGATTGTTCCACACGAGCAACTGTAGCCGGAATGTTGCGCGGATCCAGTTTTAATTGGATATTGTTGCTATTGGGCCGATAAAAGAGAATCAATGATGCAATCGGATTATACAGCGACTGTTGATTGAAGTCTTTAACCACACCCACTACTTCCAAAGAGTTACCCGAGGTGTCGCCCGGAAACTTTACTGTTTTCCCAATGGCGTTTTCACCCCATTCAAATTCCTTTACCATACGCTCGTTAACGATGATGCTACGCAGCGTATCCGATAATCCCGAAAAGTTCCTGCCCTGCACGATTTCCATACCCAGGGTATTGAAGTAGTCTTCATCGATACCATAGGTAAAGACTCCCTTATCGACAAACCCGCTTTTGGATTCGACGGTGAACAGATTAAAGTTGATGTTCGCCCCAGGCACTGCTTGCGATGTGCTGACGGCCAGCACCTGGGGGTTTTGGCGCATTTCATTTTTGAATGAAAGAATCTTGCTGCGTACATCACGCTGCGAATTGGCAGTTACCGTCAATACCTGATCCTTATTAAACCCCAGGTCTTTCGAGCGGAGGTACGCCAATTGGTTATATACCACCCACGTGCAGATGAGCATGATGATCGAAATGGAAAACTGAACGACAACCAGTGCACGGCGGAGGGTGACGTTGCTGGAACTTTTGGAAAGACTCCCTTTCAATACACTCACCGGATTGAATTTTGAAAGGTAAAGTGCGGGATAACTTCCTCCCATCAATCCGACGAATACAACGACAGCCAATATCGTCAGCAGCGTGCGGGCCTGTAATAGCGTATCAAATGAAATGGACTTGCCAGACAATGAATTGAATACAGGCAAAAGCAATGCAATAAGTCCGAGGCTCAACAGTAACGCAAACAACGCGGTCAATATAGATTCAACGAGGAACTGCGAAATCAACTGCCACCGGGAAGAACCGGTAACCTTCCGTATACCGATTTCTTTTGAACGCCTGGCCGAACGGGCTGTCGTGAGATTCATGTAATTAATACAGGCGATCAATAACATGAAAAAGGCAGCCGCAGAAAAGATATAGATGTACGAGATGTTCCCCAGTTCTTCTGGTTCTCCCTCCATGTCTGAGTGAAGGTGGATGGCTGTGATCGGCCGGATCCCAAACCGAATCTTGATTTGGAACTGTGCAAAAATGGAAGCCAGGTATTTATCATACATCGGCAACAATTTCTGTTCAAAGGATGCGGCGTTGGTCTGGGGTTTGAGCAACACATAAGTGTTGAAACCGAAGCCGCCCCAATTATTCGCAAAATCCGCAGGCAGCGAACTTCTTGAAATTAAGACATTGAAGATAATATGTGAATTTTTGGGAACGTCTTCTACTACACCGGTTATTTTATATACATCTCCGTTGGTGTTCTCCAGTGATTTGCCGACGTAGCCCCCGGCCTTACCGAAATACTTTTCAGCAACCGACTGTGTCAGCACCATGGAATTGGGCGCTACCAATGCTGTCTTTGGATCTCCTTCAAGGAAGGGGTGTGTAAAAACGCGGAACACATTGCTATCCGCGAAAAAAACCTTATCTTGATAGAGGCTTAACTCACCTTTTTTGTATAATATATTTCCATTACCCACCAATCGGACAGCCTCTTCTACTTCAGGATAGTCTTTGCTCAATGCAGGAGCCATGGGGAAAGGCGTAGATACCCACTTCAACGTGTCTTTTTCCGGCTCTTTGATGTAGGATTCTACGCGGAATATACGGTCCGCTTTTTCATGATAGCGGTCGTAACTGAGTTCGTCCTGAATGTAAAAAATCAGGAACAGGCTGAATGTGATGCCGATCGTTAGCCCGAGAATGTTCAGCAGGCTGTACCACTTGTCGCGTTTGAAGTTGCGCAATGCAACCAGTAAGAGGTTTTTTATCATGATTATGACTTTTAACGATCAGCAACCTTTTCTTCCCACATTCTTTTCCTCTTCCATTCTTTTCTTCTCATTTGTTTTTAGCCCGTTGCGGCCCCGGCCTAGGAGATGGTAGCGCAGCACCCCAGATCCAGTCGGGAAGCAATAGGCTCAAACATCACTCATCTCGCAGACTATCCACCGGATTAGCCATCGCCGCCCGTATCGCCTGCCAACTTACAGTAAGCAGGGCAATGGCCACGGCTGCCACACCCGCCAATGCAAACATCCACCACTGGATGTTGATACGGTATACAAAATCTTCCAACCACTTATTCATCAGCCACCAGGCAATGGGCGAAGCAACGACGACAGCAATCAATATTAATTTTAAGAAATCCCTCGATAGCAACCCTACAATGCCAGACACAGTGGCTCCGAGGACTTTGCGTATTCCAATTTCTTTTGTCCGTTGGAAAGCGGTGAGTGTCGCCAATCCGAACAGGCCGAGGCAACTGATGAAGATGGTAATGCCGGTAGCAGCCCGTATCAATTTTTGGGTATTGCGATCACTTTCATAGTATTCTTCAATGAATTTGTCGTAAAAGCGATATTCAAAAGGAACACCCGGGTAAACTTTTTTCCATTCATTTTCGATGATTTGAATCGCCGCTTGCCACTGTGCCGGATCCCTGGGCAATTTGATCGTAAACGTATGTAATCTGTCTTTAGCTGATGCAATGGCGGTTGGTGGGATTTCCGATCGTAGTCCCATCGGATGGAAATCGGCCACTACACCTACGATGGGGTAGGATTGTCCATTGTATGGGGTTACGAGCACCTCGCCGATGGCTTCGCTGGGCGAAGAAAATCCATATATTTCTAGCGCTTTTTCGTTGATGATCAATTCGTTGATGGTGTCTGAAGGACGTATGTTGCGTCCTGCTAGAAGTTTCAACCCATAAACACGTAAGTAAGCCGTATCTGCCATCTTCATATGCAGGGCTTTTTGGATTTCCACCGTGTCCCGGAAATAGCTATGTACATTACTCATCATCCGGTTGTCCATGGGACGGTCACCTAGGGCTACACCTGTAAATCCGGGCAGCCGTTTAAGTTCATTGGCCAGTACAAATTCCTTGTCTTTATTCTCAGGTCGGTTGTATGTTTTGTACGGTACATCAACCGTGACAACCGCTTCTTTGTTGAACCCGAGGTCTTTATTCAGCGTATACTGGAGCTGCTGTCCCATAATGACGGCCGAAATGATGAAGACCTGGGCGACCAAAAACTGAAAGACAATCAATCCTTTGCGAAGCGACAATCGGCCACGACCCGCAGTTTCCGCTGTCTGGCCCTTCAATACATTAACCGTACTGACCTTGGTCAGTAAGAAAGCAGGGTACAAGCCGGATAGCAGCGAAATAACCGCAATCAATGCCAGTACGAATAGCAGCATACCGCGATAGTTCACATAATCGAACATACCTTCGGGTAGGAATACGGAAAACACCTTGCTGGCCACGAACGTAAGCAGAAAAGAAAGCGCGAGGGCAAAGAGTGTCACGGCAAAAGTTTCACCAATGAAATGCCTGATGAGGCTGCCGGCCGTGCTGCCGAGTGTCTTTCGGATACCGATTTCCCGCGAACGCTGGGGTAGAAGCGCGGTGCTGAGGTTGACGTAATTGATGCAGGCCAATATCAATAAAAAGGTGCCCACTGCGATCAGTCCGTAGAGAACGTTTTTATTCACGGTGCGTGTCTGCGCCCCATAGTTCGTGGCGAAATGCCTTTCTAGTAAGGGAAGTAGCCCATACCAGCGCTCAAAGTTATATTGGGCAAATTGCTCCGCATTGAATTTCCGGCAAAATACATTCACTTGGTCTACGATGTGTTGGGGGTCGGTATTTGGCTGGGCTTTTACAAACACCAAATCATTGGAACTCATGCCTCCCCAAGAGCCTTCGTTCAGGTCGGCTTCGGATATTCGCATAAATTCGGTATTGTCCCGATTGAAACTGTTCGTGTAATCAAGTGCTGCCACCACTCCCGAAACCTGCTTATGCAACGTATCGTCGTAAATAAGCGTTTTTCCCAGCATTTGGTCCGGAGTAAGATCCGGGAAATATTCCCGCGCTTTCTTTTCGGTAAGTACCACCCGATCGGGTGCATCCAGTGCAGTCTTCTTATCGCCAGCCAGCCATTGATAGTCGATTAAATCAAAATAGCTCGGTAGGGTGGTTACTTGCCCAATCTCCCGGTCAAAGCGGACAGATGTCTGCTTGCCGTTTTCCGGCATAGATACCGAATTGTAATACCTGTAAAACATGGGCACCACCAATTCGGCGCCTGAAACGTCATTGAGCAATACGTTCGTTACCGGCTTCTCGACGCCCGCAAACCCATCTTCCCTACCGTTTTTGTCTTTACTTTTACTTACTAACTGGTAAATCCGGTCGGCATCTGGTAAGCGTTGGTCAAAACTGTATTCGTATTCCACCATCCGGTAGATTATCCAGCAGGCGCTGATACCGATCGCGAGACCCAGTACGTTCAGCCCCGTGAAAAGACGATTGCGCCATAGGTGGCGGAACGTGGTCTTTAGGTAATTGGTGTTCATTATCTTTTTCGTTACCTATTTCGAATTTAAAAAGGTGCGGTCACGCACGTATTATCGGTTGACACATACACCCCGTAAGCAATAATACAGTTATTGCGCCAAACTGATAAATAGCTAGTAATGAGGTTATTGTTTCGGTGTTTTCGCATTAAAGTGTTCGATATCGAACACCCAATGTTCAATAGCGTACGCTTTCTGACGAGTACTAGTGTCTGGACGAGTTATCTCTGGACAAATCGTTGGAACCACAGTTCGTACATGGGGTCGAGAAAATAGGATTGATTATTTCTGACCTCGATGAGTTCTTTGTTGAGGAGCGCTTTTTTAGCTTTAGCGACTGTTGCCGACGAACCTAATCGGTAGTTATCGATGACCACTTTGCTGCTTAACCCCGAGGAAACGCCGTCTGCCAACGCTTTGAGGTAGGCTAATTGACTGCCCGAAAGACTTTCTGTATCCCGCATGTATAAGATGGAATTTTGTTCCAGCAGATTTTCCAATGCTTCGTCGACAATAAGTTGTGTGACGATTTTTTCAGTGCTGATCCAGACCATATGCGACAGCTGCTGCACGTAGTAGGAATGGTCTTGTACCAAAGCTGCGATATAGTCAGCCAATGTATCGTTTATACGCTTGCCAGTTGAGTCAAATGCGCTTACAATGAAAGAAACCCATTCCGCCCGACCGATTTTGTTCAGGTACATAACGTCTCCGAATTTGTAAAATGGCATGGATTGCCGCTCGAATAACGACATCATCATATGCTGCTGGCTGCCGTACAGACAGTAACATACTCGTTGGTGATGCTGCCATTCGCTCCGTAGACGCTTCTGGAAAAGTAATGGATTCCTGAAATTGGTCAGGTTTTGAAACTCGTCGATGCAGACTACCAACTGTATACCTTTATTTTGGGCTATGCGTTCCGGTAGATTCAAGACTTCTTGGTAGTTCCTTTCTAGTTCTTGCCAATCAAAACCGATTTCGAAATCGTGTATGGGATCAGGACCAAGGCTGATTTTAGGGGTCAATTGTTTGAAGAATTCTTTACTAGCGGCTACCCATTCTTCAAATTTACTACTAGTGGCTTTAATAGTCGCCGTTGCCAATACTTTGTAAAATTCTGCTTCATCCTGTAGGCCTAATAGATCCAATTGCACAATCCGCAGTTTCTTTGTGCTTACTTCTTGGATAACACGTTTGACCAACGATGATTTGCCCCATCGCCTAGGGGAGATCAATAGGGTGTTGACGCCGTGCTGAAAATTATTTTTCAGTCGTTTTATTTCCTTCTTGCGGTTGGTAAATCCCTCCGTACTAACACTTCTTCCAAATAGAAATGGCGATTTCATTGAGCAAATATACAAGTTATTGTTTGCAAACCTCTTTTTTGTAACCATTTGGTTAGTAGCCGATCAGTTACTAACCAAATGGTTACACGCTGCACGTCCTTAAACTACTCATCCCGTAACGACTCGACCGGATTCGCTACCGCCGCCCGTATCGCCTGCCAACTTACAGTAAGCAGGGCAATGGCCAACGCCGCAAAACCCGTCAGCACAAATAGCCACCATTCTACCTCAATGCGGTAATCGAAGTCTTCCAACCAGTTGTGCATCGCCCACCACGCGATGGGTGAGGCAATGACAATGGCCAAACACACTAATTTGATAAAGTCTTTTGAAAGCAACGTTACAATGCCCGCTATGGAAGCGCCGAGTACCTTGCGGATACCGATTTCCTTGGTTTTCTGCTGAGCGGTGAATGCGGCAAGGCCGAATAAACCCAAACAAGCGATTAAAATGGCAATCGCAGCGAATAAGGCGGTCAATGTCGCGATGCGCTGCTCTTCCGCGAATTTTCGTCCATAGGCCTCATCCACAAAGGTGTACTCAAACGGATAATAAGGATTGAATTTATGGAAGGCAGCCTCCGCGATGGCGAGATTTTCGGCCGTGGCCCGGTCGGGGTTCAACCGGATGTGCATATAACTGAAATAGCCCGCTGGCCCGTAAACGATAAGCGGCTCGATGGCATCGTAAGGCGATTGATTGATAAAATCTTTTACCACGCCAACGACGTGCCAACGCTCTTCGTATGCCTTACCTGCATTCCGGACAAGTTCCGCACCAAGTGGATCCTTCAACCCCATGCGTTTCACTGCCGTTTCATTGAGCAATACGGCATTGGAGTCGGTCGGGAACTGATAGACGTCGATATCACGTCCGGTAACCAATGCTACTTGCATGGTCTTCACGAAATCGGCATCGCTGCTCAGCCCCTCAAAAACCAGGTCATGATCTTCTGGTTTGCTGTTGGGCCAGCTAAAATTCCAGCTGTTGGTGGTGTGCCTCGTTATCGGTCCAATCGTTTTGGTGATGGCGGTTGCCGCCCCCTTATCAAGCAGCTCCTGTTTGATGAGGGCGTAATTTTTGCCTGCTTCACCATTTAATGCGGCATAGACCAAGTTGTTCTTATCGTACCCGTTATCGCGGTTTTGAACGTATTCGATTTGCCTAACGATTATCAGCGTACAGCTAATCAGCGTCACTGAGAAGGTAAACTGTAGTACCACCAATACCTTCCGAGGGGTAAACGTACCCCGGAGCAGTCCCAACCTGCCTTTGAGGGTCTTTACCGGCTGGAAGCTGGATAAGAATAAGGCCGGATAGATACCTGCAACAATTCCCGTGAATAAAAGAAACAAGGCGAAACACAACCAAAAAACGGGGTGAATCGCCGAAAGTGATAATTCTCTGCTGATGAGCTCACTGAAAAACGGTAGGACCGGTATGAGTAGGGTCACTGCCAGCAAGCCGGCAATTACTGAAAGGAAAATCGATTCCGTTAGAAACTGGACTACCAAGGAATTTCTCCTGGCGCCGACCACCTTTCTTACGCCAACCTCTTTAGCCCGCTTTTCACTGCGGGCAGTGCTAAGGTTTGTAAAATTGATGCAGGCCAACAGGAGGATAAACACACCGATCACGATGAATAGCCTGACCGTATTCAACCGGCCGGCCACCATTTGTCCGTTTTCGGATTTATTGTAAAGGTGCCATTTGGCAGCAGGATGCAGGAAGATGTGCGCCGTATTGGTCGGGTCGGTATCGTGTGCAGCCACGAACGTCCGGATTTTTTCGTTGAATGTTTGGAGCTCCACGCCGGGTCGCAGCAATACGTAGGCTTGGTGGTTATAGCCTGTCCAAGATCCATAAGATACGGTACGGATTGTTTTCTCAGCGAATAACCAAGGACAGAAATACTCGACATCGCTAAATCTTGAATTCGCTGGAATATCCTCGATGACCGCGCTCACCACGAGCGTAGCGACCGTATCTAAAGCAATGGATTGCCCAATCACACTTGTCTTGCCGAAAAGCCGCTTTGCGAGCGATTCGGTTAGCACCACGCTGTTGGGCCCGTTCAGTGGCGTGGTTGGGTTTCCGGCAATGAAGTTGAAGTCAAACAAACTGAAGAAGGATGAATCCGGTGCAATGCCACGGGGTGTGAACTTATTGTCCCCCACACGGAAAACATATCGGTTACCCATATTGGCAATCCGTACTACTGCCTCCACTTCGGGGTACTCCGCAGCCAGTGTCGGACCGAGTATGGCGGGCGTTTGGCCCCATGCATGCTTTCCGCCTTGGAACTCATCCGAAGTGAATACTTCGTAAAGCCTGTCGGTTTTGCTGTAAAACCGGTCGTATGTCAGCTCGCTTTGTATCCACAAGGCGATGGCGGTCGCCGCCATCAAGCCGATGGTCAATCCAATGATGTTAATGATCGAGAATCCTTTATCGCGTTTTAAATTACGCCAAGCGATTTTGAAATTGTTTTGTAACATTACTCATCCCTAAGATTATCCGCAATATTTGCCCGCGCAGCTTTCAACGTATGGATACCCACGGTTAATGCCGCTACCGCCAGCACAGCACAAGCCGCCGATGCAAACAACCATCCGTTTAGGGTCATCCGATAGGCAAAGCCCTGCAACCATTCGTGTGCTGCCCACCAACCGATCGGGATCGCAATCACCACGGCAGCCGCAATAAGCCGTATAAAATCCTTGCCCAGCGACATACCCAAGTCGGCAACACCGGCTCCCAACACCTTGCGGATACTGATTTCCTTGGTACGCCGCCCGACCAAAAAGGCGGTCAGTGCAAACAAGCCTATGATGGCGATGGTGATTGCCGTAAACCCGAAAAACGTCACAATGCGCTGCAACCGCCGATGCGAAGCAAACAATTGCTGGAAATTTTCGTCCAAAAAGGAAAGCCGGATGCCAAATCCCGGTTCTACCGTTTTCCAGCGTTCTTCAATCGCTGCAACGGGCTGTCTGACATCATCGCTGGCCAATTTGACCAATAATGCGCCCCCTGACTGGAAAACACACGCCTCATTGCCGATGGTGAACACGGCCGGCTGGATCTGTTGCTCCAATCCAAGTACGTTGAAGTCTTTCACCACGCCAACCACTTCCATCGGAATGCTGTCGCAATTGGCATAGGTGATAAACGCCCCGCCCGCATTTTGGAGCCCCATTTTCTTTGCCGCAGTCTCGTTGACGATGGCCGATCGGGTATGCTGGTCGGTATGGCTGTCATTGAAAAGCCGTCCATCGATCAATTGGATGCCCAATGTTTCAAAATAGTCTTTGCTCACCTTGACAGAGCCTATCCGATAATTCTTGTCCTGATACTTAAACGTCATTGTGGATGTGTCAGAAAACACATCTCCCGGTACTTTCGTGGTCTTGGACACGTACTGCACCCCAGGGATTTCCAGCAACCTGTTCCTGACGGCATCGAAATTCTTTTCCCTTGTATCCATCATGAACGGCCGAATCTGCACGACCTGTTCACCGGAAAACCCTTTGTCAAACCGTTGCATATAATTCAACTGGCTGTTGACAACGACCACACCCATGATAAAAAATGAAGCCACCACGAATTGTACGACGATCAGCCCGTTGCGGAGCGTCACGCCCCGTTTGCCCGTGGAATAATCCCCTTTCAGCACTTTTGCCGTATTGTACCGGGAGAGGAATACCGCTGGGTACAACCCTGACAACGCAATAACCAACAGCAGGCAGAGGGCTACCTGGGTGACCAGGCGCCAAAAAATGCCTGTGCCGAAAATGCTTAGGGTTACCTGAAACTCCCGGTTGAAATACGGCAGGGCAACATTCAGCAATAAAATGGAGACTGCTAACGCAATGACGCACTGGAAGGCGATTTCACCCATAAACTGCCAGAACAACCGGGCCCGGCTGGAACCCAGTACTTTCTTCACGCCTACTTCTTTCGCCCGGCGGAGGGAGGAAGCGATGGAAAGGTTACTGAAATTGATGGCCCCGGCAAATAACAGCAGCGTGGCCAGCACCAGCAAAACAGACACCGTGGCCATGTTGCTGCTTCGGTGCTTCGGGAAGTTGTGAATATCGTGTACGGCATCCACAAACAGGCCTTCCTGGCTACCGGATTCACGGAATTCGGCATAGGAACGTCCTTTGTCTTTCCGGAGCCTGTCTTCATAGTAAATCCGATCGATTGCGGATTCCAAAACATTGCCGCTGATGTGATCTTTCGTTTTAGCGTACGTATGGTATGACCAATTTCCCCAATGATAGTTGTTCTTTTCATTAGGCGAACGATGCACGACCTCGATGTCCAGATGTGTCGGTCCCTCGGGGCGTTCCATCACGGCGGTCACTTCACACTCGTACGCGTTATAGACCTTGACCATCTTGCCGATCGGGTTTTCGGAACCGAAGAGTTTGGTGGCCATCCCCTCACTGATAACCATGGCGTTGGGCTTGTTCAGCGGATTTAACGCATCACCCGCCACGATCCTGTACGGGAAGACCTTGAAAAACAAAGAATCGGCAGAAATTATCCCGGTCTGCGTAACGGTTTTTTCGGCGAAGGATAAGGGGATCTCAGCCCGTGCGCCGAGCGAAATACTGGTGGCGGCTTCGACCTGTGAGGCATTGTCCCTGAGTAGCGCCGCCAATGGGGCTTGTGTCGCATTGAAGATGTCCTCCTCCCCACGAAGCGACACCTTGTACACCTTTCCCAGTTCCGGATTCCAGCGGTCATAGCTTAGTTCGTGGTTGAGGTAAAGCAGGATAACCAAGAAACTGGTCAGGCCAATTGACAACCCTAAAACGTTGATGGAAGTGTACGTTTTGTTCTTCCAAAGATTGCGCCATGCGGTTTTGAGGTAATTCTTAATCATTTTTCCGTTATCTATATTCTTTTATCCTTGTTCATCACCAATCACTCATCCCGCAAACTATCTACCGGATTCGCTCGGTTTGCCTGTACGCATAATCCGATGATTAATCCGTAAGCCAGAACAAAGACCAGCAGGCACACCAAAAGGTATTCACCCACACCTTGACCAATCCGGTACGAATAACCCTCCAGCCACTTGTTGGCCACCCAATAGGTAAGAGGCCAGGCTATCAGATTGGCGATAATGATCAAGCGGGTATAGTCCTTTACAATGAGCAGCGTAAGGTGTCTGAGCTCTGCACCCAACACCTTTCTTACCGCGATTTCCTTGGTACGTTTCGCCAAGGTAAAGCTCACAATGCCAAATATACCCAATGCGATGATTAAAAAATTTAATGTGGTAGCCACATCCGCCGCCCGCTTCAGTTGCAGTTCCGATTGGTATAAGGCCGCAAATTGATCATCCATAAACGTAAATTCAAACGGGGCATCGGGCAGTAGCTTTTGCCACTCCTGCTTGACCAGCTTGATGGATTCAGCCACGTTTGATCCCCTTAGCTTGAGCGAAAGAAACCGATAGGAAAGGAAGTCCTGTACGTGAAAAAAAGCAACCGGCTTGATCTGCTCCTGTAAGCTGGAGTAATGATAATCCTTCACGACACCCGCAATCGTAACGTCGGTGCCCCCAGCAATCTGCCGGAGTTTTTTATGGATTGCGGTTTCCGGTGTTAGCCCCAACGCGGCCACCGCCGATTCATTCAGCACCACTTGGTTGGGGATGTAACCGCCGCTCTGTGCAAAGCAGGTGCCAGCCAATAAGGTCATGCCATAGGTGCGGGCATAGTCCTGATCTACCCCGATCGAATAGATCATCGCTTCGGACCCATCTCCGGAAGCTTGTTGCATGCCAAACGCGTTCGGTGGTTGGCCATCAGGCACTTCAAAAGAGAGGGAAGCACTTTCTACAGCTGCCAGCTCCGTAAGCGCCTGTTTCACACCCATCATTTGTTTGACACCGGCAGCATCCCATTGTTTCGGAAAGGCGGTGATCACCATCACCTGATCCTTGCGGTAACCGATGTCTTTCGAGAAAATGTAGTTGACCTGACGCGATACGATCAATGTGCCGATAGATAGGGCAATACCCAGCGTAAACTGGACGGTCAGCATCGTCTTACGGAGCGTAAAGTTGCCGACAGCAGTATCCAACCTGCCCTTTACGGCTTTGGTCACGGGCGATGAACTCAGCCTGAATGCCGGGTAGATGCCAGCCAAGAGTCCGGTGACGAGTACCAGCAATGCCATTCCTGCATAAACCGTCCATCCGAAATGCAATACCGAATCCAATTGGGTGTTCAAGATGGTATTGAAGACAGGTCGCAGTAGCTGGTATAGGGGGAAAGAAAGCAACGCAGCCAGTGCGGTAAGGAATAGGGCCTCGCCGAGAAACTGGATGATTAATTGTTGCTTGGCACCGCCGAACACTTTGCGCAAGCCGATCTCCTTCAGCCGTTGGGAGGAAGTGACAACGCTGATGTTTACGAAATTGATGATTGCCATCAAGAGGATAAACAGCGCCGATAGCGAGAGGATGGCGACCATGCGCCTGGCTGCCCCACCGTTGTCATTGAGGTAGTAATCCTTTACGGAAGCTAGCTCGATCGTCAGGTTTTGCTGGATGTTTTCCGGTGTATATTTAGCAAGTACTTGTTGGCAGGGTATCGTCAGGTCGGCGGGCGTGACACCCGGCTGGAGCTGGATCATTCCAATCTCAAAGGGATTATTCCAGCCTGCTGCCGGGTCTTCGAAGCCGAAATACAGGTTTCCCTCCGTCGGTACGAATACCGAATAGTTATCGCCACCGACGAGGTTGGTCACCGAATTATAGGGGATGTCGGCAATGACCGCCGATACCTGGTAAACCTGCTTATCGCCCTGTACGGTACTGTGTACGCTGATGGTCTCATCGACTGCGTTTTTTTTGCCGAACAGTTTCAGGGCCATGCTTTCAGTAATGACGGCAGAGTGGTTGTTGGGAAAAGGTTGATCGGCATTGCCGAAACTGACCGGAAAGCCATACATCCGTATAAAGGAAGTGTCACCGATGGCAACATCTTCCACAAAATGTTTGTCACCGGCTGATACCACGTTCGTTACCGGATTGTACCGGTAGTAGTCGGCTACTAACGAGGGGTATTCTTCACGCAGTGTTTTGGCAAGTGGTCCCAGTGTCGTGATATCCAGTCCGAACCCCTCGCTTTTCCACCGGCTTTTTATGATATATTGGTCATCGATGTTCCGCAGCGAGTGATTGATGCGGTATTGACCGAGCACATATATCCCTACCACTAAGGTAAACGTGATGCCGATGGTGAGACATAATACATGAAGAAACGAAAGCAGCCTGTGTCTCAGCAGATACCGCCACCCTGTTTTGAAATAATTTTTCAACATAATGATCTGTATTTAACTAACTGCTGCATCCAAGGCGCTACATTTTTTGAACCATAATCATCACTCATCCCACATTTCTCTCCCTACTCCTAACTGATTTTTCCTGCTGCAGACCCGGCCTAGGATACGGTAGCGAAGCGCCCGGATCCAGTCGGGGAGCAACAGGATAAATCATCACTCATCCCTCAAACTATCCACCGGATTGGCCACCGCTGCCCGCACGGCCTGCCAACCTACCGTAAGCAAGGCGATCACCATTGCCGCAATACCCGCTACCGCAAACATCCACCATTCAATGTCGATGCGATAAGCGAAATCTGTCAGCCATCTATTCATGGCCCACCACGCAATCGGAGACGCAATAACAACTGCAATAAGTACCAGTTTAATAAAGTCGGTAGAAAGCAACTTCGCTATACCCGCCACAGAAGCCCCCAATACTTTGCGGATGCCGATTTCCTTAGCGCGTGTGTTGACGGTGTAGGTGGTTAATCCCAATAATCCCAGGCAACTGATGCCAATCGATAGCGACATTGCCCAGCCCAGCAAGCCTGCCGTGGCCTGTTCCCGTTTGTAGAACTGTGCGACCATTTCGTCCACAAATTGGTAGTTGAACGCTTCCTCGGGAAATATTTGTGCATAGGCTTTCCGGATTTGCGTCAGCGTCTCGCTCCACGATTGGCCATCCCGGTTGGGTTTGAGTCGGACATGGAAGATGGAACCTTGATTTTTTTCGAACAACAGCGGGCCAATTGGTGCGCGTATGGACCGCGCGTGGAAGTCTTTCATGACGCCCACAATGGGAACTGCCCGGCCATTCCAGTCGAGCGCGACACCCAGGGCCTCTTCCGGTTGCTGGAAGCCAATTTCCTTGACAAACTGCTCATTCACCAGCAACTCCTTGACGGAATCCCCGGGCAAAACATTACGCCCTGCCACCAGCTCGATCCGGTAGACATCGAGGTAATTTTCATCGCCCCACCGGATTTGCGTCTGCGGTTGGAACGCTGCTTTTCCATTGTTGTAAGTGACACTGGTAAAGGACATCCCCTGGTCGGCGGGAGCCAAGAATCCCGTGCTTGCCAACTCGACGCCCGGCAGCGATTGGATGGTATGCAACAGGGTCTGTTGTTTTTGTGCCGCATCTCTGGGGCTATCAAACTTGATTACGGCGTCTTTATCGAATCCCATGTCTGCTTTCAACGAATAGTCAATCTGTTGGGTCACAATGAGCGTAGCTAGGATGAAAAATTGGGCAACCGTAAATTGAGAAACGGTTAACACTTGGCGGACCGTGGTTTGCCGCGATCGGCCGGTGCCTGCGGAGATCTGATTGCGTAAGGTGGCCGCGGGGCGATAACGGGAGAGCACCACCGCGGGATAACAACCGGAGAGAAAACCAACGACTAAAATAAGCAGTGCAAGCCATGCCAGATAGCCGGCTTGTCCCATGAAGCTCGCGTCTAACCCCGGCGGGGTATAAACGGCGAACAAACGGAGGATGATCGGTACCAGTAGCAGTGAAAACAAGGTGGCGACGCTGGTAAGCAGCAGTGTTTCGCCGAGAAACTGCCGGATCAGCTGCCTTCGGGAGCTACCCAATGTTTTACGGACACCGATTTCTTTGGCCCGTTGCGATGCCTGTGCGGTGGTGAGGTTAATGAAATTGATGCATCCCAGCAGCAACAGGAAGGCGGCCGTAATCATCAGCCCATATAAGGTGGACTTCTCCGCAACACGGCCACCGATGCTTTGATATTTCGTATTGAAATGGATGTCGTGCAACGGCTGAAGAGTAAGGGTAATGTCACTACCCGATTCCGTATTATGGGTTTGATACATTCGGTTCAGTTGGGCTTGGACGTTGGCTGCCGTGTGGCCTGTCTCCAGTTTGATGAACAGTTGTGAGTACGCCATCCAGTCGTTCCATTCCGTCATCATGAACTGATCCTTCAGCGGGGAGGCTTCGATGGTAGCAAAAGAAATGAATTCCTTGCCCGTAAAACTTGTCGGTCTATCCAAATCTCGCACGATACCGGATACGGTAACGGTTAGGTCGTTGTATGTAAGTTGTTTACCGATAGTTTCGATGGGTGACGATGTAGGAAAGTAAAGCCGGGCCCGACTCTCCGTCAACACCACCGTATAAGGCTGTCCGATTGCTCCCGATCCCTCTCCGGCAACCCAGTCATAGTCCAAAAGCTGGAAATAATCGATATTTGTAAAAATTACCTGTGATTGTTTCTTAAACTCGCGCGGCTTCGTGCTTTGGCCTTCTTCGATACGTACAAGAGCGCTGGCATCGCCCTGGAATTGGAAGACCGGAACCGTCTGTTCGACGCCTGTGAGTTCAATTGGTATTGCGTTGGCCAAGGGCGCCGGTGCGCTGCCACTATGCCCCTCAAAACCACCGAAGTTTGCATCGATCACCACCCGGTATATCCGTTCTTTATTTGGCAGGAAGGTGTCGAAACTGAATTCATAATACACAATCAGGGAAATTACCAGAGCCGAACTGATGCCGATGGAAAGCCCCAACAGTGTTAACAACGAGATGAACTTATTGCGCCAAAGCTGCCGTAATGCGGTTTTGAAGTAATTAGAAATCATTGTCTTTCGTTAGCTGTTATCGAATCTCAGCGATTGACAATACAGTTATTGCGCCAAACAATTAAGTGGTTGATTTTAAGTTGTTTATTTTGATTGTCTCGTGAAAAAGTGTTCGGTATCGAACAGCAATTGTTCCATATCGGACAATTGCTTATTCTGCTAATCCACTGCCGGACTTGGTAACTTGTAGTGCATGATGGAATTTTATGACTTTCCGATCCCGCCTTAACCGAACCAAATTTAGTGTCAGAGGAAGAAGCAAGCTTGAGGAGCTACATCCTTAACGAAGATTTTAGGGACTTTTTGTTTGCGTTAAATGAGCAAGAGGTACGGTATCTCTTGGTGGGAGGATTCGCGGTAATATTGCATGGTTATTCCGCCCTTTATTGAAAGTAAAAGTATAAAACCACTAATCATTCATCCCTCACATTTCTCTTCCTACTCCTAACTGATTTTTCCTGCTGCAGACCCGGCCTAGGATACGGTAGCGAAGCGCCCGGATCCAGTCGGGGAGCAACAGGATAAATCATCATTCATCCCGCAACGACTCAACTGGATTGGCTACCGCCGCCTTAATCGCTTGGAAGCTTACTGTTAATAATGCGATCACGACAGCCGCCAGCCCTGCCGCCGCGAACATCCACCATTGGATATCGATTCGATAAGCGAAATTATCGAGCCATCTGCTGAAGCCCCAGTAGGATAGGGGGCAAGCAATGACGAAAGCAACCACTACTAACTTAACAAAGTCAAGACTTATCAATCGAACCAAGGAGGTAACGGTGGCCCCGAGCACTTTGCGCACACCGATTTCCTTGGTGCGCTTCTCGGCGGTGAACGCAGCGAGTCCGAACAGGCCTAGGCAACCCACGAATACCGCCAGTATAGAAAATGCAAGCAGTACCGATGCCGTCTGCCGGTCGGCCAGATAAAGGCTCTCAAGGTGGCTGTCCAGGAACGTGTAGTCAAACGGAGCGTCCGGCACAACCTGCTTGAAAGCTTGTTCATATTGTCGGAGCGTAGTCCGAAGATCGCCCGTAGCGAATCGTACCAATAGGTAACGTAACCTCTGGGGAGTATTCGTAAAAGCATATGCCCCCATCGGATTGTGTAGAGAGGCATAATTGAAATTGTCCACGACACCTACGACGTAGGTGTTATCACCGATTCCCGCCAATGGCTTTTTGCCGATAACTTCCTCCGGTATGAGGCCTAGGTAGTCGACAGCATGCTTGTTTAGCACCATTTCGAAAATCCATCCGCCTTCTTGCGTCGTATCACTATCCACCCGCTCTTTAACCATCCTTCCGGCCAGTAGCTTCAGTTCTAAGACTTCTTCGATGTCGCCATCGACCCGGTTGGCATAAAACATCGCACCCTGCTTGTCCGAATCGTCTTTGCGTAGTGTATGGCTGCTTTCACCCTTTCCCGGAAAGGCCTGCGATACAACCGTGCTTCGGGTAGGCGCCAATGCACCGATCCGGTTTCGCAGCGCATCCCGTTCCTGCTCATTCAACGATCCCAAATTA
The DNA here is from genome assembly GCF_900113765.1 of Parapedobacter indicus. Classification (GTDB taxonomy): domain Bacteria; phylum Bacteroidota; class Bacteroidia; order Sphingobacteriales; family Sphingobacteriaceae; genus Parapedobacter; species Parapedobacter indicus. The sequence goes on along the minus strand of NZ_FOQO01000003.1, from coordinate 414,614 downwards.
ATGGCGAGGACGTTCTCGGGATTATAACCAAGCTTCCGGTGGCTCATGAAATCCATTTGGCGATGCATGATCACCACGCCAACGATCAGGACAATGCTGGCGGAGAACTGTAACACGACAAGTGCTCTACGGAAAAGTATCGATCCGGCCCTCGTCACTTTCCCTTTTTGGAGGGCCTCCAGTGGGGTGTAAGACGATAAGACAAGTGCCGGGTAAAGGCCGGAAATCAATGTGAGAGAAAGCCACAATAATGGCAATCCTACCCAGAAAATCGGATGCGACAGGGTGTCGTAGGTCAACGTTTTGCCGGATAGCGCATTGAAAATCGGAATCCCCATGACGGCAAGGGCTAGTCCAATGCCGATGGCAATGAAAGTCAACACGGCCGTTTCAGCGTAAAACTTGCTCAATAATCCTTTTCGGCGAGCTCCGAGCGTTTTACTCACTCCTACTTCTTTACTCCGCTGCTGCGCGCGGGCCGTGGCGAGGTTCATGTAGTTGATGGCCGCCATGAGCAACAGTGCGATGGCGAGGTATGTCAATTGTAGCAGTTGGGAGGCGTCGCCTTTCCTGTTGCTATATGTATTGATTTCTGTCGAGTACTGATGTACATCTGCCAGCGGCTGGAGGGAAAGTGTGTAATAGGTGCCTTCCGAACCGACATGGTCTTCAATCATCTTTGGGAGGTAAGATTCCACCTTTTTCCGGTCATCCGGATCACGGAGCATAATCCACGTTTCGAAGCTCGCATTGTCCCATGTAATGTTTTTCGAGTAACCGCTTGTACTAAATGAACCAATCAGTTCCGCATCGAATGTGCTTGTCATGGGCAGGTCGGCGTAGACTCCAGTTACTTTAAGTGTGGTATTTCGATCCAGTTCGACGGTTTTGTTGAGGGGATTTTCGTTGCCAAAATACTGTTTGGCCTTACTTTCTGAAAGCAGGATAGTATTCGGTTCGGTCAATGCGGTTTTGCGGTTGCCATGTAGGAGGTTCAAGTCAAAAATTTCCACGATGTCCGGGTCCGCCCAATACAAGCGACTTTCGATAAAGGCATCCTCCCCCACACGGATGCTTGCATTATCTCCGAAGCCATTCAATAGCGTGCGGGCTGATCGTTGTACTTCTGGCATGTTCTCCTTCACCGTCGGGCCGATCGCATTGGGTACGCCCGCCCACAGCATGTTGGTGCCGTTATAGGTGATGTGTGCAATGTATCGGAAGATTTTCTCCCGGTTTGTAAATCGATCGAAAGAATGCTCCTGAATGATAAAGAGCGACAATAATAAGGCTGCAGCCAATCCTAAAGCAAGTCCAAAGATGTTCAATAGGCTGAACAGCTTGTTTTTTAATAAATTCCGCCACGCGGTTTTGAAATGGTTCCTAATCATAGCTTTCAAATGTCAGCTGTCATTTCCAATTACTCATCTCTAAGCGATTCAACCGGATTTGCTACCGCCGCCTTGATCGCTTGGAAGCTAACCGTTAACAACGCAATCAGCAACGCGGCCAAACCCGCTACGACAAACATCCACCACTGGATTTCAATCCGATAAGCGAAGTCGTCCAACCAGTTGCTCATCGTCCACCATGCGATAGGTGTCCCAAGGACGACCGAAATCAATATTAACCAGAGCGATCCGCTGGATAGTAACCCCACGATGCTGCTCACACTCGCGCCTAGCACCTTGCGGATTCCGATTTCCTTCACCCGTTGCCGTACGGTGTACGTAGAAAGCCCCAACAGGCCGAGGCAGGAAATAAAAATGGCAATACCGGCGAAAATATTGAATAGCAGGCCCGCACGCTGATCTGCCCGGTATTTGGCTTCAAACTGCTGGTCTACAAATTCGTACCGGAAAGGGGCAGGGATGTCGCCCGCGTATTTTTTGTACTGCCGTTCTACGGCTTTGATCGCGTTCGCCGCCTCTGCTGCTGTGGTACGGACGTACAACCGATTGCCCGTCCACCAATTGAAGAAGAGCAGCGGGCTAATTTTCTCCTTGAGGGGTTTAAAGTTAAAATCCTTAACCACACCGACAATGGTTCCCGGTCGGTCGTGAAAACTGATGGGCGTACCAACATAAGGAGGAGTGAGGCCCATCGCTCGCACGGCTGCTTCATTAACAACATACAAATTGCTATCGGCCGCAGTACCGGTTAAGTTCCGCCCTTCCAATAGTTCGATGCCCATAGTAGGAATGAAATTCCCGTCAATCAACGATTGCGAAATGATGAGACCACTATTTTCCGGTTTCCCAGGCCAGTCAAGGTCACCGGTCGAATTATCCATATTGGTAATATCATTGACATTCGAAAGCGCTATACTGACAATTCCGGGATGGTTCGTTAACTCATTCTTAACGGCGTCGATATGTTCCACCGCTGCGTCGGGAAGCGATGCACTGAACACATAACTTTTATCGTAACCGAGATCAACCTTCCGCATGTAGGCCATTTGGCGGCTGATAACCAGTGTGGCAACGATGAGCACCATTGCGATGGAAAACTGGAAGACTACAAGTACTTTGCGCAGTAGCGAGGCGCTCCTACCGGAAGCCATTTTGCCTTTCATCACCTGCAGCGGCTGGAAACCGGATAACAGGAGTGCGGGATAAATCGATGCCGCCACTAACGTGCCTACCGCCGAATACCCGACGACTTTCCACATTTCCGGGTTCGCAAGCGAAAAGTGAAGTTGCTTGCCGGAGATGTTGTTATACAGCGGCAGGAGTAAGACGATCAGCCCGATGGCAATCAACAGCGCAAAGCAGAACAGCAAGGCGGTCTCCGCTATAAACTGCAGGAACAATTGCACCTTGCTGGCGCCGACAACTTTCCGGATGCCGACTTCCCGGGCTCGTACCAGTGCGCGGGCAGTAGTAAGGTTGACGTAGTTGATAGCTGCAATAGCCAATACGAGGATAGCGATAAGCAAAAAGACCTGTACCATCCTTGCGGCAGAAGTGTTTCCGTCAACGCTGACCAAGTGCTGGTCGGCAAGTGGTTGCAGCTTGAACACGGTAGTGCTTTCCCCATTTCGTGCATCTTTGTAAAGTTGGGTGAACTTTCGGCCAACGGTTTCTGGGTTTGCGTCACTATGCAATTTGACAAAGGTTTTGAAGGCATAGTTGCCCAAATCGGTGTCGATGGTTTTCCAGTCTCCGTTTCCACCGTTGGCCGTAAATCGCTGCGCATAATGAGCCATGGGCAGCACGGCGTCAAAGGCCAGAGACGAATTATCAGGAAAGTCCCGCAACACCCCCGCAACGGTAAAGTTTTCTCCCCGGAGTTGGAGCACCTTGCCCATGGGGTCATCCTCACCAAAGAATTTTTTTGCGGTCGACTCGGTCAGGGTGATGCTGTTTGGGTTGGGAAACAGCGGCTTGGTCTCTCCGTTGAGCAATCCGAAGTCGAATAGTGTTAGGAATGTGCTGTCTACGTAGGCTACCGTGAAATCGTCCAGCACGGTGCTTCGGTCTTCGGTTGCCAGTACTTGGCCGCTGCCTTCCATCACACGTACAATAGCCTCGACTTCGGGTACCGATTGGGCATATACGGCCAGTGGTCCGGGTACCCCTTCCCAAACGGTGTTGGCATCCAAGTGTGGGATAATCCGGTGAATACGGGAATAATCCTTGTGAAAGCGATCGTAGCTTCGCTCATGTTGTACCCAAAGGAGTAGCAAAATGGCCGTGGCAAGGCCAAATGCCAACCCACTAATATTCACAAACGTATGGAACTTATGTTCCTTTAGATTTCGCCACGCAGTCTTGAAATAGTTCTTGATCATATTTTTAGATAGGAGATATCCACCTATATCTTCTTTTCCGAGGTTTTGGTCCGTTGCAGACACGGCCCAGGGACATCAGCGTAGCGCCGCGGATCCAGTCGTGGAGCAACGGATCAAAACCCCAATCAACCCACCGTCTCCATCAGCACCTGCCCATCCAGCATGCGGATGATGCGATCGGCATAGCGGGCGTCATGCTCGCTGTGGGTTACCATTACAATCGTGGTACCCGCTTCGTTGAGTTCGGTAAGCAGTTGCATTACCTCATTACCGTTATTGGAGTCGAGATTACCCGTTGGTTCGTCAGCAAGGATCAGTTTGGGTTTATTTACCACGGCGCGGGCTACGGCCACACGCTGTTGCTGACCGCCCGAGAGCTGCTGCGGGAAGTGATTGCGCCGGTGCATAATCTGTACCTTTTCCAACACTTCTTCCACCCTTTTTTTGCGCTCCGCTGCCGGAACCTTTGTATAGATGAGTGGCAGCTCTACGTTTTCGAATACCGTTAGCTCGTCAATGAGGTTAAAGCTCTGGAACACGAAGCCGATGTTGTGTTTGCGCAGGTCGGAACGTTTGCGCTCGTTAAACTTGGCAACTTCAATCCCATTAAACAGGTAACTGCCGTTGTCCAAATCATCCAATAAGCCCACAATGTTGAGCAAGGTGGATTTGCCGCAACCCGAAGGGCCCATTACGGCCACAAATTCGCCGCCCTTTACATGGATGCTCAGGTTGTTAAGCGCCACCGTTTCGACTTCCTCGGTACGATAAAATTTTTGTAGTTCGGTAATTTTAATCATGTTGTTTAGCTATCAGCAGTTGGCTATCAGCATTCAGCCGTGTGCGTGGTTCGTTACTTTTCTTATCATCCGTCATTGGCTTTCAGCGATCTTCCCTCAGCTATCGGCCTGTTTCTTCTCATCTTTCCTTGTGTCCTGATATTCATTATCGTTCCAATTTTTTATTCTATTGATAATCAGAATATTAATTCATTGTCAGGTTCTCAAACTGTTCGATATCGGACACCTGTTGTTCGCTTGCGAACAACAATGGATGGAAATGTTGAGATCATTAGTTAATCAAAAATAAAGATAGAGAAATACCGGATTTGGGGTATTGCTCCCGGAAGTATTTTGTAATACTTTTGACGCCAAGATATATTTTAATTACTAGTTAAAGAAAAATAGATGACCAGTCAATTTTTATTCGGAAAGATCAACCTATTCTATTTCACGCGTGGATTTGCCTTGATGGCTATCCTTTTATGTATATTTTCATGCAGCAAGGATGATACGGCTCCGGAAGATAAGCAGGAGTTGCAGGCAGAGATAGGCAATCTTCCCGGACTCGGTGAACAATCGGGTATTCCCCAGGGTGAGACTTTTCAATTGCCTGATGGTATCACGGTTGACGGGTTGATTACGGGTGATTATTGCGAGGAAGCCGAAATAAGAATCGGCAGCGGCCACTACGTTACTGTATGTGTCGGACTCCGTAACGACAACGATCAGGAGGTCACTGTTATTTTCCCGGGCGGACTAATTCTCATTTCAGAAAGCGACGATTACCAGAACGGGGTGATCGTGGAGAAGACAACCGTTGTCCTTCCACCGAAAAAGACAACCCGCTTTATTTTTCATACATACTGCGGGAACGCGAGCCGATCAGCCGCTTCATCAGCGGCCGTCTACACATTTGGCCCGGTTACGAGTAGCAAATTAATCGGACGGCTAATCAATGATTTGAAAAACAAGAAGATTGCTGCTTCCGAGTATTGGGATGGAGCGGATTTCACCGACACGTACTACGAACTCGAATCCACAGTCCAGGCATTGGTTTGGCAGATTACCGACGGCATCGCTTTTATGGATTGGGAAACGTTTGAGTATCTTTATGAACAACAACTGAACGAACTGCCCAATAAATAAATCAGGCGCCAACGGAAGACACATGCACATGCGTGCTATCGGAAACTAATTCGCTGCCAAACGATATAAACGAGAGGAATACCTCAACCTCCGTGCCCTTCCATTTTTCGGGCGCAGGGAGGCTGCATTCGCCTGCATCACGTGTTGTTTCGTTAAGGAAAGGGATCCAAATATCCCTTTCATGGACGTAAACGAGGATAGATAGATTATCCGTGCCATAAGCTTGGTCGGTACCTGTGTTATCCTGCCAACAAATGTGCAATCCGGTATCGGTCCAAGTTGCTGTGGCTTCCTCCAGTCCGGGGAGTGGGCCTCGGCTTACCATGAATTTGGTCCAGTCTATTTCCAGATTGGGGTATTCCCCTTTGATGGCCTGTTTTTTGTTGATGGAAAGCGCCAGGTTAAATGCAGTCATGTTTAACGGTTCCGCCGCTTGGCGGAAACCGGTGCGGATGAAAATCTTCAGGGATTTGAGCGCTCCCATGATCAGCTTCATCGCCTGCTCGTTGGCAAGCCGTGCCTCGCTACGCGGTTTCTGACTCTTGCGCGGTAACCCGCGGATCACATCGAGCCCTTTCCATTTATAACCGACTACACTGCCTACTTTTCCACTGAAACTGCCATTCGGTCCGTTTTTAAATACAGCCATTTGGGTTTTTTCTAATTGGTTTTACGTCAAATGTATAATGATTCTTAAAAATATACAAAAGCAAATAGAAAATAATTCAAAATTAATAGGTTCATAGTAGGTATTTTTCCCTATGATCTCCCTATAATAACCCTATTATGTATGGATTACCTGTTTATTTTTTTAACAATTATTAGCCAATTATTGGCCAATCGGATGACATCGACATGGATTGTCAATCCGAAATAGCATATTGTAAAATGGGGTAGAAGAATTATGAGGTAATAGCCAGCAGCCGGTCCCTTACCAACAAACACGCTCCAATAATGCCTGCTTTATTTCCCAGCTGGGAAATGCTCAGATGGGTATCGTTATTAACCAGGCTAAGGGAATATTTATTGAGGCCATTTTTAATGGGGAGCTTGATGTAATCGCCCGTTGCTGCCAGACTGCCGCCAAGAATAATCAATTCGGGGTTAAAGAGGTTAACCAAGGTAGCCATCCCTTTGCCGATTTTTTCTCCGGCTTCCGTAATGATTTCGATAGCCAAGGTGTCGTCGTTGTTCGCCGCTTTGATGATATCATCCAGTTTGATGTCATCCGGATTGGCCCGTCGGTTGGTAACGATACTGGTTGCCCCTTGGTTTACCTTTTCCTTGAACAGGCGGGTGATCGCTTGGCCAGAAGCTTCGGTTTCCAGGCACCCTTTTTTTCCGCAATGGCAAAGGATTTCGTTGCCAAACATGGGAATATGGCCAAGTTCGCCGGCAAACCCGGATTTGCCATAATACAGTTGTCCATTCACCATGATGCCCATACCGATGCCATGGTCGAGGTTGACAAACAGCACGTTCTTCTCGTCTTTTACTCCACCGCTGCAGAACTCACCATAAGCCATGGCCCGTGAATCGTTTTCCAGGTAAGTATGTATGCCAAGAGACGACTCAATGATCTTGCTAAGCGGATCTTCATGGAAGTTAAAAAAGCTATAGCTGTAACCAGTTGTGTAATTAATGCGCCCGCTAAGGTTCACACCGATCCCGAGGATTTTTTCCCGCTGCACAGAACTGCCCTGGATGAATTCATCGATTACCGTGCATAATTTAATGAGCGATTCTTCCGTATTATTCAATACGTAAGGGATTCCCATGGTCACCTTAATGAGGTTGCGTTTGAAATCCATCAGGCCGATGTTGATATAAAAGTTTTTGACTTCGACTCCTATGAAGAAAGCGGAATCGGGTTCCAGACCATAGAGGTTAGGCTTACGACCCACACCGGCTCCGGTCTTTCCGTAGTCTCTCGCCAGCCCATCCACAATGAGTTCATTAACCAATTCATTGGCTTTAGGTATGCTGATATTCAGTGTTTTGCTGAGATCGGTCAGGGTTGTATTTCCCTCGTTCGCAAACTGCGTTAAAATACGCTTTTTAAGCTGTATATTTTTATAAGCCACACCCGAAAGTTCGGGACGGTGCAAATCTTCGAAGAAAGTAGTACCCTGCTGCTCCATGTTTGATGATGCGTTCGAATGGTGTTAGCGTTTGCAAAGATATATATTTTTAAAAAAATTAAAAATTAGACGACGAAACCACGGAATGTTTGAATAAAAACGCCTAATACGATTTGGCTGATCAGCAATTCAACCGAATTTAACAAGTTTTTTACACAAATAAATCGCTAATTGGAGTCTAATTAAAAAAATAATTTAAAATTTATTTGCTTGATTTGAAAATATGTTATTATTTAGCCAAACAATTGGTAAGCACCCAAACCAATTAGACCAAAAGTTAAATAGGGTAGGATTTACATACTAACAAATACGCCAGCCGGTCATGTGCCGATGGCCTTTTATAATCGAAATGCAGACAATGAACGATGTAGAAAACTTAGCAAATTTGTACCGGGATAATCTCTTGAATGACGTCATTCCTTTTTGGCAGAAAAACTCCATTGATCAGGCTAATGGGGGGTATTTTACGTGTCTTGACCGTCAAGGGAAAGTGTACGATACGGACAAGTTTATTTGGTTGCAGGCCCGCCAGGTGTGGCTATTTTCGATGATTTATAATAAGATCGGCAAACAGCAGGAATGGCTGGACGTAGCATTGGGCGGTGCGGAATTTCTAAAGAAGTATGGCATGGATGCGGAAGGGAACTGGTATTTTTCCCTCAATCGGGAGGGAACACCGCTTGTCCAGCCCTACAATATTTTTTCAGATTGTTTCGCGGCGATGGCATTCGGCCAGCTCTATGAGGCCACCGGCGTCGACAGCCATGGAAACTTAGCTCGCAAGACCTTCGAAAATATTTTGAAGCGGCGTCAAAATCCGAAGGGTACCTATGCAAAAGGGGTCCCGGGGACACGGAATTTGAAGGACTTTGCCTTACCGATGATTCTTTGCAACCTGGTGTTGGAGCTGGAACACTTGCTGGATGCTTCGTTGGTCTCCGAAACCATTCAGTACGGTGTCAACGAGGTGATGGAGACGTTTTATCGTCCAGATGAAAAGGTAATACTGGAAGCAGTTGATGTAGATGGCAGCTTTTCCGACTCTTTTGAAGGACGGCTCACCAATCCGGGCCACGGACTGGAAGCGATGTGGTTTACAATGGACCTGGCCGAACGGTTAGGTGATAAAAACCTGATGCAAAAAGCCGCCGACATTACCCTTCAGCTCATGGAATATGGCTGGGATAAAACACATGGCGGCATTTTTTATTTTTTGGATGTCAAGCAAAAGCCGCTGCAGCAGCTGGAATGGGATCAGAAGCTTTGGTGGGTGCATATCGAAGCCCTGATCGCCCTCGCCAAAGGATACCTGCATACAGGCGACGAGCGATTTACCCAATGGTTTGATAAATTGCATGCATATACTTGGTCGCATTTTCCGGATGCGGAATTTGGCGAGTGGTATGGTTACCTGAATCGCCAGGGTGAAGTACTGTTGCCTTCCAAAGGAGGTAAATGGAAAGGATGTTTCCACGTTCCAAGGGGATTGTTTCAACTGTGGAAAACCTTGGAGGCTATCGGAGAAAAACAACAGAAACTGACAGTTCAGCACAAATAGCATGGCTTTTGTACCCACCAATCACCAATCGCCCGGTTCTACCGGTACACAACGCTACACGCCGGCATTGATTACATTGGCCGTGCTGTACTTTATGATGGGATTTATCACCTGTCTGAACGATACACTGGTGCCATTTTTTAAGGCAGGGTTCACGTTGGGATATGCCGAATCTTCGTTGGTTCAATTTTATTTTTTCCTTACGTATGCCATCATGTCTATCCCTGCCGGGAAAATAGTAGAGAAAATCGGGTATAAGCGGGGCATGGTAGCTGGATTCGCAATTTCGGGCATAGGGGCGCTTTTGTTCCTTCCCGCTTCGTGGTGGCACCAATATTCGCTTTTCCTATGTGCACTCTTTATCTTAGCGATCGGTATTGTCCTCCTACAGGTTGCCGCCAATCCCTACATCACGTTATTGGGTAAACCCGAGACCGCTTCATCGCGGCTGGCCCTTATACAGGGAGTCGGGTCGATCGGTACAACCCTGGCACCGCTGTTCGGTGCACATGTTATTCTTTCCAAGGTGTCCGAGTCGGCCGCTTCGAGCGAAGCAGTGAGCACCCCCTACCTGGGGATCGGCGCCGTTCTTTTTGCGATCGCAGGGGTGGTGTATTTTTTGTCGTTGCCAACAGTGGAAACGCAGGAGCATCCCGGGGCCACCACCGATAGTGGCGGCAAGCGTAGCATTTTCTCCTTCCGCAACCTGAATTTCGGAATGATTGCCATCTTTACCTACGTAGGTGCTGAGGTGGCTATCGGCACCTTCCTGACCAACTACATCGCGGATCGGTTGCAGGTGCCCGAACATGAGGCAAACAGCTATGTGGCGCTGTATTGGGGAGGGATGCTGGTGGGCCGGCTGATCGGTTCGGTCGTATTGAAATTAGCCAAACCACAGTCGGTGTTATTGAGTATGGCGGTGGCATCCATCGGACTCATTACGCTATCTATTTTATCTTCGGGAGCCTTGGCTGTCTGGACAATGGTGGCCGTTGGGCTTTGCAATTCGGTCATGTTTGCCATTATTTTTTCATTGGCGGTTGCCGGATTGGGAAGCTATGCAACGCGTGCTTCGGGCCTTTTGTCTTCTGCCATTGCCGGTGGTGCAGTTATTCCCTTTTTGCAGGGCGCGTTGATCGATCATTTCAATTGGTCCGTCGCTTTCTTACTGCCCGCTGCGTGTTACCTATATATCGTGTTTTTTGCGTGGAAGGGATATCAATCGAAACAACAAATTTTATTTACTAATTCAACCAACTAAACAATGACGATGAATCTACAAAATGAATGGAACCTAAGCCCTGTAAAGCCGCTCATAGCGTTGGGCGCGGTTGCGATGGTTTGTTGGCTGCTGCCTCCGAGTGCGATGGCTAGCGGAACTGCCTCGAACCGGTCGATTTCAGGTTGGACGCAACAAGCAGGGATTGCCGGCAAGGTGGTGAACGAAGCCGGAGAAGCGCTGGAAGGAGTTACCGTGCGGGTTGCTGGGACGTCTCGTGCTACCGTAACGGATGCTGAGGGTGCGTTTTTGATGGAAGCCGCATCGGGAGACGTACTCGAGTTTTCACTGGTTGGGTATGCCCCCTTCAGCCAGACGTTGGGCGAACAAAGAACGTTGGCTGTCACACTTCAATTGGCGGAAACCCAATTGGATGAGGTCGTGGTGGTGGGGTATGGTACGCAACGGAAGGCAAACCTGACCGGAGCGGTATCAGCCGTTAGCGCAACTGATATTGCCAAACGGAGCGTTGCATCGCTTTCAACGGCTTTGCAGGGTACCATGCCGGGAGTGACGATCCAGCAAACATCCGGTCAACCGGGTGCCGATGGTTCCAATATCCGGATCCGGGGTATCGGATCAATCAACTCAACCACATTTCCATTGGTATTGGTAGACGGTATCGAGATGAGTATCGATCAGGTCGACATCAACACCGTGGAAAGTATCTCGGTCCTGAAAGATGCCGCTTCGGCGTCCATCTATGGTTCCCGGGCATCCAACGGTGTGATCCTGATCACCACCAAACGGGGCACGGCGGGGAAAATTTCAACGACTTACAACGGCTATACCACGCTGCAGCAACCCACAAACATGCCCGAAGCGGTAGATGCGTGGGAATACCTGGATGCGGAGCTAAAGGCTTGGGACAATGCCGGCATTTCGGTGTCTCCGACACAACGTGAACAACAACTGAAGCTGATTGAGGATCAGAAAAACCTCCGACCAGACAACTGGAACCGGTACGATACTGATTGGAAGGACGCCACGATGAAGGACGTCTCCCTCCTGCAAAACCACAATCTGTCGATACAGGGAGGAACGGAGCGGATCCGGTTCTTTGGGGCAGGCTCCTACCTGCACCAAGATGGATTGATCCCCAACAATAGCTACAAACGCATAAATTTCAGGGTTAATACGGATGCGCAACTGGCTCCCTGGGCCCGGGTGGCACTGAATACGAACCTGCGGCAGTCCACAACCGAAGCACCGGGTGTGAGCGCGCCGAAAAGCATCATCAACAAGGCATTGTATATGCTGCCTACGCTGTCGGCTGCCAAAGAGCTGGACGGCCATTGGGGCTATGGCAAAAATGGCGACAACCCCGCAGCCCAGGCCAATGACAGCGGCGAGCAAGTGGACAAAAATTCGGAAGTGTTGCTGAACGGTACGCTTACGTTAACGCCGTTAGATGGACTGGAACTGGTTGGACAGTATTCGTACCGTAACGTAACTCTGCGTGATCGGAGTCTTATTCTCCCTTATACGGTATCCCTGAAGGGCGCGGTAATGGGTATGTACCCATCGCAAGACAACCTGCAGGAAGGTTGGCAGGAAACGATCCGCAACTTCTATCGATTCCAGGGATCGTACGAAAAGCAGCACAACCAGCACTATGCAAAAATACTGGTTGGTTTTCAAGCCGAAGACAGCCATTTCTCATCGTTCTTTGGCAGCAAACGCGGGTTTGAGCTGGGGCGTTATTACCTGGGCAATGGCGACGGTGCCACGGCGACGTCGGGCGGTGGAGCGAACAGCTGGGCCATGATGTCCGGCTATGGCCGGATTAACTACAACTTTGCTGAAAAGTATCTGCTGGAAGTGAACGGTCGCTACGATGGATCTTCCCGTTTTATCGCGAAAAACCGCTGGGGTTTTTTCCCTTCGGTATCGGCGGGATGGGTCGTTTCGGCGGAGGATTTCATGGAAGCTACGTCAAGCTACCTGGATATGCTGAAGGTTCGCGTTTCATATGGTGTATTGGGCAATCAGGATATCGGCAACTATCCCTACACAGCTACGATTGACCCGGGATATGGATATTACCTGGGCGACAATAAGGAATTGGCGTCCGGAGTGGCACAAACCGCGCTGGCAAATGCCGATATTCTGTGGGAAAAATCGAAGCAATTTGATGTGGGTGTGGATGTCAATCTGTGGAACGATAAGTTGTCAGTTACCGCAGACTACTACGTAAAATCCATCTATGACATGTTGCTCAAATTCCCGTTGCCGTATTATGCAGGAATGCAACCGGCGTTTTCCAACGCAGGCGATATGGAGAACCGGGGATGGGAAATCAGTGTTGGGCATAAAGGAAGAATCAATGAGTTCCGGTATGGCGTAACCTTATCGCTCAATGATAACCAGAACGAAATCACCAACCTGAACGGACTGACCACACAGGATCGCTCCATGGTAGAGGGATATCCGAACAAGGGTATCTGGGGATACCTGACCGATGGCTATTACACCGACTGGGACGACGTTACTTCCTCGCCGGCACTGAGCAAAAGCGTGCGCCCCGGGTATGTGAAATATAAAAAGATTTATGAGGGAGAAGGTGTTGATCCAATGGTGATTGACTCACGCGACCTGGTTTACCTCGGCGATCCGTTCCCGCATATGGAATACGGACTAACGCTGAATGCATCGTGGAGGCAATTTGATTTCACGGCCTTCATTCAGGGCGTGGGCAAGCGATCGGAGTTTCTGAGCGGCATCGGCTTGAAACCGTTTGCCAACGGGGCAAACTTATTTAGGCATCAATTGGATTATTGGTCGGAAGAGAATCCCAACGCCGATTACCCCATACTGGTTCCCGAAGCGAATTCCGCGGATAACTTCGTGCGTTCGGATAAATGGGTGCGCGATGCCTCTTACGGTAGGTTGAAAAACGTGATGCTGGGGTATACGCTCAACAACCCCTTTACGAAGCGGATCGGTGTCGGTAGTATTAGGTTGTACCTAAGCGGTCAGAACCTGATTACCCTCAGCAATTTCTATAAAGGATACGATCCGGAAGTGAGTTATGGGGGCTCCTTAGGGGGGGAGTTCTATCCCATTATGAAGACCTACACCTTTGGTCTGGATCTGAAGTTTTAACCTAAAAAAATGACGCATATTATGAAAGCACGAACTAAAAAGATATCGATTCCGGTTTTCTGGATCCCCGTCTTCATTCTGGCGCTCACGTCCGGCTGTGAAAACTACCTGGACCGCGAACCGCTCAGCGATTACCTTTCTTCCAATTTTTACAACAACGAAGGAGCCATCCGGCAGGGTGCCAATGGTGTATACCAGCGCCTGAAGATGGATCATGCGAGTTCATCGTCTATTCCGCTGTCTGTGCTGTGGGATATGTACACGCCGTTTGGCATCGAGCGGGCGGATAATTCGTCCATTGGGGTAGGTAATGTGGACCTGCGTTCAAATTTCACGATCGAACAAACTTGGTCCATCGTATATACCTCCATTGCTCGCTGCAATACGGTACTGGATGGCGCGGCACCGTTCTACGACCAGTTGAACGATAATGCCAAAATTTACCTGGCGGAAATCAGAACCCTCCGGGCACACTTTTACATCCAACTGGTCAGCTTGTTTGGCGATATTCCGTATTTTCCAACGGGTGTGACCGCAGAGCAGCTCCGGAGCGTGGAACGGACACCCTGGAACGAGGTGGTCGATCTGATTATTGCCGATCTGGATGCGGCCGCAGAGGTTTTACCGTGGACGGCGCTGGAGTGGGGCCGGGTTGATAAATCGGTGGCACTGGGACTTAAATCGCGGATCGCCTTGTACGCGGGATCCTGGGCAAAATTCGGCTATGGAAGAGATGGCGCGACAGACGACGCGAAGGCGGAAGTGTATTTCCGGCAGGCCGAGGCGGCAGCCAAACGGGTGATGGATGAGAGCGGTCGCAACCTGGCAGCTGATTTCAACGATCTATTTACCCGCGCGGGACAGCTGAAAGCCGATGCAAAGAGCGAAACGATGCTATTCATGATGTTTTCGGATTTTGGAAGCAAAAGCACACATTACCTGTCGCTCGGCGAACAAGTGCGTATGATTGGTCAAAGTGGACGGTTCCCTACGCAGCAGTTGGTCGATACCTACGAGATGGCCAACGGTAAGCGCATTGACGAACCGGGATCCGGATACGATCCAAAGAAGCCGTTTGTCGACCGGGATCCCCGCCTGAAATATTCCATATACACGCACCATGATACGATCATCGGAAATACGGGAAGCAACAAACAGAAATTCCTGATGGAAGTATACAAACCCCAAACCAAAGCATGGGATGCAGAAGGAAACGAACGGGAGGTGGATAACAAAGATTACGCCGGAGCCGTCGCTCAATACGGGTACGTGCAGAGTGGTGTGGGCTTTGCCTGGAAGAAGTATAACCACTTTGACGACGAGGCTTCTGCTACACCTACTTACAACATCTTAATTATGCGCTACGCAGAAATACTTCTGAACTATGCAGAAGCCAAAATTGAGCTTGGCGAGATGGATGCAACGGTTGCAAATGCGATCGATCAGGTACGGAGCAGAGTTGGCATGCCGGGTATTCTCACCGTTGACCCTTCGCGCAACGGCAATCAGGCCAAGATGCGGCAGATTGTCCGGCGTGAACGTAAGGTTGAATTCTCCCGGGAGTCACTGCACTTCTTTGATATGCGCAGGTGGCGTATCGGCGACCTGCAAAACGCAGAGCCTACCTACGGCTATCCATTGGCAAGTGGTGTCAATGCCGCGCAGGGAATTTATCCCGACGGATACGAACAGGCCACACCGGATATGGTGCCTTCCTATGGACCGGCAGGATCCGAACGCGATCTCAACGACGTCGCCAGCTACCAGGCATACGCCAGCAAACTCAGGGTACGTGATCGGGATCGGATGTGGGACGACAAGCTGTACCTGTGGCCGATTCCACAGACCGAACGGAACAAGGCCCCTTGGCTGACACAGAATGCGGGATATGGTGAATAAATTCATGCAAAAAATGAATCAGGTTATGAACAAGATACAGACCGCAAAGTGGCATAGCATCTTAATGCTGCTATTCACCTGCGTATTATTGACGGTTTCCTGTGAAAAAGAGAAACTGGATAACAGAGCCTTTGAGGGCGTAAACATTGTCGGTGTAAAAGTGAATGGCGACCTTTTCCTGCCGCATACCGACGATCAAACCGTGGTGGTCACGCTTCCGGCAGGCCAGGATCTTTCCCGTGTGAACCTGCAACTGCTGGTTGCCAACGGGGAACTGGTCGGGTTTGAAAACAGCCAGGAATACGATTGCCGCAAACCGCTTACCGTGCAGCTGAAGGGGGCTGACGGCAGTCAGCGCGAAGTGACCCTGAAAGTTCAGTCTCCGCCGGCATTGGCTAGCTTCATCATCGAAGGGCTGGCTGTGGAGGCCGACCACATCCATTTTACCGAAGGGTCGCTCATTGTCCAGGTACCTGAAGGGACCGACCTTTCCAACCTGGCGGTTACCCTGGAGTTCCTGAACGGTACGCCGGTTGATTTTACCAATGGTCAGGCAGCCGATTATACGGAACCGCAGCGCCTTACCTTGTTAGCGGTCGACGAAGAGACACGCTATACGTACGACTTTATCATCACAACGCAGGAAGTCGGCCCCGCGTCAGTACAAGGAATGACCATTAACGGCGTACCTACGGATTCGGTTGTGGTGGTTGAAAGCTCGACACTGGTTCCGTATATAAAGGGGTTAGCCGATTTTTCAGCTGCGGATGTAGTGTTGACAACCGGTTTTGGAAACCGGGTGGACCCCACGTTTACGGGAAAAGGGCTTAATTTGCTGTCGGGCAATAACCAGGTGAAAATAACCGGGTCGGATGGCATCGAAAAAACATTCACCATCGCACGGCCGAGACTGTCGCTGACGCCGCTGGTGGATAAACCTTACAGCCAGTTCGGCTTCGGCGCAAATGATATGGCCGGTGTCGCTTTCAGTGGCAATCACGTGGTCATCGCCAACTATTCTGCGGTGGCACCCACTGAAATCGGACCCAATTACTACGACTTGGAGGGCAAACCTATAGGTATGTTGGATAAGACGGGCGTTGAGATTGCACACAGCTTGCGTAAACTGGCGTCGGACGACGAGGGAAGGCTACTGGTGGTATCGCTGGGTATTACCAGCGATCAGCAAACGATTTACCGGTGGGACAATGTCACGGCAAAACCGGTTCCCTACATTACGTATTCAAAGGCTACGTTGGGCATCGACGTAAATCCGCGGACAGCCGGCATCAACATAACCGGTAGCCTTGATGGGGACGCCATCATTACCGTGGGTCTTGCGCAGCGTTCAGAAGTATACGTGTGGAAGGTGCAGGGAGGCGTACTCAACGAAACACCGTCTAAGTTTGCAATCCCGTTTGACCGCACAGCCTATTACTGGAGTGTGGAACCGATGCCGATCGGAACCGACGGCTATATCGGTGCGATTGTCGGCAATAGCTTTAGCGGAATCGCATCGCTGACCAGCACGTTTGACGCTGATTTCCAACAGTCAGGCATCATGTCGTCCGACTGCAAGGTGAAGGAATACAACGGCCGCACCTACCTGGCGTATACGGCATACGTATCCGGCAAGGGGGCAATGTTCCGGATCTGCGACATTACAGATGGCGGCGCCAGTTCCTATCAACAGCCGATTTTTGAGAAATGGATGGCTTCGGGCGAGCCCAATGCGAATAACACGATGGATGCTGATATGGCAGTGATTAATGGTAAGCTGCATGCAGTGTTTGCCTGCACAAATATCGGTTTACAGCTGTATAAACTTGAAAATTAAGTTCTGAATATGAAGAAATTATCAGTTATTGCCGGCTTTGCAATGCTCCTATGGACGGTTTTGCTGGCCTGCAGCAAGGAAACGGCAAAACCGGATGAACCGGAAACGGAAGAAGATCCGATCACCACGTTTTTTAAAGGAGAAGTGCGGCCGAGCGAATCGCTGCCATGCTTCAACGGTGCTTATTACCGGAAAGTGGTGTCTAGCAAAGACAAGTGGCTGGGTATCGGCGGAAAGGTGGTGCTGCCGCAGATCACCTTTGATGAAAACCGGAAAAACCCAAATAAGCCGGGACAGTACCTCGACAACCCATCTGTTTACCTGGGGGGCAACATGAATGGGCAGGAAACGGACATCGGATTGACATGGGAAGTAATCCGGGATGAAAACGGGAACGTGACGGCCGACCGCCGGGCATTCCGCCCTTTTCTCCGGCGGACGGGCTATTCCGCGACGGGCCAGCAGGCGGCTTACGAGAATGCACCCGCCGAAAGTCTATACTATTGGTATCCGGGAGATGAGGTGGAGATTTCCATCCAGGTACTGGAGAATAAGAAAATCCGATTTGTAGTCGCTGGTGAAGGGAAGCGGTTTGAGCGTGATTTTGACTGCGATGGATATAACCTGAGCAGCTTCGGTGAATTCAAGCGGGTGAACGCCATTGATCAGGTGGCCAACGAGGGTAAACCGGTACAGCCTACACAAACGGAAGTGACCGGTGCCGAATGGAAAGAAACCCATTACTTCCGGCTATACGAAGGGGAAGTCGTGGAAGCGCCTGTACACAGTCAGCGCTTTACCGATATGCGGTGCCCGGGCCGGAATCACTTCCGGGTTACGGCTAGTGACGACGATCTGCTGATCGGCGCGGAGACCATCGATATCAGCGGAGCAGGTTTTTAGGAATACGGCATGCGTTCATCTTTCTCTGTACGTTTTTGTCTGGCGCTGATTATCCTGTTTCTTGCGGGCTGTAAAAGCAGTGGCAGCCAGCCTGAAAAACCCGAAGAACCGGACGGTAGCGAATCGTTCTCCGCTGTATGGGTTACCAGTACAGCGAGTTCCGTACTGCAGTCGCACACAAACATCCGCGAAGCCGTGGCCTTGTGTGCGCAAAGCGGTATCCAACATATTTTTGTAGTGGTATGGAACCAGGGACGCACCTTGTATCCCAGCCAGGTCATGGAACGGCAGTTCGGCGTGCGGATCGCTGAGCCGTATCGGGGGAGGGATCCATTGCAGGAAATGATCACGGAGGCCCACGAAAAAGGGATTAAGGTTCACGCCTGGTTTGAGTACGGGTTCGCCGCTTCCTATAACGAGAACGGCGGACTGATTCTTCAGCAAAAGCCGGATTGGGCGGCCCGGGATGCCGAAGGAAACCTGCTGAAGAAAAACGGTTTTGAGTGGATGAATGCTTTTCATCCTGAGGTGCAGGATTTCATGATCTCGCTGGTGACCGAAGTGGTGGAACAGTACGATGTAGATGGTGTGCAGGGCGACGACCGGCTGCCGGCCATGCCATCTACCGGAGGGTATGATGCCTATACCGTGGCATCCTACAAGAAGCAGCATGAGGGTACGGCTCCACCATCGGACTATACAGATTCCGAATGGGTTGAATGGCGTGCCGGGTTGCTGACCGATTTTCAGGGAAGGTTGTATCAGGCCGTCAAGGCGATCAAACCCGACGTACTGGTCTCCTGTGCGCCGAGTGTCCATCCGTGGGCGAAAAACGAGTACCTGCAGGATTGGCCGGCGTGGCTTGACAAAGGTTACGCCGATCTGGTCATCCCTCAGGTATACCGGTATGACATCGCTGATTATCAGGCTACGCTAAAGCAGCAGCTAGATTTTCTGAAGCCTGCGCACCGCACAAAATTTTATCCGGGTGTGCTTCTTCAGAACGCAGACTACAACCCGTCAACGGAGTTCCTGGAGCAGATGATCGATGAGAACAGGCGGCAGGGGATCCGTGGGGAGAGCTTTTGGTTCTTTGAAGGGATCAAGAAGTTTCCTCTTTTTTTTGAACAGGATCGCAAATAGAAATAAGTTAATGCAGTTATGAAGAGAAAATTATCCGGTTTGTTGGTATGGGCCCTATCATCCATCCTTTCGATCGGCACAGCGGTCGCCAGCACAAGGATTCTGCTGATCCCGTTGGATGACCGCCCAAGCAGTTGGCAATTTCCCCAAAAAATGGGCAGGATAGGCGATGCGGAAGTGGTGATGCCTCCCCGGTCGTTGTGGGGCCGGTTTATGGAACCCGGCCAATCCGACCAGATTGTTGCATGGATCCGGTCCCAGGACTTATCGACCTATGATGCGGCTATTGTAGCCATCGACATGCTGGCGTACGGTGGATTGGTTGGGTCCCGCACGTATCAGGTGGGTTCGTCAGCAGCCTTGAAGCGGATCCGTGTATTGGAAGAGATGCGTTCGAAGGCTCCAAAATTGAAAATTTATGCGCAGAACGTCATCATGCGGTTGGCGCTGACGTACGACCGTGAAAATGCTGTGTACTATAGTAAATTTTCGGAATGGGCAAAAATCAGTGCAGCTACGGATGTAGCTTCGCGGCAACGGACGGCCGAACTCGAAAAGGAAATTCCTGCACATGTACTGAAAAACTACCTCCGGGCCCGCAAGCGAAACCTGAAGACTAACCTGGTGGCTGTCCGTCTGGTCAAAAAGGGCGTGATCGATTTCCTGATCCTTTCGCAGGACGATGCTTCGCCCGTCGGTATTCACGTTGCAGACCGGGAAAAGCTGAAACAGGCCATCAAGGAATTGGGCATAATCAACCAAGTAGCGATACAGCCGGGCGCCGACGAAGTATCCATGCTATTACTGGGGCGGGCACTGAATGCGTACCATAACCAGCATACAGCAGTGAAAGCCATCTATTGTTCAGACGAAAAGGCCAATACGGTAATGCCCTATGAGGATGTCCCGCTACGGGAAACCGTGAGCCATCACCTCGCGGCCGCCGGGGCCAGTGAAGTGCAGGACGAGCAAGAAGCGGATCTATTATTTTTTGTTTTTGCCTCACGCGATGTAGCCGGCCGGGCGGAAACGTTCGTGGACGAGATTGCCCGGCACGTGGAGCAGGGGAAACGGGTAGCCGTGGCCGACGTGGATCCCATCGGAAATATTCAAGGCGGTGATGAAACCTTTACGTCGCTGCTGATCCGCCGAGGACTGATGCCGCGGCTCAGTGGTTATGCATCGTGGAATACCGCGGGAAACACCATTGGGACGGTACTCCCCCAAGGACTTATTTTTACGTTGGCGGACAGCCAGCTTATGATTGATCCGGTGACGGGCCGGAATGTGATAGCCGCACAGCGGTGGTTCACACTGCACCGCGTGATGGACGACTACTACTACCATAACCTGGCAAGGAAAAAAACACAAACGTATATGAAAGCAGAAGGACTGGGGTCACTGATCATGGATGCCGAACAAGCGCGTAAGGTGGAGCAATATGCGAGAACGCTGATGCATGATTTCTTTGACGGGTTTACCCCGCAGTTCTTTACGGACATACCAGCGGGGAAGCAACAAATACATTGCAAGAGCGCAGGGGATATCCGTTTTTCCCTACCTTGGAACCGTACATTTGAGGCTGAAATTGATTTTGATATCGAATGCGCCCTTAATTAACAGATCATGAGACGCAGGAATTTTTTAGAAACATTAGCAGTGGGTAGCGGCCTTTTTGCAGTCGCTCCGTTATTAAGCCTGCCCACACAGGCAGCAGTTAAACAGATTAAGAAATCCGATGGAACGGAACAGCTGGAAGCAGATGTGGTCATTGCCGGCGGTGGCCTGGGGGGCTTTGCGGCAGCCATGGCCGCGCTCCGCAATGGGCAGTCGGTTATCATGACCGAGGAAACCGACTGGATCGGCGGACAGCTGACCCAGCAGGGGGTGCCGCCCGATGAGCACGCTTGGATTGACACAACCGGCGCCACACAGTTGTACCGGGATTTCCGAAACCGGGTACGCGATTACTACCGGAGAAACTACCCGTTAACGGAAGCTGCGATGAATGACCCGCTGCTGAACCCGGGAAATGGTACGGTTTCAGAATTATGCCACGAGCCGCGTGTAGCGCTTGCGGTGCTGACCGAACTATTGAATCCATACCTCAGCACAGGACGAATGGTGCTCCTGCTGGAACACAAGGCGGTGAGTGCGAATACAGAGGACGATCGGGTGAAAGCAATTCATGTCAAAGAAAGCCGGACCGGATCCATGAAAAAGCTGGTAGCTCCCTTTTTTGTCGATGCGACGGAACTGGGAGACCTATTGCCGCTTACAGGGACCGAGTTCGTTACCGGCACAGAGTCGAAGGCAGATACCGGTGAGCTACATGCACCCGATAAGGCCGATCCAACCAACAACCAAGCATTTACCATGTGCTTCGCCATGGATTATGTGCCGGGTGAAAACCATACGATCAAGGAGCCAGCCAATTATACCTTTTGGCGGAATCATGTGCCGGACCTTACCCCGCCCTGGCCGGGAAGATTATTGGAGTTGCACTATTCCAATCCGAAGACGCTTCAGCCGAAAAAACTGGGCTTTGATCCGTTGGGGGGTAAAACAGGCGATGCGCTCAACCTTTGGAATTACCGGAAAATCATCAGTAAAGATAATTTTGTACAGGGAACCTATCCGGGAGATATTTCCCTGGTAAACTGGCCACAGAATGACTACATGCTCGGGAATATTGTCGGTGTTTCCGAAGAGGAATTCGATAAACATGTCGCTGCCGCCAAAGAACTAAGCCTTTCGTTGCTTTATTGGTTGCAAACCGAGGCGCCTAGGCCGGATGGAGGAAAAGGATGGCCGGGACTGCGGCTGCGGAAAGACATCATGGGAACAACCGATGGATTGGCGAAATATCCCTATGTACGTGAATCGCGACGTATCAAAGCAATGTTTACGATACGTGAGGAACATGTGGGCAGAGCAAACCGCGAAATGGTTGCGCAGACCAATAAGGATAAGGCTGCGGAATTTTCTGACAGCGTCGGGATCGGCTATTATCACATCGATTTACATCCCAGCAGCAACCGGGTGAATTACATCGATTTTGATTCCTTGCGGTTTCAGATTCCGTTGGGAGCCCTGCTTCCCATCCGGATGAAGAATTTGCTGCCGGCCAATAAAAATATCGGGACAACACACATCACAAATGGTTGCTACCGCCTTCATCCGGTGGAATGGAGTATCGGAGAAGCAGTCGGGTTGCTCATTTCGTATGTCCGCCGGAAAGAGTTAACGCCTGCTGAGGTACGGAAAGACGGAAAACTCCTTGCGGATTTCCAATCGTTTATCCGAAGCCAAGGTATTGAAACGGTTTGGCCGGAATAGAAAATAGATACCCTTGGTGTCCCAAAAGAAATTATAAAGATGAACAACTAATCGTAGCGAATGGATTGTAGTCATTGATCGTAAATTTCAGATGCAACGCAACGCAACATTGAACGACCAGATGTTGATGGAACGTCTTAGAAAAGGCGACGAGGTTGCTTTTGCCACTTTGTACGATCGGTACTGGCCGATATTATTCAGACAGGCACGTCGGTTATTGCAAGATGAAGATGAAATCAGGGATGTACTACAGGATACCTTCGCTACACTTTGGGAAAAAGCATATACCATTGAACCCACAATTTCACTTTCTGCGTACCTTCACGCGTTGGTGCGCAACCGGATATTGAATATGTTTCTCAGAAGCAAGGTGAAAGATAAATACCTGGCTTCGCTGGCCCACTTTTCCGATCAGGTGGAGGCTTCGGCAGATTTTGCCATCCGGGAGAAGCAGATGGCGCAACGAATTGAGGAGGAGGTAAACCAGTTGCCCGAAAAAATGCGTGAGGTGTTCGAATTAAGCCGGAAAGACAGCCTTTCCTATAACGAAATTGCGGGCAAACTGCATATCTCCCAAAACACGGTCAAGAAGCAGATCAGTAATGCCATCCGGCAACTCCGGTTGAAGCTGGGAATTTTTTAACTTTTTTTTCTTTTCGTCTTACACAAGGCGGCGCTCATCTTGTCTTAATGGAAAGTGCACGACTCCCGTACGCCCTTGGGCGCAACAAGTCGGCAACGTTTTTATGGATAAGAAGCACGCAGAACAGTTATTAAAACGATATCTCGAAGGACGGTGTTCACCCGAGGAACAACGCTTGGTAGAATTATGGTATCACGAGTTGCTGGACAGTGAAAAGCAGCGGGATAAAACAGTGATTGATGAGGATCGGCTGAAAGAACATGTTTGGAGATCTATTCGCAAACGACGTTCGGCACACCTACCCCGATTTGTAGCAGCGGCCGCCGTTTTATTTGCAATAGCGACAGGCATTTATTTATACCGGTATAAAACGTCTCAGGATCTGGGAGAGGCAACGACGTTACCCGCAAGCGCGACTATCCAACCGGGTGGGAACCGTGCCATGCTTACGTTGGCGGATGGAACGCAGATCGATCTGGACGAAAATCAGGCAGGAATTGTGATCGACACCGGTATCGCCTACCTCGATGGTTCTATGATTCAACGTCCGGAACGACCAGACATGCGACGGTTTGCGATTGCAACCCCAAGGGGCGGACAGTACCGGGTGGTCCTTCCGGACGGCACCAACGCCTGGTTGAATGCGGCGACAACGCTGGAATTCGAGTCGCGGCCCGGTGAAAGCGAACGCGTGGTTACACTAAATGGCGAAGCGTATTTTGAGGTAAGCAGTCGGCAGGGCAACGGCTTGGGAAAGACAACCTTCAAGGTAAAGACCGGAAGGCAGGAGGTGACCGTGCTGGGTACAGGATTCAACGTGTCTGCCTATGAAGAATCGCCGCAAACCGTTACGACACTGGTACAGGGCCGGGTGCGGGTCGCCGACATACATGCTGGCAGCAACGAGCATTCCACAGGAACGTGGGTATTAGAGCCGGGTTTTCAGGCGGTTACGACCGCTCAGTATACCCAAACATCGGCCGCCAATCTGGAATCGGCCATTGGATGGAAAAATGGCGATTTCGTTTTTGACGGTTCTTCCATTCAGGAAATTATGCAGCAGTTATCACGCTGGTATGACATCGATATACAATATCACGGGGCTGTAACCACGGAGGCTTTCGGCGGAAAAATAGCAAGGACCAAAGATATCAGAGACGTGTTGCGTGTATTGGAGCTCACAGGAGGCGTGAAATTCGCGATAGAGAATCGGACAATTATTGTAAACCCCTAAAAAAATGGACATGAAAACATAACTACACCCGCTTTTTTGACGTGGAGCCTGGCTTCACACTAACCAACCCCAATTGAATAACTTTTAGTAACCCAAATTAAGGACAAAATGAGATTATTAACATTTTTCATGTTGTTAACCTGCATTCAGGTAAACGCAGCTGCCTTGGCTCAACGCGTTACCTTAAATGTCAGGAACGGACTTTTGGTGGATATCTTCGATGAAATCCGCAAGCAAAGCGATGTCGACTTTGTGTACCGGGACGCCCAGATTAAGCGAGCAAACCGCGTAACGATTAACGTCCGTCAGGCGCCGATAGCTGAAGCGCTGGCTGTTGTTTTTAAGGATCAGCCATTGACCTACAAAATTGAAAACAACACGATTGTTGTACAGGAAAAAGAGGCCGTTGAAGCAAACGGGACCGTAAAGGAGCAGGTATCCGTGCAGCAGCCTGTTTCGGGCTCGGTCGCCGACTCGCTGGGTACGCCCATAGCCGGGGTTTCGGTAACCGTCAAGGGGCAACAGCGCGGCACGATCACCGGGCAGGATGGCCGGTTTGTTATCGAAGCGCAGTCAAGCGATGTGCTGGTTTTTAGTATGGTGGGCTACGAACCGCAGGAGGTAGCCGTGAGTACCGGAAATATACGCGTGGTACTGGCAATGCTGTCTGCTAACCTGGAGGAAGTAGTGGTGGTTGGATATGGCGTACAACGGAAGCGGGACCTTACCGGCGCTGTGAGCCAAATCAAAGGCGAGGATCTCAAGAATATGCCCGTCCGGAATGCAACGGAAGCGCTGCAAGGGCAAGTGGCGGGGGTACTGATCACCTCCACCGGGGGAAGTCCGGGTACACCGCCCGCGGTCCGGATCCGGGGTATCGGAACGGTGAATGATAACAACCCACTGTATGTGGTAGATGGGCTACCCCAATCGGATATCGGCTGGCTCAACCCGAATGACATTACGTCCATGGAAGTGTTGAAGGATGCCTCGGCAACCGCCATTTACGGGGCAAGGGCCGCCAATGGCGTGATCATGGTCACGACAGCAAAGGGATCGATGACGGGTAATGAGCTCCATAGCCTCGTTACGTACGATACCCATGTGGGTTTCCAGAATCCGGTCAAAACCTATGACATGATGAACGCCGCTGAATTTATGGATTATAAAAACCTGGCGAATGTAAACGCCGGTTTGGATCCGTTTTTCACGGACGGCGAGAAATCGGAGGTGTTGAATTTCCTGCGCACGAATTTTGGCAGTGAAGAAGGAACTGATTGGTGGAAAGAAATCAATAATCGGAATGCGGTTGTTCAAAACCATGGGGTTTCAATATCCGGAGGGATGAAGGACTTGGCTTATCGGACCAGCCTGCAATACATGGATCAGCAAGGGATTATCAAAGGGTCGGACTATGACCGTTTATCCTGGCGCAGCAATTTCAACCATAACATCCGAGACTGGTTGCGGCTTTCGGGCAATTTTGGCCTGATCAATGAAACCCGGGGAAATGTATTGGAGGGAAGCCCAGGTTTCAATACCGCATTTATTGCATTTGCTGCAGACCCGATTTCACCTGTGTATCGTACCAATCTGACCAATATTCCGGGCTTTTTGCAAGATGCTTTTTTCCTGGATCGTATCGACCAAAATAACCCCTGGTCGTTTTATGCGCCTATTTTGCTGACGAATAAGCAAAACCCTGTGTCGCAGACCGCTATTTACGAAGCGAACAAATGGCGGGGCACTGCCATTAAAGGAGGTACTGCATTGGATATTGATTTATATAAAGGGCTGAAATTCCGGAGTAACTTCGGTATCGACATGGCCCGGGGTGTGTCGGATGGTTTTACACCGGCTTATTACCTGGACGGCGAACAATTCAATTCGGATGCAACAGTGAGTAAAAGTTATTCAAAGACGGATTACTGGGTGTGGGAAAACACGTTATCCTACGAAAAAAGAATGGAAGACCATCACTTTACCCTATTGGCAGGTACCTCTGCCGAGCAATGGAAAAGCGAGTCTACCGGTGCCTCTAAACAGGGTTTGGTGTCCAATGATCCGAGCCAATGGATCATCGATGCGGCCAGCATCAATCCGGGTGCATCCGGTTCTAAATGGGAAATGGCACTCAATTCCTATTTCGGCAGGGTGTTTTATTCGTTCAAAGAGCGTTACATGATTACGGCCAATTTCCGGTACGACGGATCGTCAAATTTCGGCGATGGGCAACGATGGGGTGCTTTCCCTTCAGTTTCCGTCGGATGGAATTTCAAGGATGAATCATTCCTCGACGGCTGGGACTGGCTTAATACAGGAAAACTCCGTGCCAGCTGGGGTGAGATCGGTAACCAGAACATTAGCCGGGGTGCCTACCTGACCACGTATTCGGGCAATATGGGCTATTACCTGTTTGGGCCCTATGTTCCGCAACTGGGGGGTGGAAGTAACTACTTAGGCAATCCGCTGGTCCAGTGGGAGACCACCGAACAGCTGGACTTAGGGCTGGAACTCGGTTTCCTCAACCGGAAATTGAATGTAGTAGTCGACGCGTACCAGAAAACCACGGATGGTATGTTGCTCAACGTACCGCTTCCGGTATACCTGGGCTTTCCAAACAACCCTTGGAGCAATGCCGGAGGAGTACGCAACCGAGGTATCGAGTTCGACCTGTCGTACCAGGATAAAGCCGGAGAGCTGGGGTATTCCATCGGTGTGAATGCATCAACGTTCCAGAACGAAGTACTTAGCCTGGGAGGTGGAGAACCCATTGCAGGGGGAGGCTGGATCAGCTATACGACCACGCGAACCGAGGAGGGGATGCCCATCGGCTACTTCTACGGATTTAAAACAGACGGCATCTTCCAGTCGCAGCAAGAGGTGGATGATTACATCCAAACAGGAGCGAGGCCGGGCGACCTGCGGTTTGTGGATACCAATAACGACGGCACGATCAACAACAACGACCGGATCAATATCGGCGATCCGTTCCCGGATCTGACGTATGGATTGCGTCTGGGACTTGACTATAAAAACTTCGATCTTCAATTGGTGATGCAGGGAACCCTAGGCAATGACATCATGAATATCGCCAAAATAGACATGAAATCAGGCGTGGGTTGGTATAACGCACCCAAAGAACTGATGGAAGAAGCGTGGTCGCCCACCAACCCCAGCAATACGCAATTTGCCATCAATGCGACAAATACCAACAACCTCCAAGTGTCGGATTGGCTGGTGGAAGACGGATCGTACCTGCGCATGAAGAGCCTGCAAGTAGGCTATACCTTCCCGAAGACGATGATGGAGGCCATCAAACTTCAAAACATCCGTATCTGGGCCGGTGGGTATAACTTGTTGACGTTTACCAAATACTCCGGACTGGATCCGGAAATCGGAAGCGGGTCGCCTTTAAGCATGGGGGTAGATCAAGGATACTATCCGCAGGCAAAGTCATTTATGTTTGGAATCAATGCAAGCTTTTAGTTCGCATATAAAGATATTTTCTGATGAATAAGCAACAATATGTTTTAGGCATAGCCACACTCATGCTGGCGATTTCAGGATGCAGCGGCGATTTTCTCGATAGGCAACCATACGGTGTGTTAAATGAGTCGGATTTTTTTAAGACAAACGATGCGGGCATCAAATTGGTGACCAGTTGCTACCGACCCATGTTGGATGGATGGGGATATTCCATCAATAAAGTGGCGCTGGGTGATGAAGTGGTAGATAATGCCGACGCGGGTGGGTCGGATCCAGGCGACCGGCCACAGACCACCGAAGTGGGTAGGGGCCGCCCCCTGACCTCCAATCCGCTCCTGCTTGAATGCTGGTCAAACCGGTACAATGGTGTGGGTAAGTGCAACATTGCATTGGATGCCATTACCAGGGAAGGCGGCAACCTGGTATCCGGCGGCGTAGCCATACCGCAGGAAACGGTTGCCCGGTATTTGGCGGAAATACACTTTTTGCGTGCCTGGTATTATTTTGATCTCATTACCGTATTCAAGGAAGTGCCCTTGGTAACCACTGTGGAAGAAACGGCAACCCGTAAGGAAAAAGCGAGTATTGCTGAATTGCGGGAGCAGTTGTACGGCGACCTGGATGCCGCAATCAATGAGGCTAATTTTCCCCGATTGATGCAGCTTGCGGCATCGGAAACCGGCCGGGCCTCGAAAGATGCTGCCTATGCATTGAAGGCACGGGCGGCCTTGTTTTTTGCAGGGTTGATGGAACAGGGCCGCATGGATGGCGATGCCACGGCCGAATATACGATTGCCCGGACAGCAGCGGGAGAAGTGGTCAACAACGGTGGGTTATCCCTCCTGCCGGATTTCCAAGATCTGTATCGGGGCGACTACCAAACAGGACCTTTCTCAAGCGAGAACATCTTTGGTGTTTTGCGGGATTATAACCCGGCGTTCGGCTTAGGCGGCGATGCATTTGCCATCATGAATGTCGGGCGAAACAACATAGGGGGATACGGTGGAAATACGCCTACACGTGACCTGGCTGCTTCATACGATCCAACCGATCCACGGAAATTGTTTACCATCATCAGTCACAATGATATATTCCGTACCTCCGCCGGAGGTCAAGAGGTACACAATTACCAGGGCTATTTCAACGATTACAACTTACAGCACAGCCGCAAAGCATTCGTTCCACAGCAATACCGCGAGAACAACGATCTGTTGCGCAGCAATTGGCAACCTTATTGGATACGCTACGCCGAAGTATTGCTCATCTATGCAGAAGCATCGTTGAAGAGCAATGGCAGCACTGCCGACGTGGTGGAGCGGATTAATGAGGTGAGACGACGGGCTTTTGTTACGACGTCGAAGATGGATGACCCGGCGGTTTTCCGGAAATTCGCGGCTGACCTGAAACCCATCAATGAATCGTTATTTGAATCCACATACGCCGTAAAAGCGTCAGATGATCTGTTGGCGGCCATCAAACGCGAGCGGCGTGCGGAACTGGCACTGGAAGGGCTGCGGCTGTACGATTTAATCCGTTGGGGTGATTATGCCACTACCATGCAGGCGTTTTACGACACGTATGGTTTTGCGGATAAGGGACGGGATGCCGATACAAACAGTTGGCCATTCCCCATACCGCAGGTCGAAATCGATCGTTCCAATGGCAAGTTGACCCAGCATTCAAATTATTAGTACGTAATTTAGGAAGATGGAAGTAAAAACATATAACCGAAGGGGTTTTGTAAAAGCAGCATCATTGGCGGTTGCAGGGGCGGGGGTATTACACCACCCCCTCCTGCAGGCACGTCCTTTGGCGGTACCGCAGGGCAAACGGATCGGTCTGATCGGTTTGGATACCTCGCATAGCGAAGTGTTTACCCGGATGATTAATACGGGCGGTACGGAAATGCGCGAGTACCGCGTGGTAGCGGCTTACCATCCCGCGACGAACCGCGATATTCTCAACATCAAGCCGCAGATAGCCGCTGCGGTGCAAAAGCACGGTGCCAGGCTTGTAAATAGTATGGACGAGTTATTGGATGCGTGTGATGTGGTATTGCTGGAGACAATCGACGGGGTTCCACACTTGGAGCAGGCACTGCCGATACTGAAAGCGGGCAAACCCGTGTTCATTGACAAGCCGCTGTCTGCTACCTTGGAGGGAGCAAAGGCGATTGTTGCTGCCGCAGAAAAATACAAAACCCCTTTCTTTTCTTCCTCTTCGCTTCGTTTTGATGAAAATGTACAAAAGGTGGTGGCGGGAAGCATCGGCCGCGTGACCGGGGCCGATGTGTTTACACCCGCGGAGATGGAGCCTAGTCACCTGGATATGGCGTGGTATGCGTTGCATGGTCTGGAAATGCTGTATGCCGTTTTGGGGCAGGGTTGCACATCCGTGACCCGCTTGTACCAGGAAGATACCGACGTGATCATAGGTACATGGGAAGATGGACGGATGGGTACGGTCCGGGGCGTGCGGAAATGGCCGGCGGGAATAGCGGGTATGGCATTTGGAGAAAAGGGGACCGCGCCATTGGGACCGTTTTCGGAAGCTACTTATCAGCGATTGATCGGTCAGATCATTCAATTCTTTGACAGTAAAGTACCACCGGTCAGTGCCGCAGAGACGTTGGAGCTTTTTGCTTTCATGCAAGCAGCAGACGAAAGCCGCAGAAACCAAGGGCGGTCCGTTTCCGTAGCATCTTTACTAACTAACAACGAACGATAAGATGAGACAACCGTTGATTTTCTTTTGTCTGGGAGTTATTTTGTCTGCTTCGCTGGCATCCTGCAACCGCGCAGGCAGCAGTGATCCGACCGTGAAACCCGACAGCAGCCGTTACACACGAACGGTACTGGCCGAGGGGCTGGATGAACCGATGGAGATGGTGATCCTTCCGGGAAACGATGTGCTGTTTGTGGAACGCAAAGGCGGGGTACGGTTATACAAAGACGCTACGAAGGAGCTCCGAGCAGTGGCCAATTTCGAGGTGTTCAGCGGCATCGAAGACGGGCTGTTGGGGGTCGTTGCCGATCCGGATTACGAGAAAAACCACTGGCTGTATTTCTATTACGCGGTAGCGGGCGAGAAGGCAGTAAGCCGATTGTCGCGGATGGAATTCCGCAACGACAGCCTGTTGCGGTCGACGGAAACGGTCATCCTTGAAATCCCTACGCAACGTATCTACTGCTGCCATTCGGCAGGATACCTCAAGTTTGACAAGGCAGGCAACCTTTATCTCTCCACGGGCGACAATACCAACGCGGAAGAAACCAATGGTTACACACCGGTGGATGAACGCCCCGGCCGGGAACTGTCCGATGACCAGGCCACCACGGCCAATACCAACGACCTGCGGGGAAAAATCCTGCGGATCAAGCCGCTGCCGGAAGGGGGATATGCCATACCGGAGGGTAACCTGTTTCCCAAGGGCACTGCGGGCACGCGGCCGGAGATCTATGTCATGGGTGCGCGCAACCCCTACCGCTACAGCATCGATGCCGAAACGGGCTACCTGTATTTCGGGGATGTCGGTCCGGATACGAAACTGAAGGCCTCAGATGGGGAGCTGATGAGTTTTGATGAGATCAACCAGGTGCGGGAACCTGGGTACTACGGCTGGCCTTACTTTCTGGGTAACAACCAGGTCTTCGGAAAATACGATTATGCGACGGGGGAACTCGGTCCCGGAAAGGATCCGGCCAAGCCGATGAATGAATCGCCCAACAACACGGGACTGAAGGAGCTGCCCCCGGCAAAGCCCGCGATGATCTGGTACGGGAAGAACAACTCGAAATACTTTCCGCTGGTAGGCAATGGCGGAGCGAGCGCCATGGCTGGTCCGGTTTATCACAGCAAGCATTTCAAAAATGCACCGTATAAGCTTTCCGAATATTACGATGGGAAACTTTTCATCTTCGAATGGATCAGGGGATGGATCATGGCGGTAAGCTTCGATGAGGCCGGAAACTTCAAGGAGATGGAACCTTTTCTGGAGCATTGGAAATTCGATGCGCCCGTGGATATGCAATTTGCATCCGACGGTGCGATTTACCTACTGGAGTACGGTACAAACTGGTTCTCCAAGAACACCAACGCCCGCTTGGTGCGGATTGAATACGCGGAAGGGAACCGTAAGCCGGTAGCTTCGATTGAGGTAGATAAACAATATGGAGCAGCACCGTTGACCGTGTCTTTATCGGCCGGTGGATCCATGGACCATGACGACGGAGACAAGCTGTCCTTCCGTTGGCGCATGGAGGACGAAGACGATCAGGGCGAGACCGTTTCGCATACGTTTGCCAAGCCGGGAATCTACGAAGTGGAGCTGACCGTAAGCGATGGCCACGGCGGTGAAGGAACTACTTCGACCCGGATTTACGTAGGCAATACACCACCGGATGTACACATCCGTACCGCTGCCAATCGTAGCTTTTACTGGGACGGCGGTACGCTGGATTATAGGGTGGAAGCAAGCGATAACGAAGACAGCGTGTCCGTGGAGGATGTAGCACTGGCATTCGGCTACATACCCAATGGTAAGGATGCAGCGCTGGTGCTGAGCGGCGGACAGGATCCGAACAGCCTGCGTTACCTGAAGGGACAACAGTTGATAGCCAATCTGGACTGCAAGTCCTGCCATTCCATCGACAAAGAATCCGTAGGCCCAACTTATCAGGCGGTTGCTGCCCGCTATGCGGGAAAATCGGGTGCTGAAACCGTCCTTGCCGAAAAGATCATCAAAGGTGGCAGCGGCAATTGGGGTGAACGGGCGATGTCGCCGCATCCCGAACTGGCAGAAGGGGATGCACAGGAAATGGTGCGCTATATCCTATCGCTGGGACAGCAAGGGCAGAAGCTACCATCGGAAGGGCGCCTTCCGCTGGATGCCCACCGCAGCGGCGATGCGGACGGCGTGTACCTGCTCAGTGCCCGCTACACGGATCAGGGAGCAAACGGAATCCAACCCTTGAATGGGCATGACCACATCCTACTACGCAACCCACTGATTCAGGCGGAGGATTTCGACGCCGGAAATGTGCGGATTGCTACCGTCACCACGGCCTTTATGTCGTATGTGTACGGAATCCAGAACGGAAGTTATATTTCTTTCCGGAATGTCGACCTGACGCATGTGCGCCGGATCGGCTACCGGGCGCAGGCCAGCGGTGCGGGAGGTACCATAGAGGTACACCTGGACAGTATCGCCGGACCGGTGGTTTCGCGCATGGAGATACCGGCAGGTAATTTCAGCGGTGCAGAAAATGGCTGGAAAGAAGTGATGGGATCGGTGGATGAAACCGAGGGTAGCCACGATCTGTATTTCGTGTTCGTGAAGGACGAAACGGCGGATAAGGCGCTGTTCAGCATCGACTGGCTGAAATTTTATAACCGTTAGGAAGGGTCTTTATGCCGATGTCACTGCGGGCCCGCCTTTCGCTGGCCATGTTTCTGGAGTTCTTCACCTGGGGAGCGTGGTACGTGACGCTGGGAACCTACCTATTCGATCAGTTTGGCGCCAGCGCCGTGCAGGTTGGATCGGCTTATGCCAATTTTTCCCTTGCCGCGGCGTTGTCGCCAGTGTTTGTGGGATTGGTGGCCGATCGTTATTTTGCCGCCCAGCGTGTGCTGGGCGTGCTGCACCTGCTGGGAGCGGGTGTGCTGGTCCTGCTTGCGCATGCCGACGGCTATGGCACGTTCTGGTGGCTGCTGCTGTTGTATACGCTGCTGTACGCACCCACGATGTCCCTGATGAATTCCGTTACGTTCCGGCAACTCAAAGATGCCGGCAGGGAATTTCCGTTTATCCGCGTGTTCGGCACGGCCGGCTGGATCGTTGCCGGACTGCTGTTGGGTTACCTGGGCATTGAAAGCAGTGCTTCGCTGTTTTACCTGGCTGCCGGCGCATCGGCAGTACTGGGTTTGGTGAGCTTCACGCTTCCCGATACACCTCCGGACCGGACCGGGAATGCCAGCCTGGGTTCGGTGCTGGGAAAGGAGGCACTGGTGCTGTTTAAGCAGCGATCCTTTTTGGTCTTCTTTCTTTCCTCGTTGGCAATCTGCATTCCACTGTCTTTTTACTACAGTTTTGCCAACCCCTTCCTGAACGATCTGGGTATCGGGAATGCCGCGGGAAAGATGACATTGGGGCAGCTTTCGGAATTCTTATTTCTGCTGGTGATCCCGTTTGCCTTTAAGCGATTCGGGATCAAAGCGATGCTGGCCGCAGGGATCGTCGCGTGGATTGTCCGTTACCTATTGTTTGCCTATGGCGACGCGGGCAACGGAATGGGTATGCTGTATGTGGGCATCCTGCTGCACGGGGTATGCTATGATTTCTTTTTCGTGACGGGGCAGATTTATGTAGACCGTGCTGCGGGCGAGCGTATCCGCAGTGCTGCACAGGGCTTGATTACCTTTGCAACGTATGGGGTGGGCATGCTGATCGGTTCGTATGTTTCGGGATTGATCACCGAATGGTTTGCCCTGCCCGCGGGGGAGGCCATGCAGTTTAACTGGCAGGGAGTCTGGCTCATTCCGGCAGGCATTGCCGCGGTGGTACTGGTGGTGTTTTTGCTGACGTTCCACGACCGCCCCGCGGGCGAACAGAAAGAGTAATGGAACTGCCGATAAAAAGGCATCAAAAAAGTTAGGTAATGATGATGAAAATGGAGCATACTAAAAAAGTACGGGTATTGGTTGTCGGCTGCGGCAACATGGGAGCTTCCCATGCGGCGGCCTACCACGTAATCGACGGTTTTGAAATCTGCGGACTGGTGGCCAGGGGTGCCAGCAAAGAACGGCTCAATGAGCAGCTGGGAGGCGGCTACGCCTTATTTGACGACTATGCCACGGCACTGGCTGAAACGCGTCCGGATGCAGTTTGCATATCGACGTATCCGGATATACATGAGGCATATGCCATCCTGGCCATGGAGCATGGCTGCCATGTATTCACCGAGAAGCCGCTTGCCGATACATTGGAAGGGGCCAAGCGCGTGGCCGCCACGGCCGAACACCTGGGCAGGAAGCTGGTAATTGGCTATATCCTGCGGTACCATCCCTCCTGGCAGCGGTTTGTTGAATTAAGCGGTACCCTGGGTAAGCCGCTGGTGATGCGGATGAACCTGAACCAGCAAAGCCATGGCCGGATGTGGGACGTGCACCGCAATTTGATGAAAAGTCTCAGCCCCATTGTGGACTGTGGCGTGCACTACATAGACGTGATGTGCCAGATGACGGGGAGCAGGCCCGTTCAGGTAAATGCCATCGGCGCACGGCTCACAGACGATATTCCAGCAGATAACTACAACTACGGCCAGTTGCAGATCCGTTTTGAAGACGGTTCAGTGGGATGGTATGAGGCAGGTTGGGGCCCGATGGTGAGTGAAACGGCGTTTTTCGTGAAAGATGTATTTGGTCCGAAAGGTTCGCTTTCGATCGTCGCTAAAGATGCCGGGGGTTCGGGTAACTCGGATAATGTATCGGCCCATACAAAGACGGAGTCATTGCGGTTGCATCACGCGGAGCTGGACAGCGACAACGCATTTGTCAGCCAGGACGAGTGGATTGACCTAACCGATGAACCGGACCATCAGGAGCTGTGTAACCGCGAGCAGCGGTTCTTCCTGAAAGCGATCCAGGAAGACCTGGATCTGACCGAAGTGACGGCACATGCCATCACCAGTCTCCAGATTGCGCTGGCGTGTGACGAATCGGTGAAGACGGGAAAGCCGGTTTTGTTGCTGTAATCGACGCATTTTCGATGCCTCCTCGGATAAATCTATCGGGTAGGCATCTTTTGTTCCGTCTTTTTTTAAATTTGTGTACTTGCAGTGCCGCTGGCCGTGAGTTAACCAGTGTATTGTCCATGCAGCATCCGACGTACAGGCGGCAGGTGCTTATGGAAGCCCTGAAATTCTCAGTTGAGTAGACGATTTTTACAATGTTGACAAACTGGCTCAGTTATTTCGCAGGTTTCTTTTTTTTCATTCTTTGCATCCATGGGTGTAGGGACAGGGATTCAGCCCGCAAAACACCTCCCGAAACCAATCGGTTTACCTTGGTGGAACTGGCCAAAGGCCTGGACGAACCGATGGAACTGGGGTTCCTTCCGGATGGGGACATCCTCGTGATCGAGCGTAAAGGAGCCATCAAACGTTACAGCCAGGCAGATCGCGCGATAAGTATCGTCGACACTTTGCCCGTTTTCCATGGCTTGGAAGACGGGTTGCTGGGAATGGCCTTGGATCCGGCTTTTGAACGTAACCGGTGGATATACCTGTTTTATTCGCCGGACGGCGACAATCCGATACAGCAAGTGAGCCGGTTTACACTGGATGGGAATCCACTGGCGTTGTCCGACGAAAAGAAACTTCTGGAAATAAATGTGCAGCGTGAGGAATGCTGCCATTCGGCGGGGTCACTCAAATTCGGCCCCGACGGCATGTTGTTCATTGCTGTTGGTGACAACACGAATCCCCATAATCAGGGATATTATAATTCCATTGACGAACGCCCCGGCCGGGAATACTGGGACGCGCAGCGCACGGCAGCGAATACCAACGACCTGCGGGGCAAAGTCCTCCGGATCAAACCGGAGGATGACGGGACCTATCGCATACCCGAGGGAAATTTGTTTCCCGAAGGTACCCCGAAGACGCGGCCGGAGATCTACGCGATGGGTTGCCGCAATCCCTACCGTATTGCCGTCGATCCGAAGACCGGATGGTTGCTGTGGGGCGATGTGGGACAGAATACCATCGACGATCCGTCGCGTGGACCGATCAGCTACGACGAATGGCACCTGGCGAAGGAACCCGGATTTTTCGGATGGCCATATTTTGCCGGACCCAATGCCCCGTATTCCGATTTCGATTACGCCACTGGAATAAACGGCCCTTTTTATGAGGCGGAAAAGCCAATCAATAACTCGCCAAAT
The DNA here is from genome assembly GCF_900113765.1 of Parapedobacter indicus. Classification (GTDB taxonomy): domain Bacteria; phylum Bacteroidota; class Bacteroidia; order Sphingobacteriales; family Sphingobacteriaceae; genus Parapedobacter; species Parapedobacter indicus. The sequence goes on along the minus strand of NZ_FOQO01000003.1, from coordinate 377,379 downwards.
AATACGGGGTTGCAGGAACTGCCTCCGGCGAAGCCTGCCCTGATTTGGTATTCCTACGATGAGTCAACGGAGTTCGACCACTTAGGTACCGGTGGAAAATCACCGATTGCGGGGCCGGTATACCACCGCGACCGTTATCCTGCCGCAGGTGCTGCAGCCGGCCGTAAGTTCCCGGCTTATTACGATGGCAAGTGGTTTATCGCTGAGTGGATGCGCGATTGGATCAACGTGATTACCCTAAACGATAACGGTGAATTGATCCATATCGAGCCTTTCCTGCCGGATGAAACGTTTTACCATCCCATCGACCTGCAGTTCGGTCCGGACGGTGCACTGTATGTGCTGGACTATGGCACCAACTGGTTTGCTAAAAATGTAGACTCCCGTCTGGTCCGGATTGAATACGAAGCGGGCAACCGCAAACCCATCACTTCGGCCGGAGCTGATGTGACTGCAGGTGCGGCGCCGCTTACTGTTCATTTCTCATCGGAAGGGACGTTTGACCACGATAAAAACGACCGCCTCACTTATGCCTGGGATTTCGGTCCGGATATTCCCGCTTCTTCAGACCCCAACCCGGTGGTCACCTTCGAGGAAGCTCGCGTGTACACAGTCACCTTACAGGTGACAGACAGTGAGGGAGCGGCGGCCAGCCAGACGTTGCGGATACAGGTGGGCAACAGTCCTCCTGAATTGACGCTCGACTTCGAAGGCAACCGCTCATTCTATTGGGACAATCGTGAGTTGGACTACCGCCTGCAGGTAACCGACAAGGAAGATGGCTCCCTGCACTCGGGCATCGACCCGGCATCCGTGAAGTTTTATCGGTTATATGGGAAGGCCGATGTGTTTGCCGAGTCCGGTGCGGCTACTTCAGCGGGACTGGAGCTGATCCTGAACAGCGACTGTCGGTCCTGCCACGCGCTCAACGAGGTATCGGTAGGCCCCTCGTATTACAGCATCGCGCAACGGTATACGGGAGATTCGACAACGGTGGACCGGCTGGCCAAAACCGTTATCAGCGGCGGTAGCGGTGTCTGGGGCGAGCGCGTCATGTCGGCGCATCCACAGCTTACGCTGGAAGAAGCGACGGAAATGGTCAACTACATCCTGTCGATCAGTAAGGTGAAGATCGAAGAACTGCCGCTGCAGGGCAAACACGTGTTCAACCTGCATCCACCGGAGAAAACCGAACAGGAAAACTACACGTTCAAAGCGGCGTATACGGACAAGGGGAATGCGCCGGCCACGCCGTTGACGACGGAAAGAAGCTGGACATTCCGGCCAACCCAGATCGGGGCCATTACCTGCGATGGTCATTCCCAATGTGACCTGAACGCACAGACCCGAACGGTGCGTTTTAACAGAGATAAGGCGTATATTCTTTTCCGGGATATCGATCTGACAGGTATCCAGAGCCTGACCTTGGGTGCCGACACGGCGCAGGCAGAAGGAAAAGTGGAAATCAGGATGGGGAAACCCGATGGTGAACTGTTGGGGCAAGCCGTGGTTGATTCGGACCGTCAGATCACCCTCCCGTTAGGTAACCGTCCGGTAATCGGAGATATCTATGTGATATACCGCAATGAAAAAGTCAAGTCGGCAGAAGATGAAGTATTATACCTCAAGTGGATACGGTTCAATCGATGATTTAAAGTACAAGTAATACTTTCCACGTCCTGGAAATCATCGAGGCCGCCCGGAAGTCTGGCAAAAGCGGGAAACGGGTAAGGCTTCAATCCAGCTTCAAATGTCCTTTGGTATAGGCCGACTCAAAAAAAGCGATAAAATGAATAGTTCACCTACAGAAAATATTACTTTAGCCCAGTAAACAGAAACGCTAAAACAATATACTCAATGAAAGAAAAAAGGACAAACAGTTCTGCGGTATCCCGCAGGGATTTTATTCGAGTGGGCGCAGCATCCGCAGCCGGATTTATGGTTGTTCCCCGACATGTATTGGGAGGCAAGGGATTTGTTGCACCGAGCGACAAATTAGTCGTAGCCGGTATTGGTGTGGGCGGTAAAGGGGAATCTGATATTGGTAATTTCCACAAAAGCGGAAAAGCGGAGATCGCTTACCTGTGTGACGTGGATGAACGCCGTGCGGCCAATTCCGTGAAGCGGTTCCCGAATGCGAAATATTATAAAGACTACCGGGAGATGCTGGATAAGGAACACAAGCATATCGATGCGGTGTCTGTTTCCACGCCGGATCATAACCATGCCATTCAAGCACTGGCGGCTATGCAATTGGGTAAACATGTGTATGTGCAAAAACCCTTGGCACACGACGTTTGGGAGGCACGCCTGCTTACGAAAGCTGCAAAAAAATATAAAGTGGTTACCCAGATGGGTAATCAGGGTGCATCCTGCGATGGTACGCGCGAAATCCGTGAATGGGTGGAAGCTGGATTATTGGGCGATGTCCATACCGTTTACTGCTGGACCGACCGGCCGGTGTGGCCGCAGGGTATTGCATGGCCCAGCACGTCAACTTCAGTTCCCCAAGAGTTGGATTGGGATTTGTGGCTTGGCACAGCACCCCAACAGCACTATGTGGATAAATTGGTGCCCTTCAATTGGCGGGGATGGTGGGATTACGGTACGGGAGCGCTGGGCGACATGGGGTGCCACCTATTGGAGGTTCCTTTCAGCGTACTGGGATTAACGTATGTAAAGGATGTACAGGCGAGCGTAGGAACGGTATATGTGGATGAGTTTAAACGCGGTTATTTCCCCGAGAGCTGTCCGCCATCTAGCCATGCAGTCATGACGTTCCCGAAAACTGCGAAAACGGCTGGTCCTGTTAAATTACACTGGATGGATGGGGGTATCCAACCGGAGCGTCCGGATGAACTCGGACCCAACGAGGCATTTGGAGATGGGGGCAACGGCATCCTGCTCATCGGCACCAAGGGAAAAGCGTTGGCTGATACTTATGGGCGGAATGCCCGGCTGTTGCCTTTGTCGCGCATGGAAGGACTAAATGTGCCTGTGAAATATGAGCGGGTGCCAGGTGGCGAGAATGGGCACTATGCGCAATGGGTAGAGGCGTGCCTTGCCGGCTACGGTAAAAAAGAGGTCAGTGCGCCTTTCGAGATTTCCGGCCCGTTGACCGAAGCCTTATTGATGGCTAATCTGGCCATCCGCGGAGCGGATATGCGGATTGACGGTAAGTATCCGGCCCGAAACATGAAACTGCTCTGGGATAACAAAGCGATGAAGGTGACTAATTTTGAAGACGTGAACCGGTTCGTAAAGCGGGAATATCGCAGAGGTTGGGAAGTGAAGGCAATTTGATATTCAGCCGATTGAATCGGTATAACTAATAGCTTGAGCCGCCTCGTTTTATTTCAAGGCGGCTTTTTATTGGTGTGAAATGCAAGTTACGCAATCGGTTGACTTCCGATATTGTTTGTTAAATGGCTGATTTTAATGTAGAATTGCTTAACCAATTAGTCAATCATTAAATTATGCAGCGAGTTGCATCTGTAGACGTTTACCGGGGGTTTGTCATGTTGCTGATGATGGGCGAAGTACTGAATCTCTCGGCGGTATCAAGGGCGTTGCCCGATAGTGCGTTTTGGCACATGTTGGCCTTTAACCAAAGTCACGTAGAATGGCAATGGTTCAGCCTGCACGATATGATCCAGCCCTCTTTTACCTTTTTGGTCGGTGTGGTATTGCCATATTCCATCGCCAGCCGTAAAAGCAAGGGGGCTACGTTTGGTTCGTTATTGAAACACACCGTCAAGCGATCAGTCATTCTGATCCTGTTGGGGATTTTTCTGCGTTCCATGCACGCCGACCAAACGTATTTCACCTTTGAGGATACCCTTACCCAGATCGGATTGGGGTATACATTTTTGGTATTGCTGGCGTTTTGCAAGCCTCGGACACAGCTGATTACACTGGGTGTTATCCTGATTGGTTACTGGCTGTTGTTTGCGGTATACCCGCTTCCGGATCCGAACTTCGACTATCGGGCCGTAGGCGTTCCTCCGAACTGGCCCTACAACATGGACGGGTTTGCCGCACACTGGAATAAAAATTCCAATGCAGCCTGGGCATTTGACACGTGGTTCCTCAACCTGTTTCCCAGGGAGAAGGTCTTTTTGTACAATGGGGGAGGGTATGCGACGCTTAGTTTTATCCCCACCTTGGGTACCATGATACTGGGGCTCGTTGCCGGCAATATATTGCGTGCGGATCTGGAGCCAGGGAAGCGTATCCGGCTGTTTCTGCAATGGGGCGCGGGACTGATAGGGATAGCCTTATTTTTCCATTTCATCGGTGTAAACCCGATCGTTAAGCGGATATGGACGCCTGCTTGGACGCTTTTCAGTGGCGGAATCTGTTTCCTGTTCCTGACAGCGTTCTACTGGATAATTGACGTCATCCGGAAAGACAGATGGTCCTTTTTTCTGAAAGTGATCGGCGTCAATTCGATTGCAGCGTATGTGATTGCAGACGGAGGAATCAAGACCTTTTTCCAGCGATCTTTATTTATTCATTTGGGCGCGGATTTCGATCAGCTGTTCGGCTCCGCTTACGCGACGTTGGTCTCCGGTGCCCTTGTGCTTTTGCTGGAATGGCTGGTGCTACATTGGATGTACAAGAAGAAAATTTTCCTTAAGATATAAGGGCTAAAGTTACTGCGGCATCACCCGCGTCCGGATTGACGTGCAGGCCATCAATACGCTGATATAAGAGCTTCCTGAGACGGTGTTTTCCGATAACGGCATGTGATTGAGCGTATTGATCATGATTTGCATCTGGATCGAGGAGGGAGGTGGGATCTTTACTTTTTCCTCTCTGTCTTTGCTGACCCGGCACAGATCCTCCTAGAACGTTCAGACCAAGGCATGACCTTGTAATCCGCAATATTCGTTTTTATATGTAAATACGTTGGCTGGCGGTTCCTCCCGGCGTGACTTTTTTGACTACAAATAATGAACCAGCTAATGGTTGTTGTAGTTGCTCTTGTTCCCCAAGACCTGTTCTCGCGGAGGTAACATAGAGGTCTGATAAATCGGTGCCTCCGAAGGCGCACGAGGTAACCTGGGATACGGGGAGGGGGATCTCGTCAAGTTTGTTTCCAGAATGTGGATCCCAGCAAGCTACCTTCCAGCCTCCCCATAGCGCGACCCAAAGCATGCCGGCGCGGTCGATGGTCATACCATCGGGAAGGCCCTCGGACGCGGGTATTTCTATGACCACCCGCCGGTTTGAGATGGACCCGCTGTATTTTTCGAAGTCAAACGCATGAACCTGGCGTGTTGGCGAATCAATGTAATAGAATGTTTGTTGGTCCGCGCTCCATGCCATGCCGTTGGAGCAGGTAACATCACGGATCTTTGTTGACAGCTGACCGGCATTATCGAGCATGTAGAGGCTGCCGGAGGCGGGCTGTTGTGTCACCGCATCCATGGTGCCCGCCCAGAATCGGCCAAGCGGATCACATTTTCCGTCGTTGAAGCGATTGTTGGGAAGATGAGCTTCGGGATCGGTAAGGACCGTTATTTCCTTCGTCGCTGGATTGATGCGCACAATTCCCCGATCAGATGCAGCAATAAAAAGTCCCTGGTCATCGGGGATGACGGCTCCCAGCTGGAGGGGAAAATGCGTTACGGTATGGCGGTTATCTGCAGGATACCACTCGTGGACATCTCCGGCAATGATATCCACCCATAACAATCGCTGCCGCTGGTCATCCCAAAAGGGCCCTTCACCCAGCATACAGGATGTTTTTGCAGCAACTTGCCATGTTTTTTTCACAGTGCTCATGTTTCGGGCTTACAGTTGATCGAAACTGGGGATGTGCATGGAAGCACCTTGTTTTAACGCCGAGGCATGGGCTACAATACCCGGCAACGTGTAGTCGATGGCCGCTCGCACATCGATCCGCGGACGACGACCTGTGACCAGTGCATCCACGAATTCGTGGGTAATAAAAGGATGCGAACCATCATGGCCACTGTCGACGCGCAGGGGTTCCGGCAGCAAGGCGGTTTGCCACCACGATGGCTGGTCGTAGGGCTCCAGATGGCTTTCATGCGTAAGAAAACCAGCGTCATCCTGACCCATGGTCGTGGCCTTTTTTACCAGCACCGGCCCTAGCCCACGCGGATCGCGGCTATGAAAGCTCATTTGCTCGCCATGCCATACGCAACGTTCGGTGGGTAACAGCGCGCCCCGCCAGCTAATGTTAATCCGGAAAGCGGTACCCTGGTTGGTGTTGAACAACGCGGTTTCATTCCAAAACGGGTTGTTATAGGTATTACCGTGCAGCAGTGGGCTATCATCCCCCCATCCGATGCAGCTGACCGCGGTAAGCCGCTCGCCTGTAACGGACATCAGGAAGGCGGTGGCATGAGTCGAATACAACATGGGGGGCAGGCCGTGGCGCCAGGTGGGTTGTCTATTTTGGTCAAAAAAATAGTCTTCCAATCCGGGATGGTGGTATTCCGCTTCAGCGGCCATTATTTTTCCGAATAACCCCTGTTCATAAAACTGTCTGACAGAAATGGTATCTTGTCGATAAACACTTGTCTCTGCCATCATGTAGGTCAGGCCCGTACGCTGAACGGCCTGCTTTACCTGGGCACACTCGTCTATGCTCATTCCGGCAGGGACGGCACATAACACATGTTTCCCCGCATGGAGTGCCTCAACGGTGTGCCGGGCATGAAGCGGCGCCGGCGTAAACAACGCAACCGCATCAATATCAGAATCCCGAAGCATCTCGCCCAGTGATGGATACGCTTTGCTGCATTGGTAAACCGACTGCAGCTTGGCCCGCTCATCCGGCAAGTTGGCGCTGATGGCTTCCACGATACTGTGTGGATGTTTGTGAAAAAGAAAGCTGGCTCCAAAACCGCTTCCTACTACACCGATTTTTATTTTTCGTTCCGGGTTCATCTGCCTTGGATTTTTTTATGCATATCGGATGTAAAAAAATAAGACCAGCCCGGTAATAAGTGCCCACCAGATGACCGGATTCCGGAGCCCCCGCTGTTGCGCGCGTTGTGCCGGTGGAAGCGTCAGGCTTTCTTTATTCCAGATAAGGCCAGCCAGCGCGGCATCCGACTTGGGTTTGGTTACCAAGCTGACAACGATACATGCCAACATACATGCCCAAAATACGATTCCAGTGCGGTTAAAAAACGGCATTTCTGGAAAAGCATATTCGATGATGAGCGATAGCGGGATGGTCAGCAGGCCAGCGGCGACGGCGCCCGCATGGGTGGTCCGTTTCCACAAGATGCCCAGCAAGAACATCGTGGCGATACCGGGGGTGAAATAGCCATAGGCATTCATGAGGTAAATAAAGATAGGCTTTTCCGAATACAGTGCCAACAGGCCGGTACAGCCGATCCCTAAGATAATGATGGCCATGCCTGCCAGGCGGCCGAATTGTACCGACTGTCGCTCGGTAGCACCTCGTTTAACATATGCAATGTATACGTCCATTGTCAGGATGGTCGTACAGGAGTTGATAGCTCCCGACAGGTGTGACATGACCGCGGCAATGAGACCGGCCATTACCAGGCCCACCAGACCCGTAGGCAGCAGCGTTTCAACCAGCGTGGCAAATAGCAGATCCGGCTTTTCCAGATCCGGAAATAAACGGGGTGCCACCAAAGCTGGAAAAATAATCAGAAACGGCAGCAAAAATTTCAGGTAGTCGCCAAAAATAACGCCCATGCGGGCATGCCACTCGTTTTTTGCAGCTAGGGTGCGTTGTACAATAAACTGATTAGTGGCATTATAAAATATGCTGATGCAGAGCAGACCGCCTAGGTACATCGTCCAAGGAAAATCGGGGTCATCCGCCGGCATCATCAGCTTCCAGTCCTTTGTGGTTTCCAGCACAGCGGAAAACCCGCCGGCAGCATGGATGGTTGTGAACGAAAGCGCGAGCATGCCTAGCATCAGGACGCCGAGTTGGACCATTTCGGTCCAGATCACAGCCCGCAATCCGCCGGCAATGGTATACAGGCCAGTGGTGATGGCCAGTACGAGAATACTGACCAGCATCGGGATGCCGAGTAACGCATGCAGTGAAAGTGCTCCTAGATAGAGAACGGCGCTGATTTCAACGAAAATATAAGTTAGGAGGACCAGCACGGCATAAATGGTACGGGAACCGGCACCGAATCGCCGTTGCAAAAATTCCGGCATGGTATAGAATCCATTGCGCAGATAGAATGGCAGAAATATCCACAACAACGCATTAAATCCGATAAGGATAGCGCCCCATTCGACGACCATTGCCAGAAAGCCGCGGCTATAAGCTACGCCCATTACGCCGACAAGTTGGTGGCTGCTGATATTGGCGGCAATGATACTTCCCCCAATCATCCACCAGGGTAATTTGTCGCCGGCTAAAAAATAATCTCTTTTGGTACCGCTTCCCTTTCTCGAAGCTACTAAGCCCAAGACGATGATACCCAACAAGTAGATGCCGAAAACCAGTGCGTCAAGCGTCGTAAAGTTAGAACTCATAAGATGATTGTTTATTGCATTGCCTTTTTCAATGCGTTGATGGTCGTTTCCGCCAGCTGTTCCAGCGCGCCGGAAGCAAATGGGGTAGACCAAACTGCGTATATATCTTCATGATACCGGTTATGGGGGGGCAGATATCCGGCATAGCCGTTAACGATATTCATCACAGCAACGGGTGTAGGCGCCAAGGCTTGCCTGACCTGCTGCTGGAACCATGAATAAGCTTCGTTTGGCTGTCCCACGAGGCAAGCATCGCCCAAACGCCAAATCCATAGGGGCATGGGTGAAGAACTGCCCGCTCCAACCGTCTTCCGGATGCCCCGTAAGCGCCAAAGCCGTTCTTTGCGCACACGATCGGTGCTGTCATGCCATTGGGATTCGATTTCTTGAAGCGATGGGAGCTCTTTCAGAAGCATGTTAACGGTAAGCATTTCGGCACGAAGGGTAGCGGAAGGCGTTTTTGGAACGGACTGCCAAATGGCTAGGGGAGCTCCTGATTCCACGACGTGGCCGCGAACCAAAACGGATCCGGGCTTCCGCATGCCCGCTAGGGTGGCTAATACGGCATGACCCAGCTGATAACCATGGGCATCGGCGATGGCTACATCGCCGACATACTGTTCGGCCGGGGCCAATTCACCCGATGCACCTTGGAAGAATAAACACGTTGCGTCGGTTTGCTCCTCAACCAATGTGCGCATGGCACCTACATAGTCGGGAGATAGCAACGGATTGTCCCACGCTAATGTGGTGGGATGACAGGCATAATTGACCAGGATACCGGTGATTTTTTCATCTTCGTCGGTTATCCGGCCTACCAACAGGGTGTCATCTGCCGGGATCGCAGGGTTGAACCCTACCAACACCCGGTTTTCATGCTCGCTCGGTAGGTCGCGGTTGGTGGCCAAACCGCATCGGCCGTAGTGCCACGCTAATGTGGATGGTACGGCCTGCGCCAGCGCTTCGCTGATGGCCGCAATGGCGTCGTCTTTCAGTTGTTCGAGATACGGAGCGATCCGGTCTCCTCCGGGTCGCGAACGATCTTCGGTAAACAGTACCGGGCCGGCATGGGTGTGGGAGAGGCAGAACATGAGCCGGGACTCGGGGAGATGGAATGCTTCCAAAATGGCACCACGCAGGGCGCGCTCGTCGGCTGCGCTTCTCCACCATCCCAGATCAGCGGCAATCAGCACCAGCGGCAACGCAGATGCGTGTTCCTGAACAGTCATGCAGGTGAGCGTAAGCGGGCGGTGCACGCCAGTTGCGATATCGGTCTTGCTGGCACCCCAATTGCGGGAATAGATGCCGATCGAGGGTGTGATGTCTTTTCTAGCTAGGCCGATCAGGCCGGCAAAAGAGGCGGCATCGATGCGGGTGGAGTTCGTGTATTCCATGGTGGTTAAATTCTCAGTTGCTGTCAAGTTCAGGATCGCAGGGATAGGCCGCCATCCATTAGCAGGGTGCTACCGGTTATGTGTACATTATCGGGCCGGCATAGATATAAGACCTGATCTGCCACGGCAGTGGTACTGATGAATTTTCCGGTCGGAACACGCTCGGCTGCTTCCCGGGACAACTCAGGGTGCTGTTCCCATATTTTGCCGCTGAGACCTGCCTGTACATAACCGGGAGCTACTTCATTAACCAGAATGTTGTGGGGGGCCAGTTCCAACGCCATGGTTTTGCTTAACATACGGATTCCGGCTTTGGACACGGAATAGGCCGGCATATGCAGGTGAACGGCGTGTGCAGCCCAACTTCCGATGAATACGATACGACCGCCTGTTTGGCTTTCGACCAACTGTCGTGCTGCCTCTTGTGCCATATAAAATGCACCGTTCAGATTGACGTTGATTTCCCGGAGCCATTGATCGGTCGTGATTTCCAGCATATTGGCGAGTGTCGCCGTGGCGGCGTTCACAATAATCAACGAAGGGATTCCCAGTTCCCGCTTGACGTTATAAAGCCAGGCCTTCACGGCTCCAGCTTCGGAGACATCAACTTGCTCGTAATAGCATGGGACACCGTATTCGTTTTTCAACCGCGTCAGAAAGCCGGTTGCTTCGGAAAGATTATGCACGTCGCATAAACCGATGGCAGCTCCCTCGGCGGCGAAGGCCAAACTAATCGCCTTGCCGATATCTCCCAGCCCTCCGCTGATCACAGCTGTTTGGTTTTGAAATGTTTTGCTCATTGGCTTATTTGTTCAGATTACCAGTCACCCACACTCCCGTCTTTATAGAACGTTCGTTGTAGGACTTCCTGCTGGAACGGATGTTTTTTTATTTCTTCTTCGTTGATCTCGATACCCAGACCGGGACGGGTATTGGGACGGACAATCCGTCCCTTTTTTTCCACCTGAAAACCTTCGCTGACGACGTCCGTTCTCCAGGGGACGTCGTTGTGTACGCTTTCACAAATGGTGTAGGCAGGTGTGGCAAAACCAAATTCGATGGAGGCTGCGGTGCTCACAGGTCCCTGCGGGTTGTGCGGTGCAATCGCGACGCGATAGGTCTCGGCCATGGCAGCAATCCGTCGGACTTCACTCAATCCGCCACAATGGGTAATATCCGGTTGGACGACACTGACCGCGCGGCTTTCGAACAACTCACGGAAGGCATGCTGGGTAATCAATCTTTCCCCACTGGCGATCGGGGTAGATACTGCGCGTTGGATGAGCGCGATATCGGCGATGGTCTCGGGCCAACAAGGTTCTTCAAAAAAATAAAGGCCATACGGTTCGAGTGCCTTGGCAAACTGCATACCCATGCGTGGACTAGGCCGTGCATGACAGTCGACCATGATATCAACATCTTGGCCCACGGCTTCACGCATGGCGCTGACGCAGGCTTCGGCATAGCGGATCGGCCGGAGTCCCTCCAGCGGCATCGTTTCGGGAACCGCCATCGATTTAAATGCGGTAAATCCTTCTTCGACTGCTTGCTGCGCAAGTTCCCCGAATCGCTTTGCATCGTCGGGCTGCGTCTGGTAAAAATCCTCCATCCGGCCACCACCCAGATGGCAGTAAAGCCGGATATAGTCGCGGACGCGCCCACCCCACAGTTCGTGACACGGTACGCCATGGACTTTTCCAAGAATATCCCATAATGCGATATCGATCCCACTGATAGCCGTTCCACGGACAATGCCGTTGCCATGCCAGAAATGCTGACGGTACATCATCTGCCAAAGGTGCTCGATCCGGCGAGGGTCTTCTCCCACGAGTAGTTGGGAGATATCTTCGATGGCACCGACCACCGCCCGGGTGTGCCATTCCAGCGTGGCTTCTCCCCATCCCCACAATCCCGGCTGATCGGTGATTACTTTGACAAAAATCCAGTTGCGCATCCGCGCGTGGCAGACGTATGTTTCGATGGCTGTAATTTTCATAATTAGCGCCCTGTTATTTTGTTGCGATTAGTGTTTTCCATTTGCCAGCGCCGCAACCACTCGTTGCGTTTTGTCAAGCGTTTCTTCAATATCCGTCAACTGGTGAGCAAACGAGATGCTTCCCTGTTTGATCGGCAACGGGAAATTAAAGATTCCTTCCGATATGAGCCGCAGCCGGTATTCTTTGTCAAACGATGCATCGTGATGCTGCGCAATATCGTGGAAGTCAACTGGAGCATGATCCATAAAGTAGACACAAAATGCCGATCCCTGCCGGGCAACGTGAAAAGGTTTGCTGTACGCAGAAAAAATAGCTGTCAGTCCCTTTTCGAGTACATGCCCCAGGTTTTCTATATGCGCATAGACTTGATATTCAGGGGATGCCAGTTTCTTGAGCGTTGCAATGGCAGCCACTGTAGTCAGCGGGTGTGCATTGAATGTTCCGGCAATCAACACACGCTTTTCTTTGTCAGGATGGATAAAATAGTCCATATAGGCCGCCTTGCCGGCGATGACACCCATCGGATAGCCATTGGCCACAGCTTTGCCAAAGGTGGACAGATCCGGCGTCACCCCACAGATACTTTGGTAGCCGCCCAAGGCATGTCGGAAGCCGGTCTTTACTTCATCAAAAATGAGGAGGAATCCATGGGTATCGGCCATTTTACGCAAGCCTTCGAGGTAGCCTTCCTGCGGTTTCACGATGCCGATGTTTTGTAGAATCGGTTCGAGAATGATACAGGCTATCGGAAAGCGCTTGATCAGGTAATCAACGGATGACAGATCATTAAAATTGACTACGTGAACCAGGGATCGATGCTGTTCGGGAATGCCTGCTGACAGCGCATCGAACGGGTATTCGCCCGGACTGACGCGCTCGCCAACGTCTTCGAGTCGGCTGATTACGTTGCCGGCAACGTCGTTATGCCAACCATTGTATCCGCCCTGCATAATGATGACATGGCTTTTCTGAGTGACCGCGCGGGCGATGCGAATGGCGTGGTAGGTAGCCTCGGAACCTGTGGTGGTAATCTGGATTTTATCGGCCGTAGGCACGCATCGGCAAAACAATTCGGCAAACTCACCTTCCAAGTCGGTAGGTCCGGCCCCCATCAGGACACTGTTCCTATTTAACGTTTCGGCAACGGCTTGATTTACATCAGGGTCGTTATGGCCTAGGAAAGCAGCCGCGAATCCAGCTTGATAATCGATATATTCATTGCCATCGACATCCCAGACCCGGCTTCCTGCCCCTCTTTCAAAACATATGTTCGGTTCTGATTTCCGGTTAAGCGAAACTACACCCCCGGGAATCCATTTTTCATTTTCACGTATTGCGGACAATGATTTTGGCCAATTATTCATGCTTAATATTGATTTATTTATGTGCTGTTATTTATCGAAGCTGGGAATAGCCATGTATTCTCCGTCGCGAAGTGCGGATTGATGGGCGACAATACCCGGCGCCGTATAAGCCAGCGCTTCGTAAATATTGACTTCCGGTTCGCGCTCGTTGACGATGGCGTCTATGAACTCATGTGTGATGAAAGTATGGGAACCTTCGTGACCGCTGTTATGCCGCAGTGGCTGAGGCAGTAAGTCGGTTTGCCACCATTCAGGTACCTCATAGACTTCGGTAATGTTCTTCGTGTGCTCAAAACCGGCATCGTCCCGGCCTTGTTGCTCGGCGGCCTTCACCATTGTAAATTGGTTGTTCCGCCCATCTGGATAGTAGAAGCTCATTTTGTCGCCACGCCATTCAGCGCGTTCCGCTTCCATGAGTGCACCTTTCCAGTTTACCTCCACACGGAAAGGAATGTTCTGATCGGTTTTAAAGAATGCGGTTTCATTCCAGAATGGATTGTTATACGGGTTACCTTGCAGTGCTTTGCTATCGTCTCCCCAGCCGATGCCCGAGACATGTGTGAGCCGCGCGCCGGTGACTGCGATCAAAAAGGCTGTACAATGCGTAGGATACAACAAGGGTGGAAGCCCGTGACGCCATGTTTGCTTTCCTTCTTCAAAAAACAACACATCCAAACCGGGATGATTGTATTCGGCAGCGGCGCTGAAAATGGTGCCGAATTTGCCCTCCTTGAAGAACTTCTTTGCCGAAATAGCGCCTTGACGGTATACGCTGGTTTCGGCCATCATGTACGTGAGGCCGGTTTGCTGGACGGCTTCCCTGATTTGGGCACACTCCTCCAGGGTCATGGCTGCTGGTACGGCACAGAGTACATGTTTGCCGGCTCTTAGACTTTCTATTACATGGCGGGCATGATCCGGAGCAGGAGTGGCTATAAAAACAGCTTCTACTTTTTTATCTTTTAATAATGTTGTCAGCGAGGGATAGCTCTTTTGACATCGGTACGTCTTCATAAGTGCCTGTCTGCGATCTTCACGCAGATCGCTGACGGCCTCTACGATGCAGTTGGGATGCTCATGGAAGTAAAAGCCCAACCCAAACCGACCTCCGATAATGCCTACCCGTACCTTGCGGGACGATTGGGCGGAGGATGCAAATAAAAACCGGGGGGTGATGAGAGCAGCGGTACCTGCTCCCGCCATTTTTAGGAATTTTCTCCGACTTTCGGAAAATCCTGCGTAATCCTGCATTGTTTTCATTGTCATTGTGTTTTAGTTGTAGTTTGGATTCTGCTGTAAAGTGGGTTGTCCATTGACCACACTGAGGTCAATCTGTTCAAGCGGAATGGGATAGATCTCGTTCCGCCCTTTGGTAAAATGTGCGCTCTGCATGTAATAAAAATTGTAATCTGGGATGCCGATTTCATGCTGAATATACGCATTGAGCAAGTCGGCCATATAACCCGTGCCCTGATCGTAACGCTGGAGGTCAAAAAAGCGGTGATGCTCCATGGCCAATTCAAGCTTCCGTTCGAAACGAACCGCTTCGCGGGCAAACTCTTTTCCCCTTGCTTCAAAATGACCGGCGTATAAGCCGACTTTGTAATTTGCAGCCGGTGTATTGCTAAAGCCGCGTTCGGGCTGGCTATCGTTGATGTACTTCTTTACCCACCCTGCAGGATTGGCCGCCCGTGCCCGGACGCGATTAACGTATGCTTCCGCTTCGGCGAGGTTACCCAGTTCTACTTCAACTTCTGCTGCCCATAGCAGTACGTCGGCAAATCGGATCATGTTATACGTATTGGCACTGCTGTTATTTTCGCGGGCTTCAGGTTCTGACTTGGGATTGGCATTCTTCATATGCAGGTAAGGGCCGCCGACACTTTGCTGCCGTACCCAGGACATGCCGGGATTAACTCCCCAATCCAGAAAGGGAATTCCACGTCTCCCCACAATCCAGTCGAGCCGTGAATCAAGCGTACCGCTGTAAGGTTGAAAAGGTGCTGATGACGGAATGCCCAAGTCGTGCGTTACATCCTCGTCGTTGAAACTGTCAATCAAAGGCAGTCCGGTCGCTGCATCTGTTTTGTAAGAGTTGACCAAGCTGAACGAAGGTTGGTAAAAGCCATAGCTTGGGAACGGACCCCCATAGGGGCCGGCATGCCCGTCGCCACTGGGCGTATTACCTCGTTCGCCTCCCGCACCATCGTTCACCGAGTGCATGACCGCAAAAACCTGTTCCGGCCCGTTTTTGGTAGAGGGCTTGAAATTATCGAAATAGTGGGTGTTCAGATCGTATTTAAGTCCGTTGCTGGTCACGCCATTTTGTATGATATCGTCAAGCAGTAATTTGGCATCCTGGTATTTATACTGAAATAGATACGCCTTGACCAAGAATGACTTGGCCGCCCATTTATTGGCCCTGCCCACTTCAGATTTGGTGTCGGTTAACTGATCAGCAGCATAGGCAAAATCCGCTTCTATTTTTGGCCATGCTGATTCCGTATTTGACACGTAGTAATTGCCGGTTGCGGCGCTGACGGTTTCATCAACAAAGGGAATATTCCTCCACATCAATATAGCTTCCAAGTGATAAACTCCCCGTAGAAACCGGGCCTCAGCACGCACTTGCGCCGCCGCTCCTTCGCTGATGGCCTGATCGGCTAAAGCAACCTCCAGCACCCGTAGCACATCGTTGGCCCGCTGCACGCCGGCATAGAGCACCCGCCAACGAGAATTAAGACCGGGCGTAGCTGAATTATAGCTGTAGCTTTCGTACTGCGGGACAGGTTGCAACGCACCGGCCTCGGTACCGGTATGGGCATCGTCGGAGGTGACCCCGCCGAAAATCCATTTTCCCGATTGCCATCCGCTTCCGGTTGTTCCGCCATTATTCAATAATGAATACGTGCCGATAAGCAAGCCATTAACGCCTTGTTCGGTCGCCAGATTTTCAGAGAACAATGCCCCCTTCGGAGCCCTTTCCAGAAACGCGTCGCCGCACGATAAAGTTACCGAAAGGATCGTACAAAATAGCATTTTCAGGATATGATTAGTCAATTTCATGACACACAGTTTTAAGTAGTATTAAAATGAAATATTCACACCGAACAGAAAGCTTCGCTGGTTGTTGGGATACGCACCCATATCGATTCCGAAGCTTGAGCTGCTGCCTGCCAACTCTGGATCCAGTCCTGAATAGCCGGTTATGGTAAAGAGATTCGCTGCCTGTAGATAGATCCGCAACTTCTGCAAATTAATCCGCTGAAGAAACGACGACGAAGCGAATGTATAACCCAGGATAAGCGATCGCATTCTTAGGTAAGAAGCATCTTCGATAAAATATGAGTTGAACACGCCCGCGGTACTGAAGTTGTTTTGATTTTCAATTTTTGGTACGGTCGTGTTTTGATTTTCGGGTGTCCATGCATTAAACAACGCATTACCTTTTGCACCGACATACGTTCCGAAAAAGTGGGTCTGGACCGGCACGGTGTTGACGGCTTCGTTGCCTTGCGAGCCATATAATACGGTAGAAAGGTCAAATCCTTTGTATTGAGCTGCCAAATTAATGCCGTAGGTAAACTCCGGATTGGGACTTCCCAGAAAGGTTCGGTCTTCGGCACTGATGATGTTGTCACCGTTCACATCCCGGTAACGGAATCGACCGGGCGCAGCACCGTCCTGTGCTGGAGCCGCCTCCACTTCGTCGGCGCTGTTAAAAAGTCCGATCACATCATATCCATAGAAGGAGCTTACCGCCCGGCCTACTTGGTTACGTACGAGTACGCCGAGTTGCTGATGTGCCGCTGCGTCGAAATAGCCAGGATCCGGTACGTGCTTCACTATATTTTTATAGGCTGTGATATTGGCTCCTATTGAATATTGGAGGTTGTCAGGTTGGCCGTCCCGATAGGTTGCCGACAAATCGACGCCGGTATTCTGGATATCGCCGACGTTGATGGTGGCGGGCGAAGCGCCTCCCGCGATTCCCGGCAGTGTTTGCGCAAAAAGCAAGCCGTCGATGGATTTTTTATAGTACTCAGCAGACAGTTCGAACCTGTTGGAGAGAATAGTTGCGTCCAAGCCGATGTTTGATACGATGTTGCGTTCCCAGCCGGTAAAGATGTTCCCGCTTTGCGTTTGCACGAATCCTTGGACGAGGCTGTTGCTTGTTCCACGGATATCGTAGTATGCATTGGCCAATGTACCGCCATAGAGATCAAATTGGTTTTCCGGACTGATGTTGTTTTGTGATCCCAAGATGCCGTAACTGCCTCTGAGTTTGAGATCGTTCAGCCATGAAACGTTGGTCAGGAAATTTTCTTTTGATAACCGCCATCCGAAGCTGACGGAAGGAAATATACCATATCGGTTTTCCGGGCCGAATAAGGAAGAGCCATCGCGCCTTATCGTGCCTCCGATCAGGTATTTATCATCAAAGCTATAGTCCGCTCTTGCGAAAAGCGAAAACAAAGCGTTTTCATAGGCGGTGCTGCCATTCATAATGTTCTCAGTCCCGGTATTTAGGGTCAGATAGTCCGGATCGGTTGAAAAGTAAGCCCTGCGGGAACCGGATAAACCCCGGCCTTTGTTTTCAACCGATTCAGATCCGGCGACAACCTGGATGCGATGCCTGTCAAATAACTTATCATAACTTACCGTGTTGGTCCACATTAACCGGGCTGAATACGAGGAGTTTTCACTGAAGGAATTCGGATTAAGGAATCCCTGTACGTTTTCATAAGGCGTGTCGCTAAAGGCGTAGTTATAGGTATTGGTTAGTGCACCGCCAAAGCTGGTCCTAAATTTAAAATCGGATAAAAAGCTGATTTGCATATAGACATTACCGGCAGTGTTCCATGAATTGTTTTTGTTAATCGCCGTTCTTTCCTGGGCCGCTACTGGATTGGAGGAACTACCCAGATTTACACCAGCGCGTGTACCCCCATAGTTTCCCTGAATGTCGTGAGTGGGAATCAGTGGCATGAGCGCATACGTCGCGGCAATACCTGAAAATTGGTTGTTGTTGGCAAATCCGGGGCTCTGGCGATAGTAAACGGTTAGGTTCTCGCCGATTTCGATGTTTTTGGATAATTGAAACGACGTATTTACCCTTCCGGAATACCGCTTCAGGTAGGTTTCCTTCAACGTACCTTGCTCGTTCATATAATCCAGCGATACGAGGTAAGTTGATTTATCGGTTCCACCGCCGATGGAAAGGTTGTGATTGGTCGTCACTGCCGGGTTGAACAATTCCTGAAACCAGTTGGTGCCTTGTTTATTGACAGCTTGTATCAGGTAGCTATTACCCGGGTTGGTCTTATCAAGGCGGTATAACGCAGGGTCAACCTGAGGATCGCCCGCCCAAGCTATTCCTGAGCCTGAAGGCCCTGAATAGAGAAAGTCGGGAACACCGTCCCGAAACAACGCATTGTTGGGGTCGGCGATTAGTGCGAGTGTTCTGAACCCCTCGGGGTCAATGACAATGTCGTACGGATTTCCCGGAATTGGCAGTTGTACTCCAGCAAATGCATTGTAGCTGACGCTCGGTTCACCCGTTTTGCCTCGCTTGGTCGTAACGATAATGACACCATTAGCGCCCCGAACACCGTAAATGGCTGCTGCGCCCGCATCTTTTAATACTTGGATAGATGCAATATCGTTTACATTGATGTTGTTCAAATCGGTTTGTATGCCATCAACCAATATTAGTGGCGATGCGTCTCCAAAGGACGATACTCCCCTAATAAAAAGATTGGGTGCACTGCCAGGAACGCCCGAACTAATGATATTCACACCCGATGCTTGTCCCTGGAGCGCCTCAAGCGTCGAACCGGTGGGAATCGCATCCACGCCGTCCATATTGACTACCGAGACCGAACCTGTGATGTCCTGTTTACGCTGTGAAGAGTAACCGGTTACCACCACCTCTTCCAGTCCCTGGATCTCGATCTGTAAAAACACAGGAATAACCTGCTGGTGCTGTACCCCGATTTCCTGAGATTGATAGCCGCTGTACGAGAATACCAAGGTGTCATTGTTTGCTACTTCGATCGCATACGTGCCATTGTCGGAAGTAGCTGTCGATTTACCTGAACGCTTCGCGGTAACCGTGACTCCTGCGAGTATTTCGTTATTTTTTGCGTCAACAACTTTTCCGGAAACCTGGGTGAGTTGTTGGGCAATAACGACAGGGGACATACCGGCAACTACGAGAAGTGTGCACATCAGTCGCGTTACAAGCCGTGTACTTGAAAGTTGATTACATCTTTTCATATTAGTTGGTTTCTTTTTGGATAATTGTATGCAAAAATATACTTTTTTTGTTTTCAAAAAAATATATTTCATTTTTAATATCGGGCTGGTTGGTGGGGTCTGAAATAGGATAAAATGCGTTTTATGAATTTATTGTAAAGGAAAAAGCTTATCATTAATGAAAAACCCTAATTTAGATAGAGAAATTTGACGAGCGGATTTTATCAGTCATACAGCAATTGTCTGATAAAAAATGTATACATAAAATAAAATGGGTTTTTCGCGTGTAATAGAAAATCAGCGTGAAATCTAGGATAAAAGGGAAAAGTGGATCAGGAGAAAAACAATTCAGATCATGCGAACTCCAAGGCAGAAAGCTCTCCGCGCTCGAGATGATGTGACAATACCCGTTCTGCTAAAGATAGATCCTTTCTTTTGAACGCGCCCACAATTTCCCTATGTTCCTTGTCCGTTAACTCGTAATCGTCCATTTGGCTTGTCTGGCCAAGTTTCAGATGAAACAGCGGTATATTGCTTGCCACATAAACGTCTTTCAGCTTTTTGTTTCCGGCTATATCAAAAAGCGTTTCATGAAATTTGACATCTGCCTCGCAAGCGCCTCCGTAATAGCCATTTCTTACCATTAATGTAAAGTCATTGCAGATCCGATCCAACTCATCGATATGTTCCTTCGTAACCTTTTTAAAGGCGATACGCAAGGCGCCCAGTTCCAATACTTCGCGAAGCTGACGGATCTCCCGCAGATCGGCAATGCCCATCGACTTTACAAAATATCCACCCTTTTCGCCTTTTTCAAGCAAGTTCTCACCGAATAACCTATTCAATGCCTCCCGTACAGCCACTCGGCTTACGTCCATTTTTTTGGCCCAAGCGTCTTCTTTGAGCCGGTTCCCCGGGACTAATTGATTTGACAAAATCTTGCGCCTGATTTCTGAATAAACTTTATCGGATAACGAATCTTCCCTCATGGTTATGTAAGCAAGGGTGCTTAAAAAAAGTAAACATTGCAAATGTACGATTATCTTGCAATACTTTTTGTTTTGCCGAAGGAGTCCAGAAATGAAATTTAGCGAACCAGCGTGATCGATTCCGATGAAGCGATATGTTACGCGAAAGGACTAATACGATAATTACTCATCCCTTAGACTTCTCGTCGGGTTCGTTAATGCGGCCTTAATGGCCTGGGAACTGACCGTTAGCAAAGCGATCAGCAATGCACCCCCGCCAGCCAGGGCGAATATCCACCAGTGCAGGACGGTATGATATTGGTAATTGCTAAGCCAATCGTTCATGATCCACCATGCAACAGGGAATGCGACGGCGCATGAGAGCAGCACGAGTACGACGAATTCCCCGTTGAGCAATCCGATCAGTGATGCGACGGATGCTCCCAACACTTTGCGGATTCCCATTTCCTTGGTGCGCCTTTCGGCTGTGAAGGCAGCAAGACCGAGCAAGCCAAGACAGGAAATAATAATAGAAAGTACCGCAAATACACCCGCCAATCGCTGGATAAGCATTTCCGATTTAAATTTTTCACTGAAGACATTGTCCAAAAACTCGTACTCAAATGGGTATCCCGGATTGGTTTCCTTAAGAATTTCGCCTATCTGAGAAACCGTTTTGGGAAGATCTATTCCTGCTTTGGTCTTGATGTTAAGGATGCCGGATTTGGTCGAAAAGGGGTAGAAGAGAACAGGTTCCGCAGGTTTATACACATTGTTGTACACGAAATCCTTCACAACGCCGACAATGGTGTGTGGGTCTTCTCCCCAGCGCACTGTTTGTCCGGCAACCTGGCCATCGGGCTTAATAAGCTTGGCAAATGCTTCATTGATGACGATGCTACTGCTGTCGCATAACATATGTGGCCGGAAGTTGCGTCCGTCGATCAATTGCATTCCCTGGGCAGATCCGCCACTACGCCTGCGATTGTGTAGCTTTCCTCATTGTTTATCCGGACCTGTTTTCCCAAGGCCGGTTCGTTGCCGAAAAGACGTCCAGCGGCTTTTTGGGTAAGTACGATATCATTAAGATCGTCCATCGCTGAGCTCCGGTTGCCCTCGACGAATTCCGGTGAGAAGATAGCAAGGAAGTCGGGGTCGGCATAGAATCCGGTTTGATAGAGACTCTTTTCGCCGAGATTGAATAGGAGGGGCATTGGCCAGTTTACGCGTGCGGCATACTTGATGCCCGGCAATTCAGCTTTAATTGCAGGCGCCAACGGCCCAGGATTGGCGTCAAACACGTAGGTGCCGCCATCGTGAGGCTGCTTGGACTTGGATAGATAGATGTCTTCCTTATTTGGAAAATGATTGTCATAGCTCATTTCGTCCTCTACCCATAGGAAAATGAGCGATGCGCACGTGATGCCAATGGCCAACCCGAACACGTTGAGGAAGCTGTACCCCTTGGTTTTCCAGAGGTTGCGGAAGGTTGTTTTGAAATAATTTTTTATCATAGCCAACTAACTACTCTGTTCTGATCGCCTTAACCGGATTTTCCTTCGCGGCTTTCAGTGACTTGCCGCAGACGGTGATGGTTGCAATGGCAAAAGCAACGAAGCCAGCTACGGCAAATATCCACCATTCCATACCGGTTCGGTACACATAGTTGTCCAGCCACCGGTTCATCATCCACCACCCCAAGGGGAAGGCAATAAGAAATGAGAGGGCAACCAATTTGAGAAAGTCTTTTGATAGCAATGTAATGATCGATGATACGCTTGCCCCGAGCGTTTTACGGATGCCGATTTCCTTGACTTTGGTTTCGACGGTAAAGGTAACCAATCCGAAGAGACCAAGGCAGGAAATGAGAATAGCGATGCCGGCAAAGACATTAAATAGTTTGCCGGCCCGGATGTCGCTTCTGTAAAATTTGTCGAACGAATCATCCATAAATTGATAGTCAAAATCAAACTCACTGTTGTATTGTTTCCATAACTTTTCTACCGCTGCTACAGCTTGTGCAGCGTCCTTCCCTGTGGTTTTGACATACATCCCGCCCAGCGCAAAGCCTTTGTCGTAAAACAGTACACACGGGCCGATGGCTTTTTTCAAATCGCTGAAATGGAAATCTTTCGCTACGCCAACAATGGTTTTTGGGCTGTTTTTGAATGTGATAACCTTCCCAACGGGATTTTCTAGCGCCATTTGATTAACAGCCGTTTCGTTGAGAATGATGTAACTGGTATCAACGGGCGTACCCGTTAATCCTTTACCTTCCACTAGGGAAATACCTAGCACTTCTGTAAATTGATGATCGACAGCGATCTGGTTGACCATGAAATTAGACATACTGGCTGGTTTGCCCTCCCATTCGATATCTCCAGTACCGCTGCCGATGTTACTGACGTCGCTACTCGCCGCCGTTACGCCCTCAATACCCGGTTGCCGTTCCAGCTCGGCACGTATGGCTTCAAAGTGGCCCAGGAAATTGCGCTGATTAAATAGGAAGACGTTTTCCTTGTCGTAACCCAATTCTTTATGCCGGATGTACTCCAGTTGCCGACTGATAATGAGGGTGGAGATAATAAGCACTACCGAGCAGCTAAATTGGACGATCACCAATGCTTTGCGGAACCCGCCGTTTCCACCAATTCCTGCCACGATCCCTTTTATTGCCTGTGTGGGTCTAAATGTTGAAAGCAACAGCGCAGGGTAAATGCCCGCCAACAGAACGACGGCCAGCAGGGTGCCGCTGAAGAGTAACCATACGCGTGTGTCTAACAGGGTGAATTCCATTTCTTTGCCGGATAGACTATTGTAGAACGGCATGGCTACGTAGGTGAGTCCGATGGCAAATGCCATGGAGATGATACATACGACAACCGATTCGGTGATGAATTGCCAGAAGAGATGAAGACGATTGGCGCCAATGACTTTCCGGACGCCGACCTCCTTGCTCCGGCGTGTGGAGCGTGCCGTTACCAAGTTAACGTAATTGATACAGGCAATCAATAGGATGATGCCCGCGACGAGTGCGAATATCCGCACCTGTTGCATACCGTGATCTTTCCCTTTTGCATTATAAAGATGAAGGCTTTTTAACGGTTGTAGGAAATAGACCAATGTCTTGAAAATATCAGCTTGATCGTTTTTTCGATGTAGGTCTGCAAGTTGCTTTTCAACCACCTTTGAATCGGCTCCATTTTGAAGCAGAAAGAAGGTCCGGTAATGGAAGCTACCCCATTGTGCATTGAGGTCATCGTCTTTTTGGTTTTCGTAAATCAACCCAAAGGGTAGCAGGAAGTCGGTCTCAATCGATGAATTCAAAGGGAAATCATCGATAATACCTGTCACGCGGAAATTTCGTTTGCTATCGGCCAGGAACGGATCCAGATTTACCAAAACTAGTTGTCCCATGGGATCTTTGTTGCCAAAATATTTGCGGGCGAGTGATTTGGTAAGAATAATGGAATTGTTATCAGGAAACGGATTTTCGCTGTTTCCCTCCAATAGCGGGAAGTCAAAAATGTGAAAAAACGAGGGATCTACATATTGGCCGCCTTCATTGAATTTCTGCCCTCCAGCCAGTGTTACTACAGCGTCGCTGTTGTTTAAACGACAGACTTGTTCAATAGCCGGTATTTCGGCTTTTGCGAACACTGCCAGCGGCGGCGGACCTACAGGCCATACATTATCCGAGGTGGGATCAAATGTTGTGGATATCTGATAAATACGGTCGCCTTTGCTGTGCATTTTGTCAAAGCTTAGCTCGTCCCATACCCACAGCAGAATCAGGATAGCTGCGGAAAGACTGATCGCCAGTCCGAAAATGTTAATGGCTGAGTACGATCTGTTTTTCGTCAGCGTACGAAAAGCGGTTTTGAGGTAATTCTTTATCATAGCGATCAGATTTCAGCAGTAGGCTATCAGATTCCTGCGTGATTGGTTTCACTCTGTCCTTATTGCCTTAATCGGATTCTCCCGCGCCGCACGGAGTGATTTACCACATACGGTAATGGCGGCGATGGCGAATGCTGCAAAGCCGGCTATCGCAAATACCCACCATTCGATAGCGGTTCGGTATACATAATTTTCGAGCCACCGGTTCATCATCCACCAACCCAGCGGGAAAGCCACCAGAAAAGATACGCCGACCAGCTTGAGGAAATCTTGTGATATCAAAAGAATGATGTTACTGACACTGGCTCCAAGGGTCTTCCGGATGCCGATTTCTTTCACCTTGGTTTCGGCAGTGTAGGTAACCAGTCCGAATAAACCGAGGCAGGAAAGGAGGATGGCGACGCCGGCAAACAGGTTGAATAGTTTCCCGGCACGGATATCACTCTTGTACAAAGCGTCAAAGGACTCGTCGAGGAATTGGTAATCGAATTCATAGTCGGCGTTGTGCTGTTTCCAAAGTTTCCCCACGGCTGCAAGCGCCTGTTTAGCTTGAGCTCCCGTCGTCTTTACGTACATCGTATTCCACGACCAATCGGGATCCATAAATAAAATACAGGGTTCAATGGCAGTTTTCATGTCCTGAAAATGGAAGTCTTTGAGCACGCCGGCGATGATTCCCGGTTTATCATGGAAGGTAATGGGCTTGCCAACCGGGTCGTCTAACCCGATGACCTTGATGGCGGTTTCGTTCAACAGATAACGGCTGCTGTCTGCCGCTGTACCGGTGAAGCCATTTCCCGCCACGAGTTCCATATTCATCACTTCCGGGAATGTACGGTCTATAGACAGCTGATTAACCATGAATGAGTTCATGTTTGCCGGTTTCCCTTCCCATTCCAGGTCGCCCGTGGAACTCTGCACGTTGAGTATCCGTTGAGTGGATGCGGTTACCCCTAAGATTCCCGGCTGCTGCTCCAGTTGTTGCTTGATGTCATCGTAGTTTCTTCGGAAATTGCGGCTCTCAAACGTGAAGATATTTTCTTTGGAATATCCCAGATTCATGCTTCTGATGTACTCCAATTGCCTGCTGATAATGATGGTCGCTACAATGAGGACGATCGAACAGGTGAATTGAACGACGACCAGTGCTTTTCTAAAACCGCTGTTCTTCCCAAGTCCGGGTATAATGCCTTTCAGTGCGAGCGCCGGGTTGAAGGAAGACAGCATCAGCGCGGGATATATACCCGCCAATGCCAGCACAACCAATAGAGATAAGCTGAATATCGCCCACACGTTGCGATCTGATAAGCTGAAGACCATTTCTTTCCCCGAAAGGCTGTTATACATCGGCATCAATGCATATAATAACCCGATCGCAACGAGCATGGAAATAAAAAATACCACCAGTGACTCGGAGATAAATTGCCAGAACAGGTGTCCCTTATTGGCACCCACTACCTTGCGAACACTCACTTCTTTACTTCTCCGGGTGGCACGTGCAGTTACCAGGTTGACATAGTTAATACACGCAATAAGAAGGATCACAACGGCTACCAACGCAAAGATTTTAACCTGTTTCATCCCCTGTTCGTCACCATCAGCCGTATACAGGTGGTACTTGGTAAGCGGTTGCATCAGGTAGTTGAGGTCTTTCCAGAAGTCCGCAGGCTGGTTTTTCCGATGGATGTCAGCCAGCTGTTTGCCCACGGCAGCCGCATCGGCATCGGCCTTGAGGAGAAAATACGTTTGATAATTGAGATTGCCCCAGTCAGCATTTAGCGGATTGTTGGGTCTGTTTTCCGCCAGCACGTCGAAAGGCAGCATCAGTGGAAACTGCAAGCTGGAGTTTTTGGGCATGTCTTCCATGACGCCTGTCACCTTGTATGCGTTTCCTTCTTTTACCTGCAGTATTTTGCCCATCGCGGGTTCTCTGCCAAAATATTTCTCGGCAGTGGTCTTGCTTAACACAATGGATCGGTTATCCGGAAACGGTTGCGAAGGATTGCCTTCCAGCAACTTGAAATCGAATAGCTCGAAGAAATTTTGATCGACATAAACACTGGGCTCGGTGAATTTTTTGTCCTGATATTCCAGTAGGACGCTGTTATTGAAAGTGGATGCGCGGCATGCTTCCTCAATGGAAGGAATTTCGGCTTTTCCGAAAATGGCCAAGGGAGCGCTGGTTACGGGCCATAGCTGATCTTTCCCGATGGCCGCCGCTGCGATGTAAATACGGTCTGCCTTGCTGTGCATGCGGTCGTAGCTTAACTCGTCCGAAACCCACAGCAACAGTAAAACAGACGCTGTAAGACTGATTGCGAGGCCTGCAATATTGATAATAGCATATGATTTGCTCTTAACGAGCGTACGGAAGGCGATTTTGATGTAATTTTTTAGCATAGCTTTCAGCGATCAGCTTATGACTCAATTCCGAATATTCAATTCCTGAACCCGATCATACGTTTCATAACTTGACGTGACCACTTTATCCCCAGGCTCCAATCCACCGATTACTTCATAATAGTCGGGGTTCTGACGACCAAGTTGCACATCTACCCGGTAAGCTGTCTTTCCGTCTTCAGTAAGTTTAAATACCCAGTTGCCCCCTGTTTGTTGATAAAAGCCTCCTTTGGCTAATAAAATGGCCTTTGTTTCATCGCTCAAGGCTAGGCGGATTTGCAGGGTCTGCCCGCGTCGGATCCCATCGGGGACCTCGTTTACGAACTCCATATCTACCTGGAATCTGCCATTGGTTACTTGCGTATAGACTTTCTTGATGACGAGTTTATAGCTCTTTCCGGCAAATGTGAATTCCCCCTCCAAATCGGGATAAATGCGGGAAATGTAATGTTCGTCGATGTCGGCACGTACTTTAAAGCCGGTCAGCACATCGATTTGTCCAAGGCGTTCGCCGGGGTTTTTACTTTGTCCGATTTCCGCATCGAATGAAGTAAGCTGACCATCTACCGGTGATCGTAGGATAAGGTCTCCCACCTTTTTGCGCATCAATTCCAATGCAGACATGCCGCTGGCGTACAGTTGTTTGTTTTGTTCGAGCGTTTGGACACTTCGGATGGAATCCTGAACGATGTTTTCACGGGTGAGTTTGATCCGCTCCACTTGGTAATCATAGTTGTTTTTTGCCTCTTGGTATTCTTGACTGCCAATGGCTTTTTTTTCGTATAACGTTTTATTGAGATCGTACACCCGCTTGGCTTCTTTCAGTGCGTTTTCGGCATCGGCCATTTGGTTGCGGTTGTTGATGGATGTCTGCTGTGCGGCGGTCTGGGCAATCTGCATCTGGGTGAGGTTGTTGTATACCTGCGTTTCTTGCGTTACAAGACTCAGTTCCAGATCGGTATTGGAAAGGCGCATAATGGGATCTCCCTTCTTAAGCTTGGCGCCATCTTCGACAAACTTCTCTTCCACACGCCCACCCACAGACGCATCGAGGAAAATGCTCGTGATGGGTAAGACAGTGCCATTTACCGGAATAAATTCACGGAAGGAATCCTCTTTGACTTCCGATATGGTGATGCGTTCGGCATCTACATTGAGCGTTGAATTGCCGGAAGTGAAATAGTAGCTGGCAAATATCAACGCCAGGATGCCCGCTCCGCCCACAACCATCGTAATACGTTTACTGTTCCACGTTTTTTTCGGTAATGCTCTGTCCATTTTTTTTAATCGCTATCAACAATTGGCAGTCGGCTATCAGTTATCAGCGCTCGGCGATCAGCTCTCGGCTATGAGCGATCAGCTATCAGTAGCCGTCCTTTCCAATCGACTAATACTATACAACGCCGTGCCAAAAATACAACTGATTTGAAAACAGCTTGTTGGGATTGATTGCAAAACAAAACTGTTCGAAATCGGACACTTGTTGTGCGGTAGCGAACAATGAGCGGAGAAACGTTGCTAATCTCATTTCCATTGGCTAGTTTTGCCTATCCTAAAAGACATGCCCGCATTTTACGGTGGCATGGTTAACTAAATAGTACAACAATGGATGGTGGCAGTCGAAAAAATGACCGTGAGCTGTGGCAGGCGCTGAGTGCGGGCGATACGGCAGCATTTACGGCCATCTACGAGATGTATCATAAAAATCTTTACCTGTATGCCTTTAAGTTGGTGAAAGATGCAGATGAAGCGGCGGACATGGTGCAGGAGGTATTCGTTTACCTGTGGGAAAAACGCGGCGATTTGCGGCTCATCGGTGAAGGATTGCCCTATCTTTACCAATGTGTGAGGCATCGGTTCCTAAACCTTACAGACCGCCGCAAGGTGCAAGAAAAGTTTGTGGATTACCTGCAGCATCGTGGTGAGTACGCGATGGATACCACTACCCGAAATTTGGAGGAGAAGGAGTTGGCGGATTACCTGGATAGCGTAACCAATCGATTTTCATCCCATATGGCAGAAGTCTTTTGGCTGAAACGACAAGGTTTCCAGAATCAAGAGATTGCCGGTCAATTGAATTTATCTGTGAAGACAGTCAAAAATCTTTCGAGTGCTGCGCTCAAGCAATTGAGGTTTAAGCTGGGCCGTGTAATTTCCCTATTCCTATTAATGTTACTGCAAAATTTTTAAAAAAAATCGGGACTTTTTTGGGGTTTCGCTTCCATGCTAATAGGAAAGTAACGGATTTCCGAAAATAATGGAACGGAAAAACATAGAGGAGCTGTTGGAGCGCTATCGACAGGGGCTTTGTTCGGACGAAGAGCGCGCTTGGATAGAAACTGGCTTTACGGATTATATCCGCAAATCGGAAGAACTACCCAGTGACGACGCCTGGATCCGGGCAAATCGTGCTATGCGGAAGAGGGTGTTCCGTCAGGTAAATTCACGGGTGCCTAACAAGTACCTGTCCTGGGCAATTGCTGCTGCGGTGTTGCTCGTAGTGGGGATGTTAGGGCTGTGGCAGATGAACGATGGCGAGCCGGAGCCGTCGACCGCTGCGCACGGGGAAATAACAGATATCGATCCCGGTGGAGAGCGTGCTACCTTAACGCTAGCCGATGGCAGGACGATTTTTTTGGATGAAGCAGATACCGGTCAGCTGGTTGCAGAGCGCGGAATCCGTATCCATAAAACAAAGGCAGGAGAGGTTGTTTACGAAGTGAGCGACGAAGGAAAAAGCGCTTCTACGGCGCTGAATACCATTGAGACCCCTCGCGGAGGAACCTATAAGATTATACTTCCCGACGGCACAATTGTTTGGCTGAATGCGGCTTCTTCCTTAACCTATCCCACCCGGTTTGCCGAAGACGAACGAAGGGTCTCCTTGACCGGCGAAGCCTATTTTGAAGTAGAAAAAAATCAGCTTGCTGAATCGCGAAAGAAAGCGGTGCCTTTTGTGGTTGAGACCGGTGCACAAGCGATCGAAGTGCTGGGAACACATTTTAATGTCAACGCATATGCGGATGAACCCGCGGCGAAGACGACATTGCTGGAAGGTGCCGTGCGTATCGTGGATAAATCCGGCGAAGCCTCACGGGTATTGCATCCGGGTGAGCAATGTGTAGCAACGGGAGGGCGTTTTTCGATCCAGACCGTCGATACTGAATCGGCCATCGCATGGAAAAACAATGTGTTTTTCTTTTACCGAATCGATCTGCCCGACATATTGCGACAGATAGAGCGGTGGTATGATGTGGAGTTTGATATGAGGGAGGTTCCCAAGGATATTCGGCTATATGGAGAAATTGGCAGGGATAAAAAGCTGTCGGCCGTGCTCCAGGCGCTTGCCACCAATACCGGATTGCGGTTTGAATTACAAGGAAGGAGGGTTGCCGTGACCAGATAACGATTACTTGACTGTCAGGGTGAACTCAAAAAATGGCCGGAATTGCGCCAACAATTCCAGCCGGTTGGTTGGCCATGAAACTTAATTCCTCGTTAGGATTGCATTGAACTAAAATCATAACCAAACGTAACAAATGTATGAAATATGTCCCTTACTTGAGGGAAGCTGTGAAAATTACGGTCAACGCCATGGCCGCAGTTTTTAGCATGACTCCCCGATGTCCATTAGCTATGAAACTAACCCCTTTAGCGGTTTTCTTATTGGTGTTAAATACCTACGCAGAAACCTCGTTGGCCCAACGGGTCAGCATCCGGGCGAACAACGTACCGCTTGAAAATGTGCTGCGTGAAATCAGAAAGCAAAGCGGCTACGATTTCCTGATTAAAGAAGAATATTTGAGCAAGTTCAAGCCGGTGTCGCTGGAGGTGTCTGAAATGGAAGTCGGTACCTTGCTTCCACTCGTATTTGCCAATCAGCAATTCGAATATTCGGTCAACGGAAAAATCATCACATTAGTTCCCAAACGTACATCAAAGGCTTCGCTTCCGGTTGAGACGGTGCAACAAACGGTACAGGGAACGGTAAAAGATGAGACGGGTGCGTTGATTGCAGGTGCCAGCATTTACATCAAAGGAACCCAACGCGGTACCATGACCAACGACGACGGTCGATTTGTCTTGCCTGATGTTCCAGCAGGCGCGACACTTGTGATTTCCAATACGGGATATGAAACACGCGAAGTAGCGGTGGGTAGCCAAACAGCGCTGACCATCACATTGACTACGGTGTCGCAGGAAATTGATGAGGTGGTTGTCGTGGCTTACGGAACGGCCAAAAAGAAGGATTTTACCGGATCGATTACCTCCGTCTCATCGGACGACATCACGCAACAGCAGGTATCCACCGTGTCTCAGGCACTGGAGGGCAAGGTGGCTGGAATTCAATTGACCAGTCCATCGGGTCAACCCGGTAATGATTCAAAGATACGCGTACGGGGTATGGGTAGCATCAACGCGTCCAATGACCCGCTGATTGTTGTGGACGGCGCCGTGTTCAATTTAGGCCTGTCGGCGTTGAATCCGGACGACGTTGAATCCATCGTGGTATCCAAGGATGCGGCCGCCAACGCCATCTATGGTTCGCGTGCGGCAAACGGACTTATCTTAGTAACCACCAAGAAAGGTAAGTCGGGTACACCCAAAATCGGGGTAGACCTTCGTTGGGGGGCTTTTAGCCAAGGCGTTCCCGACATGGAGGTGGTCCGCGACCCCGGTACGTACTACGAATACACCTGGCAAGGCATTTATAACTACATGCGCTACAAGCAGGGGTATACAGATGCCGATGCACGCCAATATGCCAGCGATAACCTGTTCACTGCAAATGGTGCCAGCAACACCGGCAATGGGTTGGGCAACTACATGAACTATAAAATACCGGAAGGAACCACGCTGATCGATCCCGCAACGGGAAAGATCCGGACGGAAGCCGCATTGCTTTACCACGATAGCTGGCCGGATTATTTTCTGAAAACGGCATTGCGTCAAGAGTACAATACCAACATCAGCGGCGCCAGTGAAAAAACAGACTACTACGTCTCGTTGGGTATGCTGAAGAACCCCTCGTACGTGATGGGGTCGGAGTTCAACCGGTATTCGGCCCGCGTGAATCTGAATACGCAGATTGCTTCCTGGCTGAAAGGCGGAGCAAACATGTCGTACTCAAAAAACTACAGCAACGCACCGACGGGATACACGGGCGGTACGACCAATACCAACATCTTCACCTTCATGAACCTGTTTGCACCAACGTACCCCATTTACGCCTACGATGCAAATGGACAGATCATCCGCGATGCCGACGGTAAACCGGTATATGATTTGGGTACCAACCAAACGTATTCGCCCTATGGCAGCACGGCCCGGAATGCGTTTAACGGTTACTCGCCGGCGGTTTATTTTGAGAAAGACCTCACGGAAACCACCAACGATTTCTTCTCCGGTAGAGGTTACCTCGAAGCTAAATTTTTGAAGGACTTCACCCTGAAAGCAGACGTAGCGGTTGACAACAGTTACCAGAATTACCTCGAATACGGCAATAACGAGAGCGGCTCGGATGCCCGGGATTACGAGGGACGCATAAGAAGTGCCTTCAACAAGGCGATGACCCTCAATCTGACGCAGCTGTTGACGTGGAACCGGTCGTTCGGTGAACATACGTTGGACGCCTTGGTAGGCCACGAGTTCAATAAGTTCCAAAGCGACAACATCAATGGAACCAAGTATAAGATGTATGCGCTGGACAACCCGAGCATGGGTAATGCGGTTCGCGTGCTGGACCTGACCGGAGGGGATGAAGAACGGACACTGGAAGGCTATTTCAGCCGGGTGAATTATAACTATGCCGAAAAATATTACCTGTCGGCCAGCTTGCGGACGGACGGTTCCTCGTATTTCCGGGGCAACCGGTGGGGTACCTTCTGGTCTTTAGGGGGTGCCTACCGCATTGGCGAGGAAAACTTTATCAAAGACAACGCAGACTGGATAACCGATCTTCGCCTGCGCGGCAGCTACGGCGTTCAGGGCAACAACGGTGTGCCGGTTTCGACCCGTTATGCGTGGACCAACACCTACGGACTGAGCGCTGTGGGTAGTATCACGGATGCCGAATTTGCGCTTTCGGCCAACACCTGGGGCGATCCGTCCATCACGTGGGAATCGAACCATATCGTGGATGGCGGATTGGATTTCCGGCTATGGAATCGCTTTTATGGAACGGTTGACTACTTTCGTCGCAAAACCGTGGATCTATTGCTGAGCGTATCCTATCCTGCTTCCGCCGGCCGTGCCGGCGCGTTGCGCAACGTGGGTAAGCTGTTGAATACCGGCTTGGAGGTTGATCTCGGCGTCGATATCATCCGCAAACCGGATCTTAACTGGTCGTTTAACATCAACGCTTCCCGTTACCGGACAACCCTATTGGAGATACCGGACAACATGAAGTCGAGCGGGCTGGACGGTGGATATCTCTCGGGAAACTTCCTCCGCAGGGAAGGAACGGACTACTTTAACCTGTATATGTACCGGTATGCCGGTGTGGATCAGGAAACTGGGTTGGGAATGCTGTACAAAAAGCTGACCGAGGCAGATCTAGCAAATTATCCAGGTAAGTCGGTTGGCGATGTGGTAACCACAACCGTGGGTTCCGAGGCTACACGGTTTGAATTGGGGACGTCAACGCCTGATTTAGTCGGCGGTGCTTCGACGACCGTGCGTTATAAAGACTTCGATCTCGGTGTGGCGGTGAGCTATCAGCTGGGCGGTAAGGTTGTGTCGCGTACGTACCAATACATCACCGGGCAAAGTATAGGCCGTGGCGTTCACGTTGACCTCCTGGATGCATGGACACCTGAAAATACCGATTCCAATATTCCGATGCGGATGCTGGGAGATACCAATTTCGGCAGCCAGCCGATCGGCGGCGGTGAAGGGCAGTATTCCGATTTCAGCTTGTTTGATGCCGACTACTTCAACTTGCGTTCCATTAACTTGGGCTATAGGTTGTCCTCAAGCCTGACGCAACGTCTGCACCTCCAAGGTTTACGGGTATATGTAGCCGCTGACAACCTATATTTTGTTTCGGCGAAGAAGGGAGTGGACCCGAGGCAGGTACTGGATGGCGTGTCGGTCAACCCGTTTAACTATCCGCAAACCAAATCGATTTCGTTTGGATTAAACATTAGTCTGTAATTGAACATGAAGATGAAAAGAGTAACACAACATATCGCTTTTTACGTGATGGGCATCGGGATGTTAGCGACCGGCGCCTGCAGCAGTCAGCTGGACATTGACCCGACGGGCAATGTACTGACTGAAGAGGCCGTACAGGAACTGGTCAGAAAAGATCCGGACCAGGTGCTGGAGCCTATGCTGAACGTCATGGAGGCATCCATTAATATGTATACCTATTCAAACTCGGTGGATTCACGCAATTTTCCGGTCATTAATCTGCTGCTAAGCCTCAAAGGCAACGATATGGTGCTGGCCAATCGAAACGGCGGGTGGCTGGTAAGCGACTATGAACTCCGGGCATACCGCGAACAAAGCACGGCCCGCGTAGCCTTATATTGGGGAACCCTGTATAAGTATGTCTATTATGCCAATGAAATCCTTGGACTGATTCCTGCAGATGTGGATCTGAGTGCCGCCGATGGTGCCAATGAAAAGCTCATGCGGTACAAGGCCGCGGCATTGACGATGCGGGCCTATGCCTATACGTACCTCATGTGGTTGTATCAGGATGACTACCTGCACGGCGGTAAGGACAAACCGGGTGTACCCTTGCATTTGGATAATAACGATCCGTTTAAGGACAGGGCACCTTCTGAAACCGTCTGGAACCAGATTCTTGCCGATGCGACCGAGGCCGTCCGCTTGTTTAATGCGGCTGGATACTATCGTACGGATGACCGTACGGATATCGATGGCACGGTGGCCGAGGTGGTACTGGCCCGGGCTGCGCTGACTACCGGTAATTGGGAGACCGCCAGTGCCGCCGCTGGCCGGGTGATGGATGCCTACCCCACCCTGATGGATCAGGTACAGTATACGACTTCCGGAATGACCCTGCTGGATAACGAAACGATCTTCGGATACGCCGTTGATGCCAATTCGAGTAAGGGAACTTCCTCTTTCGTAGGTTGGATGAATCCATGGGGCGAGGGCGGATACGGTGGGTCGCAGGGATCGTGGGTAGCCATTGATCAACGGCTGTACGATCAGATTGCGGAGACGGACTATCGGAAACTGAATTTCGTCGGGGAGGACTATATTGAGTTTACGTATCCCGCATCGGGTACAACCATCCAGTATCCGAAATACAACAGTACGAAGTTTGCCGCAACGACCCTGGAAGGGATGACGACGGCCTATTATCAAAATGAGATCTATATGCGGGCTTCGGAAATGATCCTCGTCAAGGCTGAGGCAGAGGCTCGTTCAGGCAACGACGCGGCGGCGCAGCAAACGCTTTTTGAGTTGGTTTCCAAGCGCGACCCTGCCTATGTAAAGTCGATCCAGACAGGCGACGCGCTGTTCGAAGAGATCCAACTGCACCGCCGCATTGAACTGTGGGGCGAAGGTGGATTTGAGTTTTACGACAACAAACGGTGGAACCTGCCGGTAGATCGGAATGGTTCGCCAAACCACCCGTATAAGGACGTGGTTTTGACCCCGCAGAAGGACTATACGTTCCAACTGCCGTTGGAGTCGGAATTGTTGCTCAATCCCAATATCACGGAGCAGAATCCGTAGTGGGTATTTTTTTAAGTTAATGTAATTATGTTTTTTAGACAGACAACCTCCGTATTACTCGTCATGATGGTAACGTGCAGTTTATTACATGCACAACCCACACCCGCAGATTCTTTCTTTGTTGAACAGCACTACACCAAAAAAGAAGTACGGATACCGATGCGCGATGGTGTACACTTGTTTACGGCGGTTTATGTTCCAAAAGATACGACGAAGACCTATCCGATCCTCTTTATGCGGACGCCCTACAGCGTTGCTCCATACGGTGAAAACCGTAACAAGGTGCCGCTCGGACCGAATAGGCAATTCATGCATGAGGGATTTATCTTTGTTTATCAGGACATACGGGGGAAGTATTTGTCGGAAGGCGATTTCGTGGCGGTAAGGCCCTATATCAACGATAAGCGCAGCAAACGCGATGTGGATGAGAGTTCAGACGCGTATGACACCATCGATTGGCTGCTGAAAAATATCAAGGGCCACAATGGCCGCGTGGGTATTTGGGGGATTTCTGCTCCCGGTGGTTATGCGACCGCGGCATTGCTGGACGCACACCCCAATTTGGTTGCGGTTTCGCCACAGGCACCGGTAACGGATTGGTTCATGGGCGATGATCGGCACCATAACGGCGCATTTATGCTGATGGGATCGTTTTCGTTTATATCGTCTTATGGCCGGGAGCGTGACAGCATATCGACGAGTGGACTCGCGGGCTATGGGGGCTATGGCACCCCTGACGGCTATGATTTTTACTTGAAGCATAATACGTTAAAGAATCTGTCGCAGTTGCTGGGATCCACGAAAAATCCGCTGTGGGACGACCTCATGACCCACGGCACGTACGATGCGTTTTGGAAGGCGCGTACACCCTTGCCACACCTGAAGGATGTCCGGCCGGCAGTGCTGACCGTAGGAGGATGGTTTGACCAGGAAGATCCGTATGGCCCGCTGAAGACGCAGGCCGCAATAGCGAGTCAAAGTCCGGCTACCCAGCAGGTATTTGTGATGGGACCTTGGTAT
Organism: Parapedobacter indicus; assembly: GCF_900113765.1. GTDB lineage: Bacteria > Bacteroidota > Bacteroidia > Sphingobacteriales > Sphingobacteriaceae > Parapedobacter > Parapedobacter indicus. The sequence goes on along the minus strand of NZ_FOQO01000003.1, from coordinate 340,849 downwards.
CACGGCACTTGGGCGCGGGATAAGGGCGACTGGCTGGAAAACATCCCGTTTGGTTCAGCAACCGGCGATTTCTACCGGGAAACCATCGAATTCCCCTTTTTTATGCACCACCTGAAAGGCAAGCCCGACCCGCACCTGCCCCCGGCATACATTTTTGATACGGGTGCACTCCGCTGGTCGGCCTACAATCAATGGCCACCGAAGCAGGCCACTCAGCGGAAGCTTTATCTTCAGCCGCAGGGGAAGCTTGGTTTTGCAAAGCCTGCTTCAACTGGCGAGAACGGATCCGTCGCTTATTACAGCGATCCGAATCGCCCGGTTCCCTATACAGCGGAAACCCGGTTGATGCGCGGCCGGGAATACATGGTGGAGGATCAGCGTTTTGCCGCGCGAAGGCCGGATGTATTGGTGTTCGTTTCGGAGCCGCTGGAAGAGCCGCTGCAGCTAGCAGGACGGTTGGCTGCCAATCTGTTCGTCAAGACAACCGGTACGGATGCTGATTTCATTGTCAAGTTGATTGATGTATTTCCCGACGATACGCCGAACCATCCGGAGCATCCCGATGCCGTTATGGGCGGCTATCAGCTCATGGTACGGGGCGAAGTGATGCGGGCTAAATTCCGCAACAGCTTCGAGCATCCCGAGCCACTCGATACAACCACCGTAAATCGGGTGTCTTTCGACATGCAGGATGCAGCGCACACGTTTAAAAAAGGACACCGTATCATGGTGCAGATCCAAAGTTCCTGGTTTCCGCTCGTAGACCGGAACCCACAGCAGTTTATGGATATTTATAAAGCGGATGCAACGGATTTCAAGCCCGCTTGGCATCGCGTGTTTTTCACGCCGGAATATCCCTCGAATATTGACCTTATGGTCATTGAAAATTAACTACAAAGATGACAACAACAATTAGATACGTACTGACCATTTGCTGGTTACTGACCAGCGTTATTGCCGGAGCACAGGAAGCAGACCTTTCTTACGCCAGGCACGTAGTGAAAAAACTGGCATCACCGGGATTCAACGGTCGTGGCTATCGAAAGGATGGCGACAAAAAGGCTGCTGCATTCATCGCGAAAGCATTCAAGAAGCAAGGAGTGGCACCCTTATTCGGTGACTCGTACTATCAGCCCTTCGAACTGGGCGCAAACACATTTCCAGGGAAACTGCAGGTTTCACTCAATGACAGGGTTTTAAAGCCAGGTGTCGACTTCATCGTTTGGCCGGGCAGTCCGGCCGTCAACGGGCAATTTCCGGTGAAGGTTATCAAACGCAGCGACCTGTATGGTACGGTTTCGGAGGCACTTCAATATGTAGATAGCACGCAGTACCTGCTGATTGATAACCGGAAGGAGCCGGGAGAAGCCAAGGAACTGGCAGCGCAAGCAAATGCTGCTATTTTGCATTTGCGGAATGCAGACGATCTCTCCCTGCCCGGAGTCATCCTGTATGACAATACCAAGCTTACCTGGTCGTCCCAAACCAAGCCGAGTGCCCGGCCGGTGGTATTCGTAAACCAGCCTAGTATCGATCCGATGACGGTCACTTCCATTGCGTTAAACGTGGAATCGGTTTGGACACCGGACTACGAAACGCAGAACGTGGCCGGGATTATCCGGGGTACCACAACACCCGATTCATTGATGGTGGTATGTGCACACTATGACCATTTGGGGCGCATGGGTAAGAAAAATTACATTCCCGGTGCCAATGACAATGCCAGTGGAACTGCCTTTATCCTGGATCTTGCCCGGTATTACGCGGCAAATCCACCTGCATACACGCTAGTTTTTATCGCATTCTCCGGTGAAGAATCCGGGCTTTTAGGCTCGAAGGCATTTGTGAAAAATCCACCATTTGATCTATCCGATATCAAGTTTTTGATCAATTTTGATATGGTGGGTACCGGAGAGGATGGAATGACGGTGGTCAATGCACCGATGTTTCCGGAGGCGTTCAGCAAGCTGACGGCAATCAATCAAGAAAAGAATTACTTAAAAGCTGTAAATAGTCGGGGCGAATCCTGTAACAGCGACCATTGCCCATTTTACGAAAAAGGAGTGCCCAGTTTTTTTATTTACACACAGGGAGGAACAGCGGCCTACCACGACATCAACGATCGGTATGAAACGCTTCCTTTCACCGCATTTGCGAATTTGAAACAATTGATCATCGATTTTTTTGAGTAGGGACTATAGTAAGTCCACCAACTTTTCAAAAGCCATGCCGCGCGAGGCTTTAAGCAACACCAGTGCGCCCTGCACAGGTTGTTTGCGTAAAGCCTCGCCGGCTTCTTCGGTGGTTTCATAAAATTCCGCACCTGGTTGGCGGTGGTGAAAAAAAGCCTTGCCGACAAACAGGACGCGGGAAGCACCGAGTGAAGAGGCCTCCGCGACAATCTTGCCATGTTCTTCGTATGAATCTTCGCCCAGTTCAAACATGTCGCCCAGAACGATCACTTTTTTGTCGGCCTTGAGGACACGCAAGTTTTCCAATGCGGCGGCCATGCTGCTGGCATTTGCATTGTAATAGTCTCGGATGACGGTGTTATTCGACGTTTGGGTAAGTTGAGAACGATTGTTGGTTGGCTGATATCCCGATATCCCCTGATTAATTTTTTCAGCAGATAAACCGAAATACTGGCCAATGCAGATGGCGGCAAGTACATTTTCCGTATTGTAAGATCCGGTAAGCTGGGTATGGACCGTGTGGGAAGCAGGGACTCCGCTGACGCTCCATGTTACCTCCAACAGGGGACTGGCAGCGATCAGTTCTCCGGTCAGGCGGTTATCCGTCGAAATGCCATAAGTAACCACCTGATCGATGCGACGCGTAGCGGCCATATCACGAAGTAACGGGTTATCGTATTGCAGAAATAGCGTGCCCCGATGCGCTGCCAGGTAATCGTATAGTTCGCCTTTTGCCTTTTTTACTCCTTCGAAACTGCCAAATCCTTCTAAGTGCGCTTTTCCGACATTGGTGATCAGGCCATGGGTGGGTTGGGCGATCGCGCAAAGGAATGCGATCTCCTCGACGTGATTGGCACCCATCTCGATGATGGCGATTTTCGTTTGCTGCGGGATGGATAAAAGGGTCAAAGGTACGCCGATGTGGTTGTTTAAGTTTCCTTTGGTGGCGTATGTGTTGAATTGCTGCGACAGTACCGCATGGATCAGTTCCTTGGTGGTAGTTTTACCATTGGTTCCTGTAATGCCAATTACGGGAATCTGCAATTGGCTCCGATGATGCCTCGCCAAATCCTGCAACGCGGTCAGTACATCGGGGACGAGCAGGAAGCGATCGTCCGATTGATAGTAAGCTTCGTCGATAATGGCATAAGAAGCCCCCTTTTCGAGGGCTTCGGCGGCAAACGCATTGCCGTTGAATTTCTCACCTTTTAGCGCGAAATATAAGCTTTGTGGCTGGATATTGCGCGTGTCGGTACTGATGAACGGGTGCCTCAGAAAATAGGAGTATAGCAAAGCGGATTCCATGGCACAAGTTTACCTAAAAAGTAGGGAACTTTTACGTTCCTTCCGCCAACCGGATCCGGATGGTTTCCGTCGCCTGCTTCATCGTCCAACGGGGTATACGCAGTTCAATCCGTTTCAAGCCTTTAATTTGCCGATCCAGCGCTAACGGTGCGGGATCCAGCGAGACAACCGAAAACCGGAGTTCCGGATGAGATAGGTTTTCGATGCGCAGGGATTTTCCATCTTGCCGTAGTAAGGCCCCGCCCGGTTGGATGATTACGTCTGCCGTGGTCATCAGCTGCCAGGTCACCTCCTCAGTTTTGTCGGACGGGGAGATTTGATCTTCGATGAGCAATGAAGTGGGGCTATCTTTCACAAACCGACGTTGGGCGGATGCCAACAAGTCACCGAAAGCAGCTGTCAGATCCACCGTCGCTTCGGGCGCAGCACCGTCTTTGAAGTCGGTGACGGTGGCCATTCCATCTACACGGTGAAGCTGACCGTTTACGGTGAGCGTACTATGACCGAAATTATTTTTCGTGAGCAATGTCCAGCGTTGGCTATTTTGTTTTTTCCCCCACAAGTCAAACCCTGTTTTTTCGAGGTCTTCGTAGCTTTGGTTTCCGGGATCAACTGCCCAGCGTACGCCATCCAATTCAAATACAAACGAGCCACCGTCCATGTTGCCATGATTGACCGTGCCGCGGCCGCCCTTCCCACCGAAGTAGTATTGATGAGCGTCATCGGGGCCGCCTGTAAAAAATACTACTGGATTGGAACCATCGCCTTTCCAAGCGGTGGGGATGCTTCCCTCGGCTTTTTCCTCGAATTGAGCTACCCATACCAGCCCGGCCCCTCCCAGTCGCGAAAGGCGGCTCATTTCATCCACGGGTTTCAAGAACCTGTCTTGTTCGAAATAGGCAGCGTTCCCTGTACGTTTTGCGAACCAGGCCAGCACGATGTCGCCATTCTGTCCACGCCGGTCACCGCAATCGGCGAAATTATAATACATGCCTGAAGGTGCATTGGTGAGCACGCGGAAGGTGGCACTCTCAAGAAATCCCGGGAAATCGCCGTAGCCGAAGTCCGTTCCAAAGGCACTTTCCAGCATGGCGATGGTGATCACGGAGAAGCCCGTGCCGTAATCCCAATAGGTAGATCCTTCGGGATAGATGCCGCTTGGCATGTATTCGTGGAGGGCATTAGGTAGTCCGTCGAGGGCCCGGTGCAGTGTTTTTGCCGCCAATTCAGGATCACGCTCGGCAATGGCAATGGAGGCTGCAATCATCCCGCCGTTGCACACCTGGTTCCAATTATTGTTACCATAGGCCCACCAGGCATTTTTATTTTCCGTTGGCCAGCTCGGTTGAATGCCTTTTTCAATCAGTGCCTTTTCGGCTTCTTCAATGGTCGCTTTCGGCAGATCTCCCGCGGTCCAGTCGAGCGCGAGGGCTACCGCCAACGCCATTTCGCCCACATCCAAGTAATGCGAAGGGTTCCAATCTGAAAACCGGCAAACCGCTAGTACTTCGTCGTTGATGCGGTTCAGTATGGCGGGATCTTTTTCAATACGATAAACCATGCCCAGCATATTCACCCGGCGTAGCATCTCCCTGGAAACAGAAAGTAATCTGCGGCCGATTTTTTTGTGCTCCAGCAGCGGTTCGCCTGGAATGGCTGCGGCATCCCGCTGGATGGCCTTATAAAGGTTTTGTACCACCGGATCGGTTTTCAGTTGCTGTCTCAACCGTTTCTCGATGTCACGATTCAACACCAACCGTGGCTGTGCCTTCCGGAGGTGTTTTTTTACGTACGCCACATCAATGGGGTTTTGGAGTTTCGGACCGTGGTGAGCAGCTGTCTGTGCATCCACGGTAACGGTTAGGAACGCGAATGACAACAAAAAGATAACCAAGCGATAAACGAGGGGCCTTGCTGGAGTATCCATGATTCTACTTTTTTATTGATCTAACAAATGTTTGTATCGAAGCAAGGCTTCTACATAGTAATAATCGGCATATGATAGGGGCACGTCGATTTCGCTGTTCCCCGGAAAATGGCCGGTAGAATGTTCCAGGATAAACCCTCCGTTTGTGCCGATAGGTGCCTTGTAAGCCGCCGACGAAAGGCTGGTAAGGATATGTTCAGCTGCTTGGAGATAGCGCTTGCTTTCTTTCCCTTTAACCATACCCGACAGTTCAAGAAGTGCCGATGCCGTAATGGCTGCCGCCGATGCGTCGCGCGGCACATCGGGACCGGAGACACTGTAATCCCAATAGGGGATGCCATCTTCCGGAGTACTTGATTCGTCCAGGATAAATGTCGCAATGTTTCGGGCCTGTTTCAGGTAAGTTTTATCCTGGGTATCCCGGAACATCAGGATATAACCATAAAGTCCCCATGCTTGCCCGCGTGCCCAAGCGGATTCGTGGCTGGCACCTTGATGCGTATGTTTGTGTAGTACCGCCCCGGTTTCCGGATCGTAGTCGATTACATGATAGGAACTGTTATCGGCCCGGAAATGGTTTTTCAGGGTGGTGTTGGCATGCGTTTTCGAAATGTCTGCGTATTTGGGATTTCCAGAAACGCGCGAGGCCCAGTTCAGGAACTCAAGGTTCATCATGTTGTCAATGATGACGGGAAATTTCCATTTGTCGCCGTTGTGGTCCCAAGAACGGATGCAGCCGACAGTGGGGTTAAAGCGGGAGGCCAGTGATTCCGCGCCTGTGAGTAGAACGTCCTGGTAGTGGGGGTTTCCAGTAAGCCGCAGGGCGTTACCGAAACTGCAGTAGAGCATAAAGCCCAGGTCGTGTGTGCCTTTATTATTCTTTTCTTTTTCCAGCAGTTGGAGCCGATTTTCCGCTTCTTTAAGCAGTTCGGCGTCTCGCGTATACTCATACAGGTAAAGCAAGGTGCCGGGATAGAATCCCGAAATCCAGGAGTTGCTCTTGGCGGTTACCAACTTATCGTCGGCCTTGATGTAGTTACGCGGGAAAACTCCTTCCGGCACGCGTTGTATCAACGTGTGATACTGTGCGGCGGCTTCTTTTAAGTTTTTGTCTACGAAATCATCAGTTAACGCTAACTTACCCGGTTGCGCTTTTACGGAGGTGGCTATGATCACGGCTAATCCGAGACCCGCCATTTTTTTCATTGTTTTTGGATATTTCATATGTCTATTCATTTCAATTTAGCGGAAACTTCCTATCTCCTTTCCAGATACGGTCTCTGCGGGCAGCTAATGTGTCTGAACGGAGAAGAAACGTCTTGGCATTTTTTGAAATAGCATCCAACCGGAGCGATTTTCCGGCCAGTGTACCTCTGGGCAACTGTACGGTGAGGGTGGTATCGCTGCTTGTAGCAAACTTCAAGCGGAAAGTAATTTTTTCCAGTTTGCGGGTAGGATCGGCCACCGTGATCTGTTCTATACCCTTGTCGGCAGCTTTGATTATGAACAACGCCGGTTCGTTGGTTTCCAGGTGTATGCCCCCGGGGAAGACTATGTTGCCCGGTTCGTAGAATACGGCATAGTGAATGCCTAACAGCTTATTTGATACGGCCTGCAGTTCTTTCGTATTGCTTACTACTTCCGTCGGCTGGTGCTGCGCATAAGCGCTGGTTTGTGATTCGCTTGCCGCGGGTAGTATGATGTACGCGTAGGTGTCGTCCTTTGGTTGTGTGCCGTGATCAATGGCCAATGTAAAGATATCTTGCGTAACGGGTTCATCGGTTGCATGATCCTGATGGCTGATGCTTCGCCAGGTTCCAGTGGATTTTCCCCGGCGGAGCCAAATGCGGTTTGCATTCAAGACAATGTATCCGGTGCTGTCGTGATTAACCCAGGCCGGACCTTCGATTTGTTGTTCCTGCTCGCCGGTATTGCGCTTATCGTTCAACCACACGGGACCGTTCGACAGCGCCTGGTTCAGCGTGGTCATTACAGGTTGTGTCGCGGTTGATGTAATCCCTGCACCGAGACAAACAATTTCGTCGTCAAAGAAAAACCACGATTTATGGGCTTTTAATCCCGAATGGGGACTAAGAAAGTCAAAAGTGGCTGCGCCGTATTCGCCATCGGACACACCGCCCACGAAAGCCGTCGTTCCTTTCTTGACCAGGTCTTTCCAATGAGGAAACGTATCGACCTGTACCACGGTGGTACCGGGGATTTTCCGCCAATCCCACGAAGGGTAGATGTTGAAGTATTCACGGCCGGTGCGGGAGATGAATTGGCTGCCGTCCGCGTAAAAATGGTTTTTCAATCCTTCCTCATTGTGTGGATATTCCATGTTATTGGAACGATTGGAGAACATCCGTACCGATGCAAAATATTTCGGACGTTGATGGGAATGATAGTGAGAGTACCAGAAATATTGGTTGCTTCGAAGGTTGGGATGTTCGAGTTCCTCTTTGCGGTAATTGCTGATTCGTGCCAGCAGCTTGCCGGTGTAATCGCTCCTCCGTCCCGCGGAAGATTTTCTGGATACTTCACGGTTCTTAATACCCGGATCTGCGAAACGTCCAAAAGGCATGGCTTTTCGCATTCCGTCCAGGTAGTAGTCGGTTACCAGCGCAATGGCTTCGGGTTCAAAGGCGAAGCGTGTTTCGCTGACAAGATCCGCCCAGTATAAAAAGATTCTGACATATTGCGCGCCATAAGATAATGTAGAAGGGACGTTATCCGTTCGGTGATGAAAGCTCATATCGGGCTTGATACCCCGGTCTTCCGTCACATAGATTTGTTCGCTCATCGTCTTAATGGCTCGTGCGAATTCGGCAGTATCTCGGCGAACCAGTTCAGTCACTGCTTTGATACCTGCCATTTTGACGAAGTCGCCACCAGGGCGAGCACCAAAGCCATCAAAGTTGGAACGTTCGGCAATCGCAATCCCTGCAGCAAGTTCATCGGCATTTAGTTCATCGCGCATTAACAACAGGATGTTTGCCATTGCGTCCGGTGTGCCGATTTCGTTCCACCACCAGTTCTCACAGCGGTAATCTTCCTCCAACCAATGCTGTAAGGCCGCCCTGAATGCAACCAGTAATTGTACATTGTGCGCGTACGAACTTCCGGGTTGATTGTACGCTTTGGCCATGGCTAGCAGGTTTTCAAGATGGATGCGATGCTCGAACCCGGTCTTGCTGGTATCCCGGTAATTGATTGTGGACCACGTACCGTCTTTGGCCATAGTGGTAATGATCCGTTCTACTTGACCGGTACTCACGGGAGCGGCAAGCAACGAAGTTGTTAGCCGTTCCCCAATTATTGCGAAGTCGTTGGCTTGCTGGGCGTAACTCTGCGAAATAAATAGCATTACGATCCATATGCGCCGAATACGTGAGCTGGATATCATAATTTTAGTATATGGATTACAATAATACATATTTATGGACAAATGCGCAAACGTTTACACCTAGCCATTCCTTTTACGATCCTCATCTTTTTCCTGCTGGTTTTATTCCGTAAGAAACGGCTTGGAAATCTCGCATTGACCCCATACTTGAGCCTTTCGTCGGTTTCGGGACGTGTATTTCTGTACCATTTAAATGGATCGTAACCGGTTTATTGGTTGAAATTGAGTACTCACCCTTGGTGTCGAATTGAATCCACACGGAACCGGGGGCATCCGATGTGGTAACTTTCACATCGTCATAAGCGATATGGTCTCCTTCGCCCAAGTATAACTGCTGCAAGTTTCCATCCATATCGAGTGAGATAATTCCAAAAAAGCCGGAAAAACTAAAATTGTTCCCTTTTACGGTTGCTTCTGCGCTATTACCCTGGAAAATTAGTTCGGCGGAACCATCGGTATGTTGAACGCGAATCACGGTATTTTCGCCATTGCATAATTCAGCGATTTTTTCCACCGATGTTATGGTGCTGTTCGCTTTGCCCACAGCGGGTTCAAAGACGCATATAAAGGGTTCGGTCCATGCCTCCTTTTCGGAACGGATGGTAAACAGGGGCAACCGTTTATTGGCGTATTGACGGCCCGCTGTTTTGGTTGCTGGAGAAGTTGCCGTGTAATAGGTCTTGTCTGAAGCGGGAAAAAAAACATGCATCATCACCTCATCTCCTGCCCGGTTTTTAGCGTGAAATGCTCCCTTTAAGCTTTTAGAGATGTTCTCTTTTTTCTTCACGTTCGAGAAAAATCTGAATCCAGGATGGTCGTCTCCCGACAAAGGATACTCGGTCGGTTCCATCCGAAGCGGGGTATCATGCTGATCGGAAAGAAACAAGGTGTCTCCTATATTATGATACACGTAATCGTTTGATATTTGGTTATCCGAGCGGTAGATATCCAGGTAGTAACCGGTAGAGTCGGAGGTTCTAACGATGCCCATTGTACGCAACTGATTGGTTCCTGTTGAACGATCTAGGTATCGGGTATCGGTGAAGGAATAAAATGGTGAAATGCCGTCGTTTCCTGGCAAAGGTTCCATAGCGGCCAGTTCTACCTGTCCGATATTTTTCTTCCCGGCGCCCCCGCTGAACGGTGTCGAGGCAGACCTGCCCGCCGCAACCACGGTATTGTGGGCAGCCCACTGGCTAAAATAATTTTGATGTAAGTAGTGTTCGTAATTCGGCCCTGTCCCCGCATCTACCCCCATTACTTCTCCACCCCCATATAGTTCCATGGCCATCCCGTTGCAATGATTATGGTTATAACTTGCTCCTTGCACGCCATACATGAGCCCTTTTTTTTCATCCGTTCCGTTTCGTTGAAAGAAAAATCGTGCAAAATCCAGTGTCCCGCTCCGCGGCCAAGAGAAAGGCTTGCTTTCCACTGCTGGAATATCCGGCAAATAAGTAAGTAACCCCAAGATACCGGAATTGCTTCGCTTGTATATTCCTCGCCCAATCAGGGTATTCATCGCAGCTGTCATGCCTGCAATTTCAGGACGATTGTATTTGGCTGCGACCGCCAATCCAATCTCCAATGTCTCGGGGCTTTGAGACGCTCTTCCAGTATCACCAAAAGCTGAAACATAAAGGTTCGGGAATGAATACTTAAGCATAGCATACGAGGCATCGAAAAGCTCGGGATACGTCTGGAATACCGGATATCCATTTTTCTCCAAAGCGAAAGCTGCCTTAATGAGGTTTGAAACGGGGAAATTATGATATCCACCCGGTTCTTTCCAATGTCCATCGGGCGTTAACCAGTCTTTTACGGTGGTGGCGAGACTTAGATGTCCGCAAGCTCCATTGATGGTATCCTTTTCAAGTACAAACTGAAGGTAATAATCCTGTTTCTCTTTATCATCAAGATTCAGCGCAGCATACACGAGCGTTGAGCTCACCGCGGCGTACCAATTATTATTCCAGTACCCCCTGAATGTCAGCGTGGACGCGAATTTATCGAAGACATTCTGATACCAACCCAGTTCGTACCCTTCTTTTTTTAGAAAAGGGTATAAAAAATCATATGCGAGAATCAACGCCTGGTATTGATTGTCCCCGAGTGTCTGGATATCTAAGAATCCGGTTCGGCATGCGCCCACTATAGGTTCTTGATAGGACGCGCCTCTTGCCCATTGATTTAAAATATCCGCTGCAAATTTTGCGTAGTTTTCATCATCTTTTAGCCAATAAATAATAGCTGCACTCAAGGCCAGATCGTTAATTTCGCCATTAATTTGCGATACGAACTGCCCCGGATCGATAAAATCTTTCTGGTTGGTTTCGGTATTTAACGCCCAAATAAATTGAGAAGTATCATAGGGTATCAACTCCTCAATGGATGGCCGGATATAGGGAGCTCCGCTTTCGGTAACGGGGCTTCTTTTATGTGTGGAAACCCGGACGGTAGGAACCGGGGCATCGCCTGAATATTTTACCAGGAAATGTCCGGAGCCATCATCATACGCATGCGTATAGCGTTTTCCCTTTACCCGGTTCATCAGGTACCTGCTTACGATCCACTCCGGATCCTTTTGATGGCGTTTCACGTAAGGGGTTACTTTGTTATAATGCTCGTTGAAGATCGATTCAGCCCACTCGTGTTTGTCTATTTTTTCTAGAATAGCTTCTTTTTCCGCATTCTTTACAAGGATGTGTGGATGGACCTCTTGACTTACGGCACAAGAGATGGATGTATTTACGATAAAAAAGATTGTGATAACACGTTTCATAGTAGGTTACTTCAATTCTTACAACTAAGAAGGCGTTTGAAAGGTCGCACCGGAAAAAGCCATCGCAAGCCGTTTAAACGCCTTCTGGGCAAACTGCATATTACATTTTATAGCGTTTCACACTCACGGTCATGCCGTCGGCACCCGCCGCATTGATAAATACAAACGCGCGGTAACTACCGTCGGCGGTTTCAATCCATGCCCCTGCTTCCTCTTTCAAAGTAAGCACATAGTTCGTTGAACGTCCCATGTTTATCTGTTGAAAGTCCAAATCATCGATAAAGTGGCTGTATTGCAAGTTAGACAGTTGCCGATCACGCAGGCCATACTCTTTAATCAGTTTTGTTTGATTCGAAAATCCTGACGGGAACACCACGCCCGGGCGATAAGCTTCGGGCGCATCTGCCGCATAGATTGCGTGCGCGAGGTCGGCGCTCGCATGTTGGGCATATACAAGATCGATCTGCGATGCAAGTGAAGGATCAGTGGCGAGGTCATTTTTTGAGTAAACGACTGCAGCTTCGGTGTTATCGTGAAACGAGATATAACATTCGTCATCGGAGGTGAGTGAAAGGTTGCGCGTCATATCCATGTTCGATATTTTATACGGTCCCATGTCGTATTCGGCCGATTGTCCATTGCTGGACTTGACCGAAAACTTGAAGGATACCTCCTTGCCGCGTGCTTCTTCCGGAACGATGTAGTAGAATCGTAAGGTAGCGGCAGCCGTATCCGCGGTAAACTGAATGGAGGTAGTGCCCCCGCTTGTCTGGCTATCCGACGCAACCGGTACCGGGACATCCTGACCACTTGCATTGGTATGATACGAATTGGGGTCAAAATAGGTTCCCGATGCACCAGGGATTGAAGCAACTACCTGTGCCGAAGTTAACTGACCCAGTTCTTTTGGTATCGCCATGGCATAGGCAAACTCGATTTCCTCGCCAATGAGGTTCGGCGCTATCGGCAAGCTCCTTTTGATGCAATCGTTGCTTAGCGCGGTCACAGGATCCTTCATCAAGACCGGCTCGTCATCACAGCTTACCCCCATAAAAGCAAAGGCAAGCAGGATTGCGCTATATATATTTCTTAGTTTCATCTGACTGTATATTTTTGTTTTACACATTATTGTTGTAAGGGTCGTTCGACGATCAGAAAAGTGTATTCTTTTCGAATGTTCCTATCTCCCGATACGACCGTGTATTTTTTCGCCGTTGCGGGAAAAGCCGAAGGGTTGCCAACAATTCGTTCGCTTAACTGATCAGTTGCATTTCCACCTACCCAATCTTCTTCGATAAAGTCTACGGACATTTTTGAGCCGGAAAAATCCATCCAAGCATCATAGGTTGGGATTTTTGGCGACAGTTTCGCATCTTCAACCAACGAAACCTGTGGCCAAAGTTTGGTTAGATCAGCACCGAATCGAACATACGCAATGGCCACTTGCGCTACGGTATCAATATAGGAATTCCCCACACGAATGGTTTGTTGATCGGTACCTAGCAACTCAAAATTACTCACGTAACATTCTTGTCTGGTGGTGATGAGCAGGCCATCCTCATCTACCGGAAGGTCCTTGCTGCAAGCCGCCACACCCAAGAGGAGCAAAGAAGATAGGATGAATCTATTTATGATTGTTTTCATGTTGAAAGTTTTTAAAATAAGGATCAATTATAACCACGGAACATTTTGTGTTAAGTTCGGGTTCCGGTTTCTTTCAGAAGGCGGAATGCGGAATATATACATCCGTTGGTAAGATAAAAGCGAGGTGTTGTTGAAATAGGTATTTCTCAACCCTCCATGTGTATCATACATCCGAAAGCCCGGTGACGTTTGCGGAGGTAAGAAGGTCCGTTCAATCGACCGCCAGCGACGAAGGTCGAACAGCCGGTGTCCTTCCGCGAATAGTTCAACAATCCGTTCTTGTTCGATTGCATAAAAGAAGGTTTCTTTACTGCTGTATTTGTCAGGGTTTAGCGCGGGTAGGTTACCCCGGTGGCGTACTTTATTGACCACGTCCAGCGCCAATCCTCCATCTCCCATCGGGCCATACGCTTCATTGGCCGCTTCGGCATAGAGTAGGAACACATCTGCCAGCCGCATTACCGGAATGTAATAATCCCCATCGGAGCGTCCTTGACCTGCATAGTTGCGTACAAATTTACGCATGATGTATCCCGTCTGGTCGGCATCGGCATTGATCGCTCCGAAGCCGTCGACAGTACCGGTTAGGGTTTTGTACTGATACTTACGCACTTCATCAAACGCAAGATTCCGCATGGTTGTCATGGTTTCTCCATCCCACAATAAGGTCGATTTCATTCGGTAGTCCCGGTTTCGGTACGATTCGGGGTTCAAGGTGGAGTTTTCGCGGGTACGTGCGTCCGGTTCGGTCGGATCTACTGGGGTCAATGGTGCAACAAAATCGCCCGTGAGGGTCGACTGATACCGAGCCGCCAATTCGTAGCGCGGTTGTCCCCATCCTTGCGCACCTTCTGTTGCCCGTGTGCCGAAATCGCGCATCAACTCTTCGCCTTGGCCGGTTCCGGTGCCCCCGTGGGTGAAACCCACCATCAATTCAGGATCGTTGTTGGCCGTCGGGATAAATAAATAGTAGTAGTTCGGCAAGACCTCACTATCGCCCATCTCTCCCCATTCTCCGGGATCGCCATTGCGGAATAGTGTAATACCCGATTCTTGAATGACTTTCTTCAGGTCAGTTGCGGCGGCTTCATAGGACGCCACTGACTCGGCCGAATTGGGCGTAAAGGTATCGAGTTCCGGCCAGCCACCGGTCGGCGATACGGGTGTGCTCCAAGGCCAAGAGGTGCGGTTCCAGCATGCCCAGTACAGATGGAACTTTCCACGGAAAGCAAGGGCGCCCCATTTGGTGAATCGTCCCAACGCCGCAGGCTGCTCAGGCAATTTCTCCCAAGCGTAGGTGAAGTCGGCCAAGATGGCGTCTTTTATGGTTGTAATCGATGTGCGCGGTATGTTCGCTATTTCATCGTTGCTTTCGACGATTTTGTCAATATAGGGGACGTCCCCCCACATTGAGATCAACCGAAAATAGATCATGCCGCGTAGCATACGCGCTTCCCCAATAATGGATTCGAGTTTCGCACGCGACGATTCATTTGCCCCGCTATTGAGCATGTTTTCCACGTTCTGAATCACATAATTTACATGGTTTACAGCAGCATACGAATACTGAAAGTAATTATCATAGGAATCGCCATATGATCCGGAAGGATCGGCATACTCGCCGTTACGGTAAGCAATGGCGCGATCGCCGGTTGATTGGGACGCCGTTGCCCTGCTTCGATAGCGAAGGTAGTCGCCCAAACCATCAAACATGTAATCTCTGGAGAAAATTCGTCTGGCAGCGCTATAGGCCCCATTTAGGGCGTATTCGGCATCCGCTTCGGTCTTCCAATATAAAATGGAGGCCAACTCACCGGCCGGAACTTGTTCCATGAGGTTGTCCTTGCAGGAAGAGATTAACATCACACATCCCAACGTGCAAAGAAAGAACCGGCGGTATATATCTTTTATTCGTTTCATGTCATTTGTGTTTTTACAATGCTACTTCTGTTGACACACTTAATTTATAAGCCAATATTAACACCCACAGAATAGGATCGATTAATCGGATATAAATCTCTCCCGCTTCTTTGTTTTTCAGGGTCAAGTCCCGGATACGCGGTGAGCGTAAACACATTCTCTGCCGACAGGTAGAACCTCACGTTCGCGACATGTATCTTAGACAGGAACTTGGTTGGTATGTTGTATCCCAGCTGTAAATTCTTAAGACGTAGATACGACATGTCATATAAATAAAAGGAATTATCAGAACGATTCGTGCTGGTTCCTAACCGAGGCCAGTCTGTGTTCCGGTTTTCCAACGACCACGGTTTGGTCCAATGATCCCACGTAGACGCGTAACGCCGATCGCCCATACTCGTGTTATTAAAATCGGTAATCCAGTAGTCTTTGCGCCCGGTTGCGCCGTTAAAGAGGGCGGAGAAATCAAGGCCCTTCCAAGCAGCGGTTAACGTCATCCCGAATGTGGTGGTCGGCCGATCCCGTTGTGTATTGCTATAGGCTTTTCGATCTTTACCGTCAATGATACCGTCACCATTCAAATCCTCGCGGATTACATCTCCCGGTGCAATACCTTGGGGGGTATAACTATAAACATCTTCCCACGTTTGGGCGATGCCCGCATCTTGGTAGGTATACAAGAAGTGATACGGCATATCGATAAATATCCATCCCCTATTGAGGAATTCATTCCATGATTCGAGATTCGTGCGGTTGTATGCGCCATTCAGATTGACCGAATAATCAACCGCTCCAACCCGATCCTGCCAAGTGAGGTTCAGTTCTACCCCCCGATTTCGCATGTTACCAATGTTTCTACGAGGAGCCTCGTAGGCACCAGTTAGCAGGATAGACATTTCAGAAGGACGATTCATTCCGCTCGTTAGCCGATCGTAATAGTCTATTTCGGTGGTCAATCGGTTGTTGACAAAGCCCATATCCAATCCGAGGTTAAACACCCTTGACTCCTCCCAAGAGAGTGTCCGATTGATCATTTTCCGGTTCACGAACCCTTTCACAACGTCATCTGACATGTAGTTCATGGCTGTTAACGTTTCTAGTTGCTCGAACCTGTCGACTCCCGAATTATTCCCGGTACTTCCATAGGACGCCCGGATTTTACCGTTCGATAGCCATGAGTTAAAGACAGGGGCAAGGAAACCCTCTTCCGTAAACCGCCATCCGACTGCCACAGAAGGGAAGAATCCAAACTGGCTTTCTTCGGTGAATTTCGAGGAGCCGTCGACCCGGAAGTTGAACTCGAACAGGTATTTGTCAAACGCATCGTAATTGAGTCGCCCAATATAGGAACGGAGGCCCTCCGATGCCGAATTACCGCCATTACTAATCACATTGGTGAGTGCTCCATTTAATTCAGTGATGGTGGGGTGCAAGCGGTCATTTCGGGATGCATTGGTAGAGCGCGTGTGCCAGTATTCTTCGCTATAAACGAAGAGGGCGTTGATGTTGTGGTGATCGGCAATCGTGGTTTGATAATTTAACCTTCCATTCAATTGTGTTTTATAAGCCGTGGTATTGTTATCGCTTACTGAGGCATTCTCCGCCACGTAGTTCCGTCCTAAGTCCGAATCTGTTTGGAAATTATAGGCAGCGCCCGTAGGCATATCGGCCCGCTTCTGAAAATAGTTTCGATAACTCAACGCATAGTCCACATGAGCTGTGAACCCTTTAAACGGTTTAAAATCAACATAGATGCTCGTATTTGCCTGCTGTTCAGTCTGGCTGGGGTTTCTTGAGTCAAAATAAGCATAGGGATTATATGCTTGAATATCTTCTCCATACGCCATCGCACCCCCATAACGCCCTGAAACCGGATCATAGGGTAATACCCCCGCAATCGCATATTGCATATCACCCCCACCTGAATCATCGGTGTCGTTATTCGTTATCCCGTCGGCATAACCACTGTACGTAAACTCAGACCAGTTTCCGTCGAAACGAGCTCCCACGGTAAATAACTTAGAAATATCGTAGTCATAGTTAAAACGCGTGTTATAGCGGGAATAGTCGTTTTTCATCTGAACTCCTTGATTGTCAATCGCGCCGATTGAAAGGTAGAAATTCGACTTTTCTCCACCGCCCGATGCCGAGAGGTTATAATTTTGCAACGCACCATCCCGCATGAACGCATCAAACCAATCGGTATTCGGATAACGCAAGGGATCGATCATACCCAAAGCCGCCCACTGGTCAATGGTGCCGTCCTTAAAGTTATACTGATCTCTTAGTGTACCAGATGCTGCACGGTATTGATGAATCGTCAATGCGCGCGGATAATCGGCCATAAAATCATAACCACGCGTAGGCCGTTCCAATGCAAAGGAAGAATTAAAGTTGATCGCGGTCCGGTCTGCGCCTTTCCCCGTTTTTGTGGTGATCAAAATTACCCCGTTTGCTGCGCGTGAACCATAGATGGATGCAGAAGCCGCGTCTTTCAGTACGGAGACGCTTTCGATGTCCGCAAAGTTGATCCGGTTGATGTCCACATCCGGCATCCCGTCTACCACCACCAACGGCGAGGCATTATTGACCGTACCCAACCCGCGGATCATCAGCGAAGCGCCGTTCTTTCCGGCCATACTGGTGGTTTGTGCCACTTGTAAGCCAGGCAACAAACCTTGCAATCCGGAGGAAACATTCGACAATGACCGGCTCGTGATTTTTTCGTCAACTTTAATCGCGGCTACGGAGCCCGTTAAATTCACTTTTTTTTGTGTTCCGTATCCGACTACGACGACTTCTTCCAGCGCTTGGTTATCTTCTAGCAGGGTGATGTTGAGGGTCGTTTGTCCGTCAACACTGATTTCCTGCTCTAAGTAACCTAGATAGGAAATCTTTAAGGAGGCGTTCGCCCCAACTTGCATGGAAAACCGACCTTCCGCGTCGGTTTTTGTACCATTGTTGGTTCCTACTTCCACAATACTGGCGCCGGTAATCGGTATTCCCTGATTATCGACAATTGTACCGGTTATTGATTTTTGTTGTGCTTGTGTACTTCCGGGTGTAGTAGGGCTACCGGTGTTCCTTGTAGATGCGTTAGGAATCCCATATTCTGACGAATATGCTTTTGAAACCAAGGAAAAAGACAGGTAAAAGAGTAGCAAGCACCGACTACATTTTTTTATTGCCAGCACATGTCTTCCGTTATTGAGGTATGGTCTCCTCTCCTTAGAGTGCTTATCCATAGTATAAGTTTTAAAAAATATTAATTAATCAATTCATTCTTTTGGTATAGGGAAAAGCCGATAAACACGGAGTCAGTCGATTTTTCTCCATTCAGCTGGCGACGGCAGCTGACACCTTTTTATCCGGGCCATTACTGCTAGCCACAATGAACCGTTACCAATCAAGTTTCTTGGGAGTTTGGTACTGCCATACCCGAAGGAAATAGTTGTTTATAGTAGGTTTTTTTCATAATTCGGTTATCGTAAACGAAATCTATTTGTACTTAGAGAGTAATGACTTCAAGTATCAAGGAGGAAGTAAGACAATCGTTTTCATTATATAGCATGTTAATTTCAATAAATTGAATCTTAAAAGGGCTTTAAATGACAAATGGACAAATTTCTGTCATTAAAAATTGTGAGAGATGTCGGCGATGTAATTCAATAATCTTTTAAATACATCATCCTGGGCATTGCTTTTTCGATCATAATGGGTGTTTGTTTATATTAGTTAGGACAATTCTAAAAAAAATATTGCAAGAGCGCAATCGTTTACGCAGCAAATTTTACGAAAACGTTGTAGTTGGATTAAAAAACTTGCTTCAAGTTATGACGGTAAGGAGTCGGGGTAATAGTTTTGCGTATTAATGCGGTATTGCATGTTTTCTTCCGAATTTTATTTCAGTTTATGCGTTTTATGTGCATTATTGGTGATTGTGTGTGGCGTTTTGTTGTGGTTTTAAAAATTAAAAATGCAAAAACATGCAATCTATTAAAGAATATTCCTATACTTGCTCCGTTATTGTGGGATAACCTCTAAATTATGAAAGAACCGTACGAATATACTTCTTGGAGAGAATGGTGGTGTTCGGCAGCTTATACACGCGCGGGGCAGGTGATTTAATTTCATGGAAGTCCGAGAGGCAGGTCAGGGCGTCATGAGCAGCATATTTGTGAATAGTTTTTTTAACCAGATTATAAATAGCATTCATTAACTAATTAATTAAACACGTTGAAAATGAGAAAACTAATACGATTCTCGATGATGATTGTACTAGGTGTTCCGCTTTGGACCTTCGGTTTTAACGAAGGAAAAGGGAAAGATTTACCGATGCAGCAAACGGTAAGTGGCACAGTTATCGGTACAGATGGAGCGCCGTTGTCCGGAGTCAGTGTATCCGTTGTGGGCAGCCAAGCGGCAACCAGCACCAATGAAGCCGGTAATTACAGCATTTCTGTGCAAACGGGTGCAACACTCCGTTTCACAATGATCGGTTACGCATCGCAAGACCTAGTGGTCAGCACCGCTGCCTTAAACGTCACCTTAGAACCTAGCGACCAGAGCTTGGAGGAAGTGGTGGTGGTAGGATACGGTACAATGAGAAGGTCTGACCTCACGGGCGCGGTTGTCACCGCCGATATTGAGGCATTCAGGGAAGCACCCAATACCAATATTTTGCAGTCTGTGAAGGGGACGGTGCCAGGGTTACAAATCGGACAAACCAATCAGGCCGGGGCAGAGCCAGCCATCGAAATCCGGGGGAGAAATACCATCAATGGAAACACATCCGTACTGATTGTGGTGGATGGTATCATTTACAACGGAAGAATGGGCGACCTGAATCCTGCAGATATTGAATCGGTAAACATACTAAAAGATGCCAGCAGTAAAGCTATTTATGGCGCTCAGGCGGCTAACGGGGTCATGCTGATCACGACCAAAAGCGGAAAAAAAGGTAAACCGGTAATCAGTTATTCGACAAATCTGGCCTCCCAAACACCAACCTCTGATATGCGGTTGCGCAACGCTGAAGAAAAAAAGCAGATCATCCGGGATATCTACTATCAAAATGCCTACCTGGCACCAGACTACACCCAACCGAATCCCGATTGGGATTTTTCAAATACCGAACTCGTTCCGGAGAACGTAAGGGGAATTGAGGCAGGCACCGACTATGACTGGTGGGGCGCATTAACAAACCCTGGGTACATCACCAATCATGCCTTAACGGTAGGTGGAGGTACTGAAAAAACTTCTTATTATTTGTCAGGCGGGTTTACGAAGCAGAAGGGCTTTATGATGAATGATAACTACAAAAGAAATACGGTAAGAATCAACCTGAGCACGGATATTTCCGACTGGCTCACAATCGGGGCAAACACGTTCGGCGCGTTTACCGACTATTCGGGCATCTATCCCAATATGAGTGCCATGAAATTGACCAGCCCGTTTGCAACACCTTGGGACGAAAATGGGGAATACATCATCTACCCCACGGGAGCGACCAATATCATTAACCCATTTATAGCGGCGGCGGCCGATAATAAAGATCTGAACACCCGCATCAACGGCACGTTCTACGGAATTGTAAAAATTCCTCAGATTCCGGGCTTGGAATACCGGGTGAATCTGGGCAACGATTTCCTATTGGCAAATTATTATTACAGCAGCCCCTATGATGCCGACCTGTCCGGGTCGGTATCAAAAAGCAATCAGCAACGGTACGACATGACGTTTGACAATATTCTCTCTTACGACAATCGATTCGGCGATCATGGTATATCGGCGACCTTCGTTGCAGGTTACCGGAAAAATCAGTTTGAATCGACGTTAGCGGAAGGAACTAACGTGTCTAACATATCCCTTTCATATAACAGCTTGGAGCAGGCAGAAATTCAACGGATAAATTCGGATGCATGGAAAGAAACATTTCTGTATCAAATGGGACGGATAAATTATAACTTCCGGAATACGTATATGCTCACTGCTACCTTACGGCAAGACGGATTCAGTGGGTTTTCTAAAAATAATAAATCCGCCCTATTCCCATCCGTAGGTGCGAGCTGGGTGTTATCCAATGAGTCGTTTGTATCCATTCCCAAGCTTGACTACCTGAGGTTAAGGGGAACTTACGGGGTGAACGGCAACATGACAACACGCTATAGTTCACTTGCCCGCGTAACCACAGATGATAACTCCAAGTATGTGTTTGGCGACGGATCCGGTACCGCCATGGGGCAATCGATGGGCTCACTTTCGAATGATAACTTGAGCTGGGAAAAAACAAAAGGAGTGAATGCTGGCTTGGATTTCAGCTTGTTCAAAAACAGAGTTAGCGGTAACATTGATTACTATAATACGGAAACTACCGATTTATTATGGAATGTGATCATACCCGAAATTACCGGGTTTTCTGTCATTTCAAGTAATGTTGGCAGACTTAAAAACCAGGGAGTCGAAGTTAGCCTATCTACCACGCCTGTAAGAACGGAGCATGTTAAATGGGACGTGAATTTGAATTTCGCCAAAAATACCAACAAAATTATGAGCCTTTTGGGTGAAGATAAAAACAACGACGGCAGGGAAGATGATCTGATCGGCAGTAACCTGTTTATCGGAAAATCAATCGGTACCGTTTATCATTACCAGATTGACGGTATCTGGCAGCTTGACGACGACGTCATGACGGGCTACCAGCCGGGAACGTATCGCATTGTCGATCAAAACAACGATGGGAAAATAACGGCAGACAACGACCGGGTCTTCCTGGGCCAGACTGAACCGGCATACTTCTTTGGCATTCAAAGCGGGTTGACGTATAAAAATTTCACGTTCCGCTTTTTCGTCAATGCCATTCAGGGCGGGAAAAATGGCTATCTGGGTGAAAATGTTCCCGCCAATGTCGCATCAACCGGAAATTTTGCCAATTTGAATACCTTTAATTATGACTTGTGGTCTGTGAGCAACCCGACGGGCAAATATGCCACCGGATGGACCGTGCCGCAAATCAATCCCAAGCCGTATTATTCCCGGAGTTTTGTGAGAGTACAGGATATTTCACTTGCCTATCAGTTTAACAGTTCGCTGATAAGCAAAATTGGATTTAAAGACCTACGACTAAGTGTCAGTGGTAAAAACCTACTCACTTTTACGAAATGGGATGGATGGGATCCGGAAACGGGCCAGGGCATCAACAGCGATGCTTATCCTGTCATGAAATCGTTTAATGTAGGTCTCGAGTTGAGTTTATAATTGTTAGAAAATTCAATCATGAAAAAGATATTAGCTTCATTCTCCTGTATAGTTTTCCTTTCCGTGAGCTTTTCCTGCAAGAACGTATTGGAAGAAAAACCATTGGATTTTTATAGTCCGGAAAATAGCTTTGTAAGCTACGATGATTATCAGCGGGGGTTAACCGATTTGTACGCTAAAGTACGGACGATTTGTTACGCAGCTACGGAGTACAAGCCGTACCTTACTGCTACAGATATTGCCCAGGACGGACGGTATCAGCTTACTGCTCGTTTTGGCGGACACACCAACTACTTGGTGCCTACTAACAGTGATGTATTATTGCACTGGAGAAGCTGGTACAAAATCGTCAGCAATGCCAACACGATCATTTCAAGAGTTAGTAATTCGAGCCTTACGGATGACGAAAAAGTACTTGTCACCGCCGAAGCCAAATTTTTCAGGGCTTTTGCCTATCGTTTCCTCGTGTATCTGTGGGGTGGCGTACCGCTGGTGACGGAAGAGATCACCGCCCCCAGAACTGATTTCGTGCGCGCATCCAAGACCGAAATTCTCGAACAGATTGTTGCCGATGCGACGGAAGCCGCCAACAACTTACCGCCGATTAACCAGGTGACGGATGGTAAAGTGTCCAACTTGGTAGCACAGCAATTGCTGGCAGAAACCTATATCGCATTGGAACGATACGATGAAGCCATCACTGCGGCTTCTGTGGTCATCGATGATCCCAGCACCGATTTGATGCAGAATCGTTTTGGAAGTATGGCGGCGCAGAATCCGCAGGATAAGCTCCTGAACTTCACCCAGCCGGGTGACGTTTATTGGGACCTATTCCGTGTGGGTAATCAGAATCGCAGTAGCGGTAACCGGGAAGCGTTGTGGGTGATCCAGTATGAATCGGATATCCCCGGTGGCGTACTGTCTTCCGCAGGGGGCTATGGGCACGGTCATACATTGGAACGGGTAGCGGGTCCCGCATCCTGGTTAACGCTTAAAGATCCCGATGGAGAAGAGGGCGTCATTGGCGTTCCCATGTCGGATTACAATACGGGTGGAGCGGGCGTTTCACTGATGATGAATACCGATTTTTTTCTTTACGATCTTTGGGAAAGCGACTGGAATAACGATATCCGGAATGCTCCACATAATATTGTACGCGATTTGGTGTATACAAACCCGGCCTCTGCTTGGTATGGCAAAAGCGCAGTGGAAAACCCAGGTTCGACATTGATTGAACAGCCATGGAGGTGGTACCCTCATCCTTCTAAAGTTACGACACCCGGGCAACATCCCGACGGCGTATATGAGGATAAGAGCCTGGGTACGATAAAGAATACGGCTGGCGCATTGTATCGCGACCGTTACATGATGCGCTTGGCGGAAACCTATTTACTGCGGGCTGAAGCGTACCTTGGAAAAGGAGATCAGCAGCATGCAGCCGACGACATCAACGAAGTTAGGCTGCGGTCGAAAGCGACACCCGTGGAACCGGGGGACGTTACAGTGGATTATATTCTGGATGAACGGGCAAGGGAGCTGGTCTATGAAGAACCTCGGCGTATCACCCTGCATCGGACCGGAAAATTAGTAGAGCGTGTCCGTAAATACAATGCTGTGAATAAGGATGAGATCCAGGATTACCATCAGCTATGGCCCATCCCGTATGCAGAAATCGAAGCCAATAAAGATGCTGTTCTTGAACAAAACCCCGGGTATTAGGAATGAAGATGATTTATCGTAGCGCTTGCTTATTCATAGGGTTGCTCTGCATGCTATGTAAGAACGTCGATGCACAATTGCCCTTGGCGGAAGTGAAAGATCGGGCAGGCGTACCGACCCTGTTTGTCGATGGCTCTCCGTATCCGCCGTACGCCTATATGTCATACCTCGGTGAACCGAAATTCTATCGGGAAATGGAAAAGGCAGGACTGCATTTATACAACATTCCTGCCTACCTGGGTGATCGGGGTATCAATTCGATTTCGGGTATCAAACCGTTCCGATCACCGATCTGGGTGGGCGAAAATCAATTGGATTACACGAGTTTGATGACCGATTTCGATGAACTCATCGCTTCGGATTCCAACGCATTGGCGATTATCCGAATTCACTTGGATGCTCCAACTTGGTGGGAAGAGCTGCATCCAGAGAGCGCAAGCCTGCAACCCGATGGTTCTACGTTCCGGATCAGCATGTATAGTACGCTTTGGCGGGAAGAGGCCAGTAAGGTATTGGCTCAACTGGTGCAGTGGTTGGAGCAGTCGCCTTATGCCAAGCATCTTATTGGCATCCATGTAGCGGGAGGTTTTACCGAGGAGTGGATGTACCACTTCAAAGACGAGTTTTACGATGAAAGCGCGGTAAGGCTTGAAAGCTTCAGGAAATGGTTGCGGAAGCGTTATACGGACGACGTCGAACGTTTAAGGCGATCTTGGAATCGCGACGACGTGACCTTTGAGAACGCTCAACTAGGTGACATCAGCGGAAAGGTTAAGGTCGATAATTGGCGCAATCCGGATACAGCTGGGCAGGTATTCGACACTTTTGTTTTCCATGGGGAGGCTACAGCAGACAATATCGCGCATTTCTGTCGCGTCGTGAAGAAAGCAAGCCAGGGAAGGTTGCTTACGGGTGCTTTTTACGGGTATCATTACTTTGTGAGCGATCTGCGCCGTGGACACGGGGCATTGTCCAAATTGCTTCGGTGTCCTGATTTAGACTACCTGTCCAGTCCGAATGATTATCACCGTGTTATTGGTGAAGATTGGGCACCATTTGCCGCGATCAAATCCGTACAATTACATGGCAAGCTGTGGTTAGCGGAAAACGATACACGTACATCGATTACTACCCTGTTACGCGACCGGGCTCCGCACATCCAACCGGAAGGAACAGCGTATACCGATGGCGTATGGTTGGGGCCGGAAACGATGGAGGAGTCGGAAGCTTTGCTGTGGAAGAATCTCGGACGTATGTTAGCCTATGGCTACGGTGGGTGGTGGTTTGATATGTGGGGGGGGTGGTTCGGCGATCCGAAATTGATGCACATTATTGCGTCCGGACAGCGCTTTTTCGAGCGCTACCCGGATGAGGTTTTCCCCGCAATGGCTCCTAAAGTAGCGGTGATCGTTGACGAGAAACTGGGTGCTATGGATGCATCGTTTGGCGGGCTTACAGGCCAAATATTGCACAACCGATACGCGTTGGGCAAAACCGGGGCCCCCTATGACCTTTACTTACGTGAAGACCTGGATGCAGTTAAAGCTGGTGACTATCAGGTGGTGTGGTACATGGGGCTATTGTCGCTGACCGATGAAGAACAATCCTATCTGAATGAGGCCGCTGAGGGCGGTACGTGGGTGGTTTGGACGGATGGGAACCAATCCAGGGTATACCAACCCAATGGGCAAGTACACGACAAGGAGGCAAAGATTCAGTGGAGTGCATCGGAGCTCAGTGAGTTGTTTGGCAAAGCCGGCGTACACTGTTACTTGGCAGGCGGAAAAGACGTGTTGTACGCTGGAAGGGGGTGGATATGTCTGCATTCGGCGGACGGCGGCGACAAATTGGTTAAATTGCCGTTCTCCGCTAAGGTGATGGATCCCGATTCCGAAGTGGTGATCGCCATTGGAGATTCTTTTGGAGTAACCATGGAAGCGAAATCAACCCGGATATTCAAGCTAATACAAGATGACTTAAAGTGACAGTTATGATGTTTTATTTATCTGTAGGGCAACGCAGCAAGGTGCTGTCTTTCGCCTTTTTATTGACGGCAATATTCACGAGTCTCGGTGCGGGTTACGCGCAAATTGGCGGAAACGTCGAGCGTTTGTCAAACGGCAAATTTGAGTTGGCATTCAAAAGCGCCAACGGCGAGCTCCAAGAGATGACGTCCGTGAAGGAGCATGCATCGTTTCTGGTCAGCGATATCCTCTCCGGCGGATCGCCCTGGGAGATTACGATCGACGGTGGGGAAAAACCCCTGAATATTGATGCCCGTGCAGCTTCAAATTTTTCCACGGCACAAACTGCTGATGGCTTGAAGTTAATCTGGGCAGGATTTGAAGAGCTTCCCGAGGATTTCCGGGTTACGGTATTGGTAAGCCTGATTCCGGATTCGGCGATGTCTGCCTGGCGCATCCGGGTAGATGGTACCGAAGGAACGTTGATCCGTAAAGTAACGTTTCCGCGTATCGCCGGATTAGCGGACCTTGGCGAAGAAGAGTTGGCAGTGCCCGATTGGATGGGGTCGCTGCTCAAATCGCCGCGTGAGGTAATGAAACCCGGTGGCAGCGGGTTCACCTGGGAATATCCCGGTCATATGTCCATGCAATTTATCAGTTTGTATAACCCGCATCGCACCGGCATTTACCTGGCTTGTGATGATACGCTGGCATATAGCAAGACGTTTACTTTGTTGAGAGATACCACGGGGATGTTGGTTTACGGTGTGAATAACTACCCTTCCTATGAAGAACACGTGTCTTCCTATGAGCCGCCTTATGCTTTTTTAGTTGGCGGGTTCCGGGGCGATTGGTTTACAGCGGCCCAGCTATACAAGCAGTGGGCCGAAAAGCAGCATTGGAGCAGGGACAGCCGCCTCGCCAATGGGAGGGTTCCGGATTGGGTGCAAAGTACCAGCTATTGGGTTTGGAACAGAGGATATGCGTCGAATGTGTTGCCCCCAGCTGTCGCATTGAGCAAACGGCTGGACAGCCGCGTTAGTGTATTGTGGCACTGGTGGCATGGGCAGTCATATGACGATTCTTTTCCCGAGTATTTTCCGCCACGAGATGGCGATAAGGTGTTTAAAACTGCGGTAAGTAAGGCGCAACAGCAGGGGGTCAATGCATTGGTGTATATGAATGCCCTGAAGTGGGGGCCGTCTACCCAAAGTTGGGTAGACGAAGGGGCAGAACGCTTTGCCGTCAAAGACATCAACGGTAATGCGCTCAGCCATGTTTATAATATCTTTACAAAAAAAGCACTGACTTACATGTGCGAAGCAACCGATTTCTGGAAGCAGAAATACGCGTCATTGGTCGATACTGCTGTCAACCACTATGGGCTGGGAGGTGTTTATATGGATCAGGTCTGCCTCAGCACGAGATGCTATGATCCTACACACGGCCATTCCATAGGGGGTGGGAATTACTGGATACAGCATATGGCACGAAAAAACCGGCTAATACGGGCCACCTTTCCGCAGGGCAGTGCCCCAGCATTGGCCGGTGAGGGCGTAGGAGAGAATTGGCTACCTTATGTGGATGTGTTTTTAGCGTTGCAAGTGAGTAAAGAACGCTACGCCGGGGTACACCAATGGCAGACGATTCCACTTTTTCAGAGTGTTTATCATGCGCACGGAATTACATTCGGGAATTACTCGTCGTTGCTAACACCGCCTTACGACGAGAAGTGGCCTCAAGAGCAGGCTCCCGACGATACAGAAACACCATTAGACCCGGAATTTAATACGCAGTTTTTAATGGAACAGGCCCGGTCATTTGTTTGGGGCATGCAGCCTATGATCGCCAATTATCAACCTTTCCTAGACACCATTCGGAAAAAAGAGATCGATTTCATCGACCGATTGGCTCATGTTCGCCAAGCCGGTTTGGACTATTTTGTTTTCGGTGAATTCCTGAGGCCACCACACCTTGCGATTCCTGAAGAAAATATTGCCGTTTCCCGACTTTCGATTTATGCGGGCCGTACCGGAAATGTCACCCGTTTCGAAAGCAAGTTCCCCTCCGTGTATACCTCGGCTTGGCGATCAAAAGAAGGGAAGGTGGCAGTGGCTTTGGCGAGTATCAGCACGCAGGAGTACGATGTGGACTTTGTGTTAAACCCGGCTGAATACCGGATAGCGGATAGCGGTACGATTTATTTATGCGATGAAAATGGAAAGCGTAAGCTTGGGGAGTATCGCGGTAATCAGTCGAGAATCTCGTTTTCATTACCTCCGAGAGGTATTTGTTTTATTGAATTTGTGCCATCTAAATAATTGTGTGGAAACACAGAAATGTCATTGCGACCGTAATCAAAGCGGCGTGGTTCCATTTTTTTTATCTGCAATAAACAAACCATTTTTGCACACAATGACGAGTAAGCAGTTAGTTTGCATGACAATATAATTGTCCATGCATGTGATTCCAAATGAAATAATTTAAACAATCCAAACGTTTTTTCTTTACTTTATCGACATTTGGTGGTCGGTGTCGAAATGCTGTGAGACCACATTCATACAACGAGAGCGAGATGACAAATACGACGGAGAAAGAATCAAATTACCGAGATTTAGACAAGATGACGGTTGGTGACTTGTTGGCGAACATCAACAACGAAGACCAAACGGTAGCGCTGGCCGTACAACGGGCCATCCCGCAGATCGAGCGGTTGATCGAAGCGACGGTATCTTCCATGAAGAACGGGGGCCGGCTGTTTTATGTAGGGGCTGGAACAAGCGGTAGGCTGGGGATTTTGGATGCCTCAGAGTGCCCGCCTACGTTTGGTGTGCCTTATGACTGGATTATTGGCATTATCGCTGGAGGTGATACAGCCATTCGAAAAGCTGTTGAATTTGCGGAAGATGACGAGAAACAGGCATGGATTGATTTACAGGAATACGGTATCAATAGCAAAGATGTGGTCATTGGTATTGCTGCATCTGGAGGTACGCCTTATGTGAAAGGAGCGCTTAAGGCAGCCAATGCATCGGGACTGGTAACGGGCTGCATTGTTTGTAACGCCAATTCCGTCATTGCAGTGGAAGCGACGTATCCCATTGAAGTTATTGTAGGGCCTGAGTTTGTCACCGGTTCCACTCGGATGAAGGCGGGTACCGCACAGAAGTTGGTGCTCAATATGATCAGTACAACCGTCATGATCCAGTTGGGGCGAGTGAAAGGAAATAAGATGGTGGATATGCAGTTGACCAACAATAAGCTGTTCAGCCGGGGCATTCGGATTATCATGGAAGAGACGGGCATTGATGCACAATCTGCATCGGATTTGTTGGAAAAGTACGGCAGTGTCCGTAGCGCCATCGAGTATTCTCGTGTAACGGATCATTAGTTAAAAGCCCTTCTCCCGGATGACACCTGCAGTCCTTTTTCTTTTTTTGGTTGTTTATTTCAGCTTGTTGCTCGGCGTAGCTTACGTTACCTCACGTAAATCGGCAGACAATGCCACCTTCTTTGTAGCCAACCGGAATGCCAAGTGGTACATGGTCGCCTTTGGTATGATCGGTACGGCTCTTTCAGGTGTGACGTTCATATCGGTGCCAGGGGCCGTCGGCAATAGTGACTTCGGCTATTTCCAGTTTATCCTGGGCAATGCCGTAGGCTTCATCATCATCGCCTATGTCTTGTTGCCTCTGTATTACCGCATGAATCTGACGTCCATCTACACCTACTTGGAAGAGCGGTTGGGGCATCGGAGTTATAAGACCGGCGCCATGATATTTTTGGTGTCACGGACGATCGGATCGGCGTTCCGGCTGTATCTTGTGGCGATCATCCTGCAGTGGTTCATCTTTGACGCCTGGAATGTGCCATTTGTGGTGACCATCGCCCTATGTCTACTGTTGATCTGGCTATATACGAATAAGGGAGGCTTGAAAACGATCATCATCACGGACATGATGCAGACGTTCTTTTTGGTGCTTGCGGTCATCCTTTCCATTTATTTCATGGCGGATAGTTTGGGGCTTAGCCTGGTCGAAACCATCGAAACCGTTAAGGAAAGCAGCTATGCTAAGCTATTTGTTTTTGAGGATTTTCTGGGCAACCGTATCCATTTCTGGAAGCATTTCATTGGCGGCATCTTCGTTACCGTTGCTATGACCGGGCTGGACCAGGATCTTATGCAGAAAAACCTCAGCATGAAAACCATTGGCGAAGCCCAAAAGAACATGCTCTCCTTTACGGGTATATTTGTGGTCATTAACCTGTTTTTTCTCGCAGTAGGTGCGTTGCTGTATATTTATGCCAGTAAAAATGGCATCGATGTAACAGCGTTGCCCACACCTGACTACCTATACCCGGAAATCGCGCTTCATCACCTCACCCTTGTACCCGGCATTATCTTTATGATGGGCTTGACTGCTGCAACATTTGCTACAACGGATTCCGCATTGACGGCATTGACCACCTCCTTCTGTGTAGATTTCCTTAATTTTAACAAGAAGACAGATCCCAACGACACTACCTTGGTGAAAACCCGAAACCGGGTACATTTTGCTTTTTCATTGATCATGTTACTCGTGATCATGGTCTTTCGGGTCATTAATGATGACTCCGTGGTGAATGCCATTTTTACGGCAGCTAGTTATACCTACGGCCCGTTGCTGGGACTATTTGCGTTCGGTATTCTCACCAAGCGACAAGTCGCTGACCGGCTGGTGCCCTATATCTGTCTGTTGTCGCCTTTGCTATGTTACCTGATCAATACGTATTTCATCGTTCCCCATACGGCCTATGCTGTCGGTTTCGAATTGATTATTTATAACGGTGCGCTTACGTGGTTGATGCTGTGGACCACTTCTTCGAGGGGCGAATAAGGCTTATATATCCCGCGCGTATTCATCCGCTGTCTTTTATTTCTCTCCGGTATCCGAAAAGCAAACAATCGCTATTCAATTGAAAAATCCTCAAAATCACCACCACGATCGGTTGGATTTTGAGGATTTGGCTGGGGACCTCTCGCGGTCCTGACCTGTCAATCTATTTGTTCCACCATATCCTGGTCGTAATGATGTCGTCGCCCTGATTGGCAAGCGCATCTTGGTAATTGGAGCGGTTTACACTTTGTTCTTTTGCCGGATAAAATAATCGCTGCGGTATCCCATCGCCGAAGATGGGGTCAAAGCGGTAGATGGTGGTCCCGTTGGATGTGGTACGCTGCCAAACGATATCGTTCGGTTTTACCAAAAATGCAGGATAGCCTGTCCGCCTGATTTCGGACCAGGCTTCCAGCCCCTGAGTGAACAGGGCGAAGTATTTTTGGGTAAGCACTGTTTCACGGTTTGCGGGGGGCAGGCTTCCGGCATACGCTTTGGCGGCTGCAGCAGCGATGCCCCATTTTTCAAGTGAAGCCTGAACACCACTGCGGTATTCCGCATCGCTCCAGTTGTTGTACTCGGCGATGAGAAAAGCCACCTCGGCATATTCCAGCAGCGTCTCACCGAAATCGGCGGCGTTTATCACCGCTCCCGGCAAGCTAATGTCCGTAGGTCCGTTAATGCCCGCAGCTTCCAACGGAAGTCCGTAAGGCTGACCGATGTATTGACCGTTTTGATTGGGTAGCGCGTAAACAGCTAATCGGGGATCCCTGCTATCAAACGGGCCAAGCTCGCCTTTTAATGCATTTACTAATACGTGCGATATCGCGAAATCTTTCCGGTTGGCCGTAACCGTCGCACGGTAAAGCGGAGCTTCATTGGGTGCGCTGGCTGCGTAGCGGAAAATGGCATTATGCGCATTGGAAGTGAATACTCCCTGTGCAATCGCGGCCTCGATGTGCTGGGCTGCCAGCTCGGGTTCTCTTGCCCGAACGCGGGTCGCCAGTCGCAACCGTAGCGAATTGGCAAACCGGGCCCATAATTCGTTGTCGCCTTTATAAATGATGTCTGAAGCGCCAAACGTATTCAGGTTTTTGTATTTCCACAGCGTATCTGCGGCCTGCTGGAGTTCATTGAGCAAGTCTTCATAAATTTTTTGCTGCGAAGCGTATTTGGGTGTATAGTTATCGGGATTCTGTTGCAGGGCTTCAAAATCCGGATCGCCGTTTCCGTAGGATTGATAAGGAATATCACCAAACACGTCAGTGAGCGAATGGAACGTAAACGCTTTCAGTACCCGGCTAATTGCGATCTGATTGGCGTTCGTTCCTGCTGTCCCCGCAGATGCAATTGCTTTGGTATCCTCATCCGTGTTGAGCTGTATTACCTTGTTGAGGTTATTGAGGGCTTTATACGCATCGGCCCAATAGGTATCCGCATAACTCCGGGGGATGTCGTAACGCGACTGGTCCGTGTAGATGTTCTGGCTGTAATATTGCGCAAAGAGCTGGGTGCCCCGCAATGAGAAATTTTCGTTACGGATATTATCAACCAGCTGCTTTTGGGCTGCCAGGATAATGCTCGGTGTAGGGACATTGGCCGGCCGGTTAGGGTCGGTATTGATTTTCTCAAACTCGCTGTCGCTGCATGCACCGAGTGTGACTGCGAGCACAGCGGCCGAAAGGATATTTTTGATTATTATCTTCATGATAATCGGATTTATCGGATTAAAAATTAACAGTGACGTTTAGACCATACGTAGCCGGTACAGGAATACTGCCTCCTTCTATGCCCTGGACATTGCCTCCGCTGTTGGTAAACTCGGGGTCGATGTACTTGCTTTTGGTATAAATGTTCCACAGATTCCGGCCATAAAGACTCACATTTAGGCTCGAAATACCGATGTGGTTTGCCAAGCTGAACTGGTAACCGAGGGTCACCTCGCGAAGTTTGAAAAACGTCGCATCAAAAATGCTGAACGCGGTGGGGCCGTTGTATTCATTGCGTGCCCAATCCTGTGCGGAAATCCGTGTATCGTTGGGCCGGATATTGGCCGTGGTGTAGGTGCCGTCGGGGAGGAAAGTGACGTCTGCTTTTACGCCATCAACCACAACACCGTTTTCACGGATGCCATTTGCGGCGGTACGATCCAGGATGCCTGAATACATTCCCACTTTATAGGTCTGTGAGAAGAAGCTTCCACCCACACGGCCATCGATGAGGAAGCCAAAGGTCAGTTTTTTGAAGCGGAATTGATTTTGGAAGCCGATCAGGTAGTCGGGTAGGACGCTGCCCAGCGGAACTAGTTGGCTTGTTTTTAGGTATGTGCCGTCTTCCTGCACGACACGCTGCCTATCGGGAGTGTATACAAAATCGTATCCCAGTAGCTGTCCGTACGGCTGGCCTTCACGCGCAACGAGTGTAACCAAGGCATTACTCAGTTCCAGGGTATTGACACCTTCGTCAAGCTTATCCACGCGATTTCGGTTGGTTGACCAGTTGACCGTGCTGTTCCATTCAAACCGATCGTTTTTTATGGGAGTGCCGGTAAGCGTCACCTCAACCCCTTTGTTGGTTACCCTGCCTGCATTCAGTATTTTGGCGTCATAGCCGAACGCAGCGGAGATGGGAACCGGCAGAATTTGGTTTTTACTGACGTTATCGTAGTAAGTGGCGTCCAGACTTAGCCTGTTGTTGAAAAATACGAGGTTCACACCTGTTTCCCACGAGCTCGTGATTTCAGGCTTCAGCAATGCATTATTCAGTGTGCCGGAGAGGGCATAGTTCGGGTTTCCAGCGAACGCGGGTAGGGCTTCAAAAACCTGCTGCAACTGGTAGGGATCTGTATCGTTCCCCACTTGTGCCCATCCTACGCGTATTTTGCCGAAGGTAAGAATGTTGCTGTTCCGAAGCGATGGTAGTTCACTGAAAACGAAGCTGCCGGTTACCGACGGGTAGAGAAATGAATTGTCGGAAATGGGCAGGGTAGACGACCAGTCGTTACGTAGGGTTCCATCGATATACAGCATATCGTTCCATCCCGCTGAGAAACTGCCAAAAAGTGAGTATACCCGTTTGTGGTAAAATGCGTTGTTAGTCAGTACTGAGGGAGCATTTTTCAAGTTGTAGTAGGAAGGTACAATCAACCCGCCTTGGGTAATGCCATCGGTAATGCGCCGCTGCTGGTCGCGGATATTGCCACCCACGTTGCCCGACAGCGAAAACTGGCTCCATTGCTTGTTTGCCGTGGCAATAAACTCGTAGTTATATTCATTAAAATGGTTGCTGTATTCCTGGTATTGCGACTGTGAGCGTGAATAAACAGCAATGCGGTCCTGGAATTGGTGGGCATACACATCGCCGTGTACACGTCCGGAAAGATCGAGCCAATCGGTGGCTTGAAGCGTAAGGCCGATGTTACCGTAGAGTCGGTCACGCTTTTCTTCAAGATAACTTTCATAGGCAGACCAGTACGGGTTGTCGATGAATCGCGTTGCCTCTGCCGCTGGCGTGTCTTGGTAGCCGGTACGATTCCATGCGCGTGGCGTGCCATCTGGCCGTTTATATTCCGCAAGTCGCTTATAGTCTACCTGCACACCACCCCATTGGAAGGCTTCGAGGATGATGTTTCGGTTGGAAGCACCCGCCCATGGCCTACCCAGCGTGTTGTTATGGGTATAGCTGAGGTTACTGGATACCTTTAGTCGGCCGAACTGCGTCGATCCGGCGAAGTTCAAGGTGTTTCTGCCCAAACTGGAATTTGGAGTAGTGCCCCTTACGTTGCGATTTGTATAGGACAGGCGATAGGCCGTATTGCCCGATGATCCGGAAATAGCGAGGTTGTTCGTATTGGAAACACCCGTACGGAAGAAGTAGGATACGTCATGCTCGGGGTACTCCCACGGCTGAGGATTCAGGTAGTCGGCCGGGTATTCCGGATCGAGATTGTACCAGTGCAATACAGGGGTGCCATCCAACTTCGGCCCCCAGCTTTCGTCTGCTTCATAGTTAACGATGTTGTATGTCTGCCCGTTGATGGTTGCGGTGGCAAATGAGTTTGTATAGCCTTGTCCATACAGGTGCTGGCGCTTGGGTAACCTAACGATGTTTTCCAGTTCAATGCCGGTATTGAAGGTGATGTTAAATTTGTCTGCACCTTCGCCCTTTTTAGTGGTAATGAGGATGACGCCATTAGCAGCCCGCGAACCGTAAAGTGCGGCGGCAGAAGGACCTTTCAGTACCGAAATATTGGCGATGTCATCGGGGTTAAGATCTTGGATAAGGTTGCCGAAATCTTTGCCCGCGCTACCATTAATCATGGAGGAACTGTTCAGGTCGGTGTTATCTATCGGTGTACCGTCGATGATGTAGAGCGGTTGGTTGTTGCCGCTGATGGAATTGATACCCCGTAGCAACACGCGGGTGGAGCCGCCTAAGTTGCCGCCGGAAGGGATTACTTGAAGACCGGCTACTTTGCCGGATATTGCACCCAAGGCGTTGGCAGGACGGGTAGCTAGTTCTTGGGCGTTGACGTCCTGAACGGCATAACCCAAGGCTTTCTTCGCGCGCGATACACCGAATGCAGTCACGACCACCTCATCGAGATTCTCGGTACTGCTGGTAAGTTGTATAACTAACGGTGGGTCTTGCTGATTCACTGCAATTTCGCGGGGAAAGTATCCTACAAAAGAAAATACCAGCACATCCGTAGGGGATAAGCCTGCGAGCATAAAGGTGCCCTTAGAATCGGTTTGAGCGGAAACCGGTTTCCCTTTGACGGATATGGATACGCCCGCTAGGGGCGAATTGGACTTAGCGTCGACGACGCTACCCGTAATATCAAGTTGCTGACTGAACGCGATCAATGGCACCAGCAGCGAAAAGAGGTATATAAAGATACCTGTACAAGTTGTCTTGTTCATGGATTATTGTTTGAAAATGAATGTAAAGATAAAGTCGTAGAAGCAGGCTGCGGGGTTAGCAGCACATTCGCATTCGTTGCTTTATGGGATGGACGGAAAAATTTGCTGCGGCGTGACGACGCCTTCGAGTAAAAAATGTCTCCATTGTAATAATGTCTATTAAATGAGTCGACAAAAATAATGTATATTTGTGAATTATTCAATGCTTTTAATTATATGACGAAAAAAGTACAATTCGTTTCAAAATTATTGACAATGATTCTAGGGATTTGTTGTTACGTTTTACCATCCAAAGGACAATATAATCCCGACAGCGTTTGGGAGGCTCGCCAGGCGAAACTCGAACAGCTTGGAAAAGATCCCACATCACCGCTGACGGCAGAAGATATTCCACATATACATTATTACGACCCGGACAGTACCTTTCGGGTTGAGGCGCATGTCGAACGGTTGTTTAATGAATCTTCTTTTCGCATGCCAACGTCTGACGGTACCAGTAAGGAATACATTCGATACGCCCGGGCGCGGTTCCATTTACAGGGGGAGGCCAGAGAACTGGTATTGTATCGGAGCTTTGATCTTTTTGCCAATCCCATTTATCGCGACCATCTTTTCTTGCCATTTACCGATTCAACGAATGGTAACGAGACGTATGGGGGAGGCAGATATCTAGATTTGTCATTAGCGGATATCAAAAACGGACGTCTTGTTATCGATTTTAACAACGCCTATAATCCGTACTGTGCGTATAGCAGCGGATACCGTTGCCCCGTGCCGCCTGCGGAAAACAATCTGGCAGCTGCGGTTCGTGCGGGGGAGAAGAAATATACGGGTCAAATAAAAGAACGGCCAAAACCCACAGCGCCCCCACAGCCACTTAACGATAAAGAACGAGGTCTTATCCGTTCGGGTGATACGACGCAATTATTGCGTGTGATCCAGGATACGGTGGCTGATGAAGCCCGTATACTGAAAACGCTATCCCAAGACATTGACCCCAAAGAAGAAACGCTGCCACTGTTGGCGAAACGGATGTATCTTGCGGTGACGGATTCGTTGCATCCTGGGGTAGGTATAGCTGCCCCGCAGGTGGGTATCAACCGAAATGTTATTTGGGTACAGCGATTTGACAAAAAAGGGGAACCATTGGAATTGTATCTAAATCCCAAAATTACCTGGCGGTCTAAATTGCTCCGCAAAGGACTGGAAGGCTGCCTGTCTATTCCCGACACAATGGGGCAAGTACTTCGAAATTATACCATACATCTCACTTATCAGGATATCAAGGGTCATGACCACGAGGAAATGGTGGAGGGTTTTACCGCGGTGATTTTTCAGCATGAAACCGACCACCTGCTGGGTATCCTTTTTACCGACCGACTAGCGGAACAAGAAGCAAATACGTATCATCGCATCAACGAAGAATTAGAAGTATATCTAGCGGAACCGCTTCGAAAGCAGTAGAATTACCCGTTAATACCTTAATTCTTTTTACGTACTTTAGCCCGATAATCGCTTCAGCTTGAGTTTATATCCATCATACGACGCTGTTGTCGTCGGTTCCGGCCCGAATGGGTTGGCAGCAGCTATCACGTTACAGCAGCGGGGATTACAGGTGTTGCTGCTGGAGGCAAAGGGCACCATTGGCGGCGGAATGCGCACGGCGGAGCTGACGTTGCCTGGATTTCACCATGACGTATGTTCGGCTGTTCATCCCATGGGCGTAGCTTCCCCCTTCCTGCGATCTTTGCCCCTGCAAGACTTTGGCCTTGAATACATCCATCCTGAGGTGTTGGCCGCTCATCCATTTGACGATGGTAGCGCAGGTGCGTTATACCAATCACTGGATACGACGGCTATATATTCAGGTACCGATGGCAAAGCCTATCGCACGTTATTCGAGCCGTTGGTAAGAAATTGGCCGCAGATTGATACCCACATTTTAGGACCGATGCTAAAAATTCCAGCCAATCCCTTTAGGTTAGCAGCTTTCGGCTTGAAATCACTTCAATCGGGTAAGCAAATAGCCGCCCGCTTTCAAACAAGGGAATTGCGAGGCCTATGGGCCGGTATTGTAGCGCATAGCATGATTCCCCTGGAAAATCTAACGTCATCGGCCATTGCGTTTGTACTGACTATCGCAGGGCATCGCAGGGGCTGGCCCATACCAAAAGGTGGGTCTCAAAGCATCGCCAATGCATTGGCGAGTTATTTCCAGTCCCTTGGTGGAACGATACGTACCCATACCGAAGTACAAATGCTGGACGACCTGCCGGATGCAAAGGCGGTTCTCTTTGATGTGTCGGCCAAGCAACTGTTAACAATCTGCGGCAACCGGTTATCATCACTCTATCGATGGCAACTGAAACGCCATAAGTATGGCATGGGTGTATTCAAAATAGATTGGGCGCTGAGCGAACCGGTACCTTTCCGATCGGAAGCGGCGCGTAAAGCGGGAACCGTGCATCTTGGCGGAACGTTTGAGGAGGTGGCAAATGGAGAACGGCAGGTATGGCAAGGCAAACATCCAACTAAACCCTTTGTACTTTTTGCGCAACAGAGTATATTTGACGACTCAAGGGCCCCGGGAGGGAAACATACCGGTTGGGCCTATTGCCATGTGCCTAATGGATCTACAAAGGATATGACCCAAGCGATTATCGATCAGGTGGAACGGTTTGCGCCTGGGTTCCGGGATACCATATTGGCTACACATACGTTTAATACCACGGAAATGGAAACATATAACCCTAATTATATCGGTGGGGATATCAATGGCGGTGTTGTAAATATTGCTCAGCTGTTCAACCGGCCGGCATTGCGGTTCTCGCCTTATCGGACATCGGCAAAAGGTATTTATATATGCTCGGCATCAACACCGCCGGGTGGTGGCGTGCATGGCATGGGGGGATACTATGCGGCTATGCAGGTCTTAAAAGATATTTTTTGAATCTAACTAATTCGTTATCATGTCATCAATAAACATCAAACTAACCGAAGATTGGGCTGTGGTCCTTTTGGGTTTTCTAATTATTTTATTGGCTGTTTTGGGCTTGTCCATCCCGATTCCTAGGTATGAATGGAATGACGGTTCGGCATTGGTGTCCTTATTTACGGCTACCAACGCAGTCAGCGTTTTCTTTCAGTTCTTGTTTGCTTATGCCATTGTCATCATCGGCGCGTTCGTTACTGGAAAGTCTGTCAAATCGCAGCTTTTGGGATTTCCCCTTGTATTTGTGTTAACCCTTGGTTCATTGATATTATCTGGAAACCTGTTTTTGAATGAGTTGGGGTTAGAGACGGTCATTTTCAGTTTGTTGATCGGTTTGCTGATCGGAAATTTTTTTAGGCTGCCCCAGTGGTTTAGGAACTCCCTGAATGCAGAATTGTTGGTAAAGATTGGATTGGTACTTTTAGGTACCCGAGTCATTTTCTCGGATATCCTGAAAGCGGGATCTTTAGGCTTGGTGCAATCACTCATTGTTGTCCTATCGGTGTGGTATTTCGCTTTTTGGCTGTGTCGTAAACTGAAAGTGGATGACGAACTGACCATGATGATTTCCAGTGCCGTGTCGATTTGCGGAGTTTCCGCCGCGATCGCAACTTCCGGAGCGATTAAGGGCGATTCGAAGAAGTTATCATATGTGGTTTCAATGGTATTGATTACAGCGATACCGATGATGATTGCCATGCCTTACCTTGCCAAAGTTTTTGGACTTTCGCAGGAGGTTACCGGTGCTTGGCTGGGAGGTAGTATTGATACGACGGGTGCGGTAGTTGCTTCAGGAAGCTTAGTGGGCGAGCGCGCGTTAGAAATCAGCACCATTGTCAAATTTTCGCAAAATGTGCTGTTGGGCATCGCTGCCTTAGCCATTTCCGTGTATTGGACCTATCGGGGTACTCCGAAAGGGGAGCAGGTAGAAAAACCCAGCTTGGGGGTAATCTGGGAACGTTTTCCTAAGTTTGTATTGGGATTTATCGGGGCATCGTTGTTGTTTTCATTTGTCTTGAATGTTGATACCGTAGGTCAAGTGAAGGGTGGACTCAAGGATATTCAAGGCCTATGGTTCGCGTTGGCGTTTACCAGCATCGGTTTGGAAACAAATTTTAAAGATTTATTGGCGCACAATAGCATCAAACCTTTTTGGGCTTTTTTAATCGCTCAATCGTTCAATATATTGATCACGTTGGCTGTTGCTTGGTGGTTGTTTGGGTAATCGCCAAATCGGATCTTCCCAAAAAAGCTGTCGGTTACATTGTTTTTTTAAAATAAGTAGTCTACTTAGTTTATAGATTATAGATATTTCCGTATGTTTGTGGGCTTTTAAAATAAACGCAAGAGCAATAAACATAAGTAAAAATAGATGATTCAATCCGTAAGGGCTAAGGTTATCAATCTCACCGCCAACAGAATAACAGCTAAACACATCTCCATTGGAATGGTTTTGCTCAAGCTTACCTTGATAGGTATTTTGTTGGTGAAATACCTTCCTACTGCCAGCGCAAGTGACTGGCACGTGGATTCTACATTCTTTTGGTTTGTGCTGGCTGGATTTATCGCCCAGATTGTCGACGGTGCACTTGGAATGGCATACGGCGCGACATCGAGCGCCGTATTACTTGGATACGGGCTGCCTCCTAAATTAGCTTCTGCCGCCGTACACTCCGCAGAAGTATTCACAACTGGAGTTTCTGGATTATCACATATTAAATTGGGTAATTTTGATAAGCCATTATTTTTCAAGCTGATTGTTCCGGGGGTACTTAGTGCATCACTGGGGGCGTTTTTACTCGGAACAGTCCTTGATGGCGGTTATATCAAGCCGTTTGTTAATGCGTACCTGCTTATTTTGGGAGTAGTCATCTTGTTGAAATCCTTGCGAAAAAAACTTGAGATAAAGCGAAATGTGAAGCATGCTCCGATATTGGCTGCTTTCGGTGGCTTTTTCGATGCGATAGGCGGGGGGGGCTGGGGGCCGATTGTGACATCCAACCTAATCAGCAAAGGGAATGCCCCTGCCCAGGTCATTGGCACGGTAAACACCGCCGAGTTTTTCGTTACGTACTTTACAGCTGGGATATTGATCTATTTTACCGGGATCCAGAGTTGGCAAATTATCCTCGGATTGATCTTAGGAGGTAGCTTGGCTGCTCCATTGGGAGCGTATGTAACCAAAAAGATTCCACAAAAGGCGTTGTTTATTATTGTGGGATTACTAATTATAATTACTTCGCTCTATTCGTTGTTGAACGTATTCTTTTAATACGTACCATCGTTATTTTTTGTTCACCTCAGCCTGGACTGTTTTATCCGGCTTTAAGCCTATTGAAAAGAAGGAACTCCAGATACGCATATTTTCTTCCTATATTACGCAGTTATTAGTCCTTTTAATGTCTACTAAATCAGTATACTTTTGTTTCGTTCTACACGACTTATATGCTTTGCGATGCATATCTGTTTGGCTGTAGTGACGGTATAAAGTAAAAATCTGATTGTATATGTTAAAACCAATACGTACTCATCTAACAATACTGCGCGTATTCGTCTTTATCGCCTTGGGATTGAAAACAGGGCTGCTTGCGAATGCCCAGGAAACCACTCCATTGATTAATGCGTCCTTTGGCGGCGTGGTGCTGGACGCAGAAAACGGGGAGCCGCTTGCAGGCGCTACCTTGCAGCTTGCGGGTATCACACATAGCACCAAGACGGATAGGCAGGGACACTTTCAATTTGTGACAGGTCAAAATCTGCCTGTAACATTGATTGTTTCATACATCGGTTACATAACGAAACAAGTAGTCGTCACCGAAAGTCCCATAACCATCGAATTGGAGCGCAGCGCTGCAAGCCTGGGCGAAGTGTTGGTTACCTCCCGACGCCGCAGGGAACTGCTGCAAAATGTTCCTATACCGGTTTCGGTAGTCAGTGGCACACTGGCGGAAGAAAGCGGTGCTTTCAATGTAAACCGCTTGAAGGAAATGGTGCCCACTGTACAGTTATATTCGTCCAATCCCCGCAACACGGGATTGAGCATCCGAGGTTTAGGGACAACGTTTGGCCTGACGAACGATGGCATCGATCCGGGAGTAGGTTTTTACGTAGATGGTGTTTACTACGCGCGCCCAGCGGCGACTACGCTGGATTTTATTGACGTGGAACAAATCGAAGTGCTGCGTGGGCCACAGGGGACCCTGTTTGGCAAAAATACCGTAGCCGGTGCGTTCAACGTTACCACCCGCAAGCCCACATTCACGCCGGAAGGAAGGGCCGAACTGAGCTACGGAAATTACGGATTCATCCAGGCAAAAGCATCGGTGAGCGGTCCGTTGAGCGAGCATTTGGCTGCACGTGTGTCATTCAGCGGTACACAGCGGGATGGATTGCTATACAATGTAGCTACACAGCAACGGTTGAATGACCTGAATAACCTCGGACTGCGGGGACAGCTCCTGTATGCACCGTCTGAAGGTTGGCAGGTATTGATAACAGGAGATGCGTCCCGCCAGCGGCCGAATGGCTACGCACAGGTAATTGCCGGGGTGGTGCAGACCCAGCGACCGGCGTATCGGCAGTTTGAGCAGATTATCGCCGATTTGGGATACGAGCTGCCAAGCCGCAACCCGTTCGACCGACTGATTGACCACGATACCCCTTGGCGGTCTGGTCAAGATCTTGGGGGTGTTTCGGCGAACGTGGATGTAAAGGTGGGGCCCGGTACGCTGACCGCTACCACGGCATGGAGGTATTGGAACTGGATGCCTTCAAATGATCGTGATTTCACAGGATTACAGGGGCTTGCGCTTTCACAGGCACCTTCACGTCACGAGCAATGGTCGCAGGAGGCGCGTTGGACAGGTGACCTATCGAACAACCTAAGTGCCGTAATCGGCGTCTTTGCATTGGGGCAGTCGTTAAATGCGGATCCCGCACATACCGAAGAGTCTGGCAGCGACCAATGGCGCTTTTCGCAGAATTCGGAAAGCCCGCTTTGGCAGACGCCCGGTTTGTTGGAAGGATACGGAATCAAGACTTACCCCAGCCTGAAGACGTTCAGCGGGGCGGTTTTTGCCCAGATCGACTGGGCCATTACTCCACAGTTGCGGGTGCTTCCCGGCATCCGGCTGAATTACGACGATAAATCGGTGGACTTTCGCCGTGAAACGTATGGCGGGTTACAAACCGACGACCCAGACCTACTGGCGATAAAA
Organism: Parapedobacter indicus; assembly: GCF_900113765.1. Taxonomy (GTDB): domain Bacteria; phylum Bacteroidota; class Bacteroidia; order Sphingobacteriales; family Sphingobacteriaceae; genus Parapedobacter; species Parapedobacter indicus. The sequence continues at coordinate 297,725 of NZ_FOQO01000003.1, read as the reverse complement.
AATGCAGTATACAGCGCACAGGAGTTCGAGGCGAATATCGATGATACCGATGTGTCGGGACAACTGACCGTGGCCTTTAAACCCTCCGACAAGATGAATGCGTTCGCCACATTTTCAACGGGATTCAGGCCGGTTGGTTTGAATCTGGGCGGGTTGCCCAGAGAAAATGGGGAGACCATGCTCGAACTGGCCGTGATCAAGCCAGAAAGCGTGCGTCATTATGAAGTGGGCGTGAAAGCACAGCCTGCACGCAATGTATCACTCGGCCTGACGGTGTACAACACCGACGTGAAAAATTACCAGGCTCAGGTGCAAGCGGCAGACCTTTCTGTAAACCGTGGCTATCTGGCCAATGCGGAGCAGATCCGGGTGAGAGGGCTCGAATTGGATGGGAACGTGAAGTTCAATAATTTCTTTTCGCTCTACGGTTCCTTAGCGTACACCGATGGCATGTATGTGCGTTTTACCAACGCTCCGCCGCCGTTGGAAGAAACAGGCGGTCCCACGTTCAAGGATATCTCGGGCGGACAATTACCTGGTATTTCGGAGTGGGCAGCGTCCTTTGGCGGAGAAGCAACCACAAGAACCACCTCGTTGTTTGGGCAGGAAGGTGAGTTTATCTTTGCGGTAGATGGGTTTTATCGGTCGTCCTTTTCTTCAAGCCCTTCTCCTTCCAAGTACCTGAATGTGGACGGCTATACCTTATTGAACGGACGGACCGGTTTTCGCGCTGCGGAGGGTGTCTCACTGTATCTTTGGGTTCGCAATGCGTTTGACAAGGATTATTTTGAACAATTACTGCCCGGAGCAGGCAATGCCGGGCATTATGCCGGTGTATTGGGCGACCCGCGGACGTACGGTGTTACATTGCGCTACATTTTTTAGTTGGTTACGTTCACTGCATTCACGCATGACTGAGCGCCCTGCTATCGGGGCGCTTTTTTTGTTGATTCCAAATAATGCGGATACTATTTTGGCTTACCCAATCTTTTATTGATTTTTGTGATGGACGATCTATACGTAAGGATGTTTAACCTGCCATTTTCGTTTGTATGGTTTGCACTGCTTATACTCTGCATGGTAGGAATATTTATTTGCTATCGTCGATTGGCTGAATCTAAAAAAGAGATAAGGAGGTTAAACGAGAAGATCGACAAAAGTAAAATGGGTGCTACCGACGCAGTTGCCGACTTGTTTAAATACAAGCTGGATCCACATTTGCTTAAAAATGCGCTGAACGCCATACAGTCACATGCATACCAAAGCTATTATGCGCTGGATAAATTATCCAATGTGCTGGATTATATCCTTTATGAATCAGATACCCGTTTTGTTCGACTAAAAGAAGAAATTGCCTTTGCCGAAAATCTGATTGAAATCAACCGGTTGAAAATAAGTCCGCTTTTTGATCTCCACGTGAGGAAAAAGATTTCCGAGACGTGCGGTGATTTGATGATTGCACCATTTATTTCCATCAATCCGATTGAGAACGCCTTTAAACACGCTGATATTCAAAGCGAAAATTCGTTCATTTCGGTGATTTTTGAGGCGAAGGATGATTTGTTTTTACTGTCGGTTTCGAACAAGATTCAGCCAAATATCGTCGGAGGTGGAGATCAACGCGGAGGCTTGGGAAATAAGGCCTTCAAAAATCGCCTCGACCGGATCTACGATCAGCAGTATCGGTTGACAACAGAAACAGATGGCGATGCGTACCAGGTAAGACTTGAGATTAAACTTCATGCCGAGCATTAGGTGTATACTGGTAGACGATGAACTCCCCGCATTGCAGTATTTGCAGATGCTTTGCAGCCAGTTATCCGAAGTTGAGGTCGTGAAGTCCTTTAATAATCCAGCGAAATTTCTGAATGAATTGGATAGGCTGGATTTTGATGCGTGTGTGTTAGATATTCGTATGCCGGGTGGCAATGGGCTCCAATTGGCTCAACGATTGAAAGACAAGGCCGTTATATTTTCGACCGCATACAAGGAATATGCTTCAGAAGCGTTCGATTTAGATGCTGTCGATTATCTCCGGAAACCTTATCAGCTTGACCGCCTGGAAAAAGCCTTTGCGAAGGCAAGGGATTGGCTGGCGGTGAGAAGATCCACAGCGCATGCGTTCGAACTGAATACCAGCAAAGGAAAAGTTCGGGTGAAGAGCGACGAAATAGCATTCATCGAGGTAGCTGCGAATGACCGGCGAGACAAAGAGATTGCTTACCGGGACGGTAGCTGGTTGCTGGCGAAAAATATTACCTTTGACCAACTCCTCCTGTTATTGCCCAAGAATAGGTTCTGCCGTATTAATCGCAAAACAATAATTGCCGTAGATGCGATCACGAGTTATACCCAGCAATGGGTATCTTGTTCTTTTTCTGGAAGCGGTATGCCGCTCCGGTTTCCATTATCTGCACAATACCGGGCAGATCTTAAAAACCGGATGTCGGGTTAGTCGGTACAAAAAATAAATTTTTCAGTACAAAAAGCACGTAGGGCGGGTTATTATCGGCTGCGAAAATAGTATAATTGATGTTCTGAACTATCAATCATACGGCAACTGGAATAATGAAACTGAAAAATTGGCTTTTTTATTTGTGTGTGATCGGAGGATTTTCCGGGCTTGGGTACTGGATCATTTCAAGGGGCCGACTGCTGGAAAATGGCTCCGAAATGCCGGAACATGTGATGTCGGAAAGTGGGTGGCAGCATTTTCAAGCTTCCATAGGTGCGAATTTAGCCTACCCTTTAGCCATTTTGCTGTTGCAGATTATCGCGATCATTTTAGTGGCCCGGGTATTTGGTATGCTTTTCAGAAAAATTGGCCAACCATCGGTTATTGGCGAGACGGTCGCCGGTATCGTATTGGGTCCATCAGTATTGGGACTCTATTTTCCTGAGTTTTCAGCCTTTTTATTTCCTGTCAGTTCACTGCCTAATTTGGGCGTACTGAGTCAGATCGGCCTAATTCTCTTCATGTTTGTGGTGGGGATGGAGCTCGATCTCAAATTGTTGAGGAAGCAAGCACATGACGCGGTTATTATCAGCCATGCCAGTATCATCTTTCCATTTGCATTGGGGATGGGGTTGGCTTATTTCATTTATCAACAAACGGCGCCGCCGCAGGTACCCTTTCTCTCTTATGCATTGTTTATCGGGATATCCATGAGCATCACCGCTTTCCCGGTATTGGCACGAATTGTACAGGAACGAGGTATTACCAAAACCAAGCTTGGTTCCATTGTGATTACCTGTGCGGCGGCAGACGATATTACCGCATGGTGCCTACTGGCAGCGGTTATCGCCGTGGTAAAAGCCGGATCGCTGGCCAGTGCAGGCTTTACCCTTTTCTTTGCGATTCTGTATGTGATTCTGATGCTGCGGTTCGTTGGTCCATTCATCCAACGTATCGGGGAACTTCATTCCACCAAGGAGCGGTTGAGCAAACCGGTGGTAGGTCTTTTTTTCATGACACTGCTTTTATCAGCATGGGTAACCGAAGTAATCGGTATTCATGCCTTGTTTGGTGCGTTTATGGCCGGAGTAATTATGCCTGCAAACATTAATTTCCGGAATATTTTCACCGAGAAGGTGGAAGATGTGGCGTTGGTGCTGTTGTTGCCACTGTTTTTTGTTTTTACGGGATTGCGTACCCAGATTGGCTTGTTGAACGAACCCGGGCTCTGGCAACTTTGTTTGATCGTGGTTGCCGTTGCCGTGACCGGTAAATTCGTGGGGAGCGCACTTTCTGCGCGGTTTGTGGGGCGAAGTTGGTACGAGAGCTTAACGATCGGTGCATTGATGAATACCCGCGGTCTGATGGAGTTGGTGGCACTCAATATCGGATACGATCTTGGGGTACTGACTCCGGAAATGTTTGCAATTTTGGTGTTAATGGCCCTGTTTACTACTTTTATGACCGGCCCGTTGTTGGATCTATTCAACCGTGTCTTCAAAGCGCGTGAGTCCCGCAGTACCTTATTGACCAAAAAAGACAAGTACAATGTTCTTATTTCTTTCGGAAATCCCTATACCGGAAAATTATTGCTTCGCATTGCGCATATGCTTACCCGAAAATCCAGCGAAAATTCCACGGTCACTGCCCTTCATCTTTCCCTGGGGAACGAATTGAATCACTTTAATTCCGTCGAATACGAGCGCGAAAGTTTTGCTTTACTGGAAGAAGAAGGAAATAAATTAAGACAGCGTTTCACCCCTATTTTTAAACCCACAGATGACATCGATGATGACATTGTTTCGGTTTCTAATGCCGATGATTACGACCTTCTGTTAGTAGGTGTCGGGCAATCTGTGTTTGAAGGGACCGTATTGGGTCGTATTCTGGGATTTACCAGTAAAGTCATTAATCCTGAGCGGATTTATGAAACACTTACCGGTCGGGACAACTTATTTTCGACTGGTTATTTCGATGAGCGGACAAAAAACCTGATCAAAGCCGTTCAGATTCCTCTGGGGATCCTGATTGATAAGGGCATGGACGAATGCCGCGGTGTCATCGTGCCGATATATTCCATCAGTGACAGCTTTCTGTTGGTATACATCCAAAAATTCATTCAGAATGGGGCGGTGCATATTACGTTGTTGGATGCCAACAATGTCATGAAGAACACATTGGAATTTAGAGAAGCGGTTCGTGCAATCGATTATGCCGCGCCTAATCATATTAATTTGATAAATGAACCGGAAATCAGCGCGATCAGACTGGAATCATTCGATTTGATGCTCGTTAGCCTCTCAACTTGGGCGCAACTGACACAGGAAAAGGAAGAGTGGCTTAAAGATATGCCATCCACGATGGTATTAAAACCATAAAATCAGTTTATACAAAAAAAGGAGAAGTTATGGAAATCATGAAATTTGAAACCTCGGTGGCAGCGCCGTCCCAATTGGAGCGGCTTTCCCTTGTCATGGACAACCTGCCCAATATCGTCGATTGGTGTGTTGATTATCTTTCGCATCATTTTCTTCTTTCTGTTAAAGGTAGCATTAAGGCGTTGGACGTAATCAATGCGCTTGGCGATCAGGGGATCAGTGCTGTACAACTGTACGAAGAGTAATACTGAAAAACGGCGAGTGTCTCCACCCGCCGCTTACACTAAACAACAAACAAACTCCTTGTGTGCCTGTTGCTTGTGTGTTATCAGAAAAATAATCTACCAGTTTAGTAGTCTTTTTAGTAAAAAATTTTACCTTTGCCTTGTACATACAGATAGGGTGTTAACACGGGGAAAAAACTATGGCGCAATCGGATATTTTAGGTAACATCAGACGCCTACGAAGGGAACGGGGGCGATCGCAAGCAGATATGGCGGAGGCATTGCACATTGCATTGAAGACTTATCAAAATATTGAAGGCGGGATAACCCGTATTGACATCGATCGCCTGGCACAGATTGCGGAAGTGCTGGAAACGGAGCTTCCCGAATTATTGGGGAATGGCGCGACGAAAGGGCACATTGATCGATTTATCAACGAGGAAAAAGAGCTATACCATAAAATTATACTGGATAAGGAAGCCTATATCGCACAGTTGGAAGATAGCGTTCGCTTTTATCGGGAAATACTTCGTGAAAATATTGCTTTTTAACCATCGGTTGTCTGTCAAAAATGCGGAATCTTACCTCCAAACTACCCAACACGGCCACGTCCATTTTCACGCACATGTCGCAGTTGGCGCTTCAACATCAGGCGATCAATCTTTCGCAAGGGTTTCCTGATTTTGATCCTTCGCCGCGACTCATTTCGTTGGTCGAACAGTACTTACGCACTGGACCCAATCAGTATGCGCCGATGGCTGGTGTGAGGGCATTGCGCGAACAGATCAGTGATAAAGTAGCGACAACCGTTGATGTATGCTACCATCCTGACACAGAGATTACCATTACCGCCGGTGCTACGCAGGCACTTTTTACGGCCATGGCAACGTTGATCCGTCCGGGTGACGAGGTGATCTTGTTTGAGCCCGCTTACGACGCATATGGTCCTACGGTACAGGTCTTTGGTGGAATACCCAAGCCCGTGATCCTAAGAGCTCCGGATTTTGCCATTGACTGGAGTGTCGTTGCTGCTTTGATAACACCCCAAACCCGGCTAATCGTGATCAATTCGCCCAATAATCCGACAGCTCGTGTATTAAGTGATACCGATTATCAACAGTTGATCCAGCTCATTCGAAACACCGATTGCTATGTATTAAGCGACGAAGTGTATGAGCATATCGTTTATGACGGAGTACAACGTCGCAGCGCAGCACATTACCCATCGCTTCGTGAACGTGCGTTTGTGGTGGCTTCGTTCGGTAAACTATACCATACTACCGGCTGGAAGGTGGGATATTGCCTAGCTCCCCATGAACTAACCGCGGAATTTCGGAAAGTTCACCAATTCAATGTATTTAGCGTCAATACACCCATACAACATGCGCTGGCTGATTTTATGAAGGATGCAGAAGCGTATCTCGAACTGGGTGCGTTTTTCCAGAAAAAGCGTGATTTTCTGGAAACTGCACTCCAAGAAACGGGTTTTCGCCCCTTACCCTGCCAAGGTACCTACTTTCTGGTTGCCGATTACTCGGCAATCAGCAGGCTGCCGGAAAAAGAATTTTGCGAAACGTTGACGAAACAACATGGCATAGCCACGATTCCCATCGCAGCTTTTTACCATCGGGACATAAACCAGCACCTGGTCCGTATCTGCTTCGCTAAACAGGAGCAGACGTTACAGCAGGCAGTCGAACGGCTCCTACAGGTCAGCCCTTTCTGACGCCGGTCGTTGCTCCGCCTTCCAATGTAAGATTCACCGGTTTATTCGTTTGCCAGGCACCCCGGGTAAAATCCGGTACATCGAGCGAACGGGATCGTTTTGCCACAGACTGTTCACTCAATGGAAAAATGCTGCTCCATAATGCCCCGTCGTACACGTCTTGATCAAGCGGCAATCCATTACGGAGGCAGTCAATGAGGCGCCAATCCATAATGAAATCCATCCCACCATGACCACCCACCTGCTTAGCCACCTCGCCTACGTGTTTGATCAGCGGTGGAGTATATTTTGTATAGAGTGCTTTCAATTCCTCGTCGCTAATCCATTCGTGGCCAAACGCTATCCGTTCAGGTGAAGGATATTTGGAAGCTACTCCTTTGGTACCGCTGATGAGGTGGATGCGTGAGTACGGGCGGGGAGAGGTTACATCGTGTTGTACCATGATGGATTTTCCCTTAGCCGTGCGAATCAGTGTCGTATTCATGTTGCCTCGATACGATTTTCCGGCAAAGGGCTGGAAAAAAGCATCGTCTTTTGCTTTTGCAGCAGCGGTATCAGCCATCATAAAATCGTTGGTCGACATGGATACCAAGTGATCCATCCGGTCGCCCCGATTGATGTTGAGACATTGCGCAATCGGGCCCAATCCATGCGTAGGGTAGAGATTGCCGTTGTGGGTGGCGTTCATACGTAGCCGCCACATATCAGCATAGCCGTCCTTATCGAAATTTAAGCCTAACAGGTCATGGATGTATGCACCCTCGGCGTGCATAATCTCACCGAACAAGCCGTTGCGGGCCATATTGAGGGTCAGCATCTCGAAAAAGTCATAACAGCAATTCTCAAGCATCATACAATGCTTTTTAGTCCTTTCGGAAGTTTCAACGAGTTGCCAGCATTCATCGAGCGTAATCGCGATAGGCACTTCGCTCGCCGCATGCCTACCATGTTCCATTGCAAAGACCGCCATCGGTGTATGCAGGTTCCATGGCGTGCAGATGTAAACTAAGTCGAGGTCTTCGTTGGCTACCATGTCCTTCCAGCCTTCTTCGCCACTGTATTCCTTGGCCTTCGGGAGCCCGGCTTTTGTCAGAATTCCCTGCGCTTTTGAGGCCCTGCTGGGATCCTTATCACAGAGCGCTTTAATTTCCACGCCATCAATATGCGACATCCGTTGTACAGCGCCTGGCCCGCGTTGGCCCAAACCGATGAATCCGATCCGAACTTTGTCGATTTTTGGAGCCGCATATCCGCTCATATTGAAGCGTTGAGGCTTTGTGGGTTGGACTTCAGACGCAACCTCGTGTGCCACCGCGGGCAATGCTGCCACAGCCCCAGATAGGAGGGTAGCACTCTTTAGAAAATTTCTACGATTGTATTTCATAATGGAAAATTGGGTGTACGGCAAGAGCGAACACGGTAATAACAAACAAGTATAGGATAGTTTGTTGAGTTATCAAAGCATTTGATAAACGCAACCGTTTGCTTAATTCTTACGCACACGATTGTTTGTCCGTTTTAAAAAAAATTTAAGGAAGTATATTCTCTTTAATTATTTTTTCAAGTAAATATATTTATTTTTGCGTCTCACCTTATACGTAATTTCTCAGATGGCAAGATTAAATTTACTGGAAGAAACACGCTTCGAGAAAGCACCCGTGAGCGTTTACTCCGATCCTACCGCGGCTTCGCTAGCCGTAGCAAAACGTATTGCCGATTTAATTCGCGGCAAACAAGAACAAGGTGAGCAGGCCATCCTTGGCCTTGCTACAGGTGCAACCCCTGTAAAAGTGTATGCGGAATTGGTGCGCTTACATCGGGAAGAGGGACTCAGTTTCAAAAATGTAATCACCTTTAACCTTGACGAGTACTATCCCATGCAGCCCGATTCGGAACAGAGCTATGTTACATTCATGAATCGAAATCTATTTGATCACGTGGATATCGAGCGTGAGAATGTGCACATCCCTGATGGTACGCTGAGCATGGAAGAAATCCATGATTTTTGTTTGGCCTACGAGCAAAAAATCACGGCATTGGGTGGCTTAGATTTGCAGATACTAGGTATTGGCAGAACGGGGCACATCGGTTTTAACGAACCGGGGTCGGCACCCAACTCAGGTACCCGGTTGGTTACACTGGATGACTTGACCCGCCGCGATGCGTCGCGCGATTTCGGGGGTAAAGAAAATGTACCTACCAAGGCTATTACGATGGGTATCGGCACCATTTTCAAAGCCCGGGAAATCATTTTGATGGCCTGGAACCAAAAGAAGGCCGAGATTGTGAAAAAAGCGGTCGAAGGTGAATTGTCGTCCGAAGTGCCCGCTACGTACCTGCAGCTTTCCGATAACGTCGAATTTGTCATCGATGTAGATGCGGCATCCCTGCTGACGCGTTTTGATACGCCGTGGCTGGTGAAGGATTGTATCTGGGATAATAAAACGATAAAAAAGGCGGTTGTTTGGCTTTCACAGACCCTGAAAAAGCCGGTGCTGAAGCTGACGGAAGATGACTATAACAACAACGGAATGGCGCAACTGGCCACCGAAAAGGGGCCAGTATACCATATCAATATTGATATTTTTAACCAGTTGCAGCACACGATTACGGGCTGGCCAGGCGGTAAACCCAACGCGGATGATAGTCAACGACCTGAACGCCGGGACCCGGCAACGAAGCGCTCGATCATCTTTTCTCCGCATCCCGATGATGATGTCATCTCCATGGGAGGGACATTCATCCGCCTTGCAGACCAGGGGCACGACGTGCACGTAGCTTATCAAACGTCAGGCAATACGGCGGTATGGGACGATGATGCGCTTCGCTTTATCGAATTTGCGACAGATTTTGCTAAGTCGCAAGGTTTAGATACTCAAAAACTCGAAGACCTGTATAAAAATGCGCGGCGGTTTATTGCAGATAAGAAGCCTAATCAGATCGATACGCAGGAGCTGCTGACCGTGAAAGGGCTGATTCGTAAAGGTGAAGCGATCGCCGGAGCGCGTTTCGCGGGATTGCCCGATGATCATATACATTTTCAGAACCTACCCTTTTATGATCGGGGCAAATACAGTAAAACGCCGGATTATGAGGACGATATCCTACAAACGATGGAGCTGCTGCAACAGGTTAAACCTCACCAGATTTTTGCTGCGGGTGATTTTGCTGATCCGCATGGTACCCATAAGGTATGTTTTGATATCATCCACAAGGCCATGTTAAGGCTGAGGGAAACAGAAGCATGGACCAAGGATTGCTGGTTGTGGCTCTATCGCGGCGCATGGCATGAGTTCGAAATTCACGAAATTGAAATGGCTGTCCCACTTTCGCCGCAGGAAGTATTGCGAAAACGACACGCAATTTTTAAGCACCAGTCTCAGAAAGATGTCCCCGTATTTCCTGGAGATGATGCCCGTGAGTTTTGGGTGCGTGCTGAAGAACGTACCCGCGAGACAGCGCGGCTGTATGATGGCTTAGGTATGGCGGAATACGAAGCCATTGAGGCTTTTGTGCGCTGGAAGTTTGAAGAGGAATAATCCCAATTGCCATCGAAGTAATCAAAAAAGTCGCCCGCCTTCCGATTGGAAAGCGGGCGACTTTTTTGTGGAAATGGCTTTATAATTGCCTACTTTGTCCTCCGATATGATAGTTTATTAGTATTTTAGTCTCATGGCACAGCAGTATCCGGTATTCGATATCGCCGAGTTGGTCGCTTCTCATCCCGATGTTATGGTGCGACCTTTTGCTCTTTACCATGCAGAACATCATAAATTAGACGTACCCCATCGTCATCGTTTTTATCATCTGGTTTACTTCACGCAGGGAAAAGGCCATCATACAATTGATTTTGATCGATTTCCGGTCCGGCCGCATCAACTTTATGCCATGGTTCCGGGGCAGGTGCACCATTGGGCATTCGACGAGGAAGTCGATGGCTATGTGCTGAATTTCTCGGTTTCGTTCTTTCAATCTTTTTTACTGAGGCCGGATTATATCGACGAGTTCCCATTCTTTCAGGGGGTAGCCCAGCAGTCGGTGGTCGATATCCCGGTATCATTGCAGGCAACGCTCACAGGACTTTTTGAAGAGATGGTTGAATTGGCTTCCGTTGTGGGTGCGAGAAACCTGGATAGGTTACGTGTGCTGATCCTTAAGCTATTTTTAGATGTAACTAGTGTGCAGGAAGCGACCACGCCCGTACCACTTTCCTACAGTACGACACTTCTTCGGAATTTCCGCAAGTTGGTGGACCGGCACTTTACAGAGTTACGGTTACCCAGGGATTATGCGGCGCTGCTCTATATCACCCCAAATCATTTAAATGCGGTTTGCTCAGACTTATTGGGCCTATCGGCCGGCGAGGTAATTCGAAACCGCATCGCGTTAGAAGCCAAACGACTGCTGGTTAATCCGGAACGTTCCATCGCCGAGATTGCATATATGCTGAATTTCGAAGACAATTCATACTTTACGAAGTTTTTTAAAAAAAATACCGGAGTTACCCCGGAAGCATTCCGGAAATCGCTGCGCACGTCCTGAGATACCTTGCTTTTCGTAATGCTGACCTTGACTTTCTGGCAAAGAGTGGTATCTTTGACAGAAATAATCAACCCGTGCAGGGCTTAGCCGACGATAACCATGAATAACACAAAGCGGTACCTCCTTTGGAGAGATGCATTTTTCTGTACGTGCCTTACAGGCACGGTTGCCTTGTTTTTTTATTTGCTTTTTGTCAACGTATCGTTTTTGGATCCCTTTGAGCAGGCGTTTGAAGATGTTAGCTTCAATGATCTGTATTATTCGGAAGGCTTTTATGATCAGGTAACGTCGAAGGAAGTTGTGCTGGTCAATGTGAAACAAGCAGGGCGTTTTGAAATCGCCCAAGCGCTGCAACAGGTCGCCGAAGCACAGCCTAGTGCCATTGGCGTCGATTTATTGTTTAGGGATTTGAAGGAGCCGTATTCCGACTCCTTATTGCGGGAGGCATTGAGTCATCACCGGGTGGTTGCGGCATTCTATTGGGAAGATACGGCCCTAGTAGCCAGTCATCCCTATTTCCGGGAGCGGTTTGCCCATGAGGGATTTGTCAATCTTGATCAACCTGACGGCGGTCGGGTAATCCGTGAATTTAGGGGAGTGAAAGTGAATGGCGATACCTCGGTAAGTTTAGGGGTTAGACTGGCTAGACTAGCAGGCAAGAATGCGGAGCGAGGAGCATTGGACCGACTATCTCAATCACAGCCAATCGATTACCGTATTGCTAGCCAAGGCTTCCTGACGCTTGATATCGACGATGTACTGCAAAATGAATCGTTGCCAGTGCTAAAGGATGCAATTGTCATTTTTGGTTACTTGGGAACTCCTACTGGCAATGCCAACGATATTGAAGATAAGCATTTTACGCCGATGAATCCGTCGATAGCCGGCCGTTCAACGCCGGATATGTACGGTGTGGAAATCCATGGCAATGTCGTATATATGCTCTTGCATAGTCGGTTTTTGATGGGCATTCCGAATGGATTGGTTTACCTAACGGCTTTTTTTTCCTGTTTATTGGTAGTGAAGGGCGGAATGCGGCTTTATGTACGGAACGAATTTGCATTTGATATTTTAGCCAAAATCATTCAGCTCTCCCTTTCGGTAATCCTGGTGTATTTTACGTTGCTGTTATTGAAATCAGGTATTTATGTACGCATAACGCCTGTGTTAATCTGGGTATTATTGGGACTCGAAATGATCGGATATTATGAATATTTAGTCGTTTATTTGAAAAAAAGGTTTGCATGGAAAAGCTATCTCTTGGATTGATTGCCTCGCTGCTGATATCGACTGCAGCAGCGCAGGATAGTCTATATGTTTTTCAGGTAAAGGGTGAAGTTATCCTTGTTACGGGAAAGGCAGATCGAATGGCGAAAAAGGGCTCATTGCTCACAGCGTCGTCTTCGTTGAGACTGGGAAATGGTGCCAGCTTGACGGCGATAGACCAGCGGGGAGTTACCTACGAGGCCGTGGGGCCGGCAACCGTTGGCTTTCAGCAGCTCCTCGCGCGTAAAGGGAAGCCGCGAGGGAGTAATATGACGGCTCAATACCTAACCTATGTATGGAAGGAGTTCGTGGGCGGAGAGCGCAATGAGACGCTGATCGGAGCGGCATTCCGGGGCGAAATGCGAATGCTGACACCGACGGACAGTGCGAAAGTGGTAAATTCCAAGGTCCGGTTCAACTGGAAAACGGATTCGCTTGCTACGGCGTACTATGTGTTGATCCGCAATATCGAAACGGGAGAACTGGCTAAGTTTGAAACGGACGGCTCCCGGCTGGCACTCTACGGCGACAATAGCGTGTTTGCGGGGGGTAGCTACGTTGAGTGGACGGTTACGACTGAAGCATTTCCTAATTTGAATAACCTACCGTTTTTCGTTTTTGAGTTAATTGACCGGAATACCTACAGGCAGTTGGAAACCGAACATCAGGCCTTTATCGATGATCTGCGTTTACTCGGAATGGACGAACGGGCGATCGCCGACGCGCTTTGTGAAACATTCGGAATCTGCCGGTTCCATTAATTATTTATCGAGCTATGTCTAATTTGATGCCTAAATGTCTGCTAGTGTGGGACTGGTCATTTTGAATGATAATTCATGCTTTCTTTTTGCCCGTTTACCAAATTTGAAAATCGGTTGATACGTTCTCTTGTCTTGCATTTGGAGTCTGCTGCCCATCTGTTAATTCTTTTACTTGACGCGATACATGCGCTTTTAATTCGGAAATCGTAATCTGGCCGTTTTCGTCACTATCTGCTCGATTGTTTTTCAGCCCGTTGATAATACTGTATGTGAATACACCGTTTTTCCATTCGTCGCTCTCATATGCATACTCAACACCGGCTGATGCCGATATAATTACTGTTCCGTCTGAACCGATGAAATTATTGAATAGTCGTTGCTTTAATGCAAAGCTGTTTTGCAAATTGTCTTTTTTTGAAACGGCAATTGCTTTTGATCCCCTATTGTTAAAGGGTGTTTCGGTAGCCTTGACCTGCGTATTCTCCGTGGAAACGGTATTCGTTTGTCCATCGCTGTCTATCTCACCGCTATGGCATGCATCGAGGAATATGACATTCTTCCTGGAAGAGCCAAATGAAAACAATTGATATAATTGGTCGTAAGAGAATCCCCGTTTTTGTGGATGGTCAAAATCCATGTCGTAAGTAGCAAAATAGAAGTTACTCTCATCATCAACTAATCCATGTCCGTGAAAAGAAATAATCACTTGGTCATCGACGGTTGTCTGGGCCAAAATGTCATGAATTTTCTGTAAGTTTTCAAGTGTTACTTTATTATCCAGTAGTAGATGGGCCTCATAATTTTGATACTTTTCTTTGAAAAGCTTATCCAAATCCATCACGTCTTTGGTAGGATAAACAAGATTCATGGTAGTGTCCAGGTAATCAGACACGCCAACGCCGATATAATATACCTTAGTTTTTGTGTCGTCTGAAACTCTATGTATTGAGAAAGACTCACGCATCGATTCTAACCCGCGGGCATTCGTACAGGATATCTGTATGTTGTTGGTTCCTGATGACAGCGGAATCGGATAATGGGTTGAATAGTTTTGGACGGTTCCTTCAATCAATTTTCCATTTTTACCAAACAGTGGAACACCATTTACCCAAATATTCCAGGCTTTCAGGGTAGACAGGCTGTCGTGCATAGACACGTTAACGGGGATCGCCTGATCGGTTGTATGGAATGATTTTCGGCTATAAGTCAACTTCACGGATGGAAGGTTGGAAATAGGAAGATTGATTAGCGAGGTGTCGATTTGAAGATTTGAAATCCGTTTATTGTATGCTTCCTGAAATAGCTGTTGCCGCTCTGCGGTTAACATATCTAGGTCAAGCATCACTTTATCGGGTCTGTTGTACTTAAGGTCAAATTGCGTAAACGGATAGCTTTTATTGTTTACAACAAAAGCGATGTTATTGGGTATATAGTCAAAAGCCATGTAGTAACCGTCGGCATTTTGGGCAAAAAAATGCTCATTGGACTGGTGATAAGTGACCGCTGTTTTTTTTGATAGATTGATCAGACGTGAGTACAGTTTATTGCCAGAAACAAGTAACGTATTCTCTCCCGGGTAATACGTGAAGTGGTCAATCGATCCCGTTCCAGTATAAACACTTTCTTCAATATGTCCGGCTTTGGTATCGTAGATGATATAGCTCTCAAGTGAATTGCCCAGAATGAGACTGTTTTTATTGGATACTTCAAAATCCGCAAAAAAAAGATCGCCTTTATAAAAAGGTGTTTCTGCAGGTTTGGAAGAACGCAGGTCAATGCGAAATACTTGACCCAGAAACCCTGTTTGATGGTCAAAAGTATTGTACGAATAGAAAAAATCATCCGGAAGGTCGCCGAAAGAGAACCCAATTGTAATCAAATCATCCGCCTTAACTGTTTTTTTATAAACAGTAGTCAGCTTTTGTGTGTCGATGACGATGAGTTCGTGTTTACTGCCCTCTGACCAATAGAGAGCTAGGTAGGCATCGTCTGGAGACGTTTTAGCGTTGACCGAATATTCGGCTGGTATTTCTTTAAGTAAGTTGCCGTGTTCATCTAAAATGGCGACTGTTGTTTCGTCTGCATTGCTGAATGCTACAATGAGCCTTTTCTGCTTGTCTAAATAGTGTAATATCTCATACGAAGAATATTTTTTGATTTTTTTCCAGCTGCTTATTTCGGTGAGATTAATTTTGGTAAAGTCCTCAAAGATGTTTGTTGGATCGCTCTCGGGCTGACTTAAATCGACGGTTCTGCCCAACCAGTTGGTTCCCAGTATGCCGGCATATATATCGATATCTGCCAACTTTTGGGGAAAACTCCGATTGCCGGTGCCCATCTCAATCAGCACATGGTCGGTCGATCTATTTTGGGATATCAGGCAATTTGAACCGCACGTGATGCGGGAAGTGGTCAGTAAATCAAGTGAGTGGAGGGTAAGGTTATTGTGATAGGTTTTCGAACCAGATTCTGGGTCTGTGGCGGTCAAAAAACGTTGTCCACCAACCGTGATGAGATTGGAAAAGCAATTGGTGTTGGCAGTGAAGTTCTGTTGAATACGGGCGAGGATTTCTTTGTGTTCGAAATCAACAATTGAAAGATTCGATTTAGCCCTGAACATTGAGCCAGTTTTGCCATGGGTAATAAACCCTTCGTCAGAAAGCGGATTATAGGCCAGTGAGCCGATTTGGTCATCAAAGTCAATGATCGAATGGTCGGTTGTTTCAAAAGTTGCCAAATCAATGCGGCTGATGGTGTTATATCCTGAATGTGTATATAAAACATTTTCTGATGCTATATATATCATGTTATAAAGTTCATCGACCGAAGAAGCGAAAAAATTGGTTTCTGGAGCGTCGTGTGGTTTAGGTAACTGTATACGTTGAACGATGTTACCGGACTCGACATCTAATAGTTTGATTTCGGTGTGGAGTTGCTCATTGTATATTAAGTGCTTGCCACTTTTGTCGAAACAGTAAAAGCCTGGTGCTTTCGTTTGGTTTATTGTGATGGGTGAGCGGTATTCTTGTAAGGAAGAATCCAAAAAAAGAGCTTTTCCGTTACTTGACAATAGTAGCAGAAAATTGTGCGCCGGGGGAATGGCAACAGCAGTTAATTCCTGATTGATTTGCCGTTCAATTTCTATTTTCTTCGATTGAGCATCGTATATGACTGCATTGAAATGGTGAGATTCTTCTTGCACCTCCTTTTGCTGTTCGGAATAGATTTTTTCCAATACGAAGAGCTGATGGTTGTCCAGCCATTCAAAGTCGTGTATATAGTTGGGAAAGACAGTTTCGTAGATGGTCTCATTTGAGTTGGCAATTAGGTCATACCGATAGATGTGTTGATTGTCGTTTACATAGACAATGCCGTCGTTCATTAATTTGATTTTACCACTGCCTTCTCCGTTGCCGAAATAGATGTTTACATAGCCCAGCATGAGTTTAGAATGGGCATCCCACAAGTTGATATCGAGGTCGGTAGCCCCTAGCGCATACGTAATAAACTGTTCTCCGTTTGGGGAGAATTTGATGTTTTCGATAGAGCCGTATTCTTTTTGAATAACGACTTCGGGTGGCTGGCTGTAAGCGTTGATGCAGCAGAAGAGCAGGATGGTCGTACAGGCCAGTTCGCAGATTTTAAGCATTTTTTAGCGTTTTACGATTTCATACACAAATTCCGAGCTGTACCCGTCTACTTTACCGGTGACACTTGTGCTGCTTGACCCACGGCTTTGCGTATAGCTTTGCTGAATAAATCGTTCCAAGGGATGCTGATTGGCCGAACGGGTACCTTCACCCCTCGTAGCCACTGTCGACTGGAAATTAATCGGCGTTGACGTGGCAAAACCCTTGAGGATAAGTCGCTCGTAAGGCGGCCCGAAGGAGAATACACAGTCGGAAAACGTCATGGTTTGTCCGGGCGCAATGCGGCGTTCCTCATCGGTCAGCGGACAATTATCATTGGGCATAAAGGAGGCAATCTCTCCCTTTGTATTGATTTCGATGATGCTGAAATACAAGGGCCGATCGCTCTTGTTCGTGACTTGCAAGACGACGTAATCGGATTCGGGATCTACCTCAAATATGCCGGCCTCGTTGACAAGTGCGGTATCCGGCTTCAGATCTCCGGAAATGCCCAGTTCAACGTCGTAATCAATGGGAATCAGTTTGAACTCAAATTCGTATTCGTAATTTTTGAGACTCAGCTTTTTGAGGTATTGTCCTTGTGCAAAATTGAATAACTTTTCGTTGATTTCTGCGGCTAGGTCTTCCCCCCGTGAGCTTTCGGCTTCGTTGAAAGCCGATTCCCCCTGCGCTACCGTCAATTGATACGCGTTTGCCCGTTTTTCAACAATGACATCGGCTTCGAGGGTATCCGTGACGATTTTTCCAAGATGGTTTTCCGATAGAAAGGCGGAGATAGCCGTCTTCACGCTTGCATCGTCAACCGATGGGTGCAAATAAACCTGGATGGCAATGTCGCCATAGGCGGGTTGATCGACGAATACCCAGTAGTTTTTTTCGTTAGGGTCTTCCAGCGGACGGTCAAGCTTAACAACGGCTTCATTGAATTTTGCGTTGGTGATTGTTCCTTTTGCTACGACTTTGTCGGGATCAGCAGTAGTTGTGCCCGCTGGAAGCACAAAGACGCTCGTTTGCTTAAACAGCCGTTGTAATTGGCCCCCGGCAACTTGGATCACGTCGGGCTGAACAATACGGTTGAGGGTAAAATAAGGTTGCTGCTTTACGTACTCTCCTTTAAAAAGGAGGTAATCAATGTCGCCTTCGATCGTTGGCGTTTGCTTGGGTGAAATGACATTCATGTTGGCCGCAATCGACGAGAATAATTGCCGAAAGGTAAAATCTGACCCCAGATCAGTCATGGCTTTGGAAAAGGCATAACTCAGGGATCCGCACCCCTGGTATTCATAGTTTAACTCATCGGCCGATGCACCGGATATCATCACGAATGGAGAAGCCTCGGGGGTTACCCGTGTGCGTTCGATCAGCCCGCTGCCTTTGGTTTTGTCCGCCTCCTGCGGCGTCCAGTTGGGGGGTGCAAACGTCGCTTGTCCGCCGCGTGCCTTTGCCCCCCGGGTGGTCGAGCCGCTGTGGCAGCTATCCATGATGAAGAGCAATTGTCCATCCTTACCCAATTTGTTCCGGAAGTTGGCAATGATATTGCCCAATTCGTCATCCCGGATGTGGTTTTGACCAGCGTAGTTGTGGGTATATTTGGCAAAGGCATCGTAGGGAACAATGGATTCGTCCTTGCCATCTATTTCGTCGCCATTGTCGTCGAATATTTGTTGGCCATGGCCCGAGTAATGAATGACCACAATGTCGCCTTCTTCGGCCGTTGCCTGCAATTGGGCCATCGCTCGGATAATGCCTTCTTTCGTTGCTTGTTCGTCGGTTAGGATAACCATGTCCGCATCGGCGAAGCCCTGTTTAGCCAATGCCTGCTGAATCAATGCAACATCATTTACCGAACTGATCGCGCTCCAACCGGTTTTGGCAGGGTATGCTCCGATCGCGATAATCAACGCCCTTTTTTTTGCGAAGCCAACCTGAAATAGTAACGATGCAGTAATTAGGAATAAGAAGATTTTTTTCATAGTCTACGATTAATTGATGTCGAACACACTGAATGAAACACCGAGATAATATCCGAAATTATAGACGGATTTGGTGTAGTTTTCTAAGTCACGAATGTCTGTGGCGTCCCCCGGCTTTAAGCCATTGCTCAACTTATTGACCGGTCCGCAGGCAATGCCGCCTGAAAACGAAAGCCGGTTTTTGTCACCGATGAACAGAGACGGACCGAGGAGGAAATTAACACCGCCCACCTTGTCGGTGATGGGTACAGACAGCCCAAAACTACCGCCGATGTTGAACGATTCGCTGATAATCGGGTAAAAGTTGATCATCGTACTTAGATTCGGAACGAAGTTGGTGTTTTTTTCAGAGCCGATGATACCAGCATCGCTAATGAAATAGCTGTTGGAGGTAGCGCTGAAATTATTCAACGTCATTGCGATTCCGGTATTGATCTTGAATCCGCCTTTTGCAGCAACGCGCACGTTGCGTGTTTTGACAGTTTGTCGGGTAGGGTCGGAGCTGTTTTGCGAGGCAAAGGCACTGCGCAGAAATTTCAATTCAATCGTTGCTTTATCTGCTTCGATGACATAGTCGTAGGTTTGATCAAAAGACGCTGCTTCCAGATCGGTGTAGAGTGCTTTGATCTGGCCGATGTGATCGGTGGTCTGATCGGTCGTGCTATTGACAGATGCGATGGCGTTTTGCAGGTTACTCAATGTGGTATGACGGGCAACAAGTTGTCCCCTCGATAGCGGTTCGTCGGAGGAAGGTGGCTGTTCGATTTCGCTCACAAACGCATTAGCGGATGAGAGTAGCTCATTTTTGTCCTGTAGGATGACTTTTTCAAGATGAGAAAGAAAGAGGTAGAAGTTCTCATCTGGATCAGGCAGCCGTATATCTTCCAGTTTGCCAGCGATTTGTTTTAGATGCCGAATGATCGAATCTTTGTTAAGGTCGGGATTCACTAAGTCTGCTACCAAGGCACTTTTAATGGCGGAAACGTATGTGGTAGTTTCGTCGAGCTCGGATAATTTATTGGATAACGCCGCGCCCCGTGAAGCCGCAGCAGGCGATTCTTTTTCTCCCAAAGGGAGGCTGGATGAATTTAATTTTAGTTTGTCACCGGTCAGTTTGCCGATACTGCCCAAAAGCGAATTGAACGTAAAGCCGCTGCTTCCTGAAGATTCGTGGACGTTTTTTTCAACCACCGAAGTACTCACGTCAACGGCAAATGGATTGACATTTTTCAACTGAACTTCTATTGCCCGGTTGCGTTTGAACTTGGGGTTCCGGAGGGTATCGATAATCCGGTTGTTTTGATCGATGGAATAAAAATTGAGGCGATCGGTCTTGTAGTCGTATACGATCCGGTATCTTTCCTGCGAATAGGAGAAACCGATGGTTACAAGAAGGAATAGGCCCGTCAACAGAACTTTCATAACGATGGATTCAGCAAATTGATTTGGCTAATTTAGGATTTTTTGATGATAACCCGTAGGCTTCCGTTAAGTTAGTCTACGGGCCATCGGTTTAGTCACGTTCTTTCGATCCAAAAATACTGTTTAGGATCAGTTGGATGATCGCCACGACGATCGCAAAGACGGCTGCCCACCAAAAATTTGCCACTTCAAATTTACTTCCCATAAAGTAGCTGGTAAGCTGTACCATCAACACGGTAATAATAAACGAGATCAATCCGAGGGTAAGGAGATTGAGTGGGAGCGTAAAAAAACGGAGAACAGTACCGACGGTCGCATTCACGAAGGAGATGATAAGTCCGGCAACAATTGCCCAGCCGAATCCCGCAACGCTGACGGCCGAATCAGGGAGGACCAGCGCCGCAAGGAAGACGGCTAACCCGGTCAATAATACTTCAATAATAAATCGCATAATCCTGTTTGTTTTAAGAAAACCATAACTTGCAAATCAATGGCAAGATAGGTAAGTTTGCTGATATAACTCAATAAATAGTAGTCGGCGGCAGTATTGTTTGCCCTTTTCAAAAATGATTTCAGACCCCACATATCTAGCGGCTAAGCTGGTGTCGTATCGAATAGCCGAACATTTTAAAAAGTTAGTTGACCACCGGGATACGGATTACAGGCATATTCCGGACATACCGGTTATCGAAATACTCATTGACACCGCTTTTTGGGCAAGCTTGCGCCGCGAAGAGGGCTATGAGCCGAAAATATCGGTAGCATTTGTGCCACCGGATTTGGCGGTGAATCGTTTGGTTTTTCGTCATCCGCAACGTTTTACCCCTTATAACCTGGTCAAGTTGTCGCCAGCGGTTGTACAACCGGGAATACACTTAGGTGTGTGGATAGAAGATGATAATTTTTATATATGGGGTACCACGCATGAAGTGCCCACCCATACGATGGTGATAGAGGTTGTGGAGGCCGGTTTATTGGTGGTGAAACAAAAGCACCGGGAGCATGCACGCAAGTTTGTCAATGTGGCAGTGCTCAAAGGCAATCAGATCAAGGTGATCGACGATAACCATTGGGGGTTGACCGATTGTCCAGGAATTCTTTCTGCTTTACTTGGATTTTCTCACACACAGAATGATCAGCCCGAAAATTTCCTCGTGCAATTGGCCTTGGCGATACGTAGCCATGGCCGTGGCGCATTGTTGGTGGTCGTTCCTCCCAACAGTGCCGCTTGGCTGCATTCCATTGTAAAACCCATCAACTATTTGATCGAACCTCATGAAATGTTGTCTCCTATTGGAAATGATGGCTCGCAGATTCCCTATACAGATACGTTACCCAAAATAGTCGCTGCGGTAGGTGGATATTCAGCGATTGACGGAGCCACGGTAATAACGCAGGACCATCAATTACTTGCTTTCGGAGCCAAGATAGCACGTTCACCACACGCATTGCCCGTCGCCCAGATTATATTAACAGAACCGGTGGCAGGTAGCAGTATGCAATTGTTAGATGCCACCACCATTGGCGGAACCCGGCATTTGGCCGCCGCCCAATTTGTGAACGACCAGCATGATTCCTTAGCCATGGTCGCCTCACAAGACGGAACATTTACCGTATTTTCATGGTCCGAAAAGGAGCAGATGGTGCATGGACACCGGATCGATACGTTGCTGATGTAAGTAATCTACTGGAGCATTTTTTTCAATAGGCTAGAAAAGCCGAATCGCTGACAGTTACTTTCAATCCTTTTTTCTTCATTTCCTTTTCGAAATTGTCCTTCATCAACGCTGCCGCAAACGAGATTTCAGCTTCGGGTTCGGGATATACACCGCGATCGGCCTCGTCAAGCCATTGATCGGCAAATTTGTCAAGATTTGCGTCTGAACCGCTGGCGTACCGTAGCAGGCGAGATCGGTACCCAGATCATCAGCTACGATCCATAGAATATTCGGAAGCGTAGTCTCCGTTTTTTTTCCGTCAACGGATGAACAGCTGCCGCATAAGAAGATGGCGACGGTAAATAAGATAAAATAGGCATGCATGCGCCATGCGCGGTTACCAAGTTCCATTGAATTTGTGATCTTTATGTTTTGATTTGATCCGTTTGAGGGGGATAAAGGTTCCTTCTGTATGTTCAAGCCAGTCCCACAGCGCGCTATTCAGCTCCGAAGCAATGGATTGATAGGCTGGATCACGAATTAAATTATTGACCTCGTAGGGATCCGCTTCTAAGTTATACAATTGGTTGATGTCCCATACACCCTGGCTTCGGATAAACTTATACTGGGATGTACGGACGGCAAATTGCGTAGGCGTTTGGGGAAAGGCATTTTCCCAATAGTATTCGTAAAACACGCGTTCCCTCCACGGAATGGTTTTTCCGGATACTAAGGGAAGCCACGATTCGCCCTGCATTTGTACTGGTTTTTTTAATCCAACTAGGTTCAGGATGGAGGGTGCAATGTCTATGTTTAGTACCATCTGATCTATTTTACTGTTGGGCTTAATAAAGCCGGGGCTCCAGGCCAACAGCGGTACGCGCATCGATTCGTCATAAGCATGCCGCTTGTCAATCAGTCCATGTTCGCCGAATGAAAAGCCGTTATCTCCCATATAAATGACTAAGGTCTCTTTTGCTAAACCACTTTTTTCCAGGTAATCGAGTACGGAGGCAATGCTTTCATCCACGCCTTGCAGGGTTTCTGCGTAGTTGATAGCCATCTTATCCAGGTCGGTGGTGCCATGGTACATGTAATCCACACCATGCCAGCTGTAGCGCTGCTGTCTCACCCATAGCGGAATGTCACGTTCGTTTACCGGATAGTTTCCCATACCGGGCCACCGTGTTTTGTCGTAAGCCCTGCTGGTATCGGTAGCCGTTATAAACATCGAGGGAGGATATTGGAATTCAAGATGCTGGTAACGATCTTTATGCCGTTTTGACGGCTGGAAATTGGCGTGTACGGCTTTGTGGGAAAGGTAGACAAAAAAGGGTTTTTTATCAGCCTCCTGTTTTTTCATCCAATCGATGCATAACGTGGTCAGGAGATCCGTAATGTAAGTGCTATCCTGAAATTTCTTGGGAACCCCATCGATATTTAACGTCGGGTTGTAGTAAACACCTTGGCCTTTGAAACCCACCCAGTGATCAAAACCGGGTTGCGGACTCCCATCGTCATTACCCATGTGCCATTTGCCAAAGAAGGCGGTTTCATAACCGGCCTCCTGTAGGTATTGAGGAAAGAATATCAACCCTTCAGGAGCTGGCGACTGGTTGTCGACAATGGTGTGCGTATGCGCATATTGGCCCGTGAGGATGGATGCACGGGAAGGAGAACAGAGGGCTGTGGTAACAAAAGCATTCCGGAAATGGGCACCTTCGAGCGCTAGCCTGTCCAAGTTCGGCGTTTTCAGTCCGGGAACTTTTCCCGTAAATCCCATGAAATCGTAGCGGTGATCGTCGGAAAGGATAAAAATGACGTTTTTGGGAAGTTGAGAAAATGAGGGCGATGTAAAGAAGCCCAGTAGCAACAAAAGAAAAAATGAACGATTACTTATCATAATGAGCCTCTCTTTTGGTTAATGGAAATTCGGGATGTTCGGTCCGTGTTTCCGATAGATAGGTTTCGATTTGCTTTACGATATCAGGGTGCGAAGCGGCGAGGTTTTGCGTTTCGTTTGGATCCTGTTTGATGTTATACAGTTCAAAAGGTTTTTGATACTGCTTGATGCCCTTCCATTCGCCCATAAGCACCGCTTGTATAGGTCCCCGCGTTTCATTGACCTCCCAATAAAAAGTAGGATGAGGCGCAGGGAGTGTTGCCGCCCCCTCAAGCAATGGAAAGTAGGAAACACCATCGACGTGGACGCTGGGGCGCAAACCGACAATGTCACAAACCGTAGGTAGGAAATCCCAAAAAGCAACGGGTTCCGATGTCGAGCGGCCCGGTTTGATGACTGCAGGCCATTTCGCTGCGAATGGCATGCGGAGTCCGCCTTCATACAACGTAAGTTTCTTCCCGCGGAATCCACCGTTGCTATTGAAAAAGCCGTCATCATAGCCCGGACCGTTGTCGCTGGTAAAGATGATCAAGGTGTTTTCTTCCAGCCCTTGTTCCCTGAGCCGGTCCATCAGTTGCCCCACATAGGTATCCAGTCGGCTTACCATACCCGCATAGGTGACATTTCCTTCTGGATCGTGATAATAATGGCCCTGCTTCATGGGACGCTTGGGCCATCCAAGATTGAGGTAGGGCATCTTTGCATCCTCAGGTACGGTTATTTCATTGTGAGGAACTGTATACGGGAGGTAGAGAAAAAAAGGAGTTTCTCTATTTGCTATAACGTAGTCCAAGGCTTTCCGGGTGAATGCATCGTTGGAGTATTCGCCAATTTTTTCGGCTGTGCGGTTTTGTGGCAATTCAACTTTTTCCCTGTTTTCCCATATGTAGGGCGGATAGTAGTGATGCGCCTCCATATGGGTAAGGTATCCATAGAAGTAATCAAACCCTTGGTCGAGGGGATGGCCTTCTCCGGTTCCTTCTTCGAGGCCCCATTTACCGATGACAGCCGTGCGATACCCCGCACGTTTCAGCTCTTCGGCCACCGTCACTTCTTCGGCTTGCAATCCAATGGGATTACCGCTGGCGGTCCAGGCAGACAACTCCCGGACGTTGGCATGTGCTGTGTGGATGCCTGTCAGCAAAGCGGCTCTCGAAGGACCGCAGACTGCGGTGCCGGCGTAATGCCTTGAAAATACCATACCCTCGGCAGCTAGCCGATCGATGTTCGGGGTTTTGATTTTATCCTGACCGTTAAAGCCCACGTCACCGTACCCGAGGTCATCGGCCATAATGAAAATGATGTTCGGGCGTTGGATTGCCGTCTGTGCATTGGCAGAAACATTGCTACAAAGAAACAAGACAATGCAACGGATCAAAAGTTGGGCAGCACTCCCACAAAGTATGATAAGCCGCTTCATCAGTATTGAGGGTTTTGTACTAATTTGGTATTTGTCAATTCTTCTAATGGAATGGGCAAGCGCTCATTTTTCCCCGCTACGAATCCTTTTGACTGTAATACCGTGGCTGCTTGTCCTGTGCGGACCAGATCGTGCCAGCGATGCCCTTCGGTGGCCAGTTCTTTCCGCCTTTCCATATGGATATTTTCTAATGTGGCGTCTACAGGCGCAAGGCCAACCCGATGCCGGACTGCGTTTAGCAATGCAGCAGCACGGCTGAGGTTCTCTCCAGCTTCCACGAGCGCTTCAGCTTCCATCAGGTAGGTGTCAGCAAGACGTATTTCAATGTAATTTTGCGGATAATTAATCGTTGCGGGGCCGGCGCCGGTATTTTTGAATTCTTGCAGCGGCGCAAACTTTTTGACAAAATAGCCGGTATTCAAATAGCCGGGTACATAGGTGGCCAACCCAAGGTCCACCAGGCTGTCAACATCGTTAACCGTAGTTCCGTAACGTGGGTCATTGTGTAAAAGCGTTATCAGCTCTGGGGTAATCGGACAACCACCCCAACCGAAATCATAAGTAGGACCACTGTAGCTCCGTGGTCCGAACATGGTACTGGCAATAAACCCTTCCACACGCGATGTGTTTCCCCATCCCGATGCTGCGGAAGAAGTGTGGGTGATCTCAAGGATGGACTCACTGTGGAATAGGTTGTCCGGCCTGAAAATATCGCTGAAGTTATCCAGTAGTTTGTATCCATAGGTGCTGGTTCCGCCGGGTGTACCGTTTACCATCGACAGGTAATCCGCTGCTTCCCCCCATTTTTCCTCGTATACCATTACCTTACCTAGTAACGCTGCAGCGATGCCTTTGGTTATTCGACCGCCTTCGGTAGCCGCAGGAACCTTATCGGGTAAATTCGCCTCGGCAATTGCCTCCTTTAAATCCGTCTCGATTTGGGCATATACTTCAGCGGGCGATACCTGCGTGACTTCGTAAAATTCATTTGTGGAAAGGGGGGCCGTGATCAACGGTATATTACCAAAGATGCGGATCAGGTCGAAATAATAATAAGCCCTCAATACTTTGGCTTCGGCAATATATCGGGCTTTTACTGCATCATCCAATCCCTCAATCTCCTTTTCATTCAGTACATTCAATAAGGTGTTTACGCGTGACACGCCAGTAAATCCTTTGGACCAAAAGTCTAATTGGGGCCCATTGGCGGGATCGAGTAGCCGGTAGTCATTCATGGTTTGAAGATACCACAGATCAGATGAACTTCCGCCACCGCTGTATGCTTCGTCGGACCCCGCAACGAACGACACGAAATTGCCGTAACCGCCTTTTCCTTCCCAACCCATCGGATCGTAGGCGGCTACCAGACCATTAAATGCCTCCTCTGGATTGCGGTAGTAGTTGGATTCAATTTGCGTAGCACGTGGATCTACCTCAAGGAAACTTTCGCTGCAGGAAATAAAACATACGGTGGTCAGTGAAAATGCTGCCAGGGTTATATATCTTTTCATCGGGATCATGAGTTGAATGGATTAAAAACTTAAATTAGCACCAAATAGAAACGATCTTGACTGCGGATAGACGGCCCGGTCTATTCCGTAACTGCCACCACCTATCTCGGGATCATAACCGGTATAACCGGTGATGGTCCATAAGTTGTTACTGCTTACATATACTCTTATTTTAGCCAAACCGATCGGATCTACGAGTTTAGCCGGAAGGGTGTAGCCAACTTGAAGCGTCTTAATCCGGAAATAGTCTCCACGCTGAAGATGAAATACGGAAGGATTCGAAAAATTCTTATTGACATCTTTCGTGGTTAAGCGAGGATAGGAAGTAGAAGTGCCCTCACCATGCCAGCGATTCCATGCGTCGGTTTGCCAGTTAGCTGTGGGAATATCTAGTCGTCGTAAACCTTGATAGATTTCATTGCCTGCTACGCCTTGTCCGAACATCAGGAAATCGAAGTCTTTCCATGCGAGATTGAGGGTAAATCCAAAAGACCAATTAGGGGTCGGATCGCCAATAAACGTACGATCGTCGGCGGTGATGGCACCATCACTGTCTAAATCGGCCCAAATAAAGTCGCCGGGTTGCGCTGCAGGCTGGATGAGATTGCCTTCTGCGTTGACGTAGCTATTGATCTCCTGCTGATTTTGGAAAATTCCCAAGGTCTCGAAACCATAGAACGACCCGATTGCATACCCCACCGCTGTACGGGTAATGGGATAGCTGGTACTTTGGATGGTTTCACCTCCATCGAGGAAGGATTTCCCGTCGCCGAGGAAGGACACGCTGTTGTCCAGATAAGAGATGTTTCCCCTTATATTTAATCGCAGGTTTCCTAAGGTTTTGCGATACCCCAGTTCCAGTTCCACTCCCTTGTTCTCCATATCCGCCACGTTGCCGTAAGACGACCCCGTAGACCCCACATAATTGGGCAATTGTACGACCTGCAGGATATCGGTTGTTTTCTTTTTGAACCAGTCAAATGTGAGGTCAAAGTTCTTGAATAAGATGGCATCAAAGCCGACGTTCAGTTGGCTGGTTTCTTCCCATCGTAGATCGGGATTTGCCGGTGCATCCGGGCTGTAACCGATGTGGTAGATATCGTCACCGAAGATATAATTCCTACCACCACCAACGGTCGAAATGTAGCGGAAGTTACCCAAGACGTCGTTTCCCGTGATGCCATAAGACGCCCTGATTTTCAAGAAGTCGACGGAGGAATTCATTGGAAAAAAATCTTCTTGGGTCACTACCCAGCCGACAGATGCGGATGGGAAGTAGCCAAATTTGTTATTCGATCCAAACCGGGATGAACCATCCCGGCGAAGTATTCCCGTAAATAAATATTTTTCGGCAAAATTATACGAAAGCCTGCCGAAGAGGGAGCTCACCGTATGGGTAATTCCTTCGTATCCGCTGGCCTGAATGTTATCAGACGCTGTACTGTAATTCATGGAGGCGTCCTTGAATGTGTTAACGGGAAGGTTGAAATAGGTGACGCTGAGGCCACTGCTGTTATTATCTGAATAGGCTCCTTGCCCAAGCAGAATGCTAAAATCATGCTCCCCGACCTGTTTCCCATAGGAGAGTGTATTTTCTAAATTCCAGTTAAGTGCCTGCTGCCGGTTTCTGGCAAACGACGTTTGCGTGGTGAACTGGTTGGAATTGAGGTAATACAGTGGAGTGAACGATTCCCCGCCTGAATAGGAGAGCCTGGTGCCGACGGTAGAGCGGAATCGCAAGCCGGCCAGCGGTATGATTTCTACATAGGCGTTTCCGACAATGTCATCCGACCAACTGTAATTACCGTCGCGTGTACGGATGTAGGCAAGGGGGTTGGTCACCTGTTGAGCAACGTATTTAGAGATTCCGTACGGATTGCCCAGCTCATCCCTTACAACCGGCTGGGTGGAATAAGGGACCTCATCGATTTCCGAGGGATCGGTGATGAGCGTTGGCGTGGTCGGATCCATCATTAGGGCACCGCTGAGTGGCCCGCCGAAATCGGTATTGCCCGAAACGCCGCTTAGGTTCTTGATTCTCGAATAGCCCACGTTTTCTCCGATAGTTAACCAGTCGGCTATCTTGTGAGTAGAATTGAGGCGGATGTTGATCCGCTTGAAGTTGGAGATTTCGGTGGCCACAATCCCATTCTGGTCAAAAAAGCCGACAGACGAGTAGAACGTAGATTTTTCGCCACCGCCGCTTAAGCTGAATTCGTGGTTCTGGACGAGTGCTCCGTTATTGAAGATCGCATCCTGCCAGTCGGTGCCTCTTCCGAGTGATTCGGGGTCGGAAAAAATCGAGTTACCGCCGCCATTAATCGCTTGTTCATTCATTAATGTCGCATACTGCGTAGCATTTAAAAGAGATAACTTTTTAGCAGGGGCCTGGGTGCCAAGATAGCCGTTGTAACTGAGCCTGACGGCGCCGCTGCTTCCTTTCTTCGTCGTAACTAGGATAACCCCTGCCGATGAGCGGGCACCATAGATGGCCGCGGAGGCGGCGTCTTTTAGCACTTCGATGGATTCGATGTCACTGGGGTTGAGGTAATCGATGCCTCCGATATCTACCACGACCCCATCAACGACGTATAGCGGATCACTGGCACCTTCGTTCAGCGACGTTGCACCACGTACCCGTACCGTTGCGGCAGAACCGGGTGCTCCGGAGCTCGATGCGATGGTGAGCCCGGATGTGCGGCCTTGCAATGCTTGTTCCACGCGTCCGATTTGCTGGTTTTGCAGATCTTCTGATTTCACACTGGAGATAGCACCGGTTACGACACTTTTCTTCTGCGTGCCGTATCCAACAACTACGATCTCATTAAGTGTCTTTTCTTCTTGTTCCAACACGACACGCACCGACGATTGTTCATTGACGTCTATTTCTTGGGTGATGTAGCCCACAGAAGAAAATACGAGCATACCGCTTCCTTCGGCCAGCGATAGGCTGAAATGTCCGTTTTCATCGGTGGATGTGCTCAATTGCGTCCCCTTGATATTCACACTTACACCGGCAAGTGGTTCGCCGGTTTCGGTAGTGACGGTCCCGCTGACGGTGCGTTGCTGTTTAGCGAGGTTTCGGCTGATGACAATCAGCTGGCCGGTCACTTCGTATTTCAGGTCATTCTTTTCGCTTATGTCGTCCAAAATGACAGACAAAGGGACTTCCGAATACGTTAATGTGAGCCGCTTGTGCCCAGGTAGCGATTCCGCACTGTAAGCAAACTTTACATCGGCCTCCTTTTCAAGAATCGTTAAGGCCGATATCAATTCGACATTCTTGATATTCAAAGACAGCCGTTTCGATAAATCAGTTTGTGTAAACGCCTTTCCGTCGATGAAAAAAAGAAGCAGTACGAAAGAAAAAACAATGTAGTGTCGGTTTGTTTTCATAATTCAATTCAACCAAGATTAATTTATATAGATATTATTGTGCTATCGCAACGTTTGGCGTATGTATCAGAGGATAATTATTTTGCCATCAATTACTTCGTAGCTGGCGTTAATGGCCTGACAAATCACATCCAATTTCTGGTACATGGTTAGTCCTGATAAATCTGCTGTAAGCGTCCGGTTTACCAATAGGTGGTCGTCATGGATGATATCGATCCCATAATCTGACTTGAGTACGTCCAAAATATCCAGGATGGGGTGATTGACAAACCGCTGGGTTGCCCGTGTAGTGACTGCCGGGATCGGATCGTCTACCAAGACCGTAACTAAATTATTGCGTGTTTTTGAATATTCCGCCTTTTGGTTTCGGGTAAGGATGACCTCGCCGACTCGATTTTTGGTAATGACTTCCTGTGGTTTGTGGTCGCCTACCGGGTAGACAGCGACAACACCGGAAACAACTTCTACTATTGAACGTTCGTCATCGCTTTTAGGGGCATGAATCCGAAAACTTGTTCCCAGGACTTTGGTTACAATCCCGTTGCTGTATACCAAGAAGGGGCGGGATGCATCTTTGGCTACTTCGAAAAAAGCATTACCCGTCAGATGTACTTCCCTGAAATCATTGTCTGCAAAAGCCTGCGGATAGCGAATGCTGGATTCATTTTCAAGAATGATTTTACTTTGATCGGCCAAGATAATCTCCATCGGATGACCGGAAGAATTTGTCTTTGTCGTAAAAGTTGATTCGGTTAATTGGCTCGTTGTATGCTTGCCTGTTTGCATGATATGGATCAACAGGACGATAGCAACCGCGAAGGCTAATGCAGCTATCCCGATCGGTACGGATGTTTTCCAACTAGCTCTGGCGGTGTTTTTTGGGCGGGAAGCGGACGAACTGGTTTTTTGCATGACCCTCTCCGTAATGTCGTGGATCTCGGTTTCCGAAAGTACAGGTTCATTGACGGTCATTCGTAGGATGATGTCCTTAGCAAGGTTAATTTCGGCTTCTCTGTCCGGAAACTGTACCATGAATTGGGTCCAGTAGAGGGTGTCTTCCGGTTTGGATTCTAATACCCATGACCGAAATGCGTCGTCCCAAACAAAATCCTGAGTTTTATAATGCCGATAATTTTGGAAATCTTCCATCGCTTCTGCGTCTTACAATTAGATAGACACAACCTAACTCAGGAGATACTATTTCTTTTTTAAAAAAAAGAGGAGGTTCATGAGAATTAACCTCAAATCGGTGCGCAGTTTCTTTAGGGCGTTTTGCAATAAATTGGAGACGGTCTGTGGGCTGATCTGCATGATGTTGCTGATCTGTTCCCGGTTCATATCCATAAAGAATTTCAAGTATATTACTTCTTTTTGCCTGGTGGGTAGGGCTGCTATTTTCATCTTCATCTGCTGTTCCACGAACCGGAGACGTTCGTCGCTGATGAAACGTTGCTCGACAGATATCTCCATCGAAAAGAAATTAACGGCATCTTCCAGATTATCATAGGGAACGGTATCCGGTTGTTTCTGGATTTTTCTGAATAGCATTCGTCTTAGGGAAGCAAAAAGGTAAGCTTTTGCATTTGCTTCGGTGCTGAGGTGCTCCCTACGTTCCCATAACCGGATAAACAAGTCTTGAATGGTATCCCTTACCAATTCCTCTTCCCGGCAAAACTTGATGCCATATTTAAATAACGGACCGACATGCGTTTCCATTAATTCTTTGAACGCTTTCCGATCGCCGGTAATAAACTGAGTCCATAAATCCATAATATCCCCCCTGGTGTGATGACAAACACGAAGTGCTTCAACATCATTTGGTCTCTGTTAAAATTGAGGGCATAGTTACCTATCCAAGACAAACTTAATGTTATGGAAACAATAACTAATTCAACTTTTACTGATGCATTTAATAAATCAATAAGGTTTATAATATCCTATTTGTTATATAGAGACCCGCCGCTCTGTTTTATACCATTGAAAAAATAAAAATCAGTGTAAATTTCGGAAATTTCATTTTCTGTAAAAAAAATATAGTAGCGATCGAAGGGAACGGTGTCTGTATAACTAAAAGGAGAATCATACCGTTTGATTATGGGAAGACAAGTTGTTTACAGTTTTGTTGTGCTGTTTTTACTGTCCGCGTATGCATATGGACAGCCACGCTTGCACGTCATCGATTTGCCGTCGCCCGCCGAACTCCATACATTCTTTCGCTATGAGCCGCAGGGCATGGTGTTGGTAAGTGCTCATCGTGGAGGCCCGGGCAAAGGATATCCGGAAAATTGCATTGCTACCTTTGAGCATATGCTATCGAAAACCCGTGCGATGATTGAGATCGATCCCCGTTTCACGAAGGATGGGCAGATCGTGCTCATGCATGATCCAACCCTCAACCGCACGACAAACGGTACCGGAAAGGTGTCCGATTACACCCTGCAAGAGTTGAAAGGGCTACGGTTGAAAGATACGGAAGGGAATCTGACTGATTATCAGATCCCCACGCTGGATGAGGTGCTTCAATGGGCAAAGGGCAAAACGATTCTGGTCATAGACGAAAAGGATGTGCCGATGAAGGTGCGCATCCGTAAGATTACCGAACATAAGGCAGAAGCTTACGCAACCGTCATCGCTTATTCGGTGGCGGATATCCAAGAAGCCTATGCATTAAATCCGGCCGTCATGATGGAAGTAATGGCCGGGAAGCCATCGCAACTGGATGCGCTGGATACTTGCGGTGTGCCGTGGCAAAATATGATCGCATTTATCAGTCATAATTTGCCCGTGGATACCGCGATGGTCGAGCAAATACATAAAAGGGGCGCGCTGTGTATGCAGGGCAGCTCACGCAACGTCGACAAACAATTTGTTGCGGGGGAGATTGATGCCGCTACCTTGCAAGAGGGGTACCAGATGATCCTCCATTCCGGAGTGGATATCATTGAGGCGGATTTGCCCATTGAAGCAGGTAAGGCAATAAACGTGGTTAATAGCGAAAGAAATGTCAACAGTCCCTATTGGAAGAACTAAACCACATAGCATGGACCATACGATCTCGCGGAGACAATGGTGCAAACACATAGCCACATTGACCATCGGTGGGCTGATCGCTCCGGAGCTTTACGCATGGAGGGGTACTGAAAATCCGGTCATTGGGATACAAACCTACAGCTTACGGGACCGGTCGTTAACGGATGCAATTGCTGCAATGGTAACCTTGGGTATCCGGGATTGCGAATTGTGGTCGGGCCATATTGAACCGGAGGAATACCGCTGGCAAAGGGGATTGTCTGCTTCGAAACTGCGAGAAAGCCAGCAGCAGCTGCACAAGTGGCGCAAGAACCTCCGTATGGATACAATCCGCTCGATTAGACAGCAATTTGATCGGGCAGGTATCCGTATCCTTGCCTATAACGCCAATTTCAAGGATAACGCCAGTGATTTTGAAATTGATCAGGGGTTCCGCATCGCACAGACGCTGGGTACCAACACCCTCAATTCTTCGGCAACCGTCAGCATCATGGGCCGGCTCGATCGGTATGCACAGCAATACCGGATACGCGTGGGTATGCACAATCACGCAAATGTGGATAAACCGAATGAGTTTGCCACGCCCGACAGTTTTTCGAGAGGAATGGCCGGTAAATCTTCTTATATCGGGATTAATCTGGATACCGGGCATTTTACTGCGGCTAATTTTGATCCGCTGGCCTATCTGAAAGAAAACCACCGGCATATCTTCAGCATTCATCTCAAAGATCGCAAGAAAAATCAGGGAATACGGACTCCTTTCGGCGAAGGGGATACGCCATTGGCCGCTATGTTGCGGTTGATTAACAAAAACGGATGGTCGATACCTGCATTTATCGAATATGAATATGAGGGGATGGATACGATGGTTGAACTTCGCAAGTGCCTGGATTTTTGCCATCGTGTGCTCGGAACTAACGGAACTAACGAAACAAAATAAAAAAATGGATAGACGATCTTTTCTTAAGCAGTCGGCAACGCTTTCGGGTATTGCGATTGTACCTCGTTTTGTACTGGGAGGAAAGGGGTTTCTGGCGCCTAGTGATCGCCTCACGTTGGGGTTTATCGGTACGGGCCGCCAAGCGTTGACATTACAGAAGAATTTTACGGCTACTGAACGCATCAAGATTGTGGGCGCCGCCGACGTATACCGATCGAAACTGGAACATTTTGTTAGACAGCTTTCGGCTTATTCCGATCAGTCATCGGCGAATTGCCGGAAATACGACGATTTCCGTGAACTGTTGAACAATGGTTCGATTGATGCAGTGGTCATCAGTGCACCCGATCATTGGCATGGCGTGATGGCGACTTTGGCCGCTGATGCAAAAAAAGATATTTATTGTGAAAAGCCATTGGCGCTTACGATCCAAGAAAGCCGAGCTATTGTAAAAGCAGCTGCCAGAAACCAGGTTGTCTTCCAAACGGGTAGCATGCAACGATCTGCCGAAGAGTTCAGGAAGGCGGTCAACGTAATCCGTAATGGCTACCTAGGTGAAATTACGCAGGTGCGGGTAAACATTGGCGGGCCACCGGTTCCGTTTGATCTGCCGGAGGAGAAACTCCCCGCGGATCTGAATTGGGAGATGTGGTTGGGTCCGAATGACGAGGTGCCATATAACCACGAGTTAGCTCCGGTGATCGGCGATCCGATGTGGGCGAGATGGCGGTATTATATTGGCTTGGGAGGAGGCGACATGACTGATTGGGGCGCTCATATGTTTGATATTGTCCAATGGGCACTGGACATGGACGGCAAAGGTCCGGTATCGATCACTCCCCCCGACGGTAAAGATACATCAGTGCTTACTTATCGATATGATAATGGCGTTGTGATGACCCAATCAGATGCAGAAAAAGGACGATTTATTGTGTTTGAAGGGACCGAAGGGCAACTACGGGTACAACGGAGATTATTGGAAACCAATCCGAAAAAACTGAAGGACACGATTATTGATGCCGCTTCGGAAAAGGTTTACCACAGTGAAAACCACTACATCGATTTTCTGGATGCGATCCGATCGAGGAAGCAACCTATTTGTCCGGCTGAAGTGGGGCATCGCACCAATACGGTATGTTTGATTGGGAATATTGCTTACCAACTGGGTAGGTCCCTGCGTTGGGATTATGTGAATGAATGTTTTGTGGACGATGAAGAAGCAAACGCGAAACTGGGGAGGCGCTTGCGTAGACCCTGGATCATTTAAAAAAGCGTAACCCGGTTCTTAACGGAAGCCGGGATTACGCTTTTTCGATGCGCTGTTCTTTTACTGCAATTTTAGTTGTTCGACGTCGCCCGATTGACCCCGGATCGCTTCATATCGATCGATCATCTCTTTCAGCTTTTCCGGCTCGGCTTCCGCCAGGTTGTTTTGTTGTCCCATATCGTTTTTTACATTGTATAGCTGATAGGCTGTCGAATTACCCAATTCAATATTTACCTGTTTGTTGCGTGCCGGTCCGTTATACGGGGGTATCATTACCCAGTCACCTTTCCGCAATGCCGTGCGTGAACTCGCTTCCACGATCAGTTCGGTCCGGCCCTGGTCGGTGTCGCCCAGCAGTGCATCCAGCAGATTTTGGCTATCGCTGCTTTCCGAATGCTGTCCGGTTAAACCGGCCAAGGAGGCAAGGAGGTCCATTTGGCAAACGACCGCATCGGATACACCCGGATTGATCCTTCCTTTCCATTGTACAATAAAAGGCACCCGTGTACCCGCTTCGTAGAGACTGTATTTGCCTCCCCGCAACGGTCCCCAAGGTTTGTGGTCGCCCAACTTCTCCACCGCATCGTCGTAGTAGCCGTCGTTCACCACCGGACCGTTGTCGCTGGAGAAGATCACCAGGGTGTTTTCCAACAGGCCTTCATCTTCCAGGGTTTTCATGAATTCCCCGATGCACCAATCCGCTTCGACGATCACATCGCCGCGCGGTCCTAAACCTGATGCGCCCACAAAGCGGGGATTGGGTGTACGGGGAACGTGGGGTTGGTGCAGGGCATAATAGAGGAAAAACGGTTTGTCGGTATGCTCCCTGACGAAGGTTTGTGCTTTCGTGAGGAACGTATCTGCCATATTTTCGTCGACCCATTTTGCCTTTTCGCCACCTTTCATGAAACCGATACGCGGAATGCCGTTTACAATACTGTTATTGTGCCCATGGTGCCACCGCATCCGAAGAAGTTCCGGATGATCAAGCCCGGTGGGTTCCCCTTCGAAATTTTTGCTGTAATCCACTTCGATCGGGTCGCCGGCTTCCGCATCCACTACACTTCCGTTTTCAATAAAGACCGTGGGTACGCGATCCTGGGTGGCCGCCATGATGTAAGCGTAATCAAACCCCACTTCATTCGGCCCTGGTGCAATGTGCTGGTTCCAATTGACGTGACCGGTACCCAAACCGAGGTGCCACTTGCCGACGACGCCTGTGCGGTAACCTGCTTGTTTCAGCATTTTCGGTAGCGTCTGCTGTTGTGTGTCGATCAGCAGCGGTGCCGTACCGGGTAAAATCTTGGCATCCTTGTTCCGCCAGGGATACACACCGGTAAGAAGGGCAAAGCGGCTGGGCGTACAGGTAGACGAAGTTGCATATCCATTGGTAAACCTGAGACCTGCTGCGGCTAGCTTGTCCATATTCGGTGTTTTTAGGACCGTTGCCCCATAGGCACCTACATCGCCGTAGCCGAGGTCGTCTAGGTAGATAACGACAATGTTGGGTTGTTTTTCCGCTCCTTTGCCCTGTTCCGTCGTATTACAAGCCGATATGACGAGCAGCGCCAAAAGCAGAGAAGAGTAAAGATTTGATCGTTTCATTGGTTCTATTTGTTTAATGGATTTGAAAACTTTTTTAACTTACCACCATTTCCATTCGTCAAGGTGTTTTTTCAAATAAGAAACAGCGGGTGGTGCGCCATAATACCTCACTTCGCCCTCGGGCATGACAATCACGCATACAGACCTTCCGTCTTTAGCGGCTTCCACGTAGCCGGCAAGACTGTTGTCTTTGGCTAGGAAAACATTCCGGTATTGGTCGAGATTGGCTTGCCAAGCCAGCATATCGCCATGCGCGTCTCCATCCGCAACGATGGGTAGCTTGCCTACCCATCGTTCATGATACGGGAAGTGCCGGACCCAATCGATATTGCCAAAGTGCGCACCCGGTACCGCGTTATATCCGCCGTCGTTATACAGCCCCTCGTCGTACACAAGATACGCATTCAGCAGGGTATAATCCAATTCGGGATAAAAAAGAACACCTGTTGCTACCATTGGTTTAATGACCTGTTCTTTGAAATCATCCCAAGGCAGATTCGCTTTCCCTGCTTGGTAACTGGCAAGAAATTGTTTGTGTTCTGTGTCGTCCATTTCAGGAGGTATCATAAAGTTGGAAACATGGTCCGCCGGTTGTCCATCGAACCATATTAACCGATGGCCGTAATTTTCGGGACAATCTACAATTTCGATGTCATAGCCTTTTCGGGCCGCATAGGCCCGTGCTTCGCGTACGGTTCGACTCATGCCCTGTTCGTTCAGTACATCGGTTTCCTTGGTTTTTACGCCAATGAGATGAAAGCCGAGATTCACCATGGAGTCTACCATGCCCTCACCGCCTACGGGCGTTTTATGCTGGGTCTGGTAGATGTGGTACACGCCTTCGGGGATGAATTGGTCTGCCGGTCGAACGATCGTTTTCCGGGAGATGGCCGAAGCGGCATCATCAGTAAGTACCTGCAGCGCTTCAACCGCATAATACGTACTGTACAGCCGTGAATTCCAGCCGGGGTGGTCTCCAAATCCGCCGTCCGCATTCTGTAATCCGTTGAGCCAATCGATGCAGGCCTGCATCTGTTTCGGTTGGGTCCCCAATTCGTGCAGGGCCATGACCGCAGCCCAGGTATACCACACGTCGGATCGGTTGGAAGCCGATGGATGATCGGGACTCCACCCAAACCCACCGTCTTCCTGCTGGCATGCTTGTATCCACCGGATGCACGCATCGCGATTTGGAATGGGCAAGTGAAGTGTGGAGAGAGTGCGGACGGCAGCATGTGTATGAATCAGGTGGTTGCCGAAACAACCTGCGGCTAGCTGCTTGCTGCGGATGAATTTGGCCACCGCATCCGTTTTTTCGATTTTTCCACCAAGTGCGAGAATCCCGGCAGTCATATGCCAAAGTGACTCCATATCGAAAAAGATACCTTTGAGGTAATCCCTGAATTCGGTGTAATTTTTTCGGGGGATGTACGTGAATTTCCAAGACGAACCGGGAATTATCCCCGGTTCCCGGTGGTCATTTCTGCCATATAAAGCATACAACGATGCCTTTTGGTAGAATGACCAATACCAGGGTCCGTTTTTCCAAGGGGCTTTTTCCATCCACGATTGGCCTCCGTTTGCAAGGCACGAATCGGCATCGGGAAGGGAAGCCCCAAGCAATTGGAGTGTTCGAACCGCTGGGAATGTCCATGCTACATCGGTATACATCTGATCAATGGGGCCAAATGCTCCGTTCGGTTTTTGGCAGGATCGTACGTACGCGACGGTAGCTGCGTGATCTACGCGAACAGGTGTTTGGCCGTTGGCCGAAATGACCAGACTCAAGAGCAAACCCATGCCCATGAGCCGCTCTCTATTTTTTGAAAAAAGGGGAATCATTTCTTACCGTTTCTAAAAGGATTTTCATCTGTTGGATAATTTCCGGATGATTTGCCGACTGATCATGGGTTTCCGACGGATCAGTTGTGATGTCATACAGTGCGATTTCAGCGTTTGGATGATCGTGCAGGCCAGTCCGTATCCCTTTCCATTTACCCATTCTGATTGCCTGATCGTTGAGGTAGGTCCGGGGAAGTTGCGAGTCGGATTTTTCCCAATTGTAATTGTACTCAAAATATTCCCAATACAGATAATCATGCTGTTTTGGAAGCTCCTTACCCTGCAATACGGGGAGGTAGGATATTCCGTCGATGTGCTGCGGGATGGGAATACCGGCGAGCTCACAAGCGGTTGGTAGGAAATCCTGAAAGGCACTCAGCTGGTCGCTGATTTGTCCGGGCGTAATTTGTCCGCTCCATTTTACAATAAGCGGCACGCGTATACCGCCTTCGTAAAGCTCGGTTTTGTAACCACGGAAGGTGCCGTTGCTACGGAATCTCCTGCTGATATTTTTTACCGGACCGTTATCACTGGCAAAGAAAACTACGGTATTTTCGTCCAGTTTGAGTGTGCGGAGAAGATCCAAAATCCTGCCGATGTCGCGGTCGAGACGGGTGACCATGGCTGCGTAGTGACGTTCGTTTTCTGACCAGGGTTTATCGGTATAAGGCTTGTCATTGGGCCCTTCGTACCGTCCGTGCGGTAAGGTAAAAGGGAGGTATAGGAAAAATGGATCTGTTGCATGTTCGCGTATAAATTGTTCGGCCCCGTTAACAAACAACTCATGGCTATAGGCCGCTCTGCCGTTGGCATCATTTCCGGGCAACCGGAGTTTTTCTTCATTTTTCCATAAATGACCGGGAAAGTAATCATGTGCTTCGCGCTGGTCGAGGTAGCACAACGATTCATCAAACCCCTGACTGTTGGGCCCTCCCCCGGATTTGGGGCCACCCAGTCCCCACTTGCCAAATATTCCTGTATGGTAGCCTTGCTGCTGAAACAACCGGGCTACCGTGACGGTCGTTTCCGGCAGTGGAACGTTCCCCTCGGTGTCCCACGCATAATTGCCTCGTATGTAGGTGTGTCCGGTATGCTCGCCAGTCATCAGCACATTACGCGAGGGAGCACACACGGTGCTGCCGGCATAGTGTTGTGTAAAGCGTATGCCTTCGGCAGCCAGTTGATCTAGATGGGGTGTCTGGATCAATTGTTGCTCATAGACACCGATGTCCGCATAACCCAGGTCATCGGCCAGAATAAAGATAACATTCGGCCGGTTGGGCTGTCCTTTCGCATGGGCATGGCCAGCGAGCATCCACAGTCCTGCAAATACCGCATATCGCATGAGGTGTTTGACGATTTGGCGACTAATAACCTTCATTCTGACCTAAGTTAGGATTGATATTACGTTCCGCCTGAGGTACGGGCCAACGGTAATCGGTTGCTGGCCGGAAACGCCGGGTCGTCACATACCAGCGATGATAGGGATCATCTTCGTTGTCTTTTTTGCGCATACGGGTAGCCGTGGGGTAAGGCGCGCCATAGAAATCGGCATTCAGTATGGTTTCAGCAGTTTTCCAGCGCAGCAGGTCCCAATACCGTATCCCTTCAAACGCAAGTTCAATCCGGCGTTCATTTCTCAGTATCGGTCGGAGCTGTTCAGCATTGGTTACGGTAATCGGAGGCATGTTGACCGATGCCCGGCTTCTTACCTCGTTAATGGTTGCATCGAGCAGTGCTTGATCAATGGGGTCCCCCGCTTCGAGCTTGGCTTCGAGGTAGCTTAGCAGTACCTCTGCATAGCGTATAATGGGTATATTGGTTCCCGAGTTTGCCAGTTGTCCTGAAAAATCGGCCTGCATCATTTTTCGGATACCGTAACCGGTTTGCGTGGTTTGTTTCCCGGCACCCAACTGATCGGGAGAAGTCGTGGAGTCCGGATGGGTAATGTAGCGAGTAGTGCCAAACGTGTCCCCATTAAATAAAATGGATGCTTTCAAACGAGGGTCGCGGTGAGCCGCAATATCATTGGGATCATAACGGGGGTCCTCATAGGAGAAAGGCGTGCCATCCTCAAACGAGTACGCCTCCACGAGGCTGCCCAATGGACAGAAGATGTGCCAGCCACCTTTTACAGCGGGGAAAAAATGCTGAAACATCGCATTGGAAGCGTCATTTTCCACATATTGCGTGCTGAAAATATGCTCATTACTGTTTTTATGACTCACCAGAAACAGGGCTTCATAGTCAGGATCGATCTGATTGTCCCCATAGTCGATGATCCGCTTGTAGGTGGTCGCCGCTTCGGCATACTGCAATTCGGCAAGTTGC
Source organism: Parapedobacter indicus (assembly GCF_900113765.1). Classification (GTDB taxonomy): domain Bacteria; phylum Bacteroidota; class Bacteroidia; order Sphingobacteriales; family Sphingobacteriaceae; genus Parapedobacter; species Parapedobacter indicus. The sequence goes on along the minus strand of NZ_FOQO01000003.1, from coordinate 256,425 downwards.
GCACGACCTAAAAAGGCAAGAGCCGCTTGTTGGGTAATCCGTCCGGTTTCCGCACTGGGCAGTGCTGCATGCCGGGGCAATGCATCTACCGAACCGGTCAATTCGTCGATGACAAACTGCATCACGTCGGCCTTCGGCGTGCGGGTAAGGATATTGGCCTCCTCCGGGGTAAGCGGAGCAGTGACCAGCGGCACATCGCCCCAATATTGTGCTAAGTAAAAATATTGACATGCCCGGATGACACGTGCTTCCGCGGAAAACCGGGCTATTTTGCCTGCATCCATCGGTACATTGCCGATGTTTTCGAGGAAGTCGTTTGCTCGTGCTATTTTTTGATAACTGCGCTCCCAGTAGTGAGTAATGAACGCATTGGTAGCCGTATTGGTTCCATTCGTTAGCTTATGTGTTGCCGCATTGTCACCCCGGCGGTCATAAGCGTTGTCCGTAGCAAATTCCAAAAACAGCAGACCGTTGTAGGACCACCAGTCGGTGGGATTGTATTCGGGTGCGTTCACTAAAATGTTTCCGCGGTATACGCCGTTCAATGCCAGTAAGGCATTGCCCTCGCTTGCCCAGAATGTTTCGGAAGCAAACTGATCAAGGGGGGATTTTTCAAGTTCTTTTGCACACGATCCGAAAAGGGATGCGATCAGGAAAAGGGGATATATGGAGTTGAGTATGCGCTTCATGAGTTAAAAGGTTAAGTTCAAACCAAACGTATAGTTAGCAAAAATGGGATAATATGAACCGTTGGTGTTGATTTCCGGGTCCCAACCTTGACGGTATCTATTCCAGGTATACAGGTTTTCCGCGGTTACGTAGAATCGAATTCCCTGTACTTTCCAACCTTGTATAAGGGATGCAGGCAAACCATAGCCCAGTTGGATATTCTTTAACCGCACATACGAAACATCCGGTAACCAGAAGGATGATTCAACCGTATTCGGAGTGCCTTGATTGGATATCAGTTCGAGCCGTGGATAAGCAGCATCGGGATCGGGATTTTCGGGTGTCCAACGGCCCTCCATCATCCAGCGTTGAATGGATGCGGTATTATAGAACGCGTAGCCGGCATATCCAACAAGTTTTCCTTTTACCTTGGCTACACCCTGAATCAACGCATTCAATTCAAATCCTTTGTACTTAGCGCCCAAAGCCAGACCGAAGGTGTATTTTGGAATCCGACTGCCTAAGACCACACGATCGTATACCGGATCTACCTTTCCATCCGGTACGCCATCGGGTCCACTAACATCGCGGTATTTGATATCCCCGGGATGCGGTTGCGGATTGATCTGCGAGATATCCGGACCAGCAGTGATTTCAGCATCGTTGGTATACAGCCCCTCGGCAACGTAGCCGTAATAAAGCTGCATGGGATGGCCGATAAACAGGTCGCTGCCATTGCCCACCATACCGTTTGGCTGGTAGATATTTCCTACCCCTAGATCCAACACCCGGTTGTTGATAATGGAAAAATTAGGTTCGACAGAGAAGTGCACATCACTGAGCTGTTTGCGGTAATAAGCGGTAAACTCCCATCCGTGGTTGCGTAAACTCCCTGTGTTTGTCTCTGAAAGTTCTTTCCCCAAAACTTTCGAAACACTGGCAGACGGCTTGTAAAGGATGTCGAACGTCTTCCGGTTGAAGTAACTGGCGGTAAGTCCCAGTTCACCGCTTAATACCGATACATCAATGCCCGCATCCGTGGTGCGTGTAGTTTCCCAATGTAGGAGGGGGTCGGTAAGCGTGGTCGCTGCAACACCTGTGCCGAGCACGCCCCCAAAGGGATACCCGTAGCCTGATTGGAGAACCGTTTGATAGGGATAATTGCCATTAATGTTATCCGAGCTCTGAATATTCTGATTTCCTAATTCGCCATAGGAAGCCTTCAGTTTGAAGTCATGCACCCAGGGTAGTGCCTCTTTGAAAAAGCCTTCTTCGGATAAGCGCCATCCGACGGCTACGGAAGGAAAAAAGGCATATTTCTTGTCTGTTGGAAACCGGGAGGATCCGTCGTAACGTACGGTGCTTTCGAGCAAATACTTATTGGCGAAGTCGTACCGCAGGCGACCAAAAAACGATTGCAGCGCCCATTCGGTGGCCGTACCCGCAACAGTTTGCCCGTCGGGAGAGCCCACATTGATTTCCGAAAGATCGTTCCCGGGCAGTTTGTCACGATATCCTGTCAATTCGTCAAACCGATTGGCCTCAAAGGAATATCCGGCCAATATGCCGAAATGGTGGTCGTTGATGGTTTTGTCATACTCTGCAAGTGCCTGCAGTGTACTGTAAACAGTGGCCTCGTTGAATTGATTGACACTGGTGGGGCCCAGCAAAATGTTGGGGTTCAACCGTTGGGAAGCTAAGAACCGTTTCTGGTACCGATTGTTGCGTTGGTATCCACCTATCGCTGATAATTTCAGGTCCGCCAATACCTGCCAATCCAATCGCATGTTGGCATTCAATTCAAAAGGTTTATCCAGGTAAAACGACTCACTGCTGATATAGGAAAGAGGCGTTCCCATTTGGGCATGGCCGGTGCCGAAATCACCGTTGGAAAGTTGACCGACATAAACCGACGGAATCCGTACCGCAAGGTTGATGATGTCTGGCATTTGAGTGTGTTCGATGCCACCCGGAGGAGCGGGTTCATTGATTACCTCATTCACTCCGGAAAGCCTGGTAAAAAGTGTTAGCTTATCCGAAATTTTATTGGTCAGGTTCAACCGCACGTTATACCGCGAATAGTCATTTCTTTCCAGTAACCCTTGTTGATTGAGGTAACCGAGCGATACCACATATTGCGTAGTTGCATTGCCTCCATTGAGCTGCAAATTGTGAGCAGTCTGTATGGGATCCCTCGAAAATACTGCACCGATGAAATCGCTGTTCGGAAAATTATCCGGGTCTGAGCCGTCTTTGAACTTCTGAATATCTTCGGCTGTGTAGACTTCGTTTCCGGTGGCTTCGTTGTAAAGCTCGGCATATTCCCACGAGTTGACCAAGTCAGGCAACTCCGTAGCTTTTTGAATGCCGACACTTCCGCTGTAATTGATCTGCGTTTTGCCGTCTTTTCCCAGTTTAGTCGTGACTAAGATGACACCGTTTGCGGCCCTTGATCCGTAGATGGCCGCCGTGGAGGCGTCTTTTAATACCGATACGCTTTCAACGTCATTGGGATTCACGTCATTGAGATTTCCCGGTATCCCATCGATTAACACCAGTGCGGCGGGGCTGGCCCCAAATGAACCCACACCACGTACGGATATTTCGCCACCAGCGGATCCAGGTCTTCCCGTTCGCTGAATAACGGTTACGCCAGGCATCTGCCCGGTCAGGGCGTGCGATAGCTGAGGAACACTCCGTTCGCCAATCTGCTCGGCGCTTACCTGCGAAACCGAACCAATCACACTTCCCTTTTTTTGCGTGCCATATCCAACGACAACCACTTCTTCGAGATCGCTGACAGATGTCTGCATCTGGACATCAATACGGGTACGGCTCTCGATGGCTTGCTCGGTAGCTTCGTATCCGATGGTGGTGAATAATAAGACATTGCCACTTTCGGGAACAAGAATCCGATAATTGCCGCCGGCATCGGTATAGGTTGCTACGGTTGTACCTTTAACCGTTACCGTAACTCCTTCCAATCCATTTCCTTCTTCGTTTATAACACGACCGGTTACTTCATGTTGAGGTAAAGGCCTCTCTTCGGCAATGGATAATTTACGTGTTGGTTTTGATCGGGATTGAATAATGATGGTGCCATCTTCCAGTTCCCAGGTCAAGGGGAGCCCTGCCAATAGCTTGTTCATCGCCGATTTGAGTTCCTCATTCCGGAAGGTTACGTTAACCTTAGTATAGGCAACATCTTTCCCCTTCAGGAAAAAAAGATAGCCGGTCTGCGCTTGGACTGATCGCATAGCTTCGGTCAGAGACACATTTCGTGCAGTTAAGGTGACGGGTTGTGCAAGGGATGCCGCCGTAGCCTGCACAATAGTTATTGTAGTAAGAAACAGCGCCAATTTCATGGTTACGCGTATATAAAAATTCATAAGTTTGTATGTTTTTGGTCAAGTTACACAAATGATTACGTTGCATTGGTTTAACGCCAGCGAGTGGTCATACATCCAAGAACTGCCGGGTAGTGTCATCACCACTATCCGGTTGTTTATTAAATCGATGTATGTGATTCAAATCATGTTTATTTTTTTTCCATATATGCTAATTTATAAGTGTTAATAAATTGGTTGTTTACTATTATCTTGCTATTAGGGAAGTACAATCAACCTGACTCGCTTCCCTTTTTTGTCAATTGTAAAGTTTACGCCGCTTTTCTTTAATATGGTCAGTGCTTGTGTGAGGCTCCGGTCGCGCCGAATATCTCCAAAAAAATAGGCTTCCGGTATTTCACCGGCGTATACAATATCCACATCGTACCAGCGCCCCAACTGTTGCATTACTTCGTGCAATTCAGTTTCCTTAAAGCTGAATAGCCCATTTTTCCAATTTATAAATAACGAAACGTCGACCTGATTAATCGTAACTTCCGTATCTTTTACAATGCTTTGCTGCCCCGGTTTGAGTACCGTATGTTGCCGGTTTCGACGGCCCGTACGCCCGTGTTCCGAGGGTGTGACTCGCACAGCACCCTCGACTAACGTCGTTAGGGTTTTTTCTTCTTCCGAATAGGCAGCGATGTTGAATTGGGTGCCGAGGACTTCTACGGCCTGACCCTTAGTGATTACCCGGAACGGAATTTTATGTGAATCGCCACCTGCAGATTCCATTGTTTTCGGTAACACCTGTTCACTCACATCAAAATAGGCCTCGCCCGTTAATTCAACTACCCGTTCTCTCTCGTCAAATCGCGATGGATAGCTAAGTGACGAAGCTGCATTGAGCCAGACCTTGGTGCCATCCGATAACGTAACTTGATAAGTACCTCCTTTTGGCGTAGTGAGGGTAAGTGAATGACCTTGTTCGTTTGTTCTCCTATTGCCCTGTTTACCAAGTACGGAACTTCCATCAAGGTACGAAATCCCATCTCCGACAACAATGCCTGCTTGTTCGGTGCTCAGTTGTATGGTTCTACCGTCGCTCAGTGTCAGGGTAGCACGGTTGCCTCCGGGTAGTACATCATCAACTTCGGTAACAGCAATTCCTCCGGTTTTTCCGGTCTTTGGCTCCCAATTGTAAAGAATGATGCCAATCGATAGTATTGCGAGTAGGACAGCGGCAATGGTCATCAGCCGTTTGGAAAGTAGGAAACGGTCAAATCGGTATTGTTGTTGCGGTAGGTTGCTACCGAGTCTTTTTTCTACGCGCGCTGTCAGTGCCGCGAGTTTATGCTGATAAAGTAATTCGATGTGCCGATCCTCGTCAAAGGCGGATTGAACGAATTGCCGGAGCATGGTATCATCGTCCAATAGATGAAGATGCATAAAAAGCTCCCGGACTTCCTGTTCCGTGCACTCCCCATTCAGATATTTTTCGAATAATGCCCGTAAATGGTGCTGTTCATCCATTGTAATTTATATTGGCTATTTTAAGCTAATACGAATGGCAGCGGAAAAGTCACGGTTCAGATCTGACTTTTTATTGGAGTAACAAACTTACTGTGAGTAGCATCAATGCATCGTGATTGACAACCAATTTGCTTTTAAGGTAATGCATTGCTTTTTGGAGATGATCGTTCACCGTCGTAGTCGCAATGCCAAATTCGTCGGCTGCTTCTTGGTAACTTTTTCCTTCCAGTTTGCAGGCAATAAAGATTTTTTTCCGTTGGGCGGGCATTTGAACAATCAGTCGATCCAATAGACTGGCGTATTCTTTTTTGAAAAGCGCTTCTTCAATGTGTGTGTACAATTCGGTATTTCCGGCTATGATTTCTTCTAGAATGGATTGCTCTTTTTTTGCTCTTCTGAAAAGATCAATTACCCTATTTTCCGCAATTCGGTATAAATAGGATTTGAATGGCTGCTCAGGATCTATGGACGTTCTGTTTTCCCAAACTTTCAAAAAGATATCCTGCATGACTTCTTCGGCCAGAATCTCTGATTTAAGCAGACGGAGTAGTCGATGACCTATTCTATTTTGGTACGTGTGGTAAACTTCGGCGAATGCTTTTTCGTCTCCACAGCGAAGCCGGGTCAAGATCTTGCTTTCCTCCTCGGTATTTATTGGTTTTGAGCGCACAGTCCGCTTGAATGCAATTTGGCATAAATGTAACGGTAAAATGTCACTCAAAAAAATCTTTTAGCGCTTTCTGTAGTGCCGTATGGCTGGTCTCGACACCGCGAATCGTCGACTGTTCTTCATCGGTCAATAGCGCTCCGGTTTGTCGGAACAAAGATAGGATCTTAATAAGTACCCACGGTTGCGTATCCGACGTAAACTCGGCAGACAGTACGGTTTGCAATGCCGGATGCAGCGCATCCGTTTGTTCCAGTGCTGTCAGAAGCCGGACTTTTTCGCCAGCTTCCAGTTGAGGGTACGCCGTTGAAAGCGCTTTCTGTAGAGACAGGGTAGACAGATTGAGTCTACTCAATGCCTTGAAAGCAAGATCACGGTAAGTATTGTCTTCCGCGCTCAGACCTTGTAGAATGGATTTCTCAATGACGGAATCTACATCTAGGTGGCCATCAATGACACCTCTGAGTACAAAATTCCGGTTTTCCATATCTTCGGTAGCCAATAGCCGATGAGCAAGGGTCGGTTCATTGGCCATTTTGGATAGCGCAAGTAAAGCAAGCTGCTCGGGTTCGCCCACGTGGATGAGATGCCAGATGGTATGCGTGGTATATACCGCATCTTTTACCGCGGCCTCACTAATTGCTTTGCGTGTGGCTCCTGTAACACCGTCCACTTGGGGCTGGTCGTTCGCTTTATCTGTGGGTTCAACGAGCTCTTCAGCTGTATATTCCCGCAAATCGGACCACTCATTTTGAAGGATACTTTCCAGCCGGTCATAATCCAAGGGCGAAAATTCGCTGTGGTCGGTTTTAGTCAAAGGTTCCCGGTATATTTCGATACCCAGGTATCTGCCGGAGAAATGCCAATAAATACCAATATCGATCGGGCGGCACTCGCCCGTGAGGCACACAGGTGTAAAAATGCGGTAATACCAGTACGGCAGGCCATCAGTACCCATCCGGGAAGCCACGGACATCGGTTGTCCGTGGTCATCCCGGATGGTGTATTCCTTGCCTCCAGTGGCCGGGTTAAGAGCTTGATTACGCAATGCTCGGCTGCTGTAGTACGTAGTGGGCGGTTGGACGAAGGCCGACAAAAAAAATGCTGAAAGTATCCAAAGTCCGTGGCGTCTCATACTAACTGTTCAAGGCTACTACCGAACGGGGATAATCTAACGATTTGATGGCCTGACCCCAAGCCGCTACATCATATCCATGCTGTTTTCCGGTCAGCGTCTTCAGCTCGGAAACGGCAAATGATTTGAATGTATGATGGAGGTCATGCAGGTAATCTGCCAGCAGTTCATACCCTCGTTTTCCACCACTGCGAGCCAAAGCGGCCGCAATATGAAGTTCCAGATCGCCGCCGTATACCCGCCATCGTACTTTTTCGTACTCGCTGGTGCGATAGCCACCGACATGTGGGTCTTGCAACAGTTTTTCCAATCCAACAATAAACTGTGTGTCCGGTAATCGTTCGATGAAATAACTTAGATTCAGTATCCGGTTGTGGAAAGGAACCAGTTTGAGATCGATGCGTCCGTCAAAATATTCACTCTCCCGTTTCATCATGGGTCCTCCGGAGGTTGTATTTTCCAGGATCGTTCGGATGGTGGACTTGGCGCCTTCATAGCCCGATCTCGCCAACAGTGCGATGTGCTGGTTAATGCGCCAGAAAAGACCTTCTAAGACGTTGTGTTCGCGACCTCGGATCAGGTCGTAGTTATCGACAAAATCGGCCGGGTAGCCTTTTTCACGTTCCTGCACATACAGGTTATTGAGATCCCGAAGAATAACATTGCTTCCCGTTTGGTCCCCGAACCACGCCAGGGCCTGCGCGATGAGCAACTGCGTTTGCGCATCGCTTGCGGTTTGGAAAGACTCCTTAAGTAGCGGAACGGCTTGCTGTTTGGGAAGTTTGATGCATGCATACAGATACTCCCGTTTGCCTTGAGACAATGCGTTCACCCGACGTTCTGCTTCACCCGGAGCTTCGATTTTGTTGCCTGTTTGTTTGGAAAGGTATCCCTCGGGATAATAGCCCAGCGCCGCCCATTCCTGTTGAAGCGGTGAAATGTCAAAGTCCTTCGCCCGGGTACCGTTGAACGACAAGGTTGCAGCGATTTGCCCGGTTAGGTATCCCAGTACGATCAGATCGGACGTCATCCGTGTGAACTGATAGGCTTCCTGTGTTTGGCTAAATCCTCTGCCCGACAGCAAGAGCCCATTCAAACCTTTAGGAACGATACTCCGGTAAGGAATCTCTACGACAATATCAATGGAATGGGGAAGGAGAAAACCGCAACGGGTATAATCAGATAATCCCACATAATGCGGATCGAAGTCGCTGCTGGCAAGACAGACGACATCCGGAAAATGCGTGCCTTCGATCGCGTCAATTACATTTAATTCATACTCCCCTTTGGTTCGCCGCGATTCGCGTACGGCCAGCATGGGATAAAAGTCGTAGCAATGCGCTTCGTAATGGGAGATAAACAACCCGCGCTGCACTTCCGCGATCCGGGTGTTATCGATAATGTCATAATCCCGGCTGGTACTGGACGGCACTTTGCCCGCCCCACGGATATCCCACTGACTGTAATTTTGGGTCTTGCCGGTTCGGGCGTCACCATGATCAAAGGCAGCCCCCGCAAACGCTGCCAGATCGCCATCGCCCGTGGCATCTATCGATACGTCTGCATAAATGGCTTCCAACGTGCCCTGCCGACAAACCAGCCCCCCTTTGACGTTGTTTTCACTTGCTATGGCACCACAAAGGATGGTGCTCCCAAAAAATTGACCATCACCTTGCCGTACTTGCTGGAGTAGATAGCTCATACGTCCCAAACGCTTGGTCATATGCGCTTCGACAGCCAGGCGGTTTGCTTCCTCATCCTGTTGCTTGAAATAAGGCTGATTGCGGTAACCGTGGTAATAACCCATTACACCGCACATGGTCTTCGTGCCGCCGAGGTCTTGGAAAAAATCCGCCACGATGGTATTTGCTCCTTTGGAAGTCGCCCCGATCGCAGCCATCGCCCCAGCGGTGCCCCCTCCGGCAACGAACACCTGGCAGTCTTGGCGGGTAGCGATCAGTCCAGTATCGAAGGTACACCGTTTTAGTGGAATCGCAAGGCCGGGTTCATCAACTTCTGCGAGGGTGACATGTTGCGTCGGGATGGTCGCACCGACAATTACCAATTCTGCGAACGCAGATGGAGAATGTGTGCTACCGCCCAATGAGGCGACTAATCCCTCCGCTTTTTCCCGGATTGCCAACAGCTGACTGCAGTCCGAAGGAGCCTGGGTATCGCCAACGATGTGATGTCCTGAAAGTTTGGGCTGTGGCTGTGCGCGATCCTGGAGAACAACCGACGTTTCCCAGGCAAATTGCGTAATTTCGGCTTTGGCAAACATGGGGTCGATCGTCGGAAGTGCTTTGCCGAGCGCCGTGGCCAGCTCCCGGGCGCGATGTTCAACCGTATCTAGGTCAAGACCGTTGGCATCAAAGCTGAATTCGAGGAAGACCTGATGGTTGGCATGCTTACCACGGTGTATGTTGACTTTGTTTCCCGACACGCCAAGCGATGAGGATACGGGAACAGATTTCTGTTGGGGCGAGGTTGTTTTCCAGATTTCCAACGCAAAGGTTGCTGATTTAGGAAGCGGGTTTTGACCCAATAACTTGCGGCTGAAAACTGCATGTTCGGAAGCATCGATAAAATGCTGACACTTAACAGCAAAGAGGCCGTGTTTACAGGCAAGTAATGCCCCTTGCACGTCTCCTTTTTTAGTAAATAGCCCACACACATCGGTCATTAATAGCGTGTCCACTTTATGGGCCAGTACATTGGCCAACAGGCCTTTTTTGAGTGTGCCTGCCATTAATGCGAGCTCATCGCCAAAGATACCCTTCCCAGCCCCCGAACCTTCGGTTGTGTGTACTTCGGAAGATTCTTCATCAGACCATAGCACGCCGCTGATGTCTTCCGGGAGTTTTTCAATTCCGTTTGTTCCCAGCCAAAACCTGCTTTTTGCAGTGAGCTCATAGCCGAGACTGCTCCTTTTCTCCACCAATAACACCCGCTTGCCGGATTTCGCTGCCTGTATCGCCGCGAAATAGCCGCTAAACCCGCCCCCGTTGATGAGGACATCGTAACTGTCGAAAGCGGGTTTTCCAGTAAATTGTCGTTGGATGTTTGACATCGCTTTGGCAATTACCGATGGGGCCAATATTGCGGCTCCGGTTGCCGGTACGCCGAGTTTTAAAAAATTTCTTCTGTTCATTTTCTGAGGGGTTAGCTGTTCATAATACGGTTTCTTACATCCAGCATCGTTTCGCGGTAAATATTGCGGACGTAGTCCATGGCCGTTTCCAGTTTGCGTTGGGCCGCAGGATAATCGTCATATACCTCCATCAGCCGTGAAGCAATTTCCTGGCCGGTGGTTTCTTCAATTTCGAAAACCCAATCTTTCAACCCTACGTCGTACCACATCTGGCCTTTGATCGTGTCTTGGGGTTGCCGCAGGTAAAATGCAGGGGTATTATTATAGCAGGCAATGATCGGAGAGTGGCATTCCATGCTAATGACCGCGGTCGCATTTGCATATAGGGAGGCTGCCTCATCGCAAAACCAATACCGATCCATTTTGATCACATGACTGCGCACATCCGGCGGCAGGGGGTTAATAACCAATTCGTCCATGATGGACAGCTGGTAGCTCATTTCCGGACAAACGACAACCGGCAATCCGGTTTGTCTCACCCACGTAACGATGGCTTCGCGCATTTTGGCGTTATCGGCTTCTTTATGCTGGTCGTTCAGGGTGTCCACCTCACGGATGCGCTCGGGCGACCAGTTGCTGCCCAGCTGATAATAGGGGGTTTTCCGTAAACGCGTTACCACGCAGAGGAATTGTTTTCGCCGGAGTCCATGTCGGTTCATGAAGTTGACCGCATCGACATTATTTCGGAGGTCCATCGCAAAGGTAGCATCGGGCGCGAAGCCAATGCTTCGCGCCTTGATGTTATTTTCTTGTAGATTTTTTTCCGAAAGCGTATCCCGAAGGTACACGAAGGCCGCGTTGTCCAACAGCTCTCTGCGGGCGGGGTTGATATCTTCCAGGGTGATCCCGTAGATGCCATAGGGCTTTTTATAGCGGTCTTTCCACCATTGTAGTTTCGACTGCGCAACCATCGATGGTCCCGAACCGTGAAGCATAAAGTCGGCCGTTTCGGCCGCGCGGATCACTTCCTCACTTTCTACGTTGCCATCCTTAACTGATCCTTTCACAATTTGTAGATCGGGATAGTTATCCATCAGCATTTTGTCGATTGAACGCACCTCGTGACCCGGCCATAGAATCACTTTGGTTTCGGGGAGAAAGGTGTTCAGCAGGGCCAGCAGTCCGGGGGTATGGGCAATGTCACCGATGTTATAATATTGCCATCCGGAAACCAACAGAATGGTTTTGGGCTTGGCCGCAGCCAACAGGCGAAAAGAAGGGATGGCCGATGCACCTGCAAGGAGCATCAATTGTTTTAAGTGTTTTCTGCGATTCATAGTTATGCATTAACTGTTTGCGGATTTACGATGCTTAATTATATCCGGGATTTTGTATCATCTCGGCTCCCGTATTGGCGTCGATCACGCTTTGTGGAATGGGCCACAGTTCGTTATGTGGCTGCACCGTAGGACCAGAAGATGGGTTGTATTTTTTTACCCGTTCGTAAAACATGCCCATCCGGCTTAGCGTGCGCCTACGGGGTTCTTCGGCAATCAGTTCGCGCGCCCGTTCATCCAGAATGAAATCCACGGTGACGTCTTGTGGGGCGATGGGAGTGGCGTGTGCCCGATTTCTCAGTACGTTAATGTCCGCCGCTGCCTCTCCTAAATTCCCTTTCCTGAAATAGGCTTCCGCCCTGAACAGATACGTTTCCGCCAACCTCATTTTGATGATGTCGTTTTCGGACTGGCCTCCAACCACGTTATCTTCAAAGGGTTTTCCGTCGACCTTGCGGATCCAGGGGTAATATTGCATGAGGGTATCCAGTACGACATTTGAAAGTGTTCCATCGTTCTTGAGGAGGACTTTTTCGCCTTTGCTATTGTATCCCGTCTTCATCGGTTTACCGAAATATTCCGGATCATCGGGATTGTTGTAGTAATACACCCGTCGAATGTTGTACGACGAATTACGCATGTCGTTCGGATCAAGGCGCCAGATGTCATACTTGACATAATTCAACGGCGAATTGACGCCGATTCCACGCAGCATGCTATCGGTAGAAAGGTTGAAAGCACCGTTGGGGCTTGCGATCTTCTCCCATTGGGGAAACCACAACCGGGGCGAGTTGTTACCACCGTTGCCAGCACTGGTATGGCCGCCAAGGGTAAAGCTCTCAAATTGCCAGCTCCAAATGACTTCCATGTTGCCCGATTCGCGGCTACGTTGATCGGTTTGGAACAGGTCGGAAAAGACGTCGCCGGGGCGGGATAGATCGCCGAATCGCTCCGTCATAATGCGGTAGTCGCCCACTTCTTTATTGATTACCTTACTGGCAGCGTCGATAGACAGATCGTAATAAGAGGCGTCATTGGTTTCCAGAGCTAACGACAGATACACTTCGGAGAGGGTATGATAGGCTGCAGCCTTGTGAATTCGTCCGTCGGATACATTCCCGGTAATAGGAAGCAATGCCCCCGCCTCTTCTAGGTCCTGCCGGACAAGTTGGAGTACCTCTTCCTTTGACGCCCGCTGAAAATCAAATTTGGGTTCGGATATAACGTCGGTGACAATCGGAACGCCGCCGTATAACGTGGCGAGAATGTTGTACGTATATCCCCTGAAAAACTTGGCTTGCGCTTCAAACCGGTTTCGTGCATCTTCGCTGAGTTCAATTTCCGGATCGTTCAGCTTATCCAATATCAGGTTACACTGGCGAATCATGTCCTGATACGCCCAAGTCCAATATCCGCCTACGGCTGCCTCTTGGGACGTTAGTAAATTGTAATCTTTGAAACCCCGGGAATCGTACCGTCCCCACTCAATGAGGTCGGTCCCGAGGTTCATGTAATCAAAATTAGCGCCTCCAATGGCGTGTTCATCACGCGCGGCTTGGTAAAGGGCCACCGTTGCTGCTTCGAAGCCCGCTTCGTCTACCAGAAAATTCTCCGGACTGAAACGATCGAGCGGGACTTCATCCAAAAAACTGCTGCTGCATCCACTGAACAGTATAACAGCAGCCAAACTCATTATGATCGTGATGTTTGCTTTCATTTTCAATTCTTTTACAGTTGGAAGTTTAAACCGAATGTATACGTTTTCAAGATTGGACCGTTATCTCCGGGGCCTCTTCCGCCACCGCCATATTCCGGATCCCACCCGTTCCACTTGGTCCATGTAACCAAGTTTTTGCCACTGACAAATAACCGAAGGTTCTGAATCCGCAGTTTTTCAAGCAGTGCGCTCGAAAAATTATAGCTTAACGACACATCCTGTAACCGGACAAAACTGCGGGATTGATAAAAGCCATAGTTCAAGGGATTTCCGTAATTAATGGCGGGATAATCGTTGATGGGGTTTTCAGGCATCCAATATGGGACATCGAGCGTATTGGATTCGTAATAGAAGTTCCGACCGATATTAATCGCTTGATTTGCGCTTTCTCCGCCTTGGCGAATGTTAAACATTACCATGAGCGAAAACTGTTTATACGAGAAGGTATTGGTGATGCCGGCTAAAAAAATCGGCTGCGAATTGCTTAATACGCGTCGGTCGGCTGGCGTGATTTTACCATCGTCATTCATATCCCGGAATTTCACGTCGCCGGGCTTGGAGCCGGGTAGCAGCGAAAAGTCGTCGTCGCCCTCTTGATAAATCCCGTCAAAAACATAGTCGAAGTTCGACGCAAGAGGATAGCCGATGAACCAGCCGCTGGCAATGTCGTCGTCTTCCACACCGTCACCGTCCAGATCGTTCCCCGTCAATTTGAGAATCTTGTTTCTGTTCAATGAAAACGCAACACGGGTATCCCAGCTGAAGCTTCCTTTCTGGACGTTGACCGTGTTGAGGGTTACTTCAAAACCTCTGTTTTCAGTCTCCCCGATGTTACGTAGGAATGTAGTGAAACCGGACATGTTAGGAATACGCTGTCTCAGCAGCAGGTTGTACGTGTTGCTGTGGTACAACTCAACGGATCCGTTTACACGGTTTGAGAACAACTCAAAGTCTACCCCGAAGTTCGTACTCGTAGTGGTTTCCCACCCCAAGTTGGGGTTACCCATCGAATTGGTATAAAGACCAACTGACGGAGCCGCGCCGTTCCCGAATACGTAATTGGTTTGTGCGACGGAGCTGAGGGATGAATACCGGCTTACGCCTCGATTTCCATTCCTTCCCCACGATAACCGCACCTTGAGGCTATTGATGTAGGAGTTGTCGGCTAAGAATTCTTCTTCAGAAAGGACCCAACTGACCCCGGCGGAAGGGAATACCCCGTATTTCCGACCTTTTCCGAAGGCTGAAAAACCGTCTCTCCGGATGGTGGCGTCAACAATGTATTTGCCTTTATACCGGTAGCCCGCCCGCCCCATCATCGACACCTGTTGATCTTCGCCGGCGCCGGTGTTGATGGTGAAATTCTCGCCGATTTCCAATGCATTGTAGCCCAGGGCATCGTTGAAGATATTGTCGCTGGCCAGCGAGGCACTGTTATCTGCTGATTTATACGCGCCGTACATCAGCGTCAGGTTAAAGGCATGATCTTCCGCAAACGTCCGGTCGTACCGCAGGATGTTTTCCACCGTAAGGTTCCGAGATTCAGTGTAGGCTTGGCTTCCGCTTCCTAAATTGAAAAATTCCCCGCGGTTAAATGTGGGTTTATAGTTGAACACCTTTTTATTCCGTTGCGTATAACCCGTATTCAGTCGAAAGGTAAGTCCCTCAAGTGGAAGTTCTACATCCAGGTAATTGTTAGAGAACAACGTGTTCGTTTTGTCCAGGTTATCGCTTAAAAGTGCGTTTAAAATGGGGCTCCTGACCTGTCCGACGTTCATTGGCAGTGGCCGAGGAACGCCGTCCTCGTAATAGAGTTCTGCATATGGGCTTAAAAAGGTGGTCATGGCCAAGTCAGCTCTCACGCCTGAGTTGTCTTTCGCCGTATAGCCTGAATTGGTTCCGATACTCAGCCAATCGGTGACTTTCACATTTAAATTGACCCGCGCGCCCAACCGACTGAAATTATCGCCCATTACGGGTGATTTTACGCCCGAGTAGGCTCCCGAAAAGTAATACGTAAACGCTTTACTTTTGCCCGATACGCTCAATTCGTTGCTATGGATCGGTGAATTTTGGCGGATTTCCTCGAACGGATCGATCGTCCGTCCGGCGTCTATATTAGCTTGTTCCAGCGGGTTGAACGGAATGGCACCACCATCGGCGATCTCCGCGTCTTTCCGTACCTGTAGGTACTTTTCTGCATCGAGGTATTTCGGGATGTGGGCAAAATCCGAAAAGCCAACATACGAATTCAGTGAAATCCGAGGCTTATCGGTCGTACCCTTTTTTGTGGTGATCAAAATTACCCCGTTTGCGGCCAATGAACCATAGATGGCGGACGAGCTGGCGTCCTTCAAAATATCAATGGATTCGATGTCGGTGGAGTTGATGTCGGATAAACTGCCGCCCGCATAGATAATCCCGTCCAATACAATCAGCGGGTTGTTGCTGGCAGAAATCGAATTGGCACCGCGGATCCGAATCGTCCCATCCGATCCCGGTCGCCCATTGTCCGTAATGTTCACGCCCGCTACGGTGCCCCGCAGGTTCTGTACCGGGTTGATGTTGGGTTGCTGCCGGTTTTGATCGAGGTTAACACGTGCCACAGCTCCTGTTAAATCCCTTTTTTGCGCGGTACCGTAGCCTACCACAATTACCTCCTCCAGATCGCTAACCGATGGAATCATGACGATGTCAATCGTTTGCCGATTTCCGATCGTTTGTTCCACGGTGTTGTAGCCAAGCATCGAAAAGACCAATGTGCCGTCGCTGGGAGGTGCATCGATGTGGTAGCGTCCATCGGAACCGGTTTTTGTGGCCGTCGTGGTTCCATTGACGGTAACGGTTACACCCTCGATGGGAGCACCGCTCGCATCTTTCACCGAACCGGTCAGGGGCGCTTGTTTTGCCTCTACGGGCGGGAAGATCCGGACGGTTGGCTTCGCCCACTTCGGTTTTACCCGTTTTCCACCACTTACGAGAATCGTTTTATCCTCTATGTTGTATGTAAACGGTTGGTCGGCGAACAGTCTATCTAAGAATTTCGTTATTTCCTGGTTGCTCGCGGAGATGGTCACAGGCTTGGCTCGTTGTAACTCTTTGTAATTATACAGGATCACGTAACCGGTTTGTTGTTCAACCGCCTGAAATACCCGTTCAAGCGATGTTTGTTTGGTATTCATCGTGATAGTCTGTGAATAGGTACGAGCCTGTAATTGAAGGCAGGTGATAAACAATAAGACATAACTCACTTTGATAACCATAAAGATTTGCCGTAAGATGGATTTTTGGGTATACAGCTCAGGAGGTAGGCAAAAGCCTTCCAAGCCTCGCTTTTTATTCATAATTTTGTTATGCTAGGGTTGTACTTTGGTGAACTAATTCGATTTGTTACATAAAAAGGTAAATCATAGCACATCGCAGGGTAAGTGGCTTCAACACTTCCCTGCTTTTTCTATGAAATACCATAAGGGGTTAGGGTGGTGTTTTGATCATCATCATTGAATTTAGTTTATTAATTAGTTGTTAGCGGCTTTTTTGAAGCGGAATATAGGATTAACGTACGATCTGCCTTCATCTCGGATTTGATATGAAAGTCTTTTTCCAGGAAATTAAGGAACGTAGCTAGCTTCACGCCGCGGCTCATTTTACCGCCTAAATAACCTTCGGGTTTTTCACCTTGATAGACAATTCGGATATCATACCAGCGTTCGACCTGTTTCAACGATTCGTCGATGCTTAGTCCGTGAAAATTAAATAGCCCATTTTTCCAGGCCATTGCTGACTCGGGATTGACGTTCTTGACGGTAATTTCAGATTGGCTATCGCTCACCACGCTTTGTTGGTTTGGAGTAAGTATCCGGCTTTCTTGATTTGTATACTTGCCTGCCGGTATATTTACACGTACGGAACCAGTCAATAGCGTTGTTTTGGTGGTTGTTTCATTGTCGTAGGCATTGATGTTGAATGAAGTGCCCAGTACTTCAATACGCTGTTTGGTGGTAGCAACGATGAACGGCTTTTCCGGATCTTTTGTCACTTCGAAATAGGCCTCGCCGTCGAGGGTAACTTCTCGCGTGTTCTCACTGCCAAATTCAGCGGGGTAGGTCAGCGTACTGGCAGCATTGAGCAATACGTGGGTGCCATCTGACAACGTAATTTGATATTGACCTCCATTCGGCGTCGTGAGTTTGAGTGCACTCATTCCCTCGTTTTCGGGGTCGTCCAGAACCGAACTGCCATCAAGGTAGGTAAGGCCATTACCAACCACGATACCGCTTTTTCTCGAATTTAAATCAACGCTTCGCCCATCGGCCAGTGTTAGTACGGCACGATTTCCCCCGGGAAGAATATGTTCAGGTGTGAGCACAGCCGTTGATTCTCCGTGATCGGGCTGATCGGATAGAAGATATAAGCCTCCAAACAGGAAGGCAAGTACGACCGCGGCAGCAGAATTAACCTTCCACCAGATTTGAAGTCGTTTCCTTTTGGACGCATCCGGCGGCTTGATTACTCGCTGAGATGACGCCAATCCTATTTTTGTCTGAAGCTGTGGATAAAGATGGGAAACGCGTTCTTGGATGAAGTCGACATCGGTAATGTCGCGCCCGTTATCCAACGCCCGAAGGATCATCTCTTTAAAGTCCTCATCTTCCAGGCTAGCAAGGGCCGAGAAAAGCCGGTCAAATTCTTCGCGACTCACCTGTTTATTTAAAAAGGCAGTCAACAAATCAAGTATTGCTGTGCGATTCTCCAAAATGATAAGTTTATAATCTGTTTATTGCTCTATACGTACGAACTGGAAAAACACACTATCGGAAAATGAGAAAAAAATGAAACCTGTTGTGGTACAGATTAATAAATGTAAGATGAAAATAGAAGAGAAAGGATAATCACTTGCTCACCACCGGTAGATAGGAGCACATAATTTTTGATTTCCTTAATGGCCTTCACTAATTGGTTGCTGACAGTGGAGACAGAAATCCCCATTAATTGGGCCACTTCCTGATAACTTTTATCTTCCAGTTTACACAGTATAAGAATTTGTTTCCGTTTCGGTGGCAATTGCTCGATGGCCATGGAAATCAGCTGCCGCTGTTCCTTGGCCAGAAACGTTTCCTCGGTATGGAGGTAGAAGCTTAGGGTGCTGGCCCATAACTCCTGTTGCAATACTTTATCACGGCTTATCCTGCGGAATACATCAATGGCTAGATGGTCTGCAATGCGGTAAAGGTATGTTGTGAATGCCTGTTCGGGATCTATTTGTGCGCGTTTTTCCCAAAGCTTCAGAAAGGTGTCCTGCAGGATTTCTTCCACGGTGTCGGTATCCTTTAACAGACGTAACAATCGTTGGTAAAGTACCGGCGCAAAAATGTTGTATATTCTTCCAAAGGCCGTGGCATCTCCATCACGCAACATGCGTAGCAAGTCGGGAGTTATTTGGGACGACGGGTGCGGCATAATTGGAAATTTACCAAAGCTACGTTTTTTTTGGAAATAAAATAGGCCGCACCCGCGGCACCCCCTAAATTGCATCCCGTCATTCCAGGTTTAAGACCTGATGGTCCTGTAACAGTCGGCTTCGTAAGCGCATGTAGTCAACTTTTTGGACGTCCGCATCATCGTTAATGGCCAGGACTGCCGCAGTACCCACGGCTTGTCCCAATGCCATGAATGTCCATTCAATCCGTATTCCGCCATATGCAATATGACTGGACGACGGACACGTGGGAGTGAGCAAATTGGTACATTCGGAAGGTTTGGGGTATAAGGCCCGATAAGAAATGCCGAACGGTTTCCACCAATCACCGCCGAAAACGAATCCTTCATTGTACGCTTTACCACCTCTGACAATCCGGCGGACACTGTGTACATCGGGAGGCCAAAACGCCATGGCGACAGGATCGTCAACAGCAATTGCCCCGGCTTTTTTTATATGATGTTCCGTAATAACGTAATCTGATACCATACGCCTTGCGTCCCTGATGTAAAATTGCCTTGGCCATCCATCGTTATCGGTAAACTCATCGCGGGTTAGCCCCCATTTCGACCATTCGTGCTGTAGATCGGGTGCGAGAATAGCTACCTCCTCGTCGTTTGCTAGGAAGTAAAATAGCCCCTCTGTAAAGTCACGATGGTATTGGAGAACCTCCGAGCGTTTTCCATAGTCGCCGGCTGGGTAGTCGTAATTCATTCCATAAAGATTGTGGGAGAGATCTGCTCCTCCGTTAAAATCCGTTTTGTTGTTCGGAATATTTACGCGAGGCATATATAATTTGCCGCCCGCTTTTAGGTAGCGCAGGTAGATTTCATAGGCATCGCGACGGTAATTCCTGGGTTTTTTAAATGCAAGCTGGTTTGCGGTGTCGTTGGTAAGGCAAACCCGGAAACAATAGGCCTGAAGACGGTGATCGCCCGCGCCGGGTGTGCCCAGGGGTTCATCTTGGATGGTCGGGATGAGTCCGCTTGTCGAATCTCCAGGGATTCGATAAGGGTCTACCGCAACCGCAAATTGATTGTGTGAAGTGTGTCCCCTGATACCATTGAGTTCTTCATCGTACATGGTATTGGATTCTCGTCCGATAATTGTCGAGACGCCTGCCTTGTGTAGCAAATCGCCTTCGATGGAAGCATCGATAAAAATCCGAGCGGTAAAATTCAATCCATGCGTGGTTCGGATCGTATTGATGGTTGTTCCGTGCTTAATTACCGCATTATCCGATTCTTCCAAAGCCGCTTGATAGTATACGTCTACACCGCTGGTTGTTACCCAGTTGGTCAGAATTTTTTCAGCAACAGAGGACTCGAAACGCCAAAGGAGTGGTTTTTTTTCCTTTTTATCCACTGCATTTTTCCAATCGTCCAGTCGGTCGTATTCGATGGCGATGCGTCTATAAAACTCAAGTGCTAGTCCGCCGATTGCCGGACTGTTTTGAAACTCGGGATGGTTATCGATGTCAGATGCACCTAAACCTTCCGCCAATATTCCTCCAATGTGTCCCGAGGGTTCGAGAAGCGCTACTTTTTTACCCATTTCTGCCGCTTGGATGGCAGCCGTGACGCCACCGGGTGTAGCGCCGTATACGACGACGTCATAATGATGAGGCCGGATATCCGTAGCACATCCTGTGGGGACAAAGCTTAGACCGATACAGGAAAGCTTCAATAACAAGCAGGTATACCTGCTTGCTATGAATGTGTGAAAATGCTTAGTTCTGAAAATCATACTTGTTAATTATATCCGGGATTTTGTATTAACTGGTTGTTCACGTCGATTTCCCGTTGTGGAATGGGATAAAGAGTTTTTTCAGTCGGAATATCCAGGGTAGCTTCTGCACGCCCTGTTCTGATGAGGTCAAACCACTGGTTTCCTTCAAATGGTAATTCAAGGAATCGTTCCTGCCATATGGCTTCACGAAAGGTTTCTTTACTAAGTTCCATTAAATCATGGCGTGAAGGTATATCCAAGGGAAGTCCAAAAGCGCGGCGTCTTACACGGTTGATTGCATCATATGCAGCTGGGGTTGGTCCTGATATTTCATTTTGTGCCTCCGCAAATATTAGCAGAACGTCTGCGTAACGCAGAATCTGATAATTGACACCGGAGTTGCCGGCATTATTGAAGGCAGGCTCTGCCTTATCGGTGAAGATGCCATCCGTATATTTAAAACACAATGCCTGAAAGTTGATGACTTTGTTATCTGCGGTAATATACTGCGAAACCGCATTTAGATCCTTGCGTTGATCTCCCTCTTCATAACCATTCAGCAGTTCATCGGTAATTTCCATCAAATCCAATAGAGATCCTCCAGCCACATAACTGTTCAAAAGAGGGGAAAGCGCCCATTGATTGAGATTCAGACCATCGACATCTTTTCTGAACTGGACAGCGAAAATCGATTCTTTGCCATTATCATTCTTCTCGAGAAACGCTTCTCGATAGTGTCCCCACAGGTCATGCTTGCCGGATAGAATCACTTCTTCGGCCATTTTAGCTGCATTGGGATAGTCCATGATGGTTAAGTAGACCTTACTGAGCAGCGCGGTGGCAGCATACAAATCTGCGCGACCTGCTTGCCGAGGAAACGCAGGTAGTTGGTTTTTTGCATCGAGCAGGTCGTCTACGATTTGATGATAAACCTCTGTCAAAGGGGTACGTGCCAAATTCAGGTCAGTAAGAGCAACGGTTTCGTGTAGTGACAGGGGAACATCACCGAATAGTCTCACTAGGTTGAAATAGAAGAGCGCGCGTAAGAATTTTGCTTCACCGACGATTTCGTTCTTTCTGTTTTGATCACCTTCTACGTTCGAAATCCGATCAAGTACAGCATTTGCCCGATTAATTCCCCGATAGGAGGCTTCCCAAAAATTCGTCAATAGATCGTTGGACGAGCTGATGCTATGGATATCAAACGGCTGAAAGTCAGTAGCCGAGGCTGAAGTGACTTTGAAGCTGTTGGAAGATACATCCGCAAAAGCGGTCATGTATGGATTTCGGTACATAGATGGTAACATATCGTAAATGCCATACGTGGCCGCTGTTGCTTCGTCGATGTTGCGGTAAAAACGATTCGGGTCAATGAATGTCTCCGGATTTTCATCCAGCAAACCAGTGCAGGATAAAATTATCGGGAAAAATGCAATTAAAATATATTTTCTTTTCATGTTCTGCTTTTTTGAAAATCGTTAAAAATCAAATCGTAAACCTACCATGTACGTCTTTGCTGAAGGATATGAACCATAATCGAATCCAAGGAGCAAATTGTCTTGTTCGCCAAGACTTACCTCCGGATCGAAACCCGTATAATTCGTAAACGTTAGGAGGTTTTGCCCGGAGATATAGACCTGTGCGCTCTTGATAAATGGGGGTTTGAGCTGAGGTAGGGTATAAGAAAGGGTGACGCTGCGCATGCGCAGGTAGGACGCATCTTCTACCCAATAATCGATTACCGAAAATAAGTTACGGCTGTCAAGTACCGTCGGGGCGGTTGCATTTCTGTTTTCCTCCGGTGTGTTCATGTACGACCATCGTTTGTTGAAGTTTTTACTCGCATTGTACCGTCCGATACCGAAGTGATTTTCCAATTTATTGAAATTCATGACGTCATTTCCATAGGAGAATGCCCAGGCAGTATTCAGTTGGAAACCCTTGTAACCGATTGAAGTAGAAAAGCCTCCGGTCCAATCAGGCAATGCATGGCCGATCACTGTTCTGTCTTCATCATTCACGACGTTGTCACCGTTGATATCCACATATCGGATGTTCCCACCCAGCTGTAACGGATTTTGGTCTGCTGGTGTTTGGTCTGGAGCCAGGGCGGCTTCCTCGTCGGTCAAGAACCAGCCATTTGTTTTCCAGCCAATAAACCGTCCGATCGGTTGTCCGACTTCAAGCAGGGACGCAGGTTGACCCTTTAGCACATTCCAGTCAGTATAAATCAGCCGTTGTTCCTCCCTACCTAAGTTCATTATCCGGTTCCGGTTGGTCGAAAAATTGACTGAAAAATCCCAGGCTATATCTCCTTGGAGAATCACCGTGTTGACGTAAAATTCAAATCCTTTGTTTTGCAAGCTGCCGACGTTTTGCAGGGAGGTAGTGAATCCGCTGGAGGAGGGTATCTGTACATTTAGCAGAAGATCTTTGGTGTTTTTCAGGTAGTAGTCGGCCGTTAACGAAACCCGACCATCCCAAAAACCAGCGTCTATACCAATATCCAATTGAGAAGTAGACTCCCACCGTAGATCGGGGTTGGCAATGCGTACTGGGGAATAGCCGTTTGCATTGGTCTCATCCAGGGTATAAACACCATTTGTCAATTGAGCTAACGACTGATAAACTCCGATTTCCTGATTGCCGGTCATGCCGTAGCTTGCGCGTAGTTTCAATTGAGAAAACAAATTGAGCGATTTTATAAATGCCTCTTCGGAAAGCTTCCATGCAAAGGCAGCCGAGGGAAAAAAACCCCACTTATTGTCTTTTCCGAATCTCGACGATCCGTCGTATCGTGCAGAGACGGTGACAAGGTATCGATCCTTAAGGTTATAGTTGGCTCTTATTAGGTAAGAGAGCAGCCCCCATTCGGATACAGAGGGCCGGTTTAGCAGCACCGTACGGCTACCGGTTCCGATATTATTCTCTTCCAGGAAATCGTTGACGAATCCTTCATCGTAAACCCAAAAGTTTTCGCGTCTGTAAGATTGTGCCGTATATCCGCCCAACAGATCTAATTGATGATCTCCGAATGCGATCTTGTAAGTCAACGTGTTCTCATTTAACCAAGAGAGTGACTGAGCCTGCCCCATCCGGGCCTGGCCACCTACCGGTTCGGCAAACCGGATAGACCTCGGCATGTAGTTTTTTTGCTTGGTGGTCATGTAATCTGCGCCTAGGCTGGTCCGAAATGTTAGATTTTTCATTAGATCAATCTCAGCATACAGGTTGTTTAGTGCCCGAAAGGTATTGCTTTGGTTGGTTGCCTCCATAGCCATTGCGACCGGATTGTAGAATGGAACGTTTCTGTTCTGTGCACCGGGGACTTCGCCAATGTTATAATCCTGGAAGGTATATTCATGGGTTGCAGGATCACGTACAGGATTTATTGGATTAAAATGAAGTGCGACACCGACCACACCCGTGTTACCCCCTTGTACGCTTGCTGCTGCGCCGGTAAATGCCAGATCGGATGTGGTTAAACTTAAGGTGGAACTGTTTCCTATTTTTACGCGTTTACCGACCTTCCTGTCTAAATTAAGCCGTGTCGAATAGCGCTTATAATCTGAATTGAGAATAATACCTTGTTGATCTGTATAACCTCCAGTCAATGCATACTGCATGTTGTCGTCTCCTCCCGAAAATGCAATGTGGTAATTTTGGATCGGAGCTGTACGGAAGAGCTCGTTTTGCCAATTTGTCCCTTCTCCGAGCGATGCAATTTGTTCATCTGTGTAGACGGGTACCCGGTTACTTTGCTTCAGTATATCCCGTTGATACAGAAATATTTCGTTTTCAAACGAAGCATATTCACGGGCATTTAACATGGGGATGGTGTGTCGGACTTTCTGAACACCGAAACTCGATTCGAATGCAACGTTATTGACACCTGCCTTTCCACGTTTTGTGGTAATCATGACAACCCCATTGGCACCTCGTGAGCCATAAATTGCTGTCGCTGATGCGTCTTTCAGTATTTCCATCGAAACGATGTCCGATGGATTTATGGCAGCCAAGGCATTGAGGCTTGGTGCCCGGCCTGCGCCGGTGTTGCTGGCACTATTGTTATTGTAAATCGGAAAGCCGTCAATTACATATAGAGGCTCGTTGCCCGCAGAAATCGAATTGCCGCCACGGATTCTAATCCGGCTACTGGCGCCCGGTTGCCCTGATGTTTGGGTGACTTCAACACCTGCTGCTTTTCCCTGCAATGCCTGATCAGGGGAGAGCACTTGGGTTTGTTTGATGTCGTCAGCTGTCATCGAAGAAATGGCACCAGTGAGATCCCCTTTACGTTGTGTACCGTATCCTACTACTATCACTTCATCAAGGTCGCTAACCGACGCTTTTAACGAGGCATTGATCCGGCCATGATTACCGATAGTCTCTTCATGGGCTTCAAACCCGACGATGCTAAATATCAGGATATTACCATCATTCGGCAACGTAATGCGATAATTCCCTTCTGCATCGGTAGTGGTGGCTGTTGCATATCCCTTCACAGTTACGGTAACCCCTTCAAGCGGCCCCCCGGTTTCATCCACCACCTTTCCGACGACAACGCGTTCCTGTACTGATAAATTTTCGGTGTTTTTTTCTATCGCTCGCTGTCTCCCTGAACGGATAATGATCGTCCTGTCCTTAATTATCCATTCGAGCCCCATGTCTTTGGTCAACAGGTCTAAGGCTTCAGGTAACGCCGCTTCCTTGATATGGGCGGTTACTTTCATCTTAGCCAGCTTTTCACCCTTCAGGAAAAATAAATAACCACTTTGTGCCTGTATACGCTCCATGGCGGTAGGAAGGGTCATGTTTTGGGCCTTTAAGGTGATGGTTTGCGCATACCCTCCAGCCGCGACCTTCAGCACCGTTATCAATGTCAGAAAAACGGCTAATTTCATAATCAGTAATAATCGGTTTGTTAAAAGCCAAAAGTGACCTTTAACACATGAACAAAAAATCATATGTTTGTATTGTTTGGATAAACTAATTGGTTATTTCATCGTGCCTTATGGCAATGCCTCAGTGACATCCAGATACGACCGGATGGTGCCTCTAACACTTTCCGGTCTTTTGATGGACGGTGGCATGTCTCGTTTGGTCAAGTCTTGATTTTTTTCATTTGTTCCTCCTTAAGATTTATTGGTTAAACATTACATGGGTTCGTAGTTTTTCTTCAAGGCATGACCACTAACCGGTTGGAAGTAGCCTGCTGTTCGATCCGGAAATTTATATTGCCTTCTTTCAGAATAGCAAGTACCTCGGCAAGCGTGTCTTCCCGACTGATTTTTCCGTAAAATGGCGTTGGTGAGATGAATCCTTCGTAAATCACCTCCACGTTGTACCAGCGACCGATCTGTTTCATCGCTTCGCGCAACTCCGTTCCTTTAAAGATAAAGAATCCATCCTTCCAGCCGATGAACGGAGATACATCGACGTCATTTACAGCGACCCCACTTTCCGATACCGTGCTTTGCTGCCCCGGTTGGAGAACGGCGGTGTGATTTGTTGTGCGGCCGACGGTTTGCACTCGGACACGTCCCGCAACCAAGGTGGTTTTAGTTTCAACGTCCTCCGCATATGCAGAGATATTAAATTGGGTGCCTAGTACCTCCACGGCGTGTCCTGGAGTAATCACTCGGAAGGGTGTAGGTGTGGAGTGTATAGATCGGACGTCAAAATAGGCTTCCCCTTGTAGTTCAACTACACGTTCTTTCTTGTCGAAATGAGAAGGATATTTCAATGTGGAAGCGGAGTTGAGCCACACGGTGGTGCCATCGGCAAGTTTAATTTGGTAGGTGCCACCTTTCGGAGTCGTTATGGAATTAAAGGTAGATGCCGTCTTCATATTTCCGTTTTCAACGAGTTTGCTGCCATCCAGGTAGGTTACACCGTCTCCTACGACAATCCCTTTCTGAGCTACACTTAAGTTGACTGTGCGTCCATCTGCTAGCGTGAGCGTAGCTCGGTTGCCGCCAGGTGCGATATCCACCAGTTGGCTTTCTGTGCTTGGCTGTTTACTACCTGTCCACTGATCACGGAATAGCCAAAGTCCAGCCGATAAGAGAAATACAATTGCGGCGACATAAGGTAACCATCGGCGAAAGCGGTATGTCATTGTGGCTTTTTCTGCCCGGAAATCGCGTTCCAGACGCAACCGAATAGCCAACAGATCTTCCAATAGTTGGTCGTCGCTCAAATCCAATGGATCGGCACTGCCGTGTACTATCCAGCGTTCCACCAATTGCCGTTCGGCTTCTGTACATGTATCGGTACGATAGCGTGTCAATATATCTTTTACATCTTCCCTGTTCATAGTGGGTTAGCTGTTGCCGTTTGTATGAGAAAGACAGTTGAGGAAGGAGAAGGGGTGAGTAAAAAGTGAAAATTTTTCAGAAAGTTAAAAAAGCGAGAAAAAAGAGGTTCCCCAGTCGTGCTTTCAATACCTTCAGTGCGTTGTGCATATGGCTCTTGACCGTTTCTTCCGAAACCCCCAGTTTCTCAGCGATTTCCTTACGTGAAAGATTCGTGTGGCGACTTAATTCGAACACCTCACGCATGCGTGGTTGCAGGCTCGCGATTTCTTTTTCAATAAATGCTTGCAGGTCATTGTGTCGAGCTAGGTAATCTGCCGATTGAGAATCAACCGCTTCGATGTAGGAAAGGAAGGAATCGATGTAGCGATTGGCGATCTGCTGATGGGTAATGGAATTGATTATGCGGTTGCGAACGGCGGTGTACAAGTAGACCGAAAGACGGCCTGTGATTTGCAGAAATGCACGGTCTCGCCAAAGCTTAAGGAATAATTCGTGAATAATATCTTTTGCTTCCTCTCGATTTTTAAGCCGGTTGTACGCGAATACGTACAGGAGTCCGTGATAACGATTGTAAATTTCGGTATACGCTTCCCGGTCACCCTTTTGCAGCAAAGGTAGCAACGTTTCATCCGTATGGGCAGCATATTCGGGCATCCGATATTCCTCCCTGCGAATGTAGTGATTTTAGGGAGAAACAATTTCATAAGCAGGGGACAAACCCTAGCCAATCTCCAAGGCCTGTCCCCAGCCGGATAACATTACATTGAAGATCGAATGCCGGACGGCAACTCCCGGGATTCTTCACTTCCATATCCAATGATTTGAATACGATCTTGATAGATATTTACGATAGAAAAGGCATTTTCCGGCCCTTCTACCATTCCTTTGAAATTAACGTAATGGATACCTTCGGCATATTCATATCCCCCGCTGTGTTGGTGCCCATTAAAGTAAGCAATGACTGAAGAATTTTGGTTGATTAGCTTTTTCAATTGTTCCTCATTCCAAAGGTTGTGGGCAGCGCCTGCTGGAAAGAGTGGATAATGGCACAGTAGGATAACGGCCTCATCACTTGCATTTGCCGTGGCCAACTCGCTTTCCAGCCATTTGAATTGTTCTTCACCAATGCCACCATTCCAATCTTTGGCGTTGGCAGCATTTTTTGATTTCAGATATGCCAACTGTTCTAGCGCTGATGCATGCTCTTTGGTATTAGTTGCATGACCGAATGTACTCACATCATTGCCATCCAGAAAGATGAGCTGATAGTTTCCTTTTTTTATCGAATAAAATCGGGTTTTCATGCCCAGCGTGTTGGGGATTTGCGGAAGCCTGTTTGAGTCAACTGCAAAATCATGATTGCCTAACACATGGTAAATTGGCATGTTGAGACCAGAAAGTTTATCAAGTACCGGCCCAAAACTCTTATAGTCCCGATCGATCATATCTCCCAGATTAATGACAAAGTCTACATCTTTCTGGTTAAAGGCATCGACCGCTTCCTGTAATTTGGTTAACGACTTTCGGTAATACCGATTAATGTGTGTGTCGCAGTCGCAATATTGGATATCGGCCACCAACCCAATTGTGAGAACAGGCTGTTGGTTTCCGTTTGTGGTAATTGCTTGATTATCCGATTGAGGCAGGTACCAAGATAATAGAAGGTTTAGAATAATATATATCATCTGTCTTTGGTTTCCATATTCATATCCTAACGCTAATTGGTTTAATAGGTATAGTTGAATTTCCCTATTGTCGCAAGCAAACTTAGATAAAATTGCGCTATCTACAAACCGATTATGCGTTACCTTTGTTGAAGATCATTAATTACTATGAACTTATCCTTAAGAAATAAACATGCCCTCGTCTGCGGTAGTACCCAGGGCATCGGTTTAGCGGTGGCCAAAGAATTAGCTTCATTCGGCGCTACTTGTATTTTGTTGGCCCGTAATGAGCAAAAGCTACAGGCAGCAGTCGACGAACTACCCGTTCCGGATCAGCAATCCCACACATACGAAGTTGCTGATTTCTCAGATCCCGAAGCTGTTCGCTTGGCGGTTGCACGGGTTGTTGAACGTTTTTCTGTGACGATTTTGATCAATAATACTGGCGGTCCGGCCGCCGGTCCAATTACAGATGCCTCGAAGGATGATTTGGAAAATGCGTTCAAACAGCATGTAATCTGCAATCAGCTGCTAGTGAATGCCGTGCTTCCCGCCATGAAAGGTGCCGTCCATGGCCGGATCGTTAATATCATCTCCACATCGGTCAAAACGCCGCTGCCAAATCTCGGTGTATCCAACACGATCCGAGCAGCAGTAGCGTCCTGGGCCAAAACGCTGGCTAATGAAATCGGGCAATTCGGAATTACCGTTAATAACGTACTGCCGGGATCAACCTACACGTCGAGGCTCGGAGCATTGATGGAACAAAATGCACAGGCGAGTGGGCAATCAGTAGAGGAAGTGGAAAAGCGAATGAAAAATGCCATTCCCCTGAAGCGCATCGGTCAGCCGGAAGAAATCGCCAATGTGGTGGCATTTTTGGCTTCCCCCGCTGCATCCTATGTCAATGGAGTGAGTATACCTGTGGACGGTGGTAAGACCCCAAGTATGTAAACAAAAAAGGAGCTATTATAGCTCCTCCAGTTTTTCTGCGGTTACTTCCGCTTTGATCTTCGTTTCCAGCTCATCCATCAGGTCGGGATTGTCCAGTAGCAATGTTTTCACCGCATCGCGACCCTGACCCAATTTGGTGTCGCCGTAGCTGAACCAGGAGCCGGATTTCTTGATGATGTTGAAATCAACACCCAGATCAATGATTTCGCCGGCCTTGGAAATGCCTTCTCCAAAAAGAATATCAAACTCGGCTACGCGGAAGGGAGGCGCTACCTTGTTTTTCACGATCTTGACCTTCACCCGG
The DNA here is from genome assembly GCF_900113765.1 of Parapedobacter indicus. Taxonomy (GTDB): domain Bacteria; phylum Bacteroidota; class Bacteroidia; order Sphingobacteriales; family Sphingobacteriaceae; genus Parapedobacter; species Parapedobacter indicus. The sequence continues at coordinate 226,498 of NZ_FOQO01000003.1, read as the reverse complement.
TTTCCGGCTACTTCATCTGCATCTTTAATTTGTGCCATGCGACGGATGTCCAGCCGCACCGATGCGTAAAATTTAAGTGCATTACCTCCGGTCGTGGTTTCCGGATTACCAAACATGACGCCAATCTTTTCGCGCAACTGATTGATGAAAATACAGCAACAGTTGGTTTTGGAAATCGTACCCGTAAGTTTCCGCAGTGCTTGAGACATCAACCGGGCTTGCAGACCCATTTTGGAGTCGCCCATTTCACCTTCGATCTCACCTTTAGGTACCAAAGCCGCTACCGAGTCAATTACGATGACATCGATCGCTCCGGAACGGATCAGATTGTCCGCAATTTCCAACGCTTGTTCACCGTTGTCAGGTTGGGAAATCAATAGATTTTCAATATCGACGCCTAATTTTCTTGCGTAATATTTATCAAATGCGTGCTCTGCGTCGATAATGGCAGCAATGCCGCCCTTTTTTTGTGCCTCCGCAACGATATGGGTTGCCAACGTTGTTTTACCGGAAGATTCCGGGCCATAGATCTCAATAACACGGCCTTTGGGGACACCGCCGATGCCCAGGGCAATATCCAATCCAAGGGAACCGGTAGAAATGGCATCGATGGGTTCGACTGCCGAATCTCCCAGTTTCATAATGGTCCCTTTCCCGTAGGATTTCTCTAATTTATCTAACGTAAGCTGTAATGCTTTTAGTTTTTCTGGATTGCTCATAGTTTTAGTAATTAACGGGTCAAAGGTACGATAAATAAATTTTACTTACTAATTTTTTTCGTTTAATCATTGCTTTTAGCTACCGGCATTCGGCTTTTAGTCAGTAGCAACGAGCTGTTAATATCAGCGGTCAGCATTCCGCTTTATATCGGTTACATCTGCGATTATCAGCTTTTCACTTCAGTAATCGCTATTTACGACTTACCACTTTTTCGAAGTACCTACACATCCATGTAAGTGGACATTCTTCGCATTTCGGCCTACGGGCAACACAGATATATCGGCCATGTAAAATTAGCCAATGGTGGGCAATTGCCAAAGTATCTTTAGGTAAATATTTCACCAATTGCTTTTCTACCGCCAAAGGCGTTTTGGCGTTGTCTGTAAGTCCAATGCGATTGGCTACGCGGAATACATGGGTGTCTACTGCAATAGCGGGCGCGTTGTATACTACAGACGCAATGACATTGGCTGTTTTACGACCCACCCCCGGCAGCTTCTGTAATTCCGCAACCTCTTGGGGTACGACACCCTGGAATTCGGCTAGCAGTTTTTGCGCCATGCCAACCAAGTGCTTGGCCTTATTATTGGGGTAACTCACACTCCGGATGTAGCTGTATACTTCATCGGAGGAGCTTGCTGCGAGGCTTTCTGCATCCGGAAATCGACGAAATAACGCAGGGGTTACCTGGTTGATCCGTTTGTCGGTACATTGTGCAGAAAGAATGACCGCTACGAGCAGCTCAAAGGGGTTGCTATAATTTAATTCGGTTTGAGCATCCGGGTTGTGCGTGGAAAAATAGTCGACAAATGCCCGGTATCGTTCCTTTTTGAGCATGACGCTGCGTTACATCAATGACACTTGTCCCGCTTTCGAATAAGAAATGATTCGATGAATGCTGCTTGAACGCGGTTGACGAAGCAGCGCGTTCATATCGCTTTTAAGAAAATCATAAAATAGCTCATCGTCAAGGTCAAGCCGGATGGCGTCCCGCTCTAATTTCCGGATGATATCCTGTGAAGCATGTTTGGAAGTATACGTTTTTGTCATAAGCACCGCTATTTATTGCGTATATGATTTATAACGCGATAAACAGCGGATTAGTATGGCTATCAAGACGTTTTTGAAAGGGTTTTATTTCTTCTTAACGATTTCTGATGCGGTTTGTTCGGCCAGCTGCAAGGCTTTAAATGCATTGACAATGCCACCCGTCACACAGATTTCGTTCATGGAAACCCGCATGTTGCGCCCGTCTGGTCCCTTCACCTTTACGCGTTGGTCTACACGGGAAACGGATTGCATAATCACGCGCTTTACTTCCATGGCGGGTAGTTGTGGATAATATGAGCGTATCAATGCAGCCAAACCTGCTACTACCGGCGAAGCCATGCTCGTGCCTTGTTGATCTTCGTAAGTTGATCCGGGCATGGTAGAATGAATCGCCACGCCGGGGGCAAATACATCAACGGATCGGCGACCATAGTTGGAAAAAGAGGCAACCAGGTCACCGTCATTTTTCCACGATGAAGCTCCTACTTCGATCCAGGCACCGGCCTCACCCATGTTGATGCCAAGGCTGTCTACGTAGTTTCGATTGGGAAAATTGGGATTCGCATCGTTGTCCTGACCCTCATTTCCTGCTGCATGGACAAGAAGAACATCGTTTTCCAGGGCAAAGCGCACAGCATCGTCCACCACTTGTTTGTCTTTGGCAAACGCCTTGCCAAAACTCATATTGATAACTTTTGCACCATTTTCGACGGCATAACGGATGGAATTGGCGACGTCCTTATCCCGTTCATCCCCATCGGGGACCGTTCGGACGGCCATGATGCGCACGTTGTCGGCCACGCCTTTGATACCCACGTCATTCGTGCGGACAGCGCCGATAATACCGGCCACGTGGGTTCCGTGGTCGGCATCCGGACCCGTTACATCTGGATTTCCATAGTATCGTTCACGGCTATTCTCATAGTCATCGCCTACGGTATCGCGCGAGTCGAATTCTTTATTCAGGTGATAGTTGACCTGGTTGTTAAAATGCGTAACACCGTCTTCCAGGTCTTTGTAGAATTTGCTGAAATCGGGCTCATCTTTCAGTTCTTTTTTGACGATTTTTACCGCCATCTTTTCGAAATCGCCTTCGGGTTTATAGCGATCGAAATCAGCGAGCGTGGGATTTTCTTTTCCGATTTTTACGAGTATGGTATCCACCGTTCGTTTCAACCCCATATAATTCACCTGGCCAAAACGGGCTTCCTGCATTTTATTGGCGTAGTAGGTCACCATCTCCTGGTATTCGGAAAATTCCCTGCGTTCTTCACCGTCCATCGGCGTAGATGGCAGTACAGATCGATATTTTGGTTCCAGTTCTCTGACCAATCGGGTTACTTCCAGGTTGTCGAAATGTACGTTTTCGCCATTGGCATTGCCTAAAAAGTTCCATCCATATTTATCGTTAATGTAGCCATTGTCGTCTTCGTCCTTACCTGTTGAAGCACTGTCTTTTTCGTTGATCCACATAACGTCTTTGAGGTCTTCGTGGTTTACATCCACACCGCCATCAATCACAGCCACCACCACGGGCGTGCTTTTTTTGTCTTTCAGTAAAAGTTCGTATGCTTTTTCAGTGCTGATGCCCATCACACCGTCCCGTTCATAATCGAGATTAAACCAATTGGCCGGTGGCGTGTCGTTTGCTTGGCCGAGGGATAATAAAGGTAAGAGGGTGACAAAGAACGTATGAACGAATTTGCGAAACGTCATATATGCATTATTTTTGTGTGCGAGCAAATATACTGTTTATTGCCATGTGCCAATTGTTAAAGTTTGATAAAAATCTTGGAAAAAGGTTTAACTGTTGGATATAATTCTTTCATTTCATCTATAAAAGCTACTCTTCAGCGGCAGATGAGAGATCGATAAAATTGCTTCATATGTCGTTTCGGTAAATTTGTATATAAAAGCAATTTTATCTTAGTTTGTGCCGGCATAGTTACATGAAGTCATGAATGCTAAACGATTGTTGCTGTCTAAACTCCCGTTACTGTTATTAATGAGTACCATCGCTATTTCCTGCACGCAGGACAAATCTCATCGAAAAGCCTATCAATGGCCTCAAATTGATCCGCCCATCGCGGCTATAAAGCCGCATGTCCGGTCATTGCACGGAGATACCGTAGCAGATCCCTATTACTGGTTAAATGACTATTTCAAAAAAGGTCCGGATTCGTCGGCCGTAATCGAATATTTGGAAGCGGAAAATGCCTATACAGATTCCATGATGAAAGGCACTGAGGCGCTGCAAGCCAAGCTATTTGATGAAATGAAGGGCCGCATCAAAGAACAGGATGAATCTGTTCCCTATTTTAAAAATGGATATTATTATTACACGCGCACGGAGGAAGGAAAGCAATATTTCAAATTTTGCCGAAAAAAGGGTGGCTTGGATGCACCGGAGGAAATCCTGCTCGATGTCGACAGGTTGGCGGAGGGGCATCCGTATTATGCGGCCAGCGGGTTCAACGTGAGTCCGGATAATAGACTGCTGGCCTATGGCGTCGATACGGTGTCGCGGCGGCAGTATACCATCCATGTCAAAAATCTGGAAACGGGAGAGGTGCTGAGGGATGCAATCCCCGGTACATCGGGCGGCTCGGTTTGGGCCAACGATAATCGGACGCTGTTTTATACCCAAAACAATCCGGCAACGTTGCTGACGGAAAAGATTATGCGGCATACGTTGGGAGCGGATAGCGACGGCGATGGAGTCGTTTATCACGAATCGGATAACACCAATTATATTGGCGTGGGCAAAGCCAAGTCGGGTAAATTCATTTATATCTATTCCGGTGGTACGCTCTCCTCAGAAACCCGTTACCTCGACGCGGACGACCCAATGGGAACTTTTAAAGTCTTTCAGCCCCGTATGCCCGAAGTGTTATATAGCGTAACGGCGCTTGCCGATCGCTTTCTGATCGTTACCAATCAAAATGCTACGAACTTTAAACTGATGGAATGTCCGTTTGATCAAACCGGACAGGAACATTGGAAGGAAGTTATTCCGCACAGACCGGATGTACTGTTGGAAGACGTGGATGAATTCAGGGACTTCCTAGTGGTCTCCGAACGCAAAAATGGACTAACACAACTGGCGATCCGTAACCTGAAAGACGGCTCCGAACACTACCTGGATTTTGGGGAAGAGGCGTACACCGCGTATCCATCCGCCAATCCGGAGTACAACACGTCCACCCTGCGTTATGGATACACATCGCTCACCACGCCGTCTTCTACCTACGACTACGATATGGTCACCCACAAAAAGACGTTACTGAAACAACAGGAAGTGGTCGGTGGATACAATGGGGCCGACTACGTCACCGAACGCCTGTATGCAACAGCCAAGGATGGTACGCTGGTGCCCATCTCCCTGGTGTATAAAAAGGGGTTTCAGAAAGATGGAAACGCACCCTTACTGTTATATGGGTATGGGGCGTACGGTGCGACGATGGACCCATCATTCAGTTCAAGTAGACTCAGCCTGCTGGACCGCGGCTTCGTATTCGCCATCGCCCATATCCGTGGCGGACAGGAAATGGGAAGGCAGTGGTATGAAGACGGTAAGATGATGAAAAAGAAAAATTCGTTTACCGATTTCATTGATTGCGGACAGTTCCTGGTGGATCAACGGTATACATCTTCGGCACATTTGTACGCTATGGGGGGGAGTGCAGGCGGTTTGTTGATGGGCGCAGTGGCCAATATGGCGCCTAAACTGTGGCACGGCATCGTGGCCCAGGTGCCGTTTGTGGATGTGGTCAATACCATGCTGGATGAATCGATTCCGCTGACCACCAATGAATACGATGAGTGGGGCAATCCGAACGATGAAGACGCCTACGAATACATCAAGCGTTACTCACCTTATGAAAATATCGAGGCAAAAGCGTATCCCCATATATTGGTCACAACGGGATTGCACGATAGCCAAGTGCAGTATTTTGAACCCGCGAAATGGGTAGCTAAGCTGCGAACGACTAAAACAGACAACCACGTATTGCTGCTGAAGACAGAAATGGATTATGGACATGGCGGTGCTTCAGGGCGCTTTGACTACCTCAAGGAAATCGCTTTGGAATACTCGTTTCTGTTTGCGTTGGAAGGAATGGTGGACTAGGTGTTCAACAAAAAGGGAGCGATAAGCTCCCTTTTTGTTGAATAGATTCGTTTGCCAAATCAGACTGCAATAGACGTGTCCATCACGAAATCTTCGTCCCGAAGGTGCACAATCTCGGTCGCTTTTTCGTAGTTGGTCGATTTCTTGGAAAAGAAATCGTGCTGGGTGGTTTCTACATTGAGCCCATTGAGCACAATCGGATTCACGCGCTTGACCTTAAAAATGGGTTCGAAGCCCATATTCATAAGTGCCTTATTGGCGTTATAGCGTACGTATTCTTTCACCTCAGCCGTAAGTCCCACATCGGTATAAATTTCTTCGGTATATTTCAATTCGTTTTCGTACAATTCGTTCATTAAATTAACCAGCTTTTCTTTCGAAGCTTCGGGGTTAGGCAACTTCTTGTATACGTCCTGTGCCAGGAGGCCAACAAATACACCGTGTATGGATTCATCCGCAATGATTTTCTTGATGATATCTGCACTGGCAACCATATGCCCCTGTCCGCAAAGCCACAAGGGAATGAAAAAACCACTATAGAATAAAAACGACTCCAACAATACCGAGGCGCACAATCCCATAAACAAATCTTCCTTGCTGATATCCGTATCCGCTAACCTTCGGTAGTATTTGTCGATGGTCGATGCCTTGAATTGCAAGTACTTGTTCTGCTGAACCCAGTTGAAAATATCTTCGATATCCCGGGAGGTTGCTACCGTCGTGAAGATGGTGGAATACGATTTTGCATGAATGGCTTCCATCATGCACATGTAAGCCAGCACCGATTTGTTTTGCAACGAATCGATGTGGTCCATGATTTTGGGCATCCCTGTATTGCTTTGAAGCGTATCCAGCAGCGTAAGGCCGCCTAGCGCTTTCTTGTAACACTCCCGCATCTCGGGCGACAGGGATTTCCAGCTATCGATGTCCTTCGAAGGGATGTATTCGGTGTCGATCCAAAATTGCTTGATGTTCTGCTCCCAAAACATCAGCGCATAATCATTTTCAGGTTCGTTCCAGTTGACGGCTTTATATTGTTTCATGTCTGCTAAGGTTAAATTAAATGGCGTCTTTTACGGTCAGACAAGAATACGAAGCGATTCTTGGTTTTCAAGCAATGGCTTCGTATTCGGTGCCCCGTATTTTTTACTTTTTACTTTTTTCACGCTGAACACGAAACACATTCGTCGATGGTTGACTTGCGTGTGCGCGTATAATAAAGTGATTTCAATCCCACTTTGTGGCCATAAATGTAATAACGGGCCAAATCACGGGTGTTATCCCTGGAATTAGTGTGCAGAATAGTAGATATTCCTTGATCTACGTGCCGTTGAATGACGGAAACGAGACGCAACACCTTCATTTGGTCCATATCATATGCCGACTTGTAATAGAAATAATTTTCATTAGTCAGGTAGGGCATGGGGTAGTAGGTGGTGCTATCGCCGTATTCGCGGACCTCAATGGTATCGACAATCGGCATGACCGAAGCAGTCGCATTCATGATGTAGGAAGTCGACTGATTCGGGGCGATGGCAATCCGGTAAGCGTGGTAAATGCCGTGTTCTTTGACCTGCTGTTTCAGCGTGTTCCAATCTTCCTTGGTAGGAATGTCAATACCTGCAAATAATTCCGTTACTTTGATGGTAGTCGGGAAATAATCCTTGCTAACGTACTTGTCAAAATACGTACCGTCGGCGTAAGCTGTTTTCTCAAAGCCTTTGAATGTTACCCCCCGTTCACGTGCAATCTCCATGGAAGCTTGTAGGGAATAATAATTGACCATCATGAAGAATACATTGGCAAAGTCCAATGCTTCTTCGCTTTCATACATAATGAAATTCTTGGCAAGATATCCGTGTAGATTCATGGCGCCCAAACCTACACTGTGCAATTCACGGTTCGCTTTTTGGATAGAAGGTACCATCGCAATGTCGGTCACATCCGATACCATGGTCAATGCACGCATTGCTGTCTTTACGGATTGTTCGATGCGCTTGTTGTCCATGACCGTGGCAATGTTGAGCGAACCAAGGTTACACGAAATTCCGTATCGTATGGTATCTTCCTGCCCGTAAATATTGATGTCAGATACTTCCGAAACCTGCATGATTTCCGTGCACAGATTGGAGAATTTCACCTTGCCTATGCCGTTCAATGCATGCTGGCGGTTTGCATTTTCCTTAAAGAAAATATAAGGATATCCACTTTCTTTTTGTGTCTGGGCGATTTTGACTAACAGGTGGCGCGCGTTGATTTTCCGTTTCTTAATTTTCGGGTTGGTAACCAACTCATCGTACATCGCATCCATATCCAACTCATCCAAATATTTGCCATACTCCTGCATCACGGTATGCGGATGAATGAGGTAGCAGGGTTCGTCTTTGGTAGCCAGTTCCATGAATTTATCCGGTACGATCACACCGATGGAAAGCGACTTGATACGTACCTTTTCGTCAACATTGATTTTCTTACAATCAAGAAACTCTTCGATGTCCGAGTGGAAAATATTGAGGTATACGGCTCCAGCGCCGGGACGTTGACCGAGCTGATTGGCATACGAAAAAGTGTCTTCGAGAATTTTCATGATGGGCAGTACGCCACCGGCACGGCCCTCCACACCTTTGATGGCCTCGCCACGCGCACGGATTTTAGAAATGTTGAAGGAGACACCACCGCCGATGGACGACAGTTTCATGGCCGAATCCACCGCATATCCGATGCCGTTGAGGTTGTCGCCTATCTCATCTAGAAAACAGGAAACGAGTTCACCGGAACGCTTTTTACCCGCATTGAGAAAGGTAGGTGTAGCAGGCTGGTATTCCTGGTTAATGAGTAATTCAGCATACTGCAATGCCTGCGCTATTCCTTCGTGGCGCGCAAGGAAGAGGGAAACAGCGGCAACGCGGTCTTCATAGCGTTCCAGGAATTTCTCGCCCGAATCGTCACGCAGGGCATAGCTCTGGAAAAACTTGAATGCACTCATAAACGAAGGAAAACGGAATTTTTTGGCGGCAATGAAATTGTACACCTTTTCCATTTCTTCGAAGGTAAACCATTCGTAAAAGTTGATGTAGTAATTGTTCTCGATAAGATAGTCGATCTTTTCCTTCAATGTGTAGAAAAAGACCGTGTTCTTGTTTACATATTCTAGAAAATAAGCGCGTACGGCTTCTTTGTCCTTATGCAGGCTGAACTCATCATCATGCTTAAGCATGATTTCATTATTGAGCAAAATCCAGCTCTTTGCTACGTCGTTTGTTACCATAATGTTTCCCTTTAATAATCGCGATAAATTCATTAACATCTTCACCGGTGCCTGACAATTCGAATTTCAGGGCTAACGGGATTCCGTATTCGGTTGCAATCTTTTCGCCGGCCATGGCAAAATTCCTCCCCCAATTCCGGTTTCCACTAGATGATACCGAGAGGACATAACCACGCGCTGATTGCAAAAAGCTTTTCGTGGTGTCGGGTACTTCCCCAAATCGGGTCGTGAAGGTCACTAAGTGGCCCGCATGCTGCACCGCTAGGTCAGGTTGGATTTTTTGAACAGTCCATCCTGTCAATTCCGCTACTTTCTGCATGAACCGCGCTACATTGCCTGTCTTACTGTCATAATATATCCACTCCATGTGCAAACCTTTTTAGATGCTGAACCCCCGCAAAGCTGAGGGGGTTGCCGTTATTCCTATGTGTCCGTTTCCGGGGAGTCTGTTTGTTTAGACTACGTTATTTATTGGATTTCCAATGCGGAAAGCTCTTCCGGCTTGAAGCCAATAATGCGTTGGGTCTCTTGGTCTTGATTTAATACAATAACCGTCGGTACGGTGCGTACTTTGTATTGGATGGCCAATTCCGGTTTATCAAACGGATTTACTTTTTCATAAGTGATACCCTTGCGGTCTAAAAACTCAGACACTTGGTTGCAAGGTGCGCAATCGTTTTTTTCGAATTTAATAATCCGTGTCATAGCAATAAGATTTTAATAGTTCAACACTAATCGGATACTGGATGTTTTTAACCGGTAGACTCCGACAATTTTTGTTGCAATGGTTGGTAAGTTGTAGCCTCGAACAAATATCAGCTATTTAATTTCAGGACGGTAGGAATTGTTATCAACAGATGTTGAATTATTCACATTGTGAATAAGTAATGGAGGCTTATTTGCTTTTATTTAACTTTTAATCAGTTGGTTGAGTTGTTATTTTGATTGGTTTGTTGCTGGTTTGTGAATAACCGTCCGGCTATTTCGGTATACTTCTTGATATAGTATCCGAATAGCCGGACGGCAAAAAATGCGATTAATCCCCCGCTCCGAATGCCGGTGCATTCTTATCATACCATACACGTTCCTGGCTCAGCGTTTGTGCATCCACGGCCCTCGGAGTAAAGCCTTGCTCTTGATACGCTTGTTCCCAATTCGCACGGTTGACCTCGCCGGGATCATTAATCCCAAAACGTCGCGGTATGGGTTCATGAAACGATTCCATGGGATAATAGGCTGATTCGTTACGCGGGTATCCTGTGCGGCGGCAGAGCACATAGGCTTCATTGGGCAGTCGGAACAAGCTCAGGTAGGCTTGAATATAAATCCGTTCCAAGTCATTGCCCGCGCCCAATGCCACTTCCGGACGCTGTTGATACGCTTGGATTTCCGCCGTCCCGTCGCCCGTGAATGCCATCGTTGAGCCGGCTTCCCGCGCAACTTCGTTCATCGTACGGATCGAGGAGGCAATGCCTTTGTTGTACCAGTCGGATACGGAACCTTTGGTATCGATACCGGCGCCATATCCTTTTTCAATAAATTCGGAAATATAAAAACAGGTCTCGGCATACGAAACCAATATATGTAGTGTATTTCCAGTGGCCCCGTTCAGTTTGGGCGAGAGGAATAACCTGTTCACGGGTGAAATCAAGAAGTAGCGGCTGTATTGGCTTACCTGAAAAGGATTACTCATCCACTGCGTGATACTTTGGTCGGTTGTCCAATCTGCAGGTCCACCTTGGTACATAACCAAGGGGTCATCCGGATCGATAAATGCCGGCAGTTGGACATTATATTTGGCAAGCGTATCGCGGAAGGAACCTGTTAGGTCATTTTGATCAAAGTATATCCGGATACGTGGATCATCGGATTTTTTCATGAAACGGACCATTTGCCTGCTCGCATAACGGCGGCTTCGGTAATCTACATCTGCACCCAGAAAGGCGTCAGTGGGATTTAGGTATTGCAGTTGCGTCTCGTCTCCGTCAATGGGGCCGATGGCGTCCTGCATCACTTGTTGGAAAATGCGGCGTGTTGCTTCGCTATCTTGGTTTTCAAGACGTGCGGCAATCCGCAGCTTGAGCGTATTGGCCAACTTTATCCATTTTGCCCAATCGCTTTGGTAAAAGATATCGGCATCACCATAACTTTCTTGATTGAGCAAGCTGGCGTCGGATAGCACTTGAATGGCACGATCCAATTCGCCCAGCCACTGCGTAAACAGGGTTTGTTGGGTATCGAATAACGGATCGAATTTATCTTCATACCGGGCCAAAATGGCTTCCGAATAGGGGATGGATCCATTCATGTCAGTTACCCGAATGCCATAATATACACCTAATATATACGTAACTGCCCCCATTTTCTGATACCGGTCTTTATCTTGCTCTTGGTCGATTTGGTGCCGGATCTCCACCAGGTTGGGAAGAATGTCGGCATAATAAGTCCGGTAGCGTGTATTTATACTGCCCGATAGTTCATAAGGACTCGCGCTCACCTGCTGGGTATAACGCATCAGTTGCTCCAGGCTTTCCCAAATCCATTCCGTACCCGAAGGACGCAGTTTATCTGCAGTAAAGGTAAACAGGAATTTCATGTTGGGTTTAGTTACCAAGTTGGGATCGGTATTCATATCACCGAAGTTCTTCGTACAGGCAGTTAGCAGGAGTACGGCGGAGACCAGACAGGTACCGAATTTATAAGAATTGATGAATGTTTTCATAATTGCAAACTGTTTAGAATCCTACCTTTAATGTAAATGCCCACGATCGCGTCATTGGCAAAAAACCCTCTTCACCATAAAAAGCCGTATTGTTCGAGTTGTTCGATGCAGGGTTGTAATTGTAGGGGAGGCTGTTGTAGAGATACAGCAGATCGCGTCCGATTACGGCAAGACTCAATGCATTCAGTTTTAGCTTTCGGCAAAAAACCTGCGGGAAGGTATAACTTAGTGCCACTTGACGAAGGGAGACCCAGGAATTTTCGAATATCCAATAGTCGGATACACCGGTAGAAGAAGACCCATAACGGTAATAGTAGTGGGGCGCATGAGTAGGCTCCACGAGTCCCTGCTCATAGGCTTCCTGGTAGGTCATACCACCCACATTGGCTTGTCCACCACCGGGCTGTGGTACCTGGAAGCCTTGCGGGAATACGCCATTCGGGATGATGCCATCGTCGTATTCTTGATCATCCCATGCGCTGACCCAGGTGATGCCGCCGTATTCCGGATCCCGGCCAACCAGCGTGTTGGGTAACACGCCGGTATGCGTGCCGTAGCGGTAGGTGGCCATTACAAAGTCTCCCCCGATTTTGGCATCCACCAGTACATTCAGGCTGAGGTTTTTATAACGAAAGGTGTTATCCCAGCCGCCACGGAATTTCGCGTTGATGTCGCCGATATCTTGGATCGTATTGCTGCGCGCTGGAAATGCCGCGCGCGCATCCGTACGGTATTCCAGCACGTTCTTACCATTGTTCGGATGATCTATCGGGTTCCCCGATGCATCGGTGGCTTGAAATTTACGGGCCTGTATGGTACTCCGGAGAGTTCCGTATGATTTTCCGACGATGGCCCAACTGCTTATCTCCGCAATGTTTGCCCCTAAATTGAATTCGTTTCTGCCTTCGTATAATTCAACAATTAAATTGCGATTCCGTGAATAGTTGATAGCAGTAGACCACGAGAAGTTATCGCTGCGCAACGGTACAGCATCGATAGCTAGCTCAATACCTTTGTTTTGAATGTTCCCGGCGTTAATTAGAATGGCATCTACGCCCGATTCAAAAGGTGTTGTAATATCTACAATTTGATTATACGTGTTGTCTTGGTACCAACTGAAGTCAACCCCCAAGCGGCTGTTGAGAAAGCGCGCTTCAAGTCCGATTTCTTTGGCAATTTTCCGTTCGGGTTTCAGGTTTTCTGCGCGGACTTTTCGGTCACCAAAAGTCGATATCGGCAGCGTCAGTCCATTGCCGGTGCGGGTATAGTCACTGATTTCAAAACCTGGATTAATGACAAAAACATCCGCATCACTACCCAGCGCTGCTAGATTGGTGCGTAGTTTGCCATAAGATAACCATGCCGGCAGTTGGAAGGTTTCCGTAAATAGCCAGGATAAACTTGCAGCGGGGTAACTGTAAAAATTATTGCCCGTACCATCCGAATAAGTCAATGCCGACGCCCAGTCGCCCCGCCATGTTCCCTGTAGAAAGAGTTGATTTTTGTATGCGAAGTCTGCGCTGGCATACAGCGAATTGAACCCTCTGCGAAACGTGACTCCACCTTCCGTTTTGGGCTGATTGACCGAATTTTCCAGAAAATAGTTGCCGGGATAACTCAACCCTCCATCCGTAAAACCTTTTGTAAATGAATTTTCAGCACGTTGGATTTCACCGCCGATGTAACCGCTTAGCTCCAGATCGGGCGCGAGGGTGCGATCTACGGTCAGCATGCCTTTCAGGAAATAGCTTTCTTTGACTTCATTGCTCAGCGAATAAAGTCCGCCGGTAAAACCTTGTCCCTGACCGAGTTCTTTTTCTTCGGTTTTGGTATAAATGTTATTGAAATTTCCTTCTAGGATCAATTTCGACCAGTCCGTAAGGGAAGCGGTTACCGCTAGGCGCCCCCGGATCATTTGCTCACGTTGCAGGTATTGATTTTCAAAAAGATTGAACCAAAAACGGCTTTCGGGTGCTTGATTGACCTCGTCGGGATTGCCCCGGTCTGGTGCGCCACCTAGGGCACTGGTGTAGTGTTCGCGTTGCATCCAATACCGCGTGTCATAATTGCGGGGCAACATCCAGGTAAATAGCTTTCCATAGTTGTAGGAAGCATACGAGTCGAGTCCGCCCAATCGGGGCGGGTTGAGCCCACGAAAACTGGTATAATCAGCACTGCCATCGAGACTGATGCGATCGTTCAGCTTATGCGTTGCCCGTAAGCTGAATGCATGTTTTTCGAGGTTATTATTATAAACAATACCTTTACTTTCGTTGCGATTGTACGAGAACCGCAAGGTAGAACGATCCGATCCGCCGCTCACAGCTACGTTAGTATTATATCCGACACCGTTGCGGAATGCATCGAGAAAATTAGTGGGCTGGGGTAGGTAACGGGTCGGAGTTCCATCGTAATTCAATACTTCTTGTCCCTCCATCCTCGGGCCCCAGTTTTCCAATTCGCGGTTTCGGCCCGCATCGATATAGGGTTTACCCGTTGCAGGATCTGTGGGAAACACCTTGGTATAATAGGCCTCATTGGGATCGTAGTTGGGGTCGCGGAAGTCGGTGAAAAACGGGCCATTGGTGCCTCCCCCAAACACATTCTGAAAATCCGGTCCGGCATAGGGTTCGAAAATATTGACGGTTTGGTTGAACTCCACACCCAATCCGGATCGTGCCTGCCCTTTCTTTGTCGTAATCAACACCACGCCGTTAATCGCCCGAGAGCCATACAATGCCGCAGCGGATGAACCTTTTAAAATGGACACACTTTCAAAGTCTTCCATATTTAAGTTTTTGAGGTCATTGCCAAAATCGCGACCATTGCCTTCAAACAGATCGTTATCCATGATGACTCCATCGATTACAAAAATAGGCTGGTTATTTTTTCCCAAAGTGGAATTTCCGCGGATCAGAATCTTGGAGTTACCGAATAATCCGCCCGCTCCCTGATCAATCTGGACCCCGGCTACCCGGCCTTGCAATGCGTTGATGGGGTTAACCTCGTTGGTAATGGAGAGGTCACCGCCTTTCACGTCGGTTACCGAATAGCCGAGACGCTTCTTCTCCTTCGTAATGCCCAGCGCGGTGACTACCACCTCGCTTAATTGAGCTTGAT
This sequence comes from Parapedobacter indicus, assembly GCF_900113765.1. GTDB lineage: Bacteria > Bacteroidota > Bacteroidia > Sphingobacteriales > Sphingobacteriaceae > Parapedobacter > Parapedobacter indicus. Next base: position 211,489 of record NZ_FOQO01000003.1, on the reverse strand, counting down.
CAGTTTGTAATCGTACGGTTAATAGCGTTTGGCCATTTAATGGGATTTCCTGGGGCAGGTATCCAATAAAGGAAAAGGACAACACGGCATCGCTGTTGGCGCTCAGGGCAAAATTTCCCGAGGCATCTGTATTTGTCCCCGCGTTGGCTCCTTTTACAAGCACAGACACGCCGGTCAGCGGACTGTTGTCAGTAGCATCCAATACGGTTCCCCGAATTTGGATATTTTGGGCGAATAGGCCAGTTGCCGCCCCGACTCCCGCCAACAGCAAAAGTAATCTTTTAGCCAGCATTCGCACTTTTGGTAGCGTATTGTTCATAATTTGTTTTTTGGTGGTTAATTTGTTACACAAAAATATACATATGCCTATCATAAATCAAAACTTTTTAAAAATTTTTAAAAAGTTGCCCGGCGAGTACTGAATAAGGAATACTTCACCTAGTTATGCGAACAATCGAAAAAATGGAATACGGAAGGTTTAAATCAGGTATTCAAACAAGGTTTGGTCGCTGTTCACCTCTTTGAAATCAAATCGGTGCGTACGCATCCGGTCTACCAATGCGGTGTAATCCGAAGCATTTTGCAATTCAACACCGACCAATGCGGGTCCGCGTTCGCGCTGAGTCTTTTTGATGAATTCAAAGCGGGTGATGTCATCGTGTGGACCCAATACTTCATTGACAAACAACTTGAGCGCACCCGGACGCTGGGGAAAACGGACGATGAAGTAATGCTTCAGGCCTTCGTACAGTAGCGATAGCTCCTTGATTTCGCCCATGCGGTCGATATCGTTATTGCCGCCGCTGATGATACATACCACATTTTTCCCGATAATTTGGTCTGCGTAGAAATCAAGTGCAGCCACCGCCAGCGCACCCGCCGGTTCGGCCACGATGGCATCTTTGTTATACAGTTCAAGGATGGTGGTGCATATCTTACCTTCGGGTATGAGGTGCATATCATCCAATAGTTTGCTGCAATATTGATAGGTGAGGTCGCCAATGCGTTTTACGGCGGCACCATCTACGAAGCGGTTGATTTCGGCCAGGGTGACGGGACCGCCGTGTTCCAAAGCGGTTTTCATCGATGGCGCACCCTCGGGCTCCACCCCATAGATGCGGATTCCGGGTTTCTTCTCCTTGAGGTAGGTTCCCGCGCCTGCCGCCAAACCGCCTCCGCCTATCGGAATAATAACAAGGTCGGTTTCAGGCTGGTCCTGCAGAATCTCCATGCCCACGGTTCCTTGCCCTTCGATGATGGCCGGGTCATCGAAGGGATGAACGAAGGTCATATCGTGTCCGTTGGCATATGCCAACGCGGCCCGTTGGCAGTCGTCAAACGTGTCGCCTGTGAGTACAATCTCAATGTAACCCTGGCCGAACATTTCCGTTTGGCTGATTTTCTGCCGCGGTGTCGGCTCGGGCATGAAGATCACACCGCGGATGCCGAGCCGTTTGCACGAGAAAGCTACCCCCTGGGCATGATTTCCCGCACTCGCGCAAACGACTCCTTTTTTTCTATCCGCTTCGGAAAGAAGGCTGATTTTGTTGAATGCACCCCGCAGTTTATACGATCGGACAACCTGTAAATCCTCTCGTTTGAGGTAGATGGACGCACGATATTTTTCTGAAAGCCGCTGACTGTATTGCAGGGGCGTATGTGCCACCACCTCCGTTAAACGCCGGGAGGCCGATTCAACCCATTCGATCATTGAACAGACGTTTCAGCGGTTTCCCGCAACCCGATCTGAGCAGCCAGCCAATCGCCCACTTCACTGGTCTTATAGGCTTTGTTCTTTCCGGCCAGGTCTTCGGTGACAACTCCTTCCGCTAGCGATTTGTCAACCACCGATCGGATGAGGGCCGCTTCCTCCTTCAAACCAAATGCATCTTCAAACAGCATCGCTGCTGAAAGCACCGTGGCCAATGGGTTGGCAATGTCTTTTCCGGCCGCCTGTGGGTAGGATCCATGAATCGGCTCGAAAAGCGAAGTATGCAGACCAATGGATGCGGAAGGCATCAAGCCCATGGACCCCGAGATCACGGAGGCTTCGTCTGTTAAAATATCGCCAAAGAGGTTTTCGGTAATGATCACGTCATACGATGAAGGCCATTGTACCAAACGCATCGCCACGGCATCCACAAATTCATAACTTACTTCCACCTCAGGGAAATCCTTTTCCATATCCTGTACGGTCTCCCGCCACAGCCGTGAACTTTCCAATACATTGGCCTTATCAACGCAACAAAGTTTCTTACGGCGGTTCATGGCCATTTCAAAACCCAGTTTAGCCAACCGCTGTACCTCCGCACGCGTGTAGGTACAAGTGTCAAAGGCGGTGTCTCCATTGTCTTTCCGCCCGCGTTCACCGAAATAGATACCTCCGGTCAGTTCGCGAAGGATAATCAAATCAGTTCCTTCAATGCGCTCCCTTTTCAAAGGAGAATTGTCAATGAGCGAAGGGAAGGTAAACGTAGGACGCACATTGGCAAAAAGGCCGAGTTTTTTGCGCATTTTCAGGAGTCCTTGCTCCGGACGTACGGGGGCCTTCGGGTCGTTGTCATAACGCGGGTGACCAATGGCACCAAACAGTACCGCATCCGCAGCGAGGCAAACCTCGTGGGTAGCATCCGGATAGGGATCACCCACCGCATCAATGGCTGCTGCACCGGTCAACGCCGAAGTCCAATTGATTTTGTGGCCGAACTTTTCGGCTACTGCATCCACTACTTTTACGGCCTGGCCAACTACTTCCGGTCCAATTCCATCACCGGGTAAAAGCGCAATATTTAATTCCATTTTTGTAAAGTCAAAAGTTGTAAAAATTGAAAATTGAAAGCTGTAAAGTTGAAAATTAAAAGTCTAAAGACAAATTTTTCATTTTTGTTCTTGTCTAATGTCCCACATCTACCGTCTCATATCCAACAACGGTCCGCTCGGTATTCAACACAATGTTCAGCATTTTCTGGGTAGCCTTGATCGCAGAGACCGTCTGGTCGGAGTCCAATCCGCGCGTGGAAAATGTGCGTCCACTCGTTTTCCAGGTAATGGTGGTTTCACAAAGTGCATCCGAACTGCTTCCGGGTGCAATGCGGACGTTGTAATCGATTAAGCCCGGCAGCTGAATGTTGTTTTTGGCGTAAGCCATCGTTAAGGCATTCATAAACGCGTCAAACTGCCCGTCTCCCTGCGCATGTTCTTCAAACAACTGCCCGTTTATCCGTATGGCGATCGTTGCCGAAGGACGGAGCCCTTTTGCATGATTGAGCACATAGGATTCCACAAAGATTTTTTCATCGTGCCCTTTTGTTGTGAGCACATCCGAAATGATATAAGGTAAATCGTCTGTAGTAACCGTTTCCTTTTTGTCGCCCAGCTCGATCACCCGTTGGGTTACTTTTTTCAGATCTTCCTCGTTCAGCTTCAAACCCAGTTCCTGAAGATTTTTTTCAATGTTGGCTTTCCCGGATGTTTTTCCGAGGGCATATTTGCGCTTACGCCCGAAGCGCTCCGGCAATAGATCATTGAAATAGAGGTTGTTCTTATTGTCGCCGTCCGCGTGAATACCGGCCGTTTGTGTGAATACATTATCTCCGACAATGGGCTTGTTTGCCGGTATCCGCACGCCTGAAAAGTTTTCTACCAGTTTGCTCACGGTATAGATGGCGGATTCCTGGAGCCCAATTTCCACGTCCGTCAAAAAGTCGTTGATGACCGCTACGGCACTTGCCAGGGGAGCGTTCCCTGCGCGTTCCCCCATTCCGTTTACGGTGAGATGCAGGCCGTTGACACCCGCCTTTACGGCCTCCAGTACGTTGGCTGTGCCGAGATCATAATCGTTGTGGGCATGGAAATCAAAGTGGACCTGCGGATAGCGTTTCCTCAGCGTCGAAATATATTCAAACGTTTCGGAGGGGATAAGTACACCCAATGTATCGGGTAGCATAATGCGATTCACAGGTTGTGACGCCAGAAAATCGAGGTATTCCGCAACGTAATCAGGGGAATGGCGCATCCCATTGCTCCAATCTTCGAGGTATACATTGGTGCTGATTCCGTTTTGGGCGGCTTGTTCGATGACCGAAGCAATTTCGTCGAAATGTTGTCGTGGTGTTTTCCGCAGTTGATGCGTGAGGTGGTTCAGCGAACCTTTGGTCAGTAGGTTTTGGACGTTTACGCCTGCCTGTTGCATCCAGGCAATGGATACGCCGTTGTCCACAAAAGAAAGCACCTCTACACGGTCCAGGTATCCATTGGTGGCCGCCCACTGGGTAATGGCTTTTACCGCTTCAAATTCCCCTTGGGAAACCCGTGCCGAGGCGACTTCCACCCGATCTACGCGGAGCTTTTCCAGTAATAATTGAACGATGGTAAGTTTTTCTGAAACCGAAAACGACACGCCCGAGGTTTGTTCGCCATCGCGCAGTGTCGTGTCCATGATTTCTATCTTCCTTCTTTCCATGGTTACAGGGGAAGGGTTTTCGAGAATTCCTCGATGTCTGATTTCATGCTAAGCAGGTAATCGATGTCGTCAAACCCATTTGTCATGTTGCCTTTTTTGTAACTGTTGATTTCAAAAGATTCCTTTTCGCCGGTTGCCAGCAAGGTGACAGTCTGTTCGGGTAAATTTACTTCCAGTTCCGTATCCGGATTCGCGTAAATTTCCGCAAAAATCCGTTCCAGGAATTCAGCACTCACCTGCACGGGCAATACGCCAATGTTGAGGCAGTTGCCACGGAAGATATCTGCAAAGAAGCTGGATATCACACAACGGAAACCGTAATCGTAGATCGCCCAGGCCGCGTGTTCGCGGGACGAACCCGAACCGAAGTTTTTACCACCAACGAGGATTTTTCCCCGATAGGTCGGATCGTTCAACACAAAGTCTGCCTTCGGTGTATTGTCTGCGTTGTACCGCCAGTCGCGGAATAGGTTATCGCCGAATCCCACGCGCTCGGTGGCTTTCAAAAACCGGGCGGGGATGATCTGATCGGTATCTACGTTTTCAATCGGCAGGGGTACCGCCGTGCTTTTCAATATATTAAAACTATCGTATGCCATGTCGTTATTGGATAAGGGTCCGTGGATCAGTTACTTTTCCGGTTACCGCTGCTGCTGCTGCAACCAAGGGACTGGCCAGCAAGGTACGTGCACCGGGGCCTTGACGGCCTTCGAAATTACGGTTGGACGTACTGACCGCGTATTTGCCCGCTGGAATTTTATCGTCGTTCATGGCCAAGCAAGCCGAACATCCCGGCTGCCGCAACGTGAAACCCGCTTCCGTCAGGATGTCAAGGATGCCTTCTTTCCGGATTTGTTCTTCCACCACGTGCGATCCCGGAACCAACCAAACGGTTACGTCATCGGCCTTGCGTTTCCCCTTTACGAGTGAAGCGAACGCGCGGAAGTCCTCGATACGCCCGTTGGTGCAGCTTCCCACGAATACATAGTCGATTTTCTTGCCGACCATCGCCTCTCCCTCATGGAATCCCATGTATCCCAGGGATTTTTCATAAGTGGCCTTGCCGCCTTCCACCTGTTCGGCATCGGGAATATCGCTGGTGATGCCGATACCCATACCCGGATTCGTGCCGTACGTGATCATGGGTTCGATTTCGGACCCGTCAAACACTAACTCTTTGTCAAATACCGCATCGTCGTCTGTCTTCAGGGTTTTCCAGTATGCCATGGCCTTATCCCAGTCTGCACCTTTCGGACTGAATTCCCGGCCTTCGATGTAATCGAAGGTAGTTTGGTCGGGCGCAATCATCCCACCACGGGCACCCATTTCGATGCTGAGGTTACAAACGGTCATGCGGCCTTCCATGCTCATCTGCTCGAACACGTTGCCCGCATATTCCACGAAATAACCGGTGGCACCCGATGTGGTCAGCTTTGCAATGATGAATAGGGCCACATCCTTCGGAAGCACCCCTTTGCCCAATGTACCGTTGATGGTGATACGCATCTTTTTCGGCTTCGGCTGCATGATGCATTGGGTAGACAGTACCATTTCCACCTCCGATGTGCCGATGCCGAATGCGATGGCACCGAACGCGCCGTGGGTCGACGTATGCGAATCACCGCATACGATGGTAGCACCCGGTTGGGTGATCCCGTTTTCGGGGCCGATGACGTGTACAATGCCATTTTTGTAATGCCCCAATCCCCAGTGCCGGATACCGTACGCTTTGGTGTTTTCCTCCAACGCCTTAAGCTGGTTGGCAGATAACGGATCCTGCACGGGCTTATCCTGGTTTATTGTCGGTGTGTTATGATCGGCCGTCGCAAACGTGCGCTCCGGATATAATACGCGGATTCCACGGTTCCTGAGCCCCAGGAAGGCAACCGGACTGGTTACTTCGTGGATAAGATGCCGATCAATAAATAACACATCAGGCCCTCCCTCAATCTTACGCACTACGTGTGCATCCCATACCTTGTCAAATAATGTCTTACTCATTTTTATAGTTGCTGTTTTGTTTTTTTCGTTGTTAGCCGGTAGCCCATTAATAATTCACCGTTTCCAGTACAATGAATTTGTTTAGCGCATCCAGATACGCGTTGGCCGAGGCCCGGACAATATCCGTACTGAAGCCGTAGCCCATGTAGGATTTATCTTCATACACTACCCGCATATCCACTTTGCTGACGTCGTCGCTGCCGCCGTGGATGGAGTGGATATTAAACTCTTTGATTTCTACATGCTTTCCTGTGATTTGCTCAATGGCCTTAATGGTGGCGCTTACCGGCCCGTTGCCAGCGGAGGTAGCGGTGTATTCCTCGCCATTGTAGCCCAATTTGATGGTTGCCACGGGAGCCTCCTGATCGCCGGTGGTTACCTGCAATGCATTGATGGCGATGCCGTTTTTGAAGCTTTCTTCCGTTTTATGCCCCATCAACTGCAACAGGTCGTCGTCCTTCAATTCTTTTTTCACGTCAGCCAACTCAAGAAACCGCTGGTAAACCTGATCGAGGTCGATGCGCTCGATGGTATAGCCCAAACGTTCCAGGTGGTGCTTGAGGGCATGGCGGCCGCTGCGGGCTGTCAATATGATTTCCGATTGGTCGATACCGACGTCTTCGGGATTGATGATCTCGTAGTTCTCGCGATGTTTGAGCACCCCATCCTGATGGATGCCGGAACTGTGGGCAAAAGCATTTCTACCCACAATGGCTTTGTTCGGTTGTACCGGCATGCGCATCATGCGACTCACCGTCGTGCTAAGCGGATACAGCTGTTTTGTGTTGATCTGGGTGTGTAACCCAAGCGATTGATGGGTTTTCAATGCCATCACCACTTCTTCCAACGAGGTATTCCCCGCGCGTTCGCCGATGCCATTGATCGTGCATTCAACCTGACGGGCGCCGTTTTGCAAACCCGCTAAGCTGTTAGCCGTAGCCAGCCCCAGGTCGTTGTGGCAATGCACCGAGATGATGGCCTGGTCGATATTTTTGACGTGCTCTTTCAGGTAGTTGATCTTCGCACCATACTGCTCCGGAAGGCAATACCCATTCGTGTCGGGAATATTGACCACCGTTGCACCTGCGGCGATGACGGCCTCAATCATCCGGGCCAAATACGCGTTGTCTGCTCTACCTGCGTCTTCTGCATAAAACTCGACGTCCTCCACAAAGGATTTGGCATATTTAACCGCTTCCACCGCCCGTTCCAGGATGGCCTCCCGGGTGCTGTTGAATTTGTATTTAATATGCATGTCGGACGAACCGATACCGGTATGGATACGCGGCCTTTTGGCATATTTCAGTGCTTCGGCCGCACGGTCGATGTCACCTTTGATAGACCTCGTGAGAGCACAGACGGTTGGTTCTTTAACCAACTTGGAGATCTCGACCACACTGTTGAAATCCCCGGGGCTCGAAATCGGGAATCCTGCTTCAATCACATCCACGCCCAACGCTTCCAACGCTTCGGCGATGATGAGCTTCTCGGGAGTGGTCAATTGCGAACCCGGCACCTGCTCTCCATCCCGGAGGGTGGTGTCAAAAACATATATGCGATTTGGATCGTGCAACATAATAAGTTGTTTTTTTGTTTCAGTTATGCGTTTTTAGACGCCTGCTTAATAAGCAAGCTCGTTTATCTCTTCAATTACCTGTACTTCCCCTTTTTCCAATACGATTCGCTTTTCCAAACAACTGGGTAACTGCGTCTCGTAGTGGCCGACATAAATCAGCGTTTTCCCGAAACCACACAATTCATCGACCACGGCATTGAAAAGTGCCGTTTGTGATTGGTCAAGTCCTTGGCACGGTTCATCCAATATCAATAACGGTGGGTTTTTGATAAGGGTTCGGGCGAGCAAAACCAAACGTTGTTTTCCTAAAGGCAACGTGGTAATTAGTCGGTCTTTATCTGCCGTTAGATCAAAAAAAGCCAAGAGTTGACGGATCTTCTGTTGCTTCTCGTAGCTAACGTGTCTGAATAAGCCGATGCTATCATAGAACCCCGAGGCAATTGCTTGCCATACGGACGCAGTTTTGTCAAAATACCAATGCAGTTCGGGAGAGATGAGACCGATACGTTCCTTAATTTCCCAAATGCTTTCACCACTACCGCGCCGATGACCAAAAAGCCGGATGTGGTTTGCATAGGCTTGCGGGTGATCGCCCGTAATCAGGCTTAACAATGTCGATTTTCCCGAACCGTTAGGGCCTTGGAGTAACCATTTCTCACCCTTTCGAACGGTCCAATCAACCCCGCTTAATACCTGTTTCTCACCATATCGGATGTGAATGTTTTCCATCTCGACTAGGAGGTCGCCGGAAAACGCCGGCTCTTCTCGTAAAAACTGGGGTAATTCCTTGGGGGTGCGGCTTATATCCTTTGACAACATCCAAGCGGAGTCGACTTGCTTGAGCTTACCATCCTCAATTTCGGCAAACCGGTTGATGCAACGAGGCAGGTCCGTCTCATTCGTCACGAGCACAAGCTGTACACCGTCGGCAGCAAGTCCGTCAAGAAAGTCATTCAGCTTTTGACGCGATGCCTTATCCAGCCCGGTGTAGGGCTCATCCACGATGAGTAGCTGCGGTTTTAACCACAGTGCTTTGATCAGTTGCAACTTTTTGTGTTCACCGCTGGAGAGCTCAATCAATTGCGTGTTTTTTAAGTCCGCCGGTCCAAAAAGATCGAGGTACGGCGTCAGGTTCTCCATGGAAAGGTTCTCGGAGTTGGCATAGGCTGTTAACTCCGCATATACCGTCAACGTGTCGTTTTTTTGTTGCTTGTTATAACGCTGTTGATAGTAAAAATTGCGATCCCCCTCCAGGTTGGTAAACTGATACCAATTGGAGACATAAAGGACACGTGGAGGCCTGGAAGACTCCCGATCAAAGTGAATACGGATGGTGCCGCTTGTTTTTTCAAGTCCTGCCAATGCTTTTGCCAACGCGCTCTTACCCGAACCGCTTTTCCCCCCGATCTGCCAAAACTCATCACGGTGGATTTGCCAGTCCAGTTGATCCAGTACCACCTGCTGTGCATACTGTAGGTTCAATTGGGCGATATGGACAAATGTGTCAGTCATTGTTGTAAGATACAAACTTATGCAAAATGCCGCTGATATGCAATGATGTGTATTTTGCCACTAAATATGCCATCCGGACCGGTTTCAGCAGATGCACGCTTTTGCCGGTCCGGATAGGGGATTCCTACGCGGTTTTTATCGCCTTCATGGCGGTCATGGCCTTACGCAGTACGGCGCCTACTTTTTCAACCGGATGGGTGCGGATGGCTTCGTTTACGGCGATCAGCGCTTGGTTATCAACCGCAAGGTCCTTACCTTCATTGAAATTTCTACCGATAATATCTGTATCGACGGTTTTCATGAAGTCGGCCAGCAGGGGTTTGCACGCGTGGTCAAAGAGGTAACAGCCGTATTCTGCCGTATCCGAGATCACCCGGTTCATCTCAAACAGTTTTTTACGGGCGATGGTATTTGCGATGAGCGGAGTTTCATGCAGGGACTCGTAATAGGCCGATTCGGGTTTAATGCCGGCTTCGACCATGGTTTCGAACGCAAGTTCCACCCCGGCTTTGATATAGGAAACCATAAATACCGCGTGATCAAAATATTCCTGTTCGCTGATCTTTACATCGCCGGCAGGTGTCTTTTCGAAGGCTGTTTCGCCCGTGGCTGCCCGCCATTGTAACAGGTTTTTATCCCCGTTTGCCCAGTCTTCCATCATGGTACGGCTGAAATGGCCACTCATGATGTCGTCCTGATGTTTCTGGAACAAGGGGCGCATAATCGTCTTCAGCTCTTCGGAAACTTCAAAAGCTTTAATTTTAGCAACATTGCTCAACCGATCCATCATGGCAGTGATTCCGCCTTGCTTTAAGGCTTCGGTAATGACTTCTACACCATATTGAACCAATTTGGCCGCATAGCCGGGTTCGATGCCTTTTTCGATCATCTTATCAAAGGACAGGATTGACCCGGTTTGCAGCAACCCGCATAAAATGGTCTGCTCGCCCATTAAGTCGGATTTAACCTCGGCTACGAACGACGAGCGTAATACACCGGCTTTATGGCCACCGGTTCCTACGCAATAGGCTTTTGCTTCTGCAAGACCTTTTCCTTGCGGATCGTTTTCCGGGTGAACAGCAATGAGTGTGGGCACGCCGAAACCGCGTAAATACTCTGCCCTTACTTCTGAACCCGGGCATTTTGGGGCAATCATGATCACCGTAAGATCTTTGCGGATTTGCTTTCCTTCTTCTACGATGTTGAAACCGTGCGAATAGGAGAGGGTGGCTCCCTGTTTCATCAATGGCATTACTGCATCAATTACAGAAGAGTGCTGCTTGTCGGGCGTGAGGTTGCTAACCAAATCTGCCGTGGGGATCAGTTCCTCATACGTGCCTACCGTAAAGTGATTGTCGGTAGCATTCTTCCACGAGTCGCGCTTTTGTTCAATTGCTTCCTTGCGAAGCGCATAGGAAACATCCAGCCCACTGTCCCGTAAATTAAGGCCTTGGTTGAGGCCCTGTGCACCACAGCCCACGATGACGATTTTTTTGCCTTTTAACGCACTGACACCGTCAGCAAATTCACTGATATCCATGAATTCAGCGACGCCTAATTGGTTTAATTGTTCTCTAAGAGGGAGGGTGTTAAAATAATTTGCCATTGTTCTATTTATGTAATTGACTGTTTTGTTCTTGTACTGCTTTTCTAAGTGCGGTTGCGTAGCCGAAGTGGAGATTGTCGTGGGCCAGTGACATCACCAGAACTTCTTCGATGGTATCCATTTCCAGCCCGAAGGTTGCCGTGGAATACGGCACAACGGTCGCGAACGCACCATTTTTGTAATCCTGTTCGATCAGGTCGATCGTATTCAGCGCTTGCGACTTCAGGGTATGGATTTCCGATTCGCCGATCCAGTGTTCAGGCTTTGTGCCTTTTGTGTAGGATTCCACAAACTGTATCTGCCGGTCGGGCTGTACCTGCGTTCTCCGGTAGCACAATCCGAGCGTGCTCACCACAATGTGTCCGAAGTTCCAGGCGATGTTATTCCGGAAGCCCTCAGGAATAGCATTGAGCTCGTCGATGCTTAATCCGTCTACCAGCTCAATGAATACTTTTCTGGTTTGTCTGATATACTCAAATACTAACGCTGTCATATTCAATTCGCCGGTAGGTTACATGGTAAACACTTTGTCCTGTTTGTTGAGGTAGCGATTTTCGACGACCTCCTCAGCAGGTTCCATTTCTTCGAACTCCTTCAGTTTCTTGTGGAATCCTTCGCTGTCTTTGATGATCGCGATGCGGGCGCTTCGTACAAACTCAATGAGATTGTATTCGGCCAATGCCTCGGTGAGCGCATCAATTTCTTCCCGGTGCCCTGCCGTTTCAAACACCGTATAGTCGTTGCGGATCACCACGGCACTGGCACCGTATTGGCGCAATAGCCGTTCCACAGGGGCCTTTTCGGTGACCACATCGGTCGGCACCTTGTACAGGGCTTGTTCCTGCCAGATCACTTCGTCATTGGTATTGTAATACGCTTTCAACACCTCCACTTGTTTTTCTATTTGGCGACACAACTTGTGTACGACATCTTCTGTTTCGTGGATGACGAGGGTAAACCGGTGGATACCCTCTGCTTCCGAGGGGGAAGTATTCAAACTCTCAATGTTGATCTTCCGCCGTGAAAAAATGGTAGAGATCCGGCCGATCATCCCGATGGAATTTTCCGTATAGAGGGTGATGGTATATTCCTGCTTTTCCATGCTATTAATTTATTTTAACCTGATTTCTGCAACACTGCTTCCTTGGGGCACCATCGGAAACACGTTGTTTTCCTTACCCACCATTACTTCGAGAAGGTACGAACCGTCGTGTGCAATCATATCACTCACAGCCTGTTTCAAATCTTTACGTTCGCGGATGCTTTGTCCCGGGATGCCATACCCCTTCGCAACGGTCACGAAATCGGGACTGGTAATGTTCACAAAGGAATACCGCTTGTCGTGGAACAGCTGTTGCCACTGGCGTACCATGCCCAAAAATTCGTTGTTGAGGATGACAATCTTCACTTTGGCTCCGAATTGCATAATCGTCCCGAGTTCCTGAATGGTCATCTGGATGCCGCCATCGCCGATGATTGCGACCACGGTCCGGTCGGGCGTACCGTACCAGGCACCGATGGCTGCGGGCAGTCCGAATCCCATGGTGCCCAAACCGCCGGAGGTAACGTTGCTTTTTGAGCGGTTGAACTTGGCATAACGACAGGCAACCATTTGATGCTGGCCTACGTCGGTCACGATAACAGCCTCACCATCGGTAAGTTCGTTTAAGGTTCTTAGCACCTCGCCCATCGTCATGATGTCCGATGTGGGGTTCAGTTCGTCGTAGATGACCTCTTTGATTTCTGCCTGTTCCAATTCGCGGAAACGCCCCAGCCAATCAGCATGCTCGCGACGGTTTACCAGCTCGGTAAGCAGCGGAAGCGTTTCCTTGCAATCGCCCCAAACGGCAACCGTTGTTTTGACATTCTTATCGATTTCAGCAGGATCGATATCCAGGTGGATGATTTTAGCCTGCTTGGCATATTTGTCCAGCCGACCCGTTACCCGGTCGTCAAAGCGCATGCCAATGGCAATGAGTACATCGCACTCATTGGTCAACACATTCGGGGCATAATTGCCATGCATACCCAGCATCCCGACATGCAGCGGGTGATCGGTTTCTAACGCACTCAAGCCCATAACCGTGGCAGCTGCAGGTATACCAGCTTTTTCGATGAATGCTTTGAAATCAGCTTCTGCCTTGCCCAGGATGACACCCTGTCCGAAGAGGACAAATGGTTTTTTCGCTTCATTGATCAGTGCGGCAGCCTGTTCGATGTATTCCCTGCGTACAATGGGCTTGGGCCGATAGCTGCGGATGTGGTTGCATACTTTGTACCCTTCATAATCAAACAGCTGCAGTTGTGCATTTTTGGTAATATCGATCAGCACGGGGCCGGGCCTGCCCGTGCGTGCTATGTGGAATGCTTTGGCTAACGCCGAAGGAATCTCGCAGGCATCGGTAACCTGATAGTTCCACTTCGTCACCGGCGCAGTGATGTTGATGACATCCGTTTCCTGGAAAGCATCGGTACCCAGCAGGTGGGCAAATACCTGACCCGTAATACAGACGACGGGATTACTGTCGATCATTGCATCGGCCAGTCCCGTAACCAGGTTGGTGGCACCGGGGCCGCTGGTGGCAAATACCACCCCCACACGGCCTGAAGTACGGGCATAACCCTGAGCGGCATGAATACCACCCTGTTCGTGCCGTACAAGGATGTGTTTCAACCGGTCATTGTAATCGTACAATGCATCGTATATGGGCATGATAGCCCCTCCTGGATAACCGAATATCGTATCTACACCTTCCGCAAGCAGCGCTTCCAGCACCGCTTGTGAACCACTGATCTGAGTGATTTCTGCCCTGTCCTTCGGTGTGTCCTTGGTGATTTCCAACGTACTCATAGTCTTTTATTTTAGCTGTCGGCTTCCAGCTATCGGCTGTCGGCCTTTTTACGTTCTATTTTTGACTTTTTACTTACTTCAACACTCGTCCGTTACACAGCCCGAGGCCGCGTCGGCTACCGTTTTTGCATATTTGTAAAGCACCCCTTTGGATACCTTCAAGGCAGGTTTTTGCCACCCCGCCCGGCGTTGTGCAATCACTTCGTCGGATACGAGTAACGAGATGGTGTTATTTACTGCATCAATCACAATGGTATCATTGTCTTCCACGAGTCCGATCAGTCCACCTTCGTAGGCTTCGGGTGTAATGTGTCCTACGACAAATCCGTGTGTTCCACCGCTGAAACGACCGTCCGTGATGAGAGCCACGCTTTTTCCCAGTCCGGCACCGATAATGGCCGAAGTCGGTTTCAGCATTTCGGGCATACCGGGGGCGCCTTTAGGCCCTTCGTTTTGGATAACCACTACGTCTCCGGGTTTCACACGGCCCGAAGCGAGTCCGGCAATTAAGTCTTTTTCGCCGTTGAATACGCGAGCTGGTCCTTCAAATCGTTCGCCTTCTTTGCCCGAGATCTTTGCCACGCTGCCCTTTTCTGCCAGGTTGCCGTAAAGAATCTGGAGGTGCCCAGTGGGTTTAATTGGATTGTCCAGCGTTTGAACGATTGGCTGATCGATTTCATTGATCGGGGTTACATCTGAAAGGTTTTCCGCCAATGTCTTCCCGGTCACGGTTAAGCAATCGCCGTGGAGCAGTCCCTCATTCAGCAGGTATTTCATGACGGCAGGTACGCCGCCGTAGTTGTGTAGATCCTGCATGAGGTATTTGCCGCTGGGTTTGAAGTCGGCCAGTACCGGCGTCTGATCACTCATGCGTTGGAAATCATCTTGTGTAATCGCTATGCCGACACTTTTACCGATGGCGATAAAGTGCAGTACGGCATTGGTACTGCCACCAAGCACAATAATCACGCGCAACGCATTTTCAAAGGCTTCGCGGGTCATGATATCCGAAGGTTTGATGTCGCGTTCGAGGAGGATGCGGATGTATTTTCCCGCTTCTTTGCATTCGCCGCGTTTCTCTTCGCTCACCGCCGGATAGGAAGATGAATAGGGAAGGCTCATGCCTAATGCTTCGATGGCAGCAGCCATGGTATTAGCAGTATACATGCCGCCGCAGGCGCCGGCACCCGGACAACTATGTTTGACGATCCCAATAAAATCTTCTTCGGACAGGTTTCCTGCAATCTTTTGTCCCAGCGCTTCAAAGGAAGAGATGATGTTGAGGTCCTGGCCTTTGTAATGTCCTGGAGCAATGGTGCCACCGTAGACCATGATAGCAGGTCTGTTTAACCTTGCCATGGCCATAATAGAACCCGGCATGTTTTTGTCGCATCCGGGAATGGCGATGAGCCCATCGTAATATTGCCCTCCGCAGATGGCTTCGATGCTGTCGGCGATGATATCGCGGCTCACGAGTGAATAGCGCATGCCATCTGTTCCATTACTCATGCCGTCGCTCACCCCGATTGTATTAAAAATAAGACCAACCAGGTCATTGCCCCATACGCCTTCTTTTACGACCTTGGCCAAATCGTTCAGGTGCATGTTGCACGTATTGCCGTCGTATCCCATGCTGGCAATTCCCACCTGGGCTTTTTGCATGTCGTCATCAGTCAGCCCAATGCCGTATAACATTGCTTGAGCCGCAGGTTGCGTTTTATCCTGCGTTAATACTTTACTGTACTTGTTAAGTTCTGTTGTTTGTTCAGTTAGCATGATTAGATGATTACTTCATAATTCTCTTTTTCCAATGTCAGGTTTTTATAGGCCCGTTGTATGGTTGCGCCCAATGTGTCGCTCCATTCTTCTGGGAAAACGGCATCATCGACAGCCGCAATGCCGACAATTCCGGTAGCCGTTCCGGTGAGGAAGGCGCTGTCGGCTCCGCGCAGGTCGTCGGGACTTAGTTTTTTTTCTATCACATCGATGTTCAGTACGTTGGCGATCTCAAGGACGGTTTGCCGGGTGATCCCCGGGAAAATAGAACCCGTTGCGGGGGTATACAGCACCGTATCTTTTTCGATAAACAGATTGTTGCTGGATGCCTGTGCGACGTATCCGTCACGATCCAACAGGATTGCCTCGTCAAATCCCCGCTGGGTTGCCTCGTTGGTTGCCACAATCGACGCCACATATTGGCCGGAAATCTTTGCTTCCGGAGGTAGGGAGTCGGGATTCGGCCGCTGGTAAGGCGATAGGGATACGCGGATGAGATCGGTGCCTAAAAAGGGTCCCCATTCCCAGGCAGTGATGACGATATCGGAATCTTTTGCAGGTGTTAAGTACATGTTTTGGCCGGCGGTAACCAACGGCCTGATGTAAGCGCTTCGTAAATTATTTTTATCGAGCAGTTCGTACGTACGTTCAACCAATAGATCTGTTTTCCACGGAAAGGAAATGCCTACGAGTTCGCATGAACGACGAAGGCGGTCATAATGTTGTTCTGCCCGGAACAGCCGGGTGCCGTTGTGGGTATTGTACGCACGGATACCCTCGATGGCCGAATAACCATAGTGTAGCGATTGTCCAAATAAGTCAACCTCGGTGTGGTCTGCTTTGACAAACGTACCGTTGAAATATACCCATGTATTTTTACTGAAATATTTCATATCCGCTAACCTATAAATTCAGCAAATTTAAACCAATGAAACAGTTGAATTTCCCTCCCAAAGTTGTCATAGGTTATTATCTCTTTTCGATTTTATTAAGGTAGGATGTTTATTTAGTATTGGCAATAGGTAAAAGCTGTTTTTTCAAATAAGAATAAAATTTCAATATGTTTTATATATCGAATAAAAATTCTGTATTTTAAACATTTTAACAAATGTTTGTTTGATGGCATTATACCAAAACCAATTTTGGTATTCAGTTCATTTTTGGATATAGGGATAGGAGCATGCCAAATTCTGCGTAAAATGGTAAAGGTTGTGAAAAAAGTTGTAAAAGAAAAGCCTCCCGGCAAACAACGCCGGGAGGCTTTTTTTACTTTTATTTTTTACTTTTTAGTTTTCAATAATCCCTTCGGCCAGCACGGTGATTTCGTTGTGGACTACTTCTACGACACCTCCGATAATTCGGATAATTTCCTCGCTTTTACCAGTAGTCCGGATAATTACTTTCCCGTCCTCCAATGTAGAAACAATCGGAGCGTGGTCTTTCAGTACTTCAAAAGATCCTGCAGAACCGGGTACGGTGACCGATGTAACCTCACCGTCATAAACGGGCTTGTCTGGAGTAATGATACTTAATCTCATGTTAAACTGCTTCCGCCAATAATTTCTTGCCTTTTTCAATGGCATCTTCGATGGATCCTACGAGGTTGAAAGCAGCTTCGGGATATTCATCTACTTCGCCGTCGATAATCATGTTGAAGCCCTTGATGGTATCCTTAATATCTACTAAAACACCCTTAAGGCCGGTGAATTGTTCGGCTACGTGGAAGGGTTGGGATAAGAAACGTTGTACGCGACGGGCGCGGCTAACGACCAGTTTATCCTCTTCTGAAAGTTCATCCATACCCAAAATGGCAATGATGTCCTGCAGTTCTTTGTAGCGTTGCAAAATTTCCTTCACCCGTTGAGCGGTATTGTAATGTTCTTCACCTAAAACTGCGGGGCTCAGGATCCGGGAAGTAGAATCCAACGGATCCACGGCGGGATAAATACCCAATTCGGCAATTTTACGGGAAAGTACCGTCGTCGCGTCCAAGTGGGCAAAGGTCGTAGCTGGAGCCGGGTCTGTCAAGTCGTCGGCCGGTACGTATACGGCCTGAACCGATGTAATGGAACCGCGTTTCGTGGAGGTGATACGCTCTTGCATGAGACCCATTTCAGTTGCCAACGTAGGTTGGTATCCCACTGCTGAAGGCATACGTCCCAACAACGCCGATACTTCGGAACCTGCTTGGGTAAACCGGAAAATGTTATCAATAAAGAACAGGATATCACGACCTGCACCTTCGCTATCGCCATCGCGGAAGTATTCAGCAATGGTCAATCCAGACAGGGCCACACGCGCACGTGCACCGGGAGGCTCGTTCATCTGCCCGAACACGAATGTCGCTTTGGAATCTTTCAATTCCTCCGCATCCACTTTATCTAACGGCCATTCTCCCTTTTCCATGCCTTCCATGAACTCTTCACCATATTTGATGATGCCGGACTCCAGCATTTCACGAAGGAGGTCGTTACCTTCACGGGTACGCTCGCCTACGCCTGCAAATACGGATAGACCGGAATACGCCTTTGCGATGTTATTGATCAGTTCCTGAATCAATACCGTTTTGCCTACACCTGCACCGCCGAAAAGTCCGATTTTACCTCCCTTTGCATAGGGTTCCAATAAGTCGATTACCTTGATTCCCGTAAAAAGTACTTCCGTTTCGGTGGAGAGATCTTCGAACTTGGGTGGGGTATTGTGAATGCTGCGGCCATTGGATTTTTCAAGCCCCGTAATGCCGTCTATTGCATCACCGACCACATTGAATACCCGGCCCTTGATTGCTTCGCCGACCGGCATTTTGATCGGGGCACCGGTATCAACTACTTTCATCCCGCGCATCAGGCCTTCGGTACCGTCCATCGCAATGGTACGTACGCGTTCTTCGCCTAAATGCTGCTGAACTTCTAGGATAATCCGTTGGCCATTTTCCTTCTCGATTTCCAAGGCGTCATAAATCTTCGGAAGTTTGGCGTTTTCGGAGAAACTGACATCGACCACCGGACCGATGATTTGGGCTATTTTTCCAATATTGGACATATTATTCGGAACTAAAATTTTATAAACCAATGTAATAAAGGCAAAATACAGGCCTTAATTTTGGACTGCAAAAATACGCTTTAAAGAATTAAAAGCAAATTTAAATGTAAAGAAATGTACGGCAGATTATGGATAGTAACGGCCAATGTGTTTAACAATGGCTTTGCGAAGCGCTAAAGGGTCAATAATGCCCATTTGCCTGTAGACAATTTCTCCTCCCGGAGCAATTAGGATGGTATATGGCAATGCGCCCTGCCATTCTTCGTCCACGGCCTCCATGAGGTCGTATTTATGCGCATCGCCGAAAAGCAAGTTCCGATTGCTGGCATATTTTTTCCGAAGAAAGGTTTGCACGTTGTCTGCTGACTGCTTTGCATCCAGAGAGACCGTCACGAAATCGAACTCCCGGTTTCGGTACATTTTATTGGTTTCCACGAGTGCGGAAAACTCGGCTACACAGGGGCCGCACCACGTAGCCCAAAAGTTGACCAGACGGTATTTCCCCGAAGGATTGGCTAACATCGATTTTAAGGTGTCCAGGTTTGCTTCTTCAAGCGCTACGGGTTCCTTAGCCCATTCTTCCACCTCGTGGTTTTTCCAATCGGTTTTGGATTTCCATTTTACCGAACATCCGAAGGTACGCGTGGTGGGAGTTGTTACCGCTTTTCCGGCCAGTAACTCATCCACGGCATTTTTTAAGTCGGATGTTTTCGCTCTTCCGATGTGTTCGTCGTCATCAATACGGCCCACATAACGCAATATCCGCTCCCTATCAAAAACGAAGGTGTGCGGTGTCGTAACAGGACCGTATTGCGCTGAAACAGCTTGGTTTTCGCCATCATAAAGATAAGGGAAATTATAACCTTTGTCCTTATAGCGGATTTTCATCTCTTCAAAGCTATCACTCAGGTCCGTATAGCCCAATTCATCCAGTCGAATTGCGGCATCCGAATTGGGGCTAATGGCCACTACCTGAACGCCCTTCGCGCCGTAAACTTGGGTGAATTCGATGATGCGGTCTTCATATGCTTGGGCAGTTGGGCAATGATTGCAAGTAAAAATAATAACCAGTACGTTTGCATCCTTGAAATTTTCCAGGGTATAGGTTTTGTCGTCCACGCCTTTTAAACTGAAATCAGGAGCGGACGAACCGATAGGAAGCGTTTTTGGATTTTCTGCGTAAACCCGGTTGATCAGTGCCCCAAATAAGATCAGCAAAAGGATATTCTTTTTGAAGGACTTCATCATCACAATCGATTTATACCAATACAAACCACTTTATCCCAGTCGTTTGTTCAACTCATCCTGTAATTGTCGTTTGAGCTTCTGTTCCTTTTCCATGGCTTTTTTCCGGTGCTGGTCAAATTCCTCCTGAAGTTCGTCAATCGCTTTTTTGGTGTCATTGGTTACTACATGGCTTTGATTGTATCGATAAATGTAAAAAATCAATGCCGCGGCTAATAGCAGGACAAAGCCCCACATGGTTAAGCTGTAGGTGCTTTTTTGCAGGGAAATGCCAATAAATGAAAAACTGTCTTTTTCCCTTTGCGCGATTTGCAGCTCATTTCTGGCTTGGGAAAGGGAATCTGTCATCGCTTCTACCGCCGCTTGCTGACTACCATCTTTGGATTTTAAATCAGAGATTTCCTTCGTCAATGCCTTAATGGAATCTGCTACGTTTTTCCGAATCCGTTCAAGATTCGCCTGGCGAACATGTTCAATACCGTCCTGGGTCCGTGAAATTGCATAGAGATAAATGAATTGGCTGTCAATCGTGCCGCTCGTAAGGGATCCTTTTGGGGGCTCCCGTCGTGATGTCGTTTGTCCGAAAACAGTTCCCAATGAAATTAACGCAACCAGCAAGGCCGGGAATGCAAAGTTTCTCATGTTCGATCGTTGTTTCAAATTAAGTTTTTAAATTAAAAACACGATATTACGGGATTTATTGTTTAAAAGGAAATTCAAGATAAGAAAATTGAGAAAAGTAGGTGGGTAAACTAACAACATGACAGCACATAACAGTTCGTTTTTTCTTCTTTTCTATCTTGCGGCGTTTTAAATAACCAATTGCCGTATTGTATGCAGGTGCTAGCAGGAGTAATTTACCATTTCATTGGAGGCTTCGCCTCGGGAAGTTTCTATGTTCCTTATAAACAGGTCAAAAGCTGGGCTTGGGAAACATTTTGGATTGTGGGGGGGCTGTTTTCTTGGCTCATTGTACCGCCGCTTGCTGCTTACTTAACCATTCCTGGTTTTGCCGATATTATCCGGCAAGCAGCTAGCAGCACCCTCGGCTATTCGTATTTATTCGGTTTGTTATGGGGAGTGGGCGGACTCACTTACGGTTTGGGGGTGCGATACTTGGGCGTTTCGTTGGGGAGTAGTATCATCCTTGGGTTAACCATGATTTTCGGGTCGCTGGTACCTTCTATATTTTATTTCTTTAACGGAACTGAGGGAAAAGAAACCATTGACCTATTTTTCACAACCGCTTCGGGACGAACCATACTGTTGGGGCTGCTGGTCTGTATCGTCGGTATTTACTTATGTGGCCGGGCGGGCGTATTGAAAGAACGTGAACTTGTCGGAGTGGCTGCCGATGCCAGCGGAAATAAAGATTTTAAGTTTGGAATCGGTCTATTGGTAGGTATTATTTCCGGTATTCTGAGTGCCTGCTTTAATTTTGGATTAGAGGCCGGCAAGCCGATGGCTAATGTGGCCAATGACCTCTGGAAGGCAGCCAATCCGGGGCAGGGGGAGTTTTTGTTCCAGAACAACGTGACCTATGTGGTCGTGCTTTGGGGCGGACTGACCACCAATTTCGTGTGGTGTATGTTTCTTAACGCCCGCAACCGAACATTTGGTGATTATGTGAATTCCAAAGCGCCCATCGCACGGAATATTTTCTTTTGCGCATTGGCGGGTACCACCTGGTACTTACAGTTTTTCTTTTACGGAATGGGAGAAAGCCGGTTGGGCAACGGAGCCAGTTCCTGGATATTGCACATGGCCTTCATTATCCTAATCGCCAACGCCTGGGGAGTAATCCTGAAGGAGTGGAAAGGCGTCAGCAAGAAAACATATGTTACCATCATCAGCGGGATCGCAGTTATTATTCTTTCCATCCTGCTTGTGGGTTTTGCTAGAACATTAGAAAGCTGATCGCTGAAAGTCAAATAACAAAAACGAATTAACAAAAAAAACAATAAAAAGATGTCTGAGATCATTGGAAAAGAATCGTTTAAGCATGTCAGTTATTTATGGGACCATGCGAAAGCAGCCGAATTAGCGGGAGATGAAGTAGCCCTATTGCTTTACCGATCCAATCTGCTGGGAGCTGATTTGCGTCTTACCAATTACGGCGGAGGCAACACCTCATGCAAGGCGATCGCCAAAGACCCACTTACGGGGCTTGACACGGAAGTTATGTGGATTAAAGGTTCAGGAGGGGATATCGGCACATTGACACGCAGTGGACTGGCGGCGCTCTATGTAGACCGGTTGCGGAGCCTGGAGAACGTATATCGCGGCATTGAACATGAGGATGAAATGGTTGAGCTGTTTAACCATTGCATTTACGACTTGGCGTCAAAGGCTCCGTCCATTGATACCCCCCTGCATGGGTTCCTTCCCTTTAAACATATCGACCATTTACACCCGGATGCGGCCATCGCCATTGCAGCGGCAAAAGACGGGAAGCGGATTACACAGGAGCTGTTTAATGGAGAGATCGGTTGGGTGGAATGGCAACGGCCGGGATTTGACTTGGGACTGAAGTTGCGCGAGTGCCTTAACGACAACCCCGGAATAAAAGGGATTATGCTGGGCTCACACGGACTTTTCACCTGGGGAGACACGGCCTACGAAAGCTATGTGAATACACTGACTGTCATTGAGCAATGCGCCGAATACCTGGAAGCCAACTACGGAAAGAAACGTCCGGTATTTGGGGGAGCCAAGCTAGCAGATGTGCCCGCCGAATTGCGTAAAAAGCAAGCCGCGGCCCTGGCTCCGGTGCTCCGCGGATTCTGTTCTTCCGAGCGACACATGGTGGGGCATTTCACGGATGATGCCCGCGTGCTTGAATTTACCAACTCCAACGACCTCGACCGCTTAGCACCATTGGGTACAAGTTGCCCCGACCACTTTTTGCGCACCAAAATCAGTCCGCTGGTATTGGATCTGGCACCGGATGCAGACTTGTCTGACGCAGAAGCACTGAAAAACGCATTAGCTCCGGCCTTTGAAGCGTACCGTGCGATGTACAAGGAATATTACGAAACTTGCAAACATCCCAATAGCCCGGCGATGCGCGATCCGAATCCGGTCATCATTCTCTATCCGGGTATCGGTATGTTCTCCTTCTCTAAGGATAAGCAGACGGCGCGTGTAGCAGCCGAATTTTATATCAACGCAATCAATGTCATGAAAGGCGCCGAGGCAATCTCGGAATATACGTCGCTGCCCCGGCAGGAGGCATTTAACATCGAATACTGGCTCTTGGAGGAAGCTAAATTACAGCGCATGCCGAAACCCAAACCTTTGTCGGGCAAAATTGCGTTGGTTACAGGCAGTGCGGGCGGTATCGGAAAAGCAATCGCTAAAAAATTTGTACAGGAAGGTGCGGTTGTCATCCTCAATGACCTTAATGCGGAACGATTAGACGGGGCTGCCGAAGAGTTTAAAACTGCCTTTGGAAAAGATGCGTATGCCACCGCACAGCTGGATGTAACGAATGCAGATCAGATTCAACAGGCATTTGATACTGCCTCGCTAGCCTTCGGTGGGATCGATATCGTGGTCAACAATGCGGGACTATCGATTTCCAAGACCATCGAAGACCACACCCAGAAAGACTGGGATCTGCTCTATGACGTATTGGTAAAGGGACAGTTTTTGGTCACCCAAGCGGCCGTACAGGTATTGAAAAAACAAGCCATTGGCGGCGATATCGTCAATATCGTCAGCAAAAATGCACTGGTCAGTGGTCCCAATAATGCCGGCTATGGCTCGGCCAAGGCTGCCCAACTGCATTTAAGCCGGTTGAATGCGGCCGAATTGGGCGCCGATAAGATCCGCGTAAATGTGGTGAATCCCGATGCAGTCATCAGCGACAGCAATATCTGGGCAGGTGGCTGGGCTGAAGGACGCGCCAAAGCCTATGGGATTACTGTGGAAGAATTGCCCGCATACTACGCCAAGCGTACGCTGCTCGGTGAAATCATTTTGCCGGATGACATTGCCAATGCATGCTTTGCCCTGGTAGGTGGACTGATGAAGAAGTCTACCGGCAATGTGTTGAATGTGGATGGAGGCGTTGCCATGGCATTCGTGCGGTAAGTTATCCTTTATTAGCAGAATTGTCAATTAAATCGGTCTGTAAGGCGTTTAATTGGCAATTCTATTTTATCTTTGACTTAAGTAGTCCCCAATGAACCCGACATGATCAAAAATAATCAATAAGCCCACAGGGCAATGATTATTTTGATCATCAAAGGCTTCATCTGACAACTGGAAGCAAAAAACAAACAGATGAATATCGATAAAAATCAAATAGCGAAACATAATCAACAACTCGAAACGGTTCAAAATCGTAGATTCAACCAAGTGGCGGAAGAATTGCCAAACGTGGAATCGATTGTACAGCGGTTAGTCGATTTTCAAGTAGCCATCCCCAGTTGGGCATTGGGTACCGGCGGCACACGTTTCGGCCGTTTTTCTGGAGGGGGGGAGCCGCGCAATTTGGAAGAAAAAATAGCAGACATCGGTTTGTTGCACGCACTCAACCGGTCAAGCGGTGCCATATCCCTACATATTCCGTGGGATATCCCTGAGGATTACGCCGCGATACGCGAACTGGCCAATCAACATGGCCTGAAGTTCGATGCGATGAACTCCAATACGTTTCAGGACCAACCAGGCCAGGCGCTTAGCTATAAGTTCGGCTCCATGCAGCACGTAGATAAAGCGGTTCGTAAACAGGCTGTTGAGCACAACATCGACGTGATTAAACATGGTATTGAATTGGGATCCAAGTCATTGACCGTTTGGTTGTCCGACGGATCGTGTTTTCCGGGGCAGCTGAATTTTCGCAAGGCTTTCGGAAATACGTTGGAAAGCCTCCAAGAGGTGTATGAAGCCCTTCCGGAAGATTGGAAAATATTTGTGGAGTACAAAGCCTACGAACCCAACTTTTATTCCACTACAGTGGGCGACTGGGGACAGTCGCTGCTATATGCCAGCAAGTTGGGTAACAAGGCATATACATTGGTCGATCTTGGCCACCACCTGCCCAATGCCAATATCGAGCAGATTGTATCCCTCCTGTTGATGGAAGGGAAACTCGGTGGATTCCATTTTAATGATTCAAAATACGGTGACGACGATCTGACCACCGGTAGTATTAAGCCTTACCAATTGTTTTTGATCTTCAGTGAATTGGTGGAAGGGATGGACAACCGGGGCATGGATCATACGAAGGATCTGGGGTGGATGATTGATGCCTCCCATAACGTCAAAGATCCGCTCGAAGATCTGCTGCAATCGGTTGAGGCCATCTTGATTGCGTATGCACAAGCGCTGTTGATAGACCGGGAGGCATTAACCGAAGCACAGGCGGATAACGACGTGGTTCGTGCACAGGAAGTGTTGCAACAAGCCTTTCGCACGGATGTACGTCCGTTGGTGGCAGAAGCTCGGAAAAGGGCAGGTGCTGCCGTGAATCCGATTCAATTGTTCAGGGAGTTGGACGTGCGTGGCCAGTTGGTTAAAGAACGGGGTGCTAAAACGGTAGCCACAGGATTGTAATGAAAACACCTGTCATAGCAATATTCGATGTAGGTAAGACGAATAAGAAACTATTCCTATTTAACGAACAGTACAAGATCGTTTTTGAACGATCCGCCCGGTTTACCGAAACGGTGGATGAAGATGGCGATCCGTGCGAGAACCTGGAAAGCCTACGGCTTTCGGTATTCGATTCGTTGCACGAGGTATTCCGGAAGCCCGAGTTCGAGGTACGGGCCATCAATTTTGCCGCGTATGGTGCCAGCTTGGTGTATGTTGACGAAGATGGTAAACCGCTGGCTCCATTATGCAACTACCTCAAGCCCTATCCCGAAGCCTTGCAGCGTAAATTTTATGAAACGTATGGGGGTGAAGACACGGTAGCGTTTGTTACGGCTTCACCGATTTTAGGTAGCCTCAATTCGGGAATGCAGTTGTACCGTACCAAGTACGAAAAGCCCGCATTGTTTGAACGTATCCACTATGCGTTGCATTTGCCGCAATACCTAAGTTTTTTGGTGTCCGGACAAATGCACTCGGACATGACGAGTATCGGTTGTCATACGCATCTGTGGGACTTCACCAAAAACGACTACCACGAATGGGTATACCGGGAAGGCATCATCGATAAGTTGGCACCCATCGCACTGGGCGATCAGGTATTACCGGCGTCGTTTCCGGGCAACGGATACGGTGTAGGTGTGGGATTGCACGATAGCTCGGCAGCGTTGATCCCGTATCTGGTGAGTTTCCACGAACCTTTTGTGTTGATCTCAACGGGTACTTGGTGTATCAGTCTCAATCCGTTTAACCATACACCGCTGACTAAAGAGGAACTGGAATCCGACTGCCTCTGCTACATGCATTATCAGGGAACGCCGGTAAAAGCCTCTCGGCTGTTTGCAGGCTATGAGCACGAACAGGAGGTGAAACGGCTTGCCGAACATTTCGGCCAGCCTTCCAGCCGCTATCGCAACTTAGCGTACAATCGGAGCATTGTATCCAAACTTCGTGAAGAGAAGCAAGGTCCACAACCCATCGGAGGCAAAGTGTCGGCCTTCGCACAACGAAATTTATCAGATTATCGGTCGTATGACGAAGCATACCATCGACTCATCATGGATTTGGTAGATCTCCAGAAGGTTGCTACCCAGCTGGTGATCAGCGGTTCTTCGGTGAAACGTATCTTCGTAGACGGTGGATTCAGCAAGAATGCCATCTACATGAATCTGCTTGCCGATGCGTTTCCGGAAATGGAGGTCTTCGCAGCCTCGATGGCACAGGCTACGGCGGTGGGGGCGGCACTGGCCATTCATGCGTCGTGGAATGAGCGACCCTTGCCCAGTGATTTAATCGAACTGCGGTTTTATGCGAATAATCCCTAAAAAGAAGGAGTAAACTAAATGAATCCTGACTTACTGAAATATAACCCTCAATATCCGTCGGTGCAAGACCTAAAGAAGAAGGCCAAACGGCGTATACCGAAGTTTGCCTTTGATTACCTCGAAGGAGGCTGCAACGACGAATTAAATTTGCTGCGCAATGAAACGGATTTCAAGGATATCCAACTCATGCCAAGGTATTTGAGGAAACACAGCGGTGTGGACATGCGGACAGAATTGTTCGGTCATGTGTACGATGCACCGTTTGGTATATCGCCCATCGGATTACAAGGGCTGATGTGGCCGAACGCACCCGTCATTTTGGCCAAAGCTGCGCGGAAGCACAATGTCCCCTATATTCTGAGCACGGTATCCACGGCAAGTATTGAAGAGATTGCCGAAGTTGCCGGATCCCAATTTTGGTTTCAGTTGTACCATCCAACTGAAAACAGGCTGCGCGACGATATCCTCCGTCGGTTGGAAGCCGCGGGTTGTCCTGTATTGGTTGTGTTGGTGGATGTCCCGTCATTCGGCTTGCGCTACCGCGAGATTAAAGCCGGACTGTCCATGCCGCCGAAAATCACGATCAACAATTTCATACAGGCAGCTGTGCGGCCAGCATGGTCCGTCGAATTTCTGAAGGCGGGCATGCCGACTTTTGCCACGTTAAAACCTTATATGGGAAAGGACCTCGATATCAAACAGCTTGGCAAATTCATGAACGCCACATTCACCGGGCGTGTGGATTCCGATAAAATTAAAGCCATCCGGGATCTTTGGAAAGGCAAGTTGGTCATCAAAGGAGTGGTGAGCGACGAGGACATGGAAGAAAGCATCCGCATCGGTGCCGACGGCGTCATCGTATCCAACCATGGCGGCCGGCAAATTGACGCAGGTGAATCGACTATCAAACCTTTAAAAGGACTTACCGACAACTATGGCGACAAACTGAAGGTGATGATCGATAGCGGATTACGGTCAGGACCCGATATCGGTCGGTCACTTGCTTGTGGCGCCAAATTTACATTTATGGGCCGCCCGTTTATGTACGGCGTGTCTGCGTTGGGCAAGCAAGGCGGCGACCATACCATTGCGCTGTTGAAAGCTCAATTGAAACAAGTGATGGAACAGGTCTGCTGCGAAACGGTTGCCGACTTTCCGGGAACGTTGATCAATCAGTAACATAAAGCCTTTGTATGTTCCTAAACACGATGCATTGCCGGTTACGGAAATCGGACAACGGGGCAAATCGTAGTTAGCAACGAACCTAGAGAAACGGCGGTTTATAAATTTTCGACACTTTTTATTTATTCTTCGTAGGTAAAGTATAACTTTGGGAGCAAAAGTTATAAGGGTATGCAAGCAAAATCTGATATAGGCGTCATTGGTATCGCCGTAATGGGGGAAAACCTCATCCTGAACATGGAGAGCAAAGGCTTTCATGTATCGGCTTACAACCGTACGGTTGACAAAGTAGAGCGTTTTGTGAATGGCCGCGCAAAGGGTAAAAACATCTATGGAGCCACTTCCATTGAGGATCTCATCCAGTCGTTGAAGAGCCCACGGAAAGTAATGTTGATGGTCAAAGCGGGTAAACCTGTTGATGATTTTATTGAATTGCTGATTCCACATTTGGATGCAGGCGATATCATCATCGACGGTGGGAATTCACACTTTCCAGATACCGAACGGCGGACAAAGTATGTAGAAAGCAAAGGATTATACTACATCGGTACGGGAGTGTCGGGCGGTGAGGAAGGGGCGCTTTTGGGCCCGTCTATCATGCCGGGAGGCTCTCCTGCTGCTTGGCCCGCGATTAAGCCAATCTTTCAGTCAATTGCAGCGAAAGTTGCCGACGGAACTCCGTGTTGTGATTGGGTAGGCGACGGCGGCGCTGGTCATTTTGTCAAAATGGTACATAATGGCATTGAATATGGCGATATGCAGCTGATCAATGAGACGTATCAGATCATGAAAGATGTGCTGGGTATGACGCCCGACGAAATGCACGAAGTATTTAAAGAGTGGAACGAAGGCGAATTAGATAGTTACCTGATTGAGATTACCCGCGATATCCTGGCATTTAAGGACGAAGATGGGCAACCTTTAGTCGATAAAATCCTCGATACAGCCGGACAAAAAGGTACCGGTAAATGGACCGGAACGGTGGCGCTTGAATTGGGCGTTCCCCTTACGCTGATTGCGGAATCGGTATTTGCACGCTGCCTTTCGGCTTTGAAAGAAGAGCGGGTAGCCGCTTCAAAGGTGCTGCACGGACCAACACCTTCTTTCAATGGAGATCGTCAGGCGTTCATCAACGACCTGCGTGACGCACTGTACGCTGCTAAGGTGATCTCTTATGCGCAGGGATACCAGATGATGGCCGTGGCGGCCAAGGAATATGGCTGGAAACTGAACTACGGTAGTATCGCCCTTATGTGGCGCGAAGGATGTATCATCCGTTCTGCATTCCTGGGTAAAATTAAAGAGGCGTTTGATAAAAATCCGGATTTGCAGAACTTGATTTTGGATGACTTCTTCAAAGAGAAAATCCAGGCAGCACAAAGCGGTTGGAGAAAAGTGATTGCGTCTGCTATCACAAATGGCATTCCTGTTCCTTGTTTAAGTGCGGGATTAATTTATTACGATGGATATCGCTGCGAACGCCTACCGGCAAACTTGCTACAGGCGCAACGCGACTACTTCGGCGCCCATACCTACGAGCGCCTAGACAAGCCACGCGGTGAATTTTTCCACACCAACTGGACAGGGCGTGGAGGAGAAACTTCTTCGACTACCTACGACGTCTGATTTTTCACCAAACGTACGTAACGATTTTTATAGGAAGTGCGCTGAGATTTTTTCTCGGCGCATTTTTTTTATGCATTCGGCATCCGGTCTTTTGCTGCGTTCGGCTTGTTTGGGTACGTCGGATAAATGTTGTACCTTAGCCTTACCTAATCGAAATTCAGTATCATTTATATAGTTGGTAGTTATCCGGTGAATACATGGTCCGTAACAACTGGTGACTAAGTCCGTACTTGCTTTACTATGAACCAAAGGATATACCATGGTGAATCCGTAGTGAGTCCAAGTTTCTACGCGAAAACCTGGACTTACTACGGACTCATGTTGGACTCATGTTGGACTCACTTCGAAGAAGGTACAGAGAAAATACCCAGTTGGCGTATACAGGGTATGGAGGATCAACTCAACTGATTGGAATAGGAATGACTGATCGTTTAAAGTTAATATATTTTAAGTTGCAATTCCAAGAGCGGATTTAAATTTTTGCTAATACAAATAACCTCCATATCTAATCGTATATCAGGTGTTCCTTGTTAAGCATAAAGTCGCGATTGTGCGTCGGCGAACGTCATCGACAATAACACGGGTGGATGGTTTGTTAATAGGAGACGTATTGCAAATAAAAGCAACTTTACCTAAGTTTGCTTTGCACATATGACTTACAAACATGAACAGAACCGTAAACATTCTTGTCCTGGCTGTACTTACAACCGCTTGTCAGGAACAGAAAAAAACCATTGATCCTGCACCAACCATGACGTTATTGCCTTATCCGGAAACCAAAAAAGGGGAAGTAATAGACAACCATTTCGGCACCGAAGTGCCCGATCCGTATCGCTGGCTCGAAAACGATACCGCTGCTGATACAAAGGCTTGGGTGAAAGCTGAAAATAAAGTGACCAACCATTACCTGGCGCAAATACCTTTCCGTGACGCAATTTATAAGCGGCTAGAGAAATTGTGGAATTATGAAAAGTTTTCAGCTCCCTTCAAAGAGGGTAACTATACGTATTTCTATAAAAACGATGGATTGCAAAACCAGAGTGTGCTATATCGTCAGAAAGGGGATGACGGCGAGGTAGAAGTTTTTCTGGACCCCAATACGTTTTCGGAAGACGGCACCACCTCGTTGGCGGGTATTGCCTTCAGCAGAGATGGAAGTCTGGTGGCCTATCAGTTGTCAGAAGGGGGGTCGGATTGGCGGAAAGTGGTGGTCATTCAAGCCGAGGATAAATCGGTAGTGGGCGATACATTGATGGATGTTAAATTCAGTGGTTTGGCGTGGAGAGCCAACGACGGTTTTTATTATAGCAGTTATGACAAACCCAAGGAGGGAAGCACGCTCTCGGGCGTTACCGATCAGCACAAACTCTATTTCCATAAGCTTAATACACCCCAAAAGGAAGATCAACTGATTTTTGGCGAGGCCAGTATGCCCCGTCGCTACATCGGGGGATACCTAACCGAAGATGAGCGGTTCTTGGTTATCACCGCGGCAAATGCCACCAGTGGCGGTGAACTCTATATTCAGGATCTTTCCCGCCCAGGTAGTCCGATCATGAGCGTGGTAGACAATTTTGAGAAGGACCATGCGGTTATCGATAACAATGGTTCAACCCTTTTTATTTATACGAACTTACATGCTCCGAATGGGAAAATTGTAACTGTGGATGCAGGGAACCCTACCCCGGAAAATTGGGTGGACCTCATTCCCGAAACCAAAAACGTACTGAACGTTAGTACCGGTGGGGGAAAGATTTTTGCTAATTACCTGAAAGATGCTACTTCCTTCGTGCAGCAATACGACCGGTCCGGCAAACTGGAACGAACCATTGATTTGCCGGATGTCGGTTCTGCGAGCGGTTTCGGGGCAAAAAAGGAAGATAAGGAATTGTATTATTCCTTTACTTCGTATGTGTACCCGCCGACGATTTTTAGGTATGACATTGCATCGGGTGAGTCGACGTTATACAAAGCATCAGGCGTGAATTTTGACCCAACGAGATACGAATCCAAACGGGTATTTTATACATCCAAGGATGGCACCAAAGTGCCACTGATCATTACGTATAAGAAGGGGCTGGAGCTGACCGGCACCAACCCAACGTTACTGTATGGTTATGGCGGATTTAACATCAGCCTTAGTCCTTCGTTCAGCACTTCCAATATCGTCTTGTTGGAACAGGGAGGAGTGTACGCCGTAGCAAACCTGCGGGGCGGTGGAGAGTACGGTGAAAAATGGCACTTGGCGGGAACCAAACTGCAAAAACAAAACGTATTTGACGATTTCATTGCAGCTGCCGAGTACTTGATCAGCGAAAAATATACCTCCTCCGATAAATTAGGTATTGCCGGCGGTTCGAATGGCGGTCTGTTGGTGGGAGCGGCGATGACACAGCGCCCGGAGCTGTTTAAGGTGGCCTTCCCCGCTGTGGGCGTACTGGATATGCTGCGCTACCACAAGTTCACGGCTGGAGCCGGTTGGGCGTACGATTATGGTACGGCCGATGACAACGAGGAGATGTTTCAATACTTGTATGGGTATTCTCCGTATCACCGGTTAAAGGAAGGGACCGCTTACCCCGCTACGCTGGTGACTACCGCCGATCATGACGACCGGGTGGTGCCTGCGCATTCCTTCAAATTTGCCGCACGCTTGCAGGCCTATCACGGGGGTACCAACCCGGTGCTCATCCGTATCGAAACCAAAGCGGGCCACGGCGCCGGAAAGCCGACTGCCATGGTCATTGCTGAACAGGCGGATAAATGGGCCTTTTTCTTCCAGAATACCGGAACCTCTTACATTACACAACCCTAAAGAAAATAACAATGGAAATCCAACGAGATGATAACGGCAAAAAGGGACAATTCAGCGCGTTGATCGATGGCCAAGAATCCGGCCTGATGACGTACACCTGGGCAGGCGATCACAAATTCATTATTGATCACACGGAAGTGAATCCGGATTTTTCGGGAAAGGGAATTGGGAAACAGCTGGTAATGGCCGCGGTTGCATTTGCACGCGACAACAACCTCAAGATTCTACCCCTATGTCCCTATGCCAAGAAGGTGTTTGAGCGAACACCGGAGATACAGAATGTCCAGTGGTTTTAACGGGTTACTCGACTTTTGCCTTCCTCGGGAAAACCAACGACGCAATTACGCTGATGGCCAAAATTGAAACAATGACAATCAAGGAATGCGACGTGGTAAAGCCCCATTCGTCTAACCAGTGATGCAATAACATTTTGGCTCCAATGAAAACCAACAGGAATGACAGGCCGGTTTTAAGGTAATGAAACTTGTGGATGATGTTGACCAACAGGAAAAACATCGACCGCAAACCGAGGATCGCAAAGATATTGGAGAAAAAGACGATATAGGGATCCTTGGTCACCGCAAAGATGGCCGGAATGGAATCCACAGCGAAAATTAAATCGGTGAATTCGATAACCAATAAGACGAGGAAAAGCGGCGTGATATACTTTTTACCTGCTTCTCGGTGAAAGAATTGGCCGCCAACAAAATTGGGATAGACCGAGAAATACTTGGAGGCAAATTTTACTACCGTATGGTTTTGGGGATCGATTTCTTCTTCCTCGCTCCGATGCATAAACATATTAATGCCCGTGTAAACCAAGAAGAAACCGAAAATATAAAGTATCCATCCAAATTGAGCAATCAATGCAGCTCCAAGGAATATAAACAGAAATCGCAGCACAATGGCCCCAATAATACCCCATACCAAGACTTTGTGGTAGTATTTTGCCGGTACACCAAATGAACTGAAAACCAATACCATAACGAATATATTGTCTACAGACAAGGCATATTCCACCACATACCCTGTGAGGTACTCCAGCGCCAGATTATTCTTGTAAATAGCGAGACTAGCGGCAAAATCATCGGGTATAAGACGGATGTTATGAAGGTGTTTTTTGGTGATTTCTGCCAACCTGCCAAAGTCGTGCACATCGTGCAGTTCGTGCCCCCATATACGCAGAACTACATAAAATGCCAGCGCAAAGGTTACCCATACCGCACTCATGATAGCCGCCTGGGTGAGACTTACCGGTTTATCACTTTTGCTGAAAAGGCCTAAATCGATGGCCAGCATGAGCACAATAAAAAGTAAAAATCCGCCAAAGAATAGAAGTTCGTTGCTCATGTTATTTGTTACGTTCAGTTGTATATCTTACCAATTGCTCCAACCCGTTGCGATAGTCGTTAACAGGAAAACGGGTCAGGATATCAAATGCTTCCTGCTGATAGGTCAGCATCTTGGAAGCAGCGTATTCCATGCCTCCATTTGCTTTCACAAATGCGATGACCTCATGTACTTTTTTTGCATCCTCGCTGTGGTTTTTCACTAAATTGATGATGTGTCGTTTTTCGGACTTGCTCACTTGCTGTAGTGCATAAATCAGTGGCAATGTAATTTTCTTCTCCTTGATGTCGTTTCCTAATGGTTTTCCGACATCGTCGATGCCAAAGTCAAACAGATCGTCTTTGATTTGGAAGGCAATCCCTACGTTTTCTCCAAATTGACGCATAAGTTCCACGGTGGATTCCTCTGCACCGCCCGATGCCGCGCCACAAGCACAGCAGGAGGCAATCAACGATGCTGTTTTCTGCCGGATCACTTCAAAATAAACAGCCTCCTCGATATCCATCCGGCGGGCTTTCTCGATTTGAAGCAACTCGCCTTCACTCATTTGTTCTACGGCGTGGGTAACGATTTCAAGCAAATTGAAGTCATGATTGCGGATCGAGAGCGACAACCCCTTAGCGAGAAGAAAATCTCCCACGAGCACGGCAATCTTATTTTTCCAGAGCGCGTTAACCGAAAAGAAGCCACGCCGTACATTGGCATTGTCTACTACATCGTCATGTACCAGGGTAGCTGTGTGCAGCAGTTCTACCAAGGCGGCGCCACGGTGTGTGGCTTCGTTGATGCTTCCGCACAGCCCCGCAGAAAAAAAGACAAACATGGGACGCATTTGTTTGCCTTTGCGCTTGACAATGTAGTGTGTGATACGGTCGAGTAACGGAACCGAACTCCGCATCGACTCTTTGAATTTGTCTTCAAAAATTGCCAGCTCGTTGGCAATGGGTTTTTGTATTTCGCTTAGTTTGAACATGTGCGTAAGACCGGCGCAAGATACTAAGATAATCTACAATAACCTATAGCATCGACACGGATTCTTCCAGCTCATCGTACCACTTTTGTCCATACTTACGGATGAGCGGTTCCTTGAGAAACGCGTATACCGGTACTTTCAATTCCCTGCCCAGCGAGCACGCTGAATGGCAGATATGCCAACGATCGTAATGCAGGACGTCAAACTCGGGATACGTAGTGGTACGGATGGGATAGAGGTGGCAGGAAATGGGTTTTTTCCAGTTAATTTCTCCACGTTCATAGGCTTTTTCGATCGCACATTTGGTAATACCATTCTCCCAGGTTACATAGGCACATTCTTTGTTCCCATCTACACACGGGGTAGTGAGATCGCCCTCCATATCGACAACGTGTGTTCCCTGTTCTTCTATTGCAGCAATCCCTTTTTCGGTCATGTAACGCTTTACCTTGGGATAAACCGAATCGAGCATGGCCAGTTCATCGCGTTGCAGTGGTGCTCCCGCATCGCCTTCGACACAGCACGCACCGTGGCATTTGCCCAGATTGCACACAAATTCTTCGTTGATCAACTCTTCACTTACCAATACGGTACCTACTTCAATCATCATAGTTGCTTGTTATTTAGATACACCGGCTAATTTTTCACCCAAGGGATATTTTAATCCCTTCGCTTCAGTAAGTTCCAATGTCACCGAACCGATCAATATTTCAACCTGCGCTTTTACCGGAATGCGGTTGCCGTCATTGGTCACCCAGAGGTATAGCCGACTGTCTTTCCTGAATATCCGGCCGGGTGTTATCTCCGGACTGAATTTCAAGCATTCCAAGGTGCCGATGGGGGTTTTGATGCTTTCTATTCCAATGTATTCGATGCCCAGTGTGGCGATTTCGTCATTCAGGAAATATGTCATGTTGAAAGACTGACCGGGTTTTACATTGGATAGATCAAGGTTGCGCGAAAAATAATATGCCGAGAGCAGGTCGAATGTTTGGGCGGATTGGCTTTTGAAGGTTCCTTTGTTACCCTGCACAGTGCGGTTGCGGTGGTCAAACCGAACAATGTCCGTGCGGCGGTAATTTCCTTCCCGAATATTTTCGGTATAATAGTGGGGCAGGAATGTGCGCGAATCAATATATGAATCGTAGCGGTTGTCTACGGTATAAAAAACACTGAACGCGGAGGAAGTCTGGCCCCGAGCCGATAAATGGAACGTATGCGGACTGCTGAATTTGATTTTTGAGTCTTCGACCTTAAGTGTACCCACAGCGGCTGAGATGACGCC
Source organism: Parapedobacter indicus (assembly GCF_900113765.1). Classification (GTDB taxonomy): domain Bacteria; phylum Bacteroidota; class Bacteroidia; order Sphingobacteriales; family Sphingobacteriaceae; genus Parapedobacter; species Parapedobacter indicus. Next base: position 175,261 of record NZ_FOQO01000003.1, on the reverse strand, counting down.
ATAACGCAGGCGATAGTGTAGTTCCTCACCCGCTTTGAATGCGGGTTCTTTCAGGAAAGGAAGCGACTGCCCTCGGGTGAGCGAAACTACGAAAAACAAGTATAAGAAGACCAGCGTTCTGTTCATGCGTCAGGCCTTCCGCTTAAAAACGGGAACGGTGGAACAAGGCTCCCCATATAAAATACTTTTTGCCACTTTACTGAGCTTGGCAGTAAAGTTGACAAAGGCAGATTCGGGAACTTCAATATCGCCGCAACCTTTGACGACCACACGTTGATCTCGATAGGTTTCCATATCGAGTTTTTCCAGTGCTCGTTCATACAATACGGTCTCCAGGGTATTCAAATCGCCAAACACCATGTCCTTCACATAAGGTTCCAGCCGGTTGGCCAGCAGCATATAGGCCCACGTAGGGACAATCGCGTCTGCCGTGCAGGTAATTGCCACGTATTTATCTGTATACTGCGACCAGTCGTGTGTTTTTACGAATTCCCTGAAATCTTTCTCGCGTAGGATAAGACCATGGAATAAATTGTCCTTGATATCATATACTACACGTTCACCCTGCGGGGCAAAACGGGCAAGATCTACCGTAACCAGACCGCTCTGCGCAACTTTATTGACGATGGTTTCTTGTATTTCCATAACAAAAAAATCCGGACGGCTTAATGAGCCATCCGGATGCAAAGTTACGAAATAATATATTAGCGCCGGCTGTTAAAAGAACCTCGCCCGGTTATCCACGATATCGGCTTTGTTCTGTAATGCCTGGAATACCCGAGACCAGGTACGTTGTGCCTGGGATTGTGTCATTTGTTTTTTCTGCGCGCTCAGATCGCTGGGCGCTTCCGGATTTACGAATCCGGTTACGGCTACCACGTATACCCCCTGTGAACCGCGTATCGGTTTTGAAGGTTGTTTGGGTTGTAAACCGAACACCGTGCCCACCACGGCATTTTCCTGAGCAACTCCCGGAATGACTGGATTTGCAAATACGATGTTTTCTGCAGATGCCGGTGTTTTCCCCAGTTTTTCACCGATCTGTGTGAGGGTGGTGGCTCCTTTGGCCGCCTCGTCGACCTGCGCGGTCAGCTTTTTAGCTTTTACCCGGTTGCGTACGATCGGCTCAATTTCACTTTTTACGGCTTCCAAAGGCAACTGACCTTTTTCACGGATTCCGGTGACCCGGGCAACTATATATTTGGTATCCGATTCATAGATTTTATCGGAAATATCGCCCTGATCAGCGTCAAACGCCCACCTTACCAATTCACGGGGTACTTCGGTTCCCATCAGCATCGTTTCCATTGCGGTAATGTTGTCTGCCTTCAATACGGAAACGCTTTGCTGTGTCGCAACGTCCTGGAAATTATTCTCATTAACTGCACCAAAGAACTGGGTCGCTTTGTTGTAAGCAGCATTCATCGTTTCCTTTCCGCTATTAATCTGTTTGTCGATGATGGCAGCTTTCACCACCCGCGAAGAGCCGATCTGGTCTTCAACTTTAATGATGTGAATGCCAAATTGTGAATTTGTGATCACTACCGCTCCTTCTTTGGCATCAAATGCCGCATTTTCGAAGGCTGGAACCATCATCCCGCGGCCAAATGTGCCGAGTTCGCCACCGTTGACTTTGCTGCCTTCATCGATACTGAATTGCACGGCTAATGCCGCGAAACTTTCTCCTTTTTCGATCAGTCCTTTGATGGAGTCGGCTTTGGCCTGGGCTTTGTCCATGCCACCCTCCGTAGCCGGATTCAATAAGATGTGGCTGGCTTTGACAGAGTCTGGACCTACTTTGGTGTCGATGATTTTAGCAATTTCAAATCGGCCGTTTGCCAATACGGGACCTACGGTTGTACCTACAGGTGCACCGAATACCAGCGTATCCAATGCGGGGCTGAATTCACCTTGTTTGCGGAAAATGTACGGGTATTTTGTATCCGAATTGACGGCGGCAAAGAGTGAGTCGGTTGTCGATTCGGCCAATTGGGCCTTTAGTTCTTCGATGGTTGTTTGGACCCTCGCCGTGTCTTCGGCCGTTGGGCTTGCATCAAATACAACGTATTCCAGGCTGCGTGTTTCTTCCTCGTTTTTAAACACGCCTTTATTTTCGTTGTAGTAGTCTTTGTAGTCCTGCTCAGAAAGGGTTACCGAACTGTCGGAAACCGACTCATAATCCAGTAGGACATAGTCGAAATTGGCCAATTTATTCCGTTGACTGTATTCTTCATTGGCTTCCAATGAAGTCACATAAATACTGTTATTGATGAGGTTGGTATATTTCGTGCTCAATTGTTCATCCATGATGCTTTGCAATAGGGCATCCCACTGGGCATGTGCTTCATGGCCTTGGGGCAATGTGCCTACCTGTGCAATGAAGTTGTTAAGCTGGCCACGGTCGAATTGACCGGTCTGTGGATTACGGAACGCCTGCTGCACCTGCATGGAAGGGTTATCGCCCTGAACCAGGTCATTCAACTCTGTTTTACCAACGGTCAGACCTATGCGTTCGACTTCGTTTCTCAGTAATTCACGGTTGAGGTATTGCCCCCACACTTGTTGAACGGCATAGGATTTCATTTGCGGATTTAAGGTTCCACCCCCCATTTGTTGGCGGAACATTTCCGAAGTTTGGTCTACCTGTGCGTTAAATTCATTGATATCGATGACTTCTCCGTTTATGCTGCCCACCTGATTCTGGTGGCGCGCCCAAAAGGGAGTGCCATAATTGATCACGTCTCCCAATAAAAACGCAAAAATCGCGAAACCGATAAAAACAACGATAACCACGCCCGCCCGGTTACGCAAATAATTCATTAATCCCATAGCCTATCTAAAACTGTTTCTTTAAGCTGTTATTTTATATTGTTAAGATCTTGTCTTTTCAGGTGATTCAATCACCCTTTTTCAAAATGAGGCGCAAGATACAACTTTTATCAAAAAAAGAGGAAAAACTTCATAAATTGCATGTTAACCTATCGAAACATCGGTCCCTGCCCGTCTTCAAATAGGTATAGGCCAGTTGAATTTTGTACCTCAATGTTTTCAAAATTTCCATCCGCTTGGAAAGACGACCCCATAAAATTTCCACGTCCGTCTTTAAAATATGCTTCGATGGGCACGTGGTTATAAAATGTATTGGCTTTTTGATCGTGAATGAGTTCCTCGGTTTTGATGATCGACCCATCGGCCCGCGTAATGACTACATTGCGTCGGAATTCCGTCAGCTCTTCCGTTTCCTTTTGGATGGCATAATCAGAAGTAATGCGCTGGGTTTCCACTCCGTTTTCATCAAAAAGAATGATGGTAACTCCTTTTTGGAACTCGTAGTAAGGTTTTTCCACATTGTAATGCCGCATTTCCGGAGCGGTCATTTTGGCTTTTACCAACGCCGAGTCGCTGTAAACGACGGTTACGTTGTGGGAGATGTCCACCGGTTCTTCGGCTTGGATCGCGGCGATCCGATCCACTTCTTTCAGGTCTGTTTCACAGGATGCCAGCCCTGTTGTGCTGATGGAAACACATAAAGTAAAGCGAAAGATATTTTTGCCTATTAGCCCCATGGTTCACCATACTAAGCGAATGTTAGTCGTAACGTCTTCGTTGAAACCAACGTTCGTTAAGTGTAAATCCTAAGTGGAAGTTGATGTATCGTTCACGTACCAACTGATTGGTCAAGGCACCCATTTGGCCGAATTCGGTGGCAAAATTGATTTTATAGAATGAGCCTCCAAATAGGGAAGGCAGGGGAAAACCAAAGCCTACCGTCAATGCCATTTGCTTAATGTCCTGGTTGGCAATGTTGATGTAAGATTTGTTGTATTTAAAGCCGAGACGGTAATCGACTACGCCCAGGTAATTCACCGACGTGATGTCCGGAGTGATTTGGCCCCCAACGGAGAACCCATAGCTGTCCGTAAGCCCAGGATTGTCTCCGCCAATACGGAAATCGCTCCACTTCGCATAATTGAAATCACCACCGATCATCCAATGATTCCCTTTGGCCACGCTGAAACCGATGCTGTGCTTCATTGGCATCTTGATGTTTTGCTTTTGCCCTTCGTAGGTGCTGATGGAGTCTACCGGCAAATTTTCAAAATCATCCTCTACACTGGTAGGCGTACGGGTTACGACCCGTGACGCAGTGGTGTTGAGTGGGGTGCCTGCTGTTCCGGTATAGCCGATGGTCAAGCTTACGTTTTTGCTCAACGGCTGAAAATATTGCGCACCGTAATCAAAGCTGAATCCATTGATGTATTGGCTGCTGTCTATCCGGACGTTCAGGCCGCCTATATCGTTCGGGAGTTCGACGGATCGGATGTTGTTCAGGGTACCAAAGAGGTACGACACATTGGCTCCGACACTGAAATTTTTAGTTAGTTGAATTCCATAACCTAAATATGCTTTCGTTGCGCCTCCGGCACCAGCATATACCGTCCGTATGTCTGTGGTGTCAATTGATCCGGGAATGGCATAGCTGAAACCAACATCCGAGAAGGGCATAATGCCAAAGCTGAGACCACCGGGGCGACCCAATGGAATACCAAAGTTGATGTGGCTAAGCGAGAAGTTGTAGGAGTTTTCCGCCAGTTGGTTTCTGCTCAGCTCAGTTATATTTCCAAAAACGCCCACATCTACCGTGGTGAGGGCCAAGGCTGAGTACGACGCCGGATTGCCCACATTAATGTTGCCGTAACCACTTAGATAGCGCACCCCGGTTGCAATACCGCCCATCGCCCGGGTTTGGGGTAACAGGTCACCACGGATCTCTCCCAGTCCAAAACGTGAATAGGGAGAACTGGTTGTGGAACGCTGACCGTATACCAGGGTACTTGACAAAAGAAACGTAATAAAAACAAAAGCTTTCAGAGTATGCTGCATGATATCGTTAAGGTACGTTGGGATGCGGAAAAGATGCTGCATGTACTTCATTAAAGGGGATGCGGTAAAGCCGTAGCGAGTATGGACTCAAAGATAACCAACCCATCGGTGTTGCCCAACAGGTTGTCTGCAGCGCGTTCCGGGTGCGGCATGATACCAAATACGTTTCGTGCGCGGTTGCAAACACCGGCAATGTTGGCTATGGAGCCATTGGGGTTTGCCGCATCGGTCACATTACCGGCTGCGTCGCAATAGCGAAACAATACTTGATCGTGATCATTTAACGCCTTCAGCGTATCGTTATCGACAAAATAATTTCCCTCGCCATGTGCCACTGGAATTTTGTACGCACGGTTGATATCCATTTGTGCGGTAATCAGGGACTGGGTGGTTTGAGGAGCTAAGTATATGTTTTCGCAAATAAATTTCCGTTGCCGATTATGCAACAATGCGCCCGGTACCAACCCCGCTTCCGCAAGTATCTGGAAGCCGTTGCAGATACCGAGAAGATAACCGCCTTTATTTGCATAGGTAATGATTTCCTGCATAATTGGAGAGAAGCGCGCGATCGCACCAGAGCGTAGGTAGTCGCCATACGAGAACCCGCCGGGCAATACGATAAATTCTGCACCCTGCAAGTCATGGTCTTTATGCCACAAACGGACCACTTCTTGCCCCATAATGTGTTCCAATACATAGATGATGTCCTCATCGCAATTGGAACCCGGAAATATAACGACACCAAACTTCATGCAACGCTATTAAATTAATAAAATGTATGCAAAGCTATTTAATTTTTAGTTGTTACCCGACACCCTTTTTGTTAAAAAAGGTTAAAACGCTGTTTATAAATCGCTTAGAAAAACTGAAAATAGATGATGGTAAGGACCAGCAGGGCGTAAACGCTTTCATAAAACCATCTTCGGGTTGCATAGTTGAAATAATAGGTCATGTAAACGGCTACAGGAGGTACGGTCAGCAGGAAGTGGTTGATGGACCAATCTGCGTTCAGGTAGAAAGAAATAAAGGATAACACAAACATGCAAAAGAGCAATTGAAATGATTTGCGGATGTGTACCACACTTTTAAAGAGATTTTGACGCAAAGAAAAGAAGAACAATACGAGGATAATAATCACCGGAAGCAATACCAGGTAGTCATAAATGTCGATGTGTATCGATGTGGGAAAGGGAGAGGTAAGGGGGAGCCAGATTTCATAAAATTCAGTCATGCGGTCAAACCAAAGATATACCACGCCCAGCAAAAAGTAGACGGTAGCGAAACCAATCGGAGCTGCTAGCCACTCGCGCCAGTTGAAAGGCCGGAAAATGATCAAGCTACACCAAAGCAGCAGCAACATGACAATAAAGGGGAAATATACCAGACTTCCCAGGGCGACGATCATGCCCAGATCAAACATCAACGGCTTGATTTCTGTGCGGCGGTAGATGCTGAACAGTTTGTCCAGCATCCAGATGGAAAGAAAGTTGCAAATGAGAATGGGAGATAACACGAGGAAGGGCAGCATCAGGCTAGCCAGGGTCATGTACATCAGTGCCGGCAGGAAACTCGACCTGCCCACCAGATTGAATTGATTGACCGCCCGGTTAATCAATAGCGCCTGAACGACAGTAAGCACCAGCGTAATCAACACGTTTGCTTGGGGAGTGATGTTTTCCGGGGATAATTTGCCGGTGAAATTGGCGATGGCCGGTTCGAAAAAGACCGGCATCAGATTTCTCGGCAAATGCATGAACACACCGAGGCACAACATAAGGCCTATCAGCGATAACAGTAGGATATTTAGCGGCGTATATTTCCGGAACTGATCAATCATTTTGTATTCACCGAAAAGGTGCTACAAGTATAGGGGTTAATTTTTAATTGAAAGTTGGAGATTTGAAAATTGAAAGTTCATTTTCCAATTTCAATTAACTTTCCACTTTCAACTAACTAAACCGTCGGTTCCGATTTGAGCAAATCGAGCAATCGCTTGATGTCCAGTTTGCCATCAAGATTATCGTTGTCGTTGTCCGATGTATCTGGATCTAGCTCGTGGGAGAGGTACTCCGCAGGATGGTAGCGGTATATTTGCCAGTTGCCTTTGTGGTATTCCAGTGCCGTCAGGTTTTCTATCCAATCGCCGGAATTGAGGTAGGTTACCGTTCCTCTTTCGGTTTGTATTTGTCGAATTGCCGGTTGATGGATATGTCCACAGATGACGTATTGGTAACCCTTCTCAATAGCCAACGTAGCTGCTGTTACTTCAAAGTCGTTAATGAATTTCACCGCATTTTTGATGCTGTTTTTAATTTTTTTGGATAGGCTCATTTTTTCCCGGCCTAATTTCGTCAATATCCAATTAACCAAGCTATTCAGCAAAATAAGCGTATCGTATCCGATGGCGCCAAGTCGGGCGAGCCACTTAGCATGCTGCATGGTAACATCGAAAATATCGCCGTGGAAAACCCATGCACGTTTTTTGCCGATACGTAGGGAAAGTTTGTTGGTAATAGTGAGTGACCCGAGTTGGAAATCTGCAAATTTACGCAGCATCTCGTCGTGGTTGCCCGTCAGGTAGGTTACCGGGGTTCCTTCCGCTACAAATTTTAAGATTTTTCGGATCACTTTCATGTGTGATTCCGGCCAGTAACGTTTGCTGAACTGCCAGATATCGATGATGTCGCCATTTAAAAGGATTTTTTTGGGCTTAATGCTCTTCAGATAGCACAGAAGCTCTTTGGCATGGCATCCATATGTGCCCAAATGTACGTCTGATAGGACGACCAGATCTACCTCCCGTTTGTTCATAGGTTGTGGGTGCTTAATTAATCTTCTCCTTCTTCAAATCGCACGTCGATGTATTTGGTAAATAAGTAGGACAGTCCACCTAAACACAGGATGATCATGCAAATGGTTATTTCTAATGTGTATACCATGTTGTACACAAATTTGATGAATAAACGTTACCTGAATATTATCGGAGGGTTAAATTTGGCCTGCCTATATTTTTGCTTACCTTTGGATGAGCGTTTTCAATGTATGTCGCGGTTTCGCTCTTTCGCGACTTTGCAAATAAGCAACTTCGCAATTAATATTAAGTTTATATTGGATCATTAACTTTGGCTGCCAAAAAGAAGGTGTTCGGACACGGCAATTGCAAGCGCATGCGAGGAGAGATAGTTGATACCATCAAACAATACTGGAGACACTTCCTGAACGGTGACGACGAAGCGTTTAAGAGGTTGTACGACCACTATATCGATACGCTGTTTGGTTGGGGATGTCGCTATTGCAGAGACGAGGAGACCATCAAAGACTGTATTCAGGAGCTGTTTGTAGATTTATATACCTATCGTAAAAGACTGTGTGCGGAAACGGATATCGATGCCTATCTGTTTGTATCGTTCCGCAGAAAATTAGCCAAACAACTGAAAAGATCCCGCGACTTGCAGACGGTCAACGAAAATTTCGCGGTAGAACAATTGGTAGAACAATTGATAGAAGAAGATGTCGAACAGGAAACCATTCGGGAGGAGGAAAGTCGACGGCTGATGGCCGCATTGAAAAAGGAAGTGGTCGAATTGCCCAGCCGTCAGCAGGAAGTGCTTTTTCTTCGTTACACTTCAGAACTCAGTTACGATTCGGTTTCCAAAATCATGAAAATCCCTATCCCGACGTGCCGCACCCTGCTCAGTCGTGCCCTCCGCCAGCTTCGGAAGCGAATGAAGCCTGCCTGACAGATTCTTTTAATTTTATTGTGCTGATAAACAGTTTGTTGTATTCTTTTTTATTTTTAGGAGTACATATTTGTTAATCTGTGTTCTTTAAATGAATAAAGAAGAAGATTGGCATGGATGACCCTTTAGATAATCGCCCGCTATCCGATTTGGATAAACAACAGCTATGGTCGTCGATTCAATCCGGCATCTTAGCCCGACGAAAAAAAGTACGATCGATCCGTCGGGTTGCGTGGGCCGGAGCGGCGTGCCTTTGTCTTGCGATTGGTGTGAGCCTATGGATTATCTGTCGCCCGGACCCGTCCGGTGAATCCATGCTAGTGAGGCAGATGCCCCAGCATATTCCTGACCTATCCGCAGATACCAGTGGGAAAATCCAGCTGATGCTGAGTGATGGGAAAATCATTCAATTGGAAGATGAATCAACCGTTTCTTACCGTGATTCCCTGCTGGAGATTCGTCAACATGGAATGCAAGCGTATCATCACCTGCAAACACCTCAGCTTTCGCAGTTACACATGCTCTATGTTCCCTACGGGAAACGGATGGAGGTCGGTTTGCCGGATGGAAGCACCGTATGGTTAAATGCGGGGTCTACACTGACGTTTCCGGCTGTGTTTGCGGCTGAACGCCGCGAGGTATACATTACCGGAGAAGGGTATTTTGATGTGAAGCATCAGGCAGGGCATCCGTTTATTGTGCATACACAGGATATTCAGATCAATGTACTGGGAACAAGCTTTAACGTAAGCGCTTATGAAGACGATGCCTATACGGCAACGCTGTTACTCGATGGAAGTATTGCGTTGACGAGTACCAAGCCGGATGTATTTGGTGAAATACGGATGAAGCCCGGCAACAGGGTTACTTTCCATCGGGAGACCGCCACGATCAGCATGAAGGAAAACGACGGAGAGGCAGACATTTCCTGGCGTAAAAAACAGTTGATGTTTCAGCGTAATTCGCTGCCGGAAATCCTTAAAAAGATTGAACGCGTTTACAATGCCAGCATCGACGTGGCCGGTGATCAGGAAAGCCGGACATTCTCAGGCAGCCTCGATGTAAGTAAACCGCTCCGGGATGTGCTTGCTTATTTATACAATACCGATGAATATTCGATTACACAACAGGAGAGGAGGGTAGCCATTCGACGAAAGTAACATTCTACCCGAGAAGAATGCGGAACAGGTGCGCCAACACCTGCCCGCTTGACATTCAATTAACAGTGTTTATTTATTAATGAATTAACGAAAGTATGAATTTTTTACATGCCCGGCAAGTATTCTGCTTGCCGAATAGGCGGATTGCTCAGTGTTTTCTTATGCTAAGAATCACCATTCTATTGGTTGGGATAAGTGTGATGGGAGCCAATGCTCGTTCTTATTCTCAGACGGTCCACGTCTCCATTCACCAACGCAGCATCGAACGGTTGTTTACCGAGATCCAACGGCAAACTGATTATGCTGTCCTTTACGATGACCAGTTGGTTTCGGATCAATTAATTACCATTAAATCAAAGGGGGGCGACCTGAAAGACGTACTGGAAGAAGCCTTTGCGCAGACGGATTTGACGTATAAAATGGACGGTAAGCAGATTCTGGTAATGGCTAGGCCCGGCGAGCGTATCCGTAGGCAAGATACACTGATTACTGTACAGGGGACGGTGCGGAGTGACGAAAGCCCCTCGCAGGCTATTATGGGAGCTACGGTACGGGAATTGAGTACCAACCGCGGCGTATTTACCAACGACGAAGGACGCTTTTCGATACGTGTGGGCCGTCGAAGTAGATTGCAGATTTCGTCTGTTGGTTTTGTTACGCAGGAAATCGATGTCAATGGACGTACGCAAGTGGATGTTGTGCTTACACCCGGCGTGTCCGATTTGGAAGAAGTGGTTGTCGTGGGATACGGTACCCAGAAGAAAATAAATCTGACAGGTGCTGTGAGTGCGGTTTCGGGGGTCGACCTGGAAAACAGACCGATTACCAACGTAGGCAGGGGATTGCAGGGGTTGATGCCGGGGGTGACCGTGCGCAACGTGAATACGGCTCCCGGCAATCAAGCGCCGCAAATCCGCATACGGGGAGTGGGGACCTGGGGTGATGCCAATCCATTGGTGGTTGTGGACGGGATTCCCGGAGGCAATCTCAACATTCTGAACCCAGACGACATCGAGAGCATTTCTGTATTGAAAGATGCTGCCTCCTCTTCCATTTATGGGGTACGCGGTGCCAACGGTGTTATTTTGGTGACAACCAAACAAGGCAAAAGTGGCGGCAAGCCGGCTATCAGCCTCAACAGTTACTTTGGTATGCAAACACCAACTGCTTTGCCCGAATTTCTGGGCTCGCCAGACTATATGATGTTGCAAAACGAAGCCAACATAAATGCCGGGCAAAATCCTACCTATACTGAAGAACAGATACAGGTTGCCCGCGACGGTAGCGATCCAAACTATTTTGCCAATACCGATTGGATCGATGAAGTCTACAAACCGTATGCACCGCAACAGAGTCATGCCGTAAACATCAACGGAGGGGGCGACAACATCAATTATTACGCTTCATATGGGTACCTTGGCGAAGGGGGTATGGTGGTAGGCGACAACTTTAAGGCCAATCGCCACAACGTACGGCTGCGGCTGAATACGACACTTATTGACAGGCTTAAGATTGATGCCAACTTGGGATACATAGACCGCGACTACAGCGGATCTGCTTCCGGAAACTCTCCGTTGACTGCTGCAACGAGCATACGCCCGTTGGTGCCTGTGCGGTTCACCAACGGCAGTTGGGGGTATCACGGCGGGCAAAGTAATCCAGTGGCATGGGCAACCGACGGGGGTAGCAACGACTTCGCATCGCAGGAAGTGACGGCAAACGTGAGTGCGACCCTCAATATTTTTAAGGGGTTGGACCTTCGGGGGCAATACGGCTTGGTAAAATATAGCTCCCGACGCACCACGTTCTTAAAAACAATTGACTACTTCAGTCCAGACGACAATGCATTGATTTATCAAACCAATTACCCCAACCAGATCACGCTCAACAATTATACAGGAGCCTATCAAACGTTTATCGGTACAGCCAACTACGCGAAGACGTTTGCTGAACGACACAACCTCAGTGCCTTGTTGGGATATTCGCTCGAAGAGAACATCGGGAAGGATTTCTGGGCATCGCGGCAAAACTTGCCGACACAGGATGTGCCGTCTCTCGCGCTGGGAACTGAAAACCAACTGAACAATAGTTCCAGTAGCCAAAATGCACTGATGTCATTCTTTGGCCGTGTCAATTACGATTTCGACAGCAAATATTTGCTGGAAGGGAATTTCCGTTACGATGGTTCATCGCGCTTCCACCCGGATGTGCGCTGGAACTGGTTCGGTGCGGTTTCCGCAGGCTGGGTATTTTCCGCAGAAGAATTTTTCCAGCCGCTTACAACGTTTTGGGACATGGGTAAATTCCGGGTATCATATGGTACCCAAGGAAATGACAAGGTAGGCAGCGACTTCCCCTATATGGCCATCCTGAGCCCGGTACAAGTGGGCAGCAATAACCCGATCGGCGACGAAGGACAGGTGGGCTTCCGGCAAACGTTCATTCCCAACCAGAATCTTACGTGGGAATCTGCCGAGAAATTTAATGTGGGGCTTGATCTCGCTTTTCTGCGAAATCGGTTAACGGTTACAGGCGAGTACTACGTGAATACGACCAAGGATATCCTGTTGAATCCGCCGCTTCCGGATGTCATTGGCGTGGGAAGCGGTTATCCTGCCCAGAATTCTGGCGAAGTGCAGAATAAAGGCTGGGAATTGATCGTGGGCTGGCAGGATAAGGTTGGAGATTTTGAATATCGCGTCAACGCCAACCTTTCCGATGTACGGAATAAGGTGACCAAGCTGGAGAATTTTGCCACCAACCTGGGCGACCGCGTTCGCCTGGAAGGCTATCCGTTGGATGCTTTTTATGGATTTATTGCCGAGCGGATTGCGCAGTATGATGATTTTGATCTAGTGGATGGCGACTACGTTGCGAAATTTCCTTTTCAAAGCGGTGATGTTGTAGGGCCGGGAGACCTGATTTACCGTCCGGCAAATCCCGACGATGAAGCGATTACCGTTCAGAAAGACCGGCACATCCTGGGCAGTGACATCCCCAGGTATACGTATGGATTCCGGGGCGACCTGGCCTGGAAAGGAATTGATTTCAGTTTCTTTATCCAAGGAGTGGGCAAGGCCGACGGCTTTCTTACTGGTTCGGCGCGACACCCGTTTATCAACAACAGCGCGATGCCACAGAAGATCCACCTGGACCGTTGGACACCGGACAATCCCGATGCTTCCTATCCGCGGTTTGTGTACATGCGGACGCACAACACCCGTTTATCTTCCTATTGGATCGAAGACGCGTCGTACCTGCGGTTGAAGAATATCCAGTTGGGCTATTCGTTGCCCAGCCGCTGGCTGGAAGGATCGCGTCTAGGCAAGGTGCGGGTTTACGCATCGGCCGATAACCTATTTACGATGACGGATTTCTTCTATGGCTATGACCCCGAAGTACCGGCCGGAAATTCGGGTGGATACTATCCCATGGTCAAAACTTTTGTTTTTGGATTGAACGTAAATCTGCAATAAAGAGCTGAACAATGAAATGCATACACTATAATCATACATACATTTTTGGTAAAATAAGCATTTGCCTGCTGGCTGCGTTGTCGCTGGCTTCCTGCAGTGATTTTCTCGACCGTACACCGATGGACGAGATCGTGGATGAGACCTATTGGAATACGCAGCAGCAACTGGAAATGGCGGCTACGGCTATTTACTCCCGCGTAAAAGCCAAAAATTTCGTCGATATGGAAAATTTGGCGGAAAACACGATGTGGCCTACCACCAACCAATATAAAGACATTGGTTCCGGTGTATTCCCGGTTACGCAGCCCACCGTTAACAGTGAATGGGCGAACATGTACCGCGACGTGCGGGAGTGCAATGTTTTTTTGGAAAATTACCAGGGAGCAACCGAGAATGAGCCGGGCGCCAACGAAAGGCTGGCGGCTGAAGTACGGGTGATTCGGGCATTGGCCTACAGTTTCCTCGCTTCCTTTTACGGCGATATTCCGTTGATCACAAAAACGCTGAATCCCGACGACCCCGAGCTGTACGAAGCGCGTACGCCCCATGAAGAAGTGATTGATTTTTTACTGGCTGAGCTGGATGCTGCTGCGGCTATACTTCCGGCGGAAATTCCTACAGGAGAAAATTTAGGGCGGATAAGTAAAGGCACAGCCTTGGCATTGAAAGCGCGCATAGCGCTTGCTAACTATCGATATGACGTAGCTGAAGAGGCAGCCAAAGCGGTAATGGATCTCGGTGTTTATGAATTGTATTCGAACGGAGATCCCACAACCAGTTATTGGGAACTTTTTACCGACAAAGGCAAACTGGCGAGCGGAAACAATCGGGAAACGATTTTTGCCCGGATGCACAAGCTGGACGTCATTATGCATAACCTGAGCCGAGAGATACAGGTGCCCGATCAGTTTGCACGCTTTGTACCTACCCGCTCTGTGGTGGAATCGTACCTGTGTACCGATGGATTGCCCATCGGGAAATCACAGCGGTATAACGATGATACTTACGCGTCGATTTTTGAAAACCGCGATCCGCGGATGAGACAAACGATTTTGGTACCGGGCGATAGCTGGGGTGGCCGCTATGACGGCCGTCCGGTGGACGAAAATCCCGATCCCTCCGTCTATATGACTCCCAAATTCAGCCAGGATGGCCGCGGATCGGTAACCACCACGGGCTATTATTACAAGAAATATGTAGACCCCGATGCTGTGCCTACTTACAATCGCGACGATAACGATATCCATCACATCCGCTATGCGGAGGTGCTGCTTACTTACGCCGAGGCTAAATTCGAACAAGGGACGTTGACACAGGCCGATCTGGATATGTCCATTAACCTGCTGCGTGATCGGGTAGGAATGGTACACATGGATCTGGCGTTCCTTGCGGCTCATCAGCTGGATGTCCGTGAGGAGATCCGTCGCGAACGCCGGGTGGAACTGATGCTGGAAGGACACCGGTATTTTGATGTGCGGCGTTGGAAAGAGGGAGAGCGTCTGGGTAGGGATATTGAAGGCGTAAAAGCCGCGTGGTTTCCGAAGTTGACCGAATCGGGCAGTAGTTTCCGAATCAATGAGGAAGGTTATTTGGTTGCGCAGTGGAACCGGAAGTTTGAAGATCCCAAAAATTACCTATGGCCCGTGCCGCAGCCACAAATAGAACGAAATCCCAATCTGGGGCAAAATCCCGGCTGGTAGTTTAAAAATAATAATTTTGCATGGGGGCTGGATATTGCTCCCATGCCCTTTTTAAAAGATATACAAATGGAATTCCGTCGACAGTTGCTGAAACACATCCTTTACCTGCCTATCCTGTTATCCGTGTTGCTCGCCTGCGCCAAAAATGGAGCGGAGCCGGACGATGGCCAACCGGCACCGCCGCGGGAATGGACCGGGGTTGAACTGAAGGTAATGGCTTACAATATTCATCATTGTAATCCGCCTAGTCGGCCAGATTTAATTGACGTCGAAGCGATTGCGAAGGTTATCCAAGACGAATCGCCGGATCTGGTGGCCTTACAGGAAGTGGATGTACATACGCTCCGGTCGGGCAAGGGTTTGCATCAGGCAAAAGCGTTGGCGGAGTTGACGGGAATGTATTATTATTTCAAAAAGGCCATCGACCACGAAGAAGGCGAATATGGCGTTGCCGTGCTTTCTAAGTTTCCGATTGAAGACACGCTGGGTTTTGCATTGCCCATGGCACCCGGCCTTAGCGGAGAGCCGCGGGCGGTCGCGGCAATTAAGGTAAAATTGCCGGGAGGCCAACCACTGGTATTTGCCAGTACACATCTTGATCTGCATACACAGCACCGCGCTGTGCAAGCACAGAAAATTACGGAAGCGTTTACCGAAGGCAACAGTCCGGTAATTGTGTGCGGCGATTTCAACGACGTAGCGGGAAGCGAACCCATCGATATCATGGATCAAACATTCCGGCGGACCTGCATAGGGGGGAATTGCCCGGGTACGATCCCCGTAACGACTCCCAATCGGACAATCGATTATATTTTTTATCGTCCGCTTTCGGCGATACGTGTCATGGAGCACCGGGTAGTTGCAGAGACCTACGCTTCCGATCATCGCCCGGTGGTGGCTGTATTGCAGTTGAAGGATTGACGGAGCTATCTGGAATTAAATAACATCCGTATTTGTAATTTGAAGGCAACGGCTATTTTTTTCGGCTGATTGCGATGCCTGAATTGCTCGATCGGTCCACCGTGGTCTCGTAGCCTACATGGCTATTTACAAAGTCCATGTACTCCTTTATGCCACTGATCGATTGCAGCACATTGTGCGCCGTAAAGGTACCGCCTGTTTTGAGCTTTGGGTCAACGTCTTTAAAATATTGGATGTACCAGTCTTTGTCAGCGTCTGAAAAGACAAAGTCGAATGGGCCTTCCACTTCCTTCACCAGCTGATGTGCATCACCCAGCCGGAAGTCCACGAAATCGGCCAGTCCTAGGGTTTTCAAGTTTTCGATGGCTTGTCGCTGCCTGTTTTCGTCGATTTCGATGGTAATAAGCTTACCGCCGGTCTTGCTGAGTGCCCAAGCGATCCAGACGGTGGAATGGCCTGTGGATGTACCAATTTCCAGCGCCGATTGGTAATTGTTGTCCACAATGAGGTCGTGCAACACCCGACCGTCTTTGTACGGCACGTTGAGATCGTGCCAAGTCTGCTTTTTTTCTGTCAGGAACTTTTCAACACGTTTGTCCAATTCGCTTTGCGTATCTGAAATCTGGGCCACACATCCTGTTACCATCATGCCGGAAAAAAAGATGCACGAAAGAGCTAATTTGATGGGAAAAATAACTTTCATGGTACTAACTGGTTTGTACACTGTGAAAACACGTGACATCTCGTTTTGTTTGGTGGATAGCGGGATTAATTCACAGGCATGACGGATTTTATTGAGATATCCAGAGAACGAGTAGCTTTATAGTAGTGGACTTAAAAAAATAGGCTAAATTAGCCACTCATTTTGACCATATAAGCATGAAGTATGTTTTTCGATTAGTTGTCGGTTTCGTTATTTTAAATCTTATACAATGCACCACGATCGAAGACGATAAATCCTTTTTCTTTTTTCACATGTCGGATACACAGTTTGGCTTTTTTAATAAAAACGAGGATTATATCCAGGAAAAAATCAATGTTGAAAAAGCGATTTCGGAAGCGAATCGATTGCGGCCAAAGTTTGTAATCGTAACGGGTGACCTAGTGAGGATCCCGGGCAATTCCACGCAAATTGTTGCGTATAAAACGGTTGCAGACCAAATGCGGGTCACGTGAGCCACGATATTATAGCTCGGATTCAATTCCTTCCGTAATCAAATAGCGGATTAACCCGTAATCATACTATATGCTCGTTAGATCAACTTACTATGGGAAAGATGTTAAATAAGGCTTCGGCTTCAGTTTGTTTCTTAGTCGTGGCGGCGGTGCTTTCATTTTCTGGACGAGCTATACGGCTTCCTGGCGATATACAGCTGCACGTTCGGCCGGTCGAAAAGCAAGTGATTGAAACCGGCACCATTTACCGCGTGGTGGTAAAAAACGCAGATACCGTTGATTCTGCAGTATACAGTGTGTTTATTCCTGCAGGGATCGATACGCTCCGAGGTGTTTTCATTCATCAACACGGCTGCGGCATGGAAGGCCGTGGGGCATCCACAGCCTATGATCTGCAATATCAGGCATTCGCCAAGAAATGGGGGCTGGCCGTTGTCGGACCCGACTTATATTACGAAAATGGATGCAGGGTCTGGAAAAATCCGGAATCCGGTTCTGGACCGTCTTTGCTGAAAGCGCTGGAAGATGTGGGAATGGTTTCGTCGCATACCGAATTAAAGGAAGTTCCTTGGCTATTGTGGGGGCATTCGGGCGGCGGATACTGGACGCTTGCAATGATGAAGAATTATCCGGAACGGATATTGGCTGCTTTTGGTTATTCTCCGGCTTTTGACCCAAATTGGAATTATCCAGACGAAGCGTTAAAAATTCCGTTGATGATCCGCCATGCAGGCGCTGGCGATATCAACTCGGGGGAAGTAAAGTGCTGGCAAACAGCCGTACATACATTTGATAAGTTGCGTTCGGCTGGGGGGCTCGTTAGCATTGCCTGTACGCCGCATCAAAATCACAATTACAGTTTTGTGAGGTACATAGCTATTCCGTTTTACGAATCGGTACTTTCCAGGCGTCTTCCTACTGGAACACAACATTCATTTAGAGAAATGAGAGCTATCAATGAGCGTAACGGGTGGTTGGCGGATACGTTGTCATTGAACACCTGGCGATTTAAGCAACAGGCTCAAGATGCAAATGCGTTTTCCTGGTTACCCGATTCGGCGACGGCAGCCAAATGGAAGGAATTTGTGATAACGGGCTCGGTTATTGATCGAACTCCTCCATTGGCACCTTACGGATTGGCCATGAGACGCCGCCACAGCATGGCTGTTGAGCTGACTTGGAAGGCCGATGCCGATATTGAGTCGGGAATTAAGCAATTTCTTATTTATAGTGGAAACCAGCTTATTGCGCGATTTCCAGAACAGGGCGTATACCAATATTTTGACCAGAACGGAGACGACGCGATCCCCATGTCGGCATTGCCCGAAATGAAGGCGGTAATCTCTCTACCGGCTAATGCGGATACCACTCTTTCCCTTAGTACTATCAATCATTTTGATCTGGAGTCACCAAGGGTTTCTTTTTCAAAGTAATCGGGCTTATTGTCTGTTAGGATATATTGTAACTTTCGTAACTTCATTTTTGGTTTATCAACATGGTAAAATATCTAGTTTTCATATTAGGATGTGCGGTCATCTATTGTAATGCGCAGGAACGATTTCCACTTTATGAAGGGGCAGTGCCCAATTCAAAACCAACGGCCGATCGGGAACGGGATGAACCGAATGCGGCGGTGGATACGTTGACCTTTCAGGTTTCTGTACCAAGCCTGACTGTTTTTCTGCCACCTCCGGACAAGGCCAATGGCACGGCTGTGATTATTTGTCCAGGAGGCGGGTATCATGTATTATTGACAAAACGAGAAGGGTCGGATGTCGCGAAGGCGTTTAACGAACTTGGCATCGCTGCCTTTGTGCTTCGCTACCGTTTGCCGGACGACGAAATCATGATTGATAAATCCATCGGTCCGCTGCAAGATGCCCAACAGGCTATCCGTCTGGTGCGTAAACGGGCTGTTGTTTGGGGAATAGACCCGGATAAAATCGGAATCATGGGGTTTTCGGCGGGTGGGCACCTAGCTGCCACCGTAGGGACTCACTTTGATAAAGCGTATGTCGCGAATCTAGAGAATATGAGTTTACGTCCGGATTTTATGCTGTTGGTTAACCCAGTGATCAGCATGACTGATGGCATCGGGCATACCGGATCACGGAATTATTTACTGGGTGTAGCGCCGGCCATTGAACAAATCAATGTTTTTTCCAATGAATTGCAAGTCGACTCACTGACTCCGCCAACTTTTCTGGTGCATTCGGATGCAGATATAGTAGTACCTGTAGAAAATAGCTTTTGTTTTTACGAAGCGCTCCACAAGCATAAGGTTGCCGCGGGGCTGCATATTTATTCCAAAGGCGAACATGGCTTTTTAACCGCTCCGTCATTCGATGAATGGTTTGGAAGGTGCATTCATTGGATGCAAGAACAAAACTTTTTTTGAGTACCTTTTTGGGCTAGCTGTCGCTGGCTTGCTGAACAGGTCGCAGACGGGTTTCTTTCAGCCATCGTCTTCTCACTGATTAGGTTTTCTCAGCTTCGGCAGATTCCTGTTCAGTAGTTTAGCTATCTTGATCAGTTTCCGTCCATTCTTGGACGTTTCCTTTTCCAAAGTCTTGTGAACCACGAGACTGTGCGTTATGGCAGGCCTATTCAGCCTGTCTGTCGACCTGTAATGCCATCAGCTCTTCCGCCATCTAGTTTGCAAACTCCGTAAAATCGAATATCCTTAAAATAATTAGTAGATGAGATGCAACATGCCTCCCTTCGATGGCTGGTTTAGGTAATTGAGTTTCAGGTATGGAATCTTTCAAGTGGAGGTAGCGTGTTTAACAGCGATTTAGGGTCTGTTTTAACTGGCTGGTATTTAGTTATTTATTGATGTATGATCTAAGCAAACTCGAAAAAAACAATAAAATAATTTGCAAAACCAAAAATAACTCCATTATATTTGTTTTTATTATAAAACTATATTTTATAATATAAAAGTTATAAAAAATTTTAACCAATAAAAACCAAAGAAATGGTACACAAACTTTTAAAAAAGTGGTGCTGTTTAGCGAGCTGTCTTTGCCTAGGATTCCATGCATTAGGGCAGGACACCGTCACGGGACGTGTAACCGATGAGGGGGGAACCCCCCTGGAAGGGGTAAGCGTTTCCGTAAAAAACACAGCTAATTCGACGTCAACAAATGTGGAGGGGCATTATTCCATTGGCGCTAGACAGGGAAACGTTCTAGTTTTTGGTTATGTGGGATATGGTACGCAGGAGGTAGAAGTTGGCGCCAATCTAACACTTGATGTTAAATTGGTAACTAAGCAAGAAGCACTTGACGAAGTGGTTGTTGTGGGATACGGCACGCTAAAGCGGCGGGACGTGACCGGTGCGATTGCATCTGTTAGTGGACAGAAAATGTCGGAATATGTGGTGCCGAATCCAGTGCAAGCCTTACAGGGGCGAGCCGCAGGTGTGGTGGTAACCACAAATTCAGGTGCTCCAAACGGAAATTTTACCGTCCGTATCCGGGGAAGTAACTCCATCCGTGGCGGAAATGATCCACTTTACATTATTGATGGAATGCCCAGCAGCCCATCATCAATCAATAGCTTAGACATTGAATCAGTAGAGGTATTGAAAGATGCATCGGCCACAGCAATCTACGGATCGCGTGCAGCAAATGGCGTAGTGCTTATTACCACAAAAAGGGGCAAATCGGGAGCGGCTTCAATCGCATACGACGTAAACTATGGAATTCAATCTCAAATCAAGAAGCTGGATATGATGAATGCCACCGAATGGGCAACGTTTTATAACGAACAGCAATTGAATGATGTTGGCAAAACATATTTTACAGATGAACAGATAGCAGCGATGGGTAATGTGGATTGGCAATCGTTGGTTTTTCAAAATGCGCCCATTCAGAATCATAACCTTATGGTGATGGGGGGGACTGAAAAAGCGAAAGTATTGGTTAGCGGATCAGCAATGACGCGGGATGGCATCATACCAAATAGTAAGTATGACAAATACAATCTGCGGTCGAATATCGATTACAACTTCAATGATCGATTCAGCCTGCAACTGAATATGGTTTATACCCGTACGGGCAGAAGCGACCAGAATAGCGGTGGGGGTAACCGCGGCGGTTCGTTAATCGGCGGTACGTTGGCCTCTCCGCCCAGTCTTCAGCCGTATAATGAGGACGGTAGTTATCAGAACCTGCAATTGGCGTATCCATTTATGTCAAATGCGTTGCTAAATCCGTTCAATATTCTCAACGAAACCAGTAGTAAAACTAATGCAAATCTTGGGAATATCAATTTAGCCCTGGGGTACGAATTGATTAAGGGGCTTTCCCTGCGTACATCTTTAGGAATTGAGAACAACGATTATCAAACCGATTACTACCGGACATCCAAGTATTTATATGGGGCCTCCAATGCGTCGATATCGAATCAGCATGACATGACTATCGTCAACGAAAATATCCTGAACTACCATATGGATATTAATGATCATGCATTGGATGCAGTAGGTGGATTCACGTATCAACAATACGTTGGGAAGTCCAGTTCGGTGAGCGGTAGCAACTTTATCAGCGATGCGCCCGAAACGGGACAGATTTCTGGTGCGTCCATCTTCGGGATTCCATCATCCGGTTATACGAAATGGGTGCTGATGTCATACCTCGGCCGTATTAACTACTCGTTCAAAGGAAAATACGTAATGACGGTAAGTGCCCGGTCCGATGGTTCATCCCGATATAGCCCGGGAAGCAAATGGGGCTTTTTCCCTTCTGCCGCATTGGCGTGGCGCATTTCTCAAGAGCGATTCCTCAGCAATGTAGACTGGCTGTCGGAATTAAAGCTTAGGGCGGGCTACGGACGCACAGGATCCACAGCGATCAGCCCATACGCTACCCTGAATATGCTTAGTCAAGGAAAAACGCCGATCAATGGCGATATGGGAACTTTCTACGCACCCAGTACAACATTGCCGGCAAACCTCCGGTGGGAGACGACTGACCAAATTAATGTTGGAGTGGATATCGGATTACTAACCAATCGATTGCGGATAACTGCCGACTATTATGACAAAATAACGAAGGATTTGCTGAACGCCGTTATCCTGCCACCTTCATCCGGTTACGGAAATACCATCCGAAACATCGGAAAGATGGGTAATAAAGGGGTAGAACTGATGGTTGAAGGCGACGTAATCAGCAATGATCGGTTGTTATGGACGCTTTCAGGAAACATATCAGCTAATCGGAATAAGGTGATCTCACTATACGGTGGAGACGATGTATACGGAAGTAATGTTAACTTGTCTTACATCAACGACTTCATTCACCTGATCCGTGAAGGCGAACCGATGGGTGTGTTTTTTACCTATAAAGAGAATGGATATACCGACGATGGTAACCTACAATACATAGACCGAGATGATAACGGGACCCTTTCGGTGGCGGACAAAATGATAACCGGGAACCCCTATCCGGACTTCACCTATGGAATTAATTCTGATCTGAGTTACAGAGGATTCGATTTCTCTTTCTTTTTTCAGGGAAGCCAGGGTAACGATTTGTTTAATGTCGGCGAAACTGCTAATCTTGATCAAGGAATGGGGTTGAATCTAAGAAAAGGAGTTCTAAATAGTCATTGGAAACCGGATAATAGCCCAGAGGCGAATGCTGCGGCTAAGTATCCACGGGTATCGCGAAGCATAGCCGTGCAATATTCCGACCGTTTTATCGAAGATGGATCGTATCTCCGCTTGAAAAACATTTCATTGGGATACAATTTACCCTTACAGAAATGGGGGATACAATGGTGTAATCAGTTAAAGGTTTATGTGAGTGCGCAAAATATATGGACACTCACCAAGTATACGGGCATGGATCCGGAAGTTAATTCATTGGTTGGCAATATTAATATAGGGGTGGATTACCTCACCTATCCGAATGTGAAAACCGTCAGCTTTGGCGCACGGGTTCAGTTCTAACCTAAAAGAAAATGTGATGAAGAATTTATTGATTTTTATGGGTCTGTTGGTAACCTGCTCTTGCAGCAAATGGCTGGATGAGGAACCGAAAGCCGTATCAGAAGTAACTTTTTACAATACAGAACAGGAAGCCGCCGCAGCGGTACTCGCTCCGCTTAATAAATTTAGGTCGGGCTTTGCGATGTCTTTTCCGGGATTGATGGAAAGTTTTGCAGACTATCAATATGGACGTGGCAGTTGGGCATCTAACAGCGATTATAAGGGACTCGATCCGCAAAATGTAAGCCGATCAGATGGTATTTGGAGCAGTTTATACAATGCGATCCGCGACTGCAATATTGCCATCAGCCGATTACCGGAAGGTTCGGATCTCACGGAAGAGCAAAAAAGCGCGTTTATCGCTGAACTGCGCTTTATCAGAGGCTTCGCTTATTTTACACTGGTGCAACTTTGGTCTGAAGTACCGTTGCGTACCGAAATGAATATGGATGAATGGGACCTTCCGAAATCTTCCTTGGATGAGTTGTACGCGTTCATTGTTGCAGATCTGGAGTTCGCGGCTCTCCATTGTCCACAGACCGAACGGCTCATTGGCACCCCCAGTCGGTACGCCGCTCAAGGATTACTGGCACAGGTATACATGCAACTAAAGAATTATCAAGGGGGCCATGATTTACTGAAGTCCATCATCGACAGTAAACGGTATGCATTGGTGCCGGTAAATACCGTCAGGGATTTTGAAAAGATTTTTGGGCCGGATGTCGTCAATACAACAGAGGAGGTTTTCTATCTGAAAAGTACACATACCGCCGGGTGGCAATTTGTGATGTTCTGTTCGCACCCCAACGCAGTCATTGATGGCAAAAAAATGCACGGAGCCGGAGGTTGGTACGGCCTTTATACTCGTACCGGAAACACATTATTTGACGAGTGGGACAACGCCGATCTAAGGAAAGGCTACAACACTTTATTTTTGGACCTAGGATTGGGCTTTGATACCTATTTGCCTACTAAGTTTTATGACCCGTTAGCACCGAGTTCCGATAATGCAAGCAATTCCAACCCCATCATACGCTATCCGGACTTACTGCTTCTGTATGCCGAATCCATAAACGAACTGCACGATGGGCCGACACAGGAAGCAATGGATGTGTTGAATAGGGTCCGCAGAAGAGGGTATGGATATGCACCCGATCAACCTGCATCAATTGACTACGTATTGGCAGATTATGGTTCGAAAGCGCAATTTTTGGAATTGATTATCAAAGAGCAGGCTTACGAGACATGGAATGAAGGTAAACGGTGGCTGTTTCTTCGACGACTTGGTATCGCAGCAGAAAAGGTGATGGATGCTAAGGGATTGACGATTGAGGAAAAACATTATCTTTTTCCGATACCTGCCGCGGAGTTCAATTATAATGCGGCATTGGATGCCGGTAGGGATCAAAATCCTGGATATTGACGTTATGAGAAAAAGAAATGTATTGCTTTTTAGTTGGGCAATAGTAATGCTGATCGGGGAACTTCATGCCCAACCGTCGGTACGCCACTTGGAATCGCCCTATTATATTTTCCCTAGGCAGGGTAGTCAACATATAGACCTTGCCGCGGACTGGCTACTGACTTCGGAAGAAGATACGATTAAACACTTGGAGGCATTAGCTGAAAATGACTGGTTCAATGTAACTTACCCTACTTCGGTGCAAATGGCTCATTATCATGCCGGAAAGCTGGGGAATCCATACGAACATGCACATGCGCTCGAACATGAGCAGCTGGAACAGAAAGTGTGGTATTACAAAAAGCGGTTTGACATGGGAGAGATCCGGCCGGGTGAGCGCGCACTGCTCTGTTTTGACGGTGTCGATTATTTCGCAAAGGTATGGGTGAATGGCCAGTTGATGGGTGCGCACCGTGGTATTTTCGGTGGCCCTTCCATTGATGTCACTGACTGGGTGGTGCATGACAGCAATGAAGTGATTGTTGAAGTTCGTTCGGCGAACTATCGGAATTCTGCTTTTGATAACAGAAAACCCGGGAATATCGTGAAAGGGTGGTTTCTCACGGGTGGGAGCGGTATGGAGCCTTTTTTTAACCTGGGACTATGGCGTGGTATCCGCATTGAGCGGATACCCGCCTATCATATGGATCGACCATTTTTCTATACCAAGGTGTTAAAAGACAACCAGGCGACCCTTGGATTTTCGCTGGAGATTTTTTCAGGGAAGCATTCGCTCGACTACCAATTGCATCCATGGCGAGGTCAACAGGTTGTTTCGAGTTCCCATTTTCCGGAAAAAGGGCGCGAGGATGTGAAGGTTCCCGATGAATTGACCGTTTCTGTAGATTTCCTTGATGAAGGGAAAGTGGCCTTTTCGAAAGCATTCAAACCGCATGTAATTGAAGGGCGGTGCTTCCTGGAAGACACGTTCGTGCTGGATAATCCGAAGCTGTGGTATCCGAACGGGCTGGGTGATCCGGATTTTTATCAGGTTCAGGTGTCCCTACAGGTAAACGGAAAAACGGTTGATGTAATTGACCTGGATTTCGGTGTTCGGACGATCGAACAGGTAAGAAGTGCCGGTATCCGTACGACTGACCGCTGGCATAACTGGCAGTTCGTTGTCAACGGGAAGAAGTTTTTTGTGAAGGGAATCAACTGGATGCCGGTGGATGCGCTTTACGATCTCACGCCCGATAAATACGACTGGGCGGTACGGATGGCCAAAGCTGCGGGCTTCCAAATGTTCCGTATTTGGGGCAGTGCATTGCTGGAATCCAAGGAGTTTTATGAAGCCTGCAATAAGTATGGCATCATGGTCTGGCAGGATTTTAACATAGCGAATTTTGATACCCCCGACTGGCCGCAGGAGGTATGGGAGGCACAGGTATGCCAAAACATATTCCGTTTGCGGAATGAACCGTCGTTGGCGGTATGGTGCGGAGGCAATGAATTCAATCCCTATTCGTACGGCAATGCGGCTTCTATCGGTATTGTGGAACGAAATCTGGCTATTTTTGACCCTACGAGAGCATTTGTACGAACCTCACCGGATGGGGGATCGATCCATGCATATCCCGATTTTGATCCGAGATGGTATCGTGCGTTTGACCTGACACCCTTTGTTTCGGAAACGGGAATACATTCAATTACAGACAGCAAAGGGATACGGGAAGTGGTGGACAACCGCGAGCTGGAAAACCTTGGGGGAATGTATGCGGAAACTTTCCGCAAAACACATCCAGAGTTTGTCATGCACTTCGCCGAATACAACCCAAGCAGGGTTCCTCGGATGCTGAGCCGGGCGTCGCATATAGACGATATGGCAAACCCATCGTTGGAAGCCATTGCTGAAGCGACGCAGGTGGCAGCGGGCGAGTTTTATCAGGTAATGGCGGAAGCGATTCAAGCAAATTATCCGGTAACGACTGGCCTGATGCCCTGGGTATATAAACGGCCTTGGCCGGTTGTTGCTGCCATCCATCTGGTGGATGGCTTCGGTCAACCTTCAGCACCCTATTATTTTCTGAAGAGGACCTATGTACCAACACGGATCACCATTCAGATCGATCGGCTGTTATGGGCTGCGGGTGAACGGTTCCCGATGGAAGTAAAGGTGCTGAATGGTGTGGATCAACCGGGGTTTGCCGGCCGGGTTCATGTGCAGGTTTTTGACGATTTGTTCCAAAAAGTTTGGTCGGCCGAAGATTCCATCGATGTCAAACCAGAGACTTCGGTCACTACGCGGGGTTTGCCGGCTTTTGATATTCCGGATCATTATAAAAGTCGTTTCTTTTTCGTCCTGGCAGAACTTTACGATGCGAAAGGAAACTTGATTTCGAGAGCCGATTACTGGCCGCGGACCATCCCACAGATGGAAAGCGCGGAATATCATTCGCAATACGTTGCAAAGCCAATGGAATGGCCAACGCTGGAACAAGGTCCCTGGCTGAAACCGGCGGTTGCTAAAACCCGCACGCAGCTAGCGCTTCGCATAAATCGGATGGTAAATAAGGGAAATGGGTTGTGGGAAGCCGATGTATCTGTCGAAAATCACGGGAATTACCCTTCTTTTATGACTCAGCTGGAAATCGAAGGGACGAAACGGTTGTTTTTTGCTGACGATAATTTCTTTTGGTTGCAGCCAGGCGAATCAAAAGAAATCCACTTGGAGATGAAACTGCCGGAAGAAATAGACGATAAGCCCGTTAACCTGGTTCTGTCTTCTTGGAATGCGGATGCCGATAAAAAGCAATTCGAATTTTGATAATTAGGTGTAAAAACATCGAAAGCATATGAAGAAGATTTCCTGTTGGATAATTGTCTACCTGTTTACGTTTGGTCCTCACTTAAGGGGCCAGGAATTGAATAGGATTGTGTGGGATGAAAAAGACGCACAAAAAGTAATGGGAGAAGCTTATTGGTCTTTTTGGAACGAGGATGTTCAACGGAAGATCGATGAGGATATTGACCGGAATAGAAAGGCGGATGCAGTGATTACCCTGGAAAGTGTGTTAAAAGGTTCGAATGTGGAGATTGAACAGGTTAGCCACACATTTCTCTTTGGTGGAAATATTTTCTTGTTCGGAAATTTCGATAGCCCACAACAGAATCGTACATACGAAAACACGTTTGGTTCCCTATTTAATGCGGCAACCGTTCCGTTTTATTGGAAAACGCTTGAGCCTGAAAAAGGGAAACCCCGTTATGAGTTGGGTGCCGACGAAATTTACCGCCGCCCGCCACCGGATCCGGTAGTTGCATTTTGCGAATCCAAAAATATCAACATGAACGGCCATGCCATTATCTATGGATCGCGTAAATGGGGCCATCCGGACTGGATGCCTGAAAACCGGGAAGAGATGGAAATACTTTTCGGGCAGCATGTGAAAGTACTTGCCGAGCGGTATACGGATCGGATCCAACGATGGGACGTGGTTAATGAGTCCATCCATCAGGCGGACCGTGGATTGATGCCCGATGACTATACCTATAAAACATTTGCGGCGGCGATGAAGTACTTCCCGGATCATGTGAAGTTTAATTCCAACGACTGTGACATTAAGTGGGGGCCGACTCCGCGTTACGTTGAGATTGTGAGGGATTTGGTTGATCGTGGGGCCAGGATTGACAACGTAGGGGTCCAGATGCATATTTTTAATCCTTCAGAATCACAAAAAATTGCTCAAGGTGCCGATGTGCTTACACCGGAGAAGAATCATGCTGTACTCAAGTGTTTAGACGGAGCCGAGCGGCCGATCCACATCAGCGAAGTTACCATCAGCGCCCCTGACGAATCTCGTGTCGGACAGCTAATTCAAGCGGTCATTGCGAGAAACCTGTATCGTTTGTGGTTCAGCTATCCATCCACGATGGGTATTACCTGGTGGAATGTAGTGGATGGCGGCGCTGCTCCGGGAGAACCTTCCTTTTCAGGTTTGTACGATCAAGCACTTAACCCGAAGCCGGTTTACCACGCCCTTGATCAACTCATTAATCAAGATTGGAAAACCCGGATAACGATAGTACCGCAACCTGACGGAGTTGTGAAATTTCGAGGTTTTAAAGGAACCTATCGGATGAAATGGAAGGATGGGGCTGGCAAGGAACAGCGTGCCACCTTCTCCCTGAAAACAAATGGAAAAGTTCAATTAAGAAAGTTGTAAAAAGCTAGGATTATGAAAGTTAAATTTTTGATTTGTGCCGTATTTATGTCGCTAAAGTGTTGGAGTCAGACACCCGATAAACCAGATGTAATGAGCGACGCCTACTGGGCATTGTGGAACGAGGATGTGCAGCGCAAGATAGATGCTGATATAGAACGGAACCGAAAGGCTGATGCCACAATTTCGGTGCCTGGAGCGGCATCTGGCGCGGAAATCAACGTAGAGCAGATGACGCATGAATTTGTTTTCGGTGCGAATATTTTTAATTTCAATCAACTAGGTACCTCCGAACGGAACAGGCGCTATAAGGAACTCTTCGGCAATTTGTTCAACTCAGCAACGATCGCGCTCTATTGGAAGCCGTTTGAAATGCAACCCGATCGTCCCCGTTTCAAAGAAGAATATTGGGATACCGAAGCGTTCTGGAATACCGTGGATAATCCGAAATCACAACCGCATTGGCGGCGTCCTGCCCCGGATCCAGTGGTTACTTTCGCAGAAGGCAAGGGTATACGTCTTCACGGCCATACAATGATCTGGGGAAGCCGGAGGTGGCAGCATCCCGAATGGATAGTAGATTTTGCCCCGGATAACGAGCGGAAGATCATCCAAAGTTGGGGAGGTGGGGTTAAAACTCCGGACGGATTGGGAACCAGTGCCAACAAGATGACTAAAGCGTATGAAAAACTAACCGCGGGGGAGATCCATGCCCAGATTCCCGAGTTTTCGAAGGAAATGAAGCGTCTGTTTGAGAAGCGTATCCGCGAGCTGTCCGCTTATTATGGAGCGCGTATGGACAGCTGGGATATCGTGAATGAAAGCGCGACCGATTTTTCACTGGGCCGTATGGTACCCGGGGATGCAATCTGCAAAAGCCATTACGGTCTCATGCCAGGAGATTACACGTATGAATCCTTCCGGTTGGCACAAACGTTACTGCCTAACAGCGCGCTGCTGAACATCAACGATTATAAGAACGACCAATCGTATGTTGATCAGGTGAAGGACCTGTTGAAGCGGGGTTGTAACATTGATGTGCTGGGATCGCAGATGCACTTGTTTAACCCTCAACAATGTTTGGATATCGCTGCGGGAAAACCTATTGAAGCTCCAGAAAAAGTTTGGGAGAAAATGGCCACACTTTCCCAGGCCGGTCTTCCAATCCACTTGAGTGAGATTACGATTACCGCACCGGGCGATGACGAACGGGGTCGCCAGATCCAAGCGGTAGTTGCCCGGAATCTGTACCGGCTTTGGTTCAGTATCGAAAAAATGATGGGAATTACCTGGTGGAACATCGTTGACGATTGTGGGGCTCCGGGCGAACCCACGACCTCCGGTCTGTTCACGCGGAATATGGAACCGAAACCTTCGTATTTTGCCCTTGATCAACTCATCAATCACGAGTGGAAGACCAACCTGCAAGTACAAGCAGACGGGAATTCGCAAATCCGGTTCCGTGGGTTCAAAGGGAAATATCGGATTACCTGGAAAGATACCGATGGAGAATATCGCGAGAAGATCGTTGACCTTACACAGGACGGTACATATTGACAAAAGACATATGATGAGATTCAACTTCGTTTGTTTGATCATGGTATTAGCGATGGTCGTTCAGGGACAAGCGTTTAAAAATTTTATTACCAGAGATGGGGACCGGTTAAAAGATGGAGATGATGTCTTCCGGTTTATTTCTGTCAATACGCCAAACATCAATGGGCACTACGACGGTTATAAAAATACCAATCCAGATGCCGGGTATATCTATGATCCGATCGAGCTTTCCTATGAAATGGAAGCATATTTCAAGGATATGGAGCAGATGGGGGTTACTGTGATTCGTACCTGGGGCATCACCGTGGAAGATGGGTTGGGCGAATTTGAGGCCCTAGTGACCGGCCCACGTTCTTACAATGAAGCAGCCCTAAGGCGCGTGGATAAGATGCTTGAACTCTGTAATAAGTACCATGTCAGGGTTATTTTATGCCTGGTAAAGGAAAATGAATTTTGGGGATCCACAAAGTCGTTCAGCCGACTCTACGGAGGAGGGGATTACTATACGACCCCCGCCATAAAAGAGGGGTTCAAGGATTTACTGAAAACATTGGCGCTTAGGAGAAATCATTACACTGGGATCCGCTATAAAGATGATAAAGCCATTTTAGCCTGGGAGTTTGGAAACGAAGTACCCAATAACAAAGGCGCTTGGATTGCTGAAATGGCGAACTATCTAAAAAGTATCGACCCTAATCACCTGATTGCCGATCCCCGTCGAGCCAATGGGGTGCAGCAGATGAAAGAAAATATAGCCGATGTGATTCGGAATTGTCAAGCAATAGATCTTGTAAAGACCCGTCAATACCCGAATTATCGCAACACGGTCACAGAACTTTGGAATGAATGTAAAGGGAAGCGCCCGATGATCATCGATGAGTTCCAACGAAAGGAGGGCTTTAAGGAGGTTCTGGAGGAAATTTGCAACACAGGTACCAGTGGGGGGCTGCTCTGGAGCTTAATGAAACCTCAATATAAGGGCGGAATAGGAGGGCATGCGCTCTTTCATTCCTATTCTTGGGGAGGTAGTCGCTGGCCGGGATTTGACAGCGGGGAATACTTTAATGAAACCGAAAACTTAATGCTTATTCGGTCATACGGTTACAAAATACGCGGATTGAAGACGCCTCCGCTGCCGCCACCCACCGATGCGCCATTTTTGTATGAAAGCCTCGAAGATCATGCGGTTGCTTTGAAATGGCGCTGTTCGCCGGGAGCGAAGTATTATGTCATAGAAAGAGCGACATCTTCCCAAGGACCATGGGAAAATA
Source organism: Parapedobacter indicus (assembly GCF_900113765.1). Lineage (GTDB taxonomy): Bacteria > Bacteroidota > Bacteroidia > Sphingobacteriales > Sphingobacteriaceae > Parapedobacter > Parapedobacter indicus. The sequence goes on along the minus strand of NZ_FOQO01000003.1, from coordinate 143,753 downwards.
TCAGCGGCGATCTGGATATCAGTTACGACCTATACTTCTACCCCATGTTTTCTGATTCGCATATTGTTCCCGGTCAATCTTACTATTATCGGGTAAGGGGAAAAAATGAATCCGGTATTTCTAATCCTTCAAATGTTATGGGGCCTGTAATGCCTCGTACACAGATGGTGATGGACAACCTGCGGGATTTTTCGCTTACGTATTCCAGATCATCCAATTTGTCGCTCAGTTCGGAATCATGGCCGAGATTGAGGCAAACGGAAGAAGATTTTTTTCAGGTAGAAAGAATTGCGGGGAGTGAGGCGGGGGAAATCGTTTATCGAGCGGACACGATCAAATGGATTGAGGTTTTTACCTTTAACGATAGTACGGAAGACGTCGATATACAGTATTCCAAAGACGGCAGTCTTTGGAAGTCGTTACCTGGAGGAACATTAATTAAAACTCATCGCCCGGCTTACGATAGCCAGATATCAAAGGATAAAGACCACCCGGTGGACAAATATAGCTATTGGGTACCCGTCTTGCCCCATGGAACTACGGCTGTCAAAATACTGACAGGGAATGCTAAGGCGGAAAATACATTTCCGTGGATTGCGAGGGTGCATCTTGGGGTCCTGGGCGGACTAAAAACTGCACAAGATGTAAAGAACAGTAACCATGATTAAAAAATTGATAAGAAAAATTGCGGGGATAAGCTGCGAAAGGCCGATGCTGTCATGGCAGTGTCGGGTGCGGCTGCCGGAACAGATCATACACGATTTTGAAAAGATCGGGGACGTTACTCAGAATGGTCAATACTAATAAAACATAAGTTTCCCCAAACGGATGAAAAAGAAACACTATAAATGGGAACTGGTTGCTATTTTTTGGGTAGCCTACTTCCTTAATCAGGGCGACCGCCAAATTTTCAATGTGGTCATCCCGCTAATCAGAGCCGACTTGCACATCACCGACGTCCAGATCGGTTGGGTTGCCACATTATTTACCTTGGTATATGGATTAATGGTTCCGGTGGCTGGTTTTGTAGGAGATGTTTTACGACGTAAATGGATCGTATTTTTCAGCTTGTTGGTATTCAGTGTCGGTACGCTGTGCACGGGACTAAGTTCAGGAACCCTGGCACTCATCTTATTCAGGAGCATTGCTACAGGAGGTGGTGAGGCTTTTTATTATCCTGCCGCAACCTCGCTGATTGGGCAGTTTCACCGTGAAACACGTGCGATGGCGATGTCTATCCATCAAACTTCCCTGTACGTGGGTGTCGTGTTAAGTGGATTTGTAGCAGGATATATCGGTGAACATCACGGTTGGCGCGTAGCATTCTACGTGTTCGGTTCAATGGGAGTTCTTTGGTCTTTCGTGACATTGTGGCGTATTAACGATACCCCACTTCCGGCAACTAGCGGGGGAGAAATCGGGGATTCCCCCGGATTTGGTGAAACCGTGAGAACCGTGTTTGCAAAGCGGACGGTCTATTTTCTGAGTCTGGCTTTCGGTCTGATGTGCTTTGTCAATGTCGGCTATCTGACTTGGATGCCTACCTATCTGCATGAGCGGTTCGGTTTGTCGCTGGCGGCTGCCGGTTTGCATTCTACCCTGTATCACTTTGCATTTGCCTTCGTTGGCGTCATAGTAGGTGCACGGATTGCGGACCGGCTTGCGCTGCGGAGGCCCGCCATCCGGATGGAGGTTGAATTGCTGGGGTTGCTGCTGGGTGCACCTTTCATCTTTTGGATGGGACAGTCTGACACGCAGTTCTGGTGCTATGTGGCAATGGGGCTTTTCGGTGTGTTCCGTGGGATTTACGATTCCAACCTGTTTGCGGCGCTTTTTGATGTCATTGAGCCCAAATATCGGTCTTCTTCGATCGGTGTTATGCTATCCATTGGTTTTATTATTGGTGCACTAGCACCGGTGTTATTGGGTTGGGCCAAAACTGCGGTGGGATTAGATTTAGGGATTTCCTTACTCGGGTGTTGTTATCTCGTCGGTGCATTGCTCATTGCGATCGGGTTAAAATTGTTTTTCAAAAAAGATTACTACAACGAATTTACATAAAACTATTATTTTAGCATTGTAAAAATGAATTCAATTATATTGAGGTAAAATATGATCCAAGTACTGCATCGAGCATTCGATATTCTGGAATTGATTGCCCGCGATAATACGCGTGCGCTTTCACTGGGGGAGATCGCTTCCGCCCTACAACTTAATCACGCCACATGCGCCAACATCATCAAGACGATGGTGACTCGCAATTACCTGGAGCAATTGGGCCCGAAAAAGGGGTACAAGCTTGGTTACATGGCTTATCAGGTGGTGGGCAATAGTTCGTTTGAAGATAGGCTGAAGCGTTCGGCGTCTGAACTGATGGAAGGGCTGACGGCTCAGATTAACGAAACCAATTTGTTGGCCATTTTGAGACGACAACTTCGGGTAATTGTTCATCAAGTACATGCCGAACGCGACTTGATGGTTAGGTCCTCCACGGAGAAAGAAGCTTATAATAGTGCTTCCGGTCGACTGTTGGTTGCGATGTTGAGTGATGGAGAGCGTGCTGCATTTATTGAAAAGTTTGGGCTTCCTACCCGCGACGTATGGCCAGAAGCGACCACAGAAAGTGAGCTAAGGCAGGAATTGGATGTCATCCGTGAACTTGGCTATGCACGGCAAGTGACCGCCTCACATATCTTTGGTTTAGCGTGTGCCATACGTGAAAAAGAGCAGGTGGTTGCTTCACTTAGTGTTTATCTACCCGTTTCCAGGTTAGTAGGGAAAAAAGAGGTACAGGTGCTGGAAGCACTACAAGAAACGGCCCAACGCATAAGTGAAAAATTGGTGTAAGCACATAGCGTTACTATTGATGGCAATTTGTAGGTTTTTTTTGGGCATAATAGCATCCATACACCTGGCTACGCCTACGGCATTTGGGCAGACATCCGCTATTGATCTTCAGGTTGCTGAGATCGTGAAACATGCAAATCTTGTGGCGTTTTGGGATTTTGCCGAATGCACAGATAGCGGATGGATGCCTACAGCCGGTAAGGGCCTTTTCTGTTTGAACAACAAGGGAAATATAGCCCATGTGAAAGATGGGCCATTGTCGGGCTCTTCTGTTGGGTTAGATGGTCGTTCGAGCTATCTCTCCTTACCGCATGATCTTTCAGGAGATTTGGATATTCAAACCAATCGAGTGACGGTGATCGCCTGGGTAAAGTGGGAAGGCGGAACGGGTTTTGTGGCGGGCAAATGGAACGAACATGACGGTGGCGGACGACGTCAGTATGGTTTGTTTGTATCGCTGCCCTATTACAATGGCGGTGATCAGGTTTGTGGGCACATATCCCAAATGGGTGGTCCGACCGATCCCTTTCCTTATTCCATTGATTACTCCGCAAGCAAGCAACGTGTTCCGAAAAGTAAATGGGTTTGTGTGGCTTTTACCTACGATGGAATGTATATCAAATCGTACCTGAATGGAGCATTTGAGGCACGTGAGCCGGAACTGATTGAGCGGACTGCGGGTTTTCTGAAAGACAAGCCCGAAGGGATTATCCAGCAAAAAAACCCATATTTCTATCCATATGGTATCGGAAGCAATCGTTCGGATTTCACCGTAGGAGCTGTGGAACTTAAGCGCGGAATGGGTAATTTTTTTAAGGGTAAAATAGGGGGAATTGCGGTGTTTGATGATGCGTTATCGCCAGCAGAGATGGCACGTTTGGCGGTAGTACCGCCTGTGTCAAAGTAAAAAGTAAAGCCAAATAAAAAAAACGAATAAAATGAAGATTACGGATATCCGGGTACGCTGTGTGGCGATCCCGTTAAATGCACAACTCCGGCATAATACCGGTGTACATCCCGGTTACTTTCTGCGAACGATCCTGGAAGTGTTTACAGATGAGGGAATCGTGGGCCTGGGAGAGGTTGGCGGTGGCGACCAGCGGGGTGCGTTGATGAAGTTGAAACCACGCATTGTGGGATTGGACCCGTTTCATTTGGAGACCATCAAAATGAAGGTGCTAAGGAGCATTTACTATCTTTCCAATGCCCGGTTGTATGCGGCGATCGAGATGGCGTGCCTCGATATTCAGGGCAAAGTGCTCGGACGTCCGATGAGCGATTTATTGGGCGGAAGATTACGCGACAAGATACCTTTCATCGCCTATCTTTTCTGGCGGTATGATCGACCCGGAGGGGGCCATGACCAGTATGCTGAAGATCTGGCGGACCACTGCCAGCAACTGCACGAAGAACTGGGTGTGAACGCGATGAAGCTGAAAGCAGGGGTAATGGAACCGGGGGAAGAAGCTCGTGTATTGGAGCTTTGCCGAGAGCGATTGGGGCCGGATTTCGGACTACGGATAGATCCGAATGGTGTATGGTCGGTACCAACGGCTGTAAAAATCGGTCATCGTTTGGAGCCGCTGGGCATCGAATATTTTGAAGATCCCTCTTGGGGGCTTGAAGGAAATGCCGCTGTACGGAAGCAGGTGCGGATTCCCATTGCCACGAATATGTACCCGGCAAAATTCGACGACCTTGGGCCAGCCATCCGCCTTGGGGCAGTAGACATTGTGCTCACTGACATCCATTATTGGGAGGGACCTCGTGGGGTAAAAGACTTAGCGGCTGTATGCCATACGTTTAATTTGGGAGTCGCTATGCATAGTGGAGCGGAATTCGGTATTGAACTGGCCGCCATGTTGCACACGGCTTCCACCATCCCTGCTATGACATTTGCTGGCGATGCGCACTACCATTACCTGACCGATGACATCATCGAGGGTGGTCCTTTCCAGTATACCGACGGATCGATTCGGGTGCCCGAGGGGCCGGGTCTGGGTGTGGCTTTGGATGAAGATAAGATGAAGCGGTATGAACGCTATTACGAAGAAAATGGAGACTATTATGCCCGGTTCCACGCGGATCCCTATCGGCCGGATTGGTTTCCAGTGGTGGGAGGCATGTAACGATGGATGAAAAAACAATGTTTGAGCTGAAAGGTAAACGGGCACTGATCACCGGCTCTGCTGAAGGAATCGGCTTTGCCATTGCCCGGCAATTTGCAGAACAGGGGTGTACCGTTTGGATACACGATAAAGACAGTGTGGAAAAATGCGAGCAGGCCTGTGCCGAACTGAAACGGGTGACCGGTGCGCATCCAAACTATGTGGTAGCCGATTTTGAAACACCCTTGGGTGTTGAAGACCTGATCACGGCTGTTCCGGAAGTGGACATCCTCATTCTCAATGCATCCATGCAGGTGCGCAAGGATTTGATGTCGATCAGTCGATCGGAGTTTGACAGACACGTTAATACTAATTTCTGGGCCACATTACGACTTATCCAGCATTATCTGCCCAAATTTATAGCACAGCGCTGGGGTCGGATTATTACCATCGGCAGCATCCAGGAAGCTAAGCCACATCCCCAAATGGCCGTCTATGCTGCATTGAAAGCGGCGGTGTCCAATTTAGTCATGAATACTGCATTACAGGTGGGGCAACACGGGGTAACCGTAAATAACATTGCGCCCGGAGTGATACAAACCAGCCGAAATCGGGAGGCACTTTCCGATGCAGCGTATGCGGATCAAGCACGGAAGAAGATTCCACTCGGATATTTTGGGGAACCGGAAGATTGCGCAGGAATCGCGCTATTACTTTGTTCGGAAGCAGGGCGATACATCACCGGGCAGACCATTTATTGTGATGGAGGAATGTCGGTCAGTTAATTTAGGGATTCAGAAAAATAGATACATACAATTAATAATGAAGCATATGACAGTAACAGATCAAGAAACAGGTAAATTTGAGTATCCCATAAAGAAGGTGAATGTCAACTACGACGTTGAAGCTATTGGCAATCGGTATCGGAAACTTTACACCGGCCTGGTTTATGATGCGATGGAAAGCATCGGGGTGAAAGGACGTGCGATGAATAGTGGCATCTACCCGCTGTTACATACGATGAAAGTTGCCGGACCTGCGTTCACAATGCACGGGATTGCGACGCCTAGCCGGGATGTGAAGACACACAACATCCGTCTGGGATTGATGAAAAGCATGACACCGGGTTGCGTGCAGATTCGGGATACACAGGGAGATCTTTCCTGTGGGCAATTCGGTGAGATCAGCGCGACGGCGGCGGCGGCGGTGGGATGTGTGGGAGCGGTAATTGATGGTTCCACACGCGATTCAAACTACCTAATTGATATGGGATTTCCGACATTCTGTCGATTCCGTAATCCAGTAGAAGCGTTTGGCCGTTTTATGATCGTTGACTATCAGATCCCGATTTTTGTGAAAGGAATTGATAGTAACATACTCGTTAACCCTGGCGATTATGTGTTTGGCGATAACGATGGAGTGGTGATCGTTCCATTGGAAAAGACCATCGAAATTCTGGAGATCGCCGAAGGCTGGTTTGAATCGGAAGGTCGGAGCCGAAAGGCGATGGCTGACGGTCGCGATCCTTTTGAAGTGTACGAAGAATTCGGGCGGTTTTAATAACACCCGGGATGCCGGTGATTTATCTACTGGCATCCCGGGTGTTGAAAAATAGTACTATAAATATACATAAATGTAATAGACTCCCAAACGCTATTAACCTACCTTTGTTTACAAGTAATTACGAGCCATAAAAACGTAGTGGATATGAGTAAACAAAAAATTGTGCACCCCGATCGGGCTGCAAACTTCGTAACGGGAGCCTATTCCGACGGAGTCATTGCCGGAGGTTTTCTTTTTGTAAGTGGTCAAGCTTCTGTTGATTTTAAGACCTCCAAATTCGTGTTGGGTACCATTGAAGAAGAAACCCAGCGTACCCTTGATAACATTCAGGCTATCCTAGCCGCCGCCGGAGTTTCCTTGGATGATGTGGTAAAAACCACGGTACATCTCAAAGATATTGCCGAGTTTGATCGTTACAACGCAGTTTATGCTACCTATTTTACAGGCGTGAGGCCTGCGCGCACGACGGTACAATCGGTATTGGCTGAAGGTATCCGCGTCGAGATTGATTGCATTGCGAAGCTACCCTAGTGGGATATGGACAACGGACAAATCAAACCCATGCAGGTCGGTGTGGTGGGGCTCGGGTTGATGGGTAGCAGTATCGTCGTGTCTTTATTGGCGTCAGGATATCCGGTGACTGCCTTGGCTCCAATACCTGGCGAAAAGGAAAAGGCGGCCATGCATATTGCTGATTTGCTGCGTCATGCGGATTCAGCGGGTGTTTTGCCGCGTGGTATTCCGACATGCATTGATGCGTTAAGATTGGTAGAGGATTTTGAACAGTTAGCGGATTGCCGCATCGTGTTGGAGTGTGTCGTCGAAGATCAGGAAATAAAAAGCAAGGTTTATCAGCAAATAACGGCTTCAGTGGATGAAGACGCTATTATCGCTTCCAATACGTCGGCGATACCCATCAGCGAATTACAGCGGTTAGTGCCACGTCCTGAGCGCTTTTTGGGAATCCATTGGGCGGAGCCCGCCTATATGACCCGTTTTTTAGAGGTGACGTGTGGTACCGATACCGATTTAAGCGTTGCAGAATACGTAGTGTCACTGGGGTTTACGTGGGGCAAAGAGCCCACGTTACTTAAGAAAGATATCCGCGGATTTATCACCAATCGGTTGATGTATGCCGTTTACCGGGAAGCGCTTTCCTTGGTTGAGGCAGGCCATACCACATTGACGGATGCGGATAAAGTGTTTCGCTACGATGCAGGCGCTTGGATTACGTTGATGGGAATTTTCAGGCGTATGGATTTCATGGGCTTGGAAGATTCGCTAAATACGCTTAGACAACTGTTCGGCCAACTCGACAATAGAGAGGATGTCCCCGCAGTTATGCAGCAGCTTGTAACGAGTGGGGCCAAGGGAATACACAACCGGTCGGGTTTATATGCATACACCGAAGCGCATGCGAAAAAGTGGGAAACGGCTTTCTCGCGATTTAACAGAGATATCTACGAGTTGGCCTCGCGGTACAACGAACGGAATTTATTCCCGACAAGAGAAGAACATATATTATAAGTAGCATGGCAACAAATCGTTACCAGGAGTCGGCCCGGTTGTTGGACCGGGCAAAGCAAGTATTGGCAAGCGGGGTTTCCTCTGAATTCCGGAAGTATAACCATCCGCATGCTATTTTTTATACACATGGTAAAGGAAGCCGTATTTATGACGTAGATGGAAATGAATACCTCGATTTCACCCTGAGTCAGGGGCCGTTGATCGTGGGACATTCTCACCCGGCTGTGCTGGGTGCCATACAGGAATATGCTACGCAGGGACAATTGTTTGCAGGGCAACATCTGAAAGAAATCGAACTTGCGGAGAAACTTCACCAACTCATTCCTTCGGCCAAGTTGATGCGGTTTTGCCTAGACGGCTCCGAAGCGGTACAGACCGCTTTTCGCGTGGCTCGGGCCAAAACAGGCAAACCGAAATTCCTCCGGTTTGAAGGCCATTACCACGGTTGGTTGGATAACGTAGCCTGGGGCATCAGCACGCCTTCCGTAGATGCACTGGGCAGTCGGGAACATCCGAACGCTTACCCTTGGTCAGATGGTTTGTCGGCTCACAGCCGGGAAGAGTTTATCATCCTCCCCTGGAATGATATCGAGCTGGTCCGCCAAACCGTAGCTGAAAACCATGCGGAGTTGGCGGCGATTATCACCGAACCGGTAATGTGTAACAGCGGTTGCATAGCACCACAAGCCGGATTTCTGGAAGGGTTGCGTGAGCTATGTGACACCTACGGTATTGCATTGATTTTTGACGAAGTAATCACGGGTTTCCGGCTGGGGCTTGGAGGAGCGCAGCAATATTACGGGATTACACCGGACCTATCCATTTTTGCGAAAGCGATCGCAAGTGGATATCCCATCAGCGCCATTGTGGGAAAAAGGGAATGGATGGAAGAAATCGAGACAGCCCGTGTCATCCACGCCGGCACCATGAATGCCGGTAACGCCACCGTGGCGGCAGCGTTGGCTACAATCGGGGTGTTGGAGCAGGACCCTGATGCATACAACCGCATGTTCCGATTGGGCAGAAAGCTGATGCAGGGCTTGCAAGAAGCAGCGGAAAAAACAGGTCAGCCACTTTTGGTACAGGGACTGGGGCCGATGTTCAATACCTCCTTTACAAGGTTGGAACAGGTACGTGATTACCGCGATACGCTTTCGAACGACAAAGCCAAATTGAACACCTTCATTGCCGGATTGCATGACCGGGGCGTCCGTGTGATTGGCAGAGGGCTGTGGTATATCAGCGCCGTACATACCGACGAGGAAATTGAACAGGCCATTGCTGTCGCCACCGAAGTATTGAGTTTGATGTAACCACCCTATGGCACAAATGATGATGAAGGAAACGAATAGACCACTCCCTCCTTTATTAATTGTCGGCGATGGTAAACTAGCCTATAGCGTCGCTGGTAATGCGTTGCGTGCAGACCAAGAGACAACGCTGTTGACCTCGGATGTGAAGGCGGCTTATTCAGCAGTGAAGCAGGCCATGCCGGATCGGGTAAAAAAGCTGATCTTGCCAAAAGCTTGGCCGACGGTTTTGTCTCATCACTGGATCGTTGTTATTACGGAAGAGCGCAGCGATATCAAGCGGCAACTCATCGAGCGGTTGGAAGGTTGCGTCGGTAAAGACGCCGTCATTGCCGTCAACACGGAAAGTATCCCGTTAGCGGAATTGCAGGCTGCCAGCCGGTATCCGGAACGGATCTTAGGGTTGAATTGGTGTTACCCCGCTGACCTGACTTTTTTTCTGGAAATCATTTGCAATGAAAAGTCCGCCTCAAATCAAATACGTGCGCTGGAGGCCATGGCAAAAAATGGATGGAACAAAGATCCTTACCTCGTGAAATCCGGATTCAGCGTGCGTGCACGGATGATGGCAGCCTGGGCAAGGGAGGCATTTTACCTGGTAGAAAATGGTTACGCCTCGATAGAAAGTATTGATCGTGCCTGCCGGAATGACGCCGGTTATTACCTGCCTTTTGCAGGTAATTTTCGGTATATGGATCTCATGGGCACTTATGCGTATGGCGTGGTGATGAAGGATCTCAATCCGGAACTTTCCCAAGCAACCGTACTGCCGGATTCGGTGGTTGCTGACTTTCAAGATTACGCTGCTGACCACCCGGAGCGTTGGGAAAAAATAGTTCGTACATTTAGTGAGGAAATCAGGGAACTAATCTTAAAATACCCACATGAAACCTGACATGTCTGCGCCTCTCAAAAGGCGATGAAAATTTAGGTTTCATGAGGCCATTGAAGAACAAAATTCTTTCGAATGAACCGATTGATCATTGATGCCCATCTGGACTTAGCGATGAACGCCATCGAGTGGAACCGCGATCTATCACGCCCATTGGATGAGATACGTAACGGTGAATTGAGCCTGCAGGACCGGCCGGATCGTGGTAAAGGGACGGTTTGCCTACCCGAACTGCGCAAAGGAAATGTGGGAATTGTGGTTGCCACACAATTGGCCCGTGTCAGTCCATCGCGTTATGTGCCCACGGCATGGAATTCTCCGCAACAAGCCTGGGCCATGACGCAAGCACAGCTTAGCTGGTATCGGGAGATGGAAGCGCTGGGGGAGATGGTGCAGATTGTAGACCTGGAAGGGCTGGAAGAACAGGTCCATCTGTGGAATGATGATCAATTGGCGGATGAAGATAAACCCATCGGATATATCCTTAGCTTGGAAGGCGCCGATTCATTGGTGGATATTGACTATCTTTATCGGGCACATGGTTATGGCTTGCGGGCGATGGGGCTGTCACACTTTGGCACGGGTAGGTATGCAGACGGCACCAAGACTGCGGGGCGGATCCATCCGCAGGGGCTGGAGCTGATGAAGGTGATGGGAGCGTTGAATCTGATTTTGGATGTCACCCATCTCACAGATGAGGGGTTTGACCAAGCGTTAGACCTATACGAAGGGCCAATATGGGCCAGTCATCATAATGTGCGTAAATTCGTGCCCAACCAACGGCAGCTAACCGATGTGCAGATCAAAAAACTGATCGGGAGAGGAGCCGTTATCGGCGGAATGCTGGATTGTTGGGCGATGGATATCCGGTTTATCGATACGGTATCGGATCCGTGGCAATTGGATATCCGGCTGGAGCAGTTGGTGGATCATTGGGACCACATCTGCCAGCTGGCAGGGAACAGCCATCACATTGGCATCGGCAGTGACTTGGATGGTATTTTTGGTACCGAACAAAGTCCATGGGATCTAAACTCCATTGCAGATTTGCGGAAATTTGAAGCAATACTGCAGCATAGGGGCTATTCAGAGGTTGATATTGACAATATTTTCCATGGTAACTGGCTACGTTTTTTACGAAATGCGTGGAAGAAATAAATAGTACTATGCAAAAACATTTATTTAAAGCAGGGACTGCACAGGTGGATATTACACCGCCCTTGGGGACCGTGATCAATGGCGAATTTACAAGCCGTTACGCGAACCATATTGCCGATCCGCTTTACGCCAAAGCACTGATCATGCAGGATGGCGTCACCACGTTACTTATCCTCGTGGTCGATATTTGTGTGATGCAACGGGATTTTCTCGATGAAGTAAAGAATCTCATTGCAGAACAGACCGGTATCCCACCTCAAAATCAGTTGATTTCGAGTACGCATACCCATTCAGCCGGTTCCGTTGCCGATTTGCTGATGGGGCATGTAGACTGGGGATACCGAAAGAAGTTGCCCGCATTGCTTGTTGAGGCGATATTGAAAGCGCAACAACGCTCGGTGCCTGCGCACATCGGTTATGGTTGGTTTGACGAGCCGAGGCATATGGTATGTCGACGTTACCGCATGAAGGCCAACTATCGACCGTTTAACCCGGTGAGTGGCGAAGCAGATGCGATAAAAACGAATCCCATCGGCGGCGAAAACGATATTGTGGAGCGTACGTCTAAACCAGATACAGAATTACGATACCTAGCTGTCAAAGGAATCGATGGTGAATGGATCGGTCTGCTTGCCAATTATTCATTGCACTACGTGGGAGACTGCGAGCGGGGTACGATCAGCGCGGACTACTTCGGTTGGTTTGCCAAAGAGTTGACCGAATTATTGGGTACGGACTCCGCTTTTGTAGGCATGATGAGCAATGGCACCAGTGGCGAAGTAAATATCTGGGATTTCCTGGATCCCGACCGCTATCCGGCGGGGAATCATGAGAAAAGCCAGTTGATCGGTAAAGAACTTGCTATTGGTGTGGTGACGTCGCTAAGTGACGTGACCTGGGAAGTACAACCCGTATTAGGAAGTCGATACGCCGAAATAACGGTAGGATTACGCAAACCGACGCCGGAGGAATTGGAGACCGCCAAAGCGCTTGTGGAACAAACTGACTACGAAAACATCCAGTTCGACCAACGGGGATATCAACAAGTATATGCGCGGGAACAGGTGCTACTTGCTGAATACCCGGATGAAAAACAGGTGCCGGTGCAGGCGTTCCGAGTCGGTTCGGGCGTGATCGGTGCACTTCCGGGTGAGTTTTTCGCTGAAACCGGTTTGCATATCAAAGCAGAACGACCCGATAAAAAGTATTTTACGATTTGCCTGGCCAACGATTACGTTGGCTACGTGCCGCCAGCCCATGAACTGGAGAAAGGGGGGTACGAATGCTGGCGTTGCCGATCAAGCCATTTGGCAGAGAATGCAGAAGGAATCCTTATGAATAGCCTGTTGGCACAAATCAATAGTCTTTGACAATACAATTATCCTATGCAACCCGTTGATACTTGGTATAAGATCCGCAACGAATCCGATGTTGATTCACCGGCATTGTTGGTGTTTCCGGAGCGTATTAAGCAGAATATTACGCTCCTGAAAAGCATGATTGATGACCCAAAGCGGTTACGGCCACACGTGAAAACGCATAAGACCAAGGAATTGACCCGCCTCCAATTGGAAGCAGGAATTACGCGGTTTAAGTGTGCAACTATTGCCGAGGCAGCAATGTTGGGTGAGTGTGAAGCCCCGGACGTGCTCGTGGCGTATCCGCTGTATGGTCCGAAGCTAATCCGTTTTTTGTCGTTGAAGAAAAAATTCCCGAAAACCAATTTTTCGGCCATTGTAGATAATCCCCAGGCTGCACATGCATTGGCGGTGGCTGCAAGGCAAGCCGGGGAGATGGTTGACGTTTATGTGGATTTGAATATTGGAATGGGCCGTACCGGTATCAAGCCGGGAGCGGAGGCGGTTGCCTTATATCAGCAATGTGGTCAACTGGAAGGATTGGCTATTCAGGGCTTTCATGCATACGATGGCCATGTACATGAACGGGACATTGAAAAACGAAAGGTAATCTGTGCGAAGAATTTTGAATCGGTTGAGCAAATGGCGCAACAGGTACAAAAGGTGGGCTTCCCGAGGCCCCGCATTGTCGTGGGAGGGTCGCCATCATTTCCTATTTATGCAACCTATCCCGAAGTGGAATGCAGTCCAGGAACGTTCATTCTCTGGGATAAGGGTTATGCCGATGGCCTGCCGGATCAGCCGTTTCTTCCTTCTGCCGTACTGTTGACGCGTATTGTATCCATGCCGGAAGTGAACCGATTCTGCGTGGACTTGGGACACAAGGCCGTTGCGGCCGAGAATCCGTTGGATCGGCGGGTTTATTTCCTCAATGCCCCCGATCTGAAACCGATCGGTCAAAGCGAGGAACATTTGGTGTTGGAAGCGCCACCGGGGCATTCTTGGAAAGTAGGGGATGTGTTGTATGGATTGCCGTACCATGTTTGCCCTACCGTGGCACTATACGACTACCTCGCAGTTATCGAGCAAGGTGCCTATGTGGAGCGCTGGGTGGTAGCGAGTAGAAACCGGTTGTAGGTTGTTGATGATCGGTAGATTGTTGCTATTTTTGAACCATGCAGAAGAAAAGACAGTTTATTGTATGGGTTGTTTTCATGGTTTCCTGTCTATTGGTTGGTCAATATGCATCAGCACAGGAAAACATTTCAAAAGTACACATTACGGATCTACATGTACGTGATCCTTATATTGTCGCCGATCAACAGAGCGAGTTGTATATCCTTTATAAGTCAGCACCAGTCAAGGATAAACAGGGGACGGATGCGAGCGGAGTGGTTGCCTACCATAGTAAAGATCTGGAATATTGGGAAGGCCCATATGTGGTCTATAATACACCGCCGGACAACTGGATCAAAGGGGCCATATGGGCTCCTGAAGTACATTCGTATCAAGGCAAATACTATTTGTTCGCCACGCTTAATTCCGATATCGAATGGAAGCTGAGGCGGGAAGGTTTTCCAAAATACACCTTCAGGGGAACACAGCTGTTCTATGCAGACAATCCGATGGGTCCGTTTCTCCCATTTGAAGAGAAGTTGCCGCATACCCCCATGGATTACATGGCGTTAGATGGTACGCTATGGGTCGAAGATGGGATTCCTTATCTGGTTTATTGCCATGAGTGGGTGCAGATAGAAGACGGTACGATGGAGTTGGTACAACTGGAGCAAGATCTTTCAAAAACAGTGGGATCTTCCTTGACGCTTTTTCACGCATCCAGTGCTTCTTGGTCGACCGGAAATCAACACCCGGATGGCACCCGTACCTACGTAACAGATGGTTGTTTCCTGTATCGGACCAAGACGGGTAAGCTGCTGATGATCTGGTCCAGCTTCAAAGAAGGAAGTTACGCGATCGGTATTGCAGAATCTACAACCGGAAAGGTGACGGGGCCTTGGAAGCAACAAGAAAACTTACTGTTTTACCAACACGGTGGCCACGGTATGCTATTCAAGACGTTCGATGGGCGGCTGATGCTTACCTTCCATCAACCCAATTCACCGAGCGGAAAGGAACGTGCCCAGATTTATGAGGTAATCGACACGGGCAATACGCTGACACTGAAAGATTAGCGTTACTTAGTTAGGTTAGTACAGAAAATCTTCCAGGGCAAGATCACGCCAACTGGTCACTTTGAAGAATTCAGCATAAACATTTTTTGCGAGAGTCGCCGGAATTGGCCGAAAGGCAACACTTGTAGATAGGCCACCCTTCCCGCCAAGCTTTGTTTAATATTTCTGCTGTAAAAGTAAAAATCCGTGTGGATCCTCCAATGCGTATTGCCGCGTATCGGGGTCCTCCAAGGAGACATGGAAAATAGTATCATCTTTAAAAAGAATTGTTATAGCTTTCTGTTTAACAGATTCTTAGTTTTGTTAGGAATGCCAAGTAGGCAGACGTAATAATGCTTGCACAGCGGATGACAGCCCTGCAAATTAGTAATTCGCGCTTAGACTGCGAAGGGTTCAATCAGTACCTCTATACGATCAGCTGATTTATAGAGAAGGTCTTGAATTGTAATCGCCTTTTGATGAATCGTCTTCTATTTGACTACGTAACCAATTTTAATTAACAAACTATGAAAGTAAGGTGTTTTTATCTGTGCATCGCGATGAATTTATTGAATTCCCCATTAATTGCACAAGGAGATTCTGTAGCTGTTATTTTTAAAAATCGCCGTGAGTTATTCGTTGACGATTATATTATAGCGAACCGAACTAATACCTATTATAAATTGGGTATACCACGTTCAGCAGGTGTCGCAATATCGGCAGATAAGCCTTGGGAAGGCAAATTTCTTACCTATGCTTCGGTTATTAAAGATGATAGTCTTTACAGAATGTACTATCGGGGATCCAATGAGATTAAGGATGGATTGACAGAAGCCGTTACATGCTATGCAGAAAGTGAAGATGGCATTCATTGGATAAAACCTAATCTAAGCATATATCAAATTAATGGAACATGTAACAATAATGTCATCATGGTGAAGAATCCCCAAAAAAGCACAGAAAATTTTATGGTGTTATATGATCGGAGGAAAGATATCCCTGAAGAGGAGCGATATAAAGCGATTGGTGGTCATACTGCTAATGCGTTCCCGAAGGCTCATCAAGGTACTTTTAGGTATGTGTCGGCGGATGGAATTCATTGGAAAAGATTTGATAAAGACACAACCGGCTTATTTAATCAATACCCAATGGACTCTCATAATATCCTTACTTGGTTGCCAAGTGAGCAGTCGTACGCTGTCTATTTAAGAGTAGGGAGCGAAGATAGAACAGGAGATAAGAGATTGGGGAAGGGTTTTCGTACGATTGCTAAATCTGTCTCCAAGGATTTTATTCATTGGTCGGAGCCTCAAAAAATGTCTTTTGGAGGGGCTGAAATGCAACATCTGTATACAAATGCTACACAACCCTATTTTCGGGCTCCTCACATCCTTATTGCTATGCCGATGCGGATTAACTTGAACAAGCAAGCATTATCTAAGGCCGAATTGGTGGCAAATGATATCGATGCATCTCAACAAGCCCATATTTCGGACGCTGTATTGATGACTTCACGTGGGGGATATACCTATGGACGGATGTATATGGAGTCTTTTGTAAGGCCCGGAAGTAATCCAATGAATTGGGGGGGTAGGAGTAATATGCCTGCATCCGGCGTTTATCAAACTTCTGACCGGGAAATGTCATTTTATATCACTAGGGGGTATGGAAGTCCAGACGTATATATTGAAAGAATGACATTACGGCTTGATGGTTTTTCTTCATTGTCGGCTGGGTATAAAATAGGTGAGGCGATTACGAAGCCTTTGGTGGTATCATCAGATTCTTTGTTTATTAATTTTGCCACCTCCGCATTTGGTTTTATTAAAGTTGTTTTATTAGATGATGCCGGTAATGAAATTAACGGCTTCGGAAAAGGTGATGCGGTGGAATTGATTGGCGATGCTATTGACAAAGCCGTTGTATGGAAAAAAGGTCGTTTAATAAGTGAGTTGAAAGGGAAAAAAATAAGATTGAAATTTATTCTCAAAGACGCCGACTTGTATTCCTTTTTTATCGCTGACTAATCTGCATTTCGTTTGAGTTACAGTTAATTGTTTTCTCGTTGAACAGCGGGTTTGGTAACTATTTTGTTATTCGAGAAAATGTGTCAACTGTCATGAAATATTGTACTACTAATAGAAAGAAAAGTAGTAGAAAGCCAGTTTAACGACTCTTACCTTTGAGATATTGAATTAACCAATTATTAAGTATTAAATGGTAGGTATTTGAGGGAGGCAACGCTACAATGTGCGTTGCGTGTGTAGGTATAAAAGAGTTTAAACAGTTAACAACTATGTAATTATGAAAATCAACTTTATACAAAAGTATGTAAGTAATGATTGGCTTATGTGTCATCGGTTGACATTGCTTTTTTTGGCATTGCTGCTTTGTCATGGGGCCATAAGCCAAACTATTGTTAGAGGTAAAGTAACGAATACATCGGGAGAGCCCATTTCTGGGGTGAGCGTAACCGTGAAAGACACAATGATTGCGACCGCTACCAATGACGCGGGTAATTACGAAATATCGGTACCGCCGGGAAAAAGCATACTCGTTTTTTCTCATGTAGGGGCGCAACGACAGGAACAGGATCTTCTTGGCCGCTCAACAATTGATATAATCTTAGACGGAGCAGGGCAAAATTTAGATGAAGTAGTGGTTGTAGGGTATGGAACACAGCGAAGAGATGTTATAACCACTTCGATATCAAAATTGGATAACAAAGTGCTGGACAACATACCCTATGCTAATATTGGAAATGCTTTGCAAGGAAACTTGGCTGGGGTAAGGGTACAGTCTAATTCCGGGCAACCGGGTGCTGCCCCCAATATTATCATCCGAGGAGGTACATCGATTAACAACCCGAATAGTTCACCGCCTATCTATATAATTGATGGTGTGTTGAGAAGTAATATGAATGACATAGGTGCACATGACATAAAATCAATTCAAGTACTGAAAGATGCGGCAGCAACTGCTATTTATGGAGCGCAAGGTTCCAATGGGGTTGTTATTGTTGAAACGAAGTCGGGAGAATCCGGGAAAGCGCGGGTAACTTATAAAGTAGATTTAGCAAGTTCTCGGGTGGGTAAAACATTTGATATTTTAACCGGCGCTGAAGAAGTTTATTTTGCTCGTCTAGGTTTATTGGCGACAGGCAGCATAAATCCTACATACCTCTCAAATTTGGACGGAAATGTTTACTTGGGTGGAGCAGGTAATGATCTTTCCAATACAACTACCAGTTCGCTCCAATACCTAACGCCCGAAAACCAGTATAAATTGGATGAAGGCTGGGAGAGTATACCGGATCCTGCAGATCCATCACGAACGTTGCTCTTTTCAACGACAGACTGGCAAAGCATGTTATTCAGAAATGCATTTTCGCATAATCATGCACTTTCTGTTTCCGGCGGAAACGAAAAGTCTCGATTTTATCTAGGATTAGGATATATTGATAATCAAGGTATTGCCATACAAACCGATTATAAAAGACTTTCGCTTAATTTAAATGGTGAGTTGGATTTGTCTGATAAGGTGAAATTGTATGCGCGGATTCTTTACGCGAATAAAGGCGATAGACAAGCTCCGACTGTCGATGTATTTAAGTCCTCATTAATAGCACCAACCACAAACAAACTTTATTTTGAGGATGGAACGCTTTCGCCGGGGAGGAACTTTAGCTATTCCAATCCATTTTATAGAATGTCGGTTTATAACCCGAAAAACAAAGTTAACGATTTAACGATGATTGTTGGCGCTGAAGCGGAAATTGTACCCAATCTAACATTCAGTCCGCAATTTTCTTTTCAGTACCGCGGAGCGTATTCACGGAATTTTTTAAAAAGCTACTTAAATGGCCCAACTACGCTAGTTACTTCTCGTAATGCCTCTGGATCTTATTCAGATGCCTCAAGACCTCAGTTCAACGCCATACTGACCTATGGTAAGACCTTCAATTCCGATCATGATGTTGAAGTGAAAGGCGGATTTTCATATTTAGGTGCAAATAATATTTCGCTATCCGCTAATGGTGCAGATGCCGCAACCGATATTATCCCAACGTTAAACGCGTCTGCTACTCCCACGGCGGTTGCTGGATCGGAAACGCAACATGCGTTAATTGGCTATTTCTCTCGGGCTACCTATAATTTTAAGAGAAAATACATGCTTAATGTCAGTTTGCGCTACGATGGGGCCTCGAATTTAGGAGAAAACAATAAATGGGGGTTATTTCCGGGAGCGTCATTGGGTTGGAATTTAGATAAGGAAAATTTCTGGAGTATATTTCCAGAAGATCTGATTAGGCTGAAATTAAGAGGCAGCTATGGCGTAACAGGCAATATCAGTGGATTGGGGTTATACCAAGCACAAGGAGAATATAGTGCATCTACTCGTTATGATGGCGACGCCGGTATACAGATCACAACATTGCCGAATCAGGATTTAAAATGGGAACGTTCTAAGACTGCAGATGTTGGGTTTGATCTGGGATTATTTAACAATCGAATAAACATCATATTTGATTATTACCGCAGGGTTACCGACAATTTGTTGACTTCACTTAATTTGCCGCCGTCGACGGGTTTTGCCACTATACTTACCAATTATGGTTCGTTAGAAAATAAAGGGTATGAAATAGAACTGAATACTCATATACTAAAGCCAACCTCAGCTTTTCAGTGGAATCTGGCATTTAATACAGCGACGGTTAATAGTAAAATACTGAGATTACCTGAAAATGGGATTGAATATAATAGGGTTGGAGGCGTTTATGTATACGATCCCAAAAAAGGAGATTATGCTTGGTTGGGAGGACTGCAAGAAGGGCAGCGGATCGGAGATTTATATGCTTACAAGCAAGTCAGTGTTTATGCTACTGATGAAGAGGCAATGCAAGGACCTGTGGATATGTTGATTCCTAGGACTGATAAGACTAAATACGGCGGGGATGTAAACTGGTTAGATGTGGATCGTAATGACACAATCGACACGAGAGACCGTGTGTATATGGGTAATTCTATCCCTCGCATCACAGGAGGACTCACGAACAATTTCAGTTATAAAAATCTCAGTCTTTCGGTCCGAATGGATTATACGATAGGTGCTACAATTTACAATGAAGCGGTCGCCCGAATGGAAGGCAATTTTTCCGGTGCGAATGCCATTAGCGCGAACATGCGTAGATCCTGGCAAAATCAGGGAGATATCACTGACGTTCCCCGATATTATTGGGCAGATCAGAATGCACAGTGGAATGTCTGGGGGGGGCGCGGGAATTCAAGACACTATGAGAAACTGGATTTCCTTTGTTTGAGAGAAGTAACCATCGGGTATGGCTTATCAAAATCGATTGTAGATCGTCTGGGTATCGCTGATTTCCGGATAAACCTAACGGGCGCAAATCTATATTACTTTACAAAGTACGGAGGGTTGAGCCCGGAGCAGACCAATTCTGATGCTGCATATCCAAATCCACGGTCATTTATTTTCGGTGCATCGATTACCTTCTAATTTAACATTTGTGTCATGAAAAGATATTCTATTTTTTACGCCTTTTTCTGTTGGATAGCTATAAGTTGTACAAAAAACTTGGATTTGGAGCCGATCAGCATTATATCTACTGCCTCGTTTTGGAAGACGGAAGACGACGCCAATGGTGCAATAAGAGGAATGTATGCCCGGCTAAGGGGGGTGACGGCCACTAATCTATATATCTGGGGAGAATCTAGAAGCCAAAATCTCCGTCAATCTGTTGGGAATGATTTCAGCAATCTTCGAAATTTTGACAATACACTTGATGCAACCACCGCGGGACCAGATTGGAATTCGCTATATCAAGTCGTAAACGACGCTAATCTTGTCATCAAATATGTTCCCTCTATTACTTTCAATGTTGAAAGTCAAAAGCAGCGGATTATTGCGGAAGCATATACCATGCGGGCTTTTTGCTATTTTGTGATGGCAAAGACATGGGGCGGTGTCCCGTTAGTAACCGAGCCTACCGAAGGATATAATCCCGCAGTAATTTATAAGGAGCGTACCTCGGTTGAACAGATATTCGACTTTATAAAATCAGATATAGCCAATGCGTTAGCATTATTTCCGGACGACGATTTCGCTAACGGCCGTAACAGGTGGTCTAAGCCGGGGGTGAATGCATTGAAAGGGGATGTGTACCTATGGACAGGTAAGAGATTGACAGGTGGCGATGCGGATATTCAGGAAGCTTTGACTGCGTTGAATGAAGTTGAAAAGTCAGATGTGACCTTACTGGATAGCTTTGAAAGTATTTTTGATTATACCAATAAAGGTAATCGCGAAATTATCATGGCAAATACGTTTGCTCGATTTGAAGCGTCGAATACCTTTATGGCAAATATGTATATCGATGCATATCCACCTAATTCGGATCCAGATGCACTGGAAATTATTGGCACGATCGGAGGAGGAAATTATTGGACGTTAACGGCGGATGTGTTAGCCAAATTTAGCGATGAAGATCAGCGGAAATCCGCGTCATTTACGGAGTTGTACAGTTTGGACCCGAATACAGGGACGTATTCTAAATTTTACGGTTGCATACAGCGTAAATTTAATGGCATGATTGACGGAGGCGCGAGATATTTTTTAGACGATGTAGTTTTATATCGGTATGCAGATGTATTATTGATGAAAGCAGAAGCACAAAACGCATTGAATCAAGATCCGTCTGAAGTAATGAATCGCGTGAGGGCACGGGCATACGGAGACAATTTTGAAAAATACAGGTTTGTTAGCGGTAGCAAAGAAGACAATGACACAGCAATTCTGGAAGAACGATTATTAGAACTGCTATATGAGGGAAAATATTGGTGGGATATTTTGCGCTTCGATAGAGCTAACGAGCTTATTCCTTACTTTAAAGAGCATCCGCAAGATACGTATAAATACCTGTGGCCGCTTTCATTAAATATACTAAGCGCCGAACCCAAGGTTACACAAAATTCTGGATACCAATAGAAGGTAAGCATATCTAAATGATCTATTTTTTTACAAGTTAAATGAATTATAATATGAAGAATCCAAAGTCGATAATCGTACTCTTTTATATGTTTTTCGTGGCTTCATTCCAATTATCGGCGCAAACAGATGAACCTGTGCGCATCGATAATCGAAGAGAACTGTTTGTAGATCGCTACTTATTGGATAAGATGGATAATGTCAATCAAAAGATGCATCATCCGGTTAACGAAGGTGCTGTTCTGAGTTTTGATAAGCCTTGGGAGGGTAATTTTTCAGGGTACTGTACCATAATAAAAGACGGTGATTTATACAGGATGTATTATCGAGGTATTCGAGAAGCGGGGAAAGATGGTAATGATAACGAAGTCACCTGTTATGCCGAATCAACGGATGGCGTCAATTGGACAAAACCTTCACTTGGTATTTATACGATCGATGGTACATCAGAAAATAATGTTATACTAGCTCATGCTGCTCCCGCAACGCATAATTTTAGCCCTTTTCTTGATTCCAATCCGAATGCAAAACGAGAAGAACGTTATAAGGCGGTGGGAGGTACTGACAGAAGTGGATTACTTGCGTACATCTCTGAAGATGGGATACATTGGAAAAAGAAACAAGACAAAGCAGTTTTTCAGACCGGAGTGTTTGATTCGCAGAATGTGGTATTTTGGTCGGAACATGAAGGCCAGTATGTTTGCTACTTTCGGACTTGGTCTGACGGGGGGTTTACGGCATATAAAGGATTTCGGTCTGTCAGCCGCACCGTGTCCAAGGATTTTGTGAACTGGTCGGCACCGGAAGCGATGACGTTTGGCGATACTCCACTGGAACATTTATACACTCAACAGACCAGTCCTTATTATCGTGCACCTCATATTTACCTGGCAATAGGCGCACGATTCATGCCTAATAGGCAAGTTGTGTCTGAAGAGCAGGCTGCTAAGATGAATGTCAATCCAAATTATTATAAAGACTGTTCCGACGCTGTCCTAATGAGCAGTAGGGGAGGCAATAAATACGATAGAACATTTATGGAGTCGTTTGTTCGCCCGGGGATTGGATTGGAAAATTGGGTCTCTCGTTCAAATTATCCCGTACTCAACGTTGTCGAAACCAGTCCGTCTGAAATTTCGATTTATCTAAATGAAAGTTATGCACAACCGTCAGCTCATGTAAAAAGGTATTCATTACGGATAGACGGTTTTGCCTCCCTTTCTGCAGGCTACGATGGAGGGGAGGTTATTACGAAGCCGTTTATATTTAATGGAAGTGAGCTTGAAATTAATTATTCAACATCGGCTGCAGGATCGGTTAAAGTTGAAATTCTGGATGAGGAACAGCGGCCAATTTCAGGGTATTCATTTTCTGAAACACAAGAAATAATTGGTAATGAAATAGCAAGAATTGTTTCGTGGCAAAAACAAAAAGATGTTTCTGAATTGGCTGGTAGACCCATTCGATTAAAGTTCTACTTGAAAGATGCGGATCTTTATTCCTTTAAATTTAATTAATATTTTTATGTAAATTGCTTTCTCAATTCCTTCATTTGTTCGTGCTGTAACCATACCCTACTTGAGGTCCTTAAATTAAAACCAAAAGTCGGCTGTTGATAAATTTTGATTATGTGTTTTAGTAGAGATCTTGCACTCGCCCTCTTATTGATTTTAGGTATATCATCAATTTCGTTTGGTCAAGGGAAGGAAAGACGTGCTGTTGAAGTACGCAAAATTAAAGATGTAATGATCTACCAGGATTCCATGTTTTACAGCACATTTCCTTCGGTCGTAAAGAAACCCGACGGCGAATTATTAGTGGCTTTCCGACGTGCTCCGAATCGGAGGATATATGGGGAGCAAGACAACAATCACGTTGACCATAATAGTTATTTAGTTGGTGTACGTTCCACGGACGGAGAGACGTGGACCCCGGCTCCGGATTTAATTTACGCACATGCATTTGGCGGATCGCAGGACCCTTGCCTGCTTCAGCTCAAGGACGGAACCCTGCTTTGCACAAGTTACGGATGGACAACTGTTAGGGATGATGCAAAAGTAAAGCAGCCTTATTTTGAGTCGGGTGGATTTATCTTCTTGGGGGGCTATCTCGTACGCTCTACCGATGGCGGTAAAACCTGGGAGGGACCCTATTATCCACCTCATGTTACACAGGAGCGGCATTATAACGTGTTTAACGAACCCGTGCCGGCTTATAACCGTGGCGCTTTGTATGAGGCAAAAGATGGACGCATACTGTGGATCGTTGCTGCGCACGACGGTGTTAAAAAAACATCCAATTACCTGTTGGTCTCAAAAGACAAGGGGCTGACCTGGGAATATTCCGGTGTAGTGGCGGAAGATCCTACCGTTTCCTTTAACGAGGCTTCTGTAATCGAAACACCAAATGGCGATATTGTGGGATTCCTGCGCACCGCGGGTTACGATGACCAAGCGGTAATCGCAAGGTCGACGGATGGCGGGAAAACGTTTCAATGGCAATCTATGGGATTTCAAGGACACCCATTGAATGCGTTGCAATTGCCCGATGGCCGCGTGTTGGTTACCTATGGATATCGGCATAAGCCATTTGGTATCCGCGCACGTATACTGAACGCTGAATGCACAGACTGGGATACCTCACAGGAGATCGTCCTGCGGACAGATGGCGGGAACGGTGATCTGGGCTATACATGGCCCGTACAATTGGATAATAATCGCGTGCTGGTTGTCTATTATTTTAATAAAGAAAATGGATTACGGCATATCGCGGGAACCATTATAGAAATTGACGCGGAAAAATAGGGGCTACTGGATTCAGTTAGGTATGGGTGAATTATTTAGTTTAAGCGGCAGATTGATTTGGGTACTGGGCGGCGCCGGTTATTTAGGCAGCGCAGTGGTAACCTTGTTGAGCGAAATGGGGGCGCGTGTGCTATGCATCGATCTGGCGGATCGGGCAAAAGCGTTTGTCGTTGCGCATGAATTGGGAGAAAACGTGATTCCTATTAGTTTGGACGCAACGGATTTAGATGCTGTGTCTTCATTCGTGACGAAGGAAATAACGACCAATGGTTGTCCAGATGGTTTTGTGAACTTGACATTTGCCTCCACTAGTAAAGCATTTGAGGAACTTACGCCCGACGAATTTGATGAAGTCAATCATGGCGGCATAACTGCTGTTTTTCACATAAGTCGCCTAATAGGGCAAGCTATGGTCGCCCGAAACCAAGGAAGTATTGTCTTATGCGCTAGTATGTATGGGCTCGTCGCGCCATATCCGTCCGTGTATAAAAAGCCGATGAATAAAAATCCAATAGAATATGGCGTGGGTAAAGCAGCTATTCGACATATGGCTAAATACATGGCCGTCCATTGGGCCGAACAACAAATACGGTGCAATGTCATTGCTCCGGGCCCATTTCCCAATCCTACTGTTCAAAGTCAGCATCCTGACTTTGTCGAACGTATCGAGGCCCGTGTTCCCATGAGGCGGATTGGACAGCCTCTCGAGATTGCCGGTACCGTCGCTTTTCTTTTGTCAGATGCGGCTTCATACATCACGGGCCAGACCATTGTCGTTGACGGAGGTTGGACATGTTGGTAAGGCTTAACCTGTTTTTGGCGGTGTTCACGATATTCATCCTCGTAGCTGTATTGGCTATTCCAAAAAAAGTAAATTCACAGGCCATGCCCATATCCGATGTGAAAGAACAGGCACTAAGTGATTTCATCAAAACTCAGCAACCGCTTCAGGGACTGGCGGAGCGGGGGGAAGCGGACGATCGAAAAATCTTATTCCGATTGTATGATCAATTGAGGAATGTCGATGTAGCTTCGTATAATGCAGATATTCATGCAGCGGCAGCTTACAAGGTTATGAAAATGACCCGTAGGCTCGAAAAAAACCAAGCAGATGATTCGTAAACGAAGGTATTACCCCTGGCTTTTGGTAGCACTCCTATGCATAGTTGGAGCACTTAATTACCTTGACCGCATGACAATCACCACCATGCGAACAAGTATCATTGAAGTCGTTCCCATGACGGATGCGGAGTTCGGTCTATTAACTTCTGTCTTTCTTTGGGTATATGGGTTTGCAAGTCCATTTGCTGGTTATCTCGCAGATCGCTTTAACCGGAGCAAGGTCATTATCGGTAGCTTATTTTTCTGGTCATTAGTTACCTGGCTGACCTCCTTGGCTACTTCTTTCGAACAGTTGTTGGCGGCACGGGCGTTGATGGGAATCAGTGAAGCATGCTATATGCCCGCTGCGATGGCGCTGATCATGGATTGGCACACGGGTAAGACAAGATCTACCGCTACCGGTATCCATGTGGCGGGAGTCATGGTTGGCCAAAGCTTGGGATTTATTGGAGGTTGGTTGGCTGAAACCCATAGTTGGCATTATGCTTTCAGTATTTTTGGAATTGTCGGCATTGGCTATGCAGTCATATTGGTGTTTTTCCTGCGTGATCCGAAGGCTAACACCGAGGAGGAAACGATAGATGTCGTTTCACAAGAAGAACAAACAGATTTTCGAGTCGCACTGAAGCGATTGTTCGGAAATCCTTCGTTTATTGTAGTTTTAATTATCTGGGGCATAGCTGGAGCGATTAGTTGGATGGTGAACGGCTGGTTGCCAACCTTTTACAAAGAGAAGTTTGACCTATCTCAAACGGAAGCCGGTGTATACTCCACCGCCTATTTTTTTCCGGCTATGTTGGTTGGTGTCATCGGTGGGGGGGCGCTGGCCGACTGGTGGTCCAAGACGAATTCTAGGGCACGGATGTGGTTGCCTGCTATCGGTTTCCTTATTGCTGTACCTGCCGTGTTTATAGCCAGCTACACCATGCTGCTATGGGCTACGGTTGTCGGTTTCCTCGTTTATGCGTTGACAAGACCGTTTATTGATGCGAACATGATGCCTATCTTGGGCATGATTGCCGATAAACGCTATCTTGCAACGGGTTACGGATTTTTGAATCTTTGCAGTTGCGTCATTGGTGGGATCGGAATTTATGTTGCTGGCGCTTTGCGGGATGAGCAGGTAAATCTTACGTTTATATTCCAGCTAGCAGCATTAAGCATGGTGGTTTGTGCGCTATTGCTTTTCCGGCTAAAGCCGAAAATCAAACCGATTGATGAATAACGTTATTTCGATATATGAGAACAAGTAAGGTGCTGAATAAATTGCGGTCCGGAGAAATCGCCAGCTGCTTTAAAGTTAACCTGAAAGATGCACAGGTTTCCGAGATCGCCGCGATAGCCGGTTTCGATTGCGTATGGGTAGACTTAGAGCATATCGGCCAGGATTGGTCGGTCATTGCTTCCCACGTATGGGCAACCAAGGCGCACGATGCCGACTTGATGGTGCGTGTGCCACGTGGTTCGTATAGTGACTATGTCAAGCCGTTAGAAATGGACGCGACGGGTATACTAGTGCCTCATATCATGGGTGTGGAAGACGCTAAAAAGGTCATCCATATGACCCGTTTCCATCCCGTCGGTCGACGACCGATTGATGGGGGTAATGCCGATGGCGCATATACAGCGTTGGATTTCAGCGACTATTTAATGTCAGCCAATCGCGAACGCTTCGTTGTGTTGCAAATTGAGGATCCCGAGCCGTTGAATGAATTGGAGGAAATCGCTCAACTGGATGGATTCGATATGTTGTTCTTCGGTCCCGGCGATTTCAGTCAGGGCATCGGAGCCCCGGGGCAATGGGACCATCCGCTGTTATTGGAAACGCGGAGGCGTGTCGCCGAAGTGGCCAACCGGCATGGCAAATACGCCGCTACCGTCGGTTCGGCGGCCAATCTGCAGGATTTGACAGAAATGGGTTACCATTTCGTGAGTGTGGGTGCCGACGTGGTCGGGCTGAAAGATTACTGCCGGAATATCGTTGGCGCTTTTGGACAAAAAGGAACGCAGGGCAAATCGTATTTGGAACAATAAATAAACTGAAATGCAGAAAAGAGCGTTGGGAAATACGGGGATACAGATTTCCGAAATCGCCTTTGGGGGTGTTGAAATCGGTCTACCGTATGGTATTGGTGTCAAAAGTGAAGCGGATATGCTGACCGAAGCGGATGCCATTAAATTGTTGCACAACGCGCTAGACTGCGGAATCAACTTTTTTGATACGGCGAGGCTCTATGGCGAAAGTGAGCGCATCATGGGGAATGCTTTTTACGGCAGACGACAGGAAGTTGTGCTGGCCACAAAATGCCGGCACCTTAGGGACCCGGAAGGGAAAATTCCTTCGTATGCCGGGCTTAATGAGCTGGTGCGTGCTTCCCTGAGGGAAAGCCTGCAGGCATTGGGTACCGATTACATCGACCTGTATATGGTTCATTATGCCGACCAGAACTTACTAGCGAATGAAGACTTGCTGCGGGTATTCACGAAACTGCGCGAAGAAGGCACGGTTAGGGCCATCGGGGTGTCGGTATATAAAACCGAGGAAACGAGGCGTGCGATCCAGTGCAAGGAGTGGAACGCCATACAATTGCCCTTCAATCTGATGGATCAAAGCCAAGGTACATACTTTACGGATGCAGCCCGCGAAGGAATCGGCCTCATTGTCCGATCCGTGCTGATGAGGGGGATGCTGAGCGATCGGATGTCTAAATTACATCCGGCTCTCAAAGATGTTGAGGCCCACTTGGGTAAATATCGAAGCCTGTTGCGTGCCGGGTTTACTCATTTGCCACAATTGGCCACAAAATTTGCACTGGCTCATCCGGAGGTATCCGCTGTGTTGGTCGGGATTGATAAACAGGATTATTTGGAAGACGCGCTGGACGCGGTCAATGGTGTATATATGGACGAGGATTTGCTGAAAGAAGCTCAGGCGTTAGCCTATCCGGATCCGGCGTTCTTGAATCTAACAGAATGGGATAAAAAGGGTTGGTTATGATTCGTATAGGTATTATTGGATTGAGTGAAGGGAATGCGCATCCCTATTCTTGGTCCTCCATCATCAATGGACGTTTTGACGGCGCGGAAATTAATCGGCTAGGGTACCCGGCGGTGACCGCTTATTTGGAAGCTAACCGAGACACATTGGGTATTCCGGACGCAGCCGTGACCCATGTGTGGTGCCAAAAACGCATCGTTTCAGAAAGCATTGCACAATCATCGGGCATTACGACCGTAGTAGAGCAATTGGATGAGATGGTGGGTCAGGTGGACGCAGTGATTTTGGGGCGGGATGATCCCGAAAACCATGTGGCGATGGCCAAGCCATTTATTGAAGCTAAGATTCCTATTTTTATCGATAAACCCCTCGCCTATTCACGCGAAGACTTGGAATGGTTTGCGGGCCACGCCCGGAAAGGGCGATTCATCATGTCATGCTCATCGATGCGTTATGCCAATGAATGCCGTGTTGCCAAACAGGAGCTGGCCAACTTAGGCAACATTGAATTGGTTACAGCCGTAGGGAAAAAGGACTGGAAGAAATATGGCATTCACCTGCTAGAGGCCGTATTTACAGTGATGGAAGACTTGAAACCGCTAAGTGTGCAACATATCGGTGCATTGGATCGGGAAATTGTACATGTGCAAACGGTCCGTGGCCCTGATGTGATGCTTCATCTGTTTAACTCCATTTCAGGAACCTTCCAACTGTCTTTTTTTGGAACCAATAATTGGAAGCTGGTAGATATCCGGAATTCCTATTCAATGTTCCGCGATAACCTCATCGAATTTGTCCGATCCGTACAGGAAGGAAAAGCGCGTCTGCCTTTTGAAGACACTTATCGGCTTATAAACGTAATCCTAGCGGCAAATGAAAGCCGTTTAGAGAACGGAAAACGTATTTCACTATCCTAAGAAATTGCCATGAACGTAAAGGAACTGTTGAGTTTAAAAAATAAAGTTATTGTGGTTACCGGAGGCTCGGGTCAATATGGGAAGTGCATGGTGGAGGGGCTTGCTGAAGCCGATGCTACCGTGATCACGACGTCCCGTAATCGGCAGCGTGCGGCGGATACCGCCGAATCATTCCGTCAGGTTGGCTATGACGTGCATGGCATGGTGGTTGATCAGGCGGTTCCTGATTCTGTGGATGCATTGAAGCGGCAGATCACAGAAAGATTTGGAAGGCTGGATGGGTTTGTGAACAATGCTGTGTCGCGCCCGATGAAAGGGTACGGCGCTCCATTAGAACAATTTGATCAATCCATGCGAGACAATGCCACAGGGATGTTTCACCTGCTACGGGAAATGACGGATCTGATTACTCGCTCGGGTGGGGGTAGCGTGATTAACATCGCCTCGATGATGGGGATGAAGGGGCCTGATTTGTCTAATTACGAGGGTACGAATATGGGTGATCTACCTCCGGACTATTTCTTCCATAATGCGGGTTTGATTAATCTGACACGGTACATGGCCAAAATGCATGTAGGTAAAAACGTCCGTTTCAATTGCATCAGCCCCGGAGGGCTGTTCAATAACCAACCGGAGCAATTCCTGAAAAACTACTGCAAAAAGGTTCCATTAGGCCGGATGGCTAACCTCGACGACATCAAAGGGCTGGTTGTACTGCTAGCTTCTGAAGCAGGTGCCTATATTAACGGTGAGAATATTTTAATGGACGGCGGATTGAATGCTTAGGGGGTTGATGCCCGTTGCAATTCCAACAGGGGCCTATAGCTGATGAGCTGCACGTTTTTCCTGGCTAAGGCATCCCTGATTTTCCCGCTCTCGGTAAAAGCTTTTAATTCGTCCGACCGTTTGCGGGCTGTTCCGGTTATCGCTTCCAACTCCGGAGTCAGCTCAGAAGCATGCAGAAACAATTCCGTCACGCCGGGTTTCAGGTTGTCGATGATGCTCACCCAAAAATCTTCCACTTCTCCGTAGTTCTGCAACTCTTCGTAGATCAGATAATCAGGAAACACCAATCCCAATTGGGCGCATTTTTCGCGCAGTTCGCCCTGACCGTATTTTTCTAACGTAGCTTGGGAAGCCATGCGCAGTGGTAAATTAAATGTTTTGGCCAAACGTGCGTATTGTTCAAAATAAGCCGGATCCAATTGAAAAGTTCCCATATGCGAGTCGATATGCGTAATGGGCAACCCATAAGACAAGGCCTTTTCAATCTGCGCTTTGCCTTCTTCATACGCTTGTCCGGCATTACCGTGTTCGTAAACTTCCTGTACCTCTTTCCAGAAATGCCCATTGCTATCAACCAATGAGCGGACACGGTCGATCGGAGCAACAGGCCCCCATTTGTAATGCTTCCATTCGGATGTCAGCGTAAGGTGCACGCCAAAATCTTTGTCCGGATGAGTTCTTGCAAAGTTCACGATCTCTGTAGCCCAAGGGCAGGTAAACATAATGGTGGACGAGGAGATCAGCCCGTCTTGCAGGCCCTTGATGGTTCCTGTATTAGCCGCATGGCACATCCCGGCATCATCGTTATTGATGATGAGGAGGATGGCATCCTTGGGATAGCCAAGTCGTTCTACCAAGGTTTGGCTTGTTGCGGTAGCTGCGTGCCCGAGCAATAGGCAGAGGGTCAACACCAGACTTGGCGTGTCGCGCGGTAACCATTTTGTCATCATGCTCAAAGATATGGATTATATTTAATGAATATTATGGGTGATTTGAAAGAAAACAGTAGTATTGTGTTACCTAAATGATGGAATATGAAGATTATCGAACAACGATTGCCCCAGGATTATGATAAATCTTTCATCGTTTTCCAGGAAAGGGGACAATTTTTCCCCTACCAATGGCATTATCATCCGGAATATGAACTGGTGCTCGTTACCCAGAGTACCGGCAGACGTATGGTGGGCGATCATATCGGTTATTTTGACAAGGGAGACCTGGTATTCATGGGGCCTTGTCTGCCACATGTATGGGTAAACGATGCACGGTATATGAATGGCAGAGCTGGGCAAATAGCAAACGCTATTGTCATCCAATTTAAACCTGACTTTTTAGGGGATAAGTTTCTGTTGATACCCGAGATGGAACGGGTAAGGTACCTGCTTGGCTTGTCAAGTCGCGGTCTGCACATCCATGGCAATGCAAGAGATAAAATTGCGCTGCTTATGGGGCAGATGCTTGAAATGAACGGTATTCAGCGTCTAGCCACTTTATTCAGCATATTTGATACGTTAGTACGGACATCGGATTACGAAATGCTGTCCAGTCCGGGATACATTCAGCATACTCGTTTGGACTACTCGAACCGTATAGACCGCGTAACGGAGCACATCATGAGAAACTTCGATCGGGAGATCACCTTAAAAGAAATCGCTTCGGTAGCCGGTATGGCGGTGGCGACATTTTGTATTTTTTTTAAGGAACATTACCGGATGACGTTTGTAGAGTATATCAACACGATCCGAATAGGATATGCTTGTAAGCTGCTGGCGGAATCAAGTCTGAATATAATGGAAGTAGCTTACCGCAGTGGATTCAATAACCTGGGGAATTTTAACAAAAGGTTTAGATCCGTCAAACGGATGACGCCCACTGAGTATAGAAAACAGATTGAGGTGACTCCCAAAACGGCTGCGGCTCTATAGAAAATAGTGTTATCTTTTGATAAGAAAGTGATAGCATAACATACGGATGGATGGCTAACTTTGTTTATGTTCGATATGACTCAATTTTCTAATCAAGTAGCCGTGATTACCGGAGCTGCATCTGGTATTGGTAATGCCATTGCCCGGCAATTACTTGCGGCAGGTGTTCGTCTGGCATTGATAGATAAACAACAGGGAAGACTTGACGGTGACGATCAATCCAACCGGGTAAATTGGTTTTTGGCGGATATTACAGTAGAAGCGGCCGTCGAAAATGTCATTAGGCAGGTGACTGATCAGTATGGCCGGATTGATATTTTAATAAACAGTGCCGGCATTACGGGAGTAACGAACATCCAAAGTCATCAAGTTGAATCCAGTGATCTTCATAATGTATTCAACGTTAATTTTTTTGGCAGCTTTTTAATGGCTAAGCATGTGCTTCCGCAGATGCTGAAACGTAACTATGGTCGCATCCTGCACATCGCTTCCATCGCGGGGAAAGAAGGCAACGCAGGTATGTTGGCCTATTCCGCATCTAAAGCCGCCGTGATCGGTATGACGAAAGTACAGGGCAAAGAGTATGCGGAAACCGGCATTACTGTCAATGCCTTGGCTCCGGCAGTTGTCCGAACGGCTTTGGTGGATCGGATGCCAGCTGAACAAGTGAATTATATGACAGACAAGATTCCAATGAAACGTTGTGGTACCTTGGAGGAAGTTGCTAATTTAGCTATGTACATCGTATCTCCGGAAAATAGCTTTACCACCGGCTTCACCTTCGATTTGTCTGGTGGACGAGCAACATACTAAACTTTACTAATATATGAACACGAAAGAAATCCAAGTTGGGGTCGTTGGATTGGGACTGATGGGCACAAGCATCTGTACCTGTCTGCTGATGGCGGGACACCGGGTAAAGGCGGTAGCTCCCATTCCATCAGACCTGGAACATGCGGCGGGTCGGATCCGAAAGCATTTGGAACGCTCCTATCGGGAAGGTATTTGTGAGGAAAGGGCTGACGTATACCTAAAAAACCTAAGCATTACGGAAGATTACAGTTGCCTTGCGAGCTGTCGGTTGGTCATCGAGTGCACGCTGGAAAATGAGGCCATTAAACGTAGTGTGTATGAAAAAGTAGAACGATACATTTCCGATGACGCAATCCTGGCCAGCAATACATCGGCCATACCCATCAGTGACCTGCAAAAACTAACCCGTGTGCCCCACCGTTTTCTCGGATTACATTGGGCTGAGCCGTCGCATACTACCCGTTTTTTGGAAATTATATGCGGTGCGGAAAGCGATGTTTCAAAAGGTGAAGACCTTTATGAATTGGCTCATGAATGGGGCAAGGAGCCAACACTGGTCAGGAAAGATATCCGAGGATTTATCACCAACCGCCTGATGTATGCGATGTATAGAGAGGCTTTTTTTCTCGTGGAAAATGGATATGCTACCATCGAAGATGTAGACCGCGCCTGCCGCAACAATCCAGGGTACTGGATGACCTTAGTGGGTGTATTCCGATGGATGGACCTTACCGGTGTTGACGCCTATGGCAACGTCATGAAGGAGTTGTTTCCGACGCTTAGTAACAACACGGAGGTGCCAGAACTGATGAAAGAGCGAATGGAGACCGGGAGCAAAGGCATTGCTAATGGAAAGGGCTTTTATTCGTATACACCGGAAGAAGCCCGGATGTGGGAGGAAACATTCGCCGCCTTTAGCTATGAAATACGGGAGCTGGCATTGAAGTATCCGGTTGATGTTGTAAAAAAGAAATTGGAATCTAAAAAAAATAATCCATTATGTTCCTGATCGATGCCCATTTGGATTTAGCAATGAATGCCCTTGAGTGGAATAGGGATTTAAAAAAGCCGGTACAAGCGATCCGGCAACGTGAAGAAGGACTTATTGATAAGCCTGATCGCAGAAAGGGGACGGTGTCTCTTCCAGACCTCAGAAGCGGGGAGATCGGACTGGTGGTTGCCACGCAGATTGCACGGTACGTAGCGCCTGGGAGTTCCTTGAATGGTTGGAATTCGCCCGAGCAGGCTTGGGCTCAAACGCAAGGTCAATTGGCTTGGTACAAGGCGATGGAAGAAACAGGCGAAATGGTACAGATCACAGATACTGCGGCCCTTGAGGCGCACATAGCGTTGTGGAGCGAAGATTCCCTACCGAATGAACACAAACCGATCGGGTATATCCTTAGTTTAGAAGGGGCTGATTCGTTGGTTGATCTCTCCTATTTAGAAAAGGCGTATGCCTATGGCCTGCGGGCGATTGGGCCTGCGCACTATGGTGACGGGCGATATGCACCTGGAACCGGTACTGCTGGACCGCTTAAAGCAGCCGGGAAAGAGTTACTTCGCGAAATGGATCAGTTGCACATGATCTTAGACATCACTCACCTTACCGATGAGGGGTTTCGTCAGGCCCTCGACATTTTTCAAGGCCCGGTCTGGGCAAGCCATCACAATTGCCGGGCGCTTGTAAATCATCAACGGCAGCTTACTGACGACCAAATCCGTGAGCTTATTCGTCGGAATGCGGTCATCGGCGGTGTTTTCGATGCGTGGATGCTTCACAATCATTGGGAGCGAGGGGTTTCAGATCCGGTGACAGCTGGTGTCCGGTTGGAACGTATAGTCGATCATTTCGACCACATCTGCGAATTGGCAGGAAATACCCGTCACATCGCGATTGGTAGTGATTTAGACGGTGGATACGGAAAAGAACAATCTCCATACGATCTGGATAGCATCAGCGATCTGCAAAGGCTGATTGACATATTGGCGGCTCGCGGTTACTCAGAGGCCGACATTCAGGGGATTTTTCATGGTAACTGGCTGAGGTTCCTGCGCGAAAACTTAAAAGGATAGGCGCATTAAACGTTTTCCATTCGTTCTTCCTGCAATTTTCTCTGATAAGCCGCTTTTGCTTCTACATCCTCTTTTGCAGATAAACCGAAGTAGATTAAACCCAATGCCTTTCGTGTCCGTACTGTGCTGTTATTTCCACCTGCTGTATGGATAGTGAGTGAATGATGAATAAGCAAATCGCCCGGCTGGGCCCGGATAGGTATTTCTTTAGCTATGTCGTCAGATCCATAGTCCAGGATTTGCTGAGAGAAACCCAACGTTGTTGTTCTTCCGTGTGGGCGCATCCCTGTTAAATGAGACCCTTTGATATACTTTACGCATCCATTTTCCTCGTCGGCGGGCTCAAGGGCCATCCACATGGTTACGGCAACTGAGGGTTTTAACATAAAATAGTAGCCGTCTTGGTGAGGCGGTGTCGGCTTTCCAATCCGTGGAGGCTTATTAAAGTATTCAAGTGTTTTACCGATGACTTCATCACCTAATAGAAAGGCCGCGATATCCTTAAATTTTCCTTTGTTTAGGATATCATTGAAAAATGGGTCGTACTGGTGGATGTCAATTAGTTGCTTCAGGGTTAACGGATCATTTTTATCTTCGAAAAAAACCTTTTCGGTTGGCATATTAGGAGTAACCTGCTCAATCACCCGTTCGAAATTTTGCGTGATTTCGTCGACTTCATTTTTGTCTAAAAATCCGGGGATAAGCACATAGCCATCGCGCTCGAATGTTTCTTTAATTGTCTCTCTGTCCATGACATTTCAGATTTTTATTTACTCAAAGTTACTATGGACAGCTAGCTATCGCTACTTTATTCTTATGGAATGGTGGTACTATTTTTTTGCTGTTCCGATTATGCCGACTTCAACTCCAGCATCCTCCGGTATTCACTGGGTGACATCCCTTTCAACCGCTTGAACTGGCGGTTGAAGTTAGCCAGGTTGTTGAAACCGCACTCGTAAGCAATGTTTACTACGTTTTCATCACTATCGGCTAGCAACTTGCATACATGGCCAATGCGAATGGTATTCAGGTATTCCACAAAAGTCATCCGATAATGTTCCTTAAAGAAATTGCAAAAGGTGGTGGTGGCCATGCTGGCTTCGAAAGCCACCTCGTTTAAGGTGATTTCGCGGTGGAAATTGCGTAGGATGTAATCCGTGATTTTGCTGTACCGATCTGAATAATAACCTTTGGTGTGCTGCATGTAGTTGGGACTGGCCAATGGTTCGTAGTCGGTACTGTGGGCGAGGATATCAAATATCGCAAAAAGCGAGGACAGGCGCTTTAGTCCACTTTCACCGATCATGCCATTCATCAAGCGATTGATTTGCAACCTCGTTCTGCCGTTGATGACCAACCCACGTTTTGATAAGTCGAGCACTTTTTTCAAAGGTTCCATTTCGGGCAGACAGAGAAAATTTTCACCCAAGAAGTCTTCCACAAAATGGACAACCACCGCACTGGCTTCCTGCTTGGCTTGTCCCTGTACATAAGCGGCATCGTTTACCCATACGTGGGGCAGTGCAGGGCCCATGAAAACAAGATCTCCTTCGTCAAAATGGCCGATGTGATCGCCTACCATCCGTCTGCCCGTGCTTCTATTCACTAAGACAAATTCATATTCCGGATGATAATGCCAAGGGCAGGGAAAATAAGTGCCTTGTTCGGTAAATACAATAAAGGATTTGTCAAACTCCTTGGGTAAACGGTATTCTACAGCTTTCATACCTTGGGTCAGTAAAGTTAGTGATGCTAATTTACTGTTTTGAGGTGATTGATGCAATAGGTTTTTATTAGAACGGTAGAATAGTATTAGGATTCAAAAATATAGTAATGCTGATACGAACAGGTTGATGCCAATCAATTTAACCCAAACAAGGGTTTCAAGAATCTAATTCGCCGGATAACCAACTCGTATACTAAAAAGCAGCCTCCTATGGTAAATAATAGGACCAATATAAACTGGAAAGGTACAGAAACTCGAAGTGGAAAGATAAGCAACGACCCCAAGTATAGGAAGATCATGTGTACGATATAAATCGGATACGCGGCCTTACTTAGGTAACTTAGCGCTTTGCTGGGACGATTGAGGTACCGATAGCCTAAGGCAAAAACTGTCAAGATCCAACAGTTAGACTCTGTGGATAGCAAATAAGCAGGTGCCACCGGTTGGAAAAAGACCAGCCGGAAAATAAATAGACCAATGGCGGTTGTCAGAAATAACCACCACCACCGAAGTAACATGTTCCAAAACGAACGGCCACACCACACAAAAAAGAAACCGAAGAAGAATGCCTGCAACCCCAGAAAAAATCCATGCCAGGTCATTGCATATAGCTCGAATGGTATCGGATGGAGGATCAATACCTCTGCGACGAACAGCGCAAATACGGGTAGTAAGCCCAGCGGCGTCCGTAACAAGTTGGCTGCCCAATGGGCAAACGGTTTGCCTTCTTGCCGTTTTAGAAAGAAAAAAAGAGGCAATAAGATGACGACATAGCTAAACAGATTGCCCAAAAACCAGAGATGGCCCGGTCCGGGAGTATAGTTGAGATCAACATGGTAGTGATACTGCCAAAGATATATGTGGATAGGTACGATAGTCACGATGCCAAACAGAAATGGAAGCAAGATCCTTTTGGCGCGTTCTTGTAGGAGTTGACTCCAGGTCCGATTGCGTAAGGCGAAGTAAACACCCATGCCAGATACGAAAAACAACAAGGGAATTCGCCATACATTCAGTAGGGTCATCGGCACCCAAAGGGATTGCCAGGGGCGTTCATTCCCGATGAACCCAATCATAATACCCCATGGTTGGAAACCGATGGCCACATGGTACACTAAGAGTAGGCCAATGGCGATGACCCGAATCCAATCGATGTCATGCCTTCTTTCTGATAGGGACATATTGATGGTATTTTCTATATTTTAGTTACCTTAATAGATTTGCAATTTCCGGCCTCACTTTTTCGAGCTGCGTGTAATCGAGCTTCAATCCCATGGGTGCCAGTGCTTTGCCCATCATATCGTAGGTGCCTTTTACTTCATTAAAGGGAGCGGTGACAGAGTCATATGCCGTTGCACCGTATTTGTTTTTGATGGTCTTGTCGGCCCCAGCATTCAGCAGTAATTGGACAATTTCACGGCGACCGAAGAACGCGGCACTGATAAGAGCCGTAGAGCCGTCATTATTCTGGAAGTTGAGATCGGCACCCGCATCAATAAGAAGTTTGGCTATCTCGGGTTGCCCGAATACCGCTGCCGTAATAAGCGGGCTTGATCCACCGAAGGGATCCTTGGCATTGATGTCCGTGCCGGCGGCGAGGTGTTGTCTAAGTGCCACTTCATTGCCAGTGGCTGCCGCAGTGTGAATATCTGCGCTTTGTTGTGATGAATGGTTGTTGCCTGTGCAGGCCGTTGTAATGGCGAAACAAACAAATGGGATCCATTTAGCAGCGTGATGTAAGATGTGTCGAATATGCATAATAAACAAATTTAAATGATACAATAACTGACTAATCGGTGAACGGAACAAAGTTCTGCCACCCCTTGGTTTTAGGAAAGCAGCTGTGCTGAAAAATGTGTCAAGTTTGATAACACAGATGAAAATTATGGTGCATCCATATAAATTATGATGCAAGTACCCTTGTAACCGCTATCTTTGTTCATTCATGTAATGCAAAGTAAACCATGTCCGATTCTTCTTCCATCGAAAGTCATTTCCTTGCCAAGGTAACTGCTGCGGTTATGGAAAACCTGTCAGATGAGCGTTTCGGTGTATCCGAATTGGCGGCTAAGATGCATATGAGTCGGTCAAACCTGCTTCGCAGAATTAAGCATAACACCAACCAATCTGCGAGCCAGCTTATCCGAGAAATCCGATTGAAGCGTGGCATGGAACTATTGGGGAGCAGCGATTTGACGGTTTCGGAGGTGGCCCATCAGGTGGGATTTAGTGGAACTTCTTATTTCATCAAATGTTTCCGTGAGTACTACGGTTATCCACCGGGTGAAGTGGGGAAGAGAAAGGGGATCGACCAACCACTTGCATATAAAGGAGTATCAGGGCAGCGGCGCTTCAGCCCCCGATTTTTAACTGCAGTTGCCACGGCCACAGTTTTTGTGCTTAGCATCGGTGTTTATTTGACGACCCGCCCGATATCACCAGAGCCGCTTGAAAAATCTTTAGCGGTCTTACCTTTCAAAAACGATAGCAGTGACTCGACCAATCGATATTTGATCAATGGTTTGATGGAGGCTACGTTAAACCACCTGCAGCAGATAAAGGATTTGCGGGTAGTCAGCCGAACTTCCGCTGAGAAGTATAGGCATTCGACCAAGTCTGTGCCCGAATTGGCCGATGAACTTCACGTCAGCTATGTCGTAGAAGGGAGCGGTCAGAAAATCGGCAACCGCATATTGCTTAATATCCAGTTGATAGATGCGCGGAAAGACAATCACCTATGGGCCCGGCAGTATGAACGGGAGGTGACCGACATTTTCCAGCTCCAACAGGAAATTGCTAAGGATATCGCCAACGAGGTTCGCGCGATTGTAACCTGGGAAGAACAAAAGCGGATCGAGCGGATACCGACCACTGATCTGTTAGCCTATGACCTGTTTTTGAAGGCGACGGAACTGATGCGGCAGGGAGGACGCGAAAATCTGCAAACAGCTGTTTCGCTGCTTGATAAGGCGATTGGGCGTGACCATGAATTTGCATTGGCCTATGCCGTTACGGCAATTGCTTACTACTATCTGGACGTCTTTCAAGTGCAACGGCAATATAGTGAGGCAATCGGTACATACGCAGATAAGGCGTTATTATACGACCCATCTTCGGCTGAATGTTTGTTTGCCAAAGGATTATATTACGTCAACCAAAAAGCATACGAGTCAGCAATTCCGTATTTGGAAAAAGCTTTGGAGTACAATCCCAATTCGGCGTTGATCATCCACTTCCTCTCCGATTTCTACAATAGCTATGTACCCAATACTGCCAAATACCTGGAGTACGCCCTTCAGGGAATTCGGTTAGACCCAGCTGCACACGACAGCGCCACTACTAGTTTTAACTACCTGCACTTGAGTAACGCGTTAGTCCAGACTGGTTTCATCGACGAGTCGCTACCCTACATTGAGCAATCGTTGGCCTACAATCCGGACAACTCTTTTGCGCAATGGGTTCAAGCGGTAGTAGTATATGCCAAATACCGGGATCCTGCAAGGACAGAAAAGCTGTTGCAAACCCAATTGGCCAAGGACTCAAATCAGATGCATATCCTGCAGGAGTTGGGTAAGCTGTATTTTCATACGAGGAATGACCAAGCTGCATTCCATTATTACCAACGGTTCTTGAAGTTGCGTGAAGCGCAGCATTTAGATTTTTTTCCTACGGTTGATTTAGATATGGCGATACTTTGGTCCAGGCGGGGTGATCAGGAAAAATCTGAACGTTGTTTTGCTCGTTTCAAGGCCTTTGCGGATACCGATCAATCGATTTATAAGCATATGAACCTGGCTATGTATGCCGCATATCGAGGCAATGTTCCGAGCATGATCGATCACCTTCGTTTATTTTCAAAAGAAGATAATTACCAATATTGGATTCTCTTGTTTAAGGACGACATCATGGTGGCCCGCTTTAAGAATAACGGGGCTTTCAAAGCGGTATTCGATGAGATCGAAACTAAATTTTGGAATAAAAATAGGGAAATCAGGCAGCGTTTAGAAGAAAAAGGATTATTGTGATACGGGCCAAATGAACCTGCATAAATTCCATTTACAAAAGATATAGGTAATTTATGCAAGCTCCCTTGCCGCCAAAAGCAAATTATTCGGATGAAAATTTAATGGAGTGATGAA
This sequence comes from Parapedobacter indicus, assembly GCF_900113765.1. GTDB lineage: Bacteria > Bacteroidota > Bacteroidia > Sphingobacteriales > Sphingobacteriaceae > Parapedobacter > Parapedobacter indicus. The sequence goes on along the minus strand of NZ_FOQO01000003.1, from coordinate 102,508 downwards.
ATGAGAAACGTACTAATTGTTTTTTTTAGTTTATTAATTTGGCTCGAAACAACGAGCGCCCAGGAACCTGTTTATCCTTTTCGAGATGCCCGATTGCCCGTGGATGTCCGGGTGGTGGACTTGGCCGACAGACTGACGGTTGAGGAAAAGATCGGGTTTTTATGCGCCAAAGCCCCCGCTATAGATCGTTTGAATATACCGGCCTACGATTGGTGGAGTGAGGCCCTGCACGGAGTGGCTCGCAACGGAAAGGCCACTGTTTTTCCGAAGCCGATTGCGCTGGGTAGTACGTGGGACACCGGGTTGATCCATCGGATAGCGGATGCCATTTCGGACGAGGCGCGCGCAAAATACCACGCTGCCTTAAAGAAGCAGGGATTTACCAAACGATATGAAGGATTAACCTTTTTTTCACCGACGTTGAATATCGCACGCGACCCGCGTTGGGGTCGGACATCCGAATGCTTTGCTGAAGATCCATTACTTACGGGAGCGCTGGGTACAGCCTTTGTGAAGGGACTTCAGGGCGACGATCCTAACTACCTGAAGATTCTGGCAACACCTAAGCATTTCGTGGCCAATAACGAAGAAAATAGGCGCAACGATGGGTCGGCCGCCGTGGATGAGACATCGCTTCGGGAGTATTATTTCCCCGCGTTTCGGATGAGTGTGGAAGAGGGAAATGCAGCTTCCGTAATGGGGGCCTACAATGCGCTGAATGGTATTCCGTGTTGCGCCAATCCCTTTCTGCTGACAGACGTGCTACGGGACGAATGGGGATTTGATGGTGTTGTGATGTCTGATGGGTCCGCTGTTGAGAAGATTTACACGCATCATCACTACGCGGACTCACCGGAGGAAGGTGCTGCCAAAGCGTTGTTGGCAGGCTGCGATATGTCCCTGCGGGATGAGTATCGCGAAGGGTTAAAAAAAGCATTACTTGCGGGTATGATCACCGAAAAAGACATTGAACGGGCGCTGTTCAGGGTATTGAAACAGCGGTTTCGGCTAGGAATGTTTGATGCTGATTCGGTTGTGCCTTATAGCCATATCCCCGCGTCGGTAATTGAAAGTGAAGCGCATCGCAAGCTAGCTTTGGAAGCTGCACGAAAATCGATCGTTCTATTGGAAAATAAAGATAAGATTTTGCCGCTTGACGCTGGGAAGAAGATGAAAATAGCATTGATTGGCAATGACTTCCAACGTACATATTACGGCGATTACAGTGGTCTGCCGGATAGTAATCAAACGCTATACGAAGTGTTACAGCGGCGTTATGGAGATACGGTAGATTGGCAGTGGGTGGCGGAGTCGAGCCGTGAGGAGCCGGTCGCTTCCCAATACATGATTCGGGGTGAATCGTTTGCCTATGAAGGAAAATTAGGATTGACGGGCTATTATTTCGCCAATGGAAATTTGGAAGGCGATCCGGTTACCATCCGTCATGATCATCAGGTTGATTACCGCTCAGCTGCCGACGCCGATTTGGCAATCCGCCGCCTTACGGAAGCTTCCGTAAGGTGGGAGACAAATTTGCATGCACCGGTTTCCGGAGATTTTACCTTGATTTTTCGTGGAGATGCAGATCTAACGGTAAAAATCGGAAGTAGGGTTTATCAACAGAAAAGTGGCGAGCAACCGCTCGCCATCACCGCAGAACTTGATCGATCGACGCCTTGCCCAATCCGTATCGAGGCACGCAACATACGCTTGAACGGCAATGTTGAGATGACTTGGAAATGGCCTTCGGGAAATGTAAATATGACACCGGAAAGGGTAGCCGCACAATCCGACGTGGCAATTATTTTTCTTCGAGACGACCTGGCTTATGAAGGGAGGGACCGTGAAACACTTGCTGTACAACCGCATCAAGCAGCACTAGTTAAAGCAGTTGGCAAGGTAAATCCGAATACGATATTGCTGTTTGGCAGCAGTGCACCGCTTTTAGTCGGCGAACTGGCTCCTCATGTAAAGGCGTTGCTCAACGTGTGGATTGCAGGGCAGGGTGAAAGCGAGGCGCTGGCTGAAATCTTATTCGGGGAAACCAACCCTTCCGGTAAATCGCCTGTAACTTTTTTTTCGGATGAAAAGCAATTGCCTCCTTTGGACGATTATAACATTACGCATGGTAGAAGCTATCAATATTTTAAAGGAGATGTGCGCTACCCATTTGGTTATGGGCTCAGTTATACCGAATTTAACTACCGAAATCTGAAAGTTAAGAATCTCGGTACGGACAGTCTGTTGGTTGAAGTTCAGGTGTCGAATGTGGGGAATTACGATGGGGAAGAGGTGGTGCAATGTTTTGCAACCCATTCAGTATGGGAAGACAGCGGCCTATTGCGACGGTTGGTGGGCTTTCAACGGGTTTATGTTCCCAAGGGTAAAACGATCTTCGTTCAGATTCCGATCGCTAAGCAGCCGTTTGAACGGTGGAATGCTGAGTCGGATGAATGGGTAACCCGGCAGGGAGCGTATAAGCTGTATGCAGGAGACCAATCGATAACATTTAGCTGGTAAACAAATAAATTCAGATATGGAAATAAAATGGGGAATCATTGGCGCAGGCGATGTAACGGAGGTAAAGAGCGGTCCCGCCTTCCGGAAAATCGAGCACTCCGATTTGGTTGCTGTTATGCGCCGGGATGCTGCCAAAGCGAAAGATTACGCCGAAAGACATGGGGTATCCAAGTGGTATTCCGATGCGCAACAACTTATTGATGACCCAGACGTCAATGCAATTTACATAGCGACGCCACCGGATTCGCATTTATTTTACGCCTCGGCAGCTCTGCGGGCGGGCAAGCCGGTATACCTTGAAAAGCCGATGACGTTGAACGGCGCCGAAGCCAACGAACTGGTGAAATTGCAGCAAGCCTATCAAGGTAAACTCACGGTTGCGCATTACCGGAGAGTGCAACCTTATTTCAAAAAAGTAAAAGAGCTTATCGATTTTCATATTGGCGTTCCAAGGGTTGCCAGCTTACGGTATTACCAACAACCGCTTTCTGTCGAGGCCATGCAGTCTCCGCGCATGCAGTGGCGGTTAAATCCGGAGCAATCGGGTGGTGGGTTGTTTCACGATCTAGCTCCGCATCAGATCGATTTAATGTATTATTTTTTTGGAAATATTGCGTTTAGCAAGGGCATTGCGCACAACCAGGCAGGGTTATATGCAGCAGTTGATGTAGTGTCCGGAGAGATTTTATTTGAAAACAATGTGTTATTCAATGGACAATGGGCATTTAACGTCGCTGAAGACTTGGACGTATGTGAAATCGTCGGCTCGGAAGGGCGTATATCTTTTTCGGTTTTCGGAAATCGACCGATTGAGTTGGCTAGTAAACTCGGTATCCAGCATTTTCCTTTTGAATCGCTTGCTCATGTGCAGCAACCTTTGATTTCCGCGGCTGTTGCTTATTTCAGGGGTGAGGCCCCTAATCCTTGTAGTGTTCGGGAGGGCTCTGAAGTGATGAAGGTGATGGACAGTTTTGTTACGCCCACGCTTGGGTTGCCGAGTGGTTTTCCGCGGGAAGGGAGACAATAAAACGAGTACCGGATTGTCCGTCGCTTTCCATGCCGATGGTGCCCCCGTGTGATTCGATGACTGTCTTCGTGAGGTAAAGACCCAACCCGGTTGTCGGTTCTCCGGATGTTCCCGGTCGTTTTGCTTTTGTGAATTTGTCAAATATTTTTTCTTGCATTGCCTTTGGGACGCCAATTCCAGTGTCCTGAACCACGAGCAATGCTTGGCCATCGGGGCTTTCCTCCGTAGATACACTGATTGTTCCACCTGGGTGTGTAAACTTAATACTGTTCCAAAGTATATTGCTGATGGCCCGCATTAGCTTGGGACGGTCTACTTTGACGACTTTGTTGGAAAGCAGTTGCTTTGACAAAACAAGTTGCTTTCCCTCAAACTTGTCGGAAAGGGAAGCCGTGCAGGTGTCAACCAGTTCATCCAAATTCTCATCCGCTAGGATGACAGCGTCCTCTTGGGCTTGTTCAGTGGTAAGGATATCTTGAATTAGTATCTGTGCATAGTCGCAGGTTTCACTGATTTTGTCGATTAGGTATTGATGTTTGTTCAGCGCTGGGTCGGCTTTCAATATCGTTCCTAACATGTTTATTGCTGCTATGGGGCTGCGTAGGTCGTGCGCAGCCGCCAGCAACGCTATTTTTTGCTGTTCATGGTTGGCATGAAGGTGAAAAAGAATGTCGGACTGCTTAATGAGGCCGCAAAAGCTACCTTGGCTGCTGACCGGAAGCACCGTGTTTCCGGTAATTTTCATCAAATTGAGCACTGTATCTATTGAGTCCATACAATTCGCTGTGGGTCGATCACGCAAGCAGTCGATGACCAGTTGGTGCGATTTCATCGCAAGATCTGACGCGGTCAGAATCCCAATAGGTTTGCTGTTTTCCACCACCACCACCACATCTTGTACCCGCAGCAATTCTTTTGCAAGACGTGCTCCTGTATATGCATCGAGTGTCGTATATTGCTTGGTTATGAGTGTCGTTATGTTCATCGTTCAGGTGTATCTCCGGTTCATTCATTGATATTATGCATCGAAATCCGCACCTTCATATCCACTTGTATAAGTTCACCTTCCCCTACGTATTCGAAGACATGCCGTTGCAACACGCGCATAAGGTGTTCAACTGGAATTTTGGTAAGCAGCTTTCGGTTTATAAACACAGCCTCAATGCGTTCACTCTCCACCTCCGTGTCTATTGACTGGAATACACCCGGAGCGAGCAGATCCAATGATCGTCCCAACCCTAGTTTGCCTTGAACCGCGTTTTTTGCGAGCACTAGGACGTCGTGAAAAAGGGGTAACTTAAGCTCTTCGAAGCTGATATCAATTCCATATGTTTTGCTTGCATTCAAGAGGATATTTCTAAAAAAATAAGACCAAAGGTTCCTGCGCCATCAGCTTGTGCAACGTTTCTTTTGTCAGCGGCTTTTTGTTGAAGGCAATAACCTGAGTGTATAATTTGGATTTTGCTTCATCGGCTATCTCTTCCGAAGCGGTATTCACAATGACCCACACATCTTTGCAATAGGGTTTCGTGCAAATGGAATCCAGTACGCCCCATCCATCGATACGAGGCATGTGGATATCCAGCAGAATTAATATCTTCTTACCTGCAACTGCTTCCCGTTCGATATGTTCAAGTGCGCTGAAGCCGTCAAAGTATACAATGGGTTCATCAAGTGGCCACACTGATTTTACCAGTGTTTTTTGTATCTTCCCTAGCATCTCGTCATCGTCAACAATAAATATACTCAGATCCATATAGCCTGTTCCCGTCTCATAAACAGACGGCAAAGGTAGGAACGTGTGCTAATTATCCAAGGTTAAACCGGTTGATAATCAGATATTGTAGTGGATTTCTGACATGGAGAAGCCTCACAGCGCCATTAGCACATCAGGACCTGATTGGTCTATTTCAACGACAAAGGGGAAGAAGTTTAGGTTTGCCGGGCTTTATTTCTAGCTTATCATTTATCTCAATTTTACTCGTAACACATACCTATCATTCGTTATGTAGATAGTCCTTTCATCTGCCGACAACGCTACGTTTGATGCGGCCTCATCTAACCTGATTTTTCCTAATACCGTGCCGTTATCGTTAAATATCCAAATCCCACCCGGTCCACTTGCGAAGACATTACCGTTTTTGTCGATCTTCAACCCATCGGGCAGGCCTTTTAACCCCTGGCGAGTTTCGGTCGCGCTGTGAAATAAAGTGGGTGTTGACAAGGTATCTCTGACATCCAGTACGTACCAGTTGGCCGCATTGGGATCCGAACTTGCTATCAACAGCTTTTCTTCGTCAGGGAAAAATGCGATGCCATTGGGTCTTGAAATACCGTCTGCCAGTAAGACGACTTCCCCGTTTGGCTTTACTTTGTATACCCCATTGAACGGGATTTCTTTGGCTGGATCGTCATCGTTTTGCGCAGGCAGTCCATAGGGGGGGTCCGTGAAAAATAGCTCGCCCATACTGTTGTATACAGCGTCATTCGGACTGTTGAACCGCATGCCATTGTATTTTCCTGCTAAGGTAACAAAGATCGCTTCTGGTTTGTGTAGCGCTGCATCCATTGTAGCCATCTGCCGGTTGCCATGTTGGCACAGAACGAGATTGCCTTCGCCGTCTAATACAAGGCCATTGCTGCCGGGTTCTTTGCTATTGGTAGGTTCTACTCCGGTGTAACCGCTCGGCTGCAGATAAACTTCCGCGCCATTTTCTTCCGACCATTTATAAATTGTATTTGTGGGAACATCTGAAAACAACAGCATTTGTTCACTTTCTACCCATAGTGGGCCTTCGCTCCATTCAAAACCTTCTGCAATAATTTCGGCCTGAGCGTTGTTGTCGATAATCGCGTCCAGCGCTGGATCGAGCCGTTCGATGCTGCCTGTAGTTCTATCATTCATTTGCGCGGATTGTTGCGTGTTATTGCAGGCCATTGCCGCGATTAAAACGAATGGAGTGAAAAGCCGTTTCATAAGCCTTCCGTATCTTCATCACGTTCAACCGTGATGGAACATTCGGCAACAAGGGCCGCAAGTGCGCCAACAGCCGCAAAGAGGGGGGCCAGTAATGTGCCCACCACGCCGACAGTAATCGGGAAGCTCATGATTTCCTTGCCGGATTTGTCAGATATGATGATTTTCCGGACGTTGCCTTCGGCAATGATGTCTTTTATCTTTTTTAGTAATTCTTCACCTTTTACAAAAAATGATTCTTTGTTCATAACGTTTCCTAGTTATTACTTAACAAAGATAACATTCTTCCTATCAAAATCTATCTAGGCAGTCTATTTACTATCCGGCTTATTCCTGTTGCCGGGCTGAGGGGTTACCATTTACCACGAAATAATAAACTAGAAATCCAAGTGCGATAAAGGTGCCTTCGATACCGTAAGGAAGCGGCGAGTTATATTCATACGGTATATACTCCAAAAGAATAAGGCCGATACCAGCGAATAAGAGGATGAGTCCCCATTTCAATGTGCTGTACCGGTTATCTGCCTTGCTGGCAAATAATCCTTTAATCAATTTCTCGTCGGTGAGTCCTGACGAGACAATTCGTGAGCGGAGTCGGTACTTCAGGAGAGTTTCGATAATATAAGCGAGCGTGAAAAAGACCGTTCCGACAATAAACCTTTATTCGATTTTCAGGGCCTAGTAGCATTTTATTATTTAGATTTAATTTAATTATATATTTTTGCCCCGTATTTATCAATCGCTTATATGAACAATAAATATTACGGCATTCTTTTTTTTCTATTGATCTCTACGGTAGCCTGGGCACAAACCGGCACAATTAGCGGAACCATCCATACGGTGGACGGCCGCCCTGCTGAGTCCGTAAACATCACGGTAAAAGGCACAAGCCGCGGTGCTACGGCAGATGGGACCGGCAACTATCAAATTAATAATGTACGCGAGGGAAATCAGGTTGTGGTGGCTTCGTTTATTGGTTTAGAAACGCAGGAGCAGACGGTATCGGTTCGCGCTGGGGAGACAACGGTTGTTAATTTTGTACTCGCCGAAGATGAGGCCCGGTTGCGTGAGGTAATTGTCTCTGCGCAACGGTCGCCCAACCGCAATACCCAGGTGGCGAAAATCCCGCTCAAAAATCTTGAAAATCCACAAGTATATAATTCAGTATCCGCTGAGGTGCTGAAACAGCAGGTGATAACCACGTACGATGATGCATTCCGGAATATTCCGGGTATTACACGCACGTGGGAAGCCACCGGTCGCGCGGGCGATGGTGCGGCATACTTTGCGTTGCGCGGCTTTGATGCACAGCCGGCTTTGACCAATGGATTGCCCGGCTTGACCAGCGGTAATCTCGATCCGGCCAACGTAGCGGAAATTCAGGTAATCAAAGGGCCGTCAGGCACCTTGTTTGGCGGCAGTTTCTACAGCTACGGCGGGCTCATCAATACGATTACAAAACAACCCTATGACAGGTTCGGTGGCGAGGTGACCTATAATTTTGGAAGCTACGGCCTCAACCGGATTACAGCGGATATCAATACATCCTTAAGTAAAACGGAGAAAATTACGGCGCGCGTCAATGCGGCTTACCATTCGGAAGGAAGCTTCCAGGATGCGGGTTTTAAAAAGTCATTTTTCATTGCCCCTACGCTGGCGTATGAAGTCAATGACCGGCTTTCCTTCAAGGTCATGGCCGAGATATTGGAAGAGGAACGTTCTGTGGCACCGGTGTTTTTCCATTCCGATCGCCTAAGTCCGCTTGATTTCCATACCCTTGAAGAGCTTAATCTCAATCCAAAGTTGTCGTTCACCAGCAATGACATCACCATTAAGAACCCAAAATACAATCTGCAAGCACAAATGGTCTATAAACTTTCTGACCAGTGGACTTCGCAAACGGTGGTTTCGCGTGGTACGGTCAAGTCCAATGGCTACTATACGTACATGTGGGATGACGTGGCGGGTGACAATTACTTTAGCCAGTATTTCCATAAAGAACAGTTCACCCTGCATACGACCACCATTCAGCAGAACTTCAATGGTGATTTCAAGATCGGTAGCCTGCGTAACCGCCTGCTTGTGGGTTTGGATTACTATAGTCGTAACGCCATTGACAACGGTTCAGGATGGGGTTGGGCACGTAGCGTAACGCCACAGGGCGATATGGATTACACCGATCCATTCACGGGTGAGGAATTGCCACCTGTATACCTCACACAAGCGTCTATCGAAAATCTGTTGGGGGGCTTGGAAGGCACGTTGAGTAACATCGTAAACAGTTCATATGGAGCTTATCTATCCAATGTGCTTAATGTGACGCCCGGTTTAACGGCGATGGTGAGCCTTCGGGCCGACTACTTTGACTCCAAAGGCGAGAAGGGCACGGCGGATGACGACTATGACCAATTTGCACTATCACCGAAATTAGGGTTGGTATATCAACCGTTGCGCGATAAGCTATCACTTTTTGCCAACTACATGAATGCGTTCATCAATGTAGATCCCCAATCGGTATACGATGCCGATGGCAATTTTATGGAAGTTAAATCATTCAAGCCCGAACAAGCCAATCAGTGGGAATATGGCGTGAAGGCCAATCTGTTTGGCGATAAACTATTTGGTACGGTGTCAGTTTACGACATCAAAGTGTCTGATCGGGTCTATCCCGACCCGACAAATCCTAATAACTCCGTACAGGGTGGCAAGGTAGGTAGCAAAGGGTTTGAGATTGACTTAAATGCCAACCCGACAAAGGGACTGAGTGTACTGGCAGGATATAGTTACAATGAGACAAAGGTTATTACCGGTAATGGCGAAGATTTCTATTCGGAACCCGGCCGAAGCCCCGGCGGGCAAGGGCCGCAACATTTAGCCAATCTGTGGGCAACCTACCGTTTCCCCGAAGGAAAATTGAAAAACTACGGTATCGGCCTTGGGGGCAACTATGCCGGCAAGTACAAAGTGATCGACAACAGCGCGACGGGGGTCTTCTACCTACCCGCCTATACCCTGGCCAATGCAAGTTTGTTTTATAACGGTGAGCGCGTGCGTATTACGGCCAATCTGAATAACCTGACCAATGAGCAATACTATGTCGGTTACTGGTCAGTCAATCCACAAAAAAGACGTAATTTCGCTGCTAGCGTAGCCTATAAATTTTAACCGATGAAGGCACAGACAATCAATAAGTGGTTTCATATCCATAAATGGACCAGTTTAATATGTACACTGTTCCTATTGATGCTGTGCATCACGGGATTGCCGCTGGTATTTTACGAAGAAATAGACCACTTTCTGCACGACGAAATTGAGGCGACTCCTCCAACTGAGGGCGCGCCCCGCCTTTCGGCCGATGCTATACTCGGAGCGGCGAGGGAGGAATTGCCGGGCAAAGTAGCCAAATATGCTTTCTGGGACGAAGATCATCATCCGGGACAACTGTTCCTGACGTTGGCCGATTCGGCGGAAGCACCCATAGAGGCCGACCATTACCTCACCATGAATGCTTATACAGCCGGCGTACTGGAGGCGTCACCCAACGAAATGGACTTTATGCTGGTTATGTACTACCTGCATGTCGAAATGCTGGCAGGTATTCCGGGTAAGCTGTTCCTCGGATTTATGGGCGTGTTGTTCATGTTGTCAATGATTTCTGGGGTGGTGTTGTATGGTCCCATTATGAAACGGTTTAATTTCGGGATGATCCGCACGGAAAAATCCCGGCGACTACGCTGGCTCGATCTGCATAACCTACTCGGCATTGTCACCCTTGCCTGGGCATCGGTGGTGGGTATTTCGGGTGTGATTAATACATTGGCCGATCCCGCGTTGGATGCATGGCGCGATGGACAGCTTGCCGAGATGGTGGCTTCTTATGCCGATCAGCCCAAGGTAGGCGGTGAATTTGCTTCCTTGCAGGCAGCCCTCGACACCGCTCGGGCCGCCGCTCCGGGAATGGAGGTCTCGTTTGTAGCATTTCCAGGCACGCTGTATTCCAGTAATCATCACTACGCTGTGTATATGATTGGCAATACCCCCCTGACTTCGCGCATTATCAAACCGGCGCTCATCGACGCCAAAACCGGTCAACTCACAGACATGCGCGATATGCCATGGTACCTCAAAGCGATCTTTATTTCCCAGCCCTTTCACTTTGGTGACTACGGGGGGATACCGATGAAAATCCTGTGGGTAGTTTTAGATCTGTTCACGATCATCGTCCTGATATCGGGATTGTATTTGTGGTTTGCCCGACGCAAAGCGCGCGCAGCCCAGCTGAAGCGGGTTATTCGGCAAGCTGAATCAGAATCACTTACCTTATCCAGTCTGCAAGAAGATGCAAGCTAGCAAGCGAAATACGTTTTTGATGCTTTGGGGCATGCCTTTGTTGCTATTTGCGATTACGATCGCAGGGTTGTTGCTGGCCATTATCGGTACCGGAATTTGGCATGGCTTCTCGTGGGTTACCCTTTCTGTACCCGTGTATTTCATGGTGAAGCATGGAATCGCTTTCTTTGCGCCATCACGCCGAAGTTAGCGCCACCAACTTTCAAGCTGTGGCCGAAAAAGGGATGCCACGATGTTTGCAATTGAAAGGCGAGTTCGTTAGGTTTGTCTTAACGAATGCGTGTATCTTCTTCATACATCCTCGCCTTTTTTCATGCTATTGTATGGGCGGCTATCCTGTTTTTTCCGTTTTTTATCGCAGATCCCGATACCGGATATGCAATTGGTGCCGTTCCCGGCGCTTTTTTTACACTAGCCGGTCTCATTCACTTGGGTATATTCTATGTCAATGCGTACTATTTTTTTCCGAAATTCTTCAATAGACGTACCTGGTGGCTGTACGTGCTGTTGTCCATTCTGCTGGTGGGTGTTTCGTTGGTACTCAAAACCATCCTCCTTCATAGTTGGTTTTCGGAGACGCTGGTAACCCCGGTTGCCAACCGGATCATCTTCGCACCTAGTTTCGGAATATACGTCATCAGTATTGTTTATCGTAAAATATTGGATACGATTCGCCGGGAGCGTTTACAGAAAGAAGAACGTGCGGAGCAGCTGGCTACCGAACTGAAGTTCCTGCGTTCACAGATCAACCCGCACTTTTTGTTTAATACATTGACCAACCTCGTTTCGCTGGCGCGGAAGAAATCCGAATTACTAGAGCCGGCATTGATCCAACTTTCTGATCTAATGCGTTATATGCTGTACGACACACAGGGCAAGCGCGTACCACTGTTAAAGGAAATCACCTATCTCCGCAATTATATTGGATTGCAACAACTCCGCTTTGGTGAGCACATCGATGTGTCTGCTACGATCGAGTTGTCTCCGGATATGGAAGAACAGTCGCTCATTGAACCCATGCTGCTCATTCCTTTCGTTGAGAATGCCTTTAAGCACGGTACCAGCCACCTGGAGCACCCAGAAATCGTCATCCACCTAACGGGGCAGCAGGGACAATTGGTCTTCCGCGTCAGCAACCGGATTGCACCCTCGTCGGCCGAAACGAGCAAGGACCGGAATTCTGGAATCGGCTTAGCAAATGTTAAAAAAAGATTGGATCTCTTGTACGGCAATGCATACCGACTCGACATTGGCCAACAAAACGGTTGGTATGAGGTAACGCTTAAACTCACCCTGTCATGATGCGATGCTTGGCAATAGACGACGAGAAACTGGTTCGAGATCTCCTGGAAGATAACATCAAACAGGTGCCGTACCTTCAATTAGTGGCCAGCTGCAAGCATGCGATGGACGCGATCGATGTGCTACGGCGGGAATCCATCGACCTGATATTTCTCGATATTCAGATGCCGGGGCTCAGCGGTTTGCAATTCCTTCGTTCCCTTCCGCATCCCCCCTTGGCTATTTTGGTGACGGCCTATGAGCAATACGCGCTGGAAGGGTTTGATCTGGACGTGGTAGATTACCTGCTGAAACCGTATACGTTCGATCGGTTCCTCAAAGCCTGCAACCGGGCATTGGAGCGTCACCAGTCCCGGCAAGATTCCCTACGCTCCCCCGCATTCGGTATGGATGATTTTTTCTTCGTCAACGTAGAGTATGTTCAGGTAAAAATCAATTTCGCCGATATCCGTTACATCGAAGGTCTGAAAGACTATGTAAAGATCCATTTGACATCGAGCAACAAACCTGTACTCACACGCATGACCCTGAAATCGATGGAGGAGCGGCTGGCGGGAGCATCCTTCGTACGCACACACAAATCGTTTTTGGTGTCCATTCCCCATGTTACCGCAGTCAAACGGGATACTCTTTATCTTGGGGAGCGGGAACTTCCCATCGGCGACGCCTATCGGGAGCAGGTCGAACGCATCATCCGGCCATCTACCCATTAAGGACATCTACACATCCCGCCTGTTCGTCGCGGTGACTTGCCCATTGGTCTATACATCCAAAATCGGATAGATACCCACCGTAGTTTTGTTGCTGAATCAAATGGAACAATGCGATGGAAACTCCAAGAATCGTCGGCCTCCTGGCAACCGCGCTGTTGCTATCAGGTAGCCAATGGGCGGTAAGCCAAGAGCGGCCAAAAGACAGTCTTACACGTCAACCGGATCGCATCGCCAACGGAGCGAAGCGGCGGATGCTGGAAGAGGTGCAGGTCAGCGCCGGTACCTTTGAGGCGAGCGACAAGGCGAAGGGAGCTTCCCTCACTCCGATAGATGCCGTGACGGTTGCCGGTAGCAACAACGACCTGTCGCAGGCGCTCCGCGCATTGCCGGGAACCCAGCAGGTAGGCGAGGGGGAAGGCCTTTTTGTACGCGGTGGCACAGGCGAGGAAGCTAAGCAGTTCATGGACGGCATCCTCGTAAAAAATCCCAATTTCCCCGCCGTACCAGGTATTCCGCAATACGCGCGCATTGATCCGTTTCTGTTCAAGGGAATTCTGTTCAGCACGGGGGGCTATTCGGCCCTATATGGTCAGGCGATGAGCAGCGCGCTGATTCTGGAGAGCATTGACATCCCAGAAGCTACCGAGGCCAGTTTCAGCCTGTTCCCGGCAAATACCGGGGTGGGGTTCCAGCGGCGCGCAGACGATGGTAACAGCGGCTATGGCGTGAACCTGGCATACAGCAACCATCGGTTGTATAACGCAGTTGTTCCGCAGGCCCCCGAATATTTTGCCGGACCCAGCTACCTGCAGGGAGACGCCCATTTCCGGATCAAAACGGGCGACCGGGGAATCCTGAAGTTTTACACGAACTGGAACGGCAGCGAGGTGGGCCTTACCCGGCCGGATATCGACCATCCGGGCCGCCGCTCCGCGTACTTCGTGCGCGGGCGGAATACATACAATAACCTGAGTATGGTCCGCTACTTTGGCAACAACTGGAAAATTGACGCAAGTGGCGGATATAGCTTCCTTCGTACAGCTATCCGCTCGGACGATACGGGATCCTCCGACAGGGATGAGCACTTTGCCCAGTTGCGTGCTGTTTTCACGAAAGGCTTTGCACGCAATCAGGCCGTCCGTTTCGGTGCCGAACATTTTTTTACCCGCGAAGCGGGAACTTGGGAAGATCAACCCATCCGGTTAACAGACCAGCTTACCGCAGCATTTGCGGAAGGAGACGTTTACCTTACCCCGCACATGGCGGCCAAAATCGGCGGACGCATTGAGCACTCATCGGCACTGCATCGCTGGGTATTCGCTCCTCGTGCCAGCCTCGGCTACCGCTTGGGGGTGGCCAGCCAGCTGAATGCCGCGTACGGTATTTTCTACCAAATGCCATCGTCGATTTACCTGTACGGCAACCCCGAGCTAGGATTCTCGCGGGCCACACACTACATCGTCAACTTTACCCACAACGCTGGCAATCGGTTTTTCAGGGCGGAAGCGTATTACAAGCGCTACCGCGGACTGTTACGGACCGAACCCAACCTCGCTACATCTGGCATTGGCGATGCCAAGGGGCTCGAGTTTTTTTTCCGCGACAAGCGCACATTTACCAACCTGGATTACTGGGTTACCTATACTTATATCGATACCAAACGGCAATTTCTGGATTATCCCGAACTGCTGAAGCCAACCTTCGCGGCACCCCATACGGGTACGCTGGCGTTGAAGAAATTTTTCCCCGCCCTTTCGACCAACGTCAATATATCGTATGCATTCGCCTCAGGCAGGCCGTATTATGACATTGAGTCATCTTCCGGGTCGGGAGAATCAACGATCAGGCATGCGGGTACGACGAGGCCTTATAGCGTGGTGAATCTGCATGTGGCCTATCTCACGAGTTTCTTCAAGCGGTCGAAGTTGAAAAACTTTTCCGGTATCGGGATTGGCGTAAACAACCTGTTGGGTACCAAGCAGGTCTTTGGCTATAACTACAGCACTGATGGGCAGCACCGGCAGGCTATCACCCTGCCCGCACCCCGTTATTATTACATCGGTGTGTTCATGAGCTGGGGCGTGGACCGCAGCGACGATTTCATGGATAACCAACTTCTTTAATTATTACATCACAAAATTACTAATGCTATGAAACGAGTAATCATTATGCTTGTAGCGCTGATCCCAATCAGCGGCTTCCCCCAGGAGGGCAGCGCAAGCACCCTGGAACAATTGGTGGCTAAATTGGATGGCGCCGCTACGGTGGCAGACTACGAAGCGCTGGAAGCCCAATTCGCAGCGCTTTCGGAGGCCGACGAACAATGGCTGCCACCCTACTACGCGGCGTTATGCGATGCAAACATTGGCTTCCTGCTCGAAAAAGAAGGCGAGCGGATCGAACCCTATAGCGACCGCGGCCTTGAACAATTGAAGGAAGCCCGATCGCGGATCGACAGCGCGACACAGCGAAAAGAACTGGCAGAGGTTTATGTCGTTGCCAGCCTGTTGTACCGCACCAAGGTCTTTATCAATCCGATGACTATGGGGCGTAAGTATGGTCCGACCGCAGGGAAATACCTGGAGCTGGCATTGAAGCTTGATGCCGACAATCCCCGCGCCATTCATGTGGATGCCTGGAATAAATACCATACCCCGAAGATGTGGGGAGGCGATAAGGGTTTGGCAAAAGAACTCGCTCAGAAGAGCTTGGCACTGTTGGCCAAGGAACGGAAGGGTGTTGAGCCCCATTGGGGAGTTCGTGAAAACAAGGAATTATTAAACAATTAGTCACATAAAAACATACAACTATGTTCTTTCCATTTATCATCATCATGCGGCTGCTGTTTGCAGCCAGCATGGTCTTTATCATCGGTTATGTTTTCGGCGGGTTTTCGAAGAAAAAATCATTAACCCGACTGACGAAGATTGCTGCCATATTGGTCATCATACTGTTTGTCGCGGCGAATATTTTTTTCACGCGGCAGGTATTTCATCATCATAAAGATGGGCCTTTTGGCGGCACTTGCATCGAACAGTCGCCCACGCCGTAAAGACACCGTGGCCGAGCCGTCTCATTTGCTTTTGGAGACGGCTTTTCTTTTTCAATCCTCCAATCCCTTTCCTTCAAGGATTTTGGGTACATACTTTTCAATTCTTGACTCCCGGGTCTTGGATTGCTTGGCTTGCGAAAAATAAAAAATGTAGGCCCGTTGTCTGCCCGGTGTTAGTGCCTCGAAAGCCGTTTTAAGTGCAGGAATTTCGTCCAATTTCTTTTGGAATTCCTCGGGAACGGTAAAATCCGACGTCTTTTTCAATGGCACTTTCAATCCGGCTTTTTCCACTTCAATCGCTTGGTGAACATATGCTTTCAGGATACGCTCCAACTCAACAATTTCGCGGGCATCGGTAAACCGGATCTGGCGGGCCGCCTGTACGTTTTTAGTTTGTTGGATTAATATTCCTTGCTCGTCTTTCAGCAATGAGCCCTTAAAAAAAAGCAGCGCACAGTATTCTTTAAATCCGTGTATGAGCACGATATTTTTACGTTGGAACGTGTAGCAGGGCTGGCCCCATTTCAGTTCTTCGGTAAGCCCGCAATCGAGTATAATCTTTCTCAATATGGCGAATTCCTTCTGCCATTTTGTGTCCTCGTTAAAGAACCAGTCAACTTTTGGGTTTGTCGTCATATGCTGTATACGTATCGGAAGTGTATCAACTGCCTATGCTTTCCTCGTAAGTTGGTCCGTAGAGGCCGGGTACTTTATTACCGGTAGCACGTAGGTAGACGATCATTTCGCCACGGTGGTGGTAAATATGGTTAAAGAGAAAGCTGCGCGCCACAACACCCCTGGGCAGGGGGCCAAGCACAGTACGATCGCCCACTTTCATGGTCCACGGTTCCTGTAAGGTTTCGTCGGTGATCGCGTTTAACGCTGCCCGTGCCTTTTCAACGTTTTTCTCAAAAAAATCAAGGGTTGCATTGATATCTTCGGGCTTTCCGCGTTCCAGACGATCGGCTGCCAAATCATAAACATCTTCGGTAAGCGTTCCCACATACCAATAATAAATGGTAGCAATATGCTGGGCCAGTTCACCCATTGTCCAGGAAACGGGGGAGGGTTTAAAATTGATGTCTTTTTCAGGCACAGCCTGCAATAATTTTCGGGTGCTGTTTACTTCGTATTCGAATTCAGCCATTAAGGATTGTACAATCATGATGCTTTTATTTCTATCCACTTAACGTTTACATGAATAGTTCTGCTAATTTAATCATTTTTTAATTTAACTTGCTTGACGATTTCAACGCATAACGGATGGAAAACGAGAATGATTTTTGGTTTCCCGGCCGCTGGGTAGGAGGTATTGCATTGGTAATAGCTCCGGTGCTTCTTCTCATCGGCGTGCTTCTACGCATTAGGTTTCCTTTTTTCTTTCCGGAGCAGCTGGCTGCGTATCAAAGCAACCCTTCCTTACTTTTTGCTTCATACAGTGCTTTTCTTGCGGGTAATATATTTTTATGGCCCGCTGTTATGACACTTGCGCGACTCATTGGTCTTAAGCGGCCAGGTTGGGCGATTTGGGGCGGTTCTTTTGTGATTTTCGGTCTTTTTGCTCGGACATTCCACGGCGGAATTGATCACCTGGCCTTTCAGTTGGTGAATGTGCAAGGGCTTGATTCAGCGGTAGCGGCGGTGTCTGAATCCTATGGCGCGTTTCATATCGTCTCGGTTCTTTCCGGCACCATTATGTTCGGTTGGGTTTTGCTCGCCATTGGCGCCTTCCTTTCGGGAACACTTGGTGCAGTCCGTGCCGTCGCTTTGGCGCTGATGGCAATACTGATGCTGGGTGTGCTTAAAGGAAGTACCGTTGTTTCCGTTATTGCCACGGCAGGACTCTGTGTTGCTATGTGTCCTTTGGGAATCAAGGTGTTAAGAGAAGGGGAAAGGCCTAGGCTTCGGGATATTCTCTTTTGGTCATCTGCGGTAATGCTGGTTGTCGTTCTACTGTTCTTTTTTGGGCAGGCGGGATAAATTAGCGAACAGGAGTCGACTAAAAGCATCAAATGGCTACCTTTGAGGGCAGATACCAACAATCAATTTAAGAGATGTTTGATGCGGAGGCGTTAATTCAATTCGGCGGTTTACTGCTCATTCTGTTTGCAATTTATGCACAGACCGGGCTCTTTTTCTGTTTTTTTCTTCCAAGCGGAGCGCTCCTTTTTATGGCGGGTGTATTGATTGCCAACGACTTGTTTGCGCATAGTTTTTCCATGTTATGTGTTTTTGGCGTCCTGGCGTCCTTATTGGGCAATATTACCGGATACGTTATCGGCTATAAAGCAGGTCCCCTTTTATACCGCAGGCCTGATTCCAAATTTTTCAAGAAGCAGCATTTGACAGCCGCAGAAAACTTTTATAACCAATACGGTGCGATGGCGCTATCTATTGGTGTATTTTTTCCGTTGATCCGTACGTTTGGGCCCATTGTTGCCGGTATCATTCAAGTGAAATTTAGTCGTGTGGTACTATTTGTTTTTTTAGGTTCAGTTGGCTGGATTCTTTCGTTTGCAGCCGCCGGTTACCTTATTGGCAGCATGCCATTTTTGCGCCCTTATCTCAATTATGTAGTTGCCGGCATCATCGTTCTCGTGACCGTGCCAATGGTCATTAAAATCATTCGGGGGATTGGAAGGAAGTAGTGTCATGCGCTACCCAGATAAGTTTTGAAATGTCGTACCCCACATTTTTGGCTTTGCTTAGGTAGTCTTGTTTAATATGATCGGGTATTTCGGGTGTCCTTGATAAAATCCAAAGGTACTTCAGACTTTCACCGGCCACCAATGCATACTGATAATCTTTATCGATCGCGATTACGTTATATCCGGAATAGAAGGGCCCAAAAAAAGAGACTTTCAGTGCGGCTGTCTGTTTGTCTTTTCTGAATTTTGCTTTCCCCCGGGCGGATTTCCATTGTCGTTTCACCATGTGAAAGCCACGATTAATGACATTCACCGTTCCGTCGTCGTTTAGGCTGTATTCAGCGGTTACATTGTTCAGGTTTTTCTCAAATCGATAATCAAAACGGGCAATCTCAAACCACTTGCCCAAATACCGATCAAGTTTAAAATTACCTATCGGTTTCGCTTTTTTAGGAATGCTGCCACACGAGGACAACAGGGCAGCGCCCAACAGTCCGGCACCGAGTAACCAATATGCTTTTTTATCCATCTTCTGTATAACAGTTATGAGCGACAATGGTTTTTTCCTATTTCACGGGTTCTCGCAAAATGGTTCTTAACTTTTCGGGTATGGTCTTCCTGAAGTCAGATAAATAGATCTCATGATGGATGCCGTTCTGTTCTAGTCCGTTGGTTTCTGAGAATTCAGCGATCCGAGCCAGCGATATTAGTTCTGCGGAAAAGGGACCCACATGCAGCATTTGTATAGATTTACCTTCGGCCATCCGGTAAAACTCAATCTGTTCAGCAAGTTTCAATTCTTCTTTATGCGTACGGATTCGATCCCACTTTTTACTTCCTTTTCGGTTGCGCCGTCTTGGCCGTGTAATACGATTTGTACAGCTTTGTTAGGTCTAATTTTTCCATGTCAACGTTCTATCTATTTGTTTCGCAGCAAAGTAAAGCCGAGCGGGTGACAATAAGGTATTAGCCGGGGGATACCTTGGCGCCGTCCCTATTTTGGCGAATCTCAATTAATATAAACTTTCCCGGCGGATAGCTGTTATTTATTCAGCTATCCGAACCCCGGGCTGGGCATTACCCGACCGGGCCTGGCAATAAAGCAGAATGGATTACTTACCATTTGCTACTGATTACTACCAAATTAAAACTACTAATTGAAAAATGTCGATATTTTTTATTGATGGTTATGCACGAATCGGAATACAGGCCGAGTAGTGCAACGCAAGCATATTTATAATCAATTTATCATTTACTATGAGAAGTTTGTTAAACAGATCTCGGTTAAACAGATCGGCACCGCGTCTTACTTTTTTTTTCGCTGCACTGGCGATAGGTTTCATGGGTGGTCTTTCTCCCGGTTTTGCTCAGGAAACTATCCGGGGCACCGTATTGGATGAAAATAGCCAGCCGCTGACAGGGGTTTCCATAACGGTACGGCCTGAGGATACACAGACGGTAACCGATGAAAGCGGAAATTTCCAGCTCGCTGCGTCAATTGGTGATACGCTGGAATTCGCCTTTTTAGGTTATGAAACAGCTATCCATGTTGTAGAAAATAACGATCCCATTGCGGAAACATTGGTACTGGCTGGGGCGACGGATTTGGAAGAGGTAGTCGTTGTCGGATACGGCACGCAGAAGAAATCAAATCTAACTGGTGCGGTATCTGCGGTGAACGCGCGGGAGCTAACGAAAATTTCGCCATCCAATTTATCGAATACCTTGGCAGGGAGAGCCCCGGGTGTCAATGTTACCAATACATCCGGGCTAAGTGGTGCAACGTCGCGGATCCGGATCCGAGGGGGATTCGGCGAACCGCTCTATGTGATCGACGGTGTCGTTCGTGATAAAGCTGCATTTGATGCGCTTGAAGCCTTCGAAGTGGATCAGATGAGTTTTTTGAAGGATGCAGCAACTGCTTCGATCTACGGTTCGAGGGCCGGAAATGGCGTAGTATTGGTTACTACGCGAAAAGGAACCCAGCAAAAGCCGACGTTTAATTTCCAGTCCAATTATACGCTGGGGCAGCCCACGATGACCTTACTTTCGGATCTGACCACGGCAACCGACGAGTTAATTTATCAGAATCGGGTAGCAACGTTCAATGGCACGCCATTACCCAATGGCGATGAAGAATTCGAGTACTTCCGTAACCGGAGTTATAATGTACACGATTTTATCTGGCGCAATCCGATCAGCCACCGGCAATCGCTGAGTGTAAACGGCGGATCGGAACGAATTACCTATTATTCCCTGTTAAGTTACCGCGGTGAGCAAGGGTCTTATAAATCGCTGGAGCACGGTAAGGTCAATTTGCGTAGCAACGTATCGGCGAAGATCAATGAAAGCATCTCCATTGATCTCAATCTTTCGGCTTACCAGCAAAATGGTGAACGGTTCTACTGGCCGTTTACAGGAGATGACGATTACAATGTTTCCGATCTCTATCGCGTTACCTTCAACTGGCCAAAGACCTATCCATTCTATACGGAAGCGGATGGTACACCGGCAAACTATGTAACAGACTATCCTGTACAGACGCCTATGGGAAGTTGGTTGGCCTGGAGTGTAATTGACCAGGTAATTGGTGATCGGTATATCAAAACGAGGGAGCGGCAGTTCAATCCCATTCTGTCGGTAAATATCAAGCTGGACAAAGTAACGCCGGGTCTGTCCACGAAAGTAGTGGGCAGTTACTTAGGTGAAGATTACATGCGGAAAAAATACCTGACGTTCCAAACCAACTACCAGTTCATCCCCGCCGATCCGGATGGAAACCGGTTTATTCCGGCTGCGCCCGACCCCAACCGGACCAATACATTTAACTTCAGTCAAAATCAACCGTTTCTAGACTATGAAATCCATACCAATTGGGCTTATCAATTCAATTGGTTCCTCAATTATACCCGCACATTCGGTGATCACGCCATCGATGCGTTAGCCGTTTACGAACAGGCTGAGGACGGCTTATTTGCCGCTTATGCGCGCGGAGAAAATCCAATTACCAATTACGATCAGATGTTTGCGTACCCAACGGATCGTCAGTTCCGGGAGGCAGATGGCTGGGAAGAAATCGGGTCAAGGCAATCGTTTATCGGCCGGGTAAATTACAATTATGACAACCGTTACATTGCGGAGTTTTCGTTCCGTTATGATGGCAACACCTTATTTCCCGAGCATCAACGGTGGGGTTTTTTCCCGTCGATTTCCGCAGCATGGCGGATTTCTGAAGAGGCCTTTTTCCAAAACACTGAAACAGCCATCAACGATCTGAAGCTTCGTGCTTCATACGGTACGACAGGTAACGATTTAATGATTAGCACAGACGATCGGATACCAGCTTTTTCCTATACCGAGCGTTACGTCAACTCAGGGGGGTATATGTTTGGAGACCGTTACTACGGCGCGATTGCACCCGGACCTACGCCCAGCCCGAACCTAACGTGGGCTACCTCTACCAGTTACAACGCCGGATTGGATGTGGGTGTATTTAACAGCAAGCTTACTGCTGCGCTCGACGTATTCCTGCGAAAAGAAACCAATATATTAGGACCTCGGCTGGTCTCTGTTCCAGACAACTACGGTCAGGAACTGGCGCCTGAAAATTATGCTGCGCGTTCGTGGCGGGGTGGAGAACTGACTATGCAATGGAACGATCAATTGGCCGCGAATAACGAAATCCGCTATGCAGTAAATGCCAATCTCGGCTATGCCAAGGACCGCTGGGATATCTACGACGAAAGCGCCGCATACGCTCCCGGAGGAAACCGGCATTTCGAGTCGCGTATCGGCATGCCACACGAGCGGATTATTGGACTGAAAGCATTGGGTATCATCCGCACACAAGAACAATTGGATGAGTTGCTGGCACAAGGCCTCACGCAATACGGGCGTGATCCTTACCTCGGCGGGCTTTATTTTGAAGATGTACGGGGAGATGGGTTTGCACCGGGACCCGACGGGAAAATAGACGGTAATGACATCCAGCTGTTATCTAAAAAAGCAACTCCACTGATGAACTATGGCTTCGGACTTGATGTTTATTATAAGAATTTTACGCTACAGGCTCACTTTCAGGGCGTGATGGGGTATGATCGCATCATCAGCAACCAAGAGGGTCCGGGTATGCGCCAGCACGGCGGAGCTATACGGCCCTATTATCCGATATGGGCATCAGACGATGTATGGACACCCGAAAATCCCGATGGAAAATATCCGCGGCCCATCGGACAGAATTGGTACGAATCGGGTACCGGCGCTTCGTCATTCTGGATACGGAACGGGGCGTATCTGCGGCTACGGACGCTGAATGTTGCCTATACGTTGCCCGAAAGTTGGATGTCTGCCCTGCATATCAATAATGCGCAACTTTTCTTCAACGGCACCAATTTGTTTTTCCTGTCGGCCATGCGCGAATTTCATGATCCCGAACAAGAGAATTACGATTCTTACCCGGTCATGAAGACCTTCACTTTTGGACTAGATGTTAGCTTTTAATGCATACGATGATGAAAAGAATAATTTATATACTGATGATAGGTGTAGGGGGATTGCTCGTCTCCTGCAATGACGTTTTGGATATCGAAGATTTAACGAGTTATGATCCCGAGCAGGTTTGGAACGACGCAAACCTGGCTAATGCGTACATGGCCAATATTTACGAGATGTTCGGCAATTGGAGCACGACGGCTGAGCAGCGTAGCGAGCAACTAATCGGGATTCACTTCTATCCCAATCGGATTACCATTTCAAATGACGAGTATAAGTCGTGGGATTATAACCGGATCCGGCTGATCAACCAGGCGATCAGGGATGTCAACGCCGGGTCGCTGGATCAATCCGTCAAGGATAACATCACTGGGCAGGCCTTATTTATGCGCGCATATGCTTACTTCCAGATGGTGATGTATCACGGCGGGGTACCCTATGTAACCGTACCGCAGGATCGATATGAAGATGACCTTTATGTGCCACGCAACTCGACGGCGGAATGTTTCGAATTTATCCTCGGTGACCTGGACGAGGCCATTGCAAAATTGCCGCAGCAGATCGAGAAGAGCGCTGCTGATTATGGAAAGATAGACGGAATGTTTGCTTTGGCCTTTAAAGCTAAAGTATGGTTGTACATGGCGTCTCCGCAGTTCCATCCTTCCAATCCCTGGGGCAATGCCCATTGGCAGACTGCTTATGAAGTCAATAAACAAGCGTACGACGCTTTGCTGACCAACGGGTATGCCTTGGCCGAAAATTATGAAGACATCGCATTGGTAGAGCGTGGCCCGGAAGTTGTTTTCGCCGTGATCAACGCCTATCCCAATAAAGTCGCTG
Source organism: Parapedobacter indicus (assembly GCF_900113765.1). GTDB lineage: Bacteria > Bacteroidota > Bacteroidia > Sphingobacteriales > Sphingobacteriaceae > Parapedobacter > Parapedobacter indicus. The sequence continues at coordinate 78,588 of NZ_FOQO01000003.1, read as the reverse complement.
TGTGGGACCACGGGGTGCGGCCTGGATCAGAAAGTCGCGGTGCGGCCAATGCCTGTCCTACATGGGAATATGTCAAAATGTTTCCGATGAAAGACGGGAAATTATTTGATGACCCGTCGGGCGACTATTACAAGACCGAAGATGAATTACTGCAAAGCTATTGGGAAAACCGGGACCCCCGTTTTGATAAATCGGTCGTTTGGAATGGTAAGCTGTATGAAGTATCTGGAAAAACCGGCCGTCGGCAATATACGGCGCTGGGTGTGGCCCATGAGCTGGATGATTTCGGAGTGAATCCGCGTGCAGGTGTTAATTCCACAAATCTTGATCGATACAGCGGCTTTTTTATCGTGAAGAACAGCTTATTACGGCTTACACAGGAAGAAGTGCAGCAATACGATGTAGACTTTGTATTGATGCGTTTTGCCGAAGTGATGCTGAACTATGCAGAGACAGCCAACGAAACGGGCCACTTGGATGAAGCGATGGCTATTTTGAAGCAAATCCGGCAACGGGCGGGCATTGAACCCGGTGCCGATGGCAATTACGGGATAGCTGCTTCTTCGAGAACCGAAATGCGTGAAGCAATTTTAGCGGAGCGGAACATCGAGTTCTGTTTTGAGGGGCACCGGTTCTGGGATTTAAGGCGGTTGCGTATGCTGGAGCGTTTGGATGGTACAACTAAACACGGGGTGGAAGCGATTGCTGTTAAAGCGGACGGTACGGAGATGTCAATCAACGAAGCGCGGACAAAGGCATCGGCTTATGAACTACAAGAAGACGATTTCAAATACAGCCTGTTACAGGTCCCGTTATCGGGTGTTCGCGTGAATTCGCTGCCGGAAACGTATTATTTCTTTCCGATTCAGGAAAGCGTCATTGACCGCAATCCCAAGATTGAGCAAAATAACAACTGGGGAGGTCCATTTAATCCTACCCTTGAATAGGAGGGCAGTAAAAGCGAAAGGCCCGGCGTTTTGGGGTAGCCGGACCTTTCTTATCAACCTAAACCTACATCATAAACGTAGGTGCTATCTGCTTATTGTCTGTGCATGGAAAAATATAACATCACATTAAAATTGTTTGGGTTTTAGATTCCGGCTTGCTAACGCGGCTATTTCATTGATTCGCTTTTCGCGCGTTTCCTCACGCTTGGCGAAGACAAGCCATTGCAGCATCGCTTTTCGGGTAGATTTACTCAGGCTGTCAAAATAATTTTTTGCGCCCTTATAATGCTTGAATGCGGCAATTAAATCTTTAGGGATTTTTAATGCTTCCACCTCATCCAGGCACGCCCAGGATCCATTTTCCTTAGCAGTTTTAATGCATTCGAGACCCATTGGTGTCATCAATCCGTTTTCGATTAATCGATCTACTTTTTCTTTGTTGATTTTTGACCAGGTGCTTGTTGGCTTCCGTCTGCTGAAAAATTGCACGGAGCTTTCTTCGTCCCGCCTCTTTTTAATGCTATCTATCCAGCCAAAGCATAGGGCTTCGTCCACGGCATCGCTCCAGGCTAAGGAAGGCTTGCCTGTACCTTTTTTATATTGAATCAGCCAAACACCTTGTTTTTTTGTGTGATTTTCGTGTAACCACTCCCTCCATTCCTGTCTGGTCGTGGCGTATAGGTAGTCGAGATCTGTTAGTGCCATCTGATTGTTTTAATTGCGGTAATTTTTTCCCTTAATGTTTCAGCAAAATTAACAGGAGCGTATGACAACCTTATGTCAGATGACCTGATTATGAGTCTATTATTGCTGAAAGATATTTTGTGGTCATTCTGGTAAATATGGCGATACCAAAGCTCAGCAACGTCCCTATTAATCCCGGCAATATTAAATTCTTGTCTTTCCCTTTTAATTATCTTTTACAAAGAGAGTGCTAAAAATATTAGTTCTTAAATTAAACAAAAAGTTTTTTTAAGTTTACGCAAGGTTTATTCCATTACATATTATCTTCGTATTTTTATTTTCTTTGAGAAAAGAATGAACCAATAGATTATGACAAACTTTAATCCGAATCGTAGAAAATTCATCCAAAGCGCCGGTGCTGTTTTAACATTATCGGCCCTGCAGGCCAAGGGATTAACATCTGCTCATACACGCAGCAACCTGCGGGTTGGTCTAATTGGAGCAGGGTGGTACGGAAAAGGCGATCTTTTCAAGCTCATTCAGGTCAGCGATGTGGACGTGGTTGCCGTGTGCGACGTTGACAAAAATCACCTGGAAGAAGCCGGTAAGTTAATCAGTGCGCGGCAGGCTTCAAAGAAGGTTCCGCAATTATATGGGGATTACCGGAAGATGCTGGCTGATCATCAATTTGATCTTATCCTCATCGGAACACCGGATCATTGGCACGCACGACAGGCGATTGATGCCATGGCGGCAGGTGCACATCTTTATTTACAAAAGCCCGTTAGCGTCGACGTAATTGAAGGAGAAGCCATACTTAGCGCTGCACGGAAATACAACAAGAAAGTGCAGATAGGCACGCAAAGGAGAAGCACGCCCCATCTGATTGATGCAAAGGAGCAGGTGATCGAGAAAGGTTTGCTCGGCAAGATATCGCACGTGGAGATGTGTTGCTACTATCATATGCGGAAAAATGGGAATCCGCCGGTGGAGCCTGTTCCCGACTTTCTGGATTATGAAATGTGGACCGGCCCTGCGCCCCTGCGCCCTTATGATGGATTGCCACATGGAAGCTGGTGGCGGACCTTTATGGAATATGGCAATGGAATTACCGGTGATATGTGCGTTCATATGTTCGATACGGTACGGTGGTTGTTGCAACTGAAATGGCCGAAGCGGATCAGTGCAACTGGTGGGATTTATGTTCAAAAAGGCGGCAAATCAACTATTGCCGACACGCAGATCGCTGTTTTTGAATACGATGAACTGAACTGTATCTGGCAGCATCGTACTTGGGGAAACCCGGCCGATCCTGAATACCCGTGGGCTTTTATTATTTATGGCGACAAAGGTACCCTCAAAGGAAGCGTCATGAAGTATGAGTTTATTCCAACCGGTAAAGGCAATCGCATTGCGAAAGATGTGATTTATGAAAAAGAAGAATTTCCGGAAGACTTAAACGAGGCAAGAATAGAGCTGCATACGGCACCGGCTACGCGGCGGCACATGCAGAATCTGCTATCAGCCATTGAAAATGACCATTTACCCGTTGCCGATATCGAAGAAGGGCACATATCAACTGCCAGTTGCATATTAGCCAATCTTTCCATGCAGTTGAACAGGCCTCTTCGCTATGACCCGCAGAAAAAAATGTGCATTGAAGACCCGGAAGCAACCACATTGCTGCGGAGACCTTATCGGAAGCCTTGGCAACATCCTTATATAAGATAATGGCTAACTCATGATGAAAAACGAAATGTCACGCCGTGAAATGCTGCGCAATTCAAGTATAGCACTTGCCACCGGCGGGCTCACCGGGGCGATGTCTCTCTCTGCGACGGGAAAACAAACCTTACATGCTCCGAATCAGCATACCAGTCCGTGCCGGGTAAGTCTCAACACCTCCACTATCCGCGGCTATCAACTTCCCGTCGAACAGCAGATTGACCTTTGTGCCGAAGCGGGCTTTGATGGAATAGAACTATGGGTAAGTGATGTGGAAGCCTTTATTAAACAGGGTGGAACGGCCGAGGATCTTCGTCGGCGGATCCGTGAACACGGACTGGTATTGGAAAACATGATCTCTTTTTCGACCTGGATAGCCGATGACCCTGCACAACGAACAGCAGGGGTAAAAAAGATGCGTCAGGACATGGAGTTAACGGCGCGCTTGGGTGGGGCATATATTGCGGCCCCCGTTCAGGGAGTGCCTGCCATTGTAAAGCAAAAATTGCCCGAATACAGTGAACGTTATTGCGTTATCCTCGAGGAAGGTGTTCAAGCAAATGTTACGCCCATTTTGGAATTGTGGGGCGGAGGAGCGTTGCACCGGCTCGACGATACCGCAGCCATCGCGATAGGCGCGGCCCATCCAAATGCTTCCCTATTGTTGGACTTTTACCATCTGTATAGAGGCGGCAATTCTTTTGATTCACTCCGACTGCTAAACGGTGGTGTTTTGCCGGTATTCCATATCAACGACTATCCTGCATCCATCCCACGTGAGGCGCTGGAAGATGCTGATCGGGTATTTCCCGGTGACGGTTGTTGTCCATTTGATAAAATTATGCCAATTCTGTCTGCAATAGGTTTCCGCGGAGCGTTTTCCATCGAACTTTTTAATAAAGCCTACTGGGAGTCAATGGATGTAATGACACTATTAAAGCGCAGTTTTGAAAAAACAGCCGCTATACTTCACGTTTAGGTAAATTTAACATCTAAATACACGAAAATGAGAGATAACACAAAAAGAGTATATAAAATGTCTTTTGCGAGTGTGCATCCACATTCCGTGTAGAAGAAATCGAAGATCAATTGATGCAGGAGACTCGTTATTTAGATAAGTTAATTGACGAATTGGCCAAAGGAAAGGCGATGGAAAAAATTCTGAGGGTATAAGCGTCGTCATTTTGCAAATCCTAAAGCGGTTATCTGCTCGAATTCCCCTTTTCGGTCCTTTAGTATACTTGGGGGCAATCCTGTGTATTTTTTTACGACACTACTCAAGTATTGGGGTGAGGAGAAATTAAACTGGTAAGCGACATTTGAAACAGTGATATCAGGATTCTGTTTGAGCAATTGAATGGCTCTTTGAATTCTTTTACGCTGGATATAGTCACCCGGTGTGAATCCGGTTTGTTCCCTAAAAAGGTTCTTAAACCGCGATTCAGAAAGGCAGCACAAATCGGCAAGAACCGATATCGTAATGGGGGTTGATATATGTTTATCAATATATTGGAGTACTTGTGTCAGCCGCTCATCGACGACCGAATGCTTCCTCTGAATGCAATCCAAAAGAAGCAATAAAAAGCGCTTTGTAAGCGTTCTGATCCTAATTACCCCCAATTTATTGCGGGCCGACTTTCGATATACACAAAAAATTTCTTCAAGGATTTGCTTCATCTCTTTCGTCCCTGTGAAGTGGCGTTCGTTTCGGCGAATAAGTTCGTTGCAAAGGTATACGATCTCGTTTCCATTTTCTTGATTTGACTGTGAGGATACTTCAGAGAGGTCAATAATAAGCCAATATAGTCGGCCTTTACCTTCCGGGAAGCCCCCGGAGCCGTGTACTTCGCCAGGAAAATGAAGAATTGCCTCCCCTCCCTTCACCAGATACCGCTCGCCGCCAACGCAAAACCATTGGCTTCCTTTGTCGTAGTAACAAATCTCAATCCGATTATGATGAATGTGTTCTTCGAGGCTTTTTTCGGCTTTGTTATAATTATACCTTCCCAGTTTTACTAGTTCCGGATAGTAATCCCGGCTGAAACTGATAATCCTTCGTGCATGATTTTTCATGATTTCAATTTGCTGAACTTAATTAATGATTTGAGCGTTCTCTTCATCTCCTACTTATGTATCTGCACTTTTCTTTTCATAACAAAGGACGTTAAAAGTCCACCTCCTCAACGTAAACTTGTTAAAGATAGTCATTTAGACGTATCTTTGCAACGAACCTAGGCGCTAGATGGCGGCAAGCGCAATTGGGTTGCCTCCTTGCTGTTTACTTTTTTCGGCAGCTTCCATAAACGCAATAATTTCCAATGTTTCTTCCGTGGCAACAGGTGGGGTTTTCGTTATGAAGAATCTGATAATTTCTTCCAATAATGCGTTATAGCCGTCTACCTTGTTCAAATGCTGAATTCCGTTTTCAGTAAAAACCATTCCACCATAACCACCTGCCCCTTCTCGGATTCCACGAAAAGTACCGATCCTATCGTCGTTCCAAACACCAACCACATATTCCGTGTTTTGCGTGAAGGTCCGTTGCACGGATTTGCAGCCTGTACCCATCAATGTGAACAGGATTTCCACTCCGTGTATCCCATACCAAAAAAGATCCGGATGATGCGCCTCCAGGTGTGCCGGGCTATATGCGTCTACGCCAAGCACACGACCTGAACTTCCATTTCGTATCGCATAGGCGTCATCCATGAACCTCAACGACGACGAAGAGAATAGGGGCGTACTCCGCTGTTTAGCCGCTGCTGCAATTTCTCTGGCGTCACGCAAGGATGCGGTAAAGGGTTTGTCTACAAAAACGGGCAATCCGGCCTCCAAAACTGGCAATACTTGTTCGCGGTGTTTGTTTCCGTCTATCGTGGTCAATATGATATAATCAACCATTCCAATCAGATCGGCTATGGAGTTTACGATTTCCACGCCATGACTTCTCACTTCCTCGGTAAATGCGGGAATGCGGTTTTTCCATTCCACTATATTGTCCGTGCCTTTGGGATAGGCAGCCACAACCCGATAATTATCATACCGCCCGCTGGTATCCGTGTTCAGTGAATTAACAAATGCCGTACTATGGCCCGTATCAAGGCCAATCATTCCAATCCGTTTCCCGGCGTTTGCGCGCTGCTCATTAGCGCCTAAAATCGTTGTGGGGCTCAACAGACCAGCGCCGATTCCGGTGACCAGCGTGTTTTTTATGAATTTTCTTCGGTTAAATCTCATGTTAATTGGATTTACAGGTATTTAGAAGGGAATTTCCATGGTTTTCGGTACTCTGGGATCGCCATCCGTCTAGCCTCCCGGTCGCCAACAATTTGTTCTTTGACCGGATCAAACGTTATCGATCGACCCAATTGCATGGATAATATACTTAAATTGATAGCCACGTCGATTTTCGTGTGATAATCTACGTTGCATAACGGCTGCTGCCCTGATTTAATGCTATCCAACCATTCCAGTTCTTGCCCGGGAGAAGAGGGGATGGTAGGGGAGGGTTCGGTTTTACCATTCATTCGGTCTCCCTCGGGGATGAGTATATGTGAGCTATAATCGGTAATTAATGTTCCATTGCTGCCATGAAAGTATATGCCGAGCTTCCTACCGGTACCGGTTTCATAGCCAGCCCCCTCTTTTTTGAGGCCTTGAAACGCCCAGCCATGGCTATTCGTGGACGAATGCATCCACGACATGGTGAGTGAGGGGTACTTCCAAAGCACTTCATGGTTGTCGTATGCATCCCCGTCATCATCAATGAAATACCTGCCTCCCATCGCGCTGACTTCGGTAGGATAGCCCAGATTCAATGCCCAGATAGGTAGATCGATGATGTGTGGCGCCATGCCTGGCGTCCATCCTGCACTGAAATCCATCCAGAAACAGTGATAAAATGCATCCTTAACCAAGTTGGGGTTAAAAGGTTGCATCCTTGCGGGCCCTACCCATTTATCCCAGTCCAACCCACGCGGAACCTGGGTCGTATTATTCCCTTTTCCAATTCCATTTGGCGCTTCATTCAGCACAAAAAAACTACGTACCGTTCCAATGTCTCCCAAATTGCCTGAACGGACCAATTCCACCATTCTTCGGTAATGATCGCTGGCGTGTATTTGCGTGCCGATTTGACAGATCACACGGTGCTTTCGGATCGCGTTTCTCACAGCCAGACTTTCTCCGAGATGCATGGTCATGGGTTTTTGCAAGTATATATGCAGTCCCGCTTCCGCGGCCTCTATCGCCTGTAACGCGTGCCAGTGCGCCGGTGTAGCAATGATCACCGCATCCAATCCGGGATGAGCAAGTAAGTCCCGGTAATCGGTGTACCCTGTGCAGGTCTGTTTATGGCGCGCTACAATTGGGTCCAATCGCTCGTCCCATACGTCACAAGCAGCGGTCAGGACCACATTATCCCTTTGAAGACAAGCTTTTAGGTTTTCTTTGCCTAGGGAGCCGCAACCGATGATTCCCAGGTTGATTTTATCCGAAGGAGCCGATTTTCCTTTGCCCCACGCGGTAGATGGTATGATGTACGGCGCGGCTACAGAAAGAAGCGCAGCGCTTTTGACGAAGGACCTTCTGCCCACCCGGAATTTTTCATTCTTATTTTCCATATTGATAACTTTTTAACGTGTACATTCGTTGAATTTTTTAATTGTCTGTCAGTAGATCCAATACCGTTTTATCACGGTGATATGCGTCCCACCAATCTTTGAGTACCGACGGTTCTGGCTCACCACCCTTAAATATAATCAGCCGATAACGGAGATCTAGCGGCTTACCGCGTTGAAGGGCAAAGCGGGTTCCCCGGGTTGGAAAGGTGGGCTGCACCCATGCAAGATCCGGATATTCCTGCCAGCTTCCCGGATATTCGGGGTTGGTGGGATGTTGGAGCACCGCGAGTCCCGATGCGGTAGTTGCCCCTTCAAATACGCCTGTAAAAGTCGACCAGGCTCTCCTTGTGGAAGAACCCGGCTCGTCCGTATAATAATCAATGGATTGGTTTTCGGGTGTTTGCATCCGGATATTTAAGCCGCCGTAGCTATCGGTGTTGCGCGTTGCTAGGGTGATGCTGTCTTTAAGTGCAACAAACCGGAATGCCAGATCAATGATCCGTATCTGCTCCTGTGCTTTATGAACCTTCATGGTAGCTGTTTCCAATACAATCGGTTCTTTGTCGTCCCATTTCCACTCATTTTCCGCAGTGATCAGGGCATAATCTGCTCCACCTTTTAGATCAAGGTTGCCGGTAGGCCGGGCGAAAACCGTTTGAAGCGCATATAAATCTCCCTTCTTTGATCCGAATTCAACTTCGGGCCACGCCCAGAAAATACCTCGGTGATGCGGATGTGCACCTGCCGGCCAATCCCTGGTGAGCATCTCGCCCTGGAGACCGTAAAGCGGGTGGATGTAGTCGCTTCTCGGTACGGCATAAAGCGCTGTGGTGACAAACGTGTCTCGATCCCGTCGGGTGTAATCTTCAGGTTTGGCTCCTTCCAGGTGGATTACATCTTTTTCATAAATGGTTTGGTAGTTAAATTGCAGAACGGTGTCATCGCCTTCCTTCACTACAACCTGTCCGGTTACAGGGTCTTTTTCTGCCGTGAGCTGCTGCTTTGAAGGATTTGGTGATTGGCAACCTGCATACGTGAATGCGAATACTCCGAATAACACGTAGCGGTATAAACATGATTTCATAACTTTTATTTTTGGTGATTCTTTTTTCTTGCCACTACCAGCCTGGATTTTGTGTCAACGATGGATTGAGCACTAATTCTTCTGTAGAAATGGGATTCAGGTAATCTCTTGCCGGGTCGAATCCGAAACCGCTTGGTAGGATATCTCTATACTCGTCAAAATACCCGTTGGTAAGCCGGAAATCTGTAACGCTTAGATCCGGATAATCGGTAGCATTGAATTTCGCACCCAACGGCCTTTTCCCGATGATCAGTTGTTCCGCTGCCGCCCATCTGGCAATGTCGTCCCATCGAAACCCCTCAAGTACAAGTTCGATGCGCCGTTCCCTACGAATTTCATTGATAACCGGCGGAAGTTCCGGGAAAAGCCAATTTGGATCTTGCGTAATATTGGCGAGAATCAGTGGTGGCATACCTACCCGTTTCTTTAACAGATTGACGGATTTATTCAAATCGTCCTGTGTAATGGTGTTCAGTTCGGCCTTCGCCTCAGCAAAATTGAGCAGCGCTTCGGCATATCGCATAATGATCCATCCGCTGTATCCAACCGCAAGGGTTTCCGAAGTATTATGGTGTACGGGGTCGTAGTTTAGCGTTTTTGAAACTTGATAACCGGTAGTATTCTTTGTATGCGCTGGGTTATCAACCGTTGGTCTTGTAAACCGAGTTGTATCGCCGCCAACCACCTGCAAAGGAGCTCCTGGGAGAAAAATGGTTTGCTGCAGTCTGGGATCTCTATTTTCTGCGACCGAAATAAGATTCCCATCTCCATTATACAATGGGTTTATCGAGCCGTCTGATAAAATAATGGGACGGCCATCGTTGCATAAGTAAGAGTCGATTAGTGATTTAGTCAGTCCAATACCACCCCCATTTCCCCGTGCTATCTGAAATTGCCGTGAATGACCCAAGCTCAATGCCAAATCGTATTTTTTCCATAAAAGAACCTCCGGATGGCTGGAATAGTCGGTTTCCCCAAAAAAGAAATATGCTTTATCTTCCTCTCCTGGCGTATAGACCGAATAGGTTTCTAAATTCATTAACTCTTCAGCCGCTTCTACGGCCAACCGCAGGAACTTTTCGGGTTCGGCGTTGGCTACGCCGAACGGCGTACCCTGATGGTATTTTTCCCATGTTCCCTCATATAAGCATATCCTTGATTTAAACAAAAGCGCAATCTCCTTGTTCAAGCGTGTCCTGTCATGGCTAATACCTGCTGTCATCAACGCTATCGATTGATCGAGGTCGCTGACAATCAAATCAACGATCTCATTTCTGGGTATTCTACGCCCATACAATTCCGGTGAATCGCTGTTCAACGTCTGATCTATCCAGGGAAGATCACCATATGCCTTCAAGTTTGAGAAATAAAAGAAGGCTCGGAAAAAATAAGCCTCTCCTACAAAGTGTTTGTAGGACTCAAACGGCTCTTCCACCTTTTCATAGTTTTCCAGAAAATAATTGACATTTCTGATTTCCGTATAGTTCCAACCCCCTGTGGCCGGCACTACCCGGCTTCCTCTCAATCGGGCATCAGCCTCAACCGGAACCACATCGTCCGTTGAAAGATCCGATGCAAACACCAGCTGAAGCCTGTCAGAGCCGGATATCGGGAAGGCACTCGGATAAAATTGATTTATATAAAGTTCCAGATCCTTGGTTGTTTTCCAAAAATCCACACTTGAAATTTCGTCCAGCGGATAGCGGTTTAGGTAGTCTTCACTGCATCCCCACAGCAAGACACAGGATATGATGATAAAAAATAGACGTTTCATAATCGTATAATTAGAAAGTTAAGTTAATTCCAAGAGAAAAGGATCGTCTTAACGGATGAATTTTACCTACTCCCCAACCAATCGTCGACAACGCTTCCGGGTCTACCAATTTCGTTAGCGGTGTAAACGTAGCCAAATTTTCACAAGAAAATAAGATCGTTGCACCGTTGATTACCCGGAGGCCCGAAAGGAGATTTTGATTGAGGGTGTAGCTCAGGTTCAAGTTTTTCAACCGTACGTAGGCCGCGCTCTGCATATATCGGGATTGAATTTGCTTATTCTTGTAGTCTTGTTCCGATAAATACGGTTTAGGATAGTAAGCATTGGTGTTTGGGCCCAGGAGGTTACTTTCACCGGCCGGTCGCCAATAGTCCAGATGCTCGGGCATGAGCGTCATATTCCACCATTGTTGGCCATTAAATCCATAAAACAACATGTCGTTGGTGGTACCATCGAATGCGAAATCTCGTTTTCCGACACCCTGGAAAAAAGCGCTAAGACGTAAGTTTTTCCATTCAACGCCGAGATTTAATCCAAATAGATACCGTGGGTTTGAGTTTCCTATTACCGAATAATCGCCTGAATTATCTGCCGTCCAGCTACCCCGGGTTATTGTATTGTCCCCATCCAAGTCAGCATACCGAATATCCCCTGCACCCCAGGTGGGGTAAAAAAGCCGCTGATCCGGGCCTGCTTGGGCTTCCTGATCTGTTTGGTATATTCCAGCTGTCGTTAACCCCCATATTTCTCCCATTTCCTGGCCTACGTACCACGTGCTCAGGGTCCTATTGGGATTATTGTAGTCTGTGATGAACGTGCGATTATCCGCAAGGTTAAAAGCGACATTGTATGACCAGTTCTGGGCGATTTTATCTTGCCAACCTAAGGATAATTCAAAACCCTTGGTTTCTAAAGAGGCATTGTTCCGTTGGGGCGGGTCTGTTCCTAATACAATAGGCACGGCCTCTGCCGGACCAAACATGCGCCTTGTCATTCGCTCGTAGAGATCGAATGACAAACTTAGCCGTTTGTTCAAAAAGGATGCATCGAGCCCGACGTTTTTGGTTTCGGAAGTTTCCCATGTCAAAGTGGGACTTATGATATTAGGGCCTGTTACAAAATTAGGACGCTCATCTCCGATGATCCAACCAAGATTAGTGTTTACACCGAGCCTTTCAAGGTATAGATAATTTGCTACATTTTGATTGCCCAGTCTACCCCAGGAGCCCCGTAGTTTGAAGTCGTTTATATAAGACCGTATCGGTTGCCAAAAGTTTTCTTCAGATACCACATACCCCACTGAGATGGAAGGGAAAATGCCCCACCGATCTCCCTCTGCAAATTTTGACGAGCCATCGTACCGGATATTGAACTCAGCCAGGTATTTTCCCGCATAATTGTATTGCAACCTGCCGAAAACGCCTTGCGTAGCCCAATGGGATTTCTCGTCGTCGGCAAGAATATTACCCGTTGAGGTGCTAATAGAAGGAACCGAGGGTGTAAGAATATTGTTTTTGTCGACAGAAATGCCGGAAATCTGGTTCAATTCCTGTTCGAACCCGATCAACCCCATAAAATTGTGTGATCCTGTGTTAACCTGATACGTCGAGACAACATTAAACAATTGATAGTTTTCAGTAAGTTTGGAAGAACCGTATTTGCTCAATGGGTAAGCTACTGCGACTTTCGTTTCATCCGGAAGGGTACCGTATACGGTTGATTGCGTGTTGTCAATGCCTAAAATTCCACCCCGGAAGCTATAACTTATCGTTGTCTGCCAGTTTTTTATGGGTTCCAGTACGCCGCTCAGACGCATCGTATATGTTTTATCGTTATGGACTTCTTTACCACCATCTTCCATCATTTGGATGTTTGATATCTGAGAAAATTCTCCATTTGGCAAGTATAGCGGCCTGAATGGATTTGTTCTCAGGAAGTTGTGGTATTGAGTGGCCCGGTCAAAACCTTCGGTGGTATTAAAATACTGAAAATCTTCGTTACTGAATTTACTGTTTAAGTTGAATGTGAGCCAATCTGTTACCTGACTGGAAAGGTTAGCGGTAAGGTTGTAGCGTTTGTAAAACTGATCGCCATACCGGAGCTCATCGGGTTGGTCCCATAGCCCTGCCGATATAAAATAACTGCTTTTGCTTCCGCCTCCGCGAATACTCACGTCATGCTTTTGCCGAAGGACATTGTCTCTAAAGAAGATGTGCAACCAATCGTTATTTCCATTTCCAGCAATATCCCATATCCCATTTCCGGCCCAATCATTTCCCGTTGGCAACTTCCATGTTTCCTCTTGAATTTCTCCGGCCATATACTGTTTGATCCGTTCGATATTCATTGGCGTGAAGTTGGGAGATAAGCCGGCATTTACACTTGCCTGGTCATAAGCAGTAACAAAATTGAGCGAATTGGTCATGTGGGGAAGACCGATTGGAGATGATAAAGAGAAGTTATTCGAATATTGCACCGTAACCCTGTCGTCGCCGATGTGTCCATTTTTAGTGGTGATCAGTATCACGCCGAATGGAGCCCGGGAGCCATATATCGCAGATGCCGCGGCATCTTTTAGTACGCTGATGGACTCGATATCATTTGGGTTGATCTGATTGATATCCATGGGTACGCCGTCCACCAAAATGTAAGGAGCATCGTTGCCACTTAACGATCCCGCACCCCTGATATTTATATTCAGGCCTCCGCCGGCTTCCCCACTTGAACCGGTCTGTGTGATGTTCAGGTTTGACGATAGCCCTTGCAGTGCTTCTGAAACATTGCTTACCGGCCTGTTCTGGAGTTCTTCGGAGCGTATCGTGGCTACAGCTCCTGTTAAATTCTCTTTCTTTTGGACCGCGTAACCTACCACCACCAGCTCTTCCAACGCAGTGGTAATTTCCCGAAGTGTAACGGTTAGCAGTTGGCTTCCATCTAAAGTGACCTCTTGGGGTTCATAGCCCATGTATGAGATTTTCAAGATGTCTCCTACTGCTACCTCGCTAATGACAAAACGGCCTTCGGGATCGGTGGTCGTGCCCTTGGTCGTACCTTTTACGATCACAGTGACCCCATTTAGCGGCTTACCGTTTTCATCGACGATGCGGCCCTCAATGGTAAAGGCCGTGTAGTTGGAGCCACTGTATCCAAAAATTTCCAATGGTTTGCTCATAATCAGCAACGTGAGCAAAATTAAACTAACGATTTCTTTCCATTTCATAATCCGTTGATTTATAAGTTTGTAGTGAGTGATAATATTCGTCTTGTCGTAGAGTATGGGTTAGTTATCCATACGTGAGGCATTCAGCAAAGGAGCACCTGATTTGTTGCGGATCAACCCTGTCCGAACTCTGACTCAGGCAACCGATAAATTACGCCGGGCTTTGCGGCGCCCCCACCCGGCAAAATACAATAGAAAAATATACAGCGGCACCATGATCACATATGCCAACTGCGGATTCAACCAGCTTCCCAAAGCTCCGTATACATAAGGAATAATTGCGCCGCCCGCAACGCCCATGACCAGCAGTGCGGATCCCTGTTTTGTGTAGTTGCCAACACCATCCAAAGCCAGCGGCCATATCGATGGCCAGATCAGTGCATTTGCAAGCCCCAATAAGACCACCATCCAAATGGATACACTACCGCTAAAGCTTATCGCCGCAGCCGTGACGATAATGCCGAAACTGGCGCATCCGACTAACGTATTACGCTGACTTATATACTTCGGGATGAGCCAGATTCCCAGCGCATAGCTGGCAATCATTAGTAAAAGGATATAGGTTGGGAAATAGCTGGCTTCTGCAAACGGGAGTGTATGGAACTCGGCATAGCTGATAATGCTGTCTATGACCAAGACTTCAACACCCACACTGCAGAAAATCGCAACAAATCCCAATATCAGTTGGGGAAATTTGAACAGCCCTGTAAGCCTTACTTTTTCATCCGACCCGGATTTATCTTCCTGAATATCGGGGAGTCCTGATCGGAATATGAGAATCCCCAATGCGACTAGAATCAGCGTCATTGCCCCGTAAGGCATTATTAATCGGTCTGTAAGGCTGCTCAACACCGTTTCTTGCTGAGGCGCCGGCATGTTCACTAATCTTGCCTGGATTTCATCAATTTCACTGGGCCCCTTAGTAACGACTCGAAGAAATATCAAGGGAGCCACAGCACCGGCCACCTTGTTACATATTCCCATCACACTCATCCGCGTAGCCGCACTTTCTATGGAGCCTAATATGGTGACGTATGGATTTGCCGCTGTCTGGAGAATCGTAAGCCCGGTTGCTTGTATAAAAAGCCCGATTAAGAAGACGGGAAAACTCATTAAATATGCGGCCGGGATGAAAAGGACAGACCCGATTGCCATAACATACAGGCCCCAGGTCATCCCGGATTTAAAGCCGAGGCGATGGAGTACCCACGAAGAGGGGATGGCCATGAAAAAATAGGACAGGTAAAAAGCGAAGGCCACCAGCATGGCGGAGGCTAGCGATAACTGGAGTGTGAACTTGAAATAGGGAATCAGGATGGCATTTAGCCAGCTCACGAATCCAAATACGAAAAAAAGCAAACCGATGATTGCCATCGGGCCGAATTTAGACTTCAGAAACATCATCGCTTTATTTAGAATGTTCGTTCCTTACCTGACGTTCTGCAGCACTTCCAGTCCGGCCATGATCGAACCCGGCTTGCCGTTCGAGGTCAATCATTGCCTTCGGCCGAAAATTAATAATGAACGCTCTTCGCTGCGATGATGTAGCGTTTCCCCTGCTGTAATGTAACGTTGCCCCATGGTGAAAAATTCCGGTTCCTGGTTTTATCTGGATGGGTATGCCTTCTTCTTCATCGGCATCACATACTAATGCGCCTCCCTTTACGCTCATTGGACGGTGTACGCGCAAAGGTTGTAAATGGGATTTAGGAACGTACCACATACAACCGTTATCAATTGTAGCCTCATCCAAGGCAAGCCAGCAGCTCACGGCCCGTTTGTCGGGTAGCGTAATCCAATAAGCTGCGTCCTGATGCCAGGGTGTAGGTGTGTTGGTGCCGGGTGCTTTATTTATCAGCATGTCAAAATCCAGTTCCATATCGTTGCCAAAGAGGGCTTTAGACATTGAAAGTGCACGTTGGTGATATTCCATATCGAGCAACTCAGGAACGAAATCACATGGCCACATAATCTGGGTGATATTTTCCACCTGCGTGTTTTTGCCTAAGCCTACGCCCAGATCCACACGGTTTTTCCCGGTTTCAATTTCTCCGTTTAGAAAGCGGTTATAGATATCGCGGTACGTTTTAATTTGATCCTGTGATATGAGGTTTTCGATGACGAGATACCCATTTGTATTGAAAAATTCAATTTGTTCGATGTTTAGTGTAGTACTTCCCATTCCGTTTAAAAATTAAAGCATAGTTATTTATTGTTATTGGTTAAGCGTTCGGTAACTGTGAATCGTTTCCTCCCGCGGATAACAACAGCACGTGATGTTATTCCACCACGTTACTGCGATTTGTCTGACATTGACGAAAATCGGTTTTTTTCAACAGGCCGCTTCATAACATTGTGGTTTAGTACTTTCTCATACTCCACATCAGTCTGCCAATGGTTGCTGGGGGTAAGGTAATCTGGGGAGATCGGTTGGCGGTTCAAACACAGTGGTTACGCAACAGGATCGCTGTTCCCGATAATGAGCAGGTAAAACATAACCGCACGTTTGTTGAAGTGGATCATCCGAGGGCCGGAAAACTGACGGTGACCGATATTCCTTTTCAGATGAGTAAGACGCCAGGAGCCATCCGCAGACCACCACCGCTGATCGGTGAACACGGAAGAGAAATCTTATCCGAACTCGGATACGACGCTGCCGCTATTGAGCAGCTGATCAATGCGAAAACAATATCAATTGAATCGGTTTAAAAAAATGGCGGTACGGATATTCATCCAGCATGTACCGCCATTAACCACTGACAGTATATTTTCTCCTTCGCTGGAATTCCCCATTATAGCTTTCCTTACCTGCCTCAAAATTATTACCATTCATATCTCCATACTACCCGCGTGAGGATATCGAAAGCAGTCTTGCTAGGAAGTTCAAAGTAATTCAGTAACGCTGGCTACTCATTTATAGAGTGGTTCTGCAAGCCCAATGAGTAGCCCTTCGGGCCCGCGGATGTAGCAGAGTCGATACGATTCCTCATACTGCACCACCTCTCCGACGAGCTGGGTGCCGAATTTATTGAGCCTATCTAGTGTATCGTCAAGATTTTCCACAGCGAACATGATACGAAGGTATCCGAGCGCATTCACGGGAGCATTCCGATGATCGGCGACAACGGGCGGCGAGAGAAACCGCGAAATCTCTAATCGACTATGGCCGTCGGGAGTAACCATCATGGCGATCTCGACTCGTTGGTTGTCCAGTCCGGTAACACGGCCCGCCCATTCCCCTTCTACGATGGCTCGCCCTTCGAGCGCCAGGCCAAGCTCCGTAAAAAAAGAAATGGCCCCATCAAGGGATTCTACTACGATGCCGACATTATCCATTCGCAATAAATTACTTTTTGTCATCGTTTTACCTCCTGATCAATTAAATTTTTTTTGATAAATGTTGCCGTTTTCTTATTTCCTCATTTTTTGTATGCCAACAAAGCTATTTAATAGCTAACTCTCCGAATGCTGGAACTTGAAATCAAGTTAAGAGAATTTAAGCCTAATTAAGTGTTCAATTCAATGACCCGTATTGATTTCAATTCACCTTTTCACGCCAATGATAATACCTGTTGCCCAATGCTGCTTGACAATCCACAGGTCATCGCGACCTTCCAAGTACTCAATGAATACCAGAGCTTTCTCTTGATGCCCTTCTGGCCAGTTGGGCTGAGGTAGCATGTCGTCCACAATATAAAGGCCACCGGGCTGAAGCATCGTTAACACATCGTCCAATAGCAAGTATTTACCATGCCAAGTATCTGCAAAGATGAAATCGAATAGTTGCCCTTTATTTGCGTATACCCAATCCGCACCGTCAGACCGCACCAATGACAGACGCTCGTCATGGCCCAAGTACTTTTGGGCGACAGCCAACAATGCATCATCGTGATCAAAAGATATTAATGTGGATTTACTGTCCATGCCGTCAAGTATCCAGGCCGTGGAAAGTCCGCTGCCAGTGCCCAGCTCCAGGAATCGTCCGGCAGGTTTGCTGGTAGCCAGTGTGCGCAGTAAAGCGCATGTCTGTGCGTCTGAGGGCATGGTAAAGCCCAGCCGATGTGTTTCTTCTGTGATGGCACGGTAGGCCTTTGGCAAGGGTTGGTTTATTATATCATTCATAATTTCATCAAACTTAGGTAAGTTACGCCCTATACCACTTCAATCTCCGGATTCAATTGAATCAAATCTGAAATGAATCCGGGTTTATCTTTCGGTGATATGACAACGCTGTCAAATTTGTTGTAAAAAATTTCAAGCCGATCCAGCGAGGGTGCGGGAGCACTGATTGGGTTTCTGGTTTTCTCAATTTTCCGGATAGAAGCAAGAAAGATTTTCTTCTGCTTGTATAATACGCCAGCGTGGATGATCAATACACCGCGATCGACGACATAATAGGTCGCCAGGAAAAAGTGGATACAGAAGGCTGTAAGCAGAAGCATGAGCAACGCAAAACCCAATCCCGTCAATTTAGCTGTTAGATCAGGCTCATTCAAGGGTAAAAGAATTGTCAGCAGCGTGGTGCCCAACATAATTCCCACAATTGGAATAAAAAGGATCGGATCTATCTTCGCTTTATATTTCTTCATGTGCAACAAGTTACTAAATATTGACTGTCAATTTCACACAAAACACCCAACAATGCACGTAACTTAATTTCTCGTACTAAATTGCTTACCTGCTACATGGTGTTCACGCTTAAGTAAAATTAAAAAAATCACACCCATAAAACCAACGATTGCCAGCACAGTTAAACCAGCTATGTCATTATTCCATAGCTGATCCGCCCAGTTTTTTAAATTTGGCGCAACAAAACCACCTAAATTACCTACCGATCCAATTAATGCCGTGCCAACTGCAGCCGAACGACCCGATAAATACTGGGTAGGTAAATTCCAAAACAAAGGCTGTACGACGATGAAACCAACAACTGCGAGTGAAATCATGAGCATAAATTGAAAGATTTGTGTCGTTTGTGTTGAAAGACCAATGCCTGCAACCGCACATGACAGCATTAAAATTGCCATGCTATTCCAGTTGGCTTTTTTATCTGCAATCCGGGTAATGATGGGCAATAAAATCAGGGTACAAACCCAGGGGATAGCACTGTAATACCCAACCGTTAACCCGATATGTATATTTAGTAATTCCGCCAATTTACTAGGTAAGTAAAACAACACACCGTACACACTCATTTGAATGGTGAAATAAATAAACACGAAACGCCAAACCCGCCAATCGGTAAATACACGCTGATCGGTTGAATTTTCTGTTTGAGCTTGTAGCGACTGGTCTTTTGCCAAAGCCTGATTTAACAATCGTTTCTCATCTTGTGTTAGCCACTTCGCCTGATCCGGTTTACTGACTAAAACAAAAAACGCAATGATTCCAACCAACGCAGTCAGTGCCCCTTGCACAATAAACATCCACTGCCAGCTCCTGAAACCGAACGTATAACCTGAATCCAGTAGCCAACCCGAAAATGGTCCGCCAAGCATTAATGCGATAGGCACGCCGAGGTAATACCACCCATACGCTTGCCCTCTATATGTCTTCGGAAACCAATAGGTTAAAAAAAGAATAACTCCGGGTGAAAAACCCGCTTCAGCTGCACCCAATAAAAACCGCAAGATATAAAAGCTCATCGGGTCATGTACGAAAATCATGGCAATGGAGACCAGTCCCCATGTCACCATAATGCGGCTTAACCATAAACGGGCGCCAACTTTATGCAAAATGATATTGCTTGGGACTTCAAACAATGCGTATCCAATAAAGAATATGCCTGCACCAAGTGCGTATGCAGAAGCGCTGATTCCTGCATCTATCTCAAGATAATGCTTCACAAAGCCGACATTGGAGCGGTCTAGCATTGCCAATGCGAACATCAACACAATTAACGGCAATAAACGAAACTTCACTTTTCGAATCAGTTTGGTTAATTGGGGATGTGCTACGGGCATCTTATAGATATGGCTTTGTGTTTATAATTGACCGCCAAGTTGTTAAAAGTAGGCGAAAAATCCAAACTTATGAACAAGTTAATTCCGCCTATAGAAGATTGCCGTCCATAGTAGATTTCGATCCGATCGATGCCGAGTTTCGTAAGCCTCTAAAGCCTATTGCGCTTCATTCCGCTTTTATGCGGAATAATGCGGGGAAGTAGTCTTCCCAAGAGAAGATCACCGAGGAAAACAGTTCCGATCTAGCGGATTTGGCCGTCGCCACTCACCAGCCATTTTTCGGTAACGAGCTTCTCCAACGCAAACGGACCCCGGGCGTGTAGCTTTTGGGTGGAAATGCCAATTTCGGCTCCTAAGCCAAACTCGGCACCATCAGTAAAGCGGGTAGATGCGTTGGCATATACGGCGGCAGCATCCACGGTATGCATAAATGCATCGATATGTGTTCGATCGGTAGAGACAATGCATTCGGAATGCTTGGAGGAGTGCGCTTCGATATGATTCAAGGCTTCCTCTAGCCCCTCAACGACTTTGATGGAACACTTCAGGTCCAGAAACTCCCTACCAAAATCATCCGCTGTGGCATGCTGCAGGTGGGGATATTCCACTTCCTTGAGCCATTGGAAGGCCTGCGGGTCGGCGTAAACCTCCACCTGATGTGCGGCAAGGTAAGGAGCCAGTTTGGCAAGTAGGGGGCCGGCAACCTGCTGGTCTACCAATACCGTATCCAATGCATTGCAGACTGAAGGACGCGATATCTTCGCGTTAGCAACGATGCGGGCGGCTTTATCAAGGTCGGCGGTCTCATCCACATACGTATGGCATACTCCTGCGCCGGTCTCGATGACCGGTACTTTGGCATGGTTCCTAACGTATTCGATCAGTGCCTGCGACCCACGGGGAATCAGGATATCCACATAGTCTTT
Source organism: Parapedobacter indicus (assembly GCF_900113765.1). Lineage (GTDB taxonomy): Bacteria > Bacteroidota > Bacteroidia > Sphingobacteriales > Sphingobacteriaceae > Parapedobacter > Parapedobacter indicus. The sequence goes on along the minus strand of NZ_FOQO01000003.1, from coordinate 57,643 downwards.
GGCGGTGAGGAGTTCGCCCATCAGCTCGCGGGCTGTAGGGAGCAGTTGCACGATATCCGGATTGATACCCGCTGTTTCGATTGCTTGTCGGATCAGTGATACGAGGTAGCTGTTGGTAAACCAAGCGTCCGAACCGCCGCGCAGTAGGCAAACGTTGCCCGACTGGATGCATAGGGCAACCACATCGACCGTTACGTTGGGCCGTGACTCGTAAATGACGCCCACCACCCCGAGCGCTACCGACCGTTTTTCGATTTGTAGTCCGTTTTCGAGCGTTTTCTGGAGCAATACCTTACCGGTGGGGTCTTCTAGATTGGCTACGTCCAGCACGCTGCCTGCCAATGCCTGGACGCGTTCATCGGTAAGTTTCAGCCGATCGTACTTAGCGTCGTGCGGATCCATACGATCTAGGTCCTTTTTGTTTTCGTCGATAATGTCGTCCTGATGGGATACCAATAGCGCGGAAATAGCTTGTAGAAGCTGCTTTTTCTGAGGCAACGTTAGCATACTCATCGTTTTCTTCGCCTGGCGTGCCTGTACTAACTGTTGTTTTATGTTATTCATCGGTTGCTGTTATAAGAGGACGATGTCGTCCGCATGTGCGATTTCAATATTCTTTTTGTCGGTGGTGTTTTGAATCACCGCTGATTCGATCTTCGATTTGGCCACGGCATGCACCAAGCCCTGTTGATCTACGACCTGGAACACCTCGCCGGTCATGAAGCCGCCGACCACTTCCGTGACGCCAACGGCGAGTAGGCTTCGGCGTTTTTTCAATGCCTCCAAGGCTCCTTTGTCAACCATAACCTTGCCGGAAATGAGGCTGCCAGTGGCCATCCACTTATGGCGGGACGGGACCTTCTTGGGCTGTGCCCGGCAGCGAGTACCGGTTTTACCTTCCATGGCTTTCAGAATGGCATCCTCAGTACGCATGCTGAAAATGACCGCCTCGATGCCCAGCTGGTTGGCTAGCCTTGCGAAATTCAGCTTGGAAGTCATGCCGCCCAAGCCTACTGCCGATTTTTCCTTCCTCGCCAGCGACAGCGCCTGCTTGTCGATCACCGGAATTTCGCGGATTACTTGTCCCGCTGCATCTAATACACCGGGGACCGATGTACTGAATAGGATTTTTTCAGCACCAAACCCTACGGCGATGAGCGTAGCGAGCTCGTCGTTATCGGAAAACTTCAGCTCCTTGTTGCTCACTACATCGTTCTCATTCGCAATGGGAATGATGTGGTTGCGCCACAGGGTCTCGTAGGTGTTCTTCAATTGAAGAAACTGGTCGCGGTTGGCAAAATGCTGCCGTTCGCAAAGACTCTGTGCCAAAGCAATTTTGTAAGGCCTGAAATAGGTGGCATAGATGCCAACCAAGAGGGGGTTGCCGATGGCTGCGGCTGCTTTGCGCTCCGGCAGTGTACCCTTGTATCGAGGGATATAGGCTTTTCCTGCTGCTACGGCACCGGATGACACGAGCACGATGTTGTAATGTTCCTGCAATTTGGCCGTCTGCCGCGCGATTTCCGCGATAATCTGTTCGTCGACCGCCCCGTCTGCTGTGGTAATCGAAGCAGAGCCAAATTTGACGACGATGATGGGTTTCTTCATGAGCTATGGAAAACGCCTGCTAATTTCGCAAATTTTGACGTTCTGACAAAGATAAGGTAAAGCTACTTTACTCGCAATTTCGCGGCAATGGATTACATCGCCTTTGCGGAATGATTATTATTTGTACCGATCCAATACATATTTTTTGATAATATACTCGGTTGCTGGCTTTAACTCTTTTTCTTTATTCATCGGATATACGCCTTTCATCGTGTAAAATTCGGCGCTGTCGCCCGTCGGTTTGCCATACCAAACTTTTCCCACGGACTTTAATGTCAAGGTATCCGGACTCATAATTTTCCGAAAGTTTTTCACGATGTCTTTATCCAGCGGTATGATTTCTACACCTGCAATCTTTTCGCTGCAAGCGACCGGTACGTAGCGGTCTGTTTGCCAGTACATACATTCGCGGTCAAGGCTATCAGCGATTTGATAAGCACCGGCCATTCCGGCAAAAGCTATAACACCATATAGAGCGGATTTTTTTAATTTGGACCAAACACCGGATTCGGATGAAAATTTCCTGTTCGAATCACCAAAATTATTTTCCATTGCGAACGTACTCTTTTCCAAAGTCTGGTTTTCTCCTTGGCCTACATCTTCTTTGTGTTTTTGTCCCCAAGGGTTAAGCGATCCCTCATCTACTTTTTCCCCTTCGTTTTTCCCAGTACTGCCGTTCCGTTCCTTCACCCATTTATCATAGGGGCGAGGCTGGAAGTCAATCAGCACGGCCAATAACTTCACGATAGCTTCGCGAGGCTTGGTTGTCTTGCCGATCATAAAATTCTGCAACGATTTAAACCCGTTGGCTCCGAACTTTTTTATTCCGGTTTCGAGATCTGGATAGTTAGTAAGTGGGTTAAATATTCGATCTAATGTCAGTAAATCTCCCGCTAGCGCCCCGCTATATAAAAGCGTCAGGCAATAGTTCATCAATTGCGTTGGAGACGCACGTTCCAGCTCAATAGGAAGTAAGCGCTTTTCTTTCTTTTCATGGTAAGCGTTTATCACCTCTTCTTGAAATCGATCAAAATCAGACATCACCGCAAAATTAAATCTATTTATCTCATCGGAAATTACGGGAAACCGTATCCCTTCTGCACATTCATTTATCGCCGTCGTTACCGGAAATCGCGGAAATCCTTCGGAAATCGCGGAATAATGTCAGAAACACCGGAAACATCGGAATTACTTGATGATTAGTTGTTTATGCAATCTATGTTTGCATCAGAAATCAGTTCAAGTATTGATTAGTCATTAAACAAAGGTACGAAACAGATTTCAAAACGAGAAGAGGCAGCGGAGGCTGTTAACCGGTTGGGAAGCAGTTGATAGCTCCCGCGGCCGAATCTCACACTTCCCAACAATTCAGAAGGCCTTCTGAAAACATTTGTAGCAACCCCTGCGGGAGGATCCGCGGGGACCTACCAAGTTTTTCAAGTTAAAATTTTTGAATTATGTATAGTGTATTTTTTGCTATATTGATGGGATTGCTGTGTCCTTCTCATTCGAATCACAATCATCAGGGAAACGGTACCGTCCAGACGATGGGCAATGACGAGCAAGGCACGGGTGGAGATGTCGGGGATGTTGTGCCCCCTAAACCGTAAGATCATTTGGTTTACAGACGAAGGCAGCGATGAGCTGCCTTTTTTATTCCGATTTTTCTGTAACTTCGAATTAAATTCGAGACCAGTTGAGAAGCTTAAACTTTTGTACGCTGTCTTTGGTGTTTGTATCCTGTTCAAGTGAAATAATACCGGAGGCGCCCACAGTTACTACTCCCTATTATGATCGCGCGTATGAATATCGCGATGCGGGAATGGCAGATAGCGCGTTTCTCTATTTTGATAGAGCCAAAGATCTGTTTTTAGAAAACAAAGACAGTTTAAATGTGGCGAATTGCCTGATACAGATGGCCATCATGTTATCCAATCAAAACGATTACTTTGGAGCTCAGGAAACCTCACTTCAGGCCAATGATTATTTAGATACCGAAAATCCCCAACATCGCATTTATTTAAGTTCGAATTTTAACAACCTAGGTAAATCAACTTACTTACTCAAAGATTTCGAACGAGCGATTTCATTTTACGATTCCGCCATTCAATTTTCAGACGACTCACTGAATACACGTGTTTTTTTAAACAATAAAGCGAAAGCGTACCATGATAATGGGCAATATGAGGAGGCGTTGAAAATATATGAACAGATCATTCAAGAGGACAGCAAGAATCCGCGGGAATATGCCAGGGCATTAACCAATATCTCTGACACCCGATGGCACCAGAACCCGGCCTACAACGCTGCACCGCACCTGTTGACCGCCTTGCAAATCCGCGAGCACGAAAACGATAAATGGGGTAAAAACTCCAGCTATGCGCACCTTGCAGCGTATTACGAACAAAAGCGTCCCGATTCGGCATTGTTTTTTGCCCGCAAACGCTACGCAATGGCCCGGGAAATAAAAAGTGCCGATGATCAGATTATGGGGCTTCAGCTGTTGGTCAGGCTAAGCCCATCGGATTCAGCCAAGGAGTATTTTGAAGTCTATCAGCGCCTAAGCGATAGTGTGCAGCAAGCCCGTGCGGCCGCTAAAAACCAATTTGCCCTTATCCGTTATGAAGTTGAAAAGAACAAGATCGAAAACCTAAAGCTACAACAGGAAAATGCAGAGCGGAACCTTCAGATCAATCGACAGCGTACCTTGACCGCAATCGTTTCTTTGTTGGCCGCCGCCCTAATCGGAGGCGGTACTTTTTGGTACAGAAAGAGAAAACAGCGATTAGAGTTAGAAGCACAAAGCCGGATAAAGGCAAGTCAGCTCAAGACCTCCAAAAAAGTACATGATGTCGTAGCAAACGGACTTTATCGGGTAATGGCAGAGATTGAAAATAAAAACGATATCGACCGCGAAGGAATTTTGGATCGTCTGGAGGATATGTATGAAAAATCTCGTGACATATCCTATGAAACGGAAGACCTACCTAGTAAACAAATTGACTATCATCAGAAGATAACCGACCTGCTTACTTCTTTTGCTACAGATTCCACAAAAGTACTCATTGCAGGAAACGATTCCGGTGTTTGGGCCGGGGTGCCAGTTAAAGCAAAATACGAAATCGAACATATTCTGCAAGAACTTATGGTTAACATGAAGAAGCATAGCAAAGCCAGTCACGTTGCCGTACGGGTTGAACAGGACGGCCATCAGGTTTCGATTTACTATTCAGATAACGGAATAGGCTTGCCTGCTGGCTTTCAAAAAGGCAATGGGCTGGTCAATACGGGAAACCGTATAAAAAATCTACGAGGCGATTTTACCTTTGACGTCGGGGAGAATGGATTGAAGATTCGCATGACTTTCCCGTTATCTTAAATTGACCACGGATGTTCAAAAAAGTATTGATTGCCGAAGACCATGAAAGTGCCAATATCTCGGTGCAAAAGACCCTGGAATCGCTTGGCGTCGAATGTGCCAAGTATGTTTACTATTGTGATGATGCGCTTACCTGGGTACGCAATGCGCTCCGTATCGGAGAACCCTATGACCTCCTCATTACCGATCTTTATTTCGAGAAAGACCACTACGAACAGCAACTTTCCGACGGGAAGGAATTGATCGAGGCCGCTAAACAGGTGCAGTCCGACCTTAAGGTTATTGTCTTCTCGGCAGAGAGCCGGCCAGCCATTGTCAATGAACTTTTCAGGACACTTTCGATCGATGGGTACGTACGCAAAGCCCGGCGCGATGCACAACACCTAAAAGAAGCCTTGCAAGTGGTTTATGACCATAAAACCTATCTCCCTCCCGATTTGAAGCAAACTGTCAGGGAAAAAAACTCCCACGAGTTTTCCACGTTTGATGTGACCATCATTTCCTTGCTTTCAAAAGGCGTGCTTCAAAAAGACATTCCCTATTATTTACGGCAAAACGACATCAAGCCATCCGGGTTGAGCAGTGTCGAAAAACGCCTTAATCTGATGAAAGAAATCTTGAGTTTTTCCAAAAATGAGCAGCTCATTGCCTATTGTAAAGATATTGGCATTATTTAGATCGTATGAATTATACCAGGCAAAAATATTATCTGAACACGGAGGCTAACACAGACCGCCAGGTTCACCAAGCGGACTGCGTATACCTGCCACCACCGGATTGCCGAAAGTACCTCGGCGAATTTTACTCCCCGATGGCTGCTGTGGTAGAAGCCTTAAAAACACACCCTTCGGCTTATAGCTGCAAGGCATGTACACAAAAATAAGTGAGATCTCTTACAGCGCCCCAGATCAGCGAGCGGCTAAAAAGTGCTTGGAGAAAGAAACCGAAGAAGGATCAACTAAACCGAAACAAGAGCAGGAGCCGTCGGTCGTCACTACTCAAGATAAGATCAACGGCTTCCTCCTTGTTCTTTCACAAAATTCCTCATTAGCGTCAAAACCTCATCAAAATGAGTGTCCAGTAGATCATGCCCTCCATCTAAAATATGGATTTGAGCTTCGGGCAATTCCCGCTTGTAACAAGCAACTTCGCTCACTGAAAAAAATATCTCATATTTTCCCCACATGACAAGACCGGGTGGCTGATGCCTGCGGAAATACTCCTGGTAAACAGGAAACATTTCTAAGTGCGTTTTGAAGTCGCAGTTTAATTCAAACTGCTTTTCGATATTACCCGGTCTCCTCAAAAGCTCCCAATCAAGCATCCACAGTTCCGGGCTGACCCTTGGTAATATTTCTTCTGGAAGTCCACCAAAGTATTGATTTTTTATGCCTTCTGCACTTAAGAATTTAATAAGCTTTTTCTTTTTTTCAGCCGTTGGGTTGTACCAATACTCAATATATTCGCCCCATTCCGGACCCATACCTTCACGATGTGCGTTGCCACTCTGAACAATTATACCCGTAATTTTTTCGGGGTGGTTTATGCATAATTGAAGCCCGATCGGCGCACCATAGTCATGAAGGAAAATAAAGAACTTAACCCATTGTGCAGTTTGACCAACCGATATTCCGCGAATTCGTTGCTCAAGAACGAACAATCGTCGGCCACGTGGTTGACCGTTCCAATAATTCGTTGCAGGGGGTAACCGTGACGATCAAGGGAGCCTCCCGTACAACCGTAACAGACGTATTCGGGAATTATTCGGTGTCCGTGTCCAGCGATACGAATGTGTTGATCTTTTCTGCCATTGGTTTTGAAACCATGGAAGTGCCTGTCGGCAATCGTACCACACTGAATGTAACACTTGTCGAATCGATCAGCAACCTCGAAGAGGTAATCGTAGTAGGCTATGGTACCGTGCAGAAAAGAAACCTTGTGGGATCAGTTAGCACCGTTGATGCCAGCAAGCTCCAAGATATGCCGGTCAACAACATTGGCCAAAAATTGCAAGGCCAAATAGCGGGTGCGCAGATATACCATACAAGCGGGGCCCCGGGCAACAACATGGCCATCCGGATAAGGGGGGCAGCCTCTATCAACGCCGGAAATAATCCACTGATTGTCATCGATGGATTTCCCACCGTTACCGGTTTGTCCAGTATCAGCCCGGATGAAATCGCGTCTATATCTGTACTCAAAGATGCCTCCGCTACGTCGTTGTATGGATCTAGGGCGGCAAATGGGGTTGTGCTGATTACCACGAAATCAGCAGTGGCAGGGCAGCACAACATATCATTTAATACCTCGGTAGGGTTGGAATCCGTTGGCGATCGAGGTAAACCTAACCAGATGTCTGCTCGCGAATTTGCCCAATTTAAAAAGGAGTTTTACGAAGATGCAGCCCGATACGAAGGGTACACGGGAGGCGTCCCCGAATTGTATCAGCATCCTGAAATTTATGGCGACAATCAAGGGACCGACTGGTTTGATATACTCTTGCGAACCGCTCCCAGCCAAAACTACAACCTTTCGGTAGTTTCTGGAAAGAAAGACTTGAAATCTTCTATTAACCTCAACTACACCAGGCAAGAGGGCGTTATGCTAAACTCCAATTTCGGTCGCTTTAGCGGCCGGGCCAACAACGTTTACGATGTCTCAGATCGATTTTCGATTGGACTGAATATTGGTTTCTCCCATGTAAACAGACATGTATTGCCTAAGATGGAAGGACCGCACCAATTGATTCAGGCGGCTTATTTAATGGACCCTACCATTGAATATAAAAATGCAGACGGCACCTATCCGATATCTTTTTCGCGGCCGGGTATGTTCGCTAATCCCAACTGGTATCTCGTCGTGCGTGATCGGCAAAGCCCCAGTAAGAGTACCAATTTGCTGACCAACGCATTCCTTGAATATGAAATCATCGATGGACTGAAATATAAGATTTCCGCCAACGGCGATATCGGTAACGGGGTGTCTCGATATTTCGAACCCTCACACGTTCGAGGAGGGCTATTTTCCGCCCCGCCCCAAACTCCTATTGGCAATTACAATACGAACAATTTTTTGTCTTGGTTGGTAGAAAATACGATGACTTACCAGAAGACCATCAATGAAGCACATTCGTTTGACGGCTTATTAGGCTATTCAGTTCAAAAAACCACATTTGAATCGGGTTCCATCGATGGGACACAGTATCCCGATAACGAGATTTCTTGGGTAAATGCAGCAAACATTCGATTGGGACAAGCCGGAACCAATGATTGGTCGATTCTCTCTTATATCGGGCGGTTGAATTACAGCTACAAGAATCGGTATCTGTTGTCGGCAGCCATCCGGCGCGACGGTTCATCCAAGTTTGGAGTGAACGCAAAATGGGGAAATTTCCCATCGGTCGCCTTGGGCTGGATCGCCTCAGAGGAAGAATTTTTGAACCATGTTAACCAGTTGGATTTTCTTAAAATCCGGATGAGCAACGGAAAGGTGGGAAACAATAACATCGGAGATTATACCCATCTTTCCACGGTTTCCGCGGCCAACTATGCATTAAACGATCAGGTAGCCGCCGGCCGGGCTAAATCGAGTTTGGGAAATAGTAATTTGACCTGGGAAACGACAAGCCAATTTGATCTGGGAGTTGAGGTCGGATTGTTCAACAATCGGTTATTCGCCACCTATGACTACTACTGGAAACGAACCAATGGTCTGTTATATGCCATAGACATCCCCCAGCAATCCGGATTTTCCAGTATAAGTTCGAATATTGGCGAATTCAATTTTTGGGGACATGAAGTTGAATTGCAATCGAAAAACCAGTTCAATGCTTTGACCTGGAATGCATCGTTGAATATCTCATTCAATCGGAACCTCGTCAAAAAGTTGGGGACTAACGACACACCCATCGGTGCATATAACCTGTCTTGGGATCCCCATAGGACCCAGGTAGGTAGGCCCATGGGCCAATTTTTCGGATTCATTTATGATGGGGTCTATATGACGCAGGAAGAGTTTGACACGCAACCCAAACGAGCGGCATCGATGGTTGGCACGGTAAGGTTCAAGGACATCAGTGGCCCGGATGGCATGCCCGATGGTCAAATAACCCCCGATGATCGCACATTTATCGGCGACCCCAACCCTGATTTCATTTACGGCATCACCAACGAGTTCACTTATAAAAATTTTGATTTCAGTTTTGTGCTGGCGGGATCCGTAGGCGGCGATATCGTTGACGAATCACTTTCTTCCACGAATGACTTGGCGGGTATTTTCAACGTAACCAAAGACGTTGCCAAGCGGTGGCGGTCGATTGAAAACCCAGGCGATGGCCGCATTCCGCGAACGCGGACAGGGACCACCAAAGATTTTACTGACCTGTCTACGTGGATGGTTTTTGATGGATCGTATCTTGCCGCAAAGAACATTACGTTCGGCTACCGTATTCCCTTGAAGAAGTATATCGAAAGCGTTCGTTTATACGGTAGTATACAGAATCTGTTTATCCTAACCAATTACCCTGGGATGAATCCTGAGGCAAGCAGAAATGGCTTAAATGGTTTGGGAGCCGGGTGGGACTTTGCATCTTATCCCATTAGCCGTGTCTTTTCTTTGGGGCTGAGCATCAAATTTATTTAAGAGATATAACGTGATTTGAAATGAAAAGAATACCTATATACTTACTTCTATTGGGCACCGTCGTCAATTTCTCGTGTGATGAACAATCGCTGCTCAATTTATCGCCACAGACGTATCAAAGCTCATCTTCCTTTTTTAAGTCGGGAGAGCACTTTGAACAAGCACTGATTGGCGTTTATTCCTGTCTTCGTTCGTTGCCTGAGTATGCTGTTTTCATGGACGAAATGCGGTCGGATAATACATTTTTCACCTTTTTTGCGGGAGACCGAAGCCAGGCCCTGCATGCAGAGTCTATTGCACAGTTTACGGACGATGATCGAGCTAGTTATACGACTAACCGCTACACAAATAACTACGTTGGGATATCCCGGGCAAATACAATCTTAGATCGAATAACGGGATTCAGCGACATGGAGGAGGCGACAAAAAATAGAATAGTGGCCGAGACCTTGTTTCTGAGAGCATTTTTTTACTTTGATCTGGTTAGCCACTATGGTGGAGTTCCCCTGCAGTTGGCCGAAATCACGTCAGAGGAAGGAACATTTCTGCCTAGGGCAACCGAGGAAGAGGTTTATGGACAGGTCATAGCCGATTTGGTTTTGGCCATTCCCGGACTTCCCGTTGCAAAGGAGTTTCCTCAATCGGGCCGGGCATCGAGCGGTTCCGCCAAGATGTTGTTAGCGTATGCTTATCTGACACAGCCGAATAAGGACTACGCCAAAGCCGCGCAGGAATTGAGGGATATCGAGGGAATGAATTACACCTTGATGGCCGACTACGCCGATTGTTTCGACCCTGCCCAAAAGAATAGCCGGGAATCCATTTTTGAGATTCAATACAAGGAGGGAAACGATGGCCTGCATAGCTACTTTACTTGGCTATTTATCCCAAAAACACCGAATACGGTCCTGATCACCGGACTCAATGTTGCTACGCAGCATATCCGCTGGGGTGGGTGGAATGTTCCGACAAGAGATTTGGTATCCACTTACGAAAAAGGCGATAAGCGATTGAACGCTTCGGTAGCCGTAGCAGAGGGAACCGAAGATGCTAACGGCACTTTTCTTATCGAAAGGGTTGTAAATGCCGAAGGATACAAGCCTCAACCGGGTAAAGCATACTACTATTTTGTAAATAAATACAATCATTCGCCTTACGCCGTCGAATACAATACCGGAGAAAACTGGCCTATTTTCCGCTATGCCGATGCGTTGCTGCTATTAGCGGAGTGCCTTTTGGAACAAGGAGATCAAACAGGAGCATTGAGATATGTCAATCAAGTACGAAACCGCGCCGGACTGGCCAATCTGGCAACGATTTCAAAAGAAGCAATCTTGAAGGAACGAAGGCACGAACTGGCCTTTGAGAATCATCGCTGGTTGGATCTAATACGTGCTGGAAAAGCCGTGGAGGTTATGCAGCAATTTGGGGCGGCGGTAAAAAGCCAATATGGATGGGTACTTCCGAATGCGTTCAACGTTACACCGGAAAAACTGATTTATCCGATCCCCTTCCGTGAATTGCAGATCAATAGCAACCTCGTTCAAAACCCGGGCTACCAATAATGTCCGTTCAATCACTATCAACAATGAGAAGAAGAACATTCATAAAAAACGCGTCGATTTTAAGTGTAGCGTTCCCTTTGGCAAACAAAGACTTAGGTGATTTCGGTAAGAAGACTTCGTTGTCAGACAGGCTATGGCTTTGGGGACACAATGCGGGAGGACATCACCATCCGGTAAATGCATATAACTTGCCGGGTGATAATCGGCTAGGACCAATGGAAGCATGCGACTATTTGGGAATCCGCAAATGTTGCAGGGTCGCGTTGGGTGAGCATGGTCCTTTCCCTCCGTTTGATCACGAGGCAGAAAAATTGAAGTCACTGAAAGAGGTCGTTTGGTCTGCCGTTGGTGACGCGAGTTCAAAACAACACGATGGAGAAGAGAGCGATCTTGGTGAAATTCTGCGGATAGCCAAATACCATGACAATATCACCGGTGCCATCCTTGATGATTTTTTTATCGTACCTACGGCCGATGGCCGGGTAGCAAGGTATACGCTCCAAAGTATCGAGGACATGCGGAATCGGCTCCACGGATTTCAAAAGCGCCATTTGGTCCTATGGCTTGTTTGGTATATCCACCAGCTTGACTATGAGCTTGCTGATTACATCAAATTGTTTGATGTATTAACGATGTGGGAGTGGAAAGGCAGTAATTTAAAGGATTTGGATCACAATATCGAAAAATTCGTCAATAAAACCCCGGGAAAAAGGCGGCTTATGGGTTGCTACCTATGGAATTTTGGAGAAAAAATGCCAATGACTGTTGATCAAATGGCGCATCAGTTGGAAGTATGCCATCGGTGGATCAAGCGGGGAGATATTGAGGGAATCGTATTTTGTGCAAATACCGTGGTGGATATCGGGTTGGAGAGCGTCGAGTTTACCCGCAATTGGATTTCGAAACACGGGAGAACCCTCGTCTGATCCTTAAAAGATAGCGCACTTAAATACGTGTAAATATCGGTTAAAGATTAGTATATTGTAAATCGGTTGCCTTTGGCTGTCATTGTTTGATTGTGGCCGTTTTGACATAAGCGCGCGTATGCATCACAACATAAAAAATCTAAGGGATTTCAAGCTCGGCAGAGAGTCGGGCTTGAAATATTTGATGTTGAAATTTGGCAACTCGCTTCGTTTTTTTGCCTATTCCATCATACGCAATAAAGAAGCGGCCGAAGAAATTGTCTCCGATTTATTTTACAAACTTTGGGAAAGAAGAGAGCAGGTTGAATCGTTGGATAAAATCAAAGCCTTTCTGTTTATTTCGGCGCGAAATGCCTGCTATGATTACTTAGATTTATCTACAAACCGCATACAGTCAGAACCGGATCCATTGGCAGCTTTAGAAAGTCAAGAGACCGATATTCTCAATAAAATTATTTTTTCTGAACTGGTTGAATTGATTGTTAAGGAGGTAAATAAGCTTCCCAAACAACAAGCCGTCGTCTTCCGGATGTCTTTTTTAGAGGGAATGACCACCGAGGAAATTTGTGCGAAGTTAGGCACCAGTATCGGAAATGTATATTTTGCTAAGTCCAAAGCAATATCCACTCTCAGGAGTATACTCGAACGCAAAGATTTGAAGTTATACACGACTTTCTTTTATTTACTTTGGATGTTGGTAGACTGAGGAACCAATACCCGGGTCACCGTAAAATAGCGGTCAATGTTTCCTACGAGCATCCGGTATCAATTCCGTTGGTTCTCCTTTGATCACAATTTTTTTAACAGCAGGCTCTTTTTATTTAAATACGCTCACTCGCAGCAACAGAATAATATGTAAGGTCACCAATGCCCCAGGCGTTAAAGCTTGATAAATACAGGTGATCCTGTTAATGAAATGGTATTGGTTACCTTGGTGTCCTTATTCTCCCAATCGATTTGCGTAAGTGTTTTAATATTGAACGATGCCGGGAAGCTGTACTGGGCCGATACGGTTTCTGAGGCGCCACTGGTTTTGGCCCACAATACATACATATAATCACCACTAGCCGCGGAATAAAAAGCTCCGCCATCAATATTGGAGGGCAATTTCAATTGAGCCGTTGTGGCCGCGTCGTATTGCCGGTTTTTTAAAAGATTGCTAACGGTGCGCCATGCTATACCACCAGGTGTTATCGTGGCGTTGTAAGGGCCGGATGTTAAGTTTTGGTAGAAGCCCATGGCCTGATAGGGATTGGTAACCTCGGACAATGGCTTACCTTCAGCGGGGCAATAGACGTACAGCCCCCTTATACCTGCCTTTTGCGCGACGATTGCCGCCTTAATTAAAAAATTCCGCTGCACCTCATTGCCTCCAACGTAGTTGCCAATAGCTTTGCGGGGGATATTGGTTTCTGTGACGATAAATGATTTTCTGGGTTTGGTCGTTCCATCATAGGAATATTTATCCAGTACGGCCTGAAAGTCATTCTTATGATTGATTACTGCTGCAGCCGCTGCATCCGAGTTGGGGTTACTTCCTAAATAATACATGGGATATACGTGGTAACTTAAACAATCGAACCACTCGCCACCTTTTTTAGGATAATCGGCATTTGTACTTCCTCCCTCCGGGTTATCCGTGTTGCGTAATATTGCGTCCAGAAAACCGGGGTAACCCAAGCCGCCTGTACACACCAAACCATCTTTATCCAATTGCTTGACGATCTCATAGGTGATCCTGAGCATGCGAACATAGGACTGGATGGGCGCAGCAAAGTTGCTCAGGTGGCAGGGGTTGGGATCTGATTTGCCCCAGGTTTGGCTGGCCGACCAGTTGTTGGTATAATCCGGTTCGTTCCAAACCTCCCAATACCTTACATAAGGTCCATACGTTTTTACTACATTGTAAACATAGTTTGCGTAAAAATTATCAGGGTTTACTTTTCCGGCAGAAGACCATATGGGCTCATACAGATTGGCGAAGGTTTTCGACTGCATGCCATCACAGTACTTCGTTTTTTCCCTGTGCGCATCGGAAGGTCCATTGAGAAACATGGTATGGTCCTTACCGCCCAGTTGCTGGTAGGTTTCAAAAGCACCTGCCCGGATGTCGTAGCCCCATCGCTGTACAAAATGATCATACATCGCCGGGCGCAAGCTGTTTACTCCGGCGCCAGCAATATTCCGAGTCGGATTGCCAATCAGCAGTTCAGCCAGTTGCTGATCGGACCAACCTGGGTAATACCCCATATTAGAACCATACAGGAATGCCTCCGCTGAAGCTGAAGATAAGTCAGAGGAAGGGTTTGTTGCCTCAGGCTTGTCGTCGTCTTCCCCTGCGACAAGCGCTTCCTTTGAGCATGAACTTAAAAACCATAAAAGAAAGAGTAAAGAAAGCGCATAAATTCCGCCAATTGCGGTCAATCGTTTAATCATGTCGAATTAATGTTTTTCACAGGCAAATTAAGTGGTGAGATGCCTCAAAATAAATATGCTCGGCGAACGCCAAAATTTATACCACCTATTGCTCCTAATGTGCAAATTAGGTATTTTTCTATTAAAATAGGGTAAAATATTTTAAATAACAGTAAAATATGGGAGGGTTGTAGATAAGTTTCGGATATGGTTTAAGCCGTTCTGAGAAGTATTGATACAATTTGGGGATTTTAATCACATTTAATTTCCCAACCAGCACATGGTTTCAATTTCAATTTTAAAAGGGTGGCGGTAATTATTGTCCAAAACGTTCTTATCTTTAGAACGATGCCCCTACATTTGTGTTTCACAAAAAAATAATACATGGAATTTAATCCGAGTAATCCCGTTGTGAAACGCTGCCTTGAAGGTATGGACATGGCCGAAAGGGGGGAATCCGAAGCAGCAAGCCGGCTATTCCTTCAAGCTTGGCACGAAGCTACCGACGACCTCGAAAAATTTATTGCGGCATATTATGTAGCCCGGCATCAAGCAAGCAACGCCGATAGGCTGCAATGGTACGAAACCGCTTTGCAATTTGCGTTGGCGATAAATGACGGTTCCGTACACAGTGCTTTTGCTTCGCTGTACGCCCATATTGCCAAATGCTATGAAGCGTTGGGCAATCCCGCCCAGGCGCAGAAGTACAACGAACTAGGAGAGGCTGTTGCCAACAAACCGGCAGACAGCGGCCCTTTCTATCATGGCACGCGAGCCGACTTGAAAGCAGGTGATTTGCTTACCGCGGGGCGCCCCTCTAATTACCACCCCGGTGTTATCATGAATCATATTTACTTCACAGCTATGGTTAACGGGGCCGGGTTTGCCGCCGCATTAGCAAATGGTGACGGGCACGAGCGAGTTTACATTGTCGAACCGACCGGGCCCTTTGAAAACGACCCAAATGTTACGGACAAAAAGTTCCCCGGCAACCCCACGCGTTCCTATCGAACCAGGGCGCCCATGAAAATCATTGGTGAAGTAACGGAATGGGTGCGGCAAACGCCAGCGGCTATACAACAATTCCGGGAAAAACTAGCCAAAAGCAAGGGGGAGATTATTAATTGATGAACGCCTCAAAAATTGTCTTTTCGCCATTTTTAATACGGACGTTACGCAAAGCTCCGCCACCCGAAAAGCCAACTATCATTCCCATAATATGTTTGTCTTCAGCTAATAGGGGGGCCTCGAAGGCGAGCCGGTTGTCTACGTAGTATCTAATATGGTTTTTCGTACTCACGCACTTGACATTCACCCAATCCGATACGGATGCGCCAAATCCTGATAAATCGTGATCCTTACCGGAATATACGCTGTCAATATTGCTGACCATCAAATTTGAAACGCATCCATTAATTGATAGGGGAAATATGATCGGCATCCGCTCATTAACAAGCCTTATCCAAATATGTCGACACGGGTCACGCCCGGATAGTGAATTGGATTTTACCTGTGCAGTAAATACGAAATCGTTCGCCGGAATGGGCGGGAATTGACCCACGTTAAAAAGCTTTACTTCTGCCACATCCGATAGTGGATTCAGACCATATTTCTCAATGATGTCGGGATGGACGTCAATTATTCCCTCTTCCATAAAATCGCCATCTTCAAGGTGGATCGGAGCTGATTGAAAGTCATTTAGTGTGGCAAGCCAGCCTTCGGTAGGGATCAACAACGGATATTCTTTTATCACCTGATCACCTATTACGAGTTTTGCATTGAAAAACCCCGGTTCATAATAGATCGAAGTGTGGGTATGCCCATTTTTAGGTACCAGGGCCCGGCGGTTTGGATCCCAATGCTGTTGGATGAAAACCGAATCGGTAGGGGAGTTCCGGGCGTCATAGGTAAATACGACAGAAGTCGGAATTCCTTGGCTTATCACGTTAGCGCTAAGGCTAAAATCGTCCGAGGATAGCGCCGAAGAAATTTCAGACAGTTGAGGTGCTGTGCGGAAAAGAAAAGAAGGTCTTACCATAATCACCGTAGCGAAAAGTATCACTATGCAACCACTCCCTATCAACAAAGGCCACCTGAACTTCCTTTTCTTCGGTTTTGCCGGAGAGGCATTCGCCACGAATGAACGCCAGCTATCATAACCCAGAAATCCAGCCAAAGCATCCAATGTAGATGTGGCAGGAGAGGCGGAGTAACTGACCTTCCCCCATATACGTTTTAATGTAGTGATGCTTAGTTGAACCTTGGTACGTTCATGAATCAACCTACTGAGCGTTTGGAAATCACTGTCTGACCAGTAATCGCTATCACCCCAATTGAGTTTCCGCTCAATCAGTGCCCGGCATTCCGCTATCAAATCTGCCCTATTTTCCTTCATTTGGCATCGAATGACATTGCACGGGCGTGAATGCACTTGTATTTGATATACGTCAACCGATTTGCATTCTTTGCCAGTATGAGTAAACTAAGATAGAAAATGATTATGAAAACAAGAATTGGTTTAATCGGATTAGTTTTTTGCTTTGCCGGAATCCTCAATACTTCGGAAACTTTCGGACAAGCGGATGGTTATATCACACTTTCCGCCATTGAAGCTAATGGTGAATCCGTTAATAGGGAAGTTAAATTTGGCGATGAAATCTATTTGGGACGGAGCGAAGGGGATGGATTTCTGAAGATAAAGCATATCAACTTTAGGAATGGTACCATAGAAGCCGATATTAAGGGAAATAATACACCACAGCAGAGTTTTGTTGGCCTAGCTTTTCATGGGAAAGACGACGAGACATACGATGTGGTCTATTTTCGGCCGTTTAATTTCAGGAATCCAGACAGGAAATCGCATAGTGTACAATACATCGCGCATCCAACCTACACATGGCAGAAACTGCGGGAGGAAAATCCCGGTAAATATGAATCAGCGCTTGATTCCGATCTGGACCCGGACGACTGGTTCCATGTTCGCATTGAAATTAACTCTCCTGCGGTAAAGGTGTATATAAACAACCATCCGACGCCCACGCTATCCGTAAACCAGCTTAGTTCCGGGGAAGGCGGTTGGGTAGGTTTATGGGTCGGGAATTTTTCCGATGGATGGTTTAGAAATCTTAAAGTTGTATCCAAAAAATAACTCATCGAATAGTTGACACCACGGACTATGGGTGAACCAGGCACATGTTAAATTAAGAGAACTGAGCAGGCGGGTATTGGGGTCGAGTTTAATTTCGGTGAGATGAGCAAGAATATGTTTATTCCAATCTCCAAGGCGGTTTCGAATTCGGCGTTGCCTATGGCCAAATATGTAAAGGTCCATTTGGATGACCTTGTAAGGTTTTAAAATGATTTATTAATTTCTACCTTTGTCGAATTAATGAGTGATTTATGTTTAATGCTCCATCCAACTCGGATCTTGTACTGTAAACAATCTGTATAACACTGTGCAGATTGTTCTCATCTTTCCTCTCGAATAATCCTATTTGAGAAAAATCTTTATTGGCGTAATTCGTTTAAAAAGCGTGCGATACAACGGGTTCGTTTCCTTCATTTGGCAACAACCTGGCAGTCCTGAACGCTAGAAACATACCAAGTAGCATTCTACCAAAAGAAGTGGATGCTACGACGATACATTATTCATGCTAAAATATAAAGCCATGATCAATTTAGAAACGTACGGTTGGAATAACCGATTGGACCAACAAAAACATAAATCAATACACAAGGCGTTGTTTCACGGGCGAATAGCCATTGTGCATCGCACCCGCTATGAAGTAGTCTCTGAAGGAGGAGTTTTTCAATGCGAACTGACTGGAAGCCTACTATTCGGAAAATCGACCTCTGAATTGCCGTGCGTCGGCGATTGGGTGATTTTTCAAGCCTTTGATGACCACAACGGAATTATAGTTGAGATGTTAAGCCGAGAGCGGACGTTATATCGCAAGAAAAGCGGTACGGTTGCAGATAGGCAAGCTATTGCCTCATACGTCGACAAAGCATTTATTGTGCAAAGCCTTGACGGAAATTTCAATGTCCGTAAAGTAGAGCGTTTTAGGGTTCAGATATGTGAAGCTGGAATCCAGCCCATCCTGGTGCTTAACAAAGCTGATTTAAGCGTTGACAGGAAGCCTGTCGATGAAGCGATCGAACACCTTGTTCATCAGATGCCCGTATACTTCACTAGCATTCATCAACCCCAAACGATACGTGAGATACGAGCATCCATTAGCCGCGGCGAAACAGCTATATTCGTCGGCTCTTCAGGTGTCGGGAAAAGTTCGCTCGTAAATGCACTGTGCGAACGAACCGTATTGGCGACGTCGGATATTAGCCTTTCATCAGGAAAGGGACGGCATACTTCCACTCGGAGAGAAATGGTATTGATGGATAACTCCGGCATTTTAATTGACACGCCTGGCGTTCGTGAATTCGGGTTAGCTATTGACGATCCTGATTCACTCACCAAAATAATGGAATTTTCGGACATTGCGGAATCATGTCGTTTTAAGGATTGTGAACATGTCAACGAACCTGGCTGTGCGATTTTGGAAGCCGTAAATAATCACACGCTGGATCGTAAGGTCTACGAAAGCTATATAAAACTTCGTAAGGAAGCATGGCATTTTTCGGCCTCTGAACATGAAAAGCGTAAAAGAGAAAAGTCCTTTTCGAAAATCCTGGAAGAGGTAAAGCAACGTAAAGCGGACCTATAATCCTTGGTTAACAATGGGGATACGCCTTTCAAAACGTTTTTTCAATAATTATTACCCCCAACCCCATGGGGGTAATCTCTAGGCTCATTTTTACCAATCCGTATAAACAACGTTAAATTCATCCCTAAAAAAATGAAGTTCATCAGAAACCGCAGGCGGATTTTAGTAAATCTTATTTGGGAAAGTTTACTTTTGAGATCGGTTCAACGAAACAAATGAATATAAAGCGGCTGCTCATCTTCTTTTTCGCTACACTGATCTATGCGTTGTGTCAAATGCTTTTCAGCATTATCCTGATGAAAGAAGAGTTATGGCATAATTTTCAGATCCAGCTGTCCGCCCATTACATCGTCATCCTGGCCATGTGCATCGCAGACTACGGGCTGTTGCTATTTTTGAATAAGCATTTGCCTTACTCCAAAAATATTTTTTACCGTATTGTGGCAGACATTGTCGGTATAACGGTAATATCCTTCATATTAATGGGGATTTTTAATTACCTGATCTACGAAGTACTGCTGGTTCCCCAAGCCGGAATGCCTTCTTTCCTCGTCAAATTTGCTTTCGCCATGACCACCAATATTCCCATTCTGTTGGTATTTGAATTGATCCATTATTTTCAGTCCGAGCAAAAAGCCATAGCCGATTCCGAAATAGCCAAACGAAAGGTGCTGTTGTTCCAGCACGAAACGCTAAGGGCACAAATAAACCCGCATTTCCTGTTTAATTCGCTAAATGTGTTGTCTTCGTTAATCTACATCAATCCAGACGGTGCCAACAAGTTTACAAAAGCGCTCTCAAAAACCTATCGGTATGTGCTTTCCCTTACCCGGCAGCCGGTTGTGTCGGTGGCGGAAGAATTGGATGCACTGGATGCGTATATTTTTATGATGCGGACCCGGTTTGAAAACGCATTTACGTTTACGGTAGATAAAGCAGTGGTCTGTGAACAGCATCAGGTTATCCCCCTTACCCTGCAACTGCTCATCGAGAACGCCTTTAAGCACAATAGCGCAACCGAAGAATCACAGCTGCACATAAAAATTACGATCGATAGCGGTTACATAACGGTTGAAAACAACATCCAGCCGTCAACCCCTGCAGATAAAGGCGGCGTCGGACTGAAATACCTGGCCAAGCAATATAAAATGTATGGTAAAGAAGTCATCGTGGCGCATACCGAACACGTATTTATGGTAAAAATCCCCTATATCCAGTCATGAAGTACCTGATCGTAGAAGACGAGCAGCTTGCTTACGAGGAGCTGAAGCGTATGATGGCAAAATTGCGCCCGGATGGTGTGTTGGAGCGCCATACCAAGACGGTCATCGATACCATTGGGTTTCTGAAAGCCGCCACCATCGACCTGATCCTGATGGATATCCGCCTGGCAGACGGCAACTGCTTCGAGGTATTTGACCACGTGAAAGTGACCACCCCGGTAATCTTTACCACGGCTTACGATGAACATGCCATCAAAGCGTTCAAATTGAACAGCATCGATTACCTGTTAAAGCCGTTTGACGAGCAGGAATTGGATGCGGCCTTGACGAAATTTGAAACCATTTTTCCTAACCACCCGGATAAGGCCAGTCCCCGGAATGTTGAACAGCTCCTGCCGCTCAAAACGAAAAACCGTTTCCTGATAGCCAAAGGAGAAAATTACCATTATATCGAAACCACGGACATCGCCCATTTTTATAGCGAAGACGGAGTGGTCTTCCTCCACACGTTCAACGATCGGCGGTACATCATTAATTATACGTTAGACCAGTTAGCACAGCAGCTCGATCATCGGCTGTTTTTCCGCGTATCGCGCAACTGCATCGGCCATGTGAAAGCGATTGAAAACGTCGCTAAATACTTCAATAGCCGGCTGAAGCTTTCCTTTTCACCGGAATGCCCGCACGAGGTGTTGGTGAGCCGTGTACGCGTTCCAGACTTCCTCAAATGGATGGACGGGATCGTGGACTAAACCCGGTTAAGAAAATCCGACTCCTTAAATGCTGCATTTCATTCGGTAAATACTGAAGGCTATCGTTTATGGCTTTAAGCGTCGCTCCCGTCGTCGTTCCTTTGTGCTGAAATCAAAACAAGTATTAATCGTGAAATCAATAGCATTATCCGTAACCGCATTATTTATGCTGCTGGGTCTGGGAGCAAGGGCACAACAGCTGTCTTTCAAGACGGAGTACATTGGAAATTCGGGCTACTATTACCTGCCTCCCGGTGAAAAGCCGCGGGAAAAAATCGGTGACGCCAGGGGCTCGGCGATGGTCTATCAGGGTGCATTCAGTATGCCCCTGTCGATGAAATTAAATGCAAACAACCGTCCGACTGCCTGGGGCGTCGGTCTTGGTGCCGCGTACGTTTCGCTGAAGAACCGGAATTTCTCGGAACATAGGGTTTCCGAAATCGTGAACCTACAGCTGGGCGTTTACCACGTACGCCCGTTGAACGATAAGTGGTCGATGCGGGCAAGTGTAGGAGTGGGGGTATTTACACCCACGACCGATTTTTCCAGAATCAGCTTCAACAACGTGCTTGGTAGCGGCGGCGTGGTGTTTATCCGCCACCTGAACCCCAAGCTCGATATCGGCGGTGGTGTGGCGATAAACAGTTCCCTCGGGTATCCGATGGTATTTCCGGCCGTGTACGTCAACTGGCGGCATGACGGCAAATTCGACGTAACAATTGAACTGGTCGAGGGGTTGGACGTATCGGCGGGTTATGGTTTCAATGACCGCTTCAAACTATCGTATGCCCTTGAAATGAACGGGCAGGTGGCTTTGCTTACAAAAGACGGCAAAGACGTGATCTTCTCGCATCAATATATTGTTACGGGGTTTCGGCCCGAATTAACGCTTGGTAAAACAGGGCTGTCGATAACGGCCATGGCGGGGCTAAACCTGTTCCGTCCGGCCTCCTACAGCGACAGAACCTTGAAAGGCGTGTTTGCCGGGGATAATGACTATCATTTTTCGGCCTCCCCCTATGCGTCAGTAGGGTTCAAAATGAAGCTTTAAAACAGATGAACCTGAAGCAAACCTTACGGAACGTTGCCTATTGGGGCGTTTATGGAATTACCTACGTTGTAAGCCTGCTGCCCATCGGATGGCTGTATGCAATGGCATCTTTTACGTTCTTCCTCGCTTATTACCTCATAGGCTACCGGAAAACAACAGCCATCCAAAATGTGGCGCGTTCGTTTCCGGATAAGCGATACGGGGAAATCCACGCCATCGTAAAAAAGTTCTACGCGTGCTTTTGCGCCTACTTTGCTGAAATCATAAAAGGGGTATCTGCGCCGATAGACCTACTGGAGAGGAAAATCATATTCGAGAATTTGGAGTTGATCGACCGATATATCAACTGTGGGCGCAATGTGATTGCCTGTCTGGGGCATTGCGGAAATTGGGAGATGCTGAATGTGATGCCCTATAAAATGCGCCACGAGGTATATGCCGTTTACAAACCCCTCCGATCGGCAACGATCAACCGGCTGATGGCCAAACTCCGGTCCCGTTTTGGCATGAAGTTAATGCCGGGTCGCGCCGTGATCCGCCACATGCTGTCTAAAAATGCACACCCCGCGGTCTACCTGTTTCTTGCCGACCAATGCCCGCATATCCAGGAAGAGAAATACCGGTTTACGCTATTGAACCAGGAAACCTATGTTTTTTCGGGGATGGAAAAATTGGCCCGCGCAGGTCGGACGGCCGTGATCTACCTGCACATTACGCAGTTGTCAAAAGGGAGTTACAAAATAGTCTGCGTGCCGCTGTGTGCCGAAGCCGAAGCGATGGTCGACGGCGAAATCACCCAGAAGTACATAGACCTGCTGACGGAAAATATCCGCGAAGAACCATACGGCTGGCTGTGGACACATAAACGATGGAAAAGATAATCGGATTCCGGATAGCCGGGGAGCATAGCCGTCGTGTAATGCGGACCGTCGATCTTGAGAAGTGCAGCGGCGACTACGAGTTGCTGGGAGATGAATGGCCCAACGAACCGGAATCTTCCGCAATCGTTGGGCCATGCTTTTGGTTGTTTCGTTATTCCGCGATAATCGCCCACCCATTGGCAACCGCACGCGGCGCCCCGTCCGAAGTGCGGTTGCGTACTTTGTAGGTCGATTCCGCTGGGTCGTTGACAAGGAACGTGGATGAACCACCCCCATCGAGGTTGATGGACTCGGTCACGCCCAAGGCGTGCATCAATTGCCCCAGGTCGGTGAAGCTGATGCCGTAGGAGTAGTCGTATTTGCGGCCATCCACTACCATAAAATACACGTGGTTATCGGCGGTATATCCCACCGCGGTGCGGGGTTCGATGGTGTTATCAGTATGAATAACGGGCTCCCCATTTTTTACCAGCGTCTGGTTGCCACCCAGCGCATGGTAGATGTTGGCTTTCTCCCGTTCGTAGTCAGCATCGTTGCCGATCATTAACTCACCCGATTTACTAACGCCAAAAAATGTCCAGCCAGCCGGTATAATCGTCCGGATGGGCGCGCCCGACTTGTAGACGATACCCCGCGGTTCGCCGGTGGATCCGTTGAAAAAGTCGGCATTGCTTGCGAAAAGCACCCGGCCCTCCGATTCTGCATAGCTGACCATTTCCGGGACGGTCTGCCGTGCATACGCATCCTCGCCGAAAGGCGTAAGGGGGTGCAGCTTAACCGCTGGCTGGTTCAAGTCGGCCTCCAGGATGAAGATCCGCAGGCTGTGCCCGTTGACATCCATCAAATGCACATGGGTTTCCGAAACACCGGTCGACAGCTCAATCGTCGTGTCACGGTAAACGCGGTGGACCAGCTCACTATTTTCCTGCAGGCGAACGGTCAGTTCACTGCGCGTATGATCTAAAATTTGTATGGGTTTCTGCTCGGTTTTCTCACATCCGGCAAAGAGGATGGCCGAAAGGGCGGCTACAAGAAACCATTGATTACTTTTTTTCATGTCTTGCACGGTTAATTAAATTAATAGCCATCGTTTTGAGTGAGATTCGAGTTTACTTCACGCTCGTAATCCGGTATGGGAAATAAGGTCCGGTAAGGCTCGATTTCGAGCTCCTCGACCGCCTTGCCCGTCCGCACCAGGTCATACCAGCGGAATCCTTCAGCAAGCAACTCCCGCCGGCGTTCGAGGGCTACCGCATCTTGGTAGGCCGTCTCGGTGGTGGGATCGATCGCCGGAAGGTTCCGCGCTTCCCGAAGCTGATTCAACCATGGAAGACCTTCCAGTCCTTTCGCCTCGGCAGCTATTAAATACATTTCCGCCAGGCGGATGACCGGGAAGGGGTCCGTTCCCGTTTGCCCACTCGGGTATTTATTGATAACATTGAGGGCGCTTACGGTGGCTATGCTGATGTCTTTCCGGTTGTCCCCTTCATCGAACAGCGTCATCACCGCATCGGTCGGCTTATACACATACGAGCCACTTACGTCGTGCGCATACGTATAAAAGAGTCTACTGAGGGTAATGGTGGATTCTTCCGTTAGGTTTTTGAAGCTGAAGATCTCTTCCCGGTTCTGCTGGTGGCGGAAGATTTTATCAAATCGGTCCAACGAGAACGTCGGCAGCGCAATGACCGCCTCGGCCGCTTGTGCAGCCGCTTCCATCTTGTTCTGACCGATCAGGACACGCGCCAAAAGCGCCTGCGCCGCCTGCCGCGACACGTAGTAATAATCCCCTTCATAGGTCGGGGCCTTTTCAAGCGCAACGGCGAGGTCGGCTTCGATCTGCTGCCACACGTGGGCGGCGGGATCGCGCGACACCCGTTCGGTGGTGTTTTCCAGGATAAGCGGAACGTCGCCCCAGCGCGTCACCAGGTTGTAGTAAATATAGGCTCTAAAGAAGTGGGCCACACCTTCCATGCGCTCACGCTTCTCAGACGCCGGTTGATCGGCCATGATGCTCAATACGTTGTTCACCTGGTACAGCGCCTGGTATAAACCACTCCAGTTTTTGTTGACCAGGTCGTAGTCGGTTCGCATAATGTTGCGGATGAACGCCAGTTCGCTGCCGCCGGAAGCCCCGATCAGGTTTCCGCCAACCAGATCGAACATAATATAGGACTCCCGTCCCTGGTTGTTCTGAACGGCGTTGTACATACCATTCAGCAAAGCGTCCATATCGCGTTCACTTACGGATTCTGGAGCAACGGATGTATGCGGATAAAAATCCAGGTCCGTGCAGGAAGATAGGAATCCCAACATCAGCACTGCCAAGACGTTGGTTATTGTTGTTTTCTTGTACATTGTCTCTTTCGCTTTTTGTTAAAAACCAATATTTACCCCTACGTTGAAGCTCCGCAGTTGCGGCAGAATCAAATTGTCCTGACCGATAAACTGCGGGTCGAAATTGTTGGTCACCTCGGGGTCGTAACCCCGGTAGTTGGTCCACAGGTGGAGGTTATCGCCCTGCAGGTAAACCCGCAGCCGGTTCATGCCCAGTTTCGCAGCCACCTCCGTCGGCAGTGTGTACCCCAGGTTCAACGAGCGCAGCCGTATATACGACCCATCCTCTAAGAACCGGGAAGAGTTTTGCGTATTCCAGGCGTTTCCATAAATAGCCCGGGGCGTGGTGTTGCTGGTCCCCGGTCCGGTCCACCGTTCATTGGCCACCCGTTGGGTCATGTTCATAAAACCACTTCCTAGCCGGTCGGTATTGGTGCGGTAGCTCGCATAAATTTCGTTGCCATACGAATAGGTGAAGAAGACGGCAAGGTCGAAGTTCTTAAAGGAAAAACTGTTGTTCCAGCCGCCGAAGAAATCCGGGTTGGCCGTACCGACGATCTGGCGGTCCGATACATTGATGGCCCCGTTGCCGTCCAGGTCTTCGTAGCTGACATCCCCTGCGCGCACGCCATTTTTATAGAGCGATTCGGGGACTTCCTCGTCCGACTGGTAGATGCCCGTTTGCTTATACATATAAAAGCTGCCCACTTCCTGGCCCACCTGAAGGGTCATATTGGCCCCAATCAACAGCGCTTCATCGCCGATGAGGGAGGTGAGCCGGTTCTTGATAAAGGAAATGTTAAAATCGGACGACCACCGTACCGGCCCCAGCGGCACGTTTGCATTCACCAGGAACTCCCAGCCCTTATTCTCCATCGAGCCGATGTTGCTGATGATCGACGTAAAACCGGACGTAGCCGGCTCGGGCTTGCTGTACAGCAAATTGTCCGTTTTCTTGATGAAATAGTCGGCGGTTACGTTCAGCTTTCCGTTCAGGAAGCTAAGGTCCAGGCCGGCACCGTATTGCCGTGCCGTTTCCCACGTCAGGTCGCGGTTGCCGTTGGTGCTCACGCCGATGCCGCTCTTGTTGTCGTAGTTGCGTCCGCCGCTCATCTGCGCATGATACGCATAGCTGCTGATGCCATCCTGGTTTCCCGTTTCGCCGTAGCTCGCGCGGACTTTCGCAGTGGTACCGATCAGCTGCCAGAACGGCTCATTGGAGATGTTCCAACCCGCAGATACCGAAGGGAACGATCCCCACCGATTGTCGGTATGAAACTTCGACGAGCCGTCGGCCCGCAGCGACACGCTCAGCAGGTATTTATTATCCCAGGCTAGGTTCGCGCGTCCGAAGACCGACATCAAGGCGCTTTCCGTAACGGTCGTTCCCGCCTCAAGAATGGAGGCAGCCACGGAGAGCTGCTGAAACGAAGGTGAGGGGAACCCGCTACCCGCGATGTTGGACGTAGAAAGGTTGATTTTCTGGTACGAATAGCCCAGCAGCCCGTCTACGTTCAGCTTATCAAACGTTTTGTTGTAGTTCAGCGTATTTTCCCAGAGCACATTCGGCGTAAACCGGCGGTTGTCATACTTCACACCGATGCCCGTACCGTAGGGGTGGTTTTCGGCATAATAAATGTTATCCAGCGTGTAGGTCAGGTCGGTACCCACCATGGTTTTGAACACTAGCCCCTCGGTAATGGTCGCGCGTCCAAAGAAGGAGCCCAGGAACCGGTAGTTATCGAGCGAAATATCCTGCTCATTGATAATCTGGAACGGGTTGTGGTAGATCAGCTCGTCGGTACCACCCAGGTAGTAGTCGCCATTGGGTTTGAACGGGCGGTCAAACGGCCGCTGCAGCAGCGACCGACCCATCATGGTAGTTCCGAGGTTCGACCCCGGCACACGCTTATTGTTTGAATAGCTGTAGGTGGTATTGGCGCCGAATTCCAGCCACTTATACAGCTTGTGGGTCAGGTTCAGCTTACCCGTGTAACGGGTAAACTTCTGATCGATAAAGGCGCCTTCCTGGCTGAGATAGTTTCCTGAGAGGTACACGCTCGTCTTATCGGTGCCGCCCGTGAAGGAGAGAGAAACGCTGGTTGTATTTGCTGGACGCGTAATCAGGTCAAACCAGTCCGTCCCCGGCTCGCCGGGGAAGGGATTTTCCTTGCGCTCCATGTAGTTGGACACGCCTGGGCTGTATCCATACTGCGTGTTGAAATTGTCGATGGCCTCATTGATCACCGAGAGGTAGAGATCCGGATCCGCCATTTCCATCTTGTCAGTATTCGGCACCACGGACATGCCCGTGAACGCATCGATACCAAATTTCGTCTGGTTGGCCTTACCGGATTTGGTGGTGATCAATATCACCCCATTGGTGGCGCGGCTTCCGTAGATCGCCGACGATGCCGCATCTTTGAGCACTTCCACCGATTCGATGTCGTTCGGGTTCAGCAGGGCGAGCGGGTTCATGTTCTCACCGAAGTTCAGCAGCGCCGCATTCTGGTTCACCAGCGGGATCCCATCGATGACGTACAACGGTTCGTTGGTTGCGCTCAGCGAGCCGATTCCGCGGATGGACACTCGGTTGGACGTACCAGGGCTGCCCGAGCCGCCGCTTACCTGAACGCCCGCCATGCGGCCCTGGATCAGCTGGTCGGGCCCTAAAACCGGACGCGCATTCTCTTCCGTGGGCCGGAACGAGGCCACCGAAGCCGTCAGGTCTTCCTTCTTCTGCCGGCCATAGCCGATAACCACTACCTCTTCCAGGTCCGAAAAATCCATTTTCAGGGCCACCTGTAGGTTCGATTGTCCATCCAATGTTACTTCCTGACGCTGATACCCCACTAGGGTAAAGACCAGGACGTCGCCGCTCGAAGCAGCGATCTGAAAGTTTCCCGCGGCGTTGGTCGTAGCGCCACGTGTGGTGCCTTTCACCATCACCGTTACCCCCTGCAATGGATTTCCGAGGGAGTCAGTAATGCGACCCGTCACCTGTTCGGGCTGCTGGGCGGCGGTGGACAGGCTGCGTTTGCTTTCGTCCTGTTTAAAAAGGATGTTCCGCTCAACGATCTTATAGGAGATGGGCAAGCCCTTCAGGCAGGCTTCCAGCACCTCTTCCACCGGCGCGTTTTGTACCGCCAGGCTGATTTTCTTTTCGGTAAAACTCCGGTCGTCGTAGAGGAACACGTAACCCGTTTGCTTGGCTACCTGTTCAAACACATCGGACAACGTCGTGTTCTTCACCTGGAGTGACACCCGCTGTGCATAGGTCGAACCGCTGACCTGAATGAACAACGAGAGCAGTAAACCGACGATCAATTGAAATCTCATAATAAACCTGAGTTTTGCAAATTTTTGTGGAGGCGACCATTTTGATGATTTGGTCGATGCATGACATGCTAATTTCATTACTTTTGTAATGTTTGGGTTCGTAATTTTTGATTAATACCAGTTACTCGAATCTTCGGCTCAAACGTATACGTCTTCTGACCGGCATCAGAAGGCGTTTTTTATTTTGAGACGCTGTGGTTGTGTCTGTTTGTTAGTTCATCATTTCACATGTTAGGTTACACATTATTGGGTTATTTTTTTCGAACGATAATCTGTTTGACGCCCTGCTGGTTCACGATGCGGCAATCCAGGTCGTAGAAGGCCAGGATATCCAGTACATTCGATGCATTGGTGTTGCGGTATACCTCACCGGATAGCGTAATATCAGGCTTTTCCCCTTCAAATACCACGTCCACATTATACCACCGCGAGAGCTCCCGCATGACAGTCGCCACATCCGAATGGCTAAAGTTGAATTTGCCGTTTTTCCAAGCCACTGCTTGCGCTACGTCCACCTTCCTGATCGCCAGTTGGTTATCTTCCGCCCACAGCGCCTGTTCGCCCGGTGCCAGCACCACCGGTCGTTGGTCGGTGCTGCCGCTCACCTTCACGGCCCCTTCCACCAGCGTGGTCCGTATCAACGGTTCATCGGGGTAGCTGTTCACATTAAAATGGGTGCCCAGTACTTCCACCATCTGTCCGCGCGAAGCCACCCGGAAGGGACGGTCAGGATCGCCGGCGACCTCAAAATACGCTTCCCCTTCCAGCTGCACCAGCCGTTCCTGCGTCGCACCGCTGATGGCATAGGTAAGTGTCGATGCCGCATTCAGCCATACGTGCGTACCGTCGGGCAGCACCAGGTGATACTGTCCACCGCGCGGCGTCTGCAAGCGGTTAAAAACCGGCACTTCGCGATCCGCTCCGGAAGCTTCCAGCTGGTATACCAATTCACCGTCCGCATGTTTATAGATGGCATGCTCACCCTCTTGGGCAACGGTGCCGTCGGGCCGTTCGTCCAGTACAATTTCCGTCCCGTCGGCTAGCTGCAGGATGGCCCGGTTTCCTCCGGGAGCCAGGTCGTCCGGCAAAGACGTGGCCGCCACCTCAGATTCGGTGCCCGACCATTCCGACTGGAAGAAGTAAACATAAACGCCTATCGCCATCACCGCTGCGATGGCGGCTGCGGCGACGTAGCGATACCACGGAGCGAGGCGATGCGCCCGTTTGCGGGGTAACCGCTCCCGTACGTCGGCGAGGTCGTTTTCCATTTGTTCCATGGAAGGCAGCTCCCCCGGTAGATCCAGTTGACGGTACCACTGTTCCACCTGAAGACGCTCTTCAGGTGTGCAGGTACCAGAAAGGTACTTGTGTAAGAGCTGCTCCCTCTTCTTGTGTGCATCCATGCGTATTCCGGTTTGCGTGCGGTTAATCCTTCAGGTAAATGATGTTCGCTACCTCGCGCAGTCCCTCGTGGTCAAACCGCTTATTATCTGAAGGATAGTTTACAACGTTGTTTTCAGTCGCGCCTTTCACATACAGCGTGCTACTGCCTCCACCGTCCAGATTCATCGCATCTTTGGCTCCCAGCCAACGCAGTACCCGGGCTAACTCATGCAGGTTCATCCCCTCGGCCATCCGGTTCCGGCCGTCTACCACCATCAAGAGCAATTTCTTGTCGGAAGTCACCGCTATGGCGCTCCGTGGATGGCGGTTGACGTTGAACGCGTTGGCGGCCAGCTCCGCCACGCTCTCCCGGTGAATCAAGAGCGGACCGGAAAGGAGCACGTTGGGCGCTTTGTGGTTCTCATAATCGATGGAAGATGCAGGGTGGATTTCGACTCCCTTCCGGTCTATCAGCAGGACGGCGTTTGCCCGGGCCGTTGCTTTTTTGGTGCGGTTAACCACTTTGTTTGCCACTTTGATGTAATCCCATGCACCGCCATGTTCCATATCAAAGAACCCTCCGTTTATGGCAACCAGTGCATTGTTTTCCGCTGCAAATTGGGCGGCCGTCTTGAGCTGCACGGAATCAGCGGCCATCAAGATCCGTTTCCGGTATTTCCGGAGGTCAATTTCTACCAAGTTGATTTCCTGCTGGCTTTCGAAGAGGTTATCAAAATGGCCCTGCTTCCATACGATGCCTTTCTTGATGGGGCTAACCGTCCATTCCTTCTGAACCACCGCAAGGGAATCAAGGGATTGACCCCATGCAGCAGTCTGAGGGACGAGGAACGCGCCCAAAAAGAGGATCAACCCCGTTACCCGCTCCCGATAGGTTTTGTATATATATTTTTCCACTTACGCTTTTGTTTGTCTATTAGCATAGTACCTAAACCACCCCCTAGGGCGTAAGCGAAAGTGAAAAAAATCAGAAAAAAAGGAAATAAGCGAGTGAAAGTAAGGTGCCCAGCTTTTGGCGCAGCACCTTCAGGGCGTTGTTTACGTGTTTCTTGACGGTCATTTCCGACAATCCGAGCTCATCTGCAATTTCTTTGTGCGATAGGTATTGCTGGCGACTCATCCGGAATACTTCCTGCATCTTGGGCGGAAGCTGTACGATTTCCTCTTCGATTAATTGACCGAGTTCGTTCTCCCGGACGCGGTCATCGGCATGCACAGGGTCCGGAATGTCTCCTGTTGAAAGTGCCTCGAAATAACCCGTTGCTGCTTTTTTTTGCGTGATCAGTTTGATGGTCCGGTATCGAAGGGTTGCATACAAGTACCCGCCCAGCGAGCTTTCGGGCGATAACGAATGCCGGTTGTGCCAGAGTGCAGAAAATACGTCTTGCAGCAGGTCTTTCACATCATCGCGGTCGCCCACCCTTTTGCATGCATGGAAATAAAGCCGCGGTGAATAGCGCTCGTAAACTTCCAGATAAGCACCATGATCATCCTCTAAGATGAGTCCTATCAATTCGCTATCACTGCATGACTTGTAAGAGATCGCCGCCATGAACGGGTTAAATTTATGCGGAGCAAAACTACCAAATGTCTCCCTACTAACTGTTAGGACAATATTACTAAAAGTTTAATTATATCGGTAAATTTCTTGGTCACAACTGCGTCAACCAACCAACGACTCATCGTCCGGTGGTTTTTCCATAGCCTGGCTCAGTATGCGTATACCATCCTTCAACGTCTGTACTTCCTGTTGTTTCTGAGCAAGCCGCTTTTCGTTGACGGCATAATACTGTATCAGATATTCCTGAAATGATGGCGTCTAAGTTATGGAAACCATTCAACCAATTGGTGTCATGACTAAGCTAGATCGGTTTACACTACTGCTTGATTTACAAGTATGCCCGTTGCTTTCGAAAGGCTAAAATAGTGGTCGTTGTCAACAATACGGATAATAGTAGGACATGACGTTGAAACATTGGAATACACATTGGTCATCGTCCAATAGACGGATCTTTCTGCAAGAATGCTAGAATTAGCTTCGCTTACCTAAGCAAAATTTCCTTCTTCCATTCGCAGTTTAACGGTTTAAATCCCATTTATAAAATCAAAAACAGAACGGATAAACTCCTCGTTCTTTTCATAATACAGTATGTGTCCGCCGTTAATTTTCCGGACATTTCCGTTTATAAAATGAAACAATAAATAATGATTTTCGCCAATGGAATGATCCTTCTCGCCGGTAATTATCAAAACCGGTAACTTAACCTGTTTGGTCATCGGCGTATAATCTTGCCAGTAATCATCTATCGAGAAGACGTGTTTGGAAAAATCATAATCACTGGGATTCTGGCTGTCAATTTCATCAACCTGGTCAACATTCGTTTTACTATCTGAAAGCATTTTATAGCCTAAATCCTTTTGAGATAGCGCTTTCTTCGCTTTAAGAAATGTTGACATTAATGAACCGGATGTGCTGTCAGGCACAGCAAAGTCCGTTTTTAAAAGGCTATTTATGTAGTTAATCTGTCCCTCTAAAGAATTACGCATGCTGAGCGTTGAATTTGCTAGGATCAACCCCTCGACACGGTCAGGATGATTCAGCGCATAATTTAATGCCAGAATACCTCCAAACGAGTGGGCCATCAAATACACTTTTGCAGCACCATAGTGCTTGCGAATTAAATCAATATCTTTAACCATTCTCTCCAGGGAATAATCACCACTTGCAGATTTCTGTGAGCGGCCACATCCTCTTTGATCGTAATATACCATCGACAGATTCGTCTCCAAACCATCCCCCTTTAACCTTTCAAACGATTTACTCCAGGCTCCCGGGCCTCCGTGAATAAAAATACAGATCGGCCCGTTGCCCGATTTTTTAACAAATAGCTTTGTGCCATCATCGGTCGTCAGGTAATCATTCATCCTTGATTGGCCTTGAACACCCATTCCAATGCAGATGAGCAATAAAACAATTGAAGACTGTATACGGTTCATAAAAATGTGTTTCTTAATAATCTCTAACTTAGTCTTTCAATTCCTATTCCACAATATAGTTTCAAACACTTTTTTCATTCCGTTGCATTGATCGGCGTTGGTGAAGAATACATAACCAAACTGCTTAGTCGGATCGATCATGAAAGACGACGTATATCCCAGGTTATTTCCTCCGTGCCAGAAATTGGTTGATTGTCCGATTTTAATTTCGGCCAATCCAAGCGTCCAAGCACTAATTCCGAAGAGGCTGCTGAGCGGATCGTCTGCCGGTAGTTGAATGAACGGTTTAAACATCTCGCCGTAAGACTCCTTTTGGTTCATCAAGACGATTAGGAATTTCGCAAAGTTAGGTGCGTTAGCATACAGACCACCTGCAGGATCAAACATCGATCGATCGCGTTTATCTTCCACAGGTTTGCCGTCTTGGTAAGCGACGGCCAGTTTAGCGCCGACTTTTGGGGTAATCACAAAATGGAAATCTTTCAGTTTAAGGGGGTGGGCTATTTCCTGTTGAAAGTTTTCATCAAGCTGCCAAAGGGTTATGTTTTTCAGGTTAGCTACAACTTTTGCCAGGTACATATAGGCTTCTCCCGAATAGGCGAAACCTTGCCCTGGGGCGAAAGCCAACTCCATTTTTGGTGTTTCGCGCCAGTTTGGTAGACCGGTCGTATGGCTTAGCACCATCTCGGCGGTTATCTTCTTATAGCGGTCGTCTAAAATATCAGGTTCGGGCAGGTATTTGTAGAGCGGCTTGGTCAAATCAATTTTTCCTTCTTTAGCCAATGTCAACACGTAGTAGCTGAATACCGGTTTTGATAGGGAAGCGGCTTCAAAAAATGTGGTGGCCGTTACTTTTTTCTTTTTGGCTATATCCGCAAAACCGAATCCCTTGCAATAAACAACCTTTCCTTTATTAATGATCGCGACGGACATTCCAGGAACACCCAATGAGTCCATCGCATGCGTTATGATTTGCTCTAATTTTGCTATACTAATTGGCTTGTCGTCATAATTGGAAACTTGACCCCAAGACTTAATTGTAAATAGCAACATAAACGCCAGTGCTTTTAGCGGTTTATTAACATGATCGTATTGATGTTTTAACATGTCTTAGGACTTCTATGGATATTTTGCGCTTTTTTAGGGAACTATTATGTGCTTCGAGTACTTCATTTAGTTGCGCCGTTGTAAAGGGCGACACAATTGAAAAAGTAGCCGATGTTAACGGACTAATTAAACGGCAAAGCTAAGAAAAGCCTTCAAAGTGACGGTTACTTTGTCATAATCCGCCCCCAAAGTTGTCGTTTTCACAACAGCCGCTTTTTTCTTACGTGATGTACTTTTGAATCGTAAACAAATTGATAAACATAAAGCGCATTAACCATGACAGAAGAAAAAAGAATCACGGTAGAGGCAACAGCAAATGCTCCCTGACGGATGGCAAGCTATTCTCGACAACTTTATGAAACATGTTGAATCAACAAATAATTAATCATTTAACTAATTACAGTCATGAAAAAGAACAGAATCATCTTTTGGATCGCAACGATCATCATCGTCCTTTGGGAAGGAGTAATGCCACTTGGTTCGCTGCTGTTTGCTCCAGACCAAGCGACAGTAGGTACACAGCCCTTAGGGTATCCGGACTACTTTGCGTATGCGCTAGTTATATGTAAAGTACTAGGCGCTTTGGCCATTTCAATTCCTGGAGTGCCCGCCAAATTAAGAGAATGGGCGTATGCAGGGCTCACCTTTAACTTAATCTTTGCATTCATCAGCCACGCAGCCGTAGATCAGATTATCGGGTTTATGTTGTTGCCGCTCGTGATACTGGGCATTTTGGTTGTTTCCTATGTATATAGCCAGAAACTTGTACCGAGTGGTAACACGGACTATCAAACAACTGATTCGTACCAACTGGCTGTTAGTGGGAACCGTTAGCATTAACGAAAACCGGATTCCAAGGGCATTATAAACGTGAGTGCTATTTTTATCACCTTTGCGGGTGATCGCAGAGAGGCACTCACGTTTTTACTGGAATAAAAAACCTGGATCACTTTTAAATAAATTAATATCCCTGACCAATTGCGCTTTGATCATTAGCACATTGTCCAGTTGGTTCTTTCCCAAGTCTGCCTTTTTGCGTTCCAACGATATGACGTATTCCAATAGATTCATACAGGTCGTGAATTGGCCTGTCTTGATAATGTTGGCCAGTTGATCATTGTTCCGGTCTTCTTTATCGAACCATAAGGTGGTACCCATTGTTCTTGCCCGTTCAGCTATCGGCATAATGTTATCCAGATTCTCACAGAGCAGGGCTTTATCCTCCTCTGTCGCTTTCCAACCCAGGCGCTTGGGATTGTTAAATCGGTTGGAACGGCTCGCAAGATTATAGGCGCTCAATTCATAAATAAAATTTGACACACGCCGGTTTTCCCAGCGCTCATCGTTATAGAACATTTCATAGATAAGCCGCCTAACCTGCTTCAGGTTGACATCCAGCACCATGCTCATCACGGAAGTAATCCGCGCTTTCAGCATCTGTTCCAATACATTAAGTTTGGTGAGCCTCAAATAATCCATTATCTTGTTGATAATCCGGTCGGAAAATGATTGCACGGGAAGGGCAGTCCGGACGGTTTTGAGTGGATCAAATTTTTCCGGTTGCAACAGAATCTCCCGGGTAACCCGCCATTTTCGGACCATCCACATCGTCATAAAAACCGCCGTTGCCATTCCCCCGAGAACCAAACCGGGATAGCGGGCGTAAGGGGTCTCAACCGTGGTGGAAACCGCAAAGCAGGCGATAGCAATTGCCAGTGCACCATTCTGGATACGCAGTGGATACCTAACCGCCTTCTGAAACACGTTAACATAGTGATCAATGCTTTTTCCCCGCCAACCTTTTTCCCCTTTCTGATCCGGTACTTTGTAATAATCCATAAAGTAACTGCTAACATCCGTAACGATCATCAGGTCGAATGGATCGGGTTTCTGTTTCCTCCTCCGTTTTTCATCCGCCAGCATGAGGCTTTTGAGTGCCTGATTGTCGGTAATCCCGCCGTCCATCAATCCAAATGAACGGATTTGAAGGGGATGCGCAGCGTCAGACAAATGCATTTCCTTCTCGTTATAAGCACTGTATACCACGGCTTCCCGAAGTTCCTGTGAGGTAAGAATCTTGTTATTATCATCGTTATAGGTGAAGTCTTCCGGAAAGATAATCGGTTCAAGCCCCATTGGAAAGCAAGATGAGGCCGCTAGGACGTCGGCGAGTTTCAGTTTTTGAAAACAGTCTATCCGTGTATCATCAAATCTCAGGTATTTATTGCCGATTACCTGGTACCAGCTTTTTGTGCCGTCGGTTTTAAACCTAAACGAGAGGCCCCGGTAGAATTCGGTCGCATTGCAACATATCTCAAATTTTTTGACATATTTTTTGGTGGCATACACCGCCATCGTTTCCCCGTGGAATAATTCATCGTCATAGACCTTTGCAAAGGAATTGATCAGATTCCGGCGTTTTTCGTTACCGGTTTTCCGCCAGTATCTGTCGTCATTCAAGACGGAAAGGACATTCTCCAACAAATCTTCTCCGTTTAACTTTGCCTTGGTCTTTTCATAAAACTCATCGAACAAGACACCCTTGTGCATGGCCGAGGTGTAAAGCAGATTAATGATTGTACCTCCGGAGGCTGAACTTATGTAGCCGATGTGTTTCGTGAGCGGTACGCCTTCCAGTGTTAAATGCTCCAGATAGCTAAGGGCTCCCAAGGAGAAAGCGGCGGCCCTGAAACCACCACCCGAAAATGCGAGCGCGATACTTTGGAAGGGATTGTGCTGCGGCAAATCGGAAACTGTGTTTTTCTTTGTCATGGGTATAGAAACAAAGGGTCAGCATTGGAATAACTAAGAATACAACAAACTAAAGATAGTTAAATATCTTTATGTCAGCAAGTTTGTGTAAAAATCCTACCGGTGATATTGCGAGATCCAACAAAGCTGACCGAAAAAATAAATGGCTGGATGACCCTCAAGCGGAGTTTTTTTCACCGCATTTTGAATGCTTTGTATTGATCGATTTGAAGACGGAGGGAACCGGATATGAGGAAGTGGGGCAGAGGCATGAGCTAGTAATCCTTATTCAAATACTGGTTTAGAAAAAGCTAAAAAGCAAAAGACACGCCCTGGGACGCTGTTCTTATGGGTAGCGTGGCGTGTACTGTTAATGCAAAGGTACAACAATAAAATTATGCTGGAATTCTTCTTGTAATTGACGTAATGTATTTGCGTCTTCAGGTGTAAATACATTGACTTTGGAGAGCGTGTCTTTTATCAGCTGGAAGTTGAATCCTTCCCGGATATCGCATTCGTCAATTTCCTTTTCAAAGTATGCATCCATGTCCATTGATCCAAGAAGCTCATCGGCCGGACTTACCTGATATCGGGTTGCGCGTCGCTGTCCCTCGGATATTATGTGGCCATTTTCCAATAAATGGGCGATAGCCCGTTTGACGGTCGCAAGCTCAAATTTCTCCGTTTTTGAGCTCAAAAGATGAAGTATCCGAGCTTATATTTCTTTAACCTTCCCTCAATTTTCAACCGGAAACCCTCCGGCTCCGATACGCAGCAGACATGTTGTCTCCATTAGGTCCCGCTACTTCGAGCGACACATCCCTTGGCATTCTACAAGAAAAATACCGTTAGGTCCGCAGCATAAAGAAGCGGCCAATTCTTTTGCAAATTAATAAAAATTTTAGTTATTTGTATGCCAATAAAACTCCAATCCCATGAGCCGGATTAACATACAAGGTACCATTGACAACATCAAAAGCAAATCCAATGTATATACCCCCATTGTCGAAGGTATAGTCAATTCCATACATGCGATAAATGGAAAGAATTCCAAAGACGGTAAGATAGAAGTCATCCTATTCAGGGAGCAGACATTGGGACACGAATTTGGCAAACCCAATGTTCAATCCATTCACATTAAAGATAACGGCTTAGGTTTCAATAGGGAAAATCGAGATTCTTTCGACACGTTTTACAGCAACCTTAAAAAAGGCATCGGCGGCAAAGGGTTTGGCCGGTTTATGTTTGCCAAGTATTTTGGCGATGTCTATGTAGACAGCGTATTCAGGGACGAAAACGGAATACTCAACTGCCGGAAATTTCGATTTGGCAAGGAATACGAAATCATTGTCGACGAAAAAATCGAAAAGACCAATTCGAAAGATACTTATTCACTCATCAAACTCGAAAATCTCAAACCTATCCATTCCTTTGAGAAAAACATCGAAACGATATCCAAGAAGCTATTGGATAAGTTGCTGATCTTTTTCGTAAGTGATACAGTTAAATGCCCGACTATACTATTGAGAGAGGCAGATGGATCCCAACAAATTGTTCTGAACGACTACCTGAATACTTCACAGCTTATCTCGCTACATGGAGAACGTAGCTTTCCACTCAAAAATCACCAAAGCGATACCGATACGGAGTTTAAAATAAAAGTATTCAAAATATATTATCCCGGTAGCCAAAAGAGCAGGATCAGTCTCACTGGCCATAATCGGGAAGTTACAGAAACAGCGTTACATAAATACATTCCTGAATTTGAGGATGATTTCTTTGACGAGAACCAAGAAGGTCAACCGAAACGGAATTACATTATCAAGACCTACGTGCTTGGCGATTACTTGGATGAAAACGTTTCCCTTGAGCGGGAAGGTTTTGATTTCGCTAAGGATGTACCCACCATGTATCATTCCATTACTCAGGTTGAGATCGAGCAAAAAGCCGCGGAATTAACCAAGGGATGTTTTGATGACGATATCAAGACCCGTTTCGAAAGCAAGAAACAACAGGTTCAAGAATACGTCACCACGTCGGCACCTTGGCATAAATCTTATCTGAATGAGTTGGATATTTCCACTATACCTTTTAATCCCAGCACCGAAGTTCTTGAAAGTGAATTGCAGAAAGTAAATTTAAGAAGGAGCAGGAAACCAAACGGGAATTCCGCCGGATATTCAACGATCCGCATACCAATGTAAGTCTTGCAGAAGCCATTTCAAAAATTTCCGAAATCGGAAAAAGCGACCTTGCCCATTATGTCTTCAATCGAAAAACAATTTTAGACGCATTGGGCAGGCTGTTGGAAAGGAGGGATGATGGGAAGGCCGAATTGGAGCGCTACATCCATCATCTGATTTTTCCTATGGGTAATGATTCCCAAAAAGTCAACTACGAAGATCATAACCTCTGGCTGTTGGATGAACGGCTTGTGTTTTCGGAATATATTGCTTCAGACCGGAA
The DNA here is from genome assembly GCF_900113765.1 of Parapedobacter indicus. Classification (GTDB taxonomy): domain Bacteria; phylum Bacteroidota; class Bacteroidia; order Sphingobacteriales; family Sphingobacteriaceae; genus Parapedobacter; species Parapedobacter indicus. The sequence goes on along the minus strand of NZ_FOQO01000003.1, from coordinate 18,080 downwards.
GATTTCCGCTAAGAAGGATGCCCTTGGCGAACCCGACTTGATTGTATTTGACCAAAAAGCTTCTTTTCGGAACGGAGACAACGATTTCAGCAATCCACTGACGATATTTGAATTTAAAAGGCCGAAACGGAAAGATTATTCGGAGGCCGATGATCCCATCCTGCAACTGGGCAAATACCTTAAGGACATCCGGGCAGGGAAATATGAGATGCCGAATGGTACGGAACCGATAAAAATTAATGAATATACGCCTGTGTATGGCTATGTGATCGCTGACCTCACCGAACGAATGCGTGAATTTGCGGATAAGCACCAGCTCACCATCAGTGCAGACAACGATAGCTATTTTGGATTCCACCGTGGTTATGATATGTATATTGAGGTGATTAGTTTTAGGAAACTGCTACGGGACGCGATACTTCGGAATAAGATTTTCTTTAAGAAGCTTTTGCTGGAGTAAATAAATGTATCGATGACTTGAAAATACTACGATAGTGCCGCTTGCGCTACGAACGCTAACTCCATGTTGGCCAAAGAAAAGGATGAAATGTTGATTCCAATATGCCTTGCATAATATATTTTTGCGCTGTTATTGAGGAAGTGTCATGCCCCGCTTCAAAACACTTCAACTAAAGATCACGCTGCTGGAAACCAAACCGAGCGTTTGGCGCCGGATTGTCGTTCCCGCCGGTTTTAGTTTTTATCAGCTTCATAGGGCTATCCAAGCCGCATTCGGGTGGGAAAACAGTCACCTGTTCGAATTCGGCAAACAAGGTTTGAGTGACCCCGATGGTATTGGAATCCCCAATGACGAGATGCCGGTAAAAGATGCCCGCCGTGTAAAAATCAGTACCATTTTCCGCAAAGTGAACGATAAGTTTACGTACGTATATGATTTCGGTGACCACTGGCAGCATCAAGTTGTATTGGAGGAAATTACCGATAAAGAAATCTATACGGCTTACTACTGTATTGGCGGAAAAAACGAATGTCCTCCGGAAGATGTTGGCAGTACCCACGGCTACCGTGAAATGGCCGATACGTTTGCCCATGGCACAACAGCGGAAAAGCGGAGTTACCGCCAATGGCTTGGCCTACGATCAAACGAGGATTGGGATCCGGCCTACTACAACCAACGCGAGGTCAACAAGCGCATGGCGTTGATCGCGCCAGCGGGCTGGATGTTTTAGGTCGGGAGCCAAGCGATGAGCGTCGGTTACTCCGCCATTTATTCCGCCACTTCATGGCGTGGTTGATTCGATTTACTGGCAGGACTGCATACCACATCATTGTTCTAAAAACGTAGTGGCATTGATAATTGGGATATTCCTATATGGGTGGAGTACAAGTAAATCTTTATCTCCGGTGATTACGGCACTCGCTTTCGCACTCAGTGCGATTTCCAGAAATTTATTGTCCTTCGGATCCCGGCAATCCGTTACGGTATAGCGTGGGTTAACATATATGGCTAGCGAATCGAAACTTTCAATAATCTCCAGTCGTACAGCAAGCGGAAGATATCTATCGAATTTAGGGCGAACAAATACACCTTTAAACTCATCGGCCGTTGCTTTAGACAAGACTATATGCCCCATTCTTCGGGCGCGATTTAGCGCCTGCCTGGCGACGGAATTGGGCAATAAAAATGAACTGATTAGCGTGTTGGTGTCAAATACAAATAGCTTAGTCCTCTTCACTCAGTAATTGGTTTAGTTTGGCTTCGGTTAATCCCTTTTTTTTTGCTGTTTTCCCAGCTTTATCCAATAGCTTATCAAATTCAGCTTCCTTCAATTCACGGAGTATATCAGCTATTTTACGCTCATATTCTGCCTTCAGCGCAGGAGCACTGTTTCTCCAAGCCCGGGCCAATGCACTATCAACTTCCAATACGATGCGATCCATGATTATGTTCCTTTCTGTCAAATGCATTTATACAAATTTACAAAATGTTTTCATAAACCTAAACTCTCCGCTAAATTCCGCGCCTATACATCTAGGCTATAGAAAGTAACCTCGTAATTTTATCCATCCAAGGTAGTAGTAAAGTAATTCTTTACAACTGAATTTAGCATAGCTTACTTTCATTGTGTATGTCAACCGTGGGTTGACTTATGTTTTGTTTGGAGGTATTAACAAGTTCTACCAATGGGGACTAGGCCTTCCATTCCCTTGCTCCGCAACTCGCCGACAAATACAGCTTCGATATATGATTAGTGATAGCAGGAGATTTATTTACCCGAAGTAGCTTCCTCGAAAAGACGCATAGCTAAAAGACCATTTCCAACTGCACCCCCTGCGCGAAGTGCCGCCGCGATAAACACCGTTTCCGCAATCTCCTCGCGGGTTGCGCCTGCCTCAACAGCATTTTGGATGTGTGATTCAATGCAATATGCACACTGAGTGGTTAACGCGACAGCAACGGACATCAGTTCACGGTATTTAACGGGAATGGTGCCATCGCTTCGTTCAGCGGTATACTTAAGCTGCAAAAATGCCTCAGCCTCTTTCTTGGCAGCGTCAATGAGGGTGCGAACATATGCGCGATCTTTTGGAGTTTGATATTCTGACATCATTATTTGTTTTAAAGCGGTTAATGACCTGATACCCCTTGGAAAGGGACGTTCCACCTTTAAGTTCAAATTGGTATCCAGCTTGTTGCAGACCATACAAGCCATGCATCACCCAATAATCCTTTTCAACCAATACCGGATCAATTCCTTTTTCTTCAGAAACGATCATGATCAGGTCTTTGAAATCCCTGTGATGATGAAGGTAATTCGCAGCCATCAGCGCATTTGTTGTAAGATTTTCTTTGTTCTGATTGTGCCGTATCGCTGCGCATTGGCTTGTAAGGTTTTCGCCTCAAAAGTATCGATGTTCTTCTGGAGGTTTTCCAATATCATCTGCTCATCCTCGGCCAGGTATTTTAAGTTGTTGAGTAGGTCAACAACCAAGTACTCACGCGATAATTTCTTTGGGAATTTGGGCTTACGACGAAACTCATAAACTTTATTGCCCAATTTTACATCTTCATGCTTTTTGTGGTTATATATCCGTTTCCGATTATATAATTGCGTTGCACCCAATCCCAGACTGTTGTAATAGTTTGGAGAGACGACCAAAAAATCGTCCCCTTTCAAATAGGTCTTGATCACTTCATTTTCATCCGGAGGAGTTGGACCGAAAGCCGACGGTTTGGGGACGTAATAAAGACCCTGTGCCAGTTTTTTCAATATTCCCTCCTCAACGAGTTGGGACAAATGGCGGTCTATGGACGTTGACCATTGCGCCAAGTCTTCACGGCGGTAAGCCCTTCCTTTTCTTAACTTACTACGAAGTCCTTCAACCTTTTGCATATTTCGAATGTAAGGAATAAAATTCAAATTTCATGCAAAATACAAGATTATACCCTAATTTGATTGAAATCCATTTCGACGGCATGTCATATGACATGGCTTATTTTCATTAACTATTGAATCAGTTTTTTATCTTGCAGAGGAGATGAAATCATGCTCATCCAGAACATTCCAAAAAACAAAATCAGGTCACTGATTATCTTTCTTACCTATTACATAAATTTTCATCTGAGCAATTTGTTCTTAATTGGCAGATGAGAGATCGATAAACTTGCAATAAAGCAAGTTTGTCTAAGTTTGAATTCAAGGAAGCTAACGCTATATTTCATCGTTTTGTCTATTTTCAAAGGCCGATGAGAGACCGAAAAGTTTGCTTTTAGCAACCAACTTTTCTAAGTTTGAAATGAAAAAAAAACTGATAGGAGGCAGGTTTTTGGGTCACACCCTTTTCGTCCAATTGCTCGTGATCGTAGTCATCGAGCAATTCAAGCCCCTTCGCGAACTGCGCCAGCCAATCCAACTGCCCGGCTTAATATACGGATACCGTCTTTCAGCATTTGGACTTCAAGTTATTTCTGTGCAAGCCGTTTTTCGTTGATTGCATAGCCCTGTACAAGATATTCCTTGAGTCGTTGCGTGGCCCAAATGCGGAACTGGGTACCCCGTTTTGAATTTACTCTATATCCTACTGAGATGATGGCATCCAAATTATAGAATTTCACGTTTCTACGTATTTGACGTTTGCCTTCCGTTTGAACTACCGAGGATTTCTCGGTAGTTGATTTTTCTTCTAATTCCTTTTCCTTAAAGATATTCCTGAGGTGTAAACCGATGGTATCGGTGTCTTTTCCAAACAACGTGCTCTGTGTGTCTTTGTCAAAAACAGGCAGTGGAGAGCTGTTATTTTCTATCACCCTGTAGATTGTAGGGAACCCGGTGCCCCCGTCCTTCTGTGAGGTCGAGTTGTCGAGTTCTTTTAGGAAATCGCCTACATTGACGACACGATTTAGAGATTAGTAAAAATTTTAGTTATTTTTGTGCTAATAAATCTAAAAATCCCATAAGCCTGTTTAATACAAGGCTCGGTTGACCCGATAGACAAAATGATAGAGAAAACAAGCAATATCCTAATTTATCAAAGTGACGACGGGGTTACCCATATCGAGACCCGGTTGGAAAACGAAACGGTTTGGCTAACACAAGCGCAAATGGCAGAGTTGTTTCAAAAAGGGCGAACAACAGTTACCGAACACATTCAGCATATTTTTGAAGAAGGTGAATTGGAAGAGAAAGCAGTATGTCGGAAATTCCGACATACTGCTTCCGATGGCAAAGAATACCTTACGACCTTCTACAACCTCGATGTCATTATCTCGGTCGGTTATCGCGTCAAAAGCCATCAAGGTACCAAGTTTCGACAATGGGCCACTGCACGTTTGCGCGAATATATCGTAAAAGGATTCACGATGAACGACGAATTGCTCAAGCAGGGCGGCAATTACTTCGATGAACTGTTGGCCCGCATACGCGATATCCGTTCATCTGAAAAAGTATTTTGGCGTAAAGTTCTGGATATCTATGCCACCAGTATTGATTATGATCCCAAAACCGAGCTGTCGCAAACTTTCTTTAAAACCTTACAGAATAAAATGCACTGGGCCGCACACGGTAATACAGCTGCTGAGGTGATCTACAAGCGTATTGACGCTGAAAAGCCCTATATGGGTTTAACGCATTTTAAGGGCGACCAACCCAACAAACAGGAACTGAACACTGCTAAAAACTATTTAAATGAAGAGGAACTAAATATACTTAATCGTACTGTGACAGCCTATTTGGAATTGGCCGAACTGCAGGCGCTCAGCCGCAAACCCATGTATATGCAAGATTGGATAGCCAGGTTGGATGATTTCTTGCGAATGACCGGCAATGACGTGCTTGACCATGCCGGTACAATCAGTCATGAACAAGCCCTGCAAAAAGCTGAAGCCGAGTATGCCAAATACAAAGCGAAAACCATAAACGAACTTTCCAAGGCCGAAATAGACTTCGTTCAATTTATTGATCAAACCGCCAATATTCTGAAAAAGAAAGGTAATAAGTAGTCCCTTTGCAGTTTCACCTGTGTGTGCTGACCTTTCAAAAGGTCGTGTAAGCAGCTGCATCAATTTTCGAAAATCGTCGTCCTTTAGAGCCCCGGGGGCCATCATTTCCTCCCAAAATCTGCAGGGTTTTCACCCCAGGCCTTCGTTTCCCACTTCAATATTTTGTTTTCATATTCATTTTCGTTCAGCCACTTGACGGCCCGATCTACTAACTCAAATAGTTTGACATTATTGTTGCTTCTTGGGTGTTTCGTTCTTACTTCTTTATCTTTAACCCAATTAATTGCATTCACGCTATCTGAGTAAATCGGAAGCTTCAAGTTTTTTTGCTTGCCATATGCAAGCGCATGCACAATACCTAGAAATTCGACAATGTTATTCGTTCCATCCTCAAATGGCCCTACTCGAAAAAGTAACTCGCCAGACCCGGTATGCACGCCCTGATATTCCACTAACCCCGTCTTCGTGTTCCAGGCACCATCCACAGCGATGCTTTCCTTTATCGGGTCTCCAATAATTTTTAGCTGTTCAGGTGTAAGTTCAGTTTCAAAAAGATTCTTGCCAATAAATTCATTACTCGAACTATTAAACGCTTGTTCAGCCAGCTGTTTAGATTTGAAAGATTTATATTGCGCATCTGGAAAGCGGATAATCTGCTCATTACATTCTTCCCACGATTCAAATACGCCTGTTTTCCTTCCCACCCACACTACATAATATTTTTTCTTTGCCATGTTATATTGTTATGTCCGCTCAAACAGCACCTCCGGTAAAACAACTTTAACCTCTTGTTCAGCACCCTCTTTTCGCCAGTGGAGCACGAAGTTCACTTTGGCGGCTTTCAGCTCATAGCCGGTTTTGCGCTTTTCCGCTATTTGATCGAGGAATTTCTTGGAGAATTTTAGCACAGGCTGCCCATTGGGCATTAAACATTCGTTGCCGCTGACGATTAAGTTATCACCACTCACCAGTTGGGAAACGAAATGCTGCTTGTTGATGAAGTAGTCGAGCCATACATCCTGGTAAGTGAGGTGCATAGCCAGTTCTTCTGGTGGCGGATAGTGGTTCCTATCCATCACCCTCTCCAAATTTTCTGCGGTCATGCTATCTAAGAAATCAGCGTTCACGTGGATGGTGAGGTTCCGCTTGGCCCTTGTCATGGCCACATAAAGCTGGCGCTTAGTCTCATCGGTGGTAGGGATGAAACGTTCGAGCATGATGAATACATGGTCAAACTCTTTTCCCTTCGCCTTGTGGATCGTTGACACAAAAATCGTTTCGCCGTGCTGATTTAAGAAATCCTCGAGTTTAGATTCACGGATAAAAACGGCTAAATCCGACCGGTACTTCCGCTTCGGGTTGGTCGCCTCAAAATCGCTGATCAGGTTGGTGCAAACCTCCAACTGTGTACTGTTCTTAAACCGATCGGCTACGGACCGTTTGGCGGCTGACCAACTGTCGTCGCTAATCAAAAACGTATCGTCGGCCATATTTAATGCCGCCAAGAAGTATCTCACCTCCGCAAGGTTGTATAAATTAAACCCATCATTGGTTTGAATCAGCTTTGCCCGTAGCCCGTTTTTCAGTAGTAGTCCCGTTATCTGCGATGCTTCGTCATTCGTCTTCGTTAGTATGCAAGTGGTGCCGGTCAAGCCCGTGTCTAGGACGTCGTTTACCAAGGGCGTGATCAGGTTGTGGCCTTGGTGACGCACCACCTTGATCTTTCCGTTTTCCGCTCGAGTTGCGACCACCGGTGTGCTTTTTATCCGTTGGCCGATTCGCTGCACGAATTGATTCGAAAACCCAACTAGGTTTTGCATGCTCCGGTAATTCTCGATGAGCTCATATTTAATGGCGTTATCCAACTGAAGAAACTGTTGAAGAAAGCGGGGGTCTGCACCACGGAACTCGTAAATGTTCTGGTCGTCATCTCCCACGGCGATCACGCACATATCTTCATTCTTAGTCATCAGCGCTTTGATCAAGCTAAACTCGTCGGCGTTGATGTCTTGCGCTTCATCAATCACCAGCACGGTCTTTGTAATCCTGCTGGCCTCCACCTCGCCGCTACGGATTTTGTCTACCGTATGTTGCAAAATCATATCTGATTTTTCCAGGCTGCCCATTTTACCCAGCAGGTCAAAGCAATACGAATGGAAGGTTTTTATCTCAATAAAATTGGCCGCATTACCGATCAATTTAAGCAACCGTTTTTTAAACTCGGTCGCCGCCGCTCGTGAGAAGGTAAGCATAAGGAGCTGCTCGTGCTTCACATCTTCCATCAACAATAGCGACGCAAGTTTGTGCACCAGCAATTTGGTCTTGCCGCTGCCTGGGCCCGCCGCCACTACGATGTATTTCGTTTCATTATCTTTGATAATTTTCAATTGCGTAGGGGATAGCTCCCCGAAAAGTTGCCTGAACTTAGCGGGTGTCATCTTCACTTTAAGCGCATCGGCCTTGCTTCCCGGAAAGTACCTCCGTAGGAAAGAGCTATAGTTCAACTGAAAATAATCCTCCACAAACTGAAGCGCATCGCGATAATCGTTGATCATCTTTTTTGCATATTCGCCCACGATATGGATCTGGTGCACCTTGTTTTCGTAAAATTGATCCAACCGCTGGTAGTCGTCTTTCGTGTAGCGCTTCTTGTTGTCGGTTTCGAGGCGTTCGATGGTTAGCCGGTTATACAACACCAAAAAGCCACCTTCGATTTTTATCGCACCCATCCGCGAAAGATAAAACAACGCATCTTCAACATCGTTCACGGTCACTTTTGTGCCGAAGCCAGCAATCGAGTACTCAAACGCCTCTTTCAGTTCCAGTACCGAAAATTCCACCAATGTTTCTTCTTTCCCGCTCTCGGTTGCCAGGTCCGCCGAGAGGCTTCGTTCATGCAGAAACTTCACCATGAAAATGGCCAACTCATATCGCTTCCTTAATCGATCTTCCAGGATATCTACCGGGAGCATACAGCGAATAGCCACGTGATTTCGTGAGTAGGGAAGGTGATGTCTTCTAATCCAGTTTTTGATTGCCCAAAAATTGATAACCCGCTTTATCCTATCGGTTGTCGAATCGGCTATTCCGGCCGTTTGGGCTTCTTCATTAAGTTCTTTTAAATGAATCGTCTTTTCGGCTTCATCCATTCGTGAAAGCAGGAAACGCTCGATCTTATAAAACGTCTTCACGATATCTTCCGAACGGGATTGGTTTTCACCTTTTTGGATAAACGCTTTAAGGTCCTTTCCATCTGCAAGGATTTTTTCCTCCCGCAGTAGGTTGATGATGGCAATAACCTCCTCTTTTACAATGCCTAGGTGATCGCTGATATAGTCGATCCGCGATTCGCCCGTGTCGTCGGTCGATTGCTTCCTGCTTTTGCTAGAGAAAAGCTTCCGGATAATACGAACCGCCTTTTCTTTCTGCTTTTCCGTAAACCGGGGTGAATGATGTATTTTATCGATGGCCTCTTGTGCGCTTTTGGCTAGGATGCTGTTTGCAAATACCCGCGGCATATTCTGGCCACGCTTAAGGTATCCGGCGTCCTCCAGCGCCGCAATGGCTGTCGTTACCCGCGTCTCAATTTCGACTACGTTATCATCCCATCCCGCTTTGCGTGCAATCTCCAATGCCGAGTTGGAAACGGTGGAGCGAAATCGGGTGATTTCCTTGATGGCCTTCCATACCTGCTGTATCTCTTTGATCGAGAGCTTAGTTTGGTTTAATAGGATGAAATGCTTTCCGAGGTCCTCTTCATTGTAGAGCACATAGCAGTCGGCCACGATGTTCTCGTCGCGGCCGGCTCTTCCGGCCTCTTGGATGTAGTTCTCCAACGAATCAGAAATCTCATAATGGATTACCCGGCCCACGTCTTTCTTATCGACGCCCATCCCAAACGCCGACGTGGCTACCATGATTGGCACTTCCCCCGCCAAGAACGCATTCTGGTTAGCAGTCTTTTCCTGTGCGTCCATTTTACCGTGATAGGGTTTTGCTGTAAACCCATCAGCTGTAAGGCGCTCGGCGAGGAGGTAGGCTTTCCTTGTCCTCGAAACGTAAATAATCGTTGGGCAGTCTTTTTCCTCAATCAAGTCCCTTACCGCTTGGTATTTCTCCTCATCATCTCCCTTTGCAAACACTTGGTATCGCAAGTTCGTCCGGGATGCTGTGGAGGTAAACAGCTCCAAGTCAAGCCCCAGCTTTTCGCTGAAATAGACACGGATATCTTCGATGACCTTCTGTTTAGCCGTAGCGGTAAAACACGAAACGGGGATGCCGTCCTCTAGATTTTTCTTTTCCTGGATCGACCGAATGAAATCGCCAATGTACAGGTAATCTACCCGGAAATCCTGGCCCCAAGAAGAAAAGCAATGCGCTTCGTCAATGACAAAGCGTGCAATTTTCCTTCCCAACAGCAGCCGCTCAATCGTCCGTGAGCGCAACGACTCCGGCGATAGGTAGAGCATGGATGCGGAACCGTCTTCCACCCGCTCGAATGATTTTGCCCGCTCAACGGTGTCGAGTAAGCCATTGATGGTCACCGCATCGGTAATGCCTACATTTTCCAGGTTATCTACCTGGTCTTTCATCAGCGATTGGAGGGGCGATATCACCACAGTTAGCGCTTTAGACGTCTCGCCACTCATCAATGCAGGCACCTGGAAGGTGATTGATTTGCCGCCACCGGTGGGAAAAACCGCCAATATCGATCGGTTATTGATGGCCGCCTTTACGGCCTTTTCCTGCAACGGCTCGCCACCATACGTTCTGAACGCATCGAAACCGAAGTACTTTTTCAACCCGCCATGGGCGTCGAGCATCTGGTTGCAATAACTACACCCGGTTAAGCAAGGCTGGTTTCGCAAACGGAACATGATACGTTCTACTTCGGGGTAATTCTTTATGACCCATCGGGGGGTAATGGAATAGCGACTGTTCGCATGAATCAGCGCCAGGCAATAGGCGAGGGCCACCGGCTGGTCCGTAATGGGCTGAAGCAAATCCGCTTTTTCGCAAATCAGCTCACCGAATCGCTCCCGAATACGGACTTCGGTTGAGGTTGTCGGGATCTTGTAGTTTAAAAAATCAAAAAAAGCACCGAATCCTGGTTTGTTATGCAATAGTACATAACACACCGCCTTGAATCCTTCATCCAGCTGATTGAAAGAAGCAACCTCATCATAGAACAAATCTTTTGCCTTGATCGCATCGTTCAGCGGGTTATTGGCCTCATCGTATTGCAGTTTGTCGTCTTTTAGTAGCGCGTGGTAGGGTTTCGAGGGGAAAAGTAGGGGAGAGAGGAATAACGTATCGATGACCGCCCCGGGCTTTATTCCGGCATCGCTGAGCGTCTGGCCAACGTAGTTGAGGTCATGATTAATGATGTTGTGGCCGCACACAAATTGAGCACCTTCTATGCATTGAGCGAATGCAGCAAGCGAGTTTCTGTGGAATAGACTACCGTCGTTTTTTACGCAGCCGATATCCTGAATGTTTCCACTGGTTGGCTCAACTTCTATATCGATAAATGCAATTCGATTCATTTATACGAATACTTGGCTAGGAAATTCATTGGTATAAATGTAATTTCACGGCTTGAAAGTACGAAAAATAATCTTTTGGGCAGCAGACTGGCATTCTGATGCCATAGCCAATGGATGATAATTATATGTTATTTTTAATTTCTGCATTACTGAGTTTTGAGCGTAACTCATTGGTCAAATAATATCCACCTACCTGAGTTGCTTCCTGACTGAATAAAATTAATCCCGCGCTCCGTAGTGTGGTGATATACCGTTCAAGGCTTTTAGCATTTATGCCGGTAATTTGTGCATATTCTGGAGTCCGCTTTCCTTCGTTCGCAGCGATAACTGATAACACGGTAGTCAGTTTTTCTTTGACTCTTTTTGTAACTCCCTCAATTGCTCCCTCAATTGCTCCCTCAATTGCTCCCTCAATTGCTCCCTCAGCTTTATCCTGTAAAAAGTCAGGATGTATCTTCAGTACCACCTGAAAATAAGAGCGGTCTTCATCTGTCTCAAATTCCGCTTCGGGCGACCCATTGTTTATAAGCGCCCTTTTGATAATAGGGATGCCCGTTGCTTTGCCCTCAGTCAAATCCAATTCTTTCAGAAAGTCGCCAAGCCGCCTGTTGCGGTAGCGCCGCGAAAAGAGCGGGCCAGTCTGCACTTTGTTAGGATCAAAATTCCGGCTAGGTCCACCGTAATTAAGAAATACGATAAAATCAGGGTACACGCGGATTTCGACCGGTTCCCTCGTTTGATAATCCCGATGGTATAGGCAATTTGCCACGATCTCTTCCAGCGCTGTATAAGGATAATTCCATATCCTAACGGCTTCCGGTTGGCCGGGCACTTTCCTGATCTTTTCCTGAAGAACTGCAGTCTTTAAATAAAGCAGTGTTTGGCGGATCATTTGCGGTACCGGTCCGGTAATAGCGGGGGCTTCAGTAAACGTCGGGTCGTCCGCACCATTTGGAAAATGTACCACTTCCACCCGGCTGTACGGAAAATGCTTTTCCGGGTTATCGGTAAACATCATCAATGCGACATTTCGGGGGTGTGACCGTTCTGGTGGTCCGGAAAGCAACTCCATCTGTGAAAGGATATCTGTTTTGGAGCGGTCGTCTACCCATTCCAGCAAGCGACTTTTGGTTTGCCGTAAATGTTCTTTGATCAGCGTAAACGAGATATCGTCTGCACTGGCCGATGTGTTTGGCCGATCATCAAAAGGCACCTTATTGGCTAGCGCTATCAAATCCTCGCGTTGTTGCTTATTGGCCTTCACGGTACTGGACATCACGCGAATATAATATTGATATCGTTTGTCCTTCGCCTTTATTTCCTCCGGTACTTCATATGGCCGGTTTGTACCACTTAACGCCCAAATTACAACGATTTTTTTGCTATCGACCTCTTCAATTTCAACCTTGGGGAAGTAGACCGGATTGATTAAGTTATTATATCCAACCATTTCCCGTTGGATTCGGTCGATCTGCTCATCGTCTACCCCGATAGGTGGCAATACAGGCTTTCCATTTTTTTCTTCAATGCCTACAATGATATAGCCACCGCCAATGTCCTCAATGTCATTGGCGAATGCACAAATACTCCGGTAGATGGAGCCAGGATTCCAACCTTTTTTGTATTCGATCCGATCACTTTCGACGGTTCTCCCGGCTATAAGGTCTTGTATATTAATGTGCAAGGGCATGCGCAATTGATTAATTTAAGGTTTTCTCTTAGGTGTTTAATTGAGAAGCCAATGGGTCAAATTTATTGATTTTGGTTGGCATATGAAAGTTCGATTCTACTGAAGACACATAATCTATGCAGCTACACTGCACAGCCTAACCCCACCTTTGCGGACGATGAATAACATGTATGCAAAACATAAAGTAGAAAACGCCATTTTATATCTCGCAGAGCGAATCCAACGGTTAAGCATGTCAAAAGCGACCAAGTTATTGTATCTGGCCGACGAACATGCGGTTCGAAAAACAGGAGCACCCATACTATGGCTGTCCTATCGGGTCGATGTAAACGGGCCCCTGACGGTTGAGACTTTTCCGACGCAATTGTTACGGTCGCCCATCAAAGCCTTCATTGACGATGAGTTTTCAGATTGTGAAATCAATATTTTGCAAGATATAGTTGACCATTACGGGCGATATACAGACAAGGAGTTAGTCGAAATTCTGAGCAGGGAAGACACGCTTTGGAATCGTACGAAAAAGACACCCGGGGCATTGATCGATTTCACTCAACTCTTGGATACTGATTATAAAAAGGCAGCCTTTGAAATGGCCTACGAGTTCCAAATTTCTCGTATATCGCTTGGTGATGAGGAGAAGTGATGGTTGCTGCGTAATGAATCCAAGCTGCCATTGGTAGTTTTGGAGAAATTCGATGGTCGATGCTGTGAACGTCTATCACTGGCTACTCCAAAGGTTGGTTACAGACAAAGAATATCCTTGCCAATCGTGAACAAAGATATTTTACCTTTTTCCGAAGCCTAGAATACTTTGCCAATGCCATTCCAATATCTCCACCAATTCAGGATCCATATAGCCGTATTCATCGGGGATGTCAAGCGCCATAACTTCCTTTTCCTCTATCAAAGCGCCAAATTTTTCCCGTAAGATCTCCTTATGGCGTTTCTCCATTACCAGAATCAGATCTGCCCACTGTATAGCCTTTTCCGAAACCTTTATCCGCGCCGAAGGAGCCGTGCCTGCCGAACGGACTTGATGCAACGGATGGTTTTTAAACAGGTCTTCCGCCGTGCGGCTACGCCACTGGTTTCTGCTACATATGAAAAGGATATTCAAAAGCTCGTCCCGTTTGGTTTTCTTTCCGTTTAAAATTACTGATTCATTCTCAATACTCAATTTTTAAACACCTCGGTTTTCATGTGAAAGGTCATTTTATTTCAGTCCCTTCTTGAAATTGGTTTATTATGCTACTTTTGATTCACAAATACAACTATACTACGACAAAAACCTATGAAAGCACTTCTTCCTATTTTATTCATGCTTCCTTGTTACGCATTCGGGCAGCAGTTTCTTTGGTCGACTATGGAGCCGGTGGAATTAGCCGAGACCAACGTAAATCTAATCACTATAGATGACGTCAACGAGAAAGTGATGGACTATTATGATTTTTACGATTACTATTACGATCTGACCGGATTCTCGAGAGACGGTTTTAAAGCATTTCTTGAAAAGAACACCGAAACCGCCAATTCCATCCAATGGGACCCTGCAATGACATTCAATAAACCAACGGCATTTGCATTCAAAGCCAATGATGGTCGAGGCTCCTTAGTAATTGTCATGCTCATTCAAAAAGAGAATATCGACCTCATTTTGTTTTCAAGTAATCTTGAGCAAGGCGCTAAAAGTGCAACGTCCGCTGAGCGGCATAAATTCACCAAATGGTTTTCTTCATTTTGGGACTATGGTATAGCTGACAGCGGTAATCAGGGAAGCGACCAAACCGATCAACTGGCGTCCAACTACGAGGTGGGATCTGGCGATGGCGACGTTGGCCTCTCCGTTCTAAACAGAGGGTGGGCTGTACCACCCGATATTGAAGATAACGGCCAACAGGCCGGCGTTGTGATGGTAGAGGTACGCGTGGCGCGTGACGGCCGGATCACCTTCGCGCGGGTAAGTTTAAGAGGAACTACACTTACCGATAAAGCACTTTGGGATAGGTGTGAACGTGCAGTACGTGCAGCCCGGTTTAACGAAATTGAGGGGGCACCGCGTGAGCAGCGGGGATTGATTCCGTTTCGATTTAAATTGAAGTAGTTTTTTGCTGAAGCACTCGTGCCGACTGCTAGCAAAAACGTATCATTAATTTCGGCATAATTCACAGAAGAGTTTTAAATTGCAACCCAAACGTTAATCTGCCAAAATATGACCTTTTCGATATTAGATCTAAAAGATAGCTTAGATAAGGCATACCGGTTAATAAAGCCAAGACGCGAAGATTTAAATAAATTCAAACAGAATCTCATCAATCTGTTATCCCATATAGGGGATCAGCATTCCGAGGAAAATGTCAAAATCCATTTGATGGATTTTCTAAAAAACACCTTTTACCATCCGGATTTTTTGGTGTCTATCAAGGACCGAGCTGATTTCGTGATTCATCTGGATAAGACCAGCCAATCGCCAGTGGGCGTATTATTTGAGGTGAAAAAGCCATCAAATAAGGCCGAGATGGTTACGAAGGAGAACCTCAACATGCGGGCCATGCACGAACTGATATTATATTTCCTGCGTGACCGCATCAACAATAAAAACCTATCATTGACTACACTGGTCATCACAAACATATATGAATGGTTTGTGTTTGACGCCACCCAGTTCGAAAAAATTTTCAATCAAAACACAAACCTACAGCGCGCATATAAAGAATGGGATAGAGGGCAGAAGGTCAATGCAACCACCGGCTTTTTCTATGATGAGATTGTCAAACCATTTTTGAAGGAGCTCAATAAAGAAATCAGCTTTACGTATTTTAATATCCACGACTATGAGCGTGTCTTGAAAAACGAGAGCGAGCGGGACGACCGAAAACTGATTTCGCTGTACAAGTTTTTTACGCCCACGCATTTACTTAAGCTGCCATTTGTCAACGATAGCAATACGTTGGATAAAGGCTTTTTTGCAGAGTTGCTACACATCATCGGTTTAGAGGAAACCAAAGAAAAAAGCCGGAAGCTTATACAGCGTGTCGCTGAACCCAATAGGCAGGATGGGTCACTATTGGAAAACACAATAAATCTCTTGCGTACCGAAGACGCATTGCGTAAGGTAGAAGGACTGCAACAATATGGTAAGACAAACGAAGAGCAACTATTCAACGTCGCACTTTCGTTGTGCATCACGTGGATTAACAGGATTTTGTTTTTGAAGCTTCTTGAAGCGCAGTTGCTGAAATACCATAACGGCGACAAAAAATATCGCTTTCTCAATGCACGCACCATTCCGAACAACGATGAGTTGTATAAACTGTTCTTTCAGGTTTTGGCTCGCCAGTCGTCCGAACGTAGTGACAGCATACAAGCTAAGTATGGACATATTCCTTACCTTAATAGCTCGCTGTTTGAGATTTCAGATTTGGAAAAGCAGACTATCCGCGTCAATTCGTTGGATGATAATCTCAGTGTAGCGTTATACGCTCATTCAGTGCTCAAAAAAAGAGTAAATAGTGCACGGTATGAGGGAATATCCACGCTGCATTATCTGTTGGATTTTTTGGACGCGTACGACTTCTCGTCGGTCGGCAAAGAAGAGATTCAGGAAGAGAATAAATCCATTATCAATGCTGCGGTGCTAGGTTTGGTATTTGAAAAGATCAATGGTTATCGGGATGGATCTATTTATACGCCAGGGGCAATTACTACGTTTTTATGTAAAGAAACCATACGCAGCGCAGTCATTAAGAAGTTTAATGACAAGTATGGCTGGGCTTGTGAAACCATAGCGGATTTAAGCAACTATCTTAGCCAACGGCGCAATACGAAAGACATACTTCAGTACAATGAGCTGATCGAGCAAGTTCGCGTGGTAGATCCGGCGGTTGGGTCAGGGCACTTCCTCGTTAGCAGCCTCAATGAGTTGATTGCAATAAAAGCTGAACTGGGGATATTAGCAGACAGCCAAGGGAAGGTATTGCAGGATGTGGCGGTAAGTATCGCCAATGATGAACTTATCGTTGAATACCGACAGTCAAAAAGTTTCTTTGAATATGCGGTACACCAAACTCAGGAGGGCGAAAGGAGGGTCGATCCCGAAGTGCAACGTATCCAAGAAACCATATTCAACGAAAAGCGTAAGCTCATCGAAGGTAGCCTTTTCGGGGTGGATATCAATCCCAATTCCGCAAAAATATGTAGGCTTCGGTTATGGATAGAGCTTTTAAAAAATGCCTATTATACCTATGAAACCGGGTTTTCCGAATTGGAAACACTGCCAAACATCGATATTAATATCAAGTCTGGCAATTCGTTGCTAAGTAAATTTTCGCTTAGTGAAGACCTGTCCGATGTCTTTAAAAAGCAGCGTTTTGGAGTAAAGGATTATCAGCTGGCGGTAGCTAGCTATAAAAACACACCCAATAAAGATGCAAAGCAAGGGTTGCTCGATTTCATCGCGCAGATTAAGCAGCAGTTTAAAGAAACCGTAAGCAATCGAGACCCTAAGCGTAAAAAACTGTCGGAATTACGTGGTAAACTAACGCTCGCTCAAAACAATTACGACCTATTTGGCGTCAAGCGCAGCCAAAAGGAAATGGAGAAAGAGGTGGAAAAGATTTCCAAAGATATAGCCAAGTATGAAAAATTAATTGCCGATATTGAAAACAATGCCATATATAAATCCGCTTTTGAATGGCGCTTTGAATTTCCAGAGGTGCTAGACGAAAACGGTTATTTTGAAGGTTTTGAAGTTGTCATTGGAAATCCGCCTTATATTCAACTCCAGAAGATGGGGGCAGAAGCAGACGTATTACAAAAGGGCGACTATCAAACCTTTATCCGTACCGGCGATATCTATTGCCTTTTCTATGAACTAGCTGTAAGGCTGTTAAAGCCTGGTTATTATTTCGGATACATAACTTCCAACAAATGGATGCGCGCAGACTATGGTAAAGCATTGCGTAAGTACTTTTTGGAGGAGACCAATCCACTATTGTTGGTGGATTTTGGTGGATATCAAGTATTCGCTTCAGCCACAGTGGATACTAATATGCTGATTGCTCAAAAGGCAGCATATAGCGGAAGCATGCTTACTTGTCTTTATGACAAGCGCATTGGCGGCCTAGAAAAAATGAGCGTTTTTATTGAACAGTCGGCTACGATGCAAAAAGGGTTTTCTGATACAAGCGGTTGGGTAATTTTGTCTCCCATCGAAGCGCGGATAAAAGAGAAGATCGAGGCGGTCGGCGTTCCATTAAAAAATTGGGATATCAAGATTTATCGAGGTATTTTAACTGGGTATAATGAGGCTTTTATAATAGATGAGGATACCAAGAATAAACTGATTGACGCTTCGCCGAAAAACGCTGAAATTATTCGTCCGATT
>NZ_FOQO01000001.1 GCF_900113765.1 Parapedobacter indicus | reverse complement strand
CCTGCCCCCCTCATCAGGCTGTCAGTGTTTGAAATCTTGCTGTTTAGCTGGACGATGGCCGTCTCTATATTGGCAAGACGGTCGGTATTGTCTGCCGTTCGGCCAGTGTTCGCATTGATGCTGGCCAGTATAGCGAGTTTCCGGTTCATCAGTTGAACTTGTTGGTCCATGAAGTTTGTTTGGATCTTGCTGTTATCAAGAAGTGAAAGCTGCGCTAGCCTCAAGCCGCCGAATTCCGATTCAAGCCTATTGGCCGTGCTTTCGGTGATTCCTGACACAGCTTTGGACAACCCCGATTCCTGCTTGGTCGCGTCGGTACCGAAATCGATTCCGGATATCTGCTTAAGTTGATCGAACTGCTTATGTGCGTTTTCGATGATATCATTGTACGTTGATTCCAGATCCGACACCTCGGTTCGGTCCAATCCATCTTCCGCAGCGGTAGCGAAATCCTCATACCATCCCTGCAGCTGCTTTTCAAGTACATCTCTTTTGAGGGATTGGAGAATGGCACGTTGCATGAGTTTTTCGAAGTTTTCCGCAAAATCCTCGGCCGCAACGGTGCCCCGTTCGAACATGGAAACTATTTCGTCTGTTATACCCCCGAACGTCGTGCCCGTGAGTTCGGCCCGCATCTCGTTAAGCGCGTTTTTCCATAGGTCGTACTGCTCGATGATGTTGCGGATCTTGCTGGCTGTTACTTCGTCGAATTTACCTTCTTCAAGAAGCTGGGTTAACTTCGTGATTTCTTCCTGCGTGATATCTTCGATGGACGTCCACTGCAACCGGTAATCATCAACCGTTCCGTCCATAAATATTTTGCGCGCCGCTTCCAGCATTTGTATTTCAGGCGCGTAGTCTTTTTGGAATGCGGGGAAAAGCCAATTATCTTTCTGCTTATCCTTAATCTCACGAAGTCTTTTGTCAAGTTCCTCTATCGATCCGTATTGATTCAGAATCTGCACCAGCTTGTCATTTTGGGCATCTCCTGTTGATAGGAATTGACTGGTAGGTAAGTCCCTAATGCTGTTGTTTACGGAATCGAACGCCTGCTTAGCCGCATCGGCGTATGCCTTTACACGGTCTGCACCGTATATATCGTTGATGAGCGAAAGTTGATATTCCAGGATCCGTGTTGCTGCGTCCAATTGCTTCAACTGAAACTCCTGAGCATGCTGCCGCTCTTTTTCAGCCTTCTGCCATTTCTTGTTTTGGCTACTCTCAATTGCCGCGACTACGCCACCGATGACGGAAAACACCGCGCCAACTATAGAGGCGATGCCACCACCCTTCGAAAAGCCATCACCTACCTTACCGATGGTTTGCCCGAGTGTTTGAGATAGTTGGCCGACCTGGCTGACCATAGCGCCTACCGTTTTCAGCGCACCGGACATTGTACCGTCAAATTGGGTGGCCATGTCCACAAGCTGCCCGAAGCCCTCCACCAACTGAGTGACATTGGCAAAGTTCTCCTGTTCGGTATTTTCGATTGCTTGTGCAAACCAGTCACCGAATATTTCTTTCAGTTTGTTTTTTAGTGCTTCGTCCTTGATGTCTAGCCCTTCGATCAATGCGTCCACGGTTGCCTTACCGTGCCGTAGTGCAGTTAATGCCATCGACGACCCAGCGGTATTTAAGGCACGATTCATCGACTGGAAAACTTCGTTGGACTCTATTTCGGATTGGTAGAGTTCAAGAAGCGCCTGGTCACGATCCCGCTTTGCTTGCTTCGCCCTGTCCTTTTCTCCTTTCGATTCGAGATCCGCGATGTCCTTATTGGCTTTGGCGATCAGAGCCTCACGTTTTTGCTCATATGTCCGATATGTGGCAAGGAGGTATTTCGTTTGATCATTAGCCTGCTGGCGTTCGTTGTTGTTAAACACAACCAGCATATCCCATAGGCCCTTAAGCCGTTCCTGCTGGGCGCCGGTTAATCCGATTGTCATATCCATGCCCTGCAAGGCACTTATCTCACCTATAAGAAGTGACCGGAAATCCTCAACGAAGTTTTTTTCACCCGAAAACATCTCCTTTGCGGCTTTATCACCGATTTCCTTACGGGCTGCCTGGTATTCACGGTAGAGTTCCAGCTGCCTGCCAAGGCGCTGTTTAAGGTCTTCCGTCTCCTGACGGTATTGGATATCTCCAGTTTCCCTCCGCTCAAGTCGATCGATCATTTCAAGAACTCCGGAAGAAATACGCTGGCTTTCGGGTGCTTTTTTATTGTGTTCTTCGATGATGCGACGTAACTCATCGTAGTGATTGCGCGCCTCCTGCAACTCCCGATTGTTGGCCGCCATGCCTTTCGCCCGGATATCGGCCTCCTTATCAGCAATACGCTGGAGAATGTCGATGCGTTTATCGCCCCAACGTTCAAGGTCCTTATTGGCTTTATCTCCTTCCTTGGTTTTGCCCATCAGGAGATCACGCTCTTCGGTAAGCGATTTCAGCGAATCACGAAGCGAATCGATCTTTTTCTTGTCAAATACCGCGTCAGGGCTCAGTGCGGCTTTAAGGTCAGATTCCGTGGTAGCAATCTCCTTATTCAGTTCCTTCAGGCGCTGCGTAATTGTAACCACGGGCAAAGTCGTATCTTCCTTTTTTACGCCTGTAATGATCTCTTCCCACTTATCGCCATAGGCTTTTTTGAGTTCGTCCATTGATTTTTCAAGGACTTTCTTTTCCTGACCGACAATCAATTCGGACATGGCTCCAGGACTGAACAGGACGTCGACCCATTGACCAAACCCCACTCCCTGAGACGTCGGGGCAAAGGTGTTTTTTATGGAGCGTCCAAGCTTTGTCCACGTACCTACCGCGTCAATCCCACTACGATTGAGATCGTCCATCTGTTCGGCAAGGCTGTTGAACTCGTCGAATGCCTTACGGGCCGCGGCGGCTTCCCTTATCTTTCCGATATATTCGTCGAGGGCACGGGTCGCTTTTCCGGTAGCGATTTCTTCCTGTGAATAAGAAGTAAGGATATCGCCAGTCTGCGCAATAAGCTTCTTGTATGCAGCTTCTTTTTGCTCCGCGGACGCGGTTTGGCTACGCATTACCTCGATCAGCTTTTCAACCGAACGTCGTTCCGTATCGGCGGATTTGCCACCGGCATCGATGGCGTCGTTCAAACGCTCCCTGGCTGCTGCCGTTGCATTGGTGACCTGCGTCAATGAGTATATTACAGCTACCAGCGCCGAAACGGCGGCTGTCATAGCAATCACCGGCGATGCGGCCATCACAGCATTCAGCGTCCGCATTGCGGCGGTCTTAATAACGATGGCGTTATAATGAAGTATCTCGGCCGCGGTCATCCCTACGGTTCTGGCGGCGTCCAATTGCTTCAATGCGGCCGTAGCGATCAATGCCGCCCGGTATGATCCGTATACAACAACGAGACCGGAAATGATCTCAAACAGCTTGTCGTAGTTCTCGACCAATGTGCCGATTCCCTCAATAGCCGCACCGATGACCTCTTCATTCTCCTTGCCGATGGTATTCAGAACTTCATCCCAGGCATCCTTCACGCGCTCGATCTGCCCCTGGAATGTTTTGCTTTGGGCTTCCATCAAGCCGCCGAACATCGATCCGGCGGCGGTCATGTTCCGGAATGCCTGTTGGAGTTCTTCGAAACCTACTTTACCGGAAGAAACAAAGTCATTCACCTGGTCAACGGTGGTACCAAGTACCTTGGCTAGTTCCTCATAGATAGGAATGCCCCGACCGGCAAACTGACGGATGTCCATCAGATACGCCCTGCCCTGGGTGCGGGCGGTACCGTACAGGTAAACAAGTTCCCCGATCGGCTGGGAGGTGCCCGCGGCGACATCACCAAGCATCCTAAGTTCCTGCGTCACGGTCTTAGCAGTGGATCCGTAGGCAAGCAGCTGTTTGGCGGCATTGGCGGTATCCTTCAACCCGAATGGCGTTGTGCCGGCAAATTCCACGAGCTCCTTCATCAGGACTTCCGCATCCATCTTGCTGCGGAGCATAGTGGTGAAGGAAATTTCAAGTTGCTGGAACTCGCTCCGTACACGGATGAGATCGTTTACAAATTGGGCCGCTCCCTGGATAGTGAAGTAACCGGAAAGGGTTGCGGAAAGCTTGGCGAATGCGCGATCCATCCGGCTGGATTCGTTCACTGCGCGGTCTGCCATACCGGTTATCCGGCGCTCCATCGCCGTGATCTGACGTTGGAAATCGGAATCCCGTATCCAAGCATCGAATGAAAGCCTTCCGCCGTTGATATCCATATTCTATCTCAATGAAGCGTTAAACGCCCTAAGCTTATCCAGATCGGTTTTTGGTTTACCGGGTTCGTTACTGCCGGCACCGTTCCCCGTATTATCGTCATCCTCGTAGTGCGGCGCATCGATCATCATCTTGTGCACCTGCATCCAGCTGATTCCCCAAAGCAGGTATTGCAGTGTCCATCCGAAGCGTTCGCATACCTGCGACCTCCACCCCTGGGGACTATTGCCACCTATTGTTTTTCCTCTACCAGGTTTGCTTTGGGTTTTGTTGTCCTTGGAATCGCCCCGGACATCCACCTGATAGAGTTGATAAAATCCCCGGCATTCATTATCTGCCGGATGATAAGCGCCAGTTGTTTGAGCGTGGAAGGCTTCAGTCGGCGCAGGAAATAATTCGTATACCTATTGATAAGGGATCGGTTTACAAATCCCCTGTACGGGGTAAGCTCCACCCAGCACCGGCCATTCAGGACCGCAACCGCTATTACCCGTGCCATTGGTTCGGCCGATCTCTTGATGATTCGATTGCTTTGGCGTATCGGGTTTTCCGTGAGGGCTTCCTCGTCGATCTCCATTTTCAGGAACTCGTCAGCCAATAGATCCAGCGTACCGGTATACGGTTCGTGTATGGTGAACGTCTTCTCCTTCCCGGATCCAAACAAACGCTCAATTGCGCTGGTCCGGACGGTGAAATCCATTCCCTTACCGATCAGCGAGTCGATGTTGGCCTGTTCGGCCGCAAGCGCATCAAAGTCTTTTTCTTCCATGGATTATCGGTCATTTGGAAAAAGGGGCACAACATGCGCCCCTTTAATCCGGTTTTTAGGGTGTCGGGGCTATCTCGACGATTTCCATGATCTTGATGCCTTCTTTGGTAGGCTTCAGGATGTCGACCGCGATCTCCAACAGCAATTCCTGGTCGGCACCAAGCCCACCATTCAGTTTGCCCAACAGGGAAACCTTGTTGTATTGGATTGTCTCGAATCCCTCCTTCGGGGTTACCCGGATGGTGCATTCGTATTCCTTGGCGTCATCTTCCGTATAAACCTTTCCGCCGCCTGCGGTATCGACCGTCCCGCCCCTGGTCAATGCCAGTGCATTCGAATCCGGATCCGCAAGACTGAAAAGCAACCGGCGTGCGCCAGCGGTCTTGAATGCTTTCAAAGGGGTAGAAACCTCCTCTACTTCCACGTTTTTCACCGTGGCGTCATCTTCCTGGAAGGAGAAGGTACCCTTTGAGGTGAAACCGATGGTTTCGAATACGGTACCGGGACCGCCGTCACCTGCCAACGGTGCGACCTCTACTTTATCGAGGCCAATTGTTACTAAACCCATTTCCTTATGATCTTAGTGGTAAATAATTCTGTTAATTGTTGTAATACAGCTTCAGCCGTACGCGGATGCTCATAAAGTATCCTTGCTGCTTTTCCTGCTTGATCGGCCCCGCTGCGTTTGTCACCAGAAGGCTGTAGTCATTGCGGACATAGTGGCTTTTCAGGATCGGTACGATGATGCCTGTAACGGTCTTGAACCATACATGATTTGGCATAGTGCCGGGATCATGGATGTTGACGTAACCGACTCCTTCCTGGAAGGGCTCATTGTCCACGGTGGTCGAAGTGCAGACCACGTCCTGAACGGCTGAATTCTCCGGTCTTTCGTCCCGGTAAGTGGATCCGCTTATTATCGCGGTTACCTCCGGCACGTTTACAAGGCCGTAAAGGATCTCGGTTATGTCAAGCGTCGTTCTCATCATGCAGCCCACCTATTGATCTGATCTGTGATACTTCTCATGTATCTATCCAGTTCCTTCTCGGCCTCCAGCTCTGCCCCGTCCAATACGTCCAGACCACGTGATTGCACTGCCATAGCGTAGTCCATGCCGGCAACCACTACCAATGCGAATCCGCTCCGTGGGACATTACTGGCGGCATGTCGTTCACCTTCAGACACACCCTCAGCGCCGCCGATCACCTGACGGAAATTCCGCTCTACCAAGGTTCCATCATGATAAATGGCATATCCAATCGAGCTGCGTAGGTTTCCGGTTTGATCCATATAGGTGTTTAATCCGCGAGCATGCGCCACTGCTTTCTCTCCCACAAGCCGCAAACCGCGCAGGAAAATCCTGTACAGCTTGTCCCTGAAATTCTGTTTGAGGGCTCTTTGGATATCTTCCCTATTGAATGTTGGCTGTATCATACCCAGATCCTGCAATGGAAATAGTCCCTACTGAACCTTTTTACCGCGCCTACCAGCCTCACAGCTCCATCCATGATAACCCGGATCCTATCCCCTCTTTTCAGATTCGGGATATCGAGCTCGCAGAAGACAATCGACCCAAACTCCAAAACATCGCCATCCACAACAGTGGTTGAAGTGCCTTTGTCGTTGGGCTGATCGCGGCAATCCACCTCCATGTCGGTGGCTGGAAGCCATTCCGTACTTTCGGCGGGATTGACCCAATTACCCTGGCTATCCTTGTAGGGATCGCCTGAAGGGATGAAAAAGAGCTTGTGTGCGTAGTTGTCCATCCTACCAGCGGTTTGAAGCGTCGTAGACTTTCGGTTGCGGCGCAAGTTTGTTCTCTACACCGAGTTCGTCGCAAAGCATGCTGTAATAGGTCCGTATCCCGTCCATATTATATTTCCGGGAGAAATCTCCCTGGGAGATATCCGGTTCAAGCAGCAATTCGGGAATAACGGATACAAAGACTTGCTTAGCGATCAACATGGATGACGGCGTGAGCTCGCCTTCCGGGTTTCCACCCAGTTCGGCGAGCTTAACCGTCAGTTCATCATCCTCAATCTGGAGTTTGAACTTTCGCAGCTTCTTCTTTATGAACTCTGCCAGCGCCATCGTTTACGCGGCTTTCTCGTCAATCCTTAGGATGGCCATGTCGTTCTTGCCGTTGAACACGGGTACCGCGTTCATTTCGTACTCGACAAACCGACCTTCTTCCCGGCGATAGCTGGAGATGAGGTTTTCCTCGTAAACCGTGTAAACCTTATTCGGGTGCGGATCCTTGGATTCGAGTGCATCCTTCAACATCAGTTTTGCAACCGGTGATGAGGTACGGAATACGACCCGATTATCCTTGAAGGCGTTCACTGGCTCCTGGTTGGTACCAGGCAAAGTGACGAACACGTCCACTACCTCGATAGGCGGCAGTCCGACTACTTTCAGGTAGCCGTTCAGCATCTCAAGCGAGATGATTCCCGAAGGTGATACACGGCCTTTGGGTACGTCCACTGAGAATGCAGCCTTGATCTTCGCAGACTCCAATACCAATTGAACGGTATTGAAGTTCATCTGGATTTTCTCCACCAACTTGCCTTTTGCCCTCAAAGCCAGTATCACATATTGGAATACCGCTACTGGATCCGAGTTCGCCTTGTCACTGAACAGCACGTCCGATGCGCGCAATAGATATGTAGGGATCTTGAGATCAAGTTCCCACTGAACACCGTCCGGATTGTTGGCCACCGTTACTTCGTACTTACCATTGGAAAGTCCGTTGTAGAACAACAGATCCAAGCGCTTGTGAGGCGCGATAGCCGCTGGCTCATACATGTTGAAAAGGAATTTCAACACCTTCTGCCATTCGGATGATTTACGCTCACTGGTGAAGTTACCGGCACGTCCACGGTACCGGCCTTCAAGCTGCATGAGCTTGTCAAGGCGGTCGTTGTCCAGTTGCCAGCGATCCCCCAAACGGCCGATGGTACCGGTGATCGACCCGAGGTCAGGCATCTCACGAAGCGGTTTGTCGGCATTCTTTGCGATGATCGAACCGGCTTGGGCAGCGGCGTATTCGCCAACGAACTCGTTGTAGGCCCCCGATACGGAGAAGTCCGTATCCATTTCCTTCTTCCACTCGGGCTTGTAAGTGGAAATCTTCATCTGTTCCTGGATGAAGGCATCGAAGTTTTTTTCCTCCGAAATTTCCTGAAGTATAGTTTTCATTGCTCGAATGGATTAAGGGATGATCAAAAATCGCACGGTCAAGGATGTCTTGATCGCATCGGTTAACGCATACGGCAGCTTGCTTTCGCGCACTTCGTCAGCTGCGTAGATCGCAGAAACCGAGGGTTGCCCCTCCAGCTTCACGTCTGCGTAGTTGAGTTTGGTCGCAACCAGCAGCGCCTTGTTGTCGCCGGCCTCCGTGGATATCGTCAGGACCGTACCTTCAGGTAGTGCACCAAGCGCAGCGCTGATGGTCAATTTATCCGTGGCAGTGTCCACCGAATCAATAGCCGAGATTGTGGCGGCTTTGGTGCCGTTACCAACATGCTCGTTCACTAGGAAAGTGTGATTCTTTTTTACGATCACCTCGGTATCATCTGCTTCGAGGGCAGCCGCGAGCGTCACCGTCTTAACCGGCTTAGCATTCCGTGTGGCCCAATCGATCGCCAGCGGCGTTCCCTTCTTGATGTACTCGACACTTCGCGGGAAGTCGTTGGGATTGATGTTGAAACCACCCGTATGCACTCGGACGGTCTTTTCGTCCCACAATTCTTCGCGGACGGGACCGGCCTCATTCACTTCATATTTCATTTTTTGAAGTTTTTCGTGATTAATGGGGTTAATTCTCCTTTGGTACAGCGGTTGCCGCAGCGGCTTTCAAGTTGGTAATGAAGTCAGATTCGCCGGTCGAGTTGGTGATGAACGGCTTTTCAGCCCCTTCCGCCAATTTTTCGTTAGCAAACTTCTGCTGCAATTTCCCCCATGATTCCGTGGCTTTAGTGATGAAGGCGTCTGCCTCATCCTCGCTGTTGAATGTCCGCCCGTCGAGTTGATCGGTGATGTAGTCGTCGTCCACCTTCGCCTCTTTCAGCTTATCGGTGATGCGCTGATTGAGCGTTTTGGTGGTCTTTTCCTGCTTGATGTTGTTGATCTCTGCCGTCAACGTCTCATTTTGCTTCACAAGCGTTTTAAGCAGCGATTTCACATCATCTTCGTCCCCCTTGTCGTTCGGATCTTCTTTTTTGGGTTTGGTATTATCGCCGTCACCCCCGTCCGGCTTCTTCTCGGTTGCCTTCTTCACAGCTGCGGTGACGCGACCGTCAACTTCGCCCTGCACACCTTTCAATGCTTCTGCGACCCCATCGGAAGAAACGACGGTTTCGATTTGGCTTTCCTCCGTAACGGTTATAGCAAGCATTGCAGCTATCCCCAGGAGTGCCTTTTCGCCCAACCCCAGCGACTTGATCGTGTCGGCATGCTTGGTTTTGAGCGCGGCTAAGATTTTTTCCTTCATAATAAATTTTTGAGTTTAATTCAATCAGACTCAAAGCTCATTATATTATCCATTGGATTCTATTTTAGTTTGAAATACAATATTATTTAATTGATTTTAAGATATTTATGATGATTTAAATTTATAAGTATATTTAATACTTTGATTTTTCAAAACTATTACAGACATTTGCTTTTGTCGTTCGGGTATCGCAGCAACAACCCTTAGCCGGGCGGCAATGAGTAAGGCAACTAAAAGTATTGGAAATGAATATGTTACACGCGGATATTCACCGCAAAGAATCCATAGTTTAGGTTAGTTTATGCAATACGTCCGCAGTGATGCGCGCGCATTGCGCCGGGGGTTTCCCAATACTCCCCCGGTTTTTTGACCGTACAAAACACTTTTATGAATACACAGCAAGACAAATTCGAATTATGGTGCATCGTTGAACTTTTCGGCCATTCCAAAATTGCCGGGCTTTGCACTGAACAAAACATTGCAGGGACCAACATGCTTCGTGTGGACGTGCCGGAAACAGCCAGCAATCCACCGTTCAGTAGGTTCTTCAACCACGCGGCCATATACGCCATCAACCCAGTGACGGAAGAGGTTGCCCGGTTCGTAGCTGAAAAGCTGAACAATAAGCCGATTGACAGCTGGGATATCCGCCAGTTTACCGAAAAGCAGCTGCAGTTGAAGGTTGCGGAACAGCCTACAGAATTAGATTACGAAGATGATGACGATCAACCGTATTGATTAGATTCGGATGTTGTGGTTTGCGTAGGACAACGGGAAAGACTGCAAACGGGTGGAAGGCCCGATTTTAAACATGGAAACTTTAACTATAACGCCTAACATTAAGCTTATCAACAAAGGGTTGATCTGCCCCTATTGCGGAGGCAAAACCAAGCTTACTAACGAACAGCGATATTTTGCAGGAAAATACAGTAGCCCGGTCTGGGCGTGCGAACCCTGTTTCGCATGGGTTGGGGTATTCAAAGGCACAACGGTAGCCTATGGCCGTGTCGCAAACCACGCATTAAGGGAAGCCCGCTGGTATATCACCTACTATTTCGACACGATCTGGAAGAATGGCCATATGCCGAAAGCGCAAGCATACCGATGGATGGCGAAAAAATTAGGGATCACGCAAAAGGATTTTCGTATCGGATGGCTTGACCTGAAGCAATGCCAGAAGGTGATCGAGGTGAGTAAGAAATTTTTGAACATATAAAGAGAGGGCCATTATTATGATAACAGACAACCCGTTCGTGTACCCGATGGTCGATCCTAACGGAAGGATGAGGCCACAGATGGGCATCACGTTACGTGACCACTTCGCTGGTCAAGCCATGCAGGGAATGCTTGCCAACCCAAATAATAAACTCACGGAAGATCGCGCTGCCCAATGGGCGTATGTGGTCGCCGAAGCCATGCTCCGCGAACGGGAAAGGAGGATTCGATGAAGAGGGAGATACTTTTCCGTGGTAAGAGGACTGAAAATGGGGAGTGGGTGGAGGGGTTGCCTCACAAGGGCTACGACGATACTTGGTTTATTAGCAACGGCATAGATACGTGGCGCATTCAAAGAGAAACCCTCGGCCAATTCACCGGGCTAACCGACAAGGATGGGTATAGGATTTTTGAGGGGGACATAGTATTCACCCCAACCGAAAAGCACATGGCAATAAGCTGGTCTGAACGATTCGCATCGTATGTAGTAGACCGGGACGGATGGGCTTTCTCGCATTGGTTCGGAGAATCCATTGAAGCTCATCAAGTGAAAGTAGTTGGTAATGTTTGGGACAATCCCGAGCTTCTGAAAGGAGGTACCCGATGATTCAGACAGAAATTTGGAAGGAGATTAAAGGGTATGAGGGGATGTATTCGATTTCCAACCAGGGACGAGTCAAGAATTTGAACAAATCGAAAATGATGAAACTCACTCGGTCCGTGAATATTCAAGGATGTGTGAGAATGAAGGTCAACTTATCGAAGAGCGGTGTTTTAAAGACCTTTACCATATCAACACTTGTCGCGAACCACTTTCTAGGTAAGCAGCACGGAATGGTGCAATTTAAGGATGGTGACCCGACCAATTGCAGAGCCGATAACATAATGATTGTCCGCGCGACGAACCGATTCAGATCGGCGCATTCCAAGGCCGTAAAAAACAACGAAACTGGCGAGGTTCACGAAAGCATCACATCTCTCTCAAAACGGCTCGGGGTGACCCCCGAAGCTATCACCATGGGACTTCGAGATAGTCTTCCTAAGTATCGAAATTACAGTTACGTATCAAGTGAACAAAGCATATCAAGGGGATGACAAGAGGACGTAAAATATTGCTTTGGTCTGCAGTAGTCGCCTACTACCCTATATTCGTTGTGGGGGCTGTTCTCATAAGCACCAGCATACTAATCCGATGCGTCGGCTTGCTGCTTACCATGGACACCAACCACGCTAAACGCGAATTCCAACCAGTTAAAAGAGCATTCAAAAAACTATTGGGATATGAACACATTCAACGTTGACGAGGCTATTAAAGCTCAGAAAAATTACCAGCAGGAAAACAAGTGTCCTGCCTTCGCCCCTTCTAATGGAATATGCTGGAAATGCAAACAGCAAATCTATTCCGAGAAAGATCACGGTAGATATAAAACGGGTATTTCTGTTGAAAAGGCTTCAACGCAATTAGTCACGGGATGCCCTCACTGTAACAGATCATATTGCGATTAACCATGATGACAGACGCATCACTCATGCCATTCGGCATCCACAAAGGCAAACGGCTTATCGATGTGCCTGCAAAATACCTCATCTGGCTGTACGACGAAAACAAGTGCAGCGGCGCGCTGAAGGATTACATCGAGGATAATATGGACGCTTTGAAAAAGGAGACAAAATGAGAGCTATCTACAAATACATCCTTCCAATGAAGGAAGAATCGACGATTAAAATGCCCTACGCAGCTAAAGTCATTATGGGCGAAAATCAGGACGGTTTCGTAGCTATTTGGGCTATAGTCGATACGGACGCTCCGGAAGTTGATCGGCATTTCAGGCTCTACAAAACAGGTCAGGAAATCAAAGAATCACCCGAGCGGCTCCGCTTTATCGGCCGGGCAGACATCCACGTCGGGATGGATCTAGGCATGCACATTTTTGAATTATTGAAAGATGAAGAAATACAACCAGCCCCCTATACAACTTAAGGGACACTACCCTATCGAGGTTGAGGAGATGATGTACTACCAGTACTTACCGATCAAGATGGCCGGAAGTTTGGAATTCCGCATCCCCGCGAGGTTAGCGATATTCGAACCAATAATAGATGCTGTCAAGCTGGATTTTTACCGGCACAGCGGCAAGCTGTATGGCCTCTGTGAAAATTACATCTACCTGACCGCAAAACACATGTTCGTTGCCCCCGGAACGAACCTGAACCGCCTCGGATGGCATTCAGACGGGTTTGGGTCAGACGACATTAGTTACATATGGTGCAATACGCTGCCAACTGTGTGGACGGATGGCCGACCTGACCCTCCCAACGACGACGCAGAGGCGCTTAAATACTTCAATGCCGCCAATGACCTTTCGGTGTATGAAACTGAACCCTTCAAGATTTACCGGCTGGATCAATACGTTGTACACGCATGCGCTGTTAGCGATAGGCCGGTTTTGAGGTCGTTCGTCAAAGTCAATATCAGCAAGGACCAATACAATCTGGTTGGAAATAGTCACAACTATCTTCTGGACTACGATTGGGAAATGAAAGAACGGAATGTTGAACGTAACCACCCAATGAAATGAACCTTGGATTCATGCAAAAATGGCCTAAGCACATGGGAGAATGGGCTGGCCAGCCGACGTACTTCCCTCACAAGATATGGGAGCATTTGTTTAATGTGGTTGAGTTCAAAGATTATGTTGCTTGTACAACCGATCACCTGCTACGGTTTGGCAACCATTGGGATATGCCTGTAGATTCAGTTGCACCCAAACTCCACACAATGCGAGAGGATCCATTCAACAGATGGCAAGCCGGCAATTTGATCCACTTCGCTATCAACAACCAAACGAAGAATTACTTCCGCTTCGCGCCGGTGATTCTATGCGTGAGTGTTCAGTACGTTCAAATAATCCACGATAGCGATGGCAGGTCTGTTCACATCGGTAATAGGCCTGATTACGAAGATTGCGTTCCATTTTACCTCGACAACGGTTTCAGCGATGACGAAGAGATGTATGGAATGAAAGAAATGGAAGTTTTCGCCCAAAACGACGGCTTTGAATCAATTGAACACTTCTTCACCTGGTTCAATAAGTCGGCAAAGTACAAGCTCATACATTGGACTACCAACTTAAAATACTAAATTATGATACCTACTCAATCTCATCCCCTGCTCGTATTCAACGGATTTGGATACACAGACTTCGACATCTGCCGTGACGGCCTATTGTTCATTAGAGATGTCACCAAAGGCATCAACGTCATCAATCCCCACGGTGAGGATCCATGCGTCTACGCTGCCGGTGACTGGCAGCTAGTTAGCGAGGTATCCAGCCGCGGCAATTGGATACCGTGGGGAACAATAACGCGTGATAAGCATCCACAGGAGCGCACATACATCAAGCTCGCGGATGATCCAGTCGAGACATACATCGACTCCGATGCAAAGGAAGTATTTTCCGCGCCCCGAGGTGCTGATATATACCTATTTCTCGCTGGATCCGTGGCATTTTGGTCCGCAATCATCTTAACCTTCATGCTGACATGAGAGCGATTAGCATTGAAACCGTGCACCTGGTGTTGGGGCTTATTGTCCTAGCAATTTGGGGGATAAAAAATCTATGGAGGAATAAACGATAATGGCAATACTTAACTACACAACAAAAATTGACAGCACCAAAACCATAGGTGAGATAACGAAATGCCTCGTAAGCCACGGGGCAAAAAAGATCGTGTCGGACTATGACGACGATGGAATACCGACGTTAATCACGTTCCTACTCCCCATTAATGATCGAATGGTTGCCTATGCCCTACCGGCCAATTATTCCGGTGTGCTAAAAGCTATGGAAAAGGCCAAGGGGGTGCCCCGACATTTGTGCACGAAAGAGCAAGCCGTGCGAGTATCGTGGCGCATTGTAAAGGACTGGATCGAAGCACAAATGGCAATTGTAGAAGCTAACCTGGCTGATATGGCAGAGGTGTTTCTGCCTTACGCTGTTACACCGAGTGGGAATACGCTTTATCACGAAGTAAGGTCAAACCCTAAATTACTAGGACAATGACTAAGGCACAACTACTCGAATACCTAACCGAAAGAGCTGCATCCTACCGAAAAGGATGCGAGGCGTCTATAAAACCAAATGCCCACATGAATGATGTCGTCCCTGCAGACGCTATCGAGCAACGGGTGATCGATGCAATACTCGTGGACTTCGTTAACCATATCGGTATGCACCAGGGTATCGATTATGCATTGTACACCAAAGATTTTGTAAACACATGACAAAAGAACAACTAATTCACGGCGTTGAGCTGGAAGATCTCATCGTCGATTTGGAAAACCAATTGGCCGTGATCGAAAAAGCCACCGAGTTGAAAGGCGAAATAAAAGTAGCTGTAAACGGCAAAGGTTTGGCTTTTGACCTTGAAAAAGAACACGTCGACTTCGAAGCACTGAAAGCGTCGTCGATCGCAATCATCACCGCAAAGCTGGATGCGGCTAAAAAGGAGTTTGAAGCGCTATGACAACCAACAGAGCATTTAAGTACAAGCCGTCTTCACTCCCTTTTCTCGTTGGTGTTCTTGTCGGTATCGTTGTGTGTCTAGCAATTCATTACGTCCGGGACATGATAATTATGATGATCCTAGCAAGCAACAAATGACGACCATGAAATCAGTCACTATACTACAAGGCCGCGGGCATGTGGTCGAATTGCCGGAGGGGGCAACAGACATCAGGTTGCACGGCCCAGATAACATGGGTGACACTGCGTTGCTATGTAATTTAGGTGCGTACTATTGCCTTCCTAAGGGCAACTGGCAAATAGTAGGGATGATTTGTGAGGTGGGGGAAATCGATGTGTCTGATATAGTTGATTCTGTCTCCGTTACTTGTACTGATGGTGCGGAATATAGAGGGTGGCGTAATTACGTATATAGGGATGACTTTGATGAAACTACATTAGTAAACACCGCCCTCGAATCGTCTATTTTGGCAGAGGGATGGTATTTTGATAATCCTTATCCCGAGCCTAAACCCACCACTTATGAGCGGACGGTTAGCAATTTTGGTAAAAATACCGATTGGAAAGCCTACGATAAGGCTCATGCGGAATGGCGGGACGCCCAATCCCGCGTCCTTGACCGAAGTAGGTGTCTGTTGTTGGGGAGGGTGGACGGATGAAGCTACGCAAGCCAACCCCACGAGATATAACAAAATTTCGGGCCGAATACTGGAAGCTAATGAATGAGTTATGCGACGATATGCTTGAATACCGTGACGGAGTGATTAACACCATGAATGAAACGGGGGTGTCGCAAGATTTTGACTTTCCTGAAATGGCGCGAGCGGCTTTCATTAGGCAGCTCGATACGTGTCACGGCCAATTCGACGCAAAGTTTAAATCCGACAAAATTATTAATGGAGAATGAGAACATTTAAACGAAACCCTTTTGCGATATGGATGCTGCTTTCGGCCATCGGCGTAGCACTGTCTACATATAGTGTCATTAGTAAACGTAAACCTGGCAAGCCACGGGAAAAGCTTTCTTCCTTTGCCCATTTTGATGAGGCATGGGTCGTAGATGACACTGTTTTTTTAATCAATGGAGTTGACACCATTAAACGGACGATAAAGCGATGAATGATACTGTTATCATTGTAGGAAGCGGACACGACCTCGCGCTTATCCAAGCGATTGTCGACAAGTTTAACCGCGTCGCAAAATTGAACATCACAGTTGAAGAGTTTGAGGGCCACTTAGCTAAGCTAACGCAACCTTTTAGCTTGAAAGATATTGAAATCACGGAAATGGACGCCAAAATCATCCGCTCTGAACGACCTTTTCCCAATAAGGAGCACCGGGGTAAGCATCGTACACACCGAAACAAATGGAGACGTTAATAATGAAAACATTCACAACTGAGATACTTGCTTTGGATCCGGCATCCGGAGTTATGAAAAAATGGGCGGGCCCGTATATACAAGCGGAGTCATTCGAAGCCGCCGAACACCACTGTCAGGAAAACGGCATGGGCTATTGTGAAGTCACTGGCCAACTGGTGGCGGAAATCGACGAGGAAACCGGTATCAGGATCGATTTTGATAATCTGAATTAAAGGTATTGAACAACAACCGGTGTCATGTAGCACTATATTAATTCAAGCTAGTGCTAGATGACACCGTTAGACCAACAAATCTCTAATAAATGAAATTATCGAATTGTTCTTGGATAGACTTTGGCACATCGGAACGAGGAGTTACTGACAGGTCCACCTCTCCAATGAACCAAGTTACCCCAGATTTGTCCGGCCCTGACCGATCGATCACATCGCCGTATTGGTGCTGTGAAATTTCCTCTAATTCGATCACATTGCCATTTGAGATAATCGACCTAAAAAGAATGATATTCATGGGTTTATTATTAAGTAAGAGCAACATCGCCCTCCTTATAATATACAAAATTATATGAAACTCACCAAACTCCAACGCGAAGAGATCCGCATGAAGTATGGCGGCCGCTGCGCTTATTGCGGTTGCCAGCTTGGCCAGCGGTGGCATGCGGACCACCTTATCCCTATCCGCCGGTCGGAGCGGTTTGTCCGGGATGAATCGAAAGCGTATGTGCTAGACAAATACACCTACAAGCCATTAAGAGAAAAGTACCTGGTCAATCCGGAAGCGGATTGCTTCGAAAACATGGTGCCAGCGTGTGCATCGTGCAATATACTAAAGAACAGCCTTCCATTGGAATCGTTCCGGGCGACAATTGCCGGCTTCATCACCAGCCTGAACCGTGATAGTACCCAATACAAGATTGCAAAGCGGTACGGCCTGATCCAGGAGACGAAAATTGAGGTTAAATTTTATTACGAGACATATGGAAATAACGGAATTACGGATTAAAAACCTTGTTTACTTTCCGGGATGGAATCGGGACGGTACTGGAAAGATTTGGGGCGTCAGGGATATTTTTTGGGATGACTTTCGAGTCGGTTTGTCAGATGGTTGTATCCAAACAATGACCCGTATCGATCAAGTTAATCCAATCCATTTGACGTCCGAATGGCTATTAAGGCTAGGGTTTCGCATCCCAGCAGAAACCTTGGACAACCCAAAAAAAGACAATATTACGGTTGTCCCACAAGGTAATCATAATTTCGTTTGGCTTCATACCGGCAGACTAGGCCGTGATCTGATCGAAATAGATGTTCAGTACGTACACCAGCTACAGAATCTGTATTTCGCGCTCAGTGGAAAGGAACTGGAGGTAAAGGCATGAAAAAGGTTGGAGGACGTGAGACCTTCTCACGCCCAGCCCTGAAGAGCTGGCCGAAAACCTATAAAAATAGGCCAATCAAATACCAAACGGTTCTTGCGAACATAGTTAAGCTGTTGATTGTTCGGATGATTCGTATAAATCTCTTCATACTCACTCCTTATTAAGTGAAACCATCCTCCAACCGATATAAAGGTAAGAATTATATTAAAAAAGGAAATTCATGAAACTAACCCATAAACAACGTCTGATCGTTGACTACATCCGGAAGAACGGATCCATCACCGTAGAGCAATGCCAATCGGTGCCCGGTGTCAACACATACTATTGCAACGGGGCAAAGCATTGCGGCAACCTGTTGCGGACAATGAACAAATCTGGACTGCTGGAGCGGGTTAAGAAGGGAACGTATCGCATTCCGGAAGTGGGACGGCTGCGTACATCCTCAAAGCCGCAATTGGCTGATGAACGACAACAATCTTTGTTTTGATATGAACTCTAGAAAAAGGACAATCCTCCGCCTAAAAGAGCGGTTCGCGATATCCATCACTCCGATACCCAAAGTGCACATCCGTGTTCAATTCAGATCGGATGGTTCATGGCATTGGAGTTTTGGGTATAGGTCACACGAAGCTCTTGGCTTCGAAAAAATAAAGGAGTCTGGCAAATGGGCCTTCGCAGGTGGTCAAGACTACTGCGTAAATGACTTATGGAGATGGTTGAAGGAATACGCTTACCGAGAAGCTATTCACCCATTGGATATCGTACAATGAGAAAGAAGGAAATAATCCGCTTTAACCGGATCGTCTTCGTGAACCGGTGGAAGATGACAAAGCTGGCAAGGCCGTGCAACTGGACGTTGATCGGGATAGCGGTATGGTGGTCAGGTCCGGAATACTTTTGCTACAAGCTATGTTTTTTCGGACTGGAGGTTAGTGTTTGGTTTAGGAGAGAGTTTCCGTAATCCCCGCCGCACATGCAGGTCTTAATAAGCATGTGCGGCGGGGCCTGGATTTAACCAAAATGCGGAGAGGGTGGGATTCGAACCCACGGTACCGTTTCCAGTACACTAGATTTTCAAACTAGCGCTTTCGGCCGCTCAGCCACCTCCGAAAGTCGTTTTTTTAAGCCTTTCGGAGAAGGGACAACAAATATACAACAAATTAATTATTCATATGAGCACATTCAATTTAGATTACGAGTATGACCTGTACCTTTCCCGTGTGGGACTGGACAAAAAGAAGATGGACAAATCGCACCGGCGCGAGACGAAGCGGGCCTTCATGGCCGGAGCCGGCTCCGTGCTCGCCATGTTGGGCGATATTGCCGACATGAACGAAGCGGACGCGATGGCCGTGCTGTCAAGGGTGAAACATGACGTAGCGGAGTATTGGGTAAGGGAAGCAACGAATAGTAATTAGTTGGCACCACCGTTATCATTCATAGATAATTTGGTTTGCTTGTATAGTCAGTGCCGAACCATTCTGATCAATGATACCTGGCGAGACAGCGATTTTCCCCACATCTATAATGGAATTTGGAGCTATAGTTGCTACGTTTTGATAATTCCATTTGTTAGCACCCATTTGGTAATTAATGCTATAGTCAAATTTAATAGTTTGGGAAGTGACATTTTTTATTTGAAGGAATATTTCTCCCCCAGGTTGATTACCTTGACACGCATTGCCACTATAGGTTTTATAGTCTTGGTTAAACGTAAAAACAGCTACTACTTCGTTGGTTCTAAAGTCGAATCCGTTCACACTTTTTGTTTTTTCTGCAACCGATTCTGTACAGGTGTCGGGCAAATCGTCATCCTCGCATGTCATTGATACTGACAAAAAAGCCAAAATCACAGCTGCATACAGGTTAATTGAAAATCTTTTCATAATACGTTAGTTTGCAACTAAATTAACTATGAGTTTTCAATTTCACAATGTTTTTTATAATTTTTTAACTGAAAAATGAAACAAATAAAAAGCTTTGAAATATCAAAGCTTTTTATTTACTTTTGTACAATGGAGATAGTAGGCACAAAGGAGGCGTTTAAAAAGCTGCTGGAGGTACCGGCGATATACAAATACTTAGGCGTCGATACGTCTACGGTAGCGAACTGGAAGCGTTACATGAGGGAAGGAAAGCTAATTTCCACCGATAAGATGGAGGAGATGCTTATGAAGTTCGGGGCGAAGGTTAAGCAGGAAAAGGTATGGGAGGTCCCTATAAAACAACAAGGTATGATTGATGAAATGGACAACAATCGCGGTGTCATGGTTAGATTAATTGCCAGTGTTGAAGAGCACGGGCAATTCGCAGAGCATCAACTGTCAATATTTAGCAAAATGATATTTCGAGATGGCAAGCTAATGACAGACCACTTAAACGATGTTCTTACCCCGGATTATCACTATTCGACGCTTAAATCAAAGCCACTAACCAAAGAGCAGTTTTACAAGCGTTTTAAGGGTTACATAGACAAATACAGCATATGAACGAAAACGACATCATAGTGTTGATCGATGCATTGAAAGACAAGGTAATTGCAGCGCACAGGCGGGGTGAACACGTATCATTTGAAACGAATGTATTTACCGCACATGAGATGGATATGAATCCACCTACAACCGACGTAATCGGCAAAAGTTATTTATTCAGAATCGGCACAACGCCAAAGAACATAAGCAAATGAATTGGATAAGCGTAAATGATAGGCTTCCTGAAAAAGCTAAAGGTGCTCGGGATTTTGTGGTACTAGTATTTACTATTAGTGGTGATTGGTGCAAAGCATCGTATGATTTCGATAACAATACTTGGTGGCGCTTGGATAGCAAATCTACTGCCTTTCGCCACAACGAAGTCACCCACTGGTGCGAGGTGACGCCTCCGCGAAAAATAACAAGCGACCCGGCGGACATAAAGACGCTTGATTATATAGATACATCTGTCATATCCGTTAAAGACTGTTAGATGATTAAAAATGGAGAAAATGAAAACAATATTTGATTACAACCCTACCAAAAAGGAGCTAGTCGAGCTTTTCGGGCTCGATGAGGCTAGCAATACAGCTGCCTTTGGATTTTCCGTTGTTCGTGCGCCAGTATCCGAGTACCAAAGAACCGTAACCAGCGGAGAGAAGCTGCTGGACTTGGCTCAACTGCTTGAATTGCGCGGGTTGGACGACCAGGCGGCTGAAATATGGAAACAGATACCGGATATTGAGCGGCAATACCGTGGCGGCTTTGATAATAAAAGCATTCCATCATAACTCCGTTTTTCGGTGCCTGCTGAAGAACTTGACGATCTCAAACTCGACCTTCGAATAATTTGACATAAGCACCGGCGACAATTCG
The DNA here is from genome assembly GCF_900113765.1 of Parapedobacter indicus. GTDB lineage: Bacteria > Bacteroidota > Bacteroidia > Sphingobacteriales > Sphingobacteriaceae > Parapedobacter > Parapedobacter indicus. The sequence continues at coordinate 847,929 of NZ_FOQO01000001.1, read as the reverse complement.
TCGATAGCTGTCTTTTCCGCAATTCCTTCTGCCTTTAATCGCTCCCGGAAATTGCTTATCCATGACGTATACCCGTATCCTTTATCAAGTATAGTCTCCTTGTGGATGGCTTTGCCGCCCAGCTTCTCAATGAACCCGTCGTATGTGTGCCTAGCTACGAACTGATTGACGGTCTCCATGGACTTTACCTGGGCGGTTGTCAATCGCTTGGGCGGCGTCTTGGTTTTAGCGTGTAGTATTTCGTGCCACATAGCTTCGATGCTGTATTCCTGGTTGAAGGTAAGCTTCTCGCCTTTTTTGATCGCACCGAGCGCAGACCTGAACTGTTCAGCGGCATTAAACGAGCCACCCTCAAACATAGTTCCGTTAAACGTGTGGGTGCTCATAGTTAATGTAGATTGGCCAACCCATGTGTTGTCGCTTGGTCGATATCTCATACTATGCTGCATCAAATAACTGCGAGATTTCTGGAATGTAACATCACCTAACCCTTGCCTGAAATCATCCGGGCTCAGCTCTGCGTATGCCAGCAGCACGTCTTTTACTTCCCTGTTAGTGGGGATATCGCCTTTTATGAGCTTAGATAAATCCAGTGTAGTAGGTTTTGCGGCCGATTCTTCGACAACAACAAACTTAAGTCCTTTGGATACATCTCCTTTCACGTAATTATCCCGGATGAAATATGGAAGCGATTTGGCACCGGCTATGCGATCTTGGTTGTCGTTCATCCATTTATTATATCCGGCTGGCATGGATGTGATCGCCCGGCTGCTTTCATCAGGCAGCATGAGCGGCTCGTCGTTGAGGATACGCATGATATCGTCATCAAGCTCATTATCGGACTTGAAGATAGGAATAGCGCTGCACCGACATTGCGGGTGCCAGCCGGTGAATTTGAAGTCTTTCGGGTATCTGCCTGCCAGTGCTGCACATACAGGGCAATGGTTCGGGTTGTTGGAAAGCCGAACCTCCATCCCAACGATGAAATCCATCTGTTGCCAGCGCATGTAGTCGGATTCCCGGTAAGCCATGTTGATCTCGGTGCGAGTGAGCCGCATGGCATTCTTATAACTGGACCGGTAAACGCCTTGCCCCGGATGGTAGGCTTTTGCATTCCTGCTGAGGTGCAGCACATCATATTTATCCCGGACGCGCCTGAATAGCTTTTCCGGATCCTGTAGATTTGATCGTAGGTCGCGGCTCAGCGCTGCAGCTGATTTCCCCTGACCGAGACCAAGGTCCAGCCCCATTTCAATTTCAGACTTAAACTGGTCGGTTTGCTTCGACACCCGGTCGGATAGGTTCATGCCATTGGTTTTCCGGCGTTCGAACGAGTCACGCGCGTCGAGGTTGCGATTGAAAAAGCGTGTGAATTTGCCGTCCGAGACACTGGCCGACGGATAGGCAGACTTGACCAGGCTATCATTGTTCTTGTTTGCTTCGCCCCACTCGGCCCTCATCCCGTTTACAACAGACGATTTAACGGATCCGGCCATCTCGGCAAACAGTTTATTGGCTGTTTTAAGCGTTTTCGGATAGGCATCGAATGAGAAAGGCTTATTGGGGTCGAAATTTACCGTTTTGGCGAGCTGTGAGAACTCTTTAACCGCCTCATGGTATATTTGGTCAACGGCGCGGGCATTCTGCTCTATTCGCAGGAAATGCGCCCGTTCGAGCGCGCCGTGATTTATGTTGCGGGATTTGGCCACATTAACTTAGCTTTTCGACCATATCGCGTTCACGTGACAACTCGAATTCGTAGGCCGTGTATGTTTCCTTGCCGCTGGACACGACGTATACAACGCTACCGGGCTTAAACTCGATCTCGCACACGATGTACTTCAGCTGGTCCGGATCCGTAACCAGGTAGACGATATCGCCGAAATCGAATTTACTGATGAAAGTTGCCATTTATCGCAATTTCGGTTTCGCTTCCAAACACTTTTTGCACGTCACATTTTCCCAGTGGTATGTATACGTTGGATTCGCCACCGGCTTGTTGGTTTTATTACACGGGATGCCCGCGTAATGCACCACTTTGCTTTTTGTTGCCATCTTTACTTCAATTAAAAGGTTTCCTCAAATACGTCTACCGTCTGCCGGGCCTTAGTCTCCTCGACGATCTTCTTATAGTCGTCCTCGGGGTTGTCAGAGAATGGCGATAATCGCACTGAAACTTCGTGCGGGATGACCGGCTGGTTACCATTGCCCGCAAGTAACGTTTCGATCATCTCCTTCAAGTCCTCGATCATGTATGGCTCGATATTGTCATCTAGATCCATTTCCTTGGCCGTTGATTGGACCGGCGTATGGAGAAGACCGGTGTATGCTAGAATGATGCTGTTGCGGCGCTGGAGGTACTCGGTGAACGTTTCCTCTTTGTTTTTCACTTTCAGGTGCGCATCCAGGAAGAGCAGCTTCAGGGCTATTCCGGATAACGCGCCCAGTCCTTTCACACTGTCGAAAGAAATGTTCGGCGTCTGCGTAAGAGCAAATATTTGCCCTAGCAACGTATCGATTTCAAGCTTGACCGATTCGGGAGCGTGATCCCATGACAGGTAACTTGCCTTACTGCCTTTTTCGCCTACCAGAATAGCACCCGCATCGCCTTTTTTCGCGAATCCCTTCAATACACCCTCGATGAAGATTTTCGGCGATGCGTGGTAATCGTTGGTATCGGCAAAATTGGAAAGCAGCTTTTCCAGCCGCTCGATGAGAATTTGAACATCCGCCCACTCAACCAGCGGCTGCTCGGCGAAGACGAATGGTATCTTGCCGATCGGTATCGGCCGACGTTCCTTAAACACCCAATCGTTGCCGGCTGTCGAATCACGGGTAAATACCATCTTCTCCTCATCTGTGTAAGCTTCAAAGTAGGTGGTGCTTATCGTTCCATCTACGCGGGTGTACTCCAGACTGAATGCCACCATATCGCCGGTTTCATCCTTACGTGGATAAAGCTTGTAGCCATTTAAGGGGGAATATATCTTGTGTCGAAGCTTGTACGACGTGGTTACGCCGTATTTCGTGTATCGTTCGGAAGGAACAGCAAACCAGTATTCGGCGACCTCGGTAGCACTGAACAACGACCTGGCCACACGGCGATTCGTAGAGTGCGTCTTGTTGGACTTCTTGATCTTTGAAACTATGCTGAAAACAAGCTTTTCGACCTCACTGTTGACATCGCCGGACATCTTGGGATCATTACCGAACAGGAATGCAATAGCGCGCTCTACGACGAGCTTTTGAAGCGCAAGGGCAATGCGATTAACCTTCTCCTTGCCAGGCTCCTCAACGACCTCCATTTTCCCATTCTCGCCTCTCACCTGTTTCTCGACGATGATATCCTTATCTTTTCGGATATACGGGTCCGTAACATCGTGCTTCAATGGATCCAGTTGCTTTTTGAACGTATCAACATCGGGCAAATCCCTTTCCCGCTTCTTCAGGTTTTCGATGAGTGCTTCTATCGTGTTTTCGCCCTTGGGCATGAAATCGGTTACCTTCATGTCGTGTCGTTAAAAATATCCTGCAGGACTCGCCACCGATTCGAGCCTGCTGATTGGATGGAATGTATTGGCTAATGCATCAAAGAGGTCGGTGGACCTCCCCAGGCGTTTCTTAATGTCTTCTTTCGGCTCAATGATTACCGACCCGTTGGACTGGAATTTCCATTTAATCTCGATGGCTTCCTCTTTCAGCCGTTCGTTAGGCGGAAGCATCGCATTTTGGTTATTCTTCGGATTAAGCCAGTCACGGACGGCCCAAAAAAGGTAAGCCCGCATGTTAGCGAACTCGTATTGACCAGTGACATCGGTAAGCGGCTGGTCGAATTCACTCTTTGCGGATTCGGAATATTTGCAGCTGATCACCCGATCTTCATAACCCAGCTCAACCAGACGGGAATATACACCAGCACCTTCACCGATTGTGTCGATGCTGCTGATAGCTTCGTGGTCGTTGGCTAGCACGTTCGCGATACGCCCGGCAGTCTCCATATGATCAGCTACACCGGCGCTGTTGGTTTCATAAAACCGCGCTACGATGTTCGCATAACGATAGCAATCGACGGAGCTGTCTCGGCCCATTCCGGCGACGTCGTTTCCAAGGATGAGTGAATCGGAATAGTACTCGTAGGTTCGGCTTGAATGGTATTCCGTCCAGCGCTGTTCAGCGAGCTCGATCCATTGTTCCGGGATAAGATTATCCTGGCCCACCTTCGGGAACTTGCCCAAAACCTTGATCCGGAAGATATCGGTGGGCCGGTACCACTGGCCCTCGAACTGGAAGTCGTCCTCCTCTTCCTTGACCTCATCCACCCGGATGGGCGAACACCAGTTAGCAATCTTATCGATTACCCATTCATAATCAACCTGGCCCGGGATCATCAGTTTTTTTTCGATGACGTTAGGAGCCGTGAGGCTGTTCAGCCGGAACTTCGACCAACGCTCGCCCTTTTGGCTTTTGGCGGCATATCCTATGGTAGTGTTAGGGTTGAAAACAAGTAGGATGCGGCTATTTCCTTGAAGATTCCCTTCAATAGCGCCGAATGTATCGTCACTGATACCCGAAGCCTCCGTGACCGCAAACATTGTGTTCACGGCATGGAAACCAGACCAGGCCTCATGGTTATGCTCGTCAGCCTTGAATCCGGTTAGAAACCACTCCACATCATCCATCCGGATATCATACGCATTCAACCGGCCCGGCAGGTGGACGCCGCGCCTCTTCGCAGCATTGTAGAGGCGCGCAATCTCGGGCATCATGATGTTTTTTACCTGCCGGTCGGTCGGTGCGGTTAAAGCAACTTTGGTATTAGCAACAAGCTCTTTTTTGGCATTCCATTTAGGCGTGAGGTATAAAAAAGAAATAGCCGCGCAAGCGGTTACGAAGTCTTTCCCCCTGGCAGTACCAGATGCGACGGTTGTGCGCGGATTGTGTTGTACTGATTCAACGATAGCCTGCTGATCACGGTCGAGATTGGCACCAAGGGCTTCCCGTATGAACTTATTCCAATCGTTTATCCATGACTTTACAACTCTCTCTCCCTTAGCGCGATATTCTTCCTCACTCTTGAACTTCATCACCCCCTCCTTCCTGCTCGTCATCATCACCGGCGGTCGCCGCATTCATGAGGAAATCACCGAATCCAATGTTGTGATTGAAGTCGCCCTTGGCGTCGATCGACTGGCGGTTTTTCCAGTCTTTAGGTTCACGGTTTGTCAAAGTGAAAATCACTGCTGTCGGGTTGGGCATGATTTTCTTTTTGACACGCTTCTGGGACTTAATGGTTGGTTTCCCCTTCTTATCGTTCTCGTACTCGGTCGTGACCTCCTCATACTCGTGGATGTCAAGAAGTTTTGCCAATCCAGAACGGGCCATGTTCGCAAAGGCTGCAAGACGTTTAGTTTCGGCCTCTTTTATAGCCTCAGAAAACTCAGGTTTCTTTGCTTTCCAGTCGTAGAACGTAGTCTCGGTAATGCCATTCATCTTGCACACGTCAGCAATGGTATGATTGCCGGTTGCGAGTTCATCGCATATCCTTTTCACCAATCCTTTGCTGTACTTCGCCATCGCTATTCAGTTTCGGTTTGCTGGTCGTTGTCGATACCTAGAACGGTAACAGAAGTTCCCTCGTAAGCACCGGCAACAGTTTCAATCTCCGACTTCAAGCTTTCGACGTGGTCTTTATCTGTCACGGTGACGATAATTTTGATGATGGTTGATTCTCCCTCTCCCATTCCTACGCCTACATCTTCGCTGTCGTCGTCGTCACTTTCATCCTCCATTGAGCTACCTCCGAACGACGGGATATCCATCCCCCAATCGACGAGTTGCTGTTCATCCCACTCGTTTGCCAGCGCATCCCAATCGTTGTCACCGTAACCGATATTATCCTTGATGACAATGGCTTTAAGCTTATCAACTGGAGTATCACTTGGGATTATTTTGCAGGGTACTTCTTTCATTCCGGCTTCGATGCAGGCTCGGAGACGCATGTTGCCGGCAACGGCCACGAATGCTTCGGCGTAGGGATAAACAAGAACTTCCCGCAGATTGAGCATCTCGGGATCTTCCTTGATTGATTGGACCAGCTTTTCGAATTTCTCGTCCCTGATCGTACGCGGGTTTTTCGGCAAGCCGGGAATCTGGCCATCATTCGGCCAGATTTCTACGGTTGGAATCAGTTTCGATGTCGCTTGCATATGGGCATATGTGGTGTTGCCCAAATTTCAGCGATATAATCCATTGGATTACACTTTGTTTGAAAATACAGGGGTTTGTCTCTGTATTTCAACGGTTTGTATAGCTTTACGGATTAGATTGAGCGTCTCGGTTGTGTTGAGATCATCGGGGGTACGACGGATGACTATCCATCCGTCCACGGCAGCAAGTGAATACTTCTCCATGTCGCGTTTGTAACCGGCACCGCGGGTATGGCGGCCGTTCGACCAAATACCTCCCTCCTGTTCGATTGCTATTTTGTATTCCAGGATAGCGTAATCAAACCGGAAGCGTCGCACCGGATGAAAGCGATGTTCCTTGACGATATCGACTTTGATATCGGACCTGACGAGCGCACAAAAGAAGTCGGTCGATATCTGTTTTTTCGGTTTCTTCGATTGATGCGTTTTTAAGCCCCTAGAGCGATTATATTTTTTTGCCTTGTCTCTCATCATCCGGTAGTCTGTTAGTCTTGTGTATCGATTCTTTCGCGTTAAATGCGGTTATTTTTCAGAACGGGCCATCGTCGAATGATCCGTTTGGCGAGATTCCTGTATTCGGGCTGGGCGGCGGCAGGATCCATGTATCCTCGGTTTCCCAATCCGTGAATCCCGTCGTGTACTTGTCAAACCTGAGCTGGATATCCTCACATGCACCGTTCCTGTGTTTGGCGACAATTAGCTCGGCCATTCCCTCGGTGGATGACCCGATCTCGTCCTCGGTGATCCCGTAGTATTCCGGGCGGTAGAGGAACATGACGATGTCGGCGTCCTGCTCGATCGATCCCGATTCCCGGAGGTCGGATAGCATAGGGCGCTTTCCGTTGCCCGGTCTGCTTTCCACGGCCCTGCTGAGTTGGGATAACGCGATAACGGGGATATCAAGCTCCTTGGCCAAGCCTTTGAGCGTCCTGGAGATGAAACCGACCTCCTGTTCACGATTTCCCGATTTCTGCCTGTTTCCGGTGGTGATCAGCTGCAGGTAATCAACGATGATCAGTTCAATTCCGTGCTTTCGTTTCAATCGTTTGGCTTTTGCGCATAGCTCGGTAATGCTTATGCCCGGCGTATCGTCCCAGTGGATGGGAAGGGAAGATATTTCCCCCATTTTCGAGTGGATCACCTGCCAGTCTTCGGGGTTCAGGACTTTCTTCCGGATCCGGCTGAACGGTACCCCCGATACGATCGAAAGCTCTTTGTTCGCCAGCTGCTTACTTGACATTTCAAGCGAGAATACGGCTACTGGTTTCTGCGACCTCGCCGCGTTGATGGCCATGGTGATGGCGTTTGATGTCTTACCCATGGCCGGCCGTGCCGCCAGGATCACTAGGTCGGATTGTTGCCATCCACCGGTCAGATCGTCAAGTTTGGAAAAACCCGATGTGATGCCGGTCAATCCCCGGTGCGGGGAAAGCTGGGCCTCCTCGATATCGCGGAGTGTGTCCGTCACGACCTCGATGTTTGACGATTCTTTCCGGGTGGAAATCTGTGTCAGGAGTTCGTCTCTACCGAAATCGGCAGCTGCCATGGTGTCGAAAATATCCTCGGTATCGGTGTAGCACGCCTCGATGATCCTCGTCGACTGGATGATCATTTCCCGCTGGACGTACTTCTGTGCCACGATGCGGGCATGATACTCGATGTTTGCCGATGACATCACCCGGTCGGAGAGTCCAGTCAGGTAGAACGGTCCTCCGACTTGTTCCAGATTTCCCGACGCCCTGAGTGCCTGGGTAACGGTCAGTATGTCGATGGGCTGGCTGTCGAGCGAAAGCCTGCAGCATTCCTCGAAAATCAGCTGATTGGCCTCGACGTAAAACATTTTCGGGGTGAGGATGTCAGCGATTTCGGTGATCGCATCACGTTCGGAAAGCACCGCACCGAGAACGGCTTCCTCCAGATCGATGGCTTGCGGCGGAAGTTTGCCAAGCCCCTGCTGAAAGCCCGTTTCGCGTCTGTTTTCGGCGATACGGCTCATTGTGACACCTCCGGAATCAATCCAAGTTTCCGCTTCTGGGCGTTGGTGAATGTCGTCGTATCACGCCATTTTCCGTTCAGGAAAAGCCATTTCCCCGAATTGTCGGGCGGTCTGTTAGGGTTTTCGAGGTCGGCCGGTTTTGCGATCGGGCCGGATTCTACGGTTTTCCCAAGCTCCAGCTGCCGGCGGATCCACGACTGGCAATGGGATTTCGCTTCCCGGAGCGATGTGTGGTTTTTTCCCTGCCCCCGGAGGAAAACGAAAAACTTTTCGATCCAGCGGGGCACGTCACCAGGATCAGAGATGCCGACGGATGTCCCGAGGTCACCGTGCCAGATCGTGGCCGACATCAGCTCGGTTTCGAGTTCCTCCATCGACAGCGGTTGCCACGGTTTACGGGTGCTTTCGACCTCGGAATCATCATCCGGGAAATCGTCGTCGACGGCGGTTTCTTTTATCGATTTTCTATTCTCTATTTCTCCTATTCTCCTATTCTCCTCTTTTCGTACCTTTTTGCTGTAGTTAATTGAATTTATGTCAACATTAATTGAATTGTTGTTGACGAGGTGTATACATAAATCCATTTTGTCCAGTGCGACCGACTGTCTCCGTTTGTACGTATCCCGTATACTTTCGATGAAATCCTCGCTCCATAGTATTTTATGCTGCCATAAATCCCTGTCGAACACATTTAATGTCACCAAATCATTAATTATTGCGTACATTAATTCCATTGTTGTACGACATTTACCGCATAAATACATTGCATTGATCTCATCATTGAGATTAAGGTAATGGTCTTCGGTCTTTGCCAATGTCTCCAGAATTTTGTACCAGGTAGCGTATCCGTCGTTGCCGTATTTGGTCTCAATGTACGCCATCTTCTTGCCTTCTCCCATCATGTGAGGGAAGTAATCCACCGTGTTTTTTTTCGGTCTGCCTGCCATCTATTTATCCTTTCAAAAATTTATACTTCAAATATTCCGCCCTTCCTGTCTCGTAGCTGACGAGTAAGCACGTTCCGGGCCCCTTGTAACCCCTAAAGCATTTCTCAGCGTCAGAGATGCTAGAAAACCGCATAACGGGGAAACCCGCGGCCACTACCTTGAATGGCGTGTCACGGTTGACGTTCAATTGGCGTTTGCTTTCCATAAATAGTCAGGTATTGTTATCGATGAGTTGCTTTGCCCCTTCTCCGAATCTGGCTTTAATAAAATCATCCATTGATCCTTCATATCGATAAGTCTCTTCCAATCTGCGGTCGAGTTCGACTATATCTATAACTTTTCGACCGAATAAAGCGGTCAGCAACCCATCGATGGGAACCTTGAAACCAAGGATTTCCGACAATTTTTTGATTTCATTCATTTTTCAGTCGTTTTTCGAGAACAAACTCGCGGACGGTATTGCGGTGAACTTTCAGTAGTCGGCCGATCACTGAGTATGGGACTTTCGCCTTCAGGTACCCTTTGATTTCATCTTCTTTGCCGGACAGCTTGTAGGTGGTATTTTTATTGCCTACGGGACGCCCCAATACCACACCTTCAGCTTTCTTTCTGGCTAACGCCTCCTTGGTTCTTTGCGAGATAAGATTGCGCTCTATCTCGGCTGAAAGACCGAACGCGAACGCAAGAACCTTCGATGATATATCATTGCCCAGCCGATAGTTATCTTTTATAGTCCACACCTTTAAACCCTTCTCCATACAACCATGCAAAATACCCATCACCTGCATCAAATTACGCCCAAGTCTAGAAAGTTCACAGGCGATCATGAGATCGTCAGTTACCATTTTTTCAAGTAGTCCGCTGAGTTGCCGCTTTTCCAATTTTACCGCTGAGCTTATGGTTTCTTCCACCCATTCATCAATGATTAAATTATTTGATTTCGCAAAATGCTCTATTTGAAACCGCTGATTTGCCGTATCCTGCTTGTCTGTACTTACCCTAATATATCCATATGTCATATTTCTTTTCCTCCTATCTTTGATGATGGTCAGCAGACCGTTTAGCTATCTAAATACGCGACAGCTGATTAGCGTCCACAGACCATCACAAGATCGTCAATTATTTACCCCGCATTACTTTAATCATCTCCACTTCCACCTTGGCCAGGTCAATGATCGTTTTCACCGCATCATTTATGGCCGACGCCTGGGGAACGAAATCCTTATCCCGCTTGAGACGGCTGATGGTATCCAATAGGGTGTTCTTTAACTCGAGGCCACTGCTGTTAATCACAGTCTGGTGTTGTAAGCCGGTGGCGTTCGTAACCTGCAAAGCCTCCATTTCTTTCACTTCGTCGAATGTCTGAATTACCTGGTCGAAGTCCTCCATCAAGATGGTTATATCGGCGCGATCCGTTGTTATCTTTACGACGTGCGTAATTGCAAACCGCAAAACATGGTGCCTTTCATTTTTATATCGGTAAATTTTTCCCCTCATGCCAGTCATCACCTTCTCAATTTCAAATTGTGTCATTTTAGTTGCTCTTTAAGTTCTCTTTGAAGTAATAGTTGGTTCCTTTTAAGTTCGATCAGATCAGGCATCTGTTTAACGATTTCCCGCTGATCGGGTCGCCCGGAAGTCAAAATACCGGCGACATAGTTGTCGCTGAGGCCGATGATAGATTTAACGGAATTTCTTTTGGCCAATTCGGCGTTGGAGATCAGCAAAAGGTTGTCGTCAGCGCGGTTATACGGGTTCCTGTCGGCGAATATTACATTCATGCCCTTCTGTACCGGACCTCGCAGCTGCTCCCAACGCCAAGGCGCCCAGTGAAGCCAACGGCCATCCACCTTAATCACCGGAAATACGGAGATCCCTCCCCGTTTCCTCCAATACCTGATTTCGCCTTCTTTCGCCGCGCCCCTGGTTTGCCACATCCTCCTGTTTGCCTCAGCATATACCCCCCGTTGCCTGTGTCCTTCCCGGATCGCGTCGCGTTCGGCAGTTGTTCGCTTGAGCTTCAGGTACCGTCGCTTCTTTTCGATGTGCTTTTTGGTCCAGCGTTTGGCTTTAGGCCACTTGGACTCGAAGATTTCCGCAAGCTCCAGGTCACCGATCTGCCGGTAGTTTTCTACAAGGAATTTTACCTGATCTTCCGTCCAGTATTCCAATTGCATCCGTTTCATGCCAAGTTCATACAGGCGCGTCCGTGTGACGGACAACTTCAAGCCCAGGGCATCGGCAATCTGCCGGTTGTCCAGCCTCTCATAGTTTTGTCTTATGAACATATCCATTTCAGGCGTCCATTGCGTCTTACCACAAGCCCTCGAACGGGCATCGGGCCCTTTATGCAGGTCCAAAACCTTGGCGCGTTCACATATGTAATAATAGCTCCAGCCGGTGATAGCTGTTATCTCGCGATTCGTATTAGCTGGATACAACTCTCGGAGCCTTGCGTCCATATCTGCAGTCCAAATCATGCGGTTTTATCGAGTTTTTGACGACGATCCCGGATTTTATTCATATTCCGATTGACTAGATTAACTATTTTCATGTGATGTTCTGAAGGGTTATTCCTCAAACCTCTCGATTGAATCACCTTCATTTCTGACAACGAGATCTCAATCGTTTCGATGGGGTTTCCTTTGAAAGTAGCTGACATCACGAGTGAATCATGCTTCCTGAAATATTTATTCGCAAATAGGCAATGTTTGTGGATATCGCCTTCCTCCATAAATTCCCTTACATGTTCCAGTACCCGTACAGATATATGTCCCGCTTTAAATTGGATCCCGAAAAAAGCTTGCTTTGCTTTTTCATAGGCAGCCTGCTCTTCCTCCATGTAACGTCTCATTGCTTCTACTTCCCTGCGCCGTTCCTCAACTCTCTTTTTCTTGACCAATCGATCATGTTCTCGTTTTAGGTTTGACGGACAAACGAATTTTGGGTTTCGAAGGTCCTTTCGGAAATACTTCAATAAATCCATGTAGTCCAACCACATCAGAGCATCTTTTACTTTATACTTGTTCCGGATACATATTTTAATGCTGTCCCAATACCGGTCGACCATCGACCTCCTTGTCGACGCCGCCTTTATCAGCAACAATTTGTATTGACGAGCTTTTAGAAGCGTCTCAGCGCGCGGATCATGCGTAATTGCCGTGAATAATTCGAATGCTGTTAAACCATGAAGTTTTCCTTTAAACCCATTTCGCTTGAATATTGGCAAACAGTTGGGTCCCGGAAGGACGTTTATTGGATCGGGATCGTATTTTTGATGAAACTGGTGTTTGTCTCGGATCCCGAATTCGTAACCGAAACTATCAAGATTCCAATGTAGGTGATGTAACTTGGCTACGATCTCAACGATTCCGTCAGGAGTAAAGAATTGATGGATAACTTCACGCACGGATATGTCCGCTTTTTTCCCAGATCGATGGAAACTTTTTAGCTCAAATAACCGCACGAATTGGAATCCCTCGACAACATCTAAGTGAGCAACGAACTCCCTTTGTTCCATTTTCTTCTTACGAGTTACTTCAATTTTTAGTTTCGTGTTGCATTTCGGGCAAACGCAAGTATTTACCGTGCCTATATTCGGCCACTCGTGTCCGCAATCCAGGCATGACGTTCTACTTTTGGTTTGATACGCAATATGCTTAAGGCATTTATCAATTGCCCATGCTTTTTCTTCTTCGCTGAGGCCGGTATTCTCTTGGCTCAATTTGAAAAACCGCATCTGTTGTTTAGTCCTTGGCCTCATGATCAGTCGAATAATGATGGTGATAAAACCTCCGGTCTATTCCCTTTATGTTTTGTCGGCTTTTGCTTTAACCGATCAATTTCTGCCTTCACTACCGAATTATATGCGTCCTTTTTAGCTGCTTCAATCTCTTCCTTTGATAATTTCGGAGCACGATTGGTGACTACACGGTAATTTTTCACTGCTGCACCTGGCTTGATATCGTCTTCATCATAGTAATGGACTGCCATTCCGAAGATCTCCTGATCGGTGAATCCGCTTCGGCCACTCGTCTTAACGGCATTTAAAATGTATGTGACACAATCGTCAATGTTCTTTTTTGGCTTTTTTAGCGTCTCAGCGAAAAGCGGATCTTTCGCCGCCAAACCTTTCAGGTGCTCGCTGATAATTTCTTTAAATGAATCTGTTGCTTTCATCGTTGTTGCTGCGTTAAAAGCGGGCGGGTCATCCCCGCCCGGTGAATGTTACTTTTCGATGATCACGATATCCGGTGCTATTTCCTCGATTTCGTGAAGCACCTCATCGATCGCGCTATCCCTGATCTCTTCCAACGTGTCGTTGGCTTCAGGGGAAACCAGCGTGCAGGTCAGGTCATCCGGATTGAAATAAACCTCCACCTCGAATGTCTCTTTGGGCATACCCTTGAAAATGGGCATAACTACCTTGAATTTTTCGGGCACATTGGATTCGACGGTCTGCTGGAGCAATATCTTGCGGTTGCCACGGTCGTCATTATTTTTCTCCAAGTCCTTTTCGACCTTTGCTTTGAAGTTCTTCAGTTCGTGAACTAGCTTCATGGCGACCTGGATGTTCTCAAATGCGGAACGGTTCATCTTGATCAATTCGGCCATTTCGTAAGTGGTCCGATAGTGGCCACTATTGATGCCGAATTTCTTGAATGTCGGATGTTCCGTAATAACGCCCACAATCTGACCATTGGAGTACGGATCATCTTCATTGAAGTCCAGCGTAATAGTCAATGACTCCCGGTTGACCGTAATGAAGGCTTTTTTCTGGTCGATCTCTCCGACGCGCTTTTGAAGAAAACGGAATGGGCTGTCGAGGATACCGGCGATCTTAACCTTTAGCGGCTCCAGCGCGGGAAGGGCCTTGCCTTCGCGGATGATAAGCTCGCACACCTTTGAATCATGGTCTGTAGCTTCCAGTACCGCCTCTTTGATGATTTCGTTTTGAAGTTCTTTGTTCATTTCAATTGAATTATTGGGTTAAATAATAGAGTTAGTCTTCCGTGCCATTACGAAGTGCGAAAAGTCCGCGTTGGCGTTCTTCCGGCGCTAACGGACGCGATTCGATCAGGTCTCCTATAGCGTTATAATATTCCACTCGGCCGTTTTCATGATCGATGAATTTGTAGCAGTCCTCGGACACCAATTGCGCGCGCTGCTTGATGTTTTTCAGTAGCGACTTCTTTTCCGTTTTCAGTGGGTCGAATTTGGCCTTCAGCTGGACGGCGAGAGCTTTCTTCTCATCCTCGATATCGTCCATCTCGATGGATACCGTTGATAGCCGGTTTTTCATGGCGACAATCTCCTCTTCGGTGAACTTTTTCATGTAGCTCATCCGCTCCGGGGCGTCGCAGTTGTCCCGGAGAAATCCCTCTCTTTCGCGAAGGGGTAAATGCTCGGCAATGTTCTTTTTCATTGTTGCTGTGATTAAAAATTAGATATGACAATCGTAAACAGAGATCAATGTGTCACCCGGAAGCGAATCGAGTAGTTTGTTGAACTCAGTATTCCAATCGGAAGCGTCCATTTCGTTTGAGACGATACCCCACCAGCCCATTTCGCCGCGCTGATGCCAATTTCCGTCCTTGATGATCGCAAATGTTGAGATAGCCTCATTTGCTGCCTTTGAAGCGTATTCTTCACGGGTCAATTGGTAATCCTCAAGCTTCAGGAAAAACAGGAAATCGCGAAGTTCGCGGTCGTCCTTGGATGACTCTCGCAAAACTTTCAGTTGTTGCATCGCGGATTGGTTATGATAGGTATCATGCTTTTGTTCGATGGTCAGGCCCTTGTCGGCCAGCAACGTCTCCCACATAAAATCCATCCTTGGAATTTCGCCGCCGAAAAGCTCAGCCAACCTATCGTAACGACCTATGGCATCAGCACGCGCTTCGTCGCGCATTCCTTTCAGATCTATATCCTCCAATTTTGCTTGATCGGTGTACCCTGGTTTGGCCTGACGCCTGAATAAACCCGGCTCACCGTTAGTTCCTACCGCTCCTTGTTTCAGTTTGAGATGCCCGGTCCAACGGCCACCTAATTGATACCAATCCCATTTTGCGTTCGGATTTTCCCAGTAGCCGAACCTGCCGTCCTCGGATGGTGCGTAGCCGCAATATTCGGACATGTATTGTTCGAACGTAGGGTACAGTTCACTTACCAAGATCTCCTTTTCGGTCCAGCCTTCCGGACATACGTAATTAGATCCATTCAAGAGGCCGTCAGACACCCGAAATCTATCCTGATACTTCGATAGGGTCTCTCCTTCAGGGGAAACGAAAACGGTTGTTTCGTCGGTCGAGTATGTTTCTCGATGCTCGGCCTCGATATCATTAAATTTTAGGTACTCTTTAGGGCAATCGCCCATGTTGTTTTCTTGGTACGGTGCAAGTTGCTTTTCGGGGTCATTGCCGATCACCATAACTGTAAAATGTGACATGCTGTATCTAAGTTTAAAATGGTGTTACATTGAAATTATTAATTGTTAGGCCCGCCGTGGCCACGGTAACCGTCTTGCATGTGGCGCTTTCGATCATCTGCTGGAACTGCTTTGCATCGCTGTTACGGTCCGAAAGGTGTATCAGTACAATGTTATTGACCTTGCGGAGATCGTTCGCCTGAAGGGTGCTGATACACGTCTCTACCGACATATGATCGTTGATTACGCGATCTCTGAGGAACTTCTTATCCGACAACGTTCGATCGATTATATCCTCGCTGTAATTGGCCTCTATGATGATATTCGTAAGGCCGGGGAAACGATAATCACAATAGGTTGTGTCAGTCAGGAAAAGCGTCGTACCCATTTCCGGATGCCGGATAAGGAAACCGCATGGTTCGGTTGTGTTATGATGGGTATCGAATGCTATTACCGCAAACGGGCCAATGTGATAGGCTTGGCCGATCTTCATAGGGTTGAATCTGTAGCTTTTGTACCCAAATGCCCGTAATGTTCCGGCGGTTGCCCATACATCCAGCCCGGCATTTACAGCGCCTGCAACGCCCTTGGAATGGTCCCCATGTTCATGGGTCACACAGACACCCGCCACACGTGACAGATCGAAGTCAAGCGCGCGTTTGATTATCTCGAATCGCACCCCGCACTCGACAATGAGGGTATTGCCCCCATTGTCGGTGAAGAGATAGCAGTTACCCGCGGATGATGAACCTATGACGTGCAGCTTCATGGCTAGTCGTCGAAGCTAAATGAAGGCTGCATTCCGGCGGCCGGGTTCTGTTTGTTTGCTGCAGGTTGCTTTTCCGGCTGTTGTGCCGATGTAGGCATCGTCACCTTTTCGGTGGCAGATGGCAATTCCTGAGCCTTGTCCTCTACAACCTCGGCATCCTCGAACGACATTTCTTTGCGGTTGGCGTTTTGGTTGATGTCTTTGGCCACTTGGCTGGATACAGGATCCGAATCCATTTCCCTTTCCGCTTGAATCGCCTTCAGGTAATGCTCGTCGATCTTCTCGCTGTCGATGGTGATGGCATCGTAGGCAGCACGTTTCAATGTTTTCCATGCCATTTCCTCATACCAGCCTTCCACTTCTTCCTTCCCTACCTTGACGTTCCTGTTTTTGGCTTTATCATACTCCCACTTGTCCTTTTCCCCGCCCCAAAACTCCACGGAAGCATACTTAGGTTTCCGTTTGTCTATCTGGGCTTTAGTATAAACCCGAAGCTTATTCTTTTCGGGATTGCTATGGTACACGTGATAGTAGAAACCACCGACGATGTCGCCACGGTCGAACGCATCGACCACATCGAACTCATACGACTCGACCGGATTGTCCTTGCTTTTCTTGTGTACCTTGAAATGGTCGTTGGAATAGACAAGTTCGATTATGACGTCATCCGGGATATCGTAACCATATTTCCGAGCCTTAAGCTCGATCCCATCGTACCCCATCATGAAGGTGATGTCGTACTTTTCCGTCTTGTTGTTTTTATACGGAATGAGATTGATGTGGTTCTTTTGGAGTGGATCCAGCCCGATGACGGAATACGAGATCACATCAAGTGCAAGCTGCTGCATGTTGATGTTGTTCCAGCTGTATTCAAGGTGGTCCTGATCTTCCGGCGCCTTGGCTTTTGCGTTCTTATCCAGTCGTTTCTGATCGGCTGCTTTGAGGACCATATCCAGTTTGATGAAGTAATTCTGAATTACCTTCTTTTGGAAATTGGTCACTCTCGACACGTCACCGACCACGGCGGCAAATTCCTTCATTACCGCCGCGGTGAAGCGCTCACTTGGTGTTTGTTGCGGGGCTTTCTGTACCCCTGTTTGTTGCTGCTGATTACTCATTTTATTGTTGCTTTTTGTTTTTGTGAATGCATTGTTTGTAAGTCGATGTCGGCATCGGCATCTTGATTTTGTCGCACCACATTATTGCCGGATGGTCACCGATGTCTTGATAGATGCATCCCGTGCAACTGACATTCGGTACCGGCTTATGTGGTGCGACTTTTTTTGCCACTACGCTACCCTCAATTTCTCATCGGCGGGTGAAACAATCAGATTGATTACCTGGGCCGCGGTATCCGGTATGTTTGACACGGACTCGCGGTTATCGAGGAATACCGGCGCGGTGACGCCATGGTGGGCCGACAGCGTATTAATAATGTCGATCCCCACAAGAATTTTTGCAGCATTATTCAGGTCGGGGAACGGCACACCTTGATACGTTGTCACACAGGTCGGTTCCTCTCCCCCATTGATCAGATGGTTGAATAGCTTGAAATTGGCGTACTTAAACATGCCGTTGACACGGCGCTCCAGTTCCTCTGATTTAGCCTTCTCGTAGCTTTCAGCGACGAACTCCTGGCGTTCGATGGCCGCTAGCTCTTGCGCCATAGTTTTCTCCTGTGCCTTCAGTTCGTTGATACGATTGTCGGCCGCGGTGATCCGGTCCTTGATAAGGAGTTTTCGTTTGGCGGCATCAAGGTCGGCATTAATGATTGCCTTTTTCGTACGCAAGTCGCTGAGGTCAATCCCGGGACGGTTTCGAAGTGCTTCGTCGATGCCCTCAATATCCTTGATATTAGCATTGAAATCGGCATGTTCCGCCAGTCTATCGGCTACCGGCGTTACCACCACCTTATTTGATTTAACGGCTTCCAACTGGGCTTGGAGATCATTTAACGCGGCTTGCTCCGTTTCGTGCTGGCTTTGCAGATCTGTGAGGGTTTTATTAATGGCTTCTTTCGTGGTCGACACTTCCGTCTCGGCACGGGTAAGCTCCTCGTTCAGGCGGTTCATATCGGCTTTCAAGGCGTCACCACGCTCTTTGATGGAGCGGAGCTCGTTCATTTTATTCTCGTTGAACTTGGCGATGATATCATTCATATTATGCGCCTCATGCTCGCGGCCGCACTCAGAGCAAACCAAGCTATTCGGGTCGATCTCTTTGGCGTTCACCGTCTCAAACTGCGTCCGTAGGGAAGCAATGCGACCGTTTATCTCTTCACGGTCCCGGGAAATACGACGGATGCGGTCATTATGGGATGAGTCCAAACTGGACAGCTGAGATTTTTGCCGGTTTGCAGTCGATTCGATTTCTGCAAGCGCCGTATATTGACGGCTAATTTTGTCGGAGAGCTCCTTTTCCGCACTGCCAGATTTAATGACATCGGAATTGTATTCCTGCGTTACCTTCGCGCGAATCCCTTGATTAAGGGTTTCCAACGTGTGCTTCCGCTGAGTCAGTTCACGGATCGCCTCGTTTTCTGTCTTTTGGACCTCGTTACGGTCCTCTATCTGCTTTTCGATTGCATCATATTGGGCTTGTAGGGTGTCGATCTCGGCCTGTATCTCCGTTTCATCGACCAACTCCGGTTTAGATCGTTCCAACTCGTCTATACGTGGAGGGATCATAGCTAACTCTTCTTTTAGCCGTTTCTTTTCAACCGCATTCATCGCCCGCAACTCCTTAAGGGTTTTACCCGATAGCGACTCCAGCAGCTTAGCAAAGTCGGGATTGATACCAATCAATTCTTCATCCGTCACTTCCCCTGCTATCTCCTGGAGAATGGCCCGGCGGTCTTGCCATTTGATGGAGTTGAAGTAAAGCGGATTGGTCAGTAGCTTGAATACGTTCTCGGGCAGGATGTCGTTTATCCTTGCAGCGTACTCCCCGGCTTGCATCGGCACGTCATTCCAAAAGTACAGGTGTTCATTGCCGGTGAATTCGGCGGTCTCCTCCCCTCTCTTCTTTACCCACTTTTCCTTCATTAAGTGGCGCAAACTGATTTCCTCTCCATCCACAATAAGGATGGCCGACACCTCGTTTTCGGTTCGTTGCTTAGCATTGCCTTTCCCGTCCAGCGGTTTGATCTCGAAATCTTTCCGGTCTGTTGAATCCTTACCAAAAAGCAGGAACAAAAACGCATCGAAGACGGTCGTCTTCCCTGACGCATTCGCACCTAGGATGGAAGTGACCTGCTGGAAGGGAATGGTTAGTTTTGATATTCCCTTAAAGTTGATGATTGTCAGTGATTTTATAATGATATTCATGGTTATGCTGATTTTACACCGTAATTAAATGAGGTTTCGCCACGGCTTTCCGTGCGGGCACTATTGATTGCAGATTCCAGGAGCAGCAGCGTCGCCATTGAATGGACCGCCATATCCAGTGGATGCTCGTGGCCCAAAAACCAGCCTCGGTGATCTCGGAACACCTGTACCGCCCCCTTGGAATACACGCCTCCAGACCCCTTGAAACCTGCCTTTTTTAAACTTGATTCCGTGATGCTCATGCCCGTGCCCTTTCAAGTTGCGCCTCTGCCTGTAGTCTCATGCTTTCCATCTGTATGAGTGCATCTAGCTGCTCTACAGGCATCACCACGATAGCAATGGGACCGCTCCTGAATGTGCGGCAGTGCGCGGCTTTCAGTGCCTCATCCCGGATGTACTGCCTCCATTCAGGGAAACCCTCCATCGAGGGGTTGTTTTTGTTGAAATCCAAAGGGTATAAGCTTCTTACCCCCCTTGGCTTGATTGTTGACTTTTGCATGTTGCTGCGATTTATTTGTTACTTTAATTCGTCGAGATTAACCTTGACGCCTTTATCCTTGAAAGCCATGGAATTGACGTAAGCCGCGAGTGAGGCTGATGCCGAAATAGCCTCCAGCTCTGAACGTTCCAGCCGCCATTTCTCCCCAAATCCACCGCGGGGCGTCACGAGACGGTTACGGATCCACATGTCAACCTTGGTGCGGCCGTATAGTCTGTAGGCTTCGGCTTTGGTGATGAACGGCTTCAACTGTCCTATCTCGGTTAAAACCTGTACCGCGCCAACTTTCGCGACGTCTTTAAGCACGTCCCTCATTTCCGATAGCTGTTCCCTATTTAGCATTGCTGAGAATGATTTGTCCACACGTGCCGGGCACATTACCCGGCACTCACTGCGGACTGTTGTTGCTGCGTAATTTCTTCCTGAGTGAGGCGGCGCACATGGAACTTGCGATCACCCGTTTTAGCGGTCGACGTCCAAGTTGTAAAGGACAGATCAGGCCGTTCGTACTTCACACGCCTGGATATCGCATGACGGATAGCCACTTCTTTGGAGGTGTCGTATTCACGTTCCTCTCCTTCCTGAAATGTTTGAAATATATCAAACCATGTTACCACTATCGGTTCTTTGAATTCCATTTGATTATTGTTATTGAGTTATCAATGCTTTTTTATATGCGAAAATTGCTACCTCTGTCTTGTCGGGAAGTCCGGTTTTGTCCTTGATACTTTTCAGGTGAGATTTAACGGTCTCCTGCGAGATATTCAGTTCGTCTGCGATGATCTTGATAGGTTTGTTGCTCAGTTTAAGGACTGCCATCTCCGCTCCGGAAATCACCCCGTGTTCAACCTTCAGCGCCCGGCAAAGCTTGCCCTCAAATCGACAGGTGCCCCGCAAACGGCAATCGACGTATTCCGTATAATTAACTACACCGTCGACCGTAATGTCAGGTTTGTCGTCCAATCCCCCCAGGTTACATGCTATGAACCGCGGCACATGATCTTCTGGCAATAGGTTCTCCCATTCCGCCAAAGCCTTCATGGCTTCGGGAAACTTGAAGATCTCCCTCTTCATAATCTTGATTATATGCTTCGGAAAAAACGGCCACGTCCATGTTCTGAAATCGTGTGAGCAGTACAACACGCAGTCGACGACAAAAAAATCTGCCCCCTTATCAATCTGTCCTGCGTATGGCCGCCTAGAATTCCTTATATTGCTAAATCCTACCATTATGGGATTGCCTTATTTCTGATTTTTATCTATGTTTGCGTTTGTGTTGTTGCAAATATATTCTTCATTTTTGAAGAAATCAATACTGTGATATTCGTTTTTGAACAATACGTCGCTAAAATTCTGATTACCAACAATTAAAAATTATTCATTTCTGAATAAATGACAGGAGCTGAACTTAAGAGCCTCAGAATAAAAAAAGGATTAACACAAGAAATGCTTGCACAGCTATCTGGTGTTCCTTTAGGTAGTATAGGTCGAATCGAAGCTGCAAAGAATGACGACATAAAGAAAGAAAAGGTAGTTTCTGCATTGAAATCAGTACTCATGTCTGAGACCTATGCAGGACGGCCTCAAAATGCGTCAAAAGAAATAGAAAGCAACCAAACCAGTATACCAATGTACAATTTTCCAACAGCAGCTTCCGCAATCGAAATATACAACGATCCAAACGACGTAAAAGTAATAGGCCATCTTAACATACCGGGCTCAACTAGAGACAGTTTCGCATTACCGGTTTACGGGCATTCCATGTATCCGACGCTGGAAAACGGATCCTGGTGTGTGTTGCGTCCTATCAACGATGTACAAGATATCCTGTGGGGCGAGATATACTACGTTGAGTGGGGTGATTACCGTATGTTCAAACGAATCTTAGTTTCCGAAAAGGAGGATGAGGTGATCCTGTGGAGTGACAACCAATTGGAAAAAATAAGAGATAAGCCCAAATATGCACCTGTGAATGTAAAGAAGGAACGTATACGAAGATTGTGTCTGCTTACTGACATACTTAAAAAGCCCAATTATTAGCCTATTGAACAAAAATGATAAAAATTGCTTCCCAACTATTTTTACTGGTGCTGGCGTCCGCTACGGTTTGCGTAGCCCAACAAAAAGGAGACCGAAGGATATACCTGTCGACTGATAAGCCAGCCGACTCAAATTACCGTGAATTCGGCAGACTTCTCATTAAAAATGGCTTTGATATACGTGTGAGAGATGACATGTTTTTAAAGTTGGGAACGGAACCCAAAAAATACTATTACACCACCGGCCGAATCGAGTACTACAAATACATTATGGTTGATTTGATTTTCGTCGACAACAACATCATCGCCGAAATGAAATTCAAGCCCAAGGGATCAAGATGGAACCCCGTCATTTATGACAAAAAAAAGCCATGGATGGTTGAGGCATTTAAGGTTGTTACCGTCCTAATGGAGGAATATGGTGGCGAACTTGGATTTTCAAACATGAAAAAATAAAACCATGATCAAAAACCTATTCTTGTTGTCGATTACTGTCGCCTTATTTTCTTGCTCAAACAAAGAGGTGCCGCAGATCACGCCTGAACCCGAAGAGCCAATAAGCCCCGAAATGGCTTTACAAAAAGAGCAAATAAGCAAATACGCCTTGAGTGATGATGCAACCAACATCTTACCGTTTCCCCTTGACAAATTCGACCACGATGTCATCGATCGTTTGGATGAAAATTTAAAAAAATACACGATAGTAACCGCATGGGTAGACAAAGGGCTATATTTAGGATTTTACGACTCGTCGAATAATTCGAAATCCGCAGGATTCACAATAGATGTTGATAAATCCAATATGACAGAAACCGATCTAAAGCCATATCACCTAACCAGTATAAACGATACGATATTTGCGTCGTTTGTTATAGGTGGCGTAAGAGCTGGGTATTCCGATTTCACCACTACTGTTTTGTTTGACACCAAAAACAAGTCTATAATACCTCTAACTAGCGAGGTAAGCAGTTCGGGCTCTGCCATACTATATACTGTGACGCCTTGGTATAATGGAAATTTAGCGATCCTGGCAGATGAATTTTCAGCAAGTAAGCTAACTGTCGAAAAACAAAACAACCGGATATTTGATCAAAATTTCCAAACTATACTGTCTGGGTTTACTCTACCTGACACAAATGTTTTCAATCGGCGAAACTTGATAAGTAATACTGAAACAATAGCATTGAGCAGCATCACTGGAAGCGCTATATATTTTGACCAGTCGTATCTATTCCCTCTTCAGCGTAAGGATGTGCCATGGGGTGAGGAAGTTACCAGTGAATCATGGTATATAAATTACCTAGACCATCCAAAGGAAATATTGTTCGAGAAAATCGAATCAAAAGAACTAAGCTATATATCTGAAGGTTCAAACTTGAAAATTGAAATCCATCTGAAGGGTTGGATTAAACCGGCCTTCGTGAACAACAAACCAAATGAAGAGTATTTCGAGCAGGAAATACACAAAATGATATACGTTGATTTGGACACAAAAAAGATCACCAAAACAACACAACTATGACCCTAAACGCCCGCATCCAACAACTGAAAGATATATTTAAACAGCTATTATGAACATTGAAGAGTTTATATCGGAATCGATAAAAGGCATTGTATCCGGCATAACAACCGCGTCAACCGAAATAAAAAGCAACGGAGCGATTATCAATCCGCTTGTTGACATCAATGGTTTTATGGAGATAACGGAGGGAAGGTCGGTAGCACCCATCGGAAGAAAAGTTCAAGAGGTTGAGATGACCGTCGCGGTCACGGCCTCCGATAACGAAACCAGTGGACAAGGGAAGGTCGGCATAAACGTGGTAGGATTTTCTGCCGGTTTCAGCACAGGCGATTCGGGATCACAAAACAGCACTGTGAGCACCATCCGTTTCAATGTTCCTATCGCTTTTCCGGTAGGCTACCATTAATATATTTAAAAAACCATTCGACCGATTGTTCCAAAGAAGTCCCGGAAACGACTTTCGATTGTGAAACATACCGTAGAATGCGCTCTTTCAACTTTCGGTCCCTTCTCCTTTTAAGGAGCATTTTAAACTTTGATATCATACAAAACCTGAAATTGGCTAATACAAAGTAAGCTGCTTAACGAGCAAAATCGATAAGATAACTTAAAACAATGAGTCTTAACACTAGAATTCAACATCTTATAGACATCAAAGCCGGTGGAAACAAAACCCGCTTTGCTGCGCTGCTTGATTATTCGCCCCAACACCTCAACAATATTCTAAATGGTGTGGTCGGGCTCACTGTTGTAGAGCGGATCCTGCGGGCTTTCCCCGATGTGGATGCACGGTGGCTGATTTTGGGCGAAGGCTCTCCCATCGTCGCCAATCCGGAGGTCCGGAAAGAGCTTTATAGTCGCGTCAGCCAGCTGATCGAGCTTGACGGATACCTACCCTATATGTCATCCCAGGACATTGAACGATATCGCAAGGCGATAGGAAATGGCGCAGAGATAAGCTTCAGCGCCCAACAACTGCACGAGTGGAAGAAGGCAATAGAAAAATCAAAAGTCAATGCAAAACGATAAAGGTGTAGAAATCAACCAGCGATTCTTTTATGCACTCGATAAGTTGGTGAGCGAAGGAAGCCTTAAAAGCGCGAGGGCATTCTGCATGGAAAACGACTACCTGGTGACGAACCTTTCCCGCCTCAGAAAGGAACCTAGTCGCGAGTTCCCACTGCATCTGCTGGAGGCGCTGGTAAAGGACTATGGTGTTTCCGGTGACTGGCTGCTTACCGGCAAAGGCCATATAATAAAAAAGAGCCTTTACATGTAATATAATACTTATATTTGCAGTGTTGCTGCGATTAAAAGTTTACTTTTAGTTGCATGGGCTCGGACCAAAATCCGGGCCTTATTTTTTTAATAGCTCCAGTACACCCGCCTGAACCCTGTCCACAATCGACCAATCCGGAGCAAGGTATATATCGGTTACCCGCCTGGAGCTGTCCACGTGATTCATGGCCACGGCAACATCATCCTTGCTGAAGCCGCATTCGTTCCGTGCCAGTGTCGCGAAGCTATGGCGCGCATGATAAAATGTCAAATCCGGGATACCCACGATCGGACGCATGTTGCGCATGCCTTCAGCGATGGCCGAATTTAGAATGAGGTTGTCGGCGTACCTGGTCTGTATCACACCGGCGTACCGGGCAATGATCGGACGGGCCTCATCCGGAATGAGAAGGCTGATGAATGCATCATCCCTCCTATCTTTCATCGTTTTGCTGCGATTATAGTCTAGCCTCGTCTGATCGGTGTCGGTCAGGTAGACATATAGGTCTTTCGCGTTCATTCCGCAAAGGTAAAGGCTAAGCATGAATAGGTCGCGGCCGAGGTTTGTCCTGTAGCCATTCTGGTCGGGGGTATCCCTGATCGAGATGATTTGATCCACGGATAGGTTCCTCTTCTTGGTGGCCTTCATCACGTTCATCCGGTACTTATTGAACGGGTAGTTCTTGATCCGGATGATACCGACATCCTCGTCGTTGTATTGGAATCTGGCGGCATTGAATATAGCCCTAAGGGTCGACATCCGATTGACGATGGAATTGTGTGACAACGCCGTGACTTTGGATGTATAGGTGCCGCCGTTCCGCTTCCTGCGCACTACGTTACGCTCTTTTCGCAGGAATTCTTCGAAAGAGGTTAGCAGGCGGGCGGTGAACATATCCATTGGCAGGGGCTTTTCGCCCCAATAGTCACGCAGGGACAATACCGCAGATCCTAACGTCATTACCTGCCTACCCTTCTCGGCTTCCCGCTTCATGTATGCGTCCGCAAATCCAAAAAAGTCGGGTAGATCCTCCCGTGTTGTGAGGTGATCACGGATCGACGACGCGGTCATATAATCCAGGCGTTCCTTCAGGTCTCCGATCTTTAACCGGTACTGGTTCAACGTATCTACCAGATGCGCATCAATCCATGTCTTTTTGAGCTGACCTTTGTTGTTCAGCTTCGGCTTGCTGACGAAATGCGGGGTATCTATGTAGACAGAGGATTTCTTGTGGGTGACCCTTATTTTTACGTTCCAGGTGCCGTCCTGCTTCCTGTGATGATTGAGTATTACTGCATTAACCGTCGCCATTCGTTGTAAATCAATTGTAAATATTTATACGTTGGTGACGACAAAAATAGTTGTTTTTGGCAACAATCAAAATTGACGATGGAGCGGCTAAATGGCTGGTTTTATTGCTGGTTGCGCTGTAAATGAGGTTTTGGATAGGCTGATATCAGTAATCATTTACAAGTATGATTTTGTGTTATAAAAAAATTCCGAAATCACGATACAAGCGTGATTTTGTGTTCGGCGCAAAGGTAAAAAAGGAAATCCGAAAATGCTAACTATTTAAAACATCACTCCCACCCGAATCGAAAGCCGTTGAAGGATATAGTCGTCTCTTTGTAGAAATTCAAACCCCGGTGGCAGCGCCGAGCGCTCTGTTTCCGGTACCACCGCAAATCCACCGGACAATAGGCGTCCTTCGTAGTGCGAATATTGCTGCCTTTTATAGCCGACTGCCAGCAAGAAACGGTCGGTCTTTTTGGATCGAATCCTGACCCCAATCGACGGGTTAAACATCAGGCCTCCGCTATACCAGCTGATCTCCGTTTCCTTCTTGAGCCAATCGAATGCATAACCGACGTCCATCGCAAGGAAAGGCGACACGTTACCTGCCGGGATCACGCCGCGCCATCCGAATGCAAGCGGCACCAATGTAATGTCCGGATAGGCATCCAGTCCGACGGTACCGCCGACTTCGGCAAACTCGTTCAGGCGAATGCCATTAAATGTCTGCAATGTGAAGCTACCTCCCTGCTTAAATGCCCCTTTTCCCTGGAGCAATCCAAACTCCGTTTGATTCGTAAAACGAGCCGGCTGGCCGAGAAGCTGCGCACTCCACAACGAGCACCCAAGCACGGCAACCATCAGTTTCACTTTTTTCATGAACTTAAGCATTTAGGGGGCCACACTGATACAACTCAATAACTGTAATGGACCATCGTTCGAATGAGCATACTGACAAACTCCTTCCGGTCCGATCACAATCACCGATTTATCCGTGGGGATGACATCGACTGCCTTTTTATCTGTTATGTGCTCGATCAGGTGAGTATCGATATTCATCACGTCGGCAATCTGAAAGCGTTTTAAACCAAAATTGCCTTCGCAAACATACAGTTGATCGCCGGCAAGCCCAAGACCATGCGGGTTTTCCATATCGTAAGCTTTCAACAACTTTGGGTGATAGGGATCCTGAATATCCAGCACTTCCAACAAATCTTCGCCTTGTTGGCACAAATTACCACTTCGCAAGGTTACGAACGCATATTTTTCGTTCACCACCACAGGGTCACAGGCAGTGATATGACTGTACACAGCCATCTCCTCGGGCTGTGCTGGATTTCCGATGTCATAGATATGCATACCGGTCGTCGAACCGATGAACAACTTATTTTCAAACGGAAAAATCGTTTCAATACCCCAGCCCAACGGGACAGAACGCACAAACTCCGGCTTTTCGGCCTTTCTTACATCGAATAGCCGCAGGCTATTTTCGTCCACCGCATACAGGTGTTCCCGAGCCAGTGTGAACCGGGCTAGGGATCCACCCTGCCCGTAGCTTCCACCTGGACTAATCACAGCACCATTGCTATATGCCATTCCATCATACCAGATCCATTTTTTCCGCTCGGATTCCGAATAGGTAATAACCGTATCCTTGTAGGTAATAAATAGCGTCTGATTCAAATCAGCAAACATATGCGGAAAGACATTTTCAACCCGTTCAACCAACTTGATTTCCTGCATATTGCTAATATCAAACGCCAATAAGTCAATGTAGCTGTCTGCATAGAGAATACCTCCATTGACGGCCAGATCCATGTTGCCGGGAATGTCGATAAAATTCAAGTTCTTCGGACTCGAAGGGTCCTGGTTATCAATCACGTGGATGCCCTTCTGAGGTTCGTTAATAAAGAGATAATCTTCATAAACGTAAATTTTGCCTGTGGCTGACAGCGGTTTGGCAGTAGTGGATCCCACCTCCATGCTACGGAAAACATCTACTTCCATGTAGACCGGCACCTGTGTGCGGTACGTATAAGTGGTTTCCAATTTATCGCTGCAAGCAGCAGATAACATCATCAAGAGAAAAGCGACGGATGCATCCCGCACCAACCGACATTTTTGAGAAAAGGTTACGTTCATGGTGTTTCATAATAAGGTTTTACTTCATCCTGCCTACGATCAGGATTGTTTCTAGTGATCGTAACGATCTAAAATCAAAAAACGCTACAAAAATCCGTATCTTTGCACCCTTGAAATCACAAATGGCACACCAAGTTCCAGAAGACGGCACGCTACTCCCTTTGATGGAAGAATTTTACACCATACAAGGGGAAGGGTATCATACGGGCAAAGCAGCCTACTTTATCCGCTTAGGCGGATGTGATGTTGGATGCCACTGGTGTGACGTAAAGGAAAGCTGGGATGCGGACTTACATCCGCTTACTCCGGCCGATACGATTATCGAGCATGCCAAGCAACATCCGTCAAAAGCAGTGGTTGTAACCGGAGGTGAACCCTTAATTTACAACTTGGACTATCTTACGCAGGGGTTGCATGCCGCAGGCATCAAAACCTTTGTCGAGACATCCGGTGCTTATCCGCTGAGCGGACATTGGGACTGGATTTGCCTTTCCCCCAAGAAATTCAAGGGACCGTTACCCGATGTCATCGCTGCCGCGGGTGAACTGAAAGTGATTGTTTTCAATAAAAGTGATTTTGCATGGGCCGAAAAATATGCAGCACTTGTACCTTCTTCCTGTCGGCTCTACCTTCAACCCGAGTGGTCCAAGGCGCAGGAAATGACCCCTCTTATCGTAGATTACGTGATGCAAAATCCTAAATGGGAAATTTCGTTACAGACACATAAGTACCTCAACATCCCTTAATTAACGAAAAATAAGCCGCACTGAAACCACCTGAGATAACGTCTATTCAGGGTAAAGTGTGCAAATGTTTGTGTTTTTGGAACATTTTTTGACCTTATCAATCCAAAACGATAAATTTGTATTATTGTCACTAAAAGAACATTTACTACAAAAAAAAACTACGATGAAAAAAATTGCTTCTATATGTGTCCTGTTGGTTGCGTTTATGTGCACCACGGCTTTAGCCCAGCAAAACAGCAAAGCAGAGTTTAAGTTTGATAAAGAAACGCATGATTTCGGAAAAATACCTCAGGGAAAGCCCGTTACACACGTGTTTACGTTCACCAATGTAGGTACCGAACCGATCATCATCAATGAAGTGAAACCTTCTTGTGGATGTTCGGTGGCTGAGTTCACGAAAACTCCTGTAAAACCCGGAGAAAAGGGTACCATATCGGTTACGTATAATGCAGCAGCTAAACAGCCGTTCACTAAGAATTTCACGGTACGGTCAAATACCAAGACACCCGTAAAGACACTCTACATCAAGGGAGAGGTGACTAGCTAATTTACAGGCAATTATCAAAATATAAAAAACCGCTATCGATTTAGCGGTTTTTTTTTGCTTTTAAATGAAAAGCTATGCTTAATATTGCGTCGAAATTCATTTAGTAATAACAAAGTGACATGCCCGCGATTAGTATAAAAGGCGATGAAATGCCGGCTTCTCCCATCCGTAAGCTCACCCCGTATGCTGAAAAGGCCAAGCGGGAGGGTAAACATGTATATCACCTCAATATTGGCCAGCCCGATATTGAAACACCCAAGGGTATGCTGGAGGCGATCCGGAACATCGATTTCAAGGTATGGGCATACACCCCATCTGAGGGCATTGAATCGTACCGCAACAAATTAGCGGGCTATTACAACAATCTGGGCTACGCCATTAGCGCCGATGACATTATCGTCACAAACGGAGGCTCCGAGGCACTTTCGTTCGCCATGCAAGCCTGTATCAATCCAGGCGAGGAAGTGATTATCCCCGAACCTTTCTATGCGAATTACAACAGCTTTACCCGTGCTGCGGGTGCCGTTATCGTTCCGATATTGTCTAGCATCGATCACGGGTTTGCACTCCCTCCCATTGCAGACTTTGAGGCCGCCATTACCGCAAAAACAAGGGCCATTGTACTCTGCAATCCGAATAATCCCACGGGGTACCTTTATTCCCGTAAGGAATTGGAAGCACTCAGGGAGCTTTGCCTGAAATATGATTTATTTCTAATTATCGATGAAGCTTATCGCGAATTTTGCTACGATGGCCGTGAGTTCGTATCTCCCATGCAACTTGAAGGGCTGGAACAGCATACCGTCGTGATCGATACAGTTTCCAAACGTTACAGCGCCTGTGGAGCGCGATTGGGTTGCCTGATCACTAAAAACAAAGCACTCTGGAGCACGGTACTCAAATTTGCGCAGGCCCGGCTCAGCGCCCCTGCCGTGGCTCAGATTGCTGCCGAAGCAGCCATAGATACGCCGCAATCCTATTTTGACGCAGTAAAGAATGAATATACTGCCAGAAGGGATGTGCTGGTCGCCGGCCTGAACGCGATCGATGGCGTGTATAGCCCAAACCCGGGAGGTGCATTTTATGTGGTCGCCCGTTTACCTGTGGATGATGCCGACCGGTTCTGCCAATGGATGCTGGAGCATTTCTCATACGAAAACCAAACTGTTATGATGGCTCCTGCAAGCGGCTTTTATAACACGTCCGGATCAGGAAAGAATGAAGTCCGGTTAGCGTACGTATTGAATGTAAATGATCTGAAAAGGGCGTTGATTTGCCTAGAGCGGGGTTTGGCGGAATATCCCGGCCGCCTATAGCCGGTCCAGGACAAACTGTAACTGCTGTGCTTCGTTAAGGTCGCTGTTGTCCAGTACGATGGCATCTTCCGCACGGATCAAAGGGCTTTCTTCACGTGTGGTATCAATATAGTCGCGATGCGCTAAATTTTCAAATACTTCTTCCAGGGTGGTGGTTTCTCCCTTATTCTTCAATTCAAGGTAGCGCCGTTCTGCACGCACTTTCGGATCGGCCGTCATGAAGACCTTTAAGTCGGCGTCTGGAAATACCGTTGTGCCGATATCACGCCCATCCATTACAATATTACGGCACTGTCCTAATTTTTGCTGTTGAGAGACCATTGCGGAACGCACCGCTTTTACCGCACTGACTTCGCTGACATAGTCCGAAACATACATCTGTCTGATCTCCTCCGATACATCTTCACTGTTTAGGAAAATATAGGTCTTTCCAGCGTCGTTATGAAAATCTATATGAATATTCTCCAGTGCACGGTTCACCGCTTCCACATCCATAATTGAAATGTTGTTTCGAAGGAAATAGAGTGTCACGGCGCGATACATCGCTCCGCTATCGATATAAACATAGTGAAGCCTTTCAGCCAATGCCTTAGCCAACGTGCTTTTGCCGCAAGACGAATAGCCATCAATCGCGATGATCTTGTTTTTTCTAATCATTAATCAGTTATTTCCTCCGATCAACACACCGGGTTTATTTAATACCGGTATTTTGATTAGGTTGTCGTCAACGATACTTTCGGGCAAAAAGATGTACTTCTTATCATAGATGGTCCCGTCAATGTAATAACTAAGCCAATACTCGTTGGTCAACCCAAATACCTGTTCGTCGATCGCTTCGATTTTAGCATAATCCTGGGGGTCTATATCGCCGATAAAGTGGCGTAAAATAGAGGTCTTTACTTCCTTTTCGTCTTTAATACCATAGCCCTTCGAGCTAACCATCACATTTTTGATGGGCACATTCTTTTCATTGATTAGGTAAACATTCCACACCTTTCCGGTGGGTGACTCACTTTCCAGGACTACCGCAATTGAAATGTCACTGACTATATTTTCAGGCAGGTCTTTTTTCATCTTATTCTGTTGTCAGCTATCGGCTGATAGATTTTTAGCCCTAGCTTTCGCTATTTTTTCACTTTTCTTTTCGGCTTCTTATCACCGGCTTCCGCCCACTTCAGCACATCGGCATAGGTAATAGAATTCACCTCTGTACCTTTAGGTATTTTAATATTCTGTTTACCAAAGCGGATAAATGGTCCCCAACGGCCATTTTCTATGCGCGCATCTGGATTCTCATCAAACACTTTGACTATTTTCTCTAGATCCCGTTGCCTTTTATCCTGAATAATCTGTATAGCGGCATCGGTCGTCACACCATGCGGGTCGACATCCTTCGGTAGCGAATAAAAGGCATTATTATGCCGAATATACGGGCCGAACCGGCCAATTGCCACGGTCATTTCTTTGCCCTCGAACTCTCCTATTTTCTTGGGCAATTTAAATAAATCAAGTGCCTCTTCAAATGTGATGGTTTCAATCATCTGTCCAGGTCTCAAACTGGCATAACGGGGTTTTTCTTCATCGTCCGTCGATCCGATTTGCACCATGGGTCCAAACCGACCAATGCGTACACTGACCCGCTTGCCCGATTCAGGGTCGACCCCCAATTCACGTTCATTGGTAGCGCGGTCCGCATGTTTGATAGTGATTTCAACTTCGGTGTGAAATGGCCCATAGAACCCACGCAGCATATCCGTCCATTCTTTCATTCCCTGGGCAATCTCATCAAATTCCTTTTCAACCTTTGCCGTAAAATTGAAGTCTACAATTCCTTTGAAGTGTTCAACCAAAAAATCATTGACAACCACGCCGATATCGGTTGGAAATAACTTTGCTTTTTCCGCACCTGTAATTTCCGTCTTGGTTACGGTCGACAACTGCGTACCCTGAAGTTCCAATACCCGATAATCCCTTGGTTTTCCTTCGCGTTCCTCCTTCACCACATATCCCCGATTCTGGATCGTTGAAATGGTTGGCGCATAGGTAGAAGGCCGGCCAATGCCAAGCTCTTCCAATTTTTTAACGAGACTAGCTTCCGTGTAACGAGCGGGCGGACGGGAAAAACGTTCAGTAGCGGTCATTGTCCGCAATTTTACCTGTTGGTTTCGTTGCAACGGCGGGAGTAATGCATTGTTTCCATCGCCATCCAGGTTGACTTCCTGTTCCTCATCTGTTGACTCAAAATATACTTTTAAGAAGCCATCAAATCGCATTACTTCTCCATTGGCTACCAATTCTTCACTTCGCGTGGAGACACCGATTTTTGCCGTCGTCTTTTCAAATTCCGCCTCGCTCATCTGAGAGGCTATGGCACGCTTCCAGATTAATTCATACAATCGCCTATCGGCGTTATCACCATCGATCGTATGCCGATCGAAATAGGTGGGACGAATGGCTTCGTGTGCCTCCTGTGCACCAGCCGATTTCGTCCGGTACTGTCGGCGTTTATGATAATTGGCTCCATAAGCTGCTTTAATCTCTTCTTCGGCCCCCAATAATGCTGTATCACTCAGATTCACCGAGTCGGTACGCATGTAGGTAATTCTGCCTGCTTCGTAAAGCCGTTGTGCAACCGCCATGGTACGAGCCACAGAAAAACCTAATTTACGGCTGGCCTCCTGCTGAAGTGTAGAAGTCGTAAAGGGTGCCGCAGGATTGCGCTTGGACGGCTTAGTTTCCAAACTATTGACAACAAATTCGGCAGTTATGCAATCTTTCAGAAATTGTTCAGCATCCGCCAATACCGGAAACCGCTGTGGTAATTCAGCCTTAAATAATTCTTTTGGGTTATCGGTATGGAAGATAGCCACAATTTTAAACGCGGCTTCTGCCTGAAAACGGTTGATCTCCCGCTCGCGATCCACAATCAACCGAACCGCTACGGATTGTACCCTTCCTGCCGAAAGGGAAGGCTTTACTTTCTTCCACAATACCGGAGACAGTTCAAAGCCAACCAGTCTGTCCAGTACGCGCCGTGCTTGCTGGGCATTCACCAAATTAAAATCGATTCCCCGAGGCGTTTCGATGGCTTTGAGAATGGCTGGTTTGGTGATTTCATGAAAAACGATCCGCTTTGTACGATCGTCCTGAAGGCCGAGGGTCTCGTATAAATGCCATGAGATAGCTTCTCCCTCGCGGTCCTCATCGGAAGCTAACCAAACCGTCTCCGCTTCTTTGGCTAACTTTTTCAACTCACTGACTACAGACTTTTTATCTGCAGGAACTTCATATTTTTGTTTAAAATTGTTTTCGGTATCAATCGCATCATCGGTCTTTACCAAATCACGGATATGCCCGTAACTGGATTTGACCAAAAAGTCTTTACCCAAATATCCTTCTATTGTTTTTGCTTTTGCTGGTGACTCTACAATCAGTAAATTCTTCGCCATTCGTCATTTCAGATTTTTGCAAATAAAGGGATTTATTCAGGGAATGACAAATCAAAAAACCATATCCAACAGGAAGAAACAGGCAAACACGACCGAAGCGATGCCATTCGTGGTCATAAATGCGCGATTCACCTTACTTAAGTCCGAAGGGCTCACAATCCGATGCTGGTAAATAAGGAGTGCACAATAAAAAATCACACCAGACACGTAATACCCGCCCAGCGGAATGAAAAACAGGGGCAGGATGACAAAAATAGCGGACAGCACGTGAAAAACCTCTGAAACACGTAACGCCCCCTGCTTGCCCAGCCATGCCGGAATGGAACTAAGTTGGTGTTCGCGGTCAAACTCCTCATCTTGCAGCGCATAGATAATATCGAATCCACCCACCCAAAACAATACAGCCAATGAATAAAAAATCGGAACGATATGAAACACGCCGGTCACTACCAGATAGGCTCCGATGGGAGCCAAGCCAAGCCCAAGCCCCAAAACGAGGTGGCAAAGAGGTGTTAGTCGCTTCATGTAACTGTAACCCAAAATCACCGCCAGTGCAACCGGCGAAAGAAAAAAGCAGATCAGATTGATAAACCAGGTGGCCCCGACAAACAAAACACAATTAATAATGGTAAATGTGATCGCTTGGGTAGGACTGACCCTTCCCGCAGGGATATCACGCATGGCCGTACGGGGATTGATTGCATCAATACCGCGATCCAGGTAGCGGTTAAATGCCATGGCTGCATTACGTGCAAATACCATGCAGGCCAGCATCAGCGCCAATTTCAACCAATCAAATTCATAAGCCGTCGTATTAACGGCAAGAAAAAAACCGATGATAGCAAAAGGAAGTGCAAAGATGCTATGAGCAAAAAGCACCAGGGAAAAGTATTTCTTCATGATACCTCAGTGGGTTCAAAATTCGTATTAATGTCATCAATGGCGGCTAGTATCCGATCGCACCCCAATCGGGTTTCCGCCGATGTAAGGAAATAGGCTGGCACTTTCTCAAACCATTGCAGCAGTGTTTTTCGGAACTTTTCGATATGAGACTGGGATTTCTGGGCCGACAGCTTATCAGCCTTGGTAAAAACCAACATAAAAGGAAGGCCGTTTTCACCCAACCAATAACAGAAATCCAGGTCGATCCGCTGGGGTTCATGTCGACTGTCGATCAGCACAAACACACACTGTAGGTTTTCCCGCGTTACTAAATAGCGACGGATAAACTTCTCCCAAGCAGCACGACTGGATTTAGAAACCTTTGCAAAGCCATACCCCGGGAGGTCCACCAAATACCAGGCGTCATTGATCAGGAAATGGTTGATCAACTGCGTCTTTCCCGGTGTTTGCGAAGTTTTAGCCAGATGCCGATTTCCTGTAAGAGCGTTGATCAACGAAGATTTACCCACATTGGAACGGCCAATAAATGCGTATTCAGGTAAACGGGCAGCAGGTAATTTATCCACACGGGTATTGCTGCTTATAAATGTTGCCGTTTTAATGACCATTGTGCAAAGGTAAGAGATTAGGAGATTTTTGGGCATAATTACATAAATTAGCTCGCAATTATTAGCGGACGAGACCATGAAATATATTCGCGTGTCCTTATTGGGATGCTTCTCATTATCCATCTTCTTGTTAACCGGCTGCCTCACGCGCAAAAACGCACTTCCACCGGACAGGGCCGTTACGTCGACGGCTTATAAAAAGAAGGCCAAAGACAGAAAGGGTGCAAAAGGCACAATCCTCACCGATGCTAGCACATCACGCAAGGATGTACGGGCAGGAAATCGGTTGCTGGAGGGCTATGCGGAGGTATTGGGGGTAGCCCCCAGCCAATTGGAAACTGCCGCCCTGTATAGTTATATCGACGAATGGATGGGCACGCCTCATCGCTCAGGGGGAACAGGCCGCCAGGGACTGGATTGCTCCGCATTTGTGGGTTTGGTCATGCAGGATGTTTATGGTAAGTCGGTGCCACGTGTATCTAAAGACATGGCCAACCACATCAAACGTAAATATGAACGACAGTTGCAGGAAGGTGACCTGGTGTTTTTCTCTTTCGGGCGCAGGGAAATAGACCATGTAGGTATCTACCTCCATAACAACAAGTTTGTACATGTATCTACCAGCAAAGGGGTCATCATCAGTGACCTGCATGACTCGTGGTACTATAAATATTTTACACGGGCCGGCAGTGTAGTAAAATGATCTGCTATCCGCGTTCTGCCTCCGCTGTTATAAGCGGCAACCGGAGGCAAAACCGGGTGCCCTTGCCTAGCTCACTTTCGAACGATATTGAACCATTCTGTGCCTGCGCATATTCATTGCACAGAAATAATCCCAGTCCAATCCCTCGTTCGTTGTTTGTACCATAAGTGGACCGTGTTTTTAAAGAGAATAATGCTGCTTGTTGTTCAGCTGGTATTCCTGTTCCATTATCTTCCACGGTGATTTCACACAGCATCCCAGACCGCAGCGCAGAGACATGGATACTCCCATTAGGTGGGGTAAATTTGATTGCATTATTTATTAAGTTCCTCACGATAAGTTGCAACATATCCCGGTCGACTAAAGCTTTTAATGATCCATCAATAGTTGTTTCCAATACGATTCCCTTTTGATCGGCGTAGATTCTCTGAATGTCGATAACCGGTACCAGGACATCCTGTATATTATTAGGTGTCAACACTATGCGTGCCCCATCCAGTTGGTTTTGAGACCACACCAACATATTGGAAAGCATCTCTTGCGTACCGTGAAGAGCGTTTGCCAGCCCGCGCTCCACTTGTTTCCGTTCATCCGAGTTAAAGCGGTCATTGGCAACCAATCGTACATAGCTGTGCAGCGAGGACAACGGTGCCTGTAGGTCGTGGGAGATGATGGAAAATAATTTCAGCTTTTCTTCATTTAACTGCGTCAATTCAATAGTCTTCTGATCAGCAGATCTTTTCTCTGCATTATAAGCCTGCTTTAGATAAAATATACTGAAGAAGCTAACTACAATGCCGGTTGCATAAGTAAAAGCGATATCGATGAAAAGCGCCTTTCTATCCGAATAAGAAACCCGGATAATCTCAGGATGATGATATTCTGCCCACAACAGCCCCGCCACCACCAACAAGCTCGATGCGACCCATAACGCATAATATTTCTTCGGAGACACAATGATGATAAGTACAAAAGCAAGCATAAGCGAAAGAAAGGTCGCTCCTTGAATGCCGCCGCTGAAGAAATAATTGACTGCAAACAGCAGCATCACCAAAAAAGAACAGATAGTAATACTGATCGATACTTGCTTCCTGAAGCGGGCCAAGTAATATAAATAGCCGATCATTAATGTGAGGCATGCAAAGATCAGTGCAGTCATCCGTAAACCCGAAAAATAATTAAATGGGATATTGAATACCATTATAAAAAGGGCAATCAATGTCATCGAATTGAAAAGCCTGTTTTCCAAGGTCAAATCAGTTCGGCTTCCGATGAGGAAGCCTAGGGTTTGTTTAGTGTATAATTTGATTCTCCGAATCAGCCCAAAGGTCATAGGGCAAATGTACGCAAAGAAATCCAGTAAAATTTTTAATTACTGAGTTAATTATTTAAAACAACTATACTATTTAGAATTTATATAAATTACTAGATAGATGAAGTTACCACCCAACATTCTACTGGCTGTAGTGAAAAACAGGTAACTTTAAACACATAAAAATAAGTTTATTTTGAAACATGATGGATGATTTTATTGCTGCGCGGTCGCAGATGGCCATGTCACTCGGATTCCATATCATATTTGCTTGTATCGGTATGGTGATGCCTTTTTTCATGGCCATCTCACATTTTATATACCTTCGCACCGATAATAAAGTTTACAGGGGACTGACCAAAGCGTGGAGCAAAGGCGTAGCCATTTTCTTTGCTACAGGTGCTGTATCCGGCACCATGCTTTCGTTTGAACTGGGATTGCTGTGGCCAACATTTATGGAACACGCCGGTCCCATATTCGGTATGCCTTTTTCGCTGGAGGGCACTGCGTTTTTTATCGAGGCCATTGCCCTCGGTTTTTACTTATATGGATGGGATCGCCTGAAACCATGGTTCCATTGGACTACCGGGGTGATCGTTGGACTCAGCGGATTGGCCTCGGGCATATTGGTGGTAGCGGCCAACGCATGGATGAACAGCCCTAGGGGGTTCGATTTCGTCGACGGTCAATATATGAATATCGATCCGATCCAGGCGATGTTTAACGATGCATGGTTTTCCCAAGCGTTGCACATGACGCTGGCTGCCTTCGTAGCCACCGGATTTGCGGTATCCGGCATACATGCGTTAATGATCCTTAAACGTAAAAACGTTGTATTTCATACGGCCGCGTTCCGAATTTCTGCGCTATCTGCCTGTTTGGCGGCAGTCTTGCAACCTATCAGCGGAGATATTTCGGCCCGGGACGTCGCGTCTCGGCAACCGGCAAAACTAGCCGCTATGGAAGCCCATTTTGAAACCCAAGCAAACGCGCCGCTGATCATTGGTGGCATACCCGATGAAACCGGCGAAACGGTCAATTATGCGATCAGACTGCCCGGCATGTTGAGCCTACTTGTTCATGGCGATACCACAACGCCTGTCACCGGATTGAAAGATATTCCCAAAGAAAACTGGCCACCGATAGCCATTACGCATTATGCATTCCAGGTAATGGTTACAATTGGCGTGTCGCTGGTGTTGCTCGCATTGTTATATTTCATTGCACTCGTCAAACGTAAACCCTGGCTGGAAAGCAACTGGCTGTTACGATTATTTATCATTGCCACCCCTTTGGGGTACATTGCTATCGAAGCAGGTTGGGTTGTTACTGAAGTAGGCCGGCAACCTTGGATTATCCACGGCGTTATGCGTACGGCCGATGCCGTAACGCCAATGCCAGGGATTGTATATTCATTTTACTTGTTTACGGCTGTCTTTGTTTCTTTATCGGGTATCGTCGCTTTCTTACTTTATCGACAAATAAAAATGGTTGGTAAACTATACGACGTAACCGATCCCGCTTACCAAAGAGTTGATTGATATGTTATTCGTTGTTATCGTTTTTCTCTGGGCCTCTATTTGCCTGTATCTGCTGCTTGGAGGTGCTGATTTTGGAGCCGGAATCGTCGAACTGGTCGTACCACGTCGCTACAAACCCCAGATACGGATGGTCATGGCCAATGCTATCGGCCCCGTTTGGGAAGCGAATCACATGTGGCTTATCATTGCAATTGTAATTCTCTTTGTTGGCTTTCCTGAAATTTATACGACCATGTCCATATTCATGCACATTCCACTAGTTGCCATGCTGTTGGGCATTATCGCCCGTGGTACGGCATTCGTATTTCGGAATTATGATGCCGTAGATGATCATTGGCAGGTACTATACGCGCGTATTTTTATGTGGTCAAGCATCGTAACGCCATTTTTCCTGGGTGTCATTGCCGCTGCTACGGTATCCCGTACCATCGATCCACAAGCCAGCGATTTTTTTTCAGCCTATATAGGAAGTTGGCTTACCTGGTTCGGCGTTGCAATCGGTTTCTTCACAACTGCCATATGTGGATATTTGGCTGCAACATACGCCATCGGAACCGTAGACCAAGGCGTCGATCAGCTACTAGCCGTTCGCATTGCTAAACGGTTTATCTATCTTGTCGTCGCCGCGGGGGCTTTGGTGTTCCTGGCAGCATTCTATTCCAATATACCATTAATTAAATGGATATTCGGCGGTGTCATTGGCCAATTGGCAATCGGACTAGCTACTCTATCCCTGATTCTCACCTTCGTCGCATTCCGAAGAAGAAAAGCCACTGCATCACGGGTACTGGCAGGCTTTCAGGTGGTCATGATTCTGTTGGCCGCCACCTACCAACATTATCCAGAATTGGTGCTCTTCAAAAACGGCGATGGGTTGTCGCTACTCCATCATATAGGCGACAAAAAGACAATCGTCGCACTTGCTTGGGCGCTGCTTATAGGCAGTATATTTATACTTCCGTTTTTATTTTACCTGATGCGTGTGTTCGGAAACAAGACGGTTAAATAATTGACAATGGTCAATTCTTAATTATGACATGGAACAAACCGTGAGCTCTTTGTAATGTCGGCGGAATTTTCCGATCTTTGTAGCTATTCAGAAGTCGAATAGCTGATAACGAAAATAACAAATGGTAACAATTACGGAGAAAGCCAAACAACGGATCAACGATATCATGCGCAAGGAAGGCTACGATGCTCGCTATTTTGTGCGTGTGGGTGTAGAAAGCGGGGGTTGCTCGGGATTAAGCTATAAACTCAATTTTGACAACGAAGAGAAAAAAGGAGATCAGTTGTTTGAAGATAAGGGAATTAAGATCTGCTTGGATATTAAATCGTACCTTTATCTAGCGGGGACAGAATTGGATTACTCCGATGGTCTCAACGGCAAAGGATTTGAATTTCATAATCCCAATGCATCGCGTACATGTGCTTGCGGAGAAAGCTTTGCGGTTTAGAACGCTATTTTAACACAAACACATCGTCTACTCCAAGTAGTCTCCGGCATGTAAATCCTTCCGCATGCCTTGCGCCGATGTATTTGCCATATTCTCTGGACCTAGCCTCAATGTATTCCAAAAAATCCGGTTTCGAAATATAGGTCTCCGGTTCAGTCGCGTGGTACGAGTCACTGAAAAACTGAGACCGGTAGGCTTTGATAGCCTCGATCTTGCGCTCCCAATGATCACTAACATCGACAACGATATCGGGTTTGATGTATTCATCCTGAATCAGCTGAAGCACAAGCCGCGGGCGATGGGGTGCTTGGTTTATGCCATCTTCCACCGTTTCAATTTTACGCAGCCCCGCCAGAAACACGGCATCGTTCACCAACTCGCCGGCTCTTCCATGATCGGGATGGCGGTCGTGCAGCGCATTGGCGATAACGATTTCCGGCTGATATTTACGCAGGGCATAAATAACTTTTAGCTGATGAGGCTCGTCATTTTGAAAAAAACCATCACGCATTCCTAAGTTCTCCCGTACCGACAAACCCAATATGTCGGCAGCGGCGTCCGCTTCCGTTTTACGTATTTCTGGGGTACCTCGGGTACCCAATTCACCACGCGTAAGGTCTACCAATCCTACTTTACGCCCCATTGCTACCTGTTTGGCAATGGTGCCCCCGCATCCCAACTCGGCATCGTCGGGATGCACTGTAATTACTAAGATGTCCAGCTTCTTGTCTTTGTTCATATTAATGCGGATGGGAATGAGCTTAAAAATAGCGATATGAAGGTCGTTCCAGGCTTCGGATAATATTTTCTATCTCAAAGTCTTCTTCGGCGTTGTACGTGTTCTTCAGGTTGTGACCAAATACCCTGGCTACGGATTGATAGAAAAAGGCCGTAATACCACCTCGTAATTCTTTGACTACTTCATAACTGGAATTCCCAGTTTGGCGGTCGATCAATTTGATGAGTATTTCTCCCTGCGAGATTGTCAGATTTTTGACTTCCTTATTGAACATATCTTTGATCTCCTTTTCACAAGCCTTTACCAGCCGCTTCTGCTCACGTTTATTTCCGGTGAGCGCCAAATCCCGATAAAGTTGTTCGTACCGGCGTTGGGCATATTTTGCATAAGGTAACACCTTAAGCACATTATATCGAAGCCGAAGATAACGGGCCTTGTCTTCAGGGCTTCTAAAAACACGTTTCCGGGTAACTTCCACTTCGGGAATTAGCACCCAAGGAACACGTATCCCGTCCACCAAGGTGGTAGGCACCCGCTGCTGCGACGACTGCGGAGGCATCAGCCCTTGTGATAAAGTATCCTGAGCCGCTGCAGTCCCCGAAAGAAATACCGTTGCAAAAAAAGTCAGCACTGTAACGTAGCTCATCTATACTATTTCAATAATTATCCGTATATTTATATGATTAAACGAACGGACAATTAACGTGTCCAATCATCATAACGGATATACAAACTTAGATAAACTTGGATTGATATGCAAGTTTGTCGTTTTTTAGGGAGAAGAGGTACGAATGAAAGAATTAGTGATTGATTTAGAAGCGGAAAGCAAGGAAATACGTCGGCGATACCGTGCTTTGCTACGTGCTTGTAAACCCACTCTACAACGTGGCGATAAGCAAATGATACGCAAAGCATTCGATCTGGCACTCGATAGCCACAAAGATATGCGTCGTAAATCAGGTGAACCTTACATTTATCATCCGATAGCGGTTGCACAGATTGCGGCGGAGGAAATCGGATTAGGGACTACATCCATCGTGTGTGCATTGCTGCATGATGTCGTGGAGGACACCTCTATCACGTTAGACGATATTGAGCGTGAGTTCGGCAAGAAAGTAACCCGCATCATCGACGGATTGACAAAAATATCCGGCATCTTTGACCCCAACAGTTCGATGCAGGCAGAGAATTTCCGAAAAATGTTGCTCACATTAGCAGACGATGTTCGGGTAATTCTCATCAAGTTGGCCGACCGGCTGCATAACATGCGGACAATGGATTTCATGCCACGCGATAAACAACTTAAAATTGCTTCCGAAACATCGTACCTGTATGCGCCGCTGGCCCATCGCCTCGGTTTGTATGCAATTAAATCCGAACTGGAAGATCTTTCCATGAAATATACGGATCCCGACACGTATAAGTTTATCGCTAAAAAACTAAATGAGAAGAAGGCCGAGCGCGAACGCTTTATTCACAACTTTGTAGAGCCGATTAATGAAATTCTTCATGAACAGGGTATCCATGCGCAGGTCTTCGGCCGCCCGAAATCCATTCATTCCATTTGGACCAAAATGCGTAAGAAGTCCATTCCTTTTGAGGAGGTATATGATCTTTTCGCTATCCGAATCATCATCGATGCCGAGCAGGAAAACGAAAAAGCCGACTGTTGGAAGGCTTACTCAATTGTCACAGATCTTTATCGACCAAATCCCGACCGGTTAAGGGATTGGATTTCTTCTCCGAAAGCCAACGGGTATGAATCTCTTCATACGACCGTAATGGGCCCCAAAGGCCAATGGGTGGAAGTACAGATCCGCACGGTACGAATGAACGAGATTGCCGAAAAAGGGTTTGCCGCCCATTGGAAATACAAAGAATCCAATTCGGATAGCGGATTGGATCAATGGATACAGAAAGTACGTGAAATATTGAGTAATCCCGAGCAGAATGCAATGGACTTTCTGGATGACTTCAAGATGAACCTGTTTTCGGACGAGATCTTTATCTTCACACCCAAGGGTGCGCTCATCCAACTGCCACATAACGCCACTGCATTGGACTTTGCTTTTGAGATACACTCCGATCTTGGTGCAAGCTGTATCGGTGCTAAGGTCAACCATAAACTGGTTCCGCTAAGTCATAAACTGCAAAACGGCGATCAGGTGGAAATCATTACATCGAGCAAACAGACGCCCAAAGAGGACTGGCTCAATTTTGTAGTAACGGCCAAAGCCAAATCCAAAATAAAATCAGCGCTCAAAGAAGAGAAAAGGCGGGTTGCTGAGGATGGAAAGGAAATTCTCGAACGGAAACTCAAATCGCTGAAAATCACATACAACACTGAAAACATCAACAAACTGACGGCATTTTTTAAATTCCCGTCATCGCAGGATCTATTCTACAACGTTGCCAAAGGGGAAATTGACATTAAAAACCTCAAAGAATTTGCGTTGAGCGAGAAAAATATCGATCAACCAAACGGGCAGCAATTCGCGTCGCATATTGGTGGATTGGTAGATAAAATTAATAAAAAAGATTACGAAACTTTGCTGATCGGTGATGATCTGCAAAAAATTGATTACACCCTCTCACCTTGCTGCAATCCGATTCCAGGTGATGACGTTTTTGGATTCATTACAGTGAATGATGGCATTAAAATCCACCGGACGAATTGTCCGAATGCAGCTAAGCTGATGGCAAATTATGGCTATCGCATCGTGAAAGCAAAATGGACTTCACAAAAGGAGTTGGCCTTTTTAACGGGATTACATATTGTCGGTATTGATGATGTTGGATTGGTCAATAAAATTACGAAAGTGATTTCGGATGATTTTAAAGTAAACATCCGTTCTATAACCATATCCAGCAACGACGGTATCTTCGAAGGCTCGATCATGATTTTTGTCAACGATACCGCCCATCTCGAAAACCTGATCCGGCATTTAAAGCAGATAAAGGGTATCACCGGAATTACTCGTTTTGACTCT
Organism: Parapedobacter indicus; assembly: GCF_900113765.1. Lineage (GTDB taxonomy): Bacteria > Bacteroidota > Bacteroidia > Sphingobacteriales > Sphingobacteriaceae > Parapedobacter > Parapedobacter indicus. Next base: position 803,173 of record NZ_FOQO01000001.1, on the reverse strand, counting down.
GTCAAATGATGGACAAGCGGCAGATAAGAACCGAGCCAACGGACTCGCCAAAGGTAAATCGATAAATTTGTATATTAACGCAAATTTACCTAAATTTGTACGTTAAACTTTCGGATGATGACTCAAACGGAAAACTATCAAACAGTAAAGAAAATTTTCGAGGCATACCTGGAAAACAAAAGTCTTCGTAAGACCCCGGAACGCTACGCCATCCTGGAGGAGATTTATTCCCGGAATGACCATTTCGATGTGGAATCCTTGTATATCCACATGAAAAATAAAAAATACCGGGTAAGCCGGGCTACCGTATACAATACATTGGAACTGCTTGTCTCCTGCGACTTGGTAACAAAACACCAATTCGGAAAAAATATGGCGCAGTTCGAAAAATCTTACGGATATAAACAGCATGACCATATTATTTGCATCGAATGCGGCAAAGTTGTTGAATTCTGCGATCCCCGTATTCATCAAATACAAAGCATGATGGCGGAGCTCCTCAAATTTGATATCAAACACCATTCTCTCAATCTTTATGGTGTATGCAGCGATTGCTCGGCAAAAAAGAATAGCTTACAGGAAGCACCAACCAAGCGAAAAGAAGAATTTGCTGAAGCACACTGATGCTTTGCTTAACTTATTACCTATCCATACCCTGCGGCCATTTCGCAGCACGAATGGCCGACTTTTGAATTAGTCCTCGTAGAATATCAAAATAATGTTAGATTTGCGACAAAATTGGTATTCCATTAAATGATCTCTTTTTTTCAATGCTAAAGTAACTATGCAAGTTGATGTGCTTTTGGGCCTGCAATGGGGCGACGAAGGGAAAGGTAAAATTGTAGATGTCCTTTGCCCCAAATATGATTTAATTGCCCGTTTCCAGGGGGGGCCAAACGCAGGACATACGCTGGAATTTGACAGGCAGAAATACGTACTGAACACCATTCCTTCGGGAATATTCAATAAAGGTACGCTTAATCTGATCGGCAATGGTGTGGTCATCGATCCCATCATTTTAAAACGTGAGCTGGATACCCTAAAGAAAAGCGGTTTCGATCCGGTAGCCTCTGGAACGCTTGTTATCGCACGCAAGGCCCACCTTATTCTACCGACCCATCAACTGTTGGATGCAGCTTCTGAAAGCAAAATGGGTGCGGGTAAAATCGGATCCACCCTAAAAGGAATCGGCCCCACATATATGGACAAAACCGGAAGAAACGGGCTCCGTGTAGGCGACACTACGTTACCGGATTTCATAGAACGATATGAACGGTTGGTCGAAAAACACAAATCCATCCTTTCTCATTACGGTGAAATACCCGATTTCAGTGAACGCGAACAGGCCTTCATGGAAGCGGTAGAATTCCTCAAAACCATTCCACACGTCGATAGTGAGCATCTTGTAAACCAGTATCTCCGTGACGGCAAGCGAGTGCTTGCGGAAGGTGCACAGGGGACCTTATTAGACATTGACTTCGGTTCATACCCATTTGTTACCTCATCCAATACCACTACGGCCGGTGCATGCACCGGATTGGGAATCGCCCCTTCCAAGATCGGTCAGGTGATCGGCATTTTCAAGGCATATTGCACGCGCGTCGGCGGTGGCCCCTTCCCTACCGAATTGGAAGATGAAACCGGCGAAAAGCTCCGACAGTTGGGACATGAATTCGGCGCCACAACCGGACGCCCCCGCCGTACCGGTTGGATTGATCTGCCCGCGCTCAAATATGCCATTATGCTCAATGGCGTCACCGAGTTGGTCATGACCAAAGCTGATGTGTTGAGCGGGTTTGATACCATCTACGCCTGTACGCATTACGTTCAAAATGGTGAAAAAATCGATTACATGCCCTACGACATCGTCAGTGTTAGGCCGGAACCTGTATATGAGCAATTGGAGGGCTGGAATGAGGACCTGTGCGGAATTACCGACAAAGGACAGCTCCCCCATTCGCTGACAGCATATATCCATTATCTGGAAACACATCTGGGTGTACCGATTAAATACCTTTCTGTAGGACCCGATCGCACGCAGACTTTGCTATTGAGTGAATAACTAGTACCGTACCATGGTATCACTGGCATGCCATCTGAACGACAGCGAAACTTTTACCCAAAAGGCATTGCAATGGGCGGCGCAGTTTGACAGCGTATGTTACCTGGATTCCAACGGATACCGAGACAATCACGGTAATATCGACGTGTTCATTGCTGTTGGAACCGCTGCATCGTTTACGTCAGATGGTAGTGACACATTTGCCAAGCTGCAGCAGTTCTTAGACAGTCATCCCAACACATGGATTCCTGGATTTTTGGGTTATGATCTGAAGAATGAGCTAGAAGCCCTGCATTCCCAGCATCCCAATCGCACAGAATTTCCCGACGCCTATTTTTTCGTACCCCAGTATACGCTGCTTATCGGCAAGTATAATGCGGAGATTAAGGGGGCCAATCCGAGGGCAATCGTCGAGCAGATCGAGGCCACCGAAATACAGGAAGAATCGCTGGACTTCAAAGGGCAACTGAGAAGCCGAATGAGCAGATCTGCCTATTTTTCGGTATTTGATCAGTTGCAACACCACATCCGGAAGGGAGATATCTATGAAGTCAATCTTTGTCAGGAGTTTTTCGCAGAGCGGGCGTCACTTAATCCACTGGAGGCTTACCGAAGACTCAATGAAGTATCGCCTACTCCATTTTCCTGTTTTTTTAAGTTCGGTCAGAAATACATTCTTTCCGCTTCACCTGAACGCTTTCTTTCCAAAAACGGGCGCATTCTATTGTCACAACCCATAAAAGGTACGGCTCCGCGAGGTAAAACCGCCAGCGAGGATGAACAACTAAAAAGTGCACTTATCTCTAGCCCAAAAGAAATCAGTGAAAACATCATGATCGTTGATCTGGTGCGAAATGATCTAACACGTAGCGCTCAGCCTGGCACGGTGAAGGCCTCGGACCTTTTGCAAATACATAGCTTCAAACAGGTTCACCAATTGATTTCCACCATTACCTGCCAGATCCGTGAGGGAATGAGTTCTACCGATACGATTGCCAATACGTTCCCCCCAGGATCCATGACCGGAGCGCCCAAAATAAGTGCGATGCAACTGATTGATCGGCATGAAAACAGCCGTAGAGGAGTTTATTCAGGTGCGTTGGGGTATTTCAGTCCACAAGGTAACTACGATTTCAGCGTGGTTATCCGCACCATGATTTACAATGGCGAAAACGGCTATCTATCGTTTCATACCGGCGGAGCAATTACCGATGGTGCCGACCCCGAAAAAGAATACAACGAGTGTTTATTGAAGGGAAAGGCACTGTTTGAAGTACTTAAGTAGTCTCCATTTTTCCAACCACCACCTTGATCATCTTATCATAATCCAAGTAGGTATTAGCCATACAGCATATTTCATCTGGCGTAATCGTATTGACCACGGAGGTATAATGATCGTAATAGTCTAGCCCTAATCCAGAAAAATACACATTCTTGAATTTATCCGCGTGTGAGAATATATTTTCCAAGCTACCCAGCAAGCTACCCATCATGTAACTCCTTACCACCGAAAGTTCTTCTTCGCTCATCGGCTCATTCCGGAGTTTGTTAATTTCTTTTTCAATCTCTCTGAGCGTTGCAGCAGTCACATCCACCCCAACTTCGGATGCGATGGTAAAGAACGCGCTGTGCTTTAACGAAACCAAACCTGAGCTAATGTTATATGTGTACCCCTTGTCTTCCCGGATATTAGTCATTAAGCGCGAACCAAAATATCCTCCCAGCACAGTGTTCAACACTTGCAACCCCGGAAAATCGGAATGACACCGCTGAATACTCAAGCAGCCCAACCGGATAGCCGACTGTACTGAATCTTCACGTATATCGACCGTTAACATTTCCTCCGGAGTTGGCACATCGGGCGTCCGCTCAGCACATGCAAAATCGTCTTGATTCACCCAGTTACTTCCAAACAAATGTTCAAGCCGATTTATGACACTTTCTGTAATCTTGCCAGATATAACCAGCGTACAATTTGACGGCCTGTATTGCTGTCTAAACAGGGACAATAAGTTATCTCTTGTCAGTTCATCGTAATCCAACATTTCAGGCACATACCCATAGCGGATGGATCCGAATATCGCTTTGTTAAACAGCCGCCGTGCCACGAAGTTATTTTTCTGAAGCGCTATCTGAAGCTTCTGTTTATTGTTGCGAACGTAAGTTGCCAATTCCTTTTCCGGAAAAATTGCATTCGTAAGCATGTCTTTGATCACCGGCAATAAATCTTCCAAATGCTTATTCAACGAAAACAATGTCAGCGAAGACTGGTCATACCCTAACTCCGGTATAAGAAAAGCCCCATGGAAATCAATCAATTCTGCGATTTGAGCGCTACTCAGCGTATGGGTCCCTTCAGGCAATAATTCGCAGACCCCGGTATTCAGAAGCGCCTGATTCTCCTGGCTAAAAAGATGACCGATGATCCATTCAATACGTACGAGATCCTGTTCGCCGGAGTCGAAGACAAATACCTTCAAGCCATTGGAAAATGTAATTTCCTGCGGTTTGATTAAATCCAATCCGGTTACGGGATGATACGGAGGGTGTTGTACTCTATCAAGCATATTTATCGGTTATATAAATCAAAGTTGACGAATTCTCTTTCCGGAACAACCGTCCGGCTTGCTGCTGAATATCATCAGGAGAAACCACAAAATAGTGATCTATTTCGCGGTTCAGACCGTTTGCATCGCCCAATAGTTCAAAATAGGCCAGGTTCATGGCTTTCTCCAAAATGGCCATTTCTGCGAATACCATGGTAGACTCGATCCGGTTTTTCACCTTATCCAGCTCATAATCCGTAACCGGCTCTGTCTTTAACCGATTCAGTTCATTCCAAATGGCCTCTTCTGCAACTTCTAAGGTTACGTTGGGCAGTGGCTTGCCTTCCACCACAAATAAATTGCCATCTATACTTCCCGTATGATAGGCATTTATTTCACTGAATAATTCTTTCTCCTTGACGAGGATGCGATAGAGCCTGGAAGATGTGCCACGCGACAGCAGGTCTGAAAGTAGGTCCATGGCGTAATACCCGTCTTCCAGACGTGCGGGGCCATGGAAAGCGATGTATAAACTATTTAATGGAACATCGGCATACACCACCTCCCTGCGTGCCTCCTGTTGTTCCGGCTCCGCGGGAAGCTGGCGCAGATACTTGCTGCGCGAAGTGATCGGGCCAAACCATTTTTCCGCAAGTTGTTTTACCCGGTCGGTTTCCACGTTTCCCGCGACAACCAGTATCGCATTCTCGGGCACATAATACCTCGCAAAAAAGGCCTTAACATCATCCATTTGTGCCTGTTCAATATGGGAAAGTTCCTTGCCGATGGTTGCCCAACGGTACGGATGTACTTGATAGGCTAATGGCCTGAGCCGAAGCCACACATCCCCATACGGTTGATTGAGATAACGTTGCTTAAACTCTTCGCAAACAACATTGCGTTGCACATCGAGACTTTTTTCATTGAATGCCAAGCTTAGCATACGGTCACTTTCCAACCAAAATGCTGTTTCGAGATTGGCGGCAGGCAGGGTAATATAATAATTGGTGATATCGTTGCTGGTAAACGCATTGTTTTGCGCACCCACCGCCTGCGAAGGCCCGTCATAACTCGGGATATTGACCGATCCGCCAAACATAAGGTGCTCAAAAAGGTGAGCAAACCCCGTTTGATCCGGATGTTCATCACGCGCTCCTACGTCATACAATATATTGACCACCGCCATCGGAGTTGCAGTGTCCTCGTGTACCAATACCCTTAAGCCATTATCCAGGGTAAACCGATTAAATTTTACCATTCACAGATCTTCTAATAAGTATTGTTGATTATTGGGCTAGCCAATCCACTCCTTGCCTAAGCCACGATACTGTTTCCGCTTCCGCGCTATCCGGTTTAGGTTTGAAATCATAAGTCCACCCCGCATGCGGAGGCAAACTCATTAAAATAGACTCGATACGCCCGTTGGTTTCCAATCCAAATTTGGTTCCGGCATCATACACCAAATTAAATTCCACATATCGTCCCCGCCGGAGATACTGCCACTGCTTGTTAGTCTCAGAAAATTTTCGATGGCGGTTTCTATTGACTAATTCCACATACATGGGGGCAAACCCCTCACCCAACGCGCATGAAAAATCAAAAATACCTTCCCAAGATAAGTTTTTTTTTTCAGGTGTGAGCCGGTCGTAGAAGACGCCGCCTACTCCACGGGTCTCTCCTCGGTGCTTAATGTAAAAATAACGGTCGGCAAACGCTTTAAATTCTGGGTAAAAAGACGGGTCATAGCGGTCGCAGATATCTTTAAGCTGCCGATGAAAATAAGCCGCATCGTCCCGTTGCACATAGTGTGGCGTTAGGTCTATACCTCCACCGAACCACCTAACCTGGTCATTTAACTCAAAGTATCGGATATTCATATGGATGATGGGTATAAACGGATGGTTAGGGTGAAGCACGATCGAGACACCAGTGGCAAAAAAATCTTGCTCGCCAACTTGAAATGCGTGTTTGACCGCTTCCGGTAACACACCGTGCACCGCTGAAAAATTCACTCCGCCTTTTTCAATCACTGCACCGTTTTGGAGAATACGGGTACGGCCCCCACCACCACCTTCACGTGTCCAAAGCTCTTCCACAAAGGACGCTTTTCCGTCTAGACGCTCTAGCGCCTGGCATATTTCGTCTTGTATTTGCTTATAGCGTTCTGCGATATACTCTTTGTCCATTTTTTGTTCATTAACCTAATTAGTAACCCATCGCTTTATCATCTCCGCGAGGATCTGCGCCGCCGCTCAAGCTCCCATCCGGTAAAACCAAAATCGCGTCGACCCTTCCGATACTATTTCGGTCGATCAGTTTATACCCAGTAGTAGACAACGAATACCGGATCGGCTGAGTAACGGCTTCCTTTTCGAGTGCCACTTCATCGGGCAGCCATTGGTGATGAAACCGCGGAGCGGTCACTGCTTCTTGCATTCCCATCTCAAAATCGACGACATTGAGAATAGTTTGGAATACCGATGTTATGATGGTCGAGCCTCCCGGTGTACCCACTACCATGAATAATTTACCATCCTTTTCTACAATGGTGGGGGTCATTGAGCTAAGCATCCGCTTTCCGGGCTCAATGGCATTGGCCGAGCCACCAACCAATCCATACATGTTGGGCGTGCCCGGTTTAACGGAAAAATCATCCATCTCGTTATTTAATAGAAATCCCGCGCCAGAAACTACCACCTGGGATCCGTACGACCCATTGAGCGTAGTGGTAATAGACACCGCATTCCCTTGTTGATCCACGATGGAAAAATGCGTAGTTTCTTCACACTCGTCGTTCGGCAGGCTACCCGCAAAGATATCGCTGCTAAACGACGCATATTTGAAATTAATATTCCGCATACGCTCGGCATTATAAGAAGAATCAATCAGTCTAGACTGTGGAACCTTATAAAAATCGGGATCGCCCAAGTGAGTGGCTCGGTCAGCATAAACGCGACGTTCGGCCTCTATCATGACACGCATCGTTGAATCTTGTTGAAATCCCCATTCGGATAATGGATAGGCCTCCACGGATTTAAGTAAGGAAATCAATGCGATTCCGCCGCTTGATGGGGGGGGCATCGACACAATCCGATAACCCCGATAAGCTGACGACACCGGCTCCCGCCATTTCGCCTCGTAATTTTTCAGATCTTCGTGATCAATGATGCCATTTCCCCGTTCCATTTCCCTGACAATCCGGTCTGCAGTCTCCCCTTCATAGAAACCTGCCCTTCCCTGCTGGCTGATCAACGATAATGTATGTGCCAATTCTAATTGAATCAAGGTATCACCGGCAGCCCACTTTGCATCCCGCAAAAAGGCAGTTCCCTTCGGATTGTATTTTCTGAAACTTTCCTTTCGACCATTTAACTCAGTAGCCTGCATTTCGGTTATCAGAAATCCCCGTTGGGCTAGCTCAATGGCCGGTTGCAATAACATTGGCCATTCCAGTTTGCCATATTTTTCATGTGCCTTTACCATACCGTCAACGGAGCCTGGTACGCCCGAGGCTAGTTGTCCTCTCAAGCTCAGTTCTGTTACGGGATTACCTTCTGCGTCGAGGTACATATCTTTTGTGGCTGCGCCGGGCGCAGCTTCCCGGAAATCCAACGCAGCAAAATCTCCCTCAGCGCTGCGGTAAACCATAAAACCTCCGCCGCCGATATTGCCCGCATTGGGATAGACAACGGCCAACGCAAACTGGACAGCCACAGCCGCATCAATGGCATTGCCCCCTTCTTGCAGTATTTGCAATCCTACCGCCGATGCTTCAGGATGGGCCGACACCACCAATCCATTGCAGTATGACCGGCGACTAGTTTGTTTGATTGAATCGCACGAAATACCGGAAACGACCAGGAATGCCAATAGATAGGAAAACCATCGCCTGTTTATAGCATGTAGACAACTCGTTTCCATCAGGTCAGTTTATCCGCTAATTTTTTCATTTCTGGTACCGGAGACAAATTTCGGTATAATATATCGTATACCGCATTGCATATGGGCAGATCAATACCATATTTAATGCAGATCTGTTGGATGCAATTTGATGCAAAATACCCTTCGGCTACCATATTCATTTCCAACTGTGCCGACCTAACGGAATACCCTTTACCGATCATATTCCCAAAGGTACGATTACGGCTGAACTGAGAATAGACCGTAACCAACAAATCACCCAGATAAGCAGACTCCTTGATATCACGACCGATGGGGTGTACCGCGTTCACAAATTGGGACATTTCCCGGATCGCATTAGACACCAACACCGCCTGAAAATTGTCGCCAAACCCGACACCGTGACAAATACCAGCTGCCACCGCATAGATATTTTTTAGGACTGCGGCGTATTCCGTTCCATAAATATCGTCGGACACATTGGTTTTAATATATCGCGTATTAATCAGAGAAGCTACCACTGCCGCTACCTCTGTGTTTTGAGAGGCCACAGTTAAGTAAGAGAGTTTTTCCAATGACACCTCTTCGGCATGGCAGGGTCCACCGATAACCGCAATCTGGCCGATCGGCACCTGATATTTCTGCTGAAGAAAATCACCGACAATCAGGTTTTCGTCTGGCACAATACCTTTAATGGCCGATACGATGATTTTGCCACGCAGCATATCAGGCGTAATATCCTTCAGTGCATCTTTTAAAAAAGCTGCAGGTGTATTAAGAATGATCAATCCTACCGATCGAATTACCACTCGAACGTCGGTATGAATATGACGTTTCGGTATACCGACCGTAACAGCACTCAGGTAATTAGGATTGTGCCTGAATGTACGGATGTATTCGGCAGTATCTTCATTGCGCACCCACCAATGCACAGACTTATCAGCGTTGTTGTCGCCCAGCATTTTGATCATCGCAGTTGCCCAACTGCCACTTCCGATAACACCCACCGTTGGCTTCGCTAAGTCTGTCATATCCCGCAAAAATACCCTTTTTTGCCGTTTCCGCCACATTGGATCTCGTTTTTTATTCAAGCCGTATACTGGATGTTGTCAATCTTAATTATCTCGATTCAGAAATACGGAATAGTTAGCAAATAGTTGAAGAAGTTTGAATATGCTTAGCCAATGTGAGTTATTTCGATTATGTAGTAAATAACCTACATTAGTTTCACCCCTTGTGTTATAGTTTTGTATCCCACGTAAACTTAAATATGATTATCGAAACGAAAAAACACATAGCACGTATAGACATCTTGCGTGGCATAGCGATTATCTGTGTATTTGTTTACCATTCTCAACTATATCTATTTCCTGGTTTTGAAACTGCTGAGCCCACCAGTGCTAAAATTATCTTGTTGAATTTGGTTCCCATGGCTTCGGGTTGGACTGGCGTACAACTATTTTTGATCATTAGCGGGTTTCTTATCCATTTAGGATTTCTGTCCCGAAAACAACCCCTAAATATCGTCACATTCTATAGTAAAAGATTCTGGAGGATTTATCCGCCTTATCTGTTAGCACTGATTGTTTTCTGTGTCACTGGCGCCGGCATATACTATTACCTGAATGACTATTACGGTATCAGACATTTGCTTACACATCTTTTATTAGTACATAATTTATCCGACACGTATATTTTTTCGATTAACCCGTCTTTTTGGAGCCTTGCACTTGAAATGCAGCTTTATCTGATCTATCCGATGTTTCTATTCATGAGAAAAAAATTAGGCGTGGAAAAGACAGTACTTATTATTTTCTTATTAGTCCCGATAAATTCATTCCTAAGTCGCATTGTCTATCCCGACTTTAAGTATATTGCCTTAATTTCTGTTGTCGGCTATTGGTGGTTTAACTGGTGTGCCGGTGCATTATTGGCGGAATGTTATTTGAATAACAAACGATTGTTTGGACGATACAACCTGCTTATTGCCTTAATGGGCTTCATGGCGATAGGCCTATCACGATATTTTATTTCCGCGGAATTAGCCGGTCAAGTCGCAGTATTTGCCTGGGTGGCATTTTTCGAATGGATGTTATACGCCCGAATTAATATCGACAACCGTCTTTATAAAATAATTGCGATCGTTGGCGTTGTCAGCTACAGTATTTATCTTATACATCAGCCGTTTTTACCGGTGATGTTATCCTGGTTTGATGTACTGGGGCATCATTTCTTTTGGGCACCCCTCAAAACCATTCTTATATTTATCTTTGTGTTTATTGTAGCTTACTTTACCTATAAATATATTGAGCAGCCCTCTATCAAGCTTGGTTACCGTTTGAGAAAGACGAAGCAATAAAGCTTTCAGGTTATATATCTAAACGACGAAAGAGCCGCTTTTGAAGCTGCTCTTTCTTTCGCGGAGAGTGAGGGATTCGAACCCCCGGTCCTGTTACAGACAACGGTTTTCAAGACCGCCGCATTCGACCACTCTGCCAACTCTCCGGCGCAAAAGTACAAACTCTGCGATATATTGCAAATTCAATTATACCTTTTTTTTCATTCCCAGCCGCCAAAATCGCCAACTGCGTGAAGGACACGGTAATAAATTAAAATACCAACACATGGAAAGCAGCTTTTACAATAAAAAAACCTTCCGGTCGCTGATGACCGGAAGGTTTCTCTTTGTACCCCAATCAGGATTCGAACCTGAGACCGACGGTTTAGAAAACCGTTGCTCTATCCAGCTGAGCTATTGGGGCCCCTGCAAAATCGATGCAAAAATAGCTAAACTTGCCTGAATTGCAAAAACAATCCATCCATTTTATGGTTACCTATTGAAAAACATCATGAGAAGTTTTCTATTTATTCTGGCTTTGATCCTGCTTGTAATTTGGGGCATCGGTATCTTTTGGTATGCGCTGAAGGGTCTATTTAATATCCTGATTATCCTAGCCGCTATCGCGTTCATTATGGCAATCTTTAGTAAGCCAAGAAACGCCTAGCTCAAGCCTGTGCCGTAGGCCCCCCGAAATTCATTGGAAACGGTGGATCATCCTGCGCGTTGATGTTACCGTTTGCCGCCTCGAATTTTGCGATATTATCATTCAATGCGCCCAGAAGCCGCTTTGCGTGCTCTGGCGTCAATATGATCCTTGATTTTACTTTAGCCTTCGGGATGCCGGGCATCACACGGATAAAATCGAGCACAAATTCCGTATTGGAATGGGTGATGATCGCCAGATTGGAGTAGACCCCTTCGGCAACATCTTCCGCCAGCTCTATGTTCAGCTGGTTTTCATTTTTTTCTGCCATCGTGTTTCTATATTTAACAAGAGAATATATGATTATTGCGCAAACGTTCTGAAATCCTGTCCTGATTTAATCGCTAACAAAGCCTCATAAATTAAACGGATCACGTTATCTACATCTTCTTTATGAATCATCTCAACAGTGGTATGCATGTAACGCAGCGGCAGCGAGATCAGCACCGACGGAACTCCCTCATTCGAATAGGCAAATGCATCGGTATCTGTGCCGGTCCACCGTGACGAAGCTTGCCGCTGGAAGGGGATTTCTTTTTTTATGGCCGTATCGACCAATAGTTTATTGAAATTGATCTGTACGGACGGAGCATAGGAAACAACAGGACCTTTGCCGCAGGCCAAATCACCTTGCGTGACCTTGTTAATCATTGGTGTCTGTGTATCGTGTGTGACATCCGTGATAATGGCTAGATCGGGTTTTATCCGGTGTGCAATCATCTCTGCGCCCCGCAAACCGATTTCTTCCTGTACAGAATTGACAATGTACAGACCGAAAGGTAACTTCTTTTTGTTCTCTTTAAGCAAACGGGCCACCTCGGCAATCATAAAACCACCTGCGCGGTTATCAAGCGCGCGTCCAACATAATAACGGTCGTTCAGCACCATAAACTGATCCTCATAGGTAACCACACATCCTACATGTATACCCAATGCCTCCACTTCCTCTTTGCTGGTACAGCCGCAATCCAGAAAGATGTTTTTCAACGTTGGGCTCTCTTCCTTTTCTCCCGAACGTGTGTGGATTGCCGGCCATCCGAAAACCGCTTTGACAATTCCTTTTTCCGTGTGAATATCTACCCGCTTGGAAGGTGCGATCTGATGGTCGGATCCCCCGTTTCGGATCACATAGATTAGTCCGTCTTTGGTAACGTAATTCACAAACCACGATATTTCGTCGGCATGTGCCTCGATGACCACTTTGTATTCCGCCTTTGGGTTGATCACTGCTACAGCGGTTCCATAGGCGTCTGTAAACGTTTCGTCCACATAAGACTTCAGATAATCCAACCACATACGTTGGCCCTGCCATTCAAAGCCCGTAGGCGAAGGGTTATTGATGTATTGCTCAAAAAAGCGAAGGGATTTGGAAGTTACTACAGAAATATGTTGCTTTTCTTCTTTTTTTGCTTTAGCCATGTTAAATTTGAATAAAAGGAAATGAACAAATCAGCTGTGGGCAAATTTAGGAAATAAATGAAGAAAGTACTGTTTAAGTTACTTGTCAAACTCAACAACCGGCTGCTGCCCAAATATTCGGGCAAAGACCCCGCCACACTGACCAAAAGCCAACAGGCTATTTTGGGCTTCCGGTATTGGGCACTCATTCATTCGCTGTAGGCGGCCCAAGATCAACCGGATTTGACCGTTTCTTTTTTGCTTTTAAATTCAAAAACTCAACCAAAACCGAAAACGCCATCGCAAAATAGATATATCCTTTAGGAATGTGTTGTTCAAACGCCTCCGCAGTAAGCGATACCCCGATGAGTATCAAGAATGCCAGCGCCAGCATTTTTACAGTAGGGTGCTGATTTACAAAGCGACTGATAGATTCTGCAGATAACATCATGATTGCCACGGCAATAATAACGGCCGCAATCATGACTTCGATGTGATCTACCATACCCACCGCTGTAATAACCGAGTCCAAAGAAAACACGATGTCTAAAATAATAATCTGAAAAATGACATTACCAAAAGTAATGGCCCTGCCCTTCACCTCGTGGCGATGTTCTTCCCCTTCCAGCTTTGTGTGAATTTCGGAAGTTGCTTTATAAATTAAAAATAACCCGCCTAGTAATAGAATCAAATCCCTTCCGGAGAGATTAAGGTAGTGGTTGATAGGTTCATGTTGAATGCCCAGCCACTCGCCTAGCTTTAGAAAGGGTTTCGTCAACGACATAATCCATTTTACGGAAAACAACAATCCGACCCGCATAATCAGGGCAAGGAACAATCCAAGTTGCCTGGCCTTCTTTTGCTGTTCATGTGGAAGTTTGCCACTTAAAATAGAGATAAAAACAATGTTGTCGATTCCCAGTACAATTTCCAGCACCGTCAATGTGAGCAGTGAAATCCAGATTTCAGGATTTAAGAGCCATTCCATAATTTATAAATTCGATCGCCAAAGGTAATGATTAGTCGCTAATTTCACTTCAATACTTCTCTGGCGATGACCAGCTTTTGGATTTCGGAAGTTCCCTCCCCAATGGTGCATAATTTGGCATCGCGGTAGTATTTTTCTACCGGAAAATCCTTGGTATATCCATAGCCCCCGAAAATTTGAACAGCTTCCGTAGCACACCGTACCGCGATTTCCGACGCATAATATTTAGCCATTGCCGAGTTTTTGGTTACCTCTTCTCCCTTGTTTTTTAACGCACAGGCCTGTCTGATCAGCAGTTCCGCCGCCTCAACTTCCGTAGCCATATCTGCCAGCTTAAACGATATTCCTTGGAAATTAGCAATAGGCTGCCCAAATTGATGTCGTTCCTTCGCGTAGTTTACAGCAGCTTCCAGCGCACCTTTCGCGATACCCAATGCCAGCGCCGCGATCGATATCCGGCCACCATCCAGTACCTTCATGGCCTGCTTGAAACCTTCTCCTTCGGCACCGAGTAAATTTTCCCGAGGCACCCGGCAATTGTCGAAAATAAGTTCGGTGGTTTCGGAAGCGCGCATACCTAGTTTGTTTTCCTTTTTCCCATGCGCGAATCCAGGGGTGCCTTTTTCAATGACAAAGGCCGAAACACCGTGAGAGCGACCTTTCTCGCCTGTCCGTGCCATTACTACCGCTACATCGCCGCTCATCCCGTGCGTTATCCAGTTCTTTGTGCCATTCACTACATATGCATCGCCATCCAAGACAGCGGTAGTAGCCATACGCAACGCATCTGAACCCGTGTTCGCCTCAGTAAGCGCCCAGGCGCCGATCCATTCGGCAGCAGCCAGTTTCGGAAGCCATTGCTTTTTTTGCGCTTCGTTGCCGGACGTCAGGATATGCCCCGCGCACAACGAGTTATGCGCCGCCAGCGACAAACCGATGCCGCCACATACTTTGGCTACTTCCACAATAATGTCTACATATTCGTTGTAGCCTAAACCTGCACCACCATATTCCTCTGGCACCAATACGCCCATGATTCCCAGTTGCCCCATAGCTTTAAAGGTATCAAGCGGAAAAATCTGTTTCTCATCCCACTCCATTACATGCGGACGGATATCCCTTTCCGCAAACTCGTGCACCATTTGACGTATCATATCTCGGTTTTCATCCCCTCTCGCTGCTGATTCTGTATGCATAATTTATTGGTATTTATACAATAATAAGGAATGCCTTCAGAAAAGCAAACCAAAGAAAATACCGTATAATATGGAATAAAATGGTTTTTGGTATGATTTCGGATTTTATAAAAAATACATGCGTAAAATCGTCATAAAGTCTACTTTTGAAGACAAATTTGATAATACTTGAAAAAACAAATTATGAGGCATACAAAAGTATTGGGACTATTGTCCATCCTATTTTTAATGTATAATGGCATACGAGCAGATCAACCAATATGGAAAATGACCGCTCCGCATAAAATACAAGAAATAGAGTTAAAGTTCAACCTAAAGCCGGGCGACAAATATCTTTTTTCATCTATTGTCAAACAGGACATCATACAAGAAATGATGGGACAGAAGGTGGTCACGAAACAGGACATGTCTTCAGATTATATTTACGACGTTCAAACCGTAGAAGATGGCATAACCGCCATCAACGTCACACTCAGCGCCATCAAGATGGATACCGATGTAGCGGGCGGAATGCAACAGCTACACTTTGACTCCAACAATCCCGATGCCAGCACAGGTGAATTGAAAGTGCTATCTAATCTGGTTGGTAAATCTTTTCGTATGCACATCAATAAAGAAGGAAAGGTAGAAAGCATCGAAGGGCTAGCGGAAATTATTGGATCGGTTGATGATCAGCATGCTGAAATATTGAAGCAAAGTTTTGGAGATTCGTCCATGATCCAGAGTATGAATCAAATCACTAATATTTACCCAAATAAAACGGTAGGTAAAGGCGATAACTGGACGAAAAGCTCTTCCGGCTCCATCGCCGGCATGTTGCATTCGACTGCAACCTCGGAGTTCTCTCTTTCCGACATAACGGGCAATTCGGCCTTCCTAGCCGTTGATGGACAAATGGTCTTTTCCAAACTAGAAGACGGTAACAACCCGCTACTTCAGGGAGCCGAATTCGATTTAAACGGCACCCAAAAGGGCATGTTAGAAGTGGACGTTAAGTCTGGGCTACCCGTGCGGACCGCTTTGAAGCAAGACATCAGCGGAACCCTCGAAATACAGGGAATGCAAATACCGATGCGCATCACTTCGGACATTACCATCACTGGTAAAAAGTTGTAACAACACTTTTCTCTTTAGTAAGCGATCAAAGAGACAATCTGCTGGCTGTAATCAGCCAGCTTTTTTTTACCTTCAAGGAAATCCAAGCTAACGACAAATGCATATCCAGCAATGCTTCCTCCCAATTTCTGAATCAGTTCACTGGCCGCGATGACCGTACCGCCCGTAGCCAACAAGTCGTCATGTATAAGCACTCGCGCGCCACGCTTGAAAGCGTCTTCATGGATTTCAATGATTGCCTCTCCATACTCCAATGTATACGCTTGAGCCACGGTATGATAAGGCAGCTTCCCTTGCTTACGAATAGGTACAAAAGGCTTTCCAAGCTCCTGTGCTAACCACAATCCGAATAAAAAGCCTCGACTTTCAATTCCAGCCACCACATCGATCGTATCTGGCTGTAGGCGATCCATAAACGCTTCTAAAATGCGTTGGCAAAGGTGGATATTTTTTAAAATGGGCGTAATATCCTTAAACACAATACCCGGTTTCGGAAAATCAGGTACATCTCGTATCACATCCTTAAGCTGCTGGTCAATCATCGGATATCATTAAATAAGGTACAATCTTACGAAAAATCCCTTCATCCATAATCGCAATTTGCAATAAATCGGAGAGCGACTGATAGGGACCGTGTTGTTTGCGATATTGCACCATGGCATTCGCCAATTTAGGACTGATGAACGGATGGTCCCTTAAACGCTCGTAGTCTGCCAAGTTTATTTCGATTTTTTCAACATGGTTACTGTCTATAAAGACGTGCTCCTTCAATCCCTTAAACCGTGTCGTATCCATACCGTAGACGTCCATCAGCTGGGATATATGGTGAAATCCCCCCAAGCGGTCACGGAATCGTATGATACGTGACGCGTACACCGGACCTATACCAGGCAACAGCTGCAATTCGATCGAATCAGTTGCATTGAGTTCAATAGACAATTGCGGCGATAGGCGTAGTTCACTTTCGAACAATGTATCTACGTTTCGTGCCGAATCAGCTGATCGGATACGGATATAAGGTTCCAACCGCATGTAGTCTTTGTCGCTTAAGGAATAGATTTTCTTTAGATCTTCTTTCTTCCGAAACCGCCCGCCTTTAGCCTCGTAATTCTTAATTACCCGTACCTGTCCTTCGGAAAGTCCCAGCCGCTTCCAATCGGCAACGGATAGGCCGTTGGGATCAAACGCAAAATATTCGACATCTATCCTCTGCTTTTTTCGGTGGGTTGACGCCGGATCGGCTTCGGCAACGGATTGCCTCGGTTCGCCTACGGTAGCCACAAAGTGTTCTATTTCTCTGACATGTTTGGCCATCTCAATTGGGTCACCGTCATCAGCAGGTAGCAACTTTAGGGTTAACCAAAAGAAGAATAACAATACACCCAATACACAGATGCCACTTAATTCTCGGCGACTAAATGCGAAGTATCTTTCAAACCATTTAAACACGATTATCTTTGGGTTTTGGTACCCAAAGGTAACAACTATTTTTTAAAAAAAACCGACAGCCGCTGAACGCCTGTCGGTTTGTATACTCCATCAATATAAATAAAGCTTATCCAAGGCGCTCATCTACCATTGAAAGAAGCTCCTTATGATTACTAGCGTTAGTACGTGTTTTCGTTTTGTGTTTGTTAATTTGTCTCCGCAGCGATTCAATCGCAATATCCGTGGCTTCCTCAAAAGATTTCGCCTGTGCCTTGGCAAACAGCTGGCTGCCAGGTATGTTCAGTTTAAATTCTGTAATCTTATTCGCTTCGTCCTCCACATTTTCCAGTTTCAAGTAGCATTCGCCATCGATGATCTGGTCAAAAAACTGGTCAAGTTTGTTCACTTTTTTTTGGATGAATTGGATTAATTTTCTGTCCGCATCAAACCGAATCGATTGCACGATGATATTCATAGATTCCTCCTTTTTTTAAGCCTTTGGATGGGCCTGTTTATAAACCGATTTAAGTCGTTCGACCGAGTTATGTGTATATACCTGCGTCGCCGCAAGCCCCGCATGCCCCAACAGCTCTTTGATCGCGTTCAAATCAGCCCCGTTATCAAGCAGAGCCGTCGCAAACGTGTGCCTCAGTACATGGGGACTTTTCTTTTGCTGCGAGGAAATTGCACCAAGATAATGTTTTACAATGTCATAGATCAATTTGGGATAAGCCTGTTTCCCTTCTTTAGTAACGATTAAACCCGTTGAATTGTTATCAAAATGTTGCGTTTTTTTTTCGTTAATGTAAAGTTGAAGCTGTTTCATCAGTGTTTCGTTCAACGGCACCAATCTTTCTTTGTTCCGTTTACCAAAGATAAGGATATTCCGATTGTAGAAATCGATGTGATTCACATGGATTTGTAATAATTCCGACAATCGGATACCGGTTCCAAACAACAGCTCCATGACTGTCTTATCGCGGATTCCCTCAAACGAATCTGGAAATACACCCTCCATATCCAGCAGCAATGACAACTTGTCTTTATCCACTATCACTGGAAGTTTTTTCGGGGTTTTCAGGGCTTTGATTAAGGCAAAGGGATTCTGCGTCACGCTGCTTTCGCGCATTAAGAATCTGTAGTAGGTACGAAGGGCAGAAAGACTTCGGTTGATGCTTGTCGGACTTTGACCATCTTCGAGCAATGCTGCTAAATACGATCGCGCTTCACGGTGGGTAACCTTATCTACTTCTGAATCATACTCAGCCAGATAGCCAATGAACCGATGGATCTCATGACGGTAAGCCGTGAGCGTATGGCCGGAATAACGCTTTTCATACTGAATAAAATTTATAAAACGCTCTAAAAACATCGAAAACTACCTTTATATTCCAAATGCTGAATATACAGATAGTTTTCAGATGTTGCAAATAAATTGCTATCTCTCGATTCCTTAGATCGTATCCTGATTGAGGCTTTGTTTATAAATCGCCTTCTTGACTTGTATACGACGGGTAACAGATTTCTTCTCATAAGCTTGACGGGCACGCAATTCGCGCAACACACCGGTTTTCTCGAATTTCTTCTTGAAACGTTTCAATGCCCTGTCCAACGATTCGCCTTCTTTTACATTTACGATGATCATATCCTGTTATACCTCCTTTCGCACAAAATTTTGGACTGCAAAGGTAATGATTTTTTTCAGATCTGCAAATTCTACTTTGTCTCCACCACAAGCTATTCTTTGCCGAGGAGGCACAGTGGTCGCATCCTTATGCGGACCTTTAGGGAAGTACCACATAAAAAAGCCAAAAAATTTGGCTTAGCGTAATAAATACACTATCTTTGTAACTTCATAATTTAGGTTTATAATTGGTTAGTAAAGGTTTCCATTCTCCCCGTTTGGAAACCTTTCATTTTTCTGCCCTTCTCACTTGTCCCTTATCCATTCCACGTCCGCTATACCCGCCAACATGTTGTAGGCGACATGGAAAAGATAGTATCTCCTTCTCGACATCATTTCCGCGTTCAAAGACCCGTTGGGTAATCGTGTGCTTATACCGCTGCCAATATCGTGCAGAGACTGATTTGGGCGGTGGACATCGGATTGGGGACGTCCGCCATCCTGGCCGAGTTCGTGCGGAAGAAGTGAGTATTTGACACCTTTGCGAGTGTTAATTCCCCATATTCGACGATGGGTATACCAATTCCCAAAGGTACCCATCGGGATCGGAAAAGTACCCGATGTACCCGCCGGACGTTTCGTCCTTTGACGCGCCACCTGGTACGGCACCGCCATATCCAAGCACCTTTTCCAACGTCGTATCCACCTCTTCTTTCGTTTCCACTGCGCAACTGATTACCACTCCCGCGCCGTCATTGGGGAATTGTGCTACCCGCCTGGCTTTCATGCTGTACGTCTCGAAGGCATTTTTTTCCATGAGGAATAGTGAAAGGTTAGGAAGCTCCAGTACAATCGTCCCTTCGTCATTGGTTGCGTCGGAAAACCCGAGCGCGTTCCGATAAAATGCAAGGGTTCTTTCAAGGTTGCGGACCGGCAGGCAGACCACTGTGGTTCTTATCTTCATTGCTCTTAAATCTTTATTATTATCCAAAAAGGTTCGGGGCCGCTTGACTGCGGATACCACACGTCAACCTGTTGCCGCCCGTTTTCCTGAAACCGAATGAGCTACCGATTTTCCAGTCCGTGTTGTAATATCCGCCCATTTGCCTGGTTACCCCGGAGTCGGTAAAAAACGCGCCAGACCTTGTTTACCGACACGTTTATCTCGATGGCCTTC
Organism: Parapedobacter indicus; assembly: GCF_900113765.1. Taxonomy (GTDB): domain Bacteria; phylum Bacteroidota; class Bacteroidia; order Sphingobacteriales; family Sphingobacteriaceae; genus Parapedobacter; species Parapedobacter indicus. Next base: position 782,694 of record NZ_FOQO01000001.1, on the reverse strand, counting down.
TCAATGACTCTGTTTTCCATATCAATTATTATCCAACGTTTCTTTGTCCAAAAACTCCGGCAACATCTCCCCATGATTTCGTTCCACCCGCCACTGAAGCTCTTCCAGGCAAAATCGGGGGGAGCAACACCATACCCTACGGACGTTCCTGTCGCTTAGCAGCGTTGCCTTTTTCACCCTTGGCATCCTCAATAAAAGAAACCGTTTAAAACGTACGGACAATTAATGGCAAGCCGTTTTGCAAAATACATCCGGTCGCCCTAAGAATCCTATTGCATGGAATATAATCCGAAGGTGTTGCCTTCAGTATCGAGGCAGATGGCACAGAACCCATATTCACCGATGGAAAATTTGGGTTTATGCACCTTTCCGCCGGCCGCTTCCACCCGGCTTTCCTCTACACTGCAGTCCATGCAGGGAAAATAGACAATGCTACTGGTAGCAGGTGGTCCACCGCTACCCCGTGCTCCCTCCATCTGGACAAGGGCGCCGCCCACCGCCATTTTTTCCGGATCGGGATCGGCCGGAAAGGCGGACATTTTGAAATCGCCAGCCCCACCTGGAACAGCCATATCGTCAAAGGTGATGCCCAATACGGCGCTATAGAACTTTTTGGCCCTTTCCATGTCATCGACATAGATTTCGAACCAGCAGATTGCATTTGGATTTTGATTCATTGTTCGACTATTTTGGTATTAGTGAATAAACTTGTGTGGCATTTGCCACTACCTTAGCAATTATCGGTTTTTGAGACCTATTCAGCGCTGGTGATTTGAGCCATAATAAAGGGGATGCTGAGACAAAAAGAACGTTCTTTATAAGTTGGTCACAGCCGATACCGCAGGGAGACGGCATGCCAGATGGCCTGCGCGAAAGCGGCGTTGCCCGCTCCCGTTTCGAAACGCCAGCCGTCACCCGGATTGACCAGCGTATGCAGCTCGTCGTCGAGCCGGATACGGAGACTATAGGCCCGTCGGTCCACCTCCTTCTGCAACAGCCGCAATTCATGGTCGCTGCCGGCGAAGGTGATCCGCAGCGGCAGACCGACGTATGCGGGTTTCTGTTCAGTTAAAATTGGCTCTTCCATGGGGTATCATCGACCATAAAGATAAGCCGGGGCAACCGATAGTTATCCACAATCTGAAAAATACCTAAAGATAGGTAGCGATCAGGGAAAACCATTCTTCCGCGCAACTGTTAGCTTTGTATGGATATGCATTCAATAACATCCCGGTCTAGATTGACAGGGACGCCCATGCGTTCAATTCCGGTACACCGAAACGGATAACCCAGTTGATCGCCTTACAGGCGGAGTGGAAACATCGTTGAACGTTTTGATTCCGGTGGATGTTAACAAACTATAAAAAACGGAATTGCCATGAAAACGGAAATTAGCAAACTCGAACGGAAATACTGGGATGCGATGAACAAGCAGGACTATGAAACAGTAAAAGACCTGACCAAATTCCCCTGCTTGGTCGCCGGCAAGCGCGGCGTCATGAGCGTGGACGAGCCGGCCTACAAAAAAATGTTTGAGCAGGGCGCCGGGAAGAAAATGCGCATAAAAAACATTGCTGACGAACAAATCGAAACGGCAGAAGACTATGCATTGATTGCATACGTGATCGAGTTGGATTATGACGGCGAAGCCATGAAATGCGCCTGTACGTCGACCTGGGTAAAAGAGGAAGGCAGCTGGCGCTGCGCCATGCACACGGAAACCGATCTGGAAAAGAGAGAATACTAGCAGGTTTAGGTTGAATGAAGAGTCGGTTATCTCAACAAAACACCGGGCTCACAGCTTCCAAAGCAGTTATCGCGTGGAATATCGGTGGATTGGCTTAATCGGAAGGTACGCTCTGAAAAGGATCATAGCACCAGTGACCGAACGCATACTTGTTAAATCAATTATCAATTTCCATGACTAATTTTGAACGTTAAAACTGCAATTCCACACTCATATGGCGTTGCATTGATCAGTGAAAGTTTTTGCCTGTGTTCAAGCAAATCAAAAATCCTCAAACTTCTGATTTCCATGAATACCCAATAATACGATTTCGATTTGGTATCGATTCGATCGTAGCCATTAAAGATACGATTTCCCCATAATTGGGGACTATCGATTGCTACCTCCGTCTAAACCCCATAATAGCGTAAGCCATACTATCGGCTTGTTGATTACTATGACCTACTGGGTTGCAACAAAAAACGAGTAAATCCATTTAATTGCTTCTTGCACATCATGGGCCAATACAACATCTTGAATGATTTGCTTCGTGTTTGAAAGCCATTTATCGGCCGGCCATTTCCGATAGTGCATATGAAACTGCCGAATAGCGGAACCGAAAAAGGTGACGAATATTAAAGATGAAACATTTGATTAAATTAATATTTGTCATGTTGTAGCCATCATTGTCAATGGCATAAATTATTCGACGAAAGGAAGAACGGGACGCGTTAATTGTATATGCGATCCCAGGAATATACGGCTTCCGCTCCATACTGGTACGTCGGCTGCTCCTAAAAAGCCCTAACAAACAAAAAAGCCGTTTTCCCTCACGGAGAAACGACTTTTCGATTGTGCGCCCACCTGGGCTCGAACCAGGGACCAAAAGATTATGAGACTTTCGGTCTGTACCTTTTTACACGGTGCAAAATCGTCGTTTCCGACTTGCAAGAGCAATATATGAAGATTTTTTGAAACCACGAAATTTTACGCCGTAACACATTTGTAACGTTTTTTTGTCATTTTAACCCATCTAGCTTCCCAATGCGATCATTGACTGATAACCATTATTGGTTATGTAATCGTCAGCCGCAGCCAAAATGTAACTTAGCTTTGGAGAAAAGTCAGCTTGCGATATTCCCGGTTGGACTATTGTAAAAAAGAATTCTATTCGTTTACCCGAATCCATCACGGTTTTAAAAAGGTTTGAATCTCCAATTAGAAATTTCTCATCATGATTGCAAACTCGATCTAAAATTTTGCGACGAAATGTTTGTTTATTACAAGTCCATGCCTGTGATTTCACCGCTTGCATACATACTTCGTACACGTCATTTACTCTATCTCCCGGGGCGACACCACCAGAGCCTTTCACATGATATAGATTTATTTCAACTCGATCATCGTATTCATGAAATGCAATAAAATCCGCTACTTCTCCTGTACCATGATCGTAAATCAAAATAGAATGTCCATTCTGCATCAATCTCTCATTCAAAGTTTCATGGATCGAATTTTTATTAGCGTTATCTACTTTGTCTTGTTGGTTTTTATAAAACTCCTTTTTTATATCCGTATTAGAGGTTACCCAATCTATTTGAACGATTCTGCTGCTATCAAATTGAAAATCCTTTTCATCTGGAGGAGCAAAATATTCATGATTGCTCACCGTTGCAAAATTGTCTAAATAAAATTGAAAAGGATTGTCATTAAAATAGTCAATAAGTGGTATTTGATTTCCGTTAACTTCTATAAACAGATCGCATTCCAACGGTTCAATTAATTTAAAATGATCGGTGAAGTTATAGCTAAGCTTATATGACAAATCCTCATGAACCAAAACTATACACAATTCATCTAAACTGCTATTTTCATTATCTATGATGATTTCGAAATCAAGCAATTGATTAGTTTGTACAATCTCATCCTCATTTACTTCGTTGATTAAAGGAAATTCATTAAAAGTCATCCCATTCCACGTGGCGCCATGGACTTGCAATGGAAACTGATCTACTACCACGCCTATAGGTAAGTCGTCAAATGCAGTGTTTGTTTTTACGACCTTGTCGCTAACGATTTTCTTTGCCAACGATTGGCACCACTTTATATAGTCCGGGATTCTTTGGTACGCATTACTCCAAACCTTAGAACCACTACTGTATCCAACTGTCACATTGTCTCCATCAGACAATCCTTTCATGAAAACGTGACCATTTGCATAATTTTTGCCGTGGCTCTTTCTTATTGATGTTTCGGCATTTGGTCCTGCAACTATCCTATAAGATTCCCCGCTGTTAGCGGAACGATTTTGCATTCCAATATTAAAAAATTCGGGATTTTTTATGTCCGCTAACACTTTATTAAGTTGATATTTAGAAATGCGTCCATATTTCCCGATAGCAAAGCGTTCAATTAGCGAGTCATAGAATTGAGGAGTTTTAATTGAAGAATGAATAAACAGCAACTGGCTGTCTTCATCAAAATAAATCAAGAAAAAATAGTGTTTAACATTTATCAAATCATCTGATATAATCCATTTAGGTTTTTCTATCTCTTTCGTAATATATATAGCCGTATTCATCTCTTCGCTGATGGCATGATGGATTGTCTGATGACCTGAAATATCTAAAGTAGAATTAAGCAATACCCCTTCTGCTTTGTAGACCTTAACGTGACAATAAGGATTAAGATTATAAAATGAAACTGATTCTCCGCAAACACACCTAATATTTTTAGTATATTAGCGCTCAAAAAGCAGGGATTATGAACATATTCAGTTTTACGGCTCATTTCGGTTCGGAGGAAGATTGTCGTTTGCATTTCAAGGAGCCGCTAGTGGGAAAGAGGAGGGTAAATTTTCAGCGTTGCTGGCTCCCCGTCAGCCGGATTGGGTTGCATCGCAGGGGTGTCGAAAGAGTCAACTGCGGTCCAAAGCTGTTGGACTTGGGTGAAAAGGGCGTTTATTCTTCCTATACGTTGTCGGCAGCGGGCCAAAAAGGAATACGTCCATGCCCATCGAGGTGAAACCGGCTGTGAGCGCGGGTTCAAGCATATAGCCCGACAGGCGCGTATCCTTGCCGATCACGACACGATGGCGGTGGTCACCGCGACGAAAGACACGGCCAGCCGCCATGCCGACGCGCAAGGCGGTTTCCGCCGTCATCGCGCCTTCGTTGGCTTTGCCACGAATACCGTCTGTGCCGAAATATTTGCGCACCATAAGGTCGATTATCCTGTCGTCGGGTCGCCCTCAAAGGGGACATGCCTGCTGAACCGCGAATATAGAGAAATATCCCGAATGTGCAGTTAACGAATTCTTGCGGTTTCTTTCAGCGCCGCCAATACCGCCAGCCCGTCGCGCAAGGGGCGCGGCTCGTGTGTGCGGATGAAGTCAGCTCCACCTGCGGCGGCGGCAAGCTCTGCAGCGAGTGTCGCGGCCCCGACATCCCCCGGACCACGGCCTGTGAGCGCGCGCAGAAAGGATTTGCGCGAAACAGACAGAAGCACCGGCAAATCGAAGCGCAGCCGCAATTCATCGAACCGCGCCAGCACCGAGAGCGAGGTTTCGGGAGCAGCCCCCAGAAAAAACCCCATGCCGGGATCAAGGACAAGGCGGTTGCGTTTGATACCGGCACCCGTCAGCGCCGCGATGCGCGCGTCAAAGAACGCCGCAATGTGATCCATGATGTCGCCAGCGGGTGCCTCGCGCCGATCTGCCTGCCCGTCTTGCACCGAATGCATAACGACGAGTTTGGCAGATGATTTCGCCAATTGCGGATAGAACGCAGCGTCTGGAAAACCGCGAATATCATTGAGATAGGCCACACCACGCGACAAGGCATAGGCTTGCGTCGCGGGTTGATAACTGTCGAGCGAGACGGGAATGCCATCTGCCTTGAGCGCGTCCAGCACCGGCGCGATACGCGCGATTTCTGTGTCGGACGAAACAGGCGCGGCGTCGGGATTGCTGGATGCCGGACCGAGGTCGATCACATCTGCCCCCTCGGCCATCAGCTTACGCGCCTGCGCAATGGCTGCGTCTGGCGCCAGATACCGGCCTCCATCGGAGAAACTGTCCGAGGTTATGTTGACGATGCCGAAAATGATGAGCGATTTATTCATGGGGGCTTCTATAATAATACCTAAAATCCGCAGGTAGTTAATTAGGATGTTTAAAGATTCTGATTATCCGTTTATGCACCTGTTATATTCGCAATTACTAGTCTGTCAAAGAGTTTGTCTCCAAAATACCGTCTGTTTAATTTGTAAATAAACTCGTTGAGATACAACTGTAAGTATTTCCTTTTGATTTTATGGTAGTTGCCCAGCAATGTCCGTTTTGCATTACTGATTGCGATATGCACCCATTTGAGTGTTTCCTTGGTGGTTTTGGCGTCTGATTTCTCGGTGACGTGCAATTCCACCAGATCGGAGATGTCAACGTAAGAAGTGCTTTTGTCCGAAAATACGATGGCATCATCCTCCATGCAGTCCCTGACCACGCCGTTGATTCCTTCACTTTGATGGCTATCCAGTACCCTGGCCTTGAAATAACGCACATGCTTCTCCTTTTTGCCCGTTTCGATATCTTCCAACGGGGTGCTTTCGGCCATCACCGCAACGTTCTGCTTTCCCTCGGCTCCCCGGCCACGTGTACCCTTGCCTCGCTCGATTTCCTTACTGGCCACCGAAAAGTAACCCTCATCCAGTTCTATCATCCCTTCCAGTGTATACCTTGCATCCCGGTTGCCCATCGCCCTGCGGAGTTTGTGTACCATCGCCCATACCGGTTCGTAACGCTTCAATCCTAATTGCTTCTGGAGTTCGTTGGTGGAGAATCCCTTTTTTGTGCAACTCATCAGGAACATCGTTTTGTACCACACCAGAAACGGCAGCTTGGAGCTCTCCATGATCGTACCGCTGCGCAACGAGGTGCGGAAACGGCAACCTTTGCATTCATAACTCCATTTACCCTGTAACCAATAATGGGAAGTGCCCCCGCATCGCTTGCAGACAACCCCTTCCTTATCACGCTGCTCCTTGAAATGCAAACGACAATCTTCCTCCGAACCGAAATGAGCCGTAAAACTGAATATGTTCATAATCCCTGCTTTTTGAGCGCTAATATACTAAAAATATTAGGTGTGTTTGCGGAGAATCAGAAATGAAATCTGTTTTCCCTGATCCACCTCCTTTTTACGATGAAATGTATCGAGTGTGCGTTTTATTTCGTCTTCCGCATCAACCACTTCTTGACTTAAATTTTTAATGATATCGTTCCAAATCGCGCCCTCCGCATATAATCTTTTTTTACCTATCTCTATATCGCTTGGAATAGCCAAAAATTTTGCTTCACCGATATCAGCAGCATTCGTTCGGGCAAATCTTCCTATAAATTGCATCGTGTTCGCTAAAGACTTTTTGGGGCTGTGTATCGCTGCAATTTTTAAATTTGGAAAATCAAAGCCTTCGCCTAACATATCCACACAGATGATACCGTCGAGTTCTCCCGCTTTTAGTTTTTCGATGGTTTTCTTAATAAAACTATAGGTTTTGGTACTATCAACTTTAATAAGACTTAATGAGGTATTCTCTTTATAAAGTGTATCCAAAGCATCGGCATGTTCCTTTGTTTCTGTTCTAACCATAATGAAATGTCGTAAGCCTGCTTCTTTGTCTTCCTTAAAAACAGCTTCTGTAGCTTTAGCTATCGCTAAATCAGGATGCTCATTATTTGGCAAAACAGGATAATATCCTAAATCTCCGAAAATTTTATCCTCATATGCCTTTGATAGAGGGTAACTGAATACAATCTTTCCCTTGATTTCACGCTTATCACGCCGAAATGGTGTAGCAGTAAAGAATATTTTTTTTGCGTGAGGAAATGCTTCGATGATATTAGTCCAAGTGAAAGCGGGAACGTGATGTGCTTCATCCACCAAGATTAAATCGAATAAATTCTTAGGTGGGCCAAACGCAAGGTTAATGCCCTCGTTTATACTATTAGGTATGCCAATAACCGCATCAAAATCTTTAAGGGCTTCCCACTCTTCCATAGACTTAATCGGGGATCTAATTTCCTTAACAGTCGGTGTCGGAATATCTTTCGCAAAGACAGACGATTCTTTTAAAGTCTTTAAAGTAGAAAATTCATTTTTAATCTGTCCCCTAACCAAAACACTGGAACTAATGACCAAAACTCGATTAGCCCGCAATAAATACGCTGAGAGATTTAGAACAGCAGTCTTTCCTGATCCAGTTGGCATTACAATCAAAGCAGGTTCTTTATCGTGTATAGAAAAATGAGCCCCTATCGCGTGAATCGCTCCAATTTGAGCGTTACGTAATCCGGGAGTAGCACCGTCGCTTATTGGATAATTAATCCGGTTATAGTTTGAGGAGAAATACGCCATAATTTTTATATTGGTTTGTTAAATAAAATATCGGTAGTCATAGGTTATTCCATCACGCTTAGAAAGTAGACGTCCAATTCTTGCAATTTCATTGGAGGAATTCAAAGTAGCTGGTAATTGACTATATAAATCGAATGAATTCCAATTCATTTTTGTCAAACCGAGAATTTCGTTGGCAATGGTTCCAATGTTACTTTCTCCATAATGTTTCGTGATTTTTAGCGGGCCTGGTATATATTTCCCTCCTAAATAGTACCGCCAAGCCTGATTCCTAACGGATGGAACAATACCATGTGTCCATAGAAATGCTGAATACTCGTCGAAAGCAATACAGGTCCCTCTTGGAACGGCATAATCATCCGCTTGCGGCATCCCTACTGCTATTTTAGTAGCCAAAAAACGGATATCATCGGCAAAGTTTACCTCTATTAAATCGATGTTTGTTACACCGTTACTAAGCAAACTGTCCTTTAGCCCATTGATTTCGTCCTGAGTAAAATAGTTCCTCTTGTGAACGACGACCCGTTTAGGGAGTTCATCCATTGCATTAAAGAAAAGTTCCTTTATGGATAAGCCAAATCGAAAAGCGTCATTATAAGACAAATGGGGTCTGTCTTGTTTGTCCCAATACAATTGGTCTTCAACCTTTGAGAGCTTGTATTTTAATCCCTGACCCTCTGAGTTATAGATATGACTGCACCCCAAAACAATACTGCCTCTGGCTGATTTTTTATTTGAAACGCTATACCCTATGCCTGCAAAAGCGGTACTTTTATCCAAGTTTTCTAATACCCAAGGCGTACGTAAAGACTTGACATAGTAGGACAGTGATAGCCACCAATTGATTTGACACTGCAAAACGCTATTAATTGTATCCTGTTGAATGAATTGTGTGGCCACACCCTTTTCCGCACAATAAGCTTTGATATAATCGTGCAGATCGAAATCTTCATTTTCCTCTTGAAACGAAGTATAGGATAGCCATCTATCCGGTATATAAATTACAATAACCTTTTTAACTTCATTCTTAATTTGTTGGTCGATTCTATTGATGATTTTATCCCGAAGGTCAAAAGCAGTTTCTTTCAGAGAAGATTTGATTGTCGGTTCAGGACAAGTTAACCAATTTTCCGAATCAACTAAAGGTATATTCAGACTGACTTTATATACATTAAAAAAACCCGGATAGTCGATAAGATAATCGGCATTTTTATTATTTGAACTGATTATTGTATTGTGTTGATTCAGAAACTTCGAAAATGCTTGGCTGTCTTCACGAGGGCAAATCACACCCAAGTTTATTTTTTCGTCATATAAATGACCTGTTAATCCACTGTCCGATGGAGCATTGTCTTTCAGTCCTCTCATGGGATGAAAATCCTTTGGAACTACACTCATAGCAGCATTTTTAGGAGAAAAAGCTAACTCTGGCTCTTTATATTGAATACCATTAAAATGCAATACGGCTTTAGGGAATTTTTCGCTAAGTTGTATCTCCGGTTTGTTTCCTGACTGAGAAACCTTCGAAAATAAAGGCAATCGGTAGATTTCGAAATTGAATCCAGATGCAGAGGAATGTGGATACTCTACGAGCAATTTATCGTTAGAACCTTTCAACAACAGTTTTCTCCATGAAAATAAATATTCGTCAAAGGCTTTGTTTCTTAACTTATCGAAATAGGTCCTACCTACGTCCTGCCTAACTTCCTTAGAAATTTTCGCATTTGGATCATCGGAATTTATTCTGAAATCGGGTAATAATGATAAATAATAGCGTTTTCCGTCAGTTGTGATTGACAACCTTATGGCTTCATGCGTGGAATACATGATATTTTGGAATATCCTATGAGACGTGGGCTCGGTTTTCCAGATCAAGTTTTTTCCGTTTGAACGCAATCCCTTAGGCGCTGACAATGCTCTCGTTAAGGATGATAACAAAAGATTGTATATTGCTGTGTCTTTCCACAATTCTAAATTATCAATTGGTGCGCGTGTTATCGATCCTTCAATATGTCCTTCAAAACACGTGTTTATATCGGATAATGTTCCCAACGCCCATACGTAACCTCTATGTGGAACGGCAACTATAGAATAGGGCTTAACCAAGTTTTTAATCTCTTTCCATGGCTGTAACCCCGTGGCCAAATCTGACTGGAATTGAAAGGCCTCCTTTGGTAATTTGAGAGGAAAAAGATTTCCTTTAATTATGGCATTCAATTTCCCTGTCTCAATAGAAAACGGAGAACGATTAATTTCTTGCTTTTCAGCCTTTAGGCAATCGCTAAATTTTTCAACTAATTTAGTATGATCTTTACAACATTCCTTTGCCAAACTTATCATCAGCTTGTCAAAGCCATCTGTTGGTATATAAAAAGCAGAACGTCCATGTTGTCTCGCCCAAGTTATCAAATCAAGGACTTCATCCGACGGATTCTGTCCGTACCCGCACCAGTATAATCTTCCTGATCCTTGCTTGGAATAACTTTCTTTTAACGCAGACATGATAGATTTATCTCTGCCACTATAACCTGAAACAATAAGATGCTTATCTTTCAAATAATCTATCAAATGTGATCTGAATGTTTCGTCTTGAGTCTTTAACTCTTCGTCGGTATTTTTCAGCTGTCCATACTTGTAGTCACCATGTAATTTTATCAATAGCAATTCAGATGTATTAATTGGGCGAATAATTCTTTCAACCGAATCCAACGTGACGTCGATAATTGTGTTGCCAGTCTTTATGGCTGCGTCACGACAGAGATCATCGAAGTTTGTAGTCCATATCGATTTGACTGTACCCAATTCACTAAGCAAGCACAATAACTTATAACCAACAGAGGGTTCTTTTCTTTCGCATAAACGTTGGAAATATTTACGGCGATCATCTTCAATTGGAAAGCATTTTTCTATGTAAAAAGAGTACTCTTCTATTGAACCTGCATCGGGATAAATACCTTCATTATCGAGCCATGTCTGTACAGCTTGTCTCACCTGTTCAGACTTATCATCTAATTTACCAAGTTTGTGTGTTGTTGCCTTTGAGGCGTAGATATCTCTTTTCCATTCCCACACACATTCGTCAGCAGACTTTATACCAGAGTTAATAGAGGCACCCGCACCAAGGAGTACAGTAAAAAAATCCGTTTTGCTGATCTCCACCGACCTAATGAACTGATCAAGTTCTAATATGTAATTGTTGCTCATTGAATCCTATTTCTTAAAATTCATACCGTTACAAATGTACAAATTTTTATATTTACAACGATTTTTTCGTTATACTTGCATCAAAATTACAAAAAATAATATTTTTTAAACAACATCATAGCGATATAATCGTTTTTACATACAAACAACGACGAAAATGTTAATTAGATTTGTAGCGGACAATTTCCTGTCTTTCAAGGATGAGACAGAATTTAATATGTTGACAGGGGATGTAAGACGGCATCCAAACCATGTATATTCATTCCCAAAAGTCGACATTTTAAAAAGTGCCGTCATTTATGGTGCTAACGGTGCAGGGAAATCAAATCTGATCTTAGCCATTAATTTTTTATCGGAGCTTGTGACGGCAGGATCTCTCGACAGTTTTAATGATGATGTATCATTTAAATTATCAGAAGATGAAAGACCCTCAACACTTGAAGTAGAATTTCTTATCGAAGAAGTAGGTTACTCTTATGGTATGGTCTTCATAGGTAGTACTATTCAAGAAGAATGGCTATATCTTTTAAATTATGGGAAAAAGGACGATGATCTCATTTTTGAAAGAAAGATTGATAAATCTGGGAATACTAAAATAAATATGGCACCCAAATATCTGAAAAGTCAAAAGGATCGATTGCTCATCCAAGTATATGAGGAAGATCTTCTAGAGCCAAGTGTTCCATTTATTTCGTTGGTTAAGGACAAGAAATTCAAGGAAATCAATCGGGCCTACAAGTGGATCGAGAAAGGCTTGATTGTAATCTTGCCCGGAATGCAATATGCCGGTCTAACATATAGTTTTATCGATGATGAAGATTTCAAGTCTTTCACAAATGGTCTTATAAGCAAATTCGATACTGGAATAAAAGAATTGGATATCCAAACACTTGACTTCGATCAATATTTTGGCGAGGACAACAAGCACGAAAAAGACAGGATTCTAAAATTGATAAAATCTGGGGAAATGGAACGTGTTGGAGATAGCAAAAATGCTGTCGCTATGCTCGAGGACGGGAAGCCAGTAATCAAAAAAGTAGTATCTTATCACATGACCCCATCTGGAAAAAAAGTCAAGTTTGAACTTTTTGATGAGTCTGATGGAACGTTGAGATTGATTGATTTTATTCCAGTTCTGTATATTTTGGAAAAATTTCCAATAACCGTCATGATTGATGAAATCGACCAAAGCATACATCCTACTTTATTAAAAGAATTTGTTGCGCAGATACAAGATAATCCAAATAAAGTTGGCCAATTGATTTTTACCACACATGAGTCGAACCTCTTGGATTTGGATTTATTTAGACAAGATGAAATATGGTTTGCAGAAAAAAATAAAGAGGGAGCTACCCATCTGTATCCATTGAGTGAATATAATGTAAGACCCGATTTGGACATAAGAAAGGGGTATCTTTCTGGCCGATTTGGTGCTATTCCGTTTCTCGGAGATTTAAGGAAATTAAGACTTGAAGAGTATGCCGAGGAGTAAGAATAGAGAATACAAAAAAGGAAAACCTCATAGGGATTTCCGTAAATTTGTCATTGTTGCCGAGGGACAGCGAGAGGATGACTATTTTAGCTTTTTTGGTGCTATAAATCAGCGAGTAGTTGTTGAAATCGTTCCTCGCGAAGAAGGAAAATCAGCTGCGAAGTATTTGACTGAGAGACTGGCCAAATACGACGAGGAATATGGCGTTGAGCCTGAGGACTTTGTTTGGTTTGTTTTAGATGTTGATCGATGGCCTCGTAAGGAGATAGATGATTTGCACAAACATAGCGAACAAGAAGCGAATTGGTCTCTTGCCATAAGTAACCCTTCCTTTGAAGTATGGTTACATTATCACATATTAGATGTGATTCCAGTTGAACTCGATTCTGCTAGGAAGTTGAAGAGGAATCTGGCAAACTTGGTTGTCGGAGGGTACAATAAGGACGATTTCGCAATGCTTATTGGAACTGCTACGATAAACGCTTCCAATGCTGATTTGCATAAAGATCATTACTTTCCAGAGAAATTTGTCAGCAAATTATATCAACTCTCTGAAAAACTGCTAACCTTTTTGGGTAAGCATTGGCAAACCAAGGAGTAACCGTTCTATGTTTTAATAACTTTAAAAAACTTAAGTATGAATAAACCGTATGAATTAGAATTTTATTACAAAGGTGACGTTATTGACCTAAAGTCTTTCGATATACTCCCGAATGTACCGGATATAGGAGAGGAAATATATCTCCAATGCGAAAATGAAAATATGAATGACGATGGGTATTATTTCAAAGTAATTGAAAAAAGAAGTCTTTTCTTCTCGTCACCAAGATTGAGGCAAAAGGTGATGATAAAATTGGACCGTATTGAACCTACTGATTGGTCAAATGTATTATAAATTAGGTAATTTAGTGAGAACTCAGGGCTAAGCAGATACTAATTTTTCAACAACTATTACAAGACTTATGAGTAATCAAAATACCGCAGCTCAATGTTATGATATTACAACTGCATTAGCTGGCAAAAATATCCCAGAATTTGAATTTTTACCACGTATTGGGATGATGGTTAACCTTGCTTTGCATTTACGTGGACTACCTCTTTTGGAATACGAAAAGCTAAAACTTGTTTCGGATTATTATTTCAAAATACCTCCAATTTTATTAAAGGATATTCTAAAAAATCTTGAAGAAATTGAATTCGTTAAACTCTACTCTCAAAAATCGACGATTAAGCAAATTCAACCGCAAATTCCATTTTTCGACGATATCTACTCCACGGTGGGAGAATATGCTGTTACAGAGATGGGATTTAATGAACCTGAACAATTAGCTTTAAGAATACTTTCGGAACTGACTAATTCTCCTACCGAACGCAGTAATATATACTCCCTTGGTGCTGAGAAAAAAATTGTTGATCGAAACTTACAGTTCGGAACAGAAGGCGGATATATAATGTCCAAAAGAGCAAGAGGTCGAGAAATATTGATCAGTCCTTTGTTTTTTTCAGAAAACGTTGATGTTTTTGCTGACTTAACCGCAAAATCCGGAGCCAGTACAATTAAGAGGGTATTAGAATTAGTAAAAAAGGCACAAGGTTGGCCATTAAGTATTATTGAGAAAACTATGAGTATTAACGGTGAATCAATTACCGTTCAAGAGCTCCAGATTCTTAAAAGATTGGCTCAAGATGGTGCGGTGAAACCACCAGCAATTACAACAGGTCATGCAGGACAAAATTTCTTTTTATTTACTCCCGCTCCTGGTTTGTCAAAGTTGAACCCAACTAATAGGGAAATTTATGAGCGAGCTATGGCGCTCCTCGCGTCTGTAAGACAGGGGCAGTTATTAGCTAATAAATATCCAATAAGGTGGCCTAGTGCCTTATTGAATGCATTAAAAAGAGACGGATGGCTAAAGCCAACGTCAGAAACGTATGCTCAGTATTATCAGTTGTCTGTTTTAAAAGTTGGACGTCTTGAAAAAATGCAGGATGATCGATACAGATTTGTTCTCATAAATTCTGAAGAAAATATCAGAGCATTAGATTTAGCAATTAGGTTGCTAAATGAAGGAAGCTTATCTAATATGGAAGTAGACCAAGAAGCAAGAATTGCTTTACAACAGGATCAAACTTATATTGAATCTATCGTATCTTCTGCAAGATTACGACAAACCGAAACAGTAATGTTAGGAGAAGAAGCAAAAGAAGAGTTGGATAATCTCTTACTAAAAAGTATTTCAAGATGATAAAAGATAGAAATTTAAAAATCAGAGTAATTGAGTACTTTGTTCGACGAAATTGGTATCCACATTTAGAAGTGAATGTACTTTCTCAAACTCAAATTTCAGCGGCCCCCAAGTTAGTTACAGATATTGATGCTCTTGCGCTTGCACCAGAAATAACAGGTCGGTTTCAAATTATTTTGGGCGATTGTAAAACATTAAAAGGCCAATCTGGAATTACTAGGGCTTTATGGATGAAAGGATTAATGGAGTACTTCGGAGCTAAGAAAGGGCTTATATTATTAACCAAAGATATTGAGAAGGAACACCAATTAACTGCGAATACTTTCGATGTTCAGTTGTTTTCTGATAACGATTTTAATTTCTATTCTCATGCAACAGCAGACTATTTAGAACCGCTATTTAGTTCATTAATTGATATAGATCATTGGGATCGCTTTATGGAAATCGACAAAAAATTCCCAAGATTAAAGCAGTTGTGCGAATATGCTAGAACTAATTTTTGGAACGATAAAATAAGTAATTTTCAAGTTCGATCAGGATTGTCAATCCTTAGAGTACTAAAAGGAGAATTGGACCCAGCCAATAAACTTCATCTTTCACTCGTAATGCACCATTATTCACTTATGGCAATTAGTCTAAATCAAATTATTACCGAAGTCTTTACCAGATACATTTCATTAAAAACCAAGGATGATTTAAGTAACGATTTGAAAATAATAATTTATGGAGGCATCGCTAACTACGAATACCTCAATGAACTACGCAAAAGATCCAGTGGTAATACAATACCAGATAAAGATTTAGCCTTACCTGAATGGGATACTTTCGTCGAGCTTGTAAGACTGGTGTTTGAGAACCCAATGAATTTTAATATACTTCCATTGTATTTAAAGGAATTGTCATTTTGCTTTTTATCTACTGATCCTACTAAGTATACTTATGCTAAAGGAATCTCTGAAAAAGATAAACATACATCAAATTTTGCACTTCGACTCTCTGAATATTTAAATAAAGCTTGTGGGTTACCACCAGAGTTTCATGAAGTTTATTCAAAAGCAATTGTATTTGGAGAATATTAATATACGCTTAAACCACTATTTGATTAGAGTAATTATTCAATCTACTATTAGCACTTAGAACGTCATTAGTAATCTTTATAAATGACTTTGCTTATAAATCCCCTTCAACAAAATCAAAAAAACCCCTTACTTTTACCCCTGACCCAATAAAGGATCAGGGGTTTGGGTAGGCTGGTTCAGATTAACCCACGTTTGTAAAGGATTGATAGAACGTTTCAAATGGTGCTTTTGGTTTATGGGTCCTGATACCTGCACGGATACCCGATAATTTTTCAAAACGGTTCAATGAAAAAATACTGACCGGGATACGATACTTCTTTTTGTTGCAGTAAAACTCTCCGTGGTCATCAACAATACTAAACCTTGCGTTCTTACCAAGTTGCCAAGTCGCAACTTTACAATCAGCTACACGACCACTTATTCCCCCGTCAAATACCGTATGTATTTTGGCATTGGTGAAAAGGGATTTTAGCCAAGTAAACTGTTCTTTGGTCGGCAACAACCCCAATGAAGCAAACGCACTCGAACGGTGTGGATTAATCCAATTGGGGTAATAATGGCAGAAGCACATTATATCACAAGCAGAATGACCGATAAAAAGGTCGGTGACGGATAAAGGCAAGCTATCCGTCACCAACCATACACCTTTGCTTACCGGAATACGAGCGCCGTTTTCGTTCCAACGTTCATGGTCTATGACCTGATTTCCCAATGTATAAGTAAACAGAATTTTATCTTCGACCATACCCACATAGGGAGCAAAGAAGTTCCGTACTTCGGGTTTTAATTGGAGAAATAACATTACCTCGCAACGGTGCGGGTATAGCCCCTGCTCTCTTGTTTATCATGAAGATGTTGCGCAAGGTCTTGAACGGTTTTCTCGTTCCCTTTTTCCCTTAGCTTTTTGTCGGCCATCATCATATCGGACAAAGCACGGTTATACCCCTCGCTGTACCCCTCACTTTGTGGTTCGAGCCTACCTCTTAGGTTATTGATACCACGGAATACCAAGTATGAGATACCGCCGTCCAATAGCACGGATAGGATAAGCCGTTTACTGTCTGAACGAATCCCCTTATTGTCCGTTGCCGAGTGCTGAATTTTCGTTCCGTCTTTGAGTTCCACGACTTCGCCGTTACGGAAAGCCTCCTGTTGCTTTTCCGAAAGTTCTTCGCCGTTTACTCTGATCGGGGCCTGCACTTCGTCGGGTTCATACGCAACAAATTCCCTTGTCAAGTCGTCATACTCAATGATGACTTTTTTCTTTTTGTTTCCTCCGATCTCCTGTTCCTTGCTCACTACGTTTTTTTCTCCGGCGATCAATGCTTTTTCCTCGTCGTCACTTAATAACGGGTGCCATTGTGGTTCACGATAGATCGGATGTATGTTAAGCTGGACAGTACCGTCCTCACCTCGGCTAAGGGATAACTTCGCATCCAGTTGTCGGATGGCAAACCCGTCGATATTCAGACCTGCCATACTCAACATATCGGTTCTTCTTCCTGCAAGCAGGGCATCGATATTCTCCGGACTGATACTGAACCCTCCGTCTTTGTAAAGCCCCAATTTTTCAAGTTCATTTAGGGGCATTTCATTTTCGTTGATGGGATATTTCATGATGTAATTGTTTGTTAAGTTTTAGATTTTATCTTCTGATACCATAGGCGGCAACAGCCTCCTTTTCGGCATGTACCGGGCGGTGCAGGTCTGCACCTACCTTGACAGCTTCGGGGTGCTGTTTGGCTTGGAGCAGGGAATTATATAGCCGGTCTGTCTTGGACAGGGAAAATACATTTCCAGTCGTTACGTCTTCCACACGCATACGTCCACGTTTCAGATGGCCTTGCACCCTGTACACCGTATTGTTATAGGCGATTTCATCACCCATAGAAAGGGCGGCTTCTTTCGCCTTTTGTGGTTGTGTTACGGTGTGTTCTTCGACCGCCACATCGGCGGCTGCCTTGATTTCCCTTTTTTGCTCAAATGCCAATATGTAATTAAGGATTTTTTCAGCATCGGCAGCGGCGGCGTGTATTTCAAAAGGTGTATCACGCAATATCTGAATCCAACTGTCCACGTAGGCAACGTGTTGGCCGGGATCGTGGCCGATATGGAGCTCCTGACCTATGAGCATGGATGCGATTTCGGCGCGGAGTTCCTCGCGGGCATACCCCTCTGTTCCATATCTGTTTATAAGGCGTCTGTCCAGACGGTTTTCGTGTCCTGTCCAATGGCCGAGTTCATGGAGTACGGTGGCATAGTATTTATCCGGTGCATCGAATTGCTCACGAAAAGGCATGGTAATACTGTCACGGAGTGGGCTATAAAATGCTTTATCGCCCGCTCTGTGGGTTATGGTCGCTCCCGAAGCCTGAATGAGATTTTCTGCCCTTTCGATAGGGCTCCATTGAAATTGTTTTACATCGGGTTTAACCAAAGGTTCGATACCGTTGATCTGCTCCGCATTGAACACCCAAGCGGTTGTAATGATCGGTCTGTCCAACCTTACCTGAACCTTTACGGGTTTTCCTTTTTCGTCCAAAATTGGTTTACCCTGTTCGTCTTTTTTAGGTACCAATTGGTGTAGTTTGACATACTGGATAAGGGAAGCCTTTTCACCTTTCCGTACTTGCCAGCCTTTTTCCGATGCTTGCTTAAAGGTCATCCATCGGGGGTCGTCACGGTCGGCCATCGCAAGGGAGAAAATGTTTATCCCTTTATAGCGTTTTCCTGTTGTGGCGTTGTACGGAAATTCAAAGGCCGGGCCGTTGTCATTCCACGGCTTCTGCCACGGTGCTGTGCCTTGTTCGAGTTTCTTGATGATATTCTCTGCAACTATTTCATGCAGGGATTTTGAATTTTTACTGCTCATATTCATCCACCTCCGGGGATTCGTCTTCCGGCCATTCGTCGGCGTATTCCACGCCATAAATGGCGGCTTCCTGTGGGGTTATACCAATATCCTCGCCACTGGCTAGGATACTTAGTTTTTGTTGTAGTGATCTTAAATGATAGTCCATATTATTCGATGTTTAAAGGTTTATCCGATTGTTCTCTAAGGCTGTCCAGGAATTTCAAAGGGTCAAGGTATCTCCCTTTGAATTTGACCGAGAAATGCAAATGCTCACCCGTAACTCTGCCCGTTGCTCCCGTAATACCGATGGGTTGCCCCACCGTTACCGTATCACCGGGCGAAACGAGTATTCGGGAAAGGTGTCCGTAAATGGTTTCCACGTCTCCGTGAAGTACCCGTACATATTTACCAAGTGCTTTATGCTTTCCGGTTGCTTTGACCCGACCGTCAAGCACATTGAATACAGGGTCGGAACGGGCGGCGAAATCGGCACCGTTATGGTGCGATGCCTTACCATTGATTGGGTGAATACGATACCCGAACGGTGATGTAACCTTTAGCTTGTCCAATGGCGGACTGTAATCGATAACCTGTCCATAAAGCATAAAGGGTACAAGTAGCAACCACCCGAAAACAAGGCTTGGGATAGTTAATATGTTCCGCTGATCGGCAGAACGTTCTGTTTTCTTCATGATATTTTAGTTTCGGTTGGAGTGGGAATCTGGGGTGTGTCCTGTGTCGGCATTAACTGCTCGACCATCTCCTGTACTTCTCTGTTGATACGGAAAAAATTGGACAGTAGGATTTCTTCTTTTCGATCTCCGAAGTCGTAATAGGTCGGCAGTTCGCGATAATTCGCTTCTTCCTTTTTTATGGCTTCCATGTCCAGATTGACACGGCAGTTAACCGCCGTAGTCTCGTATTTTCCCGTATAGGTTTCCATCGTATCACGGGCAACGATACCAACGATTTCACCCGCTTTTAACGATGCTATCTTTCCGGCAGGAATCAACGGTTCGAGCTTTTCGTTCAAGGAAAGCGAGGTTCTTGTACGGTCGATGCTTAGGCTTTCACCCGTTTGCTTCACCTTACCAAAAAGACGTTCCAGCCACTCCAAAGTTTCCTTGCTCCTGACCGCACCGGACAGCACATTACCCATAATGGACGTGATGGTTTCCGCTGTTTCTTTGCCGTACTGTTGGCGTAACATAGGCAACTCTTGAAGCCCCAAAACGACCCCAGATAAATTGGATCGGGCCTGTGCCACCAATATGTCCACTCGGTGAATATATAAGCTGGGGGCCTCATCCACCACTAAACCTATGGGCAGGTTACCCTTTGTATTGATAAGTTTGGTAACCCGATTAAGCACCACTGACAAACAGGTGGAATTAATGCTTTGCGTGCTTGGGTCGTTGGCGAGCACCAAGATACCGGGGTGCTTGGGGTTACTGATCTGGAGCTCGAAATCATCCGCACCGAAAACCCAAAACGTTTCTTTGGTGGCCATTCGGCTAATAAAGATTTTGAGGGTACCCACTTGCCCCTCCAACTGATCGAATGCTTTTGCCTTGTAGGCAGACATGAACGGCGATAAAAGGGAAGCGAGCTCTTGGTTACTGAACAGCGCCGTAAAAATCTGTTCATACGAAAGATTAAGAAAGGCAAGTACATGGGGCAGGCTGGAATAACGCCCATCTTCGTACCTACTGAAAAAGAAGATACAGGCGGCAAGGAAATTGACGGCGGACTGCGTAAAGAATTGGTCACTACCACCGCTTTTGTCTCCCTTTTTCAAGGCCTCAACAAGTGCTTCGGCCGTTTCCGAAGCATCGGCAAGTGTGTTTAGGTAAGCCCGCTTCATCGGGTTTACCCGTCTGCTCTTTGCGGGATCGTTGAGATTGATAACATGGAATTTGTAATCTCTGCAACGACCGCCCTGTTTGGCAAGCAGATAGTGATAATAGGCCACCTTGCCGAGATCGGGGTATTTCAGATCGTATAGGCACATCGTGAACGAATTGGCCAGCATTTGGCGGATGATCGGCATGATGATCCCGAACGACTTCCCACTTCCCGGAACCCCGCAAATGAGACACCCCCTAAATATGTTTTCAAGCGGTATATACCCTTTACGGACTTTCCCTCTGTAATAGAACAAGGTCGGGATGTTGATCGAGTACGGTGTTATAACGGGTTCAGTCGGCTGCATAAAGGATTCTTCCTCAATGTTCCAACGATCCTTTCCCAAATTGGAGCTGATGATCTTGGACACGTTATCCATTGCAACGTGTACCAAAACGGCGCCCGCAAAAGCACTCGTGACATAGGCAAGGTCACACCAATTCACTTGCCCCCATATCGGAGCCGCCCCACGCCCTTGTAACCACAAGCCCGAAAAAAGAATGAGCACCCCCAATACCAAAGGGTAACCGATCTGGCTCTTGGGATTGAGGTCTTTTTTCTTTCGGCTTAACGTTCCGACGGAGACCAAACAGATCAGTACAAGCGTAAAAAGTTTGCTGTTTATCAATTCGGCATAGAACGGCACCCTCGAAAGCCTCTCCGCAAAGAGTAGCAGACTGTTATTTGCTACCCCTGTCAAGAGGAATCTATCTACATAGAAAAACAAAAAGACTTCGAGGACAACGGATAGGTATATGCCAAATTGCAGGGAACGGTAAAGCCCCTGTTGCTCTTTGGTTTCTTCCATAAGTGTTTGTCTTTAAAGGTTGGAAGTCTTCCGCCAATTGGCGGAGGTCTTCCATGATAATTGATTTTCAAAGGTTGGGTAAAGCCGATTTAAAAGGTGTCGGCTTTCAGAATATCTCCGTACTTTATCTTTAGGTTGACCGTCCGGCCTGAAATCTGTTTTTCGGTGAGTGTTACCCGAAGTACCTTACTGCCGGGAAAGGTGGCCTTTTTCAGTACGAATATATTGCGGTGTCTTTTCTTAAACTCCGTCAATGGTTGGTATTGCCACAGGGGTTTGATTTCCACGGTCTGCACGTTCGTTGCTTTGGTGATCTTCTTGTCCTCAATGAAAAACCGGAGTTCATCTACATTGTAAGAAAGGTTCGATGTGTTGGTAAACGACACGTCAAGGAAAATATAATCACCTATCGTACTGATGCCGTTCAATGCGATACCCACACCGTAATCCCTCGTGCTTCGTACTGCACGGTGAACATTTTTTGTAAGCAGACCGAGTGCAAGGTTTTTCATCTGGCTTCGGCTCAATCCGATTTCCGATATTTCCAACGGTCGGGTGTGTTCCGGTCTGATTTCCAACATGGCCGGGATACTCGTGTCACTAATCCACAATGGGACCGTTAGGCGGTATTGCGCCACGAAGTTATCGCCGACAATGGTAATTGTTCCAAGTTCATAGTCAAGGTGTTCTGTCTGCGTGGTATCTTCATTTAATTTGATCCGCAATACATTTTCAAGGGGTAGGTCACCCGATACATGGTGCGAAGCGATGTCAACGTATTGGATGGGTTCGGGTGAAAGGATATGCACCGTATGGCCACGGTGCAGGCTTAATTCGGGAAGTGTTCCCAACCGGGTTTCCGTCGCTTGTTGACTGCGGGCGGAATATCCTACAAAACATAAAAGGAAAAGGATTAGAAAATGATGTCTCTTTTTCATGGTGAAATATTAATGGTTTTACTGTTTGTAATTCTGTTGGCTTTGGCGGAGTGCCTGCGGATCGATAAGGTACACCATCGTATTGTATTTCAGTTTGGCCCTGTTCTTCCGTATATGCTTTGATACGGCGGTCGTTGTGGATTGGAACATCCGCTGAATGGCGCTCATGACCAGTTGGCTATTGTTTTCCGCTTGCTGTTGCAGGGTAATTCCCTGCGTGGTGTTACCGCCGAGCTCTCGGCTAAACTCCCTGAATGCCGAAGCGGGCACGTACAGTCCGGGGGAACCGTCATTGTCGTACACTTCCAGCCGGACGGGCAGTATGTTGTTTCCGTGCATGATGGACGTGATGGTGAGCAGCACACGCTGTCCTGAAAAGCCTGAAATCCTTGCAAAGACGTGGCTGCCTTTCTTGACCACGTGCGGGCCGACCAATAGGTCATCCATGAGTCGGATACGTAAACGTGAATCGGCATATCCTGTCATGTTTTCGTCGATAATGGCCTGTATGAAAGTGTTGTCACTTTCGGCGCGAATGGTGTTGAACGCCCCTTGATTTGTAGCGTATTTGGAGACAGATAAGAGGGGTTGGTTTTCGAGTTCCCGTTTCGCTTCTTCCATGCGTTCACGTTCCCTGCGGGCTGCCTGTTCGTCGGGATCGTTCGCCCTTGCCATACTGTCCGCATAGGCCATCTGCATACGGAAAAGTTCCATTGGGTCGGTTTTCTCCGGTTCTTCCCTTATCGGTTCGGGTCTTCGCTGTAATGAGGAAAGGGCCTGTTGCAAGGCGCTGTCGTCGTCATCCTCCGAATCTCCATTGCCCGAAAATGGTCGTTGGTTTTTGAGTGCCCGCTCGATGGAATCAAGTCTGTGCTTTTCTTCTTCGTTGTACATTTCATCGAAACGGAATTGTTCGGCTCTTTCATCCTGTAACTGGCCTATTGCCGTATAGCCGTCTCCTCGGCGGTACTGTTCACGGTAGGCAGCAAGTTTGTCGGATAGCGCGCGGTTCTTCACGTCCTCCGATACTTCGGCAATCTGTCCCTGTAAGGGATCGCCCTCTTGCCGGGGTGCTTCCTCCTTTGCAAAACCTGTCTGGTAGACATAAAAAAACAGGCATAGAAAGGGCAGCACTATGAGGGGCAGCACATAGCGTGGTTGTCTGAAATTGATTTTCATATTGTTGAATTGTATTAAGGTGAATTGTGGGGTTTGTTGGCTTCGGACAATCGCTTTTCGAGTATCTGCATCCTGTCGATGGCGTTTTCCATCAGCAGGCTATCGGAGCTGTCTAAACTGTCTTTGTCAATCAGTCCATCAAGGACGGTACGGATTTCCAACAACTCCTTTAAGGTCGAAACGGTGGTGACGATACCGCCCATTCCATCCGTTAAGGGTTGTTGTACGAAAAGATTTGTACTGTCTTTCTTGGGTGTTTCCTTTGGGAGAAAAAGAAAACATCCAACGGAAACGAGAATACTTAGGACCATTGCTATAAATACTGTACGCGGCCGGATTTCAAGGAAATGTTTGGCACGGTGTGTACCTCCATCGATGTACTTGCCAAACTCCCTGTAAAAAGCTGTCCATACCGATGTGTCTGGCGGACGGTTAGAAGTTATTTTTTTGAACATAGGATATATCTTTGTTTTCGAGTGTTTTCCATCGGGTTATCAGTACACCGTGACCGTTGTTCTCCGTACGCATTTCGAGGTCCCGTAAATAGCCCTCGGTGACCAGCGAGCGTATTACGGTAGAGCTGCGCCGATCTATGGTCTGTTTGCCATAAAACTTAAAGTATTTCTTTACCGGATCGACGTGGATGGAGTCCGTCTGGATGGTGAGTACGGAGCTGGACGATAGCACGGAGTTAAAAAAGCCTTTTTCCCGCAGGTTGTTGTACTGCAATGCACCGGATTCATCGATCAGGTACATGGCTTTTTTCATTTGGTATTCGATGAATTTATCATCAGGTGCAAGGGTGAAAAACAGCGAATGGAATAGGTTGATATGTGTACGGTACTCGACGGGTCTGTTCACCTCCACGTCTGTCTGCCGTGCGGACATGGGTACATTGTTGGCATCGAGTATATACACCGATTTACGTGCATTGCCGACCTGTTTGTAGGCAAAAAAAGATACCGCCACTACCATGAGCAGGGCGGCGGTCAGACTTGCTCCCGCAATAAAGGTGGCAAGCCTGATCTTGGCTTCGATATTTTTTATTATCATGAAAACAGATGCTTAAAAGGTTCTAAAATTTGGCGATCATCCTCCTTGCCATGCGGGTCGCATTGGTTGCGCCACGCCCCATTGTGCTTGCGGCCGAGGTGATACCGCTTGTCGATACGATCCATGTGCTGATGCTCGGTACCGTGAGCATAGTCAGCCCTCCGATCAGGAACGTCACGATGACGATGCCGAAACTCAAAAGTCCATTACCAGCAAATACAGCCATCTTCTCCATCGTATCGCCTGTGCTGTCAACGAGTTGCTGATACCTTGTGATCTCGGCCTCCATTGCATACTGTTGGAACAGGCTGGCTATGTGCATGACCAGATAGGCAATTCCCGAATACAGGTTTACGCTAATAAACCGGGCGATCCATGTACCAAAGGAATCTCTAAAGGCAGGCAGGATTGATACGGCGACACTAAACGGGCCTAATATGATAAGGATGGTCGAATAGATGATCTGGATAATGAATATGATATAAACGCAGATACGCAATATCCAAACAGCCAACGTTTCTAAGGTATAGGTTGCCAATAGCTGTAATCCGACCTGCATACGGTTTTTAAGTTCGACTATTGGATTCCATACAGAAGCAAAACCCTCTTTTACCGTTGAGGTGACCGCATCCCATGCCTGACCGTACCACGTATCCGCTTCTTTTTCGGCGATCTCGGTTTCGGCCTGTATCGTCGTCAGTTGGTCTGCAACCTCCATCATGAGTTTTGCACGTTGCAGGCGTAAATTGTTCACCTCGATCTGTCCGCTGTCGAAAAGGCTTTCCGTTTTGGCGGCCACGATGTCGGTGGGATATGCAAGTACGCGGGTAAACGTACCCCACCAGATAATGACCATCACGAGCCCAAACGGCCGTAACAAAGGCATGACTTCCATTTTCTTGTCGCCCGCCATCATTTCGTATGATTTAATGGCAAAGAATATGAGCATAAAGATGGCAGCGAGGGCCTGCGCATCGGTTATGAACGTGTCGAAGTGCGTCCATACCGTGTTTTTCATGCCTTTGAGAAAGTACATTACACCCTCTTCGTAGACACCGTTCCCCTGCAAAAAGTTGAACGTTTCCTTAAAGGAATCGGGCACGCTTACAGGGTTTCCTTGCAATAAAAAACGTGGCATTAGCCCCGTCATGTTGATAAAGTCCATAAAGTAATCTGATTTTGGTTATTGGGTTCTTTTTAGGATGTTCTCCGCAATTTGTACGTCGGAGCGATTGCCCGAAAACTCCGGATGGTCGGGATTGTCACTACGTAGGCGGTCACGGTTCTTGGCCAATGAAAGGAATTTGGCGGCATAGTTCTTTTTGGCTTCCCATGCGGACAGTAGTTTCCTGTGTTCTCCAAGCAAACGATGGTAGGCCATTATTCGGCTGCCTCGGTCGAGTGTAGTCGTCCGGGCAGCTTCCAGCCGTTCTTTCAGTTCCGCACGTTCTTCGCTGTACCATTCCAATAGACCTTTGTTCCGCAGATAATCCCTGACATCCGGTGAAAGTCCGGCGAGCGGATCAGTGTCTGTACCGCCCGTCAAGTTTCCAAATTCTTTACGGTAATATAGAAGCCATAAGGGGTCGGCATCTGCTACCAGACCGGAATAATTGAGGGCTTCGGTTACCGCAACTTTTCGGATGGTGTCCGTATGCTTTTTATAGGCTTCGTCCGTTTGTTGCATGGCCAGTACCATACCCATCCTTAGAGTTTGCGGGCCTGTACCGCTCAACGGTCGGCGGTCGGTCTTGGGGTAGTTGGGGTGCCACGCCCAGGTGAGCCAGTAATTGGGGTTTAGACCGAGAAAGCCACTTGTCGGCGTAAACTTCTTGCGATCCCATTGCTTGTGAACCATGCGTTCCTGTTGGTGTACGATATGTTTGTCGGTCTGTCGCTTCACGTTCTGCGCCATTGTTCCCATAATGGAGAACAGGCACAACAGTAGCGTTGTGATATATTTCGTTTTCATATTCAGTCTTTAAGTAGATAATAGTTCCGTATGATCTCGTCCACTTTGCGCTTGTCCATATTGATAAAGTTTCGGTATGGGTTCGCCGTTTTCAGTACGCCGTTGATCTTCGCCCAATACATGGACCTTTCCATGCTGAACACCAACGCCCGAATTACTTTCAGTTCAAGAATGATCTTGCGCATGAGGTGGTCTCTTTTTTCGTAGTCCATCAGTACGTTCTTTCCCTCTTGGAGTACAAACTCGGAGACCTCGGCGGCAAGGTTTATTCCTCTGTCCTTTATCTGACGGGCAACGTCCTCGGCAAAGAGCAGCAGCCACGGTTCGCCTTTGGCGGTTTCCAACATTTTTGTACTGTGGGTGGCGATGTCCTGCACGAGCCTCGAAATATGGAGCGCAGAGCGGCCGGATTTCAGCGCCCGATCCACTTCGGTCAGTGATCGGTGTATCATGTTCTGCACCAGAACCACGGAAGAAAGGTTGACATTAATATCGTCTATACTTCCACGGATGTTACCGAGCATATTGTTATGGGCCTGTTCGGAAACCAACCTGACCGCACCGTTCTCGTTTACGATGGCAAGGTGCTTGGCATCATAGACTATCGTCACATAGCTTTGCCCGAAAACCGACATTGAAAGATAGATAAACAGCAGGGTTATGAGTTGCTTTTTCATGGTTTAAATTCCTCCAATTGCCTTAAAATATTATCGACTATGCGCTTGTCCTCGTTGATATAGGCCGAAAAGGGATTGAGGGAATCGAGCAGTTTTTTTCGTGTCGAATAGTACATGGTAACTGCAAGTCCACGTGATGCTCCGGCTATCTTCCGAAGCTCCTGCAGGACGTGTCCGTAAAGTATTCGCCTGTCGCTTGCTTTCATCTGGTTAAGGTCGCCGATACTGATAAAAAGTCCGGTCAGGTAGCGTGCGAGCTGCACGGCTTTTTCTGCCATATCTTTTTCTGCATCGATGGCAAGCAACATAAATTCGGGGTGTGTGGAAACGATGCCTATAATCCTTTTTTGTTGGTCTATGATCTCGGTTACGATTGGCGCGGATTCAAGCCCCATGCTAAGCCCCTGCAATGCCGTTCCCAAAACATGAAAACGGCTGTGCAGTTCTCGGTAACGGGTTTTGAGCTTTGCCGTTTCCTCACGGTTCACTTCTTCGTTGGCCGTGGTGATCGCCTGTCGGTTTCTTGCGGTGATCTGGCGGTCGTATTCATCCTTGCTGTGTTCGACCAATTGGTGGAGCAGTTCCACATTGAGCTGTGCGTTTGCTCTGGTCAGGGCGATGACCAAAAGAAACAGGGTCAGGATAAAGTATCTCATCGTTTGAGCAATCTTGAATTAAAGATAATGTCATCGGCAATCTGTTTGTCGATATTGATAAAACCAGCGTATGGGTTGAGGGAGTTAAGGATACCGCGCTGTTTCGCCCAGTACATACTCCGGTGCATCCCAAAGGCTACGCCCCGCAAGATGGTCAGTTCCGTACGTATCCGGTTGAGCAGTTTCGCCCGCTCGCCCGAATCCATCAGGTTGTCCTTTCCTCCCTTTAGTATAAAGGCGCTGACCTCGGCAGACAGGTTGGTCGCCCGTGTCTTAAATTCCCGTGCGCCCGCTTCGGCGAACAGCAGGAGTACCGGATTTCCCCTTGCGATGTTCATTGCCTTTTCTACGTCGTTAACGATGTCAAGGGAAATGCTGGCAATGTCCTTTACCGTCAGCAGGGAACGGACAACGCCGGATACCTCGCTCAATCCCTTGTAGATCTTGTCCTGTAGATCGTTCACGATCAGGAGCTGGCCGGTTACGGCGAGCTGTCCACGTTGGATAAGCGTTAGGTTGTTATTCACGCTGTTTAGCTGGCTGTTCATTACTCCGGCATGGACGCCCGTTGCGGCTGCCACAGCAGGGTCGATGTAGATCTGCCCCCTTGCATAGAAAACGGCAAAGGACAGAAGCGTTATTGCAATAAATCGTTTCATGTAAAATCAGGTTTAAAGTATTCTCTTGGTGTTTCAATGGGGGCGTTTGTCTGGTTTACCCGTCGTACAAACGTGTCCAGAGCAAGTCCGCTACTTTGCAGATCGGACACAAATGCTTCCAGTCCCGATTGATAGTTCCCATAGTGGTTTACATAGATTTCCACGGCACTTTTTTCGGGTTTCTCCGTGGTAAATGCGAGGTATTGGTAAATGCTCACTTCTACACCGAATACCTCACCCATTGACCCACGCCGGATGTAGACCTCCTTAAATCGGGAGCGACCAACGGTATTGTCCAGTTTTCCGATCGTGAATATTTTCTTCCGTTCCGTTTCCGTGATGGCAAGGAGCTTGGCAATGTCGCCATAGTTCTCTATAAACTTACTTTGGTCAAGGAGACACACGGTATCGGAATTGTTTAGGATACTGTCCTTTACCACGGCATTGCCGATTATATCCCCCAATTCCTGTGTGACCACGACCGCTTCGCCCCAAAACTTCCGTACCGTCTTGTATAGGTACAGGATATAGGAGCCCATCAATGGCGAAGCTATTGCTTTCCATGCTTCCTCGATAATCAGCGCTTTCCGTTGGTCTTTTCGATGGCGCATCTTTTGGATGAACACGTCCATAATGACCAACGTAACAATGGGGAACAAAATCTTATTTTCCTTGACCGCATCGATTTCAAAGACAATGAATCTTTCCGAAAACAGGGATGAATCGGCGGCCTCGTTCAATATGGCATCAAATTCCCCTCCACGGTAGAATTTTTTCAGCACATAGCGAAACTCGTCGAGGTCGAACGGTATCCTTTCCTCGCTCTTGATCTGGGGTATCTTGTGCAGGGCAAAGTCGTAGAACGAATTAAAGTCGAGCTGGTCGGTACCGTTCTGTTTCTCGCCGAAATAATCAGCGTAATAGGCTGAAATAACATTGGAAATTACATCACGTTCTACGGGTGATATCGTTCCGTCCGCACCTTTCCACAATAGGCAGACCAATGTGGCCAAAAAATCTTTTTTCTCGATATTGTATTCATCCTCGCCGATGGCAAAGGGGTTCATGGTGATCGGCTTGGTATCTGACCAAGTGATGTACCTCCCCCCGAAGTAGGCGCATAGACCGGAATAGGAATGTCCTGTATCAACGATGACCACATCCATATTGTACAGCATATATTGCTGTACGAGGGCATTCATAAAGAAACTTTTGCCCGAACCGGACGGCCCCAATACAAACTTGTTCCGGTTATTGATACGGTTAGTTCGCATCGGCAGGTCGGCCGGATCGATACCGACGGGGATGCCCTGTCTATCCGTGAACCGGATCAGAAAATCCGATTTTTCGTCTCTCGGCAGTGCTTCCCGAAAAAAGAAGCAAAGGGCGGCATCTGCGGTCGTCAGGAACCAGTCGTATTTTTTCAGTTCCACACCATTGCCCGGCAAGGCACAGCGGAACAGTTCCAGCTGGTTGTAGGCATTCCGCGAGGGAATGATCCCTTGCTGGAAAAGGGCGGCTTCGATAAAGTTGACCGTTTTATCGATCCTGTCCGTATCGGCACATACGATCATAGAATAATGGGCGTTCACCAGCAACTGGTTTTCACGGGCTACGTCCACCAATAAAAGGTCGATGTCCTCCACGCACATGATGTTGGCCGGATCGGGTACGCTCGAATGTCTTTTTCGCTTTACTTCAAGTTTGCCCAATGTGACCTGTTGGCCGGGTATCTCCATTAACTGGTTATAGACAATGGTACGATAACCGGGAACATGGTGCATGAAAAACATATTGTCCACCGGGAAACCACGCATACCGCTTGTCTCGGTTCTTGAAGTAAATGCCCCGACCTTTTCGGGCAGGTCTACGGAATCCGTATTGACCAAGCTAATACAGCGAACGGTCTGTTCTCCTATCTGCAACTCGCGGTCTCCGCAACGGAGATTGTTCAATGTGATATGGGGCTGTTCAAACTCCATTCCGAGCACCCTGTTCATAAAGCGGTTTATTTCGGCTTCGGTCAGGTAGGCAGGCGAAAGCCCCGCACCTACGAGCAGGTCGAACACTTTGGCCATGTTCTGTCCAAAGTTTACAAGTACCCGCTTGTCGTATGTATAGAAAGCCCCTCTTTTGATCTGGCGGGTGATGGTCAGGTAGGTTCTGATCTCGGTGTACTCCCGTCCGTCGAAGTGGTCCTGGTATTTCTGTTGCAAAAATTCAGATGCTGGTTCGGCTCTGTATTTTCGCCGGATGAACACATCCTGTTTTTGGATGATATGCCCCTCGCCAAGTATTTTGACGACACCCAACAACACCTGTTGGAATGCGGTATAGGCTTCGGGATCGGCACCATACTGTAGGACGGGATTGGTAAGCCGCATGATGACCGAAAAATCACCGCGGCTACCGTACAGCATGGCCATCCCCTGATAATGGTCGATACCCACATAGGGCATTTCAAAAGTTGACTTTTTCTCTGACTTCATAACGAATTGATAAGTGGATGGGATGTATGAACACTCCGCGATGACGGGTTTTGTCGTGCAGGCCGTTACCCTGTTTCATGAATGTGTAGGCAAGTCCGGCACCCATCAGGGCAAGGGTGGCAAAGCCGCCCAAGAACAGGTTGGTCAGTGCGCCGACAAGTCCACCGAGGGCCAGACCACCGATAAGGGAGCCTATGCCCCAATAGATAAACTTGCCCTTGAAACCGCGGTAAATAAGGGGCTTTTGCAGCCCCTTATAGATCGGATAACGCTCTTGTGTCATACGCCGAAAAACGCTTTGATGACCACCGACACGAGCACCAAGAAAAGGCAGGAACCGCCCCACGACATCAGTTCTTTGTTGATGTCCTGATCTCCGCTGTTCCACTTGATGTAAACCCGTATTCCCCCAATGAGCCCAACGACCGCGCCGATGGCCAGAATGAGTGTCGAAATAGGGTCTACGTAGCTGGTCAGCGATGACGTGGCGGCATCGATACCCACGGTACCACCTTGCGCAAATGTTGATTGAACCGCGGAAAGGCAAAGCGCGGCCATTGCAAACAGTTTTTTGGTTTTTACTGTCATAGAGATAATGGATAAAAAGTGAATAAAAAATGATTGGGCTGTTAGTGTACCCCGAAAAGGGCCTTTAATGCGGCACCGACGAGCGACAGGAACAGGCAGGAAAAGAACCATCCCATGACCTGCGCATCGATGTGGTGCTTGCCGGACTGCCAATTGCTGTACACCCGCAGTCCACCGAGCAGTCCGCATACGGCACCGATGACGAGGGCAAGATCGGAGAAACTGAAATAAAAGCGGTTGACTTCTCCGCTGACCTGATAAAACTCGTCAAGGCCGGGCTGGGCGGTGGCGCAAAGGGCAAAAAAAATGACAGTAAAAGATACTGTCACAAAACGGATTGATCGCATAACGGATTTAATAAGGAATGGCTTTGGTGTACTCGACCACGTCGTTCTGTATGAGCGATACGAGTTGCTTTAGGTTGATGCCTCCCGTGGATTGCAGGGGGCCGGACGAGATAACCGCTTTTCCCTCTTTTGCCGTGGGTTCGTTTTCTCTTTTGGATGGTTCGGGAATAACCC
Source organism: Parapedobacter indicus (assembly GCF_900113765.1). Taxonomy (GTDB): domain Bacteria; phylum Bacteroidota; class Bacteroidia; order Sphingobacteriales; family Sphingobacteriaceae; genus Parapedobacter; species Parapedobacter indicus. Next base: position 750,235 of record NZ_FOQO01000001.1, on the reverse strand, counting down.
TTTCGGGCGGCGAATCTTCATCAAATGTCAATTCGTTTCCTCCGTCGGCCGCCCGTGGAGCGCGGCGGTGGATAAACAGGTCATACAGTACGTTTAGGGCATAGTAAATGCCATAGATGGCGGTAACGCCGAGCAGGAATTGTGTCCAGTTCATAGATCAAGGGTTTTAATGTGTTCTTTGATGTATCGGGTCAGTTCGGGATGGTTTTTTAGAAATTGGTGCAGGCTGTAAGATATGATCTTGTTCATGTCGATACCTTTGGTAACTTTCAGTTGTTTGAGCAGGAAAAGCGTCTTGTCGTCCAAACGGATTAGTAGCTTTTCCCGCCCGGTCAGTTCATGGCTTAGGATATTTTCAAACAGACGTTCCAAGTTTTCCGTTTTTTTCTTTGGTGTGTCCTTTGGTGGTTCTGCCAAGGGAATTTCTTTTGCCTGTGGCGGTTTCCCTTTCCGCATGGAATCCCGAAGCTCGTCGGCAAGGCTTTTTATTCCGCTCATACTGTTTCCTCCTTAGCAATATATTGTTCATAGATCAGGTCTAAGAGCGGCAGGATAACGGGATATAATATGATCGGTGTCTGGAACGTATTTACCCGCTGGAAGTCGATGCGGTCTGGCAGACCGGGTGCGACCGTACCGAAACCGCGCAGGACATTTTCAACTTCTGTCCGGGTTTCGTACTTGACGGTGTTCTTGATACGGTTGGGTACGAAAATCAGCGGCGCCCGCTTGTTGATCCGGCCGATGACCATTGCAAACAGCAATGTGGAATCGACGGAAAATTCGTCAAAGGCAAACGGACAGATTACCGCATCGGCGGCGGCAAATATGGGGATCAGCCCATCGTCGTCCATCTTGCCGGGCAGGTCGATCAGTACGATCTCGTTCCGTGATTTCCCTAATTTCCGCTGCATTGCCGGAAAATGGCTGAGGTCGGCGGGTACGATTTCGTACAGCGGTTCATTTTCCAGAATCTTTGCTTTCTCGGCTTTGGCGGAAAGTGATTGCTGATAGTCCATATCGAGCACCGTAACCCGCCGTTCTTGTTGTTGGGTCAGGTAGTTGGCGAGCAGTAGGGTGAGAGTACTTTTTCCCGCTCCGCCCTTTTGGTTTCCTATTAATATGAGCATAGTTTATCTGATTTAATGGTCTGTTGATGGGGGTCATCGGGTATTTGTCCGGCTCTTGCGTTTCCGTCTACGTCCGTGGACGGCCTCATCGTCAATGTCGTGGGCAATATCGATCTGGATATTCGGGATCCAATGCTCCGATGTTTCCTGCGCATGATCGGTATAGGCAGCCATTTCTTCGGATACCGATTTCCGTTCTCTTTCTGTTGGTTCCGGTCTGTCTGCTTTGGCCGATATTTCGGGGCTGTCTTCGGATGATCTGATAAATTCTGCCAACGGCATGAGGTCTTTGCCTTTATATACCATTTTCCTCGAATGGTCAATGACGGTATAACCGTATGGCGGCTTTCCGTCCTTGCCGTGGAATATGATCTGCACGCCGAATTTTCCCGATAGCATCTGCGCCATTGCCGACGTATAGCCGGATGGTGCGGACGGCCTGTTACCGGGAAGTGGGGCCGGAACATGGACGATTGCCGGATCGTACTGGCTACGGTACTTGGCAAAGACGGCTCGGAGCTGTGCCAACCGATCGATGTCTTTGTCAAAAGTGCTGATTTTGGCATCCACCTGTTCCAAAGAGACCGTGCCTTGTCTTTTGCCGTAACGGCTGATCTGATATACTCCATCGGACAGTTTAAGCGAATACCCCCGTGCTTCAAGGAGCATCATAAATTGGGCGCGTGTGGAGAAACCATAGCTCAATGCTTTTTCGATATTCTTGTCGATCTCCTGTTTTTCATCCACGCCGACGATACGGTTCAATACCTCGTAGGCACGGATTTTCTCGAAGCTGTCGTTTATTTTCTTGCCGTCTCGGTCTACCCGTGTGGAAACGATATGGATATGGTTGTTTGCGGTATCTTTATGGAATACCAAGAGGTAGGGTTGTTCACCGTAGCCCATTCCTTTCAGCCATTGTTCGGCGATGGCTGTAAGTTCTTGCTTGCTATGGGAACGTCCTTTGCAGGAAATGACGGCGTGGAGCTGTGGGTATTTCGTCCGTTTACTGGCTGCGGATTGGGCTTCCAGATAAATGACATAATCCTTTGGGCGGAGATTTTGCAGGGCCTGCAATGTACCGAAATTTGCTGTTTTCATCAGTTCGCCCTTATCCTTGTCCACTTTGTTCGTGTTATAACGAACGCCTTTGAACGTGGCGGACGGTTTCAATATTTTGACGATCATGTCTGCCCCCTCATAAGTCTGATGAGCCGTCGAACGGACTGTTCCAGCTTCCGTTGCAACCTGATGTATTCGGTCAGCAATGGGGCAAGGTCACGCATAATAGCGGAGTGCAACATTCCCTGTTGTTGCAGGGAATTGGCGTGTTTCGCCAGTTGGTTGATATTGTTGCCGGACCGCCCGATCTGTGTGCCGATACCGTCCAACAGTTTCATGATCTCGGTGGTATTGACCAGCATCTTTTTGGAGTGTTGGAGCACACGGATACGCACGATGTCCGCACGGCTTAGGCCAAGCGCTTTTTCAAGTTCAAGAAACTGCGCCCGTTCCGCTTCGCTCAACCGGAGTTCAAAGCGTCGGGTACGCTGTTCGCTTGGTAGAGGTTTTCTGTTTTGTTTGCTTTTCTTCATGTGGCTTAGGGGTTTGGGGTAACGGCTTGTATTGCCTTGAATATTTCAAGGGCGACCTGCGGAACGATGGCATTGCCGTAGGCTTTTATGCTTTCGGCCCGCCACGTAGGAAAGGTAATTCCGTCCAGTCTTTCGGAAAGCCCATCATCTCGGCCACAAAACGGGGGTTCACTTGGCCATCCCGTCCATAGGGGAATGCCGTTCCATCGATCTGATCCGCTGTCGGCAGCACTTTCAGCAAACGCTTCTGTATTTCGTTGGGCATCATCTCGGCTATTTCCTCGGTCGGTGTCCAAAGGGAGATCAGCGCATGGTACACCAAAAAATCCGTCAAGGACACTTGACCGCCATTGCCCCGTTCGTTCTTCCTGTCCTTTAGCCGTCGCCTGTCCTGTGCCTGTTCCATCGTTGTTTTTATATTGCTTATCTCGGTGGCGGTCGGCGTGGGCAACAAACCAAACCCGATCCCGTTGGTGTGGAGCGCCAACGGCAGCAGCCGGAATACACAGAACGATTGGTGTGCCGTCTTCAAGTGTGGGGAGTACATATCCTGCTGATCCGATTTCTGAAATGATGTTTCCGATAACCCGTCGTTGTAATCGGATGATGGTACTTGTTGCAGGCTGTTTGTCGTCCTCACAAAAAAGCTCAACCGCTTTGGTTTCCATTTCAGAAAGACTATCGGGTTCGAGAATGGTGAACAGTCCAGTAACGTTTTCAAGAACGATCCAATCCGGCCTTGCTTCCTTAATAATTCGGATAGTCTCCGGGAAGAGGTAACGGTCATCTTTCGCCCCCTTTCTCCGTCCGGCCTGACTGAACGGCTGGCAGGGAAACCCTCCGCTGATGATGTCGATATGTCCTCGATAGTGAGTTGCCCGAAAATCGTAGATGTCTTCATAGTGTGTTGTATTGGGCCAATAGTGTTTGAGAATGGTTCGGCAGAACGGGTCTTTCTCGCACGAGAAAACGTTTCGCCAACCCATCCATGAAGCGGCAATGTCAAAACCGCCGATGCCACTGAATAGGCTGCCGTGTCTTAGCATGGTAATGGTTTTAATGGTTTATGGATGTTCGTCGCCCTGCGGCGGTTATGGTTCGCTTTGCAGGAGAAAAAGGGAGTTGCGACCTTTTTCCTACCCTGGTACGGCCATTCCCCAGTGGGGTGTGGCTGTTCCGGGGCAAGTTGGTTTTTGTGGGTACTGCCGAGGTACGAGCGCTGTACGTACAAAAACACAACTTGCACAATACGAAACAAAAAAGTGGGGTTATACCGCAAAGGGCAAAAAAGTGGGTTAGGGGGCGTGTTTTTGGTACATAGGTTCGGGGATGGCCGATTGATAACCCACGTTTCGATCGGTCATATATCCATACATACAGCTATCGGTGTGGATGTCTGTTCGGATAACTGTATATCTGTATGCGTAACAATGTGGATAGCTATATATGTGGATATGTGCCTATATGGATAGACTGATATGTATCTATACATATATCCGTATGGCTATCTATTTGGATGTGTGTATATCGGGATATATGAATATCTGTATGTACTGCTATCTGTATAGCTGTCTATCGAAATATCGGGATATACAAATACCCGTATACGTGTATATATGGTTATCCGATTATCGGTATATACCTATATACAGTTATCTATATATCGGAATAACTGATTTCGTCCCCTCCGAAAGTCAACGTCTGGGGCCTGCCCGTTGGTGCTGTATTTCATGCTCGTTTAGGACTGCCTTTAGCATATCGTTATAATCCTTGTACGCCCCATAAACACCGGAACGGTCTTTGGCTTGTGGTACGGCTTCGATCAGCCTTTGAGTACAGTTGCGGCCGGGATCGTCGTTGTCGAAATAGACGTCCACGGTTGGTATGCCCTTGACCCGCTCGATGGCATTCTTCAATTGGACAATGGAGTTTAGGACAATGGCGGTAGGTGCAGGATCGGGGCGGTTCACTTTGAGCCAACTTAGGTAGTCCATATAGCCCTCGAAGAGAACGGCATGGCTTGGATTGCCGGGTATCACAGATATTCCCTTTTTGCCGATACTGCTCTTGAAACCTTTGGCATTGGTAAACTCCCAATTGCCTTGATCGTTCTGCCAGCCAACGGCATAAAAGGTACTTTTATTTTCGTTGTCAAGACGGTTTCTGTAATAGATTTCTTGCAGGTGTCCGTGTGCAACGTCCAATATCCCACGTTCTTCGAGGTATTTGGTCAGGACAAAGTTTCGGCCGATTGGCTGTGTTCGGACAAGTTCAAAGGTATAGCTTCTATGTTCCTGTTCCGCTGGTAGTTTGACAGGTTTGTAGGCCGGTATCATGGAGACCTGCATATCGCAGATTTCCTTTATCTTGTTTAGCACCTCGATAAAGGAGTGCTGGGGCCAATAGGCAAGGCCGAGCTGGACGATACTACCACCCTGTATGCCCGTCGAGTTCGGGCCACCTCGGTCGACCCATTTTCCACCCTCGTCCCATACCGTCAGGGATGGGGTGTCTTGCTTGGTTTCCCGTAGCATACTGTGGTAAAAAAGTTCCTTACCCGATTTGCGTACCGGATGGTGACCGAGCCGGGCCAGGAAGTCCGAAATTGGGATTTCCCGCAGATCGTCCACGTTTACATATTTTGACATAAGCAGAGATTTGGGTTATCAAAGGGGTATTACTTCTGTGTGCGGCAGTTCGTTCTTGAACATTTCCGCAAGGGATTGGTAATCGCCTCCTGTTTCATCGGTGTACAGCAGCACTCTTTGAAAATGGTGCGCACGTTTCAGCGATGCGGATATGAAATCGGGATGGTTCAATATCAGTACCGATGCGTAATGCAGATATTTGTCGCTCCGCCTTTTCAGATAGTCCACATATTCGGGGAATATGGCAAGCGCGGTTTCACTTGCCGGAATAAAGGTCATTCCTCTTGTGCCGATACAGCCCGTATAATTTTGGGCTCGTACTTCCCAACCTCCGTTTTCGTTCTGCCAACCAGCGGCACAGAAGTCTTTGCGATTGCCCTTTTGGTCGGTAGTATAATAATGGACTTCTTTGATGTTCAGATCGGCGAGTTCCCAAAGGCCGCTTTCCATGAGAAAATCCGTGATCTCTCTATTGTACCCCAATGAGCCGGTACGTTCGATCTGATAATGGGGTATCTTGGTCGCTTTGCGCTTGCGTAGTGGTCTATCTTTTTTAGTTATTTGAATTTGTATGTTACGCAATCTTTCTTCGATCTGGTCGGGCGACAGATCAGGCCAATAGGTACGGGCAAAATCCATGAGGTTGCCACCTTTGCCAAGCAGGCCAAGTGAGCTGTCAAACCAAGTATTCAATCGGTTATTGACCGTTAGGACTATTTTGTTGTTGGTTCGGTTTCTTAATACGCTTGCGTACTGAAATTCATCGCCACCCGTCGATACGGGTTCATGCCCCAATGCTTTGAGCAGGGCGGCGATGGTCAAAGGCTCATCGTGCGGTGTGTTGCTTTTGTAAGATGTCATGAGAAAAATGTTTTTGATGTGGTGGATAGTTTTTACAGATAGCGCATGGCTTCACGGGATTTGCTCACGGCTTCGATCTCCATGCGGTCGATGCGCCAAGCTGCGGAGTGGTTGCCGTCTTTGCGCGGCGTGATCAGACCGAGACCAATCCAATGCTCTACATTTTTTCGTCCATACCGCTTGAACGCTTCTGATTTTTTGAGGTACGGCCTGATGTGTCCGGTCTTGGAAAGGGCAAGTTTTGCTCCCATTTCGGCTGCATAGGAAAGCAGTGTCTGCAATTGCAGCGGTGTCAATAGTATGTGCATAGTTTCTCTGGGGTTTGATGGTTTACGGATAAAGGGAATAGGGTTTTCCCACGATGGAACCGGCAACGGGCAACGAACCCGAAATGATCCGCTCTTGTAGGCCGGTCGGTCTATCTGTCCGTTACGGGCAGATAGGTAATGCGGTTGCTTGAACCCGAAACGGTTTCAAGTTCCGATCTGTCAAGGAAAGTCTTGGAGCTGTCATCTGTATGTGTCGAGATCAGCCCTTCCCGTAACCATCTGTCAATATTGCTTCGGCCGTAAAGGCGGTAAGCCGTGGCTTTGGTCAGTTTTTCGAGAATAGGTTGTTCTTTTTTTATGGCATTACCAGCTCCCTCTTGGACTGCATTTTTTAACAGTGTCGCCAGTTCCTTGCTCGAAAGGTTGTTTGTCCGTGTTGGCATAATTTTATGGTACTGGTTTCTGAATGGCCGTTTGTAAAATAAGAGGGGGCATCATACCCCCTCCGTATATTATATTTCTTGGTCAATGAAGGTCTTTCATTTCGCTGTAAAGTCAATAACGTATCGCTACGGAGCGGACCGCTCTATATATTTCACTCGGGAATACTCACGTGGGTACATACATACCCGCCGAAACCGGCTGCCTATGGTTCATCGGAGCGGTACCCCCTGCATACAAGTATGCGGTGATAATACTGCCCTGACTGCACAATAATTTCCGGTTCTTCACCGGAAATGCTTCTTCCCCCAATGTCAAAGAACGTGTCCTTACTTGGGTCAAAATTGGCAAGCGGGCAGACGGAGCTTTCCCAATATGGGGACATTGGTATCGATTTTTTTGGTGAGGATTTTTTGCGTTTTGTAAGGGATTTTAGGTAGGTTTTGGGGTTGGGATTGGTGGATTGTCTGCGAATTAGGAGATAAATAGCGTATTCTTTCCGCTGTATGGATTTTATGGGGTTTTCGGGAATGGTATGGGTCAAACCCTTTCACAAGATGGGTATATTGGTAAGGTTATTTTTTTTTTGGATATAACGGATATTCGGTTGATCGCTCAATTTTTTGAGCGTCTTTTATGGGGTTTGTATTTCAAGGATTCTTCGATATGTACTTGAATGGCACCGCGCATCTCATCGAGATATTTGGTGTGGCTGATGGTCTTGCGCCGGGTTATATCGACAAACATACGGTAAGCCTGTGCCAAATCTTCGCTAAAACTTTCTTCCAGCCATGCGATTATATCTGAAATATCGGCCTTTCCTCCATTGACACGTCGTGTAAAATAGATACCGTAACCAAATTCCACCAGCTCCATTTTGGTGCCTGACCACCATCGTTTGCGGCCTTGCATCATCTCTTTTAGTAGTACATTATTGGGTTCTTGGTATAACAACCGGATTCGTCCTATCAAAAAGTCTCGGAGCATCTCGTATGCCCGGAACATACCGAAAAGATGATCGAGGTCGGTAGAAAATTCGGGGTCGTCAGGCAGGAGCTCCCGCCCTGGGGGAAATAACGAACTGTTACGGCGAAGAAAAAATTGTTTGTCTTTGCTGTGCTCGTCCGTAACGTAGTATTGGTAATGAAAAGCATGCAAACGAAAGAAACGGTTCACTACGCTTATTTCTTCCATATAATAATCCCTTACCGTTTGGTCGGTACCGACTGGAACCGAGGACAGGATCTTGTGCAATTCCACTACATAGGTTTGCCATGCGCAGAAACGGGGTTTGGTATATTTGAAAAAATTGATTTCGTCCGTTTCCTCCTCGAATGGGTGGCGTCTAATGCGCTCCCTTAATTCGTTGATCGTGTCGGCAATACAGGAAAGTGATTCATTTAGGTTCTGTACGGATTCTCTGATCGATCCATTGATATACCCCAATTGCTCCAACATACCGGAATAAAGATTTTCGATTGACGCCTCTTTCATAACCACGAAGTTTATAATTCCACATAGTGCTATCCATCTAAAAGTTTATATGGTAATACCAAAGTAGGGTGAAACAAAGGCGGTTGCAAGGACGGATTATCCGTTCCTTTTCCGTCCCCGTGGGTGTTTGTTTATTTTTAATCCGAATTAGGAGCAGAGATTAAGGCTTGGGTTGTGTAGGCTAATACTCTCTGATCCTCTGTATGATTCGTTCCAACGTTTCGATGGCGATCTGTCGGTCTCTTTCTTCGGGGTTATACGCTTTGCTTCTCATTGCTTCATGAGAAATATCCTCTTTATAGGGGGTGGATAGATGCGGTGCCATGGTTCTGAAAACCTCGGTAAGTGATTTGGCGTGGATAATCCTTAAGTCATCCGTTGCCCGCAGTATCAAAGCCATTTGATCGGTAGAAAGTACACAGAGGATTTTTTGTATTGTTTTCGTTCCGTTCCTTGATGTTGTTGCTGTACTGCCTTGCAATGGTATCACGGTTAATCTCAACTTCTTTTCCAGATAAACTATCTCCTGCGAAAACCAGTTGTTGATTACCGTGTCTAAATCCCGATATTTGGGATTTAGCTTCGTGTCTGGTTTGCGGTGCAATTGGTTATAAGCCTTATAAAAGTACAATAGCTTATCCATTCTTTCTACGGTGTGTTCATAACAATTGACTTCATTTGCAAGACGGTCGGTAAGTATGTTCATGAATTTTTTGCTGTTGAAATTCATGTATATCAGCAATTGTTCCAATTGGGAAAAATCCTCTCGATTACTGCGTATCCAGTCGATTTCTTCCAATCCGTTTATAAGTTCCCTTAGGTATAATACAACTCTAAACGTTAATTCATAAGGGTACGTGGATGCTGTCACAAAATGCGTTAACTTTTTAATGAGCAGTTTCACAACAGGGTCGTGCGATATACACTTCTGTAATCTATCTGTCTTAACTTTAAATTCATGTTTGGTAACCTCAAGATAGGTGACAGGTACCCTTTCATCAAGACTGATGTATTTTGAAAATCGTGTTTCTAAAAATGAGAGCAGTTCATCAATATTTGTAAGAAGTGATTTATTCAAATCTTGTATTAATTTGATTTCTGATGTTATTTGTTCTTGGTTCCTAATAGTCTGGTCAAGCAAGGCAATTAGAGAAGCATGGTATTGTTTTATGAGCAGGTCTATTTCGTTCTCTTTATTAATTGAAAACACTTGACCTTTTATAAACGACTGCAAACACAAGATTTCTTCCCTCAAACGGCTTTCGATATGGTCTGCCTGTTCTTGGGTTATGACAGAGACATCCGTATTAGAGGGATTGAGCGTAACTGTTATTAATAAATCCAACCATTCTAATGGGTATTTTTTATATTCCATATAGATATTAAATTTGAGGAATATATCATTCCACACTATTCTTTTAATATAAATTTACTTCCTCCATAACTATATCTATTTTCTAACGATGATGATGGTGCCGGTGTTGAGGCTGTATTTTACCTGTAAAGTGAAGATAAATATGTCGGACAGTAACAATAATTACCAATATCAACACCGCAGTCAGGAAAATTGCCATAATCCAATTGAGTATTCGATGATGCAATCTTTGTACTTTTTTAACAGGCTTTTTTGAGCTAAAATTATACCGATTGGGGTCATATTTTTTCTTACGTTTTTTGCGGTTCTTCTTCTAAGCCCATAAATTGAAATCTTTTAAAATTTCATTCGCTGTATTCTTACTGCATTTAATATAGCCAATAACGCTACACCTACATCTGCAAAAACAGCTTCCCACATCGTCGCCAGTCCTCCAGCTCCGAGAACAAGTACAATCGCTTTTACACCGAATGCCAATCCGATATTTTGCCAAACAATCTTTTTGGTCTGCTTACCGATATTTATAGCCATTGGTATTTTGCTGGGCTTATCGTCTTGTATCACCACGTCTGCTGTTTCAATGGTGGCATCGCTTCCCAATCCGCCCATTGCGATACCCACATCGCTCAACGCCACAACAGGGGCATCGTTCACACCGTCGCCCACAAAGGCAACACTTTCGCCTTTGGCTTTGATTTCCTTAACCCGATTTACTTTATCTTCGGGCAATAGGTCGCCAAAGGCGTTGTCTATGCCCAACTGCTCTGCCACATATTTTACAACGGTGCTTTTATCTCCGCTAAGCATAGTTGCTTTAATATTGAGCTTGTGCAATAGGTCAATAGTTTGCTGTGCATCTTCTTTTATGCTGTCTGCAATCGTGATATAACCGACAAATTTGTTATCGTAGGCTACAGCAATAGTCGTATATACAATGCTGTTCGGGTCTAAATCGTACTGTATGCCGAACTTGTTCATCAGTTTGAAATTGCCGACCAATAAATCTTTACCGTTTACGGTTGATTTCAGTCCGTGCCCAGCGATTTCCTCGGTATTTTCCAAACGGATTGTATTATCGGGCTTGCCAACGTATTCGTGAATGGCAGTCGCTACGGGGTGAGTACTGTGGCTTTCCAATATATTGACCATTTGCAACATTTCATCTTTGTTGAATGCCGGGTCAAATACAACCTCCTGTACTTTGAAAACGCCCTCCGTCATCGTTCCCGTCTTGTCCATCACGACGTTTTGGATATTGGAAAGAGCATCTAAGAAGTTACTGCCTTTAAATAAAATACCGTTCCGTGAAGCGGCTCCGATACCCCCGAAATATCCTAAAGGGATGCTTATGACCAATGCACATGGACAGGAAATGACCAAGAATACCAACGCCCTGTACAGCCATTCTTTAAATAGATAGTCAGATACGAAAAAGTATGGCAACAGGCAAATGGCTATCGCTAAAAACACCACAATAGGTGTATAGATTTTGGCAAACTTGCGGATAAAAAGCTCCGTTGGTGCTTTCTGCGAAGTGGCATTCTGTACCAATTCCAAAATCTTGCTCAGCTTACTATCGGTGTATGCTGTGGTAACCTTGACCTGCGATACGGTATTCAAGTTTATCATCCCTGCTAAGACGACCTCACCTTTGTTTTTGGTGTCGGGTTTGCTCTCACCTGTTAAAGCCGAGGTATTGAACGATGATGTTTCGGACAATAGTTCTCCATCCAATCCCAATTTCTCCCCTGGCTTTAGCTGTATGATTTCCCCGATCTCTACGGTCTCTGCCTTTACGGTGTGCGGTTCGTTGTTTCTCAACACCGTTACTTCATCGGGTCTTTGGTCGAGCAATGATTTAATATTTGCTTTGGCTCTTGACACAGCCATTGTCTGGAATACTTCGCCTATCGAATAGAACAGCATAACGGCGACACCCTCGGGATATTCGCCAATGGCAAATGCACCGATAGTGGCAATTCCCATAAGGAAAAACTCGGAGAAAACCTCGCCTTTACCAATGCTTTGTACGGCTTCTCTGATAACAGGAAAACCGACAGGAGCATAAGCCATCACGTACCAAACAATCCTTACCCAATCGGTAAACCACGTTTGCGGAAACCAATTATCCATTGCGATACCTGCAAGCAACAGTACAAGGGAAATTAGGGCAGGCAGAAACATTTTGAAAACGTTGTCCGTACCTCCCGAATGTGAATGGTCGTGTCCGTCATCATCGCTGTGTTCTTCGTGCTTATGCTTTTTGGTACTGCAACATTCATCGTCCTGTATCAAGTGTTTTGCACCTGCTTTGGTGTATATTTTTTCTTCCTGTGTGCAACATAGCTGTTTGCCCTGTGCATCGTATTTGTGTTGATGTTCCATTTCTGTTTTGTTTAAATGTTAGCATCTGTCCGACCACTTCTTATTCTCTCCACATTGTTGTTCATGATATGCCGAACGATGTTCTTGGGAGAAAGTCTGTACCAAGTTCTTTTAGATAGTTTTCCATGATGCTTCTGTCTATGTATTACAAAGTTAAATAAGGAGAGCGTGCAATGCTATTGCAAACCCTCTTTTAAGCAATTCTCGCAAATGCCTTTACCGAACAACTTTATTTCGTCGATTCTGTAATCCCTCGTTTCACTTTGAGGGATTACAAAATCTTCTTTACAGGTCGTGTGCTTGCAAATCTTACAGTAGAAATGCAAGTGCCAATCTTTATGGGTCTTTTCATCACACCCGTCGTCGCATAGGATATACTTTGTCGTTGTATTCTCCTGTATGCTATGCACAATGCCTTTTTCTTCAAAAGTCTTCAAAGTCCGATAAATAGTGACCCTATCGGCTTTGTAAAAATGGCTTTCGATTTCTGACAGGGACATTGCCACTTGCTGTTGCTCCAAGAAGTCGTACACCAATATCCGCATACTTGTCGGATTGGTGTTTTTTTGCAACAATTTTTGTTCAATGTTCTTTTTCATGGCAAATAGATTATCAATACTCCCATCTGTACAGTTCTGCCAATGTGATATGTAAATTCATTTTTGTTTGCAGGTACTTTTGGGTCAGTTCAAAATACATGGACTGCTCTACCAAATATTCAAGGATCGTAATCTCTTTGAGGTCAACAGCCTTTTTCAACAGCTCAAGACCTCTGGTCTGCGAAATGGTGCGTTCCAACTCGTTCATGACCTTATAGAGTTCGCTTGCTCTGCTCTGCAACAGCTTCACTTGTAGGGTGTACTGACTTTGGGCGTTTTCCTGTGTTTCTTTCAATGCTTGGGTGTTCATCCGGGCATACTTCTTGGTGTTTTTTTGTTGCCACAGGGGAATGGTCATCCCAAAGCTCACGCCCCTAAAGTCTGCTTCAAATTCCTGTCCCCAAATATACCCCACATTAAATTCGGGCAGGGTCTGGGCTTTGGCCAATCTCTCCTGTGCTTCGCTCAGTTCTATCTGCTGTGTAACAGATTTGAGCACATCATTACTGGTCACAAAACGACTTTCCTCTGCAAACAGCATAGCCACATCATTGCTGATGTCTGGAAAATCTGTTGGCAGATTGACATAGGGATTCCCTTGGTTGTATCGCATCAGTTCTTGATAGGCCGTGTTCATTTCGATTACATTGAGTTCATGTTCCTTTTGGGCATTTACGGCATTGACCTGCGCCTTGTTGCGGTCAAGTATATTTACCCCTCCTGCATCGAAAGCTTTTTGGTACGATGTGGCTATACTTTCGGCATATTCCTTTTGCTGTTTGAGCACCTCTCCGAGCTGATTGTAATACACCCAATTCAAATAGGTATTGATGGCCTGATTGATAAGGTCGGCTCTATAGATATGGTAATCGGTGTTCACGATTTCGTTCTGTCTGTTCGATACATTCCTCTTATGTCCATAGACGGTCGGGAACTCGATGCTCTGCGATATGTTGTAATCCATCAATCGGCTTCTTGTAAACCGAATCGGTCTTGTATAGTTGACCCCAATCTGAGGATTGCTCGGTGTCAGCCCTGTCCGGTTCAACATTTTCTGCGCTTCGGCACTCTTTTGGTAGGCTATCAACCCTGTATTGTTGCTGTCGATAGCCTGTACGAGTGGTGCATAGTCTCCCTGCGCCTTTGTCTGGCCAATCAAGCCAAACAAAAACAGGAATACAGCTATGCACGTATGCAACGTTTTTTTATGATAGTGTTTCATGTGCTGTATCTTTATCTTTTGCGATCCATCCATATATAATTGGGATGACGACCATGTTCAACAATGTTGAGGTAACCAATCCTCCTAAAATCACCTGTGCCATCGGACTTTGAATCTCATTGCCCGGGGCATCTGCATTCAACGCTAACGGCAACAATGCCAGACCTGTGGAGATGGCCATCATCAATATCGGATTGAGCCTGTCCAAGGAACCTTGTCTAATGGCTTCGTTGACCGTATTGCCTTCGGCGACCAAGACATTGTAACGCTCGACAAGCAACAGTCCGTTTCGGGTGGCAATACCAAACAGTGAAATGAACCCGATAATGGCCGGTATGCTTATCACTCCCGAGGACAGCCATATAATGATAACACCACCGATGAGTGCCATCGGTAGATTGAACATAATCGCTGCGGCTTGCTTGGTGTCCCGGAACTGGTTATAAATAAGCAAGAAAATGATGAGTATAGCAAAGATGGATACGGTCATCAACGTGCGTGATGCTTGTGCTTCGCTTTCAAACTGTCCTCCGTATTGGATATAATAATCCTCGGGCAATTCAATCTGCTGTGCGATTCGCTCCTGTATTTCATTGACCACACTACGTAGGTCTCTTCCTGCGACATTTGCCCCGACGACGATATTCCGCTGTACATTTTCGCGGTTGATGGTATTCGGGCCGACAACAGATTTGATTTCGGCTACCTGTGACAAAGGGATTTTTTTACCGTTAGCGTCAATCATCAGGTTGGATATGTCGTCAATGGATGTCCGTTGGTCATTATTGACTTTGACGGTAAGGTCGAAAGTCCGTCCATCTTCAAAGACTTGGGAAACGACTTGCCCCGCAAGCATTGTCCCTACAAACTCCTTAAATTCGGGAACGGTAATTCCGAATTTTGCCATGATTTCCCTATTGGGGCGTATCATCAGTTGGGGACGTTCCACCTGTTGCTCAACGTTAAGGTCGGCTATTCCCTCTACATCCTGCACGGCAGATTTGATTTGGTTTCCTATGGAAAACAGTTTGTTCAGGTCTGCTCCGAATATCTTGATAGCTACGTTGGCTCTCGACCCCGAGAGCATCGCATCTATCCTATGGGATATGGGCTGTCCGATTTCAAGATTGACTCCTGATAGGTCTTCGAGTTTTTCCCGAAGTTCATTGGCGACCACATCTCTTTTTCTTTCGTCCAATACGAAAGGGGCTTCAATTTCGGAAACATTTACTCCCAAAGCGTGTTCGTCAAGTTCCGCTCGCCCCGTTTTCCTTACCGTAGTCTGTACTTCAGGAACGGTCAAGATAATCTCCTCTGCCATCCGGCCGATCCTATCGGATTCTTCCAATGAAGTCCCCGGTGTGGTCGCTACACTAATGGTAAACGAACCCTCGTTGAATGGTGGTAGGAATGACCGCCCAAATGTGGTAAATAGGGCAATTGATGCCACTAAGACCACTGCACAGGCTATGAGTACCGTTCTTTTGTAGTTCAATATCCATCCGAGCAATCTACTGTATCCAGACTTCAGATGTCTTGCCACAAAAGGCTCTTTATCTTCCTTTTTGTCTTTTTTAGCATCTTTGGCCAATAGGTAACTGCACAACACAGGTGTTAAGGTGAGTGCGATAACCGTTGAAGCAAAGAGGGAGACGATAAATGTCACGCCCAATGGGGTCAGCATTCTGCCCTCCATTCCCGATAGGAAGAAAAGGGGTAGGAACGAAGCTACGATGATAAGCGTGGAGTTCAATATCGGCATCCGTACCTCTTTGGATGCTTCATAGACCACTTTAAGGACGGACAGGCGTTCCGCAGGCGGTTTTAATCGGTTTTCCCGTAGGTGTCTAAAGACATTTTCGACATCTACAATGGCATCATCTACCAACGAACCGATGGCAATCGCCATACCGCCCAGACTCATCGTATTGATGGTCAGTCCCAATGCTTTTAATATCAATATCGAAGATAACAGTGACAAAGGAATGGCCAACAGGGAAATGACCGTCGTCCGAACATTCATCAAAAAGAAGAAAAGTACAATGACCACGAACAAACATCCCTCGTAAAGTGAAGATTGCACGTTGCCTATCGAGCTGTTGATGAAACGGCTCTGTCTGAAGGAGTCTGTCGATACGCCCACATCATTGGGCAGGTTTGCCTTTAGGTTTTCGATTTCTTCATCCAATTTGTCCGTCAGTTCCAAGGTACTGGTCGCAGGCTGTTTGGTCACGGTAAGGAGTACGGCAGGTTTTCCCTTTTCGGAAGCCAATCCCATTTTGGGTGCTTTGATCCCTATCTGTACGTCTGCTATATGTTCCAATAGGATGGGTTCGTCATTAACGGACTTCACAAGGGATTTGCCTAATAGTTCGGTATCATTGGAAGCCACCGCACCATTGATGATGTATTCATTGGCGTATTCATAGATGATACCGCCCGATTCGTTTTGGTTGAAGTTGTCCACAGCGGCAAGTGCTTCATCCAATGTCACTCCGTAGTGTTTCATACGGAATGGGTCGAGAAGTACCTGATACTCTTTGATGTCACCTCCCAATACGGTTACCTGTGCTACACCTCCTGTTGACAGTAATCTTGGCCTTATCGTCCAATCTGCAATCGTCCGTAGATCCATTAGACTTGTCGTATCGGCCGTCAGGCCGATGATGAGCACTTCCCCCAAAATGGAAGATTGTGGCCCTAAAGTTGGTTTTCCTATATTTTCGGGCAATGATTCGGCAACGGTGGCAAGTTTTTCGGACACTACCTGTCTGGCTTGATAGATGTCCATTCCCCAATCAAACTCGACCCAGACGACCGAAAAGCCTGTGGTGGACGAAGACCGAACCCGCCTTACATTGGTCGCACCGTTGACGGCGGTCTCCAAAGGAAAGGTCACCATACGTTCCACTTCCTCGGGAGCCATCCCGCTTGCTTCGGTCATGACGACGACCGTTGGAGCGTTTAGGTCGGGGAAAACATCTACCTCGATGTTGTACGCAACATATACACCTGCAAGTGTCAACAGGAGCGACCCCAAAAGAACTGCTAACCTGTTGTTAAGGGAGAATAAAATAATTTTATTTAGCATAGTTTTATCCTCCTTAATGACTGTGACCGTGTGGAATAGCCGAACTCATACTTGCAAGTTTCAGATGGTAGGCACTCGTCGCTACCAATTCCTCTCCGCTCGCTAATCCCGAAAGTATCAAAGCTCTCTTGCCGTCATCTGCTCCCTTTTTTATCTCTTTCTTCTTATAGATATGCTCCCTGTCCTTAACGTAGACAAAAAACAGCCCCTGTTCTTCTATAATAGCTGTCAAAGGTGCAGTGATAGCCTGTTCTATGGTGCGTGTCTTGAGATAGACCGTAACGAACGCACCTGTTAGGAAATGCCCTGTATTGTTGAACTCGAAAATAACGGGAATGTAAAAGGAAGAACCGTCCAAAAGTTTTCCGTATGAGACCAATTTACCGTTCAGTTCGTCTATGGAATAGCTTTCCCGGCCATTAGCTGTCTTGAAGTTGGCCGAGGTGATTTGCGATATGATACCTGCGTTCTGTTCGGATACATCCGCTTTCAATTGAATCCTTTTGTTCTTGGTTACCGTCAGTATAGGCTGTCCGACGCTGACATATTCACCATCGCTGACCAATAGGTTTTTGATATAACCCTGTGTGTTGCTCGTTATGTTCACACCACTACCTGTTGATTGGTTTGCGAGCGCATTGTATGCGACCTGTGCATTTTCATAATTGAGCTTAGCTTGGTTGTAATCGGCCATAGATATAAGGGTATCTTTCGCCAAAAGTTCGGCTCGCTCAAATTCTTTTTTTGCCGTTTCATACTGTAACCTGCTTTTTGCCACAGGGTCTCCATCCACGATGTTGCGAGCCGAAACGACCGCTATCCTCTGGCCATTGTTGACGGCAGTTCCTGCGTTCAATCCACCACCTGTAAACTTGATAATACCGCTTGTAGATGCTACTATGGTGCTTTCCTCACCAACGGGTGCAATGAGCTGACCGGAGGTTTTGATGATTTGATAGAACGGTTGCGGAGCAACTTTCTCTATGGTAAGATTTACCCGCTTCGCCTGTTCATCGGAAAATGCGACTTCGTTATCCCCAAGTTCTTCTTCGTCATGATCGTGTCCAGAATGGTCATCGTCATCTTGGCTGTGGTCATGCTCCGAATGGTCGTGGTCATCATGGCTGTGGTCGTGTCCCGAATGGTCGTGGTCATCACCGCTATGGTCATGCCCCGAATGGTCACTTTGGGTTGTTTCTTTATTATCTGATTGTTTTGTGGCAGAATTACACGCTGATAGAAGATATAACAGCACGAAGACGCCTAAAAATATTCTTTTCATTCGTTTTTTTGATTAATCATTAATTTAAAATGTAGATTATAAAGGCAATGAATCTGAGCTGTACCAAAGTAGCCCAAAAAGGAATTAGCCCGATACTTTTCCATATCAAGCTGTTATTGCCAAAACATTAAAAATTATGCATTAATCTTAGGCGGTTGCCATATTTCCCCAAAGTATCGGGGGATAAAAACAGGTTTATAATATGTAATAAACGTTGAAAGGTCAAAATCAATCACCTCACCTATGTCTGATAGGCTCTCTTGGAGAACTATTCCCGAAATAGCTCCACAGCAACCACATACGCAAAAGGGGGTACACATATCGGTAGTGTCTGAATGGTCGTGGTCATCATGACTATGGTCATGGTGGTTATGGGATGCTTCGGTCGTGTGTTCGTGACCATGAAATACATCTTCTTCAAAGTTGTCGTCACATGGTGTTACAAACAACACCATCATATACATAGCCAATATGGAAGAAAAGAATTTCATGTTATTGTCCAAAGTTAGTAAAAAACTTTTGCAATGGTATTGCAAAGTTGCATACGCTGAGATAATGTGTATTAAGATGCTTTGTAGTGTCCGCCTTAAGTCAACAATTATTATCTTTGTGTAAAGATATTCTTGAAGCGTTTTAGCTTTGAGTCCTGTACTGAAACTTAGGAACTTTCAATGCAACCGGGGCGACAAGTGGAAAACGCTCATGCTTTGGCGTGGGCGCACTTATTGGTTGCCGGTTTCCTAAGACCTCAGTACGGTAAGTTGTTGCCTACGCTTTTTAAAAGACGGCAACGTGATGGTTTGAAATTAACTTTTTATAATATGGTGGCCGTAACACATTTCCCTAATTTCGAATACCCCGCCTCGGAAGTTTTCAAATACCTACATATCCTTCAAGATTTTACCTTGATGCTGAATGATGGGAATATTGTAAAATTTACTCCTGATGACGAGGATGCTTTTAAAAAATGGCTGGATGATAATGTAGTACAGAATATCAGAGAGGAAAAGGATTGGGTGGTGAAATAGCAATAAACCATATCACCGCCTGATAATATATTAACGTCTCCGTCTTCTTGGCTTTGTGGTTGTCCATATAAAAAACGCCCAGACACCAAAAGCTACGGCGTAACCCGGCCACGGGTTTTGCATACTCAAAGCGGCGAAATATCCAAATGTGGCAATGATACAGGTAATAAAAAATAAAATTACAGTTCTCATAGTATTTCAAATTTACGTTTTTTAATCAAAAAAGAACTACATGGGGGGTGATCCCCATGCAATTCGGTTACACTTATTAGGCAGCGATGTGCTCCGTTTTGTTCTCTTGTTGTTTTTTCTTCATCACCTTGATTTCAACTTTTCTAAGCTGTGCAATAACTTTCCGCTGTACGTCATCCACAATCTTCCAATCTTTGGCAATGTAAATATCTGTTGTGCGGTTACCCTCGTCAACGTGATTTAGTGCAAGAGCCACGTCGTCTTTGCTCATACGACAATCATTCCTTGCTGTGTTTGCAAATGTGTGTCTTGCCCAATACAAAGTAAGTTCGGGTATGCCGGTCAACTTTCGTAATTGCTCCATGCCTTTACATAATGCCCAATTAAGGGCATTGGCACTTGAATAGCGTTCACGTAATTTGCCTAAATATTTTTCCAATAAAAGCTTGGCTTCATCGACAATCTTAATACTGATAAAGGCATTGTCCTTACGCTTGCCCTGTGTCTTGGAACGGTTATAGTCTAAACGTCCGTTTCTAACATCACGTTCTGTTATTTGATACAGGTCTACGGCATTTATGCCACAAAGGTAGAACGAAAGTATATAAAGTTCCTTTGCCAATTCCGCACGGCTTCCGGGGACGGTTACACAATCCCGAATAGTCAAAACTTGTTCAAGTGTATTGTTCCTTTTCTTTGTGAGGGGTGAGGAACCAACCTTGTATTTCTTGAATGGATAATGCTTGATGCGGTATATTCCGAGGTCTTCGTTATTATACATTTCCCGTGCAGCATTGAACAATGTTCTTAAATCCCTCATGTGATTATGCAGTCCACTATCAGACAATCCTTTTTCGGTTGTGACAACTGGCTTGTTGTCTTGGTTGTAACGTGTCATTGTACGCTCTGATCTTAAATAACGCTCATACGTCATCAGCATATTTGAATTGATTTCCTTGATGGAAACTGCTGACCGATTAAAATAATCGACCAAACTGTTGCGGATTTTCCGGTGGTTGTTTGCGGTTCCGGTTCGATTTTCTTTTCTTAGACGTTCGATATGCTGATCGCAAAATTTGATAAAGTCGACATCTTCATCTTTGTCCCGTAGATAATCGCGTAGGGATTCAGCGGTAAAATAATCCAGCCGGTCGTCGAGTTCGCTAATCATCTTCCGATAATCCCGAAGCTGCTTCTCGACCTTGTCTGCGATAAACGGGTCTTTGACTTTAAAGTCTTTGGTTAATTGTTTCCTGACTACGAAATGAGTTGTGTCAAGATACTTTCTTAATCTTTTGTGCTGTACACAAATTTTCACATTGTAGGTGCCATCGTTTTTTTTGTGATGCTCGAACACCTTTGCACTAACGGTTGCCATAGTTCTTTCGAATAGGCACGTAAAAGCTGTAACACATTTGTAACACTTTTACGTGAAGTTCAACAAAAATCTATGCAAGTCTCGCCGTATCGAGGTATCCGAAATGGCGTAGAGCAGATGCTCCTAAAGTGCCCTAAGAAACGAAAAAAGCCGTTTTCCTTACGGGAAAACGACTTTTTCGACTTGTGCGCCCACCTGGGCTCGAACCAGGGACCAAAAGATTATGAGTCTTCTACTCTAACCAACTGAGCTATAGGCGCAGTGCAAATTTATATTGTTTTGCGGGTGCAAATTTACATCTTTGCGCATATATTCTGAAATTTTTATGCAAATTATTGAGAACATCATCCTCGATTATGGCAATGTATTGTTCGATATCGATTTTTCCAGATTACGACAGTCATTCATCGATCTGGGTATTCCTGAAGTCGACACCTTTTATGGACATAGGGCACAACACGCACTGTTTGATGCATTCGACAAAGGACTCATTACTGCAGCTCAATTCCGTGACGAAATCCGTAAAGCTACCGGCAATCCCGTGCTGAACGACGAAGCGATCGACACAGCATGGAATAGCTTACTTATTGGCGTACGGGCCGGCCACCATGAATTATTACACGACCTTAAAAAACGTTATCGTACTTTTTTGCTGAGCAACAACAACGAAATTCATTACGCTTGGATCATGGCTCACCTCAACCGCGAATTTGGCCTGAAGGACAACACTGGGTTCTTCGAAAAAGACTATTATTCTCATTTACTGCGGATGCGAAAACCTGATCGGGAAATTTTCGATTTTATATTGAATAATCATTCGCTCGATCCTGTACGCACCTTGTTTGTAGACGACAGCCCTCAGCATATCGAAACTGCGCAGCGGCTGGGATTGCAGGCACACCTGCTCGAACCGAGCAATTCACTGCCTTCTTTATTGGAAAAATTAGGATTGATCAAACAATAATATCCACGATACCCTGCCGGACTTCTACTTTTACAAGCTGTGATTCTTTTAAGTCGATTAACTCGTCGTCAACATGTAGTAACCGATTCTCGCAGCGTAAGGTTAACGAACAGCTCACTTCAACAAGTTGCCAGGGAACCTTTGGACGTCTTCCCGATTGCGGACGGCGTAACTGCCCAAGATAGGTGATAAACGCTTCCCGATCCGCCTCCTTTAACAATGCTACCTGGAATTTTCCATCGGTAGGGTCTGCTTTGGGAGCAAGCACAACATTGGGTCCCACTGATCGGATGTTCAGCACCTCCACCAAGAGATAACTGTCCTCATACCGGATTCCATCTATGGTCAAGGTGCTCCGCTTTGGCTTGTATAGTTGTGAGATTTCAATCAATTTATCCAGCGCAAGAGTCAATTCTTCGTCTGCTGTTTCTACTCCTGAAAGATCGACCGTTTTCATTTCTTTGATCAATCTTGGCAGCAAGCCACATCCCATACCTTCCAAAAAGAATTTTGCACCGGACAGGTTACCGATGGCCCCGATATCAATTTTCTTGACCTGCCAGCTCATAATTGCACGCTTCAATCCAGAAAGCGACGAGGGAATACCCAAAGTCTTTGCAAAATTATTTGCGGTACCGGCCGGCAATAATGCGACGACCAACCGTTTATCCAATATCCGCCGCCGCAATAGTCGCTTTAATACCTGCCTTACCGTACCGTCGCCTCCGGCAATGACCACCAATAAGGTTTTGTTCTTTAAACGATCCCACCCTTTTGCCTTTGTTGAAACATATCCGCAGGTAAACCCGCAGGACGCAACGGTCTGGATTAGGTCTTCTCTCATGTGGTCGCCATCTCCCGCTTTGGGATTATGCAACAATTGGGCGTGTTTAGCGGCTTGCATGTGTGATATATATTGCTTGATTATGCATACTCATCCAAACAAAAAATCAAGAAGACTTGTTTTAAAACCACAAGGGTTTAGATTGCATCCCTGGAAATGCATCGTTAATACAATTATTATGCGGATTTTAGTTACCAACGACGACGGCATATACAGCCCCGGTATCAGCTCTTTGGCAAGAATCGCCTCCCAGTTTGGAGAGGTTGTCGTAGTCGCACCCGACGTAGAACAGTCGTCAATGGGCCATGCCGTAACTCACTCCCGGCCGCTATCTTATAAAAAGTCTCCTATTGAATTCCCAGGTATCGAGGCATATCGGGTCAACGGCACACCAGCCGATTGCGTAGCACTCGGCACACACCTACGCAACAACATTCAGGTAGTCTTGTCGGGAATTAACATGGGGCCGAATTTAGGAAATTCTATGTGGCATTCTGGGACGTTGGCCGCCGCCAAGCAAGCTGTGTTGTTCGGAAAAAAAGGAATCGCATTGAGTACCCCAGCCGGAAATTCTGAACCGGATTTTGCAGCGCTCGCCCCTTATGTCGAAAAGACGTTAAAATTGCTGTTGGCAGATCCTAACGAAATAGGACTCTACAACGTAAACTACCCTAAGCAACCGTCCGGCATATGCTGGACGAGACAGTCAATGCGGTTTTACGATGGGAAAATCGTGCCTGGAAAAGACCCTATGGATCGAAAACACTACTGGTTTACGGTAATTCCATTGGAACCGGCAGACAAGGGTACTGACCGCTGGGCGGTGGAAAACGGCTATGTCTCCGTTACCCCACTGCGCCTTGACCTAACTGACGAAAAAAAATTGAGTAACCTGATTGAGACCGAGAAATGGGAACAGTGAGCTGGAGGAAAATATTTTTGTTACATTTACAGTACGTTAACGAGAAACATCATGTTCAATAAAAATATTCCCCAAATTGCAAGCCTGCTCATCTCAGAGCCGTTTATGCTGGATCCCAATTTTCAACGAGCCGTTGTGTTGTTGTGTGAACACCACGCGGAAGACGGCACTGTAGGCTATGTGCTCAACCAACCCGCGGTGTTACAACTCAAAGATGTTCTGGACGATGTTCCTGAAGCAGATTTCCCCCTATTTTTCGGCGGTCCCGTTGCACAGGAGAGCATCCATTTTATACACAAATGCTACGACAAATTACATAGCGGTGTGGGCCTTGGCAACGGTATTTATTGGGGAGGGAACTTCGAAAGCCTTAAAATCCTCATACGCAATGGAGATATCGCACCCGATGAAGTTAAATTTTTCATCGGCTACTCGGGATGGAGCCCTGGCCAATTGGAAAATGAACTCAACGAAAATACCTGGGTAATCAGCAACCATTACAATCCGGACATTACGTTCGGCAACGACGGAGAAAACCTTTGGAAGGAAGCGATTGTGTCTTTGGGGCCAAAGTATGCGCATGTTGCCAATTTTCCGCAGAATCCAATGTGGAATTAATCCCTATGGAAGGGAAGTTTTTATAAATTTGATTTAATAACCAGATATTAACTAATTTTATTGTTATAATTTCTAAAAATATATTAAAAACATCATCACATGATCAAATTTAATATTATTTTTGCGTGATCATGCTGAATAATTTAACAAGAATCCTTAAATCATTTGTTGGTTCTAGCACAGGACCCGGAATTATACTAATCGGATGCGTGATTCTTTCATTGATAATTGCAAATTCACCATTAAATACATACTTTGAAGCTTTTTTAAATCAAAAAATAGGATACGAATCTGATCAACTACACCTAAACTATCCCATTTTGCTTTGGATTAACGATGGGCTAATGGTCGTCTTTTTTCTGCTGGTGGGACTGGAGATAAAGCGGGAACTGATCGACGGCGAGTTGGCATCTCCAAAACAAGCGGCGCTACCGATCCTAGGTGCGCTTGGTGGCGTACTTGCTCCCGCATTGATTTTTACACTTTTAAATTTCGGAAAGGAGACGATCGCGGGGTGGGCTACCCCCATGGCTACCGATATCGCTTTTGCACTAGCCATTGTGACATTGCTGGGCGACCGGGTTCCGTTGTCGCTTAAAGTTTTCCTGGCTGCACTGGCCATCGTGGATGACTTAATGGCCATCATCGTCATCGCGCTTTTTTACGCCGCTGAATTACACTACACCTATTTACTTTACGCAGGATTGATATTTTCATTGCTTTTGGTATTTAACCGGATGGGCATAAAAAACCTGGCATTCTATCTGATTCCAGGCATGGTCATGTGGTATTTTATTCATCACTCGGGCATCCATGCCACCATCGCCGGTGTACTCACCGCATTCACCATACCGGTTAAACCTGGGAAAGCGAAGCATCCCCCGTTGGAAACGTTGGCTCACTTCCTTTCCAAACCCGTAAATATCATCATTATGCCCATCTTCGCATTGGCAAATACCAATATCACTTTTGTGGATGGCATGGTAGGCGGTCTTGCCACCCCCTTGGGACTGGGAATTGTTCTGGGACTATTCCTCGGCAAACCCCTGGGTATTTTTTCCATCTCCTGGTTATCCGTCAAACTGGGCATATGCGCCAAACCCCACAAAGCGCAGTGGAAACATTTATGGGGAGTGGGAATGCTTGCAGGCATCGGCTTTACCATGTCCATTTTCATTGCCGTACTTTCCTTTTCTGGTGACCACACCTTATTATCTGAGGCGAAATTCGCCATTCTCTCGGCCTCTTTGCTTTCTGCAGCAGCAGGTGCGCTGGTCCTTCACATTATTGCTAAACGTCAAAAGAACAACAAATATCAAAAAACTGCCAACCTGAAAGCAAATGAACAACATATTGGTGCCCACTGATTTTTCGGACCACGCATTAAAAGCTGCCGAGTGTGCATTATGCCTGGCCCATCAGTCAAATGCAACCGTTTATTTGTTCCATGCCTATTCCGCATTCCAATCGGGTTTCCAGAGCGAGCGCAACAATGCGCGGGATGAGCAGCGGGCATTGGAAGAAGCCGAACAGGGCATGGCCATGTTTGCGGACACCGTCTCTACCTTTTTTTTTAATGGATCGATAAAAACAATTTGTAGGAGAGGAAACATGGTGGCCTTAATCCATGAACTAGCCAAAGAAATTTCCATTGACCTCATCGTGATGGGCACAGGGGGTGCCACCGGCCTGAAATACCAATTCATTGGCACTAATACTTACGAAGTAGCCGAATCCCTGCCTATCCCGCTCCTAGCCGTACCCATTAGTGTCGATCACATTGATTTCAACAACATCGCATTTTTTACCGACTACCGGCCGCAAGACCATCAAACCATCACGTCGCTCTACTCCCTGTTCGGAAGCGAACAGGTCAACTACCTGGTCGTGCATATTCATGAAAAAGAACAATTGCCGCGAGACGCCGATTTCAAAAAACTTGCCGTCTATGCCATGGAATTGCAGGCCAACACTCCGATTGTAAACATGGACTGGGAGCTGGAACACGGTAAGGAAGACATCGCTGTCGTGCACAAAATCGTAAGCGGTTTCAATGTCGACCTCTTGGCAATCACCCTTACCGAACGAAACTTCCTGGATAAGCTGCTCGATAAGAGTTTATCCAAAGAAATTGTCATGCAGGCCAAAACTCCCGTATTCATTGGTCGATAATTCCTATCTTAGCGGCCTGTAAACAATAAACCGAGCGTATCAATAGCTAATTATGGAAGAAACGATCAACGCAATTAACAATATCATTTGGAGCAATGCACTGATTATACTTTGTCTGGCAACGGGCGTATATTTCTCGTTTACCACCGGCTTTCTGCAAATCCGGTACCTGAAAGACATGGTTAAATTGCTTTTCGGAAGCACAGGATCAAAAGCTGGTGTGTCATCGTTCCAGGCCTTCGCGTTGGCACTATCGGGCCGAATAGGTACCGGTAATATCGCAGGGGTAGCCACCGCCATCGCCATGGGCGGCCCGGGAGCGGTTTTCTGGATGTGGCTCATTGCTTTTCTGGGCAGCGCCTCGGCCTATGTGGAAGCCACGCTCGGGCAAATCTACAAGGAGGTAAAAGACGGACAATACCGCGGCGGACCGGCTTTCTACATTGAAAAAGGGCTTGGTATAAAATGGTATGCCATCGTATTTGCCATAGCCACTATATTGAGTACAGCGTTATTTTTGCCGGGTGTTCAAAGCAATAGCATTGCACTAAGCAGCCATAATGCATTTGCGATCCCTGTTGAATATACCGGCATCGGACTGGTCGTTCTGCTGGGGCTCATCATCATCGGAGGGGTTAAGCGTATTGCCAAAGTAGCCGAAGTCGTTGTACCGTTTATGGCCGGTGGATATATTCTATTGGCTCTCGTGATCATTGCGTTTCATTTTACGCAAATTCCGGATGTATTTCTGCTGATCCTTAAGTCAGCGTTCAATTTCGAACCGGCTTTTGCAGGTGTTATCGGCATGGCGATTGCCTGGGGTGTAAAACGCGGCATCTATTCCAATGAAGCCGGACAGGGAACCGCCCCGCATGCTGCGGCGGCGGCCGAAGTAAGCCATCCCGCAAAGCAAGGACTGGTGCAGGCGTTTTCTGTATACGTGGATACGCTGTTTGTATGTACCGCTACGGCATTCATGATCCTGTTTACCGGCCAATATAACGTGCAGAATCCCGACGGCGGTTACTTGGTTGAAAACATTCCTGGCATCGAGATCGGTCCGGCGTATACCCAGCAGGCCATTGCTTCGCATTTCCCGGCATTTGGTGCGCCCGCTGTTGCGATTGCCTTACTGTTCTTCGCGTTTACCACCATTCTCGCGTATTACTATATGGCCGAGACTAATCTGAGTTACCTCGACAAGAATGGACGGCAGAAATGGGCGGTGTGGGGTCTGCGTATCCTGATCATGGCAGCTACGTACTACGGTACAGTGAAGACTGCAGCGGTGGCCTGGACGCTGGGGGATATCGGAGTTGGACTGATGGCTTGGCTAAACCTCATTGCCATCCTGCTGTTGCGCAAACCTGCTCTTCGTGTGTTACGCGATTACCGGAGACAAAAACAAGCAGGAAAAGATCCGGAGTTCCATCCGCAGGAACACGGGATCAAAGGAGCCGCCTATTGGGAGCAGCCTGTCAAAAACGAACCCGATAGCGTCCGTTAACCGCCGGCATTGGAGTTTAGCCTCCCCATTTTCACACCCGATGCACTACTCCACCAAATCCTGCAAGAATGGGCAGGGCTGCCTTTTTGAACGATGAGAGCTCGCCTTCCACAAGCTCGCGCTTGATCTCCAGTTCCTCCATCAGGAAAAAGATGGCCATAGCCCATCATTGATCCGTAAAAGCACGGATTACCTCCGGTGAGCTGTTCAGTGTGTATTCTCCATTCACTAGCCAAAAATCACAAAATTATATATGGGAAGCCGAAACCGGTCTACCGGATATGCCCATTGCCATACACATAGTATTTATTGGTAACCAATTGTTCCAATCCCAGCGGACCGCGGTGGTGCAACTTATCTGTACTGATGGCCAATTCGGCACCCACCCCCATCGCGCCACCGTCCGTAAACCGCGTGGAAGCGTTGTGATACACCGCTGCACTGTCTACCTGTTCCATAAACACGTCTGCTTTCGCTTTATCGACTGTCAGAATCACCGCGGAGTGGCCGCCGCTGTACCGGTTGATTTTCCTTGTGGCTTTTTCTACCCCCGCAACCCAGCCAAAGCAGATTTTGGGCGCTAGAAATTCTTCATACCAAACGGACTCGCCGGCTATTGGCTCCGCCCCTTCCAGTAGCGGTAAGAGCGACTCTTCAGCCACCAATTGCACAGATTTAGCGCGCAGTGCAGCTCCCAGCCTTCGTAGCTTAGCCGCCAATCCGGGCGTTTCTTCATCCACCAATACCTTATCCAGCGCATTGCAGGCACTGATTTTGTCGGTTTTCGCATTGATGATAATTGGTAGGACCTGTTCCCAGTCGGCATCCGCAGCCAGGTAGGCAAAATTATTGCCACGGCCGCTTACCAGCACGGCGCACCGCGCGTGTTCCTTGACGAAATTGATCAGCCGGTCGCCGCCGCGAGGAACAATCAGGTCCACCGGCTGTGACGGGTTTTTCAGAAACTCACGCGTTGCCTGCCTATCCAGTGTAAACAGCTGAATCCAGTCAGCAGTAAGACCGTTTTCGGCAAGTGCCCTGTGCCAGCAATTAACTAGTACCTGGTTGGTATGTACCGCCTCCTTGCCCCCTTTCAGTAGAATCCTGTTGCTGGCCTTAAACGCCAGCATCGCCGCCTCGATGGTCACATCGGGGCGCGATTCGTAAATGATTAATATGGTGCCGAACGGCGCGGTCCGGTTTTCGATGCGCAGGCCATTGCCCAATACACCCGATGATCGCACCTGCCCGATTGGGTCGGGCTGTTCCCTTACGGAGCGGATAGCGGCGATCATTCCGTTCACCTTAGCGCTATCGACCACCAGCCGGTCGAAAAGTGCCCGGTCATCGCGCTGAAACGCATCAAGATCTTGCTGGTTCGCATTCAGTATCTCATTGCGACTTTCATCGACGATGGTAATCATCGATGAAAGAACGTTATTTTTCTGAATTGTTGTCAGGTAATTCCATTGTCCCTGTATTTTAACCGGTTACCTTCGTACCCGCTGGTTTGCCATAGACAATATCGGTAATAATATTGTCTTTCTTGCCGTTTGCGATGAATGTGGGGATATTCAGTCTTGCGGTCCGTTTGGCCACCCGCAGTTTGGATTCCATTCCGCCACGGCCTTCCGCCTCACCCTTCACGTTCTTCTGGATGTATTGCTCAACGGGATCGTCCACATGCAGGTGCGGAATCAACTGGCTGTTGGCATCTTCGGGGTGTCCGTTGTACAAGCCTTCCGTGTCCGTAAGCAAAATTAACATGTCGGCATTGATCAATTCGGCCACCAGACTGGCCAGTTCGTCATTGTCGGTAAATGTCGACATCGACAACGAAACCGCGTCGTCCTCGTTGGCGATGGGAATCACACCTTCGCCCAATAAGCCCTCGTAGCAATTGACCATATTATCCCGATGCCGGCCCAAATCGAAGTCACGCTTCGTTGCCAGCACCTGCGCACAGCGCATGCCGTGGTCCTGGAACAGGTTATAATAGTGTCGCATCATGCGTGGCTGGCCGATGGCCGAGAATACCTGCCGTCGTGTGATTTTGTCCGTCGCTTTCAGGCCCCGGCTCATGACTTCCTTTCCAGCGCTAACGGAGCCGGAGGAAACGAGTACCGAGACAATCCCTTGCTCGTAGAGGTAAGCGATTTGTTCCACCAACTGCGCCAGGACTTTGCTAACGATGCGGTTATCTTTATTGGTGATGACGTGTGTGCCGACTTTAACAACAATGCGTCGTATGGGTTTACCCCCGAGCGCGCGGTCAGGCATGGGCAACCTCCTTCCCATCCGTTTGTTTCCCTAGTTCTTCCGCACGGCGGAAGGCAGCATACGCAGCTTCCTGGATCAGGGAATTGAGGTTGTTTCCATCCATCGAGTCCAACGCCGCACGGGTCGTCCCGCCCTTGGAAGCGACTTTAGCCATCCAATCATCTGGGCTTAGGTCTGACGAGTTGAACAATTCCACCGCTCCGGAAAAGGTTTGCCCAACCAGTAGCCGCGCATCTTCTTTGTTGAAGTCCATTTTCAGTGCCGCATCCAGCAGCGCCTGCATAAAGTAAAAGATATAGGCTGGCCCGCTTCCGGAGATCCCCGTCGACGCATCGATCTCAGACTCGGAAGCCAGATTCAGGGAACGTCCCGTGGTATCCAGCAGTTTTTCGATGGTTGCAAGTTCCAGGCGGGATACCTGCTCGGACGCGGTAAAGGAGGTCATACCCAACCCCACCTGCGCCGGCAGATTGGGCATGGCGCGCACCACCTTATCAATACCCAGCCTCTGCTTGATGGTGTCGATAGTGACGCCGGCCATGATGGATATAAACAGCTGCCCCGCCGAAACCATCGGTCTCATCTCGTCCATCAGCCCCGGTGCATGCACCGGTTTAACGGCGATCAGCACCACATCGGCTTCGGGCAAACAGGTACCCAACCCGCTATGCACACTGAAGAACCCGCCGGCGCGCAGCTCAGCCTGCTTTTCTTCGCTTTTGTCAAAAACCATCAAACTTCCGGAGGATAAAAAATTGGACTTGGCGATTGCCTCCGCATATGTAATCCCCATGTTGCCTCCTCCAATTACTAATACATTCATTTGTTCTTCTTTTTGATTTAAAAAATATGATTCGTTAAAATAAAACAACCTTCGTGCGGGCGTGCCAATTTTTGCCATATTGTTAGTTACCATAAAAAAATGGCAGGAGTCCGATACCGGTTAAACATGGCTATTTCATCTCATTGGCTAATTATCGGCAGGTCTCGCAAATATGTCAGCCACTCAGCAACCGGGGCAAAAATGATGCAAAATTGTCAGACATGATCATTGTGCTATTCCTTCTTACGGAGCCCGATTGCGTCCAAATACCGACCAAGTTCTTTCCTTGCCTTCGGAGCCAGCAGAAACAGGCCGATCATATTGGGAAAGGCCATAGCCAAAATCATAGCATCGGAAAACTTGAATACAGAATCGAGTGTAGAAGCCGTCCCAACTACCTGACCTCCGTCTCCAACCACCACCTTTCCCCATTGATCCTGGATACCGTAGGTAAAGACGCCCTCACTAAAAAAAATGATCGTCAGCGCCGTCAGCGTACAAATAACCACCGTATCCACAAACGGCTCCCACAAGGCAACCAGTCCTTCGCTTG
Source organism: Parapedobacter indicus (assembly GCF_900113765.1). GTDB lineage: Bacteria > Bacteroidota > Bacteroidia > Sphingobacteriales > Sphingobacteriaceae > Parapedobacter > Parapedobacter indicus. Next base: position 718,562 of record NZ_FOQO01000001.1, on the reverse strand, counting down.
CCGGGTATCTTGTTTTTACGGCCGAATGCGCAATTGCGGCAGAGCCGATACCCGCTTCGTTCGAAAAACAGGCCCGGCGGAAACCTGTAATCAGCACCCCTACCATCCCTCCTAAACCAGCAGCCGGCGAAAATGCCTGACCGACGATCAGCCCGATGGCTTCACCGATGTATTGGTAATGCACAGTTACAACCGCCAGACTACCCAACAGGTAAACGATGCCCATAAAAGGCACCAGCTTTTCCGTGATCTGCCCGATGCGCCTGATGCCGCCGATAATCACCACACCGACCAATAACGCTAAGCCCAGCCCGAAAAGTGTTTTAACGAAACTGCCCTCGATGCCCATTGTCGTCGTCAATTGGGCAACCGCTTGGTTGGATTGAAGGGCATTCCCCCCGCCGAAAGATGCGCCCACACACTCACCGCGAAAACGACTGCCAGGATCTTTCCCAAGCGACCGGCACCGATTTCTTTCAATCCTTTGACGAGATAATACATTGGTCCGCCGTAGGTTTGTCCGTCCTCACCCACGTCGCGATACTTTACCCCAAGCGTGCACTCGACAAATTTGGTGGTCATGCCGACCAAATCATCCAGAACGTAGCTCCGGGACCACCGATGGCTATCGCTACGGACACCCCTGCGATATTCCCCAGCCCGACCGTACCTGAAAGCGCAGCTGTGAGTGCCTGGAAGTGCGTAAGCTCGCCTGCCACCGGTGTTCCATCAGCCAAGGGTCGTTGTTCGATGTAACTTCGCCCGGATCATCGACCCGGAAGCGGACCGGTATATCCTGGATTCCATACCCGTGCCGGTATGCCAGCCGGTAAGAGCAAACCGGACGGCCATCTGCAGGGAAGATCCGACGGTACATCCAAGCCGGGGATACCATGCCTCCCACCGTCTGCATTATTACGGGTTCAAGATGCAGCTGGTCATTTCCCGATCGGGGATCCCTGTCCATTTCGGCATTACGGCGGCTAACGTGCACGATGTCAATTACCTGCAATGGATGAATGAAACGCAGCTTACCGACTGTGAACTCATAGCCGACAAGGGGTATTTATCGCTGGGATACCAGACCTCACTGTTTGAGGAAAGCCGCATACGGCTCGTCACACCGCTGCGGGCCAATATGAAAAACAGGCTGTCGGAATGGAACGCCGGCTACCGTTATGCGCGCAAGCGTATCGAAACCTTGTTCTCCCAGCTCTGTGACCAGCTCATGCTCAAAAGGAACTATGCCAAGACACTCGATGGCCTGTTCACAAGGCTTTGCGCCAAGATCTCCGCAGTGGCCGTATTGCAGTACACGAACTTTTTAAACAACAGAAATATTAACAGGTTGAAACATGCACTCGCTGTTTAAACCGCACAACGGGTTTAGATATGTTATATCCTGTCTGCTGTTAAATCCCTGTTATTGAATACGACAAGACATAGAAATCCTGTTTTTTCCGATTATGCAACACAATAGTCCTTCTGCACGTCTTACTTATAAAGACGCCAAATTATCATACCCCGACATCTAAAAACCGAGATATGGCTATCCACATAAACCGCAGGAGGAACAGACCCGCACACGACAGGCTATTCGCAAACATCAGGATCCGGAACCGGGTCCTCACCAGCATGATCATCCTTTACCTGGTCCTGATTGGCATGACCATCAGGGCGCAGCGTTCGATAACGTTATCCAAAAAAGTAACCGTATCCTGCCATCCCAATATCGAAACCTATTTTATTGCCGAACGGCTTGCGGTACAGCAAATCGGTTTTATGGTTTTTACACGCCAAGACAGTTTATACTGGCACCAGCCCCTGGTTTACGCCGCTTACGAAAAATTCAAACCCTTCCAGCGCAGCCCGTGCGTCCAGCGTATTGCCGCACTGATCACCATCATTCGGGACAACCTGCATGATAATGCACCGGTTCTGCAATACCTCCTGCACTTGGAACGGTTTCCTGAAAAAGGAGAAGCTGTTCCCTTCCGTGACAGTTCGATCTTTGCATCGCCTGAACACAGGGATTTATTAAGGGTAACCAAGGAGCTATCAGATAGTCTCCGGTCTTTCTATCAGATGGCCCGGGTAGGCGATTTCCTGCATAGTCACTGGCAATTCTACCAGGGAGCGCTACGGGAAGTCGTTAAAGACATGAATACAAAAGCTTTCGACGCCATGGAGCGCTATTACGGGGAATCGTTTGCAGACTACCGCATTTACCTCATGCCGACCATGCCGATCCCCTACGGACCTGACAATTACCGGGCATTTGGTCCCACGTTGCACTGGCCGCAAGGCCGGATTTCGGCCATGGTCATGAGCAGCAGCGTTCCCTTAGCACCGGGTAAATCCCCCGACAGTTATACGCATTATGGTTTCGACAATCCCACAGTCACCCGTTTTCTGACCATCCATGAAATCGGGCATTCCTTTGTCAACCCTCATGTCGAAGCATTTCAAACAACCATCAACAAAGACACCGTCCTGTTTACCCCTAAGCTGCGCAAAGTGATGGAAGGTTCTTATGTCGGGTGCTGGTATACCTGTGTCATCGAGCACCTGGTCAGGTTGGGCGAAATACGCACCGCGATGGCGATGGGCAACAGGGCCGAAGCCGATCGTTTACGGAAAATGCATACCGAAGAGTTTCATTTTGTCCTGCTGCCTTTGCTGGAGCAAAAAATAGCCGAATATGAAACCCAACGGGAGCAATATCCAGACTTTAACAATTTCTTACCGCAATTGCTGAAGGTGTTTCATGATTTGACACCTGAACAGGTGGACAGCTTATTGAAAAGTGAAAAATAAATATCTGATCGCAAAACCCTTGATCCGGCTGTAGGGTCTCCCGCCTTTCAGGCTATACTGCGCAGGCTGGCTGGCCGAATGCTTATGTTCCAGCAATCTTTCCTCCTTCGGAAAGGTCTCGTTCAAGTGGTTAAAAACGTCTTTGGATAACTGATTTTTGATCAGCCTGTTCGTGAAGCTCACATGCATTAGTCTTTTTCTGCCGACGATCCCAGTAAAAAGTAAACAGAAGTAACATAATCCAGATCCCGCCGTGTAAGCCCATACTGGTTACCTGGCTCCGCTGCTGAACGGCCTCTGCCGTTCGGGACGGATAGCTGATGATCCATAAAGCTGTCGGCGAAGCGCCGTTTAATCCCGCGATGAGCTGACCGGCATTCACGCTGAAATGAATACCCAGGGGCAGGGCAATCCCCCGGGAAGCTATAGCAGCTAAACCAAAAAGAAAAGCCCACACAAAAGGCCCGGTAAAGGCCGTTACCGGGTCCCAGCCATACAGGATATGGTAAAACCCGAACACCAGCGCCATAACGAATTGGCTTACCCAGACGCCATACCGGTGGTTCAGTTCCTGCTGCGGATAAGACCGGAAGGCCATCTCTTCCATCAGGGCAAGTGGCAGCAACGAAAGGAGTTGCAATCCTGCTTCGAGAGAAAGTCCATTCCCTGAAAAGCGAATGCGAACGGGAGTCAACCAAATAAAAGCCATCAGCAGCGCTAAGAAAAAGACCAGACCAATGACCACGCCCAACAGGAATTTAAGCGGACTGCGTCGGTTCAGCCGAATACCAGCCTTCGCATAGCTGAACGCCCTGAACTTACTAAAAATCCAGACCGTAAACAAGCCCCCTCCACTGCCCAGTATCCCGAATGCCAGTTGACGGAAAGCTGGTGAAAAAAAGAATTGAAGGAAGCCGGCAATCATCAACAGTCCAGTGAAACAGCCGATAAACAGCAGGATTTTGAGCCAGGGCGGCAGCCGTTGCAACGAGGTTTTCATGTAACAAAAGTAGGTGCTCGGGTTCTAATTACTAGCAGCAAACACCATATGTCGTAACAATGTCGTCAATTGGCGTTCAATTTATATAAAGATGACAGATCCTGTTAAACCCATTGGCCAATTGGTAAAAGCCGGCCGTATCGAGAAGAATTATACACAGCAGCAACTGGCGGAACTCAGCGGCATCAGTCTGCGTTCCGTGCAGCGCATTGAAAGCGGACAGGTCAGCCCGCGCCGGTATACGCTTAACCTATTGGCCGATATACTGGAGACCGATTTTTCGGAACGGCAACCTGTCCCTGAAGCGACTTCCAATAATTTCAGCCGGGAGCGGCGCCTGATCCTGTCCATCGGTTTAGGTTTACTCTGGCTGCTGTTGGGACTGGCTTATGTTTTTCAGTCGCCCTTTTTTCCGGAGACCGCGTTTGAGCTGATGCTGTATATCGCCGGTTTTTTAACCACGTATCTGGTGGTACTATGGCGGTTATGGCGTTAAACTTATTTGTGCTATAAAGGTTGCCTGCCGTACCAGGCTTCGATAGCCTGACCGATCGCGTTCACCCGTTCCTGCGCCAGATCGCCGCTGACCAGGCTCCAGGAATTATCGCCGTTATTTAATATCGAAATGTCGGCGCCATTCAAGGTAAACCGAAAGGTTTCGTCCCGATGCTGTACGCTGATCGTTTCCGGTAATGCCGCATCCTCCGGCTTTAGGGTAATCTCAAATTCCTGTTGTTCCATATCCTTAATGCTTTTGCTGTAAACTATCGATCAGGGCCTTCATTTCTTTGATTTCTTTTTCCTGGGTGGCGATAATACCATCAGCCAGCTTGCGTACCCTTGGATCGGTAATGTGCGCGTTCTCGCTGGTCATGATGGCGATAGAGTGGTGCGGGATCATGCCCTTCATATACTGCACATCGCTGATGCCCACCTGCCGGTGCACCCCGGCAAAGGCCAGCCCGAAAACCACGATACCAACAATGATCAATGCCCTGTTCTTCTTTTTATCCGGGTACATCATCGGCATCATGGCCAGCATGAGCACCGCCATGGCCGCGATCATCATCTGGGTCATATAAAAGCGGGTCATATTGATATAGATATGATCCGGCTCGTTCACATTCAAAAACATAATGGCATACATCAGAAGGAAAGAAGCGGTCAGCAGGAGCGCAAACTTTCCGTAGTTTCCGTTTTTCATCAGCGTAGTTTTTTAAAGGGAACAGTTTTAAAGGGGTTTTGTTCCCTAAAATGATCTGACCGTCCACCAGCCACGCTATAGGGATAAGGTTTGCCCGGTAGCGCCGGGTTTCAGGATCGATTTATTTGCCGCCCCCTGCGCTTCGCTTTTATCCTGCGACTGCTGCAATTCTTCAGCCAGCAGGTCCAGTTGTTCGTGCAAGAGTTTGTGGATGTCCGTTTTGATCCTGAGGTAATTCTCCTCGATGAGTTCAGGGCCCACACGTGCAATAACGGGAATGGGCCGGTAATCCCTTTCTTCGGCAGCTATCCGCTTATGATCGTTCTGTATCTCACTGTGAAACATCTTCAGGCTGATCTTCGCTCGGGGTTATCCGCCACCATGCCCACAAACTCGCCTGAAGAAAGGGAAGCGATCTTGCTGGCCGGTATGGTGGCCAAACATGGGATTGAAATCAGCCTGGAAGATGCCGAAATTATGTTGGAACTATTGCGAAAAATCAGTAAATTGTCTGTGAACGAAGCCTTTATGCAGCTTTCGAATAGTCAAAATGAAGCCCCTTCACCAGGGGAAAGTGAAACATTAATTTATGGTCTATGCAAGTAGCAGATTTGTATGTCCGTGTCAGTACGGACGAACAGACGAAGGGCTATTCGCCCCGAAGTCAGGAGGCAGTATTGCGGCAATACTGCCAGTTGAGGAACATTACGGTGCGGCAGTTTTTTTATGAAGACTATACCGCCAAGCATTTCAACCGCCCGGAGTGGCGGAAGTTGATGATTATCCTGCGTAAACAGCGCGGAAAAACGGATTTATTGTTGTTTACCAAGTGGGACCGGTTTAGCCGGAACACGTCCGATGCTTACCAGATGATCACCACGCTGAAACGCCTGGGCGTGGAACCGCAGGCGGTGGAACAACCGCTGGACTTATCGATCCCCGAAAACAAAATGATGCTGGCGATTTACCTTACGGCACCGGAGATTGAAAATGACCGGCGCGGCTTAAATACCAAAGCCGGTATCCGCCAGGCTAAAAAAGAAGGCCGGTATAGGGGTAAAGCGCCAAAAGGTTACATTAACAAAGCTTATGAAAACGGGCGACGTTACATTGACATCAAAGAACCTGAAGCCTCAATCATGCGCTGGGCATTCCAGGAAATGAGTGAAGGGTTGTATTCCGCCGAGGCGATTATGAGAGTTGCCAATGAAAGGGGGCTGGGTATGGATAAGAATACGTTTTTAATCTCGATGTGCAATCCGGTTTACAGCGGAAGATCCGTTTGCCTGCCCATGAGCATGAACCGGCGCAATTGGTTCAGGGCCTGCATACGCCTTTGATTTCGGAAGCGCTGTTTTATAAAGTGCAGGATGTGATGAACAGCCGGGCCAAATATGTCGTAAACATGGCCATCGCCACCCCGGAAGAATTGCCATTGCGCAATTTTATCAAGTGTAATAAATGTACCCGAATGCTGACCGGAAGCGCTTCTAAAGGCCGAAAAAGGTATTCGATCTATTATCATTGCCGGTCATCCTGCGGGGTAAGGCATCGGGCGGAGGATATCAATAACGCTTTTATGGATGAACTGATCAAATTCGTTCCCGTGCCGGGTATGCGCAGCTGTTTGTCGAGAGCATTACCGATGCTTACCGCAACCAGAATGAGGCCATTAAAATGAGCAGAACGAATTGATCAAAGCCATTAGCGATGCGAATAAAAAGATCGATATAGCCAGGGAACTAATGCTGACCAGCGAGCTTGCTCCGGACGAGTACCGGAAGATCAAAGAGCAGGCTGGTTCGACAATTGCACAGCTTGAGGTGCCGCTTTCCGAAACAAACGTACAGAGGTCGAACCATATTAACATCAAAAAAGTGGCTCAAGAGGCTGTAAACACACTTTTGGAGATCGACCGGCTGTATGACAAGGCTTCATACCCGGCAAAAGATATTTAGTAGGGTTATTATTCCCTGAAAAATTCACTTTCGTAGATGGGGTATATCGAACCGGTAAGCTCAACAAGGCGGCTGAGCTAATATATCTGGAAATAAGGCTACGGGCAAAAAAAATGAGGCAAAAACCTTCAAAAAAGCCTTTGCCCCATAAAGGGTAAGTAATCGGGCTCGAACCGACGACCTCCTGAACCACAATCAGGCGCTCTAACCAACTGAGCTATACCTACCGTGTTATTGGACTGCAAAAATAGCAATTAAACAACAATCCAACAACAAAATTAAAAAAAACTCAACCGATTAAATTTACGCTCCGTTTTACAAAATTCGTAAGCTCATTTCCGGTCAACAATCCGCGCGAAAGCAACGCTAAGTCAAATGCTTGTTTGGCTAGCTGTTGCCGCTCTTCGTCATCTTCTCCTGAAAGAATACGTTTTATCAATGGATGGTTGCCGTTCACAGTTACCTTGTAATTATCCGGCATGGAACCGTAAAAGCTCATCCCTCCTCCCGTCTGTGCCATATCTTTCATCCGCCGCATGAACTCGTCGATGGTCACGGTAACGGGCAACTCACTTTCGCTGAGCGCTTCAACATGCACTTTCATGTTGTCGCGACTGATGGCTTTCTCGAAAAGCTCCACAGCATTTTTGCTTTCTTCCTCCGTAAGTTGCAACGTCTTTGCATCTTCTTTTTGGATAAGCTTGTCGATCACGTCGGCGTCTACACGTTTAAGCTGAGTCTTTTCTGCTTTTTGCTCGATGTAGGCTACGAAATGGCTATCTATCGGCGAATCCATCACCAACACGTCGTAACCGCTGTCTTTGGCCGTGGTGATATAACCATCCTGCTGGGCAGCATTGTTTGTATAAAGATATACCACATTGCCATCTTTATCCAGCTGAATGTCTTTTACCTTTTCCGCATATTCTTTCAGGGTATAAATTTCATTATCGGTGTTTTTCACCAAGCAAAATTCGTTTGCTTTATCGGCAAATTTATCGTCGCTGAGCATGCCGTATTTGACAAACAGCGCAATATCGGGCCATTTCTCTTCAAAGCCCTTCCGGTCTGCCTTGAATAACTCCGCCAATTTATCAGCCACTTTTTTTGTAATGTGCGCGTTGATTTTTTTGACATTACTGTCGGCTTGCAAGAAGCTACGCGACACGTTCAGTGGAATGTCGGGCGAATCGATCACACCATGCAGCAGCATTAGGAATTCGGGCACAATGTCTTTTACCTCATCTGTGATAAATACCTGCCGTGAATACAGTTTTATTTTGTTTTTCTGTATTTCGAAGTTTTCTTTGAGTTTCGGGAAATACAGGATACCTGTTAGGTTGAAAGGGTAATCCACATTCAGATGGATCCAAAACAATGGTTCGTCCAATGAATAGGGATACAGTTCGCGATAGAAGGCCAAATAATCTTCATCTTTTAATTCAGAAGGAGCTTTGGTCCAAGCAGGTTGCGTATTGTTGATGATGTTGTCTACTTCTACCGACTTATATTGGGGCTTGCCATCCTTGTCCTCTCCGTCTGGCTCACTGGTTGTGCGCGTACCAAAACGAATGGGCACGGGCAGGAATTTGCCATATTTTTCCAGAATTTCCTGCAACTTGCCCTTGTCTAAAAATTCTTCTGAATCCGCATTAATGTGCAGAATAATATCCGAGCCACGTGTGGTCCGATTGCCTTCGGTAATCTCATAGGACGTGCTGCCATCACATACCCAACGCGTAGGTTCGGCACCCTCTTGGTAAGACAGTGTCTGAATTTCCACTTTATCGGCCACCATAAAAGCGGAATAGAAACCTAAACCGAAGCGACCAATGATTTCGTTGGCATCTTTTGCCTCCTTGAATTTCTCAACAAATTCGGTGGCACCCGAAAATGCGATTTGGTTGATGTATTTCTTTACCTCCTCAGCTGTCATCCCGATACCCTGATCGGATATGGTAATTGTCTTGGCTTTTTCATCGAATGCTACGTCGATAGTTACATCTCCCACTTCTCCCTTATATTGGCCCAACGAAGCTAGCCGCTTCAGTTTCTGCGTTGCATCAACTGCGTTAGATACCAACTCACGCAAGAAGATCTCATTGTCTGAATATAAAAATTTCTTGATTACCGGAAATATATTCTCGGTATGGATGGATATGTTACCCTTTTCGTTCATGGATCAATTATAAAATACGTAAAAACTAATGACGGATTGCCGATCGCCATTATCACAATATGTGTTCCATTTCAGAATTCCGTCAGGATGGCAGGACAATCTGACAAAAAAAGGGTGCATTGTTGAGCACCCTTTTTAATTACGTTTTGGTAATGAATCTGCTATTCTTCCATACGGGTGATGATCACCTTTGGTTTACCGGCAGCTTTCAATTGCGTGAGCACTTGACCAGCCATTTCATCGATAGCTTCGTAAGCGTAAGTCTTTTGTTTCTTCCAGACGTGTTCATTGATTTTGCTCGTCTGCCTTTCAAGTGGAATAGGCGAAGCCGTCGCTTTGACGCGCTTTCCGTAGCGGTCGTTGCGATAAGGTTGGTAAGTCAAGTCGGTAAACCAGTAATTAAGTTCCTCGTCTTTGTCTTCTACAACCAACGTATAATGTATATCTCCTGCTACGTGATTTCCGATACCTGCGTGTTTTTTCATAGAAACCCGTCCTTTACTTTCCAGGCGGGTCGCCCCTTTCAATTCTGTTTCATTGCCCCTCGAAATCAAAAACGCATTTAACTGGACCTGAACGTCGGAAAAGCTAACTTCTGTCGGCAGTATCTCCGAATGGTATACCACAAATTTACCACGCTGGTCTACGGAAAACTGACCGCCATCGTATCCCACGTCATCTTTTAACGGGTTGCCATGACCAATGGCCATCCCCGCAACAAACATTACAACTAAATCAACCATAATTTCTCAATTTAATAAGATTAAACTACTATTTCTTCCAGCTGACGCGTCCTCCCAAGACACCCCAACAGCCATAAAAATAACAAATTCGAGTTAAAAACGGCAATTTTTCCAGCGATTTTTTTTTCAATCAATTAACTCCTAAGTTTGCCTCCGCAATTCATTGCATATGAAGACTCATTCAAAACAGCCACTTACCTTAGCCGGGTTAATGGTGGCATTAGGGATTATCTTTGGAGACATCGGCACGTCGCCCCTATATGTCTTTAAGGCAATCATCGGACAGGACGCTGTAGATCGGGATTTGGTATACGGGGGATTGTCCTGTATCTTTTGGACACTTACGCTGCAAACCACGTTAAAATATGTCATCATCACGCTCCGTGCAGACAATAAGGGCGAAGGAGGGATTCTCTCGCTCTACTCGTTGGTACGCAAGCATGGTAAATGGGTCGTGTTTCCGGCAATGCTGGGCGGGGCATCCTTACTTGCCGATGGAATGATCACACCAGCTATTACGATCTCGTCTGCCATAGAAGGGCTTGATATATTCTATCCGCATTTACAAACCGTGCCGATTGTGCTATTCATTGTAATGGTACTGTTTCTTGTACAGCGTTTTGGTACCGCCGTCGTGGGAAGGCTTTTCGGTCCCATCATGTTTATCTGGTTTTCGATGATGGCGGTTGTCGGTGTGGGGCATATCGTGGACGTTCCGCAGATATTTTGGGCACTTAGTCCGCATTACGCGGTGGTGACGCTCATACAGCATCCGGATGCCCTGCTGATTATCGGTGCGGTTTTTCTCTGCACCACTGGTGCGGAAGCGCTGTATTCGGACTTGGGCCATTGCGGGTTACAGAACATCCGTGTTTCCTGGATATTCGTAAAGACCTGCTTATTGCTCTGCTACTTTGGACAGGGTGCCTGGCTGCTAGCGCATGAGGGTGTCCCACTCAAGGGTGGGAATCCGTTCTTCATGGGTATGCCGGGATGGTTTCTGCCATTTGGCATTTCGATAGCCACGGCAGCGGCAATCATCGCCAGCCAGGCAATGATTTCCGGTGCATTTACACTTGTTTCCGAAGCCGTTCGGCTCAATCTTTGGCCAAAAGTCAAGATCATTCATCCCAACATGCTGAAGGGACAGCTCTATGTGCCCTCTGCCAACTGGATATTGCTGGTGGGTTGCGTGTTCATCATCCTCATTTTTCAGGAATCGGCCCGGATGGAGGCCGCTTATGGACTGGCCATCAACATCAGCTTTTTGGTAACCACGGTATTGATGACGGTCTATTTGCGGAACCGGCACATCCCTTTGTACCTGTGCATCTTATTCCTGCTCTTTTACCTATTCATCGAATCGGTCTTCTTCATCGGAAACGCCACCAAGTTTTCCCATGGCGGGTGGCTTACGCTACTCATCACCGGACTGCTTTTTACTGTCATGCTCTGCTGGTGGTGGGCCAGGAAAATCAAGAATAGGTATACACGCTTCGTCGAGATAACTGATTATTACGAGCTGCTCGCAGAACTGGCAACTGACAAATCCGTACCGTTGTATGCTTCACAACTGGTGTACCTGACCAGCGCTAACTTCGAGTCCGAAATCGAGGAAAAAATTATCTATTCAATCCTGCGTAAGAAACCAAAACGCGCAGACATCTATTGGCTGGTACACGTTGACGTAACCGACCACCCCTATACAGGCGAATACAAAGTAAAACAACTCATCCCAGGCAAGCTGGTGCGCATTGATTTCCGCCTCGGATTCCGCGATGAGCAGCGGATCAGCTTGCTGTTCCGTAAAGTAGTTGAAGACCTCGTTAAAAACGGCGAAGTCAGTATCAAGAGTAATTATGATACGTTGCGAAAGCACGACATCGACGGAGACTTCCGGTTCGTCGTGCTGGAAAAGGTGATTATGAAAACCAACACATTGAAATTCATGGAACGCATTGTACTGGACGTATATCGTTTCCTGCGAAAGTTCAGCTTGTCGGAAGAGCGCGGGTTTGGATTGGATTCCAGCTTCGTCACCGTCGAACGGGTACCGTTGATCCTGGATTCTACGCCGTTGGCGATCAATCTGAAGCGCATTACGTAGGAAATTCGAGAAAAATTCGTATATTTGCCAGCCATTGAAGCTCATACCAAGCTTTCTTTCTGAAAACCCTTTGGCATCAGAATCACTGAACATCGAATAAAGGGGCAGGTATTGGGTCACCTGCAAAAACATTAATCTCCCATTTTTTTGTTTGATAGGCATAGGCTGTGATCAGTGGCATTTGCTATTGTATACCCTCACAAGAAAAATAAGGATGTTATTAGCTACAGATCTCGACGGAACCTTTCTCGGAGGAACCACAGAAAAAAGACAAACTCTTTATCAACTAATTCGGAACCACCCGGATATCGACCTGGTATTCGTGACAGGGCGGGGTATCGAAACCGTACTTCCACTGCTGCACGATCCACTGGTACCCACCCCGGATTACATCATTGCCGATGTGGGAGCAACGGTCGTAGACGGCAGTACGTTAATGCCCGTTGCTTCGATCCAATCCGGAATCGAACGGCAATGGCCCGGTCAATTTGTAATCCGGAAGCAACTAGCTGCGGTACGGGGGCTATCGCTCCAGGAAGTACCCCAGCAACGGCGTTGTTCGTTCTATTACGATGAAAAAACGGACATTGCGGAAGTCGAGCAATTAGCTTCTGCATTGCGCTGCGATGTACTGACCTCCGCCGGCAAATACCTCGATATCCTTCCGAAAGCAGTCAATAAAGGCACAACGCTGAGTAAGCTGATTACACATTTAGGTATCCCGGAAGACGAAGTACTTGTGGCGGGCGACACATACAATGATTACGCACTATTCGAAACCGGATACCGCGGCGTCGCCGTGGGTGACTCGGAGCCGCGATTGCTGGATGCCGTACAGCAATGGCCCCACGTTTATGCTGCAACCGAACCGGGAGCCGGCGGAATCCTGGAAGCGATGGCTCATTTCGAAACCTTCCGGCATTATCACAGCGACCATACAGAACCAACGATTCACTCGGCCGACAGCAAACAACTGCTGATGGTATACCACCGTCTCCCTTTTGATATCGAGATGGAAGACGGTCATCCCAAGCGCATTCCACCCCGTAGCCCGAATGGGATCATCCCTTCGTTGCTCGGTTTCTTTTCCAATGGCAGGCCGGGCATATGGATTGGTGAGGAAGCGTTGGGATTACTGGGGGATCATCCCGTCCTGAATCCGCCCATCGATAGTGAACGATACCCCAATCTCCGGGCGTCCATCATCCCGTTGCCCAAGAAGGATATTGATCTATTCTATCGCGTGTTTTCCAAGGAAGCCTTCTGGCCTACCATTTTCTCTTTTATCAATAAGGCAAAATTTGACCATACACATTGGGCACATTACCTACGCATCAATGAATTGTTTGCCAATCGGGTAGCTGATGAAGCCGAGCCCAATGCGCTGGTCTGGATACATGAATACAACCTTTGGATGGTTCCGGCATTTTTACGGCAGCGCCGCCCCGATCTGAAGATCGGCTTTTTCCATCATACGGCATTCCCTCCGGCTGATATCTTTAATATCATTCCTTGGCGGCGCGACATCATCGGAAGTCTGCTGCAATGCGATTTCATCAGCTTTCATATTCCGCGGTATGTCGAAAACTTTGTCGATGTGGTCAAGAGCCATGCGCCGGTCAATATATTGCGTCGCGTCAACGCCGCCAAGCAATTCCTGACTTACAGTTGCGCATTGGGTATTGATAAGATGACCAAGCTCATCGAGGTGGGCGACCGGACCATCCGGTTGGGGGCGCAACCTGTCGGCGTCAATATGCAGAACATCCAGCGTATCCTCGATCAGTCAGACACGCAGTCGCGTATTGAGCTTTTACGCAAGCGAACCAACGGAAAACACATTATCCTATCGGTTGAACGTCTGGATTACGTCAAGGGCCCGTTGGAAAAAATCGAGGCGTTCGGCGAGTTCCTCGATGAACACCCCGAATACCACGGCCAGATTGAATTGATCAATATCTGCACGCCACCTTCCCAGGGAATGAAGGTGTACGACCGCATCCAGCATGAGCTTGAACAGGCTGTGGGAAGAATTAACGGCCGGTATTCCACACTTGAATGGACTCCGATCCGCTTTTTCTTCCGCTCCGTTCCGTTTGAAGAGGTGGTCTCTTATTATGCGGTTTCGGACGTGGCCTGGATTACCCCGCTTCGCGATGGTCTCAACCTCGTAGCCAAGGAATATATTGCCGTACAGGGATTGCAGGAAAAGCCTTTTGGCGCACTGGTGATCTCCGAATTTGCCGGAGCATCCGTCGAGTTGCCCTACGCCATACGTACCAATCCGTACGACAGCAAGGACCTCAAAGATAGTCTGTTATCGGCGCTAAGCCTCGACGCAACGGAACGATCACTTCGGATTAAACGCATGTTTGAGATTGTCAAACACTACGACGTGCGGCGGTGGGGGCAGGATTTTCTGGAGGGACTCGAAAAGGCGACCCAGAAATAGCGCTTTGTAGGTGCACATACATCACAACAGCACAAAATCTATTTCATATATTCGTCTTTTGTTTTAGGACATCGTTATGTTTAGCTTCACCGCCCAATTGGAAATCATCGGAATCAATCCGTTCGTACCCGTGCCTGAAAATGTACTGGATGCACTTACTTCAGCGGCGGGAAAAACCAAAGGCCCCATTCCCATCAAGGGGAGCATCAATGGCGTGGAGTTTCAACAAACACTCATTAGGTATCAGGGAGCCTGGCGACTGTATGTAAATACCCGCATGCTGAAAAATTCACCAAAACGCATTGGCGAAGTGCTTGAAGTAATGGTCGCTTTCGATTCCAGCGATCGTTCCATATACCTACACCCTAAATTGCTCGCGGCTTTGGAACAAAACAAACAGGCAAAGGACAAATTTGACACATTGACACCCTCGCTGCAGAGAGAGATCATTCGATATATCTCTTTCCTGAAAACCGAAGCCAGCATCGACCGAAATATTGCCAAAGCAATCGATTTCCTGTTGGGCAAAGGTCCATTTGTCGGACGGAAAGCACCTTGAAATCCCCGCCTACAAAATAAAAGAGGCTGCCCCTTATGCGAGACAACCTCTGATTCACGTGTCTGCTGAATCTTCTATCTTCTGCTAGATTTCTAAAAAACTAGAACGCGTATATCAGTGCCAACGAGAATTGTGAAGCACTTTTTGTTGGGTCCATTTCCATGTTCTTGTAGAACATCTCAGTGGAACCATTATCTAACCGGAATTCAGGAATCATTGTCAACGGACCTGCTTTTACATTAGCGGACAAGGTCAAACCTACCACAGACTCACCGTTGGGAACGAACGCCCAGCCGTCTTCTTTCTCTTTGTAATACTCCCCCCTTGCACCCAAAGCAAATGCATCCGAAAATCCGTATTGGACGTAAAGTGCTCCTCCGGAATATCCACCATTGGAATCACCGGAATCGGAAAAGTCGGCAGCATTCAATCCTACGTTAAACGCATCGGTAATCTGATAGGCAGTCGTAAGGTCGATGATGGTACCGGTACTTCCGGTCAGGAAGTTGATATAAGCATTCCAGCCATCCACAGGTGATACGGTCAGCTGGGCACCAAAGTCGGATACACCGTCAAAATCCTGATAGGCGTTCCAATCGTTGAACAATCCCACCATCAATGATACTTTGTCCGAGAATGCGTACTGTGCTTTGATGCCTGCATTTTGGAACGGTCCTGCCGAAAACAGGTAAGAAGTGGAGTAATTAAAATTTGCAGTGGGTGAAATAACCTCGTATCCGACAAACGTACCCATGAAACCCGCGGTCATGGAGAACTGCTCTGTGAAAGCATAACTCATATAGAGGTTCTGGATGTGAAATGAATTACCATCTCCTCCATTAAGTAATGACTGATACTGCCCACGTGGACCGAAAGACACGTCGCCTACGAACGATGCTTTGCCAACCGTCCTTCCCAATATGACATTCACCATACCTAGCGAAACAGAGTTTTGTTCGTTGGCAAACGAGGTGGGGATATTACCCAAGCCATCTTCACTTTTATACCCCGAAAAGTCGTATTTGTAATAAGCATCTACAGACCCCGAGATCGTCAACGATTCGTCCTGTGCTGACACTAGAAATCCAGATAATAAGATAATCCCTGCGATAAAAAATTTTTTCATATTTGTAGTAATTTTTGCTTGCTTCTTATGTATAAGTATCCAACCCATCTTAAGAAGCGGTGAAACCTTTGGATTTTGATGGATAACGTAATCTGGTACAATACGTTATCCTCAAAATCCTTTAATTCAAAGAAATAAAACCAAGAGATGCTACTATAATTATCTTCTGTTAATCTTCAACCAAAATGGTATATCCGCGAATACCGTGTTCATGGCTATCCAAACCGTGTTTCTCTGTTTCGGCACTGACGCGTAGACCAATAGTAACTTTGAGGATTCCGAAAATAACAAAGGCACCGAGGGCAGCAGCAGCCCCGCACGCAAGTACACCGTAAAGCTGTGGCATAAAAGAGGCACCTTCTCCGAAAATCCCTGTCGCCAATGTTCCCCAAATACCACAAACTAAGTGTACCGAAACCGCACCCACGCAGTCATCCAGCTTAAGCTTGTCTAACAGCATTACGGAGAATACGACAAGGATACCTGCAATACCACCAATAATTAAAGCTTCCAATGGTGTGATGATGTCAGCACTGGCAGTAATCCCAACCAAACCGGCCAGCACGCCATTCAATACCATCCCAAAGTCAATCCGCTTCATGGCAAACATACTGGTAAAGTGTCCACCAATAGCACCTCCGCAAGCGCCTAATGTGGTAGTGGTTAACACTAATGAAACCAATCCAGGATTGGCAGAAAGCACAGAGCCTCCATTGAATCCGAACCAGCCCAACCATAGCAGAAATACGCCGATGGTGGCTAATGGAACGGAATGTCCAGCAATTTCACTGGTTGTTCCATTATCATATTTACCAATACGCGGTCCCAATAACCAAATGCCGATCAACGCACCCCAACCGCCTACAGAGTGTACCAGTGTTGACCCTGCAAAATCAACGAAACCCAGTTCATCCAGGAAGCCGCCGCCCCATTTCCAGCTGCCGATGATCGGATATACAATACCCACATAAATCAGTGTAAAGGTTAAATAGGCACTTAACTTGATCCGTTCAGCGACAGCACCTGACACAATGGTGGCAGCTGTAGCGGCAAACATAGCTTGAAACACAAAATCCGTCCAAAACGTGTAACCGCCATCCGCATAACCCGCACTCACATCGGCCGCACCGGGATTTAACCAAATGATATCCCAACTTTCTATTCCAAAACCCAGAAACCCGTTGAAATCGCCGGGGTACATCAGTGAAAAACCGGCCAGCGCATAGGTCACTATACCGAGTACCGGCGTCAATGTATTCTTAAATAAGATATTGACTGTGTTTTTTGACTGTGTAAACCCAGCCTCGACACTGGCAAAGCCCAGATGCATAATAAACACCAGTGCCGCCGCAAGCATCATCCATATGTTGTTTGCGGTCAATAAGACATCCGTAATGGATGTACTTTCCGCAGCCGCCTCCTGTGTCATCACCGACAAGAGCGGAAAAGCCATACCTGTACTGAAAACATCAGCCAAACAGGAAAAATTTACAGTAAATAACTCCATAAGTTCAAAAAATTAGTTATAAATACGGTTAAAAGTTATAATTAACATAAACATAAATGCAAATATGTATAAATATTTCATTAAAACAATTTTTTTGTTGATATATTTTTAAATATAACCAGTTTTTTTGATAAAACTACATTTTTATACATCTATAATAAAATAAAACCGATCCTTTATTAAAAACATATACTTAAAAATAACAATAAACGATTAAAAAAACCAAAAACTCAAAAAATAAGCAACAAAAAAGCCCGATATTTAAAATATCGGGCTCAATAAAATAAATAAGTTCGTTTATTCGCCTAAAATACCATGAAAAACATCATCGTATACCTGTTTAGCATGCCCCACAGTATCATAAAGCTCTTCATCCACCACAAAACCATTTTTGGTAACGGCACCTAGCAATGAAAACTCCGTGCCGCTTGCGGCTAACATTTCTACAAAGGCTTCCTGCGCATCGGGTTTGACAGAAACCACAATTCGCCCTTGGGCTTCACCAAATAGAAACGCGTCTTTCCGTATCTCACTATCGGTATCGATGGCAAACCCTAAATTGCCCGCCATCGCCGATTCGGCTAACGCAACATAAAGTCCGCCATCCGCCACATCATGTGCTGAGGCAATTAGCTTCGCACGTATGAGGTGCTTAATCACCTGATGCGTAGCATACTCCTCATCCAAATCAAAATAAGGCGCCGGAGAGGCTTTCACCTTATGATATGAAGCGAGGTATTGAGAAGAAGCAATATCATCACGGGACTCGCCTATTAGGTAAATATAATCTCCCTCTTCTTTGAAATCAAGCGTCATCAGATCTGACACATCAGACAGCACTCCCAACATACCGATGGTAGGTGTTGGAAACACAGATCCTCCATCGGGCGATTGATTGTAGAAGCTTACGTTACCCCCTGTTACCGGAGTTTGAAATTTAAGGCAAGCCTCTCCCATCCCCTTGATGGCATTCACAAACTGCCAGTAAACTTCGGGGATATAGGGATTACCAAAATTAAGGCAGTTGGTAATCGCCGAAGGCTCGCCACCAGCACAGGTAATGTTACGTGCCGCTTCGGCCACGGCAATGGCACACCCCTTATGCGGATCGGCGTTCACATATCGCGAATTGCAGTCTACCGTCAGCACAATAGCCTTGTTCGTTCCCTTTACAGCTACCACTGCCGCATCCGCAGGCCGGTTGGTTGTCGCGTTAGCCGTACCTACCATTGAATCGTATTGGTTCGTTACCCACCGTTTGGAAGCAATATTTGGATGCGAAAGCAAATGTTGCGCCACCTCCCGCAAATCCTCGGGTTCGGCCACGTCCGCTATTTGGAATTTTTGATATTCAGCAAAATAGGCCGGTTCCTTGTATTCGCGGTGGTACACCGGTGCTCCGCCGCCCAACACCAGATCATCCGCCGGCACATCGGCTACCAGCTCACCATGCATGTAATATTCAAGACGCCGGGTATCCGTCACTTCGCCGATGATCGCACAGTTCAGGTCCCATTTGTCAAATACGGCTTCGACGTCAGCTTCTCTGCCCTTTTGCACGACAATCAGCATACGTTCCTGCGATTCCGACAACAAAATCTCATAAGGTTTCATATTTGCCTGCCGGGTGGGTACCTTATCCAGATCGATGCGCATACCATGTTCCCCTTTAGCAGACATCTCCGAATTGGAGCAGATAATGCCTGCAGCCCCCATATCCTGCATGCCGATGACCGCTCCTGTCTTGATCACCTCCAACGTTGCCTCCAGCAGCAGTTTCTCCTGAAAGGGATCGCCTACCTGCACCGCAGGCAAATCGTTTACCGAATCCTCGGTAATATCTTTCGAGGCAAACGCCGCACCATGTATGCCATCCTTGCCCGTGGCAGATCCCACAATATATACAGGGTTTCCCACACCGTAAGAAGTAGCCGAAACGGTCTCTCCGGCTTTGACAATGCCTGCCGACATAGCGTTTACCAATGGATTCACCTGATAGCATTCGTCAAAAAACACTTCACCACCCACCGTCGGAATACCAAATGCATTGCCATAATCACCGATACCCTTTACCACTCCTTTTATCAGCCATTGCGTGCGGGGATGATTGATATCCCCAAAACGCAGGGAATTGAGCTGGGCAATAGGACGTGCGCCCATGGTAAAAATATCACGATTGATACCGCCAACACCGGTTGCAGCGCCTTGGTACGGCTCCAGTGCCGACGGGTGATTGTGTGACTCAATCTTGAATGCACAGCCCAGGCCGTCGCCAATATCGACCAGTCCTGCATTTTCCTCACCTGCTTTCGCAAGCATATGCGGGCCATCTTTGGGCAAGGTCTTCAGCCAAACGATGGAATTCTTGTATGAGCAGTGCTCACTCCACATCACCGAAAAGATAGACAATTCGGTAAAATTGGGCGTTCTGCCCAATATTTCGGTTATACGTTCAAATTCTTCGGGCAATAAACCCAACTCGGTTGCGGTGTCTACGGTGGTCAATTCCTGTGTCTTCAAAATGCAGTCTTAATTATGAGTGTTGTAAGTCATGCAAAAATAAGTATAAAAAACCTATTTTTACCGCCAAAGCATTAGCTGATGAAGAAAATCCTTTCAATAGACGGCGGCGGCATCCGCGGAATCATCCCCGGTATGCTATTAGCGGCTTTGGAACGGAGACTGAAACGCGTAAGCGGAAACCCCGATGCTGCCATCGTTGACTATTTTGATTTTTTCGCCGGAACTAGTACCGGAGGGATTCTTACGTGTTTGTTGCTTTGCCCGGATGACCAAAACCCACCGCGTCCCCGATTTACAGCGAAAGAAGCGTTAGATATCTACGTTACCCATGGCAGCGACATTTTTAAAGCCGGCTTTTTCAGGCGCTTGATCAGCAAATTCGGTCTACTTAGCGAACGTTATCCCAGCACAACTTTGGAATATGTATTGAAAAGCTATTTCGGGGAAACCAAGTTGAGTCAGTTGCTTAAACCTTGTATCGTTACGGCCTATAACATTGAACTTCGGAAAACGCACTTCTTCCGGCAGCAAGCGGCGATCCTGCGTGGCGATCCGCGTGATTTCTATTTGCGTGATGTTTGCCGGGCTACTTCCGCCGCTCCCACCTATTTCAGTGTGGCCGAGATTTATTCAATGAGCGGCACACGCTACCCCCTTCTCGATGGCGGTGTATTTGCACCTAACCCGTCTATGAGCGCGCTGGTAGAGGTTACAAGAGCATTCAATGAAACTAAAATCAACGACATTTCTATCCTTTCGCTGGGCACCGGGCGATCGCGCAAAGCCTATGACTATGAGCATTTCAAAAAAAGCCGTGCCGTATCCATCGGTCCTGCCTTGATTGACATCATGATGAGCGGTGCTGCCGAAAGCAGTGATTTCTTTTTGCAACAATTATACAAATCCGTCGGAAAGGAGAAACATTATATTCGCATTGAACCCAGCAGCCTCCATAGCATCAATGAAGAGCTAGATGCGGCAAGTCATAGCAATATACAGAAATTGGTCGCGCTGGGCGACCGGATGGTGAGTGAGAATAACGAACTGATTAATCAACTGGTGGAATACTTGGTGAAAGAACAGGAAAATTCGCAATCGAAAGGTCCTTGGCGATTTTTATCGGCTAAAGGATAGCGAAACGATCAATAATCTAAAATCAAATGGTTGAACAAAAAACAATTGCGTTAATCGCCCACGATGGCAAAAAACCCGAAATGGTCGGATTCGTAAAAGATCATATCGAGCGACTGCGCACAGCCAAACTTGTTGCTACCGGCACAACGGGATCATACATCCGTAAAACCGGACTGGAGGTTGAGCTAAAACTCAGCGGTCCCAAAGGTGGTGATGCCCAAATTGCCGCATTGGCAGCAGAAGGACGGGTAGATGCCATTATATTCTTCCGCGATCCGTTGGGAAAGCACGCACATGAACCCGATATTCAAATGCTTATGCGTGTTTGTGATGTTTATAACGTACCGTTGGCGACTAACCCGGCTACTGGAGAACTGATCTTAAAAGGGTTACTGTATGAACAAAACCGATAACGGAACGATGTATTCCCCCTTTCGGCACATTTCACGGAACGAATGGAAAGCGCTTAACGGCCATCCGTCATATGTTATCGCGGATGCGGACATCCAAAAATTGAAAGCACTCAACGAACCGCTGACCATGCAGGAAATCGAGGATGTCTACTTCCCACTGAGTCATCTGTTGCAAATTCACATCGACACGTACAGACAGCTCCATAAAAGCGCCAGCGCTTTTTTTAACAACCATACTAAACGCCTGCCTTTTATCATCGGCATCGCGGGCAGTGTGGCTGCCGGCAAAAGTACCACGGCACGGGTACTCCAGAAGGTACTTTCACTCTCACCCGGTAACCCAAAAGTAGACCTCGTCACGACAGATGGATTCCTTCATCCCAACCGGTACCTGGAGGCAAAGGGAATACTCAACCGCAAAGGGTTTCCAGAAAGTTACGATACCAAGCGCTTGCTGGGATTTCTTTCCGATATCAAATCCGGTAAGGAACACGTGTCCGCTCCGGTGTATTCGCACTTAGTTTATGACGTCGTACCCGACGAGCTGCAGTGGGTGGAACAGCCCGATGTGTTGATCGTGGAAGGGATTAACGTACTTCAGGTGAATGTAAAGGGTAAACACCGCGGCCCACGGGTGTTTGTTTCGGACTTTTTCGACTATTCGATTTACGTGGATGCCGACCCCGAAAACCTGGTAGAATGGTATACCCAGCGGTTTCAATGGTTGCGACAAACCGCTTTCCAAAACACCGCATCATACTTCCATCGCTACGCAGATCTCAGCGAGAAGCAAAGTACCACGGTGGCAACACGTATCTGGAATGAAATCAACAAACCGAATCTGCTAAAGAATATTTTGCCGACACGTTTCCGTGCCGATCTGATTCTTGAAAAAGGCAGCCATCACTTCGTCAAAAGCATAAAAATCAGGAAGGTCTAGTTTTGCTGCTTCGCAGCGGCGGCTTGCGCCGAATCGTAGGCAATCACCTTCAGGTAAAGATCGTTACGGAGCTTCCTTCGCAAACCGGTGTCCTTTTTTGTCGTGGTAAGCTGAAACTTATAATGCACAAAATCTTTGCCCACCCCTACTACCTTAAGCTGAAAACTCCCTTGTACAATATCCGCTGCATATTTCTCCAACACTGAAACCAGATCTCTTTCCAGCACATCCTGATGATATGAATGTGCCAACGGCAACTCAAAATCCACGGTAAGCTTTTTTGAATTCTGCAACGATTGATTGATGATGTTGACGGTAAACGCATTATTATTCGGTATCAGCACGACGTCGTCGTCATCATTTTTCACCATGATATTCGCGAATGTGATATCCATAATCTTACCTTGGTGCTCACCGATCCGTACCGTGTCTCCAATGGTAAATTGATCCGAAAACATAATCAGCAACCCGCTGATCAAATTGGTAATGTATTCTCTGAACAACAGGGCGATGGCCATGGCAACGATGGTAATGCTCGTTAAAAATTCTTTTGGATTGATACCAAAAACCAGCATCAATCCTAATACGAGAAATATCACATTCAGCAGCGTGGCTATTTGAGTAATTCCCAATATGTAGTTTCCACGCACCCGATTGTTCTTTTTATTTTGTCTTCTATACAGGGAAATGAACATGAATTGGCCAATGGAAATGACAACACTTCCCGTCAAAAATGTATTCATACCATAGGCAACCTGCCTTAAACCCGGATAACTTGCATATAAACCTGTATCCGTTGTAAACGAATAGGTAATCAAGACCCAAATTACCACCTTTAAGACAAAAACCAGTCTGCTCCTTAAGGCGTCCCTTCGCATGTTATCAGACACGTGTGTCATAATTTCTTCGTTCATATACCTCGAAGGTATAACCATACGCATGTCGCTCATCCGGATCATGCTTATCCTCCGAAACTAACACCCAGTCGTGTTCGTCCAAATCGGGAAAATAAGTATCTCCAGGAAAGTTTGCGTGTACTCGGGTGAGGTATACACGATCGGTAAGTGGCAAAGCCAGCCGGTAAATCTCGGCTCCCCCCACAATAAACACTTCCTTTTCGTTGGTACAATGTGCCAATGCGGCCTCGAGCGAATGAACTACCTGCGCATCTTCTAACGTATAATCCTCCTGACGGGTGACCACCAGATTTCGCCGGTTAGGTAGTGGCATGCCTACCGATTCGTAGGTCTTACGGCCCATGATAACGGCATGCCCGGAAGTAGTCCGTTTAAAATAGCGAAGATCGTTTGGCAGGTGCCAAAGGAGCTTGTTGTCTTTTCCGATCGCATTGTTTTCGGCAGCCGCTACGATGGCAGATACAAAGGGTTTATCCATACTCGACGATTTAAACAGCTACGGGCGCTTTGATATGTGGATGGAATTCGTAATGGGTCAACTCAAAATCTTCGAATCGGAATGCAAAAATATCGGTGACCGAGGGATTGAGGGTCATCGTGGGCAGCGGCTTGGGCTCGCGACTCAGCTGCAATTCCACCTGATCGAAATGATTACTGTACAGATGGGCATCCCCGAATGTATGAACAAAATCTGCGACCTCCATATCGCACACCTGAGCTACCATCATCGTAAGTAGCGCATAAGACGCGATGTTGAACGGCACGCCCAAGAAAATATCCGCACTGCGCTGATACAGCTGACACGAAAGTTGCGGCTTTAGTAGCCCCCTTGCGGGATCAGCAGGTGCCACGTAAAATTGAAAAAAAGCATGGCAGGGAGGCAATGCCATGTTTTCGATCTCCGCTACATTCCACGCCGAAACAATAATACGGCGCGAATCGGGATTGGTTTTTAATTGCTGAATTACTTTCTGGATCTGATCGATGTGCCCTCCATCGGGTGTAGGCCACGAGCGCCATTGCGAACCATAGACGGGACCAAGATTTCCTGCGTCGTCTGCCCATTCATCCCAGATGCTCACGCCGTTTTCCGTTAGGTACTGGATATTGGTATCGCCCCTGAGAAACCAGATCAACTCGTGGATGATGGATCGCAGATGTACCTTTTTCGTCGTTACCAGCGGAAATCCCGCTTTCAGGTCAAACCGCATTTGGTAGCCGAAAAGACTGCGTGTCCCCGTGCCCGTGCGATCCTGTTTATCTGTTCCGTTTTCGTACACGTGACGCATCAAATCGAGGTATTGCTTCATGGTAACCCTTTTTTGCGGTAAAGATACAGAGATTTACCACAAAGAAAAAGTCCCGGATGAAACACCCGGGACTTTTTTGGCTTGGCCATTAAACGGCCTCCTCTTCGTATTCCTTGACTTCTTTATGCACATAGTCCTCCACCATCAACTCCTCAATGGGTCGGCCTTTTTTATCAAGCCCCAAGCGGTGCAGGATGCTATCCATGATCTGGTAAATCACCGGAACAACGATGAGCGTAAGGAAAAGCGAGCTCAGCAACCCACCGATGATTACCCACGCGAGACCATTTTTCCACTCCGCACTGGGACCGGTTGCGATGGCAATGGGGAACATCCCGAACACCATGGCAATCGTGGTCATGAGGATCGGGCGTAGCCGCGCATGGTTAGCCAGAATCAAGGCCTCCCGGGTAGATTTGCCTTCCGACTTGAGGTGGTTGGTAAAATCAACCAAAATAATGGCGTTTTTCGCTACCAAACCGATCAACATAATCAAACCGAGTATGGTGAATATGTTCAGCGTATTATTGCTCAACGCTAATGCGAGCAACGCTCCGATGATAGACAGTGGAATAGAGAACATCACCACAAAGGGATACACGAAGCTATCGTATAAGGCCACCATGATGAAGTATACCAGCAACACCGATGCCAGCAATGCAATCCCCAAGGTACCAAACCCTTCCGACTGTTGTTCCATATCGCCACTCCAAACGTAGCTTACACCGCTCGGTGTTGGAATCTCGGAAAGCTGGCTCTCCAGATCTGCAGCAATCGCACTCACCGGACGGCCGACAACCTGGGATTGTACTTTCACAGACGTGCTCTTGTCTCTCCGCTCCAGCTGACTCGGACCGGAACCCTCGCGTATGGAAGCAAACTGCGACAACCGGACCAATTGGCCCATGCTATTCGTAAATTGCAGGTTCCGCACGTCGTCCACATTTTTACGGTCGTAATCGTCAAAGCGGATATTAATATCATATTCGTATTCACCCGAACGGAATTTACCGTCGGTATTACCATTAAATGCAGTCTGCATGACACCACCTACCGTTTGTAGGTTCAGGCCCAGCGCAGCCATCTTATCGCGGTCAACCTCTACGGTAATTTCCGGTGTACCACCTTCCACGGAAAGTTTGGCTTCCGAAGTACCCGGAATCTTGCGCACGCGGTCCAATATGGCTTCTGCATAGGTTAATACGCTGTCCAGATCAGAGCCGATGACTACCATTTCCAACGGTGCCTGCTCGGCAAAACCTACGATACTGATCGGCACAGTCTTGACCTTTGCTCCCACTAGTTCCTTTTCCAGTTCCCGTTTCAACTTTGCTGCATAAACGTTGCTCGGATCTTCACGACCTTCCCGTCCAACAAGCTTCACCGTAATCTCCGATTTATAAGCGGTTGCCTGGGTTCCCACGAACCCATCGTTAGATTGCCCCACTGTAGTGATCAGCGATACTACTTCCGGCTTGGAACTGATATACTGTTCTGCCTTCCGAGTCATTTGGTTGGTCTGTTCAATGGAAGCATCTTTGGGCATCTCCACCTGAACCAAGAACTCGCCACGGTCGCCCTGTGCGAAGAATTCCCCTCCGATGTAACCACCGGCAACCAATCCAAACGAAGCAAACAGCAAGACGGTCACGGTTGCCAGTGTGATGAATTTGTGATCAAGCGCCCATTTCAACACCTCGGTAACCCAGCGGGTAAACCGGTGCAGTTGGTTTTCGAACCAAAGAACAAACCGCCCGAAAATATTCTTGTCCGACACACGTTCTAGTTTCCCGAAACGCGAGGTAAGCAATGGTACAATGGTAAATGAAGCCACCAAACTGAGCAACGTGGCAATCACGACCACCACACAGAACTCGCGGAGGATGTCGGAAACCATACCGGTACTGATTGCAATGGGAAGGAACACAACTACGATAACCATCGTTATGGAAATAACCGTAAATCCGATTTCCTTCGCCGCATCGTAAGAAGCCCGCACCTTATTCTTGCCCATCTCCATGTGGCGATAAATATTCTCAATTACCACAATCGCATCGTCCACCAAAATACCTACCACCAGCGACAAACCTAGAAGTGACATCAGGTTCAGTGTGTATCCAAAGAGATTAATTCCAATGAAGGTCGCAATCAGCGATGCAGGGATAGCCACCATAACGATCACCGCATTCCGAAGGCTGTGCAGGAAGAAAAGCATCACCACGGCCACGAGAATTACTGCCAGGAACAAGTCGTGGATGACGGAGTCGGCCGACTCGAGCGTATAGGTGGAACTGTCATTCGCAATCTCGATCTTAAGTCCCTCCTTCTCATAGGTCTTCATCAATTGCGTGATGATTTCCTGCGTACCCCGGCTCACTTCCACGGCGTTGGCATCCGACTGTTTCAATACCTGGAGCAGCAACGCGCTCTGTTGGTTCACCCGTGCAATCTTTTCAACATCTTTTTGGGTGTCCTGCACGTCCGCTACATCGCGTACTCGCACCTGCGCGCCCGTTTCGGTCGTTGCAATGACCAAGTTTCGCAACTCCTCTACCGATTTGTACTTACCCGCCAGGCGAACCAGGATGTCCTGATTTTGGGTCTTTACACTACCTGTGGGGAAGTCGAGGTTAGACGTAAGGACTGCCTGTTGCACCTGCATAATAGACAATCCATACCCTTCCAACTTGGAAGCATCAATACTTACCTGGATTTCACGTTCCTGTCCACCGATTAAATTTACTTGAGCCACACCGGGTACCCGCGAAAGCACCGGCTGGATACGTTTATCGACCAGATCGTAAAATGCGGCGGCATCCATATTGCCCGTGGCAGCAAGCGATACGATGGGCAGGTCGTCCATGGAAAACTTGGCCAAAGAGGGGGCCTCGGCATCATCCGGCAATTCCGACAGGATGGCGTTTACCTTTCGCTGTGCATCGTTGAGCGCATAGTCTACATCCGTGCCGCTATTCAGCTCGATGATAACCAACGATAAACTCTCGAAAGAAGTTGCGTCGAGTTTCTTGATGTTTTCCAGCGAAGCCACCGCGTCTTCTATTTTCTTGGTCACCGTATTTTCCACCTCACTCGGCGACGCCCCCGGATAGATTGTGGTAATGGATACCACACTGGGAGTGAATTTGGGGAGCAACTCGTAATTCAACGAGAAGTAGCTCATAATACCCAGCAAGGTCAGCACGGTAAATACCACGATGACGATGGATGGGCGTTTTATCGATATTTCTGCTATCTTCATGATTTGAGATATGAGATGTTAGACATCAGATTTGAGACATTATCCATTAGCGATTGGCAGCAGAATCGACCTGGGCCTGTACCTTGGCTCCGTCAACCAAGTTGATCTGTCCGCTGGTAATCACCGTTTCACCTTCTTCCAGTCCCTGCAATATTTCCACTTGCTCACCAAAGATTCGTCCGGCCACCACTTTACGGATTGCGGCAATGCTGTCAGCTTCAAGTACATATACTTGATTGCTGTTTACTCCCCCCACAAATGAGCCCCGAGGAATGAGGATTGTCGGATTCTGTTGGGGAAATTTGAAGTGTGCAGTCGCATACATCCCCGCTTTCAGTTCGGAGGAAGCACTGTTATCCACCGTGATTTCTACCGGATAGTTCAGTGTATTATCGGCTTTTGCGGCGATAAAACTGATTGTACCATTAAATTCTTTGTCTGGAAAAACCGTGCTCACGATGGTTACTTTGTCGCCTACCTTCAAGTTGACAACCTGCGTCTCATTGGCAGTTATTTTTAACTTTAACTGCGATAAGTCCACGATTTCGAAAAGCTCGGTCCCCTGCGACAGGTAAGCTCCTACTTCGATGTCACGGCGATTGATGATACCATTAATAGGCGATTTGATGTTGGCATCCTGTACACGGCGGTTGGCCTGTTGTAATCGGATTTCCGCATTCCGGAGTTGCAACTCGATGTCGTCAAGTTGTGCGCGGGTTACGCCGCCTGTTTCAAAGGAACTTTTATAACGTTCGTAATCCGTTTTTAATTTCTGAAGAGCGTCTTCTGCTGCCTGCTTATCAAGGTTAATGATTTCGGGATCAACCAACGCCAATACTTGTCCCTTACCCACGCGGGCCCCTTCTTTCGCCAAAATACGCGTAACGCGACCACTAACCTCCGATTTAAGAAGCAGGTCCTGATTTGCTGCAAAATTGCCGTTGGCTGAAAAATCAAGCACCAGTGGCTGGCGGCTTACCTTGGCGGCATTCACAACGATGGCTCCACCCGTCTGGGCTACGACAGCGGTCTTCGCCTCATTTTCAGCCTTATTTTTACTTAATACCCAGCCGATGAGGGCCAACACCCCGATTACGACAACGATGGTAATGATGATTCGTTTCATTTGTATAAATTGATGATGATTTATTCGTTTACTAATGATTTAATTTGGCCGTTTGATTTCACGAGTTCGATTTGCGCCACTTTGTAATTTAATAACGCCTCGTTATAACTATTTTGAGCAGCTACTAAGTCTGTTTCCGCAGTTAACAAATCGGTGAGACTAGCTAATCCATTTTGATAATTGTTTTGTGTGCTGTTAAATACTTCTTCCGCAAATTCCTTATTCGCACGTTGAGACTCAATGGTATTCAAACTGTTTTTTATCTGAATCCTCGCATTTTCATAAGCCATTGTCAATGCGTTTGATGTACTTCTTAAATCTTCGTGTACCTTTTTCAGCTCCACGTTCGCCTGTCGCACCCTTGACCTGCGAGCGTTACCATCGAATATTGGAATTCTCAGCGTTAACGTTACAGCAGACATATCAAAATTAAGTGCCTTGGAAGAATAAACGTTCAGCTTATCGCTCTGGGTATTATAAACGTAATTACCGCCGATCGATAAGTTGGGATAAAATTCAGCTTGATAGGCTTTCCTTTGCAGTGCTAGTAAATCTTCTTGTTTTTTTAACAGTTGAAAATCTAGCAATTTTTCGACATCAACGGTACCGCCGTCAAATAAGGATATTGCCTCACTTTCCAACTTGTCAACCTCGGTATCGGGGATAACAATTTGTTGGCCGACAGGCATTCCCATGTAATACTTCAATAAATTTTCTTGTTGCACAACGGCATATTCCAATTGCTCACGCTGGGCTGCCAAGTTCGATTTATTAACTTTAACTCGATCGAGATCGATCTTTTTCGCCAATCCCAACTCAAATTGGCTGCCGATCATTTTTTCCAGTTGGGATACCCGTTCGATGTTTGCGTCAATAACACTCATTTGCTGACGCGTAATAATCACCTGATAATAATTGGTGGCAACTTGCTGGATCAGATTTTCTTCGGCTAACTCAGCAGACAACCGATAGAATTCTTCCGAACTCTTTGCTGCCTTCAATCCAGTAAAAACCTGCTGATTGAATATCTGTTGATTTAGCTGTACCTGTGACATTGCATTCCATGTCTGACCGGCTTTTATGGCTATGAACTCACCGGGTGTACCGCCGAAAGCCTCAGCGGGAAGTACAAACTGCTGTACCAAAAGGTTATTCGTCAATGTGCTCGTCGCGTCTATTTGGGGAAGTGCCGACGCACGTACTTCCGCAACCTTATGTCTTCCTCCCTCAATTTCAAGACGCGCCTTACTCAATACTTCACTATTATTCAATGCATACTCGAGCGCCTCCTTAAGCGTCAAGGTTTCCTGGGCTGAAACTGTGCCACTTCCCAATAAACCTATGGATAGTATTGCTATCGCCAGTCGCATATTCATTTTAAATGTACTCATATGTTCGTTGAATGTTATTTTTTGATGCCGTTGATGAAAATAGCAGCGGCCTGTTTTTGCTTTTCCAAAATGCGGTTCACTTCGTCTCTGTCTAACAGTGCGTGTGGTGTCGCACGATCACAGAACATGGCAAGCCCTCGTACCATAGCAACATACAATTCAGACGTAGATGTAACGTCAAATGTTACAAGCTCACCGTTGTCAATTCCTTTTTTGAATATCTTTGAAATCGTCCCCACTTCCCGTTGAAACATCTTTTCTGAAAGCTGTACCCATTTTTCATCGCTTATATTCATCTCCTGTAAATTGAGGATAAGCATGTAATATTTTTCAAAATATTCTTTCTTTATATCTAACATGCGAATCAATAAACCGAGCGTATCGGTGATTGTCTCTAACGCATGATTAATCGTTACATCACTTTCTTCAATGATCTGATAGACAATCGCCTCTATTAACGAAAACTTATCCGGAAAATAGTAATACAAATTTGCCTTCGACAGCTTTAAATCGTCCGCAACCTCACTCATCGTTGTTTTCGCAATGCCGAAGCGTGAAAACCGTTTCAATGCCGCACCGATAATCAAATCTTTTTTATCATCCACCATTCCGATTTTACCTTTTTACCATTTGACTATTTTTAAAAATTGGTCAAAAGTAAAAGTTCAATCGCATTTCACCAAAAAAAATGTGTCGGAGACCAATTATCCGGCCACGTTATGACACAATATTTACAAACCCTAGTAAAAGGCAAAGAAAAATGTTGCCAGTGACAACCCTATGGCAAGGCTTAGATTGAAATTCGAACACGAGATTTGAGCAAGATTATAAATCCTTACCGAGCAAATGTCAGTTCATTCTGGAATACTTTAGCATATTTACGCTTATCTAATTTATATAACCGTGCCGCACGGTAGGAAACGCCCCGTTGGAATTCAGGCAGTTCCTTTAAAATATTATAATTAAGCATTTTCTTACGAAAGTTACGCTTATCCAATTTCCGGCCCCATATCGCTTCATACAGTTGCTGTAATTGGGTAAGCGTAAACTTTTCAGGTAGTAATTCGAAAGCAATCGGACTGTAACTTATTTTACGCCGTACTTTGGAGATACTCTTATCGATAATATGCCGATGGTCAAACGCCAATTCGGGTAGATTGTTTAGGGGGTGCCAAACCGCCTGTCGGGCATAATCTGTTACCGGTTCGGGCTGGCTCTTTAGGTCGTCCAATCGCAATAAGGCGTAATAAGCTACCGTGACAATACGTCCTTGTGGATGTCGCTTCAAATCACCAAACGTATACAGTTGCTCCATGTAGATTCCCCTCAATCCGGTATGTTCATACAAAATGCGCTTTACTGCATCATCAATGGTCTCATTGTGTTCTACAAAAAAACCAGGAAGTGCCCACCATCCCTTGAATGGATATTCGTTTCGCTCAATAAGCAGCAGCTTCAGTTCACCTTCATGAAAACCGAAGATCACGCAGTCGGTGGTAAATGTAGATTGTAAATGTGGTAAATTTGCTTGCAACGTACTGATTATTTGTTTACTAATTGATTTTAATTTGTTAAATTCCCGCTTTAAAAGTTTGTTTATCAACGGCGAACTTAGCGAAGCGATCGCATTGATGCAAAAAAAAGATGATTAAAAAAATCAATAATTTATCTAAGTTTGCTCACTTTAAACCCTTCAAGTTGAAAAATAAATCGTGAAAAATTTAATAGTGTAGCAAATACACACTATATTCGTGCTGCTAATTTACAAAAGATTATTAGAAAAGTGCAAAGCATATCAAAAGTAGGAATATTTACTTCGGGCGGCGACGCACCTGGCATGAATGCCTGTATCCGGGCGGCCGTGCGCACGGCATTACACGCCGGTAAATCAGTAATAGGCATCTACCATGGCTACCAAGGGATGATCGATGCCGATTTTCAGGAAATGAATAGCCGATCGGTGAGCAACATCATCCAATTGGGTGGTACCATTCTCAAAACCGCACGGTGTGACGCATTCCGTACACCTGAGGGTCGAAAGCAAGCCTACGACAACCTAAAGATGGCAGGCATCGACGGGTTGATTGCCATAGGTGGTGACGGAACCTTTACGGGGGCTGAAGTCCTTTCGCGAGAGCATAACATTCCCACCGTCTGCATACCCGGTACGATTGACAATGATTTATACGGTTCGGATTTCACGTTGGGTTATGACACAGCCACAAATACAGTGATTGAAGCCATTGACAAAATACGGGATACTGCAGCATCCCACGACCGGTTGTTTTTTGTTGAAGTAATGGGGCGTGATTCAGGCTGCATCGCCCTGAATGCTGGTATTGCGGGCGGAGCGGAAGCTATCCTGCTGCCCGAAAAGTCAACCGCCATCGCAAACCTCTGTAACCAGCTGGAAAGTGCCGCTAAAAGTAAAAAGTCATCTACAATTGTCATTGTAGCCGAAGGTGAAGAAAACGGGGGCGCTTACAACGTAGCTAAAGAGGTGAAGTCTCGGTTTGACTTTTATGACACAAAGGTAACCATTCTGGGGCATCTGCAGCGAGGTGGATCGCCCAGTAGCTTCGACCGGGTACTGGCCAGCAGGCTTGGCTTCGCTGCCATAAGACATCTCCTTGCAGGAGAAACCCGTGTGATGGTAGGCTTGCGCGGTAATGAAATCAAAACTACTCCGCTTGAGGAAGTGTTAAATAAAAAGGTATTCAAGCTAAGTGAAGACATGCTTGAAATGATGGATGTGTTGTCGATATGATCGCAGTGGTTTTCAGTGGTTCAAGGTTTTCGGATTGGCGACTGGCCGATAAAAGAAAAATCGTCACTGGTTTCCGGATGATGGGGATCAATCCTTATTTGCATGACGAGCGCTTTATCCTCCAACTGCTCAACAAAAGCAACAACTTGATCAATTACGCCGAACAGATCAAACGGATCTATTTTTTCGGTGCAGGATCCTCTTCTCCAGAACGTAAAGACAAGATTGCGACAGTGTTAAAACAATTTTTCATTTATGCTAAGGTTACGGTAGATCACGATGTAAAAGCATCTGCACTTGCTACCTTAGGCGATGAAAAGGGGCTTATTGGCATTTTGGGCAGCGGTTCCAATGTAGCCTATTTCAATGGCAAACGGACGACAGATAACAACTTTGGGCTTGGATACATCCTTTCCGATGAAGGATCTGCTAACTGGATTGGGCGAATGCTGCTGAAAAGCTTCCTGAATGAAACCATGCCCAGCGACCTGCAGGAACGATTTGTCGAGCGCTATCCCCTCGACCGGAAAATCATCTTGGATAAGGTATATAACCAGGCCAACCCGACTCTCTTTCTGACGTCGTTTGCCGACTTTGTCATGGAAAACCATAAACACCGGTTTATCAAAAGAATGATTTATTACGGCTTTAAACTATATATCGAAACATACCTGCTTCCATTAACTAAACAATACCCAAATATGGCCGTTAACTTTACGGGAAGCGTAGCCGCCGGATATGAAGAATGGCTGCGAGATGTAGCCGATGGGTACGGCATTTCAATTGGTTCCGTTATCCGGGAGCCGATACACAATTTACTAAAGTACTATTTAAATAAAAATTAATATAAAAATGAAAATTGGAATCAATGGATTCGGCCGCATAGGCCGTCTGGCATTCCGGGCAGCGGTAAATCGCCCGGGTGTTGAAATTGTTGGAATCAACGACCTAGTAGACCCTGATTACATGGCATACATGCTGAAATACGACTCTACCCACGGACGATTTGACGGCACCGTAGAGGCAAAAGATGGCAACCTCGTCGTGAATGGCAAGACCATCCGTGTAACTGCCGAAAAAGATCCGGCAAACCTCAAATGGGATGAAGTAGGTGCCGATGTAATCATTGAGTCTACCGGCTTATTCCTGACCAAGGAAACTGCACAAAAACACATTGATGCAGGTGCCAAAAAGGTTGTCATGTCTGCACCTGCCAAAGATGACACACCCACGTTTGTGATGGGTGTAAATCACACGCAATTGAAGTCCGAACAGACAATTGTATCCAATGCATCGTGTACGACCAACTGTTTGGCTCCGCTTGCCAAAGTGCTTAACGACAAATTCGGTATCGTTGAAGGATTGATGAGCACCATCCACGCGGTAACAGCTACGCAAAAAACCGTTGACGGCCCGTCGGTAAAAGATTGGCGTGGCGGACGTGGCGCCTACCAGAATATCATTCCTTCCTCCACAGGAGCTGCAAAAGCTGTTGGATTGGTATTGCCCGAATTGAAAGGTAAACTAACCGGCATGTCCTTCCGTGTGCCCGTACCTGACGTATCGGTTGTGGATCTCACTGCCCGCTTGGAAAAACCGGCTACCTATGAAGAAATCAAACAAGCATTCAAAGATGCTTCCGAAGGTGAGTTGAAGGGTATCCTTGGTTACACCGAAGACGATGTCGTGTCGGAAGACTTTCGGGGCGATGCACGTACTTCGATCTTCGACGCGAAGGCAGGAATCTCGCTTAACGACAATTTTGTCAAAGTTGTATCTTGGTACGATAACGAGTGGGGTTACTCCAACAAATTGGTCGACCTCGTTGAATTGGCAGGTAAAATTTAACTGTATCCGCCAAAACAGATTATCAACAAAAAAGGCTCCGGTAATTGTACGGAGCCTTTTTTATGTCTCTGCGTTGCTACCGGTCGGCACTTACATCAAAAAGCCGCCCCCCAGCAAATCGTCTTCCTCGTAGAACACTGCTGACTGTCCCGGCGCAATTCCTTTCACTGCATGGTGGAAGTCCACCTTTACCCGATTGCCTTCCTGCACGATCGTACTGGTCATGCCAGCATCTTTATAGCGGATTTTAGTTACCACTTCCAGGGGCTGAGCAATGGACGCATACTTTATCAAGTTTACATTTTTTACGTAAGCCTCGTGTTGTTGTAGTTCATGTTCGTCACCCAGTACAACCGTATTGCTTTCAGGCAATATTTGCGTGACGAATATAGGGCGTCCCAACGCAATGCCTAGCCCCTTTCGTTGACCCACCGTATAATATGGATATCCCTGATGCTTCCCCACCACGGTGCCGTCGGCCAACACAAAATTACCCGGCCCGATCCGGTCGTCAATGTCTTCTACGCGATGACGGAGAAATGCGCGGTAATCGTTATCGGGAACAAAACAAATCTCATAGCTTTCCGACTTGCTGGCGAGCTCCAGTTGCCCCATCTCCGCAGCCATCTGGCGGATCTCGGTTTTCGTAAAACTGCCCAGCGGAAATTGCGTGCGCGCAAGATTTTCCTG
Organism: Parapedobacter indicus; assembly: GCF_900113765.1. Classification (GTDB taxonomy): domain Bacteria; phylum Bacteroidota; class Bacteroidia; order Sphingobacteriales; family Sphingobacteriaceae; genus Parapedobacter; species Parapedobacter indicus. Next base: position 682,592 of record NZ_FOQO01000001.1, on the reverse strand, counting down.
CGATACACCCCAAAGTACATACGATTGATCTTTGTGCGTATCTCTCCCTTTGGAAATGACGTACCGGCCGTTTTCCTGTTGCCGAATATTGGCGTAATGGCCTGTGGCTATAAATTCGCAGTCCAATTTATCCGCGCGCTTGAGAAGCGCCTCCCACTTGATATGGGTATTGCAGAGTACACACGGATTGGGGGTCCGACCCGCTAAATACTCGTCCACAAAATTATCAATGACAAAATCACCGAATTCACCGCGAATATCCAGTATATAGTGCGGAAAACCATACGATACAGCCAGTGCACGTGCATCATTAATGCTGTCCAAGCTGCAACAACCTGTCTCCTTGGAAGAACCTCCCGAGGAAGCATAATCCCAGGTTTTCATGGTTAGCCCAATTACTTCGTACCCCTGTTCGTGGAGCATCACGGCCGCCACCGAACTGTCCACTCCCCCACTCATGGCAACCAATACTCTTCCTCTTTTACTCATCGTTATGTATAAAAACGCAAAGATACACCTATTTTATTTACCACATTGTTTTGAAGTTGTCATTTTATCCCAAACGTAATCAGCAGCTTGGAAAAAATTGGTAAACAATTTTCAAAAAAAGTTTTCTGAAATGAAAAAAGGCGCTACATTTGCAGTCCCAAAACGGTGGTAATCACCCGTAAAAAAAAGGTACCATAGCTCAGTTGGTAGAGCAAAGGACTGAAAATCCTTGTGTCGCTGGTTCGATTCCAGCTGGTACCACAAGAAACCCTTCATACGTAATGTATGAGGGGTTTTTACTTTTTATGTTGTCGGTTTCGTTGTCGGTTTAAACCGCCCCGCCTGTTTCCGGCGATAATTCCGTACCTTTGGATCATAGCCGTGAGGCTGTAAATTTTAACCGAAAAAGAAACCCCGTCCGGCTGGATGAGGTGTTTATCTTCCCTCACCTTCCTAAGCTACAAGCCGACCTTGAAGCCGTTGAAATTTCTTTCCAGTGCATCCCTCCTTTCGGTATTCTTGGTACCGTAAACACTATCCTTGATGTCTTTCCAGCTTTTAGTTTCCATCATTTGCTCCTTTTCTGTTCGTAAGTTATTACTATGCAGATTAAAAACAAAACTTCACCCGTAAGCCTGTTGATCCGGAGCTCATGTCCTGCGCTTGCCCTAGAACAAGGTCCGTTAGATAACGGGTTCCGATCCAAACTTTAATCTGCCAGCGTCAGCTCGTCGACCAGATGGCCCGCATTGGCGAATTTGTCAATAATAAACAACACGTAGCGGATATCGACCGCGATGGTGCGCTGGAGCTCGGTATCGAAGATCACGTCGCCAGCCATTGCCTCGATGTTTCCATCAAACGCAATGCCGATCAACTCGCCTTTGCCGTTAAGTACGGGCGAGCCGGAATTCCCGCCAGTAATGTCATTGTCCGTCAGAAAATTTACAGGCAAGTTGCCTTCGTGATCGGCATAACGACCGTAATCATGGCTTTCGTATAAATTCCGTAAACGTTCCGGAAGGTCAAACTCCGGATCGCCGGGTTGGTACTTAGCGATGGTCCCTTTCAATGTTGTGAAATAGTTAGCACTGGCATCGTTACGGGGATCAGGGGGCAGCGGATTAATTTTGCCGTAGGTGAGCCGCAATGTGCTGTTAGCGTCTGGATAGTACTTCTTTTTCGGACTCCGCTTGCGTGTTCCCTCGACGTACAGGCGGTAGGCCCGCTGAAAGCGTCCCTGAAGCTCTTGCTCTTCGGGCGACGTTTGCCGATAGCGGGTAAGCAGTGCGGTCGAGAGTAGGTACAGCGGATCTTGTTGCAATGCGAGCGTATCGGGTTGAGCGAGGAATGCGTCGACCCGGTCGCGGGAGGCAAACAGACTGGTTTCGAAAGCCACATCAATATAACCGGAAAGATCCCGGTTATGGTGCTGGTACAGGGAATCGATATACGTTGGTATTTCCCCTTCCGTTGCTTTCTCGGCGTACAGGTTCAGCAGGGACGCCAACACATCGCGCTCCAAAGGCAAGTACAGATTGTCATAGGTGTCGTCCAAATTGGTCGTGATCTGCTGGGACACCTCTTTCCGTTTAGCTTCATTCTGGGCCGCGTAATATGCGAGGGCGTTACCCAGTGCATAAGGCAGAGCTGCAAAGGTGCTGGACCGCAGTAATCCCGTCAGGTAATTGTCGTGCCGGGCCTTCAAGTCGGTTTCCTTATAATATTGATTGATGTCGTCCATGACGGATCCATAGCGCGCTCGGTTGCGCCGCTTCTTGGCCCAGGCATCGAACTGTGCTTCCTCAACAGCTTTGATGCTGGCGGTACGGTGTTGGACAAGTGCATCGATCATCCCCTGGCGGTTCTTCCAATAATTCGCAACCTGGGAATATTTGGAGGCGTAGTGGAGTTTGACTTTCGGTTTCGCGTCCATGTATTTCTTCATCTGGTCCATACCAACTTTGGACGCCTCTACCCAAGCCGGATAGGCATACTTCACATTCTGGTCCACGCCGCCCGAAGGCATCCAACGATTGGTCCGGCCGGGATAGCCCAGGATCATCGCAAAGTCGTTTTCAGTGTAGCCGTTCAGGCTCACCTTGAGGTGGTATTTCGGCTTCAGCGGTATATTGTCTTGAGAATATGGCGCCGGATTGCCGTTCCGATCGGCATATACTCGGAACAGGGAAAAGTCACCGGTATGTCGCGGCCACTCCCAATTGTCGGTATCGCCGCCAAATTTGCCGATGCTGCTTGGCGGCGTTCCCACCAAACGCACGTCGGGAAAATCCTGGTAGACGAAATAATAATACTCATTTCCATTATAGAAGGAACGTACGGAAACGGTGTATTTGCCCCCTTCGTTATTCTCCTTTTCAATGTTTGCAATCTCCCGGTTGATGGCGCGTTCGCGATCTGCCTCGCTCATCGTATCATTCACAACGCCGAGTATCCGCTGGCTAACATCGTCCATGCGCACGAAAAATCGTACCGATAACTCCTTCGGTTTCAACTCATCCTCGTGGGTTGTCGCCCAGAATCCGTTGGTCAGGTAATCGCTATCCGGAGTGGAAAGTTCGGCCACCGCGCCGTAGCCGCAATGGTGGTTGGTCAGCACCAGGCCTTGACCAGAGACGATCTCGGCAGTGCATCCGCCGCCAAACTGTACGATGGCATCTTTGATGCTGGAATGGTTGATGCTGTAGATTTCCTCGGCGGTTAGTTGGAGGCCCATCTTTTGCATATCGCGCTCATTGAGCCGCTTCAGATGCATTAAGAACCACATGCCTTCGTCGGCAACGGCACTGAACTTTATCGAGATAACGAGTATTAAAACGATGATTTTCTTCATAACAAACATGCTAAATCTTTGAATCTAATCTTTTTACGCTCCGGTGAGTTCCAGTCTGTCCTATTCAATAAGTAACGGTGAAATGTCCACGTTGCGCGCCGGATCACGACGCAAGTCCAACCCGCGGTGCCCATTGGCCGCAAATCTACGGATACCGGGATAATAACCGAACCAAATTTCGACTGTATGTGCCTTTGGTTTAGAAATGTTACACGCAAATGATCGGATGAATGCCTGTATCGGCAATCCATTTATGATAAGCGCTATAACAATCCGCTTGATTTAATAATAAATTAACCCGCAATGGCGTAACTTTACACAACGTAAAGAGAACATCAAAACAGCGAATGAAAGCGATGGTATATACGCAATACGGTCCTCCTGAAGTGGTCCGGTTACAGGAAATCGACATACCGATGGTGAAGGCGGGTGAAGTATTGATCAAAATACATGCAACCACAGTAAATCGTACGGATTGTGGCTTTCGCAGCGCAAACTATTTCATTGTCCGTTTCTTCAGTGGCCTGTTCAAACCAAGGGCGAAGATACTTGGCTGCGAGTTTGCCGGAGAAATAGAAGCCGTTGGCGGGGATGTCAGTAATTTCAAACCGGGCGATCGTGTCTTTGGATACGACGACACTCATTTCGGTGGGCATGGTGAATATAAGGTAATGGCGGCATCGGGCGCGTTGGCCATGATTCCTGAAGGAATGAACTATATCGAAGCGGCACCGCTTACCGAAGGGAGTCATTATGCCCTTGGCAACATCCGGGCAGCTAAGGTTAAGAAGGGCGACACGGTAATGGTTTACGGCGCAACGGGAGCCATCGGTTCGGCTGCCGTACAATTGTTGAAGCACTTCGGCGCTTATGTAGTGGCCGTTTCCAATACGAAGAACGTCGAATTAGTCACGTCCTTAGGAGCAGATGAAGTGATCGATTACCAAACCCAGCGTTTCGCCGAAACCACGCATCGCTTTGACTTTGTCTTTGACGCCGTCGGCAAGTGCTCTTTCCACCTATGTAAACCCTTACTGAAAAGCAAAGGAATCTATATCTCCACTGAATTGGGCAGAAATTCGGAAAACGTATGGTTGGCACTTTTCACCCCGATGGGTGGCGGCAGGAAAGTTTTGTTTCCCCTGCCCACCATCAACCAGGCGGACGTACTGATGATTCGGAAACTTGCCGGATCCGGCGACTTTAAACCGGTCATCGACAGAACCTATCCGCTTGAACAGTTAGTCGAAGCCTACCAGTACGTGGAAACCGGCCAAAAGACCGGCAATGTGGTCATCACTTTGGAAAATTCGGATCGGCTTTGACCTCTTCAATCTGCAACGTATGCCGTGCGGTATGTGCCGGGATATAGAGAAGTGAGTGATATCCATCAACCGGGCCAAACGGCGAATCGGCAATGTGGTTGCGCATGTCGTCTACCGAAATCCCCTTGATATAGCCCAACAATTCTTTGCGTTGCTTTTTCAGGTCTTTAAGCGCAAACTTGGCGTTTTTATACGTTCCAGCTTCCTTCGGGCTTAATTCTTCCGATGCTTTTGCCTTGAAACTCCGGTCTGTCATTCCCTTAATCACATCGTCGTCACTCATTTTTACGTCACCTTTCCGCTCAGGGTTCGGTTGCTGTTCAAGCGTTTTCTTCGCATACACCAAAAGTGCCGGTTCCGTTTGGATAATGTGTTCCAAACATTGGCTGATGGACCATCGGTCGGGTGCCGATTTAAACGCGAGCTGCGCTTCACTCAGTCCTTCCACCGACTGCTGAAGGGCATCGAATGTTTGCTGATAATAATCAAGCAAAAATGCCTTGTCATGCTGCGTCCTTGGCGCAGCAGATTGCGCCATCACCGTATTTACCAACGTACATACAGTAAATAACAAAAAAAGTAACCGTTTCATAGTCTTTTATTTTACACAAAAATAAAAAGAAACCAGATAACCTACGGGTGTATGATGCGACATATTGAATGGGCATCTAAGACATTCAGAAAATAATCGGATAATTATCAGTACCTTTGCAGCCACTAGTAAACGATATATTTTGCAATTTACATCATTAAATCTTTCCGGTCCCCTTTTAGAGGCACTGGAATCTGCGGGTTACCACACCCCCACCCCCATTCAGCAACAAGCAATTCCGACCATACTCCAACACCACGATGTATTGGCATGCGCACAGACCGGAACCGGTAAGACTGCGGCTTTTTCCCTGCCAATTATTGAGCAGCTGCTAACCTCAAAAACCGATACCGGATTTCAGGGGCCAAAAGCGCTGGTATTGGCCCCTACAAGGGAACTTGCCATTCAAATCGATGAAAACATAGCCGTATACGTAAGCCGCACGCGCATTAAGCATGCCGTTATATTCGGCGGCGTATCGGCGGTTAGCCAAATCGCCATGCTACGCAAACGTCCTGATATACTGGTCGCTACGCCGGGCAGGCTGCTCGACTTGCTCAACCAAAAGGTTTTATCCCTGCAACAGGTACGTTTCCTGGTTTTAGATGAAGCAGACCGCATGCTGGATATGGGATTCATTAAAGACATCCGTACCATAATCGGCAAAATTCCGGAAAAACGTCAAACCATGTTGTTTTCGGCCACCATGCCATCAGAAATAGAAAATCTGGCTAATGCTATTTTGAACAATCCCCAACGGATTGCTGTCGCACCGGTATCTTCCACCGTGGATACGATTCAGCAGGCCATTTACCCGGTGGTAAAAGCAAATAAAGTAGAGCTCCTCTCCCATTTGGTGCACGGCGAAAAAGACGGAAATGTATTGGTCTTCTCACGAACCAAGCATGGAGCCGATAAAATTGTCCGGAAACTGGCCAAAGCAAACATCAGCGCCGCCGCCATCCACGGCAACAAATCACAACAGGCACGGCAAAAGGCATTGAAATCCTTCAAAGACGGTACCATTAAGGTGCTGGTAGCCACTGATATCGCCGCACGCGGAATCGACATTGACCGGCTGCAGCTCGTAATCAACTTCGATCTGCCCAACGAGCCGGAAACCTATGTCCACCGCATCGGACGCACCGGAAGGGCGGGTGAAAGCGGCAGGGCATGGTCTTTTTGTGATCCAGAGGAACTGGAATATCTTTGGCAGATTACCAAGCTGATCAAACAACGTCTGCCGCTGGTCGAAGATCATCCGTTTATTCCGGATAATCTCGTCGACTACCGGCACGAGCCAGCGCGTCCTGTTCCACCGTCTTCAGCTGCGAAATCGAATCGTAACAAGAAGAAACGTCGGCGACCGCACTCCAATCACCGGGCAGCGGTTTAAGCGTACATTAAAATTATTGAGCCCCTTTACGTTTTATTTTCAAAACGCAAAGGGGCTCTTGATATACTCCTTTTATACCCTTACATTTGCCAGCAACATTCACGCTGGAATACGTAATTATAAACCAACAACTTGACTGATTCTTCAAGCGTTCAATGCTGTAGAAATAAAGGGTGTGCCCAGACAAATGCTTATTCAGGATGAAAAACGGCTATTACTTGCGCTTAGCAATGGCAATAGGGAGGCGTTTGAGGAGTTATTCCAGCACTTCTTCCCAAAATTAAGCCGTTTCCTAGGCGGATTGCTGGATGAAGAGGCAGTCGCTGATGACCTTGCACAGGATATCTTCGTCAAACTGTGGCAGCACCGTGACTTGTTTGCACACATCGAAAACCTGGATGCCTACTTATATACGGCTGCTAGAAATGCGTTGTACAATCACATCAAGCGTTCAACAAAACGTCAATACCTGTCGCTGTCAACCGCACTGGAAATTCCGTCGTTCGAAAAGCTTGAGGAAGTGCTAGCCGCTCACGACCTCGAAATACTGATCAATCAGACCATCGACAAAATGCCCCAAAAACGAAAAATCATTTTCAATCTCAGTCGCAAAGAAGGTCTGAGCAATGAGAAAATCGCGCATTACCTTCACATCAGCAAACGCACTGTTGAAACACATATCTCAGCGGCGCTAGCCGACATCAGGAAAGCGATTGCTCGCTGAACGCCAACAGGTATTTATCAATATACAGTTGTTTGTCTTTGGATTTATATTGCTGAATGTAACGCGGATGCTCCAACACGACTGCTTTTTCAAACAGCTTTTCTTCTTTGTTCAGTTTATGGATAAACTCCGCATTTTTTTTCCCAAGGATATACACTTCCGACGTATCCAACCCCAGGCTGATGTGTTTTTTCATGGATGCGACCATAAAGGGTTTTACCATTTCAAAAAGCCTGCGATCGTCATAATAGTTTGCGTTCAGCCAGTCATTTTCTTTAATATGACGGACAATAGCGAGGGGGAAAGGTGAATTGATATAAAACCTTTTGTAGAACTCGTCCGGCCCACCCCACGCGGAGATCATATCGTACACAAATACCGAAGAAACTTCATGCGTGCGGGCAGAAAGCATTTTAATTCCGCAAACACTTTCCAACCGCTTTGTATCGGTGAAAGGCACTCCTGTCACCCCGGCGCCATGGCGGCTGGGGTTGATGCCGATGATAAATTTCCGCTTATTGGAATCGTTGTAATATTTTTGGTAAAAAGCCTGCATAACCGTCATCGTCTCGGGGTTGTCCAGGTACGGATTCATTACCCCAAACCCGTCAGGCAGGGCGCCGGTATACTGCAGTCCCCGGTTAAATGTAATGATTTTATCAGCAAATGTACTGGCCATGATGGTAAAGAGATAGCGAAGGTAAAGAAAATGCAAACGTGCTGCAATAAACTTTTTTTTAAAAAAGACTACGTGTGTTTCTCCTTAGGGTTGTCATATAGACAAACCAATAGGAAGAGAAACTAGGCAATGAAACAAAACCGCATCGATCAGCTACTTCAACGCTTGTTAACGAATAAGTTAACGAGCCACCAGCGTGATGCCGTGCGGTATTGGCTTGCCAACAGCGAAGAAACCGACGAAAAGGACGCCGCCCTGAAGCAAGTATGGGACAACACACCAAGCACCCCTAAAAAATCGGTTGAGCCATCCTTGCTTGACACCTATGCCAAGATTGAGCAAGCGGAAAACAACGTCGTAAAAATAACGCTAGCCAAACGTTTACTGCGTTATGCTGCGATTTTCCTATTACCCCTCGTTTCGGCATTCTCCGTGTGGATGATTATGGACCACCGGCAGAGCAGCACATTGGACATGCTTACCTGTTATGTGCCCAATGGTGAACGCTGGACCATCAACCTGGATGATGGGACCACGGTACAGCTAAATGGGGGCACCTTATTTGTCTATCCGAAAGCATTCGGCAAACAAGAACGGAGCGTTTACCTGGTGGGTGAAGCCAATTTCTCGGTAGCTAACGATGCCCAACGGCCATTCATTGTCCAGGCAAAATCATTGGCGGTGCAGGTTCTGGGAACCAAATTCAATGTAACCTCCTATCCCTCCGACGACCGGATAACGGTTACGCTCGAAACGGGTGCCGTCAAGGTCTATGAAAAGAACAATCCGCACAGCGGGCAATTGATGCGCCCCAACGAACAGGTTAGTTACTCACAAAAGGATAAAAACTTTACCAAAGCCACGGTGGATGCCGCGTCTTTCGCTTCGTGGACAACAGGCGGTCTCTTTTTCGACCACCAGACGTTACACGATATCCTGGCGGCGCTCGAACGTAGCTACGGCATCCACTTCGCCGTAGATCCCACCCTGAAAGACACCGATCAGTATACACTTCGGATCAAACCGAACGAGTCCATAGAAGATGTCCTGCACATATTGGTTCAAATTGCTGGAAACCAGATGAGCTATAAACGTGACGGGCAACTCATCCGTCTCTATCAGAAAGGAAAGGAGGTAAGCCAATAAAAAGAGATACCGGAGAGATCTTCCACAACCCATTCCGGTATCTTAAATTAATCCGTTCGATATTTCTTAATAAGAACCCGAGTGAACTAACCAATTTTAAAAATTGATACGCCAAAATTATGAAAATAAATGGTATCTATACCCACCTCGCATATATAAAAGAATTCATTGCCGTTGGCCTTCTTTGCATTTCCAGTGCGGCAATGGCCCAAAAACAGACCATTCATTTACCCGAAAGTCCATTGACCATAAAAACCGTCATTCAAGCGATCGAACAACAAACCGGCCTTTCCGTCGATTACAACCAGACACGTTTAAATGTGACCCAACAAATCAGCATACCATCCGATCGCACCTCCCTGGACGAGATCTTAAAGACGGTACTTTCGCCCAATGGATTTACCTACCACATCGAGAAAACCCATATCATTATCAGTCAGACAAACGGAAACCAAGCGAGTCAGGTACAGCAAAAAAAAATCGTCAGCGGAATCGTGATCGACGAATCCGATGAGCCGCTCGTAGGTGCCAACATTGTCGAAAAAGGCACGACTAATGGTATACGCACCGATGAGAATGGCCACTTCACCATGGAAGTTGCGGGTACCAACTCCGTATTACAGGTTTCCTATCTCGGCCACCTGCCGCAGGAAATACGGGTAGAAACGAACACTGATCTTCATATCAAACTAGCAAAAGATGTTCAGAACCTCGATGAAGTGGTCATTGTGGGGTACGGAACCCTAAGCAAACGGGAAATTACCGGATCAGTCACTAACATCACCGCGAAGGATTTCAACCAGGGCTTTTCCAACGATGCAGCCCGGCTCCTGCAAGGCAAAGTGGCTGGGTTGGAAATCAATACCGGCACCGGCGATGTGACCGCCAATGCTTCCATACGGCTGCGGGGTATTTCAACCCTACAAAACGATCAGGGGCCTTTTATCGTCATCGACAATGTACCGGGTGCGGATATCACCACGGTTGCACCGCAGGACATTGAGTCCATATCTATATTAAAGGACGCCTCTGCAGCAGCCATTTACGGTTCAAGATCGGCCGGAGGGGTCATCCTGATTACCACGAAAAGGGGAACCGCCAACCAACCGAAGATTAGCTATACCGGTGCAGTTGGCATCTCATCGCTCGCCAACAAACCCCTATTGATGTCAGCTACGAAATGGCGTGAATATACGTCCACCACGCCGGGCAAAGACGGCAGTTCCTTCGACCTCGGCGCCAATACCGACTGGTTCGACGCCATTACCCGTACAGGCACACAGCAGGATCATAACGTGTCGCTATCCGGAGGCGGTACCCGCAATAATTACCGCGGATCGGTATCCATGCTGCAACGAAACGGCATTGCCCGCGATAATTCGATGGAACGGTACAATGCCCGGCTGCAATTTACCCAGTGGTCTGCGGATAATAAATTAAAGATTGACCTGACCGGAGCCGCAACCCTGACCGACAACACCCCTACCAATACCCGCAACTTTGTGCTGGCCTACAACATGATTCCAGTGCGGCCTATTAAGCTGGATGACGGGTCGTGGTACGATAGCCGTGAATACGACCAGGGAAACCCGGTTCGCAACCAAGCGGAAAACACGTATGAGAACAAAATCAACAACTTCTACGGTACCGCCAACATTACCTATACACCAGTGGAAGGGCTCGATCTGAAAGTCCTGTTAACCAAAAGCCGCAACAACGAAGATTACAGCGAATACCGCAGCATCGGGTCGGAAGCTGGCTATAACGACGGCGGGTTTGCGCTGCGTTCCGGAACGATCACGGATCGGAACCTCTCGGAATGGACCGCCAACTATTCCCGGCAATTCGGCAGCCACAAAGTAAACCTGCTGGGTGGCTACTCCTGGGAACAACAGGTATATGCGGCACATGCGGCGCAGACCCGCGGATACATAACCGATCTGCTCGGACCGAACGACCTGGCATCCGGCCGAAACATCCATGTGGGCGATGCGACGTCTGCCCGGAATAAAAGCCGGTTAATATCGTTTTATGGCCGGTTAAATTACAATTACTTGGAACGATACCTGCTTACGGCCACCGTGCGCCGCGATGGTTCCTCAAAATTCGGGAAAAACCATAAATGGGGTACGTTTCCCTCCCTCTCCGTTGGGTGGAATATCTCAGAAGAACCCTTTATGCAAAACACGGCGTGGGTCAACGACCTGAAGCTCCGCATCGGTTATGGGGTCACCGGAAACCAATCCGGGTTGGATCCCTATAAAACATTGGAACTGTTCGGCTCGGATGGCCTCTACTACGATAACGGTGCCTGGCTTCCGGCATACAGCATCAGCCAGAATGCCAATCCCGACCTGAAATGGGAACAAACCGCCATGTTGAATGTTGGACTGGATGTCGCCCTGTTCGCCAATCGCCTCAATGCGAAACTCGAATGGTACGACAAAAAAACATCCGATATGTTGTATACCTATCCGGTGCCTACCCCACCCTATCTGATGGATGAAATCATGGCCAACGTAGGCGATATGGACAACAAGGGAGTGGAACTGACCCTGGGTTATGCCGCCATACAAAACCCCGATTTCAACTGGGACATATCGGTCAACCTTTCACACAACCGAAACCGGATCACCAAATTGTCCAATGCCATCTATACAACCGACCGCATTTTGCTGGGAGGCGTATTCATCCGCGGCGGCAGCTCAACCACCCATGTGCTGGAAGTCGGCCGTCCCATCGGTCAATTCTATGGATTGCGATCCGAAGGGCTCGACGCAGACGGTAAATATATCTTCATCGACCAGAACGACGATGGTGAAATCTCGGATCCGGCCGACCTGGATTATATCGGTGATGCCCAACCGGATCTACTCTATGGAATCAATAACGCGTTCCGTTACAAACAATTTGATCTATCGGTGTTCTTCCGCGGTTCTATAGGCAACGACATTCTGAATGCACCGCGTATGGCCTTCGCGCAGTCGGGATTCCTGCCGGGAACCAATGCATTGGATGACCCGCTTACGTATCAATTGCAGGAAACCACCCCCCGCTATTCTTCGTTTTACATTGAAAACGGCTCGTACCTGCGTTTGGATAATCTTTCGTTGGGCTATCGCTTCAATGACCACATTCTCAACGGCGCCCGTTTATATTTCACGGCCCAGAACGTGTTTGTCATCACCGACTATAAAGGATTGGATCCCGAAGTGCCCATCGACGATAATAGCGGATTGACACCCGGCATTGAACCGCGCGAATTTTATCCGAAAGCCCGGACGTTTGCGCTCGGTGTAAGTGTTAACTTCTAAAACTTCATCTCATGAAACGAACAATAAAACACATAACCTGCCTACTGGGCGTAGCCCTGTTGGCTGCTTGCACCGATCTGGGTGAAGACGTATACGATAAACTGCCTAAAGATACGTTTGGCACCACACCCGAACAGCTCAATGCCATCATCGGTCCAGCCTATAAGTCCCTCAAAAGACTACAACCCTACGACAGTGCCTGGGGCATGTCCGGCATGACGTCCGATGCCATGATTGCGCCCACCCGATTAGGGGGCGACTGGTGGGACGGAGGAATGTACATGGAACAGACCATGCACACCTGGGATGCCCGCTCCTACTCCGTGCAGACACTGTGGGACAATTGTACTGCCGGATTGACGGCCGTCAACGCGGTCTATAGCATTATCGAAACCAACGACCTCCTGACTCCTGAATTGAAGGCCCGTTACTTGGGCGAACTCCGCGGGCTAAGGGCTTTCTGGTATTATCAATTGATCGACTACTTCGGCAATGTGCCGCTGGTCACCGATTTCAAAGACACCTCCCTGCCTGCCATCACCCCACGTGAGCAGGTGTATCAATTCATCGTAGACGAGCTCAATGATATCATTCCCGTACTCCGCGACGATGTCTCCGACGAAAGTTACGGCAAATTTACACAGGGTGCCGCCCGCACCCTTTTGGCCAAAATGTACCTCAATGCCGAAGAGTGGACGGGAACGCCCAACTGGTTAGGTGTCATTGAGCAATGTGACGAAATAAAAAAACTGGGATACAGTTTGACGGCCGACTGGACGGCCAATTTCGCAGTGCATAACGAGTCGTCGCGCGAGATCATCCTGCCAATATGCTTCAGTGCTACCGACGGTGGCAATTCCATCCACCTCTATACCCTCCACTACCTGGATCCCATTGCGTTGGGCTTTAAAGCAGCCACCTGGAACGGCATCTGCGGTGTGCCCGATTTTGTAAAGGCTTTTGACGACGCCGACAGTCGCAAGGAAGCTACCTTTCTCATCGGCCCCATGACCGACCCCGGTACCGGGGAAGTGCTGATGACCACCGCCAACCGTCCATTGATCCATACCGTTGACCTCAACATTGTTCCCGGCACAGAAAAAGAGGATGCGTCGGGCAACCTTACCGGCTGGGGCGAAGTCAACCAGGAAGACGGTGCCCGTATCAAAAAATGGCAATTTGAACGGGGAATGGCCAATACCGATATGGAAAATGATGTGGCTATTTTCCGCTTGGCCGATGTGTACCTCATGGAAGCAGAAGCACTGGTAGGCCTCGGGCGGGCACCCGAAGCACTGCCGCTGGTTAATGAAATACGTCAGCGTGCCTTTGGCAACTCCCAGCACAATTACAGTGCGCTCACCCTGGACAATGTGTATCAGGAACGGCGCTTTGAGCTGGCCTATGAATTTACGGAACGCCAGGACATGATCCGCTTCGGCACCTTCCTGCAACCCAAGTTCATGAAGCCTTATGTAACCGAAAGTTACCGCAAACTGCTGCCCATACCCTTCACGGCATGGCAGAAAAACAATAAGCTTACCCAGAATCCGGGATACCCGGGCTTTTAACAACTTGATAAAACGACACGTATGGAACAGACAACAAAGCAACAGACTCCGCCGACCGGTATCTCGCGTCGGAAATTTCTGGAAACCACCGCGGCAGGCATCGCCGGCTTGACCATTTTGCCCAGCCATACCATCGCCGGCCTCGGCCATGTACCGCCGAGTGATAAACTCTACATCGCCAAGATCGGATGCGGGGGCATGGGGGCGTCCGATCTCGGCAGCCTGATGAATACACCCAAAAAAAATGCTGAAATCGCCTGTCTGTGCGACGTAGATGCCCGCATGGCGGCCGATGCCCGGAAAAAATATCCCAAAGCTACGTTTTTTGAAGATTGGCGTACACTGTATGACGAAGCCAGCGATAAATTTGACGCGGTCTGCATCTCCACGCCCGACCACAATCACGCAGTACAAGCATTCGGCGCCATCCGCGTGGGCAAACATGTGTACCTGCAAAAACCACTCGCACACGACATTTACGAAGCCCGGATCCTTACCCAAGCCGCAAAAAAAAACAAAGTGGTTACCCAAATGGGTGATCAGGGTAATTCCTGCGACGGCATGAAAACCATGCGCGAATGGTTTGACGCCGATCTCATCGGCGATATCGAAAAGGTGTACTGCTGGACCAACCGCCCGGTATGGCCACAGGGCATCCCCTGGCCTGCTGCCAAAGCTCCCGTGCCCAAAGCCCTCAATTGGGACCTTTGGCTGGGTACCGCCGAATATACCGACTACATCGAAAACCTCGTCCCTTTCAACTGGCGCGGCTGGTGGGCTTTTGGTACAGGTGCACTGGGCGACATGGGCTGCCATATCATCGGACCGGCCTTCAAATTACTGGGTCTCAACTATCCCAGCGAAGTGAGTTGCAGCGTAACCAACCAGTTTACCGGCATATTTAAAGAGGCCTATTATCCCGAAAGCGGCCCGGTGGCCAGTTCCATCCGCTTCAAGTTCAAGCAGCAGAATGGGCAGGATCTTTCCCTGTATTGGATGGATGGCGGCATCATGCCCGAACGGCCCGAAGAAGTCGATCCGAATGCCGATCTCACCAATGCCATGGGCGATCTCGATCCGCACGACGTGGAAGGTGCTACCGTGTTTGTCGGCACAAAGGGCAAAATTTCCTGTGGCTGGGGTGGTTCAGACCCCCGGCTATGGCAAAAAAATGGCAGCAAAAAACCCCTGTTTGCCAAAGACGTCGGCATCCCCGAAAAATACCCGCGCGTCCCGGGAGGTACCAACGGACACTATTGGGCTTGGATCGATTCATGCATCGCCGGTTACGATAAAGCGAACGTCGAGTCGCCCTTTGAAGGTTACGCCGGTCCGCTTACCGAAGCGGTTCTCATGGGCAACCTGATTCTGCGTGGCTATAACATCCGCACCAAAACAAGCCGTAACGACGCCGTTTACGGTGAGATGGAAACCTACCGGTATCCCGGCAGGAACATCACCTACCTATGGGACGGCCCCAACATGCAGATCACCAATTTTCCCGAGGCAAACCAATTTGTCAAACGCACCTATCGGAACGGATGGGAAGCCTTAACTTTGTAAAACCGATGGTAAACAATCGTTAATAAATTATTTTCTGAATGAACAAGATAAATTATATCACCGGCATGGCACTGATCGTGCTATCCTTGAGTGCATGCACCCAACAAGCGAATCAAACAGCCGACAATCAAACAGCTGATCAGCCGGAAACTCCCTGTGCGGAAGAAGCGGTACCCGAGGGCGGCGAATGGCTCACCCTGTTTGACGGGCAAACGCTTGCCGGATGGCGAGGGTATTGCATGGACAGCATTCCCGCCGGTTGGGTGGTCGACGATGGAAACATCACGTTCAAAGGCAGCGAAAGCACGGTAAACCCCGAGGGTGGCGACCTCATTTACGATCGGGCATTCAAAAATTTTATACTGGAGATCGACTGGAAAATCGATAAGGCCGGCAATAGCGGCATCTTCTATACCGCCCAAGAAGTCAAGGGAAAGCCTATTTATTATTCCAGCCCGGAATACCAACTTCTTGACAACGAAAACATGCCCGATGCCTGGCAAGGTGTAGGCGGAAACCGGCAGGCCGGCGCCGTGTACGATATGATCCCTCCGGTACCCCAGCCTGTCAAACCCTATGGAAACTGGAACCATACCAAAATCGTGCTTTATAAACAACATGTATACCATTACATGAACGACACACTGGTTCTTGATTTCAAACTTGGCACCCCCGTCTGGAAAGCGCTGGTCGACAAAAGCAAGTTCAGCAAATTCAGCAACGATCCGGAAAAATGTCCCGATGCATACGAACTGATGCTCGATTGCGGCAAAAATCCGGGTTACATCGGTTTGCAGGACCATGGATACGGCGTTCGTTTCCGCAACATCCGCATTAAAGATTTAGACCAATAATCATGTACATCTCCTATTACGATAGTCAGGAAGCCATGAGCCAACGGGCCTGCGACGCTATTACGGCACAGTTGGCGCAGAAACCGGACTCCCTGCTTTGTGCGGCAACCGGAGGGTCGCCAAGCCGGACGTACGCCCTGCTTCATCACGAAGCGGGGCAACGTCCCGGGCTTTTCGCCCAGATGAAGCTCATTAAACTGGACGAATGGGGTGGTCTTCCCCCAAACCATCCGGCAAGCTGTGAAACATATTTACAGACTCAGCTGATAAAACCCTTGGGCATCAGCCGCGATCGTTACCTAGCCTTCCAGAGCGACGCGGCAGATCCGGCCAAAGAATGCACCCGCATCCAGCAGGAACTCTCCCGTTCCGGCCCCATTGATCTGTGCATATTGGGCCTCGGCGTGAACGGCCACATTGCTTTCAACGAGCCGTCAGACGGTCTGCAGGCCACTTGCCACGTGGCCGAACTATCCGGCCAATCCCTACAGCATGCCATGGTGGCCGACATGACAGCGAAACCAGCCTACGGATATACCCTGGGTATGGCCGACATCCTGCAGGCAAAACAGATTATCCTGCTGATCACCGGTAAACACAAGGAGAAAGCAACAAGGGACCTATTTTCCGGAAAAATCACGAGTCACCTTCCGGCCTCTTTTTTATCGTTACATCCCAATGCATTTTGCCTGATCGACCGGCAGGCTGTCTCATTTGAAAAACTTACATGAAATACGCAATCGCCATTGATGTAGGAGGTACCCGAATCAAATATGCACTGGTAAATCGTTCGGGAGCCATTGAATATGAATCGATAAAAGCCGTTAATGCCTCGGGCGAGCATCCGCAAGTCACGGACAGCTTGAAACAAATCGTAGCCGATCTGCAAAACCGTGCCGCCGCGGCAAATGGATCCGTCGTTGGCGTTGGAATTGGTGTACCGTCTATTGTAGACCAGGGGGTTGTCCTTTTTGCCAACAACCTACCGGAACTCAATGACGTCAATTTGGAATCGTTGATAAACAATTTTTCCCAGCTACCCGTATATGTAGCCAATGACGCCGATCTCATGGGCCTGGGCGAAGTACGTTACGGCACCAGCGAGGATATCTCCGATGCCGTTTTCCTAACCGTAGGCACAGGCATAGGCGGGGCGCTTATTCTAAACAAGCAGTTGTACGGAGGCTATAAACACCGGGGTGGCGAGCTCGGGCATATCATTATCGATCACCTCGGGGTACCCTGCTCCTGCGGTGCCCGCGGGTGTCTGGAAGCGTATGCCTCGGTGACCGCCCTCACAAACCAGTACCGGGATTTATTAATAGCAGCCAAAAAGCCACTGCCTGCCGTCGTAGACGGGCAATATGTGTTCAACCGTTACCTGGCATCCGAAAAAGAAGCAGTCGCCGCCCTGCAACAGCATGTGGGTTACCTCGCCGCAGGCATCGTCAGCCTCATCCACGTCTTTGCACCTCAACGAGTCATCATCGGCGGGGGTATCTCTGAAGCAGGGGACGCTTATATCGACCCCATACGCCAGCGTGTATATGCTTCCGCAATGAAAGAAAGTTCCTGCTTTACCCGTATCGTTGCTGCCTCGCGGGGAAACAAAGCCGGCTTTTTAGGGGCAGCTACGCTTGTATTTGGCTAAATACATTATCATGAAGAAAAACAATCTACTCGTTGTCCTTATTCTGTGCATTTGGTTTCTGATATCGTTTGTTACGAATATCTTGGGGCCTATGCTGCCCATTATCATCGGCGACTTCCAGCTCAGCTTAACCCTGGCGGCATTCCTCCCCTTTTCTTTTTTCCTTGCTTATGGTATCACATCCATCCCCGCTGGCATGATGATCGAACGGTTTGGCGCACGGAACGCCCTTTTGCTCGCCTTCGGTCTGGCTTTCGCCGGTTCGTTCCTC
The DNA here is from genome assembly GCF_900113765.1 of Parapedobacter indicus. Classification (GTDB taxonomy): domain Bacteria; phylum Bacteroidota; class Bacteroidia; order Sphingobacteriales; family Sphingobacteriaceae; genus Parapedobacter; species Parapedobacter indicus. Next base: position 664,163 of record NZ_FOQO01000001.1, on the reverse strand, counting down.
TTCGTCTTGTTTCCTACCTATAACATTGTCCTGATTTCCTTGTTTATTATCGGAACGGGCATGGCGATGCTGCAGGTTATTATATTGCCGCTCATGCGCGAAGCGGGAGGAGAACGGAATTATGCCTTCAATTCCGTATTGGCGCAGATCGTCTTCGGACTGGCCTCTTTCCTGAGTCCTTTTGTTTTCAGCGGCATCATGCATACCTTGGCACAACCAAACAACCAACCGGCTTTTATTTCGCTGTTGCGCAACGTTATTCCGCCGACACTGCCATGGAGTTCACTCTATGTATTGTTTACGCTGGTTTTTGCCGCAATGCTGCTGATCATTGCCTGCATAAAATTTCCGGCGGTCGTGCTGAAAAATGAAGAAAAGACCGGTTCCATACAGAACTACAAGGAGCTATTGGGCCAAAAGAAAGTATGGTTCTTCTTTTTCGGAATCGTCGCCTATGTGGGCACGGAACAGGGACTGGCCAATTGGATGAGCCAGTTCCTTGATAACTACCATCAAATAGATCCCTTGACCGGCGGAGCAAAGGCCGTTGCCTGGTTTTGGGGGCTTATGTCCCTTGGCTGCTTGCTGGGGTTGCTGCTGGTAAAGCTGATGGATGCCAAGCGCGTATTGCAGGGCTTTTGTGTATTGGCGTTCATCAACCTGTTTCTGGCGCTGTTCGGAGACCGTGAAATCGCGCTCATTGCTTTTCCTTGCTGCGGCATCTCCATATCCGTGATGTTTTCCATTATCTTTTCGCTGGCACTGAACTCGATGGACAAGCACCACGGTTCCGTTTCGGGTATTTTGTGTACCGGCATTTTTGGAGGTGCGCTTATTCCGTTTATCATCGGGTGGTTGGGCGATCTTGTCGGCCTACGGTATGCCATGTGTTTCTTAAGCATCACCATCGGCTACATGTTTATTGTTGCACGCTTTTCAACCCCCCTGATTCAAAATCAAACCATCCGGCTCAACGAGGTGTCAGCAAAGTTTCTCAAGCGAAGCAACGGTTAAATTCAGGCGGAAGCCATCGCTGCCTTTTCCCGCGTCAATATCCGACGGACGATCCACAGCCCGCCCAGCATACAGATTGCACCGATCAGGAAATGGATTCCCGGAAAGTGAAACGGCGCCTTGGGAGTGGTAAAATACGAAAATGTGCTGTTCATGATGAGCGGTCCTAAGATCGTCGTCAAACTCATCAAACTGGTCAGTGCGCCCTGCAACTCACCCTGTTGGCTACTCTCTACATGGCCGGCGATCAACGATTGCAGTGAAGGGCCGCAGATACCACCCAGGCAATAAGGCACTAAAAAGACAAACATCATCCATCCTTCGGTCGCAAAGGCAAACAAGACAAGCCCCAGCGCGTACAGTGAAAGTCCCAGGTAAATACTTTTTTCGTTCCCGATTTTCGGATTCAGTATCCGCGTCAGGCCACCTTGTACCAGCCCGGTCAGCACACCAACCACCGCCAGGGAAATCCCGATCATGCCCTCGCTCCAGTCAAATTGGTAGATGGTAAAGAAATTCCAGCTACCTTGCACCGCCTGAGCACCCAGATAGATCAGGAAAAAGCTGATCGCCAGTCCACCGATTTCTTTATGTTCCATCAGAAAGCGAAGTGATCCCAGCGGGTTTGCACGTTTCCAGTCAAATGCCCTTCGGCTACTTTTGGGAAGCGACTCGGGCAACAGCAGCAGTCCGAACAAACAATTCAGCAGGCAGAGCACGGCTGCCGCGTAAAAAGGAGCCCGCAGCCCCCACGTGGCCAGTAGCCCGCCCAATGCCGGTCCCAGCACAAACCCCAATCCGAAAGCGGCACCGATCAGTCCGAAATTCTTCGCCCGGGTTGTCTCGTCGGTGCTGATATCGGCAATATATGAGGAGGCTGTTGTAAAGCTGGCCCCGGTGATACCCGCAATGATACGGCCCACAAACAACCATCCGTAAGTAGGGGCCCAGGCCAGAATCAGGTAATCAATCCCAAATCCCAGCAGCGAAATCAATAAAACCGGACGGCGCCCGAACCGGTCACTCAGGTTTCCGACCAGGGGTGAGAATAGAAATTGAGTGATTGCAAACGAGGACAGCAGAAAAGCTCCGTAGGTACTGGCAACATTTACCGGGATGCCCTTGAGCTCCGCGATCAGATCGGCCATAACCGGTATGATCAATCCCCAGCCCATGACATCAATTAACAAGGTGACAAAGATAAAGCCGATCGCTGCCTGTTTAGTGGTACGCATAAATGTAAGGTAAGCGTGAAAATCAGGCCAATATTAGTGATATTTCCGGTGGTTTGCAGCGGCCTTCTGTGACGTTTTTGGGGGCCAAATGCGACAACTGCTTTGCTTGGGTTTGACAAAATCAAAAATCATTTGCAGCTATTTAAAAAAAGCCTATTTTTGCAACACCCGGGAAATTAGCTCAGTTGGTTCAGAGCACTACCTCGACAAGGTAGGGGTCACAGGTTCGAGCCCTGTATTTCCCACTTGTATCCTTCTTCATCCTTGATCCATTCGATCCACTGATCAAAGTTTCAGTAGTAACTGCAGTATTACTCTGCAAATATGGATCAAGGGAAGCGCCGGTAAATTTCTCTTCGGTGGGCCAAGATGATAAAAGTTATCTCATCGGATTGCCCTAGCTCAACACCTATTCGATAATCGCCCAACTTGATTCGATAAAAAGATTTATACCCTTTTAGCTTCTTGAGTTGTTTAACGTCACTCAGATCATTAGCAGCTTCCAAAGCTTCGATAACATCAGCAACCTTCTGTTTTAATGACGCATCTTTAATGACGCATCCTTTACCTTCTCAATAGACTTTAGAAAAGATTTATCAAATTTTAGGTTCATCGAGGGTTCAGGCTAGATCTGGTTTTGGACAAATTCAGGAACGCAGTGCACGCATTACATCGGCCTTGTTTACATATTCTCCAGTCTTTACCGATTCCAACAGATCCCCAAAAAGTAGGTCTTCCATTTCCGTAGCACTGATGGATTTTACCCGATCACCCAATTTCTTAGCCAGCTCCGTAAGCAGCTTCACATTCTTCGGGTCGGAACTCTCAATAATCAATGTTGCCATCTCATCAATTTTTATCACACAAAAATAAGCAAATCGAATATAATTTACAACTGTAAGCCCCTTTCACTTCAATCATAACGCCGTTGCAATCGCCCTCCCACAAACCCGTCCGGAGAAAATACATCCTCCGAGAAACGTGCCTTCCAACGCTCGATAACCGTGCATACCGCCACCGCCGAATCCGGCTACCTCCCCCGCTGCATATAAACCTTGTATCGGTTCTCCCGATGCACCGATCACCTGCCCATCGAGATTGGTTTCCAGCCCGCCCAACGTCTTCCGGGTGAGTATATGAAGCCGTACCGCGATCAGCGGACCATTTTTCGGATCAAGGATTCTATGCGGCTTGGCCGTCCTGATCAATTTATCCCCTAAGTAATTCCGGGCTGAGCGGATCGCATTGACCTGCGAATCTTTCGAAAATCGATTATCAAGCTCCCGATCCCGTGCCCGTATTTCATTATATATTTGACTATAATCCAACAGACTATTACCAACCCGTTCATTCATCGCTACAACCAATTCCCACAGGTTATCCCGCACGAAAAAATCTTCGCCCTGCGTTTTGAAACGCTCCACGGGCGGTGTCCCCAGTTTTCCAAATGCCCGTTTCAGTACCTGCCCCCATTTTTTATCCGTGAGATCGGGATTCTGTTCCGACCCGGATAACGCAAATTCTTTCTTCAGGATCTTTTGCGTCAGGATAAACCAACTGTAATCATATCCGGTATCCATCAAGTACTTGAGCGTACCCAGTGTATCAAATCCCGGATAGAGGGGTACCGGCAGTCGTTTTCCGGTGGCATCCAACCACAACGAAGACGGCCCTGGAAGGATGCGGATACCGTGGTTGGTCCAGATGGGATCCCAGTTTTTCAGTCCTTCGGTATAATGCCACATGCGGTCGGGATGAATGATATTTCCGCCAACTTCCTGTACAACGCCCAGCATGCGGCCATCCACGTGATCAGGCACTCCACAAACTATGTTTTCTGGCGCACTGCCCAAACGTGCCGGCCAATTCCGCCTAACCAGTTCTTCGTTGGCACCAATGCCGCCGGAGGTCACCAACACTACGGGAGCTTTAAGCTCAAATGAAGACGTTACCGTGTCGTTGCTCTTCTTCCCCCGCGCCACGTGGCTATCTTCAAGCAGATCCCCCGCCACGCCAACCACCACGCCGTTGGAGGTCAATATACGGGTCACCCTATGCCGGAATTTCAACACTACCTTACCGTCCCGTTGCGCCTTCCGCACAGCTTCGACAAAGGGCATAACCACACCGGGGCCCGTGCCCCACGTAACGTGAAAGCGCGGCACTGAATTCCCGTGCCCGATGGCGCCATATCCACCCCGTTCCGCCCACCCCACCACGGGGAAAAAGCGGATGCCGTACGACCGTACATAGTCCCGCTTTTCGAACGCGGCAAACCGCACATACGCTTCTGCCCATTTCGTCGGCCAATGGTCTGCAGGACGATCAAAGCCCGCAGTACCCATCCAATCCTGCAAAGCCAGCTCGTAGTTGTCTTTGATACCCATACGCCGTTGCTCCGGCGAATTAACCAGGAACAATCCACCAAACGACCAATAGGCCTGTCCCCCAATGGACTGTTCGGGTTCTTGATCTACGATGACCACCCGCCGGCCCGCTCGCGTTAGTTCGGTGGCTGCTACCAATCCCGCAAGACCTGCGCCGACAATGATTACTTCAGGTTCCATATACCAAAGATAACCCTTACAATCCGTTAAACAAAAGGTTCAGTCGTCGTAAAACACCGGACAACATTCGCACCTAGCGTAACATTGGGTACGCAAAAGCAGCCTAGTGACGCGGACCGCAGGGAGCGTTACAGCTGTGTTGCGTATCCAATGTTACTCCCACTCACGACAATTGAAATGCACCCTTCCGTTATTCCCGGCTTTTGCGTACCTTTGCGCTTTGAAAATGAGCAGGAAAGTCGCTTTTTATACGTTGGGATGTAAGCTGAATTTTTCGGAGACATCTTCTATCGGCCGTATTTTTCAACAAGCCGGATACGAGACCACGTCATTTAATAGTCGGTCGGACGTCTATGTGATCAACACATGCTCCGTTACCGAAAATGCCGACCGAAAATGCCGCAAAGTAGTCAAAGAAGCCCTGAATCATTCGCCCGGTGCGTATATCGTCGTCGTGGGCTGCTATGCACAGCTGAAGCCCAAGGACATTACGGAAATACCGGGCGTGGACATGGTACTGGGTGCTGCTGAAAAATTCAATATCATTGACCATATCAATGATTTAACCAAGCAACCTAAAGCAGTTGTTCATAATGCGCCGATTGCGGAAACCAACCAGTTTGTTCCCGCATTCTCCATTGGCGACCGCACCCGTACGTTTCTCAAAGTGCAAGACGGATGTGACTACTCCTGCACATTCTGCACCATCCCGCTGGCGAGAGGCGCAAGCCGTAGCGGAACCATTACGGACCTCGTGAAACAAGCGGAAGACATTGCTGCATCCGGCGTACGGGAAATTGTGCTGACCGGGGTGAACATCGGCGACTTCGGCATCCGCGATGGCAACCGGGAGGATCGGTTTTTCGACCTGGTGAAAGCGCTGGACCGGGTGGAGGGAATCGACCGTTTCCGTATCTCCTCCATCGAGCCGAATTTACTTAGCGACGAAATCATCGAATTTGTGGCCCAATCCGACCGCTTTGTACCGCATTTCCACATCCCCCTGCAATCCGGGTCCAACAAAGTGCTTGGGATGATGCGCAGGCGCTATAAACGTGAACTGTACGCCAGCCGCGTGGCCAAGATCAAAGAGCTGATGCCCGACTGCTGCATCGGCGTGGACGTGATTGTCGGATTTCCCGGCGAAACGCGGGAGGACTTCCTGGACACCTATCAATTCCTCAACGGCCTCGACATCTCCTACCTGCACGTATTCACCTATTCCGAGCGCGAAAACACCATCGCCGCACAGATGGAAGGTGCCGTACCGGGCGCACAACGCGGCGAGCGTAGCAAAATGCTGCACATCCTTTCGGATAAGAAACGTCGGGCTTTTTACGAATCCCAATTAGGCAACAAAGGAACCGTGTTATTTGAAGGGGATGTCAAAGAGGGGTATATGCATGGTTTCAGCCGCAATTACGTAAAGGTGCGTACCCCTTACGATCCGTTGCTGGTTAATGAAATCGTACCCGTAAAATTTTCAAAAATTGCAGATAGCGGAGACGTAGAAGCTACGGAGATTCCTGAATTATTAGCTCACTAATCTATCTAACCCGTCTCCCGACCACTGATAGCCGACAGCCGATAACACGCTTACTGTCCGCTCTCTTTCGCGGCTTTCTCTGCCTCCTTCCGTTGTTTCCGGAAAAATCCCCTAAACAAGAAATTGTGCTGCAACGCCTCCATATTCTGGTCTAATTTTTCTGTGCTCTGCTCCAAATTGATCAATGTCTGCCGGATCGTCTCCGCGCTCTCCGGATCATTCAGCAACACACCTACGGCGTTATCTTTTTGATCGAGCTTTCCCGCCGTTTGGTTCAGATTGGTCATCAACGCCGAAGCTGTTTGGGTGATACCCTGCAATTCGGCAACGGCCGACTGCAAATTGGCGTAAACCACCGTATCAGTTAGTAAATCATTAATTAATGTACCCTCTTGATTTAATTTAGTAGTCAACAGGTTAAGTGATTGCGATGCTTTTGCTGTATTGGCAGTGGTTTGATTCAGATTAGCGATCATCTGCTTGACATGCAGCGCCAATGTAGAATCGTTCAACAACGTCCCGATGGTACCCTCACCCCGTACGAGGCGTGCACTCAACTCACCGAAATTTTTCGTGATTTCCACCAGGTTCTCGTTGTTCACCTGCAACGTGGCCAGCATAGCATCCATACCACCCGTCGGCGCCGCTTGCAACACATCTCCGTCCTCAATGGCGGGTGCATCGTTGCTACCACCCTTGATGACAATCAGTTTGTTGCCGATAAAGCTTTCCGAACCTATTTCCGCTACGGCATCCTTACGGATGTATTCGCGGGAAGACTCCTCGATGACCATGGCGATTTCCACTTCCTTCAGATTTTTGAAGCGGATGGCTTTGATCGTTCCGATCTTTACCCCAGAAAACCACACGTTATTGCCCGCTTTCAGACCACTTACATCACCAAAAACAGTCGTTACCGTGACGGTCTTTGAAAACTTGTTCTGCTGGCCGCCAAGCACCAAAATACCGGCTACCAGGATAACGATCCCAACCAACACAAACAACCCTACTATGATCGAACGTTTATTGTCTACAGCACTCATAAATTATGTAATGAAATTATAGTCATGGAACGGTTTAACCCGTTCGTCTTCTGTATCAAAAATTTGATCAAAACTTCCCTGACGCTCAAACCTACCCTCCAGCAACATCACAATCCGGTCTCCAACACTTTTGGCACAAGCCAAATCGTGCGTAATGATGATGGAAGATGTCTTGTACTTCTCCTGTACTTCATTGATAAGCCCGTTGATCTCAATGCAGGTGATTGGATCAAGTCCTGCCGTCGGCTCGTCATAGAGCATGATCTCCGGACGGAGTATCAATGTACGTGCAATCCCGATCCGCTTACGTTGTCCACCCGAAAGCTCCGATGGCATCTGATTGATCGTATGCAGCAACCCAACGGCGTCTGCCACATCCTCTACCTCATGATTGATTTCAGCACGCGTAAGGTGCCGCTTATTACGCACTAGGGGAAACTCCAGGTTCTGGCGCACCGTCATACTATCATATAACGCGCTATTCTGAAACGAGAAGCCAATCTTCAGCCGAAGTTGCTGCAATGCCTTTTCGTCCAATTCATCCACGTGCTCGCCAAGCACCTCAATTGTACCTGTATCCGGTTTCAGTAATCCGGATATGAGTTTAATGAGTACAGATTTGCCGGTGCCTGATCTTCCCAATACAACCAAATTCTCGCCTCTGAACAGATGCAGATCCACACCACGCAATACATGCAGTTCGCCGAATGATTTACTCACGCCCTTTACCGTGATCACTTGGGTACTCCGATCGATATGTCCGCCTGATTTCAACATGATTAAGCGCGCATTGCTTGAATAATTTGTACAATCAATATCTCCTCAATAAATATGAGGAACATCGACATAACGACGGCCCAGTTAGCCGCGCGCCCCACTCCTTCTGTCCCTTTTGACGAGTGGTAGCCTTGGTAACACCCCACAATGCCGATGGTAAAACCGAATACAACAGCTTTCAGTACCAATGAAAACACATCCAAAAAGGTGACGGCTTCAAATACTTGATCAAAATACACCCGGAAACTTGTGTTCTCCGCGGCATTTACACTCAAAAATGCGCCCAAGAGGCCTACCGCTGCTGTGTAACAGGAAAGCACAGGAATACTGATGGTAGTGGCTAATACCCGACTCACCACCAGGAACTTGAACGGATTGGTACCCGACACTTCCATGGCATCAATCTGTTCCGTCACTTTCATCGAGCCCAATTCGGCCCCGATCTGTGACCCCACTTTACCGGATGCGATCAGTGCCGTGACAAGCGGTGCCAGCGCACGGATAATGGCAATGGATATCAGGGCAGGCAGCCACGAAGTAGCACCGAATTCAGCAAGCGACGGACGGGATTGATTGGTGAACACAATGCCCGTAATGAAGCCCGTTAACGAAATCAATGGCAGCGATTTCCAGCCCACCTCGTAACATTGCCGGATAATTTCCTTGAATTCATAGGGAGGCATGAATACCTCCCGAAAGAAACGCATAACAAACCGATGGATATTAGCTAATTCGATAAGTATACGCTGTATCTTTTTTATCATCGGGGATTTCAGCAGTTAAGGCTACAAAAATAGAAGTTTAATTTTAATCTGTATCGTTTATTTGCGCATTCGCTGATTATCAGCGACTACACGTGCCCATACGTATGTATCTATCCTGGCAAATCAAAACGCAACCCATGCACAGATAAACACCATTTTCAATAAAATGTTCTCAAAAAACTGAACCTAACAGCTAGCAAGGCGCCGAGCCCCGATTAAACCTTGGCCCCTGCTTTGTAGTCATACCACCAGAAACGAACAAGATTGTTGAATTAAATCAGCTCGTCATGAAAACGTTAAAGAGAACCGGACAATTATTAATCGCTGCATTAACCTTCGTGGTGATGGTAGCAACGGACACCGTGAAGGCTCAGCCCGGTATGAGCGTTTCCTTTCAACTATTCTACGATGAACTTTCTCCTTATGGGGAATGGATAGACGACCCCGAATATGGATATATCTGGCTTCCTGACGTGGATCGGGGCTTCCAGCCCTATGCTTCGAACGGTCATTGGGTAATGACTTCCTATGGCAATACGTGGGTTTCTGATTATGATTGGGGATGGGCACCGTTTCACTACGGGCGATGGAATTACTCCGACTACTATGGTTGGGCATGGGTACCTGGTTATGAATGGGGCCCTGCTTGGGTGAGTTGGCGGAGCGGCGGTGGTTATTACGGTTGGGCTCCGCTTGGCCCACGGATGAGTATTTCCGTTAACGTGGGCATTCCCGCCGCATATTGGGTATTTGTACCGCAACGTTACATCAGCAGCCCGCGGATCTACAGCTATTATACCCCTTACCGGAACCGCGTGAATATTTATAACCGCACGACGATTATCAACAATACCTACGTGTACAATAACCGTACGTATGTAACCGGCCCGCGACACAGCGAGGTCGAGCGGGTAACACGTAGCCGGGTTGCCATTCGGGATATCAATAACGCTTCACGCCCTGGAAGAGCGTCGGTAAATAGCCGCTCGGTAAACTTATACCGCCCGGAAGTTGACCGCAACTCCCGTTCTTCGGCACGGCCTTCGCGGGTAGCCGACGCGGCCACTGTGCGGTCGGCCAATTCACGCAGTGCCAGTTCACGTACCAGCGGTCGTACGGAAGCCACCAATCCGAGGAATTCTTCTTCGACACGCGGTTCAGCTTCCAGAAACAACACGGCTACACGCAGTGCACAGTCAACAACCCGTGAGAATGGCAATACAGCCCGGACATCCCGTACATCGGAAAGTCGCACCAAAGCCACGGCTCCGGCACGGCAATCGGCTCCGTCACGTACAGAATCACGTACGCGCACTGAATCCGGTAATTCACGCGCACCCCGTGCCGAACGGAACAGCGCCAGTCGTCCGCACGTAAAAAGTAGCCGTTCACAATCGAGCAGCCGCGAACGGACGACGGCTCCCCAGTCACGTCAGCGTGTACAGCCGCAAGCCCGGGAGCGTAACCAACCGGCAGCCCGTGTGCATTCCGTATCGTCACGCGAAAACGTTAGGTCTTCTTCGCCGTCCCGCACACAGCGCAGTACATCAAGCCGCAACAGCTCCGTGTCTTCACGTTCGACATCGCGGCCCAGTGTATCAAAAAGCCGTAGCTCCGAAAAAAGCAGCAGTGCGCCACGCGGTCGTTCTGCCGAACGAGGGGGTTCTTCCCGCGGTAGAGGATAAACGCGTATATCAATACAGCAGAAGCCGTCCTGTAAAAATCCAGGGCGGCTTCTTCCGTACACTGCGGATACGTTTTGCATCTGTACGAATATCAGCTCATCAATCGGATACAAAATTCCCCCATCCGATGACAAGCACCGAGGTAATCAGTAACAATATCCCTATCCATAGACATATAAATGTCTTTTTATCAACGAGTTTCCACTCTTTTAGATACAGCCCCCATAGATTACTAAAAATAATGATGGACGACATATGAATACTCCAGCTTGCAAATTCATAGTCACCCATTTTTGTTGCCCCCATACCATAGAAAAAGAACTGGCAGTACCACATGATACCGCTTAATAGGGCGAGAAAATAATTCCTGAACAACGTAGATCTCGGATTCATCACGTAATCGCCGTATGTCCTATTTTTCACGCTGGAAATAACATTGTAGATAAGATTGGAAGAAAAACCACCGGCGAGGGCAAGTATAAAAATAGGTATGTTGACAAACACATTCGCGGTGCCAAAACTTGCTGCGGCTTCCGCAATCGAAGAGCCGGCATGAATTGCCAGCGCCATGCATGCGCTGAATATCCCGCCCGCTATGGCCATTGCAAATCCCTTAAATGCAGAAAATTCCTTGACGGAAGCTTGCTTTTGATCCGTTGTCAGTTTTCGGTCTTTCAAAATTCCAGCGTAGCCGCATAGCGCGATTCCCACAATACAGATGAGGAAGCCAAGTAAGATAATGCTCCCCGAATAGGTGGTGAAAAGCAGATGGAACTTGCCGCCCATTATGGCCGGCACAAGCGTACCTACAATTGCCGAAACACCTAATGATACCGATTGCCCAAGTGAAAGACCTAAATACCGAAGACCCAAACCGGACAATAAGCCACCAAATCCCCAAAGGAAACCATATCCATACGTCCACAGCTTGCTATTCAGGGTTACGGCGCCTAATATAGCAAACGGATCATCGGTAGTAAGCATTCCCCCTATCGTGGGCATAACCATCCACGCGATGAACCCCAATACAATCCAATACGTACCCCACGCCCATTTTTGCACCTTGCTGTAAGGGACATAAAAGCTAGCCGACGAAAATCCCCCGATTGAATGATAAATGATACCGATTAGTTGTTCCATATTTCAGATGATGTGTTATGCTGCTGATACGAATAGCTTGTGGTGACAGACACACTCAGTTCCTGGTTGGGAACCAGTTCTTTCGGACATCCGCCCGCCGCCTCGATTTCCATGAACCCCGATGGGTCACCGTACACGCTGTACCGTACGCCCCTGGGATCGGGCTCGGTCGCCGGATCTGCATCTCGGATATCAATATACGATTGCCCTTTGGGCGGCATGCTCGCCTGACGTCTTACGGTTAGCTTGCGCGCAGGGTCGCAAAATTCAATCCAGGGGATCTCCGGACTCAGTCCAATTTGGAAACGACTGGAGCCGTCCGTAGGCACGATGCAGTTACCGTCGTGCCAACGGCATCTATCCGAAATGGTCTCCTCATAAAGGTCCCACATAGCGGTCTTGTCACTTCCCGGAAATAATACATGACAGCCGGGACCACAGTCGAATTGGCAAAGTGTCCACGGAGCAAGCAGGAATTCAGAAGGTAAGAGAATGCGCGTTCCTAAGTAAGTGATACGTTCAACTACGGTTACGCTCAGCTTACCGGGTTGATCATCCAGCGATATACAGCGCTTGAAAAGTACCGGAATGCCTATGCCTAGGTTATTGATGAGGTTGATTTCTGCGGCAATTGTAGCCGCACACTGGTCTACTTCGATCAGCCGATAGCGCGCAGATTGGATCCCAGGTTGCACACGCCACTCGCCTGAGGCATATTGATATCCGAAGCGTGTACCTTCGGGGGCGGGCCAAAGGCCATCCCCTCCCGGATTGAGATACGGCGTCTCTAGGTTATATTCCGCAATCGCCTCGGAATTCACCCGATTGATTACCTCGCCGTCTAACACCGTATACATCCTTCCTTCTAAATCCAGGGCAACCACGATACCTCGATCCGGGCTGCCTATCAAATGCGTTCGTCTGCCTGCTCGCTGAAATTCCGCAAGCATTTCCGTTATATTCATAGGTATTAATTTAAATGGAAAATTTCCTCCAATAGTTCTTCCTTGCCTTTGATACTATCGGCTTGTTCACATACCAGCACTTCGGTCATATGGAGCCACCAGTCTTTACAGATGGGATGATGTGCGAGCTGCGCAAACAACGACTCGTCACGAATCTCAAAATAGCCAAAGAGCTGATGTGTCCCCGGCCGGTGAAAGATGGAATAGTTTCGCACACCGTGGGCCGTAAGCACGTCCCGAAGTTGCGGCCAGATGGGGTTATGCCGTTGAATATAAATTTCCAGCAGACCTTCACGGGCTTCTATTACAAATGATTTACGAATAACCATGCGCTATTATTTAGGCCTTTAGCTAATATTCGCTGGCGAGATCTTTGGCGGTAATAAACCGCGCTCCCTGCCCCTTCAGAAGCTCACATAACGCATTGAATTGTTCCAGTGCATATTGCCCGCAGTTTTCTACGATAAACGGTTGCGGCGTAACCACACATTCACCAAAGTCAATCCCCCCTTGTGGCATCGGATGAAATTCCCAGGGATGGAAATAGAAACACAATACAGGACGGTGACCCCGGACCGACACATAGTCGATAAAGGCATTTGCCTTTTCCACCAATGCCAGCGCCGATTGGGTCCGGAAAAGTGGCCATTGGTCCCGATCCCGCTGATACGGATCGCTACTCGGTGCACTCAGGTCACAGAAATTGGGGATTTCTACCAGTTTCATATCCCCCTGTTGGGTCCAATCCGTCGACGAAGGGTGATAGGGAACGATCGGTTCGCCGTAGAAATACAACGGAAGAGAAGCGTCTGAGACATAACCTAACGACTCTAACACATTCACCACCTGCGTACTGCCCCAGAGTCGCGGACACCGGAAGCTCACCGGGTATTCACCGCAAATGGAGTGAATAATGCGCGTGGCTTCTTCCAGCCGTCCGGCAACTTCCGAAGGCAACACCGGCCAATTGTTGGGAAGGGGAAAAATTGGATCTCCCAGTGTCTCATGGAGTAATCCATGGCATCCAATTTCATGGCCGGCTTGCTGCACATGCCGTACCATTTCCGGATTGTGTTCGGCGGCATGTCCGGTCCAGTAAAAAGTAGCTGGAATATGGTGCTCAGCCAGGATGTCCAACAAGGGCTGTGTGCCGTGGCGTACGCCTTCGTAAAAGGTAGTATACGATCCGATATCCGTTTCCATATCGAAGCCAAAGACGATATCGAAGGGTGATACGGCTGTCGTAGCAGCCGTATCACCTGGTTTGCTTGTCATCATCTGTTTCACTTAATCCTCCATGAATAAAGCGTCCATCGCGGGGCTGAGCGGCACGGGGCCACCCGTGGTTATTTCATATCCGGTTTCGATACGTACCCCATTGAATTCCGGATGCCCAAAAAAACTCACATCTATACAAACCATCATGTCTTCTCGCAATTCATCGGCACTCTGCGGACCAAAAAAAGGCGACTCGGCTTCGTGCAGACCGATGGTATGCGCAAATGGGCAAACCAGGTATTTTGACAGTCCTTTCTTCTCAAAGTAGGCTCTCGCCGGCGCATCAATTTCGTGACCTTTGGCGCCAATCGCTAGTTGTGCCTTCGTAAGACGAAAGGCTTCTTTCAGGATCTTTACACATTCTTTCTGTGCAGCGCTATAACGGCCGTCGACGGGAATCACATCGCCTACCACCCCGGCATATCCATTCACTTTGGGAGAGATGCCCACCATCACCAATTCGCCTGCCGACAACGGTTTGGAGCTGGCGGTCGGAACAACGGCATTGGAGCGGATGCCACTCCCGACTATTGTCCCGAAACCGAATCCACTTGCTCCCCGACTGCGCACCGCATATTCACCGGCGGCAGCTACGCGAATCTCGCTGACTCCTACGTTGATCTCGCCTTTCATCGCCTGATACGCGTGATCGGCCAATCCAAACGCCTGCCGGATCTGCTCCCGCTCCCATACCGATTTCACAAAGCGCAGCGCCACATAACTGCTCGTGATGTCGACCAACGTCACTCCGGCAAATCCGTCTTCAATCTGTCGGTAACATCCCATGGGCATACGATCGGCTCCGACGAGACCAATACGCCTTACACTGCCCAGTTTTTTGTTTAATTCAGAAAATAATTGTCCAAAATCAATGATTTCAGCATTTGGGTATTCTTCATCCGGCACCATAAACACCGGAAAATTGCGTGTTTCAGTAATCTGACTGTCCAATTTAGCAAAGGGTTCGCTCTCAGGTCCACCAAGAATCAGCGGATCTCCCTGCCGTGGCACCAAGACGGCACCGCTCTCAAATTGCGGGCACCATCCGGTTAAGTACCAGCCATTGCCAATATTGAACTCATCGTAATAAATCAATGCGGCATCCAGGTCCTGCTGCTGCAGCAATGTTTTGACACGATCAATCCGTGTTTTGCTCTCTTCTTTGATCAAATAAGCCATAATTTAATGTGTTTTTTGTTTACTTTATAGTTGAATTGTGGGCATTTTCCAGCGGGGCACCTTCATTGATGACCGTAACTTGAACACGGGGATTAACGTCATGGGGCCCTTCGCATGAAAACTGGACCTCATTGTTTCCTGTCTGCAATTCCGGGATGTCTGCCGTTAGGTGGATTTCTTGAATAAGTTCCCCTTTAGAGCCATATAGTTTACAATCGTCCGCAGACCTGAATTCAAGGTACATTCCCGATTCCATCGTTACGGGAAAGACAATCTTCTTGCCGCCGACAGTTATCGACGGATTTTTAATCGTAGTGGAAACAAGTGGAAGTGCCTTAACAGGACCAATTATCGTTTTAACTTCCTTTCCTTCCGGCAAATTATTATACCATAATTGGAGTGACTCAATGGCGGAGAAATCGACGGTATGCCGATAGGAGTCATATACGTAAAAATGTGAGTCATCCGGCCACATATAGTCGCTGATTGCAGACGATTCGATCTCCACCAGCTCGAAGTATTTCCATCCGGTAAAATCGATTTTTATAAAGTGATCGCCGTGCGCTCCGTGCGAAATATGCAACGGACTTCTGACACTCAGGTTAAGGAGTTGACCTCCACCATCGCCTTTAACCCAGACACCTAGCCCCTGATGCCCGGATAGGTTTACGATTGAATCGTATTTGTTTTCAAAATTAACGTATGCCCCCTCCCTAGGCGACGCACCTTCGTTTTTTCCGATCAAAACTCCTGCAACCTCGCCACTGCCTGTCCGCTCGGTTGCCGTTGCCAGGCTAGCCGAAACTCCTGTTGAACGGATTGCTTTGTCAAATTGCTGCGTATCGGAAAAATCCGTCAGGACGATACCCGATGGATCGTCGTAGGATTTGACGGACATCAAGGGTTCGATCCGAAGCATTAGCGGTTGCTTTTCAAATTCATTAGCTACCACCCAGGAAGCCGTCGGGTGGCCGTTCCCAGCTACTTTGTGCTTGCGATACGTAATGGGCCTAAAATTCCATCCTCCATCCAACTCTTTGAACAAGGTAAATTCCTTGCCGGGCTGGCGAAGCCGACTAAGCACGCTGTCGCTGAAATAATGTTGATGTCGCAATGTCTCATATTGCTTGAGGATATTTGCTGCTTGTTTAAAAAGAGGGTTCTTGGCCAACGTGGCCGAGTCAACACCACCCAATTGAGAGAATCCCGCATTGTTTGCAATCATCTTGGTGGCGAGGTATTCAATATCATCGGGGAAAGTGGGTTCAACCTGCGGGGGATCCCATGTTTGGTTGCCCCACCAGCCTAAATGAAGTGGAAGTTTGGTTTGTCCGTTTTCGACACCGGCATATTTATCAATCAGGGGAGAATGACCACGCCAGATCCCGTGTTCCCATTCATTGGACGCGATTTGATCGGGCAGGAAAAGACTTGGCGCTTTTATGGACGCGAGATGAATATCAACGAAACGTTTATAGCCCCGGACAGGTCGGTCCCACGCTTGCCATCGCGACCGGTAATGCCACCAATGATGAACCATCGAGCTCATTTCCATGCCTACCCGACGCTTCAGGTGTCGCGCCATCTCGAAAATAAACTTTGAACCGTAATACCAAAAATCGTCCTTACCCCCCAGCACCGCACTGCCATCAATCGCGTCCAGGTAAATTCCATCGAAGGCGCATTGATTTACGATATCAGCATGCTTTTTTGCGATTTCATCGAACAGTTTGGTGTTTGGCCCCGGCACAAACCTTCCGAAGCGCTCGCTCAGGTGATAACCGATGCTCCCCACCTGATGTGAAGCGGGCACGGTACCATTTGCCCCACGTTTAAGACCTATGAATTTATAGGGGGCCGTTTTGGTAACACCAGTGAACTCAATCAACTCATCTCCAATGCGTAGTGTAACACTATTTTCGGTATGAAAGCCCGTGACGGTAGAAATATCGGCCGTCGACTCGTTTACCACTACTTCGTCTGCCGCTTTATCTAGCGGCGCCGCGAGGGTGAATGTACCCGCATACCCCAGGTCTTCATGGGGAACCGGAGTAACGTAACGTGATGTCTTATCGATAAAAAATGCATACGTATGAAAAATGTGTGATATTCCATTGGCATGCAGTTTCTCATTGATCCGTTTAAAAGATGCCCATCCATCGGGCCATTTTGTTTGGTTGAGTTCCAGGGTGCCGAATTCAAAAAAGTCTCCGCCTCCATGACTATCTATCTGATTAAACCCCAGTGATTTACACAATTCAATCCATTCATCAACTGTTTCTTCCGTTAGTGTTCCGAAGTTCATCAGGTACGAGCCATACCCCTCCTTGTTAAGTTGGGCCCAAGCGCCACCTTCCCGGGAAAGCGGTATGTCTTTGGCGTTGGCCATTACATCACGGATGACGGGCAGGTTTTTTTCCTGGGGTAGGCCAAGTAGTACAAATTCTGCCCCTTCGAATCCAAACCGCGCATAGCACTGCGCCCACAAATGTGTTTGCAGCGGTGGCAGCTGCCGTACATGCGTAAAGAGATTCATGGAAAGCACACATGCCGAAAATGCTTCGTAGGGTTGTCCATCCAGTGTCAGGGGAATATTGATGATGGTAAAAGATTCGGCACGGTCGGGAACGCTGACGACCCTAAAGACCATTCGATCCGGTTCTCCGCTAATCTTCACACGCGCTTTTCCGACTCCACTCCCAAAACCGATCTCCAATTGGCCGCGTTGATAGGATACCGATTCGGCAACCAATGATTGCCCATCGATAACCAGGGATGCGATTTTGGAAGTGGTTCGGTGGTCAAGAAAGTCCGTTCCGGTAGATTTGTCTACAAAAGAAAGATTCGTGCCATCTGCGCCGACGGAATAACGAAAGTAGTTGTTTTCGATGATAACGTCTTTATGCTCATTTGCGTACGCATGTATCAACGCAAAGACAAAAAGGAATAATAGGGTGAAATTTTTCATTACATCGGAGTTAATTGGGAAATACCATTCCTAGGCCACACCAAAAATTGGTGTGGCCGACTGGGTTACCCATTCCGGAACCGTTAGTAGCCAGAATTTTGAACCAGTTGGGGATTTATCTGAGTTTCTCTGAAGGGAATTGCATATATCAACCGTTCCTCGGTTACGTTGAAGGAAGCTTCGGGAAGAAAATCATACCGCTGCTTCATTTCAGCACCGTAGGCCGACATGACTTCGATCGCTTTACCGTTCCGGATGAGATCGGTCCACCGATGGTTTTCAAATGCCAATTCATGGCGTCGTTCGAGCAAAACGTTGTCTACCGTGGCCACCGACAAATCTGAGAGGCCGGCCCGCTTTCTTACCGCATTTAAAAACGGTAATGCCTCATCACCCTTTCCCTGTGCAACCAAGCATTCGGCCATTAGCAACAATGCGTCTGCATAGCGGAATACCGGCCAGTTTTGACCCGTATTAAAAGGTTTACTATATGGACCATGCAAATATTTCGCAACGAATGGAAAATAGACATTACCAGACTGGGGCGAATAGCCTCCGATATCTTTAATCGCGATATAGGTAACAGGGTCGGTAGATAACGAACCACCATTTAGCGTACCTTCCATAATTTTCACCGAGGCAGGTAATCGTTCGTCGCCCGATTCATACGAATCGATTAATCCCTGATTTGGAACATTCCAACCACCGGCTACCACATTATTAACCGATATGCCGGTGGCAACAGCCGTATTGGCTGTTTTAGGGAGCATTGAATAAATAAAATCACTTTGCTGCCCGTCGTCCCCTTCCATGTACTGTATTTCAAAAATGGATTCCTTGTTGTTCTTCGTTGCCGGGTTGAAATTGTCTAGGTAACGATCAAGCAAACCATAATTCATGTTGGTAACATCTCTCAGCTCAATCTCCGCCTTGGCATAATCCCGGAGTGGCATGGACATAAATGACTTTGCTAATAACATCTTCGCGGCTCCTCTGGTTGCCCTCCCCGATTGCGGGAACGCAGATACTACGGGTAATAGCGGTATAGCCTTCTCTAAATCGGCAACAATTTGCTGGTACACCTCCTCAACCGATGCCCGTGCTTGATACGCGGAGGCTTCATCTACCACCTCGTTGAGGTACAAAGGAACCCCTCCATAATGCGTCACTAAATCAAAGTAATAGAAAGCCCTTAAGAAAAGCGTTTCAGCGGAAATCCGCGTTTTGGCCTCATCTGTCAGCGACGAATTATCCAATCGATTTAAGATGGCATTTGCGCGGGAAATACCCTGATAATCGCTGTAATAACGATTATTTACGACGGTGGTTTGGGATTGGTCTGTCCATTGTATGATGTCTTCTACCCAGTTTGCCGGCCCTCTGTCTGGTGCATAGTAGCGGAAAAAACTATTATCAGATCGCATTTCATCCATGTAATGCCCGGCAGAAACTATTCCACGCAATTGCGTGTATACGCCTACCAACGCAAGATCAAAATGAGATTCGGTTTCAAAAAATGACCCGGAAGTCACGGTGGTTTGGGGAGAAAGCTTCAAAAATTCTTTACCACAAGAGCTCAATAAACAGATCGTGAAGAACGTGTAAAATATTGTCTTTTTCATCATTCGTCGGAATTAAAATTTAAAATCGGCGCCAATTGTAAATACGCGTGGTATGGGATAATGGGCAAAATCCCGCCCTTCGTTCAGGCCATTCAGCCCGCTCTCACTTGCTTCCGGATTCATCCCCGGGTAGTTGGTAATAATAAAGGCATTCTGGGCATTGACGTATAGCCTCGCGCTCTTAATGGTGCCGTTAGGTGGAATTTGGAAGGTATACCCCAATGAAATATTCCGGGCGGCTAAATAAGATCCGTCGTAAATATGATGACTGTTATTGAAGCGGTGCAACGGATTTGAATTCGTCCGGGGAAATACGCCATCTCCTGGATTATCCTCCGATCGCCATCTGTTGGCTACTTCGGGTCTCGCATTAAATACACCATCCAGGTTCTCCGTCCACAATAACTCGCCCATAAACAGGTCACCACCGATCCGACCCACCATATGGATATCCAGATCAAAGTTCCGATAGGATAACCGATTAGTCAGTCCAAAACTGAACGTTGGATTGGGGTTGCCGATATACGTTTTGTCATATGCGGCATCTATGATGCCATCGGGTACTCCGTCAGGTCCGCTTATATCTTTTAGACGGACAGAACCAATCGTGGAACCACCATAGTCCCTGATATGCGGACCTTGATTCAGCTCGTCCTGATTCATAAAGATTCCCTCGTAGACATAGCCGTAGAATTGACCGATTGGATGGCCCACAGCTGTTCGAATGAAATCTACATTTTCCTGATATCCTCCGATCGGCGTATTCTCCGTTCCCAATTGTTTAACCCGATTACGGTCAAGAGAGAAGGTTAGCACCGTGTTCCATTTGAAGTTCTTTATAAAATTCTTGGTTTCTACACTGAATTCATGACCCCAGAATTCGAATTCACCAATGTTAGATTGGATACTGCTGAAACCGGACGCCAACGGGACGTCAACGGCGTATAGTAATCCATTGGTCGTTTTCCAGTAATAGTCATAAGCAAAAAATATGCGATCGTTAAACAACCCGAGGTCAACCCCAACATCACCTTGAACCGTAGTCTCCCAAGTTAACAGTTGATTGCCCAAATTTGACTTGGCTTTACCCGCAACCAATGCGTCATTAAAGGCATAGTTTGAATTTCCTATCGCACTTAAATGGGTATAATTTCCGATGTTATAGTTCCCTACCTCGCCGTAACTTGCCCTGAATTTCAAAAAGCTCAACGTTTCGGAGTATTTTTGAAGAAAACCTTCCTTCGATGCAATCCATCCCAGGGATACGGCGGGAAACGTTCCGAATTTCTTTTCATCCCCGAATCGTGACGATCCATCTCTACGGAGGGATACCGAAGCAAGATATTTATCGTCGTATGCATAATTCAGTCGTCCGAACGTTGACAAAAGCGATAGTTCGGTGATCGATGCATCCCCTCTTCTGACGGGTGCAGCAGTAATCCATGGAATTTCGTCATCGGGAAACTCGGAGCCGACAATGTTACTCGACTCACTTTGAATTTTCTGGGCAGAATATCCCAACAAGGCTTGTACACTGTGTTTTTCATTAAACCGGCGATCATAGTTCAACGTATTTTCTATCTGCCAGTTTGAATAATCAGAAGTACTATAGGATCCTGTGGCCGGTGTTGGTGGCGCCGTAAACATCCCCCCTTGGGCGGTTGACGGGCTCCAATAGCGTCCCTTTGAATCCCCCACATCTACGTCGGCTTTCAGCTTGTAGGTAAGTCCTTCCAGTAGCTGATATTCACCGAACGCATTGACTAATACATTTTTACGAACCAACGGATTCTCGCGCTCAATGAGTACCCGATACCAGTTTGGATTGGGAAACATGCCCGGAGATGAAAAACCGATGGGAAGTGAGCCGTCTGGATTTTTATACTCCAGCGTTGGATCCATAATATAAGCCGCGGAAATAATATTCCACGTTCCATCGGTTGGTAAATTCTGGGAATTACGGTACGTAGAGGCAACGTTCAATCCTAAAGTGAGTTTCGGGGATATGGTAAATACGTTATTAGCCCTCGCAGTAAACCGTTCTGCAAAGGTATTTAACATCACACCGTCTTGTTTATTGTAACCTGCGGTAATCGCCGTTTTCACTTTTTCAGTTCCCGTTGAGACAGAGAGCTGATAGTTCTGTGTTGCAGCGTTCGGGTTTAATAAAACGTCGAACCAGTCTGTGCCATCATTTGGACCATATTGTTCCGGATTCTGATAGCGCTCGGGAACCTCCAAACCCTGATCGCTGTACCATTCGTTTTTGTATTGTGCAAATTGCCGGGCATTCATTACATTCGGTCTCCCCCGCTGCGGAACGCGTTGGAATCCACGCCAAACACTCACGCCGACATCTGTCAAGCCCGCTTTCGCCTGTTTTGTTGTGACCAGTATCACACCGTTGGCGGCACGTGAGCCATACAGAGCGGTAGCAGACGCATCTTTTAATACGGATATGGACTCGATGTCAACGGGACTTAACGCTTCGAGGCCGGTACTGGATGCGAAGCCATCGATAACGACCAACGGCGCATTTCCCGCTGCGATTGACGCTTGTCCGCGGATTCGAAAAGAAATACCTTCTCCGGGTGTACCGCTAGACTGGTTAATGCGAACGCCGGGCAATCGTCCCTGCAACTGCTGCCCGATTTGAGTGGCGGGCGCCTTTTCAAGGTCTTTCGCGCTTACCGAGCTGATTGCTCCAGTTACAAGTTCTCGCTTCTGTGTACCATAACTGATCACGACAACTTCGTCCAGCGTGTTTTCAGCCTGTATCATAACTGCATTTAAAATGCCCGAAGGCGTAACGGCCAACTCTAGTTGCTCAAAACCTACGATTGAAAAAACCAACCTGGCATCGGCTGGAGATACAGTAATCTGGTACGTTCCCGTGGCGTTTGTTGTGGTGGTTGTCTCGGTATTCTTGAGGTGAACCGTAACTCCTTCAAGGGGATTACCCTGTTCATCCGTAACCCTACCTGTGACAACGCGTTGACTAATAAACGAAACGGCCCCCGCCCGGTTCTCAGTTCGCCGTTTCATTGCTTTTTGGCTTTCGGCAACAAATATGGTACGTCCTTCGATTTTGTACGTAAACGGCTGATTGTAAAAAATCAACTGCAAAAAGTCCTTGATAGGCATTTGTTCTGCCGAAACCGTAACCGGTTTTGCCTTGTCCAACGAAATCTCAAAACCCGCTACTTCGTAGCCTGTTTGTTGGCTGATCGATTTAAAAACCGATACTAAGGGTATATTGTTTCCCTTCAGTGTAATTTCCTGTGAATAACTGGCTGCGCTGAGTTGTAAAAACCCACAAAATAAAAGGAGTGCAACTAATCTCATCACTCGGAATACATAAATGATATTCATTAAGGTCTATTGTTTTACGCCGTAAACTAAACGCAATTGAAATGCATTCTTTTGCTATTATGCATAAGATTTGTAAGTTTACAGCGTTTGGATAGTAAACTATGTTAGTTAATCGCAATTGGATATAGCAGATATCCGAACTTCAAGGGGAGTGTACCACCACTCTCCTTTTCAGTTTGTTAGATTTCGTTTAGTGGTCTCTTTTCATAATCATCAAGTTTTTAAAGTTATAAATTGGTTTATTGTTTTGAGATAATTAGTTTTCTTCCTTCCATCCGGTACGAGAGTTGTGCATTCTCAAGGAGCGCCAACACTACCGACAGATTACTGCTTCGGTTAGCCCTGCCAAAGAACTTTCCACTGGGCATGGTACCTTCAAAGGTAATCTCAAGGTCATACCAGCGGGATAACTCATCCATAACTTCTTCGATGGTTTTACCGTTCAGGGAAATCTTTCCTTCTTTCCAAGCAATCGCATCACTGACGTCTACGGTTTGTTTGCCAAGCACATAATTTGCGGATAGCGTTGCCTGTTCATTTGGCGCCAACAGCATGCCCTCACCCCTAACCGGATCGATCCGGACACCCCCCGTTACCAACGTAGTCTTTATAGTATGGGCCTGGGGATAAGCTGAAACGTTGAATTCCGTACCCAGCACCCTAATTTCCTGACCTTTTGTTTTCACCACAAATGGTTTCGGGTTTCCCGCTGAATCCCGGCTCTTTGCAACGGAAAAGTAAGCTTCACCCTCCAATTCCACGGTACGAACGGATGAAGAAAACGAAGGTGTATGTTTCAGGCTGCTCGCGGCATTAAGCCAAACCTGCGTTCCATCTGAAAGTATCACGTGGTATTGTCCCCCTTTCGGTGTACTCAGGGTAACATAGTCGGAGGCCGATAACTTATCTGCCACAGGGTCCGTAGCGTTACCGATAAGTAGTCGGTCGCCATTTGTGTAACTGATCGCCGTTCCGTCAAACACAACACCTGACTGCAATGGACTTAACTCAGCGGTTGTGCCATCCGCAAACCGAAGCACTGCTTTGTTTGATCCGGCTTTTATATCCTGCGCTTCCACAAATTTAGATTCAGAGGGAGGAGTTGTTCGATACTGGTAAAACCAAGTGGCCATAACCATTGCCAGGAGGCAAGCCGCAGCATAAGGTAGCCACCGTTTGAAGGTAAGGAGCCTCCTGCTCTTTCGGAGTTCCTTTGTCAACCTCGCATTCTGCCATACGTCGTTGGCATCCGGAGACAGAAATCGGCCTGCTTCCAGTACGATAAAACGTTCCTCGCTGATCCGACGTACCCAACCCTCGCGATGCGCATCTTGGGCCATCCAATGATTAAGTTCTGCACGCTCTTCGTCGGTTATCGTTTGGGCGATCTGCTTCTCAATTAACTGGGCAATATGTTCGGCCTTATCCATCATTACGACACCATAACACCCTATTCGCCAAAATCTGACTTCCATTTGGCAAAATGGATATATCTAACTGAAAATCAATCAAAAAAAATTACAACTACTGTAATGCCTGGCATTAGTTAATGAGTAACCAGCTTATCAGGAGATAGAGGTAAAGGTCCAGGTGTCTAAAATAATTGCGCAACGATTGCAAAGCACGCTTGCGGTTCGTATAGACAGCTGCGGGATTCATCCCGAGTGAGTCTCGGATCTCTTCCGTACTGAATCCTTCAAAATAACTTAACTTGAATACCTCCCGCTGCGCTTTGGGGAGTTTTTCAACTTCCGCCGCTATTTTTGAGATCAGTTCGGTCAATACCAATTCATCAAAAAAAGTAGTGTTATTCGCAGATTCGGCCTCTTCTGCCACAAATTTTCGTTTATCGCTCTGCAGCCGCCGGTTGCGCAGCACATTCAAAGCAGCATGTTGGGTGATGGTAAAAAGAAATGACTTTATTTGCTGTATGTCTGAAAACCGGGTCCTGCGCTGCCATAGTTTAACCATACTTTCCGTGACGATATCTTCAGCTTCCTGCTCGTCGTCGACTATCTTAAGTGCGAAATAACGTAAAGGGCGATAAAATTCTTTGTATAGTGCATTAAATGAGTCCTCATGACCCTCCCTAAATTCGTTAATCATGCTTAATTTATAATGGCGCTTCGTTTACATTGGCATTTAATCTTTGTTGCACAAGTTTTTGCAAAGTACGTCAAATCTATATAAATACTGAGTTTCCTGCAACGGATGCGATTCAAATTGTTTGCCCATAAATTCCTATTTATTTAGAATTTCCTGGATGAGCTTCGCGTATGCCTGAGCGTACTTCAGCATGCCCCCGTCCGTGGGATGGACACCGTCTACCGAATCATATTGGTTCAAACCGATGTCTTCATACTTCAAATAGTAAAGGTTCTCCACTCCCTCCGACTTTAGCGCTTTATAGGCTTTTAATGACTCGTCATTGACCGATCGAATTCTCTTGGCCACTCCGGTATTCATCCTATTTTCCAGGTAACCTGAGTGTTCGACAAGAATAATTGGCGTTTGTGGATGGCGTGCGCTAATCGTACGCACCGCTTCACGAGTCTTTGAAACAATCGCTTCTATTTCACCGCTAAGATTTGGCAAGCAGTCAAGGACAAAAATGCGGGCATCGTTCGCTGCGATAAGATCTATAACCCCTTTCTCCAGCCGGCCATTGCCCGAAAAACCAAGATTGACCACCGGTATATGAATGGCTCTTTCCAACACATTGGTCCATGCCATGCCAGCCCTTGAAGCGCACCCCCCTTGGGCAATGGATGTTCCGTAAACGATAACCGGTTTCTCATCCGCAACCGGAACGAATGTAAAGGAACTCGCTGAAGGTACGCCTATTTCCAACCACTCTACGGTATTGTATAGTGGCAAATAAAGGTGAAATTCTCTTCTGTTACGATAGCGATCTCTATCCAAATCCAATCCTGAATAAGTATAGGTTATCGTGTCCTTGAAGCTATACGAGCCATTGGCCCATGTCCAGGTCCCATCGTCATTCGTGGCAAAAAGATCAATACCGGAAACTCCTGTAGCAGGAAAGTGATCCATCGCGTAATTCTTCTTTAAAGCAACGTATCTGACCGTAATTTCAGTCGCATTTGTCGTGAACACAAGCTTTAAACCTGCTGCATTTCTGGAAAGATTCCAGACCTCCTTCCTTACCTCATTTTCTGCCTTAGCAGGTAGCCTGTCGTAATAACAAGCGATTTCTGATCCATGCCACAACTGGTTATGTACCGTTCGAAAATCTCCTTTTGACGGATCATGCCATTTCATCTGTCCATTTTCCTGTGCGTTTAAAAAGAGAACGCTAAAAAACGACGCTAAAAAAAAGATGTAGCCTTGTCTATTCATATATGCTTTGTTGTTCGTTTAAAAAAACATGCTTTTAAATAAGCATTGATATTGCTGGAAAAACCATCTCCGCCAATTAACCGCCCCATGTAGGTAGCGTCAATGCCGTACGCTCCTTCAAAAAAACAAATCATTTCTTCAAAAAACAAATTGTCGGCGATAACCACCGGTACCGCAAGCCGGTGATAACTGCAGACAACCTAACGCTACAAACACCTAGATCCTAATTATCCGTTGATCGGAAATGGCTTCAAAAAGGCCGATAATATTGCATATAAAACGAAATATGTCTATGTTTGAAACCATTAAAACCATTTGTTAGCCATGGATAAAAGCAGAAGAACCTTTATAGGAACCTCATTGATGGGAGCCGCGATGGCGGTCAGCCTCCCCGAAATTGTCAAAGCCGCCGTAAAATCATCCCACTTGGCACCGAAAATCCGGATTCAGGAAAACGACATCGTTTTATTTCAGGGAGATTCAATTACGGACGCAGGACGGGATAAAGAAAACAAAGCACCTAATAACAACCGGGCATTGGGAACCGGCTACGCGTTTCTGGCGGCTGCGAATCTATTGAATACATATGCATCCAAGCAGCTGACGGTATACAACCGAGGGATCAGCGGCAACAAAGTATATCAATTGGCCGACCGCTGGGATGCAGACTGCATCGACCTCAAACCGAATGTACTCAGTATCCTCATCGGTGTAAACGACTTTTGGCACAAATTCAACGGAAAGTATGACGGCACCATACAGGTATACCGCGACGATTACCGCAAATTGATTGACCGCACGTTGACCGCGCTTCCCAGCGTCAAACTCGTTATCGGCGAGCCGTTCGCCGTCAACAACGTAAAAGCGGTAACAGATGCCTGGTATCCGGCTTTCGACGAATACCGTAGTGCAGCACGCGAAATCGCCACGGAATATGGTGCTGCGTTTATCCCCTATCAGCGGGTGTTTGATGAAGCAAGAAAAGTGGCGGCTCCCTCCTATTGGACTGGCGACGGTGTACATCCTTCGTTGGCCGGAGCCCAGTTAATGGCTGAAGCCTGGCTGGCAGGAGTGAGGTGATAGCTAATTGCCGATTGCTGATAGCGATCACAAGCAACTCAACATGATCAATTCCCTACTCGATAACGACTTTTACAAATTCACCATGCAAAATGCAGTGGTGAAGCTGTTTCCGAAGGCAAAGGCAAAGTACCGCTTCATCAACCGGGGCGGGCATAAATTTCCTGAGGGGTTTGCTGAAGAGTTACGAGAGGCAATCAATGAATTGGCAAAATTACAACTGACGCGTCCCGAAAAAACTTTCTTTGCGGTTACCTGTCCCTATATGGATCCCACTTATTTTGACTTCCTGCAGGGTTACCGGTATGATCCGGAAGAAGTCCACATCCAGCAGCACGGCGAAGAGCTCTCGGTATCCATTGAAGGATACTGGTACCGCACCATCCTGTGGGAAGTACCGGTCATGTCGCTCATCTGCGAGCTTTATTACCGGATGACGGGCCAACAGCGTCAACCGGATGAACAGGTAATGGAGACCGTGCGCGGAAAAATCAAGCGGTACGGGGAATTGGGCGTTACCATCGCCGAATTTGGCACCCGGAGGCGCCATTCTTATCCCGTACACCGGTTGGTCGTACAAGCCCTCACGCAATATGGCGAAGGCTCATTTATCGGCACCAGCAACGTCCACATGGCCATGTTGTACCAAACGAAACCCATCGGAACCCATGCGCACGAATGGTTTATGTTCCATGCAGCCAAATATGGGTTCAAGATGGCCAATTTGCTGGGACTTGAGCATTGGTCGGATGTGTACCGGGGCGACCTCGGAATAGCGCTTTCAGATACATATACCACGGATGTCTTCTTCACACAATTCGACAAAAAACTCACCAAGCTGTTCGATGGCGTCCGCCACGACAGTGGAGATCCGTTGTTATTCGCCGACAAAACCATCCAACATTATGAAAATAAAGGCATTGATCCACTGTCCAAAACGATCATTTTCTCCGATGGACTGAATTATGATAAGGTTGCTCGCATAGTCGATTATTGCCAGGCTCGCATCGGCATTTCGTTCGGCATCGGCACTAATTTCACCAACGACGTGGGGCTGACACCGATGAACATTGTTCTCAAAATGACGGAAGCGTATCCCGAGGAAGCGGAATGGACACCGGTGATCAAACTTTCGGATGAACCCGGTAAGCATACGGGCGATCCAGAAGCCATTGCACTTGCCCAACAAATCTTGCATATCCCCCATGGCGCCTGATGTTTTGGGCGATGCCCTCCATGCTTATTTCATTGGCAACACCCGCGACAAACTGATGTTGCACACCAGCTATGGCGACTTAGAAGAAATGCCCATCGATGTATTTTTCAGAGAACCCGGAGATTTCCCGGAATTGGAGCATATTGCCCTAGCCCTTTGTGACGGGCGTACATTGGATGTGGGGGCCGGTGCGGGTAGCCATGCGTTGTATTTGCAGGAGCGTGGGTTCGATGTTACTGCACTGGAACTTTCGCCGGGGGCCTGCTCCGTCATGCGCCAGCGGGGTATCCGAAATGTGCTGCTGCACGATTTTTTCGATTATCGCGGAGAACAATATGACACGCTGCTATTCTTAATGAACGGTGTCGGCCTGGCAGGAACCGTCGCGGGTTTGAGCACACTGCTGCAACACTGCCGCGCATTGCTGCGTAAAGGGGGACAGTTGTTATTCGATTCGTCCGACATCAATTACCTCTATGCCGATGGATCGGTTGAAAGGCCACATGCATACCAGGGGGAAATCCGCTACCAATACGAATACAAAGGCGTGACCGGGGAGCCCTTCAACTGGCTGTTTATTGATCAGGAAATGTTAGTGCGTATTGCCCGGACGGAGGGTTGGGTGGTACAGGTGGTGTTTGAGGACGAGAACGACCAGTATCTGGCGCGGATGGAACCGATGGGCCAATAGCCCCACAATATACACTATCCGATATCTCTCCGGTCATCGTATGCCGGAATGCCGCATATACGTGAAGGGGTTGCTCCAGCAAATCAAGCCCACGAAGATCCCAGGTATCCTCGCCGCTACGCCGCTCGGCGCCCAAATCCCGAAAAAAACGGAATGAATCACCATCATATGCCAGTGTGAGAAGCCGATCATACCCGCCACGGTTCAAATAATCCCAACGGAGAAACAATCGGTCGCCTTCTGCCGTTACCGAACAGTTTAAGGGCCGCTCAAGGCTCCCTTTCGAAATCAGTACTTTCGCCGGATTGACAAATGGATTGCCTTCCGGATCGATCTCCAAGGCATGCTTCCTTACCTGAGACTGCGCCAATTGGAACGCTCCTATCCTGCTGCCCTCGGGCGCTTCTGTCCGGAAACCGAATTTTACAAAAGGCTTTATCGGCATTAAAAATTCCGATGTTACTTTCATCTTCGCCTGATTCAACAACTCCAGTTCGGTAAATGGTCTTGTACGCCTCCCAACCGAACGCATTACGTTCTGCCCATTTAGCGTATATCCGACTATCGAACCTACTTTGCCTCGGAACGGGCCGTTAATCCCACGCTCTGCTATCGCCATAATGATCGTATTTACTGTATAACTAATCCAAGAGTAATCCAATACAAATATATAATTAAAAATATAAATATAAAGTTTTTACAGATATTTAATATAGTTGTAACCTATGTTAACCCTCTGTTATAACTTAGTTTAAACTCTATTTATACATTATAAAATATAAATAATGCATGAACATCTCATGGAGATGACGTAAACAACTAAAGAAATACAGTTGGAAATTGATGGAGTGAAAAAGAAAAAAGGGGCAGAAAGCCCCTTTTTAGCGATTGAATTGTTTTAGATCCACAAACACCGGATAGCGGAAACAATTTTGGAAAACCACAGGTGCTGTTGTAAAATTATAAGCATATCGCCTGTTTTTATCCCGGACTCGAAGATTAAAGGGTACAATCCGTAAACCCAAACATTATTCAATCCATTCAAACCCTGTATAAGGTACCAGTACATCAGGTATCCTAATACCTTTTTCTGTCTGATTATCTTCCAACAGAGAAGCTACGATCCGGGGAAGGGCCAGGGCACTGCCATTGAGCGTATGGGCCAGCTGGGTTTTACTGTTTTCACCTTTAAAGCGCACTTTCAGGCGATTGCTTTGATACGTTTCGAAATTGGATACGGACGAGACTTCCAACCAGCGCTTCTGGGCAGCACTCCAAACTTCCATATCATAAGTCAACGCTGACGTAAATCCCATATCACCACCACAAAGTCGCAATACCCGATACGGCAAGTTCAACGCCTGGAGCAACGATTGCACATAGGTGCTCATTTCCTCCAACACCTCATAGGATTTGTCGGGATGCACGATTTGCACCACCTCGACCTTATCAAATTGATGCAGCCGATTCAGTCCACGTACGTGGGCACCGTAGGATCCTGCTTCCCTCCGGAAACAGGGTGTGTAGGCCGTCATTTTAATAGGAAAATCCGACTCTTTGATAATGGTATCGCGGTAGAGGTTGGTTACCGGCACCTCTGCCGTAGGAATCAGGTAAAGATTATCGATTCCAACGTGATACATCTGTCCTTCCTTGTCAGGCAACTGACCCGTACCAAAACCCGATGCTTCATTAATCAAAATAGGTGGCTGTACTTCTTTGTAGCCTGCCTTTGCCGCTTGATCAAGGAAAAAATTAATCATCGCGCGCTGCAAACGCGCTCCTTTACCTTTGTACACCGGGAATCCGGCACCGGTGACCTTGGTACCGAGTTCAAAGTCGATGATGTCGTATTTAGCTGCAAGTTCCCAGTGAGGTAACGCATCTTCCCCAAGTTCGGGGCGATGACCATGCTCCAGCACCACTTCGTTGTCTTCTGCGCCGACACCAGCTGGCACCGATTGATGCGGCAGATTAGGCAGAAGCACCAATTTTTCATACAAATCTGCTTCTACCACCGCCTGCTCATCGGCCAGCTTTTTCTGTTGTTCTTTATATCCGCCGGAACGGGCCTTAATTGCATCCGCTTCGTCGCGCTGACCCCGCCGCATCAGTTCGCCGATCTGCCGTGCCGCCGCATTGGCCTCCGCAGCAATGGAATCCGACTCGGTCTGGAGCTGTCGACGGTGCTCATCAAGCGCAATCACTTCGTCTACCAATTCCAGCGCTTTGAAGTTCCGGATTGCCAATCGTTCGACCACACGGTCACGGTTTTCGCGGATATAATTAACTTGCAACATATTTTCGTCTATTTATTTACTTTTATCGGTGACGAAGCTGTCATGATTTTTTTTGAAAACCATGAGGGTTTCGTTTAATTTGTGTCGGCAAACTTAGATAAACTTACTTTTATATGCAATACAAACACGATTGCCTATAAAAGTAAGTGATCGGTCTCTCCGCTGCCATTGAGAGACCATTTTAACTAGCGGAAAAATAATAAAAAATGCTTTACCTTGTTCCCACTCCGATCGGCAATTTGGAAGACATGACCCTACGGGCCATCCGCATCCTGAAAGAGGCCGATGTCATCCTCGCCGAAGACACCCGTACCAGTGCTCCATTACTCAAGCATTTCGGCATCGAAAAAAAAGCCTATGCCCATCATCAGCACAACGAGCACAAAGCCGTTAATGAGGTGATCCGCTTCCTGAAAGAAGGCCAGACCGTCGCCTTAATTTCTGACGCGGGCACACCGGCGATATCCGATCCGGGGTTTCTTTTGGTGCGTGAAGCTATTAAAAATGGCATTGGGATCCAGTGTCTGCCTGGTGCCACGGCTTTCGTTCCCGCATTGGTAGCTTCGGGCTTTCCGTGCGACCGGTTTTGCTTCGAGGGCTTTCTTCCGGTAAAAAAAGGACGTCAAACGCGATTGAAAGCGTTAGTCGATGAAAACCGAACGATGGTCTTTTATGAGTCGCCACACCGGCTCTTGAAGACACTGCTGGAGTTTGCCGATACCTTCGGCGAAGAACGGTTGGCTTCCGTATCGCGCGAAATCAGTAAGGTGTTTGAAGAGACCGTGCGGGGTACGCTTAGTGAATTGATCGCACATTTTGAGGCAAATCCCATCAAGGGCGAATTCGTGGTTTGTGTACAGGGTTTTTAACTGGCTCTTTTTCCCTGCATTAAGCGGTTAATTGCTTCACGAAAAGAGCCTGCTCTTGTCACTTCTCCGAGGTTGACAAAAAATATCTCATCTGCATTTTCGATGGTATTTAAGCGGTGAGCAATGATCACCAACGTAGTTTCTTCCGGTAACTTCTTCAAGATTTTTTCCAGCAGCTGTTCCGTAACCGTATCAATATTTGCAGTTGCTTCATCGAGAATGAGTAGTTCCGGATCTCTCAATACTGCGCGAATAAATGCGATGACCTGCTTCACCCCGAGACTGAGGTTATCCGCATTGGATGAAACTACCGTGTCAAGACCCCGATCAAAGACAGACAAGAGTTCTTCCAGACCTTTGACGTTGATTAGCTCTTTCAGTTGCTCATCCGTATAGGCGTTATACATACCATTGCCATAAAGAATATTTTCTTTTACTGTTCCGCTGAACAAAAAGGGTTCTTGGAGGATAAAGCCAATTTTCTGTGCAAGTTCCGCCGGTTCATAGGACCGGATATCCCTGCCTTTTAACAGCACAACGCCCTGCGTCGGATCATATAGACGAGCCATCAACGACGCAGTGGTCGTCTTACCACCGCCCGTGGGGCCCACCAACGCGTAAGTCTTTCCTTTTTCCAAGCGGAGATTGATGTCATGAAGGATTTCCTTACCATTCGGATAAGCGAAATGCACCTGTTTAAATTCCAGTAAGGCACTAAAAGTTTCCGCAGCTTCGACGGTAACCCTATTTAAATTGGTTTCTAAGGACAGAATCTGTGAAATCCGATCCCAGCCTGCCATGGCAACTTGAAAGCTCGACCAAAGCGAAGCAAGCTGCCTTAATGGGTGATAGAAATTAACACAATAGGCGAGGTAGCTTACCAATAATCCAACCGTAAACTCGCCAATGGTAATTAAATAAATCCCAAAAGCCAAAACAGTTAATTGCGCTAAACTGGAAAACAGGCTATAAACCGGAAGGAAAATCGTATTGGCCAATCCGGCGCGAATTGCAGTACCATAGTATTCCTTATTAGTTTCGTCGAAGCGCTTTCGAAAATAGTCACGGCGATTAAAGGCAACGATCACTTTAAAATTATCCAGGCTTTCCTGGATTTCTGCACTCATACTGCCGGTACTTTTCAGGTTAAGGGCATTCTTCTTCTTTACCCAGGGAGATACTACTTTTGTAAAAAGCAGAATAAAGATTGCTGGACTCAATGCCGCCAATCCCAGTTTGACATTTATGACCAATAAAAAGATTCCCGCACCGGTCATCGTAGCGATGCTACCGATAAACTGCGTCAATGCCTGAGAAAAAAACTGATTTAGTTTATCGGTGTCATTATTAACGCGCGAGATGAGGTCACCGGCTTTATTCTGATTAAAGAAAGCTACCGGTAGCCGCTGCAGTTTATTAAAGATCGCATTGCGAAGGGTAAATAATAAACGCTGCCCGATACTACCCATCAACTTTGTTTGCAAGTAACTTGTTAAAAGCACCGCTAAATACATGCCTAATAAGATCGCGGAGAACACAAATAGGCCGTGGTACTGTTTCGTTATCACATAGGCATCGATTGTATGTCCTATTATATAAGGCCCCAGCAAATTCAACGTAGCGTTAATCAATATCGTCAATAGCGCTAAGAGCAGGTTTTTTCGTTCATGCGCTATCAACCTCAATAACCGTTTAAGGGAAGAGACCGTAGACGTTTTGTGTTCCTTCGCCGTTAATTGATTTAGGTTATAGTTCATAGTGGCTCGTGCTTTTTTGTGAATTGGAAATCTGTATATATTCCGGGCTTGTCTGCATTAATTCCTGATGTTTCCCTATGGCTAAAATTTCTCCGTCCATTAGTAAAATCAGCTGATCGTAATTTTCCACAGAAGCAATCTTCTGTGTAACCGAAATCAGTGTTAAATCGGGGTAATTATGCTGGATATTTTCCAAAATCCGCTGCTCGGTCTTATGATCTACACGGGCAGTAAAATCATCGAGCAATAAAATTTTCGGATTTAGCGCCAATGCCCGTGCCAGCATAACACGCTGTTTTTGCCCGCCCGAAAGACTGCCCCCCCGTTCGGAAACAACGGTATCTAATTTATCTGGCAATTCGTTGATGAAATTTTCGAGTTCGGCCGTAGCGACGGCTTTTCGCAATGAATCATCTGTCACGCTATCGCTAAATGCTATGTTCTCTCGAATACTCATGTTAAAAATAATACTATCCTGGAAAACAAAACCAAGCTGCTGATGAAAACAGTCGGCATCATAGGCTTGGATAGGACGACCGTCCAATGTGATCACTCCTGTGTCAGGCTGTATCAGTCCGGTAAGCAAGTACAATAATTGGGTTTTACCCGCTGCTGTAGGACCTATAATAGCTGTTTTTGTTCCGGGCTTTACCTCAAATGAAATTGCTTTCAAAACGGGCTGCTGCCCATAATTAACAGACACAGCGGCTAACCGGATTGCCCCTTTTAAATCTGCTGTTATCGTACCCCCTTCTCCTACATCCGGTGCCGTTAGTACGCGATTGATACG
Source organism: Parapedobacter indicus (assembly GCF_900113765.1). Lineage (GTDB taxonomy): Bacteria > Bacteroidota > Bacteroidia > Sphingobacteriales > Sphingobacteriaceae > Parapedobacter > Parapedobacter indicus. Next base: position 628,945 of record NZ_FOQO01000001.1, on the reverse strand, counting down.
TTCGTAGGAAGCTGTAGCCTGTGCAATTACATTGCTCATAAAACCTATGACTAAAATAGGAAAGATCAGCAGTGCCAAATAACTACTAAAGGCTGCGAAATCGCCAAGGCTCATACCGCCCGAAATCACAAAATGGCCACCCAACATTAGTATAGCCAATCCGGCCATGTTAGCGGTAAAAATAATGATGGGAATAAGCGCTGCAAATAAGCGAAGGATGGAAAGCCCAAACTCTTTTGCTTTCGTGTTGGCTTCCAGAAATTTCCCATACTCCAATTGTTGCGAATTGATTACCCGAATGATCGCGGCGCCTAAAATGCTTTCATTAATTATTCTATTGAGCCAATCAATAACGGCCCTGCTTTGAATAAATAGTGCCCGCACTTTACGTAATACCAGAAAAAAAGTAACGCCAATAATTGGAATGATGGCAATTACGGCGAGTGCCAATTTCCAGTTAATGGTTAGCAATAATATGCTCGCACCGATAATAATAAACAACGAGGAAACGATGGAAACAATGGCTTGGGCGACAAACAGCTTAATCGAATCCACATCTGCCGTTAAGTTGGTTAATAATTTGGAGGGGTTGGCTTCTTTAATAAAGGCAAACGACTGTCCGGATATTTTATACGCGAGTTGCGTGCGCAAATCCCGCGCTACTTTTTCGGAAACGTAGGTTTGCAAAATGCTTTGCAAATAGGTGCATACAAAGATGATAAAGACAACGATACAGAACTCTGTAATAAGGGTAGGGTAAGAAAAATGATGGTCGCGATACGCATCTATGCCATTACCGATAAGCTTAGGAATCCATAGGTTTAAACCATTGCTGAAAAAAGCAAATAACAGCAGCAACGTCAATAAGAATGTATAAGGTTTTAATAGACTAAAAATACCTGAATCCTTTTTTCTATTCCTTAAAGGCTTCCTCATTTTCTAAAATTTTATGTTCGATTTCCGTGCTATGGTTTAATTTAAAGACGAGTGAGCGACAAATATATTACAACGGTTATTCCTTTTTAAACAATCCTGCTATTTGTAACATTACTTTTTCTGAAAAAAGGGTTTTAGGGAAGTTTCGCCCGATGAACCGCCTTTCAATAAATCTTTGCTAACTTAGCAAGCAGAAATATCGAATAGACATCGGGCAAGATGATGAACATTGATCGGTACATCAACGACGGACAGGATCCCAAAGTAGTAGAAAAATTGTTGTTGAAGCTGCAGGACATGCTGGCTGAAGAAGAACAGGTACGTTATGTCGCTGTGCAGAAAATGCCTGCGGTGACGTTGTTTCCCGATAGTATCGCCCTGACTGACAAGCATATTTTTTTCTGCCGGTCTACCAAACTCGGACTCGCCACGGATTTTGATATCTTCTCGTTGGATGATGTCATTGACATCACATTTAAAGAAGGCTTACTCAGCTCAAAATTGTCTGTGACACTTTCGGAAGCCGATCCGTTGGAGATGAGCCACATCCCCAAGAGCCAAGCGCGAAAACTCTACCAGCTGGGTCAAGAAGCCCGTGACAGGCAACGGACGGCGGAAGCGCAAAACATCGAAGAACCCCACGTGAAGATCGTAGCACCCGTTGAGACCGATGACGAGCTTACGCTCCGGCTGAAAAAGCTGAAATCATTGTTTGAGCGGCAGCTGATTACGCAGGAGGAATACGAAAACAAGAAAAGCGAACTCTTATCCCAACTTTAACCGTGAAAAAGAATTATTTATTGGCGCTGCTGAGTGCTTTTCTCCTGTGGTTGGCATGGCCCCCCATCCCCTACACCGCCCCCCTCCTATGGGTTGCGTTTATTCCGCTATTATTTGCCCTGGAGAACGTTATGCGGGGCGATTACCGGAAAAAGGGTATGAAAGTGTTTTGGTTGGGCGGACTGACAGGGGTGGTATGGAACACCGCCTCGATCTACTGGGTATTCAATGCGATGAATGCGGTGATGCCCGTGTATGCTGCCGCATTTGTTTCCCTCATTCCGTTCTGCTTGGCCGCATTGTTGATGGCGCTCGCTTTCCGCTTATATTACCAATTGCGCAAGTGCTATCCCATCGGATGGTCACTTACGGGGCTGGTTTGTTTTTGGATTGCCTACGAATATCTGCACCAGACGTGGGACCTTGCGTTCCCGTGGATGACGTTGGGCAACGGCTTTGCCAATACACATCAGCTGATACAATGGTATGAATACACGGGCGTATACGGCGGTACTGTATGGATTTGGGCGCTCAACATCTTGCTATTTCTATCAATCTTATCTGCGCGTGACGGTTTTGCGCGTTCACACCGGCGGAAACTGCTGGTTGCGGTAATTGTGCTGATCGGCGTACCCTCTTTTTGGTCATTGTGGCGGTATACCACCTATGAAGAACGTGAAAACCCCTCTAATGTGGTGGTTGTACAACCAAATATCGATCCCTATGGCAAATTCACCTTTCTGACACCGGAATCGCAGCTAGACAATCTTATCAGGCTATCCGAATCCATTGCCCAGCCAAATACGGAATTCTTTATCTGGCCAGAAACGGCCATTGCCCGGCAGGGTGGTTTTGACGAGGATCGCTTTTACGAACATCCCACCTTTTTGCACATCCAACAATTCTTGGATACTTATAAAAACGGGAACGTGCTTTCGGGCATCGAGGGATACCGGATTTACAACAGTCCGCAAACATCTACGGCACGTGCCTTCGATGGCGTCTATTACGATGCCTTTAATTCGGCTGTGCTCATCGAAAATTCGGCAAAATTACAATACTATCACAAATCGAAACTGGTTGCAGGTGCCGAGCAGTTTCCGTTTGCAGGAGCATTAGCCTTCATGAAACCCCTTTTTAAGGGATTCGGAGGTACCACCGGAAGTTATGGCCGGCAGGACAAGCCATCGGTTTTCTATTCACAGAGCGGTATCGGTGCGGCACCTGTAATTTGTTATGAATCGATTTGGGGCGACTATGTAGCGAAGTACATCGAACAGGGCGCTCAGTTCATTGCCATCGTTACCAACGATGGCTGGTGGGGTGACACGGCGGGCAAGGACCAACACCTCGCCTACGCCAAATTGCGGGCGATTGAGACACGCCGTTGGGTGGCTCGGTCGGCCAATACAGGTATTTCTGCATTCATCAATCAACGCGGTGATGCGGTGCAAAGAACCAAATGGTGGGTATCTACCGCCATCAAACAAGACATCAACCTTAATGAAGAAATCACATTTTATGTCAAAACAGGAGATTATTTTGCCTATGCAGGATGTGGAGGTAGCTTGGCTTTCGGTCTCATGATCCTGTTCGCACTCGCAAAACGTAAAAATAATCGGTAACTTTGTACATGTTCACAGGCATCATTGAAACCATCGGCACCGTATCACACCTCGACCGCGAGGCAGGCAACCTGCACATAACCATTGCATCTTCGTTAGCGGACGAACTGAAGATCGACCAGAGTGTGTCGCACAACGGAGTTTGCCTGACGGTGGTCGGCGTATCACCCGGCGAACATATAGTCACCGCTATTGCGGAGACCCTGCTTAAAAGCAATCTGGACAGCTTGCAGATGGGGAGTGAAGTTAACCTCGAGCGCTGCACCAAAGTAGGCGACCGATTGGACGGTCATATCGTACAGGGACATGTAGACCAGACCGCGCGCTGCTTATCTGTGGAAGATCAACGGGGCAGTTGGTTGTACACCTTCCATTACGACGATGCGCCGGGTAATGTAACGGTAGAGAAAGGATCCATCACGGTCAATGGCATCAGTCTTACGGTGGTGAATTCACAACACAATCAATTTTCCGTCGCGATCATTCCGTATACGTACGAGCATACTAACCTCAAAGAAGTAAAACCGGGCGACGATGTCAACCTCGAATTTGACATTGTCGGGAAATACGTGGCTCGCTTGATGGAAATGCGCCGTTAAGCGCTCCGTTCATCTTTCGGATCGCCACCGTCAAACGGATTCCCCGTTGAGGCAGCATTGACGATACGCATTTCCTGCTGGGGATAGGGAATGGTGATGTTGTTGGAATCAAGCGCCTTCTTTATCTCTTCAAAGTTATCACAATACGCGTTCCAATACGCATCTTTTGGTGCCCACGCCCAGATGATCAGATTGACGGAACTATCGGCCAATTCCCCGACATGGACCTCCGGCTTTGGCGTCCCCATTATCCGACTATCGGCTTTCAGCACCGCTAAAATGACTTCCCGCGCCTCCTTGATGTTGGATTCATAGCTGATACCGATTTTATACTCGATACGCCTTTTGGTGATGCTGGAATAATTGGTGATCACCGAATTGGCCAACGGCCCATTGGGCGCGAATACGGCAATGCCGTCGGCCGTCCGCAACGTCGTGTAAAGAATATCGATCTTTTCCACCGTCCCCGATGCACCGGCAGCACTGCTTACGTAATCCCCCACCCGGAATGGGCGGAAAAGCAAGATCAGTACACCACCCGCAAAATTGGAAAGACTGCCCTGAAGGGCTAGACCGATGGACAAACTAGCTGCACCCAGAACAGCGACGAACGAGGTAGTCTGGATTCCTACCATCGAGGCTACCGAAATGATAAGCATGGTGTACAAGATGAACTTGACGATGCTGGCCACAAAATCGCGGAGCGAAAGATCTACATTCCGCCGCTCAAACCGGTTGCGAAGGATTTTCAGAATGAGCTGGATAAACCAGCCCCCCACGAACAACAGGATGATCGCGAGTATCAGACCTGGTATCCGCGACATTACCGCTTCAATGATCCGGTCCAGTGCAAGTTCCATTTTTTCCATAGACTGTAAAATTAAGAAATCGGAATGAATTAGCGAAGGTGCTGATTTGGTCTTTCAGCCTGCCGCTCGCAAGCTAGGATCCGCTGCGCTTTGCTTGCGTCTCAACAAGGCTTGCGCTGCAGCAGACGTGAAATACAAATACGACCCAGATACAATCCGGATACTTTGGATATCATCGGATTGTTTCTTATTTTTGTATAAATCGATCTAAAAACTGGAAATAAATAAACACTCCCGATTCACTGAACGGTGACCATGGATTGGAAAACCACTATCAACGGCTTCAAACATTACCTCCAATTGGAGCGCGCCATGTCTGCCAACACGGTGGAGGCATACCTAGATGATGTAACCAAACTACAACAGTTTGCAGAGCCACAAGATATACAACCCCCAGCCATTACTCCATCACAACTACAGGATTTCCTTACGTGGATTAACGGATTCGGACTTTCTGCATATAGCCAAGCTCGCATCCTTTCCGGCATCAAGACGTTTTATCTTTTTATGGCGCTGGAGCATGGATTGGTTGAAAATCCCACGGCACTTATCCAAGCACCGCGCTTAGGGCGCAAGATACCCGATATTCTTAATATCACGGAAATCGATAGCCTCATTGGCGCCATAGACCTATCGGCGGCCGAAGGGATGCGTAACAAGGCCATGCTCGAAGTGCTGTATGGCTGCGGCCTCCGGGTGAGCGAATTGGTGGGCCTCAAAATTTCCAACCTGTTTCTTGACGTGGAATTTATCAAAGTCGAAGGCAAAGGAAGCAAAGAACGTCTTGTGCCCATTGGTACACAAGCTGCCAAATACCTTCATATTTACCTGGAAGAAACACGCGTACACCAAAAAATCAAACCGGGTTGCAACGATTTCGTATTCCTGAACCGTCGGGGATCGCCATTGACCCGGGTAATGGTATTCATTATCATCAAAGACCTAGCGGCGAAAATCGGGTTGACAAAAAAAATCAGTCCGCATACCTTCCGCCACTCCTTTGCCAGCCACCTCGTAGAGGGTGGTGCTGACCTTCGCGCGGTACAGGAAATGCTTGGACACGAAAGCATTACAACTACCGAAATCTACACGCATATAGACCGGGATTACCTACGGTCTGTCATTATACAATACCATCCACGCTCTTAATGGTTATGGTTAATGGTTAATGGGACCTGCCAGGAATTAACAATTTACGAGTAACCATTGATCATTAAAATAAACTTTGTTGCATTTAATTTGGATATTAACGCAACTATGTTGAAATTTGTCGCCGTTGATAACGAACGCAGATGCAGCTCAAAACGCTATTTACTTTTATTATAGTTGGCTTATCTCTTACGGCAGGCTATGCTCAAACTTCTACATGTACCTTTACCATCCGAGGCCGGGTGGTGGATAGCGATACGCAACTCCCCCTATCGGGCGTAACCTTGAAAATCAGTCCCGGTACGCAGCAACTACGTTCCGACGGACATGGGTATTTTCGGTTTTCACAGCTTTGCGGAGATGTCTACTACACGATTACGGCGACCAGTGTAGGATTTGACAGCCTCGTTACGGAAGTTCCGGTTGAAAAAGACGAAACACTTACACTCAAGCTCCATCACGGTCATATTCTATTGCACGATGTGAATGTGGTGGGTCATCAGCAAACCGTGTCTACCGCGAATCCCGTACGGACCGTTGCCCGTGAGCAGGTGGCACAGGTGCAAGGCAAAACGCTGGCTGATATTTTCAGCACACTACCGGGAGTGAGTATGCTCCAAACCGGCACAACGATTGCAAAACCGGTGATCAACGGCATGCACAGCAACCGCATCGTCATCCTGAATAACGGTATCCGGCAAGAAGGGCAGCAATGGGGCAGCGAGCATGCTCCAGAAATCGATCCGTTTGTTGCCAAAGATTTCAAACTGGTAAAGGGAGCCGAGGGGGTTCGCTATGGCGCGGATGCGATCGGTGGGGTTATCATCACCGCGCCCGCTCCCCTGCCCATCGATCCCCATTTGTCTGGCGAACTGAACACTATCTATCAGACGAACGGTCGCGGCGGTGTACTATCGGGGATGCTGCAATCGGGCGTTAAAGCTATTCCGGGGTTCGCCTGGCGCGTACAGGGCACTGCCAAACGGAGCGGCAATGTACGCACCGCCGATTATTACGTGGGCAATACCGGGCTGGCTGAATACAACGCTTCCGGCGCGTTACGCTATACTCATACGCAATCTGTCTTCGAGGCATATTACAGTCGTTTCTATACTTCACTCGGTATTTTCACCGGTGCACATGTCGGTACTGTTGACGACATACAGGCGCGTGTCGAAGCGGGCAGACCTTTTGAGACCTACCCGTTCACCTATGACATCGGTGCACCCCGGCAGCGTGTCATACATGACCTCGGTAAGCTTAAATGGCACCGCGATGATGTCCGTGGAGGAAGTTCAGACATTCAATACGGCATTCAGCGCAACCACCGACAAGAATATGACATCCGCCGTGGAGGCAGGGATGCGTTGCCCATGCTGGATATGGTGCTTACCACCCAAACACTCGATGCAAACTACCAAACACCGCTTTATGCCAACTGGCGTACCCAGGTGGGCACGAACCTAACACTGCAGGTCAACAACAATGTACCCGGCACGTTGAACACTCCTCTTATCCCTAACTACGACAGTTTCACGGGCGGACTTTTTGCGATCCAACGGCTCATCAGGGAAAGGCATGAGTGGGAACTGGGTATCCGTTATGATTTTAAAAACTTTGATGCAGCCGGCTTCGACAAGTACCAGCATCTGTACGGTGGCCGACGTGATTTCCACAATGTGAGTGGTTCCTTCGGTGGTGTCTGGCACCCCGCGGCGGAATGGCAATTGCGCAGCAACATCGGCCTCGCCTGGCGTGCACCCAATGCAAATGAGTTGTACAGCAACGGACTGCACCACGGCGCGGCACTTTACGAAATCGGCGACGCGGAACTGAGTAGCGAACACGGATACAAATGGGTGGTTAGTCCATCCTATGCGCGCGGTGCGGTAACCGTCGACTTCGACCTCTACGCACAGTATATCCAGGATTACATTTATGCACAGCCATCGCCCGGCGAATTCTTACAGACGATCCGGGGAACATTTCCGGTATTCCGATATAAACAGACCCATGCTACTTTTTTGGGTGCAGATTTTTCTTTCCAATACACGTTATTAGACCGTGTGAATTATACCCTTAATGCTTCGATTATCCGTGCGCGCGATATAACCAACGATGTATACCTGCCTTACATTCCATCCGACCGGTTTGACCACCGCCTGCGCTGGCAGCTACCGCTGAACAGCAAGGTGACCAGCAACACTTACGTTACGTTTGCACACCAATGGGTGTTAAAGCAAAACCGATACGAGCCGGGTACGGATTATGCGCCACCACCCCCAGCTTATCATATTTTCTCAGCATATGCAGGCAGTCAGCTTGCCCTGGGCAATCACCCCCTGGAAGTGGGTATGTCCATAAACAATTTATTCAATGAACTTTATAAAGAGTACATGAACAGATTCCGCTATTATAGTCATGGACTAGGTCGGGAGATCAGTATCCGGCTGTCTTATTCATTTTAATAATCATATCACCCTATTTTTAAGATAGTTATAAAAATAAATATAAATAAGCTGTTTACAATAATTTAATTGATTAGTTATGAAACACCCTTTTAAATCCCTGTTTGTTCTGCTTTTATCTACAGGATTTCTAGCGTTTACATCCTCATGCAGCAAAGACGATCCAGAACCGGAAGTCCCTCAAGAAGAAATCGGCTCGGCAACGTTGACATTTACGGAAGTTGAATGGCATGACGATCATGCCCACGACCTGGAAGATCCGGAAATTGTGGAAGTAACATTTGACGAAGACGGACTACCTCCGGTGGGTGTCCATCTACACCTGGATGCTGGGAAAACTTACCGCCTTACGCTCAGTGCCACGGATTTCGTAGGCCGAGAAGGTGCTGAACAAGAGTTCTTGGACGATTCCGATATTCACCAGATTTTCTTCCTTGGTGCTCCGGAAGGCGTGCTAGACTACCAATATGCCGATGCTGACAACAAGCAGGTCGGCGTAACGGGTTATCTACATGTGTTGAAACCATCGGACTCGTTTACGTTTAACGTTGTACTGCGTCACTTAAATGAAGGGGTAAAAGCCAATATCACCCCCGACGATTGGAACAATCCTAACTATACGCAATTCAGCGGAGTGAACGACCTTGACCTGAACGTAGAAATCCACGTGGTCGATGGCGATCATGACGACCACGATCACGAATAATCTGATTGAAACAAAGGTGACGTCGGATTAAGACAAAGATTATCTGACGTTACCTTTATTCAAGAAATCCAACACTTTATCATTATGTTCTGCCGCATTCATCAATGCCCGGTAGTTAAAAGCAATTTTTCCGTCAAGTCCCACTACAAACGTTTCACGCCCGGTAAGAAAAAGTACATTCTTCACACCGAACTGCTTCAGCACCCGGTTACCGGGATCACTGAGTAATGTAAAGGGGAGCCGGTGTTTTTCCGCAAATGCCTTGTGGCTTTCGGCACTTCCTGAATTGATACCGATGACCTTGGCGCCGGCATCGGTATAGTCGGCAAAACTATCGCGGAACGCACAAGCTTCTTTGGTACAACCCGGACTTTCATCTTTCGGATAAAAATAGATGACCAGTTTTTCCTTACCGATGTAATCTGCAATAGCTACTTCGTGGCCATTCTGGTCCTTTAGGACAAAATGGGGCACTTGATCCCCGATTTCCAATGTTTCCATACGATTCGATTTTGCATCATGCTCCTGTGCACATGCTACAGCCACACTGGCTGATACCATTGCCATTAAGATGATGTTTCCCAGTTTATTCGCCACGTTGCCTCCTTGCTTTATCGAGCCGGATCATCGCACCAAAATCGAGCCCCATTGCCATGGCTTCCACCGTCATAGCGATGCGCTTGGCGCGGGTAGGTTCTGTTTTAGCGCCATTGATGTGATTAAGGAAATAATTACGATGCGATTTGGGCAATGCCTTAAATCGCTCCATCAAATTCCCTTCATCGTCCGACAAGCATATTTCCAGATCTTCGGGTATCTCGATTACAAATTCCCGGTCTTCCTCCAACCGGAGGGAGAGAAAATCCCCTACGCCCTTTTTCAGCATCTTTCGCATGGTGCCGTTGATGGCCAGGATAAAAACACCTTCCCCTTTGGGCATAAGGGCCAGTCCAGAAAAAGACTGTCCATCAATCTCCCCCCGCACCCGATAGACCTGTCGGCAACCGGGCTTCAATTGCTCGGAAATGGTTTGCGGCACATCGATATAAGCCCACCCCGTCATCGCCGGACCTTGTTGATGTCCAGATCGTTCTATAAGTGCCCGAAATTCCACCATACTAACACCCTTCGTTATTCGATATAAAACACTTTATTATCAACCTCTAATTCAGTCAGTTGAACGGATTTGTTAAACAATCCATACACCGCCGAACCACTGCCACTCATGGAGGCAAACAGTGCCCCGCTTTGGTATAAATTCTCTTTAATGGTTGCAATTACAGGATGTACCGCAAAAATACCTGCTTCGAAATCGTTAACGATCGCATCGCGCCACGTGGCCACGGGATGGCTGATGGCCGATTTCAACTGGCGGCTGGCCGGATCTGGCGTAACCGCCCGATAGGCCTCCGCTGTTGAAACATGCACCGGGGGTTTTACCACTACCACGTGATAGCCCGATAGATCTACCTCGATGTCCTCAAAGACATCTCCGATTCCTGTGGCCAATACCGGCGTGTTACGGATAAAGAAAGCACAGTCAGCTCCCAACCGGCGCGCATAGCCGAGCAACTGGGACTCGGCGAGTCCCAGTTCGAACTTGTCATTCAGCAACGTTAGGAGAAACGCGGCATCTGCCGAGCCTCCTCCCAATCCTGCACCGATGGGGATGGTTTTATGGAGGTAAATGCACACTGGAGGCAAATCGTAGGCTTCTGCAAGCAACCGGTAAGCGCGCAGGCATAGGTTGTCTTTCGCATCCCCGGGAATCGGTATCCCAGAAGGGATAAAGCGTGTATCGGTGGCTTCGACGACCTCTAGCACATCATACATCTTCAGTGGATAAAAGACCGTTTCGAGCTGATGGTATCCATCCTCTCTGCGGCTGAGCACCTGCAAGCCGATATTGATTTTGGCATTAGCAAAAGCGATCATCTAAATTTCAGTTAGCAAAGGGAACCTTATGTACCCTCGATCACAAATATACAGGTTCACCACACAAATCTCGCATCTTTGGATGATTGCCTGCAAACAATGTGCAGCGTCAGTTGTTACTAGACGGAACAGCAACATTGAACAATGAATCTACGCTCCTATTTCGGCCTATTTTGTATAGTCGGTTTCCTTTCCTGCGGTTTCCTTTCCTGTCAAAACAGCGCACAAACCGAACAGCGCACAACGGGTGATACGCTCTCGCGCGCGGAAAAGCCGCTTCCAGCGGATCAGGAGCAGAAATATTGCTTTCTTCGGACAGAGGGGACCCAGCAACAGGATTCGTCCTATATCCAATTGGCGATCCGAAAAGAAACGGTTAGCGGGGTTTACAATATCATTCCGGCCGAAAAGGATGCGCGTCGGGGCACGGTGCTGGGTAAAGCCGAAGACGGCGTACTCGATCTGGTATGGACGTTTATGCAAGAAGGTAGTCAGGACACGATGCGGGTGGTGTTTGCATTACGGGACGGTAAACTCATGCAGAAACCCTTATCGGTAGACGCAGCTAGCGGCCGGCAAGTCACACGCGACACCAGTGATTTTTCGGTGATGTACGAGCCTGTGGACTGTGTGGCAGACTAACGGAGGAGGCTGTGCTGGCTGGCAGTAAACAGATCGCGCCATATGCGGTTTATTTCAGTGGAAGCGTCTGCAGCAGCCAGCCCGGTATACGGATACAGCAACGTCACCAGTTCATGGCAAAGGCGTACCAGCTTCCGACTTTGGTCACTTACCGTATGGAGAACTGCTGAAGACGGTTGTCCTTTCTCCACCAATTCACTCCACGATGTATCAACCGCCTGATAAAATGACGCACTTGTATCGGAGAGTTTTGCCTGCACGTTTTCGGCTAGTTTAACCATCGGGTCTTTGATTAAATCCTCCGCGCAAGAGATAAAATGACGCGCCATACCCAACGTATTGGCCGCGAGTGTCGCTTCCGCGAATTGCAAAAAAGGGTATTGATAGATCAGCTGATCGAGCGTGGCATATTGGGGAGCGATGACGAACGCATGCGTTTCGTCTACCCAAAGGTCAGATACCTCAAAGGAGTGGCTGGCCGTGGCTCTCAATCCGAATGCGGGCCAATCTTCCACAATCCGCACATCATCCTTCGAAAAGAAAAACGACTTAACTACGGGATTTCCCGCTTTATCCAATACAGTTTCGCCATCGTGCTCTACGATACAACTGGCTGTAAAATGGGTTAAATGTGGCGCTCCGGTTGCATAGCGCCACTTTCCGGATACCCGGTAGCCGTTGTCTGCTAACGTAGCCGTTCCCGACGCATGGCCACTTCCCCCGAGACAAACGGTTCGGTCGGCAAACAGCGCTTGTGCAGTGGGCTGTTGCATGTACCCCACAAACAGGTTAGCTCCGGCACAGAGGGTCACCGTCCATCCCAAGCTGCCGTCTATCCACGCCAGTTCCTCTTCCAGCCGTATCCCTTCAGGCGCCGTCAATTCCAGTCCACCATAACACCGCGGTACAAAGAGCTTAAACCAACGCTGGTTGTAAATGATATCCAATTGCTCCGGTATAAGCCGGCCATCGACCTCGGCGCGGTCTGACAGATTACGCAGTTGATGTACAAGTTCTTCAGCGATCATGTAAGTGCCTTTTCTCCACGAATGATACGTTTCCACTCGAAATAACCGAAAATAGCCACGATAAACAAAAACAGGGTCAATAAAGCATACAAATGTAGCCCTTTATAGACGAGTAACGGAATAGCTATTGCATTGCTGATGTTGAGCCATACCCAATTTTCAATTTTGCGTTTGGCCAATAGCCACATGCCAGCCCATGCAGTGGCGCTCACCCAAGCGTCCCATGCTGGTACCGTTGAATCGGTGAAATGAATCAATGTGTAGTACAATAGCGGAAAACCAACGGCAACGATGCCAATTGCAACGATCCATTCCTTCTTACCCGAGTAATCCGCCTTCACCGGTGGCTCGTCTTTGCGTGTTACCCAATAAGCCCATCCGTAGATACTCATCGTCAGGTAATACAGGTTCAATAGAATTTCGGCATACAGCCCCGCCTCGTACAGCACATAAAGCGTAATCAAAATACTGGCAATCCCGAACGGATACAGCATTACTTTGTTGGCTTTCGCTAGCAATACCTGCACAACGCCACAAATGACTCCAATGAGCTGGAGAAGAAAGAACCAGTCGGTCGTAAGCACCGCCCCTACCATTAAACGGATTCGAGGGTGGGTTCGAGTTTCAGGATCGCTGTCGAACGCTCGCGAGTTTCCCGGCACAGCTGTTCGTTATTGGCAATGGATTGACCGAAGGAAGGGATCATTTCCTGTAATTTACTCAGATACTGAGCGGTTTTGGCTCGTTCCGGAAAGCATCGTGCGAGCAGGTCGACCATAATAGAAACAGACGTAGATGCGCCGGGCGAAGCACCCAGCAACGCGGCGATGGAACCATCCGCACTGCTTACGACCTCGGTACCGAATTCCAGGATACCGCCATGTTTCTCATCTTTTTTGATCACCTGTACACGTTGTCCGGCAATTTCGAGTTCCCAATCTTCCATACGTGCGGTGGGCACGTATTCCCTCAATGCTTCCAGCCGGTCCTCTGGGCTTTGACGCACCTGATTAATCAAATATTTAGTCAACGGAATATTATCCATACCGGCTGCCAGCATCGGGCGGATGTTGTTAAGCTTAATGGATGCCGGTAAATCAAGCCACGAGCCATTTTTGAGAAATTTGGTAGAGAAGCCCGCGTAAGGCCCGAATAAAAGGGCCAATTTGCCGTCGATGACACGCGTATCCAAGTGGGGCACCGACATGGGGGGTGACCCTACCGCCGCTTTTCCGTATACCTTTGCATGGTGCTGCGCGATGACACTGGGATTAGTGCACTTCAGCCACTGCCCGCTTACGGGAAACCCACCGAAACCTTTCGCTTCCGGTATACCCGACTTCTCCAGCAGCAGTAGCGACCCACCTCCTGCGCCGATAAACACAAACTTGGCGGTTACCGTACGCTTCCGATCGGTAGTCAGGTTTTTCACCGTTACCTCCCAGCGCCCGTCAGCTGCCCGTTCGATATCACGTACTTCATGTGCCAGCCGGAGTTTCACACCTTCCTTTTCCATCAGGTGACGAAACAGGGCTCGCGTCAATGCGCCGAAATTGACATCGGTACCGATGTCGATCTTCGTCGCTGCCAGCAATTCTTTTTTGGTTCGTCCCTCCATCATCAATGGAATCCATTCCTTTAGCAGCGCATGGTCTTCTGTATAGTCCATTCCCTGAAAGAGATGGTGCTCTTTCATCGTCTCGAACCGTCTTTTAAGAAAGGCGACATTTTCCTTACCAAACACAAAGCTCATATGCGGAATGCTACGGATAAAGCTTTCCGGGCGGTCTACCAAGCCATTGGCAACAAGGTACGACCAAAATTCCTTCGATTGCTCAAATGACTCCGCAATCTTGATGGCCTTGGTGATATCGACGGACCCATCGGGGCGTTGAGGTGTGTAATTGAGTTCGCAAAGGGCCGAATGCCCCGTCCCGGCATTGTTCCACGCATCGGAACTTTCGGCAGCTACCTCATCCAATCGCTCAAAGATTTCAATACTTGCACGGGGGTGCAATTCGTTAATTAAGGTGCCGAGGGTGGCACTCATGATGCCCGCGCCGATAAGAATGACATCCACCTCATCGGCGGTTTTTTTTATTCTTTTACCCATTCTATTAAAATTGCCGCAAAATTAGTGACAGAATTCAGAAAATCGCCAACTTTCTAACATTAATTACAAAATTTTAACAATAAGATTATCAGCGATCGCTTTCAATAACTCCTGCAAGACATTCCCGGGGAAGCGTCTCTTTGAATTTTTCCGGGAGATGAGTACCGAAACTCAGCAATTGCCGGCAATTAATTAAGATGCTTGGCTGGCCGGCCCACCCGTCGTTTCGGGAGTGTTGGGTGCTTGATCTTTATTTTGTTTCTTAAAGCGCCGCTTTTTCTTTTTCTTGGGCGCTCCCTCGGTTGCTGCATCAGCTATTGCAGGCGCATTACCATCGGTGCTTTCCCCTTTCGGCTGATCGGCGTGGGTCGACTTACGACCGGATTTACTGCCGGATTTCCGATTTTTCCTCGGATGACGACTCCCGCGTTTCGGCTGTGCCTGATCCGGAATGCCAGCATCGCTTTCGATCCCTTCCGGTAAGGCTGTCTCTTCTACCTTTCTGTCCATTAACCGTTCTATGGCAAGGAAGCGGCGCTGATCGCGATGGTTAACAAAAGTGATAGCGGTACCCGTCCGTTCCGCACGAGCGGTACGGCCTACACGGTGTATATAATCTTCGGGATCGGGTGGTACATCGTAATTCACCACCAGATCGATGCCTTCCACGTCAATCCCCCGGGACAGCACATCAGTTCCGATCAATATCGGAAGTTGCTTGTTTTTGAACCGGAGAAGTATTTGTTCCCGCTCTTCCTGCGCTAGGTCGGAGTGAAAAGGCTGCACAGTCAGCCCCAGTCGGGTCAGCTCCCTGCCCAAACTTTTCACCTTTTCTTTGGTAGACGAAAACACGATCACGCTCCGGTAATTCCCACTTTGAAGAATTTGTTTCAGCAACGGCGTTTTCTGTCCGTCACCTACCCGATATTGCTGCTGAAGAATACCTTCTGCAGGCTTGGAAATTGCGATGTTTACTTGCTTGGGTTGTTTCAACAGCGTTTTGGCAAATGTCCTGATTTTAGGCGGCATGGTTGCCGAAAAGAGCATGGTCTGCCGCTCGGTGGGCAGCTGACGTACAATCCGGTTGATGTCATCTTTGAATCCCATGTCCAGCATGCGGTCGGCCTCATCAAGCACCAGGAATTTGATCTCATCCAACCGGACGATACCCGAACTGATATGCGCAATGAGCCTTCCGGGTGTAGCGATTACGATATCCACCCCTTCGCGAAGCGCCCTCCGCTGCTGTTCGTAGCCAATCCCGTCGCCCCCGCCATAAATGGCGATAGACGTAATGCCGGTGAAGTACGCGAGGCCTTCGACCTGCTGGTCGATCTGCATCGCCAGCTCACGCGTGGGTGCCAGTATCAACGCGCTGATCGGCGGACGCTGATCGATGCGGCATATCGCATCCATTACCGGAAGCAGATAGGATGCAGTTTTTCCCGTACCTGTCTGTGCGCAGGCGATCAGATCGTGCTGTTCTTGGATAATCGGAATCGTTTCTGCTTGTATGGGGGTGGGCGTTTTGAAACCCATGCTATTCAGACCTTCAAAAAGGTTGCTGTCAAAATTAAAATCGGTAAATATCAACGTATGTAAATTAATTTATTTATACCAATGTTTGTACCAATGATGGTGCAAAAGTACACAATTTTCGAGGATTTTCTTGCAGAGTTGCTGAGTTGCGGAATTGCTAAGGTGCTGAATTGCAAAACTGCGACTTTGCGAAACCGCGACTTTGCGGAATCGTCAGGATGAAACCTTTTAATCCAACAGCCAGACTTCAATGTCAAATTTCCGTTAACAAACCATATCGCCATCGATTTTTCGCGAATAATGCGTTCCTTTGCCGACCGAATGAACGTTCAATTGGAACATACCGCAGAGAAAAAAGGTGCTATTTTCGAAAGCACACTACGACTGGTGATGAAGCAGGGTTTCCATGGAAGCCCGATGAGCCAGATTGCACAGGATGCAGGCGTAGCAACCGGAACCATTTATCACTATTTTTCATCGAAAGATGAGCTGATTATCGAGCTATTCAAGCATTGCAAGCACCGTATCGGGAATGCGATGTTCAAAACGGCGGAACAATCCTTTCCATATCCGGAGCGCTTCGTGGCCATCTGGATTAACCTGGTGAATTTTTACATCGAATATCCCGAAGTACTCAGTTTCATGGAACAGTTTTTCTCGTCGCCGTACGCCGAAGCGGTCCATGAACGGAACTGTGGCGTGCAAATGCAAAATGAAATGTCTAATTTCCTGCAGTTGGGTATCGATGAAGAGCACATCAAGCCCTTGGACATCAACATTCTGAGCGCTGCGTTCATTGGAACGGTAACCGCTACCGCCAAACGGCACACCAACGGTCATTACTCGTTCGATGAATCGTCTATGAACGAAATGGTAACGATCATTTGGGATGGCATAAAAAAAGAATCTTTTCAGACAGAACAACATGTATAGAAAATTGCGAAATAAACTAGCCCTTTCAATTACTTTCTCCCTTGTCCTCTCGTTTGCTTTCGGACAGGAGAACCAACCGTCATTGCCTGCAAAGGCAACCCTGCAAGATGTTATCAGCTATGCCCTGGAAAACCGTCCGTCCGTACACCAAGCCCTGATTGACGAGGAAATCGGTGAAGAAGAAATCGCTTCTGCCCTTTCGGGCTGGTTTCCCCAGATAAATGCTACGGGTACGTACAATTATAATGTAAAGATACCGACAAACGTGATCGGGGGCAATGTTATTCAGCTAGGTCAAAAGCACGTAAGCGCCGCCGTATTCCAGGCAGATCAGCAGCTACTCAATCCGGGGTTGATACAAGCGTCCAAGGCCGCACGTTTTATCCGGCAGCAAAACACACTCAATACAGAAAACAGCCGCATCAACACGGTTGTCGAAGTCAGCAAGGCCTATTACGACATCCTTACCAGTGAAGAGCAGCTCAACATCATCCAAGAAAACATCCAACGTATCCAACGGCAGCTCAACGATGCGAAGGCGCGGTATGAGACCGGTATCGTTGACAAAACAGACTTCAAACGTGCGCAGATTACGCTGAGCAATACCCTCGCCGAGCAAAAGCGCGTTAGCGAATTGCTCACCTATAAATATGCATTCCTGAAAGAGCTGATCGGCCTATCCGCCGACCAGCCGATGGACCTGTCGTTTGACGGTGCAGCCATGGAAAGTGAAATCTTGTTGGACACGACGTTGACCGTCGATTATAACGAGCGGGTTGAATTCAGGCAGTTGCAGACAGTGAAACAACTCCAGCAGCTGAATACGCAATACAATAAATGGACGTTTTTACCCAGCTTATCGGCGTTTTACAATTATGCCTGGGATTTCAGGGGCAATCGGTTTCCGGAAATGTTCGATGGCAACTTTCCCCGCTCCGTGTTCGGTCTTACGTTGAACATACCCATTTTCCAAGGCGGGAAGCGCATCCACGAAATCCGGAGATCCAAGCTTCAGGAAACACGCATCGACTGGGATATGGTGAACCTGAAAAACCAGATCAATACCCAATATGAGATGGCACTTGCCACCTACCAGGCCAACTTAAACGACTGGCGGGTTGCACGTGAAAACGTAGCCCTTTCGGAGGATGTGTATAACACCATCAAACTTCAATACGATGAAGGTATCAAAACATACCTGGATCTGATGACCGCCGAAACCGATCTGCGCACCACACAGATCAGTTACCTCAACGCCCTGTTTGCTGTCTTAGCTGGCAAGCTGGATGTACAGCGCGCATTGGGAACTGTAGACATTGACAATTAACCCACATATGGAAGAACTTAAAACAACTACGAATACCGTAAAAATGACCAGCATGAACAAATATAGTCTCGCAGCAATGCTCTTGGCCGGAGCAGGGTTCGTTGCTGCTTGCAGCAACCAAACGCAGAAACAGGCCCCCGGCCAACAAGCCATTCCCGTGACAACGGCACCGGTTACCGAAGAAGTGGTTGTCGGAATGGACAGCTATCCCGGCAATGTGGTAGCTTTAAATGAAACCGAACTGCGTGCGGAGGTAAGCGGATACATCACAGGTATCTTCGTTGCGGATGGCGCATCGGTATCCAAAGGCCAGAAACTCTACGAGATAGACCGCACCCGTTATGCGGCCGATGTAGAACAAGCAAAATCCAACCTCGCCATTGCCGAAGCCAACCTTGCCCGCCTTCAGCGGGATGTGGAGCGTTATCGGAAACTGGCCGAACAGGATGCCATTGCTAAGCAGACGCTGGATTATGCAGAAACCGATTTCAACAATGCTCAGGCCCAGGTGGCTTCGGCCCGGGCAGCACTAACCACTGCCCAGACCAACCTTAACCGGGCAGTTATCATTGCTCCGTTCAGCGGCACCATCGGCATTTCAGCGGTTCGTATGGGTGCATTGGTATCGGCCGGGTCGACGTTACTTAACCGTATTTCATCCGTAGACCCCATTGCAGTAGATTTTCCGGTGAACGAACGTGAGATCCCACGTTTTAATGCACTGCGCCATTCGGACGCCGTGGTGCGTGATTCCATCATCTCGATCACGTTGCCCGGGGGACAAGCCTATTCCCATCCGGGTAAGCTTATTGCTATCGACCGTGCGGTGGACCGCAACACGGGCACCATTACTGTGCGCGCAAGTTTCGCTAATCCAGATGAACTATTGCGAGCCGGAATGGCCACCACCGTACAGGTGCGCAGGCAATCGGAATCAAAGCAATTGGTCATCCCATACCGCGCCGTTATCGAGCAACTTGGACAGACGTCCGTGTATGTATTGACAGACAGCAGCACCGTCGAGCAACGAGGTGTACGGCTGGGGTTGAAAGTAGCAGATCGCGTTGTGATCAACGAAGGACTATCAGGCGGTGAACAGGTGGTAACCGATGGCACCATCAACCTGCGGCCTGGAGCCAAGGTACAAGTAACCCAATCTGCCGAAAAAAAATAAGGCGGAACGAAGACCATCACGCATTTAGGACAGAAACAACATGATTTCAGAAGTATTCATAAGAAGACCCGTCACCTCCATCGTTATCTCCATCCTGATCACGTTGATAGGTGTCATTTCGATCAGCACCCTCCCTGTCAGTCAGTACCCCAATATCTCCCCCCCCACCGTACAGGTGCAGGCGACGTATACCGGTGCCGATGCACAGACCGTGGAACAGACCGTAACAACGCTTATTGAAAGCCAGATTAACGGTACGCCGGGGATGACGTACATGACCTCCAACAGCACATCCGACGGGCGCGCGTCCATCACGGTGACGTTTGACGTAGGCACAGACATCGATATCGCTACGCTGGACGTACAAAACCGCGTGGGTATTGCCGAACCTGCATTGCCCGAAGCCGTACGCCGTCTGGG
The DNA here is from genome assembly GCF_900113765.1 of Parapedobacter indicus. GTDB lineage: Bacteria > Bacteroidota > Bacteroidia > Sphingobacteriales > Sphingobacteriaceae > Parapedobacter > Parapedobacter indicus. The sequence continues at coordinate 608,702 of NZ_FOQO01000001.1, read as the reverse complement.
GGTGATCACCCGGAAGGCCAATACGGACGTATTGATGATGATTTCGCTGATTTCGCCGAATGGCACACGCGATCAGAAATTTCTGGCCAACTACGCAAACTTGTATGTCAGGGACGCGCTGATGCGCGTAAATGGCGTGGGCGATGTCATGGCCTTCGGCCAGCCGTTTAGTATGCGGGTATGGCTGGATGCGACCAAGCTCTCCAACTTAGGGCTTACGCCGGCAGACGTGAATGTTGCCATTCAGGAGCAAAACATCCGGATACCGGGTGGTAGCGTAGGTGCACGACCTCAAGTAAATACACAGGTATTTGAGTATCCGGTTATCTTAGACGGAGACCTGAACGAAGAGGAGCAATTTGAACAGATCATCGTCAAAACCAACGCCGATGGATCCCTTGTTTACCTCAAAGATGTAGCCCGTGTGGAATTGGGCGAGTTTGCCTACTCCATCTCCACCAAACTCAACGGACTGACCGCCTCGGGTATGATGGTAAACCAGATGCCGGGCGGAAATGCCGTGGCAACCGCAGAGGGTATCTACGCCGCACTGGAGCAACTGAAAGCCAACTTCCCGAGCGACATGGATTACGTCATTAACTATGAAACCGTGTCGGTGATTCAGGAGTCCATCAGCAACGTGCTCCACACATTGGTGGAAGCGCTGATTTTGGTAACCTTGGTGGTATTCATCTTTCTCCAAAGCTGGCGGGCTACATTGATTCCTGTATTAGCAATTCCTGTTTCGATTATCGGTACATTCATTTTCTTCAACCTGTTTGGCTTTTCCATCAACAACCTGACGATGCTGGCATTCGTGCTCGCCATCGGGATTGTGGTGGACGATGCCATCGTGGTGGTGGAGGCGGTGCAGCACTACATAGACCACGATAAGCTGTCGGCACCGGAAGCCACACGGCGAGCGATGAAAGAGATCACGGCGCCGGTAATCGCCATCGCGCTGATTCTGGCCGCTGTGTTTGTGCCCGTAGGCTTTATCCCGGGCATGGTGGGGCAGCTCTACCAACAGTTTGCCATTACGATTGCCGTATCGGTATTGCTTTCCGCATTCATCGCCCTCTCCCTTACGCCTGCTTTGTGCTCATTGTTACTAAGGCCATCGCAATTCAACGAAAAGTCGAGAGGCATCAACCGGCTGTTCTATAAGTTCAACACGTGGTTTGAGCGGGTCACGAAACGTTACTCCAGCGCTGTCCGGGTGACGATCAAGCGTGCGCCCCTGGCCATTATTATATTGATTTGTATCTACGTGGGCACCATCGGATTGTTCAATGCCAAGCCTACGGGATTTATTCCCACGGAAGATGCAGGGGTATTCATGATGGGGGTTACGCTACCCGAAGGTGCATCCTCCGAACGTACGTCCGACTTGCTGAACGCAGTCTCGGATTCACTCCGGAGGGAAAATCCGGAAATCAGAAACATTATGGCCATTTCGGGTATCAACCTGTTGAACAGGTCGTTCAAACCCAACGGGGGAACATTCTTTGTTCAACTTGCTCCCTGGGATGAACGCAGCCGCACGGCTGCCGAGATCGTGGCCAGCCTGCAAGGGAAGTATGCAGGCTTTCAGCAGGCATCCATCATGCCCGTTATGCCACCTGCCATTCCCGGCTTGGGTGTCAGCGGTGGATTCAGCATGCAGCTCATTGACCAGCGCAGCGGCGACATCAAAGATTTCGAAGCTCAGGTGGGTAAATTCCTGATGGCAGTCAACCAACGTCCGGAAATCGGCATGGCCTATACGCTGTTTAATTCACGTACCCCTAACTATTTGGTGAAAGTAGACCGTGAACAGGCGAAGCGCATGGGCGTAACCGTTTCCAACGTTTACAGTACGATCTCTTCGTTCCTTGGCAGCAGCTATGTAAATGATTTCACGCGGTACGGTCGGAATTTCCGGGTGGTTACCCAAGCCGATACCACGTTCCGCATGGATATTTCAGACATCAACAAGCTGTACGTAAAAAACCAGCAGGGGAATCCGGTGCCATTGAGCGCCTTGATATCTCACGAAATTATCGAAAGCCCGTCGATCATTAACCACTTCAACATTTTCAGGTCCATTGACCTGATGGGTGGTGCCGCACCCGGATATAGTAGCGGGGACGCATTACGGGCGCTGGAAGAAACCGCCGCGCAGACACTGGGTGCCGGTTTCACGTACGAGTTTTCGGGGCTTAGCTTACAGGAAAAAGAAGCCGGTAACATGACGATCATGATCTTTGGACTTTGTATCATCTTCGTGTTCCTGCTCTTGGCAGCTTTGTATGAAAGCTGGTCGGTGCCGTTTTCGATCCTGCTGTCGGTACCACTTGGGGTATTCGGGGCCATCCTCGTGCTCATCCTCCTGCCACGCCTTGATAACAACATCTATGCTCAGATCGGTTTGGTGGCGATCATCGGTTTGGCGGCCAAGAATGCGATCCTCATCGTGGAATTTGCCAAGGAACGGGTGGATATCGGCATGGGACTTTTGAAAGCAACCCTAGAAGCGGTGAAACTGCGCCTGCGTCCCATTATTATGACGTCATTCGCCTTTATCCTGGGTATCGTTCCGTTGATGTATTCGACCGGTGCGGGTGCCATTGCGCGGCAAACCATTGGCTGGACAGTTTTTGGAGGTATGCTGATTGCTACGCTATTCGCCATATTTATCGTGCCGGTTTTATTTGTGTTGATTAGCAAAGTGGCCTACGGCAAAAAGAAATTGGCGGAACTCCAAGCTTCTTATAAACCGGAAGAGCATCGGGATATGTTGCATACGGATGATGAGGAAGAGTGATTTTTAATGGTTAATGGTTAATGGTTAATGGTTAATGGTTAATGGTTAATGGTTAATTCCTAGCGGCTTAAAATGGGAAGACCTAATCCACTGAAAGAGAAAAGTTTTGCTTTTGCGATACAGATAGTAAATACCTACAAGCATCTTGTTTCGGAAAAGAAAGAATTTGTGATGAGTAAACAATTGCTTCGGTCTGGAACGGCAATAGGGGCATTATATCGTGAAGCGGAGCAAGCGGAAAGCAAAGCCGACTTTATTCATAAACTAGGAATTGCCCAAAAAGAGTGTAATGAAACCCTGTATTGGTTGGAATTACTTCACGCTTCATCGTTTCTAGCTATACAAGAATTTGAGCGGCTTCACAAAAACGCTACCGAGTTAATTAAATTGATAACCCGAATAATCGTATCTAGCAAAAATAATAAGCCAAACAATTAGCAGACTGCGCCAGGATAATTAACAATTAACCATCGCGAATTGACAATTAATAGACGGATAAAGATAATTAACAATTAACCATTGAGAATTGACAATTAAAAACATATATTTGCACTCCCCGAACCGAATAAGGGTTCGTGGCGTGCCGCCCGGATGGCGAAATTGGTAAACGTTGCGGTCTCAGAAGCCGTTGGGAGCAGTCCCTTGAGAGTTCGAGTCTCTCTCCGGGCACAGAGGAAAAAGCGATTCTAAAACAGAGTCGCTTTTTTTGTTAGCTTGCAACAGGCTAAGCCCGTCGGCCAAAAAGTTTCACGATAAGGTCTCCCAGGGGTTCGGTCGCTCCTGTATAAACAGAGGCTCCGCCGGCGTACCCTAGGTCTTCCATCAGGTGCCGGAAACCCGCCATGATAGCGGGGTGCCGCAGCTGCTGATGTGCTTGTATACCCATAGGTTGGTTGGCGAGTCGGCCGATAAGATCGTTTAGTTTTTGTATGTGCCTCCCTGTTCATACTCAAACTTATAGTCACCGATATGCTTTGTACTTTCCGTAATTCTTCTTTTTTGGATAAAGTAGTTGACGACGCCTACTACCAGCACGGCTGCGGAAATAACAAGAAAAATATATTCAAAGATATGCCCTCCGGGCAGTTTCAGCAATTGATCCAGGGATACACCGGCTACGGCGAAATACATGGATGTCCGCAGGAAGGACAAAAAAGTAGACTGATTAGCCATTATGGTACGTTGAATAGCCAAACGCTCGCGTAAAATCAGATCCTTGTTCATCTATTGAAGCATATTGGTGAAACGAACTTGATATTCCACAAAGATAACCCGTGTTTGTTAAGGATGCGAGAAAATAGCATATTTGTTGATAAACGCGCATCTTTGCCGCGCGCAAAACAATCAACAAAAAAAGGCGTTGATTAAGAAGACAGTAGACAAATGAGTACATTCAATGAACTGATTAATGGCGAAAGACCCGTGTTAGTCGATTTTTTCGCTACCTGGTGCGGTCCGTGCAAGACACAGGCACCTATCTTGGAAGACGTGAAGCAGCGCATCGGCGATGCGGCATCGATCATTAAAATCGACGTAGATAAAAACCCGCAGGTTGCCACCAAGTATCAAATACGGGGCGTACCTACGCTGATTATTTTCAAAAATGGACAAATCAAGTGGCGTCAGTCAGGTGTTTTTCCTGCCAATGAGCTGGAACGATTGCTAAAGGAAAACGTGTAGTTAAAAATCACCGCTTGAATAGCCGTGCGACAAACATGCTATCTGCGCGATGGCGGTAGCCGTGCAAAAGCTCCATCCGCTCCAATTCGACCGAACCGGTATCTTGAAGGTACGCGATTACCTGTTCATTTTCTTCGGAAAAAACCGAACACGTAATGTAAACTAACGGTTTCCCAGGCTTCAAGTGTTTAATCACTTGCTCAGCGATTTGTCGCTGAATGGCTGAATACTGCTGAATGGAATCCGAACGAAAAGAAGTTATCATCTCCGGTGTTCGTCCCCAGGTGCCCGACCCGCTGCAAGGGGCGTCGAGAATGATACCATCGAACTGTTCGCCGCCAAGGATGGTTGCTGTATCTTTGGTTAAATCGATAATTTTCTGCCGGTATTTTTTAAAACCCGCTTCTTCAAAACGTTCGTCCAGGTTGCGCAAGATACTCGGCCGGATATCGGATACCAGTAGGTTTATCCCCGGCTGCTTATCCAGCAACAAAAGCGACTTCCCTCCTGCTCCCGCGGTGGCATCCCACCAGTTTTCCCCGTTCGATGCTTCAAAAAAATCTCCGGTGCGCTGCGACGAATAGTCTTGTACGGTATATTTGCCTGCGATACCCCCAATACGATCCAGCGGCGCACCGTTGGAAAGGCCTAACGTAAACTTGTCTAATACATGATAAGGAATCTCTTCTTCTGTAAGCCGTACCTGTACTTCTCTCGCCCAGGTGGGGCGTAAGCGGATAAAGAGATCAGGTTGAATAAATAAGCTTCTAACGAAATCCAGCCCGTCAATTCCCGCCGACAAGTGGGCTTGAAAGGGAAATACATCTTCCAAGCGGAAATCAGTATGCTTTTCAAGCAAAGCGAGCTTTTCTTCCATTGGCAAGCCGATCGCCGGATACAGCTCAGGAAGCGCTTGCTGAACTACCGCACTGTCTTCGCCACATAGAAACTCAGCGATGGCCAGTCGCACAGATAAATCTGCGTGGGGGGCTGCAGAGCCGATGCGGAAATAATGATAAACAAGACGAGAAACGGTCCGGCGGTCATTCCCTCCCATCTGGCGGTTACGTTTGTAAAACCCTGTGAGGAAACGTGCCAACGGCATATGCCGTTGTTGGTCATATTCCTGTAACAGTCGCCCAACCGTCCGTATCTGGTGGTTTATCCGCCGCTCGGTAGTCATGGCTATCTGGTCCGGTTATAAAGGCATGAAATTGCCATTTCGATATTGCAAGATGGATACGGCGTTGTTTACATACCCCCAATTGGAATTGTACTCGAACTTGAAAACAGTATGCAGCCCTTTGTATTCCGCTTGCGTAATATGTTCCTTATAGTCGGCGCCATATTTAGCCAACAGTCCGCCGAAGTAATAAGCTGCATCGTACCCCTTGTATGCAAATTCTGTAGCAGCTACACCAAATTCGCGGCGATATTGTTCATCAAATTTGCGCACGTCCGTACGCCCCTTATCTACATAATATGAGCTGGTTACACACGTGCGGAATAACGCCAATCCATCCGATTCATCAAAATCCAGTTTCGTCCAGTTGGGGTGGGCAAACAGTTGAATCTGATAGGAAAGCTCACTTTGCAATTTCCGTAAATGGGCCAAAATCGGAGAAATCTGGTACTTATTGGTGGTAGCCAGTACGATAAGGTTTTTCCCCGAAAGATGCACATTGCTTTCCAACGATTGTTCATCCGTCACCTCCATCACCGTAATGTCTTTTTTCAGCCGACTGATCTCGGTCTTCAGCGGGGCTAGGAACTGCTTACTTGCCGCATCCTGGGTCTGATAGAAGATCACTGCATCCCCAGGCTGATACTGCTGGGCGATGCGGGTAGCCAGCGCCCGCACATGTGTCGTAATGGGAGCAGCAACCGTAACCAAATTAGGCAGGTTAAATTCAGAGGGCATACTCGCCGCCAAGGGGGAGATCTGGAGCGCATCTTCCAGCGACGCATTGAATCCAAAAACTTGGATTTCCTTCGGATATACCGGGCCAACCACCAACGCGGCATCCTGCACATCCTCCAGTTTCGCTATGCGTGTATTTTCAGCCGGATCATCGCGTGTATCGAGCACATTCAACTTGAAATTGGTTCCTTTTTCGGCAAGCGCATCCAACCCGAGCTTAAAACCCTGGTAAAAATCCAGCGCCAATGCCGACCGCCTGATATCTTCAGAGCTTGGGGCATGGGGGTTGGCCTTATCTAACTCAAAAGGTAATAACAAGGCAATGTTGTTTACCTCAACTTTTTCGGTTTCAGCAGCCTTTTCTTCTGTTTTACCCTGCTCTGTGGGTTTCTGGGTTTTGGGGGGTGTCTTGGTTCCCGTACCACGTAAGACCCGTACTTTGGGGGTACAGGCGGCAACCAGAAACACAAGTGCAAGCCCAACTAACCAGTTATTCCCATTCAATCGTAGCCGGTGGTTTCGAACTGATATCATATACAACCCTATTTATACCCTTTACGTGATTGATTATTTCGTTTGATATTTTTGCCAGCAACTCATAAGGCAGGTGTGTCCAGTCGGCTGTCATCCCATCGAGCGAGCCGACTGCGCGAAGCGCCACCACATGTTCGTAGGTGCGTTCATCCCCCATTACGCCTACCGATTGTACCGGCAAGAAGATGGTACCTGCCTGCCATACTTTGTCGTACCAACCCGATTCGCGCAGATTGCGGATGTAAATATCATCAGCTTCCTGCAAAATCCGCACCTTTTCTGCGGTAATCTCACCCAATATCCGGATCGCCAGTCCCGGCCCAGGAAACGGATGCCGCCCCAAAATATTGGGTGCTACTCCCAATGCTTTCCCTACCCTGCGTACTTCGTCTTTAAAAAGCGTATTGAGCGGCTCGACGACTTTCAACTTCATAAAATCGGGCAGCCCCCCGACGTTATGGTGGGATTTGATGGTGGCCGAAGGACCCTTTACGGATACGGATTCGATAACATCCGGATAAATGGTTCCCTGACCGAGCCACTTAACCGATGTTCCTTCGGGAAGCTCAGCCTGCACGGCATGTGCCGCTTCGTCAAATTCATCAATAAATGCTGCCCCGATGATTTTTCGCTTCTGCTCGGGCTCGCTTACGCCGCCTAACTTTTGGTAAAACCGGTCTTTCGCATTTACACCCTTAATGTTGAGCCCCATATGCTGGTATGACTCCAGTACCTGTTCGTATTCGTTTTTGCGCAATAAGCCATGATCTACAAAGATGCAATGCAGGTTTTTGCCAATGGCCTGATGGAGTAAAACGGCTGCAACCGTTGAATCGACGCCTCCCGATAGTGCCATGATCACATGATCGTCGCCCAATTTCTCTTTGAGTGAGGCTACCGTCGTTTCCACGAAGGCGTCGGCTGTCCACGAAGGTGTGCAACCACAGATATCGACGACGAAGTTTTTCAGCAAAGTCGTACCGTCTGTGCTATGGGTTACTTCTGGATGAAACTGGATGCCATACGTTTGGGTATCCTTCACCTGATATGCAGCCACTTTCACCTTATCTGTACTTGCAATGATTTCAAAACCAGCCGGAATATCCGAAATGGTATCGCCGTGCGACATCCACACTTGGGAATCTGCGGGAACATCTACCAGAAGCGAGTTGGCATGATCTACGAAATGAAGATTTGCCCGGCCATACTCACGGATTTCCGATGCGACGACCTCCCCACCCGAATGCTGTGCAATGTACTGTGCACCATAGCATACTCCAAGTACGGGAAATTTGGCCTGAAGCGCTTTGAAATCAACCTTGGGCGCATCGGGCTGACGCACGGAATAAGGGCTTCCGGATAAAATGACTCCTTTTACCGTTTCGTCAAATTCCGGAAGGTGATTATAGGGATGAATTTCGCAATAAACGTTCAGTTCCCTCACCCGGCGTGCTATCAATTGGGTATATTGGGAGCCGAAATCAAGGATCATGATTTTTTCTGGCATGGGCCAAAGGTACGGAAAACCATTTAGGATTTTAAGATTTAGCACTTACATTTTCTTCGGATACAGGATGCCGCAATTCTATGCGGCATCCTCCGCCATAAGCGCGGGGGCGGTTGATATATAGTTAAAATGCCTGGATCCCCAACTTCAACTGAAACAGTCCCATCGGCATTTTCCCATCCATCTCCCGGGGTTCCGTGTCGTATACCTCTTCCGCCCCATCATTCTGGTAATAGGTCATCGGCACGTTGAATGTGCCGCTCTCGTAACTGGCCGTAAGCGTCACCCTCCGGTACCGCAGGTTAATACCGAAATCGGTCTTAAATGCAAAATTGACTTTCTCATCCGTGTTGAAATAAAGCACTTCAGCATCCGGTTCGTAAATTCCACCTTTAAAATGGTACGGCGGCTCGAACGACAATAACGCGGTGGGTGCCAACTTAAAGAAAACATCTGCATAAAAGTCGCCCGACACATTGAAAGATACCACGGGCCCCAGCTTCACAGCGCCGGTGACAAAGTCGAACGCCTCGGCTTCTTCATCCGGATGAGGCTTGGACTTGCCCATGTTATACCCGAAGGAAAAGAAGGCGGCGTCTAACCCAACTTTGAACAGATCGTTAATCGGATCTTCGTGGAAAAAGAAATACTTTCCTATTTCCGCATTGACGCCAAGGTCTGCGCCCACACCGCCGTTTTTGGAGATATTTTCATATAAAGGTACGCTCAGATCGAACGCTTTGCCAAAGGCTCCCTGCGGAATACTGACACCCAACCGTACATAGAATTTACCGAAGTCGGATTCTTTGTAACCCTTACCCGCAACCGTTGCCTGCTGTGCAAACGTGTTGACTGCAAACAACATCAAAGCAATTCCCGCTACGGTGTTTTTCAAAGAATACATCATGATGATTTTAAATGTTGGTTTATGTTTTAATTTACCGACAGCCGGCTTTGCAGATCGGGAATGACATTTTCGTAGGTACGCAACACCCTGTCCCATTTACGGAAGGATTCATCGGCATTCACGCTGGTACCCGGAGGCGCAATTTCCGACACCAGTTTCGCTTTGTATTCCAGCGGCTCCGTATTGTTGGTTTTGACGATCAAACGGGTTCTCACCACGCCCGAATTAAACGACTTGGCAGACCAGGCGGTTGCCATGTATCCGGTGGTTTTGTCCATGATAGCGATCACATCGAACGTGCCGGTCACAATGCGGTTGAGTAAAATCCAGGATTCCTCCGCATTTCGAGACGGCCGGATATCAATATCTTGGTTAGCAAGATTTGTTACAAATGAATTTTCGTATGCCTCGTCTTTGTTGAGCTGGATAAAATCCGTTTTTGGAATGACATTGATACCATTGTTTTCATAGTCACGGATTTCCGTGACGAAACCCACCTTCTCAACCTTTACATTGACGGTCGCATATTTCGGGATTTTGATCTTGGCGGGGGCGGTTACCTGACTTCCATCGACATAGAGACTGGCACCGCTTTCGGTGTTAATGGTAATGGTGCGATTTTTTGCCTTCTGCGCATAAGTAGGTAAGGCAAAAAGTGCAAAAGCTAACAATAGAAAGAAAATGCAAGATACGGGTCTACGTGTTTTCATGGTTATATAATTTAAAGATTAACTCGACAGGACAAAGGTATCGGCACCCATAAGCAAAAAAAATACCCTCTAGCGGGTATTTTTGGTATTCCAAAAGAAAGGCGAAACAGCTGGTTGACTTACGGAACTTAATCGATAAGCGCTCGTACCTTTAAATGAAACGTACCTTTTACATAGTTTCCTACTTCTGTCCCGGAGGGTGTCTCCAAAGTTGAATTAAAACCATACCGACCCTTAATTTGGAACAAGGCATATTCTCCCTCCGTTCCCACCCGCTTTATCTCGGTAATTTCAGTAAATTCCGTCTCGGAATCTCCAGCGTTACTAACCAGGCGGCCATAAGTTATGTCAAATTTGTCGTCATCCAGCGGCAATTTCATTCCATACTGAAACGGTCCCGTGGGATTCGCATATTCCGCTACCGGATACCTGCCTTTGCTCGCCGGCTTTTCCAGCTCACTGGCACGACTGGGATACGAAAATACAAATGTGTTTAAGGTAGATTGCGAACTGGCAAATACATAAAACACCTCATCGTTTACCGAACTTGGGTAGAGGTCAAGGTGCGAACAATCGATTTGACGCTTCCAATCCGGGGTTTCAAATGCGATGTGCAAGGAGTTGGGAATGGTCGTGCTTTCCGTTTGATCTTCATCGGGATTCGGGGTTTTCTTTTCGCAAGATGCGATCAACAGGGCACACAAAATAAATACCAGTTTAATCGGGTAACAACTACTGTTTTTCATGATTTAGAAACGATAAAATACATTGCAAACGTACCGAAGAATAGCGGTTCATGAAATACCCGGTGTTAGGTATTTTTACAGGTAGGCGAACAAAAAACCCTTGCCCGTTACCTGGACAAGGGTTTTTCTATCGACTGTGCCCCTGCTGCTTACAGCTTACTGTTTACATCCAGTGCATTCAATTCGCCGAATGCCTGGGTAAGCCGTTTAACGAAGGTATCCTCACCTTTGCGCAACCAAACGCGGGGATCGTAGTATTTTTTGTTCGGTGAGTCTGGTCCCTCTGGATTGCCGATCTGACTTTGCAGGTACCCCTCTTTGGCTTGGTAGTATTCACGAACACCATCCCAGAAAGCCCATTGCATATCGGTATCGATATTCATCTTGATGGCACCGTAAGAGATGGCTTCGGTAATTTCTTCCGGAGCGGATCCCGAACCACCATGGAAGACAAAGTTGACCGGCTTTTCAGCAGATAATCCAAATTTCTGCCGGATATATTCCTGCGAGTTATGCAGGATGACGGGCTGTAATTTCACATTACCTGGCTTGTATACGCCATGTACGTTGCCAAAGGCAGCCGCAACCGTAAATTTATCACTTATGCTTTTGAGTTCTTCATACGCATAAGCAACTTCCTCGGGTTGGGTATACAGTTTGGAGCTATCCACGTCGGAGTTGTCCACTCCATCTTCTTCACCGCCGGTTACGCCGAGCTCAATTTCCACGGTCATCCCAAGTGGCTTCATCCGCGCCAGGTACTTCTTCGAAATTTCGATATTTTCTTCGATGGGCTCTTCCGACAAATCGAGCATGTGGGAGGAAAACAGCGGTTTCCCATTTGCCTTAAAAAATTGCTCGCCATGGTCAAGCAGGCCGTCGATCCAGGGCAGCAACTTCTTGGCAGCATGATCGGTATGAAGGATAACGGCTACACCATAATGTTCTGCCAGCAAATGAACGTGCTGAGCGGCGGATACCGCTCCGAGGACAAAGGCTTTCAGGCCGTCGTTATTCAATGATTTGCCTGCATAAAACTGTGCCCCGCCATTAGACAATTGGATAATAACTGGCGAGTTGACCGCCTTGGCGGTTTCCATTACGGCATTAATGGAATTGGTACCGATGACATTAACTGCCGGAAGGGCGAATTTATGTGCTTTTGCTGCCTCAAATAATTCTTGAACGGCATCACCGGTGACCACTCCTTTAAAATCTTTCAAACTCATGATACTTTTATTTTGAGGTCTCGAAAGTAGGCATAATTTTTTAAATACGTAACGCTATTCCGCCATAAAAATTGCGTGGCGACGCCGCGTTGAAGAAACGGCCGCCAAAGGCATTGATGTCATTTCCCAGACTGTAGCGTTGATTCAACAGGTTATCCCCTCCAACAAAAACCTGAAATATCACATTGCTTCCCAAGGGCTTATCCCATGTCACCTTAGCCTGTAATACATGATAGGCGTTGGCAAACACGGTATTCGCGTCGTTCAGTGGAATGGCCGACGTATAATTGTGCATGACGTAAGCCCCGATGCCTTTTGGAAATTGCATCGATGCGCTGCTGACCAGCGTTGTTCCGGGCACGCCAGTAAGCTTATTTCCTGTAAAATCATCGTTGCCTACTCGGTAGTCGCCAAAACGGAATTTACTCAGCGTCAGGTTTGCCCCCAGTTGAAGCCCCCGCAACCAACTCGTTTGCCCCGGTTCGATCACCCAGGTCGAAGTCGATAGCTCTATCCCGCGCTGGGTAACCCCACCTGCATTATCGAAAAATTCGGCATCCGTTTCAAGTATCTGACGGACAATGGCATCTTCCATGCGATAGTAAAATACCGATCCATCTAGGGTTACCCGCCGGTTAGGGGTCTGCCATCGGAAACCGATTTCATAATTCCATCCGGTCTCGGCGCCAAGTGCCGTATTAATTACCTGGTCGGATGCACGGACTTCTTCGAGTGTAGGAGGCGAATATCCCCTTGAAACAGAAACCCGTCCTGCCGATTGCGGATTAAACATATACGATAAGGCAGCGCGGGGCATCCATTCAGCATCAAATGTCCGCCGGGTGTAACGAGGTTCACTGTCGGGAAAAAGAGGTCTGAATCGATATCCGTAATAATTGAGGCTCAACGACGTTTCCAGCAACAGGCGATGATACACATCGGCGCTGAAGCGCGCAAAGTAAAAGTGCTGATTGCTCCTTAGGGCATCGATTGCCATGGCATCGCCGCGTACACCGCCGTGGTTTTCGTAGTTAGCAAAATCATTTTTCCCATACTGCCACTCCATGCCCACGTTGGCATGCCAGGAGAATGCCGTGGAACGGCCACCCGTATAATCCAGATAGGTACGAAAGCCGACATTGGCTTCGTCACGGATTTCATAATTAGTGATAAACGGATTGCTGAAATCCGTATGTGAGCCAAATACCGTAGCAACATGCTTAAGACGTGTGCCGATGCGGGTATCGTGGACAAGGCCACCGATGAGCGTTTGGTTGACAATGCCCGCCTGCTGTTCCAGCGCTCCCGGCGTGGCCGGTGTGGCCGGACGGGCAAGTTTGGGGTTGTTTGTGTATTGCGCTTCCGTAAGTCCGCCGGGGGTAAGATAGCGCAGGTCTGAATACAGGGCGATCAATCGTAGCTCGCTTTCCGGTTTGTAATTCCATCGTTGTACGGTTTGAAAAGCTGCCCGTTTCATCGCCGAATGCTGCCGATAACCGTCTGCGCGCTGGTATGCCTGGCTGAAACCGAACCGATAACCGGGCGACGGATTCAGCGTGGTGGATAGTTGTTCGTGGAACAGCCCAAAAGATCCGCCGTTCACCCGTAACGATGCGGTATGGTCCTGTTCATCACGCATGCCCTGCGGCCGGATCAGCACCACACCGCCCGAGTTGGCACCGAAGAGACTTCCGTCGGGTCCTTTCAGCACCTCAATTTCTGCTATGCCCCCTGCATCCAATAAGTTGATATACGTATTTCCACCCGCATCGGTAAGCGGAATTTCGTCTAGGTATACTTTTACGTTGCGGACACCGAAGGGCGAGCGCAACAGGCTACCCCGAAGCGAAAGCCGGTAGCTGCCGGGTGAGCGCTCTTCCATCCGCACGCCCGGCACGGTATTTATCGCCGGCAACAAGGTTGTTCCCTGCTGATGGCCAAGTGTGGTGCGGCCAACCACGCCGGCAGAAGCCGTTAGCCGTAATAGTGGTTGCTCGGTAAAATAAGCCCTTACCGTTACCTCCTCCAGGTGTGTGGTTGTATCCTGAAGCGCGGTAGCTACGGATGGAAATGCGGGAACAAGTACTATACAGAATAAAATAAAACGTATCATGGATAATGAACTTGGGACGAAGTTAAGGATTAGGACGCGATCGTCCATGCGTTGCGGATAATTGTAACACGAATTAAACTTTAACTGGTAAAAAATGTCTTAATTAACAAGGAGGATGCAGGTGATGAAAAACTTTATTGTATTTATATTAACCCTGTGCTCGATTGGTGCATTTGCACAAGAGACCGACACATTGCATATCGGAAAATTAGCTATCGGTAAGAAAAAAAAGGAAGTATTTAGCGGCGGGAAAGACTCTTCGTTGGTATTGCGCATCGACACGTTGCTTATGGCCGATCGGAGCCAGTTGGTATTCTATGGTAAGAAGGACGTAAAATTGGATATCGGTTACGCAGCGATCGATAAACGGGCCTATATCTTCGGCACCGACGGAAAAAATAACGGCACCGATTTTGATATCCACGCGCGCTTTGAAAAACTGGGGGCATTATACGTTCTTACGGGTGGGCAAGATGCCAGCAATAATGGATCGCGCACTTTTCCCAATGGGGATGGTGGCGATGTAAATTTCACTTATGACAGCGACGGAATTGTTCCGCAGACCGAAGATAAAAAGTCTGACCATTACCTCCAAATTGACACACGAGCAGGCGGCTACCGCGTAAATCCACAAAATGACCTTTCCCGGATCTACAGTCTAATTAATATGGGTGCACCCGGCAGACCGCTGGGCAACCTTTCCCAAGGACAGGTATATTCGGGAACACCGGGCCGGGATGGGAAAAGTACAGTCAAAGCTGCGGAATGAGGGAGGCCACGGCTGTTTTTATTTCGGGGTACCGAAACTTGAAACCTGCATTTTGAATTTTTTCGGCCGACATGCGTGTGCTGCCGAGCAGCATTTCACTCATTTGCCCCATCACTGCCTTTAACAAGAATTGCGGGATATTCGGTAGCCATAAGGGCTTTTTCAATGCTTCGGCAGTCGACCGGACAAATGCAGAAAATGTGACTTGTGCAGGTGCGATCATGTTGTATACACCATGTATGCCGTTATGTTCCAGCGCAAAAATATACATAGCCACCGCGTCGGCTATGTGAATCCAGGGTAGCCATTGCCTGCCGGTACCTGGCACCGCACCCAATCCCTTTTTGACAAAACCGGCAAATTTAGAAAAGATGCCACCCTGGGCGGAAAGGATAACCCCACTCCGCAGCGAAACGGTACGCAATCCAAGCGCCCTCCCCTCGCCCACCGTGTGCTCCCAGTCCTTACATGTGTTGCCCAGAAAGTCTAAAGCCGGGGGTTTATCTTCCGTGATCCGCTCGTCCCCCCTATCTCCGTAATAGCCCGAAGCCGAGGCCGATACCACGGTCGTTACTTCGTGGTCCTTGCGTTTGTGGAGCAAATCATACAGCATTAAAATAGATTGAATACGACTATCGCGCAGCAGACGTTTCCGCGCATTGCTCCATGGAAGTGCCGCGATGTTTTCACCCGCGAGGTGAATAATTGCGCATACGCCATCTAAGCACGACTCATCTACTTTATTGGCGGCAATATCCCACTGAAAGAATCGGACATTCGGCAATTCTGAGGCTCGTTTATACCTGCTCAGTGCGTTAACAGCATAACCACTACCTACTAACGCAGGCACCAATGCCCCGCCGACTAAACCGGTCGCACCGGTTACCAATATTCGTCCTTTATTCGCAATATTATTCATTACCCCGCTGATTTAAGACAACCCCAGCGCGTATCGTAAGGAGACATGAAAGGGCGCCAGTTTAATTCCCGGATAATACGCAGCGAGTCCATCATTTACAGCTACCAGATCTTTGCCCATATAGGCCATAAATGCAGCTGCTACATCCTGTTCAAACTTATAGACATATCGTCCCATAAAAATCGAAATCGGCTTACCAAAGCCGGGTATCGCCAGGATATTTTTCTTCAATTTAGCGATGTCCAGATAACGTTCGAACGCTTCTTTATACGTCATCACTTCCGGCCCCCCTATATCAAACACCTTCCCATACGTGTCGGTATTTAGGATAATATTACTGAGATAGGCACACACATCTAATAAATGGATCGGCTGGCAACGACTTGTTACAAATTCCTTGGGAAGGACAATCCATCGCTGTTTGGCTAAATTTGAAAAGATATTCATCAGCGCGGAACCTTTACCAACGATGTTACTAATCCGTATAACCGTGTAAGCCATTCCGCTTTGATTCAGGAAAGATTTAACCCGGTCGATGTTATCGTCAGATAATTTTGTCACGTAGATCAAATGCTCACATGCTGTTGACTTGAGCACCCGGATGTATTTCTGCAAAGCAATGAGATCCATCTCCAGGCGGATATCAATTTCATCGATAGGCGACTGATTAAAATAGAATGCTGCGCGCGTTTCTTTGCTCAGGCCCGGCGGTAGCGTTCCCCGGAACAGATCACCTTCAATGATATTAATTCCATATTTTTTAGGCACATGTTTGTAAAAAAACTTACTGTTCCTCAGTAAACAGGTTACTTGATAATCCGCCTCAGCAAGACACACTGCAATGTTTCTTGCTAAATAATTATTAAGACCGGTTATCAGGACTTCCATATACAATCATACCCTTTAAGAAGGCGGCTTGGTTATTAATTATAGCTACTACAATCGAAAACCAATAATGTTTCCGGGCGGTGTTTTTTTTTGCAAACTTAAAAAAAATGAACAGCTTACAAACAGCCGCTCGTGAAATTGTTGGCAATTGTGATTTTAGTGTCAATTCTTACCTGTCGACGACAAAACAGTAGTTGCTTCCCGCAAATAAAGCTTATATTTGTAGAATTTAATCCCTTAGTAAGTATGGAAGAGAGGACGATCTTGGTTTGGTTCAGGAACGATTTGCGCATTCATGACAATGAAATTCTGCTTCGCGCTATCGAGCGCAGCCACCAAATCGTACCCGTTTACTGCTTTGACCCACGGCACTTCGCTAAGACCAAATACGGCACGCGAAAGACGGGCGTACTGCGTGCCGCCTTCCTTCGGGAAAATGTCCTGGCGCTACGGCAAACCTTGCAACAATTGGGTGGTGACTTGATCGTCAACTATGGCCACCCGGAGGAGTTGCTACCTCAAATTGCGGAAAAATACCAGGTGGATGAGGTTTATCACCATCGCGAAGTAGCCTATGAAGAGACCTATATATCGGGGCTTGTGGAAGAGGCGCTTTGGAAAATGCAGATCAATCTCAGACATTTCATTGGCCATACCTTATATCATAAAGAAGATCTTCCCTTTCCCATCCGCGACATTCCGAATGCTTTTTCGGTTTTCAAGAAAAAAACAGAACGAGAGAGTTCCATACGCCCGCAGCTGGACACACCGAAAGCCCTTCGCATACCGGAAGGAATGGATGCCGGAAAAGTCCCAGGATTGGCGGAACTTGGTTTTGGCAGCGAAGAAATTGTGCAGGCTTCCAACCTGGAATTTCGTGGAGGAGAAGCAGTTGCCTTAAAGCAGATGCAGGCATTTCTGCGCGATCAATCGTCGACGTTGGAGGATTATAGCCAGCTTTCTCCCTACATCGCTGTGGGTGCGTTGTCTCCCAATACGCTGTACCACGCCACCAAGGAAGCAGAAAACACTACATTAGATAAGAAGCGCGGTGAACAGATTATACTGAAGTTGCTGTGGCGGGATTATTATCGGTTTATGTTCAAAAAACATGGCAATCGTTTTTTCCGGCTGACCGGCTTAACAGGCACCCCGCCAGAGATTGCCGCAAATGACGATAAACGCTTCGACCTTTGGAAATGCGCAAATACGGGCAACCCGATTGTAGACCGAAGTATTCAACAACTCAATGATACGGGATACCTTCCGTATTACCAGCGGGTTATTGTTGCTTGGTACCTCATTTATGAATTAAAAGTCAATTGGCTGAAAGGTGCTGCCTGGTTTGAAGAAAAGCTCATCGATTACGGTCCCGCCAATAATTATGGCAATTGGGCACATTTGGCGGGCGTGGGCAGTAGTCTCAAAGACAACAAACCAGTGGATATCAAAAAGCTGACCGCGCAGTTCTACCCCAAAGAGGTCATGGAATTCGAATAGCGTAAAGTTTGGCCATAAAATTGTGGGGTATTGCTATGGTAAACGATTTAATAATTATAACTTTGGCGCATTATTGCATAAACAACTAAATGGACAAGCTTTCTTATCTGAGTAACGCAGATTCGGCCTACATCGACTCGTTATACGAAGCATATAAAGAAGACCCCAATTCTATTGATTTCGGCTGGCAAAAATTTTTCGAAGGTTTTGATTTCGGCCAGAACGGTACAGCAACGGCATCGGGTGCCCAGGCCACTCCCGACCATGTGCTGAAGGAAATCAACGTCTTAAATATGATCAATGGCTACCGCGACCGTGGGCACCTGTTCACCGAGACCAATCCGGTACGCCAGCGCAGAAAATATTATCCGGGCAAGGAATTGGAAACATTCGGCCTCACGGAAGCCGATATGGACACCGTATTTAATGCAGGTGTTGAGATCGGGTTGGGGCCCGCCACATTGCGCGATATCCGCCAGCTTATCGAAGACACCTACTGCCGCTCCATCGGGGCCGAATTTAAATACATCCGGAGCCCCGAAAAAATCAAGTGGTTGCAAGACCGCATGGAAGGCGAACGCAACACGCCAAACTTCCCGTTGGAGACGAAAAAGCGAATACTCAGAAAGCTGAATGAGGCGGTAGTGTTCGAAAACTTCCTCGGAACCAAATTCCTCGGCCAGAAACGTTTTTCGCTTGAAGGTGCGGAGAGTCTCATTCCCGCTTTGGACTCGGTCATTGAAAAAGGCACCGAGTTGGGCATCCAGGAATTTGTACTCGGCATGGCCCACCGTGGCCGCCTGAATGTGCTGACCAACATACTGGGCAAATCGTACGAAAGCGTTTTTTCGGAATTTGAAGGGAAAACCTATGCAGAAGAAGCGGAGCAGGATTTTGGGGGCGATGTGAAATACCACCTCGGCTATTCTACGGACATCACGACCAATCACGGAGCAAGCGTACATTTGAGCCTAGTGCCCAACCCATCCCACCTGGAAACGGTTGATCCGGTGGTCGAGGGGATTGTTCGCTCGAAAATCGACATGAAATATGGCGGCGATGCGACTAAGATTGCACCGATACTCATCCATGGTGACGCCGCGGTTGCCGCTCAGGGCATTGTTTACGAAGTCATTCAGATGTCCAAACTGGAAGGTTTCCGCACCGGTGGCACCATCCATATTGTGGTAAACAACCAAGTAGGTTTTACCACCAATTTTAAAGATGGGCGGTCATCCACTTACTGTACCGATATTGCGAAGGTGACCTTGTCGCCCGTATTCCATGTGAATGGTGATGACGTGGAGGCATTGGTATATGCGATCAATTTAGCGGTTGAATACCGTCAGAAATACCACACCGATGTATTTATCGACCTGTTGTGTTACCGGAGGTACGGGCACAACGAGGCTGATGAGCCCAAATTCACGCAGCCGTTATTGTATAAGGCGATCGAAAAACATCTCAATCCACGCGAAATTTATAATCAGAAATTGCTAGAGCAGGGCAGCGTAGATGCAAACCTGGCAAAGGAGATGGAAAAGGATTTCCGCAAACTTCTGCAGGAACGGCTTGACGATTCCAAAGAAGACGAAAACCTGACCCAAGACAACCCCATGTATTCCGGTGCATGGAAGGGTCTTCGCAAAGCGAAATACGAAGATATCTTCGTTTCCGCAAAAACAGGAGTTTCTGAAAAGACGTTTTTGACACTCGCCAAGGAAATTACCACACTACCGAACAATAAAAAATTCTTCCGCAAAATTTCGCGCCTGTTTGATGAACGTGCCAAAATGGTTGAATCAAAAACGTTCGACTGGGCCATGGGTGAGCTCATGGCTTATGCCACGCTGCTGGATGAAGGATCAAGGGTTCGGGTAAGCGGGCAGGACGTAGAGCGCGGTACGTTCTCCCATCGCCATGCGGTACTTACTTTGGAAGACTCCGAAGAAGAATACATTCCCCTTCAACAGATCAGCGGAGGTGAACGGTTCAACATTTACAACTCCCATCTTTCCGAATACGGCGTATTGGGATTTGAATATGGCTATGCGTTGGCAAACCCGCAATCACTGACCATCTGGGAGGCGCAGTTCGGCGATTTTTATAACGGTGCACAAATTATTGTGGACCAATATATTTCCAGTGCGGAGACCAAATGGCGGCGTTCGAATGCGCTGGTTATGCTATTACCGCATGGATTGGAAGGGCAAGGTCCGGAACACTCTTCGGCACGTATTGAGCGCTTTTTGGAATTGTGCGCAGAAAACAACATGCAGATTGTCAACTGCACCACTCCGGCAAACTTTTTCCATGTGTTACGCCGACAGCTTAAGCGCGATTTCCGCAAGCCGCTGATCGTGTTTACGCCGAAGAGCCTGCTGCGTCATCCGAAGGTTGTGAGCCCGATTTCCGAATTCACCACCCGGTCACAGTTTCAGGAAGTCATCGACGATAGTTATGTGAAGTCGGCCGATGTAAAGCGTGTGCTTTTCTGCTCCGGTAAAATTTACTACGACCTGCTTGAGAAACAACAGACCGACAAACGCAAAGACGTGGCTATTGTACGGGTGGAACAACTATACCCCACCCCTATGGATAAACTGCGTGCCGTGCGGAATAAATACAAAAACGCAAGGGAGTTCCTGTGGGTACAGGAAGAGCCTGAAAACATGGGCGCGTGGCCCTATATCTGCCGTAAATTCAGAAACCGCAACATCGTGCTCGATGTGGTATCGCGAAAAGAAAGCAGTAGTACGGCTACCGGATATGCGAAACAGCACATTTCGCAACAGCTTGCCGTAGTGGGCAGGGCTTTTGAAGATAAAGCCGGTGCCGAGGTTAAGGAAAACGTAAAATCCAGCGTAAAAGTTGCCGCAAAAGCGGACTAACAGCTTAGCTAAATACCGTCATATATGAGCGTAGAAATAAAAGTACCGACCGTAGGCGAGTCCATTTCAGAAGTAACCTTATCCCAATGGCTGAAACAGGATGGTGACTACGTGGAAATGGATGAAAACATTGCCGAGCTCGAATCGGACAAAGCCACCTTCGAACTGCCTGCCGAGAAGGCCGGCGTTCTTCGGATTGTTGCCCAAGAGGGCGATACACTTGAAATCGGTGCATTGGTAGCCACCATTGAGGAAGGCAAGGCCCCGTCGGGAAGTGGTGACCAAGGCGACAAGAAAGAGGCGCCTGTACAGGAAACCGCAGCGGCTCCGAAGTCTGACACCGCGCCTCAAGCAACCAGCGAAGGTGCCCCTAAAAGCGAAAATTACGCAACGGGAACCGCTTCTCCGGCCGCGGCTAAGATTCTTCGAGAAAAAGATATTGACCCCTCCGGTATAAAAGGCACGGGCAAAGATGGGCGCATTACCAAAGAGGACGCGGAAAAAGCGGAAGCTCAAGCATCAAATGCAGCGCCTGCCGAAACTACCAAACCGGCTGTGACAGACGGATCAGCACCGGCAAGCAGCGGCGAACGCAACGAACGGAGGCAAAAGCTCTCGGCATTGCGGAAAACCATCGCCAAACGATTGGTGTCCGTCAAAAATGAGACAGCCATGCTTACCACTTTCAACGAGGTAAACATGAAACCCATCATGGACCTGCGGGCCAAGTATAAAGAAATATTTAAGGAAAAGCACGGTGTGGGGCTAGGCTTCATGTCTTTCTTCACCAAGGCCGTGTGTACTGCGCTGAAAGAATGGCCCGCTGTCAATGCCCGCATCGATGGCGACGAAATTGTATACAGTGATTTTGTGGATGTTTCAATTGCGGTATCGGCCCCCAAAGGTTTGGTGGTACCCGTCATTCGGAATACCGATTCGCTTTCACTTCATGCGATTGAAAAGGCGGTTGTTGAGCTGGCTACCAAAGCCCGGGATAACAAACTGACCATCGAAGAAATGACAGGCGGAACATTTACCATTACCAACGGTGGGGTTTTTGGTTCGATGCTATCTACCCCCATCATCAACGCACCGCAATCGGCCATTCTGGGGATGCACAACATCATCGAGCGACCTGTTGCGGAAAATGGGCAAGTCGTGATCCGCCCCATGATGTATATTGCGCTGTCATACGACCACCGGGTCATCGATGGGCGCGAGTCAGTAAGCTTTCTGGTCCGTGTGAAGCAACTACTGGAAGATCCTGCACGGTTGTTATTGGAAGTTTAATTCAATCCGGTTTTAGGTTATATACTATAAACGATGCTGAGGTGTATACTTCAGCATCTTTTTTTTGTCTCCCAGGCATGCCATTTCGACTCCGCAGATGTTTTAAGGACGCTGCAGAGCAAGCCTTGTGGAGACGCAAGCAAAGCTTAGCGGATTCCAGCTTGCGAGCAGCGTCCTTAAAACATCGGATCGGGGTCATAGGCGTTGTCCGGGATTGCTTTGGCTATGCATAAGCAACCTTGGGGTGTGAGCACAGCGAGCGTTCCAGTTGCGGTGCACAGCCATGGAAGTCCACAAGCACCTGGAAAAGGCGATAAACTTGCTTTTATATCGAAGTTTATCTAAGTTTGGCCCAACTAAAATTTGCCCTGATGGTAATTGATTCGGAATTCTTCACCAAGTTTCTGCGATTTGGCCTCGTTGGCCTATCCGGTGTAGTGGTTGATTTCGGAATCACTTGGTTATGCAAGGAGAAATTCAAGTTTCATAAATACGTAGCTAATTCTTTGGGGTTTTGTACAGCAACGGTAACCAATTACCTATTAAACAAATACTGGACGTTCCACGCCACCGGACAGGACATGTTTTTTGAATTTTCCAAGTTTGTCGGATTTGCGCTGGTGGGGTTACTGATCAACAACTTGGTCCTATTCCTGCTGCATGGAAAAATGAAGCTCAATTTCTACCTGTCCAAGCTCATTGCAATCGCCATTGTCTCTATATGGAATTTTTTAGGGAATTATTTATATACATTTTCCGCTTGATGTAGCATCCGCCTTTTATGCCAGATAAAACCACACGTACCCTTTTTTATTTCCTACTGACCTGGTTAATCATCAATTTCATCCAGTCCGCCTTTTCCGAGCTGCATTATGACGAAACCTATTACTGGGTATTCAGCCGGTTTCTCGACTGGGGATATTACGACCATCCACCGATGGTTGCGGTATTCATCAAGCTGGGATCGCTGCTGATGCCCGGCGCCCTGGGGGTGAGGTTGTTCAGTGTTGTATCCAACGTTGCGGCAATATTCATTTTATGGAAAATTGCGAAAGCGTATGCCAATCAACTTAACCTATTTATCCTGTTGTACAGCAGCATGCTGATTTTACATGTATACAGCTTCATCACCACACCGGATACGCCACTTTTCTTCTTTACGGTACTTTTCTTTTTTTTCCTGCGCAAGTACCTCGAAAAGGATCGCTTTGATTATGCCCTCATTCTGGGCCTGATTGCGGCGGCCATGCTGTATAGTAAATATCACGCCATCCTCGTATTCGCATTTACCATTCTCGCGCAATGGAAATTACTTAAGCGTCCGAGCTTCTGGCTGATTGCCGGCATGGCAGTTGTACTATTTTTACCGCATATTCTTTGGCAGGTAAACAACGGCTATCCGTCGATCGAATACCACTTGTTTGATCGCACCGCACGGGAATACCGGTTTTCGTTCACTACCGATTTCCTGCTCAGCCAATTGCTCATTGTGGGCCCGTTGACGGGCATTTTTTTATACTACTACGTATACCGCCAAAAGACACCTGATGTCTTTTTACGGATATTGAAATTCAACTGCTTTGGTTTCTTGCTGTTCTTCTTCCTGAGTTCATTCAAAAGCCGCATTGAAGCGCATTGGACGTTGCTGGCTTTTATCCCGTTTTTTATACTCGCCTATCTATATCTCGCCCAGCTGCCCCAGCTTCCGCGTTGGTTCAAGCGGTTACTGTACGCCAATATCGGACTCATTGTCCTGATTCGGGTAATCCTGATTTTCCCGCTGCCGGGATTGTCCAACATAAAGGGGCTAAAGCAATTCTGGGGCAAGGTAGCCTTTGCGAAACAGTTGCACAAAGCGATCGGCGATGAAAAGTTGATCATGGACAATGGATTTCAGGACATCTCGAATTACAACTTTGTCAACCAAACGGTCAGCGGCTTTTCGTACAATACACGGACGTACCGGAAAACCCAATACGATTATTGGCCCATCGAAGACAGCCTGCGCAACCAACCCGCTTATTTTGCATCGTTCAAGCGGCATGACGAAGCATTCAATCCCGATTCCATCGAAACCAACCGAGGGCGGCTGTATCTTACCCGCATCGATTCGGTACGGACGTACCAAAAAGTGGCAATCACGGTAAAGGGCATGGCCAAACGTGTCGGGGCAGGCACCTTGCAACGGGTAAATCTGGAACTTTACAATCCCTATTCCGATACCATTTCCTTCTCCAACGCCGGAAAATGGAAATGTTTTATCGAATATGGCTTTACCCAGCGGATTTACGATCCCGGAAATTTCAAGGAAATCCCCGGTGATTACCGGCACCTACAGATCGCTCCCGGCGGAACGGCATCTGTTTCGACCACGCTGCGCATGCCGGAAGTACCCGATGATTACCAGCTGGTATTTTCCATCCGGACGACACCGTTTACCGGTTCGAGAAACAGTAAGAAAATACCGATAACGATTTTAAACAATTAACATTCGCTATGCGCACCATCCGACATCTTACCCTTGCCTTCTTTACCTTGCTCACTGCCGTGCATGGCTACGCGCAGGATTTCGGTTGGAATGTTTACTTCCATGGGTTTGCTGATAATCGCGAATATGCGAAATCGGGTTTATATTCACAATCGATACTCGGTGTTCGCATCGCGCCCGAAATCAATCTATCACTGGATAGTATCCATTTCTTGCATGCGGGGGCTAATTTCCTGCATGAGTTTGGTTCAAAGGGTACGACGGCCGAGCAGATCACGCCGACCATCTACTATAACTATAAACAAGCCGGGCACGATTTCTATATTGGCATGTTTCCGCGTAAAGATCTGCTGAACGAATACCCGCGGGCATTACTGAACGATACGTTGAGCTATTATCGGCCGAATATTGAGGGAATGCTCTGGCGGTATGCAGGCGACCATTTCCATCAACAGATCTGGATCGACTGGACGAGCCGGCAGACCGAAATCGAGCGGGAACAATTTATGGTTGGCATTTCTGGCCGTGTCAGCCTGGGCATTGGTTATTTCGCACACCACATCACGCTGTGGCACGATGCAGGCCGGAAAAACAATACCGATGCGAATGAGATGCCGGTACGTGATAACGGTGCGACGGCACTGAAGTTTGGCCTGGACCTCTCCCCTTTTGTCTTCCTGGATTCGCTAGACATAAATGGCGGCGGTGTTATCGCCTACGACCGGCTGCGTGGTGTATACAATTGGCGGTTACCGAAGGGATTCATGGGCGACATCTATGCGGAATATCGAAAGATATTCATCGCTAACACCCTGTATGCCGGCGAAGGGCTGGATGTAGCCTATGGCGACCGGTTTTATACGGCCAATTTTTACAATCGGCTGGAACTGGGATGGAAACCCCTGCAATACAAAGGACTCGAAAGTAAGTTTACGTTGAGTTTCCACTTCACGCCCGGAGCCATCGATAACCAGCAACAGTTTACGCTGCAATATAACCTCGGGCGGTTGTATACTAAACGACGGTGACCTTCACACCCAGTTTTTCCAAAGCGGTTACCGTGTGTGGAGATACACCCTTGTCGGTGATGATGTAATCCACTTCATCAATGCCACATATGCGGCCGAACCCCCGCTTACCGAATTTAGTGGAATCTGCCAGCACAATCACTTTCTGTGAAACCTCCATCATTTTCCGGTTCAGGTGTGCTTCCTGTGCGTTGGTAGTAGTCAACCCAAATTCCAAATCGATACCGTCTACACCCAGAAAAAGCTTGCTGCAAAAAAAGTCGCTCAGAATCTGCTCAGCGTACAATCCCGCCACTGAGGTAGAGCTTTTACGCAATATTCCTCCCAACTGCAGAATCTCCACGTTGGGGTGTTTAATCAACTGAACGGCCACGTTCAGTGCCGATGTCACGACCGTGAGGTTTCCCGTGGGTTGGATTTCGCGAGCCATTGCCTGAACGGTGGTGCCCGAAGCAATGATAATGGAATCATTTCCCGCTATCATCGACGCCGCTTCTTTCGCAATTGCAACCTTCTCCGACGCCTGCATTTTCTCCTTTTCAAAAACCGTACGGTCTATGGTATACGGATTCGTCAATGTAGCGCCACCATGGGTCCGAAAAAGCAACTGACGGTCTTCCAGTAATTTCAAATCTTTACGTATCGTAACCGACGATACCTCCAACAGCTTACAAAGCTCCAATACGTTAACGGAACCCTGTTGGTGTAAGTGATCGATAATAAACTGATGACGCTCTACATTATTCATGGATTCCGATTTTGCCCACTAAGGTACATATTTACTCTTAAAATGCGATTAATCATTTTGATTTGTTTCGTTTTATTTCACTTACACATTTTATATATTTCGTTTTGTTTTTCATATCGAAATACCTAGGTTTGTATCGAAATAAACATTTCAACTACTTACTTATTATTTTTACCAATTACACTATGCATACCTCATTGTTGGATCGAAATGTAGCATTTCATGAAGTCCGTACTCAAACGGAATGGGATTTAGCCATCATCGGCGGTGGTGCAACGGGTCTTGGCATAGCGGTGGACGCAGCGACGAGGGGATATAAAACCATTTTGCTGGAGCAGCACGACTTTGCAAAGGGCACATCCAGCAGAAGCACCAAACTAGTTCACGGAGGTGTGCGGTACCTGGCAATGGGCGACATTAAATTGGTATACGATGCCCTTCGTGAGCGAGGGATCATTTTCAGGAATGCACCGCATCTTGCCCATGTACAATCTTTTATCATTCCCTGTTATTCGACTTTCAGCAAATGGAAATACCTGATCGGCCTGAAAATCTATGATTGGCTGGCAGGTGGGTATCGTATCGGAAAATCCACATTTTTATCCCGGAAAGAAACAAGCGCCCACCTACGGGGCATTAAAACGGATCGCCTCAAAGGTGGTGTCCGCTATTTCGACGGGCAATTTGATGATGCGCGGCTGGCCGTCAACCTGGCGCAGACGGCAACCGAATATGGCGCCACGGTACTCAATTATTGTGAGGTGACCGGATTACATAAAAACAGCAATGGAAGCGTAACGGGATTACAATTTACCGATCAGGAAACCTCCCAGCAATTTCAGCTGGATGCCAAAGTTGTCATCAACGCCACAGGCGTTTTTGTCGATGACATTCTCCAACTGGACGTAGACACGCACCGACCGTTGGTTAAGCCCAGCCAAGGCACACATGTAGTGGTAAACCGTGCTTTTCTGGGCGACCAGGATGCGCTGATGATTCCAGAAACAAGCGATGGCCGGGTCCTTTTTGGTGTTCCTTGGCATAACCACCTGCTTCTTGGGACAACCGATACGCCCATCGAATCGCACAGCCTTGAACCATGTCCCCAGGACGCAGAAATTGATTTCATCCTGAACACGGCGGCGGCATACCTTACCCATCCGCCCAAAAAAAAGGACATTCTCAGCCTATTTGCTGGATTGCGCCCCTTGGCCGCGCCCCATAAGGAAAACGGTTCCACCAAGGAAATCTCACGTGATCATAAACTGATCGTGAGTCCCTCCGGCTTAATCACGATCACCGGCGGAAAATGGACCACATACCGAAAAATGGCTGAGGAAACGGTAGAAAGAGCCATTGAAACGGCTGCGTTGAATCCGCAACCCTGCCGCACCAGGGATATCAAAATACACGGCTACAGCACACAGAAGCCGGTGGGTCATTGGGCCGTTTATGGGGCCGACTCATCGCATATCCAAGCATTGGCAGCCGAAAAAACGGAGCTGAAAGAAAAACTGCATAGCCGGTTCGAGCATACTGCTGCCGAAGTTGTCTGGGCGGTCCGGCAGGAAATGGCTCGCACCGTGGAGGATGTACTGGCAAGAAGATTCCGGATTTTGTTCCTTGACGCAGCTGCCTCGATGGAAATGGCGCCCAGAGTGGCTGCACTTATGGCCGATGAGCTGCAAAAAGACGAAACCTGGGTAGCCCAACAGATCCAACGCTATCGTTCACTCGCCAGCGGGTATCTCCCAAACGGAGAAACGACCCTAGCGGAAGAAAAACCAAACTAACGAATTCGTAAATTTGCAAAAACCAATATGATGAACCCTTATATCTTAGCATTAGACCAAGGAACCACCAGTTCGCGTGCCATCATCTTTGACAACGAAGGTCAGGTTGTGGCCATGGCGCAAAAAGAATTTAAACAATATTACCCACAATCCGGCTGGGTGGAACACGATGCCCGGGAAATTTGGTCCAGCCAGCTTTCCGTGGCGACGGAAGTGGTGGCAAAAGCCGGATTGAAGGCTTCCTCCATCGCCGCCATCGGGATTACCAATCAACGGGAAACCGCCGTGGTTTGGGAAAAGAGTACCGGTCGCCCGATCCATCCCGCTATCGTATGGCAAGATCGGCGTACGGCTAATTATTGTGACCAGTTGAAAGAGAAGGGTTACGGTGATCTCATCCGTCAAAAAACCGGTCTCCTAATCGACGCCTATTTTTCAGCCAGCAAAATCAACTGGATACTCGATAACGTAGCAGGAGCCCGTGAAAAAGCCGAAAATGGAGCGCTCGCTTTCGGGACGGTAGACAGCTGGTTGATCTGGAACCTTACGGGCGGTGAAAAACACATCACCGATGTGTCCAATGCCTCACGCACCATGCTCTATAACATCCATACTCTTGATTGGGATGATGAGCTACTGGAACTGTTTGAGGTACCGAAAAGCATGCTACCGGAAGTGAAAAGTTCATCCGAAGTATACGGAGAGACCGCAGCAAATATTCTAGCCGCCAAAATTCCCATAGCCGGCATCGCCGGCGACCAGCAGGCTGCGCTGTTTGGGCAATTATGTACGAAAACCGGTATGGTAAAAAACACCTATGGCACAGGATGTTTCATGCTGATGAACATCGGGGATGCCCCTGTACGTTCAAACAATAACCTTGTTACGACGATTGCGTGGAAAATTGGCGATAAGGTCAGCTATGCGCTTGAAGGCAGTATCTTCATTGGCGGTGCCATTGTACAATGGCTGCGCGACGGGCTGGGCATCATACGGAATTCCGCAGATGTAGAAGAACTTGCCTCGTCCGTACCTGACACCGATGGCGTTTACCTTGTGCCCGCTTTTGCGGGATTAGGTGCACCTCACTGGGATCCCTATGCCCGTGGGACCCTTGTGGGATTGACCCGGGGTAGCAAGGCGGCCCACATCGCACGGGCGGCCCTCGAGGGCATTGCTTTCCAAACCGTAGACATCCTGCGTGCAATGGAAGCTGATGCCAATACAGAAATCAAGGAACTTCGCGTAGATGGTGGAGCAACCGCGAATAACCTACTGCTTCAATTTCAGGCCGACATTTTGCAGGCAGGCGTGATCCGGCCGCAAATTACGGAAACCACGGCCATTGGAGCTGCTTATTTAGCAGGGCTTGCCGTCGGGGTCTGGAAAAGCACCGACGACATTCAAAGTCAATGGCAAATCGACAAAACATTTACCCCCGATACGGGCTTCAATGCGGGCGCAGCGCTGGAGCGCTGGCATCGCGCGGTGGAAACAGCAAAACACTTTAAATAATGGTCAATGAATAATGGTCAATGGTTAATTCCTAGCTGCTGAATAACCATTGACAATTAACCATTAACCATTAACAATTAACAATTAACAATTAACCATTAACAATTAACCATTAACAATTAACCATTAATTATGACTCCATTTATTGCAGAAATTATCGGAACCGGATTTCTCATCCTACTGGGCGGTGGCGTGGTGGCCAACGTTGTCTTAACCGGTACCAAGGGAAACAACGGTGGCTGGATCGTCATTACTACGGCATGGGCGCTGGCCGTATTCGTAGGAGTGGTTATTGCAGGTCCTTACAGCGGCGCCCACCTGAATCCAGCGGTTACATTGGCCATGTGGATTGCGGGTAACATCGGACCGGGAGAAGCAGCTTCCTATATGTTGGCGCAATTCATTGGTGCCATGGGCGGTGCGTTCTTTGTGTGGTTAATCTACCAAGATCATTTCAAGGCAACAACGGATGCCGGCGCGAAACAGGCGGTATTCTGCACGGCTCCGGCAATACGCAATCTTCCCGTAAATCTGATCAGTGAAGTGGTGGGCACATTCGTGCTCCTTTTCGCCGTATTCTATTTCACCGATGCAACGCTCGACAACACGCCGGACGCAGCCATTCCCATTGGTTTAGGTTCTTTGGGTGCCATTCCGGTGGCTTTTGTCGTCTGGATAATCGGTTTGGCACTCGGAGGTACTACGGGTTATGCAATCAATCCTGCCCGCGATCTGGGGCCCCGCATCGTACATGCGCTGCTGCCGATCAAAGACAAAGCTCCGTTTGACGCGGCCTATGCATGGGTTCCCGTAGTGGGACCGCTTTTGGGTGCTGCTCTTGCGGCAGCTGCGTTTTTATGGTTAGGGACATAACATGAACTCCGACCTCGTTTTTTAACGATAAATCCATTTCTAATTAATCCTCAACTGCTATCTTGCAGCTACCTTAAATAAGACCCATGACTGAAAACCGAAGGGAGTTCCTAAAAAAACTGACCCTGCTGGCAGGAGCAACCGGTATGGCAACCAGCATTCCGCCGGCCATCCAACGGGCACTCGCCATCCGGCCAACGCCGGGCAGCACATTCCTGGATGCCGAACACATCGTTATCCTGATGCAGGAAAATCGATCGTTCGATCACAGCCTGGGTACGCTGAAAGGCGTACGGGGTTTTAATGACCCGCGTTATGTATCCTTGCCCAATGGCAACCCTGTATGGTTCCAATCCGATCGTCAGGGGCACACCTATGCTCCTTTCCGTTTGAATCTTAAGGAAACGAAAGCTACCTGGATGGGCGCCGTGCCTCATTCCAGACCCAGCCAGGTGGATGCCTACAATGAGGGATGGCACGACAACTGGATCGAAGCCAAGAAACGAGGGCGCGCCGACGACGATATCCCGCTTACGATGGGATATTATAACCGGCAGGATATTCCATTTAACTATGCGCTGGCGGATGCATTCACCGTATGCGACCAAAACTTCTGTTCGGGCATGACCAGTACCTGGCCCAACCGTCTGTTCTTTTGGACCGGTACGGTAAGAGAAGAACCCACCCATACCAGCAAGTCATGGATGCGAAACGACCTACCCCTTGGGGAAGGCCGCTGGAAGACGTTCCCGGAACGCCTCGAAGACGCTGGCGTCAGCTGGAAGGTTTATCAGAACGACGTAACCTGCGGCGGTGGGTTCGAGGGTGAAGAACGGTCATGGCTGGCAAATTTCGGCTGCAATCCACTGGAGCTATTCGAACGCTACCATGTACGGTTTACCTCGCGGTATGTACCTGCGTTGCAGCGTCAATTGCGTGAACTTCCCGGTGAAATAAGCGAGCTCCGGCGCAAGCTGGAAAAGGAGGAAAACGGAAGCGCCGCCTATACCCACGCAAAGAAAGCACTGGAAAAAAAAGAAGCCGTATTGGCCACCGCGCAACAAGAAGCAGCACGGTGGGCAGCTGAAAACTTCGATAAACTGGACAAAACAGAAAAAAATTTATTCCACCGAGCCTTTTCAACCAACCGAGAAGATCCCGACTTCCATACGCTCGACGTACTGAAGTATACGGATGAAGCCGGCCAAGCCCAGGAACTAACTGTACCCAAAGGCGATATACTGCATGCCTTCCGGAAAGACGTGGAAGCAGGCACGCTGCCTACGGTATCCTGGATGGTTCCTGCAGAAAAGTATTCGGACCACCCTACAGCGCCCTGGTATGGATCGTGGTATATTTCCGAAATCATGGATATCCTCACGAAGAACCCGGAAGTGTGGCGGAAGACCATCTTTATTATGACATATGATGAGAACGATGGTTATTTCGATCACATTCCGCCCTTCGTACCACCAGATCCCAACAAAAAAAACAGTGGAAAATGCTCAGCGGGCATTGATCCACGCATTGAATACACCTCGCTTGAACAAGAGCTGGCTGAAGGAAAAACCAAAAAGGATGCCCGGGGAGCAGCCATGGGTTTAGGGTACAGGGTGCCCCTGATTATTGCATCGCCCTGGACAACGGGCGGAAATGTCTGCTCGCAGGTGTTCGACCACACATCGACTTTGCAGTTCCTGGAAACGTTTGTAAACCGGAAGTTCAAGACCACCCTCCGGGAGGACAACATCAGCGCGTGGAGGCGCGCCGTTTGTGGCGACCTCACAGCGGCTTTCCTGCCAGCCGATAAATTAGTTCGCAATAGAAACCTACCATTCATCCAACGAGATCCCTACTTGGAGGCCATCCACCAGGCACAATTCCGCGAGGCTCCCAATGGATTCCGTGATCTCGGACCGGAAGACATCGCCAAGGCTCGGGTGCGTCCCTGGGAATTGCCCGACATGCCCAGGCAGGAACCCGGTATAAAGACCACTCCACCCCTACCCTACGAACTGCATGCCGACCTGCTACCCGGAGCTGACGGGTTGACACTGAAATTGGCCGCCGGAAATGCACTTTTCGGCAAAAAGAGTGCTGGAGCTCCTTTTACGGTGTATGAATTGGATCACATCCGGTCGTACGCGTTGGTGGCCGGCGACGAGCTTTCGGACAATTTTGCAATTGGCAACGAAGGCTATGACATCCGGGTAAACGGACCGAATGGATTTTACCGACATTTTAGGGGCTCCCATGCTCCTGACTTCTCCGTCCAAT
Source organism: Parapedobacter indicus (assembly GCF_900113765.1). Classification (GTDB taxonomy): domain Bacteria; phylum Bacteroidota; class Bacteroidia; order Sphingobacteriales; family Sphingobacteriaceae; genus Parapedobacter; species Parapedobacter indicus. Next base: position 575,570 of record NZ_FOQO01000001.1, on the reverse strand, counting down.
TGGGCTACGAAACCGACCAGGGACAGCCCACGGGAAATCTGTCGGTAACGTTAAAAAATGGAAGCAATACCCCGTTGAAGGCACGTATCAAGGACAATGCTTATGGAGTACCGCTCCGTACCCACCCCCTGAAAGCCGGGGCTACCGAGACGATTGTCCTAAAGCTGACAAGTAGTCACAACTGGTACGATCTGACGGTCACCACGGATACCGAACCAAGTATTTCATGGAGCTATGCAGGTAAGGTGGAGACAGGAAAAACCGGCTTTACGGATCCACAAATCGGGAACTTATTTTAGCGGATTCATTCGCCGCTAAGTGCCCTGACGGATATATAACCGGCAAAATGCTTGACCAGATGCTCGCCGTTACCATGTACCGTCCAGATTTCCCGTGGATTTACCTGGACAACGTAGTTCAAAATATCCTTCCAATCTACGTGATCCGAAATATAGAGGTCCATGTCGTTTGAACGTTGCAGGTGCTTCCAACCCGAAGCAAATACGCGGATCACGTTGGTCGCCCGGTAATAACTGTTGAACGTCATGGGCGGAACGAGGTATATGTGATGCGCGTCACTGGTTTTCATTTCCCGGCGATTATAGGGCTCGTAGTTTAGCTGGGTGATTCCCAATGATGCATACAACCGATGCAACGGCAGGATTCCGTGGTGCACCAATACCCTTCTACCGGGGCAATATCGATTGATCAACGACGTGATCCGTTGTGCCTTACCCAACGCATAGGCCCCCAGCAGCATGTGGTGGGATTGGTCGTTTATTTTACGAATCTCCGTTACCGGGTCTGGATGCGCAATTTGCGGATCTGCAAACGTACTTTCAGTAATCAGCACATCCGCTTGCACCACTTCCAGTGGCTCACACGTATCGTCATCCTGCAACTTATAGTCGCCCGTAAACAGGTACCGTATCCCTTTATACTCCATCACAATCTGCGCTGAACCCAGCATGTGTCCTGCAGCGACAAAATATAAAGTAACTCCGCCGATGTCAAACGCCTGTCGGTACGAAAACTGAAGAAAGCTATCCATTGGCTGGCGAGGATACCGGTACCGCATAAAGGCAGCTGTGGGAGGTGTGCAGTATATCAGATCGTGTCCCGGACTCGCATGATCGGCATGGGCATGGGATACCACGGCCCGATGCACCGGAAGCGATGGGTCGATGAAAAAATCACCATATCTGCAATAGTAACCCTCCTGGCGCTTGACCAGGAAATCCGGTAATATACTTTCCATTAGGGTTGACCTGAGCGGAATCGTTTATCAAGTTCCAGCACTTGAGGAATGAGGGCTTGCACGCCATCGTTAACGATGACAAAATCTGCGAGTCGTCTTTTTTCTTCTTCCGGCCACTGCCGTTCCATTCGAGCTTTTACCTGCTCGGCCGTGATGCCATCCCGTTTCATTACCCGCTCGATCCGCAGGCTGAGGGGGGCCGTCACCAAAATCGTATAATCATTCAACTTGAACGAACCGCTTTCAAACAACAGTGCAGCTTCTTTGATGGTGTAGGGCGCTTCCTGCCTCATTACCCATTCCTCCCCGGCTCGGATGGCTACGGGATGCACCAACGCATTCAATTTTTTCAACCGTTCTTCGTTGTTGAATACCTGACCAGCCAGGTATGCCCGATTCAATGTTCCGTCGGGATGGTAGGCCCTATCGCCGAACTCGGCCCGGATAGCGTCTACCAACGCCGTATTATGCGTCATCAACCGCTTGGCCTCTGTATCTGCATCAAAAACCGGTATTCCCAGTACGTTAAAAATCCGGCATATTACAGACTTGCCGCTGCCGATGCCTCCTGTTACACCTATCTTTACCTGCGCGCTCACTTTCTCACAAAAAAGTCCACATTCTGCGGTTCTATTTTCACCAGTTTACAAAAATCAGGCATCTGTGTAATGATTACAGGCAGACTCTGAACATCGTTCTCTACCCAATCATCCATGTTTACGACGGCTTCAAATGTACCCGCCGTAACCTTCATAAAATCACGCAACGAGACGATGACGGTAAGCTTCACTTTGCCGGGTAGCAGCTTCACCGAATTGAACTGCTTGGCATTCTCGGCCTTCAGCGGCACTTCCAGAATTTTCTCGGTGACCTCCCCCACAGGAATATCTACCTCCACGGAAGTGGGATATACGTTGATATTGGCACGCTGATTTTGTTTCAGGTTAACGATGGTATGCACATCGCTGTTGACATCGGTATACCGTATGGTATCGGTTTCCCAACGTTCTATCTGCACAACGTCTTCAAGCGGCCCCGTGATCGTCACGTATTCGGGCGAAACATGCAATTTGTCAATAACGTCATATTGTTTACTAAATTGCAGATTATACAGCGCTTTTACCGGCACTTTGCGTTCGGTTTGTTTTGAAAAATCAAAATACAACGTATCGGGAGCTACCGACATCACCCGTTGATTTTCCGGAAACTGTCGATTGAGAAACCCCAGCTGGTTGCTAAGCACTACCCAATTCCGGCTTTGCAGTCCACTCAGATCAACCTGCACGGTGGGACGCGCCGATCGCAGCTTTGAAAACAGCAACTGCCATCCGGTAGCTTCCACCTGGACGTTTACTGTATCCGATTGCAGCGGATGGAATGCGCGGTTATCTGGTATATTGACATATTGCACACCGGATTTTACCGTATAAATGTATTTATTGGACACCGCAAAAAGTGCCCAGGCCAAAAATGAAAAGACAATGCATTTTGCGAAAATGCTAAGTTTGCGCCGCTGGGTCTTATTTAAATTCAGTATCGGCATACTACGCAAACTTAGCAAAAGTGAGGTTTACAAACAAACCGCCGTGACAGCGTAACCCAAGTGTTAGGCTTTCGGTGGGGTATTCAGCGCTTTGGAAGCTTCCAATGCAACGGCCGATTTATCGAAACGGATTTTCACTCCGCCTCCTACATCTACCAGGAAGGTCGTCTCGGAAATTTCCACGATGCGACCATGTATGCCCGCCGTTGTTACAACCCGATCGTTTACCTTGAGTTCTTCTATATATTTCTTATGATCTTTGGCCTTTTTCATTTGTGGCCTGATCATAAAGAAATAAAAGACCACGATAATCAGGATCATCGGCAAAAAGCCCATGATTCCGCTCGCACCAGATCCGCCCGCTTGCAATAAAATTGTTGATGTTATCATTATCTGTTAATTTATTATTTTGCTGAATTGCTAAGTTACTTAATTGCGAAGTTGCTGAGTTATAATTTACACGTTTACTTTTTTACCTCGCCCCTGAGGTGCAAAAGCGTATTCGGGCTAATGGCATTGGACGTGACCGTAATGACCTTATGCTGTTTTCCCATTTGACCGTCGCTGTTGAATACAACTTTCACTTTACCTACTTCTCCCGGTGCAATTGGATTTTTAGAGTACTCCGGTGTGGTACAACCGCAAGATGCATGTACTTTGGAAATGATTAGCGGTTCGTTGCCGGTATTGGTAAATGTAAATTCGTGTTCAACTTTTTCTCCTTCTTTGACTTCACCGAAGTCATACGAATCATTTTTTACTTCCAATACTGCGCCTGTAGAATCCGCCCCGGGTATAATTGTTTGTCCGACGGGCTGTTTACCTTGTTGTTCCAAGGGAATTTCGGCTGCTTTTTGTTCTTGGTTGGTTCCGTTATTGCAGGACACCATGACCATCAGTCCTGCAAAAATTAAAAATATCCACTTCATAACGTTTCTTATTGATGTTAACAACTGTATGTTTATTGTACAAGTCCTCTCCCGTGTTTACGTATCCGGCCCACTGCCTGAAGTTCCCCCAGAATCTTATCCAGGATTCCATTGATAAAGGTATTACTCTTGGCGGTACTGAAGACCTTTGAAATCTCGATGTATTCATTGATTGTTACCTTTACCGGAATGGTTGGAAAGTTCAGTAGTTCGCAGATTGCCATCCGCATCAACAAATTGTCCAATAATGCAATCCTATCGGATTCCCAATTTTTGGTTTTTGTGCTAATCAACTGCTGATAGTCATCGGCATACCGAATGGAATTCACCAAGAGGTCGATAATGAACTGCTGGTCTTCTGTCCAATTGGGTGTGAGCTCGGCCAGTTGATTCTCTTTGGGGTTTTCGCTTGCGAAATTTTTAAAGGTTTTAGCTATCATTGCTTGCAAAACCTCCTTATCCACAGGCCAATTGATAAACTTCTCCTCAAATACCTGTTCGATAGCCGGATTTTTAAGGACGATCTTCTTAAAAATAAATTTTATGATCTCCTTTTCGCCGGTAATTGAACGATCTTCCTGGCTCAGGTATGCCAAGTACTCTTCCGCGTCTTTCAACTGAAAGAAAACCGTACGCACAATTTCCGGATCGAAACTCCACGAAACCTTATATTTCTTGACATCCGCCAGGTACCGGTCGTTGTGCCGCAACAACTCAACAAACGTATTGGTGAGCAATCGGGTATTGGGAGCCAGATCGGCTGCCGACGGCAGGTATTTGTTTGCGCGTTCGTCCGCATCGATGCGTACATAATCAGAAACTTCATCGAAGAGATTCAGCGTCCAGATATACATTTCATATACCTGATCGACGCTTTTAAGCAGTGCTTTTTCAAATTTCCCGACCTGCTTGTCTTCGGATAGCTGATACGCGTAAAGCGTCTGTAATACTTTGACCCGTAAGTGTCTTCTGTTTAACATAGTTATTTAAAAGAACGATTGGATGTAATGCCAATTATATTCCGTGTTCTTATTGCTTAATTTTCCGCATATCGGCAATCCGCGTTTCCGCGATCTCATTAGCCGCTTGGAAAGATGCTACATTTTCAGCAATTGATTTACGCAACACCGAGCGTGTAGCTTCATATATATTCTCGGTCAGCGCCGCGGTGCGTAACGCACTGTAACCGGCAATCTCTGAATAGCAACTGATCAATCCACCGGCATTGATCAGGTAATCGGGTGCATATAAAATCTTTTTATCTACCAGCAACTGTCCGTCTTCCCGCTCGTCTCGCAACTGATTATTGGCCGACCCAGCAATAATACGGCATCGCATCTTGGATATCGTATCTTTATTGACCGTTCCACCCAACGCACATGGTGCATATACATCAACATCCAACTCATAGATATTGTTGTTGGAAACTGCAACAGCCTTATATTTATTGGCAACTTCAATCATGCGTTCCTCCACAATATCACTCACGTACACCTTGGCATTCTCTTCGCGCAACAAAGCGATCAATTGTTCACCCACATTGCCGGCACCCTGCACCGCCACGGTACGACCCGCCAAACTGTCGTTGCCATAGAGCTCTTTTAGGGAAGCTTTTATGCCATAATACACGCCTTTGGCCGTAAAGGGAGCTGAGTCTCCACTGCCGCCCAACGACTTCGGGAGACCGGCAACGTGTCGAGTCTCCATATGGAGGTATTCCATATCCTTCGGCGTTGTGCCGATATCAAGCGAGGCGATAAAGGTGCCACTCAGCTCGTCAACGAACTGTCCGAATCTACGCAGCAGGACTTCCGTTTTCTGCGCGCGGTGGTCGCCGATTATGGCCGCATTTCCCCCCCCTAGATTCACCCCTGCCACGGCGGCCTTGTAGGTCATGCCCCTCGAGAGCCTCAACACATCGTCTATGGCTTCATCGGTGCTTTGATAGGGCAACATACGCACCCCCCCAATTGCCGGGCCAAGCGTTGTGTCGTGGATGGCAATGATTGCCTGCAAACCCACGGCGCCATCATTACAGAAAATAAGCTTCTGGTGGCCGGATTGCGCCATCAGCTTAAAGGAGGAATTGTCTATGATAGGTACGGACATACGAAACAATATGGGGCAAACTTAGCAAAAATATTGATGCATGTAACCAATGGGCACAAACATTTCGTATTTTTGCGGCATCGCATGTCACATCTCGCACATCTCAACAAATACTTTTACAAATACCGCTGGCGGATGATACCTGGTGTGGTATTCGTTGTTTTGTCCAATTACTTCGGTGTACTGCCAGCCCAGGTAATCCGGATTGCTTTTGACCTGGTAAAGGAAAACATCAGCATGTATCGCCTGTTCCATGGATTTGAGCGACAGCAATTGGTCTATGAAGTTTTCGGCTACAGCCTGCTGTTGTTCGGCGCGCTGGTCCTATTGCTGGCACTTATTCGCGGCTTGTTCCTTTTTTTAATGCGTCAAACCATCATCCTTACTTCCCGACATATCGAGTACGACCTTAAAAACGAGATTTACAGCCATTATCAGCAACTGGATATGGCGTTTTACCGCCGGAACAATACCGGTGACCTGATGAACCGGGTGACGGAAGATGTAAACCGCGTACGATCTTACCTGGGCCCGGCCGTCATGTATTCCATCAATACGGTGGTGCTCTCGGTTATGGTAATTGCTGCTATGATCAGTGTAAATTCCACATTGGCCATGTATGCGCTGATGCCTATTCCTATATTATCTGCAATCCTGCTGTTTGTCAATAAAATCATCAATCGCCGGAGCGAGCGGATACAGCAGCAACTTTCTACTTTGTCGACGTCTGTTCAGGAAACATTTTCCGGCATACGGGTAATTAAGACTTATAATCGCGAAGCAGACAAGATGGGTCGTTTTGCGATCGAGAGCAACGACTACCGGCATGCATCGTTGGCATTGGTCAAGACCGAGGCGATTTTTTTCCCGCTTATTCTGCTGTTGATCGGGCTGAGCACCGTAATTACCGTTTACGTGGGTGGCTTGGAAGTAGCTAAGGGCACAATTACGTCGGGAAATATTGCTGAATTTATCATCTACGTCAATCAATTAACATTCCCGGCAATGGCGTTGGCATGGGTAACGTCGCTCATTCAGCGAGCTGCGGCTTCTCAAAAGCGCATCAATGAATTTCTACGTACACAGCCTGAAATTCAGTCGGCCGCGCGGGGAAATTTCCAGGCAGAAGGGCACGTCCGGTTTGAAAATGTGAGTTTCACCTACCCGGATACCGGGATCCAGGCCGTCAGAAATGTCTCGTTTGAAGTAAAACCCGGCGAAGTGCTTGCCATTGTGGGCAAAACCGGATCGGGAAAATCCACCTTGGCCAATTTGCTGATGCGCATGTACGATGTACATTCCGGCGCAATCCACATCGATGGACAAGACATCCGGCAGCTTCCCCTCCAGTCTTTTCGAAGCCAGATCGGCTTCGTACCGCAGGATGTGTTTCTCTTTTCCGATACGATTGCCAACAACATCGCATTCGGACTGGACGAAACCCATCAAACTGATGTCGAAGAAGCCGCCAAACGAGCGGCGGTTTACGATAACATCATGGGATTTGAAGAAGGATTTGGCACGACCGTCGGTGAGCGGGGCATTACGCTTTCGGGTGGACAAAAACAACGCATATCCATCGCGCGGGCATTGATCAAAAACCCCCAGGTTCTCATTTTTGATGACTGCCTATCGGCTGTGGATACCAAGACTGAAGAAGAAATCTTGCGTAACCTAAGCATTGCCATGCAAGGGAAAAGCACCATATTCATTGCACACCGCATTTCGACCATCAAAAATGCTGATCATATCATCGTGTTGGACAATGGGTCGGTTATCGAACAGGGCAATCATGAAACACTGCTCGCGCTACGTGGAAGTTATTTTGAGCTCCACGAGAAACAATTACTGGAAGAAGCGGTATAAGCGGTATAGGCAGCAAAAAAGCCATTGACCGCTAATGCGTCCAATGGCTTTCCTTCTTATCTTGAGTTAGCTATTTACTCAGCGACTATTTACTCAGCGGCTTTACCACCGTCGAGTTCATCTTGCCATTTCTTCAATTCGTCGAATTTGCCTTCAGCAGCCAATTTGGCTTGTTCGGGCCACGTGTCGGTTACCGCTGTATTAAACTGATCACCAGCTTCCGCCAACAGTGATTTGATGTCGTCAGCAGACTTAGCTGCCAAATCCGCGTAGCTGTTGACACCTGCACTAGCCAATACTTCGGCAATCTTAGGACCGATGCCTTCAACAACGGTCAAATCATCTGCTTTCGCCTTTTTAGGAGCTTCTGTTTTGGCGGCTTCCGCCTTTTCTTTCTTTTCAGCTTTCGGCGCTTCCGCTACTGCAGCAGCTTTGGTTTCCACTACCTTCTTTTCAGCGGCCTTTTTTACAGTCGGTTGTTCAGCGGCGACGGCGATGTTTTCCACGGGAAGCACTGACACGAACGATTTATTGTTTGCCTTTTTGCGAAACACTACTTTTCCATCGATCAACGCAAACAAGGTATGGTCTTTACCGATACCCACATTTACGTCAGGGTGGTGTTTGGTACCCCGCTGACGAACAATGATGTTTCCAGCAACCGCATGCTGGCCACCGAATATTTTCACTCCCAAGCGTTTGCTATGCGACTCACGGCCGTTCTTTGAACTACCCGCACCTTTTTTATGTGCCATGTTCTATTTATCTATTTATGTAAGGCAAAAGCCTAATTAAACAATCAATTTATAACGTGATTCCGGTGATCTCGATTTTGGTAAACTGTTGACGGTGTCCGTTTTTCTTTTTGTAGCCTTTGCGGCGTTTCTTCTTGAACACGATCACTTTATCGCCCTTCAAATGTGACAAAATCTTAGCCGAAACCGTTGCACCTTTCACCAAAGGTGCTCCGATGGTGAATTTGCCACCATTTTCTGCTAACAGTACATTGTCAAATTCAATACTAGCGCCTTCATCCCCTTGCAAACGGTGTACAAAGAGCTGCTGGTCTTTTGCAACTTTGAATTGCTGTCCGGCTATATTTACTATTGCGTACATCAGTTAATAAGTTAATTAAATAATCTTTTAAATTTCGAAGCGCAAAGGTAACGCTTTATTTTGATTATCCAAAGTTAATGTATAAATTTGCAGCCCGTTTTAAACGGAATATTTATCAAAAATTTAATTTTTTAAACGAAAGTATGCAACAGTACGAAACCGTTATTATTCTTACCCCGTTGCTTTCCGAGGAAGTTTCGAAAGAGGCGATTGCCAAATTCCGGAGCATCCTTACCGAAGGCGGAGCCGAAATTGTCCATGAGGACAATTGGGGTTTGAAGAAACTTGCGTATCCGATTGACAAAAAGACAACCGGATTCTATCACCTCATCGAATTCAAGGCTCCCGGTGAACTAATCAGCAAATTGGAAGTCGAATACAAGCGTGATGAGCGAGTAATGCGTTTCCTGACGATCAGATTGGACAAACACGCCCTTGCTTACAACGAAAAGAAACGCAGCGGTGCATTCAACAAGAAAGCTGAAACATCCAAATCAGAGGAGGTAGCAAACTAATGGCAAACGATCAGATCCAGTACGTGACCGCTCCCAAGGTGGAGGATAACCGTAAGAAATACTGCCGTTTCAAGAAAAATGGTATCAAATACATTGACTACAAAGACGCCAACTTCCTGTTGAAGTTCGTCAATGACCAAGGCAAGGTATTGCCGCGCCGCCTTACCGGTACTTCGTTGAAATTCCAGCGTAAAGTGGCCCAAGCGGTGAAGCGTGCCCGTCATATCGGCTTATTGCCTTATGTAGCTGATTCACTTAAATAAGGAGGGGAAACGACATGGAAGTAATTTTAAAGCAAGATATCAAAAAGTTGGGTGAAAAGGACGACGTCGTCACCGTAAAACCCGGCTACGGTCGCAACTACCTCATTCCGCAAGGTTTTGCGGTACTTGCTACCGAATCAGCGAAAAAGGTATTGGCTGAAAACATCCGCCAGGCCCAATTCAAGCAGGACAAAATTAAGAAGGATGCGACTGAGCTCGCCGCCAAGCTGGAAGGTCTTAAACTGACCATCGGTGCCAAAGCCGGCGAAACCGGTAAGATTTTCGGATCTGTTAATAGCATACAGATCGCGGAAGCGCTGCGGAAACAAGGGTTTGAAGTAGACCGTCGCCGCATTACGTTTGAAAGCGAGCCTAAAGTACTGGGCGAATACGTGGCCAACCTGAACTTACACAAAGAAGTGAAGGTACAGGTTCCTTTCGAGGTAGTAGCTGAGTAAACGATTTACTTGTTATAGAAACGGCTGTCTTTTGAAAGGCAGCCGTTTTTTGTTTACCTGCAGCGGTCAAGCAGTGGTTTTGTTGGTTTTCTACCCTTTCTATACCCCGGGTTTTCACCACCGTATTGGCCACGTATGTGCCGCCTTTTATTACGTGATATTTCAGTGGATGAGACATGGATGGAACCTGGGGAAATCTTGTCTGTTACCCGGCTATTATCGGGCAAAGCCATATCGGCGCCACCATCTACGCGCAGACGCCCGTGGCCTGTTCATTTGCTTGGGACAAGCGGGAGACAAGCGAACCCCAACACGCTCCCAACGGATTTGTGCTTTTCGGGGCAGCGCCCCACTAACTCCCGCCTTTTTCCTGCCCTTATTCTGCCGTTTACTAAGCCGTGAATAAGTCCCCGCTAACCCGTGGCTATCGATTTTATAAGTACAGGTTAGATGGTTGTATTTGCTTTGGATAATAGGTTAACTGGCTGCATACTTTTTCACTCAGTTGGTTAAACTCTTTGGTTGCAGCGAGACTAACCCCATCCCTTATGAATCAAATAAGACTGATCGTGTCCGGTAACGATGGTTTGTGTGCTGATGCTGTCAGGTTGCGAAAGGGATTTCCAAAGTGAGGTTCAGCTGCCCATTTCGCTAAGCCGATCAGATTCAAAATTATTTTAAAGGAAAAGGGTTGCCCATTTTTAGACAACCCTTTCTTTTAAAAGCAAATTCGTTCCGAAAATTAGATTGGAAAGAAGAATGAATTTTATTCGTCTCCCGCAAAACCTGTATAGCGGTAACCGGAAACCAAGTACGATGAAAAACCTAGTTCCTTAGGATAGTCGTCATCACTGAAATTCAAATTAAACACAATACTGTCCGCAGGCATACCACTTGGCGTAGTAGCTGCTTTCAACAGTATTTTACCATTTGTTACCGTAAATTGTGAATCATAATATTCATTCTGAACATCCTCACCTGAGAACGTAAGTGCATTCGGATCAACGCTTATTTTACCTTTGGTTTCCCAAAAATTAGTGTTATCGTCAATCCACATCTCATTGGGATCATTTGCTACGGTATTGTAGGTATCCAGATGAAAATGTCCTATACCGAACAATTCGTCATCTTCGTAGACCACATTCCCGGCTTCATCAACAGCAACCACAGTGACATACCACTCACCTGCTGTTTTTTCACCATTTGTCCCGCCTATGTCATCCTTCTCACAGGAAGAAATCAAAAGAGTTCCAAACAAATATAATAAGGGTAAAAGAAATATCTTTTTCATGGATCTTTTAGTTTAAGATTACATTAAAATTGTAAGTACCTGCATAAGAAGCAGTAAACCGTATCGCCCCTGTACCAGGATCAACGGAAGCACTGGATAGGTCATCCAAGGAATCCCCCCAACCATCCACTCCACTTTCGATGAGACTTAATGTATTGTCCGCATTGAGCTTAAAACTACCTTTCATCGCATAAGCCGGACCATATCCTGCACGTACTTCATAGTATCCTCCGAAATAGTCTGTGATGTAAAATATGCCCGGCTCTGTTTGCAAAATAACTACCGGATATCCACTATAAGCAGTAACTGCACCACCACCTGAACGATTAGTTCCTACACTAACCGTTTTCAATCCCGGGGTTATAACGGAAGGAGTAGGATCTGTTACATAAACCGTCCTTGCTCCGGTTACCGTAAACCCATCGGCGTTGGTTATCGAATAGTTAACAGAATAAATCCCTACCTCATCGGTATTTACGTCTGATCGGACAACAACATCTCCAGTAACGTCTTCTCCATCCAATTCTGCATGTGTACCTGCATCCTCGTATGACTCTCCTTTATTTACTACTACTATCGGATCTCCTAAAACTTCCAAAACGGGATAGATCGTAATATCCGTAAACCCCGCCGTAGTTTCCTTTTCGCAGCTTTGGAATCCAATTCCGGCTAAAACCAAAGCCGCAAATATGATTACTTTACTTTTCATTTTCTTCAAAATTGAATTTTCATACTTACCCAACTATTTCGCCCAAAATACCGGTTCTGAATCGGGTTTAGTTTCCGGTGCATTTGAATTCCGGCTGGTAGAACTTTCCGCATACCGCAACCGCTGCAACACCTTCCCGGCCCCCAATTGTGTATTAAACAGAATTGGGGTATACAAAGTAGTAGGCACGTACAACGTTGGCTGGAAATCGTCATTCCCCTCGTCATATATTTCCTCTCCCGTTACCGAGCCAAACGCTGGATACTTTAGCCTCCTCAACTCACACCAAGCTTCAAAATTATTTACGCCACTCAATGCGATCCACTTTTGGATACCGATCACTTTTTCATAATTGTCCTGATCCCAAGGGTAATGAATAGTGTAAACTTCTTCAGCACCCTCTACACCGGCTGTGGCAAACGAGGCATCAATCGCTGCTTTATAGTGGGCTTCGGCTTCGGCACTGCTGCCGTAACGGGCATGGTACTCGGCTAAGAAAAACTCCGTTTCAGCAACGGTTATCAAATATACAGGCATATCGTAACTAGCGACTGGCCGGGAAAAATAGCCTGAACGATAAGTGGTTGATGTACTAAAATTAGTTCCTGAGACACCACCACTATAATTGCCGTTGGCATTCTTTTCGAAAAAGGCGCCCAAACGGCCATCTTCCGTATCCGAAAGCGTCCCTATCAAAGCTATATTTCCAATGACATTAATCTGAGTGCTACCAAAGTACGAAGCAAACTCTTCTTGATAAAATGGATTTGCTTTTCCGGTTACATCTTCCCAAATTCCATCCCATGCGATGTCCTCTGTTGGAAAATTGTTTGCTGCCACCAATTGGTCCAGATCGGCCTTTACGTCCTGCACCTTACTCATACGCATCAAAATCCTGAATTTCAATGCGTTTGCGAATGGTATCCATTCCGACGCATCGTTTGAAGAAAACAGAAAGTTTTCTACTACGGGACTCGATTCGGTAACCTTAGACAACGCGTCATTCAACTCAGCTAGGATACCGGCGTAAATTACGCTTCCTTCGTCAAACTTCGGAGACGTATTTCCAATATCCAAGGCTTCAGAGTACGGAACTTCACCATAGGCATCCACCAATGCTTGATAAACGAATGCACGCAGGGTGGTTGCTGCGAGGTAGGTTCCCCAGTCTTCCGACTCCGTTGTTTTTTCACGGATCGTTTCCAGATTTTTCAACACCCGTGAGTTCAACTGTGAATACGTTCCACTGGAACGGGTGGCGGACATCATAAATTTAGAATAATCCAAATAGTTACTCGTTCCGAAGTCGTGTGAATAATGCTGGCTGTAGTAACCTCCGATGATGCGCAAGAAATTGCCATAGCTGGAAGCCAGGTTCATTTCAGCCGTAGGAAAAATTAATTCCGGTGTCACATTTTCCTCTGAAGGAGCATTGGGATCCTGGTTGATATCCAAATACTTCTCACAGGAAGTGGTTCCCAGAAGTATAGCCAGAAATGGTATAATAAACTTTTTCATGATTTGTATCCTCAATTAAAATTTCAGGTTAACATTGAATCCGTATATCCTGCTTGCCGGATTGACATACAGTTCACCAAACTGTCCGGTAAGGTCGGGACCAACCGTTGAGCCCTCGGGGTCGATATACTGGTTATCCGATGCAGTCCATATAAATGCGTTGTTCACAAATGCAGACAGTGATATACCACTTAAACGGGTAGCGGTTACCCACCGCTTTGGTAAATCATAAGTAAGCGTCACATTCCGCAATTTGGCGTAAGTGCGGTCAACAAGATAAGACATACCCCCATTGCCCCACCCATACAAATTGAAATAATTCTGGTAACTGGTATTTGATAACTTCAGCGGAGTGGTATTTTCAGTGTAGCCTACAAAATTATCATCTTCATCCAGCACCCGTTGTATTGAATTCGGAATGATAAACGGTCTGCGGTCGTTATATAAGGTCATCATACCATTTCCGGTAAACTGCATCAAGTTCTTGGTACGAGAGAACATTCCACCTCCATAACGTACATCCAACGCGGCGCTTAATGTAAGCCCGTAAGCAGAGAAGGAAGTATTTACACCTCCAGTCCATTGGTGATTCATATTCAAACCTGTATCTTCTACGTCGAGCGTAAGAACCGGTTGCCCAGCCTCATCAACAATCATACGACCATAGTATTCACTGTTAGGATCCGTCACGTACTGCGGCAGGTAAGTATAATACTGACCCAGTGGTCTCCCTGCTTCAGCATACATGTAGACGGCGTCATCGCCCGCCGAAAAGTCTTCGATACTTACCCGGCCGCCTTCCAAACTTTCGGGCATAGACAGTACTTTATTGCGATTGATCGCAAAATTCACATCCAAATCCCATTGGAATTTGGCCGTTTTCACCGGTGTAGTAGTCAACAACAATTCGACACCTCGGTTACGAACCTCTCCGAAGTTGGTAACCATATTCGTAAACCCGGTCGACGGATCCACCGGCAAGGTAAAAATCTGATCGATATTTTTACGGTTATAAAATGCAGCGTCAATGCCGATACGATTCCGTAAAAACCGCATATTCACACCTGCCTCAAACTCCTCGTTCATTTCCGGCCGCAGCGTAAGACTGCCTGCCGTGCCGCTTAATTGAAATGCGTTTACACCGTTCATCGGAAACTGCGCGATGTCTGTCGCATAATATCCGCTTGCGAATCCTTGTACATAATTATAGCTTGTCCGATACGGATCCGTATCCGCCCCCGTGCGTCCAAAGGCTAAACGTGCTTTACCAAAAGAAAGTATATCATTCTGAGGTATCAACTCCGTGAAGATCCAGCTCAGCGTAGCGCCCGGATAAAAATAACTGTTGCCATTGATTGGCAATGTAGAAGACCAATCGTTACGCGCTGTCAGATTTAAAAACAGCATATCGTCAAAGCCTACCGTTACATCTCCAAACAGGCCGATCAATCTTCTTTTTGACTGACTTTCCGACAAATCGGAACGTGTGGCGCCATTACTGAGATCCCAAAAGCCAGTATCAAACGATAGTCCGTCTGTTTGTCCGAACATATAAGTCGAATACCGCTCGTTGATGTTCACTCCGGCAAGTGCAGTAAGTGTAAACCGATCAAACGTATTGTCATACGTAGCCAGAAAGTCGTGGTTGAATTCATAGGAACGGCCATAGCGCGCATATACATTACCCGTTTGGTTCATGTTGCTTGGTGCATATCCATAATCCTCGTTGATCAGCGCATCATCCAGATCAATTTCAGGCGTACCGATTTTTACGTCATAATCGTTGTAGTCGTATCCAAACCGGTAGGTAAGGGTCAATTCTTTAATGGGATTGATGTCTGCCTGCAGTTTACCATACAACTGCTTAGAGTTAATTTGATTGTAGTTATTTGCTAGCGCCCAATAAGGATTTGTAATGCCGTATGGTGTGAAATAGGCTTCTGGCGTATTAAAGGGATTCGTAAGATCCTGTTTATCTAAAAGCGATACATCCCGTGGTAATTCATAAAGGCCATCTACCACGGATGTTCCTTGGAAACTACCTACTGAATTTGTCTTCGCGGTTGCAAAATTCACGGTAGATGAGATTTTAAACCAATCAGCTCCTTGGTAAGCTCCCCGGTAGGCTATGGTATTTCGTTCGTATGAATCAGCGTCAGTCGGCATGCTACCATCATCCGAAACGTTCGAATAGGAAACGTAATAGGTATTTTTACCATCATCCGAGACACCACTCAAGGAAACGTTATGGTTGTTGGAAACACCAATATCGAAGAAATCTCTGACGTTATTCTTTCTGGCTGAATATTCGTGGATCAATTGTTGGTGATTCCAAATAGGTCCGAATACCTGAGTCGATCCATCAAGCCGTGGTCCCCAAGAACCATTTTCGATGTAGGTTTGTGTTCCGTTCCATCCCTGCCCGAACTCATTCTGCATCTCAGGAAAATAAGAAACCTGACGAAGTTGTACTCCACCATTGTATTGGATGGTATAGTTGCGGTCTGCACCCCGGCTTCCTTGCTTGGTAGTGATAACAATAACGCCCCGGGCTGCACGGCTACCGTACAAAGCTGTCGCTGCGGCACCTTTCAGTACAGTCATCGACTCAATATCATCTTGTGCAATATTACCGATACCACTCAAGCCATTTACCCGCCCATCTGCCGTGAAGGTATTGCTTTGCAGTGGAACACCATCCACTACATATAACGGCTGGTTATTACCATTGATAGAGCCGAATCCGCGAATGACTACCGACGAAGACGATCCCGGATCAGACGACGAAGCCTGGATTTGTACCCCTGCCACTTTACCTGCAAGTGATTGGGTAATATTCGAGTTGCGTGCCCGGGCGATTTCCTCTCCGCCCACCTTGGTGGCCGAATAACCTAGGGTCTTCTCCTGCCGGGTAATGCCCATGGCCGTCACGACCACTTCTTCCAGTGCTGAGGCGTCTTCTGTTAACTGGACAGTAACCATTGCTTGACTTCCGACATCCACACGTTCTGTAGTATACCCTAAAAAGCGGAATTCCAATTGGGTCACCGATGACGGAATGTTGATCGAAAATGTTCCCAAATCGTCGGTCTGAGTAGCTGTAGTGCCACCCACAGCCAGTACGGAAACCCCAGCTATCGGAGCGCCGTCCGTCGCTGATGTCACTCTACCACTGATTCTCCTGTCTTGGGCATAGGCTGATCCAATCAGCAGTATCCCCAACATAAAGAAACATAGTAATTTTTGTTTCATGTGTTTTGAATTTGGTTAAAAAATAGTCGTAAAAAATAGTTATATAGCTGTAAAAGTCGTTGGAATTACCCAAGGTTTCCACCAATGGGATTGGATACGAGTAAAAATCAAAAAGTCAGTGAATTATTCTCCTGGTTTAATGACAAGCTGGTACTGCCTACTCTCTATGGTCATTTTCCGAAACATCCCCTTATTCTCCTGAATAGGTAGCCACAATGTCAAATCATTGAAATCTTGCGGGTAATTAATATTGACTAAACATCGATATATTTGTTTCGATGTGGTAGATGTCAATTATAAATTCTGTGTGTAAAACTACCCAATAGTTTGTGTCTACGTGTGCTGTTTTCTGTGTGTGTGTTGTTTTATCGCTGCGCCAAAAATACACATAATCTTTCAATGGCAAAAATTTCAAATAAAAAAGTTAAAAAATGTTAATTGATACACAGGCTGCTATCTAAAAGATTTTAGTATTTTCGTTACAAATTCAAAAAACTATGCGTGCAAAAACCATTTTCATCATTGTCGTAACCGTTTTGGTCACGGTCATACTCATGAAAAACATGGATGAAGTAAATTTTTGGATATTCGGCATCCGGACGGTCCCAAAATTAGCCGTATTGGGCACGATGTTTTTCATTGGTGTAATTGTAGGTTTTCTTTTGGGTCGCCCCAGAAGGAGGCAGAACAACGCTGATCAGCCGGAGGCGGACCCAACCTTCGAAATCAACAAGCCACTGGACTCAGCCGATGAAGATTACATTAGGTGAGGCAGTCGAAAATAGAGGCGGTGCAGTCCATCTACGTAGCGGTAACCTACTTCCGCCTG
Source organism: Parapedobacter indicus (assembly GCF_900113765.1). Classification (GTDB taxonomy): domain Bacteria; phylum Bacteroidota; class Bacteroidia; order Sphingobacteriales; family Sphingobacteriaceae; genus Parapedobacter; species Parapedobacter indicus. The sequence goes on along the minus strand of NZ_FOQO01000001.1, from coordinate 557,914 downwards.
ATAGTGCTGTGCAATTGCTTTCACGACAGCCAATCCCAACCCGGTGGATGACGACTGATCAGCCGATCGGTAAAAACGGGTAAACATTTTATCAGTATCTAAAGGCTGTGGTCTGCCGGTATTCGCGATTTCAAACTCATCTTTTCCGACAGTTACGGTAATCCAACCGCCGTCGTAGTTATGCACAATTGCGTTCTTTAACAGATTCGTAATCAAAACATCGGCTAGGTCTGCATTGAAGCGTCCCTGTAACTTCGCGTTGTCAATCCAGTCTAACTGGATATTTCGGTAATGGAGAAGTTCTTCAAAATCATCCGCCTGCCGCCGTAACCGCTCGTTGAAATCGACCGTTTCCTCTTTGGAAAATTGCCTGTTTTCAATTTTTGAAAGCAACAACAGGGATTTGTTAAGCCGGGTCATCCGTTCCAGGTATTGGATCGCGTTAGCGAGAAGCTGTACCTGCGCCTCTTTTCCCTGGGTTTGCTCCAGTAATAGCTCCAGTTTGTTGATGGCGATGGCCAAGGGGGTTTGCAATTCATGTGAAGCATTTTCAATAAACTGCTTTTGCTGCTGAAATACGGCAATATTGGCCTTCAGCAGCTCCGCCACCGTATTGTTCATATCCTCAAATTCAGTTACCTTGGTCTGTGGCGGATTAAACGTTTTATCCTCGCCCAACTTAAAACCTCTTAACTCATGCTGCAATTGGTAGAATGGCCGCCATATTTTTCGTAGCACCCAGTTATTAATGATAAACGCGCTCGCAATTACCGCAACATACAGCCACAATAACGCATGCAATAAATCGGCAACCAAATCATCACCTTCTACCATAGACGTGATGATCTTCAATTCGTAATACTGCGCCTGCGGTGTAGAGAAGTACGTGGTGAGCATACGCATAATTTCATAGTCTTCCTCGTACTCCATATACATAGACGTATCTTTAAACTGCTCAGTCGCCCGCAGTGCAAACTCCCTATCTATGGGACGTATCGCATAATTACTCTCATCAAAACGGCTTTTAGTTAGGAGTAATGAATCACGGCTGGCTTTTTTGATGATCAGCATCTTGTAATTTTCCAAACCATCGTCAATGCTATCGTACACTTCCTCCATCATGCTGAAATAGAAGACCACAGCCCATATGCTCAGGATGAAGACCAGCGAGGCCGACAGATACAGCAACGTATGGTTGAGCAGCTTCATCTATACGGTCAATTTATAACCTACTCCGTAGATGGCTTGGATCTCGAGATTGGCGCCATGATCCTTTAATTTTTTTCGCAAGTTCTTGATTTGGGAATAAATAAAGTCAAAATTATCTGCATTGTCCATGTGGTCTCCCCAAACATGTTCCGCCAGCGCAGATTTATAGATCAGCCTGTTTTTATTGACCACAAAAAACGCTAGGATATCAAATTCCTTTCGGTTAAGGTGAATCGTCACGCCGTCTATACAAAGCGTGCGTCCGTTGAAATCCAGCTCCATGTTATTCAATTTGACAACGTTACCACCGTCTAATGCTTTCCGCCGCAGCACGGCTTTAATCCGCGCATTGAGTTCGGCTAAGTGGAACGGTTTGGTCAGGTAGTCATCGGCACCGAGATTCAATCCTTCGAGTTTATCATCCAATGAATCTTTAGCTGAAATAATAATCACATTGTCGCGTTTCTGTTTAGATTTTAGCGCGCGTAGTAGATTTAAGCCGTTGCCATCTGGCAGGCCTACATCCAGCAAAATGCAATCGTAATCATACAACGCAATTTTCTCCATGGCTGAATGAAAATCGGCTGCTGCTTCAACGGTGTATTGCTCTTTCTGTAAAAACTGGGTGACATTGTCCCGCAGGCCCTGTTCGTCTTCGATGATAAGTAGCTTCATGTCTCAAAGATACCATGAAAATCTGTAAAAAGGCTGGAGGATGGGTGGTTAGGATACGCAACGCAACTGTAACGCTCCCTACGGTCCGCGTCACTGGGTTGCTTTTACCTATCCTAACCAATTTGGCGGTAAATAATGGTAATGGGTACGAGTCATTACGGTCATTTCAGTCTGCTGCAGAGCAAGCCTTGTGGAGACGCAAGCAACGCGGCCGCGGATCTCAGCTTGCGAGCAGTAGGCTTAAATACTGGCAATTCCCCTACTTCAAGTCTTCCTTTACTTCTTTGGCGGTTTCTTCGATTTTTTCACCTACTTTCTTTGCAGCGTTCTTTACGTCAGTCGCTGCCGCCTTGGAAGCTTCCGTTACCTCTTCTTTGGCATTTTTCACACCTGCTTTGATCCCTTCTTTTGCTTCTTGAAATTTGGATTTGGACTCCTCGCCCAATTCCTCAGCCTTCGCACCGATCGTATCGCCTACCTCTTCTAGGGTGTCCAATGCAGCATCTACCTGCTCGCCGACGGTATGATCGTGATCATGGCCATCGTGATTGTGGTCGTGTTCCGCATGATCATGGTCGTGTGATTCTGTTCCGGATGTACCGTTGTTGCAGGCTGCGAAAAACAATGCTCCGGCAAATAAGGCTGTCATTGCTATTTTTTTCATTTTTATCTATTTTTTTGCCGCTTTAGACGCAATAGTTGTACCAAACTATTTGGAAGCGCATTAATAAATACTCCCCTTGGCTGCTTCCAACGTGTTTTTTAATAGGCCGACGATGGTCATCAGGCCCACGCCTCCAGGTACCGGCGTTATCCATGATGATTTCGGGGCAACCTGCTCAAAGTCGACATCGCCGTATAGCTTATACCCTGATTTGGTCCTATCACTCATTTCGCGGTTAATTCCCACATCGATTACAATGGCTCCTTCCTTTACCATATCGGCCGTGATGAAGTGCTTCTTTCCAATGGCTGCCACAATGATATCGGCCCGAAGCACCTCTTCCTTGACATTCCGGGTCCGGCTGTGGGTGAGCGTCACGGTACAATTTCCGGGGTTGCTGTTCCGCGCCAGTAGTATACTCATCGGACTACCGACAATGTTGCTCCTGCCTACCACCACTGCATGCATCCCGGAGGTATCAATGCCATAATGTGCAAGCATCAGCAGGATTCCATAGGGAGTAGCCGGAATAAAACAAGGTAAATTGCGTTGCATACGACCGAGGTTCACGGGGTGGAACCCATCCACATCCTTTCGATAGTCGATCGCTTCGGTAACCCGTTCCGGATCGATATGTTTCGGCAACGGAAGCTGTACAATCAATCCATCCACGCCGCCGTCTGCATTGAGCTCGTTAATTTTAGCTAGGAGCTCACCTTCCGAAATGCTGGTATCGAAATGGATATTGGTCGACTCAAATCCAACCAGTTCACAGTTACGCATCTTGCTGGCGACATAGGTTTCGCTGGCTCCGTCGTTACCTACCAAAATGGCCACCAAGTGAGGCTTTCGACCCGTTTCTGCCAAAAAAGCAGCCGCTTCCTGCTTAATGTCTTCCTTGATTTTCGCTGATACGAGTTTACCGTCTAATAAGTTCATTTTTAATTAATTAATCTAACTTCAACACGGCCATAAATGCCGACTGCGGAATCTCCACGTTGCCTACTTGGCGCATCCGCTTTTTACCTTTCTTTTGTTTTTCAAGCAATTTACGCTTACGGGAAATATCTCCCCCGTAACATTTGGCGGTCACATCTTTGCGTAACGCGCGGATGTTTTCACGAGCAATGATTTTCGCACCAATGGACGCCTGTATTGCGATTTCAAATTGTTGCCGCGGTAACAGCTCCTTTAATTTTTCACATATTTTTTTTCCAAAGTCGTAGGAATTGCTTCGGTGGATAAGTGAGGAAAGCGCATCAACAGGTTCTCCATTTAAACGGATATCCAGCTTTACCAGATCCGACTGCCGGTAGCCAATCTGGTGGTAATCAAACGACGCGTATCCTTTGGATATCGTTTTTAGCTTGTCATAAAAATCGAATACAATTTCACCCATCGGCATTTCAAATACCAACTCCACACGATCGGCCGTGAGGTACGACTGGTTGATGATGATTCCACGCTTCTGGATACACAGCGACATCACCGCTCCGACAAATTCAGCCTTCGTGATGATATTTGCTTTAATATAAGGTTCCTCTACATAGTCCAACTTACTGGGGTCGGGCAAATCAGATGGGTTATGAACAACGATTTCCTCTTGATCTTTGGTGAGGTAAGCTTTGTACGATACGTTGGGTACCGTGGTAATTACCGTCATGTCAAACTCCCGTTCCAGGCGCTCCTGGATGATCTCCATGTGCAACATTCCCAGAAAACCACACCGGAACCCGAATCCAAGTGCAGCGGAAGATTCCGGTTCAAATACCAACGACGCATCGTTGAGCTGCAAGCGATGCATGCTCTCGCGCAATTCTTCAAAATCTTCGGTATCTACTGGATAAATTCCCGCAAAGACCATCGGCTTCACTTCTTCAAATCCTTTGATTGCGTCTTTGCTCGGGCGGGTTACATGGGTAATGGTATCCCCTACTTTTACTTCCCTTGCCTCTTTGATGCCCGAAATGATGTACCCTACGTCGCCCGTTCGGATGACCTCCTTGGGCACCTGATTGAGACGCAATGTCCCGATCTCATCGGCGATGTATTCCCTCCCGGTGGCCATAAACTTCACCTTATCACCTTTCCGTATTTCGCCATTCTCGACTTTGAAATACGCCATGATACCCCGAAAGGAGTTGAATACGGAGTCGAAAATCAGTGCTTGTAGGGGCGCTTCGGGATCACCTACGGGGGCTGGGACTCGGTCAACAATTGCATTCAGGATATCCATCACCCCGAGGCCTGTTTTTCCTGACGCAGGGATAATGTCTTCTCGCTTACCGCCGATTAAGTCGACAATCTGATCTTTTACCTCCTCAGGCATTGCCCCCGGCAGATCCATCTTGTTGAGTATCGGAATGATTTCGAGATCGTGTTCGAGCGCCAGGTACAAATTGGAAATGGTCTGCGCCTGTATCCCCTGCGAAGCATCCACAATAAGCAGCGCTCCTTCACAGGCAGCAATGGACCGCGATACTTCATACGAAAAATCCACGTGCCCCGGGGTATCGATGAGATTCAGCACATACTCCTGTCCATCTTTTACATAATTCATCTGAATTGCGTGGCTTTTGATGGTGATGCCCCGCTCCCGTTCCAGATCCATATTATCCAAAAGCTGGGCTTGGGCCTGCCGTTGGGTAATGGTATTCGTAAACTCCAACAGTCTGTCTGCCAACGTACTCTTACCGTGGTCTATGTGCGCAATGATACAAAAATTGCGGATATGGTTCATTCGAAAATAATTTTAGTAGAATCGCCTCATGGAACCTGGATTTCATCGCCTTCGTTGGTCGCTGACCTAGCTAGTTTCATGCAAATCGACTTCAAACGGCAAAGATAGTTTTTTGAGAGGATATTTAAAGATGGGTTTGTATCTTTGAAGTGAAATTAATCAGGCAATGATATGCGACTGTCTATCCTTTTGACCCGTAAATACCGATTACTAAGTCTTGCAGCCATCGTAGATGTATTTGAAACGGCCAACCGTTTTCTAGCTGAAGAAGGAAAATCGGAACGGTTCGAGATCAGTTTCACGGGCGCGTCGGATCATCAAGTAGTTCCTGATAACTTCCGTCATATTGCTTACGTACCGGTTAGCAACAGCCCGTCTTACGATTTGATTTTCATACCAGCCTTCGGACCGGTAGATATGGCACAAACGCTTGAAGACAACCGCTGCTTTATTCCGTGGCTTCACAAGCAATATGCTCAAGGAGCCATATTGGCCAGCAATTGTACGGGCGCCTTTCTATTGGCGGCATCGGGGTTATTGGACGATCGCCGCGCAACCACACATGTAGATGCAGCGGAGAAGCTGGCCACCTATTTTCCAAAAATTAAGCTGGAGCAGGATGCCGTGGTTACCCATGATGCCAATATCTATACCAGCGGCGGCGCCACCAGCGGATTTCACGTAATGCTGGCGCTCATTCAAAAATGCTGTGGTCGGGAAATGGCCATTCGCATTGCCAAGACCTTTGCAATCGACATGGATCGTGAAAACCAGGCTTATTTCGGCCACTTCTCACCCGTGGAGGCCCATGATGATGAATTGGTGATGCGCGTGCAACATAAAATCAAGAGCCAGTTTCCCGAAATCAAGAGCATCGAAGAAGCGATTGCCGATATTCCGGCTAGCAGGCGTAATTTCGTCCGGAGGTTTAAACAGGCAACTGGACTCACCCCGATACGGTACCTCCAAAAAACCAAAATAGAGGCCGCAAAACGATTGCTTGAAAACACAGAGAAAGGCTTGTTTGAGATTATGCTTTGTGCAGGATACAGCGACATGAAAAATTTCCGGCATTTGTTTAAAGAAAATACAGGCATGACACCAAAAGCGTACCGGGATAAATTTGCGATGCGGTTCGAGCCGATTATTTAACTGAATTAAATGTGGATGGTGCAGATGCTACGGACATATATTTCATTACCTATTTTTGTCGCTTGCCTATGCTGTGCATTTTGCGGCAGGGCGCAACCTACGCCCGGCAAGGAAAAAATTGTGATCGACTTTCCGGGGGAGTACCGATGGAAAAGCACCGGGATTCCCAAAGACACAAAAGGTATCCGCGGTACGGCCTATTCAATAAGGGGCAGTGCGGCGGAAAAAGCCCCGGTGAAAACCGTTACCGTAACGACTATCGACCGGCGCTACTACCCCATGAAGGCCCTTGGTACACCTGAAGAGAAGTGGGAATTCGAGAAAGCCGGGTGCCCGGAAGCGTCGCTTGATATTGTCGACAAAAAAACGGTAAACGGCCGCACGTCGATCCTATTTGTGATCAAAGCTACCAGATCTTCCGATGAAACCTGCGGATCAACCGTATTGCTAACGTATGTAGCCGAAGGACCTACCGCCCTGCATACCGTTGAACTGGTGATTCCACAGGAGCATTTCACACCGGAGTTACAGCAGCAATGGCGCGATGCTTTGCTGCAAAGTCAAATTGAATAAGCGTTACCGGTTATTCAGCAAAACCCGTTCACCTCGTGCAGCAGACTCCCTCGCCGCCTGCAGGATTTCAACAACAATCAGGTTGTTTGATAACGACGACAGATCGTTTGTTCCATCGGTATCGCCATTCAATACCGCTTTCAGGTACGAGAGGTGGTCGTTAAAGTACGTCGTCACCAAGGGAACCGGTCCCTGTTTACGCGGGCTTGAATAGCGCAGCAACGTACCCGGATCTACGGCGTGAAGCGACGTGTTTTCACCATATACCTGCAAGTCTTTGATACTGTATGGCCAATCCCACGACGCTTGAATCACGCCCGTAGTTCCACCTTTGTATTCCAAGATGAGGGTTGCGTCATCGTCGACCAACGGATACCTATCCGGTTTCAGCTGCCGTGTGACGGCAGTGACTGCTACCGGGCGCTCGCCCTCCATAAGCCAGGTCATCAAATTAGCCCCATAGCAGCCGAAATCTATCAGTGCACCTCCACCGTTTTTTTCCGGATCGGTAAGCCAATTCAGGAAATCTTCACTGCAGCCGATTTCTCTTGGCCCTTGATGGCCGTCTTTTACGATTACTTTTTTTAATCTACCGATGTCTCCTCTTTCAACCCATTGCTTCAGGGTTTGATTACTGTCGTACCACGTAGTTTCATAGTTGGTAAGAACGGGAGTATGGTGGGTCGCAGCCAGTTGAGCAATCCGCCTCGCCTGTTCGTTGTTGACGGCCAACGGCTTTTCCACCATCAACGGCACCCTTAACGGCAGACAAATCTCTGCCACCTCAACATGTTCGGAAATGGCATTATAGGCTAAAACCACATCGGGATGAACGGCTTGTAGCATGTCGTCAACGGTCTTAAAAAACAACGAATCGGGCAAATCGTAATTTCTTCGGTAGCGATCTACGAGCGAGGTGTTTGTTTCGGCAATCCCTAGAATCTCCACCTCTTGTTGCCGGTAAGCGCGAAGTAATGTGTGCACATGGTCATGGCTCAATCCCGCCACAGCTACTTTTAGCCGCTCTTGTGCCTGTATGCTAGTTAAAAACAGCAGCGTGGTTATAAAAAACAACGTTGAAAAACGGAAGGTTGGCACACTCATTGTATTCATAGAAACATATTAAATGCCAAGTATAGGTAAAAATTAACAGATATTTCCTATGTTTACCGCAGTAAAGTTATCAAACATGAAAACTATAAGTAATTGTATATTAATGTCATGCTTAGGCATGTTGGCGATGTCTTATCAAGGCTGCAAGCCAAAACAAGTAGTCCTTCAGCCCTCAGCGGAGGTTGTTGAGCGGGAGGTTCCCGAAGAACGGGTTGTCGCAGAGCCTCAAAAAAAGGAACCAACCGCGGCGCCTACACAATCCACACCTGCTCCGGTGTCACCGCCAAATTACAACTTTACTAATATACAGTTTGAATTTGATTCATCGGTATTGAAAACAAATTCGTATGCCGTTCTTGACCAGATAGCCCGCGAAATGCAAAAAGACTCCGATGCCAAATTCATCATCGACGGCCATGCTTCCGTCGAAGGTACAGCGGCTTACAACATGGAATTGTCTATTGACCGGGCCAACGCCGTAAAACTTTATCTGGTTAACGCTGGCATCTACGGAAACAACTTGACCGTAAAAGGATTCGGCGCCACAAAACCCGTTGCGTCTAACGATACGGAGTCTGGAAGGGCACAAAACCGACGGGTAGAAATCAGGCATGTAGACTAAACAGCGGAAATGGCTGATTTTAAATACAACCTGCGGGGAGTATCCGCTGCCAAGGAAGACGTACACAATGCTATCAAGAACCTCGACAAAGGGTTGTTTCCCCAGGCGTTCTGCAAAATCATACCCGACATATTAACAGGCGACGAGGCGTGGTGTAACATCATGCACGCCGACGGTGCGGGTACGAAATCTTCCCTCGCTTATGTGTATTGGCGAGAAACCGGCGACCTTTCGGTATGGAGGGGTATTGCACAGGATGCTATTGTGATGAACCTCGATGACTTGTTATGTGTTGGGGCGACCGATAACATCCTGCTGTCATCCACCATCGGACGTAATAAAAACCGCATCCCCGGGGAGGTTATTGCGGAGATCATCAATGGTACCGAAGAAATATTAGCGGAACTTCGCGACTTAGGTATCGGCATTTATTCCACCGGAGGAGAAACAGCCGATGTTGGCGATCTCGTGCGTACCGTTATCGTGGATAGCACGGTTACCTGCCGCATGAAACGGGACGAGGTGATTTCCAATCACCGCATACAATCGGGCGACGTCATCGTCGGGCTGGCTTCTTTTGGACAGGCGATTTACGAACGTGAATACAACGGGGGCATGGGGTCGAACGGGCTTACTTCCGCCCGGCACGACGTGTTCCACAAGTCGGTTGCCGAAAAGTTTCCAGAGAGCTACGATCCGTCGGTACCCGACGAATTAGTGTTTGCGGGTACAAAAGGATTAACGGAAAACGTCGAAATTCCCGGACACGGGACGGTCACTGCGGGTAAACTTGTTTTGTCACCTACCCGCACCTATGGGCCGGTTATCAAGCAGGTGCTCGACAAGTACCGTCGGGATATCCACGGGATGGTACATTGCAGCGGCGGTGCACAGACCAAAGTCCTCCATTTCATCGATGCACTCCACATTGTTAAGGACAATTTGTTTGACATCCCTCCCCTGTTCAGACTGATTCAGGAAGAATCCGGCACCGACTGGCAGGAAATGTATAAGGTATTCAACATGGGGCATCGCATGGAGCTATACGTGCCGGCTGCCATTGCCGACGACATTATCCGTATTTCCGAACAATATGGCGTCGCTGCCCAGGTTATCGGCCGCGTGGAGTCTTCTGCCGTAAAACAGGTAACCGTCAAGTCTCCTTTTGGCGAATATATTTATTATTGAGCCCAAAGTTTGTAAAGCAATGGCCGCTGTCGCGCTGAAAACCATCGGTTGGAAGGAAACGGTAGATTTGCCGGATTTGGGTCTATACGGTATTTCCGCAAAAGTAGATACGGGTGCACGCACTTCGGTAGTACACTGCAGCGCTATCCAGCTGGTAAAGAAAGGTCGAAAACAATATGTCGAATTCCGGCCTTTGGATGATCGGTTCGGATCGCAGCATACCCACTTTACCTTGCCCTTCCATAGCGAACGTAGGATCCGAAATTCTTTTGGCCAGGAGGAAAACCGCTACGTGATAAACACCAAAATCCGGCTGTTCAACGAAATGCATGCCATTGAGCTTTCCCTCCGCGATCGCTCTGGTATGGAATTTCCTGTTTTGCTGGGGCGCTCGTTTATCCGCAAAAAATTCCTCGTGGATGTTTCGCGCGCAAACCTTTCAAAAAAATAAGTGTTTCTATCCATCAGGAATTTATTTTCGTACACGTGAAGATTGCAGTTTTATCAACCCTAAAGAACCTCTATTCGACACGTAGGTTGGTAGAGGCTGCGCGGATGCGCGGGCATGAATGTGTCGTCATCGACCACAGTCAGTGTTATGTGGGCATCAAGCAGGGGAAACCCAGCATGCACTACAAAGGACAGGACTTGTCCGATATTGATGCGATTATTCCGCGAATTGGTGCGTCGGTTACCTTTTATGGATCCGCCATCGTCCGCCAGTTTGAAGTGATGGGCGTTATATCGGCTAATCCCAGCCAGTCTATTACGCGATCACGTGACAAACTGCGCTGTATGCAAATCCTCTCGGGTGCTGGAATTGGTATGCCCATTACCGGGTTTGCCCGTCGGACCCGGGATGTCGACGATCTGATCAAGATGGTAGGAGGTCCGCCACTGGTCATCAAACTACTTGAAGGCACGCAGGGCATTGGCGTTGTGCTTGCCGAAACCAAAAAAGCGGCATCATCGGTTATTGAGGCTTTTTATGGTTTGGGTAACAACATCCTCATTCAGGAATACATCAAAGAGTCACGCGGCACAGATATCCGTGCATTTGTGGTGGACGGACGAGTAGTCGGTGCGATGAAACGTACTGCCAAGGAGGGTGAATTCCGTTCCAACCTGCACCGGGGGGGTAGCGCAGAGATCATTAAACTCAATAAAGCCGAACGTGAAACCGCTGTGCGTGCAGCCAAAGAGCTAGGATTGACGGTATGTGGGGTGGATATGCTGCCTTCTGACCGCGGGCCACTTGTACTCGAAGTCAATTCTTCTCCGGGCTTGGAAGGCATCGAAAAAGCCACCCAAAAAGACATTGCCAGTGAGGTCATTGCCTTTCTCGAAAAACAATACATCCTTAAGCAGCAAAACCGGAAAGACCGCAAAGCGAAGGCGGGGCAAAAATTGTGATTCAGCAAATAAACACTATATTTACCCTCCTAAACAGATCATAACCATGATAGACACCCTGCTTGCCGCAATCCATTGGAATGTTCGCCCGGAGATATTCAGTATCGGGAGCTTCGAAGTTCGGTACTACACATTGTGTTTCCTGCTGGCTTTTATCAGTAGCTATGTATTGATGCTGCACATTTTTAAGCGTGAGCATAAGCCCCAGGAATTGTTAGATCAACTGAGCATCTATATTTTTCTGGGCACATTGCTGGGTGCACGCCTCGGCCATTGCCTATTTTACGAATTTGACTATTACAAAGACCATCCGCTGGAGATGCTGTTGCCTTATACCTATGTTAATGGCGAATTCAAGCTTACCGGTTTTCATGGATTGGCCAGTCACGGTGGGGCGATCGGCATATTGGTGGGAATCTTTCTCTTTTGCCGGAAAACGAAAACAGATTTTCTTTGGATTACGGACCGATTGGTTATTGTCATTCCACTGGCAGGCGCTTTCGTGCGTACCGGGAACTTCTTCAACTCCGAAATCATTGGTTTGCCCTCGAATTTACCCTGGGCGGTAGTTTTTGAACAGGTAGACCAGATTCCACGACATCCCGCGCAGCTGTATGAGGCGTTAAGCTATGTGCTGATTTTTATCTTGCTTTGGAACATTTATCATCGCAAAACAGCATTGAAACCCGGCTTTATTTTTGGCATTTTCTTAATCTTGCTGTTCGGTGCCCGCTTTGGACTGGAATTCATCAAAGAAAATCAGGAAGCATTTGAAGAGGGGATGAAGTTCAACATGGGACAGTTACTTAGCATACCCTTTGTAGCGTTAGGGATTTTCCTGCTGTTCAGGCCCTATCCCAAGAACAATCGTCGGTCTTCATAGCAACCCCCCATCGGGGCTTAAGCGGTAGCTAAGTCCGATCTCATGGGTATTATTGTTAAGGCGGCGGTTCAATGGCTCGTTTCGCGGGTTAAACTGGTAGCTGTAGCCGAGACGGAAATTACCGAAGTTGAAGTGTACCAGGCCCGCAACCTCGCCGTAGCTCCGAACGTTCAACCCTAAGCCAAATGTCCGTTTCACAAATACCATCGCCGAGATTTCGGACTGTGGACGGAGGCTCTCTGCATACGTAACCAACAGTGAGGGACGGAACTGGAAATTGACTCCTAGATCAAACAGGGCACCCGCTGTTAGGTGATACAGGTTACGGAAGTTATACCGACCGGCATTGTCAACTCCCAGGCTGCCCAGCATTAGCCGAGGAAGCGACAAGCCCACGTAATAACGCTCCGGACGGTACAATACCACCCCGAAACCAACCAGTGCATCCGTCTCCTGTATGTCTTGCCCAAAGGCTGGGTCCTGTGGGTCCAGCTGTGAGAATCGTCCGTCTAGGTAGCTCACTCCTGCGTTCAGTGACAGCCCAATATACTCCGCTTCCGAGATACGCACGCTCTTAGCGAAGAACGCACCGGCCTCTGTCAATTTCTCCACCGCCAGGCTTTCGTGGCGAATGGTAATTCCCACTGTAGCACCGAAGTTCCTGAATCCCATGTAGCCACTCCCCCAAAATACCGTAGGAGCGCCGTCCAGCCCTACCCATTGCCTACGGCCGATCACCGATATTTCACCGCCCTGACTTATCAAGCTTGCTGCTGGGTTAATCACTGTACGCAATTGCCCGTATTGCGTATGCGTTAATGCCTGCTGTCCATGTGCAATAGCCGATACACACAGTATCGCCCCTGCCGTTATCAATAACCTTCCTTTCATCTACTGTATTTGTTTTCCTATTCCACCCTCTAATACCTTAATACAAAGTATCCTTTTTCGTACACCCATTTACCTCCGTTTTTGATTTCCACCAGATAGAAATACGTACCCGCGGGAAGTTTCATCTGCCCCGTACTGATCCCTCGAAACATCACGTTGGCATTGTCATATCCATTGGCCTCCCATAAGACCGTCCCGTTACGATTAATAATCGTTACACGATTTTCCGGATAATCGCGGATACCCTCTATGATCAACCATTCGTTGATACCATCACCGTTTGGCGACACCGCTTGGTGGACACGAACGGGAAGAGGCGCCGATGGATCGACAATACGCACCGTTACCGTAACCGGGTCCGCCGGCAGGTAATTCGAATCGCCTGTTTGTGTAGCGGTAATTTGGACGGTGCCTAGACGATGGACATTCAACACGGTCCCCGTCAACGTGGCAGCCAACGTATTATCTACATCCAAGGTAACCGGTAGCCCGCTAGTTGCGCCTACATCTAACGAAACGCTACCGATAGCGCGATTTATTTCCTTGTGGGGCACGTTGAAATTTATGACCTGGTGAGCCTTCGTAATGGCCAGTGTTCCAACATGATATCTAAACAGATAGTTGCCCGATATGCCCCCTTCGATTCCAATGGGGTACGTTCCGGGCGCACTTGCCGACGTAGCTTGGCTGCTCGCTTCGGGCTGGCGCGTTAATGACGAGACATCGTCGTTGTTTACAAAGCCGCTATACGACAATTCGAACTTGGGGTTGTCCTCGCCATAGGCACGGCTGGCGTCGGCAACAGAAACATCCAGCGCTGCCCGCGAGATGTGGAGCCGACGTGCAACGGACGCCGCCGCCCTGTATTCCATGTTACCGGGTTGGGTGGCGGTTACCCATACATCCCCTGCCCCATGGATATGCAGTTTGTTGCCGTGCTCGATGGTCGCGAGTGCTGTAGGCTTGCCTTCGGGGTCGGTGACGGTATAGACTATCGGTAATCCGCTGGTGCTCGTTGCATTCAATAACATCGGCCCTTGCCCATATGACCGTTCACCCAAGCCATCAAACTGAATATTTTGGGTTTTGTTCTCCACCACCAACATGCCCAGCGACACGGAGCGCTCACCCCCATCACCAGCAACAATCCCGTTTGCCTGGATGGTGTGCTTACCGATTTCAAGGTTATTTGGAAGCAGCAGACTCCCTTCGAAAGACCCATCCGGGCGCACATCGATATGTCCCAGCACCTGCGGATCGGAAAACACGTATACCGTAATGACCGTCCCTGGCTCGAAACCACGACCACTCACGTATACGCTTGTACCCGTCCCACGGATCATGCGAATGATGGCATCTATTTCCGAAATAGGTATTCGGTTACCGTTGACGCCTAATGTGGCCAACTTAAATTCAAAATCTCCGCTACTTAACCGCAAATATTCCGAATCCACAACTTCAAGTGTCACCGTTTCGACATCGCCATTGGTGATGACGACGGCCTCACCCCCCGGAGGATTGGGCAGTTTTCCGTCGTCGAGAACAGGTGCAGTAGGTATGATGCCCACAACGCTTTCACTGAACGGGCCAATACCTGCGTCATTTGCCGCTGCCACGCGGAAATCATAAGGACGATTGTTCTGCAAGTCGACTACCACCGCGCGGGTAACGGTAGCGGGTATCCGATTGGCCAGCGCCCAAGTCTGTCCATTGTCTGGTGAAAACTGGATGACATATTCCATTACGGGTTGCCCATTATCGGGCGGCGCTTGCCAGCTTAGGGCGACCTGCTTATCTCCGGTGGTAGCGGAAAGGTTGGTCGGTGCTTCCACGGCTCCCCATACAATACGCCCAACGGTCTCTGCGCTTGTCGTTTCTATTACGTAATGGATAGCATCCCGGCCATGCAACACAAAATCCTCAACCCGCACGCGAATATTCTCGCCAGCCTCCGCCTGCTTGTAACTTGCAGAACCGGAAACATAAACATCATCATCACCCAACACGCCGTGCAACCGATAGTTTCCGGCGGAAAGTTCGGCATGGGCGGTGCCGTCGTAAATTTTCTCGGTTTCCGGTGTTGCGCTCAACGATACAGTGAGAGGCTTTGGCCTAATTGTAAACGCCTTGTTTTTGGCATCAAAGGTGATGTCATAATTGGCTGCTTTGGCACCCGCGAGTTCAAGAAAGACGGAGTAACTTCCCACACCTTCACCGGCCTCACGAGTGATATTCGAAACAATGTCGCCGAGATTATCGGCCACAGCCAGCGCTGACCCGTCACTGAGTGCATATACATAGCCCTCGGGTTCGTCATCGCCATACACCTTACTTTGTGCTTTGACCGTTAACGTGATAGAACGTGGCTGCACTGCTATCACTTCACTGGCTGTGGCCGGTTCGTAGTTGTCCGTGTCATCCGGCGTGAAGGTGACCGTGAGCGGGTGGCCGGTACCGGCATCCGGCACCGTGCCCGCCGCAGGGGTATAGGTAAACAGCCCATCAACGTCAGCTTCCGCATTCAGTTGTGTATCGCTCAGCGCCGTGCCGTAGGTGATGGCCGTAGGATTGGCCCATGTGATGACTGGCTTGGCTTTTAAAATCACCAATTCCTGCTGTGCCGCTATTGCCGGTTCAAATGCCGTGTTTCCCGGTTGTGTAGCGGTGATGGTAACCGTTCCCGCGCCATGAATGGTTACGGTCACGCCATCATCACCAATCGATGCAACCCCGTTGTCACTACTTTCGAATTGCACCGTCAGTCCCGATGTAGCGGTCGCTGACAATACAAAAGATTCGGCACCGTATACCTTATCATCCAACACATCAAATGTGATGGTCTGGGCAGCCTTCGGCATTTCACTTAATCGGTCACTCCATTCACTTTCATTTCCCGCTTCGTCGACCGCCGCTATGCGGTAATAATATTCCGTGCCGTTATCCAAATCGGCATGTATATAGCTGTCGGCAGCGATATCGGTGATATCGATGGATTCGCTTAGGTCGTTTAGGTCCGTACCCATGTAGAGTCGATACAAGGCAAAGTCCACTTCCGTATTGACGTCCCAGCTGATTACCAGCTTTCCATCGGCGCGTTCAATAGCCAGCGATGTTGGGGTTTCAGGCGGGGTCTTGTCAAAGGTTACGATGCTTTCATCCGTCGTAGCTTCAACGGTAGAACCGGCATTACCCGCTTCATCTTCATAATCGATGGTAAACGCAATGGGCCCTTCTTCATCATCGGCGGTCATCGTGTAACTGGCTTGCCAGCTATTCGGCTCTCCATCCGATGCGCTTAGGGTAGCCAGGTTCCCCGCGATGGTAACTGTGGGCAAACCGATGGCTTCATCGGCGATAAAGGTCAACGTGATTTCGTCGTCGGGCTTAGCCAACGTGACGTCGGCCGTATTGTCGGAAGCGATGGAAACGGCGGTCAGTTCCGGCTTAACGCCATCGATTAGGGTTCCCCCTTCGACCTCACCGCATAGGGTAAGGTCGGCATCTTTTTCATTATCGGTGTATATTAATTCTCCCCCATCTAATACAATAGCAGATGCCATTTCAATGCCTTCGGTATCTTCATCCCCTTCTACTAGTTGATATTGGAATGTCAGCGTATTGGACGCCGACCCTGATTCATAATGAGCCTGCCTATCATGCCCCCCTATGATGAGCGGGATATACGGGATTCCGGTTACGGAAACTGGAGCACTGAACATCACTTCGAAGGTGAGCGTTTGTCCGATCCGATAGGTGCCGGCTGTCGGAACTACCACGCTATTTGCCGGTGGCATTTGCCGTTCGAATGCGCCCATATCGAGGCTACTACCATACAATCGCGGATTACTTGCTGCGTCCAAATCGAGCGCTAACTGGTGATCACTATTTTCGTAACCTTCGTCGCTACCTCCATCGATCGCCGGACTGCAAGCGCCTAGCCTGAGGTAATCGGCAGCGGCCCTATCTAAACTAAGGAAGTCAGCAGCCGCATCAACGTTGCCTCCACCGTCGACACCATAGCCTTCGTCCCATGCTCCCGACCCTCCACTTCCAGTCACCAGGCTATGGGAATAGTTGCGCACAACTTCTCCCGAACCGTTGTTATAAACATCGTCCGGCGTTGTTCCATCGGTTTGGTAATTTCCACTGACAATGCTGTTTTCGATTTCCGCGGCAGCACCGGCGCTCGCATGGTACACGCCCCCACCATTTGCCGCCTTATTGGCACCAAGCGTGGTATTGAGCAGTATTAAGTGACCATCATTGTAGATACCGCCACCCCATTGTGCTTGATTATCGCCCACAACTGTGTTTACCAAGGTCACGTCCGTGCTTTCCCGGTGCAAATAAAATCCACCTCCGTTTCGGTGTGCAGTGTTGCCTAAAATATGGCTATTCTCCAGGTACAGGCCCGAAGATTCGTCCGCTATATAAATCCCGCCGGCATCGCTATTCGATGTATTGTCTGCCACGGTCACCTCCACCAGTTTCAACGTTCCGCCGCTCTGATGGAAAATTCCGGCGCCACCGGCCGAACCCCCTTCTATCGGCAGCGCTGTTACTTCGTTGTTCCGGATGACGACCCGGGTTAATGGGGGATTGGAGTTTTCGCCATTGAGAATGCCGCCTCCCGAATATTCGACAATGTTGTTACTGATTTCTACGTCGGTAATTTCCGGCGAGGATGCGCCCGTGTTGTAGATTCCGCCACCCCAGGCAGCTTGGTTATCTTTGATCCATAAATTCCGGAGCGTCGGCGATGCGTTCAAATTATAAATCCCGCCACCCCGGTCCGTATCGCCTTCCTGAATGATAAAACCATCCAATACAGTCTGGCTAGTGAGGTCATGATTGCTAACAACCGGATACCCGCCCCCACTGTACCCGATGAGCGTGGTTTCATTGGCCTTCCAGTCGCGCTGGTCCAAATCTCCGCCATTGGCCGGGAAACCACCATAAACGGTTACCCCTTCTTTCAGGACAAACGTGATGTGTGGCCGATCATCGTAAACCGCATGATAATCACCGGCTGCTACCCAAACCTCATCGCCCTCCATGGACGCATCGATCATGGCCTGCAGGTTGCTGGAAGCCGTTTCCCAACTGCGTCCGTCCGCAACCGCGTCACCGCCGCTTGAAGCGGTTTTAACATACCGGATAGTCGTGGGCAACGGTGGTTGATTGCCATTATATTCGTAAGCCCCTAAATCGATCGTACTTCCTTCGTAAAACCGCGGGTTACCGGCCACATCGGTATTAATTCCAGATAGGTCCGGTTCGGCCCCTGGTGTGAAATAGGTATTGCTCCCTGCATTGATCAGCGGGCTCGTTTCCTGTAGCCTATAGTCGCCCGCTCCCAGTCTGATGAAACCAGGATCGGTATTCCCGTCGATATTGCCCCGACTATCGATGGCCGTCAAACCTTCCACAAGGCTGTAATCAACGGTCACCACATTCCCCGCGCCTCCTTGCCGGATACCATCGATTCCGTTATAGCCATCGCTGTTTCCCGATATGACGCTATTCCGTATGGTTAGGGTGGTGTTTTCGTTGTATACAGCACTATTACTGGAAATGTTCCCGGCAATCGTGACGTTTGTCAAAATCAGCGAAGCGTTGGTGTTATCCATAGCGCCGCCGTTATAGCCGTTCCCCGTTTTGTTGTTACTGATCACTACATTGGTAAGCATCATGGGACTGCCGGAGTCTATATTGCTCATTCCTGCCCCTGCATAGCTACTTTCATTATTGGTAATCGCTACATTGATCAGTCGGGGCGAGCTTCCGTCGGCATACATGCCGCCGCCCCATAGCGCCTTGTTGTTACGGATTTCAAGATTCCGGAAGGTAGGCGAGGCATCCAGATTATATATGCCACCGCCCCTGGAGGCATTTCCATCCGTGATCACAAACCCATCCAATATACCCGTTGGGTCGACATCGTAGCTACTCACAACCGGGAGTTCTTCAAAAGGATGCCTTTTAAGAACGGTCTGGTTTGCGCTCCAGTCACGTTGGTTCCATGCTCCCCCTGCGGAGGGAAAACCACCGTAAATGGCTACCCCACTTTTCATTTCGAAGCCTCTTGGTGGCATACCGGTATCCGTTTCAGGGCGGTAGGTTCCTTCGGCTACCCACACCTCGCTTCCGGGATCAGAGGCATCGACCATCGCTTGCAGCACACCGGATGCGTTGGCCCAACTAGAGCCGTCGCCCGAACCATCCGCTTTCACATAGCGAATGGTTCCCGTTGTAAACGAAATCGACCGCCACGCGCTATAATCTTCGTCACCACAGTTAGCCCTTACCCAGAAAAAGTAGGTTGTTGCCGGATCGAGGTCTTCCAATGCGACGGATGGCTGCAAGGTCACCTTGCCGACCGAGGCGCCCGGTGGTTCACTGGATGTGGAAATAAAGTAGCCGTACCCATCAGTGGGTGCATCGTCGGGTTCATCCCAGGAAACTGTCGCGGTCGTGGTCGTCCGCTCGGAAACGGCCACGCCGGCGATCGGCGGGCACGTTGGCGGTGGTCCCACGGCAAAGTCGTCAAAGGCTAGGTAATAGTCCGCTTCATCTTCCTGCGTGGCATTCACTTGGATACGTATGGCTTCCCCCGCGTAATCAGACAAGTCCAATTGCCGGTATTGCCACCCTGTGGTCCCATCGTTGGGTACGGTCGCCAGCATTTCGTAGTGTTCGCCGAAATCCGTCGATATTTTCACCTCAAATCCGCCTGTCCCCGATCCGGGCGCACTTTCGGGCGCATTATAATTAACCCGTTTAAACCGGAACGACAATTCGTCCCCCGTTTGGATAATGCCCACATCCGGTGTCGTGAACTGGGCATTTGGATCGCTCGAATATAAATTATAATAAAGCAGGTTTCCTGCACCTCCGTCAATGTCTTCGTGATTATCGATGGACCATCCATCGATTACCCAATCTGCCGGCGTAGCTGTGGATGAAAAACTTTCCAGCCAGGGCCGCGGCGTAACCGCTTTGGTCGTAAAGGATTGGATTGCGCTCCAAACGCCGACGGTTTCCGCGCCACAGACAGCCCTTACCCACCAATAATACGTTTGTCCCGGAACCAGGTCGGTTAATGCTACCGAGGGCAACGAAGTGCTTCCCGAAGGTTCGGTGGCGGCACCCGGCATTGTTTCATCGGTGGCCAAATAATAATCATATCCCGCGGGTACGACAGTGGCTTCGTCCCAAGCCAGCATTGCCCCATCCGCCGTGATATCCGATACGCTCAATCCGGTTAACGCCGCGCAGCTGGCATCCGGCCCGACGGAGAAATCGTCGAAAGCGATAAAGTAGTTGCCAACTACCCAAGTCGCGACAATGCGCACTTGGATTGTCTCGCCCACATAATCATCCAGTGGATAGGAAAACTCCTGCCAGCCGCCGGTGCCGTTATTTTCAACTGTTTCGATATCGGTGTAGGGGTTTCCGATATCGGTAGCAATGGCCACCGTAAAATTCCCCGATCCGGCTTCAGGGGGTGTACTACTATGTGTTGTCAGTTGATAACGGAAAGACAATTGGTCGCCCGATTGGATATCACCGACGTGCAACGTGGTAAATGTACGTTCGGCGACATCGAAATTATAATATATTTGTTTATAGATTGCATTTCCATCCGGCTCAGACAGGTACGAATTCGTTCCAACTTCCCATCCGGTTATCTCCCATCCTTGCGGCGCACCCTCGGTTGGAAAGCTTTCGGCCCACGGTGTACCAACCTGCGTTGGCGTGGTAAACATGGCCAATGGCCCCCATTCACCGTAGCTGTCGTCGCTGCAATATGCCCGGACCCAAAAATAATAGGTTGTGCCTTTTTCCAAATCATCAAAGTGGATCTCGGTGTCCGAAGTGCGTTCATAGCTGCCGGTATAGGCACTTGGCGGCGTATTGCTATCCACGAGGTAGTACTCGTAGTCGCTCCCCGTATCCTCCCACTCGACGATCGCCCCTGTATAACCGACGGTCGTAGCGGATACGGTGCCTATCACCGGACAGCCAGCAGGCGGGCCCACACGGAAGAGATCGAACCCTACTTGATATCCTCCTGAAACATGTTCCGCAACGATGCGTAACTTAATATTCTTTCCTTCATAACTATCCAACGCATAACTGAACATCCGCCAAGTCATTGTACTATTGAGGGTAACCGTCTCGATATCCGTATAATGCGCACCATAATCTTCGGAAATACTGACGGTAAACCGGCCCTTGGCAGGATTTCCGCCAAAAAAATCGTCCTTGGTCGCATAGCTAAAGGAGATTACATCCCTTGCTGCTACACTAATATTAGGGGTTGTGAGTGTTTTACTCCAATTACCGGCGCTGTTCGACAACGACGAATACACGATATTACCATCCGCATTCAGGATATCGCTTTCGGCATTCACCTGCCAATGGGACGTCCCCCATCCGGGCGGAGCCGAGGTCGATGCTTCGAAGTCTTCCGTCCATGGACTGGATAATTCCAATTCGGTGGCAAATGTACCGGCAATGCTCCACGCACCGTAAACCTCTTCGTCGCACACGGTGCGGACCCAAAAATAATACTGCTCGCCCGGCGATAGGTCGATTAGATTGGCTGAGTTGGATGACGCCGTTCCGGAAGGCTCGGTTACCGCCGTTGGTGGCGTAGCGCTTTTGGCGTAGTAGTATTGGTATCCGCCGTCCGGCAAACTGGCAGGCTCGTTCCATGCAATCGTGGCGCTGGTCGGTGTAATCGCTGAAGACGACAGGTTCAATGGTCGTGGGCATTGCGGCGGACCGGCATAAAAATTATCGAACCCAAAACGGTACGAGTAAATCGCGCCAATCGTCTCCACGCCGATACGAAGCTGGACCATTTGCCCTGCATAAACACCCATATCGAGCGTGAACGGCTGCCAACCGCTCGCTCCGTCGGTCGTAAAGTCTTCCTCATCCTGGAAGGATTCACCCCCATCCGTCGATACGCCGACGGTAACCTTGAATGAACCGGCTGGGGCAGCCTGGTAGGGCAAATTATAATACGCATTACGATAGATGAACGTGAATACATCCCCGTCCTCCACCGGCCCGATGGCATTCGTAGTCAGGAAATCCGACTCACCACTGGAAAAATAGTTGTTGACCACATAGCTCTCGGCATCAAGGAGTGCTTCTGTTCTGTCGACCGTCCAAGAGCCACTTTGTGACTGCCATCCCGCTGGTAATTCGTAATAATGTTCCACATCGAACGACTCCGACCAGGGTGCCGATGTGGTAAATGACGTACCCGTCCAGTTGCTGTAGTCTCCGTCCCCGCAATTGGCACGTACCCAAACGTGATAGGTTTGGCCCATTTCCAATCCGGATAAGTCGAATGTCGTATTCGCCGTACTCCCTTTGGGCGTAGTAGCCGCATGGGGGGGCGTACTGGTCGT
The DNA here is from genome assembly GCF_900113765.1 of Parapedobacter indicus. Taxonomy (GTDB): domain Bacteria; phylum Bacteroidota; class Bacteroidia; order Sphingobacteriales; family Sphingobacteriaceae; genus Parapedobacter; species Parapedobacter indicus. The sequence continues at coordinate 535,363 of NZ_FOQO01000001.1, read as the reverse complement.
GGCGTAATAATAGTCATATCCGACGCCGGGTGCTTCACCCGACTCCCACGAAACGGTGGCCTGCTGCCGACTGATAGCGGTGACGGCCAAGTCCGCGGGAGGCAGGCAGGTAGCCAATCGCTCGAATGTAGCGATCAGTTTCCAAGAACCTGCAACCACGCGATTATACGTTGTGTTACAATTACCACTGCCTTGATAGGTCCGCCAAGCCCGTAGCACGAAATCCACTTCGCCTGTAGCACCGTTGGCAAATGTAATGGGCCGCTCGTAGTCATAAGTCCCTTCGGAATAGCCCGATCCAAACACCATGTGTTCTTCACCCTGGTCTAACGTCGGCGAATAGAGCATGGATCGCTGTTCGCTGATATATCCGTAGTTCCGCGCCTCCATTCGATACTGCACGGTAAGGCCCGAAAGTTGGTAGCCATCGGGTATTTCAAGCGTCAACGTAGGTTCAGGTTCACAGAAATTCGTACTATTGAGGTCGGGGTCTTCATCAAACGCGGTTGGAATATGCCCACCTGTGTAAGTGATCATCGCAATGGGTGCCGGAGTAACGGTAAGCGGTCCTGTCCAATCACTATAACCGTCCACACCGCAATCCCTCCGAACATAAACATCATAAGGAATACCTTCGGTTAATCCAACCAGACTGTACGTAGTGGCTGTAAGTCCGTTGACCAGTGTACCACCGTCTTCAAGCCCAAATCCTGATATCCCCCATTTGAGTTCAAAGGCGCCGCCCACACTTTCCCACGACAAATCGGCGGAAGACGTTGTAACCGCCGTAGTCGCGAGACCCGTCGGCCGCGGACATGCCGATGGCGTCCCCACAATAACGGTATAATCTTCGACTTCCCCGTCGCCAGAAGTAATACAGGGGTTAGGGTCAGATTCCCCATACTGCAATACAACGCGCATGCGCGTGGCGCCAGACACCGCATTTTCAGGAATGGTAATATCATACGTATGTGGCCCTGAATCCCGCTCTGGCAGGTTTGTCACCACCTCGTATACCTCGCCCGGATCATCCAGCAAGCCGTTTTGGTTCCAATCGATAAACACGAAAACGTAATCGGAAGCATAAGAGTCGCCTAAAGAGACCGCAATTTGATACGTTTCACCCGGTGTCAGGTTGGCTTCCATTGCCGTGTAGTCATTATATCCATTTCCGCCACTCCTTCCTGAATGGTTATCGATCTCCTGAAAGGTTACACGGGAGATATATTCAAAATCATCATCCAGCGTAATATCACCAACGCAATACTGTCCGAACACATTCGTGTTCATCAACAGTAGCAAACAGACAAACCCAGCAATCCGCCTCATTGCACGGGCCAGCAACCAAAAACGATTCAAATGACGAGGTAGTCTTTCTCTTTTCATAACGCCCATAATGGTAGATACGGCTTGGAAACCGGCTATCAATTTCCTTATAGGCAACAAATGAAATGAAAAAATAAAACGGGTGGGGAAAAATGTCGTGAACGGGATGAATAACGGCGCGAACCTGAAAAATTTCGGCTGCTAAGCCCCAAATTTCTTCAAAAAATAATCTTTGTAGGTGTCTCCAAGCGGGATTTGGTTGCCATTAACCTTAATGGTAAATTCGGCGGTATCGGTTTCCTGTACATTATTTAAGTTAACGATATAACTCCGATGGGTTTGGGCAAACAATCGCGGCGAAAGCTTTTTGTTCAACTCCTTGAGCGAAATCCGTTCAAGGTACACGGTCCCGTCTTTGAGGTGGATGGAGCAGTATTTGTCTTCGGCGGCGATATGGGTGATGTCGTTTTGGTCAATCTTGATGTACTTCGCTTTGATTTTCACCAGCAAGGTGTGATGGTCATCCGTATGACCCCGGGTGCCGACGTCGGCCTGCGTGGTGTTGTATTGGAAGGCCAGCTCGATGGTACGCAACAAATCGGTCGCGTCAATGGGCTTTTTCAAAAATGCATAAGCCGAAAGCTGCTTGGCCTTTTCAAAATACCCCACATCGGCGTAGTGAGCGGTGATAAAGATAATCAGCAGGTCGTCCCTAAACCGCTTCAGCCATTTCCCCAGTTCCAGGCCATCCATCTCGCCCGCTAAATTGATATCGATGAGCGCCATATCCGCACAGCTTTTCTCAAACAGCCGCAAGGCCTCCTCGGCGTTGGTTGCGGCGCCGCATACCGTATGGCCGGCCTGTTCAACCACCATTTCCAACTGGTCAATATAAAGATCTTCGTCTTCGACTATGAAAATTTTCATCCTGCAAGCGATTTCATTCGGATATGATTCGTTCGTATGTCCACTAATGCTCCTTAGCTACTAGCCGCCAACGGCAAGTAAATTTCTGCGAGTGCCCCTTTCAATTCGTTTCGTATCGTCAATCGCCCTCGGTTTTTCTTTGCAAAGTACATGGCCAGCCGCAGTCCTAATCCAAAACTCTGCCTACTTCCACCAGATACCAAAGCGGCTTCCGTCTGTTGAAGTTCATCAATCACCTTTTGTGGAATTCCACCACCCTCGTCCTGGATACGAACTACATAATAATTCGGATCAAAAGCACCGCCTATGCGCACGGTACTTCCCACTGGCGCATATTTAATCGCGTTGGAGATCAGGTTACGCAGTACCGTTGCTGCCATATTCAGATCGACCCATACGCTGACTGCGTCCACGTCGACCGATAAACGGATACCCTTCGCTTCGGCAGCCGCGTTGTGAACGGCTAACGCTTCCTCCAGCAGCCTTGCCACGTCCTGTTCAATGGGGTTATAACTTATCCGGTTACTGTTAGTCACAGCCCAGTTCAGCAGATTATCGAGTAAGTGGTTAATACGGGTAAGTGCCTCGCCCGTCTTGTTGCCAAGCTGCAACAATTTTTCGCCATTGCCGTTCCTTAAGTGATGTTCGATGAGGTTACCCATGCCCTGCAGCGCAATCATCGGACTACGAAGGTCATGGGCTATAATGGAAAACAATCTGTCTTTGGTGGCATTTACCTCTTCCAGCGTTTTTTTCTGAACAGAAATCCGCCGCAGCAATCTAGCAATCAAAAAAATAATAGCTGCAAGCACCAGCAACCCCACTAAATAAACCGTTTTGATCCTCCGCTCCCGTTGATTGTCCAGCTCCAACTGGCTGATTTGGTCATTCTTCCGATCCGTCTCGTACTTCACTGTCATTTCGCGCATAAAGTCACGCTTGTCGACATTAAATACGCTATCTTGAATCGCATTCCGCTCAGTGATGTACGTAAAGGCCTCTCGAAAACCTCCCTTTTGCTCATAGTAGTTAATCAGCCGGTCGTAGATTTTCAGCTGCATACGTGCTGTATTGTTCATGTGAATCCGCGACAAGCCTTGCTCAATTGCCTCAAATGCCGCCACTTCATTCCCCCTTGCCACATGAAAATCAAAAAGACTGATGGCGGTCTCCACATACGTTTCCCAAAGCTGCAGACGTTCAGTTTCTCGAAGATTCCCACGGAGCAGCTGTTCTGCCTCATCCAGCTGATTCAGGGCAATGTAATTCTGAGCGAGCAGGGTATTGACGTAAAGTTCATCATCCGACTGTCCAAACCGATGAAAATAATCCGCCGCCTGTTTCATGTGATCTATACCCGCTTCATATTGGCCCATATTGGAATACATCTCGCCCATATTACGATGATAGCGACCGTATCCACTTTCTATACCAAGCTGCCAAGTAAGCACACGTTGCCGTTCAAAGTATTGGGCTGCCAGATCATACGCTCCAACGACATTATAATTATGTCCGATGTTATTGTATAAGTCGATCATGTCCTCGTTAATGGTATCCCCTTTATAATACGTTATGGCACGGAACAACAATTGAATCGACCGGCTGAAATTGCCCATTTCCGCCTCAATCCCTGCTGCATTGTTCAGTACCGTCGTTGTAAAAGTCAAGTTATACGGCGTCATTTTCAAACTGTCCAACCTATCGATAGCCAGTTCACTGTAATGCTTAGCCGTCTGCAGGTCGCCCAACCGGGTGTAAAACAACGCCATCCAGAAGCTCATCCATGCGTATTCCGGAGCATCCATTGCCTGAAGCCAAGCGTCCTCCGACATCCGCAATTGCTTCACGTGATTTTCCAACACCAGCAAATTTCCGCTTTCCATCAGCGAATCCATGTAGGTTACTTCTACGCTTAACGAATCATAAAGCGCGCTATAGGTGCCCTCATTCAGACTTTTTCCACGATCCGACTCGCAGCACGCCCATAGTAGAACCACGAGCGCACATAGGGGGAAAAGAATGGCACCATACGTATTTTTGCGAGATGAAGACATACTCAGTTCGGGATGAAGACATAGTTAGTTCGGGATAAAGATAGGAAAATACCAAAATAATGCGTTAATTTTGTTTCCTTCATGACTTTCGCACGCAGGCATAGCTTTTTTATTTTTCTTATACTTGGGTTGCTGTCGGCTATTGGCCCCTTTTCCATCGACATGTACCTACCCGGCTTTGATGCGATTGCCGATAGTCTCCATACAACCGTTGCGCACATTCAACTATCGCTCACCTCCTTTTTCATTGGCATCGCATCGGGCCAGATCATCTATGGCCCGCTGTTGGACCGTTTTGGCCGCAAAATTCCGCTTATTGTCGGGTTGGTGATTTACATTGTGGCATCCCTTAGCTGCGCACTGACCAATTCTGCGGACAACCTGATTATTTACCGATTCATACAGGCATTGGGCAGCTGTGGGGGTATGGTAGCATCGAGGGCGATGGTCAGAGACTTTTATGGTCCGACGGAAAGCGCGAAAGTTTTTTCCCTGTTAATGCTGGTCATCGGCGTTTCGCCGATCGTCGCACCAACTGTCGGCAGTTTCGTGATTACGCATTGGGATTGGCATGGTATATTTCTGGTATTGGCCGCCATTACTACCTGCATATTGTTAGCGGTCATCTTTTTCCTTCCGGAAAGTAAAGGTGCTAACTCAGCTATATCTCTCATGCCACGGCCCATTGTACAATCCTACTGGCAGGTATTCAGAACCCGGCAATTTTTCACCTATGCGTTTGCGGGCGGTTTGGCTTCTTCCGGATTGTATGCTTACCTTGCAGGATCCCCCTATATCATGATTACATTGTATGGTCTCGATGAAAAGCAATACGGAATGGTATTTGCCGTGATTGCCTCGGCGCTGATTACAGCGAGTCAATTAAACCGGTACTTACTAAACGTATACAGCAGCGCCAAAGTCGCAAAGATCGCATTAATCGTCCAGTCGTCCATCGGATTGATACTGGCCTTTCTTTGTACAATGGGTACAATGAACCTTTTTACAATGATCGTTTTGATTTTTTTATTCCTGGGTTCGCAGGGATTTGTGTTTCCCAATACATCTGCATTAGCACTGGCACCTTTCAGCAGGTTAGCCGGCAGCGCCTCGGCGTTGCTGGGTGGTTTGCAAATGGCTATTGGAGCGCTTTCATCGGGGCTGGTCAGTTATTTCCACAATGGAACCACCGTTCCGATGGCAGCGGTTATGGCTGGATGCGCCAGCTTAAGTTTATTTATTTTATTAGCAGGCTCTCCACGGCCAGCCGGTATCCATCAAGACCAAACCCGCAGATAACTCCTTTGCAATTTTTTGCCAGATATGAATGATGGCGAAACGATTCACGAGCGTATACATTGGAAATATGCACTTCGACTACCGGCGTTGTTACAGCAGCAATGGCATCCCCTATGGCCAACGAAGTATGTGTATATGCCCCCGCATTGAGCACGATGCCATCCATCGAAAAACCCACCTCGTGTATTTTATCAATAATTGCTCCTTCGTGATTACTTTGAAAATAGGTTAATGTCACACCGTCATGAGATTGCCGGAGTACGTCGAAATAGGTTTGGAAATCCATATCCCCATAAATTCCCTTTTCCCGTACGCCCAAAAGGTTCAGGTTGGGACCGTTGATGATGATGATATTGCTCATATAATTACAAACTTAGGAAACAATCGACTTGATTCAAAAATCGTAATAAAAATTACGGAACGATGCCCGTATCCCCAATGTCGCCATACCGGTCTGGTGGTGTATTCCCTCCTCGGGGATGCCATGTCTCCGATAGACAGCACCCGCCTCTACCCTTAGGTTGTATTTCGGATTGAACAGGTACGATATCTTACCGTCGGCATACAGCAAATTATTGCCGACACCCCGTCCGATAGGATGCCCGTCCACACGTTGATGTGTACCGTAAGGCCGAAAAATATCTCCACCAAAGTTGGTAGACGCATCCGGATCGGTACCGAACTGCCCCCAGGTGCCCTGAAAAGAAAAATCAAACCGCCGATAGGAATAATTGAGTATACCAACAACTTCGCGGAAGTTGGCTCCCCATGGATGAGCCAGTGGTTGCCCATAGTTGCTGTAATTGCTTACTGGATCCGCATGGGCATAGGCATATGGAGCTGCGGTATTGTATTCGGCAAGGAAATTCAAATCTTTGATACCAAACGCATCAAACCCACGAAATCCGGCCTGAGCAGCCCATTTGCTGTCGGTAAATTCCTCCAGAAAGAATTGCCCATATACCGTTAAGTTTTTCAGCGCCTTGTATTTGGTAGTTAATCCCCAGTGCATTTCAGCCGGGGAAGAAGTATTTGTCAGTTCCGTGGGCCGCATCACGACAACGGGATTGTAAAAATTGAAATTAAACGCTCTACGGCCCGCTGCATTGCGGCTGCCCCAAACCACCGATTGGAAAAGCCCAACCGAAAACCGGTTATTGACATTCCAGTCCACATACTGAAATGCGCCCCACTTCCAATTATCACCCGCACGTGCAACCGAATCAAGTGAACGGGGATGCATCGGATCCAACATATACGTCCACATGCTAAGGTACTGTACATTCCCTAACTTACCGGTCAGCTTCAATGCGGTGTAGTTGGATGAGATGTCCGAAAGCAATACCGACCGGTAGCCGTCACCGATGAAATTTTTATCGTAGGCCAGCGTTACATTGAGGTACTCATCGACCGTGTACGATAAGATGGCAGATCCGTACATCCAATCCTTTTTTCTGCGATCGCTATATAGCGTCTTTCCATATCCCTGTCCGGGTGTAACCGTATGGATAAAAATATAATCATCCAAGTAGCCGGGAAAGGCGCCTTGATTTTCAAAAAAATTCACATACAATGAGAACCTGTCTTCGATGGTCACTCCCGCCTGTGCTCCCCGGGTATTCAACCAAGTAGTACGTCCACCACCGGCAAAGTCGTGCCCCAATTGAAAATCCGGAAGGAAATCCGCGTAAAATGTATATGCATCCTCTTTGATAGCAATCAAGTGTTCGTTGTAAAGCTTACGTCCGCCCCACGAGTAACGTTCCGATACTCCCAGTTGCATAAGCGAATCGTACCTCGGTTGGAGCATATGATCCATTATCATCGGTTTTACCGATGTGTGGAGTTTGGTATCCGTGCTATATAATACATTATTCAGTTTCTGATAAAATTGGTAGGAATAAGGCTGGTATGCCGATTGGGCGCTCACGTTGTACACAAAGCAGCATAACAGTGCTATTGTTCCTACCAACTGCAAGCAATGGCCGTATAAACGTCTAGTCATCGTGCAAAAAATCACTCAGCAAAGATAACATTGCCTTCCAAGAATCAAGCTAATAATCAAATTAGAAACAAAGTTCTCTCATAACGGCATTAAAAACATCAAAAATGAACTTGCTAAAACGGATATGCAGATGCTGGTATTCATTTTTTTTGCATATTGCAGCCGTAAACAAATTTCATAGACGGGGGAATACATCATGAAACGAAGGACATTTATCCAGCATGCCGCTGTATTGGGCACGGGAATATGGGCCAGCAAGTTTTCACTTGCTTCCACCAGATCGGATTATCCGGTGGTTCGCATACCGAAAAGCCAACGGCATTTTTCAAGTGAGCCTGTAGAACGGGCCATTGAGACCTTCCAACAACAGGTAAAAGACAAGGAATTGGGATGGCTATTCGGTAATTGCTTTCCCAACACATTGGACACAACCGTATTTCCAGAACAACAGAACGGAAAGCCCTATACCTACGTCATCACCGGTGATATTGACGCCATGTGGCTCCGTGACAGCTGCGCGCAGGTTTGGCCTTATCTTCCCTTCATGAAGGAAGATCGCAAGTTGCAACAGCTTATTGCGGGATTAGTCAATAAACAAAGTCAATGTATCAATATTGACCCATATGCCAACGCTTTCTACAACGATCCCACGCGTGTGGGCGAATGGGGCAGCGACCACACCGACATGAAGCCCGGTATCCACGAACGCAAGTGGGAGATCGATTCGCTCTGTTATACCATCCGCTTGGCTCACGGATATTGGAGCGCCACTCACGACAAGTCCCCTTTTGATGCAGTATGGATTGAGGCACAACGCAATATCCTGAAAACATTCAAGGAACAGCAACGTAAGGAAAGCTTGGGCCCCTATCGCTTCGAGCGTACAACGGCACGCGGATCGGATACACTTCAGGTAGACGGCTATGGATATCCCGTTAATCCGGTCGGTTTGATCTGTTCAGGCTTCCGGCCAAGTGACGATGCGACCCTGCTATCGTTTTTGATCCCTTCCAACCTCTTTGCCGTGGTCAGTTTGCGGCAGTCGGCTGCGCTGCTCACAGAGATAGCCAATGAACAAGCGTTGGCTGATGAGATGCTTAAATTGGCCGCTGAAGTGGAAACCGCAATCAACCAATACGGTATCATAGACCATCCGTTGCACGGCCGTATTTATGCCTACGAAGTGGATGGTTTCGGAAGCTTCATCACAATGGACGACGCCAATATCCCCAGCCTCCTGTCACTGCCGTATCTAGATGCTGTAGAGGCCAGCGATCCGATTTACCAACGTACGCGTGCCTTTATCCTATCGGAAAACAATCCGTTTTTCTTCCAAGGTTCAGCGGCGGAAGGAATTGGGGGGCCACATATCGGTCGCGACATGATCTGGCCCATGGCAATCACGATGCGCGGATTGACTTCTACAGACGAAAATGAGATGCGCGCCTGCATCAAATTGCTAAAAAGTACCCATGGCGATACCGGATTCATGCATGAATCTTTTCACAAAGATGATCCCAAAAAATTCACCCGTAAGTGGTTTGCCTGGGCAAATACGTTATTTGGTGAATTTTTATGGAAAACTTACAAAGAAAAGCCATATTTGCTGAAGTAGCTATGAGCTAGAAGACAACAGAGTTCAGTGTCTCATAGCTGAGGGGATTGTCTAACATCTAATGTCTAATATCTGACTTCCAAAAATGGGACCGATAGGTATATTTGATTCAGGTTATGGAGGGCTCACCGTATTTCGGGAAATCGTTGCCAAGCTACCGGAATATGATTACGTGTATTTAGGTGATAATGCCCGGGTACCTTATGGCACGCGATCGTTCGAAACGGTTTACGCTTACACGAAGGAATGTGTTGAAAAGCTTTTTGCAATGGACTGTCACCTCGTGGTGCTGGCATGCAATACAGCTTCAGCTAAAGCACTCCGAACCATCCAACAGCAGGACTTACCGCTTCATTCCGATCTTCGCAAGGTATTGGGTGTCATCCGTCCGACGACAGAGGTGATCGGCAACTATACACGCACGCGACATATCGGAATTTTGGCTACTCCTGGCACGGTAAGGTCTGCCTCCTATCCAATTGAAATCCATAAATTTTTTCCCGACATAACGGTGTACCAGCAGGCATGTCCGCTATGGGTTCCACTGGTGGAAAACAATGAACTGGATTCCGAAGGAACCGCCTACTTTGTGGAAAGCGATATTAAGCGACTGCTGCAGCAATCGCCGGATATTGACACGGTGATTCTCGCGTGTACGCACTATCCGCTGCTCCTTCCGCTTATCAAGCGTTTTATGCCTCCTCATATTGAAGTGCTGCCCCAAGGAAAACTGGTCGCTAATAGTTTGGCAGATTATCTCGTAAAGCATCGTGAAGTGGAAACGCTTTGCACAAAAAACGGGCACATTCAATTTTTTACAACGGACAATGCCGTTGATTTCGAAGAAAAAACAAGAAGATTTTATGGTCAGGCTGTTAAAGCCCAAGAGCTAAATGTGTGTTAATCTAGCTTATTTCTTATCTGTCACAATGGTTACCTCTACCCGACGGTTTTGCTGCCTGCCTTCTTGCGTATTATTGGGGGCAATCGGTTTGGTCTGCCCATACCCATGTGTTGTAATCCGATTTTCTGCAAGTCCTTTGTCCACGGCATATTTTTTCACGGATTCGGCCCTTTTTTCAGACAACCATTGATTGTATTCCTCCGTACCGGTAGCGTCGGTATGCCCATCCACAATCAGTGAGGCGCCCCGGTAATCGTCGAGCAGCGCTAGTAACTTATCAAGCTCTTCCTTTGCTTGATCCGTCAGATAAGATGAGTTAAGAGGAAACAGTACATCCGAGTCAAATGTAACCATGATACCGCGATCGGTCACTGCCGCATCTTCAAAGTCGCGTTGTACGTGCTTCAAACCATCTTGAGTGCCATCAATACTCACCTGTGCCCCCGGATTAACAGCCATTTGCTTATTCTTGCAAGAGGTTACGGCCAGGGAAAAAATTAGTGCCGACGAAAGGAACGTATAAAATTTCATATCTGGAAAGTAAAAAGTAAAAGTCAAAATCCAAAAGTAAAAAACATGCAACTAAAATCTATTCGATGTTAAAATAATTTTCGACAACCTTCTGAATACCGGGATGCTGGGAAAATAACTCCCAGATCAATCCACTACGGCCATTTTCAATCATGACCACCACAGCCGCTTGGTTTGCGGCATCATAGGTATCGGCTACCGCATTGCTGTCGATCCCGATTCTGCTACGAAACCCATACTCGGTAAACAACGCATGACCAAATCTGCTATAAAACGCTCGCATGGATCGCACGGCCTCTTGCGGAAGATAAGCGTAGCTGGCGCACGCAATAGCGGGATTGATCGTACACAAAGTATCCGTGGAATCCAATTGCAATTCCGCGCCCCATATGTCCCGCGAGAATCCACCGTAACCCTTTTCGTTGTCGCGTCGTTTATATGCCCCGGTCAAATTTATAGTATTGGTAAAATAGTTTGCAAACGTATCACGCTTTGCCCGTGGATCAAAGGCAAGAAAAGGCTTATAAGCTTCCAGCAATGACGTATCGATAGATCCGACAGTTACTGGAAGGCTATACAATGTCGTATCGTTTACATACGGATATTCGACATAAGTAGGCGAAGCACTGTCATCCGTTGTTTCGAGCTTAACGGCAAAAGACGTGTTGTTGGCTAATTCCATCACATGAGCTGAATCTGCCAATGCTCTCCGGAATCCGAGTCCTAGGGTATAAGCATCACGTGGTAGCGCGTGTTGCGGTGAAGCCAAGGCAAGTACATAGCAGATAAAATCCTCTCCGAAACCGCCCATCGGAGAAGCATCCCTAAATCCGACGGTAGGAGACCAACGATCCAAGAGGATATTCTCTTGCCCCTGGATGGCAAACTGATCCCATTCGACTGTGTTCCATAAGCTGTCGATTTTTTCCAATAACGTACCCGTCTTTCCGCTATCGGCCTGAAAATACTGCTGTGCTACAAGCAGGCCCTGCATCAAATATGCCGTAGACCGCACATCACCCTCGGGTACAGTATCTGTTGCAAAAACGCCCTTACCGGTCCGCCCGTCTATCTTTTCAGGAAACATCCCGTGGTACCGATCTACTTTACTCAAAAAGTCTACGATCCGTTGGAACCTACCTATGGCTGCCGTACGAGATACGAGCCCACGCTCAACCCCCACCACGTAAGCAAGCACACTCAGTCCGGTTTCACGCACAGACACCGTCGCATCGTCAACGCCGAAGTGAATCGCATGCATTCCACTGTTTATTTCTGTCCGTTCTATGAAATAATTAAGATGGGCTGCTTGTATGAAATCCAACATCGCGTCATCGCTAGCCGTTTTGGGAGACGCTTCCAGTACGCCGGAAAATGGCGATTCAAGGTAACCATAGTCTACCCACGCAACTTTATAATAATACGTACGATCTGAATAGGGCACAAAATCCGTATATTTTTGCACGAAAATTGGGCGAATAGCCACTGGATTAAAGTGCTCATTATCTTCTGAGCGATAGATTTTTATGTAGCGGATACTCGGTGTCAACGGCAATTGCCACGTTAGGTCCACATGGCGGTCGTAAGCCACTGCAGTTGACAATACTGCCGGCGAAGACAGCTTTACCCGCGGTGGACGGGCCGGGAGAAACTCGATCTGATCGATATAAAGCCAATGGGTTTCATTATCTGCATTACCCTGCAGGAATTGTATGCCATCAATAGCTACCTTGGGGTTGAACCCGTGGATATCACCTAACGGTACCTGCACGTTCAACCACATATTAGGCTGAAAATCATCAACGTACTCAGCGAGGTTTATTCCCGTACTGGTCTGCTCGTTTTGCACCAACATCAACCGCGGTAACGAAGCAACATCCGTATCGGAAGCAACAAATAACTTAAACGTCAAAATGTGGCCTGTTTTAGATTGATAACAACGCGAGCCCGGAGGATAATTGATTTGTACACGCCACGTGCCGGTTGTGGCCGACTTATATTTCAGTGACAATGCGTTGCCCGGAGTAAAGAATACGGTATCCGAAACAGGTAATCTTCCGTCTACATTTTCCACCCAGCTACCGGCGTTGTAATCGATCCGGCTATACGCATAATTACCGTCTAATATACTATTTTCAAACAAAACCTCCGGATAGGTATCGGCGGTAGCTGATAGGATTCCCTTTAGAAAAAACAGAAGGAGTAAAGTAATCGTTCTAATCATAAGCCTGATTGAATACTGTCGACCGTTGAATTTGAGAAACCTTCGCAAAAACCGAGCCATCTCACCTATTGGCTGTCGGAATTCGGCTGTTTCAGAAATCAACTGTCGGAAGTAGAAGTCAGCAAACAGCTGATTGCCGAAAACCGATTGCCGAACGCCGAATGCCTTTTTAAATAGTCAATACAATTCCCTAACTTAGCGCACTGATTTTTGCAAACACCCTATATGGAGACAACGTTTGATTTCGAGAAGCCAATTGCCGATCTGCAAATGCAGATTGAGAAAGTACATCAAGTTGCTGAAAAAACCAAAGTCGACATGAGTGCTACATTGGCGGAGTTACAGGAAAAGTTGGAAAAGACCAAACATGAAATCTATAACAACATGACCGGTTGGCAAAAGGTACAGATGTCGAGGCATCCCGATAGACCTCAAACACTGGATTATGTTGGCCAGATCTGCGAAGAGTTCATCGAATTACATGGGGACAGAAACGTGAAGGATGACAAGGCCATTGTAGGTGGTTTTGCATCCATCAACGGCCAGTCAGTCATGATCATCGGCCATCAGAAGGGCAAGAATACGAAAGAGAGGCAGTTCCGCAATTTTGGGATGGCCAATCCAGAAGGTTATCGGAAAGCCCTGCGGTTAATGAAATTGGCAGAAAAATTCAATAAGCCAGTGGTTACGCTGATCGATACGATGGGTGCTTATCCAGGTATCGAAGCGGAAGAACGGGGCCAGGGCGAAGCCATTGCCCGCAATTTAATGGAAATGTCGGTATTGAAAGTGCCTATCGTCTGTATAATTATTGGTGAAGGGGCCTCGGGCGGCGCGTTAGGCATCGGAGTGGGCGATCGTGTGTACATGCTTGAACACACCTGGTATTCAGTAATATCCCCTGAATCCTGCTCATCGATTCTCTGGAGAAGCTGGGACTACAAGGAAAAAGCTGCTGAGGCCTTGAAATTGACAGCCGCTGACATGTTGAAAAATGGCCTTATCGACGGTATCATTCGGGAACCTTTAGGAGGTGCGCACCATAACCCGAAACAAATTGCCGAATCCGTAAAAAAACAGCTACTTGCCGATCTTGCTATCTTAAAAGCACAGCCCGCAAGTCAATTGGTTGCGGAACGCATTGAGAAATTCAGTAAAATGGGCGTAGTGATCGAATAATAAAAAATAGGCCGTCAATCAATTGCCCGGTCCAAATGTACATACCCCCCATCCACATGGATCAACTGACCAGTTGTGTGGGTTGACCGTTCGGACAATAAAAACGCCACCATGTTGGCTATTTCTTCCGCTGTGGTCATTCGGTTACCTAAAGGAATTCGTTGCGTAATTTTTTGAAGCGTTTCTGTTGGATTATCCAGCGTTTTAATCCAAGTATCGTACAGCGGCGTATAACATTCCGCTACGATTACCGCATTCACTCGAATGCCATATTTCAAAAGCTCCACCGCCCACTCACGCGTCAACGCATTACGTCCGCCATTGGCTGCGGCATAGGCTGATGTATTTCCTTGCCCCGTCTCTGCGGTTTTCGACCCAATATTTACGATGCTACCTTTGCTTTCTTTCAATGCGGGGAGTGCATGGTGAGCCATGAGGTAATAGTGCACAAGCGACTTATGAAGACTGTCTATAAACCCCTGATAACTTCCGTTTTCCAATCCAACTCCGTCGTTTACACCAGCGTTATTTACCAAACCGTCTATGCGCCCGAACTCGGCCACTGTTTCCTTAATTGCCCGCTCACAGTCCTCGGGCCGGGTCAGCTCCGCTTCAATGCAGAATGCCCTTCCTCCTTGAACCTCAATCTCTTGTTGCACCAAGTGGTTGTCGGATTGACGCCTACCTACAATTACGGGAATAGCTCCTTCAGCCGCCAACGTGAGCACAATGCCCCTACCGATTCCTTTGGCCGCACCGGTAACCACCACTACTTTATCTTTTAACTTCAGATCCATAATTATGTATTCAATCTATAAAAGTCGGCCGCACATTCATGCCATATCGACCGTTGTTCACTGTCTGTCAAATTGTCGACGGCTTCAGCTACCAATTCAACCACTTGTGCATAATCCGCCGCAACCAAGCATACCGGCCAATCCGACCCAAACATAACCCGCTGGGGACCAAACACCTGGAGTATATGCTGCACATAAAACAAAAAATCTGCTGGCTTCCAATTCTTCCAGTCAGCTTCAGTCACCATACCGGACAATTTGCAATACACGTGCGGGTGCTGTGCAATAGCTGCCATCTGAGTGGCCCATGGTTCCCTTTCGCCCGCTTGGATATAAGGTTTGGCCAAATGGTCAATTACCAACGGCTGCGGGGGCAATACGCGTACGAATTCAAGCGTTGCCTCCAATTGATGCGGTTTAACCAAAAGGTCATAGGTAAATCCTTGTTTTCCCAGCGACTCAACTCCGTGGAGGAACGCCGGACGCAACAGGAAATGAAGATCTTGTTCGCCCTGCACGATGTGACGGAAGCCTTTAAGCTTGGGATACCGGCGAAAATAACTCAATCGTTCAACAACATTTGCTGCTTGCAGATCCACCCATCCCACCACACCCTTGATAAAGGGATGTTGCTCGGCAAGATCCAATAGAAAAAAGGTTTCCTCTTCTGACTGATCGGCCTGTACGGCCACGCAACCCGACACACCATTCACGTCCAATACAGGTTTCAGATCGTCCGGCAGAAAATCGCGTTGGATAGCCGCCATGTCGTCGGTTATCCACGCGTCCCTTTCCGGCTGATACCTCCAAAAGTGCTGATGTGCATCAATCCGTTTCATACCGTGCTACCTATCCTTCTTTTAGCCACGGTACGCCCTGACTACTTGGCGTGAAGTACCCAGTCCGTCGGCCCCCAGTTCAACTACATCTCCCGGTTTGAGATAAATAGGCGGATTGAAACCTAATCCAACGCCCGCAGGGGTGCCTGTAGAAATAACATCGCCAGGTAGTAGCGTCATAAATTGACTTACGTAGCTGATGATAAACGGCACATCAAAAATCAAATCCCGTGTGGTCCCATCTTGGTACGTTTTGCCGTTTACGGTGAGCCAGAGACGTACGTTGTTTATATCAGAAATTTCGTCTTTGGTAGTCAGAAAGGGGCCCATAGGTGCAAACGTATCACATCCCTTCCCTTTATCCCAGGTACCACCACGTTCCAATTGAAACGCACGTTCAGACACGTCGTTATGCAGGACATACCCGGCTACATAATCAAATGCATTGGCTGCATCCACATAGCTCGCTGTTTTGCTGATCACTACACCAAATTCAACCTCCCAATCGGTTTTCGTTGAATTTTTGGGAATCACGATATCATCAAATGGACCACTCAGCGACGTTGTCGATTTCATGAAGAGAATTGGTTCGCTAGGAATTGTAGCGCCCGTTTCGGCCGCATGGTCGCGGTAGTTGAGCCCAATACAAAGGATTTTCGAAGGTCGCGCGAGTGGGCTTCCCAAACGAGTGCCTTCTGGAACGGCTACCAAGTTACCCTCATTGGCTTTTACAAATTCTTCCAGCCTTGCAAGTCCCTCGTTCCCAAAAAATTCCTCATTGTAATCACCTCCGAATGCGGAGACATCATAATTTACCCCATCGATCTGTACCCCTATTTTTTCACGGCCGGGATCGCCGTATCGAATTAATTTCATATTTTTTATTTTTTTGCGACCGGCAGTCAGATTTCGGCTTTCGGCTGTAGGCTTTCCGATCGCTGATTTCTGACAGCTGATCGCACCATCAATTATTCAACTTAACAAATCCGCCATCTACCGGATAATCGTTACCAGTAATAAATCCAGCTTCGTCCGAGCAGAGGAAGAGCGCCATCGACGCAATCTCATCGGGTTGCGCCATACGGCCAATGGGCTGGGTTTTAGAAAGCTTTTCAAACATTTCTGCTTCCTGACCGGGATAATTCTTGGCAATAAAGCCATCCACAAAAGGTGTATGCACGCGTGCAGGCGAAATGCTGTTGCATCGGATGCCGTGGTGCAGGTAATCCCGGGCAATGGATAGCGTCATTGCGTAAATGGCACCTTTGCTCGTCGAGTAAGCAAACCGGTCGGTGATTCCTACTAAAGCCGCTATCGATGCCATATTAAGAATGGCCCCCGCTCCCTGCTTTTTCATGCGGGGTACGACAGCGTATAACATATTGTATGCTCCCTTAACATTGACCGTGTAGATGCGGTCGAAATCCGTCTCGTTGGTGTGTTCTACATCACCCACATGGGCAATACCTGCATTGTTTACCAAAATATCAACCGTATTAATGCGGGCCATTACTTCCAACACCGATTGTTGATTACTGACGTCGCAGACATGAGCCTGGGCCTGACCTCCGGAAGCCTGGATTTCATCGGTCAGCATATCGGCACGCTCCGTATTCAATTCCAAAATATGCACAAATGCCCCCTCTTTGGCAAACAACAGGCTAATTGCCCGCCCTATTCCACTTCCGCCCCCCGTAATGACGGCAGTTTTCCCTAGTAATCTTTTATTTGACATCGGTTAAAATTTGCTAAATCTAGTAAGATAAATCGTAACGACCAACTATAAAGACACGCCTCTTCTCCATGGAATAAAGTCGTCCTGCCCCAATTGTACAGCTTTGGGCTGCGTAATTCCACTGGCTACGTCGATCACGAATTCCAATATACGGTGTGCCGTTTGCTCAATGGTTTCCGTTCCCTCGATGATTGTACCGCAATTGATATCGATGATATCGGGCATGCGCGCAAATAACTTGGTGTTCGTGGCCAATTTGATAACGGGCGCAATGGGATTGCCTGTAGGCGTACCCAGTCCAGTGGTAAATAATACCACATTTGCTCCGGCAGCCACTTCCGCAGTAGTACTTTCCACATCGTTGCCCGGCGTACACAGTAAGTTCAACCCCGGTTTATTAGCTACTCCGGGGTAATCCACCACGGCGGTTACCGGGGAAGTACCTCCTTTTTTTGCGGCCCCTGCCGACTTGATTGCATCGGTGATCAGCCCATCCCGTATGTTACCGGGTGAAGGATTGGCATAGAAGCCGGATCCATCTGCTTCGGCCCTCGCGTTATAGGTTTTCATAAGCTCCATGAATCGAAGCGCCGTGGGTGCATCAATGCACCGGTCGCTCAACTCCTGTTCAACCCCACATAGTTCGGGAAACTCAGATAAGATGACCGAGCCGCCCATTGTCACCAGCATATCAGAAACATAGCCTAATGCCGGATTAGCTGAAATCCCTGAGAACCCGTCTGAACCTCCGCATTCCAAACCTATGCATAACTTACTCATCGGTGCAGGCGTTCGCCGTTGCTCATTGGCTTTCATCAGTCCGGCAAAGGTATGGCTCAGGGCTCGCTGGATCAAGTTAGTTTCCGTGCCCATCAGCTGTTGTTCAAAGATATATAGCGGGCGGTCAAAATTTGGGTCACGCTTGTTAATCTCTTCCCGAAGGATGGAAGCCTGTGCATGTTGACAACCCAGACTCAATACGGTGGCCCCCGCTACGTTTGGATGGGTAATATATCCCGCGAGCAACCCGCAAAGGGCATCCGAATCAATCCGCGTACCACCACAACCCATTTCATGGTTCAAGAATTTAACGCCATCCACGTTTTCAAACAACCGCTTTCCGACGCCCTGTTCCCGGTCAGCAGCAATATCGGCATTTAAAATATCCTCGACGGTTGCACCGGCCTGATGCAATCGGATCAACTGATCCACTTCAGGTTCATAGTCTCTGGACTGTTTACGGTAGCCCAATTTCTCTTCGAGTGCCTGTTTCATTACCAGCACATTGCGATTTTCGCAGAATACCAACGGTATGACCAGCCAATAATTGGCGGTGCCTACCGTTCCATTGGTACGGTGGTACCCCAGGAAAGTCCGATCCTGAAATGCCGACACATTCGGCTGCCTCCAGTCGAGTTTGCGTTCGCCCAACGTAAATGGATCTGCAGCGTGGTGAACGTTTTGCGTCGTGATGGTTTCCCCTTGTGGTAAGGCAATATGGGTTTTGCCTACCAAAACCCCGTACATCCGCACTTCACCTCCTGCTTCCAAGGGTTCCAACGTAAATTTGTGCTTCGCCTTTACCCCACTCAACACCGAAAAATGTTTTCCTTCAAATGTAATTTCGGTGCCCGGTGCAAGGTCCTGCAATGCAACCAACACGTTATCATCGGGATGTATCCGCAGAAAAAGCTGTCTATCCATCGTTACGTTCGGTACCACTAAGTTCAAAAATTTTATTCATGATAACCCACTTTTCCCCCGGCTTGGAACCCGGTATCGCTTTTTGGTATTTCCAGGTAAGCTGTTCCCATTCCTGTACCAAAGGATTCTCCGCATCCGCCGTGGCTTTCTCATCAAATGAAAAATCATCGTTGGCGTCGATGATCATAAACATCCGGTTGCCGAACCGATAAATGTCCATCCGGGTGATGCCCGAATCTTTGATAGATTGCTGAATCTCCGGTGCCACGGCTTGATGCAACTGTTCATATTCAGCTATCAGCCGCTTGTCGTCTTGCAGGTCCAACGCTAATGCATATCTTTTCATGCTTGTTGTATTTGTCAATTTATGTGTTGCATATGATATTAATTAATGTGCCGCAGCAACCTGGGTAACCTTACTATTTATGTTTTGTAGGGCAAACAGCAATACGACTGCAAAGCAAGCAGCAGGTACAACATACGCACTCTGCATACTGAGCCAATCGGACAACCGACCCATGATCAAGGGGACAATGGCGCCTCCTACAATAGACATAATCAGGATGGACGATCCCTGCTTGGTATTTTTACCCAATCCGCCGATCGCGAGCGAAAAAATCGTTGGAAACATGATAGACATCAGGAAGGTAACTCCTACCATGGCATAAACGGCAAACATGCCATCTACCCCTGCCGATATCAGGGTAAAGATCACGCTGAGGAGCGAAAAAATCGCCAGCAGCTTAGCAGGAGTTACAAAGCGCATCAGGAATGTCCCCACAAAGCGTCCCAGCATAAAACCCAGTAACGCAACGGACAACAGATTTGCGGCAGCTTTTTCCTGTACTCCTGCTACCTGATCCGAAAAGCGGATAAAAAAGCTGACTACGCCTACCTGTGCCCCTACATATAAGAACAGTGCCACAACCCCAAACAGGAAATTACCATTAGTCCAGAGTGATTTCCCCTTCACGCGACCATCGTCCGCATGCGTTTCTTCGTTAATTTCAGGCAACGACGTACGGCTTACCAGTAGGGCAACCAACAACACTACTACGCCGATCACGATATATGGCAATTTAACGGCATCCGCTTCCGATTGTAGATAAGCGGTCAGGTCATTTGCCGGCATCACTGTCTGTTCTTCTACGCTTAGCGTCTTACCGGATAAAATATAATGCCCCCCGATGAAGGGTGCCAGCGTAGCCGCCAACCCATTAAATGACTGTGCCAAATTCAGCCGTTGGGTTGCTGTTCCCGGATCGCCCAATACGCTAATATACGGATTGGCTGCTGTTTCCAGAAATGTCAGCCCGCTGGCAATGACAAACAAGGCTATGAGAAAAAATCCGTATTCACGGGTATTGGCGGCGGGGAAAAACAGAAAGGCCCCCAAGGCAAATAGCAAGAGTCCGAAAACAATCCCCTGCTTGTACCCAAATCGTTTCATGAAATAACCGGCAGGCAGTGCCACGGCAAAGTAGGCGATGAAAAAGGCTGAATCAATAAAGGCCGACTGGAAATCCGATAGCTGGCAAGCTTTCTTAAGATGCGGAATCAAAATGGGATTCAGGTTATGTGCAAATCCCCATAGGAAAAACAAAGAGGTGACCAAAATTACCGGAATCGTCATTTGTCGTTTTGCCATCACTAGTTTATCGAATAATTGGTTCGTATAATAAGACTAGGCAAAGTAAACAAACAAACCAGTCAAAAGCTGCCTCCATATTAGCGATATATTCAGCTATATTAGCTTATTTTTATTATAATTGTCAAATATTATGTTCTTTTGACTGAATAATAAAAAACTATTTCCTAATGAAACCACAGTTGCTAAAGGTAAGTACAGGTCCGGCCCACTCTTTCAGTGCACGGCGGGATACTGTACCTTATGCTAACAACCGCTGGCATTATCACCGGGAAATTGAACTTATTCATTTTGAAAGAGGCCGGGGCACTCAATTCATTGGCGATAGCATACGCAACTTCTCGTCGGGGGATGTAGTGCTCATCGGTTCCAACTTGCCCCATTACTGGAGTTTCGACAATAGCTATTTTGATGCCAGCAACCAAGAAGCAGCCGATGTCCGTGTGGCACATTTTAATGAAGATTTCTGGGGCATG
The DNA here is from genome assembly GCF_900113765.1 of Parapedobacter indicus. Taxonomy (GTDB): domain Bacteria; phylum Bacteroidota; class Bacteroidia; order Sphingobacteriales; family Sphingobacteriaceae; genus Parapedobacter; species Parapedobacter indicus. The sequence continues at coordinate 514,100 of NZ_FOQO01000001.1, read as the reverse complement.
GATTTTCTCAATCTGCCGGAGAACACACACCTCAAGGTGCTGCTTCAACAAGCCAAACAGGGCATTTCCGTGCAAGGTATAGCCCGAATGCGGGTATGCAAGTTACTGGAAGAATTGATCACCACTGAAGGCACGAAACGGATCGTTTTGTTGATTGAGGCGCTCACTGCCATTGCGCAAACCAAACACATCCAGTTGCTATCGTCTGTCGGGTTTAATCCGCATTTCCAGCGCGCTGAAAAAGACCGGATCAACAATATTTATGATTTCGCCCTGCAGCGCTTCAAGCAGCGGATCGCATTGAATGAAGTGGCCGAGGTGGCGGGCATGAGCAGCAATGCCTTCTGTCGCTATTTTAAGTCACGAACAGGTAAGACATTCTCGCAGTTTCTTATCGAAATACGCGTGGGCCATGCTTGTAAACTGCTCATCGAAAACAACCTGAATGTGAAGCAAATTTGTTATGAAAGCGGATTCCATAATTTCGCGGGATTCCACAAATACTTCAAGCAAATCACGGGTAAAAGCCCGTTAAATTATCAACGAGCCTATCTGAAATAGCCGATTGTGCGCCCGATTTTTTTCGTTACTCGTTAGCTAAACTTAACGAAAATGGCAAATCATCTGGCTTGGTTCCACGGGTCATATTCGGCTTGTCTCCCATATCGAATCGGAGCACAGCACCTTTCATCAGCTCACTGTGTTTGAGGTAGTTCTTATTGTATTCCTTGCCGTTAAACGTAGCCGACTGGATATACCGATTTTCCTTGTTGTTATTAGGCGCCTGTATTTCGATAGTTTTTCCATTTGCCAGGTGGATGGTTACGTTCTTGAATAATGGAGCGCCCAATACATACTCATCCGTGGCGGGCGTAACGGGGTAGAAACCCAGCGCAGAAAACACATACCAGGCCGATGTTTGACCATTGTCCTCGTCGCCGCAATATCCATCGGGCGTTGGCAAATACATCCGCTCCATGGTTTCTCGCACCCAATGCTGGGCTTTCCAGGGTGCACCGGCATAATTGTATAGGTAAATCATGTGTTGAATGGGCTGATTGCCATGCGCATACTGCCCCATATTGGCAATCTGCATCTCGCGGATTTCGTGGATGGTGAATCCGTAATAACTATGATCAAACACTGGCGGCAGCGAGAATACGGAGTCAAGCTTCTGTACGAATGCGGCATGCCCGCCCATCAACTGTGCCAACCCTTCCACATCCTGAAACACCGACCACGAATAGTGCCAGCTATTCCCTTCTGTAAAAGCGTCGCCCCATTTAAACGGATTAAATGGCCGTTGGAAATTACCATCTTTATTTTTTCCTCGCATCAGACCGGTCTCTTTGTCAAACAGCTTCCGGTAATTGAAGCTACGTTCACGATACAATGCAATTTCATCTGCAGGACGGCCCAGCGCCTTTGCCAACTGGTAAATGGCGAAATCGTCGTATGCATATTCCAGCGTGCGAGCAGCATTTTCATTGATTTTTACATCATAGGGCACATAACCAAGCGTGGTGTAGTATTCAGCGCCTGCCCGACCCACAGCAGTGATCGGCCCGGCGTTGTTTGCGCCTTTTAACAGCCCTTCGTACAGTTTCTCGATGTCATAGCCCCGCAGCCCTTTGATATAAGCATCTGCCACCACAGCAGCAGAATTGTTACCCACCATGATATTGCGGTAGCCAGGACTGGCCCACTCAGGCAACCAGCCCCCCTCTTTGTAGGCATTCACCAACCCTTCCTGCATTTGTTGGTTCACCTCCGGGTACACCAGGTTGAGAAAAGGGAATAAGGCCCGGAAGGTATCCCAGAAACCGGTATCGGTAAAAAGATAGCCGGGTAATACTTTTCCGTTATAAGGACTGTAATGAATTACATCGCCATTGGCATCGTATTCGTAAAACATGCGGGGGAAGAGAATGGTTCGGTACAGGCAAGAGTAAAACGTGCGTACTTGGTCTATGGTACCACCCTCCACGGTTACTTTTCCGAGTTCGGTATTCCATTGATCAGCCCCTTCCTGTTTGATGGTCTCAAAGTTTTTGTTGCCGATTTCCCTTAAGTTCAGTTCGGCCTGTTCTACGCTGATAAACGAAGACGCAACGGTGGCCTGCACTTGCTCGCCACGGCTACCAATCTGGAAACCTACGATGGCGCCCACATGATCAGCCTGTATTTCCAGTCGATTATCCACCAACACGGAGTCTGCAAACGTTCCTACGTTGGCAAACGGACGGTCAAACACGATTACAAAGTAGTTCTTGAAATTATCGGGTACCCCGCCACTGTTGCGGGTGGTATAACCGACGATTTTGTTCTCTCCCGGCACAACTTTGACATAGGAGCCTTTATCAAATGCATCGATGACCACATACGCACTGTCGGTTTTAGGAAACGTAAAACGAAACCGTGCAGCCCGTTCCGTGGGGGTAAGCTCCGTTGTTACGTCATGATCAGCTAGGTAAACGCTGTAATAATGCGGCTGGGCTACCTCAGCTTTATGCGAAAACCAGCTGGCGCGTTTGCTCTCGTCAAACGTCCGTTCACCTGTAATGGGCATAAGGGAAAACTGACCATAGTCGTTCATCCATGGAGACGGTTGATGCGTCTGCTTAAATCCGCGGATTTTATCGGCCGTATAGGTATACATCCAACCGTCTCCCATTTTTCCTGTTTGGGGCGACCAGAAATTCATGCCCCAGGGACGTGCTATGGCCGGATATGTATTTCCGTTAGACAATAAATGAACCGATTGGGTGCCCATCAATACATTCACATAATCCAATGGACGTTCTACATGGGTTACATCTTGTGCCTGAACGGCTTGCGAAACTATAGTAAGCAACAAAATCAGTGATCGTCTCATTTCGTAATTCGTTATGGGTTTATAATACCAACGTTATTCGGTTGCTAATATGAGAAAAATAACAGAAAAACAGAACGCTAAAAGTGTTTAGCACTTAATTATGAATGGTCAGCACCAACTTACCAATAAAATCACCAGATTCCATCAGCCGGTGAGCATCAGATGCCTGTGCCAGCGGAAAAGCCCGATGAATGACCGGAAGAAATGTGCCGGTTTCCACCAGTGGCCATACATGCTGTTCGATAGATGCCTTCAACGCACTTTTGAACGCAGCGTCCCGTGCACGTAGTGTGCTGCCCGTTAGTGTAAGTCGCCGCCGCATCAGCTTCATGATATCCAAAGGAGCATGTCTTCCTTCTGAGGCATTGATAAACACGAGCCGGCCCTCTTCGGCTAATAATGCTACGTGGCGTTCGAAATAGGGTGCACCGATGCTATCCAATATCACGTCGATCCGTATATCCGATAATGCATCGGCAAAATCAGTTTTTCGGTAATTGATGCACCGGATCGCTCCCAGTTGTTCGCAGAAACGGCACTTCTCATCCGACCCCGCCGTGGCATATACCGTGGCACCGAACTGCACTGCCAGTTGGATAGCCGTCGTGCCGATTCCACCACTTCCTCCATGTACCAATAGCACTTCTCCGGCTTGCAGCCTGCCGCGTTGGAATACGTTATGCCACACCGTAAATACCGTCTCGGGCAAGCAGGCAGCCTGCATAAAATCGAGATGATCGGGTATAGGAAGACAATGTGTAGCATTCACCGCGACGTACTCGGCATATCCTCCCCCTGCTACAAGCGCGCAAACCCGGTCGCCCGGCCCCCACTGCGTTACCCCGTCACCGCACATCGCTATCACCCCAGCCACCTCTAACCCCGGAATATCAGATACGATACCTGCCGGAGCAGGGTATTGACCTTTGCGTTGGAAGACATCGGGGCGGTTGATGCCCGCGGCATACACATTGATCAACACTTCATTCTCACGAGGTATAGGCACCGGCCGCTCTGCAAGCACCAGGCTTTCAGGTTCGCCATAAGCCGTTATCACGATTGCGTTCATCGTTTTTTTTCTGGGTATTTCTGCAAGCGTATATTTAAGGACAGCATGAAGTATCGGGCCAGCCGGTTATTGCGTACATCCAAAATATTCGTTTCGAATACTTCCCTTGTAATCCCGGTATTCTGGTTGAATAGATCAAAACCCTGCAACCGTAATAATGCCATGTTGTTGTTGAGAAATGTACATTCGATATAGGCGTTTAGCAACGTTGGGTTAACGCTGACAAAGTCGCTATAACCACTATTGAGGCGGTGTGAAAGGTCAAACCCAAACGCCCAATTGTCCGAAAGGTACCCTTTTCCCGCCAGTCCGACCAAGAAGGAATTTGCGTTGATACCGTTAACCAGCCCATATGGCTGATGCAGGGAGTAACGGGTACGGTTAAAGGTGTAACTGGTGTTTAGCTCCGTTTCAATCACGTCCTCCAGCATAAACCGCATTTGCATGGCCTGCGAGTAAATAAAATTACGGCCGAAATTCTTCTTATCGTTAACATACGATACGTTGTTGACATAGTCTGTTGTACCATTCAGGTTAAACTGAAAATTGTCGTTGAATATCGCCGTACTATACATATAATACCCACGTGCGTCGAAATATCCGGATGTATTCCGGAAACTGGTTTCCTGAACCGTACCGCTTGGATTTGACCGGTTTGTCACAATTTTATTCTGGACCTGGTTAAGTGCCAGCTGCGCTTCGAAAAAGCGATTCTTTCCCAGTTTAGTTTGACGAAAGCGGGTGGTGATCCGATTGACAAACTCCGCTTTCAACTCGGCATTTCCGATAATAATATTCTGCGAATTGGTCACATCACGGATCGGTTGTATCTGCGAAAAATTAGGCTGATTATTTGTTCCTAAGTATTCGATCGACCATTCACTTTCGTCATTAATACGGAAGCGGAAGCCTGCACTAGGTATCAGGTTGACATTCCGGTGCTGGGTCATTGTATCGATATCCATCGTCTGTCCTCGCAAGAGCAGTGGCTGCACAGCAAAGCCCAACGTATATTTAAAACGCTTGCTTTGCTCCATTTGGTAAACCAATCCCATGCGATTGCTTTCAAAAAAATACGAGTAATCTACGCTCAGCGAATCGACAGGTTCCTGCTTATCGACGTCCCATACGCTACGGCGACTGTCAATTGCGGTGTAGTTATATTCATAGCTGAATTCCAATATACTGTTGTTGTCGACGGGCTCAACGTAAGAAGCTTTCAGTCTTCCCACCCGGTTCTGGTTGTCGCTCGTCACATCCTGCCTCAGGTCGTAATCGTTGACGCCCGTCACGGGTTCGCCGGTTAGTATGTTGACGTTTCTAAATGCATCACTAATGTTTTCCTCTTTATCCCGCTGGGCATACTTTCCCTGCATATTGACCACAAACTTTCTCCCCGGTTTATGAAATGCGCGTGAGTACAGCACATCCATGTCAAAATTGGGGGTTGAAACATTCTCCTCCGCCAGGTAATCCCTATCGGTGATGGTCCGCTCCAACCCCCGCTGAATCGTATCGTTGCTGACATGGCGGGAGCCGACACTGCTATATGAAATATTTGGACTGATCTTCAAGTAATTGCGATCATCCAGTTGTGCTTCAATATCCCAAGCCATTAAGTGATTCTTATTGTCGGTATTGATCTCATTGTCTTTCAGTGTGACGATAGAAAACGTACCCAAGTTACTTGTCTCCTCGGAATTGCCCAATGTCCGGTTCTTTCGGTTTGTAAACGTATACTTTCCATAAACACTTACCTTGTCCGAAACGTCATCCGAATAGCTTATTCCAACGGAGTTGGTAGTATTTATACCATCTTCGGGATCCACCATTCCCGTTAGGTCCGAATTGCCACGCTCCCTTCCTCCGGATCCGGTAGGGGCACCGTAACTGAAAAGGCTGGTATTGGTATTATTTAAAGAGCCCAGCACCGAAAACTCCTGCCCGTCGTTGAAGTTGTTGATCCCCATGCTGCCAATGTAGCGATCTACCGTACCACCGCCACCGGTGACCTGCCCGAAGAGAATGCGTTTCTTATCTTCCTTTAACACGATATTAAGTATCTTTTCCGGTTCGGAATCTTTAATACCGGTGCTATTGGCCATATCACCGTAGTAATCGATCACCTGAATGGATTGGATAAATTCAGCAGGCAGGTTGCGGGTAGCCGTCAGTACTTCGCCGCCAAAGAAGTTCTTGCTGTCCACCTGCACCCTACTGATCTGTTTCCCGTGGGCGATCACCGTACCATCCCGCCTCACCTGCACATTGGGAAGCAACTTCAATGCTTCTTCGAGCAACGAGTTTTGTCGCACATTAAAGGCATCCATGTTGTATTGCACCGTATCTTCCTTGATAACAATGGGCTGAATACGATTGATCACAATTTCCTTGAGCAATGTCTGCTGCGGAGGCAGCACCGTTGGGAGCAGCTGTACTACCGGACCGGGGAAATTGGACGGATAGGATTTGTCCAATATCTTGTAGCCAATCATGCTAAATGTGAGCCGAAACTCGGGACCGATGATATCTGTAAACCGGTAGTTACCTCCTCCGTCCGTAATCACCAATGCCGTATCAAGTACAGTGGTGAGTCGCACATTTACGCCGGGCAGCGCAACGCCCGCCGTATCAATCACAACGCCGCTTATTTCTTTTCGTTGGTGCTGGGCAAATGCCTGCAACGATACAAAAAGTAATGCAAAAATGAGTAGCCTATGGATTGTTATTGATGGCAACTTTATGTAGGGATAGCTAACTAATTGATATATCTGCTCCTTATATAAGGAACGAAAGATAGCACATTATCTGTATGCGTGCAAAAAAAAACGGGTTGTCCTTTCCAAAAAAGACAACCCGTATAAAACGTAGCGGTTAGCGTAGATACTACCCCTCGTAACTCACTTTGGGTATGTGCTTGTCAATCTCCCAACGGCCTGTTCCCTCCTCGCCGATCACATCGAACATCTCCAGAATACGCCTTGCTACATATTCTTCTTCGATTTGCTCCTCGAGAAACCATTGGATAAATTGAAAGGTCACAAAATCCTTTAACTTAATACACTTCTCGGCAATGTGGTTGAATTGTTGAGTTACATACATTTCCTGTTCCAGCATCTGCTCAAATACGCTGCGAAACGATTCGAAATCCGTGGGAACGTTTACGATTTCCGGAGAAATCGCTTTGCCACCCCGGTCATTTACGTAATTGAAAAGCTTCATCATGTGCTTTCGTTCCTCTTCCGATTGTTTGGTAAAGAAGTCCGAACTGAAATCATATCCTTGGTCATCGCACCAAGATGACATCGCCAGATACACAGATGATGAATGTGCTTCCACCTTGATTTGCGCATTCAATATGTTTTCTATCTCTTCGTTCAACGATGTTTTTAATCGCAATAGATCTTTCATGATACGTGTATTTATGTTTCGATCAACGAGCATTCGTCGCTCGTAATTTATACTACAAAAATACGGAAATCAAGTGGTAATACACTCAAAATAAAAACAATACGAATTCAGTCTAAATTACAGCTTAGCTACCCGGCTGGGTGTGGTTTTCAGGCATGCATTGATCACGCTATTGAGCTCGATCATGAACTTTGCACCATTTAACAACTCCCTGAGGTTCAGTACATCGTTGATATCCAACACAAAACAGCGAGGTGTACGAAAAGGCATCAGGATGGTGAAATCTGCCGTTCTGGACGGATCAATAATCATCGCCGAAACGTCAATAGCATCAATTTTTTTCTTAAAACTAAAAAAATCGCTCACCCGGAATGCGGTAGTGTCGCCTGCAAATTCCAACCAGTAACAATTCTGCCTGCTGCATTGATACACTGCGCCGTGATCCGTCCGATAAACCTCCTCGAAATTAGCCAGAGGGCAAACCATTGTCAAACCTTTTTGATTAACGGTGGCGAATATACATATTATTTATAATCAGTCCAACTTATTTTTATATACGGAGCCGTGTGTTTGCTAAATCGCGGAGTTGTGCCCGTGCGATGTTGCCTTTCTACCCTTTTCGATTTGCTAGTGCAAAACAGTCGCTCCTTAAAGCAGGCTATTCTTATCAACTTTTTCTACCTTGCTGCCATCTTTCAACAGCTTACTGATTGCATTGAATGGGCGGGATACCACCTCATCGCCTTCTTCAAGCCCCGAAAGAACGCGGATATAGGTATCATCCTGAATACCGGTGGTCACTTCCACCTGCTTCACAGTACCTCCTTCGTATACAAATACGTATTCTTTCATTTTGGGCACCCCAGTGGGCGTGGGAGCTCCTGCGGTGGCATTGGCTGCCTTGGCTGCGGTATCTGCAGCCACGGGTTCACGTGTCGTAACTGCTTGTATCGGCACTGCCAAACCAGTATTCTGCTGTGTATGTATATCTACTGTAGCCGATAGACCCGGACGGAACGGCGATGGATTGGGTTGATCGTTTTTCAACAAATCGGTATACGAATCGGGCAAAATACGAACCTTTACATTGAAATTGGTCACCTGATCGGTCCCGGCAGTCGTGGTAGTCTCTGCAGTAGCTGTGGTGGATGAGCTCGCTATTTCGGTAACAATCCCCTTAAATTTCCGGTTTTGGAATGCATCGATTTCAATCGAGGCTTCGTTATTGAGTGCCACCCGATTGATATCATTTTCGTTCACTTCAACAACAACTTCCATTGTTTCCATATTAGCGATGCGCATGATTTCAGTACCTGCCATTTGAGCGGTACCCACCACGCGCTCACCGAGTTCGATCTGCAGCAACGAAACAACGCCATCTACCGGCGCATAAATCGTAGTACGGGCCAGGTTATCACCTGCTTCTTTTACCGATGCCTGCGACTGATCGATACCGTACCGTGTGGCGATTACATTTTGCCGCTGTCCTTCCAGATTTGCTCTGGCACTCTCATAATCAGCCCGGATCTGGTCAAACTCAGCTACGGAAATCACTTTCCGTTCAAATAATTCCTGATTACGTTTGAAGTTGGCCTCAATGTTGGCAAAATTCGCTTCCTGTTGCTTCAACTGCTGTTCCGCCATGGCCAAGCTGGCGCGTTGTGCATTTAGTGAAGCGACCGCCCGCTCGTAACCGGATTGCAGGATATCGGGCCGTACGCGGCAAAGGATCTGTCCCTTGGTTACCACGTCGCCTTCCTTTACGGTCAGTTCGACGATTTCGCCGGAAACTTCAGAGCTTAATTTTACCTCTACTTCGGGATGAATTTTACCACTGGCCGACACCTGTTCGTTTACCGTTTTTTTCTCAGCTTTATCGGTAGCCACTTTGATTACATCTCCCTGGCCAATCCATCCCATCTTATTGGCAATGATGACCCCTACTACCAGGATTACCGCACCAATGAGTACATATTTAAGTGTATTTTTTTTCTTTGCCATTGTTTATTTATGCTATTGCTTGTTATTCGTTAGTTCCCGAAATTTATCTCATTGCCCAGATAGAAGTCTATCACTTTGCTTCTAAACAACAGGTCGTATTTTGCCTGAATATGGTCAAATTCTGCCTTATTCATCGTTGTTTGGGCGGTGAAAAGTTCAACCGAATTAGCCAAACCGACTTCATACCGCTGACGAATGACTTCAAAGGCGTCTTTGGCCGACTCAAATGCCGTTTCTGTTGAACCATACCGCTTGCTGGCAGAGCGAAGATCCAACACTGCCTGGTTAACGATTTTATTGAGGTTATTTTTAGCCAATTGTTCATTCGTCAAGGCATTTTGATAATTAATTTTTGCCTTGTTTACGGAAGTTCTGACTTGAAACCGGTTAAATATCGGGATGGTCAGCGTCAATCCGATGTATGGACTTTCATTGTTGCGCAACTGATCGCCAAAAGACACCCGACCGTACTCGGTTGGCCGCCCATCCGGATCAAACGCAATGGGCTGTACAGCAACGGAAGATACGCTGGTACCGTACCCTGCTCCGAAGTCTAATGTCGGATAGTATGCACCCTTAGCAATGTCGATGTTGCTTTTGGCGACTGCGGTTGAAAAAACGGCAGTTTCTATATCTGGTTGTGCTTTCAACGCCTGCTGATAAACTTCAGTCGCAGTATAAGGTGTTTCTATTTGCTCAATATTGGCAATCGGCGGCTTTTCCAACACGATGTCTTCCGAGGGGTCCATTTCCATGAGCTGCTTTAAATTTAGCATTGACAACTCAAAAGCGTTCTCGGCGGAGGTCACATTCAGTTCATCGGTAGCTACTTGACTTTTTGCCTGCGACAGATCGGCCAGCGTGTTATTCCCCACTTCATAATTTGCTTCTGCTACTTCCAATTGCTGCTGAGAAAGGTTCAGTTGCTGCTCAGCCGCCGTCAACAAATCCTGGTTGGTCAGTGCCTCTAAATAAGTGGTAGCCACGGATAACACTAGGTCATTTTTTACCTTTTCGACGTTGCTTTGATCAGCTGCGAGCTGATTTTTGTTGGCTAGTATCTGATTAACTCGCTGGAATCCCTGGAAAATCGGAACATCCGCTGATGCCCCTGCATTAGCTGTATTTACCGAAGGCACCAATTGCCCTGAATATTGATCAAAATACCTTCCAAAGCGCATATTCCCACCTACCTGTGCATTCAACGACGGGTAAAATTGGCTTTTAGCCTGTTTTAAGTCTTCTTCTGATAACGCTTCCTGAAATCGGGCCTGTTTTACTTGCAGGTTGTTGTCTAGCGCTTGGTGAATGGCCGCTTTGATGGGAACTAATTTCTGTGCGGCACTTTGTTTAGGCGACAGCCATGCAACACAAAAGCAAGCGGTCAAATAGGCAAGGTATGAGAAACTTCTTTTCATTGTCTCCAAAATCGTATCTTTACTTTTTATAATAATTCATGTATACTGTCAAAGCTCCCTTCATTCTACATTGGCTTTATCCTACGCTCACATGGCACCGTAGCCGCACCGAAAAACGCATTTTTCTCACCTTTGACGACGGGCCGATACCGGATGTTACACCGCTTGTTATAAATACCCTAAATAATTATGGTGTCAAGGCTACATTCTTCTGTGTGGGCGAAAATATAAAAAAACATCCTGATTTATTCAATACACTGCTGGAAAACGGACACCGGATCGGCAATCACACATACAACCACCTCAATGGTTGGAAAACACCAGATGACATTTATTTGAAGAACGTAGACCGTTGCGAGCAACTGACGGCGACCCGACTCTTCCGCCCTCCATACGGCCGGGGCAAACGCTCGCAATACGCTGAACTTAAGAAAAATTATGAGATCGTCATGTGGGACGTTCTTAGCGGTGATTTCGACACCAAACTTTCTCCAGAAAAATGCCTAGATAATGTATTGAGATATACACAACGTGGATCAATCATCGTATTTCACGACAACATCAAAGCAATTCCACGCGTAGCCTATACGCTGCCCCGAGCAATTGAACAGTGGATGGCGGATGGGTATGAATTTGGCGTATTATAACGTTGTCCTATGCACTACTGAACCGTTATGAAATACTCCGCAACGGCTTGTGCACTAAAATAACCTAACGCTCCCTCACCGAAGGCCGAAGGTGGGTTAGCCGGAGCTGCGGTACCTGGGTTGTTCGCCTGTACCACATTCCAGAAATCAAACACCTGCTTGTCAACGCATTGCATCCATAGGAATATGGAATCACCAGCAACTAACTCGGTCTCAAAGTCGGTAACGTCTTCATTCACATATTTACCGTCATTGAATTTGTCGTTGGTAACACGCACCATTGTAACAGGACTGCCATTGACGCTCCACAGATAGCGGTAGTAGTTGCCTACACCGGCGGGATCTTGGTACTTGACACTGATGAATTTCTGTTCCTCGTTAAAGACATTTCGGATACCGGTTCCTATCGAATCTACCAACACGGATTCCGGCATGCGAGAAGTCGCCGTAAATTCCTTTCCCTCGACGCGTACCCGCAGCCGATATTGGTGCCCCACTTGCCCCTTGAACTTACTACGGTATCTTCCAGGGGTCTGCTCAATCAATTCGAATAACCTGCCGTCTTCGTCAAACACCGTCACCTCAGCGCCCGACACCGGATCAAAAGGATTGTCGGTACTGAAGGCAACCGTCCGGCTGATGGTCACTTGTTGATCTTCCAATCGATTGCTTACTTCTCCGACGATCACCAACTGTGGAGTCGCGTCATTCAGATCGATGTCAATAACATCTTCGCATCCCAACCCAAAAAAGGCCAACATCCCTATAAAATACCTGTAACACCTGTCCATTGCTAAAACTTAAAATTCCACGTAACGGAGGGAATAATCCCAAATAACGCTATCTGATATGCCTCGGTGGCATTCGGATTACCTTCTTTCTCTCTGAAATCAATGATAAATGCATTTTTACGATTGTACACGTTGTAAATTCCGAACGTCCAACTGGATTTAAAGCGTTTGGATGTCGCCGATTCCCAAGTTGTCCCTAAATCCAACCTGTGATAATCTGGCATCCGGTAACCGTTGCGCTCGGTATAATACCAAAGAGTACGCCCGTCCACTGTATATTTCCCGCTGGGGAACGTCACGGCATTGCCCGTACTATATACAAAGGTGGCTGAGAGATTCCATCGCGGTGATAGCTGATACATACCCACAACCGATGCATCGTGCGTACGGTCTTGGCGCGCGGCAAACCAATTTTTATTATTGATGCCGCCAAACCGCCGCTCGCTGCGCGAAAGCGCATAGCTCAACCACCCATTCAATCGACCCTCCCGTTTTTTCAAAAACACTTCGACACCATAAGCTCGGCCAAGCCCGAACAGCAATTCAGCTTCGATGTGCTCATTGGCCTGCAAATCAGCTCCATTGCGGTAGTCTATTTGATTTTGCATATACTTATAATAGGATTCCACTGAAAATTCATATCGGTCGCCTCCGAAATTCTGGTAATAACCCGCTGCTACCTGATCGGCAATTTGGGGTTTGATGTTGTTGCTACTCATTACCCATGCATCCGTGGGTAAGCTCGAGGTGGAATTAGACAACTGATGCAGATTTTGGGTGTTACGGTTATACGAAAGCTTAATACTGTTGTTGCCCTGCAACTGATACCCCAAGGATAGGCGGGGTTCTAAGTTCAAGTAATGTTTCACCAAGTCGCCGCCTCGATATTCCATACCTTCTATCACGTCTCCCTCGCCATCGTATGCATAAAATGTGCCCGGTCCAAACAGCAGAAAAGTATTCAGGCGAAGCCCATAAATCAAACTCAATCGGTCGGTTGGCTTCCATTCATGCGAAAGATAAGCCGCCAGCTCCATCCCTTTGCGGTTTTCCAATTTCAAGCTATTTACCGCTGTATTTTCGTCTGCATTGATGTTGGCCGGAGAAATCCCTTGCTGCAATACATTGACACCAAAACGCCAAGTGCTCTTGCTCGTGGAAAAAAACTGAAAATCCTGTTTCAGGTTGTAATTCTGTATACGGGAGGCAATAACGAAATTAAATTCGTCGTTTTCGATACTGACGTTATAATTAAAATTACTATACACAAATGTGGTATTGGAAAATAACCGGCTGTTCAGCACATGGTTCCAACGGAAGGTTCCTGTAGCATTGCCCCAATCAAAACCGAAAAGGTTGGAATAACCCAACACGTCCCTTCCAAAATACCCCGATAGAAAAAGTGTGTTCTTTTCATCAATCCGATAGTTTGCTTTGGCATTCAGGTCATAGAAATAGAGCCGGCTGTTGTTTACCTCTTCGTCATTTGAAAGTTTCAGAAAAAGGTCGGCGTACGTCCGTCGCCCACTGATCATAAACGACCCGCGGTCCTTGACGATCGGCCCATCAACTTTCAGCCGCGAAGCAATCAGGCCAACACCTCCTTCTGCACCGAAGTTCTTTTTATTGCCGTCCAACATGGTGATATCTAATACCGATGCGATCCTTCCTCCATATTGTGCTGGCATTCCTCCTTTGTACAAATTCACTTCTTTGATGGCATCCGAATTAAATGTGGAGAAGAAACCAAACAGATGCGACGCGTTGTACACCATTGCTTCATCCAGCAAAATCAAGTTCTGATCGCCCGTTCCACCCCGCACATAGAAACTGCTGCTGCCTTCACCGCCGGAAAGCACCCCCGGGAGAAGTTGGATGGTCTTCAACACATCTTTCTCGCCCATCAATACCGGCACGTTCTTGATCTCATTCACATCCACCCTGGCAATTCCCATTTGCGGACTACGCACATTTTCACGGTATGTAGACTGGCTGATTACCACCTCTTCCAACAATTCACCGCTGCTGAGATCAATCTGAATTGTGGTATCGCTGGTCAGCGTCACCGGCACTTCCTGTGCGTGATAGCCTACATGCGATATGATCAATACTTGGGTTGTTTCATGAACGGTAAGTGAAAAAAAACCGTAATTGTTGGTTCGCGCACCAACGGAAGGATCATCCTTCAGCCGGATGCTTGCTCCGATTAGCGTTTCTCCGGTTCCGGCATCACGAACATGACCGCTGATTGTATAGGACGTCTGGGAAGACACATGAACCGGAACAGAGGCAAGTAGGGTAATGAAGACAAAACACACCTTGCGAAACCGAGTAAACGACATGCCTACAATATTACATGCTTTATGCCAATTAACCGCCGCTAAAAAGACATTTTTTAGTTGTCCACCCTCCCTTCCTGACTTAACCAACACAAGCTATTGTTTATCAAATAAATAAATCTTTTAATAAAACCATCTCGAAATCATTTTATTTTTCCTTAGAACGCCGTTTCCCATATTTCTATTCGTGTGCGTCTGTCTACAATGGCCTTCACAACTATTGCGTATTTCACGGTATACCGACCGAACTCCGTTACGAATTAGGCATCTTTGGGAAGATATTCCGCAACATGACCGGCCGATAAATGAATGTGATTTAGTTAGACACGGGCACAAAATGTGCCTTTTACAAAAATAATCCATCAAAACATTCGTTTTTGAAAATAAGTTTGTAGTATTGAAACCGAACAAACTTGTAAATCAAAACATCGCAGAATTTAAACATGAAAAATTTAACAAAAACATTATCAGTTGCTTTGACAGCTGCTGTCATGGCCGCATGCGGGTCTGGCCAAAAAACGGACGAAGGACAAGACACCACTTCCGCGGAAACTGCTACGGAGAATGATGGATGGGTATCCTTGTTTGATGGACAAACCACCAATGGTTGGCATACCTACCTGAGAGATACGGTCTCTGAAGCGTGGGTTGTTAAAGATGGTGCTTTAAGTTTTAACCCGGATGTACCGCGTGAACAACGTGGCGATATTGTTACCGACGGAGAATATGAAAATTACGAGCTTGAATTGGAATGGCAAATATCATCCGGTGGCAATAGCGGCATTATTTTCGGTGTTCACGAAGATCCCAAGTTTAGCGCGACCTATCAAACCGGTATTGAAATGCAAGTATTGGACAACATCGATGCCAGTGACAACAAAATCGAAAACCACCTGGCAGGATCTCTTTATGACATGATCGGGGGTAAAGAAGTATCCGAGCCGAAGCCTGTTGGCGAATGGAACCAAGCCCGTATCCGTAAAAACAATGGGCAGATCACCCTGTGGCTCAATGGCGTGCAAACCGCCGATGTCACCATTGGCACCCCTGAATGGGAACAGGTATTGAACGCCAGCAAATTCAAAGATTGGGAAGGTTTTGCCAAGTATCCAAAAGGTAAAATCGCCCTGCAAGACCACGGAAACGCAGTTGCTTACCGCAATATTCGGATAAAAAGCCTGTAATTTAATTGTCAATGGTCAATGGTTAATTTTTAATGAGCTCCAGGCAGGAATCAGCCATTGACCATTGACAGTTTAGGTTACCCAAAGTTTAGGTTACTCAAGGTAGGTCGCTTGCCGCATCAGCAGCGCACGATATTTATTGAAAACCGCCGATTTGGACACAAACCCCATGTAATTTCCATCGGCATCCACCACTGGTAATATCCAGATATCCTCCCGGTTCATTTTTTGCATCACTGCTTCCATATTAACATCCATCTGGATAATATCCACAGGCTTCTCGGCTAGCTCGCGCATGGTTTTGTCTTGGTCTTTCTTTTCTAGGTTTTCACCCAGCAAAATTTCAAAGAGCCGCTCGCTGTAGATAATGCCCAGTAGTTTGCCTGTCGTATCGACCACAGGAAAAATATTACGCTTTGTATGGATGATGTCATAACGGCGGTCTGCTGGCCGTTCATCGGGTCGCAGTATCGTAAAGTTCCGTTCCAATACGTAGCGGAGTTTCATCATGCTCAATACCGTACGGTCTTTGTCTTCGTGAGTGAGCAGATCACCCTGCTCGGCCAGCGCCTTGGTATATATGGAATATTTCAATATAGTTCGATTGATCAGGTACGAGATTGCCGTAACCAGCATCAAGGGAACCATCAGCGCATACCCCCCGGTAATCTCGGCGATAAGAAAAATTCCTGTCAGGGGTGCATGCATAATACCGCTAAGCGCAGCTGCCATACCGGCCACCACGAAGTTAGGCACATTCAATTCAATTAACCCGGTAAGGTTGATTCCATAGGAAAAAGCGAACCCCAACAGCCCCCCCATTACCAGGCTCGGTCCGAATATCCCGCCATTCCCCCCGCTGCTGAGTGTAATGAGCGACGCAGCCGATTTTGCGAATACCGTAATCACGGCATATACCGTCACCAATATCCCTACATGCTGATAATCTGCAAAAATACTGTTCGCCAATAAAGCGTCTGTCCGTCCATCAAGAATCCGCTGGATAGAGATATATCCCTCACCATAAAGAGAAGGAAATAAAAAAATCATCAAACCAAGGCTCAGACCGCTGACCCACACCTTTTGATAAGGGTTTTTAATTTTGGCAAAAGCACTTTTTACCCAGACACTGATTTTAGCAAAGTAAATCGAAAAAAGCCCTATTAAAACGGCCAATAAGAGGTAAAAGAACAATGCCTGAAATTCCCAGTCGTCTGTAACCAAGTGGAAGAGCGGCTCGCTATAGATCAGTTTAGACACGACAGACGCTGTGGCTGCGGCCATTAGCAAGGGAATAAATGCCGGGATGGAAAACTCAGGTAACAGGATCTCAATGGCGAAAATCATCCCAGCTACTGGGCTATTAAAAGCACCGGCTATACCTGCGGCAGCCCCGCAGGCCAAGAGCATAGTCACTTCGCGGTAATTTAAACCAAAAAAGCGCCCTGCATTCGCTCCGATAGCAGAGCCGCTATAGGCAATGGGAGCCTCCAATCCGGCGGACCCGCCAAACCCTACCGTGAGTGCGCTGGTGATAATCTGCGAATAAATATTATGCACCTGAATACGGCTGGATTTGCGGGAAATAGCATAAATAATCGGAGTCATGCCGTGTTCGAAGGTCCCTTTTCGGATAAATCGGCGTACATAAAGTACACTAAGCAAGATACCGATAAGGGGAAAAAACAGGTAAAGATAATACTTATACTGCCATTGTAAATCGTCCTGCAAAAAGGCTGCAATGTAGTGCGTAAGCCCCTTTAGGGCTGCGGCCGCCAGTCCGCCAACAATGCCTACCACCACTGCCAGCAACACCATAAAATTGCGGTTGGAAATCTTCTGCATCCGCCATTGGTTGAGCCGGTAAATGATATGCCGTTGCCGCCTTTCCATTATTAACCACAATTACCTATTAACAATTAGCCATTAACCATTTATTCAAATCCCATTACGTCCTTCTTCTTTTTTGACTTGAATCGTTTGGGAATCGACTCTTTAATTTCCTTTTCCAATGCATCAATGGCCAGTTTTTTCAAGAAGTTATGTGTGGTCACCAAACTGATTTCCCGCACGGGCTCGGGCGACTTGAAATAACGAACGCGGGCCAATTGATCTTCGTCAAAGTCTTCAATACTTAGCTCCGGCAGGATCGTCGTTCCGGAGTTGCTGTCGACCATCCGCTTCAATGTCTCCACGCTACCCGTGTTATATTCGAAGGTTCCTTCAGGTTCCATGCTGCGCTTACGCTGGCAGATATTCAATACCTGACCGCGCATACAATGTCCTTCTGTAAGCAGCCATAGCTTGTCGCCTAATACATCATCGGAAGTCACCTCTTTTTTTGCGATCATTGAACTATCGGATGATAGGTAGGCAACAAACGGTTCGTAGAACATCGGGCGCTCCACCAATGCCGGGTCGTAAACCGGAGTAGATAATAAGCCACAATCCAGCAGCCCTGCCTTTAATTCACGGATAATTACCTCGGTCGTGTATTCCCAAATCTGTAGTTGTAGCTTGGGGAACCGTTTCATAAAACTCCCCAACACTCTCGGTAATAGGTACGGGGCAATGGTCGGAATCACACCGATACGGAATTCACCTTCCAATTCACCCTTTTTCAACTGCACTAATTCGTTGATTTTTCGGCTTTCCGTGAGCACCACCCGAGCCTGTTTGATGATTTCAACGCCCACCTCCGTCGGAACAATCGGTTGTCTGCTGCGATCAAATATTCGCGCGCCGATGGACTCCTCCAATTTCTGGATTTGCATGCTCAGCGTTGGCTGGGTTACAAAACATTTCTCCGCAGCTGCCACAAAACTGCGATAGGTGTCAACCGCTATAATATATTCTAGTTGCGTAAGGGTCATGCTAGGAAAAACAGTGTAAAGGTACGATTCTCGATTCTTATTTCATACTCCCCGTCTCCCGAAAGCGGGTGTGCCAAATAAAAGCTTCTTCGAGGATGTGCGGCGTGTGTCCACCACGCAACCTACACGCCCGATCAAAATAGGATTGCAGTGCTTCCCTGTAATCGGGATGCACACAATTATGGATAATACGGGCGGCCCGTTCGCGAGGCGCCAATCCCCGCAGGTCGGCTAGTCCGATATCTGTTACAAGAATATCGACATCATGCTCTGTATGATCCACATGTGAAACCATGGGCAAGACGTGCGATATCTGGTTATTCTTCGAGGCTGCCTGCGTAACAAAGATACTCAGGTAGGCATTCCGTGCAAAGTCCCCGGATCCACCAATACCGTTCATGATATTCGTACCGCCGATATGCGTAGAGTTTACATTGCCGTAAATATCAAATTCGATAGCCGTATTTATAGCGATGACACCTAGGCGCCGAATGAGGCCAGGTGTATTGCTGATGTTCTGTGGTCTCAATACGATTCTATCTTTGTATTTAGGGAGATTACCGAACACTCGATCGTAACAAGCAGCGGAAACGGTAATGGACGATGCCGATGCAAAGCTCATTTTCCCACTATCCAGCAAATCAAAAGTACTATCTTGCAATACCTCCGAAAACATACGAAGATCGTAGAAATTACTATCCTTAAAACCCGAAAGTACCGCATTGGCTACCTTGCCGATTCCAGCCTGTATGGGTAGCAACCGGTCGGTAAGATGCCCTTTCTTTACCTCATCCTCGAAAAATCGGAGCAGATGACCTGCAATGGCTACGGTCTTCGCATCGGGGGGCGCAACTTCGGCCGGACTATCCTGGATATCCGTAAATACAATGGCAACAATCTTGTTTACATCGACAGGTATTGATCTGCGACCGATGCGATTTTCTGGTGCTACGATGGGAATCACATTGCGGTGGGGGTAATTCTCAGGTTGGAAGATATCATGCAGGCCATAAATAGACTCGGGAACACGCGTATTAATTTCAATAATGACCCTTTTTGCCAGCGCAGCAAATGTCACAGAGTTACCCACCGATGTAGTGGGCACAATGCTACCGTCTGGCTCGATAAACGCGGCTTCGATGATTGCAATATCCACCGGAGGAAGACAATGGTTGTGCAGTAGTTCCGCACTTTCACTAAGATGTTGGTCGATAAACAGTACTTCGCCCCGATTAATTGCCTCGCGGAGTACGCGATCCACCTGAAAGGGCATCCGTTTTGCCAGCGCGCCGGCACGTGTTAATTTTGCATCGGTATCGTGTCCCAACGACGCCCCCGTCATTAGTGTAATTCGAAATTCTTCCTTTTCAGCACGTCTGGCTAAGGCATCCAATACCGCCTTGCTATCGCCCGCCTTCGTGAATCCACTCGACCCCACAACCATGCCGTGTTCAAACAATTGGGCAGCCTGTTCGGCGGTGGTTACCTTATCAATCAGCTGTGTTGCTTTAATCCTTTCGTAAGTCATTTCAATGCATTTACGTTCGTTAAATTCTACATACTTGTATGCAATATAACAGTTATGGCGGGACCAATGTTATTATATCAGGTCATAAATTTATCCGTTTTAGACAATAAGTCGTGTTTTCTATTTAATTTAGCTGCAATTTCCGGAGAGGCGTGCCTCTCCGATTTTGCGAGAAATGGAACAGTATGTAAACCGATACTACATTACCGAGGTAGACCGACATCCGGATACCATTTACTGCCACCACGCGGTTATGGGAGAAAAATTTATTCCTGAACATGTTCACAAAAAAGGCCAATTTCTTTACACTGAAGGAGGCGTCGTATACCTCAACACGCCTCAGCAGTCCTATTTCCTGCCTGCCAGACATTATATTTGGATTCCAGCGGGCGTCCGGCACAGTATTCATCCCAGTACACCGGAAGTAATCATGCGTAACCTGTATTTTCCGGTCTATGAGTATGATAATTCATTCTTTATGCAAACGGCAATCTATCCCGTGGACGATCTCTTGATGGAACTGATGATGTTTACCAACCGATGGAACGGAAATATTCACCCCCAAGAGGAAAGCCGATACAGTATTGCCAAATCATTCAAAATGTTACTACCTGAATTGAGTAAGGGGGCACTGCCTTTGGCGTTACCGTATCCCGACGACAGCCGGCTGTTGAAGATCGTCGAATACTTGGACAGACACATAGCCGATACCATCAGCTTTAAGCAGGTTGCTGATCACTTCGGCATCAGCGAACGGTCGCTCGCGCGACTATTTCAAAAGGAACTCAATATGTCTTTTATTCAATATTTTACTATTTTACGCATGTTAAAAGGACTGAAATTGCTGCTGGACGATAAACTCAGCATCAATGAAGTGGCAACAAAAGTAGGCTATAGCAGTTTACCTACTTTCAGCAATACATTTACGAAAATAGTCGGTGTACGACCGAGTGAGTATGTAAAACACCGCGGACTGTGGGATCGATAAAGCAATATCAAACTCAATTATACAATCAATGAAAACACTCTTCATCTTCGCATCGGCAATGGCACTATCCATATGCGCGTGTACCAACTCAGCCAATGAAACAAACGATTCATTCGAATGGATTCAACTCTTCAATGGGAAAGACCTCAATGATTGGACGGTCAAAATCGCAAAACATGAAGTTGGCGAAAACTATGCCAACACTTTTCGTGTAGAAGACAGCCTATTAAAAGTACGGTATGATGGATATACCGACTTTGACTTTCAATATGGCCACATTCACTACAATACCCCGTTCTCGGCTTATCTGTTGCGCGTTGAATACCGCTTCGTGGGCGAGCAGGCACCCGGCGGTGAAGGATGGGCTTGGCGTAACAGCGGAGCCATGCTGCATGGGCAGGATCCCCGTACCATGTTGAAAGATCAAGATTTCCCCATATCCATAGAAGGGCAACTGCTGGGAGGGAACGGCACCGATGAACGAACCACCAGCAACCTGTGTACACCCGGCACCAACGTCTTTATGGAAGTAAATGGCGAACTGTTTACACCGCATTGCACCAATTCAACCTCAAAGACCTACCATGGCGACCAATGGGTAACCGCAGAATTTCTTGTGTTAGCTGACTCGGTGGTCCATCATATTCTCGAAGGTGATACCGTGCTTACCTACTACAAACCTCAGATTGGCGGAGGCAGTGTATCGAATTACGATCCCGCTGTGAAAGTGGATGGGAAGCCCTTAAAAAGCGGATATATTTCGCTACAAAGTGAAAGCCACCCAATCGATTTCCGGAAAGTCGAATTACTCGATTTAGCACCTTATATGGGAGACCAAGCAAAGTTGCAAGAGGTACTCAAGCAGTTGAGGAGTGAAGCGAGGAATAGATAATCGGATAGATAATCGAACGAACAAAGAAATAAATGAACAAGCGAAGTAATCGCTATAACGCAAAAAAAGCCGCTCAAATTAATCAAAGCGGCTTTTTTACGTATCTGTAGTATTTATTATGACAAGCTATTCACGTACTTCGTCAATTTTGATTTATTGTTGGAAGCCTTGTTTTTATGAATGACATTTTTCTTGGCCAAACGGTCAAGCATAGAAATCACCCGCGGCAATAACTCCTTTGCTTCTTCAGAATTGGTGGTACCCCTCAATTTTTTTATCGCGTTGCGGGTTGTCTTTGCTTGGTAGCGGTTCCGCAGGCGCTTCGCAGCGTTCGCGCGGATTCTCTTAAGTGCTGATTTATGATTTGCCATTTATTTAGCTAATTTTTCTTCAATTTTTTCAGTCCGCAAAGATATTACCTTCTTTTCAATATTCAAAACAATTACCTTAAAATTTTAGGCGGTACCTTAACCTTTACTTCGTATTTATACCTTCGTACTTCATATTTCCTATCTTTGCCCCATGCAAAAATTAGCTATGGATGAACTCGGACGGCCGTCTGTCGAAGCATTCAGAATACAGCCCAAACTTCCGATTACATTGGTACTTGACAATGTACGGAGTATGCACAATGTAGGCTCGGCTTTTCGTACATCGGATGCATTTGCCATTGAACGTATCATTTTGTGCGGCATCACGGGTATACCACCCCACAGGGAAATCGAAAAAACCGCGCTAGGTGCCACTCGATCGGTAGTTTGGCATCATGTATCCGACACCCTGCAGGCCGTGCAGCAGCTTCGGCAAGACGGATACCGGCTCACCGCAATCGAACAAGCCAAAGAAAGCATTCCCCTCCAGCAGTTTAGGCCACTGCAAACCGAAAAATACGCGTTGATATTTGGGAACGAAGTACACGGTGTATCCGATGAAGTCATGGAATTTATAGACATGTGTATTGAAATCCCGCAATCAGGCACCAAACATTCACTGAACATTGCCGTATCCATCGGTATCGTACTATGGGATATCTACGCCAAGGGCTACCTTCCTGTAACGGATTAAAAGAAAAATCGCTTAATGTCCGGCTTAAGTTTCTACTTTTCGCGGTAAAACGTTAGCTTTGCGAGGCAAAAAAACAGAACCATGAGCGTATTAGTAAATAAGAATTCAAAAGTAATCGTACAAGGTTTTACAGGTAACGAAGGCACCTACCATGCATCTCAGATGATCGAATATGGCACGCAGGTGGTGGGTGGTGTAACTCCCGGTAAAGGCGGCCAGACGCATTTAGATCGCCCGGTATTTAACACGGTTCAGGACGCCGTGGAAAAAACCGGCGCCAATGTATCTATTATCTTCGTTCCACCCGCATTTGCTGCAGATGCGATCATGGAGGCTGCTGCTGCCGGCATCGAAGTCATCGTATGCATTACGGAAGGTATCCCTACCAAGGATATGATCCAGGTAAAATCTTACCTGAGCGATAAAAATTCACGGTTGATCGGGCCAAACTGTCCAGGTATCATCACCGCAGATGAAGCAAAAATTGGCATCATGCCGGGCTTTATCTTTAAAAAAGGAAAAGTTGGTGTGGTATCCAAATCAGGAACGCTAACGTACGAAGCCGTTGATCAAGCTGTAAAAGCCGGATTGGGTATTACCACGGCCATAGGCATTGGCGGCGATCCCATCATCGGCACGACCACCAAGGAGGCCGTCGAGCTCTTGATGGACGATCCAGAAACAGAAGGAATCATCGTAATCGGTGAGATCGGCGGCGGTATGGAAGCGGAGGCTGCCCGCTGGATCAAGGAACATGGCACCAAACCGGTTGTCGGCTTTATCGCCGGGCAAACCGCCCCTCCAGGGCGCCGCATGGGGCATGCAGGTGCTATTGTCGGTGGAGCCGATGATACTGCTGCGGCCAAAATGGAAATCATGCGGGAGTGTGGTATCCGTGTAGTGGAATCTCCGGCAGAAATCGGTAAAGCCATGGCTGAGGAATTGGGTGTAAGTGCCTAACGATAACAGCCAGTCAAAACTTAATGCTTACGGCACCTGCAGGTGCCTTTTTTATTTGATCTCGCTACGACCATTTTATCGATTTCTAATAGGTACAGAGGGAGAACAGCAACTTGCTTGCATATAAAATGCAAGTTGCCTAAGTTTGCGATTATGCTATCCGACACCGAGGAAAATTACCTAAAGGCATTGCTCCGGATCACCGGCGAATACGGAAGCGGCGGCGAAGCAGGCACCAATCAATTGGCAGGAAAGCTCAATGTTCGCCCGGCTACTGCTACCGATATGCTTAAGAAGCTTAGGGAGAAGCGGCTTGTCAATTATGAAAAATACGGGAAAATATCACTCACCGATACAGGACGCGACCTAGCGATTGCCATCATTCGCAAACATCGGCTCTGGGAAACATTTTTATTTGACAAGCTGGGATTCAGTTGGGATGAAGTGCATGATATTGCCGAGCAACTGGAACATATCAAATCCGACGAGCTGGTGGAACGGCTCGATAAATTTCTGGGTTTTCCACCGTTCGACCCACATGGCGATGCCATTCCGACAGCCAACGGCGACTATATAGATGAGGCTCGCCTCACATTAGCGGAAGCCGTGGAACACCAACGATACGTTATTATTGCTGTAAAGGATAATAGTCCGTCCTTTTTGCAATATGTAAGCGAAATTGGATTGGGCATACACAGCCAGATCCAGGTGCTCCAGAAATATGCATTCGACCATTCCTTGGCGTTAGATATCGGTGGAAAAACGATCAATATCTCGGACAAGGTAGCGCAAAACATTTATTGCAGACTGAAATAAGCTAGGCATATACGAGCATACGCACGCTTGTCGATTCATAATTTCAAATCAAAAAAAGCGAATCAATAAAAAAACAGAGAAACAATGGCATTATCTTCCGATATCAATATCAAAAATAAGAAGGCCTTCTTCGAATACCACATGCTGGATACCTATGTGGCAGGCATCCGGCTCCTTGGCACGGAAATCAAATCCATACGCGAAGGAAAAGCAACTATCAACGATTCGTTTTGTTCATTCTTTGACGATGGACTTTACATCCGCAATATGCATATAGCAGAATACTCCCATGGATCATTTTATAACCATGAGGCAAAAAGGGATCGCCAGCTGCTATTGAATAAAAAGGAACTCAAAAAACTAAAGGCCAAAAGTGAAGAACGGGGGTTTACCATCATTCCACTTCGTATCTTCATTAGTAAACGGGGGTTTGCCAAGGTGGAGATTGCGCTGGCACAGGGCAAAAAGGATTTCGACAAACGGGAAACCATCAAGGAACGGGATACCAAACGGGAATTGGCGCGGGTAATGAAAGGCTAACATAATCGATCAAATCACTTCCACACCGATTTCTTTCAAGAGTAACGATGCATTGAAAACGGTACATGCCCCATCCTTTAGCTTATAATCAAAAAGCATCTCGCCATTACGTACTTGAATATCGAAGTGGAAGTTATGCACCGCATCGGGGTACTCGTCGGCTAATTTCGCCAACTGGAGATCATGTGTGGCGACCATACCGACTCCATGTTGGGCAATTAGCTTTTTTATAATCGCTTTCGACCCCCGGTATTTGTCGACAGAATTGGTTCCACGTAGCATCTCATCGATTAGAAAGAAGGTATCCGGTTGGCTCTCCACTGTTTTGAGAACGGTTTGTATACGGTTCAGTTCGGCTTTAAATGTTGAGGTGCTTTCGTTAAGAGAATCTGCGATTCGCATATAGGTAATCAAGTGAAATACCGATACACGCATCTCTTTCCCACATACAGGTGCCCCGCAAAACGCCAGTACAGCGTTGGTCCCGGTCGTACGGAGAAAAGTACTTTTGCCAGCCATGTTTGATCCAGTGATCAGGGCAATCCGGTGATTGTCCATCCGATAGTCGTTGGATACTGCGCTTTCGACAGGAATCAAGGGGTGGGCAAGCGCTTCACCGGTAAAAAAAGGCATTGCCGTTTCTTCGATCGTCGGGAATACCCATTGCGGATGATTTCTGTGTAGGGACGCGAAGCTTCCCAGCACTTCAAACTCAGCAATCGCGTCAAATGCTAGGAGAATGTCCGTTCCATACTTTTTGCGCCATTCAATCAGCGCATATACCTGCCTGAAATCCCAAAGTGCAATCATATTAAGCATGGCCCCGACCAACATATTTAATCGGTAATCCAGCCGATCGATCAACGTTGCCAATTTCTTGAATATCAATGAAACAGGTACATTTCCCACTGTAGAACCCAAAGACGAAAACAGCATCCTGCTCCGTTGGCTTTGCCACACTCTATTTTCAACCAATTCAAAGGCGGCCGCAAAGGCGTTGAGCAAACGACCTGCCTTGTCGGTGAGACTTGCTACTTGGTTTACTTTTCTGCCATATCCAACTGCAGCCAATAGATGCGCAATGGCGAAAAACAGGGTTATCCCTGAAAAAACCGGAATAAATAAGGCTGTAACAACGAGCGTCGCCATCAACCACGGTACTACTTTTACATATAACCGTAGGATCCGGCTGCCGAACGAATTATCCGAATTACGTAAAAACTGTGCAAACTGCTGTTTAAAATCAACCGGGTGATGCAGATTGAACCACAATCGGGATTGAAACTCCTGACACCACGCAAGATCGTCTGTCAACTCCTTCACCGTTTCCTGGCGTGCCTTAATATCCGAAGCATGGGCGGGCGCTGACAACCATTCGGCCAGCAGCGTATTGGCTTGAGGAGTAGCGCCACGATTAACCAAGGCAAACAGCGACGACGGTCCGAATATATCCAGGTCGCCGCTGTAGGGATGGCGATTGTCTGCGAACATCCCGCCATCCGAATAACGATTGGACTTCCCTTCGGCTATATCTACTTCATTTTGATTGACCGCGAAAAAACTCTCCAATGCTACTTTCTGCATTTCCAGCCTGCTCTGGCGCCAAACAAGCCCTGCGAAGAACACAATAACCAAAAGGAAAACAACGATCACCCATCCTACATATTCCGATTGCACGGCCATAAACAACGCTGCGCCGCCACCGATAATGGCAGCTAAACGTAGCAGTGAATTGTTATTGATGGATCGGCGCAACCTGTTCAGCTGCGAACGAGTATCCTTTATATTTCTTTGGTACGCATCAAAAATATTTTCCATCCGCTATCACTTATTCACGTGTCTTTTTAATTCCCGATTCGTTTATTTCTCTCCCACTACCATGCCTGATCGCCCACTAACGGAACAAACCGGAACGTATCAAGCTCGATCCGTTCGTATTCATTCTCCGCAACGCGAAGGACGGTCACCATTTTCTGTTCCTTTTCGCCACCAACAGGAATTACCATTACCCCCCCTATCCGAAGTTGCTTCAACATCACGTCAGGCACAAAAGGTGCGCCGGCCGTAACCAATATTTTATCGTAAGGTGCGTGTTCCGGTATCCCCCTGGAACCATCGCCTAAAAAAAAGTGTGGTTTATATCCCATATAGGGTAATACCCGGGTAGTTCTATCGTAGAGGTTGGGTTGGCGCTCGATCGTATATACATCTCCCCCCAATTCCAGCAATATACAAGTTTGATATCCTGAGCCCGTCCCTATTTCCAGCACCTTGTCTCCGCGTTTGATATGCAGCAGCTCGGTTTGGTAGGCTACGGTATACGGCTGGGAAATGGTTTGTCCATCGCCGATCGGAAAGGCGATGTCTTTATATGCCTGGCTCCAGAAAGTTTCGTCGAAAAAATAGTGCCGCGGAACCTTACCGATAGCGGTCAGCACGCCCTTATCTTCGATTCCCCGCCGCTTTAATAGCTCGACCAATTGTTTCCTTGCTCCTCGTTCACGGTAATTGTCAATAAACTTATATGCCATTATGCTCCAAACATACGGAGATTAGGTGAAAAATTTCTATTTTCGCAAGGTACAAATGCTATTGCGGATGAGGTATATTCTTTTGGTTGTCTTGTTGTGCATCGGAGCTGATCAGCTGTCGGCACAGGTGACGAGAATTGACACGGTTGATTATCCGGCAATTGTTATCCCCAAAAAAAAGAACTATCATTTCAATACAGATTACTGGTATACGATTGCAGTCCGTGCATACGCTTATGAGCAATTTCCGCAATTGCTCAACCAGCCTTCGGGGCAACCCTTCCGCACTTCTTATTTTAATGGTATTTTGTTCAAAATAAACGACAACCAAATCAGTTACCGCCTGCAAGCTGCACATTTCAACAACGACATCGAGTTTGATAACGAGTGCGAAGGCTGTCTGCCAAAAGTGGCGGGGAAACTCCAAAACACGACATTGAAAGTAGGTGCAGAAAAAAACATAAACTATTCCCGCTTTCAGCCTTACTTCGGAGCAGATTTGGGATTCATGGTCCAAAGGCTGAGCACAAAAGGGTTTGAGAATACCCCCATATTCGCTGAAGACAACAAGAACGCGCTGTTATTTTCACCTTTTGTTGGTGCAAAACTATATATTGTCCCGCGGGTTGCAATCAGCGCCGAGGCCAACTTCAACATTGCTTATACCTATCAAAAAATAAACAACTATAGCGATGGTTCATTTACCGGCATACCCCATCAAACGAAGCGCTATCGTTGGGAATATTTTTTTGGACCCGTGGCAGCCATCACGCTGCAATACAGCTTTGGCATGATCAATCAATAGGGGTCTACATCGACCTGCACACGTACGCCCCGATTGGGTTTGCTGGCCTCAAATTGCAGCAGAACAGTTTTGACCAATTCTTTCACTTTGCTTACACTCGTACCAGCACGTTCCACCTTAAGCAGAATACTGAAAATGTAGTGATTGCGAACGCGCCCTACCAATGGAGTTTCAGGACCTACGACCCGATGTCCCAACACTTCCCGCAACGAAATGGCCAACCGATGGGCTGCGTCATGGGCGGCGTGCTGTTCTTTATGCTTTACATCTAGCCGGAATAACCGAAAAAAGGGCGGATAAGCATAAATCTTACGTTCGGTTACTTCCGCCAGGAACATACCCTCATAGTCGTTGGCGATCACCTGCTGGACGATGCGGTGCTGTGGGGCATAGGATTGGATAATTACTTTCCCGTTGCTGTCGCGGCGACCCGCTCTTCCGCTCACTTGGGCAAGCAATGAAAAGGCACGTTCGTGCGCCCTGAAATCAGGGTAGTTGATCAAGCCGTCGGCATTGATGATACCGATTACACTTACATTGCCGAAGTCCAATCCTTTGGCCACCATCTGAGTGCCGACCAGTATATCGTAAACGCGCTCGTCAAATGCATTCAATACGCGATCAAAGCCATGTTTTCCCCGTGTCGAATCCAAATCCAGGCGACCGATACGCGCTTCGGGAAGCAACGTCTCCAACTCTTCCTCTACTTTTTCGGTGCCAAACCCTTTACTCTCGATATGTGTGGATCCACAGGCGGGACACACTTGTAAGGGATCTTCGGAAAATCCGCAATAATGGCAGTGCAACTTGCCGCTGCTTTTGTGATAGGTGAGGCTTACGTCACAATGGATACATTTCGCAATGTAGCCGCAGGTTTTACATTGCAGGAGCGGCGTATGCCCACGTCGGTTCTGGAAAAGAATGACCTGCTGCCGCTGGGCAATTGCATTTCCCATTTCCTGAAGCAACGTACTGCTGAAATAAGAAGACATATTGCCTTTCTTGTTTTCCTCGCCGATATGTACGGTCAAGATTTCGGGAAGCGTAGCATCGCCGAAGCGCTGTTTCAACTCAACCAGTCCATACTTCCCCGCCCGAGCATTATAATAGCTTTCTACGGCAGGTGTAGCTGACCCCAATAGTACGTTTGCTCCGTGAATGTGGCCGAGGTAAATCGCCGTATCGCGTGCGTGATAACGCGGGGCCGGATCAAATTGCTTATAAGAAGTTTCATGTTCTTCGTCGACAACGACGAGACCTAATGCCGGAAACGGCAAGAAAACAGCCGAGCGTGCACCCACAATTACCTGATACTCGTTGTTGAGTATTTTATTCCATACCTCCGCACGTTCATTGTCATTGAAACGTGAATGGTATACGCCCAATTTAGTACCGAAGTGTAACCGCAGGCGCTCCGTTATTTGCGTGGTCAGTGCAATTTCAGGCAATAAATACAGGACATTTTTCCCCTTGGCCACCGCCTCTTCGATAAGCCGGATATATACCTGCGTTTTACCCGAGGCCGTGACACCGTGCAGAAGCACGACATTTTTTGCTTTAAATTGTTTATTGATTTCATCAAATGCTTTCAGTTGGGGCTCGCTGAGCTTGAAATCTCCCGTAAGCTCAATGTCCTCGCCATCAAGCCGGCTGACCGCACGTTCTTTCGCTATAAATATCCCTTTTTTAATCAGGGCCGCTATACTGGCTGCGCCACAACCACTGGCCTCCATGATAGCTGCTTTAGTTATTCGGGAAAGGCGGCGATGCAATTGGAGGTATCCCAAAACCCCGTCCTGCTGTTTCGGTGCATTGCTGAGCATCTCCAGCAGCAGCTTCCGGCCCAGGTCGTCGGTATAATCGTCATGCAGCGAAATAAACGTTTTTACCTTTGGTTTATATTTCGGCGCAATCTCTTCCGAAATCAGTATCAGGCCCTTGTCAAACAGTCGCTTTAGGATGGGAAATACTGTTTTTTGTCCAAGTAA
The DNA here is from genome assembly GCF_900113765.1 of Parapedobacter indicus. Lineage (GTDB taxonomy): Bacteria > Bacteroidota > Bacteroidia > Sphingobacteriales > Sphingobacteriaceae > Parapedobacter > Parapedobacter indicus. The sequence goes on along the minus strand of NZ_FOQO01000001.1, from coordinate 483,379 downwards.
TTTGACGATATCGCTTACTTTCAGTTCAGGGGAAACTTCCAGGGCATCCAGGATCAGAAATTCCTTGTCATTAAGTGTCGACCGGTCAACTGAATTTAAATCTGCGGCGATGATCCGCGTTTCGCTGGCCAGCTTCAGTGCTGCGGGTAGGGCAGCCTGCATAACTTCGCCGATCGTGCATAAATAATAAGACGACATCCACTCCCAAAGACGAAGCTGAGAACGATCGACTACCGGTCTTTCATCCAGCACATTCAGAATATACTTCGCCTCGTAACGCTCAGGTGCCTTTTGGGTTATATTATAAACAATTGCCGAATAGACTTTATTCTTTCCGAATTGGACAATGACCCGCATACCCACCGCTACATCTGCATTCCATGCACTCGGTACCCGGTACGTATAGGTTTTGGAAATAGCCAAAGGTAATACCACCTCCACGAATAACGTAGTACGCACATCGTCACTGCCTTCGGTAAATTCAAGCATCGTAAACTGGAATAAAGCTATCCCTTATTTTTAATGGTGGCAATAAACAACCCCAGCCATCCCAAAATAAAACATAGTCCACCGACAGGTGTTATCGGCCCTAAAATAGCCGGTGAACCGAATTCGGTAATCGAATAGGTACTCAGCAAATATAACGAGCCGGAAAACAACAAGATTCCCAAAGTAAACGTAATAAAGGAAAATTTGATGTAACTATTTTTAGCCCGCGAGAAGGTTGCTAAAAATAACAAGGCTACAGTATGGTAAAATTGGTAATCAACTGCAGTCTCCCAAGTCTCCAAATGGTCTTTACTGATTTTACCTTCCAAACCGTGAGCCCCAAAAGCTCCCAATACGACAGCGGCCAAGCCAAAAAAGGAAGCGGTGAGTATAATCCGTTTGTTCATTCGTCAATAATTTGAGTACTTTTCACAGGTTCCATCGGTATTCCAATGATTTATTGAAGGCAACTTATTCCTAATTATTTTGCCAAACATAACGATAATTAGGTGTATATGCAAGATGCTGTTGTCAAGCGAAAACCCGCTGTCCTTCGTTGTTTTTTTACATTGTTATTCGTAAAATACATGGTATTTAACTAAGTTTGTAGGGATGAGGAATCTGATAATCATCACGTCGGCTGTGTTCATCGCGATCATCGTTACCTCGTACTTTTATTTCTCGAATCTGGGAAAAGACGAGCAATCTACGCAGGAAGGCACAGAAATCAACGATGTCAATACGGCGGTAACGGATGGAACTTCGGGGTATCCAGCACCCTTATGGACTTTCGATTTGAATGCGGAGCCCGTAACTAAACCCATGGTCTTTTTTTTAGACGATAGTCGCCGATTTATTTTGGTGCAGGATGCCTATCACATACTCTATGCGGTTTCAGCAACTGGCGAAAAGCTATGGAATGCACAGCTTCCAGGTAAAATTGTGGGCAACATAAGCCAACTTTCCGATAGCAGCATCTTGTTTACCACCGCCGAACGGCTGTACCGTATTGATAGAGAGGGCGACCCATTTCCGGGCTTTTCTTTGCGGCTCCCGCGAAAAGCTGATGGAGACGGGGCTATGGCTTCGGATGAAACCAACGGCAACATCCGCATTGACGTACAGGCAGGCAATCACATTCTTTCTTTCGACGGTCGCGGAAGGCATCTGCACACCCGGAATTCCCGCGCGAGTGCGGCAAGCAATGCTGTCGATAAAAGCCAGGACGCACCAATCGATCCGAGCGTCAGCTTGCCAACGGGTTGTGGTCTGTTATCGTATTATGGCTTTCTGTCGGATGAAGAAGTCAACTATTTACTTTGCGGTAACGATCGGAAACTATATTGCTACCGCTACGACTGAATTCTTTTCACCAGGTGCCTTCTCAGCCTCATAAACGGGTATTCCACGAAAAAATTCAGCAACCACGCTCCCAATATGGAAACTGCCAGGCATATCAGCACGCGCAGGCTACCATCTTCGGCAAGTCCCCAATCGTCCAGCGGTCCCTGCATGAGATGATTCAAAAACTTGTGACATAAGTACATCCCGTAGGATAATGCAGCAACCAGTGTACTCACTTTCCACCGGATGCGGTGCAGAATACAGGAAGGAGAAAGTGCCGCAAAGACCATCATCCCGTAGGCAACCGAAAGCAAGGGATAGCCGAGAAGCGTGGGCCAAAACGCGAGTCGGTCGCCCCGCATTAAAAAATAAGCGCCCGCCAGTAGGATCAGTCCCACTACTAACAACAGATTTCCCTTTGTTGCCTGCCAAACGCGCCACCGCCGATGGTAATTCATGATGGCGGCAATTGCTACTCCTACCATCAGCCCATCCAGGCGATTATACGTTGGATAATAAACCCACTTGTTATAGGTGACGAAGCGGTTATCGGCGACACCTCCCTCATAAAAAGGCTTCATGAAATACATCCAATTGATACCGCGCAGCAACAAACCGAAGATAAATATCCCCAAGAAAATCCAAATTCCTCGTTTTGACGTACCTGTGCGCGCCACCAGCCATAGCGAGATGGGCAACAATAGGTAAAATTGCTCCTCAATGCACAACGACCAGGCATGCGAGAAGGTAGCCTCATTGCCAAAGTCCAGATCAAAATTCTGGGTGAATGTCAGAAACTGCCACAGCGGCGCAATGCCATCTCGCTCGCGAATAAAGGGAAATGTGAAATACAAGAAGATCACGACAAAATATGCGGGGAAAATCCGTAACGCCCGATTCAGGTAAAACTCCGAAAAACCGATGGAGTGCTTGGTCTTCAACTGTTGCATTAGCTGATTACCTATCAGATATCCGCTAAGCACAAAAAACAGATCAACCCCCGTCCAACCGAACAATCCAATTTCATTGACCCAAGCCGGGCGGTCATACGCGCGATAGTGGCATAAAAAAACGAGTATGATCGCCAATGCGCGCAGGTGGTCCAATCCCGCCAGATGCTTACGATCGACATCCGTTAATTGATTCCAATACGCTTTTAACATCCGCCCTGACGTCAGTCTGATTTCGTCGACAGCTTCAAATCCACTGTTTTCGATCCGGGTAATGGCCGTATTCCCATGCCAGGAGTATTCGTGTATTGCGCATGGAAGCGAAGCACAGTTTCTTCAGCGCTTGCTTCGGGTTTCCGAGCTACGACCACCCCTTTCGCCGGCAGTGATTTCTGTTTCGCCGATGCGTCGTCTGCCAGCGACAGAACCCATTGGACGATTTGTTTAGCTTCGCCTTCTTTCATGCCCGGGTGTGCAGCCATTGCAACCTCTCCCCACACACCGCTACCACCATTGAGCACCTTGTCTACCAGATAAGTGGACGCATCTTTCTGGCCATGGTATTTAGCGGCCACCTGCGTGAATGCGGGACCTACGCTTTTTTCTGATATTTTATGACAAGACTGACAGTCAGAAGCCATCATCAGGCTTCGTCCTAAAATCAGTTCGGAAACCTGCTGATGCCCCAACGATGCACCGGCTAAATCCGATCCCTTTACATAGTCCACCGATACCACTAAATTGGAAGGGTCGATCTCACGGCCGTGATCGTCTACTTTCACTTCATACTCAATACGCTCACCCGGCGTGTATTGACCCGAAGTATTAGACAAAATGATTTCGACCGTGGGTTCCTCGTTGCCGGCGTAAACGGATGCAGGATTCGATTCAGCGCTATTGCCTGACGGATCGCTCACCGTAACGACGATGGCATATTCCCCAGATTGGTCCAGCGTATACGTAAATGACGGATCTGCCGTTTTCTGTGTCACGTCACCTACTTTCCAGGTATAGGTCAGTTTATCGTTTTCGTAGTCGGTAGCTTCAACCGTAGCATGGATAGTAAACGGCGTAGCACCGTTCATTTTCTCCAACTTAACTTCGCCCACCTGCGGAGGCAAGTTGCCTGCAAGGTAGTCTATGCGGGCAATACCCGCGTCTTTATTTTTTGCGAACCAACCCTTGCCGTATTCCAGCACATATAACCTGCCGTCTTTACCCACCTCCATATCGATCGGATTAGCAAACGATGCTCCCTCAATAAAGGGTTCCATTTTGTCAAAATCACCGTTCGGCAACATAGTTACTGCTTTGATCCAGCCACGTATCCAGTCGTAGATAATCAGCTTACCATCGTAATAGTCGGGATAGCGGGTTTCTTTCGGAAATAAATCGGTGTAATACACCGGTCCGGCCATTGCGTTACGACCGCCCGTACCCACTTGAGGGAAATCAGGGGACGCTGCATAAGGATACCAGATAAAGGCAGGTTGCGCCGGCGGCAAAATGTGCAACCCGGTATTATTCGGTGAATTGTTTTCGGGCCTTTCCGGATCGTAAGGTTCTCCCACGCGACCGGTAGCATAATCGTATGCTCGATAGGCATAGTTATTACCCACGAAGAAAGGCCACCCAAAGAATCCCGCTTTCCGGGCTTGGTTTACCTCGTCGTAGCCACGCGGACCCCGTGTATCCAGGCTATCGTTATTTGCATCGGGTCCCACCTCTCCCCAATAGAGGTATCCGGTTTTCTGATCAACGGAAATCCGGTAGGGGTTGCGGTTGCCCATTACGTAAATTTCCGGTTTGGTTTTGTCAGTACCCTCGGGAAAAAGATTACCTTCCGGTATCTCATAGCCGCCGTCAGGCGTCACTTTTATACGCAGAATCTTGCCCCGTAGGTCATTGGTATTGCCGGATGAACGGCGGGCATCATACTGTTCAAAACCAGGGCGGCCGTCTCTCGGAGAAAATCCGTGATTTTTATACGTCGTGGGCTGATCAAAAGGAGTAGAATTATCGCCTGCGGATAAATACAATAATCCATTACCACCAAACGCGATGGAACCACCGGTATGGCAGCAAATCTGCCGCTGTGAATAAAACTGGAGTACCACCTTCTCAGAAGCCAGATCAAGTTTGCCATTATCGAACACAAACCGTGACAATCGATTCACCGAAGTATCCACAGGACTGTAAAAGGCATAAATAAACTTATTGTTTTCATAGTCCGGATCAAGTGCCAGCCCCATGAACCCCTCTTCGGCATTTACATTCGGTACACCGGATTGGTGGTAAACATCCAGAAATCCAACCTGCTCCACCGTGCGGCTGTCCTGTTTATACAGCATCAATTCTCCGCGCCGTTGGGCAATTAGGATATCAAAATTGGGCAATATGGCCATTTCTGTCGGTTCAAAAAGGTCGCCCTGATGTAACTGTGTTTTGGTAAAGCGTTGCCGCTCTGGTGGCAGCTGCGTCTTCGCCTTGCTATAGTTAAGTTTATGGTTTTTACCGATTGCATACTGGATCCCACCTACTATCAGTTTCAGGTGAAGGGGGTCCTTAAAGGATTCCGAAGAATGTCCCAGGGCGGTGTAAAACGAACGTCCCCCGTCGTATTCACGATACCAGACCATCGGGTGATTTTCGCCATTCTTTCCACCTTCGTAACTACTTTCGTCGATGGTAACTAATACCTTATTGTCTGGGTTCAGTTTTTTGAAATTATACCATTCGTCGTGGTAACTGAATGTTGCGGGCAGCCCCTTGGTAATTGCATGAAGCGTATCGAGCACATGGAAGGTTGCCTCTTGGGGATGGGGATGGTTTTGGAAATAACCGCCGACCAAGCGTCCGAACCAGCCCCAGTCATACTCCGTATCCGTTGCGGCATGGATGCCCACAAAACCTCCTCCTGCCTGAATATATCGCTCAAATGCTGCTTCCTGACGATAATCGAGCACATTGCCCGTAGTACTTAGGAATACCACCGCCGAATAGTTCTTGAGACTGTCTTCTGTAAACCATTCCGCATTCGTGGTGGTATCCACATCAAACCCGTTTTCTTCTCCAAGCCTGATCAACGCCTCCTTACCAGCAGGAATAGATTCATGGTAAAAACCGGCTGTCTTGCTGAACACCAGTATCCTGGGCTTACCACTGCGTTTGTTGCAAGAACTAATGCCAACGATGGCAATAACAACAATAAAAATAAAAGGCAATCTGCCAGCAACTGTTTTAAGAAACTCTTTCATGTTCGGGTTTTAACACATTAGCAATATCTGGGTTACAAAAATGATAATTTCTTTGACAATATGATGATTAAATTTATCTTTTACGTCCGATACGCAAAATTCCCAATTCTTTACAGATTCTAAAGGTTACTTCACTGCCCAGTGAAAAGTAGTGAACGGAGGATACGTTGGAAGAATACCGAGACTTAGCATTAGTTATTGCTTGGCCTGATCAAACTGCACGTGGTGATGAACGATGGATGGCCTTACTGAAACGAGCAGGTATTGTAAAAAACCTGAATTTCAAGGTCGGCCACGCGGCTATTGTATTGGTGAACCGTCGCACGGGATTGCTGGCCTATTATGATTTTGGCCGGTATGTTACGCCACGTGGATATGGACGGGCCCGATCAGCGGCATCTGACCCCAGATTAGTACTTTCCACCCGAGCACAGGTAACTGCCGAGGACGCTATTGAAAATCTAGCGGCGATTTTAACTGAGCTACACCAGAAAGAAAATGCGACCCATGGTGGCGGTAGGCTTTTCTTTTCCATTGCTAACGGACTTTCTTTTGGGAAAGCCGCCCAATCCGCACAAGCACTAGTTGACCAGGGGCCAATCCCCTACGGAGCCGTTGCCCGGGGCAATAATAGCTGCTCACGATTTGTCGCACAAGTATTACTGGCTGGGTGGGGGACGAAAAATCCTGCAAAACGACGGGTAAAATTTCCCGAAAGTCTCAAACCAAGCCCTATGAGCAATGTGGTGAATGCATCACCGGATACGATGGTGTACTGCTACGACCAAGGCACACAGGTATCCAAGCGGATGAGCCGCTGGCAATCGCTACGCTTCCAGTTGGATTTGCTGCTTCACAACCTATCGGCTACCAAGGCAAAAAAATTGCCCTGCGACCGCGAACCCGGCAATACGGCTGAGCCTACGAGACCCGCAACAGTACCTGCACGTGCGCAGTGGCTAGGCGGTATCGGCGAGGGGGCGTGGTACGCTCTTGAAGCGGGTGTGGAAATTGGCACACTCTTGGTAACCAAATATGCGGTAGACGGCCGAGTAGATTATCAGGTGAATTGTCAAACCGATTGCGGAATCGACCCTTCTCTACCGTATCAATTCACCTATCACTGCCATTATCAACGGCACGTAGTTATACAACACGAACAGCAATTTCTTTTGGAGACCTGTGAGCGCTCCGAAAGCTATATCCGGACAGCATAACAATCAACTAAAAAATACACAAAAACAACAAATGGAGTTAACTATTTTAAAATCAAAAATCCACACCGTTAAAGTAACCGAGGCAAATGTCGAATATAATGGATCGATTACGGTAGATGCCGATCTGTTGGACGCAGCCCAAATCAAAAAATACGAACAGGTATATGTTAACAATGCGATAAATGGCAGCCGTATCATGACGTATGTACTTCCCGGCAAACGCGGAAGCGGCGAGGTTTGTATGAATGGCGGGGCAGCGTTACATGCCAAACTCGGCGATACAGTGCATATCCTCAGTTTCTGCAAGGTAACGGAAGAAGAAGCCGATAGTTACCGGCCGATCGTAGTATTCACCAAAGAAGGAAACCAGATAGCTTCCGTGGATCGATACGATTATTAAGGTTAGTCCAATTTGTCTTCTCTCAGGTTCTCCCTTCAAAGAACCACTCGGGCAACATTTCGTTTGCCCCTTGCCTTACGCGAGGCACTTCTGCCGTGGGTATCCACCGATACGGCCAACGTAACCTTGTCCCTATATTCGACCAATTGCCTACTGCGGCCAGTAACTTATCCAACGCGGGGTTGCTGTATCCTTGCTCAGCAAACGGAACGATATAACAGGAAAAGAACGCCTGAATCCGCTGTTCAACCGCTAGTGCCTCTTCCAGATCAGTCTGCATCAATTGCCACCAGCGTTGCGCAGCCCAAGGGCTTAGGCATGCCACATTGGAATAGGCACCACGTGCCAAGCCTTTTGCTACACCCGTGGCCAAATGATGCCCCGGTACAAAGATCGCTGCGTTGTCTGCGACGGATTTCATCCGATCGTACCAGCTGTCGTCACCGTCCAATAACTTGATACTGATCAACGCGGGGAGTTTCTCTGCCAAAGCAAGGTATTGTTCGGGCTGGAGGACATTCTTTGCATGGGGTGGATTATATAGCACGATGGGGGTCGGACTTGCTTCGACCGCTATGCGCGTCAAGAAGTCAAGGGCCTCCTGCTCCGTAACCCTAACCCAATCGGGCAAGATAACCTGAAACGCGGCTGGATTCAGGTGTTTTGTGCGCCGGATACGTTCCATCATTATTATTGGGACCGGGTGTGATGCGCCAATCTGAAAATGCATGCCGGCGGCGTGGCATTTCATAGCCAATAATTGGCTTACCTGATCAAATTCATCCTCCGTCTGCGTATGGAATTCGCCCGCTGTTCCGTTGGAATATATGCCATCTACCCGAGCCGAGATCAGCAAATCAATCTCGTCGGAAAGCCTTGTAAAATCGATCGAGTCGTCCTCATTGATGGGCAACAACAACGTTCCCCAGTTTCCCCGGCAGCTGGCTGCCGTCAAATGCTTATTTGCCGTCATTCTTGCGATTCTTTTTTCACCTTTACGAGCAGCAGTGACCACGTTCCTACCAGCAACAGGCCAGCGGCAACAATATAGATGGCGGATAGCTTTATTTCTGCGTCTTTCAGTGCTCCACCTACGTAAACCATCAGTCCTCCGGCGATGGTGCTCAGAAAATTGAGAATCCCATACGCCGTAGCAGCATACCGGCTGTCGACAACCTGCCTTACCACAGGCATCAAGTTGGCGTCGCTAAAACCACGGGCAATACCGAAAAGTAGTAACACTAGAATCGCAATAACGAAAACACTGGTCCACGACATCCAAATCAACGCCGGAGCGCCTAACGTGAATCCCAATACGATCACCAATATACGTCCACGTGGATTCGCCTTTGACCATCTGTCGGCCCAGATACCTCCCAGCAAGACTCCTATGAATGATCCGATTTGCGGGTACAACGTTGCCGATATGCCTGCCTCTCCCAGCCCCAGTGCAAAGCGGTCTTTCAGGAAGGTGGGAAGCCAGGCATAAATCAACCAATTAGCAATGCCCAATACGACAAAATAACCCAGCAGCACCAAGTAGGAACGTTCATTCAAAAGCGACCGGATAGATTCAGCTAATTTTACCGAGCTTTCCGGCCGATTCTTATCAATCGCAACAGCTCCTTCATTTCTATCACGCAAGAAGAACAACAGCAAAAGGGCATAAACGCAACCAAAGATGCCAAACACATGGAATCCGTAGCGCCAGCCCCACAGCTCGGCAATATAGCCACCAACCCCTCCTAGGGCCAGTCCGGTGTATAGCCCACTAAAATGCAGTCCAGTGGCTAAGGATCTTGTTTTCCCACGGTGATAGTCAGTGATCAAAGCCAGCCCAGCCGGGATGTAGAAAGCTTCACTTACACCCATCACGATCCGCGCCGCAATCATCTCTTCAAATGATGACACATACCCTGTCCAAACCGTGGCCAGCGACCATACACCGACACTGAAAATAATCACGTTCCTGCGACTGTATTTATCGGCGAGGAAGCCACCAAACGGGCTGAATATCCCATATGACCACAGAAACACAGAGGTAAGCAGACCGAACTGTGCATCCGTCAACGAAAACTCGCCCACAATGGGATCTCGCATCGTCGTCAACAAAATCCGATCGAGATAATTCAGGAACGCAACAATCCATAATGCCCCGACCAACGCCCAAGGGTACCATGATTTGACATTTATTGGTTTTTTCATAATTATTGTTCGTTTAACGTACCCATCAATACACGATTGGTCCTTACCCCCGGGCGTACTTCACCCATGGGAAGGACCACCTGCCCGTTCCAGACCACCAATGAGGTGGTCACTGGTGCCCACGTACTGGCGTTGGGGTTGTTCTCCGGATCGGGTTGCTTATCGGTCACCACTTCACCCATAGTATCCCATAAATCTGAGTCCGCATCATAGGATAGGATATCCTTCCGGAAGCCCGGATGCTTGTCCTGAAGCGCACTGCTCTGATCCGCAAGACTCCCATCGTCACCACCGAATACCCACAGCTTATCCGCATCGGTTGTATAGCCCGGGCTGGGCGCGGCCGCTATCGCATGGGGCAAATCAGCAATACGCTGCCAACCACTTTCTGGTGAGTACCGATATGCATCGTTTAAATACGTACGGCGGGCTAATGAATCACCCGCCGGCACATGCAACGCCACTCCGCTCATTAGGTAAAATGCATTGCCAGCGGCACCTGCGACAGCTAGCATCCGGGATGAACCGGGCCAGCGCTCCAGTATTTCCCATTTTCTCTCTGCTGGGGAAACTTTCAAATCGAACGACCAAAAGATATGTGTAGCGGTCGTATCAGCCGGGTGAGTAAGTCCGCCAGCGACGTAAATAACACCATCCACTAAGGCTCCGCAGGCATTAGCATTTGGCGCCGGCAAATCAGGCAGCCTATCCGTGACCAACCTGCCTTCTTCATAGCGCAGCAAATAGGCGTCCTGATAGTGGGTTGATTGATCGGCTCCGCCCAAAAGAATCACCTGATCTTGCCACGTCAGCGATACACCATATCCCATCGGACGGGGCAGTCGGCCAACTTCCTTCCACTGTCCCCCTTTCTCGGCCAATGCAAATACTTTATCGTTCCATTGTTTTGTACCACCCGACCAAGGCCGGGTTCCTTCGGGAAAATTCGCCCCGCCAGCTACAAGAAGATGCCCGTTGCTCACACCCGCATACGCTCCTGCAAACCCAACGGCATCCGGCACTTGCGTAGCTTGTTCCCATTCAATACCTGCCGACCCAGAAGGTTGGCACCCCTGCCCCACTGCCAATGCCATCATAATTATCCAGCTATTTTTTTTATACAATAAATGGTTCATACGCGATCATTCACCGGCTTGATCTGCTTTAGAACATCAAAAAAGCCAATGGCTTCCAGCCGTGTTTGCAGTAGTTTTTTATCTTGTTCGGATAGCGACACCAACGGTAAGCGTGACGGGCCGAGGTCCATTCCGGTCATTTCCATGATCGCTTTTTGCGCAGGTATGGGTGAAAACTTAACCATCTCCCGGATCATATTAACCAACAGCAGTTGCAATTGCTGTGCTTCGTGCAGGTGTCCAGCCTTAAAAAGCTCCATCACACGCAAATATAACGGAGCAGCAAAATTATAGGTACTCCCCACGGCACCGTTGGCGCCTACCGCCAGCGCGGGCAGCAACAATTCGTCATAGCCAAACAATACGTCAAATTTACCCGCTTTAAAATTCAGACACGCTTGATATTCATGGATGGTTGCCGCCGTATACTTGATTCCGGCCAAATTCGGTATTTTTTCTTCCCCCAGGCGGAGAAATTCCACCATATCCATTCCGACACCCGTCAATGCCGGAATGTGGTAATAGTAAAACGGTGTGTCCGGAGCGGCAGCGGCAATCTGTGCCATACTGTCTACCAAATTTACCACATTAGCCGGCTTGAAGTAAAATGCTGCCACTGCCGATATCGCGTCTGCCCCAATTTTTTCTGCATGCGCGGCTAGTTTGCGGCATTCAGCGATGGACGTATGTCCCACGTGAACCAACACCAACAACCTACCCTTTGTCGATGCGACATACGCCTCCGCTACCGCCATCCGCTCTTCTACCGTCAGATTCGGCCCTTCGCCGTTTGTTCCACAGATAAACACACCTTTCAGACCGTCATCAACCAATTTATCAACCAAAGGTGGAATACCATCCAAGTTAAGCGAGCCATCTACATGAAATGTCGCAAAAGTAGCTGCTATAAGCCCATTTATTTTTACCATATTTTTATGAATTATTACCAGAATATTTTGATCAACTTTTAATAATATCTTTACCAATCATCGGTTCTAAACGATGAAGCAGGCAGTCCCACTGAGTTAAATAGGTCGCCAACTACCCAATCTTTAAATGCGTAACGAACGCTCACAGGTTTGGTTACCTGCCGACAGGTGACCCTGATTTCACCCTTCGAGACGATATGTGCTTCGGCCGGATAAAAAACCCGATCTTCACCCGCGATCTCAAAGCATCGCAACCCGCTTCCTGAATCAGTCAATCCATCGCCTACGTGATCAAAATAAAGGTAAACTCGCGCTCCATCCGTCTTTATGCGCTTTAATTCCGGGCTATCTACCTCGTGCCGGTTCATCCCATAGGTCCGTGCCAATGCGAGATTTGATAACCTGCTGGCAACCGTCGTCTTGTCTGGCGGATGAATGGTACTTTGAGAACCTACATCCATGGTCACCACCATGCCCGTATTGGGGATGCGATTAGCTGCATCCAACTGTGCTTCCCGGAGGTACGCAGATTGGTGCTTTCCATCGTATTTAAACGGTGCGATCTGCACATAGTAAAAGGGGAAATCGTCCTGTCCCCACCGTTGCCGCCAGCCCGACACCATGTCCGCAAACCAATCTGCATACCGATTAGCAGTGGCACGATTTCCCTCCCCTTGGTACCATATCGCACCTCTGATGCCATATCCTAAGATCGGATTAATCATGGCATTGAACAGTACGGTGGGTGTATTTTTAGTAATGTTGTGCGGCACTGGCTGGCCCGCCAGTTCCGGAAAGCTATTCAGCGTAGTGGAATCCATCCATGCCTGTACCTGGGTACCGCCGTAGGCAGACTGCACAATCCCAATAGGTATATCAAGTTCGTCCTGTAAATTAAGCGCAAACTGATAAGCGACTGCACTGAACGCTGAAACGGATGCCGAATCAGGCACAGTCCATTCCGCATCGCAATCGCCCAACGGGTGGACTGCCGAGTTTACCGGCACCCTAAAAAGGCGAATCGTGGGATGATACCCGGCTTCCGCCATAAGTTTACCCGCATGCAAAACCGTGTCTTTAGGCGAATTGCCCACCCGCATTCCCATATTGGACTGTCCGGAAGCGAGCCACACTTCGCCGATCAATACATCTTTCAATACCTTTTTGTCTCCGTCATTTAGGTGAATTTCATAAGGTCCTCCGGCTTGAGGTGTTTCTACGTGCAGCCGCCAGACACCTGAACCGTTAACCCGGGCTTGATATTTCTTTTGGTTCCATGAAGTAGTGACGGTCACTGTCTGGCCGTCCGCAGTCCCCCAAAGCGGTACATTCGCCCGCTGTTGGAGCACCATACCGTCGCCGATTACTGCGGGTAGCTCGATTTCCGCAGCGGCTGAACCTGAAAGCAAGCCTGACAGCAACAGGATGATCGATTTTACATAATAAACTGTTTTCATTGCTAATATTTTCAAAGTTTCATCGTACAACGTTCGAATCGCCCCGATATTCCGTTTGTATTACCCGAGATGGCTTGACCATATCCGCAACAGCAACAGCACTTGATGAAGGGACGAACGGCCTAAGGCTATCCAACACCGCCAAATAGTGCGTATCAACAGCCAAATTGTTCCATTCGTGACCATCCTTTGTGTGGTCGTATAGTTCCTCTGTACCGTCTGCGTACCGAATATACCGCCACCGTGCTGTCCTTATGGCGTGGTTGCCCTCCATATAGGTCATCAATGCCGGAGGGAAACTAGCTGTGGAATCTTCCAGGAGGGGTAGCACAGAATAGCCATCCAAACCGGACCTAGCAGGTAATCCGCACAAGTCGATAAGGGTTGGATAAACCGTTGTGAGATCAATGGGAGTGTGAATAGTGGTACCTGGCTTTATTTGCCCAGGAGCAACCACGATAAACGGGACGTGTGTAGTCTTTTCCCAAAGGGCGAACTTTTCCATATGCTGCTTCTCCCCGAGATGATAACCGTGGTCGCTCCACAATACAATGACGGTATTGTCTGCATAAGGGCTTTGCTCAAGCGCATCCAGCAGGCGTCCGATTTGTGCATCTGCAAAGGAGGCCGCTGCCTGATAAGACGTGACCATGTCCGCCCAAGCCTGTGGATCTTCGGCTATCGCCCGCTCCATGCCCTGCCAGAACCATTTAGAAGGTTCCAGAAGTTGAGCTGCGCCACTAGGAAGATCATCCCAATCGTTCGCTTTCACTACTGGCATAACCGCATTTTCAACTGGGTATTTTTCCCGATATTGCGGGGGCGAATAGCCTGGCATATGAGGTCTGAATATACCGATACTGAGAAAAAAGGGTTCCTCGTGCGCCCTGTCTAAAAAATCTCCAGCGTAGCTCACGGTACGGTAATCCACGGCATCCCCCACTGCTAGCGGCCACGCCCCCCAGTCGGTATTTTTGCTGCCGTACCATTCAAAGCCATTCAATTTCCTGGCAGGCAAGGGGGAATCCGGATAGGTGTCGGGCATGGGCTGGAATTCGTGGAACGATGCTGTATCATGAAATGCTCCGTCCCAATGGTGATGAAAAATTTTCCCTGCTCCTGCTGAAAAATATCCATGATTCATAAAATATTGTTGGATCGTTTCCGTCTGAGGAAGTGCTTTTCGCCAATCTGATTTATTACCATAGATCCCGGTTTTATGGGGCCTCGTGCCGGTCAATAACGACGCTCGGGAAGGATTGCACGCCGGTGAAGAGCAATACGCATGGGTAAAAAAGACACCCTTGGATGCCAACCGCTCCAGGTTAGGTGTTCTTATGGGATTATTCGCATCGAAAAGTGTAATCCAATCGTTCAAGTCATCCACAGCGATGAATAGTACATTGGGTCTTGTATCAGGATTCCGTTGGCACGATAAAAAAAACAACGGCCAAATTATAAACAACTTAAAATGCTTCATCGCACCAATTCCTTAATACTGATTTTCTGGAACACCATATCTGCCTGGCTGCTTTCGTATAGCACACCGATGTGTTCACTGTCCACACTGGTTATACACGAATATCCCCTGCCCTTCCATTCATCCAGTAAAAGCGAGTATTCCGTTGGCCAACTGTTGCCTTCATCAAGACTCATTTTCAGCGTGATGTGGTCGCGTGCCGTTTTCGAGTTGGGATTCAGGAATAACATGAGCCGCCGTTTACCTGCACGCTTCGCCGCATCTTCGTGGATATAAAGACTCGCCATGCAAGTCGGTTCCGGCAATGCCCCGAAAGATGTAGGGTGTTCTTGCCAGGTGGCGCCCATATCATCGGTGACGGCAATTGCACGCCCATTATCAGCCCCTTCGTTCCCCCGGTTGCTATTGGCCCGCATATTTAGCATCAAGGTGCCATCAGCGAGCTGCACCACAGCACACTCCGTGGTTCCACCGGGTACATCCAATGCGGGGTTACTGGTCTTCCAAGTCTTGCCCCCGTCGCTGCTATAGGTAATGTTGGAAAAGGGTTTGCCCGACGCATCGCGTCCCTGCGTAGGGAAAACAAGTGTGCCATCTTCCAGGGTAATTCCACGTCCCGGCGCCGGTGCCCACAGCCACCATTCCTCTTTTTTACACTGCTCGGTGAGGTTTACCGGTTCGCCCCAAGTTTGGCCGTCATCGGTGCTTTTCACGATCAGAAATTGAGAGGTTTGCTTAATGCCAAAACCAGGCTGGGATCCTTTGTTACGCCACTGATGGTTCCATACGGTACTGGTATCGGTCAAACCTTCTACCCATGTACCTGCGGCGTCAATTACACCATACATCCATAAACCGGCGATATAAATGGCATCGGAGTTCTTGTCAACCAATATACAGGCATCCGAGACACCATTGAATTTCTGCGGCAATCCGCCCCACTCGCCCATATCCATCGCGACCTGCAGTGGTTCCCACGTCTGTCCACCATCCGTACTGCGGTGCAAACCGATATCCATGTGTCCCTGCAGATCACGTGCACTTTCATAACGCGCATCGAAAATAGCAAGCAATGTTCCCTTATTGGTTGTGGCCAATCCCGGTATCCGGGAGGTATGCACACCGTCCTGCCCATGTTGCCTCAACGCAACGCCAATACGTTGTCTTATAGGATTCCCCTTCCGGCTTGGCGCAACTGTTACATTACTAAATGACGCACGCTTACATGCGGTGCCAATGCGGCCAAGGATCGCCGCATCGTCCCTGAGGGTATAACATACCCAAAGAAAATGGTCGCCCGATGTTAATGTTTTTTCTCCTTTTATAGTTGTTTTCGCCTGCACCTTTGTGGCTGTACCGAAGGGTGCTGTATTGGTAACAGACCGTCCGTTGAATACGGAATCACTTCCTAAGTAAAATACGTCAATCGCAGCAATATCCCGCATAGTGGTTGTGCCTTTCAACTCCACAACCAATGATTTTAAAGTCAATGGCTGCTCGTCCGCCGGCACGGTTACTTTCAGCCGCAATACAGGGTTGTGACTTTTCTGGGTCAAAACGGGCACCTCATATTGCTGCTGCTCAACAGTCACCTTAGCGGCCTGGTTGGCACGTAACGCCACGGCAGCCAATAGCAGGCACAGCATGAAAAAAAATCGTTTGGATAACTGAGCTTTTAACATGGCAATCATTAAATTAAGTCTTAGTTTTTTACGGGCATCCTGGCATGTACCAAGTCCAATTTATCGAATAGCAGTTTTTTCATCGTCGACGCCTGTGCTGGCTCCGCCCTTGAAATATCATGCTGTTCGGCACTATCCGTATCGAGATCATACAATTCGATCCGGTCTTCCTCATAGAAATAGATGGCCTTATATTTCCCCATCCTTATTGCAGACTGCGGTTTCGAATTAACAACCGGTGGGTGATAAAACGGAAAATGCCAATAGAGTATTCGATTTTTATCGGTTGTTGACTGTCCCTTGCCAAGCAAAACCGGAACGATACTCTGGCCATCGATGGTACACTTGGGTAGGTTGGGAACGCCAGTCAGCTCGGCAATCGTTGGATACCAGTCGTAACCATTGATGGGTATACGGCTGATCGCCCCGGCTTTAATCACGTTTTTCCAGCATACAATGGTAGGAATCCGGATACCCGCTTCATAGAGCGTCCACTTTCCTCCCCTCAACGATTCACTTTTGGAAAAGCGCGGGTCGCCACCGTTATCCGAAGTAAAGACGATGAGTGTATTCTCACCCAACTTTAATTGTTCAACCGCCTGAAGTAACTGGCCGATGTAATGATCCATCGTCTCGATAAATGCGGCGTAATGGATCAATTCCTCACTGGCAGCGGACCCTAATTTCTCGCGATACTTATCGTATAGCCATTTGCTCCGCGTTTTTACGGGTGCATGGACATAGTACATGGAATAATAAAGCATAAAGGGCGCATCGCGATGCTGCTCCAGAAAACGGATGGACAATTCCGTCACCGAGTCTACCGGAAACGTTCCGCTGGCGAGGTTGCTGAATGTCCCTTTCTCGGCGGGAGAATAACCGTATGAGTGGCTTCCCCTGTGCTCAGCCCCCACACGGAATCCCTGTTGAAAGGGCCCGAACATATTTCCCCACCCCAGGTAACGGTCGTTTTCCTGGGTCAAGTGCCATTTGCCGAAATAACCACAGACGTAAGTCGGACTGATCTGCTCAGCAATCGTCTTTTCACTCAGCGGTAAATCCCTTGGATACCTCGGTTGCCGAAGTAACGTACCTTCCGGCACATCACTGTCGTCTGGTTTGGTTACAAACTCAAAGCCAAGCCGGGCGGGCGACTTACCGGTGAGAAGTGATGCACGCGAGGCCGAACAAATAGGGGCTGATGCATACGCATCGGTAAAAGTCATTCCACTTGCCGCCAGTCGATCAATATTTGGCGTCTCGTGAATCGAATTACCATAAGTTGCAAGATCGGCCCAACCCAGGTCATCCACTAAGATAAATATAATATTCGGTCGGTTCGGATTTTTGCCGCCAGCCATCACGCCTTGAAAACAAAGCAGCAAAGAGACCAATCCTATAAGGCACTTGTGCATAATCGATTAGTGTTTTTTGGATGAGGCTGATTTTCCAGCGTTTCCTGGACGTGCCTTCTTCCACCCATCGTGTAACAGCCGCCTCAATACCGCTTGCTTTTTACTATATGTGGCTTGATCGACGAGGTTCGCTGTTTCGATACCTTCGTTATAATGATATAGCTCAGCCGCTTTCACCGACTTATCGTTGGTCGATATCCATTCCGTATACCGATAATCCGCAGTTCTCACCGAGTAACCCATTACCTCTGGTTCGCCCTGATACATCCAGGGGCGTGGAAACTGACTGAATACAGCTTTCTTCCAGGTGCGATTGGGGTTTGCAATCAATGGTGCCATGCTGGTTCCTTCCAATCCGTCGGTAATGGGCAGTCCCGCGAGGTCTGCTAAGGTGGGATAGAGATCGACCAGTTCGACCAACGCATCCGTATGAACATGCTGGTGATGGAATAACGGCGAAGCGATAATCAAGGGCACGCGTGTATCAAGCTCAAAGTTGGTGGTTTTCGACCAAAGGTCGAGTTCACCCAAATGATACCCATGATCACTCCATAGAACGATTATGGTATTTGCTAACAGGTTTTGCCGTTCCAGTTCATCCAGTAGTCGGCCGATCTGGTGGTCAATATAGCTGACGCTGGCGTAATACCCATGACGCAATTCACGGATTTTCCCTGAAGACATCGGCCCGACATCCGGGATATCGGTATATCCGCGCAATTCCACGCTATTATGCAGGGCGATTTCCGGTGTGTTCTCCGGTGCACGATCGTGAGCAGGCAACGGGATTTCATCCACGTCGTATAGATCCCAATAGCGTTTGGGTGCCGTAAAAGGGAGGTGTGGCCTACGGAATCCCACGGCGAGAAAAAAAGTGGTGTCTTTTAGTTCTTCGATGAGCTCCACGGCAGCGTTTCCCACTTTTCCGTCCACATACGCACTATCTGGCACATCCACACATTCAGTTGCCGCCGCTTTCCATGACCCTGCGGTCGGTAAGTTTTCGGTCAACACGTATTTTGGTCCAGCCTCATCCGTGACGGCCATGATTTCCGGCGCCGACCAAGAAATCGGGTCCTGCGCATTTTTCGGATCGTGGTAGATCTTACCGACATTCCGGGTATCATATCCCTGTTGTTTGAAATGCTGGGGTAAGGTAACGACATGAGGCAAAGCCGTTCTGAAATGCGTTTTCAAATCCCATACCTTCGTCGCATCCGGCCGCCGGCCTGTCAATACCGAAGCCCGGGAAGGCGCACAAACGGCTTGTTGGCAATAAGCCCGATTGAACACGATTCCTATCTTCGCCAGCCGATCGATATTAGGCGTATGGGCTACCGTATCACCGTAACATCCCAATTGCGGACGTAGATCGTCCACCGCAATGAATAGCACATTGGGTCTCGAGGAATCCTTGCTCCGGGCTTTTTCGTTCACTTGGGCAACTGAAATTCCTGTCGTTGGCAATGCCAATACGATTAACAATACGAACCTATTTAATGGAAAACCTACACGCATATTTGAAAACCTCACTATCTTTCCTGTCCTCGAAGCTGCTGTATATCAAACCGTACAAGATGGATAGACAAACCTTTCTGCGAGCCAGTCTGTTTGGTTTCATATAAGCAATATCCCGTGCCATCGGCATCAACCGCTAAGTCGGAATATCCAGCTATACCTTGCTCCAATACCTGAGCTGCGGGCCAGGTTTTGCCGCCATCGACACTCCACTTCACCGTTAGGTTCGCACGTGGATGTCTGGGAATCGATTCGCTATCGGGGTTGACAAACAATAGCCCTGGATCGCCTCCTGGACTATCCACACGCAGGATGCTCCCCATGCAGATTGGTTCAAACAGCGCATCCACGTAGGTAGGGGCCGTCCACCCTGAAATGCCGTCATCGCTATAGCTTACCCCTCTTCTGCGGCGTTCAGACTCGTTACGTATGTTTAACATCACGCGCCCATCCGCCAATTCCACTGCCATCGTCTCACTTGGATTTTTGAACCCAGCCACATCAGGAACCAAAGCACCCCGCTTCCAGGTCGTCCCGCCGTCATCACTGTAGATGGTAGCGATGCGCGAAGGCCGGTGGCTCCTGTGCGGAGTTACTACGTCCGACGCTGCTAACCAAACAGGCACGACTAAGCGACCACTCCGAAGTTGAATGCTATGGCCCGGCCCGGGTGCCAACACTTTCCAGGGATACTCATCCAGAAAAGCATCGAACGCGTACGTAATGTCGGTTGGATCACTCCACGTCTTTCCATCGTCTACCGAACGAATGTGATAGGCCCGTGCATAATCCCGTTGATAAACCAAGTGAATCGTTCCATCCGCTCCAACAATAGGGGTTGGATTATCCGTAGGTGCATGCCCCTCACGTCGGGCTACGACCTGTAAGGGTCCCCAGGTACGGCCACCATCTTCACTCCTACGCATCACAAGGTCCATATCTGCCCAATCGCTCCCACTGTCTATCCTGCCTGCAGCAAACGCAAGGAGTGTTCCCCGCTTGGAAACTACCAGCGCAGGAATCCGAAGTGAAGAGTAGGGATGAATAGCCGGATCAAACACAACAATAGAAGTGCTATC
Organism: Parapedobacter indicus; assembly: GCF_900113765.1. Lineage (GTDB taxonomy): Bacteria > Bacteroidota > Bacteroidia > Sphingobacteriales > Sphingobacteriaceae > Parapedobacter > Parapedobacter indicus. The sequence goes on along the minus strand of NZ_FOQO01000001.1, from coordinate 462,821 downwards.
TGAATAAACCGGTGCGGACTGCCGGGCATAGGATGCACCACCAATTAGAAGCGTCACAAAAACCCATAACGCTAATAAAGTCCCACTCCTTGGAGTCCCAAACCCCATACCTGCAAATTGTCTGTTTAATACCTTCATCAATAGCTAATATCGTCTTTTTTCCTACGAATCAATAACCAGGTGTCTGAATGATATTTGGATTCGTATTGATCGACGAGTTGTGCACCGGCCAGAGAAGAACGTTCTGCTCGTTTTCACGACCAACCAAGGTGGGCACTTCGTCAAATACCACACCGAACCGGATGAGATCCCACCAAATTTTACCCTCAGCTACGAATTCCTTTTTCCGTTCGGTCAAAATGGCGTCGTCTATTTGTTGCGGTGATAACGTGTTTGCATAAAAATCAGCTACGCCATAAGCCCGCGCTGCCACCTTGTTTAATTGTTCAACAGCCAATGGCGAGTTGCCCAATGCATTTTCGATTTCTGCACTCATCAATAAGGCGTCAGCGTACCGATATACAACGATATCCGAATCGAAAACGCGTGTTTGATTTTCCCAACTGCCTGAAAATTTATTAACCCATTGAAACATGGTATTTTTCGGGGCATCGAAAAACGTTTCGAAACTGACATTTGTCCGCTGATCATCGGCATTTTCCGACAGGAAGTTTTTGAAATCATCGGTTAAGAATATCCACTGCTGATGAGTTCCGACCTTGATTGGGTTCTCCACATACTGAGCAGATATATACTGCAACGGTACGAGCAGATCTGCCGGGTACCCACCCGTATGCTCGTCCTGAACAAAGCTCCAGGCAAAAACGATCTCCTGATTGAGTTCCGATTCAAATACACTACTGAAATCCGACATCAGCGCATAGTTGGAATTGCCCAATACCTGATCTACTGCTTGTTTGGCTGCATTCAGTGCCGTTTCGCCACCGCCCCTTACTTTGGACATCCATAGGTAATAATCGGCCTGCAGGAGATGAATAGCGGCCTTGGAAGCCAAGTTACGATCGACTACGTTTTCAGGCATCAGCGAACCGGCTTCCGCCAAATCGATACCTACTTGCTCGAAAACCCGATCGGCAGACTCACGCGAAGGGTACAGGTCTTCTTGTTGCCCCGATTCAAACCCGTTCAACAATATCGGTGCATCGCCCCAAACGCGCGCTATCCAATAGTAACAAAATGCACGGACAAATAACGCATTGGCAAGCACTTTATTTTTGTCCGCTTCATTGATAAAGGAAATGTTCGGGGTGTACTTCAAGATCAGGTTACAATCATTGATGGTCGTGTACAAGTTCTGCCAATTTGCATGGGTATGCGTCGCATTCAACTGGTTGGTAAATGGATCGCTATATGTTGCATTAGTTGCTATTCCCGGCCCCCAAAGACCCGAACGGTATTCTCCCCAGAATACGTAGGCGGCAGAGAACGATGAGCGCATTTTATTAAAGGTCCCATAGACAGCAGCAAGTGCGTCACCTTCACTCTCCCACATCGACGTAGCGGTGATTGCACTCTTTTGACTGATGTCGAGTTTATCATGGCATGCCTGCATGCTGAGCAAACCGGCCATTATGTAAGTAAGGTAATATCGTCTGATTTTCATAACGCTGTACTATTTACAAAGTGATTTTAGCTCCTACCGAGAATCTACGGATCGGCGGATAATTGTAATACCTGGTTGCTGCACTGTTGCTGTATGTGGTGGAAGCGCCCACCTCGGGGGAAATACCCGTACCTTGTACGGCAGAGAAATAATGCAAATTATTTCCGGACAGGGTCAACGTCAAGCCATTGATTCCCAATCTACCGAATAAATGTTCCGGCATGCGATATTGGAGTGTCACCTCCCGGATACATAGGTAATCTCCCTTGTAGTTGAAAACATTGGAAGTCCGGGAGAAGTTGGAATTTCCGGCATCGGGATCATTTGCCGTAAACCGGGCATACTTCGTATCGTCGCCTTCCTGCTTCCAGGTTTCTTTTACCGCATTAACGATGGTATAATTGTTAGCAAACGTATTCATGAAGTACCGCATATAGGCATTGTGATTAATGGAATGCCCCAAAGCCCAATCGACAAACACATTCAGGCTGAAATTCTTATAGGAAAACGAGTTATTCAATCCGCCTGTTGTATGCGGTACCGTTACGCCCAAATCGAATTGGTCCTTATCCGTAATCCGTCCATCCCCGTCGCGATCCATCCATTCATAGTCGCCCGAAAGCTTACGCCCCCGGATATTCTGCCCGTCTGCAGGATCCCAACCCCTTGCTCGTTCATCGTATCTTGCATTTGCCGCCTGCTCTGCATTTTGCAGAATGTGGTCCACCATGAATCCATAATACCGGTACAAGGGTTCGCCTTCGGCGGTTCCTCCGAATGCGGTGCCATCATCCAGCGTAATACCACCAATCCGATTCCGGTCCCGACCGTTATCGGGCAATTCCAACACCTCGTTTTTAACGAAGCTCCAGGTAAGCTTGGAATCCCAGGAAAACGCATCCGTTTGTATGTTCCGTGAGGAAAGCTCCAAGTCATATCCGTGGAACCGTACCTTACCCACGTTCGTCTGAACATTATTGAAACCGGAGGTATTGGGAAGTTCCATACTGAACAGCAGATCTTCGGTAATCTTGTTGAAATAATCCGCACTGATCGAAATCCGGTTGTTGATAATATTCAAATCAAAACCTACGTCAAGCTGCGTGGAAGTTTCCCACGTAAGGTCGCGGTTTGGCATGGTAGCCGGAACAATCCCTGCATTTCCGTTGTACCGTGCATCCGTAGCATACCGCCCCAACGCGTCGTAAAGCCCGATCGAATTGTTCCCCGTCTGGCCGAAGCTCGCACGCAATTTCAGATAATCGACCACACGGCTGTCCCGAAGGAAATTTTCATCGGAAATTATCCAGCCACCAGATATACCGGGGAAAAAGCCCCACTGGTTGCCTTCGGCAAAAAACGACGAACCATCGTAGCGAAAAGTAGCCATCAAGAGGTATTTTTTCTGGTAATCGTAAGAAAGGCGGCCGAAATAACCGATAAGCACTTCTTTCTCAAAGTTGCTTTCCGCGCCGGTCTTATTCGGACCCGCAGTCAACGTGGGAACTTTGTCCGAACTCGCTCCCGTTGCACTGGCCGAGAGGGCCTTCCGATCCGTCACCTGATAGGAATATCCTGCCATGGCCGACAAGCTGTGATGGTTGCCAACGGTTTCATCAAAGGAAAGGTATGCATCCAATTTCGTTCTTCCCAACTCATTGAAGCTCGACTCAGTCGTGCGTAAGCCACTGAATTGATGGGCTTTCTCAAAATAATCGTATTGCGATACGTGGTTATAGTTCGAAAGCTGTACATTGGCTTTCAACTGATCTAAAATGCGGTAATTTAACCCACCGATCAACGAAAGCCGCTGATCTTTGTTTCCGACATCCCGCGTATAATCCCACCACACCGGATTAGGGGACGTGGCGTTAAAACCAGGTGTCGGGGTGCCGTCAGCAAAGTAAACCTTCTGCGTCGGTGGAGCTGCAAGCCCGCGGGCAATGATATTCATCTGATTCTCAAATTCACTCGAGCGCGTACGGGAAAAGTCAAAAGCCGTATTCAAAGTCAACCGATCGGAAATTTTGACATCCGCTTTTGCGCGGCCGCTATACCTTGAATAGCCGGTACCCAATGCTACACCGCCGTCATCGGTGAATCCGCCGCTGGCAGCATACCGGATAAATTCATTTCCGCCATCTATACCCAGGTAGTAGTTCTGCCAAAGCACCTCCCGGTACATCAATGATTGAAAATCGTTGTCCTGGTAAATAATGGTTTTCGATGGATCCAGTGGGTCGGGCATCGAAGCATATCCTGTAGGAATTGATTCGCCGTCCATCAGGTAGCGGGTCGAATAAATGGAACTTTCGTTGTTCCCCGTACTTGCTGAAAAGCCTGAAGTACTGTTATATTGAGGTGTGGGACTCAGGGCAACAGCCGGCCTCACTGTATTGATATAATCCCGCGCATTCATGAAATCAATCAAGGTTTCCGCTTCCTGATGGGCAAGGTTTACATCAAATGTAATTCGCGGGGCTTGTGCCGCAGACCCCTGTTTCGTCGTAATCAGTACCACACCGTTGGAAGCCCGCGAACCGTATATGGCCGTGGATGCAGCATCTTTAAGCACCTCAATGGACTCCACGTCATTGGGATTGATTCCCGAAAAAGCTCGCTCCACTCCATCTACCAACACCAATGGATCATTGGATTTGTTGATGGACGAGCCGCCACGTATCCGGAAAACGGCATCAGCACCCGGCGTATTATTAGACGAATAGACCCGTGCGCCGGCCACCTTGCCTTTCAAACCTTCGCCTACCGTGCTGATCGGAATATCCTGCAGCACCTCGCCGCCCACTTTCGTGATAGCCGAAGTGACGGTACGGCGCGATTGCGTACCGTATCCTACGACGACAACCTCATCCAGGTTGGTTTGTGCCTCAGCCAGTACCACATCCAGAACGTTTGAAGCCGGAATGGCTAATTCCTGTGTCTCAAAACCAACCGCCGAAAAAGTGAGTGATTGTCCCGCAGTAGGCACATCGATCCGATAGGCACCTACATCGTCGGTAGTGGCTTTGGCCGTTGAGCCGCTGGGAGAAACCGTAACTCCCTGCACCGGTTCCCCAGCTGATGTCCTGACCGTCCCAGAAACCGACCTGCCTTGTGCATTAGCCTCTTGACTTGGACAGAATATCCAACAAGAGAAAATAAGAATAAATAAAGCTAACCTCATAATTCAGTACAAATTTAATATTTGGTATTCTCGTTCTTATGTAGAACATATCAACAAAATAAGAGTATTAAATTCACACTTCCAAATATTTTTCATGATTTCCCTTGTTTAGATCGATTTGTTACAATTCCTATTTTCGCACACGCTCAAAATGCGGGCTCAGGTGTTCCTTCATTCCTTTCCTGAAATCTTCTGGATCACCTTTTTTCAGCAACTCCAGCAAATCCCGGTGGGTTACCTTGCCGACTTTCGCCTCGCCATTGATCTTTGCCTCTTCACTTACTACGTATTCAAATACGGGCAGTAACATATTCTGAAACCGCCGGAATGTATCGTTGCCTGTCATTTGATAAAGTTTGCCATGAAACGCGATTTCATGCTTGACTTTAAACGGCTTTTGCACTTTATTCACCTCTTTGTTAACAATCTGCTCCAGGTCGATCAAGTCCTTCTCGGTCAATCGCGTAAACAGGATATCGGCAAGTCCCATTTCGAGCACAAGGCGTAACTCAAACAAATCCTGGAGCGTCTTCACATCGAGTATCAACGGATCCATCACCCGCTCGAATCCACCCAGGATATCGGGTTCTGCCAATACCATACCCCGCTTTTTCCTCGATTCGATCATACCCAACATACGTAAGCGGCTTAACGCTTCGCGCACAACATTTCGACTCACATCCAGCGCCTCAGCCAATTCCAGTTCTTTAGGCAATGCATCCCCCGGCTTGAACGCCTTCTTCTTTAAATATTCCCGCAACCGAGTTTCCACCACGTCGGCCATGGTCGACGGGGCAATTCGCTCAATATCTCTGCTTAAGTTCTTATTTGCCATTTAGTATGTATGTGTAGAGCCAGCAAAAATGCATTATTTTTTTGTGATTATGTAGGACAAATGAAATTCATCGCTGGGCACGATAGATTGCAAAACTCAATCAATCTCTTTTTTAATTTTTTAATTACTATTTTTATTAGTAAATTTACATCGGCCAATTAATTTGCGTCCATCCGAAATACACGTATGAAACAATCCGGAACAGCTACCCTACCCCTTCACTACGGCCATGTACCCACTTGGCTCGCCAATCGAATGGCAAGCCTGGGTTTGGCAATTACGGAATGTATACTCCAAGACTTTGGTAAACAGGAATACCTGAAAAGGCTGGCTGATCCCTTTTGGTTTCAAAGCTTGGGTTGTGTGTTGGGAATGGACTGGCATTCCTCCGGCATCACCACGTCCGTACTGGGAGCATTGAAAAAGTCCATCAATCCCTTATCCCGAGAATTGGGCATCTATATTTGTGGCGGTAAGGGTAAACATTCCAAAAATACACCACACGAATTATTTCAATACAGCGATCGGAACGGCTTAGATAGCGGGCAACTGGTACGGGCTTCTAAATTGGTTGCCAAGGTTGATAATACGGCTATCCAAGATGGCTATCAATTGTATCTCCACACCTTTATTGTGAGCGACAACGGCGACTGGACCGTGGTTCAACAGGGAATGAAAGATGCCGACGCTTCCGCCCGGAGGTACCATTGGCACTCCCCTGCATTTACATCGTTTACCGAAAAACCGCACGCAGGAATCTGTGGCATCCACCAAGGAAAAATCATTGACATGACCGCCGCCGATGCGAAACCGGCAAAAGATGCCATCATCGGTTTATGCAGGGAAAAACCCATACATATTTTAGCAGAGGCATCCAAATTGGTGATGCCAAATCGCCATCACGTGACATCCAAGGATATTGACCTCAAACGATTGGGCGCCATGCTATGGCTTACGCACGAAAAAAGTCCAGCCGATTTTGAAGAACTCCTATTGCTGCGGGGCATGGGCACGCGTACGCTGCAGTCGCTTGCCTTAGTGAGTGAGGTCATCTACGGCACACCTTCCAGATTCGAAGATCCGGCAAGGTTCTCTTTTGCGCACGGTGGCAAAGACGGACATCCTTTCCCGGTGCTCACCAAGGTATACGATGATACCATTGATGTGCTCAGTCACGCTGTCCAACGATCCAAACTCGGTATGGACGACAAAAAACAAGCCATCAAGGCGCTGAGCAAGTTGGCCTATCGCGCCGAACACGATTTTGCAGCCAAAGACAACTTGAATGAACTCTTAAAAATTGAACGGGACAATGCTTGGAAATACGGCGGAAAAACAGTATTTGGTGATGCAAAACCCCCAAAAAGCGGACAGCTGAGTCTATTCGATTGAATATCTCGATAATTTCCTTACTTTCGCTTTTGCTGGATGACCAAGAAACCATGAAACTACTGCGGACAGAAATCACGCCGTTCATCAATGAATCCCTGTATATCGACAAGCGGGAACAACCCTTTCTTTGGTCTCCTTTTCATTCCCGGCCTTCTTTCCATGCGCATCCCGAGATGGAGCTGGTGTTTGTCGAACAAGGATTTGGAAAACGGATTATCGGAAACCGGGTAGAACCATTCGAAGCTGGCGACATGGTTTTTATCGGTTCCAATGTACCTCACGTCTGGTTGAGTGACCCGGCATTCTACGAAGAAGGATCAACGCTTAGATCCAAAGTGATCATCACCTACTTCAATTCCAAAATTTTCAACCAGCTGTTAGGTTCCCTAAAAGAATTTGACCAAATCAGGCGAATGGTACAGCAGGCCACCAAAGGTATTCGCATATATGGTCGAACGCGCAACGTTATCGCAGAGCAACTTAAGTCGCTCTCCGCAACATCGGGATTTGAAAAGGTGAACGGGATGTTGCAGATTATGCACCTCATTTCCACTTCACACGATAAACGTTATATTCTATCCCATGCACCGGTCCAGGCAAACGCCGACGATACAGATAAGTTGGTAATTGCCATCAATTTTGTAAAAAACAACGTAGACAAGCCAATCTACCTGCAGCAGGTAGCGGCGTTGGCTTGCATGACGGAATCCAGCTTCAGCAGGTACTTTAAACAGCGGATGAAGAAGAACTTCTCGACGTTCTTAACAGAACTCCGCATCGAAAACGCAAAAGAACTGCTCCTGCAAGGTGACCTTTCCGTCAAGGAAGTAGTCTACCGTTGTGGCTACGATTCGTTGGCGCATTTTTACAAATTATTCAAAAATCAAACCGGGCTGAGTCCTACCCAATACAAAGCTAACTGCCGCCAGACACCCATTCACCGTCTATAACCCATTAGTGCGAATCGCGGGACACTTCACTTCCCGATGTTCCCTTCAGAAAATCGAAATCCGCGCCAAGATGAGCTTGCTCTACGTGATCGACATATAACTTCGCATACCCTCGTGTAAAACGGTTTGAGGCATCCGCCCTATTATTCTGTCGTCGCGCCAATTCATCTTCGTCCACCAGCAGATCAAGGCGGCGGCCCAGTACATCCAGCCGGATCATGTCTCCATCTTCCACCAGTGCCAAGGTCCCTCCTTCTGCCGCCTCGGGCGATACATGCAATACCACCGTACCAAATCCAGTTCCACTCATACGGCCGTCGGATATGCGCACCATATCGGTGATGCCCTTTTCCAGCAGTTTTGCCGGAAGCCCCATGTTGCCGACCTCCGGCATTCCGGGGTATCCTTTAGGCCCTACGTTTTTCAGTACAAGCACACACGTCTCGTCGACATCCAGATCGGGGTCGTCAATTTTATGCTTATAATCTTCGATATCTTCAAACACGACCGCGCGGCCTGTATGCTGCATCAATGCCGGACTCGCAGCGGATGGCTTAAGCACGGCACCCGCCTCGCAAAGATTACCTTTTAGTACCACCACACCGGCGATTTCGTTGAAAGGTTGTTCCACATCGGCAATTACCGTGGTATTCAGGCTTCGTCTTTCGGCGATATTTTCCCCTACCGTACGCCCATTCACCGTCAGGCAATCCACGTGGAGGTGCTCCCGGATCGCATACATCACCGAAGGTAACCCTCCGGCATAGTACATATCTTCCATAAAATACTTGCCCGAAGGCTGGATATTGGCAACCAACGGGATGTCTCTCGAATACCGATCGAAATCATCGATCGAAAGGGGTACACCAATCCGCCCGGCAATAGCCAGCAGGTGAATGACAAAATTTGTCGACCCGCTGATCGCAGCATTTACCCGGATGGCATTTTCAAATGCCGACCGGGTAAGTATGTCAGATGGTTTAACATCGTCATGCACCATATCTACAATGCGCCTTCCCGACAGTTGGGCAAGCACTTTCCGGTTGGCATCGGCCGCCGGTATCGCGGCATTACCCGGCAATGACAGTCCCAACGATTCCACCATACACGCCATGGACGACGCCGTACCCATCACAGCACAATGCCCGCGGCTCCGGCACATACCTGCTTCGGCAAGGTTCAATTCCTCCTCGGTCATGATACCGCGACGCGCGTCTTCGGAAAACCGCCATAAGTCGCTCGTACCGATGTCCCGTCCATTATACTTTCCGGTCAGCATCGCCCCTCCTGACACCACTAAGGTCGGAAGATTCACACTGCATGCCCCCATCACCAACGAAGGAGTCGTTTTATCACAGCCGCACAACAGTACCACTCCATCTACGGGATTTGCACGGATGGATTCTTCGACATCCATGCTGGCCAGATTCCGAAAAAGCATGGCCGTGGGCTTCATTAACGTCTCTCCCAACGACATAGCCGGAAATTCAACCGGAAAACCTCCGGCTTCCAGCACCCCCCGCTTTACGGATTCGGCCAACTCCCTGAAATGCGCATTGCAGGGTGTAAGCTCCGACCACGTATTGCAGATACCGATCACCGGTTTACCCCTGAATTCATCATCCGGGATCCCTTGGTTCTTCATCCATGCCCGATAGATGAAGCCATCCTTTCCTTTTCGGCCAAACCAGCCCTGGCTTCTTAACATAATTGATCGTCTAGTCAGTAAATAAAGTCTTTACGTTACGCAAATTTCGAAAAAAAAATCACCGTGGTTATTACGATAATTTGTGCAAAAAATCTGTTTTTTTACCACCAAAAGTTTGTAACAAAAAGGAGCTAATAAAATTTTAGATTTCGAAGCTCAAAAATTCGGTAATCGGATTTTTTATAGTAGGTTTGCACACTTTTAGCAGTTGCATGTTTACACCGGAAGCGCTTAAGGAGGAACTGACCAAACCGAAGCACATTGTTGTCACCACCCACCATAAACCCGATGGGGATGCATTGGGGTCTTCGCTGGCAATATACCATTGGTTGAAAGCCAAAAATCACCTAGTACATATTGTGGTGCCTTCTGATTTCCCGACGTTTCTGGATTGGATGCCCGGAAGAGCCGATATACGGATATATACCGAAGACAAAGCCGCCAACGATGCACTGATTGACCAAGCGAACCTTATTTTTTGCTTGGATTTCAATGGACTGCCGAGGATACACGCCATGGAGGATGCCGTGAGAAACGCTAGCGGTATAAAGATCATGATCGACCATCATTTGGAACCTGAAGGCTTCGATGATTACCGACATTGGGACAGTCATGCGGCCGCGTCCGCGCAGTTGGTTTATGACTTTATCGCTAACGTCATGGACGACCACCGGTCTGTTACGCCCGAAATCGCTACCTGCCTCTATACGGGGATTATGACTGACACAGGTTCTTTCCGCTTTCAGACCACCACTCCCCTGGTACATGAAATTGCCGCCGACCTCATTACACTTGGAGCTAAAAACTGGGAAATTCACGAACATGTATACAACAGCTACACCGAAAACCGACTTAAGTTCTTGGGATTCTGTTTATTAAATAGACTCGAAGTAATTCCCGAATACCATACCGCGCTCTTTAGCATCTCTCGTCAGGACCTTCACCGCTTTCACATCACCACAGGCGATACCGAAGGTTTGGTCAATTACGCATTAGCAATCAGTGGGATGAAGCTTGCTGCACTGATCATAGACCGCACCGAACAGGTGAAGCTTTCGCTACGTTCCATCGGTGATTTTCCCTGTAACGAAATCTGCAAACGCTATTTCAATGGCGGTGGCCATCGCAATGCCGCCGGAGGAAATTCAAACGAACCGCTATTGGACGTAGTGAAAAAATTCAAATCCATTTTACCGGAATATAAAACACAATTAACACATAATTAATCACATAGAAAAATGAAGAAATCAGTTTTTAGTTTAGGACTTGCAACCCTTGTGCTTGCCGGTGCCTGCCAGCAATTCAAAACAGGCGAAGGAGGCTTACAATACAAAATTATAAAGGATGGCGGTCAACCCAAAGCGCAAACAGGCGATCTGCTTTCCGTCAATATGACCGTGACCACGGATCGGGACTCGCTCCTTTCCAGCACGTACAAAATCGGCCTTCCCCAAATCATAAACATCGCCGCGGATTCCCTCCCTGGTTTATATCCCGGCGATTACAACTCCATGTTTAAAATGTTGGGAGAAGGTGACAGTGCCGTATTTAAGCTAAACCTGGATACAATGGCTGCAAAAACCATGCAGCCCAAACCGGATTTTGCCGATCATTACGTGACGTTCAATGTGAAAGTAAACAAGCACTTCAAAAAGGGTGAACTGACTGACAGCGCACTGTATGCCGAAGTAAACACGTATTTCGACGGGGAAATCCAAAAGTTGAAAGCCTCCGAGGAAGGCAAAATCAACGACTATATCAAAAAGAATAATCTTGAACCCCTGAAAACCGCTTCCGGATTGCAATACATCATCACCGAAGAAGGCACAGGTGAAAAACCGGTAGCCGGCGACACCGTTAAAGTAAACTATACCGGTGCCCTGGTAGCTACCGGCGATGTATTTGACACCTCCATTAAGGAGGTAGCTGAAAAGAATAATACATACAATCCGATGCGCCCGTATGAGCCTGCCAAGTTTGCCATTGGCGTGCGGCAGGTAATACCCGGTTGGGACGAAGGTTTGCTGTTATTGCCCAAAGGTAGCAAGGCAAAACTCATCATCCCCTCCGAACTCGGATACGGCGAGCGCGGTGATGGTCGCGGGGTAATCCCACCCTTTGCTCCCTTGGTATTTGACATCGAACTCATTGATGTCCTCAAACCGGCAGCAAACGATGCAGCCGCTCAGGACAGCACAGCGCAGTAATCGTAATCGGACGCCTTCCCCAACGGAAGGCGTTCTTGTTTTAGTTGGATTTCAAACACGAGTTCCCTAAGTTTGCACACGGCCCACGAAACGATGATGACATTAACCGATACGCATACACACCTGTACTATTTGTTTGGTACACCGGAATTGGATCTCCAAATGCAACGTTGTTTTACCAATGGCGTACAGCAGTTGCTTCTTCCAAATGTCGATAGGGAATCTATTCCCAAAGTACTCGGCACAGTCGCCTCCTTTCCCGGTCACTGCTATGCCATGATGGGGTTACATCCCTGTGAAGTAAAAGCCAATTATAAGGACGAGTTAGCGGTGATAGAAAAAACAATCGCTGAGAATAAGGTGTATGGCATCGGTGAAATCGGCATTGATCTCTATTGGGACAAAACGACGCTGCCCCTTCAACAAGAGGCGTTCCGCATACAGACTATGTGGGCCAAAGTATTGGACCTACCCGTGTCCATCCATTGCCGGAATGCATTCGACGAACTTTTTGAACTGCTCGACGAAGTGCAGGACGGTCGCCTTAGAGGCGTTTTACATTGTTTTACCGGCAACAGCCAACAGGCTAAACGCACAATTGACCTGGGGCTGAACCTGGGAATCGGCGGAGTGGTTACTTATAAAAATGCCGGACTTGATGCGGTGGTTGCCGCACTTGATCTCCGACATGTCGTGTTGGAAACTGATGCACCCTATCTGGCACCGATGCCCTACCGCGGCAAAAAGAACGAAAGCAGTTACCTACTGCATATCGCACAAAAAATCGCAGATTTACACGGGATTTCCCTGGAAACCGTCGCTGCAGCCACGACAGAAAACGCCCGGCAGATATTTCGAATTAAATGAATAACGTCTTCGTAATTTACACAGGGGGAACCATTGGCATGGTCAAAGACGAACACAACGGCACGTTCGTACCCTTTGATTTTGACCTCATCGCGAAAAATATTCCCGAACTGGCACGGCTGAATTATAACCTCAGTGTACATTCATTCACACCGATCATCGACTCGTCCAATATGCAGCCTGCCATATGGGTCGAAATGGCCAACATCATCAAAGAAAACTACGATGCATACGATGGCTTTGTCATTCTCCATGGATCCGATACCATGGCATTCTCTGCCTCGGCATTGAGTTTTATGCTCGAAGGACTGCAAAAGCCGGTGATCCTCTCCGGTTCGCAGCTTCCCATCGGCGAAATTCGTACCGATGCTAGGGAAAACCTGATTACGGCGCTCGAGCTTGCCTCGGCGAAGAAAAAAGGAAAGTCCCTACTTCATGAAGTATGCATCTTTTTCGATAATAAACTGTTCCGTGGAAACCGGTCATTTAAATACAATTCCGCGAAGTTTGAAGCCTTTCGATCGCCCAACTACCCCGTGCTGGTCGAAGCCGGCGTATACCTCAAATACAACAAGGATGCGCTGCTCGATAACAGCGACAAAGCGTTCATCTTACATACGAAACTAGACAATTCCGTTTCCGTACTCAAACTATACCCCGGCATCAGCCCACAGGTTGTCCGGGCGGTGCTGGAGTCCGAGGCGCGCTCGGTTATCATGGAAACCTTCGGCTCGGGCAATACCACCACAGCCCCTTGGTTCCTGGGCCTGATACAGGAAGCCATCCGCAACGGAAAAAACATCCTTGACATCTCCCAATGTAAGGTAGGGAGCGTTGAACTGGGGCGGTATGAAACCAGTAGATACCTCAAAGAAATGGGTGTGCTCAGCGGGTACGACATGACGTTTGAGGCTGCCGTCACGAAACTCATGTATTTACAGGGAGAATTTTCGCAACAAGATGAAGTCGCCTATTGGGCGGAACAGAATATCCGCGGAGAACTGACTCGCTGAGCGGAGCCTATCACGATTTAAAGCCCAGCGCCAATAAGGCATCAGCCACGATAAAGGTGCTCCCGCCTATAAAAATGAGGTCATCCTCGGCCGCATGTTGTTGTGCAGCTTGCAGGGCGTCCGCTACGCTACTCCGCGCCTCCCCATCCAGGCCATGCATCGCCGCAGCAGCAAGCAGCTCCGCAGCAGGCAGTGCCCGGGGCATCGCCACTTCACAAAAATAATAGCGGGCATCTTCAGGTAGCAATGGTAACATCTTATCCAAATCTTTATCCCGCATTACTCCTAATACCATGTGAAGCCTGCTGTGAGGAGTTACAGCGATATTCGCCAATACTTCATGCCATCCATCCACATTATGTCCCGTATCACAGATAATCAACGGAGCACTGGCTAGTGTCTGCCACCTTCCCATCAAACCGGTAACCCGCTGTACCTGCTTCAGCGCCTGTTTGACTTGCACCTCTTCGATGGAAAAGCCCTTTGATCGTAATATCTCCACCGCCATCAGTACGGCTGGTAGGTTTTTCGCTTGATATCTTCCCTTCAGGTCCAGCGCATAGCAGCTCCCATTGGGTTCACCTCGATGAATTGCTTCCAGGTATTGATAGGCTTGGCCATTTTGCGTAGGCCTTACCCTCCATTCCAACGAAGCGTAAACCAGAGGACTCTTCTTCTCACTCGCTATCCGCTCAAAAGTGCCTGAAACTTCCGGCTGCCATTCACCCACCACGACAGGAACCCCAGACTTGATGATACCTGCTTTTTCACCCGCAATCTCCTGTAGCGTATTGCCCAGCATATTGGTATGATCATACCCAATATTGGTAATGATAGATAGCAGCGGATTGATGACATTGGTTGAATCGAGCCTGCCGCCCAATCCGGTTTCTATAACGGCTATATCTACCTTCTCGCGGGCAAAATAATCAAATGCCATTGCCACGGTTACCTCGAAAAAAGACGGTTGAATCGACTCGATCAATGGACGGTGCTGATTGATAAAATCGGTTACGGATTGCTTGGAAACCAAGGCCCCGTCGATACGGATCCGCTCCCGGAAATCCAGCAGATGGGGCGAAGTGTACAATCCGGTCCGGTATCCCGCAGCCTGTAGGATAGCCGCTAGCATGTGAGACGTCGAACCTTTACCATTTGTACCCGCAATGTGTAGGGAACGGAACCGCTCCTGGGGGTTGTTAAGTGCTTCGCACAGTTGCCATGTGTTGGTCAGGTCCTTCTTAAACGCAGATACTCCATCGCGCGTGAACATGGGCAACCGCGCATAGAGGTAATCGACAGCTTCCTCGTAGTTCATGGTCGACTAAACAAACGGATCGTCTTATTTCAGTTTGAATCGAAAGGGAATCAGTCCACGTTGCTCCCTTGGTGCTCGCTCAATCTCGTTAAACCGGGCAGACCGTACTGCGCGTTCACATTTATCCCACAGCGCCTTATCCGTCAACGTTGTTCCGCGTAAGCTGACCCGCGCAAAGGTAATCCGGCCATCGCGGGCAACACGTACCTCTACCATTACCACACCAGCCTGCTGTCCCTTATCCTCAATATCGGGTGGCACCGCCCAACCGCGATTTTGGATGGAAAGTCCAACATCACCATCCCCTGATCCTCCTTCGCCATAGTCGGAAGAAAGTGGATCACCCTGATTGCTGCCTTGGTTGCCACCTTCCGTGCCGGTACCGTCGCCACGGCCCGAGGAATTGTTACGCTTTCCGGAATACAGCGCATTCGGATTCACCGCGGGCTTGCTATCCTTCTTTTCCACCGTTGCCTCTTCAGCGTTGGCCTTCTTCGGTTCATTAGCCACTACTGCTGGTGCGTCTTCCAGATCTTGTGTAGCGACACTTCGCTCCGTAACCTGTTGCGATGGAGTTTCCTGCGTTTCTTGTTGCGGATCAATCTTATCAGGCCGTACATTGTTGGCATTGGGATCCGTCGATGCTTCATCCACGGTCATATAGTCATCCCCCATCCCCACATCGGAAGTACCATAATTGACAATGATGCCGCCCGTCCCAATCTCCGGAAAAGCCGATCCGATCATGATAATAAAACTGAGAAGCAACAGCCCCCCCATGATCCCCGAGGATATCCACAGCGCCTTGGGGAAATTGTTGTCTTCCTGTATCCGATAATAACTCATCGTATCAATACTACATTTGCCTGTTAAACCTAGGATGCATTCAACCTGCCAATTCCATAAACAAACTTAATTAACCTGCGCGATATACGCAAGTAGCTATTCTTTCATCGGTTCTGTAGCTAAAACCAACCTAATTTTAAGTTTGTTAGCTACGTCCATTACCGAAATCACATTCTGAATAGGCACGGTGCTATCTGCATACAACATAATCGTCAGCTCTTCTCCCGGTTGCACATAAGCCTGAATGGCATTCAGCAGATTTTCGTAAGGAACTTCCTGCTTGTCTAGGTAATATTTCAGATCCTGGGTAACAGACACAGTCACCGTTTTCTTCGCCACAGACTGTTCTCCTGCACTTGAACGGGGTAACAACAGCTTCACCACCTGGGGATTGGAAACAGCCGATGCCAACAAGAAGAACAGCATGAGGAAAAACATGATGTCATTCAGGGAATCTGTAAAGACTCGGACTTCCGATCGATTTCGTCTCGCTTTTAAATTCATCGCGTCAGCAAATTTTAGGAACCGGGTTCATCCAATAAATCAACAAATTCAATCGCATCGGTTTCTATCCGAAGAATCAGTCGCTCAAGCATCGTATTCAGTGTGTGATACCCTGCAAACGCCAGGATACCAATGGTAAGCCCCGTTGCCGATGCGATCATTTTCACATACAATCCTCCCGAGACGCTGGCTATATCGATACCGCCGGCGGCTTCCACATCCCGGAAAATAATAATAACTCCGAAGATGGTTCCAATGAAACCGAGCATCGGCGCAATGGTGGATATGATACTTAACAGATTGAGGTTCTTTTCCAGTCGGGCAACTTCCAGCTTTCCGACATTTTCAATGGCACCTTCAATATCCTTAATCGGCCGGCCGATCCGCAGCAATCCCTTTTCAAGCATCCGGCCCAACGCACTATTGCTCGCTCTACAAACTGACAGGGCAGAATCCAATCTACCCGAAAGCACACTCTGTTTCACGTGCGACATCAAACTCGGATCATATTTGGAAGCTTTCCGGATGGTCAGGTATCGCTCAACGAATATCACCAGTGTAGCAAAGAGCAGCAATGCCAAAGGAATCATAATCCACCCTGCTTTGAATAACAGGTCAATCAGGCTAATTTTCTCGTTCGCCAGTTCTACAGTCTGCTGTGCCGCACCCGCTAACGAATCAAGCGGGTAAATAGTGTCTTGTTGTAATAATGACATAATAAATGTAATGTGTTTTCCTGTTATTGTTTTATCGATCTGTTCCTATGCTATATCTTTTTTTTAATCGTTGGCTACCTTAGCAATCCACGCGCCCGGCTCAAAATTCTTCTGCACCCTAACCAACTCGCGATAGGCTTCTTCTTCCGTCGCATACGACCCCCAGCTTATCTTCTTGCGGTTGCCCGGCATACGACTATCCAATGCCCGCAAATCGTACCCCTTGGCTTTCATCTTAGCCACATACTTCCGGGCCTGTGTCATCGTTGCAAACGAACCGACAATAATCTCATAGGTTATAGCAGGTTTGGGTGGGTTCGATACAGGCGCCGCTGTATCATTAGGCACGCTATCTGCAACCTTTGCCGACAGTTGACTAATCACAGAATCGGCGACAGTGTCCGCAGGGGGGGGCACTACCTCGGATGGCTCACCTTGGTCCACCGGGGCTCCTGCTTCCTTCTTTTGTGCCAAAAGCTGGCCCCTCTTATCTCCTTCAAACAATCCAGATTTATAATACCACATCGCGCCGGCTACCGATACCAATAACACCAATGCTGTCACTGCAATCCACCGCGAAGTATGACTCCTGCGTGGAGATATGGCAGCGTCTGCTTCGTATTCCGCAGCATGCTCCGGTGTAGGCACTATTTCTTTTGCCACTTCCGGCGGTATGGCAACCGGAGAAACCTGCATTGCACCGCTATCAAAGGGCTTGAATACAAACGATGCACCGTCGGCAACCAAATAGCCTACCCCATCTAGCAAAGCCCGGCCTTTCTCCGTAACCGTCTCTACCAAATCCCTCACAGCCTTGTCGAGCATTTGCATGGCAGTAGCCTCATCCACGCCGCGTTGTGCCCGCAGGTAATTCACGATAGGAAGAGGGCTAACATGCCCTTCTGCCAATTCAATAAGACTCGTAGGTGGAAGAATTACCGAACGTTCCCGATCGTATGATGCAGGTATGCGTGTGATCTTAAACACGCCGATACCCGGAACCTCCACCGCTGGGTACCGCCGCAACAAATTCGTTATGCACAAACCCAAATTCATAGTTAATACCTTAACTCATTTCGTTCTGTATCGCCCTCTCAAAGTGAAACCTGCATAAGCTGCAGCTCAAAAGCGTAATACATCCCGTTCAAAATGAAAAATTAACACCACCGATCACATTCAATCCCAGCCGGGGGTAAAATAGGTAACGCTCATAGTTCGTTCCCAGCATGTTGTTAAGACGAACATAGATACCGATACGATCGGTAGCACGGTACTCAGCGCCGGCACTCAGGTCGGCAAAAGACGGAACGGTGGTTTTGCGTGCTCCACTTTCGCTCAGCTCCGTGAATGCGTAGCTCGACAGGTCGATTGTCGGATCTTGCACCAAACCGTAGGTCTGCCCCTGAAACAGCAACTCACCGTCAATATACAATTTGTCGCTAATATTGAAACGGGCGTTGGCAGACAATCTCATTTTGGGCGTATACCACGCTTCCTCCTGTTGCTGAAGGTCAAATTCATTAAAATTAAGTTTGCCGCCCAACGTTACGACCTCAGAAACCCGAACATTGATTTCACCCTCCAAACCGACGATGGTACTCGCATTGTCTCCATCTTCATAAATCAGGTTAAATGCGTATGGAGCGTCGGGAGCAATCGCGTAAAATGGCATATTTTCAATACGCCGATAAAATGCCTTCACCTTGTACCCAAATGTTGCGCCGGCATTCCCTTTGATACCGCCGAAAATATACATGCGGTCTACTGAATTCCGGATGTAGTTGGATGTTCCCAGCGCTGCCAACCAGGGATTTTCCTTGGTCAGTTCCTTTACAGAAGTTCGGTTCACATCGCCATTGATTCCTCCGAAAAGATGGGCAAACTGCGGTACCAACGCAAAATCGATCTCTGCTGAGGGGAAGATATTGGTACGCGACGAGTCGCCGAACTCGGCCACGAATTTTGCACCCAGCGTAATGTTGTAATTCGGTCCCTGAAACCGGATATACGGATTTACTTTCGCTATATTATTGGCAAAGCTGTACGCTGCATCCTTTACCGAAGTGAAATCTCCGGAAATATTGGCGCCTACATTAAACACGCCGACTTGCTTATTTACGTACCCGGCCAATGCGAATGAGTTCTCCTTGGTTGCCTGTGCATTGCTGTAACCATACGCATCAGCCTTTAACGAGTAGCTGAAGGCATCCGTAGCCTGCTCGTCGTAATTGCTGGTTAACTCGCCTGTAAAATAAATGTCATTAAAAGTCTGTTTGGTGGGATCCAGATTCAGGTTATTGCCCGCAGCGTCATTCATTAAACCATAAAACCTTGTCCCATAACGATTGTACCCCAGCTCACCATCCAGCGTAACCGGCCCCAGTATCGTGCGACCAAATACCCCGATCTGCTGTGAAGAGAACTTCTGGGCCTCGATCGCGCCCTGCTGATTCAGATGCTTCACATATCCACCCACCCGAGTATCCACCCAATAATCGGAACTGAGATAAACTTCACCCAGTAAGGTCCCTAAATTTCCTGCTCCTATTTTCGCATAGTTATTGGACGGTGTCTGCGTACGCGTAAACGGCATTTCTTGAATCGTCAGCCGTTTAGTCCCGGTATTAATATCAAGTTTCTTGTCCAGAATGTTATAGGTCAATTCCGGCTGATACTGCCGTTTGTTACTCATGTCCGGACTCTGCCGTATCTTCACCGCATCTGCCAGAATAGGTCGGTAATCACGTACCACATCGATGGAATCAATCGTAGCAGGTCTTTCGTTCGTCCGTTCCTGTGGCTGTTCCTGTTTTTGCTCCTGTTCCTGCGCATATCCCGCTGTAAGCAAGCACGAAAAAATCCCTGTAAGCAAATATCCCTGACGCATGATTTTATGAAAGATCATAAGCTGTTAAAATTCCTGTTATTCCTAATTCAACTTCTGTAAATGTCTCTTGGCCGACGGAATGATATCGTCTTCCCCCTCGTAGTTCGCAATGATACTTTCCAACGTACTTTTTGCTTGGAAGGCATCGCCCTTACCGGCATAGGCATCAGCCAGCACGATGAAGCTTTTGGCCACCCAATAGTCATACGACGACCGGTTATTAATCACGTCAAAGGCGCTTTCGATTGCCTTGTCGTATCTCTTGGCCTTATAATGTAACTGCGCAACGTTGTACTGCGCCTCCGCCCCCGTCACCGTCTGACTTTTTAACGCTGCAAGATTCATCTCCTTGGCCGCTTCCGTCGAATTTCCCTTCTGCAGTAGTACGTAACCGGTATACAGGTGAGCCTTTGCGATGTCTTCTTCGCCGGATCGGTCATACGCTTTAATCAGCTTGGCATATTTGAGTACCTGCTCCATATCGCCGATTTTATAGTAGCAGACCAAGAGATTGGTTACGGCATACCCGTAACTCGCTTTGTATTCCGACGTAAGCTCCAGTTTTTTGAGGTGCACAATCGCCTCGTTATATTGTTCCAATCCGAGGTACAGATCCGCTACCGCAAGCAGCGTATTTTCGGTATACTGGCTGGTCCAGTCATTCAGAATAATATTCAGGTCGTGCAGCGCTTCCTTCGGATGACCGGTACGGTACAGGCTTACCCCACGGATGTACCGGGCATGTTTCTCCTGAATGGGATTGGGAAATTTATCAAAATAAGCATTAATGGCTTCCACTGCCGCTTGGTATTGACCACGGGCGAACAGCGTTTGCGCTGCCCGGAAAGCCAAGTTATCCTGTTCTGCCTTGCTTAGGTCACCGAGGTTCGAGTTCGTTGCATAGTTGACATATCCCGATGCGTCGCCGCCATCCAGGTACATATTTTCGATGGAGCGCAGCGCTTGACGGGCCTCATCAGTAGTGGAATGTTCTTCCACCACCCTTCTGAATGTAGCCATGGCTGCTTCATTATCCTCCTTGTTATATTGCACCAGACCGATCGTCATCAGTGCCCGCGGGGCATAGCTGCTGCGCGGATATTTATCGATCATCGCCTGCAGCCCCTCAATGGCCGTATCGTAGTCGCCCATCGTGAAATAGGTGTACGGGATTTCAAAGGCTACGTCGTCGGCATAATTTGAATTCGGGAATTGCTCGATCACCGAGCGCAGCGTACTCATTTTGGTCTGATTGTCACCTTCTAACCCCTGGATAATACCGCGCTGGAATAACGCATAGTCCTGATTGGGGGCTTTACCGTTGATCAGCCGGTCATAGTGTTGGTTGGCCCGGCCATAATCGCGCAAGGATAAATACGAATCGCCCAAACGCGCGATGGCATCATTTCGCACATTTTCTTCCATCGAACTTTCATCGGTAGCCAAAAAACGTTCAAAATAGTTGGCGGCGACCTTGAAACTGTTACTGCGGAAGGCCGCATAAGCCAGCGCATAGTTTGCGTAGCTGTATACATCGGTTTCAGGTGCCGCGGGCATTCGCATGAAACGGGAGAAGTTCTGCACCGCCTCACCGTATTTCCGCACTTCATACATGGCTTCCGCTTTCCAGTAAGTAGCCAGTGCCGCTATCCGCGGATCAATGGAAAATTCTTCCGACCGCATAAACAGGGAAATGCTATTTTCAAATGCCCGTTCGTTGTAGAATTCCAATCCGCGGTAATACGCTACCTTTTGGTAGATCATGTCGGCTTCCCTATCCCGATTGCTGAATGTTTCCAACATATTTACGGCTGCCTCGAAGTTGCTGGTACCTAACAAGATTTCAGCCAGCAGGGTTTCAGGAGTCTCTGTTTTTTCAGCATTCGCAGCGACGGTAGATTTAGGCTCTTGAGTGACATATTCCCGGGCCACTTCCAAGGCAACCTGGGGGGAGTCCAATTCAAATAGTATTTTAGCATAATTAAACAGCCCATCCACTTTCAAGGCTCGGTCGAAATCCAGTTCAGATGCTTTGACAAACGCATTCCGTGCAGCTTCTTTATCCCCGGCTTTCAGGGAAATATTGCCCAAAGCAATCACCGAACTTTGGTAAAAGGCATCTGACCTCTCCAGCTTCTCGAAAAAGGCAGTCGCTCTTTCGTATTCACCGTTCTCATAGGCTAGGTAGCCGATCCGGTAATTATCTATATTGCTCGGTGTTGCTT
Organism: Parapedobacter indicus; assembly: GCF_900113765.1. GTDB lineage: Bacteria > Bacteroidota > Bacteroidia > Sphingobacteriales > Sphingobacteriaceae > Parapedobacter > Parapedobacter indicus. Next base: position 440,545 of record NZ_FOQO01000001.1, on the reverse strand, counting down.
CCCGATGCCGTTCCAGCAATCTTCCGTAATAAGGCTTTTTGAACGCGTTCTTTGCAAAGTACGTGGTGGCGGCAATCCGACGCAGCTCGGTTTCAAGTGCTTGCCGGTTAATACGCATGTCCGGGCTTCGGCGAATCTTTACCGCATCCGCCAACATAGGCCGGTAGTCGCGCACCACATCGATCGAATCAATCGTGATGGGCTCCCGCTCCCCGTGCTGTTCACTTGGCCGTTGCTGTTCTTGCTGCTCCGGTTCCACTTGTCCTTTTTCTTCCTGCGCATAACCTACAGCGAGTAAGACCGAAAAAGCCCCGGTAAGCAAGTATTTGTAGCCGATCGATTCTTGCGTTATCATCGCTCGTTTAAATTCCTATCCCTTCCCCTTATTATTGAGCTTATCTAGCCGTTCCTTGGCCGACGGGATAATATCATCTTCTCCCTCGTAATTTTCAATGATACTTTCCAAGGTACTTTTTGCCTGAAAATCGTCCCCCTTGCCCGCGTATGCGTCGGCAAGTAATATAAAGCTTTTAGCTACCCAATAGTCATACGATGCCAGGTTATTGATGACGTCGAAGGCCGATTCAATAGCTTTGTCATATTCCTTAGCTTCATATTGGAGCTGCCCTACGCGATAGCGTGCTTCAGCGCCTACAACCGTCTGGCTTTTCAGTGCTGCCAGGTTCAATTCTTTCATAGCCGGTGGCACATCCCCCTTTCTGAGCATTGCGCGCGCCGAATAAAGGTGTGCTTTTGCGATATCCTCCTCTGAGGAACGATCATACTCCTGGATCAGCTTCGCATATTTCTGGACTTGCTCCATATCGCCTATTTCATAGTAGCAGACCATCAAATTATTTACCGCAAAACCATAATTGGCTTTATACTCTGAAGTAAGCTCCAGTTTCTTGAGGTGTACAATGGCTTCATTATATTGTTTCAGTCCCAGGTAAAGCTCCGCTGCAGTAAGCAGCGAATTTTCGGTGTAGGGGCTGGTCCAATCGTTAAGAATAATATTAAGATCGTGAAGGGCCTCTTTCGGATGTCCGGTTTTGTAAAGACTCACACCCCGGATGTAACGGGCGTGTTTCTCCTGAATGGGCTTGGGAAACTTATCAAAATACGCATTAATGGCCTCTACCGCCGCTTGGTATTCGCCCCTACCAAACAGTGTTTGAGCTGCTTGAAACGCAAGGTTATCCTGTTCGGCCTTACTGAGATCCCCGATGTTGGTGCTCGTAGCATAATTGATATATCCCGATGCATCCCCACGGTCCAGGTAGATGTTTTCAATGGAACGCAACGCCTGCCTCGCTTCATCCGTAGTCGCATGTTCCTCTACTACGCGCCGGAACGTCGCCATTGCCCCTTCTGTATCGTCTTTGTTATATTGCACCAGACCAATGGTCATCAACGCACGCGGCGCATAGCTACTGCGTGGATATTGCTCAATCATTCGTTGAAGCCCTTCAATCGCCGTTTCATAGTCTCCCGTCGTAAAATAGGTGTAAGGAATTTCAAAGGCTACATCATCTGCATAGTTCGAATTGGGGAACCGCTCAACAACCGATCGTAACGTAGCCAACTTCGCAGCGTTATTCCCCTGCAACCCTTGAATAATCCCCCGCTGAAAAAGGGCATAATCCTGGCTCGAGGCCTTGCTATTGATCAACCGGTCGTAATACTGCATGGCACGGCTGTAGTTGCGCATAGAAAAATACGAATCGCCTAGCCGGGCGATGGCATCATTGCGGACGTTAGGCTCGATAGCGTTCCCACCGGTGGAAAGAAAACGCTCGAAATAATTAGCCGAAGTATTGTAACTGTCATTGCGGAATGCCGCATAGGCCAGCGCATAATTCGCATAACTGTACACGTCGGTATTCCGGGCGCCTGGCATACGAAGAAACCGCGAAAAATTCTGTACAGCCTCCCCATACTTGCGCACTTCATACATAGCCTCCGCCTTCCAATAGGCGGCCAACGCAGAAAGCCGCGGATCGATGGGGTATTTCTCCGACCGCATGAATAGCGAGATGGAGTTCTCGAAGGCCCGTTCGTTATAAAATTCCAGTCCACGGTAGTAGGTTACTTTCTGATACGCTGCATCTGCTTGTGGGCCACGGTTCGGAATCTTTTCCAAAATATCGACCGCAGCGCGATAATTGCTGGTTCCCAGCAGCGTCTCCGCATAAAGTGTCTGTGCTTCCTCCATCCGTTTGTTATTCGGATAGGTATCCAAGTATTCCTTGGTTGCCTCCAGGGCCACTTGGTGGAACTCCAGCTCCGAGGAAAGTTTTGCATAATTAAATAGCCCTTCTTCCTTTAGGGCCGGATCGAAGTCCAGCTTGGAGGCCTTAAAAAATGCGTTACGTGCACTCTGCTTGTCTCCTGATTTCAGAAATGCATCCCCCAAGGCAATCATGGCACTTTGGTAATAAGCATCCGGCTCTTCCAATTTCTGCAATTCAGCGATAGCGGTTTCGTAATCACCGTTTTTATAGGCAATGTAGCCTATCTGATAGCTATCCTGATTGTTTTGCGTTTTGCCCTGGTCCGCTGCCTGAAACTTATCATAGTATGCTTGGGCTTTTTCGAAATCGTTTTTTGCAAAATAGGTAGCCGCTATAATGCGAAACATGTCCGTTTCGTGCGCCTGCTTGGTATTCTCCAGAATTGGCAAGGCATACGCTAATACGTCGTCATACCGGTTATCCAGGTAATACAACGCAGTGAGATAATAGGGATAGGTAGCTTCGTACGTTTTGGATCCTTTTAGTTTTTCAAATTCGGTAAGCGCTGTCTTAAATTCCCTATCCAAATAACATAGATATGCATAATAATAAATCGACGCCTCTTGGTACACCCCTCCTTCATCTTTCAACTGCTCGAAAAGCGGCTTAGCCGACGCATAATCGTCGGTCATAAAATAAGAATACCCCTGTTTATATCGGAATTCGCGGTTTTCCCGACCGGCTAAGTTACGACTATCCAATTTATTGAACCACTCGAGTGCGTGTTCGTAATCTTTTTTAGCAAAATAGGAACGCCCGACTTGAAAATAGGCAGCTTTCGAGTTTGCGCTCGCCGGATAATCTTTAATATAACGAAGGAATTGGTTTTCCGCATCGGACTCTTCCAGTTCCAGTGCACAGATGGCCTGGTAAAAACGCGCATTCTCTTTCAGCAGCGACAATTCCACATGCTCGTCCTGTTGTAAGGTAGATTTTATGCGGATGTCCTCTACTTTATCAAAATACTTGGCGGCGGCGGCATACTTCCGTTTTTCATACAACTCCATCCCCGTTTTATATGCCTGATTGACCTCCTGCCACGCACTCTGCTGGGCCATGGCAGCTGATATCATCAAACTAAATGTAATACCTAACTGATAAATCCGATTAAACATGCCGTCAAATTAATTCTGTTTTTATTCCTCTATTCCACGCAAAGTTGGGGCCATAAAATACACCTTACCCAATTTAACCCGCTAATTTAGTGGGAAACCCAAAAGTTTTCCTCAAAAGTTGTCCACAAATGTTAATAACCTATTCTTACCCCCGTATCCCCGCAAGCAGATACAGCACGGCCATTCGTATAGCTACCCCATTTTCCACCTGATCAAGAATAATGGAATGCTGGCTATCGGCCACATCACTGGTAATTTCCACCCCGCGGTTTATGGGACCTGGATGCATAATGGTAATCTCTTTATCGAGCGAATCGAGCAATCGTTTATTCAACCCATAAAGCATGGAATATTCCCTAAGGGATGGGAAATAGGCGATGTCCTGCCGTTCCAGTTGAATGCGCAACATATTAGCTACGTCGCACCATTTCAACGCGTTGATGAGATTATATTCTACCTTTACTCCCAGCGAACCGATGTGTTTGGGAATCAACGTAGTGGGTCCGCAAACCATCACTTCAGCCCCCAGTTTACGGAGGCACAGAATATTGGATAGCGCCACACGCGAGTGCAGGATATCTCCAATGATGGCAATTTTCTTACCTGACACATCTCCATATCGCTCACGGATCGAAAAGGCATCCAGCAAAGCCTGCGTAGGATGTTCGTGGGCACCGTCACCTGCGTTCACGATTTGTGCCTTCACGTGTTTACTCAAAAAAACCCCTGCGCCTGGATAAGGATGTCGCATCACGATCATATCCACCTTCATCGCCAGGATATTATTTACCGTATCGATGAGTGTCTCACCCTTGCTCACCGACGATGACGATGCCGCGAAATTGACGATATCCGCAGAAAGCCGTTTCTCTGCCAGCTCAAACGATAACCGTGTGCGCGTCGAATTCTCGAAAAAAACATTCGCTATGGTAATGTCACGCAGGGACGGTACTTTTTTTATCGGGCGGTTGAGTACATCTTTAAAATTATCCGCCGTATCAAAAATGAGCTGTATATCATCCTCGTTGAGGTCTTTGATTCCCAAAAGATGACGGGTGCTGATTTGCCTGGTCGTTGCTGTCATTTATGATCTTCTTCTGTCAATAGCGTAATCCGGTCATATGTATCCACCTCTTTCCAACTGACGATAACTTTCTGCGAATCGATCGAATCGACCTGCATACCAATATAGTCAGGTTCAATCGGCAACTGCCGTGAAAAACGGCGATCTACCAATACCAGCAATTCGATCTTGGCCGGTCGGCCAAACGCCTGCAATGCATCCATGGCCGCGCGGATTGTCCTGCCTGTCCACAGCACGTCGTCCATCAAGATCACCTTCTTTCCCTCAACGATAAAATCGATATGCGTACTGCTCGGCACGAGCGGACCGCTGTCCTTTCTCCTGAAATCATCCCGGAAAAAGGTAATGTCTAATTCTCCATACGCTATTTCGGGTAAGCCGGGGATTTGCTTCAGTTCCTCCACAATCCGTCTTCCGAGATAAATTCCGCGTGGTTGGATTCCGATGATGACAGATTCGGAAAAGTCAACATGATTCTCGATCAGTTGGTGGCAGAGCCGTTGGATGGTAATCTGGAACTTTTGACCTTCTAATAATATAGATTGTTTCATTCGAAAGCATCTTGTTCTTAAGGCCTCACGGAACCTACTTCTTCATTGCCTTTCTCGTTAGGCGCTGACATCGCAGGTTTCATTCGAAATTTAGCTGCCTTTTATGGCTTCGTGGAGCCTATTTCTTACTTTTTACAAAGCTTGAATATGGCCACAAACCTACTACATTTTTTTGATTTATGCCGACACTCGGAACGATATTTTTCCCGCATCCCAACCTGTCTAACAACCTCACATCCATCTCGAATGGTGTGGGTTCAAATAACAACACTTCACCGAAGTGCGTGGGCAATGGATTGACGATGACATTACGTTCCGAGATTTGTTACCCACTCATCTTCCAGGTAGCGGAAGCAGCCTCGGATTAGCTAACGAATTAACTAGTGTGGACCTTCTCTTTTCCGCCTCAGCTTTTCCACCTTTTTCTCGAAATCTTCGCGCAACGCTTTGTATTCAGGCGATTGATAAAGTTCCCATTCTTTTACATGTGGTGTGAAGGCCACCAGACTATCGATGTTAAAAGATAGATTCGGTAAGAAAACGAATTCCTTGCTTTTGAAAATCGAGTCGATCCGTACAGTGATCGAATCGTTCCATGCGACGCGTTTTGCTATCATGCGGTTCAGCGAATCCATATTGATTGCCTTCATGCTCTTGGCCAATGCCTCCTGGACGGTTTTGTTTAGGGAATCCAACTTAAACGCCTTCCGCTGCAAAACCTGCGGACTATCCGCATTGAATGGATAGAAAAATGCCAAATCTTCGGGAAACGGTTTGCTTCGGTTGAGCTGCACCATAATGGTGTCGGAGGTTAACTGAATGGTGTCTCCGTTTATATAAACCATCTTCGGCCGCGCTTTGAATACGGTAGTATCCATCGCAATTTCGAAAGACTCAACGTAGTCCATTTGGTCTTTGACTACCGGTTTCACGTCGTTCCGGGAGGTGTCTACCTGGGCTTTGTCAAATCTTATTGTCCGGGTGGTATCCAGCACTGCCTGCTGATTGTCATGCTCGGCCAGCCCGTTGGCATCCGGGTTCCTGCTAATTGATGTATTGACCTTTTCCTTCGGCCCGATCCATGCCAGCGAGGCCGATGCCAACAGGGCAAATGCCAGCACCCATATTTGTTGGCGCACATTCCGATAATTAGTCTTCATAGCGGTAATACGTTTGATTCGTTGAAACAATTGAGATGGTTTTTTGCAGACAGCAGTCATTGCCAGTTTGTGATCTGCCCCATTGGCCAGCGCTGCCACCCGAAGCAAGGTCTGCGCATAGAAAATCGGCTTGCCGATTTGCTCCAGCACATCGTCGTCGCAAGCGTTCTCCCGCTCTTCATTGACTATCCGGCCCAACAACCACACAAATGGGTTGAAAAATAGTACCGCTTCGATCACCGTCTTGAATAAATTGAGCAGGTAATCGTTTCTCCTTACATGCGATAGTTCGTGAATCAATATGGCCTCCACCTGATCTAAATCCAATTGATTCGCTGCGGCCAATGGAAAGAGCACCACCGGTTTTAGGTAGCCGACAACCAGCGGTGTTTTTATTTTTCCGGAGAGCCAAAACCCAACCCGTCGGTTCATATCCATGCGCAACAACGTCTGTGCAAAAACCTCCTCCCATTCCTTCGGTACGGGCAGTAGACCCGAGCTGCGCAGCCGGTACACGCGGACATACCCCAACGCCAATAACAGGGTTTGCAAACAGAAACCCGCAAAGTACCCTCCCACCAAGTAATTGAAAAAAGGCACGGCAGGTGGTTTTGCTTCTAAAAAAACCAGCATGGTCAACGGAAAATCCACGGAAGTTCCATGCATACCCGCGCTACCAAATGAAATATCCAGCTTGTCCAGAAAAACGGCCAAAAACCCAGCGAACAACAAGATAAGTGATGAAAAAGCCATCGCATGCCGGGTCCGTGCACGGGTTTCCGGAAATGCGGCAAATAACAGTAACAACAGGCCATAAGCAAGCGCACCGATCCACAGTGAGTGGATGATACTCCATCCCATAGCCTCAACCAGATTGTCTAAAGAAAAGGTCATGATCGGCTATTTTTTATTTTCCAATCCATCCAGATAACGTTTAATGGCGTCGATCTCGTCCTTACTGGTTGGGTGGTTGCCCAATGCCTGCATAACCAAGCGCGATGCCGATCCCGCAAACATATGATCAATCAGTTTATTGACCATATGCTGTCGGGTCTGCTGTTGGTCCACTTCCGGACGGTATACATGTGTCTTATTTGAAGTATCCCGGCTTACCAACCCTTTTTCATGCATGATCTGCATCAGCTTCAGGGTTGTGGTATATCCCACATCCTTCGTCTTCGCCAACTCGTCATGCACCTGCCGCACGGTACTGACTCCCTGCTGCCAAAGCACCCGTAAAATTTCCAGTTCACTATCCGTAAGCTTGAGTGATTTTTTGTCCGCCATACAATATACGATTTATTTCGTAGTCAAATATACGAATGTTTTCGTAAACACAAATTAGTTTTGCATTTTTTTAAGAACTATCTGCGATAAGCGTTCGGCTGAGGTAACGGATCAAGGTTGAAGTGTGGCAATCCGTCCATCGGCACCAGCCAACAAGATCCAGTGGCCTTTTTTTGCGCGTCGGACCACATGGTAGCCGTCACGGGAAATGGCTTCCCAAGTCATGCCTCCGTCGGAAGAGTAATCCACGCCAGAAGTACCAGCGGCGACCAGTTGCCGATCCCCGACATATTCTACGGCCGACCGGTATCCGCCGGTTGCCTTTATTGGCCGCCGCCACGAAGCACCACTGTCCGTCGTAACAAAGACCACATCCTCCGCGTGCCTATCCTGCTGGTAGTCACCTCCCACGGCTATACCATGGCGCTCATCTTGAAAAGCAATGGAGAAAATCCCCATAGAAGCCTTACCCTGGATAATGGGGCAATCTTCTGCAATCCATGTATGGCCGTAATCTGTCGTATGCAAAAGGCGGGATTGGAGGCCACCGGTCGCGATAAAGGCATATCCACCAGGCAACGTACGAATACCTGTACCGCTGGCTGCAAATCCCGCTTCACCCTCAGCCAGCCGAATTCCGGCCTGCTGGCTAATGTCGTGCCAGGTCCGACCACCGTCCTCCGTTGCCAGCAATTGCAGCAGCCCGTCAATCGGATCGCCGTACGCCAATCCCCGTCGGTCATCCCAAAAGTCCATTCCGTCAACGAAAATAGCGGGACGTTCATCGCGATGGGCCAGGTGCCAAGATCGGCCGCCATCTGTCGTACGGAGGATCACCAACGGCGAACCGGCATTCATTAATAATGCTGTATCCCTTGAAAAGGCTTCGATGTCCCGAAAGTCTTTCGTTTCGTGGCCCACCACCTGTTGCCAGTCCCATGTCTTTCCCCCGTCGGTCGTACGCCCCACCCATCCATTGCTCCCGCTCACCCAGGCTACGGAATCATCCGGTACCGATAGGCCACGGATACTGGTGGATTTACCCCCCTGAAGGACACGCAACCTAGGATGCTGTGCTTGAACACGCCCAACCAATAGGATAACCACGAGGAATGTCAGGAGGCCTTTCGCTGTCATCCTTCAAAAAAAAGTTTCCGGTACTTGTCAAACACCGTCTGCAACTGTTTGTATTGCACTGCCTGACCATGCGCCTCGGCAGCCGCGGAAAACTGTTGTAAGGCAAACAAACTGTTGTGGATCCCCACCGCCTCCGTCTGCGTTAAGGACTTGGTTTCGCCAATGGCCGCATAGTAAGCCATTTGCTCTTCCAAAAATTTGAGGTTCCGTTCGACCAACGTATTCGCCTTTGCAGTTTCGCCTAAGGCATAAAGCTGATCGGCCAATACCGGGTAACGAGCGGCAATATCCGGTTGGTAGATTTTTGCAGGCAGAACCTCCGTTGCCCGATTGACGATATTTTTCGCGGCATCGATATTGCCTTCGGCAATCAGCATCTCGGCGGTGTCCGAAAAAATCTTGATCGTTTCGCCAACCATCGTGCGGGACGTCGGATCAAGATAAGTCGATTGGTTCATGTCTCCCCACGCAAATCGGTGCATGATACTTTCGTACGCAGCATCGGTATTAACCAAGCGTTCCCGCACTTCCGGATCACGCTGGGCGTTGACCGGCATCAATCGCCATGCAAACCCTTCGGATACAAGGTAGTTATCGAGTCCAAGCCGTTGGCTTTCCGGGACCGTGAAAGCAAAATAGATTGGGCGTTTCCATTGATTGTGAACTAGTACGTCCATCAGGGTCAGCTCGGCTCGTGTAACACCATTTTGATTGTAAGTCCACTCCATTGTATCAAGAATATCTTCCTGCCACTTTTCTGGAACTACGTTATTTTCGACTACCTGTTGCTTGTCGACCTTCAGTTTGAAGTGTTTGGTGGGCAGAAAATTCCGGCGGGAGCCGTCTGCATATTCCAGTTGATCGGCCGGATTATCCGAGAGAAGGAGCGCCAGAATTTTTTCCAAATCGACCGAGTCTTGAATGCTGTAGTCGTGGTAATACAGGTAATCACGCGTACCTCTGGCGAACTGGTGATCTTTCATCGTGATGGGCAATGCCGGAGCGTCGTTGATCGGCAATTTCAGCTGCCGCACCGCCCAATCCATCCCCAATAAACTCAGATTGACTACCCGCACGTCTCTCCGTACACCCTCCACTTCCTGCAAGTACCAAAGTGGAAACGTATCGTTATCAATATAGGTAAAAAGTATCGCATTGGGGGCGCAAGATTCCAGGTAATTGCGGGCCATGTCTCGGGCCATGTAGCGATCCGATCGGTCGTGGTCATCCCAATTCTGGGTACCAAGCAATGCTGGGACCATCATAAAGCCGAGCACAATCGCCACAGGAATGGCAACACGTAAACGAAGTCGTTTACGCAATACCTCCGAAAGTCCGACCACGCCCATACCGATCCAGATGGCAAATGCATAAAACGAACCTGCATAGGCATAGTCCCGTTCGCGGGGCTGCAACGGGGGCTGATTGAGGTAAAAAACAATAGCCAGCCCTGTAAAGAAAAATAACAACCCGATAACTACCGCATCTTTGCCACTCCGGCGTGCCTGCCATGAAAGGCCGATAAGACCCAAAATGAGTGGAAGAAAATAATAGGTGTTTCGCGAAGGGTCTTCCCGCAGGGACTCAGGCAATGCGTTTTCCCCGCCGAGCCTCCATTGGTCGACGGACTCGATGCCACTGATCCAGTTGCCTTCCGTGCGACTGTCAAAACGTGCTTCCACATCGTTCTGCCTACCGGCAAAATTCCACATGAAATACCGCCAATACATGTGATTCAGCTGGTAGTTCATAAGGAATTTCAGATTATCCGTAAATTCAGGACGTTCATTGTCCCCTAAACCCAGCCAGGCGCGATACCCCCATGCATGATTATCCCGGCTGCTGTAAATACGCGGAAAAAGGGTTGTCCGATCATATACCGGCTGATCACCGCTACCCGCTAGTTCATACCGATCCTCACCTTTCCGGTATTCCTTATCTCCTTGATGTATATCGGTCAATTGGGAATCGAAATAGGGTCCATTCAGCAGGGGCTCACTGCCAAACTGGCCACGGTTGAGATACCAGAGGAAGGAAAATGCGTCATCGGGTTGGCTATTGTTCAGCGATGGGTTCGCCTTTGCCCGGATCAGCACCATGGCGAAAGATCCATATCCGAAGATAACAGAACCGAGGCATAGCAGCACGAGGTTAAGCACCGGCTTCGCGCGGCGGATGGAGTACCATACCCCGTAAATAATGCTGCCCACAAAACAGGCAGCAAAAAACACCATCCCGGTTCCAAAACCCATTCCCAACGTATTTACAAAAAACAAATCGCTATAAGCCGCTAATTTAACGAGGTACTGGATAATACCCCAAAGGATTACGGCGAGCACTGTACACCCGATCAACAATGCTTTGGTCACGCCGCCAACCGTTGCTTTATGCGTCCGGCGAAAGTATATCACCAGGGCGAGTGCCGGTATCGTCAACAAGTTGAGCAGGTGTACACCAATGGAAAGCCCCATGATATATGCAATGAATACCAGCCATCGGTCGCCGCTGGGATCATTTGCCCGGGCCTCCCATTTGAGGATGGCCCAAAACACCACCGCTGTACATAGGGAAGACATGGCATACACTTCCGATTCAACGGCTGAAAACCAAAAGGTATCTGAAAACGCATAGGCCATGGCGCCGACAGCACCCGCACCTATAATTTGCAATACTTCCATGCATACGGGTGCTTCACCCTTTTTTACCAGAATCTTGCGCACCAGCGCCGTAATGGTCCAAAATAAAAAGAGAATAGTTAATCCGCTGGCGACTGCCGACCCGAAGTTCATCCAATAAGCGATCTGCTGTGTGTCACCGAAAGCGAGGTTCGAAAACACATTTTGTAGCAAAAGAAACAACGGTGCTCCCGGTTGGTGCACGATCTGCATACGGTGTGCAGCAGCTATAAATTCACCGGAGTCCCACCAGCTGGTGGTCGGCTCCATTGTCAATACATACGTCGTGGTAGCAACCAACGCACACAGCCACCCTACAAGGTTGTTTATTTTTGAGTAGTTCATAGTTCCGGGTTAGTGAGCCATTCGTTATAATCGCCTAAAAATAAGCGATAAACCGATTAGACATATCCACTGAACCCGGATTTAACACTTTTTAACGTGCTGCCGGGATTTCTTCCCGATCAATTCGCAGGCATCCCGCCGAAGAACTTGGTCTCATATTGGCTAAAAATCTTTTCGATGCGTGATGCCAATTCCTGCTGCCCATGCGCTTTTGCAGCGTCTGAAAACCGATTCAACGTAAACATGCTGTATTGAATGTTCTGCATCTCCAAGTTGGGCTTTGTTTCGGTTATGGCTGCAAAATATCGGAGCTGTTCCTCCAAATATTTTACGTTACGTTCAACGAGCGCATTGGCTTTATCCGTCTCGCCCACAGCATACAAATTTTCGGTAAGAAACGAATAACCATATGCATCCATAATCCGATAAATACGCTCCGGCATAGACTCCAATGCATTATTCAGTAGCTTCTTCGCCTCTTCCGTCTTGCCTTCAGCAATTAAGGCTTCGGCGGGTGCGGAATAGATATTGTTCAAGATCAGACTCACCATCCGGTAAGACTCGGGGTCAAGATAAGCCGAATTCCGGATGTTGCCCCAGGTGTATTTATTAAGGGCATGGTCGTAAATAGCGTCCGCGTTCACCAATCCCTGCGAAGTGTTTTGCGTTACATTTATTGGCATAAGGCGTAGCGCAAACCCTTCCGAGACCAAGTACTTATCCAATCCCATAAAATTATCGCTCGGCACGGTAGTGGCAAAGTAAATCGGTCGCTCCCAATTGTTGTTCACAAGGATGTCCATGATGGCCAGCTCCGCACGCGATACATAATTACGATTATAAGTCCACTGCATGACGCTGGCAATACTGTCTTGCCATGCCTGGGGAACCACCTTATTTTTGATAACATCTTCCCTGTTGATAGTGAGCCGTAAATTTTTCGTGGGCAGAAAGTTTTCAGGCTGCTCACTCTGTACCTGTCGTTTGTCATTGGGGTTGTCGGATAACATCAAGGCAACAATATCTTTCAACTCTACCGATCCCGGAATTTTCGCATCCTGGTAATAAATCACATCGCGCACACCTTTAACATATTTTTCATCCGGGATTGTAATGGGCAGCGGTTCGGCTTCGTTCACTTTGTCTTTCATCTGCCGCACATACCAATCGGCACTCAGCAGACTCAGGTTTACAATCCGGATATCCGGCCGTATATTTTCGACCTCCTGTACATACCACAGCGGGTACGTGTCGTTATCCCCATAAGTAAACAGGATCGCATTCGGTGCGCAAGACTCCAGGTAATCCCGGGCAATGTCCCGGGCGAGGGATTTTTCAGAACGGTCGTGGTCGTTCCATCCATCTTTGGCCAGTATGACGGGTCCCGCCAGCAGTCCGATGACCGTAGCTATCCATCCTGCGGTCCGCGCATTGACTTTCTTCCGCAGCCAGTCGGTGATACCCACCACACCGAGACCGATCCAGATTGCGAATGCATAAAAAGAACCCGCATAGGCATAATCCCGTTCACGCGGCTGCAAAGGTGTCTGATTGAGGTAAAGCACGATCGCCAATCCGGTCATGAAAAATAGCAGTCCCACTACACCTGCATCCCGCTGCCGGCGTTTGAAGTGCCAAAACGCGCCGATCAGCCCTAAAATCAAGGGCAGAAAATAGAACCGATTATACGAAGGGTCTGTCAACTGGGATTCCGGCAACGCGTCCTGCCCACCCACGTGCCATTGGTCGATGAACTTGATGCCACTGATCCAATTGCCTGTAGTGAGATCACCGTGCCCCTGTTGATCGTTTTGCCTACCCACAAAATTCCAAAGGAAATACCTTCCATACATATGCCCTACTTGGTAGCTAAAGAAAAAGCGAAGATTATCGCCAAACGTAGGCTGTTCGTTTTCGCCGAGGTTCAGGTAGCTGCGATAATATTGCTGGTGCGAGGCCTCCCGGGTACTATAGATACGTGGAAACACCGTTTCCCGGTCGTATTCATAGTCGAAGTTACGACCAGCAATCTCATACTTTTCAGTTCCTTTCCGATAAATATTGCTTCCATATTTTACGTCAATGGGTCGGGAATCAAAGTAAGGCCCCTTAAAAAGCGGGTTGTCTCCATACTGTTCGCGGTTCAGGTAACTCAGGAATGCAAATGCATTGTCAGGATCGCTGTTATTCAGCGTCGGATCCGCCTTTGCGCGGATCAAGATCATTGAAAACGAGCTGTATCCGAACACAATGAATGCAAACGACAACAGGATGATATTAAGTAACGGTTTCGCCTTTTGAATCGAGTACCAAATTCCATAGGCTATGCCGCCTACCAATAGCAGCGCAAATACAAAAACCCCGGAACCAAATCCCATGCCCAGTGTATTCACAAAGAACAAATCAAAATAGGCTGCAAATTTAATAAGGTATTGGATAATCCCCCAAAGCACCACCGCTACTACCACAAAACCCAGGAGCAGCGCCTTGATGGCACCGCTGCTTGTAGCCTTTTGAGTACGCCGAAAATAGATGAGTAAGGCAATAGCAGGTATGGCCAACAAGTTCAATAAGTGTACACCGATGGATAATCCCATGATGTAAGCGATAAAAAGCAACCATTTGTCGGCTCCAGGTTCATCCGCATGAGCTTCCCATTTCAGAATTGCCCAGAATACAACCGCCGTACAAAGTGACGACATGGCGTATACTTCAGACTCAACCGCCGAAAACCAAAACGTGTCGGAAAACGTATAAGCCAAGGCGCCCACTGCACCTGCTCCAATGATTTGAATCAATGCCGACTGTGTAAGCTCTGTGCCCGGTTTCCAAAGCACTTTCCGTGCCAGGGCCGTAATGCTCCAAAACAGGAACACAATGGTTAAACCACTGGATAACGCCGATCCGATATTCATCCAAAAAGCAATTAGCTGGGGATTGCCGAACGCGAGATTGGAAAACACATTCTGCAGCATCAAAAACAAGGGTGCCCCCGGTTGGTGCACAATCTGCATCTTGAATGCGGACGCAATAAATTCACCGCAATCCCAAAAACTTGTCGTTCGCTCGGCCGTCGATACATACACAGCGGTGGCTACCAATCCACACAACCAGCCTATACTATTATTGATTTTATTGTAATTCATAAAGTATCACACGTATGGTCTATCGTAAAATTACGCCCCGAAAATAAGTATTCCTCCGGTAAGATCGACCCATCCAGCAAAAAATAAAATATTTTTGCATTAATTATTATATCCCCCTATATTTGCAGTCCCATTCGGAAGGGTGGCAAAAATGTAAGTTCAGATTGCCCGATAGTATAATGGTAGTACGACAGATTTTGGTTCTGTTTGTCTAGGTTCGAATCCTGGTCGGGCAACAAAAATTACGGATTGTCTTTTGGCAATCCGTAATTTTTTAACGTATATTTAGCGTTGAAATAGCACAAGATCCCAATCCATTGCAAACCCACAAAACAACAACGAAACAATGCCATTGCAATTCAATCCGGTAAAGCTGTTTTCTGGCTCCGGTTCCACCGAATTATCCCAAAAGATCGCACAATCTTATGGCAAAGCCCTAGGCGAAATGACCGTATCGCGTTTCAGCGATGGCGAGATTCAGCCATTTTACAACGAGTCCGTCCGTGGATGCGACGTATTCCTGATTCAATCCACCAACCAACCGATGGACAACCTGTTTGAGCTGCTGCTGATGACCGACGCAGCCAAACGTGCCTCGGCACACTACATCACAGTCGTTGTCCCCTACTTCGGATTTGCCCGGCAGGACCGGAAAGACAAACCGAGGGTAGCTATCGCTGCCAAAATGATTGCCAACCTGATTATGGCATCGGGTGCTCACCGCATCATGACGATGGACCTCCATGCTGCACAGATCCAAGGATTCTTCGATATTCCGGTCGACCACTTAGATGCGTCAGTGATTTTCGTGCCGCACATCAAATCGCTCAACTTGCCCAACCTCACCATCGCTTCGCCAGATATGGGCGGTTCGTACCGGGCACGTACCTTCGCAAAATATTTCAATGCCGAAGTGGTCATCTGCGACAAACAGCGTAAACGCGCCAATGAAATTGAATCCATGTCGATCATCGGCGATGTCGAAGGGCAGGACATCGTACTGATTGATGATATCTGTGATACCGCGGGCACATTATCAAAAGCCGCTTCGCTCATCATGGAAAATGGGGCTACCAGCGTGCGTGCGGTATGTACCCACCCCGTGCTATCCGGCAAGGCCTATGAAACCATTGAAAACTCGGCGCTGACCGAACTTATTGTTACAGATACCATCCCACTGCAACGGCAAAGCGAGAAAATCAAGGTGCTTTCAACGGCCGATCTGTTTGCAAATGCCATCAAGAATGTCAATGAACACGGGTCCATCAGCAACCTTTTCAAAGTGGATTAGGAAATTACGTTTATTTAACCTATTTTTGCGGCCTTAAAAAAATTTAATAACGATCACAATGAAATCAATTGCTATTAGCGGTTCTTTGAGAAAGAACGTAGGGAAACGAGATGCGAAGGAGCTGCGCTATGAGGGTAAAGTACCCGCAGTGCTCTATGGTGGTAAAAAACAATACCACTTTGCCGTATCCGCAACTGATTTGAAGCCGGCTATCTATACGCCGGATGTTCATTTCATCGACTTGGATATCGACGGTACAACTTACCAAGCGATCCTCCAGGATGCTCAATTCCATCCACTTACCGATCAGGTGCGCCACGTGGACTTCCTGGAATTGAATGATAAAAAGGAAGTCTCATTGAATGTCCCCATCAAACTAACCGGAACATCACCTGGTGTGAAAGTGGGTGGTAAGTTGATCCAGAAACTGCGCTCCCTCCGGGTAAAGGCACTTCCCAAAGATTTGCCACAATACATCGAAGTGGGCCTTGAAAGCCTTGAAGTGGGTAAGTCGGTACAGGTGGGCAGCATTCAATTGGAAAATGCGAAAGTGCTCAATAATGCGGACGACACCATCGTATCGGTAATCATGTCGCGTGCCTTGCGCCAGGCTGAGCAAGAAGCCGCAAAGGCCGACAAGAAAAAATAACTTGACGGGCACCATCGTGTGCATGTACGAAAAAGCATCAGCCTATCGGTTGGTGCTTTTTGGTTTATACCCATTCAATGAATAAGTTTGCACCAAATGGCAAAAAAACAGCTAGTTGTAGGTCTTGGTAATATCGGAGCGGAATATGCGGACACCCGGCATAACATCGGCTTTATGGTAGCTGATGAACTGGCAAAACAGGCGGGCGTGACTTTTTCCACCCTGCGGTATGCCTATTACACCGAGTACCGATACCGGGGCAACCAGGTGTATTTGATCAAGCCTACCACCTACATGAACCTAAGTGGCAAAGCTGTAAATTATTGGATGCATGAACTAAAAATACCTGTGGAAGATATCTTGGTAATCGTTGATGAAATCGCGCTGCCCTTCGGAAAACTACGGTTGCGTGCAAAAGGCAGCAGTGCCGGTCACAACGGACTGAAGAGCATTGAAGCGTTATGCGGAGGGCAAGGTTATCCGCGGTTACGCTTTGGGGTGGGTGATAATTTTCCCAAAGGCAGGCAAGTGGATTACGTATTGAGTGGATTCGATGACGATGAACTCATCGAGTTACCTCAACTTATCAACCGCTCCGTAGAACTTGTCAACAGCTTCGTTCATATCGGTATAGAAAGGACCATGAACCTATTTAACAAGTAAGACGGAACAGGGCGTTATTTCCCTTTATCGTTGTGGCTTTTGGTCGTAATTTCGATAACTCCGTTTGCGCCTTTTTCTCCGTACCTCTCTTCCCCGCTTTTCCCTTTCCACACGTGTACGGCATCAATCCGACTCGGCGATAACGAGCGAAGTGCTGTGGCATCCTGCGCTTCCCCATCGATAACGATCAGCGCATCACCGAAATTTCCTTCTCCCCAGGTCGATACGGTATTCGGCGTAGCCTGGGATCTGTCTTGCCAATTATCCTTTCGAATCGTCACGGGGTGTTCTGTCGTTTTGTATCCCGTAATTCTTATCGTGGTGTCCTTGGTCGTAAGGTGCGGCTTTTCTTCATTTCTTCTGCCTTTTTTTGATGTAATGAGAATCACACCATTCTTTCCCCGGCTCCCGTATCGTTCAATAGCAGATTTTTCTTTCAGCACATCAATGCTTTCGATCGTTTCGGCACTCAGATTCTTGAGATCACCTTCAAAGGCCTCTCCGTCTACCAAAATCAAGGGTTGTGCCTGAGCTGTATCAACGCTCACCTTAACAATCCCTCGTCCCAAGCGTTCGGACGGCAAATCGCTCCACCACGGCGGCTTATTTCCAATGGAATCCTCAACGATCACTGGCTCCTCCGCTTGATATTCATAAGCACGCGACACCGTAAACACCAACACAAACGCAGCAATTACCGGAACCACCAATACATATTTCCCCAGCTGCAACCGGGATGAATTTCGTTTGTTCATCATCATAATCCGTCGTTTTAAACTTTTGAAATTAAAGCCGTTGCCAACGTCTGAATACCGGCTCGATTGTTTCCCTATGGACAATAAACTGTACTGGTAGGCTTTCTTGTCTATCCCACTTAATAGCACCTTCCTATCGGTAATAAACTCCAGGTTTTCACGAACGGCGGTACGCATCAACCATATCCCTGGGTTAAACCAGGAAAACACACTACCTAATTCAGCCAGCAATACATCGAACGTGTGCAATCCATCCACATGAACTTGTTCATGTTTGAAAATCTCCGCCAGATCCCGCTGCTCGTAATTGTGTATATTCACATAGATATGCTGCCAAAAGGAAAACGGCAAGATATCTCCGAAAACCTGACGATACCTGAACCATTGCCATATTGAGGGTTGTGATTGCCGATGAATACGCCACAGACTCAGCAGACGGACTGTCAACCGCACGGCACACCACAAGGTTCCCATCCCAATCAAGCCCAGTAGCCACGTCCACCAATCAAATGTCTCGGTCGGAACCTGCTGCCAGTCTGGAATCACATAAACCATTTCAGTGGGTATTATATGCTCGGATGTCTCCAGCCAGTTTGTTAGATCCACCAACGGATAAGTGAAGGAAAAAATCAGAGAAAACAGAAGGTAAAATCGGTTGAGGGTATAGAAAGTCAATCTACGCAACAGCAATCGGTATCCGAGATAGAACAGGATAACCGAAAGGTTGACCTTCAATAAGTATATCATCACTTCCGGCATGGCTAGTTGCTTTTGTTCTCTTTAATCATCCGGACAATCTCATCCAACTCATCCGCGCTGATCTTTTCCTCTTTGGCAAAAAAACTCACCAATTCTTTATAGGAATTACGGAAATAATCACTTACAAATCCGCTCATAAACAATTTCTTATATTCCGCTTCATCAATAACTGCTTCATACCGATACGCGTTGGCATACTTCACCGCCTTTACGTAGCCCTTACGTTGCAGGTTCTTGATCGTTGAGGCGAGTGTCGTATAGGGCACTTTTTCCCCAGACATGGTATCCAGCAATTCTTTGATAAACCCACCGCGGTTGCGCCATATTAGTTGCATTGCTTCCTCTTCCTGCTGCGTTAATTTTTCCATCTCAGTTACGTTTTCGTCGTAAATATACGAAAGATTCGTAAACAACCAATTTATTTAAAAATTTCCGTGATTAAAATGCGAGGGTTGTGGATATCCAAAGCGGCTACAATGTCAACGTTACATAAAGTTAGGTATCAAAATCGGTTCAATCGCTTTAATGTTTTCCCAATTACCGTACGTTTCCGCTTTCAAAAGCGTCTAAAATAGGCGGCGGAAAGAACGGTAATTGCGGAGCCTTTATCAGTGCCGATAAACGACGAAAATGCGAATAAATTAACATGCATAAGCAAGGTAATAAGTTGCATATAAACGCTAATTTATCTATGTTTGCAATTCATCCAAAAAAATTATGTCAGAAACAGCTTCTATATCACTAAACGGCAACTCTTACAATCTACCCATCATTACAGGAACTGAAAACGAACAGGGCATTGATATTTCAAAATTAAGGGACTTATCGGGCGCGGTGACGCTAGACCCGGGCTATAAGAACACGGGTGCAACGAAAAGCGAAATCACTTTTTTGGATGGTGAGAAGGGCATTTTACGTTACCGTGGGTATCCCATTGAACAACTGGCTGAAAAATCGACATTTTTGGAAGTGGCCTATTTACTCATTTACGGTGAATTGCCTTCGGCCGATACACTGGCAGATTTCCGCAATAAAATCAGCAGACACACGCTGATTCACGAAGACATGAAAAAATTTTTTGACGGTTTTCCGTCAAAGTCACACCCGATGGGCCAGTTATCCTGCCTGGTGGGGGCACTGTCTGCATTCTATCCGGAATCACTCGACCCCAACCCCAGTGAGGAAGATGAAAACCTCACCATCATGAAACTACTCGCTAAGATGCCTACCATCGTTTCATGGATTTATAAGAAATCATTGGGACATCCGGTCATCTATCCGCGTAATGAGCTTAATTACGTGCATAATTTTATGAACATGACGTTCGGGCAGATTACCGAAGATATCACCATCGATAAATCGGTAGTAAGCGCGATGCATAAACTACTGATCCTGCATGCGGATCACGAGCAGAATTGTTCTACCTCTACGGTGCGTATCGTGGGGTCTTCCAACGCCAACTTATATGCGTCCATCTCCGCAGGCATATCGGCCCTTTGGGGGCCGCTACACGGCGGCGCCAACCAAGCGGTCATTGAAATGCTCGAAAACATTAAAAAAGACGGTGGTGACAGTGCTAAATGGCTGGCCAAAGCCAAAGATAAAAACGACCCGTTCCGTTTGATGGGATTCGGCCACCGTGTATACAAGAATTTTGATCCACGCGCCAAAATCATCAAAAAGGCATGTGACGACGTGCTGGAAAAGCTGGGCATCAACGATCCGGTATTGGAGATAGCTAAAGAACTGGAAGAAGCAGCGCTGAAAGATCAGTATTTCGTAGATCGCAAGCTCTATCCCAATGTCGATTTTTATTCCGGCATCATTTACCGTGCGTTGGGATTCCCCACCGATATGTTTACCGTACTTTTTGCCCTTGGCAGGCTGCCCGGTTGGATTGCGCAATGGAAAGAAATGAAAGCCAACAAGGAGCCCATCGGCCGGCCGCGGCAGATTTATACCGGTAACACCCATCGGGACTATATACCGTTTGATCAACGATAATCAAAGCCTCGTAAGCCTATAGATTTTCCTTAAAGCATTCATGAGCACCTATAAAACAAAGCATCGCGAATAATCTACTAACTTACTATATATTATGGCGTCAAATACTTATGTTTGCACGACATTTAACATATAGGACGAATTGGTCTTTTATATCACATATATTGTCGTTGGTATTGCCCTGTTTGGGTTCATTGCGGGTTTTACATTGTTTGCCGTATACAGTGAACGGAAAATAGCTGGATTTGTTCAAGATCGGCTCGGCCCAATGGAAACTGGCAAACACGGCACGCTGCAAACCTTGGCCGATATCCTCAAACTGATTCAAAAAGAGTTCATTACGCCTGCTGCGGCCGACAAAATTTTGTTCGTGGCAGCTCCTGTCATCATATTTGTGGCCGTATTCCTAGGATTTGCGGTGATGCCATGGGCGCCGGGACTCGCGCCCTCGGCGCTCAATTTAGGGCTCTTCTATGTCATTGCAATTATCTCGGTAGACGCCATTGGCTTATTAATGGCCGGCTGGGGTTCTAATAATAAGTTTTCCTTATTGGGTTCGATGCGCGCCGTCGCACAGATTGTATCGTACGAAATCCCTTCCGGCTTGGCACTCATCTCGGCAGTGATGATTACCCAGACACTTCATATGCAGGAAATCGTCATCAATCAGGGTATCGCGTCGCAAAACACCTTGCTTTTCCTCGGACTGTGGGACGTATCCAACATCGGAGGTCTGCTGGCATGGAACGTATTTCAGGCACCACATCTGTGGGTGGCTTACCTGATTTTCTTCATCGCATCGCTTGCGGAGTGTAACCGGGCTCCGTTCGACATCCCGGAAGCTGAATCTGAGCTGGTGGGCGGTTTCCACACCGAATATGGAGGCCTTCGGTTTGCCTTTGTTTTCCTTGCAGAATACGCCATGATGTTTTTGGTAGCCATGATTGGCGTAGTCGTATTCCTCGGCGGTTGGAATACACCGTTGCCGAATATGGGGAGCGTCCGGTTGGCAGATTGGACTACCGGATGGATCTGGGGGATTTTCTGGACACTCTCCAAGACATTGCTGATTGTGGGCGTACAGATGTGGATCCGGTGGACACTGCCACGGCTTCGGGCAGACCAGCTAATGGCACTGTGTTGGAAAGTGCTTACGCCGCTGGCTTTTCTATGCATGGCCATTTCAGGAGTTTGGCGGGTATGGGTGATGGGGTGAAAGTTGAAATTAAGAAAAAATGTTCAAAATAGCGTTACAAGCATTCATTACCGCAGCGAAAGGATTGGCGATTACGCTCGCTCACCTTTTTGGTGCACGCCGGTCGCGTGAAGTGCTAGATGTGCGCAAAGCGGATTATTTCGATAAACAGGCAGGTGTTACAACCGTTCAATTCCCACGGGAGAAAATGCCGATTCCGGAAGTTGCCCGGTATCAACTGGATGTCGAAATAGACGATTGCATTGTCTGCGATCTCTGTGCCAAGGCATGTCCCGTGGATTGCATCACCATTGAATCCGTGAAAGCTACCGATGTAATCGGAAAAACATCCGATGGAAGCGTAAAACGCCTATATGCTGCCCAGTTTGACATTGACATGGCCAAGTGTATGTACTGCGGTTTATGTACCGTGGTTTGCCCCACGGAATGCATTACCATGACCGACCAATACGATCGCAGCATGACCAACTTGGCTGAACTGACCTATTCTTTTGCAGAAATGACGCCTGCCGAAGTCGAAGAGAAAAAACGGGAGTGGACCAAATTCCAAGCTGAAGAGGAGGCGGCCAAACGGAAATAATGAACATCACGGCGCTTGTGTTTTATGTTTTTGCAACCCTGGCGATCGGATCGGCACTGCTGCTGGTTAGCATGCGGAACATTGCCCGTTCCCTCTTTCTATTTTTCATCGTTCTTTTTTCCGTTGCCGGTTTATATGTATTTGCGCTGGCTGATTTTGTGGCGATTACGCAAATCCTCGTTTACGTGGGTGGCGTATTGATTCTGATGCTTTTTGCTTTCATGCTTTCCAACAAGGAATTGCTGAATGACCTGCAAATCGGAACTTCCCATTTCTTTGCCCTGCCCGCCTGGCAGTCGCTCGTCATTGCGGTTTCATTCCTCGCCATACTGGTCTATACGTCCCTGCAATTGGGCGCGGATGAACCCGGGTGGATCGCGGCCTCCCGCGAAGCGGGCACGGTACTTACTCCCACGGATCAAACCATCCAGCACATCGGCGTTCAGATCATGACCCGGTACCTGCTGCCGTTCGAAATTGTCTCTGTATTGCTGATGATGGCGTTGATCGGCGCGGCCCATCTTACGCGAAAGGAGGCAACGTCATGATCCCGCTTACGCATTTTCTCGTGGTAGGAGCCTGCTTATTTGCCATCGGCTTATATGCCGTCCTGGCGCGGCGCAATGCCATTTTGGTGCTGGTAGGCATTGAACTGATGATCAACGCGGCGATTCTGAATCTGGTAGCTTTCGGCCGGTACGACAAAACGATGTACGGCGGACAGGTATTCGCACTGTTTGCGATTGTATTGGCGGCGGCGGCGGTAGCCGTGGCATTGGCCATTATTCTCAATGTATATAAATTCTATCGGTCGGTGAATCCCGAAGACATAAAAAATTTAAAGGATTAAGAAAGAAAACATTGCCTACGACTGCACTGACATATCCCCTACTGGCTGCGCTATCGGCGGTGTTATTGCCTTTCATCGGATTCCTCCTATCCGCCGCACTCGGCAAACATGCCCGGAACGGTGCGATCTCCATCTCTGCTATTTCATTGAGTTTACTGGCAGCGTGTTATGCATTCGCCCAGGTTTGGAATCAGGCCCCGGTCCACATCCAATGGCATTGGTTTACCATCGGCGAGCAGGCATTTCACGTAGGGCTTTTGCTCGATAACATGGCCGTGCTGATGCTCGTATTGGTATGCGTGATCGCATTGCCTGTACACATCTATTCCGCCGCGTATATGAAAGGAGATCCGGGCATCCATCGCTATTGGACGTACCTGAGCCTTTTCTGCTTTGCGATGCTCGGACTGGTCGTGGCCGACAATCTGCTACTGATGTACATCTGCTGGGAACTGGTCGGGTTTGCGTCCTACCTGCTCATCGGATTCTGGTTTACCAGAGACTCCGCTGTACAGGCCAATAAAAAGGCCTTTATCGTCAACCGGATCGGAGATATCGGTTTCCTCATCGGCATCGGCATCGTATACAGCCATCTCGGCACATTGGACACTGGAACACTGATTTCCACTCCGGAAACCCTACCGGCACCTTGGCTTACCGTGGCCGGCCTCGCGTTTTTCCTTGGTGCCATGGCCAAGTCGGCGCAGTTCCCGCTCCACGTATGGTTGCCCGATGCCATGGAAGGACCTACATCGGTGTCCTCCCTGATCCATGCCGCCACCATGGTGGCCGCCGGCGTATTTTTGCTCGCCCGCTTATTTCCGGTGTTCAATGAAACCGTCTTGCTGGTGATCGCCACCACCGGGGCAGTGACGGCCTTTGTTGCCGCCTATTTTGCATTGACCCAATACGACATCAAGAAAATACTGGCTTTTTCCACGATTTCGCAATTGGGCTTCATGATGGTCGGCATTGGCATCGGCATGTATCCGGTAGCGTTGTTTCACCTGGTTACCCATGCGTTCTTCAAGTGTCTGCTGTTCCTGTGCGCGGGAGCCATCATTCACGAGATGCAGCACGTCAAGGAAACACATGCGCTGGATATTGACCCGCAGGACATCCGGAATATGGGCGGCCTGCGCAAGCACATGCCCCTTACGTTTGCCACCATGCTTATCGCCTCGCTGGCATTGGCCGGATTTCCGTTTACCGGGGGCTATCTCTCCAAAGACGCACTGCTCGTACACACGTTTGAGTGGGCAGCCTTGCAATCCGGAGCGGCCAAACTCATTCCCTATGTCTTGGTCATCGTCAGTATGCTGACCAGCTTCTACATTTTGCGGCTTTTGGCCAACGTATTCTTCGGTTCACTTTCCAATCCTTTGGCCAAAAATAAGACTCATATACATGAGGCACCCATGACGATGCTCATTCCGATGCTGTTTTTGGCGGCTTGCTCGCTTTTCCCGTTGTTTTCGGTTAACCCGCTGAATGACGGTCATGTATGGCTGATGCAGGGATTGACCACCACCGTCTCCACCTTGCCCCCACTCCCGCTGCTGCACCTCGTCATTCCCCTGCTAACCACCGGGGCAACCTGTATGGTGGCGATTCTCGCATGGCATTGGTACGTTAACGGCAAATACCCCCTGAAAACCAATGGCTTGCTGTATCGGCTGTCCCAGCATCAGGGATACCTCGACGTGCTCTATAATGTGGCCATCGTGCGCCCCATTTTCCGGCTATCCCACCTCTTGCTGTGGGTAGACTACCACGTGGTAGATGGCACAGTAAACGGTCTTGCCGCCTTGGGCCGGTCGCTCGCTGCAACGGCAGCGTGGATAGACCAACGTCTGGTGGATGGCCTTGTTCGCCTGGTCGGCAAAATTGCCTGGGGATTGGGCCATATATTCCGGCGTTTGCAAACCGGCGGCGTGCAACGGTATTTCGCCACCCTGTTTCTTGTAATTCTGGTAATCCTGCTTTATCATATCGTCGTGCTCCTATGAATCCGCACCTATTGACCATACTCGTTTTCATGCCGCTGGCGGCTGCACTCTTGATGTCGTTCATTCCGGCAACCCAAAAAACGCTCTATAAATATGTGGCGCTGCTCACAGGCCTATTGCAGTTGATATTAAGTGGGGGTATGTATTACCTCTTCCAGCCTAACGGCGCAGGCGTCACCGAAGCACACCTGTATCAGTTCGTGGATCACATCCCCTGGATACGGCTGGACATGGGCAGTCTGGGGCAATTGGAGATCGATTATTTCGTTGGAGTCGACGGGCTTTCCATGCCCTTCCTATTCCTCACGGCACTCGTCATGGTCGTCGCCATCGGTGCCTCCTGGAATATCCAGAAAAGTGTCAAGGGCTATTTCATCCTGTTGATGATCCTCAATATGGCGGTCATGGGCGTCTTCGCTGCCCTGGATTTCTTTCTATTTTACATCTTCTATGAATTGATGCTGCTGCCGTTGTATTTCCTCATCGGTATCTGGGGCGGGGCAAGGCGCGAGTATGCGGCCATCAAATTTTTCCTCTATACGCTGTTTGGCTCGGTGTTCATGCTCCTGGTCATTGTGGGTCTCTATTTCTCGGTAACCAATCCCGAAACCGGCGCCCATACATTCAACATGCTGCACATGATGAATCCGGCTAATTACGTACCCAATGCCCTATTCTCCGTCGCCGCCGGCCACGAGCTGATCGGTATTTCGGCACGCCTGCTGGGCTTCATCGTCTTATTCGTTGCTTTTGCCATCAAGGTACCCATCGTACCCCTGCATACCTGGCTTCCCGATGCGCACGTGGAAGCGCCTACGCCCATATCCATCATACTCGCCGGTATCCTGCTCAAAGTGGGAGGATACGGCATCCTGCGTATCTGCTTTAGTATTTTCCCGGATGCGGCCGAGCAGTCGGCTTGGTGGCTGGGGCTCATCGGGGTCGTATCGATCGTTTACGGTGCATTGGTTGCGCTCGCCCAGCGCGACCTGAAACGCATGATTGCGTACTCGTCCGTATCCCATATGGGATTCGTCTTGCTGGGCGTTGCCTCGCTTACCACGGAAGGAACAGCAGGAGCCATATTCCAGATGATGAGTCATGGTTTCCTCTCTGCTGCCCTCTTTTTCCTCGTGGGCATGCTGTACGACCGTGTACACGACCGTAACATCTATCACTTCCGGGGACTGGCAGGTATCATGCCCCGGTTTACCGTGTTTGTGGCCATCACCTTTTTTGCTTCGCTGGGTTTGCCCGGATTTTCTGCATTCATCGGTGAGGTGTTCGTCATCATCGGCGCCTTCAACGCGGAAACAGTCAATGGCATCCTGCCGCGGTGGATGGCCATCGCCGGTTCATTGGGTATCCTGCTGAGTGCCGCTTACTTCCTGTGGACGTTGCAACGCATGTTTTTCGGTCAACCGCGCCTTAAAGGAGGCGAAGAATGGACAAAATCACTCGTCGATGCGTCCCCGCGCGAAACACTGATTATGGTACCCATGCTTGGGTTGGCGCTAGCCCTCGGTGTATATCCAGCCCTGGCGTTTGACAAGATCAACGCTTCTGTATTGGCCCTGGTGGAATTGGTGGTTACTAATTAAAGTTGGAGAATTGAAAATGCCCCAGCTACTACCCGACATAAGCACTAAACTGGATCATATCCTCGCCGGGCTGCCCGTGTTGCTGCCCGAAATGGTATTGACGGTTACGTTCCTCGTGAGTATCGGCACCGGATTGTTCGTAGACCGGTGGTGGAAACAGGGTACCTTTGCCGTTACCGTTGCGGGTATTATATTGGCGGGGGGCTATAGCATATTGCAACTATCACAACCCACGGCAAGCGATTTGTTGTTCGGGATGCTCGAAGCTGATGCCTTCGGCCGATATACCCGTGTACTTACCGCAGCGGTTTGCCTCTTATTCGTTCTGTTTGTACACGCAAATCAAGGATTTAAGGCCCATCCGAAGAAGACGGCCGACCTATACAGCATTCTCCTGGCTGTCCACATCGGACTTAATCTGATGGGTATGGCCACCAGTTGGTTGATGGTCTTCGTATCCATTGAAATGGTGTCCATCGGCTCGTACCTCATGGTGGGCTACCTTGCCAAAGAAGCACGACAGACTGAAGCTGCTATGAAATATGTGCTTTTTGGATCCGTTTGTTCTGCCGTGATGCTATACGGCCTTTCTTTCCTTTACGGATTCACAGGCAACCTCGATTTCACATCCGCTGCCCATATTCAGGGCTTGGCGGCCACTGCCCCGCTGCTTACCGCTATGGCACTGCTGTTTGTCTTCACCGGTATCGGTTTCAAGCTCTCATTCGTGCCATTCCACTTCTGGACGCCCGATGTATATCAGGGCGCTCCTACCCCTGTGACGGCTTTCTTATCAACCGCTCCGAAGATTGCCGGTGTGGCGCTGCTTGCGCGGATCCTGTATGCTTGGCCCGTGGAAAGCTTGGCTTACCAATACCTGCATACGCTAATACTGGTATCAGCTATCGTCACCATGCTCCTGGGCAATCTAGCCGCACTGCGCCAAACCTATGTCAAGCGAATGATGGCCTATTCGTCGATTGGCCATACGGGCTTCCTGATGATGGCCGTACTGGCCTATTCAGCGGGGGAATACGGTGTCCTTCTGTTTTATCTGTCGGTTTATTCATTGATGAACATGGGCGTATTCCTGTTTGCAGACTACATCGAATCGCGAACCGGAGCCACCGATGTATCTGAATATAATGGATTAGGCCCGGCGATGCCGGTGGCATTTGTCGGCTTCGTGTTGCTACTCATTTCCCTCACCGGCATCCCTCCTACCTCGGGATTCGTCGCCAAGCTGCTGGTCTTTACCGCGGTTTTTGGCAACTGGCAACTGACCGGCAATCCGGGCATGATAATTCTCCTGATCGTTGGGGCGCTCACGACCGTTATTTCCCTCTTTTACTATTTCAAGATACCGCTGAATGCGTTTCTTCGGAAACAGGAGGGATCCGTGGACATCAGGCCCACTCAATCCTATCTCGTTTTGATAGCGACGCTGACCGTCTTAGCCGTATTGCTGCTGGGTATTTTCCCCGATTGGTTGGTCGGCACCTTCCAAAAATAAAAATGTCACCGGATCTTAAGAAGATGGCTGGTCTTTCCGAGAAACGCGTCTTATTTTCAACGCCAAAGCCACATAGCTCAACAATCCAAATACAACCGTCAATATCATCAGTGTAAGCAGTTGCGGATGGATCGCGCCTAACCATCCCTCTTGCATCAGCAGGATGCGGTATCCGCCGAGAAAATGTGTGAGTGGGATGACGTCTGCGACCACGGAGACCCAGCCGGGCATCTGACTCAGTGGCCAAGTAAATCCGCTGAGGACAAAGCTCGGGGTAGCCACGACCATCAAGACCTCGGTCGCCTTTAGCTGGCTGGGTATCAGTATACTCACCAAGATCCCCATAAACGAGGACGCCGCGATAAAGAGCATAAACAGTAATAGACTCGGACCCGGTTGATGCGGGATCAATGGTACGTGGAAGTATTGTTGCAGTCCCCAAAAGAACAAACCGATCGGGATCATCATCAGCCAATAAGGCATACATTTAACCAAAATCGCCTTGAGAGGTGAACGCGTTTGCGCCAACAACTCCGACTTGAACGTACCGCGTTCGTATTCCTGCGCAAAACTTAAAGCCAATGCCAATAACAGCACCTGCTGCACAATCGTAGCGAGCATGCCGGGCCACAGAAAACTCATGTAATTGGACGACCGGTTATACAAACGCACGTAGTTCGTGCTGAATGCTTGGTATTTCTCTGAGACCGCATAATCCGGCGTACCCCGCTTACGGAGCGCCTCCATTTCCAATCCGGCATTCAACGAACCCAGCACCACTTGGATGGACCGCGACGCATAGTTGGCCGTAAGGATATTCGCCAGATTAATCTGGACATTGACTTCCGGCGAACGATTCTGGAGTACATCCGCTTCAAAACGATCGGGGATAACGACAATTGCCTGCCCATCCAGCCGGATCAGGTCCCGCTTCAGGTCCAGTCGCTCAGGCTTGACCTGCACAACATGGAGCACCTCATTATCGTTGAGCATGTCAATCAGCCGATTGCTCAGCGGCGTATTGTCCTGGTCTACCACGAGGATGTTCAGGTCGGTCACCTTACCTTTTTGATACACAAACCCAAACAGCACGCCGTATAAGACCGGCGCCCCGATGAACAGCAGTCGCAGTACGGAGTTTGCCCAGAAAAGCTGAAACTCGCGTTTGACTAATTGGATGAACGTACGCATGATCAGTAGTTTAAGATTACGGTAGCGTTATTGAGAAAAGCTTCGGCTTCGGCCGCCTGCACAGGCCGAACCTTGATCTCGTAGACAGCCTCCTCCAGTTGGTAATCCGGATAAGCCGTAGACACATCGGCATATTTTGCCAGCTGCTTGATCGCTGCAACTTTTGCTTCGATGGTTTTATCAAGGTACGGTACAACGATCCGGATTTGCTGGCCCAACTGAACCTTACCTACCTGGCTCTCCGGCAGTGTAAACCGGAACCACGTGGTCTGCGGCAGGTATCCGTTGAAAATGCTATAACCGGGTGTAGCAAGTTCGCCGGCATGTAGGGAAATGGTTTCAATGGTCATGTCGGCCGGTGCAAGGATATAGCGTTCACCGGACGCCACCTCCGCCTCGCGAAGGGCACCGGCAGCCCGTTCTTGCTGGCCCAGCGCCATCTGCTTGTTCTCAATGCGTACGCCGGACTTGGCCTCCGCGAGTTCAGCCACCACGGC
Organism: Parapedobacter indicus; assembly: GCF_900113765.1. Taxonomy (GTDB): domain Bacteria; phylum Bacteroidota; class Bacteroidia; order Sphingobacteriales; family Sphingobacteriaceae; genus Parapedobacter; species Parapedobacter indicus. The sequence continues at coordinate 410,173 of NZ_FOQO01000001.1, read as the reverse complement.
ATCGTATTGCGCACGTGCGCCTTGGAACTTGGCCATCGCCTCGTCGTAACGCTGCGGAGAAATCAGTGAATCGGCGAACATGGCCTCCACGCGGCTGAATGACTTGCGCGCAAATTCATATTGTTCCTTCAGCGCATCGTGCTTGGCTTGCAACTGCTTCAACTGGTTGGCTGTCGCGCCGCGTTCGGCCATCTCATATTGGGCCGAGGCAGCCCGCACGGCCCCCTGTGCCTGTGCGATTTTCGCGTCCACTTCGGGAATGTCCAAGACTGCAAGGGTATCCCCCCGTTTGACCCGGTCGCCTTCGGAAACCAACAATTCTGCCACTCTTCCGGGTACTTTTGTCGTGACCGTAATGGCCTCTCTTTTAATCTTGCCTTCAACCCCCTTTTCAACCGCCGTGCTACAAGCCGACAGGGTGGCTGCAAAAAGCATCATGGTTATTGTATTCCTATTCATGATCGGTAATTTTTATCCGGTTATTAGTTTAATTTTTCAAGCGTTAAATTTCCAGTGGCCATCAGCAACCGATATGCAGCCCGCCGTTGATTGAAAACCGTCTGGTAGTAATCCAATGCAGCTGCTTGATAATCCGTTTCCGCCGTAATGCGTTCCGCGGGCTTGATTAATCCGACACGGGATTCCTTCTGCGCGATGTTAAGGGCATTTTTTGCCGTATTCAAGCGGGTTTGGCCCGTTGTCAATTGTTTATTGGCCAGCTCGTACTCAGTTTGGGCCTTAACCAGATTCAAATTAAGGAGTTCCTCCGCCTCCTGCCGCTCATTTTCAGCCTTCGTAACCTCAATTTTCGCCTTGTTCACCGCCCGTTTTCCTTGCATCCCGTCAAATAGGTTCCAGCGGAAGCCAACGCCGACCATATAGCTGGGGAAGGCCTGCAGACGATCGATACCCAGCTGAACCGGTTGGCCGCTTACCGGAAGTGTATAGGGCGTTTTCAGTGACCCGTTGGTAAGGCCATAATAGCCGACACGCGCCAATGCCTGTACCTGCGGTATCCAATGAGCACGTTCTGCCTGCAGTTTGTATCGGTTTGCCTCGATGGCGGCATCCAGGGCGGCAACCTCCGGCCGATTGGCAATGCCTTCGGATGTGGCCGCGAGGGAGTAAGGCTGAAGGGTATGCTCGATCAATGCCAATGAATCCACGGGAACATCCGTAAGCTGATGCAACTGCTGGAGCAGCAGTCCGCGTTTTCCCTCGTACTCCTGCTTTTTCGCTGCAAACGTCGCCTCTGCGACATCCAATTTGTTCAGCTCGTAGGACGTAATAAGACCGTATCCAAACGCCTTCTCTGCGGTCTTCTTCTCGATATCGAGCCGTTTTTGGCTTTCCTCCAACACGTTTTGTACCTGGCGGAGCAATGCCAGTTGGTCATACGCAGTACTTACCTGGTCCATGATTTCCTGCCGGCGTTTTTCCAGCATAATCTCCTGTGCCCTTATTTTCTGGTCAAGCGCCTTGCCCAATTTCGGAGCCTTGGTGCCGGTAAATAGTACGGCCGAAGCCGTGATATCCGACGTCCATAAATTGCCCCTGGATTGAAACCGTTCACTGCCATCAAACAGGGGGATATTCAACAAAGGGAGCGTGGTGGTAGGAAGATCCACCAATACATTGGCATTTACGTGCGCAAATTTTCCATTTGCTTCCACATGCGGCAGGTAGGTCTCCCGGATCCCCCTGCGTGTTTCCCGTTCAGATTGGATATCTAGCTCGGCATTCGCAAGTGAATGACTTTTTTCGATCGCACGCTCGGCCAATTGAGCCAGCGTAGGCGCCTCCTGGCCGACACCGGCCAATGGCACCAACATCCATACGGGAAACATCCAGCATAACACTGGATACATTCGCTTATTCATCGTACACATATTACACATGGTTGTATATACAACTATTTTAAAATAACTTATTTCAAGTTCTCGTATACTTTTTTCAATGTATCTTTTGCGATGTGAATATGCGGAGCATCTACCCCGGCCAGCGCTTCCTGCAACGTTTGGTTGGCCTGCTCCATACACACCGCCTTTAATTGTCTTCCGACTTTGGTCAGGTAAATCAGATTGGTGCGTCGATCCCCCTTATCTGCAACCCGAATCACTAGATCTCTTCGTTCTAAATTGTCTATCAATCGAGTAATTGCAGTTTTTTCCCTGAATGTCCGCTGTGCCAGCTCCTGTTGTGTAAGTCCCTCCTCTTCCCACAGCGCGTACAAAATACTCCACTGTTCACTGGTGATGTCAAGGCCTGCATCACGAAGGTTCTTCTGCAGGCGCCGGGATAGCGCCGTATAAGCCTTCCCCGTCAGGAAATCATAAAATGTTTTTGTTTCAATTATATTTGTGTCCATTTATTTAAATAGTTGCATATACAACCATCAATCATCGTGCCAAAATAAACAGCTTCTTAAACCCAACCCATTTGTATATTTTTGGTGACGATCTCAAACAAAAAACATGAAACTCGACTGTGAATACGCAATCATCGGAGGCGGGGTAGCGGGCCTGTCCACCGCTATCGCCCTTTTGGATTTAAAAAAGGATTTCCTTGTTTTTGAACAATCTGCTGTGCTGAAAGGCATCGGCGCAGGTTTTGGCCTGGCCGCAAATGCGATGCAGGCGTTTGATTGCCTCGGCCTCCGTGCGGAAGTCGAACAGATAGGCTATTATACGGAAACCTACGCCATTTTGGATCCTAAAGGCCGCATCCTAATCGCGCCCGACACCCAGCGTCTGAGTTCGAGGTATCATCAAAAAAATTTCACCGTCCACCGTGCCGACTTGCATCGCTATTTGTTGTCGAAGCTTCCCTCCGAACGGATTCTTCTCGGCAAGCGGCTCAAGCGATTTGAAGGATTTGCTGATACGGTTTTGCTGTCGTTTGAAGACGGCACCTCTTACCGTTGCCGCTACCTCGTCGTGGCGGACGGCGTCCGATCCATCGCCCGGCAACAACTGCTGCCCGATGCGAAGCCTCGATATGCGGGATATACCTGTTGGCGGGCTACGATCGCTAATGGTAACATCGGCTTGCGGCATGGTTCGGAAACCTGGGGTCCGAAAGGTAGGTTTGGCATGACACCCTTAATCCATGACCGTATTTACTGGTACGCATGCATGAACGCTCCTCAAAACAGCAGCAAACACAAAAATTATGCAGTGACCGATTTGTTGCACAATTTCAGAGACTACCACGACCCTATCCCGGAAATCTTATCCAATACGAGCGACGAAGACCTGCTTTGGAATGACATCATCGATATCAAACCACTAACCCGCTTCGCCTACGGCAATATATTGCTGATCGGTGATGCGGCGCATGCCACCACTCCGAATATGGGCCAAGGCGCCTGCCAGGCCCTCGAAGATGTCGCCGTGCTGAGCCAAGAGATTAAACAGAACAGCTCGATTGAGACGGCCTTCAAAAATTTCGAGATCAGGCGATTAAAACGAACGAAATATATTACCGATACATCCCGGCAGATCGGATACGCTGCGCAATTCACACATCCAGGAATGATTGCCATCCGAAACACACTGCTGCAGCTTGTCCCGGCTCGATGGACGCAGGCTACCCTTAAAAAATTATTGGAAGTGGATTTCATGGCCATCCCGTCATTCCGTGAGTGACGGCGCACCCAGATCATATTATTAAATAAAATTGCATGAATGAGATATTGGAAAATAATTTTCTTTAGCTTTTTTATAGGTTGCATAACGACGGTTGTCAGCCTCATCTTTTTACACGCCCAGCAGCCCCATGCAGTACGGCATCATCCCGCTAACGACATGGTAGGTCTGGCATATGGGTTGGCCATAGCACTCAATATCGTTTTGGCATTGTGTTCGCTCCCAATTTTGCTGCTGAAGCACAGTGAAGCCCAAAAGCTTTGGCACGCGTTAGCAGGGTCGTTCGGATTGCCCCTGGTATTTACGGTATATGTTACCTGCGCGATGGATTTTTACGCTTTGCTTTACTGCCTACCCTATCTAATATCGTTAGCGGTTCTGTTCATCATGATTCCAAAGCCTCTCCCTGAACGTTAGCTTTTATAAAATATCAAGATCACGAGCCACATAATAGCTTGGCACCAAAGGTCTGAATCCGGTTCTCTTCCTTAGCTTGGAGACGTCCAATATACCTTCAAAAGGATCTTTTAATGGCGTTTCCTCCGCGTCAAAAGTATCGGCTGCGCTTCCAAATGAGTCTGCCAACTCGTAAAGCGTGATGGGTGCATCATCCGCAACGTTGAATGTTTCGCCATCCAGACCTTGCAGGTTTAGTAAAAGCAACAAAGCCTGCTCGACATATAAGTGATGCACCAGATTTGGTGGATTTACGGCTGGCTTCCGAAAAGCCGATGAGAAGTGATAAAGAATTCTTTTAGAAAAAAATAGATGAAAATCTATAAAATTTAGATAATATAATTGAAATTTATAGTCTTTTTACTGTCTTTTCATCGTCTTTTTATAGTCTTAATTACAATAAAATTACTATAACATATATTAAATTCATATTATAAATATAATAATTACTAATAAATTATATAATCTTTATATCGAAATAATTTGGAACACTTCTCGAAATGTTATAAAATTGCTCTTGGAAACGGATTGATAACCAATTGATAAGCATATGGCAACTTTCAAAGAAGGTATAAATGGGCCGTTCAAAGGCAAAGTAGGTAGCGTGATTGGTAGCCGCTGGCGAAACATCTCTTACATGAAGGGAATGTACAAAGTCAAGCGCACCAAGTCGAAGCCTTCGGAAAAGCAAGCCGTGCAGCATCACAAGTTCAAGCTGCTCAACCGCTTTTTTATGCCAATTGGCCCCGTACTTGATATCGGCTTCCGTGGTCTTACCAGCCGGGCTACCGCGAAAAACATTGCCTTTAGCTACAACTATGATCACGCATTCATGGTGGAGGACGACCAGGTCACGCTCAACTACCCGGCCCTGAAATTTAGCCATGGATCGCTGTTCACCGCAGGGGCGGAAAAGGCAATATTGACCCACGATGGAGTCAAAGTCGTATGGAACCCCAAAACATACGGTGTAGGTGGTGCCATGGACGACGCGGGCTACGCAATCGCCTACAGCGTTTCGTTAGATTTGCTCCGCTGCGAAACCGCACTGCGGCATGAAGGAGAGGTATTCATCTCGTTTGGAGAAGCCATGAAGGGAAACGAGCTACATGTATGGCTGTTCTTCGCCGATAGCAGGAAAAAACAGGTTTCGCGCACTGAATACATTCCGTTGACAGATGCGGAAGCTTAACCCCAGAAGCAATGGATTTTTTCTATGACAAGAGCAAGCCGAAAGTAAAGGAGAAATCGTATGGCAAACTTGCCGTGCAACAGCGGCTGCGCCTGGCGATGGCGTTCCTCAATCCGCTGCGTTCCATCATCGCCGAAACCTGGCTGGGTTACGGTAAGGGCAACAAAAGCAAGGCTTTTGGTCAGGCACTCAAAAAGCTGATACAAGATGCAATCGAGGGACAGTATCCCGATCAGCGGATCGTGCCCGACCGTGTGGCAATCAGCATGGGAATGCTTCCATCTGTGGACATACAGGACGTGGCGCTCGGGCCTGAGGTGCTTGAAATCTATTTTTCCAGCGAAGAGAACCCACTGGCAAAAGCCGCGGATGAGGTCGTGCTGGTGGCGTACAGTCCGGAGGCGGGTGTCGCCGGCCGCAACCCGATCACCTGTACCCGCACGGAAGGGTATATCAAAGTGGACCTGCCCCCGCAGTTGCAGACAGCACCGTTTCATGCCTACCTTTTCGTGCACAGCACCAGCAAAAAGCAATACAGTAAGAGTGTGTACGTGGGATACATTGAGCCTTGATCGGGTCTTGCAAGATGCGTCTCGGTGTGAAAGACTCCGGTGATCACCTGACCAAACGCCGTTTGGCTCCGTTTTTCATGAACAGGTACCCGCCAACGAACGCCGCTAATAACAGAAGCCCGAGGCTGATTAACTGCGCTTCTGACAACGCAATACCCCCTACATCGAATTGGTAGTTAACGCGTATAAATTCAATCAGAAATCGCTCAATGCCGACCACAAACAGATAAATTGCAAACATCATCCCGGGAACTTTGATGTTTTTCCTCACAAACCAGAGTACGCAAAAGGCAAGCAGTATCGTCACGGATTCATACAATGAAGTCGGAAATACACCATGAGGCAGTATGGAGCAATACATACCCGAACAGCCGGGTATGTATTCTCCCTGATTAAGCACATTGTGCGGAAACCGGAATGACCACGCCCATTGCGGCAGCCATTCAACAGGCTTTTCGTAGCTATTCACGATACCCCAATCCCCGTCGCCGGAGAGATGGCACCCAATCCGGCCTACGCCGTAAGCCACCAGCATTCCCAACGAGCCAATATCCGCCAAGTGCTTCCAATCCATTCCCTTCCGGATACCGATATAGAAATAACTCGCTGCACCGAAAAACAGTCCACCCCAGAACGTCAGTCCACCCGAATCCAATAATTCCATAAAGGTCTGCGTCCGGAAAAGCTGACCATCCTCAAATACATGAAAGATTCTCGCACCCAAAAAACCCGTCAACCCTGCCCACAGCAGCATGGTGGGCAACAGGTTCCTGGGTCTCACCGTGCGTGTCGCCTCCCGGCCCGGCCCCAGGAGTGCTTTCCGTTGTATAAGAAATAAGAAAAGAACCAACAACACCGATAACACCATACCGGCAACCCAACTGCCGCGACCTGAAAACAGCCAGTGAAGCGGATTACTGCGGAACGAATCATACGCGAGAAATATTCCGCCGCCTTTAAATCCGATCAAAAAGCCCAGCAGGCCATAACCCAAACCGATGAACACGTTAGATCGCATCCCCGTGTCTACCCGCTCTTCAAAGGCATTGATCAGGCCTTCCCGTTCCTTACGACCAAACTCAATATGGAATACCCAATAGGAAAGTATAAACGATAGCGTTACGAAAAATCCAAAAGTGGGTATCGGCCAGGAGAAATCCGTGCCGAATAAATAATTGAATAGCGATGAGATCAACGGGAACATGATCGGATCATTCTATTTTCACGTTGCTGAGTTTGAGGGTTCGGATACCGAAGCGGGGAATATGGGCCGTGATGGCCGTCGCATGGTCTTCTGCGGTCGCATATTTCGCTTGCTCGGAAACCTCACCGCTTAACTCCACCCATGCTATCTTATCCGCCTTTCCGCCAAATGTGATTTGTTTGTTGGCTTCATCGCTTTGTGCATTGAAGAGCCGGATGTAGAGGTCAGCTCCTTTCATTTCCATGGATACCAACTCATACGCATGGTCCTCGATGGAAAAATACGATTGCTGCGCTACGTCATCGGCCCCAGCGTCAACCAAGGTGGCTACCAGCGGCTCGTTTGTGCGTTCACTCCGGGTCCAAATCCGGTCGTCGTCCCACTGGCCCGCATGCGGCAGCAAACTGTACGAGATATCCGTAGGACCCGTGATGGTATAATCCCTGCCCCACAGTCCCCTACCCGAATATTGCAGGGTAAGCGCCAACGGATGATCGCTTCCGTGCACATAACTGGTGGTATGGTCGGTAAACAGGGCCAAACTATTGTCTTTGCTGTTGCTTCCGAGATCCACCCAGTTCAGCAAAATGTTATGCTTGATCTCGTCCCACCGATTGAAATACGTATTTTCCAATTGACTTTTAGTCACATCGAAAGGCGCATCCTTGTAAATTTGCTGATCGCTAATAGCTGCCGGAAAACAAACCAGCAGTTTATAACGATCGTCATAAAATGCCTTCCTCGGGTTTTCGGCACTGAACGGAATGCCAGCTTCTCCGATGGCCTCGTTGCGCTGCCAATCGATAAATACGCCCATGTTTATTTTTTCTTCGTTTTGCTGAAGCCAGATGGTTTGGGTAAAGGGGTGTTCGCCGATCATCCCATCGATTGCCAGTTGAAGCATCAACGGCCCATGTTCCACCACCCGTATGCGGGCAGGCTGGTCGGCACTGGATATAAAGGTTGACTGTTCGCCGAAGTAACCTTTGAGCTCATTGAAGTGCCAGCTGCTCGAAGCGTCTACATACTCTTTGTTGTTGAGCTTTTTGGCAATCAGGCTTTCGATCACGCCACCTTTTTCTGGATTGATAACGAGCCGGTATAGATCGCTTTCGAGCACGTATTTACCCTTTTCCTGACGGTACGATAATGCATCGTTGGCGGTTGCTTTTCCCTCCCGGATGGTGTAGGTGGAATAGCCAAAGGAGGGAACGTGTGCCCGGAACAATAGCCAGGTGTTTCCATCTTCTTTGACCAGCTGTGTGGGATGCGCCTTACCTTGCGGATCGATCACCTCCCAAGATGAACGGACCCAATTCGAAGGCACTTTCACGCGCGCGATCTCGTCGCGGTCGACCGCCAAGGTGTTGAACAACCGAACCGCATTTTGTCCGCTTTTTCCATTCAGGGCTCTCAGCGATCGATCAATCACCACCTGGCTATTCTGATGGGTCACTCCGGTCCACTCGGTTACGTGATCGGCCCAGGTGCGTCCACCCTGAAGATTGTTATAAGGTACGATCCAGCAATCGTGATGCTGTGAAAGTAGTAATTTAATCCACCCTTCGTCTATAAGCTTTTCCGGCCAGGGCGTGTTTTCCACGAGTGAAGCAAACGCCGCCATCTTTTCGGCCTGTACAATCGTATTCTCTGCCCCTCTGACCTCCTGCGCAAGCGTATTCATCACTTCACTCCCCCATACCAAACTGGTCAGGACATCTTCCTGACTAAAATGCCAATCTTCATCGGGCGTGCCGATGGAATAGTTGGCGAAATAGTCGCGCCAGGTTGTATACCGTGTAGGGGTATAAAATTTAGTGGTATCCTGCCCCAGCCATGGCCCCTTTGCCCATCCGTGGCTCCAGGCGGCATCCTGGATGGTCATCCCTACCGGATGTTGGATTCCCGCGTCAAACGATTTCCGGATATAGTCCTTGCTGTTATACCAGGCGATGCTCTGCCACGTCGATCCGGGTTGGAGGTCTTCGTTGGCATACCGGGGCACCGTCGTGATGGCGGTGCCGTCGGGACCGATCCAGTTGACCAACTCGCCCCCGAACGCCCGGGTGTAACCGCCCCACATGGTGTTGGGGTTTTTGGTTGAGGCGTATTTGAATCCAAACGATTTCAGGATGTAGGGAAGCGAACTGGTAAAGCAGGGCTCTTCGCTGGAGTAGGTGGTAAATACGGCCGACGGAAAATGTTCCCGGAGCAACGCCATGCCGTAGGAGAATTGCCGGATGTTGCTTTCACCGGAGGTGGCGAAAAGATAACTCTGCGCATAGGTAGGATTGACGTATTCAATCCGTCCGGTGCTGACCGACTGGTCTTCAAATAGTTTTTGGAATGCTTCGTAAGCCGCCGGGTCACGCAATTTCACCACATCCCACGTTTCGGGTTCGACTTCCAGGTTGATATCCCAATCGGGATGCTTCTTCAGCATTTTCGTAATAAAATCGGTCTGCCCCAGCGGGTAATGCCCATAGACACCGCCATGATACCCATCTATGAAATAAGCTTCCTGAGCCACCGCCGAAAATTGGGTACTCAGCAGACAACAAAGGAATATAACTAGCGATTGTTTCTTCATCATTTATTCTTCTAATAGCGGATTCAATTCCTTCTCCCGCAGGGGAACCGGGAAGATCAGATCCGATTCCTTAAACGGAAATTCATGGTTCGGTGCCTTGTACCCCAACAAGTCGACGATGCTTCTGCTCGCAGGATCATAGGTTTTGTGGGTCCGCAGCATATCATACCAGTTTTGGAATTCAAAACATAGCTCGAGGAACCGTTCTTTCAAAACCCCATCTGCCGTAACCGACGATGGCCGGGTTGCTGCCGGAAAGGCCCGGTGGTTTACGGCGTAATACGCATCCACCGCTGCCGCATCGCTGGTGGTCCCCCCATCGGCCAGGGCTTTGGCTTCCGCACATAGCAAAAGTACGTCCGCATAACGGTAAATCGGAATGTTCGCTCCACTTTTCGAAGTTTTCTCCGCTTCATCGTCCCAATATTTATTGAGGTACGGTGTGTTCAATGAAATAGTAGTCGACGGATCGCCGCTTTTCGGGCGCTTTGTGTAGAAGAACGCCTGCTCCGCTTTCCGGCGGTCGCCATCGTCATAGCTGTCATAAAAAACCTTCAGCGGCGCCATTCCACCACCAAAGCTCGGATTGACGGAGATGGGGGCCTCGGGGTAAGGCATCAGACCGAAATGGAAAGGCGATCCGGCATTTTGGGCTTCCCGCTGGATCATGAAAATGTGCTCACCGCGGTTTTCGTTGTTGATGGCCCGAAGATCCTGGTAGTTGTCAAAAAGACGGAACTGTCCACTTTCAATGACCTCTTTTGACGTTTCGTACGCTTTTTGGTAATATTCGTTTCCGGCTTGAAGGGGGTATCCCGCCATGGTAAGGTATACCTTGGCCAACAACGTTTTGACGGCCCCCATATTCACATAGCCGCCATCGTCTGTCCACGGCAGACCCGATGCTTCTGCCTGCTGCAAGTCGGAAACAATCTGGTTATAGATCTCCGCTTTGGGCGTCTTCGGGATGTGGACATCGGCCAGATCCCGGGTGGGCTCAATTTTCAATGGGATATCGCCAAACAGCTGTACGCCCATAAAGTAGTAATATGCCCGTAAAAAGTATACCTGTCCCAGATACCGGTTTTTTGTGGCGTCGTTGATGATATCGGTTGCTTCGACATTTTCGATGACGCTGTTGCAATTTTCTACCGGAAAATAAACGGCACGCCACATCTCCCGGAGAATGCTGTTATTTTCATCCATTCCCGACAGCAGCAAAAACTGGTTTTCCTGACTTCCGGCGGAGCGCGGACGGTAACTGTTTCCGACGATGTATTCCAGGTTAAACAGGCGGACGGTGGCGATTTCCAGGTCGGATCCCAACAATCGGGAAAGGCCTTCGTACGTTCCCTCCACCGCGGCTTGTATCTGGTTTTCGGATGTATAATATTGCGAAGGGCTCAGAAATGTCTTTGGCTTTTCTTCCAAAAACTCACTACAGGATACCATTGCGACAGACCAGATGAGTAAACCGGTTATTCGAAATATGATCTTCTTCATGTTCTTTTACAATTGAAATTAAACCTTCCGTTAAAAACTGACCCCCAATGTAAAGGAGTACGTGCGTGGTTTGGGATACGTGTAAAAGTCTACGCCCTGTTCAAACACCGGGTCGTAACTCGTTACTTCGGGATCGCCGCCGCTGTACTTCGTAAACAGGAGTGCGTTTTCCACGTTCAGACCCAGCGACAGGGTTTGGATACGCCACTTGTTCAGGATGTCGTTCTCAAAATCATACCGCAGCCCTACATTTCGTACCCGCAGGAACGAACCGGGTTCGGCACTGTGGGAATCCACATCGTTTTCATAGCCATCGCCCGGCAAACGCAGGCTGGCAACCATCGCATTTTGATGATCCGGTGTCCATGCATTCTCCAAAATACCGCCATAGGAATTCGAGAACGTCACCCGGTTTTCCATCAATTGACGGGTAAAATTGATGACCTGATTCCCATATAGGGCATGCAGATCAAACAAGAACGTAAACCCTTTGTATGAAATGTTGTTGGCCAGGTTCATTTCAAATTTCGGGGTACCACTGCCCAGAAAATCCTGGTCGTCGCCATCCTTCTGCCCGTTTCCATTTCTGTCTAAATATTTCAGATCACCGGGCTTTTTATTGTACTTGGCGGCTTCTGCCGCCTCATCGACGCCCCAGGTTCCCAAACGCACATATCCATAAAACTGGTTCAGCGGACGCCCTTCCACAATACGCCCGCCCCATTTACCGATGATGTTGCCGTCGATATCGATCACCATCGACCGGTTCATCGAATAGTTAACCGAGGTAGTCCATAAGAAATCGGGCGTTTGGATATTGCGCGTCGTCAGGCCCAACTCGAGTCCGCGGTTACGGATTTTTCCCAGGTTGGTCATGGACGATTCATATCCGGTGGTCGAAGGCAGTTGCAGCCGGTACAGCAGGTCTGATGTAATTTTATTATAAAAATCGGCCACAAATTCGATACGCCCGTTGAACATCGAAACGTCCAATCCCGCGTCGAATTGGTTAGAACGTTCCCACTTCAAATCCGGGTTGCTCATCTCCTGCAAGGTGACGACGGTATGGAGATCTTTGTTGAACGGCAACAGGGAATTTCCATACCGGGCCATGGTTGAATAGTTGCCGATCCCGGCATTGCCCACGATCCCGTAGCTCATGCGGAGTTTCAGGTTTTCAACGGTGGGTTTAATGGACGAGAAAAATTCTTCGTTAGAAAGCAGCCATGCCGCAGAAAAGGAAGGGAAAAACCCGTATTTGTTATTGGCCCCGAATCGCGACGACCCGTCGTACCGGAAGGAAGCGCCAACAATATACCGGTTGTCGTAATTGTAGTTGGCCCGGGCATAGTACGAGTTCATCTTGCTATCGTCGTATCCTGACCCAGCCATGGAACGCACCGTTCCTACCCCCAGGTTGTAATATTTAAAGAAATCATCGAAGAAATTTTCGGTACCGACGTTGGAAAACGTACTTTGGTCGTAGTACCAGCTAACCCCGCCGACCACATTCAGGTTGTGATTTCCCCATTGATCATCGTAAGTCAGGTAGTCTTCGTTGGTCCACGAATTATGAACCGTATGCCCCCGTTCTGCCCGTCCGTTTTGGGTGCTGCCATATCCCCACAGCGTACTCGGGGCGTAGAACGATGTCATGTCGGCCCCCTCCTGCTTGCTGAAACTGGTTGTTAATTTCAGTTTCGGCGATATCTTGAATGTGCCGATGAGGTTGGTCAGGTTGTATTGCTTTTTCGAATAGGATTCGCGCTGATCCAATATCTTCACCGGATTCTCGGCATCCTCAGCGCCCGGATAGTCCCCTTTCCGGGAATAGGTGCCATCGGGATACCGTACCGGCAGGAAAGGCAGGTATTCCAGCATGTACCGGGAAATACTGTTTTCAGAATTGCGGCCGTTGTTGCTTCCTAAATTGACAACCGCCTGCAGGTGAAACCACTCCTTCACGTCCCAGTTCAGGTTTACAAAACCATTCAGTTGCTTTTCGTAGGTGTTGCGCATAATCCCTTGGTTGTCGCGGTACGAAACATTGGCCGCCACGGTCAGTTTATCGGTTCCGCCCGAAAATGTCAGCGAATGCTGGTGGGGCATCGCTGTGCGGGTGGTGACTTTCTGCCAATTGGTATTATATTTGGGCGTACCATCGGGGTTGAACAGATCATCTTTCCGCGCAAAATCGTTATCCGGATCCAAATGAGGCGCAATCCGTCCCGGGGCGTACTCATAAGCCCGTTTGAAGACTTCCAAACTTTCATAAGCATCCAATACATCCACTTCACGGGCCAGCGTTGCCGCCGACACGGCGGTATTGTAGGAGATCGTCGTGCCATTCTTCCGACCTTCCTTTGTGGTGATGACCACGACACCGTTGGCCCCTCTCGATCCATAGATGGCCGAGGAAGTGGCATCTTTCAATACATCGATGGACTTGATCACATTGGGATCCACCACATCCGGGTTTACCCCCACGACCCCATCGACCACATACAGCGGTTCGTTATCGGAGTTTAACGAGCCGGTACCGCGGATTTTGATGGCCGGGCTTCCGCCCGGTGCCCCGGAATTGAGGCTGATGCTCACCCCCGGGATCTTTCCCGCCATGCCCTGCAATACATTGGAGGTCGTAGGCCGCTCCGTCAGCTTCGAAGCATCGATCGTACTCACCGCCGTTGATAGGTTCTGCTTCAACATGGTTCCGTAACCTACCACCACCACTTCTTCCAGGTCGCTGCTTTGTGCTTGCAGCACCACATTCGCTTCGCGCTTTCCGGCGATGGGTACCTCCTGCTCGGCATACCCGATGTAGGAAAACACCAGCGTCTGGTCGGATTCACCGACGTCGATCGAATACGTTCCCGCTTCGGAAGTACTGGTTCCCCGTCCGCTGCCTTTTACGAGGATACTGACGCCCGTCAACGGGGTTCCCATTTCGTCCGTTACGCGGCCGCTGACGGTCCGCTGCTGTACGACAGTGGGTTCCGCCGGCTGAGCGGCTTCTTTTTTGGGCTTGATCACCACGGTTTTCTGATCGATGACGTACCCTAAACGGGGTTGTTTTTCAAAAATCCTGACCAGCATTTCATCCAGCGGAATGTTACTTCCGTTGATGGAGACCGGTACCGCGTTGTTTTTTAACTGTTGGGCATTATACAGGAAGTCGTAGGCGGTTTGCCTCGCTATTTCCCTGAGTACACTTTCCAAAGGTAACTGATTGACATTCAGTGTCAGTTTCTGTGCCTTTAGGTCATACGCTTGCAATTGCAGCATCCCGACAAGCAGCGCTAATGACACGAGGTTAATTCTCATAATGATCCTTTTTGCAGCCGTTGGATGGATACAGGCTAACCATCCAATCGCTTGATGGTAAAAATTCATATCTTTGAATCAGTTAAGGGGTTAAATGTAAATTATATAGATCCATTGTATAGTTTGTTCAGCTAACCGTGCCTTGATGATATGCCGGGCTCCGCCGCAATCGGAATCCGGCTTTTTTTGAAAAGGTACAGCAAACAGGCCCTTAATGTCGTACCATAATCCTCCTTTCGTTGATTTCAAATCGTACACTTTCCGTAAGGGAAATCTTGCGTAAAACATCCTCGATGTTTTCAAACCGTGATATCGAACCGGTAAACGTAATTTCCTTGACCGCTTCCCGGTAGACGATTTCGACATCGTACCACCGCGCGAGCTGTTTCATGATGGCCTCCAGCGGCGTATTGTTGTACACGAACTTGCCGTTTTTCCAGGCGATGGCCGCCAGGGCATCGATTCTGGATGTGGTGATGCGTTCGTTGTGCAGAACCGCCTGCTCATTGGGATGAAGCAAAACCTCATCCCCACGTAATTGGCTTTCTCCGGTTTTCACCAGTACAGATCCTTCCAACAGCGTGGTCACCTGACGCGGATCGTCGGGGTAGGCCGTTAGGTTGAACTTGGTACCTTTAACAATTGTCCGCTGATTTCCGGAAACGACAATGAACGGCTTGGTATCATCGTGTTCCACTTCAAAATATCCTTCTCCTTCCAATTCCACCATTCGCGTTGCTCCGGTAAAGGCAACGGGGAACCGAAGCGAGGAAGCCGCGTTGATCCACACGACCGAATGATCGGGTAAGATAATTTTGAATTGCCCGCCTTTGGGTGTCGATATCGTGTTGTACTTTCCGGTGGCTTCATCGCCGGAATTTGCCGCTATGCTATACGATAACGTCCCGTTGTCCGTCTTCATGAGGCTGATTCCGTCCCCTGCAAGGTGATCTCCCACGGCAACGCTATCCAAATGAATGGTACGTCCATCTGCAAGGGTGAGCAACGCCTGGTCCCTTCCGGCTTGTATGGGTTGTTGTGCGTGTGCTACGGTCGGTTCGGTCTTCCCACCGGCATGCCTTCCGGCATACCAGCTACTGACCCCCAGTATCGCGACCAGGGTCGCCGCGATGGACACAATTTTCCGAAGGGACAAAACCCGCCGGCCCGCGGTCTCGTGCTCAAGCGCCGACC
Source organism: Parapedobacter indicus (assembly GCF_900113765.1). GTDB lineage: Bacteria > Bacteroidota > Bacteroidia > Sphingobacteriales > Sphingobacteriaceae > Parapedobacter > Parapedobacter indicus. Next base: position 394,491 of record NZ_FOQO01000001.1, on the reverse strand, counting down.
AAACTTCAGCAAGATGCTTTCCTGCCAAATCCGGATCCAACTCAGCCGTCGAATGGCCGCTTTCGTGATACCATTCTTCTACCCATGCCCGCTCTTCGTCGGTACACCGGCCTTTTACATACCTGCGTAGGATATCTTTGGCTTTACGATCTTGCTTGTCTTTCAACTGTCTTGTCTCCTTCAAGGTTTATATTGGGTGGAGACAATCCAACGGGATGTTGGGGGGTAAAATAAAGAATCATTTTTTTTAAATCACTATCATAGAGACCAATAAAATAACAATGCTTAACCGGACACGTAAAATTTTCAGGGCGCCTTTGACATGGCTCCGTACACTCTGTTCGGTTATGTTGAGCTGCTTGGCAATTTCTTTATGCGAGAGACCTTCCTTTCGGCTGAGCTCGAAAACGGTTCGCATTTTATTGGGTAGCGACGATATTTCCCGTTCAATTAATTCGGTCTGCATGCTTTCCCGTACCCGGAAATCCGTATCTGCCTGCCCTTTCTCGAGAAAATGCTGAAACGAGCGAATGTACCTATCCGCCCGCCTGCTTTTGAGTTGATGGTTAATCACCCGGTTCCTGACCGATTGATAGAGGTATGCTTTCAGGTTTTCCCGGATGTGCAGCGTTTCTCTATTTTGCCATAGATTAAAAAAGACGTCGTGGATGATATCTTTCGCTTCTTCCTGATCGTCCAGGTGTCGACCCGCATGGCTATACAAAAGCTCGCCATATCCGCGGTAAATAATCTCAAATGCCGTCCGATCCCCTTTCCGCAACCTGTGCAGCAGTTTTCCTTCTTCGTTGGCACCTAACGTATTCATCGATCATTCTTCTTCCCACGTATCGGTCCGGAAAGGAAGGGCCGGAAAGCTCTCTTTGTTTTCCAGATTCGTTACCGGATAGTTAAAAAAGGCGTACCGCACGGCGGCGATGCGGGTTACGTTATTGCTTTCCACGACAATGCGGCTGCCCTCGATATGCGCTTTTGCGGGATAGAAAACCCGGTCATCTCCCGCCACATAGAAAAATTGAGGCGATTGCCCGTCGTTTGTTTGAAGGCCGGTTCCCAGCGTTTCGGGTTTAAAGGAAACATACGCCGTGCTACCCGCAACTTCCACTTCGTCTACCACGGGCCCCTGATACACCACGTCCAACTGATTATATGCCCGGTTGAGCGCAACGGCAGCCAGCCGTTCACCAACGGGCTTTTTGTTTTTCGGATGCAGATCCCTGGCTTCGCCAACGTCCAGGGTACTTACCATATACGTATTGTTAAGGGTGGCTATTTTTTCCTGTGCTTCCCTGAAATAAGCGTCAAATGCAAGCGCAGGGTCTTCTTTATCATGGAAAAATGGCGCTATCTGCACATAATAAAAGGGTAACTGGCCCTGTGAAAAGTCCCGTCGCCAACTGTTGATCATCGTTTGGGTCGCCCGCACGTAACTTGCTCTTTCCAAGTGGTTGGCTTCGCCCTGGTACCAGACAACTCCTTTGATGGAAAGATTGATAAGCGGATGAACCATGGCATTGTATAAAAGATAAGGCCGCATGACCTTTTCAAACGAGAAGCCGCCATCTACCGGTTCGGTTGATTTCGGATCCGCCAAATACGGTTGCAAATACACCCGGTTGAGCATCGTATCGGCCGCTAAATCCGCTTTCGGGATGTACGCTTGGACACTCGACGCACCAATCCCGGTAAATACCAAACCGATGGGAATATTCAGGTTGTCAAGCAGCTTTTTACCAAATGAATACCCCACCGCGCTGAATCCCGCAACCGACTCCGGAGAACAGGTTTGCCAGCTGCCCTTGAAATTTTCCAGGGGCGTTTCGCTGAAATTAAGCGCGACATTCAATAACCGGATATGCGGTTGATCGGCTGTGGAAATGACCTGTTCGGCGCCCTTCATCTCCCTGACGGAAAACTGCATGTTGGATTGGCCACTGCAAATCCAAACGTCGCCGATCAACAGGTTGCTCAATTCAACCTGTTCGTCGCCCGCAGTGACACCCATACGGTGTGGCGTAAAGTCGCCTTTTTCTACTTTTGGCACCGGAATGATCCCCATGAAATTGCCATTTGCATCCGCATAAACTTCCGTTGGAGCCGGGAGCCAATCGGCATGGATACCAACTTTTCCACCCGGATCAGCCTTTCCCCAAACCTTGAACGGCCGGTTTTGCTGGATCACCATATTACTTTGCAGCGCGTCTGCTATGCGCAAACTGTCAACCACCGCAGCAAAACTGCCGGTTGGGAATAAAAAAAGGTAACAAATTAAAATTCTTACTATATTCATTTCCGTTACACACTTATAAAACAGCTATTTCATTAGCGAACGATTTCATTACAGCCCGATTTGAATCCCTAAATTGACTACCCGCTGATTTTGATACGCATCCCCTGCGGTATTGGAGGTAACTTCCGGATCCTGTTGGTACAGCGAATAATTCGTCCACGTCAGCAGGTTATAACCACTCATGTAAAGCCGTGCGTTGTTCATCTTGAAGGGCAGCCAACGGTCAGGCAGTTGGTAGCCTAGCTCAACGGTTTTCAGCCGGAGATAAGTCGCATCGATCAACCAAAAATCAGACATATAGGACGACGGACTATTAATGGTTGTTGGGTTGGTTGTCAACCGGGGAAACCGGGCTGTCGAAGCGGTTTCAGGGGTCCACCGTTGTTGATGAATCGGTTGGAACTGGCTTTGGAAAGGCTCAATGCCGCTTCCCTGGACGCTGAAGCTATACCCGGTAGTCCCTTGCAGCAGTACATTAAAACTGAATCCTTTGTAGCTTCCACCCAACGTCAATCCAAAGCTGGTGTTGGGTACGTCCGGTCGGCCGATGGCAGTCCGATCGAAATCATCGATCACGCCATCGTCATTCAGGTCCTTATACAGCAAGTCACCGGGTTGCACTTCATAGCCGCCTGCTGGCTTGGGACTATCGGCCAGATTCTCTTCGGTATAAAATCCGTCAAATACATAACCCAAGGGTTGATCTACCTGATGGCCCGTCAGTCGCAGCCATGGAAAAGCCGGTGCGGGTTCATCCTGGAAGAGTACCTTGTTTTTAAAGTGCGTCAGCACGCCTTTGACGTTGTAGTTGAATGCGCCGATGTGGTCGTTGTAATTTAGCTCAAACTCCACCCCACGGTTCCGGACACGCGCGATGTTGGTGGGCGATACCCCAACCCCGATGTTAAGAGGCAAAGACTGGGAAGTGACCAATTGGTCATACCGGACGTTATGGAAATAATCAACCACCAGCGAAAACCGATTCTTCAGGACACTCAGATCCAGTCCGATATCAAATGAGTTTTGCTTTTCCCAGGTCACATTGCTGTTGCCCAGGTTACCTTCGGATATCGTACCAACGCCCTGATGCGTCTCCCCGAACGAATAACCAGAACCTACGTTGTAAACCTGCTGGAATAAATAGCGATCGCCAAGCACCCTGTCGGACCCGACAACTCCGTATGAGGCGCGCAATTTAAGTAGATCGATAAAATCGAACTTATCAGCGATGAAGGATTCCTTGGCTAGGTTATACCCGACCGATACGGCGGGAAAAAACCCGTACCGCTTATCGGCCTGAAAGCGGTCGGATCCGTTATAGGCGGCCGTGATATCCACGAGGTATTTTTCGTTGTAGTTATAGCCGGTCCGGAAGGTGAATCCTTGAAAATTCTGGGGAATCCAGTTAACGAAGTTGGATTGCAAATCACCCTTTGTGTTATACGATTCCCGGTTATAAAGCAGTAACGAATTGATCTGATGTTCGCCGAAAGACTTTACATAGTTAAAGTTGGCTTGGACATTCACCCGGCTGTTGTAATCGACCTGGTAAGCACGGAGTGTATACGGGCTTAACACATAGGGCGCACCGCCTTTTAATTGGTAGGAATCTGTCTCCGGGAAATACTTGTATGCGGGCAAATTATCCCGTGCCTGCTCGCGCCCATTGGATTCGACACTCGCATAGGCAATTCGGGTTGAAAACGAAAGCCCCTCCGTGATCACATCCAAATCCTGCGTACCTCCAAACAGGATATTCAGGTCGTTCCGCCGGTCCAACCGGTAGCCCGCTGTTGCCAGCCGCGCATTGATGGTAGGCGATAGATCTTGCGTATCGCCGGCGTAGGCGTACGAACCATTGGGGTTGAGAAAGGGTGCCGACCAGGGCCGGATTTTATTGAAATTAAACACTTCTCCCACGATATTTCCGGCCCTGGGCCCATTGATCCGGTTGAAGTTTGCCCTGAAATCGAGGCGCAGTTGCAGGCTTTTGGTTGCCTGGACGTCGAGGTTGGACCGCAGGTTGAACCGCCGGTAGTAGTAATTGTTATTGACCTGATCGCCGTTATTTTCGAAATTATATAGATTCCCGTCCTGGGAAAATGCGCCGCCGGAGATAAAGTATTTGATGCTTTCGCTGCCTCCGGTTACATCCACATTGCTGTTCCGCTGAAAGCTCATGGGTCTGAATATCCGATCATACCAATTGACGTCCGGATAGGCATAGGGGGCATCCCCCAGCCGGAAATGTTCCAACGCTTCGGGACTGAACGGCTGGTTGGTGTTATCACCTGCCGTGTTGGCAATTGCCTCATTCCATAACAGCGCACTTTCGTAGGCATCCAGGAATTTCAGCCGGGTTACCGGACTTTGCGCACCGGATTCCAGGCGGATGTTGATCTTCGGTTTCCCGGATTCCCCCCGCCGGGTTTTCACCACCAATACCCCATTTGCCCCCTTAATACCAAACACTGCGGTGGTGGATGCGTCTTTCAGGATGGAGATGCTCTCGATCTCGTTGACGTTGATCTGTGACAATTGTTCATACGTGTATTCAATGTCATCCACGATGATCAGCGGCTGGTTCCCATCCGGATTCAGCGAACTCACTCCACGGATGTAAAAATCGGAAGCATCCCTGCCCGGCTGTCCCGATCGCTGCACCGACACAAAGCCGGGCAACCTACCTGCCAGCGTATTCTGCACGTTAGCAGTGGGAATTTGCCGGATATCTGCCCCTTTAATTGAACTCAGCGCGCCGGTACTGGTCAGCTTCTTCGTTGTACCATACCCAACCACAACGACCTCATTGATATCCTGAACGTTGGATTGGAGGATCACTTCCAATTCTCCCGACGCTTCAACCGTTCGCTCCTGTGTGATGTACCCTACACTACTGAACACCAACACATTCCCACCGCGGCTCAACGAAATACGGAACCGTCCGTCTTGGTCAGACTGAGCGGCATGGCTGCTGCCTTTTTCTGAAATCGTCACCCCTGCTAATGGACCTTCGGCATTTTTCACAATTCCGGAGACGACCGTTTGTGCAACGAGGATACATGGTGCTGCAACCATGACCAGTAAAAGATATATACTTCTTTTCATTTGTTTCTTCCTAATAGCAATTAAACCATCTGATTACCAACCCGGATTCTGTATCATCTGCGGGTTTTTGATGACTTCACTAAACGGGATCGGCGCCAGGTACATCCGCTCTTCGAAGTTCATTTTCAATACCGGTGTCTGCTGCCGGATGATTCCGGTACCCGTTTGATAGATGGTCATTGCCGACAACTCTTTATTGAATTCCGCTTCGGCGATTTTCCATCGCCTTACATCGTAAAACCGGTGTTCTTCAAAAGCAAGTTCCTTGCGGCGCTCGTTCCGGATGAGTTCACGCATCTCCGATTGGCTGAGTCCGGCCGGAAGCTGGAAGGGCACCAATCCGGCACGTTCCCTGATTTGCTCCACCGCGTTGTATACCTCCTGGTCGGGAGCACCTAAGCGTTCATTCCGTGCTTCGGCAAAATTCAGCAGTACTTCCGCATACCGGAAGAGGATATGATCGTGGTTTACGTTGCTATAATTGACGGCGGATTCGAAATCACCCATAAATTTCCGCAGATAATAACCGGTTTTCGTCTGCTGCTTGGTTCCGCCAGGCTTATCGGCTCCTCCTTCAAAGGTCTCAACCGGCCGGTTCAGCCACGGGGCACCGTTATAAAAGATCGTCGCATAAAAGCGTCCGTCCCGATCTGCATAGGGATCATTCTCGTTGAATCCGGAATTCGGATCGTCAATCGGCAATCCATTGGCCATACCGAACGCGTTGACTAGTTCCTGAGTCGGGCTTGTCCGGCCGTTATTAACTCCGGAGGAGTACCCGACGGGCCCATTATTGTTTTCAATACTGGTGTTATTTCCGCCTTGTTTCGAAAATATACGCTCTTTATTCCGGGTTATAAATACATTTCTGAACTCCGGTTCAAGTGTGAACAGATTCAGTTCGATGAGTTCCCTTGCCGCGTTTTCTGCCGCTTCCCATCGGGCGGCTGAAAAATCCGTGTAGCCTGTAAGGGCATTTTGCGGATCGATATTCCCACCGTTGAACAGCGGACTGGCTGCGTATAACAGCACCCGTGCTTTCAAGGCTAATGCCGCAGCTTTCGTCGGTCTTTCATAAAAGGGAAGATTAAACGGATCGGTCCGCAGGCTATCTTTAACGGCATCGCATTCGCTGACGATAAATGCGATGCATTCCTCAAAATTCCGACGCGGCAACTCGATGTTGTCGTCCAATTGATAGACCTCATCACCGAGCAGCGGAACGCCTCCGTGGCGCTTCACTAACTCAAAATAGAACATTGCCCGCAGAAAACGGGCCTCTGCTTTCCACACCCGGTTAAACGAGGTTCCATTGGCCAGTTTTCCATTCAGCGGCACGCGATCGATATTGGCAACAAAAATGCTGGTGCGGCGTATCCCCTGATACCACGACGCCCACAGGTTGTCTTGATAATTATCGGAAGTATAGGTTCCCATGGCCAATTGCTGCACGGACGTGTTGGTGGGGTTAGAAGACACCGCATCGTCTGTCGCCGCATCCAGAAAGTCCCCACCCACGCGGTTCCCCATTTCCGGCAAAAAACGATAGCAATCCAGCAAAAACCGGTTTGCCTCAACACCCGCGGAATCATTCTTATCAAATACTTGGTACAACGTCTGCAATTCAATAGGCTCGACCTCAAGGTCGCTCTCGCAGGCAAAAACAGTGGTTACAAGCCCGATGAAAACAAACCATTTTAGCTGTATGTAGTTCATATCGTTAGTTGATTTCAGGTTTATAATTTGATCGTTACTCCAAAATTGATCACCCGCTGGATGGGATAAGCCGTATCGCCGCTGATCTCGGGATCCAGCCGGTCGTATGGCGTAAGGGTAAAGAGGTTCTGTTCATTGGCAAAAATGCGGAGTGCAGAGACCCGTATTTTCCGGCTCAGATGGAACGGAAAAGTATACCCCAGATCGATGTTCCGTATCCGTAGGTACTCACCCGAACGTGTCCAGTAGCTCGACGTGTTGAGATACGGTGTGTTGGTCGGATCCGAACCGATGGTGAGGCGTGGATAGGTAGCCGTTTCGGCTGTCTCCGGTGTCCATCGTCCCAGCAAGTACGAATACCCCTGCCGTTCTCCATCACTTCCGAAAGAGTAGTCCGTTTGTTGGTACGTACGGTTTGCGACACCTTGCAGGAGCACACTGAAATCAAATCCCACAAAATTGAAACCGATGGTTGTTCCGAAGTACAGCAACGGTTTGGTATTACCGATAGCGGTCTGGTCATAGATATTAATCATGCCGTCGCCGTTGAGGTCGACCAGTTTGACATCGCCGGGGTGTACTTCACTTCCTCCCAGCAGGGGGGCGGCATCGGCCTCCACCTGATCCTTAATCAGTCCGTCTGCCAGGTAGCCGAAGGTCTGCCCCACCGGCATACCGGTGCGGCGGTTCCAGTTGTATTTCTGAAAGACCTCGTTCATATAAACCACTTCCGTACGCATCCGCGAAGCGTTGGCTGCAATAAAATAATTGAAGTTTCCTACGTGGTTCCGATAGGTGATGGCAAGTTCCTGCCCTTCATACCGGTTCTTGCCGATGTTTTCATTTGGATAGCCGATTCCGATCAGCTCAATGGTGGATCCCCGTTGCTGTAACAGATCGTAATAGGTATCCCGGTAGTATTCCGCAGATAAGCTAAGGGAATTCCACAACGATAGGTTCAGTCCCACATTGAACTTATGTCCTTTTTCCCAGGTGCCTGCTACATTCGCCAGCCCTTTCTCCACCAAACTGCTTACGAACGAATATTCCGAACCTACCCCATAACCATTATTCCCATCCTGTCCGTAAGAGGCGCGCCAACTGTAGTAACCCAATGCGCCTTCGTTGGTATTGCCGGTTTTGCCGTATGTGGCCCGTAATTTAAGTTCCGTCAGCCAATCGGATTGCTCGGCCAGGAAAGACTCCTGCGCCAAGTCCCAGGCCAGACCCGCGGCGTAGAACAGTCCGAACTTGCTTCCCGGCTGAAAGCGGTTGAAACCAGAATAATTTGCCGCAACCTCGGCAAAGTACTTGTTTTGGTATGCGTAATTTGCCGTAGCCGCAACGTTGGTGTGGATGGCGGGTAGATCAAACTGGTAGTTTGCCGTTTGTTGGTCGGCAAAAATCCGTACCCCTATCCGGTGATCCTCGTTAATGTGTGTATCGTATCCGATATTACCCTGGTAGTAGATGAAATTTGCTGTCGATGTGGTAGCAAATGAATTCGGCTGATCCGAAATGTTGCCATACCGTACATATACGAGCTCTCCCGCTTCGTTGTAACGGACATCGTAAACCGGCTGCTGGCGGTTGCGGTCAACCAAGCTGGAGGAGGTCGATGACACATTGAATTTGCCCTTGGCATACAACCCCGGCAGCCATCGGTCAAACCGGTAATTGAAATCCAGGTTTGCCAGGACGTCCCGGGTATTGTCTAAACGGTATCCGGACCCGGTAACCTGCTGGTACAGGTTGGTTGGATATTCAGACGAACCTCCGTAGGTGCCGTCGTCGTTAAAAATAGGATATGCATTATTGGGTGTTGATTGTAAGGCTTTGAGTATGCCTTCTACACCGGCCCCGGGACTGCGTCCTTCCTGAATCCGACCGAACAATTGGAGCCCGATGGTCAGATCGCTCGTCACATCGACATCGATGGAGCTATTAATCAGGTACCTTTGCTGCCCCAGGTTGGTTTCATAATCAAACTGATCAGACGACTGGAACATCCCCTGTTGGTTGAGATAGCTGAGCGACAAGGCGTAGCGTGCATTCTTTGTTCCACCGTTTACCCCAAGGTTATACTTGGTTATCGGCGTATTAGTTTTCAGAACCGCGTCATACCAATTGACATCGGGATAAAACAGCGGGGAGTTCCCGTTTTTAAACGCGTCAAAGTCTTCCTGGGAATACACCGGTGCGCGGCCACTGTTCAGCAATGCCTCGTTATAGAGGTAGGCATATTGGTGTGAACTCAGGGGTTCGGGTCGTTTCAGCGCATGCTGTACGCCGGTTTGTGCGGTAAAGGAAATACGCGGAGGCCCCGGTCTTCCTTTTTTGGTGGTCACCTGCAGCACACCCCGGGAGCTCCTTTGCCCTAATAGGATGGACGACAATGCATCTTTTGCCACGGTGATCGATTCGATGCTTTCCGGATCAATCGAGTAAATCTCCCGTTGTACACCGTCAATCAATACGACCGGGTTTTGCCCCCGTAATTGAAAAGCTACCTCCGCATTGTCACTCAGACTGGTGCTGTATTTCGTTGCGCTTGTGGGCAAAGAACCCGCGAGGTCATTCGCTGTAATCGGAGCGATACGCGCTGACCGGAATCCGCTGGTTTCCTGCGTGTACAAACCGGGGAGCCTACCGGTCAAGGCGTTCAGGTATAACGATGTGGGCGTGGATTTAAGTTGGCTGTTATAAACAACGGCCACGGATCCGATAACCGTGTTCCGATCCCGTTTGTCATGCAGCACGTCAACCGTTGCGGGCTCCTGCAGGTAATTTGGGACCAATGCTACCGTAGTGGCCGTTCCCGCTGCCAACGTTTTTGAATAATAGGCTGGATGCCGCAGTGATATGTGCATATCCGGCCCGGTAACCGTTAAGGCGGCTTCACCCTGTTCGTCCGTCTCGCCCAGCAGTTCGTTCCGCAACGAATAGATTTTTACGGCCGGGAGCGGTTTCCCGTATTCATCAACTACTTTGATGGGGCTGTTTATCCCGATCTGATCCACCGTCCGATGACTGGCACCTGGTTTCGGAAATCTTCCGTAAGCAACTTGATTTACCGCAATAAGCAGGAATAAACCTGTTGCACTGACTTTTATATAGTGATTCAACATGTTCAAGATTATTTATTGACAGCGGAAAGTATAGGTAAATGGCTCTTCGGTATTGCCGTATCCAACGCGTTGAGTACCGGTGGCGTCCGTACAGTAGTATTCAAGACGGGCAATCCGTTGGTCCTTTTCCAGATTGAAATAGCCCCGTGGCCAAAAATCCAACAGAAACCGTTTACCACCGATGTCCGTGAGCCGGGTCTTATCCGTTTGTTCATTAACTTCGGCGATGAGCGCCCCCGCTTCATCAAAACATTTGATCGTCAAATAGATATCTTCCTGATTATCCAGTGCGGTATGCGTGACCCCGGCATCGAACGTCAATGTGATGATATCGTTATCCAGGCTCCGGACGGGTTGTATCGCGGCCAGTTGCGGATTGACAAAATCGATCAGATCACCTTCACCGCCGGTTACTTCAAACACCTGCGAAAACGCGACCTTTTTATAGTCTGTATCTTCCGGACGAAGGTTTTCAATGGAAGAGCCAACATAAAACCCTAACCGCACCAGCATGTTTTCTGCCCCGACATTACATTCCACATTTACGTCGAAATTGATATCTTCGTTATTGCGGAACGTATAGGATTGGGTGCTCCGGTATACGATCCACTCAAAATCGTCCACCAGGTTCGGACCGATTCCAAACATATTTTTTGCCGCCTGATGCCAATTCACGCCCGACACCGGTTCGATTTCCGAGTTCGGTATCATCCGCATCGTACCGTTGCCCTTCGGGCTGGTAAACGTCAACACTGCGTTTTCCCTGGCGTTCCAGCTTTTTGGAACCATGATACCGGCAAGCAATTGTGTGGTATAGGTTCCCGGTTCTTCAATCCGGGGCTCTGCACCGCTGTGCATTACAAACGTGACACGTTCGTTGACCATCGCCTGTTCAGGCACCGTCACTGTCAGCGCCGTCAATCCGCAATGTACCAGAAACAGGGTTACGAAAAGGCCGACAGCAAGATAGCAGTATAATAACGTACGGGTTACAGGTTTCATAAGTCTTGATTTTCTCGTTCAAAATTAAATTGGTACACATTGCTTTCACATCCAAGGCTGAATGAAAGGCTCAATTGCCGCTCTCCTTCAACCACAGGAAATTGAAATCTGGCCACGACATCTTCCTGGACACCTTCCGGCCTTAAAATCAATGCAAACGGATATTGTGGATCACTGAGGCTGTAAGTACCCGGTGCATTGGCAATAAACGGCAACTGTTCGGCGAGTGTATAGGTTCCATCCGGATTAAAATCGATCCGGAAATCGGTGAGATCCAGCCGTTCGCTCAAATCTTCGCCGTTTCTTGTCAGCTGGACTACTTTCCAGCTTCCGGTAATGTCTTTCGCCGCTTCGGCCGTTGACACGTTCGAAATTCCGTCTTCGCAGGACGAAAGCGCTGTCAGCCCAAATGCTAGTAAGACTGCAGGTAATATTACGTTGATCTTCATCATTGAATGCAATTAATAACCTTGATTTTGAATTAAATCGGCCGATTTTGCCACTTCCGATTGCGGAATAGGCCACAAATACATGCGGGGGTTAAATACACGTTTCCGTACGTTAATGGTGCTGTACAGGGTGCCGGAAGATGTCCGCGCAGGTTCTGTACCATGCAGCTGGCTATTTTCAACCTCCTCTGCAATCTTCCAGCGTCGGACATCAAAAAACCGGTGCCCTTCAAAGGCCAGTTCCTTCCTTCGCTCGTTCCGGATAATCTCCCGCATTTCGGCCTGTGTAAGTCCCGCCTGCAGCTGATAAGGCGAAAGGCCTGCCCGCTCCCGGATGGCCTCGACCGCTTGGTAGACCTCCGGATCGGGCGATGCAAGCCGTTCGTTACGCGCCTCGGCAAAGTTGAGCAGGATTTCCGCATACCGTATGATGGGAAAACACCGCGGCGTGTACGTATTGAACCAATCTGCGGCTACATCGCGATTGAGCATCTTGTACGTGTAATATCCGGTTGGCGTACCCTTGTAGACGGCATCCTGACCGGATTTTATAGTATTGGGATCGGTTTTATCGATGTAGATGTTAACAGGCCGTCTTGCCAGCCCATCCCGGTGAAAAACCAATGATTGGTCGCGTGTGATGGTATTGGCAAACCTTGGGTCTCGGTCTTTGTACGGCTGTTCGGGATCATACCCGGATGCGGGATCGTCGATGGGCAGACCATTCTTCATTCCAAACGCGTTTACCATTTCCAGGTAGGGGCGGGCACCGGGACTTGAAACGCCGAAGGTCGGTGGATTCCATATCCCCTCCAGATCACTGTTTGACGCCTGCATCCGGGCCAGGAGGTATTCGGAATTCTTCCGCAGTTGGAAGACCTCATAGAATCCATAGCCCGGTTCGGGGTCGTTGTTCACGTGTAAATGATACTGTCCGCCCGAGCCTTCCATTACCTGTGCAGCGGCTTGCTCCGCCCGCTCCCACCTTGACGGGTCGATGTCGGGGTATCCCGCAACCGCACGTAGGCGTTCGTCTGTTACCTCCGCGTCGCCGTTGAACAACGGGCTCGCGGCATACAATAGCAGACGGGATTTCAGCCCGTAACAGGCTGCTTTGCTGACACGCCCGTAATTTTCGCCAATGTGCATCCAGGGTAGGTCTTCCGCTGCGGCGTCACATTCCGTTACAATATATTCCACGCATTCTTCAAACGTGTTACGCACGGCGGGAATGTGATCTTCCTTACGGTATACACTATCCCCCATCAGCGGTATCCCTCCGTAATGTTCCAGCAGGATAAAACAATAATAGGCTCTCAAAAAGCGCGTTTCAGCCTTCACCCGCACTTTGATGTCGTCACCGAATTTTACAGCCGGTAGATTCTTGAGCATAATATTGGCCCGGCGGATATTCGTATAGGCCGTGGTCCAGGCGTCCTTGGTAATCATGTTTGAATTGACCGTACCTGTGGCGAACTGGATAAATGTATTGATGCTTCCCAAACCGGTGCCTTCCGCTTCATCGGTACAGGCGTCCAACCCCCCTCCACCAAATCGTTTCGGCCAGGTAGCGAAACCAATATCCGCATACATGCTCGAAAGGAAATTGATGGTGTAGGCGCTGTCCGAGAAAACAACCTGTTCATTCAGGTCTGTCGACTGCGTCTGGTCAAGAAAACCCTGTTTATTACACGACGCCAACGTAAGCGCAATAAACATTGCGTAAAATAAATACCTCATATTCAAAACTTTAATTTATAATTAGGGTACTATAATGGTTCTTTTATCAGTTACCGAAACCGAAATTCCGGTTATCTACAGCGGACTCAGTGAAAACGGCCTGGATGCTGCGGCGGTTCCCCGATCGAAATTGGGGGCATCGCTCATCACAAACTCAATCTCACCGCCGTTGATGATGTCAGCATACGTAATGTAGTTTTTGTCATACGACTTTCCGTTCAGACGCGCCGACTGGATATACACATGCTGCGGACTGTTGTTGGTCGCCCGGATGGTGAAACGTTTTCCGTTTTCCAGCGTGATCGTGGCCTTTTCAAAAACCGGGCTGCCTATTACGTATTGGTCCGTTCCCGGGCAAACGCTATAGATTCCCAACGCGCTCAGCACATACCAGGATGACATCTGGCCCTGGTCTTCGTCTCCCGGGTAGCCTTTTTCAGTGGCATTGTATAACCGCGACATCACCTGGCGGACCTGCTTTTGCGATTTCCAGGGCTGTCCGCTGAAATTGTAGAGATACGGAACGTGCTGCGTAGGCTGGTTACCATGCGCATATTGGCCCATTTTTGCCAGCAACATCTCCTTCATCTCGTGGATTTCCTTTCCGTAAGAGCCGTACTCAATCCGCTGATCCATGGTGAAAAAAGAATCGAGTTTCGCATTGAACCGGTCTTCTCCGCCAATGAGATGAATAAGGCCGTTTATGTCGTGCAACACCGACCAGGTATATTGCCAGGCATTTGCTTCGGTGAACGGGCCGCCCCATTCAACGGCATCAAAGTCAGGAAGCCATTTGCCATCCGGCTGCCTCCCCCGCACAAAGTTGACCGCCGGGTCAAACACGTTTTTGTAGTTATACATCTGCCGGGCAAACACGTTTTCATAAAAATCGTTGCCAACCGATTTAGCCAACTGATAGCCGCAAAAATCATCGTATGCATACTCCAGTGTCTTGGCCGTGCTTTCATGAATGTCACCGTACGGAATATATCCTTTGGTAAAGTAGTCTTTCCACCCTTCCCGTCCATTGGAGCCACCCCAAAAGCCCTTATTGGTCACTTCGTGATAATAAGCCTGTAATGCAGTGTCGGGATTGAATGTGCGGATTCCTTTTGCCCAAGCATCAGCAAGCAGCGATATCGCATGGTTACCGATCATAACGCCCGACATTCCGGGGTTAGACCAAGTTGGAAAAAAACCAGCCTGTTTCTGGGCATCCAGCAACGACTGCATGTACCTGCCCTGCATTTCCGGATGCAGGATGTTGCTGAGGGGAAACTGTGCCCGGAAGGTATCCCAAAAGCCATTGTCCGTGTACATGTATCCTGAATAAACTTTGCCGTCGTAAGGGCTGTAGTAACGGGGATTTCCGTTTGCATCCAGTTCGTAGAATTTCCGCGAAAAAAGATTGGCACGGAACAGGCAGGAATAGAAAGTGGCTTTTTCTTCCTCCGTTCCGCCTTCCACCACGATGCGGTTCAGCAGGGTATTCCAGACGTCGAAAGCCTTGTTTTTTGTCGTTTCAAACTTTTTGGCATCGCCCAATTCCTGTTTGAGGGTCAGCTCGGCCTGCGCGGGATCGATGTACGAAGAGGCCACCTTTACTTCGACGGTTGCGCCGGGCGCAAATTCCAGGTAAGCCCCCACTCCTTTTCCCCCGTCGTGCCGATTACCGGCCTTTACCTGATCTTTTGTATTTTCCCAGGTACCGAAACTTTTGAAATCCCGGTCAAAGACCAGAACAAAATAATTCCTGAAATTCCCGGGAACAAAACGTCCATTATTGACGAAGCCAACGATCTTGCGTTCCTCCGGAATGATCGTTACCTCACTATCCTTGATAAACCCGTCCAGCACCAGATAGGCTTTTTGCTTTCCCGGAAAACGGAACCGCATATGTGCTCCCCGTTCAACGGGACTGATTTCCGTACGTATGCCGTTATCAAATTTGACGGCATAATAGTGCGGCTTCGCCACTTCATGGTCGTGACTGAAAGTCAATGCACGTGCATCTTCGTTGACTACCAGGTTTCCGATACCCGGCATCAACGAAAAAACCGCGTAATCGTTCATCCATGGACTGCATTGGTGAACCTGCTGAAATCCCCGGATGGTGTTGGCTTTGTATTGATATTTCCAGCCGTCGCCGTTTTTGCCGGTTTGGGCAGAAAAGAAATGTACGCCAAAAGGCAACCCAACGGTGGGGTAGGTATTTCCGTAAGACAACGACCATTCCGAATCGGTTCCTTGCAGCGTGTTTACATACTTCACCAAATCGCGCTCCTGTGCAAACGAATAGGAGTTGACAAAATAAACGACTGCCAGCCCCGCCAGCAGCGTCCTGATCATTCGATATCCTGTTTTAATTTTCAAACCCATCTTTCTTTCTTGTTTTAGCTACCTACCGTTCTCCCCCAATTTTTATTGGGCTGGGGCCCCATGAATAATTCCAGCGTGCCTCCGGACACGATCTCCTGAAAGTCAATATAACACTTGTTGTAGGGTTGCCCGTTCAGCAAAGCCTTTTGTATGTAGACATTTGCGGGCGAGTTGTCATGTGCCTTTATTTTAAAGGATTTCCCGCTGAAATAGTGCGGATCCAGCGCAACTTCCACTTCGCTAAAAAGCGGGCTGGTTATTTCGTAACGCGTATTTCCGGGACACGACGGGTGTATTCCAGCCGCTGCCAACACGTACCAGGCCGACATCTGCCCTACATCTTCGTTTCCTACAATCCCTTCCACCGAATTTTTATAGGCTTTCTCGCAGATGTGTCGGGTCCATTTCTGCGTCATCCAGGGTGCATCCAGGTGGTTAAAGAGAAACGGAACGAGGTGCACCGGTTCATTGGCATGGTTATAATAATCGTTCCACAGCATATGTTCCGGTGTTTTTTCAAAAAAATGGGTCAGGTCTTTCAGCACGCTGTCGCGTCCGCCCATCAATTCGATCATGCCCGGAATATCATGTGGAACAAACCACCCCTGTTGGTACGGATTGGATTCAATGCTTCCGTACCATTCTTTTGTCCGGGCACTGTCGGGCCATTCTTCCCACGAACCATCGTCTTTTTTTGGCCGGAACCATCCCTTTTCGGAATCAAAAATATTCCGGTATGCCTGCCCCTTTTCCAGGAAAAGCTGCGCTTCCTCCTTTTTACCCAATCCGCTGGCGAGTTGCGAAATACACCAATCCGTATATGCATATTCCAAAGTATTGGAAATGCTGAAAGGAGGCCCGGTATACCCCAACTTATCGTTGCCGAATAGCTTTGATGTATTGACCGCATATTGATACCCTTTTTCCACGTCATAATCCCGGATGCCTTTTACATATGCATCTGCCAGCACCGACAGTGCAGGGTTTCCGATCATACACCCGGAATAGGCATTCATCAGCTCCCAACGCTCAAAATATCCCCGTTCCGATTCATCGGCAAGGGAAATCAGCGAGTTCAGCTGGTCGCTGACCAGCCGTGGGTTGATAAGGGTTTGCAGCGGAAACTGGCTACGGAATACGTCCCATCCACTGAAAATAGTCCGCTTCGTAAATGTTCCGCTCTTGTGTATCTTTTTATCACCTCCTGTATACCGCCCATCCACGTCGGTATACGTCCGCGGGTCAATCATCGTATGGTAAAGCGCCGTATAGAATATCGTCTTTTGGTCATCCGTTCCGCCCTGCACGTCGATACTCGATAACGATTCGTTCCATAGTTTTTCCGCCTCTGCCCGTACCTGTTCAAAATCCTTTCCTTCCAGTTCACTTCGGAAATTAGTTAACGCACCCTCCATATCGACAAACGAGATGCCTACCTGCAAAGTCACTTCTTCATTTTCGTGGGTTTCGAAATCGGAGAAAAAGCCGAGGTGTTTTCCTTCCCATTCAGACTGTCCTTTGATAATTTCGGCTTCTTCCACGCGGCGTAGGTACGGTTCACTCACTACATCATCCCGCTTACGGGACCACCCTTCCGGAATATCCGCACTCCAGAAACCGTAATTATCCAGCGGTTTGCTGAAACGTGCATAAAAATAGACCGTATAGTCCGCCTTTCCTTCACCATCTCCCCAGCCCCCGCCTTCGGGTGTACATTTCATCCACCCTTGTATCGTATGGTCGTCCACCTTGCGGACGTACTGCTGTACAGCTGTACCTCCCACGCGTCTGGCGAGATCGATCTGTATCCGGGATTGCTTATTTTCCGGAAACGTAAACCGGATCATCCCGCTATGCGGAGCCGCGGTGGTTTCCACGTTGATGCGATAATCCGTTAATTCTACGGCGTAGTAGCCCGGTTTGGCGATCTCTGAGTCTTTATTATAATAGGAACGGTATCCGTGGATACTACCATCTTCCTTTCCAGCAATCGTTTTCAGCTCACCCGTTGTGGGCATCACGAGAAAATTACCCAGATCTCCAAACCACCCTACCCCACTCATTTGCGTAAACGCAAAGCCTTCAATCGTCTTATGCTCATAGCTGTATCCCGGGCTGTTGTCGCCCCCGGTTATCGTATTGGGACTCACCTGCACCATGCCGTAGGGGGTCGTCGCGCCGGGAAACGTCTTGCCCAGTCCGTGATAAACGCCCGCTGCGCCGGTACTGGTGCTTGCGCCGATAAACGGGTTTACAAAGTCTGCGGGAGAAGCCTCTTCCTGTTGCTTATGCTCCGAACAAGCACCCATCAAAAAAACAACAATCCCTAAACAATAGCCGATCTTCTTCATCCTCATCATGACTGCCTCAATAATTCTATATGACCTCGTTTTACTTTTTATTGAACGGAAACCAGTGTGATTTTCCGCGTTTTGGGTATCGCTGCTTCGCGCATGGCGTCTGTCAACTGATCGATCTGGTCTTGCCAGGATTTCCGCACTTCGGGCAGCATAGCCCTGGCATACAAGTCCCTTTTAGCCCTTAACCAGCCGTCGGTTGCGACGTGCTCATCCATTACATTGATGGCCTTCCGGTTGTTGGCGTCCAAGAGTCCTCTGGGTTGAAAAAAGTTGTATTGTACCCATGCATAATCCCGGAACCGGCGTTCAATTTCCCACCGCTCTTCGTTTAGATACATCACGCCGAGTGCCTGCTGGTACTGCGGCGTATTAGTTAACGCAGCCAAGTTGATTCCATGGGCAAAATCGTCGGCAGACCATATCCCGATCACTTCACCGTCGATGACCAGTTGGGTGCGTCCCTTCAAACCGGTTACCACCAGCTGTTCTTGATTCATCTCTTCCATGAAAGGGATGACACGCAGGGCATCGTACTGGCTTTTTTTACTTCCCCATCCGCGCGCAACCGTATCCAACGGGTAGGGCAACGAATTGGCCTTGTAGTCAACCGAAATGCCGGCTGCCGTTTTTTTGATAGTTGACGCCTGGCAATTTACCGCGGAAACCACCTGCTGACGGGCAGCATCGATGGATAGTTCGGCGACCTTATTTCCGGCAAATCCCTGTGCCTTCAGAAAAAGGTACGCCATCACCATGTGTCCGTCGTTATCGGGATGGATGCGATCGGCACCGCAGAGTGTAAACGTCGAGTCCTGTTGTTGGATACGCTGGTTTAGCTGTGTCATCGGTTGATTCAGGTCGAAGAATTCCCAGTTATTCGCCTGCGCGGAGGCTTTTTGAAAGTCGACGATCCGAAGCATGGCCTTATTTTTCCCCTTGAACGGCGTATTATCCTTGATAATCGCTTCTTCATCATAAGGTGAACTCCCCATCAGGACGATGCGGGTGTCAGGAAGTTGTTTATACCGCTTTTCCATTTCCTGATACGCGTCGTAGGATTCTTTAACCTTTTCGTCGGCAAACTTATCGGGTTCCGAGCCATTATATTCAAAATACCCCGAATCATTCATACCAAACGTGGTAATCAACACGGTGGGCTGTTTACTGAACACGTCTCCGTCCAATCGCTTGACCATTTCTATGACCCGGTCGCCACCGATACCTGCATTGAGTACGGATAGGTTCATCGCCGGAAACCGCGTCATGTAATAGAGTCCTATGTACGAATGATAGTGCCCACCGTCGGTGATGCTGTTACCTAGAAAAACGACCCGGTCGTTGTTGACGAATGGGGTTATTTCCTGCGCGCGGACGGTCATCCCCTTTACGAAGAAAAACGAGACAAGCAGGAGCAACCGGGTGATCCCGGAGAGGTGATTTTTCATTTCTGTCTTTATAAATTTTTGATGTTTATAATCAGGAGCAAATGTATATACCAAGCCACCCACGTGTATGCGCAAGTAGGCATCTTGGTAAGTGATTTTTGGCTAAAAAAAATACAAATAACTGTAAATCAGTTAATCCACAACAACAACCAGAAAACAATTGGTAAACGTATGAGAATTTATTCGACACGAAGCGTGCCGATTTTTTTAACATTTTCCTCAAAATGTTCGATGTCGACCGCGGCTTTCCCCTTCACTTTGCTTTTATAGTTGTAAATCGTTTGGATGGAATAGCGCAGAAACGTTGCGATCTGATTGACATCCGTGATGCCCAGCCGGATCAGTGCAAATATGCGAAGTTCCGTATTCAGGTGATCTTTTTTAAGCACGTATCGCTCATCTGCTCTGAGCAGTGCATTAAAACCCTCCACAAAATCCGGATAAACTTCCAGAAAGGTGCTGTCGAAGTCCGTATACAATTCCTGGGCATCTTTTTCCAGCGTAGCTGTCGTTGCACTTAGCTTTTCTAATTCGGCCAGTTGGCCGGCTTTGATCTTTCGGCTCACACTCTTCCGGAACTCGTCCAACTTATCAAGATATACCGCGCATTGGTTAATGTAGTACCCGATATACCGTTCCCGTATGAGGTTAGCCTCATCCAGCCGGTGGTTGGCTGACATGAGTTGTGCATTGACCGTATTCAGATGTTTCCTCGCCCTTGATACCGTTTTTATCTGCTTGTAGAGGAAATATAATGTTCCGATCAGTACAACCAGAAAAACACTGATGGCCAGTGCATACGACCGCAAATTTCGCCGTTGCTGTTCGATCTTGGTCAGGTACATGGCTTCAATCTTGGGCTGCGTACGTGCGATCACCGCATTTCTGAAGCGTGAGTTATAAAAATTTGCATCATCAAGAGCCGCCTGGATGTAATTGTAGGCCCGATTTACGTCTCCTTGCTCATGTAAATAGATAGCCAAGGTCAATAAGGATTCGTTTTCCTTCACGGCTAGCCTCACATCGGTTATGGCCGCAAGCAGCAGATATTTTTCTTGCAGTGATTGATTTCCGAGTTCTTTGTGAATCATCGACAGTCCCATCGCAGCCATCGCGTAACCGTGGGAATTCACTTGCTCCTTCTTGAATAATTCTGTCTGGATTTCAGCTGAGGCTTCGAAGGCTCCCTCCGCCTTCAATTTGAACGACTTTTCCTTCAGGTATGTATCCGTGTCCTCGCCTAGGAGACGCATTAACGTATCCCTGCATCTCGCGATTTCCTGTATGTGTACCGTCTCGTACTTCGGATGATCGGTATATTTTATCAGATTTTCATTATAACGGATGTAACCCCAGCAATAGAACACCTTCAGGTGGTGAGGTAGCGACTTGTACTCAATGGAATCAAATACGTCAGATGCCTGGGTAAACAAACCCGATATCGACAGTACAAAAGCCAACCTCAATCTACTCTCATCCATAAATTCCCGGTTGTTCAAGGTACTCGCCAATTGGATATTTCGGTCGATGTAACCCAACGCAGAATCGCATATAAACGACTGATACTCGGCTATCAAGGTGTTATTCAGCTGATAGCGCTTTTCGGGAGCGTGTTCATGCGCAAGCAACCGTTTTATTTCATTGATTTTTTTTTCCTTCTCCGATGTATAAATCGCGCGCTTCGCTATGGTTTTATCCAACAGCTGCAGCAACGAATCGATCTCGGCTCCCCGGCTGGTTGAAAAGGAAAATGTACAGGAACCTAGTACGGAAATTATGGTGAATAAAAGTCGCTTCATTTTCAATAGCAATTGGCTGGCAAGTTGTCGTGACGTGCAAAGCTAAAGAAATATACGTAAAAAAAAGACCGTGGAACAGATACAAAGGGGATGAATAACGTTGGATATGCATGAGCAGCCTAGCGGCGCGAAGCGTTGCAGTTGCGATGCATATCCAACGTTATTCGGGGCACTAACCGCTGCTAGTGTTTTGGTCTGCTGCAGAGCAAGCCTTGGAGACGCAAGCAAAGCGCAGCGGATCCCAGCTTGCGAGCAGTAGACCAAAACACCTACTGAGCATAAGCCCCAACTCTATAGCATCATCGCCTTGAAAATGGGTTTGGCATAATCTCCCCAGTCTTTTAGACTGGCCTCCAACTCGGCGCGGAGTTCGCGGTAGTTGACGGCCTTCCCTTTTTTGGGAGCTTCGAGTTCCTTGGCCGACACCGGGCGGTCGTCCACCGCAGTTGCAAAGTAGGTCGTATTCTCATAGGGAAGCGCCACACCGAGGATCATACCCGGTAGCCCGGTAAATGATTCCGGACCACCGGTTACCGGGATCTGGTCTGTGTAAAACGCAACCACATAAATAGAGTCGAGCACCAACGCATTTGCCCTCCGGCATTCATATCCGGCAATTTCACGTGTTTCATTGGTAATACGCCACTGGATGCGGCGGGTGCTGTCGGTGATCAGGTACGTCTGCTCATAAACGCTTTTCTGTCCGATACTTTGCCCCGCGAGCAGATCGGTGACGATCGTATTTCCCATATCGATGGAAGGATCATTGCCAAAAAAGCCCGCTGATGATGTCGTCTGATCATCTAATGGCCAAAAACGTGTATGGCCGCCATTAAAAGCCAGGTTGTATTTGAACGTCTTAAATTGGGGATTATTCCGCTTGTATTGCTCGAAAGCCTGCTCCATAAATGAATTCCTGCCAACCCGGCTTTTGATTTTGGCATACATATTTACCCGCTTCTCAAACGTTACCACACCACTTTCTACAAAACGCGCATATTGCGCTTGCAGCGATTGGATAGTGAACATGATACCTAACAAACAGGTCAGCGGAAGGAAAATCTTTAGTTTCATGACTGCTAATTTTGTACAGATACGCCGCCCATTTTACTGAAATCCCAGGTCAGTGAAAACATCAAATAGCGGGTAATTGTGGTGTAACTGTTTTGTGTAAACATATTGTTATTGGCGTACCGACTGAATCCCTTATTTTGATTAAAGAGATCGTTCACACCGACAGAAAAACGGAGTGTTTCGTCTTTCAGGAACTTCTTGCTGACGGATGCATCGACAATAAATTGCTCGAAAGCGTAGTCAAACGATTCCGTAGGCGCTGTATAGGTATACCGACCTTCTGAGTTGATCTCAAACTTCAACGGCAGGTAAATGTTAAAGGAATAGCGCCCGTTCACCCCCCAGCCGCTGTTATCGCCCCGTTGTTGCACCGATGCTTTGCTGAACGTATACGTAGGGCCGAAATTGAGGTAGAAGTTATATTTTTTCTGGACATACTGCCGGATATTAATGTCGCCCGAGTATGTCGACGTTTGCGTCCGGTTCAACTCGCCGTTCGTCAGATTATAATAGGTATTGCCATTTGCATTCAGGCCGCCGCCAACATCCAGGTCCAGTTTCTTGATCTTTTTGCTGAAACCGGAATAAAAATAATAGTTTATGGGTGATTTGTCGCTCAAATTGTCATATTGGAACGTGCTTCGCCCTACCGAATCGGTTGTGATATTACTCACAATGGGATTATTGGTATTGGAAAAACTACCGGAAAAATAGAAGTATTGATTTCCAATCACCTTAAACGAATTGTAAGACATATTGAACCGATTGGTATACGACGGTTTCAGATCGGGGTTACCCAATACGATGTTCAGCGGGTCGTCATTCACCCGCACGGGTTGTATCTGGCTTAAAGACGGCTGGGTATTGTTACCATTATAGGAAAAACGAAACGATTTCTGCTGCGAAAACCGATACTGATAGGTCAGCTGCGGATTGTGGTTGGTGAAATTCCGTTCAAAGCGGCTATCGGAGTATCGATCGATTTGGTCAAATTGAACCCGGCTCATGCGGGTACCGAAATTGAGTGTGGATTTTCCTTTTTTGAAATTCAGGATAGCTCCCAATTGGTTGGCCAATTGATTGAGCTTAAAATCGTTACTATATAGCGAATCTAAGTCCGAATAACCGCCCGCACCCGCCTCGTTGAATGATTGCCTGAGCGACGTCCCATTATTTGCTGAAAACCGGTAATTCATCACTAGGGACAATGTTTTGGTAAAAGGTTCCGTGTAGGTGATATTGGAATTGAATACGGAGTTTTTGGTGTCGTTTATTTTCATCTGGTCCACCAGGGACGTGCTGTCCACCGTTCCATCTGCATAAAAAGAGTTCTCCGCATACAAGAATCCGTTGGCTTTGCTTTGGTTAATGGTTTCGTTGACCTCCCACGAGACTGTCCGCCCCTTTTTACGCAGCTTTTTTGTCCACAATGCAGTAAGATAAGCATCGATTCCTTCCGTATCGTTGTTGGTACGGCGCATGGATTCATTCAACCTTCCACCGTCCACGTCTGTGCCGGCCGATTGGTTGAACTCTGCTGTTTCTCCGTTCTTTAACGCGCCGTCTACCGTTACTTTCAATGTGGACGTCGAATCAAACTGCGTTTCGAAAATCGCTCCTCCCCGCTGCCGGAATATCCGCCGGTCGAATGTCTGATCAGATACGGTATTAATGCTTCTTCCATTGGGCAGATTATTTTCAGTGATGGTATTGCTGGTACCTTTTACGCTGAGTTCCCCGATTTTATAGTTGCCATTTATCGACTGCTTGCCCTCGTTCCATTTGTTGCTGTAATAGGCACCGCCGTTGAGCGCCGACGGAATACCCCGGCCATCGTAACGCCCGCCCCACGACTCAATTTCATCCTGACCACCGGTGCTGGTAATATAAAATCCCCCATCCACATCCACTACCGTGCCGGAAGGAGCATAACGGTTGGCATCTTGCCAACTTAATCCCGTGCGGCCGGTATTGCCAACAGTGCCGAATACCGAAAAACGTTGTTTGTTATTAAAGCGGTTGTACATGGCCTGCCCCTGATACATCTCGTTCGTGCCGGCACCGGCGTCCACCTTACCAAAATCCCCTTTCTTTTGGTCGTCTTTCAGTTTGATATTGAGTGTTTTGGAGCGCTCTCCGTCATCAACACCGGTAAACTCCGCCTGGTCGCTTTTTTTATCGTACAGTTGTACTTTATCCACCATATCGCCCCGGAGATTACGGGTTACCAACGTCGGATCGTCCCCGAAAAACTCCTCGCCATCAACCAGCACTTTATTTACCGTTTGGCCCTGGGCAGTAATTTTTCCGTCCTGGTCTACCTGGATGCCAGGCAACTGCTTGAGCAGGTCTTCCACTTTCGAGTTGGGTTCTATATTGAAACTCGCTGCATCGTATTCCGTCGTATCTCCCCGGATCGTAATGGCCTGGCTTCTGTTTACCAGCACTTCTTCGAGCAACTTGGATCGCAATACCAAGCCTAAATTACCGAAATCGAACACGGAAGATGTGCTATCTAACGTAAATCGCTCTACATAGTCTGCATATTCCGGAAAGGTGGCAAAAAGCGTATATTCTCCGGTATCCAATCCATCCATTCGGAAATTTCCCAATTCATCTGTGCGCGTAAACCGGTATAGCATGGAATCTTTTGCGTGCACCAGCACGATGGAAGCTTTGGCCAGCTTGATACTGGAAGCGGTGTCTACTACTGCACCTTTAATGGTATACCCATTTTCTTGGGCGGAAACGGAAAGCCAGCATGGCAAGACCAAAGCCAGCGCAACGAGGATTTTCTTCATTGTTGGAATTTAAGCTATAATTAATCATGGGTTATCCCCCGTAACATTCTATTCCCCCCAACACATCGACACAAATATAGAACTAATTTTTTAGTTTAAAAATAAAACATTGATACTTAACATTTTTTAACATCTATTTCATTTTAACTTTACAAGAACTATGGATAATTCGTAAAATTACGAAAATGCAGTAAACAACCAAGTTGCCCATCGGTTTTTTTGAGATGCCGCATTTATGACGCCTTTGTCCGACGTTTGTTGCACAAACATTCAAGTTTATCTCTATCTAAAAAAGCCCCTGCATACTCCTGGATGAGATCGCTAATTTGCCTTTCTTTGGCAAATTAGCTAAGTTTCACCTGACACCTTATTTTCAAAGGCAGGCGAGAGATTGCTAATTTGCCTTTCTTTGGCAAATTAGCTAAGTTTGCAGCAAAGCCCTTAGCGCATATGAAAACCATCAAAAACTACGTGGAAGCCAACCAACAGCGCTTCTTGGATGAACTATTTGAATTGCTTCGCTTTCCATCGGTAAGCGCCGATTCTGCATATAGTGACGACGTACGCCACACGGCGGAATACGTGGCACAGAAATTAACCGATGCAGGCGCGGAAAATGTGGAAATATGTTCCACAGCGGGACATCCCATCGTATATGGGGAGAAAATCATCGATCCGGCCAAGCCAACTGTATTGGTATATGGGCATTATGACGTGCAACCGCCCGATCCATTGGAACTTTGGGAAACCCCACCTTTTGAACCCACGGTGCGCGACGGCAAAATATTTGCCCGGGGGGCGTGTGACGACAAGGGGCAGTTTTACATGCACATCAAGGCGTTTGAATTAATGCAGGCCACCAATACGCTGGCGTGTAATGTCAAATTCATGATTGAGGGAGAGGAAGAAGTGGGATCCGATAACCTGGGTGTATTCGTGAAGGCCAATAAAGAGCGTCTGGCTGCTGATGTGGTGCTCATCTCCGACACGGCCATGATCAGCCTGGACACTCCCTCCCTCGAAACGGGCCTGCGCGGTTTATCGTATGTGGAGGTGGAAGTTGTCGGACCGAACCGGGACTTGCATTCGGGTGTATATGGAGGAGCTGTAGCCAATCCCGTCACAATCCTTGCCCAACTAATCGCCTCACTGCATGACGAAAACAACCGCATCGCGATACCCGGCTTTTACGACGACGTGGTCGAGCTGAACGAAGCGGAACGTAACTCATTAAACGAAGCCCCCTTCGACGAAGCTGCATATAAAGCCGATCTGGGCATCAACGCGCTTTGGGGTGAAAAAGGATATACAACGATCGAGCGAACAGGCATCCGTCCTACGCTGGAGGTAAACGGCATCTGGGGCGGATATATCGGCAAAGGCGCCAAGACTGTACTGCCATCGAAAGCAAATGCCAAACTATCCATGCGCCTGGTACCTAATCAGGATCCGGATAAAATCACCGCGCTTTTTACCAAGCATTTTGAACGTATCGCCCCAGCGTACGTCACTGTGAAAGTTACACCGCATCATGGGGGACACCCGGCGGTCACGCCGACTGACAGTGTTGCCTACCGGGCTGCTGAAAAAGCCATCGAAGAGGCATTCGGAAAAAAACCAATCCCAACCCGTGGAGGAGGAAGCATTCCCATCGTTTCACTTTTCGAAAATGAGCTGGGTTTGAAAACCGTACTCATGGGTTTCGGCCTAGACAGCGACAACCTACATTCACCCAATGAGAAGTACGACATTGCCAATTACTTCAAAGGGATTGAAACAATCCCGCTGTTTCATAAATATTTTGCGGAGTTGAGTTAATCACGCTGCTTTACTCCAAGTGACGGGAAGGATCTTTGAAATTATGCTGAGATCCTTCCCGATTTGCGTTGATACGCCTCCAGCGCATTCAAACGGATCGATTTGAATCGACGTTCCCTATAATTGACCCCCTTGTCCCCCTCTCGACTTTACGCCATTCCTACCTTTGTCGCATATTATTAACCAATTAATCTATATACTTATGCGTATATTTACACTTTCAATAACGAAGTTATGCAATCTATTTCCGCTATTGCTGCTTCTGCTTTTTACAAGCGTCGCTTACTCACAGGTGACGGTCAGGGGAACGGTCACCGACGCCACTGACAATTCTCTCCTCGCAGGGGTAAGTGTCACAGAAATCGGAACCAGCAATGCCATGCTAACCGATAACCGAGGCACTTTCACCTTGACGGTCAAGGGCCGTCAAAGCACCTTGCGCTTTTCTTTCGTTGGTTACCAATCAAAAGATGTGACCATCAATGGCCAAACAAATCTGACCGTCTCCCTAGCTGTTTCCAAAACGGAACTAGACGAAATCGTGGTAGTCGGCTATGGTACGCAAAAAAAGGTAAACCTGACAGGTGCCGTCCAAACGCTGCAACTGGATAGCGTGGTTAACACACCGGTGAGTAATTCTGCCCAATTGATGTATGGCCGTTTTTCGGGTGTCCAACTCACGCAGGGCAATGGACTGCCCGGAACCGATGGTTCGACTATCAATATCCGCGGACTGGGAACATTCGGGAATTCGGTGCCGTTGGTTGTAATCGATGGGATGCAGTTCGATGGGTTAGCCGAGTTCAATCGATTGGCGCCTGCCGACATCGAATCCATCACGGTATTGAAAGATGCGTCTGCGGGAGCTATTTACGGTGCACGCGGAGCCAACGGTGTCATTGTCATCACGACCAAACAAGGGCAGGCATCAAAATTCAGGGTGGAATACAACAATTATGTCGGGTCCCAGCGTCCCACGATACTTCCCAAATACCTAGATGCTATTAATTATGCAGAACTGATCAATGAGAAGTACAAAAATGAAGCCGATGGAAAGGCCTTCAACCCACGGTATACGGAAGAACAGTTGCAGCTAATTCGTGACGGATCAAACCCCGACCTGTTTGCTAACACGGACTGGGCCGCTGAAGTATTGCAGGATGCGCCCATACAAAACCACTACCTCTCCTTATCCGGTGGGAGCCAGAATACGATTTACCGGATTTCCATGGGTTACCTCAATCAAGGTGCCATCATCCAGGGAAAATTCAAATCAGAACGCTATAATTTCCGGGCAAATGTACAGTCCGAGCTCAAAGAATGGCTCACCGTTGCCAACAATTTCAACGGAACGTTGAACAAATTCACAGGCCCCAGCGGCGGCAGCGATGTAGTTAGCAACATCATCTACTCATTCCGGAGGAATGCGCCTACCATACCTGCATACTTTAAACACGGCGGGTTCGGCTTCCGTGACGGTGCCTATCAAAATGTGAATCCTTCCTTCGGCACTGAATTTCAGCCCCTGGAACTGGGCGAGTTAGGCGACTTTATTTCGGACGACTACAATATCAATGACCGTCTCAGCGTAAAAGCGAGGGTAAAGGGATTCAGCTTCGAAAGTGCCGTGACCCTTAACCTCGACTTTTACGACGACTCGGATTTTAAACCTTCGGTACAACGCCTGGATCCGGAAGGGAATATTGCCAGCTATAACGAGCGGAACTCCCTTTCCAACAGCTTCAGCAAGCATTATCGAATCATGAACGAAAACCTTCTCAGGTACCAAACCAAGTTTCAGGATATCCATGACCTGCAATTCATGTTAGGGCACTCGGTGATCCTAGATCGGAACGATGGTTTCCGCGGCTCGTTGCAGAACTTCCCGTCAGACGCCCTGCAGGAATTTGATGGCGGCGGTGTTGCCAATCCCACCGTTTCAGGAAATGCCTCTGAGCAAGCCCTGCAGTCGTTCTTTGCCAGAATAAACTACAATTTCAAAGAACGGTACCTGTTTGAAGCCAATATACGACGGGATGGATCCTCCAAATTTGGACCCGGTAACCGGTATGGCACCTTTCCCTCTTTTTCGGCGGGTTGGCGGATATCCGAAGAACCGTTCCTGAAAAACAGCGGGTCTTCCGGGGCGCTATCGAACCTCAAATTGCGTGGAAGCTGGGGCCGTACAGGTAACAATGGGATCGGGAACTATATCTACGACCAGACTTATAACGCGGGTCTCGATTATATACTGGGTGACGGCACTGTCATGGGTGGCGTTGCGCTTACGAGCCTTGCTAATCCAACGATCCGCTGGGAGACTACGGAACAATATAACATCGGGCTGGATGCTGCATTTTTCCGCAACCGGCTGAATGTTGAAGCGGATTATTTTAATCGGAAAAGTTTCGATATTCTTTACACCAATTTCCCCATTCCGGGTACGCTGGGCGTAAATAGCCTAGCCGCGCAAAATGCTGCCGAAATGCTAAACAAGGGGATTGAATTGAATGTCAATTATGCCGATAATAAGGGCGGCTTCAACTATGCCATCGGGGCCAATGTAACCAAATTTGCCAAAAACGAAGTCACCAGCCTAGGGTCGGGTGTCCAGACCATCGATGGCAACTTCCTTACCCGTAAGGGGGAGTCATACCAAGCCTACTATGGCTATCAGGTAATGGGGATATTCCAGACAGCAGATGAGGCAGCTAATGCTCCAGTACAGTTTGGCAGCCCGCGTACCGGTCCCGGTGATTTCCGGTATGCGGATCTGAGTGGTCCCGACGGTACCCCTGATGGCGTCATCGATGCTTTTGACCGTACTGTCATTGGCAATCCCTACCCACTTTGGCTATACGGTTTCAATGCCAATTTCAATTACAGGGGTATCGACCTAACGGTCGTTTTCCAAGGGATCGCTGAAGTCGATCGCGTCATGATCGGCAACGGCCAGGTAGCTTTCAACGACGAACGGAGCAACTCCCTGGCGTTATGGCTGGACCGGTGGACACCGGAGAATCCGAGCACTACGCTGCCCCGTATCGGCGGCGCCAACAATGCGATGATCTCCAACTTCTATGTCAAAGATGCTTCCTATCTCCGACTCAAAACTATCGAACTTGGTTACACGTTACCAAACAAACTATTACGCAAAATCCATGTCAATGGCATCCGACTTTTCGTTTCCGGACAGAATCTGCTTACGTTTACTAAAATGGAAGATTTTGACCCCGAACGTGCAGCCACCAATACCGCCGTCAGAAATGCTCCCTTATACAAAGTTGTAACTGGAGGACTTAATTTCAGTTTTTAACGCTAACGAAAATACTAATATGAAACCATCATGATTTTCAGACCACATAGTGGGATGAATAATCTGATAGCTTCATCACCTTTTAAGAACAAATTATATACAGATGAAAAAAATAACGATAGTCACCTTAGCCCTGCACCTTTTATTGACGGGATGTTCGGAGAGCTTTCTGGATAGGCATTCGCTGACCCAACTGGCTTCCGATAATTTTTGGCAAAATGAAAAGGACGTATTGCTTGCCATAAACGGCATTTACGACGTGCTGCAAACGAGGCAGCTTTACAGTGGTAACCTCAATGGCGATGCCGGCATTCCGATGTATGATAATTTTACGGACAATTCCTACAATGGCTACAAATTCGAAGGCCCCGGGCGTTACGTAGAAGGTAACATTTCTGCTTCTTCTGCTGGAATGTTCGAAGCCTTTTGGCTCGCGAACTACCGGGGTGTCGTAAGAAGTAATCAGGTGATCTCGAACCTTCCCAGGATGACGGAAGACCAACTGAATACCACCTCAAAAGATAACTTCATGGGACAAGCCCTATTTTTAAGGGCGTTGTTCTATTTCAACCTCGCCGTATACTATGAGGATGCGCCATTGATTACCGGACTCCAGACGTTGGAGACGGCCCAAGTAGCAAAAAACACCCGCCGGGAACTGTTGGATCAGGTCGTTGCCGATCTTGAACAGGCAACCGTTTTCCTCCCTCCTACTCAACCGGCAGACCGTTTCGGACATGCGACCAAAGGAGCCGCTTACGGCTTATTGACCCGGGTGTATCTTTTCGACGGAGAGTGGAAAAAAAGCGCAGCTGCTGCACAGGAGGTGATCAACCTCGGCCAGTATGACCTGGACTCTCCCTATGAAACACAGTTTACAGAAGCAGGGGAAAACTCAAAAGACGTAGTTTTCTCTGTCAGGTTCATGGAAGCAGCGGGTTTCGCTACCAACGAAACATTTTCTTCCACGTATACCGCGCAGCCGAAGGTTGATGAGCAACCCATGCCCAACCTGGTACATGATTTCTATTGTACAGATGGCAAGCCGATCACGGAGTCGGACCGCTACGATCCAAACGATCCGAAAGCAAACCGAGATCCGCGCTTGTTGGCCAGTGTGTGGTTTAAAAACGACGTCTTCATTACCGACCTGGGGAGCGTCTTTAAAGGCAATAATGTAACCGGCTATGGGTTGAAAAAATACATCCGCACGAAAAAGTCCGATCTGGGCACAAGCACCGGAGGGGTTGGAGGCCAAGACTTCTATTTCCTTCGTTATGCAGACGTGCTGCTCATGCGGGCCGAAGCGCTCATTGAAGATAACCAGATCACCGAGGAGGTGTATTCGCTCATCAACCAGGTGCGGCAACGGCCGGGCGTGGGGATGCCTACCGTACAGGAAGCGGAGGGTACGGGCCTGTCCCAAGTCGAACTACGGGAAATCGTACGGCACGAGCGCCGCGTGGAATTTGCTTTTGAAGGACTACGGTTTTTCGACCTGATACGTTGGAGAGCGGTGAGCGAAGCGTATGAACGCATGGTCGCCGACAACCTGAATGGTTACAATCCAAGATACCAAAACAAGCGTTCGGAAACCTTCCCTATTCCGCTCAGCGAACTGGACGCCAACAAGGCTTTGATACAACACGATGCTTGGAAATAGGATGAAAACGTGGCTTTTTGCGATACTGCTGGCAGTGTTTCCAGCAGTATTATTCTGCCAGGAGGAACAGCGCCCCAACATCGTGTTCATACTGAGTGATGACCACAGCGCACCGCACCTGAGTTGCTATGGCGACCCGAATGTCAATACACCCCATATCGATGCCATTGCCGGGAAGGGTATACGTTTTACACGAATGTATACCAATGCCCCGCAGTGTGTACCGTCGCGGGCAACACTAATGACCGGCAGGGATCCCGTTGACATCCGAATGACACGTTTTTCCGCGCCATTGCCAGCGGATATCGTAACGTTTCCGGAGTTGCTCCGGTCAGCGGGATATTATACCGGAATTCAGGGAAGGAGTTATCACCTGGACGGCTCTGACCGGCAGTCGCCTGAAGCCGCAGCGGTTTTCGACGAGTTTCAACTGCGGACCTTCCATCATCGGGTTGATTTCCTTCAAACCGGTCCCGATGAAGAGAACCTCGCTGTCATGCAGTCGTTTCTCAACGATGTGCCCAACGGCAAACCTTTTTTTCTGTGGATCAACTATAGCAACCCCCATCGTCCGTACACGGCACCTTCTGAGTTTCTCCCTGCACCTGAAAGCTTGATACTTCCACCGGACTATCCAGACACCCAACACCTGCGGAGGGACCTAGCGGCCTATTATGGGGAAATCCAACAGCTAGACATGCGGGTGGGTCTCGTGTTACAGGAGCTTAAAAACCGCGGACTAGCTGACAACACGCTGATTATTTTTATGGGCGATAATGGTGCGGCGTTATTGCGCGGGAAGGGAACCTTATACCAAACCGGCCTGCGCGTGCCGCTCGTCATGTGTTGGGGCGACCGCGTCAAACAAGGCACAGCGAGCAACGACCTTCTCTCGGGTACCGATCTCGCACCGACCGTATTGGATATTGCCGGTGTGCCACCCGATACCAACATGTCGGGCAGGAGCTTCAAACCGCTGTTGCTTGGAGGAAACTACACACCCAACGACTATATCTTCGCAGAAAGGGGTGCCCACGCCGACATGCTGCCCACGTCAACTGCTGCTTTCGACCTTTCGCGCAGCGTTACCGGAAAACGCTATAAGTTGATTTATAATGTACTACCAGCTCTCCCTTATGTTCCGGTTGATATGAACGGCCAAGCTTTTTGGAAAGAACTGGTCACACTGAATAAGGAGGACAAATTGGATACCGTATTCCAACGGTTGATTTTCGCCCAACCCCGCCCGATGTTTGAATTATTCGATCTGGAAAAAGACCCGTATGAATTGGATAATCTGTACGGCAAGGAAAACGTTGCCATGCAGCAACAGCAGCTCCTTGCGGCATTGAATAAATGGATGATACGCTATCAGGACTTTGTCCCGCTGCCGATCAAGCTCGTGTACCCTAAGAATGCACCCGCTACCACACCGTGAGAAAACAAATGACATGAACAACCTATTTATATTGCTTGGTCTTACTTTGGGGCCCGTCTTTCCCCTATTGACCGTCGCCCAACCCACCATGACCAACGTTGCCGGCAGAAACTCCATCAGCCTGAACGGTGATTGGCAGACTATCGTCGATTGGTACGACCGGGGCGAACAGCGGCGGATTTACCTGGATGAGCCGCCGAAAAACAAAAACGCTTTCAATGAATATAGTTTTGCCGATGAAACGCTGACGGTACCGGGTGACTGGAATTCGCAACGCGCTACCCTTGAATACTATGAAGGCATCATCTGGTATAAAAAGGAACTTCATCTTGACACCAAGCCGGGCGAGCGGCTATTTATTCACTTCGGTGCGGCCAACTACCGCACCAAAGTTTACCTGAATGGCCAGCTATTGGGTGTTCATGAAGGAGGCTTCACGCCTTTCCAATTTGAGGTTACCGACCATGCCAACAAGGGTCTCAATAAGCTTATCGTCAAAGTGGACAATAGGCGGATTTCCGACGGCATCCCCGCATTGAACTTTGACTGGTGGAACTACGGTGGCATTACCCGGGATGTCAGCCTGATTGCAACGCCGGCGAGCTATATTGCCGATTATTTCATCCAGTTAAAAAAAGGAAGTCAAGATACGATCGCGGGCTGGCTCCAGCTCAATGACAATGAAGGGAGTGAAAACATCGCACTTTCCCTCCCCGACGCCAACATCCGGCATACATTCCGTACGGATGCGGATGGTTATGTCTCCTTCGCATTCCATGCGGGGGTGGAACGCTGGTCGCCCTCAAATCCGAAGCTATACCAGGTAGAAATCACCTCGGATCACGATCAAATCCGTGAAAAGATCGGATTCAGAAATATTGACGTAAAAGGTGACGAGTTGCTGCTGAACGGCGAACCGGTATTCCTGAAGGGAATCAGTATCCATGAAGAGATTCCGCAACGCAAAAGCCGGGTTTCTTCGGAAGCCGATGTGATGCAACTGCTTCTGCAAGCCCGCGAACTGGGGTGCAATTTCATCCGTACGGCCCACTATCCACAGCACGAATACTTAATCCGCAAAGCAGAGGAAATGGGATTTATGGTTTGGGAGGAAATTCCCATATGGCAGGGTGTCGACTTCACCAGCCCCGAAATTACAGGAAAAGCACAAGCCATGCTCCGGGACATGATTACGCGTGATAAGAACCGGTGTGGCGTGATCATCTGGAGCCTGTCCAACGAAACGCGGCCGGCACCGGATCGGAATCGCGTACTGCGTGAACTGGCTTCCTTTTCGAGAACAATGGATCCAACGCGTTTAATAGCTTCGGCCTTTGACCAATTCAAGTATTCAGGCAATAAAATCATCATTGACGATCCCCTGAGCGAAGACCTCGACCTCCTGGCCGCAAACAAATACATGGGCTGGTATACCCCGTGGCCTGCCGGGCCTGGAAATATCCGGTGGGAAACGACCTACAAGAAACCGCTCATTATTTCCGAGTTTGGCGCCGAGGCGGTGTACGGCAATCACGGCACAGCTGATACGGCCAGTTCGTGGACAGAAGAATACCAGGCGAAAGTAATGGAAGACAACATCCGGATGTTCCGTTCGAATCTGCAGCTACGCGGGGTATGTCCCTGGGTACTTGCTGACTTCCGAAGCCCTACGCGCATGCACAGCACGTACCAGAATGGATGGAACCGGAAAGGATTGTTGTCCGAATACGGTGAGAAAAAGAAAGCATGGTATATAATCCGTGATTACTTCTCCACCCATTCGCGTTTATAGTGCTCTTTAGCCGTGCAGTCCACTGTAAGTTCACCAACTACAAGCCCCTGGCTTTCTGCACGAATAAAAACTTTACCCGTTTTCCCATTGCTTTGAACAATGGCTACGCATTTCCCGTTGAACGCGTTGCGGTATTGCGCTTGGAAAGCCTCGGTGCTGGCGGGGTTCCCATTATCCACTGCCCGGAGAAAACCACTTCCCTCAACGGAAAAATTAACGAGATGATCCGCACGGGGACACAGGTTTCCCTGTCGATCCTGTACTTCAACCGTAACGTAAATCAAGTCATCGCCATCCGTCGTTAGGGTGTCCCTATCAGCTGTGAGCACCAAACGGAAGGGTGCCCCCGCCGTTTCCGTCACCGCCGAATCCGCGATTTCTCCCTGCACATCATAGGCAATTACTTTCAGTTCACCGGGTTGGTAGACCACATCTTCCCACCGCAAGCGGTAGCGGTCGAGCAATTCACCGGGATCAAACCGCTTTCTTCCCTGGCTTTTGCCATTGACAAACAATTCGGCTTCGGGATAGTTGGTGTAGACATAAACCGGAACGTGCTCGCCCAGTTTTTCCGGCCATGTCCAATGCGGAAGCACGTGTAGGGTGGGACGATCGCTCCATCGGCTTTTGTAGAGAAAATAGCGATCTTTCGGGATGCCCGCCAAATCCAGGATACCGAAATAGGAGCTCCTGCTTGGCCAACGGCAGTTATAGGGGGTAGGCTCGCCAAGGTAATCCACGCCGGTCCATACAAACTCTCCCGCCACAAAGGGATGGTCTTCCAAGGCCTTCCATTCCTCATCCGGCAATTGCGACCAACTGCAATGTTCCAAATCATAAGCGGAAGACTGGTTATCTTCCCAAGCTTTCATTGAAAAACGCTGAGCGGGGAAATGATAGCTTCCCCGGGAACTGACGGTGGAAGCCGTCTCGCTGCCATAGATGGGCCAGGTGGGCTGGAGCTGCCGGATACGACCATAGAAAGCAGGCTTATAGTTGAATCCGGGTATGTCCACTTCATCGGCCAACCCGTTGTCGATGGCCGGCTTCCACTGGTTGAAGCCTGCGGTGACCGGCCGATACGGATCTTCGCGATGACAGATCGCGGTGAGAAAGCGGGCGACACGATAGCCTTCGGGCTGTTGCTGCTCGCGCACCTCATTGCCGATACTATACATAATTAAAGCGGGATGATTACGGTCGCGCCGGATCATATCCGTTAAATCACGTTCGGCCCATTCGTCAAACCACCTACTGTATCCGTTT
This sequence comes from Parapedobacter indicus, assembly GCF_900113765.1. Lineage (GTDB taxonomy): Bacteria > Bacteroidota > Bacteroidia > Sphingobacteriales > Sphingobacteriaceae > Parapedobacter > Parapedobacter indicus. Next base: position 357,889 of record NZ_FOQO01000001.1, on the reverse strand, counting down.
GCTGTCTTCGGAAGCTTCCATTCATCAAATGCTTCATCAATGAAATAAAAACCCATTTCATCGCACAATTCAAGCATCGCGGGATCATGGGGATTATGCGCCCCCCGGATGGCATTGCATCCCATTTGCTTGAGCAACGTGAGGCGGTGTCTCAGTGCCGACTTATTGAAGGCCGCCCCCAGCGCTCCGAGATCATGGTGCAGACAGACACCCTTCAGTTTTTCCCAACGGCCATTGACCAGCATCCCGCTGTCTGCCGTAAACCGGATGGTCCGGATACCAAATACGGTTTCCATCACATCGAGGGTCTGATCTCCCGCTTTGATACGGGAGACCGCTTTATATAGCCTTGGGCTATCCGCAGACCAGAACCGGGGATCTTTTAGCCGCAGTTGCTGTGACACGGTATCACCGGTAACGGGTAAAAGATTTTTTTTCAACGAAGCGACGACCTTTCCCGAGGGGTCGATGATATCGGTTTCCAACCGGATAGCAGCATGAACGGGCGGCTTAGTGGCGATTTCCGTCCGGATATTAACCAGCGCTTCCTGATGAGTTATTTCCGGTGTGGTCACCCACACCCCCCATTGCGGGATATGGGTACGGTTGAGCACGAGTAGCCTGACGGCCCGGTACAGTCCGGCGCCCGGGTACCACCGGGCTGATTCCGGCTCGTTCTCAAGCCTCACCGCCAGCACGTTGGTACTGCCCCACCTTATGTAAGGTGTCAGCTCAAACCCAAAAGATGAGTAACCGTAAGGACGCCCGCCGACCCATTGTCCATTCAGGTAGACCTTGGCGTTGCTCATCGCTCCATCAAATTCAATGAACACCCGTTTATCGCTCGCCGTCCCGGAAAAAGACAACTGCTTGCGGTACCAGCCTACTCCCATATAGGGAAGCCCTCCTGTACGGCCGGTTCGTATGCTGGGCACCCGTTCGCCGTCTTCAATAACCGTGACTTCCTGTTTGTCATGATCTTCATCAAACGGCCCGACAATCGCCCAATCATGGGGTACATCGACCCGGTCCCAGTGACTATCGTCATAATCCAGGCGTGCACCATCAGGCACCTCCCCTTTCATAAAAAGCCAGTCCGTACGTAATGTCTTCACAACCCTCGCCGTGGTATCCTGCGCAGACAACGAGGCCGGGCCCGCCAACAGCATCACCAAACCGAGCAATAGCATCCGTTTGCTCCCCATCTTCGCCTTATTCATGGGTGGCCAAACCGATCTTTTCGCTGTTCACTGTATTCTTTATCCTGCAGCAGCCCCAAAAAAGCAGGGTCCTTCAGCTCCGATGCCCATTTTTGCCATTGCTTATGCAAACCGTCGACCGTGGACGCGTGCCCAGTGAATAGGTTATTTTTTTCAGCCACATCGTCCCCGATCCGGAACAGCGACGGAGTGTGGCCATCCTGCATGACCAACTTGAAATCTGTACTTCTCAACGCAAGCATTTTTTTATCGAAATTGCGCCAGAAAAACAGACGGTTTTGTAGAGCGGTATCAGCATTGTTCAGTACGGGCAATAAATTGATACCATCCAATTCGTTTTTCGGCGGATGCGGCTGATCGATCGTTGCGACGACCGTAGCCGCGATATCCAGCGAGATAACTGGAGAATGACAAACCGTTCCACGCCTGATGTGATCCGGCCATTGTATGGCAAAAGGCACCCGCAATCCCCCGTCAAAAAAGCTGCCCTTTCCTCCCCGCAGTGGCCCGTTGTCCGAAGCATTCGCGGCTTCCGGACCGCCGTTGTCCGACAGAAAGACAACCATGGTATGATCCGTTATGCCCAACGCGTCCAGCTCATCGAGTACCTGCCCGATCCCGTCGTCCATCGCACTCACCATCGCTGCATAAGTCCGCCGCTTTTCATCCGCAATGTGTGTAAACCTATCAAGGTATTTGGACGTGGCCTGAAGCGGTGTGTGCGGCGCATTGTAGGCCAGGTACAGGAAAAAGGGTGTACTGGCGTTGTCTTTGACAAAGCGCACAGCCTCTCTCGACAATGCATCCGTCAAGTATTCGGATTCATCGACGGCATCCGAATTCCGCAAAAGTTTCGTCCGGTACCCATCGTATTGGGACCGGGCATCAAACTCACTGTTCAGTGTCCATTGTTCGGGGAAATAATGATGCCCACCGCTGAGGAAGCCAAAAAAATCATCAAACCCCCGATTATTGGGATGTAAAGAAGCGTGGGACCCCAAATGCCATTTTCCAATTGCCATCGTACGATAACCGGCGGGTTTTAACAGGTCTGCCAGTGTCTGTTCAGACAGTGGAAGTCCCATATCGGGGTCGTTGGGAGCCAAAAGCGGATTCCTTCCAAAACCAAAGCGGTCCTGATACCTACCGGTAATCAATCCGGCGCGGCTCGGGCCGCATACGGCATAGGTGACATATGCATCGGTAAATTTCACGCCATTCCGCGCGATGCGATCGATGTTGGGCGTGGGAATGTCCTCACAGCCATTGAAGCCCACATCTCCGTATCCGAGGTCGTCTGCCAGGATAATCACGACATTCGGATTCATTGCCGTAACCTCGCTGCCCCACCAGTTGTTTCCGGGATCAAATTCAGGTGACAGGAACTCCATACGCTGTCTTTCCAGTTGGGGAAGTTTTTCCGTGATTACCCGCTGCAAATATTGCCGCTCCTTATCCGCGTCATACGCGGGATCGGGCTGCGGGTAACGGGCGCCGGTCCGCGTCAGGTATCCATCCAATGTGGCGCGCAGTTCCGTTACTTTCCGCCGATGATGCTTCGCCACATCCGTTAGCTCACGCGGATCGGCATCCAGCTTATACAATTCATCCCGCCCATCCTCATAGTAGTGGATAAGCTTCCAAGGCCCCTGGCGGATGATGGAGGAGGGTTCTCCACCCTGGTTCCCATAATGTGGGTAATGCCAGATCAGGGGTCGCTCGGAAAGCTTGTTACCTTCAAGCAACGGCAATAGACTCACCCCATCCTCATGTTCCTGCGGCTTCAACCCGGCACCGGCCAAATCCAGCAGTGTTGGATAAAAATCCGTACCGATAACCGGTGTATGATAGACTTCGCCGCCTTTCGTCAGGCCGGGAACCTTCATGAAGTAGGGTACCCGGATTCCTCCCTCAAACTGATATCCTTTACCGCCGCGCAGGGGTAGGTTGGAGGTTGAATACGCATCACCGGCCGAGACACCACCATTGTCCGAAGTAAAGACCACGATGGTATTCTCTGCCAATCCCTGTTCATCGAGCGCACGCAGTACCACACCGACGGCATCATCCATTGTTTCCACCAAGCCTGCATATATCGGGTTATCCTGAACCTGCCGCATGGGAAGAAAATGTTCCATTTTGAAGCCTTGCTGTGCAATACCACTCCGATCAGCTTTGTCCCGGTACTTTTCCCATTTTTTCCGGGTGGTCTGTATCGGACCATGCACGGCATAGAATGACAGGAACGCAAACACGGGTTGCCCGGTTTCCTGCGGATTATTTTCTTTCAGGAACTTGACAGTCTCTGCGGCCAGCCGCATGGATAGGTTTTCGCCAGGCACTGTATTTTCCAGGTTGGGGTTTTCCCAGGGCGAGAAATAGCCGCCGCTGGGACCTCCTTTTTCCCAGCCACCCCGGTTGATATCAAAGCCGTGGTCTTCCGGCCACGATCCCCGGCCGCCCAGGTGCCATTTTCCGGCAAAGAACGTCTTGTAACCCGCGGCTTTCAGGGCTTCCGGCAGCGTAATGTATGCATGGCGGAGTGCCGTATCGTAGGAGGCCGGAAGCAATTGGTTGTGCCTTCTCTGTTTACGCCAATCCGTGCCGTGGGGAGCACCGATATAGTCTGTGATACCGTGTCGGGCGGGGGATTTCCCGGTCATAATACTCGCCCTTGAAGGACTGCAGACCTGGCACGCTGAATACCCCTCGTCAAAAACAGCCCCTTCCCGCGCAATACGGTCGATGTTTGGCGTTTCATAATAACTACTGCCCGTACAGCTGAGGTCATGGTATCCCAGGTCATCGGCTAAAATAAACAGGATATTCGGTTGCCGGGGCTGTTTATCTTGCGCGTAATCACACAGGGGGATTAAAATAAATATCAGAAGGAGTAGCTTAACGATTTTAAATTTCATGATAAAGAATTAGGATAGCGATGGTTTTAAGGAGTTTCTATCGTTATCGGTGTCGATCCATTATCGGGGTGCACCGTTTCGGTTGTCCCCCATTCTCCGTTGCTACTTGTAAAGAGGGCCAGTTGACTACCGTTGATGGATACATATCGGATAGCGCGTACGCCGGATGTCAGGTAATTCGGAATAAGAGCTCCCCACTGGCCCTCGCTTGCATTTACGGTGCCATACCAGTTGGTATACGGTTGTGGTATGCCGTCATCTTCCGTAAACGAGGCATACAAGGGCCTATCGTTCATCGCAGTATCGGAATAGAGTACAACGATTTTCTCATCACCCACCGTAGAAATACCTTTCACCGCAGAGGCACCCCCAATATCCTCGGTAATGGTGCTGTAATCCAACATGGATATCGTTGATTGGGTCCTGAAGGTGTGGTTGAGGCTGGTGCCCCCTGATCCATTGTTTACCTGCACAAAAAAGTAAACATTCTTCCCCGCTTGATGCTGTTCCTGATTGGTCGGCACTACAGCAAACCACCCTGTATAGTTCCCGGACGCATTGGTGGTGAAGGTCGAAAATTTAGAGCCGGTACCGGTATAATTTTCATTGTTGTCCAGACGGGAACCCCCAACGGATTTATTAGAGGACGACATGCCAACAATATAACCGGCCGGGGAAGTGCTATTTTGGATAGCCAACAACCATCCGGGCGTCTGTGTCGTACGGGATGCCTGATCCGAAAGGCCTGTGAAATACCTATAGGTCGCGTTCGGAGCCAGCCCGGTCAGTCGTAACCTACACACATAATGGAGCCTTGCAGCTGCCTGTTGGCCGGCATAAGCGTATTGCGGCAATATCAGTTCATTAGTTAACGGGATAATGCTCATGTTCTCGGGAATCTCCTCGCCTCCGGACCCGTCACCGTAAATGATATTACCGGTAATGGAAGGGGTGGAAACGTGATCGCGGTAAATCCTGCCGACTTCCGTGAGTGTGTCGTTTTCCATTGCAGGCACGGTGGGCGGAAAGAAATACGCATACCGCTCGATAAAAGGCTGCGCGTCCAGCCATGGCAATGCCAATTCCATGAAGCGTGCATGCGTCTCTGGGGTCGTATTCCGATTTGCATTAAACTCTGTGATCCATATCGGCTTTTTATATAGATTGTAGATCCGTGTGAGGTAATTTTTAAACCGATTGAACACATTGGCCGGATTGGGTGATGCATTATGAGTACTGCTCCAATTCCCCCAATCGTACCAATGCAGGGCCATAAAATCCACTTTCACAGTATCCTGATCGGCTTTGTTCATGAAATTAAGCAGCCATTTATCTGCATTCCCTTCCTCGGGAGCCGGCGATCCCATCCGATATCCGGTACGCAAAAGCAATTTATGCAGCGACACGGCCTCTGTATAGGGGATATTGGATTGACTGGCATTATCAGGTTCGTTGAACGAGAGCAGGTGGGTTACGGTATCTTTTTCAATATAAGCATCTACCCTACTCGGATTGTTCGCAGCACCCCTGCCCCAAGCCATGGGAACATATTCCCGCGTAGGTGTGGAATGATCTAACGGCCCCCAATCGTAAAACCAGGAGACATTCAGGCTATCTATCAGCGTATTGTTTGTGTTACCCACTCCTTTTTTCAGCACATTTTGCACAGGCAGCACCCGGATGAATGAAACCTTTTGGGCCAATTGGGCCGGAAGGTTTACCGTTACATCACTGCTTCGTGCGACATACGAAAAACCGAATCCGGTACCATCTTCGTGCTCTGCAAACGTAGCCATGAATCCCTGCAGAAGATGGAAAGATGAAAAATTGTCGTTCATTCCGTCCGGAATCGTGTCTCCGCGAAAAACGGTACGTGACGGAATTCCGGCTTCGTCACCTGTATAGTCGTTGTACTGAAAAACCGTTAAAGGAAGGGTTTCGGTGGATTGCATGTCCGCACGCTGCATCGGATACCGTTGGCATGAACTGCCAGCACCGAACAAGCAAAGAAACAGACAGATTGTCCTGCCAGTCCTTCCATGTAGCCTGTATTGTTTCATTTTATTGAATTTAGTTTAAAAATTGGTACGGATCAAAATTACGGCACCCATACAACGAGCATAGGGCAGATTCTTTCAAAATGCGGGTGGAATAGGTCAATCGTTTGGTCATCCTACAATGGCGGTTAAGGGCAAAAACTGAAACGAGCCTCCCCATTTGTGAGCGCCAGGCCCCCAAGGGTTCGTTGAAGACGACTTACCTTTGGGCATGAAACGGATAACGATTACAGAATGGGTTATTTACGCAATCATCGTGGGATTATTCATCTTTCTGATTTATATATGATAAATTAGCCCATCAAAAACCACCAAATTATGAATCTTAGATCGTGGTATTCCATTGCCCTATCGATTACTCGTATTGCCAAGCTGTTGCTGGCTTCGATGAGCATATCGGGGGTTTATGCCCAAAGCGAACTAGTTTCATCGCTTGCTATCGAGCAAGGGTTGGTGAATAATGAAGTTACCTCGCTATGGCAAGATCGATATGGTTTTTTATGGATGGGTACGCGCGGCGGACTCAACCGGTACGATGGTTATGCGTTCAAACTCATCCGAAACCATCCCAAATCGGGCAATAATTTTACCAGCCAATACATTGAGGTTATCCACGAGGGCGAAAACGGCAACCTTTGGGTTGGCACCAAAACGACGGGGTTAAACCGCTATAGCTTATTACGCGATACCATATATCACCAAATACCGCCGGATAGTCTACAGATCAACATTCAAAATATACAGGCCCTGCATGAAACCAATGGCCATCTCTATATCGGCGCATCCAGCGGATTATTCTGTTATGAACTCGCCACGGATACCTATAGCCCGGTAACAAGAAAACGCAATGTATTGTCTTTATTGTCGTATGGCAACGGCCTTTGGGTGGGTACAGACCAGGGGCTTTTTTCCTACGAGTTCGCCGATGGGAAATTCAAACAAGTTGTCTGGGATTTGGGAAGCTCCGCACAGGTCACCTCCATCGCGCGGGATCCGGTATCGGGGTTACTTTATTTAGGGACATGGAGAATGGGTGTACTGGTACTCGACCCAGCAACGGGCCGCATCGTAAGGCAGTACCGGCATGAACCCGGAAATGAATATTCATTAAGCAATAATAACGCCTACCGGGTGTTCATCGATGCGGCGCGCAACGTTTGGATCGGAACCTGGGGTGGCGGACTCAACCGCCTCGATATCGAACGGCAAAGCCTGCAGCGCTATCGTCTCGATCCTGTGGGTGATGGGATATCCCAGCGTTGCATCGTATTATCCATTATACAGGACAGGTCTGGCATTCTTTGGGTCGGCACAGATGGCGGTGGCATTTATAAAATTGACCCCGGCAGAAAGCGGTTCAATAACATCCAATTTGCGTCTTACACCGATGCCTCCACCATAGACACCTACGTGCAATCGATATTCATGAACGAGGATGGGCTTTGGGTCGGCACGAGGGCAAGCGGAGCGTATCTATTCAGTGACCATGGCGACTTCAGGAAAGTACCCTCCGCTGCGGGTGTCAATTCGGTGAGAGGCTTTTTTGAACATGGAAGAGACTTATGGATGTTTACCAATCGGGGAATCGTCATTATCAAAGGCAAACCTGATAAGGGAAACCACCTCTTGGTAACGCCCAATAGGGGAACGCCGGAAGGCCTGAGTGGGCCGAAAATAAACGCAATAACCCGCGACCGGCAGGGCACTATCTGGGTGGGTACACAGGAGTCGGGGCTTAACAAAGTGATCGGCTTCACCAATAGCGGCAGTCCCCGCTTCAGGCGGTATTTTGCTCAGCCAGGAAAAGACGGTGCGTTGCAGAATGAGCGCATAAGCTGTATGCTATCCGACTCGAAGGGACGACTGTGGATGGGCACGTACAATGGCCTACACCTTTATGACCATGAACGCGACCGATTCACCGTATATCGCCAGCAAAACAACCTGCCGGCCTGCCTGACCAACAATACCGTCCTGTGCATCACAGAAGACCAACGTGGTGGTATTTGGATCGGCACACAACACGGATTCAATAAATTGACTGAAGATAAGCATGGCAAATATGCCTTTGAGAATCACTTTGCGCAAAATGGATTTCCGAATGATTACATCCATGCCATACAACCGGACAGGCACGACAACATCTGGATGAGCACAAATAACGGCATCGTCAAATATGATACAAAAAATAGCGAGTTCCAGCATTTCGATACCAGGGATGGCCTGATCAGTAATGTCTTTTCCGAAAACAGCTCCTTCCTTTCCAACCGGGGCGAAATATACTTCGGCAGCATTAAGGGCATTACGTCTTTCTTCCCGGATAGTATCGCAATGAACAAACGAGTTCCCCAAGTATACATTACCGGCCTTGCCGTAAACAATGAAGATGTCACTGTGGGCGATACGATTGCTGGCCGCGTGGTGTTATCCAATGCCCCCTTCGCCACAAGTACTATCACGTTATCTTATAAACAAAACATTGTAACCCTCAAGTTTGCTGCGTTGGACTACCATGCACCGGATAAAAACCAATATGCCTATAAGTTATCGGGATTTGATCAGGACTGGGTATATGCCGGTGACCAGCGGCAGGTTACCTACACCAATTTACCGCCGGGCAATTACCGGTTTACGGTGATGGCTTCAAACAGTGATAAGGTATGGAATGAAGAAGGGACATCGATGGCGATCAAGATCTTACCTCCACCCTGGAAAACCTGGTGGGCTTATAGCGTCTATGTAGCGTTGCTAATCGCATTTCTTTGGTTGTCCCGCCATATCGGTATCAGCAGGATCAAACTGCGTAATAACCTCGAAATTGCCAATTTAAATTACCAGCGGGAGCATGAAGTCGCGCAGGTACGGTCAAAGCTATTCACCAACGTATCGCATGAGTTTCGCACACCATTGACACTGATGATGGGACCGCTGTCCGAACTGTCGGCGGCATCCCAACTGGATGGGGGAACGAAGAGCACGTTGAGCCGCGTGCTTAACCAAGCTAAGCGCCTGCTGCATCTCGTGAACCAATTATTGGCCTTCCAAAAAGCGGAAGCCAGCAGTCTCGCGCTCCACGTCAACACGCATGACCTGACGTCTATCGCCAAGTATGTCGCCGATTCTTTTTCCGATGAAGCGGAACGCAGGAATATTCAGTTTTCTGTGGACTGCCCCACGCAGATATGCTTTTCATTCGATAAAGAAAAAATTGAAATCATACTGTACAACCTGCTTTCCAATGCGTTCAAGTTTACACCTGACGGTGGCCGTATCACCTTGTCGGCAAGCTTGGCAAATGCAACAACGGATGAGGCCTCTTGCGAGATCCGCGTGGCGGATAGCGGCACCGGTATCCGGGAGGAGGATCACCAACGGATATTCGAACGCTATTACCAAGCTGAAAAAGAACATGCCGATAAAACCGTGGGTACGGGTATTGGACTGGCTTTTGCCCGTGAGTTGGTGGGCATGCATGGAGGCCGAATAACCGTCGATAGCCTGCCGGGCATGGGCAGCACCTTCTACATAAGCCTGCCCGCTGCGGGGGTGGATAGCGTGTTTTTGGCAGATAATCCGGTTGATCTTATTGTTGCGTCGGACACAGATAGCAACAAAGACGGCCGGAAAGCCGACACGTCGACAAAGGACCTTCCGGTAGTCTTAATCGTGGAAGACAATTCTGAAATAAGGGATTATCTGGCATCCCTGGTTGGTGCGTCTTACAACGTCATTCAGGCCGCTGATGGCCAACATGGCCTTGAAATAGCGTTCGGTACCATTCCCGACCTAATCATCAGCGACATCATGATGCCATCGCGGGACGGGTTTAGCCTATGCCAACAATTAAGGGATGATCAACGAACGTCCCACATCCCCATCGTATTGCTTACGGCCCGATCGGATGACGATGCATGCATTGAAGGTATCAGCAAAGGTGCGGATGTATACCTGACAAAACCGTTCAATCCCCAGGTTCTGAAATCTTATGTCAAGAATTTAATAGCGCTGCGGCAGCAGCTTCGGGAGCAATTCGCTCGCCACATCAACCTGGAACAGGATCAAACCGAGCTCGGCACATTTGAAGAAGATTTTATTAAACGGATTGTTTCCTATACCGAGGAACACTTGGCCTCACCTGATTTTAATACAGATGTATTGGCGGAAGTAGCGAACATGAGTCGGTCAACCTTTTATCGGAAACTGAAAGCCATTACGGGGCTATCCGGTTCTGAATTTATCAAACTAATTCGTCTAAAACGGAGTGCGGCCTTACTGAAGTCGGGAAAATTTAACATCACACAGGCTGCTTATGAGACCGGCTTCAATGACTTGAAACATTTCCGCAGGAGTTTTCAGCAACAATTTGGGCTCACCCCGTCGGATTACCTGAAGCAGCACAAAATGACGGTCGATCTTTGATTTTGTGTGAATAAATAACAATTTTGAACTGCCTCCCCCCTCATGTTGGTCTGTCCTCCCCCCTCTTGGATACGGGTACACATTAATTTTGGGCGTCCAACATAACATTGACGCATGATGACTCACACCCGTATTTTTTTGACGCTGCTGTTCTTGATACCGGCGACTTTCCTTGCCCGTGCAACCGATTACTTCGTACATCCCGTAGCGGGAAATGATGCCAACAGTGGATTATCCACCGCCCAGGCTATCCGATCATTGGAAAGGGCATCCCAATTGGTTTTATCGCCCGGTGATCGCTTATTGCTGGCCGCTGGCCAGCGCCATACCGGTTCATTGTCACTGGTGGGCCTTCAAGGACATCCAAACCGCCCGATTGCAATAACGACGGTGGCCTGGCCCGGGGATGACACCAATCAACCGGCGCTTATTGATGCCAAGGGGCACGCGCAGGCACTGCTCATCCGCGATTGTCAATATGTCCATATCGACTCCTTACGCATCCAGGCAAATGGGTCTGTCCAAAAGAAACCAGGATCGGAAATGCGCTGCGGCATATTAGTAACCGCCACGGCCAACGGCCGCACGGAAGGCATCGTCTTGGCCAACATCCGAATTCAGGATATTTTCCACGAAAATCCGGGTTATAAACGCCCTTCCAAAGAGGTGACGACGGCCAACGGGAGCGAGCCGTATGGTTGGGGAATCCGGCTGATGAGCACCGACGAAACATCGAAGATAGAAAACATCCGCATTGAGGCATGCCATATTGAAAACATCGAGCATACCGGTATAAAATTAACCGGTGCAAGAGGAAGACATAACATCAGCCGGGTTTGGCTGTACGCGAATCACATTACCCGCACAGGAGGGCCAGGTATCCAACTGTCGAACGTCAAGTTCGTCCATGTGGCTGCCAACGAAATCACCTACTCTGGCAGCGCGGATGACAGCCGGAAATGGGGACGCGGCAGCGGCTTGTGGACATGGAGTGCTTCTAATGTACTTATTGAAAAAAATCGGTTCATGTATGCCAACGGCCCTGGAGATTCTGCGGGAGCGCACATTGACTACAATTGCGACAATGTTGTTCTTCAATATAACTTCAGTGCGCACAATGCGGGTGGGTTTTGCGAAATATTGGGCAATACATACAATTGTGCCTATCGGTACAACATCAGCGTAAACGACGGCTACCGTGTGAAGGGAAAAAATGGTGCATTCCAGGAAGGTAAATTATTTTGGCTCAGCGGGTATCAAGGCAATGCAAAGGAACGTAAAGGACCGATAAACACCTATTTCTACAACAACACGATCTATGTAAGTCAAGATATCGAAACCAAATTTGCGATAGACGGCAGGTCAGATGGCGTATTGATCGCCAACAATATTTTTTGCATTGAAGGTCGTTCGCTCACCGTGTTGGGAGATCAGAACAAGCCGGATACCCCGCTTGAAGGAGGCTTAAACCGTGTCTTTTTCCACAACAATCTCTACCTAAAACCTGGAAATTGGCCCTCAGATTTACCGATACAGGATCAGTCGCCGTTATTCGGCGATCCGGAGTTCACTTCCAAAGGCGGTTTGTTGCCGGCAGACTACCTGCCACGTAATATACAATTAGTAAAGGGCAAGGGGATCAAGGTCCCTTACCTCCCGAGCGATGCCATCGGCTTGATGCAGGGATTGCGCATTCCAGAAGATATCGAAGGAAAAATGACGGACGATATACCCAGTTTAGGTGCATTGAAAATGGATTGATGATCACTTTATTATTTCATCTTAACAAGATAACATAACCGATATGAAACGTATTTTATATGGCTTTTTTTTGATTGGTTTTGCAATCGGATGCCAGATCAACGGTGGAGCACAACAAAAAGCAATTGCAACCCATCCGAACATCATCATTATCAACATGGACGACCTTGGTTATGGAGATGTCGGAGCTTATGGCGCAACGGCCCTGCAAACGCCCAATATTGACCGACTGGCCGAGGGCGGTGTGCGGTTTACCAATGGATATGCCACGTCGGCCACCTGTACGCCCAGCCGGTTTGCCTTATTAACGGGGGTATATCCCTGGCGCAATGAAAATGCACGTATCCTGCCCGGTACCGCCCCTTTGCTGATCGATACAGCCCAATTGACCCTGCCGAAAATACTGAAAAAGGCCGGTTATCATACGGGGGTGGTAGGCAAATGGCATTTAGGTTTGGGAGCGGGAAATGCAAATTGGAATGAGCGGATCACACCCGGACCCAATGAAGTCGGCTTCGATTATTCATTCGTCATGGCAGCCACACAGGACCGGGTACCTACAGTGTATATTGAGAATGGCAGCACCGTAGGTCTAGACCCCGAGGATCCCATTTTTGTGAGTTATGAAACGAATTTTGAAGGGGAGCCGACGGGGCTTGACCATCCGGAATTGCTGAAATTGAAATGGCATCATGGGCACAACAACAGCATCGTAAATGGCATTCCTCGCATCGGGTTCATGAAAGGCGGAACGGCCGCTCTTTGGAAGGATGAGGAGATGGCCGACACGTTTTTGGCGAAGGCGAAGGCATATATCACCGACCACAAAGAAAAGCCGTTCTTTCTCTACTACGCCATGCAGCAGCCGCATGTCCCCCGCACTCCCAATCCGCGTTTTGCCGGCACTACCGGACTGGGAAGCCGTGGTGATGCAATAGCGGAAGCAGACTGGTGCGTCGGACAGCTTTTGGAATTATTGGAAGATGAAAACCTGCTGGAACATACCCTTATCGTTTTCACCAGTGATAACGGTCCGGTTGTCAACGATGGCTATCAAGATGATGCGGTGGAAAAACTCGGTAATCATACACCAAGCGGTCCTTTTCGGGGTGGCAAATACAGCCTATATGAAGGAGGCGTCCGTATTCCGTTTATCGTTTATTGGAAAGGTACCGTTAGCCCAAAAGTTTCGGATGCATTGGTTTGCCAGGTCGACCTGCTAGCTTCATTCGGCAAATTGACAGGATCAACCGTAAGCACTGGCGACAGCGAGGATTATCTGGATGTGTTGCTAGGTTCGAGCAATGCCGGCAGAACCTCGCTGATCCTCGAAGCATCGGCACGGACAGCGCTGCGCCACGGCAACTGGGTACTGATTCCCCCTTATGATGGCCCAGCCGTCAACAAACAGGTAAACATTGAACTCGGAAACGCTACTGAATACCAACTGTTTGACCTCAAAAATGATCCAGGACAGCAACAGAATGTCGCAAAGCAACAACCGGATATATTGGAAAAATTGATAACAGAATTCGAACGAATCCGTGGAGCTGATCCGGGACGTCATGTGAAACCTTTGGTGTTGCAATAAACGCTTTTGCTTGGCACTTGTCCTACAATTGCATACCTTTGGATGATGATCCAGTTATTGAGAAAAATACACAGATGCCTCTACTTGGCATCTGTTTTATTTTTCTTTATACTTTTTTATCCCTTTTTGGCCGTTTTGGCAAAAGATTTCGAACGTAATTTTCACCGCATTGCACGCTGCCGACGGATCATTGGATTTCTGAGCTCTACATTTGTCGGAGTTTTTTACCGGTTCAGGTATGAAAGACCTATTGATTGGACAAAACCACACATCATCTGCGCCAACCATACGTCCAACCTGGATATCACGGCCATGGTCCTGCTCTGCCCTTCCGATTTCTCATTCATGGGAAAAATTGAATTGCTCAATAATCCGGTCACGGGAATGTTTTTCAAAACCATTGATATCCCGTTGGACCGACAAAGTCGGATTTCTGCTTTCAAAGCTTTTAAACGTGCCGATGACAACCTAAGAAATGGACGCAGTATGGTTATTTTTCCGGAAGGGCACATTGGAGAAGAATTTCCTCCCCATTTATACACTTTCAAAAACGGCCCTTTTAAGCTGGCTATCGAAACTCAGGTGTCCATCATTCCCGTTATCATTCACAACGCTTGGAAAATTTTCTGGGACGGTGCGAAAACATTCGGTAGCAGGCCCGGGATTATCGAGGTAGAAGTATTAACGCCTATTGCAACCGAAGGTCTACCGTTGCACCATGCAGATCAGCTGCGTGACCGTGTGCATCAGTTGATAAAAAAACATTGGAACAAGACCGGTGGTTTGTAACTTTACCGGTTCCTATACGTCTCACAGAAAAAAGATGCTATGTCGCAACCCCTCATTCAGATTACGGATATTGGACGAAAGTATGTCATCGGTGCGGAAACCATTCATGCACTGAAATCGGTAAGCCTTGAAATCAACAAAGGTGAATTTGTTGCCCTGATGGGCCCATCGGGCTCAGGCAAGTCCACGTTGATGAATATACTGGGCTGCTTAGACACCCCTACCCGGGGCGACTATATTCTGAACGGGATCAATGTGAGCGATATGAGCGACGATGAACTTGCTGAGGTACGCAACAAAGAGATCGGCTTTGTGTTTCAAACGTTTAACCTACTCCCCCGTTCTACATCGTTGGACAACGTAGCGCTGCCACTGATTTATGCGGGATATAGCAAAAAAAGCCGGGAAGAAATGGCTCAAAAGGCTTTGGAAAGTGTTGGATTGGGCAATCGCGTGGACCATAAACCGAATGAACTCTCCGGCGGACAGCGCCAACGTGTTGCCGTGGCGCGTGCGCTTATTAACAACCCTTCCATCATTTTGGCGGATGAGCCTACCGGCAACTTAGATACAAAGACCTCCATCGAAATCATGGGCTTATTGGAGGAAATACATTCCCGCGGCAATACCATTATTCTCGTCACGCACGAAGAAGATATTGCGCAACATGCGCATCGGATCGTACGCATGCGGGACGGTCTCATTGAAGACGATTATCCCAATAAAGACGTCAAAAGTGTATCTCCCCGATTAGCTGCATTGCGCGAAAAAGGAACTGATTTTGAAAATATCTGATAGCCACTATTGCGATAGTAAAGACTGCCGTAATAGCGTCGAAAAGCACAGATTTAGGTTCTGAAAAAGCCATCTTTTTGTAAAAAAAACGATATTATCAACAATAAAACACTATAAATCAACCCCTTAATCTAAACACAAAAAATATCGACAAAAAATTAAAAAATCATAATAGAAATATTATATTTTTGCGCAAAATTGAGAACTTAAATTGATAGGTTATGTATTGGACATTAGAGTTAGCGTCACATTTGGAAGATGCACCTTGGCCGGCAACAAAAGACGAGCTTATCGACTACGCCATCCGTTCGGGTGCTCCCGTGGAAGTGATTGAAAACCTGCAGGCATTGGAAGACGATGGTGAGCCATATGAAAATATAGAGGAGATCTGGCCTGATTATCCGACCAAAGACGATTTCTTTTTCAACGAGGATGAATACTGAAGTTTAACCGCTCCAATTACTTGCATCTTTCAAAACAAAAACGCATCTTTGCCACAAGCGAATGAATTTTCAAACAGAACATATTACTTGGTGGTGGCGTAGCAGTTGATGCTGAGGCAACCTCCTACTGTAAGTAATAGTTACTGAAACGTATAGCGGCTTGCCCATTTACCGGCAAGCCTTTTTTTTGGCATTTTTCAAGCGATGAACACGCAGAATGAAACGAATACTGGCACATTTATTTGAATTTAAAACGTTCACCAGAAGTGAGGCGTATGAGATCCTCACTAACATTGCTTCCGGAAAGTATAACCCTTCGCAGATCGCTGCGTTTATGACGGCATATGGAATGCGGAGCATCCGGGTAGAAGAATTGGAAGGGTTTCGGGATGCAATGTATGATCTCTGCTTAAAACTCGATTTTCCCGGTTATCAACTAATTGATCTCTGTGGCACGGGAGGCGATGGAAAAAATACATTCAATATCTCGACACTGGCTTCCTTCGTGGTGGCGGGTGCAGGTT
This sequence comes from Parapedobacter indicus, assembly GCF_900113765.1. Lineage (GTDB taxonomy): Bacteria > Bacteroidota > Bacteroidia > Sphingobacteriales > Sphingobacteriaceae > Parapedobacter > Parapedobacter indicus. The sequence continues at coordinate 341,372 of NZ_FOQO01000001.1, read as the reverse complement.
ATCCTGTCGCGAAGCATGGCAACTATGGTGTTTCATCTGGTTGTGGGTCGTCTAATGTGATGGAGCATCTGGGTTATCGGTTTACCAACGACAAAGGTGCCATCAGCCGCCAATTGGATAACGCCAACATCTGTTTCCTGCATGCTCCGCTGTTCCATCCGGCGATGAAAACCGTAGCGCCCATCCGTCGGGAATTAGGTGTGAAGACTTTTTTTAATATGATTGGTCCGTTGGTCAATCCCACTAATCCACATTATCAATCCGTCGGCGTATTCAGTCTTGAATTGGCCCGTCTTTATGGTTATCTATATCAACAGACGAACAAACAATATACAATACTACACGCGTTGGACGGATACGACGAGATATCATTGACTGGTGATTTTAAAACGATCAGCAACCGGGGTGAAAACTTTTGCAGTATCCAGCAACTTGGTTTCACGCCGCTGTCTCCCGAAACGATACACGGTGGGGATACTGTAGAAGAAGCCGCGGGAATATTTACAGCGGTTATCCAAGGGAACGGTACCACGGCACAAAACAACGTGGTTCTCGTCAACGCAGCCATCGCCATACGAACCATCCATCCGGAAAAAAGCTTTGGTGACTGCTACTATGAAGCGGAAGCTTCGCTACTCGGCAAGAAGGCATTGGATAGTTTCAAAAAGTTGGTAGCGGGATAATTAGCGATATCCGCGAAAAACTTAGCAATCTTTGCGGGCACAAAAAATGAAACCAAAAATTAAAATATGCGGTTTGAGGGATCCCGAAAATATACGGGACGTGTTGACTTTGCAGCCCGATTACATCGGCTTCATCTTTTATCCGGCCTCCAAACGCTTTGTTGGGTCTTCCTTTGATGCCAACTGGATGGCTCAATTGGAAGGACCCAATAAGACGGGTGTGTTTGTTGATGCCGATGAGGAGCAGGTAAACAGCTATATACGGCAATACGGCTTTCACGCGGTGCAACTACATGGAAATGAAGCCCCGGCTTACTGTGCAAGGTTAAAGGCAACCGGCACGACCGTTATCAAAGCCTTTGGCATCGACGAGCGGTTTGATTGGGCACGCCTTGGCGAATACGAGCACACCGCAGATTATTATCTATTTGATACACAAAGCAAACAGCACGGCGGAACAGGTATGCGCTTTAACTGGAAACTGCTTGAGGGGTATACGTTCGAAAAACCGTTCTTTCTAAGCGGCGGTATCGGTATCGAAAATATCCAGGAAGCCCTAAAGATTGATGACGATCGGCTTTATGCGCTGGATCTGAACTCGAAATTCGAAACTGCACCCGGGATCAAAGACATTGAACTATTAAAACAGACATTACAGACCATCAACGATGAGTGAATACCAAGTAAATGAAAAAGGCTATTACGGTGATTTTGGCGGTGCCTATATCCCTGAAATGCTCTATCCGAATGTCGAAGAGTTACGGCAGCAATACATCGCAATCATCCAAAGTGAGGGATTCAAACAGGAGTTTGACCAATTACTTAGGGATTATGTAGGACGTCCTTCTCCGCTTTATCTGGCTAAACGACTTTCGGAGCGGTATGGTGCCAACATCTTTTTAAAACGGGAAGATCTCAACCATACTGGGGCGCATAAGATCAACAATACCATCGGGCAAATTCTGCTGGCAGAGCGACTCGGCAAGCGACGCATCATTGCGGAAACGGGTGCCGGACAACACGGCGTAGCCACCGCAACGGTCTGTGCCCTCAAGGGACTACAATGTGTGGTTTACATGGGAGCCGTCGATATTGAACGGCAGGCACCCAACGTGGCTCGTATGAAGATGATGGGCGCGGAAGTGATTGCCGCCGAGTCGGGCAGCAAGACGCTCAAGGACGCCACCAATGAAGCGCTACGCGATTGGATAAACAATCCTGTAGACACGCACTACATCATCGGATCCGTGGTGGGACCGCATCCTTATCCGGATATGGTAGCCCGGTTCCAGTCGATTATCTCCGCCGAAACCCGGAAGCAATTACAAGAGAAAACAGGAATTGAAACCCCGGATTATGCCCTAGCCTGCGTGGGTGGCGGCAGCAATGCGGCCGGCATGTTCTATCACTTTCTGGATGAACCTTCGGTCAAGCTAATTGCGGTGGAAGCTGCTGGAAAAGGTGTGTACTCGGGCGAATCGGCGGCCACGACCTTATTGGGACGCGAGGGCGTGCTCCACGGCAGCCGCTCTATTCTGATGCAAACGGACGACGGACAGGTGATCGAACCGTACTCGATCTCTGCGGGATTGGATTATCCGGGTATCGGCCCCCAGCATGCCTGGCTGTATAAATCGGGCCGTGCCACATATGCCAGTGCCACAGACGATGAAGCGATGCAGGCCGGCCTCCTGCTTACCCAACTCGAAGGCATCATACCGGCCATTGAAAGCGCTCATGCCTTGGCGCAACTGGAAAAAATGACCTTCAAGGGCGACGAGAATGTCGTGATCTGTCTTTCCGGGCGGGGCGATAAAGACTTGGATAATTACATGAAATATTTTGGCTTTTAACGATGAATAGGATCAACGAATTATTTGCCAACGAGGGCAACAAACGCATACTCTCCATTTATTACACGGCAGGTTATCCCACATTGAACAGTACCCTGGCAATCGCGGAAACCTTGGAGAAATCAGGCGCGGACTTCCTTGAAATCGGTTTCCCTTACTCCGATCCGGTGGCCGACGGCCCGGTCATCCAGCACAGCTCCGAAGTAGCCCTCCGCAACGGGATGACGCTGCAGGTACTTTTTGACCAGCTTGCAGGACTGCGCAGGCACATCAGCATCCCGGTATTATTAATGGGATATGTCAACCCCGTATTACAATATGGCGTGGAACGATTCTGCGAATCGTGCAAAGCCGTTGGAGTGGACGGGGTTATTGTTCCGGATTTACCGATGTACGAATATGAGGAGCGTTATCAGGAGGTATTCGAAGCAAATGGAGTGAGCAACATTTTTTTGGTTACACCGCAGACGTCGGAAGAACGCATCCGGAAAATCGATGGGCTTTCTACCGGTTTCATCTACCTGTTATCATCGTCGGCCACTACCGGCAAAAATCTCGCTGTATCCGAAGATACCGCGGCGTATTTTTCGCGCATACGGAATCTGAACCTGAAAAATCCGGTTGTGGTGGGCTTTGGCATCTCCAGCAGAGACGCGTTCATGCGCGCTACAGATTATGCAGCTGGTGCCATTGTGGGAAGTGCTTTCGTGCGGTTGCTAAGTGAATCCAATTACGAGAAAAAAATTCCGGCATTTATCCATCAGCTGAAGGAGATAGCGGATGGATACTAGTCCATCCGCTCTTTTAAAATCTTACCGTCTTGGTCAAAAGAAACCTTTAGATCGCCGTAGCGGCTTTCCAAATCGACCGCGTATGTGATTTTTCCGGCCTCCTCAATTTTCTTCACTTCATCGATCCGATATCCATCAAATTCGGTCTTGACCTGTTTCTTGACCGCATCCGGCAGCGCAGAAGCCGACAATTCTTCTTCGTGTTTTAACACTTTTCCATCGGCACTGATAAATGCCTTTTGATCGCGCCCTACCAAACCAACGTTAAACTCCACCTCGAAGGTACCATCTTTCCGCCGTTCCCATTCCGCTTGCCGCGCTTTCGGAAATTGCTGTTGGAATGCATTCAATACGATCGCAGGGACTCCACGCGGGCCTTTCTGGGCCATCACTGAAAAACTTGTCAATAACATGACTGTAAATCCTATCAATAACTTTTTCATGGCTATTTTATTTTAGTAAACAATACAAATTAACCAGCTAAAACGGGAAAAACTTAGGAAATAACCACCTATCGGTAACAATCCAGGTTTTTGACATTTAATAAACAAATTAACTATTCGTTGTTGAACGCCCTTTCCTTACCTTTGCATGATCGTGGCAAAAGTATTCGTCATATTACTTACGTTCATCTACACATGCTCGGCAACGGGGGCTACCGTGCATTTGCACTATTGCTGCGGAGAGCTTCAAAAATTCATCATGGAATATGCGCCCGAAGAACCTAATCCTGACGATTGCCCGCTCTGTTTAACGCACCACGAAAAGGAAAAAGAAGCTATCACTTGCTGTACCGACGACAGCAACGATAGTTGTACCATCAATCAGGCAGGACATGGACACTGCCAAAACGTAAAGATTGAAGCCAAGAAAACCACCGAGGAACACCTTCCCAGTGCCTATAAAAAGCTGACAAAGATCTATCCGCTGGAGTTATTGGTGTTTACCCTGGCCTATGTCATCGACCTGCCGCTGAATATCCATGATGCTGCACGGGCAGTGAACCACGGCCCGCCAGACGCTTTAATACCCTTATTTATCCAACACTGTACCTATCGTATTTGATAGCTGATTATTCGCCAACGGCCGAACGAAAACAACGTCGTCCGTTGGAATATCGGTGCAGCGCACCGGATCCGGATTAAACCAACAGCGAGAATCAAATTACACGAGATGACTAATCTTATTAAACAAGCATACATTACACTATTGCTACTGCTATCGGTTTCAGTATCGATCGCCCAAAACCGTGAAAACATCACACTTACCGTAGCCGGGGTATGCGGCATGTGCAAGTCCCGGATAGAAAAAGCTGCCAAGGCAGATGGCCTGGAGAACGTACATTGGGAAGCCAGTACACAGTTGCTGGCCCTCTCATTCGATCCCGCGACATACGATGTGGAAGCCGCCAAAGCACGTATCCTTTCCGCAGGTCATGATGTTGAGGGACGTCAGGCAAACGCCGAGGCATATAAAAAGCTACCATCCTGTTGCCACTACCGGGACGAGGCAAACGTGCATAAGGCCACTGGACAGGATCATGACACCCACGCGGTGATGGGCATCGTCATGCAGGAAAATAACCGTGGCGAGCTCTCTCCCATCGAATCGGCCAACGTACATTGGGTGGAAGACGCTACCCTCCATGCCCAAACCGATGCTTCTGGGGTATTCAGAATTGACCACCAGGAACACGTTAAACAGCTCATCATCTCTTATGCAGGAAACCAGCCCGATACGCTGACCATCACCGATCCAAACGAGGTGGTGGTGGTTACGGCCAAAGACAATGTATTGGCCGAAGTAACCGTATCGGCGAGACGGCGCTCCAATTACATTTCAGCGCTCAGTCCTACACGCCTGGAAGTCTTGACCGGGCAGGAACTCTTTAAAGCCGCTTGTTGTGACCTCAGCGAGAGCTTCGAAACCAACGCCTCGGTAGACGTAGTGAGCAGCGATGCGGTGACCGGCAGCAAACAGATCCAGATGCTCGGCTTGAGTGGCATTTATACGCAATTAACGGTGGAAAACCTGCCGGGGCCACGCGGATTGGCTACGCCACTCGGACTTAACAGCATCGCTGGAACCTGGATTGAATCCATTCAAATTGGAAAAGGCATCGGCTCGGTAGTCAATGGTTTCGAAAACATTGCGGGACAAATTAATGTGGAGCTGAAGAAACCGGAAACGTCTGAACGGCTATTTTTCAATGCCTATACCAACAACATGGGCAGGTCTGACATCAACCTTAACTTAGCGCAACGGTTTAATGAACGGTGGACAGGCGGACTGCTGCTTCATGACAATTTCATGTACAACAAAAACATGAACTTCAGCAACAATGGTTTCCGGGATATTCCGATAGGCAATCTTTTTTCGGGAATCAGCAGGTGGAAATACGAAGACGGGAAGGGATTCATGCTTCAGTTTGGCATCAAGTTTCTCAGTGATGACCGTACTGGTGGCCAGCTAGACTTTGACCCGGCAATGGATAAGCTGACGAAAAACCGATACGGACTGGGATTCGACATCGAACGGTATGAAGCATTCGCCAAAATTGGTTACGTATTTCCGCAACAGACCCAACGCAGCATTGGTTTGCAATTATCGGGCACATCATACAACCAAACGTCCTATTTCGGCTTACGCACCTATGACGCCGGGCAACGGAATGCTTATGCTAACCTGATTTACCAGGATATCATCGGCACCGTGGTGCATAAATACCGCATGGGCCTGAGCATGCAATACGACCGGTATGACGAACGGTACATCGGGCAGCGGTTTGCTCGCACCGAAGTCGTTCCGGGCGGATTTTTCGAATATACATACGGTCCATCTGAGAAATTCGACCTGGTATTGGGCATCCGGGGCGATTACAACAATCTATATGGCTGGTTTGCCACACCGCGTGCACATGTGCGTTATCAACCCATGGCTGGCACCAGTTTTCGGATCAGCAGCGGCCGTGGGCAGCGTACGGCCAATATTTTTGCGGAAAATACGGCAGCGTTGGCCAGTTCGCGGATGGTCCGCATCGCAACCGAAAACGACGCTAAAAATGCCTATGGCCTGAAGCCGGAAATTGCGTGGAACTCGGGAATCAGCTTCGATCAATCGTTTCGGTTGTTTCACAGGGAAGCCTCCTTCAGTGCCGAATTTTTCAGAAATGATTTTATCAACCAGGTGGTGGTGGACTATGAAAACCCACGTGAGCTGGCTTTTTATAACCTTAACGGCAAATCTTACTCCAATAGTCTGCAAACCGAGCTTCGTCTGATGCCATTACCGCATTTCGAGGCACGGATGGCTTACCGGCTTTTTGACGTAAAGACCACCTATGCCCATACATTATTGCAGCGGCCGTTAGTAGCTCGCCATCGGGGTTTTCTCAACCTCGGCTATGCCACGCACAGCGGTGGTTGGCATTTTGACTATACGCTCAACATTACTGGTCAGAAGCGACTGCCTTCTACAGCGGCTAACCCAATGGAATACCAGCTGCCGGAATATTCTCGTGCATATACCACCATGAATGCCCAGATCAGCAAAACCATCGGCAAGAGCCAACCCATTGATCTTTACATCGGTGGAGAGAACCTTACCGACTTTTTTCAACGAAATCCTGTATTGGCTGCCGACCAGCCTTTCAGCCAGTTTTTCGATTCCTCGCTGCTGTGGGGTCCCGTCACCGGCCGAATGTTCTATGCGGGGATCAGGTTTGGTATCAAGTAGGGAGTTAACGAACAAAGGAGTTGTACTCCTTTGTTCGTTTAAGCATTGACCAATGCATTAATATCAAACTTCTTCATGTTCATGAATGCCTGCATGACCCGCTCCGCGCGCTGTGGATCGCTAAGCAGTTTGGGTAAAATCGACGGAACGACCTGCCAGGATACTCCGAACCGGTCTTTCAGCCATCCGCACCTGCTTTCTTCACCTCCTTCTGTAAGCCTGGCCCAATAGTAATCCACCTCTTCCTGCGTTTCACAGTCGATTACGAGCGATACTCCTTCATTGAAGGTAAATGGCTGAGGGACGCCACTATCCATTGCCATAAAAACATGGTGGCCAAGTAAACGAAAGCGTGCATGCACGACAGTAGCATCGTGAGCCACCTGCCCGGGGGCATAGTTTGCAGCAAACGTAATTGCCGAATCGCGAAAGACAGAAACGTAGTAGTCCATTGCTTTGCTGGCATTTCCCTGCTGCTCTCCGCAGAACATCAATAAAGGTACAAACCGCTGTTCTACCTCGTTCATCTCGCCGAGAGACAATTGCCAATTGACTCCGAAGCGATCCTGTACCCAACCGTATAACTCACTCCAATCGTACTTATCAAGAGGCATCAAGATGGAACCATCGTCGGCAAGCAGGCGCCATGCACGTTCCACCTGTTCTTTGCTTTCAAGTGTTACATAGAACGAGATCGCCGGATTGGGCTTAAACTGTGGGCCACCATTCAGTCCCATGAACTTGGTGCCGTCAAGTTCAAATGTCACCACCATGGGTGTATCTGCTGTAATAACTGAATTGGAAAATACCGAACAATAGTATTCGGCAGCCGTCTTGGCATTGCCGTCAAACCATAGGCATGGGTAAATCAGGTTCTTCATAGAAACAAAGTTAGCAGCGCCAAATCAAAAGAATACTGTGCAAAGACGACAACAAACGGGGGTATTTAGGACAAGTTATCCAACCGGCCGCGCAGTATCTCACTAAGTTTTGCGGTGGGCAGCCCCACTACATTCGTATAGGAACCTATTATTTTTTCAATGGCCACGATACCTATCCATTCCTGGATTCCATAAGCTCCTGCTTTGTCAAAGGGTTGGTAATGGTGGATATAATAGTCGATTTCAGCGGCCGATAGGCTCTTGAAATATACTTCGGTGGTTTCGTGAAATATTTCGACTGCCCCGCCCTGCAACAGCGCCACTGCAGTGATCACCTCGTGCCGCCGACCGGACAAAAGCGTAAGCATCTCAACCGCATGGGCTTTATCGATTGGTTTACCCAGTATCTGGCCATCGATGGTCACGATGGTATCCGCCGTAATAACCAACGTATCGGTACTCTCCGTCATAAAAGCCCGGGCCTTTTTTTCGGCAATGTGGCGCACGGCGGCCACCGGGTTCAGCGTTTGGGGAAAGGATTCATCTACTTCGCGGATAGCCACCGTAAATGAAACTCCCATCGATGAGAGCAATTCTTTCCGTCTCGGTGATTGGGAAGCAAGAATTATCCGCATGGTTACTAATTTATATCACCGCCATCTTTTCAGATGCTTGCAACTGCCAGGTCCTCATGCCAGGTATTCTGTAGTTTCATCACCTTCTCAATGACATCACGCGCCGCTCCCCGGCCGCCGTTACAAAAGGATACATAAACCGATATCGCTTTAACCGCTTCCACCGCATCGGCCGGGCAAGTGGGTAAGCCCGCCAATTTCATGTTATCCAGATCGGGAATATCATCGCCCATATAGAGGATGTCCGCATGGGTAAGTCCACGATAAGCCAGCCATTCCTCCAATGCGGCACTTTTGTCGTTAACTGACAAATATACATCTGTTATTCCCAATCCCTCCATTCTTTTTTTCACCCCTATGGATCGCCCACCGGTTATGACAGCCATGGAATATCCCTTTTTGATAGCCAATTGCATTGCATAGCCGTCCTTTATATCAAACGAACGAAGCTGATCACCGTGTTCTGTAACTAATATATTCCCATCCGAGAGTACGCCATCTACATCGAATACGAATGCTTTTACCCGCTTGAACTTATCAAACAACATGATTGAATACGATTTGAAGCCAAACTTACTATTAAAATCCGAACTTTTTGAACGTTGGTCCAAAAGTGTTAATCTCCGCTACACGGTGTCTGATAAATCAGTCTTGTTTTATCGTTCAAACTACACTTCCAATGCGAAGTTGAGGCAAAAACCCTATTTAACCAATTTATTTTTTTGGCATGCCCTTTGCGACCCTATTAACAAACGCTTAAAAGTTTAAATACAAGCGGATTTAAAACAATGTTCTTTTGACAAAAAACTAACAAAAGTTTCATTGAAAAACGACAAAAAGTCGCTACTTTTGCATCAGTAAAACAAACCCGGATAATACCGGGGATTTAGAATTGTCTTTTCATAATTTAGGTTTATAATTGGTTAGTAACAAACCCCGGTGCCCATCACCGGGGTTTTGTTGTTTTACTTGTTTTTATTTCCTTTATCTGCATTGGTTCCCGGTTTTGCGATTGAGCCCCGCATATCTGTATCTGCCTGTATGTTTTGCATCCGGTAATAATCCATTACACCCAGGTTGCCGGTCCGAAACGCTTCGGCCATGGCCAAAGGCACCTGTGCCTCCGCTTCGATTACCTTTGCCCGGGCTTCCTGTGCCTTGGAACGCATTTCTTGTTCGGAGGCCACAGCCATCGCCCGTCGCTCTTCCGCACGCGCATTCGCAACCTTGAGATCGGCTTCCGCTTGATCCGTCTGCAATTTTGCCCCGACGTTTTCGCCGATATCGATATCCGCAATATCAATTGACAGTATCTCAAATGCAGTGCCACTGTCCAGCCCCTTCGCTAACACGGTTTTTGAAATACGATCGGGGTTTTCCAACACTTCCTTATGATTGGCCGCCGAACCGATGGTCGTAACAATGCCTTCTCCCACACGTGCCAAAATGGTTTCTTCACCTGCTCCGCCCACGAGTTGATTGATATTTGCTCTCACTGTCACCCTTGCCTTAGCAATGAGCTGGATACCGTCTTTAGCCACGGCCGCTACCGGCGGTGTATTAATGACACGGGGATTGACCGATAACTGCACGGCATCAAATACGTCCCGGCCAGCCAAGTCAATGGCGGTTGCGAGCTTAAAATCCAGCGGGATATTCGCTTTATCTGCCGAAATCAATGCTTTAATCACGTTGTTTACGTTGCCTCCAGCAAGATAATGTGTTTCTATTTCATTCGATGTAATATTTAATCCTGCTTTGGTGGAGGTTATCATCGCATTAGTTACCAAGGCAGGTGATACTTTCCGCAAACGCATCAGCAGCAGATTCAACAGGTTGACGCGCACGCCGGATAACTGTGCAGTGAACCAAAGATTTACGGGAAGCAAATAAAGCAAAATAAAAAATGCTACGATAGCTCCGACGATCATCAAGATGGGGGTAAAATTGGGGTCCATAAGGGTTTAATACATTTAAGGTACTGTTTACAGCTTTTAAAGATACAACTTTTTGATGGCTATCCAAAGCTCCTTAAACTTTTCGCCCTCCGTCCATTTACCTCGATGCACTTATTTTGTGGAGCCTGCCTGAGCCCGATGTACGCACGTTGGTTTGTGCATTTCCACTGTAATGGATCGTACCCGATCCGCTTATGGATGCATCCAATTGTTTGTTTACATGAATTGCGATGCTACCGGATCCGGATAGTTTGAGGTTGGCGGATTGGCTTTTTAGCTCGTTCCCCTCAAACCGGCCCGAACCGCTGATTGAAATGTTACTCGCCGCGGCGTTGCCTGTGGCCACAATCCGCCCAGAGCCACTAATACGAGCGTTACACACCTTTATGTCGGAGTCAAATGCAAGCTTTCCCGAACCGCTCACCGAGGCGTTCAGCTCATCGCCCGCTACCGTTCCTACGACCGTAATATTTCCAGCGCCTGATTGTGCCAGTGACTTAAGTTGTTTGGCAGTTACGTAGGCGGTAACTTTGTCCCTGTTGAATCGAGCTTCCCCAGCGTTTCTTTTAAACCTAATTTTCAACGTCCCCTGTTCTACCACAGTTTCAACTTCGCGGAGGGCTGCCTCATTGCCCACTAACCGTACGGATTCTTGGTCACCGAAACGTACCTCTACAAGGATACTACCAGCGCTGGTCAGTGCATGAAAACCGCGCACCTCGCGTATTTCATCGCGGAACGAAGGACCAGGGATCGTATGGGCCCATAAAAAAAATGGCAACAGCAATGCTAACCCACCTAATAAAGACAATTTTCTTTCCATTGTGTTCGTTTTTATATATACATGTTTTTTTACATATAAGACGTCGCAATAAACGAGACGTTGCAGCGATGCCTCTTTTTAAGCTGTCTATACACAGCTATATTGTTTAACCCGTGTTAAACTGCTATTTTTGGCACCTTTCAAATATTGAATACGAATCGTCTATGAAAATTGTACCCGTAGCCGGAGCAGCGTTGGATCGACTATTCATAACCATGGCACCCTCACTTTACTTGGACGATGTCAATTACATCCGACCGTTCGACGTGGATGTCCAATCCGTCTTTGACCCGAAGAAGAATCCCCGCTTCCAGCGCGGTGACTGTGCCCGGTGGCTTTTGTTGGATGAATCCGGCAACCCTATCGGACGCATTGCCGCATTTTTTGAAAAGGAAGCCAACGACACCGGATTTCGGGTGGGCGGATGTGGATTTTTCGAATGCATAAACAATCAAAAAGCTGCCGACCTATTGTTTGATACTGCCAAAGCCTGGCTGGCAGCGCATGGCATGTCGGCCATGGATGGTCCCATTAACTTCGGTAACCGTGAACGTTGGTGGGGACTACTCGTAGATGGCTTCCATCCGCCCTGTTACTGCTGCAATTACAATCCTTCGTATTATCAGCAACTTTTTGAACGATATGGCTTTCAGGTTTATTTTAAGCAATTTACCTACCGCCGAGAGATTGCTACTCCACTTTCCAGCAAAGTGGGTGAAAAGGCACTCCACGCTTTACAGGACGCAGGATATACGTTTAGCCATATTCACCGCAATCAACTCGGAAAAGCCGCTGAAGATTTCCGATCGGTATACAACGAGGCTTGGGCGAGGCATGAGGGGGTGAACCCGATGAGTGCGAAAAATGCGCATAAATTGATACAAAGCATGAAACCCATCATCGATCCAAAGATTATCTGGTTTGCCTATTACCAAGGCCAGCCAGTCGGTTTTTGGGTCAACATTCCGGATGTCAATCAGTTGATTGTTAAATACACCAATGGAAAACTTACCTTACCGGGAAAAATACGTTTTCTGTGGAACCGATGGCGTAGGCGCTGTAAAACCATGTTCGGCATCGTGTTCGGCATCGTACCGGAGCATCAACGGAAAGGACTTGAGGCAGCCATGGTAATGGCCGCCACAAAAGTAATACAAGACCCGAAGCAGCTGAAGTATGAAGAACTGCAGATGAATTGGATCGGTGATTTCAATCCAAAGATGATGAATGTAGCGCGATACATAGGCGGCACAATCTATAAAACACATCATACGTATCGGTATTTATTTGATCGTGCCAAGCCGTTTGAAAGACATCCCATTCTTTAAAAAATCAGGTTTATTAGTTTGATCATTTATTTTGCGAAATCGAAAAAAATACCTAATTAGCATGGACAAATACGCGTTCGGTAACGCACTAGGAAACTGAATTGTTCTGGATGAAGAAACTGACATTCAAGGCACATATATACATCGGCTTTTCCCTTTTAATAGCCATTCTGTTAATCAGATTATTTTATTTGTTGTATTTATTCGAGCAAATCGATGTGTCGCATCGAATACTTGACAGCATCAAAACAACGTTCCTTATCGCTGCTGTTTTAGCATTTGCGATTGTCTTGTGGTTGCTCGTTTATGTCACGAAAACCTTTGAACACCACAAAAAAACCGAACTGATTATTCGAAAATCCAACAGGGATCTGGCTAGGCTTTCGAAAGAAAAGGAGATCCATAATTGGATATTGAGCGGCTTGGCAATGCTTGATGAAAAGATCCGGGGTGATCTCAATGAGCGTGAAATCGCCGCCCATGCCATTCAGATGATTTGCCCATATCTCGATGCCAAGGTAGGAGTCATTTATCTGAAAAACACAACAAACGAAGATGTATTCGTTCATGCTGGATCGTATGCAATAGATGCATCTTATCTACGACCACATGTCGAAAGAAACCGCGGCCTTACCGGCGAGTGTATCGCCGCCAAAAAGCAGCTCGTCCTTTCAGATATACCCGAAAATTACCTTTTGGTTACATCCTCATTGGGCAATTCCAAACCAGAACACATCATTATCCAGCCACTCGTATACGAAAATCAGGCGATCGGCGTAATGGAAATCGGTTTCTTTCATGAAACTGATGATGCAACCTCTCGGTTTCTGGAACGGGCTGCTGTCAATCTGGCAATTGCCGCCAAGGTGGCCGTTGACCATGCCACGCTGTCTCTGCTCTACGAAGAAACACAGCAACAGGCGGAAGAACTTGAAGCACAACAAGAGGAGCTCCGGACCACCAACGACGAACTCGTTCATAAAACCCATCAGCTGGAGGCGTCCGAGGAAGAATTACGGGTCCAACAGGAAGAACTGAAGCATGCCAACTCGGAACTTGAAGAGAAAGCAAGGCTATTGGAAGAGCGCAATTTTTCCATTGAGCAGGCCCATCAATCAATCGCCATGAAAGCGAGCGAACTTGAACAATCGGGCAAATACAAATCCGAGTTCCTGGCAAATATGAGTCATGAATTACGGACACCGCTTAACAGCATTCTCATACTCGCCAAACTGCTGGAGGACAACAAATCTGCCAATCTTTTGCCCGACCAAGTCAAATATGCTTCGGTCATATACAACGCGGGCACAGACCTACTGCACCTGATCAACAACATTCTCGATCTATCAAAAATCGAGTCGGGGAATATGGAGCTGATCATCGAAGATACCCCGTTGTTACCCATCACACAAGACCTGCTGGACTTATTTAGCGGCATAGCCGACCGTAAGGCAATCGATTTCCGAATTACGGTTGACGAAAATTCTCCTACTTCCATTGCAACGGACGAACAGCGCCTCCGGCAGATCCTGAAAAATCTACTTTCCAACGCCTTCAAGTTCACCAAAGAACATGGAAAAGTGGAATTATTGATTACCCAAGCCGGTGACGATACCCTCGCATTGACGGTAAAAGATAACGGCATTGGCATTCCCGAAGATAAACAACGGCTGATATTCGACGCTTTCAAACAAGCTGATGGTTCAACAAGCCGAAAATTTGGGGGCACCGGACTGGGACTCTCGATTTGCCGCGAATTGGCCACCATGCTTCGTGGCGAAATTCATGTCGCCAGCCAAGAAGGCGAAGGCAGTTCATTCACCTTGATCGTTCCGTTGCGTTTCCCGGAAAAAACCACCTCCCCCCTTCCGACTGAAGATAACCGGACGCACATGAACACGCATTATGAAAAAAAACCTGTTGAGCAGCCGTCACCTCAGCCGACACCCCATACGGAGGAGAATACCAAACGCCTCCTAATCATTGAAGACGACGAAAACTTCGCTGAAATACTTGAAAGATATGCCCGCGAGCGGGGATTTGATACGCTGATTGCTCACCAAGGCGATACCGGTCTGCAGATGGCCATGGAACACCTGCCCGATGCCATTATTTTGGATATCATGCTACCCGTGATGGATGGCTGGACCGTATTAAAAAAACTGAAGAGCAACCCGCAGACTAAAAATATCCCCGTCCATCTGATGTCGGCAGACCGGCCAAATAAGCACGAAATCGAGGAGGCTGCCGTGGGCTTTCTCAAAAAACCCGTCGATAAACAATCCCTAGAACATGTTTTCGGACATCTGCATAAAATCATCGAATCCCCACTCAAAAAAGTGCTGGTTGTTGAAGATCAAAAAGTCCAAAGCGACAGCCTTAAATTCAGCTTGACAGAAAGTGGCGTTGACGTAAAGCAAGCCTTCACGGGCAAAGAAGCCATTCATTTCCTAAATTCCGGTGAACATTTCGATTGCATGATCCTGGATCTAAACCTACCGGACAAATCTGGCACAGATTTACTGGATGAGATCAAAAACATTCCCCAATATATCGATACACCGGTGATTATCAACACGGCAATGGAGCTCAATCCCGAAATAACAAGCCGCATACTCCGCCATACGAAGACACTGGTTCTAAAATCGGACAAATCCAACAGCCGCATCTTAGATGAAGTAAACCTTTTTATAAATCGTATAAAAAACGACCCTTCTTCAACTCGTGCGTTTCCTAGTTTTAGCAGCTCCGCATCGAACGGTTTGCCATTTGACAATGTGCTGGAAGGCAAATGTATTCTGTTAGCCGATGACGATATGCGTAACATTTTCGCATTGAGCACGGTTTTCGAAACGAACCAGATGACTGTAGAAACAGCGAATAATGGCATAGAGGCACTGGCTATTCTTCAACGGAAACCGGATATTGACCTGGTGCTGATGGATATTATGATGCCAGAAATGGACGGCTATGAAGCCATCGCTAAGATCCGCGCTGACAAGAAATTCGCCAAATTACCTATTATTGCGCTCACGGCAAAAGCCATGCACGGTGATCGGCAGCTGGCACTCGATGCAGGAGCCAGTGATTACATTGCCAAACCGGTAGACATCAACAAGCTTCTTTCATTGGTGCGTGTTTGGATCAGCTAATAACTAACCGGTAATGAGCCTATCGTTTGAACACTTGGAAGAATTAATTGAACTGGTCAACCACGTCCATGGTTTTGATCTATACGGCTATTCGCGTGCTTCGCTCAAACGAAGGGTTTCCCGGATTATGGATCTGTACCGACTCGATTTTCCGGCCCTGAAAGATAACCTAATCAACACCTCGGGTTTTTTTAACCGCTTTCTTATCGAAATAACCGTCAACGTCACCGAGATGTTCCGTGATCCGGCTTTTTTCGTCGCATTACGGGAAGAGGTTTTTCCTTATTTAGCCACTTTTCCGCACATTAAAGTATGGAGTGCTGGCTGTTCCACGGGCGAGGAAGTTTATTCGCTCGCCATTTTGCTAAAAAAACAGGGTCTTTACGAACGCTCCTTTATTTATGGAACCGATATTAACTCGAAAGTCCTTGAAAAAGCCAAAGACGGAATCTTTGACCTGAGGAAGATGAAAGCATACTCGGACAATTATTTGCAAACCGGATCCGATGACTCCCTTTCCGAATACTATACGGCTAGATACGACGCTGCTGCCATTCACCACAATCTGCGCAAGAACATCTTGTTTTCCATTCACAACCTCGTTTCCGATGGGGTATTCAACGAATTTCAACTCATCACATGCCGTAATGTATTGATTTATTTCAACGCAGCATTGCAAGAACACGTATTCAACCTGTTATATGAAAGTTTAGCGTTATTTGGCTTTCTTTGCCTGGGTTCGAAAGAAGCACTGCGGTCAGAGCAATTAAAGGACCGGTTTAGACTTATCAATAAAAAGCAAAATATTTATCAGAAAATTGCTTAAATTACCAACATACGTTTCCAGCAAGCTTCAACAAATTGAAGTATTGATTTTGGCATGCTCTGCTGGCGGATTTAAGATTTTATTTAACATGCTCAGCGTGTTACCATCAAATTTACCCATTGGCATCTTGGTCGTCATCCACCGGAATGCCAGGTACGAAACCAACGTTGAGGAAAGCATCATGGCCAAATCCCACATCAAGGTCAAGGTAGCCGAAGAAAAAGAACAGATCCGGCCGGGTACGGCTTATTTTGCACCTGCGGGATACCACTTATTAGTAGAACCTGACCGTAGCCTGTCGCTCGATATCTCCGAGCCGGTAAATTTTTGTCGGCCATCCATCGACGTGACCATGCAGAGTGCCGCCGATATTTATGGTCCGGGCACCCTCGCGGTATTGCTATCCGGTGCAAATCAAGATGGTGCCCAAGGTATGCGCGCAGTCCAACATGCCGCGGGGCTCTGCATTGTACAACATCCCGAACAAGCAGAGATAAAAACAATGCCCGAAGCAGCGATAAAACTTGGCGCAGCCGACCTTGTTCTCAACAACGAAGAACTTATCACATTCAGCCAACAGTTGGACAATTACTTGAGAGGAGATCAGTCATGGAGAAATTAAAGCTCATCATTGTAGATGATAAAGAAGAAAATGTACTCAGCCTAAAAGCCCTGTTGGCCGACATCGATAACCTGGACATCTGGAGCAGCACGTCGCCCAACGAAGCGTTGCGCTACTGCTGGAATCAGGATGTCGCCATCGCACTTGTGGATGTCCAAATGCCTGAGATCAACGGGTTTGAGTTTGTATCCTTGCTGCAGAGCAATCCAAAGACCTGGCAAATCATGGTCATTATGGTCACTGCTATCTCCAAAGAAGATAAGTTCCTGCTCAAAGGGCTGCACAGCGGCGCTATTGACTATCTTTATAAACCCCTCAATCCAGATATTACCGTTGCCAAAGTCAAATCTTTTATGCAACAGGTATACATCCAACGGGAATTGAAGCGAAAAAACGAGGAGTTGGAACGGTCACATATGGAGCTGATGAAGGCTAAAAAAGAAGCCGATCTTGCGCGGAAGTCCAAAGAAAATTTCCTAGCCAACATGAGCCACGAAATACGGACACCCATCAATGGAATCACGGGGATTACGACCATGTTGCGAAATTCTCCGCTCAACGAAGAACAATCTGAATGGTTGGACTACCTCGAAAATGCATCCCAACAGTTACTCCTCATCATCAATGATATTCTCGATCTCTCCAAAATTGATTCTGGGAAAATGCGGCTGGATTATGCGAAAACTTCTTTTGTCAACATTATTAAAGAACTCACCAACCTATTTGCCTATAAAGCCGAACAAAAAGGGATTACATTCGAAGTAATCAATGACAACAGCTTGCCCAAGCAAATCCTCGCCGATTCACTCCGGCTGACACAAATACTGAGTAACCTGATTTCCAACGGCATTAAATTCACGGAAAACGGACGTGTTACGCTTGAAACCAAGTTACTCAAACGGTCAAAACAACGGGTACATATCCAGTTTTCGGTGAAAGACACAGGCATTGGCATTGCCAGCAACGCCATTGATAAGATTTTTCAATCGTTTGAGCAAGGGGAAGAAGGTATTACCAAACGTTTTGGTGGCACCGGTCTCGGGCTGGCCATCGTAAAGCGGTTGGTTAATCTCCATCAAGGCCAAATCCATGCCTATAGCGAATTGGGTAAAGGCAGTGAATTTGTCTTTCAGTGCTGGTTCGATGAGGAAGATTCTGAAGCAACCCCAAAATCAGAAAAAAAGCAGTATACCGACTTGCCTCCACTGGCCGATGTTCACATTCTTTTGGCGGAAGACAATGAACTCAATAGCTTTATGGTTACCCATATGCTAAATACCTGGGGAATCACTGTGGATACCGTAAAAAATGGAAAAGAAGCCCTGGAAAAAGTGGAAAACATCACATACAGCCTAATTCTCATGGACGCACATATGCCCGTAATGAGCGGGTTTGATGCCATCCGCGCGATCCGAAACGATCCCCGCGAGCACATAAGAAAAATTCCGATCATCTCCATCTCCGCTTCAGTCCTGCAGCGCGAGCAGCAGGCTGCCTACGCTGCGGGAGCCGATGCCGTGGTGGGCAAGCCATTCGATCCAATATCGTTGTATCAAATCATCAAAACATTGACTCATGCGAAGACAACGGCTTAACGTAACACTAAAATTACATTTAGGTGATAATTGCGCTTTTTTACGATTTCAAATTCGATTACCTTTGGGGCGCAAATAAACAGCAATTGAAATGAAGCGATTATTTTTGATGCCCCTAGTAGCGGGCGCCGTTTTTTTTGCCGCCTGTGGTGGCAACCAGACAAAGGAAGAATCAGCTACTACTGAATCAACAGAAACAACAGCTACCGAGCAAGCACCTGCGGCAGATATCCCCGGGTTGGATACAGTAGCCGTGAGCAATGAAGTAGCCTTGCAGGCAAACGACCTGATGACATTTGACAAAAAACTTTTCCGGGTGAAAGCCGGCGAGCCGGTGAAACTTACCCTGAAAAACGTAGGTGAGATGCCTAAGGAATCCATGGGACATAACGTGGTCGTCCTTACACCAGGAACTGACCTCCCCGCTTTCGGCGGTGAAGCCATCAAAGCTGTAGATACTGAATACATCCCGGTTACATTTGGATCGTCCATCGTGGCACATACCAAATTGTTGGGCCCCGGTGAAACAGACACGATTGAATTTACGTTGGATGAAAAAGGAGTTTATCCTTTTGTGTGCAGCTTTCCGGGTCACTACGGTGTAATGCAAGGGAAAATCGTAGCCGAATAGGCATACACAGGTTCTTTAAATTTATAAAAAGGCAGCCAAACGGCTGTCTTTTTTTGTATCTTTGAACCATCGAGTAGACTAACATCATCACATGCAATACGACGTCATTGTAATCGGTAGCGGGCCTGGGGGATATGTGGCAGCTATCCGCTGCGCGCAACTGGGTTTGAAAACAGCTGTCATTGAAAAATACAACACATTCGGAGGAACCTGCCTCAACGTAGGCTGCATACCTTCTAAAGCTCTTTTAGACTCTTCCGAGCATTACCACAACGCCGCTCATCATTTTGGCACCCATGGTATCAACTTGAGCAACCTCAAGGTTGATATGAAGCAGATGATTGCGCGTAAGAATGATGTGATTGCTCAAAATGTGGCTGGCATCGCATTTCTTTTCAAGAAAAACAAGATTGACAGTTTCATCGGGGTAGGGTCTTTTGTCGATAAGAACACCGTTAACATAACAAAGAATGACGGTAAAACGGAGCAAATCAGCGGTAAGCACGTAATTATCGCAACTGGATCAAAACCCACCGCACTTCCGTTTCTTCCGGTTGATAAAAAACGGATCATTACATCTACCGAAGCATTAACGCTGACGGAGGTACCTAACCATCTCATCGTTATCGGCGGCGGAGTAATCGGTTTGGAGTTAGGGTCTGTTTATGCACGCTTAGGCGCGAAAGTGTCCGTTATTGAATACGAGAAATCCATTCTTCCAACCATGGATGGAAGCTTAGGCAAGGAATTGCAACGGGTATTAAAAAAGACACTGGGCGTGGAATTTTACCTGGGACATAAAGTAACCGGAGGATCGGCCAAGGGGAAGAAGGTGACCATCGCTGCAGAAGATCCAAAGGGTCAACCGGTGAAATGGGAAGGAGATTACTGCATCGTCGCGGTGGGACGAACAGCCTATACAGAAGGGCTGGGACTTGAAAACGTCGGCATTCAATTGGAAGAACGGGGCAAAAAGATACCCGTAAATGAGCACCTGGAAACGTCGGCCCCGGGTATCTATGCCATCGGCGACGTGATTAAGGGAGCGATGCTTGCGCATAAAGCCGAAGACGAAGGCGTACTTGTCGCTGAGCATATTGCCGGCCAAAAGCCCCATATCGACTACAACCTGATTCCGGGCGTGGTATATACTTGGCCCGAAGTGGCTAGTGTCGGCAAAACCGAAGAGCAGCTGAAAGCAGAAGGCCGTACCTATAAAACCGGTTCGTTTCCATTCAAAGCCAGTGGCCGCGCTAAAGCCAGTGGCGACACGGATGGATTTGTCAAAGTTTTGGCTGATACGGAAACCGACGAGGTGCTCGGCGTACACATGATCGGGCCGAGGGCCGCAGACATGATTGCCGAGGCGACAGTAGCGATGGAATACCGTGCATCCGCTGAAGACATTGCTCGGATTTGCCATGCACATCCCACCTTTACAGAGGCTTTCCGGGAGGCTTCCCTCGCCGCAACTGCCAACCGGGCGATCCACATATAAGGGGATGCGGATGAATTTCCACACACGCAAGTGGGTAAAACCCGAGGACCTCAATCCCAATGGGACGCTGTTTGGAGGCACCTTACTACGATGGATCGACGAAGAAGCAGTAATCTATGCAATTGTACAACTCGGCAACCCGCATATTGTCACCAAATTTATTTCTGAAATTAACTTCGTAAGTTCGGCAAAGCAGGGCGATATCATCGAGTTGGGTATCACCGCTACACATTTCGGCCGTACATCCATCACGTTAACCTGTCAGGTACGTAATAAAATTACACGCAAAAGTATTTTAACGATAGACAAACTGGTGTTTGTTAACCTGGATCCGGAAGGTAATCCATCGCCGCATGGAAAGACAGAAATCACCTATGCGTATGCCGGTGACCGGCCTTAGGATTGCTCTTCGTGCCGCAGCTTCCGTTCGACAAAAAATGGAGCAAACGGAATAAGAGAGGCAAGGAAAAATACAACTGCACGACCAAATTTCCATTTGTATTTGGCCACGCACATCCACAGCAAATAAACGTAGGCAATAAACAGGATGCCGTGTGCCCAGCCTACATATTTGACTCCCAACGTAGCCCACTCGAAATCTGTGGTGCGTTTCAATACGGAAAACGTGACCAGGACAACCATGGATATCCCCTCAATCAAGGCAACGTTACGAAACCAATCTAAAACTTTGTTATTTGCGCTCATACTATTAAATTGACCGCCAAAATAGGCAATTATCTATCACTCCAAGCCATTTCCGGACGGCTTTGACTGAAATGTGACGATTGGCAGGACTTCCGGACTTTTCGGCTTTCGGACTTCTCAAAAAAACCGTAAGTTTGTAACCACCGTAATATTGAGCTGACGGCATAAATAGAAATCAATCTCAGGAAACAGAATAAATATATGAACTACGACATCATTGTAATCGGGAGCGGACCGGGCGGTTATGTTGCGGCCATCCGGGCATCCCAACTTGGTTTTAAAACCGCCATTGTAGAGCGGGAATCCCTGGGCGGAATTTGTCTCAATTGGGGATGTATCCCTACAAAGGCTTTGCTTAAAAGTGCACAAGTGTTTGAATACCTCAACCATGCCGAAGATTACGGTATTAAGGTGAGCGGTGGTGAGGCCGATTTCGGAGCCATCATCAAGCGTAGCCGAGGGGTGGCCGAAGGCATGAGCAAAGGCATCCAGTTTCTGATGAAAAAGAATAAAATCGATGTCATCATGGGTACCGCTCGAATCAAAACGGGCGGTAAGGTAGACGTAAAAGACGCCGAAGGTGCTACCAAGGAGTACCAAGCCAAGCATACCATCCTGGCCACCGGCGCCCGATCACGTGAGCTACCAAACTTGAAGCAAGATGGTAAGCGAGTGATTGGCTACCGCCAGGCAATGAACCTGGAAAAGCAGCCTGAGTCGTTGGTTGTCGTCGGATCCGGAGCCATCGGCGTCGAATTCGCCTATTTTTACAATGCCATTGGGACGAAGGTGACGATCGTTGAATATTTAGATCGCATTGTTCCCGTGGAAGATGAAGAGATATCCAAGCAATTGGAGCGCAGCCTCAAAAAGGCGGGCATCAATATCCTCACCAGCGCAGAGGTACAATCCGTAGATACATCCGGTAAACTGAGTAAGGTCCAGATCAAAACATCAAAGGGCACCGAAACGATCGAAGCCGAAACTGTGCTTTCTGCAGTTGGCATCGCCCCGAACATTGAAAATCTCGGCTTGGAGGAAGTGGGTGTCAAAACCGAGAAAGGTCGTGTGGTGGTAGATGATTACTATAAGACCAACATAGACGGCGTTTATGCCATCGGTGACATCGTAAAAGGCCAGGCCTTGGCACACGTAGCATCCGCCGAGGGTATTACCTGCGTGGAAAAAATCAAAGGTCTAGACGTCCAACCGATCGATTACAACAACATTCCGGGATGCACCTATTGTTCGCCCGAAATTGCTTCCGTAGGGTTCACCGAAAAGGCGGCCAAAGAAGCAGGGTACGAAATTAAAGTGGGCAAATTCCCCTTTTCTGCATCCGGAAAAGCCAGCGCCGCCGGCGCAAAGGACGGCTTTGTTAAAGTCATCTTCGATGCTAAATACGGAGAGTTCTTAGGGGCTCATTTGATCGGTTCTAACGTAACGGAGATGATTGCCGAGATCGTGGTAGCCCGTAAATTGGAAACTACCGGACACGAAATTATCAAATCCGTACATCCGCATCCCACCATGAGCGAAGCCATCATGGAAGCTGCAGCCGATGCATACGGTGAAGTGATCCATCTATAATCGTATTAATTAGTCAGGAGCCGTGAGTCGCAGATCAAAAATCTTTTCATAGGTCGTACTCACGGCTCACGGCTAAAACCTAGAACCTAGAACCTACAATCAACTTAACAAAAATGTAACAATCAAAAAACGGCCGAATATTCTTCCGAGCCGTAACAATTGCTATATTTGTCCTATATACCTCACCTAAAAATCTAATATGGAAACAAAATTCTCAAGTATCCCCAGTGTTATTGAACGGCACGATAAGCCTTTGACGCAGCTTACCGCCTCGCTGGAAAAACGCATTCAATTATTTGATGCTGGAGCAGGCTTCTTGGTCGGTGACGTTGCGTTAAGCCAGGGCCAGGTTCCTTATCGCAACATTAACAGTTCACCGTCCGACTTAGATTATCAGCTCTTGGCCAAAGCGGGGCTATTGCTGGCATCCGGAGCCAAATCAGGAGAACTGGTGGTTACCACAGGTTTTCCCTCGGCTGTTTTTGACTTGTTTAAATTGCAGGCAGAAAAATTCTTTTCTGTACGCGATGTCATCATTGAATATAACAGCGACACGCTCAACGGCGGCCGTAGCCGTGTACAACTGACCATCTCGCACCTGGAAGTCATGTCCGAAATATTGGGATGCATCAATGCCATCCGCAAAGGTCCACTGGCCGATGATGGCAATTTTTTTATCCTGAGTTTGGGTTATGGCACCTGCGAGACGGCATTGAGCACCGCTGAGGGACCGATTTCCCGGACCTGCACCAGTGTACCGGGGCTGAGGCATGCGGTAAATACCTTGCACGACGAGCTTAATACGAGTTACTACCTGTCCATGAAAAATGAACACATGATCAACCAAAGCTTTCAGCGTGGAGACATTGTCATCGGACGCAAACGCATGAATCTATTGAATGCCCGGAGCACGCATTTAGCCAGTTATTACAACGAAGTACTGTCTCCAGCGATGCGAAAAGCCTTTATGGATATTGATTTTGAAAAAGCCGATCGGTTATACTTGGTAGGTGGCGGTGCCCTTTACCCGGAATTGGTCGGTCATTTCCAACAGGAATTTGAGGGCGTCCTTGATGTCATCGTTCCCGAAGGCGCCAATAATTTCGCCTCTTTGGGCTACTTTTTACGATCGGCGTTGTGGTGTGGTCCTAATCACATTGAACGTGCGGTAGGGCTTGATGTTGGTAATGCCTACACGGTTATTTCCACGGTTGCCGATGTTGTATCCACAGAAACTAAAAAGCCGTTAATTTCTGAAGCGTCATTCCTGACGGCGGAAGATTAAGATTCTTAAAATTATCCCGGATTGACCAACCGTGAATGGAATGTAATCCGTGTGGGCTCCGGCCGTCCGTTGGCTTCGATTAGCTGGAAGAGCAACTCTGCCGCTTTCCCGCCCTGTTCTCCCGGAAACTGCTCAATGGATGCCAGGGGTGGATTTTCGATGTACGTCCAAAGTGGGTAATTAGCATAGCTGATAAAATGGATATCCTGATTGAGGGCGATTCCACGTTTACGAACGATCTTCATCACGTCCAATGCCACATAGTCATTGAATGAGACGACCGCAGATGGCCGATCGGGCAAGGCTAAAAGTTGCGAAATAGCCGCTTCGTTGCCCTCCGGCGTAAGATCTGTATTGACTACGTATTCTTCCTTATACCGTATATTATACTGCGCTAAGCCCTTTCTGTATGCTTTTTCACGTTCCAAACTTGCGGGCAAGTGGGTTGGGCCGTTAATCAGTGAAATTGCATGGTGTCCGCAGGAAACAAACCGGTCGATCGCTTCCAGCATACCGGTTTCCAGGTCACAGTATACCTTATGTATATGTTCCAGGTCCGGCACACAATCAAAGAATACGATGGGTATACCCGCTCCTTCCATCAGATCTATAAATGGATAATCCCGCGTATTCTTCCCAATCGACATGAGTACGCCATCCACGCGGTGGTTTTTCAGTGTCTGGAGTATCTTCATCTCACGGTCGGCATCATCCATAGACTGGCCCATGATGACCGTATAGTTCTTGCCATTGGCCACATTTTCAATTTCACTGATAGCGGCAGAAAAAAAAGGTTCGGAAAGGTTGGGGAGCACCACCCCTACCGTAAATGTCTTGCGCTGTTTAAAGAAAATTGCGGTTTGATTAGGCTCATAGTTCAGTTCCGCTGCTACCTTTTTCACACGCATCGTGGTTACCAGCCCGATACTCGGGTGGTCGTTCAATGCTCTGGAAACGGTTGAAGGCGAAATCTTCAGCCGTTTGGCAATTTCCTTGATTGTTGCGGGCTTTCCTTCCTTCATCGAAGGTGCAAGATACTCATTATTGCCAAAAGTTGTATCGTTTTAAAAAAGATACATGCCTTTGATTCCGCGATTATCCAATCCTCTGTTCAAGGGCATGGTATCAAATGGGGCACGTCGTCCAGTTGCTGCCCTTGCTTGAAGACTGGCTTCGTCGGCGGAAAAGCTGCCGCTGCGCGCATAATGCAACGCTTCTGCGATCATATCTTCTTCGGGGTCGCCAAAGTCTCTGGTAAGATCGTCATAAACCAGCTTATCTACCTCCATCCCCTCAAAATAACTACCATTTCCTACTGAATTGAATGTTTGGAACGAAACAGCATAGAGGTCTACACCCAAGATATTCCAATTGAAAAAACCTACCGGCTTTCCGTACGTTTTGTGTTCACCGACCAACTTCACGTCTACATGTGGTGTCAGGTTGTTGATTAATAGCTCGCTGGCAGATGCGGTTCCTTCCGTCACCAAAAAATAAATACGATTGAGGTTAAGCGTATTCGTCTTGTGGAAATGCACCGGAGAGAAATCAATTTGGGTGCGGTGCGATCGCAAAAAGTCCTCCAATCCATGGTTTACCTTATTGGTATACATCAACCCGGTGCCTACCGAGGGCGGTGCCAACAGGTTTGACAAATACTCAGCGGTCACGACAGCTCCTCCCCCATTATATCGAAGATCTACAATCATTTCCGCTACACCCGCCTGTTCAAATTCTGCCATTAATTGATCCAACTGTCTTTTCACATACGTTGGATTCCCAAGATCACTGAGCGTTGAGACAAAGATATCAAAAGCAAAATACCCTATTTTCTTGCTACCTACGGTATACACCCGGCTTGCCAACACCGGCTGTAACTGATAGTTACCCCGGCTTAGGCGGAATGACACCTCGTTTCCATCGGGCTTTCTGAATAACAAGTCGATGCTCCCGCCATCCAATGCATCGAAAAGAAAATTGAAATTATCTGCTTCCAGCGTCGCAAGCGACAGATCGTTTCGGCCATTAATACTCAACACTTGCCATCCCCTTTTTACGCCAGCCTTATCAGCCGGCGATCCCACATCTACTTTTTTTACATATAGATCTGTATCGTTATTGTACCGGACGTCAAGCCCAAAGCTACCGGCCAGTCCCTGTTGTATTTCCGCGTTAACCGTACCCCAACGATCTAGGAAGCTGAATCGGTCCAGGGGTGCCCCGCTATTATCGCGGGCATATGTTTTTAGCGATTCCAAAACCGCGTCTGCAGAATTAAATCGGCGGGTGTTTCCCCGTACGTCCGCAAACCAGTCGGGCAGATCTTCCTGCCAAAGGTAAAACCCGTATGTATAGAGATAAACCGAATCTTTCAGTAAGTCTTCATCGGTATCTCCTAGCTCAGGACGTTCGAGTTCAGGCATGACCGTATTTTCCCCGCAGCCCGCTACGAAGGTCAACAGTCCTATTGCCATAAAAATTTTAACCATTCTTGTTTTCATTAGAAAATAGTTATTCAGTCTGTACCTACAAACGGTGTTGTCAAAATTCGTTCTACATCGAGCGTATCCACATCCGCAACCCTAGTCAGATTCCTTTCGTCGCGCGCATGGATATACAAAACATCCTGTACTTCCAGGCCATTCTCAGCCAACAGATAAACCATAGGCTCCTGTTGTTGGTTGATCAGTTCTTCCTCAAAATATACCTTAACAACCCGATCAAGGCCTTCCCATTCCACGTGTCGCAACTTATTTAATTGCAGGGCGGGGTTACCTCCGGCTAGGATGAATACCTGTTTGCCGCTTTCATGTGCCGTCCGCATGGCATCCGTTATGGGTTTATAAAGCAATAATTTCAATGGTAATTTTGCCGTAAGGTGCAGTCGATCGAAATGCACACGGTATTTGCCAGCTATACCGAACACTTCGGCCGCCCGTTCAAACAGCCCCGGTTCGCCGTGATGCATATATGCTGATTTCAGAAATTCGGTCAGGTCCTTAGCTGGGGGTGTGGTTTCAGTATATTCGAGTAGATGGGCAAACAGATAATATACCTGCAACAGGTAGTCCTTCTTTGGAAAAAGCACGTCGTCCAGCGCGAAGATAAGCGCTTTTTTCTCGACGGGAATATTCTGGTGTCTCAACATACCGATTGGAGTGCTAAACTAAAGAATGGTTTAATGATATCGTGTTCGTTTTATCGGTATCATTGAGATCGTTTCACTCAGTTAAGGATTAAAGATCGTTAATCGGCGATGCAGCACAGTGCCAACTCATCGTCCGAGTCGGAAGGTGTAAAAACACCCGATAGTCCTTCAAACCGCTTATCTGCATTTCCATCAGGGATCGATCTGCCCTCAGCCAACACGATCAAGGTCAATTGCTTCGGTGGATTTTCGACAACAGACAGGTTAGCAAGCACGTTCACATCAGGCACCCATATCTCAATACCATACTCCGAAAAAAGCGGACGGCCTTTGGCCAACGGGTAAAGTTCTTCAACACCCAGGGGGATTACCACCGAAATTTCCCTGTCCAGGCATTTTTTTATCACCTCGTGTATAAAAATAGGTGTATTAGCATGCGGGATACGCACGAAATTGCCGTTATCTATGAGTATATTGGGTACATCCTCTGCCGAACCAAATAGGAGCGTATAGGTTACCGGTAACAGTTTTGCTACCCGTTGGGCGAAAGGCCTCATACCCTGTGTGATCAGTACTTTATTCTGCATGGCGGTCAACCGGTCCGATCCGTCCGTCTTTAATATGAACAATGCGGTCTGCAATATTTGCCAGTTCCTCATTATGCGTTACCACAACAAACGTCTGATTCAATTGAGCCCGCAGATCTACAAACAGGGCGTGCAACGATGCAGCGTTTTCCGAATCCAGGTTTCCGGAGGGTTCGTCAGCGAGCACAACGGAAGGATTGTTAATCAACGCACGTGCTACCGCCACCCGCTGTTGTTCGCCACCCGACAATTCTGCGGGTTTGTGACTTGCGCGCCGATCCACTCCCAGCAACTCCAGCAACTCCGTTGCCCGGTGTTCTGCCTTTTTTCGGCTTTCCTTTCGGATAAAGGCTGGAATACACACGTTTTCCACTGCGGTAAACTCAGGAAGTAGGTGGTGGAACTGAAAAACAAAACCGATGTGCTCATTACGGAACGCGCTTAACTGCTTGGCTTGAAGCGACCCAACATCTGTACCGTTTATCACTACCTTGCCGCTATCGGGGCGATCCAACGTGCCAATGATGTGCAGCAGTGTGCTTTTGCCAGCACCCGATGCACCAACCAAACTGACGATTTCGCCTTTGGCAACATGGAGGTCTACTCCTTTCAGGATGGGTAATGTGCCGTACGATTTATAAATGCCAGTAGCTTGTAGCATGCTGCGAAGGTAGGTAATTTTTGGAGGTTTCCCTTGACCATTCCCGATTAAAACCCTACTTTTACGCCAAATTTTTCGCAAATGAACATTCACGAATATCAAGGCAAGCAGATACTGAAGAGTTTCGGCGTACGGGTGCAGGAAGGCATTGTCGCTGAAACACCCGAGGAAGCTGTGGAAGCAGCCAAAAAGTTGAAAGAAGACTACAACTCGGATTGGGTGGTGGTAAAAGCCCAGATCCATGCCGGTGGCCGCGGCAAAGGCGGTGGCGTGAAGCTAGCCAAAAATCTTGACGAGGTGAAACAACGGGCTTCCGACATCATTGGCATGCAATTGGTTACCCCTCAAACAGGCCCCGAAGGCAAAAAGGTAAACAAGGTGTTGATTGCTCAGGATGTCTATTACCCCGGCGAAAACGAAACCAAAGAGTTTTATATGAGCGTGCTGCTGGATCGTGGCCGCGGCCGTAATATCATTATGTATTCCACAGAGGGCGGCATGGATATTGAAGAAGTGGCTGCAAAAACACCGCACCTTATTTTTAAGGAGGAAGTTGATCCGAAAGTAGGGCTTCAAGGCTTCCAGGCTCGTAAAATTGCATTCAATCTAGGGTTGAGTGGTGCGGCGTTTAAGGACATGACCAAATTCGTTGCCTCTTTATATAAGGCGTATGACGCCACGGATTCTGCATTGTTTGAAATCAATCCGGTATTGAAAACCTCAGACGATAAGATACTGGCGGTAGATGCGAAGGTGAATTTGGATGAAAACGGCTTGTTCCGTCATCCGGATTATGCAGCGATGCGCGATGTGACCGAAGAAGATCCCACCGAGGTCGAAGCTGGCGAATCTAATCTTAACTATGTAAAACTCGATGGAAACGTAGGCTGTATGGTGAATGGCGCGGGACTGGCGATGGCCACGATGGATATCATTAAATTGGCTGGCGGCGAGCCCGCAAATTTCCTTGACGTAGGTGGTACGGCGAATGCCCAGACGGTCAAAGCAGGGTTTAACATCATTTTGAAAGATCCGAACGTAAAAGCCATCCTTATCAATATTTTTGGAGGCATTGTGCGTTGTGACCGCGTAGCCCAAGGAGTAATTGATGCGTATCAGGAAATCGGCAACATTCCCGTACCCATCATCGTTCGTCTACAGGGCACAAACGCCGAAGAGGCCAAACGGCTGATCGACGAATCAGGGCTCGAAGTTTACTCTGCCATTCTTCTTAAAGAGGCCGCAGACTTGGTGACGAAGGTCTTGTCGTGATTAATTTAAGATGTTAACTTGTTCAGCAAAGCCTCCCGTCTCGTTGGAGGTTTTTTGGTTTTAGTATAGCTAATGATTGCAGCCTTAGTCCACTGGAATGTATCCCCAGAAATGGCCAAACTTTTTGGTACATTTCCGGTACGTTACTACGGTCTGTTATTTGCGATGGGCATTGCCGCTGCCTATTATGTGGTGGATCGGATGTATAAAAAGGAGGGCATACCACTCGAACATCTTGAACGGTTGGCGATCTACGTGGTACTCGGAACCTTTATCGGCGCCCGCTTGGGACATTTTCTTTTTTATCAACCTGAATATTTTTGGAAAGCGCCGCTCGAAATATTTCTTCCGATAGCGAAAATAGATGGATCTTATCAGTTTGTGGGATTTGGTGGATTGGCCAGCCATGGAGGCGCCCTGGGTATCCTTATTGCAGTCATCTTATATTGCCGCAAAACCAGGCTGAGCTTTCTTTGGGTAGTAGATCGCTTGGCCATTGTTGCTCCGCTGACGTGCGCATTCATTCGGATGGGAAATTTTATGAATTCTGAAATCATCGGCAAACCCACAGAAGGAAGTTACGGCGTCATCTTCCAACGGGTGGATAATATCCCCCGTCACCCTACTCAACTCTACGAAGCAGCTTCCTACTTGGTAATTTTTGTGCTGATGGCCTTTCTATACCGCAAAAACAACCGCCCCCATGGTTTTATGTTCGGAATATTTTTGATTTTGTTATTTACGGCACGCTTTTGCATTGAATTTTTTAAGGAAGAACAGGTTGCTTTTGAGCAGGGAATGACATTTAATATGGGGCAATGGCTAAGCATCCCGTTCGTTTTAGTTGGGGTCGCATTAATGATATATAAAAATAAACCTGTACCAGCAACAGTTAAGCTAACAAATGGCTCATAGCTGGTCGCTCAATACCGACAGCGGATAGCTAACGAGCCAAAAGGCAGTAAAAATATGAAACATACACGTATAAAGGATTTATTGAATGCTACGGAATACGGGCAGCAGGTAACCGTAAAAGGATGGGTTAAAACGTTCCGGAATAATCAATTCATTGCAATCAACGATGGATCGACGCTTGGCAATATCCAAGCGGTAGTTGATTTTGCTAACACCAATGAAAATCTCTTGAAGCGGATTACCACCGGTGCAGCACTTGCTGTTTCCGGACGCTTGGTGGAGTCGTTGGGTAAAGGTCAACGGGTGGAGATCAAGGTAGAATCGCTTGAAATATTAGGAGATAGTGATCCCGAAAAATTCCCCTTACAGCCAAAAAAGCACAGTCTCGAATTTTTGCGTGAGATCGCCCACCTGCGTTTTCGCACCAATACATTCAACGCGGTGTTCAAGGTACGCAACGCCTTGTCATTTGCCATCCACCAGTTCTTTTTTGAACGTGGATTTGTTTATATGCATACCCCTATCATCACGGGATCCGACGCTGAAGGTGCCGGTGAAATGTTCAAGG
This sequence comes from Parapedobacter indicus, assembly GCF_900113765.1. Classification (GTDB taxonomy): domain Bacteria; phylum Bacteroidota; class Bacteroidia; order Sphingobacteriales; family Sphingobacteriaceae; genus Parapedobacter; species Parapedobacter indicus. The sequence continues at coordinate 309,630 of NZ_FOQO01000001.1, read as the reverse complement.
TAACCACCCTCGACTTCGATGGCACCCCCCGGACACCCGACGGTGCAGTAGACTATTCGGAAGATTTTTTCGGCAAACCCACCAACCTCACGGTATCCGGACAGCTCGAGGGTGAATTAGCGGCCATGGCATTGGGCAATATTTATACATTCGGACCTACATTCCGTGCGGAAAATTCCAACACCACACGCCACTTGGCTGAATTCTGGATGATTGAACCCGAAATGGCGTTTTACGAACTGGAAGACAACATGGATCTCGCCGAAGAACTCTTAAAGTATGTCATTCGATTTGCGCTCGACCATTGCCCGGATGAGATCGAATTTCTCAAAAGCAGGCTACTCGAAGAGGAAAAAAGCAAACCGCAAAACGAACGCTCCGAAATGGATTTGGTTGCCAAACTCCGTTTCTGTCTCGACAACCGGTTTGAACGACTCACGTATACCGAAGCCATCGAAATACTGCGTCAAAGCAAACCTAACCAAAAGAAGCAATTCAAATACCCCATAACCGGATGGGGTACCGATTTGCAATCTGAACATGAGCGATATTTGGTAGAGAAACATTTTAAGAAACCGGTCATTCTTACCGATTACCCTGCAGACATTAAATCGTTCTATATGCGGCTGAATGAGCCGGATGACCAGGGGCGGCTGACTGTCGCTGCCATGGACATTTTATTTCCCGGTATCGGTGAGCTGGTTGGTGGTTCGCAACGAGAAGAGCGATACGACAAACTTGTTGAGCGGATGCACGAAATGGGAGTACCCACTGATGAAATGGACTGGTTCCTCGACACGCGGCGCTTCGGCACGGCGCCCCATTCGGGATTCGGTGTCGGATTTGAACGGCTCGTACTGTTTGTTACGGGTATGACGAATATCCGCGATGTGATTCCTTTTCCACGCACGCCAAACAATGCGGAGTTTTGATAGTTTGTTTAAACGATGTTACTACGTATCTACGAAGAGAATCCAAATCCAAAAGCCATCCAACAGGTGGTGGATGTGCTACGCAAGGGAGGGCTTATCATCTATCCTACAGATACCGTTTATGGATTGGGTTGCGACATCAACAATCACCGGGCAATCGAGCGGGTGTGTGATCTCCGGGGGTTGAAATTGGAAAAAGCCAATCTATCATTTGTGTGCGATGACCTAACCGGTATCGCCCAATATACCAAACCTTTCGATACAGCGACATTTCGACTGTTGAAAAAAGCATTGCCGGGACCGTTTACATTTATCTTTAACGCCAGTGGGCAAGTACCCAAACTGTTGAGTTCAAAGAAAAAGACCGTAGGTATCCGTGTCCCAGATAACAACATTGCCCGTGAGATTGTACGCGAACTAGGCAATCCAATTGTGTCGGCATCCATTCACGATGACGACGAAATTGTGGAATATTCAACCGACCCGGAGCTTATCTATGAAAAGTATCGCGATTACGTAGATATTATCATTGACGGGGGGTACGGTGGGAATGTGGCTTCCACCGTGGTGGATACCACGGCCGGAGATTTCGAAATAGTCCGCGAAGGAAAGGGAGATTTGTCTCTTTTTTTATAGCTTAGTAGCTTTTTACAAGCCAATCTTCTCATGCGTAGACAAATCAAACAATTTTTCGAGGCCGATTCAGCAAGTGGCATTACGCTGTTGATTTTTCTGGTCGTTTCCCTCCTCGTTGCCAACTCGCCGTTAGGCCCGGGCTTTGAGTCGCTGTTAGCCCATAAAATCGGCTTTGAGTCCGGTTCCATCCATTTAAATTACAGCATTCTCCAGTGGATAAACGATGGTTTGATGGCCGTGTTTTTCCTGATGGTGGGTATAGAAATAAAGCAAGAGCTAGCACACGGTCAACTTTCATCGGCCAAGAAAGCCTCGCTCCCGTTCTTTGCTGCATTGGGTGGCATGTTGCTGCCAGCAGGTATTTATTTGTTATTCAATGTCGGAACCGAGACACATCACGGTTGGGGCATCCCAATGGCAACGGACATTGCGTTTGCGATCGGTATCCTGTCTATCTTAGGCAAGCGTGTACCACTCGCGCTCAAAGTTTTTCTTACCGCGATCGCAATTGTAGACGACCTGGGTGCTATCCTCGTTATCGCCATCTTTTACACCTCAGATTTGGCTGCCGATTATTTACTGTACGCGTTGGGCATCTTTCTGCTGTTGACGTTCATCAACCGGATGGGTGTCAAATCGGTTTGGGTTTATCTCATTCCCGGTGTATTCATGTGGTATTTTATCCATCATTCCGGCATACACGCAACCATTGCCGGTGTACTCACCGCTTTTGCAATTCCCATCGAAGGAAAAAAAGGTGGCTCCTCACCCATCCAACGGGTTGAACATGCAATCAGCACGCCCGTCAATTTTATCATCATGCCTCTATTCGCACTCGCCAATACGAATATCCGGTTTGAAAGCGGAATGATAGAAGGGCTTGCCAGTCCGCTTGGATTAGGGATTATCGCCGGCTTATTTGTAGGTAAGTCCCTGGGAATAACGTTGTTTTCATGGATTTCCGTAAAACTTGGGATGAGTGAGCTCCCGAAAAGCACCCGTTGGATCCAGGTATTTTCCATCGGATTGATGGGCGGCATTGGCTTTACGATGTCAATATTCATCGCGCTACTCTCCTTTAGCGATCCGCTTCATCAGACAGCTGCGAAATTTTCCATTTTAGTTGCGTCGGCACTCTCGGCCATCATTGGATACAGTATCCTCAAACGATTAGGAAACCAATATGCGGACAAAAACAACAAGTAGTGACGGCACACCGTTGTGCAGAATCTTAATTTAACAAGTCCTTCGGTAGTCGGAGCGACGAAATGTAATGGTAGACGAGCGTTGTGAAAAAACAAACAAACAAACAAACAAACATGCCTGATTACAGCCAGCAATTGAGCCGATACATGCCCACAACCGCTGCACCAGTGATCTCGCAATGGATCATCGATAGCAACTGTCAATTCCGAATCAGCAAGAGCAGGGCGTCCAAATTGGGTGATTACAGGCCTCCACATGGCGGGCACGGTCATCGGATATCGGTAAACCATAATTTGAACAGCTATGCCTTTCTAATTACGACCGTCCACGAGTTTGCCCATCTAAAAACCTGGAACAACTATAAAAATAAAGTAAGGCCGCATGGAAAGGAATGGAAAAGCCATTTCAAACAGCTCATGCAACCCTTTATCAAAACGGGAATCTTTCCGGTTGATATCGAAACAGCACTAGCCCGCTATATGGACAATCCGGCCGCCTCAAGTTGTACGGATCTTAATCTGTTCCGTGTACTAAAAAGGTATAACTTGCAAACCGACGATACGCAATCTGTCGAACAACTGCCGGAGGATACGATTTTTACACTTAAAAATGGCCGCGTTTTTCAGAAGAAGGAAAAGATCAGAAAGCGATACCGCTGTATTGAGCTTAAAACGCGGCGCATCTATCTTTTCAGTCCTATTGCCGAGGTAATCATACTGGAATCTCCAAATAATTCTGTAATTTAGCCCGTCATTCATCGTAATGACGACACAATTGCCCCACATCGTCGGACGTGGAAATACGCTAACATAACTAACAAAACTATGTACACCGGAATCAAACATTTACATTCGACATTGGCTTATGTTTTACTGGCTGGTCTGATCATTTCCATTCTGTATGCCCTTTTCGCTTACCTACAAAACAAAGGGTACAACCGTAAAATGGCACTTTTGGGGCTTATCTGTGCCCATGTTCAATTTATAGTCGGCCTCATCGCCTATTTTGTATCTCCTTATGGAATTAAAAATGCGTCCGGAGCCGCTATGAAAGATGGCATCGCTCGACTTTATTTCCTCGAACACCCCCTCACGATGCTGGTAGCTATCGTACTGATCACGATAGGCTATTCGAGGGCAAAAAAACTAGCTACACCCAAAAAGCAAAATGCCAGCGTCTTGATATTTTATATCATCGGGTTGATTTTAATTTTATCCCGGATTCCCTGGCATACCTGGCCGGGTAGCGTGGCGGGTTAAAACAGGGAAATACATGGACACTTCAAAGACCTAACAGCATTAAATAACTGTTAGGTTTTTTTATGAAATATTGTTACTTTTATTCGTGTATTTGCGAAACTCCAATTATAGTCGCTAACTGTATCCTATCTACTGTTGACCAGTCGGCAAGGTATTAATAAATTAAAGCAACAATTATGAAAACCGTTAAGCACATCCTCGACAATAAATCACCTGTTGTGTATTCGGTGACCCAAGATGTATCGGTATTGGAAGCATTAAAGATGATGATGGAAAAAAACATCAGCGCTTTGCTAGTCATTGAGAACGGCTTATTGCAGGGCATCTTTACGGAAAGGGATTATGCCCGTAAAATCATCCTGCAGGGGAAATCTTCCAAGGATACCCCCATGTATGAGGTGATGACCCACAACCCCCATACCATTACTCAGCATGAAGCCATCGATCATTGCATGAAACTCATGACCAGCCGTCATTTCCGGCACCTGCCGGTTGTCGACAATCACACAGTCATCGGCATGCTTTCCATCGGCGATCTGGTTAAATACATCATTGAAGACCAACAACAGACCATCAATCAACTAGAAAGTTACATCAACAGTTAGTCGGTCTTCAATCGCTTTACTTCATGATCCGAAATACTACGCGGAACACGATGAACCAGCCGAGGGCAAGCAGGATATTGGAAATGGCAGACAACAGTGCAGAGTCCTGTAAAAATCTGAGGAAGGTACCGGCCAATCCGATGGCTACGGCGATAGCCAATGTTACGTAATAATGGGTTTGATTTGCGTTGTTATCGGTTTTCCGTGGAGGTGTCTTTTCTAATGCAGTTGCCATATAAATAACATTTGCCGTCAAAGGTACAAAAAAATATATAATTAGTATCTTTGGAATCTCAAGTGGGTGTACGATAAAATCCTGAAAGGTTCTACGAAGTAATAGCACTTAGTGCTCACCGAATGTACCTGCGAAGCAAGCTTGAGTACCGTTAAAAACAAACAGGTAACGAAAAATCTGTCATGCGCCCGTTTCGAGTAACAATTACAGCAAATAACACCTCAAATAATGGCTTTACAAGAAAAAATAGACCAAGACATTAAGGCTGCCATGTTGGCCAAAGACAATACCCGGCTCCGCGGTTTACGTGCGATCAAGGCGGCCATTCTCCTGGCTAAAGCTGAGAAAGGGCCCGCGGAGGCACTCTCGGAAGATACCGAGGTTAAAGTTTTACAGAAACTGGCGAAACAACGAAAGGAGTCAGCCACGATCTACCAGGAGCAGAAACGTGACGATCTTTATCAGATTGAAATGGAAGAACTCGTAGTGATCGAGGGTTTTTTACCGAAGCAACTTAGCCGTGAAGAAGTTGAAAACATCGTTAACCAACTCATTTCTGAAACCGGCGCCACCGGCCCTAAAGACATGGGCAAGGTGATGGGGTTAGCAAACCAGAAACTCGCAGGAAAAGCAGACGGCAAAACGATTTCCGAAATTGCCAAAACCTTATTAACGGGAAATTAGTCAGCTTTCGGCCACCAGCTTCGGTAATCAGCTGATTGCCGAAGCTGGTGGCTGTTAAATCACCTTCCGGCTTCCGATTTCTTTATCGCGTTCATAGGTAGAAATATGGCGCTCTTTCTTACTTTCGAAGATATCGTCAATCGTGATCATGATGCCCGTTTCTTCCACGGTACCGAACTCTTCATTTTGGGCAGTACCAAACGTCTTCATGGTGGAGGAAAGATTCATATACGTATTAATTAAGGGCGGTATGTTTTCTCCCAATGCCCGTATCCGTCCGTTAAGTATCTTATACCCCTCTTTATATTCCTGTCCTTCAAAAAGTTGACGAAAATACGTGGTATCCCTGGAATAACCAAGCGGCCTGATCGGCCAAACCAACTGTTCGCTGTCTGGGAAATAATGATGCATGAAATAGATCAAAAGATCTCTCGCTTCCCGGTTGTAATGGGGATACATCGTTACCTTGCCAAACAGGTATTTGACATCGGGATTGAGTTTTACTACGGCACCTAATCCGTCCCACAGATTATCAAGCGAAAACAATCCCTTTCGATTATCCTTCCCCGGTTGGTATTTGGGTTGTACAAAAGACCGACCCAACTCGATCGTATACGGCAGGTATTCAGCAATGAATTTGGGTGAAAAATGGAAGTAGTGAGCAGTTGATAAATTGATTTCTCCGTGGCTGTTGGTGCCTACATCCTTACACTTGATCAACCTGTATCCTGCGATAATTTCCTCGTCTTCAGGGTTCCAGGCTATCAATTGATCATAGGCATCGGCACAGGTATCGTTTTCGTCCAAGTCCAGATCTAGCCCTGTTCCCCCTCCGGCTGCCCGAAACGTTAATTCCCTCAATCGTCCGATTTCCCGTACCGTATATGGTGCACTGTGGTGGTTAACCAGATAAATCTCATTATTTCCGTTGTTAGTATACCTGACAAACGCCTCTTGAGTAAGCTCCCTTTTTATGAAACTGCGGTCAACAGGTGCTATTATTTCTTGCATATAGTTAGTTTTCAGGGGCTAAGTTGTAAACCAATTGTTTCATATGCCCAGCCCACTCCTTTTCACTTTTGGAGGCGTCAAAATAAGTATAAGAAATTGGTTTTCCTATACATATAGTTACTTTTTTGTTTTTCTGTGCAAACATTTCATCCGGAAGATAAAACATTTCTACGTTCGCTTTGATGCCAATAAATTCCCTGAAACGGGCGAAGTTATAAAAAAAACGGGAATTTTTTCCATCGATGTAAACAGGTACAATATCTTTCTTGTATTTTTTTGCCTTGTTGATAAAACTCTTCTTCCATTCCAGATCTTCGATCTTGCTGTTACGTTTGCGGGACACCAAACCCGCAGGGAAAACCAACAAGGCATGGTCGAGCGCGTAGGCCTCTTCAATTTGTTCCATCGCTTTTCGGCCCTGTGTACCATGCTTATTTACTCCGACAAACAAAGGCTCCAGATTTTTGATATTCAACAGGATATCGTTTACAAGAAATTTAATATCCCTGCGGTACCTACCCAGCGCGTGCATAAATGCGATTCCGTCTAATCCGCCCAATGGATGATTAGACGCAAAGATAACGCCGCCCGAAAGCGGAATATTTTCTTCGCCGCGGAGCTCGACAACCACACCCAGTTCCGCAATCAATGCGTCCACAAAATCAAGTCCGTGCAGGTGTCCGATATTGGCCATTACCTGGTTGATATCCGCTTCATGCACAACCCGCTCGATATACCGTAGCAGAAAACGTGGTATCCATTTGAGGAGCTGGGGGTTTTTCCCACGAATCACCTCCCTGATAATGATATATTTGTCTTTATCTTCCAAAACAATCTATACAATGATCCGTCTTATACCTGACAGTTGCCGCACCGTATCCAGCGATCAGCAGCCAAAAGTAGTAAAAGTTAGCGTATTGTCATTCCTTTGTTTAACTACCTTCAAATGTTTAACTACCTCCAAAAATCAATCAATATGTAAAAAAAAAGCAAAATAGTCGTGGTTATCAACAAAACCGATTAATTTTGACAAGATTAAACGATCGGGCGTTTTATTCGTTTAATAAATAAGAGCTGGGGAGAAACAGGCATGAACATCCATCAAGTCATTACAGACAGCAATTATGCGATTAATCCAACGGATAGTATCCGTTATACGCTTGACAAGATGGCCGACCTCCGCTTGACGCAGCTGCCAGTAGTGAAAAACGGGGCATTCCTTGGATCGGTATCCTATGAAACCCTCGCCGGCTTGGCAAATACCGATCAGCGTATTGATCGTGCCGATATTGTCTATCAACAAATCTATATTTACAGCACGCAGCACATCTTTGATGCCCTGCTTTTTTTCCAGATTTACCAACTTGATCTACTGGTAGTAGTCGACGAACATCACACCTACTTGGGAGCTATTACGCCGCTGGAATTAATAAATACATTAAGTCAAACCATGTCTATTCATCAACCAGGGGGCATTATTGTGCTGGAAATGGGACAACGCGATAACGCGCTTTCACACATTGCCCATATCGTCGAATCGGACAACGCACAGATCCTGAACTCCTATGTACAAACTTTTTCGGATTCCTCCCGGTTGGAGGTCACCATCAAAATCAATAAATCCAATATTTCATCTATCGTGTCTTCCTTTTTACGGCATGATTATACGGTTAAGGCTACGTACAACGACGAAAGTAGCCGCGACAACTCCCGTGACCGCTATGAGCAATTGATGAACTATATCAATATGTAATCTGATGAAGATAGCAGTTTATGGCCGGGAATTCCAATCTTCAGTTATTCCCTACGTGCAACACTTATTTGATTTATTAATTGCCAAAGACGCGGAACTATGGATATACGAAGATTTTCAGCAATTCCTGCGGCAGCAAGTTGCTCTTTCGGAAGAACTTCGCAGTTACTCCAGCCGCCGTCAGTTGCCCGATGATATTGGATTTATGCTAAGCCTAGGTGGCGATGGAACGATGTTGGCGGCCGTGTCTATCGTGGGCGATTCGGGTATTCCGGTAGCGGGTGTTAATTTTGGCAGGCTTGGTTTTTTGGCTGATATCAATAAAGATGCCATCGATTCAGCCATCGACGCGATTTTTCAAGGGGAATACAGCATCCAAAAGCGGACATTGCTAACGGTACGATCTGAGCAAATCCCCCTTTTTAACGGCAGTCCTTTTGCATTAAACGATATCACACTGTTCAAGAGTGACAGTTCGGCGATGATTACGGTTAACGCATACCTTAATGGTGAATTACTGAACGCTTATTGGGCAGATGGAATTATTGTAGCCACGCCCACCGGCTCCACCGCCTATTCATTAAGCTGTGGTGGTCCCATTATTGTGCCCGGCAGCGGTAATTTCGTTATTACACCCATATCGCCGCATAACCTCAATGTGAGACCGGTTGTCATTTCAGACGATATGGAGCTCGACCTAGAAATCGAAAGCCGAAGCGGTAAATTTCTGCTGTCCTGCGATTCGCAGACAACTTCTGTTTCTACAGATATCCGGTTAAAAATCAGCCAGGCCCATTACCAGGTAAACCTCCTACGGTTGAAAAATTACCGTTACTTTTCCAACTTGCGCAATAAGTTGCTTTGGGGTCTTGATGCACGGAATTATTAGTTATGCTTCGAGGACTTGTAACGCTATTCATCGCTTTCCAATTCGTGAATGCCCACGCACAGGAGTGGGAATTTGGATTACAGGGCGGATCCTCGGGCTACATGGGAGATCTTAATCCGGAAACTCCCTTCGCCTTCAACGATTGGGCTGCTGGGGCTTTCATTAAATACAATCTTAATCATACGTGGGGCATTCGGGGAAACTTTGCACATGCGAATACGTTCGCATATGACGGATATTCGAGTAACCAGCAACGCAAGAATCGAAATCTTGGTTTTTTTGGAGCGATCAACGAAGCCGCACTATTGGTTGATTTTAATTTCTTTAAATGGCTGCCTCAACGCGGGAGGATTGTCTATACACCGTATATTTTTGCTGGGATTGGAGGCATTCAATTTAATCCAAAGTGGTATCGGCCACCTATCGCCGGTGCATCCCCACAAAAAGTGAATCTCCGTCCGGTTCAAACGGAATACCACATGAATGACAACCCCCATCCCTATGCGGAATACGCCATTTCCATCCCGTTCGGAGCGGGGTTCAAGTACAACCTAAGGGGGCTCTGGTCAATAGGCATTGAATTAGCATACCGATTGACATTGACAGATTACCTGGACGATGTCAGTGGAAACTATCCTATTCATCCTAATCAGATTACGCCTTATTTACCAGGTGACTTAACCCTGGACGACTGGCAGTACCTGACTTACCGCCGCGCCGCATCGGCTCTCCCTGGATCCCAACGCGGCGACGGTCGCCCTTACGACTCGTTCATGACCGTGGGTATCACCCTTTCTTACACCATCTTTAAAGGAGGATGTCCGGAATGGCAGTAAGTCCTCAAAAATATCTTACATTTGCACCAAATTCAGATGGATATCAAGGAAAGGATTGATAAGACACGGTTGCCCCAGCATGTAGCCATAATCATGGATGGCAACGGACGATGGGCTAAAGAGCGCGGTAAACTGCGGGTATTTGGCCATAAAAATGGCGTAGCAGCCGTGCGGGATACGGTGGAAGGTGCGGTGGAAATAGGTATTAGTTACCTCACACTTTATGCGTTTTCTACAGAAAATTGGAACCGCCCGAAGCTGGAAGTCTCAGCCTTAATGGAACTTTTGGTTAAGACCATCAACAAAGAAACCAAAACGCTGATGGAAAACGGAGTAAAACTCCATGCCATTGGCAACCTGGATCAGCTGCCTGCCAAATGCTGCGATCAGCTTCATGAAACCATGCAAAAGACGGCAGATAATACGAATTGCACGCTGACGTTAGCGCTAAGTTACAGCGCCCGCTGGGAAATTACCGAAGCAGCACGGCAGTTGGCCTTGCAAGTCCAATCGGGCGAAATCACTCCAAACGACATCGATGAAAATCGCTTTGCACAGCAGCTTTCAACCCGCGGTATGCCCGACCCCGAACTGATGATCCGCACCAGCGGTGAACAGCGGATCAGCAATTATCTCCTGTGGCAACTGGCATATGCCGAATTATATTTTACGGATAAACTATGGCCGGAATTTAGAAGAACCGACTTGTTTGAGGCGCTCCTAGCCTATCAACAACGCGAACGCCGATTCGGGTTAACAAGCGAACAATTATCAAAATAACCTTTTAACAAAAATTAACAACTGTTTGACGTACTTTAGCGGCAATAAATTAGATAGATGAAGCGAATACTCTTTTTTGTACTCATTACCATATTAGCGGCAGAGACCACCGTAGCCCAGCAACGCGGTGTACGTGTGGGTGATTCGGACGAATTCAGTTACCTTAACCCTCAGAATTACATCATTGGGGGGATAACGGTCAGCGGCACCGAATACCTCGACAATGATGTGCTTATTACCATTTCCAAATTGGTTGTGGGCTCACGAATTGAGGTACCAAGCGATGCAACGTCAAGCGTAGTGAAAAATCTGATGGATCAAGGGCTGTTTGACGAAGTGGAGCTTTATGCAGATGCGGTAAAAGGAGATTCCATTTTTTTCAATATCCACGTCGTAGAACGCCCCCGCCTCACGCGGATCGACATTGAAGGGCTCAACAAAACCCAAACCGAGGAAGTACGCAAGAAGCTCAATGAAAACACCGGCAAAATCGTCAATGAAAACCTGATGAATACCACACGGAATACCATTACCCGTTACTTAAGTGAAAAGGGGTATCTGTATCCCGAAATCACGATGGCCCCGGTAAAGGATTCCGCTCAGGTAAACAACCAAATTTTGGTAGTCAATGTAGATAAAAACCGGAAAGTGCGTGCGCACCGTATCAATTTCACGGGCAACGAAGATTTCTCGCAACGCCAGCTACGCAAGTTTTTCAAGGGCGTGAGGCAGCGTACCTGGTGGCGGATCACCGGACCAGGGAAATTTAAAGAAGAGAAGTACAAAGAAGCCAAAGAAAAGCTCATTGCCAAAATGCATGAGCGCGGTTACCGGGATGCCGAAATTCTCCGGGACACATTTTACAAGTACAATAACCGCAACGTTATTGTCGATATCGATCTCTATGAAGGATCTAAATATTATTTTGGCAACATTACGTGGCAAGGCAATGCGAAGTATACCGATTCCGTGCTAAATATCATCCTCGGCATCCAAAAGGGCGAGGTGTTCAGTGAGGAAAAACTGAACACCAAATTGATGGGTCCTACTCGCAACAGTGACGACGTTTCTTCCCTGTACCTAAACGACGGTTATCTAACCTTTACGGTAGACCCGGTACAGACCAAGATCTATAACGATACCATCGATTTGGACCTACGCATTTATGAAGGTGCTCAGTTCACGGTGAACAATATCATTCTGAAGGGCAACGATGTGACCAATGACAGGGTACTGCTTCGTTCCATCCACACCAAACCCGGACAAAAATTTTCGAAAGAGTTGTTGATGCGGAGCACGCGGGAAATCGCGCAGCTCGGCAATTTTGACGAACAGAAAACCAATCCGGTCCCCACAAATCTTAACCACTCAGAAGGAACGGTTGATATCGAATACAACGTGGTAGAAAAACCTTCCGACCAAGTGGAGCTTTCTGGCGGATTTGGTGCCGGGCAGGTCATCGGTACACTGGGGCTTTCGTTCAACAACTTCTCAACCCGTAATCTTTTCGATAAAAGTGCTTGGAAACCGCTGCCGAGAGGGGACGGGCAGAAGCTAAGCCTCCGCGGACAAACCAGCGGTAAACGGTACCAATCGTACAGCTTCTCGTTCTCTGAACCGTGGTTAGGTGGCAAGAAGCCGATTTATTTCGGGGTAAGCGCGTATACGTCTTCTTCTTCGTTCGGTGGGTTCGATTACTGGACCGGACGCCAGATAGCAGCCGATGAGGATCTGAACCGCATCTGGATGAACGGGGTGACCGTCAGTTTAGGTAAACGTCTGCAATGGCCGGACAACTGGTTCCAGGTAAACTACTCGCTGGGATTCCAGCAATATAAATTACAGAACTATCCGGGGTTCCTGTTTGAAAACGGAACTTCCTACAACATCAACCTTACACAGGAAATCAGCCGTAACTCGGTGGATGCTCCCATTTATCCGACGTCGGGATCGCACATACGGCTCACCATCCAGGTGACCCCACCCTATTCGTCATTTAATAACGTCAACTACCCCACTGCGCCCAATGAGGAACGGTACAAATGGACAGAATACCACAAATGGAAATTTGACTCGCAATGGTATACTCGGATTGCCGGTAAGCTCGTATTGAAAGCACAAGCTCAATTCGGCTTTTTGGGTTCATACAACCGTGTAACCGGACAATCTGCCTTTGAGCGCTTCAAACTGGGTGGAGATGGCATGATGGGCTTCGATTTCCTACAGGGCTCGGAAATCATTGCCATGCGGGGTTATGCAAACGGAATGGTCATTCCCGACGGAGCAGATGTCAACATCGCTCGCAATTCGGGGAGTCCTATCTACAACAAATACCAGCTGGAACTCCGGCACCCGGTTATGCTGAATGACCAAGCGACGGTATTCGTGTTAGCCTTTGCTGAAGGGGGTAATACCTGGAATAATTTCCGCGACTTTAATCCGTTTAAAGTTCGTCGTTCGGTGGGCGTGGGTGCTCGTATCTTCTTACCAATCTTCGGATTGTTGGGAATTGACTACGGTCACGCATTTGATCCAATCCCGGGTGTACAATCCAACCAATGGCGGCAGAACTTCACGTTCAGCATCATGCAGCAAATGGGTGGATTTAACTAATTAATAAAAAAATGGAATTACTTTTGCAGCGATATTCCAAGTACCAAAGACATAATTAAAATGAATATGAAAAAAATAATAGGTGTGATCGCATTGTCCATAGTGGCTTCGTCAGCGACATTTGCCCAACGGTTTGCCTATGTGGATACAGAGTACATTCTCAAACATATACCCGAATACCTTGCAGCCCAAAAACAATTGGATGCACTTTCTGTACAATGGCAGGAAGAAGTGGACAACCGGTTTGCCGATATCGAAAAGCTTTATAAGGCGTACCAAGAAGATCAGGTATTATTGAGTGAGGAAATGCGCCGGAAGCGGGAAGATGAAATTGTATTGAAAGAACAAGAAGCTAAAGAATTTCAACGGCAGAAGTTTGGCTTTGAAGGAGACCTTTTCGAAGAACGTATAAAACTGATCCAACCGATACAAGATCGGGTAGCTCAAGCGATTCAGACCATCGCGACGGATCAGAGTTTGGATATCGTTCTTGACAAGGGCAGTGAAGTTACTTTTCTCTATGCTAACCCAAAATTAGATAAAAGCAATGATGTCATTACACGATTGGGATACAAACCCGATCCGTCACTTGCAGAAAATTGATTCGTTTTGTATCATTGCGCTGTTTTTGAAAAAAGTAAAAGTAAAACATAAAAACTCTATAATTCACCAAGTAGGGGAACAGCCCCACAAACAAGAAAAATCAAAATGAATAGCATGAAAAATTTGTTAAAAGGTGTAGGGATGGTTGCGGTGCTGTTTTTATCAACCGGACTCGTAAGTGCGCAGCAAAAAATCGGCCATGTCAATTCGAATGACATCATTCAAGCCATGCCTGAATTCAAAACTGCGCAAACCGAATTTGAAAATCTTCAAAAAACCAAGGAAGGCGAATTGCAGCAAATGGGAACGGAGCATGATAAAAAACTGACCGAAGCTCAAAGCTTATCACGTAACCGGAGTGAAGCCAATAAGGATTCGATAGACGCCAAATTGCAACAATTGGGCACGGAAATTCAGGAAATTCAGCGCCGTATCCAAGAAGTTCAGCAAGTTGCCCAACAGGAACTGCAGACCAAGCAAGAACAATTGTTTGCACCGATATTCCAAAAAGCAAATACCGCGGTGCAAAGTGTTGCCAAAGAAAAAGGATATGCATACGTGTTTGACATTGCCAACTCGGCCATTCCTTATTTTGCAGGTGGCGATGACCTTACGGCCGATGTAAAGACGAAACTAGGCATCAGTGCTTCCACTCCTGCTGCTACCCCAGCAAATCCGTAAAAAATCACGATAAGAACATAACAGGCTGTCTCGTTGTACGCTTCAACTAGACAGCCTTTTTAATTGTTGGAGGAGGTACCTCCTTGTCTTAACCCAGCGCCAATCAGTCAGCTTAACTAAACCCTATATAAAATGCCAGCCCACCCCCAAAAGGTACATAAAGGGTACGGAAGGGGTGCATATAGGGAGCGGATGCGGTACGTATGCATAGGCTATCCTATGCCTCATACTTGGTTAATTAAAGTACTACTAGCTCTTCAACAACCACTTGCCCGACGTGTTCATTCATACGCCCAATGATTTGCGAACGCATCAGTAAAAGTTCATGTTTAATCACTGACGATTCTACTTTTACAAATAGCTTTTTATCACGGATATAGAGTTGTTTGGTACGGTTGGCAATTGCGTTTCCCATTAATTGCGGCCAGGCAGCTATTAATGAAGTTTCATCAAATTTGCGCCGTAACTTATAGACATCGAGCATTTTTTCGATCGCTTCCTTGATGGTGATATCATTACCCCTGCCGTTCATGTCCGTTCGAATTATGTGACAGTACCGCGATTGATCGTAAAAACCCGCACCTGTCGGTTTATTTCTTCAAAGATACGATTTATCCGGGCGGCATCCGTATCCGTAAGAAATATCTGTCCAAAATCATCCGCAGACACCATTTGCATCAGTTTACGCGTACGATTTTCATCCAGCTTATCAAAGATATCATCCAGTAGCAGCAGGGGTTTAAACCCTTTCTGCCGATGCAGGAAACTATATTGTGCTAGCTTCAACGCGATCAGGAAGGACTTCTGCTGTCCTTGGGAACCGAACTTTTTGAGCGGCATGTCTTGGTGGATGGAAAACTGCAGATCGTCTTTGTGGATTCCCACAGTAGTGCGCTCCAACGCCCTGTCCCGGTCCAAGTGATGCCTCAGCAACTCTGTAAAGCTTCCGTTCATCAATTGAGATTCGTAAGCCAAGGACACGTTTTCTGCTGTTTCGGTCAGAAAGAGGTAATGCCTATTAAACTCAGGAATAAAGGCCTCCATAAAAGCTTGCCGTTTCTCAAAGATCGGCACGCCTAACTCCACGAGCTGGGCATCGAGCACCTCCAACAGCCCTTTGTCCAGCACTCCGCCCCTGGCGGCCTGCTTCAACAGGCTGTTCCGCTGCACAAGACCACGGTTGTAAGCAATTAACCGATCGAGGTAATGAGGGTCGGTCTGCGAAATTACGTTGTCGACAAAACGGCGACGTTCCTCGCTCCCATCGGTTACAATCGTCGAATCATTGGGTGAGATCATCACCAATGGAAAGTGGCCGATATGATCAGCAAGGCGCGGGTACTCTTTCTTGTTCCTCTTAAATTGCTTTTTTTGGTTGCGTTTGAGGCTACAGGCAACAACATCGGTCTGGTCGTCTTTGTCAAACTCCCCTTGCACCATAAACCAATCTTCTCCCTGTTTAATCTGCTGAGAATCTACCGGATTGAAATAACTTTTACACAGCGAAAGGTAATGGATGGCATCTAGCAGGTTGGTTTTTCCCGCTCCATTAGCCCCTGTAAACGCATTTACCTCACGGGCAAATTGGAGTGTGGCCTCGGTATAGTTTTTGAAATTAAGAGCAGACAATGATTTCAGCCACATACCTGCAAAGGTAAGGTTTTTACTGGCTATTCGGCAGACGACTTGATTTCTTCAAATTCAACAAATTCTCCTGCCTTTTTCGCTCCTTTGGTTTGATTTTTTGGAGGAACGTAATCGATGCGTATCTTACCATCCGGCTGGCGCTGCCCAGCATTGCGGTGCGGTGCATTCCGGTGTTGATGCTGTTGTTGTGCATCGCCCATTACTTTTTGAGCCATCTTACGCATTGCCCATGGAAAGACAAGCCGAAAGACCAAACGCACTAGCCATAAGACGGTGATTGCTATAAATAAAAACTTCAGTAATCCCATACGTACACAAACATAAACAAAAAAAAAGATAAGATTATTGCTTGTAAAGGTTTTTTTGCCAACTTTAACGATCCGCTGACAATAATCATTGCCCCTACTTAACAGCGTCTTCTCTTGATCTGCCCTTGGCTTTCAGGATCGCTTGTTGGAACTCCACTTGCCGCTGTGTACCGATGATGTACACCAATCCGTCCCGGTCAGTCAGCCACACGGCATCTTTGCCACCTGCATAAAACTTAATCCTTCCTTTTTGGTGCAGGTTATACACTGGATTGTTAATAAAAAATTTACTGTAAGGTTTACACTCAACTTTGACAATGCTATTCAGGTCAATTTTGACCAAACGAGTAGTCCATAAGCCACTCAACTTTATACTTCCTTGTTCCACCGCGATCCGGTACTGAAGCATGTACATCATCACGATGGAAACAAATATGATGGCGCTTCCCACCAGTAGAAATAACTGACTTTCGCTTTCCCGTTCAATATTGATGTAGTAAGCGACAAAACAAAACAACGCCAAAACCAATCGCACGCTCACCCAACCGCGGTCGCGACCTAAGTATTGATTTTCGATGTATATCGGTTTTTCTCCCATGGTCTAAATGCAGGCTAATGTAAGCACTTTTTTCGTTTTGCCCGTAATTTTATAACGATCATCCATCCGATAGGGAACTACCCAGAGAATATCGCCATTGCCGTTTACCACGATTGGGACCCTATGCTTGCGGTAAACCGGAATTTTAAGCGAAATGAATAGATCACTTAGTTTTTTATGTCCTTTCATCCCCAAGGGTTGGAACATGTCTGCTTTCCTCCACGACCGAATACGCAGCGGAAATATGATTTTATGTGCATCAAATTGCCCGATATGAGATGCTGTTTCGACCTCCGTATGGGAAGATAAATGAAATTTGAAGTTGTATTCACCCCATTGCACACGGGTTTCCCCTTTTTCAAGCAGAACGGTCTCCTCATACACTGCCTTTTTTGACGTGAGTACCACTTCTTCACGGTCTATATACAACACATGCGAGGGTGACACAAATTGCTTCCCCGGTGTCCCTCCTAAACTGCTAGCCAGATCGCTCAATACCGCTTCCGTAAACCCGAAGGGTTTAAATAGTTCGTACAACAAGAATTGCTGTGGATCCAAGGATGCCAAACCAACAACGGGAATATGCCATTCCCCTTCGGCGCGCTCACTGAACAGTTGCGTTCTTAGGTGTTCGATGTAGCGTTGCAGTACTACGTAGGCATCGGAAAAATGAGCCATATTCTTTGTTAGGGTCTCCTCGAGGTCCGGATTAAGTTCCTTCAACTTGGGAATGACTTCCATGCGGATTTTGTTGCGGGCATATTTGGTGGAAAAATTGGATGCGTCGTCCCGGTATTCCAATCCGTGTTGCTGCACATATGCGGTGATTTCTGCAGCATTCAGGAAAAGCATGGGGCGGATAATGCGGCCGCGCTTGGGTCGAATACCTTGTAAACCTGCCAGCCCGGTACCTCGCACGAGGTTAAATATCAAGGTTTCCACATGATCATTGCGATGTTGAGCTACTGCAATATAGTCATAGTCTTGCGATACACAGATGGTTTCAAACCAAGCATACCGTAATTCGCGGGCGGCCATTTGAATGGAAATCCCCTCCTGACGGGCATACAATACCGTATCAAACCGCGTTACATAAAAAGGCACGTCCAGCGTCTTTGCGAGCTGATACACCAAGGCTTCGTCGGCCTCGGATTCTTCTCCTCTCAGCCCAAAGTTGCAATGCGCAATCCCCACCGCATAGCCCGATTCCACAAACAGCCGTGTCATCATGACCGAATCTTTGCCGCCACTCACGGCCAATAGCAACCGCTGATGCGGTTGGCACAATGCTTGTTCATGGAGATACTGGATAAATCGCTCCGCTACGCTCATATGGCCAAAGGTACGTGTTATCCAACAAAAAAATCCATCCATATAAAGCGCATTTTATCTAAGTTTGCTCCTGTGAAGAAAAGCCTGCTGTTCATATACCTTTCGATGTTGGTTTACGCTTCCCTGTATGCACAGCAACGGGACGAATTGAGGCTCATTTCCTCTTCACACAGCCGTCTCAATGCCTCCACCGGAAACATGATGAATTACCGCCCGGTATATGAACACCACGGATCCACCTTATCGGCCGACAGCGGCTATGTGTACAGTGATGACGAGGAAAAGCAATATTTCGACGCTTTCGGCAAAGTGATCATCACCCAGCCCAACGGCACGGTCATTTTTGCCGATAAGCTCCACTATGTAGCGGAGACCCAATTAGCCACGCTCACCAACAATGTCCGCATGGTGGATGGAAATTCGACATTGACTACCAACCATCTTACATACAACATGAAAAACGGGGTAGGCACCTATAGGGACGGTGGCCGGATTTTAAACACGACCGATACCATCACCAGCCGGAACGCCACCTATTTCGACAATACCAAGGATGCCTATTTTCGTTACGACGTGGTGGTGCGTACACCGGATGTTAACATATACACCGACACCATGCGGTATAACTCCGCGACGAAAGTTACCTATTTCTATGGTCCCACGAATATAAAGGGAAATGAGGGTGAGAATCTTTACACCGAACGGGGCGAGTACAACACCGAAACGGAACAAGCCTGGTTTGACCGTAACAATCTATATACTTCGGGAAGCCGTTTTCTGCGGGGCGACAGCTTGTTCTACAATGGACAAACCGGTAATGGGCGTGCGATTGATAATGTGGTATTCATCGATACGGCCGACCAGTTTTTTGCATACGGTGGTATGGGCTTATACCACCGGGTTGATGAATCCATCACCATGACTCGAAACCCATTAGTCATGACCGTTACGCGCAACGATAGCACGTCCAGGGATACCACGACCGCCAACTTGCCCCCCCCTCGTGATCACGTTTCTGCTGACAGTCTGACCGGCAATTCACCTTCCCTGGATAGCTTAGAACGGCCATCTGCCAATCGACCTGCGGTCGATACGATCTATATGACAGCGGATACATTGTTTTCCCAAGTCATCCCATTAAAGGATTACATCCCCAAGGTGTTCGAACTCGATCGGGAAGGTGGGGCGCTGGATGAATATGAAGACGAGGATTATGGTGAGCCTTTTGATGACATGGCCATGCCAGTGGACAGCCTGCTGGACCTGCCTCAAGATTCGGTGAGCAGTGAGCCGGATTCGTTAGCCAATACTCCATCCGCGCTGCCGGATAGCGCCAAAGCCCAAGCAGACACTCGCGTTTCAGCTATTTCCCCTCCGCCGGCTGAAATTTCTCCTCCGACCGACTCTGCGCTGCTTAAGACCCATCTTAAACGAGTGCAGGCCGTACCCTTGCAGACGCAATCGCACGATGCATTAGCACGTAATCTTGCGGCCGACAGTGTGCTGCGTGCCCAGTCCGTCATCCCCACCGGCAGCGAGGTAGACAGCCTCATGGCCGGTGCCGTAGCGGCTATTTCCCATCGTCCTGCTGATACCATAACGATGGATTCACTCGCCAGTGACACGGCCCGGACACGTATCGTCAAAGCCTACTACAATGTAAGACTGTTCAAGTCGGATCTGCAGGCCGTAGCCGACTCCGTATACTATGGGTATCCCGATTCGATGATGCGTTTTTTCGGCAGGCCGATGATTTGGGCGCAGGGCTCTCAAATGACTGCCGATACCATCTACATGCAGATCCGCAAGGAACAGTTGGATAACCTGCTGTTGGTGAACCATGCATTTATGGTAAATACCCAATTGGATTCAAGCAAATACAATCAGATCAAAGGCAGACGAATTACGGGATTCTTTAAAGACAACGCATTGGAGCGGATGTTTATTGATGGAAATGCGGAAAGCATCTACTACATCGTTGATGAAAAACGGAAAATCTACACAGATATGTACCATAGCCGTAGCAGCCGCATCAAGATATTGGTCGACAGCAACCAAATTACGCACTTCATCCCGATCCGGAGTATCGACGGCAAGGTATATCCCCTGAATCTTGTTCCCCAAGAAGAGGAGGTATTGGAAGGGTTTGTATGGAAACCCGGCGACCGCCCCACATCCAAAGAAGATCTGCTTATGCGCCGCAGGCCACCTGCCGGTGGGGATACCGAACTCCCAGCTGATACAACCGAAACACCCGGTCAGCCGATTCAGGAAGTTGAGCCTGATTCATTGGAGTCTGTCGATAAAACCTCGGCTAAGCATTGGCAACAGGCGCCACGGCACCTCACATTCGTTCGTGCAACCAGTTGGGCAGCCATCGGTAGAGCCAGGCGACGATACGCCAGCGTGCAGTAATGTAAACGACATTCCGGCGTCTGCACAAGCCACGGTAGATTTGCCTGGCGGCTTTCGGCAGCGGCGACACCCAAAAGCGGGCCGGCGATTTAGCTGCCGGTGTATCGACAAAACCGGGGCAGATATCGGTAATAACAATACCGGTTTGTTCTTTACGAGCCTTCTGCCGTAATCCCTGCAAATAGATGACTTGATAGGCTTTGGTGGCACTGTAAGCCGGCGCTTGCCGACTGCCCCGCATACCTGCTACCGAAGTAATCGCAGCCAATTGGCCATGCCCCTGTCTTTTAAAATAGTTAAATGCCCAATCAGCTAGGCATGTAAAGGCCGCTACATTTAATGCAATCATCCGGTGCTCCGTATCAAAGTCCAACGAAGGGTTCACGTCTCCGCCGCCTGCGCTAATTACAACCAAATCTACACCATCCATGTCGATTGCGAGCTCCTCCAGGTTTGCCACAGCATTGCCTGTATCCGTCACATCAAAAGACCGCAACCGGTATTGCTCGGGACTGGTAACCGCCAACGATACAAGAAGTTCCTCCCTACGTCCTGTGATTCCAACGGTATGGCCTTCAGCAACCAAAAGTTCGGCTAAAGCACGTCCAATCCCCGATGTGGCCCCGATAATCATGATCTTCTTGCGTTCCATCCTACCTATGTCCCTTTTCTTTTGGAGGTAAAGGTACTAGTTTCCTGCCAAAGGATTTCGCCATCCAATTTTCATTTGCTACCTTTGTATAGAGTAGCGCTTTCTCACCTTTCGTTTTTGCTTGCTTACTCGTTCGCAAAATCATCGAATATGCTCGTTAGTTGTTACCAAATCAAAGTTTAATTTAAAGTTCATCAATGGGAAGATCACAAGAAACATTCAACAAAAAAGAAAACGCAAAGAAAAAATTACAGAAACAAAAAGAAAAAGTGCAACGCCGTGAAGAAAGGCGGAACGCTGCGGCATCCAGCAAAGGAAAAAGTTTGGATGAGATGTTGGCGTATGTAGATGAAAATGGAAACATCACTGCTACACCGCCGGATCCGAATAGACTTAAGCCTGTATCCGCTGACGAGATTTTGATCAGCACCCCAAAATTGGAAGACACGGAAGAAGGTGACGGAACACGCAAAGGTCGTGTAGCTTACTTCAATGATTCCAAGGGATATGGCTTTATTTCCGACGCGCAAAGCGGAGAACGCATATTTGTCCATATTAACGACCTGACCGAACCCATTGCGGAAGAAGACCGTGTAGAGTTTATCGTATCCAAGGGACCTAAAGGCCTGCAAGCCACTTCAGTAAAAAAGATTTCCTGACCAATCCTTTATAACGCTATGTCATTTAATTTGCAAGGCGCAAGAGCTTTGATATCTTGCGCATTTGCAAACATCAGTGACACTAAATTCAGCATGGGAATTCCCAAGATGCCCATACCTTCCATGTAAGTAAAAGAACGCTTTGGGATGATTACTGTATGCAAGATAAGCCAGTAGGTTTGGAGAGGCAATACCTAGTTGTAGGTATTTTTAAACAAATACCAGGGATCGCTTGTTGATTTTACAGGAAATAATCAAAAAGACGACAAGCGATGATACAAGAAAAATTTAGGAATTGCATCGATGCATGTTACCATTGCGCGGACGCATGCGATCACTGTGCAACCGCATGCCTTCAAGAAGATCACGTAAATGCGATGGTTACCTGCATCCACTTAGACCGATTTTGCGCGGAGGCATGCCGGATGGCGGCTTCCTTTATGGCCAAAACCAGTGGAATTGGTCACGACGGTTACGTCATTCAGCTCTGTAAGCTGTGCGCACAGATTTGCGACGATTGTGCTAGTGAATGTGAAAAACACAATATGGACCATTGCCGAGCATGCGCCGAGGCGTGTAGACGCTGTGCCGAAGCATGCAGGCAAATGGAAGCCGCGTAGTTAGCCCCAGGCGTCTTTAAATCCATGGGCCTGCAGTACATCCTGGGGCACGCCGTCCCACACTCCCGGCCGATTACCCACATAACCGATATCCTTCACGCCCAGCTCGCTGGTAAAAAATCCAGAAGCCGTCAGGTTGCGCATTAGGCTGAAAAAGGCCACTCCTTGCCGCATCTCCGGCTTAGCCTTAGCCGGATACGCGATCTCGTCTACTAATTCCAACTGTTGCGATTCCCTGCATTCCGTAAATACCTGGCCATAGCGTCGCTGGCATTGTACGTCCAGCCATTTCAGTCCGCCACGCATCGGGGTCTGATATGCGGGAATATCCTTGACCATAAACTCGATAAAGGCGGGAACACCTGCATCCGTTGCACCGCCCGAAACACCGTCGGCCGGAATGATGATATCCGCCACCACCCCGATAGTAGCAAGTTCGTGATCGGTAAAAAACGTTTCACCTGCCAGTTTCCCGTTACGCACATGCTCCCAATCCTGTACACCGGGCAGCTTCTCCGCACCTTTTGCAGCCGTTTCTTTCCCCGTCTTGCTTTGCGGCCCACACCCGTCCAGCAATAGGGCACCCCCAGCAGCTGCCAACCCCAGCGCCTTGAGTGAATCTCTTCTGTTCATAGTTATCTATTCTATTTGCCGTTAGTCTGTTAGATATTCAGTTTGTTGCGCTGTTGCAGGATATGGTCCGCCGTTCGCATTGACAGCGCCAAGATCGTCCAGGTAAGGTTCTTGTCCCCCTGTTGCACAAACGGACCCGCATCCACCACAAAAAGGTTCCGGCAGTCATGCGATTGACTCCATTTGTTCAGCACCGATTTCTTCGGGTCATCGCCCATCCGGGTGGTTCCCCCTTCGTGGATGATCTTCCCCGGTGCTTCCAGCCCGTATTTAGTCTCCGGTCCCGGCATGGGCGAAGCAACGACAGCGCCCATCTCGTGTAGGATCTCCCGAAAAGTCTCCTGCATATGCCTGGCCTGTTCCACTTCCTCATTTGCCCATTTATAATGGAATCTCAATACCGGAATCCCATACTTATCCACCCGGGAGGGGTCAATCTCGCAATAGTTATCATAACGCGCCAGTGCCGTACCCCTGCCTGCCATTCCCACGCTCGCACCGTAAAACCGGCGATAATCTTCCTTCAGCGATACACCGTACCCCCCCTGTTCTCGCTGTTTCCCATCTTTGGTCGGGACCAGGTGATTTACATTCGGCACCCAGTCTGTGAATCCATAAGACGGCATCCGCATACCGCCACCGTACTCGATGTGGTAGCCCCGCGGAAAATTCAGCTTACTGTTATCGCCCCACCACGGCGAGTAGATATGCACGCTCCCCACCCCATCTTCGTTATACCGCTTCCGGTCAAGCAGCTGTGGCAGGAAACCACCGGCGCTGGCGCCTGTGGAGTCGTGCAAGTAGCGCCCTACCAAGCCACTACTGTTACCCAGCCCGCCGGGATGGGCGGCCGAATGAGAGTTCAACAACAGCCGTGCGCTCTCGCAGGCGCTGGCACCCAGGATTACCGTCTTGCCCCGCACTGTATATTCCTGAAGATCCTTCGTGTTTACGTAAGACACTCCGGTAGCCAGCCCTTCGTCGTTGGTCAGCACCTCCCTTACCATCGCATTGTCTATAACCGTTAGGTTACCTGTCTTCATCGCTGGTATCACCAGACATGAAGAAGACGAAAAGTCGCCGTATACCCGGCATGCTCTGCCGCATTGACCACAGTAGAAGCAGGTACCCCTGCCCTCCACACCTGGCAATGCTTCAGTAAGCACCGAACCACGCCCTGCGATCACCGGTACACCCGCTTTTTCGGCACCTCGGCGGATATATAGCTCATTCAGACGCGGCTTTGGCGGTTTCAAGAAAATTCCATCCGGCTCATTGTGAATCCCCTCCACCGTACCGTAGATTCCGATCATTCGGTCCACGCGGTCGTAATAGGGTTTTAATTCCTCATAACTGATAGGCCACGGATCGGTGACTCCGTCTTTCGGTTTAAAATCATCAGGGCCCATCCGCAAGGAGATACGGCCCCAGTGATTCGTCCGTCCTCCCAGCATCCGCGCGCGGAACCAATCGAATTCCGTGCCTGCCGCTCGTGTATACGGCTCGCCATCCAGTTCCCAGCCGCCATAGGCAGCATCGAAATCGCCGAAAGGACGGACTGTGCTCGCCCCACGCCGCGGCGACTCCCACGGCCACCGCAATTGCATCGTGTCTTTGGCCGGGTCGAAAAACGGTCCCGCTTCCAGCATCAGTACCTTCAGCCCCGCATTGGCAAGCACATAGCCTGCCATGCCCCCTCCTGCTCCTGAACCTACGACCACCGCGTCGTACACCTCTGGATTTTCTTTGATTTGATAAGAAATCATTCTTCTAGGGTCTATGTATTTTAGTTATTGTTTAGTCTGATAGCAGATGAACATGTTCATTGAAGGCTATCATGGGCCAAATATATAATTTTTATTGACAATGGCATTAAATAATAGCTAAAACGATTATACCATTGCACCGGGTAAAATCAGCAAGTGCTTGCGTAAATATGCACGCAGTCTAATAAGTTGTCCGTAGGAATTCGGCCAGTTTGGCCACCGCAATCGCGCGATGGCTGATGGCATTCTTTTCTGCACCGCTCATTTGTGCAAACGTCCGGCTATGCCCACGAGGTGTAAACAATGGATCGTACCCGAAGCCACCTTCACCCTGTCGTTCAAAACCGATTTTACCGTCGACAGTCCCCTCGAAAAAATACTCCGCCTCTCCAATGCGCAGTGATATGACTGTACGAAACCGCGCATGCCGATCCGTATGATCCGCCAACCGCTGCAGCAGTAAATCGATGTTTTTTTCCATGTCCCGCGTACCAGAATAACGGGCCGAGTAGACCCCCGGCTCATTGTCCAACGCCTGCACCTCAAGTCCGGAATCGTCCGCAAAACAGTTGTATCCGTATTTACCGTAAATGTAGCCGCTTTTCTGCGAAGCATTTGCCTGGAAGGTATCCCCCGTCTCTGGGATATCATCGGCACAATCGATATCCGCCAGTGTCAGGATACGGAACCGATTGCCGACGACGGCCTGTACTTCCTCAAGTTTATGAAGATTATTTGTCGCAAAAACTAACTCAATCATCCCAATAACGTCTTTAGCGTTGTCCAAAATAACCGTTTCTTTTCGGCATCCACCAACATCTCATCAAATGAATAGGTCTTGAAAACAGTTAGACCATCCGATTCATCCCACGGCAAAGATGCTCCCAATGCAACGACTACCTTGGGATTGAAAAAAGCCAATAGATGGGATTTCTCTGGAATTTCTGATAGTTTTCCAACATTCAGCAAAGCGATATCATCCGTCGACAATTTCAACGCTGCCAAGGTTTTGGTAAATGCGTCCAGCGCCGCAGCCGACATCCATTCGTACTGGGTTTCATGTGTTAAAAACAACAGATTTCGCTTGTTCCCGCCGTGATAAGCAAACTGAAGCGATGTATTGGGAGTCGCTGTGGGGACAGCCGCCTCCTGATCGGGCCCATCCGCCCCCGGCTCCTCGATACCGAAAATCGTTTCTGTCATCAGGTAGCGAAGCGCCGTCGGATCAGTCGTATGTAAGGAAAAACCGTTCATTCTCTCTTCTACTGACCTAATATCCACGCAAATATCAACGGAGCCACGATCGTAGCATCGGACTCGACGATGTATTTAGGTGTGTTGATATCCAGTTTTCCCCAGGTAATTTTCTCATTAGGTACGGCTCCAGAATAAGACCCGTAAGACGTTGTCGAATCGGAAATCTGACAGAAGTACGCCCAAAAGGGCACGTCATGCCATTCCAGATCCTGATACATCATGGGTACGACACAAATTGGAAAATCTCCGGCGATTCCGCCACCTATCTGGAAGAATCCTACACCTTTCCCCCCAGAATTAGCTCGGTACCACTCGGTCAGATATACCATGTATTCGATGCCACTCTTTACCGTTGACGCTTTCAGCTCGCCTTTGATCACGTACGACGTAAAGATGTTACCGGTCGTTGAATCTTCCCATCCCGGCACCACGATCGGAATGTTTTTTTCAGCGGCCGCTACTATCCAGGAATTTTTAGGATCGATTTCATAATATTGTTCCAATTCGCCTGATCGTACGACTTGATATAAAAATTCATGGGGAAAATACCGTTCACCACGCTCCTCGGCATCACGCCATACTTTTACAAGATGCGACTGTAAGCGGCGGAAGGCCTCCTCTTCGGGGATGCAAGTATCTGTGACCCGGTTGTAATGATTCTCCAACAGGTCCCACTCCTCTTGCGGACTGAGGTCGCGGTAATGAGGTACACGTTTATAATGTGAGTGGGCAACGAGGTTCATGACATCCTCTTCCAGATTTGCGCCCGTACAGCTGATAATAGCCACTTTATCCTGGCGGATCATCTCCGCCAGTGAAATTCCCAGTTCGGCCGTACTCATCGCACCGGCCAAAGAAACCAACATCTTCCCGCCTTCATCCAGATGTGTTTCGTATCCTTTCGCAGCGTCCACCAATGCGGCTGCGTTGAAATGCAGGTAGTTTCTTTCAATAAATTGAGATATTGGACCTCTTGTTTTGCTCATTGCTTCGTTGTACTTGATTTTGCCTACAAAGGTAGGGTTTTAAGTACGAAGTTAGAAGCACGAAGTAGTGATCATACGATCCATTGTTCGCAGGTTTTCAGGAATGCCGTATCCACATCGGCTCCAATACCGGGCTCATCGGGCACGGAGATATGATATCCTGCGTATTGGACACCGCCCGACACGGGATTTTCGAGATGGCCAATCAAGCAAGTATCCAGATCAAAAAAGCGAACATTGGATGCGGCATAGGCAAAATGTACCGCTGCCGACAGCGCAATACGGCTTTCCAGCATTCCGCCAATCATGCAGGGAATCCCATAATCGCCAGCAACCTGTTGTATGCGCAAAGCCTCAGCAATCCCTCCCGACTTCGAGAACTTGATGTTCACAAAGTCGCAGGCATCCTGTACGGCTAATCGCGAGGCATCTCGGTGGTCATAGCAACTTTCGTCGGCCATAAGCGGGATGGTTGTCTCTTTGCGCAGCTGCGGTAGCAAATGGTCGTTATAACTGCGCATGGGTTGCTCACAAAACTGGATATCAAAAGCCTGCAACCCCTGCAATGCCTGCACCGCATCGTCATACGTCCAACCCTGGTTGGCATCCACCCGGATCGTTGTTTCTGAGCCAACAGCATCTCGGATGGCGCTGATGCGCGCAATGTCAGTATCCGGAGCCTTACCTAATTTCACTTTCAGGACTTCAGCACCCTGCTTTTTAAAGGTCACTGCCTTTGCTGCCATCTCATCGGGCGAGCCGATACCGATGGTGATATCGGTAGCAATGGGACGGGGTGTTCCCCCGAGGTACCTGTACAGCGGAAGCGCCGCGGCTTTGGCGGCCAGATCGTGTAATGCCATATCAAAAGCACTTTTGGCCGTTGTATTCCTTGCGATATAGGTATCAAGTTCAGTGAGTCTGCCTGTTAAGTCCAATGGATTTTTCCCCTTCCAAAGCCGGGCGAAGTCTTGAGCGAGGACCAAGCAGGTATCCTGCGTTTCTCCCACAATCATGGGAAAGGCCGAACACTCGCCCACTCCGTAAATACCGCTGTCGGTATGGATACGTATAAATACATTCTGGGCATAATCCATCGTCCCTGTGGCGATGACAAACGGCTCCATACGAATGCTGAAGCGGTAAATTTCGGTATGCGTGATATTCATTTTTTCGAAAATAGCAAAAAAAAGCCGCCATACAACTATGGCGGCAACGAAAATAATGAATCAAACTACAATTTCTCTCCGTGCTGGCTAATATCCAGCCCTATTTCTTCGTCCGCTGCAGACACCCGCAATTTGGTTATGGAATCTGTGATTTTGAGAATAGCAAATGCCATGATAAAGGTGAAGACCACGGCTCCGATCAACCCGACAACATGCGCCGTGAACAGTCCGGTTTCACCAAAGAAAAGACCGTCTGTAGTAACCACACCGTTAATGGTTTTGGTAGCAAACACACCCGTCAGAATCATGCCTACCATCCCGCCCACACCATGGCTGGGAAAAACATCCAACGTATCGTCTACACGCGAGTGAGTACGCCATTCGACAACCAGTCTGCTGATGATGGAAGCGACCACCCCAATAATTAGCGAATGAGGTACCGTTACAAAACCCGCGGCAGGCGTAATGGCAACCAAACCAACCACCACCCCGATACAAACACCCATGGCAGTGGGTTTCTTGCCCCTTGCGGCATCAAAAAAAATCCAGGCCAGCGCTGCGGCACCCGATGCCGTACTGGTGGTAGCCAACGCGGTGGCCGCAAGTTCATTTGCGCCAAATGCCGAACCGGCGTTAAAACCAAACCAACCAAACCAGAGAAATCCGGTACCCAAAATCACATAGGAAATCCGCGCCGGGTCATGCCCTCCGTTTGCATTGCCCTGTTTAAGATATAATGCCGAAGCCAATGCCGTAACGCCGGCCGACATATGCACAACGGTGCCGCCGGCAAAATCAAGTACCCCCATACCGGCCAGTAACCCGTCGGGATGCCAAGTAGCATGCGCTAGCGGCGCATAAATAAAAATAAAGAACAGACAAAGGAACAAAACATAGGAGGTAAATCGAATCCGCTCCGCGAATGCACCGGTAATCAAAGCCGGTGTGATGATGGCAAATTTCAGCTGATACATCGCAAACAATACAAACGGAACCGTTGGCGCGCCGGGCCAATTCGGACCACCAATAACGCCGTTGAACATGAAATAAGTAGCCGGATTGCCGATAATGCCGCCGATCGACTCACCAAAAACCAAACTAAACCCGAACACTACCCAAATAACTGCAACAACAGCCATACAGATGAAACTCTGCAGCATGGTTGAAATCACATTTTTCTTTTTGACCATACCTCCATAAAAAAAAGCCAGCCCAGGGGTCATAATCAAAACCAAGGCGGTAGAAGTCAACATCCAAGCAATATCTGCGGTATCATACTCATTGTCTCCTTCAATCGGAATCCCAGGAAAAAATAGCGCAAATAACACCACAACCATCAATAAAATAAACGGAATAGTAGATTTTTTCGAATACATTTGATTAATTATTAATAATTTTGGTGCTAAATTAACTATACACCATCATTTTATCAATTTTTTATCCATTTATTTTAATAAAAATTCAAAAACACTACACATTTAATCAAAAAAACATAATTATACACACTAAAAACCAATAACAAACTATAAAATAACGTTAAAACAAAATAAATAACCAACACACACAACTCAACCAACAAAAAAAACGCCGCTTACCACCCAGGAAAAACAACCATTCAGCGTTATATCGCATGTGGAAAACCTAAGTTATATCATACCAATTAATTGGCATCGTGATCACCCGCAAGTAATCACATCATTAGGCTTTACCTGTAAAAATCCGTAAGTTTGTTTTGGATTTAATTACTTCTCAGGGTAATTTTGAGTAAGCGATGTATTTAATTTTTGACACCGAAACAACTGGTCTTCCCAAACGTTGGGACGCTCCTATTTCCGATATAGACAATTGGCCACGATGCATACAGATAGCCTGGCAATTACATGATTCGATGGGTAATCTGATCGACCATCAAGATTACCTAATCAAACCGGATGGATTCAACATTCCCTTTGATGCGGAACGCATCCATGGTATATCCACAGAGCTGGCCATGGAGCAAGGTGTTCCACTAGCGGGCGTACTCGAAAAATTCAACGCAGCGCTGGCCCAAGCAACATTCGTGGTAGGTCAAAATATTGGGTTTGACATCAACATCATGGGATGCGAGTTTCACCGCTATGGCGTGAATACGCAATTGGCGCAATTACCCGTGTTGGACACCTGTACGGAGGTTACCGCAGAATTACTTCAGCTTCCCGGCGGACGCGGCGGCAAATACAAGTTGCCCAATCTCACCGAACTGCATCAGTATCTTTTCGGTATCCCTTTTGCCGAGGCACA
The DNA here is from genome assembly GCF_900113765.1 of Parapedobacter indicus. Classification (GTDB taxonomy): domain Bacteria; phylum Bacteroidota; class Bacteroidia; order Sphingobacteriales; family Sphingobacteriaceae; genus Parapedobacter; species Parapedobacter indicus. The sequence goes on along the minus strand of NZ_FOQO01000001.1, from coordinate 278,585 downwards.
TAATGCCACGGCCGACGTGGAAGCGACGACACGTTGCTTCCTCGAGCTCATCAAACGGGAAGTATTTGCGCCTTCTGAATTACAGACTGATACGGGATACTTCGTAGAATTCCGCGAATGTAATCCGCATCCAATCCAGCCTGTAGGGCTGACACACGTTAACCTGAAAGCGGCATCGGATGAAATACGAAAACGTCTGCAAGATCAACAGCAGACCGCGATACCTGTGCAAGATCTCGAAGCCAACCGGCGCGACATGGCAAAGGTGGACTTCGTTCACTTGCATAATCACACGCAATTCTCTGTCCTACAGTCAACGATATCCGTGGGCGACCTCGTAAAGGCAGCGGCGGCTCACCGGATGCCCGCCGTAGCGATTACCGACCATGGCAACATGATGGGCGCCTTTCACTTTGTGAGCAACGTGCTGAATCACAATAAAAATGCAGAAGCCAAAAACAAAGCTGCTGCCGAAAAAGGTGAAGCTCCAACGGAGGTAGTCATTAAGCCCATCGTAGGCTGTGAGTTTTACGTATGCGACAACCACACCGACAAATCACGCAAAGACAACGGCTATCAGGTGGTTTTCTTGGCTAAAAACAAAAACGGCTATCATAACCTGGCCAAAATGTCGTCTATCGCCTACACAAAAGGCTTTTATTACGTGCCACGTATTGACCGCTCTGTTATCGAGCAATATAAAGAAGATGTCATCGTCCTCTCAGGGAACCTTTATGGAGAAATTCCCAATAAACTCCTTAATATGGGCGAAAACCAGGCGGAAGAAGCATTGCTGTGGTGGAAGACCACCTTCGGCGTTGATTTCTATATTGAACTCATGCGGCATGGACAAGAAGATGAAGACCGCGTAAACCAAAGCCTCATTGCCTTGGCGGAGAAACATGGTGTAAAAGTGGTAGCCACCAACAACACCTACTATATTAATAAAGCCGATGCCCATGCGCACGACATTCTTCTCTGCGTGAAGGATGGAGAAAAGTTGATAACACCCAAAGGACGTGGGCGGGGTTTTCGCTTCGGACTGCCCAATGAAGAATATTATTTCAAGGGTGGAGAGGATATGAAAAAGACTTTTGCCGACCTGCCCGATGCGATCCTCACTATTCAAGAAATCGTTGAGAAGATCGAACCTTACTCCCTTTACCGCGATGTACTGTTACCCAAATTTGAAATACCAGAAGAATTCCAGGTAGCAGAAGACAAACAAGATGGCGGCAAACGGGGTGAAAACAAGTACCTGCAACACCTTACTTACCAAGGTGCCGAGCGGCGCTATCCGGAAATCACACCAGCGATACGTGAACGACTTGATTTTGAGCTAGCCACCATTGAGCGTACCGGTTACCCGGGTTATTTCCTCATTGTGCAGGATTTCATCGCGGCAGCGCGCAACATGGGTGTGTCAGTAGGTCCCGGCCGTGGTTCCGCAGCAGGCTCTGCTGTTGCATACTGCCTAGGCATCACCAACATCGATCCCATCGCATATGACCTTCTATTCGAACGGTTCCTTAATCCCGACCGGATATCCATGCCCGATATTGATATCGACTTCGATGACGAAGGACGCGGTCGGGTCATGGAATACGTGATCAATAAATACGGCGCCAACCAAGTAGCTCAGATTATTACCTATGGCACAATGGCGGCCAAATCGTCGATTAGAGATACGGCTAGGGTACTGGATCTACCACTATTTGAGGCTGACAAGATCGCCAAACTCATCCCCAACCTGAAACTCAACAAGATCTTCAACATGGATGCCCAGGCACTGAAGAGCGCTTTGCGGGCTGAGGAGCTGGAAAACGTCCAGCAATTGGTATCCATGGCGCAGGGCGCAGGGCTGGAAGCCGAAACCATCAAACAGGCGCAGGTGCTCGAAGGGTCGCTCCGCAACACGGGCATCCATGCCTGCGGGGTTATCATTACACCAGATGACATTACTAACTTCGTTCCTGTGGCCACCGCGAAGGATTCTGATCTGTATGTAACGCAGTTCGATAACTCTGTCGTGGAAAGTGCTGGTTTGCTCAAGATGGACTTCCTGGGCTTGAAGACCTTAACGCTTATCAAGGACACGGTAAGTATTGTGAAACAGCGCCACGACATCGAACTAGATCCGGACAAATTCCCAATAGACGATCAGAAAACCTACGAGCTCTTCCAGCGCGGCGAAACCATCGGTATCTTCCAGTACGAGTCGCCCGGTATGCAAAAGTACATGAAAGAGCTTAAGCCGACGGTCTTCGGCGACCTCATTGCAATGAATGCCTTGTACCGGCCTGGACCCATGGAGTACATACCCAGCTTCATCCGTCGAAAGCACGGCATGGAACCCATCACGTACGATCTGGAAGCCTGTGAAGAATACCTGAAAGAAACTTACGGGATTTCGGTATACCAGGAACAGGTGATGCTCCTTTCCCAAAAGCTGGCGAATTTCACAAAAGGCGAGGCCGACGTGCTGCGCAAAGCCATGGGTAAGAAACAGCGCGACGTACTCGACAAAATGAAAGCTAAATTCATCGAACAGGCAGCGACTAACGGACACTCCTCGAAAATTCTTGAAAAAATATGGAAAGACTGGGAAGCGTTTGCCAGCTATGCTTTCAACAAGTCGCACTCCACCTGCTACGCCTGGGTGGCTTACCAAACCGCATACCTGAAAGCACATTATCCGGCGGAATATATGGCTGCCGTTCTATCCAACAACATGAATGACATCAAGCAGGTCACTTTCTTCATGGAGGAATGTAAGCGAATGGGGTTGCAGGTGCTTGGGCCAGACGTCAACGAATCCTACTACAAATTTACCGTAAACGACAAAGGTGCCATCCGCTTTGGTATGGGTGCAGTAAAAGGTGTGGGTGCAGGCGCCGTAGAAACTATTGTACAAAGCCGAAAAGACAGCCCTTACAAATCCATTTTTGACTTGGCACGCCGTATCGATCTGCGAGCGGCCAATAAGAAAGCTTTTGAAAGCCTAACCTATGCCGGCGGGTTTGATTGCTTCGCCAACACGCACCGAGCACAGTATTTCCATGCGGATGGCGATGGGAGCGGCACCGCACTGGAAAAGGCCTTGAAATACGGGGTTAAATACAAAGAAAACGAAAATTCGGCCCAGGTAAGTCTCTTTGGTGGCGGCAGCAACGTCGAGATTCCTGAGCCGGCGCTCCCTTTTTGCGCAGAATGGGGATTGATTGAGAAGTTGAAATATGAAAAAGATGTGATCGGCATCTACCTGACAAGCCACCCCCTAGACAATTACCGTTTTGAAATCAGCCATTTCTGTCAGCATTCCGTGCGGCTGCTCACATGGATTGATAAAATGAAGGAAGCCGAAGTGGATGAAGAACTGCGCAACGAGTTCAACAAGATCAAAAACCGGGAACTGACAATCGGCGGCATGGTCACGGCTGCAAACCATCGCATTACCAAAAATGGCAAGCCATTTGGGGTGATGGTGTTTGAAGACTACTCAGACTCCTACGAAATCGCTTTGTTCGGGGAGGATTATGTAAAAATGAAAGGCTACCTCAATGAAGGGTACTTCATACAGGTAAAAGGCATCATCCAGGAACGCTTCCGGCAACCGGGGAACTGGGGATTCGAAGTGAAAAGCATGCAGCTTCTTTCGGATCTCCGCGACAAACTGGCCAAGTGCCTGACGATACAGGTACCCCTGCATGAACTGAACGACGGTGTTGTAAACCGTATCCAGCATCTGGTACATGCCAATATCGAACAACACGAAAACACAACCTGTCAATTGAGATTTGCCGTTCGAGATTTTGAGTCAGAAATCAGCGTCGAAATGCCCTCCAAGGGCCTGAAAATCAGTCCGAGTAATGATTTTATAGAAGCACTTATGGAACTGAAGGGTGTCAATTACAAGTTAAATTAATGTCAGATTGTCGGTACATATGCCTTGGCAACGATTTTGATAGTTATCTTTGTGCGAAGTGGAAAGTGGAACAGTGAGTAACGAGTAAAATCAATAATTAGCGTAACATAAGCTGAAAGCCGGAAGCCGGTGGCCAATAGCCGAGAGCAGGTAGCTGACAGCACAACTAAGTAACATCATGGCATTAGAAATCACAGACAGCAACTTCGACGAAGTTGTATTGCAATCCGACAAACCTGTATTGGTCGATTTTTGGGCTGAATGGTGCGGTCCTTGCCGCATGGTAGGCCCCATCGTTGAAGAATTGGCAAAGGAATACGACGGTAAGGCAGTGGTAGGCAAAGTCAACGTAGACCACAATCCCGATATATCGGTAAAATACGGTATTCGCAACATCCCGGCGCTGCTTTTTTTCAAGGATGGCCAAATTGTCGATAAACAAATCGGAGCAGTACCCAAATCTGTGTTGACAGACAAACTGGTCAAACAACTGTAAAGAGAAACAGTAAAGAAACGACATGATATAGCCCACGGTGTGTAACACGGTGGGCTATGTTGTTTTAGTTTCGGGTATTTTCTGTATGTTTGTGAAGTATTTGATATATGTTAAAACAGACTTTACAACAGAAGTTATTACAAAAATTATCGCCTCAGCAAATTCAGTTCATCAAATTGCTGCAGGTGCCTACCGTTTCGTTGGACACACGCATCAAGGAAGAGTTGGAAGAAAATCCGGCCTTAGAGGATATCAGCCTTGCCAACATGAACGAACCCACCGAAGAATATCCCGATAAAGATCCCGACGAGAGTTTCAATGAAGATGACCAAACGACCGATTTGGACGAGTTTAATGTGGATGATTACCTTCAGGCGGATGATATAAATGACTATGGAGGTGGACAAAACAGCAACGGAGACGACGAAGATGACCGTAAGGAAATCCCTATAGCCATTCAAAATTCATTTTTTGAAAATCTCCAGCAACAACTGGATTTGCTCGCGTTGTCCGATAGGGATTTCCTGATCGGTCAGCAGATTATTGGCAGCCTGGATGATGATGGCTACCTGAGACGCCCTATATCGTCGCTCATTGATGATCTGGCGTTTTCTCAAAACATCATCGCCGAAGAACAGGAAGTGGAAGAGATGCTCAAAATCATCCAGGAATTTGATCCACCGGGCATCGGTGCCCGTAACCTGCAGGAATGTCTGCTTATCCAGCTTCGCAAAAAGGACCAGGATAATCCAATTATCAAAAAGGCGATGGCCGTGGTGGAAGATCACCTCGAAGAATTTACTAAGAAACACTACGACAAATTGGAGCGTTCGCTCAATATTGATTCGGACGAGCTGAAGGAAATTGTCAATGAAATATTAAAACTCAACCCCAAGCCCGGTGATTCAGGTGCCGTGGCCGGAAAACAACTGCATATCATCCCCGACTTCCACATTACCAATAACGACGGAATACTGCACCTCACCCTAAACGCCCGTAACGCTCCGGAATTGCGCGTAAGCCGCTCCTATCAGGAAATGTTTGACCACTACGACAAAGCAGCGCAAAAAGACAAAAAAATGAAGGAAGCCGTGCAGTTTGTTAAGCAAAAACTCGATTCGGCAAAATGGTTTATTGATGCCATCAAGCAACGGCAGCAAACGTTACTCAAAACCATGAACGCTATCATGAATTACCAATATGAGTATTTTCTGACAGCCGATGAGCGCAAACTGAAGCCTATGATTTTGAAGGACATTGCCGACCGTATTGATATGGATATTTCAACCGTCTCCAGGGTAGCCAATTCGAAATATGTGCAAACCGAATTCGGAACATTCCTGCTGAAATCATTCTTTTCGGAGGCGATCCAAACAGATACCGGTGAAGAGGTTTCCAACAAAGAAGTCAAGAAAATATTAGAAGAGTGCATTTCCACAGAAAATAAGCGGAAGCCATTGGCAGACGAAAAGTTAACTGAAATATTGAAAGAAAAAGGATATACAATTGCCCGCCGCACGGTAGCAAAATACCGAGAAGCAATGGGCATACCCGTTGCAAGGCTGCGCAAACAGCTGTAGGCAGTGATGAGCAGTCGGTGATAGGCGTCCCGAAATAGTGAAGCACTCGTAAAGCATCGTTAATTAAATTCCTAATATATGAAACCTTCATTTCTTCTTGCTGCCGCTGCATCGGTTTTACTGGGATGCACCGGCAACCAACAAAACAAGGAAGCCGCAGAAGCTCCTGTATCTCCAACGTTGACACTTTCTTGGAAAACGGACACGGTATTTACCGGTTCGGAATCTACGTTGTATGATCCGGCAACGGATGTCATTTACGTTTCCAACGGTAACACAAAAGCCGGAGAAAAAGACAACGATGGCTTTATATCTATAGTCAACCCAGACGGAACTGTAAAGGATCTGAAATGGGTAGAAGGCAATCTTCATGCTCCCAAGGGCATGGCCCTGCTCGGTGGAAAGCTTTACGTAACAGACATCGATGAGATAAAAATCATTGACATTGCCACTGCATCAATTGAAAAGACTGTACCAGTAGATAGCGCTATCTTTCTGAATGACCTTGCCACGGATGGCCAGCAACTGTATTTTTCAGACAGCAGGGCTGGAAAAATTTACAGCATGACACCTGAAGGCAATTATACAAACATTTCAGCAACAAATCCAAACGTGAATGGTCTGGAATGCTACGACGGCCATTTGTATGCACTGGATGGCGACGGCTTGAAAAAATTTAGCAACGACGGCAATTATACCCAAGAAACGATCAATGCCGAAGTAACCGGCGGAGACGGATTGGTAATACTCAACGATAGCACCTTTGTAGCCAGCCGGTGGCACGGAGAAATCTTTTTCATCCGCGGCGCCGAAACGACCGTCATACTGGATACACAGGCTGACAAATCCAATACTGCGGATATAGGCTTCGTATCTGGCAAAAATCTGGTTATCGTTCCTACCTTCCTGAAGAATGAAGTCGCGGCGTATGAATTGACATATTAATCTCCCGTTGTCAGTACCGTTTTCCGGTGCACGGACAGGTTTAGTTTTTCTAGTTTTCCCGCAAAGTTGCAAGGACGTTAAGTGACTTTCTTAGCGTCTTTACGACGCCGGACGCTGCGGGAATTGCCGTGCTTTTCGTATCTTTGTACCTTGAATAATACGATAGCATCATGGCCAAAGTGAAAATAGGAACGGTACAAATGAGTTGCGTGGCAGATAAAGCCACCAATGTAGTTAAAGCGATTGACCAAATTCGTGTAGCTGCCTCCAAGGGTGCGCAGATCATCTGTCTGCAGGAGCTTTTTACGTCACTTTATTTTTGTGATGTGGAAGATTACGACAATTTTGAATTGGCTGAGCCCATTCCGGGTCCGTCAACAGAAGCCCTGCAAACCGTCGCTGCCGAATTAGGTGTAGTCGTTGTTGCCTCGCTGTTTGAAAAACGCGCCCAAGGGTTGTATCACAATACGACCGCCGTTATCGACGCAGATGGTGCCTACCTAGGGAAATACCGCAAAATGCATATTCCCGACGATCCGGCTTATTACGAGAAATTCTATTTCACGCCCGGAGACTTGGGTTATAAGGTTTTCAAAACACGGTATGCCACCATTGGTGTGCTGATTTGCTGGGATCAGTGGTATCCCGAAGCTGCACGGATTACGGCCTTAATGGGTGCCGAAATTCTATTTTTCCCTACTGCCATTGGCTGGGCCACAGATCAGGATGAGGAGACGAATCAAGATCAATACAATGCATGGCAGACCATCCAACGCAGCCATTCGGTTGCCAATGGACTGCCTGTGGTCAGCGTAAATCGTGTAGGATTTGAACAAGATGGTGCCATGAAATTCTGGGGAGGGAGTTTTATCACCAACGGCCAAGGCCGGTTATTGTATTTAGCCTCCCACGATGCAGAAGAAACCGAAGTTACCGAAGTTGATTTATCCCAGTCGGACTATTTCCGGAAACACTGGCCTTTCCTACGTGACCGGCGGATTGATAGCTATCAGCCCATCACCAAACGGTTTATTGACTAAAGTGGGGCCATCACATCTGACTTTCCCAGTTCTTTCCCAAAACACATCATTTCTTTGTTCAAAATGACTTCTCCAACACCGAAAGCGTTAGGTTATCATTTTCCTGCGGAGTGGCATCCACATCGAGCCACTTGGTTAAGCTGGCCGCATAAAGAGGCTAGTTGGCCTGGCAAAATCACGACGATATATCGCCCCTATTGCCAATTTATCAAGGAAGTATCCGCGGGCGAAGAGGTATGTATCAACGTAGCAGATGCCACCATGCAGTCAGTTGCCACCACTCATCTGAAAGAAGCAGGGGTAGACTTATCTAAAATCACATTTTACCATCACCCGACGGACGATGCGTGGTGCCGTGACCACGGTCCTGCTTTTCTCATCAATCCCAATGCCGATAACCCAAAGCTGGTGGTAGATTGGGGATATAATGCATGGGGAAATAAATACCCTCCGTACGAACAGGATGATGTGATCCCTTCATGGGTGGCCAGGGCACTGAACTTGCCGGTCGTCCACCCGGGGATTGTGATGGAAGGTGGTTCGGTAGACTTCAATGGAAAGGGTACCTTACTTACCACCACGGCATGTCTGCTGAACAAAAATCGCAACCCTCATCTAAGTCAAGGAGAAATTGAAAGGTATCTTTTTGACTATTACGGCATATCGCAGGTCCTGTGGTTGGGTGATGGCATCGTCGGCGATGACACCGACGGACATATTGATGATATTACGCGTTTCGTAAACGAAGACACGGTAGTGACGGTTGTCGAAACAAACCGAGCTGACGAAAACTATGCAATCCTGCAGGATAATCTGAAATTGCTTAAAGAAATGCGGCTACCAAACGACAAGAAGCTGAATATCATCGAATTGCCCATGCCGGCTCCCGTGGAGTATGATGGTCAGCGACTTCCGGCATCGTATGCCAACTTCTACATTGCGAACGCTACCGTCGTGGTGCCTACATATCGCGATGAGCTGAACGACCAGAAAGCACTGGACATCCTCTCCTCCTGTTTTCCCGACCGTAACGTGGTGGGAATAGATAGTACCGATATCATATGGGGACTTGGCAGCTGGCACTGCCTAAGTCAACAGGAGCCCGATATACATCCTGAAATCTATAGCACTCAATAAATCAATTACGAATATGAACTATCGCCTGCTGACGTTTTTTGCCATTTATATCTGCCTTATTTCTCCAACTATTTTGTACGGTCAGCGTCAACGCGATGAACGGCCTACCATCGAAAATTTCAAGGGCATTCAATATACCGGTGACGATTCGACGTTCTACATCAATTTCAGGTTCCGGATGCAAAGCCGTTTGAAATATACGTCGTCCAGTGGCGATGATTTGAGTGATGGGTCCTTTGAAGCACGAATCAGAAGGTTACGGCTGCGTATGGACGGCTATATCTATAACCCCAAATTGTCGTACAGCATACAATTGGGCTTTACGCGGGGCGACCAAGACTATGACGACACAGATGTCCCCAATCTGGTGCGTGATGCCGTTATTTTCTATAATTTCACCGATAATTTTTACGTTTCCTTCGGCCAAAGTAAACTACCGGGCAACCGCCAACGCGTCAATTCATCGGGTGAATTACAGTTTGCTGAACGCTCGTTGGTTAATGCAACGTTTAACGTAGACCGTGATTTCGGAATCAAGGCCTATTACTCGCCCAAAATCGGTGAAGTACCCGTGCATGTTAAGGCCGCCATCAGTACTGGTGAAGGACGCGTGGCCAATGTAACCAACGACGGATTAGCCTATACGGGGCGGGCTGAAATCCTACCATTGGGTGCATTTACGAACGAAGGAGACTACTACGAGGGAGACCTTGAATACGAGGAAAGTCCCAAACTGTCGATCGGAGGCGGATACAGCTTCAACGACCGAACAACACGTTCCGGTGGGCAAACGGGTGTATTTATTGCCTCTCCGCTCACCCTCAAGACCTCCTTCTACGATGCGATCTTCAAATACCGGGGATGGGCCTACCAGATTGAATACATGAAACGCGGAAGCGATAATCCTTTCAGCACGGATGAGGAAGGCGATGTAGCATACACGTTCAAGGGTCAAGGATTGAATCAGCAACTGTCTTATGTATTGAATAGGAACTCCGGCTACGAACTTGCAGGCCGATATACATGGATCAAACCGCACGACGACATACGCGCATTTGAATCACAAACCGAAGTGGTCGAACTGGGGTTAACCAAATATTTCCGGGCACACCGTCTCAAATTGCAATTGAATGCCAACTATCAAACTAAGGGCGGAATTTATCAAACGAGCCATGACGGAAATAATTGGGGGGGAACTTTTCAAATCGAACTAGGCATATAATGAAGTATTACCTAATCGCCGGAGAAACATCGGGCGACCTTCATGGCGCTAACCTCATCCACGCCCTTAGAAAGTTGGATGCAACGGCCGAATTCCGGATTGTCGGCGGTGACCGCATGCAGCAGGCCGCAGATGAAAACGCAACCATCCATGTGGCACAGATGGCTTTCATGGGATTTGTGGAAGTGCTGGCTAACGTACGGACCATCGCCCGAAATCTACAGATCGTGAAAGCGGATATTGCCGCCTACTCACCTGATGTACTGATTCTTATTGACTTTCCGGGATTTAATCTCAAAATAGCTTCCTACGCCAAAAAAGCAGGCATTAAGGTCTGTTATTACATCTCACCAAAAGTATGGGCCTGGAACCAACGGCGCGTGTTGAAAATCAAGCGCGTGGTAGACCGGCTATTCTGCATTCTACCCTTTGAAGTCGATTTTTACCGAAAGTGGGGCATGGAGGTCGATTATGTGGGCAATCCGTTATTGGATGCCATCGCGGCCCATACCGATAATCCACGATTCATGGAAGATAACCAGTTAGCAGGAAAGCCCATTATTGCCCTGCTACCTGGAAGCCGCCACATGGAAATCAGTAAACTGCTTCCGGTGATGAGCGAGTTGGCTTTTCGATTTCCAGCACATCATTGCGTGGTTGCAGGTGCGCCCAATTTTGATGAACATTATTATAAGCAGTACATGGGCGATGCTGACCTACCGATTGTTTTCAACGCTACGTATGACCTCTTGAAGCACGCGGAAGCAGCCGTGGTGGCAAGTGGCACGGCGACCTTGGAAACCGCCTTATTAAACGTACCCCAAGTAGTCGTATATAAAGCCAATCCCTTATCCATTGCCATTGGGCGACTCGTCATACAGGTTAAATTTATCTCGCTCGTCAATCTTATCCTTAATAAGCCCGCTGTAAAGGAGCTCATCCAAAAAGACTATACACTGGAGGAAGTCGCCGGTGAGTTGGACCGCTTACTAAACAAAAAGGCCTATCGGCAACACGTACTGGACGATTATGCAACCCTCCATCAAAAGATGGGAAAACCCGGTGCATCTGAACGGACCGCCCAGTTGATCCTCAACAGCTAAGTGGTAATTTTCCGGTAAAAGTCGAGACTTTCCACAATCAGGCTTTCCTCCACAAATACGTCAATGCTACATTGGCCGACGGCACCTGGCAATGCGAAGCCGATCCGATTACCGGCATTCTTCTTGTCGTTCTTCATAAGCACCAACAATTCATCGTAGATCTCCCGGGTATATGAATAGTCGGGGAAATGTCGGCGAAACGTATTGATAATATCTTCAAGCGCCTTTTCGGACAGTCCGTTCAGCCGATGCGCCAGGTATGCCTCGCAAATCATCCCCGCCGCGATGGCTTCGCCATGCAACAAGGGATTGCGATCATTTGCCAACGAGTAGCCTTCCAGCGCATGACCGATGGTATGGCCGAAGTTCAATATTTTCCGCAAGCCTCTTTCCAGCGGATCCTCCGTTACCACCTTATTTTTAATCGATACCGAATGCCTGATGTGTTCCAGGGATAGCGCCGTGGCGTCCAATTCCTTAACGGCTTCATAAAACGGTCGATCTGCAATCAAGCCGTGTTTAATGACTTCCGCAAAGCCCGAAACCAGCTGCCGTTTTTCCAGCGTCCGCAGGAATGTGGATGCGATGAACACCGCCTTCGGCTGCGCGAAGGTACCAATGATATTTTTCACGTTGTCCATATCCACACCGGTCTTGCCCCCCACGGACGCATCCACCTGCGCCAACAACGTGGTAGGTACCTGTACAAAATCAATCCCTCGTTTGAAGGTCGAAGCCGTAAACCCACCCATATCCGTTACCACCCCACCACCGAGATTAATCAGCAAGCTTTGCCGATCGGCACCGAAGTCTAACATCATTCTCCAGATTCCGACGCAAAAATCGATGTTTTTGTTTTCCTCACCCGGATCCACTTCGATGACATCGTATCCGTCAAAACCTGGCAATGCGTCCTGCAATAGGGGCAGGCAATGGGTGCAGGTATTCCGGTCGGTCAGTATAAGTATCTTTGAATAGCTATTGTGTTGGATAAACTGGTGCAGCTCCGCTAATGTATCGTCAAAAATAACGTCGTAACCCGTGCTACGTATGGTATTTGAATTCATTTAGTAGGTTATCTAGCAGTCATTAATTTCAATTCGAAGTCCTTTACCCGCTCATAATATGGGATGTCTGATCGTCTTGCAAATTGGATAAAGTTCATAATTATGCTATCCCGTTGCGTTTGTGGAATGGCTGCAACGATGTCGTTGCCCTTCCCGTCGCGCACCATCAAACCTTTTAATCCGTTGATGGAATCCGGAAATTGCTGGATATGCATCAACATTGCCGCATACCGCTGTATACCCTTGGAGTAAGCTGTCAATGAAGAGGATGCATCAACCGTATCGACCTCCATTTGAACGATCCGATTCGGTCCGTCGGGTTTACCCCCACCTGCAAGTTCCACCGCTACAACCAGCTCATAGGGTTGATTTCCTTTCTTTCCCGTTCCCGAGCATCCAAAGAAAATCACGCACAGCAAAAAAAACACTCCTTTATTCATTCCTTATTCCTTATGCTATTAGTTTCACCTGCTTTCCTTCAAATCCAACCACATCACCCACCCGTACCTTCAACCGTTTACGATAATCCACTGCGCCGTTATAACTGACCAGCCCCGCAGAAACCACTGCCTGAGCTTCGCCTCCATGTTCCACCCAATGAAGCACCTTCAGTAGTTGGACCAATGTAATGTAGTCCCCTTTTAGTTGATAGGTAATCATGGCACAAATGTACAGGAAGTTTTTGTGAGGGCAAAAAAACGATTCATTGCAATCTCCGCAACCAAAAATCTATATGATTAACAAATTATCAAAAATAAATACAAATAATAGGTAATTACTAATAAAAATGATAAAAGTTTGAAAAAAATTTAATTATATACGTTTTATTTACTAATTTAGCAAAACGAATACAGCTAACTAAATAGGATGACTGATATATTAAAACAACAGGAAGGGCTTTACCATTCTGATTTTGAGCACGATGCATGTGGTGTAGGATTTATTGCGAACCTCAAAGGTAACAAAACCCATCGGCAAGTACGTGACGCGTTGACCATGCTCGAAAACATGGAACACCGCGGTGCCTGCGGCTGCGACCCGGAGAGTGGAGATGGCGCTGGCATCATGATCCAGCTGCCACACGAATTTCTGTGGGAAGAGTGTATCGCATTGGGTATCCAACTAAGCGAACCTGGTTATTACGGCATTGGTATGACTTTTTTACCAAAGGAGGCGGAAGCAAACCGTATCTGCCGTGAGATCATCCAACAAGCTGCCCAAGAAAGAGGTATGGATTTTCTGGGATTCCGGCGTGTGCCGGTAAACCCGGAGGGTATTGGCGTTACGGCGTTGAGCGTAGAACCTGAAATCGTTCAATTTTTTGTCGCGCGCCCGGCAGGTGTCACGGATACCAAAGAATTTGAACGGAAACTATTTGTGCTGCGACGGCTCATCGCCAAAAAAGTACGGGAAACTTCACAACTTACCGAAGATCTTTATATCGCATCCTTATCCTGTAAGGTAATTGTTTATAAGGGGCAGTTAACCACCTATCAAGTAGGTACCTATTTCCCCGACCTTTCGGATGAGCGCGTAGTATCTGCGTTCGGATTGGTACACTCCCGTTTTTCAACCAATACGTTTCCCTCTTGGCAATTGGCACAGCCGTTCCGCATGTTGGCCCATAATGGTGAGATCAATACCTTAACCGGCAACCTTAACTGGTTTTATGCCGGATTACGTTCCTTGTCTTCGCCGTATTTTAGTGAAGAAGAGCTGCAAATTCTCCTGCCCGTTGTAGACGGACATCAATCGGATTCAGCCTGTCTGGACAATGTCGCAGAACTGCTTCTACATAGCGGTCGTAGCATCGCGCACGTCATGCTGATGATGGTTCCCGAAGCATGGGATGGCAACACACAAATGGACCCGCTGAAAAAGGCTTTCTATGAATACCATGCCACGCTAATGGAGCCTTGGGATGGTCCGGCTGCGCTCTGCTTTACCGATGGCACCACCATCGGTGCCATGCTCGACCGGAATGGCCTGCGGCCCCTTCGATTTGCCGTCACTTCCGACGATCGTGTGATTGTGGCCTCAGAAGCTGGTGCGCTCCCCATTGACGAAAGCCTGATCATCAAAAAAGGCCGCCAGCAACCGGGCAAAATTTTCCTGATCGACATGGAAAAAGGGGAAATATTATCGGATGAGCAGGTAAAAGGAGAATTGATCAAACAGCAGCCTTATGACGATTGGCTTCACCAATATAAAATCCGGATGGAGGAACTTGCGGAACCACGGGTCACGTTTACCTACCTTTCTAAAGACTCCGTATTCAAGTACCAGCAGATATTCGGTTACTCCCGCGAAGATATTGAAGGCATTCTCACACCCATGGCGTTAGATGGCAAAGAGCCTGTCGGTTCGATGGGAACAGACGTACCGCTCGCTGTACTTTCCAATCACCCTCAGCACTTATCCAGTTATTTCAAGCAATTTTTCGCACAGGTAACCAATCCTCCTATTGATCCCATCCGCGAACGGTTGGTGATGAGTCTAGCCACCTTTATCGGCAATGCGGGAAACATTTTGGATGAAAACAAAATGCATTGCCATTGTGTAGCCCTGGAACATCCGATATTAACGAGCCGGGAACTTGAAAAGCTCCGTAGTATCGACACAGGAGTGTTCCAAGCCAAAACCCTGCAGTGCTATTTCAATGCGAGTGGTAAACCTGGCGCCCTTGAAGAAGGATTAGCCCGCCTGTGCCGTTATGCGGAAGATGCGGTGAAGGATGGATTTGAAGTAATTATTCTCTCCGACCGTGCTATTGATTCACAACACGCGGCAATCCCTTCCTTGTTGGCCGTTTCGGCTGTTCACCACCACCTTATCAAAACAGGGCACCGCGGTGCGGTCGGCCTTGTTGTGGAAGGCGGTGATGTATGGGAAGTGCACCACTTTGCCTGCCTGCTCGCATTCGGTGCGACAGCAATCAATCCCTACATGGCGTTGGCCTCCATCCGTACGCTCAAAGAACAAAAAATACTGGATACCGACCTCACCTGGCCGCAACTGGCCAAGAATTATGTAAAAGCCGTATGTGGTGGATTGCTCAAAATCTTCTCAAAAATGGGCATTTCGACCCTACAATCTTATCACGGTGCGCAGATTTTTGAGGTACTTGGCATCAATAAAAGCGTGGTTGACACGTATTTCTGCGGTGCCGTATCCCGGATCGGTGGATTGGATCTGGATGACATTGCCCGTGAAGTACTGAGTAAGCATCATCGCGGCTTCACCAGTTCGCGTAATACCAAAGATCTGCTCCCCGAAGGCGGCATCTATCAATGGAAAAGAAGAGGTGAAGCACATTTGTTCAACCCGCAGACGGTACACCTGCTTCAACAGGCCTGCCGTACGGGTGACTACGAAACTTATAAGAAATATGCGTCGCTCATCAACAACCAAAAGGAGCGTATGTATACGCTGCGTGGGTTGCTGGATTTCGCACGTCACCGCACACCGGTTTCCATCGATGAAGTCGAGCCTGCAGAAAACATCATGAAGCGCTTTGCTACGGGAGCCATGTCATTCGGATCGATCTCCCATGAGGCCCACAGCACACTGGCTATTGCCATGAACCGGATTGGCGGGAAGAGCAACACTGGAGAAGGCGGCGAGGATGAAATACGTTTCAAACCCTTACCCAATGGCGACTCCATGCGTTCGGCCATCAAGCAGATTGCTTCCGGTCGTTTCGGCGTAACCTCCAATTACCTCACCCAAGCGGATGAATTGCAAATAAAGATGGCGCAGGGTGCAAAGCCCGGTGAAGGCGGACAGTTGCCCGGCCATAAGGTGGACGATTGGATTGCCAAAGTACGGCATTCTACTCCGGGCGTAGGGTTGATTTCCCCTCCCCCACACCACGACATTTATTCGATCGAAGATTTGGCCCAGCTGATCTTCGACCTTAAAAACGCAAACCGGGCGGCACGGATCAACGTAAAACTCGTTTCCAAGGCCGGTGTGGGCACCATTGCCGCAGGTGTGGCAAAAGCACATGCCGACGTAATCCTCATTGCCGGATACGATGGTGGAACAGGGGCCTCGCCCATCAGCTCGATCAAACATGCCGGACTGCCCTGGGAGTTGGGCTTGGCAGAATCACACCAAACCTTGGTTAGAAATGGGCTCCGTAGCCGTGTGGTACTACAAACCGACGGTCAATTGAAAACTGGACGCGACATTGCCATCGCAACCTTACTGGGTGCCGAAGAATGGGGCGTAGCTACTGCGGCGCTGGTAGCAGGTGGATGCATTATGATGCGAAAATGCCATTTAAACACGTGTCCGGTGGGTGTGGCCACCCAGGATCCCGAGCTTCGTAAATTGTTTACCGGCAAGCCCGAGGATATCGTCAACCTTTTCAAATTCCTCGCTGAGGAATTACGCGAGGTAATGGCCGAGCTTGGCTTCCGTACCATCAACGAAATGGTGGGTCGTGCACAGTTCCTAAAGAAAAGGGAAGCCATCGACCACTGGAAAATCAATAAGCTGGATCTTTCAGGCATCCTGCATGTGGCACATAGCCGCACCGGCGATACGCTGTACCAAACGGAACAGCAGGACCACGGATTGGATATGATCCTGGACTGGGGGCTGTTAACCCAAGCGCGCAAAGCGTTGGACAGCAAAACACCTGTTTTCGGCACATTCAATGTCAAAAATACGGACCGCACCATCGGCACAATGTTATCCAATGAAGTTTCGAAGATATACGGCGGCGAAGGACTTCCCGACAATACGATCAACTTTAAGTTTACAGGTTCTGCGGGTCAAAGTTTTGGCGCATTTGCTGCCAAAGGGCTTTCTTTTGAGCTGGAAGGAGAAGCAAACGATTATGTAGGCAAAGGACTATCCGGCGCACAATTGGCCATCTATCCCGCACCAAGTAGCCCGCTGGTACCCCACGAAAATATTATCATAGGCAACGTGGCTTTATACGGTGCTACCTCCGGACACCTATTCGTCTGCGGGCAGGCGGGAGAACGATTTGCCGTGCGCAATTCGGGTGCCACCGCCGTCGTAGAAGGCGTGGGCGACCACGGATGTGAATACATGACGGGCGGACGAGCGCTGATACTAGGCGCCACAGGGCGCAACTTCGCTGCGGGAATGAGTGGCGGTATCGCTTGGGTATATGACCTCGAAGGAACATTCAGGGACAACTGCAATACCGAAATGGTCGACCTCGACCCACTCGAAGCCGAAGACGAAACTGCAATCATCACGCTCCTAAAACGGCACATCCATCTTACCGGCAGTAAACGGGCAACCTCCGTCCTCAAGAATTGGAAAACAGAAAAGGCGCATTTCATCAAGGTATTCCCACGGGAATTCAAAAACGTGCTGCGTTCAAAATTAGTAGAAGCATAAACAACGATATAGACAGAAAGATGGGAAAACCAACCGGATTTAAGGAATTTGAACGGGCTCTCCCCAAGAAGGCTCCCGTGGCAAACCGGAAAAAGACGTACAATGAATTTGTACAACCCTATAGCGATGACGAGTTGAACAGACAGGCTGCCCGGTGTATGAACTGTGGCATCCCCTTCTGTCATTCGGGATGCCCCTTGGGCAACGTCATTCCCGAGTTTAACGATGCAGTATACGACGGAAAGTGGGAAGACGCATACCGGATATTGGTATCCACCAACAACTTTCCGGAGTTTACGGGCCGGATATGCCCCGCCCCTTGCGAATCGGCCTGTGTATTAGGCATCAACCGCTCACCTGTGGCCATCGAAGAAATCGAAAAGCACATCATTGAAATCGCATACAAGCGCGAATATGTGAAGGCCCGGCCTACGCATCTCAAAACAGGAAAACGGGTGGCCGTGGTGGGTAGTGGACCGGCTGGATTGGCAGCTGCCGCCCAATTGATCCGTGTAGGCCACGAAGTTACCGTATACGAACGGGATGATAAGCCCGGAGGGCTGCTCCGCTATGGCATTCCGGATTTTAAGCTGGAAAAATGGGTGATCGATCGTCGGATCAAGGTGATGGAAGAAGAAGGTGTCGTTTTCCGCTGCAACGCCGAAGTAGGTAAAAACGTTCCCGCCAGCGAACTGCAGACCTACGATGCCGTGGTACTTGCGGGCGGATCCACCATCCCGCGTAACTTAAACATCCCCGGTAGGGAACTCAATGGCGTACACTTTGCCATGGAATTCCTGAAACAGCAAAACAAACGGGTAGGTAATTCGGCTTTTGAGGAAGCAGACATTCTTGCTACCGGGAAAAACGTATTGGTCATCGGTGGCGGGGATACCGGATCGGACTGCGTAGGTACGTCAAACCGCCACGGTGCCAAATCCGTCACTCAATTTGAATTGATGCCGCAACCGCCGAAAGGCCGTACAGAGGCCATGCCCTGGCCTACCTATCCCATGCTGCTTAAAACCACCACCTCACACGAAGAAGGTTGCGAACGCCATTGGAGCATCGCCACGAAGGAATTTATCGGTGATGACAAAGGAAATCTAAAGGCTGCCCGTATCGTTGATCTGGAATGGGAGCGCGATTCCTTGGGCCGCCCGGTAAAATTCTCAGAAGTACCCGGTTCCGAACGCGAGATACCCTGCGAACTTGTCACGCTCGCCATGGGCTTCCTACATCCGCAGCACGAGGGTCTTTTAGAACAACTGGGCGTGGAACGAGATGAACGGGGCAATGTTCGCGCACAGGAGGGCGAGTACCAAACATCCACCGCACGGGTTTTTGCGGCAGGCGATATGCGCCGTGGCCAATCCCTGGTCGTATGGGCCATCTCGGAAGGACGTGAATGTGCACGCAAGGTAGACGAATACCTGATGGGATATTCGGAGCTTGAGAGTAAAGATGCAGTGTTTGATTACGCGTAGGATTGCCTGCCGTTCAACCAAACTGCCCATCTAAGCGGATATCCTTTTCAGGCTATCGTTCGCCTATCGTAAGTAGTTACTTTCTGTACAGAAAGTAACTACTTTTTTTTTACCAGCCCTAACAAAACCACCATTTCTATCCATTCGGATTAGCCTCTCTTGCAACTCCCTTACGGATTGAATATACCTATTCAAAAAACGCGTCAATTTTTCCTTGAATAATAAATAATATTACTTATCTAATTAATTTTATTTATTATTGTATCAATAAAATAAAACAATAAGTATGAAATATAAATTCCCTGTTCATTGTCCCAGCTGTTCCAAAACACTGACTGTTACAGAGCTATCCTGCGGCAACTGCGACACGCGGATAGTTGGTAATTATACCCTTCCGATACTGATGCAACTGACTGCCGAAGACCAGGAATTTATCTTGCAGTTTTTCCTAAGTAGCGGCAGCCTTAAAGAAATGTCTGTACAAACGGGCAAAAGCTATCCCACCGTGCGCAACCGGCTCGACGACATGATTGCCCACATCAAGGAACTCGAACAGAAGTAACCCGAACAAAAGTAACCGATATATGAAACGACACATCTTACTGAACCCCTTTGCGCACTTCGCAGAAATTCAGCTGGTGGCAGCAGGACTGCTGGCAACCGCAGTGGGTTCTTTTTTGGGCTGGCAGTGCAATACCCGCTTCGATGGCGTACTGGATCTGCATTTTGTTTCGCAGACCACGCCCTGGCAGCCTCTACTGGATAACGGTATCAACTTATTGTGCCTCGTGATCCCGCTTTACCTTGTTGGGCGATCCATCAATTCAAAAACCCGGCTGATTGATCTGGTGAGCACCGCTCTCGTCGCCCGGATCCCTTATTATGTGCTCCCCCTGACAAACACCGGTGGTTTTATGCACCTGGCCAGCATGAATCTGGTAGAAAATGCCACAAAAGATGCCCCTATCGGGTTGGGTGCCGTGGCGGCCAACATCGCATTCGCGGCCTTGGCAATCGTGGCGACGGTCGTATTTATTTATTGGCTATTCCAAGGGTTCCAAACGGCCACCAACAGCAAGAAAAATCTGCATAAATGGATTTTCGGTGGCTGCATCGTGCTTAGTGAAGTGATTTCTAAGCTTCTTATTCTGTCCGTTAACTAAAAACTAAACCATTCAACCCCATGCGAATACTCACTCTCTTTCTTATTTTGGTCACGGGAGGGCAGCTACAGGCCCAGAATCCCGTCGGTATATGGCACGGCACGCTGGATCTCGGCAAGGTCAATTTGCGCCTTATATTTCATATCGATAAAAAGGGCGATGGCTTTACGGCCACGATGGATAGCCCCGACCAGGGTGCGGCAGGCATTCCCATCGGCTCGGTCGCATTTAATGGCGGCATACTGGAATTGGAAGCTCCTGCCCTTGGAGTCAGGTATAAAGGGAAGCTGGAAGCCGACACCACCCTATCGGGCACGTTTTATCAAAGTGGTATGGAAATACCGCTGTACCTGGTGAAGCAGGGTAACACCGCGGCGGCGGCTGAAGAAACGCGACCGCAGGAACCGCACCCTCCCTTCCCCTATCGTGTGGACGAAGTCACCTTCGCCAATCCCGAAGCGGGCATCACGTTGGCAGGAACGCTCACACGGCCGCAAAGCGGAGGGCCGTTTGCGACGGTCGTACTTGTCAGCGGCAGCGGCCCCCAGAACCGCGACGAGGAACTATTCGGGCACAAGCCCTTCCTCGTGATCGCCGATTACCTAACCAGGCAGGGATATGCTGTATTGCGGTATGACGACCGGGGCGTCGGCGCGTCCACCGGCGATTTTGCAGCAGCCACCACCGCCGATTTTGCTACCGATGCCGCCGCTGCGGTAACATTCCTGCAAACGACTGCGAATATTGATCCGAGTCGGATCGGGATATTGGGCCATAGCGAAGGCGGGATGATTGCTCCCATCGTGGCTTCTGTACATCCCGAAATTGCTTTTCTGATCCTCCTTGCCGCGCCGGGCATACCCTTGGACAGCTTACTTGTTATGCAGAACTGGATGCTAGGCGAGGCCAGCGGAGTGCCAGCCGAACAGCTGGAGGCTAGCGCCAAACTCAACAAAACACTCTATGCGCTGGCCGCCGGACCGGCTGAAACTGCCGTACTGGAAAAAGAGATCCGTAAGCTGTTATTACCTGTATACCAGTCGGCTATTAACAGGGGAGCCATTACCGAAGCCGCGGCAATGGAAGCCATTACCCAGCAAACGGCCAGCCTCACTTCCCCTTGGATGCGGTACTTCCTCGGTTTCAACCCGGGCCGGTATCTCGCCCGCGTAACGTGTCCCGTACTAGCATTGAACGGCGACCGGGATTTGCAAGTATCTGCCAAGGAAAACCTGGCTGGAATCGAAACTGCCCTACGGGACTCGGGAAATGACGACGTAACCATCGAAACGCTGCCAGGCCTCAATCACCTTTTCCAGGAAAGTGAAACCGGCCTTCCGGCTGAATATGGCCGTATCAGCCAGACATTCTCTCCGATTGCACTGGAAGAAATTTTGAAATGGCTATAAGATATCCTGGGCGCTCTTGCACCATCCGAACGAGTAAGCACCGAGCCACGTTGAAATAGCCCTTCTATCAAACAGCCCCACCCAAAGGTGCTGGCGGTTTCCGCCGGGCCAACCTGAATTTCACAACCGGATAAAAGAAAACAGCACCCAAAATAATAACCGCACCGGCATAAAAGCCGCTGCTCATTTTTTCCTGATGACCAAAAAACAACCAAGCCAATAAAATCCCGTAGATTGGCTCCAGGTTGCTCGCCAGGGCCACTCGGAAGGCACTGATTTCTTTCATGACCGATACGGCTGCTACATAGGCTCCGGATGTACATACCGTGCCAAGCACCAGAAGATACATCCAGTCTGCACTTGTTACTTTCATTCCATCATTAAATCCTCCCGAAACCAGCATGACTAATGAAAGCAGCACTCCAGCCCCCGCCATTTCATACAGGCTGATATGGGTAGCACTGCTGCTTTTAACCAGCATGGAATTGATCGTACCAAAGAGAGCCGCTGTCAAAGCCGCCGCTAATCCCAAAATAATACCTTTGAGGTAATGGCTCTCAAATTTAAAAACCAGGTAAATACCCACAATGATCAGCAGGCCGACAAACACTTCCACCTTTGACGTACGCCGTTTATAAAATAAGGGTTCCACCAAGGCTGTAAACAAGGTAACAGACGATAGGCAAACCAAGGTAACCGATACCGTGGAAGCCTTGATCGATTCAAAAAAAAGCAACCAATGCAACCCCACCAATCCGCCCGTCACAAAGAAGGAAAAAAATTCACGCCTGCTAACGCTAAAGGAGCGTCTTTTGAAAGCAAAATAGATAGCTAATGACAAGAAGGCGATCAATACCCGATACCAAACCAGATGAATAGCCGAAAGGGAAATAAGGTTACCCAATATCCCGGTGAATCCCCACACCACCACAGTGACATGAAGGATACATAAGTTGCGGCCGCTCGCAGGAGTTTCCATTATGACAAGAATGATCTTATTTCGGGGCTTTATGCAATAGATAAAAAGCCAGCAGGCCAAAAATGATATTGGGGATAAAGACCGCAATAATTGGAGGCAGCCCTCCTTTCAACGAGAACATGGTAGAAAATTGGATAAATACGATGTACGTAAAACTTAGTCCGATTCCAATTCCTAAGCTTAGCCCGATCCCACCGCGTACCTTTTTCGACGACAATGCGACACCCATTAACGTAAGCACATAAGCTGCCAGCGGTGTTACAAAACGTTTGTATTTCTCGAGCAGCAAATCGGTCATCATTCCAGTACCCCTGCTCTCCTCCTTATCGATACGTGCATTCAGCTCCGTCATCTTCATCGCCGTGAATATGTTATCGTAAACTTCAAAGTCTCCCGGCGACATATCCAACAACGTATCCATGCGGGAACCCTTAATCATTTTCTCCTTGAGCGAATCGACTATACGGATCGTATAATTTTCGATCCGCCAGTTATTTTTTATCGAATCCCAGGTAATGCGGTCGGCCATTAGCTTCTCCGTCATCTCCCCTTCCCTAAACTTTTCGAGCACAAAGTTGTATCCTATCTTGCGGTTATTATCGAAATTATCGATGTAAACATAGCTATCGTCATCAATCTGCATGTGTGTGGAACTTTTTGTGTTATTCTCCACCGGCTTTACATAAATTCGCTCAAAGCCCACTTTCAGCTTATTGGTGCGGGGAATAATGTAAACACTAAACGCAAAATTCAGCGCAAAAATAACGGTAGCCGCAACCATATAGGGGCGTATAAACCGATTAAAGCTCATCCCCCCACTCAAAATCGGCACGATTTCAGTTTGATCCGCCATCTTTGCCGTAAAAAAGATAACCGCGATGAAATTTATCAGCGGCGAAAGCATGTTCAGATAGAACGGGACAAATCCGGCATAATACTCAAACACAATCTTCGAAAGCGGCGCCTTGTGTTTCATGAAATCATCCAGCCGTTCGGACACATCAAATACGACAGCCACAACGGTAAAAATGGCCATCGTGAAAACAAACGTACTTAGGTATTTCCGGATAATATACCAGTCGATAATCGTAAACGATGATTTCAACCACTTTATCATGCGTTATAACCTTTCGTCCAATTGTGCCACCATCTTATTCTTCCACTCACGAAAATCTCCAGCCAAAATATGTTTGCGAGCCTCCCCTACTAACCAAAGATAAAAATGCAGGTTATGTAACGTAGCGATCTGTGCGCCGAGAATCTCCTGCGACCGGATGAGATGCCTCAAATAAGCCTTGCTGTATACCCGATCGGCGAGCAAATCGCTCTCGGCATCAATGGGTGAAAAATCCGCCTCCCATTTTTTGTTTTTGATATTGATGATGCCCTGCCGGGTAAACAACATGCCATTTCGCGCATTTCGTGTAGGCATTACACAGTCAAATAGATCGATCCCCAAGGCAATGTTTTCCAGTATATTGACCGGTGTGCCTACGCCCATCAAATAACGCGGCTTTTCGGCGGGAAGTATGTTGCATACCACTTCGGTCATCGCATACATCTCTTCAGCCGGTTCGCCCACCGACAGTCCGCCGATCGCATTACCGTCGCGTCCGAAAGCTGCAATGGTTTCTGCTGATCGTTCTCTCAAATCCCGATATACCGACCCCTGCACAATAGGAAACAGCGTTTGCTCGTAACCGTAAAGAGGTTGCGTATGATCAAACCGGTCACAGCAACGTTTCAACCAACGATGGGTCATATCCAACGACCGTTTGGCATATTGATAGTCGCAGGGATAAGGTGTACATTCGTCGAAGGCCATAACGATATCCGCCCCGATGATCCGTTGCGTATCCACTACATTTTCTGGTGTAAAAAGATGTTTAGAACCGTCGATATGCGATCGGAATGTAACCCCCTCTTCTTTGATTTTGCGTACCTCAGTAAGCGAATACACCTGATAGCCCCCGCTATCGGTCAATATTGGCTTGTCCCATCCATTGAACCGGTGCAGCCCACCGGCACGATTTAATATATCCAATCCCGGCCGCAGGTAAAGATGGTATGTATTGCCGAGGATGATCTGCGCCCCGATATCCCGCACCAGTTCATGCTGATGTACTGCTTTTACGGTACCCGCTGTACCTACAGGCATAAAAATAGGTGTCTCGATTGTGCCATGGGCAGTTTCAATCGCACCGGCACGTGCCTTGGACTGTCTGTCTTTTGCCTGAAGGGTGAATTTCATGTCGCGCAAAAATAGGGAAAAACAAATTAACCTACTATCTTTGTCAGCGTATATGGACGTCTTCAGCCAAATAACCGGAATAGCATTCTTTTTTTTGTCAGGGATATGCGGATTACTGTTAATCTTTCAGTTATATTTTCTCCTGTCGGTTTACAGTAAATTAACGCTTTACAAAGTCCCGTCCCTACCGGAGAAATTGCCGTTCTACCCCCTGTCAGTCATCATCTGCGCTCGCAACGAAGAAGAAAATTTACGGAAGAATCTACCTCACATCCTGGGGCAGGATTATCCAACATTTGAAGTGGTACTGGTAAACGATTTTTCGGAAGATGAAACTAAGTGGCTGCTGAAGGACCTTTGCACGCAACACCCGCATCTAAAAGTAGTCGAAATCGCCGAACACGTACGTTTGAAGCACGGAAAGAAGTTTGCCGCCACGTTAGGCATCAAGGCCGCTCAGTACGAGCATTTAGTTTTCACCGACGCCGATTGCGTTCCACAGTCCACCCAATGGCTCAAACATATGAACGGCGCATTTGCCGGCGGGGAGGAGATCGTGCTTGGCTATTCACCCTACGTAAAAAAATCCGGATTGCTCAACGCCCTGATCCGCTTCGAAACATTCCATACGGCCATGAGTTATCTTTCTTACGCACTTCGGGGAAATGCATATATGGGTGTGGGACGTAATCTCGCTTATACTAAAAGCTTGTTTTTCAGAGGAAAGGGATTTGCTTCCCACATGCACATTGCCTCGGGCGACGACGACCTGTTCGTAAATCAGAATGCTACTCCGCATAATACGGTCATCTGCATTCATCCTGAAGCGCAGGTATGGAGCGAACCCAAAACCACGTTTTCGGCATATGCCAGACAAAAGACGCGACATGCAAGCGCGTCAAAAGCGTATAAACCTTCGCACCGTCGAATGCTGACAACCCAACTGGTCAGTGCGTTTCTTTTTTATCTGTTCGTCATTGCAACCGTTGTCGTTTATCCACAGTACTGGTATATCGGAGCTGGCATGTATGTTTTCAGGTTGTTGGTGCAGCTTTTAGTCTATTATCCCATCACCAAGAAATTACAGGTGAAGGGGTTGCTGTGGGGATTGCCGCTATTAGACATCGCCTATTACGGCTACATCTGTCTCAATGGCTTCGCTGCGCTATTTAAAAAAGAAGTCATGTGGAAATAAGTACCAAATACGAAGTACGAGATTAACAGGACAAAAGCATGTTCAATCCAGGTGTTGATATCATCTACCGCTATTTTCCGAAACTTTCGGAACTACAACGGGAACAATTTGCGAAATTAGGAGACCTATACGCGCACTGGAACGCACAGATTAATGTGGTTTCCCGTAAAGACGTCGGTAGCCTTTACCTCCACCATGTATTACACGCTCTTAGCATTGCCAAGTTCATCAACTTTACACCCGGCACACAAGTCTTAGATGTCGGTACGGGAGGCGGCTTCCCAGGCATTCCGTTAGCTATCCTGTTTCCCGAGATACAATTTCATCTTGTCGACTCCATTGGCAAAAAAATAAAGGTCGTGCGGGAGGTGGCAGCAGCAATCGGTCTGAAAAATGTAGAAGCTTATCACATCCGTGCCGAACAGCTGGATGAAAAATATGATTTCGTCGTATCGCGCGCCGTCACTCGTTTGGCCGATTTCTATCCCTGGGTTAGCAATAAATTCCTCAAAAAAGATAAAAATGCCATTCCCAACGGCATCTTATACCTTAAAGGAGGCGATTTGCGCGAAGAAATCCGGGAAGCACATCTTCGCGCGGAAGTACATTCGCTCGCCCAATATTTTACTGAAGATTTTTTTGAAACCAAGCACCTGGTGTACATTCCGATTTAAATTCCTATCCATCCGTTTGATTTACGTCAACGGTGTTCTACTAATTTGACCGTAACCAACAATTGTCCGACGTGTCGCTGGGTATGTTCAGCGGCGTGAAACAATAGACCTATAACCGTCGTAGGTATTCGTTTTCGGCCAAGGTATCGGGTGTGGGTCAACTGCGTTTCATCAACCTGCTTGAGCTGGACAATGGCCTGGTCCACTCGGTTGTGCAAAGCAGCCACCAATTCGGCACTAGCAATCTCAGACATTTCCGCTCCCTCTGCGCGCAAGTAATCAAACTGGGCTTCAGACAATGACAGACCTTCTGCGTAGGTAAACAAGCGGTCTATAACACCCGCTATGTGTTTTAAATGAAAACCCACAGCCGCCACTCCACCCGGCCGTTGCCATAGATATCGGTTGTCGAAGCCCTCCATATACACGGCTACCTCTTCCTTCGCCTGCAGCAGGGCATGTGCCACGGGCTGCAATAATGCCGGGATCCCGGGTACCGGACCCCGCATCCATACTTCGAGTTGTGGTGCTTCCGCCATCGATGAGTTTATTTTATTATCGGACGCACACAATATACTACTTTTATAATATTTTTTATACATTCGCTTTATCCTATGAGCCTCCTTCATCAAATAGCGTTAACTAAAATAAACGGTGTGGGGCCTGTCATCGCCCGCCATTTACTGGATCATTTTCAGGCTGCCGAGGCGATATTTACCGCCCCAAGGAAGGAACTTTTGGCCATTCCCGGAATCGGCAGCCGACTGGCAGCGGCCATTTTAGAGTCAAGGGTACTCCGTGAAGCCGAAAACGAACTCCGATTCATCGAAAAGCATCGTATACAGACCCTCTTTTGGAATGAAAACAGCTACCCTAAGCGCCTCAAAGAATGTCCCGACGCACCACTGCTGCTCTATTATAAAGGAAATACCGATCTTAACGCATCGCGCATCATCAGCATCGTCGGCACACGCAATGCTACTTCGTATGGAAAATTGATCTGCAGCGAATTTGTGCGAGACCTTCAACCGTATGGCGTGAGCGTAATCAGCGGACTAGCATACGGTATCGACAGCCATGCCCATCGCAATGCACTGACGTATGGTTTGCCTACTGTTGGTGTCTTGGGGCATGGCCTCGATCGAATTTACCCTTCAGCTAACCGCGAAATGGCTGCCCGAATGTTGGATCAAGGCGGATTACTCACCGAATTTCCTTCGGGCACCAATCCCGATAAACGGAATTTCCCAATGCGTAATCGCATCATCGCCGGCCTATCCGACGTGACTATTGTAATTGAAGCTGCCATCAAAGGAGGTGCACTTATCACAGCGGAAATCGCTAATACGTATAATCGTGATGTGTGTGCGTTTCCCGGAAACCTCAATCAGGAATTTTCATCCGGATGCAATTACTTGATTAAAACCAACCGCGCTCATCTTATCACCGGCGCAACGGATCTGGCGTACCTCATGAACTGGGAAATTGACGAAAGAAAACAACCTCCCAAACAGCTCCCGCTTCATGTTTCGCTGGATAAAACGGAACAACAGGTATATGATGCCATTCAGGCAGCCGGACAGATCGCTATCGATGAACTTTCGCGGCGATTGCAATGGCCACAAAGTAAGTTAGCGATCACGTTGCTAGAAATGGAGATAAAAGGCGTCATTGCTGTACTGCCAGGGTGGGTGTATCGAATTTTGAACTAACCTGCAAACCAATTAATTAGGAGTATGCATTATTTCTATTGATTTTCTCACGATTTTCGTTACCTTTGCACCATGGGTAAGTCTTTTACGACCAGCTCCCCAAGAATCCCCCAGGGCGGGAACGCAGCAAGGGTATTGGGTTGTAGCGGTGCGATAAAAGGAGCTTGCCCATTTTTTATTGATAATTCCGGCTACGAACAAGTACATGACGGTTCTTGCATATCCCCACAAGTTTATCTAAGTTTGCATCCCATAATCAAATTTGCATGAGTTGGTTTAGACGTGAAAAGGCCGGTATTAGTACGGCTACCGAACATAAAAAGGAAGCGCCCGACGGCCTTTGGAACAAATGCCCTTCCTGCAAAAAACCTTTGCTGAACATCGAACAGATCGAAAACAAGTATGTATGCCAATATTGCGGTTATCACCTCCGCATTGGATCGGCCGCATACTTTTCCATCCTTTTTGATGACAATCAGTTTACGGAGCTGTTTGCCAACCTGAAATCCGGAGACCCCCTACACTTTGAAGACACCAAAAAATATACGGCACGTTTGGAAGAAAGCTACGCCAAAACCGGATTGAACGATGCGATTCGTTGTGCCCACGGTAAAGTGGAGGGCCGCGATCTGGTAGTGGCATGCATGGACTTCACATTTATCGGTGGCTCCATGGGATCGGTAGTGGGCGAAAAAATTGCGCGGTCCATCGACTACTGCCTCCAACACCGGACCCCTTTCATGCTGATATCGAAATCGGGCGGTGCCCGTATGATGGAAGCTGCATTTTCACTGATGCAGATGGCCAAGACATCAGCTAAACTCGCGCTGCTTAACGAAGCAAAACTACCCTACATCTGTCTACTAACAGACCCCACCACCGGCGGCGTAACAGCTTCTTACGCCATGCTGGGCGACATTAACATTGCTGAGCCAGGTGCGCTCATTGGTTTCGCGGGCCCTCGTGTCATTAAAGAAACCATCAAAAAGGACCTGCCTAAGGGATTTCAAACTTCTGAGTTTCTGCTGGAGCACGGTTTTCTCGATTTTATTGTCGACCGCCGCCAGCTCAAACAACAAGTAGCCCTGTTTCTATCGATGGTCAGCTAGCGGATGTGCAAAACCGCATATTTACTAAACTGCGACTTCGCTTCTTATGGATTTGCAACGAAATCGGACATTTTGTTTCGTACCCCGTTGTATATTCAATCAACTTTAGTTAAGTTTGCCGCCAGCTAGTAGCTATCTTTGTAGTCGAAGTCAGTCTGACCATTAACTGAAATCCATTAAATGCAACGCTAATGGCGAAAACAAAGTACCATTACAACTCTCATACATTGAAATATGAGAAGATAAAAACAAGTACCAGGACCTGGACCTTCCGTATTATCGGTTTCCTTACGAGTTCCTTCGCATGTGCGATTTTCCTCTTCTATATAGGTTTCACGTTTTTTGATTCGCCGAAAGAAAAACAACTACAACGGGAAGTAGACCAAATGGCACTTCAATACAACCTGATGCAGGAACGGCTGAAGCAGATTGATGCGGCCTTGGAAGGCATGCAACACCGCGATGATAATATTTACCGGGTGATCTTTGAGGCCGACCCCATAGACTCCGATATCCGCAAGGCAGGGTTTGGCGGCGTCAATCGATACAAAAATCTTGAACACTTCAGTAATTCAGATTTGATGGTTGAAACGGCCAAAAAACTTGATTACATTACCAAAGCGCTGTACGTACAATCGAAATCGTACGATGACCTGACCGAAATGGCAAAATCCAAAACCGAAATGATGGCTAGCATTCCAGCCATCCAACCTGTGGATAGCCGTAAGGGGCATGCCGGTGTATCGGGTTTTGGCACACGAATACATCCGGTATATAAGATCCGGAAAATGCACGCAGGAATCGACTTCGCGGCACCGGTAGGCACTCCGATTTATGCGACCGGAAACGGAAAAGTCGAAGCGGCGGGCATGGATGGCGGATATGGGCGGCGGATAGTCATCAACCATGGGTACAGCTATAAAACGCTTTATGGCCACATGAGCCGGTTTGCAGTGCGGGTGGGCCAACGGGTACAACGGGGCGATTTGATCGGCTATGTAGGCAATACCGGAATTTCCACCGGCCCCCATGTACATTACGAAGTGCACAAAAACAATAAGCCCGTAAATCCCATTAATTTCATTTATAACGACCTTACTCCCACCGAATACGTAGCCATCTTAGAGGCTGCATCACAGGAAAATCAGTCGTTCGATTAATAGGCGTAGGATATTTCAACGGTAATTGTATCTTTGCAAAGCAAAGGTACATCAATCCCGTTCGTTATATGCCTTACAAAGAGCGCGAAATAAACAAACTCTATTACACCATGGGTGAAGTGACAGCCCTATTTGGTGTTAATGCATCCCAAATACGGTTTTATGAACGCGAATTTGACATTCTTCAACCCAAGAAAAACAAGAAAGGAAACCGGCTGTTTACTCCCGATGACATTGCAAACCTGAAAGTCATCTTCAATCTGGTAAAAGACAAAGGATACACATTGCAGGGAGCAAAAGACTACCTACGAAACAATAAAAGCGAAGCGCGGGAAAATCAACGGGTCATTGACTCGCTCCAGCGCTTGAAAACCTTCCTATTGGAAGTACGCGACAGTCTTTAGCTGGATAAATTCTTCTACTTTTTCCACCATCGCTATACTACCGATAAAAATCGGCGTACGCTCATGGAGTTCTTGGGGTTGGATGTCTAAAATCCGTCGCCATCCATCGGTTGCTTTCCCGCCCGCCTGTTCAATAATGAAAGCCAACGGATTGCATTCGTACATCAGCCGCAGTTTTCCCTGCGGATGTGACGACGTGGTGGGATACAGAAACACCCCCCCTTTGATCAGGTTACGGTGCACATCGGCCACCATCGATCCGATGTACCGGGATGTGAAAGGCCGGTTGGTCTCCGGTTCCTCCACTTGGCAATATTTGATATAATCTTTCACACCCTGCGGAAATTTTACGTAGTTACCTTCGTTGATGGAATAAATTGTACCATCGAGTGGTATCCGCATATTCGGATGCGAAAGGCAAAATTCACCAATGGAAGGATCAAGCGTAAACCCATTCACACCTTTACCGGTGGTATAAACCAGCATCGTTGAGGAACCATAAATCACATAGCCCGCAGCAACCTGTTGCGTTCCTTTTTGAAGAACTTCCTCAAGCCGTATAGGCCCGCCCGGATCGGTACGCCTGTAAATCGAAAAGATGGTACCCACAGATACATTGACATCAATGTTTGAGGAACCATCTAATGGATCGATACAGACGATATATTTGGCATTTCGAGACACATGGGAATCAATGAAGATGCAGTCATCGTGTTCTTCAGAAGCGACAACACAGCATTCGCCACCGCTGCGTAACGCAGAAATAAACTGCTCATCTGCGTATACATCCAGCTTCTTCTGGCCTTCACCCTGAATATTGGTTGTTCCATTATCCCCGAGTATGTCAACAAGCCCAGCTTTATTTACTTCGCGGTTCACAATTTTTGCGGCAATGCCGATATCGCGTAACAGCCTTGATAGTTCGCCCTTCGCATACGGAAAGTCAGCCTGTTTTTCGATGATGAACTGGCCCAGTGTAATCACTTTCGTCATTAAATCCTGCTTTAGTTAGTGTATTATAATACTTAAAAACGCAAGCAAAAATAGCCAAAAACAGCATTAAAACAACAAAAATCAAAAAACTTAGTGTAAATATAAATTAAACATTATGCAATTCGACAACCTCAAGGTCTTCAATACGATTATCGTGAATGCTAAAACGTAAAAGCGTACGAACTTTATGCCACCCCTGCTTTCCGGCGGCGCCCGGATTCAGATGCAGGCATTGTAACTTTTGGTCGTACATGACTTTAAGAATGTGCGAATGGCCGCTGATAAAAAGTTTAGGTGGATTGAGTTGGATTGCTTTCCGTACTTGTGGACTATAGTGATTGGGGTAGCCGCCGATGTGGGTCATCCAGACGTCCACCTCCTCACAATAAAAACGCAGGTGCTCAGGATACATCGCGCGAATATCCTTGCCATCTATATTTCCATAAACGCCCTTCAGTGGCCGGAATGCCGCCAGTGTATCCGCCACTGCAATATCACCGAAATCTCCAGCGTGCCATATTTCGTCACACAACTCAAAATGTTTAAACACCCGCTCATCCAGGTAACCGTGCGTATCCGAAAGCAACCCGATTCTGATCATAGACGGGCGAATATAAGAATTCTTAAAATGCCAAGAAAAAATCGGCCAACAATGTCCGGTATGCTTGGCTATATACGCCTTTATCTTCGTAAATTACCAAGTCGCCCGTCAATGCCGGAATCGCTAATGGAGTTTTACCAATGGCTAAAATGCAACGGATCGGCGGATGAGATGCAAACGATCGGATGTTATGCTGCCCTTGCACAACCAAGCCGTATTCATCGATTGCCTGCTGCTTGATCCACTCTGCCACTGGAATCGGAAGCACAAGCTGCAAACTTCCCTTTGCCGTCAGCCACTTGAAGGCCCGATCCAGCAATTCGGAATAAAACGACGTTTCTGTATGCCGAGACACCCGCTTTCGGTAGTCTCGACTTTTAAGTGCATGCAGAAAAAAGGGGGGATTGGACACGATGAGATCAAAAGCCTCCATCGGCTGAAAATCTGCTAAGGCGACAGCCTGAGCAGAAATCCGCGTTGCAAAAGTGGATCTGATGAAATTCTCACCAGCCAGTTTAGCCGCAAGGGCATCTACTTCAATGGCTTCCACCCTGGCCGAGGGGAATCGCTGTGCCAACATCAGCGCGATCACGCCAGTACCGGTTCCTATATCAAGGATGCGCCCAGGACCAGCCGCCGAAGCCATAGCACCCAGCAACACTCCATCGGTATTCACTTTCATGGTACTTTCAGTTTGATCGACCACAAATTGCTTAAAACGGAATATAGACATACGGGGGTAAAGTTAAAAATTCAGATTTCTATTGCGTAATTAGCGAATAGTTCCGATCATTGTAGACGCACATGTAAATTTGGCGCAATCCAAGCGAATCACCGAATCACTTTTGGACATGTCATGAAGAACTTTCGGTACGGCACTGATAAACTTACCATAAGGTCGGTTTTAGCACTCACTCACGGGCGACTCCAAGGGACACTTTCTGCCAAGGCGCGGCATAAAGTGGATCAGTCGGCATCATTCGTAAAAGACATGGTGTCCAACCGTGAAGTGGTGTACGGCATCAATACGGGATTCGGTCCCTTATGCAACACCGTCATCTCCGCCAAAGACGTCAACCAGCTACAATGTAACCTACTGCAAAGCCATGCGGTAGGCGTTGGCACCCCTCTCCCTGTCTCTATTGCCAAAACCATGATGATCATGAAGGCGCAGGCGCTTGCCCAGGGCTATTCCGGTGTACAGTTGCGTACATTGGAGCGTATCATCTGGATGGCTGAACAGGACATTATCCCTATGGTTCCGTCACAGGGTTCGGTGGGAGCATCGGGCGACCTCGCTCCGCTCGCCCATCTTTTCTTACCACTCATTGGGCTTGGCGAAGTATGTTTCAAAGGAAACATTATGCCAGC
Organism: Parapedobacter indicus; assembly: GCF_900113765.1. GTDB lineage: Bacteria > Bacteroidota > Bacteroidia > Sphingobacteriales > Sphingobacteriaceae > Parapedobacter > Parapedobacter indicus. The sequence continues at coordinate 244,180 of NZ_FOQO01000001.1, read as the reverse complement.
CGAAGTTGCACTGAAGGCCTGCGGAATGTCTCCATTACAGCTTGGTCCCAAGGAAGGATTGGCGTTGATCAACGGCACGCAATTCATTGCGGCCCATTCCGTGCATGCTTTACACCGGATGTATACTACCCTCGAGGTAGCCGACCTTATCGGCGCGATGTCGTTGGAAGGACTCATGGGCTCTTACAAGCCGTTTGATGCCCGTCTGCACGAGCTCCGCCCGTTTCCGGGAAATCAATTAGTCGCCCATCGCTTGTGGGAATTGCTCCATACCTCAGAGATCGCCAACTCACATCCGGATTGTGGACGGGTACAGGACCCTTATTCGCTACGATGTATGCCTCAGGTACACGGCGCTTCGCGGACGGCGTGGCTACATCTCAAGGAGCTCACCGAAATTGAAATTAATGCGGTCACCGATAATCCGATTGTACTGGGACAGCACGAAGCCATTAGCGGCGGTAATTTCCACGGCCAGCCGTTGGCTATCGCTATCGACTACGCCACCGTCGGTGCTGCAGAACTTGGCAACATCTCTGATCGCCGGAGTTACCTCACCATCGAAGGGCGTTACGGCCTCCCCAAACTGCTAATACCGGACGCCGGTCTCCATTCGGGCTTCATGGTACCGCAATATACGGCAGCGGCATTGGTCTCCGAAAATAAGACGTTGTGCTTTCCAGCAAGTGCCGACAGCATCCCGACATCACTGGGACAGGAAGACCACGTGTCGATGGGCGCGATCGGTGCGCGTAAATTGAACAAAGTTATCGACAATCTCGAATATATTTTGGCTGTCGAGCTGCTATATGCTGCCCAGGCGCTGGATTTCCGCCGCCCTCTCAGGTCATCGGAGGTATTGGAGGCATGCCATAGCTTGGTAAGAAAAGAAGTTCCTTTCGCGGATCGTGACCGTATCTTCGCCGATGATATCAACAAGCTGCAGCAGCTGATCAGCAGTGGCCGGCTGCTCGACGAGGCGAATCAAGCTGCCGAGGCGTCCGGTTATCACCTCAACAAACCCAACTATGATGTATTTGGCATTTAAGCCTCAAATTTATATCCCACGCCTTTTACCGTAGAAACATAATTTTCGCCTATTTTTTCACGCAGTTTACGGATGTGTACATCAATGGTCCGATTGGTAACCACCACCGAATCTTCCCAGATATTCTTTAGAATTACCTCCCGGGTATACACTTTACCCGGTTTGGAGGCCAGCAGGTAAAGCAGTTCAAATTCCTTCTTTGCCAGCACGATCTTTTCCCCGTTCTTAAACACCAGGAAAGCTTCCCGATCAATTACCAAATCCGAGATCTCCAGCTTCTCATTAGGGAGTTCATCGGTAGGTGCGTTCCGCCGTAGGATTGCATTGATGCGGCTTAGGAGGGCGCGTGGTTTGATGGGTTTAGCGATGTAATCATCCGCACCAACATTAAATCCCGCGATCTCCGAATACTCTTCACTCCGGGCGGTAAGAAACACCATGAACGTGCTTTTGAACTCCGGCATGGCCCGCATGATACGACAGGCTTCTATTCCATCCATTTTGGGCATCATTACGTCCAGGATAATCAGGTCAGGCATGATCTTTTTTGCCGTCGTGACAGCCTCTTGACCGTTGGACGCGGTGTGTACCTGATAACCCTCCCGTTTGAGGTTATAGGCAATCAGCTCCACGATATCGGGTTCATCGTCGACCACCAGAATCTTTTGTTTTGCAGTGCTCATCGTGTTTTTTTTGCTAAAGTATGTACTTATTGACAAATCATTGTTAAACCAATATTAACAAATCATTAAACAGCACATGTCATTAACACAGAATATTCACTAATCCAACGTTTTCTTTAAAAAGGTCGCCAATTCAGGACCTCTTAAGTTTTTTGCGATAATTATTCCCTTTGGATCAAGTAGATAAGAGGCAGGAATCGCCTGTATCCGGTACAGACCCACCACCTCGCTGCCCCATTGCTGTAAGTCTGAAACTTGAGTCCATTCCAGCCCATCGTCTTTTATGGCACGCATCCAAGAGCCGGGATTATCGTCTAATGACACACCCAATATCGTAAACCCTTTATCTTTAAAGGCGTGATATTGTGTTACAATATTCGGATTTTCCTGACGGCAGGGCACGCACCAGGAGGCCCAAAAATCTACGAGCGTATATTTGCCCTGGAAGTCTGATAGTTTCACGCGCTTATTATCCGGTGTGATCGACTCAAAATCAGGTGCCGGCTGCCCCACTGCCAGCCGCTTCAGACGCGCCATTTCCTCCACAAATTGCCGTACCTGTACGTTGTCATTCCATCGACCCGCAATCCGGTCTGCATAAGCGACCAGCTCCGCTTCCGCCAATTCCTTATCCAGTGTGCTCATGGCAAAAAAGCCAGCCAAGTCGTCGTGTTCATTTGCAAACTGGATAGCAGCATCTGTGTATGCCTGCATATGCTCGCGGTATTTTTGCATAAATTGCTGCCGCAGGTCCGTAAGCTTGGCATCGTCCAACCCCGCTGCCTGCGTGGCAAACGAAGCTTCCAACTCGGCTTCAAATTGTTCTTTCTCAGTAATCGTACCGGCAAAATGCTGTATTTTTTCAGATAACGGAGAACCGGAAAGTTCGTAGGTATTCCCTTCGGACATCAAATCGGTGCGAAACATAACGCGGTCACCATTCTGCAGTATTAAGTGATATTTGTTATTTCCGGCTTGCAACGTGAGCAGCCGCGGATTCGCCGCTGCCCGGCGCAACACGAATTCGCCCTGTTCGTTCAAAAACACGGAATCCAATTTCCGGTCTCCCTCATACAAGACAACGGTACGTATGTTTCCCGCATGGTGTATTTCACCTTCAATTGTAAACTGGTCGTCATTAGCACACGCCGACAACAAACACACCAAAATCCCTGTTATTACACTTAATCGTATCATCTATTGAGACATTACAAATTCTTTTGCGTTGGCCAGCGCGCGGGGTAAGCCGCTGGCATCCTTACCTCCCGCTGTTGCATAAAAAGGTTGGCCACCACCACCTCCCTGAATTTCCTTTGCCAGTTCACGTACAATGGTGCCGGCATTCCAATCCTTTTGTTTGATCAAACTATCTGAAACAACTACCGTAAGCAACGGTTTCCCATTTATTTCGGCTCCCAGTACAAGAAACAGATTTTCGACTCCACCTTTTAAAGCATAAGCCAGGGTCTTTACTGCCTCTGCATTAGGAAGATCTATCTGATCAGCAATAAAACTCACTCCGTCGATATCCAACGCCTTAGCTGTCAGTTTATCCTTTAATTGAAGTGCCTTGTCAGTCACGGTGCGCTCAACCTCTTTCCGTAGCGAGTTATTCTCATCCAACAGCCGATTCAGTGCCGACGCCAGGTCTTTCGGATTGTTAAGCAGCTCCCGGAACCTGCTAACGGTCTTTACCTGCTCTTCGATAAAGCGCTCTGCTGCGCTTCCTGTAATAGCTTCTATGCGTCTTACTCCCGCCGCCACAGCACTTTCGGCAACAATTTTGAAAAAGCCGATCTGTCCGGTTGCCTGCACATGTGTACCCCCACAGAGTTCCTTTGAAAATCGGTCATCAAACGTAATCACACGCACATGATCGCCATATTTTTCCCCAAACAATGCGGTCACCCCGGCATCAATTGCTTGTTGGAAGGGCACATCCCGTTCTTCTTTCAATGGAATATTTTCTCTTATTTTATCATTCACAATGCGTTCAATCTGTAAAAGCTCGTCGTCATTCACTTTTGCAAAATGCGAGAAGTCAAAACGGAGGTAATCGGTGTTAACCAGCGAGCCTTTTTGGTTCACATGATTTCCAAGCACTTGTTTCAACGCCGCATGCAGCAAGTGGGTAGCCGAATGATTTCCTTCGATATCGCGCCGTCTTTCTGCATTTATCGCAGCAACAAATGTACCCCGTAAATCGGTCGGCAACGACTGCGCATAATGTACAGCGAGCCCGTTTTCTTTTTTTGTATCGGTAATGACTATTTTTTCACCAGTCTCACGTGAAACCAACATCCCCGTATCGCCTACTTGGCCTCCACCCTCTGCATAGAACGGCGTAGCGGTCAACACCAGTTGATATTGCTCTTTTCCCTTGGCGGCAACTTTCCGATATTTAAGAATTTCGGTTTCGCATTCCATTTGGTCATATCCAACAAAATCTACCGATTCGCTTTCCTGCAGTACGACCCAGTCATCGGTATCGATGGCAGTAGCGGCCCTCGAACGGTTCCTTTGTTCATCCAGCGCCTGTTGGAATCGAGCCATGTCTATACGCCAACCTTTTTCCCTCGCCAACAGTTCGGTTAAGTCAATTGGAAACCCGTATGTGTCATATAGTTCAAAAGCGAAGTCCCCATCTATCACTTTAGCGTGCCGTTTATCATCGCAACTATTTGCATCGCCAAGCGATTTATTCAATTCTCCCCGTAAAGCACTATTTCTCAATGCTCCATCTTCCAAAATATAATTTTCAAAACGTTGTACACCTGTAACTAATGTACGCAGAAAAGACTGTTCTTCTTCCAGTACCACCTTCTGCACAAACTCCTGCTGAGCTATCAATTCGTCAAACACTCCTTCAAATTGCTTTGCCAATAGCGGCACCAGCTCGTGTAAAAATGGCTCTTTGAAATGGAGAAATGTATATGCATATCGAACGGCGCGCCTTAAAATGCGCCGGATTACATATCCTGCCTTATTGTTTGAAGGCAATTGGCCGTCGGCTATGGTAAAGCTAATGGCTCGAATATGGTCAGCCAGCACCCGCATGGCAATATCCGTCTTTTCATTGCTACCATACGTAATACCTGCTTTTCGAGCGATATACCCAATGATGGGTTGGAATACATCCGTATCGTAGTTAGAAGATTTACCCTGGATTACCCGTACCAAGCGTTCGAAACCCATTCCGGTATCTACATGTTTCGCGGGCAGCGGATGGAGTGAACCATCTTTTTGACGGTTAAACTGCATAAACACGAGGTTCCAGATTTCAATCACTTGCGGATGATCGGCGTTTACAAGCGTCTTCCCGTCCACCGCATTCCGCTCGGCGTCGGCGCGGCAATCCACATGGATTTCGGAACAGGGGCCGCAAGGTCCCGTATCTCCCATTTCCCAAAAATTATCTTTTTTATTGCCAAGTAAGATGCGGTCTTCGGCGATGATTTCTTTCCAATACGTATATGCTTCATCGTCTTGGGACAGTCCATCTGCTTTGTCGCCCTCAAAGATGGTTACATAAAGGCGGTCTTTATCCAGTTTATATACTTCGGTAAGTAACTCCCAGCTCCATGCAATTGCTTCTTTCTTGAAATAATCACCGAAGCTCCAGTTTCCCAGCATTTCGAACAACGTATGGTGATAGGTATCGATCCCTACCTCTTCCAAGTCATTATGTTTTCCCGATACACGCAAACAGCGTTGAGTATCCGTTATACGAGAAAAATTCGCCCGGGCATCTCCCAAAAAGATATCCTTGAACTGGTTCATACCAGCATTGGTAAACATCAGTGTCGGGTCATTTTTCACGACCACCGGAGCAGAGGGCACAATATGATGCCCTTTATTTTTAAAAAAAGCCAGAAAAGCTTCGCGGATTTCCCTACTTGTCATTGAAAACGATTGTTAATCTTTTGCGCAAATTTAGGCAAAATAGCATGCAATTGCAATTTCATAGGTAAACGTAACGGCGGCTAAACTGGGCAGACCAAATTCAGAAACTCGTTCTATATTGAAAAATAAATAGACTTTAAATAAATAGGATATATTATTTAAAATTCATCGTATCATTATCGTATTTTCATCGTATTGTTATCGTATTAAATACGATAAAAACACCTAATTTTTACCATATATATATATATGATATCTAGTAAAATTGCATTAACTTTTAATCTAGTTATTGTTTATTTTTAATGGTAAAAATATCAGAAAACTACTTGGAAACTTTGAAACATATCCTATTTTTTTAATAAATGGCTCGCTAATTGCTTAATGGGGATAAAATAATAAACTAATTACGGACGAATGAGAATAAATATTACCAAAACCGGATGGCTTGCCGCAGCAGGCATCCTATCTGTAACACAATTGGTTGCGCAAACACCAACCCTAAATGAAGTAAAGCCTTTTGCACCAGACACTGAATATCGGACGTGGTCTATCGGCGTACATGGCGGCCTCTTAAACCAGTCGAACCTGATCGGTTTACGGCGTAAATTCGACCAAGTCGAAAACAACTTTGGCTATGGTCTTTATGTAAAAAGGCAAATTCTTCCCGGTTTTGGTATACAAGCTGAATATGTGGGCGGGAAAGTATCCGGAGTGCGGGAAAACAACGGCAACTCGTTTGAAACCAAACTACCGTGGTCAGTGGCTGTGTCTGCCCACGTCACCCTTGCCAACATCAACTGGCGGCAGCATCAGGGGCTGATCAAGCCTTACGCTAATGTCGGTCTGGGTGCCCTGGGCTTTGAGCCTTCTTCTGAAATAAACGGTGTGACCACCGATTACGATCAAACTACGAAGCTCTTTGTACCCGGTGGTGTCGGACTGAAATTTGGGGTGTCCAATGACATTGCCATCGATTTAGGTTATCGCCTTAACCTCGTTCAGTCTGCTAATTTTGATGGCTCAAGCCACGGCGGGTCCAAAGACATCTTCTCCTATGCCCACGTTGGTGTGGAGTTTGCGCTTGGTGACCGGAGCAAACCGTTCCTTGCCAACAGCAACCCGGTATCAGCCATGCAAAAAGAGTATACCGCTCAGTATGACGAGTTGGTTGCTCAGAAAGCAACGCTTGACGCTCAAAAAGCAGAGAACGAAAAATTAAAATCACAACTGGAACGCCTGTATGCAGATCTTGCAGATGATGATGGCGACGGCGTAGCAAACCGATACGACAAATGTCCTGATACACCCGAAAAAACCAAGGTGGATGGTGCGGGATGTCCTTTACCTGAACCCAAAGCTCCCGTTGTTCAACAAATTACCGTAACAGATGAAGATCGGCGAGTTGTGGATGAGGCCATCCAAAATCTGGAATTTGACTTAGGGAAAGCCACAATTCGGGCAACCTCACATGCTAGCCTCAATAAGGTTGCGGCGTTGCTTATTGAGAAAAACTTCAGTCTCAAATTGGCGGGCCATACGGACAACACCGGCTCTATGCAAACCAATATGCGTCTTTCGAAAGAAAGGGCCGAGGCCGTAAAAGCTTACCTTGTAAGCAAAGGTGCCAATCCATCGCGTATTGAAGCTACCGGATATGGTCCAACCCAGCCAATTGCCAGCAACAACACGGCAGAAGGCCGCCAACAAAATCGACGGGTGGAGTTCACGCTGTATTAAGTTAAAAACCAAAAGTTAAAAGTCAAAAAGCCGGCCTGGTAATTCAGACCGGCTTTTGCTTTCTTACTTAACCCATTCACTTTTTATGTTTGATTTTTTACTTTTTACTTTCAACACTTCTCTCTTTGAATTTCAATAAATTAACCTTACCTTTGCACCGCCTTAGGCAATAGTGCCTATTGTATACATAATATTCATGAACCCATTTATTGAACTGGGGATCCGTCATGATATTGTTAATGCCATCACAGAGTTAGGTTTCGAGAAACCCACTCCCATCCAGGAACAAGCCGTTCCCGTACTTTTGACAGGCAGCAACGATTTTGTCGGATTAGCCCAAACCGGTACCGGCAAAACAGCAGCGTTTGGTCTGCCCTTATTAGAACTATTGGATTTTTCACAGCGACACCCGCAAGCGTTGGTACTATGTCCTACGCGCGAGTTGTGTCTGCAGATTTCCAAAGACATCGAAAAATTTGCCAAGAACATTCCGAATGTCCATGTAGTCGCCGTTTACGGCGGTGCTAGCATCAGCGATCAGTTGCGGCAGATCCGTCGAGGCGTGCAAATTGTCGTGGCCACCCCAGGACGCATGCTCGACATTATTGGTCGCAATGCCATCGATTTTTCTAATGTAAGGTATGTGGTGTTGGATGAAGCTGATGAAATGCTCAACATGGGCTTTCAGGAAGACATCAACAATATCCTGTCCACTACTCCGGATGAGAAAAAAACATGGCTGTTCTCAGCCACCATGCCTGCCGAAGTTCGGCGGATTGCGAAAAATTACATGACCGATCCATTTGAACTTACTGTAGGCACCAAAAACAGTGGTAACGCCAATATCGAACACCACTACTACGTAATACGTGCGCGCGACAAGTATGCAGCTTTTAAGCGCATTGTGGATTCAAATCCCGAGATTTTCGGTATCGTATTCTGCCGTACAAAAGTTGAAACCCAGGAAATTGCTGAGTCCCTCATCAAGGACGGTTATAATGCCGACTCGCTGCATGGCGATCTCTCGCAACAACAGCGGGACAAAGTAATGAAACGCTATCGCGAACGTAGCCTTCAACTATTGATTGCTACCGATGTTGCTGCACGTGGCATCGACGTAAATGATGTAACACACGTCATTAACTATTCGCTGCCGGACGAAATCGAAAACTACACCCACCGAAGCGGCCGTACCGCGCGGGCCGGTAAAACGGGTATTTCACTTTCATTGGTAAATCTCAAAGAACTGGGTAAGATACGCCAGATTGAGAAAGTCATTGGTAAATCCTTTGTCAAAATGGAGGTCCCAAGGGGCGAAGCGGTAGTAGAAAGCCAGTTGTTTGCCATGATCCACAAGGTGCAGCAGGTTTCCGTAAATGACGATCACATCGATCCCTATTTACCAAAAATCCTAGAAAGCTTTGCCGATCTGAGCAAGGAAGAAATCATCAAACGATTTGCCTCACTTGAATTCAACCGCTTTTTGGAATATTATCAAAATGCGCCGGATCTCAATGTGGATGCCAATGAAGGACGCAATAGCTTCGATCGCGAACGAAAAGGTAAAGGTGAGCGTTTTGGCCGCGATGGCTATAAATCGGATTACACCCGTTTATTCATTAATCTCGGTTCGGTGGATGAATTCACCCGCGGGGATATCCTCGGATATATCTGCAATACAACACATATAAGTGGCAAGTCTATCGGCAAAATTGATCTGAAAGGTGTTTACACGTTTTTTGAAGTCGAGAATGCTTCGGTTGACAAGGTATTCAGCGGATTTCAAAACGCTGAATTCAATGGCCGCAGTGTACGCGTGGAAAATGCCGGAGAAGGGCGCGGGGATAGCCGTGGCGGAGAAAAACGTAACCGATCGTTCCGTAACGGATCATCGGATTACAATGGTGGCCGCCGCAAGCGTGAAAACGGTGGCGGTTTCCGGGATTTCTCGGGAGGAAAACGTAGAGAAAAAAGCCGTTGGTAGGAAACGACCCTTATTATTAAAAAAATCCTTTAGCTTCTCGCTAAAGGATTTTTTTGTGACGGCCACAATTATTAATCACCGTACTAGTCAATATCCGTTATCGGTGCATAATGCGGCACCAGCGACTTCATGATGACCCAGCCGATTAAATAGGCAACCGAACAAATTGAAAAAATAATGAAATATCCCGATTCAATTCCAGTAAAGCCCATAAATTTCATATCTGTGTTGGCTGCATGATCGAAAAGCATGCCCGATCCTTTGTTGATAAAGAAGGACCCGACACCACCGGCCATTCCGCCGATTCCGGTAATGGTGGCCACACTTGACCGTGGAAACATATCGCCGATTGTCGAAAAAATATTCGCAGACCACGCTTGGTGCGCTGCAGCAGCTATACCGATAATCAATATCGGAATCCATACGGAGATATGACCCAACGGCTGTGCAAGCAGTGTCAATAACGGGAAGAACGCAAAGATCAGCATTGATTTCATTCGGCCGGCATACGCATTCATTCCCTTTTTATCTACAAAATAAGTAGGCAGCCATCCGCCTATTATCGACAACAATGTGAGTGCATAGAGCACAAATATATGTAGCGCGCTTTCCGTAGAGTCTAAATTATAAACCGAACTAAGGTATGCAGGCGTCCAAAACAGGAAAAACCACCAAACTCCGTCCGTCATGAATTTGCCTACCGCAAACGCCCATGTTTGCCTGTATCCAAATGCCTGCAAGAAAGACATTTTTCTACGTACCGACGGTTGGTCCGTCGCCGTCGACGGCTGTTTTTCCACATCGTCCTGCTGAATATAAGCCAGCTCAGCCGCATTGACTTTGGGGTGCTCATGCGGCTTTTTGTACATGAAAAGCCAAAAACCCATCCAGATGAATCCCAATGCCCCGATAATGATAAAGGATGCCTCCCAACCATAAGCTTCTGCAATAAAGGGAACGGTCACCGGTGCAGCCAATGCTCCTACTGTTGATCCGGCGTTAAAAATACTAGTCGCAAATCCACGGTCTTTTTTTGGAAAAAACTCCGCCGTCGCTTTAATGGCTGCCGGAAAATTGCCCGATTCACCAAGTGCTAACACAATCCGGGCAACAATAAACAAGGAGACGCTGACCGAAATGACGCTCCCTACATCGCCGACCGTACCAAGCAACTCTTTCGCCTGTTCAAAACCGACAAACCAATTGCCCGTGAGGACACCCGCTGTAGCAATCCCGCAATATGCATGCAAACAAGCACCAACAGACCAGATACCAATTGCCCATAGAAACCCTTTTTTGGTATCCAGCCAATCCACAAACCTCCCCGCGAACAGCATTCCGATGGCATATACCAACGAAAAGATGGCGGCGATATTTCCATAATCACTATTCGTCCAATGAAACTCCGGAACGATGAAATCTTTCCACGTCAATGAAAGAACCTGTCTATCCAAATAATTGATTGTAGTGGCAAAAAAAAGCAAATAGCAAATCGTCCATCTGTATTTACTGGCTCGCTGGCTAGAAGTCATCATATAAGTTTTAATGTGATTAGATTTATATCGCGTAAACGTTTACGCCAGCCAAATATAACAACACTTGTTGAAATGCCCCGCTTTATTACCGAATTTCTTCGAAATCGTTTTCGCTCTCACCGCGAAAGTTCATTCCAGCCAAAGTACCGGTTTGCGTTGTGATAGCAGATATCTTGGATCATCCGTCCGATCCATGGCAGGTCATTTGGCAATTCACCATTTTCAATTTCCGTTCCGAATAAGTCGCACAGGAGCCGCCGGAAATACTCGTGGCGGGGGAAGGAAAGGAAACTTCGTGAATCGGTCAGCATACCCAAAAAGCGGCTTAACAACCCCATATTGGCTAATGCATTGATCTGTTTGATCATTCCATCTTTTTGGTCGAGGAACCACCAGGCTGACCCAAATTGAATCTTACCAGCCACAGACCCGTCATTGAAATTTCCGATCATCGTTGCCATCAATTCATTGTCGGCTGGGTTCAGGTTATATAAAATTGTCTTTGCCAGTTGATTATCACGATCGAGCCTATCGAGAAATTTAGAAAGCGCTTTTCCATGTCGGAAGTCACCGATGGAATCCCAACCGGTATCGGGCCCCAGTTTCGCCATCATCCGCGAATTGTTATTGCGCAAAGCGCCCAAGTGATATTGCTGCACCCAATTTTTTTCCGCATCCCATTGCGCAAATACGAGCAACAGCGCCGATTTAAATTTCCGGTGTTCCAAGTCGGACACTGCCTGTCCCGTCAACGCCTTTTCAAAGATGCGTCGAACCTCTTCATCCGTATAGTCTTCGGCATATATCTCTTCCAATCCATGGTCGGACACACAGCAGCCCATAGATGCAAAAAAATCATGGCGGGATTTGAGCGCGTATAGGTAATCGTCAAAACCTGAGATGGAGCGACCCGACACGTTCTCCAAAGCCGCAACGTACGCTTTAAATTTACCCAGGTCGCTGAGATTCATTCCTGCATCTGGGCGAAATGCCGGGAAGACCGGGATTTCGTAGGCTTCTTCGCGCAATTGCTGGTGAAAATCGAGTGTATCTGTGGGGTCATCTGTCGTACAGATGATTTTCACATTCATGCGTTCCAGCAATCCGCGCACGCGGTATTCTGGTGATTGGAGTTTTTCCTCGGTCTCATCAAATATGCGATCTGCGGTACCTGGATTTAGGAGTTCCGATATACCGAAATAGCGTTGCAGCTCTAGGTGTGTCCAGTGATACAGCGGGTTCCGCATGGTGTAAGGCACCGTTTCGGCCCATTTACGGAATTTCTCACGGTCGGATGCATCGCCGGTAATATAACGTTCATCGACACCGTTTGTCCGCATGGCCCTCCATTTGTAATGATCGCCATTGAGCCACACCTGTGTGATATTATCAAAATGGGTATTCTCAGCGATCTGTTGCGGCGGCAGGTGGCAATGATAATCAATGATGGGCATGTTTGCCGCATATTCATGGTATAAAATCTGAGCGGTATCTGTACTCAACAGAAAATGCTCATCCAAAAATTTCTTCATTTTGTATGTTGCTTTGTTACAATGAAACTCCCCGTTTCCAAGGAATAAAGTCGTCCTGGTTAAGCTGTACCGCTTTTGGTACTACTTCGCCCGAAGCTGCGCGTATGCAATACGCCAATATATCTTCTCCCATCTGCTGGATGGTCCGTGTTCCCGCTATGATCGGACCGCAATCGATATCGATGATATCGGCCATCCGTTCCGCGAGGCCCGTGTTGGTCGCAACCTTGATGACCGGGCAGATCGGATTCCCAGTGGGTGTACCCAGTCCGGTGGTAAACAGGATCAATGTTGCGCCGCTTGCTGCTTTACCTGTTGTTGCCTCAACGTCGTTTCCAGGTGTACAGACCAAATTCAATCCGGGTTTTGTAGCCTGTTCGGTATAGTCAAGCACATCGACGACTGGCGAGGTCCCCCCTTTTTTTGCTGCCCCATTGCTCTTGATGGCATCCGTTATCAATCCATCGCGTATATTTCCCGGAGAAGGATTCATGTGGAAGCCGGATCCTACCCGATCGGCTGCTTCGCTGTAGTCCTTCATCAACCGAATGAATTTATGGGCGGCCTCTTCGTCGATCGTCCGATCAATTAAGTTTTGCTCCGCGCCGCATAGTTCCGGAAATTCGGCCAACAAGACGGTCCCGCCGAGGGCAACCAGTAGATCAGCACAATGCCCTACCGCCGGATTGGCCGATATACCGCTAAAGCCATCGCTTCCGCCACATTTAACGCCGATGGAGAGTTTACTCAAGGGTGCCGGACTACGTATGCATTTATCGGCCTCAATAAGACCGATAAAGGTTTGCCGGATTGCATCTGTAACCAGTTGTTCTTCGCTTTGGGATTGTTGTTGCTCAAAAATCAGCAAGGGTTTGTCGAATTTCGGATTCAATGCATAGAGGTCATCCAGGAAATCACGTACCTGTAGATTTTGGCATCCGAGGCTAAGTACCGTAACCCCTGCTACGTTGGGATGATTGGCATATGCGGCCAGCAATTTACCCAATACCGCCGCATCCTGCCGGATACCGCCACACCCTCCTTGATGGTTAAGGAACTTAATGCCATCCACATTCTTAAATAGCCGGTCTACCGGCACAACCGATTCACGCACCGTGAGGTCGGCTGAAGCCACGTCCTCTCCCTGCTGGTACAGTTTGCGCAGCATATGGGTCTTAGCGCGATACCTATCCGTAACGGCATACCCCAGTTCGTTGTGCATCGCCTCCCGTATCACGTCCAGGTTACGGTTCTCGCAGAATACGGTGGGGATAAACAGCCAATAATTGGCAGTCCCTACGCGTCCATCGCTACGATGATAGCCGAGGAACGACCGGTTTTCAAACGTAGAAACATCCGGCACCTCCCATGTATAGTGGTACGGCCGATAGCCATAGGGTTCCGTAGCATGCCTTACGTTGCCCGTACTCATCCATTGCCCGGCTTTCACATCGTGTAACGCACGTCCCACTATCACACCGTACATCATCACTGCGCTGCCCGCAGACAGGTCGTCGGTAAAAAATTTATGCTTTGCGGCTATATCTTCCATCAGCACGTAGGCGTTGCCGTCGCAGACGACGCGCTCACCCGACTTTAGGTCCTGCAAGGCAACCAACACATTATCGTCGGGGTGAATTTTCAATACACGGACATCCATAACCTAATCCCTCGCTTCCTCGTTTCTATTCAATTGATTGATCACGTCCAATACAGGCTGTGTCTCCAGACGGGTTATGTAGTCCTCCACTGCATTCCGGAAACCGGTGTATGGCAGTAGATCCGCTTCCCACACGGCGAACAATTCATTGCCTTCCGTAGCCTTCATAAACTGTAAATACCCTGCAAAACCCAACGCCATGTAGGCCGGCACTTCGTTATACCGTTGCACATAACGTGCGATCGTCGGCAGGTTGCGCATCCGCATTTTAGACGTGTAGTTTGTACTGATGCTCTGCCATTGATGATGGAGGTATGGGTTTCCGAACCGATCAATCACATGGTCTGCAAATTCCGACGCTTCTCCCTTATCTATTCCTACCTCTAACAAGGTAGGAATAATCTCTTTGTGCATCACTTGTTTTACATACTTCGAAAACACCGGATCGGCCATGGCCTCTTTGACCGTATCGAAGCCCGCCAGTATGGCCAATCCACACGCAAACGTGTGGCTTCCGTTGAGCAGGCGAAGTTTCAGCTCTTTAAATTTCTGAATATCAGGGGTAATCACCACCCGTTTGTCTGCGCGTGCAAATGAGAGCACTTCCGACACACGCGGATGGGACGACTCGATGGCCCAAAGGCAAAATGGTTCAGCCATAATGGCCAACTCATCTTTATAGCCTAGCTGGCTTTCCGCTTGTTCCTGTTCGGATGCACTCAAACTACCCGGTACAATCCGGTCAACCAGCGTATTGCAAAAATGGTTACAGCGTTTTATCCAATTGATAAAATCAGCTCCCAACTGATGACGCTCGGCCATTGCGATTATGATGTCCCGCAACACATCCCCATTTTTATCAATAAGTTCGGTGGGAAGAATAATCATACCCTTGTCCTTCGCGCCGCTGAAAGCACGGAACCGTTCCAACAAAACTGCGGTCAGTTTACCAGGAAAAGACACCGGTGGCGAAGTCAGCGGATCATCCTGCTCGTCGAAAACAATTCCTACTTCGGTGGTATTTGAAATAACCGTTTCCACTTCGGGGTTTCTGGCGACGTCCAAAATAGCCGTCCAATCGCTGGCAGCGGAAACGACTCGGCTGATTGCCGATACCAACAGCACATCCTGTACATCCACTCCTTTTTCAAGTCCTTTGATATGGAGCGTATACAAATTATCCTGCAGCTCGAATTTATCCGTACCTCCCGACGCCGTCGACTTCACTACAACGATACTTCCGCCAAATAGCCCCGTTTTATTCGCTTTTTCAATAAAATAGTCTGGCAACCCACGAAGCAATACACCTGTTCCGAATTGGAGTACCTTTTCAGGATAAGGACGTTCCTTAATTAATTGCCTGTTCAGTAAATTCATTTAAAATAGTTATTGATCTTTCTTATTTTTAATGACCTGCATTTCGTCGACGCACAAAGCCGCTGACCTAACAAGTTTCACCCATGTGGCAAACTCACTAATCACTTACCATTGCAATTTTACAGCTTGGTGAATAAGGAACGAAACAATTGAATCATTATAATTGCGCAAACGTTGCCGGCAACGTTTGCGCAATTCGGATAAGAAAGTGGTTTATTGTTGACCGCTGAATTCCACAAACCGATCGTTGATGGCAGCAGCATCCAATTTGCTTCCAGCATGGATTAAGACCTTATACCTGAACCGGGTTGATGAGCCGTTATCCAATTTGAAATTCAGCACATCTTTTCCACCACTGAGTTCTTTCTGTCCCAGCGGATTAGCCGCGAACAGCCCGTAGCCGCGTGCATGCCAATACGTGGGATATCCCGGATTCCCGGAATGATCAAGAATAACGAGCGATACGTCCTCTCCTTGGATGGTTCCATTAAGTGTAACCCATTTTCCCCGTGTTCCCCACACATCATCACCCTCGATACCTTCGCTGCTCACGTAGTGCCCGGTAACTCCCTCGTTGTTGGCCTTCGCCACTTCAGTGACAATGCCGTTGGCATCGGTAAATTTAGCGGGCTGATCGGAGGGATGTTCGAGCTCACGGGCTAGCCGTATGCCCAGCACACCTTCTTTATTATCCTTCAGTGACACATCTTTCAGTGCCGTCAATTTGATATCCAGCTCAATGGAAGTACTGCTATCGTCTTCCACTTGGAAAACATACCGGGTATCTTCTTTCAAGAGACTGTCTCCCTGCGGTCCCATCCAATATTTAGTGACATCAAGGACCCCCGTATTTCCCTTACTTTCTGTCTCGTTAACGGCTGCGTGGTGGATACTTCCGTAGCCCATCCGCTTTTCGGCTGGGATGGCCGGTGAGTTGTTCCAAAAATCAAGCCCGTTTACATCGCCATAATTAAACCACAGTCCAATGTGGTGTGGATGATCTGTTCGCTCGTTTGCCCGAGGCTGCACGGGCCATCCTCTCGTTATGAAATGCCCGCCTTTGGTACGTAAGGGGAACAATACCGGCTTTTTTAAGCTGTCAGCATAACAATAGGCGGTATAAGGCTGCCCGTCAAGCAATACCGCTATGCTGTTACTTTCGGGATGCTCAACGAACGAGAACCGATCGGTCTGCTCAGCTGACCCCTGTTCGGACTGCGACTGTCCCGACTGGGATTGTCCGCAGCCCGCAAGGGCTGTGGATAGCGCAAGGGCACCTACTAAAATAGTTGCTGTTTTCATCTGCGTCTCATCAATTAAGAAACCACTACTTCTTGCTTTTCGTCGTCGAACGTTACCCGTTTGCCGGTCTCATAGGCCGTGTGTCCCATAATATTGGCTACAGAGTGATTGTATCCGGCCACGACATCTGCATTCGGTTTTTTCCGATTCCGCACGCATTCCATCCAATTCAGCATGTGTAATGAAGTCATCGGATCACTTCCGGTATTTGCTGACGTTTCTATTTTTGCAGCATTTGAAAGGGTAAATGGCTCAAGGAGATTTTCCTTCATTCCCATCTGGTCTGCCATACGCTGCGTTAACCCGCCCTCTGAAGTCACTTCATTGGTATCAAGGTTTAGTGAGCCCGCGTTCGAGAAGTACAGTTCCTTCACACCACCGGCGGAGTTGGTAAACCGCGACGAATATTGCACTTGGAATCCTTTTGTAGGGTCGTTTGCCGGGCCATAGTCCATCACCGCAGTCAGTGTATCCGGGTTGATACGGCCATCGTTCCACATATAGATACCTCCATTCGCAACTACGCTACGCGGATGCGGCAGGTCTGTAAACCAGTGTACAGTATCGATTTGGTGAGCCATCCACTGGCCGAAGATTCCGGACGAATAGGGCCAGAACAGGCGGTATTCGAGGTAATAGCGTGGATTCCACGCCACTTTCGGGCGGTTCATCAGGAAACGGTTCCAATCGGTATCCTTTTCGCGGATTTCCTTTGTTAACTCGGGCAAACGCCAGCGACCGGGCTGATTCACATTCCAGGTCATTTCTACCATTTTAATGTCTCCGAATTTGCCGGACCGGATGTACTCGTTGGCCGCGATGTAGTTAGGAGCACTGCGCCGCTGCGACCCAACCTGAAGAATCTTTCCGGTTTCTTCCACCGCTTTCCGTAGCGTTTTGGCATCTTCGATGGATTCTGCCATCGGCTTTTCTACGTACACATCCTTTCCGTGGCGCACGGCATCCGCCGCAATCAGGGCATGCTGGAAGTCAGCCGTACTGATGATCACTGCATCCACATCGGTCCGTGGAAAAAGTTCATCGTTGTTGCGGTACTTTGCGATTTCAATACCTGCCTTTTCCTTCGCATAGGCATATGCTTCGTCACGACGGCGATTCCACAAGTCCGAAACTGCTACAAATTCAAAATTCTGAGCCTTTGCATGATTCATAAAGGCTGGGAACAGCGAGCCTCTAAACCGATTGGAAAATCCAACGATACCTACCCGCACCCGGTCGTTAGCTCCGATAATCTTTGCATAGCTTTTTGCGCTGAACCCCATCGCGGATAGCCCAGCGACTCCGGCTCCCATTGAAGCCTGTTTGATAAATTCTCGGCGTGAATTTGTTGATTTCATCTCTATTTGATTTTATAATGGTGACTATTACTATATTAATGGTCAAAATACAGGATCGCTTGATAAATGCACCGATCGCCTTTTCTTTTAGTAATCAGTTAGCACTTGACTACAATGATACCGTAATCTTTCAAGCCGAAGAAGGAATCCGGCCCTTTTATTTCCGCAATCGTTACCGAAAACGTTTGCGAAATCTTCTGGCACCGGAATCGTTTAAATTAAATATCCTCGCGATAATTGGGGTTTTGCAACAATTGAGGAGCTTTCTGGCGCTCAGTTGTTGTGATGGGCAACCAATATACGGCATTTGTCATGATATTGTTTGGCATTGCCTGATTATATTTCCATGTAGTTGTAACCGTTGCTGGTGTGTTCCTATTATCGGTTATTTCCGTGATTTCGACACCATACTGTGGCGGCGTCATCGTTTCGGCCATGATTACCCACCTTCTTATGTCAAACCACCGTGATTCTTCCCCATATAGTTCAATTTTCCGTTCATGCCTTAACGCATCTCTTAATTCAGCATCCGTTGCGGTCGTATTGGGAAGAAGTACACGGTTTCTGAAAAAATCCACCCACGTTCTGGTTTCTTCATATTCGCCTAACTCCCAGCAAGCTTCCGCGTAGCCAAGTACCACTTCGGTGTAGCGGAGATAAGGCCAAATGTTGAAATTATAATCTGTGCTACCGGTAACCCCTTGCTGCACCCATTTCATTGTCAAATACCCGACATAATTACCGTTGCCCGCTACAATCGGGCCGTTACGTGTATCCAATCCGTAGACAACCGTCTCTGATCCATCCGCTTTGATCGTCACGCGCGTACGTCTATCGTAAATCCCTACAGGGTCCCGAAGTTTTAAGCTCGAGGGCCTGGGTTCAATGTCATATATGGCGCTATCATACAATACATTCGCATAAAATCTCGCTTCACGATTATGATAGGGGTTTTGATCTTCAAAACCCGTAGTTTCCGGCTTATTTTTTATATACCTGCCCGTGTTTGATCCCTCAGCCACCTCTTCGATATAATAATGATCAAAGAAATCTGTACCATCCTCCATTTCGTATTCATCCACCATTCGTTGTAGCGGTGCATTTCTTCCATAAAGTCCATCATACCCGTTTGGTCCGTCTATTTGATTATTCCGGTGCCGGGTACCCAATGCTTGATCAAACATTTTCGCAAATATGAATTCACCGTCGGCCGGTGTGGTGCTATTTCCTGTCAACGCTCGATAGTTTTGCGCTACCGTTGCCTTATCACCACCCGATGCCCCGAAATCGGCCAATGCCAACGAAGAACCGGGAAGTTCCATTAACTCCTTAGCAGCATTTTTTGCAGCTGTCCATAATGCAGTCCTATCGGGATTTACGTAGTGAACAAGCGCATTGTCGGCACTTATACCGATACCTGACACGTCCCCGGCTGTGAGCTCACTTGCTGCAAATAATAACATCCTTGCTTTAAGCGCTAAAGCAGCTTCTTTACACGCCCGTCCCAGCACTTGTTCCGATTTAAGCGGCAACAGTGCGGCGGCAGCGTCACAGTCTGCCACGATAAAATTAACGGTTTCTTCAAAAGTGGCCCTTGTAACTGTCGAAAAATCATCATTTAATTTAGCCGCTTTGTTCAATAAAGGCAAACCTCCGTAGCTACGGGCCATGTTGCAATAATTGAATGCCCGCAAAAACAACGCCTCTCCTTTTAAAATATCTGTTTTTATTTTTACGTCCGCTTGTTGTCCGGAAGGATAGGTATCTGCAATCCCATCAATTTTCTCAAGGAACTGATTGATACGCTGTATCTGTTCGAATTGCGTCCACCGATACGGCTCCATAAAATGCTGGCCAATGGCGGCATCGGGAGACATCGTTCCGTTCAGAAGCGTGGTTGTACTCGCCCCTCTTCCAAATATAGCCTCATCGGTAAAATTACTTGCTTTAACACTCTGAAAACCATGACCAAGTCCGTCGTAACAGTAATTCAGGTAAGAACTTGCAAGCTCCGGACTGGACCATACGATTTCATCCGAATATTGGTCCAAAGGAGTTTTATCTAGAATATTTTTGCTGCATGCAGTAGCAAAAAACAAGAAGGCAACTATCAAATATCGTTTCATAACTTTGCTGTTTATCGATTAAAAAGAGACCCTTGCACCCAATGCCAGCACCCGGGTAGTGGGATAAGTAGAGACCGAAGCTACTTCCGGATCTGTTCCCACTGCATTTTTGTTATACAGAAAAAACAGATTTTTACCGGTAACATATACGCTTGCTCCTTTAAGTCGTACTGATTTCAATAGGTTCTCCGTAAATGTATAAGAAAGCTCCACGCTTTTAAGACGGGCAAACGCCATGTTATAATAATCAAAACTGGATAGATATGCATCTTTTCTCCAGTATTCTTCTACCCGTTCAAATGCTCTATGCATCGTTGCATCGGTATTGGATTCCGTCCATCTATCATTTGCATAATATTGAAAGTAATTACCGAAGGTTCCCATGTATATAAAATCACCTTCTGTATCAGCAATCCGCCGCCAGTTGTTTCCAACCCCCTGTACCAACGCCTGCAATTGTATATTTTTGTACCGCACAGAAAGATTAACGCCAAAAGTAATTTCCGGGTCCCCGTTCAGATTGTAAACAATCCGATCGGCTTCCGTGATTTCACCGTCTCCATTGTAATCTGCCAATATCACATCCCCGGGTCTTGCTCCCGGAACATGCGGTGTAGCGTTGACCTGATCTGCATCTTTATAGATCCCAATGGCTTTATATTGTAAAAAAGCGGTCGTAGGATGCCCGGTTAGCCGCTGCCAATCATACGAAACTGCCGGCTCATCATATTCGACAATCTTATTACGCGCAAAGGAAAATATGCCGGTTATGGCATAGTCGAAGTTTGTCGATTTACTGCGATATCCAAATGTTGCATCAAATCCTTTGCTCGATACGATTCCAAAGTTCTCATCCGGTAAAGACAGCCCCGTAAAATCCGGCACGGAAGCATTCCGGGCCACGAGAATGTCGGTGCGTTTTTGATAGAACGCGTCAACGTCAAATCTGATTTTACTATCCAGCAAAAGCGATTCAAATCCCAAATTGAAGACATTGGCTACTTCCCAGGTGATGTTGGGATTGGGTTCTCCAACCTGGTACAAACTGGTCTGATAACCTCTCGATGGTCCAAATGACTGTCCATCACCTATTGCATACATTGTCAGGTATTGAAACGGGAGCACAGCATCGTTTCCCAACTGCCCCCATGAGGCCTTTAATTTAAAATAATTAATTGCCTGGATATTATTCTGCCAGAAATCCTCGCTTGAGGCAGTCCACCCTAAAAGAACACTCGGGAAATTTCCCCAGCGACCGACATCTTTGGAAAACCGAAGGGAACCGTCTCTTCGAAAAGTAAATTCAAACAGATACTTACTGTCGTAATTATAAGCAAGTCTTCCAAAATAGTTTAGCCGGGCGTCGATGCTTGCAGACGAGTTATTACTCATTTCCTCAGTCGATCCAAAATTCAGATACGGCAGGGCAACCGTTTGAAAACCTCTGCGGTACGCAGTAATTCCCTTGTCAAGATAGTCCATGCTTTCAACAGCGGCAAATGTGCTTATGGAGTGCTTATCGAACGATTTGTCATAATTTATCTTCAAACTACCCGTTACTCGTTTTGCATCGCTATAGGTATCTTCTACCCTTGGATCGGCTATTTCAGCTCGAATCTGAGGCGTTAAAAAGGCCTGGCCATTTTGGCTACCATCGTTTCCAGCCGCCAAGTAGGCATCTTTGTCCAAAAAATATAACGTTGCCAGATCTCTTACATATTTCTGCACACCAAAGACCATATCGTACGAGTAGTTGCCGACTACGGATAACCCGTCCACCCAGGGAATTTTTACCGTAGCGGTCAGCATATTCTGACTGGTATAACGTTTGTTATCTGTATACCCTGTTTTATCCGCATCGGTATCTGTTACCGGTTGCTGCGCCTTTTCAATATCAGGGCCCGGTTCGCCCGTTGGCCAAATAGCCGTAGACACCGGCAGGTTACGGATAATACTGGTAAACTCCGTGTTATAAGGATCCATTATATTAGATTGCGTTCCAGCTACGTTCAAGTTGAGCCTGATGTACTCATTTAAATCCGCTTGTAAGTTGAGTCGATAATTATACCGATTATGAGATGAGGATCCGGATTTATAGATTCCATCGTCCTTCTGCACACCGAATCCGCCGTAATACTTTACATCTTTGGAACCACCTGATACCCTAAAACTATAATGGTCGCTCTTTGAATAATCTTTTATCACGCTCTTGAACCAATCGGTGTTCGGATGGGTCCATGGATAATTGCCCGATTTGAACTTTTCAACATCTTCAGTCGAATAGGCCATATTTTCTTCAGGAATCCCTCTGTAGGATTGTACTTCCCGTACCATGGTGGCATACGTAGCAGCATCGGTCATTTCCGGAAGTACCGACGCCGAAGACCATCCGGAATAAAAATCAAATTCGAACCTTGGCGGACTTTCCTTTCCTGATTTTGTAGTGACCAATATTACCCCATTCGCAGCGCGAGAACCGTAAATGGCCGCAGAAGCATCTTTCAAAACGGATAGGCTTTCAATATCTCCGGGCTCTATGGAATTAAGATCTCGTCCGGGAATACCGTCAATAACCACGAGAACAGCGGTATTATCAATACCCGTATCTTCGCGATACCCAATCGTTGCCTTTCCTCTTATATTTAAGCTGGCATTATCAGCACCCGGGCGCCCGCTCGACTGCGTAACGAATAGACCAGGCACACGGCCACTTAATGCACTGGAAACATTGGGAGCCGGTGCGGCAGTAATCTCCTCCGAAGATAACGTTGAAACGGAACCGATTACATTGATTTTTTTCTGAACGCCGTAACCTACCACCACTGCTTCGTCCATTTGCGTGGCCTCGCCAGCTAATGCTACATCAATTGTTGCCCTGTTCCCAACCGCAATTTCTTGCGTCTTCATTCCGATAAATGAAACGAGCAAAATAGCGTTTTTTGGGACATTGGAAAGCGAGTAATTCCCCTCCCCATTGGTTACTGTTGAAATTGACGTTCCTTTAACTGTCACCGTAGCACCTGGAAGTGAATCGCCAAAGGAATCTGTCACTTTGCCCGTGAGGGACGTTTGGCCTACCGCATGGAAAACCACGCACAAAAACAGAACACTAATAACTAGTACTTGCCTCATAATTATAGATTTTAATTGGATGCCTTTATGCTGAGGGCATATAAGCGTATGTACAACAATTATAGCGACAATAATCAACTAGCGGATGAACATGGGTGCAAAATATCTACGCAATCGATCCCGGTAACGATTGCAGGACAGCTATAGCGCACATTGCAAATTGGGCGAGGGCGTGGATTCTATAAAAATTTTTTCATGTATTCAATAAATACCTGCCAGTCTGAGGGAATCATACCGTGCCCGCCATCGTGCATGTAATACCCCAGCGGTTGATAGGCCAACGAAGTATCTCCGGCCTTTGGCATCTCCGGGAATAAATTCCGGACGCCAAATAGATCATATACGGGCTGGGCGGCCCGGGCCGCTAGGAACTCACCTTTCGGATCCGACCAATAATCGGTATCGCCAGTCTGCAATAAGAGATAACGGGGCGCCATCAGTGCAATCAATTCGTGGGCATCAACGGGACAACTGTTGAAATCATTGGAATACGAGTGCCTATTGGGTGCAAACTGATAATAATACCGCGATGTATCCGTCATATGTTTGATATTTTCTCCATAATCACGTCTACTCAGCGCAGCGCCACCTTCTCCGGAACAGCTGGCCAGTACCATTTTGAAACGCGGGTCATTGGCACCCGTCCACAATACGGTCTTACCCAAGCGCGATGAACCAGTGAGCGCTACGCGTTTGGCGTCGACCCGGTTGTCGGTTTCCAGGTAATCCATGACGCGGCTCAGCCCCCAAGACCAGGCAGCAATGGCTCCCCATTCATCTGCTTCGGGCCCGGTTTGGCCCCTTTTCAGGTAATACTTCCGTATACCACCTAGTTGCATACCCTTTTTAAGGTCGGGTTCTATATCACCATAATACAACGTAGCAAAACCAATACCGTTGGACACCATGTCTTCAATAGGTATCGCATGTCTTGGCGGTTCGCCACCAGTTCGGGTTGCAAGCATCCTCACAACGCCTTTACCTTCCCGCGGCCAAACGAGCCCCGCTTTGACGTCGGGATCGTCGACCGCCTTATTATTGGAGCCGAAAGAAATATTGAGCAGGAGGGGCACCTTTTCGTGCATCTTTGTCGGCAAATAGAACAATATATCCACTTTATGGTCGGTCGTGTCTTTGGTAAAATAAATAGTTACTTGTTTTCGGATGGCTTTTCCTCCAAATACTGCCGTTCCATTTTCAAATACTTTGAATGATAGGTCTACAGGTTTCGGAGGTGTCTTTCCGAACTGTGTTGTTTCAAACAATCGGTGAATTTCGTGCCTGCGCTGATGGGTCCACATTTCTTTACTGGTCACTTTCTGCCCATTTTCCAAGGTTAGCAAGTCGGGCAATGTATAGGGTCCTGCTTTCGCCTCATCGTAATTTACGGGAAATCCCGCAACCCGTTGATTGGGATCTGGCTGGCCGTAACCCGTAGCACAGGCAAACAGCAAGATGAATAAAAGGGTTTCCACAGATCTGATCATATGACAAGATTTTTGGTTTACAATCATTGCGGTGTTTATCGGTATTTCCAGATTGCTATGCTGCCCTGCAACCCCGAAGGCTGTACTTCCCAAGCCGAAGCGTCGAATTTTTTATAGTCAATGTTGACAACGTTGATTTCGTGGTAGTCGTTCCACTTGATCCGATTTCTATCCATGAACCGGATCCGGTTGGCCATCAAGTTGGCCACCTCGATGCGAAGGGTGTTCTTGCCCGGTCTCAGGTATTTTGAAATTTCAAGATGGTAAGGAACGGACCATATAAAACCGGCATCTTCGCCGTTAACCCATACCTGCGCACTTTCGGCAAGGTCATCAAGAACCAAATCGTACCGGCCGGTGCTATCAACCGCATCAATGATACATGTGGTTTCGTATGCCGCCGTACCGCTGAACGACGAGTAAGCTTCGCCTGAAAGTGACGTCCAAAAGACCGGTTCCCGAAATTTCTGATTGGCAGGCAATTGAGGACCTCCTTTGATAAAAGTTAACTTCCACCCGCCTTCCGGGTTGATTACTTCATCTACGGATCCCCAATAATTCCATCGGATCTGACCGCTTCTGGAATCCTCCTTATCAGCAAATTGAACAAATAAGCTTTCCCCTGCGCGAATCTGTAAGCGAACCTTTACCCGATCGCCTTGCCTTTCCGCATGGCACCAGCCGAAATCACCCTGTTGTGGATCCATTAAGAGAGCATAATTTCCTTTCGCATTAAAAACCACCTCTTTATCCATATCTTTATTTCCGTGATTTACCAAATAATAACTGGTTTTATCCCCGGATTTCAACCGGATAAAACGTATTCCTTCCTGTACGATAGGCTCGCCGGATAATCCAATGTTCTCCAGCCCGGAGATCACATCCGGTATCACATGTACATTTCGGATAGACGGAAGGCTGTTAACGGCCTGTTTGAAGGACCGGCTTCGTCGTTCATAGTCTCCGAAACCGGGAACATCTTCAGGTAGTTCCTCAAATACCACCGTCGCACCCATTTCAGCCAATTCTTTAATTTTTGCCAGCGTTTCAAGTGGTATCCGCCGCGCGGCAGGAATCAATAATACGCGGTAACGGTTTCCTCCCGGGCTCTGCAGTTTGCCGTTCACGGCTTGCATATCTGCCAGTAACCGATCCGATACAAAATCGACGCCGTATCCGTTATCCATCAATGCTATGGCTGAACGATAAAAAGCAGAAGGGTGTAACCAGTCTTCCACGTTGTGGTAGGTAAGCGCTTTCATTCTTCCTTTCGGATCGTCCCAGACATCATAGATCGGCCAGTAAAGCAACACTTCATTGTCTACTGACGAGGACTGCAAGATGGACTGCACCCGGGTGATGTAGGTGTTAAGTCCACGGGAATGTGACCACCAGCTGTTGGTGGGCACCATGTTGACCGATGCATAGAATAACCATCCAGGCCATGGAATATCCTGCGGCGAATAGGTAATACCATGGTAAAAGACATGATTGATTCCCGCCAAGAAACACTGTTCCACTTCAGGTTTGAATTGCGCCAACGATGAGCGGAAATGTTCGCCCAGCCAGGTAAACGTTTCTGACGACACTAACGGCTTTCCCATCAGGTGCGCTGCCGAACTGGGAAACTTCATCAGTACGGGGTCTGGCTTGTCGCCGCTTTTAGGTTTGATTCCGGATTTGAACCCCGGAATCGGGAAGTCGCTGGAACCGAACGTCTCCATCTCGGGGATGTCTACGGTGGCATACAGATCAAGCAGGTTTGCCGGCGACCCGTGAGCCTGATTTTTAGTTTTGGCACCACGGTCATGTGCCCATGCTGTCCACCGCGTGGTAAAGTTCTCACGCAGTAGGTCCCCGATGGTTTCCCGGTAGTCAGATTTTATGCGTGCCACCTGGGTATCCCCGCTGTCTGCAAGCAGCTTCGGAAGGTACAAACGAAGGTCGTACCCGCGCCGGCTTTTAAACTCACCAAAAAAACCAGGCGTCCAATCGGCGCCATATACTTCGTAGCTATCGTTGTAAAAGGCCCGAACGCCCATCTCTTCGTTAACCAATGCCTTATCGAAACGTGCTAGGTAGTGGTCAACAGCGTCGCTGGAAAAATGATCAAGTGTATACCCCGCTCCACCCGGAGCCGCACGTTTCACTTTCTGTCCCGTCTTGCCATTAAAAATCGCGTATAACGTCCAATCGCCGTTTGGGGCAGCCCAGTCCAGCATCCCATTAGCTCTTACTTTTTCCGTTATCACCTCGGAATGGTTAACTCCTTCGAAGGCAACTACTTCCAACAAGACCGCCTTGTCATCTTTTTTTTGGCTTTCAGGACGGATCGCTTCCCTGAGCCGCTGCCCCTGGCCAAGCCTGTAGGTACGATAAATCAATCGAGTAGCCGCATTTTCCACAGAAACCTGCGGCCCTCCGAACGGCCAGCCTGTTCCTGTTGTAAGGTCGATGCCCAGATCGAGGCGATCTCCCTCACGTAGCGCAAACTGAAACCTATCCACCCAAGCCGGAGAGAGAAATTGCAAATAACGGTCCTCGAAGCCCCTTGCTCCATAAATCGGGGCTATTTCTAGACCGCCGATTCCAACCTCGCTGTATTTGCTCATGGCCGCAGTGAGATTCTCCGTATCCACGGCATTACCCATCCACCACCATCGGGCCCAGGGTTTACTTTCCTTCGTTGGCTCGGGCCATGGATTCTGTTGTGCGGAAACATCCAATACGCTGATGCAAAAAATAACCAGGTAGATGGGTCCGATATTCATAACGATATTGTTTTACTGGTCTTTACCACGACAAATTAAACACAAAAAGGGATATCAATCCCACGTAAAATACGCAATCGTTGCCGAAAACAGTGGGGCGCATTGAAAAAGGAGTTATTGGAGGCTCTCCGCAGTAAGGTATTTAAAATTGTTAGGTCACCGAGTAAAAATCAACTAATTTTTTACGCGGTGACCTAAGGTGTGGTCGTTTATTTATACAAACTGTTTTGAACCAGGCTTGGATTTACATCCAATTCATTCTGTGGAATAGGGAAAACGTAATGCTTTTCTTCTACGTTGTATTTTTTGATACGTGTAGTCATCAGATTCATACGTTTCATATCAAACCACACATGGCCTTCCTCACACAATTCCCATAACCTTTCCTGGAATATAGCCTCCCGAAGTGTCTCCTTTGTAAAGTCGGAGCTTTTTAAAGCAGGGAGCCCGGCTCGGGCCCTCACCCGGTTGATTCCATACAACGCATTGTCTCCGGGTCCGTTTACTTCATTTTCAGCCTCCGAATGCATTAGCAATAAATCTGAAAATCTTGTTATGTAATGATTCAGGGCATAATCGGCGGTACCACTGCCAACATCTTCCATGTCGATGTATTTATTGTAGTGAGGCAGCGATATATTTCCCGGATATGTATAGGTTCGATCCGGATTATTTATTCCCTGATAAGATAAAACAAACGTTTTATTTCTTCTCTTATCTGCTTCATCCATACCGTCAAAAAAAGCTGTTTCAACGGTAAGCGACGACCAACCATCCAGTTTGAGCTGATCACCGCTTCTGATCCCTGTAAACGTAGGAAAATCCCAACCCTGTCCCATAAAACTTTCATATTCCACACTGAAAATATATTCAGGGCCATGTTCATTTTCCAGCAAAAAAACTTTTTCATACTCCCCTTCCAAATCATAACCATAGGCACTGTTATCAATAACCGATTTGGCCTCCTCGGCTGCTTTGCTCCAATACTCAGATTTATTCCACGGTTTTCCGGCATAGGATAAATAGGCTTTGGCTAACATCGTTTGGGCAGCTCCGGCGGTAGCCCTTCCGACGTCCGCACCGGTATTCTTCGAATTCAGATTGTTCTTGGCATATTCAAAATCAGCAAAAATGAGCGCCCAAACTGCGTCGCTGGTCCCTTCATTTGAACTTTCTATTTCACTCATATTTTCTTCCGTTTTAAGCGGAACATTCTCAAAGAAACGAATTAGATAAAGGTAGGCAAGTCCTCGCAAAAAGCGTGCTTCACCGATTATCCGCTCCTTTAAACCCGGGGTTTCAAACTGAATGTTCTCCATATAAGAAAGTACGGTGTTCGCACGATTGATTGTTACGTATAATTGAGACCATATTTGATAAAAGCCCGTTGAACTGGTTGTCCATTTAAATTGATCCATTTCTGTCCGCCATGCTTCTCCCGAGTTGTTCGGCCATGTCGCTTCTCCCGGATATTCAGCAGCGAGTATGATCTGGCGTTGAAAACCATTGCTGCTACGCAACGAGCTATAGACAGATATCAGCGCGGTTTTCGCATCATCTTCGGTCTTGTAAAAATTAGACGGTGTTATATTGCTGTACACTTTCTCTTCCAAAAATCCCTCGGAACAACCGGTAAAAAATATCAGCGGGACCGCTAAAGCAAGTATTATTGGTTTAATTTTCATAATCATCACACATTAATAATTAGTTAATCAGAATGATATATTCATGCCGAACAGCATCGCCTTATAAGACGGATATGCGTTATAATCGACGCCTAATTGGAGATTGCTGTTCCCTGGGGAGTTTACCTCCGGATCGAAACCCTGATAGTCGGTTATGGTTATCAGATTCTGCCCGGTCACATACAAACGCAGTGAGTTTATAAACTTCAAATTCTCGAACGTATATCCTAACGATATGGTCTTAAAGCGCAAATAACTACCGTCTTCAATCAACCAGTCGGACTGCAGAAGCAACGGGTCTACGGTTACCCGTGCCCTGGGGATACCGCTGGTTGTATTGGCGGGCGTCCAACGGTCCAGCATTTCTCGCCGTTGATTTCCCCACGGGCCTGATACATTCGTTTCAGCTCGTTGTACATTGAGGATATCATTGCCCTGCGAACCCTGGATATAGACGGAAAGGTCAAATCCCTTAAAAGAAAAGTTATTCGTCCATCCATAGATAAAATCCGGATTCGGATCGCCTACAATCATCCGGTCGTCCGTATAATTGATCGTACCGTCACCATTTCTATCTACAAACCGAGCATCTCCTAACTGGTCGTTGCTTGAGGAATGAGGCCCTTCTGCTAATTGTTCCTCGTTCTGGAATACTCCGTCATACTTCAGCAAATTCCAAACACCAACAGGCAATCCGGGTTCAAGCCAACTTCCGTTTATTTTCAAATGGCCGGATATTGAACCTTGCGTACTGGGGGTGTATCCTGGGATTTCCAATACCTTGTTGCGGTTTCTCGACCAGTTCAACTGTGTATTCCATTTAAACTGTCCGGTAAGTGCATCTGCTCCCAGTGCCATTTCCAATCCTTTGTTTTCAAGGCTTCCGATGTTTTTGAATATGGATGTGAATCCAGTTGAACTTGGCGTACTGATATTCCATAACAAATCGGTTGTCTTTTTATAATAATAATCAACAACTAACGATAATCTGTTATTGAACAACCCCATATCCAAACCTACATCTGTCGTTGCCGTTGTTTCCCATTTCAGATCCGGATTGGGGATATTATTAGGTCCTGCACCGGAATTCAGAGCTCCTCCCAGCGGATAATTCATGGTTCCAAGCATGGCCATCGATTTGTAACTATCGATATTCTGATTACCTGTCTTTCCATAACTCGTTCTTAGTTTAAGATCAGACAGCCAATACAAGCTTTGCATGAATTCCTCTTCGGAAGCGCGCCAGGCCACTGCAACGGAAGGAAAGAAAGACCATTTATTATTTGCTCCGAATTTAGAACTCCCATCAGACCGGGCGGTAAACGTAAACAAGTACCGGTCTTTGTAGACGTAGTTTAATCGGCCTAGGTAAGATGCCAACTGGCTTTGTGTTCTGCTGGATCCGGGTTGGCCATATGTTGTTCCGGCCCCTAAATTGTCTGCCAAATATAAATCTGTGGAATAACCGGTGGACGACGTTTCAAAACTTTTGTAATGAAATACCTGCCAGGTAAATCCACCCATCGCGTTAATGGAATGGTCCCCGAACACTTTATTGTAAGTTAAAATATTTTCATTCAGGTAAGAGGCATCTCTGCGGTATCGTTGATAAGCCTCTCCGTCTTTGGTATATCCTCGATGTGTTTCTTTAGGCCAGTAGTACGACCTGTTGGCAGTAGATCGATCTGCTCCAAAAGTAACTTTTAACGTCAAATCGTTTCTTATTTCCCAATTTACATCTACAGAACCCAGCAGACGATCGATTTCCTGCTTATCTTTATAATGATTGACTGTAGCAATGGGGTTATTACTGGGAGTACTTCCAGGGGTAGGGTTGGTCATGGTATAACTCCCATCTTCATCAAAAATAGGCACAGAAGCAGGCATTGTAATTGCGCCGTGCACAACTCCGCCGGTACCTCCACCTCCATCGCCTTCAGAAGGCATTCCATTGGCCCAGATATGACTGGCAGAGATATTCGTATTAACCGTCAGATTCGGTATTATTTGTATGTCCAAATTGGAACGGAAAGAAGCACGGTTGAAATCACTGTTCTTAATAATCCCTTCCTGACCAAAATAGCCTCCACCTATAGAATAACGAATGCCTTCGTTACCTCCGTTAATACCTATATTATGATTCTGAGTAGGTGCGCTAGTGAATACCTGGTCTTGATAATCTATACCTTTACCTAACGAAGAAATCTCAGGAAAATAATGTGGATTGTTTGGATTGGGAAATACCGGATCTTGTCCGTCATTGGCTCTTGCTTCATTTACCAATGTCGCGTATTCCATAGCATTCATCATATCGAGCTTTTTTATTAATGTTTGAACGCCATAATACGTATCGAATGTAACTTGCGGCTTTCCTACACTCCCTCTTTTTGTAGTGATTAGTACGACTCCGTTGGCACCACGGGCTCCATAAATTGCAGTTGCCGATGCATCCTTTAATATTTCTATGGAGGCAATGTCTGCCGTATTTAATGTTGCCAACGGATTTTGCGCGGTACCGTTACCGCCGGCAGAACTCCCGGCGGAAATAGGAAAGCCATCCACCACATACAACGGTTCATTACTGCTACTTAATGAGTTACCTCCACGAACCCTGATCACAACTCTACCACCTGGAGCTGAAGAGGCTTGCGTTACCTGTACCCCGGCTGCTTTGCCTTGAATAGCCTGATCAAACGAGGTGACGGGAGAACGCTTTATATCTTCCGATTTAATGGAGGACACCGAACCCGTCAAGTCCCGTTTTCTCATCGTCCCATAGCCCACAACGACGACTTCATCCAGGTCACTGCTTTCTTCAACCATCTTCACATTCACGGTGGAACCTGCCCGAACGGCAACTTCCTGGCTTGCAAAACCGATGAATGTAAAAATCAGCGTTGCATTGTCACTCGGTATCAGGGATGTAAACAAGCCATCGGCATCGGTAACGGTTGTAGCCTGCCCACCTTTAAGCTTTACGGAAACCCCAGAAAGAGGCTGATTGTTACCGTCGACTACTTTTCCGGTTACCTGCCGCTGTGGGGGTTGTTGCTGCAACCGTCCCGGCGATTCATGCTTCGCATGAATGACAATCGTCCGGTTGTTGATTTTATAAGAAAAAGGCTGACCAAGGAGGCTTTTCTGCAATGCTTCTTCTAGCGAAACGCTCTCTACAGCGATCGTTACGGGATATGCGCGATTGATTAAATCGGCATCGCACAATAAACTGTAACCGCTTTGTTTGCGAATATCCTCTAAGGTCTCGCTGAGTTTTGCATTCGTTTTATGTAAGGTGATTTGCTGCGCATTCGATGCGGCACTCACATGCATAAAAGCCACCATAACAAACAAAACTGAAAGTTTCATCATTCGCCATAACTTTGATTGGATACACAAACACTTCGTGCGTCGAGGTACAATAAAATTTACATACATTTGAATGTGGTTTTAGAAAATTGGTTATG
The DNA here is from genome assembly GCF_900113765.1 of Parapedobacter indicus. Taxonomy (GTDB): domain Bacteria; phylum Bacteroidota; class Bacteroidia; order Sphingobacteriales; family Sphingobacteriaceae; genus Parapedobacter; species Parapedobacter indicus. The sequence goes on along the minus strand of NZ_FOQO01000001.1, from coordinate 211,396 downwards.
CAATACAATTAACTATGACCCCCAACAGCCTAATTTAGACTGTTGCTAACCAGAAGCGGCCAGGCTTCTGGTTTTTGGTCTTTCGTGTTGGAAAAAGAACTGCCCTATTTCATTAGAATGACCCTCCTTCCTTCGATTCTGTAGTTAATGTTACCTGCCAGCGCAATATTGTCCAGTAGTTCGTTAATGGTTCGGTAACGAGATACGGTACCCCATAATTTCTTGTCGGCTACCGCGTCTTCATAGGTTACTTCGATGTCATACCAGCGTGCTACTTTGCGCATGATATCGGCAATACTTTCGTTGTTGAAAACAAACATTCCATTTTTCCATGCCAATATCTTGTCTCTGTCTGCCGGTTTTATCTGTATTTTCCCCTTTAAATCATTCACGGCCATTTCTCCGGGTTTCAACAATGTTTCCCGATTCTGGTAGGAAAGTTTGACGGCACCCTGAAGCAGCGTCGTCCGGATCGCGGCCGCATTGGCATAGGCATCTACATTAAATGCTGTGCCCAATACGTGGACGATTTGCCCGTTGCTGATGACTTTAAATGGCTTCGTATCATGGACAATTTCGAAATAAGCCTCTCCACTCAATTCAACCCACCGCTCATCGTCCGTGAACATCAACGGATAGCTGAGCGTGGAAGCCGCATTTAGCCATACGTGTGATCCATCCGATAAAACGACATTATATATTCCGCCGTTGGGCGTGGTCAACTGGTTTGTTCCGGTTACGCCGTTGCTTTCGCCCGCTGCAGATGTATAAACCAATTGTCCGTCATGTGTTTTTTGAATGGCCACTCCCCCATCCTCGGCCAGTTGTCCGTTGGCAGAATTTGTTAGCAGAATCGTATCTCCATTCGCCAACGTCAACGTAGCCCGATTTCCTCCGGCGACGATTGGTCCGGGTGTATTCGGGTTGGGTTCGCTAACAGGTAAGTGATCGCTATTGGTCAAATAATAACCAACAAGAGAGCCGCAAAAAAGAATGGCAGCCGCCGCCCACCATCGATAGACACGTCTTCCATAAGATCGCTTGGGCGTATAGATGCGTCGTTTAATTTGTTTATAAATTTCATCGGTTTCACTCCGCAGTTCCTTTGTTTCCCCTCCCTTCTCGATCAATTGCTGTTCGATGGCTTTTTTGATCTCCTCTGTATTCAAATCGCTGCCGAAGTGTGCCAGCAATTCTTCCAGTTCTTCGGGCGTACAGCGATTAGCCTGATATTTCCGTAATAGTGCTTCGAAGCGCCCCATAGGATCATTGGTTATATATGGGGAATACGAACCGGTGAAAAACAATAACTAGTCCGTTCGAAAAAAAGAATGATATTCAATTTATCTAATTGAATATCAACATTAAAATTTTAGGCTTTGCGAAACAACATATAGCAGGATCATCAACGAAACTTCTTTGTGATGGAGCAAAAAAGAACGTACTTTCCGATTCGCATTGACCATGTGGTTATTAACGGTAGCCAGCGAGATGCACAGCATATGACTGATTTCCTGGTGGCTTTTTCCTTCCAGTTTACTGAGTGTATATACCTTTCGACATTGTTCGGGTAACTGATTCACGGCGTTCACCAGCAACCCTTCCTGTTCTTTCGCCATCATATATTCTTCCACATGAGGATAGGATTCCAAGACAACATTCAGAAGCTCAACCCGTTTCTTCCTATCACGTGCAGTTTTTCGAAGGTAATCATAAACCAGGTTTCGAGCCATCGTAAACAAAAAAGCCTCGTAGGATTTACTTGGGTCAATGGAATGGCGATATTCCCATACCTTCACATAGAGGTCCTGAAGAATGTCACAGGAAACTTCTCGATCTTTTACTAAAGACCTGATATTAGCCAACAGCATATTGCTGTGCATATGATATAACTGCTCAAATGCACATTCACTGCCGTCACGAAGCTGCGAAAGTAATATCCTAATCTTACCCTCAGATTGCATAGCTAGCGTCTAAATGTGTGAAATCGCCGCTTATCGTTTATAATTGTTTAACAAACATAAAAAAAATCCAGGTATTAAATACACCCCCTCCCTAAAATACGCAGTCGCCAGGGAAACCGATGGATGAACAGCTGAAAAGTCCGCTTTTTTTTTAGTTTTGTAGAAACAATGATTTACCCGTGTTCAAGCCCATTACCATAAAAGACATCGCCCACGCGCTGGAACTTTCGCCCTCTACCGTTTCGCGGGCATTGAGTGATAGTTACGAGATCAACGAGGAAACAAAGAAACGTGTGATTGAATACGCCGAAAAGCACAATTACCGCCGTAACCCCATAGCTTCCAGCCTACGTCACGGCCGGAGCTACTCCATTGGCGTAGTAGTATGCGAAGTGGCCAATAGCTTTTTCTCACAGGCCATCGACGGCATTGAGTCGGTAGCCTACGGCAAAGGTTACCACGTCATTATTTCACAAAGCCACGATGCCTACGAACGCGAGGTGGTTAATATACAACACCTGGCCAACCGTGCGGTGGATGGATTACTGATTTCCATGTCGGCAGAGACCAAAGACTTCTCTCATATTCTAAAGCTGCATGAACAAGGACTGCCCATCGTCTTTTTTGATCGGGTAATTGATGATTTCGAAACCCATACCGTGACATCCGACAACCGGAAGGGCGCCAAACAGGCTACATTGTCCTTGATTGACCGGGGATTCAAAAAAATTGCCCATTTGGCCAATGCCCCGCATTTATCCATTACAGCCGAGCGTCTGGAAGGATATGAGGAAGCCTTGCGACAATGCGACATTCCCTTGGATGAGTCACTCATCCGCTATTGTCATCACGGCGGGCGCGTGCAAGAGGAAGTGGACGAAGCCGCTCGTTATTTTATTAACCTTAGGGAAAAACCTGACGCTATTTTTGTGGCCAGCGACCGCCTCAGCATGGGATGTCTCAGTGCCTACAACAAACTAATGCCTAGGGAATCCCACCCTGCCGTAGCCGGATTTTCCAATTCAGACGTGCTAGACCTGCTACAACCGGGTTTTACTTGCATTCGCCAACCTGCGTTTAAAATGGGCCAGGTAGCCATGGAGATGCTCATTCAACTGATTGAAAGCCGCTACCCGGTATACGATTTCGAAAACATCGTATTGGAAACGGAGCTGATACAACGATAAGGGGTACTTCGTATCCCTAACTTCTTATTTCGTATTTAAAACCGTACCTTTGCGCCCATGATTAATGTGTCCAACCTGTCGCTCCGTTATGGTAAGCGCGTATTGTTTGAAGATGTCAACCTGAAGTTTACACCCGGAAATTGCTATGGCATCATCGGTGCAAACGGTGCCGGCAAATCCACTTTCCTGAAGATCATCTCGGGCGATGTGGATCCCACCACCGGTTCGGTAAGCTTCACTCCCGGTGAGCGCATGGCCGTATTGAAGCAGGATCACTATGCATTTGACGAGTTCTCCGTCATCGAAACGGTGATGATGGGTCATAAAGAACTTTACGACATCATGAAGGAGAAAGACGCCATCTATGCCAAGGAGAATTTCTCAGACGCCGATGGCGAGCGTGCTGGTGAGCTGGAAGCCAAATTTGCAGAAATGGACGGTTGGAATGCAGAAAGTGATGCGGCAACGCTACTGAGCAACCTAGGTATTGATGAAGCGCTCCACTATAAGCTGGTAAAAGAGTTGGATGGTAATCAAAAGGTACGTGTATTATTGGCACAGGCACTTTTTGGCAGTCCGGATATTCTGCTGCTGGACGAGCCTACCAACGACTTAGATATAAATACCATCGCCTGGCTGGAGGATTTTCTTGCCGGTTACGAGGCCATCGTATTGGTCGTGTCGCACGACCGTCACTTCCTTGATTCCGTGTGTACCCACGTGGTGGACATCGACTTCGGTAAGATGAATATTTATACGGGTAATTACACCTTTTGGTATGAGTCCAGCCAATTAGCGTTGAAACAGCGTGCCGATCAGAATAAGAAGATGGAAGACAAGGTTAAGGAGCTGCAGGAGTTTATACGCCGCTTCAGTGCCAACGCGTCCAAATCGAAACAAGCTACCAGCCGGAAAAAAGCGCTGGAAAAAATCAACCTCGAAGAAATCAAGCCTTCGAACCGGAAATATCCCGCCATCATGTTCAATACGATGAATCGGGAGGCCGGCGACCAGATTCTGCAAGTTGAAAAACTTGGAAAAACGGTAAATGGCGAGGTGCTTTTCCGCGATGCAAACTTCATGGTGAACAAGGGCGATAAAATCGCTGTGCTTTCCCAGAACAGTTTGGCCACAACGGCTTTTTACGACATCCTTACCGGACGCGATACCGATCATGACGGCAGCTTCAAATGGGGTGTTACCATCAATATTGCCGATATTCCAATGGATAATACGGCGTATTTCGAAGGGAAAAACGAGAATCTTATCGACTGGTTGCGAGAATATGCCTCTGGCGAAAAAGACGAACAGTTCATCCGTGGCTTTCTCGGAAAAATGCTCTTCTCGGGCGAAGAGGTACTCAAGAAATGCTCGGTACTTTCCGGTGGCGAAAAGATGCGATGCATGTTCTCCCGCATGATGCTGCAGGGGGCGAATATGCTACTCTTCGATGAACCGACCAACCACCTCGATCTCGAATCGATTACCGCGCTCAACAACGGGATGAATGATTTCCGGGGCAGCATCCTGTTTACTTCACGTGACCATGAGCTGACCCAAACGGTGGCCAACCGTATCATCGAGTTGACGCCAAGTGGTATCATTGACAAGTTAATGAGTTATGACGACTACATCAATAGCGAGGCGGTGAAAGAGCAGCGGGAAGGGATGTACGCATCGGCATAGGCGTTGGTTACCTAAGTCGCTCTAACACACCTTTGCGTTTGACTATGTTCTTGTAGTCCCACTGGATGTCACGGGCTTTTTTGAGCCATCGTTTCAGATCGGTGGAATTGAGCTCTCTTGCGGCCGTGTAACGGATTTCAGCTGCTTGAAATTTTCCTTCCTTTTTCAGAAGGGGTTCGTCAAACGATTGGCCGCTCCAGAACATCAGGTTGATACCATCTTTGCGCTTGGCGTATCCTACAACTGGATTTCCAGCTAAGAACCAAACGGGGTGACCGTGCCATTTTTTCCCTTCTGCTTCAGGAAGCTGAGCGCTGATTTCCATATACAGAAGATTTGCGATTTCACGATCTTCGCCTTGCAGAAAAGCGTGATATGTTTGGATCGATTCGTTCATCATATACAAACTTAGATAAATTCGTTTTATATGCAATATAATTGCGTTGCATATAAAACGAATTATTCATAGCGTATTCGTCTTGAATGGCATTCATGAGCGCTTCGCGGTTTGTCGATCTCTCCTCCGCCGTTGAGAGACCGCTTTTATCGAGGAAATATATACGGATTCGGGATACCAACAAGAAAGACAAACAAAGATACGAGCCTATTGTTAATTTGGTTAATAAGTCTGCTATGTCTATACTTGCAGGAGAATCAATCCCATCGTTAATGAAATTTTCCCTTCGAATCCTGTGTATTTTGTCGTTGGTAAGTTCGGTGGCGGATGCCGTAGCCGAGGATCCCGAATGGGTATCTTATGTAGGAGTACGCAAACTGGATATCCCGGATAAGCTGTTCAACGTGGCTGACTATGGGGCAATCCCCGATGGAACTACACTCAACACCGCTGCGATTCAAGCCGCTATCGACGCCAGTGCCGCGCAGGGCGGCGGGATAGTGATATTCAATAAGGGAAAATACCTAACTGGGTCACTTTACCTAAAAAGTGGCGTGCAGCTACAGGTTGACGAGGGAGTGGAATTGCTGGGAAGCCAGAATTTGGCCGATTATCCGGAAATTCCTACGCGTGTAGCGGGTATCGAAATGATGTGGCCATCCGCACTGATTAATATTCTTCACCAAAAAAATGCCGCCGTAACAGGCGGTGGTGTCATCGATGGCCAGGGAAAACCTTTTTGGGATGCGTATTGGGCGCTGCGCGATGACTATGACCGGAAGAAACTGCGTTGGATTGTTGATTATGACGCCAAGCGGCCACGGACACTGCTTGTAGATGGATGCTGGGATATTTTAATTGAAGATGTGACATTCAAAAGAGCTGGATTTTGGACCGTCCACATCCTGTATTCGTCGTACGTAACCGTCGACGGGATCACCATACGGAATAACATCGGCGGACATGGCCCCAGTACCGACGGTATTGACATCGATTCCTCTTCTTGGATATTAATTCAAAATGCAGACATCGATTGCAACGACGACAATTTCTGTCTCAAGGCAGGTAGGGATTGGGATGGGCTCCGCGTAAACCGCCCGACGGAATACGTATTGGTACAACATTGCGTCTCCCGCAATGGAGCCGGACTTATCACCTTCGGCAGCGAAACATCCGGTAGCATGCGTCATATTATCGCCCGTCACCTGAAAGCGCTGGGCACGCGTACCGGTATCCGGTTCAAATCCGCCACCACCCGGGGCGGTGTGGTGGAAGATGTCCATTTCGAGCATATTACAATGGACAGCGTGGGGATCGCCCTTGAAATTACTTCCAATTGGTATCCATCCTATAGCTATGCTTCGCTGCCGAAGCATTACTCCATCCACGAGGTACCGGATTATTGGGTGACCATACTCGAACCGGTGGTTCCCAAAGAGCGAGGTATTCCTGTTTTCCGGGATATTTCTATCTCCCACCTCACGGCAAAAAACATCCAACAAGCATTCCATGCAGAGGGATTAAAAGAGCGTCCGTTGCAGCGGTTTTTTTTCGAAAATATCTACATCGGAGCCAGCGAAGCTGGATCCATCAAGTATGCCGAAGATTGGGATTTTCATGGAGTAACCATCGACGCAAAACGCCGCCGGAAAATACAGATAAAACAGTCGAAAAATGTAGCCTTGTGATATCAATGCACAAACAATCCCACGGTAATGAACACGTTGTGCTGGCTAAAGACCTTTCCGGAAAATCGGGAATCAAATTGCTGGAATCCATATCCGGCACTGAATTGGAGATCGGACCCTTCTACCAGTAAATGGGAATACGTGATACCCGCCTTGCCCATAAATCCTTTGAAATAATCTGCGCCTATGCTCGGGGCATATCCTGCATCGGCCACCACACCAAAGGTACCCAGTGGCGATAGCCGGGCAAATGGCACTCTGAAATCAACAAATATGGGCAACGTGCTGATCCGTCGCGTCGAACGGCTACCATCTGCCAAATCCGAGCGCCCCCGGTATACATCATTACCAATCCCCAACCCCAGGTACATCCGGTCGTAAAAATTACGGCCAAAAGCAAACTGGAACTGATAGCCATGCATCGCCGATTGGTCGCTGGTAGTAGACAGGCCAAACATACCTCCTGCCTGCAGGACCGTATAGGTTCCGCGCCGTTGTGCCTGAATCGGAAGACAAAAACAAAAGATCAAAAAAGCGAGTACAAACAGATGCTTATTCATTCGTTAATGGAGGATTTTATAAACCAATTCCTTGAGTAGATCGCCCGGTTCAACATTCACTGCATTCAGGCCCTTCGACTTTAGGTCATATTCACGTAGATAGGCGATAATGTCGAACGTTTTACGACGGTTATAGCTGCGGGCTGCCAGATCGTATTCCCGCGTGAAAAACGGGTGGACCCCCAACTCCCGCGCCACTAGTTGGGGTGACTTATCCGGCAGGTAGTGGTATTTCAGTATTTTGGTAAAATAACCAGCCATCGCGCCCAATATCACCTGTATTGGATTGCTTCGCGGATTGGCTGCAAAATAGGAGACGATTTGAAACGCTTTGACGGCATCCCGCTTGGCCAATGCCGTATTCAATTCAAACACATTAAAATCTTTGCTGATACCGATATTGCGTTCGATATCCTGCGCGGAAATCTCCCGCTCTTTGGGAACGTTGAGCATCAGCTTTTCCAATTCGTTCACTACTTTTGAGAGGTCGTTACCCAGGTATTCGGCCATCATTGCCGCAGCCTGCGGATGTATCCCCCACCCACGATCCTTCACAAACGAGGCTATCCACGGCGCCACTTTGTCGTCGTACAGTTTGGCCGATTCAAGCACGATGCCAACTTTTTCCGCGACTTTGTAAATCTTTTTCCGTTTGTCGAATTTTCCATGTTTATGGGCAAGCACCAATACGGTGCTTTTCATCGGGTTTTCCAAATAGGCCAGTAATAAGTCATCGTCGCCTTTCCATCTGAGATTCTGGGCTTCTTTGACAATAATGACCTGATGATTGCCTAGCATTGGATACCGCTTGGCCGCATTCACCAAGGTTACAAAATCGGTATCTTTGCCGTATAGGATTGTTTGGTCGAATCCCTTTTGGGCTTCCTCCAGCACATGTTGCTCAATGTAATCGCTGATCTGATCAATGTAATAGGGTTCCTCCCCGTGCAGCAGGTATACAGGAAGCAACTTCCCGTTTTTTATGTCGGCTATAATCTTAGTAGCATCCATTTTTTTCTCCCAAAGGTGTAACGTCGCAAAGCGGCTTTCTTAGCGATATTGCCCTGAACCCTTTCACGCCGCCAAATTAAACATAATTTTAAGTTTTACACGTAACTTCCCTAAGTTTGCAGTATGTTTATCCCGATACCGCTGAATCTACCGGCATATGCAGCAAAGATCCAACAGGATGGCGAAAAGTCGTATATATTCGATGAACTGCGCAAAAAGCAGCTGGTGCTTACGCCCGAAGAATGGGTACGGCAGCATTGGGTACAACACCTCATTCGCGCAAAGCGTTGTCCCAAGTCGCTCATCAAACTGGAGGGTGGGCTCAAAGTCAACACCATGCCTCGCCGGAGTGATTTGGTAGTCTACGATACAGGGGGAAATAAGATTTTACTTGCAGAATTCAAGGCACCCTCTGTAAAAATTACCCAAGCGGCGTTTGAACAGATCGCCCGGTATAACACCGTTCACCGCATTCCGTTTTTGCTGGTGAGTAACGGTCTGCAGCATTACTATTGCCGCATTGATTTCGAGCAGCGTTCCTTTGAATTTCTCGCTGACCTTCCCGATTTCGGCACACCTTTCACCACCTAATCAAAAACCGACACGCTGACAGCAAACCACCGGGCATTTTGGCAGTCCAACCCAGTTAAGTGCCGATGGCCCGATGTTTGTCGCAACGATTAAATACCGTCCCACTAGGTAAAAATTTGAACAAATTCACATATATTAGCGGAATTAATCAGAATAACATGAGTATCGATAAAAAGGAATTCAGAAAATATGCAATCAAACACCACCGGATTGGCAGCCAACATGTAGACAGCTTTATCTCCCGCGTGGAACATAAGATGCCTACATCACTCACGCCTTATATCATCGAAGAGCGTCAGTTGAATGTGGCACAAATGGACGTGTTTTCCCGCCTGATGATGGACCGGATTATCTTTTTAGGAGATGCCGTGACCGATCAAGTGGCCAATATTATCCAGGCGCAACTGCTCTTTCTTCAATCTGCAGATGCCCATCGGGACATTCAGATTTACATCAATTCGCCGGGTGGAAGTGTATACGCTGGCTTGGGCATCTACGATACCATGCAGTACATCACGCCCGACGTTGCCACCATCTGTACCGGTATGGCAGCTTCCATGGGAGCAGTCTTGCTCTGCGCCGGAGCTAAAGGTAAACGTGCGGCGTTGACACACTCGCGGGTGATGATTCACCAACCTTCTGGGGGTGCACAGGGGGTAGCATCGGACATGGAAATCAATCTCCGTGAGATGCTGAAATTGAAAAAAGAATTGTACGAAATAATCTCGCACCATTCGGGAAAACCTTATGATTGGGTGGAAAAATCGTCGGATCGCGACTACTGGATGACGTCTTCGGAAGCCAAGGAACACGGCATGGTAGATGAGGTGCTGAGTTCCAAAAAGGAAAAATAAAAATGGCGAAAAACATGAAAGAAGTGACCTGCTCATTTTGCGGCATACGGAAACAGGATGCATTGATGCTCATCGCGGGCGACGGTGCACACATATGTGACCGCTGTATCACCCAAGCCGGTGAGATTCTGGCCGAGGAGATGAACCTGCGCAAAAGCAAGGCGCTGCAAACGACATTGAAGCTGATACGGCCCATCGAAATTAAGGAGCACCTTGACCAATATGTGATTGGACAGGACGACGCCAAAAAGGTTATGGCGGTATCGGTATATAACCACTATAAGCGGCTTAACCAAAAAGTAGACAAAGATGAAATTGAGATTGAAAAATCCAATATCATCATGGTGGGTGAAACGGGTACGGGAAAAACCCTCTTGGCAAAGACCATTGCTAAAATTCTGAATGTACCGTTCTGCATCTGCGATGCTACGGTGCTGACGGAAGCGGGTTACGTGGGCGAAGATGTGGAAAGTATCCTCACCCGTCTGCTGCAAGCTGCCGATTACGACGTGGCCGCCGCCGAGCGCGGAATCATCTACATCGACGAAATTGACAAAATCGCTCGCAAAAGCGACAATCCGTCCATCACACGTGATGTCTCCGGCGAGGGAGTACAGCAGGCATTACTGAAAATCCTGGAAGGCACCATCGTAAATGTGCCCCCGCAGGGTGGTCGCAAACACCCCGATCAAAAAATGATCGCCGTCAACACGAATAACATTCTGTTCATGTGCGGCGGTGCGTTTGATGGCATTCAGAAGAAGATAGCCAACCGGTTGCGCACCCAAACCATCGGGTACAAAGTCAACAAGGAAGACACCGATATCGATGTTAACAATCTTTATAAGTATATCACACCGCAAGACTTAAAAAATTACGGTTTAATTCCGGAGCTAATCGGAAGATTGCCTGTATTGACGTACCTTAATCCACTCGACAAAACAACGCTTCTGAACATACTTACTGAACCCAAAAATGCGCTCATCAAGCAATACAAGAAATTGTTTGATTACGAGGGTGTGACGCTCAAATTTGACGAGGATGTTTTCGAGTTCATCGTCGATAAGGCCGAAGAATTTAAGCTGGGAGCGCGCGGACTCCGGTCCATTTGCGAAGCGATTATGCTGGATGCCATGTTTGAAATGCCTTCTACCAAAACTAAAAATGAGTCGAAAGAGTTCTACATATCGCTGGAATATGCTAAACACAAATTTGAAAAATCTGATTTGAAAAAGCTGAAAGCGGCATAATAAGGGAGGCCCGCCATGGCAGCAAAAAAGGCAACACCGGTACAAAGTCCGATCAAACCGGGCTTGAAATCCAAGGAGGATATCGTAAATAACTGGCTACCCCGGTACACGAGTCGCTCCTTGGATCAATTCGGGAAGTACATTTTGCTGACCAATTTCTCCAATTATGTGAAGCTCTTTTCCGAGATGCATGATAACGCACCCATCCTGGGATTGGACAAGCCCATGCAAAGCGTGACCGCCGAAGGTATCACCATCATCAATTTCGGAATGGGCAGCCCCATGGCGGCAACGATTATGGATTTGCTGTCGGCCATCGCGCCCAAAGCGGTATTATTCCTTGGCAAGGCCGGAGGGCTCAAGAAAAAAAACAAAATCGGCGATCTCGTATTGCCGATTGCCGCTATCCGGGGTGAGGGGACGTCAAACGACTACTTTCCGCCCGAAGTACCAGCCCTGCCAGCATTTGCATTACAAAAGGCAATCTCTACAACCATAAGGGATCACTCACTGGATTATTGGACTGGAACCGTTTACACAACTAACCGGCGGGTGTGGGAGCACGATAAGGACTTCAAACGGTACCTCAAGCGCATTCGCGCCATGCTGGTGGATATGGAAACAGCCACCATATTTTCCGTTGGATTTGCCAACAAAATTCCCACCGGAGCTCTCCTTCTTGTTTCGGACCAGCCCATGATTCCCGAAGGTGTGAAAACGGTAGAGAGCGATTCGAGCGTAACCGCTGAGTTTGTAGAAACACACCTTACCATTGGGATCGAATCATTGCGGCAGCTCATCAACGACGGACTGACGGTAAAACACCTGAAATTTTAATCGTTCTGCGATGTGGTACAACAACATATTGGAAACCATCGGCAATACTCCCCTTGTTAGGCTCAACAACATCACAAAAGATGTCAAAGGCACCATACTGGTGAAAGTGGAAACCACGAACCCGGGAAATTCCATCAAGGACCGTATGGCGGTAAAGATGATTGAAGATGCTGAAAAGGCTGGGTTACTCAAACCCGGGGGAACCATCATTGAAGGCACATCCGGCAATACCGGTATGGGGCTGGCGATCGCAGCGGTGATCAAGGGGTATAAATGTATCTTCACAACGACCGATAAGCAATCCAAGGAAAAGATCGATGCCTTGCGCGCTTTCGGCGCGGAAGTGATTGTCTGCCCCACTAATGTAGACCCCGAAGATCCCCGCTCGTACTATTCGGTATCCAGCCGTTTAGAAAGAGAAACCCCCAACTCATGGAAAGCCAATCAATACGACAACCTGTCCAACACGCAGGCACATTATGAACAAACCGGCCCCGAAATATGGAAACAAACCGAAGGCCGGATTACGCATTTGATTGTTGGTGTAGGCACCGGCGGAACCATCAGTGGAGCCGGACGGTACTTGAAAGAAAGGAACCCCGGCATCCAAGTCTGGGGGATCGACTCCTATGGATCGGTCTTCAAGAAATATAAAGAGACGGGAATATTTGATAAGGAGGAAATCTATCCGTACATCACGGAGGGCATCGGGGAAGACTTCCTACCTAAGAATGTAGACTTCGATGTGATCGACCTATTCGAGAAAGTGACCGATAAAGATGCGGCCCTGATGACGCGGGAAATTGCTCGCAGAGAAGGAATTTTTGCCGGCAATTCTGCCGGAGCTGCCGTGGCTGGGTTGCTTCAATTGCGTGAACGGCTCGACAGCAATTCGGTGGTCGTCATCATCCTGCATGACCATGGATCGCGCTACATGGGCAAAATGTACAACGAAGACTGGCTCCGTGAACGTGGCTTTCTCAAAGATGAAAAATTGACTGCACAAGCCATTCTTAGAAAGCGGGGTAATGTGCCGATTGTGATGGCTGATGTTGAACAGTCGGTTTTGGAAACATTCAACCTGATGAAAACACTCAACATTTCGCAAATACCCGTAACTCAGCAAGGCATGGTGATCGGTAAGGTCACAGAAGCCGACATCTTGCATGCCCTGTTGGAGAATCCTACCCTGAAATCAGCGCGGGTGGAAGAAATCTGTACCCAATCTTTTCCTTTCGTAGATCTCCTCACATCAATCGACAAGATATCAGCACTTATCCACAAAGACAATCAAGCGGTATTGGTGGAGGATGAATACGGCAAAATCAACATCATTACCCAATACGATATCATCAACGCAATTTCAGGATACTAAAAAACCCCGGGCAAAGCTCCGGGGTTCATCATATTGTTTGGCAAAAATCCGTTACGGATTCGTTTAGGCTTTGGCTACCAACGTTACCTTCAAATTGATTTCCTTGCTGATTAAATCGTCTGCCTGTCCAGCGTAATTCACACCCCAGTCTTCACGGGCAATATTAAAATCAGCGGTTGCTTTGATTGAGGTATCGGAAGCTTCTTGTACATGCGCATCAAACGTAATGTTCTTGCTCACGCCGCGAATGGTCAAATTGCCTGAAACCTTAACAACACCGGCTTCCGCTCCCGGTTCTACACCAGTAATCTCGAAGGTGGCTTCCGGATGGTTCTCAACATCGAAAAAGTCGGCCGATTTCAAATGGCCTTCCAATTTCCCTTTGTACTCACCATCGAGATCGTGGTTGGTGATGGTCGTCAGATCCGCCACAAAATTACCTCCCGTCAGTTGACCGTTTTCTACCGTCAACGAACCGGATTTTATTTTCACGGTTCCGTGATGCTGGCCACTGACCTTACGTCCCGTCCATGCCAATTCCGAGGCACTGGTATCTACCGTCAATGCATTGCCGGCTCCTACGGTTTCTGTTGTTTCTACATGATCGGTAGTTTCCGCCTTGTTTCCTTCTGGGTTGCTTACACACGACGCTAATACCAACGCCCCTGCTGCTACTGATAAAACTAATTTTTCCATGGATTTGAAATGATTAAGTAATAGATGGCTAAACATTTATTTGACGCAAAAATATAAAAGCGATTGTAATTTCCGATACCTATCGGCAAAATTAACAATTAATCGACAAAAAAGTTTTAATGCAAGGATGGATTCGAGTCAATCCGGCGGATGTTGGCCCCTACTGCCTGCAACCGCTTTTCAATATCCTGATAGCCCCGTTCAATCTGTTCAATATTATGAATGACAGATTTTCCCTGTGCCGATAATGCGGCAATCAACAGGGAGACACCGGCGCGGATATCCGGGGAAGTCATTTCAATTCCACGCAACTTAAATGCTTTGTTAAGGCCGATTACGGTGGCCCTGTGCGGATCACACAGAATAATCTGCGCACCCATGTCGATCAGTTTGTCGACAAAAAACAACCGGCTTTCAAACATCTTCTGATGGATCAAGACATTGCCCTTGGCTTGTGTAGCCACAACCAGCACGATACTAAGTAAATCGGGCGTAAAACCTGGCCAGGGCGCATCTGCCACTGTGAGAATTGAGCCATCGATAAAGGTATCGATTTCGTAACTGGTTTGATGCGGGATGTAAATATCGTCGCCCCTCAGTTCAAACTGGATTCCGAGTTTGGAGAAAACGGACGGAATGATGCCTAATTCCTGAAAATGTACATCTTTAATGGTAATTTCGGATTCAGTCATCGCCGCAAGTCCGATGAACGAACCGATCTCAATCATATCGGGCAACATGCGGTGTTCAGTTCCCCCCAAATGGTCTACCCCTTCGATGGTCAACAGATTTGAACCAATACCGGTAATCTTCGCACCCATCCGGTTAAGCATTTTACATAATTGCTGCAGATAAGGTTCACACGCTGCATTATAAATAGTTGTTGTTCCTTTAGCCAACACGGCTGCCATGACAACGTTAGCGGTACCGGTTACGGACGCCTCATCCATCAAAATGTACGTGCCGGTTAAATTAGTTGCATCTACATTGAAGAAGTGAGTGGCAGCATCGTAATGGAAGCGCGCACCCAATTTTTCAAAGCCGAGAAAATGAGTATCCAGTCTCCGACGTCCAATCTTATCACCACCGGGCTTTGGGATGGCCGCTTTTCCAAATCGCGCCAGTAACGGTCCCACAATCATAATAGACCCACGCAAGCCGCTGCCTTTACTTTTGAACGCCTCCGATTTGAAATATTCCAGGTTAATATCTTTTGCCCGGAACACGTAGGTATCCCCGCTTCGGCGGTCTACCTCGACTCCCAGCTCACCAAGAAGCTCAATCAATTTATTAACGTCCTTGATGTCGGGAACATTACTCACGGTCACCGCTTCTTCTGTCAGCAAGACGGCCGACAAAATCTGTAGCGCTTCATTTTTCGCACCTTGGGGAATAATTTCGCCGGTTAACGGGTTGCCCCCATGTATTTCGAATGCATTCAATGCTTCTTCTTTTTCTTTTGGGGTTGTTGTTTTTTATTCTTCCCGTTGTTGTTCTGCTGGG
Source organism: Parapedobacter indicus (assembly GCF_900113765.1). Taxonomy (GTDB): domain Bacteria; phylum Bacteroidota; class Bacteroidia; order Sphingobacteriales; family Sphingobacteriaceae; genus Parapedobacter; species Parapedobacter indicus. The sequence continues at coordinate 195,797 of NZ_FOQO01000001.1, read as the reverse complement.
TGGCACCCCCTTTGGTGCGGCTACCTGGAGGCGGCGTTTTGAAATCAAGCTTGGTTAAGCTTACATCGGGTCCAAGCTGCAATTCGCCGTTGGACAATTCGCCAAGGTCCGTGATAATCAAATCGTCTTCTACGGAATCTTTATTCCAGGTCATATACGCCATTTTCATGAAATTGGCGATGGCCTGGGTCATGCTCTTTTTCTTTTCCGGATCGGCGATTTTCCGGGCACGTTCAATCATCTTTTCGATGGTATGCCCATAATGCTTATACCGGATACGATGCTGCGGATATTCAAGCAGTTCCGGTTTGGGGTGAATGGCTGTCCGATCAGGAGTTGGATAAGGTGAGTCTACGTCGATCTTGAAGTCCGATATAATGTGTAGGTGATCCCATAATTTATGCTTGAAATCGGCTACATCTCGAAGATGCGGATTGAGGAATCCCATCATGTCGATCACGACTTGGGCATGGCGGTTACGCTCTTCCTTGGTCGGTAATGCACAGATGTAATCTACCATGTTCTGCACATTTCGGCCGTACTCCGCCAAAATCAGCTTCGGTCGTGTACTGTTATAATCAAAATTCATTTCCATACTTTTTATCTATCGTTTATGCTTACCCAACGATCCTCAATTTGGCAAATTTAAGCAACAATTGTTTCTGTCCCAATTCCCGGAAGAAAATAGTTGCCTTTACCTCGTTTTTACTTCCTTCCAGGTTGATTACCTTCCCAAATCCAAACCGTTCGTGTTCCACTTCCATGCCCACCTGCAGATTGCCGGTATCTGAAGGAGCAAACCCAGGGGTAGGCGTATGCGCCTTGGGCAAAATAGCCGTAGTTTTCGGTGGTACTTTGGGCTTGGGCTTGGTAAAGACATCCCGCTGCCCCCAAGCTTGGCGTTCATCGGCAAACGAAGCCGAGCTTTCAGATACGGACCGCGGTTTGAAATCCAATTCGAGATAAGCAGGGTTCAGTTCATCCAGAAACCGGCTGGGTTCGCAATTATTCAGCGTGCCCCAGCGGTACCGTGAGGTAGCGTAACTCAGCGTCAGCTTTTTCTCAGCACGGGTAACCGCCACATAAAAAAGGCGCCGTTCTTCCTCCAGCTCACTGCGTGAGTTGAGCGATAACTGCGAAGGAAACAGATTTTCTTCCAGTCCCACGATAAATACGTGCGGAAATTCCAATCCTTTGGAAGAATGGATGGTCATAAGCGACACCGTATCGGCGTTGGGATCTTTGTCGTTGTCGTCGTTGGTAAGTAAGGCAATATCCTGCATAAATACATCCAGTCCCTTTTCTTCGATATCTTCCCGTTCGCTGAACTCCTTAATTCCATTGAGCAACTCCTGAATGTTTTCGTAGCGGCTTAATCCTTCCACCGACTTATCGTCATACAAGTCCTTCAAGATACCCGAATGCTGTGCGATGTGCATGGCGGCTTCAAAAGCCGAATGGCGGTTAGACACTACCTGAAATCCTTGTATCATCGTAGCAAATACGCCCACAGCCCCCGCGCTTCTCCCATCCAAGTAGGTTGACGCCTGGCTGATGACATCCCAAAGTGTAAGCTGATGTTGATCGGCAGCTATTAGAATACGATCCACGGTGGTATCCCCAATTCCGCGGCGCGGGTAATTAATCACCCGTTTGATCGCTTCTTCATCGTTCGGGTTGAATGTCAACCTAAAATAGGCAATTAGATCTTTAATTTCTTTTCGTTGGTAAAAAGAGGTTCCTCCGTAAATTTTATAGGGAATACTGATTTTACGGAGTGCTTCTTCCATGGCCCGTGACTGCGCATTCGTACGATACAGAATAGCAAAATCACGATATTTCCCCCCCTGAAGTGCTCGTTCCTGGGCAATGGATTCCGCTACGATCTTACCTTCTTCGTTATCACTGAAAGCTCGGCATACCTTAATTTTTTCGCCGGTTTCATTCTCCGAGAACACTTCCTTTTTGAGCTGGCTTTTGTTATTGGCGATGATGCTGTTGGCCGCGTTTACGATATTCTGTGTAGAACGGTAATTCTGCTCCAGCTTGAAGACCTTTAGGTCGGGGTAATCTTTTTCGAAGTTGAGGATGTTTTGGATATTGGCTCCGCGAAAGGCATAGATACTTTGTGCGTCGTCGCCCACCACACAGATATTTTCGTTGATCGCGGCCAGTTTACGGACAATGAGGTATTGGGAAAAGTTGGTATCCTGATACTCATCCACCATTAAGTACTTGAATTTGTGCTGATACTTATGCAGCACGTCGGGATATTCCCGAAATAGCACATTGGTTTTGAACAAAAGGTCGTCAAAATCCATGGCCCCTGCTTTGTAGCACCGTTGGGTATACGCAAGGTAGATCTGCCCCAGCTGTCCCCGTCCATTGGAGAAATCCTCAGCCTGTATTTGCTCATTGCTGCTATACTCCTGCGCAGAAATCAGGTTGTTCTTGGCCGATGATATGCGGTTGTAAACAAAGCTTGCGTTGTACAGCTTGTCATCCAGTTGCATCTCCTTAAGGATGCTACGGATGAGGCTCTTGCTGTCGTCCGTATCGTAGATCGTAAAATTGCGCGGATACCCGATATGCTCGGCCTCCACCCGCAGTATCTTTGCAAATACGGAGTGAAAGGTACCCATCCAGATATTTTTAGCCTCATCGCCCACCACCTTCATAATGCGTTCGCGCATTTCCTTGGCAGCCTTGTTGGTAAAGGTGAGCACCAAAACATTAAACGGATCGACCCCTCGCCGCACCAGGTGAGCTACCCGATATGTAATGACACGTGTCTTGCCGGAACCCGCTCCGGCCACAATCATGACCGGCCCTTCGGTTTGCTCTACTGCGGCCCGTTGTGACGGGTTTAAACCTGCTAAATAATCCAAAATCCTATTCCTCTTCTGTCGTTTCTGATTGAGGCGTAAAGGTACGAAATTATCAGCATAGCTGAAACAGCTTTCGGAAGTCGGAGGTCAGTTTTCGGCTTTCGGAGGTCGCTTCGGGGGCCGGTCAATGGCTGTTAGCTGACAGCTGTTAGCCGATAGCCCCGCTAAAATGGCGAATCATCATTCATATCATTCATCCGTGACTGCCGGATGATGCTACCCTGCTGCTCGAACGAGGTCGACGGGGCCATGCCCGACGAAAACGAACCGGAATCGGGTGGGTTGCCACCGCCAAAGGAAAAGTCGTCTTCCAGATCGGCAAATTTCACATATTTACCTACAAAGCGGAGTTGTACCGTCCCGGTTTCACCGTTCCGGTGCTTGGCGATGATGACCTCTCCCACACCGGCTGTCGGGCGCCCGGCCTCATCTTCGGTAAGCCCGTAATATTCAGGTCGATATAAAAACAGCACCATATCAGCGTCCTGTTCAATGGAGCCGGATTCGCGCAAATCCGACAGCATGGGGCGTTTACTCCCACCCGGTCGGCTCTCCACGGCACGGCTTAGCTGTGAAAGTGCCAGAACCGGGATGTTCAGCTCCTTTGCGACTGACTTTAATGAACGGGAAATACTGCCGATCTCCTGTTCGCGGTTTCCCCCTTTGCCATCGTTTTTTCCGTGCATCAGTTGCAGGTAATCCACAATCACCATCTGAATATCGTATTGGGCTTTCAGCCTGCGGCATTTGGCACGGAATTCAAAAATGTTGAGTGCGGGTGTGTCGTCGATCAACAACGGTGCCTGGGTAAGTCGCCCGATGCGAGAATGGAGCTGTGTCCACTCGTGATCTGCCAGGTTGCCTTTCCGCAGTTTTTCCTGCTCGATTTCCGTTTCACCGGCAATCAAGCGGTTTACCAACTGTACGGATGACATTTCGAGTGAAAACACGGCTACCGGTTTGTCATGGTCTACCGCTGCATTGCGTGCACAGCTCAGGACAAAAGCCGTCTTACCCATCGCCGGCCGGGCCGCGATGATTACCAGGTCGGAGGGCTGCCAGCCCGACGTCATCCGGTCCAGCTCCGTAAATCCCGAAGGCACACCGGTAAGGCCATCGGTACGGTCACGGAGCGTTTCCAACGCTTCCACGGCCTCCCGCATGATGTCATCCATTTTCCGCGTATCCCGTCTCAAGTTGTTTTGTGCAATATCAAACAGGCTCTTTTCGGCATGATCCATCAAATCGAAAATATCCGTTGTATCCTCGTATGCATTATTGATAATTTCTGTGGATACTTTGATGAGCTCACGTTGAATGTACTTTTGAGAAATGATGCGGGCGTGATACTCGATATTAGCAGCAGACACGACCCGATCCGTCAGCTGGGTAATGTAATAGGCACCTCCCACCAGCTCCAATGCGCCCATTTTGCGCAATTCGGCTGTCACGGTAAGCAGATCAATCGGAGAAGTCTTCTGAAAGAGGTTATAGATCGCCTCAAAAATCTTTTGATGAGCTTCTACGTAGAACGTTTCGGGCTTGAGAATGTCAATGACTTCGCTGAGCGCATTTTTCTCCAGCATCAGTGCCCCCAATACCGCTTCTTCCAGATCGACCGCCTGGGGGGGTAATTTCCCCAATCCGCTCACCAGGTTATTCAACCGTGTACGTCGTTCTGCGAACGTACCCCGGGAAGAATTAACGGCTTGGTTGGAGGCATATTCATTCTCGTTATTCATATACTATATCGTCATTAAAAAATGATGGTAGAATCGAAACCGCGGCTTATCACCGGCTGCTGCTCCCAAAACCAGCAGAGCAAATGTAGGGATTTTTGACAGCCACATGCAGACAAGTTCTGAACAGCCTTTTCACAATGCATTTTTCACAAATCCTTTTCGCCTGAAACAGGCTTGATTAGCAAGATAGGTTATTAACATCAACTGTGCAAAAATTGTTAAAAAAATAAAACAGCCTCTCTGAGCCAATTAGTTAACTAAGTGTTAACAACTTTACAAACTGTTAATATACAAAATGAAAAGCAAAAATGCACAATAAAAATGGATACGCAGCCCCACTTGGTTTAAGACCAATTGATTATCAAACCCTAGCACAAAAATCCTTAACGATTACTTAACAATAATAGGTTGCTAAGGCGCGGATTTGCGGAACCGCGAAACCGTAACGTCGGGAATCCGCAATTTTGCAAAACCACAACTTCGCATATTAATCTTATCTTTGCCTACCATGGCGACATCCGAAACAGTAAAGCCTTACAACGACAACGACGCAGACAAGAAGCAGCAGGTGGCAAATATGTTTGACAATATATCGGGCACCTACGATTTCCTCAATCATTTTCTATCACTTGGCATTGATATCATCTGGCGAAAAAAAGCAATTCGAACGCTCAAGGCAGTCCGGCCTCAGTACATACTGGATGTTGCCACGGGCACAGGTGATTTTGCGTTGGAAGCACTCCGTATGCTGAATCCGCGAAAAATTATCGGTGTTGATATTTCCCAGGGCATGCTAGATGTCGCGAGGGAAAAAATAGCTAAAAAAGGGCTTGGAGACCGGTTTGAGGTTACATTAGGCGATTCAGAAAACCTTCCTTTCGCTACCGACACGTTTGATGCAGTCACGGTTGCTTTTGGCGTCCGCAATTTCGAGCATCTTGAAAAGGGCCTTACAGATATCTGCCGAGTGCTGAAGCCTGGCGGGAAAGCGGTGATCCTCGAATTTTCAAAACCGAGAAAATTCCCTGTCAAGCAGCTTTACCATTTTTACTTCAACCATGTTACACCGCGTATTGGCAAAATGTTCTCAAAAGATCATCGTGCGTATAGTTACTTGCCCGAGTCAGTCGCCCAGTTTCCAGACGGGCAAAAATTCACCGATATTCTCCGCCGCGCAGGTTTCAGCCAGGCGGTAAGTCGTCCGCAGACGTTCGGCATCTGTACCCTCTATATCGGCACGAAATGAATTTTGCCTCCCCGATATTAGCCACGTGCGTTACCGGGCTGCTGATGGCAGCCCTTCCTGTCCATGCCCAACAAAAATTTCAGCGGTGGGGTGGCGGTGTAGACGACGAAACATTACATTTCGGGTTCAGTTTCCATTATGTAACTGCAGATTATAAGATCGCTCTGAAACCTGATTGGCAGCTACCTTATTCAGATGAGCCCAATAGTTCATTTTCCGCAGACTCCCTATACGGTGTATATTCTCCATTTTCCAGCGGAGTGGGTCTGGGATTATTGGCGGATGTTAAACTGACTGAAAACCTAAATATAAGGTTTACCCCATCCCTGGTCTTTTCCAATAAGATGGTTAATTACCGCTATACACCCATCCAGAATAATCCTCACGAACGAGAACTCGAAGCGCCCGTACGGGCATCTTACATCGATCTCCCGTTGCTACTAAAGTTCAAGTCAGATCGGAAGGGTAATTACCGCGGCTATCTCATTGGTGGAGGCAAGTACTCTGTCAATGTATTATCTGGCAAAGCAACAGATGATTCGCAATTAACAGGGACGGAAAAGCGGTTAAAAACCAAACCCGGTTACTTTTCGTACGAGGCCGGCATCGGGTTTGATATATATTTCGATTTTTTCAAGATGTCTCCCGAAGTTAGGTGGGTACAAAGCATTGGTAACTTACTGGATGCTCGGGAGCGCAATATGTATAATAATCCAATTGATCGGCTGACCTTGCGGAACTTCCAAATCAGCTTATTTTTTGAGTAACCCGGTTCATTTGAAATGAGTGGCAAATTTAACTATCTAATGTCTCATGTCTAAAAAAACAGCTTTCATTACAGGTGCCAGTGCAGGGATTGGCGAAGCATGTGCCTCGGTACTTGCCCGCGAGGGGTATGATCTTCTGCTGGCAGCGCGCCGTATCGACCGCCTGACGGAACTTTCAGACCGGCTAATCGCGACATATGGCATCAAAACCCACCTCCTGGCACTCGATGTACGTAACGCAGACGAAGTATTCTCGACCTTCAGCAATCTACCCAGTGAGTGGCAACAGGTGGATGTGCTGATCAATAACGCGGGCTTAAGCCAGGGACTCGACCCAATTCAAGAGGGCGATATCGGAGATTGGGACCGGATGATCGACACCAACCTAAAAGGCCTGCTGTATGTGACGCGCGCAGTAGCTCCGATTATGGCAGCACGCAACGAAGGCCATATCATCAACATCGGCTCCATCGCCGGGAAAGAGGTGTATCCCAATGGCAATGTATATTGTGCCACCAAGTATGCGGTGGATGCGCTAACAAAGGGAATGCGCATAGACCTGTTAAATAAACACGTCAAGGTGACCGCCATTCATCCCGGCATGGTGGAGACGGAGTTTTCCGTTGTCCGCTTCAAAGGTGACGAAGAACGCGCCGCTGCCGTATACCAAAACCTTGAACCTCTCGTAGCCAACGACATCGCAGAAGCCGTATGGTTTGCTGTGTCCCGCCCGAGACATGTCAACATCAACGACCTGGTAATCATGCCCACCGCTCAGGCAACTGCGACGTTAACCGTTAGGGAAAATTGAGCTAGATTTGGAATTAGATGATGATGAAAAAAATCCGCACCAACTTATTTTTGCTAATGACAACTGCCGTGACTTCCACTGCTGCTTCCCAACCACGTATCCATTTTGAGGTCTCGTTCAAAGAACCACAAGCGCATTATGTTGAAATAAAAATGGAAATCGAAAATCTCCAGAGAGACTTTATCGATGTTAAAATGCCTGTTTGGACGCCCGGTTCATACCTGGTGCGTGAATATGCCAAAAACGTAGAAAGCTTGGAGGCATTTGACGGGAAAGATACTCCGCTTGCCACCGAGAAAATCAACAAAAACACATGGCGGATCGCCTCAAAAAAGAATCGCACGCTGACTGTCCAATACCGCGTCTACGGCTTTGAAGTATCGGTACGAACCAATTTCATTGACGACAGTCATGCTTTCTTATCCCCTGCGGGTACTTTTTTATTCGTCGATGGCTTCCTTGAGCTTCCTGCCGAGGTCACCATCCTTCCCCATGCTTCTTGGTCCAAAATCTCCACAGGGCTTGAGCCCGTAGCCGGGAAACCCGGAACCTATCAAGCCGCCGACTTTGACATCCTGTTCGATTCGCCGATCGAAGTCGGGAATCAAGACGTGTTTACGTTTGAAGCAGCGGGTGTACTCCACGAAATAGCCATGGTAGGCGGGGGTAACTACGATAAAGAGCGCTTAACAAAGGATTGTATCGCCATTGTGGAGGAAGCCACCGCCATCTTCGGCGTAAATCCCAACAAGCGCTATGTATTCATCGTGCACAACTACCAGTCGGGCGGGGGCGGCCTGGAACATCTCAATTCAACCGTACTGGGAGCCAGCCGCAACGGTTATCAGAATGAACGGTCGTATGTCGGATTTCTGGGATTGGTGGCACATGAATATTTCCATCTGTGGCATGTTAAGCGACTACGTCCCCTTGAACTCGGCCCGTTTGATTACGATGCCGAAAACTATACAACCGCATTGTGGATCATGGAAGGCTTCACTGCCTACTTCGACAACCTCTTGCTCAGGCGCTGTGGCTTTCTTACTGAAACCAGCTATCTACAGGCATTAAGCAGCGACATCAACACCATTGAAAATCGGCCGGGCAACCAAGTGCAATCTGCCGCTTCGGCCAGCTTCGATGCCTGGATCAAATACTACCGCCCGGATGAAAACTCGGCAAATACGAGTATTTCCTATTACAATAAAGGGGCCTTGCTTGCCATGATGCTCGACCTTAAGCTACTTGCCGGAACGAATGGTGAAAAGCGACTGGATGATGTATTAAAAGCTGCTTATGAAACGTTTTACGTTCAGAAAAAAAGAGGGTTTGAGGAACTCGAATTACAAACACTGATTGAACAAGTAACCGGTATATCGGTAGCAGATATTTTCGATGCGGCACATACTACCGGATCGTTAGATTATAATCGCTACCTCAACGCGGTAGGCTATGAAGTGATTGATTACAACGACGGACGGGAATTACCTGACCTGGGTATCTCAACTTCGGTTTCTGACGGTCGTGTACTAGTTACCGGCGTGGGTAGGGGCACCGCAGCATGGGATTCTGGCATCAACGTGCGGGATGAAATCATTGCCATCAACGGGGAACGGCTGGATGCGCATGGCAAAGAATTAAACCGCGTATTGCAAACGGCGGCCATTGGCGACGTGCTGCACGTATTGATTGCAAGGGACGGGAAAATACAACAGCTTCGTGTAACACTTCTAAAAGATACCAGGGGGTCGTTTGGCATTATTCCGTTGGCTGACGCAACGGTCGAACAGCAGCGCCTCGGAAAAATCTGGCTTTCGCAGGAGTAATCGGGGATCGGGAACTAGGAACTGGAAATCAAAAACTAGGAACCAGAAGTCAGCTGCCGACCAAATGCTGATGGCAACACAAACCGTATTGATAATCCAATACCGTCAAACCGCACACCCGATTCGGGCGTCAGTTCCATCGTGGGTTTCCAATCCAACGATAGATTAATGGGTGCAGTCGGTATTTTATAATCCAAGCCCACAACTCCGTCAAAGCTCCATGCCATGCCACTGTCGTCTGTATCTTTATATTTATAAGCACCCAGGCCTCCCCCGAAGCCGTAATACCACCGGAGACCTTCGACGTCAACAAAATTGACAGGTTGATGGATCTCATATAGACCCAGCAGTTTAAATATCGTAAAATTCCGGTTTCCCTGAAAATTCAAAATTCCGTCAATGGCATGACTTTCGTTGATGAAATGTTTGTAGGTGATACCGTTTGCCACCCCAAAGCGCCCCCCGATTCCGCTTGTATACGCACTGCTCTCCGTATACGCATTGCTCTCCTGAGCGGCGGCTTCTTTACAAGCAAAAATTCCTACTAAAAAGACAACGATGAACGCGGCGAAACGATTTTCTTTCATGTCCCTTTTTGCGCAAAACAAATGCCAACATTTGTTAAATTGCAAAATCGACGTTTCGTAAATTCGTGGTTTCGCGGTTTCGCAGTTGGGTTTATTCTAAATAATTAGTACTTTTAAATGCGCTACTGCGTGAACGACAAATAGATTATAGACCAACGTAGGATATATGACACCGGCAACCCGCATTTTTGACATTCTGACAAACTATGAAGCCCACTATTCCAAACCGGTCATGGTGGCAGGAAAAGCAGAAGGCATTTGGACGAACTACCCAACGGAAACCTTTATATCCTTAGTAGACAACCTCAGCAAGGGATTACTAGCAAAAGGAATACAGAAGGGCGACAAAATTGCACTGATGTCTGCCAATCGACCAGAATGGAACTTTTGCGATTTTGCCATCAACCAGCTTGGTGCGGCGATTGTCCCCCTATACCCTACCCTTTCGGGCCAGGACCTCTCGTTTATCATCGATGACGCTGCCGTTAAACTTATTTTTGTAAGCACTACCGAATTGCACGAAAAGATAACGGAAGCGTTGCAAGCAAACAACCTGGATGTCCCCATTTATTCGTTCGACCCCGTGGACGGCGTGCCGTCCTGGCAACAGCTGGTGGATGAAGGTGCGACACAGGATACGGACCTGACACCCTACCGGGACGCCGTACATGCCGACGATCTACTCACACTCATTTACACTTCCGGTACTACCGGCAAACCAAAGGGTGTGCATCTCTCCCATAAAAATGTCATCACCAATGTATACGATTGCTATCATTTGCTGCCCGACTACTTCCGGAAGGCACTCAGCTTTCTGCCCTTGTGCCACATCTTTGAACGGATGGTCGTATACTTATATTTTGCCAAAGGTGTAGAAATCCATTATGCAGAAAGCCTGGACACCATTGTAGCCGACATTAACGATGTAAAACCCGACGGGTTTACCACCGTGCCCCGCGTATTGGAGAAGGTATACGACCGCATTGTAGCCAAAGGCAAGGAACTCAGCGGTGTAAAACGGCACATTTTCTTCTGGGCGCTTAATCTCGGCCTCAACAATAAGGAACCCGAAAAGAACGGCGCCTGGTTCAACATGCGTCTGGCCGTCGCTCGGAAGCTGGTATTCTCCAAATGGCAGGCAGCGCTCGGTGGCAACATCAAACTGATTGTCTCGGGTGGAGCTGCACTGCAACCCCGGTTATCACGGGTATTCTGGGCGGCGGGCATACCGGTGTTGGAAGGATACGGCCTTACGGAAACCTCGCCGGTTATCGCCGTCAACAGCCTGGAGAAAGGTGGCGTTAAATTCGGAACAGTGGGAAAAGTATTGAAACATGTAGACGTAAAGATTGCCGCCGATGGCGAAATACTGTGCAAAGGCCCGAGCATTTCAGCGGGTTACTACAAAAATGAAGTGGCAACGTCGGAAGCCATCGATAGCGAAGGGTATTTCCATACGGGCGACATCGGCGAGTTGGATGCCGAGGGTTTCCTACGCATTACCGATCGGAAGAAAGAAATGTTCAAAACAGCGGGCGGTAAATATGTGGCACCCCAGGCGCTCGAAAACAAGTACATGGAATCGACATTGATCGCGCAAGTAATGGTCGTCGGTGAAAACCGGAAATTCCCCGGGGCGTTGATCGTTCCCGCCTTTGATGTGCTGGAAAACTGGTGTAAAATCAAAGGAATTTCCTTCGATTCCAGGGAAAAGGTGATTCAAAAACCGGAAGTCATTGATAAATACCAACGTGAAATCAATCGGCTGAACCAAGGTTTCGGACATTGGGAACAGGTTAAAAAATTTACGCTGCTCGCAACCGACTGGACAATCGATGCCGGAGAACTTACCCCCAAGCTCAGTTTAAAACGTAAAGTTATTTTACAGCGCTACGAAAAAGAAATCGAAGATATCTACCGCGAATAAACAACCTTACCCGTTTCTCGTTTATTAAATACATCAAGCATGTATGTATGAGGCTTTTTAAAAAATCCTTCTATAAAGACATCTTCCAGTTGCTGAGCAACACATTTTCGGAATTTTCCAACGACAATGCCATGAAGATGAGTGCGTCACTCGCCTACTACACCATCTTTTCCATCGCACCCCTGCTGCTCATCGTCATTTGGCTGGTCGGCTTTTTTTACGGCCAGATCCTAGCCGGCGAACACGACGCTCAATCAGCGGTCTTTGAGGAATTTGCAGCGATCTTCGGGCCGGCAACGGCCGCACAGATCCAGCAAATCATCCAGAACATCGGTTTATCCAATAAATCGGGAATTGGAATTGCGGTGGGCATCGGCACCTTGATCCTGGGTTCTACGACCATCTTCACTGAAATACAGGATTCGCTGAATCGGATATGGGGTGTGCGACCTAAGCCGAAAAAGGGATGGTTAAAGATGCTCCTAAACCGCGCCATCTCCTTTTCCATGGTACTGGGACTTGGCTTCCTGCTGATTGTTTCCCTCATTGCCAATGGAATCATTGTGGCACTCAGTTCGCAGATTACACGCTTTTTCCCCGAAATTTCCGTCTATTTGGTCGAATGGGTAAACATTGGACTCACGTTTATCGTCATTACGTCCCTGTTTGCTTTTATCTTCCGCTTTCTGCCCGATGCACGGATGCGTTTCCGGGATGTAGCCGGTGGTGCTATCTTCACGGCCGCCCTTTTCATGCTGGGCAGGTACCTGATTTCACTTTACATGCAATACAGTGCACCAGCCTCCGCTTATGGAGCCGCGGGCGCCATTATCATTTTGCTGCTCTGGGTATATTATTCAGCAGCTATTCTTTACTTTGGCGCTGAATTTACAAAAGTTTACGCACTCCGTTACGGTCGGGGCGTATGGCCGTCATCCTATGCGGTGAAAGTCGTGATGAAAGAAGAGGAAGTGGAGGACGAGCCCCTCGAACTACCCTCCCGTCCAAACACCGGTCAAAACAAGGAAAGCTGATTGGAGGCCAGGTTGATGCGATCGAAATTGCTAACCGATATCCCCAGCAAGCGAACCGCGATGGGTTCTGGCGCCATCACCAATTGAAGGGAATTACGGGCAGCAGACAAAATTTCTTCCCCTGCATCCGTGTAATAAGGCAGGGAATGGCTGCGGGTTATCAATCGGAAATCAGCAAATCGGATTTTCAGCGTAATGGTACGCCCTTTCAATTTGCGGCTTTGCATCCGCCCAGCTAATTTAGTGGCAATTTTTTCAAGTTCCTCCTCCATGGCGGCTACCCGGTGCAGGTCCTCGCCAAACGTATCTTCCACAGCAATCGATTTCAGCTCGCGGTCAGGCTGCACAGGGCGATCATCGACTCCCCGTACAATGTGGTAATAAAAACGTCCGCTTTTTCCAAATAACCGCACCAGCTCCACTTCCGACAGGCGTTTAAGATCGGCGCCGGTAAATAATTGCATCTGCTTCATTTTTGCCGCCGTTACTTTCCCCACCCCGAAAAACTTCTCCACCGGTAGATTTTCCATGAACCGCTCAATGCGTGACGGGCCGATAAATGTCAGTCCATCGGGCTTTTGCATGTCCGACGCAATTTTGGCCACGAACTTATTGACCGAAATCCCCGCCGATGCGGTGAGACCAAGCTCTGAGCGGATGGCCGCTTTAATCTGCCGTGCAATTTCCATGGCCGACCCAATCGCCCGCTTATCAGTTGTCACATCCAGATACGCTTCATCCAACGAAAGGGGTTCTATCACATCGGTATAACGTCGAAAGATCTCACGGATTTTAGCCGAAACGGCTTTGTAAGCGTCAAACCGGGGCGGCACGAATACAGCGTGTGGACACAGTCTGGCAGCCTGGCTGCATGGCATAGCCGAGCGGACCCCATACTTGCGGGCTTCGTAACTGGCGGTCGCCACCACACCCCTACTATTGGGTGGACCGCCCACCACCAACGGAACACCCCGGTATTCCGGAAAATCCCGCTGTTCTACCGAAGCATAAAACGCATCCATGTCAATATGGATGATTTTCCGCATATGTTACCTATTGAATCACTGCTTCACCGTATACCGGTATATGGCACGGCCGATGTTCCCCGTAGCATCTACCCCTTCCACGACGACACGATAGCTGCCTATCCCATCCGCATTATAAAAATTCAATTGCGCCGTACCATCTTCGGTCGTCTTCACTTCGGGGTTCCAATACACCGTTGTCCGGATATCGTTCACCGCACGGCGTTCGGGCGTGTCGTATTTGGGCGTGTAAAACTTACGCTCTTCCACGTACCCCAGCGGCGTAAGATCAATGATATTGCTTTTCGGCAATAACGCTTCGATCTGGCTGAGTGACATGCGGGGACCCTTTTCCTGCTTTTTCGTGGTATAAATAGACACCACCCCGTTGTTTTGATACATTCGGCTTACCGTACCCAGTTCATCGCGCAGAAAGATTTCAATCCCCTCCACTTCTGCCGGCATAATCCCGTTGAGCGAAGGGACGTCCATAGCCATTCCATTTACAAAAAACTGCACCGGAATACGTCCTCCCGCGTTGTAATCACGGGTAATGAAGAAAAGCTGACTTTGACTGTCATAAGTAATGCCGGTAAGAGCCGTTTGCAGGCACATAATGAGGTTGTTGCATCCCTTTAGCCGATCGGCGCTGATTTGGTGATCGGCCATACCCAGCCCCGAAATGGCCGGATAATCTTTGTGTGAAAAACTCGGTCGCGAGGAAGCCGTCACTTCCACCTCTTCCAACAAGATGGATGTCCGGTATTCGTTACGGCTGTTGGTCAGGTAAGGTGCAAACACACCATCGATATTCAACACGTCATCCGCCCGATAAGCCGTGGTATCAATTCCGGGATATCGCGTAGGGTCCACATTAATGACCATATTCCGGTAATTGTCATTACCGCGGGCATTGATCGTTACGCGTGACGAGTCGGTAAACACCAAGTCGTTAAATACAAAGCGTCCGTTTTCATCCGTATAGGTATCTTTACGGAAGCTTCTATCGGGAATAGACAACAATAATCCGCCGTTGACCACAGGCTTTCCATTGTTTAAACGCAATACGCCGGATATTTCAATGCCTTGTTCTGGAAAAAAATGCACTTCCGGATAGCGGTCTGCCAAAATATCCGTATACGAAAATCGCCGGTATCCCTGCGTAAGCAACAGCACATCCAGCGCTTCCCGTTTGTGGTCATCCGGCTGATTGAAATAATAATTCGGTTCCTCCACATAGCCCTTCAAATCGGACGTAAGCAACAGGTTGCTCAATATGGTTGTCTCTTTATTTTCCTCATATGGCACCTTGGATTCGTCTACTACGGCTACCGAATAATTGCCAACGGTCATGGTATCGTTGTTGGCAACCTGTATGCCTAACTTGACTAATTCCTTCGTGGTATACGCTGTTTTGTCGCTGCTGATGGTTATTGATAACGGTTTAATATTCTCCACAAAAACCAATCGTTCACTCACCGGCGCGCCGGATGACGTGAATAGCGTCAGTTGCGCAATACCCGTTGGAAAGCGGTCTTTGGGAAGGTTTACCACTACGGAATTATTGCGCAAAGCTGCCTGTGCCGCATAACAAAGAATCCCATTTGTTTGCGCGATGAGGTAAAACGCCTTGCCCTTATGGGCAGCAAAAAATGGGTCGTTGGCCACAATTGCCAATTGCAGCTGTGATGTGTCGGATTTCACCACCGTCACACTGATTCCCTGTTCAACCACCGGAGGTAAGGGAAAACTTCGGTTTTCACCGTTTTCAAACGTCACATTGGCCGTATACGCATTCCCTGCTTCCGGTATAAATGTGAAAGATCCCATTCCTTTATGTAGGTCCGACAGCGCAGCCACTTCCGTCCCCTTTTGGTCCACAACGCTACCTTTCATAGGCAATCCACGCCCATCGCTTCCGATCGCTTTGAAGGCAACTTTCTTGGATAATCCTGCAATGAGATCGCCCCCCTCCGGAAAAAACTGGACATCGGCATCCCAAAGTGCCGTCTGCAACGGAATGGTACCCAGTAGCGGTGGAGCGCTGCCACCCGACTCAACCGATACGTACAATTTCCCTTTTTGCAGGCGATCCCGGTCTTTCCCGTTGATGTTAATCATCACGTTACCCACAGCGTCCGTTTGACCTTTGCCATCATCAATGGGTTCCCATCCCACCTGTGCTGACCAATTCAACTTTCGATTGCTCAACGGTTTTCCTTCTCGATCCTTAAATTGGATGACGGCCTGTGCACGGGCGCTTTTGCCTTTTCCTTGGTCATTGAATGTAACAGTATAGTGAAGGGCATTGTTCAGCACGTCACCCACGGGTACAATTTTGTTAAAAAAATAAGCAGGGTCGAAATTCACCATCCATTTGGTATACGCACGGAATCGGTAGTTACCCTGGCCGTACCATTCCTGATCAAGCACCAGATGACCGTCGCCCACGTTATGGGTCAACGGAATCCGCATGGTCTGCATCAGCGAATCTTTTCCGTTCATCACCTCCACGTAAACCACTTTGCTCAGGTCATAGTTGTACATATTGCTGGTCAGGTACGCTTTGAACCACAGCGTATCCCCTACTGCGTAGTAAGGTTTGTCAAAATGCAAGTGCACTTTTTCCACGGGATACGCTTCCAGTAACTTCTGTGTTTTTTCAACTACGGTATTGACAGTAACACTATCCTGTTGGGCATAGGATTCGATAGCTAGGCAACAGACAAAAAGGGAATAACAGACTAGTTTAACGATACGGTTCATTCAAAACAATACTTAGATGCAACAAATGGCTAAGATATTCTTTTTGGCGGTTTATGCCAAAAGTCGGGTTAATTTTAACATTTAGAGCAAGGGCGTTAACAGCCTGCATAGCGAATCCACTCCACGTTTCCACCGCGGCCGCCGCATCCAAACATCGCGCGTCAACAACGTACTATCGGCTTTATCATCTTCAAATTGCGCATCCAATTGAGCACATAGACCCAAGTCGTTAATAACGGCGCTGACTTCAAAATTGATATAAAAGCTGCGGATATCCAGATTGACTGTCCCGATATAGGCCAATCTTCCATCAACGCAAATGGTTTTTGCATGGATAAAGCCTTTTTCGTACAAATACACGATCACACCCCGTTCCAATAAGGGCTTCAAAAAAGAGAATGAAGCATGCTGCACGATAAATGAATCTGAACGGGCTGGTAGCATCAATTCGACGCGAACGCCCGAAGCCGCGGCCAGTTGTAATGCCGTACTCAACTCTTCACTCGGAATAAAATAGGGTGTGCATATCCGTACCGTATGTGCTGCCTCAGCAATGCCAATCAACATGGCTTCCATGTTATAGGGCGCATTGGAACCCGGATCGCTGAAGGCGAAACTCACGGCCGCACCTCCAACAGGCCGGGCCGGTGTCGTGTGGAAATAACCATCCCGGAGGCTAAAAGACTCACCTCCGGCCAGGTGCCAATTCATCCAAAAATGCGTTTGCAGCACGTTTACCGCGTCGCCCTGGATTTTTACAGCAGTATCCCGCCAATACGGGGAATGGCGCCCCCTGTTGATATACCGATCGCTGATGTTGATACCACCTACAAAAGCAGTATGTCCGTCAATAACAGCTATTTTGCGGTGGTTTCGATAATTTCCATTTGCCAGCGAAGTAAAGGTAACCGGCATAAACGGAATAAACTGAATTCCGGCTTTAGCAAAACGTTTTTGCCGACGCCTAAGCTTTGGCGATCCGAATGCATCGGCAATGATCCGCACAGTGATGCCTGCCGATGCTTTTTCTTCCAGTAATGCAATCAGTGCAAGACCGATTTCATCCAGCTCAAAAATATAATATTCCAAATGGACATGGTGGGTCGCCCCACGGATTACCCGGAACAATTCGGGAAATTTTTGTTCGCCATTGATTAAAAGTTCCACACGGTTATGCAGTGAAGGAGGTGCAATCCGCTGGTTTTTCAAGAAGACAAAAACCCTACTGAGCGGCCCCATAGATTGCTTCAACACAACTAGGTTGTGGTCCATAATGGGAGTTAGCCGATCCCACACGTTCAACAGCCGAACATGCTTTTCCCGGTTTTGCA
The DNA here is from genome assembly GCF_900113765.1 of Parapedobacter indicus. Classification (GTDB taxonomy): domain Bacteria; phylum Bacteroidota; class Bacteroidia; order Sphingobacteriales; family Sphingobacteriaceae; genus Parapedobacter; species Parapedobacter indicus. Next base: position 177,847 of record NZ_FOQO01000001.1, on the reverse strand, counting down.
TCCGGAATATCTTGATCTTTTTAAATTTCTGACCAAAAAAATAATAAATTACGATGCCGATCACCGGAACAAAGACAATCACCATAATCCAGGCGATTGTTTTGGTAGGATTGCGGTTTTCGATCAAGATGGTCAGGATGATGGCAATATACACCAACAACAGCGGTATCCAATACCACTGGTAGATAAAAGTCCCGATTTGGTGAAGTGTCTGCACGATACCGGCCATGCGCAACGAACGTATCACCAAATCTACACATTTTACCTGTTATCTGCCACTTTCTTTTCGATGGCCGAGATGACCTCATCCATAAAATCCACACGCTGAAATTCGGAGGCGTGGATCAGTCCACCCGGACTAAAAACATTGATTTCCATTAGCTTGTCGCCGACAATATCTAACCCAGCCAAAAATATTCCATCCTGCCTAAGCAGTGGGCCCACCGATGCGACGATGCGCGTCATCTCGGTATTCATAGCGGCCTTTTTAGCTTTCGCTCCCTGATGGATGTTGCTCCGGATTTCGCCAACCTGCTGCACACGTTTGATGGCCGCGACTTTTCCTTCCTTCAGCAACGGTTCTCCATCCATCAAAAATAAACGGATATCACCTTTCTTTGCAGCGGGCAGGTATTCCTGCGCAATCGCAAACCCATCCCTGCAGATTGCCTCAACGATCTGTTTCCGATTTTTATCGTCCTTTTTATCGATGAGAAAGACATTCTTTCCGCCAGACCCCTTCAGGGGCTTAAGAATAATCCGGTGATGCTGATCGCGGTAAAAAGCTTCGACATCTGCCATATTACGCGTGATGATGGTTTGCGGCCGCACTGACTCTGGAAAATACTGCAAATACATTTTATTCGAAGCTTTAATCAGGCCGTCCGGATTGTTGAGCACTAAAATTCCCTGTTGTTGTGCCAACTGCCCGAACAGGACGCCTGCATCTTGTGCCCATGGCCTTTTCTCCAGATCTGCCGCCGGATCATTACGCAGCCATATAACATCCCAATCTTTGGAATTCGTCAATTGCTTCTCCTCGGCCACCACAGCTTCCAGGAAGGTGTGTCGCGACCGGAATTCGCGGTCAGGCACCTTCCGACTATGGGCCCCTACTCGTCCATCCGATAGGTAAACCAGGTCTCCGACTCCTGCATAATACACAGTGTGTCCACGTCGATGCGCTTCCAGGGCCAGCGCCGTAGTCGTATAGCCTGCCAATTCTTTCCGTACTTGATTCACGACAAATGTAATGGTCATATTTATTGTTTTTTATCTTTTTGCAGTTTGCGAAGTCGCGGTTTTGCGAAGTCGCGGTTTTGCGAAGTCGCGGTTTTGCGAAGTCGCGGTTTTGCGAAGTCGCGGTTCTGCGAAGTCGCGGTTTTGCGAAGTCGCGGTTTTGCGAAGTCGCGGTTCTGCAACTTCGCGTCTTTGCAGCTTCGCAAAATAATCACCCAATCATTTTAAACACACTGCCCCCCTTTTTTATTTCGTCGATCTTCGCTACATATGGTTTTTCGAGGTATTTAGGACGCAGCGGCGAAGGCTTCAGCAGTCCTCTATGCAGCAGCTCCTGGATGATCGGAAGGTAGTCTTGTCTTATTTTTCCAACGAGCAGTTGTGAGATATCATTTCCTTCCTTCACGTATTCAATCACATTCAGTAGTCCTTTTAGGTATACCGAATCTTTTGTGAGTCCCCCGCCGCGATATACTCGCATCGTAATATAAAAAGCCGTTTCGGGATTAAAGCTGTACTTTTCTACCAGCATATCAAACGTATCGGTAAACGGATTGCCAGCCAACATGTGATGGACGGCCAGTACGCGTGCCGCCAAGGTGCGCATCCGTTGGTTGGTTAACCCTCCGGTCATGTACTCGCTGAGTACCGCGAGCCCCTCCTGCAATTGTTCGTAACCGGGTACCCCCACATAAAAAAGCTTAAAGGGTTGGGCCATGCCGTTGTAGTAGGTGGCTACATGGGTACCCACCTCGTGTTGCAACAAGGCAAAAGCACGCTCTTGGGATATGCGGTATCGGCTACTGATATTGAGCGTTCCGCGGGATACCATGACTCCCTCCACGTCGTCCCGTACCCTCACAGCGGTAGACACCGTATTGTACTGCTGTTTCAAGTATTCCAATTCTGCCTTTGCCAACGCTGCAAAAGCATTGGCATCTAGCATCTCACGCTCTGCAGGTACTTGTTGAGGCTCCGAGGCCACCAGTATGGCGCGCGCAATTTCCAGCAAATTTTCCTCGACATTGCCAAAAAGCTGCTGACTGCTATATAGGAAATCTGGCTTTTCCCGTTCACTCAGCATGTTGAGCATCCGGTCGATTTCCTTTCGTTTATCACGGAAAAGATAAGCGATGGTCGGGTCCGAAATCGCTTCTATGGGCAGGTTATACAGCTTCCTTTTAATGAGTTCGGGATCGATTGGCATGGGCCGATAGTGAAACGCCGGATTTTTTCGGTATTTGGTCCGGGAAAAGCTCCGCCAGGCTTCCTGTGCGTTAATTGGCGTCACCAATAGCAGAAAATCAAATTGATTGCTGTATTCCGCCAGCTTCTCGTCGATTTCCCATACGGATTCGTGCAATTCCGTCGTGCCCAGCATTTGGAAATTCGCCGCGCTGTAGGAGGTCTTCATACGCACGAACTCAAAAAAACTTTTGCGCAATGCTTTTACAAAATTTTCACGCAGTTCCCGCAAGAACAGTGGATAGGGTGCTCCCGTCTGTTGATTAATGTAAACGGGTCTGATTTCCAATCCAATCAAGATGATCTCGTTTTTCCGTGCCTCTTCCGCGCCGTACAGCGCTTGGTAATAAGGCGGTGAAGGCATCTTCTTGTCTTTTTCCAGTGTGGTGTGTACACCGGGCACTTGGATGAGATGAATGCGTTGCAACTCCGACTGTAATTTTTCAGCGATCGGTAACGCGCTTTTCTGGCTGATATGGATGCTGAATGTAGGCGAATCAGCACGATTTGACAGCCAGACTTCCAACAGCATAAACCCGCCGAACTTGTCGGCCATCGCACCGGCTATTGCGTAAATAATCGGATTTATGGGGCATTCCTCTGTATCTGGAGCCACCAGGTAAGCCGACTCGGTTTTCCCCAGGGTCGATGTAAATGCATCTTCTCCATCGGGAGGAACGCGGTACACCAATAGGTAGGGAAGCGGCCTTTCGATCCGGAGTTCACCGCCACAGGGCAAGCTCATAAACACAGGTTTGCTTTTCTTCAGCTTATCAAGAATACGCTGGATATGTTTCTTATCATCAATGTCCATGCAAAAAAGAAGGTTTAACGGGTGTATCAAGCATATGCAACAGAAACGGAATGCATCCACCGAGCATGGCATGAATGCGATTTAGGTGGGAGATATCCACCCAACCGGTCCATTCGTCCATAAATGTTTTTTTGAACTCCAGCGAAAACACGCAACCGTACGCACCATAATTCCGATTAATCCATTCCGAAAAACCTCCCCCTTTGAATTTAACATTCTCTCTGACGTCCAGAAACCGGTCTTCGAAGCGGTGATGTGCCAGAAAACTGGCCAGGCAATGCCCCAGCGGTTTCCATTTTTCATGGTTGTGACCGGTTCCAATATTAAGTTCCGGATTTTCTCCGATACTGGCTGATTCGTCGGGACGTGTGCGCCTGTGATTGTAACTGTGGATGTCCAATACCACAAATTTTCCAAATAGCGCCAGGACCCATTGCAGCAGCTGATCCATTTCTGCATAAAACCGATCGTACCCTTCCAGCAGCCGATCAACCATCAGTTCGGGTAAAGCGGGTTCCCAAACAGTTAACCCCCAAGCATCTTTCGGTCTACGGTATACGGCTTGTTCCCGTCGGCGATTAAGATCGACCTGAAATCTTGAAGTTTCTACGACAATCCGGTTGACAGGCAGGTTTGCCATATAGCCCGTGTAAGGATCTTCCTCGCGAAAACGCTCGTGTTCCTGCAAATGCATATATTCCATTAAAGGGGCTGCTACCCTATGTCCCTGATGAATTGCGGTTACAATGACAGGAATCTGCTCTTTGTGTAGTGTATAAACCAAATCCATTTGGAATCATAACACGGTATTACAGGAAATGTTTGGCACACTATCTGACCCCTATCCCGTAAACCGACTGGCGTAAAAACCATCGATCATTTATCACAGAACAAACAATACGCAGGTACCGGAACAATAAACAGAAAGAACATGAACATTTCAATTAAATTAAATAGCAAAACACTCATAATCATAGGCTTAATCACATTATCACTCTTTGTAATTTTCAGCTGCTCCACGGGATCTTCAAAAACCAACGATGCAGAAAGCAATGCAATTGCCTTGCCCGTGCAGCAAATAGACACGGCAACCGCTATTACCGTAAAAGACTATTTGGGAACCATAGAAGGCAAGGTAAATGTGGAAATACGTCCACAGGTTGAGGGGATTTTGGAAGAAATATACGTCGATGAAGGCGCCGTTGTGAAAGAAGGTCAAAAACTCTTCAAGATCAATCCACAGCCCTATCAGGAACAATTGAACAATGCCATCGCAAACGAAAATGTCGAAAAGGCAAAATTGGAGAATGCGAAGCTGGAAGTAGATCGGCTGAAGCCGTTGGTTGAGAACGACGTGATCTCGGATGTAAGGCTTCGGGCCGCGCTGTCTGATTACGACGTTGCCAAAGCATCGCTCGCCCAAGCGTCGGCAGCTGTCGCAAGTGCGCGCATTAACCTGGGATTCACCACCATCAAGGCGCCCGTAAGTGGTTTTATCGGACGTATACCGAAACGTGTGGGTAACCTAGTAAGCAGCAGCGATCCGCTGACCGAACTTTCCGATATCAGCGAGGTATATGTTTACTTTGCAATGAGTGAGTCGGATTTTCTTTATTTCCGTAAAAAATATGGCAAATCGGATTCAACATCAACCGGTTCTGCCGACACGGCACAGTTGATTCCTAATGTGTCCTTGGTAATGGCCGACGGCACCGTTTATCCCGAAAAGGGGGTGGTAGACGCCATCAATGGCCAGGTAAACCGTACGACCGGATCCATCAGCCTGCGGGCTACATTTCCCAACAAAGACCATGTGCTCCGTTCGGGCAATACCGGCACACTCAAAATGGAAGAACGCCAGCGCAGCGTACTGACGGTACCCCAAGTCGCTACCACCGAATTGCAGGACAAGATCTTTGTATATACACTCCAACCAGATAATCGGGTAAAGCAACAAGCGATCGAAGTGACCGGCAAAAGCGGAAAGCAGTATATCGTAAAGAACGGAATCAAACCGGGCGACCGGATTGTGTTGTCCGGGCTTGATAAACTCGAGAACGGAATGGAGATCAAACCCCTAACTGTTCCCTCAGCATCTGCAGAGTAAACATCTTTCTCATTTATTCCCAGCTAACGCTTGATGCTATCGGCGGCGATTCCTGTCCGCTGCTGGCACACGTTTTAAACGAAATGTAATGCTCAAAACATTCATCAATAGACCCGTATTAGCCACCGTAATTTCCACCTTGCTGGTAATTCTTGGATTGGTATCGATGTGGCAATTACCCATCACCCGGTTTCCGGAAATCGCACCGCCGAGTGTCACCGTTTCGACGTCCTATCCAGGAGCCAATGCGGAAACTGTAGCCGGTGCCGTATTGCTTCCCATCGAAGAAGCAATTAATGGCGTTCCCAACATGACCTATATACGCTCGTCGGCCACCAACTCCGGATCCGGAAATATTACCGTTTTTTTTAAAACAGGTACCGATCCAAACCAGGCGTCGGTAAACGTACAAACCCGGGTTTCAAAAGCGAATGCCCGTATCCCCGCCGAAGTTATCGAATCGGGGATCACGGTCGAGCCCCGCCAAAGCGGGATCATCATGACCATCAACATTTTCAGCAACCGCCCCGATACCCTATATGATGAAACATTCCTGCAAGCCTACGCACAGATTAACCTGATGCGCGAATTGGCACGGGTAAGTGGTGTGGGCGAGGTACGGCGTGTAGGAGCCCGTGATTATTCAATACGTACCTGGTTGAATCCGGAAAAGATGGCCGTATATGGGTTGATTCCGCAGGACGTCCGGGCAGCTATCCGGGACCAGAACTTTGAAATTGCGCCCGGGAAATTCGGGGAAACTTCCGATGAGGCTTTCGAGACCATCTTACGGCACCAAGGGCGGTTTACCACGCCAGAAGAGTTCGAGCAAATTGTCATTAAAACCAACGAAGACGGTTCCGTACTTTACCTGAAAGACATTGCCCGGGTCGAACTCGGCGCCACTAACCTCGGAAGCGATAACAAGGTAAACGGACACCCGGGGCTCACCCTGAACATTCTTCAGACCAGTGGTTCCAATGCACGGGAAATCGACATCCAAATACGTGATGTATTGGAACGGCTCTCCAAAGACTTTCCCGATGGCATCCAATATGAAATTTCTTACAGTGTACGCGATCAGATTGATGAATCCATTAATCAAGTGCAGCACACGATTTTCGAAGCGTTCATTTTGGTGTTTATCATTGTATTCATTTTTCTGCAGGATTTCCGATCGACACTCATTCCGGCCATCGCCATCCCGGTTTCGCTGGTGGGCACGTTTTTCTTCCTTCAGCTATTCGGATTTTCCATTAACGTACTGACCATGTTTGCCCTCGTACTGGCCATCGGCATCGTGGTAGATGACGCTATCGTGGTGGTCGAGGCTGTGCATCAGAAGATGCACTCGACAAACCTCGGGCCCCGGAAAGCGACCCTCTCTACGATGGGCGAAATCACACGTGCCATCGTATCCATCACCCTCATTATGTCCGCCGTATTTTTTCCCGTCGGATTCATGGGCGGTCCTTCAGGCGTATTTTTCCAGCAATTTGCCTATACCCTGGCTACGGCTATTCTGATTTCAGCCCTGAATGCGTTGACACTTACCCCTGCACTTTGCGCATTGCTGCTCAGAAAGTCGGATGCACATCCGACGCCTACGACGGTGGCCGATACGATGGCTGATACCACTACGGAAAAGAAACCTGGCTTTAGCGGGTTTAAATCCCGGTTTTTCAGTGCATTTAATACCGGCTTTGCAACTGTCACAAACAAGTATATTGGTTCGCTGCGCTTTCTAACTGCACGCAAATGGTTAGCGCTGGGCGGACTCGCACTTGTTACTGCCATTGGCGTATGGCTGATGAACCGCACCCCACCGAGTTTTATTCCTACAGAAGACGACAGCTTTATCACCTACTCACTTTCCATGCCCCCGGGGGCGTCGCTGGCCCGTACCACTGCCGCACTATCCAAAGCGGACAGTATCTTGAAAAAACGGGAAGCCATCGAGGGAATGACCACCGTTTCCGGATATAACGCCATTGATGCCAGCGCGAGTTCAGCGTTTGCCGTCGGCTACATTAACCTCAAGCCTGCGAAAGAACGTGGGGAGATCCGGAACATCAACGTCCTCATGGACACCATACGTCAGGATTTGTCCAAGATTACCGAAGCATCGTTCAGCGTATTCCCACGCCCCACCATTCAAGGATTCGGCGACTTCTCCGGCCTTGAATTCGTATTACAGGATCGCATGGGTGGCTCGATGTGGGATTTTGGCATGGTGGCAGATACCTTCATGCGCGAGCTGGAAAAACGGCCGGAAGTGGCGTCTGCCTACACCACATTCAACGCCAACTTCCCACAGTACCTATTGGAGGTAGACCCCGTAAAAGCGAAAGCCCTGGGTGTGAGTATCAACGAGATGATGCGAACCATACAAGGATATTACGGAAGAGTCATGGTGAGCGATTTCAACCGTTTCGGCAGACAGTACCGTCTATATATGCAGGCAGACTTTGAATACCGTGCAGAACCCGAATCCTTCAAATCCATTTTTGTGCGCAACAGTGCGGACGAAATGGTGCCCGTAAATACCATTGTAACCCTTAAAAAAGTAATGGGACCTGAAATTGTAAACCGTTACAATTTATATAACGCCATTGCCATCAATGCGATACCGTCTGAAGGGTACAGTACCGGCGAAGCAATGAAGGCGATGGAAGAGACAGCCGCCGCATACCTGCCCGGCAACTACAGCTATGAGTGGACGGGCATGAGTCTGGAAGAAAGCCAATCGGGCAACGAGACTGTATTAATTTTTGCATTGAGTATCCTCTTTGTTTACTTTCTATTGGCAGCTCAATATGAAAGTTACATCTTACCCTTAGCGGTGATGCTCTCCGTTCCCGTAGGATTGATCGGCGTATATACACTCGTCAATCTTGTCGGATTGGAGAATAACATTTACGTGCAAGTGGGGCTTATTATGCTCATTGGGTTGTTGGCAAAAAACGCCATCCTTATTGTCGAATTCGCCGTGCAACAACGACAGGCAGGGTTGAGTATTTATGAATCTGCCCTCGAAGGTGCGCGTATGCGACTTCGGCCAATTCTGATGACCTCCCTGGCGTTTGTAGCCGGTCTGATTCCGCTAATGTGGACGGTAGGTCCGTCTGCTCAGGGCAATCATTCCATCAGTTTCGGGGCTGCGGGAGGTATGTTAATCGGCGTTACGCTCGGCATCTTTATCATCCCGGTATTGTACGTAATTTTCAAATACCTCGATGAACAGGTAAAAACTAAATTGACAACAACAGAAGAAGATTGATCATGAACACTATCATTCGATATACCGGGTTAATTCTCATTTCCGGCTGCCTTTTGTTATCATCGTGCAAAGTAGGAAAAGATTACGTCCGTCCTGAGCTACCGACTGCAGACACCTTCCGGGGAGTCGGCACGGCGGCAGATTCCGCGACGATTGCCGACATTCCATGGAATGATTTCTTCACCGATAGCATGCTGATGATACTTATTGACAGTGCCATCGTCAACAATTACGACATGCAAACGGCACTGAAGAACATCGAAATAGCCAATCAATCGTTGCGGCAATCCCGTGCAGCCTTTCTGCCCGAAATCGACGCTCAACTGGGCGGCACCAACCACCAGTGGCGGTCGCGTGACTTCTACGGTTCTCCATCATCGGGCTGGTATGATCAAGAGGGACAGTCTGATCCTCCCGAGAACTTGTTCTTGTATCAGTCGCAATATTTTTCGTCTGTCGGCCTGAGCTGGGAACTGGATATCTGGGGAAAATTGCGCAGGCAAAAAGAAAGTGCCCTGGCCGGGTATCTTCAAACGTTTGAAGCCAGGAAAGCGATACAGACCAGTTTGGTGGCTGCCATCGCCGAAGGGTATTATAACCTGCTTATGCTGGATGCACAACTGGAGGTTGCACAGCGCAACCTTAAACTCAACGACAGTACCCTCCAGATCGTCAAGCTGCAACGGGATGCGGGCGAAGTCAGTTCATTGGCTATCCAGCAAACCCAATCACAAATGTTGGTTGCGGCCTCCCTTATTCCCCAATTGGAACAGGAAATTGCCATCCAGGAAAATACCTTGCGGGCATTGACCGGACAGATGCCGGACAGCGTATATCGCTCGTCTGCATTGATGGATTGGCGTATACAGGACACCTACGATGCAGGTGTACCCTTGCAGCTGCTTGTCAACCGGCCCGATGTTCGCGAAGCCGAGCTCGCTTTGCGCGCAGCTAACGCCGATGTGGGCGTTGCACAAGCATACCGGTATCCCACACTTACCATCGAGGCTTCGGGGGGGCTCAATGCCATGTTACCCCAAAATTGGTTCAACATCCCCGGGGCGTTGTTCGGTGGCATCATCAGCGGCGTCACTCAACCCATTTTTGCTGGGAGAAGACTGAAAACGCAGCATGAGATTGCGAAACTGGAGCGTGATAAAGCAGAAATCAGCTTTCAGCAAACGGTCATGGATGCCGTACACGAAGTAACCAATGCGCTGGTGATGATTGAAAAACTTAATGACCAATATGCAATCAGTGAACAGCGCGTTGTCACAGCGCAACTTGGCGTCAAAAACGCCAACCTGCTCTTTAAAAGCGGTGAGGCAACCTATTTAGAAGTTATTACCGCGCAAAGTAACGCGCTCAACAGCGAACTGGATTTGGTGAGTATAAAACAGGAACAATTGAATGCCAAGGTCACGCTTTACAGGGCATTGGGGGGCGGTTGGAAATAGCGTAACAAAAAGGCCAATCCAGCAACAGGGATTGGCCTTTGGATCTAATCGATGATCGATCCGGTTAGTTGATAGCGTTACTCCTAATAGGCTAACACGGTGACTTCCGTGCGCCGGTTGGCCTGATGCTGTTCGCGCGTGCAGGGCACGCCGTTGCCGCAGTCGTTCACCAGCCGCGTCTCCCCGTAGCCCCTGGCCACCATCCGGTCGCGCGCGATTCCACGGCTCACCAGGTAATCCACCGCCGACTGGGCCCGCCGCTGTGATAGCGCCAGGTTGTAGGCATCGCTGCCGCGGCTGTCCGTATGGCTCGACAGCTCAATCCGCAGCGTCGGGTTGTCACGCAGCGTACGCACCAGCTCATCCAGTACCGCAGCAGCATCCGGCCGGATGTTGTGCTTGTCAAAGTCGTAATAGATATTCTCCAGCTCAAAGGTTTTGCCCACCTCGAATACAGGCTCCAGCAGCAGCGTCACCTCCAGCGTATCCGATTCCGTGATGCCCACCGTGGTTACCTTGGCCGAATCGCCGTGGTACTTCTCCTTCTGGCCCAATACCGTGTAGGATTTGTCCCTGTCAAGCACGAACTCAAACGTCCCGCTGCCGTCCGTGCGCTTCCTCGCTACGATTTCACGCATGCCGTCGTACAGCGTCACCGAGACATCCGCCAACCGGTCGTTCGTATTTTTATCCGAAGCCGTGCCTTTCAGGATGATGATGATCTTCGGTTTCTCAAACGTAAACGAATAGATATCGTCACTGCCACGGCCGCCTTTCCGGTTCGAGGAAAGGTAGCCGGCTAAGCCTTCTTCGCCTTCATAGGTGGTGATGTATGCGAAGTCATCCCCCGGCGAATTAACCGGAAACCGAAGGTTGACAGGCCGGGTCCACCCTGCCCTGCTGCCCGTGGAACGGAATATATCCAGTCCGCCCATTCCCGCAAACCCGTCGCTCGAATAATACAGCGTGCCGTCCGGTCCGACGTTCGGAAACAGCTCATCACCCGCGCTGTTGACGGTGGCTCCCGCATTCACAGGGGTACCCCAGCTCCCGTCCCCCTGCCGTTCACTGTACCAGATGTCCGTGCCCCCCTGTCCCCCGGGCATGTCGCTCACGAAGTACAGGATACCTCCGTCCACGCTCAATGCGGCATGGCCAACCGAATATTCCTCCACGTTGTTATAGGGAAACGGGGTAGCCTTCCAACTACCGCCCTCTCCCTGTGTGTAGATGTATAATTCCAGCTTATGGGTCCGGTACTTCTGCCGTTCCTCACGCGTCACGGCACCCTTCTTCCCTGGGTAGGTGCGTGTTACGTAAAGCGTGGTACCGTCTGCAGACGCAGCCACCGGACCCATGTGGTACGGCGTGTTATTGATATCTTCAACCGCTATCACCGCATCCGAAAGCCCGTTGTCCGCCCCACGGTCAGCCGTGTACACCCGAAGGAACGAATTACCCGTCCAGCCGTACGTCCCCACACCCCGCATCTGCCCGTCAGGCTCTCCGGCGTAATAGGCCTTATCCCCTACCGGAAAAACCGAAAACTCCGACAGCGAGGTATTTACCCCTTCATTGCGCAGCCGGTGCACCGTCGGAGCGGCCATCCATACCAGTGCCGAATCGCACCCCGCAAGCTGTACCGACACCCGGCTCCGGTCTCCCGTCTTCGCCGCATACGCCTCCAGCTGCTTTTTCGCCTCCGCGTATTTCGTGTTCATCTTCAGCACCTCCCCGTAGCGCAGCAGGTTTTCCGCTTCACTGCCCTCCATGGCCACCACCCGGGCGTACCAGTTCTCCGCGGCCTCGTAATCCTTCATCTGTGCATAGCAGTCCGCAAGCCGTTCCAGATCCAACAGTCTGGGCCGCCTGCTGTCTGCCAGCCTGGTGTATAAAGCCGCCGCATTGGCGTATTCGTATTTACGGTACAATTCATCCGCCCGGTCGCGCAGCGATGGCTGTTCCTGTGAAACCGCAACCCCGCTCATGCAAAGCAGCGCCGCTAAAAAAAAGAGTTGTTGCAACTGATATCTCATGGTAGTTATCTGATGTCTATATCCGGTGTCCGGTGTCTAGTGTCTCGTATCTATTAAAAAAACCTCGGGCTCAGCAGACGTTGATCCTTGCGCCCGAAGGTGATCCCCAATGTTATTTCGTGCGAACCGTTCTGTACGCTACTTAACTGGCTCAGGATGTAGTCATAGGAATAACCAATCCGGAACTTGGGTGTCACGTACAGCTGGGCGATCGCCGAAACCGAGTTCTGCCTGCTCAGTTTATCGCCGGTGAACCGCGCGTAATCCCGCTTAAATACGGTTACACCCGTACGCCAGCCGCCGCCGATCCAGAACCGGTTGTCGAAGATGAACATCGCGTTCACGTCCACGCTCGTCGGCCCTTTGAAATCCTCTTTCACCAACACGCTCGGGCGCAGCTTCAGTCCGCTGTCAAAGTTAACCAGTGCACCGCCGATGAAATACAGGTGCCGTCTGCGGCGGATGTTATCCGTGGTGGTATTGTCCCAGCGGAAGATGTTGTTGCTCTGGTCGCCCGACAGCAGGTCCATCACCGAAACGCCCGCATACCAGTTCGGATTGTAATAATACACGCCAAACCGCACATCGGGGATAAAGTTGCTGATCCGCCCCGGGGGGACGATGCCGTCCACCTGATCGTTGGGACGCAATTTGGCACCATCCAGGCTGTATTGCGTCACGCCCACACCCACACCGAAGCTCAGCCGCTGGGTATCTTCGTCATTGAGTTGCAGGCGGAACGCATAGTTGGCATACACCGAGGTGGCCGATTGCGGACCGAGCCGGTCGGCCGTAGCCTGAAAACCGAGTCCGTGCCGTTTCTGATAGGGATCCACGACACCGTCGATGGAAACGGTGCCCGTTTCCGGAGCCCCTTCGATGCCCACCCACTGGCTGCGCAGCCCCAGCTGCCCGAACCATTCTTCCTTGTATCCGGTATAAGCCGGGTTGACGCTCATCGAATTGAAGATGTACTGCGTAAACTGGATATTCTGCTGTCCTTTGGCTACCATTCCCATGCAGGAAAGGAATAACAGCGTTGACGTTTTTATGATGTTTTTCATGTTATACTTGTTCATTGCTAAGCGCCTTCCCTATTTCCGTTTGATGACCAGCCAACCTTTGTGGACGGTTTCCTTGCCATCCTTCCGCAGCGTAATGAGGTAGTAGTAGGTGCCCTCACTTATCCCCTGTGCATCCCAGTCCTGCTTGTAGCTATTGCTTCTGTAAACCTCATTGCCCCAGCGGTTGAAGATCAGCACCTCCGCATTGTCATAGTCGGCCAGGCCTACGATGACAAAGCGGTCGTTCTGCCCGTCGCCGTTCGGCGTGATGATGTTCGGGATGTTAAATCCGGAAACCGTTATTTGTACCGTGGCCACGTTTGTCCAGTTGCCGTTGGCATCCATTACCCGGTAGCTGAATTCGTCCGGCCCCGTATAGTACTGGTTCGGCGAGTAGGTCACAATACCATCCGCGCCGATTTCCAGCGTACCATGCTGCGGTTGGCTGGTAATCTCGATGGTTGAGGGATCCAATGGAGCCGTATCCGGCTGGTCGTTGCTTACCAATTGGATCTGTACCGGCCCGTTGAATGAACCCTGCTGCGTATCATCCGATGCGGCGGGCTGGCTTTGGGCGACAGCAACCGTAATGGCTGCCGGATCGGCCTCCAGGCCGTTCACGTCGCGCACCACATATTGGATGGTGCTTTCCCCGTAAAACTCGCGGATCGGCGTGAATGTAATGGTGCCGTCGGCCCCCACCGTATAGGTACCTTCACCGGGAATGGTCACCGCTTCGCTTGGTTCACCCGTTTCCGGATCGATCAGGCGTACTGTAGCCGGATCCAGCTCACTGCTGCCCTCCTCGTCGTTGTCCACGACGTTGACGGTCACCGGTGTGTTCTGCGGCGTCTCCCCTTCGTCGTTCGACGATTCAGGGCCTTCAGCCACCGGAACCAGTGTCGGAACGTCGTTGGTCACTTCGTCGCCCGATACGTCGGCCGTTGCCGTACCTGTCGGGCTTTCCGCATTCACGGTCGCGCTGGTCACCACCTGTTTTGCCAAGATATCTTCTTGTGTGATCGTATAGCGGAACATGCGTACAAAGCTTTCGCCCGGTGCCAGTGTTTCGTCCACCACGACATCCTTCAGTCCCAGTTTCGTGTCGTTCAGCACAAAGCCAGCGAGTGTGGTGTTGCCTCTGTTGGTTACGGTAAACCGGTATTCGATCTTATCACCAACGATAAAGGCGCCGTTGCGGCCCGACCCTGTGTTGGTAGCCACCGCCACCAAGGCAACAGCAGGTCTGATTTCGATCGGCGTGATCGTACAGTCCGTACAATCGCCGACGGTCGGTGCATCTGGATCCAGCGGATCGGGGTCGTGCGACTCGTCGCTCACTTCATCCCCATTCGGGGCCTCACCGGTTACTTGGGCGATGTTGTATACATAACCCGCGTCGATGTCAGCTTGTGTGATCGTGTGTGTAGCCGTTGCGTTTCTTGATTCTTCCGGCGCCAAAGTGGTGATTGTTGCAGGGGTTATACTTCCTGCGTCCGCGTTGGCATCCGTTATTACTATATTCGTTAAGCTTACGTTACCCGCGTTCGTTACGGTAATGTCATAGGTAATTACATCGCCGATGAGGGCATGCTCACCTTCCCTTGCGGTTTTGGTGACGATCAGTTCTGGCTGCTGCGTTACGGAAATATCCGTCGCATCGTCCGGATCATCCGGCGTTCCCGGGTTGTCCGAATCATCTGTCACCGTATTCCCTTTCGGGTCTATGCCCGTAGCCGTTGCTTTGTTGCTTACGCTGCCATTGTCCAGATCGTCCTGCGTGATGGCATGGGTTACCGTTACGGTAGCGCTTTTCGTCGGCTCCAATGTGCCGATATTCTCTTCACCTTCGGCAATCACGGCATTGCCATCGGTCAACACGATGTCTTTCACCGTCACGTTACCCGTGTTGGTCACCGTGATGTCGTAAGTAATTACGTCGTCCGTGCTGTCGTACGGGCCTTCGCTCGTGATGACTTTGGTTACCGTAAGCTCGGGTGCCTGCGTTACGTCGATAACTGTAGCGTCGTCGGGATCGCCCGTGCCGGGGTCATCCGAGTCGTCGGTAACTGGGTCTCCGTTCGGTGCTTTGCCGCTTACCTGGGCTTGGTTGCTCACACTGCCGTTATTCAGGTCTATCAATGTGATGTCGTGCGTGACGGGGATGGTCTTACTTGCGCCCGGCGCTAATGTGCCAATTTTCTCTTCTCCCGTAGGGATAACCGCGTTGGCATCTGTCAGCACGATGCCGTCTATGGTGACGTTACCCGTATTGGTGACCACGATATCATAGGTGATCACGTCGTCCGTGCTATCGTACGGGCCTTCGCTCGTAATTGTTTTAGTAACTGCCAATGATGGCGTGTGTGGCAATTCCGTATCCGTGGGGTCGTTGCCGTTGTCACCGTCTCCGTCGCTGTCCTCATTGCCCGGGTCTGTGATGGCGCTGCCGTTTGCACCCGTGGCCGTGTCGGACTCGTCAGTCACCTTGGTGCTTGCCGGAGATGTACCCGTTGCACGCGAGCTGTTGTTCAGCGTGCCCGCATCGATATCTTCTTGCGTAAGTGTATAGGTCAGTATGTAGGTAGCCGTCTCGCCGGGCAAAAGCGTGCCCACTGTACTACCTTCAGAAGCCGAACCGAATGCCGCATCCGCGGGAAGCTCGTAGTCGCCCGTACCGCTGAATGTAATCTCGGTCAGTTCCACACCGGTCAGTGTCACGTTGCCCGTGTTGGTTACGTTGAACGTGTAGGTGACCTTATCGCCCGCGTCAACGCGGTCGGATGTACCGGACGTGTTGTCGACCGTGAACGTCTTCACCAGATCGATACCTGGGGAGGCAGGAAGCGCCGTCTCCGTCGGATCGTTGCCGTTGTCGCCGTCACCGTCGCTATCCGTATCGGAAGGGTCGCCGATTGCGGCACCGTCCGCACCCGTGGCCGTGTCGGAATCATCCGTCACGTTATCAGCTGCGCCGCTCGGCGGTGTGCCCGTGGCCCGGGAGTTGTTTGTCAACTCGCCCGCGTCGATATCATCCTGCGTAAGTGTATACGTCAAGGTGTAGGTCGCTTTCTCCCCGGGCACTAGTGTGCCCGCGTCGCTGCCTTCCGTCGAGGATACGAACACCGCATCAGCCGGAAGCTCGTAGTCGCCCGTGCCGCTGAAGGCAAGCTCCGAAAGCGCAACCCCCGTAAGCGTAACGTTGCCCGTGTTGGTTACCTCAAACGTATAGGTAATCTGGTCGCCCGCGTCAACGCGATTGGTATTACCCGTGCTTTGGTCAATCACAAACGCCTTGACAAGGTCAATGCCTGCCGTTGCAGGAAGCGTTGTCTCTGTCGGATCGTTGTTATTATCACCGTCGCCGTCACTGTCCGTATCCAAAGGATCAGTAATGGCAATGCCATCGGCATCCGTGCCAGTATCAGACTCGTCCGTAACGTCAGCACCCGCCGGAGGCGTACCCGTCGCAAGCGTACTGTTCGTCAATTTACCCGCATCGATATCATCCTGCGTAAGAATGTAGGTCAGTGTATACGTCGCCGTCTCCCCGGGGACCAATGTGCCCTCCGAGCTGTTTTCAGAAGCCGAACCGAACACCGCATCCGTAGGAAGCTCGTAGTCGCCCGTGCCGCTGAAGGCGATCTCCGAAAGACCGACATCCGTCAGCGTCACGTTACCCGTGTTGGTCACCTCGAACGTGAAGGTGACCTTGTCGCCCACATCGACACGGCCCGCCGTGCCGGAGGTGTTGTCAACCGTGAACGTCTTGACCAAGTCGATTGACGGTGCAGATGGAAGCGTGGTATCCGTGGGGTCGTTGCCATCTTCGCCATCCCCGTCGCTGTCCGTGGTTTCCGGACCCGTTATCGCTGTCCCGTCGGCGCCCGTGGCCGTGTCGGACTCATCCGTTACGTCAGCGCCAACAGGCGGCGTACCCGTCGCCAGCGTACTGTTCGTCAGCTCGCCCGCATCGATGTCGTCCTGCGTAAGCGTATAGGTCAGTGTATACGTCGCCGTCTCGCCCGGCAAAAGCGTGCCCGCGGCACTGCCGCCCGGTGCCGGTACGAACACCGCGTCAGCCGGAAGCTCGTAGTCCCCCGTGCCGCTGAAGGCGATCTCCGAAAGACCGACATCCGTCAGCGTCACGTTGCCCGTGTTGGTCACCTCGAACGTGTAGGTAATCTCGTCGCCAGCGTCAACGCGCCCGGCAGTGCCGGAGCTGTTGTCAACAACGAAGGTCTTCACCAGATCGATAGAAGGAACGGACGGAAGGTCCGTAACCACCGGATCGTTCCCGTCTTCCCCGTCTTCGTCGCTGTCCGTGGTTTCCGGATCCGTGATGGTGCTGCCGTCGGCATCCGTAGCCGCGTCCGAGACATCCGTCACGTCCGCACCCGCCGGAGGCGTGCCCGTGGCAAGCGTACTGTTGGTCAGCTCGCCCGCATCGATGTCATCCTGCGTAAGTATGTAGGTCAGTGTATACGTCGCCGTCTCGCCCGGCAAAAGCGTGCCCGCGGCACTGCCGCCCGGTGCCGGTACGAACACCGCGTCAGCCGGAAGCTCGTAGTCCCCCGTGCCGCTGAAGGCGATCTCCGAAAGACCGACATCCGTCAGCGTCACGTTGCCCGTGTTGGTCACCTCGAACGTGTAGGTAATCTCGTCGCCAGCGTCAACGCGCCCGGCAGTGCCGGAGCTGTTGTCAACAACGAAGGTCTTCACAAGCGCAAGCACCGGGTTCATCGGAAGGCCCGTCTCCGTGTCATCGTCGTTGTCCGCGGCCGTGCCCGAGTCGTCGGTCACCGGATCGCCCTCCGGGTCATCGCCCGTGACAACGGCAGCGTTCGTAACACCGCCATTGTCGACATCACCCTGCGTCAGCACATAGTCCGCCGTGTACTCCACCGACTCCCCCGGGGCAAGCGAACCCCCGTAGGGGCCCGTGCCCGTGTAGCTGTCCGCAACAGCAGTGACCACGACAACAGGGTTCGGTGCTTCAAGGAGCACGTCGCTGACCGATATGCCGTCAACCGTGACGTTACCCCCGTTGCTCACCGTGAACGTGTAGGTGATCGTCTCGCCAGGCTGCCCGTACGTGTCCTCGTTCTCGTCATTGAACACGCCCGACTTCACCAGCGCAAGCACCGGGTTCATCGGAAGGCCCGTCTCCGTGCCATCGTCGTTGTCCGCGGCCGTGCCCGAGTCGTCGGTCACCGGATCGCCCTCCGGGTCATCGCCCGTGACAACGGCAGCGTTCGTAACACCGCCATTGTCGACATCACCCTGCGTCAGCACATAGTCCGCCGTGTACTCCACCGACTCCCCCGGGGCAAGCGAACCCCCGTAGGGGCCCGTGCCCGTATAGCTGTCCGCAACAGCAGTGACCGCGACAACAGGGTTCGGTGCTTCAAGGAGCACGTCGCTGACCGATATGCCGTCAACCGTGACGTTACCCCCGTTGCTCACCGTGAACGTGTAGGTGATCGTCTCGCCAGGCTGCCCGTACGTGTCCTCGTTCTCGTCGTTGAACACGCCCGACTTCACCAGCGCAAGCACCGAGTTCATCGGAAGGCCGGTATAGGTATGATCTGGACGAATTGCATCATAACCAGGATCCCCTGGAACAAGAGGGTCTGGATCGCTTGATTCATCAGTCACTTGCAACTCATCACCGTCTGCACGTATATAATCACCTGTTACTGTTGCTCGGTTATACACACCTCCATTGTCAATATCAGATTGTGTAACGGTGTAGGTCGCTATAGCAGTTGCAAATTCACCAGGTTGCAGTACGCCATTTTGTTCCGCTTCGCTGAAATCTAATGTTATAGCGACAACAGGATTCGGTGCTTGAAATAGCGGATCAGAAATTTCTAAATTATCAATCCAATAATCACCGGTATTCGTTAAGGTAAAGGTGTAAGTTATTGTTTCTTCGGGTTGGGCGGCGTTGTCACCTGCATTGTCTCCGACACCATTATCATTGAATATTGCTGATTTCTCTAGTGTGAGTTCCGCTCCACAGTCTTCGGTGAGGAAAGTTCGTTCGGATGTTACTTCGATACCGCACTCAGCAGTCGTTACGGTATAACGAATGGTTACTGACGTATTGCCTGTACCCGTAAACGTTAATATATTATTCTCCGCTCCGGTCAGGGTCGCTGATGCAGATCCAGCGACAATAGTAAATACGCCTCCAAAATCTCCGTCTTCATCCGTATCGGAGGGCAAAAGCACAATGGAAGACCCATTACAATAACGATCGTTCGGACCAAAATAAAATGTTCCGCCACCGATTTCAACCGCATCAATTGTAGGAACCGATGCTGCACCACAAATCTGCACTTCGGCAGTTTCAAAGGTAAACGCTGTTTCATTTGTATCACCTGAAGTACCATCCCCCATACTTCCATCAACGCGGTGCCCTACATACCCAAACTTAACTTCGCACATCTTGACTACCATGGTGGTATGCCCTCCCGATTCCACCGCGATAATTTTATCGCCCGCAACTATGCCATTAGGAACTCCAGGATCATAAGATGTACCTGAACCCTGGCCAAGCATACCGTAACTACCACTTCCCCAGTTATATAGCGTTGCATCATTGGTTAGCACATTGACAGTTGCATATAATTCATCATGTTCTTGAGGGGATATCCAGCGGATGTCGTTCATGACGTCCCCGGGGGTATTGCTATATTGTGGTTGTACCCAGCCTGTCCGAGTCGTCGTCGACCAATCTCCTAATTGTCTTCGATAGTTGTCGCCCAGCGCGTATAAATGTCCGTTTGCATATAATACGTAATAGCTTGCTGCGCGGTCTTCTAACCCAGACATCCCGATCATTTTAATCGGCTCATCCGTTTCTGTACTTGGCAAAGTCATCTGGGTCGCCTTTGTCCGCGCTGCGACCGGCGTGTTATCCCCCAAAAACGTATTTCTTCCCCACGTCCACAAGGTATAGTCACCATCATACTTCAAGGCCACCAACCCCTGGGGCGTACCCCTAACCGCTTTTATATCCGAAAGTGGATTATCAGCATCGTCAATTACCTGGTGCCAAACCGTAGCGCTCGCTGAAGTATTCCCACTACCGGTATTGGCACCATGTTGTGATATTACCCATACGTGACCGTCGCAGGTCACTATCGCGAGCGTTTGATACGTACCGAAAAGCATTTTGACATCGGTTGGGGCAACGCCAATGGGCAAACCAGTGGGATTACTACCGATCTCTAGTTTTTGAAAATCCGTACTGTTAACTACGGAGGTACTTATCAAACTTCCTGAATACCCCCATATATACAACCCTTCCGTTGTCAAAACGACACGCTGGCTATTCGCTTGCCGATCTCCTAAAGCTGCTTTAAGCACAGTACCCGATAAACCAGGATAATTTGTACTATTAATTTCGAGTGGAGAGAGCACATTACTGGTGCCATTGGCTGCCATATTCGCACCCCATACCTGAAAAGAGCCGTCGTTTGTGCGAACCATCGTAGCATGGTATCCGCCAATGAAGTTGTCGTATTCGATTGAAGCAATGTCACTAGCATTGGCCGCCCGGGAATTCCAGCCGAAATTGCTATAATCCGTACCGGGGCAACCCATCCCCGCCACAAAACCGCATCCCTGTGCAGCCGCTGTATGACTCAACACCAATAGAAATAGTGTAGCCAATAGCGAAGTCCAAACCGAATTAACACGAAATGTATTGATTGTAGTCATATGCTATATATTGCTATTTAATTTTTTGAGGCAGGCTGTAGACTTGAACTTGGTTATTGATATCCAAAAAATCGAACATGATGTAACTGTTGCTATGCACCTGTCCGCTGAGTAGATAAACAAACGTATTGACACCCGGCTTCAGTAGTATCTGCTTGTCTATAGGTAAGCCGGTTATCGAAGTCCCTGCTCCAGCTGTCCTTACCGGCGGAACCTCATAAACCACTGTATCTTTTCCATAGACACTAAAATTCACATCCACGGAAAGTGTCCGCCCGTCGGCAGGTTGCCCGCCGGCAATTTCATCGG
The DNA here is from genome assembly GCF_900113765.1 of Parapedobacter indicus. Taxonomy (GTDB): domain Bacteria; phylum Bacteroidota; class Bacteroidia; order Sphingobacteriales; family Sphingobacteriaceae; genus Parapedobacter; species Parapedobacter indicus. The sequence goes on along the minus strand of NZ_FOQO01000001.1, from coordinate 156,565 downwards.
ATAGGCGGACCGTGGCAAAGTCAAACTCCATTCTGTAAGGACTGACCTCGATAGTGATTTCATTTGGATACTGGGGATGATTGCATGTAGCAGGATCATAATTCAACTCCTCCTCCACATCAATCTGATAGGCACCTGGAATTTCGAAAACCAACTTACGGATCGGACCGAATCCATTCTTCAAGACTTTACCACCCGCTAATTCTGTAATACGCCATTTCACGGTCTGGTCGAATCGGTAACTAAATGATGTGCCTACTGCCAACACAATGTATTCACTACTGCGTTTGGCAAGGCAAGTAGACGAAAGAACAATGCAAAAGAGTAAGCAAAAAAATCGGTAGTAATTTTTCATAGATACATACGGTACCGCTCAACCATCTGGTACAACGGCGCTGTTTTTCATGCCGCAAACATGTAGAGAACGACGAAAAAAAACGTCTCAAATGCTTGGGATGTCAGTGATCCCAACGATTTGAGACGTAAGGCAGCAACGATTTTGGAGATTTTTTTGTAACCTCGCCGAGAATCCGTATATTTGTCCTATCAATCAAAACCAATACCTTTCTTTTCATCAGGTTTATATGAAACAGGATAAGACAGGTATCCGTACCAGCGGGGAACCAAACGGGACCCTCTTCGAGATGAGTCCACAATGAATCCATAATCCGTCCATAATGAATCCATTATTTGCAGTGATTTCATGGACCCATTACGGATCATTAATGAAATTACTATTTTGTCATGGAGAAGACGGTCTGAACAAGTCGCAATACGGGACTCAGCCGGTACGAAAGTATAGCAACGAAAATTAAGGCTAGATTTGGAGGAAGTACTAAGATAAGCTTATTGCTAGATATATGCAAACCTATGTACTTAAATGCTTTCTGTTTTCTTTAAATTGTGAGTATTGGTCGGCGTCCATTATCGGACCGTCAAGAAGGTAATTTTGGAAATCCGACAATTCCTCGCCAGTTTTTGCGTCGATGTATCCCTCGTCCAGCGCCGACTTCTCATCCGTTGCCAGCAATTCATCAAGAATTTCCTGGGTAAGCTTGTTTTGGGCGGCCATAAATTGTAGCTATTGTTATTCCACAACCGTTTTGTTACATTTGTTTGTGATATATAAAATATCATGACACACGTAACTATTGACAATAAGAAGTACGTCATCATTCCTGAAGCCAGCTATCAGGAATTACAAAAACAAGCTGCCCTCAAGTGGAAACCGGACAAAACTTTTTCGATTGAAGAAGCGTGCACTCATAGCAAAAAGCTTATCCATAAATGGGCTTCCGAAAAGTAAGCATTCGTGAGTCTACTGCCACAAGCATAGCCGAAATCTCTTGGTATCTGGAATCGGAAGCCTTTTGGCAACAGCGGAAAAATTTACCGATGAAGCCTATGACTTCATTGCCAAACTAGGCGACAAAGAAGGCTACCGGTCATGCCGAGACCCTGAAAGATCAAGCCTTGGTTACGATTAGTTACCTGCAATCCCGCTCCGGTACTCCGTGGGCGTTGTTCCATGAAACTGCTTGAAATACCGGTTAAAGGATGCTTTGGCGTTAAAACCACTGGCCAGAAAAATCTCCGTAATTGTCCATTCAGGACGGGTACGCATCAATGCAATGGCATGGTTTATCCGGAGTTCGTTGACGTAAGTGTTGAAATTTTTACCAATGCGCAATGAAAATACCTGCGATAGGTGGTGCTTCGGAATTCTCAGCTGCTGGGCCAGTGAGGCCAGTGAGAGGCCATCATCGAGGTAAATCTGCTTTTCCTCCACCATTTGGCGTACCGATGTCTCGTAAACGTTTAACTGGTCTGGAGAAATTGCCGATTTTTGATAGGGACCACTCTCCGGAGGATGATCTACAGGGCTTTCGGCCGGTGCGCGCTCAACAACCTGCGGCGAACCTGCTTTAGCCGTAACCTGCATACCGCTGGCGGTCTGCCGAACGATATGGAAAAATAAACTAAGAGAAGCACTTAACATGCATAAGAAGACAATGGATCCGTTAAATTGCGAGCGAACGGGGCCTGAAACCATATTGGAATAAGCAAACACCAGAAACAGTACGGCTGCAAAAGCCAGTACCATGGCCATCATTGCCAACATACGCGATTCATTGATACGGCTTGCATCACTGCCGGTCGGCCGGAAAAACAAAGCCCATATGGTATACGAGAACAGGGAGAGTGCAAGTACGCCATAAAGGCTTAATCCGAAAAGGCGCTCGTAGCCACTGAAAATCCACGGAGCTGCCAGCCAAAGTAAATAGCCAAGCAGAAAAATAAAGAAAGGAAATACATGTATCAACGCCTTCTTTACGTCCAATCGGTTGCCTCCCGCCAACCAATAGGCATAATAAAGAAAAGGCCCATACAGCAACCCGTAAGGTGCGAAATAATCCAGTCGCATCTGGTCAGCAAAATACGTACGTACCACCAAGGCGTGTAGCGCGTGGATTGTCAAAAATAGTAGAAAACATCGTACGTATCGATCCATCACTGTTCGCCGCCTACCCAATATACTCACGCATATGGCCAGCAGCGATACACTGATAACTGCCACAAGGAGGTAGGTAGCTATCACTGTGGAATCGATAGCGTTTGATTAGTGATCGATTGCCGCGCGGTTCGGTATTCGGAAGGAGTCATACCGGTATACGCTTTAAAATACCGATTGAATGATGTCTTGGAATTAAACCCGCATTCATACGATAAAGAATCCAGCGTGACTTTATCGCCTAATTCCGAAATCCGGCGAACGGCATATTCGATCCGCATTGCAGCGATAAACTGATAAAATGACTTTTTGTAATAACCATTAAAAACCTGCGTCAGCTGATGGCGGGGTATGGCGGCTTCCTGCGCCAGCATATCCAAGGAGACCGACGGATTAAGATACAGCTGGGTGCGAATCAGTTCCTGTTCAATGACTACTGCCCATTCGGCTACCACCGAAGGCTGAACCGTGCTGTTTGGCTCGCCCCCGGCTTTAGACAACACTGCTTCTCCTTCATTGAAACCATGGAAAATAGGGATGCCAAGGGTAATAATATAGCGTATCATCAAGCCAAATCCGAGGGCTAAGAACAGGTAAACCATCGGTCGGACCTCAAACCCAACGTCATCATCTGGCACACTTACTTGATACAGTACCATGTAGCCGAGCAAAACCAATCCAAAACACATCATGGTCAACTGGCGGATCAGGATATCCGTTGGGGTAGATGGCTTTTTGGAATTCGTATACATCTTTGCAGTCAGCGTGGAAAAGGTCAACAGCGATAACATGCAGGAAACATAGTAGATTTTTGCGTATCCAGCTATCCAACCGCTCTCCGTGGGCTGCAGACAGGCAGCTACAAATAACACAAGGTGCAGAAAAAATGGCAACGATAGGAACATCAACTGCCGGTAAGAACCGGCTATTTCCGGCCGGTAATATGCACGGGCAAACAGGTAAAGCAACACTGGATACATCAGTCCGAACGGAAGGGGAATCTCGTATTGGCTGGGATTGCCCCAGCCCACCCATATCAGTTTATAAACAATGTGCAAACAGACCGCCCAAAAACCAACGATCAGGTAACGATTAGGTTGGCTACGGAAGTTGAAAAAGGCAGCTAATAAGAGGCCGCATGATAATAATGTGTAAACCAGTGTAACGCTGACAAAGAGTCCTTCCATGGTAGATTGTACGGTCGTATATACTTCAAAGCTACATAGTGATGTTTAAACTCAAAACTATTTAGCTTATCAGATTACGGAATATAGCAAGAAAATAAACCCAGTAACTAATTAAATAACAACACATTACAATAAATCCACAACATATACCTGAATTTATCAATTCAATAGTACCTTATCTTCCATTTGTCCATCCTTCCGCAGATACGTTATAAACGTAGAGGGCGACAAACCCGTGATATTTCTGAAAACGGTGGTAAATTGGCTGTGCGTAGCAAACCCACATTCTTCCGCCAGGTAACTGATCTTGTAATTGAGGTATCGGCTGTCCGTTTCCATCTTCGCGATGATGTAGTTGACGCGGAGTTCATTGACATAGCCATTGAAATCCTTGTTTCGGTAATTGTTGATAATATAAGAAAGGTATTTGGTATTCGTCTTCATCTTCCCCGCCAGCACCGCAATGGAAATATTCCGGTCTGTAAATTGCTGGGAAGATTCAAAGCGTTCCAGTTTCTTCAGCAGCTCCTGTTTGGTATTTTCGGGCATGATGTTCTTCTCCCGATCCATCTCTCCGTTGGTTGCTGTCTGCTCATTTACCAACACCTCCGTGCCCTGGTTTTTAAGCGCCCTGATAATGGCTTGGTATCGCTGGTAATTTTTCCGCTGCCTACGGACGTAAAGCCCCATCCCCACTCCCATGAATACGATCAGTACGGACGCCGTTAGACTTAACACTTTATTGGAAGCGGTCATGTTCTCAAGCCGGCGCTCGATGCGTGCAATGACATGGTCGGCATATCGTTTATGTTTGATCGTATTTTCCTCTATTTCTTTCAGGTATTTATCGTTGTATCGCCGATGCTTTTCGTCGTTGCCCGTTAGCCTGTAATACCTCGCCAGATCCTTATATACACTGATTTTTAGGTTTGGTAATCCGGTTGCTTCTGCAATGGCCAGTGCTTGGTGGAAACAGGAGTCCGCCTGTTCATAGTGCTTATCTGCCAAATGCACACGACCTAATCCATTATAAATAAATCCTTTAACCGGCGTACCTGCTTTCGATGCCTTCTGTTCTAGCGCTAACGCACGGTTGTAGTAGAATGCAGCAGAATCTAAAGCCTCCAATTCGAGATGGCACAAGCCGATCCGTTCGTCGTTTTGTGCAAGGGCAAAATACCGAACCACGGTATCTGGCAGATCAACAAAAAACGGTTCGGCTCTCCTGAAGTTGGATATCGCCTCTTCGTACCGCCCTTCTTCCACATCATAAAAGCCCAATTCCTGGAAACATTGACCCTTGAATTGATTTGCAGCCTCCGGATTCGCTACCTTCTCAATGACTTTCAATCCCTTTTCTATATACCGCCTACCCGCGTTATACAAACCCGTTTCGCGATGCTGCGTAGACAATACCCCACATATACGTGCCTGCCAAACGTAGTTATCCGCCTGCTCCGCTATCCGCTCCGCTTTTACGGCGTAGTGAATGGATGAATCGCGATTTGCCATCCGGTGGTACATATCGGAGATCAACATCAACGAACGGATTTTGTGAATATCACTTACAGCCGTTTGATAAAGGGAATCCGCTGACTTTAGGGCCAGGTTAACGTCTTCACTGGCTGTGTGCATATAGATATGCAGAAAGGAACGGTTAAAGCTTTCGTTTGCTGAAGTCTGAGCAAGGAGCCAATTGGCCGAAACTAAGAATACAAGAAAATAGGATAAAAGTCTTTTCATTTCAGGTTAAAGCAAGCCGGTCCGTCGATTAACACATGCGTTTACACGTTGTTCATTTCGTTCACAAAGATGGTGATTTTTTACCGGCTTTTTAGCCCCGATTGAAAATAGCACAGCTTTTGTTACCAAATAGCAGTCGGAAAAAATAATGGCTGCTACCCATCCGCTCCCCACGCGAAGAATGTACGATTACCTATTGATCAGCTTCCACCAGTTCGTTCAGCGCTTCTATTATCCGTGGGTCGGTATAATCCCTGCCACCCTCCATTCGGCCTACCATTTCACCATTTTTATCCAAAATGACCGTAGTCGGGATCGCGCCTCCCAGATAGTCAGACGGGATGTTGCTGGCGGGAACGTATACTGGCAAATCGTACTTATTCTCTTCCATAAACGCAGTGGATTGCGCTATTTTGTTGTCCACATCCACCATCAGAAACACGATGTCTTGGCTGCCCTTGAAAGTATGCTTCAGCTTGTTGATGGATGGCATTTCATGGATACACGGAGGACACCACGTCGCCCAGAAATTAATAAAAACGACCTTACCTTTTAGTGAGCTCAGCGATACGGTTTTTCCGTTTTGATCGGTAAATGAAACACCGGCGGTCGCCCCGGTTCCAACCCCTGCCACTTCCTCCTTCGAGGTATTTCGGTTTTCTGAATTACTTCCTTTATTCTCGTCAGCATTTCCACATGCCACGAATGAAATAGTTGCCAGTATGAAAAATCCCCAACAAATTGCCAAATTCTTGAATTGCATCTGCATATGATAAGTATTTTAATTGTGTAGCATTGTATATATCGTATATTCAACGGCGAACCGTTCCGCCGTGGATAGTTGTTCCGCGAAAAAAATCAGAAGGTACTAAATGATGAGCTTTCGGTATTGAAGGAATATCGGTAACGTTCCAGAAATTCTCAGGTTCCCATAAAAGGGATGAGGCTGTTCCTTGAAGCGCGGATCACCGAACGAACGAAGAAAATCCGCCGTAAGCAGGGCGACCGGCAATAGATTATTTACGGTGGAAAACCTGATTCGGAATACTTGCGTATCCACGGTTTTACCATTGCCACATTTCTCCAACCCGCTTCCCTGAAAAATAAGATTGCCTTTAGCGGTTTGCTGTTCTGTGTGGATGGGAATGCCGATTAGCGTTTTGATACTGCTTTTGATGGGGCAGGAAGTGAGCTGCACCAAAAGCAATGCAGCGAATACCAGAAAGTATCGCTGACAATCGTGCAGCCTATTGGATAACGTCTCTCTCACTAATCTGCGAATTTAGCCTTATTTGATTACGCGTGCAAGGAAATGCTGATAAATACCATTTTAAGCGTATCCAATAAACGGAAGAGATCGTTTGAACCCATCACAGTAAGACCGTTGCACCGAGGCAACCGTTTCGTACCGTACCACTTAAATGCTATCTCCTTGGATTCGATCCTTTTTCAAAAAGACCTTAACAGCTACAAAAACAAATACCGCGGCTACCAATAAGCCGATAGAAAGCAGCGAGATGCCCTCAGCTAAACCGATGACGGGCTTGATCAGCCCAAGGAGGAACGGCGCCGTCGCGCCCACAACGAATGCAAAAGAGAGCATGATGTTTTGGAGGTGCTCTCCCTAAATACAGACCAGGAAATCGGATTGCGCCAGATTGCGGACCAGTTGAAACTTAATCATAGCACGTGTGCCAACATTCTTAAAACATTGATCCTACGCGGTTACGTCGAAAAAGAAGATGGCAACTACCAGCTTGGTCCAAAGGCGTACTACTTAACGCATAATTTCTCTAACAAGCGCAGCCTACTGGAAGCGGCAAAACCTCATTTAAAGGCATTGCAAACCGAAATCAACGAAAGTTGCATCTTAGCAATCCTTAAAGATAACCTGCGGGTAACTATCCACAAAGAGACCAGCGAACACGAGTTGCAAGCAAATACACGTGATGAAAAACATGCATATTTGACGGCTACGGGCCGCGTACTCATTGCCACCATGTCCGTCCAAGAAAGGGAAGCATTTATTCAGCAATATGGAATGCCTGGCGACATGTGGTCCGAAGCGAAGCATCATACCGACCTACTCGGGCTACTTGAAAAAATAAAGAATGATCAGATGGCCTTGCATCACGCGGAGTCGGATATTGCCGGTGTGGCTGTCCCTGTTTTCCAGCAAGGGAAGCCCCAAGGTAGTATTGGCGTCTATTTACCGATAAGTAGGTTTAAAAATGAAAAAAAAGAAGCGATTATCGCCGCGCTCAAACAGACCGCCGAACGTATTAACCGTGATTTGAACCATAAGATTGGCTAAGTGTTTGGATAAGCCGGACATAAAACCGTTGGCAACCATACGAATTTGCTGGAAGAACAGAATACCGTCAGTTAGTTTCCGGCACTTCATTCGTCTGCAGCCGTTCAATCAGTGCTTTCGCCGTTGGTCCGGCTGATAACGGGTTTTGCCCGGTGATCAGTAGCCCGTCTACCTCCACGTGGGAAGTCATCGGAATAAGTGCAGCATGAAAATCAGCGCCCAATTCTTTGAGCCGTGTTTCCAACTTATAAGGGATGTTGTCGCTCTTCATCACCAGTGCTTCCTCTGCGTTGGAGAAAGCAGTCACCCTTTTACCATTCAGCAATTCGGGTTGCAGTTCCACTGCTTTGATTAAAGCCGCCGGACCGTGGCATACCGCTGCCACCGGTTTGCCGGAATTATAGAAATCAAGGATGATCCTGGCGCATGTTTCATCGTTCGCCAAGTCCCACAGCGGTCCGTGCCCCCCCGGCAAAAACAATGCATCGTATTCTTCCGGATTGACAGCGTCCAGTTTGCGTGTCGTGCCAAAGGCGGTTTGAGCAGCAGGATCATCATTAAACCTGCGGTTGGATGCCGTGAGGTTTTCGGTAAGCTTGCTTATTGGGTCTATCGGCGGCTGACCGCCTTGGGGAGAAGCCAGCGTAATTTCATATCCCTGGTCTAGCAGTTCATAGTATGGATCTGTAAATTCGCCCAGCCAGACACCGGTTTTGCTATCGGTATTTTCCATAGCCGAATGCGAAGTGAGTATCATCAGTATCTTTTTCATATCCTAATAGTTAGATTATCAGTAAAGCAGTCAAGTACCAAGCCCGCCGGAAATTGATTAACAGTTGGGGTTCAAACTTGTTTTACTTTTAATTCCTGTCGAAGCCTGCTGAACTCAGCAAGAAAGGGGGCATAAGTCGACATATGGAATTTCCGAGTAATATTCATCAATAAATAAATGAGTATTGGGTATGAAGTTTACAGTTATCGGCGGCTTATCGTTTGTGTTATGCATGATCACGGCCTCATTTCCAGGTTATGCCACCGAACAGGCTCCAGATCGGTTGGTTATCGGTGGAGACACGTTGCTTCTACATGCATTGCCGCTCGAACAATGGAAAGAACGAAACCAATGGGACAAACCGTTTTTTCCTGATTCACTTCTTGAAATAAACACCGGCTGCTGGCGCGGATACATTGCGTATTGGGAGGTGATAGATAACCGGCTGTACCTGACAGATATTTACAATTGCGACCGGAGCGCCAAGACGGAACTGGATGTGCTATTTCCGGGAAAAGTACAGGACAACCGTGTGTATGCCGATTGGTTTTCGGACACGGTGACCACTTATAACGGGGAATTGATCTATTACGAACACTCGGGGTTTTCCGCGATCTACGAGCATGAGTGGGAACTTGTATTTGCCGAAGGGCACAAGATAAGCGAGAAGTATTTTGACAATTCTTTATCCAAGAATACCCCAGTGATTATGTGGGACGGTCATGACCTAATCCCCATGATTGACTCGCTCATCAACTGGTCGACGCTTCCACCCGTCGAGGAAGAATTGAAAGTGGTGTTATGGGTAGAAACGGACGAACAGGGACGCCTGGATTCGATCCACTTTGAACGATCGGAATCCGACCCCTTCAATCGGGAGGCAGTGCGGGTATTGGGCTTGGTAACGCATCGTCTACCGATTATCTATAAACGCGGCCGCTTCCTCCCAAAAATTTTTGCTGTGCCTTTCGTATTCACCCCTGAAAAACAGCGGCGATTTCGAAGCGTTGCTAACATAACCAGTGAAGATTACCTTGCTGTGAAATAATCGTACGCGGCTTTAGAGACCTCGGCGATCGCTTTAGCACTTACGGATTCTTCCTCTTTGCTATCCGTTACTAGAACCGTCATATAAAAAACATCGCCATTCGGTAAACTGACCACGCCGATATCATTTACCGCGGCAGTAATTCCCGTTTGTTTGTTTTGTCCCGAATATCCCGTTTTATGGGCAACGACGGTTCCTGTTGGCAGGTCTCCCTTAATGCGATTAACGCCTGTCTTCGTTCCACGCATCGTATCCCACAGAAATTGATGCGATGTAGGCGATAATAGCCTTTTACGATTGGTATAATAGTCGTATAAAATATGGTTGCACGATCCAACGGTTGTCCAATTGGCAAATTGTAGGTCCCATTCTTTTTGCTGGACCGCTTCCGTTAACTTGATAGAAAGATTGCCATAACCTTTATCCGAAAAATAGGCCTGAACGGCATCCGGCCCGCCTAGTAGTTCAAAGAGAATATCGCAACCCACATTGTCACTCTCAGCAATGGTATACTTAATCACTTCGCTCAAAGGCAGGGTTACTCCATCTGGATATTTGTCTTTTATGGGACTATATAGATCGGTAGTGACCGCGGCCTTTGACACGCGAATTGGCTGGTCCAATTTTAAAATCCCGTTATCTACTTGATTTAATACCGCAATTCCTAGATGAAATTTGTAAACACTTTGAAAAGGGAAGTGATAGTTGCCCGCTACAATCAGGCTGTCGCTAAAATCCTGGTTGTGAACAGCGATTCCAATGCGGGCTTGATAGTTAGCCAAAATCCGCTCAATATCCTTTCTTAGCGTTGCCTTATCTTGAGCGAAGCCAAATTGGCATAACAGGAAAAGGAAAATAGTGGCGATGGATTTGCATGATGTGCTGTTCATATCTTTCTTATTTTGGGTTGTAAGTTCTCAATTTCCTTTGTAATTCGCAATTGAAAGCCAGGGCAAATTTAGCTGTAGCGTTTCTTGCCAATGAGAAACCGCGGCAGCCCCCTCGGCATTGCAACGCCTTCGAAAAAGATATCATTTTTCCAATTGATTCCGGTTTTCTTTCTTTTCGTCGCCCGAAGCGCCGTGTCCTACACTTGGCCAGGGACGGATTTTCGTAAAGGGCAGTTTGAAGAGCCGGCCAATAGTCAATTCACTTTCGTCGGCATAGGACGGTACGCCCGTTATGATCCTGTTTTGAGGGACATTCAGACGGACCGTGCGGTGTATCCGGTCCCAAACCGAAAAAACAATCGCGTAATTACTATCGGTTTCCCGCTTGACAACCGAATGGTGAATGCCATGCATACGCGGGGTAACAACCAGGAAATTCAACGTCTTTTCCAACCGGAATGGCATTTTTAGGTTGCTGTGGTGAAATTGTGTGGCGGCCTCAAAGGCAATTTCATAAATCAACACGGCGACAGGACTGGCGCCAATCAAAACAACGGCTGCGCCGCGGAAAAGCACCGACCCGACCAGCTCCCCGAAATGAAAACGGAATGCGGTCGTGATATCCAAGTCAAGATCGCAGTGATGCACCAAATGGAAGCGCCAAAGAACCGGCAACTTATGGAGTAAAATGTGCCACAGATAATTGCTATAATCAAGTAGCAGAAAGGCGATTGCCCCCTCAATAAGTGGAGCCGCGTCAAATAGCTGGTTGAGGCCGATGTGCCAAGACTGGTTTTTCACGGCCAGCCAAACCATTGCCGGAATCAGCATCAGCCGGAGCAGTAAAAACGCCGGTATCGAAACAATAAAATTAATAATTATCCGCTTCCATCGGCCTTGTACCCGTTTGCGCAGCTGGTAGTTGCTTTCGAGGAAAAAAAGCAAGACAAAGAAAATGACCAGTACAGGTGCGCCGTAAACATCGAAAATGGACCTAATCATGGCGCCTTAGTTTTTCTCCCTCACCTTTCTTGGTGTGCCAAGTGGCATCTTTATTCAGTCCGAGGTCCTCCTGTGTCCGGGGTGAAGAACCTTTGGGCGCTTTGCCCACCATCATGCGGACGTACCGTATGCCATCTTTTACGTTTCCCCAAAAATGCGTTGGTGCTTTATAACCGAAGGCTCGGTACCGGTTGGGCGGCACTTTGCCTTTCTGCCGGACAAAATTTTCGAAATCCCGCACCCAAGCGGAAAATGAGGCCATAAATTCGTTCTCATCAACCATATGTTCCGCTTGGTTATCGCTGTATTTCTTGTCTTTACCGGTAATGCCGCATTTCCAAAGATGATCAGGCACTTCTACGCCTCCATACCGGCATTGCCACACCAATGGCGCATACGCATTGCGTTCATTCGCAAAAGGTTCGTCAACGGGGTCGAAATAATGTTTATGCTGCAGGATTTTTGGGCGCCCGGCTTCGTCTAGTTCATCGCCTCCCTCGTCTCCATAACAAAAGAAGGCTGCGGTCCGTCCTTCCAAATGATTCAGGCTCATCGCTTCCCACTGGGCGGTGTGTTCCAAAGCCATTGCTTTTTCCGGATTCTTGTGGTCAATGCTTTTTTCATCCGGATTGCCACCATTCATGCACACCAGCCGATCGAACATCAATTTTAGGTTGCTACTGCAGCTATACCAGTTGATGGGGCCGATAATTGCCCAGGCATCCGCCATATCCAACCGGGCGTATAGATCTAGGTTCCACATCAGGTCGGGTTCTTTACGACTATCCTTTTCATAACAATTGCAGGGCCATACACAAAGGGCCATTGCCGTCGACACACAGGCATTGCAACTTTGTATTCTTTCTCTTGCGTAAACGTTGCCCAGGTCTTCGTAATCGATTTCCCATTCCTTGGGTAACATTTCCGCCATCTTTAACATCAGCGTCCTGGATTTGCTATCAACCCCCGGGCAATTATATTGCCTTCTTTGCGAGCCCGATATAATCAGCACCCGAAAGGGCCGCTGTGCCGGCGGTAATTTTGCATTTTCATCATTGGGCTTCATAGTTATCAACTCAATTAACAATGATTATCTCCTCACAAATCTCCGATGCAACTTGACCAAACGGGCCTGTGAATATCCGAGGTAGTATAAAATCCACGTGGCATAAAAAATGCCTTGCATCCGGTATATGCCATTTTCCAGGTATTTCCTGGCGGAAGTGACAACGTTGTCGTTGAGCACGGCAAATTTTCCGTGCTTCTTTAAGCGGTGTATGATCTCTTGGTCTTCCATGATGTACAAATCTTCCCTGAATCCACCCGACTTCTGAAATACCGCTTTGGTAACGAATAGACTTTGATCGCCAAAGCGGAAGGCATTAAGATCAAACCGGGTAAACCAGGCATTCGCCCTCAAAAACCAATGGTGACAGTCAAAGGCAAGCCGGAAGCATCCGCTTTTTACCCCCTGTGAATGGGCCGCGTGAATGTCATGCATAAAGTTAGTAGGTGGGGTGCTATCTGCATGAAGAAAATAAAGCATTTCTCCGGTTGCCCGGGCACCCCCTTTGTTCATCTGAGCCGCTCTACCCTTCCGTTCGCTTTGCACAACGATTGCCCGCGCAGCGGCAGCCAAAGCGACCGTATCATCGGTACTGCCACCGTCTACGACAATTATTTCTGTATGATGCGTCTCATTCGCCGCATGTATTTTGTTGAGTGTACGCACGATATGCCCAGCCTCATTGTATGTCGGGATGATGATACTTAGGAAGGTTTGCCGATTATCCATGTTGGTTCATTTTTGCCAGATGCGGCAGGTCTTTTTCTTCATCCACATCGGGCAACGGCGGCAAAAGCGAATAACTAAGTTCGTCGTTTTTGCAAATCGCTACGGTCTTCTCAAAAACGGTTGCTGTACTCCACGGAATATTTTCGAACAGCATTGGGTGCACTCGCTTCATTCCCAACAAATAGTAACCACCGTCATATGCGGGACCAATGACAACATCCCGTTTGTCCAGTGTATCGAAAGCGGCTGCTACAATCGTTTCATCGATAGCTGGGCAGTCCGCACCAACAATTACTGCTTTGGCATACCCCTGCCTGAACACATCCGCAAATGCATTTTTCATTCGCTCCCCTAAGTCGACGCCATGCTGCGTGGTGCTTCGAAAACCAGAGACAGTTCTATTATCAGGCGCCGTCTCATCGGAATAAAAAATAATTTTTTCGACTTCTACTTTCGTCGCTATATCCAAGGTATGGTTCAACAGTTGCCGATAAATTTCCAAAGCCGCGGCAGGGCCGATGGAAACGGCAAGACGGGTCTTTACCTTGCCATAAACAGGCCTCTTGGCAAATATGATTAGGATATCCGTTTGCGCCATACATGCTGCGTTAGTTAAGCAATCGTACCTCCACAGCTTGATCCCGATCCAGCTGTGCACCCATAGCAATGGTTGTCTACAACGATTTCTCTTTCCTTTAACATCTGATCATTGAATTCGCGGATGTGTTGACTCAGACAGTTGACTTTCAATTCCAACATCTGATTAAAATCGCAATCGTACAGATAGCCGTCCCATCCTACGGAAAGAGTGTTGCGGCACATTACGTTCGCCGCTGCTGCCGGATTATATGCATGGATAAGCTTTTCCATATAGTTTTCGTAATTTCCGCTCATCAGTAAATAATCAAGAAAACGGCTGATGGGCATATTCGTAATGACAAACAACTCGTTGAATTCAATGGAAAACCGCTGCCTCAGTACCTCTCTAAAAGTTTTTTCCAAAGCGGTCTGGCCGGATGGCAAAAAAGCGCCTGAAGGATTGTAAACCAGGTTGAGTTTTAATCCGGATCCCTCTTTTCCATAGCCGATACGGTTGAGCAGCTGAAGTGCGCGGATGCTGGCGTCAAATACACCGTCGCCCCGTTGCCTGTCGGTCCTGTCCTGGGCATAGAAGGGAAGAGAGGAAACGACTTCAACACGATGTTTCCGATAGAAGTCTGGCAGGTCGGCATATTTTTTATTCGCCACGATGATGGTGAGATTACATCGTACGATAACCTGCTTATCCAATCGGGTCAGTTGTTCCACAAACCAGCGGAAGTTGGGATTCATCTCGGGGGCTCCGCCGGTAATGTCTACAACGGTGAGCTGCTCATGCTGTCGAAGTACGTCAAGGCATTGTTGCATGGTCTCCGCAGTCATGATCTCTTTCCGATCCGGCCCGGCATCCACGTGGCAATGCTTACATGTTTGATTGCACATCTTACCAATATTGATCTGCAAGGTGTCAATTTGCCCGGGCTTGAGGGGATACGACTGGGATTGTGCCAATTTATCCCGGAAGGAAATAGGGATGGTAGAGCCATCTTGCCCATATACCAGGATGGCTAACTGCGCGCGGGCATCGGCAAGGGAATGATGTTGTGCCTTTAATGATTTCATCGTTACATGGCTATTTTCTTTACCTTATTCATCATTTGCACCCCGTGCACCAGGGAAGCTCCTCCCCGTATGGCCGCCGCAACATGAACCGCTTCCATCATCTGCGCTTCGCTCCATCCTTTTTCATAGGCATCCGTACTATAGGCATCGATACAGTACGGGCATTGCACGGCATGTGCTACTGCCAGGGCAATCAGCGATTTTTCCCGCGCTGATAATTCGCTGTCCTTAAATACCTCCCCATAGTAAGCGAAAAAGCGATCTCCCAACTCTTTTTGAAATTCGCCGATGTTACCGAACTTTGCTAGATCCTTTTCATCATAATAGTGTTCACTCATGGTGCTGTTTTTGGTTAAAATAAGCTTCAATACCTTTGATTCTCTATGATTAACAGCCTAAAACCTTCAATGTTTTCAAGGGGGATTAAGCTTTCCTTCTTATCCTGAAAGAATCCGTCTCCCGTCTATTCCAGACCGTATTGATAAAGTCCAAAATCAATTGCTTTTCGCTGTTCATCTTTCTTTAAGTGTGATTTAAAACCTTGTGTTGTTTTAGAATGTGCGTAGCAGTGCGTTTATCAATCCGCTGATTTGCAGGATCGGCGCGTCCCACTAAAATCGGATTGCTTTCAGGTCTATATCTACTTCGATTTCATTCTTGATCTTGTCCGCTGCCGGTAGATTGACGTCAGAAGCATAGGTCATCCCCCATTTGGTACGATCAAACGTGAAATTGGAAACGATCTCCACATCCGTAGCAGAAATCGCAATCTTGGCAGGAATATCCAACGGAAGTGATTTACCCAACAGCTTGAAATCCCCTTTGATCAAATAATTATTGCCTTTGGGATCAACTGCAGCGGTTTTCTGCGCCGAACGTACCGTGTAAACCACCTGTGGATAAAGAGCCAGGTTAAAAAAATCTGCGCTTTGCAGGTGATGTGTCAGTTCCAGCTTTTTATCCGCCGGCAGATCATTCGTGACGACAATAGAAGAAATGGGAATACTAATTTCCCCACCCGTGATCTCTTCGCCTTTTAATAGGAAGTCCTCCGCCTCCAGTGCGATCGTACCCGAATTAAAATAGCCCGTTTCAAGGTACCCCTTCCAAGCTGCAGTGGAACCTGTTTCCACAGCCAGTACCTCTTCTCCCGCTGCTACTGATCCATTTTCTTTTTTGCATGCCATAAATACAACAGACAAGCAAATGGCAATCATTACATTTTTCATTTTCATGCTTCAATTAATTTTTCTGCAAGTATCCTTACTTTGATAGCTGACTGATAACGCCGTCGACGGAATGCATGATTTCGTCGACACTTAGCTGGAAATATACTACGCGATGCGACCCTGCCATTGAAAAGGTCGTAAATCGTAGGATATGTCGTTGGTCGACAAATAATTGCACACTGTCGACCGTTGCTTGGAATCTTCGGAAATTAAATACTTTTGTATATGGAAATGAACACCAGATGGACGGCTAACGGTCGTGTGCTTATGCACGTGACTTTTTGGTTGTGTATTGTCGTCTTCCTAACCACGCTGTTCGAGGTGGAAGGGCCCGGATTTAAGGCAGCATTCAATACCGTCATGATGTTGCTTCCCGTACATGTTGTCTATTTCTATACCCTGAGCTATGTAATTATTCCCAAATACCTCTACACCCGGAAATTTTTACAGTTGACGCTGTGCTTTGTCCTCCTTGCTGTCGGTTGCGTGCTGATGTACCGGATCATTGAGATTCTTTTTGCGGATCCCTATTTTTTTAAGGAGATGCGTAAACTTAATCCTGACTGGAAATGGCAGAAAATAAAGGGTACCTTTTTGGAGCAGCTTACAAACATGGAGTACCTGATTCATGGGTTGGAGCAGAGCAATTCGGTCGTATGGATAGCG
The DNA here is from genome assembly GCF_900113765.1 of Parapedobacter indicus. GTDB lineage: Bacteria > Bacteroidota > Bacteroidia > Sphingobacteriales > Sphingobacteriaceae > Parapedobacter > Parapedobacter indicus. The sequence continues at coordinate 139,745 of NZ_FOQO01000001.1, read as the reverse complement.
CTGGTCATTAAGTTTTTCCGCATGTGGTATGAGCGCAAGCAGGTCGCGTTACAGGCCGAGCTCAATTTTTTGAAGTCACAGATCCATCCGCATTTCCTTTTTAACACCCTGAATAATCTATATGCGCTCACGCTCAATCAATCGCCCAAATCACCGGAGGTGGTATTGGGGTTATCGGATATACTGCGTTACATGCTTTACGAGTGCAATGCCGATTACGTATCGCTGAAGCGGGATGTGGTCATTATACAAAATTACCTAACGTTGGAACAACTGCGCTATGGAGACCGCTTAGATCTTAATTTCAGTATAAAAGGAACGATAGCGGATCAACGCGTCTCTCCCCTATTGATGATCCCGCTGATCGAAAATGCCTTTAAGCATGGAGCCAGCGAGATAACCGAGGAGGCCTGGATTAATATAGACCTCGATGTGGATGCCTATCAGCTGAAACTAAAAGTATCTAACAGCAAGCCGAGTCAGCCGATCGAGCGGGACGCGGCCTGTGGCAACATTGGTCTTCAGAATTTAAAAAAGCGGCTCGAGTTGATGTATCCTGAAACCCATCGGTTAACCATCTATGATGAAGAAGATATGTATCTGGCAATTCTACAGATAAACTTTGGTACAGTCCCCTATTTGGCAACAACAACGGAAAGAGAAGCTTCGTTTGATTCAGGTCATATGGCTACTATTTTTTCGAAAACCAAAACCAGTCGGTCATGGAAATAAAAACAGTCATTGTCGATGACGAACCTCATGCACTCGACATTATCGAAAAATATATAGCCAACTTTCCGGACTTGCAACTGGTGGCTAAATGTAGCAATGCAGTGCAGGCATTCCAGATTCTCCAGAAGAACAAGATCGATCTGCTATTTCTCGACATTAAGATGCCGGGACTACTCGGTACGGACCTGGTCAGAACGCTAAAGAATCCACCCCGGATTATCTTTACTACCGCTTATCAGGATTATGCCCTTGAAGGATTTGACCTGAATGCCGTGGACTACCTGCTCAAACCCATTCCTTTCGATCGCTTTTTAAAGGCAATGGATAAGGTATTCCATGGTTACCGACCTGATTTCTTGCCCATTAGGGCATCCAGCTCAACGTCAAATGTCAAGAACGAAAGTTTTCTTTATCTCCGTGTCGACCGCAAAAATGTGAAGCTTAATGTAGACGATATTTATTGGGTAGAAAGCCTAAAAGACTATATTAAAGTTGTCCTAGCCGACAAGACGTATATCAGTAAGCAGAAAATCAGCGTGTTGGCGGAGCTACTGCCCGAAGAAAAATTTGTCCGGATACACCGTTCCTTTATTGTTTCTATTGAAAAAGTCCAAAGTTATCATTCCTTTGCTATTGAAATCTTAGGCAAGGAACTACCTATTGGCAGAAATTATAAAGATGAACTCCGTAAACGGCTGAGATAAGTTTACGCTATATTTCTGCCGTTTGTCGTCATAAATAAGCTGTCTGTCGATCTTTATTGGACAACCACTAACACCGGTTGATATTTGTAAAAATGAATATCTGTTTTCTCGAATGCAACTTACATAAACGAATAAAACATGAAATTTTTAAAAGTTTTCGGCATTGTCATGGGTGTGGTCATATTTCTGGCATTGGGCACCGGTTTGTATGTAAATTTTGCGATGCCGAATGTAGGCGATGCGCCGGATATTAAGGTTAGTAGCGATAGTGCAAGCATAGAAAGAGGAGAATATTTAGCCATGCATGTGGCGGTATGTATGGACTGCCACAGCCAACGGAACTGGCACGTCTTTAGTGGCCCTATAACAAAAGGAACCGAAGGAAGCGGTGGGGAGCTATTTGCAAAAGAAGCTGGATTTCCGGGCACGATCTATTCCACCAATCTGACGCCCTACGGCTTGTCCGATTGGACAGACGGTGAGATCTACCGTGCCGTTACCGCGGGGGTAGGCAAGGACGGTCGAGCCCTGTTTCCAGTCATGGGCTATCACCGTTTCGGGCAGATGGACAAAGCAGATGTGTACAGCATCATCGCCTACTTACGGACACTACCGGCTGTCAAGAATGATATTCCTGCACCTGAATTGGATTTTCCGGTCAATCTCCTGAACAAGCTATCTCCGTCGCCTGCGGTCCACCAATTGAAACCATTGCCAAGTGATACGACTAACTACGGTGCGTATTTGGTTAACGTTGCAGGCTGTGTCGACTGTCATAGCAAACAGGATAAAGGGCAGGTAGTGCCCGGTAGTGAATTCGGTGGCGGCATGGAATTTCGTCAGCCTGCGGGTGTCATCCGTGCTCCTAATATTACCATGCACCCGGAGACTGGGATCGGAGCATGGACGAAAGCGCTTTTTGTAAATAAATTTAAGGCGTATGCGGATAGCAGTTACCATCCCAAACCAATGGCTAAGGACGAGCTCAATTCGCCTATGCCGTGGACAATGTATGCCGGCATGAGCAAGCAAGATCTCGAAGCTATTTACGTCTACTTAAAAAGTCTGGAACCGAAGAATGTACCTATTCTGGTCAGAAGCTATGCAAAAAGGTAACTGTCTCCTGCAAGAAAGTCCCCGCAACGCTTTCACTCCCCAAAAATTTAACTGGGCAGATTGAAAACGAATTGTTAAATTTCGTCCACGAAATAACTAAACGTTGACGGTAAGGCAACGAACGACAACATCGTATGGTAAGAAATGACCGTTAAAACCAACGTAAAACGAATGAGGTTTGACAAATACATACCGATAGAAGCACTAAAGCCCTACATCAAATACTTCGTGGTGTCGGAAAGTGAATGCGAAAATGAATACAAGGTTTTTCCTTCATCGGGATTAGTAGTCGGATTTCAATATAACGGTCAGCTTTCAACAGTAAAAGACAGGGCGGTAAACCATCTTGCTTCTGCCGGCATAACCGGGATTACGGACGGCTATAAAATTTTCAGGGGTTCGGCAAACATTGGAACCATTTTGGTTTACTTTACGGAAACCGGATTTTCCAATTTTGCTATGCTCCCCTCCCACGAATTATTTAATCTAAGCATTCCACTCAATGATGTTTTCGACGCAAGAAGTATCAACGAGGTAGAAGAAAAACTAACCTGTGCAGCCACGGACAATCAACGGATAAAAATCGTTGAACAATTTCTGTCATCACAACTTAAAGATATACAAACGGATAAACTTATAGCAGAAGCCGTAAAGCTCATTCGCCAAAGTAAAGGAGCCATCCGCATTAAGGAGTTAAACGAAAAGCTGGGTATCAGTCAAAGCCCGCTCGAAAAGCGTTTCAGAAAGATGGTCGGAACCACGCCTAAAAAATTTGCCTCTATCATCCGTTTCAATGCAGTACTCGACAACTTGAATCACACAAAATCGCTCATCGAACTATGCTATCAGCATAACTTTTTCGATCAGGCACACTTCGTTAAAGACTTCAAGCAATATACGGGAGATACGCCTGAAAATTTTAAACGCTTCTTGTAAGAAAAACGATTTTTTACAATTCCAGCATTTTTCGGCAGTGCATCTTTGCAATGTAATCTTAATACAAAGATTCAACAAATCGTTTGACAGTTAAAAAAGAAAATGCGATGTTTACAGTAGAACAAATCAAGACAGCACACCGCAAAGTGAAATCTGGAGCGGACTTTCCTGCGTACATCAAGGAAATTAAAGCTTTGGGAGTCACACATTACGAAGCCTATGTAATAGATGGGCATATCGACTATCACGGCGGCGAAAACCATACCGTAAAAATACCGGCAAAATATGATCCATTGGTGATCGCTGACACCGCTTATGGTGAACAGTTCAAAGCTGAGCTAAAGGCACACCAAGAAGGCAAAACGGACTTTCTGACCTTCATCAAAATGTGCGCTGCAGTCGGCATCGAGAAATGGCAGATATCTATGGAGAAAATGACCTGTACCTATTACGACAAAGCCGGTATCGAGCAATTGGTAGAAGAAATTCGGATGTCCGTGCCGTAACAGTGTCTACATATACGATTAATTTATCTTGGGAAAAATCTTTGATCACCGATTTATTTTGAATGCCAGTGCATCCTAAACCTGTACGATCAGCAAGGGAACGGTAAGTTTGCTATTCCACAATAACTATTTTTTGTGTTCATGGTCGTGAAAAAATTCCCGTGCACGCTTTAGGCCGGTTGCGATGGCAACGCCTTCTTGCGCACCTTCCTTAAGCAGCGCGTTAGCTATTTCTACGGCCTTTTCCCTCAGTTTAACCGGTTGGTTCTTATACGAAGGCGGATAATCGCCATGATACCAAGGCATAACAATTCAATTTTTATTGCTAGAAAGATACACCTCCACTTTTGCACGGTCGTTGCCAACCGCCTGGATGGCCTGCCTTACCTTTTCGGCGCTTACCCCCAGCTTTCCTGCTAGAAAGTCTATTTCGTAATCCTGATTGCCCGCCACCCGTTCACGGTCACGCCCGCCTACTTTGCTTTTGTCGTCTGCCATAATTGTTTTTCTTTTTTAACAACAGCGCGCCGGAATTGTTGCTGCAATAGGTGGAGAAATCTACGGCAGATTCAACAGCGCTTCGGTATTAGCCTGAGGCGGATTTTCGTAAGGGCAACTTGAAAAGCCTGCCGATGATAAACTTACTTTCGTCGGCATAGGACGGCACGCCCGTTATGATCTGTGTCATGATGATGTTTGATATTAATATTCCAATACCGTCACTTCCGTACGCCGGTTGGCCTGATGCTGCTCGCGGGAGCATGGCACGCCGTTGCCGCAGTCGTTCACCAGCCGCGTTTCCCCGTAACCCTTCGCAACCATCCGGTCGCGTGCGATGCCACGGCTCACCAGGTAATCCACCGCCGACTGGGCCCGCCGCTGCGACAGCGCCTCGTTGTAGGCATCGCTGCCACGGCTGTCCGTATGGCTCGAAAGCTCAATTTTCAGCGTCGGGTTATCACGCAGCGTGCGCACAAGCTCATCCAGTATCGCCGCAGCGTCCGGCCGGATGTTGTGCCGGTCGAAGTCGTAGTAAATATTCTCCAGCTCGAAGGTTTTGCCCACCTCGAATACAGGCTCCAGCAGCAGCGCCACCTCCAGCGTATCCGAGTCCGTGATGCCCAACGTGCTTACCTTTGCCGAATCGCCGTGGTACTTCTCCTTCTGGCCCAATACCGTGTAGGATTTATCCCGATCCAGCACGAATTCGAATGTGCCGCTTTCATCCGTGCGCTTCTTCGCTACGATTTCACGCGTGCCGTCGTACAGCGTCACCGAGACATCCGCCAATCGGTTGGTTGTATTTTTATCCGAGGCCGTACCCCTTAACAGGATAATGAGCTTCGGTTTCTCATAGGTAAACGAATAGATATCGTCACTGCCCCTGCCGCCTTTCCGGTTGGAAGACAGGTAACCGGCTAAGCCTTCTTCGCCCTCATAGGTGAGTAGGTAGGCAAAATCATCCCCCGGCGAATTCACCGGAAACCGCAGGTTCCGCGGTGCCGCCCATTGCTGGTTGCTGCCCGTGGCCTCAAAAACGTCCAGTCCGCCCATGCCCGCAAACCCGTCGCTCGAATAATACAGCCTGCCGTCCGGCCCGATGTTCGGGAAAAGCTCATTGCCGGAGCTGTTGATCTGCTCCCCGGCGTTTACCGGTGCGCCCCAGCTCCCGTCCCCCTGCCGCTCGCTGTACCAGATGTCCGTGCCCCCCTGTCCCCCGGGCATATCGCTCACGAAGTATAAGATGCTTCCGTCCCTGCTCAATGCGGCATGGCCCACCGAGTATTCCTCCACCTTGTTATAGGGAAACGGTGTAGCCTTCCAGCTACCGCCGTCCCCCTGTGTGTAGATGTATAATTCCAGCTTATGGGTCCGGTACTTCCGCCGTTCCTCCCGCGTAACGCTGCCCTCCTTCCCCGGGTAGGTGCGTGTTACGTAAAGCGTGGTACCGGCTGCGTCCGCAGCTACCGGACCGATATGGTACGGCACATTGTTGATCCCTTCATCCGCTATCACCGCATTCGAAAGCCCGTTGTCCGCCCCACGGTCAGCCGTGTACACCCGCAGGAACGAATTACCCGTCCAGCCATACGTCCCCGCACCCCGCATATGCCCGTCCGGTTCACCGGCGTAATAGACCTTATCCCCTGCCGGGAAAACCGAAAACTCCGACAGCGATGTGTTTACCCCTTCGTTGCGTAGTCTGTGCACCGTCGGATCGGCCATCCATACCAGCGCCGAATCGCAGCCCGCCAGCTGTACTGCCACCCCGTCCCGGTCACCCGTCTTCGCCGCATAGGCCTCCAGCTGCTTTTTCGCTTCGGCATATTTCGCGTTCATCTTCAGCACCTCCCCGTAGCGCAGCAGGTTTTCCGCTTCACTGCCTTCCATGGCCACCACCCGGGCGTACCAGTTCTCCGCGGCCTCGTAATCCTTCATCCGTGCGTAGCAGTCTGCAAGCCGCTCCAGATCTGACAGTCTGGGCCGCTTGCTGTCTGCCAGCCTGGTATATAAAGCCGCCGCGTTGGCGTATTCATATGTACGGTACAATTCATCCGCCCTGTCCCGCAGCGAAAGCTGTTCCTGGCCGTACACGATTACTCCGGTCATTACCAGCATGATTACTGAAAATGCCGTGCTAAAAAAACGAATGCCCTTTTGTACTTTATCTTTCATAACTCGTTTGCTTCTCTTCAGCGGGAGCTGTGCAGACTCCGCCTTATAAATGTATAATCAATTGAAGTCCCATCCATGTTGAAAAAAACCCGCAGAAGGTAACGGTATGCCCTGGCCCCGTCTGTCACCTCATAAGTCAGGTTACCCGAGGAGATGATGTACCGGCCGGGCCCGATGTTCGAGACAACGATGGGCAGCTCTTCCCCGGCCGACAGCCAGACCTCAATCCGGTGAGCATACCGGATATACCGGAATCCATGGGTCCCGTCCAGAAACAGGGCAAGTTTTTCAAACAACGTGGCCATCATACCATACCTCGGAATATCCTAAAAAAACCTGGGGCTTAACACACGCCGGTTTTTCCGGCCGAAGGTAATGCCCAGTGTCACCTCGTGCGATCCGTTCTGCACACTGCTCAATTGGCTCAGGATGTAATCGTATGAATACCCCACCCGTAGCTGCGGCGTCACGTACAGCTGGGCAATTGCCGACACCGAGTTCTGCTTGCTCAGCGAACTACCCGTGACGCGCTGGAAATCCTTCTTGAAAACCGTCACCCCCGTGCGCCAACCGCCGCCGATCCAGAACCGGTCGCCGAAAACGAACATCGCGTTCAGATCCAGGCTCGTCGGCCCCTTGAAGTCCTCTTTCAGCAAAAGGCTCGGACGCAGCCGCGTACCCTCACCCAGGTTGATCAGCGCCCCGCCCATGAAATAGATGTGACGCCGACGACGGATATTATCCGTCGTCGTGTTATCCCACCGGAAGATGTTGTTGCTCTGGTCCCCCGACAAAAGGTCCATCACCGAGATGCCCGCATACCACGTCGGATTGTAATAATACACACCAAACCGCACATCGGGCACAAAGTTGTTGATCCGGTTCGGCGGAACAACCGGATCCCCTGCACTGACCGGGGCAAGCAGCGCACCGTTCAGCCCGTACTGCGTAACCCCGGCACCCACGCCGAAGCTCAGCCGCTGCGTGTCCGCGTCGTCCAGCCGTAAACGGAAGGCGTAATTGAGGTAGGCCGAGCCAGCCGATTGCGGACCCAGCCGGTCCGTGGTCAGCTGTACCCCAAGCCCGTGCCGATTGCCCGCCGCAGGGTCCAGCAAGCCGTCAACCGACAGCAAAGCGGTCTGTGGTGCACCGTCGATGCCAACCCACTGACTCCGCATCCCCAGCTGCCCGAACCACTCCTCCTTGTAACCCGCATACGCCGGATTGATACTCATCGAATTGAAAATGTACTGCGTAAACTGGATGTTCTGCTGGGCATGGAGCCCGAACGGCGCCCCTGTTGCCAATAGCCATAGGATTATTTTGATATACCTCATCTGCATCGTATTGATAAGTCCGAATGATTTCGCTTGTTCCTTTATTGCTTCTTCAAGACTACCCAGCCTTTTTCTACCTGCGTGGCATTACCCTTATGCAACGTCAGCATATAATAATACGTACCCTCTGGGATATCCCCGCCCCCCCATGAATTATCATAATCGTCGTGGCGGTAAACTTCATTGCCCCAGCGGTTGAACACCACCAACTCCGCGCGGTCAAATCCTTCCATACCCAGGATTTCGAACTTATCGTTCTGACCGTCGCCGTTCGGCGTAAAGATATTTGTGATCCTCAATGGATTAGCGGACACGGCGACGGTCACCTCGGCCGGCTCGCTCCAGTTGCCTTCGCTGTCCATTACCCGGTACGCAAACCGGTCTTCACCGACATAACCCGGGCCGGAGGTATAGGTAACGGTCCCATCCGTGCCGACGCTCACCGTGCCATGCTGCGGCTGGGCGACGACCTCCACGGATGCCGCATCCAACGGGTAGGTCCGCTCGGTATCATTGCCCAGCACCGAAATAACCAGGGCTTTGTTCGAATGACCGGTTACCCCGTCATCATTTGCCTGCGGTGGGCGTACAGGGGCTACCGAGATTTCGTCCTGATTGTTACCTTCATCGGGATCATCCTCATTGCCGCTCACTTCCGCGCTGTTCAGGTATTCCCCTTCGGCGTTCACCGTTGCGGTGATCCGCAACACCCCGGTGGCGCCATTGGCCAGGTCGCCGAGCGTCCATATACCGGAGATGTCATCATAAGACCCAGCCGATGTTGTAGCCGACAGGAAGGTATAGCCTGATGGAAGCTTATCCGTTACCTCAACTCCCGTCGCATCGTCGGGGCCCAGATTGGTCACCTCCACGGTAAACACCACGGTACTTCCCGCAAGTGGCGAGGCATTGTCAACCGCTGTCGTGACCGACAGGTCCGGAGTAGCATGATCATCATCGGCAATATCCACCGTGGCGCGGTTTGCAGTGCTTATAGACACCGTGGCGCCGGGAGAAGACCCACCCGTGAGAGTCATGATCACGGTTTCCACGGGTTCGCGGGAATCATCATTCAATACGCGTACCGGTACCATAACACCGCGCTGACCTGCGGGAATCACTGCCCTACCTGTGAAAGCGAGGTAGTCATCGCCCGGGGTGGCGGTACCGCCTACCGTATAAGTAACCGTTACGTCTTCGGATACCGTCGTGCCCGCAGGCAGGCTGATCGTAAAGGCGCCGTCCGTGTCCGGTTCCGAGCCGTCGGCTGTTTTGCTGATGGCAAGCTCCAGGTTTGCCGGCATGGGGCTTTCATCGTCTGCAATGTTTACCGCCGCGCTGCCTGTGCCGGCAAAGGTGAAGGTGGCACTGTTTCCGCCCGACAGGGTCATGATTACGGTCTCCGTTGCCTCGATCAACTCATCGTCCATTACGGTGACCGGAACTGTTATGTTGTTCTGACCGGTAGCAATGACCGCCGTGCCTGTTAACGCCACGTAGTCATCGCCTGCGGTGGCCGAACCCGACATGGTAAAGTTTACCGTAATGGCTTCGGCTGCCGTGATACCGGAAGGCAGGCCGACCGTGAAGCCGCCGTCCGTGCCCGGTTCTGCGCCATCAGCACCCTTGCTGACCGTAAGCTCCAGGTTCGCCGGCACGGTGCTTTCGTCGTCGGCGATGTCCACGGTGGCGCTGCCCGTTCCTGTGAAGGTGAAGCTGGCGCTGCTGCCGCCTGCCAGGGTCATAACTACCGTTTCCGTTGCCTCAATCACCTGGTCATCTGCAACGATTACCGGAACGGTTACACTGTTTTGCCCTGCCGGTATCGTAACCACAGCGGTAATCGCGGCATAGTCATCCCCGGCCGTGGCGGTGCCGCCGACGGTATAATTTACTGTGATAGCTTCGGTGGCCGTTATTCCTGAAGGCAGGCTGACCGTGAAGCCTCCGTCGGTACCCGGTTCCGCGCCGTCAGCGCTTTTGCTGATCGCAAGCGAACGGCTCGTTGTACTTTCGTCGTCGGCGATGTCTACCGTAGCACTGCCCGCGCCCGTAAAGGTAAAGCTGGCGCTGCTGCCGCCTGCCAGGGTCATGACTACCGTTTCCGTTGCCTCGATCGCCTGGTCGTCCATTACGGTTACCGGAATATCGGCACTGTTTTGCCCCGCAGGGATCGTAACCGCAGCGGTGATCGCGGCATAGTCATCCCCGGCCGTGGCGGTGCCGCCGACGGCATAATTTACCGTGATAGCTTCGGTGGCCGTTATTCCCGAAGGCAGGCTGACCGTGAAGCTGCCATCGGTACCCGGTTCCGCGCCATCAGCTCCCTTGCTGATTGTAAGCTCCAGGCTGGCCGGATCCGTACTTTCATCGTCGGCGATGTCCACGGTGGCGCTGCCCGTGCCCGTAAAGGTAAAGCTGGCGCTGCTGCCGCCTGCCAGCGTCATGATCACTGTTTCCGTTGCCTCGATCACCTGGTCGTCCATGACGGTTACCGGAATATCGGCACTGTTTTGCCCCGCAGGGATCGTAACCGCAGCGGTGATCGCGGCATAGTCATCCCCGGCCGTGGCGGTGCCGCCGACGGCATAATTTACCGTGATAGCTTCGGTGGCCGTTATTCCCGAAGGCAGGCTGACCGTGAAGCTGCCATCGGTACCCGGTTCCGCGCCATCAGCACCCTTGCTGATTGCAAGCTCCAGGCTGGCCGGATCCGTACTTTCATCGTCGGCGATGTCCACGGTGGCGCTGCCCGTGCCCGTAAAGGTAAAGCTGGCGCTGCTGCCGCCTGCCAGCGTCATGATCACTGTTTCCGTTGCCTCGATCACCTGGTCGTCCATGACGGTTACCGGAATATCGGCACTGCTTTGTCCCGCAGGGATCGTAACCGAAGCGGTGATCGCGGCGTAGTCATCCCCGGCCGTCGCGGTGCCGCCGACGGTATAATTTACTGTGATAGCTTCGGTGGCCGTTATTCCTGAAGGCAGGCTGACCGTGAAGCTGCCGTCGGTACCCGGTTCCGCGCCATCAGCACCCTTGCTGATCGCAAGCTCCAGGCTGGCCGGATCCGTACTTTCATCGTCGGCGATGTCCACGGTGGCGCTGCCCGTGCCCGTAAAGGTGAAGCTGGTGCTGCTGCCGCCTGCCAGGGTCATGACTACCGTTTCCGTTGCCTCGATCACCTGGTCGTCCATAACGGATACCGGAATGTCGACACTGTTCTGACCCGCTGGAATCGTAACCGCAGCGGTGATCGCGGCGTAGTCATCCCCGGCCGTGGCGGTGCCGCCGACGGCATAATTTACCGTGATATCTTCCGCTACCGTCACACCTATGGGCAGGCTAACCGTGAAGCCACCGTCTGTGCCCGGCTCCGCCGCATCGGCGGTTTTTACGATGTTGAGGGTTAGGTTTTCCGGTATATTGTCATCGTCTGTGATATCCAGCGTTGCATTACTGCCGCCGGTAAAGGCAAAGCTCGCACTGCTGCCGCCCGTCACGCCGACAATCACCGTCTCCGTACTTTCGATCACCTGATCGTCGGTGATCATCAACGGCAGATCTACGCTGTTATCACCGGCTGGGATTACCGTTACTCCGGAGAGCGGTATATAATCCTGGCCGCTAGTCGCCGTACCGGCGACGGAATAATTTACCGTGATGTCTTCCGTAGCGGTCAAATCCGCCGGAAGCGCAATATTGAATGCCCCATCGGTAGCAGGTTCTGCCCCGTCGATGGTTTTGGTCACGTTCAGCACCAGATTGGCCGGTGTATGCTCGTCGTCCGCAAGGTGCACCATCGCGCTGCCCGAACCGGTAAAGGCAAAGCTGGCACTGCTGCCGCCGTTGAGTGATACAACCACGGTTTCGTCCCCTTCGATCAGCTGGTCGTCTATTACAGCTACCGGTATCTGTATACTGTTTTGCCCTGCGGGGATTACCGCCGTACCGGTGAATGCGGTGTAATCATCACCTGCGGTGGCCGTACCTGCCACGGTGAAGTTTACCGTAATGGCTTCAGAAGCCGTGATGCCTGCAGGCAGGCTGACGGTAAAGATGCCATCGGTGCCCGGCTCTGCCGCGTCACCACTATTGGCGATGGTCAATGCCCGGTTCGCTGGCGTATTATCATCATCAGCGATGTTTACTTCCGCGCTGCCGGTGCCGGTGAAGGTGAAGCTGGCACTGCTGCCGCCCGCCAGGGTCATGTTCACGGTTTCTGTTAGCTCGATTACCTGGTCGTCTGCAACCGTTACCGGAACCGTGGCACTGTTTTGTCCGGCCGGAATCATAACGGCTCCTGTGATCGCCGCGTAGTCATCACCTGCGGTGGCAGTGCCGCCAACGGTATAATTTACAGTGATGTCTTCAGAAGCTGACACGCCGGTGGGCAGGCTGATCGTGAAGTTGCCATCCGTGCCCGGCTCCGCACCGTCACCGCCATCGCTGATCGCCAGGGACAGGCTGGTTGTGCTTTCATCATCTGCGATATCTACCGTTGCACTACCTGTGCCGGTGAAGGTGAAGCTGGTACTGACCCCGCCGGCCAGGGTCATGATCACGGTTTCTGTCGCCTCGATCGCCTGGTCGTCGCTTACGGTCACCGGTACACTTACGCTGTTCTGGCCCGCGGCGATCACCACTGCACCCGTAATCGCGGCGTAGTCGTCGCCCGCGGTGGCCGTACCGCTGATCGTATAGTCTACCGTTACATCTTCGGATACCGTTATACCTGCCGGCAGGCTGATGTTAAAGGCACCATTGGTAAGTGGCTCGGCCGCGTCCCCATCATTCGTAACCGTGAGCACCCTATTAGCCGGATCAAGATCGTCATCCACAATATCCAGGGGCACTGCGTTCGCGGCGGCATCAGCAGTGTACGTAAAGCTGTTACCGTCCGTACCACCCATAAGGTTCAACACCATGGTTTCCGTGCCTTCAATGATCTTGTCGTCCCGCACGTTAACCCTTAGCGCTACACTGTTCTGATAGGCTGGCAATGTGATGGTGAAAACCGTATAGTCCGTATTGCGCGTTGCCCCACCGGTCATGGTATAGCTGAGCGTCGTATTGGCCGAAGAAGTGTAACCTGCAGGCAGTGATACGGTATAGCTGCCATTCGAAGACGGCTCTGCCGCGTCTGTATTTTTGACGACCGACAATACCTGGTTGGCCGCCATTGCGTCATCATCCGTTATATTGACGGTAATATCACTATTGACCGGATCCGGTGGGAAAATGAATGCATTCCCTCCCCCGTCTGTCGCGCTGCCGGAGAGCAGTGTAAAGATCATGGTTTCTGTAAGCTCGATTACCTGGTCGTCGAGTACGTCGAGGTTAACGGTGACGCTGTTGGTGTTGGCAGGTATGGTAATTGTTCCGATGCCCTGGTAATCTGTGCCGGGCATCGCCGTGCCGGATACCCGATACCCTACTGTTACAGGCCATGCAGATGTGGCCACACCAGCAAGCTTAACCGTAAACGTTGCTCCGGTACTTGGCTCTGAGCCATTCGTGCCGGCAATCACCTGCAAAGGCGTACTGCTGGCGGCATTGGCATCAACAATGTTCACGGTACCGCTGTTACTGGAAGGATCAATTGTGAACGGATAACTGGCCGAAGCAGCAGCCGTTAATGTGACCTGCACACTTTCGGGCCCTTCAATAATTCCATCGTTTGTGGCATCGACGTCTATAAAAACTTCATTGGCACCAGCCGGTATTACGATATTGCTACCGTCCAATCCGAGTAGCGTATAGTCAAAGACATTTGCTGCAGTGCCCGCAAGATTGAAGCTGATCACCACATCTTCAGAACTGGTAACCCCTGCAGGCAACGCTATCCGGTATTGCCCGTTAGTGCCGCCTTCTATCGCATCGGATACTTTGGTGAGCAATACGATGTTGCTGCTGGCGGTAAAATCATTGTCGCCGATATTCACGGTAGCGCTGTTGCCCGCGCTTGGGATGGTATAGGTGTAGTTGGCCGACGTAGCCGCAGACAAGTTGAATATAACAGTTTCATTGGGTTCTACCACACCGTTGTCAATAACGTCAACCGGCACTGCAATGCCATTTGTTCCTGCGGCTATGATGATTGTGCCAGTCAACGCCGTGTAATCCGTTCCCGGAGTGGCGGTGCCGCTCACGCTGTAGTTCAACGTGATATCCTCTACGGCCAATACGCCGGCAGGGAGGCTGATCATAAAGCTACCGTTGGTATAGGGTTCCTGGGCATCCGCCGTTTTGATAACGCTAACCTCGCGTTTAGCAGCCGAGAATCCATCAACCGTAACTGTGGCGGTCACCGATTCCGCACATCCCTCAGCGTTGGTCACCGTATAGGTGATGTCTGCCGTGCCGCCGGATACACCGGTTACCAAGCCGCTGGCGTCGACGGTGGCTACGGCAGCATCGCTGCTCGACCATACACCGTCCGGTGTGGTGCTGGAAAGTGTGGTGGTTTCCCCTTCAAATAACGTAAGTGTCCCCGTGATGGCATCGACCACCGGCTGTGGGTTTACCGTAATCGTCGCCGTCTGGCTGGCGGTACAACCCTCTTCAGCGGTTACCGTATAGGTGATGGTAGCCGTTCCGGGGGCAATTCCCGTTACCTCTCCCGTGGCCGCGTCAACCGTGGCGATGGCCGCATCGCTGCTGCTCCAAACGCCCGCTTCGGTGACGCTCTGCAACGTGGTGGTATTGTCAACACATACCGCGTCAGCGCCGGTTATCGGCGCTACGGTTACCGTGTTTTTGGTGATGACGATCTCATCGGAAATGTTGCACCCGTCGGGATATTCTACGGTTACGCTGTAGGTTCCGGCATCGGTGACGGTCAGCGTATTGCCGGTGCTGCCATCGCTCCATAAATACGTAGCAGAAGGACCGGCAAAGAACCCATCTGTGTTCAGCACGATGGGGAATCCATCCGCACACACCGTAAGGTCGGGGCCAAAGCCCATTATCGGCGAAGCGCCGTCGTAAGGTGCGATGTCCCAGCCGCTACTGCCGCCCAGATCCTGGCTATGAGAGCCGGCCGTAAACTCCGCCCCACCGGTAGCTGTCATCTGCTGAAAACGGACATAATCAAAGTTTACATTACCCGTAGCTTTGGTAACGATCGCACTCGTCGCCCCACTGCTCATGATTTCCGTCAACCGGCACGGTGTACCACTGCCAAACCAGCTATCCGTTATGATGGTGTTGGTGCCGGCATTAAAGATATATCGGCTTCCTGGGAAAAAAATCAACGTACCGATGGTATTGTTTGTCCCATAGATTTTACCGCCGCCTTTAAATTCTACGGTATCCAATTGGTTGTTTGTTCCATTGATACCGATGTCAGAAGCAACATTCGTGTCCGTAAAAACAACTTTGCTGGCCGCGACACCGGAAAACACACTATGCTGAGTCCAGTAGCCGCTGATTGACACCTGATCATAGGCAAATCCATTGGCGAGAAACACGCGGGTGTTTATCATTGAACCGTCCGCAGTGAGGGAACGGTTGGATGTGCCGCCATTATACCGCCAAAGGTTGCCTGTCAGGATGGTGCTGCCTGTAATATCAACCGAAAGATTATTGTTGCGTTCGTCATTATCCACTGCATGAAGATTCAAAATAACGTCATTGGCCACCAAACTGCCTTCATACAAAAATATATCGGTTTGGCTATTGCTATAGTCATTTCCAAAGACTAAGCGCCCACCTGTTTTTCGGAGTTCGAAATCCAGATTACCCAGCGCCTGCCCGGTGATGGTGGTTTCTTCCGTGCCCCGAAATTGAATGGTCGTATTCAATGTGCTGGAAGGGTTGAGCACCATACTTTCGCCCCATGCCTCCATGTTCCAAGCCCCAGCTTTGTTCAGAATCGGATTATTTGCCGCACCTGTCCAGTTCATGTCACGGAAGTAGGCATTGCCGGCGTTTACCGTGATCGTCCTTGCGGCCGCTGTCGTACCGAAGCCACTGTTCGCATCGAAATAAACATCGTTTGCAACAGTCGGGATACACGCTCCGCCCGGTCCGCCGGATGTAGTACTCCAATGGGAAGCGTCGTTCCAATCGCCAGCTCCACCCACCCAATACCGCGCATCGCCATCGGAAGCAATGATATTCCAGCCGGTATTGCCGCCGGCATCAGCGCCGGAAAACGTGATGGGAAGCGTTAGTGACCCGCCACCGCCGGTGGCGACCATGTTTTCCATGTATACGTTAGCGATATCCACCTCTGCATCCGCTCCAAAGACGATGGTGCTAACTGCCGCACCGCTCCGTATTTCTCCCAGGCCGCTGCAATCGGGATGGGTAGCCTTGAAGTATTTGTTGATCGTATTACTATCAAAGAACCGAAAATTCCTGCTTTCGCCTGTGATCAGGGAGTCGATGCTATTCCCGCCGTACCGAATCATCCCCTGCCCCTTGAATTCCAGCGTACCGATCGTGTTGCCGCTGCCAATCCAGGCCTCGCTGGTCAGCGACGGATTACTGAACGTCAGGAAGTCAATCGTTGTATTTGCAATATCAAACGCATTGACATTCGTAGCCGAGGATTCTACCTGATAAAAACTTCCGGTTCGTATACCGATATTAGTTTTCGCCAAAATGTTAGAGCCTGCTGCATCCACAGTTTTCGCTGCGTTTAAGAATTCCCAGTTGTTCACCGTTATGGACGCGTCTCTCATAGTTAAGTGTCCACCCTGTGATTGGATACCTTGAAACACGTTGATATCCAATACCCGGTCGTGTACATCCACATCTCCCCGTAACCAAACCACCCTAGCCTGTGGATTGCTCCAATTATCCAACAAGGCAACGGTGCCGATATTTGCTGAAGGGCCTGACTTGGAGATACGAGCCTCTAAAAGGCCCTGCGTGCTATTGTTGTTCGTGAATGTCACATCCTCCGCTCCGGTAAATTGCAGCATGGCGTTCATCGTAACGTTCGGATTAAGGACGACGGAACCGTAAACCCGCAACTGGTAATTGTTTGACTCGTTGAACGTGACATTACTGGACAGATTCGCGGCCCAAGTCATATCTTGGCAATACGTATTGCCCGATGTGGTTATCACGCTGCCTGCGTTGAGCCCGCTGGCATTATCGAACACGACATTGTCCGTTACAAACGGGATACAAGCACCGCCGGTGCCGCCGCTGGTTTCGCTCCAATGGCTACGGTCGCTCCAATCGCCAGCACCGCCTACCCAATATAGTGTACGGCTGGCCGTAGTGGGTGTATTGATAATAAAGCCACTGTTCCCTTCGTTATCCACCCCATTAACCGTGAGGGGTGTAATGCTTCCCGTTGCTGCGATATTGGTCAGCAACACGTTATCGATCTCAGCGACGGCTCCGTCTGCGAAGTGAATGGTACCGCCAGAGCCGCCCATAATTTCCGTAAACCCATCACACGGTAAGCCACCGGCCCGGAAGCGTTTATTGATGGTTGTCGTACCACGGATAATAATATTCTTATTGGGCGCTGTGTACAGTGTATCAAAAACATGCGCGCCATTATCAATGATTTCCAACGCTCCGCCTATTTCGGCGTACTGAACTACGTTATTCGTTCCCCCAACAGCTGCATTCCCGGCAAAAGTCACGTACTTAATCACATTATTGTCATTCCGGACGACGCCAGCGCCCATAAAAATCAATGTGTCCACGATATTACCTGCATGGATACGTGCATTGGATGTCAGCGACGGGTTGCTGAATACCAGTTTCCGGAATGTGGTATTATAAACCGCAAACAGGTCGTTGTTGGGACTGTCTGAAAGCGCTTCGACCTCGTCAAATTCTCCGCCATCGGTCGCCAATCGGATGCCTGTCTGGATGTAGGATCCATCAGCCGTCACCGACTTATTGGCTCCCCGGAAATAAAGATTCCGTAATATAATCAACCGGCCTCCCGTGATGTCGAGATGACGAGGACTGTCGCTTTCGCTCCTAAAGTTGTATACGGACATGGTCCTGCCAGTGGCATTTAGCGTACCGGCTGTTAAAATCAGGCCGTAAGTATTATTGGCGGTAGTTCCCGTATAAATTAAGTCATCCAATAACGTTAGCCCGCTTCCCGGCTTATTGACGGTCAGGTTCAAAATACCGTTAATTTCACCGTTGGAGGTTAGCGTGGCAGGATTAGGTCCCGCAAATTCCACGTCGATCGCACCATTATACGTAACCGTTGGTGACAATACGAGATTGCCATATATAAACAGCGTATTTGAACCCGTACGGGCCAAAATGGGATTATTCGGCACATCGCTTTCCCACGTCATGTTGGCACAAAACGAATTGGCGTCCAGCGTAACCGTACGAGCGGCCGCCGTCGTGCCAAACCCGCTGTAACTGCCAAAAAACACATTGTCGCCCGTAGCGGGGACGATACTTGGCACACCGCCAGTTGGACTACCCAGCCGCCAGTGTCCATTCAGGTCGCTCCAGTTTCCGCCGCCGCCTACCCAATAATAATCAGCAGCCCGGAGTGGAACACTAGCAACAAGGACGAGGAATGCAAATAAAATTCTTTTCATAAACAATTAAGTAGCTGTCAACGATGTGAAATAAGACGACACAGGACAGGAATAAGTAGATAAAAAAGTCCATTGGTAGATGAGTCTTTATTTACGGGAACAAAAATAATCCATTCGGCTTAGCGCGGTCAATCGTATTTTTTCTAAAAATGGATCGTAAAAATATGTTTAAATAGATAGAAAAATTTCTATCTCCCTCACCGCTCAATACCATCTGGAATCAATCAATTAGAAAAAACACCAACTAATAATTAATTGATCTTGCGCCCGTCAAGTAAATTGGATACATTTACACCATTCATCGCATTATAGCCGACACAGCATTTATCTTAAGACGTGACTTCATCTATCGCCTCAATCAAAAACAGTATTTTTCCTGCTTTCGCCGCATTTTTTTTCAGTTTAAATGCGACACTCGCTGCAGACGAAACGTTCATCATTGATCACTATACCGATGAGCACGGCCTGCCCCAAAATAGTATAAAAGGAATCGGCCAAGACAACTTAGGTTTCCTATGGCTGATCTCAGAAAAAGGCCCCATCCGTTATGATGGCAATGGGCAATTCAGAACGTTTGATAATCTATCGGCGTCGTTAAGAACGGATCGAATGATGGCGCTGTATCAAGGCGGTCCGGGCGGCGAGCTTTGGGCTCAGGCCGAAAACGATACACTTGTCATGTTGAAGGATGGGCAGGCGGTTACATCGGCCGATACGTTTTGGGATGTTTTTGAGAAGCCAGGGCCGGCATTGGCAGAGACGTTGGTCACAACTACCCGATTGCCAGCACCTTATCCCGAAGCACTTCCAGAATGCCTCTTCATTCCCGATGGTACGGGAAGTGGATTTGTGGTATCAAAAGATTCAATCTCGTTCACGCCGCACCATCAAAAAACGGCACACAGGTGTTATTTTCCCAACAAAAATCCGTGGGGATTTGTGGGTTTCCAGGGAAAGTTACTGTACCTAAACCAGCTTCGATCATGCGTGGTGTTCCATCGAGATAATCGAATTACGCAAGAAGAAATCGGCGGCGACTTGCTAAGCTTACCAGCAAACACCCACTTTACCATCTACTGGAACACAGCGTCAAATCAGCTGTTTGTCTACGCCGAAAAAAAACTCTATCGGTTAACCGAGGACGGCAACGGAGGATTTAGCAGCACGTTGCTCGTTTCCGGACTCGATTTTAAAAAAAATGCCATTACCACAGCGCATTATATGCCATCGCAAGGAAAGCTTTTTCTTGGCAGCGCTACCAAAGGTCTTTTCGTGGTACAAAAGCGGCATTTCAACACGCTCCATTCAGGAGTTGACTATCCCAACAACACCTTTTACAATCAAACATTGCTGCCTAATGGCCTGTTATTGACAAATGAAGGCCGCGCTTTTGACCGGAAGGGGCAGCCGCATCTACTCCCTTTTTTGCAGGAAAAAAAACATCAATACCATCAGGTCATCGGACCCGACGGAAACCTATGGATATTTCAGTGGGATACAATCCTTCTCGTTTCTCCTCAGCTTAACCAGCTAATCGGCATCAGGCAAAATCCGGCATTGGCAAAATTTTCCGATTGGGATGAAAACTCAAACTTTTGGATTGGCGGCGATGCAGGTATACTGCAGAAGTATCAGGCAGACCGGGACAGTTTCCTAACCATGGGATCCTTTCCGGCTATCACGTATATTGAAGATCGAGGCCTTCAAGAATTATACGTTGGCACCGAAAACGGGCTGTTTGTTTTCAATACGTTGCACTGCACCAAAAAAGAAATCCCTGAATTCGCGGGCAAGACGATACGCAGTATTTATAAGGAATCTGCCAGCAGGCATTGGATAACCACCTATCAACAAGGCTTTTTTTTGTGTGAAAATGGAGAAGTGACCGCTTTCCCATTGGACAAAAACGGCTATTTGGCGACATCACATTGCATGTTGGAAGATGCGCGTGGCTTTCTTTGGATAAGTACCAATAAAGGGTTATTTAAAGTAAACAAACAACAATTACTGGCTTACAAAAAAGACCAGACAAAAGTCCCGTTCTATTTCTATTACGATAAGCGGTGGGGATTCAACACCAATGAATTCAATGGCGGGTGCAAGCCGTGCGCGATCAAACTTCCCGATGGCAACTTCTCCTTTCCCTCGTTGGATGGCCTCGTGCAGTTCACTCCAGACGCGATTAATGATCATTTTCCATCGGGAGATATTATACTCGACGGAGTGATACTGGACAAAAAAAATTTACCTACACAGGATACCATTTGCATTCCGCAAGATTTCTCACGTTTGGACATCAAAATTGCCACGCCGTTTTACGGCAGTCCGCATAATATGGAAATCGAATACATCGTGACCAGTGAAGACAAACCCAAGGGAAACTGGCTTCCTCTCAATGGTGCGGACAACACGTTATCCATCAATGAACTGTCTTCGGGAAGCCACGACATCTTGGTGCGTATGCGGAAAGGGATGGACGCCCGTGATTTCAATTATGCAACATTCCATCTGTATATACAGCCGTTATTTCACGAGACGACTTGGTTTACCTTACTTCTTTGTACGATATTAGGTCTTGCCATTTGGCTAATAATTGCTTTACGGACCCGATTTATTCTCAATCAAAACCGTTTGCTTGTCCATAAAGTCAACGAACGGACCCATATACTCAAAAGTCAATATGAATGGCAGCAACGGCTCTCTACATCCATTACACACGACATTAAAGCCCCGCTTAACTATGTAGTTAAAGCATTAGGTAATATTCAGGACATTGCGAAGGCCGAGGGCTTTTTACCCCGTGAAATGGAACAGATTTACTTATCGATCAAAAATATTTACCATTACTCGAATAATCTGACGAAATTGGCCAAACTGATGCTAACGAGCGATGTATTGGAATTCACGGATGTACCGTTATATCAGGTTGCGCAACGACAAATCGACATTTTTAAATCGGCTGCAGAATCGCGGGGTAATACCGTGCACAACCATGTTCCTATCGGCACAATTGTGCATTCCAACGCCGATGTGCTCGCCGTCATCATCCATAACCTTCTGGACAATGCAACGAAGTTTACCCAAAATGGCGAAATAGAAATCGATGTTGCATATCGGGCTGATATGACGATCTTATTCAGCATTAGCGATACCGGCGTTGGCTTGTACCCCGAACAAATCCATTATTATAATGAGATGAATAAGGAAAAACTACCTGCGCGTACTGATGAAAAAAGCATTGGATTTGGCCTATTGCTCGTAAAAGATATGGCCCGTTTCATTAACGCTGAAATGTCACTTCACAGTGTACTTGGCGGGGGCACAACCGTTTCATTCATTTTACACATGGTACATGCTAAAAGCGTCGATTAATTCTCTGACATTCCGGACACATAACTTATCGAAGATCTTACTCTTATAGGTGCCAACGGTAGAAGTATGGATAAACAGCGTCTTGGCAATTTCTCCTACGCCTTTCCCCGCGATCAATAGTTGGCTTATTTCCAGTTCTCTATTTGTAAGATTTTCTATTGGGTTGTTCTGTAATAAGCTTCCGCGATTCAGCCGGCTTTGCAGTAAATATTCCTTCAGTTTGCTGCTTAGGTACTTTCTGCCGGCGTACACCGTATTAAGGGCTTCTTTGATGTCGCCTTCATCGCTGTCTTTCTGCAGGTACCCGTCTGCGCCTGAATCAATATAACGCAGTGCATATAAGTCTTCCTCGTAGGCCGAAAGCATTAATATACGAACCGCGGCTTGGATATTCCGAATCATCGGAACCATTTGAAAAGTATTACCCCCGGGTATATTGATATCCAGGACAATCAAATCTATCGGTTGTGTTGCCAACAATCGCAACAAGGCGGGTAGATCCTGTGCAAAGTGAACGGTGCTTTCCGGCATCCATTCTTCAACCAGATATTTCATTCCTAGCCGGACAGCACTATGGTCATCGGCAATGGCAACTTGGATTGGCATATAACGGCTCTTTCAAGTATAATACAGTAATTCTCGGTAGAAAAAGATGAAATGAAACCTGTTCACTTCATTCACAAATATGATGAAAAAGAACCATCATAACTAATAAAACAACGAAAATCTTACAAAGAAAGCTATAAGGCACAACGATTGCTGTTTTCGGATAAATTCGTGATAGCAATTTTTAGCATACAATACCTGTTGAAATTTACCTTGAGGGGCTGAAAAATTCAATGAAAAATGCCTGAAGATGCCGCCCGAAAGCGGTCTCTTCAGGCTTGATGGAATTCAGCCGACTAGCGCCGGCGTTGCCACAGGCGTTGCATCAGCCACGTCACCGCGAAACTCACCACCGCACCGATGGCGGCAAGCAGCGCCGTACGTAGCATATCGTGTACGCCCCATTGGCCAACGATGCTCAGCAGCGTACCGCCCGTGGTGCCAATACCGACCTGCTGGCTAGCCTTCATCTTCTTCCCTCCTATTCTTTGCTGCACTCTCCACTGCTTCCAGCACACCCAATGCCAGTGCGAGGTATTTGGCAACGGCCACTATTTTGGGTGGCAGCTTCAGCGGCGAGGCGACGACTAACTGGCTCGCTACGGCGAGTCCTTCCTTGATCCGTTCATAAATTGTCGGTTTGCCCGCTTCAGGTAGGCCAACAGTCTCTTGGTTTTCTTTCATCTTTTTCAGCTATCGGCTTTCGGTTATCAGCAGTCAGCTTCCCGAATGCCACATGGACGATTTGTATGTTGTCCATTTTTCGTTGATCATGAATTAAAAAAGCAGCGGGGCCTTCCCCACCCCGCTGCTTAACGGCTGTTAAGGTTCTGGCTCCTCCTCCTCAGCACCTGCCAGTACCACCGTGCCGGCATACTGGCTAATGGACTGCCGTGCACGCTCACGGTGGCGCACAAACGCCCACACATGGAACTCATGACCGGCAAAAATTGCCGGAAGTTCCAGCTGCAGGGCTTCGTCCTGCCTGATGGCCGTGCGGTTGGTGGTAAACAGCTGCTCCGTGCGGTTGTACAGCAAGACGAACACCTGGTCGTCATAGTACGATCCCTTCACCTCGTCGGGGTCAATCGGTTCCTCACTGAGGTCCATCCATGCCATTGAGAGCGTGTTTGGCGCATCCGAGGCCAATGTAAGGCCCACGAGCTTGTCCATATTGCCCTGGCTCACGGATACTTTCTCGAAGTCGATCTCGTAGTCGGGATACTCACCCGTGATCGCCTGGGTGATGAACAACTGGAGTCCGCGGTTGTACCCCGTGTTGCTGCCGCGCTGCTTGTCGTTGAAGCCCAGGTTGAGTATCCACTTCATCGGTTGGAGAAAGGATACCGCCAGTGCAAACTTTGCCCGCTGTGCCAGCTGCGCCGGCGTAGCCGGTTTCTTGCTCGGTTTGGGCAAGCTGCGCATGTAATTGATTTCGCGCCAGCTGCTGCCTACCGTGTTGCCAATGGTGCCTGAGAATGCACCGTTGATCCCTTTTTTGAAAACTGCCATAACTAAAAATTTAAGCGTTAAAAATTCTGTTTATTACTCCTGAAAGCACTGTTATACCGGTATTTCCGCTTTCTGAGCACAAACGTAGCCCAAGGAGCCCGCCCCGGAAACTTTTGGCAGTGATTGGCAATAATTGGCACAAATCGCTGCCAATCACTGTCACTTCTTCGACAGTTGTTCGAGATTTCTTCGGGAGTTGTTCGACAATTGTTCGAGTACCCTTCGGGAATCGTTCGGGAATTGTTCGGTTAACCTTCGGCAGCTAGCCGAACCGCAGCCGAAAGCAGGGCGAACCTATCCATACCCAATCCCGGATGGATGTGCCGCGAAGGTCAGATGCGGCCGCGACGCTTGCTCTCTTTCCGCTCCTTTTCTAAATCGCTGGGGTAAAAGAAATCCGGTCCCTCCCACTTTCGGGGAATCAACTTACCATCCGCTATCCGGCGATAGTACGTTCGTTCGCTGACGCCCAGATACTTCAACACTTCGGGCAGGTGCATTTTAGGTTCATCCTTCGGAAAAGTTCGGCGGATGAAGGCAATGAGTTCTGGCAGGTATTCGGTCATTTGTTCCAGCAGGCCACTTTCGATCAGCATTCGGGCTGCTTGGTCGAGGTTTACAAGGTGAAAGTTAATGTTGCTGAGATTACTATTCAGATTTTCAACTAAATTTTTCATGAGGTTTGGTGTTTTGCACCATCTCCATGACAGAAACCCGGCAGCCCGATAGGGGTACCCTTCTAATGTTCAGCCAAACAGTTCCCGTACATTGCTACCCTGCCAAGCATTGCGCTTCCACGCAGATGGCAACCGTAAAACAATTAGTACCACAAAGATATACTTAATCACTAATATGAATACAGACCTCCACACGGTAACGGCCGGAATCGTCCCTGCCGTACCGGAATTGATACTGATGGGGGTATTTATGTGCCAGCCGGGATTCGATAAGTTTCTGGCCGAGTCCGGTGCTGATCGTTTCGCGTTCGGCAGACGATTCGGTTATGTGATTAAGCGTAATAATATGCAAACCATCCGAATTTGCACAGGGTGATACCCGGAGCAGCGCCGGTGCCGTAGGATCGCCTAACACACCGTGTTTCACCTGGTTTTCCACCAGCATGAGCAGCAACATGGGAACGATCCATACAGACAATGCCTCCTCGGCAATGTGTACCTGGATGTAGAGTTTCGACCGCCCCAGTTCCTGTAAGGCCAGGAAATTCTTTACCTGCACAACTTCTTCCGCCAGCGGTACCGCTGCTGCGGTGGGCGGAATGGAGCAATAATACTGCATGATGGCGATGACCCGGTTTATGGCCTTCCACAATTCTTCCGGATCCCTTTGGCTCATCAGCCGGATGCGCGATAACAATCCGGCTATCAGATGCGGATCCAGCTGAAGACGGAGCCACTCCAGCTCCAGTGCCTGTATCGTTGTGCGCTTCCGGTCCAGCAACTTGCGGAAATTTTCCCGATGCCTGTACAAGACGATACCCTGCGCGACCAGTTGGTACGTGATACCAGCCAGGCCGGCTAGGTAACAGGTAGCTACCGCCACGGCAGAAAGGTTGATGATATCGCTGACCCAGTATCCCCGTTCATCCCAGTGAAATCGCAAGGCGCCCGATCCTAGGCTTATGGCCAGCAGGAAGCACGAAACCAGCACAAAATCAAGGACAAGGTAGGCAATCAGCCACCCGCCCGTGGCCCACGGCCCCCGTCGATAGCGAAAAGCGCGGGGAAGCAAAAACAGGATGGCCAGGTAGAAACAGAGAAATTGGGCCGCGACGATGACCACCCTGGTGGCCAGGTCGGGAGCGGCCATGGCATCCAGCCCCAACAGAAACACATATCCCGGCACAAAAGCCGCCACAAATGCCAGATGGGCCCACAACGGCACGGGATGCCGCCGTTTGAAGCGCCTGTACCAACGACGTATCCGCGGCACCGCCGCCATCATCCAAGTTGGTTCAGGTACAACTTGAATGCCTCTTTGTACGGTCCGCTGATGGGAAAATGGTGACCGGATTGTACCTTTACCAGCCCTTCGTGTTCTGATACAATCGCATCCTTTGCTACCAGGGCACTTTGGCTGAGCTGAATAAATCGTCCCGAATACTTTATACGTTTGTACATCGCTTTCAGACTACCATAAACAACGTTAACCGTACCATCTTTGCGGATCACTTCGAGGTGATTTTTTTCAGTTGAATGCGTACATAAACAACAGATCGCATCCATCTCCACGAATACCAACGCACCCGATTTGACGTCACGTATCAATAGGTGGCTCGGGATTTCCTTCTTCTCCTTCCGTAGCCGTGTCATCCACGTCAATCCCTCTGTGATTTTCTCGGGTTGAACCGGCTTTAAGAGGTGACCGGCAACCATCGTATCGATGGCTGCAATGCGGTATTCCGGATGGCCTGTAAAGAAATAAAACAAGGTGCACCACGCTTTGAGTTCCGTAGCCATGCGGATCCCCTCCAGGTCATCGGGATTACCTGTCCCTTTCAGGTCCAGGTCGCAGAAAATTACATCCACCGGCCCATGAAGATGCAGGTAGGCCAGCGCCTCAATGGCTGTCAGGTATGTTTTAATCAATACAAGGTCCGGTATGTGTTGGATAACAAGTTCAAGGTCATCCAGCGCAAAGCGCTCATCATCTATAGCAATTGCTGTGTAGGTCATGGCAGTCGGTTTGTGAATGTAACGAATTGTAAAATTAACAATAATTCCTAAAACGATTAAACCAATTTCCTGCAAAACGTACCGAATTTCCCGCAATACCCCTCCGAAAATCCCGATGCCATTGGCCTCCCGTGCCGTATTGTCCATTTTTAGGCAAGAAATCAACACATCACAAATCATGAAAAAGATCACGAATTTCACCCCTGCAATCGCATTTGCGCTCTTACTATCGGCCGCCCTGATGGTGGGAATCCCCCCGGTACAACCGGTAGCCAAAGCCACTGTGTATGCGAAAGACAAAGAAAAAGACCCGGAGGAACCTAAGCGGATTTTTGACCGACGCATCGCCTGGGGGCCCATGCCGGAAGCGGCTGCCACCTGGAATCATGTGTTGGCGCGGTATGGCGAATAACAAATTTACCGGCCGGGTGCGGCTGGCGGCAGCTGTCGCCATCCTCTTTCACCTGACCGTGATCGGCATCCACAATATGTGGGCTTCGCTGGAGGGGTGGTGCCGCATCCGGGAGGCCACGAATGTACCGGCGATGGTTACAGCCGTGCGGGAGGCATTGCAACAGGCCGCGCTTTCTCCGCTTATCCACGGTTATGCCCGGATAACCGGGCTGAATACGGGATACACGTTTTTCGCCCCGCAGGTAGGCAGCTTCTATCACTACGAAGTGGCGTGTCTCTCTCCCGATGGCTCGGACGGCCGTGTGGTTTCCCGCCCACCGTTATCCGGCGCCCAGGGGTACCTCCGGTATCAAAATTTTCTGGAACTCTTTCATGTGTTTCACTCCGACGACCCCGCCGAAAATGCCGACAGGCGCTACGCACGGGCTGTCGCTAAGAGTATGGCCAGGCACTTGCTGCCTGCGCCTTGCTCCCGCTACCGCATCCAGGTAGGCGTGTATACGCCAAAACAAACGGTATATACGCTCTATGCCGACACCCTGACCGCCAAGCCTTTGCCATGACCCGTTTCTACCGGTTTTTATTCCATTTTCATCCGAGCCCTATCTGGACGGATGCACTCCGTATTGGCGTATGCACGACCCTTTTGGTTGATATGCTGCTGCTGAAGGCTGATTTTCCGGCACTCTATGGTGCAGACCACTTCGTGGATATGCCCCTGCTGGCCCTGAAGCAGGACTTCCCTGCCATCCAATTGGATCCGCTGTCGCAGCACCTCGTGTGGGTGGCCTACGTGGGAAGTTGCCTCGCCGTGATCTGCCGCTACCGGCCGCGGATGGCACTTGTGCTGCTGCTTATCCTGCACCAACTTATCTTTACCGGTCATACACTCTTTGCTTATGGGTTTGACTATCTGGCGGCCAGCGCTTTGTGGTATGCCGTGTTCGCACCTACCACCCGCAAAAGTCCCTGGCACAGCCCCATCCTCCGTACGCTGCAAATGCACCTATGCGCGGTATATGCCGTAGGCGGCATCAACAAGGCTTTCGGTGCCGGGTGGTGGGATGGCCATGCGCTTTGGAAAGCTGTGGTACAGCCCGGTTATCCCACCGGCATTCCGGTTTCCCTGCTGGAGCAGTTGCCCGAACCTTGCTGGGCAGTGGGCGGCTGGCTGGTGATTGCCCTTGAGCTTACCTATCCGGTTTTCATCTGGTGGCGCCCCACACGGCGTTTTTCCCTTTGGGGTATCATCGCGATGCATACAGGTATTGCGCTGATGATGGGCTTGTATCTGTTCTCGGCGCTGATGATGGTACTCAATTTAGCGGCGTTTTATTACCCCTATCTTCCTTTTTACAAACAGTTGTTACCCCGTATACCCTTCATGGTTAAACCCCTCCGCACGCATGCCCCCCGTAGTGAAACCCCTGCCCAAGCAAGCGCAGCGGATACAAAACGTACGGAAAATGCATGCTAATGTACATGCGATCTCCGGCCCCATCCGGCCACCCTGAATAGACAGACCATGAACCGATTCATTAATTACATCCACCAACGCATCCCGTTATCGGCCCCTGCCAAAGCTTTTATACGGCGACACAGCCGGGTATTGGTGTATGACCGCTTCGCCCATTTCATGACGCCCGAAGTACGCATGCCTTATTGGTGTGTGGTATTGGACGGGTTGGCGTGCGGATACACGCTGGATGCCGATGGTCAACGGCACATCCGTTGGTTTGCCAAGGAAATGCAGGGCTTTGCGGGCCTACGACACCTGTACACGCCCAAACAAGCCGAGCATTACATTCAGTTTACGGAAGTGACGACCATTTTATGTATTCGCGCGTCGCATATGCGCGAGGGCAAGGAGCGCTTCACCGAGGTGAGCGAATTGCTACACTTGATGAATCAGCGCTATAAGGAAAGACAGGATAAGCTGATTAACGTATTGCAACAGACCTTAGCTTATGACCGCTATGTCCGTTTCCTGACTGACTTTCCGGAACTTGCCAAACGCATAACCCCTGAACAACAAATGGATTTTATCAACATTGCCCGACCGACTTACTTTCGGGTGCAAAAGCAGTATCTGACTGATAAGTAAAAGTGGATTATTGATTTTTTGGGTTGATATATTCCAGCGAAGGAACTTTCAGAAAATCTTTATCATTATCTGCTATTAACACCAAATCATTCACGATTGCCGTCGCAGCAATCAGTGCATCGGGAAGCTTGATTTTATGAATTTTTCTCACTCTTATTGTTTCGGCTATAATATCATCATCAACTCCAATAACAATTGAATTGGAAACAAACTGCTCGTATATCAATAGGTCATCGGGATTTTCGGGTGTCCAAACCTGAAGCTCGATTTCGGAAACAAATGAGAGGTTACTCTCCACATCAACAATACCATCGATAAAATCCAACGCAGGTTCCGGAAACGTACCGTTCAGATATTTGATTACGGCTGATGTGTCTATTAAATATCCCGATGCCATTCGCTACGCAGTTCAGCTAATTGTTTATCAATTGCCGTCTCAACCATGGGAGTTTTTACGTTTTTGCGTAATGAAGACATTTTCACCGGCGTTTTCACCACACGAATCAGCTGTAAGTCTTCCAGCTCTTTGAGAAGCCTATAAGCCTTTTGGTTCGTTAATTCGATAACTAATGTTTGCATGCCTTTGTATTTTTGCACTTAAGACAAAGATACTAATCCTTTTCCACTATTCATTCTGAGGACCACATAAAACCCAAAATTTCATTTTGTCTCATATGAGATTGTGGGCGTTTGGCGAATGTCGGTCCTTTGCTTTATGAATACAGTAACACACGAAACACCGCACGGTATTCCGCTCGTCGTCCAAGTGATCGCTTATGTCGCTATTGCGCTTTCCGTAGAACGACAGGTTGAGTCCTTCCCTATCCGAGCCTCCGTTTACATACCCTGTTCGTGTCCTCCGAGCAATCAAGTACCTGTCTTGATTGCCGCTTTACGGAAAAAGAAAGATTGCGCCCAAAAGGACGCACTACCGAACCGACCGGACCCGCGCGTCCTGAAATATCCGATCGGCATGGCAGCAGACGAACTAGAATCGGGAGGATATCGTTATGGCTAGTCGATTGGCTGTCCACATCTCCACGCACAACCGCAGAAATGCCCTGTTTCGGCGCAGGGCCGTGGGAATTAGCTTTTGGATGTTTCCGCGCCAGATACCGGGGCATTCGCGGTGTAGTCAACCGATGACCGACTAACAAACGGTTATTTAACAAACAGTTATTTCAAACATTAAACGGTAAGCATTTCCGTATCGAAAAATGCCTTTACGATTATGGAAAAGATGAAAAAC
The DNA here is from genome assembly GCF_900113765.1 of Parapedobacter indicus. Classification (GTDB taxonomy): domain Bacteria; phylum Bacteroidota; class Bacteroidia; order Sphingobacteriales; family Sphingobacteriaceae; genus Parapedobacter; species Parapedobacter indicus. Next base: position 109,247 of record NZ_FOQO01000001.1, on the reverse strand, counting down.
ATAATCACAGGAGTATTGTCAGTTGCGGTGCTCTTCATTGCCTTTCAAGTGGGTGTAGCTAACGAATCGTCCACAAACAAATCAACGTTTCTGAAGAAACACACCCAGTCATTCCTTACCGATTTTACTATCCAAGGGGATACCCTGTGGTTTCCGGTAACGATTAATGGACTGGATGATATGGATCCTGCCAGCCAACAGGTATCCGATCAGCCAACCGACCAGCGGCCGAGCGGCGATTGTGACCCGGACAATTCCGGAAAAGTATGCTCGGTGAAATTGGACATTTCGGGTATAACCGACGAAACCGCTTATAATGAATTAAAAAGTCGGATCAATGATTCCACAAACCCAGCCACCATCCAGGATTTCCTGGATCTGGGAGCAACGGCTGAGGAATACTCTCACGAACTTGCGCCCTAACCAAATTTGTAACCCGGCTGGCACATTGTACCAGCCGGGTTTGCTTTATCGTTCATTCTGTTCGTATCCGCCTACCTGGATTGCTTCCAACGGAATTGGCCAGATGTACCGATTACTACCTGGCTCGAGCGTAAACGTACGATCTCCCAAGACCCGCGTCAGTGTTTTTGCATATTTGGTTTCCTTATTCAGTCGTCTCAAATCTTCCCAACGCACCCCCCTGAATACCAGTTCCCGCCTGCGTTCCGCCAAAATTCGATCGAGCAATTCATCGGCATCCCGAACATCCCATGCCACGAATGTGTCTGGCAAAAAGCGGTGTTTTCGTAGGTTATTCACCGCCGCCAGCGCCGTTGGAATGTCCCCTAATCTTACTGCACACTCCGCCTTGGTCAGATATACTTCATCGGTAGCCATCCCCGTAAAATAAGAATACGACGTTGCATCATAGCTCCCTTTAAAATTGAAATTTTCGTCGCTGTTTTTGAGGAAATAAGCCTCACGGCGAATGTCCCCATCTTCGTAGCTGTTATACAGATCATTATCTACGAGCATATAAGTGGTAGTCAGCATGCGTAAATAAATAGTCATTTGACCGGAAAGAGTAGTCAAAAACAGCACTTCGGGATTGCCTACTGCCAGGGGCGTAAATGTCAATGGCTTGTTTACATCTACCGTATTGTAATCCAACAATTCGTTGGACAGTGCAAGGCATTGGTCAGCATATTCATACGCATGCTGATAATCATCCATTTGCAGGTAAATACGGGAAAGCAGTGCAAGTACAGCTGCCTTATTAGGTCTATAGGTGGTAACGGCGTTGACCGGAAGTAATTCCTTGGCCACATCCAGGTCTTTGATAATTTGCCGGTACGTATCCTTCAAACTCGAACGCCCAATCTTAAGGGTTAAATCAGGCTCCAGCCTGAGCGGTAAACCCAGCGATTCCGAAGCCGAACTTTCCTCATATACCGGGCAGAACAACTGTGCCAGGTTATAGTAATTCCATGCCCGGTGGAAGAGAGCCATTCCTCTCGCCTGTTCCGCAACCGCTTTGTCACCCGCAGACAGGGATAAATTACCGATTCCATCCAGTACCAGATTCGCCCACAGGATGCGCTTATACCCGTCGTTCCAGTCCAGCTTAGACGATTCATTCCCTTCAAATATTTGCTTCTCCCACGTGTAGGCTCTTTTTTGGTAATTGTGATTGACCCCCGTTGGGAACGTATTGTAAGACGGTTCGGTGAGGTAAAGTTCGTCGCTACCTATCATACCCAAGGCATGGGAAGACACACTCATTGTGCCCGTATTATCCAAGAGCGCGACGTAGTCTGCTAGAGACTGAGGGACGCGCTGCCTTACCGAGGGTCTGATATCCAGAAAACTTTCCCCGCAGGCACACAGCAGGCACGCGGATAGCGTAAAAAAGAAATATTTCATTTTACAATTTTATTAAGTTGATGTTCCATTAAATCGAAAACTGTAAACCCAGCGCAAAGCTTCTTGGGGCAGGATAGTCTGCAGACGGAAACTCGGGGTCGACGCCCGATTTGTTGGCACGCCAGAGAATACCGAGGTTACGCGCATAGAGTGAAAGGCTGATACTCCGGAACGGCAATCTGCTGAAGGTGTTTTTATTCAGCGTGTAGGAAACACCGATATCCCGTAGCCTGATCACATCCCCCTTATCGATCAGTGCAGCAGAATAACGGTAATAATCAGATATCCCCAGGTCGCTTACCCCAATCGCGGCGGGCACATCGGTGAAGCGTTCATCCCCGGGCTTTTCCCAGCGCTTGAAATAATCCATGTGGTAACGCGGAATAAGTAAGTTAAGATATTCGTCGCCCGGGCTCATCGACGTTCGGCGGAACACGTGTCCAAAGTTGTAGGTAATCAGGAAATCCAGTTTGATCCCTTTCCATTGGATGTTATTCCGCAATGAGCCGAAAAACGGCGGCACGGTCACTCCAACCTTAGCCAGTTCATCATAGCTAAGCCCTAAAACGTAATTTGTATACGCACTGACTTCCGTTGTCGGCTTGCCATCCACATACACAACCGGCAGACCATTATCCGCGCTTAAGCCATTCCACGGCGTAGCATACAGCAGATCAACCGACTTTCCCACTTCGGGAATAGACTTCGTGACGAACTCATATGCATAGCGCAACACCGGCCTCGTGAGGTGCGTGATCTCATTCCGGCTGTAGCTTAGCATGGCTGTCGTATTCCACGATAGCGCCCCTGTCAGGTTACGGGTATTCAACTGGATGTCCCACCCTACCGTTTTCAGGCTCCCATAATTTACTTTGTAACTTTGGGAAGTCGGTATGCCCAAAGTAGGGTCTACCAGATCCGAACCCAGCAGGTGATTGGCCCATTTGGTGTAATACTCAATACTGCCATTGACCCGCTGCTGTTTGGTCCGCCAATCCAGCCCTACGTTCAGCGTATTTACGCGTTCCCACCGAAGGGATGGGTTTCCCGGGCTGGTGAGGTTTGCATACGTGAGCGAGGTATACCCATTGGTGTTCAGGGAAATGGTTGGGTAATGACTTTGTGTTTTATCGATGTTGCCCGCGCTTCCGTAGGTAGTCCGTAGCCTAACATAGGGGAAAGCCGACAGCCGGTAAAAGGGTTCCTGGCTAATCTCCCAACTGCCACCTGCCGACCAAAGCAGCGTGCCCCGCTGGTTTGCTTTCACGCCCAGCAGATTGCTTCCATCCCACCGCATGCTGGTGCTCATTGTATACCTTTCCAGGAAGGTATAACTGCCATTCCCGAAATAGGACAGATACCTATTGGTTGTCTTATCGGGTAGGCCGACGCCCGCGGCAATCGACGAGGAACCGCTGGGTCTGGTCGGAAACCATGTGCTGTGGTCCAGTTGGCCTGTGCCGGTCCATACATCCTTGTCAAAATTGTACAGCGTTACCCCGGGTGTCAACCGGGTGATTGTTTGCCTCACTTCCGCACCACCCAAAACCGATACCGCATGCTTATCCCTAAACGATTTGCTGTAATTGAGCTGCAACCGGCCCGAATGGGCCTGACCGCCAGACGTTGCGTTGTAGTCCATGATGCCATTATAGGGAATAACGCGGTTTCCTGCCTCACCGGTAAACCGGTTCACCAAATCGCGCACATAGTAGCTTTCCTTATCGTGATATTCAGAGCCACCCGATTCACTTACCAGGTATTGATAGCTAAGCGCTGCCTTGACATCCCGCAAAAAGGTGTAGTTGACAGCGCCGTTGAAACGTACCGTTTGCGCGCTCGTCCGGCTATCGTTCAGCCTGATCTCGTCAAGGGGGCGTTCCATCCAATCGAGCAGCCCCGACTCTTCGGCCCTTTCGTGATAACTGCTGCGGTACCTGCTTATGATGCTGCGAGGGTTGCCGTTTTCATCCACAAGACCTTCGTAAATGGAGGCTGCTTTCAAATGCCCCCGGCCATTGTTTTTATCGGACTGCTTGGTATACCAGATGGCACCTGTTATTTCGAGGCCTTCAAGCGCCTTGTAGCTATTCTGCATCCCCACGTTGATCCGCTCATCGCCATTCCCCACGCTGACGCCCCGGTTGCGGTTGTAGCCGCCCGAAAACGAATAGCTGTAGCGCTCACTGCCACCCCGCACGCTCAGGCCGTACTGCTGGGTTATGGCCGGTTGATACAGGTATTGAAGCGACTGGCGGCGGAGATCCGTCTGTTTCATCGCGTTTTCAGCAGCATTAAAATCGTTGTCCGCGATCAAGCCATCACGCTGTTTGATCAGCAACTCCACGTAGCCGGGCAGGAAGGTACGGTCATCTTCCCGGTAAGCCCCGCGCTCGAAGAGTTCCTTTTGGATATCCATCACCGTGGCGGCGGGCAGATATTGCTGGCTGTAAAATAGATCCGGCTTGGCAACCACATTGATGTTGCTGTTGAACGAAATGCGTGCCGGCTGGTTGTACCGTCCGTGTTTGGTGGTGATCACGATGACACCGTTGCCTGCCCGGGCTCCCCAGATGCTGGCCGCCGCAGCGTCTTTCAGCACGGTGACGCTCTCCACATCATTCGGATCAATGGTGTTCACATCGCCCTCAAACGGGAAATTATCCACCACGATCAGCGGTTCCGAATCGGCCTCGATGGTGCTCAACCCCCTTACCCGCAGCCTCGGTTTGCCGTTGATGTCCTCGCCGGACAGGTTGCTGCGGTCAAACAGCAGGCCGCTGGTTATCCCTTCCAGCCGGTCGAGTATGTTGGGGCTTACGCTGCGGTTGAGCAATTCGTTATCAATGTGCGTAAACGAACCGGTGGCACGTTCACGCGGCACGGCGTAATAGCCGGTGTTCACTTCGACTTCCTGCAGCATGCCGGGATCCACTTCCAGCACGATCCGCAGGGTTTTGGTGCCGGCATCGATGGGCACTGTTTTGCTGAGATATCCCACGTGGGTAAACAGCAGGGAATCCGGTGCCTGCGGGCGGCGGATGGAGAAGTTTCCGCTGGCGGTTACCCGGATGGTCCTGCCATTGCCCAATAGCTGCACAGAAGTCTGGGGCAGCGGATCGCCCTCTTTATCGGTCACGTTTCCGCTGAGCAGTTCCTGCGCCGCAACCGGGCCGCAGGAAAATAAAATGAATAGGGTAAAAGTTATCGCTGTCTTCATATGAAAATGGTTTAGTTTGGTTACCGGGTTGGCTGGTTACCGGCACGCTGCGGTTGCCTGGCTTCCAGGGGAAACGCTTCGCGATGACCCGCCAGGACCTTCCGTATGTTTTCGGCCGTGAGGAATTTCGATTCGGGGGTTGCATACACCCGTCCGTCTTTAATCCAGGCCGTATTCCGGAAACTGCGGCCCGCGAATGCTTCATACAGCACACTGTCTGCAATGATGGAAGTCATGTTCCATTGAAACCGCCTCAATATCCGCTGCGTGGTTTCCAGGGTTTGGTAAGTAAATGGAATGACCACGTAATTCTCCCCCTTCAGCAGGGGCTGTATGCTATCGCATTTGATGAAGGAGCGGATGCAGGGACTGCATCCATTAAACCAGAAATAGAGGATGACCAGTTTATCCCGGTAATCCTCCAGCTTGACGGTAGTGGATTCGCCGGTTGTCAGGTCCATGGCCGGATGCACGGTACTGAAAAATTCCTCCGGCAGGCTATCGCCCACCGAGTAGGTTTGCGCATGCGTGTACCCTGCCTGAAACAGCAGCAACAGCATGACCATACTGAGTTTGATTTTTTTCATCATACATTAAAAGATTTGGTGTTGTAATTGATTAATAAGCAGTTCATCGCCCTCCCGTTGCAGGAGGGTGCATAGGTTTGAAATCGTTTCCCGGGCAACGAGCTGTTGCGGTGTGGGTGCCTCCCCGGCCTTCGTGTTTTCAGGGAACGCGATCTTTTTGAGCTGCATGGCGAACGTCCACCGGAGGGATGTACGGTACCGGTTGTCCGGTTCCGGATTGCCTATCGGTTGCCCGAAAATCCATCGGCAGAGCCGGTCCGGGTGATCCGGGCTGCCATCCGCAACCGCTTTCACCAGCAGCGTCTCCATCAGCCGTTCGTGTAGTTTGGTGATGTCTGCCATGGGGTCCAGGCCGATCCGTCCGGTTGCCGGGTTATCCAGCAGCCATCGGGGCGGGGTGATGAACCTGTCGCGCAGGAACTCCAATGCCCGGGTCTGGTCATCGGTTGATACCCGTACATTATTCCACTCCCCTTCCGCCGTGCGGATGCGGTGGTACCTCCCACCGATCCATGCGGTTACGGAATTCAGGTAATTGCCGTATTGACCGATGACCTCACGGTACACTTCGGTGGCCTGCCCGGGATGGGGATACCATACGGTCAGGCTGTCCACCATCCGTTGCAGGTTGTTGATGCCATACGTGGCTGCAAGAATGGGATCGTCCCCCAAATCCTCAGCCTGGCAGCGGGGATCGGTGGATTGCCGTTCCTCTGCGCCGAACCAGCGCATGCCGCTGTCGCCCGTTTCCGCTGTCCAGTTATTCAGCCGTTGGCGGTCGGCTTGGGTATCGCCGGATGAAGGCCGGTAGCGGTACCCCCATTCGATGGCCCACCGGTCATACGGGCCGATGCGGGGAATCAATCCCGGTAGCGGCACCTTATCCCCGGGCTGCGCCACGTAATTGACGCGCACGTAATCCATAATGGACGGGCTGATGGGGTTTTTGGCCAACCAATCGGAATCCCGGAGGTTTTCCACGGGCACCACGGACGACGCCCCGAAATTGTGCACCAGACCGAGGACGTGGCCCACTTCATGGGCAATGATTTTTCGGATCATGGCGCCCATAAAGGCCGTATCCGTTTCATTGCCCCGCAGCATGGGCCGGTGTACTGCGCCCATCATGCGTCCCCATTTGATGATGTTCCGGATGTGCCCATGATGCCAGGCGATGTGCGCGTTGAGTATCTCCCCGCTTCGGGGATCGGTAACGAGTTCGGCCGTCGCATTCCGTACACGGCTCGGTTTATAGCAGATCATCGGATAGCGCGCATCGCCCACCATCCGGCTTTCCATTCCGGGGGGCACACGCTCGCCGCGGATGGCGTTTTTGAAGCCCGCCTGCTCCAGGGCAGGCTGCCAATCGTTAATGCCCTGTATCATGTAGGGTACCCACTCCTCGGGCATGGCCGGATCGATGTAGATGACCACTGGTTTGGCGGGTTCGACCGATTCGCCCCGGAAATAGGCTTCCCGGTCCTCCGGGCGTGGCTCCATGCGCCAACGCTTTACCATCCGCAAGTCTTGTTGCGGGGTGTAGGGATTGCTGTAATCGGTGGCCGACTGCGTATAATACCCAATGCGATGATCGGGCTGCCGGATTTCATAAGGGATGATGGGCAACAGGAACCATACCGAACGCATGCCCAACCGTACCCTTTCGCTGTTGTAGCTATAGGTTTTGATGCTGCTTGTAATCAGATGGCTATCGGTTACTTCCACTTCCGAAATTGCGGAATGCTGCGGCTGCATGGCTCCTACCTTAAATTTGCGGCGCAGCGAACTGGAAAAGGTCATGATGGTATTATCCCCGGATAGGAAATCCGTGGCATCCACCAGTGAGCCGTCGTCTGCGCGATTGCGGCATAGCACCGGAAAGCTGTGGAGAATCGGTAAAACATCGGCGTTAGCGGGCGCCGCCAGTTTGCCATCATCTGCGTGTACCCGGTTTGAATAATCGAGCGGATAGATGACGATGGCGTCACCCGATTCCCTATCGAACCGGAACAGGCTTTCGTTCGCGAGATCGCCACTGTAACCGATGAAATTGAGGAATGGGTCGAAGGGTTTGTCGCCTGCCCAACCCTTCGCCAGGCGGTTTATCGTCAGGATATCGCGGCCAAGGAGTGAGTCGGGAATCTCCAGATAGATCTTCCCTCCCATTTCATGCACTCCCAACATGCCGTATTGGGATTTCGCATCGGAGGCAACAATCTCTGTAAATGATTTATTGCCCGACGGCACAGGCCCCGAAGATTCGGGGCGCTGTGCGTGGGCTTCCAAACACATGATCGTTGCTAAAGCCAACAGGCTGAAATGTCGTATATACGTGCGTTTAAGTTTATGTTTGGAAAAGGCATACCCCTCCCTTATGCGTAAAATTCGCTCCATTTAATTGCTTGATTTTAGGTGTAAGAAAATTCTCTAAAAGGTGTCTTAACCCAATTCAAGCTGGCTTAGCAATAATTGCTTTATAAAGATTGGCAGTGGAAATCTTCCACGCTTTGGAAAAAGCGGCTTCCCCCTTCCCTATTTGAGATCGGAAGCCATTGGGGAGACGTAAAAATAAAAAACTCGTTTTCATATGGTTAGTTGAAAACGAGTCTCGTAATATATTAGGACGGTGCTACTATAGCGAGCCCTAAGATACCGTCGTGCAGGCTTCCGAGGGCCTTAGGAACAGTACAATAGGGCCCATAATGCTATAGCGCATACCAAAGGTACGCAAAATATCACTATGGGCATTGATCCTATTGCCTCGTCCGTCAAAGCAAACTCGGAATTCGCACGCGAGACTCTATGTCAATACCAATGCTTAAACAATATCGAGATAAGCATCCTAACAAAGATACAAATAAATATTACAATAAAAGTAAATTAATGATAATTTTTAGCGTAAATTGATTTATCCCTTTGCGGGATGAACACCGATAACCAAGAGTATTCTAAAGCGATAGCTGGCAGAATACAAACTATTATGAAAATCACCGGTTTAGATATTGCTGGATTTGCTGAATTTTTCAAAAAATCCACTTCCCACATTTATGGAATATTAAACAGTACGAGGGCACTTAGTGAAGTCTTTGCAAGAGAAATTGGAGACAAACTGGAATTTGATGGTGCTAAGATTTTTAACCTGAATTCAAAGATACCTCCTTCTATCTCAAAAGCTGAAGCTCTGATAAAATTTAAGATCGATCACAGAGATAACCCAGAATATTTTCTAAGTACGAAATCTAAAAGAAGTCCTAATTCATTCGTTACGGATGTGCTCCTTAAATCAGATTGTTTTAAGGACGGTTATAAGTATTTAAACGAAGTTGCGGAATACTGTAAGATTGAACTAAACAAAGAGTTTGTTGATGACCAATTATCAAAAGCACTCCAGTACGCTGTGAAAACAAAAGTCCTCAAGTCAATTAAAAAGCCGATAATGCTAAAGGGTGGAGGTTTTGGCAAACGCCTGGTTGATGTTTACTACCTTTAAGTCTGAAAAAAAGACAAACACCTATAGCCAACATTTCGATCAAATTCAAAAATCTTTGCGGTCAAATAGGTAAAATCCTCTGATAGGAGTGTTGATAATGACTATTGACCGTAGCCCCATGAAGTAACTATTTGTCCCTGAATAATGCATTTCGTCCCTGAAGCCGGTCGCACGTTGGTCATTCGTCCCCATATATGGTCTTTCGTCCCACGAAGTAACCATTTGTCCCTGAATAATACATTTCATCCCTGAAGCCAATCGCACGTTGATCATTCGTCCCCATATATGGTCTTTCGTCCCATGAAGCACCCATTTGTCCCTGAATAATGTACTTCGTCCCTGAAGCCGGTCGCACGTTGGTTATTCATCCTCATATATGGTCTTTCGCCTCATGAAATAACCATTGTCCCAGAATAAGAGTTTTCGTGCCTAGACAGGATTTACTTATCCATTCGAGCCTTAAAATAAACAGTAGCAGCGATGGCGAATAAACGAAATCGGAAAGTGTACTGAAAAAAGAAACCCGTTACCTCGTAAGACAACGGGTCCGCCCCAATGGGGTTAGGGGCTATCAACCTAAACCTAGTACCTAAACGTCGAGATCCCCTATTTGTTTTATTGGGAACCTGATTTATGAAATAAAAAAGATTTCCGTATACATCGGCTACCTATAAACGCCGTTGCCTATTAGCCACTTTAGATGCAGTGGACGCGGGATTTTCCGTTAACGCTGACGGACTATTGATAATACGGACCGAATGGTTTACCTTTATCGGGATTGTAGTAATCAACTAACAGTAAAACGTAACCGAACCAGGATGATAAACCGGACATTAACAAAATAATAACGAATACGCGGCCGGTGCGATGCCGAAACGGCACTGGTAACCACCCGTTTTAACTTACGGGAAACCGTATGGGACCGTGGCTGGGTTTGGCTAGTTTTGGCAGGCAGGAAGGGAGAATTATCCGAAATGCGCAGTGCGCATATTGGATAACCAAAGAGGCAGCGCATGAAAAACTAATACGGAATGCGCAGTATGGGAGCGAAACGTAAATTGCTGATTTAAATACGAATAACAAACAATTGATTAAAAACCTTAAATAAAGGCAATTGCGCATATTAAAGAGTTGGCAGCAAGTGTAAAGGACGACCCGACAACAACAAACAGACAACTAAAAACAGAAAAAAGTAAACCATTTTGACAGGTGACCAAAGACATAGAAACGATATTACAAACGGACAACGAGTAAGCCGACACTCATTGCCGACCCAATGTTTTTTATTTTTTTCCCATTGCACATTTTTTAAAAACAATTTTAGCCAGCCCGCAAGTGGCACATTTGGCTTTGCCCCACCCGCAAGCCGACCTTTCGCAAAGCCAAAATAGCCACTTTTTTGCCTACGCACACTTCGTGACAATGTGTTATACTTGTATAAAGCAGAAAAATTAAAATTAGATTGAGACCTAATACAGAAATATCAGGATTTGAATTAGAATTCACCGAAAAATTCGGAAGGGGATCTGTTATTGAAACTACAATAATAGCTATTGTGAACCCCTCTCAAATTATAACGGACTTTTATCAAGACTTTATTGGTCGTTTATCAATTTTAAATTTGTCTTGGTGCCTCCCTTCAGGAGAAGCAGAATTCAAGAAATTTAAAGTTGGTGACCGGATTCAATGTGTTGTATTAGATATTGATTTTCCAAACAGACAGGTAATTCTCAGCCAAAAGCACCTTGCAAAACCAATAAGCGATACACTAACTTGGGAAAGAATAGAAAGAGGGGATGAATTTAATGTTGAGATTGTTGAATCTTATAACAATACCACTTTAGTAAAGACCAAAGAAAATTTATATGGTATTATAAGTAACAACTTCATTAATGGCTCCTCGGATAAAATTAGAGTAAAGGTAAATTCCAAACTTGACTACAGTGATTTATTCTCTTTTGTTCCCGCTTCCTTAGATGTTGAAATTGACGAGGCAGATGAATATGTTGACCCCGAAATCAATTTTATAGAAAATGAACTAGTCTCCTTCTATAATTTTAAAAATTCTATACTGGGCGTCTATGCTACAAATGAACAATTATCAATAATAAAAGAGGGTTTTGAACAAGATGATAGAATATTTTCGAAGGAATTTAAAACCAATTTCACACTTTACATCCAATTTGAATTAGGTAATGCGAGCTATGAAACTACTTTTAAACAGAATGCTATCCCCTATTTTCTTAATGAAACCGTAGTTTCATTAGAAAATGAAAATAAACTTTTAGAGCTACTTTCAAATCAACAGCACTATTGGCTTAAAATCAATACAAGAGGAAACAGCGACAAAATAGATTTTTCACTTTATAATGAGGATGTAAATTTCTTTGGTGAAGTGATTATCGGTAAGGATAAGAAAGAAATCAAGTTTATCATAAAGAATTTCTCTTTTGGTCATTCACAGTATACCTCAAGTGAAGCCAAAAAAAGAAATTCAAAATATGGATCATTTCTATTTAGTAACAAAATAAAAATAATCTCACCTTACGGCACACTTCCGTTTGATAATTCACAACAATTATTTCTCGACTATGCTTTACTTAAAACACAATGCTTTGAAACGGTAAATCATTTAAAAACAGAAGCAGGTGAAATTTTAAGACAAGAAGGGAGAACGCTATCAATCATTGATAAATTTCTAGAGTACCAAATTAGTTTAATTGATAAAGAAAAAGAAAATGCTGTTTTTGTAGAAAAGTATGACAGAGTGCCAGCAGCTAATCAGGGTGTGGCAATTAAGATTTCAAGAAGCATCGGAGATAGTCTTGAAACTGATGAAGATACTGTTGTAAATATCAGATTAAAAGAAGATGACAAACTAATAAAGCTCTCGGACGGTATACTTTCTTATTTTAATGATGTTTACATTATAACTTTTCACAAACCCATAAAACTTGAGCTTCTAGACAAAGGATTCTATATAGACAAAAGGATTTCTAAAAAGCAATTCCAAATACAAAGAGAAATTATTCAAGATTTCCTTGACAAGAAAATAAAAATTGACCACATAGAAGCCCTACTTGTAAAACCAGATAGGGTGAAAACTCCAATTTTAAAACCTATTCAGTTTAAAAACGAAGATTTATCAAGGACGGAAAAAGAAGACCCCACAAACAATCAAGTCAATGCGGTCAAAAAAGCCGTAGGTAATCAGAATATATTTTTAATACAAGGTCCTCCAGGAACGGGTAAGACTACAGTAATAGCCGAGATAATTCAACAGTTAGTAGAGAAGGGTGAAAAGATTCTGGTATCAGGTCAAAACCACGTAGCAGTAGATAACGTGTTGGAGAAACTTTCGCAATTTCCGAAGCTAAATCTCTTAAGAGTTGGAAACCCTGACAGGATTGATAAGCAGTTATTAAAATATACAATTGACAATTTAGTAGAAGATTACAAAATTGATTTCAAAAAATTTATTTTAAATCAGCTTTCAATAACTGAAGAATATACTAGATGTAAAGAACAAGGTTATGATAAAAATGAGTTTAGAACCCAATTAAATCAATTCATTAATTCACTTGTAAATCAATATGGAGTACTGAAAGATGTGTACAAGCAACGCCATTTTATACTTCTTGACGGACTCACAGGCTTATCCAAAACGGAGTTAAATGAAACAACAGAACTACTAAGAAAATGGTTAGACGAATCTAACAATGAGTATGAAATTTTATTAAAGCCACTCATATATAATTCTATTGATGTCGTTTTTGCAACTTGCATAGGTATTAAATCAGATGAGGTATTTAAAGAAAAGAATTTTAAGTTTGATACTGTCATTATTGATGAAGCTGGAAAGGCAAACATTGCAGAATCTTTAGTAGCCATCGAACTTGGACAAAAAGTTATATTGGTTGGTGACCAAAAGCAACTTCCGCCTTATATGGATAGCTCCTTGATTGATAAAGCAGATAATCAAAGCTTTCCTAATTCTGTTTATGGTTCAGAATTTTTAGAAGAAGAAATTTTACACGCTCTTAAATCATCTTTTTTTGAGTTTATTGTTAACCGCATAAATGCTGAACAATTTCCAAAAGACAATATGGAAATGTTAAACTATCAACATAGAATGCATCCCAATATTGGGCAGTTTGTTTCTGAATCTTTTTATGATGGTAAGGTAAAAATGGGTAGTAGAACCCATTTGAACAGAATTGAAATGCCAAGTCCGTTTAATAAGGAGGTTGTATTTTTTGACACCTCAAATTCAAAAAATCCTTTTGAACAGAATGATGGTTTCTCTGCAAAAAACAATACAGAATCAGAAACAATTTCAGAAATAATATTGCCAAAATTATTTGAAAGCAACATTAATCCATCCAGTATTGCCATAATAGCCCCTTATAAATCTCAAGTAGCAAACATTAAAAATCAAATAAACAAATCTGAATCCTGTAAATTCAAAAACATTGATGTTTCAACCCTTGACTCTTTTCAAGGAAAGGAATATGATATAATCGTTTTCAGTTTTACACGTTCATCCGACCACAATAACGCTCCTTTTGAAAATGGGAAACGAAAATATAGTAAAGTTGGATTTCTTGATGATGCAAGAAGGTTAAATGTTGCATTTAGCCGTGCCAAGAAAAAGCTAATTCTTATCGGAAATTCTAAAACCTTGACTGATTCTAGGTCTCACTTTGACAAAATATTTAACTATACTAACCTTTTTAGAACTCTTGTTAAACTTAGCAACAAAGAAGATATTGGGAATTTTGTTAATGTCGCTGATTTATATGATTTCAAATCTCCCTTTGAGTTGTTCTTAGAGAAATACAAACAGGGAGATAATGCAGTTGGAAAATTTAAATCCATTGGGAAATCTCCAAAGGGAATTTTTGGGTTATTCGTTACTGTCGATGGTGTTGATGGTCTAATACCGTATTCTATGATGTCCAAGGATCTCAAAGAAAGTGCTGCAAACTTACAAGCAGGTACTGAAATGGATGTTTCAATCTATTGGATTGATGTTGAAAACAAACGGATTACTTTGAACTTAAACAATAGAAAGAAAGGCACTGCAAAAAATAAAAATGAGTGTTGGGAAAACACTATAAGAAAGTACAAGAAAGGAGACAAAGTAAAAGGAATTATTACCAAAGAAGTAAACTTTGGATACTTCCTTAAAATTGATACTGGCTTTGAAGGTTTATTTCACAAAAATAATATAGGTAGAGGAAAAGTGCCGAAAGTTAATGAACCTTTGGAAGTCAGAATTATTAAAATTGATTTAGAAAAAAAACAAATAGCATTTTCATATTAAATGAGCAATTTCAGTATTGACATAGAAAAATTTTACGAAGAATTGTCAGGAATGGGAAGACAGCTAAAAGGTATCTTTTGTCTTCAATATCCAATTTTTTGTATCCATTCTGAGATTTCAGATTCGACACCAGACCCACTTGACAACCTAGATAAAGTAATTGTTGATTTCATTAAAGTAAAACCTGATTTTAATTCGTTCCAAATTGGCAGTATCATAGGTACTTCCAAAAGCTTAATAGAACTAAGAATTGAAAAACTCATAAGTGATGATTTGTTAACTAAACAAGGAAATAAACATCAACTAACAGAATATGGAATTTCTGTGTTTGAAACAAAAACACAAGTAAGACTTCACAAACAATCATATGATTTCTTCATTGATGGTATTACATTAAAGCCATTACCACGTATTTTTTATAACTACTATAAAAGCAAACTCATAAGTGAGAATTATTCCTACCTCTATACGAACAAAAGAGGTGAAACTAAAATAGCACGCCCTTTTGCTCCAGACATCGTTCATACCCCACCTGAAAAAAGTTTAATAGCAGATCAGATTTTTGCTGTAGAAAGAGAGGAGCGAGAAGCATTTGGAATTCCTATCGGATTACAAGGCATTGACGAAATCTCGTTTACCAAAATGAGCTTTCAAGTACTTGTTTCAGTAAGTAAATCAAATAAAGAATTAATTAAAGAGCTTATAGATGGTTACGCTATCTTTTCTTTACGAGATGAGTTATCTTACTATCAAACACTTAGAGAAAATGTAATTTTCTTTGAGCAACAATTAAACGATAGAATTCAAAATATAGAATTCAATTTAATGGTTCCCTTTCAGAAGAAAGATAGTAATGAAAAACCTTATCCTTATTTAACAACAAATTGGCCTGAGATAGATAGATACAAAGACTCAAACAATAAGTGTTATAATTTTAGCAGTGAGGACTTAATCAATTTCTTAAAAGCGGATATGCCATTTGGCTTTGGCATCAAGGAAATAGAAGCTGAGAATATTATAAACGATGAGGACAACCTAATGATTAATATAAGGGTGAATCATCTTTTAAAAAGTATAAACAGACAGAAACTGCTTAGTGACTTAATTAGAAAGCGTGACTATAAGATTTTCAACAATAGCCTTGAAAGAAATGTGTTCTTATTTTTCATCAATTATAGTACAGATGACCCAGTAGTTAAAGAGTTAATTGAGTTTATTGAATTAATTAAAGAATATCAGCGATTCCCATTTTCCCGCTTTATTGAAAGTCATCCAAAATTCGCAAACAACATTAGACGCTTTCTCTTATTAGCAGGTGAATTTGACTTACTGGAGAAATATGATATTGAAAACCATATGATCGATTTAAAGTAATGGAAACAATAATTCGAAATACCGATATTTTAAATACTGGAGTTTTTGTTATAAACAATGATAGGAAAGACTTTCATCCATTTAACCACTACAATTCGTTGTTTCTTACACAAGAAGGAAACTCATCCTTAAAAAATGAAATACTACGTATAATAAATGAAGCAACTTCTGTTCTTAAAATATGTTCTTTTATCATTACAGATAAAGAAATATTTAATGCGATTTTAAACAAAGCGAAAGAAAGTCAAATTGCTGTTTTCGTTTTAACTCAACTAGATCAAGATAAATTAAAAAACGATTTATCTTTAATTGATTTCATTACAGAAGAAGAGATAAAAGAAAATCCAGCGCAAATTCACATTAAATTTATACGGAAACTTTATGATAATGGTATTCACGTAAGAGCTTCTCTTTCCGCACATTCTAAATTTATAGTATCAGACAGAACTAATGGATTTATTACTAGTGCTAACTTTACAACACCATCATTAACTTTTAATACTGAATCAGGTGTGTATCTCGATGAAAACAGTAGTAAACAGTTAGATAGGCTTTTTGATGTTATTTTTCTTCAAGGTACAACCTTCAAACAATTTTTAGGAACTAGAAAAAAAGGCAAAATGCTTGTAGTGCAAACTGAAGCCACAATAAATAGTGATTTGCTTCCAGTACCAAGTCAATCAAAATTGAGATATACCTGCGAATCTTATGAAAACAACCTGCTTAATGAGATAATAAAAGTAATTGACGAAGCGAGTGATTACATTTATTTGTCTGCATACAGTGTTGTTGGTTTAAACTCTTTACCAAATTTAATTCAGTCATTAAAAAATGCAATAGGGAGAAATGTACCTGTTTCATTATTTTGTAGAGGGATGAATTATAGGAATGATCACCTAAGCGGTGTTTCTGAGCTTGTTGAGATTGGGTGCAAAGTATATGCTGATGTTTACAACCATTCAAAAGGTGTTATAAATGAAAAAACGGGTTTAATATTCACAGCGAATATTGACGGGAATCACGGATTAACCAATGGCTTTGAGGTTGGATATATTCTTAATGAAAATCAACGCATTGAATTTCTGGATTTTCACAAGAAACTAATTGAAACATCATTCTACGTTTATGACAGCAAGCCCACAAGAAATGAATTATTTCAAACATATATTGCATACGAAATGATTAAGGGCCTAAATGCACCGGTATTTCCCCAGAACTTGATCCTTTCATTTAATAAATCTCATAATGTAAATTTAGAAGAGTTAAAAAGCAACGTAATCTTTTATGGAAAATCGAAAGACAGCGAGTTCCTAGTTATGGGAAATTCATACTTAAAGTGTAGAATAAAGGACAACGTCATTCAAATTATAGAATCAGTAAAACCAAGATTTGATCTTGAAAAATATGTTCTTAAATTTTTTGAACTTAAAATCAGCAATAATCAATGAAAAATAAAATACCATACCTTCAAGAGTGGCTTGATTTAGCCAGTTCAGGCAAATTTGAACGTGCTCAAGAGTTATATTTTGAAAAACTTTTTGAGGCAGTCATAAATAATTTCTGTAATGAATATAGTAAAACATTACCATCAGGTGGCACATTGTTCTCAGTTTTAGGTTTTTCGCCCGAACCAATAATTCTAACTGCAAAAGCAATTCAGCCCGAAACTCACATTATTTTCACGACAAATAATCAAAAAGTAGATAATAGCTATTTAGAAAAATTTCTTGATTCTAATTATGAAATTATATACCTAAATGATGAAAGCTTTGAATCAATGTATAAAGCAATGAAAGAACAATTAGTATTAAATCCTGACCCACAAATTACAGTAGATATAACTGGAGGTAAAAAGTCAATGGTTGCATCGGCATCCATTTTTGGAAAAGATTATGGATGTAGAATAGTTTACGTTGACTTTTCGGATTACATTAAAGATTTACGAAAGCCTATGCCTGGTTCAGAAATACTTAATGTTGTATACAATCCATTCAAAAATCAACCAGAAATATTTTTAAAATGAAGCATCAAATTAATTTTCTTGGTGGTCAATTACTTCCGATTTACATCGGAATAAAAGAGTTTATGCCCGACAAAATTCATTTTATTGCTTCGGATGAATCAAAAGAAGGAATAAAAATATTAAAAGATATTTTTCCAGGTATAATATTTAGTGAATTCATTTGTGACCCTTTTGATTTTTATTCCATCAAAAAACGAATTCGAAGTATCATTGAAAAATTAGATGTACAAGACGATGTATTGATTAATTTAACTGGTGGCACTAAAATAATGCTTCTTGCAGCACAATCGATTATTTCTGAAAGTAATCTCAAAGGTTTTTACGTAAATCAAGACTATAGTTTCATAGAAGTCCCTTCATATGATAAAAAACAAATAACTTCGGAATTATCAATTCAAGATTTTTTCGGTTTAAGTGGTCACAAAATATTTTCAGCAAAAACTCTAAGCGACTTTACAGAGAATGATTTAAGAGTCTCCAGTCAGATAGAATCTTTTGCTGCATCAAATAAATTATATTCTAAGGTTACAGATTTCTTAAGAAAGAAATATAGAGTCTTACCAGAAAAAGGGACAGAATCAACAGCAGGTAATTCTGTAATCAAATGGGATGCTAGTATCGTTGATATCCATAGTAACAATAAATCTATTGCTTGTTTCAAAGGCAATAATGCCCGTGACCTTTTCTTCAATGCAACTTGGTGGGAAATAATTGTAGCATCAGAAATTGGTAAATGGGCTAAAGCAAAAGAAATAATTCTTCATTGCGAGCTACCTTTTAAGACTGATAATAAAGCCTTGAAAAATGAAATTGACATCCTAATCAATACAGGTAATAAACTGATTTTTGTTGAGTGCAAATCGGGCAATATAAAACAAGAAGACATAAACAAAATGAAGGTTATCAAGCAAACTTATGGTGGTCTAATATCTAAATCACTATTAGTAAGTCGATATATGCCTTCACAATCAATAATGGAGAAGTGTAAAGAACTAGATATCGAGGTTTTTTATGTATACGCATTTCAGAGAGTGGTTAATCCGCTAAATGACATTTATAAAATATTAGGCAAGCTTGAGAAAAAAACATCAATATAAGCCAAACATTTTGCAAGCACATTGCCAAAGCCGCACAAGCCCAAGCACAGTCCAAAGCTTTGTCAAAGAGCTTGCAAAGCCAACGCAAGAAAAATTGTTTTTAAAAAATTCCCCGACCCTTCAAAAAAATAAAAAACGCAACGCACAACCCGACACAGACAGACCAATAAGCAAACAGACAATGACACTCAAACCCAATACTGACAATGGTTTACAAGGACGGACGACAGAACACCAACTGCCAACAGCGGTTTTGCAAAAGTGGCGGTGCAGTGCTTCGTATGACAGTGAAGTGGTTAATCAAAATTTAGTGCTTCGATTGAAGTTTAGTGGTGATAATCGCCACCTTCGCAAAGCCGCAAAACGTTAGGGCACATGCTAAAAACCCGACCGCACAAATGGCACATTTGGTTTTTGCCGACACACGAACCAACGCTTCAAAAAACCAAAAGAGCCATTTTTTTGCCAACGCACGGACGGACAGAGCGACAATAATTCAAACACCTTTTATATTGAAAAATGAGATAAAATAAAAATAAAACCTACTTTAGCAGCCTGACTCTTTATTGAAATGAACAGAATAAAAGAAGTACTTGACGAGAAGGGAATTAAGCAGACTTGGTTAGCTGAGAAACTCGGTAAGAGTTACAACATGGTAAACGGCTATGTGCAAAACCGACAACAACCAAGACTTGAAGTACTTTATGAGATTGCAAAAATCTTAGATGTGGAAGTGAAAGAGTTGCTGATTGAAATTAAAAATGACAAAACAGGAAAATGAGTTTTCAAAAGATACTTAACAAATACAGAAAAATAGCTTTTTCGGAGCGTGATAAAGGCGACCGCTTTGAAAGGTTAATGCAAACCTATTTGCTGACCGACCCAAAATATGCTTTCCTGTTTAAGAATGTTTGGCTTTGGAATGAGTTTCCAGGGAAATTAGACTTAGGTGGTGGAGACACGGGAATTGACTTGGTTGCTTTGACACATGAAGGCGATTATTGGGCAATTCAATGCAAATGTTTTCAGGAAGGTGCGACTATAGACAAACCAGCCGTTGACAGTTTTCTTTCCACATCAAGCAGAGAATTTAAGAATGAGCAAATGCAGACAACTCGCTTTGCTCACAGACTTTGGATTTCGACAACAAACAAATGGGGACCAAATGCAACAGAAGCCATTCGCAACCAAAACCCGCCAGTTACAAGAATCAATCTTTTCGACCTGATAGAAGCTCCCGTAGATTGGGAGAAATTAGAGCAAGGTATTCACGGTGAAGAATCACGAACGCCAAAGAAAACACTTCGCAATCACCAAACCGAAGCACTTACCAAAACTCACGACCATTTCAAAACGGCTGACCGTGGTAAACTTATCATGGCTTGCGGAACAGGTAAAACTTTCACCGCTTTGCGAATTGCCGAGAATGAAACAGAAGGAAAGGGATTGATTTTATTCCTTGTGCCAAGCATTGCCTTATTAGGACAAACTTTGCGTGAATGGAGTGCAGATGCCAACGAACCAATCAATGCAATTTGCATATGCTCTGACCCTGAAATTTCAAAGAAGAAAACCAAAAACGAAGATGCGGACACATTTAGCGTAGTGGATTTGGCTTTGCCAGCTTCCACCAACACCGATAATATTCTGCATCAGTTTCAACAGATAAAAGAAAAAGGTCTGCCCGGAATGACGGTAGTTTTTTCAACCTATCAATCCATTGAAGTAATATCAAGAGCACAGAAAGTATTGCTCAAAAACGGCTTCAAAGAATTTGACTTAATCATCTGTGATGAAGCCCACCGCACCACAGGCGTAACGCTGATGGACGAAGATGAATCTGCATTTACCAAAGTGCACGACCCTGAATTTATCAAAGCTAAGAAACGGCTGTACATGACAGCAACCCCCCGACTGTACAGTGACGACATAAAAAGCAAAGCCGCCCAATCGGAAGCAGTTTTATGCTCAATGGATGATGTGGCTTTGTATGGCGAAGAAATTTACCGCATTGGTTTTGGTGAAGCCGTTGAACGGGATTTGCTCACCGATTACAAAGTGTTGATTCTTACGCTAAATGACAAAGACGTTCCACCTGCCGTGCAACGCATGATTGCAGACAAGGAAACAGAAATCAATACAGATGATGCGTCCAAAATTATTGGAACTATCAACGCATTGTCCAAACAGTTTTTGGGTGACCAAGGCGTAACCAAAGACGGAGACCCTGACCCCATGCGAAGGGCAGTTGCCTTTTGTCAAAGTATTGCGGTTTCAAAAAAAATCACCGCTACATACAACACAGCTACCGAAGCTTATTTGGATTCACTCCCTGCCGAGAAAAAGGAACACATGGTTTCCATTGCTTCCAAGCATATTGACGGAACCATGACCGCCCCACACCGTGACGAGTTGTTGGGTTGGTTGAAAGCGGAAACAACCGACAATGAATGTAGAATCCTGACCAATGTACGCTGTTTGAGTGAAGGTGTGGACGTGCCTTCTTTGGATGCCGTGCTTTTCCTTTCTGCTCGTAACTCACAGGTGGACGTGGTTCAATCCGTTGGTCGTGTGATGCGTAAATCGCCAGGCAAAAATTTTGGTTACATCATTATTCCTGTGGTTGTCCCATCTGATATTGAAGCAGAAAAAGCCCTTGACGATAACGAACGCTACAAAGTAGTTTGGACGGTGCTGAACGCCTTGCGTGCACATGACGACCGTTTCAATGCCACGGTAAATAAAATTGAACTCAACAAAAAGAAGCCGACCAATATTCTCATTGGGCGACCTGAATATACTTTTGATAGTGACGGAAATCCGTCTTTGGTAAATGAAGATGCACCTGCATACGAAACCAACAAAGATATTGGGCGACAAATGGCATTGCAGTTTGAACAACTGCAAAATGTGGTGTTTGCCCGAATGGTTCAAAAAGTGGGCGACCGCAAATATTGGGAGCAATGGGCAAAAGATGTAGCCATCATTGCCGAACGCCAAATTGAACGCATTCAGTTTTTAATCACTGAAAAGAAAGACCAACGGGAAGCATTTGAAAAATTCCTTTTGGGATTGCAGAAAAATATCAACCCAAGTATTTCAGAAGCACAGGCGGTTGAAATGTTGGCGCAACACATCATTACCAAACCGATTTTTGAAGCCTTGTTTGAAGGATATTCTTTCGTAAAACACAATGCCGTTTCAGTTTCTATGCAACGCATGTTGGATGAGTTGGAACCGCAAACTTTGGTAGAAGAATCGGAATCACTTCAAAAGTTTTATGCTTTCGTAAAACGAAATGCTTCGGGTATTGACAATGCTAAAGGCAAGCAGGAAATCATTATCCGACTGTATGACAATTTCTTTAAAGCTGCTTTTCCTAAAATGGTGGAGCAATTGGGTATTGTTTATACGCCTGTGGAAGTGGTGGACTTCATTATTCGTTCGGTGGATGATGTATTAAAGAAAGAATTTGACCGCAGTATTTCAGACGAAAACATTCACATTCTTGACCCCTTCACAGGAACGGGAACTTTTATGACCCGACTGCTGCAAAGTGGCTTGATTAATCAAACCGACCTTGACAGAAAATACCAAAATGAACTTCATGCCAATGAAATAGTATTGTTGGCTTATTACATAGCTGCCGTAAACATTGAAAATTCGTACCACGATTTACGCAATGATGGAAACGAATACGAACCATTCGAAGGCATTGTACTGACCGACACTTTTCAATTGGGCGAAACAGACGAAAGCCAAAAACTTTTCTCTGAAATGTTTCCCCAAAACTCAGCAAGGGTAGCACGGCAAAAGAAAGCTCCTTTGCGGGTAATTATGGGAAATCCGCCTTATTCCATCGGGCAGAAGTCAGCAAACGACAATGCGCAAAATCAGAAATACGAAAAGTTGGATAGCGACATTGCCAAAACCTACGCAAAGCTATCTTCCGCAGGTCTGAACAAATCTTTGTATGATGCTTACATCAAAGCATTTCGTTGGAGTACTGACCGTTTAGACCCCAAAAACGGTGGAATCATTGCCTTTGTGAGCAATGGAGCTTGGTTGGATGGCAACAGTACGGACGGTTTCCGTAAATCATTGGAAAAAGAATTTTCAAGCATTTGGGTGTTTAATCTTCGGGGCAACCAACGCACCAGTGGCGAATTGAGTAGAAAGGAAGGCGGTAAAATCTTTGGTTCAGGTTCACGAACACCAATAGCCATCACGCTATTGGTGAAAAATCCAAACGCAACAAACAAACAAGCGACTATTCATTATCACGACATTGGCGATTATCTGAGCCGTGAAGAAAAGTTAGCCAAAATTGCCAAATTTCAAACCGTGGCAAATACTGCCATGACATGGAAAACGCTTGAACCCAATGCCGAAGGCGATTGGCTCAATCAACGGAATGATGTGTTTGACACTTTTATTCCAATGGCTCCTGAAAAGAAGTTTGACACGAAAAGTGAGTCGTTTTTTGTAACCTATTCAAATGGGGTTGTTACAAGTAGAGATGCTTGGGTCTATAATTTCTCTAAAAACGAAATCAGGGAAAATATAACTCGTATGCTTAATTTTTATAATTCACAAAGAGTCAAGTTTCAGGTAGAAATAGAAAAAAAGAACCCAAAACTACTTGAACTAATTGATAATGAACCAACCATGATAAGTTGGTCGGTGAATCTAAAACGAGATTTAAACAAAAACATTAAGCATAATTTTGATAGCAAGTTTATTTCGACTTGTCAGTATCGTCCTTTTGTTAAACAGAGATTATTTTTTGATAGAAATTTCATAGAAAGACCAGGCTTTAATGACACGTTCTTCCCTTTGAATAAAAATGAGAACATAGCCATTGGAATAAATGGGTTGGGAAGTAGTAAGGACTTCTTTCCACTTATAACGAAATCAGCATTTGATTTCCAAACATTAATGAATGGGTTGATTTTTCCACTCTACTTCTACGAAGAACGCAAAATGAACAGCCCAAGCCTTTTTGATGCCGCAGGAGATAGCGAATACATCCGTAGAGATGGTGTTTCCGGTTTTATATTAGCAAGAGCCAAAAAGCAATACGGTAAAAACGTAGGCAAAGAAGATATTTTCTACTATGTCTATGGCATTTTGCACAGCCCCGATTACCGCACAGCCTTTGCAAATGATTTAAAGAAAATGCTGCCCCGTATTCCTTTGGTTGAAGACGTTCGGGATTTTTGGAAGTTCAGCAAAGCAGGTCGGGCATTGGCAGAATTGCATATCAATTATGAAAGTGTGCCGCTTTTTGCAGGTGTACAGGTAACGGGAGAAAGCAGTGGTTTCTTTACTGTAGAAAAAATGCGTTACCCCAAAAAAGGGCAAACTGATACCATTATTTACAACAGCAAGATTGTGGTTTCAAACATTCCTACCAAAGCGTATGAATATGTGGTAAACGGAAAATCTGCCATTGATTGGATCATGGAACGCTATGCCGTAACCATCAACAAAGATAGTGGCATTAAAAACGACCCCAACGATTGGGCAAAAGAAGTCGGCAACCCACGCTACATTTTGGATTTGCTATTAAGTGTGATTAATGTAAGTGTGCAGACGGTGGAGATTGTGGAAGGTCTGCCGAAATTGGAGTTTGAAACCGTAATAGAAGAAGCATAATGTTTAGTAAAGGAGATATATTGTTGCCTTCGAGCAGAGTTGCCAAAAGGGATTGGCTAAATGGCTTGTTTCATCCTGCTGTAGTTTGGGATGATTCGTATGATGGAACCAGTGACTTTCATGGAATTATGCTAACACATACAGCACCCAATGGACAATTTGACAATATCCTGATGGCTGCAAACCATTTTGAAGATGGACATGAAGTTGTATTTTCAAATACTCATTTTGTGAATCAGCTTTTTATAAAGTTTCAGGGATGGGGCGCTTTTGAATTGGTTGGCAGATTGACAGCAGAAGGAATTGAGTTTATTGAAACCCATTTGAACACGAATTCTCATCCAATTGAGTTTATTCAATACAGGCAATTAGTAACCAGATAAATGAATGATAATATCCATATCAATGTAAATCATGAAGTCCTTGTTTGGGCAAGGGAATCGCTTGCCTTGAATCGTGCACAGACTTCTGAAAGTACGGGTATTTCTCCAAAGCGTTTGGTGCAATTGGAGACAGGCGAAAAGCAGCCCACATTAGAAGAATTAAAGGCATTTTCCAAAACCTACAAGCGCACCATCGCAACACTCCTATTGAATAAACCACCAAAGGAAAAGCCACTTCCACAGGACAGACGAACCGTAGATTCAAAAGAGCTTGGACACTTCCATGAAAAAACCATCATGGGCGTGCGTAAAGCAAGGGCATTGGCTCAATCGTTTGTTGAATTACGTGAAGAAATGGGCATGTCATTTCCGAAATTTAATTTATCAGCAACTCTTCAAGACAACCCCAGAGAAATTGCACAGAAAATTAGACGGCATTTACAGTTGGACGAAATAAGGGAGGTTGAAGATATCAGAATTGCTTTAGAAGCTTACATCGAAAGAATCGAATCTTTGGGGATTGCTGTCTTTCAATTAAGCCTTACACAGGATAATGTAAGGGGTTTCGCCATTGTAGATGATATTGTACCTATTATCGGTATTAAAAGAGGCGGCGAGCAAGCTCATTCAAAAACATTTACTTTATTCCATGAATTAGGACATATTTTATTAAACGAAGGTGCAATAACTGACTTGTCATTAAATCCAACATCGGAATTAGAAAAATGGTGTAATGCTTTTTCAGCGGAAGTTCTAGTGCCAACTTCTGAACTGCTTAACATGGCAATAGTTATTGATTACCAAAGAAGGGAAGAAAGAGAATGGAAACTTAAAGATTTGGTTGAATTAGGTAAATATTTTCACGTTGGGCCTTTGGCAATATTGAGAAGTTTGTTTGAACAAAAGCTTACAACGAAAAAATTCTATCAGGAGAAACACGCACAATGGAATAAGTCTAAAGGATTTGGAAAAGCAAAGGATCCTAAAGGTAGAGAATTACACAAGGAAGCACTAACAGAAAAAGGCAGAACGTATGTTTCCTTGGCATTTAAGGCTTATGACCAGAACCGAATTAATTTAAAGGACTTGTCTGATTTTTTAGGCGTTAAGTTGTCCTATATCCCAAAAACAAGACAACTTCTCAATGCTTAAAGATGGATTTATTCAGCGAAGGAAATACGGTTTATGTAATTGATACGAGTGGACTTATCATGCTTGAATCAACCTTTAAGAAGGATAATCCGGTATTCGCTGCTATTTGGGAAGAAATTGAGGATTTAATAAAGCAAGGATGTTTCAAGACAATTGACTTTGTAGAACAAGAAATTAACGACTATGAAGGCAAAGAGGATTTTTTAAAAAAGTGGGTTAAAAAGTGGAAAAAGCATTTAGTGGTTGATACGGATGCAGCAAGTTTCAACGAAGCAATTCCAATTATAAATGCTGAGTACAATACAGGCTTTCTAAATGCTCGAAAGCAGGCAGAAGGAAAAGAAGAAGCAGACCCTTACTTAATTGGTTATTGCAAGGTGCATAATTACACGCTGATAGCTAGTGAAAGTAAAATCAAAAACAATAAGATTCCAGCGGTTTCAGAGAGGAATGGGGTTCGCTGTATTGACATAAATGACTTTCTTATTGAAAGAGGATTAAGAATGGAAAGAAAAAAATAAAATGTGTTTATAATTCCCCCCGAAAACAGGACAGCAGTTTAAGTTAGATTTTTAGATTAAATTTGTTGTATTATGAGTAGGCGAAAGTTCACATCGGCATTCAAGACGAAGGTAGTATTGGAAGCTTTATCGGAGCGTGTGACGATCCAGGAGCTGGGTCAGAAGCACGGGATCCACCCCACGCAGATCACGACGTGGAAGTCTCAATTTTTGAAGCAGGCCCCTGCGGTCTTTGATCGTCCGGTCAAGGACGCCAAGAGCGAGGCTCAGGAGCGTGAGGAGCAATACCTGAAGACCATCGGCCAGCAGAAGATGGAGATTGATTTTTTAAAGAAAGCCTTGTCATGAAAGAGACATCAGCACAGCGGAAGGCGCACGTTGGCAAGGCAGCGGGGCTGAGCATAGCCCGGCAGTGCGAATTGGTATCGGTATCCCGGAGCAGTTTTTACTATCAACCTGTTGGGGAAAGTTCACTGAACCTGGAGTTGATGCGGTTGATTGATGAGGAATACCTGCAGCACCCCTGGCTGGGCGTTCCCCGGATGACCACCTGGTTGCGCAGGGAAAGGCTACCGGGTCAATCCCAAGCGCATCGAACGGTTGTACGGGATCATGGGTTTGTCGGCAATGGGTCCCAAGCCGAACACATCCAAGCGGGGCAAAAGTAAGGGGCACCGGATATACAAGTATCTGTTACGGGGTCTGGATATCACCTGCGTGAATCAGGTATGGGCTATGGACATCACCTATATCCCCGTACGGGGCGGTTACCTGTATCTGTGCGCCATTATCGATATATACAGCCGGTATGTTGTGGGCTGGTCGCTGTCTAACACGATGACCTCCGGCTGGTGCCGGGATACGCTGGAAGCGGCGATCGATGAACACGGTGCCCCCGAAATACTCAACACCGACCAGGGAAGCCAGTTCACCGCCCACGAATTCTGCAACTGGGTGACCGGAAACGGCATCCGGTTAAGCATGGACGGCAAGGGCCGCGCGATTGACAATATTTTCATCGAACGGCTGTGGCGGAGTGTAAAGTACGAACATGTGTACTTGTTTCCAGCTGCAGATGGCCTGGCCTGTTACCAAGGTCTGCAAACGTATTTCGGGTATTACAACAACCAAAGGAGACACCAAAGCCTGGAAGATGAAATCCCCGGTGAGGTCTACCATAGCCTCAAGCAAAAGGAGGTCGCATGAAGCTGAGGAAAACAGGTGCCTCCGGCGGGCGCTCGCCGCGCAGGCAGGTTATGGTTGATGTTTGGGGGTGGGATAATAGAAATATCTCACTTAGTTTATAAAAAATCTGTCCAACGATTGGGGGGAATTATACTTGGACAATGCGAAGCACATCGTGACATTCGAAAAAAAGCAGTTGGAGGGCGAGCAGGATATTAGAAATTATCTAAAGCGAGAGATTAGAGAACGGTTAAATAAATAAGAATAGTTACGCATTTTCAAAAAAGTAAATGTATTAGCAGTTTTCTAATAGTCTGTAAAAATTACTCAATACTGGGTATTTTTTATTAGAAATCCTTGCGTTATTTTTAAATCGCGTATAGTTTTAGGAAGCGGCGCCACATAAACAAAGGCCTTCTTCCGACATATTAGTTTTTAATATCAGATCATCTAACTTTTAAATCTAGATAATTATGAAATCAATCTTCCTTCCGTTATTTCTGATAATACCGGCGTTCGTATCTGGCCAGATAAAATTTTATGGAAAGGACGGTACGGTAGTCAACGCCATCGGTGAACGTACAACCCTTACTTTTAGTAAAAATGAATCATTGCCAGTTCCACAATGGGAACCGGCCGAAGAAGGATTTACGGTGACCACGATCGCTGCGCTCCTTCCTTCTGTTATAGATCTAGGATTCAAGATCACCTCAAATGTAATGGAGAAGAGATTGAAAGAATATGTAAATGAATTTTCAGCGCGGAATACCTATACAGATAATAACAGCTATATAAGCGGCTTCAAAATAGAGAGAACCCTTGTAAGAGAAACTGCCAATAATTCCGGCGATGCAGCATTCTCCCTATCACTTATTCCCTTACCAGTCGACACCAACACATTTGTATTTGCCGTCGACGGAATTTCAGTAAATTATAGCGGAGCGCGGACTAAAAAGGGGTATAATCTAAATGATTATCTGATTGAAATTAAGGTGTCCTATTATGACGGTTCGGAGAAGAAAGAACAGGCATCAAATCCGATTACACTTCAGATGGTAGGTTTTGGGGCTATCGATTATGCGTTGTCCGGACCCGACGGAACAAGGTTATACATTACCGATAAATTCCCCTTGAACCCTGACTTGACAATTTCTGAGGTGTCTGTAAAAGTAGTGGAGACGAACACCGCCAAAGCAAAGGTGGAAAAGATCAAAGCAATTTCCGATAAGTATAAGGAAGATGCAAAAGAGGGAACAAAGAATATTATAAACCTTTTTATTGAACAACAGGAATCAACCGATGAAGACGAATCTGAATAAAAAAGCTAGGGTATATAGTTATTCCATGGCTTTGCTGCTTTTTACCTTAGGCTGTGGTTCTGGCACCGAGTCACAAGAGAATGGAGAATCCCAAATCACCCAATCCGACTTTTCTTCCGACGCCGTTGCATTTGAAGAATATGCACCCGACACCATCGGTATTTCCGATGGATTCTTGGACTTCGAAAGCTATAAATCACAATTTGATACGGTAGGGATTGACGGAACTGTTTACTATATCGTTGAAGGGGACTTACTGCTTGATGACAAAGAACTTCACCAACAATTTTATCGCGTGAATAAGCCACAGGACAGTCAGAAGCTTGTCGGCATTACGAGAAACGGGAACATATTGAGAATTGAAGATCCAACGGACATCAAATATGCTATAATTAAGAAGTCGTTCTCCTCTTCGGAATATGAAAAGCTGGTTGTATATCTAAAAGATGCAACCGATGATTGGTCGCGGGTTTGCAATGTAGCTTTCAACCACGTCTCTAGGCTCGACGCGACACTGGAGGTAGATGATAATCCCGAAGAGGTGACCTTCATTGTCCGAAAAATGAGAACATCGAAGCGCGGTTTGTTAGCCAGTGCATTTTTCCCATACGATCCTAAGCCTGAGAGAAGAATGTTGATTACGCCTGCTTTCTTTCAAACCTCCTTTGAAAAGACCGGCATACTACGCCATGAAATTGGTCATATTCTTGGCTTTAGACACGAACACATACGATCAGGAGCCCCAGCAATTTGCCCAAAGAATGAGTCAGTGGATCATACGATTGAATTGACCGATTACGATCCACAATCGGTAATGCATTATTTCTGTGGTGATGCAGGGACTAGAGAGCTAAAATTAACCAAAATCGACAGTATTGGTGCCTCATTGGTATATCGCTGAGCTAAATAAAGTCTATCGGAGTTTGTATCCAAACTTCTGGCATTAAAAGTTTGCTTTCCTGGTCTATTGACACGGAGATCAGAATTCTATTCCAATTATTTCTTTCACAGCTCGGTAAATCTTGGTTATTTCAGGACAAGATACTAGCAACTATTACAAAAACAAGTAACAATGCTCATACTCCAATTAGCGTATTAGAAGATAGAGCGGTAATTTTATATATAAACCCCATAATTGGCGTATTTACCAATTATGGGGTTTATTTTTATCTTTGCTTCATAACTTTAAAAGTGGCGGCAACACCATAAATACGGCAACAGAAATTATGATACAAGCAAGATTTGCAGATGACTTTACTATTGAAGTTATTGCTCAAGACGGAGAGAAATTCATTTGGAAAACTCTTTTTTCGACTCCTAAACAAGATCAACAATACTATGCAGAAAGATTAGCGTATTATTTTGAAAGGTATTTCAAAGATAATATTGGCGATAGTACAGGGATGAGTATGCAGTATTGGATCTGGATACGAATGAATTATGATGAAGGACTTGCAATTACTGGGGGCAAAGGTGACAGGGATGAGGAAAGAATTTTCCTTCATGAAGAAAGAGTAAGAATTGGAGCCAGAATACGTGAGTTACGAAAAGAAAAAAAAATGGAAGCTAAAACTCTAGCTCAAATTGCTAATATAGACGCGGCCAACCTTAGTCGAATAGAGCAAGGACGTTATTCTGTTGGTCTAGATGTACTTTCGAAAATCACTCTTGCTCTTGGTGCTAAAATCGAATTGATTGATTTCGTTGACTCTAAAAAATCTTAAAATCATGGTTAATGTAAATCACTTTGAAAAAGAATGCGAATGCATTTACAAAAACGAACGTTATTCGGCCCGTGATAACGGTGCAGTATTACGTTTCCCACGTGACACAGGGAGGCCAAGGCCAACCGACAACAAATGGACGTTTGGCAAATTAAATAGTAAAACGGGCTATTTAGAAATCGTATCAGTACCTATTCATAGAATAGTTGCGACTGCATTTCATAGCCAGCCAACCAAAGAGCACGTTGTTGATCATATAGACACAAACAAACAAAATAATCGACCCGACAATCTACGTTGGGTAACAAGGTTGGAAAACATCTTGCTTAATCCGATAACTGCGAAACGTATCGCCTATATTTGCGGCAGTGTAGAAGCATTTCTTACTAATCCTTCACAATTTCGAGATAAATTTCAAAATCCTGACTATAAGTGGATGACAACAGTCAGTGCTGAAGAAGCACAAACTAGCAAAGAAAGACTATTGGCTTGGGCGGAAAGTGATAAACCATTGCGGGGAGGTTCATTAGGCGAATGGATTTATAATCGAAGTATGACAAGTCAATTTGTCGACTATGCTGAAAATGAATTGGAGATTATAAATTCTCTAACCCCAAATGCAGTTCAAAAAGTCGGAAATTGGAAAACCCCGAGTGAATTTCCTTGTTGTCCACAGCAAAACACTCATAACCCAATAGCTGACTATGCTGCAAATCTAAATAAAGGGAATGTATTTTCTAGAAACCAATATACGAGCTCGATTATTGAAAGTTTTGCGATCTCCAAAGACAAAAGTACGTTGTGGATTATATGTATAAGTGGTGACGAAAACCCAATTAAACCTTATTCTTTAGCAGAGATCACTTATCAAAAAGATGCCTTCGTCCATAACAGTCTTGGGACCTTTTTCGAGAAAGAAGGAGTTGAAAAACAATTTACCGTTATACAAGGACTTGAATGGAAAGGAGGTGACTCTATTGATGATTATTGTTAAAAGTAAAGTCACTATAAACAAAAAGTCCATAAGAACATTTGGTTTATCACGTATATTAGCCAGCGCCGAATCATATGGGAATAAATCCATTCAATCGATCGCTGACGTATTTAATTGGAACCCTCCCCTTTTTGGACAGCTGTTTAAGCGAGAAAAATCGGTAGTGTAACGTGAACTGTCATCCGGATCAACATAAACCTAGGATTTGGATAAGAATTATCTCGTTAAACTCAAAACTCGTTCAACTATTCTCGCCAAAATAGCATAATACAATTATTTTCGAGCCATTACGGTAAACCGTAATGTAACACCACTTGAAATTAGGACTTTCGGGCTTGGGTTACTTCATGCAACACAATTATTTTAAAAACTGGCTAATTAGCCATTGACAGTACGGAGCAAGGCGGATATCTTTACATTCTACAGTGGCCAAACACACGTGAACTTAATTTCGATTTAAGGAAATGGCTGGTGCGTAGCCATTTCCCTTATTGAAGTTTGGATTTTAATATTTTAGTTTTTACTTTTAGCGAAACCAATTGTGACCTTGGCCTGAAGTAAGTGGAAATTTGGTCAGAAACGGAGTTTACGGTATTCAATCGTGCAGAACGCATTTGCCGAAAGGCAGCCTCAGATGAGACTTAGATAGGAATGGCTTCTGGAATAAAAATTTGAACTTAACAATTAAAAACAAATAGTTATGGCAAATAATAAAAAAATCACATCTGACAAGGTCGCATCTTTAGCGGCTAAGGTTTTAGGTAATCCTAACTCATCCGAAATCGCAAAAAAAATGGCTGGCTCAGCACTATCTCAGAAGCAATCAAAGCACCAAACCGGCAGTGAGATAGAAGACAGCGCGTCGAAAGTATTGAAAAGCGATAAATATAGTGAAACCACGAAGACATTGGCTGGATCGATTTTGTCTCAATCGAATAAGAGCAGATAACCATGAAGTCAATTGTAGTATTTAAAAATAAGGGTGACGTAGGAGAGACTACATTACTTGCAATCGGGCTTTGCTTATTAAACTGAAGAAAGAGAAAGGTTATCATTGTGGCTTATCTCCAGCTTAATAACTCAACTGATAATATGATTCATTTTCATTATAGTGCTCCAAATATCGGATTGGTTGATATTCACTAGAAAACGGCGCGCTCAACCAGGCTGTAAAGAGAAAGCCCCAAAGGTTTCCCGAACACTTCATGTCTCAACTCACGAAAGAAGAATGGCGCGATCTTATCACAATCTGTGATGCGTCTCCGATAGTGTCAAACACAGTCTAATCACACGCACAAAACCATTAAAATTGAAACACTAAAGAAATATGAGTACATCTCCAAATGCTAAAGAATTTGCAGAAAAAATTCGTAACGGAATAAAAAACAAAGCTGATAAAAATAAAAACTTCTCTACATTTCTTTTTCTAGTAGTATTAATTGCAACCGTAATCACCCCGGTACTAATATTAATATCTAACTGCTTTTTTATCTCTAAAGTCGTTCCTGCTTTTTTATCGGCGTTCGCAGCTTTAGCGTCTTACTGGATTCAATTACGCAAACCCCACGAGCGATGGTCTTTATACCGTACAACCCAAAGAAAAATAGAGTCCGAGATAAATAAATACGATTATTCGATTGATGAATATAACGGAGAAGAAAAAGAAAACTTATTAGCAAAACGAGTTAACGATTTAGCTCTAAAATTACACTACGATTGGATGCCTATGGTACCAACAACTAAAGAAATTCAAACTATCAAAACCGCAGGTAATGTATAAAGTATCTCAGTGTGAATTAAACACACATTATGGAGTTTTCGATTTTTTTTGCTTTAATTATGGCAATTGTGAAAACGACAACGTGCTTGTTATCAAGAGTAAAAAGGATGTTGAAATTCCGACTATCAGAATTCAAAGTGCATGTTTTACATCAGAAATATTTAGAAGTAAAGATTGTGATTGTCACGAACAATTAGAATCTTCACTAGAGATAATCAACAAAGACGGCGGTCTACTAGTTTATCTATTACAAGATGGAAGAGGGGCTGGGATTTTCTTAAAGGTCCAAGGCATGCATTTAAGTCAAAAGAAAAACTTAAATACGGCTGAAGCCTATGACAAATTGCAAATCTCTAGAGACCCCCGACAATACGATAGAGTCATCGGCATTTTGAATTATTTCAAAATTACAAATATTAACTTACTAACTAATAATCCCAGAAAAATCAATGGAATTACTAAAAGCGGAATTGTTGTAAATAGGGTACCACTTGAGATTGAACCTACACAACATTCCGTTGAATATCTAAAATCAAAGAAAAAAGAGCTTGGGCATTTATTTGAAAAATATATTTAGGGGAGATCAGACGCTTAATTCCAAATTATTTAGCAGTGTTGCAATGTTCATAGAAAGTCAGGTCAGAAAGCCGAATCCTCTACTTTAGGATGACTCGGAATTCGGAAGGAGGTCAGACGTATCGGGTGGCGGAGAACTAACAATTTTAAAATGGCAAATCAATCGAAATTGGAGGCGCTTACGCGGTTCTTTGAGGCTATAGATGGGTTGCGGGACCAAGGAATCGTAATCAACCAAAAGGATTTCACTGGGCAACTTGGAGAATGGCTGGTTGAAGTTATCCTCAATGGAAAACGTGCAACAAATGCGTGTCAGGGAGGATGGGACGTGGATGTGAACGGATGTCGTGTTCAGGTTAAGACACATGCTAAAGACGATACAAATCGTACTGCTTGGACATCTTTAGCGAACCCGTCCTCTGAAATCGCTGACGAATTAATCATTATTGTATTCACCAAAACCTATAAATTGAAAGCGTTCTATAGGGTTCCGTGGGACCAGGCCGTGTCATTGATTCGAACAACCACTGCAAGAAAAAATGACAGGGAAATAATAAGACACAAAATTCACTGGAAAGACATTGTTATGTATTCGCAAGATATCGGGATGTTGCCTAAACAGGATATAATTTCTTTTTTCAAGTTATAACCTGCCAGACTGATTCATATGAAGACAATTACAAGATGGGTGGTACCCTGTTACTTTACCGATGCTGAAAGAAGCACTGACGTATTCGAAATGGATCTCACTGGACATCTTCGGTCTATGCTTACAAATGAGGTCTGGAATCGGAAATTTGCTTATAATTTTGGCCAGGCTTTGCAGAGAACAGATTCTGCAACTATCGAAGCTGCCACAGTTAAGGTCTTCCCGCGGTTTATCTCAGGAATGGTAAACAAGTCACGATTACAGAATATCGTTCAAGAAGAATGCGGACGCATATACTCTGCTTTCAATATCGAATCATACAAAACATGGCCTCACCGGTTAGGTTTGACAATCTTCGAAATCAGGTATAACATCAACACGCCGACCATTCCGTCAAGAAAAGACCTGACAGGCGATATCATTCCCCATTTTAAACAAGCATTCATAGAAGAGTATCAACGGCTATTGGCTTTATTACAGGAGCTGGGTTCATTTTTTTTGGCTGGCCTGCATTTGACATTCCCGACAAGCTCATTTATGGAGTTGGTGAGGAATGACATAGTCGATGGTTTCTGCCAAATAAAGTCGCTTAAGCGGTCTTTTTTTGAAAAGAAACCTACCGATGCCTTTATGCATGAGATACTTATCGAACGAAGTAAGCAAGCAAATCTTGAAATCAATCTCAAGGGATTGGCCAATGTATGGCATTATGACCTTTGGCCGCTTAACAGGTACCTGAAGGCGGTTGAGTCGGACAGGGTCTCAATGGATAACCTTTTGGATTTGATATTTGCACTTGAGGGTATGTTCAAGGACAATGTTTCTTCGGAATTCGTAAAAATGGTGTGCATATTGAATATGTGTAAAGATAGAAAACAGGCGCGGTCGATGAAATCACTTATGGATGTCGCCTATTTCATCCGTAATAATATTGCACATGGCTCAATCTCATACAATCCATATGACCGAATAAAACTTGAAAACAACGAAGTAATGGTACAGGACATTTATTGGGAAATGAAAGGGTTGGTCGCTTCGATGTTGATAAAAGGTATTTCCAAATTACTGCAAAACCCCAATATGCGTAATCTGAGGTTTACAATGGATGACTTTATTCACCTTTTGTTTCCGAAGCGATAGTGTCGGCTAAACTGGGAAACCTAATGTTATATCATTCCGCTATCTCGTCCGGAATTTTTGATAGAACGTATAATACGCTCCCGTTCTTCTGGACTTTTGCTAAAATGGTCTAATTGAGATTGGCTTATGCCCCTAAACTTTTCAACCAGCAGCTCGGTGCGTGATTCGCCTAGCACCTCACTGAGATCCCGAAATGACCTGATATTGCGGTGTCCGTTATATGCCTCAAAAATTTCATATGCAAACTTCCACTCGATGCCCAGGATTAATTGTTTTTCGTCAACTGTGGCATTCCGGAGAATTCGTTCCAAGCAAAAAGGGAGGCACCTTTTAGGAATAGGCACTCTGGTACAGTGTAGCTGATAGTTACATTCAGCGGAATAGCTGTAGTCTTCCATAGTATTTAGGCATTCAATCTAAAACAAACATTCAATTTTTTCTCCCAAAATCCACCAAACCAAATACAAAACTAACCATATTCCGAAAATAACGAGGGAAATATTGAAATGCAGTAGCTGTCCACTGTAGTTTCGGTTGCACTGTTCAAAGATTAGGCGCAAGGTTTGGCGGTCTTCCCTGTGCAAGTCTGAAGCGATGCTACGTCCCACGATCATACGCCCATTGTAAAGCGAAAAAGCCATAAACAACCACCCAGGAATAAATAAAAGATAAATGTATTTGACCTTTTGCGAATCCATTTGCAAAAATTCATTGCTTAAAATGGTGAGAAGGGTGCCTCCAGCGATACTTAAGCACCATGTTGTGATACGGTCGGAGCCTTCCCGTATGGATCGAATACATTGAAAAAGTCTGTCGCATGAAGTGTCCGGTGGCGCTGCCGACAGTTGGCCGATCTTCAATTTCAGCAGTCTATGGATTAGGTTAAACATATTCGTACATATTGTTTTTACAGCGGCGGTCGCAATTCGGATATATTTTCTTGCATAATCGGCCTGCGACACCAAATCTACCTAACAATGGGAAAAAATGCAAATTCCAGTAACGAACGAAAACACACTGAGCGGAGTGATCAAATCGTATTTAAAGGAAGATATTTTCGAAGATGCAGAAGCACTGCAAGCATTTATTCAATATGTTGCTTGCTATATGAACATTCCGGAAGAATACGATAATTACGATTCATATGGCGAGAAAATAGATACTGAGAAGGGCATTGATTTCCACACATTAAAATCAAAATGTGAACCGCTGAATATGGTGTCGAAAGCTAAGCATGACACGATACAGGGCGAAAGGGTGAAAAGTGTGGAGGAACTCATAATAGCGAATTTTTTGTACCTCAATGGAATTGAGTATGAATATGAGAAACCCTATCCGCATGGAGATGTTATGTATCGTCCTGACTTCTATCTAAGGGATTATGATATCTATCTGGAGCATTTTGGGGTGGATGAGCATAACCGCGCCAAATGGCTTAGTCCCTTTAATGAACAGAAGTATGTCGAAGAAATGCTCCTAAAACGGGAATCCCACCAAACCCATCATACGAAGCTGCTAGAAACATACTCCTACTATAACAGGGACAACATTTTATTGCAAAAGCTACAGGAAATGTTGGAAGCCGAACAGGTTGCCTTCAAGCCGAGGGACACCAAAGACATTTATGAGAAAGTATCGAACAATGACCAAAATTTTGGTAAAGAACTCATTGAGCTCCTTGAAAGCTTTATCAACCTAAGCAAATCGAGAAGATTAAAACATAATGACCTGATCAGGTTATTTTCGGACAAACGTAAAATCCAGAATGAGTTCATGTATGAACGACAGGAAATGTTCTTACAATTTGTACTGCCAATTCTCGAAAAATACGATAACACGTTGATGGAAAGAAATGAGGTTGATTTCAACGATATGATTAACCTTGCAACGGAACTCATAAGCGAGAACAAGCCGACTTATACCTATAAATACATCATTATTGATGAATATCAGGATATCTCATTTTCCCGGTTCAATTTGATCAGAGAGATTCGGAATTTGTCGGGTGCTAGGTTAATTTGTGTGGGAGACGATTGGCAATCGATTTATCGCTTTGCAGGAAGTGACATCTCGCTATTCAGCAATTTCGGAAAATATGTGGGAAAGTATGAACAGTTATTGATCGAACAGACTTATCGGAATTCCCAACCTCTTATCGACATCAGTTCAACGTTTATTCAAAAGAATCCAAGACAGATCTCCAAGCATCCGAAATCCAAGAAAGAGCCGTTGGAAGTTCCTATTAAATTTGTGCAGTACGATGACGGGGAAATAGAGGACGCGTTTATCAATGAAATAGGTCTACTCGTCAGCAAATATGGGAACAAATCAATCCTGGTTTTGGGCCGGCACAGCTTTGACATTCACGATTTGATTGCACTGACTCCAAAAAGTAGGGTGAAATACTTTGAAAGCACAGGTAAATTGGAAGTAAAAGGGTTTGAAGAAATTGACATTAACTATTTAACCGTTCATAGGTCAAAAGGCACCGAGGCAGATAATGTGATCGTGTTAAAGCTCAGCAACCATTTACTCGGCTTTCCCAACAAAATGACGGATGACCCCCTCCTATCGCTTTTGCTAAGTGATAACGAGGAATACCGGTTTGCAGAGGAGCGTAGGTTGTTTTATGTTGCGTTGACGCGGACTAAAAATGAAGTGGTGTTGCTTACTCCGTCAGAAGCGTCGTTGTTTGTGGAAGAGCTGCTGAAAGACAACAATTATTTGTTAACTACGACTGACGGGGCTGTGAACGCTACAGGGTGTCCATATTGTAAAACAGGGAAATTGGTGATCAGGCAGCATACGGCTAATGGCAGTCAATTTTTAGGATGCTCGCATTACCCCAGCTGTAACCAGACGTTTAAAAACGTGGAAATTTTAGCGGACAGTATATTATGTCCGGGTTGTGAAAGTGGCTTTATGGTTAAAAGGAGCGGTAGATTTGGCGACTTCTTGGGGTGTACGAATTATCCTGGGTGTACGAATACGATAAAGTTGAGGTGATACGGCAATAGAAGATGAAAGCTACTCAATGAGTCGTTAGTGCATTACCTTGCTTAAAATAAGTTTGCTATCTTTGTGTATTATGAAAACTGTGACATTAGATATTTTGAACGATAAGGCGATGAACCTACTCAAGGAGTTGGAATTGCTGAAGCTCGTCCGTGTTCGCAGACAGACCTCGACCGGTAAAGAATTGAAGAAAGATCTCATCGCTAAATACAAAGGGGCAATGACTCCCCAAAGTAAAGATGAGATAGATCGTCAACTTCAAGACCTGCGCAACGAATAGACTATCTGTGGGATACCAATACGGTTATCTATTACCTACAAAGTCAGTTTCCCCCAAATGCCGAGCGGTTTATGGATGGCGTATAGAAAGAAACCCGCCCAATTATATCAGCGATTACGGAGATTGAATTACTTTGTTGGAAAACGGCCACTACTAACGACATCAAGGTTCTCAAAAAATTCATTGGTGATGCCTACGTCATCGAGTTGGAACAGCCTGTTAAGGATTTAACCGTAGATATCCGAAAACGTTATAACCTAAAACTGCCCGATGCCATCATTGCGTCATCTGCATTGGCAAATGACTTGACATTGATTACCCGCAATACGAAAGATTTTGAGCGAATTAATAAGCTTAAATTAGTGAATCCATTTGATGCCCCGAATTCGAGGAATTGAACATTTAGGACGGATACTCCAGGTGTAATCTTACCCTAGCTAGAATCAGACTGGCGCCAGCACCAAAAGCTATAGCGCCGATAGTTATGGCTAAGATGCACAATTTCGCCCGTGCCCTTCGTTCTGAAGTGCCGTGTATAAAATTTAAGAGGTGAAAGCTAGAAAATAACCACAATACTTATTATCTTTATTGTAACCAATGATTGCAGTAAATGAACAAACAATAAAATTGTGCAACCCACGATGCGATACTGGACCGGATCGTCAACTCCTCACACCGCATAGACCTGAAGGGCGAATCGCTCAGAAAAGGAATATTGAAACAGGAATAATAACAACTTTTTTATATCATTGTATGATCTCTCAAAGTGGCACGGTTTGACCGAAACAGCTGGCACTATCCCTCCGAAATATCCAGCTCGCTCAAAAGGGAGAAGATATACCTGAATCCACCAAACGGAGGGGTTGATTTATACAGACAGGTAAAGGATTATGTAAACTTCTATAATACCGAAAGACGGCATAAATCCATCGGTCGGGTAACACCCGATCAAAGGTTCTATCAGCAAATCAAAAATGTGTCGTAATTATATCTTAAATTAGTGCAAAAGTTGTCCAACAAATAGGGAGTATCATAATTTCAAACATTTACCTTTTCGGAATTTAGTTTCTTGGATTAATTCCCTCCACTTTATTGTGGTTAATATTTGTAATACAAACAAATTATCCCTACCTTTGCATCGAGATTCATCTTTCCCATGGAAGAAGGAATTCGGAAAACGCCTGTCCCAGATGACTGGCGTTTTCTGCTTTACCATATCACAACTCCTTCTTTTCCCCTTTTTTCGCATTTATTCATTAAGTTGCGATAACGGCTGTCCTCCAAATGATAGGCTGTAAGCAGAAAAAAGGCCTGTAACTTTCGCAATGGCTCTAACACCACCACGTATCGCTCTGTTACATCCAATACGTATACCCTATTTTCATTGAGAACGGTAAACACTCGTATCACGTCCTGTTTGCGCTCCTCTAAATGGTGCTTTACCCAGTGAATCCGGATGGAGCGTGCTGTTTCAAATTCACGTTTCTTTACCGCTTGGTCAACAACAACAGTTGTGAGATGTCGGAACACTCGATCCATCGTGTCTTCATTATCAGCAGGCGTAGGATGAATCGGATATTGACGAAAACGAAAGGGGAAAACAGCAAAATCCCTGTCAAATACTTTACGGATTGATTGGACATTATCCCGATGGGAAATGTACAGCAACTCTAGTAATTGATTATATACTTTTAATAGGTTTGAAGGCATGGCTTATTGTAGGTCGATGAAAAATAGATTAAACTTATCGGAACTTTTCGGTGTACTCCTATCCAATGGGAACTTCGCATGTGCAGTGATTTTTTCGATAATCTTATTCTTTGCTATGACCTTGTGCTCCCCACGTAGATGATAACTGATAGCCCCCATCAACAAATCTGTCAACTGCATAAGCACACTTTCGTGCGACCGGATGTTTTGCACCGTGCGGATACTGCTGTACTTGAGGTTTAGGATTTCTTTGAGCCGCCGTACCTTCCATGCACTCAATGTGTCTTTGATGTCCAAATACACGTTGTAATTATAATCCATGCATATTTTGTGGTGCAGCAGCTGATAGTACATCTTGTAATAGAAATCGTCAAAATTGTCTGTGCTAACTTTTTCCTTAGCTACAACGATGGCTCTGAATTGCAAGTCGCTCGAAAAGAAATATTCGACCACATCCAAATAGAATTGTGCCTGCGAACGGGATATTTTTGTCCACTTGATCTCACCGAAGCACTTGTGCTTTTCACGAAGGGCCTTGATGTTGGCTTGGTGCAGCTTCACTTGATTATATGCTGAACTCACATAGGCGATCAGCATATAGGGCATACCGTCCCTTTCCAAATGGCAGCTTTCATCACAATAAAAGTTAAAGGTTTTACTCATTGGGGAAACTGGGTTTGTTAGGTCTTTTGTATTTCGGTTAGTTTAATCGAAAAACGTAAATTCGTTACATCGCTAGATTTTAAAGTTGTGGTAAAGCTTTTTCTTTCAGTCTGGCTTACACATGCAAGGTAAAAACAAAATTGAGGATGTCAAAATTTTTGACAGAAATTGGATTTTGTTCTAATCATGGCAAAGTATTCGATTTGGTGTAATCTTCCCGGAAATCAGCTACAAATAAGGGGGAGATTAAGGGTACAAAACTAAGCCAATTCATGGGAATCTTTTCCCAATAATGACAATGCCTCATCAGCCAAAACCCCAGTAAGCCCAACGGAGCCGCTGGGCTGGACGACCCTTCGCCTTAAATAATCCGGTAACGCGTTTAAGGATTTATCATCGTCAATAATGAGAAAATCTTCGTTCATTGACCTTTTACCAAAGTATTTCAACAATTCATCCTTTCGGTTGAGTGCTGCAGAATTTTCAGACAACCGGTTAATTCGGTTCACAGAAATACCCCGTTTGCTGAATATATTACGCCATTGAGTGGGGGTATACTTACTTGTGGGAAGTGGTCAATACAATCCTTGCCCCCGTAGAATCAATGATTCTTTGAAGAGCCTTGGTCGCATTCGGAGAAAACGCGGGAAAACCGTCATCCAAAATTTCGGGCCTCCTCCACGAGTTCGCAGGAACCATTACACCATCGATTGCAAATATAATCCATACTCGCTATAAAGTCTCTAAAAACAAAGCCCCGAAACGGGGAGAATCGGGTTGTGCGCGGAGACCCCCGGATTAAAACAAAATCAGACAAGCCATTATTTGGAATTCTCATTTTTCAAACGCGTGTAAAGGCACTATATTTACCCCACCATTTTATATTGAATTTATAAACGTAAAACATTGATTATATAAACCGATGAACGATTATCATAATAGAAGAGGCTTTCTGAAAAAAAGTGCAATCACAACTTTGGCAAGTCTTGTAGGCACAAAAATAATGTTTGCCGAGAATATACCAGCACGTGTGACACCGCTTCCCTTATTAAGTGACTCGGTTGACGGGAAGGATCCGGAAATGACTGTGCTAAGCGACCGCCCGATGAATATGGAGGCACCAGCACACCTTTTGGATGACCCAGTGACTCCGATCAACAAGATGTTCATTCGTAACAATGGCCTTCCTCCTGTGAAAGAATCAATCGATCGGTCCGCCTGGACACTCACCATCGATGGCGAGTCGGTAAAGCAAAAACGTACGTATACCATCTCCGAGCTTAAACAACGGTTCAAGCCCCACACCTATCAATTGGTATTGGAGTGTGGCGGTAACGGAAGATCGGGTTATTATCCACCCGCTTCGGGCAACCAATGGAGCCAGGGTGCAGTGCACTGTGCCGCATGGACCGGCATAAGATTGAAAGATATCCTTGCTGATGTAGGCCTCAAGGACAATGCTGTTTACATTGGCTATTATGGAAAGGACATCCACCTAAGCCGCGATGCCAAAAAGGTCGTCATTTCGAGAGGTGTTCCCATAAAAAAGGCACTGGAAGACGAAACCCTTATTGCTTGGGCGGTGAATGGCGATGATATTCCACTATTCCATGGCGCTCCGCTCCGTCTAGTGATCGGTGGTTGGCCAGCGTCGGTATCCGGCAAGTGGCTACATACCATTTCGGTACGGAATATCGTACATGATGGGCCTAAAATGGGAGGGTCTAGCTATCGTGTACCGGTTATACCCGTCCAACCCGGCGAAAAGGTCGAGGAAACGGAGGAAAACTTCCGTATCATCGAGTCTATGCCTGTGAAATCGTTGATTACTCACCCAAAATCCGGAGCGGTCCTCTCTTCCAACAGATCGCTTTCAGTAAGGGGCCACGCGTGGGCTGGAGACCTCGAAGTAACGGAAGTTAACGTATCGATCGATTATGGCTGTACCTGGCAGAAAGCCAACCTCAGTGCACCGAAAAACAGGCTCGCCTGGCAACAATGGTCTGCAAAAATCGACTTCCCCCAAAATGGGTATTATGAAATATGGGTAAAAGCCACCGATAGTAAGGGGGTATCGCAACCGATGGTGATGCCTCAATGGAATCCGAAAGGCTACTTAAACAATGCCTGCCACCGAATAGCTGTAAAAGTAGTCGTATAGCCATGAACGTACGTAGAGTCACCCTCGCTGTAGCAGCATTCTTCGTAATAGCCATGGGTATTACCTGTGTATCGGATTTACGAAATGACCAAACGACTACGGACACCACTGCGACTACTTCGCTGGTGGATACACTCAACTATGACCCCCACTCCGGACTGGTAGTTGATACCACCTTAGGCCTTGTCGTGGCCAATTGTTCAGGGTGCCATTCAACTGAATTGATCCGAAAAAGCCGTTTCACAAGAGACGGATGGATTGCCAAAATACGATGGATGCAAAAAGAACAGAATCTGTGGGATTTGGGGAAAAATGAGAAAAGCATCCTGGATTATCTCGAAAAATACTATTCGCCTTCAAGCCTCGATGCACGGGCCCAGATGAGACGAGAACCGCTA
This sequence comes from Parapedobacter indicus, assembly GCF_900113765.1. Lineage (GTDB taxonomy): Bacteria > Bacteroidota > Bacteroidia > Sphingobacteriales > Sphingobacteriaceae > Parapedobacter > Parapedobacter indicus. The sequence goes on along the minus strand of NZ_FOQO01000001.1, from coordinate 64,956 downwards.
GACGATATACAGTGGTACGACTACCAGTAGCGAGAGACTTATGGCGTTCGCCTGTTTTCACCTCACATCCGGCAAGAAAACATCCCGCCATCCAAAACAGAAAGGGGCCGCCATTTTAGACAGCCCCTTATCTTCATTCGTTAACGGGCAGGTATCAGGATGAGCTACGCTGGATGTCCCTCAACCGCATCAATGCTTCGAGGTAATAATAATCTGCGTAATTAATGGACACATCGATTTCACTCGTTTTGGATCCGGTGGAATGCAATAGAAAGGCGCCGTTCCGTTCATTGCTCCGGTAGGCTGGTGATGAGAGCGAACGTAACATCCGAACGCCCCAATCACGGTAGTATTTCTGATCATCGGCCTGGTCGATACACCGGGATAAATCCAGCAACGCCGATGCGGCAATGGAGGCCGCAGAGGCATCCCTCGGTGCATCGGGAATGGCGGGGTCGTCAAAATCCCAATAGGGTACCGCATCATCCGGCAGGCGAACGAGGTAAGCTTCTATCAACTTTTTGACGAAATCCAGATACCGCACATCGCGCGTTTCCCGATACATCATTCCATAGCCATAAATGGCCCATGCTTGCCCACGTGCCCACGTAGATCCATCGGAATAGCCCTGGAAGGTCCCGGCTTTTACCCTTTTTCCAGCCATATCGTAGGCAACAATGTGATACGAGGTGTAATCGTCACGGAATTGGTTTTCCATCGTAACGGCCGCATGCCGGTTGGCGATGTCACAAAGGCTATCGGTGCCTCCGTTTTTACAAGCCCAAAGCAGCATCTCCAGGTTCATCAGGTTATCGATGATCGTGTTGTGCGGCCCCCATTGCTCCGTCCGGAATGGCCACGAGAGAATCGTGCCTACCGAAGGATTGTATAGCGTTGCCAGGGTATCGGCCGTACGCAGAATGACCGATTTATAAAATTCATCTTTTGTGAGCCGATAGCCATTGCCAAAGCTGCAATACACCTGAAACCCAAGGTCATGGTCTTTGGCCGGATTTTCGGAGAGCGGAATCAGGTACCGTGAATACCGGTCGGCCGCAGACCGCCAAGCGCTGTCGCCGCTGTATTCATATAGGTATCAGAGCATCCCCGGCCAAAATCCACTGGTCCAATCGGGCACGCCAACGTATCGCCACGCGCTATCTCCCGGAGCAATCGTACGGGGGAAAACGGAATCCTTGGGAATGTCTGCCAACGTCTTTTCCGCTTTTACCAGGCAATATTGTAAAGACGCTTCCACATCAAAATCGGTGTTTTCCGTTGTTTCGCCCGGAGGCTGGCACCCCATGATACATCCACACAGCCATAGCAGAATCAATCGCATCCCTGTTTTCATTTCTCTATATTTTTTACCGTAAACGATAGCCCGCCATTTGTCTTCTGCTCGGTCATCTCAAAAACCAATCGGTGCAGTTCCGGCCCCCAGGCATTTGACAACTTGTTGTCGTCTATTGCCACCGTCTCCACTTTCGCAGACACCTTTTTTGGATCGTAAGTTAAAGATACGGCAAAATCAGCCCCTTTCAAGATCATCAATCCCGGCTTTTCCAAGTGGCTCTCCAGATCCGTCACAAAGTTCACACTGCCCCCTGCCGCTACCGAATTCAGCCGGTAGCGGTCTGAGATTACGAACTGCTGTTTCGCGCGTTGCAGCGAATACGAGCGCACCCAACTAGCTACATTTGCCTCAGCCGGGTAGGCTTGGGCGATATCCACGGAAAAGTCTACATTGTTTTTTTCCGCGTTGAATTGCGCGCCTGTTGCTTTAAACTTGCCCCCTTCTTTCTGTGCCACACCATTGATGGCCGGCAGGTTGTGATAAAGTGACTGCATCGTCCAGATATCATACCGCTGGGCGCTGAAGGTTTTGGCCGTGTAGCTGCCAACGCCGGCATCTACAAATACGGGATTCCCGTTGTAAAATAAGATGAAGGATCCTACGTCGTTGTGGTTATGTTGTTCGCCGTTTGACCCTCCCTTTGCGGCAAAATAGAACCCATTGTTGCTATCCTTGTGTTCGCGGCCGATAGCGATCTGCATATCTGGGAAATAATATGAATCGATAAGGGGCTCTGCCGGGGTTACCGCATCCCATCCCGATAAACTGAATATATCTTCCAGCACGGGATACATGGATCCGGCGGGCGCCGTCTCCCCAACGTTGTACTTGTTGAGTAAGAAAGCACCAAAAGCCTGCATAGCGCTATCATCAATGGCCTGTCCGTACCGGTAAATCAGGCCGGCCCGGGCATTCATACGGGCGGGAGCGTCGGCAAAATTCACGAAGTTATTTCCGTTGCCTATGTATACTCGATAGATATACCGGCCCATGTTTTTGACAAGTTCGTTGTCAAAAATATCGACATGGCCATCGGTCACTTTTTTCAGCAGGTCGAGGTACTCAAACATCTTTGCGCCTGCTGCACCCCAATACGAGGGTCCTTCGCTACAGGCACCGTCATCCTCGTAAGAGTTCAGGAACAAATCCACGGAACGCATGGATTTGTAAATTCCCTTTGCTTTTTTTTCAGGGTCATCTTCTACAAGGAGAATGCATTGCAGCACGTTTTGATTGCACCACGGGGTCCAGTTATTCACGGCTCCCCTGCCCCATCCTGTAATCCACCAGTAGTCATCCCGCGTGTAATACGGTTCGATTACTTTTTGTTTCAATTCGGCCACAACGCGCTTCGAGATGATGGGACTTACCTTATCAAATTCATCCTTGAAGAAGTACCACGCCCACGCCAAGTCGGCCGCCACCTCGCCAACCCCCAGGTCAATGATCGGGTCGTCGATATTCGGCAAGACCGTAGTGGGATGTGCCACGGGGGGTGGCGATCCATCCGGATTCCGGTAGAGATAAAAATGCGCGGAATACCCCCAATACGTCTGCTCACAATAGGAAAAAATGCCATTGATGATGTCGTCGAGAAAACGTCCTTTCCCTTCTGCCAGCTCGGCCATCACCAGCGACTGAAAGGCCTTTCTGCGCTCGTTGAAAATCTTTTCCTGAGCCGCACGGTTGCCGGTTCTTGAAAAGTCGAGGTAGACTGTGGCATTGACTGCCGGCCAGTCATACCCCAGATAGGCCTCTCCCCGTTGGATATAAGCAGAACGGTAGCTGGCAGACAGCTTATTCCAGCCTTCCCGGTCTGCATAATCGGGAAACCGAACCCAGTTATCTCCCTGGGCCAGGTGCTTCAATACATCCTGCTCCGAGTATGTCTGCAGCAGGATGTTCCGTGGTTTGGCGTGTACCGACCAAACGGCACACAACAGGCAGACCATCAACGTGGTGCCAATTGCTAGGGTTACTTTTTTCATCCTTATCTACTTATTCCCATCCGGGGTTTTGCGTCAAACTGTTATTGATATCTATTTCCTGTTGCGGTATGGGCCACAGGTAATCTTTTTCCGTAAATACACGTTGGTACAGCGGCTGGCCCCTGAAATCCAACAGCATACCATTCAGCCCGAAGATGGGATCTCCGGTATGCGCGGTACGCCACCTACGCACGTCGAAAAAGAGCTGCCCTTCGCCCGCAAACTCCTTCAGCCGTTCTAAACGGATTGCCTGGCGCAGCTGTTCTTTCCCAAGGTTTCCCTCCAGCGGTGCCACACCGGCACGTTCGCGTATCCGCTGCACCGCTTGGTAAGCCTCGTTTACCGGACCGCCAGCCTCGTTAACGGCCTCGGCATACATAAGCAGCACATCGGCAAACCGGATTAACGGCACATCAATGGGCGAATCGCTGCGAAGTGTATTGGCATCGCCCGTCATGATCATTTTACGCCACGAGAATAACGCATAGGAAGAGAATTCGATCCGGTAAGCAGGAATTTCGTCGTTCGCATGGGCGGTATAGGGCCAATTAACCTTGTAGGTGAGGTTTTCGTTTCCGACGATGGTGTATCCCGGAATAATTATGTTGCCGTGTGCCCGCACATCGGCATCTGCAAATTCATTTACGTACCAATCAATCAGGTCGGCCCCGTATGCCACCTCATCTGCATAGTCGGCTTCCGCGGGCATCCCGGCAGGGTCGATGGGCGAACCATCCTGATGGGTATACGAAAATACGGTGGTCCAAGATGGCTGGCTAAACGATTCGCCGTATGACCGGATGGAGCGGCCGCCATACCAACGATCGTAATAGGAGCCTAAATTGTTTTGCATCACCGACTGCAGGGAGAATACGATCTCTTCGTTATTCTCATGCTGATCGGTAAACAAACCGGCATAATCAGCAAACAAACCGTAAGCATAAGGCGGCGACAGCAGTTGCTTGAGCTGGGCGGCAGCTTCGCTCCATTGCTCACTGTACAGATACGTTTTGCCCAGCATGGTGATGGCGGCCCCTTTGGTTATGCGGCCGATGTCTCCGCCGGTGCGGACGACGGGCAACCGTTCAATCGCATCCTGAAAATCCGCAATGACAAAGTCCCTTACCTCTTCCGCCGAATTGCGCGGGAGGTAGGTATCTGCGGGATCCAGCGGTTGGTCCAAAATAATTACCCCGCCATAAAGCTGCCACAGATAAAAGTACGATAGCCCCCGCATAAACTTAGCCTCTCCCAAAAGCTGGCTGGCCAGCTCCGGAGTGAGGTGGGTATTGTCTGTCAGATTGGCAATGGCATCATTGGTATATTTGATGACGCGGTAAAGCCCCTTGTACGTATTGAGATACAGACCCGTCCGGTTGGTGGAAAGGCCCCGCTGGATGCTTTCGTCGCGGAAATAACCGTAGCCATCGGGACCGATGTTTGTAAAAATATAAAAATAGCCCGCGAGGTTATCGTCGCTGTTCATGGCGTTGTAAATCCCGTTGATGGCTATCGTGGCATTATCGTCAGATATCCAAGCGTTTTCACTCGACAGCGAGTCGTAAGGCTGCCTATCCAGAAAACCGTCCTGACAGGCGGTAAGCATCCCTACCAGCAAGAAATAAACTAATTTCTTCATTTCAAACAAATTATATGTTAAAACCCAAAATTCAATCCGAAAGACAAGGTCTTCATCTGCGGGTAGGTAACCCCGCCCGACTCGGGATCAAGTCCTTCCCACCCGGTAAACGTAAAGTAGTTTTCCAAATTGACGTATAGCCGCACATTGGAAATCTTAGCCCGTTCTACCCATGTTGTGGGCAACGTGTACCCCAGCTGAAGCGCCTTAATACGGAAATAGCTGGCGCTCTGCAGGTAATAATCGGATATCTGGTTATTTTTCGGGTCGCTGTTATACAGTTTTGGGATGGTGGTACTCGGGTTGTCCTCGGTCCACGAATCCAGGAATTTAGGCGCGGCTAATACCCCGTTGATCGGGCGTAACAGCGTAAACGTCGGAGAAGTTAAGTATTTGTCCCAACCCGCAACACCGTTAAACTGCGCGAGCAGATCAAACCCTTTGTATTCGGCATTGAGCGTACCGCCATACGTAAATTTGGGCAGCGGATTCCCCATTAGCGTCCGGTCGTTGTCATCGACTGTCTTGTTTCCGTCGGCATCCCGGTATAAAAAGTCGCCCGGGCCGGGGGTCGAAGGGCGGAAAACCCATCCGTCGTCAACCAGCGCATCGATTTCGGCTTGGTCCTGCACAATGTGGTCTACCTGCCTCAACCAAAACTTTCCGATGGGCTGGCCTTCCGTCCAGACCCCTTGGCCATGCGGTTCGAGGTAGTCCCCTTTATAACTTTCAATCACGTTGTTGTTGAGTGCACCGTTTAGCCCAACAAACAGCGAAAACGCATTAAACTGCTTCTGGAAGCTTACCTCGGCTTCGACCCCGCTGTTACGTACCTTTGCACTGTTTATCAGCGGTGCTTCCAACCCCCCGTTTACAAACGGGATAGGCACACGCGCCAGGATGCCGTGGGTCAATTTATTATAATAGTCTACACTGAGGCTCAGTGATTGGAACAGGCGCATATCCATACCAATATCCATTACATCAGTCGTTTCCCAAGTAATGTCTGCGTTCGCAAATGCGGTAGGTGCGAGCCCTTTGGTGATGGTACCGTTGAAGCTGTAATTGGCCGCACGGTACACACTTTGCCAATCGTAGTTGCCGATTCCGTTATTCCCGAGCCTGCCATAAGAAGCCCGCAGTTTGAACTGGTCGATGGTTGCCTGCAACGGTGCCCAGAAAGACTCGTTAGAAAGGTTCCATCCCGCCGAGGCCGAAGGGAACGTACCCCACCGGTTGCCGGGGCTGAAGCGGGAAGACCCGTCAGTCCGGATATTGACTTCCAGGAGGTACCTGTCATCAAAACTATAATTCAGACGCCCGAAATACGAGCGCATGGCAAAGTCATTGGCATTGCCACTGGCAGACTGCACGGTAGCTGCCGCATCCAACACCGGTATGTCCAGGCTATACAGGTCGATTTTGGAAGCACTGAACGCATCCGTGCGGTAATATTCCTGATTATATCCAGCCAGTAGCGTAAAGTGATGGTTTCCGAACGATCGTTCATAATTGCCGAAGAGATCGACCACTGACCGGCGGTTTTTCGAGAACGAGTTGCCGATTCCGATGGTGGGCGATGCGGCAAGCCCGATGGTGTTGGTCTGGAAATCCCAGGTATCAACCGGCCGGTTGCTCGTCCAATTGTTATAGTTATAAAAATCGACAAAGTAACTTCCGGTAAGGGTTAATCCTTCCAGTGGTGTCAGTTTTGCGAAGAATTTGCCTGTATAGCGCTGCGTCGCATTCTCGCCCAGCTGGGTTTCTGCAGCACGCAAAGGGTTATTGGCAGAAAATTCGGAGCCTCCGGTCATCGATAACCCATACCGTCCGTCCGGATGTTTCGGCAAGGTACCGGGTGTGAGCGTTTCGAACCACTGGAAAATAGAACCGTCTGTACCGGGATCACTCTCGCTATACAGTGCGGTGAGGATATTTCCCAGCTCCAGCCAATCGTTTACTTTGTAAGAAAGGTTATTGCGGAAATTGTACCGATCCATTCCGGTATTGGGAATGGTACCCCCATTTTGCAGGTAGCCCATGGAGGTGAAGAAATTAATACGGCTGTTTCCGCCGCGAGCAGATAAATTGTGCGTCTGCATGATTCCGCTGCTAAGCAGGGCATCCCACCAGTTGGTATTGGGGTACAGCAGCGGATCGGAAATTGACCCTTCCCGCCATTCATTGATCCGCTCATCGCTGTAGGAGGGCTGGATGCCTGAATTCCGTTGCACCAGATTGATGAGTTCCATTTGATCTACCGTATTGTCTATGATATCAAATACACGGGCGGCATCGGTTTTCCCTACATTTCCGTTGTAGTTAAAGCTCACTTTTCCGTCGCTGTTTTGTCCGGTTTTCGTGGTCACGAGAATCACCCCGTTAGACGCCCTTGAACCGTATATAGCGGCAGAAGCAGCATCTTTTAATACGGAGACCGAGGCTACGTCGCTCGGGTTCACCGCGTTGATATCGCCCACCTGCCCGTCAATGACAATGAGCGGATCCTGGCCTGCATTCAGGGAGCCGACCCCCCGCACTTTCACGGAGGCAGGTGCGCCCGGATGTCCGTTACTGAGGTTCACGTTGAGCCCTGCCGCCATCCCGGCCAGCGCCGAGGAAACATTCTGCAGCGGCCGGGATTGCATGCCTCCTTTTTCGAAATTGACCGATGAGACCGAACCGGTGAGGTTTACCTTCCGCTGGGTGCCGTAGCCTACGACCACAACCTCGTCCAAATCTGCAGATTCGGGCAAAAGCACCACATCCATGGCCGACTGGCGGCTTGCAGCAATCGTTTGCACACCGTAGCCCACTAATCTGAATACCAAGACCTCATCGGCGGCGGCGGCGATCTGGTATCTGCCCCCGCTGTCTGTAGCGACTCCTTTTGATGTACCCTGGACTAACACCGACACCCCTTCCAATGGCGTACCCAATGAATCGGTGACCTGCCCCTGCACAACCCGTTGTAGGTTATCGCTTGCCACCGGGTCCGCCCCGGAGGTTGTTTTTGGGATCAACGTAATGATATCGCCTTCGATCTGGAAGTTATACGGTTGATCGGCAAAAATCAGCGAGAGTGCTTCCTCGATGGATTTGTCCTGAATGTCAACGGTTACAGGTTTAGTATTCTTGAGATACCTGTTATTGAAGAGGAAATTATATCCACTTTGCCTTTGAACATGTTTCAATATATCCGCCAGCGACGCTTCTTTGACATGAAGATTGATACGTTGTGCATACGTGAAGGCAGACACCTGAAAGGTAAAAGCCAGTATCAGCAACACTGTTAATTTCATCATTAAGATATAATAAACGTTTGGATGCCTACATCCAAAGCCACTATGCGGATTGCCCTCACGTTTTGGGAGCAATCCCGCATGCAATTGACCATGCATAAATTTTCGTTATTCTCGATACGCAACGTTACGGCGCCAGCCCTGTGTTATCCTTTTATCACCGGGTTTTTAGTAAGTTTGTATCGCAGGTTAAATAATTCAGTTACTAATCGGTTTTTGAATATTTGCCATGTATCACGCCGGGGGTGATAGCAGCACTTCCGGCATTTTTTTGGCAAAAAATTTCTGTAATTAATGATGAACCATAATGTGCCTCCCTTCTCTAGTAAATTTTAACGATGTATTCAGTGCGATTACATGCAATATCTGCGAAAGCATTACCTCGCGAGACACAGTTCCCCACAGCTCCACTTCCTGAACCGGTACGGTGATTTCAAAAGACACGTCGTACCATCTTTCTATCTGCTTGACTAATTCGGGGAATGATGTTCCATAAAAGACAAATTGCCCTTCTTTCCAGGCGGTATAGTCACTCACATCAACCGTAGTAATCCGGATGTCTCCATTTCTATTCGTCAATTGCTGGCCGGGCGCCAGGATTCGGGGCGGCTTTTTATCGGCCGTTGAAACCCCTATACGCCCGTTTACCAAGGTGGTCTTTACGGCCTGCTCATCCCCATAAGCCGTAATATTAAATTCGGTACCCAGCACTTCTACTTCCTGGCCGTTAGTGATAACCCGAAATGGCCAAGCGCGCCCGGATTTACCGGCCGGGAGACCGTCCGCGTGCTGTACGTCAAAATATGCTTCGCCGGTTAGTTCCACGACCCGCTCGCGTTCGTCAAATTTGGAAGGATACTTCAAGGTAGACGCCGCGTTGAGCCACACGTCGGTACCATCGGGCAACCGGATGCGGTAGGTGCCCCCCTTTGGAGTCGTCAGTGTTAATTGCGAAGCGGCGGGCACCACACTTTTCTTATTGGGTTCCTGCCCTGCCACCAAACTGCCGTCTGCATAGGAGATTTCTTCATCCATGACAATACCGGATTGGTCGGTACTCAAATCAATGGTTCGCCCATTGGAAAGTGTCAGTGTAGCCCGATTTGAGCCTGGGGCGATATCCGCTTCCAAGGCCGCCAACGCTGCTTTCTTTCCGGCTGGCTGATTCCAGAAAAACCAGCTCAGCCCCATGAAAACAATCGCTGCGGCAGCGGCGCTGAGCCACCACACACGACGGAAAGTCTCTTTTGAACGGCCGGCAGCGGCCGGCAGATCCGTTGGCATCGTCTCGGCAAATAGTTTGGTCTCCACTTTATCGACGATGTCTTTTAACGACGTATCATCGATCGCTGTATCGTTCAATTCCTGCTGGATGAGCGGGGTAAGGTCGTCCCCCTCCTGCGACTTCTCGAAATACAGTAATAACTCCGTCAATTCCGCCGGACGGATGGTCCCGTTCAGGTATTTAATGAAAAGCCCGACGATATGCGTTTTATTGGCCACTTTATTCGTTACTCGTTTTCTATAATACGCACCTGTACGCCTAAGCAGGTGCTGCGCCAAGCAAAAAAAATACAACAAACTGTAAACCAGTAAAATATTTTTAGACCAATGGGTACAACAAGCACCATACCAGCAGCATACCGCTTAGCTCGGCGTGCTGTGCCAAGTGACGGCGTAAAAACGAGTTGGCTTTCTTGATGTGGTCATTTATAGTACCGGGGCTGATTTTGAGCAGTTGGCCAACTTCCTCGTAACTCTTCGATTCCAGTTTACATAGCCTATATACCTCACGCCTCTTTGGTGGCAGGAGGTCTATTGCGATGCGCAGTTCTTCTGCCAACTCGCTCGAAAGCAGCTGTTCTTCTACATGACGATAGGCATGCCCCATAACGTGCACGAGCTCCTGCTGCATCTGTTGGCTCCGGGCGGTCTGTCGGAACACATCGCGCACCAGGTTTTCGGCTATCCGAAATAAATAGGCTTTAATCGGGCGCTCCGGGTCGATTTCCGCTCGATGCACCCACAAGCGCATGAAAAGATCCTGCAGCACTTCTTCCACCCAATCTGGCGATTTCAACATGCGCAGCAGGCTACCGGCTAGACGAAGTTTATAACGGTGGTAGAGAGCCTGAAATGCCTGATGATCGCCTTCCCTGAGCCGGGCAAGCAAATCACGCTCTTCCATATGTTGCCCTGAAACCATATACACATAATAGATTTATGTCTGCAAATATAGCTTTTTAAGATATGTTGTAAAGTTTATCAGATAAATGATAATGAAGAAAATAATTAAAGATTGCCACCCGTTGATAGGCCACTCAACTGACCTAAACATTATTAATTTCCCGACGGACATCATTAGGAAGCACCTGGAATCCAATTTATCGGAATTTTATGTAATTTCGATTGGTAGTATTACGTAAAACAAACCTTTTCAATTGTAGATCCGATGAAAGTTAAGCATTCACTCTTAATCGCTGCCATCTTCGTTTCATGCCTTACTTTCGGGCAAGAGCCGTGCAATTGCCTGGATAACCTCCAAGAGGCCATTCTAAAAACCGAAGAAAATTATGCCGGTTTCCCCGACAAAATAAAACCTGCAAATAAGACACCGTATGATCAACTAAAAAACAATCTGAAAATAAAGGCAATCGATACGGATACACCCTTGGATTGCTATTTATTATTGAAAGAATACGTGAATTTCTTTTATGACAAACACTTTAGGATTGAATATAACGCCGAAATCGATAGTTCCGTAATTAGCGACATAGACCGAATGGATAGCCGATTAGGACAAACTGGTGATCATTCAATTGAAGGTATTTGGAGAGATGTCAACAACACGGAAATCTCCATTATCAGGCACGGGGAAAATACCTATAAAGCTGTAAAACGGTCTTCGGAAAACGACCATTTCCCGAAAGGTTTTGTTTACTTTACGTTGACGAAAAATAGAAATGATTTTTCAACTAAATTATACAACCGAAATATCAACATCGATATCCCGGCAAAAAAAACAGGCAATTTACTGAGAATATGGAATTTCCAACTTTGGGCAAAAACAGGCGCGGCCCTCTCCAAAGACGAGACCGAAGAACTTGAAAGTTGGCGTGGGAATAACAACGGGCTGCTGTTCAAAAAATTAAATGCCGATTTCAGCTATCTTAAAATCCCGACTTTCGAAAACAACGAAGGTGTTATTCACCAACTTGTTACGGAGAGCGATTCAGCCATCAAAAACACGAAATATCTTATTATTGACCTCAGGGGCAATGGCGGCGGCAGCTCAGGCTGGGTGAGCTTAATTCCCTATTTAGCCACCAATCAAATCGATCAGGGAGAAACCTACCTCCGGGTTTCGAAAGAGAACGTATCCAAGAAGCTTCAGGATCTAGATGCCTTTGCTAACCATCCGATACCCGAAGACTACAAAAAATACTTTCCCGAAGAAATACTGAACCGGTATAAAGAGACTTACAGGGAATTGCCGGAAACCACCGAAACATTCTACCCGCTACCCAGCGTAAGCTTTCCGTTGGATTCCGTCCTAACACGACCCGCAAAGGTCGCAATACTGGTAGATGAGTTCGGTGGAAGTTCAACGGAATATTTCTTCTATTTAGCTAGGCAAAGCAAAAAAGCGATCACCTATGGTCGGCCTACAATCGGGATGATGGATTATGCGGGTATGTCAAATCCCACAAAACTTCCATTTGACGCGTTCCGTCTTTACATACCCATTGAAAAATCCGCTTGGACGGATGAGAATCCGATCGACAAAACAGGGTTTACTCCACAAATTATGATCAACAGAGAACAGGAAAACTGGATTGATTACGTTATGGAGGATTTACCGAAGATGTAATCTGGGCGTATTTCAAGTCGGTAAGCCGGCCCGATACGACATAATTTCCGGGCTTTTTGTAATTGGCTAATATTGCGTTCCACCGAACGCTATGGGCTATCTAAGCTATACCTACTGCAAATATATTCATCATCGCCTGTCGGTTGCTAACCACGGCATCATTCTGTCACTCCGCAGACGACAGCCCCTTTCGGGTAAATCAACGGACTTAGGTAAGGGATATTGAGGTTAGCCCCACGCAATAGGAACCACCCGCCCATTAATAGGTAAATCAAGGGCAACCAAAATGCGAAGTTGAACCGGATACGGGATTTGGTGAAGCTACCCAGTAAGGATACCGACAACATGGCCGGCCAGGTACCCAATCCGAATAGCAGCATAAACAGCCCTCCGCCCCCCACCGAGTCGGCGCTCAGCGCAGCTGCTAACGCCATATACACCATACCGCAGGGCAACAGGCCGTTCAGCATCCCTACAACAAGATGCCCACCCGGCCGATAAAGCCAATGGCCGACCCACCGTATCAATGGATTGACCAAACGCTGTTGCAAGCGGGCAAATCCGTGAAGTCGTTTACCAAAAAGTAAAAATAATCCTATGCCGACGAGCAAAAACCCGGTAACAAATGTGATCCCCCGTTGCCAGCCTTTAATAGCAAGCAAGTGGCCAACGACACCGATGGCCAGCCCAAGCAGCCCATACATTACGACACGCCCTACTTGGTAAAGTACTTTATTAGCAAGCACCTTCCCGGGTGTACTGGGCTTTCCGGCGGACAACGTCAAGACCAACGGTCCACACATCGCCACACAGTGAAGGCTACCAAACAGTCCCATAAAAAATGCCAATGTGTGATAAGTCATATTCGTTTACTGCTTGGGTGCAACCAACACGGTATCCCGATACGGATACATGGAATCCGTGCTACGCAAGCGATCGTAATTCAAACCGCGCTCGTAATAATCCTCCGCGACCAGCGAATCGGTATCCTTGCTCACCATGTAAACACCAAACGACACAATCAATGCCATGAAGAGTGCCAGTGCCAATGCTATTTTCGTTCCCCAGTTCATTTTTTATATTCAAATCCTTAAATCTGCACATCTTTACATCGCCACACCATCAGACTATTTCGGCGGGGCTACAAAGGTGGTTTTCATCGTCTCGATTACTTTTCCGTTGGATACCACACCGATTTTCACATCGGTTTTGTAAGTCTTCACCGACTGCTGTGGACTAACAAGAAAAAAAGTAAGTTGTGCCGTGGCGCCACTCTTGAGTTCAACCAGCGGATTAACTACCCGAACGGTCATATTTCCGTCCAGTGCGTCCAATGTAAAGGGTATGTCACTACTGGTTTTATTGATCAGCTCCAAGCTATAGAGGTTGCTCACCGTGCCATCTTCATGGACCTGATAGCTGCTGCCTTTTGCACGCAACAGCGTACCGTCGACCTGCGAACGACTGAAAATAAGCCATCCAAACACCGTCACCAAAACGGCAAGTACCACGGTATAGGCAATGGCGCGGCCATTTCCCGATTTTTTTCTGCTGCCTTCAATTTCACTTACGGAATAAAAGCCGATCAGGCGCTTGGGACGATCTAATTTTTCCATGACCTCATCACACGCATCGATGCAGGCCGTACAGCTTACACATTCCATCTGTAAACCATTCCGGATATCAATGCCCGTTGGGCATACCTGAACACAAAGGTTACAGTCTACGCAATCGCCGATGGTCTGTGTAACTCCCTTTCTCCGATGACCGCGCGGCTCACCCCGACGATGGTCATATGCAATGGTGATGCTTTGGTCATCTAACAGCACACCTTGCAGCCTGCCGTACGGACAGATCGTCGTGCAAACAATTTCCCGTAGATAAGCGAATACGCCATAGAACACCAACGTAAACAAGATAATTGAAACAAATCCACCCAGATGCTGGCTCACCGGATCTGCCATGATCTTCCAAAGCTGGTCAACACCAATGAGGTAGGCCAGGAAAATATTGGAGATCAAAAAAGATATGAACAAGAAGACCGTATGCTTCGTGATTTTCTTAACATATTTGACAGTCGTATTGGGCCCCTGATTTAACTTTTTCTGCTGCAACCAGTCGCCCTCAATCCAATATTCGATCCGCCGGAAAATCAACTCCATGAAGATGGTTTGGGGACAAGCCCAACCGCACCACACGCGACCATAAACCACTGTAAACAGGACGATGCATACCATAGCAATCAGCATCCCAAACACGAAAATATGCAAATCCTGCGGCCAGAATACATTTCCGAACAGCACAAACTTACGATCAACAATATTGAACAGCAAGAACGGCTCGCCACCTATTTTGATGAAGGGTGCGGCAATAAAAAATACCAAAAGCGAGTAGCCAAACCACTGCCGGCGATTGAACCAGCTGCCAGCCGGTTTCTTGGCATAAATCCAGTTGCGTTTGGGTTTTGACCCCGTGACTGTTGTCCCCATGACGTTCCTTCCCCTCGTTTATCCGGCTGTTTCGGCAACTTCCGCTTCCGCATCGCCCTGCTTTGCGCCATACTCCACCTTGTTTCCCTGTGGTTCCTTTGCATTCGGTGGGTTTGTCCCGCGGAGCGTAAGGATGTAATTAGCTACCTCAGCAATCTGAGCCGGTGTTAGGCTCTGTTCCCAAGGTACCATACCTTTATCCAATACACCGTACTTAATCACTTTAAATATGTCCTGTACCTCGCCGCCATGAAGCCAGTAGTCATCCGTTAGATTTGGCCCGATCCCCCCTTCTCCCGCGCCCCCATGGCAGGCAATGCAATTCTGGGTAAAAATGGCCATTCCGGCCGCGACGGTCTCGGGACTTGCGTCTATCGCCACGGTGTTTTCATCGACATTGTCCGCTGCCTGTGCCAGCCACTCCTGTCTGGCTTGCTCCGCCCGTTCCATCTCTTGGGCATATTCCTGGTCTTGATTGGGCCCCCAGCCAAACACATGGTACACACACAAATAGACCGCAGCAAACACCATACTGCCATAAAACATACCATTAAACCAGGCAGGAACCGGATTATCTAGCTCTTTAATGCCATCATACTCATGGTCAATCACCAGATCTTTTTCTTCCGCTAAGGGACGTAGCCCCATCAGCTTGTTCCACCACTGCCGACGCCGATTCCGCCGGGCGGTCTTAGCCTCGGTCAGGTTAGACTTTTCTGCTTCCAACGCATGCGGAATTAGGATATGCAGCATGGTACGCATCGCCCTTAACACCACCCATGCTGCAGCCAATACAACGGCCATTACCACAATGAGCGCAACAATAAGGATATCGTTGGAAGAATCTATGAAAATTAGTTTCATGGTCTGCTGCATTTAGTTTGTTAAATCATCGTTTGGCTTCTCCGCTTCATCCACGGGCAATCCTTTCATGTAGTTGACATCCTCTTTCGGCATACGGAACAGCATGATGCCCACTGCTATGAAGAAGACGAGGAAAATCCACAGCGACGCAATGAGATACCACTCATTGCCGCTTAAATCCGTTATTTGCTTAAACATCGTTTGTATTTTAGTAGGTTATTCATTTGTTGCCGTTCCGACGGGCACGTTAATATCCGTTCCCAGTCGTTGCAGGTAAGCGATCAACGCAATGATTTCACGGTCTGCTCGCACGTCTACACCCTGCTGACTGAGGTCTGTGGCAATGCCTTCGGCCTGCTCCCTGAGATCGGCATTCGCAGCGTTGATATCCGCATCCGTGTACGGTACTCCCAATAGCCGCATCGCGTTCAGCTTGGCTTTGGTTGCAGCCGTGTCCAATCGCTGCTCGATCAGCCAGGGATAGGGAGGCATGATACTTCCCGGTGAGGTAATGGTAGGGTCGAGCATGTGGTCGAAATGCCATTTATGAGGATATTTTTTGCCTATACGATGGAGATCTGGCCCCGTCCGCTTTGACCCCCAAAGGAACGGATGGTCGTAGACAAATTCGCCGGCCTTGCTATAGTCCCCATAGCGCACGGTTTCTGAGCGGAATGGACGGACGGTCTGTGTATGGCAGTTGACACACCCCTCACGGATGTACAAATCACGGCCCTGTAACTCCAATGCGGTATAGGGCTGTACGCTGGCGATGGTGGGTACGTTGGATGAAATCATAAATGTAGGCATCATCTGTACCATGCCCCCGATGAGAATGGTAATCAATGCCAATGCCATAAACAAGATGGGCTTGCGCTCCAGTCTGCGGTGCGGTGCGCGTTCGTTGACTACCACCGGCACTAGTTCGGGTGCTTCTGCCGGTTCATTGGCCAATAGTCGTCCCTGTCTCATGGTTTTCACCAGGTTATAGGTCATCAGAATTACACCGGACAAGTAAAGTGTACCACCTATGGCCCGCAATAAATGCATGGGAATGATCTGAAGGGTGGTCGCCAGAAAATTTGGGTATTTCAATACACCTTCAGGTGTAAATTCTTTCCACATCAGCCCTTGCACCACAGCGGCCCAATACATCGGAATCGCGTAGAAAAGGATACCCAGCGTACCGATCCAGAAATGTGCGGAAGCCAGCTTTTTCGAATACAGCTCGGTTTTATAAATCCGCGGTATCAGCCAATAAAGGATGGCGAACGTCATGAAGCCGTTCCATCCCAGCGCTCCAACGTGCACGTGTGCCACGATCCAATCGGTGAAGTGCGCAATGGCATTCACCTGTTTCAGCGAAAGCATCGGCCCTTCGAAGGTGGCCATACCATAGGCGGTAAGCGCTACGACCATGAATTTTAACGTCGGATCGGTACGCACTTTATCCCAAGCGCCGCGCAGCGTGAGTAGCCCATTGATCATGCCGCCCCAGCTTGGTGCGATGAGCATCACTGAAAATGCTACACCAAGCGATTGCACCCACCCCGGCAATGAAGTGTATAACAGGTGGTGCGGGCCGGCCCAGATGTAGATGAAAATCAGTGACCAAAAGTGTAGAATACTCAGTTTATACGAGTAAATCGGCCGGTTGGCCATCTTGGGTAAGAAGTAATACATCATACCCAGGTAGGGTGTCGTAAGGAAAAATGCCACGGCATTATGCCCATACCACCATTGTACCAATGCGTCCTGTACGCCCGCATACAGGTAATAACTCTTCCACATCGAAACGGGCAGCTGTACCGAATTGACAATGTGCAATACCGCGACGGTGACGAAGGTGGCGATGTAAAACCAAATGGCTACATACATATGCCGCTCACGTCGCTTGATGATGGTACCGAACATATTGATACCGAAAACTACCCAGATAATGGTTAGGCCGATATCGATGGGCCATTCAAGCTCTGCATATTCGTGGGAGGTAGTGAGACCCAAGGGCAATGTGATCGCTGCCGCGAGGATGATGAGCTGCCAACCCCAGAAATGCACCCGGCTCAGGAAGTCGCTATACATCCGGGCCTTGAGCAGCCGTTGCAACGAGTAATACACCCCCATGAAGATGGCATTGCCCACAAATGCAAAAATGACGGCATTGGTATGCAGCGGGCGCACACGCCCGAATGTGGTGTATTGCAGTTCGAAGTTCATGAACGGCCATACCAGCTGTATGGCTATCAGCAGGCCCACAGACATCCCGACAATACCCCATACGATGGTGGCGATGCCAAAATTTCTGACTATTTTGTTGTCGTAATTGAATTTAGTTAGCTGCATTGCTCTAGTTGTTTTTTCATCTGATTTAATTTGTTCTTTTTCGGTGATAAAGCTTGCATGAGCCGTTTTTAATCATTTTTTTTTGAACGGCAGCTCATGCAGGTTCCGCCGCAAAATTAGCGTCATGGCAGTGTCAGTCGAGTGATTGGAATTGGGTTTAAAAGTAATGGTGATCACTATTTGCATTAAAATTTCTACCTTTGGATGGTAGCGAACTCGACATGAACATTGACACCTTCAACGAATCCTTAAAACAGAATTTGCCCCCAATAGGGCTTACCGTACAACAGGAAGCCTTATGGTACGATGGTAAGGGCGATTGGGAGCATGCTCACGATCTCGTCAATGATCTGGATGACCGCCAGTCGGCACACGTACACGCATACTTACACCGGAAAGAAGGTGATTTATGGAATGCAGACTATTGGTACCGACGGGCGGGACGACAGCGGCCGGATGTAACATTGGAAGAAGAGTGGACCGCATTGGTAAATCTATTACTATAAACCTCAAGGGTTTGCTTTAACTTTCCTTCGGTAACGTCTCCGTCTCTTCCTGTACTTCGTCCTCAAACAGTATCCTTACCGAAGGCGTATACGTATCATCGTGCTGCCCGGTCTTGTTGGCCCAGAAAAAAGCTACCAAAAAAATGAGTGCGATAAAGACACTGCAACCGATGAGGAAAAAAATGGCACTCATTGTCTCTTAATTAATTGATTTTTTGTTGCATACAGGTGCGTGGCAACGGTCGTAAAACCGATAATAGTGACCGTACTCAATGGCATCAGCACCGCCGCAAACAAAGGCGACATGGTTCCGTTCACCGCAAAACTCAGTCCGACCAAATTGTAGGTAAGGGAGATGCCAAAGCTCAGGTGAATAATCTTGACTGCGTCTTTGGCAAACCGTAAAAAGCGGGGTAGTTTTACAAACGACCGTCCGTCGAGGATGGCATCGCATCCCGGCGAGAAGTTATTGATGTCATCACTTACCGCAATTCCCAGGTTGGCCTGCTTTAGTGCTCCGGCATCGTTAAGTCCATCGCCCAACATGCATACGCGATGACTTTGTGCCTGCAATGACTGGATGTATTCCATTTTTTCGACGGGCAATTGATGAAACAACAGGTCGGCCTGCGGCGGGAATATACCGCGCAACAGAGCTTTTTCTTTGTCGTTGTCTCCGGAAATCAGGTGCAGGTGGCACCCTGCCGCTAGTTCACCCAATACTACGTGCAAGTTTTCCCGCCAGGGCTGCTCTGCCAGAAAACATCCCTTCACCTCATCGTCTATCGACACATAGACCCTGCTTCCCGTTCCTCCACCGCTAGGCACCCCTGTAAATGCAGCATTTCCGACGCGTACACTGCGATTTGCCACGACGGCTTCGATACCCCTGCCCGCAACCTCGCAGTATTGGTTCACAGGCACAGATCCAGACACGTTGGGAGCAGCCCATTTGACCAACTCCCGGCTCAGCGGGTGATTGGAGTTTTTGCACGCGGCCACCACCAGGGCCAATTCGTCGGTCAACAGATTTCCCTCAAACCGCATCCGCGATGCCGCGGGCGAAGAAATGGTCCCCGTCTTATCAAACACGATGCAGTCTATGGCTGCCAATTGTTCGATAGCCGCTGTATTTTTTATGTAAAATCGGTTTTTGTCGAATATACTCAATGCAGCAGAAAGCGTAAACGGGCTGCTCAATGCCAACGCGCAGGGGCATGCGATGATCAATACCGCGGTAAACGCTCCCCAAGCACGAGCCGTATCGCCCGCAAAAACCCAAAAAACCATGGCAGCGAAAGCTACTCCCAGCAACACCACCGTAAAATACCGGCTCACCGTATTGCTGAACGTGCGGAAATTCAGTTCATGCGGTTTGAATGCTTCGTTATTCCAAAGTCGGGTTAGGTAGCTTTGTGAGACCGCCTTGACCACTTCCAGCTCGATGGCCTCGCCGGTTTGCCGCCCGCCCGCATAAATGATCTCGCCGAGCACCTTCTGAACAGGTTCCGATTCTCCGGTCACAAAACTGAAATCGACCGCTGCTTGCCCATTCAGCAAAATGGCATCTGCCGGCACGATTTCGTTGTTACGGATAAGCAGGCGGTCGCCGACCTGAATATCCGCCAGAGGTACTGGTTTCGGTCCGTCTTCGCTGAGCCGTGTCACAGCTACCGGGAAATACGAGCGGTAATCACGCTCAAAGGATAAGTGATGATAGGTCCGCTGCTGTATCCATCGCCCCACCAGCAGAAAAAAGACCAAGCCGCAAAGCGTGTCGGCAAAACCGGGCCCTGAAACAGACAACACTTCCCACGCCGTCCGGGCAAACAGCACCGCAATGCCGAGCGCCAGGGGGACATCGAGGTTGAGTGCCTTATGCCGCAGACTTTGCCAAGCAGACCGGAAATAATCCCGCCCGCTATAAAGCAATACGGGCAACGAAAAACCCAGGTTCATCCAGCCAAAAATCTTGGCATAGTGTGCTTCGAAGGTTCCCATGCCAAAATACTCCGGAAAACTCAACATCATCGAATTCCCGAAGCAAAACCCGGCCACCGCAATCTTGGCAATCAACCCTTTTTGCGAAAACTTCTGCCCTTCCTTGATTACATCCTGAAGCGTAATCTTGGGTTCGTAACCGATATCCACCAGCAGTTCCACCAATCCACGCAGCGTGAGCTCCGTATGCTTAAACGTAATATTTACCTGTTTTTTCAAGAAGTCACTCCGCGACACCACGATAGCCGGATTAAGCTTATACAAATGTTCGAGTAACCAGACACAGGAGCTGCAATGAATGGATGGGATATAGAAGGTTGCGATCGTAATTTCATCGTTTCTGAAGTCGATCAATTTATCGGTTAGCGTTGCCTCGTCGAGGTATTCATAACGTGTGGAAACCTCGCTCTTTTTCTTTCCGGGGTGACGGTTGTACCGATAATATTGCTGCATATTGCTGCTACTCAGAATCCGATAGACGCTCTGACACCCCAGGCAGCAGAACCGATGCCCATCGGCTTCAAAAACCGTATGGGACACTGCATCGCCACAGTGGTAACATTGGGTGGTGTTAGATACGATCATACAGCTTTACTGAAAACAGGCTGTGTATACTGTTTTTTATGCAGGCGCTCATCGAAGGCCATACATATATTGCGCAGGAATGCCTCTCCCTGTTTGGTTACGGTAATCCGATTGCCATCCTGTTGTACCAATTCGTCATCGAACATTGGTGCCAGCCGGCTCAATATAAGAGCGGACTGGGGAATAGACCTATCGAGCAACGTGGTTCCGCGGCACATGACATCCAGAATATGGTTCCTAACGGTTAAGTCGCCCGATGAAAGAACATGCCCTTTGGTTACGGGGAGCTTGCCGGTATTGACCAACGCCTGGTATTCTTCCACAGTTTTTACGTTTTGCGCAAACGCTGTCCACGAGTCGCTGATCGATGAGACACCGAGTCCGATTAGCAGCGGCGTATAGCGGTCAGTATAGCCCATGAAGTTCCGGTGTAACTGCCCTGCATTTGCGGCCAGGCAAAGAGCATCTTCCGGCAGGGCGAAATGATCCATCCCCACATCCCGATATCCGGCCTGCACGATCAGTTCCTTACCCAACCGGTAGAGATCCAGTTTGGCTTTTCCAACAGGTAGATCGGCCTCCGTATAACGTCGTTGACCGGGTTTCATCCAGGGCACATGCGCGTAACTGTAAAACGAAATACGGTCGGGCCGCATTGCCAGCGCTTTCTCAACCGTGCTGCACACACTTTGGGGGGTCTGCAAAGGCAAACCATAGATCAAATCAAAATTGATGGAGGTGTAACCGATACGGCGGGCATTTTCCATCACCCGCCATACGTCGGCTTCGGTTTGTCTGCGGTTGATGAGCTGTTGTACACGGACATCAAAATCCTGTATACCCAGACTCAATCTTCTGAATCCCTCATTGTATAAAACCTGCAGATGTTCGGCTGTCGTGTTTGCCGGATGTGCCTCGAAAGAAAATGCAGCATCTGCCGGCACACAATTGCTGCGCAGCAGTCCGTCAATCAGTCGATGAAGTTGCGGTGGCGCAAAGAAGGTGGGTGTTCCACCTCCCAGATGGAGCTCACGGATGGGGATTTCCTGCGATCCGAGATAATTCCGGTAAAGGAGCCACTCGTCCAGCAATGTATCGATATAAGGAGCTTCAACACCGTGATTTTTGGTGATCCGCGTATTGCAACCGCAGTAGGTACATAAACTTTCGCAAAACGGTAGGTGGACATACAGACTGATGCCCTGTCCGGATGATGCATCGAACTGCGCCCGGACATGCTCCACCCAAAGATCGGGATGCCACGTACCTTGATCCCAGTAAGGCACCGTTGGGTAACTTGTGTACCGCGGAGCCGCTACATTGTAGCGTTGTATTAGATCCTCTAATTTATTTGCCATGTCTGCCCTATCGATACGATGATTTGCCTCCAACCTCCGCTGCGGAGCAAGCGCCCTGACAACAACATGCTCTTCCCACACATTTTCCTGATTCCCAAGCACTCAGATTACGAATGGTCTGTTTAGCGATATTCGCTACAGATTGATCGTCGTCTGGTGCATTGGCTACTTTCAGTCCCATGCGGGCAGCTTCTTTCAGGTCAATGTGGGTGGTATTCCGGCAGCGGGTAATGATATTTTTCACGCCTGCGTTCTTCAGTTCCCATAGCATTTCGCGGTTCAGGATATCGTAGGAAGATACAATCACCACCTCTTTGCCCTGAGCATACGACACCGTCTGAATATTTAATTCATTGGAAATCAATGTCAAGTCGTGTTTCTTCCCGTTGGCTATTGCCAAATATTCCTTCTCTTGTGGTTTTATGCTGTAGGCGATAGCTTTCATTCGTCCATTTGTATATTCAGGAATGTTACTCCCCGTTAAATTCATCTGTCACAAAGCTACGCCGCGATGGAACATCATTAGCTGAAGGCCATCAGTATAAAAAGTGATTTGGATCACTTTATTTAGTTTGCTTGTCCTTCGCAAACAGCTATTTGTGGGTTAACCCATCATCCCAAACCTTACTGCTTGATATTTCGAAGTTTTGTTAGGGAAAGGATTCGAATGGAATTCCCCTCTTTGGCGATAAGTTTTTCGTCTTTAAAATCGGCCAGCATCCGGCTGATAGTTTCATTGGCAGTACCCGCAAGTGAGGCCAGGTCATCACGTGAAATGCGGATTAGACACTCGTCGTCCGTGGTTTCGGCCGACGTCTTCTCGGCCACATGAATCAGTGCGTTAGCCACCCGCTTGCGGACGGAATCGTAAGCGAAGGCCAAAAGCTGAACCTCCTTGCCCCGAATATTACCTGAAAGCAACTTGATAAACTTGCTGGCGATGCCGGGCTTTCGGTACAGGAGCTCGAAGAACTGCTCCTTTTCAATCAGGGCCAGTTCCACGTCTTCCAGCGTTTCGGCGTTGTCACTGTAGCGCTCCTGACGCAAGACCGCACCGTAGCCAAAAAAGGAGTCGGCCGCATGGATATCGGTTGAAAGCTCCCGCCCATCCAGGTAGTGCAGAAACCGCCGTACTTTTCCTTTTTTGACATAGTATACATATAATGGCGAATCGCCTTCTTGGTAAATAAACTGTTTTTTCCGGTATACCTTTATCCGTGAAGCACTTACCAGCTCCTTTAGCAAAACTTCCTGCTCTTTCTCGCTCAGATACAGGTTTTTCAGATGGTTACTTTCTGGCCCCAGTTGCTTACGTTTTTTCAGGCGGGTCTCAATCGCATTCAACAACTCGATGTCGTCAAACGGTTTGGTCAGGTAATCATCCGCTCCCAGCTCCATCGCCTTGCGCATGTCTGCCCGTTCGGATTTGGCCGTCAAAAAAATAAAGGGTATCGTCGCCGCTTGTGGATGTTTAGATAGCATGTACAACACACCGAATCCATCCAGCTCGGGCATCATGATATCACATAGGATAACATCCGGTAAATAGTTGAGTGCCAATTCAACGCCCGTTTTACCTTCGGGCGCATCATAGACCTGATAGCCGGTGAGTTCGAGGATCTCCTTGGTGTTTTCGCGGATGTCATCGTTGTCTTCGATGATCAAAACAGTTGTTTGCTTAGTTGCCATTTTTCCCTATGCTATGGTGCGGAATGTAAGCGTAAAAATAGCGCCCTTATCCTGCGCGCTTTGACAGGTCACCTCCCCTCCCATCAGTGAAACATATCTTTTCACGATGTTGAGTCCCAGACCGGTACCCGGAATGTTGCCGGTGTTGTGGGCCCGGAAAAACGGCTCAAAAAGGCTTTTCTGCTCGTCCTCGGGGATGCCAATCCCATCGTCTTTTATAATGATTGTACAGGTATTGTCACTGATTTCCGTATTAAACTCGATAAATGTATTCTCCCCCGAATACTTAATCGCATTGGAAATCAAATTAATAATACTATTTTTCAACAGGTTGGCATCCAATGCAAATTTCCCGGCAGAACCTGTATGCTGATACACGATGTGCTGATTTGCTTTACAGATTAGCTGCATCTCTTCCGTGATTTCTTCCGCAAGTTCTACCAGGTTTATCTCCTCGTTTTTTGCCAAAACTTTGCCGGCTTCGAGCCGCTCTAAGGAAAGGAAATCATTCAGGATGCTGGTGAGTAGCTGTACCGAATTTTTAATCCGAGTGGTATGTTTAAGTACATTAGCTAGATCGGGCTTTTCTGCGTACTTTTCAATCAGCGAGGCTGATAATTGAACGGCACTAAGCGGCGTCCGGAATTCATGCGACGCCATCGATACAAAACGCGATTTAAGTTGGTTCAGTTCTTTTTCCTTTTCCAGCGACTGGCTCACTTCGGATTTGGTCTTTTCCAATTCGGAAACCAATTTAATCAAATCCTTTGTGCGGTTACTGACAGTAGCCTCCAATTCCTCCATGTGTTGGATCAGCTTCTCCTCCGCTTCCTTTTCTTTCGACAGATCGTGCACAAAGCCCGTAAAGGCGATCTTGTTTTCATAATGCACTTCGCTTACGGCCAGTCGAAACGGAAATGTGGTCCCATTTTTTCGCAGCCCCCTTACCTCCCTGCCAATACCGATGATTTTCTTTACGCCGGTTTCCAGGTAATTATGGATGTACTGGTCGTGCCGGCTGTGGTCAGGTTCGGGCATCAACATCGACACATTATGACCGATTACCTCGTGTGCCTCGTATCCGAAAAGATTGGATGCCGCAGGATTGATCGAATCCACGATACCGTGGCGGTCGATGGTAATGATTCCATCGATGGCGTTTTCGATAATCGCCTTCAGCAATTTGGCGGTATCCATCATCCCTTTACCAGTTTTTTGTACCGGATACGTTGGGGAGCCATATCGCCCAGACGCTTTTTGCGATTCTCTTCGTATTCCGAATAATTCCCTTCAAAGAAATACACTTGGGAATCGCCTTCGAAGGCGAGGATGTGCGTACAGATTCGGTCAAGGAACCATCGGTCGTGCGAAATCACCACGGCGCAGCCGCCAAAATTCTCCAGGCCTTCTTCTAACGCCCTTAGGGTGTTCACATCGATGTCGTTGGTTGGTTCGTCAAGCAGCAGCACATTGGCGCCTTTTTTCAGGGTGATGGCCAAGTGAACACGGTTGCGTTCGCCGCCGGAGAGTACACCGACCTTTTTCTGCTGGTCGCCACCATTGAAATTGAATTTAGACACGTATGCCCGGGAATTGACCATCCGGCTGCCCAACGAAATATTCTCGTTGCCGCCGGTGATGTTTTCCCACACCGTTTTTTCAGGATTCAAGTCGTCGTGCAATTGATCCACATAACCCAATGCCACGGTTTCGCCCACGCGGAATGTCCCGCTATCGGGTTGCTCCTGACCGGTTATAAGCCGGAAAAGCGTTGTTTTTCCAGCTCCGTTGGGGCCAATGATACCCACGATACCCGCCGGAGGCAACGAAAAGCTCAATCCTTCGAAAAGAATCCGGTCGCCATACGCTTTACTTACCTGTTGAGCTTCGATCACGACGTTGCCCAACCGCGGACCGGGAGGTATGAAAAGTTCCAGTCTGTCTTCCCGTTCCTTAGTCTCTTCAGAAGCCAGTTTTTCGTAGTTGTGCAAACGGGCTTTGGATTTGGCGTGACGGGCTTTCGGGGCCATGCGCACCCATTCCAATTCGCGTTCCAGTGTTTTCTGCCGTTTACTTTCCGTTTTTTCTTCGTGGGCAAGGCGTTTCGCTTTTTGATCCAGCCACGAAGAATAGTTCCCTTTCCACGGAATACCCTCTCCGCGGTCGAGCTCCAGTATCCAGCCGGCTACGTTATCAAGGAAATAACGGTCGTGGGTAACGGCAATAACGGTTCCCTTATACTGTTGTAAATGCTGCTCAAGCCAATCGATAGACTCCGCATCGAGGTGGTTAGTAGGCTCATCAAGCAAAAGCACATCCGGTTCCTGGAGCAATAAGCGACATAATGCCACCCTGCGGCGCTCGCCTCCTGACAATGTGTCCACCTTCCGATCCGGTTCAGGACAGCGTAAGGCATCCATCGCACGTTCCAGCTTGGCATCCAGTTCCCAGGCGCCCACGGAGTCGATTTTGTCCTGTAACTCGCCCTGCCGAGCCAGCAATTTGTCCATTTCGTCTGCGTTTTCGTACACTTCAGGCAATCCGAACTTCTCATTAATCTCCTCGTATTCCTGCAGGATCGCGGTGATTTCGGCTACTCCTTCTTCGACCACTTCCTTTACCGTCTTATGGGGGTCCAGCTGAGGTTCCTGAGCTAGGTAACCCACGGAATAACCGGGCGAAAACACCACCTCTCCCTGATAGGACGTATCCAAACCGGCAATGATTTTAAGCAGCGACGATTTCCCCGAGCCATTAAGACCGATTACACCGATTTTGGCCCCATAAAAAAAAGAAAGGTAAATGTTTTTAAGCACCTGCTTTTGAGGCGGATACACTTTATTTACCCCCGCCATGGAAAAGATGATTTTCTCGTCTGACATATTTCGTTTTTGCGTAATTGCGTTTTTACGTGCAAACTTAATTAACTTACCCTTGATATGCAAGTTCGCGCTATCGCCGCGTAGGCGACTTCTTTCTGCTTGACCAGAAAGAAGCAAAGAGTCAAGGCTGTGAAGCCTCGGTCGCAGGTTGATTGCAAAGCACACATAGCGCGGATTGCAGCCGCTCCACTTCCTCAATCCGCCTGTTTCTTGCTGATACGCAGGCTCCTGCACATGCTTTGCTGCTCCCTGCTTCCCGATCCTTCAAGGCCGATTCCCCTTCGAACGGAGATGTATTGCAACACGAACAACCATTCCCCTTCGAACGTCCATTCCATGCGTTTAGCACCTCCTTACCGTATCCCGCCCATGCCGCCTTATCCGGCCGCAGCTTGCACTGGGATGCACTACCGTGGTAGCGGCAGGATACTGCGGCGAGTTTTGGGTACTTTTGCGGTCAAAAGTACCGAGCCTTTGCGGCGATTGAGCAAAACCCCTCTGCGGCTTGAGCAGAAAGTCACAATGATGCAATAAATACTTTTATCAAAACTGACAAAATGTTATATTTGTGTCTATGGCTTAATTGTTGATAAATGTTACACAAAATAATAAGGCACAAGCGATAATTTTTTCTACATTTATCGCATCCTTAGCATACAAAAAGAGAAAGGTAAACATTCATGGAAGCAAAATTTTCGCCTCGCGTAAAGGATGTGATTTCATACAGCAGGGAAGAAGCTATCAGGTTGAAACACGATTACATCGGCACAGAGCATTTGTTGCTGGGTTTAATCCGTGAAGGAGACGGTATGGCCATCAAGATATTGAAACATGCAGGGATCGACACGACCGAGCTACGCAAATCGATCGAGGATGCCGTAAAAGGTTCTTCGATGTCACGCGCTCCGATCGGCAATATGCCGCTTACGAAACAAGCGGAGAAAGTGTTGAAAATCACGTATCTTGAAGCAAAAATCTTTAAAAGTGACGTCATTGGCACCGAACACCTGCTGTTATCCATTCTGCGCGACGAGGAAAACATCGCCTCGCAAATCCTGCAGCAATACGACATTAATTACGACGTCTTCAAAGCAGATGTAGAACAGCATAAAGCAGGCATTACCGATCAGGCCTCCGGCTCAACAGCTGGGGATGATGACTTTAAAGAGGAAGATCATTTCAATCAACCTAAGAAGGTATCGGACATCAAATCAAAAACCCCGGTACTTGATAACTTTGGCCGCGATCTCACTAGGGCGGCAGAAGAAGGACGACTGGATCCGATCGTAGGCCGTGAAAAGGAAATCGAACGGGTTTCGCAGATTCTTTCACGACGGAAGAAAAACAATCCCATCTTGATCGGCGAACCGGGCGTGGGTAAATCCGCCATCGCCGAAGGATTGGCATTGCGCATCATTCAACGGAAAGTATCGCGGGTGCTGTTCAACAAACGGGTAGTTACGCTGGACCTTGCCTCGCTGGTGGCAGGCACAAAATATCGCGGGCAGTTTGAAGAGCGGATGAAGGCAGTGATGAACGAATTGGAGAAATCACCGGATGTCATCTTGTTTATCGATGAGATTCACACCATCGTCGGTGCCGGGGGTGCCTCTGGATCATTAGACGCCTCCAATATGTTCAAACCGGCGTTGGCTCGTGGAGAAATCCAATGCATCGGTGCCACTACCCTTGACGAGTATCGCCAATACATCGAAAAAGATGGAGCACTTGATCGCAGGTTCCAAAAAGTGATGATCGAACCTGCTACGCACGACGAGACCGTTGAAATACTGAATCGCATCAAGGACAAGTACGAAGAGCACCACAACGTCAATTATACACCGGAAGCCATTGAGGCTTGTGTTACCTTGACCACGCGGTATATCACCGACCGGTTCCTGCCCGACAAGGCGATCGATGCAATGGACGAAGCCGGATCGCGGGTGCACCTCACCAATATCCACGTGCCGCAAAGCATCATCGATATTGAACAGAAAATTGAGGAAATCAAAGTCGAGAAAAACAAGGTAGTCCGCAGCCAGAAATACGAGGAAGCAGCTAAATTGCGTGATACGGAAAAACGGTTGTTGGAAGAACTTGAGCAAGAAAAAACGGCGTGGGAAGCGGAAACGAAAACCAAACGGTATACCGTAACGGAAGATAATGTGGCCGAAGTAGTTTCGATGATGACGGGCATACCCGTGCAGCGAGTAGGTCAGTCTGACAGCCAAAAGCTGTTGAACATGGGCGAATCGATGAAGGGGCGAATCATCGGCCAGGACGAAGCCGTAAAGAAGCTCGTCAAAGCGATTCAACGTACCCGTGCGGGACTGAAAGATCCGAAAAAACCAATCGGCTCCTTCATTTTCTTAGGTCCTACCGGCGTCGGCAAAACAGAGCTGGCAAAAGAGTTAGCCCGTTTCATGTTCGACAGTGAAGATTCACTCATCCAGATCGACATGAGTGAATACATGGAAAAATTCGCGATCTCCCGTCTCGTCGGTGCGCCTCCGGGATACGTGGGATACGAAGAAGGTGGACAACTGACGGAGAAAGTACGGCGGAAACCTTATTCAGTAGTCCTGTTGGACGAAATCGAAAAAGCACATCCCGACGTATTCAACTTGTTGCTGCAAGTATTGGATGAAGGACAGCTGACCGACAGTTTGGGCCGCCGGGTAGACTTCAGGAACACCATCCTGATCATGACCTCCAATATTGGAGCCCGCCAGTTGAAGGACTTCGGACAAGGAGTGGGCTTCACCACCGCAGCAAAAACGGAACAGGCCGAATCGCATTCGCGCAGTGTTATCGAAAATGCACTTAAACGAGCCTTCGCTCCGGAGTTCCTGAACCGTATTGATGATGTCATCGTCTTCAATTCACTGGATAAGGAACATATCTTCAAAATTATCGATATTGAGTTGAAGTCGCTTTTTGTTCGTATCCAAGCATTGGGATATAGCATTAAGCTCACCGAAGCCGCCAAAGAGTTTGTTGCCGAAAAAGGATTCGACAGCAATTTCGGAGCGCGTCCACTCAAACGGGCGATCCAGAAATACCTGGAAGACCCCATCGCCGAGGAAATCCTGAAAGGTGAGGTTAGTGAAGGCAACACGCTGGAAGTTGATTACGACAAGGATAAAACTGAAATTGTAGTCAACGTACAGGCGGGAGACGGTGGTTCTTCCAAGCCTTCGGATGTGGCCGAAGAGAAAAAAGACGAGTAATTTAACAGGTTATTTCATAAAACAGGAAGCGCCATGAGATAGAATCCCATGGCGCTTCTGGCTTTTGCCTCTCGCTGCAAATCATGGGTTCAATTCGACAACTGCGCTGATCGGCAAATGATCGGAAAGACCAATCTGGTAAGTTGTTGCCCCTATTTCGGACCATTTGTCTTTCGGATAACAGAAAATGTAGTCAATCGTGTGACGAGGTGCATTGGCCGGTATGGTCGGCTCTCCATTGGAGACCGTTTTCCAAGCAGCCATCCCTTCGCTGATTTCCTTGGAATCCGGTCTGGCATTGAAGTCGCCTGCTACGATCACCGGGTGGGACTGTGCCAATAGCACTTTGTTCAGCTTTTCGACTTGTACTTGGCGCTCTTCGGTATTGGTATAATCCAGGTGCGTACTGGCAAACGTAATATATTCCCCTTCTCGAAACTCGACATCGGCAACCAAAATAGCCCGCTGCTCCTTTCCATTTTCCGTTTTAGGCAAATAGATACGTTCGACTTTGGCCAGCGGATACTTGGACAAGATGGCAATGCCATAATAACCGCCGGCATAAGGAATGGTTTTACCGTAGGCGGCAATCATGCCCGTACGGAAACCCAATTCAGTAGCGAAATCCTTACCGTGCTGCTGGGGTGCCCGATCGCGGTTGGTACGGCAATCTACCTCCTGCAAAGCTACAATATCAGGATTCTGCTCGTTAATAAACGCAGCTAACTCTTCCAGTGATGCAAGTTCGCCGAAACGTAAATTGTAAGACAGTACCTTCAGCCGCGTGGGCGGTTCATGGCTGGCTGTAGAATCGGAAAAAGCCCACACTTGGCAGCAAGGCACTATCAGGAAGATGAGATAAATGATTTTTTTACAGTTCATTGTCATTGCTAATTAATGGTTAAAGAAAACCCCCTTTTTCAACAGCAAATTTTGTTGATTTCAGGGGGTTTTCAAATTTTAATTTACGGAAAAATCAGTTCTTTAATTCCCATCATTTGTCGCTCCATTCTCCCAACCTGGATTTTGCTCCAATTGCGGATTCAGGTTCAATGCACCAACCGGAATCGGATAGAAATACTGCTTAGGTCCCCATACTTTCTTTGAGTCGTTGTTCGTAAACCATGCCAGGTAATAGCCGGTACCATTGCCGGCTGCATGTACCTGAATGATTTCTGCGGCAGGATCGGTACTTACCCGCACCCGGTATAAGCTGGTATTATTTGCAATTGCTTCCGCTGCAGCCAACCCGGCATCATCGGTGTAGTAAATTACATCGTGTGTGCCATTGTGATCGACGTCCAGCGGTTGGTTAATACCCGATATGTACATGCCGGTCCAGCTCATTTTAAAGAGATCGCCTGATTTCCAGCGACGAAGGTCGTCAAAGCGGAACCCTTCGAGCAGCAATTCAATGGCTCGCTCACGGCGGATTTCCAGAATTACGGGATCGTTAATATCGGGAAAATAGGTAGCTCTTAGGTAACTGTCCACGACGGTCGGCTTCGTATTCAGTCCGCCGGTAATTCCTGCACGCGCCCGCAGCGCACCGATGGTTGCGGCCCAGTCCGCATCGGTAAGCGTACCCTGCTCGGCTTTCGCTTCGGCATAATTCAGCAATACTTCGCCAAACCGGACCAACTGAATGGCATGCGTGCTTTCGGTTTGGCTATCGCCAATAGTTGCGTCTACACAGAGTTTCATTGGCTGATATCCCAACCGCGCATAGCCACTGAATACGGGCAGAGCAAGCTCCCCTTCGCGTGTATATCCCGGATAACGGAGCGAAGCGTTCAACCGCTCGTCACGATTCTGGAATTCATCGTAGAAATCTTCATACTGCCATCCCGCCCGGTCAGTATAAGGAGTCCCGTCTTTTTGCAGGTAGGTGCATACAAATGGACGGATCAGGTTCAGACCGGTACCGTAGGTTTCCGATGTCCACCGCCAATTTGCATTGTGCTTAATGCCCAGGGAGGCACTTGATGCAATCGCCAATAATGTTTCCGATGCGGGCGGATCATCGCTCGTAAATAATGCACGATAATCGGCATTTAATGATTTACCTGACTCCTGCATCACCACATATGCGGCATCTTCTGCTCTTTTCAGCCACGTTTCGGGCGAAGTAGTCAGATTCAGATTATGATATTTGCGGAATGTTCCTTCAAACAAAGACACACGCGAAGTGAATGCATAAGCTACCCATTTCGTTACCAATGAGGACTGCGCGGCGTCAGCGGTTCGGGTGATGTTTTCGGCGGCAAACATCAGGTCTTCGTATACTTTCTCCATGACCAATTCCCGTGAATCGCGGGTGCCATACAGCGCTTCTTCTTCACTTGGATCCAACGGATGATCCACCCAAGGAACATCGCCAAACCGCCGTACCATTCCGTAGTAAAACCAGGCCCGGAAAAAACGGGCAAGACCGATGTAGTTGTTCCGCGCCTCTTCGGGAACCGCCGGATCGGTACAGTTCACAATAAAATAGTTGACATTGCGAAGCTTTGCCCAATCGTCAGCGTCCCAGCCCGAAGAATTATTTTCGCTGTATGAATTCCGCAACGTAAATCCGCTCAGCGTATTGGTAGCGCCATAGTCTACCAGCGATTGTTCGACGATGGCCTGATCGGATGCATTGGGAAACATATCGTAAAATGAGATGGAATAAGCCCTTAACCCTTCCTCCGAACTGAATATGGCGTTCCTATCCGTCTGGGTGACCGGCGGTTCATCCATTTCACAGCTGGAAAATAGAAGAACTGTAGCCGCTATAAACAAGATATACTTTCTCATGTTTTTATTTTTTGAAGTTAGTAGGTGAATGAAAGACCGAACGATACCGTTTTTAATAGCGGATAGCTGTTGCCATCTCCCTGATTATACGAGCTGTTCAAATCCGAATCTTTATCACCGATAGCCGATGACACATCCATGAAGTTCTTGGCCCGCTTGTAAAGCGGCGACCAACTGGCTAGATTTTCGCCCGTGGCATAGATACGCGCATTCCGTATACCAATTTTCGACATCCATACTTGTGGCAGTGTATAGCCTATTTGCAGGCTTCTCAACCGTAAATAGGATACCCGTTGCAAATAACGGTCGTTGGGAACGTGATTGGAATACCCCAGTGTGCCGTTGTACTGTGCATACCGCGGCAGGTATGCATCGGGGTGATCTTCCGTCCAATAATTGCCCAGGTGCCATGCCGGCATCTGATTATACCCCCGGTTATATTGCCCCCAGAAGGCCGTCTCCGATCCTGGATACCAATCTTGCTTGCCTACACCCTGTAAAAATGCCGAAAAGAAGATTCCATTCCAATCGCCTCCTAATGTAAACGCGTATTGGTACCGCGGCTCGGTATTGCCGATGATTGTCATGTCGCCCGGGTTATCCACTGTTTGCTCACCTTTCGTGATCATATTGTCAGCACTTCCATCGCGGTTGCGGATTTTCAAATCGCCCGCACGCCATACGGCATCTGCTGAGGCATTAAAAATCGTATTGATGTATTCGCTGGGATCGGGATCCGATTGGAATAAGCCGTCGGTCTCGAATCCCCATAGCTCACCGATAATCTTTCCGGCATAATGATCAGTAAATCGCTTGGTTGGATTGTAGAATTTGTCGATTGTCGACACATAATCAAATAGCGATCCACGTACCTGATAACGGAAAGGTTTGTTACCCAGCGCGAACTGGTCCTGCCACGTCAGCGTGGCTTCGAACCCTTTAGTGGTCATGTCGGCGAAGTTACCCTTGGGCGACGTCGCTCCGAATATATCGGGCAACGTAGGTCCGGCTACATACATGTCGGTGGTTTTCCGCACGTAATAGTCGCCGCTGAAGCGCAGTTTACCCTGCACCATACCGAAATCCAGCCCGATATCGCTAGTAGTCGCTTTTTCCCAGGTAAGTCCGGCAGGAATGGGAGCCGGTGCACTGGTTTTTTTATTAAGTGCACCGTCCAACACGCGTCCCGAACTGCCGATACTCAAAAGCTCCAAAAAATTATACGGTGCGATGTTGCCATTGCCCAATGACCCATAGGACCCACGGAACTTAATGTCAGAGAAAATCTTTTCACTCACGTTCCAGAATGGTTCTTCAGACAATCGCCATCCCGCCGAAACCGATGGAAAAAAACCCCACTGCTGATCCACGGGAAAACGGGATGAACCATCATAACGTCCATTCACTTCCAGTAAATAACGATCGCGGTAACCATAATTCAACCGGAAGAAGGTACCCGCAGTTTTCCAGTTTGTTACGCTGGCACCCGGGATGATGGATTCGCCGGTGGCCAACTGGATGCTTTCAGCATCCTCAAGGAGCAATTGATTACGTTCAATACTGTTGGCTTTATAAGCCGACGTCTCGTAGTTCCAGCCGGCCATCGCTTTTACATAATGTTGCTCAGCGAAGGTATTTTCGTATTCCGCATACAGATTGGAGGCAGTATACATGGTGTGTCCCATCCATTCGTAAATCACACCATTCACATCTCCCATATACGACGGCGATTCGGCATTGGCATTTTGATAATACGGAACCTTCACCCGCTTCCAAAAGAAATCGCGGTTATCATACCGGAAAGTAAAATCGCCATTGATGCGGAAGGCGTTGTCAAAGAAACCGGTGTTGAATCCTACGGTATTCCGAAATAGATTCCGATTATTATTCTGGTAATTGTTACCATCCGCAAAAGCACCCAACGTGGCTGCCCCGCCGCGGGTATACGAACCATCCGGATTGTACATCGGCAAACTCGGGAATGCATTTACCTCAATATATCGCTGGATGTTGGCGCTCCTGCCCTGCGCTGAATAAGGCATGTGATAATGGTTATTTGAAAATTCCATGTTATTGGTAATCTTCAACCACGGATAGGCTTGCAATGATCCTTTTGCCCGGAGATTGTAGGAGCGATAGGTATCCGGATCGAAATTGTACATGCCATCGAAATCATAGAAACGTCCCGACACATAGAAATCGGCCTTCTCATTGCCACCGGAAATATTCAGGTTATGGTCCTGTGCAAACGACTGGTCCTTAAAAAGCATGCCCATCCAGTCCACATTGGCGTAATATTCATAATTCCCATTGGGTAGTATTTCTGTTTTTGGTCCTTCGCCTGACGCCTTCCACGCCCTTAGCCGCTCCAGCCACTCGTCGCTGTAATACTGCGTGTTGTTATTGATCGACGTAGGCACCGTCCCCTGACGATTGTAATAGGAATCCCTGAAATGCTCCACCCAGGTTACTGCATCCGTTACAAATTCGGGCGTTTTTGCCAGCGATCGGCTGGATAGATTACCGCTATAAGTAACGGTGGTTCGGCCCTTTTGCGCCCGTTTGGTCGTAATCAGCACCACACCGAAAGAACCTCTGGCACCATAGATTGCCGCTGAAGCCGCATCTTTCAACACCGTTACACTTTCGATGTCGTTCGGGTTGAGGAACGAGGGATCGCCCTCTACGCCATCAATCAAGATCAGTGCGCTTCCTTCCTGGCCGATGGAGGTATGACCCCGAACATTGAACGAAGCCGACCGTGCTGGCTTACCGTCCTCCAACGAAATATTCAGGTTGGGCACCGCTCCTTGCAGTGCCTGCGTTACATTGGTTGTGGAACGGTTCTCGAACACTTCGCTTCCCACCGTTTCAACGGCACCGGTTAGGTTTACTTTCTTCTGTGTACCATACCCCACTACCACGACTTCTTCCAAGCTCTGATTATCCGCTTTTAGCAGCGCATTGATAACCTTATTACTGCCAACAGCTTGTTCGACGGTCGTGAAACCTACATACGAAAAAACAATCACTGCCTGTTCATCAGCAACGGATATCACATATTTACCAAAAGCATCTGTAACTACGCCGCTAGTACCACCTTTTACCGCTACGCTTACCCCGGGAATGGGATCTCCAAACTCATCTGTAACGGTTCCCGTGACCGAGATATCCTGTGGTGGAACTCCATCTTCGGTGATGATTACTATACCATTGTCAGCGATCTGATAAGACAGGTAATGACCTTTAAGCATCTGTCGCATGACCTGTTCGAAACTCTTGTTTCGCGCTTTGACCGAAACCCGTGTGTCCATCGCGGCAAGGTCGTCACTCATGAAAAATCGCTTTCCACTTACTTTTTCGACTTGTCGCAGCGCATCGCGCATGGCCAAATCCTCGATATCAATACTGAACTTTGCATTTTGCGAATATACACTGGCGTGCGCCGAAAATAATCCAACCAACATCAGAAGTAAAGATAATCTCATAATACGGCAAAATTTGGTTTCCCACAGCATGGGAAATTTGAGATAATAGTTATTATGCATATTTTTAACCTGTTAATTTTCACGAATTAATGTATGTCCTTCACGGACGTTCCAATGCATAGGGGGTGTGTGGCGCATCCCCTTTGCTTCTTAGTTTTCGCACGTTGTTTGTTATTTTTCCATAGGCATTTTTTTATTGGTTAGTAGTTTAATCATGCGTCCGTATAATCAGGGTTTCTTAAAATATCGATTCTCGGAAAAGACCACCGTCTTACCCTGTACTGTATAACGGATAGGCGACACCATACTCATTAAGTTTAATACTTGTTCCAATGGTTGGTCGGGTAAGGTACCGTTGTACCGAAGCGACTTGAGATGTTCATCCACAAAAACGATATCTACGTTATACCGCCGCTCCAGTTTAACAGACAATTCCTCCAAACTCTCTCGATAGATCACCCATTCGTCATCCTTCCAAGAGATATCGGGTGCTGGATCTACCCGTTCCTCTTTGATGATATTGCTCGTGGGCTTGGAAATCTGATGTTTTTTCTTTGGGATCAGGGATTTCTCCCGAGCATCCCTGTTAGCTGCCGAGGCGATCATCTCCTTGGCAACAATCAGCTTCTGATTTGGGAAAAGGGACACTTCTCCGGAGATGTTCGATAAGTCGCTGGTATCGCTCACCACCACTTTGCCCGTTATTAATGTAGTCTCAATTTTATTTTCAGTGGAATAGGCTCGAACGTTGAATTCTGTCCCGACTGCTTTTATCCGTACGGTACCCGAATGAACGATAAACGGAACCGGTGATTTGTTAACGACAAAATAAGCTTCGCCATCCAGCCATATGTTGCGCTGCTTTTTTCCGAAATCCGTGCTGTAGCGCAAGGTTGTGCCGGCGTTTATTGTAATCGTTGAGCTATCGGGCAACCGGATTTTCGAACGCGACCCGTTGGGCACAATGATCTCCTGATACGCGACGGTCGTCTGCCCATCGACCGATGAACGCACGAAGTGCCTCAGTGCTATGCCTCCTAATAGGGCAACAATCAGTATTGCCGCAGCCCACGGATAAGATAGGGCCACTTTCTTCGTCTTTCGAAGCAATGGAATAGCGTTTTTCTCTTGAAAACGCTCAAATGCAGCTTGGCTATTAAACTGGAATTTTTCACTGGCCAGATTTGAGGCCAACCAGATTTCGCGTATTCTGTCAAATTCCAATTGATTTTTATCCGACAAATTAATCCATGTCTTCAATTGCTGATATTCACTGCCCGAAATGGTACCATTTAGGTAGTTTACGATTAACGATTTGATGTTATCCAATTTGTCCATAAATCAGGAGTACTAAATTAGTAGATGCAAAAAACGATGCCGCGGGTGATAACGAAAGAAAAAATTACACCCGCCCGTTTGCCAGTAAAATCAGAACGATCGGGAGATAGTCGCGCAATGCATTCCGTATGCGTGACAGCGCCGTTTTCAGCTGTGTTTTAACCGTGTTCTCGGAAATCTGCAATGCCCCGGCGATTTGCGAATAACTCATTTCGTCAATGCGGCTTAATTGAAAAACTTCGCGGCATTTAGGGGGAAGTGTCTCAATTGCTTGGGCTATCTTATCAGACAGTTCCTTTTCAAAGAGTTGTCCCAGCGGATAATCGTCGCTCCAGGGAATATGCTCCCACTCTGTTTCATCCGAAATGCGACGTATCTGTAATTTCTTTTTCCGGAGATACTGCAAGCAGGTATTTTGGGTAGATTTAATCAGATAGTTTTTGACCGACGTGGTAATCTCAAGCGATTCACGTTTTTCCCATAGTGCAAGAAATGTATCCCCAACCATCTCTTCTGCTAATACCTTATCCCGGGTGTATTCGTACGCAATCATGCAAAGCATGGGGTAATATGCTTCATAGCATCTTCCAAAATCTGCTGTACTTTTCAATGATCCGTGTAAAGACATGTCAATAAGTTCGGCAAAATTATTTTCCTGCTATTAAATAACTATTGCCTATCGTGTTAAATTACTGCAAACTTAACATGCAATTTACCTACGATTATTTTTCCAGCCAATCAGATTCAATCCGCTTTACCCGATGTTTTTCGTTGTCAAATAAAACCCAACGCGTTCGTGAATCCACCACCAATTCATCGTGACGGTAAAATTCTACTTTTCGGGGTTGTTTTATACCCTCAGGTGGTAAAGGGTACGTCTTTATCGTTAACGTTTCACCGAGATAAACCTGCTTTTTGTATTGAATGTGATGGTCAAAAAGCAGCCAATAATCGGTTGCATAAGCCGTCTCGTGTTTCAGGATTTCCCAATGTTCAGCGGCTATTTCCTCCACCCAATATACAAATTGCACATTATTGACGTGATTGTTTTGGTCTAAGTGTTCGTTAGTTACCTGAATTTGTTTGGTATAGATTTTTTTATCCGTTAGCATATCTTTCCTCGTAAAAAACAAATTTACAAGATTTCTTCTCGTATAGGTGCCCCACTTCATGTGGCGATCTGATCACGAAGATATCTTTTGAGATTCTTGGTGCAATTATTGTGTTAAACCTTTTCAAGTCTTCAGTTGTCATATAAGAAAACGAGCAAACATAGTCATTGAATTATTTACCCAAAACAAACGTATATGAAAAAGCCCCTTACTTTAGTCGTCGGATTCTTAGTGGTTCTCGGCGTGTCGTCCTGCACGAAAGAATACTACGACGTCGTCCCGAACAAAACGTTCATATACACCATCAAACCAAATGATTGGAAATGGGATGAAGGTGTCAGCCATCAAATCTATCATGACATTGACCTTCCGGAGTTAACCGACTACTACATTACCCAAGGGAACGTCAGCGTAGCGATGAGCGATAACGGTGAAGTTTCTTACGACATCCTCCCTTCTACGTTTGGAGGC
The DNA here is from genome assembly GCF_900113765.1 of Parapedobacter indicus. Classification (GTDB taxonomy): domain Bacteria; phylum Bacteroidota; class Bacteroidia; order Sphingobacteriales; family Sphingobacteriaceae; genus Parapedobacter; species Parapedobacter indicus. The sequence goes on along the minus strand of NZ_FOQO01000001.1, from coordinate 25,644 downwards.
ACGGCATTTTCGGTAAGGTATACGGCAGGGTTTGTAACCATTTATGCAGAAGATCCAATTGCCGATCCGGAATACGAAGTACCTATTCCAACCGCTACCATGACAGTCAAGATCACGTTATCAGATGCAGAGTACATCCCATAAAAAAAGCGGCCTTGAGCCGCTTTTTTTATGCTTAGAAGAAAAAATCGATTATTCCCCTACTCCATTAATCACCGCTTCGCTTACACCGGTAAATGAGAAACCTCCATCGTGAAAGAGGTTTTGCATGGTCACCATCCGGGTTAAATCCGAAAATAAGGAGACGGTATAATCCGCACATTGATCGGCTGTAGCATTTCCAAGAGGAGACATTTTCTCGGCGTAGGAAATAAAATCACCGAAACCTTTTACGCCTGATCCGGCGGTTGTTTGGGTGGGTGATTGGCTGATCGTGTTCACACGAACGTGCTTCTTCACACCATATTGGTAACCAAAGTTACGGGCGATGCTTTCCAGCAATGCCTTCGCATCGGCCATATCGTTGTAATCCGGAAACACACGCTGTGCAGCGATGTAGGTCAGTGCAACCACAGAACCCCATTCGTTGATCGCATCCTTTTTTAGCGCTGTAGCCAATACACGGTGAAGGCTGATTGCAGAGATATCAAATGCCTTATGCATGAAATCATAGTTATTTTCCGTGTAATGGATACCCTTACGTACATTGATACTCATGCCTACGGAATGCAGGATAAAATCCACGCCGCTTCCAAAATGTTCCAACGTTTGGTCAAATAGGTTTTCGATATCCTCATTGCTGGTTACATCGGCCGGAATAACCGGCGCATTGTTGCATTCTTCGGCCAACTGCTTGATCGTTCCCATACGCAACGCTACTGGCGCGTTGGTCAGCACAATTTCGGCCCCTTCCTGTACGCAGCGTTGGGCAGTCTTCCAGGCGATGGACTTCTCATCCAGCGCACCGAAAATAATTCCTTTCTTTCCTTTCAGTAGGTTATGGGACATAGTTTATTTATTTAGTCAAACGTAAAAATCGGGTAAAAGTAATGCTTTTTTGTTATTTCCCCAACAGCTCCGCAGCATGTTGCACGGCCGCTTCCCCTGGATTCGTTCCGCTGAGCATCTCCGCAATTTCCTGTATCCGCTCCGGTTGCGCTAATTGGGTGATGGTTGTTGCCGTCTTGTCTACCGACTCGATTTTATATACCTTAAAATGCGTATTCCCCTTGGAGGCAATTTGTGGCAGGTGCGTAATGGCAATGACCTGCATATGATCTGCCAAGCGTTCCATGATCTCCCCTACTTTCAGAGCGACCTCTCCCGATATTCCGGTATCGATTTCGTCAAAAATAATCGTTGGAAGGGCCGAAGTTTTGGCGATCAGCGATTTAATGGCCAGCATCAAGCGCGAAAGCTCGCCGCCCGATGCTACTTTACCCACCGGCTGTGGGTCCTGCCCCTTATTAGCAGTAAACCGGAATTCGATCCGATCTCGTCCGCTCGCCCGTACGGATTCTTCTTCAAATAGATCAAGGACAATATACAGTTGGCTGTTTGGCATTCCCACGGTGCGCAGCACGGCACTTACTTCATCCTGCACATGGGGAATCACCGCTCGTCTGCTGGCACTGAGTTGGTCTGCGAGCGTGAGCATTTCCGCTTTCAACCGGCTAACTTCAACTTCCAGTCGCACAATTTCTTCGTCGTCCGAAGACAATGCCGCAAGCTTCCGCCCCAATTCCTCGCGCAATGCAACGAGACCTTCCACATTGTCCACCCGGTGCTTCTGCTGTAAGGTATACAGTAAATCAAGCCGTTCACTAATTGTCGCCAGCCGTTCCTCATCCAACGTAATATCCTGTTCAATGCGGCCGATCTCAGTCCCCAGATCCTTTATTTCAATGAACGCGCTCTGCAATCGTTCCACCTGAGCGGACAGGGAAGGCATGTGCCGTTCGGCTTGTTGAAGTTGACTCAACGCTTCCTTTAGGAGTACCACAGCATTGATTTCCTGCTCCTGCAAGACATGTGCTGCTCCGAATAGATTCCGCTTAATTTCTTCGGCGTGTTCGAGCTGCTGCTGTTCGATTTCCAGCTGCTCCTGCTCACCCGGTTCGAGCTTCGCGTTCGCGAGCTCATCAAACAGGAACTGCTGGTAATCAGCTTCTGTTCCGGCTTGTTTCGCATTCGCTTTGAGCGTATTCAGCCGTTCCACCGTTGTCTTATACGTCCGATAAGCCGCTACGTATTGCAGCCGCAGGGGCTGGTTTTGTGCAATGCTGTCCAGCGTGAACAACTGAAAAGATTCCGTGTTGAGCTGGAGTGTCGCATGCTGGGAATGGATGTCGATCAGTTTCTCGGCCAGCATCTTCAGCACATTGAGTGTCACCGGCGTATCGTTCACAAATGCCCGGGATTTTCCATCCACACTTATTTCACGGCGCATGATGGTTTCGCCATCATAATCAAGATCCTGCTCCTCAAAAAATGCTTCCAACTGGTAGCCGGACACATCAAAATACCCCTCGATGATGCACTTTTTCTCCTGATTAAAGAAATAACGGCTTTCGATCCGCTGTCCCAATATCAACGATAGTCCCCCCATGATGATAGACTTACCGGCTCCGGTTTCTCCGGTAAGAATATTCAGTCCCTTGTCAAAATGGATGTCAAGTGAATCAATTAGGGCATAATTCTGAATGGAAAGACGACTCAGCATAGTTTACTATCGGCTGTTACGTAAAGATTCATACTTATTGGCGTTGGCCGGATCCACTTCGGCAAGCACATTATATGCCTGTACCCGCTCTTGGGGCCCCATTCCTCCGAATACACCGATTAATTCATCCGATTTGGCAGTAAAAAACACCTGGTTAAATACGGCCCCCTGGGCTAATCGGTCCACCTTTTGCAGCATAGGCAATAATCCGAGGATAGTTTTGCGGGCTTCTATTGCATTATCAGACATCTTGTCCAACCCTTTCAGGTAGAAGCTGTAAAGAAAGTCGCGGAGCGGTTTGTACCGGCGATCCAACAGGTTGTTAGCCAACCAATACCGGTTATCCGTGCCTTCCATCGACCGCCAGCCGTTGAAACCCGTATTCTGTGCGTTGTTGACAATATTTTGTGCAGCGGTAAAAAAAGGGGTACCGCCGTTGCTTTCGAATGTATCGGCATCCAATCCCACAATAATATACGCGTAGTATGCAAGCAACGAAGTCAGGTTGTTCATAAATTGCTGATCCGAATAATCCATCAACTGGCCTTCTGTATAGCTGAAATTAAAATTATTGTCGGACATACTCAGCACCGGACTGTTGTACGAGGTATTGAAAACCGGCCGGGTGGATATGATCTGCGCCTGCGCCGTAAAATTGGATGACCCGTCCCACGAATTGATGGTAATGACAAAACTGCAATCGATACGCTCCTGCGGTTGTACTTCGTTGGCGCTCCAGGTGCGGTTATTGAGGAAATCGGAAATAGCCTTCTCCAGCACGTCCAACGCCCGTTTGTTGGTATTCTGTACCTGTGGCGAAAGAATCTGTACACGCGCATTTAGGTCCTGCGCCTGGGCCGCACAGACCACTCCTATGAAAAAAAACAGGGTAATTCCCAACCGTTTAACCATATCCTTCCGAATCATGCCCAAAGATATGGATAATGAATTAAAATTTTTAGGCCGGACCTAATCTCGGCATCCAATAGATCTCTTTGCTCATGTCTGCCTGCATCGCACGGTGCATCAGCTCCATACGCAACTGCTGGTGCTTTTCACTGTTCCAAAGATTATGAAATTCCTTGGGGTCGGATTGGAGATCGAACAGTTCGCCTTCATCGCTATGCATATACCAGGTAATCTTGTACCGTCCTTCAATGTAGGTCTTCTGATAAAATTTAGTGGGTTGGAAGTGGTTTTCGGCAATCACCCAGTCGCGTATTTTATCGGTCTTACCGTACCAGAGTTCGGTAACGTCTAACCCCGCCATGGCCAACGGCTTGTCACGACCGGCAAGCGAAAGGAACGACGGTGCCAGGTCTACCACCGAGAGCAGGGCATCTGTACGCTTACCGGCGGGAAAATGATCTTTCCAGGAAACAACAAATGGAATACGAAGGTCTTCCTCAAAAGCAAATCCGCCCTTCGCATACAGGTTGTGCGTACCCAGGTGGTGTCCATGATCTGTGGTAAAAACGACGACCGTATTACCCATCTTTCCCGTTTGTTCCAAGTGGTCCAGGATGACACCGATGTACTTGTCCATCATGGATATCATCCCATAATAAATGGCCATATCCTGCTTTCGTTTGTCACGATCGCCGAGGTGGCTATGCAGCCCGTGTATACCCTGGCCGTCCTCCACATATTTTGCCGCCCACCCTTTCTCTGCTGTTTGCGTCATCCGATAGTGGTAGGGCATGTCGTCGAGTTCGTCGGCAGGCACCTCAGGGAGTACCATATCCTCGGCCTTGTACATAGACGCCCAAGGTTCGGAAACGAGGTAGGGTGGATGTGGATCGAAGAAACTCGCCCAGATGAAAAACGGTCGCCCATCGGCAACAGCCGAATCAATCTGCGCATTCGTTTGTTCGGCGATCCACGCATTAAGGTGGTATTCTTCGGGTACGTTCCATGCACCGTACTGTGCCTCCCCTGTAGCTGCATTTGCCTCCAAAATCGGTCGCATCCGGGAATTAGCTTCTTGAAACTTTCCTTTGGGCGGCTTCCGGAACCATTGTTTCCATTCGTCCGGATCGCGTCCTTCGCGGCGCAGTTTATCCGACATCCAGATGGCGTAGTGTTGTCCCACGTGCGCCTCATCTCCATGGGGACGGGCCAATTCGGCAGACTCAAAACCATAAAAAGGACCGTGATATGCCCGCCAGAAATCTAAATCCTGCAAAATCGGGTAAGCCTCCAGCGAGGGATAATCTGCATTCCCTACCAACGGCATAAAATGTGCCTTGCCTACCAACGCGGTTTGGTATCCCAGCTCCGTAAGGTAATCTCCGATAGTCGGAACCGTTTCCGGTAATTTGGTACCCAATGCATAGGCACCGTGCTGCGATGGATAGAGGCCCGTTATCATGGACGCCCGCGTAGGCGTACATACCGGATTACACGTATATGCCCGGTCGAAAATTAGGCCCGACTTAGCCAGTCGATCCAGGTTGGGCGTTTTGATGGCCGGATTGTTGTATCCCATGCACATCCAATACTGCTGATCGCTGGTAATGAACAGAATATTTGGTTGGTTGTCTGTATTGGGCTGGATTGGATCTGGCTTTCCGTACGCTTTGACATACTCTTCCTGTACCACCGGTAAGTCGTTCTGGAATACACGGGGAATGATGGATTGGGCAAAAACTCCGTTGCAAGCGACCAATAAGATCATCAAGCACCATCTGCCGGTTCCGGTTCTATGTATCGTCTTTTTATTTCTTTCCATGGTATTTAATCCTTTTTTTCGACACTGTTTATCCATATCTGATCACCGTTCACCCGAAAAGCAACTTTAGAGGTTTCGGAAATTAAATCAAGCAAGGTATTGACGGTTGGATACCGCTTTAAACGCCCGGTAAAACGGTAGGCTTTTGCAGCTGGATCTTCAAAATGAACGGTTAAACCGTACCACGTTGCTAATTCCCCCATCAGCTCACCAAGCGGTTCATTTTCAAAAATGAATAGATTTTCTTTCCAGGCAAGCACTTTGGATGCAACCATACGCCGTACGGAAATATCCTGAACATCCGACACAATGGCTTCATAACCCGGCGTTAACGCAGATAGGGTACCACTGCTTTTTCTTTGTACATTTACGGATCCTGTGAATAAGGAAGTCCTGTCTTCAACTTCACCCGGGTATGATCTTACATTAAATTCCGTTCCCAAAACACGTATGTAGGATTTGCCTGTAATAACCGTAAAAGGTTTATCGGCGTCCTTTGCGACATCAAAATAGGCTTCCCCCGTCAAAAACACCTTACGTTCTTCCCCTTCAAATGCAACGGGATACCGGAGGGAAGAGGCTGCATTAAGCCATACGTTGGTGCCGTCGGACAGTTCCACTTGATACGTATTTGCAACTGCCGTCTTAATCGTATGATGCGGGGATCGGTGACTCCCTTTCCATTTCAGCGCAAGCTTTTCCAACTGGTAAGAATGAATTTGCTCACCTTCCAAAGCGATTTGCTCGCCCGCATCGGTAATCAATACCACCCCCGCAGAAGAAGCAACGGTCGCCTGCCCCCCTGTCACATTGGGTCCGATCTGGGTGATTTCCGCTGCTGTTCGATCCACAATGTTCGGTGTGTCAGCGAAATCATACCAGCGTACGGCATATAGAACAGCCACCAACAATACCGCTGCAACAGCTCCGATTCGCCAAATACGTCGTTGAAACCTCGCGCGATTGGTGCGCCCATGCATTTTACTCCACAACGCTGCAGACTGAGTGTCCGTAGGCCATGCCTTTAATCGTTCGGCCAAGTATTGCTTATCGTTCAATTCCTGCCACAAACGTAAATTACGGGAATCCTGCGATCGCCAGCGTTCCAACACGATCAGCTCTTCCGAAGTAATTTCGTCACGCAAATATTTGCCTATTAACTCAGCAATCTGAAAATCTATGGAATCGTCTTGATGCATTACTTAACCATTAAAAGCAACTCTATCAGTAGTGCCATACCGACCGAAAGCGTCCTGAGTTGTAAACGAAGCGACCTAAGCGCTCTCATTTTTTGTGTTTTTACCGTATTGACCGATATGTTCAACTGTTCGGCCACTTCCTGGATGCTCATTCCTTCAAAATACCTAAGATGCACCACCTCCCGGCATCCTGTCGGCAGTTTTTCGATGGCATGGTACAGACTTTCCATCACTTCCGCTTCAATAATCTTAGACAGTACGACATCATCCTCGATCGGTTCGCCTTGCCTTGCCCGGTATTTTTCAATTACCTTTTCGTGTTTGTAGTGGTTTCTGCATGCATTTTTAACACTGAGGTAAAGAAATGCCCGGATGGATTGCACTTCGTTGAAGTGAACTCGTCGGTCCCATAGCTTCCAGAACACTTCCTGCACAATATCTTCAGCCAGATTACGGTCATACACAATTCCCTCGGCCACGTATAACAGCCGTTTATTGAAACGGTCGAAGAGCGCCTTATATGCCGCTTCGTTGCCCGCTTTAAATTGAAGCACCAGTTGACTGTCGTCCATTTCTTAAAGGTTCCCCTATTTATTCGACGGTTCGAAATCACTTTCGTTAACCCAACCGGCGTGCATATCTTCGCCCGCCGTAAACCGTTCATAGAAATTCCTGGATCGCTCTTCAGAATAGATGTATTGATCGAAAACCGCACCGTTTCCAGCAATCCTGGGGTCGCCTTCCGCCTCCAGTTCCTTCGTTAATATTTCGTGTAACTCCGTCTTTAATTGCGCATATTGTATGTCTTTGGCAAGATTGTTCACACAATCTGTATCGGTGGATAAATTATATAATTCCTCTTCGGGGCGCATACCAAAGTTGAGCTCCCAAAACGTATGTACCCCATGATATCGCCGTTGGTTGAGGATAAAACTTTTGGTAGGTGCTCCATCGGTGTTCAGGTATCCGGTTTCTGGATTTCCTGCTGGCCAGCGGGTGGGTTCGAAATTGCGGAGATAGAGGTAATTATCTTTTAGAATGCCTCGTATGGGGTACCCCCAGTCATGCGGGCGCCCTACATCATGCCTTTCCTTGCCAATAACCATATAATCTCTCACATGTGCATCTTTGCGATCTTCCAATACGGGTTTCAGGCTATTTCCTTCAAATGCCGCCATCCCGCTGCCGGCAGTATCGATCCCCGCGACATCCAGAAAAGTAGGCGCAAAGTCCGTGAAACTCACATATTGCTGATATTGACGTCCGGGATTGCGTACGCCTTCCTTCCACATGACAGCCAATGGAAGGTGGTTGGACCGCTCGTAAGCCTGCCCTTTGATTCGTGGAAACGGCATACCGTTATCCGCAGTCACCAAAATCAATGTGTTGTCCAACTCTCCGGTTTCCTTTAGGATTTCCAATATGTTGGCCAATTGCCGGTCGAAGTGTTCAATTTCATAGGCATAATCCAGCAAGTCCATCCGCACCGAATCGTCGTCAGGCCAAAATTTATAAAGTTCATCAATCTCATCGATGTTTTTCCCACCTTTATCGCGTCCCGAACCAAATTCATAAGGCCGGTGGGGCTCCGTTGCACCAAACCAAAAACAAAACGGTTGGTCAGCGTCCTTTGAAGCCATAAATTCCCTGAAATTAGCGGCATAGTCAATTGCAGAAATCCGCGAAGTAGGCGGAGTAAGTTTAGCGGTATTGAACGCCGGACCGAGCAGTTCGCGACGGTGGCCATCCACCGTTCCCGGATTGCCCGGCGCCCAGCCCTTCCCGGTATAGCCAATGGCATAGCCGTGGCTTTCCAACACTTCTGCATAGGTTTTAAACTTCGCCGGAAAAAACGGCGAATGGTTGGCCGCTTCTTCCAATTGCCAGGAGTTTCTACCTGTAAGCAGGCAGGAGCGCGACGGTGCGCACTTTGCATTGGGTGTATATGCATTAGCAAACAAAATCCCTTCACGGGCCACCTGATCAAATGCAGGTGTCTTAATCCATTTGGTACCGTAAGCTCCCGCATGCGGATACGATTGGTCATCGGCGATACAGACAAGGATATTGGGGCGTTTCACCTGTTTGGCAGGTTTAGTCCCACATCCGGATAACAAAAGCATGAGTATTCCGGTCTGATAAACAATCCTCAATGTCATGGTCTTATTGGTTTTGACTTTTTACTTCTCAACTACAATTATAACGGATTTTGAATTAAATTGGGATTTAAAGTGATCTCTTCTTCCGGTATCAGGTGAACAATGCTATTTTCTTCCGGTAAAATGATTCGTTTGGGACCCGCCCAAGCGAAGGCAGGAACGTAACTTCTGTCGACCCCTCTGCCATTCCGGAAACAGTCAAATGCACGGTGGCCTTCCCAGGCAAGCTCCAAACGCCTTTCGTCCAACACGATATCAAGCACAGTGGCATATCCCTGTAAATGATCCATGGTAAACAATTGCGATCCGGTCAGGCCGGCCCGCTCCCTGATTATATTGACAAGTTGCAGGGCTTCCTCTCCCCGACCGCCTTTGGCACATACTTCCGCCTTGATCAGGTATAGCTCTGCAAGCCGGATCACCACCGGTGAGGACAGCATCTGTACACCGCCTTCGTTGGTGTATTTATTGATAAAATATTTCGGTTGGTTATCCCGGATATTAACTTTGTATCCTGCATGTTCGTTCGGATCGGGTATGCGGTTCCCATTGCCATCGAGCGTATATTCGGGATCGATGAAATGGATGCGGGCATCGTTTTCGTTTTTATAGATCAGGTCTCTAAACGGCTTAGATGCAAATATTTCGCCCCAACCGCCGACACCGTGATACATGGATCCAATGGAGGTCTTACCCATATTTTCAACCTCCCGCAATTTAATGGCAAAGATCGTCTCCCGGTTGTTTTCAGGAAGGAAGGTGAAATAAACGCGGTATTGGTCGGTCGGCAGTAACTCATATTTTCCCGATTCAATGACTTTGTCTGCATATATCTCTGCCTCGGTATAATTTTCCATGTATAGATAGACCCGTGCCAACAACGCCCATGCAGCTTCTTTTGACGCGAAAATTGCGGACTTATCCACATGCATCAGCTCGGCGGCCCGCAATAAATCGCCGACAATAAAATCATACGTTTCCTTTACCGTACTCCTGGAAGGTGGTGTCGGCTCTTCCGTAGTCGATTTAATCACAACGCCCAAATTGGTCTCGGGACTTTGATTAAACGGGCGTGAAAACATTCGCAGCAAATCGAAGTGCATCAGTGCCCGCAGAAACAAATTTTCCCCTTTCAGTTGTAACAGGCTTTCACTTGCATCATCGGGAATCTTTTCGATCACTGTATTCGCGGAATAAATTCCATAGTAAGCTTGTCGCCAAAAATTAAGTGAGATACCTGAATTGACAAGGTGCTGGTAATTGTAGGAATATAACAGATGATCGCCGGTGGTTTTGCACAATACGATATCATCACTCGGATATTCCTGCGATACATGCCGGTTTCTCATATATTCTCGTTCCCTCAGCCGGCTGTACGTGCCCATGGTAAGATTGCTCAACAGTTCCGCTGATCCGCCGATGGTCTCGTTGTCGATCTGGTTGATAGGTTTATAATCCAGGTCATCACACCCATTCGCAAAGACCGAAAGGGTGATGATCATCAGTAGGTTTGAAAGTTTATTTCGTTTCATTCGTTCGTTCATTTAAAATTCTGCATTCAGTCCGATGAGTAGTTTACGCGTTGGCGAATACCGGGCGCTGTTGGCGCCTTGGTTAATCACCGGAGATTCCATATTTACGTCGGGGTCGCCACCACTGAATCCGGTAAAGACCGCAACATTATCCATACTCGCTTGCAGCGAAAGTCTCGACAACCAATTAAATCGATGTGGCACGGTGTAGGTGAGACCAATATTCTGTACCCGGAAATAGCTGGCATCTTCGATGTACCGCGACGAGACATTATTCGACTGGTTGTTTCCACCGTTAATCAATTGTGGATGGGTAGCCTTGTCTCCCGGCTTCTCCCACCTTACCCAGTCATCATCCGGCACCATTTGGTTGTGCGACGGATGTGCCCCATCGGAATCGATCTGCATGCGTTGCCCGAAAAAAACATGCTGCCCACTGGCATAGGTACAAAGCACACTCAGCGCAAAATTCCTGTACTGGAAATCGTTTCTGAGCCCACCCGTAAAGTCTGGATAAGCAGAATGAATAAATAGATTGCTAGCTTCGTTGTAAACTGAGGTGGTCGTAACATGCGCCGGATTATCGCTATTTGCTCCATGCAGGATGTTTCCGTTTTCATCTTCCCAACGCACCCAAAGCGGCTTGCCGGTTTCACGATCCACACCGGCCCATTCTTTCATATAGAAATACCGGAGGGGCAGTCCCTCACGGATCCGCATATTATTACCAGACGCAATATCCTCCCCGTCGTTTAGATACATCACTTTACTTTGGTTGATGTTGATGTTAAAAGCCGTTTCCCATCGGAAGGCACCGGTTAGGTTGGTGGAAGTCAAATTTACATCGATACCGCGGTTGCGCACCGCCCCGACATTGCGCTGCTGTCCTGAAAAGCCCGTCGTCGCCGCCAATGGGACATTTTGCAGCAGATCTTTGCTGCTCTTATTGTAAGCATCCAACTCTACCTTAAATCGGCCAAACATGGCAAGTTCCAGACCGACATTTGCGGTTTGAGCGATTTCCCAAGTCAGATCCGGATTAGCAATCCGAGCGGGCCTCGCGCCGGAGTTACCGTTATATCCCGATACATCGGAGAAAACAAATGTTCCCAACGATAAATAATTGGCAATATTCGCATTTCCTGTCGTACCATAACTCATCCTCAATTTCAACAGGTCCAACCATGCCTTATCCGCCAAAAACGATTCTTCACTGAGCATCCAGGAGGCACCCAGGGAATAAAATGTTCCCCACCTGTTATTGGCACCAAATCGCGATGAGCCATCCGTCCGGAGTGAACCCACGAAATAATATTTACGGTCATAGTTATAGTCAACCTGCCCGAAAAAAGAAGAAAAACCGGTTTCCACGGTATTGCCATCCACCGATTTCGGACTGCCCGCAGCACCGATTGCCGAAAGACCCAGCGGCACATCCATACCCACGGATTGTGTAAACCGATTTTTAATGTAGTTATATTCCTGTCCGAGGATACCCGAGAGATTATGCTTCCCGATGTGATGACTAAGGTTAAGCAGGTTGGAAGTAATAAATGAGTTTTCATAGGTATACTCCTGGGTAATCCGCCCCTTCTCAGCCACCGCCAATACGTGGTACTGATCCAATAGCTGCGTCCAATCAACCCCCGAAAATCCCCACCTATTCGAGGTGGAAAATGACATCCAATCCGTTAGCTTAGCCGTGAGTTTGACATCGCCGTTCAGATTTAGATTTCTGGTGAGGTCTGAGTAATGATCCCGATCATAAAAATAATTTGACTTGGCGTTTCCCAGCCATTCACTACCAGGCTTCATGGGGTTATAAGGAGTCACACCGTCCGCTTCATACGGCGAATCCCAGGGCATATTGATGAAATATTGGGCATTTACACCTTCCTGCCCTGTCAGCACCTCGTTTGGCAACCTCTCGTTCGTACCATTGACCCGAAACAACAGTGTAAACCGGTCGGATATATCGTGTTCGAGATTGGCCCGGAATCCCGCGCTTTTGAACGAAGTATTAATCAGCGTTCCGGTTTCATTGTACAAATTTCCGCTGACATAAAACCTTGTTTTTTCGCTACCTCCCGACAATGCCAGCTGGTGCCGGTTCAACGTCCCCCTACGCGTCAACATATCCTGCCAATTGGTATTCGTATGCATCCGCGAACTTGGGAGAACCGACTCAAGGTAGTCCTGGAAAGAAATGCCCGTAAAATTCGGATCCTCGGCCGCGACGCGGGCATTGTAAAAATTCTCAAAAGCGTTCGATTGGTGTGCATACAATTGATTTCCATCCATCATCCGCAAATTCCCATCCTGGTGCTCAGCAAAACCTAACGTTCCGGAATAACTTACTTTGGTCTTCCCGCTCTTCCCACTCTTGGTGGTGATGATGATTACCCCATTTGCCGCCCTAGAGCCATACAGGCCGGTAGCGGCGGCATCCTTAAGTACGGTCACTGATTCGATATCCAACGGATCTGCCGATCCTCCAATGATACCATCAACTACATACAAAGGTTGATAGCCCGCTCCGATGGACCCCACTCCCCTTACGACCACATTGGTTGCTTGGCCGGGTCTTCCTGAACTATTCGAAATCACCAGCCCCGGCACTTTACCCTGCAACATGGATCCGAGGTTTTGGGATGTCACTCCTTTTAGCTTTTCGCTATCGACAACCGCCACAGAAGAAGATAATTCTGAGAGACTTTTTGAGCTGTATCCCACGACAACAACTTCATCCAGGTCACTGACAGATTCCTGCAATGTAACGTTGATGGTGGCTGAAGCTGTCACCGGGCGTTCTAACGTTTCATATCCTATAATGGTAAATACTAAAGTACCTTGCCCCCCCGGAACGGAAATCCGGTAGTTTCCCTCGTCATTTGACGTGGTAGCAACGGCCGTTCCTTTAACCGCAACGGTTGCTCCGGCAAGCGGCATACCACGGTTATCTGTTACCCGACCGGTAATTTCCCGAGGCTGTGATTGTCTTAACCGCGAAACAACGATCGTATTGTCGCGTATCTGGAAGCCGAGCCCCGTATGCTCAAACCCCATTTGAAGAATTTTCTCAATCCCCAGGTCTTTTGCATCAATAGTTACCAATGGTGCTTTTGCCAAATCTTCATTGTTGTAAATAAATTGATAATCAGTCCGATTCTGAATGATCAGAAATAATTTTTCAAGTGTTTCGTCTTTCACCGAAAATGTAAACTTGTTCTGTGGATACGCCGACGTAACAAGGACTGATAAAATAATCAGTTGCAGCGCGGCATAAACCCGGATGGTTTGCTTCAGGTAATGGTAACGGCTTTTCATCTTCATTAATCATGAACGTTTAGTATTAATAATTGGTCAACCTTCGATGCGTTCGTTGGAATCTTTCTAGAAACAACTTCTTTTTATAAAAGGATGACATGAAAAAAAAATAAATTTTACAGCGACATAACACCACTGTTTCGAGTTGCGAAATTAATCGGGAAAATTCACATAGAATATGCAGAAATCATGCGTAACAAGGGTACTATTTGTACCTAATTAGAAGGTTTAGTTAAAACTGCCACCGTAACTGCACCCGTACATCCGACCGCTGGTTACCTTCAATCGTGTCCAACCCACTTCCTACCTCCTCTGCTCCACGGTAAACGAACGTTGCAAACCGCAACCATACATCCATCCTGCGACCGAATCGATAACGAAGGTTAAGATACGTGCGGATGCCATCGTTGTGATAGAGCGGAAAGGAGTACGCATACAACACATTGTTTTCAAAGGCATATATGCGCGAGTTATATCCCGGTGTACCAAACAACGCGATACGTGCGTTACCGCTTAGCTTGCCAGCCATCGGTTTGAAGATAATGTCCTGATAGACCATCCACCCAATCTCTGTCGCATCTCCTTCCTTCCGATAGTGGGTCAATTCCACGCGGTTCCGCATTCGCCATGCATCGCTGATTTTATACTGCCCGCTTATACGCAGTTGCTGCCGCAGCACCTCAACCACCCGATTATGTGGCAATTCCATCGAAGCATTTTCTTCGCGTTGCCTATATCGGTAACGAATGGATACATCCGCCTTTTTATACCATGTATAGGTGAATTGCGTAAGCAAATCGACTCCTTGGGAGGGTGCGTCCACCCGATACCGCAACCAGGGAAAGCGAAAAAAATCGCCATACAATACCCACTCGACGGCCCGGCTCGGATGGTATACCAGGCCGGAGTAGAGTCCCCGTTCATTGGATGCGACGCTTCCCTCCGCAATGCCTTGGTTAAAAAACGAATGATAATCACGTTGGTAATTCCGATAATGCAGTGCCACGGAAAGATGGGAATGCAACGAGGCGATCATTCCATTTGTGAAAGCGAAACCGCTGCCGATGCTATGCGCTGCTTCGCCATATAGGTATATTCCCTGCCAGGAATAATTGTAATACAGACTGGTATTCCACAGGCTGGCACCCCGGAAGGCATATTGATTACGCAGGAGATCCTGCGGCTGAATGGCCGCACCGAAGTGAGTGTGATACGCCGTTGCGCCAATCCGGAAACGTCTGTATTCATACTGTGCATTTGTGCCGTATACCCATTGGGCCACTGCACCCCGGTTGGCTATCTCATTCGGTGTACGATGCAGCCCGGTCTGACCGATTGAACCTATGGAAAGCCTACCATCGGTGTATGACACCGATCCATCAAGGCGACGTTTGGAAACAAACGGCGTGACCGAGAAGGGTCCTCCTGCGATCGTAGCGGCGGCTCCACGCAAAAAGGGCACCTCGTTGGAAGACGTATAGGGTCGCAAACCCGTGGATTGTCGGGCCATGCCCTGAACCATGGAACTCTTGCCAAATCCCAAACCATTCCACATGGCCAATCCCTGACCGAACTGCAGGGCATAATCTCCTACAACCAAACCTTTTAACATCCCCTGATTACGTACATAAACGCTGCCTGAATAGAAATCGAAGCCACCGCGTTGTGCTTCGCCAAACAATGCTTCTCCGGCATCCTTTTTCATGTTAAAAGCAACTTGTAAATCGCGGCCAAAATGATACCGGTATCGAACAAATAGTTGATCGGGCGTGCCCAGGTATCTGGACCGACTGGTATCGGTAATGGTATATCCGCGTCGCCGCTGAAGCGTCCGCCCGTACCGGACCATCAAATCGTGTGTCCCCTCGTTCACCAATTGGTGCGCACGGATCCCCGATAACGAATTCGGGGCATTAACCGTAACGTAAGGTACTATCAGCCGAAGCAATTCCGTATCCACGCCCTCAATTACCTGCAGTTCGTAGCGGGATACAAATCTTCCGGATCGATTGCGATGATCCAATAAATTATCAATAAACAACTGGGGTATAAATTGCAATTCTTGTAATTCGCTGCCATCCGTCCGGTTCAGGTCGATCGGATGCCGTGCATAGTACTCCAACCGCTCTGCCAATTCTGAAAAGTCAAACCCCTCTGTCTGCTCCTCGGCTACAAACTCCATCAACCGCTCCACGAGTAGATCTGTTTCCGATTGACCGTATAAATCGCACGCAAGCAACAGCCCTATTATCGAAATGACGTATCGATCAAAACGCATAGCTGATTCCTATTTGTGGGGTTGTTCCTAACCGGGGGTGGAAAGTAGCTGCTGCATCCAATATGAAATGCTGCCAACGCAATCCAAATCCGGCGTGTTGTTGAAGCGGATTAACAGACACGCCCCCGCGCAGAGATAACAAATCCGCGATTGTGTATTCGACGCCGAAATGTCCATCCAATGCATGATGCGTTAAGCGATATTCCATTTCTGCGGCGACCACGACCTGGGGCCACGGATAGCTAATTCCTGCTTTCACGTAAGCAGGGATCGTCCCATATACCGCCTGCCGATAGGTTGCTTTACCCACGTTGGTATACTGCATCCCGATCATTATGCCTTTCGGAAATCGATACTGCATTCCTACATCTACCGATAGTGCAGACACATTTATGTAGGACGGGATATGAAGCTGGTGGTAGCTGGTAGAAAGGCCGAGCGCTAGCTGGGGCCCTAGGCGCTTAGCGAAAGAGAAACTGGCTTTCAGATCGTTATAAGCAGCCTTCAATCCGAACCGATTCAACGCCAATCCGAAAGATCCAAGATGTGTAGGCACCCCCAACAATGCAGCCTGTGTAGTCACATCGTTGGAAAAAAAATGATGTTGATGGTTGACACTGGCCGTAGGACGTTCCACACCCACCAGACCGGCCGGATTGGCCGTCAGACTGTAAATCCCCTCGAGGGCAGTACCCGTAGAACCCATGGCTTGGTAGTTTGGGCCGATGTAGGTTTGGGCGAGGCTTTCACAGGAGATTAGGAGGAGTAAAAGACACCTTCCAATCATGAAGGTGAAGATAGGATAAAAAAGTAAAAATGGAAAAATAAAAAGTAAAAAAGCGCGCATCCAATCGGGTCGATTGGATACGCGCTGTTACCATGTATAACGGACTTTTACACTAATACCCTGTGTTCTGCGTCCACTGTTGGTCGATGTTCAAGTCAATCTGGTCCTGTGGTACCGGCCACAAAACATGATAGTCTTGAATATTCAATCCCGGATTCAACGGATTGTTGTTGTATTTGCGCACCCGCTCAATCAGTTTACCGGTACGTCGGAGTACAAAATGGCGACAATCCTCCCCATAAAGCTCCCTTGCCCGTTCATCAAGCAGGTAATCGATGTCAATTTCACCAGTTTCTGCGGGCTTTGCATGGGACCGGGCGCGGACGCTATTTATATCGGCTTTCGCCAAATCCAATTCGCCGAGCCCGATGTATGCCTCAGCACGGAATAAGTAGGTCTCCGCCAGCCGCATCGCATATAAATCCTTATACGAAGCACCGTTTCCTGACGTGGCCTCGTTATCGAGCACGTTCATTGGGTCTGCAAATTTCAGAAAATACGGATAGATGTATTGACAGGTGTCCCGGATGGGATCCCTGCCTGCTGAGGAAGGATATTTGGAAAAATCTATCTTCTGACCGTCATATGCCGATCCGGGGCTATCGTAGTAAAAATCCCGCTTGATCATATGTTTCGCATTCCGGATATCGTTGTTCCAATTGCCTTCCCAAAGTGTATAGGCGCTGAGATTTGTGGGGCGTATCCAGGAAACACCCCGGCCGAGGGAATCGGAATAGCCCGTATAGGCCCCGTTTACCAATTCACCCCGGAAAGCCGGCTTTCCATCGGGTGTATTTCCCATGCGGAAATATGCCGGACCGAAAGCCCGGGTCCATCGGTTGTTGGAACCGCCGATCACCGTAGATGGCTCAAATTGAATGACCCAGATGCCCTCCTTATTCTCCTTGAGATTCTGATTGCCATAGGCAAATAAATCCGAATACGCATCGCCGGATCCAAATACGTCCGGGTTGGAACCGAACCGTTCCGTCATCAGCTGGTATCCGAAGTCGTCGATTACATGCGTAGCCGCCTGTACCGCCTCATTGTATTTGTGCTGCATTAGATATACTTCCGTAAGCAAGTGATAAGCTGCCCCCTTTGTGATCCGGCCGGGTGCCTCTTCCGAACCCGGGTTGGGAAGGTTTCCGATGGCGAAAGTAAGGTCTTCCTCCATTAATTGATAAGCCATCGTGGTAGGATCCCGCACGAAATCGGTTTTTGCAAAGTCGATCGTTTCTGTTACCACCGGCACGTCGCCGAAGAAAGATACTAGATGCCGGTAGGCATACGCACGGAAAAACAATGCTTCGGCAATCAAGGCATTCCTTTCTTCCGGCGTAAATAACGATTCATCTGCCGTGTTAATACCTTCCACCAACAAATTAACCTGTTGGACTAGTTTATACGGGCGGTCCCAGTATTCCTTTACGTATTCGGAGGAAGGTGTGAGGTAATTCACGTAATTGCAAAGGAACCGGGTACTGTTGGGGTCTTCACCGTGAAAAGCGATATCCGTACCCAACCCCTTGTATATGGCACCCACATCCTGAAGTTCTTCTCCAAAATACCAGTCGTTCCGTACGCGGAAATGGAGACCGGTAATCCCTTGGCTGATTCCTTCTTTGGTATTATACGCATTTTGAGGCGCCAAGAAATCCTTCGGCACTTCTTCGAGAAAGTCCAGGTCATTGCAGGCAGAAAAAACTGCTATTGAGGTCAACAGGCATACAGCCCATCTCTTCGTCATAAATTTTATCTTCATCGTTCTCATGAGTTTCATATATTCGTATGCTGTCCATTATAAAGTCAATCTCAACCCGAGGGAGACATTCCGCATCGCCGGATAGTTGGCATTTGCAGACGCAATTTCCGGATCCCATCCCGACCACTTGGTCCATGTATAGATGTTCTTTCCGGAAAGAAATACCTGTAGGTTACTGATTTTTCCCATACGGGCCAAGAGGTTGTTACCGAATGTATACGTCAGCGATATATCTTGTATCCGCACAAAACTGCGGCTTTCCAGAATCCGGCTTGTTATAGCCGCCGAATTGTATACACCCGTAGCGTTGTCGACACCGTTATCCGGCGTCCAATACGGCCGTACGGCAGACTGATTCATACGCAGTACATCATCCGACCGGCTGTTGACGTTTACAACGGTGTAGTTATCACGCAGATAATACCCGTTTCCACCCTGTATGGAGTTAAGCAGCACATAGAGCGACAGGTTTTTCCAGGTAAGGGTATTTCCAACGCTGAAACGGAAATTCGGATCTTCATAGCCGACAATCTTCCGATCGTTCTGTGGATCAATGCGGTTATCTCCGTTCAGGTCAGCGTATTTATATTGTCCCGGATACCAACCGGTATATGTCCGTCCGGCATACAGATCGTCTTCCATCCATAATCCCCCCAGCATTTCATAGTCGTACAAGGCGGAAATCGGCTTTCCTACAAACCATTCGTTCCCCACATCAAAATCATTTGCGCCACCGTACAGTTTGGCGATTTTATTCCGGTTGATGGAGAATACAACATTGGTCTTCCAATTCAGGTTTGTATTACGGATGTTTTCAGAAGTCAGCTCGATATCTAATCCTTTGTTATCAAGCGCTCCGATATTCGACCAAATGTCCGGATAGCCCGCGGCACCGGGCAGCTTGCGTCTGACCAACACATCGGAAGTCTTGGCCAAATATCCGTCGACGGAACCTGAAAGGCGATTATTCCAGAATCCAAAATCAACCCCTAAGTTTACCGATGAGGTCTTTTCCCATCGCAACGATGGGTTACCGATGGTATTGGGATACAACGAAATAGCGGTATTTCCATCATACACATAATAGTTGGTACCCATTTGGGCAAAACTGCTGTAACGACCGATACCCTGATTGCCGTTTTGGCCGTATGAAAGACGCAACTTGGTATAAATCGACGATCCTTCTTTCCAGAAAGGTTCTTCCGAAACAACCCAGCCAAGGGATACCGAGGGAAGCGTAACGAATTTGGAATCCGGTCCAAATCCGGAAAAACCATCTCGCCGTACCGTACCGGTGATCATGTATCGCCTTTTATACTGGTAGTTCAGGCGGGCCATGTAAGATACCCCCTGTTCCTGCCAAGCCTTTTTCGGATCGTTACTTCCTGGTTCCACAACCGTTACTACCGTTCCCATATTGAGATTATTGAAACCCAGGAGCGGATTTTCAAAGCCCTCTACACGCAGAATATAGGATTGACCAAAGTATTTCTCCCGGCTGTAAAGCAAGGTGCCATTGATGTCGTGATCGCCGAAAGTCCGGTTATAGGAAAGGATGTTATTGAAAATCCATTGGCGGGTTTCCTCAGGACGGCGTTCCGCCCGTCCGTTGTTGGTATTTCCGTTTTCAATGGACACCGGCCAAAATGTATTGTTTTTCCGGTAATTGAACGTGTTTGAAAAATTGAAATCATACGTTAAACCTGCTACATAGGGGATTTCAACTTTTGCATTTGCAACGAAAAATAGATTATTCCGGATGTCCTCGTTGGTCGCTTTCGTCTGACCCAATGGATGGGGCATATACCCCTCATTGGTCAAGAACGTTACGTAGTCATCCGGCGAAGCCAGATCATTATTGGCGAGCGGACTGGCCACACGGGCATCTTCCAGGCTCGCATTCACACCCGAATAGTCGCGGTATGAATAATTCACATTCAGCCCCAGGGAAAGCCAGTCGGTCAGCTTACCATCGACTTTCGAATTGAACGTATATCGGTCAAACTGATCGTTTTTCAGGATTCCCTCCTCCCGGGCGATGGATCCCGACGCGTAGTAGTTGACCCGCTCGGATGCCCCCGAAAAGCTGGCATCGTAATTCGCGATGGACGCTCGGTCTCTCAAAACCTGGTCTACCCAGTTGATCTCATTTCCCGCCAGGTAATTTTGCCGTTCCTCTTCGGTACGCAGACGGGCCGCCACGGTTTCTCTGTTGGTTACGTCAGGGCGAGCCGGCCTACCGGTATCGCTTGTCGGGTTAGTCCGGTACCAGTTATACAATTCCTGCTGATAGAAGTAATCCACAAGCCGGACCGCGTATTGTTCGGCATTCATCACCTTCATCGGATTGTTCGTCATGCCTTGATATCCGTAATTGGCATTGAAGCTGATCCGCGGTGCGCCGGTTTTTCCCTTCTTTGTCGTGATAATGATGACACCGTTTGCAGAACGCGATCCGTATACAGCGGCCGCGCTTGCATCACGGAGGATGTCGATGTATTCAACGTCATTGACATTGATATCAGAAAGTGATCCGTTGAAAATGATACCATCCAACACAATGAGTGGATTATCGTTCGCCGAAAGCGACGTCTTTCCCCGTATGGACAGCGATGCCTCGCCACCTGCTAAACCGTTTTGTTGGATGTTGACACCGGCAGATGCACCGGATAATGCCTGCGTAAGATTGACATTGGGCACCGGCTTGTCTTCCAACGCAACGCGTGTCACCGATCCCGTCAAATCGCTCTTTTTCATCGTGCCATAACCCACCACAATGATTTCATCCAGATTTTGGACGTCCGGTTGGAGGACAACCTCGAGGGGCAATTGGGCACCGGTTAACGCGATTTCCGCATTTTGATACCCTACCGACGAAAACACCAAGGTGGCGCCCGAAGTACTCACCGAGATGCTGAACCTGCCGAGCGAGTCAGTTGTTACCTGTGTCAACGTTCCTTTTTGTATCACCGTTACACCAGCCAGCGGCCCCGCGAGGGAGTCGCGAACGGTACCCGTGATTGTTGATCCCTGCTGTGCACGGCCGGAAAATCCAACGAGGATTCCTGCCAGCAGAAAAACAAACGCCACCCTGCTTCGCAAAGGTGGCAAACAGATGCTTCTTTTTATTCTCATCATATCATAAATTAATTAAGTTTATAAAATCCCACGAACTTCTCCTTCGATCAAGCCGATGGTGTTTCGTTCCATTCCTATAAACACGGTACACCTTGGAGAAATGGTCTCTCCTCGGTGGTTAAAATTGGTTTTTTGAGGTCACTGACCTCCTTTTGGTTTGCTTCGGTAACGAGCGTTTGTGTGTTTGTTTGTGTGTTTGGTAAAAGGAACCGCTTTCACAGCGGCTCCTTGGTGGTCTTACCGTTAAACTTGGTAGTATTGCTCCCACCCCTTGCGCGGCGGCGGACCTACCAGCAGTTCATTGGCTATTTTGTTGTTGGTAATTATTTTTTTCTTCCGGTCAAACTCCAGTTTTGTCTTCAGTTTCTGAGATAGGACGCCGAGGCAAAATACCTGACTAAGCGGTCCGGAAATCTCAAAACGCGACCGCGTCTCTTCCTCTCCTTTGCACGCTTTCAGGAAATTGGCAAAGTGGTTAGACGGGCTTTCCGGTACTTCCGGCAATCGAGAAGCCATTTCCTTCGCTTTTTCTTCCGGGATAATGGAAAGTGTGCTCCCGTGCGATCCGCCTTTGAACGTCAGCTCTTTGCTGTAAATGATTTTACCGGGATTCAGCTTCACCGGTTCCAAGTCGCCCGTGCTTGGCGGCGGAATGTTGGGATCCAACCCCGACACACCATATCCTTCGGGGATTGGGGGTAGATTGTCCAATCCATCGTACCATGTGATATCCAATGCTGGCATGCGCTTACGCTCAGGAAAACGGAATACAATCGTTGAGGACATCGGATAAAAGAAATCATTGTGACCCGTCGCTTTTGTACATTCTACTTCATAGGGAAGTCCCAGATCCAGGAATTGATGCGCGGTATCGATGATGTGCGCTCCCCAGTCGCCCAAGGCTCCCATCCCGAAATCATACCAACAACGCCATTGGCCATTGATGTAGTCGTGGTTATAGTCGTGTTGCTTGGCGACAGCGGAATGCCACAAATCCCAATCCAATGTATCCGGGATTGACTCGGCAGGCGGAAACGACTTAATATTCGGATCCCAACCATGCCAACGGCGCGGTGAATTCATATGTGCCGTGATCGCGGTGACATCCTTGATGATGCCCGCTTCCACCCAAGTTTTAAACTGGAAATAATTTGCCTCCGAATGCCCTTGGTTACCCATCTGCGTGACCACCTTCTTATATTTTCTAGCGGCTTTCATCAGCAGTTCGGATTCCTGGAATGTGCGGCTCAATGGTTTCTCTACATACACGTGTATGCCGAGTCCCATGGCGTGCATTGCAATGGGGAAATGCGAAAAATCAGGCACACCGATGGATACGGCGTCTATCTGGTTGCCCATTTTATCAAATAGTTGCCGGAAGTCCTGAAACCGCGGCACATCGGGGAATTTCTTTAAGATATCCACGGTATGGGGTGCCCCCATATCCACATCGCAAAGCGCAACGATATTGCATAAACCTGTGTTATACAAATCATTAATGATCTGTGCTCCCCGGTTTCCAATCCCGATACAAGCAAGGTTAACCCGTTCATTCGCCGCCGCCAATTTGGGCCGGGCGGATAATAAACCGGGGGAAACGGCTGCCACCGCCGAAGCCAGCATCGCCTGTTTGATAAATATTCGCCTTGAATATGAATTTTTGTCCATTTATAATTGATTTTGAAATACTTTTTTTAGGCAATTACTAAAAAAAGTGTTTATTACGATAATGAGTCAACAACTCCCTGAAAATATCCCTTGCACTCGGCCAATCCAGCTAACGGATCGGTCATGTCCTTCTCAAACTCCAGGCTGCATTTCCCTTGGTAACCTATCTTCTGCAATGTCTTGACGAATCGGGGAATATCGATCACTCCCCGTCCCAATTCGCAGGTTTTACCGTCTTTTGTCGCTGCCGTGACGTTCTTGAAGTGGATATCAAATATCCGATGTTGGTAACGTTCTAGGTCTTTGATGGAATCCTGGCCATCCCGCGTGTTATGCCCCATATCGAAACACAACCCCATACGCTCGTCCAGATTTTTCACCGCTTCAAATACCGTTGTTGCATTTGGATACAACTTGTCCTCCGGACCGTGGTTATGGATGGCGTACCGAATATCATACTCTTTAACTTTTTCGGAGATGTAAGGTAAATTATCCTGTGAGGGAATACCGACCATCAGCTTTACGCCTACCCGTTTTGCATATTCAAATCCCTTATCGATTTCCTCCTTGGATTTTGTCATGTAAATCGGTCCGACGCCATATCCTGTTACGCCTGAATCGGCCAGCTTTTTATGGAATGCCGCAATTTCAGCATCGGTACTGGTAAGCGGTAAATGAAAATCCTTGATACATAGGTAACGGACTTCCATGCGCTTCATCATGGCCAGCGCGTCATCCAGTCCGAATTTAACAAAACTATACCCGGCGATCGCAAGGTCAAACTTGAAACCCTTGGCCGAGTTGGTACGCGCCTCGTTCTCCGGCTGTGCCGATGCGAACGCACGGCCGGCTAACCCCGCCGCCGCAATTCCTAACAATCCTTTCTGAACAAACTTCCTTCTTGTTTCCATCTAATATGAATTTATTTTGAATATATTTGGTTAAACGTTATTCCTCGTTTCGCAATGCGCCAAGCGAATTTCCCTGGCCTCTTGCCTTTTTCTCCACGCAAAGCAGCTTTTTCCTTATCTTAGCCCAATGGATCACAAGCGAGCCACGATCAAGGATATTGCTTCGGCACTTAAACTGTCTCCCTCTACCGTTTCCAAAGCCCTGCGGGACCACCCTAATATCGGCATAGTCACCCGGGAGCGGGTGAAAAAACTGGCCAAAGAGCTTCATTACGTTCCCAATCAAACCGCGATCCGATTCAAACAACAGAAATCGTTCACACTTGGGATTGTCATTCCCAATATGCTCGACCATTTCTATGTGGCCGCCGTGGAGGGTTTTGAGAAATTCGCTTACGACCATGGCTACCATGTGCTCATTGGCCAAAGCCACGAAAGCCTCCAACGGGAAAAAGAGTTGCTGCTCACCATGCAAAGTAACCGTGTAGACGGTTTGGTGATCGCTATCTCCCGGGAGACTGCTGACACTACGCACATCAGTGAGTTTGTCTACTCGGGTATCCCTGTTGTTTACTTCATACGCAAACCCATCAACGAAGAACTTCACTGCGTTTGCAGCGATGTATACACAGGTGCTGTCGATGCGATAAGCTACTTTGCATCCCGCGGTCATCAACGCATCGGCTTTATCAATGCTTCGTCCTATTGGACCACCAGTCGGGACCGCTTCCTTGGCTATCGCGACGGCCTCATTCAACATGGTATCCCTTTTGACAAATCTCTTGTTCAGGAAAGTGATTTCAGCCAAGAAAGCAACCAACAAGCGATACGCCGCTTAATGCAACTCGAAGCTCCACCTACCGCCGTCCTGGCTTTTAAAGATCAGGTTATGCTCGATGCATTGAACTGCCTGCGTCTCGAATTCAACATCCAGACCGACAAGGTCGAACTCATCGGCTACGGCGCGAACCCGATGATCCAGTACCTGGAACGACCTCCACTTGCCTCTCTCAAAGAACAACCCTACGAAATCGGGCAAAAATCAGGCTTATTACTTTTAGACCTGGTTAACCATCCGCGCACAGAATATGAGCCCCAACTGATTAAACTTCCCTGTAAACTAAGCATATTCAGCATGCATCAACAAAGATAGTGAAAGACATCTCCAATTTGCCCGTTCAAACGCCAAACACACCCTCTACCCGATGTGTAAATTTAAAAAAGCGTTCTGGTTAACCTTTTCAAACGGTGTACTGGATTTCCGACCGTCAACTATCTGCTTTCGGCTTTCGGATTTCAGCTATCAACTAGTAACCCACGTTATGTCCGTGTAATGGTTTCTTCTAAATTGTACAATCCGTGGATCA
>NZ_FOQO01000026.1 GCF_900113765.1 Parapedobacter indicus | reverse complement strand
ATCACACTGCTTGAGATACTACTTATCGATGGCGTTATCGCGTTTATATGCCAAGCGTCGACAAACGCGCCGGCTACCGTTACTGTCGCAGCTAACAACGCACCCGGGGCGCTCCAGTATTCCCCGGCACGTTGGAAGAACTCATGCCCTCCAGACGACTGGATGGCGCGGCCGGATCCGCCGGATGCGTTGTTGATAATCGATAATCCGATAGCGGCGCTCGCATACGTCTCAATATTTAATCCCCGTCGGCTGACCTGATCCGTACGGATATGAACTATCGGCGAAGATGACGTTTCGTTCATCCTTAGGAACGTGTTTGCCGCGGAGGATAGATTGTTAAATATCAGCGAGGTGTCAACCGCCGCATTTATAAGTCTATTTCCCGAAATGTTAAAACCACCCACCTTGCTGCTACCGGTCACTGTCAGGTTAGTAGCCGTAATTGATTGAGCGAACAGGTTTGCAACATCAATGTCTACAGCCTTTATAGAACCTGCAGTAATGACGTTCGCGCGTATCCAAGCCACATCGAGCAGCGTTGTTACTATTTTGCCTCCACTGATTATTGTACTATTCAGGTCAGCCAGCGCAACAACATCCTTGTACGCCATATCCTTTAAAGCAGCCGTAAGCGCATTATGAGCATTTTGCGCGGCCACCGCCTTGCTATCCGCGGTTGCCGCAGCGGATTTGACTGTCTGCGAGAAAGCAAGTGTCTGCGAGCTGATCTCCGTAACCGTCGGATGGGCAACGAACACCTGACGGGAAGTGCCATTGTTGTAGTAGTTCAACCAGCGTAGACGGATGCGCTTGGTTGTCGGTTGCATACGGGCGTGGCTAGTTATATTTAACCCTATTCCTGCGGCGTCGGCGGGCGTGTATCCGGAAGGCAGAACATACGCCGTCATTTTGCGCCAGCTTCCGATCGTCGCCGACGTGTTCCAAAAATAAAAATTAGTTGTGTCGGACCCCAAACCGCCCGAATTTGATATAGGCTCAACTGCGATATCGTTAGCGGTACCACCGGCCGCAGAAGTGGCGTGAAGTCCGAAATATTTGGAACCGCTAACAGTCGGCGCCAGCATCCAAAGGGTGACTTCATAAATCTTGGCAGGATCAATATCGAACCAGTCCGAATAAATGATGCTGTCCCCGGTACTTGTACACCTTAATACTGGTGTTGAAAGTCCGTTAAACGATTGATTAACTACTGCAAGTCCCGATCCTGACCAGCCCGTTATACTGCCGGTTACAGCGGGGTTCTTGACGAGGCTCACTTTATCCTCGGTGAACGACCGGGCAAGTGCCAACGCATCGTTTGCCTTAGTCGTTGCGTCCGACGCTGCGGTACTGATCGCCTGTGTACGGGCATTATTGGCTTTCGTGGTTGCATCCGTTGCAGCGGCGGCAATAGCGGCGGATTGTGCCGCACTGGCTTGCTGTTGGGCGTAGGTTGTCGTAGCTCCGTTCCCATTCGAGATGATCTGCGATGCGTTTATCCGGGCGCTGTTGATGGTTCCGGAAGTAATGACCGACGCGTCCAGCGCGAGCGTATTGATATAACCGGCATTGACGACATTCGAACGGATGTAATTGGCGTCTATTAATGTCGTGACCAGCTTACCGCCACTGATAACCGTCGTACCCATATCGGCTAGCTGAACGATGTCCTTGTAGGCCATGTCCTTGAGCTGCGAAGTAAGGTTATTGTAGGCTGTCTGGGCTGCTTGGGCTTTAGCGTCAGCGGCATCAATTGACGCCTGTACGTCTTCGGCAGCCGGAGACCAGTCCGTGGCTTTGTTGCCGACTTCAATTTTAACGTTCTTTACTGTTGGTATCCTGCCAGTTCCGTAAACTCCGTAAAACTCCAAATTTGACTTGCCTGTATTGTAGGTACGCCTTATCGGAATCACTGTTACAGAGTGGCGTTCATATTCTGTTGTTGCGATTTCAACGGTCTCAATGAAATGCCAGTCGGCACTAAGATTGGACGAATAGACTTGTATCGGTCCGGGAACCGGGACTTTAATATCGAATGAAATTGTTATTTGCCCGCGGGAATATATGGAGTTAAATACCGATAAATTACCCCATAGTAGATACTCTCTATTACTGGTGTTACTGTTAGTTTTTTCCGGCGAGCTATTAGGAAGCAAGTTAACAGCGCCTATATCCAAACTGTTTACGTATGACAACGCGGTCGCCTCGGCTTGCGTTTGCGCACTGTTAGCCTTTGCTGTAGCATCGGCACTGGCCGCACTTATAGCCGCTGCCTGCGCGATATCAGCCTTGCTTTGGGCGACGTTCTCAGCATACGCGATTATATCGTTTAGCGAACCTGTGACGGCACTGACTTGAGTATTGGTATAGGAATTAGCCTGCGCAACCGCATTATTGCTCATGGTAGTGACGGTCAATGCGACTTCATCCGTCGTCATAACGTTACTACCGGCAGTTACCTGAATCTTGCCGGTTATGTAGGCGTTTTGTGCATACAGCCCGTAGCCGGTAAGTGCGCCCATGTCGGGGTCGACGATACCATCCAGCTTACCCATTCTGACTTTAGTCTTGCCATCCAAGCTAGCGGACGTTACGCCATCGATCACATCGATGTATGGAGCATTATCGTCGCTTGCTGTTAGGTACAATGCGCCCCGGCGGCTCGTATTGGTCACATTACCCATTCGCACCACATCGTCACCCGGCTCAGGAAAGCCACCGCCGTCCAACATGGTTAAAGTGAATGAAAAACTAGACGTCGAAATTATGCGCGCGACATAATATTTTACATTACGCCCGGTCCAGCGTTGGCAACGGATAATGTCGTCAACTACGAACGGAACGGCTATGGTGCCATTGTCCGAATCAATCTCGCAAAAGTAATTGCCGCCGATCTGAGTGACTCCATTGATCTTGATCGCGTCCGATATCCATACGCTGCCATTGGTCGCCCGGATTTGGTTGATTATAAGCTCGTACACGTTCATTTCCTTGCGCACAGTGAGCTTATCGAAGGTTGCGGACACGTTGCCGTTTTCATTGACAATGTTCCATCCCGAACCACTGAACCCAGAAACGAACAACGGTGAACCCGTGCCGGCAAAACGGGGACTATCACCGCTGCGCACCGGCTGGTTCATGTAGTCGGCGAATTGCATTCCGTCCCACTTATCCGAATCGAGGGCATAATCCGCCACATCGGCATTGTAGGCGCGGCCGGAAAGATCAGCGTATCCCGCCTTTGCCTTATCCGGTCCCAAATAAAGGTACCCGTCACGTTCAGAAAGCCGGTTAAGGAATAGATTCTTCCGCATCTGATCGGGGTCAAGCAGTCCCGCCGTTTGGATAGCGTAAAGGATGCGCTCCTGTTGGGCGTACTGCCGGGCGATCTCCGAGGGTTTGATGCGCTCCGTTAATTTCAATCCGGTGTACTTGGCAGGTTGTTGCAAGTCCCGCTGCCATCCGGCGATACGCAGATCCTTATCGATGCCCAATTCGGCATCCTTGATGTTAATGGTATATCCTAATCGCAAATTAGGCGCATTCTGCAATACCCATAAAGGTGTCAGCTCCGCACTGTATTCATGCCGGTCTACCTTGTTTTCATCGAGGTAGGACTGGCCCGCTGCCAATAGCCTGCTCTCCGCATCGGTAACATAGCTAGCGGGCATATTGATATCCAGCAGCACATATTTATCGCCAACGGCGAACACTAGCGGTGCATGCGGCACCCCATCCGGATAGGCCGGATCGTCGTCTATGCGCTTGATCGTGATGGTTTTGGTCGCATGTATATATTCAGTGATTTCGAACTCGAACGACGCCAGCTGGCCGGAAACGAATGAAACCTTTGCCGGGGTGCCCGCTAGCTGATCATTGATGTCAAAGTCCAGCGTGTTGTCAACAAAAGACAACTCATCGACACCTAATGCGGTCACGGTACCCGTACGTGACGGGAAGATGTTGTCGAAGAAAACCGTATGCTCCACGATCTCCTCTTCCGGCCCGATGGGGGCCTGTAAGTATGGCCGGTCAGCAAGCGGCAACTGGAGCCGGCTAAATCCGTACCCTGATGGGAGATTCCGCGATGCACCTTCAACATAGAGCCTGTTGATGACCGACGTTTCCGTACGGCCGCGGGTGAGCTTATAC
>NZ_FOQO01000005.1:266761-418747 GCF_900113765.1 Parapedobacter indicus | reverse complement strand
AGCAAGCTGGTGGATCCCGTTCGACTTGCATGTATTAGGCCTGCCGCTAGCGTTCATCCTGAGCCAGGATCAAACTCTCCATTGTAAAATGAAGTGTAAGAATCACTGACTCCAAAAACTCAAATTTAATTAAGCAATCGGAATCATTATTCTAATTGTTAATGTCTCAATTGCCCGGAATGACTTCGTTTAGACTTATTTTCAGCTTTCGCTTGATAAAATCAAACTACTCGCTGCGCTACATGAATATCTTTACTTTAAAGAACTTGATCGCCTCCGCTCGCGCTTCGGCTTTTTATATCACGCCGGTTCTGAACCGGCAGATTTTCTCTCTTTCAAACACCAGCCGCATCGCGCTGCTGGGCCGGAACTTTCTTCTTTCGAACCCCTGTTCCGTTTGGGACTGCAAAGGTAAGGAGTTTTTTATTCTTTGCAAAATTTATTTTAACTTTTTTTAAAGTGCTCTTCTGGTCTAAAAATCAGCCCGATTATTGTACTTTAAAACCCCTGTTAATCTCTTAATGAACAACCGCCTCCTCCGAAGCGGGATGCAAAAGTATAACCTTTATTTAGTATTTGCAAATATCGCCGCAAAATATTTTTTAATATCTTGTTGAAGGCTATAAATCAGTTTATTATTTGTTAAACATTTGCCGCTTTCTGTTCTCTTCTCCCTCTTGACCTGCTAGTATAATACGGGGTCACATGCACAGGATGCACCACGGAATGTTGCGTTTTCACAGATTCGCTTTGCATCAGCCTCAGATTAAACGCGGGGCCATTACGAGAAAGATAGAAGAAAGTGGGCACAATTTATCCTATTTTTACCAAACTTGTTTAACGCAGTATGGAACTGATTTACTACATCGACTTGTTAGGAACCATGGTATTTGCCATATCTGGAGCAATGGCTGCCCAGCGTCATAACATTGATATTTTCGGAGCGGCCTTTACCGGCTTTGTCACTGCAATTGGGGGCGGAAGCTTGCGCGACATCTTTCTTAATTTACGACCGGTATGGGTGGATGACGGCAATTATCTACTCGCAATATTAGCCGGTGTATTGATTGCCATCTTCTTTAATAAGATACTGGGCAGGCTGGCAAGGACACTCTCGCTGTTTGATGCCTTAGGAATTGGCTTCTTTACCGTGGTGGGAGTACAAAAATCACTGGCCTTTGACAGCAGCGGTATAGCAGCTGTGGTATTGGGGCTATTTTCCGCTGTGATGGGCGGCGTCACACGCGACACACTTTTGAACGACACGCCCCTGATTTTCCGAAAGGAAATTTATGCAACAGCTTGCCTGTCCGGGGCCGTGTTGTTTGTACTACTCAGCCGCACAGGCGTCGATTACAACCTGAATGCTTTTATTAGCGCTGCCGTCGTTTCGATCGTGCGAATCGTTGCAGTGAAGTACAAGCTTACACTGCCCATTGTGGGGGGATAGGATTAGCGCCCTCTTTTCTTTAATAATGGAAACTTCATTTTATAGTCCACGTCTACCTGCCCTCTTGAAATGGCTTCCAGTTTACTTTTGATCATCGCTTTTCGCAGTGGGCTCAGCTTTTCCGTAAACAATTTCCCTTCGATATGATCGTATTCATGCTGAATGATACGTGCCGCCAACCCCGTAAAATCTTCCTCGTGCAACACCCAGTTTTCATCCACATACCTAATTCGGATATCCGGATACCGGTTGACGTCCTCCCGAACTTCGGGAATACTCAAACACCCCTCATTAAATGACCACTTTTCGCCCTCTTCTTCCAGTATCTCTGCATTGATGAATACTTTCTTAAAGTCTTTTAACACCGGATCATCGTCCTCAAAAGGACTGGCGTCTATCACAAACAAGCGGATGGACAGCCCAATTTGGGGGGCTGCCAAACCCACACCATGTGCCGCGTACATAGTTTCAAACATGTTGGCGATCAATTCCGGCAAATCCGGATAATTCTTGTCAATTTCTATCCCTTTCCGCTTCAGAATAGGGTCGCCGTAGGCGATAATGGGTAATTTCATTCGTAATTAATTGTTTTTAGTAGGGGCTTCATTCCACTACTTACTTCGCCTTTTTGTAGCCAATCTGCTCACACAACAGATTTCAGGGTACAAAGGTAACGATTTTATGGAAAAAGCTTACCTTTGGGTATGCCTGAGAAACTACCGGATAAGATTATTTTTTCGCTCGGAGAAGTGGCCAAGAGCATTCAGCGGACGATCGCTGGGCGCTACAAACAGGTCTATTGGATCAAAGCAGAGATGAACAAACTCAACCACTACACCCATTCCGGCCACTGTTATCCAGAGCTTGTCGAAAAAAAAGAGGGTAAGGTGATCGCCGAAATGCGCTCCATACTCTGGAATGGTGACTATCAACGGATCAACCAGCGTTTTATGGAGATTACTAGGGAACCCCTGAAAAATGGTATCACCATCCTGTTTCAGGCGACCATTTCGTATGACCCTCTGTATGGCCTCAGCCTCCGCATCCTGGATATAGACCCTGCCTATTCACTCGGTGAACTCGAACGCGAAAAACAGGAAAGCCTGAGCCGGCTCAAGCAAGAAGGCCTTTTCTATGCGAATAAGCAGCTGCCTTTCGCAGCCGTTCCAAAGCGGCTGGCCATCATATCGGTAGAAACCAGCAAAGGATATTCCGATTTTCTAAAAATACTTAATGGAAATCCCTGGGGCTATCGATTCGAGCAAACCCTTTTTCCGGCGTTGCTACAAGGCGACAAATCCATTCCTTCCATTATCAATCAGTTGGCACACATTGCACAACGTGCGGAGGAATACGATGTCGTGGCCGTTATCCGTGGCGGTGGTGGAGAGGTCGGCTTGTCCAGTTACAATAATTACCTGTTAGCATCGGCAATCGCAAGGTTTCCCATTCCCGTGCTGACGGGTATCGGGCATTCGACTAATGAGACAGTCAGTGAAATGGTGGCTTATAAAAATGCCATTACTCCCAGCGAACTTGCGGACTTCCTCATCCAACGGTTCCATCAATTCGCTGTACCGATCGAACAGGCACAGGAACTGATCATACACAAGACCCGCCAGTTATTGTTGGCCCAGCAAGATTCATTGAACGAATATGCCCGATATTTCCGCCTACATAGCGTCCACCTGCTTAGCCAACAGCAAAAGGCACTCGGACATCATTTCATCCGGTTAACGATAGCAAGCACCAACCGCTTGCGGCAAGGTATGCAAACATTATTACATACACAAAAGGCGTTGCAGACTACCGTTTTAGGGGATATCAAAGATCACCGGACTCAGTTAACTGCAATGGAGAAATCTGTGCAATTACTGGATCCGCAGCAAGTCCTCAATCGCGGATACAGCATCACACGAATTAACGGACAGGCCCTGAAAACGACAGAGCACGTCAAAAAGGGAGCTATTTTGGAAACCTTTTTAGCTTCCGGGCAAGTCACCAGTACCGTCACCCAAATAAGCACAACAACCCATGAGTAAGCAATACACGTACACGGATGCATTTGAAGAACTGCAGACCATTGTATCGGAAATCGAACACGGTGACATTTCCATCGACGAACTTTCAGAAAAAGTTAAGCGGGCGACCCTGCTGATTGGAGTATGTAAAGCTAAGTTAACCGCTACAGAAGGAGAAGTAAACAACATATTAGCCAATCTCGACAAAGAAGCTGACCGACCCGAAGGAGAAACGGATTAACCCAATTCGGCCCTCAGCTGTTGCATATCCAGCTCGTTTTCCCATCGCGCAACCAGAATCGTCGCGGCCGTATTGCCGATCAGATTGGTCAACGCACGTGCTTCACTCATGAAACGGTCAATACCGAATATCAAGGCCACCGATTCAACGGGAATGTGACCTACCACCGGCAGTGTCGCCACCAGGATAATAAAACCGCTGCCTGTTACCCCCGCTGCGCCGTTAGAAGTAACGGTCAACACCAACAGCAGGAACAACTGTTCTTCCAAGCCCATGGGCATATCCACTGCCTGCGATAGAAAAATAGCCGCCATCGTCAGGTAAATGGCGGTACCATCTAGGTTAAAAGAGTAGCCCGAAGGAACAACCAAACGCACCAACGACCGCGAGCACCCCATCCGCTCCAGCTTCTGCATGATGGCAGGCAATACCGATTCCGACGAAGAGGTACCCAATACGACGAGCAGCTCTTCTCGGATGAAGCGAAGTACCTTAAAAATACTGATCCCATAATACTTCAGCATCCCCCCGGCAAATAGAAAGATATACAGCAAGCAGGTTAGGTAAAATGCTACCATGAGCATTCCCAACGAAGACAATGAACCGATGCCGTATTTGCCGATGGTGAAACCCATTGCGCCCATTGCCCCAATAGGGGCAATTTTCATTACCATCTTAATAACAACAAACAAGCCATCGAGAAACGATTGCATCACCCGTACAGCCGGCTCTGCATACGACCCTATCTTGGAAAGTGCAAATCCAAACAGTACGGCAAAAAATAATACCTGCAACAAATTGCCCGAAGACAAGGCTCCGAAAACGTTTTCAGGAATAATATTTAGCAAAAAATCAACAAAACCTTCTTGTTTTTTACCTGCTTCAAGATACGAAGCTACTTCGGTCGTGTCCAACGTATTTGGATCCGCATGCATCCCTTCCCCCGGGCGCAGCCCATTGATGACCATTACTCCCAGCAGCATAGCCACGGCCGTGGTTACCTGAAAGTATACCATCGATTTGATCCCTACCTTACCGATTTTCTTCACATCTTCCATCCCGGCAATGCCCAATACAATGCTGCAGAAAATGAGTGGGGCAATGACCATCTTGATGAGTTTGATGAATCCATCACCGAGCGGTTTCAGTTGTATCCCCACCGAGGGGAAAAAATGGCCGATTAAAATGCCGATGCCAATCGCGATGAGTACCTGGAAGTACAACAGGTTGAACAGCTTTTTTACATTTCTCATAGACGCTTTCCCGCTAAGAAAACCTGCTTCACGTTATATTGGCTATCAAAAACGACCAAGTTGGCCACTGTATCCGGGGCAATACGGCCATAGGCGTCCGCACCGATCAGCGAAGCCGGATACAATGAGGCCATCCGCAACGCTTCCTCCAATGAGATTCCTGCATGGCGTACGCAATTGGCCACGGCTTGCATCATGGTCAGCGCAGAGCCCGACAATGTGCCGTCAGGAAGCGTATACCGATCGCCGGTAAATACGTGGGTATACGTACCTACATGGGTCTCAGCCACCGCATCCGTGATCAAAAAAAGCCGCTCGCCCATCAGCTTTTTACTGATGGAAAGTGTTTGATAGTCGACATGGATACCATCGGCGATAATGCTTGCCCGGGCTGTATCCGATTGGAACGTTGCCCCCGGCAGCCCCGGATTACGGTGATGCAGTGGAGACATCGCGTTGAATAAATGGGTAACAGCACGGATACCGTTACGGAACCCTGCGGTAGCTTCATCAAAAGAAGCATCGCTGTGACCTGCCGAGAGCAACACCCCATTATCCAGCAACAGACGGATCGTTTTCGGGGTAAACCGCTCGGGAGCAATAGTCATCATCCGGAGGCAACTACCCGCCCGTTTCAGCAACGCGGCAATCTCAGCCGAATCTGGATTACGGATGCATTCCGCTGGATGTGCCCCTCGTCTTGACGTATTTAGATAGGGCCCCTCAAGGTGCAGGCCCAATAGTGCCGGATGTTGATACGCCGTTAACACTTCAAATGCCTTATCCATCACGTCCATCGTATTTGTGGCCATGGTAATCATAAAGCCTGTTGTGCCCGATTTCACCAGCGTATCTGCAATCTCTTCCATCGAATCGGCCGAAGGTTCGGCCGAAAAAAGCCGGTTGCCACCCCCGTAGATCTGCAGATCAATAAATCCGGGTACAACGTAATTGCCCCTAACATCCATGATTTTTGCTTCGCTGGGGACTTCATCGGGGGCAACAACAGCTACTACCCGGCTCCCCTTAATCAAAACAGCCCTGCCGCTGAACAGCCTATCGTTCGTAAATACAACCCCATTAATGATTGCAATAATTGATTCCGTCATTTGGTTTATCTTGACAGTTTTACCGCCGGTAATATTACAAATTTCTTTGGTTTATTTTCTCTTATGGTCGGGAATTGATACCTGGAAGTTTGGATTTTACAGTTGGGATTTCTTTTGTGATCCTGATTTATTCTATCTTTACGCCAATAAATAATCGGTTAAACTCATGTTGAAAGAAGAACGGCAAGCGTTTATCGTCCATCAAATAAATTTGCATAACAAGGTTCTATCTTCGGATCTAAGCGTACAACTCAATGTTTCGGAAGACACCATTAGGCGAGATTTGAATGAGTTGGCCGAAAACGGAAAAGTGCTCAAAGTATATGGCGGGGCCCTCTCAAAGTCCTTTCAATATCCCTTCCAGGAAAACAACATATACGCGCGCGATGCGAAAAAGCAGATTGCAACCAAAGCTGTCAAACTCATTCAAAATGGAATGACCGTCTTAGCCGGCGGGGGCACCACCCTGATGGAACTAGCACGGATCATTCCGGAAAGCCTCCAATGCACTTTTTTTACGATCAGCCCGCTGGTGGCACTCGAACTCGCTGAACATACGCATGCAGATGTCATACTCATTGGCGGCAAACTGTCAAGAAATACGAACATCAACATCGGCTCACAGGTTATTAATCAGCTTTCCGAAATACGGGTAGATCTGTGCCTGTTGGGCACGAACAGTCTTTCGGCCGAAGATGGGGTGACCGATTCCGACTGGGAGGTAGTACAGATAAAAAAAGCAATGATACGGTGTTCAACCAAAACGGCCATCCTCAGCATTGCGGAAAAAC
Source organism: Parapedobacter indicus (assembly GCF_900113765.1). Taxonomy (GTDB): domain Bacteria; phylum Bacteroidota; class Bacteroidia; order Sphingobacteriales; family Sphingobacteriaceae; genus Parapedobacter; species Parapedobacter indicus. The sequence goes on along the minus strand of NZ_FOQO01000005.1, from coordinate 411,882 downwards.
TAAACTCGGTACAAAAGATGAAGGTTTGCAGTCTTAACGCCATTTCTTATTTGGTGACGGACCTAGATTCAAAACACCCTAGCCTAAGTGGCTTCAACAAGGTGGTAGAGGTTGTTTAGCACAAATACACATGCCCAAAATTATATTTGATACATCCATTGCAACCACCAACCTCGGTGACCACATTATCATGGATGCCGTAAACCAACTAGCCGACGAACTCTTTACCGATGATTTCGTCATCAATGTACCCACCCATTTTTCCATCCATCCGTTGGATCTGGTTGCCCTTCGCAAATACGATACCGCCCTGGTAGGCGGAACGAATTTACTGAAAAACAATACGTTCGGTAAGCGTCAATGGAAAATAGGTGTGAAAGATTTAGTGGCACTGCGGCGCAAGGTTGTGTTGCTCGGTGTGGGCTGGTGGCAATACCAGGATAAACCTGTATCATTTTATTCGAAGTGGATGTATAAGGCCCTGTTTTCACGCCGTTATTTCCATGCCGTACGCGACAACTACACGCTACAGAAGTTAAACGAGATGGGCATCCATAACGTCGTTAATACGGGATGCCCCACGGTATGGAATCTCGACGAGCCGCACCTTTCACAAATCAATCCAAAAAAAAGAGACACCGTCGTTACCACGATCACGGATTACCTTCGGGATTCCGACCGGGATCGACAGCTCTTGGAAACCCTCAAAAAGCACTACCGAGACGTATATGTGTGGATACAGGGATCGAAGGACCAAGCATACATCGAAAGCCTGACCACCGATGTGCGGTACATCGCCCCTAAGTTGTCGGCCTTCGATCGGTTTCTTGAAAACGAGTCGTGCGAATACGTGGGTACCCGATTACATGCAGGTATACGGGCACTTCAGAAAAGGCGCAAAGCGCTTATCATTGGCATCGACAACCGCGCCATTGAAATGCGCAACGATATTGGCCTTAACGTGTTGGAGCGCCAGCGTATGGACCTGCTTGAAGAAAAAATACACGAGGAAATGAGTATCAAATTGTACCTCGATACCGATGCCATCCAGCGTTGGAAAGCACAATTTTTAACTACTAAAACCCAAGAAACTTGATAGCGGGGCTCAAACGACTCTATAACAAATCGCTGTTTCAACCGACGTTTTTCGGATTGTTCTTTAACCCCTTCTTTATCATTCGGAGGGGCCTGTTCCGAAATATATCGCAGCTGAGCGGATACCTGCAAGGGCGTCTATTAGATTTTGGTTGCGGGAGCAAACCCTATCGCACGCTGTTTGACGTGACAACTTACATAGGTACGGATGTCGAAGTGAGTGGCCATGATCACCTCAATGAAGACATTGATGTGTATTACGATGGAACAACGCTACCTTTTGACGATACGTCTTTCGACTGTATTTTCTCGAGCGAGGTATTCGAACATATCTTCAACCTACCCGAAATTCTCGACGAACTACACCGGGTACTAAAGCCCGGCGGACACATGCTCATAACGGTTCCGTTCGTATGGGATGAACACGAAATTCCTTATGATTTTGCCCGTTACACTTCTTTTGGTATTCGGCATATCTTAATCGAAAAAGGATTCACCATCGTTAAAGAAACCAAAACCACCAATTACGTAGCAACCCTTTGCCAAATGTGGGCAGCCTATGTTTACCAGCATATCTTACCTAAAAATAAGGTGGCGCGGATTGCACTGACCCCCCTGTTCATCACGCCCATTACCATTTGCGGGCTAATCTTTTCTGTCCTACTGCCGACCAATATGAATTTTTTCCACAACAATGTACTGGTCGTCCAGAAACCCGAAAGCTAATGAGTACGTCGACACTCACGATTATCACCGTCGTATATAATAATGTACGCGACATCGAACGTACTATTAAATCCGTCATCTGCCAAACCTATCCCTATATTGAATACCTTATCATCGATGGCAATTCTACAGATGGGACCGTCGACGTCATTAAGCGGTATGGTGAGCACATTTCGGAGTGGATCAGCGAGCCCGATAAGGGTATTTACGACGCAATGAATAAAGGTCTCGGCCGGGCAACCGGAGATTACGTGCTGTTTATGAATTCCGGCGACGAGATCTATGCGGAAGATACGGTGGCGCAGGTTTTCGCTTCTGCACCAGATGCCGATATTTATTACGGCGAAACCGAAATGTACGATGCAGATTGGCAATCGATCGGCTTACGCCGCCATGCGATACCCCCCCAATTCAACTGGCGAAGTTTCCGTTTTGGCATGAACATCAGCCATCAAGCGATCTATATCCGCCGGTCCATTGCCGGCCGCTACGATCTACGTTATCAGCTGAGCGCCGACATCGATTGGATTATCCGTGCCGCCAAAAAAGCGAACAAGGTTGTCAATACCCGGCGCCTCGTCGCCAAATACCTGGTAGGAGGAATGTCTAAGAAGCGACATTGGCAAAGCCTAAAAGAACGATTCTGCATATTCACCAAGCATTATGGTCTCCTACCTAACATCGTGAATCATTTAATCATTGCCATCAACCTGGCAATCTACTATATTCGTCACGGCAAATCGAACGACTAAATGGAGAAAAAGGCATGACACAGGAAGAAATGCTACAAGCATTGGTGACGACCCGGATGCCCTTTGGAAAATATAAGGATACCGTGATCTGCGATCTTCCCGAAGCCTATTTAGTTTGGTTTCACCAAAAGGGATTTCCCAAGGGTAAATTGGGGATGTTGTTAGGCACGATGTACGAAATCAAACTCAATGGATTGGAGTATTTACTGCGCCCATTACGAAACAAAATACCCCGCTAAATGTTCTTTTTTAGATTAATGTTCCTTAGTTATATTATAGCAATATATTCCGATGGATCAAATTCAGAAATGCGTATGCATATTCGCCATGGGTTTCGTAATTACGGCATGCGGCGGCAACATCGACAGCAATCAAACTGAGCAGGATACCACAACAACTACTTCCCAAGCGCTCCTTCCGGATAATCACTTACTGGTTCCGGGAAAATCTGCGGGTCTCTTTTTACTTGGCGATGCAGACAGCGCCGTATTTCACGAACTTGGAAAGCCTGATTTTGGCGATGCAGCTATGGGCAAAGCCGTGTCCATTTGGTTTCCTGAAGATGAACCCGGCCAACCCCTATCAATTTTTACTTCGCGCGACATGGGCAATGATGAAACGGCCCGCATCCAACAGATTCGCGTCACCTCGCCTCGTTTCCAAACCGTTCAGTCAATTGGTGTAGGTTCGTCGCTCCGCGATATTTCTGATGCCTACCCGCTCCAGATCGTAGAAACTTATGAACAAGATGGGCAAACCTATACAATATACAATGCCAACGAAGGTATTGCTTTCGAGGTAGACACTACCTATAGCTGCATCGCGGTCATTATCCACTCCGCTGGTGCAGCAATTCCCACATACCTGCCATTACAACCTCCTTTATCTTCACAACCCCGGTAGACAGGAAGTCAGCAGCGACGAACGAGCAGCTACATCGCGTATTCAGTGACCAACAAACGTACTACCGGATACTCCGATAATGTCACGCCGAATAAGTTGTGAACCGACAAGCAGGGCCAGAAGTGCCACACTTGACGCAACCGCCATGACCACCGGCATGGGTAGCAACGAATCCTCGCTGAATAGACTCACCAGCACCGAAGCCCCGGCACCAAGCGCCATCTGGAAGGCACCCATCAGGGCGGAAGCACTGCCTGCATTTTTGCTAAAAGGCGCCATGGAAAGTGCCGCTGCATTGGGATTGATAAGCCCCAGGCAACACAGGAACAAGCCGATGAATACAAGCGTCGAGCCAAAATTGATCAATCCATTCCAAGCGAAGGCCAAAAACAGCAAACTGAAAACACATTGTGCGACCAATGCATATGTAATGATCTGTCTGCTACCAATCCATCGGAGAATGAGGCTATTTACCTGGCTGGCACCAATAAACACCACTGAAAGCCCTGCAAACACCCACCCGTAGTCGGTTTTACTCAGGTGGTATACTTTCATGAAAAGTACTGGTGAGGAAGACACGTAGGCAAATAGACCCGAAAAGACAAAAGCGCTGATCAGCGCATAGGTATAAAACTGCGGTTCACGGAGCACCTGCGCAAAGCTTGTCAGGATAGGCTTAGGTTTAAGGGAATAGGATGGGTCCGGTTGGTAGCTTTCCGGCAGTTTGATAGCCGTAGCCACCAAGATAACGGTTGCCATCAATCCCAAGAAGACAAAAACATATCGCCAGCCAAATGCCGCTATCAAGTATCCCCCCGCTGTAGGGGCCAGCATAGGCGATACGGCGATAACTAGCATCAGCGAGGCAAATACTTTCGGGCTCTCCTCCAAGGTAAACAGATCGCGAACCATAGCAATGGACGCTACCGCCGTAGCACAACTGCCAATGGCCTGCACAAAACGCAATACAATGAGCTGATTGACATCCGTTACTGCCAAGCAGCCGAAAGAAGCTGCTATGTACAGCACCAGGCCAATGTACAGTGGCTTCTTACGGCCAAATTTATCCAACAACGGTCCATAAAGCAGCTGCCCCGCTGATATGCCGATAAAAAAGCTTGACAATGATAGCGCCACCGTAGCCTCCGAAGTACGAAGATTCTCAGCGATGTCCACAAATCCCGGCAGGTACATGTCAATGGAAAATGGGCCCAATGCCGACAAACAACCCAGTAGTAAAATCAATCCGATGCGCTGTTTTGCCGCCATAAAATCTCCTCTTTTTTGAGAAGATGCAAATGTGAGGAGATTTTCCGTCACTTTTAGTAAGATGTGGTAAAAAGGTTTCTGAAATTGCGGTACTAGCCTCGCTATCGTACTATTCAAAATCCATTCAGACTTTTCAGCTCAACTGTCGGCGGATAGTTTATCTCCCGAACTTGTACCGTATGGTACCGCCTATTTTCGTGGCGTGTGTGCCAAAAACAGCTGCTTCGGCCTCAATCACATCGCGGTTTCTCAACTTGATCTGGTATCCGGCACCGAAATTTTTGTATAAACCATAGGCATGTCCATTATTCAACGTACTCCCATCAGAAAGTGTAGTATACCCCTTCGTGTATCCTATCCCGAGTGCCGCGCCTAAGTAAAAATCGCCTAGATAAAACCGAGGGCCAACATTCAGCGAATAAACATTCTCAATCCATTCGTTTCCGAAAACTTCTTTGGAAGCGACAGGATTATAGTTTATGTCAGAGACATCTACCCGAGTCTGATCAAAGGTAAGTGCCGCGGTAAAACCGAACCTTTTAAAAGGTCGGAATTCATACATCGCACTGCCGCCATAAGCGAATCCTTTATTTTTAACATTATAACCGGCCATCGGGCCGAGACTAAAACTATGCCTGGGGATCTCCGCGGAAGTTTGCGCATTTGTAATAAGCACACTCAAAACGAACAGTAGAAATAAACCAAGTTTTTGCATTTCCATAATTTGAATTTGTAATGTTGACAAAAAATTTGCGTGAGACGAAAGTATTTCAAAAAGGCTGTAGAATCTTTAAATTTAACATTTTTAACTTTTTGTTATTCAACTATATAAACTAAAATGCAACATAATAAACTGCCTCGGTGTAGTTGTTCGTGTTTAATATCTCCGCTTCGATGCCGCCGAGTAATTACGATCGTAGCCACAGGCTATCTCTCCGCAATGACAGGAAAGTATTGGATCGCAGGAAGCTATATCCATCAAAATTTGCTACCTTTGCAGCTGAAAAAAACATTAAACGCCGTTTGCAACGGTATCAATGGCTATATGAAAAAGTACCAAACCCTGCTGTATTATTGCTACAGCCATATTGACAATGCGGAACAGTTTGCCGCGGACCATCTTCATTTTTGTAAATCACTGGGCTTAGTTGGCCGAATTATCGTGGCCGACGAGGGTCTCAATGGAACCGTATCCGGCACACACGAAGCATGTGAAGCGTATATGGATGCGGTGCATCGCGACCCAAGGTTTGCCGACACTGATTTCAAAATTGACGAAGTTCATGAACTATCTTTCATTAAAATGCATTGCCGCTATAAATCCGAAATCGTACATTCCGGATTGCGGGATCCGAAGGTCATTGACCCCACGAAAGAAACCGGGAAGCACTTGGCTCCAAAGGAATTCATGGAAATGAAAGACCGGGATGATGTCGTGATACTAGATGTTCGGTCTAACTATGAACACAATGTCGGCCGGTTCAAGAATGCGGTAACACTGGACATTGAAAATTTTAGGGAGTTTCCTGAAAAAATCAATGAACTCGCCCAATATAAAGACAAAAAGGTACTCACCTACTGCACAGGCGGTATTAAATGTGAGAAAGCATCTGCACTATTGCTGAAAGAAGGGTTTAACGATGTTTATCAACTACATGGGGGCATCATCAAGTATGGAAAGGAAGTAGGCGGAAAAGATTTTGAAGGCAAATGCTACGTGTTTGATAACCGGGTCACCGTGGATGTGAACCGGGTAAACCCTACCGTGGTTTCCAGGTGTTTAAATTGTGGCACTACCACCAGCCGTATGGTCAATTGTGCTAATCCTGAATGCAATGAACATTTTACGCAATGCGAAGCCTGTGGATGGGAACTGGAAGGTTGCTGCTCCAATACGTGTATGAGCCACCCACGCAAACGCTCCTACGATGGCACAGGCTACTATGTGAAGGTCCCTCAACCTGTCAACGTCGAAAAGATCAGCAAACGGAAACACAAATCACTCACAACCAACCCCACTTTATATAATTGATGTTTTTGGCTGTCTCAAGATATTTCTTTTCATAATACGTTTTAATGGATAATACCTCATCCAATACGTCGGATCGGTATAGATCTGACGTTTGCGCATGGATATCCAACCCTAACTCAGTCAATTTTTCCTGTGTGTAGACAAATAGGCCATCGTTATCCGTTTTGAGGTGCATGATTCCTTCGGGAATTAGGATTTCCCGGTATTTGGCCAAAAAAAAAGGATTGGTGAGCCGCTTCTTTTCACGGCTTTTCTGCGGCTGGGGATCGGGAAAGGTAATCCAGATTTCAGACACTTCGTTCTCAGCAAAATAATCTAGAATGTTTTCGATTTGTATTCGGAGGAAGGCCACATTAGGAATGCCCTCTTCGAGTGCGGTTTTAGCTCCGCGCCAGATACGGTTACCTTTGTAATCGACACCAATGAAATTATACGTGGGAAACAGTTTTGCCAGATTGACGGAATATTCTCCCTTGCCACAGGCCAATTCAAGCACAATGGGCCGGTCATTACCAAAGTGCTTCGCAGCCCATTGCCCCTTCATTCCCTTACCCGCGTCCAATTGCAATACATTGGCAAACGTGTCGATTTCTGCGAATTTCCTAAGTTTATCTTTTCCCATATTCTTTTAAAAAAACAAAAAATCTGTCGTGCACTACCTTCGCGAAGCGGCCTGCAAAAATAATCTTATCTTTGTACGATATCGTATACTATTTGTGGAAAAAGACGCAAAAATTTTCATTGCCGGGCATCGAGGCATGGTAGGTTCAGCCATCCTTCGAAAGTTAAGTGCACTAGGTTTTTACAATGTACTGTTGCAGACATCGGATGAGCTAGATCTTCGCAATCAGCAAGCGGTAGCCGATTTTTTTTCTGCGCAGAAGCCCGATTACGTATTTTTAGCTGCGGCTAAGGTAGGTGGTATTTTAGCCAACAATAGGTTTCGTGCCGATTTTCTTTATGAAAATCTAGCCATACAAAATAACGTGATTCATCAATCCTATACGCATCGTGTAAAAAAGCTACTTTTTCTTGGATCCAGCTGTATTTATCCCAAATTAGCTCCCCAGCCCCTTAAAGAGGAATACTTGCTCACCGGATTGCTGGAACCCACCAATGAACCGTATGCAATCGCCAAAATTGCGGGCATCAAACTCTGTGAAGCTTACCATGATCAATATGGTTGCAATTTCATTTCAGTCATGCCCACCAATCTCTACGGCTATAATGACAATTACCACCCTGAACATTCACATGTTTTGCCGGCACTCATACGCCGCTTTCATGAAGCAAAAACAGCCGATGAACCCGAGGTTACCGTGTGGGGTAGCGGTGCTCCCAAACGCGAATTTTTATTTGCCGACGATCTGGCTGATGCTTGTGTATTTCTCATGGAATCTTACAACGATTCTCAACTAATCAATATCGGCACGGGTGAAGATTTAAGCATACGTGAGCTCGCCCACCTCATCAAAGACGTTGTCGGTTACAAAGGAGAACTCGCATTTGACGCATCAAAACCAGATGGTACACCGAGAAAGTTGATGGACGTCAGTAAGCTACATGCTTTGGGATGGCACCATGCGACCGCGCTTAAGTCCGGTATCCGGCTAGCTTATGGCGACTTCTTGGCAAGATTAGAAACTGAACTTCATTAGTTTGGTTATTAATACGTTTCGCTATCCGGCGGAATACCATAATCCACTTTTCTTCTTACCGAATGCTTACCTCGCCTGGTCGGCCTGATGAAATCAGCGATCTTATTAATCACCTCGCTTACGCGATCTTTGTTCAATGCACCTACTGCTTGCTGGGAGAGGAGGGTAACAAGTGCCCGTTTCAGAAATCCAGCTTTACGAAGGAAAAAGCGGTTGAGAACCACAGGCAGGCCGATCCGAAGAGCCTTACTTAACCAGTCTTCATCTTTTCTGCCCTTGGCAAATAAATTTTTTGCTAAATCTGCACCTGGAACCCACGAAATCAACGACTTAACAAATCGCACCGGAGCCGCTACCTTATCGTTGAAAAGATGATATTGGTCGCTGAGGTAATCTTCCTGCTCCTTGGCAAGGGCCTTAAGACGAACTATCTCTAATCGTAGATCATCCAAATTCTTAATCTTGCTTTCCTTCCTCATCGTCTTCATCTATTTCGTCGTTCCATTTTTGTAAAAACCGTTTAATCGAAAGATTCATGAAGAGGCGCTCCAGCCGGTCTTCAAAGGCCGAAATCAACACAATAAGCACAATAAAAATTCCACCTGTGGCAAGAAATCCAAGGGAAGAGCTACCCAATAACTCGCTTAAATAGAAGCCCAAAGCCAAACTAAGGAAAAAAATCACGAAGATGGCGAACACGGTCTTGACAACATCTACGATCAAACTCGCGATCAATCGTGACGACCGCTCAACCAACTTGAGCTTAAATAACTTAAAACGTGTATCGATATATTCTTTACTTTTCTGGAATACACCGTTGATCGAAAATTTTCTCTCTTCCATAGGTTTTGGCAAGGACTTAAATTAGCGCATCACCTAATCATCGCATCGCAAAACTAACCCATCATCACACCTACTTCGATGTTGTGATGACAATCTGCTACTACGCCATGTTATGGCTTAGGGTTGAACCCTTCTCTATATTCAGGCGTGTTCTTCCAACGCCTCCTCCAACGCTTCGTCACTCCTGTTCAACTTAGATTTTACAGCAGCGGTTACCTTTTCTTTGAAATCATTCAGGTGCTCCAGCTGTTCAGCCGTACGCTCTTTGATGGCGTCTCCTAAGTCCTTTAATGAATCATTTAATTTCTCGCGCGTCTCCGTACCCTTGTCCGGCGCAAATAAAATACCGAGAGCGGCACCTGCTGCCAATCCCGCCAATAATGCGGCTACTACTTTTGCGTTATCGTTCATAATTACCTAATATAAATTTGAAAAACAATGACCTTCTTTCTACACACAATCCTGTTAAATATACAAATAAATCAGCAAAACGTTTGCCAAAAACAAAAAAACCTTGAGAAAGCATCACTATTGAACGGTTTTTTTACCTTCCATTCATGGCACAGATATTGCGATGTATCGTCGAACACAGTGACAAATATTTACAACGGATAGGCATGCTAACCTAGTTATTTACTTATCTTTGTTGCATTACTTCTTGTACTATTACGCTATTCTATATGATAGACATTTACTTGGTACTTTTTTCGTTTTTGTTTTCATGTGTCGTCACGCTATACGCTGTTCCCTCGTTAATAAAATTAGCTTATCAAAAACGTCTATTTGACGATCCCGCACTCGAAGAACGGAAAATCCACAAATATCGCACGCCAAATCTTGGCGGAATTGCGGTTCTTACGGCCTTCGCATTCACGGCGTGTTTATGTATATCAGGCAATCTGTTGCCATACGCCAATTATGTCTTTGCTTCCGGACTATTGATTTTTTTGGTGGGCTTAAAAGATGATCTCGCGGCATTAAATCCTTATAAGAAATTTCTGGCGCAAACCATTACCGCCTTAATTGTTGTCTATTTTGCAGATATCCGACTTACTAGTCTTTACGGTATGTTTGGGATTCAAGAGATCCACCCGGTAGTCAGCTATCCGCTTTCTAGCCTTCTTATTGTATTCATCATCAACGCTTTTAATCTGATTGATGGTATTAATGGCCTATTGGGCAGCGTAAGCCTGATCGTGAGCCTGACTTTTGGATACCTTTTTTTCGGGATGCAAGAATACGGATTGGCGCTATTGGCTGTGAGTATGGCAGGATCTGTGTTGGGATTTCTTCGTTATAACGCGGGTAAAGCACGCATCTTCATGGGCGATGCAGGCGCCTATACAATTGGGTTCATTATTTCGATACTCGCTATTCAATTCATCGAACTGAACAAGCCGCAGCAGCTGGTAACAATTGTAGATTCTTTCGTTCAATCCGTTCCCGCCGTTACGATTGCCATTCTAATCGTTCCGATATTTGACACCTTACGGGTAATCGTTATCCGGTTAGTCGGGGGTAAATCGCCCTTCATGGCCGATCGCAATCACCTTCACCATCGACTGTTAGATACCGGTATGAGCCATACCCAAGCCACGATCGTACTTTCCAGCTTCAACATTCTCATGATCGGTACAGCACTTACTTTCCAACATATTGGCACGATCGAACTGCTATTGTTGATCGCCTTGACAGCATTGCTTATGAATACCATGCTATGGTTATATGACGTGCGTCAGGCTATCAGTCATTCCGAGCCCCAGACTGTGGAGGAGAACGAAAAAATCTACCAACTTCGTGACCATGCCCGCGAAGTAGCCGAAGAGGCTCTGCAACAATACGAAGAGAAACAACACCAGAACTAACTATTTTCTTTGTATCTTTATGGCTGAAAATCAATTTTCTGCCTATGCTCATCAAAACCTACGGAAGCGCCGTTCAAGGCATTGAAGCTACCACTATTACTATTGAGGTCAACATTTCGGGTGGCACCAAATATTACATCGTGGGTCTCCCAGATAATGCTGTTAAGGAAAGCCTACGGCGCATCGAAAGTGCCCTTTCCGCTTCCGGATTTCGCATGCCTCGCCAAAAAATTGTCGTTAATCTCGCTCCCGCGGATATTCGCAAGGAGGGTTCTTCTTATGACCTGCCAATAGCCGTTGGTATTTTGGCGTCGTCCAAACAGATTGGGAATGTTCCGTTGTTAACTGAATTTCTGATGCTCGGCGAGTTATCGCTGGATGGGAGCATACAACCCGTTAAAGGCGTGTTGCCCATCGCCGTTCAGGCAGCACGGGATGACTTCCGAGGCATACTACTCCCAAGCGCAAATGCAAAAGAAGCTGCCGTAGTCTCCCAATTACAGGTCTATGGAGTCCGACACTTAAAGGACGTAATTGATTGGGTCAATGGTGCCGCTCATCCACCGCAAACCTATGTAAATACTCAGGAAGAATTTCAGAAAAACATCAACAATTATGACGCGGATTTTGCCGACGTGCACGGACAGGAACACATCAAAAGAGCCCTGGAGATTGCGGCAGCCGGCGGGCATAATGCCATTCTGATTGGCCCTCCCGGTTCCGGAAAAACAATGCTGGCCAAACGGCTGCCTACGATTCTGCCTCCGCTAACCGTCCAAGAATCTCTGGAAACCACAAAAATACATTCCGTGGCTGGCAAACTAACTACAGCATCGTCCTTAATGACTGCACGCCCATTTCGCGCACCGCATCATACCATCAGCGATGTAGCGTTGGTAGGCGGTGGAGTAAACCCGCAACCCGGAGAAATCTCGCTGGCACATAACGGCGTATTGTTTCTAGACGAATTGCCAGAATTTAAACGTTCGGTACTGGAGGTACTCCGCCAACCCTTAGAATCCAGACACATGACCGTGTCCCGTGCACGCTTTACAGTGGACTATCCGGCAAGTTTCATTTTGGTGGCCGCGATGAACCCCTGTCCATGCGGATTCCATAACCATCCACAGAAGACGTGTATATGCAGCCCGGGCGTGGTGCAAAAATACCTGAGCAGAATATCGGGCCCATTGTTAGACCGTATCGATTTGCATGTCGAAGTCACACCGGTTGACTTTAACGAATTGGTTGCCGCTACCCCCAGCGAAAAAAGCGCCCATATACGTAACCGCGTCACCACAGCGCGTACCATTCAGGCAAAGCGATTTTCATCGCATCCTTTTATTCATTGCAATGCACAGATGACTCCTCAGCACCTGCGGAAAATATGTCGAATCCATGAATCTGGACGTGCCTTGCTCAAAACTGCAATGGAGCGGCTTGGTCTATCAGCCCGTGCCTACGATCGCATTCTTCGGGTATCCCGTACCATCGCGGATATGGAAGGTAGCGCCGATATTCAGACCGCACATATTGCCGAGGCCATCCAGCTTCGTAGCCTTGATCGGCAGAGTTGGTCCGAATAAAAGAGCCCCGCTAATCGATTGGTCAGCGGGGCTCCGGTTATATAACCTTACAATACAGTCTTACACTTCTTCAGCAACTCCACGCAGCGTCTTGGCAGCCTCTACCATGGCTTCGAGCGCCGCTTTGGTTTCAGGCCAAGCACGTGTTTTCAGACCGCAATCAGGATTTACCCACAGCTGCGCAGCAGGGATAACGGCTTTCGCTTTTTCCAGTAGCTTCACCATCTCTTCCTTGCTCGGTACACGTGGCGAGTGTATATCGTATACACCCGGACCGATGTCATTCGGATAATTGAAATCTGCAAAGGCGTCCAGTAATTCCATTTGCGAACGTGAGGTTTCAATGGTAATCACATCAGCATCCATCGCAGCAATATGCTCGATGATATCGTTGAACTCCGAGTAGCACATGTGCGTATGAATCTGTGTGTCATCTTCCACATTTGACGAAGACACACGGAAGGCCCGTACGGCCCAGTCGAGGTATGCCTTGTGATCGGCTTTACGCAGGGGAAGACCCTCACGGATGGCCGGCTCATCGATCTGGATAATTTTGATACCGGCTTTTTCCAGTGCCTGTACTTCGTCCAGTATCGCCAATGCAATCTGATACGTCGTTGCTGACCGGGGTTGATCATTGCGTACAAAAGACCATTGCAGAATGGTCACCGGCCCGGTGAGCATGCCTTTCACCGGCCGATTGGTAAGTGTTTGTGCATACGACGACCACCGTACGGTCATATCGGCTGGCCGGCTTACGTCGCCATAAATAACCGGGGGCTTCACGCAGCGCGATCCGTAAGATTGCACCCACCCGTTTTTGGTAAAAGCGTATCCGGAAAGCTGCTCGCCGAAATATTCGACCATGTCATTGCGCTCAAACTCGCCGTGTACTAATACATCGATATCCAATTCTTCCTGCAAACGGATGGTCCGCTCCGTTTCCTCCGCAATGAACGTGTCGTATTCTTCTTGGCTGATGGCTCCCTTTTTTAAGTCGGCCCGCCATTTACGTACGTCCCTGGTCTGCGGAAAAGAACCGATGGTGGTGGTGGCAAAAGCAGGCAGATTGAATTTTTCCTGTTGTTTACCCTTACGCACCGTAAATGAACTGGTCCGTTGTGCATCCGCATCGGTAATATTCCTCACGCGCGTTTTTACGTCTTCCCGGTGAATCAGTGAGGACGTACGGCGGCTTTGTTGTGCTACCTTGTTGGCCTCAAAATGTGCGGCGGTGGTTTCATCCACGTCGCCCGATGCCAATATTGCCAAATCTTTTACCTCGGCAAGTTTCTGCTTGGCAAAAGCGAGCCAATTTTTTACTTCTGCGGGCAACGACTGTTCGTTATCTTCCAAATCCAGGTCGAAAGGTACGTGGAGGAGAGAGCTTGACGGTGCTACCCATACACGGTCTGCACTCAGTGCATCCACCGCTTGATTGATTTTTTGAAGCGATGCTTCGTAGTCGTTTTTCCAAATATTGCGTCCGTCTACTACACCGACAGAAAGGATTAAGTTGGCCGGCACACTAGCCAGCAATTCATCCAGCTGGTTTTCGCCACGTACCAAATCGACATGCAGTGCTTGCACAGGCAAGCTGAGTGCAGTTTGTGAATTCTCACGTAACGATTCAAAATAGGTCGCAACCACAAGCTTAATACCCTTTGCAGCGGCCGACAGGCGATCATATACCTTCTGATAAAGTGCCCGAGTCTTATCATCGATATCCAACGCAAGGAAGGGTTCGTCGAATTGTACCCATTCCGCTCCCGCCTCGCTCAACTTGCCTAATATTTCCTCATATACAGGCAGCAAACGGTCAACTAGATCGAGACGGTCAAAATCTGCCTCCTTTTCCTTACCTAACAGCAGATACGTGATAGGTCCCAATAAAACAGGCTTGGTTAGAATACCTAGTTCCTTTGCCTCGTTGAATTCGTTAATCACCTTTTCCGAAGTGAGGCGGAATTGTTGATCCTTTACAAATTCAGGAACAATATAATGGTAGTTGGTATCAAACCACTTGGTCATTTCCATAGCAGTTACATCGAGACCTCCCTGTTGAAAACCGCGGGCCATTGCAAAGTACAAATCCAGATTGTAAGAGGATGATCCCTCCAACGCAAACTCTTGGTAACGTGTGGGAATTGCACCGACAGTAAGCGTTAGATCCAACACCTGATCGTAAAAAGAAAAATCATTGGACGGGATCAGGTCTATTCCTGCCTCCTGTTGGGTTTTCCAATTCCCTTCACGGATGGTCCGTGCAGCTTGCAGCAGTTCCTGCTGACCGATTTTTTGTGCCCAATAGGCTTCATTGGCCTTTTTAAGCTCCCGGAGGGCTCCGATGCGCGGGTAACCCAGATTGTTAGTTTTTAACATAACGTATAAATAGTAATTTAATATACAATCAACGGCGATCTGCCTATTTTAGCAGGCAAACCTTTCTGTTAATGATTGCTTTTTGGGAGAGGTCACAAGGGCGAGTTGTGGCTGCTTATCTTTCCCGGATCCTTATCTGGGTAGAATTTAGCACCTTGTCTACCGACAGGTTGCTAAGGCTTCACAGGGTCCATTCCCTCTGCCTTTCTCCATAAGCGGGCGCTAATATCGGGATAAAAATTGATTTATGCAAAATAAATTCGCTCGTTTGCTGGCTCAACTGTTTCAGTCAATCAACTTACCAGTAGTTTATATCCCTTTCCGTGTACATTAACAATTTCCACTTTTGGATCGTCGCGAAGGTATTTGCGAAGCTTGCTTAGGAAGACATCCATACTCCGGCCGTTGAAATAATTATCATCATGCCAGATTTTAAGTAGTGCCTCTTCACGCGTGAGCACATCATTTTTCTTAATGCAAAGCAACCTTAACAACTCAGCTTCTTTCGTGGACAGCTTTTGCTTCTCTTCATTATAGCTGATCTGCTGAGCGACATAATCAAAATGGTATTTGCCAATCTGAAATTTATCAGGCAGTTCCTCTTCTGACTGTTTTTCCCGTGAGGCGCGTTTCAGAAGGGCGTGAATACGGAGGAGCAATTCTTCCACACGGAAGGGTTTGGTGATATAATCGTCACCGCCCAAGCCAAAAGCTTCGGCTTTATCCTCCATCATTCCTTTAGCCGTGGCAAAGATAATGGGAACGTCCGCATCGATCTTCCGGATATCTTTGCCCAACGTGAAGCCGTCTTTTCTGGGCATCATCACATCGAGTATGCAGAGGTCGAATTTATCTTTATTGAATTGGCGTAAGGCCTCATCCCCGTCTTTGCAAAGTGCGACATCAAATTTACCCTTTAATTCCAGGTAATCCTTCAAGATGTCACCCAAGTTGGGGTCGTCTTCCGCCAGTAGTATCTTTTGCATAAATGATTTTCCTATCCTTTAAGTGGCAACATAATTTCAAATGTGGTTCCTTTATCTTTCTCGCTTTTGACCACGACCTTGCCTCCGCAACGCTTTATGATATCGCTCACATAACTCAACCCCAAACCAAATCCTTTCACATCGTGAAGATTGCCGGTTGGAATCCGGTAAAATTGGTCGAAAATTTTGGATAGCTGATCGCGACTCATACCGATACCCTTGTCAGCTACTGTCAACTGAATATGACTATGGACGTTTTTGGTTCGAATGGTAATATCAGGACTTCCCTGGCTGTACTTAATCGCATTGTCTATCAGGTTGAAAAGCACATTGGAGAGGTGCAATTCATCACCCACCACCATCGCCTCCGCAGCATCGAGATGCATATGTACCTGTGCATCGTTTTTAAGCAATTGCAGCTCCATGCTATCTACTACCGCCTGAGCGAGGTCATTCATGTCCACATCCTGATGTTCCAGCTTCAAGTTGTCTTTTTCAAGGCGGGCGATGTTGAGCACCCGCTCGATGTGATTACCCAACCGGACATTTTCGTCGTATATGATATTGGCAAGCCGTGCGGCACGGACTTGGTCAGATGCGATTTCAGGATCTCGCAGGGATTCACTGGCAATCATGATAGTAGCCACGGGCGTTTTGAACTCATGGGTCATGTTATTGATGAAATCGGTTTTCATTTCCGAAATCTTCTTTTGACGAAGCATCGTGAAAATCGTGTAGGTAAAACAGCTGAGAAGCACCAATAACAGCGCTATCGAAGAAAACAACATAACCGTCATATTACCCATGAGGATGTTGTCTTTGTTTGGAAAGTATACGGAAAGCCGACCGGATGAACGTTCGTTGTCCGAACGGAACAATTCCGTGACATAAAAGTTTTGCGGAGATAACTTGTCATCGGAAAAATTGGCAAACGCATACAGTGTGGTGTTTTTATCTTTGATTTCCAAATTAAAAGCCGAGTTAATATCGCGGCTTGATAATTCCTTCTCCAATTCGCTTTTGATATAGGCCACATCGATCCGTTGGCTTAACGGCCGTTTATAAAGTTCCATTTCAGCCGCAAAATCTTCAACGATCTGTGGGTTCTTACCACTTAATATTGCAATGGTATCCATTAATGTGGTCGCCTGAAGCAATTGTAATTGGCGTTCTTTACGAGCTATTTCACCCTTTAACTTGAGATCCAATCGCGGAGGTAGTACTTTTATGGCATATTTCAATTCCGTTGACCCAGGGGCGATAGGCCCCAGCGGAATGAAATAACGTATGCTATCGTCCTTGGCTTTAATTAAGGGGACCTGTCGGATGGCGTAAAGACCCACCACGTTATCGTTACGTTGAAACCCGCCGTCAACGGTAGCATTCGATTCAAAGTTGACCCGTAAAAGTTCCTTATAACGAGAATTGTTGAGATACGTCTCATAGAATTCATTACTTTCAATAGGCAGTACTACCGGATATTGGGTAAATAATATATCCTCACGCTGCTTGAATGTGGCGTACAACCGCGCTTCTTTTTTTCGAAGTTGCTCGATCTCCGTCTTTATACGAAGCTGCTCTTCCAATTTACGCTGTTCGCGTTCCAGCTTTTCCTTATTCTTTCGCTGTGCATCGGCCAACTGCATCACCTCTCTTTTTTCAGCCTTTGCAGCAACTGCGTTGAGAGCGGCCTTCACCGATTCATCAAATAATTGCGCTTTCAGAATATATGATTGCCTGATAAAAAAATATTGCATGGCCATCACCCCCAAAAGCGCCACCGTCATCAACCCGATGATAAATCCAATACTTTTATGCTTCATTCCACACAAAAATACATAAGGTTGAAAGGAAAGTGCAGCATTTAACATATTTTAACAAGGCGAGTTACGAAGCAATACTGTTCTTTTCGTTACTTTTGATAAACCAATTCGTACGAATATGAAAAGGTTTTTTATGATCTTGTCCGCAGCACTCAGTTCGGTTGGGTTAACGTTTGGCCAAGAAGACAGTGCAAAGCTGCATTTAAAAAATCCACCCGATAGTGTACCGGTTACCGTTGCACCGTTTTCCACTCATCCTATGCCCAACGGCTACCGAGGCGATAATTGTATACCCATGCCGAACGCCTATCAAGGGGATAACAGTGTGCCCATACCGAATGTTTACCGTAACCCCATCATGCTGCATCATCCTTCGGATAGTACCCAGCAACCCTTGAAGAAAAATGAAGGAAAAAAGAAAAAAGGAGAGCCCAGTGGAACAACCAAGCCCAAGGAAGCTAGAAAGCGGTCTTGGTGACGTGAAGTTTCCGGCCTTTGGTCGTGAAAATGTAACCGCTCTTGTCGCTGAAATATTCGTCTACCGCTATGCGACAGCCAGACCATTCGTAGTAATCGTCAAAAACAATTTTACCTCCTGGCACTAAATTCGGTTCAATTTGAATCAAACAACTTAGGACCGATGCATACCAATCGCAGTCGATATGCGCAAAAGCAACGGGGTCATTAATGTATAGGGTATCTTCAAAATATCCTTTGATCAACTTGATATTATTCGTCTCGATGGGCACGCCATGCTTTGCTAAATTAGCGGCGACAACGGCTTGTAAATTTTCCACATACCCATAATACCGATTGTTACCCAGTCCTTTCGACTTCCCACTTTTGATTTCTTCATACCGCACATGCACATCGGCTTCATCTTTTTCAGAAGGTGGCGGAATCAATCCAAACGCATCGTATAACCTAAGTTCCCGCTGCTTCCGCTTTGCCCAACCGATGGCAATGGCCGATCCTCCCAAAGCGGAACCCGCCTCAACAAACAGCCCTTCTATTCCCGACCGTTCCACCGCCTTCGCCGCGTCGTAAAGATTGAATAGATCCTTGGCCGCCAAATAGGTCAATTGATGCGTTTTTAGCCGCATCAATTGCGCTTTTTCCTTGTCTGTAAGGGTGTAAAACAATGTCTGGACAGGCACTGCAAATCGTTCGGGAATCCGGAGTAATCGCATGATAATGATTTCAATCTAGTATATCAACGCTGTCCAGGCCACGAATATTTTGTGTGTGCCCGAAAATCACCCTTTACGTTCAAAACCCCGCCGCTATTGCATCTCAGTTACCTTGATGGTGTTGGTCTTACCCTTTTTATGCAACGGTGTAGACGCCGTATTGATAACAATCTGTCCCGGCTGTACCAAATTTTTCGATTTCAGTAAGGTATTTACATCATGAATACTGCCATCAGTACTTTCGAATTTGTCGTAATAGAACGTCTTAACCCCCCATAATAACGTGAGTGTATTCAACAGTACCCGATTGCCAGTAAAGATATAAATGTCCGCATTCGGCCTGTAGCTGGATATTTCATAGGCAGTATAGCCAGAATAAGTCATGGCTACGATCGCAGATGCGTTGGTTTTTTCAGCAAGATATACGGACGATCCGCAAATTGCATCGGGAATTACCGAATCTGTACCCTCGTGTTCAGACTTCTTGGAACTGTAATAAGGATAAGAAGTGTGCTCCACGTGCACAATGATTTTACTCATGGTTTCGATCACGATTTCAGGAAATTCACCTACCGATGTTTCGCCGCTCAGCATAACCGCATCCGCACCATCCAATACCGAATTGGCTACGTCGTTTACTTCGGCACGCGTAGGACGTGGGGTGGTGATCATGCTTTCCAGCATTTGGGTGGCAATGATCACGGGTTTGGATGCATTACGGCACTTCTTGACAATCATCTTTTGAAGTACAGGAACATCTTCCATTGGCATTTCCACACCGAGGTCTCCCCTGGCTACCATTATCCCATCTGTAGCCGCAATGATGGAATCGATGTTGTCAATGGCCTCCGGCTTTTCGATTTTGGCGATAACCCGAGCAAATTTACCTTTGGCCTCAATTATTTCCTTAAGTCGTATGATATCTTCGGCTGTACGCACAAAAGACATTCCGATCCATTCGACATCGTGCTGAAGTACAAAATTAAGGTTATCTAAATCTTCTTCCGTAAGACTGGGTATGGAAACCTTAGTATTGGGAAGGTTTACCCCCTTACGCGAAGTCAACACACCTCCGTGGACAACTTCGCACCATACCGTGTCCTCCAGGTTGGAGCGCAACACCCGTAATTGGATTTTCCCGTCATCTAATAAGATGATTTCCCCTTCCTTTACATCTTTCGGAAAACTATCGTATGTAATGTAAATCCGGGATTCATCGCCGATGAGTTCATTGGTGGTAATCTCTACTTGCGCGCCGTTTAGAAGTACCGCCCCTCCTTCCTTCATTTTCCCAATACGAATCTTTGGGCCCTGTAAATCCGCTAGAATGCTAATATTGGTGTTGTGTTCCTTATTGATTTCGCGGATGGTATGAATCACTTTGAGGTGATCTTCCTGGCTACCGTGTGAAAAATTGAGCCGACACACATCCACCCCTTTCGCAATCATGCTGGTTAATACTTCCTTTTTAGCTGATGCCGGGCCTAGGGTGGCCACTATTTTAGTTCGTTTTTGAACCTTTTCCATTTAATATCGTTTTGTTTGTTGTTCTTCTATTTTATGGTGTGATTGATACACTTTGGTAAATATGGCGCTAAAATATTAGATTTTCTTTGGATTTCAATTTTTGTGGGGATATTTCACTGGCCACCACCACGTCGGGAATGTCAGCAATATGATTCTGCAATGCCATTAGGTCTTCGTCGTCAATGAAATTCCGAATCAATAGAAAGTAGTCTGAGTGACGCATTTCTGAGATCAAAAACCCGCCGTCAGCCGCCCTATTCGCCAGGAGGTAATATTCTGTCTCGGATATCTCCGGAAAATCGGCATATCGACTGAAATACGCTTTTTCCACCGGAGGTGGCATCCATATCTCATGGTCCTCAATTTTACTCAACCTTAATCCAGAAACTTTGTTGATGAAGTAACATAAGCGATAGTCTTTTAAGGAACAGGTGATGGCAATCAAGACAAAATCGAGGTCCAATTCATATTTTAATGTGACTTTATTCAAAGTATTTTTCTATATTCAGCGCAAAATTACAAAAACAAAAAGACTGGTATGACAATTATACAAAGATAAATGGGAGTGTCGGGTCCCTTTTTAAAAAAATATGCTAAATCTTTGATATAAAAACGATAATTGAGTTCGAAGGGACGAATCTGAATAATATTCTAAAAATCAAAAACGTTTTACTATTTGCCGAAATTTATTTTTCTTTGCACAGATTTATTAAACAATTAAACTATAAAATCATGTCTGATATCGCATCAAGAGTTAAAGCAATTATCGTTGAAAAGCTAGGTGTAGACGAAAACGAAGTGACCCCGGAGGCTTCATTCACCAATGATCTGGGCGCCGATTCACTTGACACCGTAGAGTTGATCATGGAGTTTGAAAAGGAATTCAACGTAGCTATCCCCGATGATCAAGCTGAAACGATCAGCACGGTAGGACAAGCCATCGCTTACTTAGAAAAAAACGTTAACTAACTAAATTCATTAGGCCAATCGTAATAAATGGAGCTTAAAAGAGTAGTAGTAACAGGGTTAGGTGCGCTTACTCCTATTGGGAATACTGTCCCGGTATTTTGGGACAATCTAATCAAAGGGGTAAGCGGCGCTGCTCCTATCACCAAGTTTGACGCGTCAAAGTTCAAGACTCGTTTTGCATGCGAGGTGAAAGGGTTCAACGCCGAGGATTTCATGGAGCGCAAGGAAGCCCGAAAGGTAGATCCATTTGTACATTACGCGTTGGCTGCTACGGACGAAGCGATCGCAGATGCGTCACTGGCGTTCGATAAACTTGACACCAATCGGATTGGTGTAATATGGGGATCGGGGATTGGTGGCCTGAAAACATTCTTGGATGAAGTGAGTAATTTTTCAAACGGCGATGGAACGCCCCGTTTCAATCCCTTTTTCATTCCAAAAATGATTCTGGATATTGCCCCCGGGCACATATCCATGCGACATGGGTTGCATGGCCCTAACTTTTCCACGGTATCGGCGTGTGCATCTTCTACCCATGCACTGATTGATTCGTTGAACTACATCCGAACCGGCTTTGCTAACATCATCATCACCGGAGGATCGGAGGCAATCATCAATGAAGCGGGTATCGGCGGATTCAATGCCATGCATGCATTGTCTACGCGCAATGACGACCCGCAAACTGCTTCCAGGCCTTTTGATAAAGATCGAGACGGCTTTGTGGCGGGAGAAGGTGCCGGTGCGATTGTATTGGAGAGCCTTGAGCATGCACAGGCCCGCGGTGCAAAAATTTATGCTGAGCTAGTGGGCGGCGGTATGAGTGCCGATGCGTATCACATCACTGCATCACACCCTGAAGGCCTTGGAGCCCGTTTAGCCATGACGAATGCCATAACGGACGCACGGCTGACCAAAGAGGCCATCGATTACATCAATGTACATGGAACGTCTACCCCTGTGGGTGACCCCAGTGAAATCATGGCGATCCTAGAGCTATTTGGCGACCATGCATACACACTAAACATCAGCTCCACAAAATCCATGACCGGCCATCTATTGGGCGCTGCTGGAGCTGTGGAGTCAATTGCCTCCATTCTGGCAGTGAAAAACGATGTAGTTCCACCTACTATCAATCATTTCACGGATGATCCAAACCTCGATCCAAAGCTAAACTTCACATTCAATAAAGCGCAAAAGCGGCCCGTTAATGCGGCCATGAGTAATACCTTCGGGTTTGGCGGGCACAACGCCACCGTCATTTTTAAGAAATTCGAAGCTTAATTTGAGGCATTTGCAGGAATGGGTAATACCCTTTCCTGTTATACCAGTTCAATCGTCAGATGCCTGTTTGGAAAATTTATAAACTGCATTTCTCGTCCAATCGCCGGTACATAAGGGCGCTAAAAAATTTACTGGGCTTTGTTCCAGGCAATTTGCACTTGTATCAGTTAGCATTCCGCCACAAGTCGGTAGCGGTCCCTGTGAAAGATGGCACCAAAAATAGTAACGAACGACTGGAGTTTTTAGGCGATGCCGTGCTGGGCTCAGTCGTCGCCGATCTGCTCTTCAAAAAATATCCTTACAAGGGCGAAGGCTTCCTTACCGAGATGCGCTCAAAAATCGTAAGCCGGGCGCACCTCAACCAGCTTTCCAAAAAACTGGGCCTCAACGAGCTGATCCAATACGATGCTCGCATGATTAACTATCCCAATAAACAGGGGTCGTTGCTGGGCGACGCATTTGAAGCCCTGATTGGTGCAATATACCTGGATAAAGGATATGTATTTACCAAAAACTTTCTGATTAGCCGCATTATCAAACCTCACGTGGATATCCAAATTCTGGAAGAAACCGAAACAAACTTCAAAAGCCGATTGATCGAATGGTGCCAGCAAGCGGGAAAAGAAGTAAGTTTTGTACAAACGGAAAATGCCGAAGGCGACAGCATCAAGATTTTTACCATTGACGCAGTGGTAGACGGTGAAGTGTGTGGCACGGGGCGCGATTATAACAAAAAGAGCGCAGAGAAGATAGCCGCTGAAAAAGCCTGCGAAGCATTGAATGTGCTTTAAAATCTAAAATCTAAAACCTAAAATCTAAAATCATTCCTACCTTTGCGCCATGGCAATAGTGAAACCTTCGTTGGCAAAAGGCACCCGCGATTTTTCCCCCGTAGAAATGGAAAAGCGCGACTATATCTTCAGCACTCTTAAGACTGTTTTTACCAAATATGGTTATCGCGAAATTCAGACGCCTTCTTTTGAAAACCTACAGACGCTTACCGGCAAATATGGAGACGAAGGGGATAAACTGATTTTCAAGATTCTAAATTCAGGCGACTACTTGGCCAAGGCTCCCAGCAATCTGTTGACCGAAAGGGCCTCGACACCACTAACGACCCACATTACCGAAAAAGCATTACGCTACGATCTCACGGTGCCCTTCGCCCGCTATGTAGTGATGCATCAACACGAAATCACCCTACCGTTCAAACGTTTCCAAATCCAACCAGTTTGGCGGGCGGATAGACCGCAACGAGGGCGTTACCGGGAGTTTTACCAATGCGATGTGGATGTTGTCGGTTCGGAAAGCTTACTTAATGAAGCCGAATTTGTGCTTATTTATCACGAAGCATTGACCCACCTGGGATTAACGGATTTCACCATAAAACTCAACAACCGTAAAATCTTATCGGGCATTGCTGAGCTATTGGGCAAGCCAGACCTACTTGTACCCATGACAGTGGCGATCGACAAACTGGACAAAATCGGTATGGAGGGAGTCGATAAGGAGCTACTGGAACGTGGCTTTTCAGAAGAGGATGTAAAAAAGCTACGGCCCATTATGCAACTGGAAGGGCCTGTTACCCTGAAAATCAACCAGCTTAAAAGCACGCTTGCTTCATCGGCCATCGGAATGCAGGGCATCGAAGAGATCGAAATCGTGTTAGGCTATGTAGAAAAAATGACGGCCCATGGTGCTTCGCTCAGCCGTTTCCTAGACCTCGATATTACCCTGGCCAGGGGTCTGAATTATTATACGGGTTGTATCTTTGAGGTGAAAACCAACGAGGTAACGATGGGTAGTATCGGCGGAGGTGGCCGTTACGACGATCTGACCGGTATGTTTGGTCTGAAGGGACTTACCGGCGTAGGTATCTCCTTTGGCGCAGACCGTATTTACGATGTCATGGAAGAACTGGGGTTGTTTCCCACCAGTACCATGCAATCGACCAACGTATTGTTTAGCAACTTTGACAAACTTGCCGAATTGTATGCACTGCCACTGTTGCAGAAATTGCGTGATGCAGGGGTCGCCGCCGAAATTTACCCCACTTCCGCCAAGCTGAAAAAACAATTGGCCTATGCCGATGCGAAAAAAATACCGTATGTAGTCCTCATCGGCGAGGAAGAAATACAAAGTGGGGCCTTTTCATTGAAAGACATGCAATCCGGTGAACAACGGAAACTGGACGAGGCAGAACTGTTTGCATTTTTAGCGTTGCAAAAATGAATTTTCTGGGCAATCTCATTTGGATCATCTTTGGTGGATTCCTTATTTTCCTGGAATACCTTATCGGCGGACTGTTACTTTGCCTTACGATTGTAGGCATTCCCTTTGGCATTCAGTTATTCAAACTGGCGATCGCTTCGCTTGTACCATTTGGCACCGTCGTTACCCATACACCCTCCAGCACGGGGTGTTTATACACACTTATGAATATCCTCTGGATTGTCTTTGGTGGAATATGGGTTGCCCTCACTCATTTTGTTTTCGGACTGTTGCTCTGCATTACCATCATTGGGATTCCCTTTGGAAGGCAACATTTCAAACTGATGGCATTGGCCTTTACACCTTTCGGCAAAGCAATCAACTGAGTTTCATCCAAAAACGGCCTGAAAAACCTCTTCTACCTTAGCCACTGGTTTAATCTGTATTCCATACTTGCTGACATCCAAGCCTTTGGTATTGTATCTGGAGATGTAAATGGTTTCAAAGCCGAGTTTTTCCGCCTCAGCGATACGCTGTTCAATGCGGTTAACTGCCCGTATTTCGCCCGAAAGCCCCACCTCCCCCGCAAATGCAACGGTCGCCCGAACAGATATATCCTGTTGCGATGAAATGAGGGCAACGATCACCGCCAGGTCAATGGCTGGGTCTTCTACCCGTATGCCTCCGGCGATGTTCAGGAAAACATCCTGTGCACTCAACCGGAACCCGAAGCGTTTTTCGAGCACGGCCAGCAGCATATTCATCCGACGGGTGTCAAACCCTGTGGAAGAACGCTGGGGAGTACCATATGCAGACGTGCTTACCAACGCCTGCACTTCAATCAGCATAGGCCGTAATCCCTCCAATAGTACTGCAATCGCAATGCCGCTCATACTCTCCTCGCGTTGTGAAAGCATGATTTCCGAGGGGTTCGAAACCTCGCGGAGTCCCGTTCCTTGCATTTCATAAATACCCAACTCGGAAGCAGATCCAAAGCGATTTTTAACGGCACGCAACATACGGTATACGTGGTGCCGATCGCCTTCAAATTGCAAGACTGTATCCACCATATGTTCTAATACTTTCGGACCGGCGATCGCTCCATCTTTGGTGATATGCCCGATGATAAACACCGGTATATTTGTCTCTTTGGCGAAGCGGAGCAGTTCCGCGGTACACTCGCGCACTTGGGAAACGCTGCCTGGAGCCGAATCTATCTGGGCGGAGTGTAGCGTCTGTATCGAGTCTATGATGACCAAATGTGGCTCCAGTGAGGCAATCTGCTTGAAGATGTTTTGCGTAGCGGTTTCGGTTAAAATGTAGCAATTGGCTTTAGATGCTTGTACGAGCCGTTCAGCACGCATTTTTAGCTGTTGCTCGCTTTCTTCGCCGGATATGTATAGCGTTTTGGCATTCGGCATATTGAGAGCCAACTGAAGCATGAGCGTCGATTTACCGATACCCGGTTCACCACCGATCAGGACCAACGATCCTGGTACAATTCCCCCACCCAGCACACGGTTCAATTCGCTGTCAGGTGTAGCTCGGCGATTTTCTTCCGTTTGAACGATTTCATGAATAGCAGCCGCTTTGCTTGAACGTTTCACTGCACTCGGCACGGTACGCCAGTCGGGCGCCCGGAAAACTTGTTTCTCTATTACTTCTTCAACAAACGTATTCCATTCATTGCAGGAAGGACATTTCCCCAACCATTTCGGCGACTCATATCCACAATTTTGGCAAAAATAAGTTGTCTTCGCTTTGGCCATCAATCTTGTTATTTTGCAGAATAAATCGCTTCATACACCGCATCCTGTATTCTTCCTCGGATATTAAGCGTACTCAGTTTGGTGCTTACAGCGGGGTGTACGCGGTTGGATAAAAAAATATAGGTCAATTGTTCCTTCGGATCAATCCAAATACACGTACCCGTATATCCCGTATGCCCAAAGGTAGCGTCCGATGCCCACTTTGAAGGGTAGTGTTTTGTGGTATCCGGATCCCATCTGTCGAATCCCAAACCGCGTCTGCTGGTTGCCGACTGCCGGGAGGTAAACAAGTCCACTGTTTCTCCCTTAAAATACCGATCACCACCGTATTCTCCCCGATTGAGCAGCAATTGGCCATAAATGGCCAAATCATTTGCCGTAGCAAACATCCCAGCATGGCCGGCTATGCCACCGGCCATAGCTGCTCCTTGATCGTGAACATAACCCTGTAACAACGTTTTTCGAAACGTCTTATCGTCTTCAGTGGGCACAATGCGCCCTTTTGGAAAACGTAAGCGGGGGAGATAACCGGCGGTTTGCATACCCAAAGGGCGGTAAAATTCAAGCTGAATGTAATCTTGGATGGGAATACCTGTTTGGTGCTCGGCAACTTCCTTCATAACGTACATACTAATATCACTGTACACATAAGTCCCCGGAGTATTAAGCTTGGAATACAACATAGTGGGCCACATTACGTTCTGATAATACCCCGTTCGGATGTAACAACCATCCGCCACTTTGACCGAATAGACTGCCGAAGAATCGGTGCTGAGGTCGTCTGGTTTCAGTTCACGATAAAACGGGATAAAGGGAATAAAACCCGCCTCATGCAGCATAACATCCCGTAGCTTGGTGTGATTTTTATTGGTGGGCTGGGCTTGCAGCAGATAATGCCCCATTGTACTATCTAGGTTAATGATTCCCCGTTCAACCAAGCGCATAATCGTAGGAGTCGTCGCGGTAATTTTGGTGAGAGAGGCCAAGTCGAAGAGGTCGGAAACCTTGGTAGGTATGCTGTTCGTATAGGTATGATGCCCGTAAGCTTTCTCGAAAATAACCTTGCCCCCCTTGGCCACCAGTACCACAGCGCCGGGAGTGGCACGCTCACGAATCGCCTCTTGGGCAATTGTATCAATAGCCGCTTCCAAACGTAAGGCATCGATACCCAGAGCAGCCGCGTTGGTGTACTCAAGCCGGATTTGCTCAGTGGTAAAGCCTCCGCCCGTCGCATATCGTGCAGAAAATGATTGCGGTAGTCGGGCCGTACACGCTATCCCGCCAAATACAGACATGGCAGTATTCCGCGCTGCAGTTTCCGATAGTTCAGGATTCCAAAGAATCGGATATTGCACAAAATCCAATGCTTGCAACTTGGCTCCCGTTCCAAATACTGTCAAAATTAATTGTTTACTAACCGCCTGCGTTGCGATAAACTGCAATAAACGTTTGTTACCCAAATCTGAAGCCGCTAAGCCCAGAATGAGGGTATTATAATACTTCAATTGTTCATCCAAATCGTGATACATACCCACATCCTCCGGCACCATAAAATGTCTTATCGGTGCATATCGCTCCAACATATTGCCCACCGTTGCAAAAGCCGGTATAGTTAAGTGGCCTATATAGGCTATATTGCGGTCTCCCAAATCCCGCAATGGGACCAGCCGCATATAATTATTTAATAAGACAGTCAGGTTGGGCTTGGGGGTCTGGCGTTGCGCACAAAGGGTTTGGTTACCGCAAAGACAAACAAAAAAGGCACCCATTGCCACAAGAATTTTCTTCATATCGTACGAATATCGATAATTTACACAAAAAATGGAGATCTCTTGATAATTTTGTGAATTTTCATTCGAAAATAATCTATTCTTTAAATGGCTTCATGGAATCTGCATTTTCATCGCCTTTTAGTATCAAGCGATGACATGGCAGGTTTCATCTATCATAAAACCTGTTCTTCAATAGCAGGGTGAGCGAACAATAACTGCGAAGCATTGACGAGCACCGATGACGGCAGACCGCCACGAATAAATTTGCATATAAATGCAAATTTATCTTAGTTTGCAATTCATTTACCTGTGTTTCATGTTTAATGTCAATAGTTCTTTCTATCAGTTTCTCACGGCGTTGCAAAACAAGCTAAATACCGAGTTTGATTTGCGTGCATTGTCAGAAACCGCTTGCTTGCTATCCGCAAATGGGACATCGATCAGTATCGTTTATTACTTATGCAGTTCCGACAAGCGCATACATATAGACACTGATTCGCGTTATATCCATGTCGATGAGGACCTATGGATCACTCGGCCCGACCTCTTACTCAATCGCATTGCGGCGTTGGCCGGAAAAGCACAGCGCATATATGCGCGGGATACCGTAGCTGCACGCATCGATAAGCAGAGAGCCATGGCCTTTCAACAGGCACATCACCTGCAGGTAGCCCTACCGGGCAAATACCGCTACGGATTATTTCATAAAGGCGATTTAGTGGCAATCGCCGTATTCAGCGGCGGCAGAAAGATGAACAATCGCCCGGCTGACTATCGGTCCTTTGAGCTGCTCCGGTTTTGTCACAAGCAGGGGGTACAAGCCGTTGGAGGATTCAGCAAGCTAATTGATGCATTCCAGCAGGAATTTCATCCGGGAGATATCATGACCTACGCTGACAAGGACTGGTCGGACGGTGATAGTTACCGTAAAATTGGCTTTACCATCGTCGGCGAAACTGAACCGCAACGGTTCTGGATAAACACTCAAACGAAGCAAAGGTATGACGAACATACACTCCCCCAAGCAATCAAAGATGCGTCCCTTTCCGTACGGCAAAGCCTGGGATATGCACCGTTATATAACAGCGGCAGTATTAAGTTGATCAAAGTGCTGTGAGTCTGTTGGTGATTCTTGGTCCCACAGCTTCTGGCAAGACAAAACTGGCCATAGAAGTGGCCAAACGTATAAACGGCGCCATTATCAGTGCAGATTCACGGCAGGTATACCGGGGTATGGATATTGGCACGGGAAAGGACCTCGATGTATACGACGATGTCCCCCATTTCCTCATTGACATTCTTGACGCCGGCGAAGCTTACCACGTGGCTCAATATCATGCCGACTTCCACCGAGTTATGCTTACGCTCCAGAAACAGCAAAAACAACCGATTCTATGCGGTGGCACCGGCCTGTATATCCAGTCCATACTGCAGCCCTTTGAATACAGCATCGTACCGGTAGATCCTGCACTTCGGCATGCGCTTAACCTGCTAACCATGGATGCGTTGCTGCAAACACTGCACAACTTGCCTCTTCCTCCGGGGTTTCATGCTGACACACGTACCAGGAAACGACTCATTCGAGCCATCGAAATCGCCACTTGGTGCCTTCATCATTCCCTGCCGGCAAAGCCCTATCCACCTGTATCAGCCCAGCTATTCGGCATTAGTCCCCCGGTCGAACTACGCCGTCAGCGCATCACCGAGCGATTGCAGCAACGGCTCGAAAACGGGCTGTTAGCGGAAGTTCAAATGCTATTAGACCGCGGAATAGCTCCGGAAAAATTGCTTTATTATGGATTGGAGTACAAGTATGCCACACAATACCTATGTGGCGAATTCAACTACGATATCTTTTTTACCCGGCTAAACACCGAAATACACCGCTTTGCGAAACGGCAGATGACTTACTTCCGAAAAATGGAAAAAGATGGATTAACAATCCATTGGCTGCCGTTAGGGACGGTGGAGGAAATGGCAGACGAAGTAATCCGGAGTTTCAAGGAATAGGGGGCAATGCCCCCTATTTACTTATAGTTTAATCTCAACGTCCTTACCGTTGAAGAAATGGAATTCAGTGAGGTAATACGAGGCTACCGGCTTTACTTTTATCCAACGGCCAAACTTGGTAAACCACTTCATCCGGCGCGAAATAAAACCGGACTTAATATATGCATAAATATAAGGATGCACACATAACGTGATATCCTTTTCGTTTTGTTCATGCAGAATGAAACTCAGGTTGTTCTCGATATCATCCATCAATACGATACTCGAGCGTATTTCTCCCGTGCCATCGCAAGCTGGACATTTCTCGTTGGTTACAATCGTCATTTCCGGTCTAACCCGCTGCCGAGTTATCTGCACCAATCCAAATTTGCTAGGAGGCAGGATGGTATGGCGTGCCCGGTCAGCAGCCATGCATTGTTTGAGATATGCATATAATTCTTTACGATTGGCAGGTTTATGCATGTCAATGAAATCGATGACTACAATCCCTCCCATATCGCGCAGGCGCAATTGCCGGGCAATTTCTTTGGCAGCCTCCATGTTTACCTGCAACGCATTCTCCTCCTGGTTTTCCTTATTGGCTGTCCGGTTTCCACTATTGACATCAATAACATGTAAGGCCTCCGTATGTTCGATCACAAGGTAAGCACCTCCATGCAAGTTTACCGTCTTGCCAAAGGCCGCCTTGATCTGGCGTTCTACCCCAAAATGTTCGAAGATAGGTTCGCGGTGTTTGTAAAACTTTACGATTTTCTCTAGATCGGGAGAAATTTCCTGCACATAAGACCGCGTTTCCTCAAAGATCGCCTGATCATTAACATAAATGTGCGAAAACTCATCCGTTAGGATATCGCGCAAGATGGTTGACGTCCGATCCATTTCACCGAGTACTTTGTGGGTGGGCTCGGCCAGTCGCAATCGGTTGGTCAGGACCTCCCACTTGGAAATCACATCCAACAGATCTTTTTGAAGCTCGCTTACCCCTTTACCTTCGGAAACCGTACGGATAATGACGCCGAAATTAGCCGGTTTAATGCTTTCTACGATCTTTTTGAGCCGAGTACGTTCCGCATTACCTTTGATCCGCTTGGAAATAGATACTGCGCTGGAAAATGGCACTAAGACGACGTATCTTCCGGCGATGGATAAATCCGAACTCAGCCGGGGACCCTTGGTCGAAATGGGTTCCTTTGCGATCTGGACAGGCAACAGCATATTTCGGGTCAATACCTCCGAAATCTTACCTGCTTTGTTGATGTCCTTCTCTAATTTTAAACTATCGAGCAGCTTTTCCTTATAACTGCCATTCTTTACCAGCTTCGTAAGCTTGATGAGCGATTGGACTTGGGGGCCCAAGTCCAAATAATGCAGGAACGCATCTTTCGAATATCCAACATCTACAAATGCAGCATTAAGACCGGGCATGATTTTCTTGATCCTACCCAAGTAGATGTCGCCTACCGCATAATTGTTGTTTACCTGTTCCTTATTAAGCTCTACAAGCTGTTTGTCCTGAAGTAAAGCGATAGTAACTCCCTTGTCGGGAGCCGAATCGATGATTAACTCCTTTACCAACAGCTATTTTCTTTTGCAAAGCAGGCAACAGCAAACAAGAAGAGCAGCTACCTACTTTGAATAAAACAATAAAATACGTTTAAACGCCCATTGCGTCTTCTGATTTATAGGATGAGGCAGAGTTCGATTGTGTGAAAATCACGCTCATTTATATACCCCATTTCAGAAGTGGGCTTCTGTCAGACTAACAAAGAAATGAATTTATTTCTTCTTATGTCTGTTTTTTCTTAAACGTTTTTTACGTTTGTGGGTAGCCATTTTGTGTCTTTTTCTTTTCTTTCCGCTTGGCATAGCTAAATTTTTTTAATGAATAAATTAAATGATTATTTGCTCAATTCATCGATTTTCCGATTGATAAATTGAGTGAGGGTCGGATCGGCGGCAAGATCCCGGCTTTTTTCAAAGGCCGAAATTGCCTCCCGTTTCAACCCAATATTTTCGTAACTTGTTGCAAGGTAAAAATAAGATTCGGCGTCCGGCTGTACAGATATCACGGTCTTAAACCGTTCGATAGCCCGGTCGAATTGACGTGACTGCATAGAAAACAGACCCAAACTTTTATTTGCACCGATGTGGGAAGGATCTGCTTCAACCACTTCCCGGAGAAGTGCGATTCCCGCCATGGGGTTATTTGTGCCGCTTACGTATGCACTACCCAGCCCCGTTTTTGCATCTAGATCGTCAGCATTCAGTTCAAGTGCCTTTTGATACGCATTAATCGCATATCCGTTAAGCGCTTTTACCATTGTTGTATCCTGCAAATTGGTATATGCGGCACGATAGGCATCACCCGCTTTCAGCCAATAGTCAAATTTCGGATCGAGTTCGGCCAATTCTTCATAGACAAATCCTAAGGGGGCCGGTCTGTTTACATCGTCCCACTCCGTAGCAAGCTGCTGTAACAGCTCAATTTTCTCCTGCCCTGATGCGTCCGGCAACTGCGACTCAATCGTCGATATTTCCTGAAGGATGCTAGCATTGAGTCCCTGTTTAGCCTGTAGCGAAACACTTTCAAACGTCACTGTCGATGATGAACTACCGGAAGTAGTTGCTTCGGTTGTATCATCGTTGACCAGCCCTTTAATCGGTTGCGCCAATAATAACCCCATCACAATGACGATGGAGGTAACGGCAACGATTTGTTTGGTCTTTTGCTGCATGGCGATTATCCTACATTGCTTTGGCTAAGGAGAAGCTTATTTGTTGCCAGATTTTACCTTTTCTACAAATGTCTTAGCGGGTTTAAATGTGGGCACATAGTGTGCAGGAATAATAATCGCTGTATTCTTTGAAATATTGCGAGCGGTCTTTTCGGCCCTCTTTTTCACTACAAAACTACCGAACCCTCTTACGTAGACGTTATCCCCCCCAATCATTGCACCCTTTACTACTTTAAAAAAAGCTTCCACCGTTTCCTGAACATCTACTTTCTCTAACCCGGTCTTGTTAGCGATTTCTGCGATAATTTCTGCCTTAGTCATATCTATATTTTTTGTAATTAATTATTTTTCAAGACATAAGCCTCTCCAATGTTGGGGATGCAAAAGTATCGCTTTAAAACGATATCTTAAAATAAAATTGTTAATTTTTTGTAAACGAGTCTTTTTCCTCTTTTTGCTCTTTGAAGGTGCTACAACGTTTTCGTAGATATTTGTCAAAAAAGTAAGCAGGTTCAGCCCATTTTTGACTAATATTGAACGATTAAATACAATATAGACCTTATTTTAATACGATGGATGGAATACAACAGTTTTCTTTAGCAGACAAGGTAGTGGTCATTACAGGTGCCACAGGCGTTTTGGGCGAGTCTTTTGCGTTGGCTACTGCAGCTGCGGGAGCCAAGGTAGCTGTATTGGGGCGCAATAAAGAACGGGCGGACGCACGAGTAGCTGCCATCCGGGCGCAGGGAGGCGAAGCAATAGCTGTAATCACTGACGTATTGAGTGAGCAAGCAGTACATCAAGCGAAAAATGAGATATTGGACGCGTGGGGAACGATAGATGGCTTGGTAAATGCTGCGGGTGGTAATATACCGGGGGCGACCATCGGTCCAGAGCAGAACCTGTTCGACAGCAACATCGCCGATACCCAAAAAGCTGTAGAACTTAATCTTTTCGGCACCGTCATCCCCACCCATGTTTTCGGCCGGGTTATCGCCGAAAAAGGGAAGGGATCTATCGTGAATATCTCTTCGTTAGCGGCGCAGCAGGCCATTACACGCGTGATGGGTTATAACCTGGCCAAATGTGCAATTGAAGGCTATACAAAATGGATGGCCGTGGAATTGGCTCAGCGGTACGGTGACAAAGTGCGCGTGAATGCCATTGCCCCGGGCGTATTTCTTACGGAGCAAAACCGCACGTTGCTTACGAATGCCGATGGGTCTTATACAGACCGCGCCCAACGATTTGTCAACAATACGGCATATGGCCGACTGGGAAGTCCCCAAGAATTAACCGGTGCATTGATTTTTCTATTGAGCGACGCATCGGGCTTTATTTCAGGAGAAACTATTTTGGTAGATGGTGGCTTCAATGCATGGAGCGGAGTGTGAACGAGGGAATAAGGAATGCCAAATAGAGAATAGGATTAGCATCGAATAAGGAACAAGAAAAACGAGTAAGAATAAAGCTGATAGCTGATAGCCGAAAGCTGATACCAAGAAACAACATCATGACAAAAAAACTTGAACAGACTTGGCGGTGGTATGGTCCCGCAGACACCGTATCACTGCAGGACATCAAACAGGCCGGGGCTACGGGAATTGTGACCGCGCTCCATCACATTCCCCATGGAGCGGTATGGCCGCTAGCAGACATTCAAGAGCGCAAGTCGTTGATCGAAGCTGCCGGACTCACCTGGAGTGTGGTGGAAAGCGTTCCGGTGCACGAAGCCATCAAGACACGTAGGTCGGATGCACAGCCCTATATCGAAAATTACCGGCAGAGCTTGCATAACCTGGCGACCGTGGGAATCAAAACAATTTGCTACAATTTTATGCCGGTACTGGACTGGACACGTACCCAACTTGATTTAGAAATGAGGGACGGTTCAAAGGCTCTCTACTTTGACTGGAACGATCTAGCAGCTTTCGATTTGTTTGTCTTAAAACGGGAAGGAGCAGCCGCTGATTATCCGGAGACCATACGGACAGAAGCTCGAAAAAGGTTTGACGCCTATACGCCTGAACAAATCGATCTGTTGAATACCAACGTGCTTATGGGCATCCCAGGGGAGCGAAGCATTGAATTGGATGAGCTGCGCGAGAGTATACGTGAATACGCAGCTATCGGGTTTGACGGCCTACGACAAAATCTAATTTGGTTCTTATCATCCATCGCGGACATCTGTGAGGAAAACGGAATCCGGATGACAATCCACCCCGACGACCCTCCCTATCCAATTTTGGGATTGCCGCGTATCGCCAGCAATAAGGATGACCTCTTGTATATTATCCGCACACTGGATAAACCTTTCAACGGCATCTGCTTCTGTACCGGCTCATTGGGCGCCGGTGTTTCAAATGACATCCCGACTATTTTTGACGCCGTGAAGGAACGGGTTAACTTTGTACACCTCCGTAATGTCAGAAAAGACGAGCAGGGCAACTTTTTCGAGGCCGATCACTTGGATGGCGATGTAAACATGTATGCAGTCATGAAAGCGCTGATTGCAGAAAATCAGCGACGGTCCGATCCGATACCTTTCCGGCCAGATCATGGCCACCAAATGTTGGACGACTTAGCGAAAACTACTGCTCCCGGTTATTCAGCCATCGGCCGCCTGCGGGGCCTCGCTGAACTAAGGGGATTGGAATTGGGAATCACTGGACAATAACCTACATTAATCGGAATCGAAATGGCTAACTTTCTTCATGATAATTTCCTATTGCAGTCTGATACGGCTGAGGTGCTATACCACGAGTATGCCAAGGACTTACCGATTATCGACTACCATTCGCACCTTCCGCCTGATGCTGTGGCTAGTGATGAGAATTTCCGGAATATTACCCATATCTGGCTGGCTGGCGATCATTATAAGTGGCGCGCGCAACGCGTGCTAGGAATCCCTGAAAAATACATTACCGGCAACGCCGATGATCGTGAAAAGTTCAGGAAATGGGCAGAAGTTGTGCCGTATACTTTACGCAATCCATTGTACCACTGGACGCACATGGAGCTGAAAAATCCGTTCGGCATTGAAGAGTTGTTGGGACCGGAAAATGCGGATGCCGTTTTTGACCATACAGCCGTACAGTTGCAGACTCCTGTCTTTTCTCCGCGGGGTTTGTTGCGCCATTTTCGTGTGGAAATGGTCGGTACGACGGATGATCCGATTGATACCCTAGCTCATCATCGCGCCATTTCCGAATCAGGTTTTGACACCAAAGTACTCCCCTCATTCAGACCTGATAAGGCTTTTCAGCTGAGCAAAGGCGACCAATACCGTCGATATATCCAACAGCTTGAGGCAAGCAGTGGAATCGCCATTGTAGATCTGGATACACTTTTGGATGCGCTTTCAAACCGCTTTTACTATTTCCACCGTCACGGATGCCGCATTGCAGATCACGGGCTGAGCCATTTGCCACGCGCAACCTTCTCCTCCGTTTCACTGGATGAGGTATTTAAGCAGGTGCTCAATGGCGACGACCGCCTCGCTGCGGAGTATGAGGAAGCATTTACCTATGTGGTCCTTACCGAGCTCTGCAAATTATACCATGATAAGCAATGGGTTCAGCAATTCCATTTGGGACCGCTGCGCAATACCAATACCCGTAAGCTGAGTCAACTGGGGCCGGATACCGGATACGATTCCATTGGCGACTTCCAGCAGGCCGAAGCGATGCAGCGGTTTTTCAATGCCCTGGATGGTGAAAACCGGCTGGCCAAGACGGTGGTATATAACCTCAACCCCGCAGACAATGCCGTATTCGCAGCCATGATGGGAAATTTTCAAGACGAAGGAACCAAAGGCAAAATGCAGTTCGGTTCGGGTTGGTGGTTTTTAGACCAGTTAGATGGCATGACACAGCAGATGAACACGTTGTCAAACATTGGCCTCATCAGCTGTTTTGTGGGTATGCTAACCGATTCGCGCAGTTTCCTTTCCTATTCACGCCATGAATATTTCAGGCGTCTGCTGTGCAATCTGTTTGCCGACGATATCAATAAAGGACTTCTGCCCAACGATATCGGGTGGACCGGAAAAATTATTCAGGATATCTCGTATTACAACGCGAAGGCATATTTCGGATTATAGCACCCAAACGGCCGCCCCTTACTACCTCTTGGTTTGTGACGCGTCGAAATTTTTGATTTCAAAATGACTGATGGTAACGGGCTTGTTGTTTCCCCTGGCGGCTAGGCCAATGCGGAAACCCATGCCCCAAGGCACCAATGGAGCGGCATCATAATTTTGCAAGCCCGCTTGCCATTTGTCATCTCCTTCATTCCAATAGAAATCAACCATATGACCGTCGGAAACAGCCATCTTGAGAGCTACCGTGCCCGCCCCTTCCGTGAGAGGGAGTGTTTGCAACAGCTGTACATCATCTTTCGCAATGCGCCACACCCGAACTTCCTTTCCGAACACACCGATACCGATGCCCGCAATCGGGGCACCGAAACGGTTGTTGGCACCGCCGACCATGGCGATAGAGGCACCGGATTGATCGTCGGTCGTATTTGCTGCCACATGTGCCATTACTTCATAGTTGATGGATGTAATAGGTTGTACAAGCAATGAGCCTATCCCGTCATTGGCCTGCGACGTTGTCAGCGACAGGCCTTCATTGCCGGTGGTGTATTCTGCCGGCTGATTGACCCGCCACCGCCACGCTGGCGTCATCGCAGTGAAATCATCGCTGTAATCCGATGAGGCCGCATCCCGGTCGTAGCTCGCATTATTGGCAAAGACGGGCCAACCGTCTGAAGTCCAGTTAATCTTCTCTAAAACCCCCTCCCGGCCTACATATACACTGCCCGCTTGATTGTAAGCATGGTAGAGGTAATAGAAATTACCCCCTCGTTCCACCACGGTGCCGTGGCCAGCGCACTTCCAATCATCATTATCTACCAGTACGGGGTTCCGATCGTACTTTTCCCAAGGCCCCAGCAGCTGTTTAGCACGGGCCACGCCTGTTTTGTAATTGCAGGTAACCTCACAGCAGGCACCTGCAGAATAAGTAGCATAATAATAGCCATTATGCCTGAACACGCTGATTCCTTCCACCAACCGGCCCTCCCACTCACTGTCGTTGGTAAACAACTGATGCTTGTCTCCCAGCAATGCCGTCCGCTCCGGGTTGATTTCCTGTGCCCACATCGGTGTGGGCTGGCCCTTGCTATTGCCGTCTTCCTTCCAAAGCAAGTAGATCTTGCCATCATCGTCCTTTACTTCAAACGCGTCAATGGATCCCAGCTCCTGGCTCACCAGCGGCCCATGATCAACATAGGGTCCTTCTGGAGAAGATGCGCTTGCAACCGCCACGGCAAGACGTCCGGTCGATTTGTCGCGGGCGGTGTAATACAGGTATACCTTGTTCTGTGCTTCGTCATAGGCTAATTCGGGTGCCCAGAAGTTATTCCGTGCCCAGGGGGGTAAATCCGCAAACGCGTAGGATGCTAACTCCCAATTAATCAGATCGGTCGATTTATAAATCGGAAACAGCGGTGCCCACTCATTAGAGGTTGCAGATGCCCAGTATGTATCACCTATTTTGATGACTGTTGGATCGGGATGATCGCCCGGCAATACCGGGTTTACAATCGCTATGGTTTCGTCCTGTTGACGAGTAGATTGACTATTCGTACAGCCGCCTGCAATAAACAGAATCAGAGCAAGGTATAATAGCGTTGTCTTCATAATTAACTATAAACATTGTGTATAAATGGTACCGATAATACACACAGCCCGCAAATAAAATAAATTTAAACTGTAAACTATAAACACACCGTCTCAAAAAGTACCTATATTGTCTCATCGCTGTTCTGTCCATCTCCTTGTTTCACTTGCCAACCGGGAAATAATATCGGCCCTTCCGGCTCTGAAAGAATGGTCTATGCCTTCCAACCTCACCAGTGAAGCAGTCGGTAGTGATTGGCACACGGTCTCGATCAGCGTCCACGTCGCCAGCGCATCTTTAGCGCCTTGCAAAAAAAGCATAGGAATCTCCAGTAATCGGAGGTGATCAGCGCGATCAATAGCAGGCTTCCCGGCAGGATGAAGCGGAAATCCATAGAAAATCAATCCCCTGACAGTACTCTCGGGATTGGCGGCAAGGTATTGGGAGCTCATTCTTCCCCCGAAAGATTTGCCGGAAGCAAACAACGGCAGATCGGGGCATAGCTCATGTGCACTGGCAATTGCAGCCCCGATAGTTGCATGCGCCACTACCGGCGGGTCCGGTCTGGCTTTGCCGTGTTCGGAAAAGGGAAAATTGAATCGCAGTGTAGCAATTGCCTCCATTGCCAGCGAATGGGCCAACGCTTCCATAAATCCGTGATTCATCCCTGCCCCGGCACCGTGGGCCAATGTCAGGATGCATTCGGGTTCCTTCGGAGCAGTATAAATTGCCGATACTGTCCCTATGGAAGGGGAAACCATCAGCTTACTGGATTGTATATACATGCGGATATGTGATGTTAAACAAAAACCCACTTTACGTACTTGTAAAGTGGGTTGGTAGCCCCGACGGGAATCGAACCCATATCTAAAGTTTAGGAAACTTCTATTCTATCCGTTGAACTACAGGGCCGAGCTATTTTGGTGCAAAAATACGATTTTATATAAACAATGGTAATTCTTTATTGGGAAGCCCACACAATTTGTCTGAACCATTAAACGATAAATTGATGACAATCCTAAGAATTATTATAATATTATAGGTAGATAATAGGTGTTTTCTAGGGACTTCATAGGGAGAAATACCTATAAAGTATTTATTAATTATTATTGATTTATTAATTGTTTCTATTTAATTAGCGGATCTTGATATTCCTGAATTGAGAACAGTAGCGGTCATAGACAGCAATAGACGATGTATATACCCCATTGACAAAAACGATAATTTACCACCAAGATAAACCGTATCTTTGCACTCGAAAAATAAACAGATAGTCATGAGTTTAACAGGAAAAAAATTCCCAAACATTACGGTTGATGCAATTGATTACCTCGGTGATTACTTGTCTATCAACATTTTTGAAGAAGCTACCCAAAAAGGCAAAAAAGTATTGCTGTTCTGGTACCCAAAGGATTTTACGTTTGTATGTCCGACTGAACTACACGCATTCCAAGAAGCATTACCCGAATTTGAAAAACGTAACACCTTGGTAGTTGGTGCCTCGTGCGACACCAATGAAGTGCATTTTGCCTGGTTAAATACCTCGAAAGACAACGGCGGTATCGAAGGTGTGACTTATCCTATTTTGGCCGACACCAACCGCAATCTGTCACGCGTATTGGGTATATTAGAAGGCGAAGAAAAAGAAAGTGAAGAATTCGGATATTTATTTGACGGCTCAAATGTGACTTTCCGGGCGACATACCTGATTGACGAAGACGGCAAGGTGTTTCACGAGAGTGTAAATGACATGCCGTTGGGCCGTAACGTAAAAGAATACCTCCGGCTGATCGACGCGTATGCTCACGTACAGAAATTCGGCGAAGTATGCCCCGCCAACTGGGAGGAAGGCAAAGACGCCATGCACGCCACCCGCGACGGTGTAGCCAGCTACCTAGCCAGCCAAGTTTCGCTGAGCTAGCAACAACACACAAGTGATAGCGGTAGCGCTCCACTGAACGGGGGCTACCCTTATAAAAGGAGAATTAGTATGTTACAGGAATTAGAAAACGACAACCTTTTCGACATCGTAAAAAACAACGATGTGGTCTTGGTACAATATTCGGCCACTTGGTGCGGCAACTGCAAAATCATGAAACCGAAGTTCAAAAAGCTCGCTTCAGAAAATGAACAAATTTCCTTTGTCATTGCAGATGCCGAGCGGTTTCCGCAATCAAGGCAATTGGCCAATGTCAGTAACCTGCCCACCTTTGCTGCATTCAAAAACGGTCAACTGGTGAACCAGGTACAAACGAATAAATTTGACCCGTTAATCGAGTTATTGAATGAAGTTACCCATAATTAAACACCTGGCTGAATTCATCGAACAAAACGACCAGGACTATGTCTTGGAAACCATCGAAACCCTTGAATCGCTTATCGAAGTACCCACGCTGAAGGACGAAGAGTTAGATGTCATCGGTGAGTTAATTTCGAATATGTATGGCGCCATTGAAGTAGATAAGTTGGTGAAAAGCGGAGTTGAGCGGAAAGAAGCGGTCAATACATTTATGAAGCGGGTACTCGGGTCGATTGACAAGGCGTAACAATGTTTAAAACCGTTTATTTGTGGAAAACTTGTCGCCTTGCAGTCAACGATATCGTACATATTTTTGTAACTTTACCGTTGTTAAAGGTTAACTTCTTAAAGTTCTTTGGCGTTTGCTTAAAGGGCGGTTTTAAGATTTAAATGATTTTTTAATTGTTAATTTGCAGGAGCCGTCCCGATGTACTTCGGGACGGCTTTTGTTTTGTTCCCTCACAAACCTTATCTTTAAACCCTTGAAATCTGCCATGTCAGCGCCTAACGTATAAGGCGCTGAAAATGCAGGTTCGATGAGGCCATTAAAGAAAAAACCATTTCGAATGAACATAAGTCGTACTGCCCTTTTCTTTTCATTTCTTTTCGTTCCCCTATCCGCAATTACCCAAACGCAAAAACCGAAGCACGCTGGTGAAATCAAACAAGCTATCAAGAAATTAAACACCTTGGGTTCCGCCCTATATTTTGCCGCCCATCCGGACGACGAAAATACCCGGTTAATTGCCTGGTTGGCGAAAGAGAAACTATACCGGACCGGCTATCTTTCATTGACCCGTGGCGACGGCGGTCAAAACCTCATCGGCACCGAACAGGCAGAAGAACTCGGACTGATCCGTACGCAGGAGCTCCTTGCCGCACGGGGCGTCGACGGGGGGGAACAGTTTTTCTCGCGGGCACTCGACTTTGGATTTTCGAAAACATGGGATGAGACATTCCGATTCTGGGGCCGTGAAAATATATTGGCAGATGCTGTATGGACAATCCGAAAATTCCGGCCAGATGTCATTATCACTCGCTTTCCGCCTGATGAGCGGGCGGGACATGGGCACCATCAGGCATCAGCACTATTAGCTATCGAAGCATTCAAGGCAGCCGCAGATCCTTCCCAATTCCCCGAGCAACTTACCCAAGTATCCGTATGGCAGGCCAAACGGCTGCTTTGGAATACCTCCAGCTTCTTCCAGGGATCTCCGCCCTCGACAGCACATTTACTTATAAACATTGGTGATTACAACCCATTTCTTGGTGAGTCTTACGGTGAAATCGCCGCAGAAAGCCGGTCTAACCATAAAAGCCAAGGATTCGGATCTGCCAGACAACGAGGAAATAGCATCGAGCGGTTTGAGATGTTGGCCGGCGATGCCCCTGAAAAGGAACTATTCGACGGAATCGGAACGTCGTGGACGCGGGTGGAAGGAGGCAAGTCTATTTCGCAATTGGTCACTACTCTTTACGATGCCTTTGACGAAGCCCACCCCGAAAATTCGATCAATGGGTTGCTCTCCCTTCTCACAGAGGTGGAAAAAGTCAAAGATACCTACTGGAGGGAACGAAAAACTAACGAGATCAAAGAATTGATTATCGCATGCGGCGGAATCTGGTTTGAAAGTTATGCTCCTGTGGCTAAATATGCGGTCGGTGAAGAGATTCCCATCAGCACGACATTCATCGTACGACGCCCCGGTGTAGAAGTGTCCATC
The DNA here is from genome assembly GCF_900113765.1 of Parapedobacter indicus. Taxonomy (GTDB): domain Bacteria; phylum Bacteroidota; class Bacteroidia; order Sphingobacteriales; family Sphingobacteriaceae; genus Parapedobacter; species Parapedobacter indicus. The sequence continues at coordinate 368,788 of NZ_FOQO01000005.1, read as the reverse complement.
GGGAATACGACGTTGACCTACAACGAGCCTTACGAAGAGTCTTCTACCATTGCGGCTAACCGCATTACGCAACCCTACTGGCTCCGTAGCCCGCATGGCTTGGGCAGTTTTGTAATAAATCACCAAGAAGATGTGGGTCGACCTACTAACATCGACGTTCCCAAAACTTCCGTCACTTTGCGCATTAATGGCAAAGAACTCGCTTTTGAACGTCCGATTGTTTATAAATATACTCACCCAGTCCGGGGCGAAGTATATGAACCGTTGACCATTGCGCCACCGATAACGGCCAACCTTGGCCAAAAGGCGTTCGTATTCAACGGCGATGAACCAAAGACATTGGAAGCTGTCTTTACGGCGCATACACAGGATCAGGTATCTGCCACAGCCTTCGTCGATCTGCCATCAGGCTGGCGGGCTGAGCCCCGGCAGATACCGCTGTATTTCTCAGAAAAATCCGAAGAAGTCACTGCTAAATTCACGATCTACCCAGCAGCGGACGCATCGCTTTCCGATTCATTGACTATTACTTTGAAATATGCAGATTCGACAGAGAAGGCCTACGCTATCCGTTCAATTGCACACGATCATATTCCCCGCATTACATGGTTTCCTCCCGCTATCGTCCGCCTAAGCAAAGTTGAAACCGGTGTATCAGCAACGCGCATCGGCTATTTGCCAGGTGCAGGCGATTTGATTCCGCAAGCGCTGCGGGAAATTGGATTGCGTGTGGATATACTGAACGAACAAGATGTTCTCTCAGATAACTTATCGCAATACGACGCCATCGTTACTGGGATACGCTTATACAATGTAAATGAACGCATGCGGTATATGCAACCTCATTTACTAGCTTACGTTAAGAACGGCGGTACGTTACTGGTGCAATATAACGTAAGTAGCGGATTGCCAGTATCTAACTTGGGCCCTTACCCGTTGACCTTAAGCAGAAGCAGGGTAACCGACGAAACTGCCCCTGTGACGTTATTGAGCCCTAATAGCCGGGTGCTGAATTATCCAAACAAGATCACAACTGCCGATTTTGATGGCTGGATTCAGGAACGCGGTCTATATTTTGCCGGCAAGGCTGATCGTCAATATGACCAACCCCTGCGCATGGCAGACCCCGAAGAAGCTCCCAGCAATGGATCGCTGCTGGTAGCCCGGTATGGAAAAGGTAACTTTGTTTATACATCCCTTGCTTTTTTCAGACAATTGCCTGCCGGCGTGCCCGGGGCATATAGATTATTTGTAAATTTGCTCGCAAAACCCAATTGATTAAACAAGGTATTGTCATGGAAAAACACATCGAAGAGCCATCCACCGAAAAAAACATCACCGGTTATTTTTATTTGCTTGGTGCCGTATTTGGCGGACTAACGGGCGGTTACATCCAGGAAAGTTTTCTCGGTGCCATCATTGGTATCGTAGTAGGGGTGGCTCTTGCCGGCTTTTTTGTGGGCAATCTCCTCAAAGGGCGCGAGCATGACCGATAAGGGACTTCCTCCCTTTATCCGTAACTGGAAGCGCTTTTATTGGATCGTAGTGCTCTGGTTGCTGGTACTTATCCTGTTATTTTATTTGTTCACCAATCACTTCGGATGAGTACGACAGATTGGGCTGTGTTATTTTGCACGTTGTTGCTGATTGTCGCCTACGGCGTATACAAGAGCAAAGGAATTCGCAACATCGACGGATACCTTTTGGGTAATAAGTCACTACCTTGGTATCACGTAGCTTTATCTGTGATGGCCACCCAGGCAAGCGCCATTACCTTCCTTTCGGCTCCAGGGCTGGCTTATTCCTCCGGTATGAGTTTCGTCCAATTCTATTTTGGTTTGCCCCTGGCGATGATTGTATTGAGCATTTCGTTTGTCCCTATTTTCCATCGGTTGCGGGTCTATACAGCTTATGAATTCCTGGAGAAACGTTTTGACGTACGCACACGCGCGTTTACCGCATTGCTTTTTTTGATTCAACGGGGCCTATCTACCGGCATCACGATCTATGCGCCTGCAATTATCTTATCAAGCATTCTTCAGATCAATGTCGTTTATACCACCCTTTTCATGGGCACACTCGTAGTGCTCTATACCGTTTATGGTGGTACCAAAGCCGTGTCGTATACGCAACTGCTTCAAATGACCATTATTTTCGGCGGCCTCCTCACCGCAGGCATATTGGTGATTTATATGTTGCCCGACGATATTGGTCTTTCCAAGGCACTGCACATTGCCGGCAAATCGGGCAAGGCTAACGCCATCGATCTTTCTTTCGACTGGAACAATCAATATACCCTGTGGAGCGGCCTTATCGGCGGTTTTTTTCTACAGCTTTCCTATTTTGGTACGGATCAAAGCCAAGTGGGCCGTTACCTCACCGGCTCATCGATCCGTGACAGCCGAATCGGATTACTTATGAACGGGTTGCTTAAGGTCCCCATGCAGTTTGCCATTTTGCTGATCGGCGTTTTGGTATTCGCCTTTTATCAGTACAACAGTCCACCCATATTCTTCAACAAATATGAACTCCATCGAATTGAGAACAGTCCATATGCTGACCAAGTAGCGGAACTGAAAGCGGAGCACCACGCTATTTTTGAAGAAAAAAAGAAACAGATACATCGATTGACTGCGGCATTGGATAACGGCGATGAAGCTGTTATTGCAGAGGTCCGCGACCAACTGCAGGGTACAGACTTGCGAACCAAGGAAATCCGACAGGACTTGGTGGAGTTGATGCAAGCCAACGATGCCATGGCCGACACCAATGACAACAATTATATTTTTCTCTCCTTCGTGACGGAAAATTTCCCGAAAGGCCTGATTGGGCTGTTAGTAGCTATTGTATTTATGGCTTCCATGGGTGCGACATCCGGCGCTATCAATTCCCTGGCATCCACTACCGTCATCGATATCTACAAACGTTTTGTCAGCAAAACAGGCAGCGAACGCAGGTATCTGTCAGCTTCACGCGTATTCACTTTGATGTGGGGGATATTTTGCATCGTCATTGCCCTCTACGCCAGCAAACTGGGCAATTTATTGGAGGCCGTTAACATCTTGGGCTCGCTGTTTTACGGCACCATTCTGGGTATTTTTGTCGTCGCATTTTATGTAAAACGAGCCGGTGGGAAAGCCGTGCTTGCGGCAGCTGTTCTTACTGAGGTTGTCGTGGTATCCTTTTGGTGGTTTGATGTCATGGCTTTCCTCTGGCTTAATCTAGTGGGGTGTGCTGGAGTGGTTTTATTCTCGCTGCTATTTCAGGGCACGCGTTCAAATCAGCAATCCATCGGAACGAGCGTATCCACACAATAAGTAACGTTATCGCTTACGATATAGACTATACAACACGCTGAGATCGTAATCCGTTAGTTCGCCACTGACATCATTTTGTATATAGTGCAGTTTGAACGCTTTGATTGCTGCATCCAGATTGCTGGTGTCGTAACCGATGATGCGCAGTGCGTCTTCGGGATTAAAATTTTCGGGAGGTGTCATCAGCACCTCGTCGGGCCAAAGCCCGAAACCACACGCTGCAAGGCGCTTCCAGGGGAAGAATGCACTTGGATCCACTTTGCGGGATGGGGCAATATCCGAATGCGCAATGAAATTAGTAGGAGGGATGTTATATCGCTGCTGCAGCGTGTCCAGAAGATTCAACAAGCTATAAATCTGCGGTTCGGTGAAAGGCTCCTTACCATTGTTATCCAATTCGACCCCCAACGATATGGAATTTAAATCGGTTACGGTACCCCATTTTCCGACCCCCGCATGCCACCCGCGTACATAATCGTTAAGCAGTTGATAGACTTCCCCATCACGCCCGATTACATAATGTGCACTTACCTCTGAATGCGGGACGGTGAATGTACGCAGCGTTTGTTCCAGACTATCCTGTGCCGTGTGATGAATGATCACGTAATTGGGTTTGCGCAAATTAAAATGAATGGATGCGACCTGGCGTGCCTCGCGTTTGGTTTGTGGAATCTCAGATACGGCGGTCACGCCTGTCGTCGAATCATAGGTGGCAACCAGACGAGGAGTCGCATACGGCAAAGGCGCCTGCATCTGCTCTGTGAATACTTTCAGTTGCTGCCTATATTGCTTATTCGTTTTTGCATAGCGATTAGCGGTACATGCGGAGAACACCAATGCCGCCAACAAAATCGACATCGCTTTGTGTATCGTGCAAATGCCGCCTCGCACCATGGTTATCTCGGGATTTTGTACAGAAGGCCCAATGCCAGTGTTTGGCTGGTCTGGACTTCTTCGTGCTGTCGGCTGTCGTACAATAAGATACCGCTTAGCGTCACGTTAATCAACCGGGTTACCGATGCGGTAAGTGTGGCATCCAGCCGATGAGCCGGATCACTAAGCTCTTCGTAGTTAGCAAACATATTATAACGACTTTTCAGATTGAGATTCTTACCAATATTTCGATCCAAATTGGCCGTCAGCTGAAATGCGAGGTCGTTCCGAAATCTTCGTCCGGGTTCCACCCCGAATCGCGGAGTAAACGTCGGTACGACGCGATCATCCAAAATAAATGTTTGCCGAGCGGTTCCTGTACCGATACGCAGCGAAAATGTATTATCCGGCTTGTATTCAACCCCGAAAGATTCAGTGAGATACCCCGGAGCCATAAATGCAGAAAGGGTGGTATCTGTTCTCACAAATTCATTTCCTTCTTCATCTTTGCCATACATCAATCCCACATCAAATTGGCTTTCAAATGTCAGTGAGGTATAAATTGACCAAAAGTTAGAGATCTTCAACGACAGTTTATTATCCCAAAAAATACGGTCATTGTTTTTACGGGGCAGTTGGTCTTTGTTTTTCTGCTTTCCATACTGCAACATCAATTCGGTCACGAAATTCGTGTTATTGCGCGTATAGTCGGACTTATGGTTAATCAGCGCGCCTACTGAAATTGAATTAACACCCCCACCGGTCCAGTTATCACTGAAAGAAGCTTGATTGGCGTTAATACCAAAAGATGACCAATGCCGCCAATAAATCACTTTCAGATCCAAGGTAGACATCGGTAGTTTAACCGGGCGGATTCCCGGTTCAGATTTTTCTACCTTAAGGCTATTGGAATCGGGCCGGTAACGTAATTCATCCAAATCATAAATTTGAGCCCGGCCTATTGAGATGCAAACTAGCAACAATATAAGCAAAGAGTAAAACCGTCGTTTCATATCTGCTGCTAAATTAACAAATATCGTGCTGCTTTTTCTTTATGTGTTTTTATTTGTTGGTTTGAGGGAAAGAAGGGAGTCGACGTGCGGCGGGATTTTGTCGATATTGCGCGAGCGACGAACGGATATAAAAAGCCAAATTATAGTCGTTGGCACTTAAAATAAAGTAATAGGAAGGCCGGTATTGCCGCATAAAATCTGCTAGTGTAGCACCGGTCAAACCTGTCACGCTCCTTACCAAATCAGGTGTAAATCGATAATCGATCACGGATTCCCGATAATCCTGCTCGATGATTTCCTGCAATCTGCGCGAGTTCTTGCCTTCGCGACTAATCAACTTATACAAGGCATCAATACTTACTCCGGCGCCGGTTGGCCCTACTGAAAAGATGGATCCCGCATTTCCCTTACTATAAGCTGTGCCGTACTCCCGCTTGTTCTCTTCCAGCCGTTCTTCAGGACTACGCCGGGCGATAACAGAAACCTCGTCCAGCCAGATCGACGACCGCTCCATGTTGAACAACACAACGCTTTTATTGGAAACAACAAGCGTATCGGGGTAGTAGCCTTTGGCTGCCGCTATCAAAACATCCCCTGGAGAAGCCTGAAGTGAAAATTCGCCACGCGTGTTATTATATCCACCGTCGTCATTGGCCGTATTATAAATGTATACCTGTGAAATACGTTGCTTGGTATGATTGTCAAACACGATGCCCTGTATGGCTGTTTGGGCCAACACGACATCGAACTGGATACCGAAAACAAGCAATCCGATAAAAAAGTGCTTTATTTTATTCACTGCCCTAAAACTACAGCTAAGTTTGCAGTTGACGAAAATTTTAACATCAATTTGCAATATTGCGTTTTTATTGTGACACCAAGATAAGCTGACCGATAAAAAGAGATTCGGTTTTCAACCCGTTTAGATCCATCAATTCACTGGTAGACATCCCATGTTTACGGGCTATGGCCGCCAGCGTGTCTCCCTGCTTTACCTCGTGGATATCGATGCGTACGGGAGCCTTGGCTGATGCAGGCTGCAGCTCTTCCGGTTTATTTTCAACGATCTCGGTCTGAACCATCTCTTCTCGTTTCACTTTTTCCATCCGGCTCTCGGGTCGGTCATACTGATATAACTGATAGCGTTCGATTAACTCGACAAGCATGTCGGCATAACGCGGATTGGTAGCATAGCCGGCAGATTTCAAACCCTTCGCCCACCCCTTGTAATCGTCTTTGTCCAATTCGAAGAGCGCCGCGTAGCGCTTTCGCAACAAAAACTGTGAGTGATCTTTGAAAGAATCTTCGGGCCTTTCGTATACTCGGAAGCAATCATCGTGGCGATCGTCATCTTGATACGTTTTCTTTCCTGGCCATTCCGGAGTACATTTAATGCCGAAGTGATTGTTAGCTTGCCGCGCCAACGCACTGTTGCCGTTCCCCGATTCGAGAAGTGCCTGCGCCAATTTGATACTGGCAGGTATACCAAACCGTTCCATTTCCTCGATCGCAATAGCTTTATAACGCTCGATGTATTCCTGTCCCGATGTACTCGCATGCGAAGTGGATGGGCGTGGGCTTTGGCGATGTTGCTCCCTCGGCTTTTGTACGGGTACAGGGCGCTTTGTTACGTGGGGATTTTGAAGCACATCTTGCTTGGATAAGCAGGAAGAAAATAAGATAACAACCGACAGTACATATAAATACCTTTTCATTTACAAAATCAATTGTTGTCCGATCCGCAAGCGTGAATGGGTAAGGCCGTTATTGCGTTGCAGTTCTTTCACGGTTGTTCCATATTTCCGGGCAATGTCATACAGCGTATCCCCTTGCTTCACCGTATACAATTCTTCGGTCTCGTCCGACTCGTCCAACGAGGCGATGGCCCTATCACCCTCGGGCTGTATGTCTAATTCGTCTAGGTTATACTTATGGATGATGCCGATTACTTTCGATGACCAGGATGGACTATGAGCATATCCAGAGCGGGCGATTCCCTGTACCCATTTCCGGTATTCATAGGGTTGATATTGCTCAAACAGTTGCTCGGTCTTTTTACGTCTCCGTAAAAAATCAATAAAGTCGGCATAGGATTCTTCTACGGAAGCATAACCTTTGTAAGCCGATCGGATTACCTTGCTGTTGTTTGGCCCTTTAATACCAAAATGATTATTCAAATGGCGTGCTATGCGACTACCTCCATATGCGCTCTCATGCATGGCGATGGCTAAAATGATGCTTGCGGGACACCCATACTCTTCCATATACTGCACTGCAGCATCTTTATACTGCTCAATATAGGTATGCGGCGTATACTCCTGAGCCAGCGAGCGGACTGCATTTCCGCCGACCAACCCGATGGTAAGGAATAAGGTAATTAGAAAAGTCTTCCGGGTTTCGTTCATGCGTCAACAGGTTAACTTTATTATCGCTTGCGCAACACGTATACGCCATCGCGAATGGGGAGAATTAATTTATCAACACGATTATCAGCCGCCAACTGCTTATTCAACGCGGCAATCTGCTGGGTCTGGGAATCGCCGGCATCGGCCACTACTTTCCCTTTCCATAACACATTATCTATTAAAATTAAACCACCAGTGGGAATTTTTTCGAGGGCCAACTCATAATAAAGACCATTGTTCTTCTTATCCGCATCGATAAAGACCAACTCAAATGGTCCCTTTAGTTGGGGAATAATCGTAGCCGCATCTCCAACATGATAGCGGATTGCGTGGTTCCATTCGGATAGGGCAAAGTAACCACGTACACGATCTTCTAATTCTATGTTGCTATCGATGGTGTGTATTTCGCCGCCTGGAGCTAGACCTTCCGCCAAACATAACGTTGCATATCCTGTAAACGTACCAACTTCCAGAATCCGATGGGGCGACACCAACTTACTTAGAAAAGCCAGCAGCCTGCCTTGATAGTGGCCCGACAACATGTGGGGCCTGGTTTCTTTCACATAGGTTTCCCTGTGGATGTGCTGCAACAACGCAGGTTCCGCATCGCAGGTCCTTTCCAGATAGCTCGTCAATAAGTCATCGAACATATCCATCGGTCGCAAACTTAGATAAAAACCTCGGTATCACAAAAGGGTAAAAATTTACAGTTGGCCGATTCCTAATTTAGACGCTAATGCCTCCAAGTTTTTTTGTACCGCTTCAACGAGGGGAATCCCATTTTTCCGGCGATCCAATTCAGCTTCATATTCGGGCTCTCCGGGAATGATTACGGGTTGTTGCTCGTCAACGCGTTTGGCTTGTTTAAAGCGTGCGATCCACTGATCCATATTGGCCTTAAAATCGGCCGCAGGGCGAAATCCATCCACGCGCATAGCCCCAACGAAATGGCCGATGCCCTGACCCGGTTGGTTGACCACCGGCTGCAAGTAAGCCACAAATGGAGGCACCCAAGGGCCATAGTTCGCACCAGACAATACACCGGAAAGTATGTCGACTATAGCTGAAAGGCCGAAGCCTTTGTGGCTGCCATGGTCGCGGTCGCTTCCTAACGGAAGCAGGGCGCCCCCCTTTTTGACGGCTGTAGCGTCGATAGTAGGATGCCCCTTCGCATCAAGTACCCATCCTTCTGGAATTGATTTGCCAGCTCGCTCGGCAATTTCCAGCTTGCCGTTTGCGGCAGCAGAAGTTGCCATATCTACCACTACGGGCGGATAGTTTCCGGCAGGAAATGCATAACAAATGGGATTAGTACCCAACAGCCGTTCAGTCGAAAACGTGGGTGCAACCAAAGGGCTCGCGTTGGTGAGTGCATAGCCAATCATCTCCTGTTCGACGGCTTTGAGCGCATGGTAGCCAGCAATGCCGAAGTGATTGGAATTGCGGATGGCCACCCAGCCCGAACCGTACTGCCGCGCCTTTTCGATAGCGATATCCATGGCAAAAGGGGCGGTAACCAATCCGAGTCCGCCATCGCCATCAACAGTCGCCGTTGTTGGGGTTTCATGCACTACACGGATATGGGGAGTGGAATTGAGGCGACCACTTTCCCACAATCGTACGTAGCCGCTAAGGCGTGCAACGCCATGGGAATCAACCCCCCGCAGGTCGGCAGCAAGCAATACGTCTGCAGCCAATTGTGCATCTGCATCGGGACAACCGATGGCCTTAAATACCCCTGTTGTAAAATCACGTAATCGCTTTTCGGGGATCATTGTCCACTCCTCCTCGCCCGTTGCATGGGATTGGGGCCCGTAGATTCTCCTCGTGCGGGACCCTGTTGCTGCTTGAATAACTCGAACCGTGTAGGCGTATGGTGGCGTGGCCAAGCATTGTTTTCTTCGTCGATATCACCGGTTTCTCGCAGGGGGTCTACCAATACGGCTGTCACTTCTTTGCTTTTCGCGAAGACCTTGGTGACCTCGTTTTCATTTTTGCGCCAGATGTAGGCAGGGATACGTTCGACTTCGGTAGTGCCGTCGGCAAAGGTCCACTGTAAAATAATGGGCATTACCAAGCCCCCCTTATTGGAGAATCTCAGTTGATAAAAGTGATACTTCCCATCATATAACGCTTTTTCTTCGGGCGACAGCGAGTGATAGTATTGTTCAAAGGCCTGCCGGTCTTCATCAGCGACTTCAAAACGATCCCATTTATTGTAAAAATCCTGCAAGCTGGTATCAGCCTCGACGGCAAAATTCACCCCTTCCTCGATGTTACGTTGACGTGATACCGTGTTCAAATCTTTCTCAAACGCCGCTTTCGCTGCTGCCTGAGCATCGGGGATATTTCCCATAGGTTGAAAGTGTTCCACGTCGTCAAGGGAAATATCCACGGGATCGATGCCGAAAAACCAGCCTCGCCAAAACCAGTCGAGATCTACCGCAGAGGCGTCTTCCATTGTCCGGAAGAAGTCGGCCGGAGTGGGGTGTTTAAAGGCCCACCGTCGTGCATATTCTTTGAAGGCGTAGTCAAACAGTTCCCGTCCCATTACCGTTTCCCGCAGGATATTAAGCGCGGTTGCCGGTTTGGCGTAGGCATTGGGGCCAAATTCCACGATGTTTTCGGAGTTGGTCATGATGGGCTCCAGCTGGTCTTTGGGAAGCTTCATGTAATCGGCAATCTTGTGAGCCGGCCCTCGTCGCGAGGGATAGTCTTTGTCCCATTCCTGTTCAGCCAGAAACTGGCAGAACGTATTAAGCCCTTCGTCCATCCAGGTCCACTGCCGTTCGTCAGAGTTGACAATCATGGGAAAGAAATTGTGCCCTACTTCGTGGATAATTACGCTGAGCATTCCGTATTTCGTCGCTTCGGAGTAGGTACCGTCTTTATCTGCCCGCCCGTAATTGAAGCAGATCATCGGGTATTCCATACCATTGGAAGCTTCCACCGAAATCGCAACCGGATACGGATAGGGGATGGTATGCTTGGAATATACCTTGAGTGTATGAGCGACTACTTTGGTCGAATAGGGGCGGTAGAGGGAATATGCTTCGGGGCCGTAGTAGGACATGGCCATAGGCATGTGGCTTTCGATCCCATCTTTGACGCGCATCGCATCCCAAACCAGGCGGCGTGAAGAGACAAAGGCGAAATCGCGCACATTCTTGGCTTCGTACACCCACGTTTTTTTGTCGGTAGCTTTTTTCTTCATCGCTTGGCGAGCCTCATCGAGTGTTACCACCTCAACGGGCTCATCCGCTTGCTGCGCCTGTTTCCATCGATCTAACTGAACCGCCGTTAGTACACTGGCATAATTGCGGCACTCGCCCGTAGCACCTACCACGTGGTCTGCCGGCACAGTGATGTTGACCTTAAAATCGCCAAATACCAAGGCAAACTCGCCCCGGCCCGTGAACTGCTTATTTTGCCATCCCTGAAAGTCGGAATAGACCGCCATACGGGGGTACCATTGCGTGATGGTGTACAAGTAATTGTCGTCTTCAGCGAAGTATTCATAACCTCCGCGGCCTCCTTCGGCCATGCGGTCGCTGATGTTATACTGCCACTCGATCTGAAGAACAAATTTGGCTCCGGGTTTTAATACGGTGGGAAGATCCACCCGCATCATGGTGTAGTTGATGGTGTAGCTAAGGGGCTTTCCAGCGCCGTCGGCGACTTTCTGTATCCTAACCCCCAAATCCTTATCGCTGCTGATCAGGTTTTGCAGCTGATTGGTGGTCATCTGTTCATTCAGCGAACTTTCGTCGAATTTCTTGCTTTCCGCATCGGCCTTGTGCTCATTTTCATCAAGCTGGATCCATATGTAGGAGAGCGGATCCGGCGAATTGTTGGTGTAGGTAATGGTTTCCGACCCAATGACGCGTTGGTTATCGTCGTCTACCTCTACGTCAATGACATAATCGGCTTTCTGCTGCCAATACTGATGGCCGGGGGCTCCCGAAGCAGTACGGTATACATTCGGATCGCTCAACAACGTTCCCAGTTGTTCAAATTTGTTGCCATGGTTTGAAGTCGGGTTATTTTGGTGTTGAGCGTGGACTGAAAATACAGCCATGCAAACCGCAAACACAAAAAAATAAAGAGAAGATGGTTTCACGTGCGTCGTGTTTTGTGGGTAAAGTTACTATTTTTTTTAAATCCGCTCCAACGCCATCACCAGTGCGATACCGAAAACAGCGGCCGATAGAAAAAATGTCCAATCGCGTTTGGAAACCGAAAAAATGGTAGTAGCGATGAACGATAAGATCAAAACTACGAAAACAATAACGAGTTGACCCAATTCCAATCCAACATTGAAAGCAAACAACGGTCCTGTGATGCTGCTTTCTTTGCCAAGCAGTGAGCGCAGGTAATTGGAAAATCCCAAACCATGTATGAGCCCGAAAAATAGCGCATAACCATACGTAAGCCAATCGGTATTCACCCTTCGTCTTTTACGTCTTACAGCGATATTGCTGATAGCTGTAATGACAATGGTGACAGGAATGAGAAATTCAATCAACACAGTATCCACCCGGATCAGATTAAAAACACTCAATGCCAGTGTGAAGGAATGCCCAATGGTAAAGGCTGTAACCAATACGATAACTCTCCGCCAGTCTCCGACAAAATAGGTGCAGCAAAGGGCTATGACAAAAAGAATGTGGTCATAACCTGCCAAGTCCAAAATATGCTGTAACCCTAATTCAAAATATACACCAAAGTCTTGCATATTGCACGTTATGTTGCGGTATTCGTTACAATATTACGTTAATTTGTGTCGAAAACGCAATAGGCTAGTTAAAATATGGGTAACCTTTTTATTCAGGTATTCTGGTTGGTTCTTCATCCGTTTTATGTAAGTATCACCGCGGTTGACTACAATAAGGAGGCACAACGCGTGGAAATCAGTTGCCGGATTTTTTATGACGATCTGGAAACTGCACTAAAAGCAGCAGGAGGTGCCTCAACAGTTGACCTCATCAATCCGGCAAACAGAAATGAAACGGATAGTTTGATTGCCCGTTATCTACGACGCCATCTGAGTCTTTCCGTGAATGGGCAGTTGCAAACGCTCCGCTATCTTGGCTATGAAATTGAAGACGATGTGGCTTGGTGCTACCTGGAAGCCGAAGGGGTCACCTTCGTGCAACGTATCGCCGTCGACAACCGGGTGCTGCTTGACCAATTTGCCAACCAAAGCAATATCTTACATGTAACAGCCTATGGCAACCGGAAGAGCACGAAACTGGATAATCCAGAACACCGTGCTGTTTTTGAATTTACTCAAAATCTTCCTCGCTGAAATCTCCATCGAAGAGGCTTCCCAGCATATCAGTAAATCCAATGCCGTTTTGAAGGTAATTCTTGCTAAGCTGCGAATACTCGGCCAACCCGTGTAGTACAAATTCCATCAGCAGCAATTGCTGGCTTTCGACCAGCTTGGGATGGAACTTTTTGATCAATGCATGTAAGCCGGGTACTGCCATGAGCGCTTTCTTATATTGGCTGTCAGACAGTGCATCGGTAAGCAACACCTCGTTTCCCAGTGTAAACCAATCGACAATAGATGCATAAGGATTTTCGCTCTTCGACTTTTTGGCTTTTTCCGGATGGGGGAAATATTGGGTGAACAGCGTTTTGACGGCACCGCCGATTAGCCGGTGTGCTACGTGGACAGGGCCCTCCAGTTCACCCTCGTACACCAACTCGATTTTGCCGGTAATTGCGGGGATGATACCGGAAAAATCAGCCAACCTGGCAACCGTCTTCTTCTGCCCGGAAATCAGTAGCCTCCGCTCTGCGGCACTGACCAAGTTTTCATATGCGGAGATGGTGAGGCGTGCCGATACACCCGATTTCTGATCAATGAATTCACTTTGCCGGGCTTCAAATGCAACCTGCTCCACCAGATCTTTCAGCAAGCCATCGACTTCGATGGCCCTTTGTTGTTCGGGAGTGATGCGGGCTTCTTGGAAAGTGATCTTCCGGGAAATATCGATACGCTTCGGATAGTGGGTGAGGATCTGACTTTCGATACGGTCTTTCAGTGGCGTCACGATGGAACCGCGGTTGGTGTAGTCTTCGGGGTTCGCCGTAAACACAAACTGAATATCAAGGGGCAGCCGAAGTTTAAATCCGCGGATCTGGATGTCTTTTTCCTGCAGCATGTTGAACAGCGCAACCTGTATTCGGGCCTGCAGGTCGGGAAGCTCGTTGATCACGAAAATACCACGATGCGCCCTGGGAATCAATCCGAAATGGATGACACGTTCATCATTGTAAGTGAGTTTCAGCGTAGCTGCTTTGATAGGGTCCACGTCGCCCACTAAGTCGGCCACCGTTACATCGGGGGTAGCCAGCTTCTCGGTATATCGTTCCGAACGGTGTAACCACGCAATGGGCGTGTCGTCACCATGGGTCTGAATCTCGTTTCGAGCATACCACGAAATGGGATCCAGTGGGTCGTCGAACAGTTCACTACCGGCTACATATGGCACATATTCATCCAACAAATGGACCATAAGCCGCGCGATGCGGGTTTTTGCCTGACCGCGCAGCCCCAGCAGCAACACATTATGTCGGGAAAGAATGGCCGTCTGCAATTCGGGAATAACGGTTTCGTCATACCCAACGATGCCCTGAAAACCGGCTTTGTGTTCCTGCAGTTGTCTAATAAGGTTGGCCCTGAGTTCGTCTTTTACGGTTCGGTGCTGGTATCCTGATTTTTTAAGTTCTCCTAAGGTATGGATATGAGTCATTTTGCTGAGTTGCTGGTTTTGCTTTCGTTACGGATTGCACAATTACCGTACAGTTTTTCGCCGGTTACGGATGTAGTCTTCAAAGATGTACTCGCCGAGTCCTTGAAGAGAGCTGTAAAACGCCTTGCCTCCGTTGGTTTCCGTAAACTGGCGCACAAATTGTTGCAGATAAGGGTCGCGGGCAATCATAAACGTCGTGATGGGAATATTGAGCCGTTTACACTGGGCCGCCATGTTGAGTGTTTTGTTGACTACCTTACGGTCCAATCCGACACTGTTTTTATAATAGCGGCCATTTTCTTTCAGACAAGTTGGTTTGCCATCGGTAATCATAAAGATTTGTTTATTATGGGTCTTGCGCCTGCGTAGCAGGTCGGTAGCCAGTTCCAGGCCGGCCAGCGTATTGGTGTGATAGGGCCCCACCTGCAGATACGGCAGGTCTTTGAGGGTGATGGGCCACGCATCGTTGCCAAATACAACGATATCCAGCGTGTCCTTTGGATAGCGGGTATGGATCAGCTCCGCCAATGCCATGGCGACTTTCTTGGCGGGTGTGATGCGATCTTCGCCGTAGAGGATCATACTGTGGGAGATGTCGATCATCAGCACGGTGGACGTCAGTGTCTTGTAGTCGCGCTCTTCTACTTCCAGATCCCGTTCCGTGAGCATGAAATTACCAATTCCGTGATTTACCTGCGCATTGTGGATGGAGGTGGTCATGTCGATCTGGTCCAGGCTATCGCCATATTGGTATTCGCGCCGATCGGCATTCTTTTCTTCGCCCAAACCGGATAGATTGCTGTTGTGGTTGCCCCGGCCACTTTTGCGGAGTTTACCGAAAATTTCTTCTAATGCGGACTGGCGGATGGTTTGCTCGCTTTTGGCCGTAATCCGGAATTCCCCAGAACCTGAGTCGTCACTGAGGTATCCTTTGTCTTTAAGCTCCTGTATAAAATCACCGATCCCATACTCGTCGTTCGTCAGGTTGTATTGTTTGTCCAATTCATTGAGCCAAGCCAATGCTTCTTCGGCGTCTCCGGCCGTGTATTGCAGTAATTGCATGAAAAGCTTTAGCAGTTCGTCAAAACTGCCTTTGGGCAATGTGCTGGGAATATATTGTGAAAAAAGATAACCGCGCATATATTTCTGTCTAAGTTAGCTCTTTTTTACGACTGTGCCAATCGCCTGCTGTTTTTTTACATTACAGCGATTTGTCGACAATTCTGTATTTTTACGAAAACATTCATTAGGAACTAATTGTTTTTAGTGATCTAATGGGCCCTGCATTTTCACCGCCTTTGGCGTCAGGCGCTGAACTGGCAGGTTTCATAATCGTTATTGTTTCTCCGTCAACATTTGTACGGTTATATATAAAAAAAATTATCGATAGTAAGCGTTACCTTCTGATGTATGAAGCCGATTTGGAAATGGGTTATTGGTGTTATAACAAGCCTGCTGATAATCGTAATAGTGGGCGCATGGTATCTGGGCCGCCATTGGAAGCCAATATTGGATGCACAAATTAAGGAGGCCGTAATCAAGTCGACCGACAGTCTCTATGTGATTGGATACGACGATTTGAATTTCAACTTGATCACGGGCAATGCATCCATCAAAAGTCTGCGGCTAACCGTTGACAGTGCACGATATGCCGAACTGGAGCGCCAACATCAGGCGCCTGACAACGCGTATAACATCCGTATTGAAAACCTACGGATCCGAAGCTTTCATCCACGGCGGATTCTGACCGATCGCAGGTTGCAGATTGATGATATCACCATCGATACACCTAGTATCCACATCTTGAACAAATACCATGCATACAACGATACGATTGTTATAAAGCGAGATACACAAACACTTTACCAGCGCATATCAAGCATCCTTAATGAGGTGAGTGTGGGTAATGTGCATTTCAATGATATTCACTTCAAATTTTCAAAGAAAACAGACACGGCCATTAACGAAACGGTATTAAACAACCTGAATGTAAAAGTGAGTGACATTCTGATCGATTCGGCCTCACAGTTTGATTCCACCCGATTTTATCACACCCGGGCCATTGACGTGGATGTGCCTGGATTCCGGTATGAAACACCCGACAGCTTTTATTACGTAAGTTTCGACCGGCTGCAGATTGCAACATTATATAAACAGGTAACACTTACCGGATTTAAATATGCTCCACGGATGAGCAAAGAGGAATTTTATAAACGGAAAAAAATGGCGAAGGATATGGCGGTGATCGCGTTTCCGACCATACGTCTAGAAGACATAGACTTGCAACGCTTTGTGAACAATCAGAATATACATGCGGGCAGTCTGCACATAGACAGCGGAACAGTACTCATCTCCAACGACTTACGCTATCCAAAGCACCCTACCGATAAGATTGGTAAATCGCCGCATCAGTTACTGCTGAAAATGAAACAGTCGCTGAAAATCGATTCGGTTGTGCTGAATAACGTAGACATCAGTTATGCCGAAGTGAGCCGTAAATACCAAAAGGAGGGAAAAATCACTTTCGACCGGACAAACGGTGTGTTCTACAACGTGACCAACGATTCGCTGGCACTGATTGAGAATAAAACAATGACGGCAGACCTGACAACGTATCTAATGGATATCGGCAAATTGGATGTGGAATTTGCATTTGATATGCTGGATAAGCGTGGCGCGTATACCTATAAGGGATTACTTGGCCCGATGAATGGGAGGCCGCTCAATCGGATTGTAATCCCCCTGCTGAATGCGGAGGTAGCCAATGCCAACATCAAACGGGTAAGTTTTGACGTCTCAGCAGACGATTACCGATCAAGGGGATCACTGCGTTTTGACTATAACAATATGCGACTTAATTTGCTGACCACGGAAGAGAATGGCAAAAAGGGATCGATGAAAGTAGTTTCCTTCCTAGCGAATAGTTTCATCATCAATGACAGTAATCCCGACGCAAATGGCAAATACCACACCGGCAGAATCAATTATACGCGGCCGCATACCTATTCATTTTTTAAGACGGTATGGCAGAGCCTGCTCCAAGGAATCAAAGAATGCGCAGGCGTCAGTCCCGAAAGGGAACAAAAGATTATGAATGCGGCCGAAGACGCTAAAAAGGTAAAAGAAAAGACAGGCGGTTTCTTTAAACGCGTATTCCGAAAAAAGGACAAAGGAAATGACGATCGGGATTAATATTTCGGTTTGAACAAGTCTAAAAATTTGATAAATATACCATTTTTAGGAGGTTGCCCTGCCTGTTCACGTTCGAGGTTGATTGCCTCCCTGCGTGTAAGTGGAATCATATCCATGCGTTGGTCCTGTAGGGGTCGGTCGTAGCGATCAGTCTTTACAGCGGCGATGCGGTCGATGACATCGACGCCGGAAACGAGTTCGCCAAATACCGTATAGTTTTGATCGAGATGGGGCGTTCCGCCCAAGGTTTTATATACTTCACGTTGGTAAGCCGGAATTTTGCGCCCTCCCAATCGCAATTGCTCCAAACTATCGAGGCCCGCATCCGTAAATGTCCTACCCTGCACGAGATAAAATTGGGAGCCACTGGAAGCCTTTTCTGGGTTTTCATCGCGTGCAGCTGCAATCGCACCTTTTTTGTGGAACAGGCTGTCGTTGAATTCCGCCGGAATAGTGTAATCCGGTCCTCCTTTACCCAATTGCTGCCTTTCTGCGGCAAAGCGGGAGTCAGGATCGCCCCCCTGGATCATAAAATTACGGATGACGCGATGAAATAGCAGGTCATCGTAATATCCCTGGCGTGCCAGTTTGAGAAAGTTGTCGCGATGCAACGGTGTTTCGTCATATAGTTTCAGCAGGCATTCGCCCTGGGTGGTGATCACACGGACATATTTATGAGGCGGGGCTGCGTGTGATGATAGCGTAAAGAATATAAGAAGCGTTACTACGGCCAAAATTCGTTTCATAATGGGTTACCTGTTTTCTTCAAAATAATCGATAATGAGTGACTTTAGAAGCATTTCCTGTTCGAGAAGGGTGTAGTTGGGTATGGGTTTGATGAGTCGCCAATGTGGCCAGCCATCCTGATCCAACCCCTCCAATTCGTAAAAACCCATGGCACTGAAAAGCCTACAGGTAGCGATATGCATCAGCTCCTCTTTTTGCCGCTTGGAAAACTTCATCGGGCCTTTACCCAATTCCTGAACACCGATCAGGAACAGCATGATCTTGATGTCGGGCTTTTCCATCTCAAACTGCTCAGCGGTATCCGCTTGCAATTCGGCCCATTTCCGATTGATTAACGATGCGTTCACCGGGCAAAAGTACATAAAAATACACGTGTTTGGTGAATCCCCCTTTCAGAACAGCAGGCATGTAATTTGACTGGGGGAGACCGGCAACAGTTTGGGGAATAATTCCCCGGTCGGCGTGTGAGAAATGGTCAACAAATTGGAATTTCCCGTGTTGCCGTTACGAAACAAAACAAGCCTTCCCTCACTATGATATTGATTTTCAAATCAATTGAAAAGGGGTTAATAAAATAATGGCTATTTGCTAAATACACTTAAATTGTGGCACAGTATTGTTTACCTCACTAAGCGTTATTTGGAACTACAAGTAAGATTTTAACAACGTAATATCTCTCCCCGGGGTATATTGAAGAAAACGGTAAATTACTTAAATATAGTATGAACTGTTTGTTTTAGTATCTGGAAAGGCGTCGCTTCGGTGGCGCTTTTTTTTATTTTAGACCCGTTAACTCAAGATCTCGATCAGTTCGTTGCACCGCTGTTGCACCAGCTGATAAACGGGCTCAAACAGGTGATTGTCATAATACGGATCGGGAACTTCACTGTCTTCCAGGAACAGTTGTATACGTGCACGTTGTCCGGCTGTTTTGCCCCGGGCCATTAAATTGCGGAGGTTCGCACGATCCATAGCGAATATATGGTCGAACGCATCGAAATGGTCATCACGGAACTGCTGTGCCCGCTGTTGGCGAATGTCGATGCCATGCTGCTTGGCGACCATAATTGCGCGGTGATCTGGCGGATTTCCCACATGCCAGCCGCCGATACCGGCAGACTCTATGGTCCAGTTAAGCCCTCTTTGATTGGCCATGTGCTGCAATACACCATGCGCCAGCGGAGAGCGGCATATATTGCCGAGACACACCATTAAAATATTCATGGATCACTATTTAAAACTGCAAAGTAAACACACTGCCTTTTCCTTCTTCACTTTGGACCAAGATATTGCCACCATGTAGCAGCATAATTTGCTTGCTCAGGGTGAGGCCCACGCCGCTGCCGGTCTTTCGCGTGGTAAAGAACGGGATAAAAATACTTTCGAGCAAATCGGACGGGATACCTTTTCCATTGTCGCTTATCTTAATCTGCGGTTTTCCGTCATTAGCGGCAGCAGAGAGCGAAATGTACGGACTAGGCATCTCTTTAACAGCCTCCATCGCATTGAGTAGCAGATTAATTAGCACTTGTTCAACTAAATTCACATCCAGTTCCAGCTGCAGTTGTGTATCTTTTAAGATAATATCCAGCTCAATATTTTTCTGGATGAGCGAGGGCTCCATGAGCTGATATAAGTTTTCGAAAAGGTCAGCAGCGTATACCTTGCTGAGACTGGGGCGCTCGATTTTATTCAGTGAGCGGTAGGTGCCTGCAAATTTGAGCAGTCCTTCGCTTCGACGTTTTATCGTTTCAGTACCTAAGCGGACGTCGTCGAGATCTTCGCTGGTGGGCATGTTGTCCAAACGGCTTTTTAGGGTATCGGCCAACGACGATATAGGTGCAATGGAGTTCATGATCTCGTGCGTGAGTACACTCAGTAATTTTTGCCAGGCCTTGGATTCCGTTTCGTCGATAGCTTCATTAACATTTTGATACACTACGAGCCGAAATTTTCCTTCGGGCGTCTGAAAATAGCTTGCAGTGAGCAGAAGCTTAATATTTCCCCCCGCGGCATTGACACTGAGTAAGGTTTGCTCTCCAGGGACCAACTGCATGGTTTTATGATAAAGATCTTCATTCCTGCGTTGAAGTGCTTCGAACTTATGCAGGTAAGGAATGCGAAACAGCTTTTTGAATGCCTCATTCATCCAAACAATCTGGTGTGTGTCGGCATTATAAGACAATATGGCGGTATCGACGATTTCCAGAATCTGGTGCAAATACTGATATTGGGTTTCGCGTTCACTACTAATTTTCTTGAAAACGCCGTTTATCTCGTTAAAAGCACTCCGCAGGGGAAGCAATTCCGCCTTCGCATAGCTAAGCGGAAAATGACGCGTAAAATCGCGGTACCGGGCGGCTTCGGCAAATTCCTCCAGCTCTTTATATGCCCGTAATTGCGATCGAAAGTTGAGCGTAAGCATCCAGATGCAAAAGGGGCTTACTAATGCAGCATACAGGTAGCGTTCTTGGAATAGTAAATAAGCTAGACCAGTTAGCGCTACCAAAAGCAGCAAGGCCCGGAAAAAAATCAACCGCCGAAATCGCCGCATTTTTAAAGATCGTATTTACTCAGCCGTCGGTAAAGTGCGGTCCGTGTGATTCCGAGTTCTTTCGCAGCCTTGCTGATATTTCCGCCATGTTTTTCCACCACATTGGCGATGGTGATGCGTTCGAGTTCGACGAGATTATGCTCTTCCGGGAGCTGCCGTTGAACCGATTGGCTTTGTGAAGTTTGTTCTATGGCGGAGAAAATAAGATCTTCGGCTCCGAGAATTTCACCATCGGCCATAATAACAGCCCGCTCAATACTATATTGGAGCTCCCGGACATTCCCCGGATAGTGATACCGAAGAAGCTTTTGCGCAGCTCCCTGGTCGAAATCCACAATCGCCTTTCTATATTTCTCCGCATATTTTTGGAGGAAGTAACGAGCAATGCGAAGAATGTCGTCACCTCGTTCACGCAGTGGCGGCACTTGCAAGTCTACCGTGTTGATGCGGTAGATAAGATCTTTACGGAAACGGTTTTCGTTGGCTAAATCTGCCAGGGGAACATTGGTTGCGCAGACCAATCGGATATCTATTGGAATAGGGGTATTGCTTCCAAGTGGTATAACCTGCCTGTTTTGCAAAACGCTAAGTAATTTCGCTTGCTGTTGGAGTGAAATGTTACCTATTTCATCCAGGAATAGCGTACCGCCGTTTGCGGCCTCGAAACGGCCTACACGATCTTCCCGGGCATCGGTAAACGCTCCTTTTTTGTGACCGAAAAGCTCACTTTCAAACAAGGTTTCCGTGAGAGCTCCTACATCCACTTTGATAAAAGGTCGGTCTGACCGTGCAGATTGTTTATGGATTGCAGTTGCGATCAGGTCTTTTCCCGTACCATTCTCACCTAATACAAGAATATTGGCATCTGTAGGGGCAATTTTATTGACCTTATATAACAAATCAAGCACCACCTCCGATTGTCCGATGAATTCTGAATCCATACTTTTCGCGGGATTAGTAGCTCTCTTGCGATCTTTTTTGGATAGCAACCCGGTAATTACGCCGATCAGCTGTTCATTTTGCCAAGGCTTTACAACGAAATCAGCGGCTCCTTGTTTGAGTGATGTCACCGCTAAGTCAATCGCACCGTAAGCTGTAATCATGACCACCGGCAAATCGGGTTTGATGGCTTTTATACGACTGAGCCAATACAGCCCCTCGTTTCCGGTGTTAAGGGTGCTTTTAAAGTTCATGTCCAGCAACACAAGGTCGGGTGTCTCCTTCGCGAGTATCGACGGAATCTGCTCGGGATTATGTTCAGTAATGACTTTATCTACTTGCTGTTTAAGTAATAGTCGCACGGCGGTTAACACATCCGGATCGTCGTCTATGATTAATATGCGCGAATTTTTCATTGGGAATATTTAGTTCTTAAGCGGCGTCGTGTTTTTTCCTTGAACGTGGGCAGTACACACCGCCCAATCAAAACGTAAAACTACAATTATAAGTTCGGCTTGCAAAAAATGAAAAAAATAATTTTGAATATCGATTTACAGCACTATATTTGCAATCCCAAAACGATGGGAGCTTAGCTCAGCTGGTTCAGAGCACCTGCCTTACAAGCAGGGGGTCACTGGTTCGAACCCAGTAGCTCCCACAACACCCGCCAACTGGCGGGTGTTCTTTTTTCCTGAAAACCTATGCATTATCTTTACATCATTTATTCCGCTTCTTTGGACCGCTATTACATCGGATCCTGCAACGATATTCCCCAGCGGCTCAGAAGGCACAATACCAATCACAGCGGTTTCACCGGCCGCGCCAGTGACTGGATGCTGGTTTACCGGGAAGCCTATCCATCAAAACATGACGCTACGCTTCGCGAGCGGCAGATCAAATCATGGAAAAGCCGCACGATGATAGAACGGTTGATCAGCAAAGCTTAGCTCGGCTGGTTCAGAGCATCCCGACCATAAGTCGGGAGGGTCACTGGTTCGAACCCTGTAGCTCCCACAACACCCGCCAACTGGCAGGTATTCTTTTTTCTTGAGAAACAATCCCTTAATCGTAAAATTTCCAGGCAATACCTATCCGGAGATTGGCGTTATTCATCGGATACCTGCGCACCGTATAATATCCTACGGGCCATACGTGCTGGTTTACGAAATTATAGCTCAGGAAGAGATTGGCCCGCTTAAGGGTTGCTGTAGCCCATACATCTGCAATGGGGTAAGTAGAATATTCGATGCCCACATTGTCGTTGTAAAACTGACCGATATTAATCGCGTATGAGGGCGTCCGGAACGGAGTGTTGAAGCGGACATCAAAGCCAAGGTTGAAATCCACAATTTTATAAAGCAGTCCGTTGTAATAAAGACTATGCCAGGTGTACAATTCGGGGATGGCTAGTACCGCATTGTAATCTGACTTTTGGTACACCGCATAATTTTTGAAATGAAACCTTCCTAATGTAAAGTTTTGACCGACGGATAGCTTTAACAGGTTAATGTTATTTCCGAGTTGTGTTGGTTCGATAACGCGCAATTTACGGGGATCAAAACTCGGATTATCCACTTCTTTGTAATAGAGATGATTACTGATGAGAAAATATTCAGCCTTTCCCGAGAATCCGATAGTGGCATTCCGGTAAGAAAATGAAAAGTTAGTGGTTTTCGTCTTTTCAAAACTATGATCCCATTGATGGTATGTGTAATTAACGCGTTGAAACAGCCATTCAGGTGATTTGTTCTGCGTATAGGCACCCAACACAACCCGGCCAATGGCATTGCTTAGCAGAATATCAGCTTTGGCTTCGTAAAGATAGTCTCCAAAGTTCGCCCCCTGCACGATTTGGTTCAGGTCTCCGGTAATATTGACCCGATCACTGAAGCGGTATCCGATGCCGGCTTTAAGGGTGTTATTTTGCAAGAATGTATGGTATGCTCGGTCGCGATACCAATACATGTCGTGTTGGTATCCCAAATCAAGTTTCACCTCATTTTTAATAAACGCAAGCGATTTTCCCCGCAGATAAAAGCTATAACCAAAATCATTGGTAATGGTCGTAACCTGTGTCGTATCTTCTGTCAATTTGCTTTGTACAAAGGGGAAAGCTCCGTAACTATCCTCCTCATTCTTATAAAACTGAAAATTCTGAAAATGCAGCTTCAAGCTGTGTGACATTCGGTTAGTAGGCAGTATCTGCTGCTCGGGTTCACCTGCTTGTATGGTGTCCAGCCGCCCCACAAAGAGGCTTTGCCGGAGAAAGATCGTGTTGTCACGCCATGTGTGCCTAGGACGATCATCGCGTGTTTCGATAAGTTTTGTGCGTTCGGCGTCACTTGCTTCCCGCTCTGGATCGCGGAAAACCGTGTCGTTGAGTATGGATCCGTTTTCCGTAGAAATAAGCTTATTGAACACTGCATTCGTCAATAAATTATACCGATGGTTTGAAGATTCATACCAGGCAAATACGGCTGATTTTAAATCATTATATCGCTGGTTGGTATAATAGCCATCGGCGCGCGCGGCATGAAACTCGCCGCCAATGTTTAGCCGTGGAGTGATATTCTGGGTTACTTTGGCCCGAATGATTTGATCATCGAAAAAGAAACCCACATTATACAATTCTGAAAAGGGCGCGCGTGCGCGATAGTACTTGACGGAATCAGATCGGTAAAGGTATCGTTCCAAACTATGAAATCCGGTTTGGAAACTAATGGTTTTATTGGGAACGAATAGCAGGTCGCGCGTAGCCAGTCCGTAACTCCCCAGATGAATGCTGGGATTCATCGGCTGATTTTGTGGGTTATAATACTGGAAATTCTGGTGGAGCGTATCGATCTGATACGTGAATGTACCCTGCTTCATCATGTCAAGGGTGGTATACCGCACGTACCTTGCCGAATAAATCACCGTGTCTTCCTTGCTATCTTCTGCCGCGCGCGCCGAGTCGAGTGCGCTGCTGAATTCCCCCTCTTGCGCGTGCAGTACCGGCAGGAAAGACAACGAACACAGTGAGAGCAGCAAAACACGCAGCAGGATATTCATTGCTGCAAAGCTACCAATTCTTTCAATATTAACGCCATTTTTGGTTCGGCAGCAGCGGCTACCTCGACGATTTCGGCAAGCGAGACAGGCTTTAGGTCTTCATGGAATCCTTCGTCTGTAATGACCGAAATAGCGAAGACGGGCAATCCCATGTGATTCGCCACAATAACTTCGGGCACAGTACTCATTCCCACGATGTCTCCCCCGATGAAGCGCATATAGCGGTATTCAGCCCGAGTTTCCAGATTCGGTCCCGGCGTGGATACATAAACGGCACGGTGGGTTGTGATGCCCTTCTCTTGGGCGATGGCCAACCCTTGTTGAATCATCTCGGTGTCGTACGGTCTGCTCATATCTGGAAAGCGCGGGCCAAAGCGGACGTCGTTAGCTCCGCGCAACGGATTGTCTGGCAAAAGATTGATATGATCCTCAATAACGGCCAGGTTACCTTTCCGTATTGCCGGATTGAGCGAACCGGAGGCATTCGACACGAAGAGCTTTTGTATTCCCAGTGCCTTCATTACCCGGACGGGAAAAGTAATCTGTTGCATACTGTATCCTTCATAATAGTGAAGTCGTCCTTGCATCGCCACAATACGCCGGCCATGCAAGGTGCCGAATATCAATTTTCCGGTATGAAACTCTACAGTGGAAATTGGGAAGTTGGGGATATTGGCATACATCAACTGATAGTCGATTTCGACCTCTTCAGCAAGTTTGCCCAATCCTGTACCCAGAATAACCCCAAACTCGGGGGTGAAATCGCCGATACGGTGTGTAATAAACGATGTGGTCTCTTCAATTAAATGAAACATAGTCCCTAAAACTTGTTGCCCAAACTTAACGTAAAATTCGCAAGCTGCAAAAACTATGTCCGTGTATCGTTGCCATGGTAGATACTCAGGTAACTTTCGTAGCGGCTCGGAGCAATCTTTCCTTCACGAAGTGCGGTCAATACCGCACAACCAGGCTCGTTGATGTGACGGCAATTATTAAATCGGCAATCGTTCATCAACGCACGCATTTCAGGAAAGAAATGCCCAAGTTCCTGCTGTTCAATGTCGATGATCCCCAATTCGCGTATTCCAGGTGTATCGATCAGCTGTCCACCAAAGGGAAGCAAGAACATTTCGGCGAAGGTTGTCGTATGTTTACCTTTGTCCGACCATTCTGAGACGGCCGCCGTACGGAGTCCAGCTTCCGGGTGGATGGCATTGATCAGCGTAGATTTGCCCACACCGGAATGACCGGAAATCAGTGTGGTCTTATCCTGAAGTAGATCTTTGAAGGTTTCGATGTTAATACCCTTGAGCGCGGAAACCTCATGACAGGGGTATCCAATGTTTTGATAAATGGTTTCATAATCGCGCAGTATGGTTAACCCTTCTTCGGAAAACAGATCCAGTTTGTTGAATATCAATCCAGCAGGTATGTCGTATGCCTCTGCAGTAACCAGAAAGCGGTCAATGAATCCCAACGAGGTGAACGGCGAAGCCAATGTAACCACCAGAAACGCTTGGTCCAGATTAGCAGCAATAATCTGGGCTTGCTTTGATAGGTTTATGGACTTGCGGATGATGTAGTTTCTCCGTTCATGCAGGTGTACAATGATGGCCGTTTTGGCCATAGCGCCTGCTTCAAGGGTTATATCCACCCAATCGCCAACCGCAATAGGATTGGTTGTTTTGATATCCTTGGTTCGGAATTTTCCTTTGATCCGGCTGTTGTAGGTGCTGCCATCGTCGGCAAGCACCTCGTACCAGCTCCCCGTTGATTTGGTGACAAGACCTTTCATCCGATTACCTGGTTGTATCCCTTTGTACTTGCTGCCATTGTCACAAAAGTCGTAAAATTTAGCAAAAGACACATCGCCCATCTACAGGAAAAACGAAAAAACAAAAACCCGAAAAAACAAAACAGTATCTTTGCATCATACCAATACGTGGATTGCCCGTGAAAAAATTATTTCTTTTAGACGGTATGGCCTTAATTTACAGGGCTTATTTTGCATTGAGTAAAACGCCTCGAATTACGTCATCGGGATTTAACACGTCTGCAATATTCGGGTTTGCCAATACACTACTTGAATTATTGCGGACACAGCAACCTTCGCACATAGCCGTCGTATTTGATACAATGGCGCCCACCAATCGCCATGCCGAGTTCGAATCTTATAAAGCAAACCGACAAGCCATTCCTGAAGATCTGGCAGCAGCGATCCCCTACGTCTATAAATTGATAGAAGGATTCAATATCCCTCTTATCACATTAGATGGCTATGAGGCCGACGACATCATCGGCACGTTGGCAAAACAGGCTGAAACCCGAGGCTATACGGTATATTGCATGACACCTGACAAGGATTTCGGCCAATTGGTTTCGGAGCATATTTTCATCTATAAACCTGCCCGGTTGGGCAATGGAGCGGAAGTACTCGGTGTGAAGGAAATCCTGGAAAAATGGGAAGTAACAGACGTTCAGCAGGTCATCGATATCCTGGGCCTTTGGGGAGATTCGGTGGATAATATACCCGGTATACCGGGTATCGGCGAAAAGACGGCCAAAGACTTGATCAAGCGCTTCGGTTCTATGGAAAATATATTGGCCAATACAGATCAACTCAAAGGAAAGCAAAAGGAAAACCTCGAAACATTTGCTGAGCAGGGATTGATTTCGAAGAAGCTGGCGACCATTCAGCTGGATGTGCCCGTTGAGTTGGAAGAGGAGAAATTAGTACTCCGCGAACCCGACCGGGAAGCGCTAGAGCCGCTTTTTGCCGAATTAGAGTTCCGTACGCTGGGCAAGCGGGTTTTTGGTGAAGAATTTAACGTGCTGGACGCAAAACCAGCAGTCGGTGCACAGATGGATCTGTTCGGAAATGCAGCCGACAACAGCCTGCAAGCACCGGGTGCGGCAGCCGAATATGTGCCGCCCTCCGCTGGCCGAAGTGTTCACAATACACCGCATGCGTATTTTCTGGCAGATACGCCGGAGCTGCAACAGGAGCTGGCCGCTTTGCTGTCTAAACAGCAGCGTTTTTGTTTTGATACGGAAACCACCGGTACGGATGCCAACACCGCAGATTTGGTGGGACTTTCGTTTGCCGTTGAACCGGGAAAGGCTTGGTATGTTCCTGCTTGTCCTGACCGCGCCGAATGCCTGCGGTTATTGGCCTATTTCAAACCCGTATTCGAAAATGAGGCGATTGAAAAAATCGGCCAGAATATTAAGTATGATATCCTCTTACTCGCCCGGTATGGCATCGCCGTACACGGCCCCCTGTTTGACACTATGCTGGCACATTACCTGATCGATCCGGATACCCGGCACGGTATGGATGCGCTGGCTGAGAATTACCTTGGTTATACGCCCATCGCTATTACCGAGCTGATTGGTCCACGGGGCAAAAAACAGGGAAATATGCAAGATGTCGACATAGAAACCATCAAAGAATACGCCGCCGAGGATGCAGACATTACCTTACAGTTGAAAGCGGTTTTTGAGCCATTACTGGAACAGGCAGAGGCAACTGAACTAGCCCGGAACGTTGAATTTCCATTGGTGCATGTACTTGCCGAAATGGAACAATGCGGCGTCAATATCGATGTGCCGGTACTTAGGCAATTTTCGGAAACCTTAGAACGGGATTCTTCAGCAATTGAGAAAACCATTTATGAAAAGGCAGGCGTGCGGTTTAACATCGCTTCGCCAAAACAATTGGGCGAGGTGCTTTTTGAGAAATTACAGCTTGACCCCAAAGCCAAGAAAACCAAGACCGGACAGTACAAAACCGGCGAAGATGTACTCTTAGCACTGGCTCCTAAGAGTGACATTGTAAAGGATATTCTGGAATTCAGGCAATTGCAAAAACTCAAATCGACGTATGTGGATGCATTGCCCCAGTTGATCAATCCGATTACGGGGCGAGTGCACACGTCCTATAACCAAGCCGTGGCTGCCACGGGCCGGCTGAGTTCGACAAATCCCAATCTCCAAAATATCCCCATCCGGACGGAGCGCGGACGGGAGGTACGCAAAGCGTTTATCGCCAAGGACGACGACCATGTGATCTTGTCTGCCGATTATTCGCAGATTGAGTTGCGGCTGGTGGCTCACATGAGCGGTGATGAGGGTATGTTGGATGCATTTGCAAAAGGACTGGATGTGCATCGCGCTACCGCCGCCAAAGTATATGGCGTGTCGCTTGAAGCAGTGACATCCGAACAACGTAGAAACGCCAAAGCGGTTAATTTTGGCATTATCTATGGCCAGTCGGCCTTCGGCCTCTCCCAAAACCTAGGTATTCCGCGTACGGAGGCTGCACAGATCATTGAACAGTATTTTGCCCAATATCCCGGTATCAAGCGGTATATGAACGACACCATCAATTTCGCCAAAGAAAATGGCTTCGTGGAAACATTACTGAAACGGCGTCGTTACTTGAGAGATATCAATTCGGCCAACCAAACGGTAAGGGGTTTTGCCGAGCGAAATGCCATCAATGCGCCGATTCAAGGCTCGGCGGCGGATATGATCAAGGTAGCCATGATCGCGATTCACGAAGCAATCAAGCAACGCGGATTGCGTGGTAGAATGACGATGCAAGTACATGACGAGTTGGTGTTTGATGTCCCGAAGGAAGAGCTACCTATATTCCGGGAGCTTGCTGAAACGCATATGAAAAATGCGTTGGTCATGTCTGTGCCGATCGTGGTTGAATTGGGGGAGGGCCGTAATTGGCTGGAAGCACATTAGTGTATTGCTGTTTCGCTTAGTTTAGGTCGCTATGAGAGTATCTCTGCTCATCTATTTGTTGTTGATTCCTGCTTCGATGGTCTTGGCCCATGGGCTGGATACCGTCCCAAAGCCTCCTGTTTACTACGAGAGTGCTCCCAACGGACAGACTCGGTTTTTCTATGATGACCATTATTTTCTGGCAGATAAGAATTGCCAGTTCAAGGCAGTCGAACGTGTGGCAAACTATGATTTCCCGCAACGGATGTTTATCGGCCCATTCATCGATTTTAATAATGAGGGTCGGGTGGTTTTGCGGGGGAGTTACCTAAACGGCAAGAAAGAGGGAAAATTTACCGCGTATCATCCCAATGGGCACCTCAAGTGGGAAGGCACCTATATACAGGATGTTCCTGACGGATTATGGAAGTACTCCTACCCGGATGGAAAGCCGTTACTTGAAGTGGAATACGGCGATGAGGGGATAAAGATCCGCAATTTCTGGGACCGGCGTGGCCGCCAACAGGTAATCAACGGAAATGGAAAATACGAATTTGCCATTGAAGCCGATGGCTACAACGAGTTCGGGTACATGCGGTACAATCGGAAAGGAAAGGTGGTAGATGGTCAGCCGCATGGCAATTGGATCATCGAATATGTGTTTGACGACGGAAAGAAGGAGGGCGCAGGTCACGAATTCTATCAACACGGTCGTTTCATCCGTGGGTATGAAAGCTATAAAGACGAAGAGTTTTTCGATGCACCTAGATACCGACTGCTACCGGTGGATTTTTTTACCCGTGGGGAAGCACTTATCGGCAAAGAATGCGCAATCGATGAATATTCGGGATTTACAGGCTACCTGAGCCAACACCTGGAAGACTGGTTTGAAGGCAAAGTAGCTGAAATGCCGGATCCGCTGCACATTAAATTTACGGTTGCGGTGACCCGAACGGGGGAATCCGGAAAAATTGAAATGGACAGCACGTTTGCTGGGAAACGCTATGCCGATTTATTGAGGGAAGGAATCCAGTGGGTGACGTTTTGGTTTCCTTCATTTGCAAACGGGGAATTCATCAACGATACACTCACCGTGACGATGGAAGTATTTCCCGATGCTGCCGACCGTAAACTCCGTTTCTTTGACGTAAAGATACGGCGCGAGAAAGGTATTTGACACTTGCATAACCTCGGCAAGTTGCCTAACTTCGCCTACTAAATTCAAGATATGACAATTCACAAGGAAGGATATACCAGCATCGCGATCGCGGCATTGGTTATTTTTGTCGCGAATGCTTTGGTGCACTATTTTATACCAGATGCTACATGGATTGTCTGGCTCACTTACGTTCTGTCATTTTTGCTGTTTGTAACGATTCTTCAGTTTTTCAGAAGTCCCCGACGGCACATCACTACCGATGAAAATTTAATTTTGTGCCCGGCAGATGGTAAGGTAGTCGTGATTGAAGAAGTGGAGGAAATGGAATATTTTCAAGACAAACGCATACAGGTATCCATTTTCATGTCGCCCGTCAACGTGCACATCAATCGGAACCCGGTGAGCGGTTTGGTAACTTTTTTTCGCTACCATCCGGGTAAATATCTGGTGGCATGGCATCCCAAATCTTCAACCCTCAACGAGCGGACTACGATAGCCGTACGAACCGAACAAGGAAAGGAAGTGCTTTTTCGGCAGATTGCCGGAGCCATGGCCCGCCGTATCGTTTGGTATGTGGAAAAAGGCGCATCGGTACAACAGGGGAATGAGTTCGGGTTTATCAAATTTGGTTCGCGGGTGGATGTTTTTTTACCCCTGGACGCGAAAGTAGATGTGAAAATCGGCGATAAAGTCTCCGGCGGCCTTACGGTGTTGGGCCGGTTTCAGTAGCGTTTTAATCAGTCGCAGCGATGAGGTTTCTCTGGCTTGTTTTCATCAATGCATGTGCCGTTGGCATTTCCATCGCCTGCGTGAATTTTTATTTCCAGCATAGCTGGCTGCATTTTCTCGTTACCTTCGCGATATCTTTTGCCATCAGTTTCTTTGCGTTCTATTATTTATTCCAGCGGTATATCTATAACAAGATAAAGCTTATTTACAAGTTGATCCATAACCTCAAGCTAGGTAAGGACTTGAAAAACGCCCTGGGAGAAAAAATGAGCGATGATCCCATTAATGACGTAGAACAGCAGGTAAGGGATTGGGCTAAAGAAAAAAAAAGGGAAATAGACGCATTAAAGGATCAAGAAAAATTCCGAAGGGAATTTCTTGCCAATATCTCACATGAATTTAAAACGCCGCTGTTTGCTGTTCAGGGATATATTGATGCATTGCAAGACGGCATGATGCAGGAAGATCCGGAAATGGCGATGCAGTTTTTGACCAAAGCGTCTCAAAATCTGGATAGATTAGCGTTTTTAATTAAAGACCTCGATGAAATATCCAAGCTGGAAAGTGGACAGATCCCAATCAATTACCAAAAGTTTGATTTGGTGATTTTGATTAAAGAGGTGCTGGACTCGATGGAAGATAAAGCCAAAGCACACGATATTTCGTTGGTCTTCAAGGAAAAATATCATTCTTCCATGCTGGTAAAGGCCGACCGGGAGAAAATCAGACAGGTGTTGGTCAACCTCACAAGCAATTCTATTAAATATGGGAAAACGCAAGGCAATACCTATATACGGGTTTACGAATTGTTTGAAACTGTATTGGTGGAAGTGACCGACGATGGCATCGGAATTGACGAAAAGAATCTTCCAAGGATTTTTGAACGGTTTTACCGGACCGACAAGAGCCGTTCACGGAGAATCGGCGGTTCCGGATTGGGTCTTTCCATTGTGAAACACATCATCGAAGCTCACCAGCAGACCATCAACGTGCGAAGCACTGAAGGCATGGGAACCACCTTTGCATTCACACTCGAGAAAATAAAGAGTTAACATGAAACAACCTGTTACTTAACATTAAATTAACATTAAGGTTATATTTTTGCAGAAATATTTTGTTCTATGTCACTCAATAGCATATTCCAATATTTTGTTCCCAAAGACAAAAAGTTCTTTCCCCTGTTTGAGCAAGCTAGTAGTAACTTGATTGACATGGCGAAACTATTAAAGGAATTGGTAAACCTCTCTGATTCTGTCAAACGGAAAGAACTCAGCCGCAAAATTGAAGATTTGGAGCATAGGGGCGACGACATTTCCCACCAAATACACCTAGAGCTGGGCAAAAACTTCATTACCCCGTTTGACCGCGAAGATATCCATACATTGACCAGTTCGCTGGATGATGTGGCAGATTTTATCCACGGAGCATCCAACCGGATTGACCTATACAAGCTGGAAAAGATCACCGACCCAATTATCGAGATGGCCGATCTAATCCTTGAGGCTACAGAGGACGTGGCCAAGGCCGTTCACGAACTGCGCAACCTCAAAAACATTCGGAATATCACCGACTCGTGTGTACGTATTAATAGCATCGAAAACAAAGCGGACTACATTTTTGATAAGGCCGTGGGTGAACTGTTTGAGTTCGAAAAGGATGCGATTGCGTTGATCAAATACAAAGAGGTACTGTCTGCCATGGAAACTGCTACCGATAAGTGCGAAGACGTAGCCAATGTGTTGGAAAGCATCTTAGTGAAAAACGCCTAATTAAACAATCCGCAAGCGTATTATGGTCACCACACTATTGGTTATTGTTATCATCCTTGCTATAGCTTTTGATTATATCAACGGATTTCATGATGCCGCAAATTCCATCGCTACCATTGTGTCAACCAAAGTGTTGTCACCTTTCCAGGCTGTGCTATGGGCAGCTGCCTTCAATTTTGCCGCCTATTTTTATTTCACTGACCACAAAGTAGCCAACACGATCGCAAAGACGGTACTCGAACAATACATCACACTTGAGGTGATTTTTGCGGGGTTAATGGCCGCCATCGGTTGGAATCTTTTCACTTGGTATTATGGTGTGCCTTCCAGCTCTTCACACACCTTAATAGGCGGATTTGCAGGAGCGGGCATGGCCCATGCCTTTATCCTTGGAGATAGCGCCATCGGAGCGATCAACTTGGGTGCCACCCTTCAGATCATATCCTTTATTGTGCTTGCCCCGCTCATCGGTATGTTCATTGCTATCGTGATTACGCTATTGATCATCAATATATCAAAAAGGGCGAAACCTTCCGTTGCCGAATGGTGGTTCCGGAAGCTCCAACTGGTTTCATCGGCAGCGCTGAGCTTTGCGCATGGCGGTAATGACGCCCAAAAGGTGATGGGGATTATCTTCGTGGCAATGGTAGCGGGAGGATACCTGCAATCGGATGCCCCCATGCCGGAGTGGATACCCCTTGCTTGTTATTCAGCCATTGCACTGGGCACGATGAGCGGTGGATGGAAGATCGTAAAGACGATGGGCACCAAAATTACGAAAGTAAATGCTTTGGAAGGTGTGGGTGCAGAAACCGCCGCTGCGGTAACCCTCGGTTTCACCGAGCACTTTGGCATTCCGGTATCCACAACGCACACCATCACTGGTTCAATCATTGGAGTGGGTGTGGTAAAACGCGTTTCCGCCGTGAGGTGGGGTGTCACCATTAGCCTCCTGTGGGCGTGGGTATTAACGATTCCGGTATCGGCCATCCTTGCGGGTATTACGTATACGATCATTCACTATTTATTCTAACCGAAGCCAGCATACAGGATAGTCAATGTGGCGTATAATAAATATTTGGGATTTTTTAGGAAACGATGCGATTAATCCGTAGATTTACATCGTCTTTGCCAAACTGCCTATAAAAATAGACATTTTGAATGACAATTTATTGAAATGGCTGTCTTTCTTTTTTGGTTATACAGGCTAGCTTTTCGTTGCTATCGGAGAAGAATAGCATGTCATCGCGTCAAGCTGACAGAATCTATAACTAACTGTTTAGCAACCGAATATGTTCTTTGTCATTGACATTTAAAGCGTTTAGCGGGTAGTTTTTTTTAGAAAATAGTAGAAATTAAAAAAACTGGAATAGTATTTGCAAATATTGCGTGAATCAAACTATTGGTTATTTTTGCGAAAAATTAGACAATTAAAAATTTTTAACCTTAAAAAAAACAAGAGTATGAATTATTCTACAATCAAAACGGCAGTTGCTTGCTCGCTCGTTGCAGCCATAGGGCTGACCGACACGGTGCAAGCACAGGAGCCGACTGTATTTGGCGGAAGGCGCCAGTACAGAACGTGGTCAATTGGGGTCAATGGTGGTTTCACAACGCCATCAGTGATCATCGGTGGATCGAATGCATTTAACGAAAAAGTAGGCTTCGGCGGTTACAAATTGCGCGAATATTACGGACTTACCGTTCGGAAGCAATTGTCAAGCTGGTTTGGCTTGGAAGCTGCCGCCAATCGCGGTAGGATTTTCACTTACAATAACAGAGGTATTAGCAATTCGTACCTGTTTGATGCAGCTAACGGCGCTTCAGGTGCTGCTGGATATCAGTCCGCGGAAACTTCTGTACAGTATGCGGCTAGCTTGAACGGTGTATTCCAATTGGCTACCATCGATTTCTTGCGTCGTGAGAATGCCGTTAACTTCTATGCGAGTGTCGGTTACGGTGTGATGGCGTTTAACCCAGTTGGTTATACCGATGCAGAGGGTTCTTCCGGAGCTTGGGATAACAAAGGCGGTTGGGGCGAAGAGGTCAATTCCGATCGCGAATTGACAGGTGATCGTGACTTTAAACGCGAAGCATACATTCCTGTAGGTGTAGGTGTTAAATTCAAACTGTCTGACCGCGTAGCTTTAAACTTAGGTTATACGATGAACTTTGTTGATGACAAAGCATTGTTTGGACCGGTTGTTGACCGTGCGGCCAATGACAAATTCTCTTACACCTATGCTGGTTTGGAATTCTCTTTGGGTTCTTCTTCGAAACCGGATTTGACCTGGCACAACCCTGTATCAACGTTGTATGACGAGTTGAAAGATCCTTCTCTGCGCAACGAGCTTGAGGCTTTGAAACAACGCGTATCTACGTTGGAAGGTCTTGTTGACGAGTTGAGCCGCGACGAAGACGGTGATGGTGTATCTGATAAATTTGACAAGTGCCCAGGCACGCCTGCAGGTACACAGGTTGACGGTGCTGGATGTCCAATTAAATTCCCGGAGCCAAAATCGGAAACCTCTGCAACGTATTCTAACATCCAATTTGAATTTGATAGCTCTGTATTGAAGACTGAATCTTACTCAACCCTTGATCGGTTGTCTTCAGATCTGCGCGAAAGCGGTGCTACAGTTACATTGGATGGTCACGCATCTGCTGAAGGTTCAGAAGCATATAATCTGAACTTGTCAAGAGACCGTGCAAACTCTGTAAAACAATACTTGGTTAATTCAGGCGTGGATGCTGCCAAAATCAACGTACAAGCGTTGGGCGAATCTGCTCCGATTGCTTCCAATGCAACCGAAGAAGGCCGCGTACTTAACCGTCGTGTTGAAATCAAAAGATAAGTAATCCATCTGGATGACAAAATAAAGCGGCTGCCCAAACGGGCAGCCGCTTTATTTTTGAAAAGCTTTTTATAAAACTTGATCCGATAAGCTTCCTCTCCCTGCAAACTTTTTCAGGATATTGTTGTTTAGTTTTCAGTGTTAGATTTAAACGATATACAGTATGAGTAATCTGAAATTAAAAGGGACTTGGAACGAGTTAAAAGGAAAAGCTAAACAGCAATACGCTGAATTGACCGATGATGATTTATTATATGAAGAGGGAAAAGACGACGAACTGATCGGCCGTATTCAAAAGAAAACGGGCAAAGCTCGAGACGAGGTGGTAGATTGGTTAAATAGTTTGTAATCGCCTCA
Source organism: Parapedobacter indicus (assembly GCF_900113765.1). Lineage (GTDB taxonomy): Bacteria > Bacteroidota > Bacteroidia > Sphingobacteriales > Sphingobacteriaceae > Parapedobacter > Parapedobacter indicus. The sequence goes on along the minus strand of NZ_FOQO01000005.1, from coordinate 332,330 downwards.
TCATTTAAGAAGGGAAGCGTTATGGACAGTTGTCCATAACGCTTTTCTTTTTAACTTCGTCCCATGTCAAAAAAACAACCTTCTATACTCGTCGTCAATGATGATGGTATCACCGCGCCAGGTATCAAGGTATTAATTGAGGAGATGCAAAAGTTAGGTCAAGTAACCGTCGTGGCTCCAGAGGGACCCCAATCCGGCACCGGACATGCAATTACCATCGGAAAACCGTTGCGCATTGATCGCGTTTACATCTACCCGGATGTGGAAATGTATAAATGCTCCGGTACGCCGGTAGATTGTGTGAAGCTCGCCGTAAATCAAGTGTTCAAGGGAAGAAAACCCGATATCTGCGTGTCGGGCATCAACCATGGCCTCAATAGCTCTATCAACGTGCTATACTCCGGTACTATGTCTGCAGCGGTAGAAGGGGCAATCGAAGCGATTCCTTCAATTGGGTTCTCATACGACGATCTTGAAACCGATGCCGACTTCTCTAATTGTCGCCCGTATGTGAGAAGCATTGCAAAACAAGTATTAGCAAAGGGCTTGGCGAAGGGAACATTGCTTAACGTGAACTTTCCGAAAACCGATCGGATTAATGGAATCAAAATCTGCCGCCAGGCCGATGCAAAATGGGCGGAGGAATTTGATGAACGGAAAGATCCTAATAACCGTAGCTACTACTGGCTTACCGGTGTATTCCAGCTACGTGATCGGGGAGAAGATACTGACGTATGGGCATTGCAAAACGACTACGTTTCGATTGTTCCCGTTCAATTCGACATGACTGCCCATCACGCAATACCCGACTTAAACTCTTGGGAATTTGAAATTCAATGAATCAAATGCAGCAGAATTCGCTTTTATTGGGATTGAGTATTGGACTATTGGCGCCCCTGTGTGCACATATATTGACTACATTCACCACACTATCCGTTCCCTTCGGATCCAAACAGTTGGGCTTATATGTCATTGCTGCGTTAATTAATCTTTTTGTTGTTCGTTATTTCTATCGGAAGGGGCTTGAAAAAGCGGCACGTGGGGTGATTTTGATTACCTTTGTCTTGGCAATGTTGCTGATTTTTACCACAAAATTGTCATTGACATGAAATTGACACTTGGATTCTCTCCTTGCCCAAACGATACGTTTATTTTTGATGCGCTAATCCACCATAAAATCGATACCGAAGGCTTGGATTTTGACGTGTGCTATGAAGACGTGGAGACCTTAAATCACCGGGCATTCAACGGTGAATTGGACATCACCAAACTGAGTTATCATGCGTATGCTTACGCCGTGGAAAATTACGTGTTGCTAAATGCAGGAAGTGCTTTGGGATTTGGAGTAGGACCCTTGTTGATATGCAAACGCCCCGAGTTGATGAAACAGCTATCCGCTATCAGTCATTCGGCGGTTGATTTATCTCTTCAGTCCAATTTAACTGTAGGAATACCCGGGAAATATACGACTGCAAACTTCCTTCTGGGATTGGCATTCCCTAACCTAATAAAGAAACAGGAAATGGTATTTTCCGGGATTGAACAGGCGCTGCTTGACGAGCGCATCGATCTCGGATTGATCATCCACGAGAATCGCTTTACCTTCCACGACAAAGGACTGCATAAAATCATGGACCTCGGCGACTATTGGGAACACGCCACCGGTGCTCCCATTCCCTTGGGTGGAATTGTAGCGAGGCGGCAGCTCTCAGAAAAAACAGTCAAACAAATCGACCGCGTGATCCGCAAAAGTGTGGAATACGCATTTGCCCATCCCAAATCCGGTCTTGATTTTATCCGTTCGCATGCGCAGGAGATGAGCGAAGATATCATGTATAAACACATTGAATTGTACGTCAACCGGTTTTCCATATCGTTGGGCGACGAAGGGAAAACCGCTATCCGAACGCTTTTTCACAAGGCGTGGGAATTAGCGTTGATTCCCCAAACGACTAAAGATTTGTTTTTGTCTTAGCCTTTTGGTTCAACCGCGCCCCTCATTGGATGGCGATTGTCTGAAGTCAGATATCCCAAATCTCAAATCTAATAACTAACTTTGTCGATTATGCCATATTGGCGGTGCCGGGGTTTTGGTGCCATTATTGAGCATATGGCATATCATATAGAAAAAATAACCGATGTTAACATTTTTAAGTAAAATATTTGGTAGTAAGTCCGAACGGGACATTAAACATATCCAGCCGCTAGTTGAGAAAATCAAAGCAGAGTATCCGAAGCTGGAATCCCTTACCAACGACGAACTCCGATCAAAAACAGCCGATTTTAAACGGCGTATTACAGAATACCTGGCTGATATCGACGCAGAGATTGGTGCACTGAAAGCAGACGCAGAGCAAGAAGGGATTGATATGACCGAAAAAACGTCTATCTATGACAAGGTCGACAAACTGGGCAAAGATCGAGACCAAAAACTGGAAGAAGTGTTAATGCAGGTGCTGCCTGAGGCATTTGCTGTAGTAAAAGAAACGGCCCGCCGTTTTACGGAAAATGCCGCACTCGAAGTAACCGCATCCGATTTTGACCGCGAACTAGCAGCTTCCAAACCGCATGTACAAATTGTGGGCGATAAGGCTATCTGGAATCATACTTGGATCGCTGCTGGAAACGAGGTAACGTGGAACATGGTCCATTACGATGTACAGTTGATCGGGGGTATCGTGTTGCACGAGGGAAAAATCGCTGAAATGGCAACTGGAGAAGGTAAAACGTTGGTGGGAACCCTTCCCGCCTACTTGAATGCGCTATCCGGACAAGGGGTACATATTGTAACCGTAAATGATTACCTAGCCCGCCGTGACTCCGAGTGGAACGGTCCACTGTTTGAATTCCACGGTCTACGCGTCGATTGCATTGACAAGCATCAACCAAACTCCGCCGCGAGACGAAACGCCTACGCTGCTGACATCGTATTCGGTACAAACAATGAATTCGGCTTCGATTACCTGCGTGACAACATGGCGCAATCGCCCGATGCACTGGTACAACGAAAACTGCACTTCGCCATGGTGGATGAGGTGGACTCGGTGCTGATTGACGATGCCCGTACGCCGCTAATTATTTCCGGTCCGATACCAAGGGGCGACGAACACGAATTTTATGAGCTCAAGCCGCGCATTGAACGCTTGGTTAATACCCAAAAGGCATTCATCAATAACGTTTTGAATGACGCGAAAAAAAAGATTTCAGAAGGCGACACCGGCGCCGAAGGCGGCGGGCTTGCCCTATTGCGTGCACATCGGGGGCTACCCAAGTATAAGGCACTTATTAAGTTTCTCAGCGAAGGCAGCAATCGGCAGCTCCTTCAGAAAACGGAAAATTATTACCTGCAGGAACAAAGCAAGAATATGCCTAAGGTAGATACCGAGCTGTATTTTGTAATCGATGAAAAAAACAATCAGGTAGAGCTTACCGAAAAGGGTATAGAACTCATCACTGCATCCGGAGAAGATCCTAACTTTTTCATCATGCCGGATGTAGGTACGGATGTAGCAGAAATTGAAAAGTCGGGACTCAGCCCAGAAGAAAAATTGGCTAAAAAAGAGGAATTGATGCGTGATTTCTCAGTCAAATCCGAACGCATCCACTCGGTTAATCAGCTCCTCAAAGCCTATACATTGTTCGAGCGAGACGATGAATACATCATCGACGAGGGCAAGGTTAAGATCGTAGATGAACAGACGGGGCGTATCATGGAAGGACGCCGCTATTCAGATGGATTACACCAAGCCATCGAGGCGAAGGAAAATGTGAAAGTCGAAGATGCAACGCAGACCTACGCCACGATTACCTTGCAAAATTACTTCCGCATGTATCACAAGCTGGCCGGCATGACCGGTACTGCAATTACAGAAGCGGGAGAACTTTGGCAGATTTACAAACTGGATGTGGTTGAGATTCCAACCAATGTGTCTATCCAACGCGATGACCGCCACGATTTAATTTACCGTACGGCCCGCGAAAAGTACAACGCGGTGGCCGAAGAGATTCATCGACTTACCCAAGAAGGCCGACCGGTCTTGGTGGGCACTACTTCCGTGGAAATTTCGGAATTGCTGAGCCGCATGCTTAAACTGCGCGGGGTAAAACATAATGTGTTAAACGCCAAGTTACACCAACGCGAGGCAGATATCGTAGCCGAAGCAGGACAACCGGGTATGGTAACCATTGCCACCAACATGGCTGGTCGTGGTACCGACATTAAACTGGGTCCGGGCGTTAAGGAAGCGGGCGGTCTAGCCATTATCGGTACAGAACGCCACGAATCACGCCGTGTAGACCGACAGCTGCGCGGACGTGCCGGCCGACAGGGAGACCCGGGGTCATCCCAATTCTTTGTATCACTAGAGGACCCGTTGATGCGTTTGTTTGCCTCTGAACGGATTTCCAACATCATGGTGCGCATGGGCGTAGAGGAAGGTGAGGTCATGCAACATAGCATGCTTACCAAATCTATCGAACGGGCGCAAAAAAAGGTGGAGGAAAACAACTTCGGCATCCGCAAACGTCTATTGGAATATGACGATGTGATGAACTCCCAGCGTACGGTGATTTATGCCAAGCGGAAGAACGCATTGTTTGGTGAGCGCTTAGACGTAGATCTCAACAATACGATTTTTGATGTGGTGGAAGAATTGGTTGCAGCGAGCAAGGAATCGGGCACGTATGAGGAATTCCAATTGGAAGTAATCCGCATTTTCTCTGTTGATCCGGATCTTGGCGCAGACGAATTTGCGAACAGCAACATTGTATCGCTTACAGACAAGCTTTTCTCCCAGGTCATTGCTTACTATCATGAAAAGGGAGAAAAAATTGCTAAGCAGACATTGCCGGTCTTGACGGATGTATTTGCTACACGCGGCGGCCAGATCGAAAATATTGTGGTTCCCTTTTCGGACGGCCTGCGTGGTATCCAGGTAGCAACCAACCTCAAAAAGGCCGTCGAATCCGGCGGCAAGGAAGTGTTCAAATCCTTTGAAAAGGGCGTTGTCCTCGCGTTGATCGATGAGGCCTGGAAAGAACACCTACGGGATATGGACGAGCTAAAGCAATCCGTGCAAAATGCAGTGTATGAACAAAAAGACCCCATTATTATCTATAAAATGGAGGCATTCAACCTGTTTAAGGAGATGCTGGTCAACATGAACAAAGATGTGGTAGGGTTCCTTTTCAAGGGCGAAATTCCTAATCAGCAACCCCAGGATGTACGCGAAGCCCGTCCGTTGCCGAGGCAGGAAGCACGGGTTAAGACCTCCAAACCCGAGTTGGTGGCGTCCGGCGGCAGCAGTGCCCCGGTTGAAGACACCCGCGAGGTGCAGCGCACACAGCCAATCCGCAACGAGCAAAAAGTAGGGAGAAACGATCCCTGTCCCTGTGGAAGTGGCAAAAAATATAAAAACTGCCACGGCGCATAACACGCAAAAACAAATACGATGGTTAAAATAGGTTTTGCATGGGTTGGTCTACTGGTCTGTTTTTCGGGATTTACCGGTTATGCCCAGCAGAAAGGAAAAGTGGAAATAGTGGCCGATCCGCTCATTAGTTTGATGCAACGGAACCGCATGGGCACCCGTATTTCGGCGGCCTCGACAAGTGCCCCCCCCGTTGATAAAAAAAATGCGACACGCACCACGGCCATGGGATTTCGCGTCCAGATTTATTCCGGCGCAAACCGTTCGGAAGCTTACGCCGAGCAAGCCCGCTTTAAAACGCTATATAAGGATATCGACACGTATGTAAGTTACGAAGAGCCCAATTATCGGGTAAAAGTGGGCGATTTCCGAAGCCGAAGCGAAGCGCAGGATCTTATGCAGGGCCTACGGAGACAGTTTAACAACGTATTTATCTTTACCGAAGAGATATACGTGTATCAGTAAGGAAAAGAAAAAGCAATGAGGGAAAAAGTCAGTGCAATCGCAACACAAATCTATGAAAAAACGGTGGTCAACCGACGGCATCTCCACCAAAACCCAGAACTGTCATTTGAAGAGTACGAGACCGCTGCATTTGTAAAGTCCGAATTAGACAATCTGGGAATTCCCTACATCCCGATGGCAAATACGGGAGTGGTGGCACAAATAACCGGCGAAAAGCCTTCCGATCGCGTGGTAGCGCTACGTGCCGATATGGATGCGCTTCCCATTACCGAAGTTTCCGGCCGCGAATACGGTTCGAAACGCGAAGGCGTCATGCACGCTTGTGGTCACGATGTACATACCTCCTCTTTATTGGGAACGGCCCGTATTCTCCAGTCATTGAAAGCAGATTTCGGAGGAACAATTAAATTGATTTTCCAACCGGGAGAGGAACGGCTGCCCGGCGGCGCCAGCTTGATGATTAAAGAAGGGGTATTGCAGAACCCTGCTCCCCAAGCGGTCATCGGCCAGCATGTCATGCCGGCAATCCCGGCAGGCAAGGTAGGTTTCCGTGCAGGTAAGTACATGGCATCCACCGACGAACTCTATGTAACGGTTACGGGAAAGGGAGGGCACGGTGCACAGCCCCAGCAAAACATAGATCCGGTGGTCATTACCGCACACATTATTACCGCTTTGCAGCAGGTCATCAGTCGCATTGCCGACCCCCGGATGCCCAGTGTACTATCATTCGGCAAAGTAATCGCCAACGGTGCGACAAATGTCATCCCGAATGAGGTATACCTGGAAGGAACCTTTCGTACATTCGACGAGAAATGGCGGAAAGAAGCGCACACACGCATGAAAAAGATGGCTATGGGCATTGCTGAAAGCATGGGAGCCAGCTGCGATTTCGACATCCGGGTCGGATATCCCTTTTTGGTCAACGAAGAAAAATTAACCGGTGAGGTCCGCGGTTACGCGGAAGAGTTTCTCGGCAATGAACATGTAATTGATCTTGACCTTTGGCTGGCAGGGGAGGATTTTGCTTACTATTCGCAGGAAGCCGACGCCTGTTTCTACCGGCTGGGTACCGGCAACGAGGCAAAAGGGATTACATCCGCTGTGCATACGCCGACCTTTGATGTCGATGAAAGTGCCCTGGCGCTCAGCACGGGGCTAATGGCTTATATCGCTTTACGCCAGTTAGGCAATTAAGTGGGTATGCCGCATGTCTTCACATCATATTGTTAAAGAAGACCAAGAACCTGCACTGATCATTGCACAATTGGGTGGTATTCCCGATTCTATGCTAAGCCAATTGCTGGAATGGAATCCGATTGTCATCACGGATGCACAAAACATAGCACTTGTTACGCAGCAGGCAATCAAAGTGGATGTGCTGATCGCCAACGAACCGGTGGATTTGCCGCAGGATCATATCCTTCTTTTGCCCATGGCTACATCGTTTCTAGACACGGCTCTCACCTTTTTAATCGGAAGAAAATGCCGCGCCGCCAACCTAGTATCAACGGACACAGAGCCGGACCTGATACGTCAATATGCAGACCAAATCCACGCAGTTCTTTTGGTCAATGGCAAAAGGATCTTTGCCGCCAAGTCCGGATTCTCGAAATGGAAGCCTAAGGGGGAAACGGTGTTTCTCTACGGCGACGCGGTGGCCGATATCCGGGGGTTGCGCCCTACCGGTGAACGGGAATATATCACCGTGGCCGATGGCTTTTATTCCATTTATTTTGATAAACCTTATGGTTTGATAGGCGAACGGCTTTAGATCATGAACGAAACAGCAATTCAGGAGGCCACCCTAGCCGATGTAATGACAATTCACCGATTGGCCAATGAAATCTGGTGGCCCACTTACCACGATTTGCTGCCCCATGGACAGATTAAGCTGATGCTGGAATTAATGTATTCGGAGTCGGCTTTACTGAACCAACTCAAAAACGGCCAACAGTTTGCGCTTGCCATGAGAGATGAAACCCCCGTCGGTTTTGTCGGCTTTCAAATCAAGCCGGACTCGCCTGTTACGCGGATCGAAAAGTTGTACGTCCTGCCATCCGAACAAGGAAAAGGAAGCGGTAAGCGACTGATCAATTACGTTGCAGCGCTGGCGTTGGCGACAAATACACGTTGCCTGGAATTAAATGTATATCGCCATAATCCCGCAAAGGCTTTTTATGAACGCCAAGGCTTTAGGGTGGTGGCTGAAGTGAAGATTCCGTATCACGGCTATACACTGAAAGATTACGTCATGCAAAAGCCGTTGTCATTTCTTTTTGGCGGTGATGCCAAACAATGACATCCCTATGATTGTCTCTCCTCATGGAGCATCTCCTAAAGAGTTGCGATATCCATGAAAGCTGATGAACGATAAAATTGTTACGATTTATAGCGACGCGTTAGCCGTATTACAGAACTGCGAGTGCGAGTTCATGATTGGCGGCGGGTATGCCGTAGTGCATTATACGGGCGTGCCACGGGTCACTAAAGACCTGGATATCTTCTGCCTGCCGCAAGAATACCCGAAAATTCTTAAATGTTTTGCCGACCACGGATATCGCACTGAATTGACCGATTCACGCTGGCTGGCCAAGGTCTTCAAGGACGATTATTTTATCGATATCATTTTTGATACGGTCAATAATATCTGCAAGGTGGACGATACTTGGCATGAATATGCCGAAGAAGGTGGCTTTCACGGTATACCTGTTAAGTACATCCCGCTGGAAGAGTTGATATGGTGTAAAATATACGTACAGAACCGGGAGCGCTACGATGGTGCAGATATCAACCATTTGTTATTAAAAGCGGGCCATCGACTGGATTGGGCACGGCTTTGGAAGCGGATGGATACCCATTGGCATTTGCTATTGGCACAGCTATTGATCTTTCAATTCGTGTATCCTTCCGATTACCGGAACATTGTGCCCGATTGGCTATTTCTTGACCTGCTTGACCGTGCCAAAGAACAATATGACCTGCCCCCGTCTCTTGAACGGGTATGCCAAGGGCCGCTCATTGATCAAACGCAGTATGAGGTGGATATCAAAACGTGGAACTATAAGGCATATACGATAAAGACGGTATAAACATAGGTATGGAAACAGAAAACAAAAAACATATACGAATAGCAGCTATAGGCGATTTACATGTGCGCGACACAGATCGGGGAAAATGGAAGGACTATTTCACGGCAATAAATCGGGAAGCGGATGTTTTAGTGATCGCGGGCGATATTACCGACACGGGCGATGAAGACGAAGCCGCGGTGTTTACCGAAGAGCTACAGGGCAACCACCTTCCCATCGTCGGTGTGTTAGGCAACCACGATTACGAAAAAGGACGACATAAAATCATCAAGGAAGTGCTTTCTCATGCCAATATGCAGGTGTTAGACGGGGAATCAACGGTGATTGAAGGAATTGGATTTGCTGGTATTAAGGGATTTGGAGGCGGTTTTGGTCCACGTATGCTCTCTCGATTTGGCGAAGACATGATGAAATCATTTGTGCAGGAAGCGGTAGATGAAGGATTGAAATTGGAACGTGCCTTGTCTCGGTTGGGACAGCACCAAGGGGAAATAACCAAAATAGCCATCATGCACTATGCACCGATCCCCGAGACGGTGGAAGGCGAGCCTTTGGAAATTTATCCGTTTCTCGGTTCATCCCGATTGCTGGAACCCCTTCAGCGAACGGAAGTCGCGGCCGTATTCCACGGGCATGCCCACATGGGGCAATACCAGGGAGAAACCCCCGACGGCACCAAAGTGTGGAATGTTTCCTTGCCGGTTTTGGCCCGACAGGGAAAACCCCATCCGTTTCACCTACTGGAAATCGAAATTAACGAAATACCCGATACATTTGAACGGTTGCCCATTAAATAAAAACCGAAACACCTAACTAGCAAAACGCATGGAAAAACGTCATGTCTATAACAGCGGAATCATCGGAAATTGTGCATACCTCGCCCACATTCAAAAAGACACGAATGTCTCCTGGCTATGTTGGCCCTCATTTGACAGCTCGTTTGTTTTTGGAAGTCTCCTCGATGCCAAAAGAGGCGGACAGTTTTCCATCCGGCCGATGGGTGAATTTAAAACAAACCAATATTACATCGAAAACACCAATGTGCTACGCACTGAAGTCACGACAGCCGACGGCATATATCGGATTACCGATTTTGCTCCGCGATTCCGGCAATATGGACGGTATTTTAAGCCGCTGATGTTGATCCGAAAAATCGAGCCCCTGACGGGCAGCCCCCGAATTCAAGTGGTTTGTGAGCCTATCTCTGATTACGGCCGGCAATCTTTCAAAAAATTCAGGGGAAGTAACCATGTGGAATTCAGCAACGGAATCGAGCAAATGCGCTTAACAACCAATGTATCCATAAGCCATTTTTTCGGTGAAGAATCTTTCGTGCTGAGTGAAACCAAATACCTGGTGCTCACTTATGGCCTACCGCTGGAAGCTCCACTTGAGCATACGGCCGAGCATTTTCTCCGTGAAACAATCGGCTATTGGCGCACATGGATTAAGCATGCTACGATTTCTCCGTTTTACCAAGCGGCAGTCATCCGGTCGGCGCTTGCGTTGAAAATACACCAATATGAAGACACAGGAGCCATTATCGCAGCCGGGACCACCAGTCTGCCCGAACATCCGGGAAGTGGTCGCAATTGGGACTATCGTTATTGCTGGCTGCGCGACAGCTACTACGTCATCACGGCGCTGAACCACATCGGCCAGTTCGAGGAAATGGAGCTATATGCCCATTACATTACGAATATCACACATGCAGACCGGGGAAGGCTGCAACCGCTCTATGGTATAAATAGCCAGTTCGAATTGACAGAACACATTTTGGACGATTTGGATGGATACATGGGCAATAAACCCGTGCGCATCGGCAACCAAGCGTATGAGCACATTCAGAACGATGTGTATGGACAAGCGATGATTGCTTTGCTCCCGCTATACACCGATTACCGCTTTGTATTTAAAGAGCGTTCTGATGCAGGGCGTTGGGTCGATTACATCCTGCTGAAAATCGAGAAGACCATCGATGAGAAAGACGCGGGCATCTGGGAGTTCCGGAATTTTGCAAACCACCATTGTTATTCCAACCTTTTCCAGTGGGCAGGTAGTTCCGCTGCTTATAAAATCGGGAAAGTTATCGACGACCCGCAGCTGATGAAACGGGCAGAGGCGCTGATGAAACGGGCTGCTCATTACATTGAGGCCTGCTACGACAGCGAGCGTAATGTATATACCAACGCAGCCGACAGCCCGCATCTGGACGCCAGCACCTTGCAATTGATTATGATGCATTACCTAGACCCAGCATCCGAAAAAGCCCGTGCCCACTTGGAAGCATTGGAACGTAACCTGAAAACTCCGCAAGGTCTTTTCTATCGTTACCTGCATGCGGATGATTTCGGCAAACCAAAATCTACCTTCCTGATTTGCGCGTTTTGGTATGTAGAAGCGCTAGCCTGCGTAGGTCGCATCGACGAAGCCGTCGAAACGTTCGAGCGGCTGCTGACCTATGCCAACCACTTAATGCTCTTCAGCGAAGACGTCGATGAGTCTAACGGAAGCCAATGGGGCAATTTTCCCCAGGCATATAGCCACGTGGGTTTGATGAATGCCGCATATCGCATTTCAATGAAACTCGACCGGCCTATCTTCATTGGGTAGCAGTTGATGCGTCTGCCAGTTTCCGGAGTAACGCCCGCACATCGGACTGCTGCTTCAGGTAAAACCGCGCCGCAGACACTTCAGTTCCCACTTTAACAGTACATGCTTCTGGCGGCAATACCTGAAACGTATCCTCATCCGTCCGGTCATCGCCAATCGAAAAAATGAAGTCATAGTGGTTTTCATGGAGAATATCCAGCGTTGCACGGCCCTTGTTTACCTCCGCACTCCGTATTTCCACCACTTTATCGCCGTCTAAGAGTTGCAATCCGTATGTCGCCGAATAGTCACGCAGGCTATCGATCAACTCATGAGCCCTTAGCGGCCCCAGGTCCCGTTGCACCTTACGGTAATGCCATGCGAGCGAAAAGCTTTTTTCTTCAACGAAAGCACCCGGAGTACGGTCGGCAAACGCCTCCATGAGTGAGCCCACCTCATCTTTCCAACTGTTTGAAAGTCCACTTTTGAGTCTCCATTCGCTGCCAGGTTCCTTGGTCCAAACACCGTGTTCAGCCACTAAACTATAGTTTCTTCCCGGAAACCACTTTTCGAGTGTACTGTGTTTTCTTCCGCTGATGATCACCAGGTGGTTTAGAATGTCGGCTTCCAGCTGGTCGAGCAATTGATAAAGCTCTTCATCGGGTGAAGCCTTATCGATATCATCCTGGAAGCCAACCAATGTGCCATCGTAATCGAGCAGCAATAAGCGGCTACTGGCATTTTTATATTGTGTGATGATCTGTTCTTCAATACTTGCTCCCACCAATCTCGCTTTGGTGGTTGATTGTTCGTTCTTTATTTCCTGTAGTCTATTCATAAATAAGGTTGCCCAGTGTTGCACGGTAAATTTAAATACGATGGCCTGCATGGATTTCATACGTTTTTTCATTTCGGCCATCGGCATATTTAACGCTGCTAACAAGGCGTCGCGGGTGTCGTGGATATTATTTGGATTTACGATAATTGCGTCAATCAATTCTTTGGCTGCACCTGCCATTTCGCTAAGGATCAACACACCGGTTGCATCTTTTCTGCAGGCGATATACTCCTTGCTTACTAAGTTCATTCCATCGCGCATGGGAGTCACCAAACATACATCTGCCACGTTATAGAGGGCTGCTATCTCGGACATTGGGTATCCGTGATAAAAATACGCCACCGGATACCAATCGTACGCCCCGTACTGGGCATTGATGTGACCCACCAATCGATCGATGTGATCCTTAAGTTCGCGATAATGGGGCACCATATCGCGCGAGGGCACCACAATCATGTATAATGTTACCTCTTTATGGAAGGCGGGATTCTCACGGAGAAACAATTCAAAGGCCTCTAGCCGCTGAATGATACCTTTGCTGTAGTCGAGGCGATCGATGGAGAGAATGATTTTTTGCCCACCGAAATTGGATCTCAATTCGGCGACCCGGTTCGTGACGGCTTCGGCCTGCGATAAGTCTGCAAAACGCTTGCTGTCAATTCCCATGGGAAAAGGTTCGACGAAAACGGCCCGGCCCTCTACTTCCAGTCGGTTGGCGTTGTTATTTGTCCCGATCAGACGGGTCGCCGAACTGATAAAGTGGCGGACGTCATCAAACGTATGAAAGCCAAGCAAGTCTGCTCCCAGGATACCCTCCAGCAACTCCTTCCGCCAAGGAATTAGTCGAAATAACTCCTGCGATGGAAACGGGATGTGCTGAAAAAAACCAATGGATGCATCCGGCAGTGCTTTCCGAAGCATACCGGGAAGCAGCAACAATTGGTAGTCATGAACCCAAATGGTGTCATCCGGCTCGGCCACTTGTAAGATCAGCTCCAAGAACTTCTGATTAACACGGACATACGTTTCCCAGTTTTGCAGGTTGTAATTGGCGAAGTTAGGAAAGTAGTGAAAAATGGGCCACAACACTTCGTTAGAAAATCCCTCGTAAAAACCTTTGATTTCATCTTCATCCAAGAAAAGGGGAATTAACCGCTTTTCCTGTAAGGTTGAAGTGAAATAAGCTTGCTGCTGTGGGTCGTCAATTGAAATACCTGGCCAGCCAATCCAGCTGTTATCGCCTTGTGCGTGTATAGAGGCTAAGCCGGTTGCCAATCCTCCTTCGCTCGGTTGTAAGGCGTAGCCATTTTCATCTTCGGTAATTTTGATGGGTAAGCGATTGGATACAATGATTGTTTTACTCACTTTTGCTTTTACTGTTGATACGCGTACTTCTTTTCCTGCTTAAAAAAATGGATAGTTGGTGCAAAGAATGTGACCTTATCTCCTTCAGGGAGTGTTGCAGGAACAGGTACACCCGTATGATTTAACTTTCCTAATATAATGATAAACAAGCAAAGCGCCAAAAGTTTGTGCTTTTCTTGCCCTTTTTTAATTTAAACAATCCAGACTTCTCCGTGTTATCACAAAAAACCACCAAGATATGCGGAATGATACCAACCCCAAATTGGGACCAACTATGCGTACAAGAGATGGCATACTGCAAAGCCTATGGCAACAGACTGTCGCCGACTCCCTCAAACCGGTGAAGGCAAGGGATGCCGGGGCCGACGATACATGGGATGTATTGATCGTGGGCGGCGGCATCACAGGGTTGACCACCGCGTTGCTGCTGCAAGAAGCGGGGCTAACCTGTGCGATCGTCGAAGCGCACACCGTGGGCTTCGGTACGACGGGAGGAACAACGGCCCACATTAATACGATGCTCGACACGCCATATCATACCATTGAAAGCAATTTTGGCACGTCTGGCGCCGAAATTGTGGCCAACGCGGCACGGGCAGCACGGGATCTCATTGCCCGAAACGTCTCGAATTATCAAATCACCTGTGATTTTGAATACAAAGAAGGAATTCTGTTTGCCCAAACCGAAAAGGAAGCTGCCGAACTTGAGAAAATATATACAGCATCGCTACGCGCCGGGGTAGAAGTGGAACCGACAAACCACATCCCCGTTCCCTTGGAATTTAAGACGGCGATTAGCTATCACAAACAAGCGCAAATGCACCCGCTGAACTACGTGTATGCATTGGCAGATCGTTTTACAAGCAACGGGGGGGTCATCTTGGAGCATACCCGGGTAGTAGGCAGCAAACGCAACGACGACCTGCATCAAATTGAGACAACAGGTCGACCCCTCAAGAGTCGGCGTATCGTCTATGCAACGCACATTCCTCCGGGGTTAAATATGCTTCACCTGAGGTGCGCCCCCTACCGGAGTTACGTGTTAGCGATGCAACTCGCCGAAGGCGATTATCCGATCGACCTAGCATACGATATGCAGGAGCCGTACCACTATTTCCGTACGCATGTAATAGCGGATGTCCCTTACCTGATTATCGGTGGAGAAGACCATAAAACCGGGCACGGAACACCAACTAGTGCGTTCCAAACGCTTGAAGCCTATGCCCGAGCGCATTTTCAGGTGTCGTCGATTGATTACCGTTGGTCCGCTCAGTATTTTGAACCCACAGATGGCTTGCCTTACATTGGCAAGCTTCCGGGAGCCGATGAAGACACGTACGTAGCTACAGGGTTCAGTGGCAATGGCATTTTATTTGGAAGCTTTTCGGGATTGTTGTTAGCCGATTTAATTCTTGGCAGGGAAAATCCTTGCGAAAAGCTCTTCTCACCATCGAGGATAAAACCGGTTGCTGGTTTTGCCAATTTTGTAAAGGAAAATGCGGATGTAGCCTATCGGTTTGTGTCAGACCGGATCGGCGTAGAGCAACTGGATGCCTTGGTAGAGCTAGCGCCGGATACCGGCGCAGTGGTCAACTATGAACAGGAAAAGATTGCCCTATATAAATCGCCGGATGGAACGATCAGCGCTTTAAGTCCGGTGTGTACACATGCAGGGTGTATCGTGTCCTGGAATGACGCGGAAAAAAGCTGGGATTGCCCCTGTCACGGCGGACGTTACGATGTATACGGAAACGTGTTAACGGGTCCTCCCCGAAAGAACTTGCAGGTAATTTCTCTTTTTTAATGAATCCTGTACAATGACTGGTCACCGGAAGTAGTCGGCCTCGGAGATTGGGACGATAGCTTTTTCCAACGGGAAAAAGAAGCAGTCGTCGGCTTTGTAGGCAAAGTTCTGGCAAACCGTGCGATCAGCATCAATTCGCCCAAGGAAGTCGAAGGACGTAAGGGAATTTTTAACGATTGATGTGCAGATTCACGAAGATAGCCGCTCAAAAGAGAACACTCCTGAAATATGCTTGTTGAAATAACGGCCTTTTGAGCGCGCCTGTCGAAGCCCCGCATACACGGTTTCAGGGACTTCAAAATACTGATAGACTGCTCCCGTTTGGAAAGTAATTTTCAACAGATGAGTTTTCTCCTTGTAATCCATGTATTTGATAACACTTGAGGGCATCTTTTTTCATATATCTTGTATACATGGAATAACTTCCGAAATCTCCTGTTTGTTTCGATTCGAATTCCTGAAACAAATGCCGGCACGCACTGTTATACCCGTATATGGATAGATTGAAAGGCAAGGTGGCCCTGATTACCGGCTCGGACTCCGGGATTGGCCAAGCTATAGCGTTTGCATACGGTGCAGAAGGCGCAAAGGTTGTGGTTACCTATCATTCCGATGAAGAAGGAGGAAAACGTACGGCAGCAGACATTCAAGCTAAGGGCTCAGAAGCCCTATGTCTGTACCTGGATGTCAGCGACGAAAACCGTGTAGCTA
The DNA here is from genome assembly GCF_900113765.1 of Parapedobacter indicus. Lineage (GTDB taxonomy): Bacteria > Bacteroidota > Bacteroidia > Sphingobacteriales > Sphingobacteriaceae > Parapedobacter > Parapedobacter indicus. The sequence goes on along the minus strand of NZ_FOQO01000005.1, from coordinate 316,034 downwards.
CTGCATTTGAGGAGATTATCCGCCGCTATGGACAGATTGATATCCTGGTCAACAACGCCGGGGTCAACGGCAGCAATATGCCGGTTGCCGAAATGGATACGGATACCTTTGACAGGTGCCTAAAAACCAATCTGTATGGCCCTTTCTTTTGCTGTCGGGAATACCTTCGCAGGCGAGCCGACAAAACCTCCGAAGGAACTATCATTTTCATAAGTTCGATTCATGAAACCGTGAATACTGCCGGAAACGCCGATTACAATGCGTCAAAAGCAGGGTTAAAGAATTTCAGTAGAAGTCTGGCGCTGGAGTTAGCGGATAAAAATATACGGGTCAACAATATCGCTCCCGGTATGATATTGACGGCGATGAACCAAGAAGCTGTCGAAAACAAGGAGGTGAGAAAGGAAAAAGAACAGCATATTCCCATGAAACGTGCAGGAACACCCGAAGATGTGGCAAACGTTGCTGTTTTCCTCGCGTCATCCGACAGTGGTTATGTGACAGGGTCTACCTATACAGTGGACGGAGGGTTAATGATTCAGCTCGGACAGGGAGCGTAACGTAATTAAATCGGCCACATATCAAGCTATTTGCCGTTCAACCCGGGTTACAAAGTTATCGATAGCAAACGGCTTCTCGATAAAATCAGCAGCATCGCAATCCAAGGGAAATTCATTGAAGTTTGCGGAAATCATTACAATTGGTAGTGTAACGTGAACTGTGTCATCCGGGGCTCCAAATCCGTGCGGCCGCTTTATGTAACCGTCATTATCACATGCGTACATAGCGATCGGCGAATCTTTTATTAATATGCTAATCGATTCATATTCCATGCTTACTTTTTTGGAGTGTGTTGACCTGCTCTTTTCTTACCTTTGGGTTCTCCTGAGTCATCCACTAGAAGTGCATCGGCCGAACCCGGAGCACCAGCCTCGGTGCCCTCGCGAGTAGATTTTGAGCCCGCACCCGCATCCATACCCGCTGTTGCCTTTTTCATAGCGGCGACGGCTGGTTCGGATTCCGTTGTGATGCTTCCGGTGTCGGGCAGCGGTAGCTGTTCTTCATCTGCCGGTTCGATGCTGGCATCGATATTGATGTCGCTTTCGGCCAACCGGGTAAGTATCCCATCGGTCTTTTTCTCTTCAGCCAAGGTTTGCTCCAACAGGTCTGTGGCTTCTTGAAAGCCCAATGTTTTTGCCAGCGTGCTCATACTGCCATAGGCGGCAATCTCGTAATGCTCTACCTTTTGGGCAGCCACAATCAGCGCAGCATCACGATGGGCTGAACCTTCCTCCGTTTCGTCGATTACCTGCCATCCTTCATCAAACAGGCCCTGCATGCCGACACAGAAAATTGGCTGTGCCCCCATGCCTTCGAGGTAAAAAATTTTTTCCAGCCGGGTTACATGGTTGTCAGTTTCCTTTCGATGGGTGCGGAAGGCCGATTTTAACTCATCGGTACTGGCCCGTTCTTCCATATTCTCCAATACATCGCGCAGGTGCAATTCACACCAATAGATTTCCTGCAGCATGGTCCGGTAAAATCGTTCCAAACCGGACGGTGCTTCTTTTTCTTGAGTTGCCATATCTATATAATTTCGTTTTCAGATCATCTCTCTTTAGGTGATGAGTTAACAAAAGCGCGGGTCATCGGTTTTAGGAATTTCATTATAAAACAGAATGTCACATCGCTTGTTATCCATTGCACAAGAGAAGGCAGAAATTCAAACGATAAACATCATGCAACAGAAAAAAGACACCAAGGCAGCAGATGCCCAGAAAAAAAAGGAAGAAAGGGATCGGAAGTTAGATGAAGAAATCGAGCAAACATTTCCTGCGAGCGACCCTCCATCTTACTCGCAGCCCCACAATGAGCCCGACGAAAAAGAGAAAGATGAAGATGAATAACAGCTGACCACGATGCGGACAAATGTCGAAAGAATCAAGCATTCGCTTGAACTGGAAGAAAAGTTGGACCATCAACTGAAAGGCTGGAGGGTTCAGAAAATGTGCCGTGTGGGAATTGGAATTATCATCTTACTAACCGCGCTCGGTCTGTTCGGCAATGGATTGCTAAGCAGTAAAAAGATTAAAAAAAATGGCATATCACTCCAATACGAGAAATTTTTGCGGTACGAGAAGGAAATGGACATTAGTTGGACAGTAACCGGTCAGGAAGAAATCCAATTTCTGATCCCAATGCAGTATCTCGACCGTTTTAAAATTGAAAAAGTCGTTCCGGAGGGATACGAAACGGCCCTAACCAATGGGTATGTTAGTTATACGTTTAAGGTAACCAAAGCAGGTGAGACCTTCGTTCATTTTTTTCTGAATCCGAAAAAGACCGGAAATATTGCCGGCGAGTGGTTGATCAATAAACAGGATTTTCAATTGAAGCACTTTATTTATCCCTGATATGGAACTTATTCTTCGCGGCGCTGCTATCTATTTGTTTCTTCTATTGCTCTTCCGCATACTCGGAAAACATAGTCTTTCCGAGACGACAACGTTTGATTTTGTCCTATTACTGATTATTGGAGAGGCGACACAACAGGCGCTTTTGGGCAGTGATTTTTCAATGACCAACGCATTGGTGCTTATCACCGTGCTGATGGGCATTGACATGGTTTTTGTAAAACTAAAGGGAAAATACAAGAAGCTGGACAGGTTGCTGGAGGGAACCCCGCTGATTTTGGTGGATCATGGAAAACCGTTACGAGGAAGGATGAAAGAAGCCAAGGTCGATACCGAAGACATCCTGGAGGCCGCACGTCTCAGCCATGGACTCGAGCAGATGCACCAAATAAAATATGCCGTGTTGGAACGGGATGGGCAAATTTCAATTATACCTTCTTCCTCGTAACGGAATCTAAAGATTTTGCTTAAATCTTCCGGTCGGCCGCTTTGGCGTAAGGCTTAAGCCTTCTCTTCAATTGCTGCCGGGCCATATGTATCCGGGTTTTTACCGTTCCGATCGGGATTTGAAATTGCTCAGCAATTTCGTGGTATTTATACCCTTCGTAATACATGGTAAAAGGATAGTAATATTCTTCGGAAAGCTTCGAAAGCGCATACTCGATGTCTTTCATAACAAATTTTCCTTCGGCTTGGTTGCGCAGCGAACTTATGTAAAGGTCCGAAGAAGAAAGAGCTTCCGATTTGACAATCAGGGAATTTGTTTTGACTTTCCTCCGATAATAATTAATAAACGTATTTTTGAGAATGGTATAAAGCCACGCCTGTAAATTCGTTCCCTCCCTGAATTTATTGTAATAAGAAAACGCTTTCAGCAGGGTGTCCTGTACCAAATCACTCGCATTCTCCGGATCGCGTGTAAAATACCGCGCATAACTGGTTAATGCACCTGTTTCCTGGACTACCTTGTTACTAAATTCTATCTTATTCATAACTTCATTATTAGAAAGTACATCAACAATTATTATTGTTTGTTAGCATCTTGGTTCCAGTGCTCTGGTAGAAAAGCAGACAAAAACACCCTGAAATTGTTTGAAATCTTTTAAAATTTATCGAATTTCGGGTAGGACATACTTACTGAAGTCAGTAATAAAGGTGCGCTGTTCCCGATTTACGTTGTGCAGGATCAATCCATCGACTCCCAGCGAAAGATACCTGTTCAACCACTCGACATGTTGTCGGAGATGACTGGAAATGTTTACCGACTGTCGCAGTTCGTCCGGACCCACAAATGCCGAAATCGCTTCAAATTGTTCGGGTTTCCAAAGTTCCGCCAGCATGCTGCTGTCCAACACATTGGTGCGCCATTGATCCAGCGCGCCGGTATACGCTTCCGTTTCGTCCCGCGAATAAGAGAGTTGTACCTTTACATACACTGGCTTACCATTTCCTCCTCCTTCGCGGAACTGCCGGATGACCCGTTTTAATTTTTCATAGGGGTGATTAATGGTCAACAGTCCTTCCGCCCAACTTCCAAGCCAGTGGGCTGTTTCCTCGGTAATGGCCGCACCATACAAGGGCGGTCGCTCGCGGGGGAGCGTATACAGGCGCGCTTCCTTTACGCAAACATGTCCTTGGTAAGTGACGGTCTTTCCTTCCAACAGCCTTCGGATAATGTTGAAAGACTCAAATAATCGCTCATTGCGCGTGACCTTACTTGGCCAATGGTGCCCCGTTATCTGTTCGTTAATAGCTTCGCCGCTGCCAAGCGCCAGCCAGAAACGGCCAGGGAATAACTCGGTCAGCGTGGCTGCGGCTTGCGCAATCATCGCAGGATGGTGACGCGGACCAGGAGCGCAGATCAATCCGAAGGGCAATGTACTTGCCTGCATGGCCGCCCCGAGCCAACTGAAGGAATGGCCACTTTCTCCCTGTCGTTCGTTCCACGGTTGGAAATGGTCTGATGAGTGGATGCCATCAAAGCCGGCCCGCTGCGCCAATACGACATAATCCAGCAATTCCGAAGGCCGGAATTGTTCGTGAGACGCGTGAAAAAGAATCTGGCTCATGTTACGGAGTCTGTCGGATAATCAACCAGCTGTATGCATACGCCCCTAATTCAACGATCAACCGGCCGTTGGAAAAGGCGGACCGGGCTGTGCCTATGAGCGAAATAGGCGCCGCATTTCCATGGATAGGCAACTCCAAAGTTGTTTCCTCAGTTTTTTCCGCAAAATGATGGACAGCAACCAGCCACTCGTTTTTCAGGTAATAGGCATAAGCCAGCACGGTATCGCAGTCGGTGTTCAACAGCATAAACTCTCCATGAGCAAATAGTTCATTTTCTTTATTTCGAATGTAAATCATCGTTTGGGTATCGTTTAGCAACGATCCGGGACGAGCGGCTTGGATAGCTACATTCACCTGTTTGTACGAAAATTTACCTTCCCGGATGAGCGGAGCCTTAAGCGCCTGTGGCACAACGTCCGAAAAGCCTCCATTTTGCTGGTCGGACCATTGCATCACGGTACGCACACCTTTTCGTTCGGGAAGATTGAGATCGTCTCCCATACCGATTTCCTCTCCGTAACGCAATACCGGGGTGCCAGGTAGCGTAAAAAGCAAGCTCATCGCCAATTTTATACGGCGATGGTCGTTGTCAACCATCGGCGCCAGCCTTCTCCGGATTCCCCGGTCGTAAATAATCATCGAAGGTTCGGGGGCGAATTGTGCATAGACCTGCTTCCGCTCCTTTTCGGTAAGGCGTTCCAGATCAAGTTCATCGTGGTTGCGTAAAAAGTTGAGATAAGGCCTACGATCTTTGAGTGGAAGCCGCTTTAATGCGCCAAACAGTGGGTCAGCGCATTGTGTAGCCAGTGCGAGGAAAGTGTAGTTATTAAGGTAAAAATTAAATAAGGCAGTTAACCGATCCTTCTGTACGAAGTCGGGATAATTCTCCGGCTCCACGTCGGCTTCCCCAATTAAGATGGCGTGTTCATTATATTCCAATACCGCTCGCCGCCAGTCTCCCAGCAAACCATAGGGGTCGCCGCTGAAACGACTGTCCCCCTTATCGCGCAGTATGTGTGGAACGGCATCGATCCGGAATCCGTCGATTCCTTTTCCCATCCAAAAATCAATGATATTGAGCACCTCGGTCTGTACGCGGGGGTTGGTCATGTTCAGATCAGGTTGATGCTTATAAAACGTATGGTAAAAATAAGCAGAGATGGACGGCTCGTATTCCCAGTTGCTTTCTTCGATCGTTTTAAACACCAAATCCTCCTTGTCGTGGGGCGGCTTTTCGGCTTTCCAAATGTAGTAATCGTGATAAAGCGAGCCGGGAGTTCCGGTTGCAGTTTTAAACCATGGGTGTGCGTCGCTGGTATGGTTTACGACCAAATCCAGCACGATTTTAATGCCGTTGGCTTTGGCTTTTTCAACGAGAAGTCTAAATTCTTCCATCGTACCCAATTGAGGGTCGATATGATAGTAATCTGTAACGTCGTATCCGTCGTCCTGTTGGTTGGAGCTATAAAACGGAGCCATCCAAATGCAGCGGATGCCTAGTTGGGTGAGGTAATCAAACTTGGAGAGTAACCCGTTAAAGTCTCCCTTTCCGTCGTGGTTCCCGTCCTTGAAACTTCGCACATCAATCGAATAAATAACTCCTTTTTTCAGCCAGTTGATTTCACGCATAAGGTGTCTTAATTTGGTAGATCATCGGAGCGCTTTTCCCATATATCGAGAAGATTATCCATCGTATCCTGGTGCTCATCAAATGAATCCAATACGCCTTCGTACCAGGTCTCAGCTTGTTCAAACACCTTAGTAAGGTCATCGGTTACATACCGATGCACAATAAATGCAAATTGCTCGATTTCGCCATATTTATTGACACGTTCCCACTCATAACGGGGGCTAATGGTTCGAAGTAACGGATTGTGAGCCTCCAAAAGTTCCAGGATGGTGTGCGTCGGGAAATGAAAAATTACCACCCGACCCGCCAGATTAGTTGCCTTAGGCGCCAACTCCGTTAACAGTGTGAAGTCAGGAATCGTAAATCTCACAAGCATTTCCTCCTTTCGCTGCGAACTGTTTTTTTCTAACCCACGACGGGCAGGTTTGTTTGGTTACAATTTTCCATTTGCATTTTTTTCAATTCCCACCAACAATTTCATTTCTTGGCTGTCATCTTGATGAACGTAAAACAAGGATACCGGCATGGCGACATTAACAAAAGAAAAAGAGAAACGCAGTCCCGAAAAGGCCCGTCCCGTAAAACGCGAAAAATCGAAAGAATCCGTCAAAAAGGATCTTTCGCCAAAAAAAGACCTTTCATCCAGTTATAATAAGTTGAAGAAATACGATGGAAAAGTCTATACCGGCATGCAAATCGGCAGGAGTCATCATTGGATCTATGATGCCGGCGATTGGCGGGAAACGAAAATCACGCCCGACCTGTGGGAGATTTCCTATGCCGTAACCAAACGGCGTAAGGGCAAGGCTCCCGAAGGATCCGGCGTGCCGGTTGGCACCGGATACCATTGGTATATCCTGGCCCATCAATACGTGGAAAAGCTGAACGCCAACGATTATTCCACGGCATTGACCGGACTTAAGTTTAAACTTGCGCATAAGCGCGCAAGCAAAAATAAGTGGAGCGTTTCGGGGCAGACACAGCGCAAACACCTCATCAAATTTTTAAAGGATCTCATCGCTCAATTGGAAAGCGACCCCATTCCCTTGGAGTTCGAATACAAGGGCGATTTATATAAAGGCGAGGGCGTCCCCATTTCCCAAACCTGCCAAAAGGGAATCTGCTATGAAGTAGATGTAAACTTAAATGACCAACCGATGGGCATCATCCGCTGCGCAAAAAGCGGTTGGAAAATGGACGGTGTTAACCAGGGATTGGTAGACGCCATTGGACATCAGATTTTTTTGCATTTTGAGTGAGCAGATCGTTTACAAATAAAACCTGCCAGCTGATAAATTCACTTTCGTAGACAGCAATGTCAGAAAACAGTACACAAGAAAAACCTTGCCATCAGCATTCTTGTTACAGCATCGGCTCGGAAAGGTTTTTGCCTCTGTCAAAGTAGAGAATAAAAAAAGGCATTCATTAAACAAAATTACTATGGCACTTGTAAAGGTAATCGAAGTAATTGCATCCTCCGAAACCAGTTTCGACGATGCAATCCGGAATGCAGTAACAGAAGTAACCAAAACCATCAAAAACGTCGACTCAGTTTACGTCAAAGATTTCAAAGTACATGTCCAGGGGACCGAAATTAAGAGTTTCGGAGCGGTCTGTAAGGTTTCGTTCCGGATCGACGAGAGTGAAAGGCAAAAGAACAACGCGTAATCAGGCGGACAATCATGAATGATTTAGACAAAAAAAGGTTACTTTTTGAAGACAGGGCCGATGCAGGAACCCGGCTGGCAGAACGGCTGATGCCTTATGAATCGGCCCGCCCGTTGATCTTCGGCGTAGCACGAGGAGGCGTTGAAGTCGCCTATTACGTTGCGTGCCGGTTGGACGCCGAAATGCATCCCATTATGGCCAAAAAATTGCCGTATCCGGGAAATCCCGAATATGGATTTGGTGCGGTCGCTGAAGACGGGACACGCTATGTAGACGAAGGCCGTGCGGAAGCGCTCGATGCGTCATCCATTGATGCCATCGTCGCCGGACAATTAGCTGAAATCAAGGAGCGTGTTCACAACTATCGGCAGGATCAGCCGTTGCCACCGATGGAAGGTCGGACCGTCATTCTTGTAGACGACGGGATCGCTACCGGCGTGACACTCGTACCCCTACTGGAACTTTGTCGAAAACGTGGAGCGTCCAAGGTGGTGATTGCGGCGCCTGTTTCTGGAACGCACTTTGACCAACGGCTGAAGGATGCAGATGAAATCGTAGTACTGGTACAGCCACCGAATTTCTATGCCGTAGGCCAAGCTTACCGCCACTTTGGCGATTTCCCAGACGACGAATTGTTGCAGTTGTTAACCGATTCAAGACGCTATGGATAACTCAACGAAACAACATTTATCTCTGGAACCGGATGGCAGCAGGCAGTTTGTCTTACGCCACACAGCAGATTTGGATCCGTTGATGGACCGGATCGGCGATGCGCACCACGTTTTGCTGGGAGAGGCCACCCATGGGACTCATGAATTTTACACCTGGCGCACAGCGATCAGCAAACGGCTGATCACTGAAAAAGGCTTCCGCTTCTTAGCAGTAGAAGGCGACTGGCCGGATTGCTACCGCATAAACCGGTATATCAAGGGGTATGCCGACTCAGACAAGCAACCAGCTGATGTATTAGCCGGATTTGACCGCTGGCCTACCTGGATGTGGGCCAATTGGGAGATTGCTGCGCTGGTTACCTGGCTCAAAGCGCATAACACGTCCTTGCCTGCCAACAAACGGGTAGGCTTTTATGGACTGGATGTGTATAGTCTTTGGGAATCGTTAGATAGTCTGATGAGCTACCTTTCCGAACACACCGATCACGATGTGCTGGCCTATGTAAAAGACGCCATCAGTTGTTTCCAGCCTTACGATGCGAATGAACATCGGTATGCCCGCGCACAGCATTATCAATTGGATCATTCCTGCCAGGAGGCGGTAATCGAGTTGCTCACGGCCATACGAAAGCGCGCACCGAGGTATGACCATGATCCCGAAGCGTCGTTGAATGCCGAACAGAACGCCGTGATTGCCGTCAATGCCGAGCGGTATTATCGGCATATGTTGGGGTTCGACGTGAATACATGGAATTTGCGTGATCGGCATATGATGGATACCCTGAACCGTTTGCTGCACTTCCATGGGCCGGACGCTAAAGTCATCGTATGGGAGCACAATACCCATATCGGCGATGCGCGGTACACCGATATGGTCCGCACGGGCGATATCAATGTAGGCCAGTTGGTGCGGGAAGAAAAAGGCGAAGCAGACACCGTCCTTGTCGGTTTTGGCACGTACCAAGGGCGTGTCATTGCCGGAGACAATTGGGGAGCACCCATGGCCGAAAAGGACATTCCTCAAGCCAAGGAAGGAAGTATAGAAGCGCTGATGCACCGCCAATCTGCGGAAGACAGGCTTCTCATCCTGGGGCATCCGGATCACGAACACCCGTTCTCCGGCTATTTGCCCCACCGGGCCATCGGTGTGGTGTACGAACCTGTTTACGAAAAGCGGGGTAATTATGTGCCGACAGTATTGAACCGACGGTACGACTGCTTCGTGTTTATCGATGAAACACGGGCGCTGCACCCGTTGCATCGGCAGCCCGACGGCGCTAAAATTCCCGAGACTTATCCATTTACGTACTAATAAGCGATGTTATGGCTTCTTACCCATCCAACGAAGAACTAAGTACTCCGGTCAGCGAAGTAACCCCCATGCCGCAACTCAATCCCATGCCCGGAGAAAAACTCGGCGTGGCACTTGTAGGGTTAGGCGAATACGCCAGCGGACAGCTCGGCCCGGCACTGAAAGAAACTGTTTACTGTCGCTTGACTGCCGTAGTAAGCGGCAGCGATGAAAAGCGGAAAAAATGGCTAGCCGACTACCAGCTGAAACCAGAAAACCTATACAGCTACGATGATTTCGATGCGATCAAAGATAATCCCGATATCGACATCGTATATGTCGTCTTACCCAATGCGATGCATGCCGAATATGTCATCCGTGCGGCCCGCGCGGGAAAACATGTCATCTGCGAAAAACCGCTGGCGACATCGGTAGAAGAGGGCAAACGCATGGTCGAGGCGTGCAACGAAGCGGGTGTCCTCTTATCCGTTGGTTATCGCCTCCACTTTGACCTCTTCCATCAGGAGATGATGCGGTTGGGGCAAAACCGGATTTTGGGCAAGGTAAATCGGATCATTGCAGACGATAGTATGGACATCGGCGACCCAAACCAATGGCGCGTGAAGCGCGAACTGGCCGGTGGCGGACCGCTGATGAATAACGGTATTTACTGCGTCCAAGCCGCTCAATACATCATCGGACAACTGCCTATCGCCGTCAACGCCCTATTCTTGCCAAAAACCGATCCCGAAAAGTTTACGGACATAGAAGAAGGGATCCAATGGGAAATGGAGTTTGCTGACGGAATGATCGCATCCTGCGAAACCAGTTATAGCCGAAACGGCAACTCCCTTCGAGCGGATACGGACGACGGTTGGTTTGAGTTAAGTCCCGCATATGAATACAGCGGATTGAAAGGCCGTACGTCTACCGGGGTATTGCGCTTCCCAGAAGTAAACCAGCAGGCACTTCAAATGGATGACTTTGCCATATGCGTAAAAACCAACAAGCACAGTAAAGTACTTGGCGAAATGGGTTTACGGGACCTCATCATCCTCGAAGCGATTTATAAATCGGCACACAACGGGCAGAAGGAGCCCTTGGATCTAGACGCTTTTAAATCACCTTCGTAAACCAAGCAATATAGGCATTTACCGCTTTCTGCAAGAAATCTTTGGTTTCCCCGCTTTTCAGGGTTCCCGATTCGTCAAAAAGTTCTTTTACCTGGGCTATGTAAACTTCGGGTTGTTGCATCGTGGGCATATTTAAGAAAACAAGGCTTTGCCTTAAATGATGATTCGCACCAAAAGCTGACAAATTGCCCGGAGAATTACTGAATACTGCCGCAGGCTTTCCGTTCCATACGCTACTGCCATAGGGTCTCGAACCAATATCCAGCGCATTTTTTAAAACGCCGGGAATCGAACGGTTGTATTCGGGAGTGACGAATATAACTCCGTCAACTGCCCTTACCGCATTTCTGAAAGCAACATAGGAGTCAGGAACCCTGTTTTCATCGTCGAAATCTTGGTTGTAAACCGGAAGGTCATCAAGCGGGATGATCTTGAATTCAAACCCTTCCGGAGCCATTGATGTAATAGCCTTTGCTATTTTCTTTGAAAAAGATTCCTTGCGGAGGCTCCCTGCTAGTATTCCGATAACCTTACTCATGTTACGTAACGTTTAATGTTTAACAGTTATTATACTTTCTCTAAGAACTCACGTACCTCGTGGAGATTATCAAAGGTACGCTCCACGGTCAGCGTCTGACGGATTGCTTCATGAGACTGCACACCAAAACAGGTCAAACCAGCGGATTTGGCGGCCGTGGTTCCGGTTAGTGAATCTTCCAATACTAAACAGTCATCGCCCGCCAAACCCAACTCTTCCAAGCAACGTAGATAAGGTTCCGCATCCGGCTTGGGTTGCTTTACGTCCGTTCGCGTCACCAGCACGGAAAAGAAATGCCGGATTACGTTCCGCTCAAGATGATAGATAGCGACTTCTCGTTTACTGGAGGTGACTACGGCCATAATGATCTCTCGCTCGTGCAGAAAATGGATCAAATCGCTAGCACCTGGCATCAAGGGTACAGATTCCTCGTCATGCTGTTGGGCGATGCGCGTCCTTACCGTTTCAAAGAATGCTTCCCTGTCTGCATCGAAAGCATATGTATTGTGCAGCAACTCGAAAGCCTGCCCATCGGTCTTTCCGGCCAGGTCATTCAGCCACAATTCGCTCCCAAGCGCAAAGCCATATTCCTTGAGGGCAGCTCTCCACGCTTTGTAATAGAACCACTCCGAATCGATGAGGGTTCCATCCATGTCAAACAACACAGCTTTCCAGTTTTTTATCATATCTTTTTGAAATTCTTGTAAACTTAGGCAAATTTGCCTTTATATACCAAAGAAAAGCCCCGAAACGGGGAGAATCGGGGCCTTCTAACTAACCAATTATAAACCTAAATTATGAAAAGACAATTTTAATTATTTACTATCTACTACTTAAACGTAAAATGGCTTCTTTCGTTACATCGAGAAGTGTTAAAATTTTGTTAAATTTCTTGAACAGCATCAATGGACGTTCAACTAAATAAACAGGCAATCGTCGTGACCGGTGGGCCTGGAATGGGTAAAACATCCCTTATTGAAAAGCTCGGACAGCTGGGCCACACCTGTATACAAGAGTCCGGCCGGCACATTATCCAAGCGGAGCTTAAATCGGAGGGCAATAGACTCCCCTGGGCAGACCGGCAAGGTTTTGCAGAGGAAATGTTCAATAGGGCTATGGCCGATTATAAACAAGCACTGAATAACCACGTGCTTACATTCTTTGACAGGGGGCTTCCTGACATAATCGGCTACCTGGTGTTGTGTGAACTTCCGATTCCCGATAGCATATGTTCGGCTGCAAAGACACATCGATATCATCCGCAAGTGTTCATTGCCCCGCCGTGGCACGAAATCTATGTTACGGATAACGAACGGAAACAATCTTTTGAAGAGGCAGAAGCCACTTACGAAGTTATGGTAAATGTGTATACCCAACTGGATTACTCCCTGATCGAAATCCCGAAAATGCCTATTGATGAAAGAGCCGAGTTTATAATCGAAAAATGCAGCCAAAAAAACATCAGGAAGTAGTTGCCTCGTAGGCCGATTTGAGCCGAGCAATGTCAAGCTTCTTTGACTGAAACATAACCTGTAATACGCGATTTACCTTTGCGGAATCCGGATCAAGTATCATATCATTCAATAGGGTAGGCACCACCTGCCATGATATGCCAAATCTGTCTTTAAGCCAACCGCACACCTGTGCCCGTTCATCACCGCCCTCGGTGAGTTTCTCCCAGTAATAATCCACCTCTTCCTGGGTTTCGCAATTAATTACAAGAGATATTGCCTCGTTGAACGTAAAGATCGGCCCTCCATTCAACGCAATGAATTCCTGTCCTTCGATGATAAATTCGATCGTCATTACCGATCCTTCGGGCTTTTGATGGTGTTCAAATCCTTCTTTCGTATAACGTGTAGTCCTGCCAATTCTGGAATCGTGGAAAACGGATGTATAAAATCTGGCCGCTTCCTCCGCTTGATTGTCGAACCAAAGGTTTGGAGTGATTTTTTGACTTGAAATGCGCTTTTCCATACGAATTATTTTAAAAGTGAAATAGTAACTGATTTATCCTTATTGGACAATACAAACATACCTTAGATAACGTATTCACATAAATAGGCAAAATTGACAATATAAGAGGGCAAATGCGACATTAGCCAATCTACCTAGGTTATTCTAAAAAGGAAACGAACTAAGCGTTGCGATCTCTTGAACACCGCTGAAAGCAAACGGGCAGTGAAAAATAATTTATGCAAGCTTCGTTGTCATAAAAAAGCAAACAGCGAAGCATTCATTAATGCCAAAACAGACAAGAAATTAATAACTGTTCAAATGAAAAAGTTTAAGAAATTTGTCGCTTGAAAGGAGCAAAAGAAATGCATGGCTAAACAGCAACAACGCAGGCACCTCAATATCACTGTATCCGGAAAGGTGCAAGGGGTATACTTCCGGCTGACGACCAAGGCGGTCGCGGATCAGCTGGGCATAAAAGGGATGGCCCTCAATAAATCCGACGGTACAGTCTATATTGAAGCAGAAGGCGATTCGTTTGCGCTGGAAGCCTTTTTGGAATGGTGCCACGAGGGGCCGGAAAATGCGGTAGTTGAAAATGTGGCGTCCGTTGAAGGCGATATGAAAAACTATCGTAACTTTGAAGTCATCAGGAAATCGCGTACCTCATCTTAATAGTTAGCACTTGTCTGTACTCCGAAAATTTGCCGGGCAAACGATTATCTATGGGCTGAGCACCATCATTGCCCGGTTGATTAATTTCCTGCTCACCCCTCTCTTTGTCAATAGATTCCCCCCTTCGGTATACGGGATTTTCACCAACATGTACAGCTGGGCCGCTATGCTCAATGCCATACTTGCTTTCGGCATGGAGACGACCTATTTCCGGTACCTGCAAAAGCACGATAATAACCGGGCCAAGGTATACGACAACAGTTTCACCATTATCCTGTTTGCCACGGCGCTCTTTGTCGTTACGATGCACCTTTTCTCGGTGAATATCGCCACCTGGCTTAACAACGGAAGTTATAATGTTGACTATAATCGGTATGTCCGTTATTTTACCTGGATGCTGGCTGCAGAGGCGCTGGCCGTTATCCCTTTTGCCCGGCTACGTGCCGAAGGACGGCCGATCCGGTTTGCCACGCTCAAGTTGATCAACGTCCTCACGTTCATTGGTTCGACTTTGTTTTTCATCGTAATCATCCCCTGGCTTATCGAGCAAGGAGGTGCCTATCCAGCCTACTTCGCCTCTTGGTATCGCGAAGGGTGGGTGGGGTATGTTTTCCTATCGAACCTCATCGCCAGTGGACTCACCCTCCTTTTGTTGTTACCCGAGATCGTCAAGCTGCGTCCTCGGCTCGACCGCAAGCTGGCCTTCGACATGCTTTCCTATAGCCTGCCCGTGTTGATTGCCAACATTTCCTTTATCATCAACGAGCATATCGATAAAATCATGATCCCGAAGCTACTTCCGGGCGAGGTGGGCGATCGCGATCTGGGCATCTACGGGGCCGTATCGAAAATCGCTGTATTTCTAAGCATTGCCGTGCAGGCGTTCCGCCTGGGTGCCGAGCCATTCTTCTTCAGCTATTCGAAAAATGCAAACGCCCGCCAAACGTATGCGTTGATCATGGATTACTTCATCATCGCCATGGTATTGGTGATGGTGGGCATCACCGTCAATATCGAATGGCTGAAGTATTTCATCGAGGGCAAAACTCCCGAAGAACAGGTCCAATATTGGTCGGGCCTGCATATTATCCCCATCCTGCTGCTCAACTATGTGCTTTTGGGCATCTACATGAATCTTTCGATCTGGTATAAATTGACCGACCAGACCCGCTTTGGGCTGTACATCTCCGGTATCGGTGCCATCATCACCATCGTGCTCAACATCCTATTGATACCCCATTACAGTTACGTCGGGGCTGTGTGGGTAACGGCAATCGCGTATGCCGCCATGGTGGGCACTTCTTATTTCTGGGGGCAGCAGCACTATCCCATTCCCTATCGCGTGGGCAAAAATGGTGCATATATCGTTGTGGGAATCACTATCTGCTGGCTGACATTCGACGTGTTCGACCGCCATCTCATCATTGGAAATTTACTTTTCATCAGCTTCGCGCTAGCCGCAGGGCTCATCGAACGGAAAACGCTCATGGCCATACTCAGAAAATAGCACAGATAAGTTTAGGCAACCTCCAGCTCAAATTGTTCGTTGATTTCGTCAAGCACGGCATGGATATCTGCGATATCATTGAGCGAAACCAGTTTCATACGGTATTCCTTGAAATGGGGAATGCCTTTGAAATAGTTGGCATAGTGACGGCGCATTTCAAAGATGCCGGTTTTTCCCCCTTTCCATGCTACAGATTTTTCCAGGTGCGTACGGCATACGGCTACCCGCTCGGCAATGGTTGGGCCGGGTAGGTATTCGCCGGTATGGAAAAAATGCTTGATCTCGCGGAATATCCATGGATAGCCGATGGAGGCCCGCCCAATCATAATGCCGTCCACCTCATATTCCATGCGCCATGCCGCGGCTTTTTCCACGCTGTCCACGTCTCCATTCCCGAATATTGGAATGCGGATGCGGGGGTTGCGCTTCACTTCGCGGATGAGGTGCCAATCGGCAAGCCCTTTATACATCTGCGAACGCGTACGGCCATGGATACTCAACGCCTGGATACCCACGTCCTGCAGGCGTTCGGCCACTTCATATACATTTTTGGTATCGTCGTCCCAGCCAAGGCGTGTTTTCACCGTCACAGGCAAGTGGGTAGCTTCGACAACGGCTTTGGTCATGGCCGTCATTTTATCGATATCCTGCAGCAAGCTCGCCCCGGCGCCCCGGCAGGCCACATTTTTTACAGGGCAACCGTAGTTAATGTCGATCAGATCGGGATTTACCTGACTGGCAATTTCGGTAGCCTCACGCATCGTGTCGATGTCACTTCCGAAAATCTGAATGCCGATGGGACGTTCGTATTCGAAGATATCCAGCTTTTGGCGGCTTTTGGCGGCATCGCGGATGAGCCCTTCGGACGAAATAAATTCGGTATACATCATATCCACTCCATTTTGCTTGCATACAAAGCGGAAAGGCGGATCGCTCACATCCTCCATGGGTGCGAGGAGCAGCGGGAAGTCACCCAGTTCAATATGAGCTCCAATTTTAACAGACATACCAATTACCTGCTGCAAAAATACAGAAAAAAATTCACGCGCAGCATACAGATGCCGTCTTACAATGCCGTTGCGAACTCCTTAATCGCCTGTGCAGGATTTCCGGTCTTCATGAAATTCTCGCCGATAAGAAACCCTTGGAAACCTGCCTTACGTAGTTGACGGATCGTTGCCGGGTCGCTGATCCCGCTTTCTGACACCTTAATAAATCGGTCGGGGATCAAGTCCACCAGCTCCAGCGAATGATCGAGCGATACAGAGAAATCCTTTAGATTGCGGTTGTTTACACCGATGGCATCCACACTATCTCCGATGTTGCGCTCCAGTTCTTCCCGGTTATGCACCTCCAGCAACACATGCAAGCCGAGCGACTGTGCAAACGCGGCCAATACTTGTACCCGCTTGGGGTCAAGCACAGCCGCAATCAACAAGATGATGTCGGCGCCGTATGCCTTCGCTTCGACAAGCTGAAATTCGTCAATAATAAATTCTTTGCGGAGCAGCGGAAGCTGCAAGGCCGCACGGGCCGCAGTCAGATCGGCAAGGCTACCCCTGAAAAATTCAGTGTCCGTAAGTACAGAAACCGCTGAAGCCCCCGCGGCTTGGTAACCCGCCGCCACCTCGGCTACGGACGAATGGTCGTTGATGATGCCTTTGGAGGGCGATGCCCGCTTATATTCCGCTACGATCCCATTCCGCTCGGGGTGATGTATCGAATCGCGCAGCGAATAACACGATCGCTCAAACAGTGGCATTGCCTCCAAATCGGCAATCGCCAAAGCGGCCTTTGCCTGTTCAACTTCCTCCTTCTTTTTAACAATAATTTTATCCAGGATGGTCATGCTTCGTTCTTTTGTGTACGTAATCGTTAAGCCGAATACAAGGTATGCGGATCGGTCTGGTCCACACCGTGTTGGTGCGGAGCAGCGTCGAGCCAATTGGCAATCATCTCTTTTCCATGTGCCGTGAGCACCGATTCGGGATGAAACTGCAGTCCTTTTACATCCAGTATTTTGTGAGATAACGCCATGATAACTCCCTGTTCATCCTCTGCCGTGATGGACAGCGAATCCGGAAAGTCCCCACGCGAAACCGCCCAAGAGTGGTATCGGCCTACGGAAAAAGACGATGGTAGTCCGCGGAAAATCGGTTCTTCGGAAACCGTAACATGGATAGGAGTGGCGGTACCGTGCACCGGCTTGGTCAGGTTGTAAAGCCTCCCTCCGTATACCTCCGCTATCGCTTGTTGGCCAAGGCAAATCCCCAATATGCTTTTGGAAGCCCCATAAGTACGGATGACATCCAATAACAACCCTGCCTCTTTCGGAATACCCGGACCGGGCGACAGGAGAATCTTGTCAAAAGCGGCAACTTCTGCCAACGCAAACTTGTCATTGCGCCATACGGTGGCATCGTGCCCGCACTCATGCAGGAGGTGCACTAAATTGAACGTAAAGGAATCATAATTGTCTATCACCAAAATGTTAGGCGATGGTTTTTGCAAGCTGTTCATCTTTCTATTAAATATCTTGTGCCAATTCCAATGCTTTGCGCAATGCGGCAATTTTGTTGTTTACCTCTTGGCGCTCCATCTCCGGATCCGAATCCGATACGATGCCCGCTCCCGCTTGGTAATGCAGCGTATTTTGGCGACTCAGAAACGACCGGATCATGATGGCATGGTTAAAATCCCCGTTGAACCCCATATAACCGATGGCGCCGCTGTAAAAACTCCGCTGTTGATTTTCATACCGGTCGATCAGTTGCATGGCCATATGTTTCGGCGCACCGCTGAGTGTACCTGCAGGAAACGTATCGCCCACCACATCAAATGAATTAACTCCCTCCTTCAGTGTGCCACATACTTTTGACACCAGGTGGATAATGTGTGAATAATACTGCGCCTCTTTGTACGATTTAACATGCACCTGCTCACAGTGCCGGCTCAAGTCATTCCGCGCCAGATCCACCAGCATAACGTGCTCAGCGCTTTCCTTGGGATCCGCTTTCAACGCTTCGGCTATTTTTTCATCCTGCTCCTGATTTCCACTCCGCTTGAAGGTGCCAGCGATGGGGTAAATGGTGGCTTCCCGATTGCGGATGGTCAATTGAGCCTCGGGCGATGAACCGAATAACTTGAAATCGCCATAGTCAAAATAAAACAAGTAGGGAGAGGGGTTGATGGACCGCAAGGTACGGTATACATTGAACTCATCGCCCAAAAAAGGCCGGGAAAAACTCCGGGACGGCACGATCTGAAAGACATCCCCCCGGTAAATATGGCTTTTCATTTTTACCACTAGCGATTCAAACCCTTCGTCGCTCATGTTAGACGTTTCCGCTCCATTAAGGGAAAAGCTATACTCAGGAAAATTCTTGTTTTGAATAAGGTATTGCATTTTTTCCAATCCCGACGACCGCACTTCATCTTCGAGCTGATGCTCGAAAATGTAAAGTTGATTGCGGAAATGGTCGATAGCGATCACATACCGATAGACATGATACTGTAAATAGGGGATATCCCGATTCGGATCAGGTAGGCTCGTCAACTCAATGTCCTCGAAATGGGTAACCGTATCAAAGGTGAAAAACCCAAAAAGTCCATTGGAGATAAACCTAAAATCCGTATCGGCGGCTTCCTGAAACGCATTCCTAAATTGGGATACTTCCTCCCGCAAGTCGATACCCGAAGCTGCCTTTCGTTCAGGCTTACCCTGTGGATACCATATTTCAAGGTGATGACGATCCAATTTGATGCCAGCGATCGGCTCACAGCAAATGTAACTCATGTTATTTTCGCGACTATGATAGTCGGAACTTTCCAATAGCAAGCTATTCGGGAATACATCCCGAAGCCGGAGATAAGTGCTTACCGGCGTGGTTGTATCGGCCAGCAACTGTTTGTACGTGGTTTTAAATCGATATGTCATTATCTCAACTTATAGTAACAAAAAAACCCGACGTTTCTAAAAATCCGTCGGGCGATATATTCCAAAGCCTTGGTTGATTAGGAATATGTACTTGTTCCTACTGGCCCGACGTTTTCTTCACCGAGCCACCACCATGATACCATGTGGAACGTATTCATCAACATAGAAGGCAAAAATATAAAAAATATTGTGCAAACAAATTTTTGGAACAAAAAATAATCCAGCCTACTTAACCAGTTCCAGTTTATCCAATTCCGAGGAGATGAAAGCGATTTCCTCGGCGGCAAGGCTTGCATCGGTCGTCTTTGCATTCTGAATGGCCTGCTCAGCATTCCGGGCGCCAACCAACGCAATGGTAATTCCGGGTTGTTCCAATGTCCATAGTAGGGTCAGCTGCCCCAGAGAAATCCCTTTTTCTGTTGCTAACGGTTTAATCGTTTCCAGAAATGCATTTGTACGCCGTAGATTTTCCTCACTGAAGAAATAAAGCTTCGCACGGTGATCGCCTTCACTAAACTTATGTCCGGGCTTCATCTTGCCGGTGAGCAATCCGCGTTCCATGGGGCTGTACGCCAAAATAGATTTCTCCTGGCCAAGACAATAGGGAACCACCTCGGCCTCAATGCCGCGTTTAACCATGCTGTAAGGCACCTGATTGGATACAATATCCACATACCTGGATGCTTCCGCCAGTTGCTCGACGTTGTAATTGCACACACCTGCATAGCGGATTTTGCCCTGTTGAATCAGCTGGGCCACGGCTTCCATGGTTTCCGATATCGGCGTGGTAACATCCGGCCAATGGATTTGATAAAGGTCGATATAATCGGTTCTCAGTCGACGAAGACTGTCTTCGCATTCTTTGATGACGCTTTCTTTTCCCGCATATTTATAAATATCGATATCTTCACCCGAATTGTTCTTACTGTGAGAAGCAAGCGTCCCCTTCACCAGGTCCCAACGCATCCCGTATTTGGTCAGAAGATAAACCTTATCACGTGGAATCCCCTTAATGGCTTCTCCAACAATTTCTTCGCTTGTGCCCTGTCCGTAGATGGGAGCCGTATCAATGGAGTTTACCCCCAGGTCATAAGAAGCCCTGATTGCTTCTACAGCATCTTTCCGTTCCGTACCGCCCCACATCCAACCGCCAGCGGCCCACGCACCAAATGTAATAACCGACAAATCTAATCCTGTCCCCGTCAATGTCCTGTATCGCATAGTAATGAAATTTACGTCCACAAAATAACACATCTCCCTTAGCAATGGCAATTGCTGCAACAATAAATGCCGCGTGCAAACTGGTGTTTCTAAGTACGGTCGGCAAACGCTACAAGATTGTTACGTTAATATCACGCAAATCGGTTTAATTTGGCGCTGATATTTAATAACAAACTGCGAAGCATTCATTGATGCCACTGAAAACAAACAAGAATCAATAACTATTTTCAAATGAAAACCAAAGTACTGTTGCTTTTTACCGCTTGCTCGTTGGCGCTGCTAGCCCATGGCCGTGATTTTTATCAACTGAAGATATATCACCTAAAAACTCACCAACAGTCGCAGCAACTGGAAGATTTCCTGCAAAATGCGTACCTTCCCGCCCTCCACCGGGCGGGCATCTCAAAAGTCGGTGTATTTAAACCCATTGCTGCTCCCGAAACTGAAAGCGAGCAGCTTGTTTATGTATTTATTCCCTATACCTCTTACGATCAATTTGCCGCATTGGAAGATGCCCTTCAACGGGACAAAATGTTCAAAACAGACGGAGAGGTCTACTTAAATGCTTCCTACGACCGTCCACCGTATGATCGGATTGAGACAATTCTGCTGAATGCGTTCGTTGATAGCCCGCATGTCCAGCTCCCGGATCTCACATCCCCCAAATCCGATCGCGTATACGAACTCAGAAGTTACGAAGGACCCACCGAGGCCTATTACCGTAACAAAGTGGAAATGTTTAACAAGGGCGACGAAATCGGGCTGTTCAAACGATTGGGATTCAATGCAGTTTTTTACGGAGAGGTCGTCGCCGGAAGCCGTATGCCCAACCTCATGTACCTCACCACCTTCGAAAACAAACAGTCGCGAGATGAGCACTGGGAGGCCTTCGGCAAGGACGCTTACTGGAAAGAGCTTTCCGCCCGGCCCGAATACCAACACAACGTATCCCGCAACCAGCAGATTTTCTTATACCCCGCAGAATATTCAGATTTTTGACGCCTGTTGCTTTCATCCCGCTTTTTAGCGGTTTCATCACACGGGCTACCTGATTTATCACGCGGCTGCTACCTTTGTGTCGAATCAAGCGGACTGTAACAATTTGCACATTCCGTTTGTCTTATGAATTGGAATAGCTCGACACGATGAACAAGGTGACGCAATTTTTTTGGTGGTGCAGCGGTATACACCAAGCAACGTTAGCGAAATATCCCGCTGAACACAATAAATACGTGGGGATTGGAGCCACCATTTTCTTTACGGGACTGTTTGCGGCCTTGTCAGGAGGATATGCATTATATTTCGTCTTCAGCGGAGCAGCGTTTTCGGTTGTATATGCACTCCTTTTCGGTCTCCTTTGGGGTTTAGCCATCTTCAACATGGATCGCTACATCGTATCGAGCATTAACAAAAACGCCAGCGGCTTCCGGCAATTCCTGCAAGCCACCCCCCGCATCTTGCTCGCCGTCCTCATCGGTATCGTTATCGCCCGCCCCTTGGAACTTAAGGTATTCGACAAAGAAATCCGCGAACAGTTGCGAACAACCTACCTTGACCGCCAACGGGCCCATATCGATACGCTCAATAAAGCCTTCGAGAGCAAATACGCAGTCGAACTAGTCAAAGTGGCAGAATTGAAAACCGAACGGGATTCGCTCGAAGCCACCCTAAAATCCGACCGCATCAAGCTGAAAATGGAAACCTTTGGCGAAAAAACCGTAGAAACTTCGGGCATCGTTGGGTACGGCCCCTATGCCAAGCAACGCCAGGCCGAACTTGACAAGCAGGAACAATACCTTGACACACTCCGAACACGGATCGGGCAGCAGGAAAGTTACCTCCAGCAACGTAAACAATTTGAAGGACTACTGGACCAACAATTGCTTACCGGTACCTCGCTGGACAGCGCTGTTAATGTAGCGGGATTCGCCGACCGCAATGCTGCCCTTGGCGACCTGAAATACAATCCCGATGGTACACGAAACGAATCCAATTACTGGTCGATCGCCTTCATCATGCTGCTTTTCGTCTTTTTTGAATGTCTCCCGGTCTTTGTAAAACTGATGAGCGCACGCGATGCATACGATATCACCCTACACGACCAACAGACCGTCGATATCCATCGTTCTGGCAAAGACCGCGATGCTGAAATCGCCATTGTGGATGGGGTGTATGATACCAAGGTGCAACGAGGCCTGGAAAAGCAAAAAGCCCGGCTTTGGGAAGATCAAACCTTATAGAATCTCTCGTTCATCACAAAACCGACCTATTTCACCCCATTTGATTGCTATCCCGCAAGCGATTGGCTTTTTTTGTTGAAAACATCCGATTATTATGAAGTTAAATCGTATCGAAACCATTCTGGCCACAGGGATTTATGGCTTTGTGCTTGTGCTTATTTTCAGTAACCAGGGCAATTCCGGCAGTGCCCGGCATGCGGTTTCGCTGATGGCCTACGCTACCGTGATTTATGGGGCCTACCTAGCATTCACCCAATGGATTTCGCCATCATTTTTCCAAGTCCGTAAAATCGATGTGGGTATTGCCACCACGTTGTTGCTTTTCTTTTTAGTTTGGCTGGGACTAACAAGTTGTATTTGGGTACGCGACTACCACCTAAGAGACTATCACCATTGGGACGATGGCAGGTTTGTTCCACACCTGAAGCGCGGGGAGTCATTGGGGGGTGCGTTGCTAGTGTTGTTGCTTCTCTTTGCCTATGAGGGAATCAAGCGGCTTATCCGCTACTTACAGCACACACGCAATACGCTCGCAACGCGCATTGCAAAGGAAAGCCTGGTGGTGCTGGGTGGAGGTACATTGATTTTTGTGATGTTGATGGCGGTTGAGGGAAAACTCGCAGCATTCTGGTTGGCGATCGTGCCTTATATCTACTTAATCTTTGCGCTGAACATCTATTGGTTGTTACCCTTGAAAGAAAAACGCCGGTATACCTTCCCGCTTTATTTGCTGATTGCGATTGGGCTGTCGTTTGTGGCCTTCATTCCTTCCGGACTGTTCCTTGTGAGTGTGATCAGGTCGGCCGAGGAGTTGTTTTTCGTGCTATGGATTTGCATCAACCTGATCATGATCCCGCTGGTCAATTTCGTGTACCAACGGCAAAAGGATCGCATCAGTCAATTGGTGAACCTCAAAATGGAACTCGGGCAGACCTCGGCGGACCTCAGCTTCCTGCGTTCGCAAATCAATCCCCATTTCCTGTTCAATATCTTAAATACACTGTATGGTACCGCGCTTCAGGAAGATGCTGAGCGTACGGCTACAGGCATCCAGAAATTGGGTGATATGATGCGCTTTATGCTGCATGAAAACAATCAGGATCGTATTCTACTAGCCCGCGAAATCGACTATCTCCGCAATTACATCGACCTGCAGCTGTTGCGTACCGCTACTTCCAAGGGGATTACCGTGGAGTGCGACATTGCGGACGCATTGGAAAGCACCTACATTGCGCCGATGCTGCTCATTCCGTTTGTGGAGAATGCCTTCAAACACGGTATCAGCCTGCAAGAAAAATCATGGATTAAAGTCAGTCTATATGAATCGGAAGGGAAGGTCCATTTCGACATCCATAATAGCATACACAGGAAGCCGGAATCTGATCCGGAGCGGCGCCATTCGGGCGTTGGATTGGAAAATGTGAAGCAGCGATTGGCAATGCTGTATCCCAACAGGTACGACCTGGTGATACGGGAAACTACACAGGAGTATTTTGTGCATCTAACCATCGTATGCTAAGGGATATGAAAATCATACTGACCCTTGTGGCCGTGTGCGGCTACCTAGTTTCGTACGCGCAATTTGACCTGAAGGGGCATATGAAAAATCTGCCAACAGGGGAGACAGTGATCGTGAATGCTCCCTTGGTATTTGGCTATTTTGATGACATGAATACACCCTTAACCACGGATGAAGATGGGAATTTTAGTGTCAAGCTACCATTGGATGAAGAAAAGATTGGCTACCTACGTTGGGGAGACCGCCAGGCTTTCCTATGGATGAGACCTGGCACCGACTTAACCGTGGAGCTAGACGGTTCCAATGGCCAAATCGCTTTTGGCGGTAACATGGCTGAGGCGAATGCGTTGCTTCACAAACTGGAATTGTGGAAAGCCCCGCTTTTCTTTACCGACAGCAAGCGGGTAGCGGTCAATGAAATGCAAACCCGTATTATCCAGCCCTACCTGAAACAGCTAGCCGCTAAAATAACCAAGGTAGACGCCAGCCCACTCACACCCTCGGAAAAGGAATTTCTGAAAGCCGAATTGCACTATCATTTCATTGTCTATGTTGATCTGTATGTGCGTACCGCCCGTTGGCCGCGTGAGGAGTGGTCGAATTTTATCATCGAATTCATGCAAGGGGAAACACCCCAACCCAAATCGGCATTGCAAGGACCGATGTACTATTCGTTTATCGATGCATACGTTGGTTTTTTAGCAAGCCGTGCGTTTTCCAACCGCGATGACCCGACAAAATTTGCCAAATCATTGAAATCGGTATACGGTGTAAGCAGTTTTGATAGCCTGATGTCGCTAGCTCATGAACATGGCGAAACATTCCTCAACTGGATGGCTGTAAAACGGGCATTCGACGCAAATACAACTGAACGTTATCTGGCCCAGCAAATTAAAGGAAAATACGACGATGGGGAAGTTTCCACTGGTAATCGCTTGTTCGAAGCACTTGAATTGCATAATCGGAACAGTACCTACCTTGACACGTTGACAAGCATACGTGCATCGCTGATGAAAAGAATGGCCACCATCAATAACGATATCATCGTTCCTGATGATTATCGGACTTTCCAACAGATCAAGACATTCGTAAAGCAATTCCAGGGAAAGGTTGTGTACCTGGATATTTGGGGCACGTGGTGTGGCCCGTGCAAAGAAGAGATGCGATACCTGCCATCCATCAAAGAACACATGGAAGGAAAGAATATTGTCTTCCTTTACCTGGATATGGACGATGATGAAAAGGACAACAAGTGGCGGGAATATATTCAGGCAAATGCCATTACCGGTGTGCATTTGAGAAAAAATAACGACGACATACAAGCTATCTGGAAAGAATTGATGCCAGACGACGCCTCCAAGCACGGCCGTTATCCAACTTATTTTATATTCGACAAGCACGGAAATTTAGTGGCCGACGATATTAAAAGGCCAAGCGATGGTAAAGATCTGGTGAAACAACTGGAGGAATATCTGTAAACTTAGTACCTTGGGGCAAAATGATTACCGCCATTGCCATAGACGACGAACCGATTGCACTTGATGTGGTGCGTAACCACGCAGCAAAAGTACCCTTTTTGGATCTTCAGGCTGTATTTACCAATGCTTTTGAAGCCATAGATTACCTGCGTCAACACCCCGTAGACCTGCTATTCCTCGATATCAAGATGCCGGACATCTCGGGCATCGAGTTTTTCAAAAGTCTCAGCAGAAAGCCGTTGGTCATCTTTACCACGGCCTATTCGGAGCACGCCGTTGCTGGCTTCGAACTGGATGCCGTGGACTACCTGCTCAAACCATTTTCATTGGCGCGATTTCTGAAAGCCTGTAATAAAGCACAGGAATGGCTGCAACTGCGCACTGCGTCCGACACTAAACCAGCATATATTTTTGTCAAAACGGGATACGATCAGATCAAGGTAAATTTTGATGACATCGATTACCTTGAGGCCACGGGCAACTACGTAAACTTTGTGCTGGGAGAGCGCCATGTACTGAGCCGGATGACCATCACGGAATGCGAGGAGCTGCTGCCAGCCGACCGGTTTGTACGTATCCACCGTTCGTTCATCACCGCCATAAGTAAGGTGAAAAAAATCGAACGGCATCAACTAACCGTAAGCGATAGCATTCTGCCCATCGGTTCGTCCTATCTAGCTGCTATTAAGCAACTGTCCGCCAAACCCTGAACAAACTGTCCGTTTCCGAACACCTAATGCACGATATCGAACAAGGACTCACACAAAACAATCAGCAACACACTCATATTCTATACGTTATAATTTTGGCGCAGACTATGTATTGCTTTATGCCAAAAATAAAACAACAATAATGTTTAGCCGTATCCGCTACATATTCTTTTTGATACCAACACTGTGTTTGACCAATCATGCCTCCCTTGCGCAGGAGAATACACTGACCCTCGAACGATGCATCCAGCTAGCGTTGGAAAATAACCTTGACGCCCAGCAAGGCCACATCCGTACGGAAGTCGGGCGTATTAACCTGAGACAATCGAAACAGAACCTACTGCCCAACTTAATCGGCAGTTTAAACCATAATTTCGAAATCGGGCGCGCCATCGATCCCGAAACCAACCAGTATTTGAATAACGTTACCAACAGATATGGGAATCAAAGCCTAAGCAGTTCTGTTGTATTATTTGACGGATTGCGCATGTTTCGCACCATCACGCAACAGGCTTATGCTTATCGAGCCACGCAGTTTGAGGAGCAAAATATAAAAGAGCAGCTCGCACTCGGTGTTACATCGGCATATATCCAAGCTCTTACGGCCAGAGATATGGTTGCGCAGGCCGACAGTCAAGCTGCCGTCACCCATCAACACGTCCAGCGGAATACATTGCTCCATGAACAAGGAGCCATCGCTCCCGGCGATTTTTATGACCTGAAAGGGCAATATGCAAACGATCTAAATAATGTCAACCAAGCCCGAAACGACTTTCAAGAAGCGTTGGTTTCGTTGTTCAGGCTTTTGAATCTACCATACGATGCGTCCGTCCAATTGGCTCCATTATCCGAACTTCCGCTCAAAAATGCTCCTGCAGTAACCGGCGAACAGCTTTTCCAACATGCCGTAGACCGGTTGAGTTTGATCAAAGCGGTAGACAACCGGCAACAACAAGCACGCTTGGGTTTAAAAGTGGCACGTTCTTATTATTTTCCGTCATTGTCCGCAGGTGCCGGACTGTCCAGCAGTTATATACACGGAAATGGTGGTTATATCGATCAAATTCAAGATCGGATCGGCAAAAACTTGGGATTCACTCTTGCCATTCCCATTTTCAACAAATGGCAGGCAAGAAATAACGTGTCGTTAGCCAAGCTCGACGTGCTAGACGCGGAAAACATTGCCCGAACCAGTCGAAATGAATTACAGCAGACCACCAACCAAGCCTTATTCAATTTGGAAGCCGCCAGGGAACGGTATAAGAACCTCGTCGAGCAAACCGAAAATTATGCGGAGTCGTTTCGGATAGCGGAAGTACGGTTCAATGCCGGAGCGATAAACTCGGTAGACTTTCTCATTGCGAAGAATAAGATGGATAACGCAAATGCTAATTTATTGATTGCACGCTATCAATGGCACCTCCAACAGCGGATTGTCGACTATTATAACGGGGAAATGGTGTTAAGCCAGGAAGACTAATGCAAGGCATGGAAACGGCCAATCTCAATATCGACACGGATGCCCGAAGCAAACGTGCCGGGCGCCGTGTTAATAACCCGGATCTGAAATTGCCCGTTTCCCACTAACAGCTCTTCGTAAAATCCTTTGAAATATACATGCTGTATCTTAAACAAAGCATCCGGATTTTCCCGCAAAGCCACCCATTCGGGATGAAGTGCAACCTCCGATTCTACCTTTATACCCAGCTGAAACGCTTCTTCTTTACTAAGGATATTACTTTTTGCCAGCAGTCTAGCGGTGTACGCATTGGGCGGATAATTATATAACCCTACGGGCTTACCCATTGCCACCAAATGCCCCGTCCTCAACACAAGGAGTTCATCGGCCATGGAAAGTACCTCTGCCGGGTCGTGCGACACCAGCACTACGGTCAGCCCGGTATCGGCCACAATGTTTCGGATATCCGCTTGCAGGGTTTCCCGGAACGACGCATCTACTTGATTAAAGGGCTCGTCCAACAACAATACTTCGGGCTCGTTAACCAATGCACGTGCAATGGCTACACGCTGCTTTTCACCTCCACTCAAATCCGCAATCCGCTGTTTTCTCAAATGCGCGATCCGCAGGCGATTCAAAATCTGCTCCGTATTGCGGAATTTTGCTTCCAGATCGGTATTCGGCAGCTGCGAAGCCACATTATCCCACACATTCGCATACGTGTTTAGGTCGTCGAATCCCTGTGACACCATGCGCATGGCGTCGTGTCCGGGAATTAGCTTCTCCCTCGGGTTAGGCACCCGCCAGCCCCGATAACGGATTTCGCCATGGTCAAGCTCCAACAATCCGTAAATGAGCTTGAGCATTGTACTTTTACCACTTCCGCTTTCTCCGATAATTGCGGTAATCCGACCTTCGCTAATCCCGAAGGACAATCCCCGGACCGCCACAATCGCCTCTTTGCCGTTAAAAAAGCGGCTTACATTGGTACCATGTATCAGCGGAAGGCCTTCGCGCTGCGTATCGTTGGGCACTGAACACACCATAAAAAAACCGTCCCGGTATCGTATCGGGACGGCACAAAAGTACGAAACATATTGACAATGGGCTAAAATCCAAGCATCAGCCCAAAAGTAAAGTTCTGTAAGCCCGCTTGGTTCGGACTGTTTTCGAAGAGATCATTGAAATAATATTTTCCATAAATACCAACCGGCCCTACACCGAACCGCGCAAATGCGCCGTAACGGAACTGTGTGAAATTGTAGTCGTCTTTGAATTTCTGTTTGCCCAGTTCCTCGCTTTTGAAACGCTGCGTCCCCTTCAATAAAAAGCCACCCTCAGGGCCGAAGGCAAAACGGAGCCTTCCGAGACCGCTGTAGCTTTTGCTACGAAACTCGAAGGTTAGCGGCAACCGCAGGTACGTCGATGTAAGCCGGTTTTTCGAATAATCAATGTCGGAATATTCCCAAGTAAGCGGCGTCGTGTTTTCCAGGAAATCAATGTTTTCCCGCAAACGTATGTAAGTCCAGTCGAAACCACCGGACAGAAAAATGCGGAAGTGGTCGTTGAACCGGTAGCCTGCCTGCAGCAGGTCAAAACCAAAATTGACAGTCTTGCCGGGGCGATACCTGAAATCCCGGTTGTCATCCGATAAGGTAAAACTACCGTTGTCGATTAGCTTAACCAACCCCAAATCAATCCGTGAAAACGTAATTCCATAAATGGGGCGTGATTTCCGGGAATTATCCTCCGTCTCGGATGCATGCGCTTCCTTTTTGTGCTGCCGCTCATTCTCCGGCGCATACTCGTAGGTCTTTTCCGATTTCTCGATCGTAATTACCCCCTCGTCCTTGCCCGGTATGATGATGCGCACCTTGCGCTTCTCTCCCGTGTTTACATCTTCCATGATCACGGTATCTATGGCGGTCCCACGGTTCTTTCGGAGACTATCGGGCTGCTTCTTCTCCTGTGCGGATGCCAGAAACAAAACGGCACAAAACAACATTGTAAGACTAACGTATTTCATCGTATCTATCTATTTAAGGTTTGATTTATTTAAGATTCTTCTTTTTATTCTTAGCCAGGCCAAAATTGAAATCCAGTTTTAACGACCCTTCTTCGTCATTCGAGAAGGTGACCAATTTTTCATCCCGCTGATCAACCGTGCCAACCACATAGTTAAGGATGTTGCTGAGCCCGAAAGGTTGCTTGGTTTGCTCGGTAGACGCAAGCATCGTTTCTTCCTCGTCCTCCAGCACCACCAAAGGCTCAATATCTGGCACATCGGCAATCTCGCTTTCTGCGCCTTCCAAGGTATCCCGCTGTTGCAAAAGCATCTCGGATGAAGGGCTTGCCGGTTCACGCATTGCCAACTGCTGAGGTTCAGCAGTTGCCATAGGAAGCGTTTCTTCCGACTGACGCTCGCGTACTGCTACCCGCGGACGTTCTTCGACCTTCCGATTCTTTTTTGCAAATACCCGCCTCAACCGCTCCAAATCCAACGGCTCCGCAACAGGCTCAGACGCTTCCACCGGTTTGGTTGGCTCAACAACGGCTTCCTCGGGGGTCTTCCCTGTGCCTGCATGTGCATGTAGATACGTAACGGATACGGGTCGGTTTTGCCAATAAAGCACTCCACACACCACCAGTAGCACGGCAGCGGCAGCCATCCACCATGCAGGGAGTCGGCGTCGTTTCGGCATCGGTACAACGGAACGGGGTTCTTCGGCATCCAATTGCGCAGCGATCTTGTCCCACAATCCTTCTGGAGCCCCCGGCCTGAAGCCTTCAAACTTCTCCCGCAGTTGCTTATCAAATTCGTTGTTTTCACCTGGATTCATAGTTTCCTCCTTCCAATTGTTTTAATTTCTCCTTGAGCCATGTCCTTGCCCTTGACAGCTGCGATTTAGACGCTCCCTCGCTGATCTGCAGGGCATCGGCAATTTCCTTGTGCGAAAAGCCTTCCAACGCGTACATGTTAAAGACTAGGCGGTAACCAGGGGGCAATGTTTGAATCACGCGCAATAAATCTTCGCATTCCAACGCATCCATCGAGAACGTTTGCTGGGCATCGTCATATACCTCATCTATTTCAACCGATAACCCGCCTCGTAGGTTTTTGCGATAAATCTCTATGGCCGTATTTACCATGATCCTTCGTATCCACCCTTCAAACGACCCTGCTCCCCGATAGCTATCTATATGACGAAACACCTTGATAAATCCCGATTGGAGCATGTCTTCTGCCTCAAACGTACTGCGTGCGTAGCGCAAGCAAACGCCCAACATCTTTGAGGCCATTGAATGGTACAGCTTTTCCTGCGCCTGTCGGTTGCCCTCCCTGCAACCCTCGTACAAACTTTCTATCGTAACCGTTTGCTCCAACTTGCGTGTGTTTATTACTAAGATGATCCGATTGGAAAAAAGGTTGCACCGACAATTGGTATTTTTATTTTAATCCGCGATTTCAATCCGTCGGCTGCCATCCGGCTGTGCCGTGATCCGTATCGAAATCGCATCGGAAGGCAACAGCGTGGCTATTTTCTCCGGCCATTCCACAAAGCAATAGCGATCGGAATAAAAATAATCTTCATAGCCCAGGTCAAAGGCCTCCTGCTCAGATTTGATGCGGTAAAAGTCAAAATGATAAACGGGGCCTTGGGGAGCGGTATATTCGTTGACGATGGCAAACGTGGGGCTGGAGGTAGCATCTACAACACCTAATTGCGTGCATAAGCCCTTGATGAGCGTGGTTTTTCCCGCACCCATTTCGCCAAAAAAAAGAAAAACATGCCGTTCGCCCGCAACGGCCAGTATGCGAACCGCCACATCCGGCAATTCCGCTAAATTCGCCATTTTAATAACCATGTGCGCAAAAATACGCTTTTTGGCTACTTGGTCGTATAGGTAGCAAAGGGGATGATCATTTCTTCCAGCGAGATGCCCCCGTGTTGAAAAGTTTCGTTGAAATAATTGACGAAGTGATTATAATTATTGGGATACACAAAATAAATGTCTTCCCGGGCAAAAATGAAACTGGAACTCACATGCAACTTCGGCAATAATGCGTCGTGCGGATTCTTTACATGAAAAACGTCCTTGGCAATGTAGTTAAGATTCTTCCCCTGCTTGTAGCGTAGATTCGTGTTGGTATTACGGTCGCCGATAACCTTGCTGGCACGTTTCACGCGGATGGTACCGTGGTCTGTCGTAATAATTACACGTACCTGTTTTTGAGCAAGCCATCTCAGTGCATCTAACAACGGAGAATGTTCAAACCAAGAAAGCGTAAGCGAGCGATAGGCCGCCTCGTCATTGGCCAATTCGCGGATCATTGCCATATCCGTGCGCGCATGCGAAAGCATATCCACAAAATTATACACCAACACATTGAGGTCATTCCCCATCAGGTTGCTTAAATTGTCGGCCACATCGCGCCCCTGTTCCAAGGTCAGTATCTTATGATAAGAATGCTTGCATTCTTTGCGGTACAAACGTTTGATCTGGTCGGCAAGAAATTTATCCTCGTGTAGGTTTTTACCCCCCTCGTCTTCGTCATTCTGCCAAAGACCCGGATGTTGTCGCTCCATCTCCAACGGCATCAACCCACTGAATATCGCATTGCGGGCATATTGTGTAGCCGTAGGCAGGATGCTGTAATAACTATCTTCCTCTTCTAAGCGGAAGTGATTGCCGATTACCTCATTGATCACCCGCCACTGATCGTACCGCAGGTTATCAATAAGAAAAAAAAACGTAGGTCTGTCTGCTTGCAACGTTGGAAAAACCTTTTTGCGAAACAGCTGATGCGACATAATCGGGCCTTTTTCGGGTTCCTTTACCCAACGGAGGTAATTTTTCTCGATAAACTTGAAAAATTGCATGTTTGCCTCCGCCTTTTGCAGGGTCAACACCTCGTGCATGCCCGCATCCTCCAGCTTCTCAAGAGATACCTCCCAATAAATCAATTTTTTGTAGACGTCTGCCCATTGTTCAAAATCCAAGTTATCGTTTAAAATCATCCCCAGATTCCGAAAGTCCTGCTGATACGCCATGGACGTTTTCTCACTGATAAGCCGCTTATTTTCCGTCAGCTTCTTGATCGTCAGTAAAATCTGTTTCGGGTTGACCGGCTTGATCAGGTAATCGTCTATTTTGGAGCCAATGGCATCTTCCATCAAATGCTCTTCTTCGTTTTTGGTAACCAATACCATCGGTACACCGGGATTGATGTTTTTCAATGCCGAAAGCGTTTCAAGACCGGTAAGGCCCGGCATGTTTTCATCCAAGAACACCAGATCATAAAACCCCTTTTTGAACGCATCCACCGCGTCATTACCATTTGTTACCGTTTTTACATCATACCCTTTTTCATTTAACAGCATGATATGCGGTTTCAGCAAATCGATTTCGTCATCTGCCCATAATATATTCGTCTCTTGCATGCCAACTCCTACTAACTAATACGTATAATTAATGTGTATGGGTTTTCTATCCATGGAAATAATCGCGAACATAGCGAAAAGTTTGGCGGCGTCGACATTTTTAACAAAAATTAACAGGCATCTGCCGTATCTTTGCAGGGTATTTTTGCGGAGGGCAGCAGTCCTACTGCAAAGCAAAATAAACGTTGAATAAAAAGAAGATCATTAACGACCCTGTTTATGGATTCATATCCATCCCATCCGGTTTTATATTTGACCTGATCCAACATCCCTACTTTCAACGCCTGCGGTATATCAAGCAGGTTAGCATGACGCATTTGGTCTACCCCGGAGCCCTGCATACCCGTTTTCAGCATGCATTGGGAGCGATGCATCTCATGGCGCTGGCTGTGGAGACACTTCGCGGTAAGGGAACCGTTATTACGGAAGCTGAAGAGGAAGCGGCGCTTGTAGCTATTCTTTTGCACGACATTGGTCATGGCCCGTTTTCGCATTCGCTCGAACATACATTGGTCGAAGGGGTATCGCACGAGCTGCTGTCAGCATTAATGATGGCGGAGCTCAACGAAGTGTTTGCCAGGAGACTCGACTTGGCCATTGAGATTTTCAATAACCGTCATCCCAAGAGATTCCTCCATCAGCTGATATCCGGCCAGCTTGATCTCGATCGCATGGATTACCTCAGCCGCGACAGTTTCTTTACCGGTGTGGCCGAAGGTGTCATTAGTTTCGACCGGATTATCAAAATGATGAATGTAGTTGGCAACGAATTGGTCATTGAACATAAGGGGATTTATTCAATCGAAAAATTTTTGATCGCCAGACGTCTGATGTATTGGCAAGTCTACCTGCATAAAACGGTGCTCGGTGCTGAGCAAATGCTGCTGAAAATCCTGCAACGGGCAAAAGAACTGTATGGAAACGGTATTTCTCTTTTTGCCTCACCATCCTTGGAACATTTTTTGCGCAATAAGATTACCCGAGCAAATTTCACCGAAAATGTGTCACATTTGACCCATTTTTCACGTCTCGATGACACAGACATCTTGTCTGCCGTGAAAACTTGGGCGTATCATGACGACCCCATTTTGCAGATGTTGTGTTCACGGCTTATGGCGCGCACCTTATACCATACCGAACTGTACAACAGCGAGTTGGATAGTCGGTTTATTGATGAGTTGAAGGCCCGGGCGGTAACGTACTTTGGTATAGATGTGGCTCACGTGGATTATTATGTATGGACACAATTGATTGAAAACAGTGCTTACGAACTAAATAGCAGTAACATTAAGATTTTAATGAAAGACGGTAGCATACAGGATATTGCGGAGGCGTCCGATCTGTCCAATTTAGAGACGCTATCAAAGAAAGTACGGAAATTTGCCGTGTCCTTTCCAAAAGAATTGTTAGCAACTCATCAATAAGCTGATAACCAGTAAAAATTTTAATATATATCGTTTAAACTTATACATTTGCAGATGCAATTTTCCGCACATCAAATAGCAACGCTCGTAAATGGTTCCCTTGAAGGGAATCCCGATGTGATGGTGGAGCAACTGGCCAAAATCGAAGAGGCAAAAGCAGGTAGCCTCTCTTTTTTGTCCAATCCGAAATACGAACAGTACCTGTACACAACCGAAGCATCGATCGTCATTGTCAATCACGATCTGAAGCTGGACAAGCCTGTGGTAAGTACCTTGATTCGGGTAAAAAATGCCTATTCCGCATTTTCCATGCTGCTGGAAGTTTACAACAAGATGCGTTTGGACAAAACCGGTATCGAAAACCCGGTGTTTATTCATCCGACTGCCAGAATTGGAAAAAATGTTTACATCGGCGCCTTCACCTATATAGACAAAGATGTGGTCATTCAGGATAACTGCAAAATATACCCGCATGTATACATTGGAGAGAATGTCAAAATAGGCAACGACACGACGCTGTTCCCAGGCGTATCCGTCTATTTTGATTGCGTGATCGGCGAGCGTGTCATCATCCACTCCGGCACGGTTATCGGCAGCGATGGCTTCGGCTTTGCACCCCAGGACGACGGAACGTATAACAAGATCAGTCAAATCGGGAATGTAATCATTGAAAACGACGTGGAAATAGGTGCCAATACGGTCATAGACCGGGCAACCATGGGTTCGACAGTTATTCGCCAGGGCGTAAAGCTGGACAACTTGATCCAAGTGGCGCATAACGTGGAAATCGGCAAAAATACCGTGATCGCTGCCCAATCGGGTATTTCAGGCAGTACCAAAATCGGCGAAAATGCCGTGGTAGGTGGACAGGTCGGCATCGTCGGGCACATCAGTATCGCCAATGGCAGCCAAATACAGGCACAATCCGGAGTGAATCGCACCATCGCCGATTCAGGCAAAAAATGGTCAGGCAGCCCGGCGGCTCCTTACAACGCACAGATGCGATCGCAGGTAGTGTATTCCCGCTTGCCCGAATTGGAACGCCGACTCGAGGAACTGGAGCAATTGTTATTAACTAAAGAACTATCAAAATAAACGAAGCGCTGTTCCGCCCATTGGCGGTTCAGCCAATTGACAGCGATGAACGTAAAACAACGAACAATCAAATCAGAAATCAGTATCTCCGGTGTAGGGCTCCACACGGGTAAACCCGTCACCATCACCCTGAAACCAGCTCCCGAACAACATTGGTACCGGTTCAGGCGCATCGACCTCGAAAAGCAACCGACCATCCTTGTCGACGCTGACAATGTGTCGGATACGTCGCGCGGAACGACCATCTCTCAAAACGGCGCAAGCGTGAGTACGATTGAGCACTTGATGGCCGCATTGGTGGGCTTGCAGATCGACAATGTGCTCATCGATATCGATGGTCCCGAAGTACCTATTATGGACGGTAGTTCCGCTCCCTTTGTCAAAGCAATTGAACAAATTGGCTATGTGGATCAACTGGCCGACCGCGATTATTATGAAATCCCGCACAACATTCACCATACCGAATCTGATCGGAAGGTTGAAATGGTCGCCATGCCACTGGATGGGTATCGCTTCACCTGCATGATAGACTTCAACTCTCCGGTACTGGGCAGTCAGCATGCCTCCATCAGCAACATCGACGAATTCTCCAAAGATATCGCCTCGTCGCGCACATTTTGCTTTCTGCACGAATTGGAGATGCTATTGAAAAACAACCTTATCAAAGGGGGCGACCTCAACAATGCCATTGTCGTTGTCGATAAAGAGGTCAGTAAAGACGAGCTGCGTCACTTGGCGAAATTGTTTAATCGCGATGATATCGACGTGGCCAAGGAAGGTATATTGGACAACATCGAACTGCGCCACCAAAATGAACCCGCCCGGCATAAGCTGCTTGACATGATCGGTGACCTTGCGCTGGTAGGACGCCCCATCAAAGGCCACATCATGGCAGCGCGGCCCGGACACGCCGCAAACGTAGCTTTCGCCAAAAAAATCAAAGCACAGATAAAAAAAGAAAAAGGCCGCAAATACATAAAGGTATACGATCCCAACATGCCGCCGCTGTACGACACGGTACAGATCATGAAAATTCTGCCCCACAGGCAGCCATTTCTGATGATCGATAAAATTCTGGAACTGACCAAAACGCATGTCGTTGGACTGAAAAACGTCACGATGAACGAAGATCTGTTCATGGGTCATTTCCCCGGAGCACCCGTTTTCCCGGGCGTGCTGCAGATAGAGGCCATGGCCCAAACCGGTGGAATCCTCGTTCTTAGTACCGTGCCTGATCCCGAAAACTACCTTACCCTCTTTCTTAAAATCGAAAATGCCCGGTTTAAGGCACAAGTGAATCCCGGAGACACCATCATTTTCCGCTGCGATCTCCTCGAACCCATCCGCAGGGGCATTGCCCAAATGAAAGGCGTGGGCATGGTTGGCGAAAAAATCGTGGTGGAAGCAGAGTTGATGGCTCAGATTGTAAAAGTAAAAGAGAGCCAAGCATCATGATACAACCCTTAGCATACATACACCCGCAGGCCAAGATTGCCGGCAATGTCGTCATCGAGCCTTTTGTCACCATCCATAAAGATGTAGTGATCGAAGAAGGCACATGGATCGGGTCCAACGTAACCATCATGGACGGAGCGCGGATCGGTAAAAACTGCCGCATATTCCCCGGCGCCGTTATTTCGGGCATCCCACAGGATCTTAAGTTTGACGGGGAGGAAACCACCGCCGAAATTGGTGACAACACCACCATCCGGGAGTGTGTCACCGTAAACCGGGGGACCAAGGACAAATGGAAAACCGTAATCGGTAAAAACTGCTTGATTCAAGCATACAGCCATATTGCGCACGACTGCATTGTGGGGGATAATTGTATTTTCTCCAATAATAGTACGCTTGCAGGCCACATCACCGTAGGCGATTACGTGGTATTAGCAGGGATGGTTGCCGTACACCAGTTTTGTCACATCGGCTCACATGCCTTTATCGCCGGTGGCTCGCTGGTACGCAAAGACGTGCCTCCCTTTGTCAAAGCTGCCCGGGAACCTTTATCGTACGTCGGAATCAATTCCGTCGGGCTACGGAGAAGAGGGTTTTCTTCCAACCAGATCAACGAGATACAAGATATCTACCGGGTACTGTTCGTCAAAAACAACAACCTAGCGAAAGCGTTGGATATTATTGAGGCAGAATACAAACCCACGGAAATACGGGATGAAATTCTCGACTTCGTGCGGAACTCCAATAGAGGAGTTATGAAAGGGTTTGGCCAAAGCAAAGGCTTACTCTAGGTTATGGTCATTTCGTTGGAAGACATCGGCAGGCGATTTAATCGTGAATGGGTTTTCCGGCACATCGACTATCAGTTCCAAACCGGCCAAAGCTACGCCGTATTGGGGCCGAATGGGTCGGGTAAATCTACTTTCTTGCAGGTCATTGCCGCCAGTCTGATCCCTTCTGCTGGTCATATTCGTTATATGGCGGCCGAAAAAAAGATCGAACCCGATTCCCTTTACCAGCACCTTTCGCTGGCGGCTCCTTACATGGAGCTCATCGAAGAGTTCACGCTCATCGAACAGATCCGCTTTCATTTTGCCCTCCGGAATTACCTAACCGGCTTCGACGAAGAAGCGTTTCTGGAACTGTTGGGACTCCGTCACGCCAAAGACCGGCAAATCCGGCACTTCTCTTCGGGCATGAAACAACGGGTAAAACTAGCCCTGGCCTGCTGTTCCGACGCCCCGCTTGTATTATTGGACGAACCAACGAGTAACCTGGACAAACAGGGGGTAGACTGGTACCTCAATCTGGTGACCGAAACACGAGCCACACGCCTGGTCATCGTTTGCTCAAACCAAGAAAAGGAATACGGATTTTGTGAGCAGGTAATCAACATTATAGATTACAAATTGTAAAAAGGAAGCCTGTTTTGTATCTTTGATCCCACATTATACATTGTCATAAATTTAATAGTATGTCCAAAGCCTCAGAAGTAAAAACCGGCAACATCTTACGCTTCAACGGTGAATTGGTGTCCGTTGATGAATATATCCATCGGACACCGGGTAACCTCCGCGCATTTTACCAAGCCAAAATGCGCAATGTTAAAACCGGAAAACTCGTAGAATACCGTTTTCGGACCGACGAGGAAGTGGAAATTGCCCGGGTAGAAACCAATGATTACCAGTACCTATACGAAGATGGGGACACTTTCGTTGTCATGGACAACAACACATTTGAACAGTTCAATATTCCAAAGCACCTATTTGGCAGTTCGGCACGTTTTTTGAAAGAGGGTATGCAGGTGCTGGTGGCGATGGAAAGTGATGAGCCTATTATGGCACAGGCGCCCACTACGGTAGAATTGGAAATCACCTATACAGAGCCGGCCGTGAAAGGTGATACGTCTACAAATGCGCTAAAAAGTGCGACAGTAGAAACAGGTGTAGAAATACGGGTACCACTTTTTGTGAACCAGGGAGATAAAGTGAAGGTTGATACGCGCTCGGGTGAGTATATTGAACGGGTGAAATAACGAAATTAAATTTTTAGGTTTAGGTTGATTATTCGGTCTTGGGGCTCCCCGCTTCAAGGCCGATGTTTTTTTGAAGAAAAGAGAACCCGACCAATTCCAATGAATAGGCCGGGTTCCAAACACAAACGAAATTTTAGGTTGTAATCTCAATAGCCGCTATTTTGCAGCATTCCCGGGTTTGCATCGATAACCACTTGGGGAATGGGCAACACGTTGCTTTTACCTTCCATATATCCCTTGCTGCCCAACTCTTCGGCAGCCTTATGCCAACGGACTAAGTTCACAAATCGGCCTCCCTCTTTTGGCATTTCAATTCTCCAGAGCGTATGCAATTGATCGGCAAATGCTTGAGCAGATACGGCCTCGCCAATCGGAGGGATTCCGCGCCGAGAAGCCAGTTGATTATAAACTTGGCCGGCTTCTGTCAGCTTGCCGCTCGCGGCCTTAGCTTCCGCATTCATGAGCATCACTTCAGTATACCGAATGATGGGAAACACACTGCGGTTATAGAAGAACCGTTTTATATCTTCCCTCATCGTTTCAGAATGATCCCAAATAACCTCACTGCCGCTCGGCTTGAAAATCTGGGTTGTGTTGGCCGCCAACGCATAAGCTCCCGAAGCGATAATCTGGTCCGTCAACGTAATTGCAAGCTGGAAATTGCCTTTGAACAAAGCGGCCTTCGCCAGCAGCGCCTGTGCTGCTCCCTTGGAAACACCACCATCCGCAGCCTGTTGAGGTAATTGCCCACTGACCTGTTCAAGCTCTGCAACAATAAAATTATAAACCGCGTCCGGGTCGGAATTGGAAAGGCTGGCTCCTTGAGTTTCCACCGTAAGCAGGGGGACCTTTCCAAAATAATGCATCAGTTGCATATAGATATAAGCCCTGAATAACCGTAATGTTCCCAATTCTGCCGCCTGCGGAGCACGGCTCTCTATCGCATTCAATGAGTGGATAACCGAATAACCGCCTTGCCAAAGCTGGTTGATTACTGGGACTGCCGGTGTAAAAGAAAAGTTGTTCAGCGGTCCGAATTGACCATTCAACGCCGCACCTAATGTGTCTGAAACTGCCTCCCCTCCCAGCAACGCATCGGCCACCGCTAGTTCCTTTTGCCATCCCCCAATTCGGTCATGAGCCGTATTTAGCTGTGCATCAAATTCCTCCAGTGTCAATGGTTTTTGTGCAGCGTTGTTGTCATATCCGACAAATATTTCAACGGTTTTAACCCTTCCATCCTTTATCTCGGCATTCTCGTAGGGCATTTTTACCATGTCGCCGGCATTAATCACACCATCCGAATTGGAATCTGTCCATTTGAAATTGCCCACTGCTGCATCCGGCTGCTCAGCCCATCCATCAACGTCGCTTTGTGACTGAAAGATCCCTGCTGCGGCCATCCCAAAATAATATCCGTCTTGAGCTTCTTCACCTTCATAAAAGATGTTATACTTATCTCCATACTCCACCTCTACATAGTAAGTGCCCGCTTTAATATCCTCAAATATCGCCTTCCCGGTGTCAATCGCTGCTTCATACGCCACCACGCTGTTCGCATAGTCTTCCTGACTGGCATACAGCCAAACTGTGCCGCTTTCTGCCCGGACCCCCTTCGGCTTTTCCGGTGTCCAAGCCGTTGCATCCCAAACTACTACTTCCAGTGAAGTGGTCTGTAGTTCGTCATCAACGGAGGTGCCCGAAAGCAAGGTCTTCACCGTATAGACGACCTGATCATCCGTCGCTCCGATCTCGTCACTTCCAATTTGAACCCCGTTTATCCAGATCTTCTTCCCAACACGGCTTACTTTTAGTTCTTTTCCGCTTAGGCTGGTTAGCATTCGATCGTTCGTTAAATCCGCAAGTTTAATAACTCCTTTCACGATATGGTCTTTCAACACTGACGACGTAAGATCTTCGGTTCCAAAAGCTTGTATGGAAGACCTTTTGCTGCCCATCATACGCGCTTGCTGTGCTCGCGCTTCGTCATCATTCAACGGTGCAAACACGGTGATACCTTCTTCCACATCTGTGGCAGAGAGCTCGAGTCCTTTCAATGCGTCGACAAATACGCTGATGGTATCTGCTGTTTCCAGGTTGCTGATGACATTACCAATTACTTCCTCCGGCTCCCGAGGCTCTTCCGGGGGAGTCACGGGGTCTTTCTTGCATCCAAAGGCAAAGGAAAGAATGACCACCGCAATGGCTACTCGATTTAAAAATTTCATTGATTTAGAATTTAAATTATAAACTGTTTTTCTGATGCTGCTAATTTAGTAGGACCCAAAGCACCAAAAAATACCCGCAAGTGAGTATTTTTGGGCGATGCAATCCATAAGTAAACAGGAACTACGAAAAATATACCGCGAAAAACGGTTGAACCTTTCCAACGAACAATTTCAGGTGCTGAATGGTGAGTTGATAAGTCGGGTGCAGAAATGGGATGTTGCTCGGGTTTCAACGGTGCATCTCTTCCTTCCCATCGAAGGCAACCGCGAGCCAGATACCTATGCAATTGCTGAATGGCTACGGCATACCTACCCGTATATACGATTGGTACTATCCCGGACAGATCGGATCAATCACCGTATGCACCACGTTATCTGGGATGATTCTACCATCCTCAAACAAAACCATTGGGGCATACCGGAGCCGCAGAATGGAGTAGCTGTTTCCGCCAAAGAGATAGACGCCGTGTTTGTTCCCCTACTTGCCTTTGACATTCACGGGAACCGCGTAGGATATGGAAAGGGGTTCTACGATCGTTTCCTGGCCGAATGCGGTCCTCAAACGATCAAAATCGGCCTTTCGCTGTTTGATGCGGAGCCGGCCATCACCGGCATAGACGCCTTCGATGTCCCGCTCGATTATTGCATAACCCCTCGGCAGGTTTGGACGTTTAGTATAGCACCCTGAACTTTATTGTGTTTTCTATCTGTCTGAGTTGCTTCAGCAGCCGCTTGTCGTACTGGGTATCCACATCCGTCACTGCATAGCCGATATCTCCTTTGGTCATCAAAAACTGGGCAACAATGTTGATCTGGTTTTCGGCGAAAACCTGATTGATGTGCGCCATTACGCCGGGCACATTCCGATGGATATGAAGCAGTCTATGTGCTTTTTCGATCTTGGGCAACAACAAATTTGGGAAATTACGACTCATATACGTATCCCCTTTGTTGATAAAGTCAGCCATGCGCCGCGGGATGAATTCGTTGTTGCGCTTCTTACCTTTCTTGTCGTCAAAAAGTACAATCCCCTTCTCGTTGCAGATTTCCCGGTTTACCTGATATTTGCTGTCTCCTAAATAGCCTATTGTCTTAAGCTTGTCTGCCCTCACCAGCTGTTCGTCGTCCAGCTTCACGTCTTTTCCCAACAGCAACATCCCCACATCTTTGACGTATTTTTCCTCAAACGTCTGCTTTACCCGGATGGAAAAACCATCTCGCTTGAGTATGTGGGCCGAAATTTCAGGCACACTGCCCACAATCAAGCAAAGGATGCGGTTCTTAGGATAAGAGATCGCCCGTGGAAGGTCGTTCACGTATAGAAATTCATCGAAACTGGGCGTAACGTGGTCGGCTTTCTCCGATACGCTCTTCCGCTCAATATTTTCGGTGAACGCAAAGAAACGCTCAATAAGCCCCGACTCTTTCAGCTGGAAATCGGAATAGCCATCGCCGATACCGTAAATCTTGCCTGGCAACTTCAACTGCCGTAGAAGCTTCACTTTGCCTCCCTCTTCCGATAAGGGGTTGCCTTCATCGTATCCGGTTATCTTCCCCTCTTCATCAAACGTAAAGGTATTGGCATAGACATTCTCCTGCTTGATATGGTAGGGACTCACTACAGGCACGATAAACTCTTTGAATCCCCCCGATACAATCAATGCACTATCGCTGTGTTTCTTGAAAAACTCACGATTGCGTAGAAATGATGGAGAAACCTTCCTCTTGAGTATGCTAATTAATTTCTTCAGGTGTTCCCGATTGGCCTCCAGCAACCGTACCCTGGCCGAAAGGCTCTCCCGGAAAGACAGCTGGCCATTCATGGATAGGTTCGTCAGCCGGTCGATCTCTGCATAAATCAGCTCTTTTGCTGGATGATTGGCCAACGAAATGCGAGCCAATTCGTCTAACGCTTCTACCTGGGTAAAGGTACTGTCAAAATCGATAATGTAATAATTGTCCAATTTACTGTACGGTTAAAAGTCTGCTACATATTTCGCGCAACGTCTCATCAATCGGTTTGAATGCGATGCCCGTTGCATCTAGGATTTTCTTATTTGCAAACCGCATCTGCTGGTTTGCGGCATGGGCGGTTTCGCGTGTCAAAAGCGGCCGTTTGCCGCTGAAGAGTGAGAGCACCTTGGCAGCACGCCAAGCCATTCCCAGCATCAAGCGCGTCGCCTTGAACTTAGGAGCGGGCCGACCGAGGTAAGCGCTGCACCGTGCCATCAACTCCTGATACGTCATGTTCACGTTACTCAACAGAAACCGCTGTCCGCTGATTGCTTTGTTTTCCATTAACAACATCATCGCCCTGGCTACATCTTCGACGTCGATCAGGCCAACCGAACCCGCCGTGTAAAAGTTGAGGCCATCATGCAGTTGGGCAAAAATAGACCCGCTGCTTCCGATTCCTTCAAGTGGAGCCGATGGACCGATAATCAATGCCGGATTCACGATCACGGCGTCCAGCCCTTCGGCAACTCCCCGCCATACCTCCATCTCGGCCTCATATTTGGCAATCGCATAGCCAGATTGACCGCTATCGTATTCCCATAGATCGTCTTCCGTTATTTCACGCCCATTCTTTCCCCCCCCCACAGCAGCAATGGAACTGACATGCAACAAACGTACTCCCCGCTCGAGTGCAAGGGTAACCACCTGTGCCGTGCCTTCC
Organism: Parapedobacter indicus; assembly: GCF_900113765.1. GTDB lineage: Bacteria > Bacteroidota > Bacteroidia > Sphingobacteriales > Sphingobacteriaceae > Parapedobacter > Parapedobacter indicus. The sequence goes on along the minus strand of NZ_FOQO01000005.1, from coordinate 271,559 downwards.
ACATTCACCACACTCATCCGCTTACGATCGGCTGTATGATAAGAAATTACCGCCGCACAATGGTATACCTGTGTTACACCTTCAAATGCATCGGCCAAGGCAAAGAAGTCGTTTACATCTGCTTGAACCCAATCTACCCCCGGTAGTCCGTCAAGCAACTGCGGAATTGTAGACGTCTCCCGCCTCGTAGCCCGGACCTGAAATCCCGCTGCGATCAATTGTTTGATAAGAATGGAGCCCAGAAAACCTGTCCCGCCTGTTACTAAAACCACCGTCTTAGAATAGTTGATATAACGCCTCAAAAGTAAGGTAATAAATGGATATTACCTATACCGAATTAAAATGTAAAAAACTTCCTGTACCTTTGCCGAATAATTTGCCAAACAATAGACAACTGCCCATGTCCCTCTCGGTTTTCTTTTCTTCTATTTCCCTTGGAGATTTCACGCCAGAAACGGGCTTTTTCCGCTCGCAGATCGGTGCCTCCTTGCGTGTTTATGACGAAACATTCCCCGATTTGGAGGGCGACAGGCCCGATTTGGCTTTATTCGGTGTGTTGGACGATCGGATGGCACTCGGAAATGCGGGCTGCAGCGAGGCCGCCAACGCCATCCGTCGGCAGCTGTATCCTCTCTATCAGGGAGAGTATAAACTACGACTGGCCGACTTGGGCAACATCAAGGCCGGAGAAACTGTTACAGACACCTATGCAGCGGTAAAAACCGTTTGCGAGGAACTTATCCGTTCAGGCATTGTCCCGGTCCTTATCGGTGGCGGACAAGATATTACTTATGCCCAGTACCTCGCCTATGAAAAACTCGAACAAAAAATCGAAGTGGCCCTCATAGACTCCCGGTTCGACCTCGATCAGGACAATACCGAAAACGCTCCCCTTAATTCGCAGACTTATCTCAACCACATTATTCTTCACGAGCCGGACTACCTTTTCAATTTGAACAACTTAGCTTATCAAACCTATTTTGTGAGTAAAGAGTCCGTTGCCATGTACGATAAGCTCTATTTTACTGCCGTGCGTCTCGGTCTGATTGCCGATCAGGTAGGCCAGGTGGAACCCATCATCCGGGCCTCGGATATGCTAAGCTTTGACATCAATGCCATTCGGTTTTCGGATGCACCCGGTAACGCCCATGCCACCCCCAATGGCTTGTTCGGCGACGAAGCCTGTCAGTTATGTCGATATGCGGGTATGAGCGATAAGCTTACTTCTGTCGGCTTTTATGAATACAATCCCTTGCTGGACAAACGCGGACAAACCGCGATCCTGGTGGCGCAGATGATTTGGTATTTCATCGAAGGTTTCTACAGCCGTAAGCATGACGCTCCGCCCGTACCAAAGTCAGCCTACATCACTTACCGTACCACCGTGCACAACGACGCCTACGAATTGGTATTCATAAAAAGCAAAAAATCAGATCGTTGGTGGATGCAGGTGCCGTACTCGGGATCTCAGTCAATTAACGAGCGGTATCACCTCATGCCTTGCCGTTATGAAGATTACCAAACGGCCGTTGCCGGCGAGATGCCCGACCTGTGGTGGAAAACACATCAGAAGTTGATATAAGGTAGTCGGTTTTTTACCTTTGCTTACCATGGAATTATATCTCATCGTCATTGCTGTTGTCATTCTGGTTATTGCGGTGATTTTGTTCATCAAACGCCCGCAGTCCACCACCAATGTGTTGGACGCGGAAAACATTCGCCGCCTGGCTCGGGCCGAGCAGCAAGTGGAAAATCTCACTGCCGAAAAAGAACGGATTGCCGTCCTGCTAAGAGAAGAACAACAGCGACTGCTCGAATCCGAGAGATCGCTTGAAAGTACCCGCGCTTACTACCAATCCCAGCAGGAAAAACTCCGGGAACAAAAAGCAGACATCGAAACCATCAAACAGCAATTTAACACCGAATTTCAGGTAATTGCCAACAAAATACTCGAAGAGAAAACGCAGAAGTTTACGGAAACCAATAGCAAATCGCTCGATCAGATTTTAAACCCACTCAAGGAAAAAATCAAAACCTTTGAGGAAAAAGTGGAAAAAACGTACCAGCATGAGGCAGCCGAACGCAACTCCCTGAAAGGGGTCGTGCAGCAGCTGATGGAGCAGAGCCTCCGGATCAAGGATGAGGCCAACAGCCTGACGCGCGCGTTGCGTGGCGACAGCAAAAAACAAGGCAATTGGGGAGAAGTCATTCTCGAACGGGTGCTGGAGCGCTCGGGACTGGTGAAAGACCGCGAGTACAGGCTGCAAGCAGCGCTGACAGACGAGGAGGGCAGGCGCCTGCAACCCGATGCAATCATCGATCTGCCGGATGAAAAGCACTTGGTGGTCGACTCGAAAGTTTCGCTGCTCGCGTATGAGCGCTGGGTAAATGCCGAAACGGACGACGAGCGCGAAGGATACGCCAAACAGCACATCCAATCCATCGAAAATCACGTAAAAAGCCTATCGGCGAAGAACTACCACGACCTTTATCAGATCCATTCACCCGATTTTGTATTGTTGTTCATGCCCATTGAGTCGGCATTCAGCATGTCAATCACCTCCAAAGCCGATCTCTTCAGTGATGCCTGGGACCGCAAGGTGGTCATCGTTAGCCCTTCAACCTTATTGGCCACCTTACGCACCATTGCCAGCATGTGGAAACAAGAGCGACAAACGCGTAACGTCCTGGAAATCGCCAAAGAGGCAGGGGCGCTGTATGATAAGTTCGTTGGATTTCTTCAGGATTTGGAAAAGGTGGGCGAGTATCTTACCCGCGCGGTACGCGCTCATGAAGATGCTACCCGCAAACTTAGCACCGGGCCGGGCAATGTCGTGACCAAGGTGGAGAAACTTAAGAAACTTGGTGCACGCGCCAATAAGCAAATCGATAACGATTTGTTGGATGACGAGAAATAATCTCAACTACACACATCGGTCAACACTCCTATAAAAATTAACTCGTTGTCTATGGTTTTGTTGTAAAAAGTTCCCACCTTTGCACCTTACTTCTACCATATTACATATGAATAACATACAATTAAGATAAAGAATCACACGAAGCTTCGGCTATCTTGCGCCGTTACTCTATCGACCGCATAACATTAGTTATGGAAATTAGAATGCCTGTGCATTAAGTCAAAAGAGATTTAAGCCTGTAGTCAACGTTACCTATGAAAAATAAATTACTTTTCATATTAATAGCGTCCGTTTTCTTTGTCCCAGCATTTGCCCAGCAAAAGATAAAAGACAATACCGCCCCTGGCGAAGTCTTACCCAATAAAGATGCGCTGCTGGAATTAGAAAGCACTAATAAAGGATTGCTACACGCAAGGGTGCAACTCATCCGTACGGATGATGCTGCTCCGTTGTCGCAGCATCGTGCTGGTATGATGGTATACAATACGGCTACTGTTAATGATGTCTCTCCCGGGATATACTACAACAATGGTTCCCATTGGATATTGGTGGCGGCGATGGACGATGTCAAATCCATCAGCTACAATCCCGTTGCCTATGAACTCTCCTTTGTAGATAGGAATGGCGAGACACAGGTCATCAATTTGGAAGAGGTAGTGAAGGCAGTGGAAACCGTTACTGCCTTAGACTATGACCGTGCTGCACATATACTTGATTACATCGACGAGGACGGCGTAGCGCATACGTTCAACCTGAATGTCGGAACGCTGGCTTTCGATAATCAAACCAATGTACTTAATTATACTTCGGAAGACGGTCGTACCACGGACATTCCGTTGAACAATACTTCGCTTTCATATGATCCTTCATCCGGTACGCTGCAATACGTCAACACCCTAGGTCAGCTTCAACAATTTGATTTTTCGGATATTGTTGATCAGTTAGAGACGGTAACGTCTCTGAATTATGATCCTGCAACGCATGTACTCACGTACGTTGATGAGGATCGGATTACGCATACGCTTAGCCTTGATGTTGGGCGGTTGGCATATGATAATCCAACGAATACGCTTACATATACAGCTGAGGATGGGACGATATTGACGATTCCACTTAATGCTACTGATCTAACATATAGTTCGGCCACTGGTGTCCTGACCTACGTGAACTCGTTGGGACAAACACAGACATTCGACCTCGGCGCAATCGTGGAGGCACAACAGACCCTAACCAAGCTCACATACGACCCCGACAATCACCTGCTTACCTACACCGACGAGAACGGGGATCCCGTAAACATTGATATGAATGTCGGAAAGCTGGAATACGATCCAGACAACCACCTGCTCACCTATACCGATGAGAACGGCGATCCCGTAAACATTGATATGAATGTCGGAAAGCTGGAATACGATCCAGACGATCACCTGCTCACCTATACCGATGAGAACGGCGATCCTGTAAACATCGATATGAATGTCGGAAAGCTGGAATACGATCCAGACAACCACCTGCTTACCTACACCGACGAGAACGGCGATCCTGTAAACATTGATATGAATGTCGGTAGGCTCGAGTATGATCCCGACAATCACCTGCTTACCTACACCGATGAGAACGGGGACAGGGTGGATATCGATATGAATGTCGGAAAGTTGGAATACGATCCTGACAACCACCTGCTCACCTATACCGATGAGAACGGCGATCCCGTAAACATCGATATGAATGTCGGAAAGCTGGAATACGATCCAGACAACCACCTGCTCACCTATACCGATGAGAACGGCGATCCTGTAAACATTGATATGAATGTCGGTAGGCTCGAGTATGATCCCGACAATCACCTGCTTACCTACACCGACGAGAACGGCGATCCT
>NZ_FOQO01000005.1:0-266709 GCF_900113765.1 Parapedobacter indicus | reverse complement strand
AGACAATCACCTGCTTACCTACACCGACGAGAACGGCGATCCTGTAAACATTGATATGAATGTCGGTAGGCTCGAGTATGATCCCGACAATCACCTGCTTACCTACACCGATGAGAACGGCGATCCCGTAAACATTGATATGAATGTCGGTAGGCTCGAGTATGATCCAGACAACCACCTGCTTACCTACACCGATGAGAACGGGGACAGGGTGGATATCGATATGAATGTCGGAAAGCTGGAATACGATCCAGACAATCACCTGCTTACCTATACCGATGAGAACGGGGACAGGGTGGATATCGATATGAATGTCGGAAAGCTGGAATACGATCCAGACAACCACCTGCTTACCTATACCGATGAGAACGGGGACAGGGTGGATATCGATATGAATGTCGGAAAGCTGGAATACGATCCAGACAATCACCTGCTTACCTACACCGACGAGAACGGCGATCCTGTAAACATTGATATGAATGTCGGTAGGCTCGAGTATGATCCCGACAATCACCTGCTTACCTACACCGATGAGAACGGGGACAGGGTGGATATCGATATGAATGTCGGAAAGTTGGAATACGATCCTGACAACCACCTGCTCACCTATACCGATGAGAACGGCGATCCTGTAAACATTGATATGAATGTCGGTAGGCTCGAGTATGATCCCGACAATCACCTGCTTACCTACACCGACGAGAACGGTCAGACCACCAACCTGGACATGGCGCCCGTTGTCAAGAACCTGGAGACGGTGACCGAGCTGGGCAGTGAGATAACCACCAATACCGATGGCGACGCGGTATACCGGCTCACCTACTCTGCGGAGGACGGCGTAGACGACGTCATCGACGTCAAAGCCAATAATGGCCTTAACATCGATGTAACAAGCGGAGCTATACAACTCGGTGGCCCACTTATAAAACCGAAGACTACGATCCAAACAGACGCAGACAACACCTTAGCCATCGCCGGCTTGGAATATTCAACCGCAACAGACGACAAAATTGTCGTAGCCGATGCAATAACCGGGGAGCTAAAAGCCCTAAAAGCTGCTATGCCGAAATTCTTTTACATGCCTTCCATTATTATCCCCACAGCAGCGGATCAAGTGGAAAACCCTTCCGAAGAACCATTCGGCACCATCGATTTATATAAAAAATATCAAAAACAATTTGGTTCGCCACAAGTCTCGAGCCCTGGGGCTCAACCCCTTCCTGTATTACCAGCTAACGAACTTTACTATTACATTACATGGTATGACCAAATGGTGTTTGAAAATATAACGGTAGATGAATACGGAGTATTACGCTACGAAATTAAACCCGATGCCGATGTTACCCTCGGCTCATTCATGAATATTGTATTTGCCGTAAAACAAAATTTATGAAACACATTGCCTTTTTAACCGGATGTTGCTTGTACATATTTCTAACATTACAGGAAGTCCAAGCGCAATCCCCGTGCTTTCCTTCCCAGCCGACCACTGCAGCCTACGCTCAAGGCGGAACCAGTCTTTACAAAGAGCAAGTTCTGTGGTTAACATGGGGGGCGGAGCTCAGCAACGTTGACAACTATCAATATGGTCGACATGATCAACCGCTAAACAACGGCTCCGGCTCTTACGCCTCCATACCCTTGGGTGACGGGAAATACCTTTGTGTAGAAGCGGTTATCAGCAATATTTCCCCCGGTGGGGAAATCAAAAGCTACGCTCCTGGAAATTATGGCGGCGATTCCATGGATGACATGTACCACATCGGAGGTACCGACGCCAGTAATCAACTTGTAAACGGTATAAAAACAAGTGGCCAAACAGTAAGTTTCACCATCACCTGCAAAGCAAGATTGGATGGGATACCCGTAAGGTTGGCCGGCTTGGTGCTGGGCGATGCAGAATCCTTGAATAATTCGGGAGAATTCTTTCACGTCACCGCCGATGGAACATGGAACATTGTTGAATTAAAAAAAAACCTGGCAAATACAGCTCCCTATATGGTAGAAAAAACCACCGAAGCAGGAACTACCCGACAACGGATTCATTTCCAAAAGGGCAATAACGACAACACAGCCGCCGTATCTTTCCTCACATTTAACTCCTCCGCCTATGGCGCTTTCAACGACGACTATGAGGTTTCCTTTGACGTCACCTTACGTGGTACCGGTACAACCGCTCTCGCCTTAGGACTCCTCACGATCAATGCCGATCGAGGCGACGCACCGGAGTCCTACGGTGCCCCGCTTCACCTGTTTGACGGAACCGCCCTTAGTGACGATGAAATTACCATGGGAGTGCCCGAAAACCTAAACAGGCCAGATTATACCCCAGGGGCGCTCGTGTCGGAACCATCCACCTATCTTGGATCCACTGGCCCTGATCCGGATGCCGTGCCCCTATACAGCGAAGACGCCCTTGGTGACGATAATGATCCGGACGGACCGACAAACGAAGAAGATGCCTGGCCCGCTGCACACAAGCGTTGGTCATATAACGCAACGTACAAGAAAGGGAATACGATAGCCGTCGAGATTCCTTATCAAGGTTCGGCAAACGCTCGCATTGTCGCATGGATAGATTTCAACTGGAACGGGGAATTCGAAGAAAGTGAACGGTCCTCCACCGAAGCTCCTGCAGGCACTGGCACCGTAATACTAAGATGGACCATTCCCGAAAATCGCATCGCAAAGAGCACCTACGCAAGAATACGGTACGCTGTTAACGAAGACGAAATACTGTCTCCGACGACCGTCGCATCCAGCGGCGAAGTGGAAGATCACTTCATTTATATATTAGGCCCCGCGACAACAAACCCCATGCTTCCTTCAAAAGTAAAACAGCCCACACAATCGCCGTAAATGATGGAATACTAAAATGAGCCGTGCTTGTCGATATATCGTTTGCTGTTTGGTGTTTTTCCTCGCGAAGCATCTGGTGTATGCCCAAACCGGCGCCGGCAGCACCACTGCCGACAACTCGACCGTCATCATTGAGCCGGAAACCGTGGAACTCCGTTTTGCCGAAACCACCTACTTCGGCCCAAATGCCCATTGGATCATCAACGGCACACTCGAAATCTGGAGCCGCAATATCTGGATTGCTCCGACCGCCACCTTTACCGGCACAGGCAAAATCATTATCCACGACCCGGGCACCAATCCGTTCTACGAAGACATGCCCACCAGCCCTACTCAAATCGATGGTAACAATGGCAGGCTCATCGGTGTAACCATCGAACTGCGTAACCCAAGTAATCTTGTCCTCGCCGATCTCACCGACCCGGGCTATCACATCAACCTACCGGCCAACAGGCCACAAGCAGCTGCACTCCACCTCAACAGCCACTTTGAGTTTGCCGTAGATAGCGGCGATATAATACTCAACGGCCATAACCTATACATCGGCGAACAAGGGAGCCTCCATAATTACAGCCGCGAACGGATGATCGTAACCGGCAACAGTATCACCGGACACATCGTGAAAACCTATGCCATGACCAATCCGTTTACTTTTCCCGTGGGCATAGCAGAAGGCGACTATACGCCTGCGACATTGTCTCCGGCTAGCAAAACTGCCTTATACGTGGCGGTACAAGATTACGCGGCCTCACCGGCAGTGGTCGAACAACCACAGGCCGGAATGGATCGCGTGTGGCACATCTACGCCGACCAACCCGTATATACGGCCTATACGCTACAACACAACAGCATCACCAACGGCACGGCCTACGTCGATGAGCAGGCCCAGATTGTCCAATATGCGGGTAGCGGCAACTGGATGGGCGGCAATACCGAACGAATCGCGCAGGGTACACACACCCGCGACTGGGTGACAGCAGCCACTGCATCTGCTGACGACAGCTGGCTGACAAAATTGGTATCGGACAATCGAGGGCCGCAAGCCAACGATGATGAACACGAAGGGCCCTCTGGTCGACGGCTCACCGTCGTCGTTCTTGAAAACGACCTGCCTGGAAACAGCCCCATTTTGGTCGGTCGGGTACGCGTAGTCGTACAGCCAACACATGGAACGGTTTTCATCAACAGCGACGGTAGTATCACCTATACATCCAATATCAAATACGTCGGCGACGACTCCTTCATCTATGAAATCACCGATGAAAACGGACTGAAGGATTTTGCGACTGTCCGGATGACAATCACATATGCCGAATTGCTCATTCCAAATGCTGTGACGCCCAATGGCGACGGTAAAAATGACCTGTTTGTCATTCAGGGACTGGAAAACTACGATAACGGCGATCTGACCATTTTCAACCGCTGGGGCAATGAAGTATACCGCAGCCACAGCTATCAACAAGATTGGGGTGCAGCAGGGGTAAGCGAAGGCACATACTATTATCGCCTCGTGCTCATCAAAAACGGCGTAGAAACCATCCACAAGGGGTGGGTGCTCGTAAAAAGATAATAAAGGAGACGGCCTACCGATATGAGAAGAACATTCAAAATCCTCGCCTTGTTGCTCTGCTGGAACGCCATGCTCCCCGTGCAAGGTCAGCAAAATATCCAGTTCACCCAATATGTGTTCAATTCCATGAGCGTGAATCCAGCCTATGCGGGATATAAGGAGGAACTGTTTGCCCAACTCGGACTCCGCAGCCAATGGGTGGACCTGGAAGGAGCACCCCAGACCGGTTTATTGTCATTGGATGGCTTGCTCGATCTCTATGGCGCACGGCGCCATGGCGGCGGCATACAGCTCATGGCCGACCAGCTGGGGCCGCAAACCGCCACCTCGGCTTACCTCAACTATGCATACCGGCTTCGTCTCGATCGTGAGGACACCCAACGGCTTAGCTTTGGCGTGGGGGCAGGGGTGACCCAATACAGCTTGGACGGTACTAAGATTATCGTGCTGGACGATGGTGATCAGACGCTTCCCACCGGAAAAATCAGCAACTTCGTGCCCGATCTTCGATTTGGCATCTACTACCACAATGCCAGGTGGTATGCCGGGATTTCCCTCATGGACCTGCTCTCGGGCAACAGCAGCGATAACCTGTTCCGGTGGGATCAAACCACTACTGACCACATCCGGCGCAGACGGCACTTATATATTATCGGGGGAATGTTGGTAGACCTCAACGAATCCGTCAAACTGAGGCCCAGCCTCCTGTATAAAGACGATTTCATGGGCCCTCCCAGCTTGGACATCAGTGCAATGGCCATCTTTGGCGACCGATTGTGGTTGGGCGGCGGCATCCGTACTGGTGTCTCCGCATTCCGCCGGGATTATCAGCGCTTCACGGGCAACCGCCTCAGTGGCATGAACTCCACCTCGTTCCTCATGCAGATCTTTGTTACCGAAAGGCTCCGCATTGGGTATTCCTATGACTACATGCTGAGCCGCCTCAATGGCCTGCAAAACGGATCGCATGAAGTGACATTGGGCGTCACGTTAGGGCGACCACTTGACCGGGTCAAATGTTATTTCTAACGGCTTGCTATATTTTCCGGAAAACGACAGTGGCATTATGACCGCCAAAGCCAAATGCATTGCTCATCGCCACGTTGATTTTGTGGGGTAACGCTTCATGGGTCACAATATGGATGCCCTGCGGAACAGCCTCGTCCAGCGAATCGATGTTAATGGTGGGCGGAATCAGCTGTTCGTTTATCGCTTTTATCGCAATAATCGCTTCAATGGCACCGGCAGCACCCAGTAAATGTCCCGTCATCGACTTTGTCGCGCTGATACGCAGGTTTTCCGTGTTGCCCAAAGCCGCACTCACCGCTTTCAATTCGCTGATGTCGCCAATGGGTGTGGACGTTGCGTGCGGATTAAGGTAATCCACCTCCGCTGGCGATATTCCCGCTTCCTTCAATGCCAGCTCCATCGCTTTGGATGCGCCGATCCCTTCCGGATGCGGAGCCGTCATGTGATAAGCATCCGCTGTCATGGATGCACCCACCAATTCGGCATAGATAGGTGCTCCGCGTCGTTTCGCATGTTCGTATTCTTCCAGAATTAATGCTCCTGCACCTTCGCCCATTACAAAGCCGTCCCGATCCCGGTCATACGGCCGACTTGCATGTTGGGGGTCGTCGTTACGCGTAGACATCGCCTTCATTGCCGAAAACCCACCAATGGAAGCCGGTGTGATGGGGGCCTCAGAGCCTCCTGTAACAAACACCTTCGCTTTGCCCATCTTGATGTAATTGAACGCATCCATCAAAGCCGTGTTAGACGTTGCACAAGCCGAAACAGCTGTGTAGTTAATACCCTGCAACCCGAATTTCATCGAGATCATGCCCGAAGCCAAGTTAACGATCAATCGCGGGACGAAAAAGGGACTGAAACGTGGTGTATATCCGCCAGTAACATATTGGGTCACCTCTTGTTCGAAGGTTTCCATGCCGCCTTGTCCCACTCCCCAGATCACACCGATATCAAACGGGTCCATCGTCGAAAGATCAAGTCCCGAATCCTCCAGCGCCTGCGACGCCGAATACAGCGCATATTGCGTAAAGAGGTCGCTCCGCTTGATTTCATTCCGGTTTAAATAACGCTCCGGCGAAAAATCTTTTACTTCACAGGCAATCTGCGTGCGGAATTGGCTTGCGTCAAACCGCGAAATGGTACCCGCACCGCTTACACCGTTGATAATATTCTGCCAAAACGTTTTTACATCGTTACCCAAGGGCGTAACGGCCCCCATTCCGGTAATGACTACTCTTACCATAATATCAAATTTCCGGCAAAAATAGCAAATAAAACCGGTTAGCTAGCCTACCCGTTCTTTCCGGTACATCCAATAAAAAAATTGCGGCAGCACGGTAAACGAAAGTAGCATGCAAACCTGCAATCCACCCACAATCATAATGGCCAAAGGTTTTTGGATTTCAGACCCCATGCCAGTGGAAAGCGCAGCAGGCAGCAGGCCCATAGATCCCATCAACGCAATCATCACGACGGGACGGATACGGCTGTACACGCCCTGACGGATAGCCGCCGCCAAGGGCAGTTTCCGACGGTACATATTTTCTTTCATGACCGCGATAAGGATAATGGCATTAATTGTATTGACGCCGAACAAGATGATGAAACCGATTCCTGCGGAGATACCAAACACCGTTCCGGTCGCCCATAACGATAAAAATCCGCCCACAAAGGCAAAGGGGATGGTACCCAGTGCGACCAGCGTATCTTTGTAGTTGCCGAAATTGAAGTACAGCAGAAACAGGATTAGCACCAGCGCTATCGGCACCACCACAGCCAATTGACGCGAAGCTCGTTCCTTACTTTCAAATTCGCCCGCCCATTCCACCTTGTTCATTTTTGGGATGTTCGTCTCCAACGCTACTTTGCGCTGAGCACCAGTAATCGTGCTGCCTAAATCCCGTCCCTCGATACTGAAACCTACACCGATGTAGCGGCTGCTTCCTTCGCGATAAATGAACGTTGGTCCTGTATGAAACCCGATCGTAGCAATTTCGCGGAGCGGAACGGATTTCCCATCCATGGTAGGTATCAAGATGTTACCGATCTTTTCATCATCATCCCGATACGCCGCCTGAAAACGCAGGCGTACATCGAATAACCGTTCGTTTTCATAAAATTGTGTAGCCGCCTGTCCGCCGATAGCCATTGCCACTACCGCCTGTACATCCGCCGTGTTCACCGCGTAACGAGCCATTTTGCTGTCGTGCAGCTGGATACGCAGCTCCGGAAGCCCGATATTTTTATAAACTTTCAAATCCGTAATGCCCGGAACCGTTGCCAATACCTTTTCCACCTGACCTGCGTAGTCTTCCAGCTGGCCCAGGTCATCACCAAAAATCTTCACAACCAACGCACTTTTTACCCCCGCTACGTATTCTTCCACATTGTCTTGGATGGGTTGGCTGAACCCAAAGTTGATGCCGGGATAGGCTTCCAGTTCCCCACGCATTTCGCTGAGTAATTGATCTTTATTGACCTTCCGTTTCCAGTCCGATTCGGGAAATAACTGGATGTGAAATTCAACATTGAAAAAACCAGTAGGATCGGTTCCATCGTTCGGCCTACCCGTTTGGCTCATCACAAATTCTACTTCCTCAAAGGCCCTTAATTTTTGACGCATCTCATTGGCCAAACGTACGGATTCGTCCAGGTTGACACTGTTGGGTAAGGTTGCCCGCACATAAATCGCACCCTCGTTCAGGCTCGGAATAAACTCGGAGCCATAAAACAAAAAGCGTATCCCGCAGCCAACCACCAATACAGAAAAGCCAATCAGCGTCAGCCGCCGATGGCGCTGACTCCACTCAAATAGAAGCGAAGCTCCGCGGTGGAATCCGCTGGAAATGAAGTTCTCTTTTTCCCGGATATTCCGCCGCAGCAGTACCTTGCACATGGCAGGTACGTAGGTGAGGCTAAGAATGAGCGAGCCCAGCAGGGCATACCCCAGGGTAAAGGCTAATGGCGAAAACATCTTGCCTTCCACCTTCTGAAAGGAAAAGATAGGAAGCAAGGCGACGATCAGGATCAGCTGAGCGAAAAAAACATAGGTAGCCACGCTGGCTACACTTTTTTTGATGATGCCCAGCTTGATCGAGCGGTTAAACCGTTCCATACCCATCAAATCAGCCCGCTTGCGCATGCCGACGAACACGCTTTCGACAATCACCAGCGTTCCTTCCAGGAGCAGCCCGAAATCCAATGCACCCATGGAAATGAGGTTGGCGGGCAATCCTTGAATGCGCAGCATAACGATGGCAAAGAGAAAGGCCAGGGGGATGACGGAGGCTACGATAACGGTGGTACGCCAATTGAATAGGAAAATAAAGACGACTACCGATACCAACACGATGCCCTCTATCAGATTCCTGCTTACGGTATGTACCGTCGCTCCCACCAACTCGGTACGGTCGATAAACGGAACGATGCTGACATTCACCGGTAGGATGCGCTCATTGAGTTCATCGATCTTTGCTTTCAGCCGTGCGATGACATCTCCGGGATTTTCCCCACGGAGCATAATGACAATGCCTTCCACCAGATCGTCGTCGTCCTGAAACCCTACTTTGCCGAGCCGTGGCTTGGCCGATACCACCACCTGGGCAACATGCTTCACCAATATGGGGGTACCCCCTTTCACCGTGATGAGGATGTTCTCGATATCCTCCTCTTTGTCGAGCAGACCAATGCCCCGCACCACGTAGGCCTGATCTCCCCGCTGGATCACATCGCCCCCCACATTGATGTTGCTTTTGCTGACGGCTTCATAAACATCCAATGGAGACAGGTCGTAATTGACCAGCTCCGTTGGATTGATCTTAACTTCGTATATTTTTTCCTCCCCACCGAAGCTCACCACATCGGCCACACCTGGTACGCCCACCAATTCACGCTCAATCACCCAGTCGTGTATGGCTGTGACTTCTTTAATGGGAAGGTCGCTCTTTACCACATACCGGAAGATTTCACCCGTCGCGCCCGAAGGAGGTTCGATGTCCGCCGTAGCCCCCTCGGGTAGGTCAACCCCCTGCAAGCGGTTTGATGCATACTGTTGTGCATAGAAGTCGTCCACTCCATCTTCGAAGATTAAGGTCACTACCGACAACCCGAATAACGAGATAGACCGTACCTCCGTTTTGCGGGGAATCGTATTGACTTCTTTGGATACTGGCAGCGTAACGAATTTCTCTACCTCCTCCGCGCTTCGCCCCGGCCATTGGGTGATGATACGCGCACGGGTATTCGTCACATCGGGATACGCCTCAATCGGCGTATGCACAAGGCAATAAATGCCTACACCCAGCAGCAGCGCAGTGAAGAAAAAGACAATAAATGTATTTTTGAGCGAGAAGGAAACCACTCCCTGAACCAACTTCTTCATTCGCTATCCCTTTATTTTTTCATAAATGAGCAAATGGTTCTCCGTAACCACGCATTCACCTGCCTTCAAGCCTTCGCTTACGAAACACCAATCTTGGTCGCGGGAAAGCAGGGATATACGCCGCAGTTGAAGGTCGCAGTCTCCGCCGTATACCACTGCAAAATATTGGTTGTCGTCAAAAATAACGGCATCTGCTGGCAGGGCAACCGTTGCGTTGCCGGTACGGCGGGTCACCACAACATCGGCAGACATACCCGGTTTTAATTTCAGGCCCTCATTGGCAATCACAATACGAGCTTTGAGCACCCGCTCATGGCGGTCAAACACCTGTGGAAGTGCCGAAATACGTCCATGGAAAACTGCTCCGGGATAGGCAAGCGTGCGGATCTCGGCATCCACGCCCTCCTTCACAAATTGCATGTCGGTTGCATACACGTTAGCCATCACCCACACATCGGCGAGTCCGGATACCGTAAACAGGTTGTCTCCATCGTTAATTGGCATGCCTGAATTGATGTTTTTCTCCACAATGTAACCGGAAGACGGCGAGCGGATTTCAAAAGTGCCCTGTGCCGGATTGGGGTGAAAAAGAGACAGGTTCGCCTCGATATTCCCCAGTTCGGCATTCAACTTTTCAAGTGCCGATTTCGCTTCCACGAGATCCCGATCTGAAGCAATATGGTCCGCATGCAGGCCTTGTGCCGCAATCAGTTGGCGTTCGGCAAGCCGTCGCTGTAATTCAATGCTTCGCTTTTCGGCCAACAGGGAATGTAGCGCTGGACTTTTAAATGTGGCCAGGAGTTGTCCTTGCTTCACGAAATCACCCAGGGAAAAATAGGTCTGTATCGTCATGCCCGTTACCCAGCTTACGAATTGCACCATCTTGTCCGGATTGTATGAAACCTCACCCGTCAGTGTAATGTGTTGGGTAATATCCCGTTCCTGCAACGTATCCAATGCCAGTTGACCACGTAAGCTTTCGCTCAGGCAGAAGCTCGTAGGCTTTTCTTCAACCAATTGCTCTCGCGGCTCGCACGCAGCGGCCAGCAGTACCACAAACCAACTATACCGTTTTATCATATGTTTTTTTAGTAGGGAAGTTGACTCCCCACGTGGTACCGGAGCGCTTCGTATTGCACACGCAATTCTTTTTCGGTAACCAGCAGGATGTCTTTTGAATGTAAATACGCGTCCAGAAAATCGAGGTATTCCAATAGGCTGATGTGCCGTTCGGCAAAATTCCGGTGGTAGCTCGTCAGCAGGGTATCCATGTCGGCTTCATACTGTGTGCCCATATGTTCCCTGCGTGCAATGATAGCCAGCAGGTCTTTCCATATTCGGATGACTTCGCTCTCCACCTCGTTCTTTTTGTTGTCTGCCAGCAGCCTGCTTTGCGCCAGCATCGATTGAGCGGCCTTGATATTGCCCTGGTTACGGTTGAAAAAGGGGAGATCTACCGCGACACCGAGCCCTACGAAGTCACGCATGATGTTTCCTCCGCGGTCATAACCTGCATTGACGGTCACGTCGGGCACCCGTTGTGCCTGCTCGTACCGCAACTGCCAATCGGCCTGAACCGTGCCCGATTGTAGGGCCGCAAGTTCGGCATTGTAGGTAGTTGCCCATTCTCGTAGGGTAGGGACATCCAACGCGTTAAGAACATCAATAGGGACATCGGGGAGACCCCCGCCGGCGAGGACCAGCTCCTCTTGTGGGGCCAGTCCCATGAGTGTCTTCGCATGCCGCTGGGCTTCTCCATTCTCTCGCCGAAGGTCATCGATGGCTTTCATCACTTCCACTTCAGAAGCCCACAATCGCATGTATTCGCTGCGACTGATGTTTCCCTGAACGACCTGACGCTGATACCCATGCAGCAGTTGCCGCAGTTTCCCCAATACCTCTTCGTAAACAGCCATTCCCGCTTGCGTACGGTATAATTCGGTTATTTGGGTGCGGAATTCGACTTGCAGGCTTCGAAGCAGATCCTCGAAGTAATGCTCCGCCACAACCAGGCCAGCCTCCTCTACAGCGATGCGTTTCCGCCGTTTGCCCGCCGTTTGAATGAGTTGCTCGACATCCACCGCCACTTGGGCGTGGTTGCCCCAGTCACCGAAAAGGTGGCCCAGCGCTTCAGCGCCGCCGTTGGACCAAGGGTTCACTTCACCGATGGACAGCACCGGATTAGGCCATAATTTGGCCTGTATCACCTGTGCTTTCGCTATATCGATATCCAGCTTACCAGCCAATAACCGGAGATTGCGTTGCAGGAAGACTGCTTCGGCCTCTGCAGGGGTTATCGTTAAGGTGTCCGAAGCATATTGCGCAGGGGCATTTGTCGCCAGGCAACAAAATACCAACGCCGCCAGGTAACGAAAGCCCACTTTCATGGACGCCCCTCCTCATTCGAGCCCTTGTCCGTCTTATCACCTTCCGGTTGGGGTTCCTCCTCCTGTCCGCGCTTAAACTCACGCACGCCGCGACCGAGGCCACGCATCAATTCCGGTATTTTCTTCCCCCCGAATAACAACAGGCAGGCCAGCACAATGAGCAGCATTTCCTGTCCGCCAATACCCATTACACCCAACAAAACCGATTTTTCGTAAACCATAGCTCTTATTTTGTATGGCTACAAAAGTAGGGGCGCAACATTAGAACGGGATTAGAACCCGATTAAAGTTGCCTAAAGGTAAACATCACTTGGGTGCCACACGCATCGGAGGCCAGGGAAAAAGCAACACCATTTTGCTTACAGATAAGCACCGCCAGGGAAAGGCCAATGCCGCTTCCCTTGGTGTTGCCCACATTGCTGCCCCGGTAAAAGGGCTGATGCACAAGTTGCAATTCCGTTGGGGGTATACCCGGCCCGTGGTCTTGTACAGTGAGCCGCAGCGCTCCATCCGATTCGGCAAGCGTGATGGCCACTGGTTTTCCTTGCGCATATTTCACGGCGTTGTCAATTACATTGTAAACAGCCATTTGCAATTGGTTGCGATATCCCTTTACAACGAGACGATCTGCGTCGGCCACGGAAATGTCCAGCCCCACCAGTGGCTTGGCTTCGGGCCACCGTTCAAAAATCCGGTCCATTACATCCCATAGCAGCTCGTCTATGCGGTAGGTTGCACTGCCTTGCGAGTCCGTGCGAAGACCCGCCAGTATCATCAGGTTGTTGAGAATATGTTCCAGCTGTGATACCTCCGTCAGCACCGTCTCACTCACTTTTTTGTACTCGGTGGGTGTACGGTCCCGTTGCGCAAACACTTCGAGGTTACCCGTGATGGATGCCAGCGGCGTCTTGAACTCGTGCGATACGTAATTAATGAAGTTCTTTTGAATGACAAAATTCTCCGAAAGCCGCAACAGCAATCCATTGAAAGTCTCGATCAGCTCATGCAGCTCGTCCTTCGTGCGCGGAAGGGTCAACGCCCGTTCCAGGTTGTGAGCCTGAAGCTGGTTCACTTGGCGGATCACCGATGAAATCGGCCGGTAAGCGATCCGTGATAACACATAACTTAACAGAAAAATAAGCAGCAGGCCAATGGCAAGAGCAACTCCCATCGTAAGCAGCAACTGATTGCGCTGTGCAGCGAAAAAGGAATGGTCGGCCGCTACCACTACGACAAAGTCTCCCTGATTGTCGGGATAATGCAGGCCGTAGTAATAATATCCCGCCGTTTTAAAGCGTACCCGGCCCTCGTCCCGGATACGTTGCAGCATTGCAGGCGTAGCGGCTTCTCTCAACTGTCCGTTGCCATAACGCAGACGACCGGACCGATCGTATACTTTGACATCCGTTTGCTGTATCTCCGCTTCAAAATCCACCCGGATTCGGTTGTGTTCCCGGGTAGAAAGTTCATCTTCTTCCAGGTAAAACATGGCTGATAGCAGTCCGGTCTTTTGCAGATCGCTGAAAATAATACGTTCCGAAGTAATGACGAATGTATAATAGACAACAAATGCCACCAAAGCAAATACCACACCGAAGGTGAACGATGAAATAAGCGTAAGCCTACTACGGACGGTCATGGTCTGAAATTCATTGGGGTTCTTTCCATAAATAACCGGTGCCCTTCACCGTGTGGATAAATTTAATTCCCTGTTTCTCAATTTTACTTCGGAGATAGGAAATGTAAACATCCACTACATTGGTACTGTTGTCAAAGTTAATGCCCCAAACCGCATGGAGCAACTGCGTCCGTGGCACTACGCGCCCCTGGTGTTCGAGCAGGTACAGCAGCAACTTGTATTCCTTGGGCGACAGCGCTATTTCTTCGTCCTGCAAAACGACCCGGTGTTCATCGGTATTGATAATTAAGGGGCCACTGCGATGCGATTGTCCGCCACGCTGGTGAGACAGCTTTGCACGACGCACCAAGGCATTGATCCGCGATAGCAGTTCGTTGAAATGAAAGGGCTTTACCAGGTAATCGTCCGCTCCGCTGTCCAAAGCCGTAACTTTGTCATCGGGACCATCCAGCGCACTCAGTACCAGAATCGGAGTGGTGTTGCGTCGGTAGCGGATCAGCTTTGTCAGCTGCACGCCGTCTATACCGGGCAGCATGATGTCCATGAGAATGACATCCCATTGGTGTTCACTTATCCAGTCCCTGGCCCGTTCGGCAGTAGACGCCAGCACAACGGAGTGCCCCGCTTCCTCCAGGCCCTTAATTACAAAATCACTGATGCGGCTATCATCTTCAACGAGCAAGATGTTCATGACGGTCAAAGATAAGGTTTTTATGTCTACAGGTTGAAGGTCCATTTCAATACCGCCATACGCCCTCTCAGTTGATAATAACTGTATCCCAACTGGTTTGCAGACAGTGAATAAGTTTCATAAGCCGTTACATCGGCGAGGTTTGTTAGATCGAGCGCTATATCCGTGCGCCACTTAACCAATCGGTGACGGATTGTTGCGTCTACGAAGAAATAGCTGATTTCCGCTTGCCGCTGCTGGCTGATGTGTTGGTGGCGGCCGTCAACACGCAAAAAAGTATTTTTAACAGGTGCATACGTAAGTCCAATAGATTGATCGAACTGCCGGATCCGACGGTCATCCACCCAAACGGTGGCCTTCTGGTTTACCAACCGGCTGGTGGTCCATACACCGGTACCGCTATAGGTAATACTTACCTTGTTAAAAAGGCGGGCTTCCATGCTGGGATTTACCGTAACCGAGCGATTACTAAACGGGAGCGCCTCGCCGTTCAGCAGTTGATTGAAACGGCTGCTATTCCATGAGGCTTTGAGGCTGGCGGTTGCACCGAGTGCGAAGATAAACTTACTGACGCCACCACTTGCGCTGAAGCTGCTTACGTCGTTGTCAAAAGGCAAAAGTACCGTCCGTGAGAGGACATCAGTAACGATGCTTGACGCGATGGTGTTGGCCATCGATTTGGTGTAGGTGATACCTGCATTTACAAAAAGCAGGTGAATGGCTCGCTGGAAATTGTACCGTAGCCCTACGGAATGGTTATCGCGTTCCTGCAGATCGGCATCATTGGCTTCGATGCTCCGGTAGTTCGCCAGCACGGCTCCACGGAAAACACCGTTGATATTGCCCATTTCCTGATTGTAATGATAATTGAACGACAGGTAATCTTCCACATTGGTCATCAATTTCATATTGAACGACGGATTGAACAGCAAACGCCTGTCCAATTCGTCCAATGCAAACGAGCCATCCCGGTAGGCAATCTGCTGGATAGCAACCGGCAGCGTAAGGGCCGCTTCCCAATCGCCCCGTTTGTATTCATAGACGCCGTCCACGAAAAACCGGTGGCGGTTCCAGTGAAGGTTGTTGTCATCACTTCCTAGATACGGAGTTTCATGTCCGTCCACCTGAGTGAGACGCAGCGCCGAACGCAATTGCTGCCACTCGTTGATGACGCCAAGGCCATAACGTTGACGGATGACACCGCCTGTAAGTCGGTATGCCGCAGATACCCGGTTAAACCAGGTGGGCGTTTCGGCAAACTGATGGATGCGTTCAAAAGGCATTCCATCATTCAGGGAAGCTTCATTAATACCGGGCTGGATTAGCAACGTCTGCGGCTGGTTGTAGTGGTTTAGATACCAGTACAGCTCAATGACGTCTCCGCTTTTCAACGCAGGGACATATTCAAGTGTATGGGAGAAATCACGGATCCGGTTGTGCAGGCGTTGGTGCATCTCAATTCCGTTGCCCAGCAGGCTGGAAGCACCCGTCTCGCCGGAATAGGCAACTTTCAATGCATGATTGAGGTAATAGCGATCCTTGTTGACCATCGCATGGAAGCCGATGTCACTAAGAAACGGGGAACGTCCGATGTCCTGCCGTTCGGTATAGCGGATGGTATCGTCGGCAAGATAAAGCTCGCTGCGGCTGTTATACACGAGATTGTTATGGTCAACTAAGCCGTTGATATTTACCTTGAGCTGAAGTCCGCTCTTCAGGTTCACCAGATTATTGGCGTTGAGCGATCCGGAATTGTTGAAGTAGTACCGTTGTTTGGGTAGCATCGGGTTACTTATCGTACCCGGAGAAAGCAAAGCCGTTGGGCGCGAGTTGCCCGCAGCGGAAAGCCCATCCGAAAGATTAAAAGCCGTGAAGTCTCTCGCCAGGTCATTGCCTACGTTGTTGCCCTTCGCCACATTGAGCATTTTGTATTTCTTGTTAAAAAGGAGGGTATTCAGTTCACCGTCGTATTGGTGGGGCAGACCCAGCCCCAGCTTCGCCTGCCCCGAAAGTTCGAGGCGTGCCTCATCCTTGATGACCAGATTGATGGCGACGCGGTCGCTGAACGCTTTGTTTCGTAGTACTTTCACCGGCTGATGGTTCTGAAGGACTTCCAACTTCTGTACCATGGCATAGGGGATGGTCTTCGTGCCGATGCTGTATTTGTCATTGAGCAGATCATCACCGTCGATGTAAAAATTGGAAATACGTTGGCCATTGTAGTTGATCTGCCCGCTTTCGCTCACTTCCATGCCGGGCATACGACGCAACACATCGCCGATACTGCGATCGGCTGCCTTTGCGAAGGAACTTACCTCATAGCTCAGCGTATCGCCGCGCGAGGAGATACGCGGACGGCTTTTCACCTCCACCTCGGAAAGGTCGATGGGTTTTTCCTCCAGGATCACATCATAGCGGCTGCGGTTGGCTGCCAGCGGTATATTCACCTTGGCAAACCCCAGGTGGTTAATGTATAGAATCAGGCTATCTCGCGGGGCAATACCAGGAAGTGGAATTACAAAATTACCCGCAGCATCACTGGATTTAAACGCCACGATACGACCTTCCGTGTTGCGGATGGTTACGCTGGCATGGGATACGGCTTTGCCATCCTGGGTTTTCAGGGAACCTTGGATCGTATGCGGTTGCGCCATTACGTGCAATGCCCAAAGCAAAAGAAAAAACAGACCAGAATTACGCCGCATCTTACCGATTATTCCAGTTCGATCGGATTATTGGTCACCGGTGAAGCCTGTCCGTCGTCACGTATCACGTTGATACTTTTGATCCGCGATGGATCGGATATGTCCATATTCCCAGAACTGCCTCCAAACTTCACAGTGGTGGCTCCTCCGCCTGAACTTGACGCACCCGCCCGCGAACGGGCATTCATTGCCGCCTGTGGATTTTTCTGATAACCCTTTTTCAGTTTATCCAATGCTTTTTTGTTGGTTGTTATCGCATTTTCTGGCAGTGAGAGGGTTGCCTCCCCTTCTTTGAGGGTTTCAAATCCAGCATAGCGGAAAAATACCTCGCCTCGATGATCCGATGCCTCAAGGACCAAACCTGGTAATCCCTGTAACTTCCAGGGACCTGCTTGAAACGGCAACGCCGTAGTAAACCATGCGGTATAGTCACGGCCCCTAAAACGGCCAGTAGCCTTCTGGACGTCATAACCGCCGATTTCTTTCGTCTCATCGGCAACTTGCCAATCGATAGCCGGATAGTCCTCGTCAACTACATAGATCTCCCCGGCAAGACGATAGAGCTGTTTAATGCGTCGTTCCTCCGGCTGTATGTAATACGATTCCTTGGTTGTACTCCCACTTCCCCTAAGGGTCAGGTTACCATCAAATGCCGGATCCTCCATTTGCGATTTGATTTGCTGGTTTACCCGTTCGAGACTATAGGTATCATATGACGTCGCATGTTGCCCGATATATAACACCATTTCTTCTTTATACGGTTTATCCGGCTGCAGCGTGTCATTGATGTGCATAAATTCATAAATCACCCGGGCCAAAGCGGGCTCGCCCTGCTGGGCTCGACCCGATGTTACCGTCAGGCACCCCATAAATAGGAACAAGATAAAACGTCTCATATTAATTCGATTTTTTAATAGTTCTACGAAATTATAGTAAAAATATGAAAAAATCGAATTTATTACGAACTTTCCGTAGTTTGGCTGTACTCAACCCTTTGAGTTAACGTTGCCGTTCACACGCCATGAAAAATTTACTTCGATAGGTAACGCAATTACATCGCAGATAAAAGCGAATTTTAGCTAAGTTTGTGTGATGGAACATTTTTACACCGACAAACAGACCCTTGCCGATTTGCAATTGCTTGACGATGGGCCTGATGGTGTATTTGCCTGCTTCAACAAAACCATCACATATGGAGGTGAGGATGCGCTGCGCGAACTGTTCCGTAAGCCGTCCAACGACCTGAACCAGCTCCAACAGCGTAGTGCAACCATCCGCTTCCTCATGGATCATGTGGAAGAACTGCGGCTGGACAAAACCACGTTGGACTTTTTGGATTACTACCTCAAAAGCCCCGAACGGCCCGTATCGTTTTCCGTCTATCGCGGCATTCGTAACGCGATTAAATTCATTTTTTCACCCACCCAAGCTTTCTATGCCAAGCGTCGGGGAATCGCAGAGATGGCCGATACCCTTGTATTCATCAAGCAGCTTGGCGAGAATTATCCCGAAGGAAACAAAATTCCATTGCTTGCCGACTTGCAAGATTCGTTGCAGAAATTGACGCAACACCCGTTGCTTGCAAAACTTGTCGACGCTCCCGATCATCGCCTAAAACGCTACACCATTGAACAAATCGACTTCCTTTTGCGCAAGAAATACCACCAGGAAACCCTTACCTTACTCGATCAAGTGTACTTTCTCGATGCCTACTACGCCGTAGCCAGCGCCTCCCGAACGCATGGATTTATGTTCCCATCTTTTCAAGAACAGGAACGCCTAACGCTGAAAGGCGTCTATCATCCGATGGTTAGTCGTCCGGTGGCAAACTATGTGATACTGGATGCCGAAAGAAGGGTAAATTTCATCACCGGTGCCAACATGTCGGGCAAATCCACACTGATGAAGGCGGTCGGTATCGCCGTATATCTCGCCCACCTCGGGTTTCCCGTTCCGGCAAGCCATATGGACACATGTGTCCTCGATGGGTTAATTACCACCATTAACCTTGCCGACAACGTCAACGACGGCTATAGCCATTTCTATAGCGAGGTAAAACGTGTAAAGCTGGTGGCCCAGCAAATTAATCAGTCCGATCGCCTAATGGTCATCTTCGATGAACTGTTCCGGGGCACCAATGTCAAGGATGCCTATGACGGTTCGCTCCGCATCATACAGGCTCTTTCCGGGCTCGACAAAGGTTTCTTTATGATTTCAACCCACATTGTCGAGGTCGCACATGCACTCTCAGCCAACGGGAAAATCTCATTTGGTTACCTACCCACCCGAATGGAAGAAGACAAACCCGTATTTGACTATCAGCTGCGCAAAGGCATAACCGACGACCGCATTGGCCTTTGGATACTGCAAAATGAGGGCGTATTCGAGCTCTTGGCTGCTAAAAAACTGGAATCCTAAAATAGAAACGATCACTGATATTGAATATAAACCGGTTTCGGTACCAGCCCATTTACCTCTTCAATCGTCATCATCCGATGTGGAGATGGTATCAGATCGTTTTTATAAAAGAATTTAAATCCGGTAAATTGCACCGGTTCCCGGAAGACATAGGACTGATAGGTATTTCTCTTCAATGCCGGCGCACCCCATCCATCCATGTTAATAACAATTTGAACAGCCGGATCCAGGGCAATTTGCCGGAAATCTTTGATCATTCCCTGCGTAAACCGGTGAACAACCAGCACTTTGGGTGGCAATCCCTTTTCACGGACGAGTTTGGCTAGGTGCTGCACAGCAAAATTGATGTCCGCTGCCGTAAAATGTCCCACGCGTTTGCCCGGCGGCAGATCGTCTTTCATCGAAAACTCAGGATCAATACCCAGGTGCACCTGTGGCATACAAAGGAACGTATCCAATCGGGGTAGCTCGGCCTGCAGTTCACTAAATCCCACCTGGATATCCAGAAACACCAATGCGTCCCTTTTTTTGGCGATGCGAAGCACGGAGTCAATTTGGCTGAAAGGCATCCGCAAGCGGTACTTACCATCCCTGCCGGCACTGCCCTGGGCCGTTACCGCAATATAGTGCAGGGCGGGAATCGCTTCAATCGCCGTGTCCGCTGCATTCCAGGCGGCTACCTCATCGTCAAGCTTTGCCAATACCTCGTTGGGGGGAAATTCCCCAAGGATGCCCATTCTTGCCGAATAAAGATTCCCGTAAAAGGCAACAATCCGCTTATACGGCAAAATCGCTCCGGTATAAGGAACGGGCTGATCAATCACAGGCCATCGCCCGGTTGTGTCACGCTCGGCCAATTCGCTGACCAATTTAGCGTATTCCAGCGAGTCGACCGTGGCCGATCCTTGCTTTTGCGCCTCATCACTAGCCAATTCCGTTTGCTTTGTCTCCGCTGCAGCTGCTGAAACCGGCTCGTCACTTGCACTTGCCTTCAACCCACTACTATCCGCAAACTGACAGGCAGGAAAACCACCTAATACACATAGGCTGAAAAGCTGTAAGGTAACCGAACCAAAAGGCCTGTGCTTCATGCCGCAAATAACGTAAAAAATTAGAATATTCTAGTTGTTTTCGACGTGTCGCCATTCCAGGGAATCTCCGGTTAACGTGAAATACATAAACCCACGCGTTGCAGGTGGCTTGACCCACCAGGTAGACGAAACCGAGTTATTCGTAACAATGTACTTATCCAATGCATAGATTACCTCCAAAAAATGTTCATGCCCCTGCATAACCAACCTGAGATTTTTTCCTTCAAACAAGCGAAAGAACTCCAGTGAATTGGATGTCCCCGAAAAATCGGGAGTGGCAGCCAGCGCACCCAATTCAAATAGCTTACGAGAAGTGACAAAAGGCATGTGACCGCAGACAGCGATTGGAGTCGTTGCATCAACCGTAGACAAGGTCGCTGCCAACCAATCCATCTGTTCCTCGTCAATGTGACCAACCACACGGCCCTCCGCTTCCAAAAGTTTCGTATTGTCTAAAATAAAAAAGCGCCATCCTTTATGCTCAAACGTGTAATAGCGTTTGCCAACTCGCTCTTCATACATTCTTTTCCCGTATCGCGGATGGGAAGGGGCCACCTTGTTACGCTTCGAAATTCCAAACAACTCATGGTTCCCGATCGCGTTATAGACGGGCATACCGAATTGTGTAATCTCCGAGAGATATAAATCATAAAGTGAATCAGCATGCTGTTCACTGGCGGCGTTTGCATCGCGGATGAGATCGCCGCCGGAAATGACGAAGTCGGGATTCAACGCATTGATTGTGTCAATCGCCTTTCGGAAAAAATAGAGGGACGAATCGCTGTATTGTACGTGCGCATCGGAAATAAATGCAAAGGAAAACGACGGTACTTCATCGGTTCCTATAGCCTGACATACGGCCTCGTAGCTACTTAATGTCAGTCCGATTGCGAAAAGCAGTATCCTTTTCATGCGTCATCTTTGTCAATAAGTTAACCCTCAACGGCTGGGCTTCAGCGTAATCGAATCGACCGTTTTCCCCGATTGATCGACAACGTCAATACGAAGCTGTTGTCCGTTGGCTGTAGCTCTCAGCATATTGTTATTCGAATTAACCAATATCGGAAATTGATGCGCACCCGGCTGAGCCTCCCGCTTAATATGCCGGTGCAGGTGGCCGCTCAGCATAATCTGGGCACCTGCGGCATTCAGCAGCGGAACAAATTTCTCGGCGATCTCTTGCTCACCATGCCAACCGCCGAAAGGCGGCATGTGGCAGATGACCACCTTATACGGAGCCTCCCGGTATTCCGGGCGCTCAAGCGCTTCTTTCAGCCACTCCGCTTGCTGCGTCCGGTATGCATCCATGTTCACGATACCGCTGTACTCCATATCGCTATCGGGCTTATCTTCGCCACAGTCAAGCACAACAAAGCAAACCGGCCCCCTCCTGAAGAGGTAGTAGAGATGCCCCGAGGTGGTGGGAAAATAATCGGGGAATGCACTCGCAAAATTCCCCCGCGTCTCGTGGTTGCCGCGGGCGTAATACATAGGGATTTCCGAAGCAAACAATGCGGTGGCCGTGTCCATGTAATGAGCAAATAGCTGTTCTTCGCTCACGAGATTGTTGGCCATATCGCCGTTGAAAAATACAAAGTCTGTCTGCGGCCAATCCAGCTGGCTCAGCAGATTTTTCATCACCTCATTACGGCCGTGGATGTCGTTGATAACCGCAAACGATAGCTCGGTCTGATCCGGCCGACTCGTCGTAAACGCCAACGGTGCACGTCGGTATACCTGGGTGGCAGCGACTTCTCCATAGTTAACATCAGTACCCTCATGGCTGGTCACCTCCTGTGCATATATCCGGTAGCGGTACCTGACACCGGGCTGAAGACCACGCAACGTCACCTTGTGAAGTTTCGATACATCCTTAAACCCATGGCTGGAAGCAAAATATTTAGGGCGCTCTTTCAGGTAAAAATGACTGCTGTCGTCCGGGGCAAGTTCCACCCAGCCAATGGCATCCTTGTCGGTTGTCCAGACAATCGTCACACCCGTTTCATGCAATGCCTGCAGGTAAGGACCGTGGGTGATTGAAAATTTAGTTTGTGCAATACCTGTCGCAACGCTTAGGAAAGCGCATAACAGAAAAAAAATAGGTTTATTCATTACGTCAACTGTTTTAATAATCCGTAGGTGTGCAAGTTAGTCAATTTACACACCTACGGAAGAAATTACACTGTACTACAATTAATAATCCGGATTCTGTATCAACAAATCGTTCTTGTTCATTTCATCTCGGAGAATCGGCAGAAAATACGCTTTATCCTGCCAGGTATGTGTCTCAAACACCTTGTGCGTGATGGTAGGAACCGCAGCGGTGGTATGATCCGGATTCAGCGTATACACAATGTCAGCCACCGTCGTAACATCCAGGGCCTCCGGCCCGATCACCCAGCGCCGCACATCATAAAAACGATGGTCTTCAAAGGCCAATTCAATGCGTCGCTCATTGCGGTATCGAGCCCTAAGCGCATCGCCGGACTCCGTCAGGCCCGGCAAGCCGGCGCGCGTTCGGACCTTGTTGATATACGTTCTCGCCTCAGCGTCTTCTCCCAATTCGATGCAGGCCTCTGCGTAATTGAGTAGTACTTCCGTATACCGCATGAACCGCCAGGTCACCGTCTGGCTGACGTATTGGGCATCGTTGTTCGGATCTATATACTTGCGCAGGTAGTAGCCGGTATACGAGCCGTTCCAGTCCTCGATGGGGCTTTTACGGGTGTCCACACCAAACTCTTCCACCATGCTGTTGGTTGCCGAATTCCAACGTTGCCACCGGCCTGTCTGTATCTTATTCAGCGGATCCATGCCTTTCACGTCATTGGGCCGCTCACGCCATGGGGCTTCATTATAAAGGATTGTTGCATAAAAACGGGGTTCACGACCTTTGTATGGCTCAGCAGCATGCTCCGGGTTCGTCCAGTCGAACTTCGTCCCGTCGGCCATTTCAAAATCATCCACCAAATTGCCTACCGGCGCATTGACGCCCCAACCGTGGTAACCGTTTGGCGAGGTGTACAACCCCATCCGCTGGCCCATGGGCACCGTGAAGAATTTAATAAAAATGTCTTCTTCATTGCTTTTGGACATAAACAGGTCTACGTAATTCTGCGCTACGGAATCCGAAGGCCCCGGCTCTGCCCGGAAAAGCGTATACTGATTGAGGTCGATTACAGCCTTCGCCGCATCTTTTGCGGCCTGCCAACGTTCCGTCCGGCTGCCATCTGTATAACCGATTAGTTCCGGATTCGAATAGGAGGGGAAGACATCGGTGTTGTACAGGTCACTTGCCGCATACAACAATATCCGCGCCTTGAGTGCGAGTGCCGCACCCCGGGTGGCCCGGCCGAAGTTATTTCCGGTTTGTACATCCGGAAGCAACGCTGCGGCCTGATCGCATTCACTCACCATGAAATCCACACATTCTGCATAGCTGTTCCGCGCCGCCTTGAATTCGTCGTCCAACTCATACGCTTCGGTAATGATCGGTACCCCACCGTAGGTACTGGTCAGGAAATGATACAGGTAAGCTCTTAGAAAATGGACCTCTCCCGTCATCCGGTCGCGCTGGTTTTTCCCATCCACCACCCCTTCTTTAAAGGGGACTTCCTCAACCTTGCTGAAAAAAAGATTACAGAAGCGGATGGTTTTGTAAAGGTCGAGCCACTGGCGCATCCGCGAAAAGTTCCATGCCGGGATGTTGTCGGGTGTAATAACGCCGTTTTTGAAGTTTAACGATGGGGCATTGCCCCGATAATGAGCCTCATCCACAATGTTGGCCTTCATTCGCCCATCGGTAAGCGGCTCATCCAGTCGGAAATAAATCTGGTTGATGAAGGTCTCCACCAACGCGGGGTCTCCCCAAACAGCGGTTTCTGAAAATTCGGTCTGGGGTAGGGTTTCCAGGAAATCCTGGCTGCAGGAAGTCGCTCCCAACAAGGCGATGCTCGTCAATACCGCCCCTATATATTGTCTCTTGTTCATGGTTTCTACGCTTAAAAGGTTAACGATACACCCAGGTTATACACCTTGTTGAGCGGGTAGGCCGTTGCCGAAGTAGATTCCGGATCGAAATCTTTCACCTTCGTAAAAGTAAGAAGGTTGAGTCCGGTAAAATAAATCTGTGCACCGCTCGCCCAGAACTTCCGGCAGATTTCCGCGGGAATGCTATAGCCCAACTCAAAACTCTTGAGGCGGACATAGTCGGAATTCTGCAGCCAATAGGTATTGTTCCCCGAAGTTTCACGCCAATATTCATTGTAGCGGTTCCATATCCTCGGTTTGGAAGCATCGGGGGTTTCCGGTGTCCACCGCCCTTCGACATCCTGCACCAGGAAATTGCCCACCTCACCCTGCATCTGATAGTAATTGTTGCGGATGGCTCCCGTAGCCCATTGGAAGAAAAGCGAGGTATAAACCCCTTTATACGACAGGTCTACGTTGAGACCACCGGTATGGGTAGGTAAGTCCGTTTTGTAAATCCGGACCCTATCGAGTCCATTGATTTCTCCGTCACCGTTTACATCCTCGTAGATGATGTCGCCAGGCCGGGCGCCAGCCCAGTGCGGGTACGCATCCACCGCCGCTTGATCGCGGAATACACCGATGGCATTATAATAAAGATCGGTATTCATCGGATATCCCGTCGAACGCTGATAATCCGGCACACCCGGCGTTTCATCCCAGAAGCGGATGCGATTCTTATTGAAATTAACATTGGCAGCTATCGAATACTGGAATACCCCGTCCCGGTTGTTATAGCCTAATTGAAATTCGGCTCCCTGGTTTTCTACTTCACCAATGTTCTCCTTGGGAAGCGTCAACCCGGTAGAGACAGGGACCGAAGCATTCCGTTCCCACAGAATATCAGTACGCAGGTTATAAAAATATTCGGCAGAAAGCGTCATTTTGCCATTGAAAAACCCGGCATCAAAGCCGATGTTCGACTGGTTGGCTACTTCCCACGTCACATTCGGATTGGGGATGCGCAACTCGCCTAAAACTTTACTTTCCACATCTCCATTGAACACATAGATATTGTTAGCCGCGGAGGGGAATCCATAACTTGCCAGGTACTGATAGGTTCCTATTCGGTCGTTACCGGTCTGGCCCCACGATCCCCTAAATTTAAAGTCACTCACTACATCCCTGATGCCATCCCAAAAGCGCTCGTCAGAAACACGCCAACCTAGCGAAACACCGGGGAAAAATCCGAAACGCTTGCCTGCGGGGAAGATATACGATCCGTCATAGCGCCAAACGAATTCAAACAAGTACTTGTTGTCAAAATCATAATTCAGCCGCCCGAAGTAATTCAGCCGCGCTTGCTCACTAGCAGTACCTGTATTGTTTTTTTCCGCATCGCCTCCCGCGAAAAGCTGATCCAGCGCTTCCGATACGAAATACCTCCGAAGGGCTTGAAACTGCATCGTCTCACCCGTAATCCGTTCCACGCCCAAGAGTCCCTTCACATGGTGCTTTTCCGCGAATGTGCGCTCATAGTTCAATAAGGTATTCATCGTTAGCAGATCCGCATTTTGCATGTCCTGTGTGAGCTGCGGATTGGTGAAACCTTTCTGGCCTTCCACCAGAACCGGCTCCCCGCTGTCATCGCGGGTTACGCCATCCCATGTATACAGGTACCACGGCAACTGCCAGAGTTTATTGTTGTGGATGCGGCGATCAAAAGCCACGTTGGCTGATAGCGAAAGCCCCTCCACCCAGGGCACGGTGATATCAATATTGGCTTTGGTCTCCAAGACACTCGACTTATTTCGGTCATACCCGGTTTGATTGGTCGTTACCACTACCGGGTTGTTGCCATACTCAATATCGGGGCCGTTCATTCCGTTTGGCCAATAGGCCGCCATGTTGGGTTTGCCCCGTCGCAGCATCTGAAAGATATCCGACGCCGAACGGGTAGGGTAGTTCCGGTTTTCCTCGCGCCCAGCCAAGCTGATGCCATACTTGACGTAGTCAGACAACCTTCCATCCAGGTTCGTCCGAAAATTGAATTGCTTGTAATAAGTTGCACTGTTCTTATAGATGCCGTCCTGATAATTATATCCCCCTGAAATGAAATATTGCAACGATTCCTGTCCACCCGAGATACTGACCTGAGCCGTCCGCTGTGCGGAAGCCGACTGGAAAGTCTCCTTGTACCAATCCGTATTCGGATATCCCCACGGATCGCTGCCGTCCCGGTATTTCTGAAGCTCTTCATCGCTGTATACCGGATCCTGGCCGGCATATTGACTGATTTCATTCAGCATCTGCGCGTAGGTCGCTGCATCCACCACGTCGGGAATGACTGTAGGCATGCTGAAGCCCTCGTTGTAGGTCACCGTCAACTGCGGTTTGCCGGTACTGCCGCGCTTGGTAGTTACCAGAATAACCCCATTCGCAGCCTGCGCACCATAGATGGCAGCCGACGCGTCCTTCAGCACCGTAACACTCTCGATATCCGCGGCATTCAACCGCTCCAGCGATCGGTTGGCAATGCCGTCCACCACGATCAACGGGGCATTGTCGCCCAATGTATTAGCTCCCCGGATGCGGAATGTGGAGTTGTCGCTTCCGGGCTCACCCGACCGCGTAACGGCTACCAATCCCGGAAGCCGCCCGACCATCGCATTCGACAGATTGATGGCCGGAGCTTTGGTTAGCGTTTCCCCCTTTACGGTGGCTACCGAGCCGGTGATAGTTCCTACCCGTTGGGTTCCATAGCCAACCACTACCACCTCATCCAAGCCGCTCACTTGTTCTGAAAGTGTTACATGGATGGTATTACCGGTGCCCACCGGTATTTCCTGCGGCGCATAGCCAACGATGGAAAAAGCGAGCACTTGATTCCGGTTAGGGAGTTGAATCCGGTAGTTACCGCTGGCATCGGTGGTCACCACTAGGGTACTATTCTTTACAGCCACCGTCACCCCCTCCAGGGGTTGTCCATTTTCATCGGTAACGCGTCCGGTGATAATTTCCTGCATCTCCTTCTTATCAGCGGCCGCCTGACGCTGCTCTCCTTGTGTGATGACAATATTTTTGGCAACCAGCCTGAACCCCAAGCCCTGCCCCTTCAGGCTTTCGGCAAGCGCCTCTTCAACAGTCGCTTCCCGCAGGTTTAACGACACCGGTTTGGCATTTCGGATAATCCATGTATCATAGAAAATGTGATAGCCTGTCTGCCGTTTGATGTCCTTAAAGACCTCTACGAGTGTCGCACGGTCTTTTTGCAACGTAACATGCTGCGCATAGGTAAATGCACTCACCTGCAAACAACTGATCAACGACAAGATACAGCATAGTTTCATAGCCAATACATATTGAGGCTTCACACATTTACAAAGACGATGGTAATGTGCGGTAAAATTTTCGTACATTTGAATAGGGTTTATATAAATGGTTCCAACTTTTTTTGTTAAATCCTAATGGCCAAAGCCATTCGCATTCAGGGGCGGTCGCAACGCTCCTGATTGCTCTTTCATAGCTTTGGAAAACACATTCCACAGCGCTACGTCATAACAATTACCCTCCTTCCTTCGATTTTGAACCGTACAGATCCCGTTAGTTCAATGGTTTGTAATAAGGTTTCGAAATCTTCGAAACGCGAAAGGGTACCACCAAAGTATTTGTGAGTCATATCACCCTGGTATTCAACT
Organism: Parapedobacter indicus; assembly: GCF_900113765.1. Classification (GTDB taxonomy): domain Bacteria; phylum Bacteroidota; class Bacteroidia; order Sphingobacteriales; family Sphingobacteriaceae; genus Parapedobacter; species Parapedobacter indicus. The sequence continues at coordinate 238,269 of NZ_FOQO01000005.1, read as the reverse complement.
TCAATGTCGTACCACCGTGCGATGGTGTTCATCACACGGCTGATGTGTTCATCCGGAAAGGCGAAGTACCCCTTTTTCCACGCAATATAGGGCTCGGTTTCTACATCTTTAATTTCGGTACGTTGCCCCTTCACGATGCTCTGCTTTCCGGGGCTGAGCCGACTTATTGCATTCGACTTCGAGTTGATCACTTCGACTGCCCCCGTTACCAGGGTGGTTTTGATTTCGACCTCATCGGGATAACTGGTAATGTTAAACTGGGTTCCCAGTACTTTAACCACCTGATTCCGGGTCTTCACGAAAAACGGTATCTTTTTCGGAGCCACTTCAAAAAAGGCTTCCCCTTCCAGTTCAACCTCCCGTTGCGGCCCGCTAAACTTCGGGGGATACCGCAGGATACTGGCAGAATTAAGCCACACTTTGGTGCCGTCAGACAGTGTTACCTGATAGGTTCCGCCATTGGGTGTCGTTAACAACATGAGCGGTGCACCGTCCGATGTACGATCGTCCCGGTGGTCTTGCTGTCCGGCTGCCAGCGGATCGACGATCGACGATCGACGATTGCTGAAATCCGCTTCCAAAACGCCGCTCCCGTCTATATAGGTTAACCTCTCTCCCAAAACAATCCCATTTTGGGCCTCGCTCAAGTTTATGACCTGTCCACTTGCTAAGGTAAGTGTTGCCTTATTGCCACCGGGTACGATGGCAGCTATAGCAACGGTGTTTCCGACATCGTCTGCCTGCGGCTTTACGGCCAGTCTGCCGTACCAAAACAACGCTGCACTGATGAGAACCACAGCCGCGGCTCCGGCAATCCGGAGCCAGGTCATGCTACGGTACTTTCGTCCGCTCACGGGCGGATCGGCCTGCAGCCCTGGATGGCGGAGAATGGTCTGGTACAGCGCCGAACTGGGTATAGCCCGTGGTATGTGGGCATCCTGCTCCTTCCAGAGGTCGTCTACCAGCTGTTCGAGCACCTGCGGATCATCGGCATGTTGCACATACTGACTTAATTCACGCAGCTCTTGTGCCGTGATGTCATCTTCCATGTATTTTTTCAGCAGCGCGCGCAGTCTGCTTGAGTCCATGTACATACTTTTGCCGTATTTACCTGATAAACGGTCGAGAATGAAAGAAGGACTAGTGGGTCGGGTGTTTTTTTTTGCTGCTCAAAACAGCGGTAGGGTCAGCAGCCACCAGAACATCACCCCATGCCTGCTAAAATGCAGCCGCAGCGCCTTCAGCGCAGAGACCATGTGGTTGCGTACGGTATTGGGTGAAATCCGTAGTCGCTGGGCAATTTCGTCATACGAAAGCCCCTCCTGCCGACTAAGCATAAAAACCGTCTGTTGCTGGGCAGGTAACGCTTTGATGCTTTCGTCGGTAATCCGGTTAAGATCTGACAAAAAAATAGTTTCCTCAGTCTCGTTGGTATAAGGAACCGTTTGGCTGCTCACGTACTCCTTTACACCGATCTCCAACATTTTTTTCCGAAAATGGTCAATGGCAAGGCGCTTTGCGGTCAGGTAAATCAATGGATAAAGCGGCTGCTCGGTATTGAGACTTGCCCGATGCAGCCAAAGCGCCACGAACGTCTCCTGTACCAGCTCTTCGGTTTTCGCTGAATCTTTAACCAACGAGAAAACCAGCCGGTAGATCCGGCCATGTAACTGTTCATAAATCGCTCGAAAAGCGGCCTCCTCGCTATCCCGTAACCGGGCAATCAATTCAGGGGCGACACTCGTAAACATGGCGATAAAAAGCTATCAAATTGAATACAGGATTATCCTTGGCAACAGCAAACTTAACGTTAATTTTACAACGATGCAAGGATATGTTTCACAAACAAAAATAACGGAGTAACCTGATGTTTGTATACAATTCGTATTAAATTTATGTTACGACGGCCTTGGGTGGGCCGCCCGTTGTTTTCCCGAAGCGGGTAACAGCACTACATAATAATAGGCAATGAAGCAGATCCCCAAACTGAAAGGTATGGCCGTATAGTAGCGGAGAAAATCATACTCAGGCCAGAAAAACTCAAACGTCATCCACGTACAATTGGCACTGATCCAACATAAAATGGCCAAATTGTGAAACAGCTCACTTTTAATGTATCGGGTTTGAATGGTAATCTTAACAGCCAGTAATAACGTGGGAATGGTCATCACCATACCCAGCGGTTTCCAAAGCATCGCCCAGCTGATGTCTTTGATCAACCAAAAGACAATATGCAGGTTTTCTGAAAACCGAAAACGTGCAGGTACTTGGTAAACAGGTTCTTGGGATACGGGGGGTTCCATAAGAGAATTCGATTTTAATTTCTTTTTTTGCGTCGAAAGTATTTCTTTTCCTACATATACACAAGCAGGGGTCGAATAAATCCGTAATTTTGCTTCCTATGAGCAACATCGTTCCCCCGGCACTGGTACGCAGGTTAGGCAATCTCGCAGGTTTTGATACCGACGCATTCGAAGCCGTGCATGAGCAGGAGGGGGGAATCACCTCCATTCGGGTGAATCCAGACAAGCCCCAGGTATCGCCGCCCGCTTCCGGCGACCCAGTACCGTGGTGCAATACGGGTTATTACCTTTCGGAGCGCCCCGTATTTACCCTGGATCCCTTGTTTCATGCCGGCTGCTACTACGTGCAGGAAGCATCGTCGATGTTTCTGGCACACGCCATCAGGGAATTGATGCTGGATAAGCAGCCGCTGATCGCATTGGACCTCTGTGCGGCTCCTGGAGGAAAGAGTACGCTGCTGAACACGTATCTGCACCCCGACAGTCTGCTCATCGCCAACGAGCTCATCAAGAGCCGCGTTACGGTGCTGGCCGACAACCTGGTACGGTGGGGACATCCCAACACCGTTGTCACCAACAACGATCCGTCGGCTTTTGCACGCATTCCGGGTTACGTCGACCTTATGCTGGTCGATGCACCTTGTTCCGGATCCGGGATGTTCCGCAAAGATCATGCGGCCATCAACCAATGGTCCGAGGGGGCGGTACAGCTGTGCAGCGAGCGCCAGCGCCGCATCCTGGCCGATAGCTTGCCCACGCTCAAAGAAGGGGGCGTCTTGCTGTATTCTACCTGTTCGTACTCCGTCGAGGAAAACGAGGAAATTGCCGACTGGCTGTGTGAAACACAGGGCATGGAACCGGTAGCCCTTTCGGTAAATAAAGCGTGGGGGATCGAACAAACACGATCGGAGCGGCATGGGTGTCCTGGCTTTCGCTTTTACCCACACCGGCTGCGGGGAGAAGGGTTTTTCCTCGCCGCATTCCGCAAAGCCACGGTGCAACCTTCATTTGATCGCCCCAAATCGAAAACGGAACGTGCCGTTGTACCCGATAAACTGGAAAACTGGATAGCTCATCCCGAAATTTTTTTTTCGTTTACCGTAGGCGACGACATACACATCCTTCCCAAAGGGAGAGAAAACGACCTCCTCATCCTGCAGAAGATGCTATACCTGCGAAATGCAGGAACCCGGGTAGGTCGCATGGCCAAGAACGACCTCATCCCAGCCCACGACCTGGCATTGAGCCTAGTGCGCCACTCGGGCATTCCATCGATATCGCTTGACGAAGCACTCGCACAGGAATACCTCCGTAAAGGAACGCTTCCGCCGTCGATAAATGCCGACAACGATACCGGTTGGGTGCTTGCTACCTTTAACGGTGCTTCGTTGGGTTGGATGAAACTGCTTCCGAACCGCATCAACAATTATTATCCCAAAGAATGGCGGATTTTAATGGTTAATGGTTAATTATCTTAGCAGTCTTAATTGACAATTAACCATTGATTAACAATTAATTAAAGCAGATCGTTCGCCAGATTAGCCAGTTCACTCCGCTCACCCTTTTGCAGGGTAACATGGGCATACAGGGGGTGGTTTTTCACATTTTCGATGAGATAAGATAACCCATTGCTTTCGGCATCGAGGTACGGAGTATCGATCTGGTAGATGTCGCCGGTAAAGACAATTTTGGTATGTTCGCCCGCACGGGAAATAATCGTTTTGATTTCGTGGGGCGTCAGGTTTTGTGCTTCATCCACGATAAAGAAAATCTTGGTCAGTGTGCGGCCCCGGATAAACGCCAGGGGAGCAATTGCGATTTTCTCCGTTATGATCAACTCGTCAATTTTTTCGAGCATCTTTTCGTCGTCGGCATACTGCTCTTTGATAAAACGAATATTGTCCCAAATTGGTGCCAAAAACGGATCCGTTTTCGATTTAGCATCTCCCGGCAGGAAGCCAATTTCGCGGTTACTCAGCGGGATGACCGGCCGGGTGATGTATATCTGCCGATAACCTTTGCGCTGCTCCAGCGCACTGGCCAATGCTAGCAACGTTTTTCCGGTACCGGCATTACCCTGGATGCTTACCAACCGGATTGCCGGATCAAGCAGGGCATGAAGGGCAAACGCCTGTTCGGGATTCCGCGGCTTAATTCGGAATACGGGGGCGGTAGACACCGGTGTCAGGTTCTGTTCGCTTTTGCTATAGAATGCATACAGTGTTTTGCGGTTATGTTTCACCGCATAAAACTGATTGGCCCCAATGTGATCCAGCGACAAATTCCCAATCGGCACGCTCGTCTTATTCCGCAATCCGTCAACCACCTTTTCGGGAAAATCATTTCGCACCGTTTTACCGGTATAAAGCGCCTCTACATTCTTGATCTTCCCCGTCTCATAATCCTCCGCAGGCAGGTTGAGTGCTTTTGCCTTCAGGCGAAGGCAGATATCTTTAGATACCAAAACAACTTTCCGATCCGGATTTTCTTCCGTCAGAATAAGTGCCGCGTTGATAATCTGGTGGTCGTATTTGTCATTGCCGAAAATCTTCGCCGCATCCACCCGTTGCGGTCCTCCCGAAAGGATCACCCGGAATTTACCTTTGGTCTGGCCATTCATGTGAACCCAGTGGTTAATCAGCTTTTTGCCCGAAAGTTCATCGATCAATCGAATAAAACTACGCGCCTCGAAATTCCGGGTTTCGTTGCCCCCCTTTAAATTATCAAGCTCCTCCAATACCTGTATGGGAATCGCTACGTCGTGCTCCTGAAAATTATTCAGTGCGTTGTGGTCGTATAAAATGACCGAGGTGTCCAGAACAAAAATTTTGCGGGATACTGCCATGATGCCCGGTTTCTTATCATCAATTGAAAAGATAAAATTACTGCTTTTTAATTACTTCTATAAGTGTAACCCGGAATTTCAAGTAGAAAACCCCTACTTGGGGGTGTTCCTAAATGCGACACATTGTGGATAAACACATAGCGCCAAAATGTGCATAAACTTACCTATATCGATAAATTAAAAGCGTAAGCTGCCATTGCGGGCAAACAGAAATGTGGATAACCCAATCCCCTCAGGTGGAAAACATGTTAATAAAATAAATTACTTTTTTCTTGACACGTAAACATTTTGTTACTACCTTAGATTATATCAAGCACAGAGTTCTTTGAATCGCCCAAATAAGTATCCACAAACGAAATGGTTCCAACAGGAATTATTTTAGGATGACTTAGTGATGGATCGGTTCCGAAGAGGCATCATGCCGAACGGAAATCTGCCAGGCCCGTAAGGGATAGGCCCGATCAAAACATCCGACCGGGGTTGTTGTTCGGTTTGATTCTCTACGGAGAATGCACGGAGCAACAAATGCATGACGTATTGCGATGCCTTTGTGCATACGCATAAACGGATGCCGATAAAGACACTCGACTTGATACCTAATTTGCGGCTACGGCTGTAATTTAAGGTTAAAAACGGAAGGTTCAAATCGAAAGAGGAGGCCTTCCGTTTTTTTATCCCATTAACTCACAGTTTAACGTCCGCCCATACAGGATAATGATCGGATAATTTAGCCTTGATGATCTGATATCGGCTCACTTCAAAATCATTACTGGTTAGAATATAATCGATCTGAAAATTCGGAAAATCCCCATTGTAGGTTACCCCCCAGCCCCGTCCCTTTTCGCGGAACGCATTTTGCAGGCCGGAAGATACTTTGTTCACGGCATACGATAAGGGGGTATCATTGAAATCCCCCGCAATAAGATAGGGAATTTTACATTCCTGGCTATGTGCTTGAAGCGCATCCGCCTGAGCGCTCCGGGCATCGAAAGCCCATTTTAACCGCGCCCCGATACGCTTGGTAGAAGCCGCATCTTTCTCAAGGGCTTTCGTTGGGCTCTTGATGAATTCGTAATCTTCTTTCTGAAAGCCGATGGAACGCAGGTGGACGTTATATACCCTGAAAACCTGCCCCCCTTTATCGACATCCGCATAAATTATCCGGTTTACGCCATACTCATGATCGGGCAGGTGACCCGATGCAACGATCGGATACCGCGAAAAAATTGCCATGCCGTAGGCTTCGTAATCATTCTGAGCCGTCGGCAAAAAATAATAATAGGGCATCCCAATTTCCCGCTGAAACGCCTTGGCCATCCGATACGCTCCTTTTTGCCGCGTATAATACTCTTGGATGCAGACGACATCGGGAGATACACTGTCTATTAGCCCCATTGCCTCCTCCCGTATGGTAGTTTCCGTGTCCCTTTGTTCAAAGGTTCTAAAAAAATGCACGTTATAGGTTAGAAGCCGAATATGGCCCGTATCACGCGAAACAACCTGTTCAGCAGTGACCTTTGCATTGAAACCAACGTGATTGGTCAGCGTGCCCCATCCCATCCCGATTGCCAAAAGCGAGATTAATGCAAACCGCGCCCGGCGGACGAGCCAATAGCTAACAAACAACGCGTTCACCAGCAAAAGGGGTAGGTAGGCGATACCAAAAAATGCAATTGGCCAAAATGTCTTTGGATTAATAACGGGTGCCAGATAACTTAGTAGCAGCGCAGCAACCGCAAAAAAGTTGACCCATAAAACCGTCCTACTGAAGAAGCCCAGTCGTTTCCACCGCCGTAATTTCACCGCCATTAGTATTCATTTTGGCCTTGTTTGCTGGCTTTAAACAAGGCTTCTTTTTCGGCTTTGGTTAAGCTGTCGTAACCAGACTGAGAGATTTTGTCCAAAATGCGATCGATCACTTCCTGGTTCGGGACCAACGGTTCCTCCTGAGGCGTCGTCGGCACATCAGTACGCACCACGCGGAGTTTGCGCTTCTTGCGGGGCCTGCCCAGTACACGGCTCCAGTCCTGCCCATTTTGCAGCCGCTTGATGTAAACAAAGCCAAATAATGCTCCGCCAATATGTGCAATACTTCCTCCGGCATTCAACCCACCTACGGCTAAAATATCCAGTGCAATAAATACAAGCGCCAAGTATTTCAGCTTGACGTTGCCGAAAAAAAGCAGCCGGATGGTGTAATCCGGCAGCAGTGTCGCCGTAGCGAACACCACGGCACTCACACTGGCCGAAGATCCGATCATCACGGTGCGGAAAGCGTCTGCCCGAAAGACGGGAATTAAATTAAAAGCCAGCAGATATAACACCCCGCCCGCAAGACCTCCGGCGAGGTAAACGAACGTAAGCTGCCTCTTTTTAAGGAAATCAAGGAAGATGATGCCCAGCCAAAACAGCCAAAGCATATTGAATAGGATATGAAACAGCCCTTGCTGTGTAAACATATAGGTGCCGATTGTCCAGGGACGATGCAGCCACCCCGATACAGATGCCGGAAGCTGCAGCCACGATACCACATAGTCCGACAGGGGTATGCTTGTGATGCCTAAAGCCCTAACCAGCGACAGGACCCCAAGCCCCAAAAATACCACGATGTTGATGGCAATCAATACGTACAACGGATTTCCCGAGCGGAAAGCCTTATACCATAAGTCGCCAAGCCATGACCTCTTCATCGCCATAGTTCCTGATAAGAATCGCTAATATATGAATTTTTTTTCTGAATCATTTTTCCCAATCAAATCCTTACCAATAATTCGGCCTGCGGATTCCCCACAGCTTGATCAGCAGGAAGCCGACCAGGGCCCCGCCGATGTGTGCAAAATGCGCAATGGAACTGCCGGTGCGGGAAATTCCTAAAAACAACTCAATCAAGATCATCACCGGAATAAAATACTTCGCTTTGATCGGTACCGGCAGAAATATCAGCATCAATGGTGTATTGGGAAACAGGTAGCCAAACGCGATCAACAATCCGAATATTGCACCCGAGGCACCCACCATCGGTGTATTGTAAACCGACACCAGCTTGTTAAAGCTCTCCTGGTTCAAGTCGGGATGATTGCCTTGCACTACGCCAGCAAGCATATCAAAGCGAAGCCAGTCGCGGGCAGCGGCCGTCCCTGTAATTTGGTAAACCTCCAGCGCCTGTACCCCAAATTGCAACACCAGCGCGCCGAGTCCTGTAATTAGGTAGTAATTTAGAAAGCGTTTTGACCCGATGACCTGCTCTAGGACCGGGCCGAACATAAACAACGCAAACATGTTGAAAAAGATGTGCCCCAACCCGCCATGCATAAACATATACGTGACAACCTGCCAAATCTTGAAAAACGGAGAGTCGGGATAGTATACGCCAAACAACCGGTTTGCTTCTGGAAAAATCAATGCGCTGCCGATAAAGCAGATGATATTGACAATCAATAGGTTCTTGACAACGGGCGGTATCCCTGAAAACGGTGATGCGGTGTTGTTAAACATAGTATTCTTCAAAAATTAACGCTCGAACCGTTCAGACAGTTCTTGCAATGTAAATGTAAGGATTACGGGTTTACCGCTCAATGACGCATTGGGCATTTCGCAGGCAAACAGCCGATCAATCAATTCAGCCATGTCGTCCGTCGATAGGGCCGTACCCGGCTTAATGGCGGCATGCCGGGCCAGGCTTCGGGCCAGCTTCTCCCGCCTGGGTAATTTCAACGCTGCCTGGTTATTTTTATAGTCTTCCAACAACTGTTCCAATACCTGCCGCTCACTCATTCCCGACGTCAGATCTGCCGGAATGCCCTCTACGACAAATGTATGCTTCCCAAATTCCCGGATCTGGAAGCCCAGTGCCTGTATATCAGGCAATAAGTCGTTAATCAGCTGGAAGTCTGCGGCGTTCAGCGTAACCGTCTGCGGAAATAAGCTTTGCTGACTCGCACCTTGTCGGTTTTCCAAGTGCTGGCAGAACTGCTCAAATAGGATGCGTTCGTGCGCGGCCTGCTGATCGATCAGGATGAATCCCGAATGAATTTGCGATACGATATACCGGTTGTGCAGCTGGAAGGGTTGCTTTTTCCCTGCATGCGGTTGTTCGGCAGACGAATCCGCATCGTTTCTATGAAGTCCCAGCTGAGCGGGCGCTTCTTTCTGCGAAATCTGGTATAACGTGTCCCAATTTTGCGGGATGGGCGATACCTGCCGGCTGCCGCTGGCCTTTCCGCTGTCAAACGGATTGAAATCCGGATTGAACGTAACGGAGGGAGGCGTGATTTCCTCCAGCGGCTTCGGACTGATCATCTGGCTGAACCCCGTCTCCTGGTTAAAGTCCAGGGTAGGTGTGATGTTATACCGTCCTAACGATCGTTTTACGGCCGATTGGATAATGGCATAGATCGCCCGTTCATCTTCGTATTTGATTTCCGTTTTTGTGGGATGGACATTGATGTCGATTTTCGCCGGATCAATCTCGATAAACAACACATAAAGCGGAAAACTTTCCGATGGTAGGATATCTTCATACGCTTTCACCACGGCGTGATTCAGATAGGGGTCTTTCACGAAGCGGCCATTCACAAAAAAAAACTGCTCTCCCCGTGTTTTCTTCGCGTATTCGGGCTTTCCAATAAATCCTTTGAGATTAATGATCGTGGTTTCTTCTTCCACCGGTACCAGCCGTTGGTTATAACCGCTGCCAAAAATATGGACAATCCGTTGTTTGAGACTTTCCCCGGGTAGGTGAAACAATTCATTATTGTCGCTATGAAGCGTAAAGAAAATGCGCGGATACGCCAAGGCCAATCGTTGGAATTCATCCACGATGTGACGCATCTCCACCGGATTGCTTTTCAGAAAATTACGCCTTGCAGGTATGTTATAAAACAAGTTTTTGACCGCAATGCTAGTCCCCGCTGGAAGCGCTTCCGGCTCCTGCCCGACCACATTCGACCCTTCTATCTCCACCCGCGTGCCCAATTCGTCTTCCACGCGCCGCGTTTTCAGTTCCACATGCGCGATGGCTGCAATGGAAGCCATGGCTTCACCCCGGAACCCCATCGAACGGATGGCAAACAGGTCCTCCGCTTTACGGATCTTTGAGGTGGCGTGGCGCTCGAAACAAAGCCTTGCGTCGGTCATGCTCATGCCACAGCCGTTGTCAATCACCTGGATGAGCGATTTTCCTCCCTCTTTCACGATTAGCCGAATTTTGTCGGCTCCTGCATCGATCGCATTTTCGATCAACTCCTTTACTGCCGATGCCGGGCGCTGCACCACTTCTCCCGCGGCAATCTGGTTGGCCACGGCATCCGGCAACAGTTGGATAACGTCTGACATACGCTGCGAAGTTACGAAAACGTCGCTACTCCACGCATTTCCTGGGCAAGAAAACGAGCGGTTTCACTCCGCTTGCAGTAGATTAGGTCTTCCGGTGTGCCGCTGAAAAGGATCTCGCCACCGCCGGCACCACCCTCCGGACCCAGGTCTATCACCCAGTCGGCCACTTTGATGACGTCCAGGTTATGCTCAATAATTAATACGGTGTTTCCACGGTCTACCAACCGATTAATTACTCCCAACAACACATTTACATCCTCGAAATGAAGTCCCGTGGTCGGTTCATCCAAAATATAGAACGTTTTGCCGGTATCTTTTTTGGAAAGCTCCGTGGCCAGCTTCACCCGCTGCGCTTCGCCTCCCGAGAGCGTTACCGACGACTGCCCAAGCGTAAGGTAGCCCAGGCCGACATCCTGCAACGTCTTAATTTTACGGTAAATGGAAGGGATATTTTCAAAAAAGCTGACGGCCTCGTCTATGCGCATGTCCAGCACATCACTGATGGATTTACCCCGGTAGCGGACTTCCAGCGTCTCCCGGTTGTAACGCTTGCCGTTGCACGTTTCACACGGCACCTGCACATCCGGCAGGAAATTCATTTCGATCACTTTCATCCCCGCTCCCTGACAGGTTTCGCAGCGTCCCCCTTTTACATTAAAGGAAAAACGGCCGGGTTTATATCCGCGGATTTTGGACTCGGGCAGCTGCACAAACAACGCGCGGATGTCCGAAAATACACCGGTATACGTAGAGGGATTGGAACGGGGGGTACGCCCGATGGGGCTTTGGTCAATTTCGATCACTTTATCGATGTGCTCCAAGCCTTCGATTTTTTTATAGGGAAGGGGCGTTTTCTTCGCCCGGAAGAAGTGACGGTTCAGGATGGGATATAACGTCTCCGTGATCAGACTTGACTTGCCGCTTCCAGAAACGCCGGTTACGAGCACCAACTTCCCCAAGGGCAATTCAACATTCACCTTGCGCAGGTTGTGACCAGTTGCCCCAGATAGCCGCAGGCTGTGGCCATTTCCTTCCCTGCGTTTTTCCGGTATCCGAATCTCTTTCCGGCCATTGAGGTAAGCAGCGGTAAGCGTATTGGCTTGCATGATTTCGGCTGGTTTTCCCTGCGCCACAACCAGCCCCCCATGCGCGCCCGCCGCCGGCCCCATGTCAATTACGTAATCGGCATGAAGAATCATATCCTTATCGTGTTCCACCACCAAAACGGAGTTACCGATATCCCGAAGGTTTTTTAGGGCGTTGATAAGCCGCTCATTATCCCGCTGATGCAGGCCGATACTGGGTTCATCCAAGATGTAAAGCACGTTGACCAACTGCGACCCGATTTGCGTTGCCAGCCGAATGCGCTGCGCTTCGCCACCCGAAAGTGTTTTGGCGGTGCGGTCCAACGTCAAGTAGTTGAGGCCCACATCCAGCAAAAACCCAAGCCGGGCGCGTATCTCTTTCAGAATTTCCGTTGCAATGATGGTTTGCCGTTCGTCTAACCGTTGCGCCACCTCCCCGAACCACGCTGCTAGTGTGGTGATGTCCATCACCGCCAGTTCGTGGATGTTCTTGTCCGCAATTTTAAAGTGCAGCGATTCCTTTTTAAGCCGTGCACCGTGGCAGGCCGGACAGATTCGCTGTGCACGGTATTCTTCCAAATTCTGCCCATTTGAGCCGAGACGCTCGTTTTGGTCCTCCAGCATTTTGAAAAGCCCTTCAAACAAAATCTTGTAATCCTTGGTATTCCAGCTGCTGTACGTCACCGGCACGACCACTTCTTCTTCCGCGCCGTTGAGGAGGATATTTAATTGTTCGTCCGTAAGCTTTTCGATGGGGGTGGTCAATGAAAAGTCGAACTTCTTGGCTACCGCCTTAAGCACCTGGAAATTCCACGTATCCCGATATTCACCCAGCGGGGCAAGCCCCCCCTTCTGAATGCTGAGCTTGGAGTCAGGAATAACAGCATGGCGGTCGATTTCATACACATAGCCTAATCCGTCGCATTTTTCGCATGCCCCATAGGGCGAATTGAACGAGAATGTGTTCGGCTGCGGTTCGTCATAGGAAATACCCGACGCTGCATCCATCAGGTAACGGCTGTAGAAATGCTCGTTATTGGCCTTATCGCTGATCTTGATGATTCCCTTGGCTGCTTTCATCGCCTGCATCACCGATGCATACAGGCGTTTCCGGTCCTTCTCCGATACGAGTAGCCGGTCGATGACCATTTCAATATCGTGGATCTTATAGCGGTCTACCTGCATTTTCGGTACCAAATCCAGCAACTCGCCATCCACACGCACTTTCACATACCCTTGTTTACGGATCTGTTCAAACAGCTCCCGGTAATGGCCTTTGCGCCCCTTCACCACCGGCGCCAGCACATTGATGGCCTGTCCCTCGAACTGCTGGATGATGCGGTCGACCACCTGGTCTTCCGACATCCGCTCCATTCGTTTGCCTGTTACGTAGGAATACGCTTCCCCCGCCCGGGCAAAGAGCAGTCGCATAAAATCATACACTTCTGTGATGGTACCCACCGTAGAGCGCGGGTTCTTGCTCGTCGTTTTCTGCTCAATGGAAATCACCGGGCTGAGTCCCGAAATCTTGTCGACATCCGGGCGCTCCATGCCCCCGAGAAATTGCCTGCTATATGCACTGAATGTTTCCATGTAGCGGCGCTGTCCTTCCGCGTAGATCGTATCGAACGCCAGCGAAGACTTCCCGCTGCCGCTCAACCCCGTAATGACAACCAGTTCATTTCGTGGAAAACTTACATCAATGTCTCTGAGGTTATGTACGCGAGCGCCGAATACCTGTATTTCCCCACCTTCGTGGGATTCACCCAGATCGGGCGTCATTTGTTTCGTCATGTACCCTAATCAATAAATCATGTGGTACGCAAAATTAGCCAAAATTGCCTTAACAAGCAAGATTATTCGCCATGTCAGTCTTCATTGACAGATGATTGCTACGCAATTAGCAGTCACTAATCAGCCGCTAAAGATAATGGTTTATAGGTGAAATCCACTAATAAATGCTAAAATTATTGGACAAATACATCAAAGAACTCTTCGCAGGGCACTTACTTTTCCCGTACTTTTCTGCTGTTTATCCCTTCCTCACCCTACCTAATCGATGGCCTTTTATAGCATAATAAAAAATTACGAAATAACAGGGCAACATAATTAGGTAAGCCTGTTGTGAAGCATTTGCCGTGGCCATGACCTTGGCTACCCCTGCAGACATTGACTGCTGCACTTGATGGTCAATAATCGCCCCGTAAATAAGTGGAATTAGGGCGCCTCCAGAAATGCCCATGATAAGTAAAGACGACGCAGCCTTGGTATAACGGCCCAAACCCGCGAGCGTCAGTGGCCAGATGGCCGGCCACATAAGCGAATTAGCCAAGCCCAACAAGGCCACCGATCCAACGGATAGGTAGCCCTCCGTCGACACCACACTGATCGTCAGACCGATTCCCAATAAGGCGCTTACTTTCAGTACATTTTCCTGGCTAATGTATCGAGGTACTGCAAAGGTACCAATGATATACCCAACGACCATGGCAACCAATGTGCCGGTAGTAAACAGTTTTGCCGTAGCAAAGGGAACACCTTGTGACAGTCCGTAACTAATAATCGTATCGCCCGCCATCACCTCAACGCCCACATACAGGAAGAGCGTGAAAACGCCTAAAATCACATGCGGAAACTGGAACACACTTTTCTTGCCAACCGCCTGAACGGTCGTGTGATTATCGGCGTTCGTATCGATTTCAGGAAGGCCGGATTTGAATATGAGATAAGCAAGCACCAACAACACCACAATAATGGCAATATAGGGTGGTATAACGCGCATGGCCATTTCATCGAGTGCGGTAGCTTTTGCCGTTGCCGAAAGCGAATTGATGCGAGCCAGCAGGTGATCGGTGTCGTCTAATTTTAAGAACAATCCAAGTATAATCGGCGCCAAGGCGCCTGCCAGTTTGTTGCAGATACCCATGATGCTCATGCGTTTCACCGCTGATTCGATCGGGCCAACAATGGTAATGTAAGGATTAGATGCGGTCTGCAGGATGGCCAGCCCGCTGCCCATGACGAATAAGCCCGTCAAAAAGAGAAAATACATCCGGCTGAATGCCGCAGGAATAAACAGCAGCGCGCCGAATGCCATGATGAGTAGCCCTACGCCCATGCCATTTTTGAAACCAAAGCGACGGAGCGTCGCTGCCGATAGGGGCGCCATTACCAAATACGCCATGTAGAACGCAAATGTGACGAAATACGACTGGAACTTGTTTAGTTCACATGCGATTTCAAGATACGGGATAAGTACCGAATTGAGCCAGGTAATAAAACCAAATATAAAAAACAATGCACCAATGATAGCTATCGGGCTGATGTTTCTTTTATGTTTTATGGTATTTTCCAATGTTAAGCAAATTTAGAAATGAAGATAAACGACGCTGTTTAAATGGTAATCCGTTCGCAGTTTTTCAAAAACTGTTCATCTGCATCGGCTCCCAAGCCTGGCTCATCGTTGATATTCAACGTAAAATCAGTATATTGAACACCGCCGACCACCGGGTCAGCCAAATGACCAATAAGACAGGAATCCATATCATAATGCACAATTCCCCGGCATGCGTAAATCAGGTGTAGGTTTGCACTTAGCGCAATGCGGCTCTCTAACATCCCGCCCATCATACAGGGAATACCTGCATGCTGTGCCACATGATGTAATTGCAGCGCCTCGTGTATTCCACCAGACTTGGCTAGCTTGATATTGATAGCATCACAGGCTCCGGCTGCGATGAGGCGTTGGGCGTCATGGTGATCGTAACAGCTCTCATCCGCCATAATTCTAACTGACGATAAACTTCTGAGTTTCGGTAAAAGATGGTCATTCCAGCTGCGCATCGGCTGTTCACAGAACTCAATATCCAGTTCCCGCATGGCTTGTAATATATTCAATGCGTCTGTATAACTCCAGCCCTGATTGGCATCTACGCGAATGAGAATATCCGGGCCGACCACGCGACGTATTTTAGCTAACCGCTTGAGATCAGATTTAATATCGTTGCCCAGTTTAATCTTTAATATCGTAGCTCCTTGCGCTACAAATTTCATCGCCTGGTCAGCCATTTCATCCACCGTAGCTATGCCCACAGTAACGTCGGTAATAATTTGCCGTTTTTCTCCCCCAAGAAACTGCCATAGCGGCTGACCTGCATTTTTAGCAGCCAAATCATACAGACACATATCAAAAGCACTCTTAATGGTGCTATTGCCATCAATAAAATGGTGCAGCTCCTGCATGCGTGATTCGATATCCATCGGATCGCGGCCTTTCCAGAGCCGGGCGAATTCCCTGGCTACAACCAAGCAAGTATCCTGGGTTTCTCCGACGATCATTGGAAATGCAGAACACTCTCCCACGCCATATCGATTTTCGTTAGTATGAACTCGGATAAATACGTTTTGGGCGTGAAGCATGGTGCCTGTTGCGATTGCAAAAGGCACCATGGGAATGCTAAACCGATAAATATCGATATGGGAAATAATCATGGAAATGCGTTAGTTAGGCGGAAACATTCCTTGTTTCGGATGCGTGTAGGGAAGTCCGGGCTTTTTATCCCACCATACCTTGCTAAGGAACGTGTCGCCGCCCGGAAGCTGATCGATCGCCTGACGAAGATTTTCCGCATTCTTCCCGAATTCATCGATCGGATAGGTCATGCGCCGGGGTATCTGCCCGTTGGTAGCCCCTTTCATGCTTCCAGTCCACATGGCTGGATATCCAGTCCGACGCCATTCGGCCCACGCTTCTGTGGCATTGGGGTAAATGGCGATGTATTTCTGTAAAATAATTTTCTTCAGCTGTTCTTCCTCATCGCCAGCTAAAGCCACCAACGGTTTGGCCGTATAGGCGGCGGCTTCATCTTCAAGGCCCACCTGTGCCATGGATTGTTGAATACCTTGCTGATACATCTGCTGAACATTTTCGGTCGACAAGCCGGCCAGCGCAGCTTCCGCACGCAGAAAGTATACTTCAGCACTATTCATGACCATGATATCCGCAACTTCGCCCGTCAACAGTGGTCCGATTTCGGCCGTATTGGTACGATCGTAGTAATTCCGTTCCTCCTCTCCTTCCAACTGAATGGGTCGGCCTTTATAGCCGCTCACCCCATCGGTAGATGCCACCGCATAGATCGGTAATCGCGGATCATCCCGCTCAATCATCACTTCTGAGATGGCAAAACCGAACCGGATCGGGTTAGCTCCTGAGAGACCGCTGGTGTAAACGGGGTTTACGTTATCCACCGGAGTGGAACCACCCGGCGGCAAGGTTGTTAGTAGCGCATTGTGGGAATTGTCTTCCAACAACGGTGCCGTCACCACTTCCTGGATGTGCTGGCCTGCTAATGTGGCATCCGCATAACGGATGCGCATGGCCATGCGAAGGCGCAATGAATTGGCAAACCTCCGCCACAATTCCGGATCACCTTTATAGATGAGGTCTGCATTGCCGAACGAAATCTGATCCGGCGCGGTACTAAGCATCTGAGCCGCTTCTTTCAACTCATTCAATAGATTCCCATAAATCGAGGCTTGCGACTCATAGACCGGCTGGTTAATGACATTGACGGGGTCCTTTGCTGCTTCACTGTACGGGATATCCCCGTAGGCGTCGGTCATTCGCTGATAAAGGAATGCGTTCCAGATCCGGGCGATGGCCACCTGATTGCTTTTCCGAGAATCTGGAGATACAATCCTGATCAGCTCATTGAGGTTGACAATAAACCGCCGATAGTAATTAAAGGGGTTAGCGCAGTCGCAGGGGAGAAAGATATCACCTGTTTCTTCATAGGCAACATAGCCAGCGTATTCCCGCATGGACCATGGCGTGTTCGGTCCGAAATACTCAAACACCGAATGTTTGAGCGACCACGTGAGCAGCATATCCGGATTTAAATTCTCCTCCTTAACCATCGCGGGATTTGTATTGATCTCCTCGAAATTCTGGGTACACGAACCGCCTAATAACGCGATCAGTGCAAGCTGTAAATATCTCTTTTTCATGTTAAACAAGATCATATGATACATTATAAAGCGAATGATAGGTTGAAGCCAAACGTCCTGGTTGTGGGCATTGCTGCTACCTCATACCCCTGTGCTGCTGCCGTGGGCGCAAAAGCGGTTTCCGGTGTTATGCCCATTTCTTTCATTAAGGGATCTCGTTTCAGATAAAACAAATTCCTTCCGACCACCGACAGCTTAATATGCTGAAAGGGCGTACTTTTCAAAAATCCAGGCCGGAACGCATAACCGAGCGTTAGTTCACGCAAAGCGAGGTAGTCTGCATCCATGATCATTTCTTCACCCACATTCCCCCACGCGCGTTGCCCATAATAGTTTTCAGGCGTCAGCACGATGTCGCTTTGCTTATACGTACCATCTTCCTGCAAAATGACACCATCATTGATCAGGTTTTCCCGATCGTTGGTGAATACACCTGTTCCTTTGGCGTGCTGATGATATCGGCTGAATGAAAACACCTGACCCCCAATTCTTATATCCAATAAACCGCTTAACGACACTCCTCTATAATTAAAGGTACTCGTTAATCCGCCCAGAAAATCAGGCTGTATATTCCCGAGCACAACCTGTTCTGCCGCACGCTGAGCGACACCCGTCTCGCTAAGCAAGAGGCGTCCATCGTCCGTGCGGAGATACGGGAATCCGACGATATTGCCATAAGCTTCGCCAACCCGGGCTTCAATCCGGCCATTTGCATTTTCGATCAGCACGTGCGTCGAAATATTTGGAGCGAGCGAAACGACCTGTGACCGGTTCCTGGATAAGTTCAGTGAAAGGTCCCAGCGGAAACCGCCTACTTCTACGGGTGTCCCATTAAGCAGCAGTTCCACGCCATGGTTCTTTATCTCACCGGCATTGATGACGCGGGTAGCGTAACCCGTAGCCATCGATACCTGGACCGGCAGAATCTGGTTTTTGGTCGATTGTGTATAATAGGTGAAATCGATTCCTAACCGGTTCTTGAAGAACCGTAATTCGGTACCGGCCTCGAAGCCGGTCGTCAGCTCATTCTTCAAATCAAGGAGCGGTACCTGACTGCGGAGGGTAGCATAAGGCAATCCCGGCCCATATCCAACCATGTCAAGTGCGTATCCGCCGGTCGTTTGGAAAGGCACCGCGTCGTTACCCGCCTGCGCGACAGAGAGCCGAATCTTACCGAACGATAATATCGGGTTGTTGCGCATGCCTAGCGCGTCTGTAAAAACGAAACTTGTTGCAATGGATGGATAGAAAAATGAGTTGCTGTTTAGCCCCAAGGTAGAGGACCAGTCGTTCCGACCGGTGACATCCAGGAACAAATAGTCTTTATAGCCAACCTGTCCTGCGAAGTATACGGAATTCATCTGTTTCCGACTCAATGAGTTCCGAGGCCTTACAATCTGGGCATTGCTGATGTGATACACGTAAGGTATATTGAGATTCTCCCCGCTCAATCCTACAACCTCCTGTTTACGGTTTAAGTGATTCGCACCCACAGAGAAGTACCCTTTGAAATCTTCCGATAGGTCACCGTTTGCCGTCAGCAACACGTCAAAATTTTCCTCCTTTACATGCCAGGTGGCATTGTCTACCGTTCCAGGCATCAAGGCGGCAGGCGGCGAATAGGTCCCTTTCCGATCAAATCGGACATCGGTATAAAAATCCGTTCCGGCACGTGCCTGCAAGCTTAACCAACTCGTGAAGGCGTACCTACCCATGAGCATACCGATAACCCGGTCCCGTTTATCATCATTCTGGAATTCGTTCACCAGCCAATAAGGGTTATACGGCGTTCCCGATTTCCAGTTAACCATGGTTCCATCTTCCTTCTTATAGTCTTTGAGCCAGTTTAGGTCGACAAATCGTGGTGTCAGATAAAGACTGTAAGCTGGATTCTGGGTGGTTATACCGGTCGCTTGCCGATTCTCGCCGCCCTGTCGGATATAGTTCAATTTACCTTCGACGAAAAGTTTATCGGTGATGTTCGATGTCGCTCTTAAATTGAAAGTCTGCCGCTGCAGTTTGTTATTGGGTATAATTCCGGTATTCCGCATGTCCGAAACCGATAACCGAAAGGAATTCTTATCTCCCCCGCCTGAAACGGCAATCGTATTCGTCCATGTCTTTCCGGTGTCGAAAAAATCCCGGATGTTATCGGCAGGCTGTGGCGAGTAGGGCCTGGGGCTCCATTCCGGCATATAGGTAAACATGATCAGCTGGCCATCCAGCGGGCCCCCAAACTGGTCGCCATTTCCCGTCTGGGCGGGATAGCTCGTACCTTCATACTCCATAGATCCAAAGCTATTGGTACCACCATACCCAACACCCCACCTATCCTGCATCGTCGGGATGACATTGATGGTTTCCATCACAAAATTGGAATTGAATTCGACGCCAAGGCCTTTCCGGCCTCTACCGCTTTTGGTGGTAATTAAAATGACACCATTTGCTCCGCGTGCACCATAAAGTGCTGCGCCAGCGGGGCCTTTCAGCACAGACATTTCCGCAACGTCATCGGGATTTATGTTATTAATACCATCGCCATAATCCTTACCTCCGAAGATACCGGCCTGATCCAGCGTTTGATTATCAATAGGCACACCGTCTACCACATACAGGGGTTGATTTTCGCCGGCAATAGAGCTGCTGCCTCGGATCACCACAAACGATGATGAACCAGCCCCACCCGTTGTAGCATTTACGTGTACACCCGCAACCTTACCCTTCAGGGAATTGGCGATATTTGATTCCCGGGCTTCCGTAACGGTCGACAGGTCGACTTCCTGAATGGAATAACCTAATGCTTTCTTTTCCCGTTCGATACCAAGCGCCGTCACCAATACTTCCCCGATTTCGGTAGCGCCCTCCTGCAGTTCCACATGGATTACCGTGCGGTTATTGATGGGCACGTGCTGCGTGACAAAGCCCACATACGACACCACCAACACACCGCTGCCGGATGCCGCTGTTATCGAATAGGTTCCGTCTTGGTTCGTCTGCACGGCGGTCGACGTGCCCGCAACCTGTATGGAGGCACCAACAACCGGTTGGCCATTTGCCGTAACGCGACCAGAAATCGCCTGCTGTGCGCTTCCATAAAGCGAAAAGCAACAGGCAATTAGCGTTACCGTCCATAATTTGTTGAGTAGTTTCATTTTCATTTCATAATAGTTTTACGTGTAAAACATGGTTAATTGATTGTCTAACGTGTTAACGGAATAGTGTATGGTTAATAATCGGGTAAGGGTGAAGTGAAATAGGCTTCGATTTGCGCGGCGGTCGGTTGCTTCAAGGGCCGTACGATCCGAAAGCCCACAAATGACGCATCCGTCAACCACCAATCGCTCTTGGGAATCTGGGGGTCACGTTGTTTCCATTCGGGCCGCGATTGTCCGCGGGCAGCGGAACGCAATGCCGGTGCTGGCGCTTCCCAATGCCCACCACGCACCGCGTGCGGATAAAGTCGGGTAGCCTTCGCCCACGGATTTTTGGTGTCGGATCGGGTACGGTAAAAATCGGCCACGTATTGGTCCAGTGTCCATTCGGCCACATTGCCATGCATGTCGTGCAATCCCCAAGCGTTTGGCTTTCGCGTGCCCACTGTATGGTATTTCCCGCCGCTGTTTCCCAGGTACCAAGCGTAGGCGCCCAGTTGGCTCGCATCCGACCCAAAACCATAGGCGGTCTGGGTGCCGGCCCTGCAGGCGTATTCCCACTCCGCCTCGGTGGGAA
Source organism: Parapedobacter indicus (assembly GCF_900113765.1). Taxonomy (GTDB): domain Bacteria; phylum Bacteroidota; class Bacteroidia; order Sphingobacteriales; family Sphingobacteriaceae; genus Parapedobacter; species Parapedobacter indicus. Next base: position 216,964 of record NZ_FOQO01000005.1, on the reverse strand, counting down.
GCCGGTGGAATTTACCGGTCTTTGCTGTCAACCATTTGCAATAAGCCATTGCCGCATATTGGGTCATATTCACCGCTGGAAATCCACTTTTCCCCATGCCGAAACTCATGTCCATGAAGGGTGGCGTGGGGCGCGTTACGCCGTCAACTAGCGGGCGTGTCGCATCGGGTACCTTGCTAGCGGTCGCCTGCTTTTCCAATTCAGCATAGACAAACAGTTCATATTCATCCCACGTGACCTCACATTTCCCCATCCAGAATGCGTCGACTGTCACCGTTCCTGTCGGTCCTTCGTCGGCGTTCCTTCCGTTTTCGGAGGCGGGGCTTCCCATTTGGAACGTACCCTTTGGGATCGCTACCATGTCAAAGGTGACCGTTGTGCCGGGAATGGTTGCCACGTACGATTCCATCCCCTGAAAAGAGGGGTACCCAACGGAAAGCAAGGCGGAAAACGTGAGCTGAATAAGGGTAACGACAGTTATCATTTTAAATACATTTGCTCCGGTTTGACGATACGTTCGTAAAAAAAGTCCCGATAAGCGGTCAGCTTATCCAGATAGTTTTCGAGTCCCAAAAGCTGTTCGTCATAGATGTGGTAGGTCAGGTCGGGCGTCCGGTTGGCAAAATGGCGGGCACGGTCTTGCTGGAAGAAAAATTTCTTTTCATCCGTATCCATACCTTTGGGCAAACGCGTTTTTTCCCAAACGTTAACCAAGTAATCAAATACTTCTTTGCGTCTTTCTAACTGATCGCTCACCGTAGCTCGCGCTTGATCCAAGTAATAAAGGGTTGAATCGAGATCGAGGAACCGTTGTTGGTGTGCCTTGGTAATCGAATGTTCAAGGGAAGACAGGTCGAGGTACGTTTTTGCGGTATGTTCAATCAGCTTCGCGATGGATGTGAATACCTCAAAATCGTATTTATTATCAATATCAGCGGCTCGGTTATTTTTGCAAATCTGCAACGCGCGCTCCATTTTCCCGAGAAATTCATTCGCCAGGGTTACCCGATGCGCATACTCCGTGTTCCAATAGGGGTTGTATTCCAGTACGTCCGTCCGCGGCAGGTCGGGAATATGGGTTTTCCCGATTTCGCCGTGGTGCCAGACATTGCGCTCAAAGCTTTCCATATAGAAATAGGCGCCTTCATTGAGGAGCGAGAAAAGCTCTTCCATATCCGTAACGTCATCTCCGTAGTAATTTCTAAAGTACTTTGTGGTAAATTCGGCCAGTGACTGATCGGATCGTGCGTTCCATGAGAACTCTGCGGCGGTAATAAAACGCAGCATCCACGTTTGGTTGTGAAGGCCGGAATCGTCCCACGACGTACAGATCATGCCATCAAACACGTTCTCGCCCAAACGCGAACGGAAGAAATCATAGGAGTGTTCCAAACTGCCTTCGATAACCTGCGGATTATTGCGCATGGCTCCCTTTTTTCGGTGAAAATAAGGTACAAAAAGACATTCGATTCCCGCATTCGGGTCATACGCAAAGAGCTGAAAACCCAGCGCCTTCGCCTGCCGTGCGTATTTCAGTTCCGGCGTTTCATAGCCGTAGGCTTCTGTTAATACAATTCCCTCGTGTGGCGTGACTTTGTACCGCGGCGGTAGTTCCTGGCCCACCCCCTCGTCGGTCGTCACGTCCCGCGTCCAGCCCATCGGTCGTTCCCAAACCATCACCTCGCGTCCCGTTTTCTGCAAACGCCGGGCGCTTTTTTCTACAAACAGGTGATACAGGCCATTCCGCCCGATTTCCTTTGCTTTTTCGCGCGTTGTGGGGCCTTTCCCCAATTCAAAGGTTTCGTCCGAGCCTATGTGGATGTACCGGGAACCCGGAGTGGCTTCCATCGCATCGGCCCAAAGATCGAACAGCAATTCATAAGACCCTTCATTCAGCGGGTCGAATTCCCAATTGGAGGCAGGAATCTCCCGCAGGTGCGCGTATTGCGGCCACTTCAGGATGAAGCTGACATGGCCCAACCCCTGCACCAACGGCACGATCTGGACGTGGTAGTTCTGCGCGTACCGGGTAATCTCCTGCATCTCTTGCATTGTGAACGCTCCGGGGGCCCCGACTTCGGGATGGCTGGGATAAGCAAATTTGTCTTCCCATTCCCACACCAACAGGTTTATCTTGTATTTAGCCAAATCACGAATAAACCCTTCGACGTATTCACGTGTGTCCTGATGGTGTTTAGTGTCATAATGGACGGCCCGATGGGTGGTGTGCGGCCAGTCCTTGATGGCCATGCCCTGTACAAAGGGAGACGCGCCATCGCCCGATTGAATGAGTTGGCAAAGCGTCTGTACGCCGTAAAACAAACCCGGTTCACCCGAAGCGCTAACGGTTATGCCCTTGCTCGTCACATGCAATTGATAACCTTGATTCCCATGCTTCCTTTCTGCACCTCTTTTCGTCAATACGATATGTGCGCGGCGCCGATCCGTTGTCAATTCCGTGCGGATGTTCCAGCGATCGCTCAATTGACGCCGTAGCTCGCTGGTGGCGAACTTGTCCTTTTCACTTGCATCGCGATCGATCGTAATCATTAGCGGATTGGGAAGATCAAACGTTTCCCCGGTAAGCTGAACGTCCTGCGGATAGGGAATCAAGGTAATGCCGGCTTTATACAGCGGCGTATCTCCTCGTGCTGGTGAAGGGAAGGACACATACAAAACAAAAAGCAACACAGGTGAGATTACATCGATAAGTCTTTTCAAATAGCTCCAATTCACACAACGGTTTCTTTTCATAATTTGCTTTTTCTATTGACCAGCGAATATTAATCGAATATTCAATAATCAAATATAGATAAAATCTTTTGTTTTAACCAAAAGATTATTTATTTTTCTTTCGTAACCTTTGTTTTTTCGAATTGTATCGATTACGAAAGCAAATAGCCTTTCATGAGGGTGCACCGCGAATCCTCGTGATAGGTGAAAAAGGCAACAAAAATAAACGACGCTTTACGGTTATGGAAGGTGGGTGCAGCGATAATCAAAGAGCGAATATCGGTTTACGGTTTTTCCATTTTCCCCGCGTAAAGTCAGGAATCTTAATCGGGGCAGATCCCTGGGCGATGGATTGCTCCGATAAGGGTCCGATGACCGACCATGCCGCGGCATCGTAGACATCCATTGGTGGTACTGCCTGTTCTCGGATGGCATCCACAAATTCTTTGATCACAAAATAGTCGATACCGTCATGCCCTGTCTTCTCGGCTTCGGCTCCGAATTCTTTCCACAGGCGGTGGTCATATTGTGCGAGGTAGGACTCAAAAGATTCCCATTTGTGATCCTCCGATTCGTGTTCAATGTAAATCTCATTGGGTTCGTACTCGTTTTTATACCGCCATATTCCCTTCGTACCCTGCACGGTATATCCAAGGGAGTACGGACGGGGCAAATTCGTATCATGAGTTAGGGTAATGGTTTCACCGTTGACACATTTGATCATCGTACGCACCACATCGCCTAGCTTGAAAACTACATTGGCATTCGGGTGGTCTTTTCCGCCATTGTCAACGATGTAATTATGGAGCCCGCTGCTTTTGGTGGCCATGGAAACTAGGTGGTCGAACTGATTTCCCCGGTTGATATCTACCATTTCCGCCATCGGCCCCAGCCCATGGGTAGGATATAGGTCGCCATTACGCGCTACTGCGTGTTGGGTGCGCCAGCGTGCTTCGCTGAAGCCCTTGTCGCCGAATTCGACGCCACCGCCATACGGTTGCTTTCCGTTATTAAATTTGACGTGCCGCAGATCATGCAAATATCCGCCTTCCAGTTGGACGACTTCACCCAGTCTGCCTTGCCTAACCATATTCAGGACGGCCAAGATATCCCGCCGATAGCATGCATTCTCAAGGATCATGCAATGGCTTCCCGTCGATTCGTGTGCATTCACCAGCTCCCAGGTTTCCTCCACGGTGATTGACGCGGGCACTTCGAGACCAGCATATTTCCCGGCTTTCATTACGGCCACGGCCATCGGCACATGCCATTCCCAGGGAGTCGATATAATGATGCCATCTAAATCATCGCGGCGGACGAGGTGTTCGAAATCGTGCTCGCCGCTGGTGTAGCTTTTCGCTTCCGGCAACCCGGCTTTCTGCAGGATACGCTGGGTCTCCGCAACGGCGTCCTTGTCAATGTCGCATATGGCGGGTATGACCACGCCGGGAATCATCAAGGCACTTGCTACATGAGCCCGCCCACGTAACCCCACACCAATAAAGCCTAACCGGATTTTTTTAGCAGGCCGGCCGTGGGTAAACTGGGGTGAAAGCAATGCGGCGCCAGCAAATGCCATTGCGCCGTGTTTAATAAATGTTCGTCTTGGAATATGTTTCATTAGAAAATAATTATTGATCTATTGTCTGTTTTTTTCATGGATGATCTATTTCATCGGCATTCAAGCTGCCTTCGGCGGTTAGTTGCATCAGTGAATGCTTCGCAGTTTGTTCTTAATGGCCTAATGGAACCTGCATTTTCATCGGCTTTTGTGCCAGCCGCTGACAGGGCAGCTTTCTTTTTATCTTTTTTGTTTCTACGTTGTTTCCCCCTTTATCAATGATCCTCTAGCTTTTGCTGCAGCAGCGAAAGGACTGCCGCACTCATGGTTTTCACGCCTGTGGGTATGCTTGGATCAGGCACCGGAACATACAACGACCCGTGCAACGGCGGCAATGTCATTTGCCCGGCTGCTGCTGCGGTCACATGGTCCGGGTGTACGGTACCCAATGAATAAATCATCGTGGGTATGGGCGGCTGCTCCCGGCCATACCGCGCAAAATCCTCACCCACCAATTCCCGGGAAAGTTCACGGACGTGTTGTTCACCTAGCGTTTGGCGAAATACAGCTGCCATTTGTTCGGTCAGCTTCGGGTCGTTGTACATGGAAGGGAAGGATTCGCCTTCGTGCTTGATGTGTGGATATTCTTCCGGGGTCAGTCCCGCCGCATGCGCCTCGCCATCAGCAACCCGTTTGATCGCGCGTAGCAAATGCTCCCGAATATGGTCTTCAAATGTCCGGACGGTGAGTGAAATCTCCACTTCACTGGGGATGATGTTGCTGCGCGAGCCGCCGTGAATGGAGCCCACACTGATTACCGCCGGTTCGGTCGGCGCTATCTCCCGGCTGATGATCGATTGGAGCGACAACACGATCTTTGACGTCAACACGATCGGATCAATGGTCTGTTGCGGGGCGGCCCCATGCCCCCCTCGTCCCTTCACGGTGATCGTTAGGTTATCAATGCTCGCTAAAAACATACCCGCATGATACCCCACGGTACCCGCGGGTAATACCGAGCTGACATGGAGTGCGAGTGCGTAGTCCGGTCTTGGAAATCGCGTAAACAGTCCGTCGGCAAGCATCGATTTGGCACCGACGCCATTCTCTTCGGCAGGCTGTGCAACAAAAACGACGGTGCCACGCCATTGGTCCCGAAGCTTCGAAACAACCGAAGCGGTCCCTTTCCATACCGTCATGTGAACGTCGTGCCCACAAGCATGCATGACACCGGGCACGTTGCTGATGTAAGGAACCTCCGTAAGCTCTGTAATGGGAAGCGCATCCATATCTGTTCGTACCAAGACAACCGGTCCGCCGCCATTTTTCATCATCCCTACCACGCCATATCCACCTACCCGCTCCGTGACGTCGAAACCCAGCGCACGAAGCTCATCGGCCAGCACCCGTGAGGTCTCCTTTTCCTGTTCCGAGAGCTCCGGGTGTTGATGCAGCTGCTGGTATAACGCAATCAGTTCCGGAGTTTCCGCGTGGACGATTTCTGCAATTCCACTGGATTGGGGTTGGGCTGCTGCAGGCAGGCAAAAAATCATTGCCGTAACCAAGCAACGGAAGTATATGTCGATGTGAGGTGTCATAATGCTCAATCTAACGGCTTGATGAATACGTTAGCGAATTGAAAGCGGTTGTCATTCCAATGATCATCTTGAAGTGCAATGGGGCCCGCGGGCGCAATGCCAGGGAGTACGGCCTGGTCAATCACCACTTGGCCATTCAATTCCACGGTTATGCGATCACCGACCATGGTGATGATAAACCGATTCCATTCCCCGACTGGCTTATCGGCTTTTACCGTGGGTGTAACGCCAGCGCGGACCTCTGCCGGAAGATTCCTATCCACCCGGTATCCGTAGATTTCACCGGAACCGATGTACCGATTCCCGATGTTGATCTGGTTTTTCGAATGCCCCCGCAGGTAAATGCCGGTATCGCCGAAATAGGGCAAATCTACGGTCTTTGCAGAGCCATCTTCGTTGAGCGCCGGTTCACCGCTAGGCAGGATGACCGGTGCTGGCATGGTTTCCGGTTCGCGCGTAAACCGTACGTCAGCGATGAGCATAAAGTCCATGAATGAGGTTTTGCTCCACAGGCACTTGTCCTTTTCCTCACTTTTACCGTCATAATCGATCAGCCAATCCCTTGCCACCCAATGTCCCCTATGTCCAGGTTTGAGCTCCCAGTGGTCCAGTTGCTCCCCAGAAAACAGGGTAGTCCAGCCAGTACCGGCTGCGGCAACCTGGTTGGCTGTTGGATGATGGGTAGGCAAGCGGTCAACCTTGATGTTGCGATAGGCGATGGTGGGTCCGGTAGCCGCAAACGCGATGTGTCCCTTCCGTGGCATCGCAGCTGTTCCACGGGCAATTTCTTTTCCATTGACTGAAACCACAATCGTTCCACCCAGGCTTTCCAAGCGGTAGCTATTCCACAAACCACCCAGAATAATGTTGCCTGCAAAGCGGCGGGGTTTGATCGATGCACCACCTGTCGCAGCGAGCCCGGCACCCAATGCCGGACCTTTGATGCCACGCGGAAACGGACTACCCACGGCGGGAAGGGCATCACTATGGATAAATAGTTCGGGAAGATCCCGTCCGTTTACTGAAAACCATTCAAAATCAAGAATGTAGTTCTCATACATCTCGTCAGTTCGCAGATAACCTGTGGGAGATCCTGAGCAATATAACGCATGTTCTTTAACGACCCAAGTGTCTCTAGCGGTATTGACATTGGTCCATCCCGCCAGGTTACGGCCGTTGAACAGCCCCTCGGATTTGGTGTTCGTCCGCAATTGCCCGGCCAACGCCGGGGTGAACGCCACGGACGTCAACGCGGTGGCCACCGATAAGATGAATGTTGTCTTCATAAAGTAGGGGATTGACCGGGGATCGGAATCGGGTAGCGACCTTCGTTATCCGGCAGGGTGGGTGGAGCAGCATCCCACGCGAATGTTTCCGGAAGGATGGACAGTTCCGAGTTAAGGGCGTCTTCCCACTCGATCAGCATTCCCGAATGTGCTGCCATCCGACCTAAAATGGTCGTCATCGTGCTCATCGCGGCCCATTCCGTGTCGTTCATGGGGGTGTCTTCCCGAATAGCTGCAAAAAACTGGTCGTGTTGCAGTTGGTAGGAATTCGCGCGACTTTCACTGCGCCACCGTCCGTTTCCCCCTAAGTCGCTTATGGTCTTAGCAGCCGCATCCGCTCGTCCTTCGGTACCGATAAACGTAGCGCCACCGCGGTTCCATGTGCCGGCAATGCTGCGGATCTGACTGTTCAGCTTCGTACCGTCAGCGTATTCGTATTCGATGAAAAAATTATCAAAGATGTCGCCGTACCCCGGCGCATAGGAGCCACTGCGCCCACCCATTCCTTGGGCCCTTACGGGGTAACTTTCTTTTACCCAATTGACGATATCGGTGTTATGGATCTGCAATGCAGCCGGCGACCCCGCCCAAAGCCAATTGAAATACCGCCAGTTACGCATCTGGTATTCCATCTCGGTTTGTCCGGGTAGACGGTCCACATGCCGTACCGGACCGATTAAATAATAGTCGGTTGCTGAAACAATTTCGCCGATTTGCCCGTCCTGCAATCGCTCTTTCAGCTCAATGAATGCGGGGTCGTATCGGTTTTGCAACCCTACGGATACCTTTAGGTTTTTCCGGCTGGCTGCCTCCCCGGTGGCTAACACCTGCCGGATGCCCGGGGCATCTGAGGCAAGCGGTTTCTCCATAAACGTATGCTTCCCCGCCGCTACCACGGCGTCGAAATGCAATGGACGGAAGGCAGGGGGAGTCGCTAAAATCACCACATCTGCCAAAGCGATCGCTTCCTTGTACCCGTCAAAGCCAACAAACATGTGGCTTTCCGGTACCCGTACGGCATCCTTAATGTCTGTAATTTTAAGTAGCGTGCTGTGGGTCGTCGCTAGCTGATCGGCGAAAGCGTCGGCCATAGCCACTAACTGGACGCGCTTGTCGGCCCGTAATGCATTGACTATAGCACCCGCACCGCGACTGCCACACCCGACAAGTGCGATTTTGAGGATGTCGCTACCCGTCAGATGGGCGCTGGCCCGTACCGCGGGGGTGCCCAACAAGGTTGCGCCTGCCAGGGCGGCGGAATTTTTTAAGAATGTCCTTCGGGATGAGGAGAAGTTGTCAGTATTCATCGAAACTTATTTGTTAGTGCTTAATCGGGCCAATGCGTTTGGCAGCAATGACCAAATGACTGTATTGTACATAGTTATGATGCCCTATCGGACTTTTCGTGTCATAAAATTCAAACTTCACGTTGTTCACGTTAAGGCTGGAACGGGCGGCATCACGCCACATAAATCCGTCGAACGGGTCTCCGCCGGTAGCGTGGGTAAATCGGTCACGGTTCCAACTACCTGTTGGGCTACCCGGTTTCCAATGGCCCATTTCCTGCCCATCGTGCCAGACCTGTAGTTCGCCGTCGTGTTTGCCGGGCGTATTCAACTTGACCATGAGTTCCACACAGATCCACCGGTCATAGTCGACGGATTTCCTGCCGGCATTGTTGATCAGGTAATTGCCATAGCATTGGTCGCCCGCTGCGTTTGACGCCCGCATCTCGGGCCAATAAATATACGTTTCCATTTCACCCGCTTGCCCGGTAATTGGTTCGTACGACACGTTGAACCGAGTGGGAAGATCACATACGCCTGCGGTTCCATACGGCCAATCAGACGGCGGATCGTAACCACCGATGCGGACACTGACGTGGTGGAAGTTGTTTCGAGAAGCTTGTGGGTACTTTACATAATAGCGGAGAAAAACGGTGCCGTCAAAACCTGGAGCGAACCGCTTATACAGATGGCCCCCGTCTGTTGTGCCCCCGTTGTTGGTGATGCGGATAGACTTACCGATAAGACTCCCCTCAGGCGCATCCGCTTCTAAAGACATATCCGTTGCGTTTTTGACATCGGTATAACGGGTAAGTACATCCGCCAAGTCGCCTTTGAATAGTTCCGCAAAGAGCACATGGGGGTCGGTTTCGATGCCTGTATCATTCGGATATTGGTCGGCGAGCAGCGAGTCGGCTATCACATCCCCCCGATCGTCGTTGGTCCGTGTACAACCCGTTGGCACACCCATATAGCTGATGACCAGCAACAGCACAGTACACGATCTTAAGCGGCCTAACCTCTTTTTCATAATTCAGTAACTTTGCGAAAGCTCACTAAAACAAAAGTAAAAGTAAGAAAAAAATTTTTCAAAACATTTATTTATTAAAAAAAAGAAAGGATAAGTGTGTTAATTAGGGGGAGCTAAAGAAAGAATAAGCGGTTGATGAGCTTCGATTTCATCAACCGCTGCGGTTTCCTATAGGAAGGTAAAAGGATCGTAGGGAACGGGGCAAACGAGGCGCTAAGAAGCGATAACCACTTCGATCCCGGCGTTTTCCAGTTTCCGCCGATCCTCCATCGGAATACCTTCATCCGTGACGACGACGTCAATCTCAGAAATCGAGGCGATAAAAGCCAGGCTTCGCTTGTTGAATTTGCTTGAATCGGTTACGACGATTACTTTTTTGGAAATGGCAATCATAATCCGGTTGAGGTGGGCTTCTTCGACGTTTGGCGTGGAGAGCCCAAAGTCGGCACTGATCCCATCTACTGCCAGGAAAAGCTTGTCACAAAAGTAATTTTTAAGGCTATCTTCGGCTCCGGCACCCACTAAAGACAGGGAATTTTTCCTTAAAAACCCACCGGGCACAATAACGGCCACGTGTTCATGGTCGGCCAGTTGATTCACGACGTTAAGTGCATTCGTAATGACCGTTAATCCAGCAACACGCAGGTTTTTGGTAATCTCCAATGTCGTGGTACCCGAATCAAGGATAATCGTGTCTCCATCCTCAATAAGCTCGGCAGCCGCTTTCCCAATACGGGATTTCTCCTCGTAATGATGCCTGTTCTTATCAGATAGCGTAAAATCTGCGCTCACACGGTCCACTTTAATTGCTCCACCCCGCGCCCTGATCAGCATATTTTTTTGCTCTAGCCGCGCGAGGTCGTTCCGAATGGTCACTTCGGTTACGCCAAGCTCCTTACTAAGGGAAATGACATCGACTTGCCCGTCCTGATCTAGCTTCTCAAGGATGATTACCCTACGTTGTACCGTTGATTTCTTATTTTTTATGCTCATGAAGATACTGCAATTTTCAAATACTTTCGAAAGTTAACGATAAATTTTTAACGCTGCAATTCAATTTGGATGCGTGTACACGTGACCCCGTACCTTGCACAATTGAGCTCGGTCAGTCACGGTCAAGACCTAATAGCTTCAATGCATTCAAACGGTATACTTTTTCCAATACGCCTTTATCGAGTCCGTAGCCATTCATTGACCAATGATACGTCGAAATTTTATGATCATAGAAGTGTTCATCTTCCGTTTCGAGAATCCGGATGGTGGTCTTGTACATTTCTTCGTCGACCCCCATGTCTGTGCCGTACACGATACGGTCTGCATACCTTTTATAGAATTTTGCAGTTGTTCGGGGTATGACCGATGTTTCTCCGTACTGCGCGGCGTTGTCTACGTAAAGGTTTGGAAACCGATCAAGCAGTACGGCTAGCGATGCCAAATCATGGGAAAGATTAGCGTAGTGGCACGCAATAAAAGTGACTCGCGGGTTTTCCCCGACCACATTCGCCAGTACCTCCATCATGCCGGCATGATCCAAGATCGCTTCTTTATTGTCAAGACGCCATTTAAACGCATTCATTAATCCGTCATTCAGCGAGTCCATGGGTTGGTACATCCAGATCGGATCTGCCACATGTATACTCACCGGCAAATTCAGTTCGGCACATTTATCCAGCAATGGTTTCATCCGAGCATCATCCGGATGCATACCCAAGGCCTTTTGCGGCTTGGAGTACATTTCGCCCCAGCCTTTGTCGCCAAGCTCGCCCACGCCCTTTGCTCCCATCGCTACGCACCTTTCAAGCTCTTTGATCGCCGCGGGGCCAAAGTCGGCTTGATCGTATCCCGTATAATCGAATCCGCAAAACAAGATAAACCGGTCGCTATATTTGGAGTACACATTCACCAGTGAATCAAATCCCTTGCCGGTCTGGCCTGTGAGCAGGACGGTCTTCGCGATGCCAAGCCTATCCATTGTCATTACCCATTCATCAATGCCTTCAGGCGTTCTCGGATAGGCATGCGAGTGCATATCGATCACGGGAAAAGCCGCTCGCTCGATGGGTGTTTCCGCGGTTTTGTGGAGGGATCGGGGCTTAAAATCTTTCAGCAACAGGCTTGTCGCCTTTTCGTTCTGCCCGGATGTTCCGTCGTCGGACGTTTGGCGGTCAGAAGTGCAGGCAAGCATCATGACACTAAATGCTAACAGCAGGTGTTTACTTTCCATAACGATTTTAGTATTGGTTTTTACTTATTAAATAAATTAGCGCTCCGTGACCACCGCTGCTTCGATCAATTCTTCGTAAAACAACGACAAATCCATGCCTGCGGCACGTACTTGCTTTGGAATGAAACTATGGTCGGTCTGGCCAGGAATGGTGTTAATTTCAATAAAATAGAACTTTCCGGTTTTATCTTCAAGGAAGAAATCAACCCGTACCATGCCTTTACAAGCCAAGCGCTTGTATACCGCAATCACCACCTCTTCCACCAGGCTGCGCTGGAAAGGACTCAACATTGCAGGTGTCATATCTGGGGATATTTTCGACAGATACTTTGCTTCGTAGTCAAAAAAACCATCGGCTACCATCACCTCGGTAATGGGCAGTACAACCGTCTTATTGCCTCGTTTAAAAACCCCTACGGAGAATTCCCTACCTGTCACAAACTCCTCCACAAGAATCTGGCTACCCGCATTTTTCGTGCTGAATGCACGGTCTAATGCTGCTGGCAATTCGTCCCGCGACTTCACTTTGCTCATACCAATGCTGCTGCCGCCGCAGTTGGGTTTTACAAAATACGGCAAGCTAAGCCGCTCGGTGACCAACTGTTCTGCCACGTCCCTTTCCGACGAGTCTATTTGAACAGATTTAGCCACAAACAGGTTATCGATATCGGCGATTACCGCTTTGGTGTACGCTTTATTCATGGTAATGGCGGATGTTGCCGCATCACAAGATGTATAGGGGATACCCAATAACTCCAGGTATGCCTGAAAGCAACCGTTCTCTCCCGGAATGCCATGAAGCATGATGAAAGCAACGTCAAAATGAACGATCTCATGACGTAACCGGAGGGTAAAATCGGCACGATTTACGGGGTGTACAGCAAGGGTGTCGTCCATATACACCCACCGGCCCTCGGAGACGACTATTTTATACACGTCATACTTTGTGTCGTCGAGTTGGCCGATCACGAAATCAGCGCTCAATAAGGAGATGGCAAATTCATCTGTGTGGCCTCCCGTAACCAATGCAATTCTTTTTTTCTGCATACAAGGCGTTTTATCAGCTTATCAAATTAGTTAGTTTATCAAAGATCAACACTGCAAACAAACGAAAAATAAATACAAAACCAAACTAAAGCAAGGAAAAATAAAAAATATCAATAAATATAAAAGGAAATAAAAATTTATATATTTGCGTTTGAAACGTTAAACGTATTTAGGAATGGATAAGGAGCGTATGACCGCTGAAACGACAAAAGAGAGGAAAACGTGGCTCGGAATGGATGAAGTGCAGTTACAGGAAGCCGGTGGAACTTTTACTGCCAAAGAGATTACACAGCAACCGCTATTATGGAAAAATACCTGGGCGCTCGTCAACAAAAGCAAAGCAGCCTTGCAGGCCTTTCTTAACGACATATATACGATTACGGATATGGAAGTCGTCTTGACCGGAGCGGGTACGTCTGCCTATATCGGAAGTATATTACGCGACCCTTTTCAGAAAAGTTCACGTAAGAATACATGGGCCGCACCTACCACCGACCTGGTATCCCATCCCCATCACTACTTCCAACCCGATCGCACGTTACTACTCGTTTCCTTCGCACGCTCAGGAAACAGCCCCGAAAGCGTCGCCGCTATCAACCTGGCCAACGCGATATGTAAAAAGGCGTTTCACCTCATCATTACCTGTAATCCCGAAGGCGACCTGGCCCGCATGGGGGACCGGCCCGACTGCTTCGTTTTTCATTTGCCAGAGGAAACGAATGATCGGGGCTTGGCGATGACAAGCAGTTTTACGTGCATGTTATTAGCCGGACTCCTCATCACCCGCATAGACCGGATCAACCGCTACGCGGAAACGGTTTCACGTCTTGCAGATTACGGTGATCGCATCATCACCCGTTACACTCAACCGCTGAAAGACATGGCATCGCTTGATTTTAACCGCGCCCTCTTCTTGGGCTCGGGGCCCCTGCAAGATGCCGCACAGGAATCACAGTTGAAATTACAGGAGCTTACAGACGGCAAAGTGATTTGCAAACACGATTCATTTTTGGGATTGAGGCATGGACCCAAAGTGGTCATCGACCATAAAACTCTGATATTTTTCTTGTACTCCAATGAGGACTACGTACACTTATACGAGGCTGACTTGGTCAAATCCATCTTAGCTACTGAAAAAGGAATTGGACAGGTCGGTATCAGCGAGTTTCCAGACAACGATCTACAAGCCACACTGGCTATCTCCTTTTCCGAGTACGAAGAAAAAATAGAAGAGGACTTTCTATCCGTTTGCAGTGTCCTCCCTGCCCAGATCCTGGCTTTCTTTAAATCGGTTAATCTGGGGCTCAAGCCAGATGCTCCATCGGCAAACGATACGATTACCCGAGTCGTACAAGGCGTCACGATTTATCCATACCGCGCAGATCATATCCATTCATTTAACCGCTTATAAAGTAATGACTATATTTAGGGTCACATCATACAAACAACATGCTCAGCCCACTTAGCGCCCCCAAACCACCCAAACGTATGGAAAACAACTACGATGTCATTGTCGTTGGCGAACTGAATGTCGATCTCATCCTGAATCATATCAGCACCTTCCCACAAATAGGCAAGGAAGTATTAGCACGCGATATGCAGATGACACTGGGGAGTTCTTCTGCTATTTTCGCCAGCAACCTCAGTACATTGGGAGCAAAAGTGCTCTTCAAAGGGGCAACGGGAAACGATATGTTCGGAGATTTTGTGATAAGCGAATTATCGGAACGCGGAGTTGATACCTCCGCCATTGTACGGAACAGGCAATTAAAAACGGGTGCTACCGTGGCGATTAATATCGAAGATGACAGAGCGATGGTTACGCATCCAGGCGCAATGGAACACTATAGCGCCGAGGATGTCGACGTCGCTTTACTAAGCCGTGCGAAACATCTTCATATCTCGTCCGTGTTTTTGCAACCTGCTTTGAAACACAACCTCCTCACCCTTCTTAGCAAAGCAAAGTCCTGCAACCTGACAACCTCTCTTGATACACAATGGGACCCCGCCGAAAAATGGGAACTGGATCTCCCCAACGTATTACCGCTGGTCGACGTTTTCCTCCCCAATGAGGCCGAAATAAAATGCCTTACTCATCAACCTACCGTTGAAAGTGCGCTTAATCAAATCGGCAGATATGCGAATACGGTTGTCGTAAAATTGGGCGTACACGGATCGATATCCTACTACAAAGGCACACCGAACAACATACCTCCTTTTTTAAATAACGCTGTAGTTGACGCCATCGGTGCGGGAGATAGTTTTAATGCAGGATTTATCTATCGGTATCTTTCGGGAGCTCCCATCAATGATTGCCAACGGTTTGGCAACGTTATGGGCGCCCTCTCCACTACAGCACCCGGGGGAACCGGCGCATTTACCAGCCGGGCGGCCATTATGAAAAAAGCAAAAGACCACTTCAACTATACAGAAAATGACGTTAAAAGATAAGCTGCAAGAGCTTCATTCATCAAGAGGCTGTTTACTGGCCACTAATTTTTATAACTTTGAAACACTTGCCGGCATAATTGCCTCAGCATCCCTGCTGCAGCAACCCATTATCCTTCAGGTAACCAAAGCATCTATTGACTATTTGAGCTTACCCATGGTAGTGGGTATGGCTAAGGCAGCTTTTGCAGGCCACGAAGCGGGTGGCTGGCTCCACCTCGATCATGCGGAATCCTATGATTTAATCGCACGCTGCCTCGATGCAGGGTTCGACTCGGTCATGATCGATTACAGCGAACAGCCATTCGATGAAAATGTTGCAATGACAACAAAAATCGTAAAGCTTGCGGAACAATATAATGCTAACGTAGAAGCTGAACTGGGGTATGTTGCCAAGCTTGGACAGTCAAAAGAAAAACTAGGTTTTACCGAGCCCGAAGAAGCGAAACGTTTCGTTAGCGAGACGGGCGTACATGCGTTGGCAGTAGCAATCGGTTCAGCCCATGGTTTTTACAAAGCCACACCAAAACTCGATCTCGAGCGCTTGAGTGCAATTAAAGAAGCGACACAAATTCCATTAGTACTCCACGGCGGGTCAGGTATTCCAGCAAACACCTTGCGAGAATCAATACGCCGAGGAATATGTAAAATAAATCTAGCCACTGAGATCAAAGATACTTTTATGCGTAATTTGCACCGGCTTCTGGCGGAAAACAACGAAATTGACTTACGAAAAGTATTTCCTCCCGCTATCCAAGCCGTTTCAGCATTGGTGAAAGAAAAACTTGGAACCGTTAGCAGAAACTAGCAGATTACCAAACAACTCTTTAAGTTACCAGAGAATCCGAAAAGAAATGACAACACAGAGCCAAGATTTTTATTCCACCGAAGATTTTCCATCCGTACCCAAATACGATGTTCATACGCATGCGAACATTCCCGGTGAAAGACTCATAGATTTTTCGAAATCCAACAATTTTAAGCTGCTGAGTATAAACCTCATTGCCCCCGGATTCCCATCCTTGGATGAGCAATTGTCCATCAGTGCAAAACACTTGCATAACCACCCCGCCGATTTTGCATTTGCATACAATTTCCCGGTCGACGATTGGGAAGAGGAGGACTGGCCAACGATGACTACCGCTCGCATCGAGCACGCACGTGCGAAGGGCGCAGTGGCCGTAAAAGTCTGGAAAAATATCGGCATGGAACTACGTAACACATCGGGACAGTTCGTAATGATTGACCATCCGAAGTTCGATCCGGTCATCGCGTATTTGGTTCGTCACGATATCCCCCTCATCGGCCATTTGGGTGAACCCAGAAACTGCTGGCTCCCCCTTGAAGAAATGACCGTCAGCAGTGACCGAAGCTACTTCGAAGCCTACCCCCAATATCATATGTTTCTACACCCATCGTATCCCTCTTACGACGAGCAGATACGTGCCCGGGACCGTCTGCTGGAAAAATTCCCGGAACTTCGTTTCGTGGGAGCCCACTTAGCCAGCCTGGAATGGAGTGTCGACGAATTGGCGGGGCGGCTGGATCGCTATCCGAACATGATGGTGGATACCGCGGAACGCATATGCCACCTCCAGCACCAAGCGGTCACGGAGTGGCGCAAGGTCCATGATTTTTTTATTACCTACCAAGACCGAATCATGTACGGGACCGATATTGTTGACGATGGGAACGAGAACGATGAAAGCTTTCAGAAGCGGATAAACGCGATCCGACAAAGACACTGGCAGTTTTTCACTACAGCAGATGAGATGGAAGCCCCTAAAGTAAGCGGAATGTTTCGTGGACTGCACTTGCCACGCAATGTGGTCGACAAAATATATCGCACCAACGCAGAAAAGACATTCTTTTCACGTTGAACTCCAAATCGAGACCCCTTGGTTTTGAGGATTTTTTTAATGTTATTTGTTGGCTATGGGTTCCTCACGTACCGACGATTTACTACTGGGCTTCCGCCAGGGGGACCTAGAAGCATTGCGGGGTGTGGTGGGCCGATATTCGCGCGAAATCCATTATTTTGCGATAAAGCTACTCAAGGATCGCGAAACGGCGGAAGAAATAGTAGACGACTGCTTCCTGAAAGCTTGGAATGTGCGCCAACGGTTCCAATCGTCAGCCGACATCAAGGCGTTTTTGTATGTGGTAGCACGCAACGCATGTCTCGATCATATCAAATCTCCGCGCAGCCGCATACTCGAAAGAATCGATGAACATACCGACAACGTGGCAAGCAACGAAAATATCGAAGCACAACTGATCTACACCGAATTAATAAGTACCATATACAATGAAGTAAAAAAACTCCCAAAGAAGCAACGACAAGTTTTCCTACTCAGTTACTTCGACGGTCTTTCAACGCAAGAAATAGCCGAACGGATGACTATATCACGAAATGCCGTATTTATCAATAAACATGAGGCCATAAAGGCCATACGTCGAGTCTTTCAGGGAAAAGACATCCTTCTGTATATCCTATTTTTGCATTACGTGGAAGGCATCCATTAATTTTCAAAAATTTTTATCTTTTTTCCAAAGATCTTCACCAACATTCTCGTTGTCCTATTTAGTGGGCTCTTTTGCCGCTTAGCTAAATATGGAATTCGATAAGGAACAGGTTATTTTATTGCTGCAGAAATATTTGCGCGGCGAATTGCAACCAGACGAATACACGCATTTACAAGAATGGGCGAATAGCCACGCTGCATATCGAAGAGTATTAAATCAGATTTCAACTCAAGGCCGATTTACGGCAGACCTAATGGAGTTTTATAATTTGCCCGTCAATGAAAAGCGAACCGTTGATTATACAATAGCAAATCAAGCCATTCGGGAAACCCCAACAATCAAAATCCGCCATACATTTTGGCGCCGGGAGTCCCGTGTAGCAGCCATATTGGTAGTTGCCCTGCTGGCGTTCGGCTCGTATTGGTACCTAGGCCGCGAAAAACACAGCCCAAGCACGTACACTGGTGCTCCGGATAAATCCCCCGGCCGGAGCCAAGCCGTACTCACACTGGCGGATGGTCGGGCAATTAATCTGAGCGAAGCGCAGACGGGGATAGTCATTAGCGACGAAGTAACCTACCTCGACGGCAGTCAAGTTACAGAGGATGACAACTCCCATGTTCAATCCTCAAAACAGCATTCGATAGCCACCCCAAAGGGCGGAATGTACCAGATCACACTCGCGGACGGCAGTAAAGTTTGGCTCAATGCCGCATCCACACTAAAATATCCAAGTCGGTTTACTAGTAAGGAGCGCGTAGTAGAGCTACTGGGCGAAGCATATTTTATCGTTGCGAACGATAAAAAAAGACCCTTTAAAGTGATCACCAACGGCCAGCAAATCGAAGTCTTGGGCACGGAATTTAATATCTCGGCGTACGACGACGAGCCGGAAATAAAGACCACCCTGGTCGCCGGCGCTGTACGTATCGCAGTTACTGCAGACCACCACTCGCCAACCGTATTACGGCCCGGCGAGCAAGCTACACTCCGTGATGACGCGATCATGGTACAAAAAGTAGACGTAACCCCATACACCGCATGGAAAAATAGCGTGTTTCATTTTAAGAATACGCCATTTGAAGAAATGATGCGTCAAATAGCTCGTTGGTACGATGTAGACGTCATCTATGCCAACAAAGTACCTAAAGAAACATTCACAGGCGAAATGAGCCGGAATCTGTCACTGATAACCGTATTGGATCTGCTGAACGTATCTGAGGTGCGCATACAGTTTACCGGGAACCAACTAATTGTGGAATAAACTAAAATATAATAACCAATTAAAAACCAAAACAATATGGAATACGGATAATCCAATCAAAAGAAAACAAGTAAGGGAAGTGCAGTGAACACCTCCCTGATTGTCTGGACAGAGCCTTTCATTTAATCAGTTTTAAAACTTATCCAAACGTACAAACGTAATGATAAATTATGAATTTTCCGTATGGCGCGGCCACGCGTGGCCCAGCGGAAAGATGAGCCAGTTATTGCGAATTATGAAATTAACGTCACTTTTGCTTTTATGGGCAAGTTTACACTTAGCCGCGGCAACGAAGTCACAAACGGTTACGTTAAAAGTAAAAAAACAACCGCTGCCGGAAGTATTAGCGTCCATTAAAGCACAGACTGGTTACCTGATCCTTTATAACGACCGCTACGTAAATCCGCAAATGCTTGTTTCTATTGATGTAAACAACCAGCGGTTAGAGACGGTATTAGATCAGTTGTTGAGTCCCCGGCAACTCACGTACTACATCAAAGACCAAACTATTGCGATCCGGCGACCCAAAACAACATCCGCCCAAATAACACGTCCAATGCCGGTGCCCGAAGTGCAACAGCCTGAGGTATCGGGTACGGTCACCGACGAATCTGGGCAGCCACTAGAAGGGGTTACCGTTGCCGTAAAAAATTCACGTGTGGCCACCATTACAGACTCAAACGGAAATTATCGTATACCGATTTCCAAAGACGGTACGACACTGGTTTTCACCATTGTCGGATTTGATGCCCAAGAACACCGTATGGGCACCCGGCGGGTTTTTGATTTGAGGCTGAAAGCATCGTTGAGCGATTTGGATGAAGTGGTTGTTGTAGGATATGGAACCACCAGAAAAAGCGACCTGACTGGGTCAATAGCCTCGGTGAAGTCCGAAGACCTCAACATCGGTATGGTACAATCGGCCGATATTGGATTAAGAGGTAAAGTAGCCGGTGTGCAAGTTACGCAGATTTCCGGTCAACCGGGAGCCGGAACCACAATCCGAATCCGAGGCACAAACTCTATTCAGGGAAACAATGAACCCCTGTATGTGGTGGATGGTATTCCGCTATCTGGCGGGAATAATGCCGAGGGGCTTGCCACCGGAATAGACGCTTCCACTTCGGGTCTAACCCACATAAGCCCATCAGATATCGAATCGATAGAAATCCTGAAAGATGCCTCCGCCACGGCTATTTACGGAGCACGTGGAGCCAGCGGTGTGGTACTCATTACGACGAAAAGAGGGAAGGAAGGGGCATCTAACGTAAACTTTAACGTTTATACAGGGATGCAGCAACTCGATAAAAAGGTTGAACTCACTTCGCCCGAAGAATGGGCAATAATGTGGAACGAAGCTGCGGAATACCTGAACCTCCCTACGCGATATGACGTAAATAATCTGCCTGCAAGAACGGACTGGCAAAATGAGATTTATCGAAAGGCACCCATACAGAATTATGAATTGATGTTTTCAGGCGGCAACGAGAAAATGCGTTATATGCTTTCTTCGGGATATATGGATCAGAAAGGGATCGTCGTCAATTCGTCATTCAAGCGGTATTCCTTCCGGCTTAACCTCGATAGGAAGGTGTCTGATCGGTTAAACATTGGTGCTAATTTTTCAGTGGTGGGAACCAATAGCAATGTGGCTGAATCGGCAAACGAAAATGCTACGGACGCCGTGGGCGCTACCTTACTGGCGTCGCCCACGCTATCGGTTAAAGAAAATGGCGAATATATCTTATACGTTGATATGGATAATAAAAATCCGAACCCCGTATCTAAATTGCGAGAATATGTCAATAAAGATATTCGCAGCCGACTGCTTGGAAACATCTTCGGTGAACTTGACATTATTCCCGGACTGAAAGCGAAAGTGAGCTTTAGTATGGACGTTTCTAATGGCAAAGCAAACTTCTATGCTCCAAAAAGCACAACCGTCGGTAAACTAAATGAGGGACTCGCTCGCGTGGGCGTCGTTAACACCGTGTACTGGAACAGCACGAACACCTTGACCTATACAAAGGAAATTAATGACATCCATCGGCTCACGGTTATGGGAGGCGTTACCTGGGAAAAAAGTGTCGGCGAAAGTTTAAGCAGTACGGCTTCTGGTTTTGTGACCGATCTGCTCACGTTTAACAACCTCGGGTCGGCAACCAACCTGAGCACTGCCTCCGGAAACCCAAATATGTTTTCTATTCATTCGTATATTGGTAGAGCAAACTATAGCTTACTGGACAGGTACTTGCTTACATTCACAGGACGAATTGACGGCTCTTCCCGTTTCGGCGCCGAAAACAAGTATGCCGTCTTTCCCTCCCTAGCGTTGGGCTGGCGGCTTTCAGAGGAACCTTTCTTTCAACCACTTAAAGCTACGGTGAATAACTTGAAGCTCCGCGTCAGTCATGGTGTCACAGGAGAACAGGCGATTCCCAGTTTCCGTTCACTATCAAGCTTAACCTCTAGCGTGATTATCCTTGGAGAGGATGCAAATGCGGTCGGATTCTACCAAACCCGTCTCCCCAACCCAAACCTCAAATGGGAGAGGACAAGACAAACCGATTTGGGTATCGACGTCGGCTTTTGGAACAACCGGTTGTCGCTAGTCGTTGACGTATATAAGAAAAAGACGACCGACTTGCTCTTCGCGATAGATATCCCGCGCACCAGCGGCTTCCAGTCGGCACTTCAGAACATTGGCAGCATTGAAAATAAGGGACTGGAAGTTGGCGTCAGCGCACAGCTATTAAGTGGTAAATTCAGTTGGGACATGACCATTAATAATTCCTTTAACCGCAATAAGCTCTTAGCCCTTTCAAGCGGAATTCAGGAAATCTACAATCCCACTGGGGGTATTATATCCGGCGACACCAAAAGTCAGCCTACGCTATTACGTGTGGGTATGCCGCTGGGAATATTATATGGCTATGTATTCGACGGAGCGATTCTGGATGAGGCCGAAGCCGCTACGATTAAACAATCCCGGTCAGCACCGGGAGAGCTGAAGGTCAAAGATATCGATGGGGACGGTGCGATCACGGTAGCTGACAAAACCATTATCGGAAATGCAAACCCGAAATATACCGGAGGATGGACCAATAATTTCAGTTATAAGGGGTTCGGCCTTATGGTATTAACCCATTGGTCTGTTGGTAACAATATTTACAGTTTGCAGCACGTGATGAACACGTTTATGGACCGTGGATATAATATGGCAAAGGATTTTTACCTAAATCGCTGGACTGCGGAAAATCCGAACAACCATACACCACGGTCTGGTCATGATGCGCGAAACTATGTCGATAATTCATGGCATGTCTTCAATGGCTCTTTTTTCCGGATAAAGAACATCACGTTGTCCTATGACATTCCCGTGAACACATTGGATATAAAGTTCCTGCGAGGTCTGCGGGCTTATTTGAGTGCCGATAATGTGCATACATTTACCAAGTACCCGGGATACAACCCTGAAGGGAGTGCTTTCGGCAACAACTCATTGGCGCAGGGGGTAGATATCGGCGTATATCCCAATGCAAAGGTGTTTATGCTGGGATTAAATGTAACTTTTTAGTATTAAAAAAACAATTTATGAAATCCTTTATCGTTCTTTTACTGATATCGTCGCTATGCATTTCATCCTGTGCAGATAAGTTTTTGGAAGAGCAACCTCGTGGCGAGGTAACCTCCGAATTCTATTACCGAAACGATAGCGAAGCGCTTGCTGCCGTTTACGGCATTTACGGCATGGTATTTTTCTACAATGGGTTGCTCAGGCAAGACATGTATCTTCGGCCCGAAGCAAGCAGCGATTTATTTACCTATAAACCGGGTGCGGCGTTTAATGCGCGGTCATTTCCACAATATTTTGTGGATTCGGAAAATCCGTTGCTGCTTGAAATGTGGAGCAGTGCGTATGATGCGATCGGAAGATGCAACGCGGTGATCGGAAATCTCTCCAAAGATCATCCCGGTATCAGCGAAGATATCAAAGCAAAGCTGATTGGAGAAGCTTTGTTTTTCAGGGCACTCATGAACTACTATTTGGTGCAGATTTGGGGAAATGTACCATTGGTGGTGGAAGAAAAGACGGATCTGGGTGAGCTGAATGTGGAACAGGCCGATCCAGCCGATGTTTGGCAACAAATTATTGAGGATGCGGTTGCTGCGGTAGCGGCCCTTCCCGAAAAGAGTGAGTATGACAATATCCAACGGGCACGGGCGTCAAAGGGCGCAGCCCGGCTATTGCTGGCCAAAAGCTACATGGCATTGGGTAACTGGAATGCAGCCGATGAGCAGATTGACCAAATTATTGGATCGGCCGAATATGGGTTAGAAGCCACAATTGTTGACGTGTTTAAGGTGGCCAATGAAAATGGTTTGGAATCGATCCTCGAAGGAAACTACTCGGAGGGATTTACGCCCCGCAAGCACAATTCTAGTATGAGTTTTTGGTTACCTAGGGAAGGCTTTCTCGGAAATTCAACGTATAGTCCCAATGATTATGCGTTGGCTATGTACAATCCAAACAGTGCACGATATAAGTATTACTTTTCCGGTAAAGGTGTCATGGTAAGCCCGTATGGGGAAGCGATCACCACGATCGAAAAACGCGTATATTTGATGAAGTTTTACGACTTTGAGCATCGGGGGGGATTTGCACCCACAAACAACGACAACCCTTTTAATAATAAAGTGTTTCGGTATGCCGATGTTTTGCTGATGAAAGCGGAAGTGGAAAATGAGCTAAGAGGACCTACGCCGGTTGCCCATAATATGCTCAATCAGATCCGGGGGAGGGCAGGCGAAGAACCGGTGGAGGGAATTACGGATAAGGGCGCTTTTCGTGAAATCGTATTTACCGAAAGAGCGATGGAATTAATTGGAGAGAATCATCGCTATTTTGACTTAAAACGTCGCGGTAAGGAATATTTCTTGGACAAAGTCCGCCAAAGCCGTCCAGACGAAATCAAGGACCACCAATTTTTGTTACCCATCCCGGAGGCAGACTTACGCGTCAACCCATTGTTGGAGCAAAATCCGGGGTACTAAAAAAAGGCTATTATGAAACAAGTTCCGTTCTTTTTACTCTCATTACTGACGCTCATCGCGAGCTGTACGTCAGCTAAGGAACCCGCTCACGTGAATTTTCTGGTAATCGTAGCGGATGATTTAAATTGGAGCTCAGTAGGAGCTTTTGGAAACCCGATGAAGGATGTTACTCCCCATATTGATCAATTGGCAGCAGAAGGCATGCGTTTTAATCATGCGCATGTTACCGTTGCCGTCTGTCAACCTTCCCGTGGAGCGCTAGCCACGGGAAGGTATCCGCATAAGTCAGGCATAGAAGGCTTTTTTCATACCGAAAAAAATATACCGAACCTCGTTCCGGTTTTGAAAGAAAACGGGTATTTCTGTGGGATTTTGAGTAAGGTCGAGCATTCGTCGCCCCGGTCGGATACACCGTGGGATTTCATTGCCGACATGGAAGCGCTTGGTATGGGACGTGATAAGGAGCGATACCGCACCGAAATGAAGAAGATCATCAACCAATCCCGGGCGAACGGAAAACCGTTTTATTTAATGCTCAATTCAAATGATCCGCACCGCCCTTTTTCTGGAAGTGACCAAGAAAAAAAAGCATGGCCTGATATACATCTTGCGCCGCCGTCCAAATCATACAAGCCCGAGGAGGTTTCGGTGCCGGACTTCCTGCCCGACCTTCCGGAAATACGATTGGAGTTAGCTGAATATTACAGTTCTGTAAAGCGACTGGATGATCTCGTCGGCGTTGTGCTTGATGTACTAGACTCCGAGGGGTTAGACGAAAATACGATGGTTATGTTTCTTTCTGATAACGGCATGGCATTCCCGTTTTCAAAGACGAATTGTTACCTAAACAGTACAAAGACGCCGTGGATTGTGCGCTGGCCTGGACATGTCCCTTCGGGTAGTGTAGATGAAGAACATTTTATTTCAGGAATCGATTTCTTTCCGACGATATTGGAGGCAGGAAATATGCCTATCCCCGAAGGTATTGACGGCATTTCGTTTTTGTCGGTTTTAGAAGGAAATGAACAACCCGGGAGGTCTCAGGTCTTTACCCAATTTTACGAGACCAGTGCCAAAAAAAAATACCCCATGCGATGTATCCAAAATAAGCGATATGGCTATATCTACAACTTTTGGGCGGATGGTGAAAACGCGTTTAGAAATGAGTCACAATCCGGGCGTACCTGGTCTGCCATGAAAGTAGCCGGTGAGGAAAGGCCTGATATCAAACAACGGATTCAATTTTTCTCCTATCGGACCCGCGAAGAGTTATACGATTTGGAAAAAGACCCCGATGCGTTGAACAACCTGATCGGCAATCCTGAATACGCGGATATGGCTGCAGAGATGAAAGGAGAACTTATTCAATGGATGGAAGAAAACGAAGATCCTGAAGTGGAAAAAATCCGTTAGGGGTTCCCCCGCAAATCGCATCGATGAAGCGGTTACAATGCTTCCCGAATGCCTATATGAAATTTCACTAAGTCGTCAATGGGAGAGCGGATAATCTCTCCCATTTTCATACCATATTCCTTTACGGTTTCCTCGAGAATGTTTCTGAACGTGTAGGCAACGGAGCCTATGCAGTTAAATGTATATTCTCGATAAGCGGGATAGTGACGGACCAAATTGCGGAAAAAGTCATCAAACGACGATCTAACAACTTCCATCGAATACCCTACATTAACCGTGTTATCGTAAACAAACCTGCTGAAACTTGCACAAAACCGATTAGCCAACGGCTTCATATAAACAGATTCCATGATATCGTCAGGCGTAAGGTGATAGGTTTCCCAAAATTTTTGATGTACTTCCGTGGGCATATATCCTCTCACATAATCTGTCAATATCTTCTTTCCCATGTAGCATCCGCTTCCCTCATCTCCAAGTATATAAGCTGCAGAGTCTATATGGTGTGTGATCTCTTTGCCATCATATATGCAAGAGTTCGTCCCCGTTCCCAGGATAGCTACAAACCCAGATTTATGGCCCAAAAGCGCGCGCGCGGCCGCCAGCAAATCATGGCCTACAAAAACAGCAGCATTTGCAAAAACGGTTTTGATTGCACGGCTAACGGTGTTGGCTTTGTCTTCCCCGTGAACGCCCGCACCATAGTAATTGACCTCCGTGATTTTCTCCAAGGGCAAATCGGAAGGTAATCCCTCCTTTAAAGACCTAACGATATAGGAGATGTCCACGAAAAATGGATTGTAACCCTCTGTATTGAAATGAACCCTGCTCCCGCTTTCTTGAATAAGACACCAATTAGTTTTGGTAGAGCCTCCATCTGCAACTATAATCATATTACTCTGATAATATTTTGCTCAAATAGCACATTAATGTCGTGCAAGATACGATTATTATAGATATCC
Organism: Parapedobacter indicus; assembly: GCF_900113765.1. Classification (GTDB taxonomy): domain Bacteria; phylum Bacteroidota; class Bacteroidia; order Sphingobacteriales; family Sphingobacteriaceae; genus Parapedobacter; species Parapedobacter indicus. Next base: position 190,534 of record NZ_FOQO01000005.1, on the reverse strand, counting down.
TGAAAGCAGAAATAACCACTTAAGCTGATGAATTCCCCAAGGACGATTTGACATAAAACGCCTTATTGCTGTTCCCTTACGATTTGGTTCAACCGGTACGCATTCTATGATTCCCTACCCGGACGTTCGATGGTAGGAAGGGTAGGATATAGGGCTGGCGCCGCTACTCCACAGTTCAGCTACAAAAGTATCAGGTTATATCGCTTATTGCTGGGAGTAAGCCCGTCAATCAATCCACTGCAGGCGCTTCCTCGTGTACCAACGCTTCGTCAACCAGTATACGGCCACAGTGCTCGCATACGATGATTTTTTTCCGTTGGCGGATTTCCAGCTGCATTTGGGGTGGAATCTTGTTGTGACAGCCCGAGCAGCTGTCGCGGTCGATCGAAACGACGGCCAGTCCATTTTTATAGGACGTGCGCAACCGGCGGTATACTCGCAGCAACCGATCTTCGATATTCTTTTCGGCTCCTTCCGCTTGCCCCGCCAGCTCATCCTCATCCTTTTGGGTTTCCCCCGTGATGGTATCGAGCTCCCCTTTCTTCACGTCAAGGTCTTTCTTGGCTGTTTCCAGGGTAGCCTGGGTAGTTTCATACGTTTCCGTTTTATTCTTAATCTCGAACTCAAACTCACGGATTTTCTTTTCACTCACCTGAATATCTAATCCCTGGATTTCAATTTCCTTCGTGATCGCGTCATACTCGCGGTTGTTCTTCACCTCGTTGAGCTGACCCTCATATTTCTTGATGGCCGCCTGCGCGTCCTTAATCATGTTGCGGCGGTTGACGATAGAATCCTCCAACTCATCCAACTCACCCCTGATTTTTTCAATGCGGGTTTCCAATCCGGCAATCTCGTCTTCCAAATCACCCACTTCCATCGGCAATTCACCCCGTACCTGACGAATTTTATCGATCTTGGTGTGTATGGTTTGCAACTGCCAAAGTGCTTTCAGTTTTTGTTCTATGGTCTGTTCCATTTAACTGTAGTATTTTATCGGGTTCGTGTCTATTCCCGTCAAACGGACTGCAAAGGTAGGAAATTTTTTTCGAATAATTTCCAACAATAATTCCTGCGTAAATTGTTCGCTTTCAAAATGTCCCACATCTGCAATCACGGTTTTTCCCTCGGCGTCAAAAAACTCATGGTATTTATAATCTGCTGTCACAAACACATCGGCTCCAGCGCGGATCGCCTCCCGCAGCAGAAAGCCACCGGCGCCGCCGCAAACTGCTACGCGCGCTATGGGTTTGCCGCGGAGTTCGGTATGACGGATGACCCCGGCATTCAGCTGTTTTTTCAACAAACCGAGGAACTCCCGTTCGGACAGCGGCTGTTCCAATTGGCCGATCAAGCCGCTTCCTACCTGCTGATGCGCGTTTTGTAACCGATATATATCGTATGCCACCTCTTCATAGGGATGCGTTTCAAAAAGCGCCAATAAGATCGCACGTTCCCGGTTGGCCGGAAATATCACTTCCACGCGCACTTCTTCTTCCCGGTGCTGTTCGCCGGGCTTGCCGACAAACGGATCAGTGCCTTCGCCACCGCGGAACGTCCCATATCCTGCGGTGTTGAAACTGCACTCGTCGTAGTTGCCCACCTGCCCGGCACCAGCCGCAAATAGGGCCGCTCGTACGGCCTCCGTATGATTTACCGGCACAAAAACAACAAGTTTCCGAAGCAGTTCTGATTTGGGGCTCAAGATTGCCGTATGGCGAAGTCCCAACCGCTCGGCCAGCTTGCTGTTGACGCCTCCGGTTACATTATCTAAGTTGGTGTGGATGGCATAGAGCGCTAGGTCGTGCTTGATTGCCTTCATCACCACCCGTTCCACATAGGTCTTCCCATTGAACCGCTTCAGCCCTTTGAATACAATGGGGTGGTGAGAAATAATGACATTGCAGCCCAACTCAATCGCTTCATCCACTACCGCTTCCGTACAATCCAGCGATATCAACGCCTGGGTAACTTCCTGGTCTGGACGGCCTACCAACAACCCAGCATTGTCGTAGGATTCCTGATAATCCAACGGGGCCCATGATTCGAGGTGATCTGTCAATTCGCGCAATAACATAAGCGATCTGTATTAGGAGTTATTTCTGAATTTTTCATGCTCAGCCAGCAAATTTCTGAAATTGCTCACCTTCACCCAATAAACAATAAAGTAGATGATACTTAGTAAGAAAATAGTAATGAGGATAAAGGGTGGGAGCGGAATGTTCGTCAGCAGAAACAGCCAAGCATACCACATGCCGCCCGCCCGTCCCGGGTTTTCTTCCTCTGCGATCTTACGGTCGTAAAATTCATTGGTCAGCGAGTCAGCCAGCCGCGAAGCCACGGTAAAGTTCCAGTAAATATTGAAAAAGGGTACCGCCAACAACCAAGCTTGATTGGGGGTCATCAACCGGTTTTCGGGCGCAACCAATAAAAGCGTCCGTCGGATAGTATTGGCATAAAACACCCAAATAACCACCCGGATCAGGAACACGGCAACGGCCACCTGAATCATCTCAGGCGACAGATTTTCTAAATCAATACTCATTCGCAATTGTTTGCTTTAAAAGCCTCATGGAATCCGCACTTACATCACCTTTTCTTAAGGCGTTGCACCAGCGGGTTTCACGGAGCTAAATTACGGCGATTCGGGCACAAAACCCAATGTGTTCGTGATTATCCGCGTTCCATCTACAAGCGGGTCATCTCGATATGCGCAATTCCTGCATCTAGATACGGCTCGCTGGTCTGCTCGAAACCCAAGCGGTTATAAAACGCTTTCAAGTGCTGCTGGGCACCGATTTTGATCGGGTGGCGTCCAAAAAGATCTTGTGTACCCGCGATGCTACGTACCATCAGCTCCTTGCCAACTCCCTCTCCGCGAAATTCGTTGGCCACCACTACCCGGCCAATGCTCACGGCATCGGAATAAGAAATACCATAAGGGATCAGTCGTGTATAAGCAGCCAACGCATCACCGTGCCAAGCCATCAGGTGAGCTGATTTTCGATCCTTGTCGTCCAGATCGTTGTAAACACATGCCTGTTCCAAGACAAAAACCTCCTGCCGCAATTGCAAAATTTTATAGAGCTCATCCAGCGAAAGTGCGTTAAACGGTTTTATTTCCCACGTCAAAATCGGATTCTCCATCGCTCCTCTTACTTTTCACGCCCAACTTTACCGAGCAATTCCGCCAGCTTATCGGGCATATTCATCTGTGGATTATGACCGGCCTGCATGTGAATGATTTCCCAGCCGTACCCTTTTGCCCGGTCGGCGAAAAAGGCAAACGCATCTTTCCCGGGATCATCGCCCTCGTAAGTCAAAATATACGCAGTCGGTATTTCCAGCCGATCTTTGTTTTTCAGTGGAAGCGGCTGGGAAAATGTCTTCGCCGGTTGCGGCACATCCCGAGGGAAAGCCAGGCTATCCGTGTTCCAGAACGGGTGAATCAAGCCATCTTTGGCCGGCATTTCCCTACCCGTCCTTTCCTGTCCATGTGCGGTGGCTACACTTTGCCCATCTTCCGGTACAAAGGCATCCAGATAAATCAACTGCTTGATCCGTTCCGGGATGCTGTCGGCCACGCCGGTTACCACCATTCCCCCGTAGCTGTGCCCCAACAAAACCACATCGTGCAGGTTTTCGAACAGGATGGTGTTAACCACGTCGGCGATGTGCGTACGTAAGTCGATCTCAGGCGACGCCAAATGCACCCGTTCGCCCAAGCCCGACAGGGTAGGGCGGTAGACAATATTTCCCTGCAAGCGGAGCAATGAATCCGTTTGTTTAAAAGACCAACCGCCACCCCATGCGCCATGCACAAGCACGTAGGTCTGCTGCGCCTGCACGCCGGTGGTCAGTAACAGGCCGACCATCAGCCATAAATACATGAATTTACGCATATCAATTAACCTCAAATGAAACTACCTCATTCGTCGCCCGTCGTATCCCGTAAAAGACAGATGCGTCTTTGATCGATCGATCAATGGCCACCCCCTGGCCATGTATAGGCGCCGGGATTGTCGCAATATGCCGAAGCGTATACCCCGATTGGGGTATTTCCAACACATATAGTTCACCATTGTCATGTCCAGTACAATAAAAATAACCATCCGGGCCAATCGAACCTCCCGAATTACTGTGGTCTTTAAATGCTTCAACGATGTGTTCAGGAAACGTCCAAGACTGTTTACTATGCCAATTACGGTCATATTGTACAACTGTCGTCCACCGATTATCGCGCTCATCGGTACGTAGCTTTTCATCCGAATAGTGGGCAAATCCCATATACCATTGTTTACTTCGCTCGTCATAGTCTATCCAGGTCAGGGATCCATAAACTGAAATGCCTAAACTGTAGCTAGATGCATGTTTCATTGTCCGTGTATCAAACACTTCAACAGAACTCTTCATGGGAAGCTCCGGAAAGTTTGAATGTGCGCAATATAACTTGCCGTGATAAACCACGCCGCTATTTAGATGATGCAAGCCAAGCGATGTTCCATCGAAACGCGCTATCAGTTCGCCGCTCTTCTTATCGTGTTTCGTGATCGTCTTATTATTTATCACATAAAAATGATCGTTATCCACTGCCACCGCTTGTTGTGCTTTTGGTACATTGAAAACGGTTAACTCTTTCGATCGTTGCCCCATTACCAGATTACTACTTCCGATAAAAGACATCAAAAATAAAAACAGTTGAAAACGAATCATTTCAAAAATAAGGTAAATCTATCAACGTATTGCTCCATTACAAACCTACTAAAATTTAACTGAAAGATGCCCTTTACACTTCTTAACAACTTGACAACAAATACATATCTTTGCCTGGCTGAAGCACAGGTCACAAGCCTAAACGAACGCTTAAAAAAACTACTATATTTAAACTTAAACAAAAGAAGCCATGCCAACGAAAGGACAAATCATCACAAACCCAGCGACGGGCGACTCTTATGAGTTTCTTGAAACAGCCAAAGATACCAACGGCGTTGCGGTGACCATGAGGGCGACCATAAAAAGTAAAGGTCCGCTTGTGCCAAATCACCGCCATGTTTTCCAAGATGAGACATTTGAAATCATATCCGGCCAGCTAACCATCTTCAAAGATGGTAAATCAACGACATTCGCGGCCGGTGAAAAAATAGCCTTCCCGAAAAACACACCACATAATCATTACAACAATAGCGAGGAGGAACTGGTTTACATACATTCCGTAAAACCAGCTCTGGATTTCGATTACCTGATTGAAAACTTGGTTGGGCTCGCGGCTGACGGTAAAAGTAAAAATGGCAAATTCGGACTTGTTCAAGAATTAGTGACATTGAAATACCTCGAAAGCAAGACGTACCTTGCAGACATTCCAATTGGTGTACAAAAGTTTTTGATGCATACCGTAGCTCCCATCGGGCGGATGTTCGGCTATCGGGCTATCTACAAAAAGTATTCAGGGATAGAAAAATAAGGATGCTATGAAATCCATCCCAGTACCTCTTCCATATACGTATCGATCAAACCTACATTCAGCACATCATTGATGTAGCCGATATACATATCCGGCCGGATAAGTACGGCTTTCGTACCATCCGGTTTGACTTCAAACGCATCAAACACCAACTGATTTTGTGATGAAAAGGGCAGGTAATACAGATGCATCGTTCGGGGATATTTCTGCCGCATCCATTGTCCGACAACATGGAGCTGATGAGCACCTACCGTGCCCAGCACCAAAAGCACAAAGCCGGGCTTTTCGCACCAACGATGCAGGTCGGTCTGCTTTTTGGCCTTCTCATCAAATACGGGCAGGAAGGGGAGACGGTCTCCGGCCTGCACACGCCGACCGGTCGCATAATGCACGGAAAGGGTTGCCTTGCGGTAATGGATGTTCAGCTGGGCCAGTTCCTCAAACATTCGCTTTAGCCAACCGGGCCTATGGCCGATGTAACGAATTACCCAAACAAAGAAGAGATCAGTTAATGACGTTAACCAAAAAGGCATGGCCCTTATCCATCCAAATGCACGATCAGTATCCCGTAACGTTGCCTTAGCCACCGGCAACCGCTCCTCCTGATAGGTATGCAACAACCGGAAATCCAACCGTCCGGATATGACTCCAGCCAACTTCCATGCGAGGTTTGCCGCATCCTGCATTCCACTGTTCATTCCCTGTCCGCCGATGGGCGAATGGATATGCGCCGCATCGCCGATCAGAAAACTGCGTTGGCGGGCAAAGGACTCTGCAATCCGTTTATGGAGAAAAAACCGGTTGATCCAGAGGCATCGGTTTACCGGAAATTCGAAACCCACCGCCTCGTCGACCAGTGCCTTCACGTCGGCATACTGGATAGGGGCCTCCTTTTTTGATTCCAAAACTGGCAATGGCCCCATAAGCCGGTATCGGCCTTCCGATCCGTATGGAAATACCCCGAGAAAACCTGTTGCCGATAAAAAGAAATGAACCCGCCGATGATCCGCTCCATTGACCTGCACATCCGCTAGAAAAAACTGCCCCGGATAGCTTTTTCCTTCAAAAGCGATATTGATATGTGCCCTTACGGCACTGTTTGCTCCATCGGCTCCGATAACCCATTTGCACGCCCACTGTTGAACCTTCCCATCGTGCTTCAGTTCCACAGCGGCCTCCTTATCGTCCTGCCTGAGGGACACCAGTTGTGTTTCCCACCTCACTGGGCAAGCATTTTCCGTGAGCCGGTCAATCAGCAATTTTTCCGTCTTATCTTGACCAACCAGGTAGACGAAGGGAAATGCTGTCTCAGGTTGATCCATCTGTGCGAAATCCAGCCCGCCTAATTGCTTCGTGCCTCGTTGCAGCTGCACGCCATAACTGGTGTTACCCTGGGCCATTAATGCGTCGGCCAGTCCGATCTGCCGAAACATTTCCAGCGACCTGGCATGTACCGCAATGGCTTTGGATGTCCGGTCTGGTCCGGGTTTTGCGTCGATGATTGTGGGTTGTATGCCGAAGCGCAGCAGTTGTGCCGCCATCATGAGTCCCGAAGGGCCTGCCCCTACAATAAGCACATCGGTATGTCGGACGGATTCCACAGTCAGAAGAGAAGGAAAATGGCCGGCTTCTTCTGGAAATCGTAATTTTCCTTTTTCCATTGATGAATCGGCTGACTGACAATCTGCTGGTCGGTCGACGTTAGGTTACAGGCCACACACAGGCGCGTCTGCGGCTTGCTGATACGCAGGATTTCCGTCAGCAGCTGCTGGTTGCGGAAGGGCGTTTCGATAAAAATCTGCGTCTGCTTTTCCCGCTGTGCCTGCTGCTCCATTGCCTTGATTTTCTTGGCCCGCTCACCCTTGTCAATGGGCAGGTATCCGTGGAAAACAAAGCTTTGCCCGTTAAATCCGGAGGCCATCAGCGCCAGCAAAATGGAACTCGGCCCTACCAGTGGAACTACCGGAATTCCTTTGCGGTGCGCTTCCGCTACAATGTCTGCACCTGGATCTGCCACGCCGGGACACCCCGCTTCGCTCATGAGGCCCACATCCTTGCCCGATAACAATCCGGCAAAATAATCGGTCACTCCTCCATTATTTCTGGCGTGTTTGCCGTAATCATGTAAGGTCAGCTCATTTTGTGGTCGCTGAATACCCGCCTGTTTCAGGAACTTCCGCGCTGTCTTTTCATTCTCCACGATGTACTCATCGATGGCATTCACCACCTGGACCAAATAGGGGGTATAAGACGCAGCAGCGGCTTCGTCAGCCAATGGCACAGGAATCAGGTACAGCGTTCCGTAGGACATGAGGGCAAAGGTAGTGAAAATTGTACTTTACTTATTGGCCGACATTTGCTAAATTGGCCGACAAATACCGCTTACGCACATGGCCACGCAAATTACAGACGGGGTAAAAGTTTCGGTTGAAACGGTCTATCAGCCTGAATATTCCAATCCGGAAAACGAACACTATATGTTTGCGTATCGAATTGTCATTGAAAACCTGGGAGACTACAGTGTGCAGCTCTTGCGTCGCCATTGGTACATCTTCGACTCTAACGGTACCCGCCGGGAAGTGGAGGGAGAGGGGGTTGTCGGCGTGCAACCCATCATCGACCCCGGAGAACAACACGAATATGTGTCGGGTTGCAACCTGAAAAGCGATATGGGCACCATGACAGGTACGTATCAAATGCTACGCGAATTTGACGGCAGTCTCTTCGAAGTAAAAATCCCAAAATTCGATCTGATTGCACCCCACCGATTGAATTAATCCTCCAGGTTGTATCAACCTTCCAATTGTCCGAGGTAGACACTTCTGCTGAACTGCTTTTTCTTCATATTATGCAGGAATAGGTAGGTATGGAAACGTTGGGACCGCAGTTGAGCAGGTAACTTCAAACGGATATGGCCGTCTTTCCGGAAAAACACTTCAGTATTTCGGCCCGCAACGCCTACTTCGGGACTGTAAACAACCAACACTACTTCATCGGTGCTGCTGGCCATAGGCGTCGATTCATCCGAGAAATAAACCTCCAGCACACGGTCACCACACACCACATCCTCCACATGAATCGCTGGCAATAGCCCGGAACTAACCAGCACGCGTTCGGCCGCAATGCGTTGGTCGGGATAGTGCCCCTCCATGGCTTCCTGCATCAACGCTTTCAGTGCCTGTCCAAAAGCCTTGCTACGGTTGCCTTTGCCCTGGTTCAGCCAGCTCTCCGCGATGATCGGCCGTAGGGGATGGAGAAATGCCATCGCCAGCCGCATCCGCTGCTGTACCGCTAGTCTCCCATACGACTGTTCCTTCTTTTTCGGTTTACTTCTGTCGTAGAAAAAATCAATATCCATGTCGTTTTTGTTAAGACTCCGGATTCGCTATGGGAATATACACCGTTTTGGAAACCTGTTTTCCCGCTCGGTCAACAAAGAAAAGCCAGAGGTGAAGCTTAAGCGGACGCTGTGTCAGCACTTTATTCACAAACTGTGTAGCGCCTTCATGACGCAGCGGACGGCCAACGGAATAAAAAATTCCCCGGATCTCCTCGTAAAGTACCATACGTGCCGTGTCATCCAGCGATCTTCCCATGCCGTACATATCCGGATCCCAGGTAATGTGAAGCGTATCGCCATCCACCCATGCCTGTTCGTCACCTGCTGTGAAAAGTGAGCCGTGACTGAACTGCAATGCCGGATAGTCGAGCGTTACATGCGTTTCATCGATTTGGAACGCATGGTCATAATTATAACGAATAGCTACGTTTTTACCGGTAGCGCGACTTGTAAACTGTCTGAAACCGATTTCCAATACCGTAGAAATCGGATCGAAAAAACGGTTGAGGAGGGCGAATTTCTTACGTTCCAGCAATTGGTCAGTAGATGCAGCCCGCTTGTTTTTAAAGCGCGGTAATCCCTTGATATAATTGACTTTACGCCAGTTGCTACCGATGACGCTACCGGCTTTGCCCCGAAAGGGGCCGTTGATTCCATCGTTAATGGTTCCCATGGTCTATTCGGTTAGTTTCGGAGAACGCAAGATAATAAATTCCACAGAAAGCTCCAACAAAAGAGGGAAATTTAACGGAAATACATCGGCATAAAAACCGGCTCTGAGATCTCTTTGTACAGTAATGATCATTTATCGGTCGTTCATAAGACGACCAAAAAACGATTGTGAGACGACCGAAAGACGACTAAATTCACAATTAAGTCCGTTATATAAGCGTTTCTTTTCTGTTTTTTGTCAGGGAAGGGTAGGTCAATTTCAGGTGATCTCTCTAATGCTCATATAATTCCGTATTTTTGCAGGAACTTTATGACGGCTCAGAAATCAGCTTTGGTATTCGGCGCGACGGGGCTCATCGGCAGACAGCTGCTACGCGAACTGCTGGGTAGTCCTGAGTATGGCCAAGTCATCGTCGTGACACGCCGTGACATGGGTATCAAGCACCCAAAGCTAATGTTGTTAGTAGCTGATTTACAATCACTTAATAACATTAAAGAGCAACTTGTAGCAACAGATGTGTTTTGTTGTCTGGGTACGACACGGAAGAAAACCCCTAATTTACAGGACTATTACCGTGTCGACCACGATTATCCGCTAAGGGCTGCAACCCTTGCTAAAGAAAATGGCGCGAAAGGCTTTCTTTTCGTTTCTGCAGTAGGCGCCAATGCCGGCTCGTCAAATTTCTACCTCCGGATAAAAGGTGAGACCGAGCGGGATCTAGCTGCCGTAAGATATAAAAAACTGCATATTTTCCGGCCGTCTTTACTTACAGGACGACGAAATGAGGCGAGGTGGGTGGAAAGGCTTTCGGAAGGATTGTTTTCGATTGTCAATCCGTTACTAGTGGGTGGATGGAAGCGATATCGAAGTATCCCAGCAACCACAGTAGCTCATGCGATGTACCGGGTCGCACAACAGGATAGGAATGGAACCCATATCTACTATGGGAATGAAATGAGGAACATAACGTGAATATAGTATCAACCGAACGGTTAGGACACAGCTACCACGATAGGTGGTTATTTAAAAATCTCCATTTCGGATTACAAAAGGGGGATCGCGTAGCCCTTGTGGGAGCCAATGGAACGGGTAAGTCGTCGCTGCTGAGTATCCTTGCCGGCCAACTTGATCCGCTGGAAGGGATCGTCGCCAAGGAAAAGGGAGCCCGCATCGGCTTTCTTTCCCAAGACCCAACCTTTAACGCCTTTAAATCAATCAACGACTTCATATACAGCACAGACAACCAACAGCAACAGCTCATCCGCGCGTACGAAGAGCTAGTTTCCGATCCCGATGCCGATCCACGAAAATTGGCTAGTTTAAGTGACCAGATCAGCGCAATTGACGCGTGGGAATACGAACATAACATCAAGAGTATTCTTACCCGGCTTCAAATCACCGATTTCTCACAGGCAATCGATACGCTATCCGGAGGTCAGAAAAAACGCCTGGCCCTGGCAAAATTACTCATTGACGAGCCGGACGTCTACATTCTTGACGAGCCCACTAATCACTTGGATATCGAAACCATTGAATGGCTGGAAAAGTTATTAACCATGGGTCAAAAAACGGTATTATTGGTTACCCACGACCGTTATTTTCTGGATGCGGTATGTACGGAAATCCGCGAGCTGGACAAGGGACGGATAACCGCGTATTCGGGCAACTATCGGTATTACCTTGAAAAGAAGGCCGAACGGGAGGAAGCGGAGCAGGTACTTCTGGAACGGAACCGGAATCTGCTGCGAAGAGAGTTGGAATGGATGCGGCGGCAACCGCAGGCGAGGGGAACCAAATCGAAGGCCCGGATTGATGCTTTTTATGAATTGGAAGAGAAGACAAAAACCCAAGGGAAGCAAAGCGACTTGCAGTTAAGTGTTAAAATAAGTAGGCAAGGAAGCAAAATCCTCGAATTGGAAAAAATCTTCAAAAGCTTTGGAAATAAGCTACTCATCGAAAATTTCTCGTATGTGTTCAAAAAAGGTGACCGCATTGGCTTAGCAGGCCGGAATGGAACAGGAAAGTCCACCTTTCTTAACCTGATCACCTCGGTTGAACGACCCGACGCCGGCAACATCGAGGTAGGAGAAACAACTGTCTTCGGATATTATCGACAAGGGGGGCTCGTCGTACAAGAAGAAGACCGGGTGATTGATGTCGTGAAATCCGTTGCTGAATATATCCGGATGGCCAATGGAGACGAGCTTACCGCTTCGCAGCTACTCACGTTATTTCTTTTCCCTCCCGAAAAGCAATTTGGTCACGTCAGCAAACTGAGTGGAGGCGAGCGCAAGCGGCTGCAATTGATGCGCGTATTAATACAGAATCCAAATTTCTTGATTCTGGATGAACCCGCTAATGACTTGGATATCGATACATTAAATATTCTGGAGTCGTTTTTACTAAACTATCCAGGTGTTCTTTTATTAGTTTCACACGATCGTTATTTACTTGATCGATTAACCGAGCAACTCTTTATCTTCGATGGAAACGGAAAAGTAACGATCTATAACGGTAATTACGCAGATTACAAGGAAGAGCAAGCAGCTATTGCTGAAGCGAATAAACGGAAAATTGAACATAGAATTATAGAAACACCACCATCACAATCGGACGTCAAAAGGAAATTAACGTTCCGAGAACGTGAAGAATATAAATTTCTTGACGAGGCAATACCAAAACTAGAGCAAGAGATATCCACGCAAACACTTGCGTTAACCAACACAACCGACCACCTACTGCTTACTAATATTGCAACAGAGATAGAGCGGCTAAATCAGGAATTGGATACTAAAACCGAACGGTGGCTTGAATTAGGAGAATATATATAATGTTCCACGTGGAACCTTAAAAACAATACGATGTTCCACGTGGAACCTTAAAAAAATAAAATGTTTAATAAATATAACGTTATCGTAGTAGGAGGGGGGCACGCCGGTTGCGAAGCAGCAGCGTCGGCTGCCAATTTAGGCTCTTCCGTTTTATTAATTACGATGAACATGGCAACGATTGCTCAAATGAGCTGCAATCCTGCTATGGGAGGCGTAGCTAAAGGACAAATTATCCGTGAAATTGATGCTATGGGAGGTTATTCAGGGATTATTGCTGATAAAACCACGATTCAATTTCGGATGCTTAATCGCTCCAAAGGTCCCGCCATGTGGAGTCCGCGTACACAAAATGACCGGATGCGGTTTGCCGAAGAATGGCGTCTACAGCTCGAATCCATGCCGAATATCGATATCTGGCAAGACACGGTGAAAGAAATTATTGTAAGAGATGGAAAGGCATCGGGCGTTGTTACATCCCTCGGTATCTCCATTGAAAGTGACGCTGTAGTCCTCACAAATGGAACGTTCTTAAACGGTACCATTCACATCGGCGAAAAACGCTTTGGGGGGGGGCGTACTGCAGAAAAAGCGGCAACGGGATTGACAGAACAACTTGTTAATCTAGGATTCGAATCTGGACGCATGAAAACGGGGACGCCCCCGCGGATAGATGGGCGTAGCCTGAATTATACTTTAATGGAAGAACAGTGGGGCGACGAAGAACGGGGTAAATTTTCGTTTACCGATGTACCGCTTCCTACTGAACAGCGGTGCTGTTGGATTACCTATACCAACGAAGCGGTACACAATGCACTCAAGGAAGGTTTTGAAAAATCACCCATGTTTACCGGCCGGATAAAGGGGTTAGGACCGCGTTACTGTCCGTCAATTGAAGACAAAATCAATCGTTTCGCCGAACGCGACCGCCACCAAATATTTGTAGAACCCGAAGGATGGAGAACCGTTGAAATTTACGTAAACGGATTTTCGACCTCACTTCCGGAAGATGTGCAACTGAAGGCACTCCGACTGATACCGGGGTTCGAACAGGCACGCATGTTTCGGCCAGGATATGCGATTGAATACGATTATTTCCCACCGATGCAGTTAGATCTAACTTTGGAAACGTTACGCATTAAGCATCTATTTTTTGCTGGCCAAATTAATGGCACAACCGGCTACGAAGAGGCCGCAAGCCAAGGATTTATTGCTGGCATCAATGCGCATCAACGAATAACCAATCAACACGAATTGATTTTGAAAAGGTCAGAATCGTATATCGGTGTATTAATTGATGATTTGGTTACCAAAGGTACCGAAGAACCCTATCGCATGTTCACATCTCGAGCCGAACACCGCCTTCTCTTACGTCAAGACAATGCAGACGCCCGATTAACTCCCATCGCGCACCAGTTGGGATTAGTATCCGATGAACGCTTGGAACACGTGAAAAAGAAAGTGAATGCAGCCGACAATCTCGTCGATTACATGCGAAAACAATCGATTGGCCCGGACGCTATCAATCCTGTACTGGCTCGATTGAATTCCAGCCCAGTCTCTCAAAAAACCCGTCTGTTCCATATCTTGTCCAGACCACAAATAAATATCTATGACATTGCCGCGGCCGATAATTCATTCCAAATGCTGCTAGCGCGACATAACAAGGAAACCATCGAACAGGCCGAAATCAAAGTAAAATACGATAGCTATTTTGAAAAAGAGATTGAAATAGTTAACAAAATGCGCCGCATGGAAGATCAGGAAATCAATCCAAATTTTGACTATACAAACTTGGTGTCGTTATCAAAAGAGGCGCGGGAGAAATTAATTAAAGTAAAACCCCGTACATTGGGTCAGGCTTCCCGAATTTCCGGTGTTTCACCATCAGATATTTCAGTTTTGATGATACATATGGGCTAAATTATTGTAAACTAGATAGTTAATTAAAAAAATAATTGAGCTTAATAAAACACTTATAAAACACTTTCTCAGAATTTCCGATGCAGGACTCATCAATTATAAAAAGTCGCTTAAAACGCTTAAAAATAAGCTCTAATCCAAAATGGTTTATTTTACTGCTTTTTTTCCTCCTCTTTACGCTGACTTGGCGTTGTGCAAGTGTTCAGCAACCCATGGGCGGACCTAAAGATTCGATTCCACCCAAAATACTGAATGAAACGCCACCCAACCTGACACGGAACTTCGATGCAGAAAAAATTATCATTGAATTTGATGAATATGTAAAACTCAACAATACGCAAAAGGAAGTCAGCGTATCTCCAGACGTAGAACAACCGATCAATCCGCGAGTCAAACGAAAAACCATTGAAATTACATTACCGGACTCCCTCGAAGAGAATACTACTTATACCATCAATTTTGGCAAAGCCATCGGCGACTTCAACGAAGGAAACCCTCTACTTAACTATAGCTATGTCTTCTCTACGGGAGACATCATCGACTCGCTATCCATAACAGGCAAAGTAACCAACGCACTTACCAAGTTGCCCGAAAAGGAACTAACCGTTATCTTAATCCCTACTCGGCAAGATTCGATATTCGGAAAACGAAAAGCCAACATTTTTACCCTTACGGATACCTCAGGAAATTTTCAACTGAAAAACCTACGAGAAGACACCTACCGGATATACGCGCTCAAGGAAGAAAATAGCGACCGCGTCTACAATGCACCAGGCGAATACATTGGCTTCCTCAACGACTCGATCGTATTAAATAAAGACACTGCCGGAATACTCCTCCAAATCTCCAAAGGGACACCGAGGGACTTTCGGCTGCTCGACCGGAAAATAGAGCCAAGCGGTAAAATTACCTTCGTGTTTAATAAACCGCTGAAAAATCCCGACATCGCCGTCATCCATCCGTCACAACTGGATGAAACCAAGCAGATAACTTACAACGCCGCCAAAGATTCCGCAACGGTTTGGCTGTCTGAATTGACGTTCGATTCACTGAAAGTCCGTATTTCAGACAATGGAAAAATTCTCGATTCGGTTACCTTAAGGCGTGGACGAAATGAAAAATATGATCGGGATTTCATCATCCAAGACAATCTAACTGGCAATAAGGTTACGCGAGTGAAACATATCATGCTCACCGCAGGGGCCCCGGTACAGTCGATTGACCGGAGCAAAATAATCCTGACCGAAGACTCGATACCGCGGACCAACTTCCAGCTGGCTAAAGATACAACCGCCCCTTGGAGATATATACTGCGATATAATTGGCGACCCAAACGTAATTACCAACTCACCCTGGAAGAAGGGGCATTTCTCGGATTTTTCGGCGACAAAAATAAGTCGGTATCCAAAACATTCACCATGAATGAAACCGAGAACTTTGGCGATATCGTGCTGGACGTAAACCTACCGGACACCAATCACCAATACCTGGTTCAATTGATTAACGAAAAAATGGACTTCATACACCGCAGCGTCCCGATACGGAAATCTGGGAAAATACCGTTCCGTCAATTCCCTGGGGGAAAATATACCGTACGCATCGTATACGATGAAAATAACAACAATGAATGGGATCCGGGGGATGTATACGAAAAAAGGCAACCCGAACGCGTTTGGTACCTGGGCAAAACATTCATCATCCGTGCAAATTGGGAACAGGAGGAAATTATTAACGTACCGCCTGAGTGATCAGGAGTCCATTTGGGGAAACCAGCTGGAATACATCACATACCGATCGGGCAATTCATCCAGCAATTTCCGCTGCTCTGCGGACAGCGGTTTGACCTTTCTCGCTGGAACCCCGGCGTACAGGTATCCACTTTCACATCGCGTATGCTCAAGCACCACAGCTCCAGCAGCGATTATTACATACGCTTCAATCACCGCATGGTCCATGACAATCGCACCCATCCCAACCAACACCCGATCATGCACCGTACATCCGTGGATTAACGCCTGATGCCCTATATTCACATAACTACCAATATTTGTTGCCGCTGTTTGATACGTACAATGGATAACCGCACCATCTTGAATATTGGTATAATGACCTATTCGTATAGCATTCACATCTCCACGGATCACCGCATTAAACCACACGGAGCAATGTTCACCTATTTCGACATCACCCACAATCGTCGAATTATCAGCCAGAAAACAATTCTCAGCAATTATCGGAGAAACATCTTTTACAGGAAGAATCAGCGCCATTTCTCTTAATTTTCAACGGTAAATTACCAATGATTAATTATCCGTGTTCTATTTCTTTACTTTCTATTTTTTTAACTCCTAAAAAACCGTATTCACCAGCTCTTCGGACCGTTCAGGGTAATCCGTTGTGTAATGCAATCCACGGCTTTCCTTTCGAGCCATCGCCGATTTAATCACCAAATAAGCCACCTGGATCACGTTTCTCAACTCACACAATTTTACGGATAGCTTGGTATTCTTATAAAAGCTCTCCGTTTCATCATACAGCAATCCCAGCCGACGCATGGCACGCTCAAGACGGAAGTCCGACCGCACGATTCCCACGTAGTCGCTCATCACCTTCTGTGTCTCTCGGAGGTTGTGCGTTACCAAAATATCTTCATTAGAAAGGGCCGTGTTCGAGTCATCCCAATCCGGAATACCTTCCGGTATAAAACTGGATTCTACCTGTGAGATCGCGTCGACAAATATGCGATGCGCAAATACTGTAGCCTCTAATAATGAATTGGAAGCCAACCTATTAGCTCCATGAAGTCCCGTTGACGCACACTCCCCGCATGCGTACAGATTCCGGATGGAAGACCTTCCATATTCATCCACCATAATGCCACCGCACAAGTAATGTGCTGCAGGCGTTACCGGTATATAATCCCTGGACATGTCAATACCGATGGAAAGACACTTCGCATAAATATTCGGAAAATGCTTCAAAATATCTTCCTTGCTACCATGCGTTATATCGAGAAACACAAAATCATCACCCGACTTCTTCATTTCGGCATCAATCGCCCGCGCCACAATGTCCCTGGATGCCAAAGACCCCCGGCGATCATACTCTTCCATAAACGGATCGCCATTCTTCCTGCGGAGTACTCCTCCAAATCCACGCACAGCTTCAGAAACCAGAAATGCCGGATACTCCCCGGGATTATACAGTGCTGTCGGATGAAACTGGATAAACTCCATATTACGCACTTTGCCCTTAGCCCGGTATACCATGGCAATCCCATCGCCCGTGGCAATCACCGGATTCGTCGTGCTCGCATATACATGTCCAGCGCCGCCTGACGCCATCACCGTGACTTTACTCACTACCTTTTCCACACGATTCTCTACCGTATTTAAGGCATAAACCCCATAGCACGTAATATCCTTTGTGCTTTTATCCACAAACTCACCCAAATGGTGTTGAGTAATCAGATCTACTGCAAAATAGTGCGTTAATACTTCTATATTGGGATTTTCATGTACCTTCTCCAGCAATGCCCGTTCAATCTCAAATCCCGTCACATCCTTATAATGCAAAACCCGATGCTCGGAATGCCCGCCTTCTCGCGCCAGGTCATATACGCCATCTTTTCGTTTATCAAAATGTGTCCCGTAATCGATGATCTCCTGCACCCGTTTCGGCCCTTCCCTAACAACGTTCTCCACAACTTTCACATCGCATAACCCATCTCCAGCGACCAGTGTATCAGCGATATGCTTCTCAAAGGAATCTGACTTATCCACAACTACGGCCACTCCGCCTTGTGCGTATTTCGTATTTGACTCGTCTTCGTTGGATTTGGTGATAATCATCACTTTGCCGTGTTTAGCAGCCTTCAATGCAAAGCTCAATCCAGCAATGCCAGAACCGACAACCAAAAAATCTATCTCGTGCATAAACGGAACAACCTAAAATCTGTGGATAACCTGTAGACTATCCGTTGAATAAAAATGAAAAGTCAATGATTCCGCAATTTTCCTTCTAATTCTACACACCCCGCTCCCGAAAATCCCCGGATATACTGCACAATATTAACAAATACGATTCAATAAATAGTATACAAACCGATATGGAAAAACATTTTTGCCAAAATAAAAACTACTGGAAATCAGCAGCTATCCATTAACTTAATGTTAACAACATGTTAAAAGAAAACGAAAACCAACAAATCAAAATTAAATTGCTCCATATTTTTCACAAAACCAACATCCTAACAAACAATAAACTAATTTATATATAAAACCTTTTATTATAGATTGAGCCTGTTGGTATCTTGAAAACCGAATCAAATTGTTTAGTACCTTTGTATCATCATGGAAGCACTACTGACAGAACTAAACACAAAGGGCTATATCGATGAACCGATCGATCCGACATTGGATCTGGTTGATGAGATAAACAAACTCAAGAAAGAGAAAAATGCGGTGCTGTTGGCGCATTACTATCAAGAGCCGGAAATTCAGGATATCGCGGATTACATAGGTGATAGCCTCGGTCTTTCACAGCAAGCAGCCAAAACGGAAGCGGACGTCATCGTATTTGCAGGGGTACATTTCATGGCTGAAACGGCCAAAATCCTGTCTCCGCAAAAGAAAGTGCTTCTTCCGGATCTGAAAGCTGGGTGTTCGTTGTCTGACAGCTGTCCGCCGCATCTGTTTGCGAAATTTAAAGCGCAGTATCCCGATCACATCGCGATTACCTATGTCAATTGTACAGCCGAACTAAAGGGACTTAGCGATATTGTATGTACCTCTAGTAACGCCGTGCAGATCGTGAATAGCTTGCCAAAAGAGCAGAAGATTATCTTTGGACCGGATAAGAACCTGGGAGATTATGTTAAAAAGAAAACAGGTCGCGATCTTGTCCTCTGGAACGGCGCCTGTATGGTGCATGAAATTTTTTCACAAGAACGCATCGCGCAGCTGCGAAGGGAATATCCGGGAGCCAGATTTATTGCTCATCCCGAATGTGAAAAGGAAATTCTGGACACCGCTGATTACATCGGTTCTACCTCGGGATTGCTGAAATACACAAAGGAAAGCAATGCCAATGTGTTCATTGTGGCCACGGAGAGTGGTATTATCCATCAGATGCAGAAAGCAAATCCCCAAAAAGTATTCATTCCGGCACCTCCCAACAATGCCTGCGCTTGCAACGACTGCCCTTATATGAAACTCAACACGCTGGAGAAGTTGTATAACTGCATGAAATTTGAACTTCCGGAAGTAGACTTGTCAGCCGATGTGATCGAGCGGGCCAGACGGCCCATAGAACGGATGCTGGAAATCTCGGAGCGTCTGGGGCTTTAGTTTGAATATTCAGGTAGAATTTCTAACACGAAGTAGCCAAATCTATTTGGTTCGGCTAGCGAGAAACCGAATATAATTAAATAGGATGTTTGATAACGAAGAAAAAACGAATTTAGAGCGTTTGGGGGAATTTGGTTTAATCGATCACCTAACCAAATCGGTAGAATTGACCCAGGAAACGACGGACAAAGGCATCGGAGACGATGCGGCTGTATTGGATTTTTCTGGAAATAAAACCTTGATATCTACTGATTTACTGTTGGAAGGGATCCATTTTGATTTACGGTATGTACCACTTAAGCATCTGGGATACAAGGCGGTACAGGTAAATCTTAGTGATATTTATGCGATGAATGGGACGGCTTCCCAAATTACATTTTCCATTGGATTGTCGAGTAAGTTTCCGTTGGATGCGGTAGAAGAACTGTATAGCGGGGCATTATTAGCCTGTCAGAAATACGGGGTTGACTTGGTAGGTGGTGATACGTCGGCTTCTGCACAAGGTTTGGTTATCAGTGTTACCAGTATTGGCTATGCGAGGGCGGAAGAAACTACGTACCGTAGCGGCGCACGGGAAGGGGATTTGATTTGTGTTTCCGGGGACCTCGGCGGAGCCTACGTAGGCCTCCAATTACTGGAACGTGAAAAACGCATTTTTCTGGAAAATCCCAACATACAGCCCGATTTGGAGGGGAAAGATTACATCGTTGAACGGCAATTGAAGCCGGAGGCGCGAAAAGATATCATTGAGTTGTTACGTTCGCTGGGTGTTAAACCGACAGCGATGATCGATGTATCGGACGGATTGGCTTCCGAAATATTGCATATTTGCAAAGCTTCGGAAAAAGGATGCAAACTGTACGAGGAAAAAATTCCGATTGATCCCATGACTTATGACACTGCAAGAGACTTTGGTTTGGATCCGACGGTTTGTGCCCTAAGTGGTGGGGAAGATTATGAGTTGCTGTTTACAGTCGATCAAGGCGATTACGATAAACTAAAAAATCAACCCGATATCACCGTCATTGGTCACATTACAGAGCCTGCTGCCGGAACCGGATTGATTTCGAAATCAGGTAATGTACATCCGCTCCAAGCGCAGGGTTGGAATGCTTTTCGAAGGGTATGATTAAAATACACGTGTAAAAAATTTATTTTTTACACGTGTATCAAACTAGTTTCGTATTTTTGCATGAAGGAGATAAAACCATGAATACGAAACTTACATTAACAATAGAGCAGTCGGTTATCGAAAAAGCGAAAAAATTTGCTAAAAAAAACGAAAGAAGTCTTTCCGATTTGATAGAGAATTATTTGAAAGCATTGACCGATGACGAAATAGCTATTGAAGATGAGTTATCCCCAACTGTTAAATCTTTGAGAGGTTCTTTTAAACTTCCGAAAAACTTCAATTATAAACGGGAACTTACTGACCGCTTATCGGAAAAATACCTATAATGAATAAAGTTTTAATCGATACGGACGTCATTCTTGATTTCTTTTTCGATCGGGAACCTTTTTCAGTGGATACATCAAAAATCCTAAGCTTATGCGAAAAAGGAGAATTAAGAGGTTTTGTAACACCTATAATGATTAGCAACGTCTACTATCTGCTCAGAAAAACTGCAAAACATGAAAAAGTCATTGAGCATTTAAAAATGCTGATGAACATTCTCCAGGTTTCCATGATAAACAAAGAAACTGTTTTGGATGCCCTAAATTCTGACTTTAAGGATTTCGAAGATGCTCTACAAAATTTTTCCGCACAAAACGAGAAAGAAATTAACGTAATCATTACTCGAAATATCAAGGATTATAAATCAAGTAAATTGTCAGTAATGACACCCGAAACGTACTTAAAAAGCCGCTGATTTACCTACTTCTTCAGGAATCCCCGCAATACATAATGCAATATCCCTCCGTGGCGGTAATATTCAATTTCAATAGCCGAATCAAACCGTGCTTTGGATTGAAATTCGATGATTTCTCCGTTATTCTTGGTAGCCTTCACGTTTAGTAATTTATGGGGATACAGATCGCCCGATATGCCGGATATGTCGAATATTTCCGTGCCATCTAATCCGAGGGATTCGGCATTTTCTCCACCCGGAAACTCCATCGGAACTACGCCCATACCGACCAGATTGCTGCGGTGGATCCGCTCAAAGCTTTCAGCAATAACAGCCTTTATTCCTAATAAATTGGCACCTTTGGCTGCCCAGTCGCGCGAGGAACCACTTCCGTATTCTTTTCCTGCTAATACGATCAACGGGGTTTGGGTTTCGACGTATTTCATCGCTGCAGCGTATACGGAAAGCGTTTCACCAGTGGGAAAATAGGTTGTATATCCTCCTTCTTTTTCCGTGATCCGATTCCGAATACGTACATTGGCGAACGTACCCCGCATCATCACTTCGTGGTTTCCGCGTCTTGACCCATATGAATTAAAGTCTTTTGGGTCCACACCTTTATCGATCAGGTAGGTGCCCGCTGCGGAATCGGCTTTAAATGAGCCCGCTGGCGAGATGTGATCGGTCGTGACCGAATCCCCCAGATATAAGAGTACTTTTGCCTTGCTTATATCCTGGGCTGGAAGGGGTTCACTGGTGATATTTTTGAAAAAAGGAGCTTCCTGAACGTAAGTGGATTGCTCGTTCCACTCAAAATTTTTACCCTGCGGGGCTGTCAGCTTTTTCCAGTCGTCTCCCCCGTCAAAAATAACGTCGTATACCTCCTTGAAGTCGGACGTACGCATACAGCGGTCGATCGTATCGGTAATTTCTTCCTGGGTGGGCCAGATATCACGCAGATAAACCGGATTGCCATTGGGATCATAACTCAACGGCTCGTTGAGCAGGTCTACGTCTACCCGCCCGGCGAGGGCGTAGGCAACGACCAACATGGGTGACATGAGGAAGTTCATTTTAACCTGCGGATGCACACGTGCTTCAAAATTTCGGTTACCGGACAGGACAGATGCCACAACGAGGTCGCCCTTGTCCACGGCCTCCGCGATGTGCGGCGGCAACGGACCACTGTTTCCGATACAGGAAGTACATCCATACCCCACGGTATGAAAACGCAAGGCTTCTAGATCTTCCAAAAGATTGGCACGTTGCAGGTATTCGGTAACTACTTTGGATCCCGGGGCAAGGCTGGTTTTCACCCAGGACTTGGTACGGATGCCTCGTGCCACGGCCTTCCGTGCCACGAGGCCGGCGCCTACCATGACGGCCGGATTGGAAGTATTGGTACAACTCGTGATGGCCGCGATGACGATACTGCCGTCACTCAGCACATACTCCTGGTTTTTTATTTTGATCCGTACAGAGTGGATGTCTTCAGTTTCAACCTGTATCACGTCGTCTGTAGGACGATTCTCATAGGTAAATTCGCTACCTGATCCACCCTCATAAAGCCAGGCTTGTTCCTGCCGTTGTTTGACAGGTACATAATTGCGGCGGTACTCCGCCTCTAGAAGGCGCGAAAACTGAGGCGCGAAATCCTTTACCAATATTTTATCTTGTGGTCGTTTCGGACCGGATACCGTAGGCTCCAGGGTATCCAGGTTTAACTCCAGCACATGAGAATACTCGATTTGCTCGTGGCCCGTACGCCACAATAAATTGTCCTTGCAATAGGTTTCCACCAACGCGATTTGTTCTTCCGAACGATTCGTACGCCGCATGTATTCAAGGGTTTGGTTGTCTATGGGAAAATAAGTGACTGTACAGCCGAATTCGGGCGACATATTGGAGATGGTCGCACGATCTGTAACGCTGAGGAAATCCAACGCATCACCGAATACTTCTACAAATTTTCCGACTACGCCATAGTCGCGCAGCAATTTGGTAATCGTCAGTACCATATCGGTTGCCGTGCACCCCGGTGGAATTTTGCCCGTCAGTTTCAATCCAATAACCTGCGGGCACGTGAAATAGATAGGCTGCCCCAGCATTGCTGCTTCAGCTTCAATGCCTCCTACTCCCCAGGCGATCACCCCAATGCCGTTTACCATGGGCGTGTGGGAATCGGTTCCCACCAACGTATCCGGAAAAGCCCAGCCATCGCGGGCAATGACTCCCTTGGCGAGGTATTCCAGGTTCACCTGATGGCAGATGCCCATACCCGGAGGTACCACGGTGAAGTTGTCCAGTGCCTGTTGCCCCCATTTAAGCAGTTCGTAGCGTTCGGCATTGCGTTCGTATTCCAATCCGACATTATTCAGGTAGGCATAATTTGTACCGAAATAATCAACCTGCACAGAGTGATCAATAACCAGGTCAACCGGAACAGCAGGATTAATTTTGCTTCCGTCTCCGCCTTTCCGAATGACCTCTGCCCGGATGGAAGCCATATCAACCACTGCCGGTACTCCGGTGAAATCCTGCATCAGTACACGGGCAGGCTTAAAAGGTACTTCTTTGTCGGTTCCCGAAGGATTCCAATTGACCAACGTATTCAGGTGCTCATCGGTAATGGCGAAACCATCGTGATTCCGTAATACATTTTCGAGTAGTATGCGGATGGAAAAAGGCAGTTTACCAATCTTTTTATTTTCTTCTTCCAACTTTTTCAGCGAAGCTATTTGATAGTTCATGATGTTTAGTTAGCGTATTAATAAATCGATATTTTGTATTCTAAATGGATCCACTGTAAAAGATCTAGCCTTAGTAGATTAAATAAGCAGGATTCTGCTAATAATTACTTCTAAAGTAGCAGAAATGTTTTCCGCTTATTCTTTATGCATTTGCCTGTAAGCGTGATGTGCTAAACTAATGAAAATTAATGACATTTAACCGCCTAACAGTTAAATGTATACTATTCTATTGTAAATATTTTTGCTTGGTTTACAAATAATTATACATACATTTGAGTTTTAATATTTTTAATTTTTCAATACAATGGCAGAAGGAGTAGTTAAATTCTTCAATGAAACCAAAGGTTTTGGTTTTATCGTCCCCAATTCCGGTGAAAGTGAAATTTTTGTTCACTCATCGGGCCTTATCGACAAAATCCGCGAAAATGACAACGTTTCGTATGATGTAGAACAAGGCAGAAAAGGTTTAAATGCGGTAAATGTTAAAGTAATCTAAGTATTATTTTTCAACTATATTTATTGTATTTCACCGGCTATCGACTGATAGCCGGTTTTTTATTTTTTGTATCTCTGTCGCCGATTAGGTTTCCGTAGGGTTTCAGAGCGTCTACGTGATCAAAAATCACCTTTGCCACGCCCAAGAACGGAACAAACAGAATCATGCCAGCCACATTCCAGACCAAACTGCCCAATAGAAGTGCCATCAGGGTAAACAGGGCATTCAGTTGTATTTTTCCTCCGGTGATTTTTGGCGTGAGGATATAGCTGTCTATCTGTTGCATAACGATAAAAAAGAAAGCTACGATAACCGGTGTAAGCAGTGAGTCACAGGTAATGAGCGTGTAAATAACAACAACGGTGCTGCCGACTACCGAGCCGATATAGGGGATGATATTGATGGTTGCAACCATTACACCAAAAAACAGCGCATTTTCTATGCCTATAATTGTCAATCCGATGGTGTTAATGACGGAGAATATAAGCGCGACCAAAAATACACCTGCGAGGTAGGCACTGGCCACGGCTGCAGTTTTATCAACGACATCCCGGGCTTCAGCAACGCGTGTCTCACCGGCGTAATAGGAAACCAGAGACAGCACGAAATTTTTGATACGGCGGCGGTAAATCAGTAATAGCACGGAATAGGCGGTGATAATCAGTATATGCACTAAAAAAGAAAGAATAAACCGAAATATATCGCCGATAAATTGACCCGCCAGATTTGATAATCCGGCAATTTGGCTTTGCAGGTATTCTTTTTGCTTGGCAACGGGCAACTGGAAACGTTCAGAGATAAAATCGTGTCCCGAATTGAGCATTTCGTTCAGTTTTCTACCGATCATCGGCAGATCTTTTCCGAGCTCAATCAGCTGATGAAATAAAAGATAGGCGCCTGCGAGCAACAGGACAAGCGTAAGCAGGACACAAATGACAGCGGCTAATCCTCGGGGAACACCACGTTGTTCCATACGTTTGCAAACAGGTACCAACAGCATGGCCATCATCCCGCCGATGGCTACGGGAATGAGGAAGGGCTTCGCAAAATAAAGCAGGGCAAATACCAATACCATAAACAGCAAAACCTGATTGAACCGCGCAATGGCGTTATTTTTCATCGGCGTTTACTGTAGGTCATCTATTGCACGGGCAAGTTTGCGGTCTTTCTCAGTCACTGTATCGCCTGCATCGTGCGTGGTCAACCAGATTTCCACTTTGTTCCAGGTGTTGGTCCACGTGGGATGATGGTTGTGCTGCTCGGCTAGCAGGGCGACCCGGGCCATA
The DNA here is from genome assembly GCF_900113765.1 of Parapedobacter indicus. Classification (GTDB taxonomy): domain Bacteria; phylum Bacteroidota; class Bacteroidia; order Sphingobacteriales; family Sphingobacteriaceae; genus Parapedobacter; species Parapedobacter indicus. The sequence goes on along the minus strand of NZ_FOQO01000005.1, from coordinate 164,579 downwards.
AAGGCAAACGCTTCGGAAAAATCCCGAAAGGTGAACGACTGATAAAGCTTGTTATTTTCTTCGTTCCACATGGGCGTACAGATTGGTTATCAACCTACTTATTCCTGAAACAACCGGGAGCCGTTTTTGTTTGACTATTCCTTTTACCCATGAGTTGCTGAACAAAGTTAGGTGGCCATATTCAACGAAACACTTCTTCCAGGATGTTATGTGAATGGATTTCACCCAAGTGATCAATGTGCAATCGATAGAAATCAAGGATTTTCCCGAGCAGAATGCGTCGATCGGACGAAGGAATCTGTAGTGAAGCCAACTCTTCGAATGAACACGTAAGTAGACGAGCAAAAGAAGCTGTTTGCGGGTTTTGCAGTACCCAGGTATGTGCGGGCAGTGCATGGCAAAAAATACCGTCTTTTAAATCAAAAAAAGATTCGCCTGATTTAGGTAAGGTGGGGCTAAACCCCAAGTAACGTGAAAGTTTGATGAGGAAAAAAAGATGGAAATTGGGCACCGGTTTGTCCGTCGCATCCCACCACGAGATTGCGTAAAAAAGATAATCGAAGAGCGGTTCATCCGCAGACTGCTGACGAAGACTTTTGTAGAGCACTTCATTGAGGAACAGCGCGACGGTACGTTTGATGATATCATGGGGAATACTGAGCAACGGAGGCAGCTGACGGGCATCGGAAATGCGCTGTAACGAAGCATTTTCGCGGTGATAAACGACCATATCAAGGAGGTGCAGGGGTTGCAAGACATTTGTTCCGATCTTGGCCTTTGGCTTGCGGGCACCGTTGACAATATACGACTGCAGCCCAAATTTTTCGGTGAACACCTGCACCACCACACTACTTTCCGCATATTTAGTGGTTTTCAAGACTATGCCACGGGTTTTATGCTGCATATTATTCGAAAAAATAAACCCTCAATTTGGGCAAGAAGACGGATGCCCCGACGATCAGCGCGAAAATAGCGCCGACTAACACAGCCCCTGCTGCGGCATCTTTCGCTTTCTTTGCTAAGGGATGATAGTTTGGAGACAGCAAGTCGACCACAGCCTCCAGGGCGGTGTTTAACAACTCAAGTACAAACACCACGGTAATACATAGCGCAATCCATCGCCAGTCTGACGCAGACAAACGGGTCCAAATTCCCAAGGCAATGGCTAAGGCGGCACAACCGAGGTGAATTTTGAAATTCCGTTCACTGCGAAAGGTTTCGAAAATCCCTCTTAGCGCATTGATAAACGGATTTTGGCGGTGCTTATTCATTGTTTTGCTGTCGCTCCCTGCGGTCTTCGAGGATACTCCGGCGTTCTATTTTTCGGATGAGGCCATAGAGTAGGGTCAGGAATCCAATACCAAACACGATTACCCCCGATGCCAGTACCCATTTATAGACGGACGCTTCCCTTCCCATGAGAAAGAGTCCTAATATGCACAATGCTACGCCCAGCGAAGCACCCAAAATTCCTCTTTGAACATATTTATTCATCAGCACATATTTATTCGTTAACGGTCTGATGGAACCCGCAGGTTCATCGCCTTTTGTCAGAAGACGCTGACACGACAGGTTTCATGCACTGTGATAAAGACGTGTAGGACAAAGATAGGGCTTTTTATCCGTTGATTTTCGAAATTGTTATGCTGCGAAATTGAAGAATTGCGAAACCGCGAAATTGCTGAGACGCAACGTTGCGAAACCGCGACTTTGCCGAGGAATGCTTATCTTTATCCTTTTATTTAGTTGGTACCATGCCTCAGATGACTTTACGGGATATTGCCCTTGCATTGGAGTTATCCGTTTCGACGGTATCCAAGGCATTGCGTGACAGTTACGAGATAAGCGAGGACACTAAGGAAAGGGTGATTACGTATGCCCGTGCCAATCATTATTTGCCCAACCGAATGGCCAAGAGCCTAAAAGAAGGCAAAAGTGGTTCCATTGGCGTAGTAATTTGTTCCATTGATAATAGCTTCGTATCCCGGATGCTGGATGGTATTGATGGAGCTTGTACCCAAGCGGGGTATGATATGATTATCATGCAGAGCAAAGAGTCGCTGGTCCAGGAAAAATCATGTCTTAAACAGCTCGAAGCAAGAGGCGTGGAGGGCATTCTAATATCGCCCTCTGCGGAAACAGTGGGTTTTGAGCATCTTCTAGCATTGAGGGAGGCCGGTATGCCGATCGTATTGTTTGACCGGATCAGTGAGCGATTTGAATCGGATCAGGTGGGCATTGATAATTACCAAGCGGCGTTTCAAGCAACAGAACATTTGATTGCGAATAAATACCGGCGTATCGCTATGCTTAATATTGGTCCGGACGTCCATTTCGCATCGCAACGGGGTGCGGGCTATTTGGACGCCCTAAAAAGAAACCACCTAACATATGGGGAGGCGCTTGTGCGGTTATGCCTGTCGAGTGCGGGCGAAACACTAAAAGACTGTGTACGGGCTGGCATTCAATCCCTCTTTGAGCTAGCGGAACCTCCGGATGCACTTTTTACGGCGACAGACCAGCTCTCTACCCTCAGTCTCAGCGTGCTCCATGAAATGGGACGGCGTATCCCTGCGGACATTGCGCTGATTGGCTTCAGCAATACGGAATTGGCCGATGTACTTACCCCTCCCCTTTCTACCTTACATCAGCCGGCACTCGAAATCGGTCGGCTGGCTGCGGAAAAACTGATCAGTCTGATTACTCATAAGGGCATACCCGAGGGGTATGAGACGGTGAGATTGCCGGCGCGGTTGGATATCCGGGATTCGAGTGGACCGAGAGTCAGGAAGCAAGTAATCGTATGACGCGGGAACAGATATCCCCGGCCACGTCCTCCTTCGGTTTCAGTTCAAACGCCTCGCGGTCGCCGTTTTTGTCGATAAGTGTCACTTTATTCTCGTTGCCTGCAAACCCAGCGCCTTCGTCGCGCATGGAGTTGAGTACAATGAAATCGAGGTTTTTCCGACGGAGCTTCTCCAGGGCATTTGCCTGTTCATTCTGCGTTTCCAGTGCAAAACCCACGAGGATTTGATCGTTCCGTTTTGATTTTCCAAGCGTAGCCAATATATCCGTTGTTTTTACCAGTTCGAGGGTCAGGTGTTGTTCGGCTTTCTTGATTTTTTGATCGGCCACGGTTTTCGGCGTGTAATCGGCTACAGCCGCGCTCATGATCGTGATATCAGCAGACGGAAAATACCGGAGACATGCCTCCAGCATTTCGGCGGCGGTTGTCACGGGAAAAAAGGTCACTCCTTCGGGGCGAACTAATGCAGAAGGGCCACTTACCAAGGTTACATCGGCTCCCAGATTGCGTAATTTGGATGCAATAGCGTAGCCCATTTTCCCACTGGAGTGATTACCGATATAGCGCACCGGATCAATGGCCTCATAGGTTGGACCGGCAGAAACGAGTGCTTTTTTACCTGCCAATGGAAGGCCTTCGCCAAAATGAGCAGTTAACGCTGCGAGAATTTCTTCGGGCGCTGCAAGCCTGCCTTCTCCACTCAGCCCGCTGGCTAGCGCGCCGTTTGCGGGAGGGATGATATGATTTCCGAACGATCGGAGACGCGAGATATTTGAGCGGGTACTTCCATGGGCCCACATATCCAGATCCATTGCAGGAGCGATAAAAACAGGGCTTTTGGCAGACAGGTAAATCGCACAAAGAAGATTATCGCAACCTCCGTGTGCAAACTTGGCGAGTGTATTGGCACTTGCCGGCGCTACCAAAAGGGCGTCCGCGTCGAGGGCAAGCTGCACGTGATTATTCCATTCGCCGGATTTGGCATCAAAGTAATCCACCAACACAGGATTACCCGACAGCGTGGCAAGGGTAAGTGGTGTGATAAATTGTGTGGCATCGGGAGTCATCACGACCTGCACACTGGCACCGGCTTTGACTAACAGGCGGGTCAAATGAGCCGACTTGTAAGCGGCAATACTACCGCATACGCCTAGCAGAATATGCTTTCCCCCGACGGACACTATTCTTCATCTTTTTCCCTCGCGGGATTTCTGAAGTATACTTTATCATTCAGAAACTCATCGATCGCAACCAAGGAAGGTTTGGGTAAACGCTCGTAATGTTTGGAGATTTCGATTTGCTCGCGATTTTCAAACACTTCTTCCAGGTTGTCGTTGGTCGTGGCGAATTCAGCCAGCTTACCATTCAGCTCTTCTTTCACATCCACGGCAATCTGGTTGGCACGCTTGCTGATGATGACAATCGATTCGTAAAGGTTATCGGTTTTCTTGTCCAGGTCCCTCAAGTCACGGGTTACGGTGCTATTCGGGACGACTTTGCTTATTTGAGTACTCATATCTTTTCAATGTGTTAATTCTGGGGTGTTTCAGCAGCCTGCTCTTCTTTGCTTTCGGAAGCAGCAGCTAGCTGTGTAGTGAATTTCCTTGCCCGTTCAATACCGCTTTCTGCATCTCGTTTCAACTGATCTGCCTCTTTGCGAAACTTGCTTTCGGGGTATGCCGAAATGAAATTATTGTACATATCCAACGCTTCCTCGAAACGTTCTTCCTGCCTTCTATGTGAACTTTGGTTGGCATACAGGTACTGGGCCTTGATGCTAAGGAACTCCATTTCCTCGGCATATTTTGTGTCGGGAAACTCACGGAGTACGTTGTCAAAGGCAATAACCGCGGCTCGGTAGTCGTCTGAAAGGCCCATGTCCAAATAGAGTTTGGCATTATTAAAGGCCTTGGCTTCCAACTTGTCTCTCAGTTGCTGGATAAGGTCTGAAGCTTCCTTCGCCCGCTCACTATTGGGGTATAGATTGATAAATAGCTGTAAGGCTTCGATTGCCCGGTACGTGTATTCTTGGTCCAATCCTGTTTTCGGCGATTCAAGAAAATAGCAATACGCCCCCATGTAACGGCATTCTTCTGCACGTGTACTGTTGGGATAGGTATCGGTAAATTGCTTGAAATGGAATCTTGCAGAAGTATAATCGCGCAAATAGTAGTTGGTATACGCCGTATAATAATATAAGTCTTCTGCTTCCGCCTGACCTCGGTATTTCGTCATCAGGTCATCAAATAATATGAGGGCTTTGCTGTACTTTTTATTATTATAATATTTTACGGCTTCCTGATATTTTTGGGCGATGTTATTGCTGGCACGTAATTTTTCAAATTTGCTTTTACATCCGGCAACCAGCGCCACGAACATTACCAAAGCAGCTACCGCTACTATTTGCCTGTTTATAAACATCCTGCAAAGATAAGTGAATTTAAAATACCTGTCAATTAAATTTTTACGGGCCAAAATAGGCCGAAAAGAGAAAATCAGCAAGCGGTTTAACAGACTTTAACAGTAAGAATTGTTTGTGCGAAACCACGCCTTTGCAGGATTGTGACAATTAGAAATTATCCGTATCTTTACAACTTTGAATAATCAACAGGTTATGGAAATACGGGAAAGAGTAGAACAGGCGTTGGATTCGATCCGGCCTTATCTCGAAACGGATGGGGGAAATGTGCGTATAGATGAAATTACTGCTGATAAAGTAGTGAAATTAAAGTTGTTGGGATCCTGTGCTTCATGTGCGATGAGCATCATGACCTTCAAGGCGGGTTTGGAGCAAGCCATCAAGAAGGCAGTTCCGGAGATTACCGCAGTGGAGGCAGTTAATATCACGGATATGGACGATCCGAATGCAACGATGCCATCTCCGGTGATTTAATTTAACATTATTTAACGCGTGGTAGAACGTGTGAATGGTTAGTTTTGCTGTCAACGAGCATGAAAAAAATCCGCAACATACTGGTTGTCTGTTTTGTCGTCGGGCTGGCGTTGTCTGCCTCGGCTCAGCAACGGAAGCTTGTGCAGTTCAGCGGAGTCATTCATAATGCAGATACCAACGTAATCGTTCCGTATGTTACGGTAACCAACCTGTCTTACAACAGCCAGACATTTACAGCTAATCATCAGGGTTATTTTTCCTTCGTGGCGCACGAGGGAGATACCGTGCTTTTTAGTTCCGTGGGCTATCGGTCCACACGGGTAGTCATCCCGCGGGTATCGGAAGACAAGTATACCGCGATGGTCAATATGACTGCGGAGATTAAGGAGCTTCCCATGGTTACGCCTTATCCGTGGGCAAGTATCGACGAATTCAACATGGCGTTTATGTCGCTGGAAATCGCCGATGACGACATCGTGGTGGCCAAGAAGAATCTTTCACCGGAGTCGTTAGCTGCATTGGCGGCGGTAACCCCGCGCAGCGCGGAGGAAATCCAGAATTACAGTGCCATGCAAAACCACATTGGGTTGACCAACAAGGCGGTCAATCAACGCATGGCCAACCCTTTATTGAGTCCATTTGCCTGGGGTAACCTGATCCGACAGATCACCGAAGGGAATAAAAGCCGGCAGCGGAGCAAGTATTAAGACAACCGCACGGTCTGCTTTACACTGAGCCGGGATGAAACCAGCGAAATCAGTGCGGAAACAACGAATACAGTTAGGAAAACCAATAGGAAATCGGTAGCGCGGATGTCCACCGGATAGGTATCGGTAACCAAATTTTCAGCCTCGCCAAAGCGGATCCAACCGAAAGTCTGTTGTGAAAGGCAGAACAGGAATCCCAATACCAGGCCGGCTACGCATCCAGTCAACGATATTAATAGCCCTTCAACGAAGAAAATCCGACGAATGAGATCGTTACCTGCGCCTAACCCCATCAGTACGGAAATGTCTTTCTTTTTGTCAATAACGAGCATGGTAAGTGAACCGACAATGTTGAAGATGGCGATAATACCGGTAAATGCGATGATGATAAACACCGCCCATTTCTCTGTGCGGACGATCTTATACAGTGTCGGGTTTTGCTGCTCGCGATTTTTGACGACGAAACCTGAGCCCACCTGCTGTGCGAGTTGCTTTTGTACGGCGGTCGTGTTGCTTCCCGGCAGGAGGTTGATTTCAATAGCCGACACCTGCGAAAACTCACCGAGCACTTCGCGGGCAAAAGATAGGGGCACAATAAGCAGATCGTCAAATTCCTGCTGATATTCCAATACACCAACCGGACGGATGGTACGCATCGTAAACTCTTCCGCGGGATTGATACCGGGTTTGACGCCCTTGCGGGGCGAAAAAACTTCAATGCGTCGCGATTCGTCTTGTAACGAGATACCCAACGTGCCTTGTACCCGCGCGCCCATAACCGCATAGTCGATGTTGCCCTGATGCAGGATAAACCGACCATCCTGAAGCAACGTATCCATGGATTGCAGTGCGTGATCCGCGGTCGTTCCCTTGAGTGTGGCGATGTATTGGGCATCTCCATAGCGTAGCAACACCCGTTCCTGAAGCACTTCGCGGTATGCACGGACTTCTGGAAATTTCTTGAGGCGATCGGCGAGTACGGAATCTACGGCGAAGCCTTTGCCTTCGCGGGGCTCGATGCGGAGTTCAGGCGTAAACGAGCTGTACATGGAGAAAATCAGATTTTCCAGGCCGTTGTAGAAGGAAAGGATCACAATAAGCGATGCACTGCTCACCAGCACGCCCACCACACTGATACCGGAAATAATATTAACGGCATTGATGGTCTTTTTGGAGCGGAGATAGCGTTTGGCAAAGTACAGCGCGATGTTCATGAGTTATCCCCGGATAAATGGGTTGGTTTGCTTTTCGTATCCGATGGTCGTTTCCGGGCCATGGCCCGGATATACCACCGTCTCGTCTGGCAGGGTGTAGAGTTTCTGAGTGATGCTGGTCAACAGCAGCTGATGGTTCCCTCCTGGCAGATCGGTACGGCCAATGCTATTCTTAAAAAGCACATCGCCGCCGATAAGGAAGCCCTGTGTCCGATGATAAAAGCACAGGTGGGCGGGAGAATGCCCCGGTGCTGAGATCAGTGTCAGCTCGTTCGGTCCGAAATGAATGGAGCCGGAATCGGGAAGAAAGGTTTCGCCGATGGGCGAAGGATCGTAACGAATCCCCATCTGTGGTGCATAGTTTTGCACCTCCATAAGCAGGGGCAATTCGCCTTCGTGGAACTGGGGGAGCAGCCCGTATTGTTCATATATGTAGCGGTTGCCGAGCACATGATCCACATGGCAATGCGTATTTAGCAGTAAGGTCGGCTCAAGCCCCTGAGTCTCGATAAACGTCCTTACGGCTTCTTCTTCACCCGGTCCATACATCCCCGGATCGATGATTGCCGTGGTACCGTTATCATCGTACAATAGGTAGGTGTTTTCCTGATACGGGTTGCAAACGAATGACTTGATATGAATCATACGTACAAAGGTAACGGTTTTTAATGGAACGCGGGTGACACGAATTGAATGGATTATTGCAGATTATCCAAGTGAATTTAACATTTTGTGTTAAATTTACGTGGATATGAGTAAACAAATTGCACCGTGCCTCTTCTTGAAAACAGTAAAGTCTCCGGATGATGAAAGCTAGGGAAGTACCTAAAAAAACCATTGTTGTGCTTGGCTGCTTTGATACCAAGGGCGAAGACTTTGCTTACCTTCGGAATCTCCTTTTAAGAGACAGGAACAGCGTGTATACCATCAATGCCGGGATCAGGGGTTCCACCGACCTTTTTCATGTCGATGTAGCGGCTGAGCACGTTGCCGCTGCTGCGGGCCGCTCGCTCGCTGATCTGAGGTCGCGGGGCGATCGCGGTGTGGCCGTGGAGGAGATGGGCTTAGGCGCAGCGGTTATACTGAAGGGCTTGGTGGAGGAGGGATCCGTGGCCGGCGTCATCGGCATGGGCGGCGGTGGTGGAACGCATATTGTGCTCAAAGCGATGCAGGCCGTCCCCTTTGGCATACCGAAGGTGTGCGTAAGTACGTTGGCGACGCATGATCTTTCACGGCAGGTAGGCAGTTCGGACATTGTACTGGTGCCTTCGGTTGTTGACATTGCCGGACTAAACGGCATTAGCAGGGTCACCATCGGTTACGCGGCTTCCGCCATCAACGGCATGGCTGCCTGGCGTGCTGCGGCGGAAGAGGCTCCACTTGTCACCCATGGCCGCATAGCGATCAGCATGTTCGGCAACACGACGGCCTGCGTCGATGAATGCAGCACATTGCTCCGGGAAAGAGGCTACGAAGTGATCCCCTTCCATGCTAATGGTGCAGGAGGGCGCGCGATGGAATCGCTCATTGCGGGCGGGTATTTCGATGGAGTTCTAGACATCACAACGACAGAACTCGCCGACGAGCTTTGCGGCGGGGTGTGCAATGCCGGTCCGAACCGACTGACGGCGGCCGCTGAGCGGGGCATTCCGCAGGTCGTTGTTCCAGGATGCCTCGATATGGTCAACTTTTGGGCATTGGACAGCGTCCCACAGCACTACCGCAGTAGGCAACTATACAGTTGGTCGCCGGACGTTACGCTGATGCGTACAAATGCGGAGGAAAACCGTATACTTGGAGCCCAGTTGGCCGAAAAAGTGGGCACTGCACCTGGCGGCACGGCCGTTGTGCTGCTTCCTATGGGCGGCTTGTCACAACTGGATGCCCCTGGTGGGCCTTTCTACGCTCCGGAAATACATGCGGCGTTGGTTGATTCGATGCGGTCTGGGCTTTCCAGCGGGGTGGAAGTGGTGGAAACCCCGTTGCACATCAACGACCGGGGGTTCGCGGCCCTTGCCGTGGAGGTGTTGGTAAGTTTGCTGGCGGAATGCGAGGGGGCCAAGAAGAAAGGAAAGAATGTCTAGCGATAAAAAAGTGCGACGATAAAAAAGAAGGATTAAGAAGAAAGACAACTATGGCAAACAAATGGACAGGCAGGGGTAACCCTTACACCAAGCAGGAAGTGCGGGAGCGATTGCAAAGGACGGTCGACGAACGAAGGGCAATCATAGCGGCAGGCGCAGGCACAGGCATTAGCGCAAAGTTCATCGAGCGCGGGGGTGCAGACCTCATCATCATCTACAATTCGGGGCGTTTTCGGATGGCGGGCCACGGTTCCACCGCCGGGCTGATGGCCTACGGCGATGCAAACGCCGAAGCGTTGGATATCGGCGAATACGAGGTGCTTCCGGTGGTCGACGAGATTCCTGTTATATGCGGCGTGCATGGTTCGGATCCGCGGCGAAGAATGTGGCACCACCTGCTGAAAGTAAAAGATATGGGATTTTCGGGGGTGAATAATTTCCCGACACACAGCATCATTGACGGCCATTTCAGGCAGGTATTGGAAGAGACGGGTATGGGCTTCCATAAGGAAGTGGAAATGGTGGAACTGGCCACGAAGATGGATTTATTTTCGATCGTTTATGTGGCTACCGCAGCGGAAGCACGTCAGATGGCCCATGCGGGGGCCGATGCGATCATCTCGCACGTGGGTACGACAATCGGAGGATCCATTGGCGTGACCGGGGCTACCTGCAGCATGGATGAGGCAGTTGACCGTACGGAGGAAATCATCGATGCGGGTCGTGAAGTCAATCCGGCTATTTTTTTCCTGGCCCATGGAGGCCCCATCATGGCACCGGAGGATGTCCGTCAGATACTGGACCGCACGGATGCCCAAGGTTTTGTCGGTGCCTCTTCCTTGGAGCGGATGGGTGTAGAACGGTCACTGGAAGATCTGACCCGTGAGTTCAAGTCTCTTACGCTGAAATAGGCCTTACTTCCATCGCAACGATTGGATCAATGTATCAATATCGGTTTTTATGAAATCCAATACGGGCCGGATGGAATCAAGGCGGGGTTTTTCGTGGAAATACAGTGCCCCGCGAAGGTAATGATGAGTGCTGTCAGTAAGGAAAAACTGAATGTTGGATGCAGTGTTTCCTTTGATCTCATAGTTTAGGCCATAAACTTGGGCATTTGGTCGGCTGATGCGCTGCTGGTCGATTGCAGTAGCTTTAACGGTGTGGTTGAATGCGAACGTCCGGGCATCTTCCACCAATTGGTTAAAGTTATCCGGGCTGGTGACGGGCATGTAGCTGAGGTGTATCCGAGCATTGAACTGTGGAAACCAAAGGTCCATCCAGCAGGGTCTGGCGTCTGCAGATCGGTCTGGTTCCATCTTCGCATAGGTGGGGATGCGGGTAGTAAACGGGCACCCCGGAGCAAAAGTCTGATAGGTTTTTTCGGGAAATTCGATACGAAAATAGCCGCGTGGTTTGGGTGAATATTGGGGCATGCATGCTCCCACAGCGAGGGCAGCGAAGCCCATGACAAACAAACGTGCGATTTGTTTTCCGATCATAAGCCGATGGTCCAGATTTCCCAATTTCGCTCGGCTTGGAGCTCCAGCATTTCGAGGCCATTTTTGATCGTCGCCCCGTTAGCTTTTCCCCGACGGAGAAACTCGGTTTCTTCGGGATTATAAACTAGATCATACAGCAGGTGCCTGTTTCCGATACATTCGTAGGGAATATCGGGACATCCCGTAACGGCGGGATACGTGCCCAGGGGAGTGGTATTGATGATGAGCAGGTGGTCGGCTATCAGGGCGGGGTCCAATTGCTCATACGAATACTGTCCGGCTTTAGCCGACCGGGATACGATGGTATATCCGATCCCCAATTGGCTGAGTGCATAGGTTACGGCTTTGGCTGCCCCACCGTTGCCCAATACCAACGCCCGTTGGTGTTCCGGTCGGAGAAACGGTTTCAGGGACTCCACGAAACCGTATACATCGGTATTGTATCCGGTGAGTATGGGGCGCCCATTCGGTCGTTCTATGCGGATGCAGTTGACAGCACCGATCGCTGAAGCTTCCGGAGATAGGTGGTCCAGGTAATCCATTACGGCCACTTTATAGGGAATGGTTACATTCACGCCCATTAGCAGGGGCTGATTGGTCAGCAAAACGGGAAATTCACCGATTTCAGGGATGGCATAGAGTTGGTAATCTATACCCGTTAGCTGCTCCCTTTCCATCTTGGCATCGTAGTACTTTTTAGAGAAAGAGTGTGTCAGCGGAAAGCCGATCAGCCCGAATTTGGTCATCGTCAAATAAAATAATGAAAGGTGTCGCCCCGTAATCCCATGCGGGTGGTTTCCAGTGCAATGATTTCCGCGGGATTAATGTTGCCGAGGTTGACGTTCGCGCCAATTAGGTGGATAAAGTATACCTGTTGGGATTTGAGCGGAGCCTCCCAGATGATTTTCTCGTTGGGAATTTCGTTAAGGATTTCGTCAACCAACCCCTGGCGGACTTCGCCCGACTCGCGATACAATCCTACATTTCCACTCTCCCGGGATTCGGCGATCAGTCGCCATGAACCGGCTTCCAGCTCGGCTTTCATTAGGGAAATCCACTTATACGGAGCCATGATCTTGGTATTGTCTTTGGATCCCACTTCGGAAATTACAGTGACGTGTTGTGCCAGTTTGGCGATGTACTCGCATTTTTCTTCGTGTGGCAGTGCGATGGAGCCGTCGGATATTTCGGCATATTCCAGGCGGTATTTTTCAATAACCCGCAGGAAGTCGTCAAATTGATCCCGTACTACAAAGGCTTCGAACAAGGTGCCGCCGAAGTAGGGGTGTGCACCCGCTTCGCGGTAAACAGCCAGCTTTTCTTCCAGTTTCGGCACAATAAGCGCGGTGGTCCAGCCCAGCTTTACGAAATCGGTATACGCCGCTCCGACTTCCATGAAATCGGCAGCCTGACGCACACTGAACCCTTTGTCCATGACCATGGTCAGTCCGTTTTCTCTTGGTTTTTCCGTTCTTTGGGGAATATTATTCAATTGAAAGTTCATGTACATACAAAGTTACTAGCGGCTATGTCGGATATTTACGGACAAAGGAGGGGAAAAATCCTGAAAAAACTCTGAAAAACCCATTTTTGGTGATGCAAATCAGGGCATATATTTCTTAATTACCTCTGCGATAGCCTTATTATCCTGCAATTGGGGCAAGTATTCAAATAACACGGCGTGTTTTTTTGGATTGGCAGCAAGTCCGAGCTCCAGGTAATTCAGGGCTTCGTTATACCTGCCTGCGGCAATCAGGTACGCGACCATCCGGTAATACAGTTCGGCCCCGTCCGGATTATTCTTGATTGCTTCGGCAATAGTTTCTATGGCGCGGTCCAATTTATTGCGTTCATACAGGATAGATGAATAATCCAGCCATGCTTCGAGGTCAATGGGGTTAAGTTCAACGACCTTTTCATATGCGGCTTCGGCTTCATCCAGTTGTTTTAATTTATAGCGGGCATCCGCGATGGCAAACCAATAATCGGGATTTTCCGGTTCGATATCGAGTGCCTTTTTATAAAAGTGCAACGATTCGAAATAGCGTTCTTCGTAATCCAGCGTTACACCGATACCAAACCAAGCGTCGGCCAGATTTGCATCGATTTTGACCGCCTTTTTATAATAGGATCTGGCCTCGTCCATTTGCTCCAGCTTCTCATAGCACTCACCAATGGCGCAATACGTTTCCGCCCCCGGGGGTTCGTATTCAAACGTTTGTTTGTATACTCCGATCGCTTCCATGTATTTATCGAGATTGACCAAGGCATTTCCTTTATTAAAGTATGCGGAAGCAAAATTATCTTTAATCAGGATTGCATAATCATAGGCGTCGATCGCTTCTTCATACCGATTTAATTTATGGTAGGCGTTTCCAAGGTTGTACCAGCCCGCGTATGAATAGGGATCGTTGTCGATATATTGTTTATAGAATCCAATGCTTTCCTCCTGCCGGTCCAGCACATCGTAACAAAATGCCAGCTCGTAGAGTGCATCTTGATTTTCCATATTTTGCTCCAGACAGCGTTTTAAGTAATGGATGGCTTTTTCGTAGTCTCCCTTGTTTTGGTAAAGTAAGGCGATCTGCAAGTAAATATCGTCTGGGTTTTCCGCCAATTCCAATGCCTTGTTCAGGCTGCCGAACGCTTCGTCATAACGCTCTAAATTGCCTAGGATTCCTCCTTTGATGAGGTAGATGTCACCTTCCGAGGGTTCCAATGTCTCCGCTTTGTCCAATGACTCGAGTGCCCGTGCGAATTGATTGGTCACGGCAAATAATTGGGCCTGTTTGAGGTAAAAAACTGCGGCAAACGGGTGCTGGCTTACGGCATAATCAACTACCTGTAGGGCTTTGATCGGATCGTTTTTATCCATATAGTAGTCAATAATCCCTTCAAAAGCCTGTGTATCAAAAAAGTACTGATCCTTATTGCGAATCATTTCTTCGTAACGTGCTACCGAGAATTTAGGATCTTCGGCTGGCCCATATTCGAAATCGTCTTCCATCTATACTCCTAATTTTAAGAACTAACACTTAGGCTTTCACCTTCTCACAGCCACATTTCTGATAACAAAATAGAGTTTATAGGATGATATTGTCAACATAAGTTTTCAACAATTTGACCCGATCGCCTGAAAACCGTAGAAACCAACAGATTACAAGATGCCCCGTTGTAGATAATCCGGATAAGTTCAAGCAGCTTAAATCCAATTTTTCGCTCATTTCCCACCATATCTGTGCCAAACACAACGCAAATATACGGAAAATAGGGCAAAATGTATCTTTGGTTGAGGAGGAGGAAGTGAAGCTCATTTAACTGTCGAAAAGATTTTGCATAAAGCGTAAACGTTTGCATAGCTGAAATAATGTGTTTAAATTAGCACAAAATCCAATTAAAGAATACGAATAGCAAGAACTATGAGCGTAAATTACGAATCGCGCTATGCGATAGGACCCGATGAAACCAAGACACTGGATACAATGGCGTTGCGGAAGAAATTTTTGATAGAAAAGGTTTTTATCGACGATGCCATTCAGTTGGTATACACCCATTATGACCGCTACATTGCTGGCGGTGCGAAACCGGTGCGTAAACCGCTTACACTGGAAACAATCGACGAATTGAAAGCGCCGTACTTTTTGGAACGGCGTGAGTTGGGTATTATCAACGTAGGCGGCGCAGGAAAGGTTTCCGTTGACGGCGAGGTACACGAACTGGGCTTCAAAGAAGCGCTGTATGTAGGAAAAGGCCGTCAAGAGGTGGTGTTTTCCAGTATCGATGCCGGAAATCCGGCTAAGTTTTACCTGAATTCAGCGCCGGCACACCATGCTTACCCAACTCAGAAAGTTACGAAGGCCGAAGCAGAAATTGTGGAATTGGGAAGCCTGGAAACCGCCAATCACCGGACCATCAATAAGTTGCTGGTCAACAGTGTCATCAAAACCTGCCAGTTGCAGATGGGGATGACAGAGTTAAAGACAGGCAGCGTATGGAATACCATGCCAGCACATACCCATGATCGACGCATGGAAGTTTATTTCTATTTTGAAGTGCCTGATGGCCAGTCGGTAAGCCACTTCATGGGACAGCCGGAGGAAACGCGCCATATCTGGATGCAAAACGAACAAGCAGTGATTTCTCCCCCTTGGTCCATCCATGCCGGAGCGGGCACCAGCAATTATACCTTTATTTGGGGAATGGCGGGCGAAAACCTCGATTACGACGATATGGACAAACGTGCAATTAATGAGCTGAAATAATGCAAAGAACAACTAATCTGGGCTGTTTGCTTGTGGTGTGTACCTTGTTAGCAGCATGTGGGCCTGGTCAACGGGATCACCGGATCGTGATTCGCAATCCGATGGATCAGGAGCGGCATGAACTGGTAGCCATTCCGTACACCGAATGGTCGGACGCCTTCGGGACCGACAGTATAGTTACCATTGTAGATGCATCAAGTGGTGTGGAAATTCCCTACCAACGGGAAACCAAGGGAATGTCCGGAACACAGAATATCTTGTTGGAAGTAACTGTGCCCGCCTCGGGAAGTGTAACGCTTGCTGTGGAAAAATCGGCTCCGGCTCCGGCGACTGTACGTACGTATGCACGCTATGTGCCGGAACGGTACGACGACTTTGCCTGGGAAAATGATGTGGTAGCTTTCCGGATGTATGGCAAGGCACTCGAAGGGCGACCCGACGATGCCCATGGGCTTGATATCTGGTCGAAAAGGACGAAGGATTTAGTGGTCGATAAATGGTATGCCCAAGGCGATTATCATACCGATCATGGAGAAGGAATGGATTATTATTCGGTCGGGATGACGCTGGGCGCAGGCGACATAGCTCCGTTTGCCAACGATACCGTTGTATTTTCCAAGCACTATCGTCAGTATGAAATAGTAGATAATGGTCCGCTACGCAGTACGTTTAAACTTACGTATGAACCGTGGCAGGTAGGAACGAAAACGGTGTCTGTCACTAAACAGTTTACCCTGGATGCAGGATCGCAACTGAACCGGGTGGAGGTAACGTATTCGATAGACGGAGACGGCGAACTGCCGGTAGCCATCGGCGTGGCACGCAGGGAGAAACCCGGAAGCCTTTTGCAGGAGGAACGGGACGGTATTTTTGGGTATTGGGAGCCTGAGATTGGTAACCACGGCATAACCGGAATCGGGGTTATTCTAGAAGAAGGTAGTTTTTCGGGGTTCGGTAACCTATCCAACCAATACCTGGCTTTCGCAGAGACAACAAACGGAACGCCCTTGGTATATTACGTAGGCGGGGCATGGAATAAAGCAGGAGCCTACACCTCGGCGGAGGCATGGTTTGACTACCTGCACACATTTAAAGAACGGGTGGCATCGCCCCTAAACGTGGAAATAAACTAGTAAACAGTAATGATTACATCACACTTATTTGATTTAACGGGTAAAACTGCACTGGTGACCGGGTGCAAAAGAGGAATTGGAAAGGCTATTGCAGAGGCGCTAGCCGAAGCAGGCGCCGACATCATTGGGGTATCTGCATCGTTGGAAACCGAGGGAAGTGCAGTTGCAGCGTCGGTAGAACGGCTGGGGCGTAAATTTTACGCTTATCAGGCCGATTTCGGTGATAGAAAAGCACTATACGCATTTATTGAGCGGGTTCAGGCGGAGCACACCCGCATCGATATCTTGTTTAACAATGCAGGAACCATCCTGCGCAAGCCTGCGGCCGAGCACCCCGACAACTATTGGGATACCGTGATCGAGATCAACCAAAACGCTCAGTTTATTCTTACGCGAGAGGTCGGCAGGGACATGGTGGCCCGCGGAAGCGGTAAGATCATTTTCACGGCCTCGTTGCTTACTTTCCAGGGGGGCATCAATGTACCGGGCTACGCTGCCTCCAAAGGAGCGGTGGGACAGCTAACCAAGGCGTTTGCCAATGAATGGGCATCGAAGGGTGTTAACGTGAATGCCATTGCACCAGGCTACATTTCCACGGACAATACAGAAGCTTTACGGGCTGATCCCGATCGGAGCCGGTCGATTTTGGAACGAATTCCCGCAGGACGTTGGGGCGAGCCGGAAGATTTTAAAGGACCTGCGTTGTTTTTAGCCTCTGAGGCGTCCAGTTATGTACACGGTACGATCCTGACAGTGGATGGGGGATGGATGGGAAGATAGCTACCGATACAGCCCTTTGTTTTCAATGAAGACCATTACGCTGTCGGGAACAAAATACCGGATATTCTTGCCGTTTTTCACGGCATTTCGGATAAAGGTTGAAGAGAATTCCATAAAGGGGGTATCCGTGATTGTTATGGAAGATAGGTTTTCCAGTTCGGCTGGTATGGGGTAGTCCGGCCGTGGGTACACGAAAATAGGATAGTCGCGCAGAATGATTTCGTAATTCTTCCACTTTTTCAGCGAAAGGAGGTTGTCCGATCCCATGATGAGCGCAAAGTCGGTCGTCGGATATTTTTCCCGTAGGTGTGTAAGGGTATCGATGGTGTAGGAAGGTTGGGGCAGCGAAAATTCAACGGTGCTGCTTCGGATATTTTCGGCACGCTCGATAGCTAAGTTCACCATTTCGAGCCGGTCGTACATATTGATAAGGGAATCTTTCTTTTTTAACGGATTGTGGGGAGACACCACCAGCCACACCTCATCCAGATCGGTGTAATTTGCCATGTAGTTGGCGATGATTAGGTGCCCAGTATGTATGGGATTGAATGAACCAAAAAACAATCCAACTTTTCGCATGGCAAACCTTATTTATTCCACCGAAAGAAAGTCCAACATCAGCCGTTCCGCGTTGGCGCAGGCCGTATCAAGATCGTCATTTTTGAGGATTACATCAAAACGGTTGGCGTAGCCAAGCTCCTTTTCAGCTTTTAGAATCCGTTCAGTTAATTTTTCTTCACTATCAGTGCCTCGACCGCGTAGGCGTTGGATGAGTACTTCCAGGGAGGGGGGCTGTACAAATATGGCTAACGCTTGATTGCCAAATTTGCGCTTTAAATGCAGACCGCCTTCCACGTCGATATCGAAAATCACGTGTTTTCCGAGGGCCCATATCCGTTCTACTTCCGAACGAAGTGTCCCATAATATGTACCCGAGTATACTTCCTCAAACTCGATAAATTCTTTTTTTGCAATGCGGTGTAAGAACTCTTCTTTGGAGATAAAATAATAGTCCTTTCCGTTCTCTTCTCCTTCGCGGGGCGTGCGTGTGCTCGCCGAAATGGAAAACGAAATTTTATCGGGATGTGTGGAAAGCAGGTGCTTCACGATCGTGGTTTTGCCGGCACCTGAAGGAGCAGAAAATATGAGGAGTTTTCCTTCCATGGAGTTACAGGACATTTAGCAGTTGTTCTTTGATTTTTTCGAGTTCCTCTTTCATGCGGACCACGATCTGTTGGATTCCTGCATGGTTTGCTTTGGATCCAAGGGTGTTGATTTCGCGTCCCATTTCCTGCGAGATAAAGCCAAGCTTCTTACCGTTGGCATCGGCTGCATCAAGCGCTTGGAGAAAATAGTTGCAGTGGCTGCGCAGGCGAACCTTTTCCTCGGTGATGTCCAGCTTATCGATGTAAAAAATCAGCTCCTGTTCAAACCGATTCATATCGACGTTCTCTTTGCCTACGGTTTCGTCCATATATTGGCTAATCCGGTCTCGAATGAGCGGTATGCGGTCGGTCTCAACTGCTTCCACCTCCGTCAGCAGGCGAAGGATATCCTGGGTACGTGTAGAGAGGTCGTGTTTGAGCACAGCGCCTTCATCCTTCCGAAACCGATCGAGTCCGGCTATGGCCTCCTGAAAGGCTCCCAAGAGCATGGCCGCTTCTTCTTCATCGGCCTCCTCTTCGTTGTGGCTGATGACCTCGGGCATGTTGAGGGCGAGCTCAAAGAGATTCCCCCGGTCGGTGTTCAGCTCGTTGGCCACGACCTCCAGCTGCCGGAAATAGTTTTTGAGCAGTTCTGTATTAATGGTAGCGGCGGCTGCCGTCTGATCTACGTACTCGACGGTAACGGTTACATTTACTTTACCCCGCTCGATAAGCCGGGAGCATTCGCTGCGGAGGGTTAATTCTTTATCAGAAAACGCTTTGGGCAGCCGCAGCGTCAATTCCAGAAACTTGGAGTTCAGGGATTTTATTTCGACTGTATATTTTACCTTTTGATTGTCCTTGGCACCGATGCCATAGCCGGTCATAGATTTAATCATGTGCAAAGGTAACAAATAAAAGCGGAGAGGAGCAAGGTTGCATGTTTGCGTTTTGAATGTATAGTTGAGCGACCGCACCCGCGCGGTCGCTCAACTATGCCATGAAGTAGAGATAATTACGATGACGTGCGCAGATAGACATTCTCGTAAGATGACTTCAGGATAATGTGTATACCTCCTCCGTTAATTGATCCTTCGATCTGCTCGGAGACGCTGCCGATAAATACAGGAGGCGTTGGTGGTATCGGAGGCATTTCGGGAAATATCGTTTCTGCGGCTGAATCCGTGATTGCCGCCGTTGTCGATACCTCATTTTTTTCCGCCGTTGATTTAGGGGGAATTTTTACGTCAAATGCTTCCGCTGCGTATAACTTACCGTAGGAAGTGCTTAGAGAAAGAGTGGCTTTGGTTGCCGCAGGAAGGGATACATCGACGTGTCCATAGACTGATACAATGGAAATGGGGCCGGTGATGGACGGATTGAAAACAGCTTCCACGCCGTTATAGACGGACTTGACGTTCATCGGTCCACTGTTACCTTCTAACCTTACTTTGTTATAACTTGTGGATACTTCGATTTCACCCCTAATTCCTTTGATGAGGAGTGAATCTGCCATAAAACTGTTGTCGTTGTGGAAAATAACACCCATTTGCCGGGGAACGCGGATGCGCAGTAGTTCCTTGTCATTCTGGTTTCCTACCGCGAAAACCTCGATGTTTCCGTCTTTTTCAACGACACTTATCCCTAACCCAGTGTTGTCTTTGAGT
This sequence comes from Parapedobacter indicus, assembly GCF_900113765.1. Taxonomy (GTDB): domain Bacteria; phylum Bacteroidota; class Bacteroidia; order Sphingobacteriales; family Sphingobacteriaceae; genus Parapedobacter; species Parapedobacter indicus. The sequence continues at coordinate 144,386 of NZ_FOQO01000005.1, read as the reverse complement.
CCAGTGCTGCTCAATACTTGGAGGCCTTTCGCTCGCTCGTCTTCTTTTTCTGCAGCTCCTGCTTTTGAGAAAATAATTTCGCTTCCGTCGTATCCCTCGATCCGTGCACCCTGAAGGTTGATTATTAGTTTGCCGTTGGTTTTGCTGATGCGGTAATCGCGTTGGGCCCATGCAGCGGTACTCAGTAATGTGAGCAGTGCAAAGGTGAGAATTTGCTTGTTCATGTGATTTTATGTTTTCTGTTTTACCATTTGTTGTACGATTTGATACGGGTATTGCCTAAAGTTTGTTTTTCTTCAGCAATACGGCATAAGCTTCATCGCGGACTGCGCGGAAGGTGTAGGGATCTTCGGCCAGCGAAAACAATGTCCGGTCGATCGCTCCGTCATCCAGCTGACTGACAATCTTAATGATTCCGAGTTGCACCAGCGGGTCATCTTGTTCCATCAGTGATTTTTGGAATACATCCACAATATCCGGTTGATCCAGATGCTGGCTCAATACATCCAGCGCTGCTAGACGTACATTTGTATTGCCATCCCGATTCAGGGTTTGCGCAAGCATGGTTAGTGAACGGTTGTCTAACTGACGGTTCTGTTCGATTTCCAGGATAGCGGCCAGACGGGTGCTTGCAGACGAACTGTCGCGAAGTCGGGTGGCAAAGGAAGGTGTTTGCGGCGCTGTCGGCACTGCCTTGGCTCGGCGCTGCGGGTTTTTGCCAGCGTTGGCTATCGCATTTACGGGCGGCGACAAGGGAGCTGCTGCTTCGGTTTCGATCGGGTTGGTTGACGTGCTTGCCGGTGTGTGGCCAGTAGGTTGATGCTGTTCGCCGGTAAGCGGCTTATTAGAAGCCAGTAGCCGGTCTGCGGTCGGACGGTCGGTGTTGAGCAACCAATACGCACTAAGTGTGGCAATCAGTAAAGAGGCCGCTGCCAGCCATGGTAGATAAGGTAAGCGTTTAAAAACGGATTCGTTTTTGTCGGTATGGCCCCCGTCGGCCTTCAGCTGCATATGCAAGCGTTTGAATACATCCGCGGAAGGGCTGAGGTGATCAAATTCCTCACGGTGTTTGTTTACAAAATCTTTTAAGTCATCCTTCATAATAACGTATTTTTTTCCAGCGACTGTATTACTTTTTTCTTGGCGCGGTGGTACTGTGTACGCGCAGTGCTATGGGAGATTCCCAATAGGCTTGCTATCTCTTCGTGCCGCATCTCTTCAAAAACATAGAGACTCAGTATGGTTTTATATCCGGTTGGTAACCGGTCTATCGCTTGCCGTATTTCTTCGACCTTGCGATCCATCAACCGGTCCTCTTCTTCATCGTAATGCGCTTCGTCGGGAATACCCACCAAGTCCGCATCTGAAAATGAGATGCTTCGCTTGCGGAGGTGGGTGATCGAGCGGTTCAGCGCAATCCGCTTAACCCAGGCGCCGAAACTGTGGACCTGCTGTAGGCGGTGTATATCCTTAAAGGCGTGATAAAACGACTCTTGAAGAATATCCTCCGCTTCTGCCGTATGTGAAACGATGCGGCAAATGGAGTTATAGGTTGTCCGGGCATATTTTTTATATAATCCCGTGAATCCCGCTTCATGGCCTTTGCGGCAAAGCGCGACGAGTTCCGTTTCGTTCATTGTTGGCAGCACGTATGCAAACGTATGTGTTTTATTAGTTAGTCGTGAAACACTGAAAAATGTTGCATGAGTAATTTTTGTGCCAAGGAACGGCTTCGAAATGGAAGATTATTTTTTGGAAAGTAATTTTGTTGGTGGACGCTATTCGTGTTTCCTGTTAGATTTTCCGAATTTTTCTTTTGCCACTTCAAAAATGATGGGTAGAATGGAAACGACAATGATGAACAGGACCACTTTAGAAAAGTTGTCCCTGACAATAGGAATGTTACCCAGGAAATATCCCGCCAAGGTGATGCCCACGACCCATAATAAAGCCCCTATGACGTTATAGGTGAGAAACGTGCCGTAATTCATTCTGCCTATTCCACCCACAAAAGGAGCGAGTGTTCTGACGATTGGAACGAAGCGTGCAATCACAATGGTTTTACTGCCATATTTTGCGTAAAAAGCGTGGGTCTTTTCGATCTGTTCCTCTCTCACGATTTGCCTGCCAAACAGCTTGAATCGGGTAACCCGCATACCGAACCGTTTCCCGATGGCATAGTTCAGTGAATCGCCGGTTATCGCAGCGACTAACAGAATAACGATCATCAGCCCTACATTCAAGTCATTCGGTTGGGCAGCCAGCATTCCGGCGGCGAATAGCAGCGAGTCTCCCGGAAGAAAGGGCATTACCACTACACCGGTTTCGATAAAGATAATCAGAAATAGGATGAGATACGTCCAGGTCTGGTAATCGTTGACAATCTCAACCAGGTGCTGGTCGATGTGCAGGATGAAATCAATCAGAGTGGAAATCAGATCCAATACCTTAACCCAGATTATTTAACATTACCGGCATTACTAACATGAGAATATCCTCGTTTTCTTCAGAAATCGCGGGAACCAACAATCCGGCGCGGTTCGGTGTACTCATTTCGATGACTACTTCATCGCTATTGAGGTTGGTCAGCATTTCTACAAGGAACTTGGCGTTAAATCCGATTTCCATGTCATCGCCTTCGAATTGACAGCTCAGCCGTTCATGTGCTTCGTTGGAGAAGTCGAGATCTTCCGCCGAGATGTTCAGCTCGCTGCCTGATATTTTAAGGCGGACCTGATGGGTCGTCTTATTGGCGAAGATGACGACGCGCCGTAGCGAATTGAGGAACGTATGGCGATCGAGCGTCAGCCGATTGGGATTAACCTGCGGGATAACGGCCTCGTAATCAGGGTATCGCTCGTCGATGAGGCGGCAAATCAAATGGATATTTCCGAACTTGAAAAATGCATTGGTGCTGTTGTATTCGACAGAAACGCTGACGTCCTCTGTCGGCAACGACGATTTCAGCAACGACAGGGCTTTCTTGGGTAAAATTAACGAAGTCGGCTTCTGGGTTCCGATGTCTTTCCGGCGGTAGCGCACCAGTTTATGAGCGTCTGTGGCAACGAAGGTGGTGGATTGTTCTGCCAACTGTACCAGGACGCCCGACATGGCGGGACGCAATTCATCGTTGCTCACCGCAAAGATCGTTTTGTTGATGGCTTCAGCCAATACAGACGCCGGTATCGCAACGGAGGATGCATTGTCCACCACCGGGATTTTCGGAAAGTCATCGGCATTTTCGCCGCTGAGTTTATATTTACCGTCGCCAGCACTGATTTCTACCGCCAGGGTAGCTGTATCTACCGAGAAGGCCACTGGCTGATCGGGCAACGTTTTCAGTGTCTCAATTAATATCTTGGAAGGCATCGCTACACGGCCTTCTTCTTTTGCTTCAATGGGAAGCGAGGTAACCATGCTGGTTTGCAGGTCGGTTGCTGAAATAGTCAGTATGTTGTCCTTGATTTCGAACAGGAAATTTTCTAAAATCGGGAGTACCGTGCTGCTGCTTGAAGCACCACTGATGGCCTGCAATTGCTTTAACAGTATGGATGTAGAAACAATAAATCTCATGGCTGAATAATCTTCCGTGCAATGATAAGGAAAAGATTTGGATTCGGGAAATGAGATTGCGATTTGAGGCGAAACAAAAATAGGTGTATTTTGTTATTATTTATAGAAAACAAGGATTTCACGTTATGGAAACGAATAGGCATCGAACCGACGGGGAAGGAAATCTTCAAGCGGAGGATAATTATACAGCTCATCAGGAGGACCCTGCGCCTTCGCCGGAGGCGATAAAAGAGCCGAACGATCGGCCGGCAAGCAACACCATTTGGGTGGCTATCGTTATTGCCATTATTATTGCGTCCATTTTATATTTAGTGTTTATTTATTAATGAGCCTTAGCTTGTCATAATAAGGACTATCTTTGCGGAGATGCGCATCATGGCTTTTGATTATGGCACGAAGCGGGTAGGAATGGCGGTGACCGACCCCCTGCAGCTCATTGCTACAGCTTTGGAGACAGTACATGCCAGAGACGTTCAGGATTATGTGAAAGCTTACGTTGCCCGGGAGGAGGTGGAGGTATTTGTAGTTGGAATGCCCCGTCAGCTGGATGGGTCGGATTCCGAATCTGCACAGCATGTTAAAGGGTTTGTACGATCGTTGCGCAGCGCATTTCCCGCTATTCCGGTGGAAACGATTGATGAGCGTTTTACCTCTAAAATCGCTTCAGCGAGCATTGCGCAAAGTGGGATGACAAAAAAGAAGCGACAGGATAAGTCACTCATTGACAGTGTTTCAGCTGTGATCATCCTCCAATCTTATCTGGAGAGACGCGACTTTCACCGATAACTTCCTACTTTTACCGGCTACAAGGCTTCAACGATGCGCACCATTCATTTTTTTTCGGAAGATACCGATTATAAACCCAAGCACAAGACCGCTCTGCGAAGGTGGATAAAAGAGACCGTCAGCACAGAAGGCTACAAAACCGGCGAAATCAACATTGTTTTATGCAGCGATGGGTATTTATTGACTATTAATAAGCAATACCTTCAGCACGACACCTATACGGATATTGTGACTTTCGACAGCAGCGAACAGGAAAGCATTATCGCGGGCGATATCTTCGTCAGTATCGACCGAGTGCGCGAAAATGCAGCGAAATTCAATGTGGCCGAGGCCGATGAGCTGCACCGGGTCATCATCCATGGCATCCTGCATTTATGCGGTTACGGCGATAAGAAAAAAGAAGATAAAGTGCGAATGACGGAAAAGGAAGACTTCTATTTGGCACGAAGGGTTTTCAAGCAAGTATGAATACCTAACAAGCCAGCTGGCTTGTTAGGTGTCACATCACGGAAACGACTAAAACCGTTCGAACTGCGAAAAGAAAAAGTTGCCTTCGATTTCTGCATTTTCGTCCGAATCGGAGCCATGAATGGCGTTCGCCTCAATGGATTTTGCGTATTTGTTGCGGATGGTTCCGGCTTCAGCTTTTGCTGGATCCGTGGCACCGATCAGTTTGCGAAAATCTTCCACCGCATTGTTTTTTTCCAAGATCGCTGCCACGATGGGACCAGACGTCATGAAACCGACCAGCTCTCCGTAAAACGGACGCTCTTTGTGTACCGCATAAAATGCGCCGGCCGTTTCCTTCGAAAGGTGGATGTACTTCATCGCCACAATTTTGAACCCTCCCGCAATGATATCGTTCAGGATGGCACCGGTGTGGCCATTGCCCACTGCATCGGGCTTAATCATGGTGAATGTCTTATTTGTTGTTGCCATTATAATTATAAAAATTTTTGCAAAAGTAGAAAATTGTATGGCATTCACGAATACTTCTTTTGCAAAGGTTTACGAAAGGATAAAAGATTTATATTGCACCCATTACGGCGGAATTAGGTAAATTTACGTTCATGAACCTGCATGAATTGCCAGTAAAAAACATACTTAGCGAAGCGGTCTCATTGATGCCGCTGAAACGGCAAATAAATCAATAATTATTTCTGATGAAAACACGATACTTTTCTCAAATGCTTTCAGCGCTCCTGCTTTTTGTGACAACAGCGGCCAATGCCCAACAATCTGTGGAAACAGAAATAGCAGCTATCATGGCCCGCTACCAGGCCATCGGCGCTGCCGTGGCTGTCGTGAAAGGACAAGACCTTACCTATAGCCATTCGTTTGGCTTGAAGAATGTCGAGACCGGAGAGCCCTTGGAAAACGGCGATGTTTTCCGTATTGCTTCCATTTCCAAGTCGTTTGTGACTACCGGAATCATGCAGCTCGTCGAAGCCGGAAAACTGTCATTGGACGATGACGTAAGCGATCTGATCGGTTTCCGCGTACGCAATCCCAATTTTCCGGATTCGGTGATTACCTTGCGACTGATCCTTTCCCATCGTTCGAGCATCAGTGATAAAAATGGTTATTTTACATTGGACGCCCTCAACCCGGACAAAGACCCGAATTGGACCAAGGCATACAACGCGTACGCCCCCAATGGAGGCTATCAGTATTGTAATCTGAATTTTAACCTAGCCGGCGCGATTCTGGAAAAATATGCGGGCGAACGCTTTGACCAATACATCTATCGACATATCCTGAAACCGCTGGGCGTGTACGGAGGCTATAATGTAGACGACCTGGATAGCAACCGATTTGTTACCCTGTATGCCTATGATGGAGAAGCTAAACGTTTCCTAGCCTCGCCCGAAGCGTACCGTTCGCGCGCCGAGGCGCTGAGGGACTACCAACCGGGCTATAGCACACCTGTTTTTTCGCCGACGGGTGGTATGAAAATGTCTGCAGAAGATCTTGCGAAGGTGATGACGATGCACATGCGCCACGGAAAGGCAAACGGGAAGCGCATCCTATCAGAAGCGAGTAGCCGCGCGATGCAGACCGTCTTGACTCCGGAATCGGGCTATGGAATGTCTCTACGGACCATCGACTACCTTATACCGGGAAAAGCCATGACGGGCCACGAAGGTGTTGCCTATGGTTTGTACAGCGCGATGTACTTTCAACCCGAGGAGCAATTCGGTATTGTGGTGATTACGAACGGATGCAACACCGGCTTTACACATGGGGATGTTATCAACGATTTTCTGATGGAGATGTACGACTGCCTGTACCGAAATTTCATTCAGTAAACGAAACGACGCAATTATAACGGTTGAACAGCCTGCTAAGAGGCATTTCGGTCTTTTCGAACACGAGATATGCAATCTCTATCTCGCTGATCTTCTCTATTTCGTAATTTTAAAACCTGAAACAAATCCCGTAGGAAAAAGGTAAGCTATGGGCTGTTTCGTAAACCGATTATGTAATTATGTTAAAAGTTCTCAGTATCGCTTTTCTATTGTTTGTTCCGGTATTATATGGTATGGGAAGGAAGCCGATTATCAGGATCGAGGTTTCAGCGGGATCAGTGGCCCATACGAATTTGCCGGTTAATGTATCCCTCGCTGAGCTTGGAATCTCCTCGGTCAAGAAAATCCGTTTGGTGGAAATTGCTGAAGGCAGACGGGTGGAAAAGCCGTTTCAGGTGATTAACCATACAGAAACACACATATATTGGAAGTTAGATGGCGTAACCCCTGCGGGATCGGTTCGAATCTTTGAATTGGAGAACGGGACGCCGACGGAAGTGCCGTCTACATTGGCCGATAAACAGCTAGACGACCTGGTGTTGAAGCGGCAGGATAAACAACCCTTGTTAACGTATCGCTACACCGTAAAAGCACCACCCAAGGGGGTAGACCCTTTGTACGGCCGCGGTGGTTATATTCATCCGTTATATACGCCTTCCGGAAAGGTGCTTACCCGGATCCAGCCTCCCGATCATTATCATCATTACGGTATCTGGAACCCGTGGACGAAGATCAGTTACGATGGCAAAGAATATGATTTGTGGAACCTGAAAGACCATAAGGGAACCGTACGTTTTGTCAAGTTTGATCGGATAGCACAAGGGTCGGTGTTCGCAGGGTTTGATGTGGTTCACGATCATGTGATTTTTAACGACGGGCAGGAGGAACGTATTATTCGTGAAAATTGGAAAATTCAGGTATTTCCCATGGATGAGAGCAGGTATGCCTGTGATATCACATCCGAGCTTAAACCGACGGAAAAACTGGATGTGATTCTGAAAGAATACCGCTATGCGGGATTGGGCTTCCGGGCGACCGAACAGTGGACCAATCAGAACAGCGAAGTACGCACATCCAGCGGGAAGACATGGAAGGATGCCGATGGGTCGCTCGAACGATGGGCAATCGTGTCAGGCGATCTTGGCGGTACGCCGGGAGGTATCCTGTTCATGTCTTTTCCGGAAAATTACAATTTTCCGGAGCCGATCCGGGTATGGCCTTTTGACGGAAACGGCGGAAGGGGGGATCAGTTTTTTAATTTCTCTCCGACCAAAAATAAAGATTGGGTGCTGAAAGCGGGGCATACCTATACGCTGAAATACAGGTTGCTGGTTTTCGATGGGAGGCTGTCGGCAGATGAAGCGGAGTCTGCATGGCAATCATTCGCGCATCCGCCGGAAATAACCGTGCAAAAGATATAGCTCTTTGCAAGGCTATTCAAAAAGCTTTAATGAGCAGGGCAATGAAAGTTGCTGTGCCGTGCGTTCTTTGTCAGGATATTTTATAAGGTCAAGCAGCATTTTCGCGGCTTTTTCGCCGATCACGTAGGGCTGTTCCTGTATGGAGCCCAAGGGTGGATGGTTCACATAGTCAAAGAAAGGCAACGCCCCAAACCCGATGAGGTCTATGGAATGGATTTTCTCGGGGAATTGTTGGCGGAGGCACTTGATCACGTCGAGCATAATGTAGTCTTTAAAGCAGAGGATAGCGGTTGGCGGATGGTCTTGCAGGAGCAGCTTTCTGACGGCCGCCTGTGTTTCCGACGCATTGAAGTTCGTTTCTTCAACCAATGAAGGATCAAAGGGTATGCTATTGCGCAATAAGCCGTCGCGATAGCCCAAGAAACGGCCTTTGCTGGTTGACCAAGAAGTTGGGCCATTTAGGTAAGCAATGCGCCGGTGGCCTCGGGCGACAAACAGGGATACCGCATCGATAGTAGCTTGGTAAACGTCGCTTACTACACTGTGACAGGCAATCACGGGCTTTCTGGCAAAATACACGACGGGTATGCCGGCAAGTTCGAGGTTTTTCACATGCTGGAACTCTTTGGTTTCCTTGGAAATGGATATAAGCAGGCCGTCAATGGAACTGGATTGCATCACGGACATGAGCTCAACTTCACGGGTAAAGCTTTCGTGGCTTTGACCGACAATCACGTGATACCCCTGGGAAGCGACCACTTTTTCAAATCCGTCAAGTGCTATGGTATAAAAATGATCCATCAAGCTGGGAACAATGATGCCAAGGGTAAACGATTTGCGTTGTTTAAAATAAATGGCGGCCCGGTTGGGAATGTAATTCAGTTCCTCCGCTAGTTTTTTTACGCGCTGTTTGGTGCTGACTGCGATTTTCGGATAATCGCTCAATGCTTTTGAAACGGTAGAAACCGACAAGTGCAGCCGGGCAGCGAGGTCTTTAATCGTGACGGGTTTATTCAACATCAAGCTAAATTAGCAAATAAGGAGAGAAATCGTATGATAAGAACAAAAAAGGCAAACAACAAAAAAGGCAATAATTCTATGAGAAAACACGGTTTTTGCGCACGGGCTTCTTGGCTGGCAATCTTGTTATCGGGTATCATCGTGCTATCTGTTCAAGAAACAAACGCGCAAAAGGTAAAATGGTCAAAGATAAAAGTGTTGGTTTATACCAAGAATGGAAAAGGTTTTGTACACGACAATATACCCAACTCCATCGTTGCGATCAAAGAATTAGGCAAGCAGCATGGGTTCGAAGTAGATGCCAGTGAGGACCCGGCTGTATTTACGGACGATAACTTGAAGCAGTATAATGTGTTGGTCTTTTCCAATACAAATAATGTGGTTTTCGATACAGATGCACAGCGGGTAGCGCTTATGCGCTACATACAAGCAGGAGGAGGTTTTGTTGGGATTCATTCGGCATCGGGCACCGAGCGCGATTGGAAATGGTTTAAGCAGCTGTTGGGCGCCAAGTTTTACTGGCATGATAAAAACCAACCCTTTACCGTGAACATTATCGACCACAATCATCCATCGGTGGCACATCTTCAGAATAGGTGGCAGCGAAACCGCGGGGATGAATTTTATTACCTGAAAGAAATGGCCGTTAACCTGCATGTGATAGCCGTCAATGATGCAACGACGTTAGCGGGGGAAAACCCGAAGAGGCTGGACACATTCGGGGACGTATTCCCTTCCGTATGGTGCCATGAATTTGACGGCGGAAGATCTTGGTATACATCGCTTGGACATAACAAGGAATACTATTTTGATGACGATTTCAGGGAACATATTCTGGGAGGCATCAAGTGGGCGATCGGCAAGGGCAAGAAGCTCGATTACAGCAAGGCGTACGCCACATCGCCGCAAGATGAAGTTAAACACCGTTAAACATTATAAATTTTAGACTATGGATCGTGAGAACAAACATCTGGACAGAAGGAAATTCATCAAGCAGGCAGCAACCGGTTCTGCGGCCCTGTTTGCCGCCGCGGCATTTCCTTCGATTGTACCATCGTCGGTCTTTGGGAAGAATGCACCCAGCAACCGCATACATATCGGGCAGATTGGTTTCGGGCGGATCGCTATGACGCACGATCTGCCTGAAGTAATGAAGCATGATTATGTACGGGTGATCGGCGTGGCTGATGTGGACTCCAAACGTTTGGCACATGGAAAGGCCTGGATCGAAAAATTTTATGCCGACAAGGGAGCAAAGTCATCCGTAGATGTGAAGACCTATAGCGATTACAAAGATCTGTTGACGAATACCGATATCGATGCTATTGTAATCAGCACGCCGGACCATTGGCATGCACAACCTGCTATGGAAGCCGCTATTGCCGGTAAACACGTGTATTTACAGAAGCCCACGGCGCTTACGATTAAGGAAGGGCGGATGATGGCCGATGCGGTAAAGAAGACGGGCATTAAGTTCCAATTAGGCAGCCAGCAACGGTCTGTCAGTCCTTGGCCCCAATTCCACCGCACGTGCGAATTGGTTCGTAACGGTCGCATAGGCACGCTAAAACGGGTGATAATCGGGCTGCCCGGAGATCCCGCCGGCGGTAACCCGGCTGAAATGCCGATACCGGATAACCTGAATTACGACATGTGGCTCGGCTCCACGCCCCTGGTACCCTATACATTAGACAGAGTGCATTCACAGACGGATATTGGTTCCCGCCCGGGCTGGTTGCGCTGTGAGCAGTTTGGAGCCGGTATGATTACCGGTTGGGGGTCTCACCACATAGACATTGCCCATTGGGGCATGGGTACCGAACTGTCTGGACCGCTTGAAGCAGAAGGGCGTGCTACATTTCCTTCCAATGGTTTGTGGAACGTGCATGGAGATTTTGAGGTGGAGATGCTATACCCCGATAACGTTGTTATGCAGATCAGTGGCGCCAATCCCAACGGCGTGCGGTTTGAGGGCACTGAGGGGTGGATATTCGTTTCCCGGGGAAACGTCGGTGTAACGGCTTCCGATCCGACCGCTGCGGGAGGTAAAGAGCATGAGTCGTTCAAAGCGAGCGACCCAAAGATCTTGCAATCTGAAATCGGCCCGAATGAAATCAAACTTTACAAAAGCCCTGAACAGCATACCAATTGGCTGGAATGTATAAAGGATGGTAACCAAACAATCAGTCACGCCGAAATTGCCCACCGGTCGGGCTCTGCGTGCTTGATCGCCCATACGGCGATGAAATTGAGGAGGAAATTGTATTGGAACGCGAAGAAGGAAAAATACAAAAAAGACAAAGAGGCAAATAACCTATTGGCGCGAGACCAGCGCTTTCCATATGGCACGGAGTATGTCAAAGGACGGTAACACGTAAACGGCAATTCGAGCAGCATCCGTTGATCATTTGATCAGGAGAACTGAGGTCTTGCAATAACATTTGCAGGCTACGGAAAAAGCAAAATTCTGTCGGCCGGGGATTTCTATGTCTGAATTTTTCAGTTAGCAAGAGCCGGCGTCCCTGCGCATGCAAATTCCAAAAACGGCCGTCCGACGATAAAATGACCAATTAATACGTAACTAAGCAAGGAGGTTTTCATGACACACATTTACGGATTCTTCAACCGGAATACGATTGATGGTCCCGTTAGGTATCCAACTTAGGTATACCACTGGATTTTTATGAAGAGGCGATTATTTAAGTCAGTCGTCATTGATTTCGTCTAAATTTTAACCAAAAAACAAACCAATGAAAACGCAGTTAACTAGATTCTTTTTAGTGATATTACCGCTTTTTGTGGTACCGCATTTAGAAGCGCACGATCGTAAATTTTCTTTAATTAAAAATCATCTTTTTCAACGTGTTGTCTCGGGAACCGTAAAGAACGATGCCGGATTTGTCCTGGAAGGCGTAACGGTCGTAGTAAAGGGCACGGGGACGGGCACGCAAACAGATGCCCAAGGGGCTTTTAGCCTCGCATTGCCTGAGGGAGGAAATACGCTAGTTTTTTCATCTACGGGATACAGTACGCAGGAAATTCAAGTAGAACAGCGTACGGTTATTGATGTTACCTTACAGGCAGATATCCAAGACCTCGATGAAGTGGTCGTTATCGGTTATGGGACCGCAAAACGGAAAGATTTGACCGGCGCTGTTGCTTCCGTTCAGGCAGAAAAGCTCGAAACCCAGGCACCCCGGTCTGTACAAGACCTATTGCGAGCAAATGCTGCTGGGATGATTATCGGGCAGGGTAACCGAGCAAAAGGAGATGCCTCGCTGCTTATCCGTGGCAAGGGGACTTTGAAAGCCGGCAGTAGCCCCTTGCACGTTGTGGACGGTGTGATATTCGATGGTGCCTTATCGGACATCAACCCGAATGACATACAGTCCATCGATATTCTAAAAGATGCCAGTGCGTCGGCGGTTTATGGTGCCAAGGCGGCAAATGGTGTGGTATTGATCACGACGAAAAAGGGACAGGTGGGAAAGCCAAAGATTTCGTTTAACGGAAATTTGGGTTTAGTGGAAAACGCAGGAATGCCCCGCGTCATGACCGGTGAAGAGTTCTTGGCCTATCGGTATGACTATGAAATGGGAAGACGGACGGACGAATACCACCAAGAATATCCCGAGATGTTCGTGGACCCCCGGAAATTAAGTCAAGTAGACCCGTTGACTTGGTACAACTACGACCAAAATGATCCGGTAGCATCCGTAACCGACGAACAGCTCACAAGGGCTTGGCTTTCGAGGTTGGAACTCAAGACGCCTGAAATCGATAACTATATGGCCAATCGCCTAACCGATTGGCAGGATCTTGTTTTCCAACAAGGGGTTCAGCAAGATTATTCGGTCAGTATATCGAACAGAACAGATAACATCAATTATTACTGGTCCGTAAATCACGTGGACCGTGAGGGTATCATTGTCGGTAATCGGTTCAAAAACCTACGTTCCAGACTAAACTTAGAGTCCAAGATCACGTCTTTCCTCCGTGTTGGTGCCAATGCCAATTTTGCAACACGGAATGAAGGTTTCTTAGAGGCGAATTGGGCACAATCGGCGGTGATCTCGCCGTATGGATCAAATAACATCGACGATCCCGCCAGTCCCTATCGAAGGCTGCCGACTGGTGATCCAACGCCCCAGAACCCGTTTTTTGACAACTTGTATAGAGACCGGGTGGATCAATACAATACCTTGAATGCAAGTCTGTTTGGTGTGATAACGTTGCCTTTCGGTATCGAGTTTCAGTCGAACTTTACCCCTTCGTACGTATGGCGGGAATACTACAATCACGAATCGTCGCAAAATCCCGAGTGGGCCAATAGCGGCGGTCGTTCCGAGCGTACGTTTGAGAAAACCTACAATTGGCAAATTGATAATGTGTTGAGGTGGAACAAACGGTTTGACATCCACAATTTCGAGGTGACCCTATTGCAGAATGCTGAAAAGGGTCAGTTTTGGCGGACCAAGGCCACCGCATCAAACTATAGCCCCAGTGATATCCTTGGGTGGCATCGCCTGCAGGCCGGGGCGGTACCGTTGAACGAAAGTGACGATACCTACCGCACGGGTGATGCCCTGATGGCCCGGTTGTTTTATTCGTTGCATGATCGCTATATGCTGACGGCTTCCGTGCGCCGCGATGGGTATTCGGCATTCGGGGCACAAAATCCGCGCGCCACATTTCCGGCGTTGGCGTTCGCGTGGAATTTTTCTGACGAGAAGTTCATGGGCGGCACGTCAAGCTGGCTGGATTATGGGAAGCTCCGGTTGTCGTGGGGGCGTAACGGTAATCGGGACATCGGACAATACGAGGCACTTTCTGATATGACGTCCGGCCTGCATCCCTATATCGATCAAAATGGAAACATCTACCTTTACTCCCAGCTCTACGTCAATCGCATGGCCAATTTAGGGCTTCGGTGGGAAAATAAGTCATCCTATAACCTCGGGTTGGATTTCTCGTTGTTCAACAATAAGCTCGGTGCCGCGCTGGATTTCTATACGTCTACCACGTTGGATTTGCTGGTAGACCGCGCACTTCCGGAAATTATCGGATTCAACAGTGTGGCCGCTAACTTGGGTGAATTGGAAAATAAGGGATTTGAGGTGGCATTGAACAGCCGGATTATTGAGCGCGAAAAATTCAATTGGAACGCCTCTGCCATCTTTATGCTCAATCGGACAAAAATTAAAAAGCTTTATGGCGATATGGTGGATGTGTTGGATGCGAATGGCAATGTGATCGGCCAGCGAGAGGCCGACGATATAAAAAACCGTTGGTTTATCGGCCAGGATCCCGATCGAATTTGGTCCTATGAGCGGATTGGCGTATGGCAAGTCGGCGAGGAAGATGCTGCGGAACGCTATGGGCTGCAACCGGGCGATTTTAAATACAAAGATCAAAACGGGGATGGTGTGATGACTGACGAAGACCGCATCTTCCAGCAATGGACAACCCCGAGGTTCAGGTGGTCACTCCGCAACGATTTCCGCTACGGGAATTTTGATTTCTCATTTTTCATCTACTCCAATTGGGGGCACTACGACACCTACAACCGCGCCGCCAATAATGCAAACTTTGCCGACAGAGCCACGGACTATGAACAACCAAGATGGACACCGGATAATCCGATAAACGATTATGGTCGAATCGGTTCCAAGAACATCGGATCCAATTACGTATCGCGATCGTTTATCCGCCTGGATAATGTCTCGCTTTCTTACGCTGTACCGGCTTCCTTTCTTCAGTCGATCAATATCCAGAATTTACGGATATCGGCTACGGTACGTAACGTTGCTTTTTGGGCACCTCAATGGACGTTCGGCGATCCGGAGTCGTATGATAACGCGGATTTGGGAGGTATGCCCACTCCGAGGACCTACAACATGAGTATCAATTTTTCGCTTTAACCTGAAAAACACAAAAAGATGAATAGCAGAAAGATCTATAAAAAAACACTCTGGGTGTTTGTGACCACGGCCTTTACCGTTGTCAGTTGCAGTGAAGACTGGTTAACCCCTAAGCCGCTGTCATTTTACGAACCGGGAATCGCATTGTCCAATGCGGAGGGAATGTATTCCGCACTTACGACGTTAGAGCGGAATATGCGGCATGAATATTTTGGCGATAATGCGCCAATCTTAACGGAGATTATTCAGTCAGAAGTCGCGGTAGAAGGCACCACAGACAAAGCGGGTCCGCAAATGGACATGGATGTGGCATTGCTACCGGATGCGCAATTGAATCATACGGATTTCACAAAGGTAGGTTGGTATTGGTATGAGGGCTATAAAGGAGTTAAATACGCCAACACAATCATATCACGTATCGATAATGCTGAATTCGGGAGTGAGGAGGAACGCAATGCGGTTTTAGGATCAGCCTATTTCCATCGCGCCTACCGTTATTTCAAACTAACGCATCAGTTCGGTGATATACCCTATCTGGATTGGGAAATCGAAGCGCCTAAATACGATTTCTATTCTTATGACAGATGGGGAATTTTGGAACGGATGAAGAAGGACCTTGAGTTTGCTTACCAGTGGGTGCCCGAAGTAGTAGATCGCGGTAGAACCTCTAAAGCCGCATGTGGTGTTTTACTTATGAAGGTTTGCATGGTGCTTGGCGATTTTGACCGTGCAATCGCGGTAGGCAAAGAGGTTGTCGGGAAGCATCCACTGATGAGGAACCGATTTACGCCGAATCAAGGGAAACCGAACACCAATTTGATGTTCGACCTGCATAGTGTGGAAGCAAAATTGGACATGTCCAATACGGAGGGATTGATGTATGTGGTCTCTTATCCGGAAGAGGAGGGGTCAGACCGTATTCAAACGATGCGGAATGCTGTTCCCTTTTGGAACAGTGGGAATATCAAAACACCGGATGGACAGACCGGTACAAGTATCGCACCGGCGGCAGGCGAAACAGATCCTGAAATGGATTTAAATAAGTCCTATGGTCGGGGTATCGGTCGTCTGCGGCCAACCTGGTATTTTACCAACGAGATTTGGCGTGCCGATAAGGAAGCGAACGATCTGCGAGGCATTCGCAACCGGGATAGCTGGAGGCGCATGGAGGATTTGAGGTATAACGCACCCGGATTGAAGACCAGTGGAAGCCCGTGGTATGGAAAAAACTTTGAAAAGCCCGCAAGTATGAGTGTGGAAGACACGATACGGACCTGGTTTTCTTGGCCCCATTATAAGTTGTTTGTACCCGACCCCCTGCAGACGCAATGGCAAGGCGGGGAAACCCCGTGGTATATCTATCGATCGGCAGAGGTATACTTGTTGTTAGCGGAGTCATACTATTGGAAAGATCAATTTACACTTGCCGCAGAAGCATTGAATGAAGTACGTACGCGAGCGGGAGCCGAACCGTTGACTGCAGGCGATGTCAATATCGGCGAGATACTGGATGAACGGGCCCGGGAACTTTATTACGAAGAAAATCGCCATATTGAATTAGTTAGAATCTCTTATATCTATGCTAAGACCGGAAAGCCGTGTGAGATTTTTGGTGGCCGTACATATAACTTGCAAAACCTCAGCGGTCCAGGAGGAACGGGGGCTAACGTTAAACAAGAAGGGGTTAATTTTTGGTATGACCGGGTCGTAGCGCGGAGCAACTTCTACAATAAAGGGGTGAAACACAAATGGGCCGAATATAAGGTGAGTGTACATCACATATTATGGCCGGTACCCGCCAATGCGATCAATACAAACATCAAGGGCGTTATTAATCAGAATATCGGATATCCGGGTGCGGAGCGGAATGTGGAGCCACTCCCGGTACCCGAAGAAGGAACGGTTTTGGGACCGCAGGCTGGTGAATAACGGGTGCGTTCAGCATCTTAATCGGGCGGTACGCTTTTGTTTACTATGCGACCGCTCGATTTTTCTGTTTGTAACATACATGCGTTGTTGCAGGTTATATCGATTGCATTATAGTTATTTATCCGTACCTTTGTGGCAGGATGGCCTATCAGTTACAGGTAACGATCGATAAAGATTCCGGATTCTGCTTCGGAGTAGTCTACGCCATTGATATGGCTGAGGAGATTCTGGAAGAAGATGGCTACCTGTACTGCCTGGGCGATATCGTGCACAACGATGAGGAAGTCGCCCGGCTGAAGGCAAAAGGCTTGCGAATCATCGGCCATGAACAGTTGCCTGCATTGAAGAACGAGAAGGTACTGATCCGTGCGCATGGCGAAGCGCCTGAAACCTATCGCATTGCTTTGGAGAATAACATCACGTTGATCGATGCCTCCTGCCCGGTCGTGCTCAAGCTCCAAAATCGGGTAAAAACTTCCTTTGACCAGCAGGAGAAAGTCTTGATTTACGGTAAACACGGCCATGCAGAAGTTATTGGCCTGCAAGGACAGACCAACGGTGATGCCTTGGTCTTTCAAGACATTTCCGAGCTGGATGGGGTAAAACTACCCGACCGGTTTACGCTCTACAGCCAGACGACCAAGAGTGTGGATAAATTTTATGCAATCAAGGAAGAGCTGCAGAACCGGGGGTACGATGTAAAGGCCAACGATACCATCTGTAGGCAAGTGTCTAATCGGTATGAGGAGTTGGGTGATTTTGCCCGCAGCTATCATAAGGTGGTATTTGTTTCCGGAAAGAAATCGTCCAATGGACGAGTGTTGTATGAGGTTTGCCTGAAACACAACCCCAATAGCTTTTTTGTATCCGATCCATCTGAATTGAAACCCGAACTATTCGAGGCCGGGGATACCGTAGGTGTATGCGGCGCGACCTCTACTCCCATGTGGCTCATGGAGCAGGTGAAAGAAGTATTAGAGCGCTATTGACCGTCATCTGAACATCAAATTGGCACCCGCTATGTAAGGCCGCGGATATAAATCCGTACCTTTGCAGACGATGAGTAAAAAACCGAGCAAGGGAATTTTGTTGATCAATCTGGGCACGCCTGATAGTCCTTCCGTGGCCGATGTAAGAAAGTATCTGGTCGAGTTTTTGACGGACGGGCGGGTCATCGATATCCCTGCGTTGCGCCGGAACCTGCTGGTGCGGGGAATTATCGCCCCCTTCCGAGCACCCAAGTCGGCCAAGTTATATCAAGCCATTTGGGATGATAAAACAGGTTCTCCGCTTTTATATTATAGCGAGCTTCAGCAACGGCTGCTACAGGAGCAGCTGGGTGATGACTATCATGTTGAATTAGCGATGCGGTATCAGACGCCTTCCATCGCGTCGGCGCTGGCTAATCTCAAGCCGATGAACCTGGAAAGTATCCGGGTTATTCCGTTATTTCCTCAATATGCCTCAGCGAGTACCGGATCGGTGATTGACAAGGTGATGGAACTGATGCGGAAATGGCATACGTTTCCCGAGGTTTCGGTGGTCAATGATTTTTACGACAACGAAGCGATGATTGACGTTTTTGTGGAAAATGCATTAACCCACCAACCGGAAACGTACGATCACGTCTTATTCAGTTACCATGGGCTGCCGGTGAGGCAGCTGACTGATGTAGAGGCTTCGGGTACACACGATTGCGAAAAAGCGGGTTGCCGCGAGCGTATTGCGGGACATAACCGGTATTGCTACCTTGCCCAATGTTATGCCACCACACGCCTGTTAGCCCAAAAGCTTCAGCTTTCAACGGAAGGGTACACCGTCTGTTTTCAATCGCGTTTGGGCAAAACGCCTTGGATACAGCCGTATACGAGCGATGTATTGAAGGATGTAGCGGCAAAAGGTAAAAAGCGGCTGCTTGTTTTCTGCCCGGCTTTTGTGTCCGACTGCTTGGAGACCATCTACGAAGTTGGCACAGAATATGCAACAGAGTTTAAAGATCTGGGAGGTGAGCACGTGCAACTGGTCCAAAGCCTAAATGCACATCCCTTGTGGATCAAAGGGCTGCAGCAGTTAGCAACGGCTACAAGATAACGATGCGATAAACTAGCTGCAATCCGAACGAGGAATTTCATTCATGATTATCTTTAATACAGTTATTTTGCTCTTGATAGATTTTTACATCTACAAGGCATTGCGGTCGACGCGGTTGAAGTGGGCGTCGTCTCCGACATTTCCGAAAGTATGGTGGGGATACAGCCTGCTATTGGTAGGCGGCGTTTTTGTCAGTGTTTATTTCAGCATTCCCCTAATGTTCCGGGCGATCATCTTGGTTGCCTTTTTCTTGACCTTCGTAAGCAAATTCATATTCATTTTGGTCTTGCTGGCGGATGATATCCGCCGGGGAGGCGTGTGGATGAAGCGGTTGTTTGCTTCCAAAAATGAGCAGGCGGTAGCGGACGCGGCTCCTTCGAAACCGTTGCCCGAGCGGCCGGTGAAAGGCATCAGCCGCTCCGAATTTTTGACCAAGGCTGGGATTGTTGTTGCCTCGCTGCCGATTGTTCCCATGGGATGGGGCGTTATTTCGGGAGCTTACGATTACCGCGTTCGTAGGCAAAAGCTTTATTTGCCGAATCTTCCCCGCGAGTTTCACGGAATGAAAATCGGTCAGTTATCTGACGTACACTCCGGTAGTTTTTACAATAAGAAAGCGGTGCTGGGGGGCGTCGAGCTACTATTGGCAGAAAAGCCGGATGTAATCTTTTTTACCGGGGATTTGGTGAATAATCTGGCCAATGAGATGCGCGAATATCAGGATATTTTTGCGAAGGTACAGGCGCCGCTGGGTGTTTACTCCACGTTGGGAAACCATGATTATGGCGATTACCACTTTGGTCCCGAACCGTCACCGGCGAAGGCGAAAAACCTTCAGGATCTGAAAGACACACACCAGGTGATGGGCTGGGACTTGCTGCTTAACGAAAACCGTAAGCTAACCGTGGACAATGCGGAAATCGGTATTATCGGTGTGGAGAACTGGGGGGCGGGAAAACGGTTTCCCAAATTTGCCAAGCTGGACGACGCGCTGCAGGGAACGGACGATCTGCCGGTGAAATTACTGTTATCGCACGATCCGACCCATTGGCGTGCGCAGGTACTCTGCAAACCAGATGTGGATGTGATGTTTGCCGGTCATACCCACGGCATGCAATTTGGCGTGCGTATGGGCAATATCCAGTGGAGCCCGGCACAATACATTTACAAAGAATGGTCGGGATTGTATCACGAAGGACATCAGCAACTGTATGTCAATACCGGGTTTGGATTTCTCGGCTATCCAGGCAGGGTGGGTATTTTACCCGAAATAACCGTTTTCGAACTCATCAAAGGAGAACGGCCCGCCGGAGTTAATCGCCGGTCCGGTTCCAATAGATCTTGAGATTTTGGGTAGACCGCCCGGAGGCAATGATATCCGGTTTGCCATCTCCATTTAAATCGGCTACAGCCAGGTCTTCACAGGCCATATCTCCGATATCAATTGCCCGCACACTCCAAGCCTCCCATAGAGAATTGAAGGGAATGTATAACTTGATGCCGATTAGGCCCGCCTTATTTGGCTTACGCCATCCAGCAACGACCTGATCTCTTCCTTGATCCATAAAATCGGCTACGGCCAAACCATGCCCTTCGTGGAGGTCTTCATCGAGCACGATACGTTCTGCCTGATTGAGCTTCCGCGCCCCGTTACGGGGTACATACGCGGTCAGGATGTTGCCGTGCAGGGGTTCAATGCCGGCCAATAGTGGAATCTGTTCTTCCACTTTTCCCAAACGAAGCTCCCCAAACCCGCTATCTTTTCCCAACTGTTTTAAGCTGTTTTTGGAACGCCACTTGCCCTTGGTGTACGAAAAGGCTTTTATGCCTTCTTTGCCGCCGATATAGATACATTCGCTTTCGCCTTCGTTGTGTACATCAAGATTGTGTGTGAGGTGCATAGACTCATCGACGACCCAATGTTTCCAAGGCTGCCTGGGATTTTGGGGCTTTTCATAGGCGATCACTTTTACCCCCTTTCCCTCCCCGTTTTTGTTGCCCCGGCCGTGCAAGGGTAAGACGATCAGGTGATACGTGTTTTCTCCCGCTTTGGCCCAGCGCATGCGGTGCACCGTGGGCTCGTGATGGAGCTTGACGGGCGACCACGGTTGGGTGGGGTCGTCCGGACGGATGAGGTAGTGGACGGAACCGGACTGCGTGGTATCTGCCGTTTCGCCGGGGTTCCACTGTGCACCCACGGCCACTTCTACTTTTCCGTCGCCATCGATGTCCCGTGCTGCGATACACACATTATCATGCTCGGTAAGATTTTCTACCATGACAAACTTTTTCCAATCGCCGTTGCGGTACCAGACAAATGCTTTCTTATCGGCCAATAAAATATCCGGTTTGCCATCGCCATCCACGTCGCCGATGGCGATACCATAACCAATGGATACCTTGTCGTCTATCAATTGCTGTTCAAATGAAGGTTCCTGTTGGAAGGCACATAGCAATGCAATCCCTATTGGTAGTGCGTTCATGTATGTTAGTTTTTCTATTCAACAACTTTCGTCCCCACTTAGTTTGCCCGGATTGTGGTTTGTTATTCCCAGATGGATTGCACGTTAAAGACTTCTAAGGTCTTTATTGTGATCGTATTCCCCCAGAAGAGAAGTCCTTCTTTGTTGTTGCTTTCGGGTTTTCGTTCCATTGAATAGGAATACGCTCCGCCATCGATGAATACCTCAATGGTTGTGCGGTCGATATAAATATCGGCAAATAGCTCCATACTGGTCATATCTTCGGGTGAATAGAATACGCCATTTAGCGTATTAGGATTCAGGTCGTAGTCTACGATCCGTTGTCCGAATAGGTTGAGTCCGGCACTGGTCGCGTGCGACAGCTTGAAGGTGGTCTTTATCCGCAGGCGGTCTGCGTGATCAAATTCGTTGAGCAATTCGTTTGCTTGATCCGAAGTTAGGTTTGTCCACTGCCGGGCCGAAGCAAATAATTGTTCGGTTTCTTTTACGGGGGCGTTAACTAGCCGCGGACCGTCTTTTGTTGTACGGAGAGTCAGTTCAGTGGGTAGCAGCATCATCCCGTTGAACGGCATCCCAGGATGGCTGACACGCCCCCAACCGATCTGCACACGGCGCCCATCTGGCATTTCGCTGAACGTCTGTGCGGCATAAAGGGAGCCCGTGGTATATTGGTATTTCCCCGCTTCGGGCGTGAACACCTTACCATCAAAAGAACCCAGCATATACGTTCCCGACGCGCCATACATCACCCATTTGGTGTTATTAGTGTTTCCGTCAATCGGAAGCTCGAACAGTTCGGGGCATTCCCAGAATCCGGTTACGTGGCTTTCGTATTTCCAATCCTTCAGGTTTGCGGACGTATAAATGGAGTGCCCATCGCGCTCATTGAGCACCATGACCCAATGGTTGCCCGGATCATACCAAAACACCTTTGGGTCGCGCGTATCCTTGCTGTTCCATTTATGCTTAGAGTCAATCACCGGATTTCCGTCATACTTGGTAAAGGTGCGCCCGTTGTCGAGGCTATATGCGATGCATTGCACCTGTTTTTCCGGGCTATCGGCGGTGTAAGCCACAATCATCGCTGGCGTGTCGCCTTGATTGTAGCCAGCGGTATTGGCGTGGTCAATGACGGCCGAGCCGGAAAACATCGTGCCAATTTCGTCCGGAAACAACGCCACAGGCAATTCCTGCCAGTGGACCAGATCCTTACTGACGGCGTGCCCCCAGTGCATATTTCCCCATTCCTTTTCATACGGGTTATGTTGGTAGAAAAGGTGGTATTCCCCGTTGTGGTAGATCAATCCATTGGGATCATTTATCCAGCCACGCCGGGTAGTGAAATGGAACTGGGGCCGGTTTTTTTCTTTATACATACGATCCTGTCCGGCAATTTTGTCATCCTGATAGATGTTACTCAGTCCGTTGCCGGTACCTTCATAGGTAATTTTAATCGTTTTGCCTTTCAGTGCGGATACATCCCTAAACACCCAATAGTCGGCATCATCGGCGGCGAGGCGTATCATGACGGACAGGTCGGGTTTGCCCTCCACCTGAAAGATCATTTTAGCCCGGTCTTGCTGGTGCGACACCGGAAAGTTGAGGTAATTTTTGGTGATTCTTATTTCGATCTCATCCGCAGACAGCGAAAAATTTGAGCAAAGAAGGATAAAAAGGGCGAGTGTGGTAATTACGGCAGGTTTCATAACTTCGTTTGCTTTTAGTACGAAGATAATCGTTTAAAGGGGAATCCGCAACGTAATCTTCCTACTTTTTTTGGCAGAAAAGAATAAAATAGTACTTTTGATCGATAAGAAAAGTTGACCTAGTTTAACTATGAAACAAACCACGCTGATTTTTTTTAGTTGCTTATTGATCTCCATGGTTACCTATGCGCAGGATTTTTCGGCTTTTCAGCCGAAACAACTTATTCACCGCGGAGACACGCTTCCTTACCGGATATTGTATCCGGAAAACTACGACGCTAACGGACAATACCCGGTGTTGTTTTTCCTTCACGGGGCGGGCGAGCGGGGAAACGACAACGCCAAACAGTTAATGCACGGAGGGGACTTGTTTTTATCGGATAGTGTGCGCAAGGCGTTTCCAGCTATCGTGGTATTTCCGCAATGCCCGGCCGATTCGTACTGGAGCAATGTAGGTATTCAATCTCAGGAAGGCGGTGGACGGGAATTCTATTTCCGCACCGGCGGCAGACCATCTGCAGGAATGGCCTTGTTCCTGCGTTTAGTAAAGGATGTGCTTAAGAATGAAGCGGTCGATGAGCAGCGGGTGTATATTGGCGGGCTATCGATGGGCGGGATGGGAACCTATGAAGCTTTGCGGCGCAAGCGAAAAGTGTTTGCCGGCGCATTCGCCATCTGTGGGGGCGACCATACATCCAATGTTAAGAAATATGCCAAAATTCCGCTTTGGATATTTCATGGTGAGCAGGATGATGTGGTGCCATCGACGCACTCACATGCGATCGTTGCGGAATTAACTCGGCTTGGTGCCCACCCGAAGTACACGTTTTATCCAACTGCCAATCACAACAGCTGGGATGCTGCCTTTGCTGAGCCTGATCTACTTCCCTGGCTTTTCAGCCAAACGAAGAAATAAGCAGAAACTTGTAACACTCCGCTACGGGCCGGGTCTAATTAGCGTTAATTACGTGAGATGTCGGTACAAATGTCCAATACGGAAAATGTAAAGCTATCGCTGCAGTCGATCAGTAGCAATAAATTGCGCACTTTTTTGACAGCCTTGATTATTGCGATTGGCATCACGGCATTGGTTGGGATTCTGACATCGATCGATGCCATTAAAAGCTCGCTTACCGATTCCTTTTCCGCAATGGGCTCCAATTCTTTTAACATCCGGAATAGGGGATTAAATGTGCGAATTGGGGGTGGAGGTGAGCGACCCAAGCAATTTCCGCCTATTACGTATTATCAAGCCACGGATTTTAAGAAAGAGTTTGATTACCCGGCGGTGGTATCGTTGAGCACGTATGCATCGACGGGTGCGGTTGCCAAATACAAAAGCGAAGAGACAAATCCGAATATCAACATACTCGGCGCCGACGAGAATTACCTGGAAACCGCCGGTTATAAACTTTCTTTGGGCCGTAATTTTTCGCTGCGGGAAATTGAGTACGGGAATAATGTGGTCATTGTCGGCTCCGAAATTGTGGAGCGGTTATTTAAGGAGAACGAGGATCCGCTTGACGCGTTTATCACGATTGGCAATGCACGGTATTCCATCATCGGGGTTTTGGAAGACAAGGGATCGAGTGGCGGGTTTGGCGGTGACAAAACATGTATCATTCCCTTGTTAAAAGCCAGGGCGGTGATGGCGTTTGGCCAGCCTTCGTATACCATCACGGTCATGGTGGGAAATCCGCAGCATATGGACTCGGCAATCGGTGAGGCAACCGCGGTGTTCCGGAATGTGCGTGGTGTACGGGTTGGGCAGGAAACCAACTTTGAAATTACCAAGAGTGATGCCGTGGCACAGATACTGTTTGATAGTTTAATGTACGTGCGATGGGGAGCAATTGTCATCGCCTTGATTACGCTTATCGGTGCCTCCATTGGTCTGATGAATATCATGCTCGTATCTGTTACCGAACGTACCCGCGAAATCGGCATACGTAAAGCCATCGGCGCTACGCCACGCGTGATCCGCAGGCAGTTTCTCACAGAGGCGGTGGTCATTTGCCTGATGGGCGGCTTTGCGGGTATTTTTCTGGGGATATTGATTGGCAATATTCTGGCTGTAATCATGGGAGCGAGCTTCATCGTTCCTTGGCACTGGATGGTATTGGGAGTAGCCGTATGTGTTGGGGTTGGTATGCTTTCTGGTTATTACCCGGCATCAAAAGCCTCCCGGCTTGACCCCGTGGAGGCATTGAGGTATGAATAAATTTTCGTTTACCTGCGGAATATTGTAAATTTACCGGAGTAACCAAGTAAGACTAGATTTTGAAACGGTCGAGCGACCCTTTTAATGAAAAAGATTTGCTGGAAAGGATGCGTAATGGAGATGTGTACGCATTCCACGAAATCTACGACCGGTATAAAGACCCGCTTGCCCGCAGGGTTCTTCTATTATTGAAAGCAGATGAATTGGTGCAAGATGTGCTACAAGACCTTTTCCTAAAGGTTTGGGAGCATCGATCGACTATCGACCCCGACAGGTCATTTCGAGCCTATTTATTCCGCATCGTCAGCAATCAAGTTACGGATATTTTCAGAAAACTACACCGGGAGATCATTTTGCAGGAGCAGTTGCTGCATGAGAATCCCGATAGCTATTACCACATTGAAGAGGAAGTCATCAGTAAAGAGAATATCCGGCTAATCCGTGACGCGTTGCTAAAGCTGCCTGAACGTCAACGGGAAATCTTCGTGTTGCACAAGCTTGATGGAAAAAGCTATAAGGAGATTAGTGAAGAATTGGGTATCGAACCGGCTACAATCAACCAGCATATTTACCGTGCCATGCAGCACCTCAATCGTTTGGTGAACCCTAAGCTTCCATTTATTGCGCTATTTCTCTCCATTTTTCTTTTAGAGGGATAATCTCATTGAAATTATTTCACGGAGCACTGTCATACTTTTTTTCGTTCAGGCGTATTTAAGAGACATCAGTTCGACGACAGGATGGTTGACAAAGAAAAATGGCGCCAATTATTTCAGCAGTACATAGGCGGCAATTATAGCCTGGAAGATCTAAAGAAACTGACAGCAGGCTTTTGCGATCCAGAAGAATCCCGTTATTTGCAATTGCTGATAGACGAGTATTTTGCCGACGTGGAGCCATCTGGGGAAATAGAACACGAACGGATCCAAAAGATTCTTCGCCATATGGACACTCGTATCCGCGAGGCAGTACCCTTACCGGCCAATAAAGAAAATATCCCTGAAAAGCGGAGGCACCGCTTTTGGAGATATGCAGCTGTTTTACTTGTCGGTATCACCACTTATTTTGCCGGAAGTCTGGTTTTTCAAAACTTTATTGCGCCTTCTGACAATCAGGAAAAGAATGCCTCGCCGGTTATACTGCCCGGAACCAACCGGGCCACCTTGACACTAGGCGGCGGCAAGCCGTTGGAACTCAGCAGCAGCAAATCCGCGGTTGTGATGGAAGCGGGTAAAATTCACTACAACGATGGGACCGATGTGATTGAGAACGCTGAGGCTTCCCATGCTGTGATTAGCACACCAAAAGGAGGACGATACGAGGTTGTACTCAGTGACGGTAGCCACGTTTGGTTAAATGCCCAATCTACATTAAAATACCCACTTGAATTCACGGGTGATAGCCGTATCGTGGAAATCGAAGGGGAGGGATATTTTATAGTGGCTCGCGATGAAAAGAAACCGTTTAAAGTAATTTCCAGTGGCCAGGAGGTAATTGTCTTAGGAACCTCGTTCAACGTAAATGCGTATACGAATGAGACGGTTAAGACCACCCTCGTAAGCGGTGCAGTTCAGGTTCGCCACGCTGACCAAACCACTATTTTGCAGCCCGGCGAACAATCGTCCGTGAGCCGGTCGGAAGGTCTTAGCAAAAAACATGTCGACACCGAGGAAGCAGTTGCTTGGAAATCGGGGATATTTTACTTCAACAAAACCAATGTCCACGAAGCGATGGCCGAACTCTCGAGGTGGTACAATATTGAAATAGTATACGAAGGGAATCCAAAAGTCTTGCACTTTTACGGTCGCATTAGCCGTGACTATACATTGGCTCAAGTATTGGAAGTGTTGCACTTGGGGGGGCTCCGCTTTGAAATCCAACAGCGAGGAGAAAATGAACACATTTTATTGGTCAAACCATGAACCGGAAGGTTTCGTCCGGTCAGATGAAAGAAAGGAGTAACGATATGTAACGAGATTTTCCTACCACTAACCAAACAGAGCACCTTTATAAAGCCGGAAGTGCCGTGAACACCTCCAGCCAATCGTTGGGCAAGCTATTTACAGTTTCCAAAGCAAATATTTTACTGACCCAAGCAGAACAAAAGTATGAAAATAAATGCATTTGCTCAAACCGTCTCAGACGGACGGGCGATCGTTCAAATTTTCCGAATCATGCGGATTATCATCATCCTATTGACGGCAATCAATCTACAGGCAGGTGCATATTCCTATGCACAGCAAATAACGCTCAATGCACGGAATGTACCGTTGTATGAGGTGTTGGAACAGATTGAACAACAAAGTGGATATCTTTTTTTCTGGACTTCTGACGCGGTGAAAACCAGCAAGATCAGTATCCAACTGAAGAATGTATCACTAGAAAGAGCGCTAAATGAGTTATTTAGTAGATTACCCTATACCTATCGGATCAAAGATAGATCGATTGTATTACAGGAAAAAATGCGCATGCCGAGTGCCGCTGTTAGTCCCCCTTCTTCTCGCGAAGCGGAACGTCGCGTCATGCAAACAGTTATCCGGGGAAAGGTATCCAATGAACGCGGCGAGCCATTATCGGGCGTTAGCATCAAAGTGAAAGGAACTTCTATCGGGACGGCAACAGATACGGAAGGCATTTATCAGCTTGCGATCACGGACGCAGGAACGGCAGTTCTGGAATTCTCCTTCCTTGGTTATAAACACGTCGAAGAGCGGGTACGTCAACGCACCTCCGTGGATGTCATATTAGAAGAAACAGCGTCGGACCTCGACGAGGTTGTGGTTGTGGGATACGGCGAACAGAAAAAGGCTACGGTTACCGGTTCGATCGCTACCGTTAGTGGCGAAAAGCTGGAAACCGCACCAACCGTTAATTTCAGCAATTCGCTCGCCGGTCGGTTGCCAGGTCTGACAGCCGTCAC
The DNA here is from genome assembly GCF_900113765.1 of Parapedobacter indicus. Lineage (GTDB taxonomy): Bacteria > Bacteroidota > Bacteroidia > Sphingobacteriales > Sphingobacteriaceae > Parapedobacter > Parapedobacter indicus. Next base: position 116,006 of record NZ_FOQO01000005.1, on the reverse strand, counting down.
CCGGGGCTCGGAACCGGGGAAAGACGATGCCGGCCTCCGGATCAGGGGTACAAATACCTTGGGTGACAACTCGCCTCTTGTTGTTATCGATGGCATTGCCAACCGCAGCCTGACGCGGTTGAATCCGGCAGATATACTCAGTGTTACCGTGCTGAAAGATGCCTCTGCCGCTATTTATGGTGCTCAGGCCGCCAACGGCGTTATATTGGTAACGACCAAGCGCGGCCGATCCGGCAAACCGGTTGTGCAAGTCAGTCTCAATCAGGGTTGGAACAGTCCAACCGTCATTCCCGAAATGGCCGATGCCGCCAGTTACGCGCAGATGATCAATGAAGTGAGTCTCTACCGCGGTTCTCCGCAGCCTTATAGCGAAGAACAGATCCAGAAATACAACGACGGTTCGGATCCTTGGTTGTATCCCAATACAGATTGGTTTAACGAAACATTTAAGCCCCGTGCGGGACAGCGCTATGGCAGTCTGTCCGTAAACGGGGGGTCTGATCATTTCAAATACTTTGTCTCGCTGGGATCCAATTTCCAAGACGGTATTTATAAGAACAGCGCAACGAACTACTCGCAAGCGAATATACGTAGCAACTTTGATGTAAAGGTGTCGGAATATATCGACTTGGGATTTAACTTGTTAGGACGTCAGGAAAACCGGAATTACCCGACGATACCGGCGGCCAACATCTGGGCCGCTACCATCAACGGGTTGCCAACCGTTACGGCTTATTGGCCGAATGGATTGCCCGGACCGGATACCCAATTGGGAAAAAGCCCTTTGATGGCCACGGATGCCACGGGATATCAAAAAGACAGAAGGTACATTGTTGAGACGAATCTACGGTTGGATATTGCCATACCTGGGATCGATGGCTTGTCCGTGTCGGGCAACGCTTCTTTCGACAAGAACATCCTGAATGACAAGATCTGGAAGAAGCCCTGGACGCTTTATTCGTGGGACGGTAAAACGTATGATGAACAGGGGCAGCCTGTGCTAATCGGTTCACCTACGGGTTATGCCGATCCCAGTCTGTCACACTCGATGACAGATGGAAACCGGATTAGCCTGAACACATTGATCAACTATCAGAAAAGCTTCGCCGATACACATCATCTCAAGTTTCTTATCGGCGGAGAGCGGATCACAACGGACTCGGAGTTTGTTTCTGCATTCCGCAGGTATTTTCCTTCCACTGCATTAGACCAGCTGTTTGCCGGAGGTGACCTCCTAAAAGATAACAATGGCTCGGCCAGCACCAGTGCCCGTTTAAATGCATTCGGGCGTATTAACTACGATTACCTCAACAAATACCTGGTGGAATTTGTGTGGCGGTACGATGGTTCTTACATATTTCCCGAGGGTAAGCAATTTGGCTTCTTTCCCGGCGTATCGCTGGGTTGGGTGATTTCCGACGAAAATTTCTGGAAAGAAAGCCTGTCATCGGTTAATTATTTTAAGATTAGAGGTTCTTGGGGGCAGACGGGCAATGATCGCATTGCTGCTTATCAGTTTTTGTCAAGCTATGCCCTGGGTGGATCAAATGCCAATTACATGTTTGATCAGGACGTCCCCAATAAGACACTCTCTCCCATCCGAATCCCCAATCCGAGTGTAACGTGGGAGGTTGCAAATCAGACAAACATAGGTTTTGATGGCGAGCTATTTGGTGGACAATTTAAATTTTCGGCCGATTACTTTTATAATCTACGTTCAGAAATTCTAGCATTCCGGAATGCATCTGTCCCTGAATCCACGGGCCTCACACTACCCCGTGAAAATATCGGAGAAGTCGTTAATCAAGGCTTTGAGGCACAAGTAAGCTATTATGGTAATACGTCGGCAGGGTTTACCTATGGCATATCGGTAAATGGCGGATTTGCAAAAAACAAGATCAAATACTGGGACGAATCGCCGGGGGTGCCTGATTACCAGAAATCAACGGGTCATCCAATTGGGTCCAAGCTGAATTACCAAGTAATCGGTATATTCCGGGATCAGGCGGCGATTGATGCATACCCGCATATCGCGACTGCTAGACCGGGTGATCTTATTTTTGAGGATGTGAATAACGATGGGTCTATTGACGGCCGGGATATGAAAATGGATTACCGATCGGATATACCCACGTTAACGGGAGGCATGGCAATCGATTTAGGTTTCAAGAATTTTTATGCTACGATCCTTTTTCAGGGAGCTGCAGGCGCAGTGAGAAGCATTTATATGGAATCCGAAGGAGAAGGGTTCAACTACCTGATGCAGAACGTGGCAGGCAGGTGGACACCGGATAATATCGACGCCTCGAAACCACGGGCCTACAACCGTGTCGGTGAATATTGGCGGGCAAATCCCGGTTTCAACAACACGTATTACACCAAAAATAATAATTACTTACGACTCAAGAATATTGAAATTGGCTATAGTTTGTCGGAAGAAATCCTGAAGAAATTTGGCGTAACGGAGCTACGGGTTTACCTGAGTGGACAAAATCTGCTGACTTTTACCAAATTGAAGGATTTTGACCCCGAATCTGCATACAGCCAGACAACAGGGACCATTTACCCCAATGACAAGACTTCCAATATTGGACTGGCATTAACTTTTTAATCGCATGGATATGAAAAGTATAGCTTATCACAAGAGACTATTAGTATGGGTGTTGTTGATATGGATGACCGCCTGTACGAGTGACATACTTAATACCAATCCACTGAACGAGTTTTCTGAGAAAGATGTCTGGAAGGATCCGGCATTGGTAGAATTAATCATTAATCGAATATATAATGAATTCGATTTTGTATTTACCGAGGGAATGAAGAGTGGATTGGTGGACGAATCAAATCAAACCTTCGCGGGTCTGAATTTTAATTTTATCGAATTGTCTCCCGACTATCTTCCAAACCGGGGTAACTCTTTCCGGAGCTGGGCACAGTATTACAAGACCATCAGGGATTGCAATCTATTCTTCGAACACGCTGATCAAATCGAATGGCCTGATGGAACGGCGGACGGGAAAACACTTCGCGAGCGAATGACGGGCGAAGTGACTTTCCAGCGCGCTTTTCTCTATACGTATTTGGTTAATTATTTTGGCGGGGTTCCGCTTATCACTAAGGTATACGGATTAAATGATGATTTTCTGGTGCCGAGGAACACCTATGCGGAGTGCATTGACTTCATTGTGAGTGAATGTGACAAAGCTGCGGCGTTATTGCCGGAAGTACAGAGTGGGGAAAATGATGGCCGGGCCACTAAAGGAGCTGCGCTGGCGCTTAAGGCCCGGGTACTTCTTTTTGCAGCGAGCGACCTATATAATACACCGGTGTTTTCTTCTTATCCCAATCCCGAGCTGATCGGCTACACGGATGGGAACCGGGAGGCGCGGTGGCAAGCGGCGAAAGATGCAGCCAAAGCGGTGATCGATCTCCAGCAATATGAATTATACAAAGCAGATCCAGAATCGCCTGAAGCTGTTTCTCAGAACATCATTGAACTTTTCACGTTGAAGAAAACCACCGAAGATATCTTTGTGAAGTACATCAATGAACTTGCAGATGCACGGGGGTTTGGCCGGTTCAGTACCCCGAATGGATATGGGGGGACCAGCACCATTTCACTGTTGGGAGAACTGGTGGATAGTTATGAAATGGCTGATGGGACAAAATTCAGCTGGAATAATCCGGTACATGCGAAGGAACCGTACAAAAACCGGGAACCGAGATTCTACGCGAATGTGCTCTATGAGGGGGCGGTGTTTAAACCACGGCCGGCTGATGCAAGTGTGATAGACCCTATCGGTGTGATACAAGCCGGTGTTTGGCACCGGTGGGATGCCGCCTCGGGCGCAGTAACCGAACAATGGGGACTTGACACGAGAAGAGGACCGTTTGCCCCACATAACGGTAGCTATACGGGGATATACAGCCGGAAGATGGTTGATGCATCTGTGAACCAGCAATTTGATCCGCAAACGGTACCCTGGCGATATTTCCGATATGCCGAAGTATTACTTAATTATGCTGAGGCATGCATTGAATTGGGTGAAGAGGAAGAGGCGCGGACCTACATTAATCTGATTAGGAAACGGGCCGGTTTGCCGGGTATCACGGAGTCGGGAGAAGCCTTGCTTGCCCGGTATCGAAACGAAAGGCGGATAGAGCTTTCACTGGAGGATCATCGTTTTTACGATGTCAGACGATGGGTCATCGGCCCCGAGGCCTACCATCCGGTGCATGGTGTAAAAATAGTTTATGAATTACTGGCCAATCGGGAGACGGCTACTGCACCAACAATCACGCCCGTTGTCATTGAAAACCGGGAATGGGTTAAACGAACGTATTTTTTCCCGATTCCGCGCAGTGAGATGAATAAGAATAAATTATTGATTCAGAACCCAGATTATCAATAATATGAGAAGAATTTGTTTATTCTGGGCTTACCTGTTGATAGGCTCGGCAGCTGCCGCATTTCAAAAAGACGAAACCGACACGGTCTCTTACAAGTTTACAGCGATGCCCCCTGTTATGCCGGGGACCAATCCATTGACGTGGGAGGGCGATGTGTCTGCGCGGATGTTGGATGAAGCACATTTATTCATTGACAAAAAGCTCGATGAAGCGGAGAGTCAACGAGCTCAGTATTGGAAGCGAGATTTCAGTTCAACCGCGTCGTATCGCGCATCTATCGAGCCCAATCGGAAACGGTTGATGGCGCGTCTTGGTGTCGAAGATTCCAGTGAACCACCCGTAAATTACAACACCGGATGGGAAGACAAGCGGCCGGGGGCGGCTATGGATAAAATCGCTGCGGTGGGAGACTCGATTGTAATCGCCGAAACCGGGAAGTATGTAATCTATCAAGTGAGATGGCCGGTCTTGAACCGGGTGACGGGCGTAGGACTCTTGATTCAGCCAAAAGGAAAGACGGTGGCATGTGTCATTGCGATTCCGGATGCTGATCAGTCACCCGAGCAGTTTGTGGGTCTTGCTCCGGGAGTGCCGCCTGAATCGCAATTTGCTAGGCACCTCGCTGAGAACGGGTTTACGGTACTGGTGCCGTTACTGATCAGTCGAAATTTACTCTTCCCCGGAACGACTAAGCAACAGACTTTTCGAGAAAGAATTTATCGGCAATCCTTTCATATGGGGCGCCACATCATCGGGTACGAAGTGGAAAAGATCCGTTCAGCGGTTGATTATTTCAAAGAGTCGTTGCCCGCAGGCACGAAGATAGGTGTGGCCGGATATGGTGAAGGGGGACTGTTGGCGCTCTATAGCTCGGCGATCGACAGTCGGATCGATGCGACTTTTGTCAGTGGTTATTTCGATACCCATAAAAACGCATGGGATGAACCGCTTTATCGCAACGTTTTCGGAGGGTTTTCGGAATTTGGAGATGCTGAACTTGCCACTCTTATTGCTCCCCGACCATTGGTAATTGAGTACAGTAACATACAAGCCATACGGGATGAAGTAGCGGCTTGGGCAAGGCAGCCTTCTCAGCTTAATGGTTTCCCATTTACCGGCTACAAAGGTCAGCTGCGAACCCCCGCCTTTGCCAGCGTGTCCGCAGAATATCACCGCCTGGAAGAATTGGTACCTCCCGGATTCCAGACCCGGTATTTGATTGCCGGCGAAAAGGACGAACCGTTACCATTTGGCTCCACGAAAGCGTTGACGAGACTGGCGGCTGTGTTGGGTTTTTCGTCACCCATCATTGCTTCCGACAAGATTCCTACAGACCATCGGCGGTTTGTTGATGTAGCCGGAAGGCAACAGCAGCAGGCAAAAGAACTGGAAGACCATGTCCAATGGTTGATGCGGGTGTCTGATGATGAGCGAAATGCTTTTTTTCTGCATAGGGCAATGCCGGAATGGCCGACAAAATCTTGGAGCTCCAGGCTTTATCATGCCTACCAGTCACCCGAGAAGTTTATCGAAGCAACGAAGGAATATCGTCGATATTTTCTGGAAGAAATCCTGGGCAGGTTTGAGGATGACATGTTAGCTCCCCATGCAAAAACCCGAAAGAAATACGATCGCGAAAGATGGACGGGTTATGAGGTGGAACTTGAGGTGTATCCCCATCTTTTTGCAGCAGGAATTCTCCTTATCCCCAAAGATTTGCAGCCGGGTGAAAAGCGTCCGGTTGTGGTGACACAGCATGGTAGGAGCGGAATTCCGCAGCAGTTGGTAGAAGGAAACCATTCCGCATACAACGATGTGGCAGCCAGGTTGGCAGACCAAGGTTTTATCGTGTACGCACCTTACAACCCCTACCGCGGAGAGGATCGGTATCGGTGGCTTGATCGCAAAGCAAATGCCCTCGGGAAGACCCTTTTTTCTTTTATTATATCTCAGCATGAGCAAACATTAAAATGGCTGTCTGACCTTGCTTTTGTCGATGCAAAGCGTATTGGGTTCTACGGCATCAGCTACGGTGGCGAAGCGGCCATGCGCCTTCCGGCTGTACTGGAGGGCTACAGCTTATCAATCTGTTCCGGGGATTTCGGGGATTGGACCCGGAAAGTTACCGATGCTTATTACAAGGGAAGCTTTATAAACACGCCCGAATGGGAGATGTCTTACTTTAACATGGGGAACACGTTTAGCTATGCGGAAATGGCCTACCTAATCTTTCCGAGACCGTTTATGGTAGAGCGTGGTCACGATGACCTGGTTCAGCCCGATGCCTGGGTCGCCTACGAGTTTGCGAAAGTAAAATATCTATACGACCAGTTTAATCTTGGAGACAAAACGTATATTGAATATTTCAACGGAGGTCATTCGATGAAAAGTGAAGGTTCCTTTGCCTTCCTTCACGAACACCTCAACTGGCCCTAACAAAAATAAGTACTATGCATAATACATCCATTTTTTCAGCACGTTTGCTATTTCGTGTCTTAATCTCCGTGATTGTTCCGCTGACGGCGTGGGCCACCGATGTCAAGGATTTCGGCGCCAAAGGCGACGGAAAGATAGACGACACGGACGCCATCCGTAAGGCCATTATCCATGCAAAGGACGGTCTGCTCGAGTTTCCCAAAGGAAGCTACCGGATTACGGAAACCCTGGAGATTGATCTTGCTGAAGTCGGTACGCTGGGCATTTCGGGAAAAGGAGGGAGTGCCCGGATTGTGATGGCAGGAGCAGGGCCCGCGCTACGGATTGTTGGATCGCACGATAAAGGGTCGGCACTACCCGCCTCTGTAAAGCCAATTACTTGGGAAAAAGAGCGTATGCCAACAGTAACGGCAATTGAGATTATCGGAGCACATGCGGAGGCGGATGGCATTGCCCTTGTAAACACCTTCATGCCCGTTCTGACGGGTGTATTGATTCGTGATGTTAGATACGGAATTCATCTTTTGTCGCGAAATCGGAATGTACTCATCGATGCATGCCACATTTACCATGCTCGGGGCGTTGGCATTTACCTAGACGACGTGAATATCCATCAAATGATCGTCAGCGACAGCCACATCAGTTATTGTCAACAAGGGGGAATCAAGGTCCGTGGCGGGGAAATCCGTAACTTCCAGATCACGGGTAATGACATCGAGTACAATTGCGATCCTGAAGGAGAAGTTTCTGCGGATATTTGGGTCGACTGCTCACAGGGGGGTAGTGTGCGGGAAGGGACCATTGTCGGTAACACGATTCAGGCGATCCATAGTCCCGACGGAGCCAACATACGCTTTACGGGTGTCCCCGGCAACGCAGACAAGATCGGTTTATGGAGTATATCCGATAATCACATCGGTAACCAAGCAGTGAACATTCATTTAGACCACTGTCGGGGGATCACCGTAACGGGTAATACCTTTATGCGCGGTTATGACCGTCATGTAAAAATAGTCGACAGTAAAAATATATTGATCAATAACAATCTTTTTGATCATAACGATGATTATTACACGTCGCAGGTTGATGCGCCAGGGGGTATTAGCATTGATCGTGCAAATCACATCACGCTGAACGATAACATCATCGACGGAACGGGTTATGGCAATGAGACCGACGGAGGTGCCGTCGTCATTGCAAATAGCCAAATGGTAACGGTCAGAGGCTCTCACATCTACAATGCACGATACAACGGTATACGCATTGCACACAGTACTCATGTGCAAGTGACCGATTGCTTGATTGACGGAAAGGCCGATCCTGAAATGGCTGCGGGAATTGTGTTGAACGGCGATTGCGCGTATACAGTGATCCGCCAGAACCAAGTTGGCAAGGGGAAGGATGGTGCCATTGTCAATCACGCGCAGGGAGTTGTGATTGAACACAATCAGGTCGTTAGCGGCGATTAACTGCAAGGGTTGTCGCATCGGGCTCTAAGAAAGGAAAAATGGTATCAGGATCAGAGAGAAAAATAGTAGTCTTATCGGAGGAATCCGACTATATTGAGCAGTCGGTTCTCGTACGTTACCGGATATGTGGAAAACAAAGTCGCTGATTTTAATTGTGGTTGTGTGGGTGTCCCTCGCTTCGATCGGGTTTCCCCAAGAGCCTTCTGAATCCAAGGCCGCGCCTACGCTCGCGGGTAGCACCCCGTTGACAGAAAACAGGGATCTGTCGGACCTCATGATCGAAGGGATTGGACATTACTTAGACGGTGCATTGGCCGAAGCAGCGGACCGAAGGGCTAGTCTTTGGAAGCGCGATTTCTCCAATCAGCACGCGTATGAAGAATCCGTCTTTGCCAACCGTTCCCGACTTGGTCGAATCATTGGCCTGGCCGATTCCGTTGCCGGGAACGTGGAGATGGCTTATCTTTCTACTACATCGACTCCAGCTAATGCAGCTGACAATCCCCTTTTCACAGCATATGCTGTACAATGGGGGGTGTTTGCTGAGATTCACGGTGAAGGTCTTTTGTTACAGCCCAAGGGACCGATACGCGCCCGTGTGGTTGTCCTTCCTGATGCCGATGAAACGCCTGAGCAGTTGATTGGCACCGCGCCCGGACTCGCTCCTGTGCATCAATATGCGCGTCGGCTGGCGGAGAACGGTTGTCAGGTGATTGTTCCGGTCGTTATCGATCGGTCTGACGAAGCTTCGGGCAGCAGGCGGTTGAATAGATTTACGAACCAACCGCACCGCGAGTGGATTTATCGGCAGGCATATACCTTCGGCCGCCATATTATCGGCTTTGAAGTCCAGAAAGTGCTGGCAGCCGTCAACTGGTTTGAGCAGGAAAATCAGAAAGCGGACATTCCTATCGGCGTTGCGGGGTGGGGAGAAGGGGGGCTATTGGCATTTTATAGTGCTGCGGTAGATACCCGTATTGATGCGGCGCTCGTGAGTGGTTATTTCGGGAAGCGCGACAGCCTTTGGCAGGAGCCGATCTACCGGAACCTGTTTCGTTTGTTACCCGAGTTTGGTGATGCGGAAATTGCCAGTTTGATTGCCCCAAGGAAGTTGGTTATTGACTATTCACAATCTCCCCAAGTACTGGGTCCGCCCCCGCCCAGACCGGGGCCGCCACGTCTGGGTGCGTCCGCGGCTCCCGGTGTGTTGTCGACGGCTTCTTATGCCAATGTACATGACGAAGTAAATCGGGCTAGAAGGCTGGCGGGTGCATATGGTTCTTTTTTGGCGTTATCTGCAGACGATGGTAAACCGTTCAGCCGTCTCGGCGAATCGGGCGTGCACTTGTTTGTGCAGCAACTAATCCCCGGTATGCAGGCGTTGCAATCACCCGGAGAACCTCCTTCCGAAATGCGGGCAGATTTTGACCCGCGCCAACGGCAACTGCGCCAGCTTGCAGAAATGGAACAGTTTACGCAGGGTCTAATCCGTTCGTCGCGGCATGATCGAGATCAGTTTTTCTGGGAACGGTTGTCCTCTTCATCACCCGAACAGTGGGGCAAAGACATTCAACCGTACAAACATTACCTGTGGAATGAGATTATCGGGAAGCTACCAGACTCCGGGATGCCCATGCACCCCAAAACGCGAAAGATCCTGGATGAACCCAAGTGGGTGGGTTACGAAGTGACATTGGATGTTGCCCCCGGCATCTTCGTGTGGGGGTATTACCTGCTTCCAAAAGGGCTGCGGCCCGGTGAAAAAAGACCGGTTGTGGTGGTACAGCATGGTGGCGGTGGACTGCCGTCGGACGTACTCAATGACGAAGGCCCATACAACGGAATAGCTAAGGTGCTGGCAAACAGTGGCTACATTGTCTTTGCCCCACATTTCCCTTGGCGCGGCGGAAAGGCGTATCGGGATCTTCAGCGGAAAGCGAACCCTTTGGGCCTTTCTGTCTTTTCAATCATTCTCAGTCAGCACGAACGAATCCTCGACTGGCTGGCTATACAGCCTTCCACGGATACCAGCCGGATCGGGCTGTATGGGCTTTCTTGGGGTGGGAAAGTCGCCGTGCGCGTACCGGCCCTGTTGGATGGTTACCGTTTATCCATTTGTTCTGGCGACTTTAACGAGTGGATCTGGAAAAACGCGACGACCGACTGGGCAAACAGCTATATGTTAAACCCCGAATATGAAATGTTCGATTTTAATCTAGGCAGGACATTCAATTACGGGGAAATGGTGGCCCTTATCGCACCCCGAGCGTTCATGGTAGAACGTGGGCACGACGATGGGGTAGGCATCGATGAAATGGTCGCATTCGAATATGCCAAAGTCAACCGATTATACGATTGGCTCCGCCGACCGGAAATGACCAGTATCGCTTATTTTAACGGCGGGCATGAAATTAACGGTATCGCATCGTGCGAGTTTATTGCCAAACATTTTAAGCGACCTATTTATATTGATAAGACGAATGAAAATCCATGAACAAACAACGAGGTGAATGAGCACGAATTTAAAATTTACAACCCGGAAATGGGCGATCCCTTTCGTATTGATAGGCATGCTATCCATTCTGATAGGCTGTCGGGGCGATAGGCAATCGGACGCAAAAAGCATTAGCGAAATGGCCGCGAATGAAGACGTAGCCCGATACTTGGAAGCATTTAAAGGGCTGGGAGCTCTGACGGACTCTTCCCGGGCCACTCCTCCGGAAGATGCGTTGAAAAATTTCCATTTTCCGGAAGATCTTGCCCTTGACCTCGTATTGTCGGAGCCGCAAATAACCCAGCCGGTGGAGTTGAGCTTTGATCATCGGGGCCGTCTGTGGGTCGTGCAATATCATCAGTATCCGTATCCAAATGGCGTCAAAATCGTCAGTGTTGACAATTATCTACGGGTACAGTTTGACAAGCTGCCTGCTGCCCCGCCCCAGGGTGCCCGAGGAGCCGACAAAATCACCTTCTTTGAAGACACCGACGGCGATGGGGTATTCGACCGATCTACCGATGCGATTACCGGATTGAATATTGCCACCAGCGTGGTTACGGGGAGAGGGCGGATCTGGGTGCTTAATCCGCCCTACCTATTGGCATACCCGGATAAAAATGGCGACGGAATTCCGGACGCCGAGCCAGAAGTTAAATTGCAGGGATTTGGTCTGGAAGACACACACGCCGTCGCAAATAGCCTCCGGTGGGGTCCAGATGGCTGGCTATATGGCGCGCAAGGAAGCACAACAACCGCCAATGTCAGTTCATCTGTATCGAAGAATGTCGCCTTTCAAGGGCAAGTGATCTGGCGCTATCATCCGGATACGGAGGTTTTCGAAGTGTTTGCGGAAGGTGGTGGGAATACATTTAATATTGAATTCGATAGTAAGGGCCGTATTTTTTCAGGTAATAATGCCTACGATCGGGGGCCCAATTTCAAGCAAGGAGGGTTTTATCCGCGCAGCCTTGGCAAACACGGACCGTATATGAATCCGTATACGTTTGGCAATCTTCCCAATATGGCTCTTCAGGGAGATAAATCCCGTTTTACACATTCGTTGATCCGTTATGAAGGAGGTGAGCTGCCAACTGCTTATGAGGGCAAATTAATTGCGGTCAACCCGCTGCTCAACTACGTACAGCTCACCCGTATCGAACCGGATGGATCCTCGCTGAAGAACATTGATGAAAAACGAATCATCGAGACGGAAGACCATTGGTTTCGACCGGTTAACATCATTGCCGGCCCCGATGGAGCTGTATACATGGCAGATTGGTATGACAGCCGCCTGTCACACGTTGATCCGCGCGACACATGGGACAAGGGTTCGGGACGGATCTATCGGCTCCGGGCCAAAGCAGATAGCGGCGCACATCACCCTTCTTTTGACCTGAGCAATTATACTAACGACCAGCTTATTGAGTTGCTGAAAAGCCCTAATAAATGGTTCCGCCAACAGGCCTTGCTGCAGTTTGCCAATCATAGGGATCAACGTGCTGTTCAGCAGCTGTTGCCATTACTGCGGCAGGAGGCGGACGGCCAAACAGCGTTGGAAGCACTTTGGGCGATTAACCTATGTGGTGGCTTTGACGAGAAAACAGCGCTTGAGGCGCTAAACCATACAGACCCTTATGTCAGGCTTTGGGCCATTCGGCTATTGGGGGATGCCGGTAAAGTCAATCCAACGCTCTCCGCTAAACTCATTGGCCTGTCTGCTGCTGAGCCACATGCTGAGGTAAGGAGTCAGCTGGCTGCTACAGCCAAGCGCCTGCCTGCCCGGGATGCGATGCCCATTGTCAAAAACCTGTTGACCCATTATGACGACAGCAAAGACCCGGATATACCCATGCAGATTTGGTGGGCGATCGAGTCAAAGGCCGAAACAGACCGGGAGCTCGTTTTATCGTTGTTTAAGGACCCGGCTGTGTGGAAACAAACGACCACCCAGGAGTTCATCCTATCTCGGTTGTCGCAACGTTATGCGATGGCTGGAGGCGCGGCGAACTATGCGGCGATTGTCCGGCAGATGGAGCTTTCGCCGAATAAGGCATTTACCAGACTGCTGGTGAGTGGCCTCAAGGAAGGCCTGCGCGGCAGTGACGTTGTCGGCCTTTCACCTGAACTTGCCCAGGCCCTGAGGCCCTATCAAGCTGAATTTTTTGGCGGACCCCTGGCTTTGTCTCTTAAACAAGGGGATCCACAGGCGGTCAAACAGGCGCTCGCTATCATTGCCGACGAGCAGGCTGACGCCGATCACCGTCTTACTTATGTCCAGATTCTGGGAGAGACCGATCAACCTTCTTCCATTCCGGTACTGCTTTCCCTGATAGAGAACGGCCGGGTGAGCAACGCGCTAAAGCAAGCCGCCATCGTTGCCTTACGGCGGTATGACCAACCCGATATTGGCGTGCGGGTGTTGAAGGCTTATCCGGGTTTCCGTGCGGATGCCGGCTTGCGGACTGCGGCAATTGACATGGCTTCCTCCCGGGTGGTATGGACACGCGAATTATTTCGATTGATCGAGCAAGATAAACGGATCAGTCCGACGGATATACTTGATCAACAAGCGCGCCGTTTCCAACTACTGAACGATCCGGAGATTACAGCGGCCACCCATCGGATTTGGCCTAATGTGAAGCCTTTGGATACCGACGAGAAACAAGCGCGCATGAGTCGCTATGCCCGTCTGATCCAGTCCGGCAAAGGGGATGAAGCGAAGGGACGCATGCTGTTTGCGATACACTGCGGTATCTGTCACCGTTTATTTGAAGAAGGAGGAATCACGGCCCCTGATCTCACCGGTTATGAGCGCAGCAACCTGAATACTTTCCTGCTAAACGTGGTAGACCCCAATGCCGAAATCCGGGAGGGTTATACTATTCAGCAGATTACGACCCAAGACGGCCGGATGCTGGAAGGGCGGATTGTGGCACAAGAGGGTGATGTTACCACGCTTCAGCCCCTTACTGGCAGGCAAATCAGTATCTCAGCTAAGCAGATTAAAGAGATGAAAGCCTTGCCGCTATCGGTTATGCCCGAGCGAATATTGGATCCGTTAAACGACCAGGAGGTGCGTGATTTGTTCGCATATATTATGAAAAAGAATAAATAGTTTTAACCAAAAAATTAGTTTTCAGTTGTTGTACGCAGGTCCATGGATGTGGCTAATGCGATTACGCGACCTTGGTCGCCTACCGCGTTGTAGAAATGATAGACGATGCCATTCCATTTAATTACCCAAGGTTTATGCGCAAATTGGTTGTCATAGGGCTCTGATGGCGCAATCAGGTCTTCGCCGTCCCAAGGCGTCCAATGGATGAGATCATAGGAGCAGGCAAAACGTTCGAACGCTCCCGGACGCCAGAAAGCGCCAAAGTAAAACATGACATAAAGATCATCGATTTTCGTGATCTGCGCGTCGCCGCAGATACCCTGGTGCATCGTAATTAACGGTTGCTCGCCATGGCGTTTCCAGTTTTCCAAGTCGTCGGAAACGGCCATGGCAATGCTTTCGAATCCCTGTCCATTTGCATCCTTTTCCTGTCCTTTTGCATTGTAGTACATAACGTACGGATACCCCGTGACTTTTTCCGAATCTTCTATGATTAAACTTTTATAGATCGTCAGGTTGTCACACCATCGCGCATCGGGATCGGATGCAGACAAAATGGGCGTGGGCTTGCGCGTCCATTCTGCAGGTGCCGTGACGTTTTGCGTGGAGGCTAAACCGATGCCTAATTGGCCGGCTTCATATCCGTGATCGGAACCGCCAAGGTAAGACAGCCAATACCTACCATTGTGCTGTTTCGGCTGATAAGTACCTCCCCATTCGATATCGACTAGCGATACGTATCCAGCTTTTTGCGAGGCATCCCATGTTGAATCGGTAAACGACAGAATGCGGCCCTTGGTATCCCAATTGAGCAAATCGGGACTTTCTGCCAACCACGTTTCGTAGCCCATGCCATCGAAAACAATGTAGGTCATATACCACGTACTATCCATACGGAAGATTGTCGGGCTGTCGAACATTTTAGTCGAATCCGGAGGTGCCAGTACAATGCCGTATTTGTAAGGTGTTTTGACAGTTTCAAACACCTCGACCATCGTTTCTTTCGCTACCTGCCGATGCTTGGTTGTGGTCGTGTGACACGACGTTATGCAGAGGATCAGGGTTATGAATAGGCCCGTTTTCAAATTGCAACCTATTAAGACTTGATCTGCATTTTTTCGGGATCCCAGGAAACGATGCGCTTTTCAAAATAACTGATATTGCCCGCTTCGGTTGGTCCACATGCCCGCAGCCCGAAAGTGGCGTCTTCTACGACCTGTTTTCCGTTTCGGATGGCATCAAAGAAGTTCACAAAGTGTTCGTACCTGTCGCCTTTATAGTTTTTGGGCGTCTTAAAGACAAACTCACGGGGTCCTTCCATTTCATATTGTTCCGGATACTTTTTGGCATATTCTTCTTTAAACTTTTGCTGCATGGCTTCGGAAAAAGACCCGATGGACATGCCTGGGGCCTTGGGCCAGGGGTTGCGTCTTACCATGAGATTGTCCCATCCAATGGAAATATCACCTTCCGAGCCGACAATATGGAATAAATAATTTTCACCACCACCGCTGGCAAAATTCGTACGCAGGGCGAGGTTGAATGCGGGATGGGTGTCGGAGGCGGAATAGTCGAATAGGCCGAGGTGAACATCGGGCACATCCCTGCCGTCTTTCCAATAACGGAGACCTCCGGTTGACATGACGCGCTCGGGGCCTTTGGAATCCAGAACGAAGTGCAGCATAGACAGCATATGCACGTACAGATCCCCGGCAACGCCGGTGCCGTAATCCTGATAGTTTCTCCAACGGAAGAAACGCAGCGGATCCCAAGGGCGCTTGGGAGCATGCCCCAGGTAGGTATCCCAGTCTACCGTTTCCGGGGAAGCATCGGGCGGTATGGAGTACTGCCAGGCGCCGATGGCGCTGTGGCGGTCAATCTGTACTTCCACGAAGTTTACCTCGCCGATGTCGCCGGCCTTGATCAACTCCTTTGCCTTGGCATGGATGATGGAACTCACGAACTGGCTGCCTACCTGAAAGACTTTTCCGGTTTTCTTTTGTGCCTCAATGACGCGGTGTCCTTCGGCTACCTTTTGCACCATTGGCTTTTCACAGTATACGTGCTTTCCCTGCTGCATCGCATCTATCGAAATTTTTTCGTGCCAATGGTCGGTGGTTGCATTGATTACGGCGTCCACATCATCGCGTTCCAGTATCTCGCGATAGTCTTTTGTCACAAACAGCTGTTGGCCCCAGAGTTCTTTTGCACGGATGCGACGTCCCTCATAGAGGTCACATGCAGCCACAATTTCCACACCGGGGACCTGAAGTGCGGTATTCATGTCGCCGATCCCCATCCCTCCGGTTCCGATCAGCGCGATACGAATCCGATCATTTGCTGCGATGGGCTGCTTTTTAACGAGATCCAAATACTGAAATGCCGGCTGGTTTGCCGCAGTTGAAAACGCAGTAGGGGTTACGGCCATCACCGCCGTTGACTGTCCCAGTTTCTTTAAAAAAATCCGTCGTGAACTTTCCGTTGGCTTTGTCATACGTGTCTGTATTTAGCAGTTACTCGATTTTAATTTCCTTTATCTTTATGTTTCTGAAGGCTATCGGCGTGCCTTCATTCTGAAAGAGCAGGTGTCCCTTTTTGGCTTTGCCGAAGCCCTGTAAATCTTTGTACTTGCTGTCTCGGATCAATGCCGCAAACGAAGAGGTGCTTCGGTCATACTCGACCACTTTATCACCATTCAGCCAATGGGTAATGAGGTTGCCATTTACCGTAATTTTAGCGGTATTCCACTGTCCGAACGCACTGACGGTTTTCGCAGGATCGGCAGTTATCAGGTCATAGAGAGAAGCAACCGAGCGTAAATTGCCCCGTTCAGGGTACCGGTAATTGATATCGTCCAAAATCTGGTATTCCAATCCCAGGTATGCTCCCTTTTGGCTTTTATAATTGTTCGTTACCAAGTACTTAACGCCACTATTGGTGTTTTCTGAAAGGGCGAACTCAAATGTGAGTTCAAAATTTCCGAATTGTCTTTCGGTAATAATGTCCATCTGTTTTCCATGGGGAATGGGGGTTGCCAAAAGCATACCGTCTTTGATTTCCCATCCTCCTTCAGCCAGTTTCCGCAATCCGCGAAAACTTTCTCCATCAAAAAGCAGTTCCCATCCCTCGGCTTTTTCGGCGGCTGTCAAGACTGTTGGTTCTTGGGCGGCCGCATTAAAGACCTGAAAGTTAAAAAAAAGCCATAAGATCATCAAAGGTTTCATCGAGTTGTTTTTAGTTAAGAAGAAATACCCTGCAAAAAGCGGGGTATTTCCATAAAAAACGAAGTTAATGCTGAATTATATTTTGGGCTCCCAGCCGGGTTCATACGTACGGCTCCAGAGCTTCGCAGCTTCGGGGTCGCCGATGATATGGCCGTTTTTGGGATCTAACTTGAGGTCGCGCCCCACGCGCCAGGCGATGTTACTAAGCAGCATCGCAACGGTGCTTTTGTAGCCGAGCTCGATGTCGCAATTGGGGCGACGGTCGTTACGGATCGCATCCAGAAAATCAGCCGCATGCATGCTGTCCATTCCGAGGCTGGGGCTGGCAAGATTCCGTCCCTGCATGGCATTTCCATCGGCCGCCGCTTTTTCTTCTTTGATCAGTTTTCCCTTCAGGTCGTATATTTGGTAAGCGTCTTCCCCGGTGTCCAGGCTTCCATTTTCACCGTAGAAGATGATGCCCCGGTCCTTGCCTTCCACGTTTCGCCCATTGCAGCTCCTGCTTTCCCAAAGGAGAGTGGCCCCTGGATATTCGAGGGTGACAACCTGCGTGTCCGGCGTTTCCCAGTCGTCCTGAAACTGATAGCGGCCACCGATGGAACTGACCCGCGTGGGGAAGTCGACCCCAAGGCCCCACCGCGCTACATCCACTTCGTGCGTGCCGTTGTTGAGCGCTTCACCGGTTCCCCAATGCCAAAACCAATGCCAATTGTAGTGAATCAGTCCATCTTGATAAGCCATGCGCGGGGCCGGCCCCTGCCACAAATCATAGTCCAGCCACGAGGGAACGCTACCCGGTTTTAGGAATGTTTCCTTTCGGGTATTCGTATACCAGGTTTTGGCCATGTACACGTTGCCAATGATGCCGTCGTGCAGCAGCTCGATGCCTTTGGTAAGGATGGGTGCCGAACGGCGCTGTGCACCCATTTGCACGACGCGATTGTACTTTCGGGCGGCAGCAACGGCCATTTCGCCCTCGGCGGGATTGTGCGCCATGGGCTTTTCCACGTAAACGTGCTTCCCTGCCTGACAGGCCATGATGGTAAGGGGAGCATGCCAGTGGTCGGGTGTTGCTGTGTAAATCGCATCGATGTCTTTGTTCTCTAAAACATTACGGAGGTCCTTTTCCGATTTCGGTGTGTTGGTTTGACCGGCTTCTGCCACGCGTTTGATGGCTTTCGGAATGGCCCGTTCATCCACATCGCATACATAAGAAACTTCTGCATTCTTCTGGCGGGCGAAGGTTCCGCTCATGCTGGCTCCTCTGCTGTTTACACCAATCATTGCCATACGGATCCGGTCATTTGCGCCGATGATGTTACGGTAACTTTTGGCCGAAGCGGCCATGGCTGAGTTATTGAACAGGCTGTTTCCCAAGGAAATTGCGGCTGTGCCAATGCCGACCTTTTTGATGAAATCTCTTCTGGAATTTGCGTTCATGATCTTTGATTTATAAGGATTTGATTTTTATATTTTTAAAAAACACCACGTCGCCATGATCCTGCAACAGGATGTGGCCTTTATTGATGGAGCCAAAGCTTGGTTTGACCTCTTTGAATTTGCTTAACTCCCGGGCTTGTTCAAATTCCGGACTTTTCCGGTCGTATGTCAATACTTCCTGACCGTTTACGTAATGAGTCACTTTGGAGCCGTGGGCGACAATCCGGGCCTGGTTCCATTCGCCGACCTTGATTGCTACCTTATTGGTTACGGGAAGCAGGTCATACAGTGTGCTGAGTTGGCGATTTCCGTGTAAGCCCAGTTTGGCGTCGGGATGGTTTTGGTTGTCGATGATCTGGTATTCGGGGCCTAGCCAGCCGCCTTCCTCGTAATTGGTAAAGAAATATTTGATGCCGCTGTTGGCGCCTTTGGTGATCTTGAAATCAATCCGCAGATCAAAGTCGCTGTACTGCTCGTCGGAAATGATATCCCGGTGACCTTTGGTTTCGGGACGGACAGACAGCACGCCGTCCGCTATCTGCCAGTCTTCATTCGGTGAAATGCCCCGGGTGGTTTTCCATCCCGTCAGGTCTTTTCCGTTGAAGAGCAGTTGCCAGCCATCGGCTTGCTCTTGGGTGGTCAGCTCGTTATCGCGGGTTTGGCCTTGTACTCCAGCTGCCAGCAGGAGTAGGGATACAGATAAAATGAGTTTGTTCATTCCTATAAAGTTAACATTACATTTGCGTATATCCATTGTTCTGAATGATTTGTTGCGGATTGGATTGCATAACGGTCATCGGGATCGGGTAAGCCAGCATGTCGTCGCTCCATGTAAACGGATTGAAGCCATCGGCTTTTTGTTCGGCGACCATGACCTCCTCGGCGCGTCCGGTGCGTACGAGGTCAAACCAGCGGTGGTTTTCGAATGCCAGCTCCACGCGGCGTTCCTTTTCAATGGCAAGGAGAAACGCATCGTCGTTACTGAAATCGGTCAACTCGTAGTCTGCAAGCAGATCGGCCGGTTTTTCGATCGTCGGGTCGCCCGGAGTATTCCGCGCACGCTCCCGGATTTTATTAACATAAAGCAAAGCGGTCGTTTTATCCCCGCCTGTCCGCACCAGTGCTTCGGCATACAGCAGATAGATATCGGCTAACCGAAGTTCGATCCAATTATTTCCATTGTCGGATCCGCTGGTCGCTACATCGTAATATTTCCGTACGTATTTGTCGCGTTCAAACGCACCGGTCTGTGCATTGGTCCAGCCGTCGCGCATGGACACGTATTTCCGGGAGTCGCCTGTTTCGTAGGCGTTCGACATGTCTTGCGTAGGGGCATTTTGGCCACCTTTGTTGCCGACGAGCACAACCTCCTTATTTGAGAACCGGGGCGCAAAATTATTGTTCCAAGGGCTCCCCGTATCGCCGTCTGGCGAACCTTTCATGTATTGGATTTCGAACAGGGACTCCGCGTTATTTTTGTTATCCACGTCAAACAGATTGCCATAATCCGCAACGAGTGAATAGGCGCTATTTCCAACGGTTTCCTGAAATTTTTCCATAGCCAGGTTGTAATATTCGTTGCCTTTATTCAGCGGATATCCGGCCATGGTCATGTACACTTTTCCCAGTAATGCGGTGGCCGCACCTTTGGTTGCCCGCCCGATATCACTCCCGGAATACGAGGGCGGAAGGTTGGCTTCCGCAAACTGGAGGTCGGCGATAATGAGTGCATAGATCTCCTCCAAGGGTGCGCGATGCAATTCATACGCTTCATCAGGCGTGATTTCTTTGTCAACCTTGATAACACCCAGCAACTCGCCATTCTGGGCGACACCGCCGAATATGCGGTTTAACCAGAAATAGGTCAGCGCGCGGATGAAGCTGGCTTCCGCCTTGTACTGGTTACGAAGGGGTTCGGAATCGCTGGAGAAGGTAGCAGCATCGCTACGGCCAAGGACAAGGTTGCACCGCAAAATGGTGATATAGCCATCATCCCAACACTCTTTAAGAAAGCTATTTTCAGGGAGTAAAGGGGCGGCAAATTCATCTATCCCTTTTTCGTTGGCGGGATTTCCCGCCAGCCATGAATAGGTGGTATTATCCGAACGGATTTCACCCAAGCGATAGAACGATCCGTTGTAAAGGGTACGAAGACTTGCATACGCAGACATCGTTGCCTGATTGATGTCCTGTTGGGTTTTGTAAAACGTACTGGAATTCAAATTGGAAGGGGGTGCCAAATTGATAAAATCGTTGGAACAGGACCCCAGTATAAGTGTGATGACGAGTGATAAGATGATCTTTTTCATAATCCACATGTTTGATTGAGTAAACATTACAGCGTGAGGTTTATACCGAAAATAAAGGACCGGGAAGTAGGATACCCCAGGTAATCTCCCCCTTTTTGTAACCCTGCGCCCTCGCTGCTTGTCTCGGGATCATAGCCCGTGTAGTTGGTGATGGTAAACAGGTTGCCGCCCGTTACGTATAACCGAAGGGCACCGACGTGCAGCCGGTCGAGCAGATTTTGACCTACATTATAGGCCAGGTTTACGTTTCTCAGCCGCAGGTAGGAAGCATCCTGTACCCAGGCCGAAGACGGGTCCCGTTGCCAGCCTGTTGGGTTGCGGGTGGCCCGGAAGTGGATGCCGTCGCCGGGATCTTCCGGCGAACGCCAGCGATTGACCTGTTCAATCATGCCATTCCGATCGCCGTGGTAAATTCCAACCATCCGTTTGAAAAAGCTGAAAACCTCCGCTCCGTATGAGCCTGTGAATTGGATGCCCAGGGAGAAGTTCTTATATGAAAAATGGTTGGTCATGCCCGCAATGAAGTCTGGGTGATTATTTCCTAAATAGGTCTTATCATTTTGATTCAATATTCCGTCTCCGTTGACGTCGGCATACCGACCATCTCCGATTTGATCAGCCGCAAGATGTGGATACCGGTCCAGTTCCTCCTGTGAAGTAAAAACACCTTCGTATTTATACCCATAGAACGTAGCAATGGGGTATCCGATGGTCGCCACGAACGCATTGTTGGCGTTGGGTGCGCTTGCATAAATAGGCCGTCGATCGGGGCCTACTTCCAACACTTTGTTCCGGTTAAAGGAAATGTTGAAATTGGTGTTCCATTTGAAATCATGAATCAAATTGCGGGTTGTAACCGCAAGTTCGACCCCTCTGTTCTGTACCTTTCCGATGTTTTGCAGTTGACTGTCATAGCCGGTAATAGTGGGTACCTGCACATCGAGCAACAGGTCGATCGATTGGCTGTTATAGAAATCGGTTTCCACCCGGATGCGATCGTTAAACAGCCCCAGCTCTAAGCCAAGATTGATCTGTTGGGTTTTTTCCCATCCGAGGTCTTCATTGGGTATCGATTCGGGGTCGACCGTATTCTGGAGCGTACCACCTCCGGGATAATACCCAGGGCTTAGGAGCCCGATGGCTGAATAGTTGCCGATGCGATTGTTTCCCGAAATCCCAAAACCGGCTCTGATTTTCAGGTCGCTGATGGCGCCTACACTTTGCATGAATTCCTCCTGGGATATCCGCCAGCCAACGGACGCAGAAGGAAATGTTCCCCATTTACGGCGTAGACCGAACCGGGAGGACCCATCACTGCGTAGCGCAGCTGTAAAAAGGTAGCGGTCATCGTAGATGTAATTTACCCGGCTCAGGTACGAGATCATCGAGTATTCCGAGGCGGAGCTGGTCAAGTTATACATATTGCCGGCGTTCAGCGTTTCAATCTCGTCGTTTGCAAATCCCCGGGCCTCACCCTCTATCTGGCTGTCGGTGTGTTTTTGCGTAGTATACCCTACTAATGCGGTCAGCTGATGTTTATCCGCGAACGTCTTCGTGTAGTTGAGGGTATTTTCAATGACCCAGTCGTAATCCGTTTCCCTTTCTTCCCTTGATAGGGCCGGTCGGGGTGCCCGGGATGCATCGAGGTCTACCGTTGAGGGCTCAAACCGGTTATCTTGGCTGTTTTCAATACCACCATTGATGCTTACACGGTACTTGAGACCCTCGATAATTTCCCAATCGGCCGAGAGAGTACCCAGCCAGCCATATCTTTTGTTGTTGAGTTTTACCAAATCGGCGACACCCATGGGGCTGGCAACATCTCCGCCTAGTATATCCGGATTCCTCACCATGGAACCATAACTGCCATCTGCGTTCTGAATCGGATAGATGGGCGGCAGCTGGAGCGCATACATCACCGCCGAATACTTTCCCTGATCCTGTTCGCGCCCGTTTGCGGAATAGGCCATGAGGTTCATCCCCAGCTCAATGGTTTTAGTTACTTTTGAAGTGACGGAAGACCGGAAGTTGAACCGTTGGTAGTCCGTGTTGATGACGATACCGTCTTGCTTCGTATAACTGCCCGAAAAATTATATTGTGTATTTTCCGACCCGCCGTTTACCGACAGTTCGTTTTGTTGGGTAAGTGCATTCCGGTACAGGAGGTCCTGCCAGTTATTGTCGGGCATCTGGGCGACCGAGGCAGGGTCCAGAAAGTTATAGCGATAACCACCCGTGCCATCGGGGATGATGTATTGGCCCGTGGCACTTGGGTAGAGGCGCCGCCGGGAGTTTGGATCGTTGATGGTGTGTGGGCTTTGGTCGGGGTCGCTGGGAATCACCGCTGCGTCCAACCACGCCTCATTTCTGCCATCGATCAGCCACTGGACGAATTGGTCCCGGTTCATCATGTCTACCTCTTTACCGCGCTGCTGAAACCCGACAAATGAATTTACCGAAACCTTCGGAGGGCCAACGTGTCCTTTTTTTGTGGTGATGACGACAACGCCGTTGGCGCCCCGAGAACCGTAAATGGCCGTGGACGAGGCGTCTTTCAGCACCTGAATGCTTTCGATATCAGAAGGGTTGATCAGCCGGAATGCATTTCCTTCCATCGGATACCCGTCGACCACATACAGGGGGTCACTGGATTGGGTGATGGAACCCGTACCCCTGACGCGGATGGATAAGCTTTCACCGCCCGGTGCCCCGCTGGTTTGCTGTACCTGAACACCGGCCATTTGTCCGGCGATCGCCTCACCAAAATTCTGAACGGGCCGATTTTGGATATTTTCTGCCGATACCGATGCCACCGCAGTGGTGACGTCGGCCCTTCGTTGGGTACCATAACCCACGACCACCACTTCATCCAGGTCGCTGACGGACTCTGTCATCATCGTGTTGATGACGGAAGAGCTGCTAATGGGGATTTCCCGGTCCTCGTAGCCAATGATGGTAAATACGAGTGCTTTTTCTTCGGGCGACAGTGAAATGCGGTAATTCCCATTCGCGTCGGTTGTTGTGATCGCGGAAGTGTTTTTAGCCGATACCGTAACTCCCTCCAAGGGTTCGCCCTTTCCATTGGTGATTCGGCCCGTAATCTCGCGCTGCTGTATGGAGGCACGCACCGCGGTCTTTTCTTCCCTTACTTTTTTCATCGATGGACTAACGAGTATGGTTTTTTCGTTGATCGTGTATTTGAGGGACTGCTGTTCCAATATCGCATCAAGGAAATCGGTCAGGGGCATTTTGGTGGCCCTGAAAGTAACCGGCGTAGCGGATCGTATAACCCGGGCATTATATAGAACATAGTATCCGGTTTGTGATTCTACTTCTTTGAATACATTCGCCAGTGATTGCTTCTTTACATCCAAACTGACCGTTTGGGAGAGTGAGGTGGCGCTGAGGTGCATACAGCTCAATAGTACTAATAATGTCGTAATGTTTATGTGCATGATCCAGCGCTTAACACCGCATAATTGGTTTCTTCGCATGGGAGTTTGAACATCCCATGGACGTACTAAGTTATTTTTCATTAACTTTGATTGTTTTGGATAGTTTATAACGTCGTTTTATAAAATTGGCCATCAATTGGCACATCCGAACAGGCGCAGGGGAGTGCTGGAACCACTTCCCTGTTTTGTTTTTTTGATTTATATGGGTTTCATAGGCATACGTTTAAAGGGTTCTTAACTATATTTATTGATTACTCTCCAACTATTAACTGCCGCCCCTTGATGCGGGAATGGATACCTGAATCTTTCAGGAAATCGACAAAGATCTGCAAGTTGACATTTTTGCTCATTTTGCCCGAAAAAAGTTCCTTAGGGGCTGCACCTTGATAGTGCACGTCGATATCGTACCAACGGTCTATTTGTTTCATCATCTGTTCAAAAGGTGTTTCTTCAAAATAAAAGATTCCATTTTTCCATGCGATTACGGTTTCTGTATTTACATTGCGGATTTCGGTTTCGGCATTTCGGATGATGCTTTGTTCACCGGGCTTCAGTTGATTGGCCCGATTGGTTTTTAAGTTGAATACGTTAACCGCGCCTTCCACAAGGGTTGTCTTGGTCTCGGACTCGTCGACATAGGCGGTGATGCAAAAGTGCGTTCCAAGGACTTCCACCGTTTGCTCTTTGGTTTTTACGCGAAAAGGCCGGGGTTTATGAGCAGCAGATACCACTTCGAAATAGGCCTCGCCTTCCAGTTCAACGATGCGTGCGGATTGGTCAAATCGGGGGGGATAACGTAGCGTACTGGCGGAATTGAGCCATACCCTGGTCCCGTCGGGCAACGTGATTTGATACGTACCTCCTTTTGGGGTGGAAAGGGAAAGCGGTTTCGACACGTCCAATGTTTGATTTCGTGTATTTAGCACAGAACTTCCGTCTGCGTAGGTAATTTCATTACCAATGATTACCCCGGTTTGTTCCGTACTTAAGTTGATTGTCTGTCCATCTGGCAATGTGAGGGTGGCCTTGTTACCTCCCGGTTCGATATCCTGCACAATTGCAGTAGCCGATTGGAGCGGTTTGCGAGGCGATGATAAATAATAATACGTGGTACCCAGTACCGATAAAAGCAGCGCTGCGGCAACATAAGGCAACCATCGGCGAAAACGCTGCGGCGGAGTTGTTGTTGGCAGCGATTCGTTTTGCAGCCGATCCATAATACGGCTGCCCAATGCTTCCAGTTGATCGGGGGGCCAGTGCGCAGGTTCGGTATCGCCGATGGAGTCGAACCATTGATCCAGCAGGGCCCGCTGTTCGCCGGTGAGCTCGCCGCTTTGGTACTTCTCAATGAGCCGTTTGAATTTTTCTGTGTTCATATGGTCAGCGCGCAGCTTGTGGGGCCGCTTTAATAGGAAGTCGCCTAACTCCCACGATACACACAGGCTAATTTGATTTTTTAAAAAAAATATCGGAAAAAGTTGCGATCACATCAAAAACACCTAAGTTTGATCCGGTAGTAACCAATTGCCATGACCCAGAATACCGATAATACGCAGTTGCTGGAAGCCTTACGAAGCGGAGACGCAAACGCTTTTGAACGGATTTATTTGCAGATGGGCGAGCAATTGCTTCACTATGTGCACAGTAGAATCCAAAATCGGGCGGTCAGTGAAGAAATCATTCAGGAGATATTTATTTCTTTATGGATGCGCAGGCACGACCTTAGCATCAGGACGGCGTTGGAACCTTATTTATTCAGTGCAGCGAAGCATAAAATTTTGAGCCATATCCGATCGGAGAAGGTACGCCGACGGTATGCCGAACATTTTGCCTTGTTCGTTGCCCAGCATCATGCGAATATGAC
The DNA here is from genome assembly GCF_900113765.1 of Parapedobacter indicus. GTDB lineage: Bacteria > Bacteroidota > Bacteroidia > Sphingobacteriales > Sphingobacteriaceae > Parapedobacter > Parapedobacter indicus. The sequence goes on along the minus strand of NZ_FOQO01000005.1, from coordinate 89,787 downwards.
TGCGGATTTGCTGGATGTAGCGGATTTGGAAGCCGTCATCGAGGAGCGGATAGCAACTTTGCCTCCCAAATGCCAGCAGGCTTTCCGCATGAGCCGGTTTGCGCACAAGTCGATTGCAGAAATTGCCGAAGAAATGGATATCTCTGCCCGCACGGTCGAAAACTACATCACGAAGGCACTGAAATATTTACGGGAGGCTTTATCCAGGGGACAGTGGACGTTCGTGTTAATCGGCCTCTTTTTATCCTGTTTTTAATTATCCATCAACGGACTATCGGTTTGATCCTTCGATCCAACGTGTCCTTCAGCGCATGCACCTCTTGTGGGTAAGCGGCGCTCAGGTCTCGCGATTCAGTTGGATCGTCGTCGAGATTGTACAGCGCCCAAGCAGGATCTTCCTTGTCTTTCACGAGTTTCCAGTCGCCTCTACGGATAGCGATGTTCCCTTCGTGCTCCCAATATAGCGTCCGGTTGTGGAGGCTACCGATGTCGTTCCGCTTCAGTAAGGATACCAGGCTGATGCCGGGTAAGTGGCCATCGGCGGCCACTCCGGATAACTCCCGCAGGGTTGGCATCAAATCGATAATATGACCTACACCGTCGGTGAATCCCCCCGGTTGTTTGATTCCCTGCGGCCAGTACCAGATCGACGGCGTTGCAATGCCGCCTTCGTGCATGTATTTCTTGTATTTTTTGAAAGGCGTATTCGATGCGTACGCCCAGGGTGCTTCATAAGCGGTGTAGGAACCGCGTTCACCGACGCGCTTGGTTGCGTCGTTGAGGCCTCTCCGTTCAACGCTTTCGGCACAGGCACCGTTGTCCGAAAGGAACACGATGAGCGTATTCTCCAACACCCCTTTTTCTTCGAGTTGATGGACCAATCTTCCGATGTTCTTATCCATAACTTCGATCATCGCTGCATAAACAGCCATTTTTCTGGCCCATTGCTTTTTATCAGGAATCGAATTCCACGCCGGAATGTCTTCGGGCCGGACGCCGGGTGTGTAACGGTCGTCTATCACTCCGCTTGCCTTCATCTGCTCAAATCGCGATGCGCGTATCGCATCCCAGCCGCGTAAATAACGCGCTTCATACTTCGCCACGATGGAATCGGGCGCATGCAGCGGCCAGTGTGGCGCTGTGTAGGCAAGGTAAAGCAGAAAGGGCCGCTTTGCTGTACGATTGTCGGCATAATGCTCGTTAACGAACGTGAGCGCAGTGTCTGTAAACGCATCGGTCATGTAAAACCCTGCTGCTGGGGGATTCCAAATGGCATCGTCCCGTACCATCACCCGCTTGCGCTTTTCGTCTACCAGCTCGTAGTAGCTACTGGCGCCCGAGATGAGCCCGAAATACCGGTCGAAGCCCCGTTTCCGGGGCCAGTGTTGCGGTCGCTCGCCCACATGCCATTTTCCGGCCATGTAGGTGCTGTATCCCGCTTCGCGCAGCACCTCGGCAATTGTCGGCCGGTCGGTACGGAGAAATCCCTGGTACGGTCCGGGCGTGATGGGTTCATCGGCGTAACTGACCATATGGCCCATGCCGGCATCGTGCGGATACTGGCCCGTCAGTAACGAGGCGCGCGTGGGGCAGCACCTTCCGGCATTGTAAAAGCTCCGGAACCGCATTCCTCCTTCCGCAAGCTTATCGATGTTCGGCGTATGTATTTCGCCGCCGTAACAGCCGATATCGGAATAACCCATGTCGTCAGCGAGGATGACCACGATGTTGGGGCGATCTGCTGTGCCCTGTTGGGCGAAACTTGGGTTGTAGCAACTGGCAAATAGCAGTATCACAAGCGGGAAAATGGTCGTCTTCATCGGTTTAATGTGTTTTGTGCATTCCTTTTATTTCGTCGAGTAACGCATGTAACTCCTTTACCTTATCCGGAAACTGTTGATAGCGGTTTGTGGTTTCCTGCGGATCCTTTTCAAGGTTGTACAGCTGCCCGGCAGGTCCGCCGGGAACGGGTTCTTCGCGTTGAGGTTCGGAAAAGCCGCCGGATCCGAGACCGTCTATCAGTTTCCACGGACCTTTGCGGATGGCGAGATAACCGTTTGAGGCCTGATGGACCACGGCGTGTTGACCGGGAATGTCGTCTGTCTCCCCCTTCAATACGGGCAAGATACTGTAACTGTCGGGCGCGGCATCTGTCGGCATTCTGGTCTGCAGGATGGCGGCACAGGTAGCCGAAAGGTTGGCCAATGTTGTCAGGGCATCACTCGTTGTACCCGGCTGTACGGCAGCGGGCCACCGCACGATAAAGGGGATGCGATGGCCGCCTTCCCAGGCATCGCCCTTCATTCCGCGATAGGGACCGGTTGCGCGGTGATGGAAACGTTCGGCAAATTGCGGCCGCCAGTAGGGACCGTTGTCGCTGGTAAAGACGACCAGTGTGTTTTTTGCAATGCCGAGGCTGTCGATTGCCCGTAATACGCGACCTACGGCATCGTCTACCATTTGTACATAATCACCATAATCCCCGGCATTGGAGGCCCCGCGCTGGTCACCGGTAGGTAACCACGGTGTATGGGGTGCGGGAAGGGGAAGGTACAGAAAAAACGGCTGCGGCTGCTTTGCTTGCTGTCCAATGTACTGCACGGCTTTGTCGGTAAACGTCGGCAATACGCGGTCAAATTCAAAAGAAGGGGCCATTTTCCCCGCGCGCCAAAAGGCACCGGTATATCCGGTATTCAGGTCGTTGCCCGGTGTGTGGGCGGTGGGAAGCTCAATCAGCGTATCCCGCTCAAGGTAACAGTACGGCTCCATGTCGAGCGAAGCCGGGAGTATAAAAGAATAATCGAATCCAAGGCTCAACGGCCCTCCGGCCGGCGGTTTGGTAAAGTCGATGTATTCGGGATTCATGTCTTTCAATAGCCCAAACTCGTTCATTTGCGGATTGCTGGGATCAAGCACGTCACGATGTGCCTCCTTGACCGCCCAATCCAGTCCCAGGTGCCATTTGCCGATGACGGCGGTGCGGTAGCCCTGTTGTTGGAGTAAGGTGCCTACCGTAAAACTGCCCTGTGGGATGATAGCGCGGCCATATCCCCGGAGTACGCCGACAGGTAAACGGCTTCGCCAGGCGTAAGTACCCGTCATAATCGCATAGCGGGTGGGCGTACACACCGACGTTGGGGCATGGGCATCCGTAAACCGCATTCCTTGCTTAGCTAGGGCGTCGATGTGGGGCGTGTTGATCCGGCCGTCAGGATTGTAGATGCTTACATCACCGTAACCCAAATCGTCAGCAAGAATGTACACAATATTGGGTTGGGCTGGCTGTGCCCTGATGGGTTGGACAACGGATCCAAGCCCGATTAAGCATAGCAGGGTGTTCTTGAAAACGAAGCTATTCATAAGAGCTGTTTGTAATTAATTCAAACGATTGTAATGGCTTATAAATTGTGCGTACACATTTTCCGGAATCGAGAGGTGGTCATCCGTCCGTTCCATATGTGCCCGGAGGCACGTCAGCAGTTGGAGCACCCTGCGTTCGTTTTCCCGTTGGAAGGCGAGATTAACTTTTTCCTGGGGGTCTTTCGTTATATGGTACAATTCGAGAAATATTTCATCGCCAAAAATATCAGCAATCAGCTTATAACCATCCTTCACCACTGCCCGCTGGAAATTACCCAGGGAACCGTTGCCGTCGTATTGCAGGAATATCGGTCGTGCCTTGTCCGGCTGCTCTTTACGTACCAACGGGAGCAGCGACTGGCCATCAAGGTCATCCGGAACGGGCACACCTGTATAATCCAATAAGGTAGGCAATACGTCTACCAGGCTCACCGGCTCATCAATGGCTGTACGGCCAACCGGAAAACCACTCGGAAACCGGATATACAACGGTACGCGCACGGACTCTTCATACATACAGTTTTTTTGCCAGAGCGAATGGCTGCCGAGCATCTCGCCATGGTCGGCGGTGAAAACAATGATGGCCTCATCGTACAGGCCTTCTTCTTTCAATGCTTGGACGATCCGGCCTACCTCATCGTCCAGCAGTTTGACCAATCCGAGGTATTTTGCCCAGGTATCCCGCCATTCATCGCGGGTGTACCGGGTGCCCAAAAATCCGGTGATGTTATACAATTGCAGGGGAGACTGACCGGGATACCACTGGCCGACATTGTCCGGCAAATCCACCTGTTGGCTGGAGATGGCAGAGAAATAAGGTTCGGGGATATGAAACGGTGGATGCGGAGCCAGAAACATGCAGTTGAGGAGGAACGGCTTGGTTTTGTCGCGCTGCCGGATGGCCCGCTGTGCTTCGTTGCTGAAATACCGGTCCGTAAAGTATCCGACGCCCGGCTTATAAGGTGCTGCAAATGGGGTTGAATAATACCGGGCACCGGTATGGTGTCCGGATACCTGTTCCGGAACCAATGCCTTGAAAATGCGTCCTCCGGGTTTGTCCACACCTTCCGATTTCATCCACTGCGCATACGTCTGCTGGGTAATCCATTTGGTTTGAGTTTCCGGATCCTTTTCAAGCGGGTCTTCGGTAAAAAGGTGTTGCTTGCCCACATGCCAGCTGTCCCAACTATCCTCCATGAGGGTATACAAGTTGGGGATGCCCGCACTTACGTACCCGAAATGGGCATCTTGCGGCGCCCACGGATTGATCAGCGAATGTGTGCGGTTGGGATACAGTCCGGTGAAGAAAGAGGCCCTCGAAGGCGCACAGAGCGGTGAAGCAGCATACGTGGTAGTAAACGTAACACCTTCTTGCACAAGTGCCGAAATATTCGGTGTCATTTCGCCGATGACATCGGCCCGCAACTGGTCGGCCATGATGACAATAATCGGCGGGGAAGCTTTCTGCTGTCCGGCTGACCGGGCAGCGAAAAGCATGCACCCCACGAGTAGAAAGGATAAAGAACCGTACTTCATGGTTTTGCTATTGGTAACGCGTTAATAATTCGGGATTCACTTTTCGGAAATAGGCCGTCATTTCGGCGGCTAATTCCTTGACTTTTCCGGGGTTTTCACCGGCAATGTTGTGGGTTTCACCCCGGTCTTCCTTGAGGTTGTACAATTCCACCTTGCCGGATTTCCAGAATTTCAACAGTTTGTAGTCGCCATCGATCACCGCCGAATGGGGATACCCGTTGTTATAGCGGTGGAAAACGAGTGCGTTGTTTGTGCGCGCAACGGGTTTGCCCGTTTCGCCCGAGAGCAGGCTCACGAAGCTGCCGCCATCGGTGTCCAGGCTACCGGAAGCCGGGTTTTCACCGGCCAGCTCGGCAAACGTAGCTAGCAGGTCCCAACCGACAATTGGGACGTCACATTGGCTACCGGCCTCAACACCGGGGCCCATGACCAGGAACGGCACCCGTATCCCCCCTTCGTAGAGTGTCCATTTTCCGCCGCGAAGGGGATAATTCCGCATCGGCTTGGTAAACTGCGACGGATGGTCCAGCCGGTTCCGCACGGCAGGCATGAATTCGGTGGCGCCATTATCGGCCATGAAAAAGACATAGGTGTTTTGGGCAATACCCAGCCGTTCGAGGGTATCCAAGACGGCCCCGATGCTGCGGTCGAGGTCATCCAGCATACCTGCGAACGCGGGGTCGTCATGCTTCTTTCCCCTAGGTTTCTTCTGGTATTTTTCATACGACCCGGCAGTCGTCTGCTTCTCTACGTGTGTGGCATAGTGCGAGATTTGCAGGAAAAAGGGAACTCCGGCTTTTGCCTGGCGTGTCATGAAGTTGGTCGACCGTGCCGCGAGTGTATTCGCCCGCTTCGGATCGCTCGTGATGAAATAATCGGTCCACTTGTCTGTTCCCTCGATGGCAAAGTTGCCGTTTTTGTTGCCGGTATCGCCGTCACTTTCGTCATAGCCCGCATCTTCGGGGGAAAATCCGGCACGCATATCCCACTTGCCGAAATGGGCCGTCTGATAGCGGCCGTTGATGCCTTTGAGCACTTGGGGCAAGGTTGGATAGTTCCCTGCCGTTGGCTGGTAATTCGTTCCAAACGACTCATCTCCCTGCCGGGCAGGTGTGTGGCCGAAGAGGATGCTTCGCCTGGAAGGCGAACAGATGGACGCGGGGGCATAAGCCTGGGAGAAGCGCATGCCTGCGGCAGCTAGCCGATCCAGGTTGGGGGTTTCGTGGTAATCACTGGCCGACTGCGGGTCGGATTTATCCATCCGCGAGGAGAGCGAGGACCAACCGAGGTCGTCGGCTAAAATGAATACGATATTAGGTGCTGTAGGTTGTTGTGCGCATAGTCCTTTTGCAACTCCGGTTAATAGTGTGGATACCACTAAAAAAAGGGCTGTCCGGATCATGATTGATGATTTATGAGTAAGCATAGTGTGTATGAGTATTGACGATGTTGCCATCCACATCGTAATGATTGAATTGAATGCACGGATTTTCGTCTTTCCGGAATACGCGGACCTGTAGGAATCCGCCTTTGACGCGCAGGAAACGGTGTTCCGGCCGCACATCGCCCGGTTTCCACCCCTGTGCATGGAAGTCGCTGACCGGGCCGGATCCGAACTCCAGCAGGCCTGTTTCAAGGTCTTCGGAGAAGTACTGCCAATGCCGGTCGCCGCTGACGACAAATAGCTGGTCCACCGTCGATAGGTACTGCCGCAACCAGGCTCCCTCCGTATGGAAGTTTTTATTGGCGTGGTTGTCTTTTTTGGTGTCCCGATCGGGGCCAACGATCGGTGTGGGTGAGATCAGTAACTTGAATGTCGCGGTGGAGGCGGCTATGGTCTCCTTAAACCACGCCAGTTGCTCATCGCCCCAGATGGTTTTGCCGGGGCCGTCGGGTACGTCGTTGTTTGACCGGTATTCACGCGCTTCGATGAGCCAGAGTTGTAGGTCTTTGCCCCACTGATAGGTCCGGTAGGGTTTCCCACGGAGCGCCACCTGTTCGTTCCATACCTTCAGACCGTCCGCATAAGAGAGCTCGCCGTAGGGTTGCGCCGTAGGGTCGACATCGTTTTTTAGCAGGTCGTGGTCGTCTTTGAGCATGTAGATGGGCACCTCACGGCAGAAATCACGGATAGCCGGCCTTGAATTCATGGCGTGCCATTTGTGCCGTGCCTTTTCCCGAGTCGTAGCCAGCGGCCCGGGTTTATCATAATAGACATAGTCGCCCGTGTGGACGTAACAATCCGGCCGCAGCCGACGCATGCTGTCGTACACTTTAAATCCCCGGTCATTGTCATCGTAACTCCAGAGGTACTGGCAGGTGCAGGCCACCAAATTCACTGCGGCGGGCGTTCGCGGGTCCGGTGCCGTACGGAACGAAACGCTGGCATAGGCGGATGTTCCATTCATTGACGTACGTGCTTCGATTTCCACGCGGTAATTGGTGCCGCTTTTCAGGTTGTCTATTGGTATTTTCACGGTATAATCGTCGTCCGCTGCGGCTGTGTGCCAATCCGAACGGAACGTTTGTATACGACCGTTAAAGAGCGTAATCCGCACAAATCCCGCCGCACCGGCAACGGCACCGTCCATGTTGCCCACCGGCTGGTTTTCATCGAAATCGATGGGATGCCTGAATACCTCTTCCCGCCGGCTATGGCGGATGGGACCGGGTGTTTCCTGGCTGCATAATCGGGTCCAAAATAGGGCCGACCGGTCGGTGACTTCGGAAATTTTAAATCCGGTTGTAAAATAAACCGGGAGCGAAATCGATGCGGCGATATCCTCGAAAACGGGGAGCGCCATCATGCCAAGCCCTGTTTTCTTCAGGAAGTTTCTTCGGCTCTCTGTGCGCATGTTATTCCTCATGATGTTGTTCCTTATTTTGATAAGCGGGGTTATATGCCCCCTGTTCGCGGAAACCGGGGAAGGGGCGCATCCTGCCAAACCGCGGATAGCTGTCAAATACGTCGCTTCCCGAAATCATCCGCGGATCCCCCTGCTCGATCAGGAGTTGTTCGAGTTGGATACGGAGCCCAGCCAGCACGTCGGCATAGCGGTTATCCGCTACCAGGTTTGCCACGCAGGCCGGGTCTTCGCGGATCGCGTACAATTCTTCGGCGGCCTGCTTAGCAGTAGCCAAACCGTATTGCGTCGGCCACCGGTAGCGGTTGGTGAGCAGGAGTTCTTTTGTGGGCGAATCGTCGATATCCTCAAAGCCCAACACGATCGGTTTCATACCGGTACCGTCAGCCTCACCGCTGGGGTTTTCCGGAGGTGGGTCGCCCATGGGCCACCGGTCGGGTTTAAGGTTGCGTATATACAGGTAATCGGCGGTACGGATTGCCCGGGCGGGATAACCGAGGTTGTCCGGACGGGCGTGCGTATGCCGCTCCCTTCCGGTCAGTGCAAACCGGCTGGCTGTATCGGGTACATTGCCGCTTACGAGGGGGATAAGACTTTTTCCCGTGATTGCGGGCAGCGGCTCCGCAGCGGCCCATTCGAGGATGGTGGGTGCCAGGTCAATGAGGCTCACCGGCGCATCGACCAAGCGTTGCCCCGTGATACCCGGACCGCAAATGGCCAGGGGTACGTGGATGCCATACTCATGCAGACTGGCCTTGGCATGGGGAAAGGCCATGCCGTTGTCGGCCGTTACGACGATGATCGTGTTTTCCAGCTCTCCCCTGCGCGCCAACATGTCGAGCATTTTCTTGAGATGCTGATCAAACCAGCTGATTTCCAATGCATAGTCCAATAAGTCGGTCCGTATGGTATCGTGGTCGGGCAGGAACGGGGGGACGTCCATTCCCGCCGGGTCCAAGCCCTGGCGAAGGCCCGATCCGTATTCATATACCCGGTGTGGCTCGTGGCAGCCAAACCAAAAGAAAAAAGGCTGTCCTTCAGGTTTTTCCTCCAGGAAGCGTTCGAAATTGGCCGCGTAGTTTGTGGGATTGATCCCGCTGGTAGGCACACTGGTATATTTTTCGTTGTTATATTCTGGTCCCACGGGATTCTGCTTCCACCCGGCATCGCGCCAGTTGCCGGGCCCCCAGGCTTTGCCCGTATAGCCGGTAGCATAGCCGACCGAGGCCAGCGCATCGGTAAACACGGGGAATTTCTTAGGGAAATAGCTGCTGTGCGTACCTGCTTCTTCCAACTGCCAGATGTTGCGGCCGGTAAGGATGACTGCTCTGGAAGGGCTGCATTGGGGTGCGGCGACAAATGCGTTGCTGAACAGGACGCCATGTGCCGCCACGCTGTCAAACGCGGGGGTTTTAAACTGCGGCAGGCCATAGGCCGAAGCATGCGGAAAAGACTGGTCATCGGCGATGGCAAACAGGATGTTTGGGGGACGCTGAGACTTCGTTTTATCGGGTTGCTGGACACAGCCACCCCAAGCGATCAAGGATCCAATCAGTACGTTATAGATTAAGAACTTGTTCATTTTTTCTTGTTTTTGCTGTCGATTAGTAAACGTTGCTGCATGGCGTAGGGTAATTCATCCGAAGCCTCCACATAGCGGATATGACTGCTGAGCATTTCAGCTAGTTTTGCGCTGTTCTCACGTTGACCGAAGGTTTTCCCTGCTAGCGAGATCTGCGCGGCGTGCGTGGAAAAGGCCGTTGTGCCCGAACGGTTCGTGACGGATAAGCCCGGTGAACGTGCGGTGTCCAATTGCGCACGGATGTCCCAATTACCTAAAGAAACGGTCAGCACACCATCATGGTACGCCTCTTCAGCCGCTTCGATGTTGACCGTAGGGCCTACCTGAAAGACGGCAAGGAAACGTGTGGAGCGGATCTTGGCAACGTTGATCGCTTTGAGGTGCCATTGTTCATCGTCATAACGTTTCAGTTCCCCGAACTGATTGAGGCTTCCGCGCCAATTTTCTGCGCGTACTTCAAACGTATCGGCCAAACTCCAGGACACCGCCGAAGGTGTCCACAGCTTACCTGCGCCGGAGAATCCCTCGAAGCGGGAAGAAAAACGGTTGGTTGCCGTATCGATGTGAATTTTGGCCATGCTATGGAGCAGCCACGACCAGCTCGCGGGATGGTCGGCCTCCAGCTCGTCATACACCACGATGATATCGGGCTTCAGCAAGAGCAGGTGCCGGTGGAATTTCTTCAGCCCGTAGTCTTCACCGGTTTCGGCACTGCTGTACGCGGCAGACGCATCTCCCATCACATAGGCCATTTCTTCCCCTTGCAGGAACCGGGGCATCCAGCCGTAGGCCTCCACACTATAGGGTTGGCCGGCACCGTCGATCAAGAGGCTATTGTTGCTTTTGGTGTGCTGATACCAGCCTGTGCGGTGCGGATCCTTCATCGTTACCTTATAGCCCGTGCGGAAGAACGCACGTTTGCCGCCGTACAAGATGTTGAACGCATTTTGATCCGAAAGGAAATGCCCATACGAACCGAAGGGGCTCGACCGCATCGCCACCATGAGGTTTTCAGGAGTATTGCCCGGATTGGAATGCAATGCTGCGAGGCCAATTTCCCGGAAGATCTTTCCGGTTTCTAGTTCGGCGGCAGCAGCCGAGCTGGCGCTGTCAGCGTCTTCCGTCCGGGCTAGCCGGATCCACCGCAGGGACCGATCGGTCGCGATGTCCGGATTTTCGTATTGTCGGCACAGTTCCACATACCGCGCGGCTTTGGGATTTCCGGTCAGCCTGGCGAGCATGTCTGCATAAGCAATATACGCCACGCCCGGCGAAAAGACCTCCTCGGTATTGTCTCCAAACCCGTCCGCGGAGGATCCTGGGGGAACATGGTATAAGAGCCAGTCGATGGTATGCGTATACCAGGGATGCGTGTTGATGAAATCAAAACCGGTATACTGCTTGATGGTCAGGGGAATATCGATGAGTGTCGCCATGTTCATCCGGAAATACGATGCCCCTTCAATCCATCCACCATCCACGCCACCCAATATGGGTGCGCGGGCAAGGAATAGTTCATAGGCATATTCCAGCCATTGGGCAGCTTCCGGAACATCCCCATATACAGCGATGCCGGTCTGAAAAAAATAATGCAGGATGTGCTGCCACACGTGGCCGCTCAATATTTTTGCCTCCACATCGTTCCGCCAGCTGATGTAAAAGCTGCTGGCACGTTCGGTGATTGATCGAAGCATGAGCGCCCGGTCCGCGCTGGTCAGCGATCCGTGAAAGGTATCGAATACGAGCGCGAGGGCCAACATGCAGCGTGCATCGCTGAAGTCGCTGATCCGGGATACCCCTTTGGGGTCCCACGTGGCAATTTCCCGGGCAATGCGTATCGCATGGACGCGGTACCGGCTGTCGCCGGTGAGGAGGTAAGCCTGGCACAGCGGTAGCGTGGTGCCATAGGCGAACTCACCCAATCGCTTGCTGGCATCCTGCTCCTGTTTGCGGTTCCGCTCGGCGTCGTCGTGCCGCCTTTTCGGCAGGCCATCGCGCTCCGTCAGGATGGGCTGCTTCAGGGCCATTTCCGCTTCCCGGATAATGGCCTGCACATCACCGTCAGCAGCGAGGGACCGGATGTGGGTCGTATCTGCCCCTTCTGCGAGTAAACGCGGATGAACTGCCGGTATACCATCGAGGAACCGGTTTGCGGGTGGTGACACCAAGGGGATGGCGGAGGGTGTGATTTGAAAAGTCTGCAAAGCAGACCACGTTTTTCCGGAGACCCGGTACTGCCAGTACCAGATTCCCTCGGGAAGGCGCTGGTGCGGATTGAACAGCGCCCAGGGAATGTTTTCGCGGTGTAGCGTCTGTTCGTTTGGAAACAAGGAATCGGGTGACAGGCGTACGTCATAGCGCACGGATTTCCCCTTTTCCGCAGGCCAGCGGAGGACAGGCGTATTGAATTGCGCCGCAATGCCGGCCGTCGGCTCAGCGGCCGAAAGGTACCGTGAATAGACGGCATCTGGATACGACACCGGCTGTGTGCGTGGAGCCCCGCATTGGATGAGAATTGCTGCGGCCACGCCCGCGAACAAACGGATCAGTTGCTTAGGAATCATGGCTTGTACGGTTTTGATGGGTGAGTTGCCAAACCCGGAAGTTCCGGTAGCGGAAGTGTGACCATTGCATCTGGCGGAAACCGATCTTACCTGCACCGAGGACCGGACCTTGTGTATTCCCATCGTCTGTCCAGTCAATGATTTTACGGCCATCGATAAAAAAGCAGATACGGCCCAGATCTTTGACCAGCTTGATGTGGTGAACGGCAGGAGATGTCTTTGGGATGCCCTCCGGTCCGGTCTGTACGAGCGCGAAGCCACTGTTCTTGCGTAAGTGGGCAAATTCGCGCGTCGGATTCTTGGGATTATTCGCGTAGTAGGAAATGTGGTAGCTGTTGATCTGATCTTTTGTATAATACTTGAATGTACCCTCGCGGGGCGGAAGCGCGGAGTCGAAGAGGTCTTCGCCGTTTCTTCCGGCGGCTGCAAAGAATGTAATCAACAGGCCGGCCTCGGTGTGGAGGTTTTGCACTTCCCATTCGGCTATGAAACTACCCGGAAAGGTTTGGGGGCACCAAAACACGTGGTGCCATTGCTGTTGTTCGGCATAGAGTTCCATCCATCCGTTCTTAAATTCCAGTTTACCGGGTCCTTCCATGACCCATCCGCGGACAGCGGCCGGGTCTGACAACGTGTTTTCGTAAAGCAGTTCCCCTTTTTCATAGGTCACGGCAGGACCGGATTCTTCAAGCAGCCGAATAATTTCACATCCCGCTAGCAAAAACGCCCCAGTCCCATACGATTCCCAGTTTTCTTCGGAAAACGCTTTGGGTTCAATACCCGGCGGCTGCACAAAGCCCAGCCGTCCTTCCGCGTTGATGTGGCTACTCAACCCGGCCCAAGCCTTCTTGACGACCGGTAGGTAGGTGTCGGCGTCGAGTAAGCCGGTGCGGATCCCCCAGGCAAACGCATAGCAAAAGAGCGCGGTGCTGCTGCATTCCGGCTCCGGGAATGCATCGTAGTCCAACAGGTTTGCCCGCCAGAGGCCGTCGGCTCCCTGGCGCGCGCGGATGGACGCGGCCATCTCCACAAATTGCTTTTCGAATCGGGGGCGGCCATTAAAATCGGAGGGTAGTTCACTTCCTATGCGCGCGATCGCTGCCAACACCCAGCCGTTGCCGCGGCTCCAAAAAACTTTCGCACCATTGGGACTTTTGGCATCGAAGAACCGGTCGTCGCGGTAAAAGAGGTTTTCCGGTTGGGCATAGAGATATTCCGATGTTTTCCACCAATGTTCGGTCAGGTAATCGAGGTATTTTTCATCACCAGTCAACCGGTAGTACTTTGCAAAGGCAGGCGGAGCCATGAAAAGCGCGTCGCACCACGACCACCATTCTCTGCGGTACGGGTTGTCCGTAAACTGCACATCGGCTTTGGGTCGGCGGGCTAAGTGTGCATCCAGCATCCATTTGCTGTGCTGGATACGTTGGCTGTCGGGTTGGTGCCGGAAGAGGTCCAGGTAAGTCTGTACCACCATCAAGCGGTCGGCATCGTAGACATCAGACATTCCCTGCCAGTGGTGGCTGGACGCGATGTTGCAAAGGTAATCGTCGTAAATGGAATCGCGTGTGGTATCATAGAGCGCCATTAAACCCGCGTACCACGTTCCTTCGTGCCAGTCGAGCTTCGGATATTTGGCCGGTTGCTGCATCTGCCACTGTGCCGTTTTGTTCATCAGGTTGCGTATGTTGTCTTTTTGCCAACCATCCTGCGCACTGACGGTCTGTATGGCGATACTAAAAAATAATAGCGTAATAATCAATCTAATCATGGTAGTAACGTATGAATGTCAGCAATAAACACCTGTCGCCTTCCTCCGGGAGCTCCGTTGAAGCAAATCTGGGTATAGTCCCTGTTCCAGGCGGGGTGAGGGTCCAGCTTATGGTGGCTTCCGCCGGTTATGCGATCGGGAGGTAAATATTGATTGCTTCCGCCACCCACGTCCGTCGGTAGGGTGCAGATAATCGTTTCGGTGTCGTATTTTAGGTCAATGAGCCGAAGGGGGATTTCCCCGCTCTCAGGCACCACATAGGTCTGTTTCGGATAGGCATCCGCGAGCAGGTATCGCGAACCCGGGTGCATAGTGGGATGGCCGCTGCCGAGGTGTTTTTCGGAGAGTACCGTAAACTGGTCGCCCCTGTAATCAAAAGCGCAAAACAGCATGTCTTGGTAACCCAGCCAGGTTGGGATGCAGTTCATAATAATCCGTTCCCCGTCGGGATGCCAGTTCGGGTGATTGCCGGAGCCCCCCAATCGGGCGCGCTGGTTCCACTTTTCGGCGGACAAGCACTGTATCAGCTCCTTTCCGTTCGTGTTCATGGTAAACAGGGAAGCGTTGCGGCCCTCGCCGTCGACCTGCGCACGGAAAACCTGCAAAATACGGGTATTCTGCCGGTTGAATTTGGAATGGAAGAGGTAACCGATGCTGCGGTTGTACCGCTGGCGATCATTTTCGGCCACGGCGTCGAAAAATTGATCCATGGTGGCCAGCAGTGTCGTCTCGTTTCGTTCCAGGTCGGTTTTCCACAATCCTTCGCGATGCATGTCTTCCGGCCGGAAGGGCTGGGGCTTGCCCGGAGGAGGATCGGGCACCGCATAGCCGTATTGGTGGATGTTCATGTTCAGGAGGTTCGGACTGATTACCGATTTATCGTCCGGCGCAATGTCGTATTTTGCCCCTGAGAACGCCTTGATGTCGCCGGTTATCAGGTCGATGCGTACACAGACCGGTATACCGTTGATGACGTCGTTGGTATACAGGTACCGGTCGGTGGCGTGGCCCCACTGCACATTTGCACCCACCTGGAAAGACCAAGCTTTGGTCTGGTAAACCGTACGTATGGCTCGTTTTTCCAAATCGACCACACAAACAGCTGCGGTATCCCCCCAAACCGGCTTTTTACGTTGATAGGGTAGCTTGGTGAGCGCGAGGTACCGTCCGGATGGGCTCCAGGGGCATACATCGTAAAAGGTATGCACGTAATAACCATCATCCGGTGTTACCTGCATAACCGGCGCGGCGGTTTGTCCACTCCGGAATGGGCGGAAATCAAACGGCTTCCAATTTTCTTTATCTTTCGGGCTGTGAAAAGCCCAGACGCCCGGTAGCGTCAATACGGCGGTAAATCCCACCGTTGTTTGGTATATAAATTCCTTTCGGGTCATTTGTTGCGTAGTTTTGCCCCGTTCATTTCCATTTCGTTCAGCAAGGGATCATTCTGCGATTTCATCCAGTCGACCAACAGCTGATACATTTCCGTTACGGTGCTGTTCAGCGCTTCGTCATGTGCACGGTTAACCAATTCGTACGGATCTTGGGACAGATCGTACAACTCAATGAGCGGACGGTTCCGGTAATAATGGGCACGTTGGATGGCATTGGCATCGCCACTCGACAGCCACGAATCAAGCACCCGCTTGGCATCGATGACCGCCCGTTCGTCCGGTTCGTCCATCGCCTTCAAGGAAAAGCGATTACCTGAGCGCAGGTTTACGATCAGTTTGTAACGATCGCTTACGACCGTCCGTATGGGGTATTCATTGGCGCCTTGCACGCCCAAATTTGTATAACAGCCATATACAGCGTGATGCAGGGATGTTGCCTGGCCCTTCAGGACGGGGGTAAGGGACTTGCCGTCCAGCGGTTGGGGAGTAACGCCTGCCATATCGAGTAACGTGGGGAGGATATCGACCATGCTCACGAGCGCATCGGAAACGGTACCCGGTTGCACCACGCCGGGCCATTTGACAATGAGTGGGATGCGTATGCCTTGTTCGTAAAGTGTCCACTTGGCGAATGGGAAGGCTGGGCCGTGATCGCTGAGGTATAGCTGGATACTGTTTTCATGGAGACCCAGCCGCTCCAGCCAAAACAGTATGGATCCGATTTCCTGATCGGCCAATGTCACGTGATCGTAATAAGCCGCGGTATATTGCGTGGTTTCCGGCGTATTGGCCAGCCATCGCTTTGGGGTGATTTTACCATGGCCTCCTTTCAGGTTAAAGTAGGGCTGATGCGGCGCATTAAGTGATACAATCAGGCAGAATGGCCGCACGTGCTCGCCGCTTAGGTAAGCCGGAATCTGATGCCGCTCCATATACGTGAATGGAAACGCTTCTTTTGGCTTAATATGTTCTTTTCCAGCCAATATCACCTCGTATCCGGCAGCAGCGAGGTAATGGGGCAGCGACCTGATACCCTCGAATACCGATCCATGGTTGCGGGAGCATCCGTTGTGGTGGGGATACAAGCCCGTAAACAACGCCGAACGGGACGGTGCGCACACCGAAACGGGCGTATAGGCCCGGGTAAACACCATGCCCTCCCGCGCGAGCTGATCTATTGCGGGCGTTATCACCTCGGTGTTTCCGTAGCATCCTGCATCTTCCTGCCCATGGTCGTCTGAAAGGAAAACTACGATGTTCGGTTTTGGTTGTGCGTACGTATCCAAGGAAACAGTGAATGCCCACACCGCGAAGAAGAGAACCGAATAGCTAATCCTTCGTATCATCGCTTATGGTTTATTGCTTGGTTTCGATGGCGGACATCGAGGGTGGTACTAATTCGGGCAATGCCCCAAACTGTTTGTTAGGGGCATCCCCCATGTCCAACCGGAGCGTTCCGCCTTTTACCATCACGTCATGGGGTATCCACGCCCGATCCAATGGGTTACCATTTAACGTGGCGGACTGGATATAACAGTTTTTCGGACTATTATGACGGGTTTCGATGACGAATTTCTTGCCGGGGTAATAGTCTGGATTGAGGCGGAGCGTTATTTTGTCGAATATGGGGCTGCCGATCTCGTATATCGGCGTGGTCGACACACCGCCGTCGGTTGTAAAAAGTCCGATCTTGAAAAGTACAGCCAACGCGCCCATCAGCCCTTGATCTTCATCGCCGCTGTACCCGTAGTCGGGGGATATACCGCTGTACACCTCCTTGACGACCTGCCTTGTCCAGTATTGGGTAAGGTATGGCGTGCCGGCATAATTGAACAGGAAAGCGGTGTGTATACTGGGCTGGTTGCCATAGTTAAGGTAGACCTCCCTGTTTTGGGCGTGTGTTTCTACGGAGTGTGATTTGCCCGATGTGAAATGATGGGACTGGGCCACTTGGAATACGCTGTCGAGCTTTCCGCTGAATCTATCAGCACCTCCCATCAGGTTGATCAGCCCGGCAACGTCGTGGGGTACAAACCACGTGTATTGCGCGGCATTGCCTTCTACCCATCCGTTTTCATAGGTGAGGACATTGGCGGGCGAACGCCATCGACCGGTGCTGTCCTTTACCCACATCCAGCCCAATTCGTTGTTCCATAGATTTTTGTAGTTTTCTGCGCGTCGGCGGAATAATTGCGCGTCGTCCGTCTTGCCCAGCGCATGCGCCAACTGCGACAGCGCGAAGTCCTGGTAGGCATATTCCAGGGTCTGTGCCGCACCGTTTTGATGATAGCCGTACCGGATATTGCTGAGCGGATAAGGCACATAGCCCTTATCGATGTACTGCTCGATGCCACCGCCTTTGAACGTATCGTGTTCATAACCCGCTTTGCTCATCAACCCGCCCGGCAGGTGGTTTTTACGCAGGCCTTCGTATGCTTTCTTCACGTCGAAACCGTGGATACCTTTCATGTATGCGCTTACGATAAACGGGGTGGATGAGGCACCGGTCATGACGAACGTGTAATTGCCCCCGGCCGGTCCGCGTGGAATCAACCCGCCATCGTCATACATCAGCAGCATGGAGTTGACAAACGAATGGGTGACCTCCGGATAGACCAGGTGCCACAGTGTATTGATGGTCCATTGGGCACCCCAGAAGGAATCCGAGTTGTGGTGGTTAAACGTGGGTTTACCCTTTTCATCAAGTGGTATCTGGCCAATCCTTGGGCTTGACCCGGTCATGTCGCAGTATTTGCCGTTCACATCGCTGATGATCCGTCTTCCTTGCAAGGCATGCCACAGGTCGGTATAAAATCGTTGGCGCTCTTCGAGAGTACCCCCTTCTACGGTTATCCGGCTGAGCCATTGGTTCCATTCCCCCCTCGATTCACGCACCACCCGGTCAAAGTCCCAATGGGGCAGCTCGACATCAAGATTGAGGCGTGCTTGTTCCACGCTGACGTAGGAGATGGCGACCTTTAGTTGCACCTCCTCGTCCTGCGCGGTCGGAAAGCTGATAAAAATACCGGTGTGTTCGCCATCCACCTCCTCGATGCCGTTTATGAGTTCCCCGTTCTGCCAGCCTGAAAATTGCTGGAAAGGCTTGTCGATCCTGGCGGTAAAGTAAACCGTTACGGGTTTAGGGCGGCGTACGGTTGCGCCCATGACGGCATAGCCTTCGATTTCCCGATCATTGACCTTTCGGGCATAGCCCCTGTCCGTCTTTGAGGGACCTAATGCCGTCGTGAAGTCAAAGAGAATGTGGCTTTCGCGGGATTTGGGAAAGGTATAGCGGTGGAATCCGACCCGTGTGGTGGACGTCAGTTCTGCCGTGATCCCGTAGTCATCCAATACAATTTTGTGATAACCTGGCCTGACGATTTCCTGTTGATGCGTGTAGGCCGATCCATACACATGCGGGCCCAGATGCCCCCGAAATGGCCCTGTTGTGGGCAATACCGGAATGCCCGACAGCTGCCAGCCGTGTACGTGGCTGAAACAGCGGATGGTATCCTGGTGATATCGGTAGCCGGTTCCCCAGTCGCCGTCTACTTCCATATCGGGACTTAGGTTGACCATTCCGAAGGGCCGCGTTGCGGAGTTGAAAAAGAACCAACGGGAATTGGCTGCATCGACCAGCGGTTGTACGAGGTCAACGGGAGCAGCGAGTTCCTTGATTTTGATGTTTTTGAAATAGGCTAAATCGCCGTGGTCCTGAAGGAGGATATGGCCCGAGAGGGCCTGCCCGAAATCAGGCACTTCGTGAAACTTGCTTTTCGCGACCAAGGCCTTGAAGGCGGCTGACCCGCGATCATACTCCACGACTTTGATGTGGTTAAGCCAATGCTCCACATGGTTGCCGTTTACGACAATCTTGGCCCTGTTCCATTTTCCCGGTTTGTTTATCCGCTTGTTTTTCCCCGGCTCGCTTAAGTTTCCGGCAGTGATCAGGTCATAGAGTGATCCTGCCGTGCGGTTTCCGTCTACGCCGTTCTTGGCATCGGGATGCCGTTCGTCGTCGAGGATTTGATATTCCGGACCGAGGCCCGTTCCCGGCCGTTGCCGGAGTTCCTCAACCACCAGGTATTTGATCCCACTGTTGCCCCCTTCGGTGATCAGGAAATCCAGTTCGAGTTCGAAATTGGAAAATTCGCGGTCGGTAACGATATCGCCACCTTTGTTAGGGTCTCCTTTTTCCGATGGCAGGACCTTCAGCAGGCCGTTTTCAATTTGCCATCCCGTAGGGGGAAAGTCCTTGGCACTTGCCCTTCGCCATCCTGCCGTGGTTTTACCGTCCCAAAGCAAGCGCCATCCTTCGTCGATTTGGCGTTTGGTCAGCTGGTTGGTGAGATAGCTTACTTCTTCTACGTCGTTATCCGGTTTCCAGCAATCGGCGGCGAGGTCTTCGGTTTTGATCCGGATGTTACGCCACTGGACCGTCAGTCCTTCCTGGCTTTTCTGTTTGATGCCATGCACCTGCAGGGCAATAAACCCTTCGGGCGTTAGATCGATGATGAGGTTGGCGCACTGTACTCCGTTGACCCATGTCCGGATGGTATTACCCACGGCTTCGATGTGATAACGGTTCCATTCGCCGTTTTTAAAGGCACTTCTGCCTTTCTCGTTGATAGATAGCGGATACAACCATCCTTGGCGTGCTTCGTCGTAGATGCCTCCGCTCCATGCACGTTCGGCCGGATCGATCTCCACTTGATAGCCGTGCACACGGCCGTTGTCTACTTCAGGGAGGCTCAGGCTCCGGACCTGTATCCCCGAGTTGAGGCCAACGTCAATCTTTACATCCATTTCGAGGATGAAATCCGCATACGTTTCTTTGGTGCAGAGAAACGTATTGGGGGTGTTCAGCTGCGAAATACCGACAATGGTGCCGTCACGTATTTCATAGCTTGCCGTTCCGTTTTTCTTTTCCCATCCATCGAAGTTCTGGCCATTGAATAGCGCTTGCCACCCTTTTTGGGCAAACGAGGGTTGACAGCAGCAAACGAAGATTGCACTTACTAAGCCAGCCAGAAATCCATCCATTTTTAATCGCATCATTCATCCATTTTAGTTTGCCGGTTGCCCGACGGTAAGCACGGCTTCGCCTGCTGGCGGAATCCATCGGATTGTCACCAACCGGCGAAGCCGGCACTGATATGTTGGTTTATTGCGTGTTAATAGCCCGGATTTTGCGAAACGGTGTTCGATGAACGCTCGATTTGCGACAACGGTATCGGCCGTAGCAAGTGAAAATCCTTAATCGTATTGGCTTCCGAAGCCCGTTCGTTGTACAGTTTCACCCGTTCGATGAGCTTTCCTGTCCGCTTCAATTCGGTCCACCTGGGTTCCTCGCCGCAGAGTTCCCGCGCCCGCTCGTCAAGAATGTCGTCTAGGGTTACCGAAGAAAGCTCCATGGCATCTTTCATCCCCGGAGCACCCGCCCGCCGGCGCACCGCGTTGATGTGTTCGAGGGCCTTGGGTTCATTCCCGGCCTTGAGATACGCCTCTGCGGCAATGAGGTGGGTTTCTGCCAAACGGAATACAAACAGGTCACGGGTTCCTTTGTCGTCGCCGTACGGTAAGCCGGCCTCGAAGAATTTCCACAGGGGCGGGAACTGATTTTGTTTTGCTACGTTCATGTAGTATTCGTCGTAGTTGACGACGAGGTAATCTGCGGCGGCCATCCGTTCAACAGTCCAGGGTTGGTCCCATTTCGGGAAGTAGAGCACGGTATCTCCTACTTTTACATCGCCTTTATCCACGGTAGCGTAGAAAATCCGAAGAAAGGTGATATCGTACCGTGTATCCATATCCGTATCATAGAGGCTTGATAGGTATCTCGTGGGAACGTAGGTTGCTTGCTGCCGATTGTACGTGCTCGACCGATCCATGCCGATCAGTCCATCCACTCCCTGACCAAAGAGCGAGTGGGCGTCGTTGCCATCGCCATTTAATACCGTATTGACGCTGTATTGTACCGCAAATAGAATTTCATTGTTTTCTTCATTTCCCTGCTGAAAGACCTCACCGAAGGTATCAAGCAGCTGATACTGGCCGGAATTGATGACATCGGTGGCAATACTGGCCGCCTTCGCGAAATCATCAGATCCAGCAAAATCGCGGTATCCACGGGTCAGGTATACCTTCGCGAGCAGATGTTGCGCTGCACCTTTTGTAACCCGGCCGTATTCTTCCTGCGCGGGTGGAAGGGCGGGGATGGCTTCTTCGAGGTCCTTAATAATCTGTTCATAAACTTGTGCTTCTGGTATCCGTTCGGCGGTAGTCACCACTTCGGTAATTTCGGTAAGTGGCAATGGAATATCGCCAAATTGCTGGACCAGGTAAAAATAATAGAGGGCTCTCAGGAATTTGATTTCAGAAACCCGGATCGTTTTGATCGCGTCATCCATGGATACCTCCGGCGCACGATCAAGTGCGGTATTGGCGCGGGCGATTGCTGCATATAAAAAGGTCCAATAAACGGCCGAATTTCCATCCTGGGGATTGATAGCCTGTGCCGAATATTCGTTAAACTGGTTTAGCCCACCCAAGGCCGGGTCGCCGGGTCGCGTAAAGATATCGGTACCCAGTAGTGTCAAGCCTCGTAGCTTGTGAATTTCCCTCAACGGGCTATAGGCCGATTTTACGAGATCTTCATACCCCTGCTCGTCTACATAATAGTTGTCGGTCGTGCGGTCCGAGATAAGCTCCTCCTCCAAAAAGCCATTGCAGGAAACCGCGGTTAAGATTACCCAGGCCATGAGTGCAATGCCGGATATATTTTTTATAATCGATTTCATATAATTTTTCTTTAACGGCTCTATCGTTAACTGTAAAGAGTCCGTAGTTAGTTCTTCCATCTCCGGTTATCAAAAAGATATGTTTGCTCCAAACAGATAGGTGGCTGAGCTTATTCCCATATTAAACGTATTTTGCCCGCTCCACTCCGGATCAAACCCTGCATAGTCGGTAAATATCAACGGATTGTTGGCCGTCAGGTATAACCGTAATCCCGACATCTTCAGGCGTGACAGGATGTTTGGCGAAAACGAATATCCCAATGTAATATTCTGTACGCGCACGAAGGAAGCATCCACATAGGCTTTCAGCTCTTCGCGTCCCCTGCCGCCGGTGTTGTTGGGTGCAGGCCACTCATTGGAAGGATTTGTCTCCGTCCAGTAATTTACGTTGAGCTTGTTATACCGACCGTTCCATTCCCTTGCGAAATTGGAGTGATGGAACGGGCTGTAAATCATGGAGCCCTGCCGTGAATACAGCATGAACGAGAAATCTACTCCTTTATAGGCGAAGGTGTTCGTCATGCCACCGATCCACTTGGGAAGCGGACTCCCGATAATCTGCCGGTCTACTTCTGTAATCTGCCCATCTTCATTCAGGTCTTTTACCTTTACGTGGCCCGGCTCTGCACCGTATTTAGCAGCCTCTTCGGCCTCGTCGAGCTGCCATATCCCGTCGAAGACTTCAGCATAATGTACTTGTATGGGTTGGCCGATGAACCATTTATTTCCGATGTCATCCTTCTGGTCTCCGTAGAGTTCAACGATTTCGTTGTGGTTTTTGGCAAACGTAAGCGTCGTTTTCCACGAGAAATTGCTGGTGTGGATGTTTACGGTATTAAGCGCTACTTCTACGCCCTTATTAGCGGTAGAACCGACGTTGGCGGTAATCGCGCCAAAACCTGTGTGCTGAGGAAGTGCCCGGCTAAGGATGAGGTCTTCGGTTTTCCTGCTGTAGATATCCACCGATCCGGAAATCCGGTTCTTTAAGAATCCGAAATCGATACCGAGGTTTATTTCCTTACTTTTTTCCCAGCCCAGCGATTTGTTGGCAATGGCGCCGGGTGCAAAGCCGAGGGCGGCATCGCCTCCCCAATCGTACAACGTCTGCAAGATAGAAGCTTGGGTCGAATACGGAGCAACGGCATCGTTGCCCACCACACCGTAGCTTAATCGAAGCTTGAGATTGGAAAGCGGTTTGACATCCCGAAGGAACTCTTCTTCGCTTACGCGCCAAGCGATCGCTGCTGAAGGGAAGAAAGCCCACTTGTGACCTGCGGCCAGCTTTGATGAACCATCGGCCCGTCCGGTAAGCGTCAATTGGTATTTATCGTTGAAGGAATAGTTGAACCTTCCCATATACGAGAGCAACGCCCATTCAGTCAGGTAGCTGGAAACCCCTTCGATATTGCCGGCAGAACCCGTATTATACCAAAAGGAGTCGTACGGCAAGTCCAATACATCCTGCGCCGCGCCCTCACCCCGGCTCGAGACGATGCTATTGGCCAGTATGCCACCGAAGGAATGGGATTTGACCGATTTGTTATAAGAAAGTACGTTGTCTAATGTGTAAGAAAAATTTAACTGGTTGCTGTATCCACCACTTCCATTCCGGGTTCCCGTATTCGCTTTGGAATATTTTCCGGCGAAATTTCCGCTGCGTACACTCTCGAAGTAAGGCGAAATGGTTGACCGGAACGATAGCCCATCCAATAAATTCACCTCAACAAAGAGGTTGCCGAAAACCCGGAAATTTCTGGTTTCATTTTTTACGTTCAACGGATCGAATAGCGGGTTGGGAGTTTGACTGTCGCTGGTGGTCGGCCAGAAAAGCAGCTCGCCGTTCTCGTCATAGGCGTCGCCCGTCGGCCGCAGCCGATACGCACCCCGAAGGGCTTCGTTCGATCCCTGATCTTGTATGCCATAAGACACATACGTGGATGTGCCGGCGTTGATCCAGCTGTTTATTTTTCCGTCGATATTCGATTTTAATGTAAACCGGCTAAATTCTTCGGCGGGAACATTTCCCTCTTCCTTTAGGTAACCTGCCGAAAAGAAATGCCGGGAACTTTCATTTCCCCCCGAAAGGGAGATATTGTGGCTTGATTGCATGCCATTTTGCAACAGTAGATCGATCCAATCCGTATAGACGCCATTTTCGATGTTTTGCTTTTCCTTGTCGTCGAAATACCGGGTGCCTCCATTTTTTAAAATTTCGTTGAAATTCGCGACAAATTGCGGGCCGTCCATCATATCAGGCAGGTTCGTGGGCGTCTTCATGCCAACATAGCCATCGTATGCGATCCGGTTTTTCCCGGGTGCCCCTTGCCGGGTGGTTACGATGATTACACCGTTTGATCCCCTCGATCCGTAGATGGCTGTTGCCGAGGCGTCCTTCAGGACATCAATTTTCTCGATATCAGCCGGATTCAATGAGCTCAGCGACCCCCCCATTACACCGTCGATGACCACGAGGGGCGCATTGCCCTTGCCGATGGAGTTCAATCCCCGTATCTCGATGCTGTAATCGTCTCCTGGCTTTCCGTTTACTTTGAGCAAGTTAACACCGGCCACCTGCCCTTGTATGGCTCCGGCTGCCTGTATGTTGGCCGTGCGCACGATGGCATCGCGATCGACAGATCCGATTGCTCCGGTCACGTCGCTCTTTTTTACGCTTCCATAACCGATCACCACCACCTCATCGAGGTCGCTGAGGGAAGGGGATAGCGAAACATTAAGGTTGTTGGAAGTGCCGATGGAATGTTCCTGGGGCTCGAAACCTACCAAGGTAAAGACCAGGGTCGTGGCCTGTTGGGGGACTGATAGGCTAAATCGCCCGGCACGATCGGTGGTTGTTACGGAATGGGTCCCTTTGGCCGCAACGGTGACACCCTCCAGTGGCTGGTTTTGATGGTCCGTTACACGGCCCGAGATTTCACGTTGCAGAATTTCTGTATCAGGCACCGGGGTACTTATTTTTTTCCGGTGTATCAGCACCGTTGTGTTTTCAATCTCATAGGTGAGCGGTTGCCCGGAAAAACAAGCTTCCAGTACTTCATTTAAGGAAGCATTCCTGAAGTGGAGGTCGACCGTTTTGGTTCCTTGTAGGTGTGTGCTATTGTACAGAAAGTCGTAACCGGTCTGTTGCTGAATTTGGTCCAATACAGATGCGATTGAAGCCTGTTTGACGTTGATAGTCACTTTTTGTGCATAGCTTTTTGCACCTGCTTGCAGGATGGTAACGATCAGCAATACAGCGACTAATTTCATGGTTAGCAACAATTTGAATAGATATCGCCGAGGCCGGCGAAATGCAATAGATTTTTTATACATTTGACAAAATGTTTGGTTAATAATTGATTATGTACTCAACGAATTAGTTCAATACCAGCATTTGTGCCGGGTGCGCCGCGAACGCCTCCGGCTTTTTTCTGGTCATTGCGATGCAGGTATACCTACTTCATGACGACCACCCTCCTTTCCCTGATTTCAAAGTGTATAGGGGCGAGTTTCTCCAGATGGCTGAAGAGCTGCGCCACATTTTTTGAACGTTGGAATGTTCCGGAAAACCGGTCGTCGAATTGTCCTTCATACTCTACCGCTTCAATATCGTACCAGCGAGATATTTTTTCTATGATATCTTCGATGGATTCGTTGTCAAAGCGGAAATAACCGTTTTTCCAGGCGATTGCCGATCGGACGTCTGCTGCGGACCGGTGAATGGCTCCGGTAGCTTCGTCGACTACGGCCTGTTGTCCGGGTTTTAGCGTGATGTTATTTCCATTTTTGGAGACATTGACCGATCCTTCCACCAGTGTGGTTGTCGTCTGTTTTTCATCCACGTAAGCAGATACATTGAAATGTGTGCCGAGCACCTGTATCGTGCTGCCGTTGGCATCCAGGAAAAAGGGTTTTGAAGCATCGTGCGCTACTTCGAAATAGGCTTCTCCGCTGATCGATACCGTTCTTTTATCATGCGGGAACACGACCGGATAGCGAATGGAAGACCCGGTGTTTAACCATACCTTGGTCCCATCGGGTAGCAGGATCCGGTACGTACTGCCCTTGGGTGTGCTAAACGTATTGTATTTCAGCGTATTGCTTTGATTGCTGTTGTCGACGGTTTTATAGAAAACGCTGCCATCTTCGGTCTTTGTGATTTCAATACCCGATTCCTGGGCTAAAATTCCGTTTGCCGCATCATCCAGCAGAATGGTACTGCCATCCGCCAAGGTAAGTATTGCCTGATTTCGATCAGGCAGCAGGATGCTATCCCTCGTTGTGTTGCTTTGAAGGTTGGCCCTGTCCAACTGTTTGCCGTTGTATAACCAACTACCCACAGCGATTGCTGCGACAAGAACCGCCGCAACCTTTACGAATGAAAACAGGAAGTGTTTTTTGGTTGGCCTGATCGGTGAAGGGGTTAGCTGCCGTTCCTGAATTTCGGCGAGAAGCTGATCATATACATGCTTTTGGCGATCAGGTTCAAATGCAGTTTGTTCGTTAGCCGTTTGCAATGCCTCGTCAATAGCCGAAGAAACAAAAGAAGTGTCCGTGGTATCCAGATATTCCAGCAACTCGTGACAGTCCTTGCGTGTGATGGTGTTGTCAACGTATTTCTTTAGCAAAAGCTGCAAGCGGTTTTCGTTCATTGTCCTATCGGCAAATAAATTGGCTCCTCGTAATGGAGGTTATATAAAGAGAACACAGATAAGTACGGGTAGGACTAGTTGAAACAGAATTTTTTTTTTGCGGCGGTGTCAGCTTGCCAGCAAGCTGTAAAAAGTAAGTGCCAGAAGATAGGTGTAGCCCGATTGATGCAGCGAATTTTTCAATGTTTTCAGGGCCTGCACCATGTGATTTTTCACCGTATTGGGTGATAAGCCCAATTTCTCGGCAATTTCGTGGTGGGAGAGGCCTTCTTCCCTGCTGAGTTTGTATATCCGTTGTTGCTGTTTGGGGAGACAGGCGATCAGGCGTTGGGCCTGTTGTTCCAATTCGACCGCCATAAGCTGCTCTTCGGGTGGGCGACCGGCCACCTCCATACCATTCATCAATTGCTCAAACAGTACGGGGGATTTACGGATTTCCCTTAGTTTATTCAAGCATAGTCGTTTGGTTATTACATACAGGTACAGCCATAGGTTGCCCTGATCATCCAACCCTTCCCGATTAAGCCATAGCTTCAGGAATACATCCTGCACGATTTCTTCACTCCAGGAAGCATCTTTTAGGAAACGGAAGGCCAACTGGTATACCTGTCCGCTGTGAATGTCATAGATCATGCGGAAGGCAGCTTCGTCGCCAGCCATCAAATGCCGGATAGTTGAGGAATCAACAGAAGACATGGTATAAGTTTATAATTGTATTAACCAATTACAAACCTACTATAAAAATGTAACCAATCCAAGAGAAAGAAACGGGTCGATCATCGGGGTTGCATATACGCTTTCAGAAATTGTGCGGTATAGGTATCCGCATGTTTCACCATATCCTCCGGAGTGCCTTCAAATACGAGGTTACCGCCTGCCTGACCGCCTTCGGGACCAATGTCGATGATCCAGTCGGCGCTTTTGATCATGTCCATGTTGTGCTCGATGACAAGGATGCTGTTGCCCTGGGCAATCAGGGCGTCAAACGATTTTAGTAATTTTTTGATGTCGTGGAAATGCAGCCCGGTGGTGGGCTCATCAAAGATGAAGAGTGTATTTTTGCTGTTATTGCCTTTAATGAGAAAGGAAGCCAGCTTAATCCGTTGGGCTTCGCCGCCGGAAAGCGTGCTGGAAGACTGGCCCAGCTTGACATATCCCAGCCCGACATCGCCCAGGGGTTGCAATTTGGCGATGATTTTCGGCTGATCCGCAAAAAATTCGAGTGCTTCATCTACGCTGAGATCAAGGATATCGGACACGTTTTTGTCCTTACAGGTGACGTCGAGCACGTGCTGTTTAAAGCGCTTGCCGCCGCAGGCTTCACAAGGAAGCACGATGTCGGCCATGAATTGCATCTCGATTTTAACCTCTCCTTCTCCCTGGCATACGTCGCAGCGGCCACCCTCAACATTGAACGAAAATGCGGCTGGTTTCAATCCGGCCGCTTTAGCGGCCGATTGGGAACTATATAGCGCCCGGATTTCGTCCCAGGCCTTGACGTAGGTCACGGGATTGGAACGTGATGAGCGGCCGATGGGATTCTGGTCGACCAGCTCCACCTGCTCAATCCGCTGGATGTCGCCATCGATGCCGTCGTACTGGCCGGTCTGTTCGCCGGAATAATTACCGATTGCTTTTTGAAGTGCCGGATATAGAATGCGTTTTATCAACGATGTTTTTCCCGAACCCGATACCCCGGTCACCACGGTGAAGACATTGAGCGGAAAACGGACATCGATTCCCTGTAAGTTGTTTTCGCGGGCCCCTTTGATACGGATCGCATCGTGCCATTTGCGCCGATTTGCCGGTACGGGAATATATTCTTTACCACTGAGATACTTGCCGGTAAGGCTGTGGTCGTCTGCTAGAATTTGATCATAGGTGCCGTCAAACACCAATCTACCGCCGTTTACACCCGCTTCAGGCCCGATGTCAATCAGGTAGTCTGCCGACTGCATCATCTCCTGTTCGTGTTCCACAACCAAGACCGTATTGCCTACGTTGCGTAGGGATTTTAACACACCGATAAGGCGCTGTGTGTCGCGCGGATGCAGACCGATGCTGGGTTCGTCCAACACATAGATCGAGCCGACCAACGAGCTGCCGAGTGACGTGGCCAGGTTAATCCGTTGTGATTCGCCTCCGGAGAGTGTATTTGACAGGCGATTGAGTGTCAAATAACTCAGGCCTACATCGGTAAGAAACAACAGGCGATTGCAGATTTCCGTTAGGAGCCGACTCGCTATTTTACGCTCGTTTTCTGACAAATTCAAGTTTTGAAAGAATAGGAGTGCAACATCCAGTGGCATCAGCACGATATCCGAGATGGATTTTCCATTGATTTTTACGTAGGAGGCGTCTTTACGCAGGCGCGTTCCCTTGCATTCAGGGCAGTCGGTTTTGCCGCGGTAGCGAGAGAGCATTACGCGGTACTGGATTTTATAGGTCTGCTCCTCGAGTTCTTTAAAAAAGCGATTCAGGCCCTCAAAGTAGCGGTTGCCTGTCCACAGCAATTCCTTTTGTTCGTCGGTCAGGTCGGCATAGGCCCGATGTATCGGGAAATCGAATTTTATACAGTTTTTGACGAGGCGCTGCAGCCATTCGCCCATTTTTTCACCGCGCCAGGGAGCGATTGCCCCATCGTACACGGATCGACTTTTATCGGGGACGACCAAATCCGGGTCGATGCCGATAATCCGGCCATAGCCTTCGCAGCGTTTGCAGGCTCCATAGGGATTGTTAAAACTGAAGAAATTGGGCGTGGGCTCTTCAAAAGTAATGCCGTCAAGCTCGAACCGGTCTGAAAAGGTATGTACCGTGCCGTTCTCTTCTACATAGCAGTCTCCCTTTCCTTCAAAAAAAGCCGTTTGCACGGAATCTGCGATGCGATTGGCGGTATCCTCTTCGCCGTCAACTGTAATCCGGTCGATGACGATCAGCAGGTCTCCGGGTTTTGCCGTCCGGTTTTCGACAGCGACATCTTCCAACAACGACTCAATTTTTTGCATGGTTCCGTTGTAGATGACCCGCACAAATCCTTTCTGTAAAAGAATGGCCAATTCTTCTTTCAGCTTGCGGTTGTTGGTGGGGTGCAACGGCGCACTGATGGTCGTTACTGTACCTTGGGCAAGCGAAGTTACAAAGGAAGTTACCGACGTGACGGTGTCTTTCTTCACTTCCTCACCCGACACGGGGGAATACGTTTTGCCAATCCGGGCATAGAGCAGCTTCAGGTAGTCGTAGATTTCGGTGGATGTCCCCACCGTGGAGCGGGGATTGCTGGTAATGACCCGCTGTTCGATGGCAATAGCCGGTGCAATGCCCTTAATATAGTCCACCTCAGGCTTGCTCATGCGCCCCATAAACTGCCGGGCGTACGACGAGAGGCTCTCCACATAACGGCGTTGCCCTTCGGCATAGAGTGTATCAAAAGCCAGGGATGATTTGCCGGAGCCCGACATGCCGGTTACCACCACGAGCTTATTTTTTGGGATGGCCACGTCGACGTTCTTGAGGTTGTGTACACGTGCGCCTTTGATGAGAATATGGGTTTTGGGATCGAGCGTTGCTACTTCTGTATTCATATATGGACCAAGCGACCATACAGTATGCTGTACGGGAGATACAAAAGTACGGATAATTTTTTTAGTATCAACACTCCCTTGTTATGCGAAAGCGTAACAAGGGAGTGTAGTAAGGGAGGGACAGTGCGGACGGTTATTTTTTCTCGACCGTCAGTACGGCTTGGTCGTTGCCTCCGGTCAGGTCCAGCGTCAGTACATAGGTGGCGCCGACCTCCAAAGTTTGCCCTTCTGCAATGCCTAGGTTGCCGGGGTCTCGGCCATTGCTGCCGTCGCCCACGAAAATGAGATCGCTGGTGGTGCTGAGTGCGGCATTGGTAAATTCTCCACCCCAGCCCTTTTGGTGGAAAAATTTAAAATTGATGTTATCCGAGGTGACGGTGGTACCGGCAACTACGGTGATTTGATAAGTCTTGTCTGCCACCGGAGCCATACAGAGCGCTTTTTCGGTCGTCCAGCCGACAGCATTGGTTGCTACGGATGGTTTTCCAATGCCCTCGCCAATAATCCATACCGCGCCGGATCCATCGGTTTGCAACGTGGCTAAGTCCGATCCATTGAGTGCTTCTACGATGAAATATTCACGATTGAAATCGGCCGTTATTCGATAATTGCCTGCCTTCGGTTGGAACAGGAGGTTGCCGGATGCATCCCGGGCGAAGTAATCGGGATCGATCCACCACGCATCTAGGTCCTCAAAACCATCGATGACCACCGGCTCTTCATGATTCAGTGCGAGGTCCACCTGATAGGTGTTGTCATCCACTCGATCCATCACCGTTTGGTTAATTGCATAAGCGATGATAAACGGTGATGCTTCGTAGTTCAGGGTGTTGAACGTAATGGAATAGTTACCCGAGAATGCGTTGGAAAATGGGATGTTGCTGGTGCTGCCCTCCTTGATGGCATTCTCCACCCAGCCAAATGTTAGCTCGTTTCCATTCTGGCCATAGGCAGGGGTCTTGATATACCCGTTTACCTTGGCGGGGAAGCTGGTAGACGCCGTATACATATATAATCCTGTGCGTTCCATCCGGTACTCGGTGTCATCGGCAGCTACCAGCGTTACGTAGGGATAGTCCGGTCGTTCCAGCGGAAGCTCGTAGGTTTCTTCCCGTATGGTGAAGTTGATGTTTTGCAATACCAATTTGAGTGTGGCGGTTCCATTGGGCACATCGGCATAATAAGGGATATAGATTTTGCCGGTGTAATCACCTTCCGCCTTGGTGCGGATGACGGTTTCGGATACCAGCTCATCGCTGTAGTACAGGCGGGCTTTCAGGGTTGACAGGGGTATGCGCGCATCGTCCGAAACGCCCACGGTAAATTGGAGGCTATCGCCGAAATAGGCGGAAGCAAATTCTGTCTTGGTATTGAGCACGGGATTTCCCGGTGCCTTTTGCTCTTCTTTTTTGCAGGCATTCATTGCCAGAAAGCCGGCGAGAAGGAATAAGGTTATTATTGGGTTCTTCATGATTTTACGAATCTAATTCCAACGATAAGAAACTACTGACTTGGCGGGTACTTCATAGCTGAAGTGGTGCGTGCCATCGGCAAGCACGATGCGCTTTTTTTCGTCCGTATTATTAAGCAATACCGCGGCGTAGCTGCTATCGGGGTTTTCAAAAGCCGCATACATAACTCCTGCGGCGGTATAGCCGCTGGTACCGATACGGGTTGCTCCGGGCTTCACCACTGCCGATAAATGGCTGATAATGTAGTAGTGGGAGTTCCTGCGGATGGTTTTATAGTCATTTTTATTGATATCTACGGCGCCGTAACAGGTTTGGCACCCACCGTCACGGTTGGGACCCCGGTCGCTATCGAGCATGAGATTCCACACAATGACCGCTCTGCACCAATTGTTTACGGTGCCGAGGGCCACTTCCTCCATATCGTCCATTAAACGGGTAGTTAAATTTCGGCCATCGTTCCAGGTACCGATAGAGGTTTCTGTAAAAATCAACTCCTTATCCGGCCGCTGTTGGCGGATGTCAAGCAGTTCCTGGCGATTACCCCCATAGTTATGGTAGGCTGCGCCTGCCACAAAAGAAGCAGCGGCCTCATCCTGGTATATTTTGACGGGGTAGTCGTATTGGTCGGCCATGTTATCGTAGTTATAGTTGTGGTCGAAAACATAGATTTTCGTTTCCAAGCCCGCGTCCCGCAACCGGGGGCCAAGCCCTTCTTTGATAAATGCCTGCTGCTCCTGCCACCCCATGAATAAAGAGGCGGAATTACCGCGGTTAAGCGGTTCATTTTGCGGAGTTACCGCATAGATGGGAATCCCTTCGGATTCCAGGGCCTGTATCCACTTGACGAAATAAAGACCATAATCGGAGTAGTAAGCCGGATTAAGGTGGCCGCTCGTCCACGCGTTGTGCGGCTGACGGTCCGTGAGGTTGTTTACCTTCATCCAACGGGGGGGGGTCCACGGCGAGCCGATGATTTTGATCGACGGATTGATAGCCAGGATTTCCTTGAGTATGGGAATGACGTAATCCCGCTCCTCGCTCTGCAGGGCAAAGTTCTCAATGCCGGGATTATCGCATAGTGAGTACTCGCTGAGTGAGAAATCGGAGCAGCCGATGGCGATGCGGATGTAGCTATGTCCATACCCCTCGGATTCGGAGAAAGTTTCCTTCAGAAACTTCGCACGATCTTCGGTATTCATCTGCATGAGGTTGTAACTGGTAGACCCCGTGATGGCGGCACCGAAACCGTCCATTTCCTGGTAGCGCTGGGTTGGATCGAGTGTGATGGTAGTGGGAGACATATTGGATGACTCACCGTAGTCAACAGTTTGCCATTTCAGGTCTTGCGAAAGGTCGGCCGTGGTGACCAAAACTTTCACGTCTCCGTCTGTGACTGGAGGCGCTGGCTCCGGCTCGGGTGTGGAATTGTTGTTCGAGCTGCAGGTAGCGAAAAGAAAGCAGACCAGCATGAGCTTGGCGATATGGTGATAAAAAAGTTGGCTGTTCATACGAAGTGTTTGCAATGTCAATATCCGGGGTTCTGTACTAATTTGGGATTCTGATCGATAGCGTTTTGTGGAATGGGCAGCCGGTAAGAGGTGCTGTTGAACGGATAGGCCTGTGTTAAGCGTCCTTCGTCGCTGGCGTAGACAGCGTTCATCACCTCTTCCACTTTATCCAACCGCACCAAATCGAACCAGCGCTGTCCTTCGAAAGCGAGTTCGAGCCGCCGTTCTTTCAGGAGTGCATCCAGCATCGCTGTTGGGTCGGTGCGCACAGCGCTGGATAAGCGGGCTAGCCCGGCACGCTGCCGGATTTGGTCAATAATCGCCGCTGCGTCTTCCAGGTTACTCGTCATAATCAGGGCCTCGGCTTTCAGTAACAGGATATCTGCATAACGGAGCTTAATGATGCTGTTATGGGCCGAACGGATCTTGTACATAAACGGGTAGTTAGCTGCGGGGTAATAATTGCTCCAGCTGGTTTCGTAGTACACAATGGCCTGCTCGTAACGCTTTTCGTCGCCCTCCTGTTGGTAGGCACGGATGAGGTTGCGCGAGGGGGTTACCCATTTAGCCCAGGTAAAGCTGTTATCGTAGTTGGACAGGTCGCGGCCGAACATCCACGTAACCCAGTTTCCGCTTCCGGGAAAAAAATGGGCTTCCAGGATGGACTCCACGGTGTTGCGGGCCTGAGCATCGGATCCGACTGCATTGGTACCAAAGAGTTCGTTCAGGTCGGCTACCAAGCCAAAGCCGTCTGCAGCAAGCTCGTCTGCATACTGGATGACTTTGGTATAATCCCGTATCGGTTTCTCGGCATACACTTTTGCGAGCATGGCCCGGGCGACCGATTTGGTAAACAAGGTTTTATCTGAAGGGTTTACAGCAGGCGCATCTGGAAGCGCCTCTAGCAAGTCTGTCTCGATTTGGCGGTAAACCTCTTCCTCGGGCGATTGGGCCGGGAAATACAGATCGTAGACTTCCTCGATGTTTTCGGCCGTAATATCCGGCGCTTCGGTGATAATCAACGGCACATCACCCCATATGCGCACCATGTCAAAATAAACCAGTGCACGGAAAATTTTTGCCTCGGCCTTGTACTGTGCACGTTCGGTTGTTGTTAGGGACGCATCTTGTACGCTGTCAATATTGAGCAACAGCCGGTTAGCCCGTGCTACGTCTTCCAGGTACCGTGTCCAGTCGCGTGCTAACACGGAGTTCGAAGCGTCCAACGCATTGTTTTCAAACGGAATTACTTCGGCACCCGTGGTACCGCCATATGCATTGTCGGAATGTGCATCGGCGATGAGCAACAGATCGAGATACCAGTGCTCCTGGCGATCGTTCAGCTGACGGTAAATAGTCTGCATATGGCTTTCAACAGCTGCTTTGTCTTTAAAAACCACCTCTTGCCCTGCATCGTTGACACCCTCGGTAACATCCGAATAGGTATCTATTGGTTCGGTGATCAGTGAGCACGACGACAGTAGCGCCGCCATGCCGGAAATCATCAGAATATGAGCGTATATTTTCATCTTATTCGAATTAAAATTCAACATTGATACCCACCACAAACGACCGATTTTGCGGATATGTACCCCAGTCTATGCCTTGTACGGCACCGCTGTTTCCCCATTGGTTTACTTCGGGGTCCATGCCCGAGTAGTTGGTCCAGGTAAGCAGATTAGTAGCCGAAATATAGGGTTGTAACCGGTTGATGCCTAAGCGTGTGAGTGCATCTGACCGAACATTGTATCCCAAGGAAATGTTTTTTACACGGAGGTAGCTTCCATCCTCCACAAAATAAGAGGAGTTGCGCAGGTCGAACCCAGCTTTGGGCACGTCCGTAACCTGGCCCGGGATGCGCCAGCGGTCCAGCACACGTGTCGATTGGTTCTTCCCATCATACATCCCTTCGGTTTCGATGCGCGAAGCATTGAAAATATCATTGCCGTACGACCCTTGTAAAAATACGCTCAGGTTAACGTTTTTCCAAGAAAGCGTATTGGTCAATCCGAACGTAAAGTCCGGATTCGGGTCGCCGATGTACGAACGGTCCGTGGGCGTAATTTTTCCGTCCTCATTGAGGTCCCGATAGATGAGCTGGCCGGTTTCCGGATCCACTCCGTCGGCCACGTAGCCGTAGAAGCCGCTCAACGGACGTCCGGGCCCGTTGCGTACCACTTGGTCGCTGATGACATCGCTGGTCGGCGCCGCCCAGTAGAACGGGGTCAGGGCAACGTAATCAAACCGGTTGCGGTTAAAGGAAATGTTAAAATCCGTATCCCAGCTGAAATCGCCGATGAAATTGCGGCTGTTTACAGCAATTTCAAAGCCACGGTTGCTCATCTCGCCTTCGTTGCGGATAATCGAACCGGATGCTTGCCCTGGGGGCAAGGTCACCCACATGAGCATGTCGGTCGTTTTCTTGTAATAATAGTCGAGGTTTACCGTCAGTCGGTTGCGGAGCGCGGTGAAATCGATGCCCACGCCGGTTTGCGTCGTGGTTTCCCAGGTCAGGTCGCGCGTCCGGAGATTGGCGGGCGAGATGGTGGGCACGGCATTGACATATTCTTCTTCAAACCACGGAAGGCGGGTAATGTTGTAGCGTTGCAAGTACGCATAGTCGCCCACGCCCGATTGATTACCCGTCTGTCCCCAGCCGGCACGGATTTTCAGGTCGTCCAGCCAAGTCACGTCCTCCAGAAACGGCTCTGCCGAAAGACGCCAGGCTGCAGAAGCCGAAGGGAAGAGGCCCCATCGGTGGTCGGGGTGCAGCTTGGAGGAGCCGTCGGAACGGAGATTGGCCGTGAGGAGGTACTTGCTGTTGAAGTTGTAAGACACGCGCCCGAAGAACGACATGATCGCCCAGTCGGAGCCCCCGCTGCCCGTATTGTCCCAGGCAATGCGGTTGGCCGCATTCAGCGTGGGTATCGACCCATTCCGGTAGTGCGATCCATTTATCCAACTGTTGGAATAATACGATTGCGTCCATGAAGAGCCGGCCATGACCTCCAGGTTGTGCATACCGAACGACTTGTTATAGTTCGCCACATTGTCCCACGTGGTGACCGTGTTGATATTGCGGTTGTCCGAACCCTCGCCATACTGATTGCGGCCCCAAGAGGTGGTATAGGGATCTAAGAAGGAAGTATTCACCGCATTGCGGCGGTCCAATGTAAACGAAGACTTGAGCGTGAGTTCCGGAAGAAAGGAGATTAACGCATGGCCCGAAGCAATTAATCTATTTTCCCGGTTCTGGTTGTCCTTGCTGCGAGCCAAATTTTCCAGGGGGCTCGTGATATTGACCCCATAGAAATTGGTATTGTATTGCCCGGGATTTTCCGGATCCCATATGGGTGCAAAGGTCGGCGTGTTAATCACGGCCAATACCACACCGCCTCGGTTGGCCCCATTGCCGGTGTTGATGCCATTGCTGGAATAGTCGGAATAGGTTACGTTGGCATTGACATTGAGCCATTTCCGTACCTGATTGTCAATGTTGGCCCGGAAGTTATACCTTTTGTAAAAAGCCGCATCGAGTACTCCCTTTTCGTCCAGGTAACCTCCGGAAAGGAAATATTTCAGCTTTTCGGTACCGTCGGAGATGGATACTTGATAGTTTTGAATCCGGCCAGGCTGATAGGTTTCTTCAAACCAATCCGTCTGATCGGTCAGTCCATCGGGCAAATTTACGATGCCAATTTCGTCCATCAGTTCGGTGTATTGCGCTGTGTTGAGCGGCGTAATGGAGTTGGCAACCTGGTTTTGGGTAACTTGGGCGTTGACGGCAATGCGTGCCTCGCCCGGCCTGCCGGTTTTGGTCGTTATGAGCACCACCCCGTTGGCCGCACGCGAGCCGTAGATGGCTGCCGATGAAGCATCTTTCAGGATTTGCATATCGGCGATATCCTGTGGCGAAAGGAAGTTGATGTTATCCACCGGCACCCCATCAACCACATAAAGCGGGTCGTTGCTGCCGTTGAACGAAGTCGTTCCGCGGATACGGATAGACGTTTCGCCCCCCGGCGCCCCGTTCGGCTGGATAACCGACACGCCGGCTGCCCTGCCCTGTATGGCTTGTGCCGCTGATACAATCGGCCGTTCATTGAGGTCGTCCATTGAGACGCTGGAAATAGCGGTGGTTACGTCTTTACGTTTCACCGAGCCGTAACCGATGACGACTACGTCTTCCAGCATGTTCAACGAGGGGTTAAGCTGCACCGCCATGGGAGTGTTACCGGCAGGTAGCTCAATCGGATCATAACCGACAAAGGAAATGGCTATAACCGCCCCTTCAGGCACATTATTCAAAACAAAATGGCCCTTATCATCCGTTGTCGTGCCATTCGTTGTTCCCTTTTGGGAGACGGACACGCCGAACATGGGCTGCCCGTTGCTGGCATCAATCACCGCACCCGTAACACGCAGGCTGGTCTGGGCAAAACCTGGTGAGGTGTTGAGCCACGTCAGTAGTAAAAAAATAGGGAAAATACCCCTTTTTAATTGTGTAAAGAAAAGCTGCATATCCAAGATGTTTAATACAGGTTATTATTTGGGTTTATTGGCTATCCCAACCGTTGCAAAAGCGACCGTCGTTCTTGCACGACAAAATTAAGTACCGTCTCCGGGGAAATTTCCTACTTCCGGCAGCGATGAAGGGAAAAAGTAAAACCTGTAAAATGTATTTATCTTGTATTCAGTGTTTTGTGTTTTTGCTGCCAGCCGAAAAAGTAACCTTTGAGCAAGTCATTTGGCCTAGGTAATCTGTCGGAGCGTACCTATTTGTTTGATCTGAGCTTCAAATTCTTCACGCGACATAGCTGCTTTGTGCCTTATTTTTGTGCGGTAGTTATAGACGGTTCGTAGGGAGTAGCGCAGGAAACTCGCGATTTTTACGCTGTCCGTGATGCCAAGACGCAACAGTGCAAAAATCCGCAGTTCGGTGTTAAGCAGCTCGCCGGGCTTGGGAAGAATCTCTTCATCGGGCAGCAGCAAGCTGTTGAATTCAGACACAAATGTCGGATAAAGGTTCAGGAAAATGGTATCAAAATTACGGTATAATTCGGCCAATTCGTTTTCAGCTAGGTCGGTTGACTTTAATTCTTTGAGCAATAGATTATATTGGCTGTTAACCGCTTTCTTATGCAGGGATTTGCGGTAATTTTCGAGCTTTTCGATGTTGGCTGAGCAGATATCAAAGAAATGGGCGATGTATTCTTCCTTGATGTGGTTGGCTTCAAACAGGTTTTCATTCGCCTTCCGGAGCGCATGGTTTAACTGGCTGAGTTGCTGGTTTGTTTGAGAGAGGGCTTTTCGGGTTTTCGCCAGCCGCTTCATCTGGATATAGCTGTAGACAATGCCAATGATCAAACCGAGGGATAATAGGCTGATTAAAATTAAGAAGAGCCGGAGCCCGGCTTTCTGTTCTTGTTCCAGCGCCCGGAAGGACGCATTGATGATCGGATAGTAGCTCGTGCTTTCCACGGTGCGGTATCGTACGTTACAAAATATGGCATCGTTGATGGCCGCTTCCATAAACTGATAGGCCTGCGTGATGTCGCCCATATCATAAAAAGTCAGGGCCAGGCCCTGAAGCGATGCATTGTCTTTAATGGAATTAATGACGTCAGTAATGGCCGATAACGCGAAATAATGCAACTGTTGGGCGATGTCGCCTTCATTTTTGCTGATGACCCCGAGGAGGTACGTAATGAGCGCTTGTTCCGGATTTTGGTTGTCGGTTTGGTCGAGCAAAGCCAGTAACCTTACCTCCGCCTGTTTGGGTTGCCCGCGGTACAAGATGCGGGTAGCTGCGGTAATCTTGTATTTTAAAGAGTTTGTATCCAGTACAGCCAGCAACGAGTCGCGGTATAATTCGCTTTTCTGGTAGTAGGCATCGTTGGCATTGCTTTGTCCGTACCGGCTGCAAAATGAGAGGTATGTTTCGTAATAATGGGGCAAAAGCTCGCTGGCAAGTGCGGTGCGGTCTATTCCATTCAGCAGCTCCTCCGATTCAATATAGAGTCCGCCGGAGGAATACAGCCAAGCCAGCTGGATGGCTGTTTCGTCTTTGAAGTTGGTGTTGGCCAGTGCCTTTGCAATCTGTTGGTTTCGCTGTGCATAGAAAATGGCCGAATCGGCTTTGTATTTTTTGTAAGCTTCAATAAGCTGCCGATTAAGTTGGTATTGGCGGAATAGGTTCGGCGGGTCCTGTTGCAACTGCTGCTTGAGGGTAGTTATTTTGTTTTCTTTTACCGTATCGTACAGGTCCCTGTTTTGCATGACCTGCTGGAGTTTTGCGAGTACAGCGTCGTTGGCCTTGGCGGAGTAAGCAGCTAGGACGATCAGAAGCAACAACAAAATGGGGCTTGGCTTCATTTTTACAAACTTAGCTAAACTCGCTTTTATATGCAATATAATTGCGTCGGTCTCTCCTCTGCCATTGAGGGACAACTTTGTGCCCTATTTCTGGAGGTAACTTATTATCTTTAAACCCATGAAAGTCACCTTTTTCTCGGCAAAGCCTTATGATAAGGATTTTTTTGGGCGGCTCAACGAAACCTTCGGCTTCGATTTCATCTTTTATGAAACTCATTTAGGGCCACATATCGTCAATGCGGTAGAGGAATCGGATGCCGTCTGTGCCTTTGTCAACGACAAGCTTACGGCGGAAGTATTGCGCATTTTGGCCGACCGGGGTGTGAAATACATCGCCATGCGATGTGCAGGCTTCAACAACATCGACCTGGATGCTGCCAGGCAATACGGCTTGCGTGTTTGCCGTGTACCGGCCTATTCGCCGGAGGCGGTGGCAGAACATGCTCTGGCCATGATGCTTACCCTCAACCGTAAAACTCATAAAGCGTATAACCGGGTGCGGGAACAGAACTTTTCACTTAATGGCCTCATGGGCTTTAATCTGCATGGCAAGGTGATCGGCATTGTCGGCACGGGCAACATCGGGAAGGCATTTGCCCGAATCATGCGCGGTTTTGGTTGCGAGTTACTTGCTTATGACCTGTATGAAGACGATGCCCTCAAGACTGCTGGAGTAAAGTATGTGCCTTTATCCCAGCTTTTTAACCGGGCAGATGTTATTTCGCTACATTGTCCGTTGACCCCTGACACCAACCACCTGATCAATCGGGAAACACTGAAGTTGATGAAACCGAGGGTGATGATTATCAATACGAGTCGGGGCGGGCTTATTGATACGGCGGCAGTGTTAGAAGGGCTGCGCTCCAAGCACATCGGCTATCTGGGAATCGATGTATACGAGCAAGAGGAGAAACTCTTTTTCCGGGATCTTTCACAAACGATATTAGACGATGATGCCATTCAGCTGCTTATGAGTTTTCCCAATGTGCTGGTGACCGGTCATCAGGCTTTTTTTACCGCCGAAGCATTGGAAGAGATTGCGTCTACAACATTGACTAACCTGTCGCGTTTATCTCAGGGGCTGGAACCCGAAAATCCCGCAGCGCTGCTGGTATAAGCGGCGAACCGATCCGAAATGAATAGTTAATGTACATTAAGTAAAAGAAAACAACATGTCCAAGCTACACCGAAGGGATTTTATCAAATTGTCCGCAACGGCGGGACTGGCAGCTTCCTTGTGGGAACCGCTTTTGCAAAAAGCGTTGGCGGTACAGGCCTACAACGCCACAAGGTCCATAAAAGATGTACAACACATTGTGATCCTCATGCAGGAAAACCGTTCCTTTGATCACTATTTTGGCGCAATGAAAGGGGTGCGCGGTTTTGGAGACCGTTTTCCCATCCCGCTTGAAAGCGGTCAGCGGGCATTTCATCAGTCAGACGGCAAAAAGATTGTCCCTCCTTATCGTGCCGACCGGAAAATATCAAACGCTGCTTTCGTCAATGGCACTCCGCATAATTTTCCAGATACGCAAGCCGCGTGGAATCAGGGAAAATACGGATTCTGGCCGTTGTTTAAGACCCCCTATTCCATGGCGTATTATACCAGGGAAGAAATTCCCTTTCAATACGCCATGGCCGAATATTTTACCATCTGCGATGCCTATCACTGTTCCATTGCCACGGGTACAGATCCCAACCGGATCGTGTTTTGGTCAGGATCCGGTTGGGATCCTGAAAAGCAGGCAGCCGGCATCAACTGCACCGATGCGGATTCGGAACCGGTCAACCTCCGTTGCTGGATCAAAGGCGAAATGCCGGACCCGGGATATACCTATCAAGGAAGTGCATTCAAATGGCCCACCATTCCGGACGTGTTGCAACAGGCGGGGATCAGTTGGCGCATTTATCAGGATCCGAACGATAATTGGACCGGGGCTATGCACGGCTGCCTGGCCTTTGAAAGCTTCCGGAATGCGAAACCCGGGGATCCGATCTATGAAAATGGAATGCGGCACTGGTCGCTGGAAGACCTGGCTAACGACGTGAAAAACAATACCCTTCCGCAAGTAAGCTGGATATTGCCCTCACA
This sequence comes from Parapedobacter indicus, assembly GCF_900113765.1. GTDB lineage: Bacteria > Bacteroidota > Bacteroidia > Sphingobacteriales > Sphingobacteriaceae > Parapedobacter > Parapedobacter indicus. The sequence goes on along the minus strand of NZ_FOQO01000005.1, from coordinate 48,236 downwards.
GAGCAATTCCGAACATCCGGGTGCTCCTTCCAGCCCCTACCGTGCGTCCAACTTTACACACGAAGTGTTGTCTGCCATTACGTCCAATCCGGCGGTATGGAGCAAGACCGTTTTCTTCCTGACTTTCGATGAGAATGATGGCCTTTTTGATCACCTGCCCGCGCCCGCGGTCCCTTCTTACAACTTGGATGGCACGCTGGCCGGTAAATCAACGATAGACGTTGCCGGTATGTATTTCCACGATGACAAGGACAACCTGGAAGATACCAATACGTCACGCGTTTACATTGACAAAAGAGACACGATCTCCGGAAATGTACGTCCTTGGGGGATGGGTCCCCGTGTGCCGATGTATATTCTGTCCCCTTGGAGCAAAGGCGGGTGGGTGGATTCAGCAGTGGCCGATCATACATCGATAGGACAGTTTATCGAAAAAAGGTTTGGCGTAATCCTTCCGGCTATTTCGCCGTGGCATCGCGCCGTTAGCAGTGACCTAACTTCTGCATTCGACTTTGTCACACCCAACGATCCAAAGCTGCCGGTTATGCCGGATACATCCGGATTTGAAAGCATGGATGCGGCGTCTAAAGCACTTCCCAAGGCTGTTGCTCCCGAACAGCCAGCCCAATTATACCAAGAGCGAGGAACCCGTTTTTCGCGAGCGCTTCCCTATCGGTTGCATTGCACATTGAAATACCTGAAAGATCAAAAGCAGGTACAGCTTGTTTTTGAAAACAGGGGGAACAAAGGGGCTGTATATCATGTATATGACATGCATCGGCTAGATCGGATTCCACGGCGGTACACGGTGGAAGCGGGTAAGTTGCTGGCAGACGAATGGAAGGTGAGTGAGACAAACGGTGCCTATCACCTCGAAGTATATGGCCCAAACGGGTATTTCCATAAATTTGCGGGAAATATAGGCGATGCCGAACCGGAGATCGAACTGGAATACAATCATCGAAACGGGGGGCTTTCTATTCTTTTGCAGAACAATTCACCGGCTTCTTTAAGTCTGGAAATTTCGGCGAATGCATATGATTATGAAAAGTCAACTCCGATTTCCCTGGCTCCCCGAAAAAAAATGAAGAAACAAATAAAGCTGGAAAAAAGCAGCAATTGGTACGACTTTACCGTGAAAGCCTCAACGGGTTTTTTGCACCGTTTTGCCGGAAGAATAGAAACCGGAATGGACGGCGTCAGTGACCCGGCTATGGCGACTGAAATATAGTTCTGTACTACGGATTATCGCCGAATCCGGACATACAGTATCAACATACACAGCGCTACTCCAAGAAAAAAGCAGGTGAGCCCAAAACTCCGGACACGGTTGCGTGCGTGGGCTGACAAAAAAGCGTGTGTGTTATTTTTTGATAAAACGTAGGTGCAGAGATAGCCTCCGACAAATAACAATACGATCACTAAAAACAAAAACTTCATTTGCGGTTGAATGTAACATATGCTGTGCAAAGAATAAACTAAAGTTACAGAAAAGTGGCGAGAGAGGAGTGAAAATTAAACTATTTTCAGCTATGTTTGTAAATCCGTGCTTTTAAGTTGAAAAATTGCTATTGAAAGGCAAACGTACTAAATCGTCTTTTGACTCGCTTAGGGCTTACTGGCTGGAGTTGACCGGAAAGCCAGGTGAGTTACCACGTGAAAACCGCGGTTTCAATGTGGTGTCGCTGTACGTGATGCTGTTATTGGCGATTTTGATTCCCTTGGACTTTTATCTCGGACTGTGGGAGATTGCTATTGGGTTAATTGTGACCGAAGGCATGATTATCACGATGTTCTTTTTGTCGCGTTACCGGGGTTTACACCGTGCGGGATTAATTGTATATGCCATCTATAGTTATTTGCTTGTTATCTTTACCTATTTTTACAATGGCGGGAACGCGGGGCCAGCGCTTTATTTTTTTCTGTTAACCTATCTGCTTCAGATCGCGTTCACTGCACAGCAGCTTCATTGGGTTTGGACGGGATTGCACCTCATTTTACCGGTTGGTCTGTTGGTCATCGAATATGCCTATCCATCTGTTGTGATCACAACTTACGATTCGAAAAGTTCACGTTTTATCGATTTGACAACGTCCTTCCCAATCATTATTATTTGTGTTTTTGCTGCAACCAGCTATCTTCGAAAAGCATATGAACGGGAACGGGCGGCTGCGGAACTTCGGGCGAGGCAGATTGAAAGTCAGAACAAACGGATTAAATCACAGAATAGATTATTGCAAAAGGCAAACCGTGAAAAAATCGAGTTGATATCCATCCTGGGGCATGACCTAAGAAATCCGTTGAACGCGATGACCGGTACGCTCGAAATTCTTACGAAAGAAGATCTCTCTTCTAATATGAAGAAAAAACTGAACGGAGAACTGTTAATTGCTGCCCACAATACATCCGCCCTGTTGAACAACGTACTCGCTTGGGTGTCGGGACAAATTAAGGGCATTAACCCCCTGCTTACTTGGGTAGACCCCACTATGATTATCGAACGTGTATTGGATGTGCAGGGATTTATAGCGGAGAAAAAGGACATCACAATCCAATTGAATACCAGGAAAGGAATTAAAGTGCTTGCAGATGCTGAAATGTTGGAGGTGATTGTCCGGAATCTGATAAATAATGCGCTTAAGTTTACCCCTCAAAAAGGTACGATAAACGTATCGGTGGTTGAAGATCGGGCAGTGAATGAGTGCACGATTTTGGTCCGTGACGACGGCGTTGGCATGACCGATGAAGATGCAAAAAACATATTTGAAGGTCGCATCCAATCCACATATGGCACGGAAAGCGAAAAGGGAATCGGGTTGGGGCTATTTTTATGCCGAGAGCTTACGATCCGATTAAATGGAACGATCTGGGTAGAAAGCGAACTGGGCAAAGGCTCCGTTTTTTTCCTCACATTGCCACTGTATAATGGCGGTAAACCGGATAATCCCGCCGTACTTTTTTCAAAAGAGAACGTATCTCACGCTTCTCATTAGTTTTGTTGCCCACCAATTGGGCAGTTTTTGCCGAAAACGGAAATCCAACGATCCGACACATGTTTGGATTTATTTTTGTTAGATAGGATTTCGTGAATACCGCGCATTTTATATATGTTTGAAAAGGAAAGAAACTTGACCATGACGACAACGAATTTAGATCCGGCGATCCAGGCACGTGCCGATGTTTGGCTGCGTGCGCCATATGATGAAGCTACGATAGCAGCCGTAAAGGAATTATTTGACACACAGCAATATACTGAGCTGACGGATAGCTTTTACAAAGATCTTGAATTTGGCACGGGAGGCCTGCGCGGCATCATGGGCGTGGGCACCAACCGGATGAATAAATATACCATCGGCCGGGCTACACAGGGGTTGAGCAATTACTTGCTTAAGACTTATGCTGGACAAACGATAAAAGTGGCTATTTCTTTTGATAGCCGAAACAACTCCCAATCGTTCGCACGGCTGGTGGCGGATGTGTTTTCTGCAAATGGTATTCAGGTATACCTCTTTTCCGAATTGCGCCCCACTCCCCATCTGTCGTTTGCCGTTCGGCACCTGAGTTGCCAAGCAGGCGTTATGCTGACGGCTTCGCACAACCCTAAAGAATACAACGGCTATAAAGCGTATTGGAACGACGGCGGACAGCTGGTGCCGCCTCACGATAAAAATGTGATTAAAGAGGTATATGCCATCGAAGGTCCGGACGAAATCAAATTTACTCCAAATGAAGCCAATATTCATCTGTTGGGAAAGGAAATGGATGATGCGTACCTGAATGCCATTGAAGCCTTGACTATCCGGCCGGAGACCGTAGCGCGCCAAAAGGACTTGAAAATTGTTTACTCACCCATCCATGGTACGGGTGTTACGTTGGTTCCACCCGCCTTACAACGTTGGGGGTTTGTCAATGTACATGTCGTAGAAGCGCAAGCCGAACCAGATGGAAATTTTCCGACGGTCATCTATCCAAACCCGGAGGAAGAGGAAGCAATGTCCTTGGCGGTAAACGCAGGAGAACGCATCGGCGCAGATGTAATCTTTGCTACTGATCCGGATGCCGATCGCGTAGGGGCAGCGGTGAAAAATAGCCGGGGTGAATACCAGCTACTCAATGGCAACCAGATCGGTAGCCTGTTGGTCAACTACGTACTGTCGGCCAAAAAGGAGCAGGGCGATTTGCGGCCTGATGATTATGTAGTGAAAACGATTGTAACCACGAGCCTGATTGCGGATATCGCGAAACAATACGGTGTGACATATTACGATACCCTCACAGGCTTTAAGTACATTGGCGAGCTGATTACATCGAAAAACGGACAAGGCCGTTTTCTCGTGGGCGGCGAGGAAAGCTATGGCTACCTGGTAGGCGAGTTGGTACGTGATAAGGACGCGGTAGTATCGGCCGTGTTCATCGCCGAAATGGCAGCTTATTACAAAGACCAAGGCAAAACCTTGTTTGATGCGTTGATAGACCTCTATGTACAACATGGTTATTATAAAGAGAAATTAATTTCGTTGACCAAAAAAGGAAAAGCCGGTGCGGAAGAAATCAAGGCCATGATGGAACGCCTGCGGAGCAATCCGCCGCAGACCCTTGGGGGTATTGATGTAGCCGAAATAAAAGATTACGAAAGCAGTGAATCGTACAACCTCAAAACGGGCAAGCGGGAGGTAATCAACCTGCCCAAATCGGACGTGTTGCAATTTATCACCGTAGATGGCGACGTAATCTCAGCCCGTCCCTCTGGCACCGAGCCCAAGATCAAATTTTATTGCAGTGTACGGCAGCCGCTTGGCAATGCTGCAGATTTTGATCGCATAGGCCAGGAGCTTGAAGATCGGGTAGACCGTATCATGAAAGACATTGCCTGATTATGCTGCACTGGGAAACGCTTTCATCCGAATATTTGGTACAGGCGCCTTGGGCCGTGCTGCGTAAAGATGTATGCCGCATGCCCAACGGCCATGTGGTACCTGAGTATTATGTGTTGGAGTATCCCGACTGGGTGAACATGGTGGCACTTACCGCCGACAATCAGTTTATTCTCGTCAAGCAATACCGGCATGGTGTCGCACAGGATGTGCTCGAGATCCCCGGCGGAGTCATTGACCCCGGTGAGGATGCTCCCACTGCGTCTGCCCGGGAGATGCTGGAGGAAACCGGTTATCGGTTTGATACCATAGAGGAATTAGCCACGCTTTTTCCCAATCCCGCGACGGCAAATAACCGTACGTATACATACTTGCTAACCGGTGGTGTGAAGGTGCAGGAGCAGGATCTTGATGAGCAGGAAGAGATTGAAGTCCTTTTGGTAACGCCTGAGGAATTGAAACAATTACTGATCGGGAACCAATTTGGGCAGGCCTTACATACAGCCGCACTTTTCTATGCATTGATGCATCTGGGACTGCTGAAATAGCAAGGTCTTTCGTTCAGCGACAGATGTAGCCGCCGAAACCCTGTTTTCCGGCATGGCAGCCAGATTATAAACCCCTAGTTCTGCTAACAGTGCTCGGCGATTTGCCGCTGAGGCAATGGGTTTTAATCGACAAACCGTCCGAATCCGGACACTCTACTGTTCGATATCGAACATTTTTTGGTATATGGCCTGTCGCGAGGCTTTGGAAGACAGCTTGTTAACTATTTGGGAATGAATTTCGTGTAAAAAAATAGTGGCGAATTATGAAGGTATTTGTGGAAAACCGGTTGTGAACGGATCCATGTAGTATAACAAGAACCATACGTATGAATAACCTGAAGATTGCGTGGCGCAGTGTACTGCGATCAAGACTGTTTACGGCATTCAATATCCTCGGTTTGGCTTTGGGATTTGCTGGTTTCATTCTTGCTTACCTGTACATTAACCGGGAAACAAGCTATGATAAATGGAATCCAAACTATGCGAACATTTACCTTGTGGGACTTTCCTATCAGGGGAGCCGTACTGATCTTACGCCGCCGGCGTTGGCAACGGCCATCAAAGCGAAGCTGCCTGAGGTAGTGGAAGTAGGAAGGGTATCCTATTTTCCTTGGGAGATGCCCTTTATACACAATGATGGCGAAGTCATTGTAAAAGACTGGAAGGCAGCGGATCTTTCCATTGCAACGATGTTTGGCATCGCAGCGCATGGCGTAAGCCTCGCGGACGAAGAGCAACCCGAAGTGAATCTGGTAACATCCGGGATTGCAAATGCGTTGTTTCCGCAAGATTCCGAACGGGTATTTGAGCCTCGGCAGATTGCACTTCAAAGTAAAGAGAGTGGTTTGGTTTATAACATCCACGGCATCACCAAAGAACGCGGATTGTCTAACTTAACCTATGAAGCCATTTTTTTCAAACCGGACCTTGCCGGCGACAATCTGGGTGATCCGCTTCAATACCAAACCTACATTCAAGTAAAACCGGGCACGGATATCGCGTTATTGGGCCATAAGATCAACGAACTCTACAAGCAGGAAATTTCGCAACAGCACCATACCGTTACCTCCGCATTTGCTAAGGGAGACGCGTATCTTGATCCGTTAAAAAATTTACACTTGCGGCCGCAGCACGGCTCGAACACCGGCTATATTACCATATGGGCATTGGGGATCTTGTCGGGAGTCATTTTATTGTTGGCCGGTATCAATTTTGCCAACCTCATGATCGCGCAAGCCCATAAACGGGCAAAGGAAATCGGTCTGAAGAAAGTATTTGGAGTGAGCCGGAGTCGGTTGACTCTGCAATTCATGGGTGAGGTTTTGCTTCAATGCCTGCTTGCTGCCGTCCTTGCATGGGGCCTGGTGGTACTTTGCAGGAATGGGCTGCAAAAATGGCTGGCTTATGACCTCGCCGCTTCTGTCGTGAATGGCAGGATCGCTTGGCAATTGCTAACGGCAGCCGCGCTTACCGCACTGATATCCGGGGTCTATCCCGCTGTCATTCTTTCCGGCTACCATCCGGTAACGATCCTGAAAGGTAACTTCCAGACCAGTCATCGCACAGCTTGGTTCCGCCACGCGCTATTGACCTTCCAGTTTGTCATAGCGATGGTATTTATCTTTGGAATGCTTATCCTCAACAAGCAACTGAATTATGTGCGGGATGGGGACAAAGGGTTTGAGCCGGCGCAGGTGATATACATCAAGAATACGGCGCTGCTCAACAACCCGGCAGATTTTAAACCTTTCCGTGACCGGATGCAAGCCTATCCCGGTATCGTATATGCGACAGTGGCGACAAGCACGCCCGGGGGAATAGGCCCCGCAGAAAAGGAATTCCAACATGTGGACCAGGTGCGCAAAGCAGACCACCTAGCAGTAGATTTCGACTATGTGGAAACAATGGGTATGGAAGTATTACAGGGTAGGTCGTTTACGGAGACTTTTGCGGCCGATTCCGCGAATGGAGCCGTTGTCAATGAAACGCTGGTCAAGGCGTTTGGGATGCAAAACCCCATCGGGCAGACCATCCGTGGGTGTGATACTGATTTCCAAATTGTGGGTGTGGTGAAAGACAGCAGGATGCAGGGCTTCGAAAAATTGGTGCGTCCAACGGTCTATTCCATCACCAATGCGTGTGGACAGTTTAAAACGGAGATTCTGGTCAAAGCCAAGCCCGGTACGACACAACAGACATTGGCCGCCCTGGAAAAAAATTGGAAATCCATTAATAGGTTGGACGGTGAACATTTCCGTTATGAGTTCATCGAGCAGAAATATGCAGCGTTGTATGCGCAACAAGAGCAGTTGGAGGCGGCCTTCAGCGCTTTTACAGTTTTATCCATTGCCATTGCCGTAATGGGACTCTTCAGCATGTCGGCCTACAGCATCAGCATCCGGCAGAAGGAGATAAGTATCCGCAAAGTGCTTGGTGCATCCGTGAGTGAGTTGTTTATGCAGCTCAACAAGCCGTTTTTTAGGGTTTTTATATGGGGAAGTTTGATTGCATTGCCGTTGGCGTATCTACTGATAGAACGTTGGCTTGATACGTTTGCCTATCGCATCGAGGTGCACTGGTGGATGTTCGCATTGGCCGGTATCTTGGCACTGCTGATCGTATTGTTTACCGTCACATACCAATCCGTACGTGCCGCGCGGGCTAATCCAGTGGATAGTTTACGAGATGAGTAAATACGCCCTATCACGGCTCGATATAACCACAGGCGGCTTGGGGTGACTTAACTATCCGAGCAGATCAGTCGTTGGCATTCTGGACTAATCCGCAGGTAAAACCATCGCTCGGCACGTTGTATTGGATACGGTTGTTAAAAGACAGGCTCTTCTTCTTCCATTATCTTTGGGGAGGCAACTTGAGGTGCGTGCAGGATTTCGACAGGTGTGGATGGCAGGAAGCTTTTCCGTGCTTGTTGTAAGATGAACGTCAATGCGAATAATGCTCCGCACGCTGCCATGGCAGCGCCAACCCACTCCGGTGATGCATAACCATAGCCCATGGCGATGGGAAGGCCGCCGAGAAAGGCACCCAATGCATTCCCGATATTAAAACTCGCTTGGCTAACTGAAGCGGCCAGCATTTCTGAACCTTTCGCCGTATTGATCATCAGTATCTGTATGGGGGCGGACAGTGCAAAGGCTATGCCGCCTAAAATGAATGTCATGACCAGTGAGGCAATCGGATACACCGCTAGGTAGTGCTGGGCCACCAAGGCAACGACCATGCCGGCAAGGAGTATAAGCGACGCCTTTGCGGGCGAAACGAGGTCGGCCAACCGGCCACCCAGTAGGTTGCCGACCAGCATGCCAACGCCTGCCAGCATCAGGATGTACGTCATCGATGATTCGGAGAAGCCCGCTACCTTAGTCATCAATGGCGAAATATAGCTATACCACGAAAAAAGCCCACCTGTGCCGATGGCGATCATTCCTACGATTAGCCAGGCCTCACGGCGCCGAAAGAAACGCAGTTGTGTTTTTACACTGGCCGCCTGCTTGGCGGGCATATCAGGCATCCATAGCTTCAGCGATAGTAAGGTGATGAGGCCGACTAATACCACAATGGTGAACGAATATCGCCAGGTGAAGTGATGGCCGATATAGGTACCTAACGGTACTCCGATCAGGTTGGCAATGGTCAGGCCCGCAAACATGATAGAGATAGCTTGTGCCTCCTTACCTGGTCTGGCCAACCGGCTGGCAACCACTGAACCAACACCAAAAAAAGCGCCGTGGGGGAGGCCTGCAAGTACCCGTGAGACGAGTAGCGAAGCGTAGCCGGGGGCAAATGCTGTAAAGGCATTGAAAACGGTGAAGAGTATCATCAACCCAATGAGGATGCGTTTGGGTGGGTATTTGCCGGCAATTACTACAAGCAGTGGCGCCCCGATTACCACACCTGCTGCGTAGGCCGCGATTAAATGTCCGGCCGTGGGGATATCAACACCCAGATCGCGTGCGATGTCCTCTAGTAATCCCATCATCACGAATTCGGTAATGCCAATACCTAATCCTCCGAGGAGAAGGGCCGTTAAACTTTTCTTTGTTGTTGCTTGCATGGTGATGCCGTAAACTCTTAGTGTAAAAAGTACACAAAGGTAGCGTATTTTTCTTTTGCGATGTATGCATCCTGTAGTGTACGCGAAAAATATGATATTAACCTGATACAACGGTACCTCGGTGTTGTGATCGAAGTGTTCGAAATCGTACAACAAGTTGTTCGGAATCGGACACCATCTGATAATGCTGCAAAGTATGCAACTGTTTAACAGCTATTTACAGTAATGGAGAGATTTTGGCAGGGGAACATGATATTTAATATATTTGATGGGTGTCGGCAATTAACTATCGGCAATCGGTAATCAGAATAAGCATTCGGCAATCAGCCGATATCCGATAGCTGACAGCCGATTGCTGAAAACAAAGGCAAAGAATGATTCAATTAAGCAGCATATTCAAATGGTACAATGTAGGGGGCAACCGCTCATTTGTACTCAAAGATGTCAATCTTCATATCGCCGAGGGCGAGTTTGTGTCTATCATGGGGCCTTCGGGATCGGGTAAATCCACCTTGCTCCACATTTTGGGACTCTTGGATGAGCCGGATGAAGGAGCCTATTCCTTTATGGGCGAAAATGTACTCGGATTGAAGGAGAAACAGCGTTCAGCCCTTTACAAACAATACATAGGCTTTGTATTCCAAGCGTATCACCTGATCGACGAACTAACGGTATACGAGAATATTGAGACGCCACTTATTTACAAAAATTTAAAAAGCAGTGAACGGAAAGCGATTGTCGCAGATCTAATCGACCGGTTTGGCATCGTAGGTAAAAAGGACCTTTTCCCGACCCAGTTATCCGGAGGTCAGCAGCAATTGGTGGGTATTGCACGGGCTTTAGCCACGACCCCCAAACTATTATTGGCCGACGAACCAACGGGCAACCTGAATTCGAAACAGGGCGAAGAAATCATGGACCTGTTCAAACGCCTGAATGAGGAAGATGGTGTGACCATTATACAAGTGACGCATTCGGAGAAAAATGCCGAATATGGCAACCGGATTATTGAACTGTTAGATGGTCAGGTTGTAAAATAAAGACAGATGCTTTCAATTAGCTTGCAGCGCAATTAGTGCTTCTGCCAACACCTTATCTGAACGGTTTCGGACTTTAAAAAAGGCTTCGTTGCCAAAGTAGTAGCGGCCCAATAAGGCCTCAATGTCACTGCGTACCATCGGTTTTATCCGGTTAGCCTCTTTGAAAGTGTAGTCGACGCCATTGTCTTGTACATATTGCAAAAAATCAAGATATTCCCGATCAGGCAGAAAATATCCTTTCAGGTAATTTTCTACAGAATAAGCTGGCAAGGACTTTGTCAATTTGCCGTACACATAGTCTTCGATAAGGTTCGCCGCACGGATATTCCGGTAGAGTGCGCTGATTTTGCTGCTGTCTATGGACACCCATATATCGGGTGAGATTCCACCGCCCGCGTATACATGTTTGCCCGATAGGGTCGTAAAGCTGACCGTATCGCTGGCTCGCGATCCCGAATCGGACACATCTCCTTTTTGTTTTTGAAGGGCTTTAATTCTGGGGTTTGTGTATGATTTTTGAATGCACCTTCCCGATGGTGTATAATAGCGTGCCACGGTCAGATTAAGCGCCGAACCGTCGCCAAACCCAAATTGCTCTTGCACCAAAGCTTTTCCGTACGATGGCCTACCGATGATAATACCCCGTTCCAGATCTTGAATGGCTCCCGCGACGATTTCGCTTGCCGATGCCGACTGCTCATCGATGAGGACAGCCAAATCGCCGTTGCCAAATATGCCATCTGCACTGGAATAATAATCGGTTCGAGGTTCGTGGGCACCTTCGGTATACACAATCAGCCGCTTATCGGCAAAAAACTGGCTGGCCAATGCGGTGGCTGCATTAAAATATCCGCCCCCATTTTCGCGGAGGTCTAGAATAAGCTGCTGTGCTCCCTGTTTTTTGAGCCGCTGAAGCGTGCTTTTGAAATCGTCGGAGGTTTTCGCACCAAAGCGCCTAATTTTAATGTAAGCTGTTGCGGTGTCTAGGATGTATGCAGCGTCGATACTGCTCACGTCTACCCGGTCACGTACTACTTTTAGTGGTAGGGGTAAGCTTTTACCATTACGGTTTATCGTGATTTCGAGGGTAGTTCCCCGGCGGCCACGAACCTTCGCTTCAATGGCTTTTTCTGAGATGTTGACGCCTGCCACGGTGTCTCCGTTAATCGCAATCAATTTGTCTCCTACACGCATACCTGCTTGTTGAGCAGGGCCACCCGTCACCAGGCCTACCGTCATCAGCGTGTCGTTCAGATTATAATATTCAATGCCGATACCTTCGAAACTTCCTTCGAGGGCTTCATGCTGTTTCAGCGCTTGATTTGGTCTGAGGTATTCAGAATGCGGATCCAATTGCTTCACTAGCTCGTCGGCCGCGAGATTCTGTAATTGATCGATATTTACGCTGTCGACATAGTTTTCGGCAATGAGGTCGATCATGCGCTGTACTTTACCGGTTTTATCGGTCATCCCCAAGGGCAGCAAACTGTTCGTACCCGAATGGGTGTTTTCATCGGCGTAATTTTGCCCAAGCAGGAGACCCAGCGATAATGCTGCACCATACGTAGCAGCCATAAATAAATTTCTTTTGGTTTCCTTGCGCATATGCTTGATAACACGCGCTAAATTAAATAGTTTCCCTCATTTTTTACCTGTAGGATGCAAAATTTACAAAAAAAGGATTTACCTCGACGGGTAAAACCAGCGCTTATCGCAAAAAGTGATAGCCCCGTAGGTTCCATCGGGCCCTTAGGGATAAGGACAATTTATTTTCTGACGAAATATTCCCATTTTTGCAAAATAAATACATAAGGCGATGCACGAGATAGAACCCTATTACCGCTGGAGAGACGATTACATCGCTGCCGAAGACGAGTTGTCACCGTTTTACGGCATAGAATACAATGAGTTTGAATTTGACAAGCAGATATACAATTTCCTGCTTCACCCGCAATGGGACAACTTTGGTTCCAACACGTTATATTTAAAAGTTCTGTTTGCAGATTATCAGCGGGGTTATGCCATTATTGAGCTGATCGGCGAGTGGAATGACGCGATATACAATGACATCATGCTGCTCAAACGAGAAGTGATCGATTTGATGGTAAGTGCGGGGATCAATAAGTTTATCCTGATCGGTGAAAATGTACTCAATTTTCATGCTTCGGATGACTGTTATTACGAAGAGTGGTTTCAGGATATTGAGGATGGCTGGATAGCGGGCATCAATTTCCGTGATCATGTAATCGATGAATTTAAGTCGGGAAACATCGATTATTTTATCAACTTCGGCGGCAAATTGGATGACCTTAGCTGGCGGAATCAAAAGCCCCTTCAGGTATATAAGGCAGTCGAAGAGCAACTCACTAAACGGCTACATTGAGAGGTTTGATCAGGCTTGATCGAAGACTTTGCCGTAAATCAATTTAAACCACGCAGTATAGTCTTCCGGTTTTTTTCTGTTTTCACGGTCAATCGTCGCACGATCTACCCATCGATAAGCCGCCACTTCTGCAGGGTTGGGTACAGGAGAGTGGTCGGCATATCCGATGAAGACATGATCCAACTCATGTTCCATCAAACCGTTGTCAAATGGGGCGCGGTAGCGAAATGTAAAGGCAAATGTCAACGGAACCTGCATGCCCATTTCTTCTTCCAGTCGGCGATAGGCGGCATCAAGCGCAGGCTCACCGGGGGCCGGGTGGCTACAGCAGGTATTAGTCCATTGCCCAGCACTGTGATATTTATCAGCCGCCCGCTGTTGGAGCAGCAAGCGGCCCTGGCTATCAAATATAAACACACTGATGGCCCGGTGGAGTAAGCCTTTCTGATGAGCTTCCAGCTTTTCCATGGTACCAAGGACCTCATCCTGCTCATTAACCAATATGACTTGTTCTCTCTTCATTAACCATTAATTAAACCGTCTTCACATGCCGCTCATCGTATCCTTCAATATCGATGATGTACCTATTCTTAACGAGGAATTCAAAAAGTGGGCGCGCTTCCTCTGATACGGGCATATTGGCAGTAGTAATAATCTGATTATCCTCTTTATTAAGATAGGGGTACGCATAGAGTTTTACATTTTTACTGAACAGCCCACTTACATATGCCAGTAACTCATCGGTATAATTACCCTTATTGTATTGTTTGGAGTTGAAAATATTGCGCAAGTTAGAAATGTTTGTGGAAATCCCCATGTTCCGCGGCTTAAACTGAGATAAATATTCCGCCAAGTAGTGGTTGCGCGTGAAATTGGATACCAAAATATGATTGCCCGTACTACAGAGATATTCGGCACGTTCGGCGAAATAATGGAGGTCATCCGGTGTAAATTGAGGCGTCTGATCGAGTACATTGCTCATCAGTACTTCGATCATCACCACCACGTTGTCGTCGGATAGTTGGAGATTGCGCTTAAACTGCTCAACCGCTAGGTTAAACAGGTCAAAATGTGGATTAGATTTTTGCCGGTACTTGGTACGCAAGATCATAATATCCTTTTTATAAAGGAAATCTTTGCTTTGGTAGGCTAAGCCCTGCGGATTAAATATGGCAGCCTTGGAAAAGCCCTTTGCAATGAGGTAGAGGTTGATGAGCCGTTCGTTTACGTCCTTGAAAGCCGGTCCGTTAACTTTGACCAGATCGATTTGAACTGCACCGGGCGACAGGTTATCGGCAAGCGATTCGATCATCGTCTGCACATCGTGGGTATAATAGTAGGCAGCAAAAACAAGATTGACACCCAATACACCTAGTACTTTTTGTTGCAATAGGTTGTCGCTGTCCAGCAGCCGGACGTGAATGATGATCTCGTTGGGGGCGTCACCCACTTCGTGCTGAAAGCGGATGCCGATCCAGCCATGCGGTTCGTTTGTCTTGTTAAAGTTGAGCGCGGCGACCGTGTTGGCAAAGGCAAACAACCGCTTATTTTGATATTTTTCACCGGTTAGTCTTTCGGTAAGTAGCTCGTATTCGTGTTCAAGCATTTTGCGTAGTCTCGATCGGCTCACGTATCTCCCAGCGTCCTCGGCGCCATAAATGGCATCGCTGAAAGCCATATCGTAGGCCGACATGGTTTTGGCAATGGTGCCAGAAGCTGCTCCCGCATTGAAAAAATTACGGGCCACCTCCTGTCCGGCACCGATCTCGGCAAACGTTCCATAGATTTCCCCATTTAGATTGATTTGTAGTGCTTTTCGTTTAGTTTCGTAGATTTCACGTGCCATGGCGCAAAGATAGCGATTTCTTTCGGCTGCCTACGCCGGCCTCATCAATCCGATTATTTCTTAGTCGAGACACGACTCTGATCGGAGATATGATTTTAACTTCTTACTTTTGATGGGTAACTTTTTTACTTTTGTCCTATGTACAAGACCCTCCAACCCGTATTGCAGCAGGAACTGCAATCCATCAAAGATGCAGGATTATACAAGACCGAACGCATCATCGTGACCCCACAGGGGGCCGATATCAAGATCCAAAGCGGGGCGGAAGTGATTAACTTCTGTGCGAACAACTACTTAGGACTATCCTCCCATCCCAACGTAATCGAGGCAGCAAAAAAAACGATTGATACGCACGGATACGGCATGTCATCCGTCCGTTTCATTTGCGGTACGCAAGATATTCATAAAATACTGGAAGCTAAAATATCAGCGTTTCTCGGAACCGAAGATACCATTCTTTATGCGGCTGCATTCGATGCCAATGGTGGGGTATTTGAGCCGTTGTTTGGTGCCGAAGATGCGATCATTTCCGATGAGCTGAATCATGCGTCCATTATTGACGGGGTGCGGCTGTGTAAAGCACAGCGCTTCCGCTATAAAAACTGTGACATGGTCGATTTGGAAACGCAGCTCAAAGCGGCAAAGGGAGCCCGCCACCGCATCATTGTCACCGACGGAGCCTTTTCGATGGATGGCAGTGTGGCGCCGCTAGATAAAATCTGCGACCTCGCAGACCGATATGAAGCACTGGTGATGATTGACGAATCGCATTGTACCGGGTTTATCGGCAAAACAGGGCGTGGAACGCATGAGCTGCATGGTGTGATGGATCGGATAGACATTATTACGAGTACGCTTGGCAAAGCGTTGGGAGGTGCTTCCGGAGGATTCACCTCCGGCCGCAGGGAAATCATCGACCTATTGCGCCAGCGCTCCCGCCCGTATCTTTTTTCCAACACCCTGGCGCCGGCTATTGCGGGAGCATCCATCGCCGTGTTGGATATGCTAAGCGAAACCACCGAGTTACGCGATAAGCTAGCATCGAATACCCGCTATTTCCGGGAGAAAATGACCGCGGTAGGGTTTGACATCAAGCCGGGTGTGCACCCGATCGTGCCTGTGATGCTCTACGAGGCGCCTTTGGCCCAGGAATTTGCTGCCAGGATGCTGGAAGAAGGTATTTACGTGATCGGCTTCTATTATCCGGTGGTACCCCAGGGAAAAGCACGCATCCGGGTACAGCTCTCGGCCGCCCATGAGCAACACCATTTGGATAAAGCCATCGGCGCCTTTACAAAGGTAGGGAAAGACTTAAAGGTTATTTAATGCAAAAGCGCGGTCTGCCAAGGGCTTCTGAAAAAAATATCCTGATTTTCAAAGAATTTCTCTACCTTTGCGCCCTCAAAAATTGACAAATAGTTTGCTGGATGCAGAAAATCAGAAATATAGCAATCATTGCACACGTTGACCACGGCAAGACCACCCTGGTAGATAAAATCCTTCACTTCACCAACCTTTTCCGTGAGAACGAGCAGAGCGGTGAGCTCATCCTGGACAACAACGACCTCGAACGCGAGAGAGGTATTACCATTGTGTCAAAAAACGTATCGGTAAAATACAAGGATGTCAAAATCAATATCATTGATACGCCGGGCCACGCCGACTTCGGCGGAGAGGTGGAACGGGTGCTGAAGATGGCAGACGGGGTTATTCTGCTCGTGGATGCTTTTGAAGGCCCCATGCCGCAGACCCGCTTTGTGACGCAGAAGGCACTTGGCCTGGGATTGAAACCGATTGTGGTGGTCAATAAGGTCGATAAGGAAAATTGCCGGCCCGACGAGGTTTACGAGGCGGTGTTCGATCTGTTTTTCAGCCTGGATGCCACAGAAGAGCAGTTGGATTTTCCGGTGCTTTATGGTTCATCCAAGCAGGGGTGGATGTCTACCGATTGGAAGCAGCCCAAGGAAGATTTTACCGATCTGCTGGAAGCGATCCTGGAACATATCCCTGCCGCACCCTACAATGAAGGTACCCTGCAGATGCAGGTTACTTCGCTGGATTATTCCTCTTTCGTGGGGCGCATCGCGATTGGCCGTGTGGCCCGTGGTTCCGTCAAAGAAAACCAACCGGTATCGCTGGTGAAGCGTGATGGAAAAATCGTGAAGTCTCGTGTCAAAGAGTTACATACGTTTGAAGGTCTTGGCCGTGTAAAAGTACAGGAGGTCAAAGCAGGCGACATTTGTGCAGTGGTCGGCATTGAAGGGTTTGACATCGGCGATACGATCGCTGATTTTGATAATCCGGAACAACTCGCGGTTATCAAGATCGACGAACCGACGATGAACATGCTTTTCACCATCAATACTTCACCGTTTTTCGGCAAAGAAGGCAAGTTTGTCACTTCACGCCACCTTCAGGAGCGCCTGTATAAAGAGACGGAAAAAAATCTTGCCTTGAAGGTGGTGCCTACGGAGTCGCCCGATTCGTACCTGGTATACGGTAGGGGGATTCTTCACTTGTCGGTATTGATTGAGACCATGCGCCGTGAAGGCTACGAATTGCAGGTGGGGCAGCCTCAGGTAATCATCAAAGAGATCGACGGTGTAAAATGCGAGCCTATTGAAACGCTGGTGGTGGATGTGCCTGCCGAAGTATCCGGTAAGGTAATAGAGCTGGTGACGCAGCGCAAAGGTGAGCTGTTGATCATGGAAACCAAGGGCGATATGCAACACCTTGAGTTTGACATCCCCTCGCGGGGCATCATCGGCCTGCGGAATAACGTATTGACTGCCACGGCGGGAGAGGCTGTAATGGCGCACCGTTTTAAAGCGTATGAACCTTGGAAAGGTATCATTCCCGGCCGCTTGGCAGGTGTATTGGTATCGATGGAAAAGGGGCAGACCACGGCTTATTCCATCGACAAATTACAGGACCGCGGTCGTTTCTTCGTGGACCCTGGCGTAGACGTCTACGAGGGGCAGATCGTGGGTGAGCATATCCGCGACAACGACCTGGTTGTGAATCTGGTAAAAGGCAAGCAGCTCACCAATATGCGTGCCTCGGGCAGCGACGATAACGTACGCATTGCACCGGCTATCAAATTTTCACTCGAAGAATCTATGGAATACATCCAGGCGGACGAGTACATCGAGGTGACACCCAAAAGTATCCGGCTCCGGAAAATCTTCCTGACGGAAAACGAGCGGAAGGTCAACGCGAAGAGATTTCAATAGCCGGGGTTTTGTTCCAAAGCCGGATTGGTGCGCATTTCGCTGTCGGGAATGGGCATCAACAGGTACTTGGGATCGAAGGTGAGTGAACCACCCCCTTCTTCTTCTCTGGCCAGAAAAGCATTCATGATGGCGGCAGCCCGCTCGGGTCCCTGACGTACGATGTCAAACCAGCGCAGCGCTTCACCCGCAAATTCCAAGCGTCTTTCTTTGAAAAGTGTATCGCGGAATGCCTGCTGGTCGGGTATCTCCGCGCTCGTTAGGGTATCTAATCCGGCACGGCCTCGCACGGTGTTGAGCAGCATAAAGGCTTCTCCATCGGGTATATATTCCATTTCATTGAGTACTTCTGCGTACATCAACTGTACGTCGGTGATGCGCACGATCGAAAGGTTTACATCGTTATCGAGGTTGTTGGGAGGAACCGTTCCGTGTGCGTATTTGATGAAAAGCAAGGTGAGGCTGTCTATCACATTGTTGGCAGTTGCATAGCCCTTCTGGATCGTAAAGTCGCGACGTACATCCGTCGTGTCATATGCTTCGTACAAGTCGTTGGAAACCGCAAGCCACGTGGAGCGGCCACCCTGCGGAAACTGGTCGGAACGAAGGTTTTCCGGCACAAGTGAATAAACCAGTGGGTTGCCCTGGCTGTTCAGACCAGACGTATATTGGATCTGGAAGACATGTTCCGATCCGTTGTCGCGCGTATTCAGGAAGCAGTCAGAGAATTGTTCGAACGGGCTCAGCCCGTCATAGGTGAGGATCTCTTCGAGCAGCGGGCGCGCGGCGTCGTAATTTTGGGTGAATAGATGCAGCCGTGCAAGAATAGCCTTGGCGGCGTAGCGGGTTGCCCGGCCGAGGTTGTCTCCACCCTGGCTTTCAGGCAGCGCGGCGGCGGCTGCCTCCAGGTCGGCAACGGCAAAAGCAAAGGTCTCTGCTTGGCTGCTGCGCGCAACCGTCGCGATTTCTTCTGCAGTCATCACGTGGTCGATGAGGGGCAGCCCGCCGAAAATCCAGCCTAGTTGGAAATAGCAGTATCCGCGGATAAACTGTGTCTCGCCTTTCATAATGGCTCTTGTTTCCTCGTTCGGAAATTCACCGCCATCGATCTGGTCCAGGATGTTGTTGGTGCGGTTGATCACGCTCCAATAGGCTGCCCACACACCTAGGATGCGGTCGTCGCCCGGTGTAAAGCCAAAACGCGCAAGTGGATTGTTGGTCGTATTTTGCAGGGTGTTGACGTTGTCACTCAGGCTTTCCATCATCATCGGATAATCAAAACCATGTACGGAACGCAAGCCTCCGTAGGCACCGAACAACGCCTGCCGAAAATCGTTGATGGTTTGATAAAAATCTTCGGTGTTGTATGCCGATTCCGGGGTCAGCTCGAGGTCTTTGTTGCAAGCATTGAAACCCAAAAACACGGCAAGCATCAATAGACCTAGCAAATTGCAGATATTCATCGTCTTGGAATTTTTCATAGTTGCATGAGCTATTGCTAAAAAGAAGCGTTTATTCCGAAAGTAAACCGTTTAGACAACGGGTATCCGCCATAATCGGTGCCTGGTCGGGTGTTTTCGCCCGCGTCGGAACCCCCGGCATTGTTCGCTTCGGGATTGGCACCGGGATAATCGGTGAATGTATGGAGATTGTCGGCCATGACAAACAGCCGGACGGCGCGTACGTTCCACCGTTTCAAGAACGTTTGGGCAAAATTGTAACCCAGCGTGATGTTGCGGATCCGTACAAATGTAGCATCGTATATCCAGGTGTCGTTGTAGGGCGGGTTTACGCCGACCACACTCGGGGTTTTTCCGTCCCATCCCATATCGATCCCATCGGGAATATTGGCGGCATACGCGGCGGGTTTGTAGGCATGCAGCCAATCGCGGTACTGGTTAGTACCTTCACCCAGTCCATTGTTGAAGCCGCGCCTGCCCAGATAGAAAAGATCGCCCCCCTGTTGCCCTTGAATATCGAAGCTGAAATCAAATCCTTGGTAGGTCAACCGGCTCGACAGGCCCCATAAGAAATCGGGCTGAGCGTTGCCTACAATGGTATGATCCTGCTCGTTTATCTGCCCGTCGTTGTTTAGATCCACGATTTTCAGATTGCCTTCTAGCTGTCCATTGACGATTGGCACCAATGCGTTTCCGTCGGCGTCGAAATCTTCCGGCAGCAACACTCCGTCCGTTTTGTACATATAAAAACTTCCGATAGGCTGACCTACGATGGTAGCGTAAGCATTGAAGTCATTCAATGTGCTCAGCATAATCAGCTGGTCGATGCCCGGCGCTAGCGCGAGTACGCTGTTGTTATTCCTGGAAAAATTGGCGGAGGTCTCCCAGGTGAAATTCTCCGTTTTAATATTTTGGGTCGTCAGCTCCAATTCAAACCCTTTGTTCTCCACTTCTCCCACATTACGCCGGATGGTTGAAAAACCGCTCACCCGGGTAACGGGTACATTGAGCAGCAGATCGGTCGTTTTATTGAAGTAAACATCGGCAGTCAAACGGATCCGGTTATCAAACAGCCAGAAATCGAGTCCGATGTCCCGTGATACCGTCGTTTCCCAACTGAGGTTTTGGTTGGCAATATTGCTAGGCACCAGTCCATTGACCAGCTTTCCGTTTAAGTTGTAGTCTTGGAACCCCAGCAGCGAGATGTGCTCGTAGTTTCCGATCCGGTCATTGCCGGCTTTACCGATAGACGCCCGTATCTTCAGCAACGTCAGCCATTCGGCATCCTGCAGGAACGGTTCGCCATTAATTTTCCATCCGGCAGACACCGCAGGAAATAATCCCCACTTATTGTTGGCGCCGAAACGCGACGATCCGTCGTACCGTGCGCTTATCGATAGCAGGTATTTGTCAAGGAATTGATAGTGTGCACGACCGAAAAATGAGGTGACTGCGCTTTCGCCGATGGTAGTGCTTGCCAAGGTGGGGTTGTTGGCATTGTTCAGCGTAGGAAGCAGGTCGTTCGGATAGCCATCGCCCGCCGCGGCTAGGATTTCCTGGCGGATGTTTTCGTAACTCTGCCCCAATAAAAGCTCCAATGCGTGGTTCTCGCCCAAATTTGGCCGGTAAGTGGCGGTATTTTGTATGCTGAACGAATAATTGTCGGTACTGGAAGCGTAGCCATTGGCCTGGGCACCCCGATTTACGTTGGCCGGCGTAAACTCGTTGTAAGCGGCATGCGCGGAAATATAACCGATCTGGCTTCGTAGCGTCATTCCTTCGATGGGAAGATATTCTGCGAAACTATTGATCTGCAGTTCGCTTGCTTTGGCCCGGGCCGTCATTTCGCGAAGCCGCGCCAAGGGATTGATGTACGTTTGTGCGGGCGAATAGCCGGTGGCTTCGGTGTTTTGCTCGATGCCGACGACCGGAGGCATGGCGAGGGCATAGTGGGCGTTACTCTCTTTTCCATCGGTTTCCGGATCGTCCATCCGGTTAAAGGAGGCAGCTACGTTTGTGCCTACCTTGATTTTATCGCCGATGTTGAAGTTGGTATTGGCACGCAGGTTGTACCGTTCAAAACCTGTGTATTGCATAACACCGTCCTGATTCAAGTAAGAACCGGACAACAGGAACGTACCTACATCTCCTCCGCCGGATACGGTCAGCGCATAGTTCTGCATGGGCGCACGCTGGTAGACGATGTCTTGCCAGTTGTTGTCGGGCAGCGAAGCCGGATTCGTGTAACCTTCGGGATACTGGTATTCTGCCGGACGGCTGGAAATCGGCAAGGATAAATCGCCGCCGGTTTGCTGAAAGCGCGAATCGCGTAAATAGCGGATATAGGCGGTATATTCACGAGTATCCATCATGGGTAGGAAGCGGTCTGCCTCCTGGAAACCGGCATAGCTGCTGAAATCCACTTGGGTGGCCCCTGATGCACCCGATTTGGTGGTGATGACAACGACCCCATTACCTCCACGCGCACCGTATATGGCCGATGCCGACGCATCTTTCAGCACTTCCATCGAGGCAATATCCCGGGGATTTACATTTCGCATGTGATCCTGTGGGATGCCGTCGATGACATACAAGGGATTGCTGGATGCGGTGATGGAGTTCAGCCCCCTTATTTTGATATTGGCTGCTTTGCCTGGACCACCGGTACGCTGGCTTACCCGTACGCCGGCGATTTTGCCAGCGATGCCATCTTCTGTGTTTGTGATGGCATTGTTTTGGAAAGCGTCGCCTTCCAGTGAACTCACTGCACCGGTTAGGTTTTGCCGTTGCACGGTACCATATCCGATGACCACGACCTCTTCCAGCGTTTTGGCCTCAGAAGGCATGAGCACGATGGTTTGCCCGTTGGCCACACTCATGGGAATCTCAAAGGGCTCGAAACCGAGCATTGAAAAAGTAAGCACGACGGCTGAGTCTGTGGACGAGCGGATTTCAAATGCTCCTTGGTCGTCGGATTGCGTTTGTGTTTCCGAACCCTTGATGCCGATGGTTACGCCGGCGAGGGCCGTTCCGTTTTCGTTGGTTACCTTACCTTTTACTACTTTTTGTGCCGAGTCGGATAGCGTCGTGTCGCGGGGTCGGGCTGAGGTATCCTGTGGGGCCGTGCGTTGTTTTAGAGTGCCCTGTTGGGCGTGACCAGTTAACCAAGTGCATGATATCCAGCAGATCATGATCGGTATTAGCACCTTTTTACCCATGCGTTTTACCATAATTACTCGAAATTAGTACAAGCAATAGTAGTTATCCGGTAGTCACCGGTATGCATATTCGTAGTCACGGGTATGCATCTGCCTGCTTAGCTATGCTGGATAATTAAATATACAGTACTGCGCACGTTTTTGTTTTGAAAAAAAATTGTATAATAGAAAACAAATGCTGATATTTGCAAGCTCTTTGCGAAAAGGCATTTAAAAAGATTAAACAGCATACGATCATGTCAAGAGTTTGTGATTTAACAGGAAAAGGGGCGATGAACGGATACAACGTTTCCAATTCGAACAAGAAGACGAAGCGCAAGTTTTACCCGAACCTGCAGACCAAGCGATTTTTTATTCCCGAGGAAAACCGTTGGATTACCCTGAAAGTGTCCACCTCAGCGATAAAGACCATCAATAAAAACGGCATTACCGCCGTGATCAACAAATTTATCAAAAAGGGATACGTTTAATTAAGACAGTTTCCGCCCGACTTGCGGTGGATAATAACACAATAGGACAATGGCAAAAAAAGGAAATAGGGTGCAGGTGATTCTGGAGTGTACCGAGCACAAAGAAAGCGGGCTTCCCGGGATGTCACGTTACATCACCACAAAAAACAAAAAGAACACAACGGAGCGGTTGGAGTTGAAGAAATTCAATCCTGTGTTGAGACGCGTAACCGTTCATAAAGAAATTAAGTAAATCCGCAGTTGCTTTCAACAGCAATTTGCACAATACAATAAGACATGGCAAAGAAAGCAGTAGCATCGCTAAAAACGGGTAAAGGCAAAGATTATACGAAGGTCATTACCGCTGTTAGGTCTCCGAAGACCGGTGCATATACCTTTAAAGAACTGATTGCACACAACGACCACGTAAAAGAAGCCATCGAAGTGGCCCGTGAAGCCGTTATTGAATCGGCACAGTAGTTTTTGTGTATAGGATATGTAAAAAGCCGTTTCGGAGCCTGCCGGAAGGGCTTTTTTGTTATGAAACCTGTCGTGTCATCGCCTAGCAAGAAAGTGATGAGAATGCAGGTTCCATGAGGCCTTAAGAACAGGTTATTTTCGAATGAATCTTTTTTACCGAGCTGGCTATGGGACTATTTGATTTTTTCAAAAAAAAGCAGGAAACACCGGAAGCGCAGGAAGCGCTTGACCGGGGCCTTGAGAAGACCAAGGAAGGGTTTTTCTCCAAGATAACCAAAGCCGTGGTGGGAAAATCCACCGTTGATGACGAAGTGCTGGACGATCTGGAAGAAGTATTGGTTACTTCGGATGTCGGCGTATCCACTACGCTTAAAATCATCGAACGTATCCAGGCACGCGTGGCACGCGATAAGTACGTAAATACCTCCGAGCTTCATGTCCTGTTGCGGGAAGAAATCCAGGCGCTGCTTGCTGAAAATAACAGTTCCGACTTCGAGCATTTTGAGTATGGCAACCATAAGCCGTATGTGATTATGGTAGTAGGGGTCAACGGCGTAGGCAAAACCACTACCATCGGCAAATTGGCCCATCAGCTCAAAGAAGCCGGAAACCGCGTGGTATTGGGTGCGGCCGATACATTCCGGGCAGCGGCGGTAGACCAAATTAAATTATGGGGCGAGCGTGTAGGCGTGCGTGTCGTTGCACAGGCGATGGGGTCAGACCCCGCATCGGTGGCTTTTGATACCGTCAAATCCGCCGTTGCCAATGGCGATGACGTGGCGATCATAGATACCGCCGGGCGGCTGCATAATAAAGTGGCCCTGATGAATGAGCTTACAAAAATTAAGCAGGTCATGCAGAAAGTTGTTCCAGGTGCGCCGCATGAGATACTTTTGGTGCTCGATGCCTCAACCGGACAGAATGCCATTGAGCAATGCAGGCAATTTACCCAAGCTACGGACGTCAATGCGCTGGCACTTACGAAGCTTGATGGAACGGCAAAGGGAGGGGTAGTTATCGGTATCTCCGACCAGTTCAAAATCCCCGTGAAATACATCGGGGTAGGCGAAAAAGTAGGCGACCTGCAATTATTCAATAAAAAGGAATTTGTTGATTCGCTATTTAAGTGACGCATAATTACAATGAGGACAAAACACATAAAACCACCTGCCGCGACGCAGAAGCCGCGTGTGAATGTGGTCACATTGGGCTGTTCTAAAAACATCCACGATAGCGAAGTACTAATGGGCCAATTGCGTGGTAACAGCATGCCGGTGGTGCACGAAGCATCCCATGTACAGGCCGATGACATCGTCGTCATCAATACGTGCGGCTTTATCGACAATGCCAAGCAGGAGTCCATCGATACCATTTTGCAATACAGTGCACTCAAAGAGGAAGGCAAGGTCGGAAAGGTGATCGTGACAGGCTGTCTTTCCGAGCGCTACAAGCCGGACCTGGAGGCAGAGATTCCCAATGTAGATGCGTACTTCGGAACAAATGACCTGCAAGCGTTGCTAGGTACCTTAGGTGCTGATTATAAGCATGAATTGCTGGGCGAACGCATGCTTACGACGCCTTCGCATTTCGCCTATTTCAAAATCGCAGAGGGCTGCAACCGGCCCTGCTCATTTTGCGCCATTCCGCTCATGCGGGGCAAGCACGTATCCAAGTCGATGGAAAGCCTGGTGATGGAAGCGCAGCACCTTGCTAAAAACGGCACCAAGGAGCTTATATTGATTGCACAGGATCTTACCTACTATGGATTGGACCTGTATGGCAAACGGAACCTTGCAGATCTGCTCCGACGCCTCTCGGATGTTGACGGGATTGAATGGATCCGGCTGCAATACGCTTATCCATCGGGATTCCCGATGGATGTGCTGGAAGTTATGAAAGAGCGCGCCAATATCTGTAACTACCTCGATATGCCCTTGCAGCACATCAGTGACAACATGCTCCGATCGATGCGCCGCGGAATCACCAAGCAGAAAACGTTGGATCTGATTCATGCTATCCGCGATTACGTACCCGATATTGCCTTGCGTACAACGCTCATATGCGGATATCCGGGAGAAACTGAACGGGATTTTGAGGAACTTCAGCAGTGGGTCGCGGATACCCGTTTTGACCGTTTGGGCTGTTTTACCTATTCGCATGAAGAGAAAACCCACGCACATAGCCTGGTCGATGACATTCCTGAAACCGTGAAGGCCTACCGTGTGGAAGAGATTATGGAAATCCAGCAGGGTATATCGTATGACATCAACCAAACCCGGATTGGTAACACCTACAAAGTGCTGGTAGACAAGGTGGAGGGCGAATATTTTGTGGGCCGTACGGAATACGATTCTCCGGAAGTGGATAACGAGGTGCTTGTTCGCGCTGCGAACCAGTATGTTACGCCTGGCCGGTTTGCGCAGGTCTGCATAGACCGCGCGGAAGACTTCGACCTGTATGGAACGATTGTCAAATAATCGTTATCAATCGCGGCTTTTGACGGCAACCCCTATCTTTGTTTGCGATGAAGGCAACCTACATAGATTATAAGGATACCAACAGCTTTTCAAAGACACTGTTGGCTTATTTGAATAACGATCCGGCTCTTGAACCCTTTGCGGGCAACCGGCCGGATATGGAAGGCTTTGCGCGACAGATAACGTCTAAAGCGGGAAAAACCGATCGGGGAATATTGGTGCAACGGCTCAAACATCAGTATGGAGACTTGTTGCAGAGCGAACAGTCAGTGGCCGCCAATGTGGAGGCGCTGGCCAGCGAGCAAACCTTTACCGTCACCACGGGGCATCAGCTGAATATTTTCACGGGGCCCTTGTATTTCATTTTCAAGATTGCGAGTACAATCCGGCTTGCGCAGGATCTAAAGAAGGCATTTCCGGCATATTCCTTTGTGCCTGTCTATTGGATGGCCACGGAAGACCATGATTTTGCTGAAATTAACCATGTCCGGCTTCACGGAAGAAAGATAACCTGGGAAGCCAAGGCACAGGGAGCTACGGGGCGGATGGAAACAGAAGGCATTGCGGAAGTGGCGCGTCAGTACCAAAATTTCCTTGGTCTCTCGGAAAATTCATCCCGGTTATCGCGCATGGTCGATGAAGCTTACCTGCAACAGGATAACCTCGCTGCCGCCACAAGGCACCTTGTCCATCAGCTGTTCGGTTCCTATGGATTGATCGTTATGGATGCGGACGACCGCTCGCTTAAACAATGTTTTGCGCCGGTAATTGAACAGGATATCCTGGGCGAATATAGCCACAATGCCATCGAACGGACCTCCAGGGCATTGAAGGATGCTGGATTTTCAACTCAGGTACATGCCCGCGAAATCAATTTTTTTTACTTGACGGATGCGTTCCGTGAGCGCATCGTCCGGCTTGGCGATGGTCGGTATGAGGTGCTTCACCAGGAAATTTATTTTACCGAGGATGAGTTACGGGCGGAGATACACCATCATCCAGAACGGTTCAGCCCTAATGTGGTCATGCGGCCTTTATATCAGGAGTTGATCTTGCCCAATCTCGCTTATATTGGCGGAGGGGCCGAAATGGTCTATTGGCTGCAATTAAAAGCCTGCTTCCAGCATTATGGCGTGGATTTTCCGATTTTGGTGCCACGCAATTCGGCGATGATAACCGATGACAACATGGCGGTAAAAGTGCTCCGTCTAGACCTAACATTCCGGAGTATATTCAAAGCAACCGATGAATTGAAAAGGGAATACGTGCGTAGGCATACGAAGCACCGGCTAAACCTCCACGACGAGTGGATGGAGCTCAATGCCATCTTCAGCAAACTGCGCCTGCGCGCTCACAAGATTGATCCGACGCTAGGGGCAAGCACCGACGCGGTAAAGGCAAGGCTGAAGAAGGCAATCAATAACCTGGAGAAAAAACTACTGAAGGCAGATAAACGGAATCATGAGGACGCACTGATTCAAATAGACCGTATTAAGGAAAAACTTTTTCCCGGAGGGGTGCTTCAGGAACGATCCGAAAATTTCGGACTGCTTTACGTAAAGTATGGAGACCGATTGATCAATGAGTTAATCGAGCACTTTAATCCGTTAACTTTTAAATTTACAATTATCTACTAGTCCGGCTTAATCCGTTCCGTCACAGGAGCGAAGGTTGCGGTATCCCGCCCTTTCAATTCGAAATAGGCGATGTCGGGATTAAACTGACTTCCGCCGTCGATGCGCACAAAGATTCGATCAAGAATTGCTTCTCGGTTATCAATGGAAGCATATACCACATATTTTTTGCTTTTGTCGCAATAGGAAAGCCGTAGGGGGCGACTCTTGTAAGCTGTGAGACGTAGTTCGTAACTCCCGTTGCCAAGCGGTTTATGACTGATACCATATGCCATTGTGCGCTGTATAAAGTTTAGGTCTTTGCGTACCCCGCCTTCCGCATAGCGGATCCAATATACATTTATAGGTTCATCCGGGTCTATTACGCTGTCTGTCATATTGAGTTGATAGATCACCGTATTTTCATCCGGATCGCGTTGCAAGTAAAACAATTGCTTCTTTTCATTGGGCACAGGCAACTGGTCTACGACGACCTTTTTGTTGAATTTGCTTTCCTGCGCAATCAGGCCTAATGCGGAAAAAAGAAGGACAAAACTCATATAACCTTTCAGTCGGGTGTATTGCCACAGATTTTTTTGTATCGATGGCTGAACCAATGAACAGCATTGCATAATGCACCTCCTTTTTCCAAAGATAGCGAAATTTATCGAGCAAATTTTAAAACTTATACCCGGTGATGGACGACAAAATTCCAGTTGCTGCGAAGTAGGCCTTTGCGACTAAAATTCTTCAAAGAAATGGGTTAGTTATAATGAAAAAATGAAAGGTTTCCAAACGGGGAGAATGGAAACCTTTACTAACCAATTATAAACCTAAATTATGATAATACAAAGATAGTGTATTTTATACACTATTGCAAGAAAAAATGAAAATATTTTTTGAACACGTTTTGATTTTGCAAATGCCACTTTTGTTCTCGAAATTCGTCGCATGGTAAATTCTTGGATCCCGGCAATCCGCTCACACGCAGAAATTCGGCTTAAAGCCACTGTTGTGGTTCTCATTTGTCTGGCGTTAGGCAGTGCCTGCCGACAGGCGGCAAAAACTAGGGTTTCTGCTGCGGATAGCTTGACCAATATGGATCTTCCTCAGGATACGGTTTCTGATCCCGCACGGTTTCAGTTGGTGTTCGGTGACTCTGTAAACCGTGCTTTTTTCTGGGATCAGGTAAGTGTGCTGGAAGAAACAACGAATGGCGGGGTGCGCATAGATGGCCTCTCTGTCCTGTATATCGAAAAGGCCGCTGTGCCCTTTGCTTTGCATACTTCGCTAATGGATGTCGAAGTACTGGAACTACCTCTTTTATTACAGGTAGATGCCTTTGACCGGGAAGCGGGGCAGTCGCTCGAGCTGTTTTCTGGAGCCTTGAAAGTCGAGAAGAGTTATGAATCGTCCTTTCCGTCTTTGGATACGCTGCACGCTGGCGACCTGTATATGATCAATAAAGACATTGATCTGTCCGAGAAGGAACGCCTTGATGAGTTCACCGTCTTGCATTGGTGGGAATCCTACGCAGAATCGCAGCATATCAATAACAGCGTATCAACCCCGGGTGATTAGTGGGGTTTGTCGGAGTGCCCAAGGGATTTACCCGGAGCGATGTGATCACGGATGAGGCGTTTTAGGGCTGTTATTTCCGGAAAGCCGCCGTCTGTTTTCCGATCGATAATTTGTTGTTCGCCTAGATACACAGCGAACTTTCCGGTGGTTTCCGAAGGGCGTAGCAAGACACCATTAAGCTCGTTAGTAAACGTGGTAAGCAGCTCCGAGGCTAAATAAACGGATCTTAGCATCCAGCCGCATTTCGGGCAATATTCAATGGTGATTGTTGGCTTCATTCATAGATCAATACAATGATAGCGAAGATACGTATTTTTGCGTTATGATCCGACGAATAGCCTGTCTGCTACTGCTATACGTGACCACCGTCGCTACCGCCGCGGCGCAATGGAGTGACAGCACCCATTACTACATACAATTGTCTTCGACGAATTCGATTAACCGGGCAAACACAAAAAGCGCCTATCTTTTTAACAACGGGTTTAGGTTTTCGATTCAGAAAGAACGTGTACGCCTCAACTGGAACAATAACTGGCTTTACGGTCAACAGGATGGCAGCAAGACCAATAACGATTATTCGTCGACGTTTGACGCCAATTTTTACCGACCTAACAAAAAATTGTTTTATTGGGGACTGGCCAATTATAATACCAGCTATTCCCTGAAAATCAAGAACCAGCTATTGACTGGAGCGGGATTGGCGTATAGCTTTTTTGATACCGAAACTGTTTATTTCAATGTGAGCGATGGATTCCTTTTTGATGCAAGCAGTATTCTGGAAAATGATTTACCGGTTCACTATCAGACCGTACGCAATTCCTTCCGGTTGGCTTACAAGTTTGTTATCGGTTCATTTATCGTGATACAAGGCAGTAATTTCTATCAACCTTCGCTTTCCAAAGCCTCGGATTACAACATTCGGCTTACGAACGATATATCGTTTCAATTAAACCGCTGGCTTAGCCTTAAGGCTGCCCTTACGTATAACCGTATTAACCGCACGGACAGTGAAAATCTATTGTTTACATACGGTGTGACTTTTGAACGATATTTTTAACACGGTTATTCAGGAAAAAAACTCAGTGAAGAGAGGTTCCGCTCATCCAGGATTTCGTTGGCAATGTGCAATAGTTGTTGGGCCTCTACGGCATCAATCTGGCTAAACACCTCTTCCAATGTTTGTACCCTGCCTTCGTCCATCAGGTTTTTCACGAGCGAAATGATAAGACTTAGCCGGTTTTCCTCGGCCAACGCAATTTGACCCTTAAATTTCTGCTTTGCTTGATGCAACTGCATGACACCCAGTTGATTTTCGCAAAGTTTCCGTAGTTCTTTACTGACCAGCCGCAACGCTTTGTCTGTTTTTTCGGCATCTGTACCCAGGTAGATGTGGAAGATTCCAGTATCTGAAAGTGGCGTATAGTTGGATTCAATGGTATACGCGATACCGTGTTTTTCTCGTATCACCAAATTGAGCCGTGAGGTCATTCCCATACCACCGAGTAAATTGTTGAGTAGCAGCAACCCGACCTTGTTGGGATGGTGCACGCTGTACGCCGTACCTCCCATCAAGTAGTGGGTTTGGTTGATCGGCTTTTCGATCCGTGTTTGCGATACCTCCCGCTGTTGTGGAGGTATTCGATGGCGGTGGCCGGAAGTTTCAGGTACCTTACCCAGCGTGCGCGCGGCTAAGGCGGTCACTTTGCGTGTTGTATAGTTGCCCGTGATCCCGATGACTATTTCGTGCGTTTGGTAATTTTTGTGTATGAATTCAGCGATGTCATTCCGGGTAAGCTGGGAGAGATCTGCTTCTGTACCCAATATATTGTGGCCCAGTTCATGGCCTCGAAATAATTGGTCTTCGAAATCGTCAAGGATGGAATCTTCCGGACTGTCGAGATACGAGGCCATTTCATCCATGATGACGCTTTTTTCCTTTTCCAGCTCGTTTTCGGGAAAGATAGAATGGAAAAACAAATCTTCAAATAAGTCCAGTGTACGCTCCAGATAGGGGGTTAAAAAAGAGGCGTGTATACAGGTATACTCCTTGGTTGTATAGGCGTTCAGATCGCCCCCTACGGATTCCAGCCGGTTTAAGATCTGATGGGTGCTCCGTCTTTCGGTTTGCTTAAACAGCAGGTGTTCGATAAAGTGCGCCAACCCATAGTTGCCTTTCCGCTCGTCCCTCGACCCTGCATTAATAAGCATACAGACGTGGGACACGGGTGATGCAACCTGGTGAAGAACGATCCGTATACCGTTGGGAAGATGAATAAGCTCGTATTCCATAGCCGTGCAAGATAGCAAAAATATACCGTCCGGTATTGGGTATACTAACCGCTACTAAAAACGGCCTCCTTCTCTTCGGTAACCTCCCGATCCGCCGTGGCCACCCGGTCCTCCCGGGCCATCGAATCCCATGCTTCCTCCTGCAAAATTGGAAAAGCGGTACGACAGGGTAAGCATGAAATAACGCGCCAGGCGATTTGTACGGCTGTCGATAATCGTGTTTTCGATGACACTGCGTGATACATTAGTCTGCTCGTTCAGCAGGTCAAATGCCTGAAAACGGATGGCACCGTTTTTACCCTTAAAAAACTGCTTTTCGATATAAGCATCGATAATCATGGGATTGGCGCCGACGGAACTGGTATATCCGTTGTTGCTGGTCTTAGCCAGATCGGCGCTGAAAATCCAAGTAGGCGTAATGTTTACGGTGCCGTTTAACGTAAGGGCCCAGGTAGATACGTTGCTGTTGGCGTTGTTGCGGGAGGTAACTGTGTTAGCGGTGGTGTTATAGGTATAACGTACACCCGGTGTGATTTCCAGGGTTTCTTTGGGATTGTACCGAAAATTGACATTTTGTGAGAAAATCCAGTTGCGGGCAATATTTCGTAACGTCTGTCCAAGGGGACCGTCCTGATTTGCCATCTCCGAGGAGACGTATGAAACGTTATTATTATACATCACCATGCCACCGAAAGACAGTGTATAGGTACGGTTGGCGAAAGGCTTGGAGAAGTTATAAAAACCGCGGGTATTGTAAAATCCATTGGTATTGAGGTATTCCGTGGCCTGTACCACACCGATGGAATCATCGATGAAGGTTGTGCGATTGGTTACAATCTTATCTTCCGACAAGGATCCGGTGATGCCCGCGAAGAATGAATTGCCTCCGCTAATGTTGAAGTTGCGGTAGAACATCCGCAATTCATGGGTAAACTCAGCAGAAAGATCTGGATTTCCCGTTACTGGCGCATTTGCGTTGGAATAATCTGTAAAGGGCTGCAGCTGCGTGAAGTTCGGCTCACTTGCCCTTCCGGAGTAATTGATGTTAAACCGCTTGGTGCGGGAAGCTTCATATTCCACGCGGGCAACAGGCATCCAATTGAATCCGGTCCGATGAATCTGGATTGCGTTCCCATCAATGTTTCCTCCGCCCTGAAGCAGGTTGGGTTGAGCAGCTACGCCAACTGAATAGTTCCATTTGTCTTTCCGGTAGCGGTAGCTGAGGGTCCCCCGATGCGTGTAGAAGGTATAATCATACGTCCGGTTGTTGTTGTATTCCGGGTTGTTGATAATTACCCCATCGCTATCGTAGGCATTGGCGTTGCGGTAGTTGTCGTACGACGCGAAATTGAAATCATAGTTCAATTCCAGGGTGCTGTATTGCCCGATGGGTTCGATGTAAGAGAGCGTTGCCCCTCCGTTGAGACTTTTATTTTCCAGATCGATCAAATGCTGCTGGTATACGCTGTCAAGGTCTTCGATGGCAGTTTCGTAGACCAAGGTATTCAGTATACGTTCCTGATCCTGTTCTGTGCTGGCGGTGTTCAACGAAAAGTTGACGAAGATATTCCGGCCTTTATCGCTAAGCCTTCGATTATACAAACCACTGGCACCATAGTTTGGCGCGTAAGAGTTGCTAAGTTGGCGGTTTGTCAGATCATTAATCAGCTGTTCATCTTGTAGATTCGTGCTCAGTGACAGATTATTCGATCGGCTCTGGCGGAAGGCCACGTTTGGTGAAAACTTGATGTAATTTTTGTCATCGGGCTTATACTCGACGTTCCAACTGAAGCGATGGTCATTTCCGATGCTGCCGTTATCCATGTTGCTGGTGGTATACGTAGTGCCCTCTGGAAGGGGCGCTTCACGAAATTCATCACTTAATGTCGTGTTGTCGGTATGGCCGAAGCTATATTCGCCATACATCGTGAGTTTGCTGCTGAAATCCTGACGATAGTTTATGCCAATGGATTGCGTATTGGTGAGGCCGTTATTGGCACCGGACCAGCCACCGAATCCCGCGCCAGCTCCGCCGCCAAACCCGCGGCCAAAACTTCCCCCCCGGGACCCTCGGCGTGCGCCTCCGCTCCGGATGTTAAAATCAAACAGGTTGGCATTTACGTTATTTAGGTTACCCAGTACCGAAAGCTGCATCCCCTCTTTGAATTTGCCGTATGAACCGGTTACTTGATACCGCTCGTCGGTACCACCGCCGACGCGGAAATTTCCGAAATCACCATTGTTCTTATCGGGAGCAATTTCCAAGTTCAACACGCGCTCCGGATCGCCGCTGCGGTTGCCCGTAACATTGGCCATATCGCCATAATCATCTACAATCTGAATCCGCTCGACGATCTCCGCCGGCAGATTCTGGATGGCCGCTTTGATATCGCCACCAAAGAAATCCTTTCCATTGATACGGGCACGGGTTACGGTCTCGCCTTGTGCGGTTACGTTTCCGTCTTTGTCCACTTCCACGCCGTCCAGCTTTTTAAGCGCATCACTTACTAAAGCCCCTTCCCGTAGCCGGAGGTCTTTCGTGGAATATTCCAACGTGTCTTCTTTTACTGTAATGGGGGCGGCACCGGTGACGGATACTTCAGCAAGCATCCGGCTGGATTCAATGAGACGGACAGGCAGCGTCAGCTCGTTTTTGCCGGGTTCGAACGTATATCGCTGTTGGAGGGTGTCGTATCCTAAGCTGGTCACCGTCAGGAGGAACCCGACGCCTTTAATGTTGTTGAAAGAAAATAAGCCTCCCTGGCTTGAGCTGGTCTGCACCGAATCCCGATCGGATACGAGTTTGATAGAAGCACCCACAATGGCCTGTCCTTGCGAATCGTTCAACGTGCCCTGCACCCGTTTGTTGGTTTGCGAAAAACCGGGCAATAAGAGGAAAAAAAATAGAGCGGCTAACAAAGCCACTCGAATTACTGTTTGTTTAGTGTCTGATTGATTGAAGTTAGCCATTCGTATCGTTCGTAAATATATTATTCTTTAGCC
Organism: Parapedobacter indicus; assembly: GCF_900113765.1. Taxonomy (GTDB): domain Bacteria; phylum Bacteroidota; class Bacteroidia; order Sphingobacteriales; family Sphingobacteriaceae; genus Parapedobacter; species Parapedobacter indicus. The sequence goes on along the minus strand of NZ_FOQO01000005.1, from coordinate 13,670 downwards.
AGCGGTGCTTTAATCCAAACGCCGGGTTCTTCGCGTGGTTTCGTGGGCCCCTGCTGTCCGTAACTGTAAGGGTATCCATAACCATATCCATACCCGTAGGGATATCCGTATCCCCTCCTCATCATTGCAGGGGAGCTACCGCTACCGGGTATCATTACACCATTTATTTTTACGTTGAATGCCAGCTCTTCGCTCGCATCGTCGAAGGATATCCCCAATCGATCCAGTGGTACGGCCATCTCCACACATAATGCATCCGTGGTATCCAATGTGGCCTGAGCATGGATGCCATACGTATTCTCCAGGGAAATCTGACCGTCGAGGACATCATCAAACCGCATCACATAAATGGCTCGTATCGCCGCCAGTGCACCCTTCCGCATATCGTCTGGGCGATCGTCATTGTCTGCAGACATAATTGACCGAAAGGCGAGCCGATCAGCAACTGGAAAGTAGACCGTGGGGCCTTCCCGCTTCTTACCGTCTTTATTGACCATGAAAGCAAGACCCTGCGCAAAAATCTGCATCTGCCGGTCCTTGTCTATTACGCGCATGGCGATATAGAGATTTTCATCGTCATTCTTGATATGGTATCTGAACTTTTGAACGGCGTGTTCATAGGTGAGCGAATCTTCCCATTCATTGAGTTTTCCATCGACTACAATACGCGTGGCCCAATCCAGTGATTGCTGGATATTCCCTTTGTTGCGTTGGCCAAATACGGGATTTGCCAACACAGCAATCAGTATTCCTATCTTACAAGCCTTTAAAGCCATGTGTTCTGCAATGTGCGTTTTTGACACCTTCATCTTAAGTTAGTTTAATTGTATAAAAATTATTACATGCGGGGTGTTAAACCGGGTTTTTGTGTAACAACAAAAGTATGCTTTTATGTGCAAAGGCGCTGAGTTGCAAAGTTGCTGATTCACAATTTTGCAGCTTTGTCGTAACCACCCATTGCATATTGCGTACAAGTTCCCTAAGTTTGCTTCGGTAAACGAAGCAAAACGAGGCAATGCTACTTTCGAGGTATCAGGATGTATTGGTTGAAGCAGGGTGTGACGAAGCAGGCCGAGGTTGTCTGGCGGGGCCTGTTTTTGCCGCCGCTGTAATTCTCCCCCCAGATTTCCAGCATGAGCTGCTAACCGATTCCAAGCAGCTGTCTGCGATACAGCGTGCCGAGCTTCGTCCCGTTATCGAAGCGACTGCTTTGGCATTTGCCGTTGCCAGCGTAAGTCCTCAGGAAATTGACCGGATAAACATCCACAATGCCTCTTACCTCGCGATGCACAAGGCACTGGACACCTTAACCCCAAAAGCGCAATACATCATTGTGGATGGCAATCGGTTTATTCCTTATCAGCAAACTCCGCATTGCTGTATTGTGAAGGGTGACGGCAAGTATTTATCCATTGCAGCGGCGTCGATATTGGCCAAGACGTACCGAGATGATTACATGGAAAGGCTGGCTCCGGAATTTCCGGAATATGGGTGGTGCCAAAACAAAGGTTATCCCACCATACAACACCGGAGTGCAATCCTACAACACGGAGTAACCCCACATCACCGGCGCACCTTTCGGGTGACCGACCCTCAGCTCAGTCTTTTTTAAGCGGGTATAGCTTCCGATTTTCTACGTGTTTCCAGCCAAATGGCAGCCGCCATGCCCAACAGCAGTGCGATTGAGGCGATCAACGAAATGGTTTCGCCCAGGTAATAAGAACGGGGTTTGAAGATAAATTCCACTTTGTGATTGCCGCCCGGTAATTGCAAGGCACGCAGGACGTAGTTTGCCCGTAAAATCGGGTATTCTTTTCCATCCACATAAGCTTTCCAGCCTTTATCATACCATATTTCCGAGAATACCGCCAATGCATCGTTGGGGGCCGAGTATTCGTATGCCAACCGGTCCGGCCGATAGGATGTCAATTCAATGGAAGAATTTACCGGGCGGCCCAACCGCTTTTCATCCAAAAGCGATTTGAATTCTTCGTTAATAAAGGCTTCTTTGCGGGGATCAAATCCGTTGATGGCTTGCATCTCTTCTTCGTTATCTTTGACCAACGTTACCTTTTCCACAAACCACGCATTGCCTGCGGCGGTACTGCGACGCTGGATACGCTCGCTGTTTTGGTTATCCCTGGTGATCACATAACGCGTATTGAGCATGTCCAGCACATCTTCATTAAGCGCACCGTTGAATTGCCGCTCGATGAGTTCCTGGTAGCGCATCAATTTTGCTGCATGGTAACCTCCCAGCGATTTATGGAAGTAAGAAGCACGCGCATCCGCGAAGGGATTGGTTGTCAGATCCAATACGCGATAATTTGGATCTTTATCCATCAGGATGAGTTTGTCTACTTCACGTTCCTGCACAAACTGGCGGTTCACCTGAAGCTTGTCGACAAAACGTTCTTCGTTGAGATGTCGTTTGTCTACCCCCCAAAGGTCGATCAGCGTGAGCAAACCCAACGCGATCACCGCGGTTTGTGCTTTAAGTTTATGTTTGGCAAGCAACCAAATAATGGCAAACGTGGCGATAATAAAAAGTAACGAACGGAACGCGTCTGCCCGGGCTAGCGCTGCCCGATCTTTCACCAACGCGGCCATTACTTCATTGGCAAAAGTATTGTCTCGCAACTGTTGGGCATATTGCTGGATAATTGCCTGATGGTTCGATGTTTTGAAACTCAGAAACACATCCGGCAATAGGGCCATAAGCAATGCCAAGCCGCCCACACCATATAACACGTATAAACTTTTTTTATCCAGGTTTTTAATCCTGCTTCCGTTGGTAACAATTTCGTTGACCGTCAGAACCGCCAGAATTGGTATCAGCAACGAAGCGATGATCAGGATCGATTCAACGGCCCTGAATTTATTGTACATCGGAAAATAGTTGAAGAACAAATCCGATACCAGTGGAAAGTGCCTGCCAAAAGAAAGTAACAGCACCAATAAGGTGGTGATTGCTAGCCACCATTTTAGTCGCCCACGTACAACAACCAGCCCCAGGACAAACAGAAATACGACTCCTGCTCCAAAATACCAGGGTCCGGAAGTGAACTGTTTTTCGCCCCAATAAGTTGGCAGGTTGGCCGCAAACTGAGCTGCCTGTGCCGGATCTGCACCCTTGCCCATGACCAGCTTGGCAACGTTCGATTCTGCGTCCAAACGGGTATGCATGCCTCCTCCATACGCATTGGGTATCAGGAACGTCAGGCTTTCCCCTACACCTTGACTCCAATCATACGCGTATTCACGGCTTACGCCATTGTCTGCACGCTGCGCATTTTCTGTCTTCAGATTGGCCTTTCCGCGCAATGTTTCCTTGCTATATTCATACGTCGGCCATAGCAGCGAGGCATTCACGGCGACGGCTAAGATGACCGCTATGGCTTGGTATGCGATGGACGTTCCAAATTGGCGTAATTTTTTTTCTTTGAATGCATGATAAAGTTCGATGGCGACCAATACCAGCAAGGCCAAAAAGAGGTAGTAAGTTACCTGGATGTGATTGACGCGGATTTCAAGTGCCAGCGCCAGGGCTAATAATACCGTACCCCATAAATATTTACCCCGAAATGCCAATAATATACCGGCGACGATCGGAGCCATGAATGCGATGGCATATGCTTTATTTGCATGTCCTGCCTCGATATAAATAAAGTTATAAGATGAAAAGGCGAATGCAATAGCACCTGCTGCGGCTAACCAGGGTTTCACTCTTAGCACACTAAACAGCAAGTATGCTCCCAAAAGGTATAGTAACACCACATCAATGGGGTGAGGAAATAGCGCTTTGAATCCATGCAATAGGTGGGTAGTCAGGTTATTGGGCAGTTCAATCACCACTTGATACGCAGGCATTCCGCCGAACATCGAATTTGTCCAAAGCGGCATATCGCCGTCGCGGGCTTTAATATCCAGAATTTCCTTCTGTCCGGCCTGGGCTTGCAGCACATCGTGTTGGTATAACACCTTACCCTGCCAGGCGGGAGTGAAATAAAGAAAACAGATGGCGATAAAAACGCCGATGACCGCCAAATGGATCGAATTGTTATTGAACCAGTTCTTCATGTATCCCTGTTAGTTTCAAAACACAAAGTGCCAAAAATAGGGATTAGATTTGAGATGTGGCACATCAGCGCCGATTAATTAGCAGATAATCGGAAGAACGCTCACCTTCGCGCCAGCAGGGTCTCCGAAGGGTTATCGAGGTTGTTTTTCAACACCTTGCTGTTAGTCGGGTATTCATTGTCACCTGCATAAACAAAGAGCAGGGATCCGTTTTTGATGACATCGATGATCGGCTTATTGAGTTCTCTCGGCAGGGCCGGGCAGCCGTAGCTTCTTCCCAGCCTTCCAGTGGCACGGATCACATTTTCGCTGCAATAATCCGCGCCGTGGATAACCACCGCCCGGGCCATTGCCTGGTCATTGATGCCGGGCTCCAGACCCGCCAGTCGGAGTGAATAACCATTACCACCCTGATAGGTTGCGTCGGTCAAGTAAAATCCGAGTGAACTTTGCAGGGAACCCTCCTTGTTGGAGAACTTGGTGGCGTACTTTCCTCCACTATTTCTTCCGTGTGCAACTAGGGTATGAAAAAGCAGCTTTTTATTTTGCAGATCCAACACATACATCCTTTTTTCGGTAGAAGGCAAGGAAAAGTCTATGACGGTAAGGATATCTTTGTTTTTAGCAGGAAGGGCCCGATAACCCACCATGGCCTGTTCAAATGCCTCGTAGTTAAGCAGGGATCCAAGGTGTAAACTATCAAAAAGCTTTTGAGTTTCAGACAATTCGGGAGAAGGGCTTACAGAGTCAATTTGCTCGAATTTAGGTGGGGTCTCTCCATTTTTGGCTTGGAATGGATGAAAGCCCAAGCTTGCAACAACGGCAAATAGTATTACCAACAACAGCTTATTCATACGCACATTTCTTTGGTTGGGGTACAAAGTTAACAATAATTTGGGTATCAAAGTGTTAAATAATGTCAATCTATTACGATGATTAGCGATTGAAGGGTTTTTGCCCAGTCGTAGATGAATTTGGCATGTGAGGATGCATTGCGTACACACATGTGTGACCGGGGGACAGTTCCCAAGGAAGCACTGTATTCGATGATGCGTGCATTCGGACTTTGGGTAGGTATGCCATGGATATATCCCCCGTTGGTAAAGCGGTTGGCATAGGGAGCATAGCCCTGTATGGTTTTGGTGCCATCTTTCAAGTATCGCATTTTGGGCTTCTTTTCCTGGAGGACAAAGATGCCGGTAGGTGTTTCCATAGAATAAGGCGGTTTATGCATCCCCGAAGTGGCGGGATTCATGCTCAGTATTCGCCAGGATGTTTCTTCCGAACGTTCGATGGTACAAATGTTTTGATTGGTCACATCCACCACAACGACATGGTTGAATGTTACGGTATCTCCGATGGTCTTTACATATCGCTTTGGCACCTCCCAGGTCCCGTCAAACGATAGGCCTGCCACTTTGATCATTGGAATTGTATCACTGCTTAACAGTTCGACCAGCGAACCGTCTCGCCCGTACAGAATAGGGACGTTGTCGTTGTCCGCTTGATATAGCGGTACGGATTGATATCGCTCGGTACCCAATGTGTCCGAAACGCGTTTATACGCATTTCGGACATAATTGGCGACGACAGGTGCCTCGCCGTTTCGATTTTTGTAATTCTGCAATACCGCGTAGTATTTTTTTTCTCGTTGAAAATTGTCAATATGTGCCAATTTTTCTTTGATTTTGTCCCATTGAAATACACGGGTTGTGTCCTTGTAAGGATACTCGTCATCCAGGGTATACTTGTCAAAGGCCAGCTTTTTGGTAAGCTTGATATCGGCGGCCGTACGTGGGCGCTTCCGCTCTTCTTCCTCGGCTCTCTTTACACGTTCCAACGAATCGGCTTTCCGCTTTTCGGCTTCTTCCCGTAGGGAACTTTTCTCGTTGCATGAAAAAACAAACAATGCAATAGTAAAGCCAATTAGGTATGTTACTGTTCTCATAAAGGTGCATTACTTCGTACTTGTTTAACCGATTTAACATCCAAACCCGTCAAAGAGTTTGGTTTCAATTTGGTTTCATCGTTTTAATCATTGTTTGTAATTTTTTCTATTTTTGAGAATATTTTCTATATTTACCCCATTGTTACTAGACCCTATCTAAATCTTTATTATGAAAAAGACCCAATACCCATTTCAAGATTTGTCACAAGGAGATTTGCGCGGAGAACATTGGAAAGATATTCCCCAATTGGAAGGATATTACCAAATCTCCAACAAAGGGCGAGTGCGCAGAATAGCGCACTGTCGGACTACTGCCTCAGGCGCTTGCATACCGGTTCCCGGCTTAATGTTGTGCCAGCAAACGAAGTCAACTTATAACTCGTTCACGCAAGACTACCGGTTTAACCTGCGCTTTTCGGCTACTGTAAATAAGAAGCGACATTACATTACCACTGCCCGCATGGTTTACTATTGTTTTGTAGAGCCCTTTGACCTGACAGATTCCCGCCGCGTTGTACTGTATAAGGACAACGACTCACTAAACGTTTCGGCCGAGAATCTGGAATTAAGTAATCCCAGCGAAAAATTTGCACGCATGGTTAAGCAAAGTCGATGGAAAAACTCGTTTGCCGAGCTGGATCAAGCAACAAAAAAAGCAATGCGGCAAAAAGCAAAGCAACATTATGCTCAGACTGGTGTACATGAGATTAGCCAGTATGATTTGGAAGGAAACTTCATCCGTACGTATCCAGATGCTTCAGAGGCTAGTAAGGCGGTAAAAATAAGTGCTTCACATATCAGTTCTGCCGCTAAAAACCGAGGCACGTATACAGCCGGTGGTTATATCTGGCGGCGTGGAAAGGCATCCCCGATTGACATGGCAGAGCTAATGAACCTGCCGGGTATTCACTTAAGCCCCTTGGCAAAAAACCTGAGACGTATCGGGCAATACGACCTTCAGGGCAACCTGGTACAGACATATGCCACCATTGCAGAGGCCTGTTCAAAACTCGGAATGAATAGTTCATCCAGCTTGCGTGCCGTATTAAATGGCAAGCGGCATACCTGTAAGGGCTATGTCTGGCGAAGAGGAGATGCAGCCCATATTTCGATAAACAATATTGCCTCTGGCCGGTCCTTTCGTTTATCCGCGCTATCAGCAGAGGCTCGAAAAGTCACCCAATACAATTTTGATGGGATTCGCATGCGGACATTCAATAACGTACATATGGCCAGCCGGGAAACCGGTATTAACCGGTCTACCATTCAACGAGTGCTCAGTGGGCGATATGTGACAGGCGGGGGCTATCTATGGCAATATGGTGAAGCATTGCGCATGGATTTGCGACCGCTAAAAAAACATCCGCGTTTTGACCAATCGAAGCTGGGAATATACATGGAAGAAAAACGGGAACAGAACAAACGGAAGAAAGAAATTCGTCTGCTTCAGCTGTATTAGCAGCCTATTCGCCTTTTTGGATTAGCTGGGTAATATCTTTCAGTTCGCCAAATAGGACGAGAATGTCGCCCTCTGCCAGCACCGTGTCGGATTGGGCAATGCCGGTGGCTTCTTTGTTAATTTTCGTTTTTCCATCTTCCTCCTCTTCCGTAGATTTGATGGTGGTAAGCACGATAACTCTGTATTTGTTTGTTAAGTTGGCCTCTTTCAATGTCAGACCCACATATTTTGCCGGCACTTTGGTTTCAATGATACTGTAACGCTCAGAAACTTTGAAAGAATCCACAATATCAAGGTTGTCTAAGCGCATCGCCAACCGGGCGGCAGACTCTTCTTCGGGCATGATATATTCGTCGATGTTCATCGCCTCCAGTACCGTTCGCTGTAGATCAGACACAATCCGGCCAATGATGCGTTTTACGGGAAGCTGCTTTAACAATGCCGTGGTCAATAGTGATGCTCCCTCGTCTTCACCAATGGCAACAATCACCGCATGTGCGTCTTTTAGAGGCAGCGCGCTTACAGCATCGATGTCGGTACTATCCATACATACCGTATGCGTGATTTTTTCTTTGAGTTGCTCGACCTTATCCATGCGGTTGTCTACACCGATGACTTCATGTCCCAATTCAGTAAGCCGTATGGCCAGCGATTTGCCGAAGTTTCCAAGACCCATGACAATATACTTCATTACTAACCTCCTTCTTAAAATAATACCTTCTCCTGCGGATAGGTAATGTTTCTATTTTTCGTGTTTTTAATTAATGCGACCAACAAAGTAAGCATACCAACTCGTCCGACGAACATCGTGCACGTAATGATCATTTTTCCCGCGTCGCTGAGTTGGGGTGTGATGCCCAGGCTAAGCCCACAGGTCGCATAAGCGGAAAAGCTTTCGAACGCAATATCAAGAAGGCTTTTGTCACTGTCGGTAAGGGTAAGCGCAAAAACAGATGCTCCCATGGCCAGCAACGACAATGTAATAATAGCAAATGCTTTACTGACGGTATCGTTTGAGATTTTTCGCTTAAAAATTTCTAAATCATCTTTACCTCTTGCCAAGCTGATGATATTCAACAAGGCGATGGCAAATGTAGTCGTCTTGATACCACCGCCAGTCGATCCGGGAGATGCTCCTATCCACATGAGCAGCATGATAATCATAATTGTTGGAAAGGTAAAGGCATCCATATCAGCGATGTTGAATCCCGCAGTACGGGAGGAAGTTCCAGTAAAGAAAGCCGAAATCAATTTAGCCCAAAGTCCTTGATGTTCAGCGAGGGTGTGGTGATATTCCAGTACGAGCGTGATCAGTGTGCCGAAGACAATTAGTATACCAGTGGTCCAGGCAATCAATCGCGAATTGAAACTGATAACCCAAGCGCGGTAGATAAACGGCCTGCCGTAAAACAACCGCTTGAAGACATTGATGAACCACCGCTTGATAAACGTGTAGGTGTTCAATACAATAGCAAATCCGAACCCACCCAAAATAAAAAGGAGAGCAATGATCAGTTGTACGTTATAATTGAATCGAAGGACCGGATTATGCATTCCATTGCTCGCGGTCGAAAACCCGGCATTACAGAAGGCGGATACAGCATGGAACACGGCAAAAAATAAACGCTCGCTATTAGATTTAAAGTCACCAGCCGCTACACTTGTATAAATAAACGCTGCGCCGGCTGCCTCGAAAAATAAGGTGATAAACACAATCTTAAACAAGGTATTGATGACTGATCCGACTTTGTTGTGACCGAGTATCTCACTATACATCAATTGATTCTTAAAGGAAAATCCGCCAGAAAAGAAATAGCCAAAGAATCCAGTGAATGTCATAATTCCCAAACCGCCCAATTGGATCAAAATCAATAATACCGTATGCCCAAAGGGCGAAAATACGGTAGCAACATCGACGGTAGACAAACCGGTGATGCACACGGCGCTGGTAGCCATGAATAAGGAGTCAATAAACCGCAGGGGAGATTCGGCTCCTGCTTTGGGAAGCATAAGCAGCAACGTACCGATCAAAATCAGAAAGAGAAAACTGATGACGAACAAAATCGTCGGATTGAAGTAAAAGTTATCGAAAAACAGGCTGCTTTTAGAAAGTTCGGTAAGAAATACTGCAAAAATGCCCAGATAAAGCCATTCGGATTGACGGAGGAAGATAAAGAGATCGTTGCCGCTGCTCCGTCCGATAGTGATCAATGTGAAGTAGATGATTAGCGCAATGCCGCCGTAGTGCGACACAGAAACCTGACGCTTGGCAGCAATTGCCAAAGCGGTGCGAAGGAAACTGAGAAAAAATAAACCGTAGAATATCCAGGGTATGGACGATTCGAAATAATATTCCGCGATTTGGTTGGTGTTGTAACCGATATGGAATAGAACGGCCAAACCGCAGGCGAGACTGATATATAACATCGCCCGGTCTACCGTTTTTTCCCGGTATTTAAAAATGTATCGGAGGTTGCTGAGCATTACCTGGCCACTAGTTCAATCTCGTAAAGCGTACGCCAATTTTTGCCGGTTATGAAAAGCCGTTTACCTTCCCGTTCATAGGCAATGCCATTTAGCTCGTTGTTGGCTTCTTGTTTATCGGGATAGATACCAATGAGGTTGATTTCGCCTTCGATTGCCCCGGTATCGGGATTGATGATTACGATGAAATCTTTGGTATATACGTTGGCGTATATTTTACCATCGATGTATTCGAGTTCATTAAGACTATCCATGGGCCCCTTGTCGTTGTATATTTCGATGAATCCCTCTTCAGCGTAGGTGTCTTTATTGAGAAAATAAAGCTTGCTGCTGCCATCGGATTTGATTAATCGCTTGCCATCGTAACAAAGCCCCCAACCTTCGGGGCTTTGGCCGTATGTAAACTCACCGATCTTGGCGAAGGAGCTTTTGTTGTATACGAATCCTACTCGGTGTTCACGCCAGGTAAGCTGGATGATTTTGTCGCCGACAATGGTCAGCCCTTCGCCGAAGTATTTTGCATCCAACTCGGCTTTCTGCAATACATCGCCAGTTTGGTAGTTTACCTTTCGGATGGAGGATTTACCTTGTTGACCGGTACTTTCATAGAGGACACCTTGATGATCGAACTCCAGTCCTTGGGTATATGCTTCAGGGTCGTGAGGATATTCATGCACGACTTTGAAACCATAGCGCTTGGGTGCGGGCGGTACCACTACAATATTACTATATGCGATCTGTTCTTCTCCACCATGGTAGAGCTTGGCACTGAGTGTACGGCTGCCGAAAGGAGCCTTTTCGGTGTCCAGGGAAACGGGGGTGCTATCTGTTTTCCGAGCCAGGATTTCTCCATCTATGGCGTAAACTATTGAATCAAACGAAGAAATTTCTGAAGGAAAAACTAACTTCAGCGGAATAGATTCGCCTTTTTTGACAAGGGTGCCCGCTTCGGGGGTATCAAAGCGGAATTTTGATGCTTTCCTTTGTGTATTGCAGGATGCAACAAATACAAACAGCATCAGCAAAAAGTAAATCAATCTTTTCATGGTCACAAACTTAGTTATTATGATTTGCCGCGCAAAGCCGCGAAGGCGTAAAGTAAGCTGCCTAGCGCCAAGTCCTCGTAGTTAATCCGGCCAAAAGGCATCCCTTATTAGCCGGGTATTATAGGTGTTGTTTTCTCTTGAATATAAAATAGACACCACGTCAAACCGGATTTCGCCGCCATAACGGTTGGCAGCAATGTATTGGTTGGCCGCACGTATCAATTTTGCTTGTTTTGCGGCATCCACAAATTCATAGGGCATGCCGTATGCATGATGAGCCCGTGTTTTGACCTCTATAAATACAAGAATGTTCTCTTCTTCTGCAATGACGTCTACTTCCAGGTTTTTATAACGCCAATTCCGGCAGCGAATCCGGTAACCCTGCTGTTTTAATAATTGTACAGCTACATCTTCGCCTTGTATACCGGTTTGTAGAGATTTTGACATCTATTTGATTACGATGGTGCCCAATTTATCCGCAATTAGCTTCGATACATCCTTGAGTTTTTGATAGTTTGCTAGCATAACCTCCATGTTCGTTTCGTCGGTTTCCGCTTTCAATTCCTCCCGGATCCGAAAAATCTGTTGCTCGACCTTTCTTTTTTTCAGGCGATAAATCGCTCCATATACCAGGTCTTCCAGTCGCTCCGACTCGTGAGAAACGTAGATCTTGCGTTTTTCGTCATTCCAATTGGGGCTGATGCTATATTTGATGGCGAGTAAGTCAATGGCGAGGTCTGCGATATGCCGGTCGGGGTGGGTGATAAATACCCGTTCTTCGGGCAATTCGTGACGTGCGATATATTCTTTGTATATGTTGATTACTGAAAGGCAGGCCGGATCGTCAAAGGAAATGTCGGTTAGTCCGCTTAGTAGGAGCGGGGCGATGGGAATGTCGCCGTTGCTTTCCCAAGTCGCGGAGTGGTTTCCATAATTAAGCAATATACGGACAATTTCACGCTCTTGCAATGCATCCGGTGAGATGCCTTCTTCTGCTTTGTCAGGATCGGATTTCGCGGCGGGTGTGTGCTCTTTATGCTGCAAAGGCACGGGGTCCTGCTTCCGGTCGGGTTTCTTTGCTTGGCCGATCCGGATTTTATTGAGTTCCGAAATGAGGAGCCGTTCTTCGATTTCCAGCAATGAACTGCACTCCCGCACAAATATGGAGGCTTTGATTGCATCCGGAATTAACGCAATACTGGCAACCACCTCGTGGATGACTTCCGCTCGCTTGATCGGATCATTGCCGGCATCGCGCAAAAGCACGTGGGTCTTATAGAAAATAAAGTCTTGCTGATGTTCGGCAATGTATTGTTTAAATGCAGCAGAGCCATACCGTTGTACATACGAGTCGGGATCGTTGCCATCCGGAAACAGTAGGACTTTCACATCGAGCCCCTCTTCCAGTAGCATGTCCGTACCGCGCAGTGACGCCTTGATGCCCGCTTCGTCGCCATCATACAGGATGGTTACATGCTTCGTATAACGCGAGATGAGTCGTATCTGTCCGATGGTTAGCGAAGTGCCCGACGAGGCAACTACGTTTTCGACACCGGCTTGATGCATCGACAGCACATCGGCATATCCTTCAACCAAATAGCAGTTGTCTGCGTCGAGAATCGGTTTTTTGGCAAAATATAACCCATAAAGTACATCCGATTTGTGGTATACCTCACTTTCGGGTGAATTTACATATTTAGGGGATTTCTTGTCTGTTTTAAGTGTACGTCCGCCGAAGCCGAGTATCCGCCCTGTAAGATTATGTATCGGAAACATCACACGGCCACGGAAGCGATCGTATACGCTTCCGTCATCCTTGCGTATGATCAGCCCCGCTGTTTCCAGAAATTCATCTTTATGGCCCTCCGCCTTCGCCCGATCATAAAGTGCAGTCCAAGCCTCCGGCGAATACCCCAACTCAAATTTGCGGATGATATCTTCCCGGTAACCTCGCTCTTTGAAATAATTAAGGCCTATGGTACGGCCCTCTTCATTTTCCCACAAGGTTTCTCTGAAGAACTTACCCGCCCAGTTGGTTACAATAAACAAGCTTTCCCTTTTATCCTGTGCCGCTACCTGTTCGGGGGTTCGCTCAGTTTCCTCCACCTCGATGTGATATTTTTGGGCGAGGTATTTAAGTGCTTCGGGGTAAGAATATTTCTCGTGTTCCATCACGAACCGCACGGAATCTCCTCCTGCGCCGCACCCGAAGCACTTGTAGATGCCCTTGTTCACCGATACGTTAAACGATGGCGTTTTCTCATTATGAAACGGACAAAGGCCAATAAGTGAAATTCCCCGTTTTTTAAGATCCACGAAATCGCCCACCACCTCTTCAATACGGGCGGCATCCAATATTTTATCAACAACCTCTTGCTTGATCACTCCTCTTCGATTTGGCAAGGTAAAATTAACGAATAAGGAAGAAGTAGCAAGCACATCGGTAAAATATTATTTTGTAGTCAAGTAACGACAATGGGTAATCCTTCCAATCAGTTAATTTTCTATTTTTGCCGCACAAAGAGGCACCACAAGGCTGCCATTTTAGTTTGAAAATTATGGAAGTAAAGAATATCTGTTGCATCGGAGCGGGCTACGTGGGAGGTCCGACGATGTCGGTCATCGCCCAGCAATGTCCCCACATTACGGTTAC
>NZ_FOQO01000006.1 GCF_900113765.1 Parapedobacter indicus | reverse complement strand
TAACAAAAGGTTAGATAATAAGAGCCGTGTAAGCGGAGACGCTTACGCACGGTTCTGTGAGAATCTCGGGCTGAAATGCCCGGGTTTACTTGACAGTAACGGTTGATTGTTTAGTTGGATGAAAGCTCCCGATTGAAAAATCGAGAGCTTTTTCATGTGATCGGTGTTAGGGATTTTTCTTATCTTAGTCGCCTAATCACCAATGGGATATTGAATTATGAAAACAAGCAGAAGAGAATTTTTGGGCACAATGACAACGTTGGCAGCGACCGCTGGTGCAGCTAAGGCATTCCCCGGTACATTTTCAATCGGAACGCAGCAACAGAAAGCAATCCGGGTGGGGTTAATCGGTGCGAATGGTATGGGGTGGTCCAATCTGAACTCGATGTTAAAGGTACCCGGCGTACAATGCACGGCACTTTGCGATGTAGATGCCAATGTGCTAAATAAGCGGGCAGGCGAATTGAAAACACGGAATATCACGCCCAAGTTATATGCAAAACACGAAGAGTTATTGGCCGATCCCAATGTGGACGCCGTAATTATCGGTACGCCAGATCACTGGCATTGCCTGATTATGGTAGATGCGTGTGTAGCTGGAAAGGATGTATACGTAGAAAAACCCTTGGGTAACTCCATTGCAGAATGCAACGCCATGGTCGCAGCGGCTGCAAAATATAACCGGATGGTGCAGGTAGGGCAGTGGCAGCGCAGCCAACAGCATTTCCGGGATGCAATGGATTTTGTGCATTCGGGCAAGCTGGGTAAAATTCGCTTAGTCAAGGCATGGGCGTATCAGGGATGGATGAAAAGCATTCCTGTCAAACCCGATGGGCCCGCCCCCGAGGGAGTGGACTATACCCGCTGGTTGGGGCCTGCCAGGGAACGGCCATTCAATCCGAACCGTTTTCATTTCGAATTCCGCTGGTTTTGGGATTACGCCGGAGGACTGATGACCGATTGGGGCGTACATATGCTGGACTTTGCATTGATCGGTATGAAGGCGACAACTCCCAAATCCATTATGGCCACGGGAGGTAAATTCGCCTATCCCAACGACGCTGCTGAAACACCGGATACGCTGACCACAGTGTATGAATTTGACGACTTCACGGTGCAATGGGAACATGCTAATGGCATCGATGGAGGCCCTTATGGACGTAATCACGGTGTGGCTTTCATCGGTAATTTCGGTACCCTGGTGGTAGATCGCGGTGGATGGGAAGTGATCCCCGAAGGGGAACGGATGGAGGCGGTACCGCTTCAGAAAAGCAAGGACAATGGGCTAGACATGCATACCGCCAATTTTATCGAGGTGGTACGCTCCCGGCGACTGGAAGCACTGAATGCACCGGTCACAGCAGGCGCACACATTGCCATCTTTTCGCAGATGGGCAATATTGCGTATCGTACAGGTGAAAAGATATACTGGAATGCGCAGAAAGGACAGTTCAGCAGCGATGCAGCGAACAAACTACTGGCGGCCGATTATCACAACGGATATCGAATCCCGAAGGTATGACGTAAAAAGCCGATGAATCTGAATAACGACCAATCGTTTCTGAAACCCGTGCTTAGCAAGGGTATGTTGATGCGCGATCCCTGCATTATCCGTGGGAGCGATGGTCGTTTCCTTCCATATGGTTTGGTCGGAAAAACTGAATATGCCCCAGGGTATCCGGCATGGCACAGTCTTTAGGATAAGCAGACAAGAACTCGAAAAGTTACTGGATTGAGCGCAGTGCGAATGGCACGGATGCAACGATTTTACACCAACCCTTTTTCTACTTCCTGTGCATTTTCGACTACTTTTTGAGCCAGCTCTGCCTTAAAATTCAATAAATTCTGTGCAAGTTGTTCGTCTGCTATAGCTAGCATCTGTGCAGCAAGGATGCCGGCATTTTTGGCAGCATTGAGTGCCACGGTTGCAACAGGGATGCCATTTGGCATTTGTAAAATGGAGAGTATTGAGTCCCAGCCGTCGATGGAATTGGATGATTTGACAGGTACACCAATAACCGGCAAATGCGTAATGGAGGCCACCATGCCCGGCAGATGGGCTGCGCCGCCGGCACCGGCAATGATCACTTTAAGGCCGCGTGAAGCGGCGGTTTTGGCATAATCAAACATGCGATCCGGTGTTCGGTGAGCCGACACAATGGTTACTTCCACGCGTGCGCCCAATTGCTTTAATATCTCCACGGCATCCTGCATAACGGGTAAATCCGATTTCGATCCCATAATGATGCCTACTTCCGCCAAGTTATGTGTCGTCATGACTTTTTACTTTTTACTTTTTTTACTTCTCAGGTAATTACCCTCATCGTTTGCTGTACCGTTCTTGCCGTTCGGATAGCCTCTTCGCGGTCTTCATTAACCACGCAAACGTGGCCCATTTTCCGGAAAGGTTTAGTGTATTTTTTTCCATACAGATGTAAATATACACCTTCCATAGCTAAAACTTCTTCAATCCCTTCGTAGCGCGCCAATCCATCGTGACCCGCTTCGCCCAGGAGGTTGACCATTACGGCGTTGGTACGAGTGGCCGTGTTGCCCGGCGCGAGGTTAAATATCGCCCGCAAATGCTGTGCAAATTGTGAGGTAAAGTTGCCTTCGATACTTTGATGCCCGCTGTTATGCGGACGGGGAGCAAGTTCATTTACCAGCAACCTTCCGTCTTTGGTCAGGAATAGCTCCACAGCCAGTAGTCCGACGATTTGGAGGTCTTCGGCAATTTTTTTGGCTAGCAAATCCGCCCGTTGTTGGATTTCAAAGGGTAGGGTAGAGGGCGATATAAGAAATTCCACCAGGTTTGCCTCTGGATTGAACTCCATTTCCACACAGGGGAAGGTAGCCACCTCGCCGTTGTCATTACGCGAAACGATGATTGCTAATTCCTTTTCGAAATCAATCCATTGCTCAATGAGACTCGGTGCTTCGAAGGCCGATTCAATATCGGACTCGTTGATGATTTTTTTTACTCCCCGGCCATCGTAACCGTCTTTGCGAAGTTTTTGAATATAAGGCAACGAGATCGAAGCGGTCGCCAGGTTCTCTTTGGATGAGATCAACTGAAAAGGAGCTGTGGGTATGTCATTTTGCTTAAAAAATTGTTTTTGCAGTCCTTTATCCTGTATCAGGCGAATGATGCGGGATTGCGGATAGACCAAAACACCTTCCTCTTCCAGCTTTTCCAAGGCATCTACATTGACCTTCTCGATCTCAATGGTTACCATATCCAGCCCCTTGCCGAATGCGTATACCGTATCGAAATCATTTAGCGGCCCATTGACAAAACGGTTGCACAGATTGCGGCAGGGAGCATTTTTGTCGGGGTCAAGAATGTGTACGTTTACATTGAAATTAATGGCTTCCTGAATGAGCATGCGGCCTAACTGCCCGCCGCCGAGGACGCCTAACTGTAGTTCACCATAAAAGTCTTTTGCCATATAAGGTTGAAATAGTTTTTAAGATCAAGCCTGCTTGGGTTGCAATTTGTCGCCGATAATGTGCTCGGTTTCGATCTTTTTTTGCAATTCGAGAAAGGCACCGATAAGCGCCTCAGGCCTGGGAGGACATCCTTGTACATAAATATCCACAGGAATAATGCGGTCTACTCCCTTAACTACGTGATAACCATGCTGCCAATAAGGGCCACCGCAATTAGCGCAGGATCCCATGGAAATTACATATTTGGGATCGGGCATTTGCTCGTACAAACGCCGTATACGGTCGGCCATTTTAAAAGTCACCGTGCCGGCAATGATCATTACATCCGATTGCCGGGGCGAGGGACGTGGAAACACACCGAAACGGTCCAAGTCATAGGTAGCAGCCATTGAACCCATCATTTCAATGGCACAGCAAGCTATTCCAAAACTCATGGGCCACATAGACGACAGCCGCGCCCAATTGAGCAGGTCGTCCAGCTTGGCAATCACCACGCCGTTGCTCTCCAGTTGTTTGTTGATACTCATGACGATATGCCCCCTGGTTTTCTGAACATCGGTTTAAATGCCGGTTTTTTTATTTCGGTTCCATCACTTTGGGGTGGGGCAGCTTTTGGAGACCCCGCTACCAGTGGTTCAAATTCACGGACACGATGCGGTTCGCGGTTCAGCTTATCGTAAGCCGACTTGGGTATATTTACGTTCACACGAGGTAGGACGGTGCGTGATTTTATCCATTCCAGATCGCCTTTTCTCCATACATATACCAAACCGATGACTAAAATACCGATGAAGACAGCCATTTCAGCCAGTGTAAACCATCCCCAACGTGGGTCTGCGGCGATTAACTCTGGGCGTCCGAAGACCGTAGCCCATGGAAAGATGAAAATCATTTCCACGTCAAACAATAGGAATACCAGGGCAATGACATAAAAGCGCGGATTGAACGCAATCCACGAACTGCCCATAGCTTCTTCACCGCATTCGTAGGTGCTCAGTTTTGCAGGGTTGGGGTTTTTGGGGGAAATGATTTTGCCCAAAAGGAGCGTTAACAATACCAATAAGGCGCCCATTACTCCAATGATGAGTATTTTGCCAAATTCGGTTAACTGTCCCGGGTCATCCATAAGTCAAAGGTAAGGAAAATTTTATTAGTTGCGCCGTGAGCTGTCAGCTTACGATCGATAACTAATAGCCGACTGCTGAAGGCCGATAGTAAATCACCGCCCCATTGGCATCTTGGGTGCCCCACGCATCATGCGGGCCATTGCTGCCGGATTGGACATCTGTTTCATCACTTTGCGCATATCGCCAAATTGCTTCATCAGTTTATTCACTTCCACCAAATCGGTGCCTGAGCCTTTGGCGATGCGTGCACGGCGTTTTTGGTCGATGGCATCGGGGTTTTCACGTTCGTAAGGTGTCATGGAATTGATAATCGCTTCGATAGGCTTGAAGGCATCGTCATCGATATCCACATCTTTGATGGCCTTACCTACCCCCGGGATCATACCCATGAGGTCTTTCATATTGCCCATCTTCTTGATTTGCTGGATTTGGTTCTTGAAATCGTTGAAGTCGAACTTATTTTTGCGGATTTTTCGCTGCAATTCTGCGGCTTCTTTCTCATCGAATTGTTGTTGCGCACGTTCAACGAGCGAGACTACGTCGCCCATACCCAGAATACGGGAGGCCATCCGATCGGGATGGAAGACATCGAGCGCGTCCATCTTTTCCCCTGTACCGATAAACTTGATGGGTTTATTGACCACCGATTTGATGGAGAGAGCCGCGCCTCCACGTGTGTCACCGTCCAGCTTGGTAAGTACCGCACCGGTGAAATCGAGTCGGTCATTGAACGCTTTTGCCGTATTGACTGCGTCCTGACCAGTCATCGCATCCACCACAAAGAGGATTTCATGAGGCTGGGTGGCGTCTTTTACGGCCGATATTTCATTCATCAATGCCTCATCGATGGCTAAACGGCCGGCTGTATCGACGATAACGACATTGTATCCTTTTTGCTTGGCTTCGGTCACACCCGCTTGAGCAATGCCGATGGGGTCTTTCGATTCCCGATTGGTATATACAGGAACATCTACCTGCTGTGCAAGCACTTCCAGTTGGTCGATCGCTGCCGGACGGTATACATCGCCCGCAACAAGCAGGGGTTTTCTGCCTCTTTTCTCTTTGAGGTATTTTGCAAGTTTACCTGAGAATGTGGTTTTACCTGCGCCATTCAGACCGGCGATGAGGATAACTGTTGGATTTTTCGATAAATCCAAGTCAGTGGCTGAGCCGCCCATTAGCGCGGTCAACTCATCGTTCATGATCTTGGTAAGCAATTGCCCCGGTGAGATGCTGGTCAGCACATTTTGCCCAAGTGCTTTTTGCTTCACTTCATCGGTGAATGCTTTGGCCGTTTTATAGTTTACGTCGGCATCGAGCAACGCCTTGCGGATTTCCTTCATCGTCTCCGCTACGTTGATTTCGGTAATATTTCCCTGACCTTTTAGTACTTTAAAGGCTCTGTCTAACTTATCCTGTAAATTCTGAAACATTGTCCGTTGCTATCTAAATATCAATGAGCTGCAAAGCTACGAAATCTATCATAAAAAAGCCCGCCACGAATTGATCGGGGCGGACCCACCTAAACTGGATTAGGAAAAGAGATTTTAATCCCTTCTTCCGAGCAGCATGCTCGCGTAATAAAGCAAGGTCACCAGAGACGACAACGCTGCCACGACGTAGGTCATAGCTGCCCACCACAGGGCGTCTTTCGCACCATCGTGCTCCACCGTGCTGTGGGTAATGCCTTTGTTGTCTAACCATGCCAGCGCCCGTCTGGAGGCGTCGAATTCGACCGGCAGCGTTACGAAGCTAAATAATGTGGTGATTGCCAAGGCGGCTACGCCGATGGCCAATACATATGGATTGCCTGAAAATGCCATCATCAGCACACCGATCATCAATACCCAGGTGACCAAGTTTGAGGCCACGCTTACAATGGGTACCATTGCCGAACGGAACTGCAACCACGAATATGCCTTTGCGTGCTGAACGGCGTGTCCGCATTCGTGAGCTGCAACAGCTGCCGCAGCTACACTACGGCCACTGTAAACTTCCGGACTTAAATTCACGGTCCCGTTTGCGGGATTATAGTGGTCGCTCAACTGGCCCTGTGCCGAAATAATTTGCACATCGTAAATGCCGTGGTCATGCAACATTTTCTCCGCAACATCCCGGCCGGTCATACCGCTGCTTAACGGCGTTTCCGAGTATTTCTTAAACTTGCTTTTAAAGCGCCACTGCACGATCATGCTGACCAACATGATGCCGCCGAAAATAATCCAATAACTCATCATAATATCTTCTTTAATATGTTTTTGTATCGTTGCTTTTATGCCTTTTGTATTCTCCATGGTCAAAAAATGTACCGCACATTTTTCGCTGACGAAATGGCTGCATCCAACCGTCACGAATATAAAAAATCAGCTGCTGGTCTGCAAATCGTCCGCTGATTTAGTTAATTAGAATGACAAAGTTGCATCAACAACTGGTTTATAGGTTATGTCTATGTAGCAGAAATGCTACGTATTTAATTTTTTATCAATACAATACGTGCAAGTCATTTGAAATCGTAATATTTTTGTTTCGCATGTTAGGCATCTAATTGTTGATCATCCGATGGCCATTAAATTTAACATTATAATACGATAACAATGTGGGATTGGGAGGTTAAAACAAAGCAACCCTGGTTCAGATTTGGCATCCGTGAGTTATTTCATTACAAGGATTTGATTCTCCGGTTTTCCAAAAGAGATTTGCTTGCGAGCTATCAACAGACGTTGATAGGGCCTTTGTGGGTAATTGTGCAACCGTTGCTTACTACGTTGACTTATGTGTTGATTTTCTCCCGGGTTGCCCGGATTAGTACGGATAATGTTCCACCCCTTTTATTTTATTTGCCAGGTGTTATCCTATGGAATTATTTTTCGGAGTGTTTAAATGGTACGATGGGCACGTTTCAGTACAATGCGCATATTTTTAGCAAGGTCTTTTTTCCCAGATTGACGGTCCCGGTAAGCCAGGTGCTTACTAGCAGCTTCCGAATGATGATCCAGTTATCAGTTTTTGTGGCCATTTACGGAATTTATATGCTTAATTATGACCTCGGTGTAAATCGCGCAGTTGTGTTGCTTCCCGTCAGCTTACTATTGTGTGCTGGATTTGCATTTGGTGCTGGTTTGATTATCAGTATTGCGACAGCTAAATATAGAGATCTGGATACCGTGTTGCAGTTTGTTTTACGCTTATTCATGTTTGCAGCGCCGGTGGTATACCCGAGTACGATTATTCCCGAAGAATGGAAATGGCTGTTTTGGCTAAATCCACTGACACCTGCCATTGAGACGATCCGATATGCTTTTTTTGGCTCTCCGGCGTTTTCTTTGTTACCTCTTTTGGTTTCAGTTTTTAGTGTTGGTATCTTGCTCGTTATTGGTTTGGTCATTTTTAAACGAAACGAAGTAAGGGTGATGGATACGATTTAAGACCATGAGCGATATTTTGATTCAAGCCGAAAACATTTCAAAGAGATACCGGCTGGGTGTTTTAAACGCCAATACATTGAAGGAAGATCTGTCGCTGTGGTGGCAGCGTAAGCGAAAGAAGCAGGCAATGGTTAACGTTGCGGGCGACTCTTATTTCTGGGCGCTAAAAGACATCAATTTTGAGATCAGGCGAGGAGATGTAGTTGGATTAATTGGTAAAAACGGAGCGGGTAAATCTACCCTGCTGAAGATCATTTCGCGTATTGTTTTACCCACCACCGGCGTGGTGCGAGGCCGTGGGCGCATCGCCAGTTTATTGGAGGTTGGCACTGGGTTTCATCCAGAGTTGACGGGCCGGGAGAATATATTCTTAAACGGCAATATCTTGGGGATGAAGAAAAAAGAAATTGAAAGTCGCTTTGATGAAATCGTCGACTTTTCAGGAATAGAAGCATTTTTGGACACACCAGTAAAACGGTATTCCAGTGGGATGTATGTCCGACTGGCTTTTTCGATTGCTATACATCTCGAACCTGATATCCTCGTTTTAGATGAAGTATTATCAGTCGGTGATTTCGATTTCCAGCAAAAATGTTTAGCTAAGATTGACGAGATTTCTAAAAAACAGGGACAGACTATTTTATTTGTAAGTCACAGTATGCAATCTGTCAAGTCGCTATGCGACACCGTGCTTTATTTAGAAAAAGGGAGACTGGTTGCGCACGGCGATGCATCATCCGTAGTGTCAAAATATCTGCTCCGGGAAAATGCATATGTGAGTATCCAAAAGTTTCTTGATAAAAGTAATGCACCCGGAAATGGTACGATCCGGATACATGAAGTAGAAATACGGGCAAATGATCAACCGGTTACCGGAGTAATTGACACGCAAACGGATATATCTGTCAGGTTCTCCTTTTGGAATCTGAGTAAAGGACATTCATTGCTGAGTGTTAATATTATAGTGATCAATTTCTTAGGAGAAGGTATTTTCAGTGCCACTTCTGAAGAAGTCGGTTTTAAAGACGGATTAATCCACGGTATCTGTCGTATACCCAAACATTTTTTGGCGGACGGGTCGTATGTCATTAATCTTGTTTTTTTTCAGGATAAGCGGCATATTCTATTCGAGTTTAACCAGAGCCTTAGTTTTGAGGTTAAATCTTCGGCTAAGCCTTTAAATACCGGGAGGTGGCAAGCACCTGTTCGGCCCAAGCTTCCATTTACATTCACTCAAACTACTTAACATCTATCAACCATGTTTACACCTTATACGATACGACATGTCCAATTGAGCGAGGTTAGAACCCTAACACCTCCGGTTGGAAAACATTACCTGGTGTTTTGGTATAACCAATATCCACTAGGGCATATTTGGTATGAGGCCGATCTAAATCAACTGGATTTTGCGAAGGCGATTGTTACCGCGCTATCACCCGCACTTACCCATTACCTTGGGATGGTTGGGGCAGCAGATGATTGTAACTGGGAGGAAAGTCTGTTCGAAGATGACTTTTCATCCGGTACGTTGAGTTACCTGTTGGCAAATTTGACACTCCCCCGGGCTATTACCCAAACCATAACCGTAGTTATCTGTACGCGCAACAGACCTAACGAACTTAAAAAATGCATCAAACAGCTTAAACTATGCAACGACCAAAACTTCGAGTTGTTAGTTGTTGACAATGCCTCGGATACAGACGAAACGCAGCAGGTGGTAACTGCATTCGGCGATGTCGCTTACGTCCGAGAGGACCGAAAGGGACTGGATATTGCCAGAAACACCGGTATTAAGTACGCTAGCAATGCCATCGTCGCGTTCACGGATGATGACGTGGTAGTCGATGTAAATTGGATTACCCGGATCAAGGAAGGGTTTGAGAATCCGCTGACTATGGCATTGACAGGATTGACGATACCGTTGGAAATTTCGACCAAAGCACAATATCTATTTGAACGGGACTGGGGATTCAACAAAGGATACCTACCCCGTACGTTCGACAAGGCATATGTAGACAAATACATTGCCGCGGGGGACAGTCCCCCTGCCTGGGATGTCGGAGCAGGGGCAAATATGGCCTTTCGGAAAGATGTTTTCAAAGTTGTAGGGGGATTTGATGAACGCTTGGACGTGGGAGCGTCCGGTTGCAGCGGAGATTCTGAAATGTGGTACAGGATAATGGTAGAGGGTTGGAATTGCTTTTATGCACCCGAGATGGTTGTATACCATCAACATCGGAAGTCGATGGCTGAACTTAAGCGTCAGTTGTTCTTTTACATGAAAGGTCACGTCAGCGCGTTGCTCGTGCAATATGAAAAATATGCGCACATCGGTGACATTAGGCGGATTAAGAAGCATCTTCCGGAATGGTACTTACGTCGCATTATATCGTTTGTGAAAACAGGTAAGTTCCATCATTTACGTTTTCTGATTACTGAGATAAAAGGATGCATAGCGGGTTGGAAATTTTACCAAAGAAATTCGGTTAACCGGGATGCACCCTTATTCGCATTGCCAAATGAGGTTACCGCTTCGAACCAAGCTGATTCTGCGTTGGTTACTGTTGTTATCACGTGTTATAACTACGGGCATTATTTAGCGGATGCCATCGCGAGTGTAAAAAAACAGACATACCAAAACCATGAGATCATTGTGGTTAACGATGGTTCGGAAGATAATACCGTTGCGGTATGTGCATCTTACCCGGATGTTCAGTGTATTCATACCAAGCGTGTTGGAGTTTCCATGGCCCGTAATACCGGCTTACTATATAGTAAAGGAGCTTATGTGCTGTTTTTAGATGCCGATGATTGGCTATATGCTAATGCCCTAGAGTTGCAACTTCATTATTTTAATGAATTCCCCGAAGTGGCTTTGGTAGCAGGTGGATTCGACCGGGTGGGGAATGAGGGTGAATTGCTCGCCGATCAGCCGGACTTAAAGCAGCACCGGGAAGGGTTTTATCGCGGCTTGTTGATGGGTAATTTTATCGGTATGCAGTCAAATACGATGTATCGTAGAGAGTTATTTTTCGACTTCTATTTCGATTCAAGATTAATTGGATGTGAAGATTACGATTTAAATCTGCGCATCAGTAGAAATTTGCCTGCTTTTTCGCATAAGCAAAAGATTGCGGCTTACCGCGTGCATGGCAACAGTATCAGCAGCGACATTGCAATGATGAGGAAACAGGTGCAAAAGGTGTTAGCTAAGCAACAGCCTTTTTTATATACACCCGAAGAGCGTAATGCCTTTGATGAGGGAGTCAAAAATTGGGATGCGTATTTTATGAATGCTAACCAATTATTAGAAGACTGATCATGGATATAGAAAGAACACCACAGACTCCACCGATAATCAATCCGTTATCAGACGCTGATTCCCGCATAATTTGGTCGGTGATGATACCCGTTTATAATTGTATCAATTACTTACGGGAGACGTTGGAGAGCGTTTTACAGCAGGCTTTTCCCGAAGAGGTTATGCAGATTATGGTTATAGACGACTGCAGTACGGATGGGAATGTAGCGGAATTAGTACAAACCGTTGGCAACGGACGCATAGATTATTTCAAAAAAGATAAAAATGGTGGTAGCCTCCGAAATTTTGAGTCCTGTATCAATAAGGCACGAGGAAAATATGTGCATATTTTACATGGTGATGACAAAATATCTCCCGGCTTTTATGCTGAAATGGAGCGCCTTTACAATGAATATCCTCAGGTGGGAGCTTGCTTTTCAAATTACGATTTCATAGACCAGAACAGCCGACAGGTTGATACTACCGAAGTGCTGCAAAAGGCAAGTGGGATAGTAGCTAATTGGCTGGACAAAATTGCCTGTAAAAATCTAATACAGCCTCCCGCCATCGTCGTGAAACGAGAAGTATACGAACATCTGGGTAGTTTTTTTGGGGTACATTATGGTGAAGATTGGGAAATGTGGGTGCGTATCGCTTCACATTATTCGGTAGCCTATTCGCCGAAACTTTTGGCACATTATCGAATACATACCACCAACATCACAACAAACTCGATTCTTTCTGGAAAGAATGTTAAAGATATCCAAAAGGTTATCAATATCATCAGCAATTACCTGCCGGAAAATAAAAGGCGGAAATTGCGGAATGAAGCATCTAAGAACTTTGCCGCATATTTTGCTGCATTGTCTCACAGAATATACCATGAGCATGGTCAGCCGAAAGCCGCTTTAATGCAAGCTTATTTAGCAACCAGAATGTATATGAGTGGAACCACCGTGAAAGAGATGGGGAAAATCGTGATTAAATGCTTAATCAATTACCGCAGGGCCTAACGGAAGAGACGACTAGCAATCCGTCGGGTGTTCCCAGGGTTGATGACAACGTTACATTGTCGTTCAATTTATTGAAGCGCTTTAATTCGTTGTTCAACGTAATCCACATAGATTTTTTCGGTTGCTCCGGGTTTCTGTTGAAGGTAGATTTGATAGTAGCGAAGGGCGTTGTTCGGATTGTTGAGTTTTTTGTCATACAATACCGCCAGACTGTAATAATGTAGCGGAATCTTTTCGAATTGGAAGCTCCGCAGATATGCGGCAGCCGCGGCAGATGGTTGGTTTGCGAGATCGTGTAAGTCGGCCTTGCGGCCATAATACAGTGCGGTATTGGGTGAGATAGCAAGTTCGAGTACCTTATCCATGCATTCAAGTCCCGCTTGGTATTCTTTCAATGCCTTGTAAGCCATAGCAAGGTAGTAGTAGTCGAGTTCCGGAATTCCACTGTATTGGTCCAATGCTTTTTCGTAAGTGTTTTTGCAGCGGGCGAAGTCATCGGTAAGAAAGTACCCTTTGGCCAGTAATATCAGGACCTGTAGCGTTTCTTCACCTTGTTTGCTCAGCTTTTCACAACGTTGTACCACTTCTTTGTAGTTACCTAATTTATCAGCTGCTTGCGCTTTGGCCAATAGTAACAAACCATTTTCTGGATCGGTGTGCAGCGCTATCTGCAATATGCTGTCTGCGCTCAGGTATCCGACGTCATTGCGAAGCCCCATGCATAGCTGTGCGAAGTCAAAAGCGATGTCGCCGTTGGTGGGCTGCAACTGATTTGCTCGCTTGAGATATAAGAAAGCAGAATCGGCTTTGCCCATCCGGCTCATGAGGGTCGATAATGCAGTCAGTGCCTGTACATAATTACTATCTATGGCAGTTAATTTTCGGTAGTAATCCGCCGCGGAACGTAACAAGCCTCGTTGTGCCCTCACTGCGGCAAGGTTTGACAACGTAGCTATATTCAGGCTGTCAAGTGCATATAGCTGCAGATAATATCGTTCGGCTTGCTGGTGGTTTCCTGACATGCGATAACAATAAGCGAGGCGGTTGAGCACGGAGGGATCGGTAATCGGATCGGGATACAAACCCTGAAGGTATGTGGCGGCTTCCTCGTATTTCTGGGCTTGATAGAATTCGAGTAACCGGCCATTGTCCGGAGCGTGGTCTTGGGCAAACACCGATAGAATGCAACTGCAGAAAAAGGAAATCAGTACGATGTAATTCATAATTTCTCAACTTATATAAATTTATAGATGCAATATAACTAAATTTTTAGTTTATAATCAACTAAAAAAAGCCACTCGTACAGGTGGCTTATCTATTTATCAGTATATTAATACTATACCGTCATAATATCCTTTTCTTTTGCCTCGGCCAGCTTGTCCACATCGACAATGTATTTATCGGTCAACTTCTGAACTTCGGCTTCACCGGTTTTGATTTCATCCTCTGATACGCCGTCGTTTTTTAGCTTTTTGATTACGTCATTCGCATCTTTACGGATATTCCTCACGGCCACCCGTCCCTTCTCGGCCTCTTCTTTCACTTTTTTGACCAAATCCCGGCGGCGCTCTTCCGTAAGTGGTGGGATATTAAGCCGGATAATTGATCCGTCGTTTTGGGGAGTCAGTCCAATATTTGCTTCGAGGATGGCTTTTTCAATGGGTGACAACATTGTTTTCTCCCAAGGTTGTATCACCAAGGTACGCGCATCGGGCGTATTGATGTTGCTTACTTGGGAAAGGGGAGTCGCGGTGCCGTAGTAGTCTACGTGAATGCCATCGAGCATGGAAGGCAAGGCTTTGCCCGCACGGATCTTAGTAAGTTCGGATTCAGTGTGTGCCACTGCTTTTTTCATTTGCCCGGCGGTGTCTTCCAGTTGTAGGGATATGAGTTCGTCCATGGTTATGCGTTATGGTTTGGTCAAAGATACTTATTCTCGTACTAAAGTTCCAATGGGTTCGCCGTCTGCGAGCCGCGAAAGGTTTCCCGGCTTGTTCATGTCAAAAACGATGATGGGCAGTTTATTTTCCTGGCATAGGGTAAAGGCCGTCATATCCATCACGCTGAGCCCCCGGTTGTAAACATCCTGAAAGGTAATTTCATCGAAGCGAGTAGCCGTGGGATCTTTGAGCGGGTCGGCTGTATAGATACCGTCTACACGGGTGCCCTTTAGTACTACGTCTGCGTTAATTTCAATAGCGCGTAACGATGCGGCAGTATCCGTGGTAAAATAAGGATTACCTGTACCGGCACCAAAAATGACGACGCGTCCTTTTTCAAGATGACGTACGGCTCTCCGTCGGATAAAAGGCTCACAGATCTGCTCCATTTTGATGGCAGTGAGCAGGCGTGTTTTGATAGACAGCTTTTCGAGGGCATCTTGCAGCGCCATGCTGTTGATGACAGTGGCCAGCATGCCCATATAGTCTGCTTGGACGCGGTCCATTCCTGCTTTTTCGGCACTAAGACCCCGGTAGATATTGCCGCCACCGATGACGATGGCGACTTCCATGCCTTTGCTGTGGATTTCTTTAATATCGTTGGCGTATTGCGTAACACGGTTGATGTCAATGCCGTAGTGTTGGTCGCCCATAAGGGCTTCGCCGCTAAGTTTGAGTAGGATGCGTTTATACTTCATAAAAATGTCGTCTTGGAAAGGGACTTCCAGCGGCCAAAGATAAAATATTTTTTTAACTACCCGATATCACCTCTTGGTAATACTGTTCATACAAAGGCATGATATTAGCCAGTTGGAAATCTTTAGCCCGTTTCAAGGCAGCTTCCTTGAATTGTTCCAGACGAGCAGAGTCTTCCAGGATGTGGATGGCATTAATAGCCATCGCATCCACATCCCCCACGTCGCTTAGATAACCCGTTACCCCATCAATATTTAATTCGGGTAATCCTCCCGTATTAGAGGAGATAACCGGTACTTTGCACGCCATAGCCTCCAATGCAGCAAGACCGAAACTTTCCGAACCGGAAGGAATGATGAATAAATCGGATACGGACAAAATTTCCTCGATAGCGTCCTGCTTACCGAGGAAACGGATATCCTTGTCAACGCCCAGCTCACGCGAAAGTTTCTCCGCGTGGGTACGTTCGGGTCCGTCACCCACCATCAGCAATTTGCTGGGAATTTTCTCCTGCACCTTTTTAAAGATCTGAATGACATCCGTGGTGCGCTTCACCTTCCGGAAATTGGATGTATGCACGAGGATGCGCTCGTCGCCCGGCGCGATAGCCTGTTTAAAGTGTTGCCGGGGCTTTAGACTGAAACGGCTGAGGTCAACAAAGTTTGGGATCACCCGGATTTCCCGCTTCACGTCGAAGTAGTTAAGGGTTTCTTCCTTCAAATTAGTTGACACCGCCGTCACACCGTCCGACTGATTGATGGAAAACGTGACAACGGGACTGTAGCTGGCATCCTTACCCACGAGGGTGATATCTGTGCCATGTAGCGTCGTGACTACGGGTATGTCAATGCCGTAAGTAGCTAATATCTGCTTCGCCATGAATGCTGCGGAAGCATGAGGGATGGCATAATGCACATGCAATACATCCAACTTTTCAAACCGGACCACATCCACCAGTTTGCTCGCCAATGCCAATTCATAAGGCGGAAAATCGAACAACGGATATTTGGATATGGTCACCTCGTGGTAGTAGAGGTTCTCCGAAAAAAAATCCAACCGGGCGGGTTGGCTGTAGGTAATAAAATGGATCTGATGTCCATTGGCTGCCAGCGCCTTGCCTAACTCAGTTGCTACTACGCCGCTTCCACCGAAGGTGGGATAACATACGATGCCTATCTTCATGGGCTCCCTTCTATTAGTCGGGTGCAAAATACGGATAAATTTTCCGACAGGATGTTCATGTAAACGTAAAAAGATTGGGATATTCTAAGGTCTTCCGAACGAAAACTAATTTTTTAATTTTAAAACTAAATAATTAGTTTTATGTTTGTATGGTAAAATGTCGGATGCTTATTTAACTGATCGCTATGAAGGAATTAAAAGAATTGACCCGTGTGGAGGAGCAGATTATGCAGGAATTGTGGGAACTGGGTGAGGCATTTGTCAAAGACATCATCGATAAATTGCCGGCTCCGAAACCTGCGTACAACACCGTGTCTACGATTGTGCGGATATTGGAAACGAAAGGCTTTGTGGCCCACGAAGCCTTTGGTAAGAGCCACCGTTATTATCCGCTGGTGTCAAAAGAAGAATATCGCACGTTTGCAACCCGCAAACTTTTGCATGGATATTTCGATAATTCTGCGAGGAATATGCTGTCGTTCTTTGTGGAAGAGGAAAAGCTCAACCTCAAGGATGCGGATGAGCTATTGAAAATGCTGGAAGAAGCAACCCAGAAAAAAAGGAGGTAGTTATGTTTTATTTAATCCTAGCCAATTTTTACGTAGCCGGCTTTTTTGCCTTTTATTGGGTGGCATTGCGTAAGCAGACTTTTTTCCGGTGGAACCGCATTTACCTGCTTGCCGGATTGGCCTTGGCATTTATGCTGCCAGCAGTGGATATCTCTGCCTGGTATGCCTATCCGGCAGCCTATCCACAATACCTAATCGGTTCGGAAGCGACGGTCGTGGTACAGGGCGATACGGTTGATGTATCACAACCTGCCTCCTTTGGGTGGAAAAATCTATTGCTATCAATCTACGCGATTGGCTGTGCCGTGTCGTTCCTGTATTTTTTGCTGCGCATGGTGCGGACGTTTCGCCGGTTGCGCATAGCGCGGGCGGGATCTGCTTTTTCCTTCTTCGGTGCGATACGCGTTGACAGCAGCTTGGCTGGACACAAACAGATCGAAGCACATGAGCGGGTGCATGCCAGGGAATGGCACAGTGCAGATCTTATTTTGATTCAGCTCGTCAAAGTGTTCAACTGGTTCAATCCGGTTGTTTATTACTACGAGCAGGCACTCCGGCTGCAACATGAATACATCGCGGATGGCAAGACGGCAGCGGGCGATGAGCTGGCGTATGCTGAGCTGTTGGTAGCCAGGGCTATGGGCGTAGAACGCATGGCTCTTGTCCACACGTTTTCGAGTAAACATTGGTTGAAAAGCCGTGTCACTATGCTGTTGCGGGACAAATCACATAAACGCAATTTGTTTCGCTATGCCCTGTTATTACCACTCATTGGAGCAATGGCAATTTTCTCCATCGCTTGTAATCAGCAGCGGTCGGACAACGGGCAGTCGTCGCTATCCGTTGACACCACGTCGGCGGATACCGTAGGTGGATCGGTCGTTTCGGCTAACGACATAGCGCTGTTTAACGAACAAATAGGTAAAAATGTTTCCTACGCTCAGGAGGCGATACGCAATCAAAAACAGGGAACCTTGGCTTTTACTTTTGAAAAGGCCGAAAACGGACATATTGAGCATATCAAGTTCCTGAATGAATTATGGGAAGGGCAGCAGGAGCAGGTGTTGCGCGCTCTGCAATCCAAGCGTGTAGATAGCTTGGCTCCGGTCGGCAAATACTTGTCAACCATAGAGTTTCGTATTTCCGGAAAAGAAAATGCGGCTGACCAAATGCCGCCACCGCCTCCACCAGTGCCTGTGGAATATACCCCCATCCCTTCGATCATTATCTTCGGTTATTTGCCGGATCGCTCGTCCCATTCCGAACCCAAGCCTGCTAAGGTGGAGCAGCAGGTGAAACAAAACGACGCAGCTAAAACTATTCCAAAAGACCCCGTGTCCGATAATCAAGTGTTCCAATCTGTTGAAGTCCAGCCTGCGCCGCAGGGCGGCATGAAGGCATTCATGGAGTACATTGCCCGAAACTACGATTATCCTCAGCAAGCAATTGAAGCAGGAGTGAATGGAAAAGTACTCGTGTCCTTTATCGTCGAGAAGGACGGTAGCTTAACGGATATGAAGCTCATAGAAGACCTCGGATATGGCACCGGTGACGCTGCATTGCACGTACTTCAGAACGGTCAAAAATGGTTGCCTGCTATTCAAAACGGAAAACCGGTGCGGGTAGCCTACACGTTACCTATCCGGCTAAACCTGCAACAGTGAGATCGGCCCGGCCGATTTTGGTCGGGCTTTCTTATTTATTTAAGGAGAAGCCAATTGCATAAGAATGCCACATAAATAACCGGCATAGGTACCCACCGCATAGGCACATACGGATAAAATAACGCCCATGGACACCAACGATGGATGGAATGCGGCGGCTGTAGCGGAGGCGGAAGCAACACCGCCAATGTTAGACATACTGGATACCGCAAAAAAGAAAAAAGGTGCGCGGATCAGCCATCCAACCAAGGCCAAGAGCGAAACATGAAATAGCATCCAGATTATTCCTACTAGAAACAATCCTGGATTATCGAGTATGGCCAAAATATCCATCTGCATACCGATGGAAGCAATCAGTACATAAAGAAGTACCGTCCCCAATTTGGACGCTCCAGCCCCTTCCAGCTGCCGTGCTTTGGTTGTCGACAGCAAGATGCCCAAGATGGTGGTGATGAGAATGATCCAAAAGAAATCTGAAGTAAGGCTGAATTTGTCCAAGCCCGGAGCATTCGTTTTTACCCATTCAGCAATGGCCGTACCTGTCAAATGTGCAACACCGGTGGTGCCGAAGGCTAATCCCAGCATGATCATAAGGTCTTTCACTTGCGGAACCCGGGTATTAGCTTTGCTATAGGCTTCCATCCTCCCGGTCAGTTCTTCGACGGCACGGTTATCTGCACGGAAGAAGCGGTTCATCCGATCGGCTTTGCCCGCGCCGAACAATAGGAGTGCCATATAGCCATATGCAACGAACACGTCAACAGCGATGGTGGCCGAGAACAATTCCGGCGACGGTTCGAAAATGCGATACAGCGCCGCCTGGTTGGCCCCACCGCCAATCCAGGAACCCGCAAGGGTAGCGAGTCCGCGCCAAACCTCATTGGGGCCTTCACCTCCGACGATTTCGGGCGCAAATCTGCCAACGATGTATACAGCAAACGCTCCGCCCAACATTACACTTACCACGGTAGCCGCAAACATGACGCCTGCTTGTTTTCGCAGTTTCCATAGCTCCGGCAGGTTGAGGCTCAGTGTGAACATGACTAAGCAAGCAGGTAACAGGTAGTTTGAACTTACTCCATAGAGCGGCGAATTTTTTCCGTCGATGACTCCCGCGGAGTTTAACAGTCCGGGAATGAAATAACAGAGCAATAAGGGAGGTAGTATTGCATATAAACGCTTGAAAAACGGATTGGACAATGACGATGTATAAAAGACCAAGGCCAGGATTGCCATCAGAAGTCCGAAAACTGTTGCATCGTTCGTGATCCATGGCGTGGCTATGTTGGCAAAAATCATAAACAAAAGTACCATTCTGATTGATCTTCGGTAAAATAATTCTCCTATTTTAGCAGCTATAAATAATATGGAAAGCAAATTCGCCCAATTCTTTCAACATTACGGAAGCATCCTGCTTCTGCTGCTGGGTATTGTGCTGGGCAGCATCGTAGGTGCTTTCTTCCCCCAGGCGGTGGCATGGCTGAAACCTTTGGGTGATGTTTTTCTCAATCTATTGTTTGCCGCTGTAGTCCCCTTACTGTTTTTTGCAATTTCTTCGGCAGTGGCAAATATAGACGGCTCGCAGAAATTAGGGCGTATTATTTCTACGATGGCTGGTGTGTTTCTATCCACCATAATCATCGCGGCGTTATGCACGATGGTTGTTTTGTGGTTTTTTCCGGTAGATGCGCCGCACGTTCAGGAGGAATCGGTGAACGAACTGCTGCAAGGCAGTCCAGATGATACCTGGGGCGATAAATTAGTCAGGTTTGTTTCCGTGGATGAGTTTTATAAACTCCTGTCGCGGGAAAACATGCTGGCTTTTGTCATCTTTTCCTTCCTTACGGGAATTGCCGCTATGCGGTCGGGCGAAGCGGGTAGTTCCTTCCGGAAATTTTTATCATCGGGGAATGAGGTGATGAAACAATTGCTTATCCTGATTATGAAGATTGCGCCGCTTGGTTTAGGCGCTTATTTTGCTTATCAGGTAGGCACAATTGGGCCGGAACTTTTTGGGTTTTATGCGAAACCCCTAGGCTTGTATTATATGCTAGGGGCGTTTTACTTCGTGGTGTTTTTTAGCCTTTACGCCTATATAGCGGGTGGTAGATCGGGTGTCGATCGTTTCTGGAAAAATAATATCTTGCCTTCGGCGACTGCTATTAGTACTTGCAGCAGCATTGCTACGATGCCTGTCAACCTTGCGGCGGCACCCCGAATGGGTATTCCTGTATCTGTGGCCAATGTGGTAATCCCTTTGGGTACTACGTTGCACAAAAATGGCTCATCGATGTCCAGTATTGTTAAGATTTACGTGGCATTTATACTTATCGGCCGGGAGTTTTTCGAGCCTGCTACCCTAGTCACTGCGCTGGGTATCACGGTATTGGTCAGTATTGTCGCTGGGGGGATTCCCAATGGGGGGTATATCGGGGAAATGCTGATGATTTCAGTGTACGGACTGCCTACGGAAGCCATCCCCGCTGTCATGATTATCGGTACGCTAGTAGATCCCATAGCAACTTTGCTAAATGCTACAGGGGACACCGTAGCGGCTATGCTGGTGAGCCGGTTTGCGTTGGGCCGTAACGGATTGGATAGGATGGAGGCCGACACGGATGATACAGATTAAGCAGCTAGAAGCGGATATATTGCGGCCTTTCGTCTCGTTTCAGACTTCACGTAGTGGGGGCAGTGGCGGGCAGCATGTTAATAAAGTGGAAACGAAGGTTACACTGCTGTTTGATGTGAATGCTGCGACTTGTTTTTCAGAAAAAGAGAAAGACCGTATCCAACGCCGCCTTGCTGGTTGGATACAGGCAGAGGGGTTCTTGCAAATCGTCAGCCAGAAGACACGTAGTCAATTGCAAAATAAAGAGATTGCCCTACGGAGACTGGTAGAATTGCTGACCGCCGCTCTTCAGATCGACAAGCCACGCAAAGCAACCAAACCGTCTAAGGCCGCCATTCAGAAAAGGCTGGATGTCAAACGTCAGCAAGCACTGCGAAAAATCAACCGAAAAAAGGACTGGCTTTAAAATCGATAACTCATCCTCACGGAACCATACCGATGGCGGAAAAACATACCTGGCACCTCTTTACTGTAAAAAATATACTGTAGACCCAGGGTTATCAATCGGTTGGCATAGGTTACGCCAAATTGATTGTACAACATCCAACGGGACGGCGTATAAGTTATCGGACCTTTGTCATGTAAAAAAATGCCCCCTTGCAGTGTCGCATCGTATCCTACAAATCTAAATTGGGGGGTGTAATAAAAAAACAATTCGTCGTCTGCCAACGAACCGTGTGCTTGCAATCGGCTGGAAGTATAAGCCGATTGATAAAGTGGATTGACTTTTCCCAATCGTAACGTAGGTGCAACGGACAATCCGGTATGATTGAGTCCTACCATCGCT
Source organism: Parapedobacter indicus (assembly GCF_900113765.1). GTDB lineage: Bacteria > Bacteroidota > Bacteroidia > Sphingobacteriales > Sphingobacteriaceae > Parapedobacter > Parapedobacter indicus. The sequence goes on along the minus strand of NZ_FOQO01000006.1, from coordinate 374,051 downwards.
TCCGCACTGGCAGAGAGATCAAACCAACGACTTGGATTGCGGTACAGCAATCTACCGTATTGTATGGAAGCGTCCAGACCTGCCGCATTCTTCAATTGGTATTCCCATCCCGCGATGTCATAAAGATTAAGTACTTTATGAATGCGTTCCTGAAACTGACGTCCCAGTGCCCGTTGCCCGATGGTGCCGAATTCCACAGCGAATGAAAGGAAGGATTCGTTGGCAAAATAGCGATCCATATCCGCAGCAATGAACAGATAAGCAGTAATCGGTCGGTCGATTTCTTCAATATGGTGGATTTGAGCAGTATAGGCATTATACATTTTTTGTCCCACGGTTATTCCCCAAAGCCGATTGACTTCTGCGGTAGATAAATGTGTGCTGTCTGCCGCTTTCCGAATATTAAAAAAAATGCCATTGGTATAATACTGATCCTGCTTGTTAAATAAATAAAGGTCATTGTCGCTTCGAAAATTGAACTCCGCACGGGGTAACGACTGTGCGATGCCCATGAAATAACTTAAAAGTATACCGGTTGTCATGACGGCCTTGCCGGTATTATATAGGTTGTTGATCATTTCGGTGATTGGTACAGCTTATTCTCCCTCAGAAACAAACATACGGTTTTTTTTTATCTACTTTGTTTAGAATAATTCTAAAAAATGCCAATCCCTTGCAATATTCGTGGCTTCATTTTGCAATTCGTAAATTTGCATTCTGGTATTAACCCGTTGGGAGATAACAACATGAAGAAAAGTTCGGTCATAGCCATTATTGTTATCGCGTTAGCAATCGCGATGATTATCGTAATGTACGCAGATTCAAGTACCTATTCCACATTCAGCGAAGCAAAGGAAAAACAATCTGAGTTGTACGTTGTGGGCGTGCTCAATAAAGAGAAGGAATTGCACTACAACCCGAAAGAGGATGCCAACCATTTTTCGTTCTTTATGTACGATAATGACAGCACGGAATGCCGGGTTGTTTTCAGAGGGGCAAAACCCCAGGATATCGAACGTTCCGAACAAATCGTACTGACGGGCAAGATGGTAGGAGATGAGTTCCATGCCAGCAAGATTTTGATGAAATGTCCGTCTAAATATAATCAAGACGAAATGGAAGTGATTGAAGCGTCGACAGCCCAGAATCTGGGGTTTGTAGACAGTAAACCGGCTAATGGGCAATAATAGATGGATATAACATATGTAGGTGAAACCCTGTTGCCCGGCAAGATCGGTCAGTTTTTCGTTATCCTTTCCTTTGGTTCCGCACTTCTGTCCTGTATCAGTTATTATTTTGCAACTATCCACAAAGATCGTTCGTGGTTGAAAATTGCCCGTATTGCTTTCTGGATAAATGTGGTATCGGTTGTCAGTATCGGTAGTTGCTTATTTTACATCATTTACAATCATTTATTTGAATATTATTATGCGTGGGACCATTCTTCGAGATCCCTCCCTACGCATTTTATTATCTCCAGTTTCTGGGAAGGACAGGAAGGGAGTTTCTGGTTGTGGATGTTTTGGCAAGGACTATTGGGTGTCGTACTGGTTTTCAGGGCCAAAAGTTGGGAAAGCCCCGTAATGACCGTGGTGATGTTATGTCAGGCGGTATTGGGATCGATGCTTATCGGCGTTGAAATTTTAGGCGAGCGGGTGGGTAGTTCACCCTTTATCTTGTTTCGGGACGCGATGGACTTACCGATCTTTTCGGATCCGAATTACCTCGGGATGATCACCGATGGCAGCGGGTTGAATGCATTGTTGCAGAATTACTGGATGGTGATTCACCCGCCTACGTTGTTTCTGGGGTTTGCCGCGATGATCGTACCTTTTGCCTATGCAGTAGCGGGGTTATGGCAACGGCGGTATAAAGAATGGATTGTTGTGGGTATACCGTGGGCGCTCTTCGCCGTAATGACGTTGGGCGCGGGGATTATTATGGGATCCTTCTGGGCTTATGAAGCACTTAACTTCGGTGGTTTTTGGGCTTGGGATCCGGTGGAGAACGCATCGATTATTCCGTGGTTTACACTTATTGCCGCGGTCCATGTGATGGTTGCCTTCAAAAATTCAGGTCACTCGTATTTCACCGCTACCTTTTTAGCGCTGGTCAGTTTTGTGTTAGTCATTTATGCTTCGTTTCTTACTCGGAGTGGTGTACTGGGCGAAACATCGGTACACTCGTTTACGGACTTAGGCCTTTATTGGCAGTTGGTGGCTTTCAACGTCATTTTCTTGGGAATCATGGTATACCTACTGGTGAAACGTAAAAAGGAAATGCCGTCCACCAAAAAAGAAGAGGATATTTATTCGCGCGAATTCTGGCTATTTGTAGGTGCTTTAGTGTTGACAGTCGCATGTGTGCAGATCATTGCATCCACATCCATCCCGGTGTTCAATGCGGTCTTCGGGACGAAAGTTGCGCCTCCGATTGACCCGGTGCAGCACTATAACAAGTGGCAGGCAGGGTTTGCAGTGGTTGTGGCGTTGCTTTCCGCATTTACGCAGTTCATGAAATACAAACGTACGGATGTCCGTAAATTTTATGCAGCGGCGATTGCCTCGCTGGTAGTGGCTCTCGTCGTCACGGCCGTAGTGGTTTATATCACTAACGTATATACTAATTTCATGTACATCCTGTTGGTGTTTGCGGCCGCTTATACGGTTGTGGCCAACGGCAAAATTTTAGGAGATGCCATCCGGGGAAAATGGAAGCTCACCGGATCGGCCGTAGCGCATATTGGATTTGGACTTTTACTCATTGGTGGATTGGTGGCTGCGGCTACCAATGAAGTGATTTCAGTAAATAGCAGCAACTACATTGCGGTAGCTGGTTTCGATCAGGTGGAAAAGCCGGGAGACAACCTGTTTCTTACCGAAGGGGAGCCTACGCAGATGGGTGCCTATCGCATTACCTACGTAGGTGATAGCGTGGCTCCGCCCAACGTGTACTATAAAATCAATTATGAGAAAATAGATGACGAGACGGGCCGGGTAACCGATCGTTTTCAGCTTCGGCCTTTTGCCCAGAACAACCCACAGATGGGAGGGCTTATCGGTACGCCTGCAACCAAGCACTACCTTACACACGATGTATACACGTTGATTACGGCGGCCATGTCAGAACCCCATCTGCAAGGGCAACAAGATGAGCAAACCGGCTTCGAAGCGTATGATGAGCCCGCGGTTTATGAAACCAATATCGGTGATACGCTACGCTATCGCAACGGATATATCGTGGTTGAAGGAATTAACCGAAATGCCACCGTGCAGAATATTCCTCGTAAGGATGACGATATCATCGTCGGATTGACACTCCGTGTACATGCAGCAACCGGCGAAACCTACGAGGCAGAGCCAGTGTTTCTGATACGCGGCGGAACCACCTTTGACCTGTTTAAAGACGTGGAAGATCAGGGGCTTCGGCTTCGTTTTAGCAACATCATGCCACAGAAAGATAAGCTGGAACTAATGGTGTACCAAAAGCCCCTGCCCGAAAAGAAATGGATTGTTTTTAAGGCAATCAGATTTCCCTATATCAATTTCTTTTGGTGCGGTGCTATCGTGATGACTATCGGTTTCTTCCTATCAATCCTACGCCGTAATAAGGAAATCAAATCGGTTTAATCCGCATGGACATCGTATTGCTCGGTAGTGGAAATGTAGCTACTCACTTCGGTAAGGCGCTCTTCGACGCCGGTCATCGGGTGGTTCAAGTGTATAGCCGAACCAAAGCTCAAGCCATCGTATTAGCCGATGCGCTTAACGCCCGTGCAATTGATGATCTGGAAGCCATTGATTTGGCTGCTGACTTATACCTTATCGCCGTAACCGATGGCGCGATTGGTCAGGTGGCTGCACAGTTGCCTGCAGCGTTGAACGGCATCGTCGCTCATACGGCGGGAAGTGTTGATATGGCTGTCCTCATCCCCCACGCACAGAAGTACGGCGTAATTTATCCGGTACAGACGTTTTCCATAGCAAAACCAGTTGATTTTTCGAGCGTTCCCCTTGCATTGGAAGCTTCAGATGAGGCCACTTATGCTCAGTTAACACAATTGGTCGACCCTTTATCCACGCAGATTTTTTCCTGCGATTCCCGGCAACGGCTTGCGTTGCATGTAGCGGCGGTATTCGCCAGCAACTTCACCAATCACTTGTATGCCATCGGGGCCGATATTCTCCGCAAACATGCATTGGATTTCGATTTAATCCGTCCCCTTATCCTTGAAACCGCCCAAAAGGTGATGGCTTTTTCTCCCAGAGAGGTTCAGACCGGTCCCGCCATACGGCACGACGTCGGCACGATGCAGAAACATTTGGAACTGTTGAAGGAAGGCCACCAAGGCCTGGTTGCGCTGTACCAGCAACTAAGCGAGCAGATTTATTCGAACTGATTTTTTATCCGTTCCAGATTATCAATCATCTCTTCTATCCGCATATTCTCACTGTTGATGTACTGTTTCATGAACACGAAATGGCAGATCAGGAACCAGAAAATGACGAAGAGAAAAATGCCGACGAATGTCAAAAGAGGCAATATAAAATACATCTCGATACCGTATAAAGCAAATGCAGCAGCGATGCAGATCTCGTAAATTAGATAGTTCCGTGTATTGAACCGGTTGCGTTTTTGCTGGAAAGCCCGTAGGTAATTAATGTAGTCCTGTGGCTTGGATAGTAAATGACTGCTTCGGCTGATGTTTTTGTAGTCAGTTAGTTGGTTGACAAAATAATAGGCGATACATCCCACCATGATGGCGAGCGCCAGATAGGTGGTCCATGTTGAGAAGTCTACCGCGAGGCCGATCCACAAAGCGGTCAGAACAACTATGCCAACGGCTATACTTTGCCAAAACAATTTTCTCATTAGGGCGGTCCGATTGCTTTTAAGACGTTTTAAAATCGTGTCAAAGCTAACGTTTGGCTCCGGTTTCTGCCCCTGCCAAAGCTGTTGTATCTCATCAAAGCCTTTCATTACTGTTGTATATTTCTGTCAGCTTATGTTTTATCCGATGTATTTTTACCCGTAAGTTGCCTTCAGAGATCCCAGCTACTTCGGCAATTTCGGGATACGGTATTTCGTCCAATACCATGGTAATGATGATACGTTCATTTTCATCCAGTTGGGAGATGGACTTATAGAGCAGCGCAATCTGTTCCTGTTTTTCTGACGGTTCTTCTGCGTAATTTTCAATGATGGTATCGTTCAATTCGTCTGTCGTGCGGCGCTTGACCGTGCGTAGGTATGAAAGGCAGGTATTTACGGCAATACGGTATATCCAGGTGGAAAATTGGGACTCGTTTCTGAATTTATCCAGATTCTGCCAAACTTTAATAAATGTCTCCTGCATTAAATCGTTTGCCGAATCGCTGTCACCTGTATATCCATAACACAAGTGATACACCTTTTTGGAGTTATCTTCAAACAGTTGCTGGAACAATTGTCGCTGCTTACTCATGAATGGTAATTACAATCTGTTTGACATACTGGCTGCAAATATGTTACAAAAAATCCATACCTTTATACCAATGGAAACCTTTATACCCATACTGATTGCCATTGTGGTTTTTGCATTCCAAGCATATGCCAATTTTCAAAAAGAACAGGAAAAAGCGCGTAAGCGAAATTTGGGGCAGCCGCCGGTACCTCCATTGCCCGAAGAAAATGCCGAGCGGACCCTTGTTAAGCCCGAGACAGATGTACACCGGCGGGTGGTAGCACCTCCCCAGCGACAGGCCCAGCCTATCCGGGAAGCCTATGAAAGTTATTCTGGGTTCATGGATGCGGATAACGTGACGCGTACTAAAAAGGCAGTTCGTAATCCAACCCTCTCATCGTTGCGTATAGACGTCGATGAGGGTGCGGACTCGGCGTATGTAAGGGACGAAATGACGTTTGACTTACGGGATGCCGTCATTAAATCGGCTATTTTGGAACGACCATACCCTTAATGAACCGCGGTACCCCAAATTTTATGGCTTGCGATCAACCTGTAAGGTGAAATCGTCCATATCTTTTAAGAATGGTAATCCTTTCCGTGTATCTTCGATGTCTTTCGGGTAGATGGTAAATGTGTATAGATCTTCATACTCTGGTTTATAATATACCACGTCGCCCATGGGTGAAATACACATAGAGCCCCCGGAGTAGTAAATTTCATTGCCGTCGTGTCCTACCCGGTTTACGCCGATGACAAATGCCTGATTTTCGATCGCCCGCGCAGGTATAAGGCTTCGCCAATGTGCCGAGCGCTTGTCAGGCCAATTGGCTACGTAAAGCAAGATGTCGTACGCACTGTTGAGGTTGCGCGACCACACCGGGAAACGCAGATCGTAACAGATCATTGGGCAGATCTTCCAGCCGTTCAGCTCAACGATGACACGTTGGTTGCCGGGGGTGAATGCCCTGTCTTCTCCCGCCATACCGAAAAGATGCCGCTTATCATATTTGACATAATCGCCTTCCTTGGTCATCCACACGAAACGATTATAATATTTACCTTCTTCTTCGATAATAAGGCTCCCCGCCACTACACAATCGTATTGTTGAGCTGTTTCGAGCATCCAATGCATCGTCCTGCCATCTGACTTTTCTGCACATTTCTGCACGTCCATTGTAAAGCCAGTATTGAACATTTCCGGCAGGATAATCAGATCAGTTTTTTCACGGATTGCGGACAACCTAAGTGATAGGTTGCTGAGGTTTTTGTCGATATTTTCCCAAAAAAGGTATGCTTGAAAAGTGGTGATTTTTAATGCATCCATATCCATCAGCTATGGTATCCTGTTATAAGTAACCTGCAATCAGCACAAGTTAACAAAAATTATCTAAAAGCAAATGATAGCTCTTTATGCCGCAATTATTTTGCCAGTTATTAATTTGACCGGTTCAAAAGGTGCTGGGCCATTGTCTGTAAAGGAAGTTTGCGGCTTTTTTCACAAGGAATTCGATCGAGTGCCGCATAGGCCTGTGTCGCATAAAATCGCTTCATGGTTTCCGTAGCCTGTTGGATACCAAGGGAATTATAGATAGCAGTTACTCGGTTGATTTTAATTTGAGGCTGATCGCTCCGCTTCATCCAATCATGCAGTTCGGAAACGGTCTCCGTGTCTGCCGTTTCCAATGCCTTTAGCAACAGGTAGGTTTTCTTGTTGGCAAGAATGTCTCCACCCCGTTGTTTTCCGAATTGCTCGGGATCTCCATAAACGTCCAGTAGATCGTCCTGTAATTGAAATGCAATGCCTACATTGACACCAAAATCATAAAGGTATTGGGCGTCGACATCGGAGGCATTACCAAGCACTGCACCTATTTTCAATGCGGCTCCCAACAGCACGGAAGTCTTCAATTGGATCATATGCAGGTAGTCATTTATGCCGACAGTCGGACTGCGTTCAAAATCCATATCCAATTGCTGCCCTTCACATACGTGAGTGGCCATTGCGTTGAAGGTCTCTAAGATGGAAGGTAGCTTGTCGCTTGGACATTTCGCTAACTGTCCATAAGCCATGATCAGCAGGTTATCTCCTGACAGTATGGCGACATTGGCATTCCATTTTTTGTGAACAGTTGGCTTTCCCCGTCTCAAGGGCGCCTCATCCATGATGTCATCATGTACAAGTGAGAAGTTGTGGAAGAGTTCTACGGCCAATGCGGCCGGTATGGCATGTCTGATATCGGAAATGGAAAAGAGGTCAGCAGCCATGAGCGTAAGTAAGGGACGTATGCGTTTTCCTCCCAGCGCAAGCATATACCGGATGGGTTCGTATAATGTTGCGGGAACAGGAGGAAGATCAAGATCCGCTAATCCCTGGTTGATATGTTGCTGCCATTTGGAGGTATCGTATGCCATGTCGTGGAAATTGGATGCTAAGATAGGAATAACTCGCGAAATGGCTAAGTTACAGGGTTGCCGAGTTGCAAAATCGCATATTCGCCCTTTCGCGATTTTACGATTCGCCGTTCCGCAATTTGCAGATAAACTGTTTCGTAAATAAGCAATTACGCGGTTTCGCGATTTTGCAAATTGGCAGAGGATTTGTCGTACCTTTGCAAAAATTCAGAAGAATAAAGTTGAAAACATTGATTGAGGAGCCTGTCTCCGCCCCGGTGTCTGAACATGCAGAACCGGAACCTATCCCAAGTTTTGACATCACAATTTCACGGGAACGAATACGAATTGCTGTCGCATTGTTTTATTTCTGCCAAGGGTTAGCGTTTGCCTCTTGGGCGAGCCGTATTCCGGATATAAAGTCGGCATTGAATCTTTCCGATGCCCAACTAGGGACCTTACTTTTTGCATTGCCCTTTGGGCAGTTATTGACCATGCCTTTGTCAGGCAGATTGGTTACCCAATACGGCAGCCACCGGGTGTTGCGTGTCGCGGCTCCCCTGTATGCCCTTGTGCTGACCTGCATCGCTCTCGTATCTACCGGATGGCAATTGGGGCTGGCGCTGCTCGCTTTTGGTATTGTGGGCAATATGTGCAACATTGCGGTGAATACACAAGGAGTGGCTGCAGAACAGTTGTATAGCCGTTCGGTCATGACATCGTTTCACGGTGCGTGGAGCATCGCCGGATTTACGGGAGCACTGATTGGACTGCTGATGATAAACCTTCATGTCGATACCTATCTGCATTTTTGGATTATTTTAATTTGCGTGGTGATCAATACGGTAATCAATCAAAAATACCTGGTACGCCATGTGGTCACCGAGCAACGGAAAACGAGTTTCTTTACGAAGCCCGATGGGGTGCTAATACAACTCGGTATCATCGGGTTTTGCAGCATGGCCACCGAAGGGGCGATGTTTGATTGGAGTGGTATCTACTTCAAGGATATTGTGCGGGCCCCTTCTTCATTGGTTGTGGTTGGCTATGCGTCGTTCATGATCATGATGGCCGCTGGCCGCTTTTTGGGCGACTGGGCAATCCGGCGCATCGGAAGGCGCACGTTATTGCAAGCGAGTGGCTGCTTCATCTTTGTAGGTATGGGGATTGCGGTCGTCTTTCCTACGGTAACGACAGCTTCACTGGGATTTATGCTGGTGGGACTGGGTGTGGCTTGTGTAGTCCCTTCGATTTATAGTGCCGCGGGCCGGAATGCTAACATATCTCCGGGGGTTGCGTTGGCCATGGTTTCCAGTGTCAGCTATCTCGGCTTTCTCATGGGGCCCCCGTTGATCGGTTACGTCGCTGAATTAGCCAGTCTCCGCTATTCGTATGCAGTGATTGGCTTATTTGGATTGATGATCACCACCTTGATTTCAATGACGCAAGTGGTCAAGAACGAAAATTGAAGATGGCCAAGGGAAGCTGTAAATATCCTTTGCAGGTTTGGCGTAAAAAATTGTGAGCTCCCGATGGGTCGCAACAAGTTATGCATGAAGAGCGAACCGCGAATGGAGATACGGTAAATCAAAAAAATATCTTAGGTTTGGTGAGGGATAAGGGTTACATTTTGGGCATAAGCGTATTAATAGGTGAGTAAGTTAAATAGATCGGTTGTGTCGGACGCTGACTTGAAAACCGTGGATGGCATTGCGTGTGGTGATGCTGCAGTTTTGGAAAGCTTATATCACGATTATTTCCCCATGGTACTGCATATGGTGATTCAGAACAATGGTACGGAGGAGGAGGCAAAAGATATTTTTCAGGAAGCGGTAATCGTATTGTATGACAAGATTAAGCAGGGAAATTTTGAATTAAGCAGCAAACTAAAGACCTATATTTACTCGGTATGCCGGAGACTGTGGCTCAAACAGCTGGGAAGCCAAGAGCGGGCGTTTCAAGACGTCAGTAGTTATGAGGAAGTTATTCCGGTAGAGGATGACTTAGCAAAACATCGAGAAACTGAAGTGCAGCTGTCTTTGATGGAACAGGCGTTGGATAAATTGGGTGAACCTTGCCGGACCATTATCCATGACTTTTATATAATGAATTTATCCATGCAGGAAATTTGTGAAAAATTTGGATATACCAGCGCAGATAACGCAAAAAACCAAAAATATAAATGCCTGCAGCGGTTAAAGCGATTGTTTTTTTCAACTAGGTGAACGGATATGATGAACGAACAGGATTTTATAGTGCAGGCCGATAGGTTCCTCAATGGCGAGATGGATAGCTCCGAACGCATTGCTTTTGAACGGTATTGTGAAGGGAATCCGGCAGCGGCTGAGCAGTTGGCAACACACCGGCTTTTTTTACAGCAACTTAAGCATCACGCAGATCGAGCGGCTTTTAAAAGTACACTGGCTGTGGTAGCAGACCGATACCATCGCCCCGATACCACCGTGGCGGAAGGGCGCTGGGAACCGATGCTGGTTGCCCTATGGAACCGGTTTAAAGTCAACTCGTTGGTGGCAGCAAGTGTGGCAATTGTAGCCGTTTTTTCGACATTGTGGCTGTCTGGATACTACAAAACCATTGAAAAAACCACGACAAATTACAGCGCATTGCGGAGGGATATGAATACGGTCAAGCAGAATGTAAATGCACAAAATGCGGTAATACGTAATATCAATAACGAAAAGCAAAAAGAGGGACAATCTGAGGGGCATTTCGGTGCCACGGGTTTTATCATCTCTCCTAACGGGTATGTCGTAACCAACTATCACGTGGTGAAGGATGCGGATTCCGTTCACTTGCAGAATACGAAAGGTGAGTCCTTGAGGGCAGATGTGATTTACATCGATCCCACTAACGACCTGGCGATGTTACATATCAGTGACAGCGCTTTCAGTCCGCTAAAAACCACTCCCTATACGTTTAAAGAAGCGGATTCGGATCTCGGTGAAGATGTATATACAATCGGATTTCCGCGTGATGAGGTAGTTTACGGGCAGGGGTATCTCAGTTCGCGTACCGGTTACGCAGGGGATACTACGGCTTATCAGTTGTCCATTCCGGTCAATCCCGGCAATAGTGGAGGACCCGTGATAGATAGCAGGGGGCAAGTGATTGGTATCATCAGTGGTAAGCAAACAGGAATTGATGGGGCATCTTTTGCAATTAAAGCAGAGGCGCTTTTAAAATCTATATCAGCGATTCCGATGGATTCTTTGGCAAGTAAATTGACAATCAATCGTAAGAATTCACTTAATGGATTGAAACGTACGGATCAAATTAAAAAGATTCAGGAGTATGTCTATTTGGTGAAGGTTTATTAAGGACTTTTTTGTGGAATTGAAAAGCGATTGGCTCTAAAGTCAATCGCTTTTTTTTGTGAATTGATAAAACTTTTAGATGTTGGGCTGTGGTGTAGTACGCAGGTAAGGTTTAATCACCTTGTGACCTTTTGGAAATTTTGCGGGAATGTCTTCAGTTTGGATCGCCGGAACCACGATTACGTCTTCACCGTGATTCCAGTCGGCCGGTGTTGCCACACTATAGTCTGCGGTCAACTGCAGCGAATCAATTACACGAAGAATTTCATTGAAATTACGGCCCGTAGAAGCTGGGTAAGTAAGCGTTAACTTAATTTTACGGTCAGGCCCAATGACGAAAACCGAACGGACGGTAGCGGTTGCCGACGCGTTTGGGTGAATCATGTCATAAAGTTCAGAAACGTGTCGATCGGGATCAGCTATCAACGGAAAATCTACTTCACAGTTTTGCGTTTCGTTGATATCATTAACCCATCCGTGATGGCTGTCTATCGGGTCTACACTCACTGCGAGCACTTTGACATTGCGTTTTTCAAATTCGCTTTTCAATTGGGCGGTGCGCCCCAGTTCAGTCGTACACACAGGCGTATAGTCGGCCGGATGTGAAAACAAGACCACCCAGCTTCCTTCTGTGTAATCGTAAAAATCGATTTCGCCTATTGTCGTTACCGCTTTAAAATTCGGTGCGGTATCACCTAATCGTAAGCCCATGTTTGTTCCTCCTTTTTATATTTATAAGTTTTCGTATTTATAAGTTTGTAGTCTACAAAGTTAGTAGATTTTTCGACATAAAAAAATGTCGAAACAAAATCATTTACAGCCCGTCTAATCCTACATATGAAAAAGAAAGAGCTTCCGGAAATGTCGCCGTTATACCGAAAAAAGGTAGCGATCGAGTTAGCGTTTTGGAAACATAAAATGACCAAGAAGCAGCCTCTAAGTAGTGTGTGGGCAAAAAATATACAGACCAGACTCAACAATTTAATTCCCGAGCGGATACATCAGGTGATAACCTTCGCAATTGAGAAAATGGTGAAGGGAGTACTTTTTGGTGCAAAATATACCACAGCGCCGCCTGGTGTGTATGGTAGTTTCCAATTGCGTGAGGCTTACGTTAAGCGGCTCATCGACACTTATAAAAAAACGGGGTCGTTGGAGGGAGCCATTACCGGCGCTGGAGGTATTCTAATGGGAATTGCTGATTTTCCCGCATTATTGGCCATTAAGATGAAGATGTTATTTGATATTGCCGCAACGTACGGATTTGATGTACGGCAGTATAAAGAACGGCTCTTTTTGCTGACGGTGTTCCAACTAGCATTTTCCAGCCATAAGCACCGGGCTGAAGTATACCATAGATTAGTCATCTGGGACGCGTATGCGGCAGACCTTCCGGATAATATTGATAGCTTCGATTGGAGGACCTTCCAACTGGAGTACCGTGATTATATCGATTTGGCTAAAATGGCTCAATTAGTTCCAGTTATCGGTGCAGCAGTAGGTGCGGTGGTCAATTACCGATTGTTGGAGCAACTGGGAAGCGCTGCGATGAACTGCTATCGGATGCGAATATTGGACATCGAATAAATTTGCATTGTTCGCTATTTTTCCTAAAGTTTGCTTTTATGGACGAGCTTTATACGGTTCCGGCACAGACACGGATCGGTCATGTGCATCTGAAGGTGTCAGACCTGGCACGGTCCTTGGACTTTTACTGCGGTTTACTGGGGTTTGAGTTGACCACCCGGTATGGGCGGCAAGCAGCATTTGTTTCTGCTGGAGGGTATCACCATCACATTGGTTTGAATACCTGGCATAGTGAGGGTGAGCCACCCGCGTCGGTGCGGAGCCCTGGCTTGTACCATACCGCCATTGTTTACCCAACGAGGCGAGACTTGGCGGTGATCTTTGATAGACTGCGCAAGGCCCAATATCCGTTGACAGGAGCAAGTGACCATGGTGTATCCGAGGCGTTATACCTGGATGATCCGGATCGCAATGGCGTGGAGCTGTATTGGGATCGACCCAAGGAGCAATGGCCTTATTTTCCGGATGGTTCGCTGAACATGTACACGAGAACCTTGGATTTGAATGGTTTGCTGGCCGAATTAGGATAATTATGATATTTGACCTTAACGACGAACAGCGGATGATTCGGGATGCCGCCCGTGATTTTGCCCAGAACGAATTGAAACCCGGTGTGATTGAACGCGATGAGCAGCAGCAATTTCCTGCAGAGCAAATCAAGAAACTCGGTGAACTGGGATTTCTGGGCATGATGGTCGATCCCAAATACAACGGTGCCGGACTGGACGCCGTTTCCTACGTGCTGGTCATGGAGGAACTTTCCAAGATCGATGCGTCGGCTTCCGTGGTTGTATCCGTCAATAATTCGTTGGTTTGCTATGGGTTGGAAGAATACGGCACCGAGGAACAAAAGCGCAACTACCTGAAACCACTCGCCGCAGGGGAACAGATCGGTGCTTTTTGTTTGTCTGAGCCGGAGGCAGGTTCGGATGCTACCTCTCAGCGCACCACTGCCGAGGACAAAGGTGACCATTACCTGCTCAATGGTACAAAAAATTGGATAACCAATGGGAGTACAGCCTCTACGTATTTGGTCATTGCGCAAACGCATCCCGAAAAAGGGCATCAGGGAATCAATGCATTGATTGTCGAGAAGGGGATGGATGGCTTTACGGTAGGGCCGAAGGAGAATAAACTGGGTATCCGGGGATCCGATACACATTCGCTTTTATTCAGCGATGTAAAGGTACCTAAAGGAAATCGGATCGGTGAAGATGGTTTTGGATTTAAATTCGCTATGAAAACACTAGAAGGTGGTCGCATCGGTATTGCAGCACAAGCGCTCGGTATCGCCTCGGGGGCCTTTGAGCTTGCGCTAAATTATGCAAAAGCGCGCCAAACCTTCGGCAAGCCTATTGCCCAACATCAGGCAATTCAATTCAAATTGGCCGATATGGCTACTCAGATTGAAGCTGCCCGGCTGTTGTGTCTCAAAGCCGCATGGCTCAAAGACAAGGGCGAGTCTTACACACAAGCGGCTTCCATGGCCAAGCTCTATGCATCCGAAGTGGCCATGAAAACTACCATAGAAGCTGTACAGATTCATGGCGGTTATGGATATGTGAAGGAATATCACGTGGAGCGCCTCATGCGCGACGCCAAGATTACACAAATCTATGAGGGGACATCTGAAATTCAGAAGATGGTCATTTCGCGGGAGATGCTTAAGGAATAAAAAAAAATGTTGTAATTTCGGCGTTCTGCAAGGAAATTGAAAAGCAACTTTTAAAATACTGAAATGATATACGTGATCAATCGCATGGTTCCGATGCACCGCTTTTGTTTGTTAGGTTTGTTTTTGATGCTTTCCGGTGCCGCCGTAGCGCAGCAGTATTCGATAGGCGGAAAGGTAAGTGCGGAAGGTGGAGAAGGGATAGCTGGTGCCTCGGTTCAGGTATTGAATTCCAATCGCGCTACGTCAACGGACGAACTAGGGAATTTTCTCCTTGAGTACCTGCCAGCGGGTACACACGTTGTCCGCGTGAGTGCATTGGGATATGCAGCTGAAAACCATACGGTAGTAGTCCAGGAAAATGTCTCTTTGGATATTCAACTGGCGGGCGTCGAAAACCGGCTGGATGAGGTTGTAGCGACTGCTCAGAAAATGGAAAGTGACCCGCACGATATTCCGGCAAGCTTATCCGTGGTGGAGGGGCGACAAATTGAGCAACAATATATTTGGAACGTAATGGATGTGACGGCCGTGGTGCCGAATCTAAATATGGCAAACCCCGGGGATAATCGCAATGTTGCCTCGATACGAGGGATTGCTACTACCTCTTACAACCAGGCCGTTGCCACCTATGTGGATGGTGTCAATCAATTTGGGCTAGATACCTACATCCCCTATCTGCAAGATGTGGAGCGCATCGAAGTGCTGCGTGGACCGCAAGGCACGCTTTACGGCAGGAATGCCATGGGCGGTGTCATTAATATCATCACCAAACAGCCTACAAACCAACTAAGTGGATTGGCAGAGGTGAACGTGGGTAGCCATGGGCAACAGCGTTATTTGCTAGGTATCCGTACGCCTATCGTCAAGGATCGGCTGTTTTTTGGAGCTTCGGGAATGTATAACGGTCTGAACGGTTTTTTTACCAATGATTTTGACCATTCTCATTATGACAAACAGCAAACGGTGTTTGGCAATTATTACCTAAAATACCTAATAAGCAACCAATGGGCGATGACGTTGAATGTTAAACATATTTCAAACCGTAACCACGGTGCATTTGCCCTTATTCCGGGCGTAGATGATGCCTTTGGAAACCCGTTCCACCTTACTCAGAATGCGCGGACGAAAATGGTCGATGAAACACGGAATGTGTCGCTTTCGATTAACCATTTTGGTAACGCCCTCAATTTTAGTTCGCACACGGCTTATCAGTCCAACTACCGGTATTACCGGGATCCCATCGACGGCGATTTTTCGTTCCTGGATGCCGTTTCCATTGTCAACGACTACGGCAAAGATTGGAACCATGTCAAGGTGTTTACCCAGGAGTTTAAGCTTTCGTCGGCACCTTCCCACGATACCCCCCTTCATTGGACGGCGGGTACATTTTTATTCCATCAAGATGCCCCGACCAAGCAGGGTACTTATTTTGGAGCGGATGCCGAGATGATGGGCGAGGGGACGCCGACTTATGCTACCAGTATTTTAACCAATTCGGCCATTAATCAAGGCGCCGCTGTTTTCGGTCAACTGGGTTATCAGCTTGGAAATGGCTGGGAATTTCAGGTAGGACTTCGGTATGATTACGAACACGCTAAATTAGACGCTCGCGGGGAATTTCAACCGGATGGCGGAGAGATAATGGTCCTTCAACCCGATACCTCAGCTTCAGCAGGTTTCCATGCCTTTACACCGCGGGTAAGTGTAAAATACGCGGTTGATGAGGCGCATCATGTCTATGGTTCTTATACACGTGGGTTCCGTGCCGGAGGGCTCTCTCAATTATCTTCCAATCCCGATGAGGCGTCGTTAAGACCTTTTGATCCCGAGTTCAGTAACAATGTTGAATTGGGTAGCAAAAACCTATTTTTAAATCAGCGCCTGCAATTGGATGTAGCTGCGTTCTATACCCGTGTTAACAATGCACAAGTGCCAACACTCATCTTGCCCGATGCCATTACCGTAACAGAAAATACCGGACGGATGGCCAGTTTCGGAGCCGAAGCGGAAATCGCCGCACGTGTGGTGCGGAACTTGACTCTGTGGGGAAGCGCTGCGTTTACCCATGCGGAATATACCGATTTTAACACAGTGGGAGCGGATGGCGGTAACGTCCAATTAAAGGGCAATCGTCCGGTGTATACGCCGGAATGGACCGGATTCCTTGGGGCTCAGTATGTGGTGCCACTGCAAACTCGTAACAAGCAGCAACTGCAATTCGGAATTTATGGCAGATTCATCGGCCAACAGTATTTCGTTGTCGATAATACCATCGGGCAGGAAGCTTACAGTCTGTTAAATGCAAATATCAGCTATTCGTTGAAGGGGTATGAATTGAGCCTATGGGGACAGAATCTGACAGATAAACGGTACATCGACTATGCCTATAGTGTAGGTTTCGCCGCCGTCCACCTGGGAAGACCGGCTACCTATGGTATCACGATCCGAAAACGGTTTGGCGTTTAACTAGAGTGTCAAAAACTTTTGCCGGTACTCCTTGGGCGTCATGCCGATGAATGTTTTGAATTGCCTGTTGAAATTAGATAAGGTATTGAACCCCGATTCGTAACAGATTTGATCAATGTTTTTAGCTTCCTCTGTGGAAAGCAACTTACACGCATTGCGGACACGGAGCTCGGTAAGAAAATACGAAAACGATTTACTGGTTTTCATGGTGAAATAGCGACTGAATGAGGTCGGGGTCATATTCAGTAAAGCCGCTACTTCGTCCAAGGCAATCTTATTCTTAAAGTGCCTGGCGGCATAATTGTATACCGTATTAATGCGATTAGATTCGATTTCCTTCAATGGGCTATCAACTACGTCGTCATGGAGTAGATGATAATCTTTACACACACTCAATAAATCAAGTATTTTGAAGAAGTGGATAATGCTTTCCGTACCGTGTGAGTGAAGGAGTTCAAGCATCAACGTCGATACAGTGGTTGCACATTCGCCGTGAATTTCCATGCCATAACGCGCTTTCTCAAAAAGCATCTTAATCTGCAAAAATTCGTCTTTTCCCATCAGTGGGCTCCAAGATCCTTCATCAAAATAGACGACCAGTCCGTGGCAGAACTTATCAGAGGGGTGTTCGAAATAACTTTCCTCAGTGCGCCACAGATGCGGAATATTGGGGGCAAGGAACGTTAAATCGCCTTTATCAAAGGGTTTGACGGTATTGCCAACGAAGCGCGTACCGGTTCCTTCTACTACTAAAAATAACTGGAACTCTTGATGGGCGTGCCAGGTCGCATCGAAATGTTTCTCGCGTAGCTCTCTAACAAAAAATATGTTGGATTCGGGGATGTTTGATTTCTGAACAACGGTTCTTCTGAATGTCGTTTCCATGGTTACACATAATTTGTATCTTTCTTGGTCGCTCAAAATTAATTAAAGTCGCGTAGATAACAAGCGTTTATGGATATGGGTTTGGATTATTATTGCAGTATTATGGGAAAAAATCTGTAAAATGGATAAAATATAGTCATGATTGGTTATTTAACAGGTGTTTCATTGACAGTTTAAACGCTACCTTAGTTTTTGAATTATGCTATATTATAGACCGAAATAAATTAGTAAGACTGGTAATTAATACGATGCCGTTAACGATCAGATTGGGAGTTAGTACATGGTTGTGGACTTCCCCCTTCACAACCGAAGATGCCGCGGAGCTGTTTGCAAAAGTCAAGCGCATGGGCTTCGACAAAATTGAGATTGCCGTGGAAGATCCCGATTTGATTGACATACAGGCGGTAAAAAGGGAATTGGTCAATAACGGATTGGAGGCAGTTTTATGTGGTGCATTCGGAAGTACAAGAGATCTGACGAGTGACGATGAATCCCTACGAAGGACGGGACTGGATTATATTGCTAGGTGCCTGGACATGGCGGCCAGTTTAGACACGGGCTTTTTTGCGGGCCCGATGTATGCCGCAGTTGGAAAGGCGAGAATGGTGCCCGCCGAGCAACGAAAGGTGGAATGGCAGCGTGCCGTGGAAAACCTTTATAGCGTCTGTGAAATGGCGGCTGATCGTAAGCTACAGATTGCACTTGAGCCCCTGAATAGGTTTGAATCGGATTTGGTGAACACCGTAGACGATGCGCTTCGCATGATCCATGAAATCGGGCATCCAGCAGCAGGTATCTGCCTGGATATGTTCCATATGAATATTGAAGAACCCGATCCCGAAAGAGCGATCCGTAAAGCGGGAGACAAGCTGGTGCATGTTCAGGTTGCTGAGAATTATCGGGGCACTCCTGGTTCGGGAAATGCAAGCTGGCCTGCGTACTACCGCGGCCTTGAGGCTATTGGCTACACGGGTACGGTATCTATCGAGAGCTTCACTCCCGACAATAAAGAGCTGGCGGGAGCGGTATGTATCTGGCGGAGTTTAGCAGAAAGTCAAGATGCATTTGCGAGCGAAGGGTACGAATTCTTAAGAGAATGGGTAACAGGAAAACAAGCATAAACACAAATTATGAGTAAAAAGCCAATTAACGTAGCTATTGTTGGACTCGGATTCGGGGCGGAATTTATTCCAATCTATCAGCGACATCCCGGTGCGAATATGTATGCGATTTGTCAGCGGAATATAGACAGCTTGAATGAGATTGGTAACACCTTTGGTGTTGAAAAGCGCTACCAGGACTACGACGAATTGTTGAAGGACGATCAAATTGACGCGGTACATATCAATACGCCCATCCCCAATCACGCCGAACAGTCGCTTAAAGCACTCCGTGCGGGGAAGCACGTGGCCTGTACCGTGCCCATGGCTACCACGGTGGAAGAATGTAAACAAATCGTAGAAACAGTACAAGAAACGGGATTGACCTATATGATGATGGAAACTGTTGTATATGCCCGCGAGTTCCTATTTATGAAAGAATTATATGAGACCGGTGAGTTGGGAAAAATACAATTTCTTAAAGCCAGTCATCAACAAGATATGGATGGATGGCCGGATTACTGGCCGGGTTTACCACCCATGCACTATGCCACCCATTGCGTAGGACCGGTGTTGGCCCTTACACGCAGCGAAGCAGCATATGTTTCTTGTTTTGGTTCGGGTACCATACGACCTGAGTTACACCCTCATTATCATTCAACGTTCGCGGTCGAAACAGCACACATTAAATTTCGGAATTCTGATTTAAGTGCACATATCTATCGCTCTTTATTTGATACAGCGAGGCAATACCGCGAAAGTTTCGAAGTATATGGTTCAAAAAAAGCAGTGGAATGGCCATTGATTGAAGGCCAACCGTTGGTGATACACACCGCTAAAAGGCCCGAACCGGACATTCCCGAAGAGGTACAGTCTCCAGACTATGGGCACCTGCTGCCGGCGGCCATTCAACACTTTACAACCGGTGGGGTATACAATGAGGAAGGCAATCAACATCTTTCGTTTACCCAAGGAGCTGGGCATGGTGGATCGCATCCGCACTTGGTTCACGAATTTATTAGTGCCTTGCTGGAAGGGAGGTCGCCATACCCGAATGTGCGGCAATCTGCCAATATTACATGTGTAGGTATTTTAGCCCATGAGTCGGCCCAACGGGGTGGTGAAATTATTCCATTACCGGATTTTACCTTCTCATAACCTTTATTTGCATAAATCTTTACGTTCTCATAAACCAATTCGATAAATGCTAACAATAGAATGCGATGAGTAAAACGTCTAAATTGCTATTACTCTTACTAGTGCCGCTGTGCTTCGTGGGATGCAATGGGCAACGAAAGAGCGACAAGGGACCCCGAAGGCTTGAGTTGTTTTTTCTTGGCCACGACAGCAAGCATCACGATTCGGAGCAACTGGCCGGTATATTGGCGCAGGAATATTTCACGAAGGGAATAAACATTACGTATTCGACCGATCCTGAGGATTTAGCGAGCGAAGACCTATGGCGGTATGACGGATTAATCCTCTATGCAAACCACGATTCCATAAGCCCGGCGCAGGAGAAAGGGCTACTGGATTTTGTGAGATCGGGAAAAGGGTTTATTCCGCTTCATTCGGGCTCCTATTGTTTCCGCAATTCTCCGGAAGTGGTGGCGCTTATTGGCGGGCAGTTCAAAAGCCATGGCGGCGGGTCATTCAACGCGGAAATCGTAATGCCCGAACATCCGGTTATGAAGGGAGTAGAATCCTTTACAACCGAGTGGGATGAGACATATGTGCACGATAAGAAGGCCGATGACATAGTCGTGCTGATGGAGCGGGTCGACAGTACGGGTCGTGAACCCTATACTTGGGTAAAAGAGTACGGCAAGGGCCGGGTTTTCTATACCGCATTTGGCCATGATGAGCGAACATTTCGTAATCCGGGATTCCTCAAGTTGGTTCACAATGGTATTATGTGGGCGGTAGGAGAAGAGGCTGCGGCCAAATTGAACGATTTTACAATCGCGCAGCCGACCTATCGGGAAGCTACGATGCCAAATTATGAAAAGCGTAACCCACCGCCCCGCTACCAACTTCCCCTTACTCCCGAAGAGTCGCAGACGTTAATACAAATACCTCCCGGATTCCGCTTGGAATTATTCGCCAGCGAGCCAGACATCAAAAAACCCATAGCCATGGATTGGGATGAAAAAGGCCGGCTGTGGATTGTCGAAACGGTCGATTATCCCAATACAGTGCGGGATGATAAGGGCGCAGGAGATGACCGGATACTTATCTGCGAAGACACCGATGAAGATGGCAAAGCGGATAAATTCACCGTATTTGCCGAAGGGCTGAATATCCCCACTTCACTGACGTTTGCCAATGGGGGGGTAATTGTAGCACAAGCCCCCGATTTCTTATTCCTGAAAGACACAGACGGAGATGATAAAGCCGATGTAAAAGAAGTGTTGATACACGGTTGGGGAACGTTTGATACCCATGCAGGACCTTCCAATCTGCAGTATGGATTGGACAATAATGTGTGGGGAACGGTTGGCTACTCTTCTTTTGAGGGTACCATTGGCGGAAAGCCCTATAAATTTGGGTCCGGCGTGTATCGATTTGCTCCAGATGGACAACGTTTCGAATTTTTGGCCAACACGTCGAACAATACCTGGGGGCTTGGTTTTTCGGAAGATTTTGATGTGTTTGTGTCTACGGCCAATAATGAGCACAGCGATTTTTTCGCTATACCTAATCGGTATTATGAAAAGGCCGAGTTGCGAGAAAAAGGAATCGAGAAAATCGATGCGCATTACGGTATGCATGTACTGACCAAAGATCTCCGGCAGGTAGACGTGCACGGTGGCTTTACGGCAGCTTCCGGTCACAGGCTATATACGGCAAGGGCATTTCCACAAATGTATTGGAACCGGATTGCTTTTGTTGCTGAACCTACGGGAAGATTGGTCCATCGTCAGGTACTGGAACAGGACGGATCCGGCTTTAAAGAAAAAGGAGATGGATGGAATATCGTGGCCAGCTCGGACAACTGGTTTGGTCCAGTAGATACAAAGGTGGGGCCCGATGGGGCCTTGTGGATACTGGATTGGTATAATTTTGTTATTCAGCACAATCCGACGCCGGATGGTTTCGATAACGGAGCCGGGAACGCGTATATTGATCCGCTACGGGATAATACAAGGGGACGGATTTATCGGTTGGTATATGAAGATGGGAAGCGGTCTAAGCATTATAAATTGGACCGGACACGACCCGGCACATTAATAGATGCACTGCAAAGCGACAACTTATTCTGGCGACTCACTGCCCAACGGCTTTTGGTAGAGTCTGGCGACAAATCCGTTAAGGATGATTTGTATGAGTTGATAGCCAATAAGTCGGTAGATGCCGTCAACGTCAATGCAGCTGCTCTCCATGCGATATGGACGTTGCATGGCTTGGGGTTACTGGACGGTTCAGATAAGGAAAGCCTGGATGCGGTTATGGGTGCCTTGAAACATCCGGCACCTGGTGTGCGACGAGCGGCTGTCCAAGCGCTTCCTTCCGGAAATCCCGACATCGCGCGTCAGCTGATTTCAGCAGGTCTGTTGAATGATGCTGATTTTCGTGTCCGGCTTGCTATGTTATTAACTCTTTCCGATACACCGCCAACGGCAGACCTAGGAGCGGCTATCTTTGAGGCGGTACAACAGAAGGAAAATACGGAAGATAAGTGGATTTCCCATGCGTTGCTTATTGCAGGTACCATGCATCGAACGGCATTTATGGATGCGTATCACAAAAAGTATGGCCACCCCGATTTATCCAACACAGATGGCTCATTGGTAGAGCGCATCGTGGCCGGAAATCAAATGTCGGTTTTACCCATGGACACCCAACATAATGCCACGTACGGCGGAAAGCAGGTGCCCGACTATTCGGGTAAGAACCTCATTTTCGTAACCGAAGTGAAAACGCCCGAGATGCGGCATACACAGCCGGAAGGGGTATTAGTAGCTCAGGGAGATCGTCAGAATGGGTATGCAGTTTATATGAAATCCGGAAAAATTTATTTCCAGGTCAATCAACAAGGTCGACAGTCGGTTGTATCGACAGCTGACTCGTTGTCGCGCGAGTTTACCGTAAAGGCGGCATTGTTGGCTGGTGGAGCGATGACCTTGCATATCAATGGCAAGTTGGCGGCAGAAGGTTCGAATAGGGGGCTTTTTGCCAGCATGCCAGAAGGAAATATTCGTCTAGGGCATAACCGGCGACGAAATAATACACCGAAAGCTAAGGATGTAGCGGATTTTCCGGAGGATTTCCATTTTACGGGCAAATTGGAAAATGCCCGCCTCGTAGTGTTGGGTGCAGAAGTTAAGACAGCTGCAATTGACGCGGACGAAGTGATTACGATTAAATCCATTGTGGGTGAGATGAAATACGATAAGCCTGCGCTTTCCGTAAAAGCGGGAACCACACTGAAGCTCATTTTTGATAATCCCGATCACATGCAACACAATCTGTTGATCCTTAAACCGGGAACGATGGAACGGGTAGGGCAAGCTGCGGATGAATTGGCAAAACAACCCAACGGTGTGGAATTGCAGTATATACCGAACTCGCCCGATATTTTATTCTCTACACCGCTGGTAAACCCCGGAGAAAGGTACGAGCTAACGTTCAAAGTACCTTCCAACCCTGGGAAATACCCCTTTATCTGTACATTTCCGGGCCACTGGCGAATCATGAACGGAGTTATGACCGTAGTCAACTAATGGGATAAACCCGGTTGGGTGTACGAGAGATTGTTTGCTATGTTTCATGCCAAGCCGCAAAGCCATGAAGTGGCTTTGCGGCTTGGCATCTTACCTTGGCTCATCGCTTTTGATCATTGAAAAAAATAAGCTATCTTTGTCTCATCATTTAGGGGTGCCTTGTTTGTATAGACAAACACAAATAAAGGCTGAGATTATACCCATCCTGATATATCGGGAGCACCTGATCCGGATAATGCCGGCGTAGGGAAGGTAAGTTAAATAATTGAGCTGTCGTGAACCCCTTGTGACAGTTGTGTTTAACGAAATTCAGATCAAAAATGATTAAAAGATTAGTCGCAGGGATTGCACTATTTGCACACGTGGCTATGGCTTCCGCGCAACATGAAATTACCGTTGAAGTGTTCAACGCCAATGACGACAGTCCAATGAGCGGGGCATCCGTACGTGTGATGGGAACCCCATACGAGGGACAAACCAATAAAAGCGGCCAGGTGATGATCCATACTATAAAAACGGGGAACTATGTCGTTACAGCAAGTTATCTGGGGTTCCAGTCGCAGCAGCGAACGGTTTCCATTCCCAATGACCGAACGGTACGCATTTCGCTGGAATCGGCTACGCTGTTAACTGACGAAGTGATCGTCCAAGCTACGCGGGCAACCGAAAACACTGCAACTACCTACAAGAATCTCAATAAAGCAGACATTGCTAAAAATAACCTTGGGCAAGATATACCCTATCTACTTGACCAAACGCCGGGTGTGGTCATTTCCTCGGATGCGGGCGCTGGGATTGGATATACCAGTATGCGGATACGGGGTAGCGACGGGCAACGTACAAACGTGACCGTTAATGGGATACCACTTAATGATGCCGAAAGTTTAGGGTCCTTTTTTATCAACCTGCCAGATTTTGCGTCATCGGTTGATAATGTACAGATCCAACGAGGTGTCGGTACCTCCACCAACGGTGCCGGCGCATTCGGGGCAAGCCTCAACATCCAGACTAACACGCTCAACGAGACTCCCTATGCTGAATTGGATAATTCGTTCGGCTCCTACAATTCATGGAGAAACACCCTGCGGCTGGGGACGGGCTTGATTGATGATAAGTTTTCCTTCGATGGGCGGTTATCACGTATCAAGAGCGACGGTTATATCGACCGCGCGACCTCCGATCTGCAGTCTTTTTTCCTATCCGGTTCTTGGTATGGCAAGAATAGCTTACTTCGTGCCAATGTATTTGGAGGGAAAGAAAAAACGTATCAAGCCTGGTATGGTACACCCGAATCCCGCCTTACCGGCGATCGGGAGGCCATGGAGGCCTATGCATACGACGATGGACTCACGGATTACGAGATCGAAAATCTGTTAAACTCAGACCGGCGGTATAACAAATACTTGTATGACAATGAAACCGACAACTACCAGCAAACGCATTACCAGCTACTGTTTTCCTCCGCACTGTCAAGCCAATTGACGTTGAACACCGCCCTGCATTATACACGTGGAAAGGGCTATTATGAGCAATTCCGGGATAGCGACGAATTGGCTGACTATGGGTTGTCGTCGGTTATTGTCGCCGGAAATACGGTCGAGGAGACGGATTTGGTACGCCAGCGGTGGTTGAACAATCACTTTTATGGGGGCACTTATTCCTTGGTATATAAACCTGCCGGAGGTGTTGAAATTACCTGGGGAGGAGCCTATAACCAATATAAGGGTGGGCATTATGGCGATATCGTCTGGTCCCGATATCCGTTATTTACCGAACGCAATTACCTGAATGAAGCAGGAAACTCCTTCAACACTTCTTATCGATATTACGATGGCGATGCAACGAAGAAAGATTTCAATACTTACTTGAAAGCCTCTTACCGATTGAACGATTTATTCTTGTTTGCAGATGTCCAATACCGTCACATCGACTATGGCATTGCAGGAATCGATAATGACCAGCGTGACATTACACAGGATGCATCGTTTGATTTTTTCAATCCTAAAATAGGCGTTACCTATCAACTGTCGGCAGCGAGCAACGTCTATGCTTCCTATGCACTGGCCAACAAAGAACCCATTCGAAGTGATTTTACTGACTGGCCCGTAGGACAAAGTCCCAAGGCCGAGCAATTGCATGATTTTGAGGCGGGCTATCGGGTCAGGTCGCCGCAGTTTAACATCGGAATAAATGGATATGCAATGTTATATAAAAACCAATTAATTCCTACGGGGCAACTCAATGATGTAGGCAGCACCTTGCGTAAAAACGTCGAGGTTAGCTACCGGATCGGGGTGGAATTCGATGGCCGTTGGATGCCTTCCGACTGGTTTGCTTGGGGGACTACACTGGCATATAGTCAAAATAAGATCAAAAACTTTACGGAAGTGGTGGGTGATGTGGAGAATTTTTACAAGATCACGGACATTTCCTTTTCACCCGATTGGGTCGCATCGAGTGAGCTTGCTTTCACGCCTTGGAAGCCCCTTGAATTGGCGTTGCTGAGTAAATATGTGTCGAGCCAGTACCTGGATAATACCAGTAGTAGCGAGCGGATCATCGATGGTTTTTTTGTGAACAATCTCCGCGTAGTTTACCATACTTCTTTTTGGAAGTTGAAAAACATCGGACTGAGCCTGCTGGTCAATAACTTATTCAA
Organism: Parapedobacter indicus; assembly: GCF_900113765.1. Lineage (GTDB taxonomy): Bacteria > Bacteroidota > Bacteroidia > Sphingobacteriales > Sphingobacteriaceae > Parapedobacter > Parapedobacter indicus. The sequence goes on along the minus strand of NZ_FOQO01000006.1, from coordinate 347,783 downwards.
TGAAAAATATTCGGCAAGTGGCTTCACTTGGGGATATTATCTGTCAGAGACGGATCGGGTAAGCTACAATTACTATTATCCACAGGCCACTACTAATTTTCTGCTCGGACTGAATCTGAAATTTTGACTTTTTACACCGCTGTGCGGACGCGCTGTTGTAAAAATAACAGCGCGTTTTCTTTTATTGTATGAATAGGCATTGATTTTGTTGGCAAAATGTGTTTATCTTTAGGCAAAATTTTCAGCTATGCAGCATATTCCGAAAACAATAGGCATTCTTGCGGGATTATCATTGATGATCTCGGCATGCGACTCTTCGGCCTCCAAAGAAGGGGGGAATGAGTCGGTAGCAGATTCGACGTACGCACCGGTGGAAACCAAGGAGGCCAACACCGATTATAAACCGGCATTTGAGGGGCAAACCCGTATAGCAGGTGTAAAAACCTCGACTCCATACGATGTGAAAGTAGTGAGTGAAGGGTTGGAGCGCCCATGGGGTATCGCTGTTTTGCCGGATGGGAGATTTTTGATTACCCAAAAGGCCGGTACACTCCGGATCGCGGCACAAGATGGGACCCTGAGCGACGCCATTACCGGTCTGCCCGAAGTAAATTCCAATGGGCAAGGCGGTTTGTTGGGTATTACTGTCGACCCGGCATTTGATAGCAACCGCATGGTTTATTGGGTGTTTTCACAAGATACGCCCAATGGAACGCTTACGGCTGTCGCAAAAGGAAAATTGGCAACAGACGAAAAGAGCATTGAAAATGCCCAGGTGATTTACCAAGCTACACCGGCGCATAAAAGTAATTTGCATTACGGTGGACGTATTTTAGTCGGTAACGAAGGATATCTTTTCGTAAGTACAGGCGAACGTTCGGACATCGTAACGCGACCCCAAGCTCAGGATTTGAATTCAGCTTTGGGAAAGGTGTTGCGAATCACGACAGACGGCAAACCGGCACCAGGTAATCCTTTCGAAGGCAGGGATAATGCTAGAGCCGAGATTTATTCGTATGGGCATCGTAACGTGCAAGGCCTTGCATTCCACCCAGTAACAGGAGATCTATGGGAAACAGAATTTGGACCACGTGGCGGAGATGAAGTAAACCGTATCCAACCTGGAAAGAATTATGGATGGCCTACCATTACCTATGGTCTGGAATACAGTGGCAAAAAAATTGGCGACTCCATTCAGCAAAAAGATGGAATGGAACAACCGGTATATTATTACGATCCGGTATTATCGCCAAGTGGTATTACGTTCTTTGCTGGCAATTCCATTCCGGAGTGGGAAAATAATTTGTTTATAGGTGGATTAAGCAGTACGCACATCGCGCGGTTGGTCATAAAGGATAACAAAGTGGTGGGGGAGGAGCGATTGCTGTCAGACCAGGGTCAGCGTTTCCGTGACGTACAACAGGGAAAAGACGGGGCTCTCTATGCGATCACCGATGAAGGACGATTGTACCGCATCGGAAAAAAATAGTGAGAGCAGTTATCCAGCGGGTATCGGAGGCGTCTTGCAAAGTTGACCAGCAAGTTGTCGGTGCGATCAACCAAGGATTTGTGATTCTATTGGGCATTGAGGAAGCCGACAGGTTGGATGACCTTCGTTGGTTGGCACAGAAAATGGCTAACCTCCGTGTGTTTGGCGACGAAAACGGGTTGATGAACAAGTCCCTGCATGACATTCAGGGAAACATTCTACTGATTTCCCAATTTACGTTATTTGCACAAACCAAGAAGGGCAACCGCCCTTCTTTTATCCGCGCGGCTAAACCCGATCAAGCCATCCCACTGTATGAATCGATGATTACGGAACTTTCCACCCTGCTGGGCAAAAAAGTGGCTACGGGGATTTTTGGCGCTGATATGAAAATTTCCCTTGTAAACGACGGACCTGTGACCATCGTAATGGATACGAAAGACAAAGACAATCATTGATCATCGGCAATTGGCCGCCGATCGCAGACCATCAGTAGCATGACCATTGAAGAAGCACAGAAAAGAATTGACCACTGGATAAATACGACGGGAATCCGTTATTTCAATGAATTAACCAATACCGCTATCCTGATGGAAGAGGTAGGGGAAGTGGCCCGTATTATGGCCCGTCGGTATGGCGAGCAATCGTTTAAGAAATCCGACGAAGAGATAAACCTTGCCGATGAGATGGCTGATGTGTTGTTTGTACTGATCTGCCTGGCCAATCAAACGGGTATTGACCTTACGGAGGCGCTAACGACGAATCTGGAAAAGAAAAATATCCGCGATGCCGAGCGGCATCGGAACAACGATAAATTGCAATGATTACACCCTCAACCACCTGCCAAACCAGTCAAAAGCCTTTTGTTGCATCTGGATATCCAATTTATGGGGTCCTTCGTAATAGGCAGACTCAAAATGATCAGGCACTCCGGCTTTCGCATACACATCCTGCAAAATTCGATCGGCCTTTTTCATTTCAGACAATGTGTACAGTTCGTCCTGGTTATTGTTGAGTACCAAGGTAGGCAACGGTACACGTAAGCCCAAAATTTCAGGAAATTCCAGGTAATTGGGTAACAAGGGGGTATAGGTCATCCAGGTATGTGTATACGATTTATGCAATATAAAATCGTCCCAAGTAGACATAAAGCCTGCGCAAACGGCGCATTTAATGCGTGAGTCCATGCCTGCCAGATAAACGGTGCGCAGACCTCCACCGGACAAACCACCGCAACCCAGTTTTTCAGGATCCACGTCATCCCTTTCCGCCAATACGGATAACGCTGCTTGGTCTTCTGCCAGAAATACGCCCGGCCACGTGGTACCGCTGCTAAAAAGCGATTTGGACATAATATGTTCATGCTCGGCGGCCCATTGGTTGTATGCCAGAATGTATTGGCTGTCCACATGGGGGTCCTCCTCATCGGAAAAAACCTGGTGTGGAACCGTTGGAAGACCTTCCACATCGTCATACCTTACCCGCCGGCTTCCAAAGGTAAACGTGTCATGCACCAATACGACATAGCCTAGTTTTGCGATGTCATTTGCCCAAGCCCGCCCTTCATAGTCGCTCTGTTGGTGATCTGCAATCAACGGATGTTGTTGCGCCGCTGTACGCGTAATTTTATCCACCCCAAAATATTTTTTCCCGCCGTGGTCGTGCAATGCCAATATACCGGGTAAGCGACCTTTGGAATTCACGGGTTTCAATACCGCGGCTCTCGTACGATTGCCGTACGGCAACTGCCAGGATAATTCTTCTATGTCTAAGCCGTCAAAGACGTACTTTTTTTCTGTTCTTACGGCAGGGGTCGTACCTATATCCGGTGAAGCCACCAATTCTTTTACTTTGGCCAATGCTTGCTCCTTCCATGTGCGTATATCGTTCCATGCCTGATTCCGAAAGGATAATTTTCCAAGCGCGGGTCGTAGGGAAGTTGCCCATGGTCCGTATTTCCCGATAATGCTCATTGTTAATGGGTTTATCATGTTGGTATATCTTGGAATTGCAATTTTTAGATCAAAAATAACGATATCTGCAACTTTTCCAATACGTTGTATCCTCTTTCTTGTATGCGATAAAAAAAACCGGTACATCTTTAAGATGTACCGGTTCGCATATAGGATAATCCCCGAGCCGGGGCAATGATTAAATGATTACATCATTCCGCCCATGCCGCCGCCCATTGGGGGAGCACCAGCACCTCCTGCTTTTTCTTCTTCCGGTTCGTCTGCCAATACCACTTCGGTAGTAAGCAGCATGGAAGCGATAGAAGCAGCATTTTCCAACGCTACACGGGATACTTTGGTCGGATCGATGACGCCGGCACCAATCAGGTTTTCATAATCGCCCGTACGTGCGTTGTAGCCATAGTCAGCTTTGCCTTCCTTTACCTTTTGTACCACAATGGCACCTTCGATACCGGAGTTGTTACAAATTTGGCGTAACGGCTCTTCGATGGCGCGTTTTACGATTTCGATACCGATGTTTTCGTCTTCGTTAGCACCTTTGAGGTCTTTCAGAGACTCGCCGGCACGAATAAAGGCTACGCCACCACCGGCCACGATACCTTCTTCTACTGCCGCACGTGTAGCATGCAATGCGTCGTCTACACGGTCTTTCTTTTCTTTCATTTCCACTTCGGTCGCTGCACCTACGTACAATACTGCAACACCGCCGGCTAATTTAGCCAAACGCTCTTGCAATTTTTCACGGTCGTAATCGGAAGTGGTGGTTTCGATCTGCGCTTTAATTTGATTCACACGGCCTTTGATATCTTCCGCAATGCCGGAGCCGTTGATGATGGTGGTGTTATCTTTGTCAACAACCACTTTTTCAGCTTGGCCCAGGTAAGAAAGATCGGCATTTTCCAATTTGAAGCCTCTTTCCTCGGAAATAACTGTACCTCCGGTAAGGATAGCGATGTCTTCCAGCATGGCTTTACGACGGTCGCCAAAGCCGGGAGCTTTCACGGCAGCTACTTTCAGTGAACCGCGGATTTTGTTGACTACCAAGGTAGCCAATGCTTCGCCGTCAAGATCCTCAGCGATGATTAACAGCGGCTTTCCGGTTTGAACTTGTTTTTCCAAGATTGGAAGCAATTCCTTCATGTTACTGATTTTCTTGTCGTAAATCAGAATGTAGGGGCTTTCCAATTCGGCTTCCATCTTGTCGGTGTTGGTTACGAAGTAAGGCGACAGGTAACCACGGTCGAATTGCATACCTTCTACCGTTTTTACTTCGGTTTCCGTACCCTTGGCTTCTTCCACGGTAATAACACCGTCTTTACCCACTTTTTCCATTGCTTCAGCGATCAATGCACCGATCAGTTCGTCGTTGTTAGCGGAAATACTGGCTACTTGCTTTATTTTGCTGTTGTCTTCTCCCACTGTTTGCGACTGTGATTGAAGGCTTTCCACCACCGTAGCAACAGCTTTGTCGATACCGCGTTTTAAGTCCATGGGATTAGCGCCGGCTGCAACACTTTTCAAACCGGGAGCAATGATTGCCTGTGCCAATACGGTTGCGGTGGTGGTACCGTCACCTGCCTGATCGGCAGTCTTGGAAGCCACTTCCTTTACCATTTGAGCACCCATGTTTTCAAGCGCGTCTTTCAATTCGATTTCTTTTGCAACGGTGACTCCGTCTTTCGTGATGGAAGGAGAACCAAATTTTTTCTCAATGATCACGTTACGCCCACGGGGGCCCAATGTTACTTTCACCGCATTCGCCAACGTATCTACCCCTCTTTTCAGGGCATCACGTGCTTCCACATTATACTTTACTTGTTTCGCCATTTTTTTAATTGATTTGAGATGTTAAACATGCGATCCGAGATTTTTAGAAATCAATCGCTGTGTCCTGCATCGTAACTTTTAAGTTTACCATTAATTATTAAACACCTTCGAAGAAAATACGATTGCTGATGACCACGCTAAACGATCGCGTAGATATCAGATTCTTTCATGATTAAATATTCCTTTCCTTCGTAAGTAATCTCGGTGCCGGCATATTTGCCATACAACACTTGATCTCCTACCTTCACCGTCAAAGGCTCATCCGTTTTTCCGGCACCGACGGCCACTATAGTTCCACGTTGTGGCTTTTCTTTAGCGGTATCTGGAATGTAGATACCTGATGCGGTCTTCTCCTCTGCAGGGGCAGCTTCCACTACCACTCTGTCGCCGATAGGTTTAATACTTAATGCCATAATTGATTTTATTTAATAATTAATTTTAATTGTTATTAATGTTTTTGATTTTTCTCACATCGTTTATCTCATCAACTATGCCAAGTCCCAATTCATCCCGATACCTTGCCATTTTTTCATTTAAAGACAGGTGTTTCCCGGCGGGAAGATGTATGCGTGTCAGGATGTCAGTGCAAATGGCAGTTTTGTGAGCGGAAAAATAAAAAAGCCTCTCAGATCAAGGAGAGGCGCTGTTTTTAGTGCACGACTTTTGTTATTGAGCGGTATCACTTTCTTGCGGTGCATCCTGTGGGGTAGCTGGCGGAGCTTCCGTAGGAAGGATAGGGGCAGCAGGTGCAGTTGAATTGATCTGCTCGCTTAAGCCGCTTCCTCCAGATCCGGATGAGGGACCTAAAATATTAACGACCAATGAAAAGATCATAATGGCAATAACCATGATCCAAGTACCTTTCTCTAATAGATCTCCGGTGCGCTTTACCCCCATTAAGTTGGCTCCGCCGGCAAACCCTGAAGCCAGGCCACCGCCTTTTGGGTTCTGTATTAATACCAGGAATGCCAATAGGATACTGGCCAAAATAATTAATATAATCAATAATGTTTGCATTTGATGTCTTGTTATGTTAATTTGTTCGCTAGTTCAGCTATTTGAGCGGCAAAGTAACCACTTTTTTCGGGATATTTCAAACTTAATTTTTTATAGATTTCGATGGCTTTTGGATACAAGCCCTGCTCAACATATACCTTCGCCAACGTTTCTGAGACCAGTGTTAATTGATCTTCCGCACTCTTGCGGGCTTTGTTTTCCAGATCAATCTTGTCTGCCGGAGGTGGTTTGATCTGTGGTTCTTCGCGGATGAAGCGCTCGATGATGGGATCTATCTTTTGAGGAACCTGAAAGGGTACTGTTTGAGTCCGATGTTTTTCGCTTAATTTTTCTTCGGGAGCCTGCAGGTGAAAAATATTCTCCCGAATCTGTTGATCTAAAACCTGCTCGCCGTCTTGCTTTTCTGTAGGGTCGGCCTCATGCTGGAGCATGTTGTTCAATGGAGCATAAGGTTGGTACGTATGTGCATGTTCCTTGCGGGTCTTATTGAGCCACCAAAGAAAGCTATACGGCATATGCTCGTCGTTATAGAGGCTTACCTTTTCATACGGTGTGGCATCTGAAGCGGGCAGCAATTCCGCCGATTCGGTCGTTTGCTCCTTTTCGGCGTAGACAAAGTAGTCTATCCCAGCAGGATGTTCGTAAGCATCGGAAACCATGCTGTCTGGTTCGGTGTGAGGTTGAGCGTCGGCCGCTTCCGTGTCTTCAGGTCGGGAAGGGCCTTCAATCAGATAACCCTGCAACCAGTTGAGCGAATTGGTGTACAACAAGACATCGTTCATATTGCATCCCCCGTTCTCTTGATATAGCCTTCGCGCTTGGATAAAGCGTAAGGATTGGGCATACGGATAGCGATCGATCAGTAGGGACAAGGTCTGTCCGTCAGCTGCCAAAGGATCGGCTACCGTTCTATTGTATAATACGCTGTAATCTAACTGTTCCACTCCGTCAATAACCTCCAAATTTTAGCTTACCAGTTTGCAAACGCCCGATTGTAAATATCTTCTGTGAGCATTTGATTGATATCCCGTATCAACGACTCTTCCTGTGCCGATATAGCACCCGAAAAGTCTTTAAAGCGGGTAAACGGTTGGTCAAAGTTGTCTTCCGGTTTGATATTGTTGGTGTACTTCACACTGACGGTAATAGATAACCGGCTGAGCGCTGCGCGGTCTGTGCCGGCTTCCACGGCAGCGGGTGTAATGGCATACCCTGTAATTCGTCCTTCAAAAATAGCATCACCGTCATTGGTCACCTGGCTGAGGCTCGACTGGCTTCGTATCCGTTCTTTGAGCGCCTCAGTAAACGACTGGCTGAGGGTCGGATAAACAATCGGAGCTGTATTTTCGAAAAACTCTACGGTGTAGGTTTTCATTCCTTCCGGAATGGAGCCGCCCGTAAAGCCATATTTGACGCCGCACCCTTGGGCAATTAACATAGCCGATAAAAACACCAAGCAACCAATTCTTTTTCCAATCCTCATATACATCCCTGTCAATTCAAGTTCAGGTCTTTGATTTTCCGGTAGAGGGTTCGCTCTGATATCCCCAGCTCCTGTGCCGCAGATTTACGTTTGCCCTTATGTTTTTTTAGTGCTTTTTTGATCAGATCTGATTCTTTCTCTACCAATGAAAGCGATTCCTCTTCCACTTCTTCCACTTCTTGCGTGTGGAAGTGGAAGTCCTCATTTTTTCCCGCTTGCGGATGATGGATGGTAAGTGTGGAGGGCGGTGCCAATTGTTCGGGGGCAGGGCTGTCCACATCGCGGTACAGCTTGTTAATATAAGGAGAGTGATCTTCCACAATCCGGGAGTTGACGCCATTTTGGATAATTTCAACCACCAGTTTCTTCAATTCCACCATATCCTTTTTCATGTCGAAAAGCACTTTATAAAGTAGATCCCGCTCCGAAAAATCATCTTTTCCACCAGCCGACACATGTACAGGAAGCGTGCTTCGGTGGTCTATAGGGAGGTACTGCTCAAGGATCTTCGCATCAATTAATCGCTCTTTTTCCAATACCGCAATCTGCTCGGCGATATTTTTCAATTGCCTTACGTTGCCCGGCCATGGATAGTTAGCAAGTAACTGTTGTGCATCTTCCGTCAATTGTACATTCGGACTCCGGTATTTGTCGGTAAAGTCAGCTACAAATTTTCGGAATAGCAGGTGGATATCTTCCTTGCGATCACGCAACGCCGGTATGCGCAGGGGTACCGTATTGAGCCGGTAATACAGATCTTCGCGGAATTTTCCCTTCTGTACGGCGTCGTATATATCCACATTGGTGGCTGCCACCACACGTACGTTGGTTTTCTGTACCTTGGATGAACCCACACGAATGTACTCGCCAGTTTCCAATACACGCAGCAATCGAGCTTGTGTACCCAGAGGCAATTCCCCTACTTCATCGAGGAAGATCGTGCCACCGTTTACCACTTCAAAATAACCTTTTCGGGCTTCATGTGCACCCGTGAAGGAACCTTTTTCGTGCCCGAACAACTCCGAATCAATTGTGCCTTCAGGTATCGCACCGCAGTTAACGGCAATGAAAGGACCGTGCTTGCGCGAACTAAGTTGGTGAATGATTTGCGAAAACACCTCCTTGCCACTTCCGCTTTCGCCCGTAATTAAGACCGAAATATCCGTGGGGGCCACTTGGCGCGCCACATCAATTGCCCGGTTGAGCAGCGGGGAGTTGCCGATGATTCCAAATCTATTTTTAATGTCTTGAATGTCCATTTTTAATCTATGATTTTTCCAATCAACGTTGCCGATGTGCATTTCTCTGCATAGACATTTACGTAGTCGCCCACTTTATAGCGATCGTCCTTGGGGAATACAACCATGCTGTTTTGGTCATTTCGGCCGCAATAGTCATTGTCTGAACGTTTTGATAATCCTTCGATCAATACCTTATGTGTCTTGCCGACATAGGTTTGCAGGCGTTCCAGACTATGTTCACGTTGGCGGTTCACCACTTCGGTGAGCCGTCGCTTTTTCACTTCCTCGGGAATATCATCCGCATAGCGCTTTGCAGCCAAGGTGCCCGGGCGCTCCGAATAGGCAAACATGTAGGCAAAATCATACTTCACATAATCCATCATCGACAGGGTTTCCAGGTGTTCTTCCTCGGTTTCGCTGCAGAAGCCGGTGATAACATCGGTTGAAATTCCACATTCAGGGATGATCCTGCGAATGGCACTTACCCGTTCCATGTACCATTCACGATCGTATGTACGGTTCATCAGGTTGAGTACCCTTGAGTTACCCGATTGCACGGGAAGATGGATATATTTGCAGATATTTTCGTATCTCGCTAGGGTATGGAGCACCTCATCGGTAATATCTTTGGGATGCGAGGTCGAAAAACGTACCCGTAGCAACGGGTTTACCCGGGCGACCTTTTCCAACAAATTGGCGAAGTTTATGGTTTCATAGTTGTATGAATCGACGTTTTGTCCCAGGAGGGTGACTTCACGGTATCCTGCGTTGAACAGGTCTGTTGCTTCCTTAACGATAGACTGTGGGTCGCGGCTTCGCTCCCGTCCGCGGGTAAAGGGCACCACACAGAAAGAACACATGTTATCGCAACCCCGCATGATGGAAATGAACGCCGTTACGCCGTTGGTGTTGAGGCGTACCGGACTAATGTCCGCATAAGTCTCTTCGCGTGATAACAATACATTGACCGCGCGAGAACCTTCGTCGACCTGCTCAATGAGATTGGGTAAATCGCGGTATGCATCGGGACCTACAACAACGTCAACCAGTTTTTCCTCTTCCAAAAATTTGGACTTCAACCGCTCCGCCATGCAGCCTAATACCCCCACCACCATGCCCGGGTTTTTTGCCTTGGCCGATTCGAATTCCTTCAACCGATTACGTACCCGTTGTTCGGCATTTTCACGGATGGAACACGTGTTAATGAATACGACGTCCGCTTCCTTATAATCGCGCGTGGTTTCAAACCCTTTGTCTAACAGGATGGAGGCCACGATCTCACTGTCGGAAAAGTTCATCTGGCAACCGTAACTTTCTATGTACAGTTTCCGGCCATTGCTTTTTTTTGAATCATTCTCCAACAGCAATGCCTCGCCCTGGCGCGATTCGTCATGCTGTTTTGTACTTGTCGGTGTCTCAAACATCGTTGTTGATTAAAGCCTACAAAGTTAGCAATAAATTTTGAATGAATGACAGTTTGGCAGAAAGGGATTTCTGCTCAAGCCGCAAGGGCTCTTTTGCTCAATCGCCGCAAGGGCATTCCGTCGCTCGCCGCGATATGACCCTACTTTTTATTCGTATGTTCGCTTTTAAAGACACTCATGCTGCTTCGCGGTTTCCGCAAAAAAGTAGGCAAATAACTCACCGCTGTATTCTGACGCTACCACGGTAGTGCATCCCACTGCAAACCGCGACAGAATGAGGCGGCATGGGCGGAGTACGATGGGTTGGTGCTGGTAGGCGCACGGAACGGACGTTCGGAGGGTTATCGGCCTTGAAGGATCGGGAAGCAGGGAGCAGCAAAGCATGTGCAGGAACCTGCGTAATGACACTGTACCAAGCGGATTGGGGAAGCGCAGCGGCTGCAATCTGCGCTTTAAATGCTTTGCAATCAACCTGCGACCGAGGCTTCACAGCCTTGATTTTTTTGGTTACTTTTTTCATCAAGGAAAAAAGTAACAAGAAATCATTCTTTATTCGAATCCACCACCAAACGTTTATCACGGTTGGCGATTTCCCAAGCGGTGTGGAATGCCAGACGTGCACGTTTACATAGCAATTCGAAATTGATCTTATCGACAGTATCCGCTGGTGTATGGTAGTCCGGGTGGAGCCCGCTGAAATAGAAAATTACGGGAATGCCATGTTTTGCGAAATTGTATTGATCCGACCGGTAATAGATACGCATGGGGTCCTTCGGATCGTCATACATATAATCCAACTCCATTTGTGTATATACAGCATTCGCCTTTTCATTGATCGCCTTCAATTCGGAGCTGAGCTTGTCTGAACCGATGGCATGCACATAGTTGTGGTTGCCATTTAAATGCTTGTCGTCTATGCGGCCGATCATGTCTGTATTCAGGTTTACAACCGTATTTTCCAAAGGAAATACCGGATGGCGCGAATAATAATTTGAACCCAACAGTCCCTTTTCTTCGGCGGTGACAGTCATAAATAAAATACTCCGTCTAGGCCCATGTCCTTCGGATTTCGCTTTGGCAAAAGCACGGGCGATTTCCAGTACGCCCGTAGTGCCCGATCCGTTGTCGTCAGCACCGTAGTAAATCACACCGTTCTGGTTACCCTCGTGATCGTAGTGTGCCGTAATAACCAGCAATTCGTCTTTGAGGTCTGTGCCTTCGAGGTACCCCAGTACGTTGTCCGACGTAAACGGTTCGGTTTTGGAACCGAATGAGGTATTCAGGTCGACGTTATAAATACCACTTTGACTCTTTTGGGTTGCATCGATTTTAGTCACCAGTTTATCGACCGATGTTCCCGTCTTTGCCAACAGCAAGTTGGCCATTTCTTTGCCGATGGTGGCTACGGGAGTGGCTGTGGCCACTGCCTGATTTTTATCGTCATCAAGTGCGATGCGCGGCTGGGTAAGCCGATATCCGAAACGTGTGAGCGATTCGTGAACGGTATTGGATACCGCGATAATTAGTTTCGGCTTTTTGGAAGTGATGTTTTGCAAGCGTTTGGTGTTAGAGGTTGCCCAGTCAGACGGGGTATCCATCCCCGTAATCAGGGACTTACCTTTTGCATCCTTGGGTTCCCCCTCACTCAGCACTAACACAACCTTGCCTTCGATGTCAATCCCCTTTAGGTCGTCATACTTCTCGTCGCTGATACCATAACCGATGAAAACCAGATCTCTTGCCTGAACGTGGGTTTCCGGTCCGCCACCTATGAAATAGAAATCCTTGCCGTTATGAAACGATTGTCCGGCGATCGTAAATTCCCCGACATCAAACCGTGTCCTTACCAGCTTCACGGGCTGGAAATAGGAGCCTTCTACCGGGGCTGTCAGCCCTAATTTCTTAAATTCGGCTGCGATATAGGCTGCTGCTTTTTCTCCGCCGGGCTCTCCGGTTCCGCGTCCCTCAAATTCAGCGGATGCAAGGATGGAAAGATGTTTTTTTGCAGATTCCGGGTTTATTTCTGTAGCATATTTTTGCTGGAGCGGATCATGGTTTTGGCCTTTGATGCAGCCACAGAGCGCTGAAATAAGAAAAACTACAGATAATGTGTGCTTCATGGTCGCTATTTGATTTTTGGGATACCGGACGTCGGAATTTAGCTGTCAGCTATCAGATCATAAACACCTGGCATTAACCATTGATAATTAACAGGAGATTTTACAGACTCGGTTTGCGTGGCGGCCACCTTCAAAATCAGTCGTCATAAACGTGTTTACGATGGCCTTTGCCAAATCAATGTCAATGAACCGGGCCGGAATGCAGACAACATTCGCATCATTATGCTGCCTGGCAAGCGATGCCAATTCTTCCTGCCAGCAGATAGCCGCTCGTATCCCCTGGTGCTTATTGGCTGTGATCGCTACGCCGTTGGCACTGCCGCACACCAGGATGCCACGCTCAAAATCGCCACTTTCTACAGCAGCTGCCACGGGATGGGCAAAGTCCGGGTAGTCGACTGAATCGGCTGTGTCTGTACCGAAATCTTTCACCGCATATCCCGCTTCTTCAAGGAATTGCACCAATGCAGATTTATATCCGAATCCTGCATGGTCTCCACCAATAGCGATTGTTTTTTTTGCTAGGGTCATCGTTTATTGATTTTCTCCGTTATAAAAATCGACTTCAGCCTTCATCTTACCTTTTTGTACGCGTGCTGCCACGACAATGCTCAGTTCATAAAGCAGGAACATCGGAAAACTCACGGTCAGCATCGTAATGATATCGGGTGTAGGAGTGATGACGGCGGCGATAAGTAGGATGACTACGACCGCATATTGACGAGACTTCCGCATGAATTGCGGCGTCATAATTCCTAGTTTTGATAAGATAAAGATGACGATCGGCAATTCAAATACAATGCCGCACCCCAACGTCAGTGTCGCCACGAACGACAGGTAATTGTCAATGGTAATTGTATTGGATATGTCGTCACTGATCGAGTAATTGGCCAGAAAGTTCATGGCAAGTGGAACCACCACATAATACCCAAATAACACCCCCAATAGGAAGAGTATGCTTGCATAAAATACGAATCCACTGGATGATTTCCGCTCCACGTCGGTCAGTGCAGGTTTGACAAAAAGCCATACTTCGTACAAAAGATAGGGAAAGCCCAGTAAAACAGCAATAATCAAGGACGAGTTGATCTGCAAAATAAATTGACCCGCCATCTGCGTATTAATGATGGTGCCAGGCACCTCCGTTACGCAGAAGTCGGGCGTATTGAGCCATTCAGCAATTTGGCACATTACCCGATAGGTCAAGAAATTAGGGCTTTTAGGCCCCATGATGATATCATCGAAGATAAAATCGTAAAAGGAAAAGGCGACGACCATGAAAACAGCTACCGCTATCGCTGACCGGACGAGGTGCCAACGGAGCACTTCAAGGTGGTCAAAAAACGACATTTCTGCTTCCAGGTTTTTCCCTTTGTTTTTGATAGCATCGATTAATTTCTTTCCGGATAGTTTACTCATGACAACGTATAAAAAGCAAAAATACCATTCTGTTTCATAAGAATGGTATTTTGTAATCAGGTATCTTATATTTATTCACTAAGATCAAATGTTTCCATAAACTTGGTGGTGAAGTTGCCCGCCCTGAAATTCGGGTCGCGCATTAGGCGAAGGTGCAAGGGTATCGTTGTTTTTATCCCTTCGATAATAAATTCGCTTAATGCCCGTTCCATGGTGGAAATGGCTTCATCACGTGTTTGAGCCACACAAATCAGTTTGGCAATCATTGAATCATAGTTCGGTGGAATCACGTAGCCGGAGTAGGCATGCGTATCCACGCGGACGCCATGACCGCCCGGAGAGTGGAAATTGGTAATCCTGCCGGGCGAAGGCCGGAAACCATTGAATGGATCTTCGGCATTGATGCGACACTCAATCGCATGCATCGTCGGCTCATAGTTATTGCCCGAAATCGGAATACCTGCTGCCACCTTGATCTGTTCCTTGATAAGGTCAAAGTTAATGACCTCTTCGGTGACAGGGTGTTCCACCTGAATGCGGGTATTCATTTCCATAAAGTAGAAGTTGCGGTGTTTATCGACCAAGAACTCGATGGTACCTGCCCCTTCGTAGTTAACCGCTTTGGCTCCTTTGATGGCCGCTTCGCCCATTGCTTTTCGAAGTTCCGGGGTGATAAAAGGAGATGGAGCCTCTTCGATCAGCTTTTGATGCCTCCGTTGAATGGAACAATCGCGTTCCGAAAGGTGGCAAACGGTCCCATATTGGTCACCCACCACCTGTATTTCGATATGCCGGGGATCTTCGACATACTTTTCGAGGTAGATGCCATCATTGCCGAAAGCAGCACCGGCTTCCTGACGGGCAGAATCCCATGCCGGTTCAAATTCTTCGTCTTTCCACACAATGCGCATACCACGCCCACCACCGCCAGCGGTTGCCTTGAGAATCACCGGATAACCGATTTCGTTGGCTATCTGTATGCCCTCTTTGACGTCTTTTACCAATCCCTCCGAACCGGGAATGGTGGGTACACCCGCATTCTTCATCGTTTCTTTGGCCGATGATTTATCGCCCATTTGCTGGATCTGCTCTGCGGTAGCACCGATAAACTTGATGCCATATTGGTTGCATATTGAGGAGAACCGCGCATTTTCCGATAGGAACCCGTATCCCGGGTGTATCGCATCCGCATTCGTCAATTCGGCAGCGGATATAATATTAGGAATATTGAGGTAAGATTCTTTACTAGGAGGGGGGCCGATGCAAACCGCTTCATCCGCAAACCGCACATGCAGGCTATCGCGGTCGGCGGTCGAATAGATCGCTACGCTTTTAATCCCCATTTCGCGGCAGGTACGGATGATCCGCAATGCGATTTCTCCCCGATTGGCTATTAATATCTTTTTGAACATGAATGTTTGGCTACACCTAATAGGCAATGTTTAAAGACGTTGGTCACAAAAATGATTTAGCGAGTCGAACTTATTTCGGCTCGACCAAAAACAGCGGCTGATCGTATTCAACAGGTTGAGCATCGTCTACTAATATCTTGACGATTTTTCCGGAAACTTCCGATTCGATCTCGTTAAACAATTTCATCGCTTCTACGATGCAAACCACCTTGCCAGCGGTAACCTCGTCACCCACGTTGACAAATACTGGCTTATCGGGTGAGGGCGATCGGTAAAACGTGCCGATCATAGGCGACTTAATCGTCACATAGTTTGAGGTATCTTCCGTTTTGGGTGCCGTCGGTTGCGGGGCCTCTGCGGGAGCTGCCACGGCGGCTACCGGTTGCGGTTGCGGCACGTTAGGCATCGTGGCGGTCACGTAAGTGGGTGTCTGGTTTGTCTTTATCGTGATCTTGAAATTTTCTTCTTCGATAGATACTTCATTCACTCCTGACTTTGCTACAAATTTAATCAGGTCTTGAATCTGTTTGATATCCATGCTCATCGTTTAGTAGTTTGATAATACAATCAAAAATATAATCTAATCTATTATTTAACAATAAAAATCGGGATTTATTTCATCTGCCACTCTTGTCAGTTCCCGTAAGCCCATTTCAGGTATACAGAGCCCCAAGTAAATCCGCCGCCAAAAGCCGCTAAAATGATGTTGTCCCCTTTTTTTAACTGATTTTCCCACTCCCAGAGACAGAGCGGTATGGTGCCGGCCGTGGTGTTTCCATAACGTTGGATGTTCACCATAACTTTATCCTCACTCAATCCCATGCGGTCTGCCGTTGCATCAATAATCCGTTTATTGGCTTGGTGAGGTACTAACCAGGTGACATCGTCAGCCGTCAATTGATTACGTTCCATGATTTCAGCGGCGACATCGGCCATGTTGGTTACCGCAAATTTAAACACCGCCCGGCCTTCTTGATAGGCGTAATGCATATCCGCATCTACCGTGGCGTGTGAAGCTGGATGAAGCGAGCCCCCGGCTTTTATATTCAGGTAAGGACATCCGGATCCGTCACTCTTTAAGATGGAATCCATCACACCCAATCCCTCATCGTTAGGTTCAAGAAGTACTGCTCCGCAACCGTCACCGAAGATGATGCAGGTGGTGCGGTCCTTGTAATTGATAATGGATGACATCTTGTCGCCCCCTACCACCAGCACTTTTTTGTGCATGCCCGATTCGATGAATTGAGCCCCCGTGGTAAGCCCGTAGATGAATCCTGAGCAGGCAGCCATCAAATCAAAACCCCAGGCATTCACTGCGCCGATTTTGTCGGCAAGAATGTTGGCAGATGCCGGAAAAGGCATGTCCGGCGTAACCGTGCAGAAGATGATCAGGTCGATCTCGTCGGCACCAATGCCCCGTTTTTCCAATAACCCTTTCACGGCAGGCACAGCCATATCAGACGTGGCTAAACCTTCTCCCTTCAAAATCCGTCGCTCCTTAATGCCAGTACGTGTGGTGATCCATTCGTCGTTGGTATCTACCATGGTTTCAAGTTCCTGATTAGTCAGGATATAATCAGGCACATACCCGTTTACAGCCGTGATGGCAGCGTGTATTTTTGACATATAATTATTCGTTGAAAGCAGATTTTATTTTTTCGATGATATCGGATTCGATCATGGTTTTGGAGAGCATGATCATCGTTTCGATGGCCTTAGGGTTGGAAATACCATGTCCAATCACAACGGGGGCATTCACACCAAGTATCGGAGTGCCGCCATATATCTCATAGTTGAACCGATCGAAAAACTCGTCTTTTAGGCCCTTTCTTTGGGTCATCACATAAAACGATTCGGCCATTTTCAGGACGACATTGCCTGTGAAGCCATCGCATACAATGACATCTACACCGTCATCAAATACATTGCGGCCCTCAATATTGCCAATAAAACGGATACGTTGATTTTGCTTAAGCAGCGGATAACTGGCCTGGGTTAGCGTATTCCCTTTTTCTTCTTCTTCACCGATATTGAGAAGCGCTACGTTAGGAGCGGTCATTCCCGCTACATGTTCAGCGAACAAACTGCCCAGCAGGCCGAATTGCGAAAGCATTTCGGGTTTACAGTCTGACACCGCTCCTACATCAAGCAGAAAGCCGTAGCCACCGGATATTTTAGGGACATAGGTGCCGATAGCCGGCCGGATTACTCCAGGGATATTCTTCACGCTTAATACTGCTCCCACAAGCATCGCGCCGGTACTACCCGCGGAGGCGAACGAATCGATAGCACCTTCTTTTAACAGCTGAAAACCGCGACTGATACTCGAATTGGGTTTCTGTGCAATAGCTTTGGTGGGATGTTCGCCCATACCGATAATTTCGGGGGCATGTACGTATTCAAAAAAAGCAGGATTTTCCCCTGCTTGTTCAATTTGTTGTTTAGCAATATTTTGGTCGCCAATGAGTACGATCTTCTGCTCTTTCGAAAGCTGTTTCGATGCCAGAATAGCGCCCTGTATGGTCGCTTCCGGCGCAAAATCACCACCCAAAATGTCTAGCCCGATTTTCATCCGTTATTGTTTTTCTTCCGCAAAAATTTACTTTTAAGAGCCGGAAGGAACCGCTGTTATGGTTGATCTTTTTCCGATATCGCCAGGCGGTTTCAATCCAATAATACGCAAAAACACCCCAAAGTAACGCATAAAAAATTAGTTATACGTTATGGGATGTTCAATTTTTTGAAAGATAAGCTTAGACAGCAGCAGCGTTTTCGATGATTAATTTGCCGTTGTAGTAAAGATTGCCGTCCACCAAGTAAGCACGGTGGGGCAGGTGTACCGCACCGGTCTCTTTGCAGGTCGCAAGCGTAGGCCGCTCAGCTTTATAATGTGTTCTTCTTTTGTCTCTCCGAGTCTTGGAGGTCTTACGTTTTGGATGTGCCATCTCGTATTGTTAATTTTTATTGTATTTTATTTTTTTCAATGCTTCCCAACGGGGATCTGTTTGCGCTGTTTCCTGTTGCGCCGGCGAAAGATCGCTTAACCTGGCCAATACGGCTTCGTCGCACGTAATGTTGTTGCCTTGCTCGCTGCATTTGATGTAATGTGGTATTGACACATTGATGTATTCATAAAGTACCGGTGCAATATCGAGCTCATGCTCATGCTTAGCCAACACCAGGATTTCATCCGTGGTTTCGGCTAGGTCCTCCTCCGTGAATTTGACGATCAACCGTTCATTGATCTCCGTTTCTGCCGGAAAGGTGGTAAGGCATACGTCACACACCAAATTAACGGTACCCGTAATATGAAATCGGACCACCATCATATTCTCTTGCTTATGCAGATTGACCGATGCCTTAAGGGTTCCGTCCTTTACAATGGAATATTCATAACAATCAAAGAACGCCTTATCAATGTCAAACTCAAAGTCGTGCGTGCCCAAGCCCAGTCCCGAAAAAGGAATCCGATATTGCTTCAAATAATTCACCGTCCCACAATTGAGCCTGCAAAGGTAAGTATAAAATATAAGATATGAAATTTTTTATTACGAGTCGTCGGGAACTTCGCTTTTAGAAATTGCGAGGGAAGCGGAGAATAGGCAGTGCGCCTGAAACCCCGGTTGCGGTGAGAGTGCGAATGGATTATTTTCGTTACACGATACCAACTGCTTGCTCGAAAACGTTTTACAGTAAAAAAGAGAGATGAAAAGCTTCATGAAATCTCAATCGGTCGGGCTCTTTGCGCTTATACTTACTACGATGGGTATAAGGGTTGCCCCAGTGGTAGCACAACAGGCGGACGGACACCTATCCACGACGATTACCCTGCGTGGCAAACCCGTCCATACGGTCGGAAAACTCCCCGCCCTAGGCACGTCAGCCAAAGACTTTACGCTTACGGCAGTCGATTTGTCCGACAAACGGCTCACTGATTTCAAGGGGAAATACGTGATCCTTAATATTTTTCCCAGCGTCAATACCGGAGTTTGTGCACGATCTGTCCGCACATTCAATGAAGACGCCGCAAACCTTCCGAATACGACGGTGTTGTGTATATCCAAAGATTTGCCTTTCGCCCAAAAGGCTTTTTGCGGGGCTGAAGGAATAGATCACGTGGTCATGCTGTCTGACTTCCGGTCGGATTTTGGAACGCAGTATGGTGTCCAGCTTGCTGAAGGCCCTATGCGGGGATTGCTCAGCCGGGCGGTTGTGGTCATTGATCCGGAAGGAAAAATCGTCTACGAGGAGCAGGTACCTGAGTTATCACAAGAGCCCAATTATGCCGCAGCGCTTGCGGCGGTAAAATAACGATTAAATCAATTGCCATGGATCAACGCATTATCAATTTATACGACCGGTATACGCACAGCCAGATCGGGCGTAAGGAATTTATGAAGCAGCTTGCCATACTTACAGGCGGCACAGCTGCAGCGATGACCGTACTGCCGTTGCTGCAAAACAATTATGCCGCGGCCACACCGTTTGATAGCGCTGACATCACGTCAGAAAACATCACGTATGCAGGTGTGGATGGTGACGTAAAAGCGGTCCTTGCAAAACCCAAGGGGAAATCCGGTATTGGCGGCGTGGTGGTTATCCATGAAAACCGCGGACTGAATCCGCATATCATCGACGTCACCAGGCGCATGGCATCCGAAGGGTTTATCGCGTTGGGCGTGGACGCACTATCGCCGTTGGGGGGCACCCCGGCCGACGAAGACAAGGGAAGGGAACTGATCGGTCAGCTGGATATGGCAAAGACGGTTCAGAACTATCTGAAAGGACTTGCCTACCTAAGAAATACCGAGGGTAGCAATGGCAAGGTGGGCTGCGTAGGTTTCTGCTGGGGCGGAGCCATGGCGGGACGGCTCGCCGTCAACGATCCAAACCTACAAGCTTCTGTAGCTTATTATGGCAGCCAGCCGGATGCAGCCGACGTGCCTACGATCCAGGCTAGCCTGATGTTGCATTACGCGGGACTCGACGAGCGGATTAATGCGGGAATTTCCGCATATGAAGAGGCACTCAAGGCGAATGATGTGGAGTACCAATTATATATTTACGAAGGAGTCAATCACGCATTCAATAACGATACGTCACCTACACGGTACGATGCGGAAGCCGCTAAGTTAGCTTGGAAACGAACTGTCGATTTTTTTAAGAGCAGGCTGGGGTAGTACCGCCTTCATCCCCATAGTAATTTTTGCCGATTTCGATTCGTTCACGGCCGTTTTGAAGTCGCCAATGATTGGTGTCGCGCAGCGAATAGGCACAACCGCAGTACTCCTGCATATAGAACTGTTCGCGTTTGGAAATATCTAACATACGCGATGATCCGCCTTTTTTGCGCCAGTTGTACGTCCAGTAGGTAATGCCGGGATAATGGTCTGCAGCCCGTATACCGCAATCGTTGATCTGTTCGAAGTTTTTCCAGCGCGATATACCCAATGAACTGGTGATTATCGGGAAGCCGTTTTCGTAGGCATATAGGGCCGTGCGTTCGAAGCGCATATCAAAGCACATGGTGCAGCGAATGCCCCGTTCGGGTTCATGCTCCATCCCTTTGGCACGGGCAAACCAGTCATCTACATCATAATCTGCATCTACAAAAGGGATGTTGTGCTTTTCGGCAAACTTGATGTTTTCATCTTTTCGGAGGTCATACTCCTTGCGGGGGTGGATATTGGGATTGTAAAAGTATATCGTAAAGTCAATGTCTGAAGCAATCAACGCTTCCATCACCTCGCCGGAGCAGGGTGCACAGCAGGAATGCAACAGCAATTTGTTTTCGCCATTAGGCAGTTCGAGCTTTTCACGTTTTAATCCTGTATTATCCATCGTACGTGTGCCACTTGGTTTCAGGTTGCAATATTACGGAGAATGGTGGCTTGTTGCAAGTAACGAAACAGAATTTGTTCCGTTGCCGGATCAGCGATAATTTTTCTAACTTTGCCAAAAACCGGTTGGATGAAGAAGTTATTTGGTTTTTTCCTGGTAGCGGACATCGTGGCCATAACGCTTGGTAGCTGTGTGCGCAACGATGACGAACCCGTAATGCCTGTACGGCCCATATCGAGGTTGTATATTTCGGTAGGGAATTATCAGACCAATGCGTCGGAAGATCCCATCGACAATGTGTTACTGATTGATCCGGCGGATACCCTGGAAGCAGAGATGGATGTAGTGCTTAGCCACAACTCCGAGGCACTACGGGGCGGTGCAGGAATCTATTTTGATCCTTTTCAAAGCGCAATTTTCCAAGCAGGTTATGGAACCGCGGACACGACCATCCGGGTAATGAGCGTTGGCGCACTCGGTATCCTGTCAAATAGTGGTCAAATACAATATAGTGGACTCAATGCCATGCGCGGGCTTACTTATCATTACCCGTCAAAGATGCTTTATGTAGCCAATAATGCGACTGTCGGCGGGCGGACAACGATTTATGGATATCACCTGCCATATAATCGGAGAGGATATACATTGCCCGATCGCGTACTTCGGTTAGATCCAACTATGCGCCCCTGGGGGATGGTATTATGGGGAGATAGCCTGTTGGTATCCAATTCGGGTACAAGCGGAAGCGTGTCGTTGTATGGAGGGCTGTCGAAAGTGGATTCATTAGTCGCCGATTTCCAAGCGCTTTCTACCATCCGTATTGAAGGTGCGGCAGCTCTTCGGGGAATCGCATTCGTTGATTCGTTAGACATTTTGGTCGCGGCCGACTACGGCACTGGGTCATCCGATAATCCGGTTGCCGATGGGCGGATTTATATCATCGACGGAATCAAGGCCAAGCTTAAGGAGGGTTCTTTCACCACCGTTGCGCCCACACGTACCATTCAAGGGGCATTGACCGGTTTGACGGGGCCGATGGATGTGGCCATCGATCCGAGACAGGGCAGGCGAACGATTTTTGTGGCGGATTACGATGCACAGGTATCGGGTGGACAACCCGGAAGAATCTTGCGATTCCGGCTCGCAGACGACGGAAATGTCGCGCCGGAAGCGTCCGTGTCACTGGATACATTGGGCAATGCACGGCGGCCGTTCGGAATATATCTCGACGTAAGAGGAGTACCTAATTCCCAATAGGCGATTACGCCAGTAAATCGATCATCCGATTGATTTCTTCGGTCTTAGCGGCATTACCTGCCTGCGAATACGATGAAGTCAGATTACGCAGTACACGAATAATGATGTCGAGGTTGGTGCAGGGAAGCACAAAATTGTCACTCGGGGCCAGGTTGAGCTGCTTAAGGAATGCGATGACATCGTGGCGCCCGAATATTTGTCCGCGGTTAAATGCGTTAATATAAAATAAAATGCCGTTCTTGTCGGCAACCGGTGTATGGTCTTCTGTATAAGCCAAGATAAAATGTTTCGGCAGATTCACCCCATAAATAGGTATATCGAGCTTTTGGGCTACAATGCTATACACACAGGCCAATAGGATGGGGCTTCCCCTACGAGTCTCCAATACCTGTCCGATATACGAGTTTTGTGGATCGTGGTAATTGCTTGTATTCCCTGAAAAGCCATGAGCATTGTAAATGATATTGTTAAGCAACCGTACTTTCTCTACCGCACTCATGCTATAAATCATTTCCAACCAAGCATCACGTTTGATAGCCTCTATCTGGTTGATGACTTTTTGTTCATTCATGTCAGGATACTGATATTTGTTGACAATAATCAGTCCCTGCAATAGGTCAAATGAACCGCTTATTTTCCAAAGCTCCAATTCCTGCAGTACATCTTCAAATTGGATCTTATGAATAAGATTCTCGATACGCGTCTGCAGCATCACATCGAACGATTGTTCCCATGCCGATTCCAACCGCGTGATCACCTCGGGTCCCATGGTAATCAGCTTTTGCTCTACATGTTGGAATACTTCCGAATCGGGGTCATCCAACAATTTGATCAATGAATCCAGTTCTTTCTCATCCATCAAGACAAAGTTAATAAAAAAATATAATCCGCGACTAAGGGTAAACCGCAACAAAGTTGTCAACCTAATCAAATGGAAGTAACTTTGGCCAAAAGAGAAACATTGGTGCATACAGATCACGAGGTCATTTTTGAAGAAGCGTTTAAAAGCAATTTTAAGGCATTGCACGCGTATTCATACACGATGCTTCAGGACGAAGGTATGGCCGAAGAAATTGTACAGACTGTCTTTCTGAAACTTTGGGAAAGCCGCGATCGAATGACAATACATACGTCCTTACGGGCCTATCTGTACAAATCGGTGTATAACGAAAGCTTGAATTACTTGAAGCATAAAAAGGTTCAACGGAGATATATGGAGGAAGCGATGGTGGCTCATAAACAACAGCAAACGGAAGAGACCGAAGCAGATAACGAGCTGCAACGTCAGTTGCAGCGGGCACTCCGGCAATTGCCGGAGAAATGCCGGACCGTTTTCCAATTAAGCCGTTTTGAGGAACTCAAGTATCAGGAAATAGCGGAAAGGTTAGGCATTTCCTTAAAAACAGTTGAAGCGCACATGGGAAAAGCACTGAAATTATTGCGTATTCAACTGGCCGATTTCCTTCCTTTATTGCTAATTGTATTGCCAAATCTATGGGGCTATGGATGATATATTGTTGACAAAATACCTGCTAAACGAGACAAACGAAGCAGAGTCTGCTTCCGTACGCGCTTGGATTGCCGCACATCCCGATCATGCACGAAGGTATGAGCACCTACAGCGGATCTGGAAAACCAGCAAGTCGCTCGGAAGTCAATTAACGGTAGATGAGGAAGAAGCGTGGCATCGTTTTGTGCAACGCCGGGACTCGGGAGCGACCAGTCGGAAAGGTGGAAATGTAAGATGGATAAACGGACTGCGGTATGCAGCGGCACTGATACTGCTTCCACTGACAGTATGGGCACTCTATACGTTTTGGAATAGCCGCTATGGCGATTCCACGCCCATCGTATATGAAACAAAAGAGGCTACCCATACCGATACGTTGACCGATGGCAGCATCATTACCTTAAACAGTTTTGCCACCCTACGGTATGCACAGGAGACCCGTACTCATCGGCGTTTGGCGACACTGGATGAGGGCGAAGTGTTTTTCAAGGTAAAAAGCGATCCCGATCGACCGTTTATTGTTCAATCGGGGGAGGTTACGGTAACCGTGCTCGGCACCTCGTTCCACGTAAAGCGGAATGGAGATCAAACCGAAGTCATTGTCGAAAGCGGCCATGTTAAGGTAACAGGCCCGAAACGGGAGGTGGAATTGTCGTTGGGTGGCAAATTACTGATCAATACCACGACCCATCAGTTTGAAGTAGGAAAAGTAACCGATCAGTTACATAATTATTACGTCGACAACCAGTTTGTGGCCGTTAACACCCCACTTTGGCGCCTCGCCGAAGTGCTTAGCCAAGCGTATCATACCGATATCCGTATCGAGAACCCGGAGATACGCAACCTGCCGATAACGACGACTTTCCGCCGGGATGACTTGGATCGGATTTTGGAGGTCATTGGAGTGACGCTACGGATTGAGGTGAAACGGGAGGGCGACAAAATTCTGTTGAGGTAACCTAAACATAATTTGTATACTTGTCGGGTTTTCCACCCGCGTATAAATGGCTGTCAGGATACAATTAACTTGCTTTTTTTTATTTTTAGCCGCTACGGTCAGCGGGCAGGGATACCTGATGCGGGATGTTCATTTACGCTTTTCCGATCCCCAGCGAATCCAGCAAGTACTGGATGCCATCGGCAAAGCACACGATTTTTATTTTTCTTACAGCAATCAGGTCGTACCGGCTGACAGCCTGATCACGGTCGCACGGTATGATGGTAAGCTGCTCGATTTTTTGACCCACACATTGGGGCCTGCTTATGAATTTAAGGAAACCCCCGGATATGTCATTATCCGATACGCCCCCCGTAGGATGGTCGTAGCCATCGATATTGAAGAAAGACGGCACGGGCCTATGGTGATCGAGGGGCAGATCACCGATGCGGATCATAAAAAGGGTGTGTATTTGGCCAGTGTTTATGAACGCAATGTATTGGCATCTACGCTATCCGGACCAGCGGGCAATTTTAAATTGACCATTAAACGGCCTGAGGAAACCATATGGCTCACCATCAGCAAAGAAAATTATCGCGATACAACGTTGGCCTTATTGCCACCTGTGCAGGTCAATAACAGACAAAAAGGAAGACGGTATTGGTTCGCGCCGGACGAAGGGAGCGGAATGGGGCTGGACGGCACAGCATTGGGGCGGTTTTTCACCAGTTCCCGGCAGCGTATCCAGCGTATCAATCTGGGCGGTTTTTTTGCGTATAATCCCTATCAGATTTCGTTGACTCCCGGATTGAGTTCGCAGGGATTGTTTAATAGCCAGGTGGTCAACCAGGTTTCCGTGAATATCGTCGGCGGCCACACCGCGGGAGTGAACGGTGTCGAAGTGGGTGGCGTCTTCAACATCAACCAGCAGCAGGCACGTTACTTCCAGGCCGCTGGTCTGTTCAATTTAGTGGGAAATGGCGTACAAGGTGTACAAGCCGCCGGAATTTCCAATATCGTCGTCCGCGATGTTTCAGGGGTGCAGGTAGCCGGAATAAACAACCGGGCCAGAAATGTCGTCGGAGCGCAATTGGTTGGCCTTTTCAATGTAGCCGAAAACATACAAGGTATTCAGCTGGCGGGGATCGTCAATATCGCCGGAAAAGTAAACGGCGTCCAATTATCGGGATTGGTCAATGTCGCAGATAGCAGCGACTATCCCATTGGTTTGATCAACCTGATCAAAAATGGCGATAAGAGTTTTGCGATCGAGCTGAATGAATCGGGTGTTGCACAATTAACATTCCGCTCGGGTGGCCGTATTTTATATGGCCTGCTGGGTGTCGGATATCGGTTGAATGACAGCTCCATGCGGTATGTGCTCGAAGCGGGGATCGGCGTTCATATTTGGCAAACAAACCGGTTCGCGTTGGATACCGAGCTCGCTAGCAGGATCAGTCCTGATTTCAAAACAACCCCCGAGCAGCAGGCATCGTTTCGTGTATTTCCTCAATTTCGCTTCAACCCGCATTGGGGGATCTTCGCCGGACCGTCGGTCAATTATCTTCTTCAACCCAACCGTACATTCCAGGCAGGACTGATGGGTGGCGTACGCTATCGTTGGTAGCCTGCTTCAGGTTATTACGTCCGGAGGTAAGGGTAAAGCCAGTTGAAGTTGTCTCTTCTAAACAGAATAATTAATTGTTTATGACATTTATGGAAAACTGGATTGTCATCCTCGCCTATATAGGAGGAATCGTCACGGTCGTTGTGTTCGTGGGATGCATTTACCTGCTGAAGATCGTCTTAATCGAACTGCATACCACCTGCGATGATGACTATGAATGGCATCACTGAAGTCATGGGCCGGCTACCGGTCCTTTTTGGAAAAGCACTATACCTTACGATGCTCTTCCCACTGGTTCTTTTAAGCCGGCTGCCATATTCCCTACTCTTAGGTACCGTTGGCCGGTGCTGTTATTTCCTGACGTATTCGTTTGCCCGTTACCGTTACCATGTGGTGCTCCAAAATCTGTCGCGTTCATTTCCCGAAAAGCCCTATGCGGAAATCCATGCCCTGGCAAAAGATTTCTATCGGCATTTTTCCTGCCTTGTCGTTGAAATGATTAAATCTTTTTCCATCAGTAAGCGCGAACTGGCGGGTCGTGTTCGCATCGTCAATGCAGATTTACTGGAACACTATCAGCGTGAGGCAAAACCCATGGTCGCATTGCTGGGGCATTATGGTAACTGGGAGAGTCTGAGCATCCTGCCCAGTAAACTGTCTATTCCGGTAAATGCCCTGTACAAACCCCTGTCAAACAAATCGGTAGGTCGCTTCATTATGTACATCCGTTCCCGGTTTGGAATGCAATTGATTCCCGCGGAAAAGGCAGTACGTCAATTGATGAAAGCGAAAGACGACGCTTCCCTCAATCTGTTTATAGCCGATCAGTTTCCGGGGCGTAATCGGGGCCTTCCTATGGAATTGCTGAACCAGCCGACCGCCCTGTTTGATGGTGCTGAGAAATTAGCGAAAGCGATCAATGCGGTCGTTTTTTATGTGGAGCTGGAAAGAAATGAGGGAGCCGGATGGGACGTACACTTTTCGTTGATAACCGATAAACCTACCGAAACAGCCAAGGGCGAGATTACCCGGAGTTTTGGCGAGCGATTGCAAGAAACCATTCGAAAGGAACCGGCGTATTGGCTTTGGTCACATCGGAGGTGGAAATAAAAGGCAGTTTCCCGTATCTTTGATGCGATGCACAGCCCTCGGTTTTATGTTGATTATGCGCTCCATTTCCTGATGTCCCATTCGCGTCACGGTACGCATTCGCCTTTTGTTTATCAGTTGGTGGACGAAGTAATTTATGCGCCCGGAAAAGAGGGTGAACCGCGAGAGAAAGTACAACGGCTGATATCCCGTCTGGCCAGCCGGTTCAAATCGGACTTTGCTGTCGCCGGTGGGGATAATGTGGAGACGATTACCTCCCAACTCGGACAGACTTGGCCGCAGCTTCACGCGGGCAGCGTATTGGTACTAAACGATATTTACCGCAGCAGGCGGATGAAAGCATTGTGGCATACTATCCAGGAGCGACCCGATGTGACGGTCACCATTGATTTATTTTACCTGGGCTTGGTCTTTTTCCATAAGGGACAGGCCAAGGAGGATTTCCGCATCCGGTTTTAGGGAGCACCTGTTCTGTCCACCTCGATGGGCTGCTCGCGTACGGCTACGCCGCCGACAAATCCCAATCCATTCATTACGTTGGTAAATACCGGGATCGGTTCGGTGATGACATTATTGACCGATTCATTCGCAAAGGCGTTATTGCGGAGATAACGGTACGATTCCTGCGTGAGCGCCGTCACTTCCATCTTGCTGTTTTCAAAAAGCATGTTTTCGCAGCGCAGGATCAGTTCGACGGATTGCCCGTTAAACAGTTCGTCGTCAATAAACACCTGCGGTTGGAATTCGTCCTCAAAGAAGCTGGTTCCCTGCTTGCCGGGACCGACCCAGGTAATGCGTTGCGACCAACGTTCGACATAACCTTCCGAATAAGTGAACATCCGGATTCGGTAATAATTGTGCTCACCGGCAGGATCATTCAGTTGTAAAACGATTTGGGTTTCATCACGCCTCGGATTGGAAGGTGAAGGGACCCACGTAGCCTTCCCGATTGAGAAGGAAGGCTGGGCCGGTGTCCATCCTTCCGCCGATACCTGTTGTCCATCGGGTAGCTTGGCAACCAGTTGATAGGTTTGTCCCTGACGCACGGCGTGGGTGCTTTTGTAATAGTGGGCATTGTAAATCGTGTCGCCGATGGCGACAGGCGCAAGGTGCTCAACGAAATCCCCGTTTTCATATAGCGAGACCTCCGCATCCTTGATTTCATCCGGTGCCCAATCATAGAACATCTCCCCCGGCTTATTCATCCACGTCAGCCGGGCGTAGACGATGCTATCGGTATTGAGGAGGCTGTTCAGCACGATGGCCGATCGTCGCTCTCCCTGATAGAAATCGATGGTGTCGGTGCATCCACTGATGAAGCCATAGAGTGCGAAGACAAGTGTATAAAGAAGGATTTGTTTTTTTTGAAAAATCATAGCTGTATTAAAACTTAAGGATGTAACTGAGACTGGGTAAGATAGGAAGTAGGGTTACGCGCGTAAGCTCTTGATAGGAGCGGCCGCCGACAAACCCGCCGTCGGGATAGTACGTAAACGGATTTTGATGGTTGTAAACATTGTATACACTGAAATTCCAGATGCGCTGGTTGCCATTGCGTTTTATTTTGACAAAGTCAATGCTGATGTCTAACCGGTGATAATCTTCCAGCCGGACGTTATTGCGTGAGTTGACCAGCGGGACACGTTCATTGCCTACTACTCGCGTGCCGTACGTCGGCGCGGGATCGCTTATCCCTTCGTATTCGCCCAGAACAAGGGTAAATGGTGTGGCCGATTGGTACACCCAGCTGCCACTGATGTGGATGCCTTTTGAAAGTTTGTAGATGGCTAATGCCTTAAACTCATGCCTGCGGTCGTATTTGTAAGGGAAACGCCGGTCAAAATTGACTTCCTTGATTTTGCGGTCCGTTTTTGCCCAGGTATAGCCTGCCCATCCGTTAAGACGGCCTACTTTCTTGTGGACAAAAAATTCCACACCGAAGGCCCGCCCGTTACCGGATGTGACTTTGTGTTCCCAATCCCTGCCCGCTGTAGCAAAATATAATTCCCCTTCTTTGTACTCGATGACATTGTCCATGTTTTTATAGTAGCCTTCCACCGAAAGCTCGACGGTGTTGTGAGCAACACTGCGGGCGAAACCTACCGATAGCTGCTGGGCCAACTGTGGTTTTACCCGGCTCGTAGCGGGGACCCACAGATCAGTAGGGAGCGATATCGTATTGTTGGACAGCAGATGCAGGTATTGGGCCATCTGGGCATAACCTACTTTAAAGGCCACATCGCCGGGCAGTAGGATCCGTCCGCTGATACGGGGCTGGGCGTATGCATAGGTTTTGCCGGCCGTGGCAAATAGACTTCCGTGCAGACCCAGGTTGACGCTTGCCTTCGGGGACAGCTGCCATTCGTCTTCCGCATAGACATTGATCTCGTTACCATGCAGCACCGTAGAAAGGCTTACATTCACCGGAGCCTCGGACCTTCCCATGTCGTAAGATAAACTGCTCGATCCGGGAGTGAAACGATGGTTGATGAGTCCAACCCCGGCCTTAACGGCGTGATTGGGATGGGGGCGATAGTCAAAATCAATTTTTCCGCCGAAATCACGGATACCCGATGTAAGTTCATTGTCGGAGGTCATATGGTTGTCTGGATTGGAGGTTTCACTGGCAGCGGCGGTATGGAAGCGGTATTGCGAACCCATCAACGAAACGTTGGCAAACAGCTTCGGTCCAAATACGTGGTTCCAGCGGACGGTACCTGTATGATTGCCCCATCCGATGTGAAAATCATCCTGCGAGCGGCTGTACCAGCCTTCAGGGGCATTGCCATAGTCAAAGCCGCTTTCATAGCCGGTACGTGCGCGGAAATAATCGCGTCCGGAATAGACCGAAAAAAACACCCGGTCATCATCCGAAAATTTATGGTGCAGTTTGATATTGATATCGTGGAAAAACACCGCAAATTTGTCTACGTCTTCTTCCATGTTTCGCATGAAAGGGCGTACTATCAGATCGGCATAAGTTCGCCTTGCTGATAATACAAAAGAAGTTTTTCCTTTTTTCAGCGGACCTTCCAACGTAAACTGGGATGCCATCGAACCGATCGAGAAATCACCATGTAGCTCGTTGAGGTTGCCATCTTTGGTCGTGATGTCCAGGACGGACGAAAGCCTGCCTCCGAACCTCGCCGGAAAAGCACCTTTATACAGATCTACATTTTTCAGTGTGCTGGTGTTGAATGTAGAGAAAATGCCCAGCAGGTGGGAGGGGTTATAAAGTGGTGTACCATCGAGCAGGAACATGTTCTGGTCGGGCGAACCGCCCCGTACCAGCAATGCGGAGGTTCCTTCCGACCCCTGCTGAACGCCGGGCAGCAACTGGACGGTCTTCAGCACATCCGCTTCACCCATGAAACGGGGTGCCGATTGGATCTGTTCTATCGATAGGTTGATGTGTCCCATTTGTGTCCGTTGCTGGATTGTAGGAGATGCAGAGGCCGTGATTTCAATATCATCCAAAACGATGGACTGCCGGTTCACTGTAAAGGTCCGATGTATGTTTTGTTGTAGAAATAATGTGTCGATCAACGTCTGATACCCCACCATGGAAATACGAATGTCGGCGAGACCCGCAGGTATGGTAATGCTGAAATAACCATAGTTATTGGTCGTAGTAGCGGCACCTTTTATACCGATGGTTACGCCCACAAGCCGCTCTCCGCTGGAAGCATCGGCTACATAACCACTAAGCGTGGCGCTGCCGACTGCTGATACACCTTTTTCGGGGCTAGCTGCCGGCCCGATGAGAAATTTACCATCCCGAATGACCAATTGCAACTTGGTAGGTGCAAGAAGTTGGTGGATGGCAACAGAAAGCTGTACTTCGGTAAATGTTTTGCTTGCAACCATGTAGCGGTCAAGTAGGCTACGTTCGAAAATGATCTGGATGTTGGCGGCCTTACCCAGCGTTTGTATCGCGTCCGTGAGGCTGCCTTTGGCGACGGTACAGGTTATCGAGGGGTCGTCCGCCGCCGATTGTGCTTTGGATGCCAACGTAGCGGCGGACAACAAGAGACTAATCAAAAGTACCGTTTTGAAAGGAAGTAGGGGCATGGTAGTTAGTGATTTAAAGATTTTGTAGCTCGAAAAACACGGTGTTTTTGTCGATATGGCAATCGAGATCGGAGATGAGCGAAATCATTTCCAGCAATTCCGTAATCGGAGCGTCCATTTGTGTTTGCAGATTGAAACGCATGTGTTCGGTGGCCCGTTCATCAAAAGAAGCGGACAAGCCATATACATGCTGAATGACCGCGGCAATCTCGTGGAGCGAAGCATCGTTCAAAACGAGCGTTCCCGAAAGCCACTCGATGCCTCGGCCACTGCCCAATGGTTGTTTGTGCACGTAGTTGTCTCTCGTGCCCACAATCAGTTGCTCATTGGGATCAAGAACGTCGATTGTTTCACCCGCTTTATCCACCCGTACCTTGCCGGAAAGTAAGCCGACCTGAACCGTCGTGTTATGTTCGAATGCTTTGACGGTAAACGTAGTGCCCAGCACGGTAGTAGAGATATCTGCTGCCGTTTGCACGGTAAACGGATGTCCACTGTTGTGTACCACCTCGAAATAAGCCAGACCGCCGATGGTTACCTGTCTTTTTCCACTATCAAAGGGCTCACTGTACTTCACTGTAGAACCGGGGAAAAGTGTGACGTTGGAACCGTCTGGAAGTTTGACTAACTTGTTTTTCCCTCCGCTGTCTGCATGGATTTCGACCCAACGGGCGTTATCTGGTGCGTGTTTACGTGCAGTAGGCCATAGCCACCAGCCCAATGCAATGGCTGCAATGACGACCGCGGCAATACGCATGACAAACGGCCACAACTGCCGGGGGCGCGCCGGTAACTGTTCGAATACCTTACTGTGCATCTCACGCGCGATGCGCTGTTTGTCAGATAGGCTGTCAAACGTTAGGTGACGGTACTCGGGAAATTGGCCGTACCATTCGTAAAGCATTTCTTTTTCTTCGGTGGTAAGTTCCCGTTGCAGCCGGAGCAATTCCACTATTTTCTGTTCGTCCATCGTTGTTTCGCTAAACAAATCCCCAGGGGACTTTATAGCTTGACAATGCTCGTGCTCCGAAGTACCAGGTAGGTCAGAAAAAAATAGTGACGGCCAGCAATCCTGAAGAGGGCGGACTGGTTTGGTTGCCGTCTGGCGTTAGCAATTCGCGCTTAATGCGTTTCACGGCGGCAGTATATTGGTTTTTTACCGTTTGAACGGTAATGCCTAATCGCCCGGCGACATCGGAAATCGCCGCGCCTTCCTCATGCCGCAGCAGAAAGATATTCCGCATTTTTTCCGGTAGGTTAGCTACCGCGGCTTCGTATCGTTGGATGGATTCTTTCCATAACGCTTCCGTTTCCGGTGTCGGTACGTCTGCCTGACTGCTATAGGATGAGCCTTGGTAATGATTCTGGCGGATTCCCTCTGCTTTGAAATGATTGATAATTCGGTTGCGGAGCATCCGGTGCAGGTATCCGGGCAGGCTATCCGTTATAACGATGTCTGCCCGCTTGTCCCAAAGGGTAATAAATACCTCCTGTACCAGATCTTTGGCCAGTTCTTCGTCGCACACCCGCCAAAAAGCAGCATGGTAGAGGGGCTCCCAATATTGGTCAAAGCATTTTGCGAAGGCATTTTTATCCCCTTTACTTACTTTATTCCACAATGAGCGTTGCGACACAGCCTTTTTGATTTGACGGCTAAATTAGAAAATATACGACATAATCCACGGTGCGCATCATTTCAGTACTCCATACCGGACCGGAAGCGAAGAAGGGAAAGCGTGGTTTAGCGCAGTTTTCGACGTTGGCACCGGGTATTTCTGTCGGGGTTTTGATTGATCCGGTATTCAGAAAGGTACACTTACGTGTGCGAAACACCGGTGAAAGTGGCTTTAAAGGGACAGAGCAAGCAATTTCGGCTTGTCTTGATGTTCAGGTCGTGGCAATGGATGTGGAACGACTGACGGTAGATGCCTATGGGCTGGAACGGTTGGATTTTGGGCATCGGGACAGGGATGCTACCGAAAAGAAAGCCTCGGTACCAATAACTGAGATGGATCATCGGCTGATCTTGGTGAACGTGAGTATCTCATTTTTGCGTGTGGATTCGAGCGGTGGCGGCTCGCATATCAGTCACCACCAGCGATACCATGCCGCTTATATTGCAGCTGCATCTTTTGTGAAAGACGGCAAGGTGATGGAATTCAAGTCGGATGCCACACCCTCAAAAAGTGTTGCGCAACCACTTGTATTCGGTGCTCCCCTTACAAAATGGGACGAATCATGACTTACCCGAGTTTGGCCAATGCTTCAGATAGCGAATCCGAGAAACTGATATGTCCGGTGCGATTGCTCTCACGAATGAAATCCCGAATACTGTTGCTGGTATAAGCGGAAAAATCTCCGACGATAGCAAGCCGGACCCGATAATTGGAAAATTTTTGAAGAATCTCACCGGCTAGTCCATTTTTCAGATCGAAGAAGTTCGGCGTGATGTTATGCGCATACAGAATGATCCGGTCAAAACCTTGATAGTACAGATTTCCTAATAAGTCCAGCCCGTCTTCGGCCGTTTTAATCAGGCATTCTTCCGAAATCACTTCGGCAATATCGGTTTGGTTGATTCGATGCGTTTCGATGATCATGTGTCAATATCTCCTATGTATTAATAAGTTTTTGCGTATTTAGATTTGTAGCCATTCCAAATAGTGGTTTTTGTTCGGACTTTTTCCAGATTTTAGATACTTTGCATCGGTAATCCAATACTGCACTTGATGAGACCTGTCGTGCAGGTTTCAAGAGGCCATTGTAAATAAACTGTTTTCAAATGAAAGGTGTCAAAAAATTAATTGTAGCAGCCTTGCTTCTGTCTTTTGTCGGCGTTTTGAGTGCGTTTGTGTCTCAGACGCAAGAGCCCACTCCCCAAAACCTCAAAGTACTTCCCAAAGATATGAGTATTGATCAGGTTAAGGAAGTAATGAAAGGTTTTAATGCAGCTTTGGGGGTGAAGTGTGATTTTTGTCATGCTCCCAGTAAATCTGATCCGAAAAAGCTGGACTTTGCAAGCGACGAAAACCATCATAAGGCAGCCGCTCGCAAGATGCTCAAGATGGTGTCAAAAATCAACAAAAAATACTTTGCAGGGCATGGAGAAGAAAGCGGGACAATGGCTGTGACCTGTGCAACGTGCCATAACGGTCAGAAGCACCCTAAAACGTCCATGTAATCGTTAATAATCAATTCCTATAATTAATAGACTTAGCCCCGGCCAGCGCCGGGGCTATTTTGTTGGTGCATCATTCGGTAGGTTGTGGCTGCAACACTTCCAGTTTACCGATTTCAGCTGTCAACTCTTCATCCGTAAATACGTGATCCCGCAGCTTGCCGTCGAAATAATCCTGGTAAGCAGCCATATCGACAAAACCGTGCCCGCAGAGATTGAAGAGAATGGTTTTTGATACCCCTTCCTCTTTGGCCCTGTTGACTTCGCTTATGACCTGTGCGATGCCGTGATTGGCTTCGGGAGCAGGCACAATTCCTTCGGCCTTGGCAAACAGCACGCCCGCTTCGAAACATTCAAGCTGCTGGATGGCTTGGGCTTCGATAAGACCATCTTTCAGCAATTGGCTGCATAGTACACTGGCCCCGTGGTAACGGAGGCCGCCCGCATGGATGGCTGCAGGAGTAAACGTATGGCCCAATGTATACATAGGTAACAGCGGCGTATATCCTTGGGTATCGCCGAAATCATACATAAACTTACCTTTGGTCAGCTTGGGGCATGAGGCAGGCTCCACCGCAATGCAACGCATCGCTTTGCCGGCAATCTTGTCTTTAATGAAGGGGAAAGCGAGGCCCGCAAAGTTGGAACCCCCACCCAAAGGGGCGATGATGATGTCCGGATAGTCGCCTGTGTATTCCAGTTGCTTCTTGGCTTCCTGACCAATAATGGTCTGGTGAAGCAATACGTGATTGAGCACCGATCCTAACGCGTATTTGGTCTGATCGTCACCCACGGCCACTTCGATGGCCTCGGAGATGGCCAAACCGAGGCTTCCTGGCGTGTCGGGATTGGCGGCGAGCGCATTCCGTCCGGCCTGTGTATGGTTCGTAGGTGAAGCATGGACCTTTGCCCCAAACGTGTTCATCAGGATTTTTCGGTAAGGTTTCTGGTCGAAACTGATCCGGACCATATACACTTCGCAGTCGATGCCGAATTGGCTGCAGGCAAAGCTCAAGGCAGTACCCCATTGGCCGGCACCGGTTTCGGTGATGATACGTTTCACGCCCGCCTGCTTGTTGTAGTACGCCTGGGGGATGGCCGTATTAGGCTTGTGTGAGCCACTGGGGCTGGTGCCCTCGTACTTGTAGTAGATTTTGCAGTCTGTGCCCAGTGCCTTTTCCAGGTTGGTTGCGCGCATCAACGGCGTGGGGCGCCAGATGCGGTAAGCTTGCTGTACTTCTTCGGGGATGTCAATGTAACGCTCGGCCGAAACTTCTTGCTGGATCAGTGCCATGGGAAAGAGCGGCACGAGATCGTCGGGACCAACAGGCCGTTTAGTAGCAGGATGCAACGGTGGCAAGGGCTTATTGGGCATGTCGGCTACAATGTTGTACCATTGTGTAGGCATGTCCCGTTCATTCAAAAGAATTTTTTTCTCCATATAGTTTATTCGTAATTAAATTGGCTGTGTATGCTGCTCAAGCCCCTAATGCCTTTCTTGCAAATTCCAGGCACTTAGCCACCTCCTGTACCGCATTGGACCCTTCGGGGATTTGGTATTCAAGTTCGATGGTTGCCGGAAATTTATAATGCGATTTGGACATCAGATTCAAGGCTTCCGCAATGGGTGTGTCGCCTTGTCCCCAAGGTAGGTTTGCGCCACCATGTTCTTTGGTTTGGCGGTCTTTGACGTGCATACTGACGATGTGTTGGTGTTTCGCCTTTATAAATTCGATGGCGTCGAATCCAGCAGCCACATAATGCCCCATGTCAAAATTCATCGCATTATAACGGGATTGGGCGATAGCGCTGTCCCACATATCGAACGTTTGTTGCGTATGTCCGTGATAACCCACATAGACTTTGTGCTTGGCAGCCAATGTCCCCAAGCGTTTGGTTTGTGCCGGGTCGGTTGGAAACTCGATATTGGCTTGGTTGGCTCCCAGCGCCTTGGCGGCTCGGAAGGCATATTCAACTTCTCCATCCGTATTGTTCACACCTAACGCACTGGGTTTATAACCGTAGATCTTCACACCAGCATCGTTGTATAACTTGCGGAGTTGCTCAAACCGGGTCATGGGCACCTTTTCCCGCCAAGCCGCCAGTGCTTGCAGGTGTGCTTTCCAAGCCTCCTGTCCTTCGGTACTGCCGCGTTTGGGACGTGCAGGTGCTACCGGTGCACCTGCGAATGTTTCGGCTGCATCGCCCATGAGCTCCACAGCGCCGACACCACACTCGCGGCAATATTGGAGCAACTGTTCGGCACTGCTGGGCATGCTGCGGAACGAATAGGTGATCACACCAATTTGTACCCCTTTGAATACGGAGTTTGGCTTATTCAGATTTCTGATATAGGCAGGCATTCCAAATGCGGATTTGTTCGATACGGCGATACCGGCAGCAGCTAGTGCAGCTGTGCCCAAGAACTGCCTTCTTGATAATTGACTATTTTTCATATTTTACGTTATATTTATTTGATATAGTACTCATATTGGTTGCTTTTCTACAAATTAGGGAAGGGCAAAAGCAAGGTATTTCGTGCCCGATCGCATGCCCAGCTTTCCGCCACCGGCGGCAATAACGACAAATTGCTTCCCATCAATCGTATAAACGGCTGGCGATGCAAACCCAGCGGCAGGAAGCGGATGCTCCCAAAGGACTTGCCCTGTTTTTTTGTCAAATGCCCGTATTTTTTCATCTTGTGTGCCTGCGATGAATATCAGGCCGCTTTTCGTTACGACCGGCCCTCCATAAACCTCTGTGCCGGTATCTTCCGCGGTTCCCAACTCGGCGAAATTTCCCAAAGGAACCTTCCACAGCAATTTTCCGCTGTTTAGATTCACCGCATTTAATGTTCCCCATGGGGGCTTGATGCCCGGATAGCCATCCCGATCCATAAACCGCTGGTATCCATTCAGCGTATATGCTGGAAGCGAAGACCGATCGATTGCTATTGATGC
Organism: Parapedobacter indicus; assembly: GCF_900113765.1. Lineage (GTDB taxonomy): Bacteria > Bacteroidota > Bacteroidia > Sphingobacteriales > Sphingobacteriaceae > Parapedobacter > Parapedobacter indicus. The sequence continues at coordinate 309,884 of NZ_FOQO01000006.1, read as the reverse complement.
ATGCTCCGTTTTAGGAATGGCCTCCTTGTCTTCCAGATCCATCAAATAGGTGAGCAGCGCAGTTTTATCGCCATCGTCAAGCACATCTTTGAAAGCAGGCATCATATTGCGGCCGTTTTCAATTACCAATTTCGCTTGTTGCACGGTCATACGGTCTTCTAAATGCTGCAGGGCGGGGAAAGACGGCCCAATACCTTGGCGGCCCGTCCCGTGGCAAGAAGCACAGGTCTTCCTGTATACCATATTCCCCTGTTCTTTCAGTGTTTTTGCATTTTCTTCCTTCAGCGCCGGATTGGGGATCATTTGCAGGCGCCAGGGAAGTTCGGAACTTCCAACATAGAGTATCTGGGTCTCAGGGTCCACAGCGGCACCGCTCCATTGACCGCCGCCGTCAAAACCAGGAAATAACCAGGAACCCTGCAAGCTAGGAGGAACGAACATGCCATCATTCCGGTATCGGTGGTACTCTTCCAGAAGTTCCCGGTGGATGGCTGGGGTCCGGTCGCTGATATCCTCCGCCCCAAAATGCTGCCTTGCGAAGGGTTCGGGCAGTGTGGGGATCGGTTGGGTAGGCCAGGCCTCTTCGTCAGGAAGGTCCGAAGGAGGTACGCTGACCTCTTTAATTGGGAATATGGGGACACCCGTGACCCGATCAAAGAGAAAGATGTATCCCGATTTGGTGATCTGAGCCACCGCATCTACCCATTTGCCATCTTTTTTGACGGTAACCAAGTTGGGATATGCGGGAAGATCTCGGTCCCATAAGTCGTGATGGACGGTCTGGAAGTGCCAAAGATAATGGCCGGTATTAGCGTCTAGCGCCAGGAGGCAATTGGCAAACAGGTTTTGGCCCTTCCTGCGTTTGCCGTAAAAATCCGGTGTGGACGATCCCAGGGGAATGTACACAATTCCACGTTTCTCATCAATCGCCATCCCTGCCCAGTTGTTGGCGCCGCCGCCTTGCTTCCATGCATCGGGATCTTCCCAGGTTTCGTACCCCTTTTCGCCCGGATGGGGGATCGTATGGAATATCCAGCGACGTTTGCCGGTGTGTACATCGAACGCACGGATGTGTCCGGGGGCAGCATCGGCACCTTCGCTCAACCGCATGCCCATAATAAGTAGGTCTTTGTAGACAATCGGGGCCGTATTTCCGGCCATCCAACTGTTTTCATAGGGACCATCCATGTCCATTCGTAAGTCGATGTATCCTTCTTTGCCGAATGTGGGAATGATTTTACCGGTGGTGGCGTCTACGGCATATAACTTTGGTCCGGTGGCATAAAAGAGTAATTTCTCACGACCCGATTTATCTTGCCAAAAGGAAATGCTCCGGATGGAGCCCCTAGCTGTCGGATCGGGTGCTTTGAATACCCATTGTTCCTCACCCGTACGTGCATCCAGCGCAAACAAATGTTGATTGGGGGAAACGCCATATAGTACGTCATCTACCATCAAGGGGGTGGTTGGGATGGTCGAACCTTTTCCAATAGAATCTCCAGTATCGTATTCCCAGGCAATCGTTAACTCCTTAACGTTTTCCGGAGTAATATCGCCCTGTTTTACATAGCGCATACCCGCGTTGGTTCCGGTAAACGTGCGCCATTCTTCATTAATAGTCTCTCCTATACATCCGGACAGGATGGACGCGGAAAGCAAGAAAGCTATTATCTTGACCAATCGGTTCATAAAGTTTACAAGGGGCTGGCCAATATACGCTATTTTTTTGAAAATAGGGTTTTATCTTTGTCGCATGTCAGGTGTCTATTTCCACGTTCCCTTTTGCAAGCAGGCTTGTCACTATTGCGACTTCCATTTCAGCACTTCACTGAAGTATCGGGGGGAAATGCTGGCTGCCATGGAAAAAGAGATTTCGTTGCAAACAAGCTACCTGGATGATAAGCGGATTGAGAGCATTTATTTCGGTGGTGGCACCCCGTCTTTGCTTGAAGCAGATGACATCTCCCGGTTGATTGATGCGGTGGCCTTTCATTTCGACATCCTTCCCGATGCCGAAATTACGCTAGAGGCTAACCCCGATGACCTGGATGGCCGGAAAGTGACTGCGATGCGGCATACGCCGATAAACCGGTTCAGTATAGGCATCCAGTCTTTTTTTGAAGAAGATTTACGTTGGATGAACCGTGCCCACAGTGCTATCGAAGCAAGCAAAGCAATCCAGCGGGTGCAGGACAGCGGATACAATAACATTACCGCCGATCTGATTTATGGATATCCGCTGCTTACCAATTGGAAGTGGCTCCAGAATATCGATCGGTTACTGGATTTTGGAATTCCTCATGTATCGGCTTATAGCATGACCGTTGAACCGCAGACTGCACTGGCGGCTTTTATCCGAAAGGGGAGCCAATCTCCGATGGATGAAGAGCAGAATGCTGCCCAGTTTGAACAGTTGATGGAACGACTCATCGCTGCTGGCTACGAGCAGTATGAAATCTCCAATTTTGCCAAGCCAGGGCAGTATGCGCGCCACAACAGCAATTACTGGCGAGGGGTTTCTTATCTCGGTATCGGACCATCGGCACATTCGTTTGACGGTTATACCCGTCAATGGAATGTACGCAATAACGCCAAATATATTCAGGCGATTCAAAGTGGTATTGTGCCCTGCGAACGTGAAGAACTCAGTACGCGGGACCGAATCAACGAATACATCATGACGGCACTTCGAACCGTATGGGGCTTGGATCTGGAATACGTAGCACATTCTTTCGGCACCAATTATTATACGGCACTTCGCGGGGAACTGCAACCCTTTGTTTCGAGGGGTGATGTAGCGCTCATTGGCGAAGTCGCTACCTTGACCCATCGGGGTAAATTACTGGCCGACCGTATAGCCTCCGAACTCTTTTTCGATGAGTAGGCGAAGAATGATCGCCGTTGCACCTGCATGCTCCTGTACATATCGGCCTGCAATTTGCCCTGCATGTTTGCGTAAGGAGTCTATCAGTAAGTTTTCAAAAACAGCGATTAACTCATCCGCGTCACGTACGCTGAACCCACCACCATTGGTTAGGAGGTCTTTTGCTTCCTGGAATTTCTGGTAGTTGGATCCGAAAATCACAGGGATGCCGTAAGCCGCGGCCTCCAAGGTGTTGTGAATGCCCACGCCGAAGCCGCCGCCGATGTAAGCGATTTGGCCGTACGCGTAAAGTGACGAAAGCATACCGATGTTGTCGATGATGAGGACGGTAGGAGGTAGCCGGTGGCCCGCGATCGGCAGGGGATGATCGGCCGATTGGCTATGCTTGGAAAAGCGTATTGCATCGGGAAACAGCTTTTCGATGGAACGGAGATGTTCTTCATGGATTTCATGGGGAGCGATGATGATTTTCCAGTCGGGAAACCTCCTATGCAAATGCGACAGCAGCTCTTCGTCTGCCGGCCACGTGCTGCCAGCTACCAGCAACGGGGATTCTTTAGCAAACGACTCGATTTGGGGGATGTGTTTCCGTGTTTGCGGCAGGGCAACTACCCGATCGAAACGTGTGTCACCGGTAAGGCTAGCGTTTGTAAATCCCAGTTGGGCCAACAAGACGAGGCTGTCCTTGTTTTGCGTAAAAAAATGAGTCACACATCTGAGAGTCTTCCGAAAAAAGCCCCCATAAGGCTTGAAAAATAGCTGATCCGGTCTGAAAATAGCGGAAATAAGGTAAAGAGGGATGTCTTGGGAGGCCAATGCGCGGAAGTAAAAAGGCCAAAATTCGTATTTGGTGAATATGGCCAGCGACGGGTTAATTAAACGGATCAACGCCTTGGCATTGGCAGGCGTATCTTCCGGTAGGTAAAATACATGGTCGGCGAGCGGAGTGTTTTTCCGTATTTCGTATCCGGACGGTGAGTAAAAGGTGATCACAATCGGGGTATCGGGAAGACGTGACCGGATGGCTTCCAGCACCGGCCGTCCCTGCTCAAATTCACCCAGTGATGCAAAATGAAACCAGATGGATTGCGTATCCGTACTTACTTCCCTGGCAATCCGACGCAGCAATCCTCGCCGTCCAAGGACCCATTTTTTTGCTTTGTCGTTGAAAGGCGACAAAATGGAAATTAGTAGTCCATAGATTTTGATTCCAACGAGATAGAGTACCCACATCTTGGTTATAAATCCTTATATTCGCGCCAAACTTAGGCAAATTTACAATAGAAAGTAAATTTGTCAGTTTAATCGATACACCGCGCAATTATGTCGAGAAAACGTATACTCATCACCGGTGCTGCCGGATTTCTGGGATCACATCTATGCGACCGCTTTATCAAAGAGGATTACCATGTGATTGGCATGGACAACCTCATTACGGGCGACCTTCGCAACATCGAACACCTATTCAAGCTGGAAAATTTCGAATTTTACAAGCACGACGTGTCAACGTTTGTGCATGTCCCCGGACAGCTGGATTACATCCTCCATTTTGCGTCTCCGGCCAGTCCCATTGATTACCTGAAGATTCCCATTCAAACCCTGAAAGTAGGCTCGTTGGGAACCCACCATCTGCTGGGATTGGCGCGGGCGAAAGGCGCCCGGATCCTGGTGGCTTCCACGTCTGAAGTCTATGGAGACCCCACCGTCAGCCCGCAGCCCGAGGAGTATTGGGGCAACGTGAATCCCGTGGGACCACGGGGAGTGTATGACGAGGCCAAGCGCTTTCAGGAAGCCATCACGATGGCCTATCATACATTTCACGGGCTTGAAACGCGTATCGTGCGTATCTTCAACACCTATGGGCCGCGCATGCGGCTCAACGACGGACGGGTGTTGCCGGCATTTATTGGCCAGGCGCTACGCGGTGAGGATCTTACCGTCTTTGGCGACGGTTCACAAACCCGTTCGTTCTGTTATGTGGATGACCAGGTAGAGGGGATCTACCGTCTGCTGCTGAGCGATTATCCCTATCCTGTTAACATTGGAAATCCCGATGAGATCACCATTAAACAATTCGGAGAAGAAATTATCAAGTTGACCGGCACTACGCAGAAATTGGTATACAAAGAGCTGCCCGTTGATGACCCCAAACAGCGAAGGCCTGATATCAGCAAAGCACAAGAATTGCTGGGCTGGGAACCGAAAATAGGCCGGGCCGAAGGACTACGCATTACCTATGAATATTTCAGGTCACTGCCCGATCAGGAAATCAAACACAAGGATTTTACCTATTATAATAAATAAATGAGCGATATATTAGTTACAGGAGGTACGGGATACATCGGTTCGCATACGGTGGTCGAATTGCAGCGTGCCGGATATACACCAATTATCGTAGATAATCTAGTGAATTCCAATGCGGGTGTGCTAGACCAGGTTGAAAAAATTACCGGTGTCAGGCCCGAGTTCCATAAATTCGACCTGTGTGACAGTGAAAAGGTCAACCGGTTCGTTGCCGATCATCCCAATATTACCGGTGTCATCCACTTTGCTGCTTACAAGGCGGTGGGAGAGTCTGTGCAGCAACCCCTGAAATACTACCACAACAACTTCTTCTCGCTGATCAACCTGCTCAATGCATACGCGGGGAAATCCGTAAATTTTGTGTTTTCATCGAGCTGTACGGTATATGGCCAGCCGGATGTACTACCTGTTACGGAAGAGGCACCCGTGAAGAAAGCGGAGTCGCCTTATGGAAATACGAAGCAGATTGCTGAGGAGATCCTGGCAGAAACGGCTGCTGCGAACGGCAACTACCATATTATATCGCTACGATACTTCAACCCGGTGGGGGCTCACGAGAGTGCACTCATTGGTGAGTTGCCGCTAGGTGTACCGCAGAATCTGGTTCCATTTATTACCCAAAGTGCTATCGGTAAGCGAGGTCCGATCACGGTATTCGGTGATGATTACCGTACACCAGATGGTTCGGCAATCCGGGATTACATCCACGTGGTGGATCTGGCCAAAGCACACGTAGCAGCAATCCGTTTGTTGGAAGAGGGGAATCCGGCGGGGAATTACGACGTGTTCAACATCGGTACCGGAAAAGGCAATTCCGTATTGGAAGTGATTAAAGCGTTTGAAGCGTCAACCGGTGTAAAATTGAACTACCAGATCGGCCCGCGCCGCGCTGGCGATGTAGAACAGGTGTGGGGCGACGTATCCAAATCAACCCGGGAGTTAGGCTGGAAAGCCGAACTGGGAATCGAAGAAATGATGCGTTCGGCTTGGAAGTGGGAACAATATTTGAAAGATCATCCGTTGACATAGTTTTAAATCCATGTCACTTCATCAGCAGCCGGAGCTGAAAAAAGCAATTCTCGGACTTCCCCAACAGGAAAAGGATAAACTGTTGGTGCGTTTGATCAGTAAAGACGGAATGTTGATGAAGCAATTGCATTTTCAATTGTTGGAAAATGAGTCGGATCTGGAAGAGCGGATCGAAGCGGTTCATCAACTACTGGTGCGGTTAGTGGGTCAGATCGAGGGACATATTCCAAATGAAAATCACCGCGGCTATGCCGATGAGTTGATGAAAGCATTGAAATATGGCAGCGGTATTGTGAATGAGCATTTTGCTATCACCAAAGACAAAATGAGCGAAATCCAATTCCGCTTGTTTTTGGTGTCGCAAAGTTTTGCTCATTTTGACCGATTGTTCGAACCGCATTTATACGGCAGGAATGACCGGTTGCTGAAGTATCAAACTGGAAGGATAAAATACATCCTCGGGAAATACGAAAAACTGCATGAAGATTTGCAGTTTGAATTCCGGGAAAAACTAAATGAAGCATTAGCCTTCGCCTATCAGTCGGGAATGAAACCCCACATGAAGGTGGTTGGGCTACCTAAAGAGGTATAACTATAACATGAAGAGCATTATTATCACCGGCGGAGCCGGGTTTATCGGTTCGCACGTTGTCCGCAGGTTTGTGACCAGATATTCAGATTATCAGATTATCAATCTTGATAAACTGACGTATGCAGGCAATCTAACCAACCTGAAAGATATTGAGAATAGGCCGAATTATCGTTTTGTCAAAGGAGACATTACGGATGCCGCATTCATTGATGAGCTATTTGCCACTCAGCAGCCGGATGCGATTATCCATTTGGCCGCAGAGTCGCATGTGGACCGTTCCATCAGCAATCCGATTGAGTTTGTGCTCACGAATGTAGTGGGCACGGTAACGTTGCTAAATGCCGCACGGAAACATTGGGAAGGCCGGTATGACCAACATCGGTTTTATCATGTCTCTACCGATGAGGTATATGGCGCGCTGGCAGAGTCGGGTATGTTTACCGAGGAAACCAAATATGACCCGCATTCTCCTTATTCTGCATCAAAAGCGTCATCGGATCATTTTGCCCGCGCTTATCACGATACGTATGGATTGGACGTGGTAATTTCCAATTGCTCCAACAATTACGGTTCTCACCATTTTCCCGAGAAGCTGATCCCGCTGGCCATCAATAACATCAAAAACAAGAGGCCGGTGCCGGTTTACGGCAAGGGTGAAAATGTGCGCGATTGGTTGTGGGTAGAAGACCATGCGCGGGCCATTGACGACATTTTTCATCAAGCAGCTTCCGGTCAGACCTATAACATCGGCGGCCACAATGAGTGGAAAAATATCGATCTTATCCGACTGCTGTGCAGCATTATGGACCGCAAACTTGGTCGTGCTGAGGGAGAATCGGCGCAATTGATTACCTTCGTAAGGGACCGAGCAGGGCATGATCTCCGCTATGCGATTGATGCCACTAAATTGAAGCGTGAACTCGGCTGGGAGCCTAGTCTGCAATTTGAAGAAGGCCTGGAAAAGACTGTCGACTGGTATTTAGCCAATGAAGAATGGTTGCAGGATGTCACTTCGGGACATTATCAGCAATATTATGCTGAACAGTATGGAGGGGAGTAGGCGCATAGATGTGCTGGCTATTGAATTACTTCCATAATGGCATAGGCACAGAGTAGGCCCGATGCCAAACCTCGATTTTTCAAAATAAATTTGCGCACTGCTTTGGAGGCACGTGAAATGTGGGTATTGATGGACGCTGTCGAAATGCCCAGCAGTTTGCTCACCTCTTCGTAAGAACGACCCTCAAGCTTGCAAAGCGTAAAAACGCGTCGTTGCTGTTTGGGCAAGTGATCCAAGGCCTGTTGCACCAAGCGGCGTCCCTCTTTAATATGTATAGACTCTTCGATTGGGTTATAAAGTTCTGTAGAAACGAGGACGAAATCACGTTCCAGTTTTGCCTCGCGGGTAAGGCGTCGGTAATGATCGTATACAAGGCGTTCGGCGATGCGGTATAAATATGCTTTGAACGATTGTAGAGGATCCAGTTGTTCGCGCCGTTCCCATACTTTGGTAAATAATTCCTGTAACAATTCCTCTGCTATGACATCTACTTGCACCATGTTCAGGAGTCGCCGGTAAAGCTGCAGGCTGTATTTTTCGTAGAAGAAATTGAACATAGCATGATCGCCGGCTTTCAACGCCTCCAGTTGTTGCGACTCGGTGAGTAGGTTTGCCATGGCCATGATGGCGCAATAATACAGATAAAAATTTTTATTTTTTTGTCATTGATATTTTCGTTCCGAGCGTATAAAGGGAAACTAACATAAAACCGGGCGATGGAAAGTACCGCTTATCTGAGGACCTTATATCCCAAACTAGCAAACGGCACGCTTACGGAGGCGGAGTTGGATTGGCTGCTGGCTTATTTCGATGCGGGCAGTCCGGAAGCCCTGTATGCATTGGTGCGTGCAGAATTGGTGTTGCCTGATGCGCCAGGTAAGCCGAGTACGGTCGCCGAAGCAGAAGCACTCCGGCGGGTGCATGATCAGATTGAGCAAGCCATCGGCTCTTTGCCGACACCCGTTCACACCGGTATTTGGATGCGTAGATTGATTCCCTATGCGGCAGCGGTGATTTTAGTGGCTTTCACGGCAATCTGGTTTTTGCGTGATAACCCGGTCGGTATTCAGCAGCCTGTTGATGCAAATGTGCAGGATATCAAGCCGGGAGGACACCGAGCGACACTTACATTGGCAGATGGACGGGTAATCGATTTGAGTGAGTCACAAAGTGGGATTGTTATAGCGGACGAGATTACATACCTCGATGGAACCTCCATTGCAGATGGCAGAAAACAGAAAATGGATACGCATCAAATGGTATTAAGCACTCCCAAAGGAGGCACCTATCAAATCACGTTACCCGACGGCTCGAAGGTTTGGCTGAACGCCCAGAGCACATTAAAATACCCGAGCCGCTTTGTCGGAAATGAACGGGTGGTTTATTTGGACGGCGAAGGTTATTTCGATGTTGCGGAGAGACAGGATACGTATAATAAACGGATACCATTCAAAGTGATTACCGATAGCCAAACCATCGAAGTCTTAGGTACCGAATTCAATGTTTCGGCCTTTCCGGACGAACAGCAAACAAAAACGACATTGGTAAAAGGAAGCGTCCGGTTGTCGCTGGTGTCCCATCCAAAATCGATCGTATTACTTCCCGGTCAGCAATCCGTTCTTAGCGGATCCACATTTGATACCCGAAACGTAAACACCTACCAGTACACGGCCTGGAGGGAGGGCTACTTCTTTTTTAAGAGAACTCCACTCGAGGATGTGCTACGTCAGGTTTGCCGGTGGTACGACGTAGAAGTCGAATACCGGAATGGCATTCCAAACGATATTTTCGGCGGACAGATTAAACGGGATGTGACACTGCTTGGATTGATCGAAATTCTACAGGTATCCAATATCGATATTACGCTTGAGGGAAGAGTATTGAAGGTGAATTGATTATAAAAAACGAAATAGTGATAACCAATTTTATAACGTAAAACATGATGATTATGAGAACCCGAGCACTACATTGATACGAATAAGGGAAGTGCCACCAACACTTCCCCGGTGTTCAGATCGTACCAGTTAAAACCGAACGTTAAAACCAGTTTTTTAATTATCCAAACGTACAAACGTAATGATAAATTATGATTTTTCCCTATTGGGGAAGACAAAGATACCGATTGACGGTATCCGCCAATTATTCCGGATTATGAAGTTAACTTCATTGCTGCTTGTTATCGCTGCCCTACATGTTAGCGCAGTTACTAGGTCACAAACGCTTTCTTTAGCAGTTAAGAATCGACCGTTGAGTGATGTTTTCCAACAGATTAAGGATCAGACAGACTTTGTAGTGGTTTATAATGAGCGTTTTGTGAATCCCGATACACGGGTTTCCATTTCGGTTGAGCATGCTCCGCTAACCAAGCTGTTGGAAACACTACTGAGGCCACTTTCTTTGGGCTACCATATTACGGAACACACGATTGTAATCACGGCGCTTCCCGAAGAACAGAAGAGCACACGGCTTGCTGAGCAGGAGGCCGCGTCGCAACGGACGGTTACCGGTCGGGTTACGGATGAAATGGGAAACCCACTGGATGGCGTGACCGTGGCGGTGAAAGACGTTGGGCTAGCCACAACTACCGATGTGCAAGGCAACTACCGGATATCTGTTTCGGGCGACGGAGCGGTGTTGGTATTTACCATTATAGGGTTTGAATCACACGAACAGACGTTGGGAACAAAAAATGTAGTTAACGTAGTACTTAAAGCATCGATCAGTGATTTGGATGAGGTTGTCGTAGTGGGATATGGAACCCAGAAGAAAATAAACCTGACCGGATCGGTAAGCACGATGTCTTCGGAGGATATCGAAAACCGGCCGATTACCAATGCAACACAGGCACTGCAAGGAATGACGGGCTTGTATGTCAATCAAGCGGGCGGCCAACCCGGAAAAGACGGAGCTGTTTTAAGAATCCGCGGACAGGGTACCTTTAACAACAACAATCCATTGGTATTAGTAGATGGCGTTGAGTTTCCATTGGCCGATGTCAATCCGAATGATATTGAGAGCATCACGGTGCTGAAAGATGCCGCCTCTGCTTCGATATATGGAAACCGGGCAGCCAATGGCGTGATCTTGGTGACCACCAAGTCGGGTGTCGCGGGTGATACCCGTATCAATTACAACAATTATATCGGTCTTCAGGCGCCCACTTACCTGCCAAAGACGGTGAAAGATCCCGTCCGGTTTATGGAGTTGCGTAATCAGGCTGGATTTAACGCAGGTCGAGCGCAGGCGTTCTATTCGGAAGAAGTAATTGAGGAATACCGCAAGGGAACAGATCCCTATATTTATCCGCACAATGACTGGATCGACATCATGTTTAATGATGCGCTGATTCAGGAACACAATTTGCGGATTTCCGGTGGGTCAGACAAACTTGGGTTTTCTGTGTCTGCCGGATACTTGGATCAGAAGGGCGTACTTATGGGAACTGATGGTGGGCGGTTTGCGGTCAGGTCTGGACTGAACTATCAATACAAAAACTGGTTGAAACTGGAAACCGACCTTTCATTCAATCAGCGTACAAGCCATGAGCCTGCGACTACCGCAGGAACCATGATGGAGATGGTGTTCAAGGCTCAGGGTTTTCATCCCACTTACCTCGAAGATGGACGCTACGCCGACACGTGGATCCGTTCGCCCGGTCACAATGTGTACCGACACCCGCTGGTTTGGGCAAATGAAGGCTTCTTTAATACCAAAAGGCTGAACGGAATGCTGAATTTCAGTGCTGAGGTGACACTGCCGTTCGGAATAACATACTTGGCGAAAGTCGGGTTCTCGAAGCTATCGACATTCGAAGAACGATTTGTGCCGGATATTTATATGTATCAGGTAAAAACGCTCGCAGAACAGCGGGTTGACTACTATACGCCCAACAAGAACCGACACGTTTATAATAATCATGCGGAGGGACTTAATACCACCCTCTATAATACCCTGAATTATGAAGCCACCTTCGCGGACAGCCATCATATCAAAGCGCTGCTGGGGAGCAGCTTTGAACAATTCGAAGATCGATTCTTCAATTCATTGATCGAAGGTTTTCTAGGGAACACGCTGACTGAAATCAATGCGGGGTCCGTTAATCCGCAAGTGAATGGAACGTCCAATAAGAACGCGCTTATAGGCACATTTGGGCGACTAAATTACGATTATAGCGACAAATATCTGTTTGAGGTGAATTTCAGGTACGATGGTTCTTCCCGGTTTGCTGAAGGCAACCAATGGGGATTTTTTCCTTCTGTTTCGTTGGGTTGGCGGCTGGATCAGGAAAATTTCCTGAAAACCCAACGCTGGATTTCCGCATTAAAAATACGCGGATCTTATGGGGTACTGGGTAATCAAGGGATTCCGAATTTCAGCTATGTCAACTTAGTGGAAGCTGGCAGGGAATACCTCTTTGGTGGAGCGGTAAGTCCGGGCGTTGCCGTGGAATCGTTCAGGGATCCGAACATCACCTGGGAAACTACGACAATGGCCAACCTGGGGGTGGATGCGTCTTTCTTTGAGAGCCGGCTCGACCTGACCCTGGATTTGTACAATAAGCGGACCGATGACATTCTGCGGCCGGTTACCTTGCCATCGCAGGTGGGTAACCTAGGCGGTCCTATCCGTAACATCGGATCGGTGAAGAACGTTGGGCTTGATGTCAACCTGGTTCACCGGAATACAATCGGAAAATTGAATTACGCAGTTAATCTGGGGCTGAATTATAATGTGAATAAAGTAACGGATTTAAACGGTGAGATCATATACAGCGGAGATAAGTTCATTACCCGCGAAGGGTATCCGATTGATTCCTACTACGTATTGGAAAGCGCAGGTCTTTTCCAGACAACGGAAGAAATCGAATCCAGTCCGTTTCAGAACATTACCACCAAGCCGGGATATATTCGTTATCTGGATCAGAACCAGGACAACGTGATCAACTCCAACGACCGGATTGTGACCGGCAGTGTACTGCCGGATTACACCTATAGTTTTGGGCTTGACCTAAACTACGGCCAGTTCAGCCTGGGCGCCTTTTTTCAAGGGGTGAAAGGCGTAAATACATACCCCGAAGCGATTATTGCAACACCTTTCTGGTTTGCGACGTCGGTGACCGAACGCTGGGCGAATGAATCGTGGACGCCAGAACGCCCCGATGCCCCGTTACCTATCCTAACATCATTTGAGGATTCACAGAATGACAATTTCCTGAAATCGGACTTTTGGGTGCTCGATGCGTCCTACCTGCGTCTTAAAAATATACAACTAGGCTATACCCTGCCGCAACGTTTTTCCGATAAAATCGGATTGAACCGGTGCCTGTTTTTTGTCAATGGGCAGAATTTGCTGACTTTTTCCGATATGAAAGACTTCGATCCGGAAAGAAATGTAAAGCAGGCCAATTATTACGAGTATCCATCCATTAAGATGTATACCGTCGGAATTAATGTTACGTTCTAAAAAAGGAAATTATGAAAAAGAAGTCATTCATTGTTATATTGATTTTGTCAACTGTTTCTTCGTGCGGGGATGCATTGCTGATCGATCCGAGCGACCAATACAGTGCCAATACTTTCTGGACCGAGCCGGAACATTTCGAAGCAGGTCTGACGGGCAGCTATAACTCACTTTACAGCCTATACAATGTATTCAGCGGCGAAACGGACATGATTACGCCGAATGCCAAAGCCTACAATGAAGCCAATGGAACGGACGGGATCGCGAAAGGGTCTGCCTTGGCTACAACAGGGTTGTTTTCCAACCTGTGGAACAATGCATATGAAGGGATTGGCCGATGCAACACGGTACTGGACCAACTCGAAAACAGTCCATTGTCTGCTGAAGAAACCGGGCTGATTGAGGGACAGGCGTTGTTTCTCAGAAGCCTGTTGTATCATTACCTGATTGATCATTTCGGTGCAGTACCACTTGTGCTAGAGACCCCCGACCCGGCGTTGCACGGCGATTTGCCGAGGTCGGATAAAGAAGAAATTATCAGCCAATTGCTCGTTGATTTGGATAGGGCCGTGGTATTGTTGCCCGACAGATACACCGGTGATGACGTGGGAAAAGCGACCAGTGGGGCTGCCCTGGCTTTGAAATCGCGCATATTGCTGTTTGAGAAACGCTGGGATGAGGCCGCCGCCGTTGCGAAGGAGGTGATCGATCTGAATGTATATGAACTGTTTGACGACTATCGGGGGATCTGGTACCTGGAAAACGAGAACAACGAAGAAGTTATTTTTGATATTCAATACCAGGTTCCGTTTTTTACCCATGGGTTTGATCATACATCCAAATTGTTGAATCGCCCGGCACCGTTGAAAGACTTGGTGGATGCCTACCTGATGGTTGATGGAAAGTCGACTAAGACATCCGATCTCTTCGACGCCGATCATCCCTATGAAAACCGGGATCCTAGGTTGCACCAATCCATTGCAATTGCGGGATATCCTTACAATGGCCGGTTAACGACACCGGATGATGTCGTGACTACCGGTTTTGGCAACAAGAAACAGACGGTGTATAAAGACGACGTGGCCATTGCCAATGTCGTGGCAAACAATTCCGAATTGAATATTATTCTGATACGGTATGCGGAGGTTTTGCTGAACTACGCCGAGGCGTTAAACGAAGCGGAAGGACCGGTTGACGAAGTGTATTGGGCAATCAACGAAATCCGGAAAAGGCCTTCGGTGGCAATGCCTGTCCTGGAAGCCAGAATGGGGCAAGATCAGATGCGGGAAACCATCCGGCTGGAACGGCGGATTGAGCTCGCGCTCGAGGGGCGCTATTATTCCGATATTAGGCGATGGAAAACCGCCGAAATAGTAAACAACGGCCCGATCTTCAATGCCGCGGATGAAGTGATCGAACAACGTACATTCAACGCTGGTCGGGATTACCTGTGGGCGGTTCCTCCGAATCAGATTGATCTAAATCCGAATCTTGAACAAAATCCAAACTGGTAACTATAACAGGTTATGATTACTATCAATTGTAAAACAGTGCTTATTGCGTCATTCGCATTTGCGACAGTGATAATCGGCGGAGCAGTTCGGGCGCAGACGCAACCGAACGTATTGCTGATTCTGGCCGACGATCTGGGAACTCTGGATCTGAATTGTTACGGATCGGGAGATCTGGCAACACCTAACCTAGATCGACTTGCGAAACGTGGTGTCCGATTCACCCAATTCTATGCCGTCGCACCCGTATGCTCACCCTCTCGCGCGGGACTGCTAACGGGAAAAACGAATTTGGGGGCGGGTTTGCCGGGAAATGTTCCCGTGCCGGAGAAAGATCTGGAAATGAAGGCCGGACTCCCGTCTTCGGAAATCACCATCGCCGAGATGTTGAAAAATAACGGCTACTACACAGCGTTAGTGGGTAAATGGCATCTGGGCCACGCTCCGGACAAACTGCCAAATGCGCAGGGTTTCGATTATTTTTTCGGTCACCAACGAGGCTGTATTGATAACTATTCGCATTTTTTCTTTTGGAGCGGACCGAACCGGCACGACCTCTATCAGAACGATGAAGAGATCTACCGGCCGGGAAAATATTTTCCCGATTTAATGGTCGACGAGATCAAAGAAACGATAGACCGTTCGGGGAATCAACCTTTTTTTATTTATTGGGCAGCGAATGTTCCCCATTATCCGTATCAGGGAACGGAAAAATGGTTAGATCATTACAAAGACCTGGCATCTCCACGACGGGAATATGCTGCATTTGTTTCGTCCCTGGATGAACGGATCGGTTGGGTACTTGATGAGTTGGAGAAGAAGGGGGAGTTGGAAAATACCATTATTGTTTTCCAATCCGATCACGGGCATTCGTATGAAGAGCGGGCTTTTTGGGGTGGAGGCAACTCCGGCCCTTATCGCGGAGGAAAGTTCAGTATGTTCGAAGGGGGCATCCGGGTGCCTGCGCTAATCAGTTATCCACGCACACTACCTTCAGGAATTGTATGCGATGCCGTCAGTTCCGGTATGGATTGGTTTCCAACCATCGCGGCACTGACTGGCGCAAGGTATCAAGCCGATAGCGTGGAAGGTATAAGTTTGCTGCCGGTCATCGCTGATAATGCTGAGAAGACACCGGAGCGGGAATTACATTGGCAAACCGGATCATATGATGACAGCAAGAGTGCTTGGGCCGTGAGGAAAGGCGACTGGAAGCTATTGGGCAATCCGATGGATCCGGATCCGAAATGGGATCCGACTGCTACGGGGGAAGATTTCAACGGAAAAGATCGGTTGTTTTTGGTACAGCTTTCTTCGGACACGGGGGAGAGAACAAACCGGGCCGGAGATCATCCGGAAAAGGTGAAGGAACTGCTTGGACTGCACCAGCGGTGGCTTGAACGGGTACGAAGATAGATACTTACCGTATGATGCCGTGTTTGATTAAAAACTCGGCATCAACTTCTTTGTCAATGTCGATATAACCGGGATAATTGATTGCTTGATTGCCCAAAGCCAAGGTGGGTTTGATCTTAAAGGTAAGATTGACCTTTTCGTCGGTCGCGCCATTGTGTGTACGTTGGATGAAAGTTAGCAGCTTGTCCAGCGTTTCGCGGTCCGAAAGAAATTTGTATACATTGGTTCGTAATTTTACAGGCACAACAACCGTTTCTCCTGCCGGAACTTCAATAGGCAGATCCGAAACGCCATCCAATACTTCCCGGCCTTCTACCTCCACTTTATAGGCAAATTGCTGGATTCCTGCAAGGTTATTTGTCGGATTGGTAATGCGCACATTCAACACGCCTGAAAGGGGGATATCCCGGCTCAGGAAACCTAATGCCACGCCGGGGAGTTGGCTTACATCCACTCGCCCGTTAGCAATCAGTTTATTAACATCGGTACCCGCTAGAAAAATGCTGTCGGCTGAGACAAATTCGTAGCGGCATTTTTCCAATGTCCGAAGTGCCTTTGCTTGTTTATCCAGCGTGCAGGAAACGATCGAAGATATCACGCTGAATGCTAGTATAACGACCCGCACAGCTGTCCACAGTTTTATTCGAATTGTCTGATGTTGTTTACGCTTTGTCACGGTTTTCGTACGTTATAAGTCGTGCAAGGTAAGAAAAAAGGGTGGTTTTCCTAAACCACCCTCTTTCATTGTTGCCTTTATCGGCTGCAATCAGCCGTCCATGTGCCCCGGTCGTCCGTAACAAGCATATTCAGCGAACTTGCCGTAATCCGGATGCCCGTAAACCCTTCTCCTATACCGACATACGTGTTGCCATCTTTTTCGAATTTAACACCGGTAATGTCTGGAATGCCACTCCCAAAAAGAAAGGAATAGCTATCGCCTGCTTTCGCCACGGTTACACGGCCATCTTCGTCGATAATCGTCTCTTCACCGTTGTTAAATGAGATATCTCCCTCATACGTTCCGACAAATAAGTCTGTTTCCGAAGGATCCGTATCCTTATCACAAGAAACCATAAACATCAATGAAACCAACACCAATGTTCCAATCACTTTCACTGTATTCTTCATAACGTTGTAGTTTTGTTACACAGTGAAAGAGGCAAAGGCTATGCCAAAGGTCCGGGATTACTCGCCGTTATAGACCGTCATCGTTCCATTTACCAGCACATTGACTGGCTTGTTTGTCGGCGAATGGATGTGGTAATCGACTACTGTTCCATCTTTCCATTTGATATCCACGGTGTAGTTGCCCCGGGCTTTAAGTCCCTTCACTTCGCCGGTTGACCAAGCATCCGGCAAGGCCGGCAAAAGGTGGATGAATCCGGCATGGCTTTGCAGAAGCATCTCTGCAATGCCTGCTGTGCCGCCGAAGTTTCCGTCGATCTGGAAAGGAGGGTGGGCACAGAAGAGGTTGGGATAAGTGCCGCCCGATCCGCCACTCATGTTGATCTCGCTGCCCAATGCGGGTTGCAGTAACTGCCGGAGAATTTCCAAAGCATGATTTCCATCCTGCAGCCGTGCCCAAAACAGGATTTTCCAGGCCCTGCTCCAACCTGTCCCCGCATCGCCGCGTACCTGTAAGGTCTTTCTGGCGGCGTCGGCCCACTCTGGAGTAGTTTGTGGGGATATAAAAGGTGCCGGATAAAGCCCATATAGGTGCGATACATGGCGGTGCTGGGGTTCGGGTTCCCGGTATTCCTCCAACCATTCCATGACCCGCCCATCGCTGCCGATTTGTACGGGCGGAGGGAGGTGCGCTAAGTCCATTCCGAGTGTGTCAATAAATGGATCTCGGATGTTCAATTGTTCAGCTGCGGCAAGTACATTGTTGTACAGCTCACGCACAATCTGGTTGTCAATGGTGGGGCCCATCACCACGCTGGTACGCTTGCCATTGGCCATCAGGAAGGAATTTTCCGGAGACACCGAAGGTGCAGTAACCAGCCAACCGTGGCGGGGCTCTTTAATCATCGTGTGATGATAGAAACGCGCAGCTTCCCGTAATATTGGAAACACTTCCGCTAGGTAGGCCGTATCTTGTGTGAATAGGTAATGTTCCCATAGGTGATTGCACAGCCAGCCGGACGCAGTGCTTGCACCCCATGAGGCTTCTTCCCCGGGTGCTGTATATCCCCATACATTGGCGATCATGTAACATACCCACCCTGGGGCATTGTAATATGCTTTTGCTGTTTTTTTACCTTCTTGGGCGAGGGTCTTGATGAGCTCGATAAAGGGTTCATGTAATTCAGAAAGGTTGGCAACTTCCACAGGCCAGTGATTCATCTGCGCATTGATATTCAGATGGTAGTCCCCGTTCCAGGGCGTTTGGATCTGGTGGGCCCACAATCCTTGCAAATTGGGAGGCAAAAGACCAGGACGTGTACTACAGATGCTTAGGTATCTTCCGTATTGGAAATAAAGCGCCGCCAAACCGTTATCGGCTGCTGGGCGTTCATAAAACCGCCTTAATCGCTCGTCGGTAGGAAGGTCTGCGGTAGATTTATCATCGATTTCCAATGAGACGCGGTTGAAGAATTTCCCAAAGGCAGTCTGATGCAGCTGTTTCTCTGCCTGATAAGCGTGCTTTAGCGCGGCTTCCATTAAGCTTTGGGATCGTGTCAAATGGGATGTGTTTCTGAAATCAGTGGCGATGGATACATAGAGAATCGCTTCATCTGCGCCGGCGAGATGTAAAGCGCGATCATCCACGGTAAGTTTCCCACCTTGGTGCTGGATGCGTATGCGTGCGATATACCGCATGCCGATGCCGCCGCGTCCGTCAGAAAGTGCTCCAGATAACTGTAATTCCTGACCTTCTGTCTTAATCTTCGCACGTTCATCACGGGTCAATGTAACGGAAAAGTCCAATGACCTGCGTTTATCGGCTGTCAGCCGGATGATTCCGACATCGCTGCCAAAGGAAGTGAAATATTCCCGGTGGTAGCGAATGCCGTTAGTTTCAAATTGCGTAGTGGCAATTGCGGAAGGTAAATCCAGTTGCCTGCGATATGCATGCGCGTCATCGGCATGATGATAATCGATTTGCAGTTCGCCGAGGGTCTGGAAACATCCAAACGGTACGTTGGCGCCGTTTCCATGTCCACTGCCCGCTCCGGTGCACACAAAATTGGCATTGACCAGTGCTTCGGCTTCATCATTTCGGCCGGCCAACAGCAGTCGTTGGATTTCTTTCACGCTTTTATGCGCCTCGTAGTTGTTGGCATCCTGGGAGCTGCCGGACCAAAGGGTAATGTCGTTTAGTACAATTTTTTCTTGAGTAATACCACCATCGGGCATCATGCCCAGGCGTCCATTGCCCAAAGGAAGGGTTTCTTCCCATTGTGTTGCCGGCGCGGTATACCAAAGTTGGAGCGGCTGTTGTGCAAAAGCCATGAAAGAACATAGGACGACCAGACAGCAGAGTACGTTACTTTTGAAAGACATCATTGTGTGTATAATTAAACTAAAATATCCGTTGCAAGGTTCAAAATAAAACAGAACCTTGCAACGGATATTTTTGGGTAGGTTGAATTAATTATATCCCGGGTTTTGATCGGCTGGGGTGAATGCCTCATTCGTTTTGATCTCCGTATCGGGAATGGGATATCGTTTGTGAAAATCCTGTATGGTTCCCGACTCGTTTGCCCATTTGTTGCGCGCTTTTACCAGTTCTACAAACTTACCCGTACGCAACAGGTCGATACGGCGCCAACCTTCAAAACATAACTCGCGCATACGTTCGTCCATAATTTTAGCGCGGAAGTCGTCTTGAGATAGGGTACCCCACTTCTTATCTTCCGGTAGCGTGCCTCCCCATGCCCGCTTACGAATCTGGTCATTTACGATGGTTATCGCGTCAGCGGTTTGCCCTAATTCGTTCAAACATTCGGCATGCGAAAGCAACACATCCGCGTATCGTATTACCGCGAAATTTTTACCCGAGTTCCACATATTATTAATTCCAAGACCCGAAAGAGCATCCGTACGGTAGTCTTCATATTTTTTGATATGCGGATCCAACTCGTCGGTTGTTCCGGTCCACTGTGTTTTTGATAAATCCGGGGTTACATATTGAAAGGAACCGTCGGAACTGTATTTGTTGGTATAATACGTGAAGTCCTCGCGTAATGCGTCCCCTTTACGGGTGTCTCCGTCTTCCCAAACACCGCCTTCCTCTACCGTTTTATAAGCGAACGGGGTAGGAAGAAGAAAATCATAACCAGAGAAAGAACAGGCTTGGCTAAACCAGGAGTCGACGGCGCGCGAACCGGTATCAAACTGCCAAAAATTACAGTCAGGCCATACATTGTTGAATTGCAGCTCAAATAACGATTCTGCCGTATTTGGGTTATCATAGCGGAATAAATCGCCATACTGATCCAGCAATCTGTATCGTCCCATAGCAATGATCTGCTTAAAGCAGTCGTCTGCTTTAGAAAAATCACGTAGGTTGGTCGATTCGGGAGCAGCCATATACGCCTTCCCCAACATGGCCAAAGCGGCACCTTTCGTCGCCCGTTGTGGTTCGCCATCGTACGATTCGGGTAAATTTTCGGCGGCTAGGGTGAAATCGTCGATAATATACTGCCACACAACATCCAACGGTTGGCGTCCCAGTCCCAGCTCCTCAGTCTTGGTCATATCAATAACGGGGATTTCACCCCAGAACATGCTCAGTTCAAACATCAGCAAGCCACGGATAAAACGTGCTTCACCCATTAATTTGTTGGCACGTTCGGGATCTTCTTTCGTTAAACCCAGTGCATAAATGGCCTTTGCTGCCGAGACAACGGCGGGCCAACGATTGTTCCAGATACTAGCCACCTGCGTGGACGTTGCGTTCAACTGCCCGTTGTATTTGTCCATACCTGCCTGATCACCCGAGGAAATCAATTGATAATTGCCCTGTTGTGTTTCGTCGGTACCCAAATAAGGCATCAAGCCATTACGACCTTCTTTACATTTGCGATAGCTATCATATAATCCGAGAACCAACGGTTGTACATTATCTATCTTTTCAAAAACTTGCTCTTCTGTCAGTGATCCTGTGGGTTCTACAGACAGAAAATTCGAACAAGAAGATGTGCTGAGTATCAGTGCGTAGGTTAAACCTATTGCGCTATATTTATATATCTTTTTCATCTGATTAAATTGTTTTTTCCTTAAAACGCCATGTTTATACCGAATGTCCACATACGTGTCGGTGGGTACCAGTCGCCCATTTCAGGATCGTATCCTTTATAATTCGTCAGACAGAATAGGTTGGACCCCGTCGCGTAAACACGTAAATTGGAGAATTTAGCCGCATTGATAACCTGATTTGGGAAGGTATAGGCCACGGTTAGGGCCGACAACCGTAGAAAGGATGCATCCTGTACACTGAAGTCCATTTGATTCACATTGTAGTGATTATAATCAAACCCTGCCAATACGCGTGGAAACGCTGCACCTGTGTTCTCCGGGGTCCAACGGTCCAACAGATCGGTGGAAGCCACACTTGACCCGCTACTCGCAATTAACGATTCATACCATGGACTTAACTTTTTCGCGCCATAGGAATAACTAAACACCGCATTCAACGAGATATTTTTCCAATTCAAATCCGAAGAGAACCCGCCATAAAATTTAGGATCGGTCGCCCCGATAACAACACGGTCATTCTGATCGATTTGACCATCTCCATTGAAATCCAATGGATAGAGGTCTCCTGGATTGACGTTGTAACCATTCCAGTTGATCTGATTCAAACGATCCATGTCAATCGCCTGCGCAATCCCTCCTGTTCTCCACAGGTATAAGGTATTGCGTGATTCGCCCAAGAATAAGTTGCCTTCTTTCTGAATGTTGCGGTCACCATCTACATTATAAACCACACCGGTATTTCCGTAAAGTTGGGTAACCTTATTTTTATCCATCGAGAAGGTTGCTGCAAAATTCCATTCGAAATCTGTTGTTCTCAATAGATTGGCATCCAACGCGAATTCCAGGCCTTTGTTCTCAATGGCTCCAATATTCTCAATGGTGTTCGAATAACCGGTAGTCGTAGCCAGGGAGTGGCTCATCAGCAAATCTTTGTTTTTAATCAAAAACGCATCCACCGACAGACGGAAACGGTTCTGTAAGAATCCCATGTCTAAACCTAGGTTCCACTGCTGCTGCTTTTCCCAACTGATATCCGGTGTACCCCGACGTCCATTCGATCCAAATGAATACGTATAGCCCGTCTCTACGGTACCGGTATAGCTGACGTTATACAAAGAGAGGTAAGCGAAATCATCGATATTCTGGTTACCGACGATACCAAAACCGGTACGTAGCTTCAATTGATCAAAGAAATGCTGCTCTTTCATAAAATCTTCTTCCGTTAGGTTCCACGCTGCCGATAAAGACGGGAACAGGCCCCACTGGTTTCCATGGGCAAATTTGGAAGAACCGTCGTAACGGCCGGTGGCCGTCAATAAATATCGGTCGTCATAGGTATAGTTTATACGGGCAATGTAGGATAACAACGTCTGTTCTGACCATCCTGAACCCAAACCGCGTTGGTCTTTTTTGTAGCCCGACTGCAAACTATGGTACCCGAACAAATTAGATCCGTAACCCATCGCCGTTCCGTTAATATAACTATATTTTGTCTGGGTAGCACTGGTACCGACCATCGCGTTTAACTTGTGGCGGTCATGGAACGTGGTTGCATACGAAATCGTGTTATCCCATTGCCAAACCGTGCGCGTATCCCGGTTATCAACCGCTTCTCCCTGTGTTCCATAACGCTCCGACTCATAAATATCGTTGGGTGTATATTTGTTATCCTGCTTCTGTGCATAATCGACGGAAAACGTCGAACGCAGATTCAATCCTTCTATCGGATTCACATTCACATAGTTGGAAGTAAGCAAACGATTATAGACCAGGTCGTGGTCAACCCGCAACGAACGCAGTGGATTGAAGTTATTCTGATCGAAAATTCCCTGCCAGTTTAATGTTTCCAACTCGTCGGAAACGGCTAACATCGGATTAGCCAGACGGGCACGGTTCATGATACCGTCATCGACCAATGTATTGTTGGTGCGGGTATAGGTCGTATTGGTGCTGACCTTCAACCAGGGTTTAATCTGTTCGTCGGCATTGATACGTCCGCTGAACTTTTCTTGTTCCGATTTTTTAATAACCCCTTTGTGGTCTGTATAGCCGAAGCTGATATAATACGAACCTTTATCGTCTGCGTTGGACAGGCTTACCACATGGTTCTGCTGCCTGCCCGTACGGCTTACCGCATCCAGCCAGTCGTAATTTGAATGGTTAGTAAAGGCGTCAAATTCATAATCGGCGAACACAGTATTAGACCCCATGATCACATCATTGATATAGG
Organism: Parapedobacter indicus; assembly: GCF_900113765.1. Lineage (GTDB taxonomy): Bacteria > Bacteroidota > Bacteroidia > Sphingobacteriales > Sphingobacteriaceae > Parapedobacter > Parapedobacter indicus. Next base: position 286,193 of record NZ_FOQO01000006.1, on the reverse strand, counting down.
CATCCACATCGCCGTCTGGATTGGTTTGCCGATAACCATTGATATAGGCCTCTTTACGAAGTTCAAACAATTGCTGGCTGTTCATCGTCTTCGGTGTGCCGGCATAGGTCTGAAATCCCATCCAGCCATCATACGTGACCCGTCCTTCACCTCTCCTGCCTTTTTTGGTCGTAATAACGACCACGCCATTAGATCCACGCGAACCGTAAAGCGCCGTGGCGGAGGCATCTTTCAGCACTTCGATGGAGGCAACGTCATTCAGATTCACCGCATTGAAGCCAGAAAAAGAGTTGTCCATGACCATACCATCCACCACATAGATCGGGTCAGTAGAACCATTGATGGTATTGATACCGCGGATCTTGATGGAGGCATCGTCTGTCGGACGGGTCGGGCTAGAAATAAAAACACCGGCAATACGGCCCTGAATGGCTTGGTTAATATTGGTTACGGGTTTTTCTTCCAGCACTTTGCTGCTCACACTACTTACGGCTCCTGTCAGATCACTTTTCTTGAATGCGGCACCTACAATAACTACTTCTTCAAGTTCTGTATTGTCTTCCTGCAAGACGACAGAAATAGTTGTCCGGTTGTTGATCTCGACGTCCTGACTGATAAAGCCTACGTTGGTAAAACGGAGCGTCCCATTGGATGGGGCAGTGAGTTGGTAGCTGCCATCCGCGGCGGTGGACGTACTTCCCGAGCCCCCGATAACAGAAATACTTACTCCCGGCAGGGAGGTACCGATACCGTCCGTAACACGTCCTGTGATACGGATGCTTTCGCCGCCTTGGGCCTTGGCATTCATCTCCCACAAGGGCAGAAGTGCCATCAGAAGCGCAAGGTATCGCACGATAGTTGATTTGGTGTGTAAAATGGAATACATAAGCTGCTTATAATTGAAATATTTAATTAAATGATCAGACAATATTCAAGGGGTCACTGGTTTTGAAATCGGCCATTCTTTAGTCTATACTATACTATACTATACTATAGAGAATGCAATAGTAGAAAAAAATAAATCAACCCCCAAATAAATTTTTAACTTTCTCATAACTAATAGTCTTGCAGTGGGTAAAAGTGCGTTTACGTTTGTGTTTTTTTTGGAAATTTGATCGGATTTCTTTGATTGTTTGAATATTGTATTACTTTTGCGTGATAGAACAGAATAGTACAGATGCTTGTTTGCTCTGTTCAGTTATAAGCTAAATGAACATTGAAAATTATTGAGATGATGCAAAAAAAACGTGTGAGATTAACCTTGCTGATTAACCTGTTTGTATATTGCTGTTTTTCCGGTATTGCTTATTCGCAGACCCAGACGATTCCATTGGAGACGAAGCACCACGCATTGGTGCTCCAGGTAAGCGATCAGCAAGATGTACGTATCAGTTATCTCGGTAGGCGGTTAAATCGTGTTGCCGAATATAAATCTATCCCCGATACTTATAAGCAATCCACTGATTATACCGGCCTATTGAATTCGGCATATACGCCATCTGGGTCCCGCAACCTGATGGAACCCGCCATTTCCGTGACGCATGCAGACGGCAACCAATCCTTAGACCTCCGGTATGTGAGCCATGAAATTCAGCAACTGGAAGATGGGATTTCTCTGCTTAAAATCGCATTGAAAGATCCGGTTTATCCCTTTGAAGTGACATTGTTTTACAAAGCTTATTTCAAAGATGATGTGGTGGAGCAATGGAGCGAGATCAAGCATGACGAGCGCGGAGCTGTTACCTTGCATAAGTTTGCATCCGCCAATCTTCATTTGAAAGCCAGTGCCTATTGGCTCCGCCAATATTACGGTGATTGGGCTAGGGAGATGCAGCCGGAGGAAGAAAAGCTGACCCACGGCATCAAGGTGCTGGATTCCAAACTCGGTACGCGTGCCAATTTATTCCAACCGCCGGTTTTCATGGTTTCGTTGGACCGGCCTGCAACCGAACACGAGGGTGAGGTGTTGCTGGGATCCCTGCAATGGAGCGGTAATTTTCGCACCGATCTCGAATTGGATCCGCAGAACAACCTGCGCATTATTTCAGGTATCAACAATTATGCATCCGACTATTCGCTGGAAAAAGGTGAGGTGTTTACCACGCCTGTATTTATGTATACGTTTTCGGCCCAAGGCAAAGGACTTGCAAGCCGTAATCTGCACAACTGGGCCCGCGATTACAAATTGCTCGATGGCCATGGCCAACGGCTTACCCTGCTGAATAACTGGGAAGCTACCTACTTTGATTTCAACGAAGAGAAACTGAAGGCACTGTTGAAAGACACCAAAAAACTGGGAGTGGACCTTTTTCTGTTGGATGATGGTTGGTTTGCCAATAAATATCCGCGGAACGGTGACACGGCGGGTTTGGGCGATTGGGAAGAAAATCGGTCAAAACTACCGAACGGAATCGGGACGTTGGTTAAAGAGGCTTCCGCCAATGGGGTAAAATTCGGTATCTGGATCGAACCCGAAATGGTAAACCCCAAAAGCGAGCTTTATGAAACACATCCGGATTGGGTTATCAAGCAACCCAAACGCGATGAATACTATTTCCGCAACCAATTGGTGCTGGACCTGAGCAACCCCGACGTGCAGGACTTCGTATTCGGCGTGGTAGATGACCTGTTTACCGAAAATCCGGATTTGGCCTACATCAAGTGGGATTGCAATGCCGTTATTTATAATGCCTATTCCGCGCACTTGGATAATCAATCGCATCTGTATATCGAATACGTACGTGGATTGTACAAGGTGCTGGAGCGGGTGCGTGCCAAGTACCCCACGGTGCCTATGATGCTCTGCTCGGGCGGCGGCGGCCGGGTAGATTACGCCGCGCTGCAATATTTCACCGAATATTGGCCGAGTGACAATACAGACCCGATGGAGCGGATCTTCATCCAATGGGAAAACTCCTACTTTTACCCGGCAATAGCGAGCGCAAACCATGTGACCGATTGGGGAAAGCAACCGATCAAGTTCCGCACCGACGTAGCCATGATGGGCAAGCTGGGGTTTGATATTGTGATTGACCACCTCAATGACAACGACCTTGCGTTCTGCCAACAGGCGGTGAAGACATACAACGGTATTAAGGGAACCATCTGGCACGGGGATCAGTACCGGTTGACCCATCCGCGTGAAAACAGCGTAGCCAGCATGCTTTTCGTGGACAAGGCAAAAGAAAAAGGGGTGCTGTTCAATTACCTTGTAAACAACCGGTATGATGAAGGGAGCCACCTTCCGATTAAATTAGATGGCCTCGATCCGGAACGCAATTACCGCATATCCGAAATCAACTTGTATCCGGGTACGTCTTCACCGATCGCTGGTGAGCAGGTGTATTCAGGGGATTTTTTGATGAAAATAGGGTTCAACCCACAGGTAAGGAAAGCCAGGGAAAGTGTTATTCTTCAACTGGAAGCAGAATAACACGCTGTTTATTTATATTTACCACATTACAAAAGAAAAATAGCTTCACATATGGAGATAAGTCAGGTCGACCCGGTCGTTTTTGTCATTCAGAAGATCCGTGCACTGGAAAACTTGCAGTCGCTCTCCAAGCACGAGCAACTGGTACAGGGAATACTGGATGCCATTGATGAAGGTGGACTGCGCACGAATGCCGCCCTGCCTTCGGTCAATACCATGATCAGTGAATTGGGATACGCACGGGAAACCATTGTAAAGGCTTACAAAGAGCTGATGGAGCGGGGGGTGATTGCTTCGAAAAACCGAAAGGGCTATTTTGTGATCAGCGGCAACATCCGCCAGCAGCAAAAGATCGCGCTGCTGATGTATGCGTTCGATACGTTTCAGGAAACGCTGTATAACAGTCTGAAAACCCATATCGACAAAGACATCCAGATCGATCTGTATTTCCATCACAACAATCCCGATGTATTTGAAGCCATCTTCAATCGGATTGCCGGGCACTACGGACTGTATATCGTAGCCCCGATCGCAACAGAGCGGATAAAGGAGTTACTAACGACGATACCTCCGTTCAAGTTGCTGGTCATTGATCGCCATTTGGCACTCGGAAGCGACTATTCATATATTACGCAGGAATTCCGGACCTCATCCTACCATATATTTCAGCAGTTGGCAGCGAAGCTGGCGGCCTATGAGGAAATCATCTTTTTTTTCAGGAAAAATACTGCAGAACCTTCGGAAATTCTGCAATCGTTTCGCAAATTCCTGAAAGATACAGGTTTGAAAGGCACGGTAAAGAAGCACTATGAAAGTGGCAGTATTGAACGTAACAAAGTATATTTTACGATTCACAATCCGGAGCTTTATGCCATCCTGAAAGATGTAATGGATAAAAAGTGGAAATTGGGTAAGGATTTGGCAGTACTCGCACATAACGATGACGTGGTGAAGGAAATTATTGCCGGAGGTATCACCACGTTTTCTGCCGATTTTGCGGAAATGGGCAGGCTGGCAGCCGATTATGTGCAAACCCGTGAAAAAATCCAGCAGGTAGTGCCTACTGCGTTGTATATTCGTAAATCTCTCTGATTGAATGCGGTAATTGTCATAAGTTTTCTGGTTTGTACGGTACTGGTTGCAGCAGTATCCTGGTACAAAACGCGTTCAGTCAATTTAAAATCCGTCTCGGGCCTATTCCTGGCAGGCAAAAACAACGGTTACCTCGTTGTCGCCGGTTCTTTGTTGCTTACCAACCTCAGCGCCAACCAGTTTATTGGTGAAAACGAGTCGGTTTACATCAACAATTTATCCGTTATGGCGTGGGGGGTGACTTCTGTCGTTGCGATGCTGTTGGTGTCTGAGTTTTTGTTGCCGGTCTATTTTAAGGGTGGGATGGTCACGACTCCTGATTTCCTGGCCGATCGGTACGATGAAGGGACGAAGCGATGGGTGTCGGTTATCTTTCTGCTCAGCTATGTGGTCAATTTGCTGCCACCGGTGCTGTACGGCGGTGCCGTGGCCATGACGGGCATGTTCGATTTACCGGCATGGTTTGGTGTATCCTATTGGCAATGCATCTGGATCATGGTATGGGTATTGGGATTGGTAGGCAGTCTCTACACCATTGCCGGCGGATTGAAGGCCATTACGATTTCGGACACGGTGTTGGGCGGTGGATTGCTCATTATCGGCATCTGTCTGCCTTGGTTTGCATTAAAAGCCCTGGGCGATGGCGATATCGTGGCCGGGGTAACTCGATTGCTCACGAAGCATACATCTCATTTAAATGCCATTGGCTCGGAAGCCGATGCTGTACCTTTCAGTACGTTGTTTACAGGCATGCTGCTGGTCAATATCTATTACTGGGGTATGGAGCAATATATTGTTCAGCAGGTGCTGGTTGCGAAAAATCTGGCACATGCGCAGAAAGGCATGGCGTTGGCCGCCGTGGGCAAGCTGGTTACGCCGGTCCTCATTAACCTGCCGGGGCTGATTGCTGTGCACCTTTACCCCGGCATCACCAATACGGCATCGGTTTTCCCTGTGCTCGCAGCCAATGCCCTTCCCGGCGTGCTGTTGGGCATGACCGCAGCGTTGGTTTTCGGGGCGGCCATGACCACCTACAACGCAGGGCTCCATGGCAGCAGTACGTTGTTTGTACTCAATATCTATAAACCTTATCGGGAAAGGCGAGGCGGCAGACCGACTGATGCAGAGCTTGTTCGCATCGGAAAGCGGTTTGAAATCACTATTTCGCTGTTAGCAATGATTACGGCACCGTTTATCCTGTTTGCACACAGCGGTTTCTATACCTACCTGCAGAAAGTGGCCGGTTTGTTCTCCATTCCCATTTTCACGATCGTTGTCGTCGGATTTCTGACCAAAAAGGTGCCGCCTTTTGCAGCCAAAATAGGTCTGTTATTTTTTATGGCGAGCTATTTTGCCTGCGAATATATTTTTCATGTCGGTCTTCATTTTCTCCATGTACTGGCGATACTGTTCGTGGTGACGTCATTATTGATGCTGGCCATCGGCAAATTTTGGCCCATGCAACAACAACAAATGCTTATGCCTGATTTGAAGATTCCGCTTACACCCTGGAAGCGACGGCACTTGGCATGGTTGCTGTTGGTATTGGCGATGCTGTGTCTGTATATCTTTTTTTCTAAATGGGGTGTTGTTAAGGGATAAATTGAATGATAAATCCTCCTTTAGGGGCTAAATTATAAGACCAATCAGGAGCTATCGGATGCGTGTGTATATCAAATTCCATTAATGGTTCTTCGCCTTCCGTAATGATCCGAAATTTAGAAAACTCCTTTCCGTATTTAGCAAGATCCAGTTTGATAGGTAGTTCGCTGTTGGTGCCATTTATACCCACGATATAGGAAAGGGAATCTTTTTGGCGGGAGAGAACGATGAATTTACCGGGTTCAGCCATTACGCTTTCGGTGTTGTCCCAAGTGGCGGGCATATCCGTCAATAAATCCTTCACCTCGACGGGAAGTGAATCAAATACCTCTTTTGAATCGGCGAAATGGATAATTCCAGATGTATAGATCATGGCCGTGGCGAGTTCATGAACTGCTGTATTAACACGGGGATATTTTCTCATTGTCAGTGCAAACGGCGTATAGTCCGCGGGGCCCGCTACGTTTCTTGTAAAAGGCAACACCGTATTCTGTTCTGCTGCTTTATCAGGGAACCTCGGTTCATAAAAGTAGCTTTCAGTGCCCAGTATCGCTTCCGCCGTCATGAAATTTGGCCAGGTCCTGTGCCAGCCTCTCGGAACGGAGGAACCATGGAGATTTACCAGTAAATGTTCGTTGGCGGCATCTTCAAAAACCGATTGCAACGCAGCCATTACTTCTTGTCTATCCGAACACCAGAAATCTATTTTAACGCCTTTGATGCCCATATCGGCCAGTTCTTTGAACCGTTTCTTTCGTTCTTCTGAATCAAAATAGCTTGCTGAATAGCCCCAAACCAGGGGTTTAATTCCTTTAGCGGCAGCATAGTCAATGATCCCCCCTTCGCGGTTCGCTTTTTCCCAACCCGCGTCAAATAGGGTGTATTCAAAGCCAAAGGAGGCTGCGAGATCCGAAAATTCATTGTAAATTTCAGGTGAATGATCATCCGGATGCGACCACCATGACCACGAGGCCTTCCCCGGTTCAATCCAAGAGGTGTCTTCGATTTTAGAAGCAGGAGCCAGATCGGTGACCAGGGTTGACAGTAAGATATCCCCGGCTTGATCACCCACGATGATCACCCGCCATGGCATCACCCAGGGAAGATTTGATGCTGGATAGGCATTTTCTTTCTCAGCTAGCGGCAACGTATATTTCTCGTCTTCTTTTGCAAATGCGATTCGATAGATTCCTCCCTCCGAATCCGGCTGCAGATGACAGCCCGGGTAAGAACCGTCTGTCCCGGACTCCGCAATGAGCACCCAGTTTTGGCTGTCATTGACATGAAAAAGCGCAGGCATGCACCAGCCTACAGAAGCGTTACGAGCATTACTGATGGGGTCACCCGAATTTACAGGAAGGTAGAAGTCTTCATAACCCGGGGTATAGTCGCCTGCTTTGTTATACGGCTGCAGCCAGCCTTTTGCCTTTTCTCCAATGTGGAATCCGGTAATTTCGTCTTTTATGATCCGTGTTTTCTCGTCGGTATCTGGAAACCGATAGCGGAAAGCAACTCCTTCTTCGCCGGCGACTAAGTCAACGATCATGCGTGCACCCTGATTATTTTTAAAGGTTATACTTTTGGTTTGAAAGACATGATCTATTTCTTTGTAATTACTCACCTTTAGTTCGTATTTCTCCCTTCTTTCCTCAACCGGTGAAATTTCGGCAACCGACAGTTGGGAGGTGAAATCCTGATCGTCACAGGTTAGGCCAAGCGGAGAGTCTGAAATGAGTGTTTTATCTCTGCGGGTTACCTGATAATATAGCTCGCCTTTCTCATTTAGGGACAAGGTAATTTTATTTAAACCATCTTTTGATTTTATGGTTAGCGATTCATCCGCCACACTACAACCGATACATAAAAGTGTTCCGACGATCGACAAAATGAGCGCTTGATAACTCGATTTACTTTTCATTTTTGCGACTTGATAAGTGAGGTTTAACATTTCTTTGATTTGCTGATACGATGCTCAAATTTTGCAAGGTAGTTAATTATGCGGTCAATGCCGAGCGCTGAATTAATCCGTTGTTTAATAATGACAAATGTGTGATCGCTCCCTGATGGCCCGCCTCCTGCTGCAACACCTTTTCCAGTGCCTCTTTCGCTTGTTCGTATTGCGCAAGTCCGAGGTAACCGAGCGCCTGCATGAAATAACAATGGGTTTGATTGCGTGCATTCAGATCCACGTCGAAGATCAGGAGATCCGGTAGTGAAACCGCGAAATAATCGATACTCACCTTGTCATGGAGGTGTGCCTTGCCATAATGCAGCAATTTTTCAAAGATTTCAGTTGCACGATCGTTCTCGCCGAGCTGTAACCAAGCCAGGCCCTGGTAGAAGATTTTGTCAGGCTGCTGATCGTTGTAGAACATGGCTGCTGCGGGCTCGTCCAGCCCGATGGTGGCTTGCCGGAAAGCGTGTAGGGCTTCGGCATTTCCCAGCTGTGCCAACGCGCGGCCCAGCCAGAAAAAGATGTCGTTTTCCTGTGCACCATGCAGTTTGCCTTCTCCGAGGGACTCAGGGTAGACCCGTGCGGCATGTAGGTGGTCAATGGCAGCGGCAGCATCTCCCGAATGCAAGGCTTTTTTTGCAAGTGCGATTCGGCTGTATACGTATTGACCGGATGCTTTGCCTTCACCACCTTCCCACGGATGGAATTTTCGTTGCAGCAACAGTTCCAGTGCTTTTTCCTCCTGCCCGAGCGTATTGTACAACGATACCCATTCCAGGTAAATATCATCGCGTTTCAGGGCGGTATCTAGACGGGCTTCCAGGAAAACCAGCCGGTCGGCAGGTTGCCGGTTCAGCAGCTTGTACAGCTGATCAAGCTCCATGAGTACCCGTGCATCGGAGGGATCCATGGCAAACGCCTTTTCATAACATGTGAGCGCCCGGACCGCATCCGCCCGTTTGTTGAAGTAAGCAATTCCGAGATTTCGAAACACGGTGGGTATGGCATCGGAAGCCTCTGCCGCTTTTTCCCACAACGAGATGGCTTCGTCATACTGCCGCTTATCGTAAAAAAGATTACCGAGGTAATAGGGAGCACGTGCATCGGACGGGTTTTGATCCATCGCGAAACGAAGCACACGGATATCGTCGAGCCGATTGGGAAAACATAGATAGGGGCTTGCGCTGGCGGCTTGTGCCAGTAACGCATTTGCTTTCGCAGGATTTCCCAACTGCTGCTGTATCCATGCTTGGTAATAAAATACCATCGGCGTACGTTCGGGTTCGGATACGCGATCTAAAAGTGCCAGTGCTTCTTCGTACAAGCCCGCCAGGCTGTAATCCACTGCATAGGCGATGACGTTATGGGCCGTGCCGCGTGCCCGGTTCGCTAACTGTTGTTCCCGGATCGCCGTTTCTTGATCATTGCCCAGCGCGCGGTTTGCCAGCGCCGATTCGTAGAGTGCGCCAAGATTGAACCGATCGTTCCGTAACGCCGTTTCACATACCGCGAGTGCCGCGGCCGGATTTCCCAGTTTCCGGTAGGCCGCGGACTGGAGTACGTAGGCTTTTCCATGCGATGCATTGCGCTGCAATGCTAAACCGGCATGTTCCAGCGCCGATTGAATACGGCCCCGAAGCATATCGATCTGTGCTACCGAGAAATAGCCAGCAGCTACCCATGCATGGCTCCAGGTGGCTTTGAAAAACGCTTCATAGGCGCCATCGATATCGTCTTGATAACGTAAACTCAGTCCAAGATTGTAATACGGTTCGCTATCGTACGGGTTGGGGTTTCGTTGTGTCGCTGTTTCGATCGCCCGCCGGAAAAAGGATTCGCTTTTTTTGAATTGTCCGCGCCGCAGGTACCAGGCTCCCAGTGCATTGTTGTTGCGGATATCCGTTGGATCGCGGCGCAACGCCTCTTCGTAATAAGGTACAGGGCTGTAGGTGGCGTGCCGGTATTGTTCCAGGTGCTGCCCCGTTAAGAACAGCTGCTCCGTGCTTTCCACCTCGGCAGGTGCCTTTGCAGGTTTAGCCGGTTCGGGCAGCTCGTTGGCCCTGTTTTTTGCCGGTTCATACCGGAGCAACTCACGGCCCTCGCCATCGGCCACCACAACGATAAGGTCGCGCTCGTCCGGTTTGCTGGTTGTTGGAATCAGACGTTCGTACGCCGACTCGGGATCCAACGCGATGGTATCTGCAAAGATTTGCTTTCCGTTGCTGGAAACGCGTACGTCCAGGTGCGGTTGCGGACCGGTCACCGCTACTTTCAATAGCCAGCCTTTTTCCGTTGGGTCAATGGCCAGCAAAATGTCCTTGCTTGCATTCTTGATCATTCCCAATGCCCGGTAGGGCATGAAATATTGCGTAAACGACTTCTCCTCGTAAGGCATCAGCCACGAAAAATCCGGTTGGTTATCCGTAAATACACCAGTCATCAATTCGATGTATGGACCATCTTCGTCGGTGAGATTCCGGTCCCACGCCTGGCCGAAATCCCCGTTGCCCCAGGTCCATTGCTTTTTCCCGGGTGATACATGGTGGTTGGCCACATGGAGCAGGCCGGCCTGTGAATCGTGTTCATATCCGCCGACAAAATCGTAATCGGACCGGATGGCCATATACGAGGTCGGAACGGGAATGTTCTTATAACGTGAAATATCGGTACCGGGAGCGTAATCGACTTTGTAATACGTGCCCGTTGCAACGGGAAAAGTAGATACATCCCGCTTGCCGTGGTCGAATACCGCGTTTACATCGGGTGGGAACACCGATTGGTAATCGTCATTGACCTTTACCGCCGGATTGGCCCACCAAAGGAAAGTCTGCGGCAACGGCGAGCGGTTGTAAAGTTTCGCTTTGATTTCTATGTAAGCCTTGTCGGGATGAAGTGTAAAACCCGCCATGCCTTTGGTATGGAACATTTTTTCTACTTCGTTTACCCACACGGTTTTGCTACCGTCGGCATGTTCCTCCAGATCGAAATCAATCGGTTCAAAGGTGCTGGGACGGTGATGCTGTGGCCAGTTAAATTCGATACCCCCGGAAATCCAGGGGCCGGTAAGTCCCACGAGGGCAGGTTTAATCACCTGGTTGTAGTAAACGAAGTGCCGTTGTCCGATTTTATCGTAAGCCAGCTGGATCCGGCCACCCAATTCCGGTAAGATCAGTACCTTGAGGTAGCGGTTTTCGAGGAAAAGCCCGATGTAACGCTTTTCGATCTTTTCGTCGGCTACTTTTTCAATAACCGCATTGGGATACACGACGCCACTGCTGCCTTGATATACCCGCTTTTCAAAAAACATGGGATTTTTTTCCGGTTCACCCACACCATAAGTTGGGATGATCACCTCTTCCTGCCAAATAGTTACCTGCATATCCATTCCTGCTATTCGTTTATCAATTATCTATCTGTTTATATCTCAATGTCCCGTCAAGTTTGCTTCCAGTTCTTCCAATGTCTTGCCTTTGGTCTCTTTTACCCGATACCGGACAAACCAGAAGCCTAGGAAGCAGATAACGGCGTAAAAATAAAATGGACCGAACGTGCCGAGTTTGCTGGCCAGTATCGGGAACGTGAATACCAATATGAAGTAACCGATCCAAAGCGCTACAATGGCCACAGACGACGCCGTCCCGCGGATCTTATTCGGGAAAATTTCCGAAATAAGCACCCATACAACCGGCGCGAGTGTGGTGGCGTAGATGGCAATAGCCAACAAGACGAATAGGGATATCAGCAGTGTTGCTGCCTGTCCCTGCAAGAGCAATGCGAGAACGATGTAGGCGATGCTGAGGCCCAGCGATCCCACAAGCATCAGCGGTCGGCGACCCAGCTTATCCACCTGCCACATGGCTACCAACGTAAACAGCAGGTTGACCACGCCGATCGCGACGGTTTCAAGAAGCTGCCTGTCCAGGTCGGCCCCCACCGACTCAAAAATGGTCGATGCGTAGTTAAATACCACATTGATGCCACACAGTTGCTGAAACAGTGCCAAGGTAATTCCGACGATAACCGCGGGCCGTACACTTTTTTCGAATACCGCCCGGAAAGATTGCCTGACACCGCCTTGAAGCGATTGGTGAATGCCGGACAGGGTTGATTCGGCATAGTCCGGCGAACCCAATTTATGCAATACCTTGGCGGCCTGTTCCTGTCTGCCGGCCTTGACCAGCCAACGGGGGCTTTCGGGTAACCAGAGGACGCCGAGGAAAAACAGTACGGATGGTACGGCTCCCAGTCCGAACATCCAACGCCACGATTCGCTGCCACCATCGGCCAACAGGTAATTAACGAGATTAGTGACTAAAATCCCGATCACGACGGTCAGTTGGTTGATGGCTACATTCCGTCCACGTACTTGTGCCGGTGAGACCTCGGCAATGTACATCGGACTTAACAGAGAGGCCATGCCCACGCCGATGCCGGCGGCAAACCGCATGGCAATAAATACGGTGAGATTGGCCGAAAAGGCCATTCCGAGAGAAGATGCCGCAAAGATCGCGGCGGCAAGTACGAGTCCCAGCTTGCGTCCGTATTGATCGGCTATTCGCCCGGCTATCAGACACCCCACGATACATCCCAATGCCAGGGAGCCGGTCAGGAAGCCCTCCCACCAGGCATCCAACGCAAATGCTTCCCGTAAAAAGGGCAAGGCACCTGCAATGACGGCAAAATCAAAGCCGAAGAGGTAGCCACCCAATGCGGAGATCAGTGATATGCCGACGATGTATCCGTTATTGAACGTGAATTTGTTTTCCATTTTTGCAGTCCGGTTATTCGGGTGAAACAGTAAATTTGTATAGGATCTGTTCATTATAGACGGCTTTGATATCCAGTACCGTAGAAGGAAAATCCGGATGATTCGGGCTATCGGGGAAGTACTGGCATTCAAGGCATATGCCATCGAATGGACGATAGGGAAGCCCAGCGTGTCCGGGTATATCGCTCGACAAGAAATCGCCGCTATAGACAACCAATCCGGGATAAGTGGTATATACCTCCAATGTTCTTCCCGAACCCTCATGGCATAATTTGGCTGCTCTTTTTAGCTTGTTTTGCGCGGTTTCATCGAGTACATAGCAATGATTAAGTCCCTTTATCCGGGAAAAAGATGGGTCAGAACAAGGAATCCATACCCCTGTGGGAATATAGTCTTCGGTGGTTTCCAATACGTGGGAAGCATGGACTTGCAACGGATGATCCTGGACGTCCTCTTTGTTCCCGGAGAGGTTGAAATAGGCGTGATTGGTCACATTAAGGACCGTCTTTTTGTCGCTGGTTGCTTCGTAATGGATATGCAATTCATTGGCTTCACTCCACTGATAAACAACCGTCAACCGGAGATTCCCAGGGAAACCGCCATCACCGTCCGTACTTGTCAGGTGAAATGAAAGGGCGTCATCGTGTACAGTCACGTCGAAAACACGTTTATGAAATCCCGCGATTCCACCATGATTGGTATGTGGGCCGTCGTTGGGTTCCAGGTCATAGTGGTGACCATCCAGATCAAAACCCGCGAAAGCAATGCGGTTGGCATACCGGCCAATGGTAGCACCCACATAGCAATCATCATCAATATACCCCTGCAATCGAGGGAACCCTAATACTACGTTATCAAAATGGCCGTGCCGGTCGGGGACTGTTACGGCAACGATTGCTGCCCCGAAATTGGTCAACTCGACGTATGCACCGGTGCTATTTTCCATGCGATACAGAAAAACAGCCTGATCTTCATGAATACCCCAATCTTCTTTTGAAATGACACTGGCCATTGAGTTGAGTTTATCTTTTTGGACTATCGTTTACTATTGGTTCCGACCTATAACGGATTGAACAAAGCAAAAGTAATGGGCTTCGTGCGTTAAAAAAATGGATGATCCTGTGAAAAACATGGATAATATTACCATTGGTTATTTTTTGCAATTCGAATAGAATATTCTCATTTTTACAGAAAGAAGAGAAAGAGCGATCACATAGATGGCAATATGGACAATATTATAACAAGGACAATGCGGGATAAAAAAGTAAAGGAGGGGTTTGTAGGAGAAAGAAGGATCGTATTACCGCCGAATATTAAACGTCGGGTATTGACGAATCGACTCGTAAAAAATCTTTACCTCACAGCCATCGGTTATTATCCGCATGCTACCTTCCACGATATGGAACGTAAGGGCGGATGCGGTCAGTACATCCTGATTTACTGCGTGGAGGGCGAGGGCCACATCCAGGTGGAAAAACAGCGGTATACATTGACACCGAATAGTTATTTTATTATCCCCAAGCATGCTCCCCATCATTATTATGCATCCGCTGGAACTCCCTGGAGTATCTACTGGGTACACTTCTGCGGAGATTATGACGAACAGCTATATCAGCGATTTACAGTTGACGGAAAGCCGGATGTACGGTTTATTCCGTATGAGGAAAACCGAATCCGGCTTTTTGAACAGGCCTACTATTTGTTAGAACAAAGCTACGAAACCCGTGATCTTGAGTTGATGAATCTCAATCTCCTTCATTTCTTGACTTCACTGATCTACCACAAGGATCGGAATACAGCGTTGGAAAGTGAAGATAAAGTTGCGAGCTCCGTTGCCTTTATGCAGGATCACCTGGATGCCCAATTCAGTATTGATGAGCTTGCTCAACAACAACAACTGTCTGTTTCGCATTACAGTCGTGTCTTTAAACAACGTACCGGGCATTCTCCCATCCATTATTTCAATCAACTGAAAATCCAGAAGTCATGTCAGCATCTTTATTTCACGGATAAAACGGTCAAAGAGATCGGTGTGCTTCTCGGTATTGACGATTCTTTTTATTTTTCACGGCTGTTTACCAAATTAATGGGCATGTCGCCTTCACAGTACCGGAAAGTCCATAAACTCTAATTTTACACCTTAAAGTTTCCAGGCACGGCACCAAAGGAACGCATCAGCCGATTCCAGGAGTTAATCTGCGCCACCGCCAACGAAAGAATAGCAATTTCCTGCTGCGTGAAATGTTTCCGCAGCCCGTCATGCAGCCCATCGGTGTGTGCCTCGGCGTGCATGTGCGTCATGGTCTCTGCAAATTCCAAAACGGCCTGCTCAGCTTCTGAATAATAGGGTGTTTCCCGCCACGCCGAAACGGAAATGAGCCGCAGGGGCGTTTCGCCGTAGTGAAGCCCTTTTTTATAATGCATATCCATGCAATAGGCACAGCTGTTGATTTGCGACACACGCATGTATAGGAGCTCGAGTAGTCCGTGGTCCAATCCTGAGCTTTCAATAAAATCCTGTGTTTTTCGCATGCCGGCCAGCAATCCGGCTGGGTAATCTTGATAAGCAATTCGTTCGTTCATCGTTCTTGAGACAATTTTCCATACCAGACAAATAAGTCGTCAATTGTGTGACAACAACTCCAGGTTTTTTTGCAAGGTAGATAGCTTATCGGGATTTCTTACAAAATAAACCTTATGGAGTCTTCCGCCATTCAGCGTGAATACCTGGCAACTCCGTATGGCCCCATCGTTCCAGTATAATAATGCCATTTGGCCTCCGATAATGGTTTGTGTAACAGCTACATCTTGATAGAATTTTCGGTACATTCCTATGAGCATACGCGCTACCTGATGGCGCCCGGTAACTGGATGTTTGCCTGCAGATGCTTTGCCACCACCATCGGATATCGCTACGATGTCTTCACGGAGTAATGTTTCAAGTTGCGCCGTATCCCCATTCCGAATAATCTGCCGGAAGCGATTTAAAAAAGCGACCTGTTCATCGTACGGGACTGGTGCGGATGGTTCTGCATCGATCCGCTGTTTGGCGCGGCTAAGCAACTTTCTGGAATAAGTGGGTGTAATCTCCAATGCGTCGGCTATTTCATTGTGATCGTAATCGAAGGCTTCTCTCAAGATGAAAACGGCTCGTTCCTTGACATTCAGACGCTCTAGGACGACCAGTAATGAATAAGTGATGGTATCCTGGGAGTCGATGTATAAATCCGCGCGTTCAGTAGCGATGGGCTCCGGCAACCATTGTCCGTAATAGGCAGGCCGGTGTAGCTTCTGTCTCTTTTTCCAGTTAATTGCAAGGTTCACCACCAAACGCGTCAGATATGCCCGCGGGTTTATTATCGACTTTGTATCTACGGTTATCCATTTCAGGTAAGCTTCCTGCACGATGTCTTCGGCCTCGATAAAAGACCCCGTGATGTAATAAGCCTGTCGTAGCAATGACGGCCGTAGGGAATCAGCAGAAAACACATTGGTCATATATAATCAGTGCCCGGAGTATCATCAGGGGTAAAGGTAGAAATAAATCACAGAAATCTGGATTCCTGTGTATTACAACACAAAAAGAAAACTGTATCTTCGTGGTGTAACACGACCAGTTATGAAATTGAATTGGCTGCCGGGGATAATGATTGCGGTTATCATCGGTTTCTCCATTGTTTTTTCCTTCAATGCGGTGGCCCAGCAATTGGATAGTCTGGAACTGCTGCTGAAGAATAGCCCTGTAGACTCTGCTTACGTCGAGAACGAGCTAACGGTATCGCGGTTATACCACCGCCAAGGGCAACATGGCGACCGCTGCATGGAGCTCGCCGCCGAGGCCGTTCAGCATGCGGTCGACCTGGGGGATACGTACCTTTATGCGAAGACGTTGGACAACCTGGGGCTGCTCTACCGCTACCACCAGTATTATGCCCAGGCCATTCCGTTGCATCAGAAAGCATTTGACCTGACGGAGAAACTCGACATCCCGCCGCTGAGTAAAATGATCTTTGCCAATAATACGGGGGTGGCTGCCCGTCACAATGGGAATTTTGATGTTTCGGTGGCATACTACCTCAAGGCATTATCCATTGCCGAGAAGGAGCAGGATCATAAAAATCAAGAGATTGCCAATAACGGACTGGGCATAGCGCTCATGAACATTCCCAGACGTGAACAGGAAGCGCTGGCCCACTTACGACGGGCGCTCGAAATTGCGAAAGCCTCCAATAACATGTTGGGGCAGGCGATGAATTACTTATCTATCGGGAGTTATTACGATGAGATTGGCGATCATAAGGTAGCGCGTGACTACCTTTTCAAACTAAAGCGGCTGAATGACCAAATGGAAGACAAGAATGGCATTGCCATTACCTTGGAGGCTATCGGCAATAGCTACCTGATGGAAAACAAGGATCTCCAAACGGCGAAGGCCTATTTTGAACGGTCGTTGCAGCTATACGAGCAATTGAATAATCCACTTGGGCAGGCAACCGTGCTGAGCAGTATTGGCGATGTTTTTCGGCAGCGCGGCCAACTGAACGAAGCACTTGTGGCCTATTTTCGGGCATATGAAGTAGGGGATGACCTGCAGCACTATGCCATGATACAACATACTGCAACGGCGATTTCCGGCGCATATGAGGAGCAGGGGAACACCAAGCAGGCGTTTGCTTATTTTCGGATCGCTCAGCAATATAAGGATAGTTTAGCGCTGCATCAACAAGAGATTGCGATCTCAGCCCTTAAGCATCAATACGATTTTGAAAGCAAGGAGGCGCAGATCGAATTGCTCACCAAAGACAAGCAATTGGCCAATGCCAAGCTACATCGCAGGAATCTGATCATATTCGTGATGTGTGGACTTTTTGCCGTAATCCTCGGTTTTGTGTTTTTTAAGATACGCATGAGGCGGCTGAAAAGCAAGGCCGCTGAATTAATTAAACAGCAGAAGGATGCCCGCATGAAAGCATTATATGAGAAAAATCTGATGGAAGCAGAGATCATTGCCACCCGTATGCAGATTAATCCCCATTTTATGTTCAATTGCCTTGGTTCGATTCGTTTTTTGGTCGAAAGGAAGGAAAACGAAAGAGCCCTCAATTATTTGGTTAATTTCAGTGGCTTTACCCGTCGGGTGTTGGAGATTTCGCACCGGCCTGTGCATCGCGTCTCCGACGAATTAAAGCTCTTGGCCCAGTACCTGAAATTGGAAAAAAACCGCTTTGATGATTGCTTCAGTTATCAAATCAAGAATGAAATGGATCAATGGGAAGAGCGAGACGTGATTCCGGCGCTGCTACTGCAACCGTTTGTGGAGAATGCGATTTGCCATGGCTTGTCTCCCTCCAGCCGTAAGGAGAAGTGCCTCCGGATTACCGCAAAATCGGGGGCGGCCCATATACAATTATTGATTGAAGATAATGGAGTGGGGTTGGCAGATTGTGGAACTGTGCAGCCCGGGCATAAAAGTATGGGGCACAAAATTACGAATAAGCGGATAGACCTGTTTAACACGAGTTATCAGGACCGTATTCAATGGCATATCGAGAACCTGTTGAATGCGGATGGGAGTGTAGGAGGGACCCGTGTCCAAATCGCTATTTTTATTCATCTTCCATTTGAACATAACTAAGGCTCCAAACGGAATTTGAAGTTAAGAAACCAACATCTTATACCCCACGCCACGCACATTGATAATTTTGATATTGGGATCGTCCCTGAGGTATTTCCGCAGCCGGCTGATGAACACATCCAGGCTGCGGCCTGAGAAAAAGCGGTCATTGCTCCAGAATTCGAAAAGGATTTCCTGGCGGTGGATGACATTGTTTCGATGTTCATATAGCCGTTTGAGCAGCTCGCTTTCACGGTAAGATAATTGGATGCACCGGTCACCGATGTGCAAGGTGTGTTTGATATTATCCAACAGGTAGTTGCCAATAGTCAGTTGCTCGCCGGGATTATACCGGTTGCTAAGTCTGAGCAGCGATTCCATACGGGCAATAAGTTCGTCGATGTTAAACGGTTTTTTCAGGTAGTCGTTGCCGCCTGATCGAAATCCTTTAAGCACATCTTCCATGCCAGTACGCGCTGTGAGGAAAATCATGGGTATGGTGCTGTCGTGCTCGCGGATTTTGGATGCCAAGGTATAGCCATCTATTTCGGGCATCATGACGTCCAATACGACAATGTCGGGTTTTGAGAGCAGAAATGAGTGCCATGCCCGTCCTCCGTTGGTACAATGCCTTACGCGGAAATGCAGGGTTTGCAGGCTTTCCGTTACAATCGTGGCCAATTTCACCTCATCTTCTACAAACAGTACGTCGATCATGTCTTGGTGTTCTTGGGAATGGATAGTGTGAATACGCTGCCTTCGCCAGGCGTGCTGTCGAGCGAAATGAATCCCCCATGTTGCAGGATGACCTGTTTGACATAGGACAGCCCCAAGCCGAATCCCTTGGCGGTGTGTACATTGCTGCGTGGTATCCGAAAAAAGGGTTCGAAAACTTGGTGCTGATAGGCACGCGGTATACCTATTCCGTTGTCGTGTATTTGTAATTTCACAAATTTACCCGCTTTTGATGGCTGTATCGCGACGGATATCCGGGTGGCACCGTATTTTATTGCATTGTCCAGCAGGTTGGTAATCACGTTTTTCATGTGTTCCGGGTCGCTGTAATGCGTTTCCACACTGGGAGGGGGAATAAAATGGAAATCCACCTGCTTAGATCGGGCATTGATTTTTGCGGTTGCGATACATTTTTTGACAAGACCGATGAGATCGTAGTGACGGTATTGCAGTTTGATGGTGTGGTGCTCGCCTTCTGCCACCTGAAGCACGCCATCGATCATGGAAGAGAGGTGATCGAGCTCTTCACGTGAAATGGACAAGTAGAGATCCCGGCGCTTTTCGTCTTTGGTGTCCGCATAGCTTTGCAATGCCTGCACCGCAGCGGAAACCGTAGCAATCGGCGTTCTGAACTCATGCGTCATGTTATTTACAAATGCCTTCCGGAGCATTGCCAGCTTATTTTGTTTAAAGATGGTGTGGAAGAGGTAGATGAAACAGCCGACGATGGTAGCTACCAAAGCGACGGAAATGATCAGTTGCCAGCTAAGGCTGTACAAGAGGTACTGCCAAGGGCGGTTGAAAGAGGCAGAGATAAATTTGCCGTTTTCGGGGTCAATGAGTATGGGACGAATGGAAAATCCCGGTCCCGCCATGCTGTCCAATAATCGGGCCTCGGGTGTCAGTAGGGTCACAGCTGTATGACTGCCCGATACGGATTGATGCCGATGGGGCGGTGCTTCTATTACATTCAGCGTGAAATCCGTGCATATATGGTTTCTTCTCAGTTCCTGCATAAACGTTTGCCGGATAGTTAGCAATGCCGCACTATCCAGGGGCGTTTGCCCGAATAAAAAATTGGGCAATAGCCGATGGGGACCATCGCTTGGAAAGGAAGAACCGGCTCGCACGCCGATCACGTCTGCACGGTGCCGCAAAAAGCTGTCGCGTTCATGCTGTTGCAGGCTATCTAACAACAGATACAGGGAATCAGGGTTGGTACCTGGGTACGTGCTGGTAAGGGTGGTGATTAGCTTTTTAGTGTAAGCAGGGCGGATTGCCCGCCGGATAAGAAACTTAGGCTGTTGGAGCGTATCTTCCCGTTGTTGGATGGTTTCCTGGATCGCGTCAAACAGGGCGCGTTCGGCGGTAGCCAAAAACAGCTCCATCCGTTGGTTATAGCTTCCATAAAGCCATGACCCGAGTACAACAACGATCCCTATACCGGCCGCCACGATGAGTATCACTATGAGCCTAAGGCTATCTTTCATAATCAGGCCAAATGTATGACACAAGAAAATAGATGAACGTAAGCATTAACCATATTTAACAAATTGTAACATTCATTAACACTCGATATCCACAGTTTTGTGACGGTTTTAATTCACAGTCTATGGACATTCGTAAAGGTGATAAGTTTAATGTCTTCCCTGTTTTTGTAGGGTTTTACGCAGTAATATTTGCCGTCGCCTGCAAGCAGGGGGAGGGTATCCGGTTAGATAATGAAGGGATCGACGATCTGGGGATTGAAATTGTCGACACGCTGACAGTTGATGTCCGTACCTTCTTGCTCGATCCGCTGCCGACGGCTGCTACGGGTAGGATCTTGGTGGGCAGTCTCCGGGACGAGGCGTTGGGAGAACTTCGTCTGTCATCTTATTTCCGAATTTCCAACAGTGAGCTGAATTTATCCGGTTTGCCTGCGGACGCTGTTTATGATTCCTTGTCCTTGCGGCTGTTTTACGATGGCTATTACTACGGCGATACCACCGCTCAACTGCAACTGACGCTCCACCGGCTATCCGAAGACCTGGAACGATCCGAATTGCCGATCGCACTGGAGGATGACGAGTATCCGGTTTTCGTGTCGGGAGAAACCCTGTGGAGCGATCAGTTAGTCGCATTTGAACCTACCGCATTGGGCACGGCGAACTTTTTACCAAGGCCTCTTTCCACATCAGACACCATAGCGTTTAAACTGGACGATGCCGTGGGGCGGACATTATTCGATATGGCAGTGAATAACGATACCCGTTTAACCAATGCGGAGGATTTCGTCGATTTTTTCAAAGGGTTGACGTTGATGCCAGTAGGTGACAACAAATGCATCGTGGGCCTTCGGGATTCCCTATCGTTGAACCTTCATTATTCCTATGAGCGGCAATCTGACGGCATGCGCGTATCAGATACATTACGGCTTACGATGGGTTCAACGGATTACCAATATAACCACGTTAAGCCAGATCGGCAAGGTAGTTTGTTGGAAGGTCTTTCCGCCGAAAACAACCAATTGCCTGAATCTGCCACGCTTCATCGAACATTTATTCAGGGATCTTCGGGAATTGTAACCCGTTTGCGGTTTCCGACCGCCCGCCAATTCATCAACAGTGCCAATATTGCCGTAAGTAAAGCACAGTTGATTATCGAAACCGATCAGCCGGTCCATGCGTTATATCCGCCGCCTGCAAGCTTGGTAATGATGGTGGCTAACCAATATGGCACGCCTACTTCACTGCTGACGGGCGGCTATGCTGAAACGACCCAAACGGCTTACTACCAAGCGACCGATCAGGCCGGGGGCGCCGGTAATGGGAAATATGTGTTTGACCTTACCGAATACATCAGTGAAATGCGGAACAGCACATCCAGCGAATCGGAGAGCCTTTTGCTTACCATTCCGACAGCCGATTTAATGGCAACTGTGAACCGATTAGCCGTTGCTAACCAAGGGAATAAACCCGCAATTAAATTATACTTATTATACGTAAAATTTTAAGACAATGAAAGAATTAGGATTAAGTAAACTGTTCGTGCTTGTGGTCGTTTCCCTGATGCTGGGTGCTTGTTCAAACGATGGCGAGGACGATCCGGATGAATGGGTACGGGTAGCTGATTTCGAGGGGTTACCACGTAGTGGTGCTGCCGGTTTTACCATCGGCGATTATACCTATGTAACCACTGGATACGGAACCAACTCGACCCGATTTACCGATACATGGCGTTATAATCCGTCGCAGCAAACCTGGACCCGGATGGCTGATTTTCCGGGCGAAGCACGAAACAACGCCGTGGCGTTCGTAGTCAATGGCAAGGGATATGTAGGCCTGGGTACCAATTCGACAGTCATGTTCAACGACTTCTATGAATACGATCCGGTTGGAGATACGTGGGCCCCGATAGCCGATTTCCCGGGAGAGGCGCGGTACGGTGCAGTAGCGTTTACCTTGAATAACCTAGGGTATGTAGGTACAGGTCGCGACATCGATGCGCAGGACTACAACGATTTCTATAGCTACCAACCCAGTACCGGACAATGGACCAAGGTAAACAGTACACCAGCGAAGCGGTCCTTTTCTTTTGCCTTTGTGTTGGATGGGCTCGCTTACTTGGGCGGCGGTACGAATAATAACCAAAACGTATCTTCCTTCTATGCATTCGATGGTACGAGTTGGACGGAAAAAGAACCGCTTTCAGGCCGTGATGACGATTACACCTATAGCCTTACGCGATTGAGTCCCGCTGCGTTTGTATTGGATGGCACGGCGTTTATCAGCGGAGGACTCACCAGTTATAACGGATCGGCTACGGGTTCCACTTGGCGCTATGTGTCGTCTGGAGATTACTGGGAGGAACACCAGTTGTTTTTGGGTTCATATCGTCAACAGGCGGTTACCTTCGTGCACGACGGGGCGGCCTATATCGTGACGGGGCGCAGTGGCACGGTCCCTTTTGACGATATGTGGCAATTTGTTCCCATTGCTTGGTAGGTATCAAATATGTGAAAAAATGAAAAGATATTGGCTTATAGGTATGGTGCTTATTTGCACAGTTTGGTCGTCAAAAGCTCAGTGGGCAGTGGATTACAGCGTACATGCTGGCGTTACGTTCCCGAGATATTTCCTGAACGACATCAGCAGTGGTGTTAGCCGGGAAGCCTCGCCGACGGTCAATGGGCAATTGGCGGGCTTAATTACCTTTTTCCCCACTAAATATGTAGGATTCGAAACGGGTATTTCCATCGTCGGACTCGGAGCCAAGCTCGAAAAATCCGAGTTTGGCTCCCGGGAGGTTACCCAGCATACCTACTGGCTACAGGCCCCGCTGTCGGTAATCGGTAAGATGCCATTCAACGATTCGAGCCATGTGTTTATAAAAGTAGGCGGGTACTTCGGATATGGCCTGTACGGAAAAAATTACCTAAGTGGTTCTTACGACGGATCGGCTAGCGAGGATTTTACCTTCGGTACCGGAGGTACGCAGCAGTCAACAGACTATGGGTTTGCCACGGGCATCGGGTATCAAAGCAAACGGGGGTATGTGATCTCGCTCAATTACTTGGCTGGCATACGGGACATCGCCCCAGCCAGTGCCTCCTACGATCAGCGCAACGGTGCGTTTTCTCTTTCAATTGGCTATCGTTTTTAGCTGATATCGGCAATTTTTCCGTACCTTTGTCCCCGTTTTTAGACTGTGGGCATAGACGATATTTTATTGAAATACCGTGAAGGCGGAAAAGTAACCGCTTTCGCGAAGGCATTGCAAAGCAAAAATCCAAAAATCCAGCTTCGTGGATTAATCGGGTCGGCGGATGCGATGGTGGCTGTAGCATGCTATCAATTGCAGGAGCGGCCAATGGTATTTGTATTACCTACCCATGAAGATGCTTCCTATTTTCTGAGCGACCTGGAAGGCTTGTTGGACAGGCAGGTACTATTTTTTCCGGCATCCTACCGCAAAGCATTCGATTTCACGCAAACGGATAGTGCACATGTTTTGCAACGTGCCGAGACACTCAGTACGCTAAATCATACCTCCGAGCTGCCCAAAATGGTGGTCACTTATCCCGAGGCATTGGCAGAAAAAGTGATCAATCGGAACGATTTGCAGAAAAATACACTGGAAATCACCCAAAGCAGTAACCTTGACATCGATTTCATCAACGAGTTCTTACAAGAATATGAGTTTGAGCGCGTGGATTTCGTTTACGAACCCGGCCAATATGCGATCCGCGGCGGTATTGTGGATATTTTTTCGTTTTCAAACGACCTGCCTTACCGCATTGAATTTTTTGGCAACGACATCGAAAGTATCCGCACGTTTGATATTGAAAGCCAGCTATCGGTAAGTAAGATACATACGGTAACGATTGTACCCAATGTGCAGGCTAAGTTTCTGACGGAAGGCAATATCTCGCTGTTGGAATACATCTCGGCAGATTCGGCTATCTGGTTTGAGGATGTGCAGTTTACACTGGATGTGGTGGCCAAGGGCTATAAGAAGGCTGGCGAGCTTTGGAAAGCGCTTCCCGATGCCGATAAACGTCAGAATCCTGAATGGATCGATCCGCGGTTTAATTTTGTGGATGAAAAGAACCTTGCCGCCATGCTGCACGATTTTGCTGTAGTAGAGTTCGGCAAGCAGTATTTCTACCAGGCTACTGAGACTATTTCATTCGACCAGCGCCCACAACCTTCGTTCAATAAGGACTTCAGCTTGTTGATCCATAACTTTAAAGAAAACGAGAAAGCGCGTATCCAAAACTGTATCTTCAGCGACTCGCCCAAGCAGATTGAACGGCTCATCACCATTTTGGACGATCTGGATAAATCCGTGACGTTCACGCCCATTCATACGGCCCTGCGTGAAGGGTTTGTGGATGTCGAATTGGGTATTGCCTGTTATACGGATCACCAGGTTTTTGACCGGTATTATAAATACAAACGCAAAAAGGGTTACGAACGTTCGCAGGCCATTACGCTTAAAGAACTGCGGGACCTAAAGCCCGGCGACTACATTACCCACATCGACCATGGCATTGGTAAATATGCCGGACTGGAGAAGGTGGAGGTTAATGGCAAAATGCAGGAAATGATCCGGTTGGTGTATGCAGACAATGACCTGTTGTATGTAAATATCAACTCGCTTAACCGCATCTCCAAATACACCGGCAAAGAAGGCTCGGTTCCGCGGATGAATAAACTGGGCACCGATACGTGGGACAAGCTGAAGAAAACCACTAAAAAAAAAGTTAAGGACATTGCGCGGGATCTGATCAAACTTTATGCCCAGCGTAAAGCGCAAACCGGGAATGCCTATCCGCCCGATACCTACCTGCAAACCGAACTGGAAGCTTCCTTTATTTACGAAGATACGCCCGATCAGGAGAAGGCTACACTGGATGTAAAGCGCGACATGGAATCGCCGCATCCGATGGACCGGCTGGTGTGCGGTGACGTGGGCTTCGGCAAGACCGAGGTTGCCATCCGGGCGGCATTCAAAGCGGTGGCAGACAGCAAGCAGGTGGCTGTATTGGTGCCGACAACCATTCTGGCCATGCAGCATTACCGCACGTTTTCTGAGCGGCTTAAGGGCTTTCCGTGCACGATCGACTACATCAACCGGTTCAAAACCACCAAACAAATCAAAGATACCCTGGCGCGGTTGGCGGAGGGGAAACTGGATATCATCATCGGCACGCACCGCTTGGTGAGCAAAGATGTCAAATTCAAGGACCTCGGATTGATGGTCGTGGATGAGGAGCAGAAATTCGGCGTGGGCGTGAAGGAGAAACTTAAGCAGCTCCGGGCCAACGTGGATGCGCTTACACTGACGGCTACACCCATACCGCGGACACTGCATTTCTCGCTGATGGGTGCACGTGACCTGAGTATCATCAATACGCCGCCGCCGAATCGCCAGCCTGTACAGACGGAACTGCATGTCTTCAATGAAACATTGATCCAAGAGGCAGTAAGCTACGAAATAGACCGTGGTGGTCAGGTATTTTTTATCCACAACCGGGTGGCCGACCTGCCTCAACTGGGTTTGCTCATCAAGAAGCTGGTGCCACATGCCCGGGTAGGTGTGGCACATGGGCAGTTGGAAGGCGATGCGCTCGAAGACGTCATGCTCAAATTCATCAATCATGAGCACGATGTGCTGGTAGCCACTACCATCATTGAAGCGGGGTTGGACATCCCCAATGCCAATACCATCATCATCAACCATGCCCATATGTTCGGCCTTAGCGATTTGCATCAGATGCGTGGACGTGTGGGACGTACCAACAAAAAGGCTTTTTGCTATTTGCTTAGTCCGCCGCTTTCGACGCTTACTTCGGAGGCTTACAAACGACTGAGCGCCATTGAGGAGTTTTCGGAATTGGGTAGCGGATTTAATGTCGCCATGCGCGACTTGGACATCCGTGGAAGTGGTAACCTGCTGGGGGCTGAACAGAGTGGTTTTATTGCGGAGATCGGTTTTGAGATGTATCACAAGATATTGGATGAGGCTATCCAGGAGTTGAAAGACGACGAGTTTTCAGATCTTTTCAAAGATGTAAAGCCGCGTGATTTCGTTCCTTTCACGCAGATTGATACCGATCTGGAAGTGCTTATTCCGGATGAGTACGTCACGAACGTGGCGGAACGTTACAACCTTTACAACGAGATCGCCAAATTGGAAAGTGAACAGCAGCTTGAAGCATTCAAGCAGTCTTTGCGTGACCGCTTCGGACCAGTACCGCACCCCGTGGAGGAACTACTCAATACGTTACGGCTGCAATGGTTTGGTAAAGAAATCGGTTTCGAGAAAATCTCGTTTAAGAAAAATATATTGCGTGGGTACTTTGCTACGAACCCCGGTTATTTCGAAAGCGACCGCTTCGGTAAAGTGCTCCAGTTCGTGCAGCAGAATCCAACGATTTGCAACCTCAAGGAAGTGAAGGGTTCACTGCGCATTGCTTTCGAGCAGGTGTCTGACATTGGGCAGGCCATCCGTATATTGGGCGACATGGCAGCGTAAGGTTGGCACAAAATATAATTATGATTACCTTTGGTTTTTAGGATAAGTAATGATCTTAGTCATACAGTAAGGTTATTGACAAATTTAAATTTGCTGACATGGATATTCAAGCTGAAAAATTAGATATTATCCATTGGTTGAGTACTCTTGACGATAGAAGGCTAATTAGCCAATTGGTTTCCCTAAAAAATTCTACCACTCAAAACATTCAACTAAGTGCAGAGGAAAAGGAAGCTATTGACATTGCTTTGGAATCTGTTGAAGATGGGCGCGTCCTTACGCACGAAGAAGTGATGAGTAAAACAAAGAACAAATATCCGAATCTTTACAACAGATAGTTCCGTCCAATGAGGCTTATTTGGACAGAGGATGCTATGAATGATTATCACCACAATATTGATTTTTTATTGGAACGGTGGACGACCCGCATTGCACAAGAATTCATTGAACAGGTTGAAGACATTTTGGAATTAATTGCCATTTTTCCGGAAATGTATCCGCTAAGTAATTACAAGAGTGTTAGAAAAGTGGTAATCAGAAAGCAGATTAGCTTATTCTATAAGATTGACGGTGAGAATATTTTGCTGCTGCGTTTTTGGAACAACTACCAAAATCCAAGGAAACTTAAATTTTAGTCACTCCCAAAACGGATCGTCCCAGTTTTCACATGGAGGTGCATGTTGATGATGTTTTGCGATGGCCGCGAGTTGCGGTTCGGTAGCCACTCGCTGTACCTCATTGAACAATATCCGCTCCTCAAAGCGTATGTGGCTATCCAGTTCTTCTTCGATGAGATTCAACGACCGCCAAGCCTCGGTTTCCTGTTCAAATAAACGCTTGAGTCGCCGGTGTTCGGAAAGCGCTCGCTTCACCAGCTCGTGATCGTTACCCAGGACGGGAAAAATATAGGTTTCCTCCACCTCGAAATGATCAACAAGCTGTGTCCGCCAGAACCAATCGGCATAGCGCTTGATGCGTTCGGTCGCTACGTTCCGTTTGAAGCCCTCACGGATTTTCCAGCATAACAGTAATCCTTGGTGATGATCGTGACTGATCGATTTCAGGTGGGCGCTCCGCTTTAGGGGCTTGGGAGGATTTGTGGATGTACTCATGACAGTGGGGTTGAGGGACGACTGCGATAATAGTTGATTTTGGAAAGGAACATGGCTGCCATTTTATCGCCGCGCCATTTTGCCTCGGCGGCCTTCTCACCGGTAAAAAGTTGGTCAAGGGTGGTATGCCATAGCCCCAACCAAGTGTCAAAATGCTGGCGGTCAACCGGCAGTTGCGCATGTGGCGGAAAGGGAGCCCCGTAATAAGTGTGCTCGCCGAACAGGACGGTTTGCCAGAATCGGTACATCTTCTCGAGGTGCACTGGCCACCGGTCGCCAATCACGCTGTCGAAGATGGGCCCGATCAGCGGGTTTTCCCTGACTTTACCGTAAAATGTATCCACCAACAAGCGGATGTCTTCCATCGTTTCGATCGCTCTCTTCATATCCATTGCCTCCTATAGGGGCAGCGCAAAATACCGGATCAGGTAAAACAACCCCCAACCTACAAAACCAATAATCAAAATCCATACCCAGGCTGGAATACTTTGCGGGGTTTCGCTGCCCGAGATGAGAAAGTCCTTTTGGTCGCCCTTTCCATAGGCGTTGATCATCAGGGGCAGTACGCCGTCCACTACGGCATTTTCGCGGATGCCCTCGATGCTGATGGCTGGCCCGTTTCGTACTTCGAAAGGAATTTTACGGATTCCCTCTTTGCCGGATGGGTCTTTGCTCACAACTGTGAGCTGGTGCTCGCCGTCGACCAACTTCCGCGTATCCAGTTCAAAGTTAACGGGAGCTTCGAATGCCGCAATGGGATTCGGTTCGTTGTCAATATAGATGATGATTTTACTTTTCGGTGCCATCTTCCAAATTTAATATGATCCGCTTGATGTGGCCGCCGGTTTTTTCGCCCGGCTTGACCAGCATTTTGATGGAAAAATACAAGGTGAAGGCTACAACGATCACCATCGCCCAGATGATGACATAGTCCCAATCGCTTGCCGGTCCTGCACCATGGGATATTCCTTGCAACATCTTGGGTTGTTGCCTTTCGCACACCGGGCATGCCAGTCCACTAAGGGTAGCCAATATCAACGTGAATAGGGAAAAAACTACTTTCATTTGTTGTCTGCCTCCAATAGGGTTATGATTTCCTGTACTTCTTCTGCTGTTACCTCTTTGCCTTTGTTGCCCCAGCTGGAGCGCTCGTGGTTGATAATAGCTGCCACATCATCTGCTGTGAAACCCATCATCGTGCCTACACCGGGCATGGCACCGTATTCGGGGCGGGCATCGTAACCATTCATAATGATGTCTACATACACCGAAAGGTCGTCGCCCGTTACGATCGGACTGTTGGCCAACGGTGGAAATGCACCCGGCAGCCCCTTCCCGTCGGCTTGATGGCATGCCTGGCAGTTGTCGGTATACAGCAGTGCCCCATTCACTCCACTTTCGGATCCACCGGATTCCTCTGTTGACTTGACAACCCGTTTATATAGAAATTCGGGTGCTCGGCTCTCGCCCGGCAGTTCTGCCTGCTTGAGCGATTGCAGGTAGGCCACCAATTGCAGGGCTTCGGGCTTGGCCACCACTTTCCCCGACTTGCCGCCGAGAAAGGCCTCGGGTACATTGACCACTACATCGCTATCGGAAGGCATGGCTTTCCGCTCGAAGAGCCAGGGATAGGCCGGCATCACGGATTCTTTGACGACCGTCCGCGGGTTGTAGAGGTGTACCAGATTCCAATCGAGGCTGGGTTGTCGGTTGCCGATATCGGTCAGGTCAGGCCCCGTGCGCTCCGTGCCCGCCAGGGTGGCCGTATTGCGCCAGATATCCATCCGTTTCATGGCTGCATAATCAGCCGCGATACCCGGTCGCTTACCCCAGCGGCTGTCCATGTCGATGTTGCGCACCTGCTGTGTATGACAGGCCACGCAGCCATTAGCGATAAATAACTCCTTGCCTTTCCGGGCGTCGTCGCTGAGCGGTACAGCATTGGGTAACGGTGCATTATTTTGCTGGTTACTGATGGCCGGGATGATGGCCACAAACAGCGTCAGTGCCGCAAAAAGGAGGAAAGCGGTTCCAAAGAGTTTGGTATGATTATTAAAAAATTCCATGCGTCTACGTTTACCTTGTTTCAGCGGTTGAAACTGTTTTGTCTGTTAATTTCGCCAGCGCAGTCTCCACAATGTTGGATTGCGGTTCCGTACGGAACATCTTATAGAGGTTATAAGCAAACAGGAGGTGCGAGAGCCACATCAGACTTCCCCCGATGGCCCGCCATAACCAGTAAGGGGCCATCAGGACCACGCTGTCAATAAAAGGCTTTCCTTCCAACCAGGAAAGACCTTTCAACGTGCTGCCATACATCAAGGGGACTGTATAGAAAAGCAGGCCGATCAATGCAAACCAGAAATGTGCCCCCACGGTCAGCTGCGGTGGCTCTTGGCCGGTCAAACGGGGCACAACGGCATACATACTGCCCCAAAGCAGGAAGGAGATGATGCCGTACATCGTCAGGTGCGAATGGGCGACTGTAAAGTCTGTGAAGTGCCAGATCAGATTCGTGTAGCGGAATGCTTCGGCAGTGCCCTGGAGGGAGCCGGTGAAGTAAAAAATGATGCCCGCGAGAAAAAAAGGAAGTGTATAGCTATCCTTCACCTTGTACCAGGCTCCGCGGAACGTGAGCAGGAAGTTGGTCGTGCCCGCAACCACGGGGATAACCATCCCGGCACTGCCCACGATGGCTACAGTTTGTAACCACCAAGGGATGGCGCTGAAGATGAAATGGTGAGTGCCGATAAGCGTATAAAACAGAATCTGTGTCCAGAAGGCGAGTATGCCAAGGCTGTAAGAATAGATGGGCTTGTTAAGCTGTTGAGGTAAAAAATAGTAAACGATGCCCAGCGTAAAAAGCATAAACCACATGCCTACGCCCTGGTGCATGTAATAGCCCTGCACGATAACTTCGCCGAGGCCATTCTGCCAGAAGGGAAGATAGGCAACCAGCGCGATGACGATGGTGAAGATGATTGCGGATATCATATACCAGTTGGAAATATAGATTTCCGTGGTTTTCCGGCGCGCAATGGTTTTTAGGAAATTAATCAGCGTGAGCGCCAGCGCCACTGCAAAGGGTAGCATGATGGGCCATATGTATTCGCGGTATTCGCCGCCACCGTTGTTAATTCCGGCCATCAGGCTGACGGTGCCAACGAGCACCGTGAGGTTGATGAGGATAAGCGAATACCAGCCGTAACGGAGGCTGGCAAGCGGCACGTTGCTTACGCGGGGAACAATGTAATGCCCCAATCCCAGCATACCCAGCGATGCCCATCCCCAGAAAACTGCATTCGTATGTACGGGCCGAAGCCGACCAAAACTCAGCCAGCTCAATTGGTCAGCATCGGGTGCGATAAATTTGATACCGAGATACTGGCCAACCGTGGTACCAAACAGCAGCCAGAATGCCGACGTGCCGATGTACCATAAAACCAGTTTGGCCAACTGGCTATCAATGTTGGGACGGCGGACAGCCCGCTTCTTCAACGCGGCAATGGGAAGGTTTACATCGCTGCGTGGGGAAGCAATCAAGCCACGTTTGTCGCGCACCGGAACATCGCCCGTGAGTTCGGTATGGGTCAACGTGTATTCGAGTGCGGCTTTCCGCTCGGCCAGGTTGTCGAGCACTTCCGGATCCGACAGCCCATCGAGGTACTGTGCCAGTTCACCCGCCAGCGCGTCATTCTGACGCTGTTGATAACGGAATAGGGTACGTCGGATTTTGATCACCATCAATACCAAGCCACACAGTACCGGGATTCCGATAAGTACCAGTGTAATGACGATGCCTGCGTTTCCCCAGGCGATACCAGATGCTGTAGTTTCCTGTGCGAAGGCAGGCAGGCCAGCGGAGAGCCCGGCGATGAACATGACCGCTTTCTTTGACAGGGGAGATGCTTTTTGCTTTACCGTTCCACGTCTTTTCTGCTGTAACAGCATCTCCAATTGTTCGCTGCTAAACTGCTCAACATGACGCTTTAAACGGAAGTCCGTTCCGCCACCGGTATTATTTCGGATGTGCACAACGCGGTGATATAGCGAGAGTAAGACCCCAAGCAATACCAGGAGTAGTACGACGAATGCGACCATCGTCATTTCCTGCCAGCCAAGTTGCAATGAATAAATGTTGGGCATCTGTTCCATAAAGTGATATTAATACCTTTTTATCTTTTATTAATTTAAATTTTTTTACCGCCTGCTCAGGTAAAAGGTGGACATGTCAAACTTGTCCTGTAATTCTCCCAATTTGGTACGCGCCAGCAGTTCATGCAGGTCCTTCCGGATTTTCTTGAACTCTGCATGCAGCGGACAAGGTTGCTTTTCCGAACATTCGCTTAGCCCAAGGCCACACCCGTTGAACAATTTGTCACCATCAACGGCCAGTACAATGTCTGCCAGGGTATGGGTCAGTGTATTGCCATCCATGTAAAATCCGCCCGTAGGACCTTTTAACGACTGGACGATTCCCCGTTTACTCAGCTCCTGCAATATTTTGGCAATAAAATGTACCGGTGAGTCGATGCCTTCGGCGATTTCCCGTACCCCCACACGTTTGCCATCTTTGGTCTCGCGTGTGATGAACATCACGGCTCGTATTGCGTATTCACAGGTTTTTGAAAACATCCATTTCTGCTGTATGGCACAAAGGTAACAAAATTTAATAAAAGACAAAAAACTCTTTTATTTTCTATTGGTTTTTGCCGTATCGATGTGTAGTGAGACAACGGATTTTTAGTCTACTTTTTTGATAGACTAATATTTTATTTGCAATTTTGCAGGCGTAAAGTACATCCGATTTTATATGTCAAATAGAGGGTTAGATTGTCCCGTAGATTTCGTTACCATGAATGAATACCAAGTGAGATGGACTGCGCTGCTGGTCTTGGTTTTGACGGCGGGTTACATTGTATCCGGGTATTGGTTTATTCCGGCGTTTCTTGTCGTTGATTTTTTCCTGAGGGCATCCAAACTGGGGAAATATAGTTTGCTTGGACAACTGGGTGGCGTATTGGTCAAGGCGTTTGGTATGGGCAATAAGCCGGTCGATCGTGCGCCCAAGCGGTTTGCCGCATGGATCGGGTTATTAGTTACGGGTGCCATCACCATGCTGTATGGGGTAGGCGCCTCGTCCATTTCTTATATCCTCGCGGATATACTGCTTATTTTTGCATTTTTGGAAGCCGCGTTCGGCTTTTGTGCGGGCTGCCGTGTCTATACGTTAATCAAGCCATTGCTGCCTTCGAAAAGTTTGTAAATTTAGATACCATGAGTCAGATCGAAACCGATTTAATCCATTCGGGAGAAGCATTTAACGAGACCCGTTCGGTGGTCCCACCTATTTATCAAACCGCTACGTATTTTGCGGATAGCAATCCGGATGATTTTCTGAAAGCGGGAACAGAGGCGCGTTATCCTTATTTTTATCAACGTCATGGTAATCCGGTGAGTAGCCAAACCGCCGAATTGATTGCCAAACTGGAGGGCAAGGAGGCCGCTTTGCTGACCGCTACCGGCATGGCTGCCATCAGCACGGCCGTATTATCCGTAGTTAGGGCGGGTGATCATGTGGTTGCGCAACTATCTCACTATTCGGCGGCCAGCATCTTGCTGAAAGAACTGCTTCCACAATTTGGAATTGATGTATCCTATTTTGATCAACAGGATATCACATCGCTGGATGCGGTTTTGAGGGACAATACCCGATTGATTTATCTTGAAACCCCGTCAAATCCGAATTTAGCCATCACCGATTTGGCCTATGTGGCCAACTTGGCCAAGGCACGCGGTATCGTGACGATTTGTGACAATACGTTTGCCAGTCCCATCAATCAGCGGCCCGGCGATCACGGTATTGATGTGGTTGTGCACAGTGCGACCAAATACCTGGGAGGGCACAGTGACCTCACGGCGGGCGTCATCTGTGGTACTGAAGAAATGGTGAATCAAGCGTGGAAGAAATTATTGTCTTTAGGAGGTTCATTGGCCCCTTTCGACGCGTGGTTGTTGCTTCGGGGATTGCGGACACTTTCCCTCCGTGTGAAACAGATCAACGAGAATGCATTGGCGTTGGCCCAGTGGTTTGAAAAACATCCGTTGATTAAGCGTGTTCTATATTGTGGGCTGCCGTCGCATCCACAGTACGCATTGGCGAAGCGCCAGATGAACGGTTACACCGGGATGCTTTGTGTAGAGGTGGTTGGAAAGGATGAACAGGAGCAATTCGAGCGTGCACAGCTCGTGCTGAACAACCTTCGGATCTTTGCGAACGCTGCGAGCTTGGGCGGGGTCGAGTCGTTGGCTGTACATCCTGCCAGTATGTGGGGACTGCATCATTCTCCCGAACAGAAGTTAAAAGCAGGCATAAATGACGGCATGTTGCGCATTTCGGTCGGAATTGAACACATTGACGATCTGGTCGGGGATTTTGAACAAGCGCTGGGATAGAAAAGAGAGGCTAGCCACTTGGTCCAAAGGTCTGCTAGCTAATGTCTGTTGTCTAACGTCTCAAAAAACACTATTTTAGCACCCCATGACTAAACATAAGATATTATCATTCGGCGAATTGCTGTTGCGGTTGAGTTCCTCCGGCGAATCGTTTTTGGGAGAAGACGGTCAGGTGGTCGTTTTTCCCGGCGGTTCGGAAGCGAATGTGGCTGCCTCACTGGGACAATGGGGCATCCCGTGCAGCTACCTGAGCCGTATTCCTGAGAATGACCTGACATCACAGATCCTATCGACCTTGACAAGCCTCGGCGTAGATGTGTCGCCGTCGTTGCTGGAAGGGGACAGGCTTGGATTATATTTCCTGCTGTCGGCAAACGGGCTTAGCAAGGGCGAAGTGGTATATGACCGGAAATATTCGGCTTTTAGCCAATTGAAGCCCGGTATGATCAATTGGGATCGTGTATTGGACGATTACACGTGGTTCCATTGGAGTGCACTCACCCCGGCTTTAAATGAATCCCTTGCAGCGGTTTGTCAGGAGGCATTGGACGTTGCACGTGCGAAGGGGCTAGTCGTGTCTGTCGATCTCAATTACCGTAACCGGTTATGGAATTACGGGAAGGATCCCATCGAGGTGATGCCGGCCCTGCTCTCATCCTGTAATGTGGTAATGGGCAATATCTGGGCGGCCAATAAAATGCTGGGTACTTCCGTATTGGACACATTGGGAAGGGATACCGCACCGGATGTCTATTTCGAACATGCCAGGGAATCTGCCCAGGAAGTATTCAGCTTGTTGCCCCAATGCCAACAGGTTGCCTATACGTTCCGTTTTATGGATACCGCGAGCCATAACCTGTTGTATGGTACTTACCACACGCGGGAGGCGGACTTTATGTCGGCTATCAATGAAACAGACAAGGTGATCGACCGCATCGGTAGCGGAGATGCCTTCATGGCAGGCCTGATCTATGCACTGGTAGAAGGCAAAAGTGGACAGGAGACAATTGATACAGCAACCGCTGCGGGATTCAAGAAGTTATTTGTCAAAGGCGACTTCGGCAACGGGGATTTGTAGGAGAGGTCGAGAAGTCTACTAGCTAACGTCTCATATCTTAATACTAAAATGGAAAATACGCTAAAACATATCCTTCAATATCCGGTATTGCCCGTATATTATAATGAAGACATCCAAACTTGTACAGCGGTGGTGAATGCTTGTTATCAAGGTGGAATCCGGGTTTTTGAATTTGTAAACCGGGGTGACAAAGCACCCGAGAACTTTTCCCAATTGTTGTCGTTTCAGAAAGAAAACTGGCCGGATCTTTTGTTAGGCATCGGTACAATTAAATCAGCGGCAATGGCTACGGCATACATTGAAATGGGAGCCAGGTTTATCGTCAGCCCTGTCGTGAAGACTGAAATTGCCGAAGTGACCTTAAAGAAAGGCATCCTATGGGTACCCGGATGCATGACTCCGACGGAGATCAGCCTGGCCGAAGACCTGGGCGCTCCTTTGGTAAAACTTTTCCCGGGCGATACATTGGGAACCGGATTCCTAAAAGGTATTAAACCATTATTTCCTGCTATGCGGTTTATGCCAACAGGTGGTGTAAACCCGACGAAAGAAAGTATTTCCGGGTGGTTTGATGCCGGTGTAAGCGCTGTGGGGTTAGGTTCCAAGTTGTTTGCAAAGCCCGAAGGCGCCACAGGCTACGATTGGTTAGTGGAACGGAGTAATGAGCTGATGCGTACGGTGAGCACCTACACCCAACAATAAATAAACAACGCTACGTAATACATCATTGAACACCAAAGGTATATCCGGTTTTTGATCCAAATAGCACTGCTTAGTGCGACGAATGCGAGTGTAAGTAGTACAACCCAGCCAATCTGGTTCCCCACAGCGTTGAAGTATGCATAAACGACATAAACGACATGGACGGCGAGCACGTTGAGCAGAAAAAGCGCGGCGGGCACTAGGTGGTGCTCCGTGTGTGTATCATGCCGCTTGTTGTGTTTTCTTTTTGCTGCGTTCATGCCGAGGGTTGATGGTTACGATTAAATAGGCGAAACAAGTACCGTAAAAGCGCATAGCCAATTAAACCGATCAATAAGGTGTTGATCAGGATACCGGCGATCAACGAAGCGGTGGAATAGCCGATAAATAGACTGATCAAAGCAATTCCAATCAAAAAGAGTAGTACCGCCACGCTATATACAAATGTAGTTTTCCACGCATCTGCCCGTTGGAATTTCTTCTTTTTTTGGCGGCGGAACAGAAAGATAACAAAACCGCTGATGGATAAGAAGCCACTGGTCAATCCGAGCAACGCATAGAGGGCCTTGAGCATCAATCCGCCGAAGTCGCCGAAGTGCAGTGCTTCCTGAATGAAATAGAATTTGTGACTGAGCGATTGTTCTCGGACATCGTACTTGAAAATTGGACGATAGTCTGTTTTTGAAAGAACCAGTATATTGATGTCGCGTTCGTAGATCTGACCGGCGATATTACCGCGCACGGTGACTGTTCCCGAACCGTTGGTTGAGGAAGAGAGTTGGCGGGGTTGAAGTGCAGGGAATTCTTTTTTTGCGGTTTTCAGGATTTCATTCCAATTGACGTACATTGCCTTATCGGCTTCCGGTTCCATAACGATGGCTGCTTTGAATGTATTAGGAGTTTTGATCTCTAACCATCGCATTAACCACGGCTGTAATCCCAGCCACGCACCGGTGAGTGCAATGACGACGTTAAAGGCCAGTGCGCTGATGCCCAATATCTTGTGCCAATCGGCCATGATGATACGCATGTCCCTGGTTTTTCGCAGCTTGGGCCACAACTGTTTTTTCATAAAATTGCCATAAATGAGCAGACCGGTGATGGCCACGACGGCCAATGCCAATCCACCAATACCCACCAGTTGGCGCCCCCAGTATCCTTCATATAGCCGTACATGCATCTGCCGCAGGTAATTGGCCAAGGAATTCTGATGATTGCGTTGCCCGATGATCCGATCCTTTCCGGCATCGATGAAAAAATCGACGCGCTTCAAATTGCCACCTTCAGGTCGTAAGATGACATCGGCATGTACCACCTGTCCGGAATGATCCGGTAAGCTGATGGACAACGAGCTATAGTCGGGATGTTGGTGGATTAGCGAATCGATAGATTGACTGAATTGTGGGCCGCCTGTAGGGGAGGGGGACGACAGGGCTTTGTAATGATGTTTAACAATCCATCCGTCGATTTCCGGGATAAATACGGCAACCGCGCCGGTAAGGCTGAGTGCACCGATGAGGATGCCTGTATACAGACCTACCCAATGGTGAAGGCGCCAAAATAATTTTTTGTTATTCTCAGCCTTGCCGGCGCGTTTGGACATGTTCGATCCGCTTAGAATGTATAACCTACACCGACCAGAAAGTTGCGGGGCGTGCCCGGATACAACCGGTTAAAATCGTAGCCACCTACCCAGTGGGTCTTGTTGAATACATTATTGAGGTTAGCGGACAATTTAAATTTGTCGATGGTATAATATAACGCCGCATCGGCAACCACATAAGACGGCAACGTGAGGACGTCTCTAAGCGTTGCACGCCTGCTCACATAGTTTGCTCCGGCTCCGATGCCGACACCATTTAGCGCTGGGATGTTGAAGGTATACTTGGCCCAGATACCACCTTGGTTTTTTGGTGCATTGGGAAGCAGATTACCAATCTCTTTCGGGTCATCACTTTCCGTGATGGTGGCCTCATTGATCGCGAAGTTGGCGGTTACACTTAGATTGGGTTTGATTTGGCCGTATACATCCAACTCGATTCCCCGCGATCGTTGCTGACCTAATTGCCTGAGCAGATCGGGATTTCCCAAATCGTTGGCATTAATCAGGATGTTATTTTGTTCGATGTAGTAGATGGCCGTATTGATACTCAATTGCTTGTTGAGAAATTCCATTTTAGCCCCCCCTTCATACATCGTACTGGTTAATGGGTCGAACGGTCCGCCAAATCGCTCCGGATCGCCGATGGTGCCAGCTCCTTGGGGTTGATAACCCTGTGCATAAGTAAGATATAGACTTACAGGCTCTATCGGGGTATAGACGAGGCCGAAACGAGGGATTAGCTTTTGCTGCTCTACTTTCTCTTCGTTACTCTTTTTATAATTTAACAAATCCGTATAAAACTCCTGTCTGACAGCCAAGAGCGCTTGTATCGGCCCCCAGGTAATTTGGTCTTGTAGATACACACCGTTTACGTAGTACTTGGTGACAGATTGGGCGCGCGATTCGTTAAAATAGCCTGAGATTTCGGAAATGGAATAGTTCGGATTAACAAGATCGAAATGAGGTACATTCGGAACAGGAAGTTGGGTTTTTGGATCAAAGAGATAGCTGGCCCTGTTTGACGGATCGTAAGTGCCATAAAATCCATTGTTTGCAGCATTCCGATAGCCCCCGCTTGCGTTGTAGCTGGAGCCGCCTTCGGGCGATACATTCTGGATGTAGTCGTAGCCCACCAAAAGTTTATGGGTCAATTGTCCAGTTTTGAAATCACTAACAAAATATAAGGTCACATTGTCGTTGTAATTTTTTTGTTTGCGACGGATGGTTTGCATCTGCATCAATGTAGGAACTTCTACGCTGTCGGCGTCTACCGCGTAGCTGTTGGATGTCCGATGTTCCAGTAAATCCTCGTCATAGAGGAATTTCATGTAGGATGCGTTGAAGGAAATATGGTCGCTAAATTTATGCTGAAGCGACGCGGTGGTGTATAGATTGAGCTCATTTTCAAAGTCATTTTCCTTGCCAATGGCAAAAGAAACCGGTGTGGAATACAAATCGGTTCCTGCTGAGGCGCCGAATATCGGCTGCCCGCGGTCCAAACGAGACTTGGTCTTGGAATATACGAAGTCGATATTAACTTGTGTACGATCCGTAGGAATAAATGAGATGGAGGGTGCGATGACCATATCCTCGCCACCTTGTAACACACGGAAAGACTGTGCATTCTGATAGGCCAAGTTGAGTCGATATAACAACGTTTTCTCTTTGTTCATCGGACCGGTGAAGTCACTTGTTAATCGATATGTATTATAGCTGCCAGTGGCAAAGCTTACCGATTTTCGGTCAACATCTAACGGCTTTTTCGTTACGGTATTAACCGTCCCCCCTGGATCCGTGTTGGCAAAGAGGGCGGAAGCCGGTCCCTTGATTACTTCGATACGTTCCACATTGGGAAGTAACGATTGTGACCAGCTATTAGTCGCATCCCGTAAGCCGTTAATTAAGGCATTTCCGGCCCTAAAGCCGCGAAGTGTGAAATCGTTGTTGTAATAGGAAAAGGTATTCACACCACTGATATTTTTTAGTACATCGCTGGTTTTAAAGGCCTGTTGGTCGTCTATAACTTCCTTCGTTACATAGCTGATGGCTTGAGGGACGAACTTAATGGGCGTTTCGGTCTTGGTGCCGGCAAACGAAGACGTGTTTTTATATGTTTGTTCTTTCCGGCCGATGATTTCGACAGCCTGCAGCTGGTTTTCAACGGGTGTAAGGGCGACCAGAAGGTTACCGCTGTTAGGCGCTGGAAGTGAAATGTTGAGTCGAGTTGCATCGTATCCAAGATAGGAAAATGTCAGTGTGTACTGGCCGTTGGATAAACCTTCAAAGGAAAAAGCACCCTTTTCATCGGTAACTCGCCCATTTGGGATACCCAATACCCGAACGGTCACACCCGGCAACGGTTGTTGGTCTGCCGTTGAAACAACTTGCCCGGCCAATGTTTGATTTTGGGCATAGCTGCGTTGATGCAGGCAGAAAAAGATAAGTGTTGCAAAAAGGTAGGTTATTTTATTCATCTTATTATTTGGACTTAATTTAAATAGAGCGCAATTTTAAAAGAAATATTTGTTAAAATCAAACTTATGTGAAAAGAGACGTAACCCCACATTTCGGAGAAACCGAATGACCACCTAAATGTAGTTTGACTAAATAATTTTAACCGTCTTTACTTTTGGTCTCACTTACTGTACAAAAAACTTACTATTTACTTTGATTTAAGACGGGTTTTCTTCGGAGTTCATTCGGAGTTTAATCGGTTATTAACCGAATAAACTAAAAGTGAAATCAAAATTTCAGGTAATTTATTTTAGTGTAATTGGTTGCTTTGATATATGTGTGTTGATAATTTGCTCCTTGATGTTAATGGTAAATGCTATCTTTACAGAGCGCGATCGGTACGCAATACAAGCGATTCGGTTGTATGCGATCAAACCGATTTATGAACTTGAAAAGTAAACCAAATGGAAAGAAAGACATTTATCAAAAACATGGCATGGGGTGCCGCTGCATTTACCATATTACCCAGGCATGTATTGGGGGGCAATGGATTTTTGGCTCCGAGTGACCGTATTACACTGGGATATATCGGGGTTGGTAAACAAGCAATGGGTTTGTTGGGCAATTTGAACAAATGCCCGGAAACCCTCGTGCTAGCAACCAGCGATGTGGATTCAAAAAAACTGGCTCGTTTTGTGGAACGCGCAACCGAGGAAAACGGAAAGAAGGTAGCAACTCCCGTAACGGGCTATGCTAAGTACCGAGAACTTTTGGAACGCAAAGATATTGATGCAGTGGTAGTCGCTACGCCCGATCACTGGCATGCGCAAATCTGTATCGATGCAGCTAAAATGGGCAAAGATATTTATTGTGAAAAGCCATTGGCGCTGACCATCGCCGAAGGTCGGGCAATGGTAAACGCGGTTAGAAAATACAAACGTGTATTGCAAACAGGCAGTATGCAGCGCTCCTGGAAACCCTTTCGGCATGCAAGTGAGCTGATTACAAACGGCTACATCGGCGATATTAAAGAAATTAACGTATCTGTCGGTGAACCTGTCCGGCAATGTGACCTGCCCGCGCAGCCCATACCCAATGAACTCGATTGGAATACCTGGATCGGGCCGTCGCTTTACCGCGGTTATCATCCGGTGCTGGCGCCTCCTATAGAGAACACCAAGGATTGGGCAGGCTGGCGCTATTATCATGGTTTTGGGGGCGGTTTCATCACAGACTGGGGAGCTCACATGTTTGATATCGTGCAGTGGGCATTGGGCATGGATGAGTCGGGGCCTGTATCTTTCCACGCACCGCAGGATCCATTGGCAAAAGAAGGGGCATCGTTTCAATACGCCAACGGTGTAACGGTACATCACAAACTGTGGGGTCCGGGAAATGCTATACAGTTTATCGGTACGGAGGGAACCATCGAAGTGTCACGAAGTTTTTTGCGATCGTCTCCCGGATCGATTGTAGAACAAACCCTAAAACCTTCGGATAAACGGCTCTACGAAAGCGATAATCATTACCAGGATTGGGTGGATGCCATTAAAAAAAGGAACCGCCCCGTGGCTGATGTTGAGATCGGGCATCGTACAGCGTCTGTATGCAATGCCGTGAACATCGTCTATGAGTTGCAACGTGATGTAAAATGGAATCCAAAAAAGGAGGTGTTTGATGATGCCGCAGCAAACCTGATGCTGTCGAGGCCCTATCGGGCTCCGTGGGATTTTATGGATTTTTAAATGAAACTTCGGCGACTGCTGGTTCTATACGATCGACTGGCAGTCGTTTTGCTCAGCACAACCTTTCCCGATCGTATGTCAACCGTATTCTCCCTTGCCTTCATCATCAACTCCTCTTGATCGATTTTACAAAATAGCGTTCGCCGGGACGTTGGTCGTGGCCGCTCCGATGGTGGAGACGTATGCGCACGGGGGAGGGTATTACCTAACAAAATGTAGCCAGATTAAAATAATTTTGGGCTGATTAATCCTTTGTTAAGCTTTTTTTAATGTACGCGTCTATTTTAGCAACCTGAATTATAAGCACAACTATGATATTCCTAGCAACATTGAAGAAGTATTTTTTTTGTGGCCTGCTTTGTTTTGGTATGCTGGCCGCTGGCGCACAGACTAAACATAGCAGCCAAACCGATTACCCCTCATACAAGGGGCTTATCATGGCCGGATACCAGGGGTGGTTTCGGGCGGAGGGAGATGGGTCCGGTGCTAAAAACTACAGTTATGGAAGCGAGAAACGAACGGGCGTTGACATGTGGCCCGATGTATCCGAATATGAAAAAACCTACGAAACTCCGTTCAAACTTCCCAATGGTCAACCGGCTCGTTTCTTCAGTTCGTATGACAAAAGCACCGTGGACCTCCATTTTAAATGGATGCGGGATTATGGAGTGGATGGGGTATTCATGCAACGTTTTTTCAGCAACGCGCGGCCTGAGAATCGGGATAATGCAGCAGCAACGATTCTGAAAAATGCGTTTGACGCAGCTTCGACGTATGACCGTGCGATCGCAGTGATGTACGACCTGTCGGGATTGAAGGCGAAAGGCGAAGATTGTTCCACAATCATTGAAGATTGGAAATACCTGGTAGACGAGTTGAACGTGACCAATCAGGCAGGAAAGAAGACCTACCTACACCATAACGGGAAACCGGTGGTGGCCATCTGGGGTGTTGGCTTTCCGGATCGGCCCTACAACATCCGGAATATCGGATTGGAACGCTTGATCGATTTCCTTAAAAATGATCCCGTATACGGGGGATGTACGGTGATGCTGGGTGTGCCTACGGCATTCCGGCAGCTCAATGCGGATTGTGTAAACGATCCCTACCTGCATGAGCTGATTAAAATGGCAGATATCGTATTGCCTTGGACCGTACAGCGTTACAGTCCGTTGCTGCATAACGACATGGATCGCCTGCGGGATAACACGTTGGATGATCTCAAATGGTGTAAGGAAAACGGGGTAGCCTATGTGCCCTGTGTATACCCAGGCTTCAGCTGGCACAATTTGAGCAGGTACGAATTTCCGGATGACATCAAACCCGTGGGCTCCATCCCCCGTATGGGCGGTAAGTTCTATTGGCAGCAGATTGCAACGGTTTTACGATCGGGAGCATCCATGTTGTATGTAGCGATGTTTGATGAGGTCAACGAAGGGACCGCTATTTTCAAAACAACCGATACGCCTCCGGTAAGCGAGCAGGCATCTTTCGTAGGAATCGAAGGTGTACCTTCAGATCATTACCTTTGGCTCACCGGCGAGGCGGCCAAGGTTCTTCGCAGGGAAAAGCCGTTATCAGTAAAACTGCCGGAACGTAACGCTAACTAAAATAAACTACTTGATGATGATAAAAATATTCACTGCGTTCAACGCGTTGTTTCTATTTATTTACATGGGTGCCTTTGCACAGGTGAAGGTGGCCTGTGTCGGAGCCAGTATCACAGGAGGGCACGGCATTGACAATCCCGCCGAACGGGCTTACCCCGGTCAATTGCAGGCTTTGTTAGGCAGGCGGTATCAAGTTGCAAATTTCGGGGTGGGAGGGACGACGCTGCTGCGCAAGGGCGATTCCCCCTATTGGGATACCCAAGCGTATCAGGACGCATTGAAGTTTGCCCCCGATATGGTGTTCATCGATTTGGGAGGTAACGATGCCAAGGCAGTGAATAGAGCCCATTACGGCGAACTGGTTCGTGATTGCCGCGATATGATACAATCGTTCCGGCAACTGCCGTCACAGCCCAGGGTGATTCTTTTACTTCCGTTTAAATCATTTGAAACCGATACCAACCAAATATGGGACAGGACGATCGTCAACGAGATCGCCCCCCGTATGCAGCAGGCCGCATTGGAAGAAGGCATAGAGGTACTCAATATGCACTCCCTGCTCGTCGATAAACCGGCATTGTATAGCGATAAAATCCATCCCGGGGAAGAGGCCGCCGGTATCATTGCCCACCGTCTGGCAGAACAGATTAACCTGGAGCTCGACACAGCATATGATGTGTTTAAACACCTTGGCCGGTCCTTTACACCGGGTTCCTTTTTTGGTTACGAAGAAGCGGATTTCACACTGGATGGCCGTGAATGCAAGGTAGTAAAACCCAAACGCGTGGCCAATGGACGGCCGTGGGTTTGGCGGGCTCGGTTCTGGGGGCATGAGCCGCAAGCGGATATTGCACTACTGGAACGGGGGTATCACATCGCGTATTGCGATGCAGCAGAAATGCTGGG
Source organism: Parapedobacter indicus (assembly GCF_900113765.1). Lineage (GTDB taxonomy): Bacteria > Bacteroidota > Bacteroidia > Sphingobacteriales > Sphingobacteriaceae > Parapedobacter > Parapedobacter indicus. Next base: position 241,307 of record NZ_FOQO01000006.1, on the reverse strand, counting down.
CAATGAAACGGCTATTTCGTTGTGGAATACGTTCTATGAGATACTTTATAACGCCGGTCTGAATCGCAAAGCGCTTTTCGAAGGAATGAGCCGTGGGGGTGTGTATGCATTGAATTGGGCGGCAGCGAATCCGGATAAGGTTGCAGGTGTGTACGTAGACAATCCGCTGCTCGACATGCGTGCGTATGCGCTGCTGAAAAGAGGAATGGCCGATGGGATCCGTCAGGCATTTGGCCTGACAACCGATGGAGCCGTGGAAAATTTCAAGGGAAGTCCGATGGATAAAATCACGGCTATTGTAAGTGGTGGCTATCCGATACTGATTCTTTGCGCGGATGCGGACGAGGCCGTGGACCCCGAAACCCAGACGCTTGCTTTTGAGCGGAAAGTGAAGGCAGCAGGGGGCGACATCACGGTCATCATGAAACCTGGATTCAAACATCACCCCCATGCCTTTCCCAACCCGGCCCCTATTGTTGATTTTATGTTGAAGGCTACGGCAGCAACTTCCGTTGCCAGTTCACGTACCGGCGATATCCGTGCGGAATGGATGGACCGGGCGCGTTTTTCGAATGGAGGTAACCGGCCCGTTGGTAGGAACGTGCTTTGGTATAAACAATCTGCCAGTGTCTGGGAAGAAGCATTGCCAATCGGGAATGGCCGTTTGGGTGCAATGGTATTCGGTGGGGTTGCCGACGAACGGATTCAGCTTAATGAGAGTTCACTTTGGGACGGTTATGCGCTGGATCCCAATAATCCGGAGTCACTGAAAACACTGCCCGAGGTTCGGAAGTTGCTTTTTGAAAATAAAAACAACGAAGCAGTGAAGCTGGCTGAGCAAACCATGATGGGCCGCCCGCGTGGTGTAAAACCCTACCAATCACTGGGTGAGCTTTGGTTTGATACACCGCATCTGGCGGTGACGGATTATACACGGAGCCTTGATCTGGCTACAGGGATTGTCACCGTACGGTACCGTCATAATGGCGTGTGGTATACCCGCGAAACCTTTGCTTCTGCAGATCATGATGTGATTGTCGTGCGGTTTACTGCTGATCAGGGGAGAAAGATCACCGCTTCATTTACCTTGCGGCGTCAGCAGGATGCCGTGGCTGTGCCACACCCCACGGATGCTCAATCGTTGTTGTTGAAGGGGAGGTTGCCGATCAAAGATGCCGATGGGAATGATCGGGGTATCCGGTTTGCTGCACAGCTGAAGGCCGTGACGGCCGGCGGCCGTACCGCGTTTCATGACGACGTCATGGCGGTAACAGATGCGGATACGCTGACCTTGTACATTGCCGGCGCAACCAACTATCCCGGTCTTCAACAGATCCACAGCACATATGATTTTTCCGGCGTTCCTGAAGATAGCTGTGCGGCGGCCATTGCGAAAGTAATGCGTCAACCTTATGAGGTTGTGAAAACGGCACAGATTCGGGAGCATCAACAGTATTATGGCCGCGTGGCGCTTGAATTGGGCGCCGTAGACGGAAAGGGTAAAACGTTGGCCACGGACGAGCTACTGGAAGACGCCAGGAAAACAGGCCAGCTTCATCCTTCACTGGTGGAAACGTATTTTCAATATGGACGTTACCTGCTCATCGCGAGTTCACGGCCGGGGACCATGCCTGCAAACCTGCAAGGATTGTGGGCATGGCAGATGAATCCGCCATGGAATGCCGATTATCACACCAACATCAATCTCCAGATGAACTACTGGCCCGCAGAGATTACCAACTTGCCAGAGATGCATCTGCCCTTGTTTGACTTGACGGAAGCCTTGGTAAAACCCGGCGAACGCACGGCCAGTGTATTGTATGGTGCGGATGGCTGGGTGGTACACCACTTAACCGATGCCTGGGGATTTACCGCACCGGCGGATGGACCGCAAGGTATCTGGCCGATGGGGGCAGCATGGCTGGCGCAACACCCCTGGGAGCATTACTGCTATACATTGGATACGGCATTTCTACGGCAGCGCGCTTATCCCTTGATGAAAGGAGCCGCTGAGTTTATCCTCGATTTCCTGGTAGAAGCTCCAGCGGGCACACCCGTGGCAGGTAAACTGGTGACAAACCCCTCCTATTCGCCGGAGAATTCGTTTGTTTTGCCCAATGGAGACCATTCGGTCTTTACGTACGGTGCCACAATGGATCTCGAAATCATCCATGATTTGCTGACGAACTGTATTGCGGCTGCGAAGATTCTGGATGTAGACAAAGATTTCAGGAACACATGCTTAAAAACACTGTCCAGGTTGGCGCCGATACGGATCAGCAAAACCACAGGCCGGGTAATGGAGTGGGTGGAAGATTATAAAGAAGTAGACCCGCACCATCGGCATACGTCGCATTTGTTCGCGCTTCACCCCGGCAACCAGATATCCGTGACCGGTACACCTGAGCTTGCGGAAGCTGCCAGGAAGACTTTGATCGCGCGTGGAGATGACGGCACCGGTTGGGGGTTGGCCTGGAAGATCAATATGTGGAACCGCCTGCACGATGGCGACCATGCCTATAAACTGTTGGGTGTATTGTTGCGGGAGAAGACGCTGCCCAATTTGTTTGACAACCACCCACCTTTCCAGATCGATGGGAACTTCGGTGCAACAGCCGCAATTGCGGAGATGCTCGTGCAGAGTCATGTACCGCTTAAAAATAATCGCTTCGAGGTTCACCTGTTGCCTTCCTTGCCCACAAACCTGGCAAAAGGATCGGTAACGGGATTACGTGCACGGGGGGATTTCGTCATTGATCTTTCATGGGAAAATGGAACGTTGAAAGAGGCTTGCATTTTTGCCGAAAAAGGAGGAAAGCTGACGCTGCGGCTCGGTGACCGGACAGTGAACTTTAAGACAAAAAAGGGAGAGACCTTAAACTTAAATAGCGCGTTGAAGCGTATTTAAAAATTGGCACATCGTTGCCACGAATGGGCTTGTTTAAAATAAATAAGATATGAAGCAGATAAAAATGATCGGTGCACTCGTAATCATGTGCATCAGTGGACAGGTGTTGCTTTTCGGACATGCACATGCACAGGGAAACAAAATCTTGGTATTCAGTAAAACGGCTGGATTTCATCACGGGTCTATCAAACAAGGGGTCGCGGCCATCCAGCAGCTGGGATCGGAACACGGCGTAGCAGTAGATACGACCATTGATGCAGCAAAATTCACCGATGCCAATTTGAAACAGTATGCTGCGGTGATTTTTCTGAGTACAACCGGCGACGTATTGGACGATGCCCAACAGCAAGCGTTTGAGCGCTATATCCAAGCAGGCAATGGCTATGTAGGTATTCATGCGGCGGCAGATTGCGAATATGACTGGCCCTGGTATGGCAAGCTATCGGGCGCCTACTTTGCCGGCCACCCAGCGCCGCAGGAAGCCGTGTTGGACGTGGTTGACAAAGATTTTCCGGCAACGCGGGGATTGCCCTCCAAATGGAAGCGGCTGGATGAATGGTATCGCTTCCGGCAATTTTCCAGGGAGGTAAACGTCCTGATCAACCTTGACGAAAATAGCTATGACCCTGCCGAGCAGGGCATGGGTAACCCACATCCGATTTCGTGGTATCAAGCATACGATGGCGGCAGGGCTTTTTATACAGGCTTGGGGCATACGGAGGAGTCCTTCTCGGAGCCTCTTTTCCTGCAGCACTTATGGGGCGGTATCGTCTATGCGATGGGATTGTAATTGACAAAGGAAGAAATTCAAAAGAAGATAACTAAAATTAAACAGATGATTAAACAATATGTAGCGGGTGTGGTCGGTGCCCTTTCGATTGTGGGGCTTGTGACGTCGTGTAATGGACCGGTTAAGTCACTTAAACGTGATGAAAATGGCAAAATTATCGTTGACACACTGCCCTCCCCGGCGTACCTGTCGCCCGAGGAAAGCATGGAGCAAATTTATCTTCAGCCGGGATACAAGCTGGAACTGGTGGCAAGTGAACCCATGATCCATGAACCGGTGGCGATCGCTTGGGATGCCAATGGACGGATGTTTGTTGCGGAGATGAATACCTACATGCAGGATGTTAACGGTACAGGCGAAATGCAGCCGGTATGTTCGATCAAACGGCTGGAAGATACGGACGGCGACGGGAAAATGGATAAATCGGTTGTCTTTATCGACAGCTTGGTGTTGCCACGGATGATTCTGCCCTTGGATGACCGGCTGCTGGTAGCCGAGACGTTCGACAACAGCATCTATAGCTACCGGGATAGGGATGGCGATGGAATGGCCGATGAGCGTGAAGCGGTTTTTGTCAACGACCGGCCCAATACCAACAACCTGGAACACCAGCGAAGTGGCTTGGTGTGGAACCTGGATAACCGCATTTACCTGACCGTCGAAAATGTACGGTACCGTTACGAACAGGGTAAGCTGGTTGCCGAAGAGCTGGAAGAAAGCCCGGGTGGACAATGGGGGCTGGCCAACGATGACTACGGACGGCTATACTTTTCCGCAGCAGGGGCTGAAATACCGGCACTGGGTTTCCAACAAAATCCCTACTACGGCCGGCTCGATTTTAACGATCAGTACGATGACGAATTCAAGGCCGTATGGCCGGTGATTGCTACACCTGATGTACAGGGTGGGCTGAACAGGCTCCGCCCAGACAGCACATTGAACCACTTCACGGCATGTACCGGGCAATCGATTTTCCGGGGAACATCGCTTCCTGAAGATATGGTGGGAGACCTGTTGATCTGTGAACCGGTGGGAAGACTGATCAGGCGGGCAAAAGTAGCCAATGATGGGGGTAAAATCTCGTTAACGAATGCATACGATCACGAGGAGTTCATTGCCTCGTCTGACATGAACTTCAGGCCTGTAAATACGCAAACCGGCCCCGATGGCAATCTCTACATCGTGGATATGTACCGGGGGATTATTCAGGAAAGTGAATGGACAAAAGAAGGAAGTTTCCTGCGACCTAAAATTGTGGAACGGGGACTAGATAAAAATATTGGCCGCGGCCGGATTTACCGACTGGTTTACGAAGGGATGAAGCCCGATACGACCCGTCCAAAAATGCTGGATGAAACCCCGGCTCAGCTTGTTCAATACCTGCAGCATCCGAATGGTTGGTGGCGCGACAATGCACAGAAATTATTGGTATTGCGTGGCGATACCAGCGTCGGAGATGCACTTCGAAAATTGGTCGCATCGTCGCCCGCACAGCTGGCACGTATCCATGCATTATGGACATTGGAGGGTTTGGGAATATTGGACCGGGCGACACTTGAAGCCGCGTTGGGTGATAAGGATGCCAACGTTCGCAAGAACGCCGTATGGGTAGCTGATGGGGCTGCTTGGGAAAACGATGCCGCGTTGTTCGATGCCTTATACCCGTTGAAAAATGATCCGAATCCGGAAGTACGTTTTCAATTGGGACTTAATATGCGATTTGATGAATCCACTCGGGCCAAAGGACTCATCGATGAGCTTTTGAAAGCGCATCCTGACGATATACTGGCTGTGTCTCAGCAGCGGTATGCAGACCGGTTGGTTGAACGGGCTAAAGCGGAAAAAGAAGCCGCATTGCTGGCCATTGAAGACCAGAAACGGGTTAAGCAAGGAGCGGTCATCTACAAAGAGTTTTGTGCTTCGTGCCATGGAGCAGATGGCAAGGGGCTAAGCATTGGCGGTGGTGCAGCCGCTGCGCCTACACTTGCAGGCAATGCCGATGTAAACGGAGATCCGAATAAGCTAATCAAAATTCTATTGCACGGACTCACCGGACCGATCGATGGGAAGACCTATACCAATATGATGCCGGCGGTAGGTTCCAATGATGATGAATACATTGCTGCTGTGCTGAGTTACATCCGGAATGACCTGGGCAATAAGGCGCCTGCTGTACGACCCGGTAGGGTGAAACGGGTCCGCGAACAAACAGCGGGCCGGACCCAACCCTGGACAAAAGAAGAACTTGACAACAACTAAAAGGAAGCGCATGAAGGCAACCGTCACGCTGTTATTCAGTGTAGTTTCGTTTTTTGCTGTGGGGCAGAAACTGACCTCTTATGTGGATCCCTTTATCGGTTCGGGTGGACATGGACATGTATTTGTAGGTGCCAATGTGCCATTTGGCGGAGTCCAATTGGGCCCGGACAATTTTTATAAAGGTTGGGACTGGTGTTCGGGATATAATTACCAAGACAGTGTGATTCGTGGGTTTGCCCATACCCACCTTAGCGGTACGGGTATTGGAGACCTTTCCGATGTGTTGATTATGCCTTATACCGGGGCGATTAAGTTAGACAAAGGTGAAGAGACGGTTCCCGGCAGTGGGTACGCGTCTCTTTTTTCCCACGATAATGAGCGTGCAAAACCGGGTTATTACCGTGTTGAACTGGCTAACGGTGTCGAGGTCGAATTGACAGCCACCGAGCGGGTGGGCTACCACCGCTATCATTTTCCGGATGGGCAAACGGCGCGTATTATCCTGGATTTGAAGGAGGGGATCAACGACAAATCGACGGATACATACCTAAAGCAAGTAGACGAATATACGTTGGTTGGCCATCGGGCGTCCTCGGGATGGGCGAAGAAGCAATTGATTTATTTTGCCATTAAAAGCTCGGTGGCTATCCATGACTTTTCGCTTTATGACGACCAAAAACCGCTATCCGGCAAGGAAGGAAAGGGGAGCGCCATCAAAGGCTTGATCAGTCTGCAGCAACCCCCTGAAAACGTCGAATTGAAAGTCGGGATATCGCCGGTAAGCACGGAGAATGCCCTGGCCAACATATCGGCCGAAATTCCACATTGGGATTTTGAACGGGTCGCGGTGGCGGCAGATGAGAAATGGGAAGACGAACTGGGCAAGATCAACATCACCACGAACCGTGCCGTGGATAAACGGGTATTTTATACCGCGATGTATCACGCCTTCATGCATCCTTCGCTCTTCAATGATCATGACGGAGACTATCGGGGTGTCGATGGCAATGTATACACGGATCCCGGTTTTACGAACTACAGCATTTTTTCTACATGGGATACCTATCGGGCGGCCCATCCCTTGTATGTCCTCTTAAATCCCGATCGGGTAAATGACATGGTCAATTCCATGTTGGCTATTTCCGATCAGCAGGGGTACTTACCGATCTGGCACTTGATGGGGTATGAGACACAAACCATGGTCGGTATCAGTAGTCAGCAGATTGTCGCAGAAGCTTACCTCAAGGGGCTGAGGGGCTTTGATGCTGAACGGGCGTTCCAGGCGCTGAAGACGACGGCGATGTCGGATCAAAAGGGATTGAATTACCTCAGGGAATTCAAGGTCATTCCTTCGGATGGAGAAGTCAGTAGGCCGGTTGCCAACGCCATGGAAAATGCCATCGGCGCGGGAAGTATTGCGCTGATGGCAAAAGCATTGGGGAAAAAGGATGATTATGCCTATTTCCGGAAACGGGCGGAAAGTTATCGGATGCATTACGATCCGGCTACGGGCTTTATGCGGGGTAAGTTGGCGGATGGCCGATGGAACCCGAAATTTGATCCGCTGAAAAGCGTCCGACCCTGGGCGGCGGATTATGCAGAAGGGAATGCATGGCAATATCTTTGGCTGGCTCCCCAAGATGTGGAAGGACTCATTGATTTGCTGGGGGGACCACGGCGGTTTACCGAAAGGCTGGATACGTTCTTTCAGCTTGAATCGGAAACGAACGAAGACGTACTGGTCGATCTAACGGGCACCATCGGGCAATATGCGCACGGGAATGAGCCGGGGCATCACGTGGCTTACTTATATTCGTATGCGGGCCAGCCCTGGAAAACGGCAGAGAAAGTGCATGACATTATGCGCCAAATGTATCACGATAAACCTGACGGAATCATCGGAAATGAAGATTGCGGCCAGCTATCTGCTTGGTATATTTTCTCATCACTTGGTTTTTACCCCGTTTTCCCGGCATCGGGCGAATATGTGTTGGGGAGCCCGCTGTTTGAGGAGGCAACGATTGAGTTGACAGATGGCAAGACGTTTCGTGTAAGAGCTAAAAATGTGTCAGATACGCACAAGTATGTCGGGTCTGCCCGGTTAAACGGCAGGAAATTGAAAAGACCTTTTCTCTCACACGCCGATATCATGAATGGAGGTGTGTTGGAGTTGGAGATGACCGATAAACCCAATTGATTGTTATGAAGTCGTTAAACTGCCTACGTGCGTTATTAGTTGCATTTACATTGATTTTTTCACAGGCCTATGCGGCTTCGCCCGGTATGGATGTATCGATTATTACCGATACCCAATTAAGTCCGGTGGCGAGGCACGGCTTAACCAAATTGATCGAAGCAATCCAGCAGAAACAGCTGCACGTTGAAACGTTGACATCCACCGGCAATGCCAAAGGCCGGATGATGCTGATAACTGGAATCGCTCATGGAAATGGTTTGGCGGCACGGCTACTGAAAGAAGGCAATCATTCGGTACCCGAAACGAAAGAATCACTGACCATTTGGAATACCACGTGGCAAAACAAGCCGGTCACCGTGATCAGCGGATATGACGACAGCGGCCTGATGTACGGATTACTGGACGTTGCCAACCGTATCAGCTGGAGCACCGAATCGTCGGATCCGCTACATTTCGTAACGGAAGTTACTTCGGAGCCGGATATCAAAGAGCGCGGCATTGCGATGTATACCATGCACCGCCGTTACTGGGAGAGCCGTTTCTACGATGAGAATTTCTGGGTTCGGTATTTTGACATGATGGCACAGAATCGGCTTAATATGCTGGAGATTCTGTTCGGATATGAAAACGGGGGCTTCATGGCACCCTGTTACCCCTACTTTTTTAACGTGGATGGCTATCCCGGCGTAAAAATGGCGGATATAACTGCCGAGCAGCAGCAAAAGAATGTGGCAACGATGAATCGGCTCATTAAGATGGCGCACGACCGCGGTATCGGGATCCGGCTGGGTATATGGGATCATATCTACCGTGGCGGTGTGCAGGCTGGGGGAAATCCGGATTTTGAATACCGTGAGGGCCACCCATTACCGTGGCAGGTAACCGGGCTTGACTCGACCAACCTGAACCGATATACCAAAGCAGCCTTTGCCAAGTTTTTAAAGACCTTTCCCGAACTGGATGCCATTCTGTTTAAGACCAACAATGAATCCGGTCTTAAGCAAAGTGAATTGCACGAATTTAGCCTGAATTTTTTCCAGACCGTCAAGGAAACCGCACCGGATATGTTTATTGATATCCATGGCAAAGGCATTACCGATGCGTTAATAAAAAATGCGATCGATATGGGGCTCAACTTCCGCATCGCGCCGAAGTTTTGGATGGAACAAATGGGGCTTCCCTACAGCCCTACACACATTAATCGGGAAGACCAAAAAAACAGGCGCCATGGATACGCCGATATGCTTCGCTACCCACAGCATTATCAGGTATTATGGAAACTATGGAATGGTGGGTCCAACCGGGTATTCCTGTGGGGTGATCCGGAATACGTCAGGCGCTTTGCCGCCAGCAGCCATCTATACAATAGCGATGCATATGCCGTGTATGAACCGATGGCAACCAAAATGGAATCACAGGTGCACGATGCAGAACCCTTTCAACTGCTCAATCCGCCCTATCCGTATTACACGTATGAATTTGAACGCTATTGGCACTTCTATCAGACGTTTGGCTTGGTCGGATACGATCCACACACACCGGATGATGTCTGGGACAAAGAATTTGCGAAACGGTTTGGAGAAAAAGCTGGTCCGCTGATCCGGTCGGCCTTACATGAAGCGAGCTGGGTACTGCCACGGATTGTCGGGGCGTGTTACCCATACAGCTTTTTTCCGACGACCAGTGCCTGGCCGGAAAAACAACGTTTGGGCGATTTGCCGTTGTATGCGAGCGCCGAAGGTAGCGATTTGCAGCAATTTGCCAGTTTTGACGAAGAGGCACAGGTGCTGTTGGGGAAACTGGAGACGGCAAAAACGTTACCGTCGACAACCAGCGAATGGCTGGCACGGTTGTCTGCATCGATCAAGGAAAAAGTCGCTGAAGCCGAAGAGTTGATCGGCGACCAAAACAATAAGGAGTTTCATGCCACCGTCACCGATCTGAAGATGCTTGCAGACCTTGCGCTTTATCATTCCCGTAGGGTTCCGGCAGCGGTGAGCTACTGCTTGTTTCTTCGTACACAAGACGTATCGGCACTAGACGATGCAATCGCTTACGAGGAAAAGGCAGCCGAAGCTTGGTCGCAGTTGGTAAATGCCGCTGGCGATTTATATGCAGATCCGATATTGATCGGGAAAAAGCCGCTTTCAGGTCATTGGAAGGACGAGTTGGTGATGCTGAATAACGGTGTGGAAAAACTAAAAGAAGAACGCCTGAGGTTCAAACCAGACGGGCAGGTAACCCAATCGCCCGGCTACAAACCTGCTGACGATCCGGAAAACAGCAATTATTTTGTCATTCGTCATCAAGCACCGGACAGCGCGGCTGTAGGGAAGCCCATCACGCTGCAGGTACATGTACAAGCACCAGGCGGATTAAAATGGGTACGCCTGCAATACCGGGCCGTGAACCAGTACAAAGACTTTGAAATGCTGCCAATGGTCACAACCGGTGAAAAAAACATGTTCCAGGCAACAATACCCGCCGGTCAAATTGATCCGCAATACGATCTGATGTATGTAATAGAAGTTATGGATGCCAATGGTAAAGGATTCATCTATCCCAACGTCAATAAGGAGACACCCTATAAAATCATCCACCTTAAAAGAGGTGTCTAGTTGTAAAACCTAAAAGGCCTGGAGGGCTTGCGGTCAAACAGATAAGTTCCGGTAGACGCGCCCAATTTGACAATTTAGAATGCATCCATTGCAGATATTGGCAAGTTTGTCGATATTTGGAAGGCGAAAATAATCGCTAGCAGATATCCACAGTACATCTTTATGATTTAGATGTCTATTGGCTATCGACAAACTGCAATCTATAAATCTATGTGGGCATTGAAACCGGGGGCTTTTTATGTCATCTGTTATTGTATCCTGGGAAGTATGGTTATATTTCCGCTGGATGGTAATGCCCAATACGGATTGGGTTTTGCTAGCCATGAGGCTGTTCTGGACCGGCGGACGGGATTGGATTTAAGCAGCGGTAAGCAGCTATGTGTTGACGATGACACCGAGTTGGCATTCGAGCTCTCGTTCATGCCTAACCGTTCCGATTATTTTGGTTACGTTGTTCGGATCATCGCCGATGACAAAACAAATATTGATTTGCTTTATGATCGCTCAACAAATGCAGAGAAGCATTTCAAAATCGTATTAGGCGGAAAATTTTCTAACATCGCCTTTAACATCGATTCTGCCAAACTTTTTAACAGCTGGATTCCCATTGCGATTAAACTGGATACGCATGCGAGTTTAATAACGGTAAAATGTGGTGACAGTGTTTACACTGAGAGATTGCCCATCGATATTCGCGGTTGCCTGAAAGTCTTGTTTGGATATAACGATTACAAGGAGTTCAAGACGACCGATGTACCTGCAATGAAGATACGGAATGTTCAAATCCGGGAGGGAGGGCGCCTGTTGCATCATTGGCCGTTGGATGAGGAAAAAGGCACAGCGGTAAATGACGTGATCAGGGGAATGACCGCTTCGGTCGTCAATCCCCAATGGATCAAGCGATCCCATTATGAGTGGGGATTGCTTCAGGATGTCAAAATAAGCGGACAGGCTAGTTCGGCATTTGATCCGCGGACGGAAAGTATCTTCGTAGTCGGAAGAGACTCGCTGTTACGTATTCATATTCCAACAGGCCAGCGCAGCGTTTACCATTATCAATCTGGACCGTTGCTATTGATTAATGGAAATCAATCTTTTTTTGACACATTGAACAATCAACTGTTGAATATATGCATCGATCAGAAAACCGTTTCGGTCTTTGATTTTGCATCATTAAAATGGTCAAAAAACTTTATCTATCCTGGGGAAGGGACGAGTTATCTTCATTTCAACAAATTCAGTTCACCGGTGGATAGCAGTTTGTATTTTGTCGGAGGATACGGCCATTTTCTATTCAAGAACGAAATTCAACGGTACGCGCCGGACGGAACCTGGCATCCGATTGCGGTTGGTGGAGAACCGCTTGTCCCACGTTACCTTGCCGCATTGGGTGCTACACCAGGCGGTGCCTATATTCTGGGAGGTTATGGAAGTGTCTCGGGTCAGCAAATGCTCAATCCAAAAAACATTTACGATCTTGTTTTTTTTGACGTCAAAAAGAAAACGCTTTCGAAAATCTATGAACTTAATCCGGGCGAAGAGGATTTTGTATGGGCCAATTCGCTGATCGTTGATGAGGAAGCCGGTCAGTACTATGGGCTCGTATTTCCTAAACATAAATACAATGCGAATTTACAGTTGGTCGTCGGTTCGTTGACTCAACCCGATTTGAGAGAGCTGGCAGCACCTATTCCGTATTCCTTCCACGATATCCAATCTTTTTCTGATTTGTATTATTGTCCCGATAGCAAGCGTTTTGCGGCGGTCACTTTGTATTATGATCAAAAGGACGATCTCGCGGTAGCCAAAATTTATTCGCTATTTAGTCCACCGCTTCCCTATGATGCCACAACGAATAAGGTCCTATCGAAGGGTTGGGGTATGCGGATTTGGTTATACGTTGCATTGGGTGTGGTGGGGTTACTGGCTGCTTACGTTTTCATACGGAAAAGAGCCGTGAAAGCGAAGCAGGTGCCCATTTCCAGTCCGCCGTTGGTGGCGGAACTTAAGGGGGAAGCGATCTCTCTTGTGAACACAATGGAACAAAGACAAGATAGAAGCAGTATATTTCTTTTTGGTGGAGATTTGCAGCTTTTTGACTCCGAAGGAATCGATATGACCCGCAGTTTCACGCCGCTTATCAAGGAAATATTTCTGGTCGTATTACTCCACACGTTGCGACGAGGAAGGGGTATCAGTTCGGAAAAATTAACGGAACAATTCTGGTTTGATAAATCTACGGATAGTGCCCGTAACAACCGGTCTGTCAATATTGCGAAAATTAATACCATCTTAGAACGATTGGGAAGCACGAAGATCTCTAAAGAAACCGGATACTGGAGATTTCAGGCCGATAGCGATATTTATATCGATTACAAAAATTACTTATCGATTGTGACCAACAAAGATCGGTTAGCTAAAGATCGTATCAAAGAATTGTCGACTATTGTTCAACGAGGTGGATTTCTTTCTGAAACGGACTATGAATGGCTCGACTCGTTTAAAGCAGAGGTCTCGATCCAGGTGATCAACACCTATATGCGTTTTGCAGAGAATGTAGCTATTTCAGATGATCCGGAATTTATGGTTGAACTGGCCAATAATATTTTTTACTTCGATCCCGTTCACGAAGAGGCTATGATCATCAAGTGCAAAGCCCTAGCCTATATGGGTAACCACTCGCTCGCCACGCAAACATTTGAAAATTTCTGCAATGAATATCGCCATATTTATGGGGAGGAATTCGGTAAAGACTACAAGATGATTCTTTCCTAGTTTTTTCGATCATTTTCTTGTGTGATTTTTATTGCCTAGCGCCGAGGTTTTTAGGTGGAATAGGTTCGACCTCACCGCGTCATTAAGCTTTTATTAATGCTTTGTTATCGGATTTGTTTTAGTCTTGGGAAAATTTGCGACGATAAATCGCATGATACCAATTCTTAAAACCATTGACCAATATGGAATCTAAAAACAACGCAACATTCGCTAATCGCCGGGATATGCTCAAGATGCTCGGCATGGGTTCGGCTGCAAGTATGTTTGGCTTGCTTGGCGGAACGTCTATTTCTAAGGGCAACGCATTGGATCGGGAAACACCTCAATATGCTCGGGGAGCCGCTCCTGTCACCATCACAAAAGTTCGGGCAATCGCTACCGCACCCGGTGGAAATAACCTGGTCATCGTAAAAGTGGAAACTTCCGAGCCGGGCCTCTATGGATTAGGCTGCGCGACCTATACACAACGCGCCGCCGTTGTGATACCGGCTATTGACACCTATTTAAATGAATTTTGCCAGGGCAGAGATGTAGACAATATTGAAGACATGTGGCAATCGGCCTATGTAAGTTCCTATTGGCGAAACGGTCCGGTGCTGAATAATGCCCTGTCTGGATTGGATCAAGCCCTTTGGGACATCAAAGGCAAACGTGCAAATGTTCCTGTGCATCAACTCTTAGGCGGGAAAACACGTTTCGCCATCGATACCTATGCACACGCCAGTGGGCGCGACTTCGAGGAAATATGTGAAAGTGTAGGTCGATACATTGAACGTGGATTCAGACACATCCGCATCCAGCAAGGCGGATACGGTGGGGTGGGGCTGAACAAAGACTTCGTGCCGGATTTCCAAAAGGCAGGTTATGGAAAGCCGGGAGACGAGTTCATGGATCAGCGTACTTACTTGAAGAATGTGCCCAAGATGTTTGAGGCAGTGAGGAAGCGTTTTGGTGAAGATATTGAGTTGCTGCATGACGTCCATGAGCGCGTCGAACCGATTGAGGCGATCAATATGATTAAGCGGTTGGAAGAATACAGGCCATTTTTTATTGAAGATCCGTTCTCTCCGGAAAATATGGGGTGGTTTAAAAAGCTTCGGGTAGCAACCACTGTACCGCTGGCCATGGGCGAATTATTTAATAATATCAACGAGTTCCGGGATTACATGGCCGACCAGCTTTTTGATTTTATCCGCATCCATATTTCACAGATCGGAGGCATTACACCGGCCATGAAAGTTGCCAGGCTCGGCGAATGGTTCAACGTCCGTACGGCTTGGCACGGACCGGGCGATACGTCGCCGGTAGGACATGCGGCAAACAATAACATCAACATCGCCGTTTGGAACTTCGGAATCCAGGAATCGCAGTTTTTTAACGAACGGGTACACGAGGTATTTCCCGGTACACCGACTATTGAAAATGGATATTTTAACGTCAACGAAACGCCGGGCCTGGGTGTTGATATCAATGAAAAGGAAGCAGCCAAATATCCGATTGGAACCCGATCGAAGTGGACCATCCGTAAATACGATGGTACCATCATACGGCCATAAATTGGTTTTTCTGTGACGCGAACAAGATTTTGCAGTTACCTGCTGATTGTAGGTTTGGGGCATATGGCCTGCGTGGAACGGGATACGTATTCCTTCAAAACCGGAACGGATTGGCCTGTTTATGGAGGAAACAAGGCGGGCAATCGGTATTCGCCACTCAATCAGATCGATACTGGTAATGTTGATCAATTGGAAGTCGCTTGGATGTTTAATGCCGCCGAGGAACCCGAGGCCGGCAAGCAGCCACGGGCGCTGCAGATCCAGTGCCAGCCCATTGTGGTCAATGGTATGTTGTATGGTACAACCCCTGCGTTGAAACTATTTGCGCTGAATGCGGCCACCGGCGAATTAACGTGGAAATTCGAACCGCCTGAAAGCAGGATTCACGTCAATAGGGGAGTTGCTTACTGGGAAAAAGGGGAAGACAAACGGATATTGTATACGGTCGGACCAAATTTATATGCAGTTGACGCAATTCGCGGTGAACCGGTACTAAGTTTTGGCGAGCAGGGAGTCGTAAACCTGTATGAGGGAATCGCAAAAGGACTGGAAAACGACGTCGTCGGCTTGTCGATCAACGCCACGAGTCCGGGGGTGATCTATGGCGATGTGTACATTGTAGGGTCGGCGGTCTCGGAGTCGGGCAATGCCGCCCCTGGATATGTCCGCGCGTTTGACATAATCACCGGCGAACTACGCTGGGTGTTTCATACGATCCCGCATCCCGGTGAAACGGGATACGATACGTGGCCCGATAGTGCTTACCAAAAGATAGGCGCAGCCAACAGCTGGGCAGGTATGGTCGTAGACGAAAGGCGCGGAATGGTATTCTTTGGTACGGGGTCACCGGCATCCGATTTCTATGGGGGCGACCGGAAAGGCAGCAACCTATTTGCCAATTGTGTAGTGGCCCTTCATGCCCAAACCGGAAAGTTAGCATGGCATTACCAGGTCATACACCACGATTTGTGGGATCGAGATATCTCATGCCAACCCAATTTGGTTACCGTAAATCACGATGGGAAACGGATAGATGCGGTGGCGCAGGCTACAAAAGACGGACTTTTATATTTGCTAGACCGGGAAACAGGCAAGTCACTGTTTCCTGTTGAAGAAAGGGCGGTGCCGACCCATGGGCTTCCGGGCGAGCATCCCTATCCCACGCAGAAGTTTCCACTGAAGCCTTTGCCCTTTTCCAGACAAGTTTTCACGGAAGCGGATATTACCGACATTTCCCCCGAATCACACGCGTATATCAAAGCACAGTATCTGAAATACCGCTCGGACCATAAATTTACGCCACCTGATACTTCGGGAACGCTGCTATTCGGTTATAGCGGCGGCGCCGAGTGGGGCGGGAGCGCGGCAGATCCCGAGGGGGTGTTGTATATCAACGCAAACGATGAGCCCTGGGTGCTTCAAATGATCGATACGGTATCATTGAATAGGGAAACGGCGTCCTTATCCAGGGGCAATGCACTTTATGCGATTAACTGTGCATCCTGCCATGGGGGCGATCGGAGAGGCAATGGCTTGGAGTTCCCCAGCCTTGCAGAAATTGGCAATCGGATGTCTCACGCTCAACTGAAACAAATTGTCACGGCCGGGACCGGAAGGATGCCCTCTTTTCAGCATTTACCCGATGACGACCGAGAAGCTATTGTCCAATATGTACGTAACCCACGGGCGGTATCCCGCCCCGCTACAGGCGTTCAGCAGGGTAAGGCGCAAAACCGTGCCGAATCACCATCGTTTGGATTTAAGCCCTTATATGTCAAAAAAGTATGGGAAAGACTAACCGATCCGGATGGCTACCCCGGAGTAAAGCCGCCTTGGGGTACATTGAATGCAATTGATCTGAATACGGGCGAATACGTTTGGCGGGTGCCACTTGGGGAATTCCCCGAATTGACCGAAAAGGGTATACCCGTTACGGGAACAGAGAGTTACGGCGGTCCCATTGTGACAGCGGGTGGATTGGTTTTTATTGCGGCAACAAGAGATGAACGAATCCGGGCATTTGATAAAAAAACCGGTGAGATTTTATGGGAATATCAATTGCCTGCCGGTGGATTTGCTACACCGATTACGTATGAAGTAGCGGGCAGGCAGTATGTAGTGATTGCGGCAGGCGGGGCGAGAGGAGCAAAACTTGGTGGAAATTATATCGCTTTTGCGCTTAAATAATAAGACCTTTATGCGGATGAAGTTATATTGCTTATTGTCATTGATGGGGTTGTTGTCGGTAGCCGCAAATCCGGCCGATCATCCCTTCCCGCAGGTAACGATCACCAATGAGCTGATACAGGCAACGATCTATCTTCCGGATATAAACAAAGGCTATTACCGAGGAACAAGATTTGACTGGTCGGGTGTAATCCCTGAGTTAGCATATGCGGGGCATCAATATTACGGGGAATGGTTTGCTCACCACGATCCCTTGGGGCACGATGGCATTGTCGGTCCGGTAGAAGAATTTAATCCCCTCGGATTTGAACAAACTCAGGTTGGAGGTAAATTTGTGAAAATCGGTGTGGGGAGCTTGATAAAACCGGATGAGAAGCCGTATGCATTTCATAGACGGTATACGCTTGCGGACCCAGGTGTTTGGTACGTGGACACCCGGAGGCAGCAGGTATCCTTTACCCATGTGCTCGAAGAATCGGATTACGCTTATGTATACAAAAAGGTGGTAAGCTTGCCAACTGGGGAATCCAAAATGATGCTGACGCATTCTTTGGAAAACACGGGTAAAAAAGTTATCGAAACACGGGTGTATAATCATAATTTTTTTGTGATAGACAGCGAGCCTGCTGGGCCGGGTTATCGCATTCGAGTTCCAGGAGACAAATTACATCCAATAGACGCCAGAGGATTAGGCGACATTGTAAAGCTGAGAGGTAATGAAATTGTTTTTCTAAGGGAGTTACAGCGTGGAGAACAAGCCTATTTTGCAGATCTAGGAGGCGGACGATCGGTTGACTATGCTATTACCGTGCAAAATATTAAAACCGGAGCCAGCGTAAAAATTACGGGCGACAGGCCCATTTCCAAAATGGTTTTTTGGTCGTGTCCGACAACCGTTTGTCCGGAACCCTATATTGATGTACGGGTAGAACCTGGCCAAACATTCAATTGGACCATAACGTATGCATACGATCAGGGTAAAAATTAAATCTAAAAGTTATGAAAAGAACATTAATCGTATTAATGGCTGCAACGATGGCTACGAGCTGTAATCAGCCCGGTGAGACAGGGGTATCAGAAACCAGCGTGGCTGCGGCTGTTGAATCGTTCCGCGAAGTAATGCTGCATCCCGACCAAGCGGTATTTGAAGAATTGTTGGACGAGTCGTTGACTTACGGGCATTCCAATGGATTGATAGAGAACCAGAAAACTTGCATTGCTTCGATGGTGAGCGGGAAGTTTAAATTTACAAGTTTGGAATTTTCCGCACAGACCGTCGATGTGGTCGGCAATACTGCCATTGTGCGGCACGAGCTGTTTGGACATACCCATGATGCGGGCAAAGAACCCGGAATAGCCAAACTTAAGGTGCTGATGGTATGGGTTCAAAATGAAGGGAAATTGCGTTTGGTAGCCAGGCAGGCGGTTAAAATTTAAAACTAAATTATTTTCTGATGAATACCTTAGCTTCCTCACGGTGGTATCGGATTATACCGGTCGTTTTTATTACCTATAGTCTTGCTTACCTCGATCGGGCGAATTTCGGTTTTGCCGCTGCAGGCGGCATGGCCGAAGACTTGAATATTACGCCGGGAATGTCGTCGCTGCTGGGTTCGCTTTTCTTCCTGGGCTATTTCTTTTTCCAGATTCCGGGGGCTCACTACGCTGCACATAAGAGCGCAAAGAAACTTATTTTTTGGTCATTGATCCTGTGGGGAGGATTTGCGACAGCCACGGGGATGGTGAGTAACGTTTCCGTATTGATTTTTATCCGCTTTATGTTGGGGGTGGTAGAAAGTGCGGTAATGCCTGCCATGCTGATTCTATTGAGCCAATGGTTTACGAAACGGGAGCGTTCGCGGGCAAATACCTTTCTGATTTTGGGCAATCCGGCAACGGTGCTGTGGATGTCGGTCCTTTCCGGTTATTTGGTCGATTCATTGGGTTGGCGTTGGATGTTTATCATACAAGGCCTTCCAGCTATGCTATGGGCTGTTATTTGGTGGAAGATGATCGATGAGAAACCCAAAGATGCCAATTGGTTGACGGAAACCGAAAAAAAGGCGATCGAAGACCAATTGAGTGAAGAGCAACAAGGTATAAAAGCCGTCAAGAACTATGCAGAGGCGTTTCGGTCCAAAGCGGTAATTTTACTATGCCTTCAATACCTGCTTTGGAGCCTGGGACTGTACGGTTTTGTAATGTGGCTTCCATCGATCATTAAAGCGGCACCCAATATGGACATCGTTACGACCGGATGGCTATCGGCCGTGCCTTATGTCTTGGCAATTATAGCGATGCTTGGCGCATCCTATTATTCGGATAAAACGTTGAATCGAAAACTGTTCATTTGGCCGTTCCTGCTTGTGGGAGCAGTTGCTTTTTACTTGTCTTACCTGCTTGGGACCAGTAATTTTTGGCTATCTTTTGTTTTGCTTGTAATAGCTGGAGGTGCTATGTATGCGCCTTATGGTCCTTTCTTCGCTGTAATAACCGAGATCTTGCCAAGAAATGTAGCGGGGGGAGCGTTGGGGCTGATAAACAGTATGGGAGCTCTAGGTTCATTTGGGGGAGCTTATATTGTCGGGTATCTGAATGGTTATACCGGTGGTTTCGGAGCATCCTATATCCTGATGTCAGCTGCATTGCTTTCTTCAGCTATACTTACGATAATCGTGATAAAAAGAACCGCCTAGTTAATACGAAAGTTACATTGCTTCGTTTATTTAATTTCTTTTGATAATCAGCTATTTGTGTTGATTGTTAAACGCTATCAACAGGTGTTAATGCTTTGTTAATGATTTATTATGCCTGTGAGATTAATCTTGACTGAAATTTTAAATAGCCAATTATATCATTCGGGTTCACTAAAATAAACGAGAAGTTTTTTCATCGACATTTCGATGGGACAGGTGATTTACTAAATCGATTTAATAGAGGAGCCTTCATTTAACCAATTGTAACTAAATGACAATCATGCAAAGAACTGCGATTTTGGGAACTTTATTTCTCGCCGTGTGCTGGGCCTGTCATCCGGATCACGCTACGCGGTATAAAGCGTGGAGTGATTACGGCGGGGGACCGGACCACTCGAAATATGTCGACTACAAGCAGATTACCAGGGAGAATGTGAATCAACTGGAGATTGCCTTTGTATACCCAACTGGCGACAACGTAAACTACCGCTTCAATCCAGTCATTGTCGATGGCGTGATGTATGTGCTGGCGAAAAATAACTCCTTAGTGGCCATCGATGCCGCAACTGGGAAGGAACTGTGGATACATGCCAACCTGCGGGGCATCATACAACGGGGCGTCAATTTCTGGCAGCGTAAAGATCGAAAAGAAAAACGGTTGTTGATCTGCTTGAATAACACGTTGCAAGCGATTGATGCAAACACCGGTAAATCGATTACCACGTTTGGCAAGGGTGGGTATGTCGATCTCAAGCAGGGATTGGATCGCGACCCGGCTACCTTTGGCCGGGCCACATCGACCACACCGGGTAAGGTGTTCGAGGATTTGATTATTCTCGGATCCGCTCCGGGCGAAAATTTGTTCTCGGGCCCGGGCCATCTTCGTGCCTACAATGTCATAACCGGGGAGCTGGTATGGGTATTCCACACCATTCCGCATCCCGGTGAATATGGCTATGACACCTGGCCAGCGGAAGCATATAAGTATGTGGGGGGCACCAATACATGGGGAGAGATTTCCGTGGATGAAGACCGGGGCATTGCTTACTTTCCGATCGGTTCCCCAACTTATGATTACGACGGTTCGGATAGAGCGGGCAGTAATTTGTTTGGCAATTGCATCTTGGCATTGGATGCGCGTACCGGCAAACGGCTGTGGCATTTCCAGACGGTTCATCATGATATTTGGGACTATGACTTGACAGCGGCCCCCCAATTAATTACCGTCAACCACGGTGGGAAAAAAATAGATGCCGTGGCAGTTGCCTCCAAACATGGATTTCTCTTTGTGTTTGACCGGGTAACGGGCAAACCTCTATGGCCGATTGAAGAGCGGCCGGTACCTGCCAGCGATATGCCCAATGAAACGGCTTGGCCTACACAGCCATTTCCGACCGTCGTTCCGCCGTTCAATCGTCAGTTGGTAACCGTTGATGACATCAATCCTTATTTTCCGCCGGCCGATAAAGCGAAATGGACGGCACGGGTAGCCGCCGCAAAGAATGGCCTTTTCCATCCGCTTTCGGATCAGTACGAGGTGGTTACTAATCCCGGCGCGGTGGGCGGAGCAAACTTCGGCAATACCGCTGCGGACCCCAAAAACGGGATTGTCTATGTGCAAACGCAAGAGCTTGTCGATTTTTACAGCCTTAAAAAGCGGGAATCCGCTCCCCAGCGGGGTGGCCCCGGGTTTGGTGGCGGGCGAAATTCCGGTGTTTCGCCCGAAAGGTTGGCTCAGGGAAAGGCGCTGTATATGCAACATTGCCAAGCTTGCCACGGCGAAAATCGGGCCGGTATCGACGGATTGGGGGCCACACTGATAAATTTAAGCACGAAAGTGAACGCCGAAGCCTTTAAAGGTATTATGGCAGTCGGTAAGGGTCGCATGCCCGGCTTTCCCCACCTTACTGAAACGGAGATCGCGGCGATCTACGCCTATGTTACTCCTGAAGCACAACGAGGTCCGGGAGGGCGCGGGAACAGGGATGACGATAGGGTGGAGTTGCCCGACGGCCCTGTGGTGGCATCTGGCGGCGTTCCCGTTGATCTCCCACCGTCCGGTGGGCAACGCATGACAGATTACCCCAGTGCGTATACCGGCCCGAGGTCCGAATATGTCGAAACCAATAATTGGGGGTTGGGGGTGCCTAACCTACTGACACCGCCTTGGTCGCTTATTGTCGCCTATGATCTGAATGAAGGTAAAATTAAATGGAAAATCCCGTTGGGAAATGACGACAGCATACCAGGTAGTAACAACCTGAGCATGCCCAACGGCTCACAAGGCAAGGGGATGGTCGTCACTTCAACAGGTCTGCTGTTTTCCACTTGCTTGGATGGACGGGTTTATGCCTACAATACGGATGATGGAAGTATGCTGTGGTCTGCGGAATTGGGCAGAAGCAATCCCGGAGGTCTTCCTGCCATGTATGAAGTGGATGGCAGGCAGTACTTGGTCGTCTGTTCGGTCGGCAGCTTGAAAGACAAATCGAAAGCAGAATCCGACGTACCCAAAGGGTATATCGTATATGCATTACCCAAAAAAGAGAAATAATTATGGATAGAAAAGCATTTATTTTTAGCACCGGAGGAATCGTCTTATCGGCATGGGTATCGCCCACCTTGGGTAAGATTGGATTACCTACGTCCAAGATGGATCGTATCGCCCTCGGCACACTGCTCTTCAGGTATCGATTCCAACGTACAAAACCCCAGCAATGGAACGCGATCAAAGAGGAACTGACCCTGTTGGATGTCCCCGAGCACCACCGCGATAAATTCGGCATTCGCAAGATCGAATTCTGGAATGAACATTTCGAATCGTTGGAACCGGATTACCTGGGTAGACTGCGTGACAAGATCAAATCGGCTAAGTCGGAATTGCTGAATATACAGATCGACCGGATTTCCTATGACCTTGCGGCTACAGACGAAGCTGAACGGCGGCAAAGTATCGCGGATGTAAAAGCATGGATGGATGCCGCGTCGTTTCTGGGGTCGAAGTGCGTACGGATAAATCCCGGCTCGCCAAAGGGTACAGTCGAAAAAAGCATTGAATCGCTGAAGGAGCTGAACAACTATGCGAAACGGAAAAAGCTGACCATCATTACGGCCAACCATTTCGGGATAGAGATGGATGCCGATAAACACGTGCAGATCGCCCGGGAATCGGGGGTATATACGGAGCCCGATTTTGGTAACTACATTCCCCAGTATACGGAGGAAGTCATGATGGAATCCCTGTCCAAGATTTTGCCGTATGCCCACGTCGTTTCTGCAAAAATGGTAGACTTCAACGATCACATGGAGCATACCTCCTATGATTTTGACAAATGTATTCAATTGGCCGAAAAAGCGGGATTCAAGGGTACCTATGTAATTGCGCAGTGGAGTGGCAAATTTCAGGATATTGATTATGACGACGTGGCCAGATGGGGCATCGAACATGTAAGGAATCATATTAAATAGCGTAAGATTTATGAAGAAGAAGATTCTTATCATACTGCTTACCCTGGCTTCTGTTGCAGGGGTTTCCTATGCACAGGAGGGTGAGACCCATGGGCGGGGCCTTAGTTTTAAGCCTGACTATTCATTCGAAGGAGCTAGTCTGGCCCGTTGGAACAAAGTCGGAACGGCAGATTGGCGTGCTGAGAAGGGTGAATGGATAGGCAAGTCAACCGATACAACGGCCAGTTTGCTGTTATTAGATCGATCCTTTCAGGATGTGACATTCAATACCCTGGTGAAGATGGAGGGCGACGGAGAAGCGGGTGTTTTGCTTCGGCTTGAAAAAACAGACGGCGGCTGGAAAGGCATCTTCGTCTCGCTGCGGCACGATGAATCGGCTGCATACGGATTGGTATTGGACGATAAGGGAAGAGAGGTGGGCCGTACGCTATTGCGGCGCGCCGGGGGGATGATGCGGGTGGCGCCACCGCCCGATCCTAATGCCACCAATTCACCCAATGACAATCGTCAGGAGAGGCAACGGCAGCCAAATCGCAGCGGGGAGAATGCCGGGCCGGTGTTGCCCATTCCCCGGCCTGAGACGGCTTTTCAGGGAAACGGATGGAACCAGCTGGAATGTGTGCTGGATATGAATATCCTAAGGGGGTTCATTAACGACGGAATTGGCCCCGGCGGTGCGGCAGATGAGGAGTTTGGTGAATACGGACCCATCGCATTATACGTAAAGGGCAAAGCGGTGGTACGTTACAAAGACTTCAAATACAAGGATCTTGCCGTTCGTTATACACCGAAGGAAGCATCTTCTACGCGGTATGAAGTACAGCAGCTGAGCGATATGTACTATTCATTCAGCTCGGCGGCGGCCGATATCAACCTAGACGGTAACATGGATGTCGTGGCCGGCCCCCACGTTTACTATGGTCCGGATTTTACTATGTACCGGGAAATATTTCAAGGAGTTACTTATAATCCTTCCCAGCAATTTTCCGAAGTAAATTGCCAATATACGTATGATTTTAACGGCGACGGTTGGCCGGATGTCTTTTCGGCATCACCGTTCGGACGCCTGTATCTCAATCCCAAGGGTGAATCCCGCCGGTGGGAAATGCATGCCGTCATTCCAGGTAACATAAATTCCGAAGTGACCATTTTCAAGGACATCGACGACGATGGCCGGCCGGAGATCGTCTATGGAACCAGTGGCGACCGGGCATTGAAATATTCAAAGTTTGATCCGGCTGATCCCAGCAAGCCATGGAAAGTATACCTGGTTTCCGAAACCGGATATTATACTGCCCACGGATTTGGGGTCGGGGATATCAACGGCGATGGCCGTCCGGATATTATCAATCCAAATGGTTGGTGGGAGCAGCCCGAGCAGCTGGATGCCGGTAAAACTTGGACCTATCATCCCGTTGCATTTGGCCGTTACGGTCATCGAGGTGGGGGAATGGGTGGCAGCGTCATGGCAGTATACGATGTAAATGGAGATGGCGAGAATGATGTAGTAACCAGTCTCAATGCCCATGGTTTTGGTTTGGCTTGGTATGAACAACAGCGAGATGCATCCGGAGCGATTGCGTTTACGCGTCATATGATCATGGATGATTATTCGACGGACAACGCAGGCGGGGTAACGTTTTCCCAACTGCATGGTACTACTTTCGCCGACATCGATGGCGATGGCATTCCCGATTTCATTGCAGGTAAGCGCTACTGGTCGCATTTGGATACGCACCTTGACCCCGATCCACAGGGACCTGCCGTATTGTATTGCTTCCGCACGGTCCGCGATGCCCAGGCACCAGGTGGTGCACGCTTTGAACCGGAATTGGTGCATAATCGTTCGGGCGCCGGATCTGATTTATTAACCGTCGATTTGAATCGAGACGGTAAACTGGAAATCGTTTCATCTACGAATCGGGGTACGTTTATTTTTTGGAATAAAGACATTGATTAACAGTTGGTTATAAGGTTTTTGTCCAATGTATTAATCTCGTTAATCTTTTGTTAATTATTTGTTATGGTTATGCGTGTATCCTTGAAACGGCTTTATGAACTGCGGTAACCAATGCGTGCAATTATAAATTTTTGATTTCAATTACGAGTTAGTTTCCGGTATAGGCTTGAAGCTTCTTTTGTGTCCTCGTTTCGATCAACGTTGGCTGCTGCGGAGGCACCCAAATTAGCAAGCAAGAGAATTTGAATTAAAATTAAGAACGATGAAAACAACAAACAATGATCCACCACCGACGTAGCCTTGCTTTACGATGCAAGACTTATCTGGGCAAATCATAGAAAACAAGAAACATGCTCAGACACACTTAATCAACAATTATTAACTAATTATCTATTTTGTGATGAAAAAATTAATGTTATTAATGCTGGGCAGTGCTATGTTGGCTATCTCAGCAGTTGCGAAAGAGAAGCAAACGCAAACGGCAGTAAAACCAGAACAAACTGAACTAAGCAATGAGCCAAGCAAAGAATCAGATGCAGTCTTAGCTGATGGTACTTTATGGGGCATTAGCGACCTAAATAAAAGTGTATCTATACAGGCTCACAATACGTCTACTAATCAAACCTATTATTTGAGCATACCTCCAAACGGTTCTACTAGTATATCGCTACCCACTGGCACGTATGATATATTCGTTGATACGTTTAGTGAGTTTGTCAATTTTTCCATTTCTGATGACGATGATTCAGAAAGCGTTAACGACGTTATCTACCACACATTCTATAATATCACCATTAACTTTTCATATGCTACAGTATTAGCTGTATCTCTATAGCAAATGATATCTTCTCGAGTTTTGAGAATTAAAAGATCAGAATTTATAACCGTGAATTCGGTAGTTAGATTCTGTTTATCGCTGCTTAGGAAAAATGGGGATGAGGCTCTTTTTCTATCTCAGCAGCTGCAACGCCTTGAAACTAGGATAGGAAATTAAATTAAAATTAAGAACGATGAAAACAACCATTAATGATCCACCACCACCGACGTAGTCTTGCTTTTACGATGCGAGACTTATCTGAGCGATCATAGCAAACGGGAATTATGCTCAGATACCACTTAATCAGCAATTATTTAACCAATTATTTATTTTGGGATGAAAAAACTAACTTACTTATTTTATTTATTAATCACGCTTGCTCCGCTGTACGGCTTGGCCCAAACGCGGACCATTCAAGGACGGGTAACCGACGCCCAAACCGGTGAGGCATTAGCAGGCGTGAGTGTGGTGGCCAACACGGCTGCCGGACGTCAACAGGCTACGTCCACCAATGACGAAGGTGCATACAACATCCAGGTATCCGGCGAAGCTACTACCCTGGTATTTGCATACGTAGGCAAGACGACGCTGACTGAACAGATTGGCAACCGGACGTCCATATCTGTCCAACTGGCGGATGAAGCAGGGCAACTGGATGAGGTAATCGTTACCGGTTACTCCACAACGACCAAGGCAACCCTGACCGGTGCGGTATCCTCCATCGGCGGCGACGACATGATCCGTACGAAAAACGAAAACGTGGTAAACATGCTGACCGGTAAAGTACCGGGCTTGCGTGTTCAACAGCGAAGCAGCGCGCCGGGCGATTACAGTACGCGTCTCGATATCCGTGGGATGGGTGATCCGTTGGTGGTGGTGGATGGTATTCCCCGCGACAAAGATTATTTTTCACGGATGAGCGGCGATGAAATTGAGAGCGTATCGGTTTTGAAAGACGGTACGGCCGCGATCTATGGTTTGCGTGCTGCCAACGGGGTCATTTTGGTAACCACCAAAAGCGGCGGAGACATGGGCGGAAAGGTAGACATTACGTTCAGCACCAACACTTCCCTGCAACAGTTTCTGAATGTTCCCCAAACGACCAATGCCATTGATTATTTTACGTTAAGAAACGAGAGAAACTGGCAGGATTTCGGGGGCAACTACATGGTTCGCCGCAATGCCCTTGTACCCGAGGAACAATTCCAACCTTACCTGGACGGCACATTGACCTCCTACAACTGGATGGACAAGGTATTCAAGAAAACAACGCCGCAATCCCAACATAACCTGAGTGTTAATGGGGGCAGCGACAAAATACAGTATTTCTTTAACCTCGGTTATTCAAAGCAATCCGGTTCTTATCGAAGCGACGATTACAATTCCGATCGTTGGAACATGCGTTCGAATATTGATGCACAGATTACCAAACGGTTGAAAGCCCGGGTATCCCTCGGCGGCATCATGCTCAATACCACGAAGCCGAATGGCGTCGATTGGACGGCTTATAAAAACACATGGCTGACCCGCCCGAATGCGCCTTTCTATGCGAACGACAACCCGCAGTATCCCAATGGTGATCCTCAGGTGCTGAACGAAAGTGTGAACCCGATGGTACAGACCGATGCCGATTACGTAGGGTACAACCTCAACAAAGATCGCCGGTTCAACGGAACGTTCCAGCTGGAATATCAGATTCCGGGAGTGGATGGCCTATCTGCAAAAGGATCGTATGATTACGCGGTTAGCTTGCCCGATTACCATAACTACCACCGTGTGTTCACCGTCTATCAGTATAATCGGGATAGCGATACCTATTCGCCCATTCAAAAAGGTACACCGGCCACTGTCACCCGGGGGGTCAACATTAACAACAATACCAACATGCAGTTAGGTCTGTTTTACAACAAATCCTTTGGCTTGCATAACTTTAACAACTTCCTGCTTTACGAAGAAACCTACAGCAACTGGGATAGCTTCAGTGCGTTCCGGGAAATGCACGTCGATTCGGAATACCTGTTTGCGGGAGCAGACGCCAATCAGCGTGCGCAGGGCGGCGGTGTAGGCGACCGTTCCAGCAAATCGATGGTCGGCCAGATCGATTATAACTATGCGGCTAAGTACATGTTCGCCTTCAAATTCCGGTACGATGGATCGTCCCGCTTCCCCGAAGGAAATCGTTTCGGATTCTTCCCGTCGGTTTCAGGCGCTTGGCGCGTCAGCCAGGAGAATTTCATGAAAGACAATGTGGACTTCGTGAATGAATTGAAGATTCGCGCTTCGTACGGAGAGATGGGCGACGACAATGCAGCTGGTAACTATCCGCCTACATTGGGTTACAACCTTGACCCCAACGCGGTTGGATGGGTGTTTAATGGCGGTCTTCAAGGAGGGGTTACCACGCAACCCATCCCGAATCCCAATTTAACATGGTATCAAATCAAATCGTATAATGTTGGCTTGGATGTAAGTTTCCTGCAGAACAAACTGAATGCTACGTTCGACGTGTTCCAGCGTGATCGTTCGGGGCTGCTGGCCACCAGCGGTGCAGTGATTCCGGCGACCGTAGGGGCCAATTTGCCACAGGAAAACCTCAATGGCGACCGGAACTACGGGTATGAGGTTTCGCTGGACTACCGCAGCCGGGTCAATGAATTTTATTACAACGTAGGCGGCCAGATTTCTGCCACCAGAATAAAAAGAACTGATTGGCTTGAAACGCCAGCCAACAATTCATATGATTATTGGCGGAACCGCACCGCAGGCCGTTTCACCAATATCTGGTGGGGAACGGAATCGGGCGGCATGTTTACCAATTATGAGGACATCCGCAATTTCTCCGTCCCTCAGGGACAGGGCGCGCTGCCGGGCGACTGGTACCTGAACGACTGGAACGAAGACGGAGTCATTAACGATCAGGATAACCATCCCATCGCCTCCATCGGATTACCGGTATTCAACTACGGGATTTCCCTGGGTGCTTCGTGGAGGGGGATCGATCTTGCGCTCGATTTCCAGGGTGTACATGGTGTCTTCGTGAAGTACAACGAGCTGCTGGTTGAGGCGTTACCCTTCGGCGAACAAAATACGCTGTCGTTTTTCATGGACCGCTGGCGTCCGGTTGATCCGAACGCCGATTATTTTGACGCAAGCACAGAATGGGTCCCCGGATTTTTCCCGGTTACCGGCCACGATGGTCGCCGCACCGGAACGAACGGGATTCAGAGCGCAGCGTATATGCGGCTGAAAACCGCCGAATTGGGGTACACATTGCCTGATCGTTGGGTATCGAAAGCAGGGGTAAAGAACCTGCGGATTTATTTCAGCGGATACAACCTGCTGACGTTTACGGGGCTTGATCACATGGATCCGGAACGTCCGGGTCAACGGATCAACAACGAACCCGGAGTGGGTGATGTTGACTTGTACAATTATCCGAACAATAAAACGTACACGTTTGGTGCAAGCATTAAATTCTAAAAATTATGAAGATGAAACCTGCCATGTCAGCGCCTACTGACTAAAAAGGCGATGAAAATGCAGGTTCCATTAGGCCATTAAAATAAATTATTTTCTGATGAAAAAGAGATTGTTAGCATATATCGCACTGTTAGGTGCGCTCGTATTCTCCCAATGCCGGCAATTGGATTTGGAGCCGAAAGGGATCATGGGTGAGCCGGAACTTTTCGGAACCGAATACGGCGTAAAGATGTACTTCACCGGGCTTTACAATTGGCTGCCCATTGAAGATTTTCAGTATTACGCGAACGACGGCTACCGTAAAAACGACTGGGGTACAGAGAAAAACAGCCAGGGTGCCATGAGCGGCGAGTATTTCAATACCTGGATCAGTGTCGATAACGATGGGTTCGGCTACTGGCCGTACGACCGCATCCGCGAAGTGAATAACTTTATCCAAAGTTTCCCGAACTATAAAGACAAGTTCCCCGACGAGACGTTTAATAAGTTGATGG
Organism: Parapedobacter indicus; assembly: GCF_900113765.1. Lineage (GTDB taxonomy): Bacteria > Bacteroidota > Bacteroidia > Sphingobacteriales > Sphingobacteriaceae > Parapedobacter > Parapedobacter indicus. The sequence continues at coordinate 211,102 of NZ_FOQO01000006.1, read as the reverse complement.
GCGAAGCCCATTTCCTGCGGGCTTATTTCTATTTCGGCATGGCGAAGCGTTACGGCGGGGTTCCGATCGTAACCGAAGTCCAGGATCCGCTGGCAAGTTCTGAGGTATTGAACGTGTCACGTAATACGGAGTACGATACATGGAAATTCATTCACGACGACCTGCAATTTGCGATTGATAACATGTTAAGCGATACAAAAGAAACCGGCCGTGCCAATAAATATGTAGCCGCCGCCTTGATGTCTCGCGCGATGTTGTACGCCGGTTCCGTTGCAAAATATACCGAATCACTGGGATTTAAGGCCACTGAACTTGCTACCCAGCAAGGCTTGGCAGGCATGGAGCCTTCACAGGCAAATGAGTTCTTCGAGTATGCGGTAGCAGCCGGGAAAGTGGTAGAAACGGGTCCTTATTCGCTGTATAACAAACTTGAAGACAAAGCAACCAATTTTGCCAGGCTGTTCCTTGACGATAGTTCGCCGGAAACCATTTTTCTCAAAGAATACAATAGAAATTCGCCGCGTGGCAACGCGTTGCAACATAATTACGACGCATTGATGTCTCCGGCACCCGATATGTCCTCCTTTGTCGGTGCAGAAAGCTTCGTGCCACTCGACTTCATGGAATTGTACGACATGCCGGCCTACACCAATCCGGACGGAACCCCCGTTCGCTTTGACAGCCGGGGTGACATCCGCGATGGAATGGAACCCCGTGCGCGTGGTACCATGTACCTGGACGGGGATGAGTTGCGGGGAAAGACGTTCAGCATCCAGCGCGGCATCTACCGGACGTTCGACGGTGTCGCCACTGATATCCAACGTGGTGTGAACTCGGCACCGATCAACAGCAACGGCAACCGCATTTTGGGCGGTAAGGGCTGGACCACCGAAATCAACGGCGTGACCTATACCATTACCGGTGCACATGGGAATTTCGAGGATCAAGGCGGCGAGAATAATGCGTTCGGGTCGGCGTTTATCCGCAAGTACATCAACCCTGACATGGCGACCGCTGATGTCCGGGACTGGAGAAGCGATCAGTCTTGGGTGGTGTTCCGTTTGGGTGAGGTTTACCTGAATACCGCCGAAGCGCTGTACGAATTGGGTAAACGCGAGGAAGCCTTCGATTACATTGCGAAGATCCGCGAACGTGCAGGTGCCAAGGTGGTCCGTCCGGCAATCGATATGACGATGACCAACATCGGTAGCATCAATAAGGCGAACTACACCTATTCGCTCGAAAAATCGCTGCAGTTTATCCGCGATGAACGCGCACGCGAACTGTATGCTGAAAACCACTGGTGGTGGGACATCCGCCGCTGGCGGACGGCTGACCAGATCCTAAACAATTTCCGGCAACGGCTACTGAGTTGTTATTATGTGGCCGACGAAGGGAAATACATTTACCTCGACGAAGACAACCGGTTTAATCGCCAATGGAATGCCTCCAAGAGTTGTTATTATGAACCGATTCCCTGGGGTGAAATCGGCAAGAACAATAACTTGCTGCCACAGAATCCGCTTTATTAGTTAACGTGTTGATACAAGTATTATGAAGAAGTTAATCATCTATTCAATTTTAGGCGTAATGCTATTGTCGGTTACCTCGTGTTACAAGGCCGACAACTGGGATGCTCCGAGTGCACGTATCCACGGACGTGTCATTGATTCATACACCGGGGAAAATCTGCTCTCCTCGCAAAACGACTGGAGCATCCGTATCTGGGAACGAAGCTGGACGGCCTCGGAGCCGACCAACCAAAATTTGCCGGTGAAGCAGGATGGTTCCTATAACAACAGTAAACTGTTTGCCGGAACCTACGACATGCTTCCCTACGGTGGCCCGTTCTGGCCGGTTACCGATACCGTAAAAAACGTTACCCTGAACGGAACGACGGAACAGGAATTTACCGTGACGCCGTACCTGCAATTGCTTGATTTTGAGACTCACTTAGAAGGAACCAACCTTTTTATGAGTTGCCGGCTCAAGGCTCCGATTCGTACGGGATTGCCGAATCTCGTTGAGATCAAGCCATTCCTGAGCCTCACGACGTTTTGTGGTGCAGGTGCGAATAGTAACATTGACATTGGTGAGTATTCCAACAAACGGATACAAATCAACAAATCGTGGCAAGACGAGGTGGGTGATTCCGAAACCAGCAATGTGTATACCATCGGCCCATTACCTGTAAAAGCGGGTTATACGTATTACGTCCGTTTGGGGGCTAACGTGAACGATGCGAATCGGAAATATAATTATACAGAGATTGTGAGGGTGGATGTTCCCCGATAGCAGGCGTTGTTTTAAATGAGTATGCCCAACGATGATCACTTGAACGTAATGAGTTTAGTTAATTGCGCTGAATTAAGTGATGATCAACAGGGTAGTTTCAGCTTGAATGGTTGTTCATCACGAACGTGGTGGGCAACCATTTTTAGTGCCATAAGCTTTCAATTATGCGGATTCAATGCAACCAATTTTTCAACTCGACCCTCTTTGTTTGTGTGGTTCTTTTAGGAGCCGCCTGCTCCAAGGATAGCAAACCTGCTCCGGACCCGGATGAGGAGACTTCGGAAATCCCCGAAACGGTATACGACGAAACGGGATGTTTGTATACATCGTATACCGGATTGGTTATGGCTGGATACCAAGGTTGGTTTGCTGCAGAAGGGGATGACTCGAACCGGGGTTGGTATCATTACCAAGGGCCTAACAGTACGTTTAAGCCCGGTGTCACCAACATTGACTTTTGGCCGGATGTTACGGAATACACGAAAACTTATAAATCCCCCTTCCAATATGCAGATGGCTCGGATGCGTATCTGTATAGCCCCTATGACGAAGCGAGTGTGGACCTCCACTTCAAATGGATGAAAGAATACGGATTGGACGGTGTGCATATGCAACGGTTTGTGGCCGAGATTAAACCATCCAATCCAGCCGGAAAGAGACATTTCAATCAGGTGTTGGCCAATGCCTTGAAGGCGGCAAAGAAATACGAGCGGGCAATCAGTGTGATGTACGACCTGAGCGGTTCGAGCAGTGCGGATGTGGCGTATCTGGAAGAGGATTGGAACGAACTGCAGCAAACATTCGATCTGTTTAATAATTTCGAGCATCCCACATATCTCCGGCACAACGGAAAACCCCTTGTGACCATATGGGGCGTGGGATTTAATGATAACCGGCAGTATTCCATCAGCGACGTAAGCCGGTTGGTCGACCGGCTAAAGGGTCCTTCTAATAAGGTGTCCATCATGCTAGGTGTACCGTATTATTGGCGTACGTTAGACCGAGATACTGAGAATGATCCAGCCTTGCTCGAGCTCGTCAAAAAAGTAGATATCGTCCTACCCTGGGCAGTGGGGCGATATGATAACGATAGCTACAATAACGCGGCGGGCACGATGGTCACCGATTTGATGTGGTGTAAGCAAAACGGTGTGGATTATGTACCCTTGGTATTCCCGGGATTCAGCTGGGGCAATATGCACAACGATCCCTCTCAATATAATTCGATTCCACGGTTAAAAGGAGATTTCCTGTGGAAGCAGGTAGCCGGGACAAAAGGGGCCGGGGCAGCATCGCTGTATGTTGCCATGTTTGATGAAGTGGATGAAGGGACCGCCATTTTTAAATGTGCGCGTGAGAACGAAGTGCCACTTAATGGCTCGCTCCAATTTATGGGCATTGAACAGGATTTACCATCAGACCATTACCTGTGGCTTACCGGACAAGCGGCCAATTGGTTTCATGGTGAATCGGGATACGGATCGACTAAACCCGACCGATAACCTTGCAAACAATAATAAGGACAATATATAAATATGATAGCCGATAGTATGACGAACAAAAAAGTAACACTCATTTTTTTTATCTGTTTATTTCTGGGGGGAGCAATGGCAGGCCGTGGCCAATCGGTGGCGGATGACAAATCGCCGGTGGCGTATGTGAACCCCTACATGGGCAACATCAGCCACCTGTTGGTGCCAACCTATCCTACCGTTCACCTCCCCAATAGTTTCCTACGCGTTTATCCCGAGCGGCATGACTACACGGGCGACCGGTTGCGGGGGCTCCCGCTGATTATTACCAGCCACCGGGGTAGTTCGGCTTTCAATTTAAGTCCTTTTCAGGAAAGTACGGCAGCCTTGCAGCCCGTTGTTTCCTATAGCTACGACAACGAAGACATCAGGCCTTACGCTTATTCGGTGTACCTGGATGAGCAGCAGATTGAGGTGGGCTTTGCACCATCCCATCAGTCTGCCTTATATCAGTTCGATTTTGAACGGGATGAGTCGGTATTCCTGGCGATAAATTCACGTAATGGAACCCTGAAATGGGACGGAAAGGCATTATCGGGGTACCAGGACATCGGCAACCGCACCCATGTTTATATTTACCTGGAGCCCGAGGTCGCACCCCGCAAGGTGTCTGTCTTGCGGGACGGAAAGCTAACCGAGGGCACAGTGGCCGAAGGGCGGAGCGCCTGTGTCGTCCTTCAGTTTGGTGACGGTACCGAAACGCTGCGCCTGCGGTATGGCATCTCTTTCATTGATGCGGACCAGGCCCGGAAAAATGTACACCGCGAAATAAAAAATTACGACCTGACGGCATTGCAGGAAGCCGGTAAGAAAGTATGGAACGATGCACTTGGCAAAATTGAAGTAACCGGAGGTACCGACAACGACAAAGCTGTTTTTTACACATCTCTATACCGCACGTTTGAGCGGCCGGTGAATATTTCAGAAGACGGCCGCTATTTCAGTGCATTCGATGGGCGTGTGCATGCCGACAAGGGCATCCCTTTTTACACGGACGATTGGATCTGGGACGCCTACCGGGCACATCATCCGCTAAATGTATTGATCGATTCCAAAAAAGAAGAGCACATCCTTCATTCATTTGTAACGATGGCCGAGCAAATGGAGCATTTCTGGTTGCCTACGTTTCCGGAAATCAACGGCGACAGCCGGCGGATGAATTCCAACCACGGGGTAGCGACGCTGCTGGATGCTTACGTGAAAGGATTGAAAGGCTTTGATCTGGAGAAAGCCTACCAAGCGGCAAAAGGCGCAATTACCGAAAAAACGCTGGCACCCTGGTCGGGTGCACCGGCAGGCGAACTGGACGCATTTTTCAAAAAACATGGCTACATTCCGGCGTTAAGAGAGGGCGAAAAAGAGACCATTCCGGAGGTTAACAACTTCGAAAGAAGACAGCCGGTTGCCGTGACATTGGGCACTTCTTACGACATCTGGTGTCTTGCGCAGCTCGCAAAAGCACTCGGAAAAAAGGAAGAATATGAGTTTTTCCTCAAACAATCCTTTAATTACCGGAACCTATTCCACCCTGAAACCCACTTTTTCCACCCGAAGGATGACAAGGGCGAATTTATCGAACCCTTCGACTATGTATTTTCCGGCGGACTGGGTGCAAGGGGATATTACGGCGAAAACAACGCCTGGATTTACCGTTGGGATGTACAGCACAACATTCCCGACCTGATTGCACTCATGGGGGGCAAAGAAAAATTTGTTGAAAATCTGGATGATATGTTCAACCAGCCCTTGGGTAAATCAAAACAGGACTTCTATGCACAGCTTCCGGATCATACCGGAAACGTAGGGCAGTTTTCGATGGCCAACGAGCCGTCGCTGCACATCCCTTACCTTTACAACTATGCGGGCCAGCCGTGGAAGACGCAGAAACGGATCCGGACCTTGCTTAATGAATGGTTCCGGAACGACCTGATGGGCGTACCGGGCGACGAAGACGGGGGCGGGATGTCGGCATTTGTCGTCTTTTCAAAATTAGGATTTTACCCGGTTACGCCGGGCACGCCGGTGTACTCCATCGGAAGCCCGGTATTTGAACGGGCGCAGGTCAAGCTCGCCAATGGAAAACTATTTGAGGTAATTGCTGAAAATGTGTCAGATACGAATAAATACATCCAACGTGCCAAACTGAATGGCAAGACACTGGATACTCCATGGTTGTCGCATACCGATTTAATCAATGGCGGAAAGCTGGAGTTGGTGATGGGCGACAAGGCCAACAAATCGTGGGGCATTGCACCTCAGAAATAACATAAAAGCGAATGAGAAAACGTACGTGGATATCGCTTGTTTTTGTTTGCAGCTTGCTGTCACTGCCAAGAGGTAACTGCGCGCATGCGCAGCAGGCAAAGGGCGATTCATCCTATAATTTTGCCAATGGCATTATCTCCCGGCAGGTGCTGGAAAATTACCTTAGCAGAAGTATTACGCAAGCTGAGGTGGTAGCCAGTGAGGGGTGTTACAACGATGGCCCCTATCCGAATAAAGACGACGACTACCGCATGTTGAAGCACATCGGCGCAAAGTTCATCGGCCGGTCCATCTACTCGTGGGGGAAGGAGCATTTTTTCCAGACGCCTTCTTTCTGGGCCAATGCCAAAGCGGCGATCGACGACTACCATGCATACGACAGTACGGCGGTCTTCCAGGCGGGTATTTTTGAAATCGTGACCGAAAAAGTGGAAGATATCGCGATTCCTGCATGGGTGTTCGAGGCATTCGGGCTACCTGTAGAACAGCGTAATTTCGTCTACCGGTCGATGCTCAACCGCGAGGGCCGTCTGGTGGATCACTGGCGTAAGGGAAGCAGTGTGCCGGATATCACCCAAAGAGAAACCCGGTTGTTTTTTTATTACCTGGCACGCCGGTACATGGAAGTGGGCATCGAAGCCATCCATTTCGGGCAGGCGCAATTGATGGCCATGGATGGGGGAGAGAAGGCGTTGATCGCGTGGAAGGAGCTGCTGGACAATGTCCGCACGGCCGCATTGACCGTGGCCCGCCGCGGCACGGTAATCTGCGATTCCCATTTACCCAATGGCGGTATGGTGCTGGATGGCAAGCTGCTGTTTGACTTCGTTTCCTTCCCGCTCCGTTTGAAGGAAATCATCAACGAACCGCAGCAGGTACAGTTGGAGGTAGGTTACTACGATGGGATCTACCGGGAAACCGTAGGGGGCATTACCCCCAGCGGGTGGAGTTGCGATCACGGCGTGTACCTGGTTGAGTTTGATAATTTCGGTATTAGCAAGCATCGGGACGAGCCAAACTGGAAGGACCATTATGCGTGGGGATACGATGAGATTACTTGGTTTCATAAGCAGCCCGAAGTGTACCGGAACGAGTTTCTCCACTACGCCTACCACTGGGTGAGAACAACCGATCCGAATGGATTTTTGCAGATGCCCGGCAGCCGTATCATCACCGGTGCCGATACCAACCGGTACCGCGCGAATACACAAAGCCCCAACTGCCCGATGGGTAAGGGCCAAGAAAATACGATCAAAGAAATTTGGGAACATAATTAATCCGTAATCAAATACCAGATCCATGAAACAAAGACGTTTTGTACTTATGCTCTTTTTAGCAGTTGGTGTATCATCAGCTGCATGGGCACAGATGAAAAGTATTCAGGAGTTTGGGGTGCTACCTACCAATGCCGCATCCGTGAATGCCGAGAACCTTCAGAAAGCGATAGACTGGGCAACCCGCAGCGGGGCAGCACTGTATATCGAACCGGTAGAAGTACCTTATCCCATTGATGGTGGGATCGTGCTGAAGAAAAATGTTTCGCTCGTGGGGGCCAATGGTCCCACCCCAAGGGGTACGCGGCATCCGGATGCCAAGCGGCCGGTAGGTAGTGTGTTCAACATTACAGACGCCAGCAAGCCGTTTATTGTGGTGGAATCGGGTACGCGAATCGAAGGCATCCAGTTTTGGTACTCCGAACAGGAGCTCGATAATCCGGCCGAAGTCATTCCTTATCCTCCCACGATACAGGTGAATAAAACGGCGTTTACACAGGGAGTTAAGTTGGCTGATTTGACATTCTATGGTGAATATGTCGCAATGGATTTCAATGCCGATCCAACGTTTAAATGTGAGTTAATCCTGATCGAACACTGTTACGGGTATCCGCTGAGTGGTGAGTTCATCCGTATTGATTATTGCTACGATATTCCCCGATTTTTGCATTGCCACGTCAATCCGGCCATTATGCGTGAAATCGGATTCCGGTTCTCGAAAGCGGTTATTGATTCCGTAGTAGACCGTAAAACGTTTGCATATAGCGTTAATCATACCGACAACGCCCAATTGATCGATATATTTACGTTTGCCACCTGGGGTGGTATTCACCTTGGTGAAGAAAGCTATGGACAACTGACCAACTTCAACCTGGACTGTGTTGCCGTAGGGATCCTCAAGCAAGGGGCGAATACCAAAAACCGGAACTGGCAGATTGCGCAGGGTTCTATCATCGCTAATGCGGGAAACACGTTGGAAGAAACACGCCCCATCATCATCGAAGGGCAAGGTCATACAGCCCTTTCGAATGTGGAGGCTTTTTCTGGAGGAAATGGTGCACTCACAAATCTGGAAAAGTCCTATGATTTTCTGTGGGTAAAAGGTGACAAGCGGCTAACGATTTCGCTTTTCGGATGTCGGATGCGCAATTACACGGCGGCGGATCCGATGACCGTAGATAACCCGAAAGCCGTCATACAGGCTGTGGCTTGTGTAGACCACAACGAGGAACTTTATAACCGAATTATTCAACCCAAGTAACTAAAAATAACATGAAGAAGAAATGTATTGCCTCTGTGCTGGTGCTTTTGTGTGTCTTACCTGTGCTGGCAGCCAAAACTATAAACAAAGCAAAACCCGTCTATCCGTCGTATACTGGCTTGGTGATGGCCGGTTACCAGGGATGGTTTGCCGCTGAGGGAGATGACTCCCACCGGGGATGGTATCACTACCGGGGGCGGGGCGGCGCTTTTGAACCGGGAGTCAGCAGCGTGGATTTTTGGCCCGATATGCGTGAATACAAGAAAAAGTACAAGTCGCCGTTTACGTTTGCGGATGGCAGCGATGCATACTTATACAGTGCCTACGACAAAGAAAGCGTAGACCTCCATTTCAAATGGATGAAGGAGTATGGTATTGACGGAGTTCATATGCAGCGCTTTGTAGCCGAAATTAAAAGCGCTTCGGGTAAGCGGCATTTTAATAAGGTGCTCCAGAGTGCGCTGAAAGCCGCCAAGAAATACGGCAGGGCCATCAGTGTGATGTATGACCTGAGCGGCTGCCGCAGCGAAGACATTGCCTTGGTAGAAGCCGACTGGAAAGAACTGGTAGCAACGTTTAAGCTGACCGACCCTGTGGTAAACCCCACTTACCTGTGGCATAATGGTCGGCCCATGATGTCCATCTGGGGAGTCGGGTTCAACGACCGTCGGCGGTACACCATCGCGGATGCGGATCGGTTGATTGAGCGGTTAAAATCGCCCGAACATTCGGTATCCGTCATGCTTGGCGTACCGTATTATTGGAGTAACCTGGGCCGCGATACCGAGCCTTCGGAAGCGTTGCATGCGCTCATCAAGAAAGTAGACGTCGTCATGCCCTGGGCCGTAGGCCGCTACAACAGCAAAACCTTTGATCCGTCGGTGGTGGTGGCGGATGTTGCCTGGTGCGCTGCCAATGGTGTGGATTACGTGCCGCTGGTTTTTGCCGGATTCAGCTGGGGCAATATGCGCCACGATCCAACGATATACCATCAGATTCCCCGTCTGAAAGGTGATTTTTTCTGGCAACAAGTGGTTGCAGCTAAACAAGCCGGAGCTAAATCGTTGTATATCGCGATGTTTGATGAGATTGACGAAGGTACGGCTATTTTTAAGACCGCCAATGAAAAGGACACACCCCTTAACGGCGATGACGGCCTTCGATTCGTTGGTATTGAAGACGATCTTCCTACTGATCATTACCTTTGGTTGGCTGGTCAGGCTGCGGCTTGGTTTCATGGAAACTCGGGATACGGAGCCAAGCGGCCTCACCGGTAAGTACTGCTTTGGCCTTCCTTTTCAATTTTTGACACAACAGTTAGGCAGCATATGGATTTTTTGGCTAACTTGACCCGCCCTAAATTCGGTATTCGATTTTAGGGCGGCGAGTTACTAATTAGTCGATATATGGCGCTGAAAATAGGTGTTGCAGCCGATCATGCCGGCTTTGATCATAAGCGTGATTTAGTCCTTCGGCTTACCGAAGCGGGCTACGATGTGCATGACTACGGGGCGTTGGATTATGATCCGGCGGATGATTATCCGGATATTGTTGTGCCGCTGGCGAACGCGATAGCTAAAAAAGAGGTAAATCGCGGTATCGCTGTATGCGGCAGTGGCGTAGGTGTATCCATTGCAGCCAACAAAATACCCGGTGTGCGCGCCGCGTTGATCACCGATACCTATTCGGCCCACCAAGGGGTGGAGCACGATGATATGAACCTAATCTGCATCGGTGGGCGTGTCGTTGGGCCGATGCTGATCTGGGAATTGGTGACTGCTTTCCTGCGCGCCAACTATGACGGAGGCGAGCGTTTCGAGCGGCGCCTGCAAAAAGTGATCGCCTTGGAAAATCGCTCCGGTCAATAAGGGAAAGCGGTAAAGTGAAGTAAAAAATATGTTAAACCAAAAAATGAAACCTGCTATGTCAATGCCTCATAAAGAAAGCGATGAAACCCGCAAAGCCCCAGGCGAGCGAGCTTCATCACCGCTAAAAGTAAGAGTGTTGATGAAAATGCAGGTTCCATCAGACCACTAAAAACAATATATATATTTTGATGAAATCAAGTAGAAAACTATCCCCCACGATTATCGTGATTTTCGGTGGAACAGGAGATCTTACCAAGCGAAAACTGATACCCGCTTTTTACAATTTATATATTGACGGATGGATGCCTGAGAAGTTCGCTGTCATTGGACTCGGCAGGACCAAGCTGAGCAACGAAGACTATCGGGAACACCTATACGAAGGACTGGTCGAATTTTCCCGCAAGGGAAAACCCGATGACGCGCAATGGACTACGTTTATGCCCGCCATTTCGTACTTTGAGTCGAACATTAACGACGAGGCGGCCTACAAAGGGTTGGCAGCAAAACTGGATGCTTTTGATAAGGAATGGGGCATACGGGCCAACCGCTTGTTTTACCTGTCCATTGCCCCGCAATTCATCGAGGCGGCCACCGTCAACATCAGCAAGCATAAATTGGCTAATGTACCGGCATCCGACCGGATTGTGGTCGAAAAGCCATTTGGATACAACAAGCAGACCGCTGTGGCCCTCAACCAGCTGTTGGGCAATACATTCCAGGAGGAACAGATCTATCGCATCGATCACTACCTGGGTAAAGAAACCGTCCAGAATATTCTCGCTTTCCGCTTTGCGAACGCGCTTTTCGAACCGCTATGGAACCGCAATTATATCGACTATATCCAGATAACTGTAGCAGAGCAGGTGGGTGTGGAAGACCGAGGAAGCTATTTTGAAAACTCCGGTGCGTTGCGGGATATGATTCAGAATCACCTGTTGCAGGTGTTATGTATGGTCGCGATGGAGCCACCTATTTCGTTTCAAGCAGAAGAGATACGTAACCGAAAGGTGGATGTAATGCGCGCTATTCGTCGATTACGGCACGAAGAGGTGCATAAATACGCTGTACGGGGACAATACGGTCCGGGTTGGATAAACGGAAAGAAAGTACCGGGTTACCGTGAGGAAGCCGGAGTTAATCCCAATTCAAACGTAGAAACGTATGCGGCAGTACAGCTTTACATAGACAATTGGCGCTGGCAGGGTGTGCCCTTCTACCTGCGTACCGGCAAACGTATGCAGGAAAAAACTTCGTCCATTACGATCCAGTTCCGTCCGGTGCCGCATTCGACCTTTTCATCGTCGCAAGCGGGTAATCTCATGCCCAATCGGCTGACCATTAACATCCAGCCAACCATGGATATCCGGCTGCGATTTACGGCTAAAAAGCAAGGCTTGGAGATGAGTCTCAACCCGGCGGAAATGGTATTTAACTACGATACCTGTTCGACTCAGACACCGGAAGCTTACGAGACGCTTCTATTGGATGCGATGCGGGGCGACACCACCCTGTACATGCGGTCGGATCAGGTGGAAGAAGCATGGGATGTGATTACCCCTATATTGGAAACCTGGGAGAGCAGGGACTCACTGGATTTCCCCAATTATGCTGCGGGAGCTTGGGGGCCCGAAAGTGCTGAGGCTTTGATTGCCCGTCAAGGACATATTTGGGCATTGAATCTGCATACGTAGACAAATGGCTGCAAAGTCGCTGAGTCGCAAAGCTGCGGTTTCACAATTTTGCGATTCGCAGTTTCGAGATAAGCGGCTCCGCAGCTTTACAATTTTGAAAAAGAGAAAAAATGGTTAGAAAATTCGATGATTTGCAGCAACTGAATACTGAAGCTGCAAAACTATTTATAACGGCCGCTAAGGCCGCCATTGCAGCAAAGGGGCGTTTTACCGTAGCCCTTACCGGAGGGACTTCTCCCGTCGGCTTATACAGGTTGTTGGCTTCGTCGCCTTACCGTGATGAAGTACAGTGGGAGCAGGTATATATTTTTTGGGGCGACGAGCGGTGGGTACCACTCGATGACGAGCGGAGTAATGCGCGGATGACTTTTGAGACACTGCTGTCGCATGTCCCGGTTCCTCAACACCAGATCTTTCCGATGTGGGGCGATGGAGCCTCTCCGGATGAATTTGCACGGAAATATGAGCAATCATTACATCTTCATCTCGACCCCGAAGGACGCTTTGACCTGATTTTGTTGGGTATGGGGGCCGATGGACACACCGCATCTTGGTTTCCACATACAGGGGTATTACATGAATACGACAAATGGGTAGCGGCTTATTACCTCCATGCACAGGATATGTATCGCATCACACTCACGGTACCGTTGATCAATCAAGCAAAACAGATTGCTGTCATCGCCTATGGAGCAAATAAAGCAGATGCGTTATATGAAGTTTTACAGGGTGAGCGCAATGCGGAACAGTATCCCGCTCAACTCCTTCCTACTGCAGACGGTCGGATTACCTGGTTCGTGGATGAAGCCGCAGCGGCAAGGATTTAGCGGTTGAAGGTTTGTTATTTGGTTAAAAATGAATACTTTTGAAAAAAGCAATTGAAAATAACATGGCGAAACCTGCCATGTCAGCGCCTACTGCATAAGGCGATGAAAATGCAGGTTCCATGAGGCCACTAAAGAACAGATTATATTCTTATGAAGTCAAAAGTTTCAAACAGCGAAATACTTACCTACTTGCGAGAGCGAAAAAAGTCGTTAAAGAAGGAATTGGAGCAGGTTGAAAAGGTATTGAATTCGATTGATATCGATGAAAAGCCGTCTGGTAAGAAGGGCAAAAGTAAGAATAAAAAGAAGCTGGAAAAGGCCGTAAAGGCGATCCGGAAAAAGGTAGCTGAAGCTATTGAAGGCGTTAAGGGCGTTTCTGAGCCTGCTCCGGTTGAATCTGCTGCTAGCCAACCTGCTCCACCAAAGGTCGTTAAAAGCAAGCGAACCCGTTCAAGAAAAACTGTTCCGACTGCTTCCGGTACTGCGGACGTGCTGGAGACAGAAAAGCAACCCGTTAGCAGCGTCCGTAAACCACGTGTTGCAGATAAGCCGGCGAGCGCATCCGCCGTGACGACAGTTCCCGCGGTTGTGGACGAAGAAAAAAAGCCAATCCCTTCAACTTTCGAACCAAGTGGTACAATGGACGAAAAAATCCGTTATGCATTGGGTCAAAAACGCAATAGCACCAAAGAGGAATTGATCGAGTACCTCAATGGTTTGGAGCCCGATTATGGACTCTCTAAACTCAGAAAAGTAGTAGCTTTCCGGTTGAATCACTTGTTGAAAACCGGGAAAATCAAAGGAAAAGAAAGTAAAGCCGGAATTCGTTACGCGAATTAATTGCACTTTAATGGTTATAGATGCTGCACCGTTTTTGTCGGTGCAGCATTTTTATGTTAATCATCTGTTGTCAACGTAGCCAAAAAGCTTACCACATCGCGGATCTCACGTTTGGAAAGAATGGTTTTCATATCGAGCATACTCGACGGTGAAAATGTTTTCTTTTGGATTTGACTTTGGGGGATTAGCTGATCGGACTCCTGTCCTTTCCTGATCTTTACGCCGCGCTCATCCTCGCCCTGGAAGATACCGGATAGGGTTTGTCCGTTTTTCAGTTCCAGTATAACTACACCAAATCCCGGTGCAATGCGACGGCTGGGATCGATTATGGATTCAAGCAGCTGTTCATGTGTTAGCCGGTTGGCAACCCCGTTGAGGCGCGGACCTGCATTGCCACCGCGATCGTCGTATGAATGACATTTCATGCACTGCGCTTGCGAGTGCTGGAAAAAAATCCGCCGTCCTCTATCCGGATTGCCGCCCTGTAAACTGCTTGCATAGGACGCCAGCAACTCATCGGGAGAGAAATGCTGACCAATAGAATCGTAGCGCGCGATCAGCGCTTCGGAGTGCGTACTGTCTATCGCTTCACCTAACTCCAAATAAACATCGCTGCGTAGTCGGCCTTTTTCCATTTGATCCAATAAGCTGCTGAACGTGACTTGGGAGTTTTCAAGTGGCATTTTACCCAAGGTGATGATCGCAGCCTGCTTTTCTTCCGTTGTTTTAGTAGCGATGACGTTGGTCAGTAAATCGACCATTATAGGTTTAGGGATCGTCATATTTTCCAATAAATCAAGGCCTGCCACCCGTACCGATTTTTCGCGGTCGGCGAGCGCCCGTTTAATCGCCTGTTCCTGCTGTGGCGCTTCGAGTGCTACAAGTGCTTTTAGGCATTCCACGCGCATGGCGGCTGCCCGATCTTGCTTCAGGCCCGTCGCCAGTTTATCGGCTGCTTGGCTGATTTGGAGTTTGCCGATCGCCTTGGCGGCACTCAGCCTGACGGTTAATTCTCGATCGTTGAGTAGGTGGATGAAGAAATCGGCATTTTGTGCCCTTAATTCATTCACATTCCGCTCAACGGGACCTCGGTAACGGCCATCTACACGATCTACCACAGAAGGTTTTGCCCAGGTGCTAATGGCGTCCAACGCTTCCGTGCGCATCGGTGCAGGATGGCTGCTTCCTTGCACATATTGGATAAGGCGTTGTAAATTGTCCGGTTGGCCTACCCGGAGATTGGCATTGATCACTCTTCGGATCAGCGCCTCGTTGGTATAGGAGGTTGTGCCCAGTAAATTAGCGAGCGCGGGCAAAGCATCTTTGATTGACAAATCGTCATTAATTGCGCGGGCGGCTTCCGTTACGACGAACTCATCGGAATCGTCAAGAAAGTGGGCAACACCCGAATCCTCCATGCGCCGTAAGGCGACGACAGCGGCAATACGCAGCGCTCGTGAGGGGCTATTCGCTAACGCGACGATGGGTTCCGGTTTGCCGATCCGTGCCAGTGCCAGCGTACCTGCGTGGCGCAGAAAGGCATCGGCATCGTTATTTGCCTCCAACATGGCAATGATTGGCGAAATGGCGGGTTCGTATTGGATCCGTCCCAGGGCTTCTGCCGCAAAAAAGCGGGCTCGGCTATTGGTATCTTTCAATAACGGCAACAGCTCATTTCCCGCTTCTTTATAGCGGATGTCCCCCAACCACTTGGCAGCTTGGGCTCGTATTTCCGGGTCTGCATCCTTGAGCAGGGGTAGTAGTGAATTGGCGTATTGTGCGTCCGTTCGTGCCAGTTGACTGATTCCCCAAATGGCATGCACACGTGCCAACTGGTGGTCGGCCTCGGTAAGCGCCTGTTGGAATATTTTGAATCCCTTTTTGCCTCGTTTTACTAGCGCAAATTGGGCCTTTTGCCGGATACGCATGTCGTCATGCCGGAGGAGGTCACCCAGCTCTGTATTGCGCTTTTTGCTGAAGTCCGTAGCTAATAGATTTTTTACTTCTTCGCGGATGGCGGCCCACGCACCGCTTTCATCGTCCATCTTCCAGATACGGCCATAGTTGTGTGTATCCCACCCATCGATCCAATCAGCTACGTATAATGAACCGTCTGGGCCAAAATCGAGGCCAGTGGCCAATACACCGCCCAGAATCTTTTTGTGTTCACCCAATTCAAAGGTAGCGCCCTTGGGCTTCAGCTTGAAACTGTGGATCCCCGAATTGGACGGACTGCCTACGAATTCGGCAATCAAGAACGTGTTTTTGTATTTGGGACCAAGTGCTGTCCCAGGGTTGTAAACCAGTCCGGTAGGGCCGCTCACAAAATTACTGATGCAGGGCGTAATGTATGCGGCTTGCCCCTCAAAGCGGGGTAGGTACATCTTTTCATCCATCCACACCTTATAGGGGTTGTTGTCGGGATCGCGGTATTTGCCATATTGCCAATTGCTGCGCCAGCCCGCGTCCGATCCGTTAACAATATAAACCAGGCGTTCTTTTTCACCGGGGTGGTCGCCGTCGTTATCTTCGCTGATGATGTTGCCGTATTCGTCAAACACAAATTGATGCGTATTCCGGATACCATAAGCAAAGACTTCAAAATCGCTGCCGTCGGGATTGGCACGAGCTATGACACCACAGTTTGGGTATTCCCATTTTTTTCCGTCAGGTCCGGTGCCATTAAAACCGATATCGCCGATTTGCCAGTAGAGACGCCCATCGGGTCCCATTTTTATGCCTGACATGCCGTGGCCGGAAAAGCCGACGTGTATCCCATAACCATGTGACAGGGATTTCTTTTCATCCGGGATGCCATCGCCATTTTTATCGATAAGTTTCCATAAGTCAGGAGCAACGGTTACGTATAAGTCATCTCCGTCCGAAAAAACGCCTCCTGCAACGTCTGTCACCTCTTCATGGAAATCATCCACCACCAATTGCGAACGGTCGGCTACACCGTCTCCCGAGCGATCTTCCACTCGGTATACTTTTTCCCGTTCTACGGTGAGGTCGCGCCAATCGTGCGAACCATCGTCATTCAGGTCGGCAAGCCAGGTATTACGGGCACTGTTTTCGGGAGAAAGTTCGTCACGTAAAAATGCCCGTCGGTCTTCTACGGTTTGCAGGCCGATGGAAGGTATTTCCCAATCGCGGTGACCTCGGATATCAAATTCAGAGTGTTTTTGCCGGTCGGTGGTTGTGTAGAACAAGCGGCCATGGTCGTCTACGTCAATCGCGATCGGCGAGATGATCAACGAATCAACCCCCCACAGTTTCAGGGTAAGGCCGCTGTCCAGTTCTGCATTGATTTGATTTCCGATGGTTTCCGCTAACTCGGCGGCACGAGTGGGATCCATTTCCTTGGCAGGTAAAGGGCTCTTCTTGTTTCCACAGCTCCATGATAGGATGGCAGCAGCTATTGCAATAACTGTTTTATTCATGAAATCTATTTAATTCAATTCTTGTTTATGAGCGAAAGCGGTAACTGTATGACTAACGTTTTTCAATTAGTGCTGCTAAATATAGGTAGGATTGTGGGAAATAGCCATATGTATCTTCATTTTTGCATAGTCGGACTGGCGGAACATGTGAACGTAAAGCGGTTGAGTTATTCGTTAAGTGTTTTTTTAACAAAACCATAACATCCTGTACCTGATTTGGTTGCATTGCTATACTAACTTAGCTATGTGGAAAACATCGTCGACAGAGAACTGATTGCCCGGATCCGCCGATCGGATGAACATGCATTTTATGCGTTCTGTAATCGGCATTGGAAATCAATATACCTATCGCTGCTGAGCGAAACCGGAGATAAAAATGTAGCCTTCGAACAGGTAAAGGGATTGTTTGCCGAATTCTGGAATAGACGCAGGCATTTGCCTGGACTGTCAACAACGGTCGTGGAATATATCATTGCTAATGGGTTGGGAAGACCGCAGAGAAATAAACTTCCGGTTTCATGGGGGCTACTTTTCCGCGATAAACATTTAAAATATAAATGAAAAAGAGAGATGGCCTGAGTTCCGTCGAAGACTCCCAGATGATTCATCAATTGCTTATAGGTCTTCGCTACCATGTCCAAACGCAGTACCTGTTGTCATCCCGAAAAGCCAAACAACGCATCGTCGTATGGATTGCTGTGGCTGCAATGGCGTTGACCTCCATCTTTGCGGTAATAGGGTAAATCAAAAACAGCTATTTATCGCTCCGTTAACACGGGTTTAATATACCCGTATTAACTTTGGGGTGATGAACTTGAAGCGAACAACTCCTGTATTTTTGAATCACCTGCCGGACGATTCCCACGTCGTTAAACCCTTACCCCACCCAACTGGAACGTATCCCTACCGATTGAATATCCGGGAGGTACTGGGCGATGTGAGTTGGTTTTTGAAGCAGCGGATGAGTTTTCACATGGTTGGCGATACGGGAAGTTTACGGCATTCGGCATTTCAGGCACGCATCGCATCCGCACTTGCCCAACAGGCTAGTGAACATTCATCTGCTTCCGAAAAGCCGGCCTTCCTATTCCACTTGGGCGACGTCGTTTACAATCATGGTGAAGCCAGTGAATATCCGAAGCAGTTTTTTATGCCGTATGAAGAGTATCCGGCACCGATATTTGCCATTGCTGGGAATCACGATGGGGATATCAATCCAGACAGCACACTTATCTACCAGAGCTTGGATACGTTCATGGATGTTTTCTGTGATACCTATCGGCGTAAGATTATGTTTGCCGCAGGAAGTAAGCGGCTCAGTATGATACAACCGAATGTGTATTGGACATTGCAGACACCGCTTGCGCATTTTATCGGGTTATATTCCAATGTTACGAAGCATGGCACAATCACAGCGGAACAGCGTGAATGGTTTATCGAAGAACTGAGGAATGCCGATATGCATCGGCCTGACCAAGCCCTTATTGTATGCCTTCATCATGCACCGTATTCGGCGGATACCAACCACGGATCCAGTCCGGCAATGATTGCGTTTCTGGAAGAGGCCTTTAAAGCGGCCGATGTGAGACCAGATATTGTCTTTAGTGGTCACGTTCATAATTATCAGCGGTTTACCAAAACGTATGAAGATGGAAGCTCGGTTCCCTATATTGTATCGGGGGCCGGAGGTTATGCCGATTTACATCCCATAGCGTCGGTTGCAGACCCGAGGGTTGCAGATCTTGACACGGATAGACATCAGGTACGGTTGGAGAATTTCTGCGACGATCGGTTCGGCTTTCTGCAGATAACTATTGAAAGGAGGGAAAATGGATTGTTGCTGGTGGGTGAATACTATACCATGTGCCCGGATATCCGGATGCAAAATCAGCCGAAAGCCACGCTGTTTGAGCGATTTTTTGTGCCGATACGCAACAAGGCCTATTCATTTTATTGAGCAGGTAACCATAAGATAGCATAGGGTTAACATTAAGTTGCGACCGGAAATGTTTATTTGCCACTTGTTAGTAGATGGTTAATTAAAATACAAGTTGTTTTGAGAAAATTAATGTTAATTCCTGTCATGCTGGTTTCTGCCAGCGTACTGTATGCGCAATCTACCGTTACGGGTTATGTTTACGATGATGCAAACGGCAATGGCGAGCGCGACCGCCGTGAACAGGGTGTTGCTGGCGTTGCGGTAAGCAACGGAATACAGGTGGCCGCTACCGATGCGGACGGCCGGTATCAATTGCCCATTGGTGATGATAACATCATTTTTGTTGTCAAACCGGCGGGGTATACAGTACCCGTGGACGAAAATAATCTACCAAAATTCTATTACATTCACAAGCCCAATGGATCGCCTACGTTGAAATACGGTGGCGTGGAGGCGACAGGACCGCTGCCAAAGTCGGTGGATTTCCCGCTTGTCAAAAAGCAGGAGCCTGTTGAATTTACGGCCTTGATATTTGGCGATCCGCAGCCGTATACCGATGAAGATATGGAAAATTTCAATCGGGCAGTCGTGGGAGAGGTGAAAGGAATCCAGCACATTGCCTTTGGTTTGAGTTTGGGCGACCTGGTGGGCGACAATCTGTCCATGCATAGGCCTTATTTGAAGACCACGGCCCAGATAGGTGTTCCGTGGTATAACTTGATGGGTAATCACGATATGGACTACGATGCTGTGGCTGATTCGTTGGCGGATGAAACGTTTGAAGCCAGCGTCGGTCCGGCTAACTACTCTTTCAACTATGGTAACGCCCATTTTATTATATTGGACGACATTCTTTACCCCGATCCGCGGGACGAGAAAGGATATTGGGGTGGATTTCGCAAATCACAATTGGATTTTGTGGAGAATGACCTCAAATACGTCGATAAGGATAAACTGGTGGTGCTTGCTTTTCATATCCCACTGCTGCACGAAGAGGAAGGCTCGTTCCGCAATGCGGACCGTCAACGGTTGTTTGATTTACTGCGCGAATATCCGAATGTATTTTCGATGTCGGCACACACCCATCTGCAACGTCAGAATTTCTATGGGGCAGAAGATGGCTGGCACGGTGACAGGCCGTTTCACGAGTACAATGCCGGTACAACCTCTGGCGACTGGTATTCGGGCGAGCTGAACGAACAGGGGGTGCCTGTTTCGACCATGCGCGATGGTACGCCAAAGGGATATGCATTTTTAACGATCAATGACAATCAATACACCGTCGACTACAAGGTGGTTGGCCAACCGAAAGACATTCAGATCAAACTTTTCCATCCAAAGGTTGTGGCGCAGGGCCGGGGTACGCAGTCGGGTATTTTTGCCAACTTCTTCATGGGATATAAAGATGATAAGGTGGAATATCGCATTGATGACGGTGAATGGAAGCCAATGAACCACATTGAGGCACCCGATCCCGAGTTTGTCAGGTTGCTCTACCGCTGGGATACCACGGAAGCGTTGATGCCGGGACGTCGGCCCTCAAACGCGGTGGTCAGCACACACCTTTGGCGCGGCAACATACCCACCAATCTGCCCGTGGGTGAACACCGGATTGAAGTACGCGCTACGGATTTATTCGGAAGAACCTTTATTCAGCAGAGCTCTTATCGCTTGGCCGATCCGTTGTAACCATGCAAATAATTTAGTTAATAATCAACTTGACGATACGTGCGGCCGATTTCGATCGGTCGCACGTTGTTGTTTGTGTCGGATTAATTGCCGAATTTTGTAACAAGCTGCGAGCGGATAGCAAAGAGAGTCGACATGAAGAAAGACATAAAAACAATAACGGATATTAAATTATTGGTAGATACTTTCTATGCAAGCGTTCAAAAAGATGGGTTGATCGGTCCGATCTTTCATCGCGTAATTCAGGGGCGGTGGCCCGAGCACCTCGACAAAATGTACCGCTTTTGGCAGACGGTTTTGTTGGATGAGCATACCTATTTCGGAGGTCCGTTTCCCCCGCATGCGGAATTGCCGATTAAAAAGGAACATTTCAGTGCTTGGCTCGGCTTGTGGCGCCAAACGGTGGATGATCTTTTTGCGGGCGATAAGGCGGAAGAAGCTAAATGGCGGGCGGAGAAAATGGCAGAAATGTTTCTGTTCAAGATCGAATATTATCGTCAGCATACAGCTAAACCACTGTTATGACATCACTATGGAAAAGATCGGGATAAAACGAATATATGAGCCGTACGATTCAAAAGACGGATTCCGTGTATTGGTGGATCGTCTTTGGCCACGGGGTGTGAAACGGGAAGATGCCCGGATAGACCTTTGGCTGAAAGAGATTGCCCCGTCAACGGCACTACGGACCTGGTTCGGCCATGATCCTGCAAAATGGAAGGAATTCGGACAGCGGTATCGGAAAGAGCTGGGAGAAAACGATGCCGTGGAAAAACTAGTTGACCTTCTGAGAGAAAAAGATACCATAACGTTATTATATGGCGCAAAAGACGAACAGCATAATCAGGCGGTGGTACTTGCCGATTTTGTTATGGAATATGGTTCCTGACACCTTGCTCGTCAATGTATCCTTCATGTTCCCAGGTAATCTCCTGGTTTTCATACAGCTTCAAAACCGGTAAAGCGGAAACATCAAGTGTTTTGCATAATTGCTGATTTTCATCCGCATCAATGCGGACGAGCGTAACCTTATCTGCCATCTCGTTGGCTATTTTTTTCAAGTAAGGTTCCATTTTTTTGCAAGGTTCGCACCAATCGGCATAGAAGTCTACCAATACCAATTTGTCGGAATTCAGGAGGGTTTGGTATTGCGCGAAGCTCATCCCGTTTTCTGTGGTAACAGGCGCTGTTTCAGGCAGGTTGTTTGCCCGCCATTCCATCATTCCTCCGGCTAATTCAGTAATGTTTTCAAACCCGATTTCTTTTAGATGGTCCGCCGCCGCTTTGCTTCTGCCACCACTTAGGCAATAAACGAATACCGGAGTCGACGGTTCGAATTTGGAAACGTTGCGATCAAAATCACTTCCTTTCCAATCGATATTGACTGCATTTTCCAGGTGTCCTTTCTCAAATTCTTCGGGAGTCCGCACATCCAGAATCAGCGCGTTTTCTGTTTCGCTGATTTTTTCTGAAAAATCGGTAGCAGAAAGGCGGCTTGACTCCTGCTGAGTTTGCCTGCCGGTACAGCCGCCCAGTCCCAAAGCAAGGAGAAAGATTAACGCCAAGTTATTCATGCTGTGCATATTTGTAATTTATGTAATTTACAAATATGCACATTTCTTTGGAATTCTCAGACCCGTAGTGATCCACGGAATCCTCTGGCGGCATAGTAAGACTCAGCACCGTTGTGGTAGATAAAGACTCTTCCGAAGCGGAAATCACCAAAGATGGCACCACCGAGCGCCCGGATATCGGCGGGTGTTTCCACCCAGCTTGACGTCTTGGTATCAAATTTCCCAAGTTGCTGCAATGACCGGTATTGTTCTTCAGTTAAAATGTCTATGCCCATTTCAGCTGCCATGTCCAGTGCGGTGTTTTGGGGTTTATGTTCTTTTCTGAATTCCCAGGCTGCCCGATCGTAGCAGAGGCTTCGACGTCCTTTGGGGCTTTCCGCCGAACAATCGAAAAAAATATACTCGTCTGTTTTCCCATCGTGGCCAACTACGTCGGGTTCACCGCCCGTTACTTCCATTTCATCGAGTGTCCATAGTTTTTCGGGATCAGCTAGTAACTTTGCCTCCACATCGGCCCATTGAACACCTTTATGGCGGTTCATGTTTTTCTCAAAACGGGTTTTCAGCGTATCGAGTAGCTCTTCACGTTGTTCGGGTAGCAGTTCTTTTTTGTCGTTCGTCATTTGAATAGGAGTTTGTTTGTTAAGCGATAGCGTCTATCTTTCTGGTTGCGGGTCTGAAGTACCAGGATAGGATGGTTAAGACGAGCAATAAGGTCGGTCCGAAGAGCTCTTTCGCACCATTCCCGGCGACTAAATGAGAAAAAATGGCGCCGGACATGGCAAAGAAGAAGCCGGCGTATGCCCACTCCTTAAGCAATGGGAATCTGGGGATAAGTATGGCTATCACACCCAAAAATTTCCAGATTCCAAGAAGGGTAAGTATGTAGGCAGGGTATCCCAGCTGTGTGATGTTTTCTACTTCTTCTTTTAGTTTGATTAACTGGACGATTCCAGTCGAGAGCATTCCCAGTGAAAGCCATGCGGTGGCAATCCAATAGATGATTTTAGTGCGTTTTGTCATGATAAGTTAGTTTAATTGGGCTACAACTTCCTGTAGCCGGTTATGTGCCATATTGATGCCTTGTGCAAAAGGTAGTTGGAGCAACTGATCTCTATCTGCCACAGACCTGAATACAATATGCATCGTGAGTTTGCTGGTATCGCTTGTAAGTTCTTCAAACTCCAAGAATTCAAGCTGCGTGGCAAAGGGGGTATTGTCCATTTCAAAAGTCCGTGTGATTTTTTGATTCGGTACTACATCATGGATAACTCCGTTGGATTGAAATACAACATTTCCCTGTGCATCGCTGGTTTCGAATCGCCAGCTGCCATGTTTTCTGTTTTCCAGTTTCAGCACTTTCGTTCCCATCCATTGTTCGACGATTTCAGGTACTACATACGCTTTGAAAAGCAACGCTACAGGTAAATCAAATTCCCGGGTTATCAGCAATTCCTGCTTTCCTTCTTCGGCGTGTATTTTTGTTTTTCGTTCCATACTTATTGTTCTGATTGGTGTTTTTTCATTACTGCTTCCAGTTTATTGAACCGGTCATCCCATAAGTTTCGGAAGGGTTCAATGAAATCCGCAATTGCTTTCATTTTTTTTGGGTTTAACTGATAATAAATCTCCCGGCCGTTTTGCTCTTGCCGGAGTATTTCACATTCCGTGAGGATTTGTATGTGCTTGGAGATGGTTTGTCTGGAAGACGTGAAATTTTCGGCAATTGCGCTGGGTGTCATGGCTTGGAGCGCAACCAAGGTAATAATTGCTCTCCGGGTGGGATCGGCGATGGCTTGAAATACATCTCTTCGTAATTCCATTGTGCAGTTATTTGACTGCAAATATATATGCAGTTATTTAACTGCGCAAATTTTTTTTGTTTTTTTTAAGATGATGCATTGGAGAGGTTCCGAACGAGCAGTTAGCAACTGTTTGGTTAGTTTATCTGTATTTTTAAAAGTACTTTTTTTTTCAAAGTTAAATAGAAGTTTTAAATTTGTGAGTGTTGGAGGAAATTATTTCGGAAGTATATGGCCCATTTTGTAGACAAGGATTCGATCGTACGCAGAATATGGGGAAGTGGCGATACCATTCTGATGATTTTTGCCGGTGCAGCAGCTGAGTTTGCGTTGAACAAAGCCGTCGACTGGCTTTATTTTACGGGACGCCTTCCTTCTGATCCACTTAAACGTTTGTTTTCGACCGTTTTTTACGCGCGCCAAATTGTATTTGCTGAGCGGGAAAAGGCCTTACTTGCCATTGATAAGATTTCGGGCATTCATAGGGAGGTCGAGAGGCAACGCGGAAGGAATATTCCGGATTGGGCTTACCGAGATGTGCTATTTATGTTGATTGATTACTCCATCCGAGCGTATGAGCTGTTGGAAAGAAAATTAAGTCGGAATGAAAAAGAGGAAGTATTCAACGTTTTTTACCGCGTAGGATTACGCATGCAGCTTCAAGGCCTGCCTTTAGATTATCAGCAATGGCTAGCTATGCGGGCTTCTGGTTTGCATGAAAACCTATTAAACGGTCCGTTCACTAAAGATCTTTATCAGCAGTATCGAAAACATTTGGGATGGTTCAGGTTTTTGATCCTAAAACAAATGCAAACGCTCTTGGTGCCCGGAAACGTAAACGTACTGTTAGGACTTGGGAAGAGCGCATTTGCAGCGGGCCTACTGAATGTATACAAGTTTAGTGCCGTATTCCGGATGAAAACCCTGCTGAAAAATGCGATATTACCCCCGGCGTATAAAAAGGAGATCGCAGCATTGGATCGTTTTTTCAATAGCTGACAATAAGATTGAAATAATTTATCAGACCTGGTAAGTGGCTTGGCTGTTGAAATAGCATGTAACTTCTGGGAAAATTTTAATCTAATTGTTATGACCGCCATAGGAAAAACAAGATGGATAACGGACACGCTGTTGATTATTGTCTGCTTGGTATTACCCCATACAGGGATATTCCCCATGTTTACCTACGTTCTGGTGATATTGCCGTTGATTTGGGGATATTTAAAATTTTATGGAGAAAACTTCTCATCTATCGGATTTAGGTTCAAGGACCTTACGCTGAATTCATTTTTGGTAGGAGGAAGTATCGGAATTGCGTACGGCTTTTTTTCGCTATGGATCGCTGCTCCACTTCTTTCGCTGCTGGGATTTGCGCCACCTAACCTTACTGATTTTGATTTTGTGAGAGGTAATATCATCAGCCTGCTGTGCTTAATTGCGGTAGCTGGAATATTAGTGATTCCGTATGAGGAGATTGTTTTCAGAGGTTTTATTTTCACCCGTCTCAGAGTAATGTTTGCTGGCAGCAAATGGCCCTTTTGGACCTCCGGATTATTACTGAGTGCATTGTTTTCAATGTATCATTATCAGGAAGGGTGGGGTGCGATGCTAAGTATTTTTGTTGGCGCTGTTTTCTCCGTATGGATGTATAGCGTCTTCAATGGAAATCTATGGTACTTAATTTTCTTCCATATTCTATACGATGTAGTGATGCTTTCTGCCATCTATTTAAATTACATATGACTCCGTCAAGAAGCATCGTTAAGAAACGTAACGATTAAGCTTATTTGTCGTCAAACAGCAGACATGATTTGCGAAACAAAGCGATTTAGCATTTGATAGACGCCACAAAAATAATAGCTGATAACGATCTGGAATTGTTCGTTAAGGAAATTTTTGTTCTCGAAGAACCGACTGCTTCCCGAGACACTACGCTTACTTTTTTTGCGGATGGTTATCCGGGAGTCGTATACCTGCAGTTCGAAAAGGGATTTCTACTTCCCCGGAAGAAAATACTCAGCCCATTTTTTCTATACGGCCAGATGATCGCACCTTACGAGCTTTCAATCAGAACACCCTACTTAATGATTGTCTTTCAGCTATATCCTTCCGCCGCCAAATTGTTATTTGATATCGATACCAAGAAACTGAATGATGATTGTGCCGACCTTTCAAAGATCAAAGGGGTAGCAATCGAAAACCCATTAGGCGCGCTAACCACTCCTTCTGCAATAAAGCTGAAAACAGAGAACATCGCCAAATTCCTTTCTGAACTTGCCCGGGAAAAGGGAATGGAAGAATACCGGAAAATAGAGCAGGCCATTCAAATGATCCAGGACCATAAGGGGTTGATCGCCGTAAATGAACTGGCAAGTCGCCTGAATACCACGGAAAGAACGTTGCGAAGAAAGTTCAATCATTACGTTGGGATATCGCCGAAAAAATTTGCAAAGATCACACAATTCCAAACCTCGTTGGATCAGATTGCCACGGGAGGCTATTCGAAACTGACCGATGTAGTCTACGAAAACGGTTATGCCGACCAATCGCATTTTATACGGAACATCCGGAAATTCACAGGGAAAAAACCCTCGCAGCTAAAAAAATCACAATAGGCGCTTTGTCCGATTTGTTCAATTTCTGGCTTTACCGACCCTATATTTTTGTCGATAGTTTTTTAAATAGAAAAAGCAAAGATGATGGCAAACGAAATTTTGGTATTGGGTGCAACGGGGAAAATCGGGAAACGGGCGGCAGGCAAACTCCAAAAAATGGGAATTCCGGTCCGGGCTGGCTCCAGGAATGGAAACCCTCCTTTTGACTGGGACAAACCGGGGAAAGCCAGTCAAGTCGGGGTTTGGAACAGCTAAAATCAACAACGATGGCTTTTTATCAGCTTGTTCAAATCGTAGTGGTATTGCTGACGGGTTTGGTAGCGGGATTATTTTACAGCTATGCCTGTTCCGTAACGGGAGCGTTGGGTAAACTGCCCGACAGGGAATACGTAATGACGTTCCAGTCGATTAACACCGCCATATTGAACGCCTGGTTTTTTGTGAGTTTTATGGGTAGCCTGATGGTTCTGCCGCTGGCCACCTGGCTTTCCTATCGGGCAGCGGTTCATTTTTCATTTTGGTTATTGCTGTCGGCTACCGCCGTATATATTGTGGGGGTGTTTGGGGTAACCATATTGGGGAATGTGCCTTTAAATAATATGCTGGAGCGTTTTAATATGGATACCGCTACTCCGCAAGAGCTATCTTCGTTGAGGGAACGGTTTGAGCGTCCTTGGAACCAATTGAATTTAATCCGTACGATAGCGGCAATTCTCAGCTTTTTACTGACGATTTTGTCCCTTAAGTTAAAAACGTAAAAAAATAATTCATCAATAACAAAAACAATAGAACATGAACGCAACAAAGATTACAGTGGAAACCACGGTAAAAGCACCGGTGGAAAAAGTATGGGAACGGTATACTTCCCCGGAACATATTGTAAAATGGAACAATGCTTCAGACGATTGGCATACCACAAAAGCGGAAAATGATGTGCGAGCCGGCGGCAAATTCCTTTCGAGAATGGAGGCCAAGGATGGTAGCTTCGGTTTTGACTTTGAAGGTGTATACGATGACGTAAAGGTAAACGAACGCATTGCCTATACCATGACCGATGGAAGAAAGGCCGAAATCATCTTTACGGGTGAAAATAGCGACACCAAAATGACCGTAACGTTTGATGCCGAAAATGAAAACCCAATTGAAATGCAACGGGAAGGATGGCAGGCAATTCTGGATAGTTTTAAGAAAT
Organism: Parapedobacter indicus; assembly: GCF_900113765.1. GTDB lineage: Bacteria > Bacteroidota > Bacteroidia > Sphingobacteriales > Sphingobacteriaceae > Parapedobacter > Parapedobacter indicus. Next base: position 182,995 of record NZ_FOQO01000006.1, on the reverse strand, counting down.
ATACCGAAGCAAGCTGACAAAGAAACCATAAAACGTATCGCGATGAGGACAATAACCTTAGGCATGTTAGCCATATTATGGTGTTCGTTCTGTTTTTCTAAAATGATAGACGAGATGAAACTGGACAGCGTCTATGTTTGCGGCCATAGCGACGGAGGAAAAGCGGCAAAAGGAGAGGTATAATTTGAATTAGTCACGACTTAATCTGACAGTTACGATTAGAAAAGTAACTTTAACAGATTAAGTAATATGACAACACAACAAAAAATCATCAAGAACAAGTTAGGAGTATTAGAGCTTGCACAGCATCTGGGCAACGTATCGAAGGCGTGCAAAGTGATGGGCTATTCCCGTGATAGCTTTTACCGTTTCAAGGAATTGTATGAACAAGGAGGCGAATTAGCCCTGCAGGAAATCTCCAGGTGTAAGCCGATCCTGAAGAACAGGGTTGAGGAACATGTCGAACGTGCAGCGGTTGAAATGGCCATAGACCAACCTGCGTTTGGCCAACTGCGGGCAAGCAACGAACTGAAGAAAAAAGGTGTCATTATTTCCCCGGGCGGGGTCAGGAGTATCTGGCTGCGTCACGATCTCCATACTTTCAAACTTCGTTTAAAAGCACTGGAAGCCAAATCGGCACAGGAAGGCGTTGTGCTGACCGAGGCACAGCTGGCCGCATTGGAACGTGCCAGGGAAGAGAAAAAGGCCGTGGGCGAAATCGAGACGCACCATCCGTGTTATCTTGGCGCACAGGACACCTATTACGTTGGGAACATCAAGGGTGTTGGCCATATTTACCAGCAGACGTTCATCGACACCTACTCCAAAGTGGCCTTTACAAAGTTGTATGACCGTAAAAACGCCTTGGTGGCCGCCGATATGCTCAACGACCGTGTGGTGCCTTTTTATGAAGAGCATGACCTGAGACTGCTCCGGGTGTTAACCGATCGGGGCACAGAATACTGCGGTGCAAGGGAACACCACGAGTACCAGCTCTATCTTGCCATCGAAGATATAGACCATAGCAAGACAAAAGCTAAAAGCCCGCAGACCAACGGAATCTGTGAACGCTTTCACAGGACCATCCAGGAAGAGTTCTACGCTGTTGCATTCCGGAAAAAGGTATACCGGGGCATTGACGAATTACAGCATGATCTGGACAAATGGATGGTCTATTACAACAATGAGCGCACCCATACGGGAAAATACTGCTACGGAAAAACTCCAATGCAGACGTTTGTGCAGAGCAAACCGTTAGCGCACGAAAAGTTGTTGGAAGCATTATCCGAAGACCATTTTGTGCCTAAGCCCTCCTCCACACAGAGAGAGGGCGTGCCACAAAATGAGTCTGTCGGGTTTGAAGAAAATGGAGTATATTAGCAGAGAACAACTGACAGTTTTTTAAAACCCATGACTGTCAGATCAAGTAGTGGCTATTACATATAATTGTTAGGTTCTTAAAATTTTTTCCATTTTTCGTCCTTTGGCTAGTTCGTCCACCAACTTGTCTAAATATCTTGCTTGTTTGGTCAACGGATTTTCAATTTCTTCTATTCTGTAACCACAAATTACACCTGTTATTAGTTGTGCCTTTGGGTTTAATTTTGCTCGTTGAAAAAACGTTTCAAACGTTACTTTTTCGTCAATGAGTTTTTGCAATTTTTTCTCATCAAATCCTGTCAGCCATTCAATCACTTGGTGCAATTCTTTAACGGTTCTACCTTTGCTTTCTACTTTTGTTACATAATGCGGATACACCGATGAGAAAGTCATTTTTGCAATGCGTTCATTATGTTTGTCAGTTATTTGCATTTCTGTTCTTGTATTAAATGAGTGAATTTTATTGTTACATACTTGTTTGTGTATGCTGTTTCTTTCTTAAAATCAAAGCACTTACCAGTGCAACCACTAAACCGATGGGTAGCACTTCGGAATAAGTAATCAAAATTACAAAAAGTGGGCTTTTGTACATTTCTTTGAAGTTTGCCATTTCTTTTGTTTTGGCTGTGCCGTTGGTGTACCTGCTCAGATTAATAAGTTCGCGTGTAATTTTTCTACCTCTGTTTATCCATTTTCTGTAAGAATTGACATGAACCTATATCTTTTTTCACTCGTAGCAGTTATCTGGCAAATGACCGTTAACTCCCAAATATACGCAATAATCTTTTGCATTGACGGAGACACATGGTTTGCGGCATAGTCAGGTTACACATTTGTTCGAATATGGCGTCATTTCGTACTACTGAAAATGGATTAAGTACGACAATTAAAAAGCGTCTCATGGTAGACAATTAGTATCCGATACATGGATGGGGCTTACTTGGTCTCCCGATTTTAATACTGGGGAATCATTTTATATTTGTTTATAAACTATTCGCATATCCTTATGAAGAGAAACTTATTGAATAACCTTAACCATGTATTTGGAGAATTGGTGAATGCCGGAATACTTACACTGATCAAAGATGGACGGGAAGTGTTTTCTTTGAAAAACACGAAAGAGAAGACCTTACTCCAGTACTTTAGCCATCGTATTGAAATAACGGCAGGATGCCCATAGCCTTTTATTTCCGATGACATAGAAGCGCTTCTTGGCTCTGGTCAATGCGACATTCAACATATTTGGCTTCTGGGAAGCCCAGTTTCTCGCCCCGGCAGATTTGGGGTCACTCCCCAGTACCAGAAAAACAACATCGGCCTCTTTGCCTTGAAATTTGTGAATAGTTCCGGAAGCCACTTTCTTTTGACCTTTCAACTGCTCACTACAGTACGAAGCAATGGATTTGAACGGGGAAATTACGTAAATATTACCAGCATAACCCGTCCTTCGCAATTCAGAAATCTTTTGGATCAAAAAGTCGATTTCTTCTTTCACCACGTGCCTGTTGATAAGCGTAGGCTCGGTATTAATATCAAACCAGCACGATGTCCCAATAAATGGTTCGTCGGAGTTGGCGTTGATAGCTTTTACCATTTGGTTGCCATAGGCAATTTCATTGGCAATGGAAAACATAGGATCGTCACAACGTCTATGGGTTCTCAGCGGGAAACCTGTCCATATTTTCTCATCTTGGTCTCCAACATCCATGTATGTTCCTGATAAGGATACCCTATCTGCCAATTGCTGCACGGATACCCGATAGGGCGACCAATCCACCTTGACAGTATACTCATTTCTGAGCTTTGAAACCAATTTCTCGGGGATGGTAACCACGGGTTCTACCTGTAACGGATCTCCAACGATAACGCATCGTTTGGCACGGTGTATCAATCCGGCCGCCGACTGTGGGGTCGCTTGGCCTGCCTCGTCGATAAGCAGCCAGCCGATCTGCTGTTTGCTCGTCTGGGGGAAAAGCCTGCTTACCGATGCTAGTGTGGTGGACACGACCGGCACGCAAAGGAAAAAGGTGTCCCACAGGTTTTGAGCGATAGTTTTATCTACTTTGACCCATCCAGCTGTCATCTCAAAATAGGCGATCAGGTTGTTCCTGATTTTTTTGGCATTTACAAGAATGGCAGCACGGTGCAACTGCAGTGCGGCGATGAATATATCACTTCTTAACTTGGCAATTTTCGGTGAATGGTAGGGATTAAGAAGATGGACCTCAGACAGATCGCTTTGATGGAAATCGATATTAACCAAGTTTTTGGCAGCTATCCCATATTTTTCAGTTAATGTTGTTGCTAAGCTTTCATATTCGGCAAAAAAGGACGCTAACTTGGATAACGAAGCACGACACTCCCTTTGCCTTAATTGCAGAGAGTGGATGGTCTTATTGTTTTCATCAAGTTCCTTTCTGATCTTCGCTAGCTCAGCATTTACGCGCTGCAATCCTGTCAGTATTTTTTCCGCTTCAGCGTCCCATTTCTGAAAACTGCCTGTCTTAAAAAGCTTTTGAATAAAGAAAAAAGAAGGTTTGCGTTGGTTATGCAGATGTGACAAGGATAACGTCCGGTCGGCATCGTTTTTTGTTCGCTCTTCTTTTTCAGCGATACACTGTCTTTCTGTTGATAGCCGGGACAGCTTTTCTGTTAGTTCTCTCCGTTCATACTCGAGTCTTGATTTTTTCTTTTTGCGCTCGATATACAAAGGCAGTTGCCCATGAAACGAGTCGGCAGCTTTCCTAAACTTGCCAAACTCATTGAACAAAGACTGGAAGGTTTGATTGTATTGCTCGAATAATTCGCAGTATCTGTCTACGTCATCATTTTCAGCGTCCTTGTAAACCGAGTGCAGCAAATCATTGAACCCAAGGGTATCTTTATCCCTGTCGGATTGCCAGAATGCTTTTTTGAACGTATTCCTGTTTTTGGAATTTCCTAATGCTGCAGCCAATACACCCCAGCTTTCTTCGTCGATAATAGTCCCTGCACATTCCGAAAAATAATCGGCCTCCGGAAATATCGATACATCAATCTTGCTCTTGAGCGGAAGTTCCTTGCTGATATTCTCTACGGCAGCGTTGTTGTTGCTGGCAACGACAATACCGAAGTTTCTTTTTAACGCAGGGGCAAGGTTATACGTATATTGGGTATAGCCGGATTCCTTTTCAATTTTTATATACCCCTTTCCAAATAGATCATTACACCCTAGCCCTGAAATTGCCTTCGCTCGGTCAACGATAATCTCTGCAATGACATCGAGCAGCAACGTGGTTTTACCAGTGCCCGGTGGGCCGTTTACACCCTGCAATCCCTCACCGTTCCGTAAGTTTGCAAAAATGGTATTAACGGCACCGACCTGGGCAGAATAGAGGCCATATTCGATGTTGGATGGCCACCGACCCGATGTCATTAGGTTGGGAGCTATCGTTTCAAGAAGTAGCTGTTTGTTTTGGATCAAATCCTTTCGCTGCTTCTTCGAAGGTTTTAAAGTGAGGTAGCTTTGAAGGGCAATCCCAAGTTTTTTTTCTTCAAGGGAAGACAGGTAGTTCAAATCATCCAGATAGAAACTGTTCAGAAATCCCGAATTAGGCTCACTGTCTTTGGGTACCTCTTCCATCAAAACAAAAATCCTGATATCGTCCTTCCACCAAGGATTGTGTTCTTTTAAATATCTTACCTCTCTTTTCAGGTGTTCGTGGTAAACAATTTCTCCTCTCGTTGTTTCTTCAATATCTTCTTCGGAAATTCCCCGTGGAATATTGTATCGTTCCAAAAAATCTTCCCGTGCCTGACCTAAAGCTTCGGCCACAGAAGAAAGTTCTTTTTCCTTTTCCAGGGCATGGATGCCAAAGGTATAGCTTGCGGCAACATAGCTGTCTTGTTGAGGACAGCCTTCTTCGTCCAGTATCAATGCAGAAAAACAGCTATGTCCCCGTGCTGGTTCCTCCCAATCATTGGTAATGTCCGCTTTCAGTAAGGTATTGAGATGGTCAATGATCTGTTTCTTTTCAATCTTTCCAAAGATCAGCGTATAGCGCCACTTATAGTGTTTTTTTGCAGGGCGATGTTGTTCCAACCACGGTAATTGGTCGCCGCTTGCCAAAAGTGAAGCATCTTCATTAAAATCGGGAAGATCAAAGATTTCAACATCCCTCCAAAACTGTAAAATAGCTTGTTGTTTCAATTTTTATTCTTCTAAATCGGCCAAACCTCCAATTTATTAGCGTAAGACTTACTTTTAACAAATATATAATAAAGCCACACAACATGGCAACGATTAAATACCCATCCCAATGAGAAATCGAACTTGGAAAAATGCCGTGAAGACACCTGAAGCGAGTTTTTTAGGCAGTCTTACACGATAGCTGAAGGATTGTGGTCACAAAACCGAATGCCAAATGACTGGATGGTAACAGGATGGTTCACAGATTTTTATTGGCATAAAAAAAGGAGATAATCCATTATATGGAATCTCCTTAAGTAGCCCGTAGGGGAATCGAACCCCTGTTTCAAGAATGAAAATCTTGCGTCCTAACCCCTAGACGAACGGGCCTTTTTTATTAATCCGAACCACAGCCCTCTGTTTTTCGGTCTGCAAAGATAGGAGTATTTCCGTTCGTTGCAAGAAATTTTTTACAGAAATTGTAAGTAATCATTAAATAGTTGCCGAACCACAAAAAATGCCTCATCATGAATTACCTGCTACCCCATGCCGCTGCTGGTTGGATGATCTCTAATCACACTGTATCCAACATGCTGCAACCAGGCATCAATAAAGGCTGCTACGCTTCATTAGGGGTATAAAGGGCGAATTGCCCGAAAGTCGATCTCTTTGCGCAGGATTTATCGTTTATCTACACTGTATTTGCCGGGACCTATAAACGCAAAGCCTAAAAAGACAATCCCCATCTCAATGGCATGCGATGCACCCTTTAAGCCATCTCCGGCACCCAAATGGTGTAAGGAAGCAATGAGCATGGTAAACGCCATGGTTAACGCCACAGGTCTAAAAAAGAAGCCGATGAGAAAGAACAATCCCCCCAAGGTCTCCGCAAGGGCTGCCAGCAATCCCCAAACCAATGGTAAAAAGGTAATGCCAATCTCTCCCATGGCGCCGCCGACTCCTTCCCATAGTTTGGGTCCACCCAATAACTTGGGATACCCGTGCATAATGAACATCACACCCAAGCCGATCCGGACAAGTAGCATACCTGTGTTTTTAAAATTGCTCCATGACGATAGTGCAGCCATATTGTTTTTTATTTTGAATGATAACGATGAAACGTGAATTTATTCTTCCTGTTATTTTATTACGCGCAAATTGACTTATCTTTGCGCAAAGATGCAAACGGCGGGATTCATTTTTCTGTAAAATTGAATCCGTTACCTACTAAATAACAACAATACATTGAGTAACACTACTTTTCCTTTCAAACGTTATACGATTACGTCGGCATTGCCTTATGCCAACGGTCCACTGCATATCGGACACCTTGCAGGTGCCTACATTCCCGGAGACATCTACGTACGCTTTCTGCGCCTTAATGAAAAGAATGTGGTATACGTCTGCGGTTCGGATGAACATGGCGCCGCTATTACCATTAAAGCGAAGAAGGAGGGGACAACCCCTCAGGCCATCATCGATAAATACCACACCCAAATCAAAAATAGCTTCGAGCAATTCGGGATTTCCTTTGATATCTACCACCGCACTTCGGAGAAAATACATCACGAGCTTTCGCAGGAGTTTTTTCTGAATCTCTACGAGAAAGGGGAGTTTATCGAACAGGTGACCGAGCAATATTATGACGAGGAATTCCATCAGTTCCTGGCGGATCGGTACATCACGGGCACCTGTCCCAATTGTAAAAATGACGGCGCATACGGCGACCAATGCGAGAAGTGTGGTACCTCTCTTAATCCAACCGATCTGATCAATCCCATTTCCACACTTAGCGGCAAGCCGCCGGTACTTCGGGAAACCAAGCACTGGTATCTGCCACTGGACAAATACCAGCCCTGGCTCGAAAAGTGGCTGTTGGAGGGAAAAAAAGACGTCCTGAAGCCAAACGTATACGGACAATGCCGTTCGTGGCTCAAATCCGGATTACAGCCCCGTTCCATGACACGCGATCTGGATTGGGGCGTAGATGTACCGCTGGAGGAAGCCCAAGGCAAAAAATTATATGTATGGCTCGACGCTCCGATCGGTTACATCTCCGCGACAAAGCAATGGGCGTTGGACACCGGGAATGATTGGGAGAAGTATTGGAAAAAACAGCCGGATCCAGCGGATGATGCATGCTTGATTCACTTCATCGGGAAGGATAACATCGTGTTCCATTGCATTACGTTTCCGAGTATCCTGCATGCGCATGGCGAATACATATTGCCGGAAAATATACCCGCAAATGAGTTTCTGAACCTCGAAGGGGATAAGCTCTCTACATCGCGCAATCACGCGGTATGGTTGCACGAGTATTTGGAAGAATTTCCGGGTAAACAGGATGAATTGCGTTACGTGCTGACATCGATCCTGCCCGAGACATCGGATAGCGAATTTACCTGGAAAGACTTCCAGGCACGCGTGAATAATGAGCTAGTGGCTATTTTTGGTAATTTTGTAAACCGTGTACTGGTGTTGTCGCACAAGTATTTCGATGGCAAAGTAATGCCGGCTGGTGACTTGACGGATACCGATCGGCTAATTTTCTCAGAATTGGAACGTTACCCCAAACACATTGCTGGCTCAATTACTCAATTCCGTTTTCGCGAAGCATTGGCGCAGTTTATGAATGTAGCGCGCCTTGGCAACAAGTATTTAGCCGATTCTGAACCCTGGAAACTCATCAAAACCGATGAAGAGCGGGTGAAAACTGTTTTAAACGTGAGTTTGCAATTAGCAGCCAATTTGGCAATTATGGCACAACCATTTTTGCCGCGTACTGCGCAACGTATGTTTGATATGTTTAATTTTTCCGAGCGCGGTTGGCGGGATGCCGGGAGTAATACCCTGTTGCCGGCGGGACATCAGCTGGGACAAGCACAACTGCTATTTGAAAAAATAACCGACGAACAGGTGAAGGCTCAGCTGGCAAAACTTAGCCAGGCAAAGGAAACCAACGCAAAACTCACCAAGGAATTGCCCGAAGCGAAAAGTAACATCGTTTTTGAGGATTTCGTAAAAATGGACATCCGTTCGGGGAAAATTCTTGCGGCAGAGAAAGTAGCCAAGACTAAAAAATTGCTTAAGTTGACGATCGATACCGGCATCGACAAACGTACCGTTGTGTCGGGTATTGCAGAGTTTTTCAACCCCGAAGAAATCGTTGGAAAACAGGTATCCATCTTGGTAAATCTTGAGCCACGTGAAATCAAGGGCATTCTGTCGCAGGGCATGATCTTAATGGTGGAAGATGCCGACGGCCGTTTGGATTTTGTGGCTCCTCACACCTCAGTGCAAACGGGAAGCGTAATCCGGTAATCGGGGTTATTAGGTCATTAATGCGATAACTTCTTTGGCGGTTTTTACGTCGTGCACACGAAGGATCTGCACGCCCTTCGTCAGGAGGAGTGTGTTGAGTACTGTGGTGCCATTTAACGCTTCTTCCGGGGTTATGCCTAGCTTTTTATAGATCATTGACTTGCGGGATACGGCACCGAGGATGGGTAATCCATGAACATGGAGCTCTTCCAGCCGGTTGAGTAGGTCATAGTTTTGCTGCAATGTTTTGGCAAAGCCAAAGCCGGGATCCAGGATGATATCCCTAACACCCAGTTGCCGTAGCGCTGCTATTTGTGTTCCGAAGAATAGCGTAATGTCTTGTGCCGGATCTACGTAGTTTGTTAGCTGTTGCATGGTGTCAGGTGTACCCCGCATATGCATGAGGACATAAGGCACTTGTAATTCCGCAACTGTGGCGAACATTTGTCCATCCAATGTGCCGCCGGAAATATCGTTGATGATATGTGCCCCTGCTTCAATGCAGGCACGCGCCACTTCGGCGCGGAAGGTATCTATGGACAGGATGCTTGCTGGGAATCGGCGGGTAACAGCCTCAATCACCGGGAGGAGTCGGGTTCGCTCTTCATCTGCCGTTACATCTGCAGCGCCGGGACGGGAAGAATACGCTCCGATGTCAAGGATATCGGCACCTGCCGTAAGTAATTTTTCAGCATGTATTAATGCCGCCTCCGTCGAGTTATATCGCCCGCCGTCGTAAAAGGAATCCGGTGTAATGTTCAAGATACCCATTACTTTTGGCGAGGAGAGATCAATCAGTTTGCCACCTGCATTCATCTTAGTTGATCACCCGTTATGATCTTACGCAAACATACATAAAACTTTTTCCTATTCGTTATCTGCGGAGAAACGAGAACTTACCTCCCGGTTCCAGCTTCATCACCATGGAAGCCTGTTTTTCCCGATCATCATCCTGACCATAGCTCGCTACATAGTCCACACCATTGATGATTTCCTGGGATATTTCTGAGAAATTTTTCGGGGCATGTTGCCCACTGAGATTTGCCGACGTAGATACCAACGGTTTACGGAAGCGTTGGAGCAAGGGGCTGCAAAAAGGATGATTCACGATCCGAATCCCGATGCTGCCATCCTCCGCGATTAAGTTTGAAGCCAAGTTTTTGGCTCCCGAATACACAATCGTAAGCGGACGTTCGGTATATTCGATGAGTTGGTAGGCGATTTCAGGTACTTCATCCACATAACCCGGCAGCTTATTCTCGTTATCCAACAATACGATCAAGCTTTTGCGTTGATCACGCCCTTTAAGCTGATATACGCGCTCCACAGCGGCCGGATTGGTGGCATCGCAACCGACACCCCATATCGTATCCGTAGGGTAGAGGATCAGCCCTCCCGCACGCAACACATCAAGTGCTCTGTTGATGTCAGATACAGGGATGCTATTGGACATAATCGATAAATATCCGTCAAATGTGTTATCCACATTCCCTCATTAAACTGCTACACTGTGCTCCCGTAAGGCATCGTTGAGCGAGGTCTTTTTGTCGGTCGACTCCTTGCGTTTGCCGATGATCAATGCGCAGGGTACTTGGTATTCGCCCGCGGCGAATTTTTTGGTGTAAGACCCCGGAATAACCACCGATCGTGCCGGTACAATACCTTTGTATTCTATGGGTTCGGGACCGCTTACGTCGATGATTTTGGTCGAAGCAGTAAGCACTACATTGGCACCTAGTACGGCTTCGGTTTCTACGTGCACGCCTTCGACGACGATGGCACGCGATCCGACAAATACGTTATCTTCAATAATCACAGGAGCGGCTTGTACAGGTTCCAAAACGCCACCAATGCCCACACCACCACTAAGGTGTACATTTTTGCCGATTTGTGCACAGGAGCCTACGGTTGCCCATGTGTCGACCATGGTGCCTTCATCTACATAGGCGCCGATATTCACATAAGAAGGCATCATAATAACCCCTTTTGCCAAATACGCCCCATAACGTGCGATTCCGTGCGGAACTACGCGCACACCCAGTTCCTTGTAATTGGTCTTGAGCTGCATCTTATCATGGAAAACAAAAGGCCCTGTTTCGATAACTGCCATCTGACGGATGGGGAAATACAGGATAACCGCCTTTTTTATCCAATCGTTGACATGCCAGCGCGATCCAATGGGTTCCGCCACCCGCAATTCACCCCGATCCAATTGCTGGATGACGGTCTCGATGGCTTCTTGGTACTCTTTGTATTCCAAAAATTGCCGATTTTCCCAGGCATCTTCAATCAGTTTCTTCAATTCTTTGATCATAATGAATAGCGTAACAGACTTTATAGGCTGCAAAGAAAGCAAATTATAATGACTTCACCTTTTTTATTCCTATTTTTCCTTGCGAAGTCGTCCGTTAACAGCACCGAGCAAGCTCATCAACCCGCGTTTATATACGATGCAGTTTATTGCATATAAACGCGGATTTATCTAAGTTTGTCTCATGGCTGAGATTGAAAAGCTACGCGTGGATAAGTACCTTTGGGCTATCCGGATCTTCAAAACACGAAGTTTGGCAACAGACGCTTGCAAAGCTGGCCGGGTGAAATTCAATGGTCAGAATGTCAAGCCATCCCATGTGGTGAAAATTGGCGACACCTACCACATACAGAAGGGGGTGGAAAAGAAAGTAGTGGAGGTAACAGCACTGCTGGATAAGCGGGTGGACGCAAAAACGGCGGCCAACTTTTATCAGGATCGCACACCCTTGGAGGAAACCTATGGATATAAGGCTATGTACCATGCGCCGATGCTGAAGCGGGATCGCGGAGCAGGTCGCCCGACGAAAAAGGACCGCCGGGAAATTGATGAACTGAAAAATGACGGGTGGGATAAAGACTAAGGGATATTGAATTTCTGCGCCTCGATATTTACCAGCGCTGCGGCAATGGGGTAGCTAATGTTGTGGGTCGTATCGTCTGTAGTAAAGCGTGTAGGCAGAACCAATCCTCCTCCAATGTCCTTGAATCCGCTGACAGCAAATCGATTTTGATCCTGATGTGATAGCCATTGTTGGACCCGTCCGGTTTGAGCATCTACATACAGCTGACCGTCAACGGTAGCTTCAAAACTTGTTTTATGGTTTTTAATGTCCACTACGGTGAAGCGTTGGGATCCGATCAGTTTCTCGCCGGTTACTGTCAGGGAAACACGATCGCCCTCCAGCACGGTGGGTAAGAAAAGCAGGTAAGCATCCCGTTCAAATTCCGCTGAAGCCTCTTTAATTACGTCTGCTGAAGTCTTGGGATTTGACAGTTTCTCACCGTTAATGTACACAGTACCTTTGTGGGTTTTGATATTAAACAATGCGATAACCGATTCGTCGTCCGTGGTAACTCCCTCAAAGCGGCAATAGCCATCTTGTTTATCCCAAAGGTACGTCCGTTCTCCTTGTGTAAAAGACGAATTGCCTCCACCGATACAGCTAAACATAAAGTAACGGGCATTTTGCCAATTTTCTTTTCCGCCGATTGCTTCCCAGAGTTTATTGGCAAGGCCGGTTTGGGAGCCTTGGCCGAATGCCGTTGCAATACCGCCAAGAAGCATGAAGAAGAGGTTCAGTTTGAGTTTGGTGAAATTGTGCATCATCTCTTTAACTCTTTTTTTCAAATAGCTTGCTAGCTATGTTGAAAACGCAAAAAACACGAATGATAGCAATATAATATTCAAACAATGGTAACAACTACCGGACTCGTTTTGTTTTAGGATATGAATTATAGGCTGGGCAGGTTTTTCTTGAACAGGACTGTAACGATAACGAAGCCACTATAGTCAGTATAACACAAACAATTAACGTCCTTTTCATCGTATTTAGCTTATTAAGTCAGCGAATACCATAAAATTGGTACCGAATTCCCCTTTTTTATATACCTACACAAGATCAAATCAAGTAGCACTTAATGCCGCCATCTGAATCGCCGTAATTGCTGCCTCCACACCCTTATTGCCATGCCTTCCACCGGCTCTATCCAATGCCTGCTGGAGGTTGTCTGTCGTTAAAACGCCAAAAATAACGGGTTTATTGTGTTTCAAAGCCACGTGGGTAATTCCGTGAGCTACGGCACTGCAGATGTAGTCGAAATGTTTGGTTTCCCCTTGGATTACACAGCCTAGACAAATTACCGCATCCAGCGACGTATCGCGGAGTAGCATATCTGCACCACTGGTCAATTCATAACTGCCGGGCACCTGAATGATTTTAATGGCGTGTTCGTGTGCACCATGTGTTGTCAACGCGTCGAACGCCCCCTCTAACAAAGGACCTGTTACCTCGGCGTTCCACTGCGATACCACAATGCCAAACCGGTATGGACTTGCCGAAGCAACCTCCATATGGGAGAAATCGGATAGATTTTTGTTCTGGGTTGCCATTATAGCCGTGCTTCAGCCCGTGCAATGTAGCTTTCTATAGCCGTAGCTTCCTGACTTTCGGGGAAATCGGACTGAATGCGTTTATAGGTTTCCAATGCTTGCTTAAAGTCGTTTTGCGCTTCGTATACCAATCCCAGTTTTTTAAGAAGCAGCGGAGAAGTAAATGTATTCGAGTTTTTTTCTGCTGCTTTTTTGTAATAGGAAGCTGCTTTCTTGTAATCTTTGAGTTCGGAATATGCATCTCCCAATAGGCCAATAACTAAGGGGTCGAGCACCACGCTACCTGTATTGGTGTATTTCTCCAATGCATTCGCAGCCTCTTGGTACTTGCCTTGGCGCAAATATAATCCGCCTAAATAAGCATTTGCGATGTTAGCTGATTTCGTGTTTTCGTATTCGTCAGCGATCTCTTTAAAACCCGGATAGGAACCATCACCATCAATGGCCCGTTGTTGTAAGGAATCCACCGTGGCATAGGTTTCGGCTTTGAAAAGCTGATCGGCAGCTGTTGCGGCACGTGGGGCTAAATAGAACCGTTGATAACCGATGTAGAGCAACACCAATACAACAATTCCCCCGATGATGAATACCAAACTTTTTTGGTTCTCCAAAATGAAGCTGCCGCTTTTTCTGGCCGGAGCCGGAGCGGTGGTATGACGTTTTCTATTGTCTGACATCTCTGTTTTAAAATTCGGACTGCAAAAATACACTTTTACAAATTATATCCAAGGCTTTTTTCCAACAGTTGTTCAGATGTCATAATCGCTTTCGGATTTTTTGTCCAACTCTTGGTAAACAGAATTGTTGCTCTTGAATTCGGGAACCAGTTCTTTCATTTTCAATACGATCTCCCGTTCGTTTTGGCTTTTTGTGAGGTTAATCAAGTGGCCTATGCGGGATTCTACGGTGTCAAAATCGTACTCCCGCACTTTCGCAATCATGATTTTGTGGTGATGTGTGGGTAGCGTGTTTTCCAGGTCATTCAGTAATTCTTCGTATAATTTTTCGCCTGGTCTCAATCCTGAGTACTGGATACTGATGTCTTTATTGGGAACAAGGCCCGATAATTTGATCATCTTGTTCGCCAGCTCTACGATTTTCACCGATTTTCCCATATCAAACACATAGATTTCACCACCTTTCCCCATCGATCCTGCCTCCAATACCAACTGGCATGCTTCAGGTATAGTCATGAAAAACCGTGTAATCTCGGGATGCGTTACGGTTACCGGACCCCCTTTTTCAATCTGGGACTTAAATCGGGGGATTACCGAACCATTCGAGCCCAACACATTGCCAAACCGTGTGGTGATGAAGCGTGTATGTCCTTCTTCTCGATTACCGAACAGCTCGTTTTTTTGCGAAAGGTGCTGAAAATACGTTTGTACATATATTTCGGCGATCCGTTTGGAGGCGCCCATGACATTTGTCGGATTTACGGCTTTATCTGTGGAAATCATGACAAATTTTTCCACCCCGTATGCTACAGCCAAGCGCGCAAGCAACTGAGTGCCCATAATATTGGTGCGTACCGCTTCCACAGGGTGATTTTCCATCATAGGTACATGCTTGTAGGCCGCGGCATGGTATACATAGTGTGGTTTGAAGGTTTTAAAAAGGGCTTCCATCCGATCTTGATCGCGGATGTCCCCAATGAAGGCATGATATAACTGGTTTTTTTGCAAATCTTCTAGCTCCAGTTGCAGCTCATGCAATGGTGTTTCGGCCTGATCGTTCAAAATGATCATCTGTGGCGAAAATCTTCCCAACTGGCGTGCAATTTCACTTCCAATGGAACCTGCAGCACCCGTTACCAATATACGCTTGCCCGACAGTTGCTGCCGGATGGATTGGTTGTCTATTTTGATGGGCTCCCGCTCAAGTAAATCTTCAATCCGCATTTTCTGGATTTGGTTGGGCGTCACCTCACCATTAATCAGGCGATGCACAGGCGGCATCGTCAGGACCTTGATATTCCGTTCCAAGCATAGATCAACGATGCTGGCTTTTTTTTCGATGGGAATATTATGGGAAGAAATAATCAGCTCGTCTACCTTGTCCTGTTTAATAAGTTGCTCAAAATAATCAGTAGGATAAATACGTACTCCATCGATGATTTTACCTACCTTTTGGAGGTTGTCGTCAATAAACCCGATGACCACATTGTTGGACGTATGATCGTGGTCTAACGTGCGTTTGGCAGCAATTCCCACGTCGCCAGCCCCGTAAATGACAGTTTGCCTGCGGTTCATCTTCATATTCTTTATATATAGAAAGAATAGCTTGACCGTCGACCGGTAGGTAATCAACAGTAAGAAGTTCATCAGGCCATATGCGATTAGCAGGCTGTTGGATAGCAAAGGAGATCGGTTAAGGGCCACTAGAACCACATTGAGTAGAAATAGTGCAACGATACAAAGGGATACGGACGACAAAATCCGAACGGAATCAAGCGCACTCGTATAGCGAACGATACCGGCGTACATCTTCAATCGATAAAACACCATGGTGCTCACAAATAAGACCGCCAAGAGTTTACGGTTAAAATCGGTGGAATGGATGGTGTCGTATGTGAAACTATTTAGCAGAAGCGCCGCAAAAAAGAGCGCAAAGGCACTGCAGCACAAATCGAGCGTAAAAATAATCCAACGGGGAACGATGTTAAATTTATCAAACATCCAACATGATTAAGGCGATGAGCAATTAATTTGCGGCTCAAATATAGTTATTTTATCATTTTAAACAAGTGGTATTGATTTTTTAAGTTGCTATTGTTAAGTAAGTTGAGTAATCGATTTAATCCAATCGCACACAGTTTGCCGGGATTTTATTAAAAGTTTCTTTATTTTCGCATGTTGAACCCGAATTTTTATGGATAAAGTGAGCGCATCATGAGTGAGCTGTCGAAATTGGCGCGTCAGGCATTGTTACAGCCTCAGGAAGCAATGCTTGAGAGGGAAAAAAGGAAAAATAGCCTCTATATTGGGATCCCTAAGGAAATCAGTTTTCAGGAAAACCGGGTGCCACTGACTCCCTTGTCTGTTGCGCTGCTTATTGAAAACGGTCATGAGGTGGTGTTGGAAAGTGGTGCTGGAGAATCGGCCAACTTTCTCGACCATCACTATAGTGAGCAAGGAGCATTGATTGTCCAAAACAAAGAAGAGGTTTATAAAGCCGATATTATTATTAAAATCGCCCAACCCACATTGGCGGAAATTGATATGATGCGTAATGGCCAGGTTTTGCTGTCATCCCAGCAGCCTTCGTTAATGCATCTCGACCATCTGCAGGCGCTCATGAAAAAGAAAATTACGGCATTGTCGTACGAGTACCTGCGAGACGAGGGCAATACGCTCACCGTAGTCCGGGCCATGAGTGAGATTGTAGGAGCGACGTCGGTGTTAATTGCTGCTGAATACCTAAGTAATGTCTTCGATGGCAAGGGGTTGATGTTGGGAGGTATTACGGGAGTGCCTCCTACGGAAATGGTTATTTTGGGAGCGGGAACCGTGGGAGAATTTGCTGCGCGGACGGCGATTGCATTGGGCGCGCAGGTAAAAGTATTTGACAGCTCGGTCTATCGGTTGCGGCGCTTACAAAACAATGTGGGAAGCCGCGTATTTACTTCCGTCATCCAACCCATCGTGCTCCGAAAGGCGGTGATTGGCTGCGATGTTGTCATTGGAGCCATCCGTGCCACCAACGGTCGGAGCCCTTGTATTATAGGCGAAGATACGGTTGCCAAAATGAAGCCGAACTCAGTGTTAATAGATGTGAGTATTGATCAGGGGGGGTGTTTTGAAACGTCCGAAATCACCAACCACGAGAAACCCGTATTCCGGAAGTACGATGTCATTCACTATTGTGTGCCAAACATTGCCTCCCGCGTGGCGCGCACGGCTACCTATGCCCTTACCAATATTTTTACTCCCATTCTGTTGGATATTGGTGAGATGGGAGGTATCATGAACCTGATCTGGGCGAAGCCAGGCGTGAGGAACGCGATTTACCTTTATCAAGGACACCTAACAAATAAAGACATCGCCAATAAATTCAACCTTACCCCTAAGGATTTGGATTTACTTGTTGTTTCTAACCATTAAATACACATAAATCAATGCGAGGATTTCAGCTAATATCTGTTTGTGGATTATTATTTTGCAATATGGCATTTGGGCAAACCGTCATTAATTTGTACGACGATACGGTACCGAACAGTAAACCATCCGCTATGGAGGAGACGTTGACCACGGACGCCAATGGAATAAGCCGCGTTTCAGGGGTGACGGTGCCGACGCTTACGGCATATTTTCCAAAAGTGGGTGTCACCAATACGGGTAAGGCGATTATCATCTGCCCCGGTGGGGGGTATAGTATATTGGCAATCACTCATGAAGGACACGATATCGCAAAGCTGCTTGCCGAGCATGGTATCACTGCTTTCGTATTGAAATACCGGTTGCCGAGTGATGAAATTATGATCGATAAACGTATCGGCCCCCTGCAGGATGCGCAGCGTGCCATTCAGCTGGTGCGGGAACATGCAGACGAATGGGGCATCGCAAAGGACAAAGTGGGAATTGCCGGATCATCCGCAGGCGGGCATTTGGCGGCTACACTTTCTACCCACTACCAGAAAGCCGTGATCGACAATCCAAAAAGGACATCGCTACGTCCCGATTTTTCATTACTGCTATATCCCGTAATTAGTATGCAGGAGGGATTAACCCACGGAGGATCTAAAAAGAATCTGTTGGGCAGCGAACCCAAATCCAAAGACGTTCGGTTGTTTTCTAATGAACTGCAGGTTACCAAAAATACACCCCCGGCTTTTTTAGTACATGCGGAAGACGATACCGCTGTGCCAATTGCCAACAGTGAAGCCTATATAAAAGCGCTGGAGAAATATGGAATTACCGCCCAGCTGACTCGGTATGCGAAAGGCGGGCACGGATTTGGCCTTCATAACAAAACGACTTCGGATAAGTGGTTTGATCATTTTATGGTTTGGCTAGAAGGGATATAGTAGGCAATAGTCTAGGTGTGTCATTCAATGAACCATCTGGAAGCTGGATGATCGCGGGGAGCGATACCAGCTAACCAGTGATTCACAAACACACATTGTATTATAGACGCTTTATACTACGAGAAGTTGCATCGCTGTTAAAAAAAATATAAAGAGCGTGCCTGAAATATAAGTAGTAGAAAATCAAAAAGATATCATTTTTGTGGGATGTAGGGGTGTCCGAAAGTGAACAGTCCGTGTTCCAAAAGCGTACAGTTTGCCCTGTTAAACCTGTAATTTTGGGCTTTCTTATGAACCGATTCAAACGTACTCGTATTGCACCAACTCCAAGCGGATACTTACATTTGGGTAACGTGCTCTCTTTTGCGCTAACTGCGGCTCTAGCCAAACAAACGGGTGCGCACGTTTTATTGCGTATCGATGATTTGGATCAAGCGCGGGTGAAGCAAAACTATATCGACGATATCTTTGAGACATTGGAATTTTTGAAACTCCCCTGGGACGAGGGGCCCAGGACCTATGCGGATTATAAAAATACATATTCGCAGATACACCGGATGCAGTTGTATGAAGATGCATTGCAGCAACTACGGCAGCAAGGACATTTATTTGCCTGTGAATGCTCCCGCTCCGTGCTTTTTGCACGTCATCCGGATGGTGTTTATATGGGAACGTGCCGCGACAAAGGATTGTCTTTGGACAATCCGGGTTACAATTGGCGCATTGATACATCCGGGGCAACGCTTCCACCTAATATGCAATATTTTGTCGTACGTAAGCGCGATGGTTTTCCGGCTTATCAATTGGCTTCCGTGGTGGATGATGTACAGAGTGGTGTCGATCTGATCGTAAGGGGAGAAGACTTGCGTGAATCTACGCAGGCACAGATTTATCTGGCAGGTTTACTGGGCTATGATTCTTTCGTGTCAGCCACGTTTTATCACCACGTCCTGTTGAAGGGTGCTAGAGGCGAAAAATTATCAAAGTCGTCGGGAGCAACTTCCATACAATACCTCCGTAAGCAGGGACAAACCGCAGAAGACATTTATCAGAAGGTAGGACAATTGATAGGAATATCGGAAGTGGTATCCGATTGGGAACAATTTGGAGTAAATTGGCGCAGGTATCTCTGACGACTTCACAAAAAATTAGGACCTTTGTCCCATGGCATTTTCCGCAGAAATCATCGCTTGGTATAACACGCATAAGCGCGACCTGCCTTGGCGGCACACTGCAGATCCTTATGTGATCTGGCTTTCGGAGGTAATCTTGCAGCAAACCCGTGTGGCGCAGGGGTTGCCTTATTTCCACCGATTTCTATCGCATTATCCCACCGTTGCGGCGTTTGCGGATGCACCGGAGGAAGAGATACTCCTTCATTGGCAGGGGTTGGGATATTATTCACGCGCGCGTAACATGCATCATGCCGCCAAAGCTGTAGTGGCGGCGTATGGAGGTGTTTTCCCAAATAGATACAGCGATCTTGTCAAGTTGAAGGGGATAGGCGAATATACCGCGGCAGCAATAGCCTCTTTTTCAGCTAACGAAGCAAAGGCGGTTTTGGATGGCAATGTGTTTCGGGTATTGGCCCGATATTTTGGCATTGACGAGCCGATAAATGCTTCGAAGGGAAAGAAGCTTTTTTTAACATTGGCCAACGACCTACTAGACCCAACCCATCCTGGTCTCTATAATCAGGCAATCATGGAATTCGGCGCCATTCAATGTAAGCCCAGTGGCCCGGACTGTGGAGGTTGTATTCTCCGATTTGACTGTCGGGCGTTAGCTGAAAAACGGGTGAATCAACTTCCAGTTAAAATTAAAGGAAAAACGAGCCGTAACCGTTATTTCAACTATTTCGTTGTAATGAAGGACGATCAAATATTGGTAAACAAACGGGAAAAGGGCGATATCTGGGAAAACCTGTATGAATTGCCGTTGGTTGAGACACCCCAACAAGTAAACCTGCTGGAATTGGCTACGGATGCCAAGGTTGTCGAAGCATTTGGCACAAGGGTCGATCTACGATTAATAACAGGACCGGTAAAACATGTATTAAGCCATCAAAACCTGTTCGCGCAGTTTATCGCAGTGGATATGCACGGGCAATTCGTTGACAAAAAAAAGAAGTGGAATTATGTTTTTATAAAAGATTTGGGTACATTAGCTAAACCGAAGCTTATTTATTCTTTTTTAAAAAATTATAGTATTGAATAAATTACCAAAATATACCTAAATTATGTCAGGCGTCAATAAAGTTATTTTAGTAGGTCATTTAGGAAAAGACCCCGAAATCCGTCATTTAGACGGCAACGTTACGGTTGCAAGTTTCCCGCTGGCCACTTCGGAGATGTATAACAAGGATGGGCGGAGGGTGGAACAGACCGAGTGGCATAACATTGTCATGTGGCGCGGATTGGCCGAGGTTGCCGCAAAGTATTTATTTAAAGGGAAGTTAGTTTATGTAGAAGGCAAGTTAAGAACACGTTCCTACGAAGATAAAGGGGGGGTACGGCGTTATACAACCGAAGTGGTGGCTGATAATTTTAC
The DNA here is from genome assembly GCF_900113765.1 of Parapedobacter indicus. GTDB lineage: Bacteria > Bacteroidota > Bacteroidia > Sphingobacteriales > Sphingobacteriaceae > Parapedobacter > Parapedobacter indicus. The sequence continues at coordinate 162,127 of NZ_FOQO01000006.1, read as the reverse complement.
GCTCCTTGGCCGCAAAAGCGATTTTGATACCCCGGATAATGCAGTAGACGACCTGAGTGCCAAGAAAACCGGGGGCGCAAATACTGAGTCGGACGTGGATTTTAAGGAGAACGACGGCGAGGAAGACGCCCTATTTTAATAGCAATATTACACACGCCGACGGCTGATCGCCGAAACTTGATAAGCGAAAGCTGATCGCCGAAAGCTGATAGCTAAAGAGAATTTTCATATCTTTGGCGTCATGTTGCAAGACAAAATACAGCAGTATACCGAAGAAATTGAGCAGTTTGCCCCCCAGTCTCCTGAGGAGTTGGAAACCTTTCGGTTGAAGTTCATGGTGGCAAAGGGCGTGATACGTGACCTTTTCGAAGAGTTTAAAACCGTTTCGGCCGACCAGAAGCGGGTACTCGGAAAGACACTGAATGAATTTAAACAAGCGGTTGAGCAGAAATACAAGACGTTTCAGGAGCAATTTGCTTCAGGTGCCAAGGTATCCAAAAAGGAAATCGGCGATCTTACATTACCCGGAGATGGAGTCGTGATTGGTTCGCGGCATCCGCTTTCGCTGGTGAGGAAGGAAATTGTTGAGATCTTTAAGAAATTAGGATTTACAGTAGCCGAGGGACCAGAAATCGAAGATGATTGGCATAATTTTACTGCACTGAATTTTCCGCCTGAACACCCTGCTCGGGATATGCAGGATACGTTTTTCATCAAGAAGCAAGCGGGTAATGACATCGCATTACGTACGCATACATCGTCGGTACAGGTTCGAATGATGGAAAATGGCAAGCCTCCTTTTCGTTCGATCATGCCTGGAAGGGTGTACCGAAACGAAGCAATTTCGGCCCGTGCGCATTGTTTTTTCCATCAGGTTGAGGGGCTTTATGTAGACGAAGGGGTCTCTTTTATGGATCTTAAACAGACGCTTTATCATTTCGTGCAAGAGCTTTTTGGGGACGACACCCAAGTGCGTTTCCGTCCCTCTTATTTTCCGTTTACTGAGCCATCTGCTGAAATGGATATCAGCTGTACAATCTGCAAAGGGAAAGGATGTAACCTGTGTAAATATACCGGGTGGGTGGAGATTCTGGGGTGTGGTATGGTAGACCCCAATGTGCTTGAAAATTGTGGCATTGACAGCACCAAATACACAGGCTTTGCATTTGGAATGGGGATTGAACGGATTACCAATCTTAAGTATGAAATCAGGGATTTGCGATTATTTTCCGAAAATGACGTGCGGTTTTTGAAACAATTTGAAACCGAGTTGATCTAACGGTAAAGATGAAAAAGGCCGTTACATACCTATTTGCGTTTACGGCTTTTCTTGTGCCGGTTTCGTGTAAGAAAGGGGGATGCAATGTGGTTGATTATCGCCCATTCAATACAACAATCTCTTTGGTGGAATTCAGCGAGCTGCTGCTGCTGATGCAACCTGTAGCTTTGGGAGCTGAACGGGGGGGGATTGCTGGACTCATTGTGATGCAGGTAAGTGATCGTGAATATGTAGCTTTTGATAGATGTAGCACCGTTAACCCTGGGAAAAGATGTGCTGTGGAACTGGAAGGAGATGGGCCGGTTGCAGTAGATCCTTGTTCGGGTGCTAAATATATTTTAACCAATGGTTCGCCATCAGCCATTGCGGAATGCCCCCTACGACCTTATTATGTGAGGAGAAATGGGGATATCTTAATCGTTTCAAATTAATAAATGGAAGCCGATAAAGTAAAGGAGACTATCAAGAAGGCTGCTCGGGAGCTTTTTAGGCGCTACGGTTACAAGAAGACAAGTGTCAACGAAATCGCGCGGAAAGCAAAAATTGCCAAAGCGACGATTTATAAGTATTTTGATAGCAAGGAACTGGTGCTTCACGCAATCCTGATGGACTATATCCGGGAAAGCGTTGATGATTTGCTTGGCAAATACAGCCGGGAGGCCGATCTTGAAACCTACCTGAGTAATACCATTCTGCGGGTCAGCCGCCTTACTTACACGATATGTAACGAATTTCTCGGTTGGGATTTTATACGAGAGTCGACGAACACGCAGGAATACCTCCATACCTTGTCTGATGACCTGGAGTTCCTTCTGGTCAGTTCATTTATTAACAATACCGAAATTGGCGAAGCCGTTGAACCCGAAAGATTGACCTTTCTCATTAAAGCCAGCAAGAACATCGTGTTCTCGTTTGCGTTTACCTCCGTCAGCGAAGCGGACGTTCGGAAAAACTTCGTCTCCTTTCAAAAAGAAATTCTGCCGTACCTCGTCAAAGCGACCGTGGATGGCAATTGAATTTATTCGCCGGTTAATCCCTGGGTTTTACGGATACTAGGTCAGGTTATTACCTGGTTCCTGGTTTGGCTGGTGGGGATACCCAGGCAGATGATGCTTTATCCTCCGGCTGCATCCTGCAACCATCAATATGTTTCCGTTTAAGAACACAGATGCGTGAAAAACCCGTATCTTTGCACCCTTATGAGCAGAAGAAAAATCACACCTGAACAACGGGCGCTATCCGATGTATCGATTACCGATATTGCCGAAGAAGGCAAGGGGGTAGGTAAATCCGGGGAACTCGTTCTTTTCATAGACAAAGCGATTCCGGGTGATGTGGTTGATGTGGAGTTGATGCGCAAAAAGAAGAACTTTGCCGAAGCGCGTATTTCCCGGATAATTCAACCTTCCTTGCACCGGATCACTCCTTTTTGTAAGCATTTCGGTATATGCGGCGGTTGCAAATGGCAGCATATGGACTACAATGCCCAATTGATCTACAAGCAGAAAAGCGTGGACAATGCGTTGTCGCGGTTGGGTAAAATAGATACCTCCGAAATGGAAACAATTCTACCTGCTCCGCAAACACAGTATTATCGTAATAAACTCGAATATACATTTTCCAACAAGCGGTGGTTTACCGAGGTGGAGGATGAACAGACAATGGCGCAGCCAAATGCGCTGGGATTCCACGTGCCCCTGCGGTTCGATAAGATATTGGATATTGAACACTGCCATTTACAGCAATCGCCATCCAATGAAATCCGGAATAAATTACGGGCGTTTGTGCTGGAGCAACGAATTTCTTTTTACGACTTGCGGCAGCATGAGGGCGCATTGCGTAACCTCATAATCCGGACAGCTTCCACCGGTGAGCTGATGGTAATCGTCGTGTTTGCTTATGCCGATGCGGATACCGTCGCAAAGACCATGACTTTCCTTGCCAACGAATTTCCACAGATTACTTCCTTGCTTTACATTCTCAATGAAAAGAAAAATGACACCATTTTTGACCAGCATGTTCATGTCTATGCAGGGCGTGACCATATCTTTGAGGAGATGGAAGGACTTCGGTTCAAGATCGGTGCCAAATCATTCTATCAGACTAACTCAGCGCAGGCTTATGAACTTTACAAAATAACACGTGATTTTGCATCATTTAAAGGGCATGAACGCGTGTATGATCTTTATACTGGAGCCGGGACGATTGCCAACTTCGTTGCCCGACATGTGCGTGAGGTCATCGGCGTGGAATATGTGCCTTCGGCCATCGAAGACGCCAAAATCAATTCGCAGATAAATGGTATCGGAAATACCCGATTTTTCGCCGGAGACATGAAAGACGTATTGACACCACAGTTTGTCAAAGCGAACGGCAAGCCAGATGTAGTGATTACCGACCCACCACGAGCCGGAATGCATCCCGATGTTGTGGCACGGCTGCTGGAAATGGAGGCGCCAAAAATTGTATACGTGAGTTGCAATGCGGCAACTCAGGCCCGGGATCTCGCTTTACTTAACGAAAAGTATGAAGTCAAACGGATCCGGCCGGTAGATATGTTTCCCCACACTCAGCACGTGGAGAACGTGGTATTGCTCGGTCTGAAAGGTGCAACTTTTTAATTTTCAACTTTCAATTTTTAATTTCTTCCCATGGAATTGCAGGATTTACTCGGAGCGCAGGCGGGCGATGACGGACAGCCAAAAAAGGAAAGTCCGCTGAAGAGCCTCAAAGCCGATCTGGATTTTTACGCGGAATCCATCAAGGAGATTGCTGTTGAAATAATGGCAGAAGGGCTGTCCGCCTATCCCATCTTCATTGCCCATCAGCATGAAGTGACTATGGGTGAACTGATACTGGATAAGAATGAGCTGGGCACCGATTGGTCTATCCATGCATCTACTTTGGAGGAGTTTGTAGAGCGGGGCATCATCAAGGAAGACCGGAAAGCGCATTTCATTAAGCAATACAAAAAGCCCGAAGATTTTATGTGCATCTTTGCAATCGTTCCCGAAGGAGCCAATTTTGTATTTTATCCTTACAAAGCCTGATCGCTTGCATTGATAGGCATAAGAAAAAGCTGAGGTTAAACGTTTGGTATAAAAATCAGTCAAATGAAAAGTATACATGGTACGTCTGACTAACATACTGTTGTTTGTTTTCATTAGCGTGCTCCCAATCGGGCTTTTTGCTCAGGAATCGGGAGTTATTCGGGGTATCGTCGTAGAGGCTGGCACGAGCAAACGGCTGGGAGGAGCCACCATCACCAACAAAAATACCGGTCAGAATTCGGCATCTAGCGGTTTAGGGACATTTGAAATTACGGCTTCGGTAGGGGATACCCTCGTAGCAAACAGCATCGGCTACCAATCTGCTATCGCCGAGATAAAGACGTTAAGCGATATACTTATTGACATGACGCCAGGGAGTATTCTGCTGGAACAGGTTGATGTTAACCGGATGAGCAAAGAAGCAGAGCTTCGCGATGCGATGCGCGGATACCGTAAGCAAGGCGTTTATTTTGATGGAAAACCTCCGGCCTTGGCTTACATTTTTAACCCGATTACGTCTTTGTATGAGTTGTTGGGGCGGACACCACGGAATGCCAGGCGTTTCAGCAATTACATGGAAAAGGAATTGGCCGAAACTGATGTAGATCGGAAATTCAGCCGGGGAAAAATTCACGAGCTTACGGGCTTGGAGGGTGATGACCTTACGAATTTTATGATTTGGTATCGGCCATCTTACGAAAAAGCACAATACTGGGGCGAGTATGACATAACAGCTTATATCGTCCAATCTTTTAAACAATTTGACCGCGATGGCCGACCACCTGCCCCTAAACTTCCTACGTTAGAAGCTGAGCCCGATAAGTAAGCGGTGTCAGTCCGCCAACAATCGTGTGGACAACGGTACCCACGCTCCACCTCATAGTTTGGCATCGGGTTTGCATTTGATGAATCAAACAAAATAAGTAACTATGATAACGAATAGAAAAATAGCCCTATTTGGACTTTCGGTGGCCACTTCGGCTATGCTGTTGGGAAGCTGCAGCACTATACAATCGATGAGCAACACGCAAAAAGGAGCTGCCACAGGAGCCGTAGCTGGCGGTGCCTTAGGAGCAATTATCGGCAAGAAGGCAGGAAACACGGCCGTAGGTGTACTCGCGGGAGCTGCCCTGGGGGGTGTTGCCGGTGGACTCATCGGTAAAAAAATGGACAAGCAGGCTGCGGAGATTGAGCGTACCGTAGCGGGCGCTGAAGTGATTAAGGCAGACGAGGGAATCATTGTGAAATTTGACTCGGGCATCTTGTTTGACTTCGACAAAACCGATCTGAAGCCCGATGCAAAAACCAACATTGCCAAGCTGGTTGAGAATCTAAATGATAATCCGAATACAGATATTTTGGTGATCGGTCATACCGACAATAAGGGAACGGATACGTATAATCAAGGCCTTTCGGAACGCAGGGCAAAATCGGTTAAAAGTTATGCGGTTTCGCAGGGCCTTGCTGGCCGACGTGTCAAAACCGAAGGTAAAAGTTTTCACGAGCCCATTGCAGACAATAGTACCGAAGCTGGTCGGGCAGAAAACCGCCGCGTAGAAATCGTTATCGTGGCCAATGATAAGATGAAAAAAGAGGCCGAGGAAGAAGCCGGTGTGTGAGTGAAGGCGACTTATTAATCTAAATGCGGTTTATTGACTAAACCGCATTTTTTAATTCCCCCAAGCTGTAATCAAAAGTCGTCTTCTGCCGCCCTGGTTGCGGTGTTCGCAGAGGTATATCCCCTGCCAGGTTCCCAAAGCAAGTACCCCTTTCTGGATCGGAATACTCACAGACGCTCCCATTAAAGAAGATTTGATATGAGCGGGCATGTCATCCGCTCCTTCGTAATCATGGCGGTAATCGGGGTCGTTTTCAGGTACTGATTTGTTGAAATACATCTCAAAGTCTATTCGAACTGTCGGATCGGCATTTTCATTGATCGTCAATGACGCTGACGTGTGCTGGATGAAAACATGGCATACGCCAGCTTTCCAATGTGAAATCGGCAATAAATTGTGTTGGATTTCTGATGTGATCAGGTGAAAACCGCGGGATCGTTCGCGTAGGGTTACTTCTTTCTGAAAAATTTCCATAATTGTAATAAGTAGCAATCCAGGATTTGTTTTTTTCAAATCTACCAATTTCGGCCAGACCATTACCAATAACCTACTTGATTTCGGTCCACGTCTGGCAATGCTTCATCGATTGAATTGTGGTGTAACGTAAAAGTTACGAATGATGCAGCTATAATTTCCGATGTTCGTATGCAATAAAACTAGCGTTGGGGTGTCTTATCCGAAATGCACAAGGTTAGCACTCCTTATTCGCACATGAATGGTATCACATTTTAACTAAATCTTATGAAGTATGTATGGCTATTAACCGTTGTGGGCTGTCTATTTTTCGCTGCCCCTGTTTCAGGTAGTCTAAGGATGTATGCGCTACAGGATACATCGTCAAAAAAGCAACCGGACACCGCTAAAGTGGCACCGCCTGACAGTACTAAGAAAGCCGCGGCGGATTCCTTGAAAAAGAAGCCCGAAAAGCCGTCGATCGAGGATAAAGTAAAGGCGAGCAAAAAGGTAGATGGACTTTTTACCCTATACCGTGACACAGCGACAGCAAGTTTGCAACTTTACCTGGAGAAGGAGCAGTTGGGCAAAAAATTTATTTATCAAAGTTTCTCAATGGGAGGACCCACCGCTTTGTATCTCAACCAGAATATGATCCGGGATACCTGGCTGTTCAGTGTCCGCAAGAACAACGATCGGATTGAGTTTTTACGAAAAAACACGTCATTTTATTACAATCCCGACAATCCGGTGAGCAAGGCGGCCAATGCGGACGTCGCCGATGCGGTTTTTTATTCGGAGAAGATAGCGGCTTCAGACAGTGCGGGCTATCTGATCCCGATCGATGGATTGTTCATCAGCGATAAATTGGATCGGGTGAAGCCGATTATCCCACCGGGGATACCTCCTACTGCTGTTTTCAATCTGGGCAATCTGAATGTCGCAAAATCAAGTTATGACACGGTGCGGTCGTTTCCAAAAAATACTGACATCGTTGTACGGCTTGCTTACGACAACCCGACACCTATGAACGGTGGAGGAAAGGACATCACGGATGCACGATATGTAACGATCCGGATGCAGCACTCTTTTCTGGAAGTGCCTCAGAATAATTACCGACCCAGGCGGGATGATCCACGTGTAGGGTATTTCGGTGCCGAAGTGGATGATTTGACGTCGGTATCTCCCACACCATATCGGGATTTCATCAGCCGTTGGCACCTGGAGAAGAAAAATCCGAATGCTAAAATCAGTGAACCCGTCGAGCCGATCGTATTCTGGATTGAAAATACAACGCCGCTGGAATACCGGCCGATTATCAAGGAGGCCGGCGAAAAATGGAATGAAGCATTCGAAGCAGCCGGTTTTAAAAATGCGGTTGTCATGAAAGAAATGCCGGACGATGCAGACTGGGATCCCGCAGACATTGCATACAATGTAATTCGTTGGAAATCATCCAGCAAACCGAGTTATGGTGCGATCGGCCCCAGTTTCTTTAATCCGCTGACCGGACAGATTCTGGGAGCAGATATTACGGTGGAATGGAAGTCGGGCGCAGGTACACCGGTCTACGATGACCTGTTCAATGGGGGTGTCGCAGCTTTGGGGGCCTTGCCTTGGGAACATCCGGAACAAGCAATAGTTCCTCAAGCGGAATATGTGCACCATTCTCAGGTGAACCGGATGGCGATGTGTAACCTAGCCAACGAATTAAGCATGCAGTACCAAACGGGGATGGCTGTCGTGGAGACATTGGATGCGGAAACCGGGGAGGCCAAACAGGTTGCGACGGTGAAAGAGATGCACAAGCAGTTCCTGTACTACCTGATTATGCATGAGATGGGTCACACGTTGGGCTTAAACCACAACATGAGAGCCAGCCAGATGTTAAGTCCCGAACAGCTGCACGATACAAAACTAACACGGAAGATCGGGCTGCAAGGTTCAGTAATGGATTATCCTGCGATCAATGTAAGCCGCGATCGCAGCAAACAAGGAGATTATTATACGACAAAGGCAGGGCCCTATGATATCTGGGCGATCGAATATGGTTACACACCTTTTTCTCCTGAGGAAGAAGAAAAAGGTTTGGATAAAATTCTGAGTCGCAGCACCGACCCCCGATTGGCTTTCGGTAATGATGCCGATGATATGCGTAGTCCCGGCAAAGCGATCGACCCACGTGTAAATGTCAACGATCATTCCAACGACATGATGGCGTATGGCGAAGAACGGTTTCTGCTGGTGAACGACATGATGCCAAAACTGAAGGAACGGTTCAGTAGGCCAAATCAAAGCTACCAGGAGTTGTTACAACGTTACGGCCAGCTCAACAGCCAGCGGTCTAGCATGGCTGCTGCCATCAGCCGCTACATCGGTGGGGTTTATGTAGATCGTAGTTTCGTAGGGCAGCGTACCGATGCAAAACCCTATACACCTGTGCCGTTGGAAGTGCAAAAGAAAGCGATGGCATTACTCGGCAAATATATTTACGCACCGGATGCCTTTGCCGAAGACTATTCGTTGTTCCCTTACCTTCAACCGCAACGCCGCGGATTCAATTTCTTTAGCAGTACAGAGGATTACAAACCACAGAATACATTCCGGTCGTTGCAGGTGAGTACACTTTCGCACATCCTGCATCCGACAACACTTTCGCGTATCAGCAACAGCAGCCTGTATGGCAACGAATATTCGGTAGCGGAGGTGATGCAGGATCTGACGATGAATATTTTTGATGCAGATTTGGGTGGTTCGGTCGATCTGATCCGCCAGAACCTCCAAACGGACTATGTGTCGGCGCTGAGCGGTATTTTGGAGGCTAAAACCGGTTATGATCATGCGAGCAAGGCGGCGGCACTGCTGACGCTCAGGGCAATAAAATCGAAATTGGCTGGCGCTGCTTCAGGAGCCGACCTTCAAACCGATGCACACCGGAAGAACCTGGTATTCTTAATTGATAAAGCGCTATCGGTAGATAAAGCATCCTAAGCAGGTGTTTTCTTGAGAATTCGTGCGTCTTTTGGTTGAAAATAGGTTAGCCAAGAAAGGTGCACGAATTCTTGTATACATCCTCCCAGATCCGTAATTTTACAACAAACCAATCCCACTGCCTTCTTTTATTTGGCATCGTTCCACCATCCGTCGGACAAAGCAAATACCTGCCCGGCACCTGCTTCATACCTCCTTATCCCTGAACCCGTATTGGATATGTGGTGAGTCTAAGATGAGTCCGGTTTTTCCTAGAAAAAGCCGGACTCATCCTGGACTCACCTTGGACTCACCTTGGACTCATTACGAAGTAGGTATTAAGAAGGTGCCCCCTTGGTATAGATCTTGTCTTGACCTAAGTTATCACGGTACGGGGTTGTTTATGATGCTGCGTTGATTATGCAAATCTGTTAATTCTGTTTGATATATACAAGTATTTGAAGAGTTACGCCAATAGGCGCTCTTATTAATTTCTTGTTCAACAGGCTAATTTTGAATTGATCAATTGTTTTAATTGTTAATCCATGTTGCTGGCATTGTAAAGATTCCCTAGCAGTTCGTTTTTGGTGGCGTCATTCCGTTTAAAATCAACTATTTTCGGGTGGATTCTAAACACTGGACTTAAATTCCGGCTTCTTAAACTGGCAATACAACTTAGGTAATTAGGGGAGTTAGGTCTATCCAGGAAGATAGGATTTCTTGTATGGATTCACTAACTCAACATAATTATGATGTCTTTACAAAAAACCTTTTACCAAATTTGCTTTGCAGAATTGTTTTTATTGGTCGGCTGTCACCGGGATGTTCCGATACCGCCGTCGGAGAAAGACGATGTGCGTCAAATTACTTTTAAGTTATCGGGCTTCGAATCCGAAGTTGCGTCTTTGTCCGGTCGGTATATAAAGAGAGGTATGGCTCTCTCGGATATGGGGATGCAGGCGTTGCATAACCTTGCACCAAGCCCCGAATCGCAGTACCTCTATTATTGGTCTTTTAATGACGAAACGTTAGAGCCGGACATTGCGGTGGATGAGAAAGGTGTAGGGGTTGAGGCGGACGCGGATTTGAAGTTTGGGACAGGGTTTGCTTCCGACGTATATGAGGCCGGCGACGCGTTGAGTATGAAAGGTGTAAAAACAGTTGAAATGAATCTGCCCGTGGTTGGAATCAGTTCTTTTGCGGATTTCAGCTTTGATATCAGTAGCTCTAATACGGGACCCAAAGACTTCTTATTATCCTATTCGATTGACGGCGGCGATAGCTATGAAGTATTGGCTGAAAATAATCAATTCGAGAAGATGGGGGCTCAAGCCCGAAATGAATATACTTTTGATATTAGCGTTTTTCCACAATTTATCGGCGTTGACGTACTAAAATTAAAATTTGATTTTCTAGCCGGTAACCGTGACGATGACAATGATTACAACGAGAGTGCGGGTGTTGTTAAACTGGATAACATCCGCCTTTCCGGTGTATACAATGGCGAAGTGGTAACGGAGACCGATCCGTCGATGCCGAGTACATTGCACTATTACGTATTCTCATCTGACGATGGAACGGTTGTAGCCCAACAAAAATTTGCAATGGACGAGCTGGAGGAAGGCGATTTATTGACAATGAATTTAACCGAAGGTACCTATGACGTCTTGTTTCTGGCTTATCAATCCGATCGAAGCTTACTTCTGCCGGAAGATCTTACCCATGCAAGTGAGTTTTACTTCGGACAGGAGTTTGATGATCATCGGGCGGTTACGTATGCATTGTTGAGATCGGATTTAGAAGTAGGGGATACCGACGTAGCAGAATCGGCTGTGCTGACACGGTGTTTCAGTTTGATCAAATTTAATTTTGCGGATCTGATGGGCGATTTACAAAAGATAACGAAAATCACAGTGACCAGAAGCCATGAAAACTACCTATATACACCTTTCGGAATCCCATCCGGTTTACCCATGTCCGATGCCCAATCGATCGCCTTCAGTGATTTTGAGACGACGGAGGATTTCCAAATAGCTTTCCACCAGTTTTTTGGATTGATTGACGAGGGGCATACCTACGACGTTAATTATGAGCTTACGGCCTATGGAGCGGACGAGGAGGTGTTGCGTAGCGTAACAGTGGCCGAAAGTATCCGTAATAACGTACAACTGCTATTTAGTGGAAAACTATTGGGGGATTTAGACCGTTTTGCCATCGATATCAACCCCGACTGGGATGATACGATCGAACAGAAGTTTTGATTAAAAAGCCTCGCTCAATGACAGGTAGAAACCGCCCTGGCGCTTTTCGCCGGGGCGTTGCTCTCCGATTCCATAATCAAGGCGGACACTGCTGTTATGTTCCAGATCAAAAAAGTAGCGGATACCACCGCCATAAGAAGGAATAAGCCGCGCATTTCGCCAACCATCATGGTAGGTGGACCCTGTTCCGATAAAGCCGGCGACGCCTACCCGCGGGTGAAAGCGATAACGGAGTTCACTTTGGGCGGCTATCAGACTGCGGTCGCGATATCTGCCTGTGTAATAGCCACGCATCATCATATCGCCACCCAGCTCACGGTATATATAGAAGGGAATGCGTGAGCCTATTGATGTTTTATAGTGACCGTTGAATCCCAGCGTCAATTGATCGGATAAGGGGAGAAACGCGCGTAAGTCTACGTCTAGGATGCTCCCCTTAAAGCGGCTGCCGTCACCAAATCCGGGTGAATAAGCATATTTGGCACGGGCGTAATACCCTCGGGTGGTGTAGGTGTTGATATCGCGCGTGTCATACAGTTGGGAAATGCCCAACAGGAAATGCCCACCACCCATTTGCCCATAAGGAGGTGCCTGTTGGAATATCCCGCCGTTTTCACGGTCGGAAAAAGCGAAACGCTCGTAAGCCAAGTTAATTCCTGCATAATAATTGGGAGCCAGTCTGCGTTCACCTTCAAAACGAAGGCGGATCAGTTGCATGAGCAAAACGTCCTCATCCCGCTCATTCGTTTGGTTGCCAATCCCATAGAAATTGAATGGAAAATTCCGGAAGCGGAGTTCGCTGGTGTAGTGGTATTGGTTACCTGTGGTCCATATATCCGATTCCAGCTTGAGATTGGTCTGCCGCTCGGTGGTAAAGGTTCCGATAAAGGTGATGTTGGATGTTCGGATGGTGGTGTCTGTCTTGTCGAGATAAAAATTGTAAACGCCGGCTAAGCCAAATTCCAATCCGGTTTCCTGTGCGTATCCCAATGCCGGGACAACGATAAATCCGGCCGATCGCGTGCTATCCTTTTCGGGTGAAACAAATCGCTTAATAAGTTTATGATCCCAAAGACTCTTTTTTTCCTGTGAGAGAGCAGGAAGCGTAGTAATCCCGATAAGTAGGCAAAGTAGGTAACGTCGAACCATTTCCATAGCACAATTTCTGCGGCGAAGATACGGATTAACCGATAACCCGTGGGCCTATCTATATTTTTGTAAATTATTTTTGTATTAATACAAGTTTGTATATCTTTGCAGTCCCTAAAGGAAAAGGGCGTTTTTTGAAGGTTTTTGCCTCCTTAGTTTGTTTGTCAGCGGTTGGAAACCGGCAGGTAACTGCGGGTAGCTGGTGAGCCGGAATGTGGGGAACGCGTGTTTTTTGAAATATTTATGCCTCCTTAGCTCAGCTGGTAGAGCAACTGACTTGTAATCAGTAGGTCGCTGGTTCGATCCCGGCAGGGGGCTCTAAAATCTGGGGGGATTCCAGAGCGGTCAAATGGGACGGACTGTAAATCCGTTGCTTCGGCTTCGAAGGTTCGAATCCTTCTCCCCCCACTTCAGCGGAAGTAGCTCAATTGGTAGAGCGATAGCCTTCCAAGCTATAGGTTGCGGGTTCGAGACCCGTCTTCCGCTCATAAGGTGTTGATCATGTCTCTGTCAAGCCACTAAAAAGTGAATTGGCAGGGAATTTTGATTGTAAACACAAAGCCGATGTAGCTCAGCGGTAGAGCACTTCCTTGGTAAGGAAGAGGTCATGGGTTCAAGTCCCATCATTGGCTCGTAAGAGTAACATAATAGTTAACATCATACAATAAAATTTTAAATTACTAATTCGCATAAAACATGGCAAAAGAGAAATTTGACCGCAGTAAGCCGCACTTAAACATTGGTACGATCGGTCACGTTGACCACGGTAAAACAACTACTACCGCCGCTATTACAAAAGTGCTGGCAGACAAAGGACTTTCTGAAGCCCGCTCTTTCGATTCCATCGACTCTGCCCCCGAAGAAAAAGAACGTGGTATCACCATCAATACATCGCACGTAGAATATCAAACAGCCAATCGTCACTATGCGCACGTTGACTGCCCCGGACACGCTGACTACGTAAAAAACATGGTTACCGGTGCTGCGCAAATGGACGGCGCTATCATCGTCGTCGCTGCTACCGACGGTCCGATGCCCCAAACCCGCGAGCACATCCTGTTGGCTCGTCAGGTAGGTGTACCTGCTTTGGTGGTATTCATGAACAAGGTGGATTTGGTAGACGATCCTGAGTTGTTGGATTTGGTTGAAATGGAAATCCGCGAATTGTTGTCATTCTATGAATATCCGGGTGATGATATTCCTGTAATCCGTGGTTCTGCATTGGGTGGCCTGAATGGTGAGCCGCAGTGGGTTGAAAAAATCATGGAATTGATGGACGCCGTAGATAACTACATTCCGATTCCTCCGCGGTTGACAGACCTTCCGTTCCTGATGCCGATTGAAGACGTATTTTCGATCACTGGTCGTGGTACGGTTGCCACCGGACGTATCGAGCGTGGTGTAATCAATACCGGTGACCCGGTTGAGATTCTAGGTATGGGTGCTGAAAACCTGAAATCAACGGTAACAGGTGTGGAAATGTTCCGCAAAATCCTCGACTACGGTGAAGCGGGTGATAACGTAGGTCTGCTGTTGCGCGGTATTGAAAAAACCGATATCCGTCGGGGTATGGTAATCTGTAAACCAGGTTCTGTAACTCCGCACACCGAATTCAAAGCGGAAGTTTACGTATTGTCAAAAGCTGAGGGTGGCCGTCATACACCGTTCTTCAACAAATACCGTCCGCAATTTTATTTCCGTACCACAGACGTAACAGGCGAGATCGCGCTTCCTGATGGTGTGGAAATGGTAATGCCTGGCGATAACGTAACGATCACTGTAAAATTGATCAACGCGATCGCAATGGAAAAAGGTCTTCGTTTCGCGATCCGTGAAGGTGGTCGGACCGTAGGTGCCGGACAGGTAACTGAGATTATCAAGTAAAACAGTCCCCTCGGGATTGAATATTCCAACTGATTAGCTAATCAGTACGTGACTGATTAGCTAATCGTGTCTAATGAATGAAGACACACACGGGCATAGTTCAATGGTAGAATAGAGGTCTCCAAAACCTTTGATCTGGGTTCGAATCCTGGTGCCCGTGCAAAAACGAATGGTAAAAAATGGCAAACGTACTTGAATTTATAAAAGACTCTTATACAGAAATGAGTCAGAAGGTCACTTGGCCGACGTGGTCTCAACTGCAAAGTTCGGCCGTGGTGGTATTGGTGGCGTCAATTATCATTGCGTTAGTGATTTTTGCTATGGATAAGGCATCGAGTACTGTGCTGGAGTTGTTTTATAATATTAGGTCTTAATTGCTGGGAAAGAAGAAATGGCAGATCAAGCACTGAAATGGTATGTTGTACGGGCCGTAAGTGGTAAGGAAAAGAAGGTAAAACAATATATAGAGGCAGAAATAAACCGCATGGGGATCAATCATCTGGTGCCACAGGTGCTGATTCCGATGGAAAAGTATTACCAGATGCGAGACGGAAAGAAGGTGGCTAAGGAGCGCAATTTCTATCCGGGGTATGTATTGCTGGAAGCGGCGTTGGATGGTGAGTTGGAACACGTAATTAAGAACATTAACAGTGTTGTTGGTTTTTTAGGGGATAAAGACGGCACCCCCATTCCCTTGCGGCCTGCCGAAATCAACCGGATCCTGGGCAAGGTCGATGAAATGTCCGAACAGGGCGAATTGATGAATGTGCCTTTTTATGTAGGTGAACTCGTCAAGGTAAACGACGGTCCATTCAATGGATTTACCGGAGAAATCGAAGAGGTAAACGAAGAGAAAAAGAAGCTGAAGGTGATGGTTAAGGTATTTGGCCGCAAGACGCCTTTGGAACTGAATTATATACAAGTAGAAAAAGAATAAGCATCGTTGCTTTATTTATAAAATTTTTTGTACCTTTGCACT
The DNA here is from genome assembly GCF_900113765.1 of Parapedobacter indicus. Classification (GTDB taxonomy): domain Bacteria; phylum Bacteroidota; class Bacteroidia; order Sphingobacteriales; family Sphingobacteriaceae; genus Parapedobacter; species Parapedobacter indicus. Next base: position 146,483 of record NZ_FOQO01000006.1, on the reverse strand, counting down.
CCATTTTGGGGTGCTTGTGCAATTAAGCGATAAGCGCTTCAAAATCTAAATGTTACGTTAAATGCTTCCAACTTACTAACAAACATTTATTAATTAAATTTACATCGAGAAATGGCAAAAGAAGTCAGTGCGTTAGTAAAATTACAAGTGAAGGGCGGCGCTGCAAATCCGTCGCCCCCGGTGGGTCCCGCTTTGGGTGCCAAGGGGGTGAATATCATGGAATTTTGCAAGCAGTTCAATGCACGCACCCAAGACAAGCCCGGCAAGGTATTGCCCGTTGTTATCACGGTGTACAGCGACAAATCATTCGATTTTATCATTAAAACTCCTCCGGTGGCCATTCAATTAATTGAGGCAACGGGTGTGAAAGGAGGCTCTGGTGAGCCTAACCGTAAAAAGGTAGGTTCGGTTACCTGGGAACAGGTGGAAACCATTGCGAAAGATAAAATGGCTGATTTGAATGCGTTTACACTGGATTCGGCGATGCGGATGGTAGCTGGGACGGCGCGTAGTATGGGGATTACTGTAAATGGTAATGCGCCCTGGAACAATTAATTAACGAAATCAGTTTAAGAAAGTGGCAAGATTAACGAAAAATCAGAAAGCGGCACTATCCAAGATTGAAATTGGTAAAGCATATTCTTTGCAGGAGGCTTCCGCCTTGGTAAAAGATATCACTATTGCCAAATTTGATGCGTCGGTGGATATCGATGTACGCCTTGGCGTAGATCCCCGTAAAGCCAATCAAATGGTACGGGGTATCGCAACTTTGCCACATGGTACGGGTAAAACCGTCCGCGTGCTGGTGCTTTGTACTCCCGATAAAGAGGAAGAAGCGAAGGCGGCCGGAGCAGACTATGTGGGATTGGACGACTATATCAGTAAGATAGAAGGCGGATGGACCGATATTGACATCATTATTACCATGCCCAGTGTAATGGCTAAGGTAGGTAAGTTGGGCCGTATCCTCGGCCCGCGTAACTTGATGCCTAATCCGAAAACCGGCACGGTAACAACCGATGTAGGTAAAGCGGTTACAGAAGTCAAGGCGGGTAAAATTGATTTCAAGGTAGACAAGACTGGAATTATTCATACCTCCATAGGCAAAGCATCTTTTTCATCGGATAAGATTTATGAAAATGCCTTAGAAGTATTGCAAACAATTTCTAAGTTGAAGCCGTCAGCGGCAAAGGGAACGTATTTCAAAAGTATTTACCTCTCTTCTACCATGAGCCCCGGTATTCAGATTGAAACTAAATCAGTAGCAGGAATTTAATCATGAAAAGAGAAGAAAAGCAAGAAATTGTTAAAGCTTTGGCTGAACAGATTAAATCGTACGGTAATTTTTACATTACCGATACTGCTGATTTGACCGTGGCTAAAATCAATGGCATCCGTCGTAAGTGTTTCGACAGTGGTATAGCCATTCAGGTGGTAAAAAACACCTTGATCAAGAAGGCGCTTGTAGAAGCGGGTGTGGATTCAGAAGAATTGTTGAGCGTATTGAAGGGTTCTTCTACGATGCTTTTTTCCGAAACCGGTAATGCACCTGCTAAATTGATTAAAGAGCTCCGGAAGAGTGGCGATAAGCCTGTATTGAAAGGAGCTTACATCGATGCAGCGGTTTTCATTGGAGACAACCAAGTGGATGCGCTGAGCAAACTCAAATCGAAGAATGAGTTGATCGGTGACATCATCGGCTTGCTGCAGTCTCCGGCCAAAAATGTGGTTTCGGCTCTCCAGTCGGGAGGCAACACATTGGCTGGATTGGTCAAAACGTTACAGGAAAGAGGTTAAGGGTTCCTCAGTCAAAATACCCGACGGATAGTTAACAAAATAGTAAAAAAGTAAATTCAAAAATTTAAAATAAAATGGCAGATTTAAAAGCGTTTGCTGAGCAGTTGGTAAACTTGACAGTAAAAGAAGTTAACGAGTTAGCTCAAATCTTGAAGGATGAGTATGGCATCGAGCCGGCTGCTGCTGCAGTTGCTGTTGCTGGTCCTGCTGCAGGTGGCGATGCACCTGCTGCTGCTGAAGAAAAAACTTCTTTCGACGTAATCCTGAAGGAAGCTGGCGGCCAGAAATTGGCTGTTGTTAAATTGGTGAAAGATTTGACAGGCCTTGGCCTGAAAGAAGCGAAAGACTTGGTTGATGGTGCACCGAAAGAACTGAAAACCGGTGTTGCTAAGGACGAAGCTGAAGCTTTGAAGAAGCAACTTGAAGAAGCAGGAGCTGTTGTTGAGATCAACTAATTCGGATCATACAACGCACCTGAATGGGTTAGACTCTGACGTGAATTTCGTCAGAGTCTATTCCTATTTATGACTTTTCCTCCTAATCGATAGGTCCAGCGCTGTATCTGGAGACCAGACATTGGTAAAAAAAGCAGCAACAAAACAGTTTAAATAGTTAAACTAAATTCTTATTCCCTTGGCAAACAAAAGTATTCAAAAAGAAAGAGTAAATTTTGCAAGCAGTAAAAAGGTGATTGATTATCCCGATTTTCTGGATGTGCAACTGGAATCTTTCAGGGAGTTTTTTCAGCTTGAAACAACTTCAGACAACCGCCACCAAGAAGGGCTGTTTAAGGTTTTCTCCGAAAACTTTCCCATTTCCGATTCAAGGAACATTTTCGTACTTGAGTTTTTGGATTATTTTATTGATCCGCCACGCTATGGTATTCAGGAGTGTATCGAGCGCGGACTGACTTACAGTGTACCGCTCAAGGCAAAACTCCGCCTGTCATGCAACGATGAGGAACATGAAGATTTCGAAACCATCGTGCAGGACGTATATTTGGGAACGATTCCCTACATGACCCCGAAAGGGACTTTTGTCATCAACGGCGCTGAGCGTGTAATTGTTTCGCAATTACATCGTTCTCCGGGCGTGTTTTTTGGCCAAAGCCGGCACACCAATGGCACGAAGCTCTATTCGGCGCGGGTTATCCCGTTCAAAGGGTCATGGATCGAATTCGCTACAGACGTAAACAACGTCATGTATGCGTATATAGACCGTAAAAAGAAGTTCCCGGTAACTACACTTTTACGTGCGATCGGTTATGATTCCGATAAGGACATTTTGGAGTTGTTCGAATTGGCCGACGAAGTGAAGGTGAGCAAATCCGGGCTTAAAAAATATGTAGGCCGTAAACTGGCCGCGCGGGTATTGAAAAAGTGGATTGAAGACTTTGTGGACGAAGATACCGGTGAAGTGGTCTCTATTGACCGTAACGAGGTGGTGTTGGAGCGGGAAACCATCCTGGAAGATGAGCACATCGACCTCATTATCGACGCAGGGGTGAAGTCGATCATCCTGACGAAGGAAGATACGGCCAATGCGGCGGATTATTCCATTATCTACAATACGTTGCAGAAGGATACATCCAACTCGGAAAAAGAGGCCGTAGAGCACATCTATCGGCAATTGCGTAACGCAGAACCACCTGACGAGGAAACCGCACGGGGGATCATCGAGCGTCTGTTCTTTTCGGATAAACGGTATGACCTCGGTGATGTCGGACGGTATCGCATTAACCGTAAACTTCAACTGGATACACCGGATGAAACAAAGGTGCTTACCCGCGAGGATATCATCGCGATTGTGAAATATTTGATCAACCTGATCAACTCGAAAGCGGAGGTTGATGATATTGACCACTTGTCCAATCGCCGTGTGCGCACCGTGGGCGAGCAGCTGTATTCGCAGTTTGGCGTTGGACTTTCGCGGATGGCACGTACCATCCGTGAGCGGATGAACATTCGCGATAATGAGGTGTTTACACCGACGGATTTGATCAATGCACGGACGTTGTCGTCCGTTATCAATTCATTCTTTGGTACCAACCAATTGTCGCAATTCATGGACCAAACCAATCCGTTGGCTGAAATCACGCACAAGCGTAGGTTGTCTGCGCTCGGGCCTGGTGGTCTGTCTCGCGAACGCGCGGGTTTTGAGGTGCGTGACGTACACTATACGCACTACGGTAGGTTATGTACGATTGAAACGCCGGAAGGACCCAACATCGGGTTGATTTCCTCGCTTTGCGTTCACGCGAAGATAAACAATCTTGGATTTATCGAAACGCCCTATCGGCGGGTTGAAGAAGGACGGGTTGTGGTTGAAGAACCGGTTATTTATCTTTCCGCAGAAGACGAGGATGGCAAGACCATTGCACAGGCCAATGCGGAGTATGACGATAAGGGTAATTTCATCACACCGAGGGTAAAGGCGCGCTACGAGGGTGATTTCCCGGTAATTGAACCGGAAAAGCTGGATTTGATGGACATTGCGCCCAACCAGATTACGTCCATTGCGGCCTCGTTGATTCCGTTCCTGGAACACGATGATGCCAACCGTGCGCTGATGGGATCCAACATGCAACGCCAGGCTGTGCCGTTGTTGCGTCCAGAAGCACCCGTTGTTGGGACCGGATTGGAAGGACGTGTAGCCCGTGACTCGCGTACGCTGATTAACGCTGAGGCGGATGGCGTGGTGGAATACGTAGACGCAAATGAAATTAAAATCCGTTACGAACGGAATGAGGACGAAAGGCTTGTGTCGTTTGATGATGATATAAAGACCTACAAACTCATTAAATTCAAGAAGACGAATCAAAGTACGTGCATTAACTTGAAGCCCATCGTTAAGAAAGGGCAAAAGGTTGAAAAGGGTCAGGTTCTTTGCGAAGGCTATGCGACTCAAGATGGTGAATTGGCCCTGGGCCGCAATTTGAAAGTTGCGTTCATGCCTTGGCAGGGATTCAACTTCGAGGATGCTATTGTGATTTCTGAACGTGTAGTAAGTCAGGATATCTTTACTTCACTGCATATCGAGGAGTTTGAATTGGAGGTTCGCGATACCAAACGTGGCGAAGAGGAGCTGACGGCAGATATTCCGAACGTATCGGAGGAAGCGACCAAAGACCTGGATGAAAACGGTATCATCCGGATCGGTGCCGAAGTGCGTGAAGGCGATATCCTGATTGGTAAGATTACACCGAAGGGTGAATCGGATCCATCGCCGGAAGAAAAACTCCTTCGTGCCATTTTTGGTGACAAGGCCGGCGACGTAAAAGATGCATCACTGAAAACTCCACCATCCATCAACGGCGTGGTCATTGATACCAAACTGTTTTCACGGGCGAAGAAGATGGCGAAGGAAGAGGAGAAAAAGGCACTCGACCAATTGGATACCCAACATGCGAAAGCTTTGAAGACCTTAAAGGATAAATTGGTGGATAAACTGTTTGCTATCGTAAACGGTAAGACTTCCCAAGGAGTCTATAATGTGTATAAAGAGCTGTTGGTTCCGAAGGGAGCGAAGTTTACGCAGAAAATCTTGTCTGATCTTGAGTATAACAACATCAATCCGGCAGGATGGACCACTGACGATGATAAGAACGAATTGATCAAGCAGGCCCTACACTTCTACAACATCAAGTTAAACGAAGAACTGGGTGCTTATAAGCGGGATAAATTCGCGATCAGCGTGGGTGATGAGCTGCCTTCAGGTATTGTCCAGATGGCCAAAGTATTTATCGCTAAGAAGCGCAAGCTGAAAGTGGGTGATAAGATGGCCGGCCGTCACGGTAACAAAGGGATTGTTGCACGGATTGTACGTGACGAAGATATGCCTTTCCTGGAAGACGGCACGCCGGTAGACATCGTGTTAAACCCATTGGGTGTACCATCGCGGATGAACCTGGGCCAGATTTATGAAACGGTATTGGGTTGGGCCGGGCAAAAACTCGGGATCAAATTTGCAACGCCGATTTTTGACGGAGCTTCCACAGAAGAAGTCGAAGGATGGGTAACCAAAGCAGAACTGCCGGAATCGGGTCGGACATACCTCTATAACGGACTGACCGGGGAACGTTTTGACCAACCGACCACAGTAGGTGTGATTTACATGCTGAAACTCGGTCACATGGTGGACGACAAGATGCACGCGCGTTCCATCGGACCGTACTCGCTCATCACGCAGCAACCCCTCGGCGGTAAGGCGCAGTTTGGTGGACAGCGTTTCGGTGAGATGGAGGTGTGGGCACTGGAAGCATTTGGTGCGTCGAACATTCTGCAGGAAATCCTGACGGTTAAGTCTGACGATGTGGTAGGTAGAGCCAAAACGTATGAGTCTATTGTCAAAGGCAATAACTTACCAACTCCATCGGTACCCGAATCCTTTAACGTACTCGTACACGAGCTGCGTGGCTTGGGACTGGATATCACGTTGGATTAATTGAGCATATCGCGTTAACTTTAGAAACGAAAGTATGTCTTACAAAAAAGATAATAAAATAAAAAGCAACTTCACCTCGATTACCATTAGCTTGGCTTCTCCGGAGACCATTCTGGAACGCTCCAGTGGTGAGGTGGTCAAACCGGAAACGATCAATTACCGGACGTATAAGCCCGAACGTGATGGTTTGTTCTGCGAACGTATTTTCGGTCCGGTAAAGGACTACGAATGCCACTGCGGTAAGTATAAACGTATCCGTTATAAAGGGATTGTCTGTGATCGTTGCGGCGTGGAAGTAACCGAGAAGAAAGTACGCCGTGAGCGCATGGGACACATCAGCTTGGTGGTTCCGGTAGCGCATATCTGGTACTTCCGCTCGTTGCCGAACAAAATTGGCTACCTGTTGGGATTGCCTACCAAGAAGCTCGATATGATCATTTATTACGAGCGCTATGTGGTTATCCAGGCAGGTGTAAAGGAAGAAGACGGTATTAACTACATGGACTTCCTTACCGAAGAAGAGTATCTTGATATCTTGGACACGCTGCCCAAAGAAAATCAGTTCCTTGATGACACGGATCCACAGAAGTTCATTGCTAAAATGGGCGCGGAAGCGTTAGAAGAGCTGTTGAAGCGACTCGATCTCGACCAGCTTTCGTACGACCTGCGCCACCAGGCAGCTAACGAAACTTCGCAACAACGCAAGAACGAAGCGTTGAAACGCCTGCAGGTGGTGGAAGCATTCCGTGGTTCACGGGATCGTATTGAGAACCGTCCGGAATGGATGATCGTTAAGATCGTGCCGATCATTCCACCGGAACTCCGTCCGTTGGTGCCGTTGGAAGGTGGCCGTTTTGCGACTTCTGACTTGAACGATTTGTACCGTCGGGTGATCATCCGGAACAACCGGTTAAAACGTTTGATGGAAATCAAAGCGCCAGAGGTGATTCTCCGTAACGAGAAGCGGATGTTACAGGAAGCGGTAGACTCGTTGTTTGACAATTCCCGCAAGGTGAATGCGGTGAAAACAGAAGGTAACCGGGCGTTGAAGTCCCTTTCTGATATCCTGAAAGGAAAACAGGGCCGTTTTCGCCAGAACCTATTGGGTAAGCGGGTGGATTACTCGGCCCGTTCGGTTATCGTAGTAGGTCCAAACCTGAAATTGCACGAATGTGGTCTGCCGAAGGACATGGCCGCCGAGCTGTATAAACCGTTTATCATCCGTAAGATGATCGAGCGGGGCATTGTGAAAACGGTTAAATCTGCGAAAAAGATCGTAGACCGTAAGGATCCGGTGGTATGGGATATCCTTGAAAATGTATTGAAAGGACACCCTGTGCTGCTTAACCGAGCACCTACGCTGCACCGCTTGGGTATCCAGGCTTTTCAGCCCACGTTGGTCGAAGGTAAGGCGATCCAATTGCATCCGTTGGTATGTACGGCGTTCAACGCCGACTTTGACGGTGACCAGATGGCTGTGCACCTGCCTTTGGGCAATGCAGCGATTCTGGAAGCGCAAATCCTTATGTTGGCTTCGCACAACATTCTCAACCCAGCGAACGGTACGCCAATCACCGTTCCCTCGCAGGACATGGTGTTGGGTCTGTATTATATGACCAAAGGCCGTAAGAGTGATGATAAGCGCGTGATGAAAGGGGAAGGTATGACGTTTTATTCTGCCGAAGAGGTGATCATTGCACACAATGAAAAGCGGATTGATCTTCACTCTTTTATCAAGGTAAAAACCAAGGTTAGAAATAAGGAAGGTGAGATCGAAGAACGCGTCATCGAGTCTACTGTCGGACGGGTATTGTTCAATCAAGTAGTTCCCGAAGAAATCGGATACGTAAATGAACTGTTGACCAAAAAGTCCCTGCGGGATATCATCGGTGAAGTAGTAAAAATCACCGGTATGGCACGTGCGGCCAAGTTCCTTGATGACATTAAGGAGTTAGGTTTCCAGATGGCATTCAAAGGCGGTTTGTCGTTCAACTTGCAAGACCTGAACATCCCTGATGCAAAGGCTGATTTGATCGGACAAGCTACGAGAGAAGTGGAAGACGTGATGAATAACTATAACATGGGCTTCATCACCAACAACGAACGATATAATCAAATCATCGATATCTGGACACGCATCAACAACCGGTTGACGGCGAATGTGATGGAAATCCTTTCAACGGACAACCAAGGGTTCAATTCCGTATACATGATGCTAGATTCCGGTGCCCGGGGCTCCAAGGAGCAAATCCGTCAGCTTTGCGGCATGCGGGGGCTGATGGCTAAACCGCAGAAATCAGGTTCTTCCGGTGGGGAAATCATTGAAAACCCGATTCTCTCCAACTTTAAGGAAGGATTGTCGGTACTGGAATACTTCATTTCTACGCACGGTGCACGTAAAGGTCTTGCGGATACGGCATTGAAAACGGCCGATGCGGGCTACCTGACACGTCGTTTGCACGACGTAGCCCAGGATATGATTGTGGTCGACCAAGACTGTGGTGGTTTAAGAGGAGTATATACAACGGCGCTGAAAGATAACGAGGACATTATTGAGCCTTTATACGATCGGATTCTCGGGCGCGTATCCCTGCACGATGTGTACGATCCGGTGACCGGTGATTTGCTGGTAGCTGCCGATCAGGACATCGATGAAGAAGTAGCCGGAAAAATCGAAGCTTCAGCGGTTGAAGGCCTTGAAATTCGTTCGGTATTGACCTGCGAAAGCAAACGTGGTGTCTGTGCGCTTTGTTATGGCCGTAACTTGGCTACTGGCAAACGGGTACAAAAGGGAGAAGCCGTGGGTGTAATTGCCGCGCAGTCTATCGGTGAACCAGGTACACAGCTTACACTTCGTACATTCCACGTGGGTGGTACCGCCTCAAACATTGCTGCGGAATCACAGATATTGGCCAAATTTGATGGTATTATCGAACTGGAAAACATCCGGTCCGTACCACACGAAGGAGAAGAAGGACCCGATCAGGTAGTGATCGGCCGTTCCGGTGAGGTACGGATTATTGATCCGGAATCCCGGAAAGTGTTGATGACCAACAACATTCCCTATGGTTCTTTCCTCTATGTCAATGCCGGTGACACGGTAACCAAGGGGCAACGTATTTGTTCATGGGACCCATACAACGCTGTGATTATTTCAGAATTCGGCGGTAAGGTTGAGTTTGAAGCCATTATTGAAGGGATTACATTCCGTGAGGAATCCGATGAACAAACCGGACACCGCGAGAAAGTGATTATTGATACCCGCGATAAGACCAAAAACCCGGCTATTAAGATACTGGATAGCAAAGGGGCGGTCATCCGCACGTACAACATTCCGGTGGGGGCACACGTTTCTGTCAATGATGGTATCTCGGTGAAAGAAGGGGTTATCTTGGCGAAGATCCCGCGTTCTACTGGTAAGACGCGAGATATCACGGGTGGTTTGCCGCGTGTTACAGAGTTGTTTGAGGCTCGTAACCCGTCAAATCCAGCTGTTGTAACCGAGATTGATGGTGTGGTGAGTTTGGGAGGCGTGAAGCGCGGTAACCGGGAGATCTCCATTGAATCACGTGATGGACAAATCAAGAAGTACTTGGTACCGCTGTCCAAACACATCTTGGTGCAGGATAACGATTTCGTGAAAGCAGGTATGCCGCTGTCCGACGGGTCTATTTCTCCGGCAGATATTCTAGCCATTAAAGGTCCATCGGCTGTGCAGGAGTACCTCGTAAACGGTATTCAGGAGGTTTATCGCTTGCAGGGTGTGAAGATCAACGACAAGCACTTCGAAACCATTGTGCACCAAATGATGCAGAAAGTGGAAATTGAAGATCCAGGTGATACTCGTTTTCTCGAAAAAGAGGCCGTCAACAAATGGGATTTCATGGAAGAAAACGACGCCATTTATGACAAGAAGGTGGTAGTAGAAGCCGGAGATTCCAATGAGTTGAAGCCCGGGCAGATTGTATCATTGCGCAAATTGCGAGATGTTAATTCCAGCTTGAAGCGCCGTGATCTGAAGTTGGTGGAAGTTCGTGATGCGATTCCCGCTACTTCCAGTCCGTTATTGCAAGGGATTACCCGTGCTTCCTTGGGTACGAAGTCGTTCATTTCGGCGGCATCGTTCCAGGAAACCACTAAAGTACTCAATGAAGCGGCTATTGCTGGAAAGCGCGACAACTTGTTGGGCTTGAAAGAAAACGTGATCGTAGGGCATTTGATTCCATCTGGAACGGGCTTACGAGACTACGAACGCATCATCGTGGGTTCGCAGGAAGAGTACGATCAACTGCTGGCTTCTAAGGAGGAAGATTAACTAGTTGCCGGTGACCGGTGGCGAGTGGCCGGTAGTCGCCGGAAAATTTATAGAAACCGTCAGGTACTTGCCTGACGGTTTTTTGTTTTTATCGTATCTTTGCCATCGCTATGGGTACCTTGCTTGACATCGGACAAAAGCCTTACAACCATTATGGTGCATACTTACGTGCCAAATACAATGGTAAACGGGTGTTCAAAATCATCGTAGACGGTAATTTCACCTGTCCGAATCGGGACGGGAGCAAGGGATATGGTGGATGTGCCTATTGCAACGTGGATTCGTTTACACCCGATTCTGCACGTAAGCTGCCCACGATACGTGAGCAGGTGGTAGAAGGTATCCAACGAGCGATAAATGGTTATGGCGCGGAGAAATTTGTTATTTATTTCCAGCCCAATACGAATACGTATGCCCCTGCACATTACCTGAAGGCGATGTACGATGAGGCGTTAAGTGTTGCTCCGGAACACGTGGTGGGACTGTCAGTCGGCACACGGCCCGATTGCATCGATTTTGAGAAGGTAGCGCTGTTGGAAAGCTATACCGATCGGTATGATGTGGACCTGGAAATGGGGATGGAATCCATTTACAACGATACATTGAATCGGATAAACCGTGGGTGCTCACACGAGGAATTGGAAACGGCACTCGGATTGGTACAAAGCAGTCCGTTGGATATCTGTGTGCACACCATCTTCGGGTTTCCCTGGGAGACCCGGGAAATGATGCTACGGTATGCCGACGAAATTAACCGTTTTCCACAAATTAAGTTTGTGAAATTGCATCACCTACATATTGTTGAGGGATCCATCATGGGTGTCCAATACAAGCGAAACCCGTTTCACGTGTTCAGCTTGGAGGAATATACCGATTTTCTTTGTGAGTTTATTCCCTTATTGCGGCCTGATATCGTCATTCAACGGCTGTTTGGACTCGCCGATCAGGAATTACTCATTGCACCCAATTGGGGTAAAGGAAAATCCGCGATCCAGACCTATATCGATAAAGCATTAGAGCGGCAAGGTGCCTACCAAGGGGCTAAATTCATCGCTCGATAATTGCCCGTAAATCGGCGGGAGAATACTTGATGGATTTGAGAGTTTTACGGTCTTCCGTGCGGTAAACCAAATACAAGCCATCCTGCTTTTCGTAAAAGCAAGGGGTGTTTCGCTCTTCTGAATAATACCGGACTGTTTCTTCTGCTTCTGCCAGCGATTTGCAAGCTTTGCTCATGTTTGATCGCTGTACCTCATCAAATAGCGCACTGAATTTATCAGCCAAGCCAAATTCCAATACGGCACCGGACAATACATACTGAATGTCGCAAAGCGCATCGGCTACCTCAACGAGGTCGTTGTTTGCAATGGCTTCTTCCAGTTCTTTTAGTTCTTCAGCAATCAGCGAAACCCGCAGCCGACAACGGTTTTCATTGGGGATCGTTGGCTTCTCAAGTATGGGATGTTTGAATGTTTTGTGGAATTCAGCAACAGAAGTTAGCGTTTTCGGGTCAGTCATTTTTCAAAGTAAAAAGTAAAAAATAAAAAGTAAAAAAGCTACTTGATGAAGTGTTTGAGTTGGATGATTTCTTTTTCTTCCAGGTATCGCCAACGGCCTCGGGGGAGATCTTTTTTCGTGAGATTGGCATAAACCACCCGATCCAGTTTAATAACGTCATATCCAAGGTGCTCAAAGATACGTCTAACGATCCGGTTTTTTCCACTATGAATCTGGATACCTATTTCCCGTTTGCTGCCGCCCTGTACGTAGCTTATGGCATCAGGTTTAATGAGGCCATCCTCCAATTCCAACCCGAACGAGATTTTATTGAGATCTCCTTGTGTGAGATTCTTGTCCAATTCCACGTTATAGATCTTGACAACGCTGTTTCGTGGATGCGAAAGCTTTTCCGCCAGGTTGCCATCGTTGGTTAGCAATAACAGTCCCGTCGTATTACGATCTAATCTACCTACTGGGTAAATCCGTTCTTTTGATGCTTTAGCCACCAAATGCATAACCGTGCGCCGTTCCTGGGGATCATCGGTGGTGGTAATGTAGTCTTTTGGTTTATTGAGTAGAACATATACCATCTTTTCGCGCTTGAGGCGTTCACCGTTATAACGCACTTCGTCTTTGGAAGGATCGACCTTCACACCCAATTCAGTTACAACTTCTCCGTTTACGGTAATGACTCCAGCCTCAATCAGTTCATCGGCTTTACGTCTGGAACAGACACCTGCATTGGCAATGTATCTATTCAGCCGTATCAGGCCATCACTCTCTGGTTCGCGTTTAAATGAAACATCGCTTCGTTCACGGCGCTTTTTTGAAGAATCGTAGGGGCGATTGCCATAGGTGCGTTTTCCGCTGTCATAGGGACGTTTATCGTTGTCGTATGGACGTTTGTCACTGTTGTATGGACGTTTGTCGTTATCGTACGAGCGCTTCTCTGTGTTTTTTCCATACGTTCTCTCCTTTCTATACGTTCTTTCGCCGGTAGAACCGAATGGCTTCTGTTCCCCGTCAGATCGCTTGTCCCGGTAATCGATTGATTTTTTTGTCGTTTCCCTGCCATCGTTTTTTGATGCATTCGGGCTCCGGTATTTGTGGTCGCTGTGTTTCGAAAAGCTTGAGGTTGATTTGCCGGGGCCGGGGCGTTTGGACTTGTCGTCACGACTGTTCCGTTTGTTACTAAATGGCATGATTTTTACCGTAAAAAATGTGAACTGCAAAGGTAGTCAAAAATATGGTCTTAAGGACAATAGCCGATGTTTTTTACATAGAAATAGCAGATTTGCTCACGTTAATAAATGTTAAAAAACAGGGGGGATTTGCGTAACTATTTGTATATTAATATCATAATTTTTACTTTTGTCCCCAGCTTTTTGGATTAAGTAATACATGGCCTTATTTAATTTCTTGCGATGTGTTACAGAAAAGGTAATAAATGATAAAGAAACAACTGCTCTGTTGTAGCGCGGTTTTATCGTTGGTGTTGCTTTCAAAATTGTATTCATACAATCTCGTAGCCAATACAGAAACACCCGACGCGCTGCTGCACGACTCTCTATCTCAAGGAGAATTGTTGCAAGAAGATATCTCCAATATCCGCAACACCCCTTATTTTGCATCGCTGAATTTTGCAGACGAAACGTTGCCATTGGGCGACAGGCTAATCGAGAAGAAGATGCTGAAACACCTCAAAGAATATTCATTTGCGACGCGGCAGTCGCATCTTCTGCACCATAAAGCGTTAAAGACATTGCCGCGGGTGGCAACGATCTTACGCCAACATGGAATTCCTGAGGATTTTAAGTACATTCCATTGGTGGAAAGTGGTTTCACCAGCGGCACCACGTCCCATCGTGGAGCTTCCGGATATTGGCAGTTTATGCCAAATACGGCGAAGGCGTTTGGGCTGCGGGTCGATAACGTAACAGACGAACGTCAGGATGTTGAGAAATCGACTTTGGCGGCGGCTAAGTATCTCAAGGCGCTGTACCGCGAGTTTAATAGCTGGACACTGGTGGCGGCGGCGTTTAATATCGGTGAGGGTAATTTATTGCGCGCCATCAATCGGCAAAATGAGGATAACTATTTTCGGCTAAAGTTAAATCGTGAAACCGGCAGTTACGTATACAAACTGATTTCAGTAAAGGAAATCATCGAACATCCAAACCGGCACGGATATCGCACGAATACATTACTGGCTGATGCAACCGACAGCGATTCCCATGCGTCCCACAAATTGTAGGGGAAGCTATCTGAGATCCACTATTTCCATTCCTGGATAATCGGTTTGCTTAAATACAAAGGTATCGGCGGGGATTGAAGGACTGGCCTTGGTATTTTTGAGCGTATAGGTGTATTTAACTCCGCTTTTGTCAAATATTGTTACATCGTATATCAGGTTTGTAGACTTGTTGATGCGTAACTTAATTTTAAAATATGGAGTTTGCGGGTCTTCAGGTGATAGTTCGACCACCCCCAACGGGATGCCGCCGGCCTGCTCGTTTGGAGCGGAGACATACTTGTATCCGTTGGTATAAAAGGAAAAGATCGTTGCAGGCGAAATGGCCCCCGACGAATTGTCGGCTTCGGTTACCTGCACTTCCTGTTCGTCTTTAAGAACCATCCATTGCGTTTTCCCGTCGCTAACGATGTCTTGACTGTTGGTTGTGATGCGGTATTTGCCTGTTTCGGCTACCATGGTAAGGGTACCTGATTCCGTGTAGTTCGTTTGCTGGGGTTGCTGAACGGTGAGGGTGAAATCGGTTCGAATGGATTTATATCCTTCGTAGGTTTGCGTTACTTTATTGAGTAAGGACCTAGCGGCAGCATCTGTCTGTGCATAGGCATGAATGGCAAATACAGAAAAGGACAGAAGTACCGAACAGCTAATGGTTGCTAGTTTCATCTTTATGCGTCTTTCTTCAACCCATCCAAAAACTGTTCCAATGAATATTCGTCAGGGAAAAGTACTTCCCGTGCTTTGCTGCCTTCGAATGGCCCTACGATACCTGCAGCTTCCAGTTGGTCAATAATCCGTCCAGCGCGATTGTATCCGAGTTTAAGTTTGCGCTGGATAAGCGATGTGGAGCCCTGTTGGTGCAATACTACGAGGCGGGCGGCATCCTCAAACATGGAGTCGCGATCTCGCATATCAAAATCTTCGATGCCGCCTTCGCCATCTTCACCTACATATTCAGGTAGCAGCAATGCCGATGGATAGCCGCGTTGGCCACCGATGAAATCGGAAATCTCTTCTACTTCAGGCGTATCTACAAATGCACACTGTATCCGTATCAGGTCGCTTCCGGTAGCTAGCAGCATGTCGCCTCGCCCGATCAGTTGGTCGGCGCCCCCCGAATCGAGAATGGTGCGGGAGTCTACTTTTGATAGTACCCGGAAGGCCAAGCGGGCGGGGAAGTTGGCTTTGATGGTACCGGTAATGATGTTTACCGATGGCCGCTGTGTAGCGATGACTAAATGGATGCCCACGGCGCGGGCCAATTGTGCCAGCCGGGCGATAGGGGTTTCGACCTCCTTGCCTGCTGTCATCATCAGGTCGGCAAACTCATCGACGATGAGCACGATGAATGGCAGGTAACGATGGCCTTCTTCGGGATTGAGCCTACGATTGATGAATTTAGCGTTGTACTCTTTCAGGTTGCGCACCTGTGCGTTTTTTAGCAGGTCGTAGCGGGCGTCCATCTCGATACAAAGCGAATTCAGCGTGTTGATCACCTTTTTAGTATCCGTGATGATGGCGTCCTCTTCCCCTGGTAATTTAGCCAAAAAATGGCGTTCTACTTTCTTAAACAGCGATAACTCGACTTTTTTCGGATCGACCAATACAAACTTTAGTTCCGCCGGATGCTTCTTGTATAGTAACGACGTTAGGATGGCATTGATGCCGACTGATTTACCCTGTCCGGTGGCCCCAGCCACCAACAAGTGGGGCATTTTGGCGAGGTCAGCAATATAGACTTCGTTTGAGATGGTTCTCCCCAAGGCAATGGGCAGGTCCATATCGGTATGTTGGAATTTCTCCGTTGCCAAAACCGAACGCATCGAAACCATCTCGGGGTGACTGTTGGGTACTTCGATGCCTATGGTTCCCTTACCGGGCATTGGGGCAATGATGCGGATGCCTAATGCAGCCAAGCTCAGCGCGATGTCATCTTCCAGATTTTTGATTTTCGAAATGCGGACGCCGGGCTTTGGAATGATTTCATAGAGTGTAACCGTGGGGCCGATGGTAGCTTTGATTTTTGCGATCTCTATGTTGTAATTAGCCAGTGTATCAACGATTTTGTCTTTGTTAGCTTCCAGTTCGTGGTTATTGACGGTAATTTTGCCTGAACCGTAATCGCGCAGCAAATCCAGCGTAGGGTATTGATAACTGGATAAATCCAATTTTGGGTCATACTGGCCTACTTTTTCCACCAATTCATCTGCTGTACTGGGCTTTTCTTCCTTAATAGGAGATACCGTAAGAGGAGGGGTAATCAGTTCGTTTTTTAATTTTTCTTCGGGTCTTTCGATTGAAAAATCTAACCCGTCTTTCACCTCCTCCGGTTTCGGCTTCGGGGATGCGGTTAAATTCTGTTGCAGTTTTTCGGTGTCATTGTGTGGGCTGGCAGCTGTTTTCAACTGATTGGTAGCCGGCACTTCTTCTTCGGCAAGCTCCCTGTTTTTATTTAGCCGAAATTCTACCGGGTCAACCCGATACTCAGATTCATGCGCATACTGCTCTTGATCACGCGATCGGTTGGTTGGCTCTTTTTCCAGGGATTGCGATACGGAAGACCCAAGGCTTTTATTATTGAATCTGAAGTCAAAATTGAAGAACACAATCAGCACCGTTAACAGGGTAAAGATCAACAATCCGCCAACTCCCGGCACGCCGATTTGCGCAGCAAGCAATCGATTGGACCAGAATCCAAATTCGCCTTCAAGAAAGTGCGGATAATTGGTTACAAACCCATGGATAAATCCAAGCGTGAGCGACAGAAAGATGATCGTAAAGGCGGAATATCCGAAGGTTTTCCAAATAGACAGAAGTTTTACTTTGAATAATAATCGGTATCCAATGACAAATAGGATGCCTACAAAAATAAAGGATGCGATGCCAAACCACTTATAGATAAACTGATGAGCAAGCAATGCCCCGAATTTTCCCATCCAGTTTTGCACAACTGGCGGTTCGATACCCGCCAGGGCAAATTCTTCCCGGGTTTTGAATAATGTATGCCACCCGCCATTGGCTGCGGAAACATAGCTTTGATCTTCTTGCCAGGTGAACAAATAGGAGATAAAAGCGATGAGAAAGTATACGGATAATATGAGTGAAAACAGGCCTATTATCTTTACCAATTTATTGCCTAGTGCGTGATTTGATGGGGCATTGGATCTTGGCTTACGCTCACTCTTTTTGCGCAGGGAGGGCTTGCCTTCCGTATCATGCTGTGTGTTTTTTCTGAATGAATTCCCTTTTCCCGACATCGAAACGATACGTTATGTTTGAGACAAACTTACGGATTTTTTGCGCAGGTTGTAGCATTCTGTTTGTGATACCCGTTATGTATTTAGATAAGCAGAGAGGTATTTAGATTCGTAAAATTTTAATGAGACGATTTGGCGAAACAGTGAAAAGTAGCAGGGCGGTTGCCATCTTAATTTTTGCTGTTGGATTGGTGACACTAGGTGGTTGTTTGAAAGACGACAATGGCGTATATCAGATTTCGGCAGTACGGGCATTGAATGCCGTCCCGGGATCGGATCAATTGGATATCGCTTTGAATGAGAGTTGGCTGAATTATGTTCCGGAGACCGGTGAAGTTGAAGATTTTGCCTATCGCGATACATTGGCCTATAAGCGGGCATGGCCAGGTGCGCGGACGGTTAGGGTGTTTGAGCGGGGGAATACGACAAACAGCGGGCTGCTGGCGAAGGAAAATGCACAGTTTATTCCGGGTCAGTTTTATTCACTGTATGTAGTTGGACGTGAAGATGATATCGAATTGGTGGTGACCAACGATGACTTATCCGCACCGGAGGGGGGAAAAGCAAAGATTCGATGTATACATCTTAGTCCGGACGCGCCTCCACTGGATTTCGAGATTGAGGGAGCAGGCGATGTGGTGATGGTCACTGACCAAGCGTTCAAGGAAGCCAGTGATTTCGTTGCCGTTGACGGCGGAGAGGCCTATACGATCCGGTTCGAGGAGCACAGCAGCGGTAATGTGGTTCACACCTTCGAATTCACACCCAAAGCAGGGCTGATCTATTCCATATGGGTGCGTGGGCTACTTGAAAATGAAGGCGATGCAGCGTTGGAATTTGGCCATGATATTATTGTCCATTAACGATTTTCTCCATAAAGTTTAGGTTGATTGAATCTGCCGAGAGGCGGATGCCGCTCCCTCCCCGGGAGCGGTTTTTTTGTGCAATTTATTGAATTCCGTTCTTAATACAGTAAGCCAACCCAAATCGAAGTGTGTTTCTCAACGAGTCCGCGTAGGAAACTATTGGATTTAATTGACCTTGAACTCGACTTTCGTATCAATGGAAATTTCGACATCTTCTATTAGGACTTTATCGTGGAAAGACGAATAATAACTACCGGTTGGGATCGCCTGATTGGCTGGGTTGGTAGTCCATGGAACCAGAAAGACGTATTGACGGTCCGACGGAGCAATATCTATAAAGCAGCCCGGCAGGAGGTTGTCAGTAAAATAAAGTTCAACACTTGAATCATACGGTTTTCCGATAAACACAGCCCCCTGACTATTTTCCGCGCTTTCTTTTCGGTAGATCGCTAAGAAATCACGTTGTTTATAAAACTGCTCATACAGCTTCTTTCCATCTTCGTGGGAAAGAGATACGGAATCATCTGAATGGTTGACTACCTCAAAGCCGACGGAAAAATTTCCCCCATTTTTCAATACGTTGCGTTTCTCACCATTTTCGTCTAGTATGACCAGTTTAAACGTTAGTTGCTCCAAGGGAGACAGGTCGCTTTTAGAACAGCTAGGTGCAAGTGAGGCGAAGATCGCTAGAAGCAAGGTTCCTTTTTGTAAATTCATAATTGTAAGGTTTGATGGCGGGTTAATTAAATCGGAGCGGCTAATTGGGTAGGATCGGCAAAACGGCCAACATGTTCATCAACGTTTAGGTAACGTATCGAATCGAAAAAATGCTACAGGTGAGCTTGTCGTTTTCTAAGTGGTTTGTATGTTACAGGTATAAGGGAGCGGTTTCGCGAAGTCGCGGTTTTGCGACTTCGCGGGCAATAGCGGACGGATGGCTATGTGGTGATCAGTAAAAAGTAGTTTTTCTTACCTCGTTGGACGATCAGATACCTGTCATTAACCAAATTTTCCAGTGAGAACCGTTGATTGCTATCATTGACTTTAATTTTATTAACCGATACACCACCTCCCTGTATCATTTTGCGGGCTTCACCTTTGGAGGGGAAGATGGAGGAAGAAACAGCTAAAAGCTCCAGTATGTCGATGCCTTCGCTCAGCTGATCTTTTGCTAGATGGAATTGTGGTATACCATCAAACACATCCAATACAGCCGAATGGGACATTCCTTCCAGAAACTCCAACGACCCGTTGCCAAACAGGAATTCGGATGTTTTCACGGCGGTTTCGTAATCCGCTTCGGAATGCGTGCGGATGGTGATGTCTTTAGCCAGGGCTTTTTGGACGATACGCAGGTGAGGAGCCGCGTCGTGCTCAGCGATCAGCGCGTCAATCTCTACTTCGGATTTCAATGTGAAAATCTTAATCCAGTTTTTCGCGTCGTCGTCACTGGCATTTAGCCAGAACTGATAGTAACGATAGGGGGAAGTTTTATTGGCATCCAGCCACACCGCACCGCTTTCGGTTTTGCCGAATTTATTGCCGTCGGCTTTTTTGATCAGTTTGGTCGTAAGCGCATAGGCGGTACCACTGTCTTTGCGGCGGATGAGCTCTGTGCCCGTGACAATGTTGCCCCACTGGTCGGAGCCTCCCATTTGGAGTATACACCCATGATGCTTCCAAAGGTAATAGAAGTCATATCCCTGTATCAATTGATACGAAAACTCGGTAAAAGATAATCCATTATCCCCTTCAAGGCGTTTTTTGACCGAGTCTTTTGCCATCATGTAATTTACGGTGATGTGCTTACCTACTTCCCGTATGAAGTCAAGGAAATGGAAACTTTTGAACCAATCGTAATTATTTACTAGGATGGCGCCCTGCTCGGCATCTGAAAAGTCAAGAAACTTGGCCAGCTGTTTTTTCAGGCAGGCGATGTTGTGATTCAGGGTGTCTTCATCCAGTAAATTCCGCTCAGCGGATTTTCCCGATGGATCGCCAACCATGCCGGTGGCGCCGCCCACGAGAGCAACCGGCCGATGTCCCGCTTTCTGAAAATGAATCAATGTCATCAATTGCGTGAGATGGCCGACGTGCAGGGAATCGCCCGTAGGGTCGAAGCCTATATATCCGGCCAATTTCCCTTTTTGCAACTCCTCTTCGGTGCCGGGCATGATATCATGCAACATGCCCCGCCAACGTAATTCATCAACAAAACCCATGGTTATTTGTACGATTAAATTGCCTGATTAATACGGCGGCAAAGATAGTAGAATATCGGCGAAATTCGTTATCTTGGCACAATAAGTGCTCAATAATTGGAAAGTGGCGGATGAATTTCCTTTCACATTATTACTTCGAACGTTATAGCCATAATCCCGAATTGGTGCTCGGGTGCATATTGCCGGATCTTATTAAGAATGCCGACAGGCATGTAAATGTTTTGCCTCAAAAGTACGAAGACCGTTTCGGTAACAATCCTAAACTTCAGCATATTTACCACGGATGGATGCGGCACGTAGAGGCCGACCGCTATTTTCATGGTTCCTCTTTTTTCTATGATCACACCCATCAGTTGAGGATCTTGCTTGCCCCGCTTGTGGAAACCACGGTGATCCGCCCCTCGTTCTTGTCACACATTGCTTTGGAACTGCTCCTTGACCACCTGTTACTCCACCACAAGTGGGTGCACGAATCGGATTTTTACGAATACCTGGCCGCGGCGGATCGAGACGTAACAGACCGTTTCCTGAAATTATGCGATGTTCCGGACACAACATTTTTTTTTACGTATTTCAACAGCTTCATGCGTGCGCAATACATGGCTAGCTACCGTGAGTTTGGTCAGATCACCAATGCGATGATCGCAATCTGTCGTCGCTTATGGGATGTGCAACTGGATGGTGATCAATGCAGTCGGATCACAGAAGTTATCACGAACTACGCGATGAAACTCGATGACGAATTTCCCCTTATTTTTGAGGAGATCCAATCCAAACTTTCCTAAGCTTATCCAAGCTTTCGGTATTTTTCCCTAAGTTTGACCGATTGAAATGGGCTTTATAGTACCGTTGTATGGCGAATAAACTTTTCCGCAAAAAAAATGTAGCGCAAATTATCCGGGCATCGCAGTCTGATGGAAGTGGGGGGCTAGCTAAAATATTGGGTGTCCGTGACCTGGTTTCGCTGGGAATAGCGGCCATTGTAGGTGCGGGAATTTTCAGTACGATCGGATTGGCTAGTTTTAACGGTGGGCCAGCGGTGTCGTTGCTGTTTGTTTTCGTAGCGATTGCCTGTGTGTTTACGGCATTGTCGTATGCACAGTTTGCCAGTACCGTACCTGTCTCAGGAAGTGCCTATACCTATGCTTATGTTGCATTTGGCGAACTGTTTGCTTGGATTATCGGCTGGGCACTTATTCTGGAGTATGCCGTATCAAACATGGTGGTGGCTATTTCGTGGTCGCAATACTTTGTAAGCATGCTTGAGGGATTCGGTATTCATTTGCCCGGATGGCTTACCATGGCACCGGGGTATGCTACCGAAGCTTACGCAAAAATGCAAACGCAGGGGCTTGATTCGCTATCCGGGATTGAACGGGGAGCAGCCGCTGCTTATGAACAGGCTCCTAAATGGGGTGATTTTCCCCTAATATTTGACCTACCGGCTGGCCTTATCACCTTTTTGGTAACCTGGCTCGTCTATATCGGTATTAAGGAATCGCGCACGGCAAGCAACGTGATGGTGGCTATAAAAATAGGCGTTATTTTATTCGTTATTTTCGGTGGTGCTTTTTTTGTTAAGCCCGAAAATTGGACCCCTTTTGCACCAAACGGCGTCGAAGGTGTATTGAGTGGTGTGGCTGCGGTATTTTTCGCATTCATCGGATTTGACTCCATCTCCACCACGGCCGAGGAATGTAAAAATCCGCAACGGGACCTGCCTAAGGCCATGATTTTATGTTTATTGATTTGTGCGGTGCTCTATGTGTTAATTACCTTGGTATTGACCGGTATGGTAAATTACACAGAAATGAATGTCAAGGATCCGTTGGCCTATGTATTTGAATACGTAGGCTTGGACTACATGGCAGGAATTGTATCCGTCACTTCCGTCGTTGCAATAACGAGTGCGCTGTTGGTTTTCCAATTAGCTCAACCGCGTATTTGGATGACAATGAGCCGGGATGGCCTGCTTTGGAAGCGTTTTGCTACGATCCACCCGAAATATAAAACGCCTTCTTTTGCCACCGTCGTAACGGGTGTTCTGGTGGCCGTGCCTGCCTTATTTTTCAAAATGGATTTCTTTGTGGATCTGACAAGTGTAGGTACATTTTTCGCCTTTATTCTGGTATGTGCCGGCGTGCTGTACATGGACCATACGGGCATTTCCAGGCAATCCCGTTTCAGGGTGCCCTATATCAACGGCAAATATTTGATCACGATTGGGTTATTAATCGCCGTATGGAGTGTTTACCAATACGGGCAAGAAACAATTGCAGAATGGCGCAGACTGTCGGTTGCCGAAATCCTAGAACATAAAATACTTATCATCGTATTTTGGTTAGTTTGGGTCACACTTTGTATCCTGGGGTATAGGCATCGGTTTTCGGTGTTGCCCGTTGCGGGAATTCTTATCAACCTGTACTTGATGTCGCAACTGGGTGCGAGCAACTGGTTTATTTTTTTGGTATGGTTGCTTATCGGCCTGCTGGTATACTTCGGGTACGGTTATCGGCATTCCAAGTTGAATAGCATCAAGGAATAGTATCAATGGCTGTTGCTTTAGGTGCCGAATTGCGTACTATGCGTATTTCAACGTCAAAACGTGTTAAAAATTGTTAAATTAATAAAAAACTTCTATCTTTGTTTACACAGTTTAGACGCTTTATTCTACCTTTGTAATACGGTTTGGGAGTGGTGAATGATTAAATTTAAGTCAAATCAGATCATTTCGCCGTAATCTGACCAGAAATATATGAGAAAGTTTTTACACCACATCGTTGTTATCCTAACAGTAAGCGCTACGGTTTTTGCCGGGGAAGCCAATGCTGTGCAGCATTCTGTGGCAACTGCAACGGATACCACACGTGTGGCGAAACAAGGCGAATCCCAATCCAGTACGCTGCTATTGTCCGATTCGGAAAAACGTGCTCAACGGTCATTTTTTTCTTCATTACGTAATTTTTTTCCCTTTCGTATCGGCAATAATCCTGCGGATAATGAAAAGCTGTTGAGCAGTGTTAAAGTATTTCCTAATCCGGTTGTCGATCAGATCAGTTTATCTTTTCGACTGAGCAAACAAATCTCGGTATCGATTAAGGTAATGGATGCATTGGGCAATGAGGTGATGACCTTGTTAAATCAAGAACTTGATGCGGGCTCCCAAAGCCATGTCTTCGATACGAGTAATAAATTAACTAACGGTTTCTATTTTATTCGTGTATCCGCGGGTACAGAAACGGTCGTCAAGCGTATCTCTGTCTTGTAACAACTTACCCCGTTGGGGAGTATACTACCAAAAATTCATTCCGGGTCTAACCAGCGACCATCTTCGCGTATGATTTCGATAAGTTCATCCAGGGCGCTTTCTGAAGAAACGTTTCGTTTAACGACTTCTTTGCCACGATAGAGCGTGATTTTGCCGGGGCCCGCACCCACGTAACCATAATCAGCATCGGCCATTTCCCCCGGGCCATTCACGATACATCCCATAATCCCGATTTTGAGTCCTTTCAGGTGGTTTGTGCGGCTGCGTATCATTTGTGTGGTTTCTTGCAGATCAAAAAGTGTACGGCCGCAACTCGGGCAAGAAATATATTCTGTCTTGGAAATCCGGGAGCGAGTAGCTTGTAAAATTCCGAAGGAAGCAGATACCAATTTGTCAATCGGCGTGGCGGGCGAATCAATCCAGATACCACTGCCCATTCCATCCACTAGGAGTGCTCCGAAATCAGTTGCTGCATAAACCTGTAACTTTGATAGCGGTTCTTCCGGATCCATCAAATCGCCCGGCACTGCAGAAAATTCTTGGGCCGGATAGTGCCGGCGGATAATGACAGGATTATTCAACCCGATTTCAGACAGCGCAGCAAAAAACAGGCGTTGGTCTGCCATCCCATGGATTACGTTTGTTTCCAGCAAAAAGACGATCGTTTTATCGATTGGTAGGGCTTCAAACTCGGAAGTGGCCAAATCGGCATAGCTGATCCGTACCAGATTAAGATAGGGATCCCGCAGATCGGCTTCTATAAACCCTCGTAAGGTATATACCGGATGGATATTAGCCTTATTTTTAATGGTTTTCCAGGTAGGATAATCATAAAGCTGCTTGAGGTTCCCAGGCATCGTAAATGAGGGGAGTTGATCTGCCAGATAAACAAAATCAACCGACTGTTCACCCATATGGTATTTGTCAAGCAACCAGTCATATTTATACCCCACATCCGTGAGGATTGCGGGGTCCTTTAGTGCTGTCTGAGAAATGTCGACGACAACCCGTGGTACCAGTGAACCGCCTATAAATGCATTCGTTTCGGCAGTCATGTAAGGCTGGATAACGGGTTGAGCCATGGGCACTGGGAGCGTGTTATCCATTGCTTTTTGAACGGCGGTCTCTCGTTGACGGTTGGTATACCTGTTTACTAATGCAATGGCTACGGGGGCTTCAAATTCGGGTTCTTCGGTCAATGACACACGGACCGTATCGCCCAACCCATCTTCGAGAAGTGTGCCAATGCCTACAGCGGATTTGATACGCCCATCTTCACCGTCTCCTGCTTCAGTAACACCGAGGTGCAGGGGATAGTTCATTCCCTCGGCTACCATTTTTTCCACCAACAATCGGTATGCACGCACCATCACCTGAGGGTTGCTGGATTTCATGGAAATAACGAGGTCAAAATAACTGAGGTCTTCGCAGATACGGATAAATTCCATTGCAGACTCTACCATACCTTCCGGCGTATCCCCGTAGTGGCTCATGATGCGGTCCGAAAGAGACCCATGGTTCGTGCCAATGCGCATGGCTGTGCCGTATTCCTTACAGATTTTTACAAGCGGCGCGAATTTGGTGTAAATCCGTTCCAATTCGGCGCTGTATTCCGCTTCGGTATAATGGAGTTGATCAAATTTCTTTTTATCGGCATAATTGCCCGGATTGATGCGTACTTTTTCGACGATGCGCGCGGCCACTTCCGCCGCATTGGGAGTAAAGTGAATATCCGCAACCAATGGAACAGGATAACCCCGTTTGCGAAGCTCTTTTTTAATTTCAGCTAGGTTGTACGCTTCTTTGATACTGGGTGCAGTAATACGTACGTATTCGCAGCCTGCGTCTACCATACGAATGGTCTGTTCCACAGAACCTAGGGTGTCCATGGTATCGACGGTGGTCATGCTCTGGATACGGATGGGATTCTTGCCGCCCAAGGGTACGTCACCAATGGCCACTTCGCGGGTATGCCACCTGGAATATTCGGTCAACGAATGACAATAACCTCCCGGTAAGATGTTTCCTGTTTTTGTATCCATATCCGGTTACAAAGTTAGGGATAATGATTAATATATTCAGATTAACCGATCTTTAATCACCAGTGTACCTGCAATTTTGTCGTGTAAGCATTGTTGTCTCCGGTCGAAGAAACCCGAAAGGAAGCCGAAGCCCAGTGTTGCAACACCGACCAGTTTAGCTAGGTTACGCGCCAGCGCCCTGCCATAGCCAACCGGCTTGCCCTGTTCATCGGTTACCTTCACACCAATAAGCATTTTGCCGATGGATGCCTGTTTCCTGGAACCTTCTAGAATAACGCATGCAATAAACTTGAAAATGGGAACAAGTGAAAGGCCCATGATAAGCGTGGGAATGCGTGTTTGGTCATTTGCGGTGCCGCCGAGGTAGATGGCAGCCAAGACTGCATAGCCACAAAATGCGAAGAAATAATCAATAGCCGTAGAAAGCAGGCGCATATCCAGTGAAGCGAAATATTGCGGCGCTGTGGATTGATGGACAACGTTCAATTGGTTGCTGAGCGTCTCCAGTTCCCGCAGTTCTTTAAATTCGGGGTGCCCTACCGGTTTTACAAAGTCCGTAGGGTGGAGGTTCATCGCACGCAATTCCTCCAGCGAAAACGGTCCTTTGGGTTTTCCTTGGATAACCACCTCATATTGATCGGAAGGATTCATTAGTCATACCGTTTTACGGTAAAGGAGGAAAGCCCGCCCTTTAGATTCACGGTAAACCGGTTGCTAGCACGATCGAACCCTTCGGTTATATATGAGCCGTCATTTTGTTTCGTAAAGCCCGGGAAATCTCGTGAGGAAAGACCGGAATTAATTACAATTCGGCATGCAGCGGCTTTCGGGATTTCAATTTCGACACTGGCCACACCCGATTCTGCGGTAATGACCGTTTCTTCCAAAGGCATACCCATTTTGGCTTCAAAAGAGGCCGCCCCCCCTTTAAAATGCAGGCTGGCTACTTTATACGTTGTCAGGTCAAACTCGGCCGATCCGGCACCCATATCAAGGTTGATATGCCAAATAGGGTTAACATTTAAACTGATTTTAGCCCAATTTTCATCGCCATTTACATTCCAATTGCCCTTTTTCTGATCCGTCATTCGGAAGGTGAGGTTTGCATTGGAACCATTTGTTGTGGTTTCTAAATAATGTGTCCCAATTGTACTCGTTGCCTCGGCACTGAACAGTTTGTCGGTGAGGCCTTCGATCTCATATTCTACGGCTCCTCCCTTAATCGTAAGATGTGCGGTGGTCACTGTAGCGTCATAGTCATGGGTAAATGTTTGATCGGATTTTTCCAATCGCTTTCCATCGGTTGCCGATGGTCTGCTTTCGTTATGCCAGCTTTTGTTGTCGAATACCCACCAGTCGCTGCGGGGAGGAAACATGCCACGGTAAGCGAGAAAAGCCAAAGCAGCTATCGTAACGACAATGGATACGGCATTTCCGATACCCCGCCGTGGCACTAATAGATTTACTCCAACGACAATCAGGATCACTGGCCACATACTGAATACCGATCGCCAGTAAAAATTGATGATATCTAAGTTGTTCAGTAACAGGACACCCCCCACAAACAGTAGGATAAGTCCCCAACTCAATTTTTCTTTATTCATGATCTTGGCTCATTTCGTGTAAGAATGTTCTTCGTCGCTACCATCTATCGGCTGTTCGGGTTCTTGGCTCGGCCTGTTTTCTTTTTCACGCCGAAAGATAGGTTGCCTGCTGTTGAAGGCCCCTACAATGCTTGCTAATCCCATGAGGATGATGAGTACCGGCCAATAGCGGGCAAAATCGCGCCAGTAAAACACATCCAATTGATGGAGTAGGAAAAATATTCCTACCGCTAATAGAATTAATCCGGCTATGTATCTGTCTTTTGAAATTCCTCTGTTGGGAGTTTTCGGTGTATAGGGGGGATAAGTTGTGAATGCTGGGTCTGTTTTTTCCCGGTAGTTTACATCGAACGGGTCTTGTGGCAACGAGAATGCTTTTACAGGAAGAACAATCCATAAAACAATATAAACAATCGGTCCTAATAGCCCGATACCCATGTAACCCGAAAAGAAAACGCTAAGTACAAATGCCAGCCTTACCCAGGTTTTATCTATTCCGAAATAGACACCTAATCCTGCGCAAACACCAGCCACTGCTCCTTCGTGGGGGATTCGTTGAAGTTTTTTTTCCATGATCCATCCATTTTAGCTGTTACCATATTGAGGTTTTATCACGATTTCATCCACGTGGGCGCCTACGCTTACCTGCAGACAGGTTACAATCGCTGTAGCGATGTCTGTTGGCAGTATAAACTGATCGGCAGGAACCGTTGTTCCTTCCCATGAAGCCGTCAATGTAGAACCGGGTATGATTTCAGTCACCTTTATTCCATATGGCCTAACTTCATCCCGCAATACCTGAGTTAGACCCCGCACCGCATATTTTGTTACAGTGTAGGTGGCAGCAGATGAAACGGGCTCTCTGCTTGCTATAGAGCTGATATTGAAAATGTGACCTTTGCGGTTTTTGCACATACTACGGGCAACCGACCGGGACAACCGATGGGGGGTACGGTAATTGATCTGCATTTGCAGATCGAAGTCTTCATCGGATTCATTTAGCAAGGAAACTGGTCTGAATATGCCCACGTTGTTCACGAGGATATCTACACGAAGGATTCGCTCTTCTACCCAATGAATCAGCTTTGTTAGCTGTTCATTATCCCCAAAGTCACAAGCAAAGTACTGCACGGTAATGTCCGGATTGCTTTCTTCTAGCCGGATCTTCAGTGTTTCAAGCGATTCACGGTTGCGGGCGGACAATAACAAATTACAGCCGCATTCAGCAAGCTTTTCGGCAATGGCGAGTCCCATTCCCTTGGTTGCGCCCGTTATCAGCGCAGTTTTATCAGTAAAAAGTGGCATGGCAATGCGTTTGATGTCAAAGTTAAGAAGTTTATCAGCGAGTAGGTCAAACAATGGGGCGCTTATTTTCGTTCATATCGGTAAAACGTGTATATTTAGCCGGTATTGCTTGCCGCCTGTTGATTAACGTTGGATAGCGAATTATGTTTTTTACCTACTTCGGTCAATACTTATTACTGCTGAGAGCGGTATTTAGACGGCCTGAAAAATGGAAAATTTATTGGAAGGAAATCATTCACGAAATGAATGAAATTGGGGTAGGCTCGTTGGGATTGATTGCCATCATTTCTACATTTGTCGGTGCGGTAATGACTATGCAAATTGCCTTTCAATTGGTTTCAGATTTGATTCCGACCTCCGTCATCGGGCAGATTAACCGCGACTCGAGTATATTGGAATTAAGTCCTACGATTACGGCATTGGTATTGGCCGGAAAAGTGGGGTCATCCATCTCCTCCCAAATTGGATCCATGCGTGTTACCGAACAGATTGATGCACTCGAAATTATGGGTATCAATGCGCCCGGTTACCTGATTCTCCCCAAAATATTGGCGGGTATTACGATGATTCCGGTGCTGGTGATCATGTCTATTTTCCTGGCGTTGATGGGTGGACTGTTGGGGGGATCCCTTTCCGGTGCGGTCACACCGGCGGATTACCTAAACGGTATCACGGATGGGTTCAGGGGTTATACCGTCGCGGTGGCCCTAGTCAAGGCATTTGTATTTGGGTTTATTATCACATCGGTTTCGGCTTTCAAGGGTTTTTATGTGCGGGGTGGAGCCTTGGAAGTCGGGCAAGCCAGCACCCGTGGAGTAGTCATCAGCTGTATTTCTATTTTGGTCGCCGACTACATTGTCACGGCATTGATGCTTTAGCTAGTTACCGTTACTTCATATGATAGAAGTTCAAAATATCCATAAATCGTTCGGCGATAACCATGTATTAAGGGGCATAGATGCCAAGTTTGAACCCGGTAAAATCAGCTTGATCATTGGGGGATCGGGGTCGGGCAAGAGCACATTATTGAAATGCATGGTTGGGTTGCATGCTCCGGAGCAGGGTAAGGTAATATATAACGGAGAAGACTTTACGCGGATGGACTTCGAAGCACGGATCCCCATCCGGAAGGAGATTGGGATGCTGTTTCAGAATTCCGCATTGTTTGATTCGATGACCGTTGAGCAGAACATTATCTTTCCGCTGGAAATGTTCAGCGAGATGAGCCGGAGTGAGAAGGTAGATCGGGCCAACTACTGCCTGGAGCGGGTAAACCTCGCAGGTCGCAATAAACTGTATCCGGCAGAGCTTTCAGGGGGGATGAAAAAACGTGTGGGGATAGCCCGGGCCATCAGCATGAGCCCCAAGTATCTGTTTGTTGATGAACCAAACTCGGGCCTTGATCCCGAAACGGCCATTCTGATTGACGAGCTGATTTCAGAGCTGACGGATGAATATCAATGTACTACGGTTGTCGTGACCCACGATATGAATTCGGTAATGGGGATCGGGGATTACATTCTCTTTCTCTATAAAGGCCAGAAATGGTGGGAAGGGTCTAACAAGGAAATCGCCCATACGGATGTGGAAGAGTTAAATAATTTCGTTTTCGCGAGTCCTTTTATGAAGGCAGCCAAGGAGCGGTTTTGATACGTAGGTTCACACAACGGTGCGTACTTGCGAAATCCTTGACGTTCTCTGCGTGAAACCACCTATATCTCTTATCTTTGCCTGAAAGTAAAAAAGTAATTTTATCTTGGCAAACAGCATCCAACTTCTTACTCCCCAGTACTGGGAAGACTATGAACTAATCGATTGCGGCAATTTCGAAAAATTGGAACGCTTTGGCGATGTCATACTCATCCGTCCGGAACCCCAGGCCGTATGGCCGAAAGGATTGTCTGAATCGGAGTGGGCTAAACGGCACGATATCCGTTTCCAGGGGCGATCGGCTACCAGTGGCGATTGGATAAAAAAGAATCCGAAACTGCAAGATCGGTGGCACATCGGATACCGTAATCCAGAAGTCGGCATCAAGTTCCGCCTTGGACTCACGTCATTTAAACATGTAGGGATTTTTCCGGAGCAAGCGGTGAATTGGGATTATATCTCCGAGACGGTCAAGTCATTTTCTACGAAACAACCCAAAGTATTGAATCTTTTTGCCTATACGGGCGGAGCCTCGTTAATTGCGCGGGCGGCAGGTGCCGATGTGACGCACGTGGATTCTATCAAACAAGTAGTTACATGGGCCAACGAGAATCAGGAATTATCGCGACTTGCGAATATCCGGTGGGTGGTAGAAGACGCACTTAAATTTGTCAGGCGTGAACTCAAAAGAGGAAACCGCTATCAAGGTGTGATTCTGGACCCACCTGCGTATGGGCACGGTCCGAAAGGGGAGAAGTGGAAACTCGAAGATCATATTGCGGAAATGATGCGCGATGTGGTACAGCTACTCGATCCTAAGGAGCACTTTTTGATTCTCAATACATATTCGCTGGGATTTTCCTCCGTGATCGTCGAAAACTTGGTTAAATCGGCAATGCCAACTGTACAGAATCTGGATACAGGTGAGCTTTACCTGCAGGCGACAGCGGGAAGTAAGCTACCCCTGGGTGTTTTTGGTAAATTCAGGAAATTTTGATGGACTTATTTACGCACGATAAGGAAGTTAGCTGGGAAACGTTGGGGGGTGGTGTTAGCCGTAAAGTCATGTCTCATTCCCCGGATCTCATGATAGTCAAGGTACGTTTTGAAGCCGGAAGTATTGGGTCATTGCACCAGCATCCGCATACCCAAATCAGTTACGTGGAGGCGGGCCGTTTTGAATACACCATTGGAGACCAAATGGTGGTCATGGCGTCTGGCGATAGCTGCCTGATTCCGCCTGATGCGCTTCATGGCTGTTTGTGTTTGGAGGAGGGGGTACTCATTGACTCATTTACGCCCGTTCGCGAAGATTTTCTTCCTATTCAAACACCACCGTCCGATTCCCGGTGATGATCACCCGGTCTTCAATGACCATTCTAAGCGCCTTGCTAAGCACCGATTTTTCCACTTCTTTTCCCGCTCTGACCATGTCTTTTACGGTAAAGCTGTGGTTCACCGGCTTAATGTCCTGAGCGATAATCGGGCCTTGGTCGAGATCGTCGGTCACGAAATGGGCCGTTGCACCAATCAGTTTCACGCCTCTTTCGTGTGCCTGCTTATACGGATTGGCGCCGATAAATGCAGGGAGAAACGAGTGATGAATATTGATGATCCGTCCGGGATAACGCGATACAAAATCCGAAGAAAGAATGCGCATGAATTTGGCGAGAACCAAGTAATCGGGTTGATACGTTTCAACGGTTTCAGCCACTTCTTCCTCAAACTGTTCCTTCGACTTGCTTTCATGGCTGATGTGATGAAACGGGATATCGAACCGTTCGGTAAATGCACGTAATGTATCGTAATTTCCCACTACGCAACAAACTTTCGCGTCCAGCGTATTGAAAAAGTGGCGAACAATGATGTCGCCTAGGCAATGATGCTCTTTGGTTACCAGGATGGCCAGCCGTTTTTGCTCTGGCGGATTTACCACGACCGTTGCCCCTTCGGGTAATGCGACGGTTAAATCGGCGGTGAGCCGGTCGTTATCTTCGGCTTGTCCGGCACAAACGATACGCACATAGAAGCGGTTGGCAGCTTCATCCACGTATTCCCGCATGGTGACGATGTTAAGACCGTGATTTGCGACAGTATTAGAAATGGTGGCTACCAAGCCAACCGCATCGCGGCATTGAATAAGAATAAGCGTTTGGTTCGTCATTGCGTATCGTTAGGCTACAAGCTCTTCTTCTGTTGTCTTTCGATCTTCGGCAATGTCTACCTCAATGCGCAGGTTGTTTACAATATGCTTCTGTCGATCAGGCGTATTTTTGCCCATGTAATATTCCAGCAATTGAATGATTTTCAATTCCTTCAAGAGAATCACAGGATCCAATCGCATGTCTTTTCCGATAAACAAGCCGAATTCTTCCGGTGAAATTTCTCCAAGCCCTTTGAAGCGGGTAATTTCCGGTTTACCCCCTAACTTGAGAATGGCGCGCTGGCGTTCTTCATCGCTGTAGCAGTAGATGGTTTCTTTTTTGTTACGCACGCGGAAAAGGGGGGTCTGTAAGATAGACACGTGGCCCGCCTTGACCAAATCCGGAAAAAACTGGAGAAAGAAGGTCATCAGCAGCAGCCGAATGTGCATCCCGTCGACGTCGGCATCCGTAGCGATGACAATGTTGTTGTAACGCAGTCCGTCGAGCCCATCTTCAATGTTGAGCGCATGCTGCAGCAGGTTGAATTCCTCGTTTTCATACACGACCTTTTTGGTAAGGCCAAATGCATTCAGGGGTTTGCCCTTGAGGCTGAATACCGCTTGTGTCTGTACATCGCGCGACTTGGTGATGGAACCACTGGCGGAATCCCCTTCGGTGATGAACAACGTGGTTTGCTGTGCCAATTCATGGTTTTCTCCGTAATGAATTTTGCAATCGCGCAACTTCCGGTTATGTAAGGAGGCTTTTTTTGCTCGTTCGTTAGCCAACTTCTTGATACCTGCAATGTCTTTGCGTTCACGTTCGGACTGTAGTATGCGTTTCTGCAAGGCGTCGGCGGTATCCGGATATTTATGCAGGTAGTCGTCCAGGGCCTTTTTTACAAAATCATTGATAAAGGTCCGCACGGTGGGGCCTTCGGGTCCGATATTCTGAGAACCGAGTTTGGTTTTGGTTTGAGACTCAAAAACCGGTTCCTGTACTTTGATGGCGATAGCCCCAATGATGGAAGCACGGATATCCGAGGCATCGAAGTCCTTTTTGTAAAACTCCCGTACAGTTTTGACCAATGCCTCCCGGAATGCTGCTTGATGTGTGCCTCCCTGTGTGGTGTGCTGGCCATTTACAAACGAATAATATTCCTCGCCGTATTGCTGGCCGTGGGTGATGGCTACCTCAATATCATCTCCTTTAAGGTGAATGATAGGATAGCGCATGGATTCTGCGTCGATGTTGCGCTCAAGGAGATCTTTAAGGCCATTTTCGGAAACAAATTTCTGCCCGTTAAAATTGATGGTCAGGCCTGAGTTAAGAAAGACATAATTCCAGATCATGTTTTCCACAAACTCCAATCGGTAGTGGTAATGACGGAAAATACTGTCGTCCGGATAAAATGTTACGGCCGTACCATTCCGTTGGGTAGTGGTTTTTTCTTCATCCTTTACCAATTCGCCTTTGCTGAATTCGGCGATACGGGTCTTGCCTTCGCGGTACGATTGCACGGTAAAGGAGGTGGAAAGTGCGTTTACCGCTTTGGTACCTACACCGTTAAGGCCTACTGATTTTTGGAAAGCTTTGCTATCGTATTTCCCACCTGTGTTGATTTTGGAGACTACGTCTACTACCGAGCCAATCGGAATGCCGCGCCCAAAATCGCGTACGGATACCTTATGTTCGTTTACGGTGATTTCGATGGTCTTTCCAGCGCCCATCACAAATTCATCGATGGAGTTATCCACTACTTCTTTCAGCAATACGTAGATGCCATCGTCGTAGGCAGAACCATCGCCCAATTTACCGATGTACATCCCCGGACGCAACCGGATATGTTCTTTCCAGTCAAGCGAACGGATACTATCTTCGTTGTATGCGGTCATTTTTATATCAGCTTTCGGCTATCAGCTAAATTTCGTTTTGCAATAATACTGAATTTTGTTGATTTTTTCTTGGAGGCGTGCTGACAGACTGTTGTCATCGGCGGATGGTTTCTTTGTGTCATGGATCAAAAACATCAAGTTATGAGTACTTCACAAATTTTAAGCAAAGCAGAGTTATTGAATCATTGGCAGGGGCATCGCCGGCTGACGCGCCGGGTTATCGAGGCATTTCCGGCGGACAAGCTATTTACCTTTTCAGTAGGGGGGATGCGGCCATTTGCCGACTTAGCTAAGGAGATGCTTTCCATTGCTGTTCCGGGTTTGGAGGGTATCGTGAATCGCGCCGAAGGTGCTTACGAAGAAAGCCAGCCCGATATCACCACCAAGGAAGCGTTATTGCACCGGTGGGATGAGGCTACGCCGCGTATTGATGCGCTTTTCGATCAGATTTCCGAGGCAGACTTCCACGAGACATTTAATCTTTTCGGGCAGTTCAATTTTCCGATTATCGAAAACATCCTTTATTTTATCGACAATGAAATCCACCACCGCGCACAGGGATATGTGTATCTCCGTGCGTTGGAAATTCAGCCACCTTTTTTCTGGGAACGGTAAAATCGATCGTGACAAGCCGCGGCCTAACGAAAGTTAACGGCCGCGGCTTCGAGTATTTCGGCGATGCGTCGGCGCAGGCTGTCCGGTTCGATCACCTGCGTACCATCGCCAAACATGAGCAACCAGCGAGGAAACTCATCGCGGGTATCTTGCGTTTCAAATTCCATTTCTACATGCGATCCGCAGTCGCGCTCGGATACAAAACCATGGTAGCCGCGTTGCCATTTCAGGTAGCCGGCTAGGTCCTTCGTTACACGGATGCGGACTTTTGTTTTGGGCGTTTGGTTACGCGCCTGCTCACGTTCCTCCATAAATTGACCCAACGTCGGATGTTCCTGTTCAAACGGTTCGCCTAACAACCGCAGTTGGGCAATGCGGTCGGCGCGGAATTGCCGATAGGCCTTGCGTGCATGACAATAGGCATAAATATACCAATAGTTCATTTCGTGAAACATGCCCACGGGCTCAATTACCCGGTGTTGCGGCAATTCATCGCGCAGGCCCTTGTAAGACAGCGCAACCTTGATGCGTTGCGCAATGCTCTCGAACAATGTGCTTAAGGCATGGGGAACATTGGCGTTGAAAATTTCATAACCAGGTTTGGCCATGACAATTTTGGATTCAATGTTGGTTAACCAATCCTTTTCGGTCATCCGAAGCACTGCCTTGATTTTATACAGCGCCGCTTCGTAATGTTCTTGCAGCTTGCGGTCCATAAATTTCCCCATCAGCTTTTGGGCGCCCACAAAACTCAACGCCTCTTCTTTTGTAAACAGTACCGGTGGCAGGCGGTATCCATCCACAATACTGTAGCCGGATCCTGCCTCACCGAAAATGGGAACACCCGCCTGTTCGAGACTACGGATATCCCGATAAATAGTACGCAAGCTCACACCGAATCGGTCGGCAAGCTCCTGCGCCTTTACCACGCGTTTGGATTGTAACTGGATGTAGATGTTCACAATCCGATCAAACCGTTTGGCGGTGTCTACGGCCATGTGCGTTAATTTTGGGGTTGTACCTGTACCCGAATCCCTTCGCTGTGGCTGCTGAACTCCGGTGCATACATACACTGGATGGTGCTGATGCCGTTCGAGAAATCGCCTGCTTGTGAAACAAATACGGGATATTCAAATACATACGTTCCTTTACGCAGGTGATCGAAAAAGAAGTTGGTTGCCACGTCGCGCGTACTCTCATAATATCCCAGTCCACCTTGGTAACGGTAGCCGCTCAGCACATTGATGGGTTCGAAGCAAGCTGCCCGCATATCTTTCAGATGCACATATTCCATGTCGCGGTCTACACGCAGTTCAATGCGCACGGTTACCTTGTCGCCCACTTTCAGCGGGTTATCTGCCGTGATTTCGTCCAATACTGGCCCCTTGTCGGTACTTCGTTGGATAAAGAGCTGCTTGCGTAGGCTCAATGGCGTTTCCGCTCCGGTAATTTTATCAAGATCTTCAAAATATTGCCAGTAGACGGCACCCCAGGCCACGCCTTCGTTTTGGGCTTTATCCACCTTGACGGAAATATTGCCCATATCAGCCGTGATGGCATCGCCGTCGTAGCGTTTTTTGAAGTAACCGGTACCGGCTTCTGTTTTGATCTCGGTAGACCGGATCGTTTCTTTACCGAGCGAAATGGTTACCGCGGGCTCATTGACGAGCCAATCGCTGCCCCGCAATAGCAGGGCATAGATGGCATCGGAAGTAGCCTTCGTGGTGCTCCAGTATTGGGTTTGCTTCTGTTTGATGAGCCATACTTTGAGATCGTCTACCGCCTTGGTATCTTCGGCCACTTCTGTAAAGGCCTCGATCAGCAATGCCTGAGCCTCAATGGGGGCCTCATACCACCAATATCCACGGGGCATGGATTTCCAATACATGCCCATTTCGTTGTTTTGAATGGCCGTCTCACGGAGGGAAGTCATGATTTCGTTGGCAATATTGTGATTGTTGCCCCGATGCAAAGCAAGGGCAAGCTGACCTTTTAGATACGGATTGAATTCAGGCCAATAAGTTGTTGCCTGTGAAAAATAGTACGCATAGGCCGTTTGGCTTTCTTCGGGAAGAGCTGGGTTATCAATGAAGCTGCGCAGGTAAAGGTACTGGACCTGCGGATAACTGATGTGCTGATCGGCCAATTTTGCTTCGTTTTTCAGTAAGGCATCGTAATCCGCTTTAATTTGCTGATCGAGGAAACCCATGGCTTTCGTCAATATCTCCGTCGCTGCATCTGAAGCAGCTGCTTCAATGCCAAGATGCCGCAGCCGGGCAATACCGGTAGCAATGTATTGGGTGATATAGCGGTTGCTCATCATCCCATGGAACCATGGGAAGCTTCCTTCTGGCTGTTGCATTTCGGCCAATTTGGCTAAATTCTGCTGTAGTCCCTGCGCCAACTTATGACTTTCAAACAACCGGGCAATGCGGTGTTTTTGTTCGGTTTCATTCTTGGCTTCCATCACCCAGGGAGTTTCTTCGAGTAAGGCCGACTTCAATTCTTGATTCTTATCCAAATTGGATAGCAGTGCAGCCGTATCACGGGTTGCCCACTGGTCAAAGATAGCCTTCACTTTAGGTGCCTGCCCCACGATGTGGGCTGCGAGGGCATTTGCATAAAAGCGATTGAAGACCTGCTCGGCACATTCATAGGGATATTCCATCAGGTAGGGTAGCGCCTGCACCGCATACCATGCGGGGTTTCCGGTAAACTCGACCGTCAGGGCATGATTGACCAGAGTATTGCTCGACTGTTCAGCCAACTTTTCGAGGGTAAATGTCTTGGTTTCATTGCCGCGTACGGGCAGTGGCAATGTTTCGGTTACCAGCATGCGGTTGGTAATGACGGGCAGTGTATTTTCCTCACCGTCGGTAAAGTTACCCGCTTTGGCGGTGATGCGCACCACAACAGGAGCAAAATGGTTTTCGGGGACGTGGATCACCCAATCAACGGTGGTACTTTGGTTGGCAGGGGCATCAAATTCCTTTTCGACCGGTCTGTCGCCAAAGCTAGCCAGGGGTTGGAGCGTCTCGGCATCCAGCAATTGCAGGTTGGCTACGCCCTGTAGGTCGCCCGAGCTGATGTTGCTGATTTTGCTGCTGATGCGAATATCGTCGCCCTGGCGTAAAAAGCGTGGTAGGTTAGGCATGACCATCAGGTCTTTCTGGGTTTTGATCTGGCCTTGCAGGTACCCGGTTTTCCAATCGGTGGTATGCGCCAGCGCCATGAACTTCCATTCGGTGAGTGCCTCGGGCAAGGTGAATTTGAAGGTCACATTCCCCTCTGCATCCGTTTGGAGATGCGGAAGGAAGAATGCGGTTTCCTGCAGGTTGGTTCGCACGGGAGGTGTTGTTTCGGTTTCTTCCACCGATTCGGCAGCTTCGTCGGTTTCGGAGACGTCTGTCAACCTTTGTTGTTCCTGTGTTCCGTAGCCAACTACGACAGCTTCTTCCAGTGCTGCGTCGGCGTTGCCTGCACTTTTTGCCTGCGGGGTGGCCACTCCATATACGCGTCCGGAAAGGCCGCGAACCATTAATTGGTTCCTAACCGGATAGATCAGACTGATGAGGCCGTCCAATTCATCGTATCGCTTATCAAAAGAAATCGGAACCACGTTTTGTAGATTGTCGAGCCACGTGTTACCGCTGGATCTCCCGAATCCTTGAGTAGCATTCCAATAGCCGTACAAGGAATTTTCGTCCTGAAAGCGGTTCCATTGCCAATTATGAGGCTTCAGTGCATCCAGGGACGCGTCGTATAGACCGGCCAGTAATTCCGCCGCTGCGGCCTCTTTTTTATTGCCTTTGATGGTCAGGTGCCATTCCTCCGCTTCGCCGGGCTGCAGTTTATCCCGGTGAGTAGCCCATTCCAACTGGAGGTCCCGGTTAGACCAGGGAACCGCGATGCGTTGCGAGGTCTGATAAACACGGTTGTTGTGTACGTACAACCACGAGAACTCAAGGCCACCCCGATCTTTCTCGGTTAAGCGTCGGTCAATCCGCTGCCATTCGGTAAATGCTGTAAATTCGGGATCGATGTCGGTATTGGTTTCCAATACATAGGTGCTGTCCGGGCCAGTTTTGACCACCACCTCCAACGACTCGTCGGGCTGCAAAGAAGTTTTATCGGCGTATACGAGCAATGGTGTCTGCGGCCTTGTTTCTGCGGTGATATCGACGGCGTATGTGTATTTTTTTTCGATGATTTCATTGCCTTGTGGATCGGTTGTTTTCAGCTCGATCACATGCCAACCCTCGTGTTTCCAAAGGCTAGCTGGCAGTATTACCTCGTTGGTGGTCGCTGTGCTGATGGCGGTATTCCAGATTGCTTCCTCCTCGGGCCATTGGAGGTGGTCTGATTCGTCGGTATATTCATCATCTGGGAACGTCGCCCGGAATTCCGCTTCCGATAGCAGGTGTTGATCGGGTTTTTCCCACAATCGCTTTCTGTAAAGTTTTCCTGGAAAGCGCAACGGCCGGATGGATATGGATACTTCCGAAGGCGTGATGACTCCGTTGAGATTTTGCGTGCTGATTGCTAATTTTTGCGGTTGCTTCAGGTTGAGGTACTCATCGATCGATGCCTGGATTTGCAAGGAGCGATAGCCTGCGTTGACATCTTGGGAGCCGCTTTGTGTTTCGCCATTAATGTCCGTTACATCGGTATAAACCGTGTATGTAAAGACCGGCCATGTATTCGGATTAATTTGTTTGTCGGGCAGGGTGGAGAAGGACACTTCGAATGCACCGTCCACATCGGTAGTCAGCGTGCCGTTTGCAATTTCCATTTCCGGCGAATGAGGTTGTCCCCACCGGTAAAACGTCCAAAAATAGGGGAAACGGGCGCGTCTTACCACACGGTAGCGGACTTCAGCTCCGTCGATATTGTTTCCCGCATAGGCTTGGGCTTTGCCTTTAACCGTTACCTCCTCATTGAGCGCAACGTTCGCTTTCAGCGAGTCGAACTGTACCTGAAACTTTGGCCGCTTGTACTCCTCGACGGAAAAGTAGGCAGCACCGAGGTCATTGCCCAGGCGCATTTGGCCGGTAAGGCCGCTTTCCGGTGCGGTAAATGTACCGGAGAATGAACCGTATTCATTCGAAGTTAATTCGACGGACGTCACTTCCTGGTTGTTCGCATCGTACAAGGTTACCGTTGTCTGTTCATTGGGTAGCACCCGATTGGTTTTGTGTTTACTATTTCGTTCTATCAGGATACCTTTGAAATGAATGGTCTGGCCGGGGCGGTAGATGGAGCGGTCGGTAAAGAAAAAGAGGTGGTTATCTGTTTCAGGTTGGTCGTCTTCATCGCGATTCAAATAATAATAACCGGGTAATTGCAAGGAATCACCGTGGTGAGCAATTGTGATACGCGTCACCTGCATATAATTCGATCCATATAAGGCCGCTTGTTGCTCCCCATCGCCTTTAACCAGCGCTTTTCCGTCTTCGTCTGTTTTTGTTTGGCCCAGTTTGATATACGTATATTCTCTTTTCTTGCCATTCCATTGATTGCCCCAATAGTTGACCGTCGCACCACGCAATGGCATGCCCGATTTGCGATGCAATGCAAACAACCATTTTCCATTTTTCGTGTCATTGGTCACCATACTGATGGCTGAGACCTGAAATGACGTAGCATGCAGTATATTTTTTGCGGCTTGGAAATCAGGTGTTGCAGAAGCCACCAATATGTAAGTACCTACGGCAAGGGGATCTATTTTTACCTCCGCTCGATGTTCATAAAGATCTTTTGACCCCGGAAGCGACTGTTCCCACGACCGTTCGGGATTTGTCTTCAGCAACTTTGCACGTTGCGCATCGGTTAACCCATTTTGCTGGAGGTCCATCGGTGAGCCGAGGTTGTATATGCGGATGTATATCTTATCCAAATTTCGATAGGAGATCAATGCTTTGCTGTTTTCATCGGGCAGCACCACTTCTTCGGTTTGTATAGTAAGCGATCGACCATTGATTTGGAATAACAAATGCGAGGCATTTGCTGCGCCCTCGGTATTCGGAAAGCGAGCAATAAGGGCATCTAATCGGTTTTTCAGTGCCGGGAGATCTGTCTTGTTCGATAAATCGGTTGATGGCTTATCGTACAAGAACTGGATGATTTGATAAGATACCTGTGCGCTTGCAGGTACATCCGGATACTGTTTTTCCAATCGCGCTAAGGCATGTAAATATAAGCTATCTTTTTCGGGATGTACGGAATACCGATGCACAAAGGCAAGCCGTTGGAGATCTGCATCGATCAATGCATCGGGCTTCGGATCGTTGAGATGGAAAGCCAACAGTTGCTGGTAGGTATGCAGTGCACGGAAATGCAATGCCTCGGGATGGGCAGGATTTACCTTCACATCTGCAAGACGCTCAGCGGTTTCAAACCACAGTGTACCGTCTACCTGGAATTGATAGGCGGGTTTTATCACATCTTTTTCATCGTTTTGGAAAAAATCAATGGCACGGAATGCAAGGAAATCGTATAACGTAGGTCGCAGATGGCGGGTATTTTCTCCTTGGGTTAAGATGGGCGTATAACGTTCTACCGGTGTTTTTTGCAGCGTTTCACGATCCAGAATGGAAGCTTGATAAAGCTCGCTTGCTTTGTGAATCAAGGTAGCTGCGTCCCACGTGGCAATATCAGCAGGAGGATCTCCAGCCAATGGTGTCCGGTTCAATATCGACCAACGGTTACGCTGGTAATATTGCCAATACAACTCACCGTTGATACTTTGCCATAGCGCTTTTTCGGCCCCTTGGCTGATTTGAATCAGAGAATCAATTTTCAGGATGTTGTGTGTCATCGCATCGTCCTGTATGGTTTCGTCCACACCCATCAAAAAAAGTTGGGCCTTAATGGCGTTCGGACCATCGTCTTTCTGCTGTGCTGCAGCTAAAATCTTCTGGGCAATTTCAGCTGCCGATTGGGGACGTCCTTTTTCGATGAGGGAATTTATTTGCTCCCATTCTTTTTCGAACGGCGATAGCGTGAGTGATTTTTGTGCCATGGTAGTCGCTACGGTGATAACCAAAACAAACGATAAGATACTGCGAATCATGCTGATAGAAATTAATGTGCCTCGATGTGCCTATGCAAACTTAACTAAAATTGCGTCATATTATACAGAATACGGACGCATTGTGCCACACGGATGCTACAGCGAGAAAAATTCCATAAAAATTTTCGACCTTATTGATTCGTACGGAAAAACGTATAATTTATACGATTTGTGGGTATGAATTGTGCGTTTTTTAATCTATTAATTTACTATACTTTTACTCCGTTATTAGTTAATGCCGAACATAGCTATTTGGAAGGGAATGCGAAGTTGCATATGATGCAATGTCAACAGGAGATTGTTAATGTCGGCTGTTGGCTATCTCTTCCATTTAGAAAAAGGATGTATCTTAGCACTGACCATATTATAGCCATCATGAAGGCAACATGTTTTTCAGAAGATAGAAAACTGCTGTTCAAGATTGCAGCGGGCGATGAGTTTGCTTTCAAGCAAGTGTATGATTACTACTTCCCGAAAATCAAGGCATTTGCATTTCGGGTGTTGTTAGACGTTGATTGCGCGCAGGAGGTAGCCCAAGAAGTGATGCTTGCATTTTGGCAAAAGGGGGATGGACTTCGCGAGATTCGGAATGTAGAAGCATTTTTGAAGACGTTGTCCAAAAGGCGCACCATAGATGCGTTACGCAAGCTGCAACGTGCCCGTGCTGTAAAGCGGAATTTAAAAGAGCAGTGGCAGGAAAGTAGCGAAGAAACAGAAGAGCGTGTATTATTGCGAGAGGTTCGACGGCTTCTTGAAGAAGGAATTGATCTGCTGCCTCCCCAGCAGCAAAGAGTCTATCAACTTTGTCACCAAGAAGGATTAAAATACGAAGAGGCGGCCCGACAACTCGATATTGCGCCCGGAACAGTGCAGAGTCACATGAAACACGCCTTACGGTTTTTACGAGACTATTTGAAGCTACATCACATTGACGTGGCTGTTTGGTTGCTCATCTTTAATCTGAACTAAAAATATCTTATTGTATGACAGCGTGTTGTGTTTTTTTTGACTGATCAATTACCTCGAAAGTTGGTTAGGTTCGACTAATGAGTTAAACAGACCGAAGTTATGGACCTTGGACGGCTCAAATACTTATACCGGCAGTATCAAGTGCAGGCGCTTACTGATGACGAACGCTCCGAATGGGAGTCTATCGTACAGGAATTTTCATACGATGAGGCGCTTCAGGAACTCCTGGATTCAGATTGGCAACAGGCCAAAACGAATCGTAATACAGGTTCTTCAGAAAGTTTAGCACAACAACGGATTTACGAATACATTGTAAATCAGAAACAACTAAGGCGTAGTGGTATTAAGATCCGTAAATGGATTCCCTATGCTGCAGCGGCAATTGTTGTATTTTTTATTGGTTTTTTTCTACTATATAATGAAGAGGTAAAGAAATCGCAACCGGATACGCCGGTAGCTATTTTACCGGGAGGCAATCGAGCAACGTTGGTTCTGGCAGATGGCCGTTCCATTGATCTGAGTGAATCGCAATCGGGAATCGTCGTCGGGGAAGAATTGAGGTACACAGACGGAAGTTTGGTGCTTAGCAAAGAGTCGATTTCGCGGATCCAACACCTAACCATGAAAATTCCAAAAGGTGGAACCTACCAAGTTACGTTGCCTGATGGGACTAAGGTCTGGCTTAACTCGGAATCTACGTTGCGATATCCCAGTCGCTTCGGAGACGCCCAGCGGGCGGTACAGCTTAAAGGAGAAGCTTATTTTGAGGTGGCAAAGGATAAGAAACGCCCCTTCCGTGTCGCCACAGCGGGCCAAAACCTGGAAGTGTTGGGTACCCAATTTAACATTACCGCCTATGATAATGAGCCTGCAATCAAGACAACGCTGGTTGAAGGAAGCGTTAAGATAACCAATTTAAGAGCGGGCGCTGACAATACATTGAAGCCGGGACAACAGAGCGTCATCACCGACGGAAATACAGCGATCAACGAGGTGTCAATCGAGCAGTTCACTGCTTGGAAGGAAGGTTTTTTCAGTTTTGAAGAAACACCGTTCGACGAAGTATTGGAACAGCTTGCCAGGTGGTATGATGTTGATATTGAGTACCGGAGAAAGCCCAATAAAACGTTCAGTGGTAAAATGAAACGGAATGCACGTTTATCGAGCGTATTGGATTTTTTCGAAGGATCGGGCATCTCCTTCCAATTGGTGGGACGCCGTTTGATTATTGAATGATAACGAGGCTAAAAAAGGAGGAAAATGGCTAGATAAGATAGTACTAAAAAACAAAACGGAGAGATGTTGACTCCATCCCTCCGTATGTTCGGACTAAAATTATAAACAAGATGATCACTGGATTATAAACCATCCAA
Organism: Parapedobacter indicus; assembly: GCF_900113765.1. Lineage (GTDB taxonomy): Bacteria > Bacteroidota > Bacteroidia > Sphingobacteriales > Sphingobacteriaceae > Parapedobacter > Parapedobacter indicus. The sequence continues at coordinate 101,895 of NZ_FOQO01000006.1, read as the reverse complement.
ACTTAACAAAGGTAATGATAAATTATGTATTGTTACGCTGGGGGATTCTCATGCCTCATGCGATTAACCGACAATTTTTCCTAATTATGAGGTTCACAGCGTTATGGATTTTGCTGGGTACAATGCACCTGAGTGGCGAAACATTGTCGCAAACGATTACGCTGGATCGGAAGCATATTCATTTAAAGCAGATTTTTTCGGTCATTGAAAACCAGACAGGGTATACGGTGCTTTATAGTGATGAAATCTTACTTGAATCAGAACCAATCCGTATCACCGCACGAAAAATGCCATTGGAAACCTTTTTAACCAAGGTGTTGAAGCCTGCATCACTTACCTATCGAATCGATGGTACGAGTATTTTCGTTAAACCGGACACCAAGCATCGGCTGCCAGCTAACTATCGAGAAAATAACGTTCCCCTTGTACAGCCTCAACGGACGATAAGTGGCACGGTGGTCGATGACATAGGGCAACCGTTGGCAGGAGTGACGGTTTCGGTAAAAGGTACGTCTGCCGTTACTACTACTGACGACGGCGGAATGTATCGCATTGAAGTCCCTACCGGGGCGACCGTATTGATATTCACAAACGTCGGCTTTGAATCCGTAGAGCGGTCTATAAGTAATCAGGATCGTATCAATGTTTCGATGAAGGCGACAGTTAGTGATCTGGATGAAGTGGTGGTAGTAGGATACGGCACACAGAAAAAAGTAAATCTCACGGGAGCGGTTTCGATGGTCGAGTTTGACGACGAACTCAATAATCGCCCGATTACAAACGCATCGCAAGCGCTGGGAGGTACGGCTTCTGGAATTTGGGTTAGCCAAAATTCCGGAAAGCCGGGAGGAGATGGCGCTCAGTTGCGGATACGGGGTTGGGGAACCTTGAATAACTCGAATCCGTTAATTATCGTAGATGGTATTGAAGGATCTTTTGATCAATTGAATCCGAACGACATCGAAAGTATTTCCGTGCTGAAGGACGCAGCAAGTGCGGCGATTTACGGATCAAAGGCGGCAAATGGGGTGGTATTGGTTACAACCAAATCGGGAAAGTCTTCCGAAAAGATGACGGTCAATTTAAACTCATATTTCGGTCTCCAATCGCTTGGGAGACGATACGACGTGATTGACAACAGCGCGGAAAGTATGGAATTGACAAATGTAGCATTGACGAACGAAGGGTCTGCGCCGTTGTTTTCCGATGAATTGATTGAAGCCTTTCGGAATGGAGATGATCCCTACAAATATCCGAGCACCGATTGGTTTAACGAACTTTTTAAAACAGCTGCCATGCACGAACACAATGTTTCGATCCTGGGAGGCACCGCACAGACATCCTCATTTTTCTCCTTCAACTACCTGAACCAGCAAGGTATGGTGCCCAATACAGTATCCGAACGTTACGGCATGCGGTTGAATGTCGATTCCCGTGTAAATAATTGGCTGACACTGGGTGGTCGAATTAACTATTTACGACGGCAATCGAAAGAACCCTATGCCGACGCTACGTACGGTTCGATGGGGCGTGTGTTTGAAATGTTGAGCGGTGCGGCTCCCTATATAGCTCCCTACACACGCGATGGCCGATACGGTTCGGTGCAAGCCATCGGTGCGGATGGAAGTCTGTTGTATGACAATCGGAATCCACTGATCGATGCGGCAAATGGCTTAAACAAAATAGGTAACAACATATTGACACTCAATGTTAACGTTGATGTTAAACTAAGTGATCTACTTTCGTTCCGAACCACCTTTGCTTCAAACCGGGATTGGGACCTGACCGATAAGTACAATACCAGTGTCTTTGGATACACCGATACCGGCATCGAGACCATTACCAAAAATTTCAATCGGGAAGGGTTGGAAATCGATCGGACCCATGTGGGTTCGACCAATAATAATTTGTTTAGTACCTTAAATCTAACAAAGGATTTTTCGAGTGGTCATGAAATTTCAGCGATCGCAGGCATCCAATTAGAAGATAGTAAGATTGAAAATCTATATGCGAGGAGAACTTCGCCTCCCAAGGAAGGGCTGACGCAAGTGGATGCGGGAACTACCGGGATCCGAGGAGAAGGTAACATGACCAGTTTGCGTATGTTTTCTTACTTCGGCCGGGTTAATTATGCGTATATGGGTCGTTACTTATTTGAGGCTAATTTTAGGGCCGATGCTTCATCCAGGTTTAAAGCTGGAAATCGCTGGGGGCTTTTTCCGGGTTTTTCATTGGGATGGCGGCTTTCTGATGAAGCATTTATCCGGGATATCGATGTATTCTCAAATTTAAAATTGCGCGCATCCTGGGGACAACTGGGTAACCAGAACATTGCCGGATACTGGCCATTTTTGACGGTCATCGCGCAGAGCAATGAGTTAAGTTATAGCTACGGTGATGTTTTCTCGCCGGGAGCAGCGGTGACAGCGTTGGTTGATGAAAACATTACTTGGGAAACAACATCCACGCTGGATTTCGGATTGGACATGGGCGTATTTGATAACCGGCTTAACATTGAGGTGGATTATTTCAAAAGACGTACGAAAGACATTATCGTGCAGCTGCCGATTCCGCTGATTTTGGGAGGCTTGACAGCCCCGCATGAAAATGTGGGCGAGATGCTGAATAACGGTATCGAGTTTATAGCCAATTATGATAACCGAAAGACGGATCGCGATCAATTCGGGTTTAACGTCGGGTTAAATTTGACGTACATTGACAATGAGGTAACTCGATTCAACGACGGTGATTCGCCGGATCAATTATATCTGATTCGGGAGGGGTATGCTTACAACACATTATACGGCTACAAAGCAATTGGTGTTTACCAGTCAAATGACGAGGCCAAACAGCATATGCATGCAAATAGCTTTACACCCAAAGCCGGTAACTTGAAGTTTGAAGACCTTAACAATGACGGGCGGTTGACTTTTGAAGATAAAACGGGCTTAGGAAACACCATCCCAACGTACACCTTTGGGTTGTCTGCCGGTTTTCGGTATAAAGGCTTTGACCTGAACCTACTATTTCAGGGTGTTTCTGACGTAAGCCTATATACGCAGAATAATTTTACAGACATGGATTGGGAGAATCGGATGATTTCTACCAGATGGAGAAATGCTTGGAGCCCCGACAATCCGAATACCGACGTGCCGAGCCTGAAATTCAACAATGCTTGGGATGCTTCTGAATCTTCCTATTGGGTTCAGGATCTCAGTTATATTAAGCTGAAGAATATACAGTTAGGTTATGCAATTCCAACATTGGCATTAACGCGGATAGGGATCGAAAAGCTGTATGTTTACACGAATGCACAAAATGTATTCACGCTTGTCAGTAACGACGAATACGAAGGGTATGATCCAGAAAGAAATACGTTCAACAATGGACAGAATATGTATCCCATTCCGCGAATTGTCTCATTTGGTGTTAACGTTAGTTTTTAATGCGATGAAATTAAGATACATAGTAACCTCATTCTTATTTGTTACCGCTATGACGTTGGGCGGCTGTGTAAATGAATTTTTGAGTATTTACCCAGAAGATAAGATTACATCTGCAAATTTCCCAGAAAACGAAGCAGATATCAAGATGTTGTTAAACGGTACCTATGCACTGCTGCGCGAAAATTCCGTTTACGACCAAGGTCTTTTTGGTTTTGGAGTTCTTGACGGCGCTACCCCAAACGCTTATAACTGGGGAAATACCCCGATAGCGAAAGCAGGAAATGGTCAATTGAGGTCAAGTGATCAGCAGATGATCACATTTCGTTGGACGCGCCCTTATTCGATCATTTTCAGGACAAACTTTCTGATCCAATCCATAGAATCCGTCGACCTCAACGAACAGGCAAAGTCAATGTACCTGGGCGAAGCTCATTTTCTCAGGGGATTAGCTTATGCCGTATTAGCCGATACCTACGGAGGCGTTCCGATTGTCAACGGCATTTTATCCGCTGATTCAGCAAGGAGTGTTCGCCGTGCTTCGGTCGAAGACACTTGGCGTCAGGTGGTGGACGATTATGATGTCGCGATAGCCAACCTCGATGTAGATGCCCCGGAAGTAGGCCGGGCGACTAAAGGAGCGGCTTTGGGTATGAAAATGCGAGCTTATTTATATCAGAATAACTATGAAGAAGTATTAGCTGTAATTGAGCAATTGGAAGCATTGAAAAAGTACGGGCTATTTCCAAGTTATGAAGGGTTATTTAACGCGGAAAATGAAAATAACATGGAGGTAATTTTCGACGTACAATATATGGTAGGAGAGAATTCGCAAGGATCTCTACACGATCAATATTGCGGCACGGGTACGGGCAGTTGGACGCGTGGAAGCCGATACGTGCCCACAGATGATCTGGTCGATGCTTATGAAACGGTAAATGGAGCACCTGTTGATCCCAGCAACCCATTTGAAGGAAGAGATCCGCGTTTGTACTTTACGGTGGTTTTACCAGGTTCTTACATATTAGGCCATCGATTCCCCGACTATTTGTATCCCGGTGGTGCGTTCAATCATCCCGGCAACCGGCTCAAACACCTCAGCTGCCGTAAATATCGTGTCGATGACGAATCTGCATTACCCCCGTCTGGTCAGTCCTACATCAACAACATTGTACTGCGTTATGCCGATGTAATCCTGTCCAAAGCAGAAGCGATTATTGAAACGGGTGGAAACATAGATGAAGCAATTGACTTAATCAACCAGATTCGGACGGGACGGGATGATGTGAAAATTTCCCTGTTACCCCTGGGGCTTACCCAAGCGGAAGCAAGACAGCGGTTGCGGCATGAACGACGCATTGAATTTGCTTTGGAAGGGTTGTATTGGTCCGATATCCGGCGATGGAACATGGGTGATGAGCTATACCCCTTGCAGATAAAAGATCATAATGGCGATGTTATAGAAACCAAATTCCCGGACGGGTACCTGGATTTCTATAATCTGCTGCCCATTCCCGATAGTGAGTTGTCACTTAATGAGAACCTTACACAAAACCCGGGATGGTGAGTAATCCAACTAACAGAATGATGAGATTAAGTACATACCGAGCCTGTATTGCGGTCACTATTTTGATGATGTATGCTTGCGGTAAAACAAGAACGGATAATAAGCCGAATGTAATTATCATTGTGGCTGACGACTTGGGCTACGGTGGATTGAGTTGCTATGGAGATAAAAATGTCCGAACTCCTCATGTTGACAAATTGGCTGCAAATGGCCTGAAATTTACGGATTTTCATTCGAATGCACCGGTGTGCACCCCAACCAGAGCCGCACTTTTAACGGGGCATTATCAGCAACGTTCAGGCATGGAAGGCGTGATATATGTGCGGGGGGAAACGCGAAGTTTAGGCTTGGATACCGCGGAACTCACGCTCGCAGAAATCATGCAGCAAAATGGGTATGCAACGGGCCTGATGGGAAAATGGCATTTAGGGTATAAAAATGAGTTCAACCCCGTATATCACGGTTTTGACGAATTTCATGGTTACCTCAGTGGAAACATCGATTATCATTCTCATTATGACAACGCAGGCATCTATGATTGGTGGCACAATACAGACTCGGTTTACGAAGAAGGATATTCAACGGATTTGATTACGGATCACGCCGAGAATTTTATCGAACATCATGCGGCTGAACCTTTTTTCCTGATGGTCATGCATGAGGCGCCTCATGTGCCACTTCAGGGAAGAAAAGATCCACCTTATCGTTTCCCCGGTAAATCGTTCTCTTATCAGGGTAGTACAGAGAATGTATCCGCGACGTATAAGGAGATGGTCGAAGTGATGGACGAGGGTGTGGGGCGAATCATGGCTGCATTGAAAGCGTACGATCTCGAGGAAAAAACGCTTGTCCTCTTTATCTCAGACAACGGCGCGGAACCCATCGGAAATAACGGTATGCTGAATGGCGCGAAGGGTAGTTTACTGGAAGGAGGCCATCGTGTGCCTGCAATAGCTTATTGGAAAGGCCGGATCTCCCCCGGGGAATCAAGCGAGACCTTATTGACAATGGACGTATTACCTACGGTATTATCCCTTTGTAATGCGGGAACACCTTCGTCGGTTGTGTTTGACGGTATCGATTTTTCTTCGATTTTATTCGACGGGAAAGGCGCTTCCACGCGGCGTACTGTTTTTTGGCGGTATAACAAACAGAAAGCGGCTCGAAACGGCAAATGGAAATTGTGGATCGATCAAGCGGATACCACCTTGTTTAACCTGGAGTCGGATCTCGGGGAAATAAAAGACGTGTCAGACGACTATCCGGATATAAAAAGGCAATTAGGCGATGCCCTCATTGAATGGGAACGTTCGGTGGGGCAACCCGAGGCAATGAAAACATTATAAAAAGGGATAAGTAATGAATAAGTTAGCTAGGCTGCTATGGGTGATTTCAATGGTAGCAACCCATATCAATGTAAATGCTCAGCGGGGAAAGCGGGATTCGCTGCCCAATGTGCTGATCATTCTGACGGATGACCAGGGATATCAAGATGTTTCTTACTATGGCACCAAGGATCTTCGTACACCGGCTATTGACGCATTGGTACAAGATGGCCTCCGATTCGATAATTTTTACGCGAATGCGCCTGTTTGTTCGCCAACCAGAGCATCCTTAATGACGGGCCGCTTTCCGGATCGTGCCGGGGTACCCGGTGTGATCCGCACGCACGCAACGGACAGTTGGGGGTTTTTGGACACGTCTGCGATGTTGCTTCCCGAAATGTTAAGAAGCAATGGATATCATACGGCGTTGATCGGCAAATGGCATTTGGGGTTGGAGGCACCCAATCTTCCAAACGACCAGGGGTTTCACTATTTTCATGGCTGGTTGGGGGATATGATGGACGATTATGTGGTTAAGAGAAGGCATGGGATGAACTACATGCGTGAGAATAAGACACTCATTGATCCACCGGGGCATGCTACTGATTTATTTACCCAATGGTCTGTTAACTATATTCACGAGCAGGCAGAAAACGATGTGCCCTTTTTTCTGTATTTGGCTTATAACGCCCCTCATTTTCCGGTACAACCCCCGGACGAATGGCTAACGCGCGTACGTGAAAGGGAACCGGGTATCTCGGCAAAAAGGGTACGATTGGTGGCACTGATTGAACATTTGGACGATGGTATCGGAAAAGTGATTGCCGCGCTGAAAGAAACCGGACAATACGACAACACGTTGATCCTGTTTACAAGTGACAATGGCGGACTATTAGCGGACAGCGCTAATAATGGTCCATGGCGGGATGGAAAGCAAAGTGTCTATGAAGGCGGACTCCGTGTTCCTACAGGGGTTGTATGGAAGAAAAATATCCAACCGGGCAGCGTGACGGATTACCGCGCGATGACGATGGATATATTTGCGACATTGGCAGACTTAATTGGTACATCACCGATAGCAGGAGCAGATGGAGTAAGCTTTTTGCCCCTGTTGACCCACAAAAAGATGGCGGATGACAAAAATCGCCTGTTTTATTTTGTCAGAAGAGAAGGTGGAACGAGGTATGGAGGGCTTACCATTCAGGCCGTTCAACGGGGAGGGTGGAAGTTGCTGCAAAATAGTCCGTTTAGCAGGCAAGAGCTGTACGATTTGAATGCCGATCCTTACGAAACCAAGAATCTGATTGAGGAATATCCCGAGAAATACAAAGAACTGAACGGATTATTGATGAATCAGATACAACAGGGGGGTACGGTACCGTGGCAACCGACGAAAACAAAGTGAGATTGCGAATCCTATCCATTAATTTTAAACACATAAAATATGAGAACGATTGCTGATTATGTAAGCGGTTTTAACGGTCCGCGGGTCGGTTTGAGAACTGTTTTGTTGCTGATAATGGCGACGGTGCAGCAGGTAACTTATCTTTCTGCCCAAGAGTCGAATCGGAACCCCAATATCATTGTCATCTTTACCGATGACATGGGGTATGGAGACATCGGTGCATTCGGGCACCCGACCATCCGAACGCCCAACTTGGATCAAATGGCGTTTGAAGGGCAGCGGTGGACCAATTTTTACGTGGCGGCACCCGTATGCACACCCAGTAGGGCAGGATTATTGACAGGTCGCCTGCCAATCAGATCAGGTATGTGTAGCGAGAAGAGAAGGGTTTTGTTCCCAGATTCAAAAGGCGGACTTCCGTCTACCGAAATAACGATGGCGAAAATGTTGAAAAGCGCTGGATACAATACGGCTGCAATCGGAAAATGGCACTTGGGGCATCTTCCGGAATATGCTCCCAATGCGCACGGATTTGACTATTATTATGGGATCCCCTATAGTAATGATATGGATAAGGTTGAAAAAGGAAACTATTTTGAGTTATTGAGAAATCCGAAAATAGATTACTTCCATGTACCTTTAGTGCGCAATTCAGAAGAACTGGAGCGTCCGGCAAACCAGCATACCATCACCAAACGGTATACGGAAGAAGCCGTGAGCTTTATCCGTTCCCATACAGACAAGCCATTTTTCTTGTATTTGGCACATTCCATGCCGCACGTGCCATTGTTTGCGTCTGAATCGTTCGAGGGAAAAAGTATCCGGGGACGATACGGCGATGTGATCGAAGAAATTGACTGGAGCGTTGGCGAGGTGTTATCTGCGTTGAAGGAGAGCGGATTGGATCGGAATACATTGGTTGTATTCGCTTCGGACAACGGTCCGTGGTTGACGTTTGAAGAAGATGGCGGAAGCGCGGGGTTATTGAAAGGGGGAAAGGGCGGCACGTTTGAAGGTGGAATGCGAGTGCCCGGAATATTTTGGTGGCCGGGAAAAATCAGTCCCGGTGTGGTGATGGATATGGGCAGTACATTGGATTTATTTTCAACCTTCACATCGATTGTCGGCAAGGATCTTCCCCAAGACCGGATTTACGATGGTTACGATTTATCTTCGGTGCTGTTTGAAAACGGAAAAAGCCCCCGCAAAGAGATCTTTTATTACCGGGATACCGAAATATACGCTGTGAGGACAGGCAACTACAAAGTTCATTTCGTCACACAAAATGAGTATGGAAGTCAGGATAAGACATTACACACCCCACCGCTGGTGTTTGATCTGAACCACGATCCTTCGGAAAAGTATAACATTGCCAATGAACACAAGGATGTTATCGCGCAAGCAAGTGCTTTGCTGGAAAAGCACAAAGCAACTGTTAAGCCGGTAATCAATCAATTGGAGCGGTAAATAGTTAGGTTGCAATTTTTAAGCATTGTGTGTAGTTTTATCGAATGAATATTCATCAGTTATTCCTTGGTGCACTCATCATCGGATGGAGTCTGTGTACATATGCACAACCGGGGCGTCCCAATATCTTATGGATTGTCAGCGAGGACAACAGTCCGTTTTTAGGGTGTTATGGCGATACATTTGCCACGACCCCGCGACTGGATAAGTTGGCGTCCGAAGGTGTGCGATACAAACGGGTCTTCTCTACCGCTCCCGTATGTGCCCCTTCAAGGTCTACACTAATCACGGGTGTATTTCCCATATCGATGGGGACCGAGCACATGCGCAGCCAGTATCCGATACCGGATATGATCCGATTGTTTCCGGAATACCTACGTGAGGCAGGTTACTATACCACAAATAATTCGAAGACGGATTATAACTTGTCTCCGTTGGAAGGCCGGATGGATGCGGCATGGAACGAGTCGTCCAACAAAGCCACCTATAAAAATCGGAAGCCCGGCCAACCTTTTTTTGCCGTTTTTAATACAGCAATCTCGCACGAAAGTTCCATTCACAAGCGACTGGATACACTCATGCATGATCCCGAAAAGGCTCCAATTCCGCCTTATCATCCACATACACCTGAAATGAAACGTGACTGGGCGCAATATTATGACCGGATCACGCAAATGGATACATGGGTGGGTGGAATTCTGGATGAACTGGAGCGGGAAGGGCTAGCCGAAAATACAATCGTTTTCTACTATAGCGACCACGGCGGGGTGTTGGGCAGGAGTAAGCGGTTTTTGTATGAGTCGGGTCTGCGTGTGCCGCTGATTATCCGGGTTCCTAAGAAGTATGCTCATTTGGCCCCCGGCAGCCCGGGAACGTGGCAAGAGCGTATTGTCAGTTTTGTTGACTTTGCACCGACGCTGCTGAACCTGGCTGGGGTACAGATTCCCGAATACATGCAGGGACATCCTTTTTTGGGTAAACAGTCGGATGAACAACCGGAGTATGCGTTTTCATTCCGAGGCCGGATGGATGAGCGGTTTGATCTGAGCCGTTCCGTGAGAGATGCAAAGTACCGATATACCTGCAATTTCATGCCGCATAAAATCTATGGCCAGTATATTGAATACCTTTGGCGTGCACCTTCGATGCCTTCGTGGGAAAAGGCCTATCGGGAAGGAACATTGGATGCTGCCCAGGCCGCATTTTGGGAACCTAAACCTTTCGAAGAACTTTATGATACCGATGCTGATCCAGATAACGTACGCAACTTGGCCGCTGATCCGAACTATCAACAAGTTTTGGAGCGGATGCGCGGTGCATTGACAAATTGGATGATTGCATCCAAGGATGTGGGGTTCATCCCCGAGCCAATGATGGCCGATATCTCCGATACCATGCCCCTGTATGATTTCGCTCGGAGTAATCGGTACCCACTAGATCGGGTATTGGAGACAGCCACAATGGCCGCCTCAAAGGATACTAGGTCTTTAGCATCGCTAACAGAACGGCTTCAGGATAGTAATCCGGTTGTCCGTTATTGGGCAGCCACCGGATGTCGGATTTTGGAAGGAGCAGCCGCACCGGCCAGATCCAGGCTGCTGCACGTACTGGCTGACCCGGAAGTGTCCGTGAGGATTGCCGCCGCAGAAGCGCTTTATTACCTGGACGACCGGGATCGGGCCATAGACGTCTTGACGCAAGCGGTTTCGGATGACAATCGGATGGCGCGGGTACAGGCATTGAACGTGTTGCAGACCTTGGGCAGCGATGCGCTGCCAGCTTTGGAAACAGCCCATCGGTTAATCGCAGCCAATCCCAAAGGAAATGAATATGATATTCGCGCAGCACAGGGATTTGTCAAGACGATGGAGGAGTTTTTATGAGGCTTGCGTATCACATTCTTTTTAAAGGTACACTGATCTTTTTTGGGGTATTCGGACTAGTTGGGATGGTCTATTGCCAACACCAGCGCCCAAACATCGTCCTTATCCTTGCCGATGACATCGGAGCGGATGATCTGGGATGTTATGGAAACCCGTTTGTTCAGACGCCACATATCGACCGTATCGCAGCGGAAGGAATCCGTTTTACCAATGCCTATGTAACCACCAGCTCATGTAGCCCAAGTCGGTGCAGTATTCTATCGGGTCGGTATCCGCATAATACGGGAGCGGCGGAACTGCATACACCGTTGCCCCAAGACATCCCGACGTTTGCCGGGCTGTTACATACCACAGGTTACTATACTGCTCAAGCCGGCAAGTGGCACATGGGGGAATCGGCAAAGCTGGGATTCGATCTGATACAGGAGAATAATAAATTGAATGGAGACGGAGGAGAGGCACTCTGGGTGAAAACCTTGCAGAATCGTCCCAAAGACAAGCCTTTTTTTATGTGGTTTGCCTCGTATGATGCCCATCGGCCATGGGGGCCGAATGACCTGAGTGGTAGTCATATCTCTGATAAAGTGGTTGTTCCTGCCTACATGGTCGATGCAGACGGTACGCGTGAGGACTTGGCAGCTTATTACGACGAGATCAGTCGATTCGATCGGTCCATTGGGCAGGTGGAGGCAGAATTGGAGCGGCAGGGCATAGCCGATAATACGCTCATTATTATCCTTTCGGATAATGGCCGGCCCTTCCCCCGTGCAAAGACACGGCTATACGACAGCGGTGCGAAAACCCCTTTTGTCGTTAAATGGCCCGTAGGTATTCCATCCGAAGGCGTTGTGAGCCAAAGCTTGTTAAGCACGATTGACATTGCGCCCACTTTGCTGGAGTTGGCAGGCGTAGATGTAACCGGGAGCTTCCAAGGGGTGTCATTTGCCCCGCTTTTCGACCAACCTGATCGGGAAGTTCGTCATTATGTTTTTGCCGAGCACAACTGGCACGACTACGAAGCATTAGAACGAATGGTTCGGACACGCGATTTTTTGTATGTAGTAAACATGCGCCCAGCACTATCCAATCAAGGGCCGGCGGACGCAGTTGGCAGTCCTTCTTTCACGGACTTAAAGCATGCCAGGGAAGCCGGTTTTCTTACAGTCGCTCAGGCAGATGTCTTCGTTACGCCCCGCCCCCGGGAGGAGCTGTTTGACTGTCGATCTGATCCCGATCAGTTGATTAATCTTGCGTCGCTTCCTGGGTATGAGCGTGAATTGGAGCAGCACCGTGCCATGATGGAACGTTGGCGGAAGGAGACCGACGATACAACACCGGATCGTCTCACGGCGGATTGGTTTGATCGAGAAACGGGCAAACCGTTGCCAACAGAGCGGGTTCGCGGAGTGATGCCCGGAACAGAAAAGGAAGCAATACGTACGTTCAATAAAGGACCACATTGAAGCACTGTACGAGTACGTTAAAAGATTTTTTTGTGGTCATCAGGTTAGTTTGGCATAAATAATGCGTAGCTTCGCTATTATTTAATTTTTATTTTTATACCACAATGCAAGAAGGCGTAGTAAAATTCTTCAATGAGACCAAAGGTTTCGGCTTCATCACTCCGATTGGTGGCGGTGAGGATGTTTTCGTTCATGTGTCGGGTCTGATTGACCAAATCCGCGAGAAAGACGATGTGTCTTTCGAAATCGCAAAGGGCAAAAAAGGCCCAAATGCGGTGAACGTAAAGCTCATCTAAAAGAAAGTCAATAAGATTGGTTTTCATTGAAGCTGCCCCTTAAGGCAGCTTTTTTAATTTGTATTTACCCCGTTTTGTCGTTATCTTCGCTTGATTAACCAATGATCTGAATGCCACACGATGATCGGAAAAGTGAAATTGATTTGGTAAATGCACTGAAAAAGGGCAGTCACCAAGCCTTTGAACAGCTTTATCATCAATATAAACGGCCTATTTACCTAAATCTGCATCGGCTGGTACACCAGCACGAAGTAGCTGAAGAGCTGACCCACGATGTTTTTCTCAGGATATGGCAGTTGCGGGAGGAAATCAATGTCGATAAGTCATTTCCCGCATTTATAAGGCGAATAGCCGCCAATCTAGCAATTGACTTCTATCGGCGGGCGGCGCTTGACAAGAAAATTCAGGAAGAACTGATTTCCGCTGCCACCGAGCGCTTCGGTTCATTGGTTGAAGAAATAAACTGTGCCGAAAATCAAGTTATCATTAAATCCGTGATGCAAAAGCTGCCTCCCCGACGCAGGGAAATATTTATGCTTTGCAAATTGGAAGGAAAAAGTTATTCGGAAGTTGCCCATCTATTTGGTATCAGCCAGGGCACCGTGAACGATCACATCGTAAAAGCCACCAAATTCCTGCGTAGCGAGCTGGCGAAGCATTATCCCCATAGTTATCCCCTGTTTTTTCTATTTATATTTTCGTTATAATACGGCCTCGTGATTAAATTTATTCTGCTGTTTTACAGTGGCTTGTAGTTTTATTTTAAAAAGGAGTAAATTTAAGCATATGGATTTGGCGGTCCATTCGTATATCCTCATAAACCAATATAAGTCTGTATGCAGGATCTGAATGATCTTTACACACGTTATCTCAACAAGCAATGCAGCCCGGAAGAAGTCCGGATGTTGTTAGCGCATTTTCATTTGACAGGTGAAAGTTCATCCCTTCGACCACGTATTTTACGGGAATTAGCAAAAAGCAATATCGCCAAGGAGAATCCGCCAGAAGTTGATGCAGCGCTGAAACGTATTCACCATCGGTTAATAAACGATATTTCTACATCCATGCCTTCTCGATCAAAAACGAAGTGGACATATGGCATCGCCGTTGCGGCGGCGGTATTGCTGTTTATGTTGATCGGAATCTGGTTTTTTACGATTTATACGGTGGATCGCTCTCCCGCGATTGTAAACACGGTAGATATTGCACCTGGAGGTAATAAGGCAACGCTCGCTATGGAAAATGGAAATACAATTGATCTGAGCGAGGTACAGGACGGTATTGTCATTGGCCGTGAGATTACCTACCTAGATGGAACTCCAGTGCAGAATAGGCAAGCAACCGGGGCAACCCATGAATCGGTGAGCCAATTGATTCTGACTACGCCAAAGGGCGGAACGTACCGCGTGACGCTTTCCGACGGCACAAACGTGTGGTTGAATGCTTCCTCTACGTTGAAGTACCCGAGCCGGTTTGCAGAAAGCGAGCGAATTGTGAAACTGGAAGGGGAAGCGTACTTTGATGTTTCGAAAGGCGTTCCATTCAAGGTGGTAAGCAGCGGGCAGACGGTAGAGGTGCTCGGCACGCAATTTAACGTTTCAGCATATCCCGATGAACAACAAGTGCAAACTACATTGGTGGAAGGGATTGTGCAAGTTGCTGCCGAAAGTCAATGCCTGTCTATGCGATTGCTGCCCGGCGAACAAAGTACGTTGATAGATGCCCACTTAAAGAAAAATCGCGCAGATATCGCTTCGGTTATTGCCTGGAAAGAAGGTCTATTCAGCTTTAATGAAACCGAACTGCGGGTGGTTATGAATCAACTCAGTAGGTGGTATGATGTAACCGTTGAATACCAGGGGACCATTCCGGTTACCTATTACTACGGAGCCATCAGCCGCCAGGAATCGCTCGCTAATGTGCTGGATTTGCTGCGTCAAAGTGGTTTGAATTTTAAGATCGATAAAACAGGCGGTACAAATAAAGTAGTTGTACTTCCCTAGCGGAAATAGCTCAACAAACAGAATGATTCACTAACTAGCCAAAGGAGGAAATTATGATGAAATTACAGACCTGAACGATGGATAAAAGTCCATAAAACCGGATAGTGCGGCGAACACTATCCGATATAGGCTTGGACGGTTACCAATTAATTACTGCAAATGCAGCAAGGTATATTAATTAATAAGCTTACCAAACGATACAAACATATGAATTTTAATGCATGTGTTAAAGGCTTTAACAAGCCTTTGACCTATCGATTGCTATTGATGATGAAATTAGCAATTTTATTGACCATAGGAGCGGTATTTCAGGCCGCAGCCAGCAGCGTTGCGCAGAGCATAACGTTGAATGTGAGTCGGATACCGCTATCGGACGCGATGGAGTCCATCCGCCAGCAAAGTGGTTATTTGTTTTTACTGAAGGGCAAGGAACTGGCGGATACCAAAGTAAGCGCGCACATCGAGGATGCACCGCTGGATGACGTCATGAATGCGTTGTTGAAAGGGTATGCGTTGGATTGGGTAGTAAAGGGTAAAACGATTGTCATCAGCAAACATCCGGTGCAAAAAAACAGCAGCTCGGAGCCATTACCAATAGTGAACAACGATGCCATACAGCAGGCCGAAGTAAGAGGTAGGGTAGTGGATGAGTCGGACAATCCATTGGAAGGTGTTACAGTGGGAATCAAAGGAACATTGCGTGCAACGACAAGTAATGCCAATGGTAGTTATCAGTTGACCGTGGAAGGCAGGGAAAGTGTGCTGATGTTCACGGCGATTGGTTTTCAATCGCAGGAAATCCCGGTGGCTGGTCAATCTGTGATCAACGTGACGTTGCGTGCCTCGGTAAGTGATTTGGATGAAGTGGTGGTAGTGGGGTACGGAACTTCCCGTAAACGGGATCTCACCGGCTCCGTTGTTTCGCTTCAGGAGAAGGATTTTTCGCAGGGTGTAACCAGCAACGCCTTGCAGCTATTGAACGGGAAAGCGGCCGGCGTACACATCAGTCAGGGAAGCTCGGCTCCAGGCGCGACAACGAACATCCGCATTCGCGGTGCGGGATCGATTAACAGCAACAATGACGTATTGGTCGTGGTGGATGGGCTACCGGGTGCGACAATTGACGCATTGAACCCCGGAGATATCGAGTCTATCGAAGTTTTGAAAGATGCTTCTGCAGCGGCAATCTACGGAACACGGGCCGCTAACGGCGTCGTGTTGGTTACTACGAAGCAAGGAAGGAAAGGGAAGCCCCAAGTAAGCTACAATGGTTACGTAGGAATCCAGGACGTCGCCAAGAAAATCGATGTATTGAGTGCACGCGAATATATGGAGGTGCTGAATGGCATTCTGGCGGATCAGGGAGCGGATCCGATTTACACGGCGGAACAAATTGATCATGCAGGCTCCGGTACGGATTGGCAGGATGAGGTTTTCCGATCAGCTGCGGCCCAAGATCATCGCTTGTCGGTCTCCGGCGGCGGCGACTATTCGCGGTATTATATTTCGTTAAACTATTTTAATCAGGATGGCGTGGTGCTGGGGTCGAATTTAGATAAGTATAACGCGCGATTCAATTATGAAATCTCGCCCACAGACAAACTAAAGATAAATCTTAATCTCAATACCAACCGGTGGGTGAACAATACCATTTATGAAGACAACCGCGCGAATGAGAATGCGGGCCCCATCAATACAGCCTTGCAATTTGACCCAACGCTGAGTGCCGGTGTTGATGAAGATGGCCGATACCTACTAAATCCACTTATTGCTTTGGAGAATCCCCTTGCGCTCATTCACGGCATTAACGAGGAAGAAACCTTATTCCGCAGTTTCGGTACGGTGGCTGCCGACTACGAGGTGCTGGACGGGTTAACGGCGACGGTCCGTTTTGGGGCCGATTTCACTAACCGGCGTTTCGACAGCTACAACAGTCGGCTGACCCAGCGCGGCAGGGCATCCGGCGGGATCGCAAACATCGCGACCAATGAAAATAACAGGTGGCTGGCAGAGTTCCTGGCGCAATATGATAAGCAGCTTACGGATGCCCATCATCTTTCGCTGATGGGCGGTGTGACGTTTGAAGAATTCAACAACCGGGGAGTCAGCTCGGGGGCAGCAAACTTCCTTTCCGACGTGACCGGCGTTGATCAATTGCAAAGCGGTGATCGAAGTCAATTTACGCTGAACAGTAACCGCTCAAGAAATCGGTTAAATTCGTTTCTCGGCAGGGTTAATTACCGGTTTTATGAGCGGTATCTCCTGACCGCTTCCCTTCGTGCCGATGGCACATCACGATTTGCCGCGGACAACAAATATGCCCTGTTCCCCTCGGTAGCCCTTGCATGGCGCCTTAGTGAAGAAGCTTTTATGGAAAATGTCGCATTTCTGAGCGACCTGAAACTGCGGGCTGGGTTTGGACGGTTAGGAAATCAAGGTATTAACAATTTTGAAACGTTTCAAACGTTTGTTGCTTCATCTTCAGCGATATTGGGCGACGGTATTGTGCAAGGGGCCGCGCCGGCGCGGATACCCAATCCAGCGCTGCGTTGGGAGACCTCCGAAGAAATCAATTTAGGCCTTGATTTTGGCCTGTGGGACAACCGGCTGACCGGTGCCGTTGAGTATTTCATCAAGAATACC
The DNA here is from genome assembly GCF_900113765.1 of Parapedobacter indicus. Lineage (GTDB taxonomy): Bacteria > Bacteroidota > Bacteroidia > Sphingobacteriales > Sphingobacteriaceae > Parapedobacter > Parapedobacter indicus. Next base: position 84,400 of record NZ_FOQO01000006.1, on the reverse strand, counting down.
AAAGATCAGTTATTTAATAAACCCGTACCTGCTACCACTGGATTTGCCAGTACGCGCGTCAATTTTGGAAACGTACGCAACTCAGGTGTCGAAATTTCACTGTTCTCGCTCAATACCAGCGGACCGTTTGAATGGCGCACTGCTTTTAATCTATCGTTGCTGCAAAATAAAGTAACCAGCTTGCCCGATTTTATCCCGGAGATCATTGACGGCAACATCGGTACGTTTATCAATAATTTTACCATCGTCAGAAGGGGCGTTCCGATCCGTGCGTTTTATGGGTATGAGATTACAGGCATCTTTCAGGAGGGGGATAATATTGCTGGATCGGCGCAACCCGACGCGCTTCCCGGACACCCCATTTTTAAGGATGTCGACGGCAATGGCGTGATTAACGCAGACGATCGCGTTATTCTCGGAGATCCTTTTCCGGACTATACCATTGGCTTTACCAACTCATTTCAATATAAGGGCTTTGGACTGGATATTCAACTGAATGCGGTTCAAGGTATCGAAGCGCTTGATGCAAATATCGTTGAATCGCTTTATCCCATCAATTTTAATCGTAATCGGATTGCAAGCCATTACCTCAACCGCTGGACACCGGATAATCCCGGTGCCACGTATCCTTCTGGCGTAAACCCCAGCTCCTACGGCGGAGCGAGGGCGATCAATTCGCTAACCATTGCAGATGCCTCCTTTATCCGGCTTAAGTCGGTGACGTTGGCGTATCAGCTTCCACTGCGTGGTAAAAAGGTTATTTCTGGGGCTTCACTTTACCTCGCTGGCGACAACCTGTTTACCCTGTCGGATTTTGAGGGGTTCGATCCCGATGCCAATGCAAACAGTCGCGATGGCAATGCAACGGGAATCGGCATTGCGAGGACCTCATACAACAGTTATCCATTGAACAGGACGTTCCGTTTGGGAGTAAATCTTACTTTCTGAAGATCCTCCTAAGGAATACCAAAATATTGAAAGAAATGAAACGAATGACGAACTATTATCGGTTGCTTTTAGGGGCATTTGTAGCCCTTATATGCCCTGCATGCGAAAGTTTCCTTGAAGAAGAAGTCTATACAGAGTACGATCCAAGCAAGCTGCTCCAAACGGAGGAAGGCATAAACAGCGTATTGGTGAGCGCTTATGGTGAACTCCAATTCAAGGGGAATATCAGGGAGTTTAACCACACATTTGCCGAATTTCCCACCGACATCGCATTGGAAAGTGGCGGTGGATTTGAGCGCGAGGCCATTCTTTTTGTGAATTTTCAGTGGGACGATTCACATGCTTTTTTCAGCAACTCCTGGTCCAAGATGTACCGTGCGATCCGGAATGCCAATTCGCTGCTCGATAATGCATCCGCAGTCACGGCTATCCCCGAACAACGGCTTGCAGAGCTCATTGGTGAAGCAAGGTTCATACGTGCTGCGGCCTATTTTCATCTCTATGATCTGTTTGGTCCGGTGCCACTCATTACCACGACGGAAACCCTGGATATGGAGCCCCGTAGACCTACGGAGGAGGCCTTTGCGGAATTTGTGACCACCGAACTGCGGGAAGCTGCGAATGTACTTCCGCCGATACAGGATCTGAAAGGTAAGGCTACCAAGGGTGCAGCGCTTGCTTACTTATGTAAATTTTTGTTAAACACCAAGCAGTGGGAGCAAGTAGTGGATGTTACCGAAGAGATCATATCTTTAAATCGATATGCCCTGTTTCCCACCATTGAGGAGCTTTTTACGGTTGACAACGAAAACAATAGCGAATTCATTTTTGTCCATCCGTATTTACCGCTCTCGGGAAATGGGAATACGTACATGGCGCATGCGTTTCCCCCCAACTATCCCGTGTTACCCAACTGGGAGAATTACGGAGCACAATACCGGAGTTATACAAGTTTTGTAAAGTCATTTCATCCGGACGACCGCCGGGGGCTGATGTTTGTCAATGAATATACCGACACACAGGGAAAGCAGGTATTGCTCCTAGAGGACGGCGCAGGAAAGCCGCTTGACAATGCGAGGAGTTTTAAATTCGTGCCAGATCCGGCGGCCATAGCAGCTTTCCATGGCAATGATTGCCCCATTATCCGGTACGCCGATATTTTGCTCAGTCGGGCCGAGGCACTCAACGAGCTGAATGGACCAGATGGCGAGCCGCTTGATTTGCTGAATCAAATACGGGAACGGGCAGGTGTACCGTTGCTGACATTAGATGACCTGCCCACGGAGGAAGCATTCCGCGATCATCTGTTGCAGGAACGGGCGTGGGAATTCTTTTCCGAAGGATTGAGGAGGCAGGATTTGGTCAGGCATGGTAAATTGATTGAATTGGCGCGGCAACGCGGAAAACAGGCAATGCCACATCACGTCAGGTATCCGATTCCCCGGCGTGAGCTAGAAGCAAACTCAAATTTGATACAAAATGAAGGTTATGAATAAAACACTGATTTCCATGTGCCTGCTCTTACTTTTCGGCACATCCTGCCAATCGGGTAGCGATACGGGTACCGATAAGCCCAACATCGTACTCATTACCATTGACGACCTGGGTTGGGCCGATGTCGGTTGCAACGGGAGCACGTATTACGAGACACCGCATATCGATCGGTTGGCAGCCGAAGGGATGCGCTTTACACAGGCATACGCCGCTGCCGCGATCTGTTCGCCGACACGGGCTGCGCTGATGACCGGCAAAGTACCCGCCCGTTTGGGTATCACCGATTGGATCAGGGCACGGTTTCAGGGCGGCGAAATACCAGTTGATAAAACGTATACGCTTAGCTATGAAGGTACGCCTGATGACTCGTTGCTTTGTCCGACAAACCCGTTGTGGCTGCCATTGGAAGAAACAACGATCGCCGAGGTACTCAAGGGGCAAGGATATACCACAGCGCATATTGGCAAATGGCATCTAGGAACCGACGATTGGTACCCTGAGAAACAGGGATTCGATGTCAACATTGGCGGCTGTGATTATGGGCAGCCACCATCCTACTTTGATCCTTACGATAACGATAAACTGACTGGGATTCCTAACCTGCCTCCCAGAAAAGAAGGCGAATTCCTCGAAGACAGGTTGGCCGACGAAGCGGCAAATTTTATCATCGCGAATAAAGACAAGCCTTTCTTTTTAAATATGGCCGATTATGCCGTGCATACACCGATACAGGGGAAGCCTGAGCTGGTTGAAAAATACAAAAATAAAACTTCTACCAACCAAGATAACCCGGTTTATGCGGCATTGATCGAAAGCATGGATGAGCTCGTCGGAACGATTACCCGCACGATTGATAGTTTGGGAATCAGCGAAAATACGTTGATCGTTTTTACATCCGACAATGGTGGCTTGCTGCGGGTCACCGACAATGCGCCGCTCCGTTCGGGCAAAGGCTTCCCCTACGAAGGAGGGATCCGGATACCGCTGGTGGTTCGATTTACTGGTAAAATTCCGGCTGGGGTTGTCAATGACATGCCCGTCATCAGCCACGATTGGTTCCCTACCTTCTGCGAGCTGGCGGGTGCACGGACGGGAGGAAGCATCGTCGATGGTGTAAGCTTAAAAGGAATGTTGTTTGACAATGCGACGTTGAATCGCAATGCACTCTACTGGCACTTTCCCCATTACCGATACAAGGAAGAAGTACCCTACAGCATCATCCGAAAAGATAATTGGAAATTGATCAAGCGCTACCAGGGCACAAAATACGAATTATTTGATCTTGCGGAAGATCCGGCTGAAACGCGAAATCTTGCAGCTAGTCAGGAAGAACAGGTCAAATCGCTGGACGATGAATTGACCATTTGGTTGCGGGAGGTAGGCGCTGCGCTGCCCGAAGCAAATCCCAACTATCGGGAGGCGAATGGTGCTTAATATAGATTGAATCGTTTTTGTACATCCGGCCGTCACCTTATGAATAGCCGGATGTACAATTCCTAAACCTAGTTCCGGGAACGTTTCCATATATTTTATTGGATAGTTACGCTGCTTTATGATTTTGATTTAATAGTATTGTATATCCTTCTGAAAGCTTAGCACTGCATTCATTCAGAAGGATATACTAACTCATTATAACTATTGTGCCACTTTAAGAGCCAATAGCGAAGAAGTGGACCTTTCGGGGACAGAACTTTACACCCATCATTAACATATATTCAAAACAATGACAAAACGAAGAGAATTCATTAAAAAAGGCCTGATCGGAAGCGCCGCGTTAGGAATCGGAGGGATGGGCTTCAGTGCTAAATCGTATGCTTCGATACTCGGGGCCAACGATCGCCTTACGGTGGCGGTGATCGGTATTAGTGGAAGAGGTACAGACCATATCAGCCGTTTCTGCGGTCTGAAGGATAGCCATAATGTGCGGCTGAAAACGTTGTGCGATGTGGATGAGAAATTTTGGGATGCAGGAGCCAAAACGGTACAGGACAAAACCGGCATTAAACCCGTAATGGAATGGGATATGCGGAAGGTTTTTGACGATAAGGAGATTGATGCTGTATCAATGGCCACACCCAATCACTGGCATGCGTTGGGAGCCATATGGGCTGCGCAGGCCGGCAAACATGTGTATGTAGAAAAACCTTGCAGCCATAACATATGGGAGGGCCGTAAGATGATCGAAGCCGCCCGAAAATACAACATTAGGATGCAGGTAGGTTTTCAGAACCGCTCGATTCCAAATGTAATGGAAGCGATGAAGTTTCTCCACGACGGTGGAATCGGTGACGTATATATGGCCCGGGGCACCTGTATTAAACCCCGTGATTCTTTTGGGATCGCCAAAGACAGCGAGCCGCCGGCAAGCTTGCATTATGACCGTTGGCTGGGACCTGCGGCTTATCGTCCATACAATGAAAAGCGGGGCCACTACAATTGGCACTGGTTCTGGGATACCGGAAACGGTGATACCGGTAATCAGGGGCCACACCAATTTGATATTGCCCGGTGGGGTCTCAATAAAAACGAACACCCCATTTCCATTTATTCCGCAGGCGGTATTTATGGCATCGATCCGAAAGAATGTGCGCAGGAAACCCCCAATACCCAAACGTCGTTGTTTACGTATGATGATGGCAAAATGCTGGAGTTTGAAACCCGGGGGCGATATTCGAACGGAGAATCAAGCCTGGATATACGGGTGGGCAATATATTTTACGGTACAGAAGGCTACCTGGAATTAAATAGCAGCACCTGGAAGGCTTTTCGCCAACGGGAGTCTAAGCCTTTTGCCGGTTCTAAAGAAGTTTCAGCGCAGGTAGCCGACCCTACATTTCGGGCCGCTGCGGGTGGAAGTGAACATTATGTGAATTTTGTCGATGCCATACGCGCTGGTAAAGATTCCTTATTGCATTGTGATATTAACGAAGGGTTTTACTCGACGACGCTGGCGTTGCTTGCCAATATTTCCTATCGGGTAAAAAGAGAACTGCATTTTATGGGTGGTGATATGAATAATGAGAAATTTATTAATGACACACAGGCTGATGCCATGCTTACGCGTGTATACCGGCCACCCTATATCGTTCCCAACGAAGTTTAAGAATCCGTTAAAAAATAAAAAAATGAAGATACAACCGATTTTAGCCGGATGGGTAGTTTGTTTGTTCTCGTTTGGCTGCAGCCAGGGTACGAAGACATCGGATCAGGATGAAAAGGAAGCGCTGAAAGTCACTTTTGAGAAAGATGAGGCCGGCAACAAGGTGGATGTGAGGGTTGACGGAAAGCTTTTTACTTCCTATTGGTGGCCGGATTCCGTGTACAAGCCCATTCTTTATCCGATTCTGACGGCCAAGGGAACGCCGGTTACACGCGGTTTTCCGATAAAAACCAGGCAGGGCGAACGCCAAGACCACCGACATCAGGTGGGCAACTGGTTCAATTACGGAAATGTCAATGGATTTGACTTCTGGGGCAATGGCTCAACTGGAAAAAGAAACGAGATTAACGGTGGAGCGATCCAACACGTTAGTATCGGGACACTTAAAGAAGGAGCAGGCAAAGCATCCATGGAGGTCAATGCCAGCTGGGTGGATCCAAAAGGAAATGAACTCCTATCAGAACATACAGTCTTCCATTTTATCGCAGAAGATTCGGTTCGGATCATAGATCGTGTCGCTACTTGGACGGCTACAAACGGCGATGTGCTTTTTAAAGATACAAAGGAGGGGAGCTTTGGCATCCGGGTGGCACGCCAACTGGAACTGCCCTCGAAAGAAGACGTAACCCTGACAGATGTCCACGGTAATCCCACAACCGTAACCTCAATGTCGAATGAAGGGATTACTGGAAATTACCGAAGCAGTGAAGGCGTAACGGGAGAGGCCGTTTGGGGCACCCGGGCAAAATGGATGGACCTCTATGGAAATATCGACGACGAACAAATCTCATTGGTGATTGTTGACCATCCAAAAAACCTGAATTATCCGACCTATTGGCATGCGCGAGGCTATGGTTTGTTTGCGGCAAACCCGTTTGGTGTGAAAGATTTTACTGGGGGTGCTGAAGAACTGAATTATACCCTTGCTAGCGGAGAGTCGTTGACCATGCGTTACAGGATCATTGTTGGTGGAGGTCTCCCTTTAACCGATGAACAGATAAATGCCTATGCAGATGAATTTGCCCGTAACTATTAATTTGAATAGAAGCGGTAAAATCAGATCGGTGAACGGATAAGAAAAACTGTCCTTCTTCGTCAATGAGCGAAAGCAGGTGATTTACATGGTCATTGACGATTTATATGATTGGTATGTTTCTATACGACGAGCAAAGTGACAGGGAACTAGTAACGCTTATTAGGGAAAGCGATGAAAAGGCCTTTGCGGCCCTATATAAGCGCTATAATGGCGTGTTGTTTCTTCATGCGCGCCGGTTATTGGAAGATGAGGACGAAGCCAAAGATGCCCTGCAAGAACTCTTTACAAAGTTTTGGATAAAAAGACAGGAAATAGAAATACGATCGTCGTTATCGGCGTATTTATATGCTGCACTCAGAAATCAGATTCTAGCTACTTTTTCCCATAAAAAAGTAATGGAGAAATATATTGATTCCCTCCAGCAGTTTTTGGAAGAAGGGCAGTGTATGACGGACGACTGGATTCGGGAGAAGGAGCTGAGGGAGCAAATCGAAAAAGAAGTGGCACTATTGCCTGCGAAGATGAGAAAAGTGTTTGAACTGAGCCGAAGCATCAACCTGTCTTACAAAGAAATTGCTTTTGAGCTGGATATTTCAGATAAAACCGTCAAAAAGCAAATGAATAATGCACTACGGATTCTGAAGCATAAGATTTACCTTGTCCTCGCTTTTTTACTTTTCTTTTAATGTAGGTGAATCCATTTTTAACGCTGGTTTATCCCCCTCAAAAAATAGTTTATTTTTTTCTACTACCAAGCTTGTTTCTACCCGTCTTATTGGTATATGACGAATTGAAACGGTAATGAAAGGCCATCAAGCACGCGAATTGCTAAAAAAACACAAAGAAGGAACCTTGACTTCCGAGGAGCAAGCGCTATTGGAAACCTGGTACCTAACACTGGCGAAATCCCGGAGGTCAGCTCCATTGGCCGAAGACGAGCTGAATACAGCGCTCGACGAAATCTGGCAGGCACTTCCCATTGGGGATTCAAAAGAGGCAAATGATCATAACGGTATGAGGAAAAGAAGGCGGTGGATAATGAGCATCGCTGCCACAATCTTGATCGTCTGTGCCTTAAGCATATACTTCTATAACAACAAAGCCGGACGAGAACAACCTGCCATATCGTCTGTAGACGATTTTTTACCTGGTGATAACCGTGCGATTTTAACGCTCGCAGATGGCGAAAAGATAACATTGAACGATGCGAAGATCGGCACATTGGCGAAAGAAGGACAAACGGCTATTACCAAAACGAAAGAAGGAGAAATTGTATACCGTTCTCAACCGGGCGCCAAAGCGGGAAGCACCGTAAAAGAAGCGCTTTCTTACAACATCCTTTCGACACCCAAAGCAGGGCAATACCAAGTTCAGTTGCCCGACGGCACGCACGTATGGTTGAATGCACTGTCATCTATTCGGTTTCCCAGTGCTTTCGCTGAAAATGAACGGATCGTGAAAATTACGGGTGAAGTATACTTTGAGGTGGCAAAGGTAAACAAGGGGACCAAACGAATTCCATTTAAAGTAATATCCGGCGATCAAACGATTGAAGTGCTGGGTACCCGATTTAACGTCATCAGCTACGACGACGAAGAAACGATCGAAACAACATTGTTGGAAGGAAGCATCAAAATCAATATTGGGAGGGATAAAGGGCGCGGTATCTTATTAAAACCAGGGCAGCAAATACAGGTTAACCAGGGATCGAAAAATAGAAAGTCGGCTGCTGTGTCGCCCTATACGATACGAGGGGTGGATACACAATCCATTGTTTCATGGAAAGATGGATATTTTCGCTTTGACAATACCGGGTTGGCCGAACTGATGCGCCAGATTTCTCGGTGGTATGATATTGAAGTCGTGTACGAAGCACCGGTCAAAGACTATGAATTTGTGGGAAAGCTTGAACGGAGCGCGAAGCTTTCTAAAGTACTTAAGATACTGGAACTGGGCGGTGTCCAATTTAGAGTTGAAGAAAATAAATTAATTGTAACGGAATAAAATAGGATGTATGCTTATGGATGAATAAAAACGACCGAGGGATACACGTTAATAAAACCGTTCCGAATGCGACTCGGAACGGTTGGAATTTTGGATCCCTTCTCTATCACAGAATGTGAGGAGAGAAAATGTGTTCTTGACTAAAAACAACTGATTTAATCCAAAACAAACGAAATTATGAAAATATTTTTACCCGGGAAAGAACCGTGCAAAGAAAAGCGGCTCTTTCCCAAACTGTTGATACTAATGAACCTAACAGTTTTATTCCTTACTGTCGCTTGTTTACAGGTATCCGCCCTTGGTTTTGCACAAAAAATCACGCTATCGGTAAAAAATGTTCCGCTATCGGAGACATTCAGTGCGATCGAACAACAAAGTGAATACAAATTTTTTTATGACAACAAGCTGGTTAAAAAGATCAGGAATATATCCGTTGATCTTCACAACGTAGCTGTAACGGAAGTGTTGGACGAGCTGATGAAAAATCAGTCGTTGACGTATAGCATTGTTGACCACACAATCGTAATTCAGCGGAAAAACAAGAAGGAGATAGCCGCAGCTTATTCAGTAAAATCCGTTGGTTTACAGCGTTTTTCTGCACGGTCTCGTCGTCTCCGGCTTAATGTCGCCCCGATTACAGAATTCAAGGTAGAAGGCAAGGTGGTTGACGAAAATGGAGAACCCCTATCCGGCGTGAGCATTCAGGAAAAAGGAACGCAACAAAGTACATCGACCAATGTGGAAGGGATGTTTTCGATGGACGTTTTGGATCGAAATGCAACCTTGGTTTTTTCTTTTGTGGGTTATGAAAGCCAAGAAATCAGCATTGCCGGCCAAACTTCGCTGAATGTAACCCTGAAAGAAAGTACTTCCCGTTTGGATGAAGTAGTGGTAGTGGGCTATGGCACACAAAAAAGGGCGACCTTAACCGGTTCGGTGGCCAGCGTGGGTAACAGAGAGTTGAAAAGGAGCCCCACAGTGAGCCTGTCTAACTCAATTTCCGGCCTGCTCCCCGGCGTCGTGGCCTCCAACCGTTCGGGCGAGCCGGGAAGAGACGACGCAAGTATCTTAATCCGAGGTCGGAGTACAACAGGAGACAATACACCACTGATTGTTATTGACGGTATTCCGGGATCAGCTGGATGGGCACAGATCAACCCAAATGATGTCGAATCCATCTCTGTATTAAAAGATGCATCGGCTGCTATTTATGGCGCGCAGGCGGCAAACGGTGTCATATTGATCACGACAAAAAGAGGGTCAATCGGTACACCGACCATCGATTATACCTTTAACCAAGGAATCAGCACACCGACACGTGTACCTCGAATGGCCGATTCATATACATACGGTGAATTCGTGAATCAGCTTTTAGTAGAAAGAAATCAGTCGCCTCGTTATACGGACGAAGAACTACAGAAATTCAGGGATGGTAGCGACCCATTAAATTACCCCAATACCAACTGGCTGGATGCCGTGCTTCGAAAGGCAACGCCGCAAAGCCAGCATAACCTATCCGTACGGGGAGGCACGGAGAACGTGAAGTATTCGGTTTCCGGATCGTTTGCTAACCAGAAAGGGATTTTTAAAAATGGAAGTACGAATTTTAAGACCTATTCGCTTCGTTCCAATCTGGATGCAAAAATCAATAAATACATCCAGGTCGGTTTGGACGTGAATGCCGGCTTAGATGATGGAAACTATCCTGCGTTCAGTACAACAACTACTTTTCAGTTTGCCCGTATTAATTTTCCCTATCAACCGGTATACTATCCCAACGGATTGCCTTCAGCGGGTCTCGAAAGAGGAAATAACCCCGCGATTATGTCGGGTGAAGCAACAGGAAATAACAACGAACGATCTCAACGGTATCAAGCAAAAGCGTCCGTTGATGTTATGATCCCTTGGGTGGATGGTTTGGGAATAGACGGCTTCTTTGCCTACATCAACAACATCGATCTTACTAAAAACTTTCAGACTCCGTGGACGGTCTATAATTACGATAAATCCACGGATACTTATACGTCGTTATTGGGCGGTGGTATTTTATTGCCACAGCTACGGCAGGGGATGACCAATGGCAGGTCTACGTTGCTGAACTTCCGCATTAAATACAATAAGCAGATTAATGATCACAGCATCAATTCCTTCATCGCTGCAGAACAGTCGGAAGGGTATAGCAATAACTTTCAGGGTTTCCGCCGGAATTACATATCACCGGCTATTGACGAGTTGTTTGCCGGCGATCTGAAGGATCAGGAAGCGACAGGTACCGCATCTGAAACGGGACGCCGAAACTTTTTTGGCCGGGTCAGTTATGGCTATAAAGATAAGTACCTGTTCGACTTTAACTTCCGGTACGACGGTTCGGCGATTTTTCCCGAAGGAAAACAATACGGCTTTTTCCCCGGCGTTTCAGCCGCTTACCGGATCTCTGAAGAAAGTTTCATAAAAGAGAGATTAGATTTTATCAACGACCTCAAATTAAGGGCATCATGGGGAGAAATTGGAAATGACCGGGTTAGCGCATTCCAATACCTTTCTACGTATACAATCGGGGTTCAGGGGTATAATTTAGGACAGACACCCTCGCTTGCGCCGGGTTTGATAGGCGGAGTAACTCCTAATCCAACTATTACTTGGGAAGTGGCGAGAACGACCAATATAGGCTTGGATGGTGATCTTTGGAACAGTGCATTGGGCTTTACGGTGGATGTATTTAAATCGAAAAGATCCAATATCCTGGCGAAACGGGATCTTGCCGTGCCCGCGTATACCGGTCTTGTTTTGCCCAATGAAAACATCGGGGTAGTAGAGAACAAAGGAATTGAAGTGGAGTTGTCGCATGCCAAAAGAACAGACGGCTTCTCCTATCGTGTCGCCGGAAATATTTCTTATTCAAAAAACAAGATCATTGACGTCAGCGAAGCATCCAATGTGCCTGACTGGCAAAAAGCGGAAGGACACATCATCGGTGCTAATAACTATTACCGGGCAATCGGCATTTTCAGAACACAGGAAGAAGTGGATGCAAGCCCGGTCGTACTGGGAACCGTTGTAGGAGATCTTAAGTACGAGGACATCAATGATGACGGGGTGATCAATGCGTCGGATATGGTACGGATGGATAAAACCAATATACCCGAGATGATCTTTGGCCTTAATTTATCCATGGATTATAAGAATTTCTCCTTGTTTGCCAATTTTGCAGGGCAGGCCAGGGCCTGGCAATATATTTGGACGCAGGCAGGTCTTAACGGGAATTCCCTCCAAGAGTTAATCGAAAACCGCTATCGCCCCGGTAGCATGGATTCCAAATATCCACGACTGCCGTCGCTTGCCGCTGAGGTAAACGGACAGCGTTCTTCTTTTTGGCTGAGAGATGCTTCTTTCGCGCGATTGAAAACCTTGGAACTGGGCTACACAGTGCCACAGGAGTTGCTATCGCGGATTAAAATCAAGCATTTGCGGGTTTACGTCAATGGGAACAATTTGTTCACCCTGGATAAGTTAAAGAATTTTGACCCGGAAGGCACGTCAGAGGCCGGCGACTTCTATCCGCAAAGCAAGATATATAATCTAGGTTTTAACCTTACTTTTTAAAAGACAACCATGAATACGATCACTATTTTCAGCAAAATCAGAACAAACCGATTCGCGTTGCTGTACGCGATGATCATCGTGTTTAGCGGGGCGTTTTTATCTTCCTGTACAAAAGAGGTTTTGACGAAGCGGCCCTTGGATAAGTTTTCGGACGAAAGTGTTTGGCAAGATGCGAAATTGATTGAAACCTATGTGAACAATGTATATAGGTCGTTACCTCGGGGGTTCGAGGCACCCGGTGGCAGGCAACTGCAGAGCACCGTCGATGAAACCCATCAGCGTGGAAGGGAAGATTATGTAATCATTACCTCGGGAAATGTAACGCCGTCTACTCCCGGTATCTTTGAAAATTACTGGATCGGGACATTAACCCTTGCATCCCCTAATTACAATGCTACTGGATATTATAGTCCGATTACAAGAAGCAATGTTTTCTTTGCCAACATTGAAAATGCACCCATTGAAGAAGGGATCAAGAATCGAATGATCGGAGAAATGAAAGTCATACGGGCCTATTCGTATCTTCGGCTCATTAGCTTTTATGGCGGTGTTCCGTTGATTACGACCCCTTTCGCTTTAGCAGATGATTTCAATGTGCCAAGAAACTCCTACGACGAGTGTATGGCCTTCATCGTGAAAGAATTGGAAGAGGCTGCTGATTTACTTCCGCTTGATTACGATGCTGCCAACAAAGGCCGGATCACCAAAGGTGCGGCGATGGCGATACTTTCCCGTGCGTTGTTATATGACGCCAGCCCCTACTACGATCGAAGTGTTAGCAATACCGATCTGGCAAAGTGGCAAAAAGCCGCTGATGCCGCGAAAGCCGTTATCGATCTGGGAATCTATGAACTGTACCCAGACTATAAAACCTTATTTTTGGAATCGGCGGCTTATAATTCCGAAATCATCTGGTCGAGACCTTTTAATACGGAGGTAGATCGCGAAACCTATGTCGAGCTGAGCCAGTATCCGAATGGGTATAACGGCTTTGGACAGGTACATCCATTGCATAACATCGTTGACGATTACGAGACGTTAAATGGGAAACTGCCAAAAGACGATCCCACCTACGATCCCCAAAATCCATATGTGAACCGCGATCCCCGTTTCTATGCCAGCATTTTATACGACGGAGCCCCCTTTAAAGGACGCGAGGTGGAAACGTTTCTGCCCGGAGGGAAAGATTCCAATGAAGGGGCTTTATCGCCTCATAATGCCACCCTTACCGGCTATTATGAACGAAAGTTTTTAGATGAATCAATTACGAATCCGTCAGCGGCGAATGCAGGTAGCACGCCATGGACCTTTTGCCGGCTTGCGGAGATTTACCTCAATTATGCCGAGGCGATGTATAACCTGGGAAATGAGGAAGTTTGTCGAGCATATATCAACAAAATTCGTCAGCGACCGAGTGTGGATATGCCTGAGGTTACAGAAAGTGGTACTGCCTTATTGGCAAGGCTACAGAACGAACGGAGAATAGAGCTTGCCTTTGAAGAACACCGCTATTTTGATGTGCGCCGTTGGAGAATAGCGCCGGAGGTGCTAAGCGAGGATTCAGAACGAATGACGATTATAAAAGATGCATCGGGAAAGAAAACCTATAAAGTGGAAACTTTTCAACCGAGAAATTTTAATGATCGGAACTACCTGATGCCGATACCACAGGCCGAAATTGAAAAAAATCCGCTATTGGTTCAGAACCCGGGTTATGAAAATTTATAGCAGAATAACCGGCAGGTTAACGAAAGCCATCGTGTTTGTTTAAAGACATGCATAATGGCTTTCTTGAAAATACCGCTGGCGCATCAGCAGCTACTGTTTAAAATGGATACGTATAAAGCAATTTTATATGAAAAACAACCGTAGGGATTTTATCAGAATAACTGGAGGTCTTGCTGGGCTTGGTCTGGCGGCTCTTGGGATACCGAAGGGATATACATCAGAAGCGGCCCTTATTTCGGGATTCGGGGATCAACTTGGAAACCTATTGAGCAGCCCGCAACAAGCTTTTCAGATGAACGCTAGCATGAAGGCAGATTATGACCTTGCCTTATCCATCCTTAAACCTACTAAAAAGCAACTGGAACACGGACTTGAGCTGCATAGAGATGCCCTTGTTTTCGATACCTATGGTTTTATGCCCCGGGCAGCTGTAGATGGCGGAGCGTTGACGGTTGCTATTGATAGTCAGGCTTCCCCTCTAGAAATTCAGGATATGCAGGAAAATATGTCCATGACCCGTTTTGTAAAGAATGAACGGGAACGGCTTGAGCTTGAAAACGCGTGGAAAGTAGCCGGTGTAACCTGTGTGTTCCAAAATTCAGGAGAAGAGGGTAATGAAGTGAAGAAATTATTGAAACGGCTTGCTCATTTTACGTATACCACAGACATGCTGAAAGATTTTGTAGCGAAAGCCGTCACGCCGGATGATATTATACGAGCAAAAAAAGAGAACAGACATGCACTCTATTTTACTGGAAATGGTGTACCGTTGCCGCAAGATTGGGCATCGGTGGAAGAGGAGCTGCGGTATGTACTGGTGTTTTTTCAATTGGGTATCCGCATGATGCACCTAACCTATAACCGCCGTAATGTGATTGGCGATGGTTGTGCGGAAAAGGGCAATGCCGGGCTGAGTGACTTTGGCCGTGCAGTCGTGAAGGAAATGAACCGTGTTGGGGTTATTGTAGACGTTGCCCACTCGGGTTGGCGAACCAGCTTGGAGGCTGCTCAGCTTTCTGAAAGACCAATGGTGGCAAGCCATAGTTCGGCCACGGCGGTGTATGAACATATCCGGTCGAAGCCGGATCCTGTTATCAAAGCTATTGCCGATACCGGAGGATACATCGGAATCTGCGGCATCCCCAGATTTTTGGGTGGCAGCGGCGATATTGCTGCCATGATGAAACATATCGATTATGTGGTGAAAAAGTTTGGCAGCGACCATGTAGGTATCGGGACAGATGTGGCTTATACATCGTCTTTTGCCAAAGAAGAGAAGGGTCAGGTTCCTGCTTATAGGCGGCCGAGAACACGGTGGGAAGCTTTGTGGCCTGAAGATCCTTTCAAAGAGACCACGGAAATGCGGCAAAGTTTGGCATGGACAAACTGGCCGTTGTTTACGGTAGGAATGGTTCAAATGGGATATGCAGATGAAGAGATACGGAAAATATTAGGAGGCAATGCGTTACGGGTTGCCAGGGCAGCGCTTGCTTAACAGGATGAATTAACAGCATAAACAATACTATTCACGATATTAACCCCGTATATGAAACGTAAAAGATTCTTAAGTCAATGTAACATGCCGTTCCTATTTATGGTGCTTGCGTTACTTGCATATAGGACGGCGGTAGCCCAGCATAAACTGAACAAAAATCAATATGATGTGCTGACGGGTAAATGGCTCCATTTCAGCGATGCCCCTAATTCCCTATACCAACATCTCTCAGCGCAATCTTATGAATATTTAACCGAGCGCTCCGGTAAAATTGCCACCTTAACGACATTAGCTGATTGGAAAGAGTGGCAGCGATTCGTGCGCGAGACATTGCTGGATATTATGGGACCATTTCCGGAAAAGACACCTTTGAATGCAAAGATTGTGAAGGTGATCGAAAAAGATGGATATAAGGTCGAACATATTGTGTATGAATCCCGGCCAAAGTTTTACGTGACCTCGTCTTTGTTTATTCCCGATGGATTAAAAAGAGGAGCAAAGGCACCCGTTGTCATCTACTGTAGTGGCCATTCTGCTACAGGGTACCGGTCCGAAACCTATCAACATGTGATATTGAACCTGGTTAAAAAGGGCTTTATCGTGTTTGCGTTTGATCCGGTGGGGCAAGGCGAGCGATTGGAGTACAACGACCCGAAAACGGGCAAATCGATTGCTTTGCTGACGGAAGAGCATTCCTATTCCGGGGCGCAGGCTTTTATTACCGGTGCTTCGCAGGCAAGCTATATGATATGGGATGGTATCCGGGCGGTGGATTATCTGTTGACCCGTAAGGAGATAGATTCCGAACGGATTGGTATGACGGGGCGTTCAGGCGGCGGCACGCAATCGGCATACATTGCTGCGATAGACCCTCGTATCTATGCCGTGGCCCCCGAGAACTACCTTACTACGTTTACCAGGTTGTTGCAGACGAAGGGTCCGCAGGATGCAGAGCAAAACTTATTCAATGTGGTCCAAAGGGGAATAGACCAACCGGATTTTTTATTGGCCAGGGCCCCGAAACCTGCATTGATGATCACTACAAGCCGTGATATATTTAGTATTCAGGGATCTAAAGAGTCCACGAAAGAAGTATCACGCATTTATAAGGCATATGATAAACCGGAGAATTTCAGCATGGTAACCGATGACACTGTCCATGCATCTACCCGGAAAAACAGAGAAGCCATGTACGCTTTTTTTCAGAAACACCTGAATAATCCCGGTAGCGCAAAAGATGAGGAAGTCATCCTCCTCAGTGACGAGGAGATACAAGTGACCAAAACGGGTCAACTTTCAACGTCACTGGAAAGCGAAACTGTTTTTAGTTTAAACCGGACAATTGGAGAACAATTGGAGGCAAAACTACAATCTTCCCGTAACAACCTTGGGGCACACCCGCCGAAGGTACTGGATGCTGCGAAGAAGCTTTCAGGATACAGGGAGCCGGCAGAAGAACAGGAACCGGTACTTACAGGGCGTTTTCAAAAAGCAGACTATGTCGTAGAACAATATTTTATAAAAGGAGAGGGTGCATATGTAATTCCTTATCTGTTGATGAAACCAGCACACCCGAACCGAAAGGCACTGCTTTATCTCCATCCTTCTGGAAAATCAGCGGAAGCATTCCCAGGCGAAGAAATTGAATGGTTCGTAAGAAAAGGTTTTACCGTGCTGGCTCCGGATATGTTGGGAACGGGTGAAATAGGCCAAGGAAGTGCACAATCCCCGCGGACTTATCTCCTTAACTGGTTCGCTTCGACATTGATTGCGAGAAGTATAGTTGGGGTACAAGCCGGTGATGTCGCAAGGTTGCTCGCGGTGCTAAAAGAAGATAATGACATAGATGAGGTATATGGTCTTGCCCACAAAGAAATGACATCCGTCCTTTTGCATGCTGCAGCGTTTAATAAGGAAATCACCCGTATCGCGTTGATCGAACCTTTGTCTTCTTACCGGTCAATTGTAATGAACCGTTTTTATCAACCGAGATTTATCCACAGTTTCGTTCCTGGAGCGCTAAAAGCCTATGACCTTCCCGATCTTGCGGCAAGCCTTGCACCGCGGAAGCTGATGGTGGTGGGAATGATCGACGGTGCCGGTAATAGCAATTTCAGTGGGGTGGAGACCGATCAACTGGTAATACGTACGGCATATACTGAGGGAAAGGCAGAAGATAACCTTGTGATTATTCCTCAGCAGTCAGCGGAAACATTACCTGATTTTTATGAAGCTTGGATAAAATAATGCGGATGTAGAAATTAGTTGGTCTTACAGAAGATCCGGCTGCGGGGGTCGAATGATTGGAAGGAATACGTATCAATCAACAATATCGTTACCTTTGTTGTGTTTGATACCATGGAGGCCATTCATCTCAACGACGACGCGGATCTGATACGGCAGTTGCACCGTGGCAACCCTACGGCTTTCGATGCGCTATTCCGGATGTTTCATCCGGCTTTATGTTTCTTTGCAAAGCGATTGGCAATTGGTTTACCCAAAGGCCAGGCCGAAGAGATCGTGCAAGATGCTTTTCTTAAACTTTGGCAACGGCGTGTTAATTTCTCGGATTTATCAGCGGTAAAAGCATTTCTGTACATAGCAACGCGGAATGCCTGTCTGAACTACATAGAAAAGGAAAAGGTGCGGAACCGCAGGCATGAACGATATTTGAATACGGTGAACGAAGTGGAAGATGCTGTGGTGGAGGAAATTATCTACTCGGAAGTCTTGCGTGAGGTGGCCCTGGCGATCAATACCTTGCCTGAACAATGCCGTCGAATTATCAAAATGGCTTATGAAGACGGATTAACCCCCAAAGAAATCGCCCTAGCATTGAACATCTCCGTAAGCACAGTAAACAACCAGAAGTCACGCGGTGTAGGCCTATTAAAAAAACGGCTTTCCGGCAATGGATTAGCACTTTTGTTGTTTTTTCTTTAAAAAAATCATACGCCTTTTAGATAAATTAAGTTTTTTCCGGTTTCTATCGTATACATTGGAAAAGACATGCCAGCTGACGACAAGCTATATAACGCCTTCCGTATCGCGAAAATTCTGGAAAAATACGCTAGAAAAGAACCTTTGGCCGCGGAGGAACAAGCGGAGGTGGATCAATGGCTCGCTGTCAATGGAAGCAACCGGAATTTAGTTGAGCGGATTTCAGATGAAAACCAACTGGCCTTTGACTTGCTGGAGTTGCGGGATACCGATACGGAAAGTGAACTGGCAAAAATCGGAAACAAGCTACGAGGAGCGGCGAACACCCAAAAGTGGATGTGGTATTATACTGCGGCTGCGATGTTATTGCTGTTTCTATCTGTGGGATTGGGAATTTATTGGTATCGGATCAACAGTGGGAAACCGATGGAATTGACCATTGATATGCAAAATGACGCACTGCCGGGGGGGAATCGGGCGACGTTAACTTTGACAGATGGGCGGACGATCAACTTAAATGAAACGCAGACAGGTATCGTGATGGGAGACGATGTCGCCTATACCGACGGCACTACGGTATTAGAAGAATATGTGAATGAAGGAGTGGATGAATACGTCCTCAGTACACCCCGCGGCGGCACCTATCAGATTACGCTTCCTGATGGGACCGGCGTTTGGTTAAATGCAGAGAGCACCTTGCGTTATCCAAGCAAATTCAAAAGCAATGAGCGGGTTGTAGAGCTAGAGGGCGAAGCCTACTTTGACGTAAGTAAGCAGGGAACAATGGCGCCGTTCCTCGTCAAAACGCGGGGGCAAACCATTGAGGTACTCGGTACGCAATTTAATGTGTCTGCATACGCAGCGGAAGCAACGGTCAGAACCACGTTAGTAAAAGGCCAGGTACGCGTTGCCGTAACTACCCAACAGCCCCAGGTGGCTGTGTTGAAGCCTAGCCAACAAAGCGTTGTACAACCCGAAGGAATGGTGATAAATCAAGTGGACGTACAACCTTTTATCGCTTGGAAAGATGGCTATTTCCATTTCGAACGGACCCCTTTTGTGGAGGTGCTGGCGCAGATGAGCCGGTGGTATGATATTGAATTGGTTTATGAAGGGGAGATTCCCTCCCAAACATTTTCCGGCAAAATGTCACGTAATGTTAATTTAACGAACGTATTAAAGCTATTCAAGGGATCCGGTATCCGGTTCCGTTTTGAGCATGAAAAACTGCACATCGAATGACACCCAGATAACCACTGAAAACCCATAAAATTGAGTTTTAAACAAGGAGGACCATATGATGTAGAGATAGAAACGTACTTATTGAATACAGGACGAGGAGGTGTTGGTACCACCCCCTCGCGATGTTCGGATATACCGATTATGACCATTTATTAGAAAACCGGATTATAAACTATCCAAACGTAACAAAGTTAATGATAAATTATGTATTGCCGGATGGTAGGACCCACTCCTGCCCGGCGAAGAACCAATTATTGCGTGTAATGCGAATAACAGGGATACTATTGTTGATAGGGAGCCTGCATCTCAGTGCTGCGTCACTATCCCAAACCATTACTTTAAAAGTAAAACGCCAACCAATTGAGCAACTTTTTGACGAGATAGAAAAGCAAACAGGGTATTGGGTGGTATACAGTGATCAGCTAATGAAGTCTGCTAATCCAATTACAATTGATGCAAAAGACATGCCATTGCCGACTTTTTTAACACAGGTCCTAAAACCACAGGCATTGACTTACACCATTGATGGAAAAAATATATTGATTATGTCCGATGGCACGTTGATCTCAAAAGTGGAGCATGTTTTAGAAAACAAACCTAAGGATATTCAAATTCAGCAGCAAACCGTCCGCGGAATAGTCAGGGACGAGCAGGGGACACCATTGGAAGGTGTAACAATAACTGTAAGTGGTTCTTCAATAGCAACCACCAGTCTTGTCAACGGTGAATTTCAAATAAGTGTGGACGAAGCGGATAAGACGTTAATATTTTCGGCGGTCGGATTTGAAACCCGCGAGCTAATCCTGAAGGGTCAATCGACAGTTTCCGTCACATTGAAAGCGGCAATCAGTGATTTGGATGAAGTGGTGGTGGTTGGGTATGGCACCCAAAAGCGGGCAACGCTTACCGGGTCGGTTGCTACGACAAAAGGAGAAGATTTGGCGAAGAGTCCGGCGGTTAATCTTTCCAATTCATTGGCGGGACGGCTTCCAGGAGTTATTGCATCAAACACCAGTGGATTGCCGGGTACTGGGGCCTCGATATTGATCCGCGGACAGAGCACGCTGGGCAATAATGCGCCGCTGATTGTTATTGATGGCGTTTGGGATCGATCTGGTTTAGGTCAGATTAACCCGAATGACGTGGCTTCTATTTCGGTGTTAAAAGATGCGTCTGCCGCAATATATGGTGCGCAAGCGGCAAACGGCGTAATTCTCGTCACCACCAAACGTGGCCAAATAGGAAAACCCACCATAAGCTATTCACTCAATCAGGGTTTTTCCCAACCAACAAGATTGGCAAAAATGGCCGACGCGCCAAGTTATGCGGTATTTATGAATGAGTTGCTCGTAGAGCAGGGACAGTCCGAACGTTTTACGCAGGAAGAAATTGAAAAGATGAGGG
This sequence comes from Parapedobacter indicus, assembly GCF_900113765.1. Taxonomy (GTDB): domain Bacteria; phylum Bacteroidota; class Bacteroidia; order Sphingobacteriales; family Sphingobacteriaceae; genus Parapedobacter; species Parapedobacter indicus. The sequence continues at coordinate 63,346 of NZ_FOQO01000006.1, read as the reverse complement.
TTGGCAGCGATCCCATCCGTTATCCCAACACCAACTGGCAAAAAGCCGCTTTAAAAGATTTTTCCAGTCAAACACAACAAAATCTATCTGTAAATGGTGGAAACGAAAATGTGACGTATTATATCTCCGGGAATCTTGCGAATCAAAACAGTATCCTTAAAAACAGCGATCTCTCTTACAAAAATTACAGCATACGATCCAATGTGGACGCAAGGATTTCAGCATACATCAAAGTTTCTTTGGATTTAACTGCTCGGCAAGAACAACAGGCGCTGCCTTCGGTCGATCCTGCAACGATTTTCCATTCCATTTGGCGGACATACCCCTTTTTGCCGGTTTATAATCCCGATGGTTCTTTTGCGCCGGGAATAGAGCGGGGTGAAAATCCGCTGGTTATGTCAACGAATGCAACGGGATATAAAAGGAACCTGGACAACATCTATCAAACTACCTTTAACTACGAAGTTGTAGTTCCTTGGGTGGACGGACTAAAGATCGATGGTTTTGTGGCACATGATCGCCATTTCAGAACGGAGAAGCTCTTCAGGATTCCATGGGAAGTATATAATTATAATCCCGATACGGATGTATATACAAAGCAATTAGGAGGGCCTGTCGCACAACCTGATCTACGGCAAACTTTTTTAAATTCGAGCAGGACAACAATTAATGCGCGGCTCAATTACGATGCCAGCTTTGAAGGTCATACCCTAAGTACCTTTATTGCCGCCGAGCAAACAGAAACGACAGGAAGTGATTTCTGGGCTTATAGGCGGGATTATCTGAGTGGCGCAATAGACCAACTTTATGCGGGCGGAGCCGAAAACAAAGACAATTCCGGATCGGCCTATGAAATTGCTCGACGGAATTTTTTTGGCAGATTGAATTACGAATTTAAAGGACGTTATCTGATAGATTTTAACTTTAGGTATGACGGTTCGCAGAATTTTCCAGCGGGTAGGCGATTTGGCTTCTTTCCCGGGGTTTCTGTTGGATGGCGATTATCGGAAGAAGATTTTTTGGATCAATGGGATTTTCTGAACAACTTGAAATTACGAGCATCCATCGGTAAAATGGGTAATGACCAAGTGGATGCTTTCCAATTTTTGTCTACTTATTCATTTGGCGAGAAGTATTATTTTGCTGACCCGGCAATCAGCCTTTCAAGAGGAGTGACACCCAATCCGAATATAACCTGGGAGGTGGCACATGCATTGAATATCGGACTGGATGCGTCGTTATGGGAAGAGATGTTAGGAATAGAGCTGGATGTTTTCAGAACCAGGAGAAACAATATCTTAACAGCAAGAAATGCTTCCATTCCCGTTTATACCGGACTTGTACTTCCCAATGAAAACATTGGCGTTGTAGAAAACAAAGGGTTTGAAGCTCAGGTATATCACAGTAATCGAAAACAAAAAGCGGAATTTGGCTACCGAATAGGAGCAAATGTGGCGTTTGCCAAGAATAAAATAATCGATATCGATGAAGCGGAAAATCAACAGCCGTGGCAAATGCGGACAGGTTACCCGATGGGTACCAGCCTGTATTACGATGCGATCGGGATTTTTAGATCCGCTGAAGAAATAGAAACTTCTCCCCATCCAGTGGGAACCAAAGTCGGCGATTTAAAATACCGGGATGTAAATAACGATGGCGTAATAGATGCGAAAGACCAAATCAGGAACGAACTCACCAACGTTCCCCAATTGACCTTTGGTTTTACGGCCGATGTCAGTTACAAGCGTTTTTCACTCCATGCGCTTTTTCAGGGACAGGCAAAGGCCGAACAATACCTGTTTTTGCAATCGGGACTAGCGGGCAATTCGCTTCAAGAATGGCTCGATAATCGGTATACGCCGGAAAATCCACAATCATCGTTCCCCCGGCTGCCAACCTACGAAGCGGAAATCAGTGGTTATCGTTCAACATTCTGGGTGCGGGATGCGACTTTTGTCCGGTTGAAAAATCTACAGTTGAGCTATTCATTTCCGGTTGAAAGATTAGCACGCCTTAAAATTAAAACATTATCGATTTATTTAAATGGATTTAACCTTTTCACTTTAGACAAACTGAAATATTTTGATCCAGAAGGAAGAAGTGAAACGGGAGCATTTTATCCCCAGGAGAAGATTTACAATCTCGGATTGCATCTATCATTTTAAATTGAAACCTATCATGGAATTACCTATAAATCAACGTATTTTTACCAATCGACTGGTGTTTTATAGTATACTGGTTACGATATTGATGGCCTCGTGTAAAGCGGATTTTCTAGACAGAAAACCTTTAGATAAAGTATCGGAGGCGGATGTATGGCAAGATGAGAAACTAATAGAAGCTTTTGTAAATAATTGCTATGATGTGAGACACGGCTTTCTGGTTGACTATTACATGATGCCATTATCGGATGAAGCATATAGGCGTGGCAGAGAAACCTATCATTTGATAAACAGGGGCGAACTTTCTCCGGTAAACAACACAGCGTTGGACCATTGGGGCAAATTTTATAATCTGATCACGAATTGTAACGTGTTCTTTGAATCTATCGACGATGCGCCTATCGATGAATCGCTCAAGGATCGGTTTCGGGGCGAAGTAGGATTTATGCGTGCCTATGCGTATTTCAGGTTAGTCAGTCTCTATGGTGGTGTGCCGCTTATCACATCGGTATTTGGACTTCACGACGACTTTCGGGTCGAGCGGAACACCTATGATGAATGCATCGGATTCATTGTCGCTGAGCTTGAAGCAGCGGAAGAACGCCTTCCATTACAGTACAGTGGTAAGGACATAGGCCGTATCACCAAGGGCGCTGCTATGGCGTTGAAATCGCGCGTTTTACTGTATGCAGCCAGTCCGCTGAATAATCCCGAAAATGATCAGGCCAAATGGATAAAAGCAGCAGAGGCGGCAAAAGCGGTGATCGATTTGGGCATTTACTCGCTTTACCCCGATTATAAATCGTTGTTCACAACCCCATTCAACCAAGAGGTAATCTGGTCAAGGCAATTCCAGAACAACCGCTCGATAGAAACAAGAATTGAGCTGCACTTTTATCCAAATGGATCGGGAGGATACGGACAGGTTAATCCATTGCATAATTTAGTCGATGCTTATGAAACAAAAAAAGGAACATTGCCCGCGGATGACCCCGATTATAATCCTCAGGCTCCATATGAGAACAGAGACCCTCGTTTTTACGATTGCATATTATATGATGGGGCGCCTTGGCAGGATCGCCGGATAGAAAGTTATGTGCCGGGAGGGATGGACTCTTCTGAAGGTACGGAAGGTTGGAATGCATCGTTCACAAGTTATAGCGTGCGTAAATTTGTGGATGAGTCAATTTCTCGACCCAGTGCAAGCAATGTTGGTAATACTCCTTGGATATATATCCGCTATGGTGAGATTCTGCTTAATTATGCCGAGGCGATGTATCACTTAGGAGATGAGAATACGGCGCGTAATTACGTAAACACGATACGTCAACGGGAAAGTGTTCAGATGCCGCCGGTGTTGGACAGCGGTGTTGGGCTATTGAAACGAATTCAGCATGAGCGACGCATCGAATTGGTTTTTGAAGAGCACCGTTTTTTTGACGTGAGGCGATGGAAAATAGCCGAGGAAACGGAGAATGTAGATGCTATGCGAATGTCTATAACATTAGATCGTTCAACTGGAAAAAAAACATACAAACCTGAAGTTTTTCAGGAAAGAGGTTTTAGTGAGCGTAATTATCTGGTCCCTATCCCGCAATCCGAAATAGAGCGGAATAGTTTGCTTACTCAAAATTCCGGATATTAGTTGGAGTTTCGCCGGATTTTATTTGACTTATTTTATATTAACTTAATTTTATGAATTGCTTTCACATTCATGTTGTTAAGTACGCTAAGCGCGTATGCTTTGGCGTATATCTTATATTACAGTTTTCGTTTTCGGCATCTTTTGGACAGGAAAAAGGAATTATTTTTCCTGAATGGCGGTATTTTGATAATCCAGATAAATGGCTTTATAAATACCTAGCAGATGATGCGCTTGATCTTCTTGACACGAGGGATTCATTGATAGGAACGCTTAATTCAGCGGAAGGCTGGAAGAATAGGCAGCAACAGATTACGCAAACTTTCCAAAACATTTTAGGACCCCTTCCCGAGAAAGGGCCATTGAATGCCGTAGTTACTGAAGTAATTAACCGGGAAGATGTTGTCGTTGAGAAAGTTTATTTCGAATCCCTCCCAGGATATTACGTGACGGGAGCTTTCTTCCTTCCTCCTAAACATGCATCAAAATTACCAGTCATAGTCTATTGCAGTGGACACAGCCCGCAAGGATTCAGAAGTGAGGCCTATCAGCATGTTATCTTAAATTATGTAAAGAAGGGTTTTGCCGTATTTGCCTTTGATCCCATAGGTCAGGGTGAGCGTAAGCAATACGCATCGAATGAACACCGGAAAACATTCGGTCCTACACACGAGCACTCGTATCCAGGTAGCCAAAGCTTTTTGCTCGGCAGGTCACCAGCGTATTATTTTATTTGGGATGGAATCCGTGCAATTGACTATGTCTGCAGTCGCCCCGAAGTAGATACCTCAAGGATTGGTATTACAGGCCGTTCGGGAGGAGGAACTCAGACGGCGTATATTGCAGCATTTGATCCACGTATTAAAGCCGCCGCGCCCGAATGTTATATCACAAGTTATAAAAAACTGTTGGTAAGCGGTGGCCCACAAGATGCTGAACAAAATTTTTCCAAGAGTATTTTTTATGGATTGGATATAACAGATTTAGTGATCATGTTTGCCCCGAAGCCAATGCGGATGATCACCACCACCCGGGATATTTTTAGTATTCAGGGCGCTAGGGATGTTTTTAAAGAAGCCAGCAGAGCCTACAATGCGCTGGGTGCTCCCGGACATATTAGCATGGTGGAAGATGATGCCGGCCATGCCTCTACACGGGCCAATCGGGAAGCTGGTTATCATTTTTTCCAAAAATATCTGGATAATCCGGGGGATTCTATCGATAAAAATGTAGCTTATTTTAGTGAAGAAGAATTATTTGTGACCGAAGGTGGCCGATTAGATTTAGCGATGAAAAGTCACACATTGCACTCGCTTGCCAAACTTCAGTTAAGCGAAACAATCGACCAAAGAAAAGAAATAGTAACTACAAAAGATTTGTTAACACGTGTCTATGATGTCACCGGATTTAAAAAGCCAACAGCGCCCGAAAGCCCGATATTCAGTGGGCGCTATAATCAAGAAGCATACGATATTGAAAGGTTCCTTTTGAAGACAGCCTCTGGATATTTTATTCCTGTGCTCTGGTTAAAAGCTCACGCAAACGACCGCGAGAAGCCGGTTGTTTTAATGTTGGATGATCAAGGTAAGGCTAAAGGAATTAAAAAGGGGGGATTTATCGATTCGCTTGCCCTTGCTGGCTATGATGTGGTTGTACCCGATTTAAGCGGATACGGTGAATTGGGGAATGGATATCTAGATCGGGGTGATGCGATTATTGATGAGGTGCCGTTGAATTTATGGTATGCAGGCATACTCGTAAATAGATCTTTGTTGGGGATAAGAATGCAGGAAATCTCCCTATTAATAGATTGGATAAAAAGTGAACATAGATCCATTATCGGTATGGCCAGTGGCGGGTTGACAACAGATTTGTTGCATACTGCCTTCGTTCGTGAAGCAGATTTCCGGTCAATCGTATTGATAGATCCACTTAAATCATACCAGTCTTTGGTTGAGTTTGAAGACTATGACATGCGATATGTGCTTTCAGCGGCTGATGGAATAATCGCTCACTATGACTTGGATCACTTACGTCGCGGGTTTTCCCAAACTAAGCCGGTATTATTGATTAATTTGCGGAATGGTGCAGGGGAAATCATTGCTAGTGAAAATTTCGAAAGCGACTCTGGTGATTTCATGTCAAATCTTTCTAACATCTCGGTCAGCAATAAGGGAATGTTTAATGAAATAGCCAGGTGGCTTCAAAAATTTTAAGCCTGTGAAACAGGCGCATGCCCTACGATAGTACTTTAAAGAATAATTTTCGTAATATTGAAGATTAAAATTTAGCGATGACAATGAATCGTAGAGCAGCCATACGCACATTCTTATACATCGCCGGAGGTACTTTAGTGCTTCCGGCCTGTTTCCGTGAATCGGGAAAAGCCAGCATTGATTTGACGAATCTCTCGATCAGTGAAGACGACGAACAATTATTGGCCGAGCTGACGGAAACCCTTATTCCCGCTACCGACACACCCGGCGGCAAGGAGTTGCTGCTGCATCTCTTTGTCCTGAAGATGGTGGATGATTGCCATACTCCCGAAGAACAAAAACAGTTTACAAAGGGATTGTCGGCATTTTCAACGTGGTCCCGGAAAGAACTGGGCAACGAGTTTGCTGTCGCTGACACGGATAGACGCACAGCGTTGCTCGGTAAAATCGGCGAAAGTACCGATGAAGACCTGAAACAGTTCTTCTCGATCACTAAACGCAGGGCCATACAGGGTTATCTGAATTCCCAGTATGTGATGACCAACCTGGTGAAATATGAACTCGTACCGGGTCGGTACAATGGATATGCACCGGCATAGTCCTAGATTCAAACTGCTAAAACTAAACAAACAACGAAACATCCATGGCAAACCTGGCAATAGACAGTATTAAGGAACGGACATTTGATGCCATTGTAATCGGCTCCGGCGCAAGCGGCAGTTGGGCCGCCAAAGAATTTACGGAAAAAGGGTTAAAAACGCTATTGTTGGAGCGGGGTCGCAACGTCGAGCACGTAAAGGACTATCCCACGACCAATATGTACCCCTATGAATTTGAACACCGGCTGGAAATGCCGTACGAAGATAAGCAGCGGAATCCCATCGCGAACCGTTGTTATAACTACAAGGAAGATTCAGCACATTTTTTTGTAAAGGACGACGAACATCCCTACGTCCAGGTGAAGGATTTCGACTGGATACGGGGTTATCAAGTGGGTGGAAAATCACTATTGTGGGCCAGGCAGGTGCAGCGGTGGAGCGATTTCGATTTTGAAGGACCTGCGCGCGATGGGTTTTCCGTCGATTGGCCCATCCGGTATAAAGACATTGATCCCTGGTATAGTTATGTGGAGCGTTTCATCGGCGTGTCGGGCAACAACGACGGGATCCCTGAATTGCCAGATGGCGACCACCTGCCTGGCTATCCACTCAATGCCGTGGAAGATCACTTCAGCAAGTCGGTCAGGCAACACTATAAAAACCGCCACGTCATCAGTGCACGGTGCGCACACATATCGAAGCCGAATCCCATCCACATCGAGCAGGGACGGGTTCAATGCCAGAATCGCCTACTTTGCCGGCGTGGATGCCCCTTCGGCGGCTATTACAGTGCTAATGCCGTAACCATTCCCTGGGCACAGAAAACGGGTAACCTCACATTGCGGCCTCATTCGGTGGTGCATTCCATCGTCTACGATGAAACCAAAAGCAAAGCAACAGGTGTTAAAGTAATTGATGCAAATACCAAAGAGGAAATGGAGTTTTTTGCAAAGGTCATTTTTGTAAATGCCTCGGCTTTGAATACCAACCTAATTTTGCTGAATTCCATTTCCAACCGGTTTCCTCAAGGATTGGGCAATGACAATGGCCTCATGGGCAAATATGTAGCGTTTCATAATTATACAGCTACCATTGGTGCGGAGTATGATGGCTTAAAACAATACCGTACCGATGGACGTAATCCTGCCGGTGGCGGATACATTCCACGTTTCCGCAATGTGTATCGGCAGGAAACCGATTTCCTGCGTGGCTGGGCAGCCGGTTTTGGGGCAAGCCGTTCGGAAATACGCGATACGTCGGGTGTAGGCACCGCATTGAAAGACGGTATGCTGAATGCAACACTCGGACCGTGGCGGGTGCATTCGCATATGATGGCAGAAACCATACCCAAAGCGGAGAATTTCGTAAGCTTAGATGCCGATCAAAAGGATGCATGGGGGATTCCGTTGTTGCGTATTTCGATAGATTACGACGAAAACGATCGGAAGATGAGACAGGATTACTACGATCAGATGACTGAGATGTACGAAAAGGCTGGTTTCACCAACATCCAGACACGGGATGATAACCGGAGGCCCGGTAACGACATTCACGAAATGGGAGGGGTGCGCATGGGGCACGATCCGAAGACCTCACTCTTGAATAAATGGCACCAACTGCATGCGTGCCAGAATGTGTTCGTTACCGATGGAGCGTGTATGACTTCTACCTCTACCCAGAATCCGACACTTACGTACATGGCCTTTACGGCAAGAGCCGCGAATTATGCGATGGATGAAATGAAAAAGGGAAACTTATAATGTGTATATACGCGATTCGTCGCTGGGTTTATTTGATAACGCTCTTAACCTTCATTCAACCCGCACAAGGGATAAGCCAGGAATATGGTTCCGTTGGCGAGGTACAACTTCACCGCGCACAGACGGTATTTGATACGATTTACGCGAAGTATTCGGCAGACAACACATTGTTGCTTCGTGAAAATTATCCCGATGATGATACATACCGGGCCGATTACCTGGCAGGAGAGGGGAGTTCGTCTACCAATTCCTATGCCTATCTATGGCCGTTTTCAGGAACACTTTCCGCGGCCAACGCACTTTTTGAAAGCACGGGCGATACGGCATATCTCCATTGGATCGATAATCGAATATTGCCGGGATTACAGGCCTATTACGATGATACCAGGCAGCCTGCGGCATATGCCTCCTATATTCGTTCCAAGGGGCATTCCGACCGTTTTTATGACGACAACATCTGGTTGGGCATCGATTTTACCGAGTTGTATCTCCATAGCGGCAACCGCAAGTACCTGGATCAAGCAACCGAAATCTGGACATTCATTATAAGCGGTCAAGACACGTTGCTAGGCGGAGGCGTCTACTGGTGTGAACAGAAGAAAGCATCCAAAAATGCGTGTTCCAATGCGCCGGCGGCGGTCTTTGCACTACGATTGTTTGAGGCAACCGATGATAGCATTTATTTCCATCGGGGCAAAGAATGGTATGCATGGACGAAAAAGTGGCTGCAGGATCCGGACGACGGCTTGTATTGGGATCATGTAAATCTTCAGGGAAAGGTCGACAAACGTAAATATCCCTACAACAGCGGTCAAATGCTGCAAGCCGCTGTATTGCTATACCGCGTAACAGGAGATTCGGGTTACCTTGCCGATGCCCAACGGATTGCCGAAAGCGGCTACCATCTCTTTTTCGAAACATTTACCGGCAGTGCGGATGAGAAATCGCACAAGATATTAAAATCCGGTAACAATTGGTTTATTGCCGTGATGCTGCGGGGATATATCCAGCTTTTTGACGTAGATGGTAACCGGACTTATCTGGACGCCTTCTCCGAAAGCCTGGATTATGCGTGGCAACATGCCCGATCAGCAGACGGATTATTCGGCCAGGAATGGAAAGACGTCAACGAGGAATCCCGGAAATGGCTACTTGATCAAGCGGCAATGGTAGAAATGTACGCGCGTATAAGTAATCTTCCCTAAGAAGTTTACCGACCGAAGTCGTCCTGAACCCTCACAATATCGTCTTCGTCAGACGGGTTCTGCGCGTCGGTATGCTGCCAGATTTCGGCAAGCACCCCCCATTCGTCCAATCCTACCAAACGATGGCGCTCTCCTTGATTCAGACGGATCACATCACCCGGATTCAGGATTTGCAGTTCGTGCTCTTCATCCGTATCGCTGGTCACTACCCCAACCACGCCACGCACTACCTGCCAGATTTCAGCCCGACGATGATGGTATTGCCAAGAAAGGCGCTTCCCCGGGGCAACAACAAGGATTTTAGGACTGAGCTTGCCGGATATCTTAAGATCCTGTACGTCAAGTCCATTAAAGTAGGTGTTGGCAAACTGCTGTGCCTGCGACTCCTCGATCACGAAAAAGCCTCCCCAAGGACGGGTTTGGTCTTGCTGCACAACCTGGAATCCCTGGCTTGTAAGAGTTCCTTCTATTTCTTTGAAAAGTTCTTCCTTTATTTGGTAAGTCATCGGCTTATCTTTTAAAGGGGCTAATATATTGCTTTTTTTGATTTCTCCATGCTGGTTTCAGAGAATTCACATCCGCAGCCTTTGGAACAACCTCCTTTATTCCCGAAAGAGCGGCGCGTCCGTCTGACCAAAAATGCAACAGCCACCAGAAATAAAGCACCTACAGCTATGTATTGAATCGTGATCGCGTCCATATTATTTTAACAATTGATACGCCACTAAAGCGGCAATATACGCAATACCTGTCATAAATGCCAACTGGATGAAGGTCCATTTCCAGGAATTTGTTTCTTTTCTGACAATAGCAATGGTGCTCATGCATTGCATCGCAAATGCATAAAACAAGAGCAGCGATATACCCGATGCAAAATTATAGGCCGGTTTACCGGTATTCGGGTTCATCTCCGCAGCCATGCGCTCGCGGATGGTCAGTTCGTCATCCGTGCCGCCCAGGCTGTACACGGTTGCCATGGTGCTTACAAAAACCTCCCGGGCAGCAAACGATGAAATCAGTCCGATGCCCATTTTCCAATCGTAGCCGAGTGGCTCGATCACGGGTTCAATAAAGCGGCCCATGGTGCCAAGGAACGAGTATTCGAGTTTTTGGGACTGTACTTCATTTTCAAACGCTTCGCCGCTGAGGCCCGGCTTTTCAGTCTGTACAATTTCTTCGGCGTTTATAAACCGTTCGCTCACGCCAAATGATCCCAACACCCACAGAATGATACTGATGGCAAGGATGATTTTCCCTGCACCCAGCACAAACCCCTTGGTTTTGTCCCAAACATTCAAGAGCACATTACGCACTACGGGGTATTTGTAAGTAGGCATCTCCAGAATCAGGTAACTTTTGTACTTCGATTTCATCAGTTGTTTAAGTACCCACGCACTTCCCAATGCCGCGATGATACCCAATGCGTACATGCCAAATAATACCAACCCTTGCAGATCGAGACCTACTACCTTTTCGTGCGGGATGACCAGTCCGATAATGACAATATAAATCGGTAGGCGGGCGGAACACGTCATAAAGGGTGTTACCAAGATCGTGATCAATCGCTCTTTATCGTTTTCGATCGTACGTGCAGACATCACGGCCGGAATGGCACAGGCTGCTCCCGACATCAGGGGGACAGCACTCTTGCCACTCAGTCCGAAAGGCCGCAACCACCGGTCCATGAGATAGACCACGCGGCTCATATAACCCGATTCTTCCATCAGTGAGATAAAAATAAAAAGAATGGCAATTTGAGGAATGAAAATGACAATCCCGCCGATACCCGTAATAATACCGTCTGTGATGAGTCCGTTAATCGGACCTGCGGGCAACCACGCTGCTGTACTGGAAGCCAGCCAGGCAAATGCACTGTCAATAGCATCCATAAAGGGGCCCGACCATGTGTAAATAGCTTGGAAAATCAATAGCAGCAGGGCAAAAAAGATAACATATCCCCAAAAGGGATGCGTAAGGACGCTATCAGCGCGCTCGGTTACATATTGTTTTTTCTTTGCAGGATCTTTGACAACACCGGCTAATTGCTTCTCCAACGACGCGTGCCTTGCCAAGGCCTCCTGAATCTGCAGGCGGTGATAGTTGAGACCATGATGCTGCCGGGCATTTGCTACTTCTTGCGCTTGGCTATCATCCAGGTGCTTATTTTGTTTCTGCGATAGGTATAACCAAGCGATGTACTCATTCGATGGTCCCGTCCGTTCCTTCACATATTGGGTGGCGGCGGTAAACTCTTCCGGAATCATAAATGAAGGCGCATACCCGTTGGGTTTAAAGGCCAGCGCAGCTTTCAATTGGTCGATACCTTTGCCGGAACGCGCATCGGTAAGCACCACCTTTGTTGCCAACGCTTTTTCCAGTTTATTAACATCGATGGATGTTCCCGATCGCTCTGCCTCGTCGATCATATTGACTACAAAGATGGCGGGCAGTCCCATCTCGCGGATCTGTTGATACAGGAAGACCGCCCGTTTCAAATTAAACGGGTCACCGATCACCACGACCAATTCGGGATGATTGGGGTTCGTTTTATCGATCAATACGTCGTAGACAATCTCCTCGTCCAATGACGAGGGGTGGATGCCGTATGCGCCCGGTAAGTCAATGACATGGTATCGGGTTTGTTGGTGAGCAAAGCTCCCCGTTTTCTTTTCTACGGTTATCCCCGGATAATTGCCGACTTTTTGCCGCAATCCGGTCAATCGGTTAAATACCGTCGATTTTCCAACGTTAGGGTTGCCTACCAGGGCAATCTTGATTTCCGTCATGCTTTTACTAACGATTCGATTAAGATAAGATCTGCCTCGGATTTCCGTAGCGCAATCGCATTGGGGTTGTCTTCAATGCGTAGGTATACCGGGCCATTGAACGGAAGCTGTTGCTTCTTGGTTAGGGTTACCCCCGGCAGCAGACCCATTTCATAGATTTTAATGGGAATTTCATCGGAACCGTATCCTACAATCGTGGCGGTCTCTCCGTTTTGCAGATGGTTAATGGATTTATGCTGGGACATTGCGCGCTCATTTGATATCAATTTCCAAAAGTACCAATTTAAAATGAATCTAAATGAGGAAATTTGAATAACCTTGTGGTTACATTATTCGTCGCGCAGTGAATCCACCGGATTGGCCATTGCCGCACGGAGCGCTTTGGTACCGATGGTCAGCAGGGCCAGTATGAGTGCGGTCAACATAACCACTAGAAATAATCCGAGACCCAAATGAATACGGAAGACAAAATGGTTCAACCAGCCGGACATGAAATAGTAGGCCACAGGCGCTGCTATGCAGAACGCGATCGCCACCAGGTAAATAAATTCTTTGGAAAATAGGTAAACGATGCTGGCTACACTGGCGCCAAGGACTTTTCGGATGCCAATCTCTTTCACCTTTTGCCCCAGCATAAAAGAAATCATTCCATACAGTCCAATGCTGGATATGACCAATGCCAGGAGTGCGAACAGTTGATAGGCCAATGCCATTTTTTCTTCTTGTGCATAAAACCGGGCGATGCTTTCATCGAGAAAGCCCGCTTGAAGATAGTGTTCCGGATAAAGTTGATCGAATTGACGGTTGATCGCTTGGAGCGTTTCCTTTCCTGCTTCCTTGTCAAGCTTGATCCCAGCCACATAGTATTGTTCTTTGGAGGGGGCGATGATGATCGGGCCGATTTCCTCTCGCAATGAATTGGGTATAAAATTCTTTACCACACCGGTAATGGTCATCCATGTATCACTGAAACCGATACGTATGCGTTTACCAATAGCATCTTCCGCAGCGGATAAACCCAATTTCTGCACCATGGCTTCGTTAATCACTGCTTCACGAAGTGTATCGCTTTCCGCATACCGATGGCCAGCGAGAAATGCCAAGCCATAATTTTCAAAATAGTCAGCATCGGCAAACTTCAAAAACGTGGGGAACGTGATGTGTTTCTCCGATTCACTGCCATCAAAATAAAAATTGGACGACCACTTATTGTCCGATGAAGGAACATCACTGGCAAAGCTCACCGAACGGACGTGGGGCAATTGCAGCAACTGTTGCTTGAATGCAGACATACGTGGATGGGTACTGTCATCAGACGGTACTTGTACCGTATAAACAGCTTCCTTGTTGAAACCAAGATCGGCATTGCGCACAAATGCCATCTGCCTGACGGCCACCAGCGTGCCTATCATCAGCAATTGAGCAAGGGCAAATTGTACTACAACTAACCCTTTTCTCATGGAAATACCTCCCAGTTTAGCGGTATTTATTTTATTTTTAAGCGCCAGGACGGGTTTGAACCCAGATAGGATGACTGCGGGATACAAACCGGATAAGAAGGTCATTGCCACTAACGTGATACCTAGAAATAGCAGGGTAAAAGGTTGCAATAAGGATGGGGTTTCGGGTATGTCAGATACGTGATGTATGTAAGGCAATGCGAAGTAGGTCAGGACTAAGGCAACCAACACTGAAAGGAAAACAAGCAGGAAGGTTTCTCCAAAGGATTGTGTGATCAGGCTATTCCGGGAGCCACCCAACGCTTTTCGCACGCCGATTTCCTTTCCTTTTCCGAGCGCCTGTGCGGTGCTGAGGTTCACGAAATTGATGGCAGCCATGATGAGCACGAATATTCCGATCAGTGCCAATGTAGTAAGCGTAGACCGCTTGACCATGCGTTGATTGACCGTGGCTCCATAACGCGGGTCAAAATGGATGTCGCTTAACGGCTGGAGGTGAAGGATTTTGGAAGCTCTATCCCTGCCTTCAAAGTATTTTTTGGTCAGCATGTCTAACTGCTGTCCGACAGTTTCCACGTTTTGACCTTTATCGAGTAACACAAACGTTTGAAAACTACTGCTTAGGCTATTCCAATCGTTGAGGTGGTATCCGAATAGCGCCGCATTTGCCCGAAGTGTTTCAAAGGAAACCAGGAGGTGATAGGGGAAATTGCTATTACGGGGTGCATCTTCAACGATTGCGGCGACCTGTAGGGGGACTGCATTGGCTAATTGAATCTGTTGGCCCACGGCTTGTTGCCAAGCGCCGAAAAACCGGGTGGCGGTTTCGCGGTCGAGAACTGCCGTGTTCGGCTTTGAAAGCGCTGCTGCATTTCCAGCCAGCCACGTTGCATCGAAAAGCTGGAAGAAATCCGCCGTGGTAAACATCACTTGTTCCGAATATTTATGGACTGGATTTTCCGGTAGCTTATCAGGGGCGTCTACCTGAGCTCCCGTTGCATGCAGCGGCACAATCGCTTTAACCTGTGGCATGTCCACCTGGAGGGCGTCCGGTGTGGGGTAGGGGATTCCGGCATTGTAGTCGACCGAATTTTCGTAGCGTGTATCCGTCACGATCCGATAGATGTGGTCGTAGTTTGTATGGAATCGGTCGTAGCTCCACTCGTAGTGGACAATCACAAATAAGATAAGTGCAGAAGCGATACCGAGTGATAACCCCAGCAAGTTGATTAGGGATGCTTGTTTTTGACGGATGATGTTCCGCCACGCGGTTTTGAAATGATTTTGTAACATGCGCTCGACCTCCTTTGCAAACTGTGTATGCTGCGTCCTAGTTTCGGACGATCAAACACAGCAACCAAGCCAGTTTTGTAAAAGGTTGTTTTTAAGTTTTTTACGATTTTTTTGACCGAAAAGAAGTGTTCGGTATCGAACACTTTTCTGTTCATATCCGAACAGCGTTTACTCATACGCGATTTTAAGTATTAAACGCCTGAGTATTTCAGTAGAAATTAGTACATTTGCTATTTACCTTGCCAGTTGGCATTTTAAATTTAAACCTTCAATACCACTATGGCAGCAGTAGATGTGCAAAACACGGCTTTTCTACAAGCGGTATCGTTTGTGAACCATACCAATCGCAACCTATTCCTTACAGGCAAAGCCGGAACAGGAAAAACAACCTTTCTGAAATACATTCAACAGCACAGCTATAAAAAAATGGCGGTGGCTGCACCTACAGGTGTGGCAGCGATGAATGCGGGAGGCACCACGCTACATTCTTTGTTTTGGCTCCCATTCGGCATGTACATCGAAGATTACGAACTGGCGTGGGATGATCATGATAGCCATATCTACAACCGTCGCCGCTTGTTTGGTAAAGTGAAACTGACCAAGCAACGACGCGCGCTGTTGCAGGAAATAGATTTGTTGGTCATCGATGAAGTTTCCATGCTTCGGGCAGACACGCTGGACGCGATTGACACCATCTTGAAAAACGTGCGGCGCGATGCACGTCCGTTCGGCGGCCTGCAGGTGTTATTTATTGGCGATATGTATCAATTGCCCCCCGTTGTCAGAGAACAGGAGCGGGAAGTGATGAGCCGCTATTACCCAAGCCCGTTTTTTTTCGACGCTAAGGTGCTTCGCGACCAGCCGCCGGTTTTATTGGAACTCAAAAAGATATACCGGCAGAGTGAACAGACATTTATTGATATACTCAACGATATCCGCAACAATTGTTGCACTTCTGAGCAGCTGGATGTACTCAATACGTATTATAATCCAGATTTTATGCCGGCGAAGGACGATCCCTATGTTACCTTGACGACGCACAATCACCGGGCAGATGCAATCAATAAACGGGAATTGGAGGCGCTGCCGGAGCAAACAGTGACATTGGAAGCGAAGGTTTCGAAGGATTTTCCGGAAACACTTTATCCAGCTGAGGTGGAATTAAGGTTGAAAGTTGGAGCTCAGGTGATGTTTATCCGCAACGACAGCGGAGACGAACGGCGGTATTACAACGGTAAAATCGGTTATGTGAAGCACATAGATTCCACGGGAGATGTGCTGATGGTGGAGTTCAAAGACGGTACCGATGCCGTGACGGTGAAACGGGAGGAATGGGAAAACATCCGATACCGTTACGATAAAGTGCAAGACCGGGTTGAGGAAGAAGTGTTGGGTACGTTTGCACAGTTCCCGCTCCGGCTGGCCTGGGCCATCACCATCCACAAAAGTCAGGGACTTACGTTTGATAAAGCCATCATTGATGCCGGAGCATCTTTTGCTGCCGGGCAGGTTTATGTGGCGCTGAGCCGCTTGCGGAAATTGGATGGGCTGGTACTTCATTCCCGCATCCCGTCGCACAGCATCCGTACGGACAGGCAGGTGGCCGACTTTTCAAAAGCTACGCCTGCCGACGAAGATATGCCCAAAATCCTGGAAGCCTCTCAACGAAGCTACTTAGGGCACATTTTGCTGCACAGTTTTAAATGGGACCGGTTGGTAGAAGCCAGCCAGGGGGTATTAACCGATTTGGAAAGCCGGAACATTGCCGATCAAGCCGCTGCCTATGAGTTTCTTCAGACACTGTCGATCGCTTGTCGGGCACAGCGGGAAGTAGCCGATAAATTCCGTAATCAGCTAAATGGATTGTTGAATAAAGAAGGAGAAAGCGACTATGTTAAGATTCATGAACGCACAGAAAAGGCCGTCGCTTGGTTTCTGCCCCGGATCGAAGACGATCTGATCACTGCGTTGGATGCACACATCGCTGCGTGGACGATTAAAAAGCGTACAAAGAAATATGTGGAAGAATTGAAGGGATTGTATGTTGATTTCAAACGGAAAAAGGAGCAATTGACGCAATGTCTGATCATTGCAGAAGCACTCGCCAAAGGCGATGCCTTGCAGGAGGTGATGGGCAAAGCTGAGCGGTTGAATGCCATTGAAATAAAAGCTGAAGAACTTCCGGAGAATATCGGTAAGCCAAAGGTCGTCAAAGGAGAAACCAAACGCATCAGTTTTGACTTATTTCAGGCCGGAAAATCAATCGACGATATCGCAACGGAACGTGGCTTGACCCGAAATACCATTATTGGGCATCTCCTGGATTTCATCGGCCGTGGAGTGGAAGCCCATCAATTAATGGACGCCGGTAAATTAGATACCGCCCGTAAGGTAGTGCAGCAAAATCCGGGGAAACCGTCATCCGTTCTCAAAGCGATGCTGGGTAACGAAGTGGAATATATCGAAATACGGATTGCACAGGCGTCGTTAACCAGATAATGTATACCCCGGAAGGCTTCTGTGGTTGCGAACCTTATTCTGGATTTCGGTTTCGATGATGAGGAAGCTGCCCGTGCGTCCCAAACTTCCATTGATTTCGTCCGGAAAGTCCGCGCTGATCTCGCTAAGAAGAAGAAATAGCGGAGGTTATTCTGCCGCTAATAGAGATATTGAGCCACATCTAATTTGGGTGCGGCTTTTTCTATTTAACTAACGACTTGTCCGTCAGATATTTTCATAGTCTTGCTAAACGCACCGTAACTATTCAAAGATTTCCGTATCTTTAACACCTTTATTTTTTTGGATACCTTATTGTAAATGCAGCAAGTCGATACTACACAGCCTTATGGATTGGTCTATTCCCTTTGTGAACATCCCTATTTGGGATGCTTAATTGAACCGCATATTGTGCAGCTCAATCCCAACGGTGGCTATTCCCTGACACATCGACGCATCTTCAGCCACACGGCAACCGATTATGCCCGCGTATTGGATGAGGTGGATTACAAGCTGATTAAGCTGCTGGACGAGATCGAGCAAACGAATATCATTAAACAGTACCATAAAAAGCCGGTTCGACCTGCTGATTTTTTCTCCCGGATTTTTGACGATAAATTCTACGAATACATCCGGCCGAAAATCGAGCGGCGCTTACTGCAGGCTTTGGATCTGCTGAAGGGGAAGCCGCTGTTTTTGATGAGTAAAGATGGGTATGCTGCCGACCAGCAGATTGAGATTGCTCCCGAGCCGGCATCTGTATTGTTTCATTTTAGGCGCAATGGCGAGGAGACCCGCTATTTCCCTACCCTCAAATACGGTGGGCAGCGTATTGAGTTTATGTATAAAGACGCCCAGGTAATCGTCAACCAGCAGGCGTGGCTACTTCTTGAGAACGTACTTTATCACTTCGATCAACCGCTCGAAGGGAAGAAGTTGTCTCCCTTTCTACAAAAACGGTACATATCAGTTGCCCGCGCTACCGAGCGGAAATACTTCGAGACCTTCGTGCGTGGGCTGATTGAGAAGCATCACGTGTATGCCGAAGGCTTTTCCATCGAAACCCACCAGCACGATGCCGTACCGATACTTAAATTGCTGTATGTAGAAAATGGGACGTCGCAACTGCAGCTGAATTTCCGCTACGGTCCTTATTTGTTCGCTTCGGGAGGCGAAAACAAGGTGACCGTACGCATGCAGTATGATGAAGCTGCAGATCAATATACCTTCCATCGGATCAAACGGTCGCTGCAATGGGAAGAAAAACGCATGCAGGAATTGTTGGACAGGGGGCTGCATCGGACCAATACGCTATTCAGTAACTTGGAGCCCATCGCGATTACAGACGAACGCGTATCCGTAATGGACTGGCTCCGCGATAAAAACGACGAACTCACTCGGTTAGGCTATGAAATTGTACAGGAAGACCCGCATAAACGATTTTTCTTTGGGCGTACAGAGCTTGATTTGACGGTTAAGGAGAGTAACGATTGGTTTGACGTAGAGGCAATCGCCCGCTTTGGAAATTACGAAGTGCCTTTCATCCAGCTGCGCAACCATTTATTGAATAACATCAAGGAATTTATACTGCCCAACGGCGAGATAGCGGTTATTCCCGAAGAATGGTTTGCGCAGTATAATCACCTGTTTCAGTTTTCCGAAGACAAAAAGGCAATCAGGCTCAGTAAGTATCATTTGGGATTACTCAATGACCTGTCTGAGCGCACCGCGCTAACGATGGACCGGAGGCTGGAACAATTGGCAAATTTTGATGCCATTGAAGAGATCGAAGAGCCCCAGCAATTTAACGGCTCATTGCGACCTTACCAGAAGGCCGGCTACAATTGGTTTCACTTTCTTCAGAAATACCGGTTTGGTGGTTGTTTAGCCGACGATATGGGTCTCGGGAAAACCATACAGACATTGGCATTCCTGCAAAAACAAAAGGAACTTGCTGCGCAACGCGAAGGACCATTGACTTCGCTCATTGTAATGCCTACCTCACTGATTTATAACTGGCAAAACGAAGCAGATAAATTCGTGCCCGAATTGCGTATTCTCGTGCATACCGGCATCGGCAGGACTAAAGAACCGAGTATTTTCGAGCAATATGACCTGGTAATTACGACCTATGGGATTGCCCGCAGCGACGAAGAATTGCTGGGTGCCTTTTATTTCAATTATGTCATTCTCGATGAGAGCCAGATTATTAAAAACCCGGCTTCGAAATCTTTTAAAGCCGTAAAAAGCTTTAAAAGTAAACATCGCTTGGTGCTGAGCGGTACGCCCGTTGAAAATTCCGTGGCCGACTTATGGTCGCAGATGGCTTTTCTCAACCCGGGATTATTGGGCAGTTACCACTACTTTCAGCAAGAATTTGTGCAGCCCATTGAAAAAAAGAAAGACGAGGAAAAGGCGAGACGATTGCAGGCCATTATTAAACCGTTCGTTTTGCGGCGTACCAAAAGCCAGGTAGCTACTGAACTGCCTCCCAAATCGGAACAAGTATTCTACTGCACCATGGGTGAGCAACAGGCCGAACAGTATGAACGTGTGAAATCGGAATACCGGAATGCGATTTTGGAGAATCTTGGCGACGAGAAAGCCAGAACCCCGCAGATTGCACTCCTGCAAGGGCTCACCAAGTTGCGTCAGCTGGCTAACCACCCGCGGATGGTTGATAGCACGTTCCGGGGTGAATCCGGTAAGTTCGAGAGCGTTATCCATACCCTGGAAACCGTGCTCCAGCGGGGTAACAAGGTGCTTGTATTTTCACAATTTGTCAAACAGCTGGTTATTTTCAAACAGTACTTTGATAAACATGGGGTCGGCTACGCCTACCTCGACGGTGCGACCAAAAACCGGGAAGAAGTGGTCAAGCAATTCCGAGAAAACCAAGATACGCGACTTTTCCTCATTTCAATCAAAGCCGGGGGAGTAGGACTTAACTTAGTGGAGGCGGACTATGTGTTTATCCTGGATCCTTGGTGGAACCCCGCCGTAGAACAGCAGGCGATAGACCGCACACACCGCATCGGGCAAACGCGTAACGTATTTATTTATAAGTTTATTACCAAAGATACCGTAGAGGAAAAGATATTGGCGCTGCAAAACCGAAAAAAAAGCATTGCCGATACGCTCATTACTACGGAAGAGAGTTTTATCAAGTCGCTCACGCCGGAGGATATCAGGGAACTGCTGGGGTAATGTTTAAACACACTGCTCGCAAGGTGGGATCCGCTGCTGCGCTACGCTTGCCTATCCAAGGCTTGCTCTGCAGTGTGCCTAAACACCGGATGGGTTCAGGGGCAGTACCGAGATCCCTTTGGTATGCATGGCAACCTCGGAATTGCCAGCGTAGCGATAGCAATTCCAAGTTGCGATGCATACCAAAGGGTCAACGTGTACCGAAGGTTAAACTGAAAAGGCACGAAAATTTTTAAAAAGCGAAACCGACCAACGGGAGCTCACCGAAGGTAATCCCTAGGTAATGAACGCTTCTAGGCCTTTTTTCATCCGGGCCACAGTTTCCTCTCGCCCCAAAAGTGCAGCGATGTCAAAAACGTGCGGACCGAATTTCCCGCCTACCAGCATAATACGGAACGGTAGCATCAATTCGCCCACCTTCATGCCGGAAGCTTGGATGGCCAATTTGTAAAAACTCTCCAATTCAGCGCTGTGCCAGGGTTCGAAATTTTCAAGTTTGGTAATCATCTCGGCGAAGAATGCGGTTTTTTCAGCCGTCCACTTCGGCTGTACCGAAGCCAGGTCATAGCTGTCTGGCTGCCTGAAAAAATAAGAAGCCTGTTCCCAGAAATCCGAAAGAAAAGTGAGTCGCTCTTTCACCAGCGGCAATACGTTGGAAAGGTATGCTCGGTCGACATCCAGCACACCATGCTCCGCCAGCACATCGCTCAGCTGGGGGAGGAGAACCTCATCTTCACTTTGTTTTATCCATTCGTGGTTGAACCATTTGGCTTTCTCAAAATCAAATTTGGCTCCAGCTTTGCTAATGCGGTCTACCGAAAATTTGGAAATCAATTCATCCCTGAAAAAAAGCTCCTGATCACTTCCGTCATTCCACCCCAACAGGGCAAGCATGTTGACAAAAGCTTCGGGAAGGAATCCCATCTCGCGGAATCCCCGGGTAAGGTCTCCCGTTTTTGGATCCTGCCAATTCATTGCATACACAGGGAATCCCAGTCGGTCGCCATCCCGCTTGCTCAGTTTGCCATTGCCATCGGGCTTAAGAATCAACGGTAAATGCGCCCAATGGGGCATGCTGCCACGCCAGCCAAGGTATTCCCACAATAGGATGTGCACGGGGGCTGACGGCAGCCATTCTTCGCCCCGGAACACATGGGTGATATCCATCTGGTAATCGTCTACGACCACCGCGAGGTGATACGTAGGCATGCCGTCGGCTTTCAGCAACACCTTGTCATCCACCAAAGATGAGTCAAAACTGACGACGCCGCGGATCATATCTTCAAAACCAATGGTTTCACCCACGGGCATCTTGATGCGAATGACATAGGGGTGCCCTTCGGCAATCAGCCGTTGGACTTCCGTTGCAGGAAGACTGAGTGAATTACGCAGTTGTGTGCGGTTTTCATGGCTGTATTTAAAATTAGGCTGCAAGTTGCGCTGTGTCTCCAATTCTTCTGCGGTATCAAATGCATAATAGGCATAGCCATCAGCTACTAACTGTTCCGCATAGTACCGATAATTTTCTTTTCGTTCACTTTGCCGATAGGGGCCATACTCACCTCCGTGAAGCGGACTTTCATCCGGCTCAATGCCGCACCACGTAAGGCAGTCCTGAATATATGCCTCGGCACCTTCTACAAAGCGGGTCTGGTCTGTATCTTCGATGCGTAACACGAACGTTCCCCCGTTATGGCGGGCAAATAAGTAGTTGAACAATGCCGTGCGCACGCCACCCAAGTGCAATCCCCCGGTGGGGCTCGGCGCAAAACGCACCCTCACTTTCCTGTCTTGATCCATGTTGCAAACTTAGCTAAATTGACCAATTTTTTTGTGGCGGAAACATAAAAAATACCGGAATTGCCTTTGGTGAAGGCAGCTTTGGATGAGCAACCTTGGGAATGAGCGAAGCGAGTCTTCCAGTTGCGTTGCGTGCCAAAGTGCGCCAACAAAATGTTTAAAAGCGAAGTCCCTGAGAAAAATACGACTGCCAAAAATATCATTGTTGGCGGAATTATGTATTTTGGCGAAATGAATCCTTATCAATATAACCAGCAACGATGGAAGTTTGCCCTATTGATTCTTGCCGCGCTCATTGCGGGGGCGTCGTTGCTATATACCAATTATCTGGTAAGGAATCTGTCTAAATCGGAGCGGACCAAAGCGGAGGTATGGGCCATGAGCATGCGGAACATCATCACGATGCCGGATTTTGACGATGAAATGATCACGTTCATTTCGGCGGTACGTGATAGTCTGTCGATGCCCGCCATCATCGCCGATGCGCGCGATAGTATTATCTATTGGCGTGATCTGGATTCAACCAAAACCAATATTTTGGAGGAAGCTGAGGGCGAAGACTTAGTATATGATCCCACGTACTTCAATAGGCAACTCACGATCATGAAAAAAAGCCATTCGCCTATTATCATCAACCTGCCAAATGGAGGTCAATGGTTTGTGTATTACAAAGATTCGCTGCTACTCACCCAGCTTCGTGTCTTTCCATATGTGCAACTTACCCTCATCGCTATTTTTCTGGGAATCGCCTATACGGTGTTCAATTCCATCCGCAAATCTGAACAGAACCTGGTATGGGTGGGCTTGGCAAAGGAGGCAGCCCATCAGTTGGGGACCCCCATATCGTCGCTCATGGCTTGGTTGGAATTGGTCCGGACCAAGTTTGATGCGGAGAAAGATCCATTGCTTATCGAGATGGAAAGCGATGTGAAACGACTGGAAATTGTGGCAGACCGTTTCTCGAAAATTGGTTCCACCCCGGTATTACATAACTATATCGTCTATAAAGTTGTCGTTGATTTTGTTAATTATTTCAAGGTCAGAACAAGCGACAAAATTGTGTTCAATGTCTCCGGCGAAACCAAGGTACAGGCCATGCTCAATGTGCCGCTTTTTGACTGGGTGCTTGAAAACCTCTTGAAAAATGCGGCAAATGCCATTGAATCTGCTGGAAGGATAGACATTGTTATTTTAGAAAATATTGCAAAAGAGCAAATTTTTATAGACATTAGCGATACCGGAAAAGGAATACCCCGTGCGCAGTTTGATGCCGTCTTCCAACCAGGTTTCACCACAAGGAAACGTGGGTGGGGACTGGGATTGAGTCTAACCAAACGGATGATCGAATATCACAAAGGGCACATTTTTGTGAAGGAGTCAGAAATAGATAAAGGAACCACATTTAGAATCGTATTACCAAGTAGCCAAACGTATGAACCCGCTCAAATCTGATGAATACCCCGCGATTTATTCCGATTATATTGAAACCATTACCGGCGACGTGATGGAATTACTCAATGAACAAATTACCGCATTTCCAGAATTTCTGGCAAGCATTCCACCGGGCAAATCCGAGTATGCCTATGCCGAAGGCAAATGGACCATCAAAGAGGTGGTGGGGCACACGATAGATACTGAACGGGTTATGGCGTACCGGGCGCTGCGCTTTGCACGGAATGATACCAAAGAACTGATCGGGTTTGAACCCGATGATTTTGTAGCTAATGCGCGGTTCAACGAGCGATCCTTGGAAAGCCTATCGGATGAGTTTGTGTTAGTAAGAAAATCAAATCTGATGCTTTTCCGCAGCTTCAACGATCACGAGCTGGCCCGTAAAGGCATCGCTTCTGAGCGATTGATCAGTGTCCGGGCGTTTCTGTATATCATTGCGGGCCATCTCAATCATCACCGTAACATCATTCGCGAACGTTACCTGCACGAGTGATTGCGAAAAATAAAAAACTTTAAACCTTTTTTCCTGTCTTTTGTAGTTAAAGTATCTACAAAACCATTTCCATGGTTTTATGATACGGTTTAGGTGTAGGAAATGCCCTGATAACTTCAGGGCGTTTCCTATTTTTGCTGACGATAATAGTACCCCCATTAAGCACCGTCCTCCGTTGGCAATGATTCACATTTCATTTTTATTTTCAACGGAATTCAGGATCCTTCCTTCGTCCGGATTAACAATTAACCAGTAACCATTGCCAAAACAACCGTTTGCGTGACTTTTTTATTTTAAATATTGATTTTATTTTATAGTCTTGTGGAATGGAAGGTTTCTGAACTATACGAGCGACCTAATTAATGAAAAGTAAATTTTTAAATCAATGAACCCGATAACAACTCAACAAAAGACAGCATTATTGCCAATGATTATATGCTGCGCACTGTTTTTTATTCTAGGTTACATAACTTGGGCAAACGGAGCACTGATTCCATTTGTCAGACTAGCCTTTAACTTAGGAACAGATTTGCAGGCTTTCTTTATTTTATTTGCTTCTTATATTGCCTATTTCTTTTTGGCACTTCCCAGTTCCTGGATTTTGGACAAGATCGGGTTTAAAAACGGAATTGTGCTCAGTCTGTTTTTAATCGTAATTGGCGCGTTGGTAATATTACCGGCGGCCTCCAAGCTAAGCTATGAGTTGTTTTTAGTTTCTATATTTATCCAGGCCTCTGGAATGGCACTTCTCCAGACTGCGATCAACCCGTACCTAAGCATCATAGGTCCCATTGAAAGTGCAGCACAGCGTATTTCTATTGTCGGGATTTTCAATAAAACCGCCGGTATCATTGTCCCTTTTGTCTTGGGAAGCATACTGTTAAAAGATTATGATACAATTTCCAGTAAAATACAAGACCTTAAGGTAGGGCCTGAACACGATGCATTGTTGGCCGAGCTTTCCGAAAGGATCCATAGCCCATACATTGGAATGGCGATTGGTGTAGCCATCCTGGCAATCGTTGTATTTGTGGTGAAAATGCCCGATGTTGACGTAAACAAAGAAGAAGCGGTGGAGGAAAATGCATATGTAAAGAAGAAGAGCAGCATCTTTCATTTTCCTCATCTTTTCCTCGGAGCATTGGCGATATTCTTTTGCGTTGCGGTAGAAGTGATGGCAGGTGATATCATTGGGACATATGGACGGTTATTATCGCTGCCTCCGTTCTTTGTAAAATATGGTACTGCATTTACGCTCGGTTGTATGCTTGTGGGCTACTTTATCGGGATTGCTACCATTCCCAGATTCATCTCCCAACAGTTTGCACTTAGGATCTGTACGTTGGTCGGCATTGCTTTCACCACTATTTCGGTATTCACCTCGGGAATGACCTCCTATGTTTTTGTCGCATTATTAGGCATTGCCAATGCGTTGATGTGGCCGGCAATCTTCCCGTTGGGTATTAAAGGGCTCGGCCGGTTTACCAAAGTTGGATCCGGAGTGATGATCATGGGTATCGCGGGGGGTGCCATCTGGCCATTGGTATATGGATATTTAAAAGACACGCTGGGCATAGATTTTCAGCATGCATTTCTGTATGCGATGGTTCCCGCTTACCTTTACATCCTTTACTTCGCGAGTTACGGACATCGATTAAGCGAAACGCGGATTTCTAAGTGAAAATAACCAAAGGAATTGTGCCTGATTTTCCTGCGTCAAAGTAAAAGCGACGCAGGAAAACAGGACTTTCTTGTGGAATATCACTTTTAAAACGCATGATAACGTGATGTATTACATGCGAATTGTAATATTTCGGTAATGTTGACCACTCCTAGCCAATAATTCCTAACTTCGGGGCAGTTGTAACTATCAATAAGCAAATATGAAGAAACGCCTAGTAAAGACAGCCGTTCTGGCTCTAATTATTGCGGCAGCCGGGTACCCTGTGAAAGCCCAGTTGAAACTTCCGCCCGCAAGCAGTATGCAAACCCTTATTCAGGGATTGGGTATTCGCAACGTCACGCTTACTTATAGCCGTCCAAATACGAACGGCAGAAAGATATTCGGAGGTTTGGAGCCCTATGATAAAGTTTGGCGCACGGGAGCAAATGGCATCCCCACCATTACGTTTGAAGATAAGGTAATGGTAGCCGGCCATCCGGTTGAGCCGGGTAAATATGGGCTGTTGACTATACCCGGGAAAAGTGAATGGACGGTTATTTTCAGCAAGAATAGTGAGCAGTGGGGAGCGTATTCGTATAAACCGGAAGAAGATGTACTGCGCTTCACCGTCAAACCCGAGCAACTTAAAAGGACAATTGAAACCTTTACAATCGATTTTTCGGACGTGAAACCCCAAAGTGCGAAGCTGAATCTTGCCTGGGAAAAAACAAAGATCAGTTTTGACTTGGTGGTGGATCAGGATGCCGAAATTATGGCTGCCATTGACGAGGCAATGAAAGGGGAGAAGAAGCCCTATATGCAAGCCGCTCAATACTATTATAACAACAATAAGGATATCCAAAAAGCACTTGCTTGGATGAATGAAGCCGATAAGGCACCCAATCCGGCTCCTTATATCAAATATTGGAAGGCTCGTATCCAACTAAAAGCGGGTGACAAAGCCGGTGCAGCAACTACTGCCCAACAGGGAATAGAAATTGCAACACAACAAAATAATCAGGAATACATCCGGTTGAACGGACAAGTATTGGCCGAAGCGAAAAAATAGTTTCAAACCACCGATTGACGGCTTTAAATGAATTAGCCCATGGTTTACTGCCATGGGCTAATTCATTTAAAGCGAAGCGTTCAATAATTCTTCCAGTTCCTCGTGGGTGATGTTCATGTTGACGTTGCCATCTTTGGCAAACGAGATTTCTCCCGTCTCTTCCGAGACGACCACAGCCACTGCGTCACTCACTTCGGTAACACCGATGGCGGCGCGATGGCGCAAGCCGAAATGCAACGGTAAATCTTCGCTGTCCGATAACGGCAGAACGCAACTGGCAGTTTTTATTTTGAAATCTACGATCACAACAGCCCCATCATGTAAGGGGCTGTTTTTTTGGAATATACTTTCTAACAGCCGTTTCGAAAGTTGTGCATCCATGTATTCGCCGCTGCTTTGGTAATATTCCTCATCAAAATATTTGGCGAAAACGAGCAAGGCTCCCGTATAGGATTTCGACATACTTCTGCACGCATCGATAATGGGTTTAAGATGCGTGCGGTGATCCTGCTCCGCTGCCTTTTTGCTCACAAAGATCGACCACAGGAAGTTTTTTCGCCGTACAGAGATATTCTTGCCGATATGGATAAGAAAGCGCCTGATTTCCTGCTGGAAAACGACAACGAGGGCCAATGAGCCCACACTGATGAACCCACCGAAAATCTCGGTAAGGAGATGCATGTTGAATTGTTTGACAAGCAGAAAAATTACATAAATAAGCCCCAATCCAATGAGAATGTTAACCGCAATGGTGCCGCGGATCAGGCTATATATGTAATACAGGATTACGGCGACTAAGATGATGTCTATGATATCCAGTAATCGGAAACTAAAGTCGAAGCTCTCCATAACTCACGCAATTTAATAAATTCCTCTTTGTTAATTTATACCTTTGTAAAAAACGATCGCTATGGCAAGACTTTCGGTTAATATCAATAAAATCGCAACGCTCCGTAATTCGCGCGGAGGGAATAACCCGGATGTGCTCCAGGCTGCACTGGCCTGCGAGCGGTTTGGTGCGCAGGGTATTACCGTACACCCGCGGCCCGATGAGCGGCACATTCGCTATCAGGATGTTTACGACCTGAAGTCGGCCCTTACAACCGAGTTGAACATCGAAGGTAACTGTCGCGAAGAAAAATTTGTTCGGTTGGTGTTGGATACCCAACCCGCTCAGGTCACGTTAGTCCCTGATGAACCGGGGCAGATCACTTCAAATCACGGATGGGATACCATCAAACACAGCACGTATTTGCACGATATATGTGCGCTGTTCAAAGGGGAGGGAATCCGGGTCTCGATCTTTGTGGATCCCCATCCCGAAATGATTGCCGCCGCCGCAGAAACCGGAACTGACCGCGTAGAGTTGTACACCGAAGGGTATGCAAAGGAGTTTCTAAACGATCCCGCTAAAGCAATCGCGTTGTATGCTGAAGCAGCCAAAGTGGCCCAGCAAATCGGTGTCGGTCTTAATGCGGGGCACGATCTCGATCTTCACAACCTTCCGTACTTTGTGCAACACATTCCCGGATTGCTGGAAGTGAGCATCGGCCATGCACTGATTTCAGATGCACTTTATTTAGGACTGGAAGAAACAATAAAACGGTACCTAGCCGCCAGCAGTAGTTGAATCGGACGTTTGTGGCCCGCAAGTACTATTTTATTCCCATGAAAATCCGGTTCCACCGTATTTTGTCGAAGAATGTACCGTCCTTATCCCAGCTCAGCCATACAAATAAGGCTTTCCCTACGATGTGGTCTTCCGGTACAAAGCCCCACGAGCGTGCGTCTTCAGAGTTATGACGGTTGTCGCCCATCATCCAATAGTAATTCATTTTGAATGTATAGGTATCCGCTTTTGCGCCGTTTAGGTAAACACCATCTGCACGGCTTTCCAGTTCATTGCCCTCGTATACGCGGATGGCACGTTCGTAAAGCGGCATCGTCAAGCTGTCAAGCGTAATTGTCCAGCCTTTCTTGGGAATGATAATCGGTCCGAAATTATCGATGTTCCAATGGTACAAGGGGTTATTCGGGAATATGCCGGGTTCTTCCGTATCCCGATGCCGGATGTTCGGGACGATCTTGGTTACATTCGCCCAGCTTTTTACTTCTTCATACGCCTCTTTGGTTAGGAAAAGCTGATACGGTTCCCGGGCATAGGGGCTATGTTCAATGCGCATATCCAGCAATCGTTGTGGATTTAAGCCGGTTCCATCGGTATATACATAGTAATCCATCTGTCCATGAGGAGGTACAAATCCCTTTTCTCCATTGACATATACAATTGATTCGCGTAGCGAAAGCGTATCTCCCGGAATACCCACCGCCCGTTTGATGTAGTTTTCACGCTTATCAATCGGTCGGCTGAAGGGCGGGTCGGCCTCCATTGGATAATTGAATACCACGACGTCGTTGCGTTCGATCTCTTGGAATCCCGGCAATCGTTTATAACCTATTTTTACGCCTTCCCAGTATGCTTTTCCCCCGATGAGCGGCATGGTATGATGTGCAAAGGGGAAGGCAATGGGTGTCATCGGAATACGCGGACCGTAGTTCAGTTTGCTTACAAAGAGGAAATCCCCCACCAACAGACTCTTTTCCATTGAGCCGGTAGGAATCATGTATGCCTCGATGAGAAAGCCCCGGATAAGCGTGGCAGCAACTACAGCAAACACAATGGCATCGGCCCATTCACGCGCTACGGTCTTTTTGTACGGATACTTTTCTTTGAACTCAGGAGTGAATGATTTGCCAAGATAAACCGTCTTCGCATCCTTGCCCCACCAGGGCAGTACCACAAAGGGTAATAGAATGGTGGCTGCATATTCCCAAAAACGACGTTTGCCAAATGCCTTGACTAAATCAAGATACAAACCGAAAAAAATAAAAATATTGACAATCGGAATCAATAATAGGGCAAGCCACCAACTGGGATGCCCCGTTATGTGCTTGGCAATGATAAATTCCTTGTAAATGGGGATGAGTGATTCCCAACCTTTGCGTCCGGCTTTGATGAAAAGGTTCCAAAGCCCAATATGGATGAGGATGAGAATGATGGCAAAGACGAAATATCCCATATATAATCAGGTTTTTGTTAAATGCGTTTATCCGATGTGTTAAATATGCCCGCCAAAGTTAAACATTTCGTTTACTTGGTAAAATCCGGTTTTACCGGCTATCCACTCGGCGGCAACTACTGCCCCCAAAGCGAACCCCGCCCGACTATGTGCGGTGTGTTTAAATTCAATCTGATCGACTTCCGAACTATAGAGAACGGTATGCGTACCGGGTACATCGTCAATGCGATGGCTTTCAATCAACAGTTGTTGACCCTTTGGAATGATTTCATCGCCCTCGCCTATCAGGTTGTTTATCCATTCCGCTTTCGAATCGGTGTTTTCAATTATCCCTTCTGCAATCGTAATCGCGGTGCCACTCGGGGCATCCAATTTCTGCGTATGGTGAATTTCTTCCACCTGAACATCGTATTGCTTATAGGGATTCATCACGGCTGCCAATAATCTATTGATGTGAAAAAAGACATTCACGCCAATACTGAAGTTAGAGCCGTACATCAACGTTTTGTTACCATCCAAACACCTTTTTTTTACATCGTCGAGCTGGTCGTACCAACCGGTTGTTCCTACGACGATAGGTAGATTAGCTTCAAAGCACAGGTTGATATTCGCTACAGCAGCTTCCGGTTGGCTGAAATCGATGGCTACATCCACTCCTTCAAAATCAGTCGCGCTGATGTCAGGCCGATTATTTTCGTCCACAATGAGATGGATGTGGTGACCGCGTTGCAGGGCAAATTTCTCGATGAGCCGCCCCATTTTTCCGTATCCGAGTAATGCAATGTTCATGTACGTTAGTTGCTAATACGCAAACTTAGTATAAAATGTGTATAAATGGTTAAAAATTCATTTTCACCTTAAAGCCAATTGCGGCTGGTTGATAGGCCCAGGCGGAACCAGGTTGCGGCAAAAGAGTCGGGGAAACCTTGATGCTCAAATCATCGCCTATATTCCAGCGATGTTTAAGCATGGATGTTACATAGGCCTCTACGGCCTGAAGGCCCCAAAAACCGACGGTGACCAGTACCGTGAGGTCGCGATTCCGGCGATACGCATCTTTCGCAATAATCATGAAATCCGTTGTTGGCTGTCCCGCAGGCCGGTTGGGGAATTTCGTGTTGGGAGGAACGGCGTGGTTATTATTGATCCGGTATTGCACTTCCTCCAGAATATCGTGATAATAACGGTTGTTGAACTCAAACACCAGTACGGCAGAAACAAACCCGCCATAGATAACCGGTACTTTGAGCCACCACCATCCACCATTTGTAATCTGCCCCCACCCGGGGACCATCAGTGATTGTTTCCAGGGGCGTACCGACAGGGCTTCCAAGGCGAGCCGCGCCGAATCCTTGAATACAGTTTGCGCTTCTTCTTTGGCTTCACGCTCCCGCTTCTCCCGTTGTCTCCGCTCGCGACGGGTTTCGGCTGCCGTGGTATCCACCGCAGTAGAGTCACCCACAGCCGTTACGGTAAGGCTGTCGGTAACGTCGGGTGTGGCCGTTTTGGGGGCAACCTTCGGAATGGTGTCGCGCCGCAGACTGTCTGGTTCCTGCGCTCGAAGGATAGTGAAACTTCCAACCAACAATAACAGGATGATTAATAGCCTGTTCATCACCAGTCCAGTAATTCAAGAATTCTATTTAGATCGTCCTCCGAGTGAAACGGAATTTCGATGGCGCCGGTACCTTTTTTGCCGGCCACTTTGAGTTTCACCCGTGTGGCAAATTTGGAAGCGAGGTCATCCTCTACCTTTTGATATTGGAAAGATAGGGGAGTGGTCTTGTCACGTTTGCCGGATTGCACGGGGGTTCGCTGCTGAATGTCCCGCACCAATTCTTCGGTTTTCCGGACAGACAATCCCTTTTTGACGATTTCCCGGAAGATGTAGAGTTGCTTGTCGATTTCAGATACATTGATCAGTGAACGTGCGTGTCCCATGCTGAGTTGGCCATCCCGTATCGCCGCTTGTATCACCGGCGGTAATTTGAGTAAGCGCAGGTAGTTGGTCACCGTCGAACGGTTTTTGCTCACCCGTTCGCCCAGTTCTTCCTGCTTGAGATTACATTCTTCGATCATCCGCTGGAAGCTCAGCGCTACTTCAATGGCGTTGAGATTCTCGCGCTGGATGTTTTCTATCAAGGCCATTTCCAGCATTTGCTGGTCATTGGCCGTTCGGATATAGGCCGGTATTTCCATCAGACCGGCTAATTTCGCTGCCCGTAATCGGCGCTCCCCGCTGATTAATTGGTACGTCCCATTTTCCACTTGCCGTACCGTAATGGGCTGTATAAGCCCTTGCAGCTTGATGGAATCCGCCAACTCGCCTAACGCTTCTGCATCGAAGTCCGTCCGTGGCTGAAAGGGATTGATTGCAATCTGCGAAAGCGGTACTTCATTGATTCCAGCAGGTATTTTCTGTTCTTTTACGTCGCCAACCGTTTTGCTTTCGGATGGTCGCTTGATCACTTCTTCCGAGTCGTCGAGCAGTGCACTTAATCCCTTACCCAATCCTGTTTTCCGTTGTTGTGCTGCCATGTTATATTATGCGCTTACGTGTTCGTTTTCTTCCTTATTGAGGTTATTTTTTTCCAGTATCTCGCGCGCAAGGTTTAGGTAATTGATGGCGCCCTTGCTGTTAGCATCGTGCATGATTACTGCGATACCGAAACTGGGAGCCTCACTCAGTCGTGTATTACGCTGAATAATCGTATCGAAAACCAGTTCGTTAAAGTGTGTCCTCACTTCCTCGACGACCTGGTTAGAAAGCCTGAGCCGCACATCGTACATCGTTAACAGGATGCCTTCGATTTCTAAAGCTGTATTCAGCCTGTTCTGGACGATCTTAATGGTGTTGAGCAATTTGCCCAATCCTTCAAGCGCGAAATATTCGCATTGCACGGGGATGATGACCGAATTAGAGGCAGACAATGCATTAATGGTGATCAGACCCAACGAAGGGGAGCAGTCGATGACAATAAAGTCATATTCGTTTTTCAGCTGATCCAGGATATTCCGCATCTTAAATTCCCGTTCGTGCAGATTGATCATCTCAATTTCAGCGCCTACCAGGTCTATGTGGGCCGGCAACAGATCGAGGTTCGGCGTATCTGTATGTTGGATGGCTTCATGTGGGTCCAGGTCATTGATTAAACATTCGTACACACTGGATTTAATGGTGCGCGGGTCAAATCCGATCCCGGAAGTCGAGTTAGCTTGTGGGTCTGCGTCGACCAACAGGGTTTTGTATTCAAGTATGGCCAGGCTGGCAGCGAGGTTGATGGAGGTAGTGGTTTTTCCTACCCCCCCTTTTTGATTAGCGATTGCTATGATTTTGCCCATGAGTAATGAAAATTAACGCGCTTTGTGCTTTACGCCTCAAAAGTATTCATTAATTTGTACTTTTGGGGCATTTTAGCAAGTTCGAATGCGAGGGGCTAAGATACGCTTTTTTAATTTAATCCATCATGATTACCATCATATCCGGTACCAACCGCCCACATAGTAATACGTTTAAATTGGCCAGTTATTATCAGCAAAAGCTGATGGAAAAAGGAGTGGCAGCTCATATTCTTTCCCTTGCCGATTTATCGGCTGATTTCATTTCTTCGGAGATGTATAAAAGCCGGAGCGACACATTTCAGCCGTATCAAGACCGGGTGATGGCGACCGAAAAGTTTATTTTCGTCATCCCCGAATACAACGGTAGTTTTCCCGGCATTCTGAAAACATTTGTGGATGCCTGTAAATTCCCGGATAGTTTTTTTAATAAGAAAGCGGCATTGGTCGGGTTATCCAGCGGCAAGTACGGCAATATACGGGGCGTTGACCATTTTACCGGCGTTTGTCACTATGTACGGCTGAATGTACTTCCCTTACGAATCCATATCCCGCACATCTTTCAGGAGTTCGATGCCGACGGCAATCTCTACAAAGAGGATACCGTGCGTTTTACAGACGAACAGATCGAAGAGTTTATCCGGTTCTAAAATCTTTTCTAATGATTAACTGCTGGGTGATTATCGTGCCCCTTGGACTACGTGTACCCTATTTTCACCTTGACTGACTACCGTTTCCTAAATTAATAGAAATGTTAATGATAGGTAATAGATAAATTATAGGTAAATTATCCGTGTTTTCCCCTATGAAGTCCCTATAAAAACCCTATTATGTACCTATTATATACTAATTAATTGAGGAGTCATGGGCAAGTCAATAGCTGGTTAATGGCAACACAGTGTGCATTCATTTCTATGAGCGGATAAAAGGATGAAACGATCTGTAAGCGGGTGTTTTTACGGAATCAGCGCCTATCCGGAGAGATAGACGTACAACGCAACGTAAACGATCAGAATGAGCGCTTTGAGCTGAATTCGTAGGTGCTTGAGTGCACGGGTGATTTGGTTCTCAACGCTACGCTTCGAGATACCCAGTCGACCGGCTATCTCGTCATTGGTTAAATCTTCCTTCCTACTTAAAAGAAAAATCTCTCTGCACCTGATGGGTAGGTCCGTCAGCAGTCCGTCCACATCGGTTTCCAACTCAGCAGCGTTTATTCTTTCATCGCCGGCGTTGGTCACTTTCGGAGCTGGAATTCCATCCCAGTCATCAACATAGCTGATGGGAGATGCTTTGGCAGATTTCATGAACCGATAGACATGGTATCGTGCTGATGCGCGTAAATAAGCCGGAAACGAGTGGACCATCAACGTATGCCGGCCACGCCACAGGTTCAGAAAAATATCGTGCGTAATTTCCTCGCTTTGTTCGTTGTCTTTGATATATGAAAATACAGTTTTGTAAATAACCGACCAATATCGATCAAATAAGAGCGAGAATGCGCTATTGCTATTATGGGTTACCGCTTCCCATAGCTCGGCGTCGGAATGTGTTCTCATGGACATGTATTTACAATTGGCCTATAAACTGAATCACGGTAAGTGAATACGAGTACTTCATCAGCGTTGGACAAAGAAAAAGAAAATTGATTAAAAAAGAAAATCGAAAGGTTGTGTGTGTACCGAACGTATGTTGACTCTATCATAAAGATAGACCTCGAAAATATGATGACCAAGGACGCCTATATGGCCTTATATGAAAAGTATGTTGCGGGGCAATGTACGGCAGACGAAATTCGGTTGCTGGAAACGTATCGCGATGCATTCGAGCTAACGGATACACCCTGGGATGAGGCTGCTATGGGAAATCAGACTCAGGTCAGGCATCGTATCCGTAAGCGGTTATTTCACCAAATCACAAGCAGGCGCATCCGTTGGTACAATTATGCGGCTGCTGCCGTACTGTTGATCGGGATAACCGTTTTTATAGGCTTAAACATCCGTCAGGAATTGGCAAATTCGACACTCGCAATGCAAGAATCGATCCAGCCTGGCAGTAATAAAGCATTACTGACATTAGAAGACGGTACGCAGGTTGAGCTGGATCAAGCCGATGGCGCGCAGCTTGCAGGACACGGTAGCGGAGCCATTCGTAAACTGGACGATGGATTGTTGGTTTACGGTGATCCGTCAAGAGCGGAAACCAATCCTTCCGCCAACCAAACCCATACCATCCGTACGCCCAGGGGCGGACAGTTTAAGATTGAGCTAGCCGACGGTACAACCGCATGGCTGAATGCGGATTCTTACATTCGGTTTCCCTTGGAATTCAATAGCAATGAACGTTTGGTAGAGGTGTCGGGAGAGGTGTTTTTTGATGTGGAAAAGCAAGCGGATAAGCCGTTTGTAGTACGGTGCGATGGACAAACTATCCATGTGTTAGGAACCTCATTTGTGGTTACTTCCTATCCGGATGAGAAGGAGCAACAAACGGCGTTGCTGGAGGGAAAAGTGCGTGTAAGCATCGAAGCACAAAATTATCAGTTAAGTCCGGGTCAACGGACAGTTTTTGATAAGCACCAGAAGCAGGTACGAAAAGAACCGTTTGACCCAGAAGAAGCTATCGCTTGGAAGGCTGGGTATTTTCTGTTTAATGCCGAACCTGTGGAAAGCGTGATGCGTAAAATAGCCCGGTGGTATGATATAGAGGTGTCCTATCAAGGCAATATGCATGATAAACAGTTTTCCGGATCGATGTCGAGATTCGATCAAATACAGGACGTATTGAATCTGCTCGCACTGACAGGTACGGTAAATTTCAAAATAGATGGAAGGAGGGTGATTGTTATGGAATAAGTTAACCAAGCAACGCCAACGAAAATACCAGGAGCGCTGGACCCGCTCCCGGTATAATTACTTGGCCGTACATTAAAATGAGGATTTTGCACATTTTTTATTGTTACAAACCATGTAAACCAAATGTATAACTTCTATGTCGCATTACAAAATAGATGTAATGTCTTTAATGCCTTAATCGTAAAGGTCATGAAATTGATGGTCGTGCTAACAATTATTGGCACCATACACGTAAACGCATTTACTTTTGCTCAACGGATCACCGTGCAGCTTAACAACAGTTCGTTTGAAGACATGCTCCAAACGGTTCGCAAAGCAAGCGGTTATAATGTTTTATATAATCCGCTGACACTGTCGGGGACTTCTGCAATTACAGCCGATTTCAACAACGTTCCCTTAGAAGAGATGCTCGAAGAAGTCTTCGAAGGCCAGCCTGTTACCTATACCATCGATAAGAATACCATTGTAGTAAGAGTTAGATCGCCAAGCCTCCAGCGCACAAAATCTGGGCTTACGAGGTACCTTCAGCAGCTCGTCTCCGGAAGGGTGACAGACGAAGAGGGAAATCCGTTAGTGGGTGTAACGGTTAGTATCCAGGGTACTGCAGGCGGTACGCAAACTAATTACAACGGTAATTTTGAAATACGAGCTCCTCAACCCAACAGCATTTTGGTGTTAAGCTTAATCGGGTACAAAAAAGAGGAAGTGCCTCTGGGAACCAGCACCACCATTGATGTCATTTTAACGCAGGAGGTCAGTGATCTAGAGGAGGTGGTGGTGGTGGGATATGGTACGATGCAAAAGAAAGACCTCACCGGTTCCATCGTTCAAATCCGTCCGGATAAAATTGCCAATGAAAATCCGAAGACCGTTCAGGATATCCTGCGCGGTACACCCGGCTTACGGGTAGGTTATAGCCCGTCGGCTAAAGGAGGGGGCGAAATAAATATCCGTGGACGACGCTCTGTCTACAACGACGGGGGCCACAATAATCCATTACTCATCCTCGATGGAATGATTTTCTACGGAGAACTATCTGAAATCAACCCCGATGATATCGAACAGATTGACGTGCTCAAAGATGCTTCGGCTGCAGCTATTTATGGGGCAAAAGCGGCAAATGGCGTAATCATCGTCAATACAAAAAAAGGGAAACAAGGTAAGCCGGTGATCCATATGACTGCAAATATCGGTACGACGCAACCCAGCGATTTCCGGGGGCGATTCAGTCCGGAAGCATATCTACAACACCGGCAGGATTGGTACGCAAAGAATACGTATGGTGTCAATCCGGAAACAGGTATATATGAAGCTTATCAAACGGGCGTTTATGCTGACCAACCCGGCTTTTTTATGCAGCCCGACCAGCTGCCGTCAACGGTTTCCATTGACGATTGGCGCGGATATACCACCAACGGAGCAGATGAGTCAGATCTGAGTATCTGGGCGAGGCGGCTGGGATTTACAGGCAATGCACTCCAGAATCTACTTGCCGGAAAAACGGTGGATTGGGTTGATCGCACCTTCCGGACTGGTATCGATCAAGATTATAACGCCAGCGTTAGCGGTGCCGGAGATAAAATGAACTACTACCTATCGATGGGATATCTGAAGAACCAGGGAGCGATTGTGAGTGATAATTATCAGTCCGTACGTGCAAACATGAAAGTGGATGCCCAAGTGACCGACTGGTTCGAGATCGGCGCAAATGTAAATTTTCAAAATAGGTCGGATGGAAACGTGAATGTTGATCTGGACTATTTGATGCGCAACAGCCCCTATGCTGATTACGCAGATGAGCTGGGTAACCCAGTGCAATTCCCTTTGAGTTCCGAGTATAGTCAACGAGGATATAACTACGATTTCCAGACTCAATACCTCGAATTGGAAAAAGGATATACCGTGCTCAACAGTATCTTGCATGCCAAGGTAAAGCTTCCTTTTAATATCACCTATTCGTTCAATGCGTCGCCCCGCTATCAATTTTTCTACGATCGCTATTTCATGTCGGCAGATTTGCCAGGTTCCGACCCTGCCTCGCGTGGAGCAAACCGTGAGCAATCAAAGCGTTTTGACTGGTCGCTTAACAATACCATTTCATGGGATCAGACGTTCAATCAAAAACATCACTTTATTGTGACGCTTGTGCAGGAGGCTGAAGAGCTGAAATTCTGGAAGGACCGCATCGAAGCCCGAAATATTTTACCGTCCGACGCGCTAGGATTTCACAACACCAAAAATGGGAGCAAAGAAAACAGTTCGTACGAAAGCGACGACTCGCACCAGACGGCCGATGGCTTGCTGGCCCGGTTGTTTTATTCCTACAATGACCGCTACTTGCTGACCACATCCATTCGCCGGGACGGATATTCTGCTTTCGGTACATCCAATCCATATGCGGTTTTTCCGTCAGTTGCACTAGCGTGGTCATTCACAAACGAAAAGTTTTTCAAGTGGAACGACATCATGACCACGGGTAAATTGCGTGTATCCTATGGTGAAAATGGCAACCGGTCATTGGCCAATCCCTATGTTGCGTTAGCCAACCTTTCCGCGGGAGCCGGTAAAATGCATGGCTATATAAATTCATCCGGTGAGTTGGAATTATACCGGTATTTGTACGCCGACCGACTGGCAAACCCGAATCTGCAGTGGGAAAAAACCGCATCGTGGAATGTCGGACTTGATTTTGGTTTTCTCAACGATCGGATCACCGGAAGTATCGAGTATTATGACATGCAAACCCATGACATGATCATGAATCAGCGTCTGCCGAGCTTCACCGGGTTTACGAATATTACGACTAATCTCGGCCAGGTGGATAACAGCGGGATAGAGTTAACGCTAAATACCCTGAATGTTCGAAAAGATAACATCCAATGGTCTACAGCATTCGGTTTTTCCTTTAATAAGAATCAGATCACACATCTTTACTATGAATACGAAGATGTATTGGATGCGGCGGGGAATGTGGTTGGGACCAAGGAAATGGACGATCTTTCAAACAGCTGGTTTATCGGACAACCCATCGGGGCCATCTGGGACTATCGTGTTACCGGAATCTGGCAGGCTACCGAAGCTGAGGAAGCTGCAAAGTACGGACAGGCACCCGGCGATCCGAAAGTAGCAAACAACTATACGGCCGACGATGTGACCCATGCAGATGGCTCTGTTACCCATGTATACAACGATCGCGATAAGGAATTCCTCGGCGAAACCATAGCGCCTTTCCATTGGTCGTTACGCAATGAGTTTATCTTATGGCAAGACCTCAGTGTTTCGTTCAATGTCTATTCGTATATGGGGCATAAGAGTTTGTTTAGTAACTACCTCAACAACGATGATGATGGGGGACGTATGGCTTACGCATTGCAGAATGTGACGGCAAAGGAATATTGGACGCCAGACAACCCCACCAACGACTATGGCCGCATTGAAGCCAAAGGGCCTACGGGAGCGGCCGGTGCCGGAAAATTGTATGACCGCTCATTTATCCGACTGGAGAATATTTCAGTAGGGTATACCTTACCAACAAAATGGTCTTCCAAATTGGAATTGAACCGTGTCAAGGTTTACGGTACCATCCGCAACGTGGCCACGTGGGCAAAAGATTGGGAATACGGAGATCCTGAAGTCAGTCCGGATTTTAATAATAATGAAGGTAGATTCGGAGGATTGGCTACGCGCCTTTATACGTTGGGACTGAATTTGGTTTTTTAACCGCTTATTAATGTGAATGATATGAAGAAATTTATTGTAGCCTTTTTTACGGGAGGCGTCCTAATAATGAATAGTTGTTCAAAAGATTTCCTGAAACCCAATCCGCTGTCGTTTTACGAGCCGAATGCCACGTTCAGCACCGAGTCGGGATTGATGTCGGCCATGGCCATATGTGACCGTCATCTCAAAGGATATTGGGCAACGGATCACAATGAAATGCTGACACTCGGAACGGAATACATCTTTTCTGAACTGATGGTGGCTAGCGCAACGGACAAACGTAACATGCTATGCGACATAGCCAATATGCTCACGCCCACCAGTGAAACGTCTTACCAGAACCTCGATCGGACCAATAGCATCTGGTATCTTTGGGAAGAAACTTATAAAGGGATTATGTATGCAAATACCATTATCCAATTTGTTGATCAGGTGGAAAGCTTGGATGACGAAACGAAAAATGCTTACAAGGGCAGAGCATATTTTCACCGTGCCTTCCGCTACATGGCGTTGGTATTTGAATTTGGAGACATACCGCTGATCACGAAAGTGTCGGAGGTGCCTAAGCAAAATTACCGCAGTACCAAGCGTGATGCGATTCTGCAAATGATCACCCGGGATATGGAGCTTGCCGTGCAGTGGGTGCCTGATCAGAAGGATATGGGTCTGACCGGTATGATCAATAAAGGAGCTTGCCGCATGTTGCTAACCAAATGCTACCTGGCAACAGGAGAATACGCCAAAGCCAAAGAACAAACCGATATCTTAATTGACCAATCAGGCTATTCGCTGATGCGGGATAATTTCGGAACGTTCAA
Organism: Parapedobacter indicus; assembly: GCF_900113765.1. Lineage (GTDB taxonomy): Bacteria > Bacteroidota > Bacteroidia > Sphingobacteriales > Sphingobacteriaceae > Parapedobacter > Parapedobacter indicus. The sequence goes on along the minus strand of NZ_FOQO01000006.1, from coordinate 22,231 downwards.
TGATGGAGGTGAACCGGAGACTTGGCCGATCACGCGTAATGTGATCTGGGATTTGCACCGTGCTGAAAACAAGTTGATCGCATCCAATCGGGAGGTTATCATGGGCATGCCCAATCGGGGTGCAGATGCAGAAGCATTCGTGAAAATGCTGACAATGCGCATCCTATATCCTTTTCTTTTTGACGGGAGGGTGCAAACAAAGGATGGCAAGCAAGCCCTGTTGAACATCCGGCGCAGCCAGGCCGATTACAATCCGAATTATGATTATATGCGGGCATTTGGCCGTGGTATTGCTACGTTTCGCCCCACGTATTTTCATACCCATGCCATGTGGCGCGTCAATGGTGTGATGGATGAAACGGATTTACGCCACAATTCAGAAGTGGGCAATTGGGTGCGCATGGAAGATTACCGCGTCAATAACAAAGAATCCTCGGAATTTGGAAACCCGGTTACGCTGTTCAATCCAGACAATGGTGCCTTGTTGTGCAGCGACACGATCCGCCGTTGGTTTGACGTTCCACACTACAAATTGTTCTTAGACGATCCGGTGAATGAAGCGAATATAACCGGCTCCGACGGTCTTCGCGGCGCAACAAACGGAGGAAATGCAGACTGGTACCTCTACCGTTTGGCAGAGGCGTATCTCCTTCGGGCAGAAGCCAAGTATTACCTGAATCCGGCCGACGGTACCATTAAGGACGATTTGAACGCGCTGAGGGAACGTGCAAAGGCAAGCCAATTGTATCAGGGTACGGTTACGATCGGTGACATTATGAACGAGCGCGCCCGTGAACTATACTGGGAAGAATGGCGCAATGTGGAATTGAAACGTGTTTCCCTCTGCCTGGCCCGGAGTGGTCAACCCGATGAATGGGGTAATACGTACAACCTCGAAACGTTTGACCAGCAAAGCGGTACAGATTCGCAAGGCGGAAGCTATTGGTATCAACGCATTGTAAATTATAGTATGTATAACAAAGGCCCGATTCAGATTAACGCTACGGGTAATAGCAACCCTAACTACACCATGGATAAAAAGAATATGTACTGGCCGATTCCTTATGCAGCAATCACCGCCAACAATAAAGGTGAACTGAGCCAGAATTATGGATACGACGGTTATAATCCCAATACCCCCAAATGGGATAATTGGGAGGACGCCGTGGCCGATGAGGATAAGACGGAGGATTAGTTAGGTGTAGAAGCGGTGCGTAAACGCATTGCTGGGAATCTATTTACCTCGGCCCGAAACCGCCGGTATGTACAATTTGCCATACCGGCGGTTGCTCTTTATTTTAATTCTTTGTCACTGATCTTCCCCCCCGTTGATAATCACTTCCGGGTCGCCAGTAGTCGTATAAAATTGCACCTTGCCAAATGCGCTCATCCGGTCGGCAAAATCGTCTGTTTTCCCCACAATGGTAATCTGCAGGTTATCGCCACGCACGTACTTGGCGGCCATATCGTTTACCTGGGTCAATGTGAGGCTATCCATGTTTTTGAGGTAGTTTTTATAGTAGTCTTTCGGTAACTGCTGCAGTTCCGTATTGATGGCAAACCGGGCAATGGTGGAAGGATCTTCAAGCGACCGGCCGAAGCTGCCGGCGAGGGCGGCCTTGGCGAGGTCAAGTTCCTCCTGTGTGATGGTCTTCTTCCCGATCCGGTTCAATTCGTGGATAAATTCACCGGTGGCGCTGTCGGTCACGGAATTGCGCACGGAAGCACTGGCGTTGAGTCTGGCCACCAGTTCGTCCGGCGTGATGCCTCCGTAGGCACCGTATGTGTACCCTTTGTCTTCCCGGAGGTTGAGGAATAAACGCCCGGAAGAGCCACCGCCAAGCACGCGGCTTACCACATTGACGGCAATGACATCCGGATTGTTGGGTTTCAGCGCCAGTGGATAGCCTACGTTGATAACGGATTGGGCGCTCGCAGGGCGGTTTACCAGTACTATCCTATTTCCTTGCGGCGATTGGGGAACAAACCATTCGTGTTTGGGTACTTCTCCTTTTTGCCAGTCGGTAAAATACGTGCTTATTAGTTGCTTAGCTTCGGTCACCGTGATGTCTCCAACGATGGCCAGATAAGCGACATTCGGTTTGAAATAGGTGTTGTAATAGTTTTTAAAATCCGCTACCGCTAGGTTTTGTACGGTCTTTTCCGTCTCCGTTTCCCCATAGGGATGATCTTTTCCGTACATTGCCGCATTGCGCACGACGCCGACAATGCTGTTGGGATCGTCCTTTGCCGCTGCAAGCGATGAGATAAGTTGCTTTTTCAGCTTATCGAGTTCGGGTTGAGGGAAGGCAGGATTGAAAAGGACGTCGGCAAACAGTTCGAGTAGCTGCCCGTTGTACTTTTTCAGTGAAGATGCACTGGCTGAGGTAGAAGTCGCATTTATGCGGGCTCCGATACGGTCGATGGCCTCATCGAGCTCCTCTTTACTGCGGGTGGTGGTACCGCCCATGAGCATATCGCCTGCGAGGGATGTAAGCCCCGCCTTATCCCCTTCCAGGATGGGATCGCGGTCAATCATGAGCGAATAGGTCACCCGTGGCAGCTTATGATTTTCCACGACAAACACTTTCAGGCCGTTATCCAGTGTGAATGTAACCGGATCGCCGATGTTAATTTGCGGAGCCGGGCCAGGCTCGGGGTATTTGCTGCGGTCTACTTGCGCGAAAGCGGTGGCGCAGGTACCGGCTAAAGCGAATAGAAATATACTGATTTTCTTCATGTCTTTGTTTGTTAGCAGTGAAAAACACTCGGTTATTGTTTCGGTTCTTCAGATTTTGGTAGGTAATACAATACCACACGGCCTTCCTGGGCCAGGTATTGCTTTGCTACCCGTTGGATATCTTCGCGCGTCACTTTATTGTATTTCTCCATTTCGTGGTTTACTTCGTCGGCATCGCCGAAGAAGGTCTTGGCCTCGGCCAGGCTTTCGGCGATTCCCGCCACCGAAGCATGACGGCTAACCACGTCATTTTCTGTCTGTGCCTGCAATTTCTGAAAATCGGTTTCCGAGATGCCGCTGGCAATGACCTTTTCAATCTGTTCATCAAGCGCCCGCTGCACCGTATCTGCTGATATGCCCATGTTGGCAACAGCATAGGCGAGGAATACCCCACCGTCTTCAAGGTCGAGCGGGAATGCGGCTACTGCCACGGCTTTCTGCTGCTTATCCACCAGCTCTTTCGTCAGCAGCGAACTGTTTCCGCCGGTCAGATAGGTGGAGAGCATGTTCAGCGCGTACGAGTCGCGGTGCTTTTTCGAGGGGAGATTATAAGCTAGTACCACGGCGGGCAGCTGGATGTTGTCGTATACCACATCCTTTATTTCCTGCGTGCGTTTCGGCTCGGTTATGTTGGGCCGGTTGATGGTTCCAATACCGACCGGTATCTCGGAAAAGTATGCCCGTATCCAGGTTTCGGCCTGGGCATAGTCGATGTCGCCCGCTATGGAAAGCACGGCGTTGTTCGGTACATAATAGGTGCGGTAAAATTGCATGAATTCATCAAGCGTGGCTGCATTCAGATGATCGAGCGAGCCGATGACGGGCCAGTGATAGGGATGCACCCGATGCGAACGTTTGAAGGTTTCCCGCAGAATCGTACCATAAGGTTGGTTGTCATACCGTTGGCGCATTTCCTCCTTTACCACATTACGCTGTGTTTCTACACCTACAGTGTCTATTTTGGCATGGAGCATACGTTCGCTCTCCATGTAAAGCGCGGTTTCCAGGTAATTGGCGGGGACTACCTCGTGATAGTAGGTGATGTCGTTTGTGGTGTATGCATTGAGCGTACCGCCAATGGATTCAATTTTTTTCATGAATTCACCGCGCCCGATATTTTCGGTACCTTCGAAAAGTAGATGCTCGAAGAAATGTGCAAACCCTGTCCGTTCAGGATTTTCATTTTTTGAGCCCACATGGTACATCACCGATACGGCCACAATCGGCGTTGTATGATCCCGGTGCATGAGTACTGTAAGGCCGTTTTTTAGCTTGAATTCCTTGAATTCAATGCGACTTTGCGCATCTGCCACGACTCCTTTGCAAAGTAGCAGGCCGAAAAACGCAGTGATGGATAGGATTTTTTTCATTTGCGAAACTATATTCATATGTGACTTACCGTTAAAAGCGCCTACACGCTGACCAAACATAATGCAAGTTTACCATTATTGGAAGAAAAAGCGAGCTTGTTGTTACGTTTTCGTATAACCGCTCTCAATCAGCTCGTGGTTAATGAAAGCCCCAGCGCCAGTACCTGTAGCCACCGCCAATGCTACGCTTCTAAATTTCACAGCATTATCGCCCGCTGCAAAGATGCCCGGCACAGTGGTTCGTTGGAAGTCGTCTACTTTGAGGTGTCCGCTTGGCAGGAGTTCGCAACCCAATGTTTCAGGAATCGGGCAATGCTGTACAAAAGGAGCTGAAACATAAAGCGCTTTCAAGGATACGGTGGTTTCGTCTGATAGTATTACGTGGGTTAAGAATCCGCCGGTATGTGCAATTTGCCGTACCGGCGTTTCGACGATGGCGATCCCGCTGGCAGAAAGCTGATTCGTGTGTGTCGGGTTAAGCGTGCTTTTGCCATTCGTAAACAATGTTAATTGCTTCGTCCAGTGATGGATCAGCCGTGCTTTTTCGAAAGCCATTTCTCCATTGACAAGAAGGCCTGTCGGCATATCACGGTATTCGTAACCATGACAATAAGGACAGTGGATGGCAGATATCCCCCAGCAGTCTTTGATGCCTTCTATTTCAGGGAGTTGGTCTTTGATTCCGGTGGCAAACAATACCTTCTGGGCATTTACTCGTTTTCCGGACGTCATTTCAATCTGGAAATCCCGGTCGACGCCGGTTACATTACGTACTTCGTCTGTTACCAACGTTACCGAGGGATAAGCAAGCACCTGTTCCCGCCCTAATGCGGTGATGTGTGCCGGTGTATGGCCATCGTGGGTAAGGAAATTATGTGAATGAGGTGTCTGCGCATTACAGGGTTTGCCCCCGTCGATAATGAGCACCCGGCGCAGGGCGCGGCCTAACGCCATTCCGGCAGCTAATCCAGCGTAGCTTCCGCCTATAATGACTACTTCAAAAAAAGAGTTATTTTCCATGATTGAATAATTGATGACGGTGATTGTCTCTATCCTCTAATCCCGTTACTAAATGAAAACCAGGCAAATTGCTTTTGACTTTGTTCGGCAACCGTACCGGAGGCGAGTGCCTTTACAGCGGTGTTAACCACACCGGTGAAAAAGTCGCAGATCCATGCTGCGGTAACGTGTTTGGTAACGATGCCTGCGTCCTGTAACTGAACGATGAATTGAAGAAGGCGCTCGTGCATGGCGTCATAGGTGGCGCAGTCGTTGTTGTTGTGTTGGTGCCTATGACCTTCACTGCCATGTAGTTTATGGAAGAATGCGTATTTAGCACCGCAGTCTATTGCAGCGTAAAGCGCCTGCTCCAGTTGCACAATCAGTTCCAAAGGCTGTTGGAACACTTGATCCATCGCTTCACTGCATCGTTTACGGATGTCGTGGCTGCACGCAGTTAATAAATCATTCCGATCATTGAAATACCGGTGGAGCGTCCGACGGGTGACGGGAACCTTATCGGCGACCCGCTCCAATGCGGCCGATGGATCGTCATTGAAAACGCTGATTGCTGCATCAATGATTTTTTGCCTGGTATCCTGCATGGCGTTGTTGTTTTGTGTCACAAAATAAAGACTAATTTCTCATTTGTGTGACATATTGATGTCATGTTATCTTTTATTTACCTTTATTGCATGAAATCTGCTAAATTACCGTCGGTAGCAAAAGGCTATTTCGCCTTTTCCATGGCACTCAGCAGTTTAATGCTGGCGGCTTGCCCTGTTTCTTCGCAAACGTACGATGACCCGGCGATTAAGGCAAAAGCAGCTGAAATTCATGCCGCGGTTCTGACATTGGACACACATGCGGATGTACCCATGTATATGGTTTCACACCCCCGCTTCGATCTGTCAAAAACGCATAATTCGCGGACTACCGGGTCGCGTGTTGATTTTCCGAGAATGAAGCAGGGAGGCATGGACGCACTATTTTTTGCAGTGTATTTGGGGCAGGGACCCCGTACGGATTCCGGTAATGCAGCTGCGAAAAGACGGGCTAAAGTACTGTTTGACGTTATTCACCGAAATGTCGCAGATCATCCGGATCTAGCCGGGCTTGCCACTACGCCCGAAGACGCCTATGCGCTGGAAAAGGAAGGGAAGCGTGCCGTATTTATTGGTGTTGAAAACGGATGGGCCATCGGGCGTGACCTTTCGTTACTCAAAACGTATTACGATTGGGGGGCGCGGTATATGACGTTGTCGCACACGCGTAACAACGATATCTGCGACTCATCCACCGATCCCAAGGGTGCAGAACATCATGGGTTGAGTGCGTTCGGCGAAGAAGTCGTCAAGGAAATGAACCGGCTGGGCATGTTGGTGGATATTTCGCATACTTCAGATGAAACTTTTTGGGATTGCCTAGCGCTGTCAAAAGCACCCATTGTGGCCTCCCATAGTTCTGCAAGAGCCCTATATGGGCATCGACGCAACCTGTCGGACGAGATGATCAAGGCACTGGCAGCAAAAGGTGGGGTGATCCAGATGAACATGTACACCGGTTACCTAAAGAGCGAAAATCCCAAACGTGTAGCCGCGATGAAAGCACTTCAGAAAAAATATCCGCGGGTAAATGAATTGACAGACGCAGAGCGGGAAGCGAGAAGCGCTGCTTTGCAGGAAATCAATACAAACTATCCGACCGTGTTGGCTACCCTGCAACAAGTGGCAGATCATATTGATCACATCGTTGAGCTGGTGGGAGTTGATTATGTGGGTATCGGTGCTGATTTGAATGGCGGTGGTGGTGTTAGGGGAATGTACGATGTGAGTGAAGCTGGCAACATTACCTATGAATTGGTAAAGCGCGGTTATAGCGAAGAAGACATCCGAAAAATCTGGGGCGGTAATTTTTTCCGTGTGATGAAAGAAGCGCAACGCGTGGCAAAGGAACTGAATTACTTCCCCCGGCGGTGAGATTCGATCACAGCGCCGTAAATAGCTGCCAACAACAACTGATTCCGTTTAGCCGTATATAATAATTTATAAGACAGCCTGGCTCCATTGCCCAGGTGTTGCCGATAGGCATTGTCTGTGTCCAGCCAAAGCTTCGCCTTTTCACGCAGTGCTTGGGCATCTCCGGGAGCGAAAAGCCATCCATTTTGCCCATCGTTCACCATAGACCGCATGGCGCCCAGATCGCTGGCGATCACGGGAGTGCCTGCTGCAAATGCGTCCAGTAAAGTCATCGGCATTCCTTCGTACCAAATAGAGGGGAAGATGAGTGCTGTGCAGGACGTGAGTAATGGCGTAATGGCGGCCCGTTCGAGTGCGCCGAGGTACGTGATGTTGGGCGATGTTCGGACAGCATCCATCACGGTGTTCCGTAAAGGGCCGTCGCCCACGACCTGCAAACGGAAGTCCATACCGGCAAACGCCTTCAAAAGGATGTTTATTCCCTTTTCCTCCGTAAGTCTGCCAATGAATAGAAAATGGTCCGTTTCCGACTGATCCATTGGGTGATCCCTCCGTTCGTCTGTTGCGGCAAAGTTTGGTTTTGTAACGTATTTTTCGGCCGGAACGCCAAGTGAGGAATCGATAAATAATTGTTTGGCAAAATCAGTGAGCGTGATGTAACGGTCCGTCATCTGCCAGGTGCCCCACTTTTTGTGTAGCCAGATCGTCAACGCCAGCCAGAACGTCTTCAAACGGGAATGGCTGTGCACTCCCAATCGGACAGCCCGCCATGGAAATCGGGCCTGTAGACTGTTGATAAACAGCTCTCCATTGAAGAATAATGTCGCGGATGGACAGATAAGACGGTAATTATGCAACGTCATCACCACCGGCACCCCCTGCCGTTTAGCAATACGGATCGCAATTGGCCCCACCGCATAATGCAGGTTGTGGATGTGGATGATATCCGGTTTGTACCGTTTGATGGCGCGCCTCACTCGCTGACCAGCCCATATATTCCAGGGCGACCAAAACGTCTGCCACATACCCTGCCAGCCCTTGCGATTGTGGAAAGCAAGCAGCTCTACATGTTCCGTTTGGGCAAGCAGCTGCTTCTCCTGTGCAACAACGGTGTCTTCCCCGCCGGGGTGTTGGTAGTGATTATGTATGATGAGAATGCGCATGAATGCCAAATGAGAAAGCAAAGCTACAAAATGTGAGAAAATTCCTATCTTTAAAGCATCTCTTTTAAACAGCTATCAAACGAAACCATTGCCTATGGAAAAGAAATGCCTGGACTGCGGCAGGCCACTTGCAGGACGTGCCGATAAGAAATTCTGCGACGACGGTTGCCGCGGCAATTACAACAATAGACGGAACAGCGAAGAAAATAACTATCTGCGGAGAGTAAACAGTATTTTGAAGCGCAATCGGCGAATTCTGGAAATCCTAAATCCCGATGGTAAAGCAAAGGTAACGTGGAAAACACTCATGCGTGAGGGGTTTAATTTCGAGTACATCACCGAGATGTATGAAACAGGGAAAGGGCTTCAATATCGATTTTGCTACGAATATGGTTATTTGCTGTTGGAAGACGACGAGATTTTACTTGTGAAAAGAAAGGACTAGGTCACAATAACTTTGATGCCCCGTTCCTGAAGTTCTTTAACAATATTGTCGGATATTCCTTGATCAGTCACGATATATTGTACCTGCTCCAACTCACAAATTTTTCCAATGCCACGCTTGCCGAATTTTGAACTATCGGCCAACACCACCACAATCTGCGATGCATTGATCATTTTTTGGTTAATGTTGGCTTCTGTAAGATTGCTGATGGAAAGGCCGAAATCGAAATCTATGCCATCCACCCCGATAAAGAGCACCCCACACGATACGAGATCAAGCATGTATTCGGCATAAGCGCCCGCTACCGACGATGAATTCGGCCGGATAAGCCCACCCAATTGGAGCACTTCCACATTGGGACGGTTGCAAAGCTCCATGGTTACCTTGATCGCAGGGGTAATGACCGTAAGGGGCTTGGCAGGATGTAGGTAATGCGCAAATTCAAATACGGTCGTACCGGAGCCGATGATAATTGCATCATTTTCACCGATTAATTTGACGGCCGCTTGCGCAATCTTCTTCTTCTGGTCGGAGTTGATGGTCGCTTTCTCGTAAATAGGGCGATCAATCGTATACGGGTTGGTTAGCGATGCACCCCCCCGGGTAATGAAGATAAGTCCTTTGTCTTCCAAAAACTTCAAATCTTTCCGGATCGTAACACCCGATACCTGCGTAAGGTCTATCAGTTCCGGTATCGTGATTTGCCCCTTTTTCTTGAGCCGCTCCAAAATAAATTGATGTCGTTTGGTAATATTCTTCATGTTTAAAAAATGTTAAATTTATTTTAACAACTCGAAACGGTTCTTTCTTGCAATAATAGTTTATTTTTCTTTATAAATGAAACGGTTGCTATTTTTACCGCGGGCTAAATGGTGCATTTTGTCGAAACTGTCAGGGAGTGAATGCGTTGTTTTTAGTGTTGTTTTATTTTATTTTGTTTTTAAATATTTTATTTTGTTAAATTTGTCGTACGGGATGCTTAATCGTTAGGGTGATGTCGCTTCAGCGGCTGATTACCGGTGACCACCACTTCAACCGTGGAGCCTAAAGCGGTCGAAGTGGCCGCGATGGAACTGCTGATCGACTAACAGGAACGTGCTGTTCTGTATGGCATTGCAGAACCTATCCGAGCGATTACCTTCGTTTTGGTACTTGTTCATCTGTGGGATAGGTGTCTTTTGTAAGTTAAATTTTGTTTTAATTTATTTAATTATATTTAATTTAATATATTCGGCAAAATTTTAAACGACAATAACCAATTATAGTTAACCGATGAATTTACAAACGCAAGAAAACACCACGTGGATCGACAGACTTGGTCTGCCAAAACCGCTGGCATGGGGGTATCTCGGTATCATCATCTTCATGATGGGCGATGGGGTGGAGCAGGGATGGCTGAGCCCGTACCTATTGGAGCATGGCATGTCCATCCAACAATCGGCATTGTTATTTACGGTGTATGGTATCACCATCGCCATTTCTTCCTGGTTTTCGGGTGTACTGGCTGAGGGTTACGGGCCGCGGAAGGCCATGGGAATGGGATTGTTGCTCTATATAATCGGTACCATCGGATTTGTTGGACTGGGAATGGCCAAATTGGATTATCCGGTCATGCTGGTTACCTACGCCATCCGCGGATTTGGATATCCGCTTTTTGCCTATTCATTTCTGGTGTGGATTACCTACCGGACGCCCAAAGACAGGTTGGGCCGGGCAGTGGGCTGGTTTTGGTTTGTGTTTACCGGTGGACTGAATGTATTCGGGGCCTATTATTCAAGCTGGGCTATTGACTTTATGGGGTACCAAAACACACTTTGGAGTTCCATATTCTGGGTATTGGTAGGTGCCTTCTTTGCGTTAGTGTTGAATAAAGACCGGTTTATCCCTTCAGGCGATGCAGGTTCAAAAACAAAAGAACTGCTTAAAGGACTGACGATCGTGCGGGAAGAGCCGAAAGTGTTCTTGGGTGGTTTGGTACGGGTTATCAACACCACGGCACAGTTTGCCTTCCCGGTATTCCTGCCCATTTACATGGCGACGCACGGATTCAGCACCAAGGAGTGGCTGCAGATCTGGGGCACTATTTTTACCAGCAACATCGCTTTCAACCTGATTTTCGGATTCGTGGGCGACCGCTTGGGGTGGCGTACTACCATTATGTGGTTCGGTGGTGTCGGATGTGGTCTTACCACCCTGTTGTTCTTTTATTCGCCGGTGTGGTTCGGCGGCGATTTTTGGGCAGTGCTGTTCAGCGGTGTACTCTGGGGTGGCTTGCTAGCGGGATATGTACCCCTCTCGGCACTCGTACCTTCATTGGTCAAAAAGGACAAGGGAGCGGCCATGGCCATCCTCAACTTGGGAGCCGGCCTACCGGTCTTCGTTGGGCCGGCTATCGTCGGTGGGTTGATTGGCATCATTGGTGACGAGGGAGTGATTTGGGTGCTTTCCGGATTGTATTTCTTGAGCGCGTTGCTTACCCGGTTTATTACGATGCCAGCATCAGATTCCGTGCTGGGAGGAACATCTGTGGCAGATTAACGATAGCATAGTTACATGCGATATACCAAACACTAATAGTTTATGAGGATACTGATTACGGCGCCTTACCATGAGAAAGGCAGAGAAGAATTGACACAACTATTTGGAGAGGTTGTTTATCGGCCTTGGAAAGCCCATGGGCGAGGATATAAGCCGGACGAGCTTATTGGTTTACTGGACGAAACGAAAGCCGAGGCACTCATTACGGAACACGATGAGGTGACCGCAGAAGTGATTAATGCACACCCAGCCTTGAAATTTATTGGCGTTTGCCGAGGTACGCCGTCCAATGTGGCCGTGCAGGTAGCCACCCAACGGAACATTCCCGTATTCAATACGCCAGCACGTAACGCTCAGGCCGTGGCCGAACTGTTTATCGCCAATGTCATTACCTTGATGCGGCATACGCTCAACGGCATCCAATGGTTGGAAGAAGGCCAGTGGGGGGTAGGAGCACATACGTCATACCTCCAGTTCAAAGGCAATGAGTTGGCTGGAAAGCAGGTAGGAATGGTCGGATTTGGTGCCGTGGGTCAGACCATCGCAAATATATTGAAGGCATTTCCCTGCGAGATTACATATTTCGACCCGTTTTTTACGTCAGACGATCCAGCATTTAAAAAGCAGTCGTTGGAAGATCTGTTCCGGACCAGCGATGTGGTCGGCATCCATCTTCCGGTTACTTCCGAAACCAAGGGCATGATCGGAGGGGAATTATTGTCATTGATGAAACCGGACGCGATATTTGTCAACACGGCGCGCGCCGTGGTGGTAGACCGCAACAGCTTGCTGGAAGCTATCGAAAAGAACCGTATCCGCGGAGCGGTATTGGATGTTTTTGATCAGGAACCGCCGGATGAAACGGACTACCGGCTGATCCGGCATCCGAATGTGTTGGCTACACCCCACATCGCTGGTGCCACCCATGAAGTGGAAGACCACCACGTAGCGATTATGAACCGCGTGCTGGACGAATATTTTCGGAAAGAAAACCACCAGGTCCGGCAGCTCGTGAACAGGGAGGTGTCATCAACGGTTAGTAAATAAGCATGGAGCATAAAAAAGCATTTTTAGTAGTAGATATCGGTACAGGAAATGTGCGCGCAGCAGTCGTTTCTACGGGTGGCGAGCTTTTGGGCCTGGCACGTGAGAACGTGCAGTATGTGAAAGAGGACGACTATCCGGATTCCATCTATTTCGATCCGCAGGCATTGTGGAAGCAAATCAATCAATTGGTGAAAACGGTACTTGCGAAAACCGGTGCTGTAGAGATTTTGGCGATAACCGCCACCAGCCAACGCGAGGGCATTGTTGCAGTCGATGCGGCAGGACAGCCATTGATCGGCATGTCCAACCACGATAACCGGGGAAGAGAATGGGAATCGATGATTGCCGACAAAGACCGTATGTATACGCTGACTGGCCGGTATCCCACCGCGCTTTTTTCGGCGTTGAAGTTGGTCGGTTTGCGCGAGCGGAAGAGTCAGTTATGGAATCGCGTTGTTTCGTTTACGAGTATCAGCGATTGGGTACAATTCCAGTTTTCTGGTGTAATGGGTTACGAACATTCCCAGGCATCCGAAACACTGCTTTACGATGTCAACGCCAAAGCCTGGTCGGAAGAACTTTGCGATGTGTTTAACCTTCCGCCCTCGCTTTTACCGCCGCTGAAATCGGCAGGAACCGTTTTGGGAAACATACTGTCGTACGTTGCGAAGAGGCTGGCAATCGCTCCACAGGCCGTGGTGGTGGTGGGAGGCGCGGATACCCAATTGGCTATCCATAGCCTGCAACCCGATACCGATGATGTCGTGGTGGTTTCAGGTACAACCACGCCCATCATCCAGGTGGTGGACGCGTACGTGATCGATGACCAGCAGCGTACTTGGACAGGTCGCTATGTCGACGAAAGTAGCTTCATGTTAGAAGCTAATGCAGGTGTAACCGGACTTAATTACCAGCGGCTCAAAGAGATTTTTTACCCAAACGAACCCTATGAAGTTATTGAAAAGGAGCTGGATGAGGCGTCCTATTCGCAGTGTGTGGCTTCGCTTGGTTCGTTGGTGGCTGACGAGGACACGCCGCTGACCAAGGGCGGGTTTATCTTCAACGCACCGGTATCGCACCAGCTCACCCGGGGCGGATTTGTGTTTGCTATTTTGTGGGACATTGCATGCAGTATTTTTGAAAATTACAACGTGCTGTGCGGTGTGTCGCCTCATGAGAAAGATTATATCTGGGCGTGTGGAGGAGGGGTGCAAAGCCGTAAACTCAGGCAGTTCATCGCCAACCTGACCAATAAAAAAGTCAGGATTCGCGATACGTATCGTCAATCGTCGGTGCTAGGTGGGGCGTTTATCTGTGCCGGCGCATTGGGTTTGAAACCTGCCGATCCGCAATTGCTGGAAGAGGTAGAACCGCAGAACCGGGCGTTATTTTTGGAACTGTACGCCGAATGGAAACGCGCACGAAATACGTTCAGGGAGATCAGGTAGGGATGGAAAACAGCTTTATCGGCATTGATGTAGGGACGCAGGGCGTACGTGCAGCACTGGTGAGCGAGTCGGGAATGGTGCTGGCGGAAGCTGCCCGGGCTTTGGTGTTGACGGCTGAATCGCGGCAGGAGCAATCGCCTGAAGAATGGAGGTTAAAAACTTTTGAAGTGCTGGATGAATTGATGCAATCGCTCACACCGGACATCGACCGCAACCATATCCTGGCCATCGGGGTTGACTCGACCTCGGGAACGGTCATCCCGCTGGATAAGCGAAATAAGCCCCTGCATGCTGCGCTGATGTATAGCGACCCACGTTCGGCAGCAATTAGCCGTGAATGTGTGGCGGTCGCGGAGCGGTTTGTGAGCGATGGATACACGGGATTCGGTGCGTCGAGCGGATTGGCTAAAATGGTGTGGTTCGTTAGAACCTATCCCGACAAAGCAGCGGCTATCCGAAAGTGGGTGCATGCTGCGGATTACCTGGTGGGGCAGTTGAGTGGCGTTTATGACGTGACTGATTACACCAACGCGCTAAAGTCGGGTTACAACGTATCTGACTACCGTTGGCCGGCATATCTCACCACCCACTTACCCCTCCAGCGGGACTGGCTTCAGCAAGTGGTTCCGTCGGGAACCCCCATCGGCTATCTTACCGATGAACTGGCAGCCAGATGGGGGCTTCACCGGGCGCAGGTAATCGTTGGGATGACAGACGGTTGTGCTTCACAGGTCGCTTCCGGTGCGGTGAAGCCCGGCGATTGGAATACGACGATTGGCACGACGCTGGTCATCAAGGGTGTTACCACTACTGCGATCAACGATCCGGCGGGTCGGTTATACAGTCACCGACATCCCAATGGCTACTGGATGCCGGGCGGAGCAAGTAACACCGGTGCCGATTGGGTGTCCACAGACTTCGGTGTGGATCTGCGGGGATTGGATGAGGAAGCCGCTTCACTGATTCCCACCGGGCAACTGGCTTGGCCGCTGAAACAGATGGGAGAGCGTTTTCCCTTCATCGCAGCGGATGCCAAAGGATTTGTCCCCGAAGGGCTGGCACCAGCCGAGCGGTTTGCAGCCAGCATGGAAGGTGTCGCCTACATCGAGCGGCTTGCTTACGAATTGATTGCACAGCTCTCGGGGGAGCGTCCCGCGGCTGTGTACACGGCTGGAGGCGGTAGTAACAGTGATGTGTGGTTGACCATCCGAAGCAATGTGCTGAATCTGCCTATTTACAAATGCAAGGAAGCCAGCGGGGCAGTAGGTGCCGCCATTGCGGCGGCATCGAAAACATACTATGCCTCCCTAGCCGAAGCCGCTGCGCGGATGACCGCTGTTGAACGGAAAATAGAACCCCAACCCGCGTTGGTAACCGCTTACGAGCTAAATTACCGTCGGTTTATTGATGAATTGAAAAAACGGAAATATATTTGAGTATGCTGACTGTCTATTTGCTCCGGCATGGAGAAACGACCTACAACGCCGATGGAAACCGCTACTGCGGGAGGATAGACGCCGAATTGACGGGAAAAGGGATTTCGCAGGCACAACGGGTAGCAGAAGCACTGCGTGGACATCCGATAGATGCCGTATATGCATCGCCTTTGAAACGTGCGTATATCACGGCGGAAATTGCCAGCGGAAATCAACTGCCCGTTATCAGAGACCCTCGGTTGATCGAACTCGATTTCGGTGCCTGGGAGGGCAAGACCCGCGACGAATTTGTATCGGAAGACCCTGATCTATGGACATTGTGGAGTGAGTCGCCGGATCATACACAGGCCGGTGGCTCCGGCGATACGGCATTGGATGTGGTGCGCCGCGTGGATGATTTCTTCGCGGAAATGATGCGAAAGCACGATGGACAACATGTGCTGGTGGTAGCCCACAATGGGGTCAACCGGTTGTACCTGGCATGGAAGCTGGGCATGCCGCTGAAGCACTACCGGCGAATCGCTCAGGAGAATTCGGCGATAACGGTCGTCCGGTTTGGCGATGCGGAGGGATTCTCGCTCTTGAAATTAAATGCATAAAGATAAGGTTATGAACACACGTTTTTTAGTAGGGCTTTTATTGATTTTGACGGTAGGATCCCAAACTTATGCACAGGAACAACCCCTCCTCCATCGGTTGGATTTCAAGTCGCCCAAGCAGCTGCACCGGTTTTTTAAGTATACGAAAGGGAAAACGGTTATCAGCGGCCACCGGGGAACGGTGGAACAGGGTTTGACGGAAAATTCCATCGAAGGCATGGAAGCATTATTGCGGCATGCACCGGCTTTTTTTGAAATCGATCCACGTCTTACCAAAGATGGTGTGGTGGTACTCATGCACGATGCCACGCTGGATCGGACAACAACCGGCACGGGTAAACTGGCCGATTATACCTGGGCAGAAGTGAAACAATTGCATTTGAAAGACCGCGATGGCAACACGACCGGATACCGTATTCCTACGTTGGATGACGCGATTGAATGGGCAAGGGGCAAAACGGTCCTGAATCTCGACCATAAGGACCTTCCGCTGGAGCAAACCGCCGAAATTATCCGCAAGCACGATGCCTACTCGTTTGTGATGGTTACTGTCCATTCGCCGGAGGAAGCACGTTACTACCTCGATCAGAACAGCAATCAGATGCTCTCAGCCCACATTCTCACCACTGAAAAATTTCAGGAATACAAAGCCGCCGGGATTCCTTTTAACCGCATGATCGCTTATATCGGTCCAAAGATTAAACCGGAGAACCAGGAATTGTACCGGTTGTTGCATGCCGAAGGAGTGATGTGTATGATTTCCGCAGCACCCACCTACGACAAGCTCGAAACAAAAGAGGCTCGTGCCGAAGCATACCGGGCTGTCTTTGCCGATGGCGCGACGATTCTGGAGTCTGATTTGCCGATCGAGGTAGCTGAGGCACTATAAGACTTCATCTGCTGCGCGCAGTTATCCGGGTCAGAAAAGCTTCCCGCCTTCTGGTGGATACTTCTATGGTCGAGCCGTCGTTTAGGGTTAAAAACCCACTTTTGTGGTATTTGTTAACGTGAGCTAGATTGACTAAGTGTGCGTGGTGGACACGAAAGAACCCCTGGCTCTCCAGCAGCTGTTCGTAGCCTTTTAACGTTCGGGACACCAAAAGCTGTTTTCCTCCTTGCAGGACAAACAACGTATAGTTGCCCTGTGCCTGGCATCGGATAATTTCGGCGATCGGCGTAAAGTCCCATCCTTCCATGGATGGAAGCGCAATTTTGGCCGGTACACCCGCAGGATGATCGAGGTGTTGCAATAAAAGCTCGTATCGGGTAGCAGCTTCCTTTTTAGTTAGGGTGTCTGCAGCGCGCTGTACGCTTTCTACAAGATCATCGCCATCGATGGGTTTGAGTAAATAGTCAATTGCGCTGAATTTGAATGCCTGCACTGCATATTGATCGTATGCGGTAGTAAAAATGACGGATATTCGACGGGTATCTAGCTGGCGCAGCAGGTCAAACCCTGTCCGTTCACCCAATTGGATATCTAGAAACAGCAATTGGGGGTTCAGCGCTTTGATCGCGTCGACCCCATGAGCGACGTCCTCAAACGAGCCCAGTAACCGTATTTTGCCCTGGGTATGGCGCTGCAGGAGCCGCTGCAGGTGTTGGATGCAGTGCGGTTCGTCGTCTACAATGATGGCATCAATCATAGAAATTCGAATTAAAATTGCAAGGACAGCGGTAGTTTCACCGTTACGGCCAGTCCATTCGGTAAGTCGTTAAACAAAATGGCAGCCGTTTTATTTTGATGCGCGCCCGCAATGTCAACCCGTGCTTTAGTTAACGCAATTCCAAGGGACCGTTTAGACGTATTGGTCTGCCCGTTTACAGGAGCCCTTCCTACGCCATTGTCTTCTACGATATAGCAAAGCGAATCACTATCTTTTTGCACCCGTATGTCTATATGTCCGGTGTCTTTTTTAGGAAGAATCCCATGCCATATGCTATTTTCGATCAAAGGTTGCAAAATGAGCGGGGGCACCAAGGTATTTTCGGGATCAATGTCTCCGGCGATGTTTATCGCATACGTGAATTTTCCGCGTAAGCGCATCGCTTCGAGCTGGATGTATCCTTCCAATACGGCTAAATCTGCGGCCAAAGGGATTTCCTTGCGCTCTGAATTTTCGAGGATCTGCCGAATGAGTTTGGCAAAGCGGCTGAGGTAATCTCCGGCGGTGGTAAAATCTTGATCGGCGATACTGTTACCAATTGCATTCAATGCGTTAAAGATGAAATGAGGATTCATTTGCGCCCGTAGGGCTTTCATTTCCGTGTCGGCCACCAGCGCTTCAAATTCGGCAATTTTCTTACGCTCGTCGCCGTCGCGTCTATGCTTGTAAAAGCGCCACCCCACTATAAGTGCGCCCAGGGTTACCAGGGCTATGCCGATGATGGCATAGGTGATGGTACGTTGACGGCCCATCTCAGAAGCTGCTACCGCTTCTTGTTTTTCCAGCGCAAACTGCATTTCATTGCGGGCAATCTCTGCTTTTTTCTCGTCATTGATAGCGCTGTCACGCAATGTGATGAACTGCTTGTACGCGTGCAATGCTTCGTTGGGCTTGTGCTGTCGTTCGTGAATGCTGCTCAGTGTCCGCCAGGCGTTGGCCTGCCATTCAAGGGCACCCACTTTTTCCGCCAATGTGAGGGCCGCTTTGCTCCGGTGTTCAGCCTCGGTGTATTGGTGCCGGTTAAATAGGATTTCACCGATGCTATTGAGCACATTGGCCTTGATCCCGTCACTGCCCAACTGCTCGGCGAGGTCCAGGCAGGCGTTGAAGTGTTCAAGCGCCAATTCATCGTTATCCTGCTTAGCCAGTGCACGGCCCAGGTTATTCTGGATAGCCATTTCAAACCGCTGATTGCCGGTGGCCCGAGCCAGCGAGAGGGCTGTGGTCAAGTTGTCGATGCCTATCGACAGCTGTTGCCGTTCGATGTATACGCTGGCTATATTTACGGTGGCAATGACGATTTTGGACGTATCCTGGAGTTCTTTGGAAATGGCTAATAAGTGGTTGTAATGGTTCAGCGCCTTGTCGTATTGTTTCAGATCGCTGTAGATATTCGCAATGTTGTTGTAAATGGAAGCTTCGAAAGCTTGGTCTCGCAGCGGTTGTGCAGCCTTCAGGGCCGCATGAAACCGGTCCATCGCACGGATAGGGTCTGATTGCTCGTAATAGATAAGACCTTCTTGACGTAAGGCATAGGCTTTACCTTTTTGCCAACCGAGTTTGTCGGTTAATTGGGTGGCCTGATTTACATATGTTAATGCTTCCTGCGGATTATTCCACACGAGCGCATCGGCCATATTGAGCAGTAAACTTACGCGGACGGTATCCTCCGAGCTATGATTGGCCAGTTTATTTTTCAGGGAATCAACCAGCGTTTGCCCGGACGCAGGCAAACAGGCCATCGCGATACAGATATAGGTTGCCAGTTGCTTCATTCGTCAATGAATTCTAAATCAAACTTAGATAAAATTACTTGAATAAGCAACTTTGGATACGCATGAGCAATCTAGGGGGATGAGCGGAGCGAGTCTTCCAGTTGCGGGGCGTATCCAAAGTTGCTTTGCTGATAGCGAAATCCCTGAATCTCTCCGCCGCCATTGAGAAGTAACACCTATTCTCCCAAGGGTGGCAATTACTCATTCGCTGTGCGCAGTTGCTCGTTTATGGTTGCTTTTTTGGCGGAATAATCTTCAATTTGATAAGAAGAAAGGGAATAAACAATGAGCAGCTATCCATTACGTTTTACCGCAATCCTGGTTTGCTTGGGACTTTTGATCGGCGCGTGTAGCAAATCGGACGACGGACCCGGCGAGGAAGAGGAAGTACCTGGAGCGTATTACATCCGATATAAAGCCAATGGGGTGGGGCATGAATATACAGACGAAAAATTGGTCTATGCGATATTTCTTACGTTGCCGGATACGGACGCCAGGCAATGCCTCATACAAGGACGCATGCACGAAGACGATCAGAATCGGGATGCGGTGTTCGTTGCCGTGACGGATGCCGTGCCGCTTGAAACGGGTACGATTTACCGACTCTCCGAGCGACTGGAATGGCCCGAATACCATCAAAGTATTTCGAGGGTTTTTGGTTCACATTACAACGCATCAGGCGAAAAATATTATGCACAGCTTTATCAATTGCCATCACTTCCCTTTGAGGTGAAAGATGATGCCACGGCACAGTTCAGCCAAATCAGCGATAAGACGGTCAAAGGCACGTTTTCGATGCGTGCCTATACCACCTATCCGGATTTGAAAGAAGTGATTATCACCGATGGTGAATTTTACGTGCCCATCCTGGTTTCCAATGAAAATCGTTAACATACTATTATTTTCATGATGTTTGTATTGATTACGCTTCTGGTACTTATTCTCCTATTAGCAGCTGGTTCCTATAATGCGCTGCAGAAATTGGCACAGGATGTGCGCGAAAAGGCTTCCAATGCGCAGGTTGCCATCAGTAAAAAACTGGCTTTGATCAATCAGTTGATCGACGTGGTGAAAAATTACCAGGAGGGTGAACAATTGGTTCAGCTCAAGGTTTCCCAAGATACGTCGGCTACCGATTTGGCCAGTTCGTATCAGCAGTCGGGTACCGTCTTGGCTACTGTACAAGGAATTGCCGAAAAATTCCCCAACCTGAAAGCCAACGAGCAGTACCACCGGTTGGTGGACAGCATCCAGCACTGCGAGCAGAACATTCAGGAAAGCCGCGAAAAATATAACCACGCGGTAAAGGAATACAATACCAAAAGACTGCGGATTCCCACGGTTTTCATGGCGCGGGCCATGGGATTTCCTGAAGCGCCATATTTACAGTTTGACGTGTCGGGAATGAATGAGATCACTTCACTCCAAGATTTTAAAACCGATGATGGCGAGCGGTTGCAGCAGTTATTTACCGGGGCGGGCAACAAGATCGCCGGTTTGGCAACACAAGCGGGCAAGGCGGGCAAAGAGCTGGTGGATAAAGTAAAGGAGTCGCAAAAAGATTCCGCTCCGCCTAAAAATAGTGCAGGCGATGGGTAGAGGTTTCGGAAGACTCGCTTCACTCATCCTCCGAGGTTACCTATGCATAGCCGAAGCTCCTTGTGAAGCACAGTAAGTCGGTGCCTGCTGTAAACATTGCCCTATTTGTAATTTTCCCATGAAATGCCAATCTTAGCAGGCATGGGTAAAATGAATAAGATCAGTGGCTTTCTTTGGTTGTTATTGTTGGCCGCTCCGGCCATGGCACAGTCCGACGTAGATGCTTATCCACTATCGAACGCGAAGCGGATTCTTTTTCTGGGTAACAGCATCACGTACGCAGGCGATTATATAACATTTTTCGAAAGTTTTTACATCACGCAGTACCCTACGTCGAAGGCAGAAGTCATTAACGCGGGATTGCCGAGTGAAACGGTGTCTGGACTGAGCGAGCCCAATCATGCCGATGGCGCGTTTCCACGGCCCTGCCTCTTTAGTCGGTTGAATAGCGTGTTAAAAAAGACCAAACCAGATGTGGTCTTTGCCTGTTACGGGATGAACGACGGTATCTACCTGCCTTTTGATGAAGCACGTTTTGCAGCGTATAAGACTGGCATGGAACGCCTGCGAAGCGAGTTGAAAGCAGTAGGAGTGAAGCGTGTTATTTTTCTGACCCCTCCCGTACACGACGATTCGGAAAAAGGACTCGGAGGATATAACCTGGTGCTGGATCAGTATGCCCGTTGGTTGCTGGAACAACGTGAAACTCAGGGCTGGGAGGTAATCGATCTCCATTTTCCGATGCGTACCTATCTGAAGGAGCGACGTGAGGCAGATCCGGCGTTTCGGTTGGCGAACGATGGGGTACATCCGGGCGAGGAGGGCCATTGGCTGATGGCGAAAACCTTAATATCTTATTTCAATCCCACTGTTAATCAATCCCCTTCACGGGAAGCTTACCTCAGCAGTACGCCCTCGATGGGTGAGTTGTATGGGTTGGTGAGTAAGCGACAGGCGATCATGAAAGATGCATGGCTTACCTATACCGGCCACGAAAGGCCTGGGATGAAGAAAGGGCTTGCGATAAAAGAAGCGAAAAAGCAATACCGGAAAATCGAGCGGGAAATACGTAACCTACATAAATAGCACTCATTTCTAGGGTGCTTTAATTCCCCAGGAAGCGAGGATATGCGCTGCAAGGATTTCCCGGTTCCCCTTTGTATTGGGATGTAAACCATCAGGGACATATGTTAGAAACACAGCTTCCCCTTGGCTCAACAGCGCCTGCCAGTTGCTATAATGGTCGATGAGTCCTGTTTTCAGTTCTTTGGCGACCGACCGATACATCTCATAATAAGCAGTAAGATTGGGGCGGTATGAATCAGATCGTTCTATTCCCCGATCGCGTAATAGGTGAATCCCAGGTCGGCCAGCCGGTTGTCAGCGAGCAGCTTCCTGCCATCGAACACGAAAGCGGGTTTCATCA
>NZ_FOQO01000018.1 GCF_900113765.1 Parapedobacter indicus | reverse complement strand
AATCGGACGAATAATTTCGTCGGCTTTTGGACATTTTTTAAGGAGTTCTTTACGGGTATCAGCATCTATAATGAACGCCTCATTAAAGCCTGTTTTGATACCATAGTTGATTTGTACGTCCCACTCCTTAAGTGGGACGCCAATACGTTCTATTTTTTCCTTAATACGCGCTTCGACGTCGTTTAAAATGACCCAACCAGTATCTTTCGAAAAGCCCTTTTGGATTGTTGCGTGCTGCTGAATAAAAACGCTCGTCAAATTCGTGATTGTTTTGTCCGATTTAAAATGTTATCATTCTCATTCAATCAATAACTGTCTAATTTTTTAACACATTAAAATTCAAAGCTATGATTTATGGCTACATCCGAGTAAGCACGGACAAGCAAACAACAGAGAACCAACATTTTGAAATTCAGAAATTTGCAGTTGAGCGGCAGCTTGCAATTGATGAGTGGATCGAAGAAACCATTAGTGCCACAAAAAAAATTGAAGTCAGGAAGTTTGGTGGATTGCTAAACCGTATGCAGAAAGGAGACACACTAATTGTATCCGAATTGTCTAGGCTAGGACGAAACCTCATGCAGATTATGAAGATTTTGCACGATTGCATGGAGCGGGAAATCATGGTATATACCGTCAAAGAGAATTATGAATTGGGTAACAACATCAACTCCAAAGTATTGGCGTTTGCCTTTGGACTCTCGGCGGAAATAGAGCGGAATCTGATTTCTCAACGAACTAAGGAAGCGCTCGCACGTAGAAAGGCAGAGGGGCAAAAACTGGGTAGGCCACTAGGTAGTAAATCCAAGAACTTAAAACTTACCGGCAGGGAAGCCGAAATCAAAACCTTTCTCAACAAAAAAATTTCTTATAGCGCTATTGGGCGTCTTTTAGGTGTTCACCGCAACACAGTAGCTACTTTTGTGAAAGAAAATCCGGCGGAAGCACGCCACATTCTCTGATTTTTCCTGAGGACCACAATTGCCCGTTGGTCCTCAATTTTTTCTCTTTCCATTGAAATTCATATCTTTACCTCAACTAACTGCTTTTACCTTTTGCTGCCATCCAAAGTATCCATATCACCCATTAACCGAGCCATAGAAACCGGAGGAAGCAGACCTGTTGTTGTGATGGCAGATGACTTTGAGGAATACATTTGTAAGTACGACTCTAATGGTAAATTGATTAATGAATATTGTTCACTCTGTTTTCTTGATGCTTGGGGAATACCCCACCTGCCGGGAGCGTTAGTAAACATACTACCGGAGCATATTAATCCTGAAATAATTTCAAACCGGACACAACCGCACCATTTTGGTAAGCCAACCTTTGGCCTGCGTTATCAGAAAGAAACGGTAGATGTTACAAATATGTTTGTCGGTCTTAAGGGCAATTATCACGAACTCGGCAAGTATCAGAGCAGACGTGCATTATTAAAGATCGCTTTGTTCGATTTATGGCTAGCCAATACCGATAGGAGCGCAAACAACTACAACCTATTGGTGCAGTCTATCGAAGATCGATTTCAGATTATCCCAATAGACCATTCCGACGTTTTCGATGGGTGCCGATTAGGGCAGGAGCTGGCTCAGCTCACGCCGGAAGACAGTATTTTATATGCTGATTTGGCGCATGTTTTGTTGTATAATCCAAAGAAAATAGCCGATGAGGCCAATGCGATTTTGGATAACTTTCCTACCTTTGTATTAAATTGTGGTAATATGTTGCCCGATATTGTTGCAGGGATGCCTAACGAGTGGTGCCTCAATAAACAGCAATTGGAACAGCAAATCCGCGAAGCGGTTATCGAAAACAACGCTTGGTTGAATGATACCAAGGCCAACTTCAGGGAATTGGTTGCACCGCTAACAAAAGGAGCATGATGAAGACGTTTTATTCCATCTTGTATTGCAGTATTCGTCCGAATCAGGATGAACGCATCACTATTGGCCTATTTATGGCTGATGGTGTCCAATGTCATTTTGCCTATGCCGCCGATAAGCTGAATGTTATTAAGGATTTACTGCCCGAAGGAGGATATCAGCTCATTAAATCAAATTTACGAGCTATCGAGCAACTTGCTACATCATGCCAGTCTGATCTGCTCAAAGGACATAAGGGCCAACGATTTTTAAGCGAGAGCTATTTGGAATATCTTTCGGTATATGCAAACAATCTGCTTACTTTCTCCAAACCTGTGCCGCTGAATATGGCGCTTGATGAGCATACATTCGATAAGCTGTTCGAAAAATTCGTGTTCGCTTTAACCGGGCAGCAACAATCCGGGCAGGACCCTGTTGCTCATGCAAAGCAACGGTTAGTAAAGTCGATCGGCGATCGTGTCAACTTTGATGTCGAACTTACCGAAAACGATGTTGCAGGTCTAATCGTTCCGTCGAAAGTATCATTTATCGGCAGGAATGATGTAAAGGTAGTAGGGGAGATGAGTGATTTCGGCAAAGCCCTCCATGCACTTAAACTTCAGATCCGAGCACACCTTTTTCTAGTTGATACCATTAGGCGACAGGAGAAAGATGCCAAATTTTTCTTCGTAGGTGACGAGCCTTCCAAAAAACTAAAAGATCATCACGATATCTGGGAAAGCCTAAAAAATTACCGGCCTATTCAATGGGTGCCGACTGATGAAGTGCAACAAATTGAGGAGTATATGGCAAATCATGATGTGTCTCCTTTTTTTGAGAGAGTGTAACCGAAAACTCTGAACCTTAATAGTGGCTTATAACATTACTTGATGCTACTTGACAGGATCTCAAAGAATTCGAAAATTTCTAATAAATGATATTTTGTCCTATCCGTCTTCGAAGTCAATAATAAATATTCTCCAATCGTTGGTGTCTGAAGCGGAATAATGCCATAATATTGCCTTAATACTTTCTTATATCCATCTAGTGACTTAGAAGACTTATGTGCGATATGATTACGGAGTAATCTATAGGAGGTGAGTTTTGATTTTGTCGAAATATAATATGCTTTAATAGGAAACCCATCTTTTAAATAAAGTTCTGCCCGTTCAATGATTGTGTCAGGGCTATTCCAATCGATAACAGTCATGGAGGACTGAATAAGCTTTTCAGCATGAAAAAAATCTTTTGGCTTTAAGTATGATGTTACAATATCGTTTCTACTGTTCTTTTTTTCTAGTGTATATAACAGAAAAGTGTCTCTAATGAAATTTTCATACGCAATAAAAGCGTTAAAAAAAATAAACTCTGTCAGCACATGCAGTTGCTTTTTACTTATTTTACTTTCTTGAAAATTAGTTTGGTTGAGGGTGTCCAATTTTTTTAATCCGTTAAGCTCACGGACTAGATCATTATAAACAGCTGCAATTTTGACCCTTTTCTTACTCATTACGATTCCAAGTTGTTTTTAAGCTTTTGACATAGAAAATTAGATCTAGAAACCCTTGCGGCGGTATCAGTTGTTCCTCTTCTTGTGTATTCAATAAATTCCTTGTAGTCTGAAGGGACATCGATTTCCTTCTCCTCGGTATAAAAATCGTATTTAGAAGAGACTTCATCCAAAATTGTTCTTAATTTGCCAATACTTTTTTCATTAATACTAACTAGATTATCTTGATTTAATCCGTTAATTCTAAATAATAAATGGCCTAGACTAACAAAGAGCGTATAAAATAATTGGGGCCTTTTCCAATTGGTGTTCGCCAGTTCTTGTGGGGGATAGATTGTCCCTAAATACGTCATTATAGTGTCGAATTTTCTGCATGCGTCCGGAAGGTTACCCTCTTCTTCCTCATATCTTTTATAATAGTTTTCAACACCTTTATTTGTACGGACAGTATCGATTAAAGCAACAAACAGATCACCTGTTAATTCAGCTTCTGCCATTCTCGTTACTTTCGCTTTCGTTAACACCTCTGATTCTATAAAATAGTTGACGTATTTTAATCCATATTGAAATACTGCTTGTTTAAAATACCCAACATACCTCGCATTTAGAATTTCTTGGGGTTGTAACTTTACGGTATATGAATTTATTCTCGCAAATATGTCTAAGATATCTTCGTAAGGTAAATCAAATAACACATCTACACCCAACTCATATTTAAGAAATTCGTTCTTAATAGTCTCTGGTAGATCATCATAGGTCCTTCCTCCGAATTCAGGGTGGTGTACTCGACTTATTTTAAAATCACCGTTGTAAAAACTCAAAATTGTCCTGAGTCGTTGCTGCCCGTCTACCACAACACGAACATTTTTTGCGCCTTGTAAATTTTGCGTAATTAAAATTTTGGGAATCGGCTTACTTCTTATTATAGTATCAATTAAATATGATTTTGCTTTTTCTGTCCAAACAGACCTCCTTTGAAAATCTGGCGATAATTCAAGTAACCCGTTGTTATTCCATTCAATGAAATCTGAAATACTATACGTCCTTGTGTCAAAATTCTTCATTGTTAAATGTTTAATTCTTGGGTAATAATAACGAAAATTATGCAGACAATGTAACATAGCCTAATTCTATCTTAAATTTGATTAGCTGTCGACGATGACGTATTAGACTCAGTAGATGACGTATTAGACTCAGTAACAACCCGACTAATGCTTCCTCCTCAACTCCACCTCATAATACCCCTGCAACTTTTTGTGCAACTCCTCCGCACGCTCCAGCGCGCGGCGCGAGTTTTCCAATGATTCCGCAATGCCAAACTCGGGGGATCGGGCTACGAAGCGGTTCAAATTGTGGTCAGTAACCAACAGCTTCCACTTGGTCTTAAATTCCTCAGGCGTATACCATGCATTGTCAAGCTGGTCGTAAATCCACTGCTGTTTATTCCAGGCGTCAAGCAGCATTCTTTTTATGGCCTTGGGTATCGTTTCTGTTTTTCCTCCTATGTCGGGCATACAAGCACAAATATAATACTAAAAATATTAGTTTATCAAATTAGGAAAGAAAGTTTTTTCGTGGCGACAATTCCGAAACCAGAACGACTTTGTCAACAAATTGCTTGCATGCTTAAACTGCAATACCTATATTCGTGATAGGTTTAGGTTGATAGCCCCTAACCCCATTGGGGCGGTCCCTGTTTCGACAGAAGCAGGGATTTTTTATTTTATGGTTACTCTCATTAATCGATCCGGCATTAAACGCGTTGATTCAATAGGTATAAAAATAACCCCGGTGTTGCGATTCCGGGGCCGTCCATTCGCGGATGGACGATTCATAATGCCGTAAATCTTGAGCGTAGCGAATGGTTGAGGTTCGGGTTAGTATTGCGATACTTCAACAACAATCCCCCCAATGGCGGGGACTTGGTAGTAGTTTTGATTGCGCATACGTAATGTCTGCCGTGTAGGATGGCAAAGTTTGAGTTTATTTCGATTCATCAGCTAGCCTTAAAACTTTCTTTCCGGCCTCGGTCGTGTAATATTTTTGGTCATGCCGCTTAGGTGATTCGGGATAAAGCATTGCAATCCATTCGTTATTCAATGCGATGCTAAAAACTGCATTGAAATTTTTACTCTTGGAGGAAAGGCCAACCTTTTTCACCACTTCATTCTTACTTACTAAATTAAACGCGGCAATTAAAATTCGTCCAATGCGTTGAACGTCTTCTGGTCTTAGTTTGCTTACTACATCATGTCCATTGACGGCTTCCACTTGTAGTCTCACATGTGATGCGGCTTCTTCTGTTAACGGTTGATTCTTGTTGGATGCTGTGGTTTCTTCAAAGTCTGCTAGCTGTTTCAATAAGCGCTCTGCGGGTGTTCTTAGGCCTTTAAGGATTTTGTTTAGGGTCTTTAAAGTCATGGGGATTTCGCCTCGTTCGTATTTGCGAAGTTGGTCAGGATCCATGTCTATAGAGTTGGCAAAGGTCGTGGCGCTATTGTAGCCAATCGCTTTCCTCCTGGAGCGAATAAAAGTTCCAAGCTCAATGAGAAATTTTTTGAACTCAATATTCTCCACGGAATTGGGCTTAATTGCGTCGGTGTTGGGCATAATCAAATTACGCCTGATTTTCAGAAAAAATACAGGACTTATAAATCCTGTTTTTATTTTGGTAATTATGATTATTTTTATACCTTTGAATTGAAGTTTAAATCAATTTTATCTTTATATTTTATGTTTTACTAGATATATATAATGTAAGTGTATACATAAGTTTATTTCTTGTAATATTTGACATAACTTATATGTCAAATATTTTGGAAAATTCCGAAAATCTTGCGGAGAAAAGTAGGACATTCGAACGCGAGAAGTAGGAAAGACCTTACATCTTATGCTATCTTTGTATAGTCATAAGACTAAGGTCACCCTGCTTGTTCTGTGTTCGGCCGTCTCTGACGGTGGCTGTCCTACGCCTTCTCGGCAGAACAAGCGTTAAGGGTGGCCTTTTTTATTTCACACCTAAATGCTGCGGTTTTCGGATTCAATTTGACAACGAAAGCCAATGAAACCAACAAAAAAAGCCATCGCGTCTAAACCCGCCCAAGCTATCAAGGATAGGAGGGATGATGGTTGTTTACTATCCAAGCCGTGGGAAGTTACTACGACGAATCTCCACAAAAATATCATACGCAGCCCTGTTTGACCTCGGTGAGAGTACTGGACTGAAAACACTTTCTTTCACTTAAATCAAACAATAGAATGAAGCAAGATTTACACTTAATGGCCATGCTTTGGCCTTTACTGAGGCTGCGTGCCTTTATCAACCGCCATGTATATCAGGAAACCCGACTGCTTTGGGACCGCTTCCAGTCTGCTGCGCCACGGCAGGGTATGTCCAAGCTGTCGCTTGGATGTCAGCATGCTGTTTTTAAGCAGCGAGCCACGAAGCGAACAGCACGAACACAGCAGGATGATCCGGCCAAAATGCAAAGCCTTTCAGGTACAGGTACGTCTAAGGTTGAAGCCCATATGGAAGTACCCCGGCATACGAAAGTTAGCCGTGAGAACTCCCGGCCAGCGCCGTGCCCCAGCCCACCTTCCCTTACCCTTCCTTCGGGTCCTATCCCCGTGTGTCCCGCATATACTTCGGTAAAAAACCCAAAAAGCGGCACTTTAGCGAATAGCAAGCGGCTACATAGCGGGAGAAAGGCATATATGGAAGGACATGGAATGGGATGGAACGCGTGCTCGTCAACCACTCGGGGTTGGTTCAAATATAGTGGGACAATTGTTCTACCCTTGCTCGGCTGCGCTTCGGTATTTTCCCGAAGCGTTGTCGAAGGGTTCTCGAAGCCCCGTCGAACAAGTCTCGAAGCGTTCCCGAAGGATTGTCGAACAAGTCTCGAACAACAGTCGAACACCCGTCGAAGAAATTTTGAAGAATCATGTGTTTGGACCCATGCGATGGTTCCAGCCCGTAACGGGCTGGGCCTCGCTTTGGGATTGATGGTAACACTGTTTCTAACGATCATGTGTTTGGAAGCCCGTGCGCAGGCACCCGACGTTCTGTCGGGGCCTGTTGCTACGGGTGATATCCTAACGGGAACGGTTTTGACTTCAACAACCAGTCGTCCAATCGAGGGCGCAGCCATCCGGATCGGTGGTACCGATAACTTGACATTTACAGGAAAGGACGGCACATTTGAAATCACATTAGGCCAAACCGACGGGCTGTTGTTGGTTAGCTATTCGGGATATGAAACCCAGCAGGTATCCTTCCAAGAAGGTCAGTTAGAAAGCAGTAGAATCCGATTGGAGCGGGATTTGTCTCGGGTAACACCGCTGATCATAGGTGATAGCATTCCCGATTACTTATGGGACTTGCCCGTTTCGGTGGTCAATCACCCGCAGGGTAGAAGTGTGATCACCCTTAGGGAGTATCAAAACACGGAATTGTTGGTGCTTGATTTTTGGGCTACCTGGTGCAAACCGTGCATTCAATCGGTTGACAAATGGGAAGTGATCCAAAAAGAGTTTCCGGATGGGCTTGCCGTATTGACCGTACACATGGATTTTGCCGAAAAGGCATTGCCTTTTATCCAGAAAAGGGGATGGTTATTGCCCACACTGTTGGGGGAGAATTATAACATCATCAATCGGCACTTCTTTAATCGCTATCAAGTCGGCGGGGTGGTCATGATCTATAAAGGGCTACTTTATGCCACACCAACGGACAAGGGGCACGATACCGAAAAGCTGAGAAAACTGCTGAACGGTGAGCGGGTGCAATATGATTCATCTGCGCCGTTTATCTATACGGCACAGTCGGGTATTGACGAAGGAGGTGCCCGATGAGATGCTTGTTAGTGGCGTTATGTGTGATTACGCAATGTGTTTACGTTTATGGACAGGTTACGGTGCGTGGGAAGGTCATATCGGCCGATGACGGGGTTCCGCTGGCCGAAGCTTCGATGCATTTGGTGTCAACAGGCCGCTCCTTTAGCAGCAGGGCGGATGGTGCGTTTACTTTCCGGATAACCGGGACAGATACGTTGGTTGTAACCCATGTGGGATACACAACGCAGCGGATTGCGGTTAATGGGCAAACGGCGTCCCTCCATATCCAGATGAGCAGGCAGGATAATCTGCTGGATGTGGTGGAAGTAAGTACCGGCTATTACAACGTGCCGCTTGATCGGGCTACGGGTTCGTTTGCTCATGTAGACAACGCATTGCTGAACCGGAGTGTAAGCATGGACATCATCAGCAGGCTGGAAGGTGTGGTTCCGGGGTTGCAGTTTGACAGACGATCGGTAACCGGAGAGCAAGATGGTGGGCCAGAGCTACGGGTAAGGGGATTGGTTACGCTGGAGTCCGAATCAGCACCGCTGATCGTGGTAGACGGTTTTCCGTACGAAGGGGACATCAACAGCATCAGCCCGAACGACGTAGAGAGCATAACCGTGTTGCGGGATGCTGCTGCGGCCAGTATTTGGGGCGCCCGGGCAGGTAATGGGGTCATTGTGGTAACCACTAAGCAGGGAAGGTTTGGCCAGCGTGCTAAAATATCGCTGAACAGCAATTGGAACATAGGCACGAAGCCCGACCTGCATTACAACCAGAACCGATTGCCTTCGACAACCGTGATGGACATCGAAAAGGAGTTGTTCCACCGGGATACGTACGAGGAGAATCCCCGGACGGTACTGCCGTATTACGTGGAGTTGCTGATCCAGAACAGGGATGGCTTGCTGAGTGACGCGGCGCTTGCGGAGCAAGAGACGATGCTCAGGAATACCGATGTCCGGCGGGAGGCGTTGGACTTCCTGTATCAGTCGGAGATCACCCGCCAGTCTTCGGTAAATATTTCCGGCGGCAGCGATACCTACCGGTATTATATGTCGGCTGGTCACGATGGGTATCAAGGGCTGCTCAAAGGAAATGGTGGAGATCGGCTGGCACTGAATATGCAGAATACCTTCCGGCCTGTTGAAAATCTTGAGATTACCGGTGGTGTATGGTACACCAATCAACGCCGACACACCAATGGACTTTCGCTGAACGATCTGAGCCAGTCGGTAGGCAATTCCGTATCGCCCTATACGCGGCTGGCGGATGCCGGGGGTACCCCGCTTTCCATTCCGTACGCGCTCCGGTGGGCGTACCAGCAGGATGCGGAAAACCAGGGACTGCTCGATTGGGGGTTCCGTCCGCTGGATGAAATAAATCTGCGGGATAGCAAAAGCTACGGCCAGGAATTCCGGATGAATGGTGGCTTGCGTTATAGTTTTCTGAAATCATTCAACCTGCATGTTTCCTACCAGTTCCGGCAGGGTAGAAGCGGTTCGGAAAATTACCATGCACCCCAAACGTACTACGTGCGCGATCTGGTCAATCGGTTTACCGGTCCGGATGGCGAACAGGTGATTCCCTATAATGGTATCTATGACATGAATGCGACGCAGATGAACACTTCGCAGTCGGGTCGTCTGCAACTCAACTACGAGCGGTTGCTGGAAGGAAACCACCGGATCGTGGCATTGGCAGGCGCGGAAATAAGAGGACAAATTCAGGAACGTGCCCCAGGCTTTAGATTATATAATTTCGATCCCGATTTCCTGACGGGCACGAATACGTTCGATTACCTGACCAATTACCCGGTGAGGCCGGAAGGCAGCTCACGCATACCAGCACCCGATGATTCACGGTTAAAGTATATCGATCGCTACTTATCCTATTTTGGTAACGCATCGTATACCTATAGGGATAGATACACGCTAACGGGTAGCTTGCGGTGGGATGGCAGCAACCTCTTTGGGGTAAAGGCGAATCAAAAAGGTGTGCCACTGTGGTCTGTCGGTGCGGGTTGGAACATTGCCGATGAACGGTTTTTCCCTAAGGATATTTTCTCCCGGTTGAAGTTGAGGGCTACCTATGGCAGCGCAGGAAACGTGAACAAGCAGGTAAGCGCTTTTCCCGTGGTTTCATATTCGTTGGAGTCACGCACGCAGCTGCAGCGGGGGCTGATCAGGAGTGCAGGTAATCCATCCCTGCGCTGGGAGCAGGTCAATACGCTCAATACCGGGCTTGACTTCGGTTTCGCTCGGAACCGGATTTCCGGAAGCCTGGAATATTACGTAAAAAAAGCCAGTGATCTGATCGGGGAGGATTATCTGGCGCCAAGTACAGGAAGCTTTTACCGGTTGACAAGCCCGATCCCGAACCGGATCAACTATGCCAATATGGAATCAAGGGGGTTGGATGTCCAACTATCAGTAGGCATATTGCAACAAGCATTTAAATGGAACGTAACCACCTGGGGTAGTTGGGTGGTAAACAAGATTACTCATTTCAATGTGCGGGAAACTGAGAATGTTTCGAACTACCTGTCGAATCCGCCTCCAGTGATTGGTCGTTCGCGGGATGTCCTATATGCGTATCCGTGGATCGGCCTTGACCACGGAACCGGCATGCCGCTGGTGGAAGTGGATGGGGTTGTTGGAACGGACTACGATGCTTTTGTGCAGGGCTTTGGAATAGATCGCTTATTGGTCGGCGGGGTTACGGTACCTCCTTACCACGGCGCCTTGCGCAATACCTTCTCATGGAAGGGATTTGAAGTAAGCGCCAATGTATTGTGGAAAGCCGGCCATGTGTTCAGACGGAATTCCATGGCGCCGGGTAATGAATACATAAGCGCCCAAACTTACCACATGGATTACTTCAAACGCTGGCAGAAACCGGGCGATGAAAAGCATACGGATGTGCCGGCTTACGCCTCCGTACCGCATAACAACAGGAGTTTCATGTACCAGAATTCCGAAGTACTTGTTACCAAAGGAGCGCACATCCGTTTACAGGATATCAACGTGAGTTACAGCATCGGCCGCGCACAATGGGACCGTCTTCCCGTCCGCAATGTACGGTTGTACGTGTACGGAAATAACCTGGGCATTCTTTGGCGGGCAAACAAATCCGGGATTGATCCCGATTATGTCAATGCAGAATATCCGCCATCCAGTACCTATGCGATTGGCCTGCAACTGGACTTTTAACATTTGTCAACTAAAACATAAAACGATGTATTACTTAAAATATAGTATGCTGGCGTGTTGCATGGCCCTGGCTTCCTGCGGTAAGGAGTTTCTGGATGTGAAGCGCGATAGTAAACAGGTCATCCCGGCCACGATACAGGATTATCAAGCAATACTGGATTACGTCAGTATCATGACGACTAACACCAGCCATGAGCTGGGCGTAATCGGTGGCGACGAATATTACCTAGCAGACAATATTTGGAGCCTGCTGCGCGATCCCTACCAAAAGAACGGTTACATATGGGCGGCCGACGTTTACGAGAATCAGGACATTGATGATTGGAACGAAGCTTATTTCCGGATATTGTATGCGAATATGGCCGTAACGGGTATCAAGGAAGTGGAAAAGAATGCGGCGGAGATCCCGGCTTGGAATAATGTGCTGGGAAGTGGCCTGTTTTTCCGCGCTTTCAACCTTTACCAACTGATGCAATTGTTTGCACCTCCGTATGACCATAATACAGCCGCTAAGGATTTGGGGGTGCCGATCCGACTGGAACCAGACCTTACGCTATATTCCCACAGGGCGACTGTTGAGGAAGTATACCAACGCATCGTGGGCGATCTGGAAGAAGCTGAACAACTATTGCCCGAAATCCCATTGGTGAAATACCGACCCTCAAAGTCTGCCGTGTATGCACTATTGGCCAAAACGTATTTGTTGATGGGCGACTATGCGCAGGCAGAGGCATATGCGGATCGATGCCTGGCGATAACCAGCGATTTGGTGGACTTCAACGGCGTTGATGCGAGTGTCTCTTACCCATTTGCGGGGGAATATGAGGAAAACCCCGAGATCATTTTCTTTTGTTCAATGCGGAATATCCAGATAACGGCGACATCGCGGATTAACATCGATACGCTATTGCTGGCCGGGTATGACGACCACGATCTTCGTAAATCCGTGTATTTTCGTGAAAACTCTGGGAGGATAGTTTTCAAAGGTTCGTACCGGGGAAGTGCCGTGTTTTTCACCGGGCTTGCCACCGATGAGATTTACTTGATCCGCGCGGAAGCAAAGGCACGGTTAGGTGACCGGGCTGGAGCGATGGACGATTTGAACGCCTTGCGGAAACATCGGTATGAGAAGGATTACTTCGTTCCGATTGGGGATGACGACCAGATAGATGTCTTACAACTGGTTATTGAGGAACGCCGGAAGGAGTTGGTTTTAAGAGGGGTGAGGTGGGAGGATTTACGGCGATTAAATAGGGAGGAACGATTTGCGAAAACGTTGGTGAGAGAAGTGGATGGTGCCCGGTATGTACTGGAACCAAATTCGCTAAGATACGTCTGGCCAATCCCAAATAGCGAGGTGGATTTAAGCGGAGTACAGCAGAATCCGCGTTGAAGAAATTGTTAACTACAATGAAAAGACACCTAAATTCCGATTTCAATAAGAAAAAGAAATTTAGGTGTCTTGGCTACTTGCTACATCGGAGATTAAGGAGTTTCCTCGCTCCAAGCAAGATCTTCACCAACCTCAATCGTCGCATCATCCTGTGCGGCTTTCAAGGTACTTGGCATGGAAGAAGTGCCATCGAATTCAAGAAACGCGGCACACGCGATGTCTTGAGGATTCTCCACATCGCAATCACCTTCCGGATCTTCCTCTAAGTGTGACTCGATTGCCAGGTTTTCTGGTCGGTTCGGGTTTGGATCGCTTTCATTTACATAAGAAAGCGAATACCAGCCATCCTCAAACGTCTGGTTCGCGGCAAACTTAAACGCCGAAAATCCAATAAATGTGGCTACCAAGGCCAACATGAAAAAATACTGCTTAATATAAGTTATTGCTTTACTAGCCATAACAGGAACTTTTTTCTAACACATCGAAAAAAGGGTACCAAAAATGTTTAAATGAATAACAAATGAATGAACTTCCGGTCACTGACGTGGAGATTCCGGTCACGTGCTTCCGCCTATCGCCTCGTGACGAGCGGAGACAAAGTACAGTAGAAACTAGGCCCTACGCCGGAACAAGGCAAACTTGCGAGGGAATCGCAGGCGGAGCATCACCAAGCGATAAAACCGACGGATGCCAACCGCACGTTTTGCGAAGAAAAGGCGTACAGCTTTCCGGTACGAATGCCGCCGCCCGGTGCGGGCGCGTGTAAACCAAATGCCGAGAATGGAAAGGAGGAAAAAGACGACATTGAACCATAGATGGTCCTCCCAGCTTAAGCCGCTGATAACCGACCCGCAGCCACAGGGGCGCTTTTCGTACCAGCCCAGTACGCCAAAAAGTATAAAGAGGGTGAAGCCAAGCATCAGCACACCCGAAAGCCACATCCCTTGGTGATTGCGTTGCCGGTTATTCCGCCAGGCAATCAGGACGGCGGCCAGCAGTTCCAGCAAGGGCAACAACCAGAACAAGATATCGGCCCACCAATCGGGAATCGGCTGCCGCAGCAGGACGCTGTGGAATCCTTTCAGATCCCACAGCTTGTCCGCTGCTACCGGAACCCACAGCACTACCAAAGTTAAACGGACTATAAAAATCAAACCTTTTGTGATATGCCTTTTTGCGATATGTTTTCTATGCTTGTTCATATCACAAAGGACGGTCAAAAGGGGAGGGTACACCTGCTTCTGGAGAAGCAAGTTTTATGGATATTTTAGATATCCCGGTTTGCCCGCGTAATCGTTACCCGCGAAATATTCAAATAATCTGCTTGCTCCTGTTGCGAAGTGACAAGCCGTAGCGGTTTCATGTAATCATCCCTTACAAATTCGATATACCGTTCCCGTTCGTCTTTGATCAGCATCAACCGGTTCTTGGCTCGGTACTGTTTCAGCTTCTTCTGCTCCATGACATCCACCAAAGTGTCTGCCTCGCGGCACGATTCTTTATAGGTCCGCAACGCATCCGCCGGAATGCGGATAACCGTACTGCGCCGCAAAGCCGCGACAAAGTAATACACGTGTTTGTCCGTATACAGGTTGCGCGTGGTTAGCACATTGTCATCTGGTAGCAGCAAGCGGTCGATACGCCGATGGCCGTCTAAGTCCCACCACACCGTGGCCAGCAGGCCATCGCATATAAAGTACAGGTAATCCTGATTGCGGCCGTCGTCATCCGGCTCAAACAACCGTGTACTCCGTTTCAATTCGATCACCCGGGTAAACGTGTGAAGCCATTCGCGATGTGAGGTGTCTAGTGGGCAGTAACGGGCCCAGTAGCTGAGGAGTTGTCTTTTCATATGTTTGGTTATAAGTAACTGAATGCCAATTTTATAATAAAAAATATAAGAAAAAAATGGCCTGGCACAACGGTCATCCCAACAGGTGAAGTGCCATTTGCTACGGGTGAAATGCTTCTTTCTAATTAGAGGCAGGGTCAAAAAGGTGTTTGACTCGAGTATTCGGCTTTATACCTTTCAAAACGACGTGGTAACGATTTTTCTTCCAAATTCGATGGCGATATCATAAATGCTTCATTGGCCAAGTACGAAGTCGGAAGTGCCCGGTCCGGGTCTGGGCAGATGGTTTCATTGTTTAGGACAATCGTATGGACATTACATCGTTGATGGATGTGCTCGAAACAATAGCAGAGCAACCCATATCCTTTTCAGAGTTGATCGAGCAATATCATTTGCCGAAAACCAAGTGTGACGTGGTATTCCCGTAGTCCACACCATGCGGGTAGCGTCCAACCGCTACCCGCCTTTTTGAATCTTTTTTTAACCTCTTTTTTAACCCAATTATGAATACACAGATAACCAATCTTACTGCTTTTACTTTTTTCAGTGCCAACCTCTCCAAGTTGCTTCCCAAGATATCGTTATCCGATCACCCCGCCTACTTCAGCGAAACCGGCCGTTACCACAAAATGGCCCACGACAGGCGGAAAGATGAGAACGCGTTGAAGAGCCTGCGAAGTGTGAAACCGATAAGTGGTACCCGGAATGAACCGGGAGTGATTGCCACATTCCATATCGGCGCCTACAAATTATTGCCGCTATGGCTCGCCAGTTGTGGTATCCCGCTCACGCTCCTGGTATCAGCAGACATAGCCGCCCGTGAACGTGAATCATACCGGAAGCTGTCGCTACGATTCGGCGCCGAAGGACAACCCCCAGCCGAAATTCTGGAAGCAGAGGACCCAATGGTGATCCGTAAGATGATCCGGTCCATCGGCAGGGGAAATTGGGTACTCATTTTTCTGGATGGAAATGAGGGCGTAGCAAACAAACAGTCAGCCGACGGACGAACGGACCTGTTGATCGATTTCCTGGCGCATAAACTCCGTGTAAAGACAGGGGTAGCGGAGCTCGCTTTCTTGGCACGGTGTCCCATCTACCCATTGGCACTGCTGTTTGATGAACAGCTCAACCCGAAGCCGATGAGCCTGCCACCGGTGGGTGTTCCGGAAGGATCCCGACTGGACGCAACGCGCAGGATCATGGAAACCCTTTACGGGTGGCTGGCTACGATGATCGATCAATGCCCGGCCCAATGGGAGGGTTGGTTTTACGTACACCATGATCTGCAGCATCGGGATGGGGTAGATCATTGGACACTTCTGCAGCAATTTCTGCCGTTTTCGGTGCACGGTCACCGCTTCCTGCTGCATCGCGAAACCTACGGTGCATACCCGGCTTCAGACCGGGCGTTCCGGAAATTATGTGAGTTTTATAGCCAGCATGTGCTCAGAAATGGCTAACTTACGCGGTTCGTAAGCCTTCAACTAACCGGCTTCAATATCCAATTCTGGTAACCAAACACATGACCCATGAACGGATTGAAACCTGAAAAAATGCGTATTTACGGCTATCACGTTTTGTTTTGGCTGTTGTATAGCGTGTATTTCTATGGGATAAACAAACTCGATAACAGTAATTTTTCGGCGTATTGGCTCGTAGTGTACGTTCCGGGGTTTTTGCTGATTTTTTACAGCGTATACGGGATCCTTTGGGCGAATTTTGCACAACGGTTTACGTGGCGTGGGGTTGTTTACTTGGCACTGTTCTATTTCATCTTCGCGCTGCTGGCCACATTAATCACTTTTGCCGTATTGCCCGGTACGTCGCTGGATCTGACCGCTGAAGCATGGAAAGCGCATTCTTTTTCCGGATTTCTGCAAACCCTGATCGTGCTGTTGAGCAATTACAGCGTATTTGCGGTAGCCTATTTCTGGTTGCGCCGAAGCATTGCGAATGCGCAGGCAAAACAGGCGGAGGCGGAGCAAAAAGCTCACGCGCTGCAGCAGTTGCTGGACAGCGAGTTGGAAAAACAGCAGCTGGAGTACCGATCGCTTTCCCAGCAGGTATCTCCGCACTTTTTGGCCAATCTGGTGAGTTCCTGGCAGGGCCAACTCGGAA
Organism: Parapedobacter indicus; assembly: GCF_900113765.1. Taxonomy (GTDB): domain Bacteria; phylum Bacteroidota; class Bacteroidia; order Sphingobacteriales; family Sphingobacteriaceae; genus Parapedobacter; species Parapedobacter indicus. Next base: position 17,785 of record NZ_FOQO01000018.1, on the reverse strand, counting down.
CTGCGCATGAAGGGTTGGCAGCATCCATGGAAAACATGCACGCCCTGATGGTTTACCACATGGAGGCAAAGGAACAGGAACACGTAGTCGTGTCGTTGCGCCGGGAAGTGGGCTTTTTGCGGGTGTATACGGAGCTGATCCGCCAACCTGCCCGTCCCCTATACGTAGAGTGGGAGGTGGCCGAAGAGATAGCAGGTTACAACATCCCGCCCACTGCCCTGATTACCCTTTTGGAGAATGCATGTAAATACGGCGTCACGAATGACCCGGCAAATCCGGTCCGCCTGTGCCTAACCCTAGAGCGGAAGGTGATGCGGTTCTCCTGCCGAAACCGGATACGCGAGGAGCCCAACGGTGAATCGCATGGCGTAGGGCTGGCCAACCTCAGGCGTCGGCTGCAAATTAAATACGATCAACGCGCAAGCTTACAGACCTTTCGAGAGGGTAAGGACTTTGTCGCGCAACTGACCATTGCTTATTAATTCCATAACCATACACAAACAAATTTTATCATGAAAAGAAAATTGACATTAATCGTAGTGGATGATGACCAGGCGGCCATCAGCCGGATGAGGGTACTACTTGCGCAGTTCGTAGACCTGGTGGTGAAAGCCACCTTTACCGACCCGAAAAGCGCGTTGGATTACCTGGCTAAAAACCACGTGGACTTCGTATTGCTAGATATGGAAATGCCCCTGATAAATGGAAAGGCATTCATATTGCAGATGCCGAAGGAGATCAAAGTGCTGCTCTGTACCGGTCATCGTGAGTATGCAACCGATGGCTTCGATCTGGGTGTGGTGGATTTTTTGTTGAAACCCGTGGGGTTGGAACGGTTGGCCATAGGCATCGATCGGATGAAAAAGGCAATAGAATTGCCAACGGATGGCAAAAAGCAGCAGGAAAGTAATTATTATTATTTCATGCTGAAAGGGCCCAAGAAGCACATGCGGACGAAAGTCGATTTTGACGAACTGGTGTACGTAGAAGCGTACAAAGATGGCAGCCGTTTTTTCCTGAGCGGCAAAATGACAGCGGAAATAGACCGGAAGCTTACATTGAAAAAGGCGGGTAGACATGATGAGCGCGCGGGCGCCTATTCCGGAAATCCCGGACGAGAGAAACTCTATGAACTGGAACAGATTTTTAATGGTACTTCGTTTATGCGTATGCACCGGAGTTTTATTCTTAACATGGACTACCTTGACGAATATAGCAACGGTAAGGTGACACTGACGGGGCTGCCCGGAATTCAACTGCCTACCGGCGACCGGAAAAACTATCCGGATTTCTTTGATCGACTAGATAACCATAATTTACCTGAATAGTAACAGGGACCGCCTAGAAAACATTTACTAATGAAAACGTATTCCCAACAGACGGGACGGCTACCGCATTGTGCGTGCTGCCGTGCCTATGTGCTCTTATACCCCGATATTAAACGTATCCGTGCGGATCAGCAGGAAATCCTTAACCGTATCCTCGATAAGTTGGAAGCCGAAACCGAATACCTCACCGCCGAGCAGACCATGGAGCGCGTAGGCATCAGCGAAAGCACGCTGTTGCGCTGCCAGCATCGTGGCAAGATCACGGTGGCCAAGATCGCACACCGCAAAAAGTACTTCCGCGACTGCGATGTGGAGCGCTTGCGGAGAGAATATTGGGGTAGGGAGTAGCGCGCATTTGCACATTTGGAATGCATTCTGTCACCGTTATGACATGCCCGGTCATCTATCGGTAAAAGTAGGTTGATTTCGAAGGAGCAGCTAGGATTTCGGAAAAAGCCAATTTATTTTTGCGGCTCATTTTTGATCACTAGTTTAAAACGCGATGAATATAGAGCAACTTTTTCAACCTTTTACTCTCAAATCCCTGCATATTCCAAATCGTATCGTCATGGCGCCGATGACGCGTTCGTTTTCGCCAGGCGGAGTACCTACCGATGAGGTTGCTGCCTATTACGCCCGCCGCGCGAAGGGTGGGGTAGGTCTTATCCTGTCCGAAGGTACGGTCATCGACCGTCCCGCTTCGTCCAACGATGCCAATATCCCACGTTTCCATGGTGAGCAGCCCTTAGCCGGTTGGCAGAAAGTTATCAACGGGGTGCACGCTTCCGGCGGAAGCATGGGCCCCCAGATCTGGCACATGGGCATCATGGAAAACCACGCGTCGGGTTGGCTACCTGGGGCACCGTTTGAAGGCCCTTCTCCGTTTAAAAGCGCGGACTTTCAAAATGGACAGGCCATGAGCGAAGCCGATATCGCAGATACCATCCGTGCATTCGGTCAGGCGGCAGCCGATGCGAAGGCGCTGGGTTTCGACTGTGTGGAACTCCATGGTGCCCATACGTATCTTATCGACCAGTTTTTCTGGGAAGTAACCAACAACCGGTCCGACGGATACGGCGGAAAGACGCTATTGGAACGGAGTCGGTTTGCCATTGAAGTGATCCGGGAAGTGCGCAAGCGAGTAGGCGATGATTTCGCCATCATTCTCCGCTTATCGCAATGGAAAGGGTCGAACTATGGAAATAAACTGGCTAAGACCCCGCAGGAAATGGAGCAGTGGCTTACCGCATTAGCGGATGCCGGGGTCGATATATTCCACTGTTCACAGCGCCGCTTCTGGGAGCCCGAGTTTGAAGGCACTGACCTCAACTTTGCCGGTTGGGCAAAGAAACTTACGGGGCGTGCAAGCATTACCGTAGGTTCCGTTGGCCTGTCCGGTGAGTTTCTGGCGGCCTTCCGGGGAGAGTCTTCCAACCCGGCCAGCCTGGATGAATTGCTGCGCCGCTATGACCGGGGTGATTTTGATCTGGTAGCCGTAGGCCGTGCTATCTTGGCCGATCCGGAATGGGTACACAAAGTGCGACAGCAGCGTACCGGCGAGTTAGTGGGCTTTGCCCGGGAAGCACTGGGGCAATTAATTTAAGTTTTTTATACGCTGGCCGCTTTCTCCTGCCTTTCTTTTGAGTTTCTCCCGCCATTCTCCTGCCGTAATGTAAGCGGTAGCTATGCCGTATCCGTCTGGTGGCTATCAATTTAACAGATACAGGTTAGATGAACCGTATTCCCCGCATAGCAAATGGCAGGAAATGGGTAGGAGAAAGGGTGGGATTAAGGTGGTTATTCAGCCGAACTGGATTCGTAACGGTGTCGTTTTGATTTGTACGCGAGGTAATTATTTAGTAAGTTTGCTTATATGGAAAGCGTGGTTCAGAGTAAAGAAGCAATACTGTCATTGCTGCAGATGAAGCGAAATGAGATTCGTCGCTTTGGCGTATCTAAGTTAAGTCTTTTTGGGTCTTTTTTGACAGATCGTTTCCATGCGGATAGCGACGTTGATTTTTTGGTGGAGTTTCACCCCAACATGAAAACATACGATCATTTTATGGAGTTGTCTTTTTTTCTTGAAGATTTACTAGGTCGCAGGGTTGAGCTTGTTACCCCGCAGTCACTCAGCCCTTATATTGGCCCCCATATCCTGAAAGAAGCGCAACATGTCGCCCTCTGATACTGCTTTCTGATCCGTAATTCGGCCTTTACCTCATTCCAACTTACAAAAGGCATTTCTCCTTCTGCGTGAAGCGCCATACGGTGATCTAACTCATCTAATTGAGCTGCGAACAGCGGAACTTCTTCTTTTTTCTCAGCAACACTCAAACCTAATATCTCTGCAAGTTGAACCATAATGATAATCGCAATGACACAAAAACTTAAACAGATCATCTCATATACCGTAACCAGTTTTAGCCCATTATAGACAAGACCTAGGAGACGCCAGCGAAGCGTCGCGGATTCATGACACCGCACGCGGAATGTCAAGAAATGGGTAGACTCAAAATAAATCGCTATGTGTGCCTGTTCTTGTCAACGTGATGAGCCTTATGGCTTCATCCTGTTCCCAAACTAATAGCCAATCGGATTGGATATGGCATTCCCAGAATCCTTTATAATTACCTGTCAATTTGTGAGGTTTGTTTTTTTGCGGAAGTGAGCCTTTTTCAACCAAATGAGTGACGACTTCATCGAGAAGTCGCATATCCAAACCACGTTTTTTAGCAAGTTTTATATCCTTTTTGAACTTTCCTGTCTGTTCAAGCTGATACATTACGAATAAAGTTCTTTTCTGAAATCCTCAAGAGAAATCTTGGTCGCTTTACCCGATTTGACCTCTTTTATTGCTTTTTCAGTATCTTTATTATAGCGAGGTTCTTCAAGCTCTATAAAAGGAAGTGTTTTAAGGTATTCATAAAATACCTTTGCCTGTTTGCTTCGCTTGTCTATTTTGATTGTGATTTCCATATCCGCATGCATTAACGATACCCTCCAAAAGTACAAAAAAATAAATTATCAAATATCTATAGGGGATATTCAAATATTTCCCAAATCAGTTTTTACAACCGTTACAGACACGACCTAGGATGGGGTCGCAGTTAGAAATCCCAACGAATACTGTAACGCTCCGTTATTCACTCATTGCTTGCTTTTCAACGGCGTTCATGAGCTCACTTCGTTCGGTTTGGTCACGCCACTAGGTTTCTTTTGGGCTTTCTAAGCTGCTTGGGTGGAAGGGAATTTCGCCATTCCCCCATTCCCCAACCGGTTTTAGACCGTTACAGACACGACCTAGGAGACGCCAGCGAAGTGCAGCGGATCCCAGTCGTGGAGTAACGGACTAAAACCCATAACCCCTTCACTTCCCCGTCAATTTCCCGATAACTCCCCGTCACATCCCCGTCAACCGTATCCTGTATCTAGTTTTCTGATTTACAGCATACTATGTTTGCCTTCATGAAGCAACGCATACCGGTATTGCAGAGTTGTGGATGGAGTTGAAAATAAAGTAAAATTTAAAAGTAAAAAGGAGACCAGAAATGGGAGTAATCAGAAGAGGAGCCAACGGAGGCTTCAAAGGAAAAGCAGGCAGTGTGATCGGCAGCAGCTGGAAGAGCATCGACTACATCAAAGGACTGTACAAGAAACGCACGAAGCCGGCCACGGAAGAACAGCTGATGCAGCAGGCCAAGTTTACCTTGTTGATGCGGTTTCTGTTGCCGCTGAAGGTGTTTATCCGGATCGGCTACGGCCAGCGAAAAACGGACACGCATACGCCGATGAATGTGGCGTTCCAGGAAAACCTCGACCGCACGATTGCGGGCGACTATCCAGACTACACGCTGGATTATAGCCAGGTGCGTATTGCGGAAGGGTACAGTGGCGGTACCACCGAATCGGCCACTGCGGTAGATGGAGTACTGACGGTGACGTGGGATACGGTGCAGAATACGATGTATGAGCAAAAGGAAGATGACCTGATGTACATCGTACTGTACCATCCGGGCATCGACCAGTTTCTTACCGCGCCCACGCCTCCTCAGCGTGCCGACGGAACGGTAGACATCACCTTGCCCAACCATTTCCAGACCGGTCAGGGCCATGTATGGCTCTTTACGGCCGACCGGAAAGGGCGCAACGTGTCGCGGAGCGTATACCTCGGGGAGGTAGCGCTGGCGTAAAGCAGTAAACGAAGAAGCGATCCACCCACCTCGGGGGCGGGTCGCTTCTTTTAGTTGATGAACAGGTAAATGAGAAATAGCATGAACGTAATATCCAATAGCGAACGGAAGAAAAGCAACGAGGTAGATGGCCGCCTGATTATCCAACAGCGCTTCAAGCTGGCGAGCGAGTTTTTAGCGCCGGTGCGCAAACTGATCCAGCGCGGCTTCGCCACCCAGAAGAAAGGCAAAACGCCATTTGGCAGAGCCATGTCGTATGTGTTGCTCCGTGCAATAGCGGGCGATTATCCGGATCAATACATAGACCCAGCCGCCGTACGGCTCAGTGAAGGTGTGCTGCGGAATCCCATCCGGACGGAGGTGACACGCGAGGGACGTAGGGTCACCGTTGAAGTAGCGTCGCTGGCAGACGACCCTGAAGGTGCGAATGAAGCCTGGGACGATCGCCTCATCCTCTGCGCTTATAGTCCCGAACTACGCGTTGCGGGCATCAACGAGGAGAAAAGATTGCGCGAAGATGGCAGTGTAGCGCTCGAATTGCCACCACTGCTGGAAGATAAGCCGGTGCACCTGTACCTAATGGTGCACGACCGCAAGGAGCGGAAATGGTCGAATAGCAAATATTTGGGGGAGTTTTAGTTGGAAACCAAACTCATCCGGGCAACGACCGGTTCGAGGAATTGGAGCCGAAGCCTTAATTCCTCCGTAAGCAGCTTAGTAAGTCCATGAGGAACCTAGTGACGTGACCAAACCGAACGAAGTGAGCTCATGAACGCCGTTGAAAAGCAAGCAATGAGTGAATAACGGAGCGTTACAGTTCCGGTGGACTTGCTAACTGCGACCCCGTCCCAGTTGCGTTGCGCAACCAAAGCGCGACCAGAACGATCACCGAAAAAAAAGAAATGAAAACAGACAATTGTAGCGGGTGGGTAGGAGGCGGTAGGTCAGCGCTAAAGAAGGCCGCCTAAAAACAGATAGCTGAGGCGGCCTTTCTTTAGTTTATCAACGTTCCAGGTTACCTTTCGTGAAATCATCCCCAAATTCCCGTTGCAATTGTACGCGGTAGCCATCCAGTATTCGCAGCAATTCCGGCCATGCATAGCGCCTGTCCGCGCTGAGCTTCGCATCTGCGTAATCGGCAATGGGGACATAGCTGACGCGTCCGTTTTCAGTTAGCTCAACAAAGCTCAATTCCAATCCGGGTACCTCCACCAAACGGGTCACCCCACTGTGTCGGCTGGTTGCCTGTACGAATTTCTTCATGCCAATGGTGCTTTGTATCCAGACATCTCCGGCGCGTTCCACACTGATGCCTATTTTCGTAGCATCACCATTGCCCAATCCATACCAGTACCCATCATCGTTTTGAATGCGTGTGGTATCGCCCAGCCGTTCGAGCTGTAGGTACGAGATCGGTACCGCCAGCTTGGTAGTCAGCTGCTGGATCTCCTCATCTGAGGCCAGTCCGAATACCTTACGCTGATTTTCGTTGAGCAGCAGGTGCAAGTGCTCCTGCGTTTGTTTGAGTGCCTCTTCGGGGCTCTTGTAAGCGTTTGGCTGGGGTTTCATATCGTCGTCTTGGGGCTTCCGGCCGTCGTTGCATTGGCAACCGTTGAGGGCCAGCGTGCACCCCAATATAAGGGCTATTAATTGTGTTTTCATGGGGGATTGCTTAATTGTTATCAATGAATTGATAGAGCGTTTTGCGGTGCACGCGGCCCGGCCCGGATGTGTTGGCGTACGTTTCGTACGAAATTAAATCGTCGCTGCCTTCGCACGGTGACCAGGGGTCTGATAGAGCCACCCAGCGCTGGCCGCCGACGTCTACATAGCCATAGATTACCCGTACATGGCCCACACCACCGCCGGATGCACCGTCACCGAATACCAAGGGTTTTTTGCGGCAATAGATTTCTTTGCGGAGCGCATCCCATGTCAGTGGATCATTGGCCTGTGTGACGGTATAACCGAGGGACTCGATGGCACCACGGGTATTACCGGGTGTATTGCAGTTATCGGTCTTCGGGCACGGGGCGTCGCCCTCAGGGGTGCAGCAGTCCGTCCGGCCTAATTGTGCATTAGCCAGCGCACATTGAGTGATGCTGTGTCCAAAATAAGCGTGGATCATCTGCGAGCAGGCGATCCAGCACCAATTACTGGTTTCCTGCGGCCGTATCGGTACCGAGACAGAGCCGAGATTCTGGCAGTCGCCGGGGCACTTGCAACAACCGGCCACCGTGAGCACGGTGATGGCTGCCAAAAGCATAAATTGATTGGTACGTTTCATAATGGTTCATCTTTAGTGATTGTCTTACCTATTGAAGCAAAGGTAGTTAGGGCTGGGTGCGACGGCAATACCCATAATGGTGTATTTAGGCTTGATTTTACTCCACCCCTCATGCGATTAGAAATCCCAAAGGCAGAAAATGAAAACAGATAATAAAGCCGTCGAACTTCGGCCGAATGATTGACCGTTTAGCTACATTTGCTTTCACTAAATATCGTGAAGAAAATGAAAAAGAAAATCCTGTATTCCGGCGCTATCTGTTTATTGCTGCTTTCGGCATTTACCTCGGCCTATTTTGTTGGGTGGCAGGTAAAGGAAGACGACTACGCGGTGAAGTTCAGCACCAAGGGGGCTTCGGGCACATTAAAAGGCCTGAAAGGCACCATCGATTTTGACAGCGTAAACCTAGCGAATTCCAAATTTGATGTCACCGTGGATGTGAACACGATCAGCACCGGCATCGGACTCAAAAACCGGCATGCCATGGCGGCGGATTTCCTGGATGCAGAAAAATATCCCACCATCCGCTTTGCCTCCAATACGGTTACACCTACGGAAAAAGGTTTTGTAGCTAACGGCAACCTAACCATCAAAGACGTTACCCGGGAGATTGCCATTCCGTTTACGTTTGATGGGGCGGGCGATGAAGGGGTATTCCGCGGCCAGTTCGAATTGAACAGAAGCGATTACAACCTCGAGAAAAAGCGCATAGGCGAAGTCATCGCGATAGAGCTGGTCGTGCCGGTTATTAAATTGCAATAACTGTCCTGGATCTACATGGTGAAAATATTCAGATAGAAGACGGTATCTACGATATCGAACTTGATGTGACCGACGAGGCAAAGCCTCGCTATACTGTTACGAAGAAGGAATAGCGGCGAAAGGCAAACGCCTCAGTGCGGCAGGTTGTTTCGGATCAACCCATATAGCCAGGTACCCAGCACGGCTCCGAAGATGACCACCAGGATCGCCGTTTACATACCGCGGCCAAGGGGCTAGAATGGTATACCGCATAGCGCACGGTAATGAAAAATACAATTAAGGTAGAACGCGCTAAATTCAAAATTACACAGGCCGAGCTGGCCGATCGTGTAAACATCTCTAAGCAAACCATCAACTCCATCGAAATCGGAAAATTTGTCCCCTCTACGGTGCTGGCCCTGAAGATCGCCAACGTATTCGATACCACAGTAGACGCAATATTTGCACTGGAAGCTGATGATTGGCGGCCCTGACGCTACAGCATGCGGCACGCTAGATGCCGACGGCACGACTAATATCAATCGTAGTAAAAAAATGAAAAACTACCCGTTTGGGTAGGGCAATTTCTATCGAAAATAAGTTACTTTGTAGCAGATACCAAAAACATCATCATGAAAAGACAGCTACCAACTGATTACAATTACCGTTTTAGTGTATACGGGACCGATTATTAGTCATTCCATCTTATTCGATTATTCAAGGCTTCAGTATAGCTACCGAAGTCCGCTACTGGACCAGCGATAGCTTTGCCAAGTCTCCTTCCTAACTACTTGAAATGAGAAAACTTCTACCAATCCTTTGTCTTTTTTTGCTGTTAACCAACTTACGAACGCAAGCGCAGGTGCAACCGGGCGATCTTGCTTTTACGTCGTTCAATTTCAATTCGGATTTTGTATATACCATGAGCAACAATCCGAACGGTACGTGGTCTTTCGTTGTACTGAAAGACCTATCCGCTGGAACGGTGCTCTTCTTTACCAACACCGGCTGGAATGCTGATGAAGCAGCGTTCCTGCCTCGCGTAGCCGATACAGATCCAGTGATTTCGCTGACCCTCTCGTCGACCCTTACCGCAGGAACGGTGGTCACGTGGAAAGAAACAATCAATTCCAATGTGATCGCAACAGGTGCATTTGATGCACTGGGTTTGGACGGTACTACGGCTTTCCCGAGATCAACCGCTTACAACGACAAAGGGATGATCTTGCGCAAAGAATCTTCGTCCATCCGGGCCGACCGCGGCGATCAGATATTGTGTTATACCACACCTGACAACACTTGGGACAATGCGACCCGGACATTTATAGCCGCCATAAACGTGAACCGCACGGATCCGGAGGACGATTTGGGTAACCGCGCTGCAGTTGACGCGGTCACTGGTTGGCATGCCACCCCCGAAAATGATTTTGACTTTTCCTCGGTACCCGCGGGGCTGACCAATGGTGTGAATTGCCTTTCGGTGGAGCTGCCTGGTGCTGCGGAAACCTATTCGGGATACCGCTATATTGGCACGACGACAGGCGACGCCGCAACCCTGCGTGCGGCAATCAACGACCGGGCCAACTGGATGAATTCCGGCACGACCGCATTGCCTGCAAATTTAGCGCCGGTCGCCGCGAGTTTTACGGTTTCGGCTGGCAGCGGTACCGAAGCGGAATTCTGGTTTGACGATTTTGAAGATTCGGTAAATCCCAGTAGCGGTACGCGCGCACCATCTAATCAAGGCGGAACAGGCACGCCGCATACCGCTTATTTCAAGCGGACGAATAACAGTGAGATCGATTTGGCAACCATTTCCGATGGTGATTATTCCGGCTTTGAAGGCTCATGGTTTTGGGCGGGGGAGGATCACGATGCTGTGTTTGGGGCAGGCAATGCAGAACAGCAGATCGAGTGGACGGGAATTGATATTAGCGGTAAAACGGATATATCGTTTAAAGGATCGTTTGCGGCGCAGAGTACCAATCCGGCCTGGGAAAGCACAGCTTTTGACTATTCGCATGATGATTATGTGCTTGTTGAGTACAGCATTGATGGAGCCCCCTATCAGACGTTGATCGATTTCCGCGCGAATACAGGACAGGAGCCCGAAGCGGGCATACTGAACACCTACAAGCAATTGGCAGAGGACACTAATGGCGATAAAATTGGAGAGGGCACCGTGTTGACTAAAGCCTTCAACGAATTTTCGAAGTCAATTCCGGGAACGGGCAGCACCCTTTCGCTACGTATCCGCGCCTACTCAAATAACACGTTTAACGAAGAATGGGCCATCGACAATTTCAGGCTGCTTACGGCAGATGCGGGTCCACCGCCGCCCATCATCACTTCTGCCAACTACGACGCCAGTACTGGAACACTAGTGGTGACCGGTACGGATTTCGTAGCCTTAAGCGGAAGCGACAACGATATCGATGTCGACAAGCTGACGGTCACCGGTGAGGGCGGTGCAACGTACACATTGACCAGCAACGACGTGGAAATCACCGACGCGACGTCGTTTACGGTCGTGTTGAATAGTACCGATCATGAAGCGGTAAACCAACGCTTCAATAAAAATGGTACAACCTCCACGGGAGGGACGGCGTATAACTTGGCTGCCGCGGAAGACTGGGCTGCTGGAGTGGATCCGTCAACGAATGTGGCAGACCTGACCGGCAACGGAGTTACCGTGAGTAACGTGGCGGTACCGACCATCACTTCTGCCAACTACGACGCTGGTACTGGAACACTGTTGGTGACCGGTACGGGATTCCTGTCGCTGGCCGGCGCCAACAACGACATCGTGGCCAACAAGTTTACGTTTACGGGCGAAGGCGGTACTACCTATACACTAACGGATACCCAAAATGAAGAAATCAGTAGTTGGACATCATTTATGCTGATACTGAGCGCTACGGACAAGGCTGGGTTGCTTGCGCTGTTAAATAAAGACGGCACATCTGCGGAAGATGGTACGACATACAATCTGGCCGCAGCGGAAGACTGGGCTGCGGGTGCGCATGCAGCCATGGTGACGGCCGATCTCACCGGAAATGGCATAACCGTAGCTAATGTGCCGGTAGCACCCACGGTAACTACTTCAGCGGCATCAGCTGTTGTAGCAACAAGCGCTACACTGGGCGGCGATGTCACAGCTGATGGCGGCGCTGCCGTGACTGCACGGGGCATCGTATGGAATTTGACAGGCGATCCGACGACGGCCGACCCGAACGTACCGGCTGCTGCCGGTGGAACCGGCGTATTTAATCGTACTGTCGGACTGCCGGCCGGCAGGACGATATTCGTCAGGGCGTATGCCACCAACACGCAAGGCACGGCCTACGGCAATGAAATCGAGCTGATTACACCTGCGGCAACGCCGCCCGGCAATGCACTGGCATTTAACGGCAGCCAGTACATCACCATCGATGCGTCGGGCAGTGCCGCAACGGATTTCGGGGGAAATTCCTCGTTTACGATTGAAGCGTGGATAAAACCCGATAATTTTACGGGTAACCCGACGATCTTCGGGCATAAAAACGGGGGTACACCTACGGCTGGATATGCCCTCTTCCTGCTCGGTGATGGCCGGCTATACCTGGAGGGAACGGGTAGCGGAAAGGGAAGCGAGGCCGCTGTAGAAACGGGAAAATGGAACCACGTGGCCGTGGCATTCGAATACAGTGGTACCGGGAATGTCGGGCAAGCTGCCTTTTACATCAACGGAGAGGAAGCTGGCGGTGGCGGCGAAATGAGCGTTGCTTCAACCGGTGTTTCCGGTCGCATTGGTGCGTTTAGCAGTGGCCAGCAGCCGTTTCGCGGCGATATCGATGAGGTGAAAATTTGGAACGCGGTGCGGACACAGGAGCAGATTGCTGCGGGGGTCACCTCGGTTACGCCAGCTTCATCATCCGGTTTGGTGCTGTGTTATAACGTTGATCAAGGCGTGCCTGAAGGAACGAATACGGCGTTGAATACACTATATGACCAAACTTCTAACGGGTTTCAGGGCGTGCTGTCAGGCTTTGCGCTAACAGGCACGACAACAAACTGGAAGGACAGTTATGCCATGGTCGTGCCGGTTGCTGCTGCGGCATCCGACACGGACGCCGATGAGTTCACCGCTAACTGGTCGGCACCGGTACACGGTGAGGTGGATAGCTACTTGCTTGACGTAGCTACCGATGCACTGTTTACGGATTTCGTGACTGGGTACCAGGGGAAAGATGTGGGGACAGCCCTTTCGGCTGAAGTGACCGGGCGCGATCTGGAAATCACCTACTATTACCGGGTGCGTGCAACCCACGGCGGTGTGATTGGTGGTGCTTCTCAAACCATCGAGGTACCACCAGCAAGTAAACCGGTAGTTTCGGTGTCGACCACCCCGGTTGATTATCTGCCAGGTGGCCCGGCAGTGGCTGTTGCTCCCGATGCCGTGCTTGCTGACGACGATTCCGACGTGCTTTCGGAGGTGACGGTAACTTTCACGGCAAGACCGGGTGGTACATCGGATTACATGGGGCTTTTTGTACCCCAGGCGAACTATGCCAATGACCATGGAATTTCCTATAACTTTAATACAGCAGGCGGTGTATTGACGCTGTCGGGTACGGCCAGCATCGCCGATTACCAATATGTATTGCGGGGGGCTGCTTATTTGTATACGGGGACTGCTGGTACCGCACCCCGAAATGACCGTACACTTGACATTGTTGCTCAAGACGAAGATGGCATGGAAAGCGAACCGGTCACCGTGACCATCGCGTTTCCGGCTATGGGTCCGGACGATAATAATGTGCTGTACGTGGACAAAAACGTGTCTGGAGGAAATGGTTCGGGCGATAGCTGGGCAAATGCCATTCCCGAATTGGCCGATGCGCTGAAATGGGCCGAGGAAAATAAAGCGGGCTGGACGCCGGCGCAACCGCTTCAGTTGTGGGTGGCAACGGGTATCTATAAGCCGCTGCATGAGGTAGAGGCCAGCGGTGATCCTCGCGATAGGGGCTTTAAGCTGGTGCAAAACGTGCAGCTGTATGGCGGTTTTGATCCGGCTAACGGCATCGCATCGCTTGATGACGACCGGATACTTCCGGACCCGGCTTCAACGAGCAATCAGGGTACCGTGCTTTCGGGCGACTTGGATAATAACGACGTGGCTGATGGGCTCCCCGTGGGCGACAATGCATACCACGTGGTGCTGGCGTTGGGTGTCTCCGGTGGGCCACACCTCGACGAAAACACCGTGCTGGATGGATTCACGATTGCGGGGGGGAAAGCCGACGATGATTCCGAGCTTGATTTTGTTAATGAGGGCTATGCCATAGATCGCAACCAGGGCGGCGGAATGGTTTTCGGTTATGCTTATCCAGCGGTGCGGAACGTGGCGCTCAAGCACAATCAAGCCGAATACGGCGGCGGGGCAGCGGTGCAATGGGCGGATGGCCCGCCCGTAACATTTAACTCGGTTTCTGTTATCGGCAATCAGGCGGCAATTTATGGCGGTGGAATGTATGCTTCGGCGGGATCCATTTACCTGACAGGATCACTACTTGCAGGAAATCATGCGGGCGTTGGCGTCGGCGGATCGGGAATCCACATGTCCACGACTGGCAACTTGCAGCTGACCAACGTGACCCTGACCGATAATACGGGTGGGGCTGGCGGAATTTCCCTATTGGATGATGAGCAGGCTATTTTGCGTAACAGCTTGGTCTGGAATAACAGTATCAGTGGCGCAATTGACGATGCCAGTGCTTACAACATCATCGGCAACGGCAGCACCATGTTTGTAGATGCTGCAAGCAACGATTATCGGCCGGCGGCGGGCAGTACGGCCGTAAACGCAGGTGATCCGGCAATTGACTTGGCGATATTCCCCGGAGGACCGGATGCGGCGATGGACCTATCGGGCGCAGTACGCTTGCAGGGGGGCACGATTGATATCGGTGCCTTAGAGTCGGCCTTTGAAGACCTGGACGATGTGGGTAATGATTCGCCAATAGCGATGACCACCGCCTACGGTTCGGCGCTGGATGAAGTGGCGATCCCTGCGGATTTTACCGTGGAAGTGACACTGACCGATGGAAGCGTCGAGGAAGTGGAGGTTGATCCCGACACGGACAACTGGGTGCTGACGTCCAGTGGAACATACGATGGCGAGGTGGCCGGCACGTACTCGTTTGAGGTGCCGCTGATTCTGCCAGCAACCACGGAGACACCTTGGTTCACCAATACGCAGGAACTAAAAGCGGCGGTAGCCCTTACGGTGAATAAAGGCACGCCATCTTGGTCGGTGGCGGTGGGTGGGGAAACCGCAGCGGAAGGTAGCACGCTAAACCGCACCTACGGAGATGCCGAGCAACTTACCTTTGAGCTGGGCGATTGGGACGGGGATGCGCTGGATATTACTTTTGATGTTACCGAAGGTGAAGAATTGGTAGATATCGGCGGGTTCCCGATGTTACAGGGTATTGGCGTGGGCACCGTGGAAGTGGAGGTAACACTACCGGAAACGGATAATTTTGAAGAAAGCGTGGCTACCTTTACGGTAGAGATTGCGCCGAAAGCCATCACGTTCGTGCCGGTAGCCGACCAGACGAAAGGGTATGGTGCGACCGACCCGGCAGACTATGGGTATGAGTTAGCGCTTGGAAGTGAATTGGTGGATGGGGATGTCTTTGCGGATATCGTATCGGGCACTTCACGTGAAACAGGCGAGGATGTGGGGACGTATGATATTGCTGTTGCTTTTGAAGGGACAAAAGCGGACTACTACGACATCACGTTTGTTACTGACAACAACGCCTTCGCGATCACGCCGGCAACCTTAACGGTAGCAGCGGATGGGGGCCAGGGTAAGGTGTACGGTTCGGCTGAACCGGCACTGACGTATTCGGCCACGGGCTTTGAACTGACGGACGACGAAAGCATCCTGACCGGCGCACTGGAACGTGCTTCGGGTGAGAACGTGGATAGCTACACGATCAATCAGGGTACGCTGGATGCGGGCGGTAACTATACGATCGCGTTTGCGGGTGCGGACTTTGCGATCACGCCGGCAACCTTAACGGTAACAGCGGATGCGGGCCAGGGTAAGGTGTACGGTTCGGCTGAAGCGGCACTGACGTATTCGGCCACGGGCTTTGAACTGACGGACGACGAAAGCATCCTGACCGGCGCACTGGAACGTGCTTCGGGTGAGGACGTGGACAGCTACGCGATCACTCAGGGTACGCTGGATGCGGGCGGTAACTACACGATGGCGTTTGCGGGTGCGGACTTTGCGATCACGCCGGCGACCTTAACCATATCAGCGGATGCGGGCCAGGACAAGGTGTACGGTTCGGCTGAACCGGCGCTTACGTATTCGGCCACGGGCTTTGAACTGATGGACGACGAAAGCATCCTGACCGGCGCGCTTATCCGGGCACCCGGTGAGGACGTGGACAGCTACGCGATCACTCAGGGTACGCTGGATGCGGGCGGTAACTACACGATGGCGTTTGCGGGTGCGGACTTTGCGATCACGCCGGCGACCTTAACCATAGCAGCGGATGCGGGCCAGGGTAAGGTGTACGGTTCGGCTGAACCGGCGCTTACGTATTCGGCCACGGGCTTTGAACTGACGGATGACGAAAGCATCCTGACCGGCGCGCTTATCCGGGCACCCGGTGAGGGCATGGACAACTACGCGATCAATCAGGGTACGCTGGATGCTGGAGGGAACTATACGATCGCCTTTACGGGTGAGGATTTTGTGATCACACAACTTTCGGTAACGGTGACGGCTGATAATGAAACGAAAGTCTTCGGTACGGCTGATCCGGAATTGAGCTACTCGGTAGCACCGGCGTTGGTGGCAGGCGACCGGTTCACGGGTGCGCTTTCGCGGGAACCGGGCGAAGCTGTGGGAAGCTACGGAATTACACAGGGCAGCCTGGCGCTGAGCGATAACTATGCGTTGGCCTTCAACGGCGCAGAACTGGAGATCACCGCCTCGGGGGTATTGGATATCACTTTTGCGGACGGCAGCTTTGTTTATGACGGCACGGCGAAATTCCTTGAAATCGGGCGCGAACTGCCTGAGGGTACGTCCGTAAGCTACCAAAACAACAGCCGCACGGATGCGGGCAGCCAGGAGGTGACGGCTACGGTGAGCGGCGGCAATTACCAAACGCTGGTGCTGACGGCCGTGCTGACCGTCACCCCGGCCGAACGGACGCTGGCCTTCCCGGCGCTGGAAGCGAAAACCTACGGGGACAACGGGTTCAACGGCGGGGCTTCGGCCAGCAGCGGGGAGGAAATCACGTACACAAGCAGCAACCCGGCGGTTGCGGAGATCACGGCAGCCGGACAGATCCGCATCACGGGCGCGGGTGAGGCAACCATCACGGCAACTGTTCCAGAGAACGGGAACTATGTGAACCGCCCGGAGACCCGCCGCACATTGGTGGTAGGCAAGGCCACACAGACGATCAGCTTCAATGCCCCTGCGGAAGTGAACCGTGATGCGGGCACAGTGCAGCTGGATGTAACGGCCAGCAGCGGGCTGCCGGTAAGCCTGACGATCGACGACGAGCAGGTGGCCACGCTCAGCGGCACGGCGTTGAACGTGCTGCGGCTGGGCACGGTGACGATCACGGCCACGCAGGCGGGCGACGTGAACCACGAAGCAGCCGAACCGGTGACGGTGAGGGTACGGGTGGTTGACCCGGCCTCGGACTTTGCGGTGCGGGTACATCCGGCGGTATCGCCGAACGGGGATGGCATCAACGAGTTCCTGATCATTGAAGGGATACGGGACTTCCCGAAGAACCGGGTGCGCGTGATCAACCGCAACGGCACGGTGGTGTGGGAGGCCTCAGGCTACGACAACGACCGGGTGGCATTCCGGGGTATCGGAACGGGGCAGCAGCTGCTTCCTGCGGGCACGTACTTCTACATCGTGGAGATCGGCACAGGCAGCGGTACGGAATACCGGAAAGGTTACTTTGTGCTGCGGTATTAGAGGATAAATACGTAGCAGTAAGTACTTAGACAGCGGATATTAGATAACAGACAAGAAATATCAGATAGCAGACCATGAAACGGAATATAATCAGCTTCCTATTGATTTTGCTGGCGGTGAGCCACCTCCACGGCCAGCAGCCATTAACCCACACCCAGCACGGACAGCTGCGTACGGTGATCAACCCGGCGGCGAGCCTGATGGCCGGCGGCGGTGAGGTGAGTGTGAT
>NZ_FOQO01000007.1 GCF_900113765.1 Parapedobacter indicus | reverse complement strand
GTAACCGTAATGTGGGGACATTGCTGGGCGATGACCGACATCGTCGGACCTCCCACGTAGCCCGCTCCGATGCAACAGATATTCTTTACTTCCATTGGATTTATTTATTCTTCAATGAGTCTATTTTTTTAATGAGTTATTGTTATAGGCCTTTCAGTTGATAGCTGATTCCTAATAACCCCCCAACGTTGTTATAAAATCCACCTGTATCATAGGCTATGCCAGCGGAAATTTGTAAACCTTGCACTTGTTGTATATCAGCTTTTATTTCATGAATCGTATACAGCTGATTTTGCGGAGAGGAAGTAATAAAATTATTATGTGTACCAAAGTTACGAGTAAACGTAATCAGGGTACGTGCGGTGATAGTTGAACTATAGCGATGTAACATTCCGAAATGCCCGCCGATAATTCGATTGTTGATGAAGTTCGTATTACCCAATGAGGGGTCTTCGTCATGACGCCAGTCGACCGCAGTAATTGGAAGAAAATTTGAACCTCGATAACGGCTGAGAAATAGCGGTGTGCCGATATTTTGGTAATGGTATTCCCAGCCGGTTGCGTAGACTCCATTGTTGTAATAACTTTGAAGTTGGGCGTTCTGAAAGCTTTCCATCTGCTTTGTATAAATGAATTCAAAGAGTAGCCGATCCAGCCAATGATGTTCTTTGAATGTTACATTCAGACCACCCACCCGGTCAATATTGCGAATATCGATTCCCATTCCACTTTCAAAGGGTACCTGGAAATACATATGAAATAATGCATCATCGATTTCTAAATCTCCACCAAATTCGATCAATCCCCGCTGATCACCTGCGCGGTTGGGGCGTATCTCGCCGGATACACTTCCATCGTTAGCTTCTTTTGCAAAAAGTACATCGAAAAAGCCCTTCCACGACCGGTCTAAACTAAAATTCCCACGTTCACCTCCCCATACACCGAAATGTTGCAAGCCACCGTAGACCTTGAAGGGGCCTTTTCCGAACTTGGCATAGAACGTTTTTTCATGCAGCCAAGCTCGTTTCATAGACTGCTCGTTGCCCATCCAGCCATGGCTGATTTGCCCTTTTATTTGTAGCCAGCCGTTTGTGAAAGGTACAGGTGTGTATTCGGGTAGGGCCAATCCGATTTTGGGAATTGGCAATGCATTGCCGCTGATGCCCAGTGAGCCTGTGGACAATAATGGATCCACATCGCCAAGGACTTCCTCAAAGCGGCCGCCTCGGAATTCCAGCGCGCCATACCTCACTTTCAGGTACCCCTGTTGGATGATTACCCGGTTGAAATGGTTGTTATTGACGACATTCGCTCCGTACTCGATGCGGAAATCGTGGTTTCCGGTCGGCAACGTATGGGTGTTTCCTATTCCCGCATAAGTGGCTAAGTCCGCTCCCTCGTCACTGAGCAAGCCGAATCTGTTGGAGGTAATCCACAGTGGTTGATACCCTTTCGATGCAAGGGTTGCCATCGTACCAACTTGCAATTTGAGGGTATCGACTGGCTGTGCGAAAGCCGTTGTCGATAGGAGTAGGAAGGAAAGACTAAGTTTGTTTTTCATAAGTTGTCAACTTTACCAAGTGTCGCTCAAATTCCTTCAACAACTGGTCTTTGCTCAAAAAACGTTCCGCATATTGGCGTGCCCGTTCTCGAAATGGCGTGAGGTCCTCGTTCAGAGCCTGCTGCAAACCCGTAGCTAGTGCCTCTGCCGATTCGGGCTCGATGAGGATGCCTAGCTGATGCATATACATGATGTCGTGCAGGGAAGTGCCGGGCACGGCAGATACGATGGCGCAACCACCGGCAGCTAAGATCCCGGTAAGCTTGCTGGGCATCACCAAATCGGATGCGGATTTTTTTTGTAGCACGAGATGTACGTCGGCGGTTGCCAGCAGGGCAGGTAGTTTTTCATAGGGTTGGAGTGGATAGAACTGTACTTGTCGCAAGCCTGCCCGATCAGCCATGTCCTTAAGACGGTCGCGCGCACCACCCGAGCCGCAGATGATGAAATGCACGTTCGGCCTATCCCTGAACCGTTCTGCAGCATTGATGATGATTTCCAGTCCCTGCTTTTCGCCCAGATTGCCCGAGTAGAGGACGACCCGATCTTCCATGGGAATGCCCCATTCGTTTCTTAGCGAATCTTCCCTGGTGAGCGGTTTGATTACATCCTCATCCACCCAATTGGGAAACATCACATATTTCGATTCAGGTACTCCTTTCGCGAGGATTTTCTTCTTCATTCCCAAACTGATGGACGATACGGCATGGCTCTTGTCCAACAGGTATTTTTCTGCTTTGAACAGTAAGTCCAATGCCTTTTTGTTATTGATCATGCCAAGTTCCTTTGCAGCATCCACCTGTAGATCCTGGATATGGGTGATCAGCTTGGCACCCCGTAATTTAGCATAGGAAGCGGCAAAAAAGCCGAGGTGAAACGGGGGGGTAATGTTTATGACGATATCATACCGTTTCTTCAGTAACAGGCCGAACCATTTGGGAGACACCCCGGCGAGGAATGAAAACTCGTGCAGGATACGCTTCTTCGCTGTTACACGCTTCGGCACATAGAGTGGCACACGGTATACGGTTACCCCTGCGATCTTCTCGGTCGTCCATCCAGTTCCCTTATAGGCTTGATGTATTTTCCACTCGGGGTAGTACGGCTTTGCGGTGACGACGGCCACGTCATGCCCTTGGGCAGCAAACCAAGCTCCCATCTCACCGGTATATTTGCCGATGCCGGTCAGTTCAGGAGAATAGTTGATGCCGAAAATAAGGATACGCATGAGGAGATTATTTGGGGTTCGTTTGCTGTTGGATTAATTCCCGTGTTTTCAATACAATGAAATATTCATAAATCGATTGAAGTGTTGCATAGGTTGTGCCCGCATGCCCATCTAAAAAAGCCCGTCGCCCAATGACCATATAGAGCCATTTGATAAACGGCCTGCCGGGCATTTTATAAAACAACCCCTTTTGATGAAAACGTTTTTCGGTGAAGTCTTTGCTAAACAACGCCTTTCTCAATGAAAAGGACGTTCCTTTATTCAAGTCTTCCAATCGCATAGCTGCCTCCATGTCTGCATATCCGAGGTGCCGCTGCAGCCAATAGCGGACGCCTTTGCTGAACGGATAATGATCTAGGTAGCCGGATAATCTTCCGACAGCGCCGTCTGGTATCGAAACGGGGTTGACCAATCGCTCATAACGCATTTTCTCGGGTCGGAATAACCGTAGGTAATATGGGGATATCTGAGCATGTTTCAGCCATCTTCCATTCCAAGCGAAATCCCGGCGTTGGATTTCAAAAGCGGCATGGTCGGTGCGCGTCTCTTCGAAATGCAAAAGGTTCTCTCGTAGCCCGTCTGACACCCGCTCATCGGCATCGATATACAAAACCCAAGGGTGTTTAAAAGGAATGTTGGAAAGCCCCCAGTTTTGATGGGCCGCCCAATTGTCAAAGCGGCGCTGTGTAATGGTTGCACCATAGCTCTTCGCAATATCTATGGTTTTGTCGTCGCTAAACGAGTCGAACAGGTGGATGTCGTCACACCAAGCGACCGAAGCCAAGCAGCCTGGTAAATCCTGCTCTTCGTTTTTTGTTAATATGAGTACAGAAATCATGTTCTTTGAGTTACTTGACAACTAGTCGTCAACCATTATCCGTTCCTTTATAGGTTTGCATGGATGACCGGCACAGATCATCCATGGCGGCATATCCTTGATAACCACCGCACGTGCGCCAATCACGGCGCCTTCTCCAATAGTCACCCCGGGATGAATGAAACACTCTGCAGCTACCCAAGCCCTGTCGCCGATAACAATCGGTTCGGTATAGAGCGGGTGCCCTTTGCGTGTGTAGTCGTGTGTCCCCGTACAGATATTGGTGCCTTGTGAAACGATGGCGCGGTAACCGATTGTTATTTTTCCCTGGGAATAGAGCTCCACGCCGCTAGCAATCCCACATTCTGCACCGAGTTCAAGATTCCAGGGTGCCCATATTTTTACGCGGGGATAGACATGGGTGCCCCTCGCTATTTTTGCACCGAACAAACGAAGTAAAAACGCGCGCCATTGATGAAATGGACGAGGAGAATACCGGAATAGTAACGTATAGACAATCCCCCAAAGCACTCTCAGTAACCGGTTTGAAAGAGAAAACGATGCGTCGGTATACGTATCTTTGTGGTTATGTGACTGCGTCATCGTATTTAACGTTTAATGTATTAAACAATGACATTGCAGCTTGGTCTACCGTAAAGCTCATTTCGAAGATTCTTTTTGACGCCTGCGCTAGTTCGTTTTTTTGGTCATGACTCAACGCATGCCATTGTTTGAGTAAATTATAAGTTCCCGAAGCCGAATCTTCTGCAACAAGCCCTCCGCCTCCGGCTACTATTTCGCGCCAAATGTTTACCTTATCACTGATTAACACGGGCTTTCCGCAAGCCATTGCTTCTACGATGGCAATACCGAAATTCTCTTGATGGCTGGGTAGTACAAATAGTTCACATCCATACAGTGCTCCCCATTTGAGGTCTCCGGTCAGCATTCCAACGAACGATATTTCGGAAGTGGGGTTAGCCAGTTCGATCATTTCTTTGCCATAAGTGGTATCCAATCCGGGACCGGCAATGACCAACGGTGGAAGCATGCCCGTTTCGGTAAGCAATTTTTGATACGCTTTAATCAATAAGTCGATCCCTTTTTTTTCGTGGATCCGACTTAAAAAGAGCCAATAAGGCTGATTCGGATCGATGCTATAAGCCACTTGAAACTCATGGGCAAGCTTGGCCGAATTGCGAGGTGCCGCCGGTATGCCGTAACCCACATTCAGTTCCTTCCGGGGTTGATAGCGGTCAAATGTTTGGCGGGCCAGCAGCAATTCCTCTTCACAGGTGAACAATATGCCGTCGGCATGGTTGACGATAGGTCGCTCTATAAGCCACCACAACAGCCAATTGCGAATCGCTTTAAGCCGACGGCTAGAGGCTCTTTGGAAATAGGGGTCAAGCATGCCGTGTGGCATAACATAGAGTGCTGGTATCCCCTTGCTTTCGGTCGATTTCCGATACCGCTGCACTATTTTATGGGTGGCGTAGCTGTGGTATTGCCACAAGCCATGGACGATCAGTGCATCGTAACGGTGTATGTTTGCAAGCAACCAATGTTCGAGGCGGGGTTGGTACGCCCACGGGGTTTTGCCCCGGCCCAACGCATGGATGGTGAAGGAATCTTGCCCGATAAAGTCTGCTGTCGGATCGTCGAGACAAACGACCTCGTTTTCGATTCCCATCCGTTGGAGGGCGGGAATCGAGTTCCGGATACCTTGGCTTGGCCCACCTTGCCGCGGGTCCATGCTCGTTATGATACGTAATGTTTTCATTTAGCAACCTGCGTTTTTAGTGATCAAAAAACAAACCCTTCTTGTCGGGTGAAATATTGGTAATCCTTATCCATGTATTTTACCAAAGTGGCCGGAACACCTGCATAGAGCCCCCATTCTTCGCCTTGGGCCTTGTTGAGTAACGATTTGGCTCCCAACACGGAATAGCTGGGAAGTTTCGCTCCTCCCAGTACCACTACATTTGTACCCACAAAACAATAATCGCCAATGGTGATAGGGATGCTGTCCTGCCGGTTATGGCGAATATCGATGGAATGTGTAAGGAACTGAGACCGGTATCCGGCGATGGTTGAAAAACGACCGATGTGAATGCTGTTTGTGCAGTCCAGGTGATGGTGCTTCGTGATGGCCGAATGATCGCCGACAATAAGCTCGGACCGGCGTTGATCGGATTGGTGTGCAAAATGTTTCGATGGCTCAGAACTCGGAAACCCAGTGATCCAATTGCTCCGCCCAACCGACACACGTTCACCGAGTTCTATGTAATCTAAGTGGATTCCTATGGTAAAATGCCCAATCTTGGCTCGCTCTTTCATAACAAGTTTGCCGGGAAACACCCAAGCCCATCCGATATGTGCTGTAGGGTGGATGTCATAGCCAAACCAATAGTGTAGCAATCGACGGCGTAATCCCCATGGTAAAAAGAACGTAATGAGTTTTTTTAGCATAGCTTGTGTACTATTCCTTGTATAAATCAATGAATTCCTTAATCAGCAAATCGTTATCGAATCGTTTGCAGTTTTCGAAACCCTGTTGTATCAATCGTGCCCTGACCGAAGGCTGTAATACCTGAAGAAATGCCTCTGCAAATGCTTTCTTGTCGAGTGGATCGGCATGTAACGCGGTGCCATTGCTGATTTCCGGCATAGGTTCAATGTCGCTCGCTACTACAGGCGCACCACAGGCCTGTGCCTCGATCAAGGGCCAACCGAATCCTTCGCTAAGCGATGGGAAAATGAATGCTTCGCAGGCGCTGTATAGCGCGACCAATGTTTGATGATCCGGTTTGACTACCGAGATCACCCGGTCGGACAATCCCAGATTTTTAATGTGTCCAGCTAATGCTGCGTCGATCGGTTGGCCAGCGAAACAAATGAGACCCTTCCACTGGTTGCCCACCGCATTGATCATGTTGACTACCATCTGTCTGTTTTTTCTGGGCAATGCGGAACCTACATGCAAGACATAGGGTTTATCGGATGGAATGCCGCACCGATCGAGGTGTGGTATGCATTTCAATCGTTGCATCGGTGCAAAAGGTGCATTGAATGAATTGTGCACAACTTTCCATTTTTTGTCCAGTTGGTGGTTTGCACTTGTCGAGAGCGCATACAGCTGGTTCATGGTGAACTGCGAAACGCTGGCAAGTCGGTTGGCGGTGAGCAGATTTTTTAAGATCCACTTTTGGAGGATGACGCCGGTTTTGCTGGCAGTGCAATAGGCATCCTGGTAGCCCAGAGCTCCTCGTATTGCTAAGACATCGTGGCAGGTAATCCCGGTCCTTGACGGCGGCAAGGAAGCAAGGTAAGGCGCGTTGGAGTGATCGCAAATATGGAAAAATACGGTTTTTTTCCGGTATTCGGCGCGGAGCAGCCTCAGCCGCAGGATAGCCGGAAATAGTACCCATTTATCCAAGTATCCGAGCCACTTGCCGATTCCGGTAGTCGTCGATTTCCATCCTTTAGCGAAGAATACGGGAGGATTCCACAGTTTTACCGGAATTCGCTGCGATGACAGTCCTTGTCGGAGATTCAACGCATACTTGCGCATACTTTCCTGTTTATCGGGTAGATAGTTGCTGATGAGTATGATTTGACTTACGTTCATATCCGACTAGAAGTTCAATTGCTTGAGAATAGCGGTGCAGATATCCTCATTTCCCACTTTCAATGCCCTCACCTTGTTGTATCCTGCCTTTCGGATGTTTTCTCGCTGTTCATTATCTGCGAGTAGACGCTTACACACGTCGATGCATTCATCCGCGTCGTCCCAGAAGACCGCTTCTTGGTTTTCTGTGTACATATCGAGGTGGATGGTTGTCCGTTTTGCGCAGAGCAGTCCGCCGGTATAGGTGGTTTCGACGGATCTACGGGTATGCAAGTCGCGGTTTCCTTGCGAAAGCATGCCGATGCAGATTTTTGCTCCTTGGATGGCCGCCACGTAGTCTCGTCCACTAAGAGCCGCACCTCTGTAGTGGGCTTTCAAAGCATTCCAATGAGGAGACTTCGGCCAACGTGCACCCCAGATGCTGACAGGGATACCGGCACGGATGAGCTTCAGCAGAAATTCGTCGCGTTTCTCGTGTCGCATCCAGGTGCCGATGAATGCAACATCTGATGTAAACTGGACAGGAATTTCCGAAGGGCGATCAAATGGTTTATGGGCTTCTTCATCATATGACATATATACCCGTAACACTTGACGTGCGCCATAATGTAATAACTCGCCTTCGTCTTTTTCTAACCGCACTATACACAAGTCGTAGTAAGGGAGTGCTTTACGTAGGGAATCAAATCGGCGGCCGTCCCGTGTCCCAGTGGGGTCGTCATTGTTATAGAGGACAATTGGTGCTCGCAGTGTTTTCAGTACATGCAGACTTTTCTTACCCAGGAGTTCACCGCCATTCACCCAAATCAGATCTGGATTCACGGCGTTGATCTGTTGTTTGAGAAAATTAGCCACTTGGTGCTGCAGCAACTTATATCCGGTCCTGAAATGTAATTTGTGCATCAAACTCGACCTCAATAATGTTTCCGGGTCGATGAGGTCTACCCGATGACCTAAACGTTTCAGCGCCATCGCGCGATGGTACGAAGTGCTGTGAGAGGAATTGTTGCCTATATAGAGAATGTTCATTATCGTAATTTTATCCGTTTTATTAATTGATGGGAGGGCCGCTCCACCAAAAGGTACATTACATAGCAAAACACCAGTACCACGATGAGTTTGAGTATATGGGCGAAAACGCTCTCTGGTTGGATCCAATGGAGGTACAAGTCGACAAAAATCATATGGAAGAGGTAAATGGAATAGCTCCATTTACCACCATTTTCCAGCCACTTGATGGGTCGATGGGCTGTATAGTAACTGATTTCAGTAGCCATCCATACGTAACAGAGGTAACTGAAAGCGGGAATAAATGTGATTTTATAGGACACCGCGAAGTGGAACCGGAGAACAGAGCATGTCATCGCCACTAGCCAAACCAATACCCTGAGTAGGACTACTTTTTTGAATGCTGTATCACTATTGGCGATCTTATCGAAGTGTACAGCTATGCGTACGCCCATTAACCATGCCGGAAAGCCGAAAATCCAGTTAAGCAGGTGGTTGGGTGTATGGAAATTAGCGGTTTCTTTAACCTTATGCTGGAGGAGGACGTTAAAATCGTTGGTGAACCAGCCAATTGCTAGTAGTGCCAGCATAATGCTGCCAACGATAAGGATATCAACATTTTTCGGCTTACTGATGAGATGTCTGTATAATAGTGGGTAAAAGAGATAGTAAATAATTTCGCAATACAGACTCCAGACGACGAAAGGTACCTTTAGTCTAAACATCCAGCACAATAAAAACATCACCAAAAGCGGCAATACGATCCGAAGTAATCGCTTGCTGTAGAATTCAGACACGTGTAATGGCTTGCCATTCCGATAAGGAAAGTGGATCACGAAGCCCGATATAACAAAGAAACCTATTACAGCGGCAATACCCACGAAGGTGTTGGCGAGGGTCAACTTAACCGCCATAGCGATGATGCTTGGGTCGGAACCGAGTTCGTAATCGGGAATAAATCCGCTATGGCCAATCAACACGACGGTTGCTAACATAAAGCGGATCGAATCCAACCCATAAACCCATGTATTCCTAGCGTTAATCATATAAAAATCCTTCGCAGCTGTCGTGTCAAATAAAATAATGCCAAATAAAGAACAACCAATTGGGGCCATGTCCGGAATAGGAATGGAATGAAGTTGATAGGGTTTTCGATGTTGCCGGAAAGCAATCCTACATGGCAAAAAATCTCTGGTAGGAAGACCAGTGAAACGATGCTAAATTTGCCATTGTAATAAAGTAAGTCGATCAATAGAAAACAGGGTATGAGCGTGACAAACATAATAAGTAGGTAAAACCACCCAAACGCCGCCATACCTACTCCGGCAAAGTGACCAACACGGTAACCGCCCAGATAAGCCTTGTTGCCAGTTGACAGCGCTAATAAGTAATCGCCATAAGAAGTTCCGATAGCGCCATATTTATCGATCGTAATTCCTAAGAAGTTCAACAGCGGAGCGGGTAGAATAGCCAATGTACGCTCGATGCTATAGTTGAACATCAATTTATTTTTTTCGGGACTATCCAACCGGTAATAGTGCTCTAGGCTCGCATCCACAAATTTGAGGTTGGAAAACCGGGCAACAAATATATTATTGAAATAATATTCATCCCAATCCGTCAATGGATTGTTTTTCGTATCCATTGCTGCGGATTTATAACGGTTGAGCAATTCTTTGTCGTTGTATGTGTCGAATGTCATTGCCAGCAATTCAGTAGGATTCACCTCTCCGCGTTGGCTTCTGGTAATCACCATGGCTGTGCCAAGGTCACTAAGCGGTCCCGTAATCACCCAGAAGGCGGCCGCAAGGCCAATTGTATTTCGTAAGGTAAATACATGGGGTGAAAAGGTACCCAACAGTAATCCCAGTAAGTAAGCAAGGCCCAAGCCGGTCAGTCCCATCATGAATGCTCCACGGGAATTGAGCAAGACGCCGATCGCTAATAGAAAGCATATATAGCCAGCGATAAGTAACTTTGGAGTATCATATTGTTTTCGGGTATACAGTGGAGACAGCATCATAAACAAGGGGGCATAGGCATAGATTTGGAACCCTTGTAGTAATTTAATAAGTATGCCAGTGTTCGCAGCCCCCTCATTACCCAAGCCAAGGATGCGGGTTGCAGACATGCCCAAGATACCCACGATCCCCATAAGCCATAATTGGTAAGGGGATGGCGTATTGTATAAATAGGTCTTTGTCTTGAAAAAGCGCGCTAAATAAGATCGGATGTACGAGAAATGGGCTTTATAGACCAAAAAACTTCCCAGCATCGCCAAGAAGGCCAAAAAATTGTGGAGGAACACACTGTTAGGATAATTTAGATTGAATACCAGTGGTTTACCTTCCATAAGTGTTAAGACCGGAGGAATCCAGAATTGGGTGAATGCGAAACCAATCAGCACCATACTGCTCAGGGTATTTTTTTTTAACGAAATTGGCAGTAACACGTATCTGGAGCAGAGTAACCATCCTATAAGGCAACTTACGCAACCGGGCAGTTGGGCGTAACTTGGAAAAATGAGGAGCTGGATGGCCATGGCAACAACCAAAACAATAGAGAGCCATTTCCGAGACGCTGTCAAGAAAGTAGCGGATCTCCGACGCATGCCTACAGGCATCCCTTGCGAGAAGCCCGTGAAAGGAATGACTTGTTGTTTCGATGTTGCCATGCAGAATTGCTAATCAATGGTCAACGATTTGATTACCTGGGTGTACTGGCTTCCATAGTGGTCCCATCCACCCAATGACTTAACTTTTTCTAATGCATTTTCCCCCAGCTGATCTCTCAGATAAGGCTCGTCGGCGAGCTGCTGCAAGCGCGCGAGAATATCTTCAGCCGACCGGATAGGAACAACAAATCCTTCTATCCCATCCGTAATCAGGTCCTCAGCACCTGTATGCTGTGTAGCGATCACCGGACATCCACAGGCCATAGCTTCTCCTTGTACCATGGCCAATCCCTCTTCAATACTTGAGAGTACGAAGACATGGGATGAACTATAGATGTCTGGTAGGGATGCATTTGCTACCTGTCCCATAAACCGAATATGTTCAAGTGACTCCCCATTGAGCAGTGATTTTACCTCAGCTGATACGTTGCCGATGACAAGGAGTTCTTTATTGGGGTGAGAAAAGCGTTGGAACGCTTTCAATAGATACATGAAGCCTTTCCGAATGGTGATCGCGCCGACCCACAATATCCTGAACCGGTTCTCGAGCGGATGTTGCGTGCGACTGAATCGCTCCAACCGGGCTCCATAAGGTACCTTATGCAATTTATCAGGCGAAACACCTTGGCTTACAAAAGACTGTCGAACAAATTCAGAGGGGACGGTAATCGCATCAGCTTGGTGGTACTCTAATTGCTCTTTGTGGATAATCTTTTTATCGATGCCGGCAAAAGGAATGCTCCACCGGGCATGTTCTTCACGGAGCAGCTCATCCTGATAGTTGATATGTGACGAACCCCTATCGCAGATATATACACCTCCTAACCCTTGGATTTTGGTACCCGCATGCAACCCAGTGGATGACAGCGAAACCAGTACGCCTGGCGCATGGAGCCGGGATGCCACGAATCGATCTAATGAATCATGTGCCGCCCAATACCACCACTTGTTCAGCATAGCGAAGTTACTGAGTCCGATACGTGACCGAAACATGTAAGGCGTATGCAGCCAGGGGAAAGACCGGATTTTATCCTTGGGAATACCCGCCTCGTCGCGCAGCTTGAAATGCGGATATCCCGTGTAAATGCGGTTCAACAGTCCATGCTTTTCCAACTGGCGTGCCAGGTGAAAATGATGGAATCTGCCAATACATATTTGGGTGACGTTCATTTGCTTATTTTGCCAATTTTTTTGAAAAAGACCGCCGAATCGCTCCATATTCCCTTGGGTAACTGCCAAACATACTGTCCAAGGTAGCGGCAGCTAACGGGTAGCACGACGGCTACCATAATGATTTCGAGCGCTAAGCTGCCCAAGGCTGCTCCTACGAGGCCGTGTGAAAGGCAGAGGAAATAAGAAAGCCCTACCGAGATCACGGATCCAGCTAGTCCTGCTAATACCAACACATAAGGCTTGTTTACTGCTCGGAATACCATACTGGCCGTCCACCATAGCGCATTAAAACCGATGCCGATGATGAAAATCTGCCACATCAGGGGTGGTGGGTCGAGCGTATGCTTCGTCCACCATGCGTACCATTGAGCGCCGAATAGCCCCAATAGCAACATGCCAAGAACGGCGGTGCCCAGTACGAGTGAAAGCGACCGCCTGAAGAGCAATCGCGCAATATGTAGTCTGCCGATCGATAATTCATACTGCAATTCAGGAAAAACAGTACCATTGACCATGTTGAACAGCTGGTTGACAGACCGGCACACTGTCCTTACCGTGTTGAAAAGGGCCACGGCTTCAGGGCCTAGTGTGATACGTACTACAAATGTGGTTCCTTGAAAGTAAACGGACTGCCAGATGGGGGAAAGTAGGTATCCGAATCCCTTCTTTGCCACCATCGTCATATCCGATTTGACTAGGTAACCTTTGGAAATGTAATTTTCATCGGTTTTCAACTGCACTGTAGCTTGCCAACCGAAGTATGCATTGAATACGATGGCAATTCCAAACGTAACGACCGCTACGGAAACGATACCGCCACCGAGGGTGAGCGCTAGAATGCTGCCTACGATTTTCAGTAATGCGTAAATACTAAGCAGGTTGATACTCCGTGCGGCGTGCCGCGCGGCGCGGAAATGGGCCTCATACAACTGCTGGAAAAAATCGAGTAATTTGGCCAGCATCAGGAAAGATACGGCCAATATTGCATCGCTGCGTACGATTAATGTCTTTGCAAAAACACCGTAATAGTCCAGCAGTCCTATCACAATACCCCCTAATAGGATACTGACCAAAATGCTGGTCGAAATCAACCGGCGACCGCTTCGGTACACATTTGCGGCACCCTGGTAGTCCTTGGCGCCGTACCGAAGTACAAACGTATTGGCTGCTGCAGAACCGATACCTAGGTCGGAGAGTCCGATAATGGTCGGAAATATCGTCAGCGTAAGCCATTCACCGTAATATGCCGCCCCCCAAGCAGAGATGAAGAAAGGCACCAAAGCAAGTTGCTCAAAGACCCGGATGAGTTTTTGAAATACTGTTGCCAGTCCGTTTTTCAGCAAATTTTTTTTCAAAGACATGGCTTCACTAGATAGCGTGCTTGATAGCGTCGGATAGCCTTTCTATTTCTTTATCGATGACGGCCGGATCAATGGGCCGGATTATGCCTTCACGATCCCGCTGATATCCTAGACGATCGAATATCCCCGCGCGAGGGCTATTGGTGAGTAGCTTAGCGGGCTTGTTGAATGCTACACTTACAGCGCAGGAATGTACACGATCTGATATTGTGAAGTCAG
Source organism: Parapedobacter indicus (assembly GCF_900113765.1). Lineage (GTDB taxonomy): Bacteria > Bacteroidota > Bacteroidia > Sphingobacteriales > Sphingobacteriaceae > Parapedobacter > Parapedobacter indicus. The sequence continues at coordinate 363,719 of NZ_FOQO01000007.1, read as the reverse complement.
CAGATTTGTAGATCGAAAGGTAGGATAGAGGATTGAAACTCATGAATGAATTGGGGTGAGAAAACTTGACATGATAAAAATGTGTCGATAAGTCTTGATGAACCCTAATGATCCGATGGTTACCGAGATATCTCTGCTGCGGCCGCCAGGCGTTCAGGTGCCGTGAATAACGATGTTTTAATCCAAAAAGTGAGGCTTTTCGTTGTAATTTGATGTTTTCAAGAGTCACATTGCCTTCTACTTGGTAAAGCGGCTCCAGTTCGTTGTAAAAACTACTGATAAAAAAGGGCTGTTGGGGAGTATATTCCAGTACGGGCAACATCCGATTGACGAGGAAGGCGGTACATATGCCGTTGTACAAATTGATATTGAACGGTTTGAATCGGTTAAACGTCTCTTCGTCCCGTGTGGCCATGAGCAGGGGCGGATATTGTTCGAGAAAGGCGCCGGTCGCTAACGTTGCCTGATCGGATATATGTGCCGAGGAGACGCTGATAAGTGCATAACGATCGCCCCTTGCAACGATCTGCTTAATCTTTTCACCGTAGTTCTCGATAAGCTTTTTGACAATGGGGCCTGAGAAAATGTGTAGGTCGGCATGCTGATCGTCCATCAGGAGATAGGCCTTTGCCAAGTGCTTTTTGGATCGAGGCCTAAACGCGCGTTTGAACGGGCCTTCTCCCATATACACTTCCTGGTCTGGATACAATTGCTTGAATAGCGCGAAGAGTGTGCTTTGGTAAAAGCCGTCTCCAATGTTGTTCCACGTTGAATTTTCAACTAAAATTTTCATCTATATGTATCGTTTTTATGAGGCAATAACGTTTGAATACGACAGGTTACCCCACCAGATGTTCCCATTGGGTCGTATTATCTTTTCGGAAAATCTCCAGATCGGATGCGACCATTTCTTTGCAGAGCGCTGGTAAATTGTATTGGGGCTCCCAACCTAATTTAGTCTTTGATTTCGTGGGATCGCCGATTAGTAGATCCACTTCAGTAGGGCGAAAATATGCAGGATCCACACTGACGACTTCCTGACCAGCTTTAAACGAGAAGTCTGAACTGTCCACCGATTTGATTACGCCTTTTTCATGAATTCCCTCACCCGTGAATTCTACTTCAGCACCAACTTCTGCAAATGCCATTTTCACGAAATCGCGGACCGGCGTAGTGATGCCTGTGGCAATGACATAGTCTTCAGCCTTTTCCTGCTGAAGGATAAGCCACATGGCGTGTACATAATCTTTCGCATGACCCCAATCGCGGCGGGCATCCAGATTACCCAGAAACATTTTTTGCTGCAGGCCGAGGGCGATGGCCGCCACTGCTCGGGTAATTTTGCGCGTGACGAACGTTTCGCCCCGTAGTGGGCTTTCATGGTTAAAAAGAATTCCATTGCAGGCATACAGGTTGTACGCCTCCCGATAATTGACCGTGATCCAGTAGGCATACAGCTTGGCAACCGCGTAAGGACTCCGCGGATAAAAAGGAGTAGTTTCACTTTGGGGTACTGCCTGTACCAAACCATACAATTCAGAAGTAGAAGCTTGATAAATACGTGTCTTTTTTTCCAATCCCAATATACGGATGGCCTCTAATAGGCGCAGTGTGCCGATGCCATCGGCATTGGCTGTATATTCCGGTGTATCAAAACTCACTTTCACATGGCTCATAGCCGCCAGATTATAAACCTCATCGGGCTGTGTCTCCTGGATGATACGGATCAGATTGGTGCTATCGGTCATATCACCGTAATGCAGCTTGAATCGTACATTTTCATCGTGGGGGTCTTGATACAGGTGATCAATACGGTCGGTATTGATTAGTGAGGAACGACGTTTGACGCCGTGTACCATATAACCTTTTTTAAGTAATAATTCAGCGAGATAAGCGCCGTCTTGTCCATTTACGCCGGTGATGAGTGCTGTTTTCATAAAGCTTTTTACCTTATTTATCGTTCCACATAAGTGTGTTGAAGGAAATCTTGATATGCTTTCGATATCCCTTTTTCTAATGATGTACTGTGTTTCCAGCCTAAATTGTGCAGCTTACTGACATCCATAAGCTTGCGTGGTGTGCCATCTGGTTTGCTGGTGTCGAACATCAATTTGCCGCTGTAATTGACAACATCCTTTACCAACTCGGCTAAATCTTTGATCGTGAGGTCTTCTCCGGTGCCTACGTTGATCAGTTCACGCTCACTGTAATAATTCATGAGATAGACACAGGCCTCTGCCAAATCATCGGCATACAGAAATTCGCGTTTGGGCGTGCCGCTTCCCCAGATTGTTACGCTGGATTGATGGGCTTCCTTGGCTTCGTGAAAACGGCGGATCAGCGCTGGTAATACGTGCGAATTTTCAGGGTGGTAATTATCCCCTATACCGTAGAGGTTGGTTGGCATGACGCTGATAAAATCTTTGCTGTATTGATCCCGATAGGCTTCACACAACTTAATGCCTGCGATTTTGGCAATGGCATACGGTTCGTTTGTCGATTCTAACGGGCCGGTTAAAAGATATTCTTCTTTCAGCGGCTGCGGTGCCATTTTGGGATAAATGCAACTGCTTCCCAAAAAGAGTAATTTTTTAACATCGTATTGATGTGCGGCATGGATAACGTTAGTCTCCATGATCAGATTTTCATAGATGAAATCTGCCCGATAGGTGTTATTGGCCAGGATACCACCAACTTTCGCCGCCGCAAGAAACACATATTCGGGGCGCTCAGACGCGAAAAAATCGGCTACGGCCCGCTGATTGCGTAGATCGAGTTCTGCCGACGTTCGTAGGAGCAAGTTGTTGTATCCCGCCTGTTCTAAGTACCGCCTGATCGCACTACCTACCATGCCGCGATGACCGGCTACGTAAACGGTTGCATGTTTATCCATTCTAAGTTGTTTATGTTGTCATTTTTTTAAAAATGGAAGCCAAGATTTTCGTTTCTCGGGTGTGTTGTCGCCGTAATTGCCGTACCCGTAGCCGTAGCCGTAACCATATCCATATCCATATCCTGAGTTTTTAGTTTGGATATCGTTAACGATAAGCGCAATTTGTTTCATTTTTCCACTTTGATGGAGTTCGTTGGGTATTTGCAACTGACGTTTGTGCGTAACTTTCGGCCGTACCAAATACAAAGTAAGGTCCGCATGTTGGCTGAGCAGTTGTGCATCGGTGACCAACCCCACGGGAGGGGCATCAATGATGATTGTATCAAATGCTTGTTTTAGATAGGCCATCAACTCATCCATACGCTTGCTCAGAATCATTTCGGCAGGATTTGGCGGAATGGGGCCTGAACTGATCAGATACAGTCCCTCGTGTACACCCGACGGCCTAATGATGCTTTCGGGTGTTTGAGAGGAGGAGATAATGTAATTGGTAAATCCGAAGTTGTTTGGTATATTCAGTTTGATGGATAGATTTGGCTTGCGCAGATCCATTTCCAACACCACAACTTTTTTGCCGGAAATGGCAAAAATCATAGCCATATTCAGTGCAACAAAGGATTTGCCTTCTCCGCTCGTACTCGAAGTCAGGAGAATGGTCGGCTTGTTAATATGACTTAAATAGAAAGCCAAATTTGTGCGAAGCGCCCGGAATTGCTCGGCAATTGGCGTGCGGGAATCCCTCGTTACTACCAGCGTCTGCTTCGAGGCGCTGTGGCTGATTTCTCCAACGATAGGAAGAGCAGTTTGCTTTTGTATGTCTTCCCGACTGCGGACACGGGTATTCAGTAGATCGCGAAGATAAATACTTGTCGCCGGGATGATAAGGCCTATTAACAGGCCCATGGCTAATGTGCGTGTGCGTCTTGGAGAGAATGGCAATGTCTTCGCTTTAGGAGGGTCAATTATCCGGCTATTGGAGATATTGGCTGTCTTGCTGATAGCAGTTTCTTCCCGCTTTTGCAACAGATAAACGTAGAGTTCCTGTTTGATCTGCTGCTGTCGGGCGAGATCGAGGTATTGCCTTTCCGTAGCAGGAACACGCCTGACTTCCGATTCCAGCTGGCCAGTTTTACGGCGAAGCTCGTTTCGGGTCGTTTCAAACCGGTTTCGAGTGTTCTCCAGGTTTGCTAACATATCGGCACGCAAGTTGGCCAGTTGCTGGTCTAAGTTTTGAACCGTCGGATTGTTTGGTGTCGCACTTAGCAGACGCCGATCGCGTTCCAAGAGCAACGTATTATAACGTTCTACTAAGCTATTAAATACCATGTCGTCGGGTAACAATGCACTGGGTACGACCCGCTGGTTTTTCGGATCTATCACGTACTCGCGTAAATTGTCCAAAATGGTAAGCTGCGTTTCCACTTCGGACAACTGCTTTATATATTCTGCTGAATTTTCCAGTAACAATTGAGATTGAGTGGAGATATCCGCAAGTTGTTTGGACTGCCTAAATACTTGGATATCACCTTCAACATCGCCCAATTCCTGTCCTACAAACAGCAAGCGATTATCGATAAAAGCAATGGTGCTATCGGCAATCGTGTTTTTGTCCTGTAAGTTGTTTTCTGTATACGTTTCGAGAATAGTCCTCAGAATGCTTTCGCCCTTAACTTTGATGGGATAGTCAAATGATAAGTCGATAATGGACACCTGCTTATTTGTTACGCCAACTGACAGCCGACCCATATATTCGTTTACCCTTGTATCAAAAGGTACCACTTCAAATCGGTAGGTCGTTTTGCTAATGGGCACTTTAGGGTTTCGGCTAATGAATACTGAGCCAACACCGGGAAGGTCAATGGTGGTGCCAAAGGTAGTTTCCTGCTCAAAATGATCTTGACTAATGTTGATATGCTCATTGTCTTTTAATTGCAAACGAAATGTTCCGCCGGTCAACGAATCAGGACGCAGCAACGTAACGTCAAACGGTGAAGGATATACTTCCACATCACGGACGTCCCCGGGGACGAAGTAATTGACCTGTGCATTATGCTTATGCACTACCTGCTCCATCAGATAGCGGGTCTTCAGGATTTCTGCTTCGTTATCTACCGAATTGACACCGCCAAAAAAGCTATTTAGATCGCCCAGAAATACGCCCGTCCCGGTCGTGGAAGCACCTTTTTGTTCCTCGGTAACCAGCAATTTAGCATTGATTTTATATACCGGCGTACTGTAGCGCAAATTTAGGTAAGCAACGGTTAATCCGAGAATGCCAAATAAGGCAAACCAATACCAGTTGGCCCACAATTTGCCAAGGAACTCAATCAGCTTTTGATTGTCTTCTTGTCCTTCTCGTTCAAAATCATCGTCCTGCCATTCCTTCATAAGCTTTTATATCTTGTTGTTGTGTTAAAAAAGTCGAGATATGATGACTGTGATGATCGTTACTGCGCTCGCGAAGATCGAAATCGCTTGCGTACGTGCTACATTGGTGGAAGCCACTTTGCTCTTGCCCGGCTCCACATAAATGACATCGTTTTGCTTCAGGTAGAAGTAGGGCGATTCGAATGTTTCGTACGAATTGAGATTAAAGCGAACAAATTCTTTCTGTCCGTTATTGTCCCGTACCAGCAAGACATTTTCCCGAAGACCGTGAATGGTGAGATCACCCGCCATGCCGATGGCATCCAATAACGTTATTTTTTCATTAGGCACCGTATAGGTGGCTGGTTTCGCAACTTCTCCGATCACCGTAATCTTAAAGTTAGCGAACCGAACCTGTACGGTAGGATCGTTGAAATATTTCGACGCCGCCCCACTGATAAGTTTGCGAGCTTCGGGAGTGGTCAAGCCTGCCACTTTGAGCGTGCCTAACATGGGGATGGTCACCTGCCCCTCTTCATCCACCAAGTAGCCGGTGGGTACATTATTTCCTATCGTGGGAGCAGCCGGATTGCCCGCGTTGGCCGGAGCGCCCGACAACTGATTGATGGCTGCCGTGGTACCGCCATCGATGGTTTGGATGGTGATGTGCAGGATATCATCTACTTGAATCAATGGTTCGTGATAAGCAGGGAGATTCACCCATGGGCTATCGGTTGGGATGTCTCTGAAATAGATGGTTTTTTTGTTGGAAACGCAGGAACTGAATCCTACGAGTAGCCCTAATGTCAATAAGCATAGCGTGTTTTTTGTCATGCGCTAAATAGTTCCTCGTTTTTAATCGGGTTTTTTTTAAAAGCAGCGTATGCATCGCCGCTGAGTACAAATCGTTCAATAGCGGCCATGTGCTTGGCGTGGTGGAGATCGGTGCCGACCAGGTCTGCCATCCCATGTTTAAGTAGCCATTTGGCGGCTTTTCGGACGGGCGCACCATAATATCCGGAAGGTGATAATAAGTTGAGTTGAAACAAGCATCCCTGGCTTTTGAGTCGCTGATATCGTTCAGGGCGATCGTGGTAGAACACGTACCGCTCTGGATGGGCGAGGATGGGGGTGTAGCCTTTTACTTGCAACTCAAACACATGCCGGTCGATCTCAGGATTTTCAGCAGCGTAAGACATTTCGATCAATACGTAATTGCCGGGTAACGTAAGCAACTGCATGTGCTGGTACGACGTAACAAAATCTGAATCTATCATGTATTCTGCAGCAGTCGCCAATTGGAATTCGGGAATTTCGACTTCCGCGACCGTTTGAAGTTGTTGTAAAGCCGCTCCGATGGTTTCTGCATTGTTGGGGTACATTTCCTTGAACACATGTGGGGTAGCATAACTCCCTCGAAGTCCCAGGGCATGTAAGCGTTTTAAAAACCCGATGGAAGATTCGATATCCGGCGAACCATCGTCGATGCCCGGTAGAATGTGAGAGTGCATGTCTGTTTGCAGCCAAGACAAGTTGGTGGCAGTCTTTGCTTTTGTTAAGACGCTAAATAAACCCATATCCTTAGTAGCTGTTTTACGAAAGCTTAATGTGCATTCTCTTCACCTGTAATCACATTGATTACCGTCATAAATACGATACGTACGTCGAGCATGGCAGTCCAATTTTCGAGATACCAAATGTCGTGAGCGACGCGACGTTCCATGAGTCGTGGGTCGGTGGTTTCTCCCCGGTAACCGTTAATCTGTGCCCAGCCGGTAATGCCAGGTTTAAGAAATTGCCGGGTCATATAATGATCGATGATGGCGCTGTACTGCTCGGTATGTTTGAGCATGTGCGGCCGTGGGCCTACAACGCTCATGTGTCCTTGCAATACATTCAAGAACTGAGGTAACTCGTCAAGACTGGTGCGACGTAGGAAAGCCCCGATGCGGGTAATGCGGCGGTCTCCTCGTGTGGCCTGCCGGTCGTCACTTTCATTATTAACGCGCATACTACGGAACTTATAGCACCAAAAAGGCTTGTTGTCTCGGCCCGTACGTTGTTGTTTAAACAAAATGGGGCCGCGGCTTTCCAACTTAATGAGCATGCCAATAAGGGGGTATAGCCAGCTTAAGATGAATGCCACTACCAGCACACTGAACAACATATCGAATAAGCGCTTTTTAAATCGTCCCTCGATGTCGTACACCGGCTCTTGCCGGATGCTGATGACCGGTACATCACCGAGAACACTGATATTGTAAGGTACCTTGTCCTGCCTCGTCAGGTCGGGAACAAGCTTGACCCGTAAACAATGCCGCTCGCCCGCTTCGACGAGTGCTGCCGCCTGAGGAATGCGGTGCGGAGGCAACGATACATACACTTCTTGAATCCCTTTTGCCACGGCCCGAAGGAATTGCTTTTCGGCAGCCTTCGTTATACCGCCCGACTCGGAAAGCAGCAGGTCGTCGCGCTCGGTCAAGTACCCTTCGAACAGGTAGTTGCGCTCATGGGCCCGAAAGTAATTCGCGAGACTACGTCCACCCTCGTTTTTGCCCATGATGGCAACCGTCTTGCGGATGCGGAAGTGTTTCTCCAGCAGGCCCTGAATATAGGTTCCTACGAGTCGGCTACCCAATAGGAAAACACCAAATATCCCATAAAAACTTAGTAGGAATGCACTGGCGTCGACACCTTGGCCGTGGGCAAGGAGTAGGTACGCAGAAAATAGTATGGCATGGAGGAAAACTGCGCGTAAGGTAGCCCGATAGATATTTTCGAGGTGATCCAGGGTAGATTGGAGATACAACCGGAAAGAAGCTCCAGACAGCAGCCACAATAAATTGACTACCGGCAAATAATATCGATAAAGCGTACTGGTGTCCCCATAATAATACAGCCGTGTGATCTCGCTGGCTATCGCAAATGTGAGATTGAGAAAAAGTAAATCCGTGAGGATCAAAACAAACTTCAAAAGAAAAATATAACGCGTTTGCATCGTAAATTCATGATAAAAAGCAAAGAACCGAATTGACTGTGCTCTAAACGTTAATAAAATGGTAGATGGATGTTAAAAAAATATTAACGTTTTGTATTTGTTTTAATGATTCTTTTAAAGAATCGGTAGAATTATTGGGTGATATCCAAAAAAAATGCCAAATATTCCAAACTCGGGTATCGAAAAAGAAAGTTGTTGTAAAATATGTCGATTTTTTAAGCTTAAAGTGCTTTCTGTATGAAAAATTGATGTTGTGATTCTTTTTTGTTAACGATGAAGCTATCTGGTAAATCAGACAAAGAAATTACCAGATAGCTTGCGTTGAGGGCAGCGACTATAATTCACTACACTTTTCTGAAAGTATGGCCAAATTGGTGGCTCCGGCTTTCGTTCCGATGATGTCACCCGGTTCAATACCCACCGTGCCGCTATTGTCTTCTTGCACCCGGTGGCCGCCAACGATTTTGATGTTGTTGCCCCAAACTGCCTTGAAGTCGTATACTACGGTTTCGACCGTCAGCAACCGGGTGGAAAGGAAGCCATCGGTGACCACTCCTAAAAATGCGTAATCGTCACTGCTGTTGTGTTCTTTATAATATAGATAGAATGTAGGCAATACAGAAATCACTTCAGACTGGCCGGGGCAACGTACATACAGCTGCAACGTGACAGTCGGATCATTCACGGTGGCTGGGTCGCTGAGTGAAAGGATCGTCGTGCCGCCGCAGGTGGCGTTGACGGCCTGCTCGCCTAATATCGCACCGCGATTATCGCGCACCCGGATAGTAACGCCCTGAGTGGGCAGATAATTGAATTTTACAATTCGATTGTCTGCATTAATGGACACTGTAATGGCAGCGGCCACTTTGCCTGCTACGACGGCTTCGATGGTGAGCGGATAACTCACGCTAGAATCAAACCACGAGGCTTCCAGTTGTATAGTGGCAGGTTGTTCGCAGGCTTGCAAAAAATTGCCGCTCAGGAACCACGTTAGATGGTCGGTGGAAAAGGTGGAAACCAGCGCATCCCCATCGGCCTCTACTGTGGCCTCCTGTTCGTAATCCCATCGTGCTTCATGGGTGAAATAGCTGAATATGGTCAATTGATCGCCTAGGGCTATGGGAGCATCGGTATTGACATTATGAAACCCGGGATCTAGCTGTTGGGCAATTTCGATGGGCTGACTGAATCGGCGTACCGGGACACCCCCCACGAAAAATTCGATATTGGTAAAAGCCGCAGGGTTGAATACGCCTGAATAGGCATTGCTGGATTCAGCCAGGTAGATGTTGCTCGTTGCCAGGCTGCCACCGGGAAAAATGCTGAGCGCACCTTCCTTGTCTGTGTCGGCATTAATAATGGAGGCCGTCAGCTCAGTGCCTGTGAGGATATTGCCGTTTTCATCCAGAAACTGGGTGCCGACAGGCAGGGTGATCTGCACGGATTGCTCTGAGGCGTTGCTCAACGGCGTAGTGAGGATCAGCGTTTTGGCAATGGCGTTATTTACCAACGCCACGGTAGGTGTATACACAGTGACACCGGCAGGTGCGGCATCTAAATCCATTACACTTATTGCATTGATGCTGGAAAACTGTTGGTCAACGATGGTAACGGGAATAACTTGCGTGAGATAACCCGATCCGCTTAATTCTACTTGGAACACAATCGGATTGCCGGGCGTAGGCTCATGTTCAGGATGGATACCTAGATTCAACAGTCCACCGTCGAGCTTGAACTGCTTGCGTCCTTCCAGGTTGTAAATGTATGCGGCATCACGACCTTTGATGGTCACCGAAAGGTTGGATAGTGGTTCGCCTTCGGTATCCGATACGTGCAGCAGTGTGGTGTATTTGAGGATTTCGGAGCTTACCAGGATATTTACATCCTTCAATGGGTTTTCGCAGCTTTGTATGCCCGCCAAAGCCAGCAACCCCGTAAGCATATAGAACATATTTTTTTTCATAGGAATTTTCTTGTTTTCGAGGTAGTATTAGTATTTTAATTTAAATCGATAGTTGACGCCCAATTGGAGCTGAGGTAAGAACCGGTAGTTTCTGATGTTCCGTTCAATAATAGGCCCATTGGCTTGATTGTATTCGAGCAGTTTGGTGCCCGTCAATTGTACAGATGGAGCAGAGAGGTAATAGCCACCCAATCCGAAATCCAAACCGAAACGGTTGTCGATCCATATATCTGTAAGGGCTAGCCCGAGGTAAGGCGCTATAGTTTCATTCCAGTTTATACGGGTGTTGACCTCACCGATCAGGTAATAGGGCACCTCGATGTCTCCATAAAAGTAACTTTCGTTTAATGTGGTTTGAATGTAACCTTTGGCCTGCATAAAGTATCCTCCGCCGGCGTTGATGATGAGGTGTCGGAAAAAACCACTGGCTTTGTAGAACGGTGCCCAATCGAAGAGTATGTGTACGTTGTGCAACCGGGCTCTTACCTGTGAGCGCGTCTCATGTTGGCCATAGGTTCCGATAATCTGGGTATCAAATGGCATGAGGCTAAACCCAGCTTGGATACCAAACTGATTACCGAATGGCTGATAAAACTCCAAGCCACCTCCGGCGGTTCCTACCAGGATGCCAAGCGATGGCGAAATTGGGTTTTCAACTTTGGTTGAGGATAGGCGCTGTCCACGGACCGACAACAGGCACAACAGGCCTATTACAATGCAAACTGTTTGTTTTTTCATTGGAACAATTATTGATTTCTTGCCAGCATTCAATGGCATCAATGAATGCGTTGCATTTTGTTTTTCAATGGCAATGAAACTTGCATTTGCCTACGGCTTCTGCAGGTTTCATAGGTAGCTTTTTAAATAAATCCTTTGTCCAACAGTGGCGATGTGAAACCTAATACTATACACATAACACCACAATACAATGAATAGTTTAATTTATTTGAATAATACGTTTCATTGATGCTTTAACTAAGCTTTTTTAAACGGTAGATGGTGTAGTCGGGTATTGATGTCTCGAATTGGGAGTGAAATCCGCTGTTAATGGTCTTTTAATGATTAAATCACTCGATTAACTGCTGAAGGTTTAATTTTTGTGTTTGTTTTTTGTTGGACAATAGATGTTTTTCTGTCGTAAAGGTAAGAAAATTCGGATAAAAAAATAAAAGGTAGGATAAAATACGAAAAAATGGGGTTGTTTTTACTTAAAACAACCCCATTTGCCCGTTACCATCCATCTTGATGTCATCGGGATTGGTGATTTCAAAATCGACATTTGGCCGTTCCTTCGAAGGAGGCTGCTCTACAGCCACTGTATCTTTATCGGTATTGCCTGAATCGTTGTGTGCCGATTCAGGAGTACGCTTTTCTACATCCGACGTGTCGGCAGGGTGTGTTTCTTCGACGCTCATATTCACCACGCGGGTCACCTCGTGTGAGCTTAGGCGGTTACCCTGCGCCTTCATGCCTTTGACATCGATGAGATCGGCTAGGTTTTGTTCAACTGTCTCAGGCGTGCGTGATTTACCCTTGAGCACGTCGATTTGAACCAAAGGTGCGGCAACAGCGGTAATAAGTATGAGCTTTGACCCTGCTTCCTCGTTAATAATCGACGTACGTTTACCGATTGGCGTGTCTTCAAACAGGAAGCGCTTGACATAGTAAACGCCCGACTTGCCGTCGCGGTGCACTGCGGTGTACACACGCTGCGTATCGTACTTTTCGATGCGTATCAGCTTGTCTTCAAAGTGATTGCTCAGGTCAAACGTACTTAATTCATACGTCCCATCAGCCATCACCGTGAGTATTTTGTCGTCGCCATCAAACTCGCCGAGATACTGGCCGCGGCCATCTGCATTGAGCCGTTTAAGCACATCGTCAAACCAGATTTTTCGACCGGACAGGGTAGATACGCCCTTGCTTTTTTGGATAATCTTTTTGACCGGGTATTTCGTCACGATATTTCCCTGTGAGCTACGGCCCTTGATAGCGATTTCAGCAAAATCGATGTCCATTTGCAGCTTCCGTAGTTTGGAATGAGGCTTCAGCTGTACGTTTACCACCTCCGCTTCACCGTTGGGATTGGCTGTAAAATACAATACTTTGGAACCCTTTTCGCCTTTGGTGAGGTCGTATTCCTTATCCCGTGTGACACCGAGCACCGAAAAGCGCTTCACATACGATACGCCCGATTTGCCATCGCGGTAGATGAGGTTGTATACCGTACGGTCGTCGCCTTTCTTAAATACTGCAACATGGATGATGTCTTTACCCACGAACACCTTATCCTGTACTTTGGTAACCAAGCATTTGCCGTCAGCACGGAAAACAATCACATCATCGAGGTCAGAGCAGTCGCCGATGTATTCATCTTTACGCATGCCGGTGCCTACAAATCCTTCGGTGCGGTTTACGTAAAGTTTCACATTGGCTAGCGCTACCTGGGCGGCCTCCACCCGGTCGAATACCCGGAGTTCGGTACGCCGCTCGCGGCCTTTGCTATATTTCTCTTTGAGTCGTTCAAACCACGCAATGGCATAGTCGGTAAGGTGTTTGAGGTGATGTTTTACTTTTTTGATCTCCTCTTCTAACGCAGCCATCTGCTCATCCGCCTTTTTTACGTCGAAGCGGGTGATGCTGCTCATCGGTTTCTCAATGAGTTTTTTGTAGTCTTCCGGTAGAATCTCTCGATAAAACTGATCGAAAAACGGAGTGAACAGCTGGGTGAGCACCTGTACGACAGTGTCAAAGTCGCCCGAATTCTCATAGTCGGGATGTTTATACATTCCCTCCTGGATGAAAATCTTAAGCAGGCTGCTGAAGAATATTTTTTCCTGCAGTTCACGGAGCTTAATTTCGAGCTCTAGCTTGAGCAGGGCCTTAGTCTGTTTCGTATTTTCAATCAATATGTCATTGATCCCCATGAAATGGGGTTTGTCATGCTTGATGACACATGTATTGGGCGATATGGATACCTCACACGCCGTAAATGCATACAGGGCGTCGATGGTCACATCGGGCGAGATACCCGCAGCAAGGTGGATGATGATTTCGACATTCCGGGCGGTGTTATCTTCGATTTTCTTGATTTTGATTTTGCCCTTTTCGTTGGCAGCTACGACGCTGTCGATCAGGCCGCCGGTGGTAGTGCTATATGGAATTTCGGTAATAGCCAGCGTCTTCTTGTCGCGCTCTTCAATTTTGGCACGCACGCGGATTTTACCCCCACGCTGCCCCTCGTTGTAGGCCGAGCAGTCGGCCAGTCCGCCTGTAGGGAAGTCGGGGAGAAGGTTGGGCCGCCCACCACGCAGCACCTCGATAGATCCATCGATGAGCTCGATGAAGTTGTGGGGCATAATCTTGGTGGCAAGGCCCACGGCAATGCCTTCGGCCCCTTGGGCAAGCAGCAGCGGAAATTTAACTGGTAGGGTAACCGGCTCCCGGTTGCGCCCGTCATAACTCGACTGCCATTCCGTGGTGTCTGGATTGAAAACCACGTCGTTGGCAAACTTAGATAGGCGCCCTTCGATGTAGCGCGGTGCTGCGGCGGAATCGCCCGTAACCGGATCGCCCCAGTTGCCCTGGCAATCGATGAGGAGGTTTTTCTGGCCAATCTGCACCATTGCATCGCCGATAGAAGCATCCCCATGGGGGTGGTATTTCATGGTGTTGCCAATTACATTGGCCGCTTTGTTGAACCGTCCGTCGTCCATCTCTTTCAGCGAATGCAGGATGCGGCGTTGGACAGGCTTGAATCCGTCGTTGATATGGGGTACGGCTCGGTCGAGAATCACATAAGAAGCATAGTCCAAAAACCAGTTTTCATACAACCCAGATAATGGAATCGTTTGGCTGGTATTTTCTTCAGGAATGGGATTCGTTTCGTCGCTCATGTATTTGTGCTGATTTTTTTTGTGCGGTAAACTTAGATAAATCCGCGCTTATTCGCAAAATCACCTATTTGCAAAATCGCAAAATCGGCTATTCGCACCTCCGTGCTTCTGCATCCTTGTACCTTCACGGTTCCGCAAAAACACTCCGTAACTTTTCCCACTTCCCTCCGTCAAATCCTACAAAGCCAGGATAGCTTGTATATGCAGCCAAGTTTGGCTAAGTTTGGACACAAGAATAGAAATAATGAAATCATTTTTTAAATATGTACTGGCAACGGTGACGGGTATCGTCATCTCCTTTTTCCTGCTGGTGATCGTTGGACTTATCATCATCGGTGGGATGATCAGTTCCATGACGGCCAATAAAGAAACGCAGGTAGCCGATAACTCGTTGCTGCATATTGACTTGCAGCACCAGATTACCGAACGAACCATACCTGACCCGTTTGAAGAGCTGGATGTTCCGGGATTTAACACGACTAAAAGTTTTGGGCTGAACGATATACTGAAAGGTATTGAAGGGGCAAAGGACGACAAGCGGATCAAAGGCATCTACCTTGACCTTTCCGCCGTGTCCGCGAGTTTCGCCACGCTGCAGGAGATTCGCGACGCATTGCTGGATTTCAAAACATCCGGAAAGTTTATTGTCGCCTATAGCGAGGGATATACCCAACGGGCTTATTACCTGGCATCCACAGCAGACAAGATCTACGTAAATCCGGAAGGTTCGGTTGATTTCCGCGGCCTGGCTTCGCAGATACCGTTTATAAAAGGTACGCTTGATAAGTTAGGCGTGGAGATGCAAGTAGTGAAAGTCGGTACTTTCAAAAGTGCGGTTGAACCTTTGATACTTGACCGGATGAGCGATGCAAACCGCGAACAGGTAACCTCCTTCCTGGGCAGCATCTATGATCATTTTATTGATCAGGTTGGCGCAAGTCGGCACCTGACCGCTGATTCGCTGCGGGCCATTGCCGATGGTTTTTTGGTGAGGACGGCAGACGATGCGATCACATACGGGCTGGCCGACGGAAAACGTTATAAAGACGAGCTGCTCGGCGAGTTGAAAGATTCCCTGGATATCGATCCCGACAACGATCTCAATGCGGTTGCGCTGACGAAATATAAGCCCTCGGGCCCATCGACCTCCGCATCGGTGCGGGATCGCATCGCCGTGGTATATGCGGTGGGCGATATTGTATCGGGCGAGGGCAGTGACGACATGATCGGTTCCGAACGCATTTCACGCGAGCTGCGTAAGGTACGTCGAGACGACAAGGTGAAGGGCGTGGTATTCCGGATCAATTCACCGGGTGGTAGTGCGCTGGCATCGGATATCATCTGGCGCGAAGTGGATTTATTACGCAAAGAAAAGCCAGTGATCGTTTCCATGGGCGATGTGGCCGCCTCGGGGGGCTATTACATTGCCGCAGCCGCCGATTCGATCTTTGCACAACCCAATACGATTACCGGATCCATCGGCGTGTTTGGCGTGATTCCTAACATGCAGGGGCTGATGAATGATAAATTAGGCATTACCTTCGACGGAGTCAAAACCGGAAAATATGCCGATTTCCTGAACAATGTGGACCGGCCGCTCACGGCCGATGAACGGAACATTCTCCAAATGGAGGTCAACCGGATCTACAACACATTTGTGCAACGCGTGGCCGATGGGCGCCACCTGTCCAAAGAGCAGGTGGATAGCATCGGGCAGGGGCGCGTATGGAGTGGGCAGCAGGCATTTGCCAATGGGCTGGTAGATCGGTTGGGCAGTCTGGATGACGCTATTGCCGCCGCAGCACACAAGGCGGGGCTCGAGGATTACCGGTTGGTTACCTATCCGGCCATTAAAAATCCGCTGGAGTCATTGCTGGGTGGTTCAACCGATCGGATCAGCACCTGGTTTGCCAAGCGGGAGCTGGGCGATCAATACGGTTACTACCAACAGGTAAAAAGCACGCTCGGGCAACGGGGGGTTCAGGCTCGGCTTCCTTATATACTGGATGTATATTGATGTCACGTGTCTCCATCACCGAATGTCCCCGCGATGCGATGCAGGGAATACGTCACTTCATTCCCACTGAGGTAAAAGCGGCGTATCTCCAATTGCTCCTGAAAGTGGGCTTCGACCGATTGGACTTCGGGAGCTTTGTCTCGCCCAAAGCCATCCCCCAGATGAAGGATACGGCTGAAGTGCTTGCGCATTTGGATACGTCGGTAAGCACCACTCGGTTGCTGGCCATCGTGGCCAACGTACGCGGAGCGGAAGAAGCAGTGGCTGTCGCGGCGGTGGGGATTGTGGGGTTTCCGTTTTCGGTATCCGAAACGTTTCAGCAGCGCAATACCAACCGCACCATTGCCCAGTCGTTGGACACTGTGAAAGAAATTGTGGCAATCTGCCATGTCAACGGAAAGATTCCCCTAGTGTACCTTTCCATGGGGTTTGGTAACCCATATGGTGACCCGTGGAGCCCCGCAATCGTGGCGGATTATGCCGATCGACTCGTTGCTATGGGGGTACGGGACATTGCGTTGGCCGATACCGTTGGCACGTCGACACCCCAAGGCATAGCCCGGTTATACGGATATATCGACGGCACGTTCCCTGGCATTTCATTGGGATTGCATCTACACAGCACACCTGCAGAAAGCCGAGATAAACTGATCGCAGCATTGGATGCGGGATGCACCCATTTTGATACGGCATTGCGGGGTTTTGGAGGCTGCCCAATGGCTGAGGATCAATTAACGGGGAATATCGCCACGGAGACTTTGCTGCAGGTTCTATACGAGCGCGGCATGGAAACGGGATTAAATGAAGAAGCTCGGGCGGAAGCCTTGCGTTATAGTAATAAAGTTTTTGGGTAAACAAATACTTATCTTAGCTTTGTTACCCCAAATTGATTGAAATAAAAAGAAATATTTTCGGAATGAACACCATAGACAATTTAGATTTTTCTGGCAAGAAAGCGCTGATACGGGTAGATTTCAACGTACCCTTAGATGAAAAATACAACATTACGGACGACAACCGGATACAGGGAGCAGCCCCCACCATCAAAAAGATATTGAACGACGGTGGGTCGGCGATCCTGATGTCGCACCTTGGAAGGCCGAAAGAGGGACCAACGGAGAAATATTCATTGAAGCACATCGTGAAGCACCTGTCGGACGTGCTGGGTGTGGATGTACAGTTTGCCGATGACTGCATCGGGGCTGAGGCTTATGCAAAGGCCGAGGCGTTGAAACCGGGGGAGGTACTGCTGCTGGAAAATCTTCGTTTTTACAAAGAAGAAGAAAAGGGCGACAAAGACTTTGCTGAAAAGCTGGCAAAACTGGGCGATGTATATGTGAACGACGCCTTTGGTACGGCGCACCGCGCACATGCTTCGACAGCGGTTATTGCACAATTTTTTCCGAATGCAAAATATTTCGGATACCTTATGGCCGCGGAAGTCGGCAATGCCGAAAAAGTGCTCAACCATCCGCAACGTCCGTTTACCGCCATCATGGGCGGCGCCAAGGTGTCTGACAAGCTGGAACTGATTGAGGCCCTCCTCGATAAGGTCGACAACCTGATCATCGGTGGAGGTATGGCGTATACCTTTGTAAAAGCGCGCGGGGGTGAGATCGGAAAGTCGCTCGTCGAGCTGGATAAATTGGATCTCGCCAATGATTTGGTGAAGAAAGCGGATGAAAAAGGTGTCAACTTGGTATTGCCCACAGATTGTCAGATTGCTGATGAATTTTCACCAGATTCACCGGCGTATGACGGACCAAATGATTCCATTCCGGCCGACAAAATGGGGTTGGATATCGGGAAAGAATCCAGTGAGCATTTCGCACAGGTAATCCAGGCTTCAAATACCATCCTATGGAACGGTCCGATGGGCGTTTTTGAGATGGATAAATTTGCCAAAGGTACGAGAGCCGTGGCTGATGCCGTAGTGGCTGCCACCGAGCGTGGAGCATTTTCATTGATCGGTGGAGGTGATTCGGCGGCGGCCGTGAGCAAATTTGGAATGACCGAGCACGTGAGCTACGTGAGTACAGGCGGCGGTGCGCTGCTCGAATACATGGAAGGTAAAGTGCTTCCGGGAGTGAAGGCAATCAACGAATAATTAGGGGTTTTTGATGGCAAATATCATCGCAATTGTAGGGCGGCCAAACGTCGGAAAGTCTACGCTGTATAACCGGTTGACGGAAAGCCGCCGGGCTATTGTCGACGACTACAGTGGGGTAACGCGCGACCGGCATTATGGGCAGGGCGAATGGATAGGGAAGAAATTTGCGGTGGTAGACACCGGTGGCTACGTACACGGCTCGGAGGATGTCTTTGAAGCCGCCATCCGCGAACAGGTACTGATTGCCATCGAAGAGGCTTCGGTTATCTTGTTTATGGTGGATGTGACCACGGGTATCACCGATCTGGATGATGCGATCGCTGACGTGCTTCGGCGTAGCAAAAAGCCGGTTTTTGTGGTGGTTAATAAGGTAGACCACCCACTGCTCCAGCAAGAAGCTAGTATCTTCTATAGCTTCGGACTGGGTGAGATTTACCCGCTGTCGTCCATGACCGGCTCCGGTACGGGTGAGCTATTGGATGAGGTGGTCACCCATTTTGAGCACGAAGAGGAGGAAGAAGATGAACGCCCGAAGTTTGCAATCGTCGGTAGGCCGAATGTCGGTAAATCGTCGCTTACCAATGCCTTGATTGGTAAAGACCGGAATATCGTAACCCCTGTGGCAGGTACCACCCGCGATTCCATTCGTATTCATTACAATCAATATGGGCACGATTTTATCCTGATTGATACGGCTGGATTACGGCGGAAAACCAAGGTGAAGGAAAACATCGAATTTTACTCGGTCATGCGCACCATCAAAGCGCTGGAAGAATCGGACGTGGTGATCTTGATGCTGGATGCCACGGAAGGCATCGAGGCCCAGGATATCAATATCTTCCATTTAGCGGAGAAAAATAAAAAGGGAATCGTCATCCTAGTCAATAAGTGGGATCTGATCGAGAAAAATCAAAAAACCACCAAGGTGTTTGAAGAGCTGATCCGAGAAAAAATTGCACCATTCACGGATGTGCCGATCGTCTTTACGTCCGTCACCGAGAAACAACGGATTTTCAAAGCTGTGGAGGCTGCTGCCGCCGTTTATAAAAACAAAACGAAAAAGGTGCCTACCTCAAAGCTGAATGATGTAATGCTGCCCATCATCGAAAACTATCCGCCGCCGGCTACGAAGGGCAAGTACATTAAAATTAAATATGTTACCCAAATAGCCGGCAAGTCGCCGATGTTTGCCTTTTTCTGTAACCTACCCCAATACATCAAAGAGCCTTACAGACGCTTCATAGAAAATAAGCTCCGGGAAAACTTCGATTTCGAAGGCGTCCCCGTGCAAGTGTATTTCAGGCAGAAATAACTTACAGAAAGCTATCCATATCGGTAGGCTCTCATAGACTAATCGTATATGACGTTGTTCAACGGAATGGATATCGTGATTTCGGTGCCTTTTGCATCCGATTGAATGGTGATTTTGCCGTTGAGGTAACGAGCCCGTCGTCGGATGGATTGCAAGCCCATTGCTGATTTTTCACTATCCGGTTTCTGTTCACCTAGTCCTTTCCCGTCGTCGCTGACGATCAGTACCAGGCTATCCATTTCTTCATAAATCAGAATACTCACATGTTTGGCTTTCGCATGCTTGATGATGTTGGTAATCGCTTCCTGGATAATGCGAAGCAAAGCGATCCGAATATCTGCATTGACGCGTAAACAATGCGTGATCGTCTATTTGAATATCTTTTTGATAGCGGTTATCGGGTAGGGCACCATCTGTAAGCAGTTTGATTTGTTGTTCAAAAGACTGCTCTTCCTGTTCTGCAGCACTGAACCATTCATGGCTCTTGGTGCGGGCTGTTTCATAGGCCGTCGCTACCTCCGTTTGCAACCTGCCCAACTTGTGTTTTAAGGACACATCATCGGTATCCATCGATAGCAATTCCAGTTGATGCTTGATGCTCGCGATAGACGATGAAAGACCATCATGCAGATCTTGTCCAAGCCGCAGCTGTTCTTCTTTTACCGCTTGGTGCTTCGCTTCTTCCATGGCGATGATCTGCATATTAGCCGTATCGTTGAGGGCGTCTATCTGTTCTTTCGCTTTCCGGCTCCGGCGAAGCATGATTACGTAAATGGTCATTAAGGAGATCAATGCCATAAATGAAATAATGACTATCCACATAGTCCGCCTCGCATTTTCCTCAGCCAATAGCTTATTGTCCTGCTCTATGACATTATACCGCACATAGTCACCCATAAATTTCCTTGATCTTTCCCACTCGGCGCTCATCACCTTTTCCAATTTGACATAGATCTTGATGATCTCGTCTTTATCACCCAGATAGTTGCCAACTGCTAAGGCAAGAGTTAAGATGTAGTTTTCCAAGTATTTGTCTCCGCTTTTCTGTGCCACTTCGTAGGCCTGATAGAGATGTTCAAGCTTTTTATGGGGATCGTCCTCATAATTAAAGAGTGTGATCAGGGAGCTGATTTCCAGAATGGCATTGCCGGTACGCTGCGCATCAGACAGGCATTGGTTTACAAGGGACCATGCCTTTTCTTTTTGGCCGTTTGATACCAATAAGTCTGCCTGCCACAGCCGATTGTGAGCCAGTATGGGTTCATCGTTATAACGGCTGGCTATTTCAGTGGATTTGGTAAGGTAATAAGTAATGCTGTCTTCAGAAAGGGCGGGTCCCCGATTGAGGTAGGTTAAATAAACATCTGACATAATGCTGTCCTTTTTCAGTTTTCTTCCGGTCTGGATAGCCTTATGCAAAAGAGATGTAATTTTTGCTCTATCGGAAATGCCTTTGTTCTCGACTTCAGCCATATCTAGATATACCTGGATAATTTTTTCGGTATCATCGAGTTGCTGGTAATGCGCTAGCAGGTTGCTTAGCAGTTCAAGGGATTCTGCGTACAGTCCTTTCTTAAACAGTGCAAAAGCAATCACATGATCTGCGTCTGTCTGTCCATTCCGGTATTGAATATTGGTGGCTGTGCGCTTGGCCCTCATCCCATAGTAAAAGCAGCTGTCTGCGTTTCGGGTTCGGTAAAGTGTCCCCAATCGGTTCAGGCTGTTGACCAGGCTGATGCTGTCTTTGAACAAAGGTAGCTTTTTGAGCTCCTCTTGGATTTGCGGGATTTGGCCTTTTGTAGGGTTAGCCCAAACGAAAATCAGCGCGAATAGGAGTAGGGAAGTTGTAAATTTTAGTACGTGCATGATGTCCTCGGTGTTACGATGATGTGAGCGGAATAGATACGGTTATCTCGGTGCCCTTTGTCGATGATTGGATATTCGTCTCGCCGTTGAGATACCGAACGCGACGGCGGATGGACTGTAGGCCCAGGGCTGATTTTTCATAGTCCGGTTTCTTTTCTCCCAGTCCTTTGCCATCATCGCTGATGATCAGAATGAGATTCTCCATCTCTTCATAAATCAGAATACCGACGTTCTTCGCCTTGGCATGTTTGATGATATTGGTAATGGCCTCCTGGATGATGCGAAGCAAGGCTATGCGGGTATCCGCGCCGACGCGCAGCAATGAGCTGTCATCAATGTGAATTTCTTTGTTATAACGGAAGTCTGGCAGCGCATTTTCGGTGAGCAGTTTGATCCGCTGCTCAAAAGATTGCTCTTGTCGTTCTTCAGCGGCGCGGAACCATTCATGGCTTTTATTTCTGGCTGCGTCGTAGGCCGATTCCACCACCGTTTGTAGCTTGCGCAGTTTATCTTTCAGGGAAGTGTCCATTGTATCCATGGCTAGGTTTTCCAACTGATGTTGGACGGCCGCAATGGATGAGGAAAGACCATCGTGGAGGTCCTGTCCAAGCCGTTGCTGTTCTTCCTTTACCGCTTGGTGCTTTGCTTCCTCCATGGCGATGACCTGCATATTGGCTGCGTTGTTAAGGGTCTCTATCTGTTTTTTCGCTTTCCGGCTTCGGCGGAGCATGATCAGATAGATGGCCAACACAATAATAGTTGAGGAAAATGAAATGATCACCAACCAAAGGGTCCGCTGTGCATTTTTCTCGCTCAATAGTTTATTGTGATCTTCTATGGCATTATACCTGACGTAATCGCCAATAAATTTTTTCATGTTTTCCCTGTCCGCTATCATCGCCTCTTCCAATGCAGCATAGGCGTTGATGATGTCATCTTTAATGCCGGATTTTGTAGCACGTCCCAATGCGCCGGTTAAATAATAGATTTGCAATTCGTTATCTCCGCTTTTCTGTGCTACTTCACAAATCTGATTGTAATATTCAAACGCTTTTTGTGGGTTGTCTTCGTGATAATAATTGGCCAGAATGAGCAGTGCATAAATCTCTAAATTTACGTTGCCCATATTTTTCGCATCGGATAACAACTGTTTTGCAGCGGGCAAGACTTTCGGCTTATGCCCCTTTCTAGTTAATAAATAGGCTCTATTTAATAAATATATTTGCTTTGACCGATGGAGGGCTAGCATATATTCATCCTTAAACCGGCTTGCAATTTCTTTGGACTTCGTTAGATAGTAGTTTACACTGTCTTCAGAAAGGGTAGCATTAAAGTTGCAATAGTTAAAATACACTAAAGATAATACACTGTCCTTCTTTAACTTTTTCCCGGTTTGCATAGCAGTTTGCATCATGGCATTAATCTTTGCCTGATTGGCGAGGTCCTTGTGCAGTACCGCAGACATATCCATATAAACACGGGCAATATTTGCAGTATCAGCGTGTTGCTGATAACCCGCTAGCACTTTGCCGAATAACTCCAGCGATTCCGCATATAATCCTCTCTTATACAAAGCAAAAGCAATCACATGGTCGGCGTTTGTCTGTCCTTGTTGGTAATGCAAGCTGGCTGCTATACGCTTGGCTTTCATTCCATAGTGAAAGCAGCTGTCTATATTTCGGTAACGGTAAAGTGCTCCCAGCCGGTTTAGGCTGTTGACGAGACTGACACTGTCCTTAACCGAAGATAGTTTTTGTAGCTCCTGTCCGATTTCCCGAAGTTGCCCTTGTGCCAGGTTGGCACAAAGGCAAGTCAGAAGGAATACGAGTGCGAAAGCAGTGAATTTTAGTCGGCGCATGAATGGTTGCAAAAATTGTCCGTCACAAAAGTCAGTCTTTCAGCAACCACATGCGCTCATTTACGTTGTCGCTGCCATTGTATTGCCTATTGATGGCCTCGTTCACATTTTCGCTATTGTAGCTGACTTCATCACTGGGATACATCCATCGTATAGGCAGGCGATCAGCAGGGATATTTTCATTGGACGCCGGATTAATCGGAAACTCCGGATATCCTGTGCGCCGATTTTCAAAAAAGGCGTTCAGCGGTGACTGGAGGTAGGTGCTAACATATTTCTGTGCAATGATTTGTTCGATCTGATGTTCTGCGGCGCCCGTCAGTTTGACGGCGTTCGTGGCCGGAAATGCTTCGATATAAGCATCATCCATAATGCGGTTATGATGGTAGGATGGATGGTTCGGTGTATGATCTGCAACAAATTGCATGGCACCCTGTATGCCCGCGGCATAGTAAGTTTGTGCGTCGCCCTCGATCCAGCCCCGTACTGCGGCCTCCGCAAGCAAGAACTGCACTTGTGCATAGCTAAGCAGGCTTATCGGCTCGCCGGCCGGGATTTCCGTGTACCGAGCATTCACGCCGGAATAGTCGCCCGAACTATGTATCGCACTCAAACCCGCATAGGGGATTGCTGGATCCGTGCCTTTATACGCGTCAAAATCCGAAGAAGAATGACCGTTATCAAGCTGTACCTTGGATGGCGAAGCGTAATAAAACAGACGATAATCATTTGTCGCTTTCAAACGGTCGATCAATATGTCCGACACCATCGGATAAATAACAAACTGATTCCCCAGTTTATGGAAGGGATAGCGCTGGTTCTCCTGGTCTGAGTAAACGAGTTGGAAATTGTCCGCGTTGCTTTCAAAAATGGGGCGATTGTTCAAAATATCATTGAAGCGTTCCACCACACGCAGGTCCGAATCGGCTGTTTTCCGATACAAATTGATCAGCACCTTGAGTGCGAACGAATTGACCATTTTCTGCCATTTTACGGGATCGCCTTGGTAAATCACATCACCTTCAAAGTTTGCGCCTTGCGCAAACAATCGGTTTGCTTCGTCCAATTCGTTGAGGATGCCGATAAACACCTCTTTCTGTGTATCGTAACGAGGTTTGACGTTTCCTTCACGTTCACCTTTTAGCGCTTCCGAGTACGGGATATCGCCCACTTGCATGGTCGCGCTAAAGAATGTATAAGCCCGCATAAAATAACTCAATCCTTTATACGAATTGGCGACTTCTTGATCGAGCTCGTCGGTGAGACCGATCATCTTCTCCACGTCGATAAGCCGGGTAAAATTACCGAAGCTGGTTCGGTCGATGCGGTTGTACTGCTCGCCCTGTGCAAACTCGCTCCACAGGATGTATTTGTCGCGCATGAAGTTTGCCATAAATCCTTTCTGGCTGCTGATGTCGCTTCTTGTGATGTCGAGAATCAGCTTCGTCGCCAGCATTTGCGAGGTGGCAGTGGTAAAACCATCGGGATTGGTATTTAGGTCTTCGAAATGCGTGCACGACGCCAAAACAACTGTAACTGCGATGCAGGCAATGGTAGATTTTATTCGTAGGGTTATCATGGCTTCCTAGTTGTTTGGTTGGTTATCATTAGCAAGGTGAAAATTCAGGTTCAGTCCGATAAATCGCTGGGAAGGTGACGTCAGGTCGCTGTCAGCATTCCAATCGGGATCAGCAAACCGAAAATCCTTGGTCCATAGGAATACATTTTGAGCGGTCAATGATATGCGCGCGCGACTCATTCCCCAGCGTTCGCTTAGTGAACGCGGAACCGTGTATCCGATAGCCAGCTCACGGATTTTGATGAACGTGGGATCAGTAGCGCCGAAACGTCCGTCGGCAAACCTGCGAGCATAAGTTTCATACGAAACCGGCACATCATTGGGTGCATACATGCGCGTATCCTCCGTAATACGACCGTATGGATCGAAGGAGACCGACCCGGAGACTACTTTCACCCCATTTCCGACGAAAGACTCATTGCCATTGACCACTTCGTCGTAACGCCATTGGTTATCGCTGTCCGGGTGCGAACCCGTGTCCCACATCTTATAGGCCGTATAGTTGTATAACAAGCCACCTACCCGACCATCAAAACTTAACTGAAGATCAAAATCGCGAAAGGTAAACGAATTGGTAAAACCCCATATAAATTTGGGATCGCTATACCCGATTGCGGAGGCGTATTGACCCTGCTGCGGAAGTCCACCATTGGTATGGATGACACGACCTTGCGGATCCCGCAACCAATCGGTGATCGTATAATTGTCGACTCGTCCGCCGACTTTCGTCCACAGGTTATCCGGCGAATAGACGGGATCCAACTCCTTGTAGTACTGATGCGTTGTTGCCCAATTTACCGCAGCATCCCAGGTGAAATTACGCTTTTTCAACACGCCGGTATTCAGCGACACCTCCACGCCGCGCCTGACACGCGTTTCATTCGTGTTGATTAATGTAGCGGTGAAACCCGAAGAAGCGGGTATCGTGGAGGACAGCTGCCGGTTGTAATTGAACACGTTGTAGTAGGCAAGGTCAATGGTTAAACGATTGTCGAGCATGTAAATTGCTGTGCCCGCTTCCCAGGTCCGGTTTGTTTGGGGTTTAATGACCGAAGTATTGAGTCCCGACGGATAATCGGCCGTATTCAGGCCGTCCCACGCACCTTGGGAAATGTCGTAATTCACGTTTGTCGCGTATACGCCGAGATCCTGTTTTGAAACCGCCCAGGACCCTCGGAGCTTCCACATGCCCACCCAGGTTGGCAGCTTGAAAAACTCCTCAAGAAGTATGCTCCCGGACACGGACGGGTAAAAGTACGAACGGGTCGTAATGTCTAAGGTAGAACTCCAGTCGTTCCGACCCGTCAAGTCAAGGAAAACTGCATCTTTCCAGCCAAATGAAGCTAATCCGAGCAAGCTGTTCACTTGCTTGCCATACCGGGAGGTCCACACATCCGGACGCTCCACCGAATTATTCAGTGAATACACACCCGGCACAATGAGGCCGCTGCGGGTTGCACCCGAAAGCGATTGGTCTTCATACCGGTAAATGGTTCCCCCCGCAGTGAAGTCGATGTCCAGGGTGTTAAATAGTTTCTTTTTGCCATAGTTGAAAAGCAGATCGGTATTCAAACTAAATCCACGGGATTGGTATTGGCCAAACATCCCGTTCGCATGCCATCCGCGTGTGGAAAAGATGCCCGGGGGATTGCGGCGGGTATCTTCATTGGAATAGAAGTCGTAGCCCACCCTTGCGGTTACCTTGGCACCTTCGAAGGGTTTGTAATCCGATGTCAGGTTGACATTGGTCATATTGTTTTCCCTGCCATAAAGTTTTTCGTAGGCAATCAGATAAGGATTGTCGTACCACGCCTTGTAATGCCAGTTTTGCTGTTCATTGGGCACTACCCAATAATCGCGGAATTTGGTAACGTCATATTCGGGTCCCGTCCACATCAGCAGTTGATAGATATAGCCTTGATCGCCGTATCCAGCTCCCGTAATCTGCGGGGTCATACTCCGATTATACCCGATATGGCTTTTCAATTCCAATTTTTCGCTGAGTTTCAATTGACCTGAAATCGTTGCATTCAGCCGGTTCAATTTCAGGTTTGGATATTGCCCTTTATTATAGACGTGGTTAAGCGACGCCCGCACAGAACCTATGTCACCCGACCGGGCAAAGCTGATGTTGTTGTTGGTCACAATGCCGGGTTCGAGGAAATTTTTTAAGTTATCCCTACCCCGAGAAGTCAGTTCCATCAGCTCGAACTGCTTGGTTTCCGGATTCCATTGTTCTTCCATGATGCCGACATCGAGTTTATCGCCCCACACATAGTCAATCGAATTATACGATCCGCCTAGGCCTGCACTATAGGATGTTTGCACTTCGGGTAACGCCAGGTAGCCTGCAAAAAACATGTTGTTACTATTTACGCTGATGCCGTTACCACCGCTTTTGGTCGTCACGATGATGGCACCACCACCACCGCGCACACCGTAAAGGGCCGAAGCGGTGGCGCCTTTGAGTACATCGATGCTCTCGATGTCGTCTGGAGCGATTTGCCGCAAGCCCATGTTGCCATAGGGCACGCCGTCAATCACCAACAGCGGATTACTGGATCCGCCGCGAAGCCGGATGTCGGGCGATTCGTCAAATTCAGTACTGTTTTGAATCCAGAGCCCGGCCACCTTACCGGTCAATGAGGTAGCGATATCTACGCCTTTAACCTGCTGTACTTGTTCGCCACCGATACGTTGTACCGAGTAGCCCAATGATTTTTCTTCCCTCCGAATGCCCAGTGCGGTCACTACTACTTCTTCAAGTACATCCTCCAAGCGTCCCAATTGGACGGAGATCGTGGTGCGGCCTTCGATTGGCTCCTCCCGGCTTCGATAACCAAGGTAGCTGAACACCAGTACATCGTCGGTATTGATCCCGGTAACGATGTAGCGGCCGTCGTCAGCTGAACTGACAGCGATCGAAGTGCCCCGCACACGAATGGTAACCCCGGCAATAGGGGTCCCATCCGTGGCGTCGGCCACGGTACCTGTTACGGTTTGCTGCTGCATAGCCATATTGCTGCCGGGTATTCCCGCAAGGAGCATAATGGCAAACAACCGTTGGATAAGTAAACGTTGTTTCATATTGATTTGTTATTGATTCTTTTCAATGGTAGTAGCGCACAAGGCATCCCAATTTATGTTTTTGCCTCACTCGGTAGAAAACAAAGCTCAGGATCCATGCCGTGTCAAAAATATAAACTGGCTATTGAAAATGGATGACTGTTGAAAAAAAAATCAAATCAATTCTTTGCTTCTCGCATAGGCCAATAGTTCCGTAATAGAGTTTACTTGGGCCTTTGTCATCATTTTGCGGCGGTGCGCTACAATGGTATGTTTACTGAGGTGGGCTCTAGTTGCTGTATCAATAATCGATAACCCCTGCGCAAAATAATGGAGCATTTCAAGTTCACGGGCGGTAAACGGGACGGTATCTGTAGGAAGGGACTTGGTATTAATAATTTCCCGGATAACCGGACAAATATAAAGTTGGCCTTCTGACATCGTACGCAGACAGTCTACAACGATATCGACACCACTGGACTTACTAAGAAATCCATCGGGATCGTATGTTAAAATATGGTTGATGATGCTGGGGGTACTTACGCTGCTCACTATAATGACACGTGCTTTTTTATTGATTCGACGCGTCTCGTTGATTAACGTAAGTGCATTCTTTTGGGGCAAATAGTAGTCAAGGAATAAATAGACCGGCTCATCGAAATTTTTTACCAAAAACCGCAGATAGGCCTGTTCGTCACCAACAAATACATGCACCGACTTGAAAAGTGTTAGCCGTTCAAGAACCGCAGAAAAGGATTCCGCAAACAACAAATGGTCATCATAAATGACAGCGATTGGGCTTCCTATTGGGTGCATGGGCAAATTTGTTAGTAGTGATGGAGTGTAAACGGCAGCAAAGCTAGTAATAAGTCCGAAGCATAGAAAACAGCGAACGTAGCAAAAATATGCTATTTTATTGAAAATTAATAGCAATAATTAGTTATATATAGATCCATTGTCATTTTTGTTCAATTCAAAACATTTTCTTTGTTTCTAAAGATAGGAGACATCTACCACTTCTAACCGAATTATATTAAAGCACACCATCGCACAATTGGGGTGGCAGTACGTGGAAATACCTATCAGAATATTGCCGAAAGGTTTAAAACATCTACCAACATGTATACGAATAACCAATTGCGATTTTGGATGCTTTTGATGTCATCCATCGCGTTATTAAGAGGCCAAGCACAACTGGTCCCTTCATCATGAGATAGCGTATTTTGCACTTACAGTGGCCGCTACGACATCAATAGCACAAGCCGTAAGACCTTTTCGATTCCTTATTTAACATTGAGAAGTCACGATACCCGAAATCGAACCAAATAAATGCCCGATAACGAAACAGTTCCAGGTTAATCTTTACAAAAAAATGAACAAACATCTACTACTTACTATTGCCTCCATGTTATTTGTAGGGGCATTGTTTTCGCAGCAAAAGGTAAAAGATCGTACGGTTGAAGGCAATACGCTTCCAAACGGGAATGCCATATTGGAATTGGAAAGTACCAACAAAGGGTTGCTGCATACCCGTGTGATGCTGACTAGCAGTACCGAAGCTACCCCGTTGTCGCAACACGTAGCAGGGATGATGGTATACAATACGGCGACCGCCAATGATGTCGTACCGGGTATTTACTACAACGATGGAACCAAATGGGTACTCGCTGGTACCGTTACGAATGGTGCGAACAATATTAGCTATAACCCTACTTCGTATGAGATTAGTTACGTTGACGATCAGGGGAACACCCAAACCATCGATTTGCAAGAGATTGTAAGGGCCAATGAGACGGTGACCATGCTGGCAAACAACGGAGACGGGACCTATACATATACGAGCGAGGCTGGCACGGAAACCATGATTAACGTTCCAGCCGATGTAATCAGTAACTTCGAGGAGATACTGAATAATGAAGGCGTACGAAACGAGCTAATCGAGCAACTGACCAACACCAGCGTAGGGGGCAATGTGTACTACGATGGGACGGCATTCACGTACGTGGACGGCGACGGCAATACACAGACGATCGATTTCGGGGACCTGGTGCAGGCGAACGAGACGGTGACCACGTTGGTCAGCAATGGCGGCGGCACATATACCTATACCAGCGAGGACGGCACGGCGGTGACGTTCGATGCGAACACCTCGACGGTGACGGATAACGGCGACGGTACCTACACCATTACCAATGCAGACGGCACCACGGTGACGATCGATGTGGCAGGAGATGTGCTGACGGAGTTTCAGGACAATACGAGCGATATCTACACGGAAATCCAGAACATCATCACGGCTGGCAGCGACGCGCTGGTTGATAACGGTGACGGCACGTTCACGCACACGGCGGCCGATGGCACGGAGGTGACGTTCGATGGAACCCGTTCGGATATCACGGACAACGGTGACGGCACGTATACGGTCATCGGCCAGGACGGCACCCCCGTGACGATCGATGTTACAGGCGACGTGCTGACGGACTTGCAGGACAACACGAGCGACATCTACAACGAGATCCGGAACATCATCACGGCTGGCAGCGACGCTTTGGTTGACAACGGCGACGGCACGTTCACGCACACGGCGGCCGACGGGACTGTTGTTTCCTTCGATGCGAACACCACGACGGTTATGGACAACGGCGACGGCACGTACACGGTCACCGGTGCGGACGGCACCACAGTGGTTATCGACACCCCCGGCGACGTGCTGACGGACTTGCAGGACAACACGAGCGACATCTACACGGAGATACAGAACATCGTCACAGCCAACGAGACGTTGACGGCGCTGGTTAACAACACCGACGGCACCTACACGTACTACAACGAGGCGGGGATCGACGCTGCCGGGAACCCGATCCCGGGTTCGGGGGTTGCGATCGACATCCCTGCGGACGTGATCAGCAATTTCGAGACGATCATCGGCGACGCGGACGTACTGAACGAATTGATCGAGCAGCTGACCAGCACCAGCGTGGGGGGCAATGTTTACTACGACGGCACTGCGTTCACGTATGTGGACGCTGCCGGCGACACGCAGACGATCGATCTCGGGGACCTGGTTAAGGCGAACGAGACGTTGACGGCGCTGGTTAACAACACCGACGGCACCTACACGTACTACAACGAGGCGGGGATCGACGATGCCGGGAACCCGGTCCCGGGTTCGGGCATCGTGATCGACATCCCTGCGGACGTGATCAGCAATTTCGAGACGATCATCGGCGACGCGGACGTACTGAACGAATTGATCGAGCAGCTGACCAACACCAGCGTGGGGGGCAATGTTTACTACGACGGCACGTCGTTCACGTATGTGGACGCTGCCGGCGACCCGCAGTCGATCGATTTCGGGGACCTTGTGCAGGCGAACGAGACGGTGACCACACTGGTTAACAACACGGACGGCACCTACACGTACTACAACGAGGCGGGGATTGACGACGACGGGAACCCGGTCCCGGGTTCGGGCATTGTGATCGACATCCCTGCGGACGTGATCAGCAATTTCGAGACGATCATCGGCGACGCGGACGTACTGAACGAATTGATCGAGCAGCTGACCAGCACCAGCGTTGGGGGCAATGTTTACTACGACGGCACGTCGTTCACGTATGTGGACGCTGCCGGCGACACGCAGTCGATCGATTTCGGGGACCTTGTGCAGGCGAACGAGACGGTGACCACACTGGTTAACAACACGGACGGCACCTACACGTACTACAACGAGGCGGGGATTGACGACGACGGGAACCCGGTCCCGGGTTCGGGCATTGTGATCGACATCCCTGCGGACGTGATCAGCAATTTCGAGACGATCATCGGCGACGCGGACGTACTGAACGAACTGATCGAGCAGCTGACCAGCACCAGCGTTGGGGGCAATGTTTACTACGACGGCACTGCGTTCACGTATGTGGACGCTGCCGGCGACACGCAGTCGATCGATTTCGGGGACCTTGTGCAGGCGAACGAGACGGTGACCACACTGGTTAACAACACGGACGGCACCTACACGTACTACAACGAGGCGGGGATTGACGACGACGGGAACCCGGTCCCGGGTTCGGGCATTGTGATCGACATCCCTGCGGACGTGATCAGCAATTTCGAGACGATCATCGGCGACGCGGACGTACTGAACGAACTGATCGAGCAGCTGACCAGCACCAGCGTTGGGGGCAATGTTTACTACGACGGCACGTCGTTCACGTATGTGGACGCTGCCGGCGACCCGCAGTCGATCGATTTCGGGGACCTTGTGCAGGCGAACGAGACGGTGACCACACTGGTTAACAACACCGACGGCACGTACACCTATACGAGCGAGGACGGCACGCCGACCACTTTCGACGTGACCCAAAGCGGTGTAGGTGATCCCACCACCGCCGGTACCACTGGGACAGCCGGCGATATCTATGTGGACGAAAGCACAGGCGATATCTACACGAACGATGGGACGACCTGGAAACCGGCCAATGTCAATATTTACAACAGCGACGGAGCCCTTACCGGAGATCGTATATTGGATTTGAACGGATCGAGTCTTGAATTTGCCGGCACAAACCAGCAAACCGGTTGGAGTCCAAACGGAGGCATTACTCAAAACAACCTCTTACCTTCCTCGGGATCCGCTTCTATGGGATTCTTGGGTGGGAATAACACAAATCTTTATGTACAGGCATTTTATGGGGGAAGTACGCAGGTGATAGCCAGCGGTAATGCGACCAACTTTGTAATCGGTACCGGATACACAGCAAATCCTACGTTTGTCAGATTTGACACTTCTCCGGGAGGAGGATTAGCACCAAATCCGGCAATTTACATTACTTCGGAAGGTTACCTCGGAATCGGTTCAGACGGGTTAGATGCTTCGGAAAAATTAGATGTCACTGCAGGTAATGCACGAATCCGCGATATCAATACCAATGTCGGTGCAAGCACAGACAATATTGTGGTAGCCGATGCCGATGGGGTATTGAAAACGGTAGCTACCGATGCATTTGCCATAGAACCCTGGCAAGTGCAGGGAACCACAGACAAAGCCACCGACAATGCCCAGGAAATTTACCAAACCGGTAGCATCGCCATTGGAACAAATGAAATCCCGGTTCTTTCTGTCGACGGAGAGAACCTGACTTCAACTGTCAAACTGCACGTCGATGGTAATATCACCTCCACGGGCCGACTATATACAACCAACAGTCTGTATGCCGACTATGTGTTTGAAAAATATTTTAACGGACACTCTGATCTGAATGCGAAGTACGAGTTTGCCTCGTTGAACGACGTCAAGAAGTTCATCACGAAAAATCACCATTTGCCCGGTATCACCCGGATTGCCGATTTATCGAAATCAGCAAATGGATACACGTTTGATTTAACCTCGCTCTCCATCCAGCAGCTCGAAAAAATCGAAGAGTTGTTTATCCATACCATCGAACAACAGGAATTACTGGATAAACAACAGGCGCAGCTAGAAAAGCAACAAAAAGAGCTGGCGGAGCTGAAAGAGAAACTAGCGAAAATCGAACAGTTGCTAGGTCAGCAATAAACGGTTGAAGGTAATACATGAAAGTCAAAACGATGAGAAGATTGTATTTATTAATACCGGCTGCTTTTCTGGCGTGTGTATCCCTGTCTGACGCGTATGCGCAGGCTCCCGGAGGCGTTACACCCGCTGCATGGTATAAAGCCGATGCCCCGACGACCGTTTTTGCCGACGCAGGGACCACACATGCGTCGGACAATGGTCCGGTACAGCAATGGAACGAATATTTGGGTACCGGCCACAATTTAATCCAGAATACGGTGGGATCGCGGCCGGTCTATTCCAATGCCACCACATTGGTCAACTTTAACCCCACGGTATCATTCAATGCAGACTATTTGGAATATTTTCCCACTCCCGGGGTTAATATAATAGACCGTACAAATGGAACAATGTACGCTGCAGGGTATTTTAACACCGTAGGCCCGGCCGGGATTTTGGGTTTTCATGCCTCCATGGATTATCCGGGTTTGCACACCTCCAATAATGGGCTGGATAATTTATTGTTTTATACCGGAGGCCCCGGCTACCAAGGGTTAAGTAGCAATCAGTTCGAAGATGACAGTTATTTTATTGCGGGAGCCAATTGGGAGAATGGGACGGGAGCAAGTGCGCTTTATGCTTCATCTACTGTATCGTTAAACGGTGTGAGATCGCTCTACAGTAACACGGAACTTCAGAATGCAGTGATCAATGACGCTTCCAGGGATATCAGGGTCGGATGGGATAGCAACTGGGGTGCGGTCAATGGTCAGGTAAACGAAGTGATAATTTTTGATGCTGCTTTGAACGCCGACGAAATGGATCGGGTAGAGTCTTACCTGGCCATTAAATACGGAGTTACTTATGCGTCAGGAGCGAGCGATTATAAAAATTCTTCTTCCGCTATCATTTGGAATGCCGCCGATAACGCAACCTACAATCAGCATATTTTGGGAATCGGAAGGGACGATGGTTCGGAATTATACCAAAAGCAAGCCAAAAGCACCAATCAAGGCCAGCAATTAATCATCGGTGCCGGAAATACACTTTTCAATACCAATGCGGCCAATACCAACATCCTTGCCGACGGACAGTTCCTATTGGTGGGGAACAATGGCTTGGACCAACAATTAAATGTCCCTTTAGTCTATACCGCCGGAACCAATGGTGAAACCAATTTCCGTTTTGAGTCGATCTGGAAAGTAGAGAATACGGGTAATATGGGTGCAGTAACGATCGCCTGGCCGAAGCGAATGAGTAATCTGTATTTGGTGCAATCAACCGATGAAACCTTTGAAGATACCGATACGTTTACTCCGATGACCGATGAAGTTACGGTAAATGGAGTCGAATATAATACAGCAACCGTAGTACTGGCGGATGGAGAGTTCTTTACACTTGCCGGGTATGCCTACGCCCCCGGTGGCGTAACGGAAGGCTTATTGATGTGGCACAAAGCAGACGACGGAACGGCAATTGCGGGGGCAAAGGCCAGTTGGGCCGACCTTTCCGGAAACGGCCGGGAGGTTACCCAAACCAACAACACGACTTACGAACCCAATTTGATCCTTGATGCCGTTCATGCAGCCGATAATCAAAACTACTTCTTGAATTTTAATCCGTTCTATTACTTTGATGGGGGAGATTTTTTCTATCGGGACGCGGGTGCAATAGGCGATTATTTCCCCGCAAGCGGCCAAGGCTCCGTGTATGGTGTTATGTTTGATAATGGGGATGTGGGGAATTGGCGCACGCCCTACGGCTGGGGCGATGACGAACCCAACCTGAACAGAAGGGACGACCGGTACTCGGTATGGCGTGACAATGGCATCGTAATGGAGGAGGGTTTATCACTTACCGCGATCGGAGCCCACATCGGAGGAATGGCGTGGAAAGGAACGGGAGCGGTAAACAATGGCGTTTACCTGAATTTTAACGGGGCAACTTATGGCAACACAACCACGCACATCGGATCCATTGATGATCGCTATTTCGCCATCGGGTCAGAAGCGGTATTTCTGACAGGGGCTGGTAATGAGCGATTTATTGGTGGATTGCCCGAAGTGTTTGCCTATAGCGTCGACCATGAAAATTCAACAGGTGATGAAAAGTTACGGATCAACTCCTACCTGGCGATCAAATACGGCATTACGTTGAAAAATAGCGCTGGAACAAGCACTTCAGACTATTTGAGTAGCGATGCGGTCAACGTATGGAATGCCACCGCCCATAGTACGTATGGCAACAATGTTTTTGGTATTGCAAGGGATAATACGTCTGCATTACACCAGAAGCAATCCCGAAGTGCAAATAATAACCAAAAGCTAGTCATAGGAAACGGGAGTTCGCTTTTCAATACCAATGCCGCCAATACCAATGATCTTGTAGAGGGGCAATTCTTCATGGTGGGTGATAATGGCCAAAAACAGGTGCTTACAGAGATACTGGCCCATCCGGGTGCACCGGGAGGAGCGGTCAATTATCGTTTCCAATCGGTATGGAAGGTCCAAAATACGGGCGGCGTTGGCACAGTAACAATGGCCTGGCCCGTGGGGATTGCTAATTTGCATGTGGTGCGCTCTACCGATGCAACGATCGATATGGCGGACGACTTCATTCCGATGGCGGGGCTAACGACCATCAACGGGCAGGATTATAATACGGCTACCATTGCGCTTAATGATGGCGAGTACTTTACCCTTGCCGGATATGCCTTCGCACCGGGGGGGGTTTTGGCCGACCTGCGCATATGGCTTAAGGCAAACCAGGGATTTGCCGCAGATACTTGGGTCGACCATTCCATAGCGGATAATGATTATACCCAAACCAATAGCAACCGCCAACCTTTCGTGGCAGCCGAGGCATTTAATTTCAATCCGGTTGTCGATTTTGGCGGTAGTGCATCGGCCGACGGACGCTTCATGGTCGTGCCAGCCGGAAAGCCTTTTTCCGCCAACGGGTTAAGCGGCACATTCTTCACCGCTACGCTAACCCGCCCCGGAGGAACCAGTGGCTATCGGGACATCTTAGGCTTTGGCGGGACTACACCGACGGCAGGGCTAGGAAACGCGAACCTTCCCACAATAACAAAGTTGAACAATGATATTGTATTGTATAACTCCACCACGTCGGCATTCCCCAATGCGTATCCTGATAATGAATTCTTACTGACCGATGTATCCTATACGGTTGATGTCGCCGGTATAAAATATGGACTGAACGGAAGGGATGCCGCTACTACGCAAACCCGAACAGCGGGCAACTCCCTGCTGGCCAATGGGAGTATACTCGGTTCGCAAGGCGAAGTAAACAACGGCGTAATCGGGGAAGTGATTGCCTACGAAAGGGACCTGACCCCCCTGGAAAAACAACGGGTCCGCTCCTATATCGGAATCAAATATGGCGTCACACTGCGGGACGATGCGGGCCAGGGTTTTGACTACTTGGATGCGGAAGAAAATAATGTTTGGCCAGGCACAACGGCCAATTCAGCTTATCACAACAATGTCTTTGGCATAGCCCACGACCAACTTTCGGCGCTGCATCAGAAACAATCCAATAGCATCAACCCCGGGCAGAAACTTGTTATTGGGCACGGCAGCTCCCTGTTTGCCATGAATGCTGACAATACCAAAGACCTTGCAGAAGGGCAATTCCTGGTAGTAGGAGACAACGGCTTGAAACAGCAACTGACGACACCGTTGGCCTACACAGCCGGGGCCAACGGGACAACCAACTTCCGGTTTGAAGCCCTTTGGAAAGCTCAAAATACGGGTGGTGTAGGAACCGTAACGATCGCTTGGCCAAAGGGCATTGAGAATTTATATGTGGTGCAATCTGCCGATGAAATCATTGATGTTACGGACGCGTTTACGCCGATGGCTAATGAGGTAACCGTTAATGGCGTAGTATACAACACCGCTACGGTAACGCTCGCTAACGGCATATATTTTACCTTCGCTGGGTTTGCCTATGCACCGGGGGGCGTAGCGAGAAATCTGTCGTATTGGTACAGGGCGGATAAACTGGCTACCCATACCGGCACCGGAACAGATGTGACTTCTTGGACCGATTTCTTTGGGAATACGGTTGCGTCTGCGGTTGGTGGAAATCCTTTGCCTAACTTTAAAGATGGAGAAGAAACGTATTTTAACTTTAATCCAGGGATTAATTTTACAACCATTAATGAAACCATAGGAACGCGATCTGTACAGACCATTTTCAATGAGAATAATGACCTTTTTATGGTCACTAAAGAAGGAATGACCTGGGCAGGTAGCCCTAATCCTCACTTCTTTAGTATAGGGATGGATAATACGACTACCACAATAGCTAATTGGGACTATTTAGGTATTTGGCCGAGTAATAATGTAGAAAGAAGGGTATATCAGGGAGGTACAAACTTCCCGGCTGTTAATCCCGGCCACGATGCTAATATTACCAGTATTATGTACTATAATTTCCTCAACCAGCCATATAGCAGAGGATTGAATGGTGCCGCTAATGGTGCTATCTATGATGGCCCCGGGCCAATGGGAGTCCCGTTAGGCGGGCATATTTTTGGTTCTACAAGATGGACAGGCAGTGGTAGTGATAATGGTGGATTCGTTGGTAATATTGCCGAAACCGTTATCTACGGACAGGGAAATATAACTTCTATAGAAAGAAGAAGAGTAGATTCATATTTAGCGATCAAATACGGCGTTACTTTAGGTAGAGTGGCAACAGATCACTACCTCTCATCTACCGAAGCCATCATTTGGAACGGTACCGAAAATACGGTTTATAACAACCATATTTTTGGCATTGGACGTGATGATATTTCAGGTTTCGAACAAAGGGTTTCGAAAAGTGTCAATCCCGGTACCATCCTCACCATCGCTAAAAACAACGATTTTACGTCGAGTAATTTAGATCCGAGAACATCGTTTACTAATGATTTGACCTATTTTATCTTAGGGGATAACAACGTTACCACCACACCGACCCATACGATTACACTGCCGGGAGGTCTGGGCGTTACCAATATGGCAGTTATTGACAGAAAATGGCTTTCACAACGTACACAGTTGGCAGATGACGTTTATTTCCGAGCAGACTTGTCCGCTTATGGTGTAGAATTCGCCGTATCGAGCAATGAGATTTACATGGTCATTGCCGACGACGACAGTTTCACGGAGAATGTAGAGATTACCCCGGGAACATTTGTGGACGGAAAGTGGGTGTTTTCACACAATTTCAATACCGAAAATACCAGCCGATACCTTACGTTCGGTTACAGCGATGACCCTGTAACGGGCAATCCGTTTTTGTGCACTGATGCAATGTATTTGGCGCAATCATCGGGCGGATCGAACACCACCTTGTACGTTATTAATACCTCTACCAATCCGCTGACTTATGACCCGATAGGCGTCACGTCAGACGTGCTTTATAATGCAATGGGTTTGCGCGTAGCAGATGGATACATCTACGCCCTGTTAAACGCTTCGAACCAGTTGCTGAAGATCAGTGCGGATGGTACCTATGAAAATCTGGGAGCCGTTGCCGGACTTCCTGTAGCATCTTACAATAACGGGGAGATGGATGATGCGGATAATTTTTACGTAATGAGTACGACCGGGTCAACAACTTCAGACAAGATGTATAATATAGACATCGCAACGATGTCCGCTACGGAAATCGACCTGACAAGTAGCATTAATCCGTCAGATATAGCTTATAGTCCCCATGATGGACTTTTATATGGTGTAAATAACAACGGATACCTTATCTCGATCGATCCTACGAACGGTACGGTAACCTTTATCGGAACCGCGACAGGAGGACAACCGTTCGGAGCGATGATGGGATCAAGTACCGGCGAACTCTATGGGGTGAGCAATTCCGGAGGTTTTTACCAGTTCAATCTTACCGATGGAACCCGTTTGCAGTTATCCAGCTCTCCTGTGAGTTCCGGAAACGAAGGCGCGCACTGTGTGACCGCGCCCATTACTTTTGAAGTAGATCTTTCCGTTACGATAACAGATGGAGCCGACACGTATACCCCCGGAACCACGATTACCTATACCGTGGTCGTTACCAACAACGGGCCGTTCGGGGTAATGGATGCACAGGTTGCCGATGCCTTGCCCGCAGGTATTCCTGCCGCAAATGTGAGTTATACAGCGGTAGCTTCTTCCGGAGGCACAACTTCGGTGACGGGTACGCAAACCGGTGCGATCGATGATTTGGTGTCAGTGCCACCCGGCGGAACGGTGACCTACACCGTAACGGTTGATATACCCGCTTCATATACCGGAGATCTCGTCAATGAAGTGGCCGTGACATTGCCGGTAAATGCCACAGACCCGAACTTAACGGACAACAATGCCTCCGATGTAAATACGTCCGTGTGTTCAGGCCTCGATTCAGATGGAGACGGTATCGCGGATATGTGCGATCTGGATGACGACAATGATGGTATCCTGGACACAGATGAATGTCCGGATCTATATGTTGTAAGACCTGTAACTACGGCTTCTATCACCGTAAACGGAACCATTACAAGCGGAAATGCGCAACAACTGGTTGATGGAGAAGGGGCAGGCGGAACCGGATCGGGGCCTTTCCCAAATTGGTATACAAATGTTGGTAATCTACCCATTGAATTTGCTATGGATTTGCAGA
Organism: Parapedobacter indicus; assembly: GCF_900113765.1. GTDB lineage: Bacteria > Bacteroidota > Bacteroidia > Sphingobacteriales > Sphingobacteriaceae > Parapedobacter > Parapedobacter indicus. Next base: position 323,589 of record NZ_FOQO01000007.1, on the reverse strand, counting down.
CTCCTTCCATTATTGACCATATCAAATTGTACGGCCCTTGGGGAATTAATGAATGGATAGACGAATTTAGGGTTGAATTATATGATGATAGCGATGTGCTTCTAGGAACCGAGAATTTAACTGCGCCTGATCAGTATGTCAGCGGGGTAATACTAAGCTTTACACAAGAGTATACCGACGTTTCGCATATCGAATTTACGATCATTTCCAGCCAAGGCTATAGTTCCGCCGATCCCGAGCGGGCATCCGTGAATGAAATCGTGTTCCTGGATTTTCAGCCATGTGACACCGATGGTGACGGAATCCCGGATTACCTGGATTTGGATTCGGATAATGACGGCTGTCCGGACGCCCTGGAAGGTGATGAAAATGTCACGCTTGCCGACTTGAATCCCGATGGCAGCATTAATATAGGCGAAACCGGAGGGGTTGACAGCGATGGAATCCCCAACCTCGTCAATACCGGCGGAGCAGCAGATGACGGCGGTGACGCGGGGCAGGGGATAGGTGCAGCCCAAGATCCGCTTACCAATACGTGTGTTACTTACTGTGTACAACCGGGTGCTACAGGTACCCCAACGGAGTTTACGCAAGTTGGCGTATCCGATAGGGAAGGTTTCGGGTCGAACTGGCCGGAAAGCGTGCCGAATGGGTTCATTGCCATCGAATCGGAAACAAATGGTTTTGTGATTACGCGGGTGCAGCAGGTGAGTGACATCGCCGATCCGCAGGAAGGCATGCTGGTCTATGAAATGGCCGACCAATGCCTCAAACTGTATAACGGAACAGGCTGGAATTGTATCCAACGCAGTTGCAACGAATAAAAAAGAAGTCAGGATTAAAAATATAAAATCGTTGAAATGATGAAGATATCAGTTTTATTACTTGTTGTAGGTTATTTCGGTGGTTCGTTGGCCCTCGGCCAAACAGCCATTGGAAAACGAACCGCAGATGGCGATGGGGTATTGGATTTCGCCTCCGGTACCACAAAGGGAATCATTCTCCCGGCCGTAGAAACGTTACCTGCAACACCCGCAAATGGAACGTTCGTGTACGATAAGAATGCCCAAATGGTCAAAGTGTTTACAAACGGCGCTTGGATGAACCTGTCGGATGAGGGAGATAACAGTGCCGTATTACCCTATTCGGGTACGGCGAACGGGAAGCAGACAGTTATCGGTGCGAAAAGCACCGAAGTGGATGGGGTGCTGGTGCTCGAAGCGACCGATAAAGCGTTAATACTTCCGAAAGTGGCGTCGCCCCATCTAAACGTGCCCAGCCCTTATCCGGGGATGATGTGCTACGATACGGATGCCAAGGCGCTGGCTGTTTATGACGGCTCGGTGTGGAGTTATTGGAAATAGGGTTAAGCAACAGCAGTTGGAGGTGACGCTGAAAAATCGATTCACATGATAAAATTTTCACGACATATAATCACCCTTGTAGCTATACTGGTGCTGTTTTCGGCGGCCAGCTTCGCCCAGACGGGCTCGGACAGCGAAACAGCAGACAACGCGTCCGTGAGCGTGGCGCCCGGCACGGTCGAGCTCCGCTTTTCGGAGACTACCTATTTCGGTCCGAATAGCCAGTGGGAAATCCATGGTACGTTGGAAATCTGGAGTAAAAACATATGGATAGCACCCTCGGCAACCTTCACGGGTACGGGGCGGATCATTATCCATGATCCGAGCACGAACCCTTATTACGGGGATATCGACGCCGGTCCGACAAGGATAGACGGCAACGGCGCGGCCTTCCTGGACGTGGACATCGAACTACGTAACCCTGCTAACCTGGTGCTGGCGGATTTGGAAGATCCGGGCTATGGAACGGCCAATGGCAGTGGTGCGGCGGCTGCCGCCCTGAACATCGGTAAGCGGTTTACGTTTGCCATAGATGGGGGTGATATACTACTTAACGGCCATGACCTCGGCGTAGGCCCGGAGGGCGGGTTTGAAGACTACAACAGCAACCGAATGGTGGTAACGGGCAATAGTACGGTGGGGCACGTGGTGAAGCACTACGGCAATACCCAGCCGTTCGTGTTCCCGGTGGGTATCGCTGAGGGCGACTACACCCCCGCCACACTTTCGCCGGCAGCTACCGCCACCTTATACGTGAGTGTACAGGATTACCTTGCGGCAGATATCGACCTATCGGAAGCCGAACGGGGGATGGATCGTATCTGGCATATTTTTGCTGACGAGGGAGTGAGCACCACATACACTTTGCAACATAACACCATTACAAATGGCAGCGCTTACATGGATGCCGATGCCCAGATCGTGCAGTATGCCGGAAGCGGCAACTGGCTGGGCGACGTAACGACGCTGGAAGCAGCCGGCGTACACACGCGGGCAGATATCCTCACTGTGACCGGGGTAACCGATGAGGGTAGTTGGTTTACCAAGCTAACGGAGAAGGAGGATGTCGGACCCGAAGCTAATAACGGTGTCGCAACCGTCGTCTCGGGGGAATCTACACAGATCAATGTACTAGAGAACGCCCTTCCTGGTAGCAGCCCGATTGTGGTGGGTAGCGTGCGCGTTGTCCGTCAGCCCAGCAATGGCACGGTCGAGGTAAATGCCGACGGTAGCATCACGTATACGCCGAACCCCGGTTTTGTTGGCGAAGATAGCTTCGAGTTTGAAATTGCCGACGAAAATGGCCTAGTGTCATCGGCCAAGATTACAATTACGGTAACCCCCAAACCACTCCGGATACCGAACGTGTTTACGCCCAATGGCGACGGACAAAACGACGTGTTCGAGATCGAAGGCATTGAGGCCTTCGACCGCATCGAGGTGATTGTGGTGAACCGTTGGGGTAACGAGGTGTACCGGAATGACAACTACAAGAATGACTGGAATGGTGGCGACCTCAATGAAGGCACGTACTACTATCGACTGACCACCCACAAGGGAAGTGAGCGAGCGCAGTACACGGGATGGTTATTGATAAAAAGACAGTGAAACGGGTGAATGATAATTGAAAGTGAATTATGAGAAATATCATTAAAATGTCTACCATGATGTTGATGTTGAGTATAGGTAAGTTAACCTATGCCCAGCAAAACATCCAGTTCACACAGTACATTTTCAATTCGATGAGTGTCAACCCGGCGTATGCTGGGTACAAGGAAGAGTGGTTTGGACAGTTGGGGCTTCGCAGCCAGTGGGTGGGCTTAGATGGGGCACCCCAGACCGGCCTGCTGTCCGTCGATGGTATCGTTGATCCGGCCAATAAACGGCATGGACTAGGGATGCAGCTCACGGCCGACAAGCTCGGCCCGCAGGCCGCCACCTCGGCTTATGCCAACTACGCCTTCCGGCTGCGGCTGGACGAGGAGGATACACAGCGGCTGAGCTTCGGCATCGGTGCCGGGGTGACGCAGTATAGCCTGGACGGGTCGGTGCTTGACCCGATCGAAGGGGGGGACCGGGTCGTGCCTGCTGGCAAAATCAGCAACTGGGTGCCGGATGTCCGCTTCGGTGTGTATTACTACAATCCGAGGTGGTATGCAGGGGTTTCGGTGATGGACCTGTTGTCGGGCGATCAGAGTAACAACATCTTCCGCTGGGACAATACCACCACGGATAACATCCGCAGACGGCGGCACATGTACTTCATCGGCGGAGCGCTATTCAACCTGAACAGGGGGCTGGACTTCCGGCCCAGCCTGCTGGTGAAGGAAGATTTCCGGGGTCCGACGAGCCTGGATTTAAATGCGATGTTCATCTTCGGCAGGCGGTTTTGGCTGGGCGCGGGCTGGCGCACAGGTATTACCGTTTTCAAGCGTGAGTACAACCGGGTGAGCGGCAATAGCCTGAGCGGGCGCAACTCGTTTTCTGCGGTTACGCAGATTTACCTGACGGATGCGCTGCGGATCGGCTATTCGTATGACCATATCGTGAGCCGGCTGAGCAGCATTCAGAACGGATCGCATGAGATCACCCTGGGCATTACATTCGGTCGGCGGTATAACCGCTTGCTGAGTCCGCGTTTTTTTTAAGGGGAGATGTGAGATATGAGACGTGAGATATGAGACACTAGATATTAGACATTAGACAGTTACCATGAGATACGATCTGCAACCATTATTTTTTTTGACGCTCCTGCTTTGCATGGGTGGGGTTGCCTTTTCACAGGAACAGCCCAGCCTGCGCGATCGTGCAGACGAACTATTCAGGAAGTACGAGTATGCAAATGCCGCCGCGTTGTATGTGAAGCTGGTGGATACCAAACGCCCCCGACTACAGGACCTGGAACGGTTGGGGTACAGCTATGTGCAGATGAACGACTATGAATCGGCTGAGAACTGGTACGCTCGTGTTGTGGAAATGGCAGGCTCGGAAGCGGGCAATCACTTGTTGTACGGAGACGTGCTTAAAGCAAACGGAAAATATGTGGAGGCCAAACAGCAATTGGAGGAATACGCCAGGGAGACCGGCGATGCGGAGGCAGTTGCCGTGGCGATTGCGGGCTGTGATTCTGCTGTCGTGTGGATGGCCGACCCAACGGTTCACCAGCTGCGGAATGAAGGCATCAATACGTCGCTGTCGGAATTTTCGGTATTTCCAATCGGGGACCATGTATACTATACGGGTGAACCGGATGGATATATGCAAGGCGCTGGCCGATATGGCTGGACGGGCCATTCGTTCCTTCGTGTTTATACAGCCGATCGCCAGGCAGACAACACCCTCACGAACTCCGTATTAGCTATTGAATCACTAAACAATGCCCCCTACCACGTAGGTCCAGTTGCTGCGAATGCCACTGGCGATACCCTATATGTGACGCGGACGTATCCCGGTAAAGACGGCAGCATAACCAAAGAGGCTGGTGGGAAGTACCGGACGCAAAAGCTTGAGGTGTATGTCTATACCCGGCTTCCGGACGGTACATGGTCGGTAGAGCCCTTCGTATACAACAACGTTTCGGAATACTCGATAGGCCATGTGGCGTTGAGCGGGGATGGGAAAATCCTGTACGTTGCAAGCGACATGCCGGGGGGGCAAGGTGGTACTGACATTTGGTATTGTGAAAGGCAGGGTGACGGCAGATGGGGAGAGCCCGTGAACGCCGGCGGAGCCATTAACAGTGCCGGGGATGAGCTGTTTCCAAACATCGGGCTAGAAAACACCCTCTATTATTCGAGCGACGGCTTCGCAGGAATGGGCGGATTGGATGTTTTCCGGTCGACCGGCGAAAAGGCGACGTGGGACAAACCGGAGAACCTGCGCTATCCTGTGAATTCATCGGGCGACGATTTTGCCTATCTGACGACATACGACGGTGAGGAAGGCATGGCGGGCTATCTTTCCTCTAACCGGAAAGACGGTAAAGGCCGGGATGATGTCTATTCCTTTACTTATGAGAAACCTAAGATCATCATTATCCTGAAAGGAACTACGTCGGATAAGGCCAGTGGTGAGCGCTTACCTGCCACTATCGTAACACTATATGACGGCAGGCGTGAGATTGTAGCCAAAAAGAATAGCTATGATGCCGGAGCGTTTGAGTTTATACTTGATGGGAACCGGACCTATACGGTATTGGGGCAAAAGACGGGGTACCACGCGGATTCCGCGAAAATAAGCACGGTCGGGATCACTAAATCCGACACGTTGGAAGTCGCCTTGCTCTTGGAACCCGTTTTCGAAGTGGGCAAAACCTTCGAGTTAGAAAACATATACTACGATTTCGACAAACACAATATCCGGCCAGATGCGGCGGTGATATTGGATGAATTGGTACGCACAATGCGAGACAATCCGACACTGAAGATCGAGTTGTCGAGCCATACGGACAGCCGCGGCAGTGACACATATAATGAAGCGTTGTCACAACGCAGAGCCCAGTCGGCTGTCGATTATTTAGTGAGCCGGAGCATTGCCCGTGATCGCATGGTGGCCAAGGGGTACGGCGAAACTAAGCTGGTGAATCGTTGTGCCGATGATGTGCCGTGTAGCCGTGAAGAACACCAAGCCAACCGCAGGACTGAGGTAACCGTACTGGCGTATTAGGAATGTGCTGTTAACTAATCACGGCTAGATATGGCACAATGAAGAATCAGGATGCTACCACATCTCCTTTAACGATAAATGAAAGTAATGAAGTACACTATGACGCGTCTATCTGAAGATGAATGTTATGAAATCCTTCGTCAAATTGATATCAAGATTGCGATTGATTATTTTGGCGTTGCCGAATTATTGGATCATATCGAAGATTCTGTGATAAAGAGCTACTTGATAAATAATCAGGAAGACGCCGCTGTGTTTGGGGCGGAAACGCTGCCAAAGCCTGTAGTAAGATTAAAGGTGGGATAAGGATAGATTCATGCAAAGTCAACCGAAGGGGTAAGGTAACAGTATTTGTATCGTAGGCTCTATATGGAGGCAGACAGGTAAGAAAGTTGTTGATTAGATGTTGATATGAGGGTGATTATTAAAGAGTCTTATTCTGTGATGAGAATAGGGTTAATACATTTACTAAAAGATTATTGCCCTTGTGAGATTATCAGCTGTGCTGATGTTTCCCAAACAATCGAAGCTATTAGCGAATCAAGGCAACAAATTGATTTGCTGGTGTTTGGAATGCATACGGATGAAGTGGCAGATATAAAAAGGTTATTGGTGACAGCCAAGCCACAGGTACAGCGTAATGATATACGTGTTTTGGTCATATCGGAAATGTGTGAATCTGTATATGCCCCGCTATGTATTTCCGCGGGAGCAAAAGGATTTATATCCCCGCACGAGTCTGTAGAGGTGGTGCTCGCTGCAATAAAGGCAATTTTATTAGGTGGAATGTTTGTAAATCGTCTGCTCGCTAGGCATCCGGTCATGCAGCAAATAGTTCATAAAGGTGAATTGAATATCTTCGACCTATTTTCCGGCCGAGAACAAGAAATAGCGGAGTATCTTTTGAAAGATATTCCCCTTCAGGATGTTGGTGACAAATTGAATCTTAGTTATACGACTGTTGCAACCTATCGGGACAGGATCTTGAAAAAGGCAAATGTAAAACAGATTTCACATTTAAGTAAACTGATCGGTCAGAGGCATGAATCGTAATCGTATTTATTTCGTATTTTCGCGCCCATGGATAACCGTTTGGTTCTTTACAATACGTTAACAAGAAAAAAAGAGAAGTTCGAGCCACTGAATCCGCCCTTTGTGGGGATGTATGTCTGTGGCCCCACCGTATACAGCGACGTGCATCTGGGGAATTGCCGCACGTTTGTATCTTTCGATCTTATATTCCGTTATCTTACTCATCTGGGCTACAAAGTTCGTTACGTGCGTAATATTACGGACGCTGGACACCTGGAAGGCGATAACGACGAGGGAGATGACAAGTTTGCCAAAAAGGCTAAGTTGGAGCAACTGGAACCCATGGAGATTGTCCAAAAGTATACGCTGGGATTCCACGAGGTACTACGGCTGTTCAATACGTTACCGCCCAGCATTGAGCCGACCGCTACCGGCCATATTTCCGAACAGATTACCATGGTCCAACATATCCTGGAACAGGGCTATGCCTACGAGGTAAATGGAACGGTATATTTCGATGTAGAAAAGTACGTGAAGGAATACGATTACACCGTTCTTACTAACCGGAAATTGGATGATTTGCTGAATAATACGCGTGAATTGAACGGGCAGGACGAAAAACGGGGTCGGCTCGATTTTGCCTTGTGGATCAAAGCTAAACCGCAACATATCATGCGTTGGCCGTCGCCGTGGGGAATAGGTTTCCCGGGATGGCACATCGAGTGTTCGGCAATGAGCCGAAAGTATTTGGGCGATCAGTTTGATATCCATGGGGGCGGAATGGATCTTGCTGCAACACACCATACCAATGAAATTGCGCAATCTCAGGCTTGCAACCACACCCAGCCTGCCAAATATTGGATGCATACCAACATGCTGACGGTAAACGGCACGCGCATGTCCAAATCTGCAGGCAATGGTTTTCTGCCCCACGAACTTTTCAGTGGTTCTCATCCGTTGCTGAAACGGGGGTACTCGCCCATGGCCGTGCGCTTTTTTATGTTGCAGGCGCACTACCGGAGTACACTCGATTTCTCGAATGACGCGTTGGATGCGGCGGACAAAGGATACAAACGGCTGATGAATGCGATGGCGTTACTGCCTAAGCTTAAGGCGACGGGTAAGAAAGGGAATAGCGATGTAGATGCGCTGAAACAGCGGTGCTATGCCGCGATGAACGACGATTTCAATAGCCCTGTCTTAATCGCAGAATTGTTTGAGGCCGTCCGCATTGTCAACAGTGTATATGACGGTAAACTAACGATTGATCCGTCCTCATTGGAAAATTTAAACACCCTGATGCAGCATTTTGTGCACGATGTGCTGGGTCTCTTGGATGACAACACCGGATCCGATGATTTTGAAAAATTACTGGAAGTCATCATCGGGCTTCGTAATGAAGCCAAACAAAATAAAGACTATACGATGTCCGACCGCATACGGGAAGGACTGAATGCGATGGGTATCCAACTCAAGGACAGCAAAGAGGGGACGCTTTGGAATAAGATTTGATAGGTTATGAAAGATATTACCCGGATTTGTGTATCCATCTATTTTCTTTTTTTGGCGACCCCCGTTGCTGCACAGGTACTCGGAAAGGTAGGCAGTTTGCTGGCTGCAGATCGGACGGCTGCCCGGCTTTCGGCAGCTAAGGGGCCCTATACGGCATTACGATCAATCGTTGATGATAATTCATTGTTTTTTACCCCTTCGCCCGTAGGAGCGTTGGAATACCTGGACAATCGGCCTAACATCCCCGACGTGATGACATGGAAGCCCGCCTTCGCTGCGGTAGCTAAAAGTATGGAGTGGGGAGTAACCGCAGGACCATTCTCTTTTCAACGTGTTGGGGCGATAAAACGATATGGAGAATATCTCACCGTGTGGCATCGCGACCGCAAAGGCAACTGGAAGATCAACCTGCGCGCGCAGATCGAACACAAAGGAGGCAAAGAAGAAGCTGAACTCAGTTACATCGAGCCCGACGATGCGGATTATACCAGGTTTAGAACCAAAGAACGGATTCAACAACGCAAGGAAATTGTACTTAGCAACGACCAATTACTTTCTGCTGTATTGAAATCGGACGCATCCATTGCTTACGGTGAATTTCTGGCAGACGACGCCCGCTTTTATTTTCCGTGGAATACGCCGATTGTGGGGAAAGAAAATATCTTGTCGTTTGTGAAAAAGCAGGATATGGCCATTCAAGCCGAATCATTGGTTGCAAACCGGTCTTACAGTGGGGAACTCGCCTATTCTTACGGAACTGCCACCGTAGCAATGAAAACCGAACAATTGAAATGCAATTACGTCCGGATTTGGCAATTGCAACCCGATTTTCAATGGCGGGTAATTATCGAAATGCTCTTTGAAGCGTGATTAGTTGCGGAGTCCTGATTTGCAAAGTTGCTGATTCGCAGCTAGCTTTGCAACTTCGCAGTTTCGCCTCTCTGCAACTTCGCACCATCAAAGCTTCGCGACGGTCGTATCCCCCTGTTCTTTCAACCAAATCTTCAGATCATCGCAGTCATGATATTCCTCATTGATGTTGATGAAGGTCACTTTGCGTCGGCCTTCGAACCACTCACTTAATTTGCGATTGATCTTGTCCTGTAGGGCGGCTTCTTTGATTTTGGCGAAGTCCTGTTCGAGATTGGCCTGGTGGGGTGGGGTCCGTGATTTGAGATAAGTAAAGCGGTATCCCGTTTTCCCGGTCCGGTCAGTAAATTCCGCAGGCCGGGAATATTGTCCGGGTTGCAGCGTGTCAATTGCCGTAAAAACCGAAGCATCGAGTTTATCTGCCGGTATCATGGTAGTGCGGCTCTGCTGGTTTTCCATGTTGAGCAGCATACCTCCGTTATATTTCGTTTCCTTATTGTCCGAGTAGAGCGTAGCTGCGGTATAAAAATCAAGTTTATTGTCAACCACGTGCTCATAGATGCTGTCGATGTGTGTTTTGGCACGCGCTAAACTGGCGGCCGTGGGCTTGATTTGTATCAGAACATGCCTTGTGCGGACTTCTTCGCCACGGCGCTCCAATACTTCCAAAAAGTGGAAACCATATTCGGATTCGAATACCGGAGAAAGCTCGCCAGGCTTGAGCCGGAAGGCAACAGCCGAGAACTCTTTAACAAAGCCATCACGGGTATTGAAGCCCAAGTCGCCACCGTACGGAGCTGATCCAGGATCTTGTGAATATAAACGGGCTATCGTCGCAAAATCAGCTCCTTCCGCCACTTGGCGCCGCAAATCTTCGGCACGGTCGCGGAACTGCTGCTTCTCCTCACGGGTAAGCTGCGGAAAGATAACCAACTCGCCTACTTCTACTTCGGTATTGAAATAAGGCAGGCTGTCTGTGTCTAACGACTCAAAATAACGTTTTACTTCAAGGGGAGTCACGTCGATACCCGATACGATATCCTGCTGCATTTTATTGGCTTTCAGTTGCTCATATACGCTCGGGCGCATTTCTTCCTTATATTGGAGCAACGAACGGTTAAGAAACTGTTCGAGCCGTTCCTGTCCGCCCGCTTGGTTGGACATGTAACGCAAGCGGGAATTGATGTTGTCATCCACCTCACCCTCACTCACGTCGATCGAGTCAATAGCGGCTTGCTGAGCCAATAATTTCTGGGTGAGTTGCTGTTGCAGGATGTAACATTTGAAATCTTCGTTGGCTTTATTGCCTTGGGCAAGATATTGAGCATATTGCATCTCGATTTCCGACTGCAGGATGATGTTGGAACCCACTACGGCTGCTACTTTGTCAATTACTTTGGCTTCTTGGGCCCATGCCTGATAGGAAAATGTTACTAGCGTCAAAAACAGAAAAATGCAGCGATTTCTACTCATTTAGTTATATATTTCAATGTTGTTTTTCTTACGGGCATCTGCTACGATGCTCTTTTGCATTTGGTCAACCAAATCTATTTTACGTTTGTTCAAAATCAGGTTGCGGATGTTGTCATAGACCAATGACAACGGCGAGCGCGTGTCCCTGAATTTCGAATCGTGCAAAATTATCAGATATAATTCATTATTTTCAATTATTTCAAAAATTCGCCCGGTACGGCTATAGTTCTCTTCGCCAATACGCGAAAGGGGCAATTTTTTTACTAAATCATGTGCATACCGCCAGGTTGTATCGCGTAGGCTGTATTCCGTTGCATACCGGGCACAATATTTTTCCAGCAAATCCTGTTCTTCGAAATTCGTCGATAAAAACAAACGCTTTACCCGGTCCAATTCAGGTGCATCGGTATGCAACCGAATGTAAGAAACTTTCAATATGGGCTGTTTCAGCATGAATAGCTCCCCACGGGTCGCATAATAGTTACGAACTTCCGTTTCCGTAACCACCGTATCAAGCTTCTGACTCACCAGTGCCTGTTCATATTCATACACGATCAACCCGTTTTTATATTCCTCCACCTGAGCTTCCAGGCGCTTTGTATTGATCGAGATGTTGCGTTGGGCATAATATAATAATGCCTGTTGGCGCAGCCACTGCTCTACGTACGCTTTCACCAACTGAATGCTGTCGTTACCCGTAATACCTGCAGGAACGACCCCTTGCAAATCTTCGGGGTAGAGAAACCGGTCAAACGACCGTGCCAATGGTTTTGGCTTTTCACGGTGGCATGCCATCAGCAACGATGCAAAAAGGACAGCGATTGATATAAACACCCTAACCATCTAGTTTCCAAGCAACACGGCATCATTTTACATAATTCAAGAGGCTAATGTACATATTTGTGGTCAATGGGATGGGATTTTAACCAATTTTAACACAATTTATTCATAAAAGGCGATGGATTCGATTAACGTACGGCGATGATCGTAAAATCTTTCGTGCAACATGTGGTTTTTTGAGCATTAATGCTATTTTTGCGTACCGGCGTTCCAACGCAATTTGGATACGGTAACCAAAGGTAATGCCAACGATAGCAGAAAAGTTAACTAAAATTAGTAAAATATGGTCAATAACAGGGTCAATCGAAAACTAAGAATGGGAATGGTAGGCGGTGGACAGGGTGCTTTCATCGGTGAAGTACATCGCATAGCCGCGCAACTGGATAATCAGATTGAACTGGTTTGTGGTGCGTTTAGTTCGGATGCGGCGAAGTCTAAAGAAAGTGGGCGTTCACTGTTTCTTCCGGAAAACCGGGTGTATGGGAGTTTTCAGGAGATGATTGAACGGGAGCGTGAGTTGCCGGAAGGCGAACGCATGGATTTTGTCAGTATTGTTACGCCGAATCACGTCCACTTCGGGCCGGCAATGCTCGCATTAGAAAGCGGATTTCACGTCGTGTTGGACAAGCCGATGACCTTTGATTTGGCGGAAGCCAAACAACTTAAACAGAAGGTGGATGAGACGGGACTGCTGTTTTTACTGACCCACACGTACGTTGGATATCCGATGGTCAGGCAGGCCAGACAGTTGGTGCGCGACGGTGCCTTGGGCAAAATCCGTAAAATTTATGTGGAATACCCGCAGGGTTGGCTTAGCCGGGAACAGGACAATAGCAACAAGCAGGCCTCCTGGCGTACAGATCCCTCCAAATCAGGCAAAGCCGGCTGCATGGGCGACATTGGCACGCATGCATTGCATCTGGCTGAGTTTATCTCGGGACTGCAGACTACGCAGCTCTGTGCCTCGCTGTATACGTACGTGGAAGGAAGGAAATTGGACGACGATGGCAATGTGCTGTTGCAGTTTGATAACGGTGCAAGTGGGGTGCTGATCGCTTCGCAAGTAGCTGCAGGCGAAGAAAATGCGTTGAAAATCCGCGTCTATGGCGAAAATGGAGGGTTGGAATGGCATCAACAAGAACCCAACACCTTGCAGGTAAGGTGGTTGGATAAACCTACGCAGATCTACCGCGCAAACGGAGCCGGTCTGTCGGCTGAAGCGGCCTCGTTATGCCGTACTCCCGCGGGGCATCCAGAGGGGTATCTCGAAGCCTTTGCTAACCTGTACAAACTGTTTGCAAATGCGTTGCGGGCAAAACTCTCAGGAGAAGAAGACACAGGATACGATTTTCCGTCGGTAGACGACGGTGTTCGCGGAATGGCATTTTTGGATAATGTGGTCAACAGCAGCGAAAGCAATGAAAAGTGGACTCCTTTTACGGTGTGATAAATAGAAAATGATGGTTTTATTTTAATAGACAAAGATGCGGACAATAAAAGGACCGGGGATCTTCCTGGCACAATTTTTAGGCGATCAACCTCCGTTTGATTCTTTTGAGGCAATTTGCCGGTGGGCAAAGGGTTTGGGATTCAAGGGTATTCAGATTCCGACGTGGGCAACCTCGTATTTCGATTTGCAAAAGGCTGCCGAGAGTAAGACGTATGCGGATGAAATTAAAGGGTTGGCAAATGAGATCGGTCTGGAGATCACCGAACTATCTACGCACTTGCAAGGGCAGTTAGTGGCCGTACACCCGGCATACGATCAGCTGTTTGACGGATTTGCACCCGCGCAGTACCACAACAATCCGAAGGCCCGGACCGAGTGGGCGGTGCAGCAACTGAAATACGCCGCTCAGGCGTCTGCCAACCTGGGCTTGAATGCACACGGTACCTTCAGTGGCGCACTCTTATGGCATACGGTTTATCCGTGGCCTCAGCGCCCACAGGGACTAGTGGATACGGGATTTGAAGAATTGGCCAGACGCTGGCGCCCGATACTGGATGTGTTTGATGAGCACGGAGTGGATGTATGCTACGAGATTCACCCAGGCGAAGATCTGCACGACGGCGTAAGCTACGAACGTTTCCTGGAAAAAGTAGATAATCATCCAAGAGCATGCCTATTGTATGATCCCTCACATTTTGTGCTCCAATGCTTAGACTACCTGGCTTACATCGATCATTACCACGAGCGCATCCGGATGTTCCATGTAAAGGATGCAGAGTTCAACCCCACGGGTAAGCAGGGGGTATACGGCGGTTATTCGGGCTGGGTAGAGCGTGCTGGTCGATTCCGTTCGCTTGGCGATGGGCAGGCGGATTTCAAAGCGATATTCAGTAAGCTGACGGCGTACGACTTCGAAGGTTGGGCGGTAATGGAGTGGGAATGTGCCTTGAAGCACCCAGAAGACGGAGCCCGCGAAGGCGCGAGATTCATCCAGGATCACATCATCCGCGTGACGGACAAAACGTTCGACGATTTTGCCGGTGGAGCGGCCGACGAGGCCAGCAATCGACGGCTGTTGGGGATCGACTAGGTAAACTTTCACGGGATGCGCAGGCTTCAGTTTTCTCGCAAAGAAGCAAAGCGGTTTCCTTTGCGTCTTTGCGAGATTTTTAAACGGTTAAGGCCAGCTTCGCAAGCAAACCGGATTTTTGCACGGTACGCCAGAATATCCGCAATTTTTGTTATTATTGATCCTTATTTATCACCCGTTCGATGAAAACAGCTATTACATTTCTCTTACTAGCATTGCCTGCCATGATTTTTGCACAACACCAACCGATTGATCTGTTGATCGGTACCTATACAAATAATGGAAAAAGCCAAGGTATTTATGTATATACTTTCGACCCGGCTACGGGCAGTACTACGCTGAAGAGCATAACGGAGTCCAGAAATCCTTCTTTCCTAGCCATCAGTGCCGATCGGAAGTATGTGTATGCAGCCAATGAAAATGGGGATGGTGAGGGAGCGGCTAGCGCGTATGCCTATGAACAGGCTACCGGAAAGCTTACCTTGCTGAATCAACAGCTGACGGAGGGAGGCGGACCTTGCCACGTAACGACGGATAGCCGCGGTAGCCATGTTGTCATCTCAAACTATGGCGGAGGCAGCGTCAACGTATTCCCCATTGAACATGATGGCAGTCTCGGCCCGATCAAACAGATGATCCAACAAAAGGGAAGTGGCCCGGACAAAAGCAGACAGCAGGCTCCGCATGTACATTCGGCCTTTTTTACGCCCGACCAAACACGTATTTACATACAGGATCTAGGGACGGATAAAATCAATATCTATGATTTCAAACCGACAGGAGGGGGAGATCCGTTGGTTCCGGCGGCGCAGCCTTTTGTAAAAAGTGCTCCGGGTGGCGGTCCGCGGCACATTGCGCAGTCTGCTGATGGCAGTAGGGTGTACCTAGTGCAGGAAATGACAGCCAAAGTGATGGTTTACCGGCAACAGAATGAACGGTTGGAAGCCGTTCAGGAAGTGGAGATGAACGAAGATGGCTTTTCCGGTAAAAATGGTGCGGCCGATATTCACTTATCACCCGATGGCAAATTCCTTTACGCCTCTAATCGCGGAGATGCGAATACGTTGGCTATTTATCGGGTAAACGCGGCAGACGGCACACTCGCTAAAATAGGAAACCAATCGGTGCTGGGAGGTGGACCCCGGAATTTTACGATTTCGCCGGATGGCAAATACCTGTTGGTAGCCAATCAAAACACCGATGAAGTGGTCGTATTTGCGCGCGACCTCGAAACCGGCTTGCTTACGGATACAGGACATCGCATTGCTGTACCTGTACCAGTATGTCTGGTTTTTGTGGACTAGTCGCCCCCTGATTCTTTTCCACTGCCGAGTGTGTGCGTTTCTTTATCGTACATACCCGCGAGATCGTCGCGTACGGTGCCTTTCCATTGCTCCGTACCAATGAAATAGGCCGCCCGGGCAATGAGGTGGGCGGCGACAGGAGCCGTAAGCGTCAGGAAAAAAATAATGGCCAATGCTTTGGTTGTCACGGAAACCTCGTCGGGAAAATAGAACGCTGCACACAGCAGTAACAGTCCGCCACCCAGGGTAGCGGCTTTTACGGTGACGGACAGACGTAGGTAAAAATCTGGCATCCGTAAGATACCGATCGCCGCAATGAGTATGGCCAGCGCACCAATGGTGCATAGAATGCCGATCAAAATTGCTGTCATTTTCTTCCTCTCTTTTCTAAATAATATGCAAAGGCAATCGTGCCCAAAAAAGCAATCAGTGCAAGAATCATCGCCACATCGATAAGGGTCGATTTCTGTGTACTGATACTATATACGGTGATAACGCTTACGCCAATGGTAATTAGCAAATCCAGTGCGACAACACGATCTACCACACTTGGTCCGCGGACCAGCCGGATAAAAACAAGTAACAAGGACAACCCCAGAATGGGCAGAATCACGTAATCTATGTAAGCGCTCAGTGTCATCGTAAGATTTCCAGTAACTTCCGTTCGAAGCCGTCTTTGATTTGCTGGATAAACTGCTCCTTATTTTTTAAATACATAACGTGTATATACAGTACCTTCCGGTCTTCACTCACATCAAGGATCAACGTGCCGGGTGTTAGCGAAATAACCGTGGAAAGCAAGTTGATTTCGACCTCACTTTTTGCGTTCATCGGGTATTTGACAATTCCCGGTTTCATAAAAAATTTCGGAGTTACCATATCGTAGGCAACCTGTATGTTGGCCTTGATCATTTCGTAGAGAAAATACAGGAAAAACCCAATGATTTTTGGTACTCGCGTAAAATAGCGGTGATCGCTCTCGTTGCGATTCATCAACCACATTAGGAAAAATCCGACAGCAAAACCAAACAGGAAGTTGGTGTAGTATAGCACCCCCGTCAAGGCTACCCAAATAAAGGCAAGCAAGAGATTCATCAAAAATTGTTTGACCATGATATCCTATATTAGGGTGATACATTCGTTCCTAAAACAGCTTCGACATACGGCGAAGGATCTTTCATCTCACGTGCGATATGCTGAACCACCAACGTGATGTTTTCCGCCCCCAAACCAATATATAGGGTAATCGCCGCTAAAAAGGCGATGGGAGTGACCAATAATGCTTTCCGAAAACGGGTCATGGGCTTGAAATCGTCGGTAAGTAGTTCCTCGCCGGTTGCGGTTGTCTGATCCTTCCAAAAAACCTTCGCCCACAGATTAGTAATTACATACAGCGTAGCAAAACTGCCGATGATAATGGCTCCGATCAGTAGGTAGTGATGGTCCATAAACCCCGCCTCAAACAAGTAAATTTTTGGCCAGAATCCAGATAGGGGTGGTATACCCACTAGCGAGAATAATACAATGGCCATCAATAAGGAAAGCAGTGGATATTCCGCATAAAGTCCACCCAGCTTATCCATGTTCATCGTGCCACGCAGTTTCCGGATGAGGCCGGCGATGAGAAAGCTGTTCGTCTTAACCAAGATGTCGTGAAACAGGTAAAATAACGCCCCGGTAAGGGCAATTTCTGAATACATGCCCAATCCGCCTATCATGAAACCGATGTGGCAGACAATGAGGTATGAGAATACGCGCCGGATGTTGTTTTTGATAACCGCACCGAATGTGCCGGTCAGAATGGTAAATATGGCTAGCACTATCAATAACGTGCTGAGAAAGTCATCCGGGATGAAGATCAGTGTGAAAATACGGAACAACGCATAAATGCCCACTTTGGTCAATAAGCCGCCAAATACTGCGGCTACGGCCGACGGGGGGGTATGATAGGAGGAGGGGAGCCAGAAATATAGCGGGAATACGGCGGATTTGATGCCGAATCCGATCACAAAAAAAATGGCAGTGATATCCACCAGCTTGCGGTTTTCCAGTGCGCCGATTTTCAGGGATAAGTCGGCCATATTGAGCGTGCCCGTAATGCCGTACAAAATACCGATGCCGGTAAGAAAAAATGTCGAAGCCAGGATGTTCATCGCCATGTATTTGACCGAACCCTCGATCTGCGCTTTTCTGCCTCCTAACGTCATGAGTACAAACGACGCGATGATGATCACCTCAAACCATACATAGAGATTGAAAATATCCCCCGTAAGGAATGCGCCGTTAAGCCCCATCAGCAAAAAATGGAAGATGGGAAAATAGCCGTATAACATCCGCCCGCGTGCGACACCTGTAGCCGAATACAGCGATACGGCAAATCCGGAAAACGAAGTGAGCAAGACCATGCTGCTGCTGAATACATCTGCAACGAAGGAGATGCCAAAAGGTGCATCCCAGCCGGCAGCCTGCAGGGTAAGAATGCCGCCGGTCCATACCTTGGCAAAGAGCTCGATGGATACCCCCATCGCAACCACGCTGCCCATGATGCTGATGACGCGCTGCGATACGGTTTTCCGCCAAAAGAATAGTGTTACGATGGCGGTAAACAAGTGGACGAGTACCGGAAAAATAAGTGTGTTGTCTGTCATATGTCTTCTTCCTCCGGTGTATTCAAATCGTCGAGGTCATCCGAATTGACCAACACATAAACACGTTTTAACAAAACGATAGCAAATGCCTGTAGTCCGAAACTGATGACAATGGCCGTCAGAATTAACGCCTGTGGGACGGGATCGGCATACACATCGGTAAACAGTTTGGCAGCGGTATCAATGACGGGCGGCTTTCCTTTGGTAATCCCTCCGAGTAGAAAAATCAAGAGATTGGCTCCATTGCCTAGTAGCGTAAGCCCGATCAACAGTTTAACCATACTCCTGCGGAGAAGCATGAAAATGCCCGAAGCGTACAGAATGCCGATTAAAAGGACCAGTACAATTTCCATGCTTATTCGCTGTATTGAGAAATGGTAAACAAAATGGTGAGTACCACTCCGACAACCACCAGGTATACCCCCAGATCAAAAAATAACGCCGAACCGACCATGCCGATTACCGGCAGGGGTTCTTCCAGCCACAGCCCCGTCATGACCGGCTGGCCACCCAGCATCGGAGCAAACATACTGAGTGCCGCCAACCCAAGACCTACCGGAATTAATGAGCCCGGGTGGATACGGAGCAGTCGCAGCGTGGCATCGGTGCCGTGAGTAAAGCTATGCAATACAAAGGCGATAGAAGCGATAAGTCCACCTACAAATCCACCACCGGGGTGGTAATGACCCCGTAGTAGCAGAAATATGGAAAAGAGCAGCAAAATGGGCAGCAGGTAATTGGAGGCGGTTTTTAAAATGGTGCTGTTCATATTATTCTTTTTCCGATGCGTTAAGCCTTAATTTCAATAAACTGAATACGCCGATGGCCGCAATGCTCAGCACTACAATTTCAAATAGCGTATCGAACCCCCTGAAATCGACGAGGATTACGTTGACCACGTTTTTGCCTTTGGCCAGCGTATAGGCATTGTCTCCGTAGAAACGGCTTACCGCTCCGTCAAAAGGCTGGTTCAGCACTTGGATGGCGATCAGCGAAATCACGGCACCGAATGCCGAGGCAACCGTCCAATCGCGTATTCGGGTCAAGCGATTGGCCAAATTGAGAAAAGGAGGAAGCCTGAAGAGTACCAACACGAATAACACCACGGTGAGTGTATCAATGGAAAATTGGGTCATTGCCAGATCGGGTGCACTGTAGAATACAAACTGGAGACAGATGCAGTAACCGATGACGCTGGTGGCTACTACCGCCGTAAGTCGTGATGAGGTGGTGACCGCCAGGAATATGGCTGCAATGAGAATCGCCGCCACAATGATTTCGTACACGCTGACAGGAGAAAGTTGATCCAATGTCAAGCGAATCGGTCCGCCGGTAAACAGCCGGAAGGCGAGCAGCAAGACGGCAAACACGATAATACGTAGCAAATATACCCGCAAAAAGCCATTGTGAAGGGTGTGCGTATAACGACGGGAGAATGCTTTTGAATACTGGGCAACCTTGCCGAAGAGATGGCGGGGCGACCAAGCGTTGAATCGTTCGATCGAAGCCAAGCTTCGCTGGGAAGGTTTTCGTATAACATACAGCAACACACCGGACACCAACGTAATACCGCTGAGTAGCAACACCGTATTGAAGCCATGCCAGATTTTCAGCGAAGTACCGATGGGCGCCTGCAGCATCGCATGGGCCGCAGGGTTTAATAACGCATCGTCTGCCAGAAAAGGGAGGCAGCCAAATAACAGGCCCAACAACGCCAATACCAAGGGGGCGCCCCACATCAGGGCATTTGGCAGATGGACCTGCGTGAGATTTTGTGGAAGCGGACCGGTAAATGGTTTAATCCCTGCGAGAAAACCTGCATACAGTACCAGGACATTGGTAAGTAGCGCAAGGGCGGTAAGGACGATGGGTAACACACCCACCGTGTGTAGCGTCGCTTCATAAATCAGGTCTTTGCCGATGAAGCCAAAGGTAAGCGGGACACCCGCACTCGATAACGCAGCCAGTATCCCGGCAATGGAAAGCGGCCACAACACCTTGCGTAAGCCCGACAGCCGGGTGACATCACGGGTGCCTGTCTCGTGATCAATCACTCCCGTGGTAAGAAATAGCGAAGCTTTGTATAACGCATGCACGAGGATAAATACCGATGCCGCCAGTAACGATTCGGGGGTGCCGATGCCGATGAGAAAGACCAGTATGCCTAATGCAGCGATGGTTGAGTAAGCCAATATGGCTTTCAGATCCGTCCGGAACAGGGAATGGAAAGCGCTGTAAAGCATGGTGACGCCACCGATGATGACCAGTGGGTACATCCAGTAATCTGTGCCGCCCAACACGGGGTTGAGACGGGCCAGCAGGTATATGCCCGCTTTCACCATCGTGGCCGAATGCAAATAAGCCGACACCGGCGTAGGGGCTTTCATCGCCCCCGGCAACCAGAAATGGAAAGGAAATTGGGCCGATTTCGTAAATGCACCGGCAAACACCAGTGCCAATATCCATCCATATAAGGCATGGCCTTTCAGGTACTCGTTTGCACCGAGCATTTCCTGGATGGAATAGCTGCCCGATAGGTGGCCCATCAAAATCAAGCCGGCCATCAATAAGAATCCACCACCGCCCGTAATTCCTAATGCAATCAATGAGCTTTTGCGCGAGTCGGCATTGTCGTTGTTGAAACCGATCAGGAAAAAGGAACTGATGCTGGTAAGTTCCCAGAAGATGAACAGCAGTAGTACATTGTCGGCGAGAACCAAACCTAGCATCGCCGCCATGAACAAACTCAGGTAGGCATAGAAACGATCAAGGTAACGGTGGCCCTTAAGATAGGGCGCGGCGTATAGAAATACCAGCGAACCGATGCCGGTAATCAATAAGCTGAAAAGAAGGGAGAGCCCATCTAAATGGAAATCAAGATTGATTCCCAGGGACGGGACCCACGGGTAGTGAAAGGTAATATGTCCACCGTCGCGGATAGTTGGAATAAAACTGGCAAAGTAAGCAAACAGGGCAATCGGTAAAAATGATACGCAAATGGAGAGTCTGTCCTTGAGGTACTTACCAAATGGAATGTATAAAATGGATACAATCAAACCCGACAAAACCGCTGCTAACATCTGCCTTTTTTTAGTTGAACGGTCACTAAAATATATAAATTCTGCCAATGGTATTGCTTAAAATTTGAAAAAATAATAAGGATTCGCTTTGATCCGCAACGCAACCGTAACGCTCGCTCTCCTCATGCCATAAGGTTGCTTATACGTATCAAAGCGAAATTCCGGGAAAAAACAGAAGCAATGTATCGCAATTGAAAAGTTCTTCTTATTATTGAGCTATCAAAACAAAATACCTGAAATGAATTTAGTAGTATTAGATGGCCATACGTTAAATCCGGGTGACTTAAGCTGGGACGATCTACAACAACAGGGGGAGCTGACGGTTTATGACCGTACTTCTGTGGCGGAGATTGCGGAACGGGCTAAAGACGCAGATGCGATATTTACCAACAAGGTACCACTGAATGCCGACACGTTGGAAAAGCTTCCCAAATTGCGCTATATAGGCGTGTTAGCCACCGGGTATAACATCATCGATGTAGCCGTTGCCAGGCAACGAGGCATCGTGGTAACCAATGTTCCGGGATACGGTACAAACTCTGTGGTACAGCTAACATTCGCACTCTTATTGGAATTGTGTCAGCGCGTACAGCGCCACAGCGATAGCGTATCGAAAGGCAAGTGGTCCCAATCGCCCGATTTCTGTTTTTGGGAGTACCCCTTGGTGGAACTTTCAGGAAAGACATTGGGTATCATAGGATTTGGTGATATCGGACAGCAGGTGGCCGATGTGGCATCGGCTTTCGGTATGAAGGTGTTGGGATATAGCCGTATCCAAACCGACCAATCTCACCGACGGAATTTCAGTTGGGCCCAATTAGATGAGTTGTTGGAGCAGTCGGACGTAGTAAGCATCCATTGTCCGCTTACACCGCAAACTAAGGGATTAATTCATGCGGGAACGTTGGCTAAAATGAAAGAAAGTGCCTTTCTGCTGAATACATCAAGAGGTCCGATTATCGTAGAAAAAGACCTTGCGGACGCACTGAAGCGGGGGCAACTGGCCGGCGCCGGACTGGATGTGCTCTCGACTGAGCCACCTCCTTCGGATCATCCGTTGTTTGGTATCGAAAATTGCCTCATTACGCCCCATATTGCCTGGGCTACCCGCGAGGCGCGAAGCCGTATGATGGGAATGGTGGTGTCGAACTTGGTGGGATACCTCCAAGGTCAACCAATCCATGTTGTCAATACCTAAATCATGCATGTCCTCATCGCGCCCAATGCGTTCAAACATGCCTTAAATGCGCAGGAAGCGGCTTTAGCTATCCAAGCAGGTATCGAAGCCAGCAAACTGACGTGCAGCTGCGAATGTTTTCCCATCGGGGATGGCGGCAACGGTACCTGCAGACTGATTATGGATCGGTTGAATGGTCGTACGGTAGACGTAGTGGTTGATGACCCTTTGGGCAGACCTGTGACAGCTTCCTTTGGATTGATAGATAGTGGGCACACGGCTGTGATTGAAATGGCTGATGCGTCGGGATTGCACCTGATACAGGAAAAAGAACTCGACCCCCTACATGCCAACTCGTATGGAACCGGGCAATTGATTACGGCCGCGCTGGACCACGGCGCTCGCAAAATCATTATCGGCATGGGCGGGTCAGCGACCGTAGACGGAGGAAGCGGTATATTGGCAGCACTCGGTGTCCGGTTTTTGGATGAGGCGGGTAACGTGATCAAAGATCTTCCTTTCGGGCTTTCGCAGTTGCATGCGCTGGATGGCACCGCATTAGACAGTCGATTAGCCGATTGCGAAATCACTGTATTGTGTGATGTAGACAACCCCTTGCTGGGAGAAAATGGAGCTGCCGCCGTATTCGGGCCACAAAAGGGTGCTACGGCCGAGATGGTAGCGCAGTTGGAAGAACGATTGCGGCGCTTGGCGGCAGTCGTACGATCTGCAATGGGGCGCGATATTGCTGCTGTTCCGTCGGGTGGCGTAGCGGGCGGTGCCAGTGCAGGCGTGGCCGGGCTGCTGGATGCTCGGTTGGTGAATGGCATTGATTATTTTTTGCAACTGACACGATTTGACGATTCGCTATCAAAAAGCCAGCTCGTTATCACGGGTGAGGGAAGTATAGACGGCCAAACTCTGCAGGGAAAGGGGCCTTACGGCGTAGCGAAACGAGCAAAGCAACTAGGCGTGCCGGTGATCGGACTGGCCGGCAGGGTGCCTGCTCAGATAGCAGAAGAATTGAATGATTATTTTGATTTGCTGTTACCGATTGGGAACGCGCCGACCACACTGGCTGAAGCCTTGCCACTTACGGATGTGAACCTTACGCGTACGGCGTTACAGCTTGGTAACTTGATAGCGGCATTAAAAATTAACTGATACATTGATATTTTGGAAACCAATTATCTTTTATAATCATGCGTAATCTTTATTTCATCCGGCTCATTGCCGTTGTTTTCATCGCCTTTTCGAGCATCGCCGGCAGGGCTCAGGCGCCTTCTTTTCAGCCGCCGGCATTAAGCAACCCCGATTCCTGGTCGTTGGTGCTGCTACCCGATCCACAAAGCTACGTCAAGTTTGAACGCAACCAAGGAATCCTGGAATTGATGACCGGCTGGATCAGTGAGCAGATCGAGCCATTGAATATCGGTATGGTATTATGCACAGGTGATTTGGTGGAGCATAACGACTGGCTGAATCCGAATGGAACGCAGGGGAATCAAGCCGGTAAAGAGCAATGGGAAGCGGTGGCGGGTGCATTTAGCCGATTGGATGGTAAGGTTCCCTATATCGCCGCGACAGGCAATCATGATTATGGCGTAAAAAGTATCGAATACCGTCGGACGAATTATAACCACTACTTTCCGGTGGATAAAAATCCCTTATCGCAGCGTTTATTACGCGATGCAGGGATTGACAACGAAGGATATCCCTCGTTGACCAATGCAACCTATGAGTTTATGAGCCCCCATGGTCGCAAATTTCTGTTCATGGTGCTCGAGTTCGCCCCAAGGGATACCGTGCTCCGTTGGGCATTGAAAACTATCAATGAAGAAAAATATGCGGAGCACACGGTTGTTCTATTGACGCATTCTTACCTCAATTCCGACAGTGAACACATTGTCAAGGAAGGATACCCCATTACCGATGGGAATTACGGCGCTGCTGTTTGGGAGAAATTGGTGAAGCCCTCCAAAAATATTCAATTGGTATTCAGTGGGCATATCGGCAAACCCGATGATATTTTGGGGCACATCGGATTCCGGACGGATACCAACGCCGCGGGCAAACGCGTACAACAAATGGTGTTCAATGCGCAGGCATTAGGGGGTGGATGGCACGGAAACGGAGGAGATGGCTGGTTGCGTTACCTGGAATTTTTGCCGGACGGAAAGACGATTAAGGTGAGGACGTTTTCACCTTTATTTGCGATCTCTCCAGCTACACGGCAACTAGCATGGCGTACCGCCGAAT
The DNA here is from genome assembly GCF_900113765.1 of Parapedobacter indicus. Classification (GTDB taxonomy): domain Bacteria; phylum Bacteroidota; class Bacteroidia; order Sphingobacteriales; family Sphingobacteriaceae; genus Parapedobacter; species Parapedobacter indicus. The sequence goes on along the minus strand of NZ_FOQO01000007.1, from coordinate 298,825 downwards.
ATGACCAGTTTACGTTTGAGTTGGATTAGGGAGGATTAGGGAATAAGAAAGAATGAACACGGATGGAGTAGAGTCATCCGTGTTCAAAATAATTAAGACCTCAATTTCTCTGCCCCAGCTTTGATTTCATCTACCACGCCCGGGTCAAGCAACGTTGTCGTATCGCCTAGGTTGGAGGTATCCCCTTCGGCAATTTTCCGTAAGATACGGCGCATGATTTTTCCCGAACGGGTTTTGGGTAGCCCACTGACAAACTGAATCTTATCGGGTTTGGCAATAGCGCCGATGATGCGGCTGACCGTTTGATTGATGTCCCGGCGGGTTAAATCTTCATCAACATGGTGCCCGGAAGCGATCACGTATGCGTAAATACCCTGGCCTTTGACCGGATGCGGATAGCCGACAATCGCCGATTCAATTACGTCGCTGTGCATGTTAATGGCATTTTCCAGCTCTGCCGTGCCGATGCGATGACCGGATACGTTTAATACGTCGTCTACGCGCCCGGTGATGCGGTAATATCCATCTTCATTACGCAAACAACCGTCCCCAGTGAAATACATGTTTTCATAGGCCGAAAAGTATGTCTGCCGGCAACGTTCGTGATCGCCATACGTGGTACGGATCATTCCCGGCCACGGAAATTTGATGCAGAGATTCCCACTCACATCATTGCCCTGTAGTTCCTTTCCATTTTCATCCACCAGTACGGGCTGTACACCGGGAAGTGGAAGCATAGCGTAGCTGGGGATGGTAGGCGTAACACCGGCAATGGGCGAAATCAGGATACCGCCATTTTCGGTTTGCCACCACGTATCTACGATGGGGGCTTTCCCTTTTCCGATTTTTTCGTTGTACCAATTCCAAGCTTCTTCATTGATCGGTTCGCCCACACTGCCGAGCTTGCGGATACTGCTCAGGTCTTTTGAGTCAACATATTCGTCGCCTGCGGCCATTAGCGAGCGGATTGCAGTCGGCGCTGTATAGAGTATATTTACTTTGTGTTTATCCACAATGTCCCAGAAACGCCCAGCATCGGGCCAGGTAGGTATGCCTTCAAACATCAATGAAGTTGCACCCTGGGATAGGGGACCATAGATGATATACGAATGCCCGGTGATCCATCCGATATCGGCAGTACAGAAATAAACTTCGTCCGGTTGGTATTGAAACACATTGGCAAAGGTATACCCCGTATAAACCATATAGCCGCCGCAGGTATGTACCACTCCCTTGGGCTTGCCGGTAGATCCGGAAGTATAGAGAATGAACAGCATATCTTCGGCATCCATTTCTTCAGCGGGACAGGCCGGGTTGCCTTGGGTCTCCACTTTTTTAATTTCATCTTCCCACCATACATCGCGGCCTTTGATCATCGATACCGGTGTGCGGGTGCGGGTAAGTACGATGACGCGGTCTACGGATTTGCATTGTACCAATGCATCGTCGACGATGTTTTTTAATTCAATGGTTTTGGTGCCCCGGAAACCACCATCCGAGGTGATGACCAAGCGGCAGCCCGTGTCGTTGATGCGGTCGGCGATCGATTGTGCAGAAAACCCGCCGAAGACCACGGAATGAATCGCACCGATACGGGCACAGGCGAGTACCGCAATGACCAACTCGGGCACCATAGGCAGGTAAATGCACACGCGGTCGCCCTTACGAACGCCGTTGTTTTTGAGTACGTTGGAAAATTGCTCTACCTTTTCAAGCAGTTGCTTGTAGGTAAGCACCCGATGGGCCTCGTTGGGATCATTGGGCTCCCATACGATGGCAGGCTTATCACCCAATTGGTAAATGTGCCGATCGAGGCAGTTTTCGGTAATGTTGAGCCGAGCACCTTCAAACCATTTGATCTTGGGTTCCTTGAAATTCCAGTCCAATACACGGTTCCATTTGCGCCTCCAGTAAAAATGTTCTGCGATTCCCGCCCAAAATTCCTCAGGTTTTTCTACACTCTCTTGGTAAACCCGTTGGTATTCCTCAAATGACTTGATTTGTAAATCCATGTTTAGTTTAACTTTTTTATGTGTTATTTTGTTGGACACATTGGCCTACTTTTGGTTTTAAACGCTGGCTAATTTACGTACTTTTTGTAAAAAAGAGAATTTTCTGCCAAATGCTGCGGAATTACTTACAACGAACCGTAGACACCTTATTGTTTAGTAATGTGTTTATTGCTGCTTGTGCAGTCGCTCAGGGGGGATTGACCTATCTATTGCTGTCATTGCCCTTTAAGAGCGAAGTGTTGATTATATTAGGGTGCTCCACCTTGGCACTTTACAATTTCAGCATGATACTAGCCAAGCCGCCACATCCAGACAAATCACGTTTTCGACGTGTTCGATGGGTATTTAAGCACGAGCGCTCGCTTTGGGTCTGGACAGGTATTGCGGTGGCAGTATTACTGGTATTAGGGTTGAGGCTTCACCTGCCTTCGTTTTTGTTGCTTGGCATTATGGGAGCGATGGGGGTTGCCTATAACCTTCCCGTTCTTCCGATCCCCGGAAAACAACGCTGGGCAGGATTGCGGCAGATCACGGGACTGAAACTGTTTTACATCGGGTTGATGTGGGCTATGAGCAATGTACTGCTTCCAGTAGCCGAGGCTTACCACGATGGATTTGCAATTGACGTAGGACAAGTCGCTCAATTGTTGGGGTGGGTGTTTTTATTTGTCTTGGCTATCACGATTCCTTTTGATATCCGTGATATTTATCAGGATAGATACTATGGACTGAAAACCATACCTATCATGGTCGGTGAGCACAAGGCGTTGGCGTTATCTGCTGTCTTATTGGTTTTACATGCTGGTTGGGTCTGGATAAGCGGGTATCCGTTGCAAGTTCGTCTCGCACTGTCGATCACTTCCCTGTTTTGCTTGGTTATGATTTTGTTTCCACCGGTTAAAAAAAATGAATACTATTATTTTTTTATATTGGATGGAATGATGGCCCTTCAGTTTTTGGCAGTATGGGTAGGGTATTGCAACTGGTTCACATAAAACACTTACAAAAGTAATACTTCCGCAATCCCCAATGGATTTCCTGATTTTTCGGACAAAGGATATACTCCCGTCAATGATTGCTCGAAAAAAAGAGCTCCCAGCAACACAATCAATGAAGTGCTCGATGTGGATTCCGGAATGGACAGCGCAAATGTTAGCAGTTCGGCTGCACGATGAAGCGGCAATATATCTCCGGTTGCATAAGCTAATGCAGGATAGCCTTCGTCGATTTGGCTAAAATCTATGGGAAGCCCGGCCGCCACCCATTGGAAATGCGTCGCTTTTTTCGGTGCCACGACGCCTACCTTGGGATAAAACGGCGGAATAGTAACCTGCAAAAGGTTTGTGGCGAGGTCTGCTTGTATCGTGTAATCAACTAGTACCGTTTCATGTAACGGAGCTGCCGCATTGAAATCAAAATTACGAAGCATGCGGGTGTGTTGTGGAAGGATGTTCCTTTCGCCGCGTAGATGATCACCGTCTGCTTTCACCACGCGTAACATCCGACTGTGCAACCGGTTCGTTAGTGTGCTGTCTGGGCAGTGAAGGCATAACGGGCGTAGCGAATTGCGCAAGTATTTGGCGGCCTGCACGGCACGGCCAAATTCGGCGGCATTTTCGCGGCTTCGCTGGAAAGAGGGATCTTTGGCAATTCGGGCCGGGTCTATGCCGGTGGATACACGTGCTTGATAACCCCTGTCATTTTTGTAGAAAGTCAGGTCTCCGACCCGTCCTTTTAGTTTGATGATACTTTCTTGTTCTGCCATGATTTTGCTATTTGTTGGTACAAAGTTAGGCAGGTGTGTTGAGTCGCTTGTCGCGAAAGGGTACAAAATGACGCTATTGTCGCGAAATGTCGCTTTTTGTATGTTTTTGTCGCTTTACAGATTCGGTAGCCTAAATGGGGATCGGTAGGTAGCTATTATTCGCAGGTAAGTCGGCAACTGGTCCTGCGTGAAGCCTTCGAAAGCCTATGGATAAGCACCCCATCCGCTCCCGATCCGCACGGCTTCCGTACCCTTTATGTACCTTATGGGGGATGGCTGACATTGCATATGCGGGGGCATCCGGATATTCGCCATATAAGGACGAATATTAACTAGTGACGGATGAGGTACTTGATCACTTTACCCACCAATACATCGGCTATTTTGAAGTAGCTTTCGACACTCCAGCCCGCAACATGTGGGCTCAGCGCTATCTTGTCGTGTTTGATTAACCGGGTGAACCACGGGGCATTGGCCAGCGCGGGAAATTTCTCCACAGGCAATACATCAAAGGCGGCACCTAATACGCGGCCGGCGTCTAGCGCATCCAATACCGCAGGAATGTTCACGATTTCTCCACGTGCGCCGTTGATGAAGAAAATAGGCTTACGGAAATGGAGCAGGTATTCGTCATCTACCATGTTCCGTGTCTCGTGAGTAAGGGGAATGTGAAGACTGAGTACATCGGCCCGCTTGACCACTTCTTCCATGCTCACTTCGGTTGCATAAGCATCGCTGAATCCCGTTTTATACTTGTCGTATGCAATAACTGTAACACCGAATCCGGATAGTTTGCGTGCCATGGCTTGTCCGTTGTTTCCGTAGCCAATCAGAGCGACGGTACGGCCGCCTAGCTCCAGCCCGCGGTTTTCTTCGCGTCGCCACAATCCACCTTTTACTTCAATATTGCCGCGATTGAGGTTGTTCATTAATCCCAATAACATGCCCAACATGTGTTCGCCTACGGCATCACGGTTGCCCTCGGGGGCATTGAGCAGGGCAATCCCTTTTTCCAGCGCGTAATGTTCGTCTATGTTGTCCATACCCGCGCCACCACGTGCAATGAAGGTTAATTGTGGAGCGGCGTCAATGAACGCTGCGTCGACCTTGAACTTGGATCGGATAACTAATCCTGTATATTCGGAGATAATATCCAGCGTCTCTTTCTTGCCAATCGTGGGATGGTAATCAAATGCAATGTTTTCACCTTGAAGCTTTTCCATAAAAACGGGATGAATGTCATCCACGATCAGCACCTTGGTAGGGAGTGTTGTCATATGCGTTGAGAAATTTCGTTTGTCAATGTAATAAAATCGGTGACCGAAAGCCGCTCAGCCCGTAGGTCATACAGCGGATTATCACTCATCTTGTCTTTCGGAGTAACAGAAGCTAGCGCGTTTCGCAAGGTCTTGCGCCGCTGGTTAAAGGCTGCTTTGACCACACGTCGGAAAAGGGCCTCATCGCAATCCAGCACTTCGGCGGTATTGCGCGTAAGCCGGATGACGCCGGAAAGCACCTTGGGTGGCGGGTTAAACGCTCCGGCCTTAACGGTGAAAAGATATTCCACGTCAAAGTAGGCTTGTAGGAATACGCTGAGGATGCCATAGTCCTTGCCGCCCGGTGGGGCAACGCAGCGCTCAGCAACTTCTTTCTGAAACATGCCCACTACCTCGACCACGCGATGGCGTTCCTCCAGCACCTTGAACAGGATCTGCGAAGAAATATTATAAGGAAAATTACCGATGATGGCCAGCTTCCCTTCAAAATGAGCTGCGAAATCGAGGTGGAGAAAATCGCCGTGGATAAGCCGGTTGCCCAACTGCGGATACTGTTGCCGCAGGAATTGAATGGACTCGCCGTCTACATCGATGAGCCACGTTTGATACCGATCCTGTGTCAGCAGAAAATCCGACAGGACGCCCATGCCGGGACCAACTTCCAATACAGTGTCATAGCCCAACTGGGGGCGGAGCGCATCTACAATTTTAGCGGCAGCATTTTTATCCGTTAGGAAATGCTGGCCCAGGTGTTTTTTTGCGCGAACGCTGCTCATCGATGAATGGATTTGTGGCAAAGATAATTATTTTACGATAATGGACAGGTTGTACGCGAAGTCAGGCACTCGCAAGGACCGCGTATGGCTGTGTTTTTGTAACTTTGCAGCTCACGATGAAAGAGATTGCAAAGGTATTAATTTTTGGAGGCGGACTGCTCCTCGGTGCCGGACTCGTTATTTATTTCCTTGGGGATAAATTAAAATGGTTTGGGAGCCTCCCGGGGGATATCCGTGTGGAAAAACCGGGTTTCAATTTCTACATGCCACTCACCAGTATGCTACTTCTCAGTGCTGCATTGAGTGCGGTTGTTTGGCTAACGCGTAAATTGTTTTGAGTGCATCCGCTAAAATTCATACTTTTGGTAGCCAAACTACAGAACGGATATGAGCGATAAATTGAAGATAGGAATTTCCATAGGCGATGTAAACGGTATCGGGTTGGAGGTTATTATCAAGACGTTGATGGATAGTCGGATACTGGAATATTTTACACCTGTTGTGTATGGAAATACCAAGGTGGCTTCCTTTCATCGCAAAGCGTTAAGCATTAATGATTTCAGTTTTCATGTGGTCAATTCTCCAGAACAGGCCCACAGCAAACGTCCCAATATGATCAATTGTTGGCAGGAAGATGTAAAAATCACGTTGGGGGAGGAGAATGAAATCGGAGGAAAATATGCTTTCCTTTCCTTAAAGCAAGCTGTGGACGATTTAGTAGAAGGTAAGATCGATGCGCTGGTAACAGCCCCAATCAACAAACACAACATACAGCGGGATGAATTTGAGTTTCCGGGGCATACCGAATACCTGCAATCCCGCACAAATAGCGAAGATGTGCTGATGTTCATGGTTAGCGACGAGCTTCGGATCGGTGTTGTCACAGGGCATATTCCGGTGAAAGATATTGCGCCGAATATCAATACGGAAGCCATTGTTTCGAAATTAATGCTGATGAATGCCAGCTTGAAACAAGATTTTTGGATACAGAAGCCTAAAATCGCTGTATTGGGGTTGAATCCACATGCTGGAGATCATGGGTTAATCGGTTCCGAAGATGAGCAGATCATCGGTCCGGCAATCGAACAGGCAAAATCAGCGGGAGTTTTTTGTTTCGGACCGTATCCAGCGGATGGTTTCTTCGCTTCAGATGCGTATACGAAATTCGATGCGGTATTGGCCATGTATCACGATCAAGGGCTTATTCCTTTCAAACACATTGCTTCGCGCAGTGGGGTTAATTTTACAGCCGGTCTGCCAGTGGTACGTACGTCGCCGGATCACGGCACCGGATACGATATCGCCGGGAAAAATCTAGCCTCGGAAACGTCTTTCCGGGAAGCGATATTTTCGGCGCTTCACATTGTCAAACGGCGGAAAGAACAAGCTGAACTGGTATCCAATCCGTTGGTCACCAAACGGCTGACACGTGACCGGGATTAATCGACAAAGGTGATACCGGAGACATTTATGAAGGAATTTTTACAAAAGCCGATCTTTTCTTTATTGAGTGATATTGCCGACGAGTCTCACATCGAATGCTATGTCGTGGGTGGATACGTGCGGGATCAGATCATGGGGCGCGATGCTAAAAACGACATAGACATTGTGGTGGTAGGAAGCGGTATTGATTTTGCAACTCGGGTAGGGAGTCGTTTAGGGGTGAAGGTTGCTGTTTACAAGAATTTTGGTACAGCTATGCTTAATCACGGCCCGTTACAATTGGAATTTGTGGGTGCCCGTAAAGAGTCGTATCGCTCGGAATCTCGCAAGCCCATTGTCGAGAATGGAAGTTTGGAAGACGACCAGAACCGGCGTGATTTTACCATCAATGCAATGGCCTTATCACTTAATAAAAGTGATTTCGGACGGCTGATCGATCCATTTGGTGGGATGGAAGATATTCAACACCGGCTTATCCGGACACCGTTGGATCCCGCGGTCACCTTTTCGGATGATCCATTGCGAATGATGCGTGCGATCCGGTTTGCGACACAACTGCACTTTAAAATTGAAATCCACGCCATCAACGCGATCACGGAACATAAGGAACGGATTAACATTATATCCAAAGAGCGCATTATCGATGAACTCAACAAAATTATTTTGGCGGAGAAGCCTTCCATAGGTTTCAAATACTTGTTTGATACGGGCTTGCTGGCTCTTGTTTTTCCGGCTATGGCCAACCTTTATGGGGTGGAAATCATCGATGGCAAAGGGCATAAGGATAATTTTTACCACACCTTGGAGGTGTTGGATAATGTGGCCACGGTGAGCGATGATCTGTGGCTTAGGTGGGCAGCTATTATGCACGATATCGCGAAACCGGCGACGAAGCGCTTTGATAGACGGCATGGATGGACATTCCATGGTCACGAGGATAAAGGTGCACGGATGGTGCCAAAGTTATTTGCAGACCTTAAGTTGCCGCTTAATGACAAAATGAAATTTGTGCAGAAGTTGGTGTTGCTACACTTGAGGCCTATCGTATTGGCGCAGGATATTGTAACCGATTCCGCTGTCAGGCGGTTGCTGTTTGAGGCGGGTGATGACATTGACAGCCTCATGATGCTTTGCCATGCCGATGTAACGACCAAAAATGAATATAAAAAGAAAAAATACAGACAGAATTTTGAACTGGTCAAGCAGAAACTCCGGGATGTAGAGGAACGTGACAAGGTTCGGAACTGGCAGCCTCCGGTAACGGGAGCCGATATCATGACTGCATTTACGCTGAATCCGGGCAGGGAAGTAGGAGTTATCAAAAATGCGATCCGCGAAGCGATATTAGAAGGTGACATTGCCAATAACAGAGAAGAAGCATACCGGTTTATGCTTAAAAAAGGCGAGGAACTTGGTTTGAAACGAAATTAGAAATACTTCGTGTTTTATTCGTATTTCGTGCCTCATACCTGATTTCGTACTTCGTGCTTAATTTCAGATATTCGTAATAAAATTATTAAAAATAAAAAATCACAGGAGAGCGTTATGGCTATCTATCGTTTTAGGATTTCATTCGAAGATTATGATGATATCATCCGTGAGATTGATTTGCTGCCCAAGCAGACCTTTTTGGATCTGCATAAAGCATTGCATGCCACCACGGGGTATAATCCGGAAGTATCGTCATCTTTTTATGTGAGCAATGACCATTGGAAAAAGGGAGATGAAATAGCTTATTTGCCCGACGAGCGTAAAAAGGAACGAGGGGTTGCGCTGATGGAAAATTCAAAGCTGAGTAAATTCATCGACGATCCCCATCAGAAATTTTACTATGTATACAACGTAAGCCATCCGTTTGATTTCCATGTGCAGTTGATCAAGATACTGAAAGAGGAGGTAGGAAAGGAGTATCCCTCCTTGTTCAAAAATGTAGGGCAAGCACCGAAGCTTCCAGGAACGGCAGTAGTCCCTTCTGATTCGGTTACGAAGAAAGGTGGGGATGATTATGATTTCCTTCAGGAAACAGAATACGGCATCAATGAGGAGGAGGATTTCGATATGCTGGACGAGGAGGAGCAATCTGAAGAAGGTGGTAAGGAAACAGAAAACGGGGGTTACGAGGATGAATATTAATGAAGTCCGCAGTAACAAAGACGCTAGTATGTGTAGTTGGGCCTACTGCCGTCGGTAAAACAGCAGTAGGCATTCAATTGGCGCAACATTTTCATACGGTTATCTTATCGGCCGATTCCCGCCAGTTTTATCGGGAGATGAATATCGGCACAGCGAAACCGACTCCGGAGGAACTAGCCACGGTGTCTCATTATTTTGTCAATTCCCACCAACTGACCGATGAATATTCCGTTGGGGATTTCGAGCGTGATGCCCTGCAGTTGTTGGACGAACTGTTTGCGCAACAAGATAGGGTCTTATTGGTCGGTGGATCGGGATTGTTCGTTGATGCGGTATGCCGCGGATTGGACGACTTACCTACACCGTCGCCCGGTGTGCGCGACCGACTCAATCGCCTGCATAAGCTTGAGGGATTGCCTCACCTCCAGCAGCTGTTGAAAGACGTAGATCCCGTTTATTATCAGGAAGTGGATATTCATAACCCGCAACGGGTAATCCGGGCACTTGAAGTATTTGAAAGCACCGGCCGTCCTTTTTCATATTTCCGGAAACAGCAACAGAAAAAACGTCCTTTTCAAATACGTAAAGTCGGATTGAATACCGAGCGCCAATCCCTTTACCGACGCATCAATACACGGGTGGATGCAATGATGGAAGCCGGCTTGTTGGACGAAGTAATGGCCTTATTGCCGTACCGGAATCTGCCTCCACTGCGGACCGTGGGGTATGCGGAATTGTTTGATTACCTGGATGGAAAATATACACTGAATGAGGCCGTTGACCGCATTAAACAAAACACCCGTAAATATGCGAAACGGCAACTTACCTGGTTCCGAAAAGACCCGGAGACCATGTGGTTTGAACCTACTGATCTGGCGGGAATGATAACCTATATTACCGGGAATTAAATCAATCTACTAGGTAATTCCACCCAAACTCGTCGTCGATACGTCCGTAACGTAGGTCGTTGAGGTATTGAAGTACTTTATTGGAAAACTCACGCGTGGCAGGATCTGACAAGGTGTACCGTTTGCCTTCATATCCCAGTTCCGTAATTGGCGTCAATGTAGCGGCGGTGCCCGCAGCGAACGCTTCGGTGACACTGCCGTTTTCAATGCCATCAATCAACTCTTTGACGGATACTTTACGTTCTTCAACCTGATACCCCCAATGCCGGGCGATTTCGACAATCGTACGGCGCGTGATCCCGTGAAGTATGGTGTCTGCTGATGGCGTAATAATCGTGTCGCCTACACGGAATACCAGGTTGGCGGTTCCCGCTTCTTCCACATACTTATGTTCTTTGGCATCTGTCCACATCAGTTGGTCAAATCCCTCTTCCTGTGCAAGCCGTGTGGGATGGAGCGAGAGGGCATAGTTGCCCGCATTCTTAGAGAAACCGACTCCTCCTTCAGCAGCACGGGTAAAGTGCGTTTCCACTTTTAGTCGTAGCGGCTTGTTGTAATAAGCACCTACCGGACCGGTAATGATGATAAACTTGTACGAATCGGAAGGATGTACGCCCAATGCTGCCTCCGTGCCAAACATAAACGGACGTATATAGAGCGAAGCACCAGTTGTGCTCGGCACCCAATCGCGATCGAGATCAATCAAAGCTTTTAGTCCGCCGATAAATATTTCTTCGGGTACTTCCGGCATTTCGAGCCGAAGGGCCGATTTATTAAACCGTTCATTGTTTTTATCCGGTCGGAACATGCTGACAGTGCCATCGGCAAATTTATAGGCTTTCAGCCCTTCGAAAATCGCCTGTCCGTAATGCAACGCAGACGTGGCAGGGCTCAGTGACAGGTTTCCGTAGGGCACGATGCTCACATCCTCCCAGTGTCCGTTTGCGTATTCGGCCACCAGCATGTGGTCGGATAAAATTTGACCAAACTTTAGGTTGTTGAAATCGACTTGCGGGAGCCTCGACTGCTGCGTTTGCTCCACCCGGATTGCTGTTGTTGCTGCCTCGTTCATAGCTGAAAAATCTAACGGGTGCAAGTTAGCAAAAAAAAGCGGATTGGAAGAAAGGTTCCCTTACCAATCCGCTTGTATATTATGCAGTTTGGTCGTCAATGGTAGCGTCAGGCGCATTGCGTTTTACCGACTCGATACCCTTGTCACGTCCCGAGGCCGATTCGTACAGCTCGCTGGTGCCGATTACTTGGCCGTTGCTGGCCTTCAGGTTAAACATAAACTTTCCATTTTTGGATTCCTTCCGCTCATAGCGGTTGTCATCAGATGCGTTTTTACGCACCGATTCGATGCCATTGAGGGCCGATGTCTTGGCAGAATATCCCTCGCTTGCCAGGATGACCTCGCCATTGCCGGCTTTCAGGTTGAATTGAACTTCCCCATTCTTACGCGTTGAAATCACAAATTTTCCCATGATACTGATAATTGGTTTACTGATTAAGAAGAATTGAAAATTAAACATTCTTTGAAATGCTAATTTAAAAAACTGTCTTTTAAATCAAAATTAAATTATTGATTCATTGTTTCATTAGCGATACTGTTTGTTTGGTTGATGTGGAATCATGCGGCAAAATGTCAGGAACGCGCACTGTGGCAAATCGGTGTGTTTGGTGGGTTAAATCCTACGTTAGGGACCTATCATGGCGATACGGCACAAGCGAATATGGGATACGTAGGCGGTATGTTTGCCGATCATTATTTTGGCGGTGGCGATTTCGGTGTTGGCATCGACGCTCGATGGATGCAGCATCCATTGTGGGGCCATGATAGCCTGTTTTTCCGGAATGGATACTTGGCTACCACCTTTAATACAGTGTCGGAAAGGTAATGGTGGAACGCAGGAAAGGGCTGATGGGATGGAAATCGAAGTGTCGCCGGAGCGGAAAGACGAATTGATGGCCCTGTTGTTTGGTAGATGATTTGGATTTGTTCTTTTTGTCGTAAATACCCCTTCATATTGGCGCATCGTACCAATACATAAATTAGCGAATGGTAGTATCTTTGTGTTGTTAGTTTTATTGGAAATCTTAAAAGCAAATTGACATGGAACGGATGCAATTCACTACATCGATCGATGCTCCGGTGGCTACGGTGTACGACAAGATGATTGGTAAGGAAACATTCAAACAGTGGACATCGGTATTTAATCCCAGCTCGGACTATGAAGGAGGTAATATGGAAGGAAATTGGGAAAAAGGCTCAAAAGTGTTATTTGTGGGTACCAATAAAGAGGGTAAACGGGAGGGGATGGTCGGTTACATCCGGGAAAATGCTCCCAATCAATTTGTTTCCATCGAATATATGGGCATTTTGGATGGTGAGCATGAAATTACCGAAGGGCCCATCGCCGAGGATTGGCAGGGATTTGAAAATTATACGTTTGAAGAGCAAAACGGCTCAACTACGGTGACTGTTGATCTGGATGTGAACGATCAGATGGTCGAATATTTCCGGAATACGTATCCCAAAGCATTGGAAAAACTGAAGGAAATTTGTGAGCGTAGCTGAACCTTATGAAGAAAATGAAAGTCTGTCCGAATGGACACTCCTATTATAAAAGTAGCGACTGCCCCACCTGTCCGACTTGCGAAGCGGAACGTAAGCCATCGGGAGGATTCCTTTCCTTATTGAGTGCACCCGCACGACGTGCGTTGATGAGCATCGGCGTAACCGACTTAACGCAGCTATCTGCGTACAGTGAAAGGGAAATCCTGGCGTTGCATGGCATGGGAAAAACGTCCATACCCATTCTAAAGGATGCGCTTGGCAAAGAAGGGTTGAGGTTTAAGGCTAGCCCTTCTTGATGGCTTTGCCGGTTGGGTTGGTAACGTACATTGTATTTAAAAACATACAGCAGTATATTCAATTGTATTTCGAATAAATTTTTGTTTTTCAATATATTATAGATTTAGGCAGGTTTTTTGACCGGAGTGTGTGAGGTTTACAATGAAAAGATTATTGAAAATATTGATGCTCAGCCTGACGGTGTTTTGGCTGGGATCCTGCGCGGTGCACACCGCCGGAAGAAGCGGTAAAGTCCCTCCGGGACAGGCCAAGAAAATTACCGGAAAGAAATCCGCACGTGACCATGCCCCCGGTCACCGGAAAAAAGAGCTTTTGCTTAATAAATTCTAGAGATGATGAAGAAGCAATTTGTATTGCCCTGACGATAGGACGTCTCCGGAATTCTGGAGACGTTTTTTTATTAGCTCGAAAATCTGATCTTTGTTATCAGATTTTTCTATCCATGCTCGAGATAAAGAATAAAATTGAGAAACATCAATACATTAAAGTTGCAGAATTCCGCAAAGACATCCGTCGCACAGCTCCTCACAAGCATAATAGTTATATGGAATTTATATTCCTTACAAAGGGCGGCGGTGTTCATTTCATTGATGAAGTTGCCTACCAAGTAGTACCTCCCGTATTGTTCATTGTTCGGAAGGAGCAGGTACATCACTGGGAATTGGAAGGCGAGCCCGAAGGCTATGTGCTGATTATAAAAAAGCCGTATATTGACAATAGTCTGGATAGTGCGCTTAAATACCTGGTCTCAGGTGTAAATGCACACCCGTACATACCGCTCCATTTTTCCCATAACTTATCGTCGATTTTTGCGCTCCTACTGTTGGAGTGGAAGCAGGAAGAAGCAAGGCCTTTCCAAAGCGAGGCAATGGAAGGCCTGTTGAAAACGCTACTGGCGAAGATCCTTCAGGAGGTTCCGACGGAACGGTCGAAGCACATCGGATCTACAGATACCTTCCAACGTTTTGAGGCGTTGCTCAGTGAAACCGGGACGTTGCGGAATCGTGTTGCTTATTATGCTGAACAATTGAATACAACGCCACAAAATTTGAATGCCGTGTGCCGCAGGACAGTAGGTCAGTCTGCCACTGCTGTATTGGCCGGGCATATACTTGGTGAGGCCAAGCGCCTGTTGCGCTATACGGATATGAGTCTTGGGGAAATTGCAGGTCGGCTCGACTTTGGGGATAATTCGCATTTTATCAAATATTTCAAACGGCATGCCGGGATCACTCCAAATGTTTTCCGTCAACGCATATGAAGGGATTGTGGTTTGTACCACGTTATTTTCAAATTGACCGCCGCCACGTACGATTATCCATTACTTTTGTGCCGAAAAAATGCGGTTACAGCGAATCGGACATTATGATAACGGTGGTCTCTGGTCGTTTGATCGTAAAATCAGTATATGATGAACAGCTTAACACGATCAATAACCTATTTGTTGTTTTTTTTAGCGACGATGCCGGCTTTTGCGCAGACGGGATCAATCGGCGGTATTGCGTTTGACAAAACTACCCAGCGCCCCTTGGCCTTTGTCAGTGTTTCACTGCACCAGACCGGCGATTCCGTACTGGTTGATGGCCAGCTTTCGGACACTACCGGAACATTCCGTTTTAACGGATTGAAATCGGGCAGTTACTTCATTCGTCTTCAATTCCTGGGGTATAATGCGGTTGAATCTCCTTCGGTAAATCTGACGGGCAACCAGCACGTCGACCTGGGGCGGATCGTAATGGAAGTGAATCCGCAATTTTTGAATGAAGTGGAGGTTACCGGACAGCAGTTGCAAAGCATCAACCGGATCGATAAACAAATTTATAAAGCCGATCAGTTCCAAGCTGCAAAAGGGGGGACTGCCATTGATGTGATCCGCAACATGCCTGCCGTCTCCGTAGATGGGCAGGGGCAGATTACCCTCCGTGGTGCCCAAGGATTTCTGGTATTGATCAACGGTAAACCAATCCAAGCCGATGCTGCGACGATATTGAGCCAGCTTCCTGCAAATCAGGTTGAAAACATTGAATTGATTACAGCCCCTTCTGCTAAATACGATCCAGATGGTCGCGGCGGTATCATCAACGTGACCACAAAAAAGGGGGCGGACGATGGATTTGCACTCACAGCAAACCTGCAAGGTGGTCTCCCTGCCATCGAAGACTACGGTAATCTGGAATCCCAACAACGCTATGGGGCGGATGTGACGGTTAACTACCGGAAAGACAAGTGGGATATATCAGCAAGTGCTAACTACCTGCGCAATGACAATGCCGGCTTTCGCGACGGAGACGTTTATACGATCATTGGCGACCGGAAAACTTCTTTTCCCTCCCAGGGTGAGCGTAGCTTTGACAAATACAATTACGGTGGCCGTTTCAACGTGAGTTATACGCCGGATACGCGCAACCAGCTTTCTGCTGGTTTCTTCGCAAGCCATAAATTCCAGGATCGGTTAGCGGATATCCACTACAATAACACAACTACAGACGTGAAGACGGGAACGGTCATTGGCAGAAGCCAATATTTCAACTCGAATCTCCAACGCAAGCAGGGAGGCTTTATACTCGGTAACCTGGATTATACCCATACATTCCGGGATAGTTCCACACTGACTTTTTCCACACTGTATGAACGGGCAAATCTATATGGATCTACGTTGAACCGCAATATTGAAGGGTCCGACACCGTACAAAATACGGTGAGCACCTACCGGAATCCGCTGGATGGATTCCGCGGCAAGCTCGATTTTGCCGTACCGATCGGGTCTGGCCTCTGGGAGAGCGGTTATCAATACCGACGGGATGCCCAGGACGGTCGGTTTGTTTATGAGGTTCGGGAAGCCGATGAGACTGATTTTACGGTGATACCTGCGTTCAGCGGAGAGGTCGTAGCGGTTAACCAAATCCACTCCGTTTATACCCAATATTCGGGTAAAAGTAAAAAACTGGAATATATGGGCGGGTTGCGTTACGAGTACGCCAATCGGGATTTACAAGTCCGTTCATTGAGCGACGACGATTACCAGCTCAACTTGCATAACCTTTTTCCTTCAGCAAGCGTGTTGTATACGATGGATGACCATTGGAAAGCCAAGGCAGGGGTGAGCCGACGGGTCCAGCGGACCAGCAATTTCGAGTTGAATCCCATCCCCGAGCGGGAGCATTCGGAAACGCTGGAACAGGGGGACGCAAATCTGTTGCCTGAATTCATTTATTTAGCGGAACTCGGGATCATACGGGAATTCAAAACGGGCTCTTTTTTCACTACAGCTTACTTCCAAGATATTAAAAACCCCATCCAGCGTGTCAATAATGTATTTGCCGACACCATCCTAAATCGTGTCTTCACGAACGCCGATCGGGCGACACGGTTGGGTATTGAATTCGGTGCAAATTACAATCCTGTAAAGTGGACCCAGCTTTATCTGGGAGCCAATTTATATCAGAGTACAACACGGGGGATGATTCTCGATTATGCCGAGGAGCGGGAAAACCAGGCATGGGTGTATACGATAAACGGCAATGCCAACGTACAGTTAACCCGTCGGTTCAGCGTGCAGGGCAACGTGAATTTCCTGTCGGCCCGGCCTACTGTGCAAGGGGAAGATTCGAGATTCCTATCGCCTAATCTCTCGCTGAAGCATACCTTTTTGGACGGTGCGCTAACCGCATTGGTGCAATGGCAGAACATCGGAATGGGTATCTTGCCGAGTAATGAGCAACGTATCACCACGTGGGCGCCTGATTTTTATACGACGACCAATTACATCTACGAAGTGGATGTAATCATGCTCAACCTGTCGTTCAACTTGAACAGGTTAACTCGCCAGCTAAAGCTACCGGGAAGTGAGTTTGGAGAAAAGGAATTTTAAAGGGTGAATAAATGCCAGGAACCTCCTCGCATAGATCGAATGGGCTGATGTCTCGTTTTTTAAGTCTCCGTCCGGCGAATCTGTATGGAGTATGCACTGGTGTACTGTGCTGCGGTGATGGTAAACGGTGTCGTCTCAGTGACGTAACCCGATCCGCTTAATTGTACGGAAAAGGTGACCGGCTTGTTTTCAGTCGGTCTGTGTAGCGGATGTATGCCCAAGATCAGTACGCCTTTTTCAATATCAAATTGCTTGTAGCCATTTAGATTGTAAATGTATTCAGCATCTTGACCACCGATGGTCACGGTAACGTCGCTCACCGGATTATCGTGTTCATCAGTAATCTGTAGCAATACGCCGTAAGCAAAAGGATCTGGATCAACTTCTACTTCCACGTCTTTTAAAGGGTGTTCGCAGCCTTGTATTATAATCAATACAGTGGTGATCAGTAAGATAATGAGGTGTTTATGGGGCTTCATGTCAATATCAGTATGCATAAAAACTATAGGCAATACCCAGTTGCAGATTGGGTAAATACCGGTAATTTTGGATGTTTCGCTCGATAATTGGCTGATTGATTTCATTGTCCTCAAGCATGGCGGTGCCTTTGACGGTTACGCTCGGCTGCGAAAGAAAATAACCCCCCAAGGCAATATTGAATCCGAAATGTTCGTCGATGCGCATATCGCTGAAACCAAGTCCCGCATACGGAGTCACGCTCTCTTTCCAATTAATGGTGGTATACATGGTGCCGATTTCTTCTGGTTGCAATTCTATATCACCATAGCTTTGGGGATCGCGCAATTGCGTGGTGATGGTGCCTTTGGCTTTGAACAGGTAGCCCATGCCGAGATTGATGGTCAGGTGGCGGAAGCCGTTTTCAGCACCATGGAATGGAACCCACCCGAACAAGAGGTGTGCGTTATGCAGCCTTGCCCTGGCAACCGACCGCGTTGGGTAGTCGCCATAGGTGCCCACGACCTGCATATTGTAGGGCATGAGGCCAGCACCCACCTCCAGGCCGAACTGGACGCCTAGGGGGTGATAGAAGGCTAACCCGATACCCGTGGTGCCGATGAGGCCTCCTAAAGCGGGCTTATATGCGGGGTTTTCAATGAAACGGGCCGTTTGTTGCGCATGAGCCGATAGTAGATTCAAAAAGGTAAACGCGAGGAGGATCGTTCTGCTTTTCTTCAAAGACATGCCCTGGTAATGGCAAATCGCGTACCAAACCGTGAGCAGTTCTATCTACCCATTCTCACCCATTGGAAATTGTTGGCTCACCACCCCTGTAAAAAAAACATACAACTACATTCCATTTCATCGGCGCTATGTTCCATTTTAACTGTGTAAATACATTCATTTTCGTGTTTTAATAATTTCGGCAGGTTTTTTGATTAGCGTGAATACCATCTACCATGAAAAGTTCTTTAAGGATACTAGCACTTAGCTTTACGGTCCTTTCGATCGGGCTTATGCAAGGACGTCCCTGCGGAACAAGCTAAGAAATTACAGGAGAAATCTATGCGTGACCCGGCACCCCGGTCACTGGAAAAAAGGCTTTGGTTTAATAGTTTATAATTTTATAATTGAGATGATGAAAAAGCAATTTGTATTGCCCGTATTGGTAGCACTTTGTGCCGTTATTTTTTT
The DNA here is from genome assembly GCF_900113765.1 of Parapedobacter indicus. GTDB lineage: Bacteria > Bacteroidota > Bacteroidia > Sphingobacteriales > Sphingobacteriaceae > Parapedobacter > Parapedobacter indicus. Next base: position 280,112 of record NZ_FOQO01000007.1, on the reverse strand, counting down.
CGGGGCATGTAGTAAGACGGGATCCCCCGAGGGAGCGGGGACGGCTAAAGTGGATCTCCGGTTGACGGATGCGCCAGGTCCGTTTGAACACGTATACCTGGATATCCAAGGAATCGAATTCCACACGGATGAGGCTGGATGGCAGACCGCTGATGTCATACTTCCAGGTGTTTACGACGTTCTTAAGCTTCGGAATGGGGTGGATTCCCTGATTGCTAGCACGACGCTTCCCACCGGAACACTTTCTCAGGTGCGGGTGATATTAGGCGAGGAAAACTCGTTCGTTATCGATGGTGCGCAAATTCCGTTTACCGTTCCGTCTGGAAAACAGAGCGGATTGAAGTTTAACGTACACCAGGAGCTCGCCCCCGATGGTTCATATACTGTGTGGACGGATTTTGATGTCGCGAAATCTATTGTGGAGACGGGCAATGGTGCATACATTGTAAAACCGGTGATCCGGGTGTTTACGGAGCTTACCAACGGCCGGATTAAGGGTACGGTGGAACCGATGTCGCCTGACTACTCGGTGATCATCACTGCCTTCAGTGCAACGGATACAGCCACTGCTATTCCGAATGAGGACGGCTATTTCCTGATGTCCGGCCTGCCTGAAGGTGATTATACGGTGATTGCCGAGCCCGATTCCACTTCCGGTTTAGCAGCCAGTACGGTAACTGATGTGCCGGTCAAATTCGGTATGATTTCTGACCTGGGTACCCTTACATTGGCTCCGGCAGTAGAAGAAGAATAGCCGTTAAATACCGACACACCAGAATAATGAAGAGGTTGACTTTTAGGCAGCCTCTTTTTTTGAGTTGTAAAAGTAAAAAATCACTACATTTGCGTGCGATGATTAAACTGTTTGCTTTGGTTTTAGCCCTTGCCATGCTTTCGCAGAGCCTATCGGCCTTGTGGGTTACGGCGGGTTTCTATGCAAACCGGGATTTTATCGCCAAAAACCAGTGTGAAAGCCGCTTTGTGCTGAACAGTTCCTGCAAGGGCCAGTGCGTGCTGATGAAGAAACTGAAAGAGCAGCAGGAAAAGGAACAGCAGCAGCCCGATCTTAAGCTCAAGGAAATTGTGCTGTTTTCACAGGTAACGGAAAGTTTTGGTATAGGAGAGTATACCGGTTTTGAGCGTACTGTCCGTTACCATCCGCAACCCGAACCACACTACCTGTTCCGAATGGAACACGCCATTTTCCATCCCCCGATTTCCTGATAGACGTCCGGCTTGCTATACGAAAGTATTGGCAAATAATTCCACTATGTCGAACTCAACGGGTAACTGATGTTCCCTGTAGTTAGAAATCGTTAATGAAGATAACACATCTGTTGGCATGTATGGCCATGGCCATTGTACATGCCGCCTGTTCCAGCGGGGAGCAGGAAAAGCTGCCCATTCTGGGCGAAAAGGAATACATAACAACCGTCAGGGAAGGCGTGGAGCATATTGATACGGTATTCCACACCGTACCGCAGTTCCGCTTCCTCGACCAGGACAGCAGTTGGGTGACCAATGAAACGTTCGAGGGAAAGATTTATCTGGCCGATTTTTTCTTCACGCGCTGCCCTACGATCTGTCCCATCATGTCCAAGAATCTGTTGGCCATCGCGAGGCATTTCGAAGGCAATGAACGGTTTGCCATCCTTTCGCATACGATTGACCCCAAACACGACCTACCTCCGGTATTGAAAAGTTATGCCGATAAGCTTGGTGCGCCTCCGTTGTGGCATTTCGTAAACGGACCAAAGGAAGAAGTCTACCGGCTTGCCGGGCAGGAGGGCTATTTCTCATTCGCGCAGGAAGACGCGGACGCCCCGGGCGGTTTCAACCATAGCGGGGCTTTCACCCTGGTGGATGAAGAAAGGCGTGTCCGGGGAGTGTACGACGGTACACTTACGGACTCCATCCCGAAGGTCATCGCTGATATCGAAAAACTGCTGGATAAAGGCTAGAAGTTTGAAAAAGACGGTTTCCATAGTACTTCTGATTTCGCTGGTATACCAATGCCTCGGCTGCCTCGGCGTGTTTGCATGGTATAGCGCCAATAAGCAGCGCATCGCGGAAGAACTGTGCGAGAACCGTGACAGGCCCGAACTGCACTGTAATGGCCAGTGTGTGCTGATGAAAAAACTGAAGGCGATGGAAGACGACGGAACGAATGGTACGGGTGACCACGCAAGTCCCAAAGTGGAAACCGTCGTGTTCATACTACCAGAATTAATTATCTTCCATTCGCTCTTTATACCCAAGTCCATTACACCTATTCCATCGAACGAATCCTACCACTATTTGTTTTCGAATGACAATTTCCGTCCACCCCGTTTGCCATCTCTACTCATATAGCGGAATAATCCTGTTCCCGGAGCGCTGAGGCAACCAGCTTGCCGTACGTGGCTGAACCGCAACCATGTTCGATCCGCTTCCGGTCACAGAAAGGCAAATAATCTAAGATCATGACAAGACCGATAATGAAGGGCATTGCCGTATGGTGCGCCTTGATGGTTGTGATGCATATCCTCATATCCTGTAATGGAGGGGAGCATCAAGCAGATAATACGGATACAGCGGATTCCGGTTTCGCCGGTGAGCGCATGCCAACTGACGAGGCATTGATACCCGTTGGGGATACCACACTCAGCGGAACAGGATTGCAGGTTTCCCTGTTTTCCGAAACCGCGCTGTCAAGCAGGTATGAAAATCTCTACCTGAAAGTCGAACGGACGGACGGAACCCCCGTAAGCGGTGCCGGTGTCGTTTTTTCGCCACTGATGGATATGGGAATGATGTCCCATGGCGCACCGCATGCACAACCCGTGGAGTTGACGAATGGATGGTACTGCGGAAGCGCGGTATTCATCATGCCGGACGTGGAGGATATGGGCAGGGGCTGGTTGCTGAACGTTGCCTTATCAATTGAAGGAAAGACGGATTCGCTTACGTTCAAGCTGCCTATCATGCAGGCCGCGGTAACCCGGACCATGACGTTCGATGCGGGAGGGGAGGGCAGGTTTTTCATATCCCTGCTGATGCCCGACAGCGTGGGTAAGGGACGGCACAAGACGGCATTCCTTCTCCATGGCATTGACCAGGACGCTTTCCCCGCCGCCGATGGCTACTCGATACAGTTGAAGACCGCTATGCCGGGCATGGGGCATGGTTCCAAAGGAAACACAGACGCTTTATCGCAGGGCAGCGGCAAATACGAGGGAACCGTGGATTTCAATATGCCGGGCCTGTGGGAACTGCATGGAAAACTATTCAAGGACGGGAAGCAGGTATCAACCGATCCCATCGTGTTCAAGGTGGATGTCACCGGCTAAGCGGCCGGAATCAATTAATTGGAATAACAAAATTTGAAAAAACAAAACAAGGAAACCTGCCATTACAGCGCCTTATAATAAGGTGATGAAATGCAGGTTCCATGAGGCTTTTAAAAAAATTATTAACGAATGAAAACCAACATGATAGGAAATTCAGGAATTTATACAATGGCAGCCGTTGCCCTGATTGCGGTGTCATGTGAAAAAACCGAATATGTGGAGACCGAGCCCGTCCTGGAGGGAGAAACAATCATCGTTTTCGATGCCCGTTACGGCGATTCGGATTTCGAACTGAATAAAGCGTATGACTACAAGCTTATCAATCCTGACGGGGAATTCAATCTGCAATACAAGTTCACAAGGCTCCGTTATTGGGTAAGCAACGTGAAGTTCATCAAGTCGGACGGAAGCGAAGTAGCCGTTCCGGATTCCTACTACCTGGTGGAAGAGAATAACGAAATCCCCGTTCAGGACGGCACGCACGGCAAAGTTTATCCTGCCAACAAGCGTGAGGAAGTTGCCGTGAAAGGAATACCGGCAGGCGACTATACCGGCGTGAAATTCTCCATCGGCGTGGAACCGAAGTATAACGACAACCTGACGTTACGTACGGGTGAACTCACGCCGCTGAACGGAATGGCTTCCGATAGCTGGATGTGGTTTACCAGCTACATCTTCACCTCGTTGTCGGGCGAGATGACATGGGTGAAGGAAACGCCGGAATCCAAGACGTTTTTCTGGGAGACAGGTTCAAACGAACAGTACAGCGAAAAGACCATTACGTTCGAATCGCCGATCACCATCAATTCACAGGCAGTGTCCAACGTGGAACTCGATGTGGACGTGCAGCAGCTTATCGATTTCGAATACCCATGGAACAACAGCGCGATCGGCGCGACCACGCCGGAATTGATGGATGAACTGACAGCCAATTACCTCGAGAAAGCCATCGGCCTGCGCACGGCGTCTTCAACGGCCAAATAGGAAACAGAAGGGATGGCAGAGAAAAGGAACCGGAAACAGGCGTGGATGTATCCCATAGTGGGGGCATTGCTGGCCATGCTGGTCGCACAGGGCTGCCGCAAGGAAACGCCCATGCCCGAACCGGAGCCATCCGGCCCGGAACCCTATACCCTTGCCATCCCTTCCCATTTCCCGCCATCCGAACCGGCAGCCGACAATCCGCTGACCGTGCGGGGCGTGGAGCTTGGCCGGAAACTCTTTTACGAGGGACTACTGTCCGCCAATGGCAACGTGTCCTGCGCCACCTGCCACCGGCAGGAGCTTGCGTTTTCGGACGGCGTGGCCATCGCTACGCACGGTGTATCTGGCAGACCGCTGGAGCGGCATGTGCCGGTGCTGTTTAACCTGGCATGGGCGTCCAGTGGTCTTTTCTGGGACGGAGGCTCGAAGAACCTCGAATCGCAGGCGTTCGGGCCGCTCACCCATGCCGACGAGATGGGCATGGATCTCGGGTTGCTCGAAACAAGGCTACGCGAGAGTGCCGACTATCCGAAGTTGTTCAGCGATGCATTTTCTGACGGCATCACCGCTGCCAACGTGGCCAAGGCCCTCGCCCAGTTCCAGCGGACGCTGGTATCGGGAAATTCCCGGTATGACCGCTATACGTTGGACGGGGCAGGTCCGTCGGCACTCAACGAAACAGAACTTCACGGACTTTCCCTGGTCAGGCAGAAATGCGGGGGGTGCCACAGCGGAGAGCTCTTCACGGACAACAGCTTCCATAACAACGGCATCGATGACGATTTCAGCGACGATTCCCACGAATGGATACATCGCGGACGGTACCGCATCACGTTCGACCCGATGGACCTCGGCGCGTTCAAGACGCCTTCCCTGCGGAACGTGATGGTCAGCGCTCCCTACATGCACGATGGGCGGTTTGCCACCATCGAGGGGGTGCTCGACCATTACGCCTCGGGGATTAAGGACTCCGAAGTGACCGACCGGTTGCTGTACCAGCGTGATGGCAAACCCGGAATACCGATGAGCGGCGATGAAAAAGAGGCGATTGTCGCTTTCCTGCACACGCTGACAGACGAAGCGTTCCTTGGCGACAGGGATTTTGCAAACCCAAACAATACGAAAAAATGAAAATGAAAAGAACAGACACAAAAATAGGATGGAAATCCGTGTTGCTCATGGCCACCGTGTTGATGGCCGCGGCTTGCAGCAAGAAGGATACACCCGGACCGGACGCCGGTAAGACGGGAGCGTTTTCCATCGAATTTGACAACATCGTGAGCGAGGAAACCTTCGGCTTCCATCCGCGCGAATACACGAATGCCAAAGGCGAAAAATTCAGCATCAAGCTGCTGCAGTATTTCATCAGCAACATCAAGCTGTACAAGGCCGATGGAAGCGAATACACGGTGCCGCAGGAGGATAGTTACTTCCTAGTCAACGGTGGGGATCGTTCCACCCGGTTCACCAAAGTGATGGCACCGGAGGGCGATTACACCAAAGTTTCCTTTATCGTCGGCGTGGATGCCGAACGCAGCAAGATGCCCGTGGAGCAGCGGAAGGGCGTACTTTCTTTCAACCCGGACGAAGGCCATGAAGGTGGCGGCATGTACTGGGGATGGAACAGTGGGTACATCTTCTTCAAATTCGAGGGTTACTGTGGCCTCATTTCGGACGACCAGCAGGGAGACCCTACGGGCAACAAGCAGTTCAAGTACCACATCGGTGGTTTCGGCGGGTATAGTGCGCCTACCATCAACAACGTCAAGACCGTCACGGTGGACCTCACACAGGCCGGTACTGCACAGGTGCGCGAAGGACTACGCAGCAACGTACACCTGTTTGTGGATATCATGCAGGTGTTCAATGGGCCACATACGTTCAGCATCCCCGAACACCCCAACGTAATGTTCAGTGAGTATAGCGTGAACATCGCGAATAATTTCCCGTCTATGTTCACCCATGACCACACGGAAAATTTCGTGAGGAGCGAAGATGAACTTTAAGATGAAGAAGCTGTTGGTATTGGCAATACTGGTTGGACTGGTGTTCGCCTGTAAGAAAGGGAACGATGTGCTGCCCGATATTTTTGCCGGTTTCACGCGTCCGGCCAATTTCCCCGGACCGGAGTACGATTTCTCCCGCAATCCGGTAACCGAAGCTGGTTTTGAGCTGGGCAAACGACTATTCTACGAACCACGGCTTTCGCGCAACAATACGATTGCCTGCGGGAGCTGCCACATCCAATCGGCTTCCTTTACCCACCACGGGCATGACGTAAGCCATGGCATTGACGACCGGCTGGGGACGCGCAACCCCATGCCGATTGTGAACATGGCATGGCAAGGGGAGTTTTTCTGGGATGGCGGTGTGTTTGACCTCGACCTTTCTCCGGTGAATGCCATCACCAGTCCAGTGGAGATGGACGAGACCGTGCCGAACGTCATCCGCAAGCTGCGCGAACACCCCGACTATCCGGTACTGTTCAAAAAGGCATTCGGCACAGAGGAAATCACCGATGCGCGGATGTTCATGGCGCTGTCCCAATTCATGCTGATGGCGGTGAGTGCAGATTCCAAGTATGACAAAGTAATGCGGAACGAGGACGGAGCTTCTTTCACCGAAGCTGAACAGAAGGGATACATGTTCTTCAAGGAACATTGTGCCACGTGCCACAGTGAACCGTTGTTTACCGACCGCAGCTACCGAAACAACGGGATCGGACCCAACCGCGTGAACGACATCGGACGCGATTCGGTGACCCTCAACCCGCAGGATCGGTACAAATTCAAGGTGCCCAGCCTGCGCAACTGGCAATATACGGCACCCTATATGCATGACGGGCGTTTCCTGACCCTGAATAGGGTATTGGAGCATTATCGTAACGGCATGGTCGACTCCGAAACCCTTGACCCCGTGTTCAGGCAGCCGGACGGAACGATAGGTATTCCCATGACGGATGAGGAAAAAGAGCACCTTACGGCCTTCCTGCAAACATTGAATGACCGGGAATTTGTCACCAACCCTTTGTTTGCGGAACCGGAAATAAATGGAGGGATGCTAGTCAATTAAATTAATGAACAATACAATGAATATCAAAACAATGATAACAATGGCCATCCTGTTGGTTGGTAGCGTTCAGTTATCCCGTGCCTGCGACATCTGCGGCTGCGGCGTGGGCAGTTACTACCTTGGCATATTGCCCGATTTCAATAAGCGATTCGTCGGGCTGCGATATCAACACAAACTGCTCACCACGCATTTGGGACCCATGGGCAACCGCACACCCATCTCGGCTGATGAAGCCTATGAAAGCCTGGAATGGTGGGGAGCATGGAACTTCGGCACACGGTGGCGAGCGATGGCCATCCTGCCCTATAACTTCAACACCCGCCATGTGCGGGGCAGCGGACAGACGGGGTATAAAAACGGTGTGGGCGACCTTGCGCTGATGGGGTTTTACAAAGTCTTTGAGCAAGTCGGCGGGACAGGTGACAACAAATTACTTATCCATTCGCTTTGGGCTGGAATTGGTGTTAAGGCACCCACAGGAAAATACGATGAGGGCGAGCGGGCATCGGTGTCACAGGATGCACCGAATAATTTCCAACTGGGAACAGCGAGTACGGATTTTATGGTAAACCTTGCGTATGATATCAGGCTCATGGATTTGGGGCTAAATACGAACGTGAGCTACAAGGTCAACACGGAGAACAGGCACGAATATCGCTATGGAAACAAGCTGACTGCCAATGCACTTTTATATTACAAGTTCAATATCAAAAACCGGGTTAGGATTGCGCCCAATGCCGGGGTAATGTACGAAACCCAGACCAAGGATGTGATCTATGGCCGATATGACGTTGCGCAGTCGGGTGGCAATTCCCTGACCGGGGTAGCGGGAGTGGAAGTCAACGCCGGCCGGGTTTCTTTCGGTGGCAATTACCAGGCACCTCTGTCGCAGGACCTTGCCGATGGGCGGGCAAAAGCGGGCGATCGGTGGCTGGCACATGTTTCATTCAGTTTTTAACCTGTTCAGTAAAAACAAAACAACAGATTACAACCATGATAAATTATATAAAAATAATCGTCGCCTTGGCCGTCGTGTCCGTAATCACATCATGTGGAAATAACGTATCGGAAAGTTCCGGAAACGAACAGGATGGGAAGCAACAGATGGGTACGGCAAGCGATGACCAGGAGAATGCTGCTACAATCAACGTACATGACTATTTAAACGTTGGCTCGAAAGGTGTAGGACCGATTACGGCTTTCGAACGCAAGCCTTTTGATCAGTCGTTGGCCGATGAGGGAAACGGGCTATTCATCACCAAATGTTCGATGTGCCACCGGCTTGATGCAAAATTGCTCGGCCCACCTCTATCAGGAGTTACAAAAAAACGTACCCCGGAATGGATACTGAACATGATGCTTGCACCGGAAAAGATGATCGAACAGGACGAAGAGGCAAAGAAACTTTTCGAGGAATATCAGACTCCAATGACCAATCTCGGATTGACAGAAGAAGAGGCTATTTCGGTTTTGGAATATCTGCGACAGGAAGACGCTAAATAGTAATTGCAATAATTCACGTCACGGATAGGGGCATGTTTGAGGGCGGTTGCCAATTTCATGTCCCTTTAATTTACTCTCAATATTCTGCCATATTTTTTGAAGGATACAAAAAAGCTTGGCATCGCAGTAATTGGGAAAAATCTGTGGGAGCTAAACAAAAAATGTATGAGCAAAAAACTATTCTGAATTTAAGATAGCGATAGCGTCTGACTCAAATTGATTTAACAAAAAAAAGGAAAGCCTAGTTCGACTTTCCTTCAAAAGTAGCGGGAAGTTGTCAAAAGTCGAACTTTTTAGTCGATTATGAAGCGGTATTAAATGCAAAGAATCTGGTAGAATAAGTAGCGAGCCACATTTCAATCAAACTTGTCTTTCTTCGACAACAAACGTTCTTAGCCTACCCTTTTCGAATATTGATTCCGGTATTCCTGTGGTGTTTTACCGATGTTTTTTTTGAACACCCTAAAAAATGAGGCTTTAGAATTGAAACCCGACATTTCGCCGATGTATTCGATTTTGTAATTGAGATAATCCTTGTGAGTAAGGTTCTGCTTCGCTGCTTCGATACGATACCGGTTGATCAGATCTGAAAAGTTTGTTTTCAAGTCGGTACTAATAAACGCAGACAAGCAAGCTGGACTGGTCTTGAGGAGGTCGGCAAGTTCACTCAATTTCAGGCCGGGCCTTGTATATACTTTCTCCACTTCCAAAAGCTTTTTAAGTTTCTCCTTCAATATGAGGTTTTCCGAATGTTGCTTATTGTTTTCCGCTCCCTTTCTTGGATCCGTCAGTTCTTCTATCTCTTGCATAAATTGGTTGAGTGGCGTAACGGTGTCAAAGAAATCTTGATACTGCTGTTTATTATAAATCACGTGGTAAGACAACCCCTTGTTGATAATGAAGATATAAGTGAAAAGTGAAATGAGCGGCACGGCAAGTAAATCGGAATAAACGTGCGCCTTGCCCCATATCAACACGGGCAACAAGTAGGCAAGCAACAGCAGTAGCATCATCACGGAGAGGCATTGGATAAAGGCAATTTGCCATTTTACCGAAGCTTCAATCCCATCCACACCTAGTTCGGTTGCCTTGTCCCGGTAATCGGTGACACTTTTCCACCCGCGAAACACGTAAAGACCAAAATGCAGCAAAAGTAAAGCAGCCAGTGTATTTGACAAGGGATCTTCACCGGCATGCATTTGCTTCATCAACCCCATGCTTTGCCCGTCAGAGGCCGCCAAATAATAAAAAGAGCAAAAAAGAGCCAGAAGAGCTGGGATGAAATGCCTGAAATCCTTTATCAGCCAGCTGCTACTTTTCCCCTGTATAAAGGCCAGGTAGCTGAGCAGAACCGGACCAAACGTAAAATTTATTGCTGCATTTATCGCGTTTAGAAATAACAGCCTCGGTTGATGCAGGAAGATCGAAATGACATTCAAGCTAATCGTCGACACGGTATAGAACAGCAATAGGCCCAGCAAGACATTTGCTTTTACATTGTTTTTCCTAAAAACGAGGCTGAAAATAAGGATTAGCAATACAAAAATTGCCAATAGGTTTACATGAAGTAAAGCAGCGTTAGGGACTTGAACCATCGTTTAGAACAGCCTATCGGATACAATGAATGTGCGAATGGATACTGATTGAAAGGATCGCATGTTGTTGGTTTACAAGGTTAAATACATCAAATTTAGTTTTTTGAGACTACTTGACAACGAATTTGAGACGAGGAGTACCTCGTTTTATACCTCCGGTCCCTACAAAATAGGTGAATTTTAGCGGGGATTCAAAATCCTTAAACATGAAATCCTCGATCTATCAAGAAATAAAGGAGCTAACAACACTGCGGCTAAAATGGGGCATTTGCCCTATTTTCTCACGTAGCCCATACAGCTAATATTGCACAACATCAATTTAATACAAATAATATGAACCCGACATGATTAAAATAATCATTATTCACATTCGTGCTTGCTTTCATAAGGTGTTCATGAATGCTACGCAGTTAAGCACACAGGGCAATGATTATATTAATCATCAAAGGCTCCATCTGACAACTAAAAAACAAATAATAAACAGATGAAAGCAAGACTAATCATTACAATGGCACTTTTTATGGGATTGACAACTGTCAACGCCCAAAGTTTGGGAGATTTTAGCCCCAAAGAAGACAGGGGAGCAATGGGACCGAGGAAGTTCCCTTCCAAAGACATATACATTGCCAATTTTTCAGTGCATTACCAAGTGTACAATTATCGTAAAGCCAGTACGAAAGGAGGAAGTGGTATGATGGGTGGCGTAATAGGTAAAACCCAGGCAGAGCTAGCAGTGGGTCTGGACATCCCTGTTGCCACCATTCAGCAGATTACGGACGATGCTTATGCACAATTTGTAAGCGACCTAAAAGCCAAAGGCTTTAATGTGCTCAATGGCGATGCAGCAAAAAGCATCGATTATTATAAAGATTACCAGCGTCACCAAGGACTGGAAATGAGCGCTTCCGAAGCGGCAGGCTTTATCACCGCCTATCCTACAGATGCTGTTTTTTATATTCAAGGATTCGACAAATCGGGCAAGAAAAAAGATGGAATAGGATTAGGAACTTTTCAATGGAAAAGTGAAGTGGAACGCTTTAATACCATTTCTTCGCAGTTGAATGATGCGGCAATTGTTGATGTCAATCTATATGTGCTTTATATGAGCGGAAAAGAAATCGGCGGAAAATTTTCCGGACGTTCCAGTCTTACCGCCAACACCAATTTAATACTTGCAGCCGATGAAGGCATGAAGACCCGTGTAGCCACCAATACGGACAATAGCAAGTGGAGCAACAAACTGGGGCTTACTGCGCCGGGTACGAAAGAAGTGCTTGTCGATTGCGAGTCTAAAATTCATTTTGTTGCCGGTAAAAATAAAATTGGTGGCTCACCTTTGGGTACTTATGTGGGTGCGCTGAAAAAAAATCTGGAAATAGAGGGTGTCATTGCCGAAGAAAAAATACAGACGGAAGTAGATGCCGATTACGATAATTGGGGCACCGAAACAGCTTTTGGTAGACTTTATTCCGCCGAAAACAGATCGGCAAAAGATGCCGCTTTGATAAAAGCCGACGCCGGCAAATACCAAAAAGGTGTGGAGCAAGCCATCACCACCTTTCTGTCGCACCACGTCAGCGAATTCCAAACCAAATTTTTCAAGTAATCAATTATGAAAAGGTATTTACTTTACCTCCTATTATTCGGCACGGTATCCGCGTGTAAAAAAGACAACCCGGGGCCAGACCCGTCGGAAACCGAAACCTCCATGGAAATGACCATGGGCGGACAGGATATCTCCATAGATGAAAACAAAATCCAGGCGTTCTATTATGCCGATAGCGGTGAACCGGATGGTGCACTGGAAGTCAGTGCGCAGTTGCCCGACGGCGAGCGGATGGTCTTTTTCCTAGACGAGACGACATCCAAAACCACGCAACTGAACCAGCAATTCCCCGCCGTCATCGGGTTGTCGGCCGATGGTTTCTCCGGTTTAGCTGTTGTGGATAAAAGTGGAAAAACACGTACATTGAACAAGGTGGCAGCAACAAAAGCCGCAAACACTGCCCAAACCCAAACTACCGTTACCGTGCCGGTGTACGTCAAGTACGTGACCAAGACGAATCAGCTCTTTGCCATATCCGGCAACATTACCGTAAAAATAGACGGTGATGACCTCACGTTCGAGTGGGATATCACCTTTAAGGACGCAGATGGCAAAACGTTCACGGCCAAGGGCTCGTCGACAATAAAGGATTACAAAGCCAACCTCAAACCGAGGTCGCAGATCAATAATCCGGGGGCTAACCTCACCATTACCGAGGTGATGCCCGACTACGGGAGCGCCAGCACGGAAGTCACCCTCAAAGGAACAGGATTCAGTGCCCTGCCGGACGAGAACAAGGTGAAATTGGGCGATAAGGTACTGACGGTCACTTCAGCGAGCAGTACCGAACTCAACGTGACCATACCCGAAGACGGTGTGCATGGGCACCTTTCCGTATCCGTTTTGGGGGCAACCGCAGAAAGTACAGCTGTGTTTCACTATGCGCCTATCGTGGAAGGCGCCGATAAAACAAGCGCGAAGGCAGGCGATGAGGTTACTTTAACGGGTAAGCATTTTGACACCGACCCGCGGCTGCTCGAAGTGAAAGTGGGCGACAAAGTCATGGAAATCATTAGCGCTACGCTGACCGAAGTGAAATTCAAGATTGTGGCAGGTACAGAAAGTGGTAAAATTACAATAGCCCGGAAAGGGAAAGGCCCCGTGGAAGGCCCCGAATTGGAAATTGCTACGACAACGCCGACGACAGGCATCCCGATAGAAGAGCTGTTTGAGGTAACGGAAGGTAACCTGACCATTGAGGAGATCCTACCCAACAATAACGAACATGGTGCCATGCTGGCGATGCAGATTGATGAAAAAAACCATATCCTTTATGCCTACAACACGCAAAATCTGGTGGCTATCAATCTCAATGACAAATCAGTCACACACATTTTAGATGCTTCCCACCCCATCATGAAAATGGACTTCCCGCTTACGCCCGCCCACGCCTTCATCCTACAGGCTATCTTTCCTGCGGGCGATGGCTACCTGTATGGTGCTAAGCATGCGGCACCCGCTATGTTTTCTACACAGAATGTCTTTAAGTTAAATGTAAATACCAAAGAATACAGCTTTTTGGGCACAGGCAAAGCATCCAATGCATCGGGTGTCAACGACATCTTTGTAGGCAGCGACAAACGGTTTTACATTCCGGAGTTCATTAAATACAATGGTACCAATTCTACGTACGGTATGGCGGTATACGATGAAAATTTAGCGAACATGAATCCGCTAACGGACAAGATTTATGCCCGCACGTATGAACTGGCGAAAGTGGTGCCTACGGGAGACAATCGTTTCCGCTTGGTTGGCTATAGAGGATATCCGGGAGACATACAGGTTTATCGTGATGTGGATAACGGCACTATCGGTGCCGAAGTTGAATGGAAAGCCCAGTTCGATGCCTTGCAGAACAATGGCGATGGTTGGATGCTCGGGATTGATCATGCTGGGGGTAATTTCTATGCCTTGTATGGCGATAACAACGATGTAAACGTAAATGAGTACCCGAAATTCACCTACAGTATCGGAGCCACCCACGGAAACGATGGCCCTTTTGAGCGGAAAGGAAGATTCAATATCATCAAAACCTTTGAAGAGGGTGGGAAAACCAAATATATGAGAGCTTACCACAGCTTATTTAATGTATTTGCGGCTGACAAAAACGGCAGTATCTATATGTTGGTACAGCAAGACGGCGTCCCCGGCGCAGGCGGTATTTATAAAATCAGTTTTTAATCAACCGGAAACAACGGCCAGCCATGGAGTTGGTCGTTGTTCTTTGAAATAGCCGCATTTGTTTTGGCTATTCTTAACAATTCAAATCATGAAACATAAATTCATCAGCACCAGGCGTACTGTTTTAATGGCAGGCCTACTCTTGATAGGGAGTATATTTACTTTAGGGTCCTGCAAGAAACTTTTTAATAACGACGACGAGCTTCCTTGCAACGGTGCAGAGATGAAACTGCCCGAAATTCCGGAAGGAACGCTGTTTACCCAACCCATAGATCCAAATATTACCAACCCGGTCATTGAAGAGATCATCACGCTCTATCCGGGCGAAACATTGAGCGCCAACTACAAAGGCGTGGGGGCAGGCGGGCTTGAGCGGGACTTAAGTGCCATGAAAGTCCGCTGGAACTTTGAACACGACAATTTGTTAATAAATCCCGAAACAGGGGCGTACTATCAAAAAGAAGAAATAGAACAAATGCCTTCTTTCCAGTATAATTTTTCTAAAGGATTTACCACCAATATACCGGATGACCAGATACAGAAAGGTGATATCATGACCTCATTTCAAGCGGTTATCACCAATAAATGTGGAGAGACAAACCCGATTACGGCGCATGTGCGAATAATAAATAGCGGAAACGTGATGCAACCGTTAAACGAGCTGTCGGGTATTGCCCGAACCGGGCATATTCAAGCCTTCCATAACAATAAGCTATATCTTCTATTTGGCAGTGGAGGGACGGAGAATTATTCCTATGATATTACGACAAGAGAACTGACACCTCTTCCCGCCATAGATTTCAGTCAATATGGGTTTGATATGAATAATCCGAATAGTAATGACAAAAAAGGCCTGGAACGGTCGCTATATAGCGGAACTCAATGGTACAACCCGTTTACGACGTATGCTCGGGATGGCGCTAAAGTTTATTTTGCTATGCCAAGGGAAGCTACTGGTCGAGATGACGTTTTATGGGAATACGATTTAGAGACCTTACAACTGTCCAAATTAGCCAGTGTCGACCGGAATGTTTATGATGCGACAGCGCCTGCTAACCCAGCGATTTGGAATTTGAAGTCTGCCGGAAAGATGACACTTTGGGATAATAGAATTTATTATTTCCCCTTATACAAGGATTTAGGTGAAGCTTATATCGGTGTATTTGACTTAAATACGAAGCAATGGAGCGATGAAGATATACGGGTGCCCACTGATGATTTGGTTCCTGCAATAATTTATCAAGGAAATCCGAATTTTGAAGCGCGTAGCTATTTCCAGTTGTTTTATGCACTTGATAATCAATTGAAGTTGGTTTTTGAAGGCAACAGGGAAGTAACCTATGATTTGAGTACAAAAGCCTTAACGGTTAAAAATTCGGATTATAAACATGTTGACATGGAAAAGCGTGCTACGGGCGGGTTTGTGCTTAATGGAGCATACTACTTCTTAGCCAATGAGAATCTTGGCGGTATCGTGCAGGATAATGCGTTCGTATTGTATAAGAAAAACACGGACGGTAGCGTAGAAATCGCCGATTTCATTGGCGGTGGCAATCGAAGTGACGGCAGACAATTTACGCCGGTAGGAAATACCGTATTTGTGGTAGGCACAAACTCCGTTCGCTATAACGCAGTCCGCTATTGGTTAGAATAATAGCCATTGGTAGGGTTATTTGATAGCTATATAGTGCAATTTGTCATAGGACAATGAAGCCATTTCATTCCATCATAGAACGGCCCTTACTATATTACCGTCAATGGGATTTCTTCATCTTTACGGTATTGACCTTGCTGTCGGTAGTGAACGGACAAAGCACCGTTTTCTATCTGCTCTACTTCTTTTGGTGGAATGAATTTGTTCGTTGGGTGGTGGACAGATTGTGCTACAAACGCAACAAAAATGCGGTGTATGAAATCACACGCAATAACAGTTTTTTTGAAAGCCTTTTTCTGATGGGGGTTTATTGGGTGTTTTTGGTCGTGATTTTCGGGTTTATAGCCGCTGTGGACAGTCCGGATGCTGTAATAATCACCAATATGGAGGTATTGATGTTCCACAATTGGTTTTTCAATATCAATCTGATTTTTGTTCTGTTAGAACGCTGGTATCTGCACCAGACACAGCAACCGCTACACGTTTACTTTGATGCGTTCAATCCCAACACAATCGTGCTTCACGTTTCGATCATCGTGGGCGGCGCATTGATGTTTTTTGTAGTCAGAAACTATCCCGAAATATTCACGCCCGAAAACCGTTGGGGTTCGGCACTCATCATCTTACCCTTTTTGCTGTTGCGGATGTTGATGCAAAAACTGACCACTTCGGATAACATTATTCAAAAGCAAAACAACAGTTAAGCCCAAATACTCCGTAAAATGAAAGCAACAATCACACGGCTACTTATCCTTTTTACAAGCATTGCCACTTATGGGCAGAAAATAGATGGGTCAATGCTCCGATGAATCCCATAGTCTTAAAATATCAAATTCCAGTAGCATGAAAACAATCAACAATGTTATCCAAATATGCTTATCCTCTTCCTTGGGAGGGGTGAAGGGATGTTTTCTTCTCTTTACCCTCGGTTTTACTGCCACGGCACAGGAACTCACCAAGCCAGAAGATTTCGATCTGCCTGCAAACACCGAAATGGCATTAGAAATCACAGGTAGTTATAGCGGTGATAAACAGATATTTAGCCAAACAGGTGGTGAGGAATATCGTTTCAACAGCGAAGGGAAACTTGCACAGCTTAAAAAAATGATCACCAATAATATGGCTACCCAAGATGTCTACCATTATAATGCCGATGGACAGCTTACAAAGATAGACTACATCTTTGGCACCAAGGATGGAGGGATGTCTTCAAGTTCTACTACGTTCTCCGTCGAAAAAAAAGATAAAGAAATCACCTACAAGCGCAGGGCGGACAAAGGCTATACCGCCAGAACCGTCGCCTATTATAACGCGGCAGATGAATTGCAAAGCAAAAATTTCTACGATGCAAAGGTAGAACCGTGGAAGAAAATCGAATATAACGGAACAAAAGAATATCGTGTCAAAGAGTTTAAAGACAACAAAATAGTGTCCGACATTATTTATCAAAACAATGACCAAGGGAAATTAGTAAAACAACTCAAATTTACGCAGCCCATGGAAAGAAAAAGCAAGGAAGAACTCACCACGTACAGCTACAACGACAAAGGCGACCTTGAAACAAAGCTGGTGCATTATGACAACCAACAAGGTGAGACCCCCAAGGTGATGGATATCCACGTGACAGAATATCTGTACGATGGCGACATCTGGGTAGCACGTGTAGCATACAGGCATCTTTACTATAGCGACCCCAGTTGGGTAGAAGTGACGATACGCAGAATCAAGACCGCAGATAAGATGTACTCGGCAAAAGATGAAAAAGCCATATTGGATTTTTGCAAACAAGTCTATCAGCATTATGTGGCTACAAAAAAACAAGCACAGCCACCAAAAAATGAATACAATGAACCCGAAAAATGATGTGATCAGAAAGCCATTGATAAGTTTGTTTAATGCAGCGTAAGATGACAACCAACCCGATGAAAGAAAAGTTACCACTCAATGAGCAAGATATCAAAAAGCTGTGGAAGCACCTGTTGCCGACCGTACTGTTTCCGTTTGTAGCGGCCGGAATGTTTTATGCTTTCTTTTCGTTTTTGGGTAATGATGCCGATACCGGCTTTTTGCAGGATGGTGTTTCACGTTACATACTCGTTGGCTTTAGTGTGTTATTCTTTGGCGTTGTTGCCTATATGATCTGGAGCTATGCTATTGACCTGCGGAGAGGTTTCAAATACCGGATAGGGGGCAAGATAACCGATAAAAAACTAAATGTACGTACTTCTACTACACATCCCTCCCACGGTAAAACAGGCAGTGTCAGCAGTAGCGGTTCCACCTCGCGCCACTATTATGTAGCTATAGATGGTGTGCAATATTCCATAGAGCAGGAACATTACGGGAAATTAAAAGTAGGTGCGGCTATAACAATGGAAAAAGCACCAAAATCTCACGTTACCTTATTTTTAGAAGTCGGCAATGCCAATGAATTACCGCCCGAAAAATCAACAGAAGCAGATGACGAGAAACGGAAGTTTTTGAGCAGCACACCGAGAAAAGTATATTTTACACAAGACGATTTCGAGGCATTGAAAAGAGGGTTTTGGGGCAAAGCAAAATTCAGATTGATTGTCATATCGGCAATGGCATTTTTTATTGTGCCGTTTATGGTGGGCGATATGCAGATTATGTTAGTTTTCCTGTTTCCGTTGATGCTGATTGCGGTATATCAATTTTGGAAATTCAATAAGGAATGGAGGTTATACTACCGTAACAAGCAATATGCTTACAAAGAGGGTATTTTCGCTATTGTACAAGACAAATCTAAATACTCACATAACGGCAAGCGTTCAAATAATGTGGAAACTTCGGCGGGAACTATTAAGGTGAATGACCAGCTGTATGGAAAATTAAATGTTGGTGATCAAATCATTTTATACAAACCCGCCAACGGCAATCTGGTTTTGAGTGTAACCAATGCTGGCAACGAAGAAATTTATGTGGCGTAATGAACAACAAGTATGAAGCCGCTGCCTATCAAACCGATACATCAACTCATTCATTTATATAAAACCTGTCAACTATGCGTTATTCAATTATCTTTTTTCTCTTAGTGGCTCATGGTCTGGCGTTCGCGCAGGTTGATATTCCTCCCGTCAAAATGGAATCCCATCCGGATTATACGGCCTATCAACAAGCGAAACAAGCTAAAAATCCGACACTTGCCTTGCAGGCGGCTGCTAACCTGATTGAAACCTATCCAGGCAATGCGCTGGCTTTTCAATTGGTTGCACGTGCTTTTTATGACCTTAACAAGCCGGAGGACGCGGTAGCATTTTCCAAATGGGATGTAGCCTATAACAGCTATGATGGTGGTGGAAGCTTCTATGGATTTATGCACGCCGTATTCGCGAATCAGCCGTTGGAAGCGGAACAGTTTATCAGGAATTTACAAACACTGGGGCAGGATGCTGCTGGTATGCAGCGAGATTATCAAAGTTTGAACGGATACCTCAATTCGCTCGCCAGCTACACGCCTCTTTCGGTTACGGTGCAGCAGGCAAGAGGCTATCTGGCAAATTACGAAGAGGAAAGCATCAAACGGGCAAAGGCAACTTTTGAAAACTTGGCTTCGAGCTTGGGAGCTACTTATGGAGATATTGCCAGCAATGAAAAATCAGCTCAGATTTTGACAGATTGGGTTGCGGCGGAGGAAGCCGTGCAACAAGGACTGATTTCCCGAACGCTATATGTCGATGCGCTGGTGAGCATTGCGGGGATGTCCGAAAAAGTAAACTTCACATTCGGACAGCAACTGGAGCCCCATTTGGAAAAGATCGTTTTCGACCAGAGCAACTATAATCTAGCCTCCCGATATCGGGCTTATGAGCGACTGGCAAGAGTGCAGGCGGCTTTAAAACGGTGGGACAAGGTAGAGACTTCGTCTAACCTGATAACGTCTGCACTGCGGAGTAACCTGCCGTCGTCTGCTACCATAGCCAAGGTGTATTATTACCTGACGATGGCATTGACCGAACAAAGAAAATATCAGGACGCTGCTGTACTTGCGGATGCCTATGCAGCTACATTGCCTAAACTAAAATCGCCAGAATATATAGCTGAAGCCTATAATGTGTTGCTGCGTGCGTATGCGTTCAATAAAGATCTGGACAAAGCAAGGGCTGTTGCACAACAAGCAGAAAATTTCCTTAAAACGCCTGGGATAGATCAATTTGATTATGTGCAGCTTGTGAAGAACGGTATAGCCACTACCGCGAAGATCGTTGGTGATGAGGCCGTGGTCGCTACGGGTAATGCCTACAATGATGGTGTAACGCTCGTAGGGCAAAAGAAATATGCCGAAGCAGCTGTGCAGTTTGAAAAAGCGAGAGCAGAAGAGGTCCAATTGCTGGATAACATGGACCTGTTAGCACAACGTGGCTATCTCGATAAATTCCAGCGAATAAATGGCTTTTTGGCGGGAGCGTACTATGAAACCAAACAATTCGAAAAAATTTATGATGTTATCGAGTCAAACCGTATGTACACCTTGTTGAATGACAAGCGCAGTGTCAAAAAGCAGCTGCCATTAAAAGAATTGCAGGCCATTCTTGGTGAAAAAGAGGCTTATTTGTCTTTTATCGACGTGTCGAAAGGGACAACGTATGACGGCACGTATCTGATGTGTTTGGTTACTAAAGACAACGTGATTGTCAAATATAACCGTTCGGCAGGTGCCTTTGACGATTTGTTGACTAATGAGAAAAGCCAACTGATTGAACTGGAAAAAGAACGGGCAAAGATGGAGTTTAGGGCAGTAAATCTGGACTACCTGACTGGAGTGAAAACTCGCATACCCAACACTTTTGCCAAAGGCGAATTCAAACTGATGACCCAGTATCTGCGTAAACACATGGAAGCTGGGGTAGTAGATGGTCGCTATGTGTTTTATCAAAAAGAAAATGTAGCTGACTTGTTGAACCGCTTCTACCACACGTTTATCAGCGGACTGGATGTTGATCTTTTTACGGTTGACAAATTGATGATCAGTCCGGAAGGCCTGATAGCAACCATTCCGTTTGACGCCTTGGTGGATGACAACGGCCATTACCTGGCAGAGCGGTTTGAGATTGGCTACATCCCGAATGCCGCCATGCTATATACGTTGAGAAATCAGCCTAACAAGACCTATGAAATAAATGTATTGGGGTTTGGCGGGGCTACTTACGATCTGTATTCCGCTCCGAAAGCACCGCTTAACTCTATCGGAGACCTTGAAAAGCTCCGCTATCGGGTCAGAGAAGATCTGGGAAAGGGACAACCGCTTGATTATGCTTTTGCCACTTTTCAGGGAGATAAACCCATGTCTTATTTGGAAGGCGGGCGCAAAGAAGTTGTGGTCATTGAGGAGATTGTTCAGAAAACGGAAACCCGTTTAGATGACCGGATGACCGAAAATGAACTCAAAAAAATGAGTGCTGCTGGCGAACTAGGGAAATATCGCGCAGTACACCTCTCCAGCCATGCCAGTGTACATCCCTATGTGTTCGATTTGAGCGGTATTGCGATGACCGTAAAGTCGGAACCCGTTCATGGTGAAGACGGAATGCTGGTCGTGGAGGAGCTGGAGAAGTTGAACCTGCCTGTTGACTTTGTCATGCTCAGTGCCTGCCAAACAGCACTGGGGATCGAATCGCCGGGCGACGGTATCAAAGGATTCAATCAGGCACTTTTCAACGCAGGGGCTAACAGTACGCTTACGTCATTGTGGAGCGTGAGCGACTCGGGAACCATGTATTTGAGCGTGGAATTGTACAACCGCATATTTAATCATGCCATGGAGACCTCGGCGGCATTGGCGGACGTAAAACGTAATTTTATTAACGGTAAATATGGCGATCAAACCCACCCGTATTTTTGGGCACCTTTTATTTACACCGGATACTGACCCTTACTTGAATAGCGTTTATGAAAGCGATAGTACATCACATTTTCGGTACAGCACTTTTGCTGATGGCGCTTGGCTTTTCCCAAAAAGCCTTTGCCAATGCCGCACAGCCGGGCATTTGGAACGCAGGCGGCACCGTCTTTACGATGCTCTATCCCCAAGACAGCCTCACGTTCAAAAAAGTGCAGATGCAGCAGGAACGCATTTACATTCAGCTCTACAAAGGCTATGCGGTGGTAAAAGGCACTTACCTGTTCCGCAATACCACGGGCGAACCACTCCGCTTCAAAATGGGCTATCCTGTTAATGGTATTTACTATGGTGGCGAAGTTGACGGCAACGAAGTGACGCTCGACAGTTTGAGCCGATTTAAAATCAGCGCCAAAGACGAATGGTTGCCTTTATTGAAAGAAGCCCATCCCGAACTGAACAACGACAATAAAAGTTCGATACCGTCAAGCGATAACTGGATGGTATGGGAAATGGCATTCGCACCCAACGAAAGCCAATCGGTAGCAGTTTATTTTATCGTGAATACCAACAATGCAGGTGTGCGAAGCGGATATAATTACGAACGAAAAAACGCTTTTATCTACTTGTTGGAAAGCGGAAACGTATGGCACCAACCGATTCAGAAAGGAAACTTCTACGTACAGCTAATGGAAGGTCTTACCCCGAAAGATGTGCAGGGCTTGTCGTCGGGCTTCGGGTTCCGTTACAACGAGACACATCAACTGTACAGCGGTACGAAAACCAATTTTTCGCCCACACGCAAAGACAATCTGGTAGCAACCTATTACGAACGCAACGAAACCTTTTCATTTGAAAAAATCATCACACAATCCGACAGTTTATTTGCAAAGGTTGACGAATTGAGCAATTTGCTATTAGAAACCCTCATGTACACCGAGGTCAAAATCGGCGACCCCTATGCTGTGGAAACCACCTTTTGGGGTGTTTTTCCTGCTTTGCTGACCCTGTTTGTGCTTTCCGCACCGTTTATCATCGGGGTTATTGCCGTGGTCATCATCGTTTGGGCAACCGTGAAATGGAATAAAATCAGAAGAAGAAAATACAAAGGAGTGTAATATGATAGAATTAGCCCTATTATTTATCGTGATTATCGGATTGTTATGGATTGTTGTACAAGAGCTTCAACACTTCTTTGAAACATACAGCAGTTTGGATGAAAATATTTATGCCACCGATTTTGAAAATAAATTGAAGAAACTAAAAGCTATCACTTCCTGGCAGGAAGCCAATAAAGAAATCAATAGCGTAATAGCAAAGCGATTAGCGGAAATGGAACAGAAAATTCCAGTTTCACAAACACAGAACGAAGACCCCGAAATGCTGGCTTCCGCATTCAAACAAGTACTTCATTCTTCATTAAACTTGCTAAAAGGAACGGAATATCACAGCGAACGTTGAAATAAAATGCCTATTTTTAGAAAATGTGTTCAATGAAACAGCTTTTCAAGTCAGTAACGGTGTTGGTACTGTTCGGTACAATCTCTCATCTTGCCGTTGCCCAAACCTTTCAACAAGAAATTGCAACCCTAAAGGCATCACTACCTGAAAAAAAAGGTGGCGATAAAGTGCTGTTTTTAAAGGATATCGCAATGAAGTTTCGTTCTGTGAATGTGGATAGCGCCAAATTTTATACCGATATGGCGTTTAAGGAGGCCGAATCCATAAATAGTGATTATTATAAGGCGAGGATATGGGTTACCTACGGTATTTTTTCTCATGATGCGAGCAAGCCTAAGGAAGCATTAGCTTATTATCTAAAAGCACAGCCCATTTTAGAGGTGTCAGAAGAATATTATGCACTGGGGAGCCTCTATACAGGTATATCAAATGCCTATGAGGTTCTTACCGAACTTGATAAATCTGTCGAATACCAATTTAAAGCGCTAGATAACTTTATCAAAGCAAAAGACAGCCTATGGATTGCAGGTTCCTACCTCAATTTGGGTAATAGATACAGATTAATTGCTGAACCCGATTTGTCCCTTAAATACTATCTAAAGGCTTTAGAAATATATCAAAAATTAGGAAATAACTATTATATAGCGGTGAGCTATAACTGTATATCCGCAGCCTATCTGGACAAAAAGCAGTTCGATAAGACCTTTGAATTTGCCAAGAAATCGTTGGAGGGTTACGAGGCCATTGGGGCAAGGTTAGACAAAGCATACCCATTGACGAATATGGCCTTATCCAGCTGGAAAGCTGGAAAACTGGAAGATGCAGAGCAATATTATGTACAAGCTATCGAAATTCAAAAGGAAAGAGAAGACCGGTTTTCTATTTTTCATTTGAAGAATGACTTGTCCAACATATTGTTGGAACAAGGAAATATACAGGAAGCCGAAAAATTGGCTTTAGCTACCTTTAAAGAAGCCGAGCAAATAAATTATATTCCAGCTATTGATGTGCTGTCAAGCGCATTATCCCTTATTTACGAAAAAAAGAAGGATTACCCAAAAGCCAATGCTTATCTTAAGAAGTTTATAACGGCTAGAGATAGCCTCTATCTGTCAGAAAAAGCAAAGGAAATGCTCAACCTCAAAGAAAAATACGAAGCAGCCGAAAAGGAAAAACAAATTCTTCAACAAAAGGCGGAAATCACAGACCACCAACTTGCCCTCAAAAACAGAAGCTTCTGGATTTTCGGGTTGGTGGCATTGGCAATTATTATTGGGCTGATCGGCTTTTTGCTGTACAAACAGCAGGTGCTCAGAAATATCCAGCAACAAAAAGACAACGACCTGAAGCTGGCATTGGAAAAAATCGAAAGCCAGAACCGCTTGCAGGAACAGCGATTGGCTATATCGAGGGATTTACACGATAATATCGGGGCGCAGCTTTCGTTTATCGTATCGGCAATCGATACCATTAAATATTACATTGCCGACAAGAACGAAAAACTGACAGGAAAGCTGGATAATATCGGTGCATTTGCCAAAGAAACCATACAGGAACTGCGGGATACCATCTGGGCGATGAACAAAGCGGGCATCACCCTCGCGGATTTGCAGTCCCGCATCGCCAACTTCATCGAAAAAGCCAAACAGTCCCAACTAAAAACCCATATTGCGGTTGTAGTGGACGAAAGCATCCCGACAGATTTGAAATTCACGGCATTACAGGGGCTCAATATTTTTCGTATCATTCAGGAAGCCACCAGTAATGCCTTGAAATATGCCGAAGCCAGTCATGTTAACATCCTTGTTTCCAAAGAAGGCAATGGCATTCGGTTTACTGTCCGCGACGATGGGAGCGGGTTTGTGGAAAATGAAGTGGAAGCCGGAAACGGGCTGCAGAATATGCGGAAACGGGCAGGGGAGTTGGGCAGTGAGCTGGAATTGCTGCCCGTGCTGGGCGAAGAAACAACCGTTACCTTCAAGGTGGGCCTGCCGATATGATCGTTCATGGTGATGAAAACAAGAATAGCTATTATCGACGACAATAATTTCCTGATAAAAAGTATCAAGGAAAAACTTTCATTTTTCGAAGCTGTTTCGATTTCCTTTACCGCCAAAAATGGGCAGGAGTGCATGGATCGGTTGGAAGAAAAGCCTCGAACAGCGTTGATCTTGATGGATATTGAAATGCCGGGACTCAACGGCATCCAAGCCACGGCGTTGGTCAAGCAGAAATATCCGCACATTAAAATCCTTATGCTGACCGTTTTTGACGACGATGACAACATCTTCCGGTCCATACAGGCCGGAGCCGACGGCTATCTATTGAAAGATACCGCGCCGCAAGCGCTCTATGATGCCATTACCCAAACGTTGGCGGGCGGTGCGGCGATGACGCCGTCCATTGCCCTGAAAACCCTTAACCTTTTGCGTGCCCCCCTGTCTTTGCAAAACGATGACGTGGATGAGACCATAAAACTCACCAGCAGGGAAACCGAAGTTTTGGAACAGCTGTCGAAAGGGCTTCCTTATACTTCCATTGCAGCCAATTTGTGCATTTCACCCTCCACCGTTCGCCGGCATATCGAAAACATTTACCAAAAATTACAGGTGCATTCTAAAACCGAGGCCATTGCATTGGCCAAGAAAAACCGGATGATTTGATAAAAGCGGAATAAACGGCAGAAATCCGGTCGTTTTTTCGTACCATTGTAATCTCAATAGTTAGTTAATTTTTAAGCGGCAATAGTGCCGTATAGTAATAGTTCTTTGACAAGTTTCTGATTTTTCTTCAAGTGTGGGTTCACCCCAAAGGTTGAAAAAAATCTATCCATGAGTAAAGCGTTGTGGTTCATCGTCTTGATGTCTGCCATCGAGAATGAGGCACGCTTCTCTTTGGGTATGCTGAGCCAATGCGCGGCTTTGGCGACATTGGTTGCGGTCAATGCCAGATTGAAATGGAAGTCGAGTTTGTTCTCGCTCCTTGCCTGGCAGTTCTCCAGCCCGGTGAACTGTTTTGCGTCGCGGTAGATGAACTCGATCTGGAAGCGTAGGCGGTAGTATCTTACGATCGTTACGGCATCCATCTCCGTATCGGTTGAGAAGCACAGCTTGTGCGTCTTGCCGAAAGGTACCCTGACCACGCGGACGTTACGTTTGAGTGAGACGGCATAGACCACGGCTGTGGTGGCCAGGGTTCCGTCCGCCAGTTCCACATCATGAAAATAGCCGGCCTTGATGTCCTTGTGGTTGACCTTGCCCTCGTACACCTGGGGTCTTCCACGACCGGGCTTGCGTGGGCCGGTGTAGCGGTATTTCAGGTTGGCGTCATCGCGCATCCTGCCCACGAACTGGAAACCGGCCCCGCAGACCGCGTCGATGAACGGCTTCTTGGTGAACCATGCGTCAGCCACGGCAATGCTGGACAGTTCCAGGAGCTGCCCGGCATGGTCGGTGAATGAGTCCGCGTAGATCCCGGCCAGCGACTTTCCGGGATGGTTGTCGCTCAGGGTCTGGCAGGCATCCAGATGGAATCCGGTGTGGCCCGCCACGTCGATGGCCGCCACGCCCAGCATTTCAAGCCCGCGTTTCATGCGCGCTGCCTGTCCCGACCAGAAATAGCCGATGCCGGGCGTCTTCCTGCCCGATTTGGCGATGAAGCTGGGGTCAAGGGCGATGATGTAATGCCCGCTGCCGTGCTGCCTGACCAATCCGCTGTTGAAAGCATGAAATCAAATGGCTTCTCGAATTGGATACGGTACCGCCGTTCGCTATATTTGCCGTACCTTTCCAGCTGCTGGAAATTGATCCGGCCCTTTATCGAAAGGAACAGGGTAACGGCCTCGACCATGAAACGCTGCCTGCATGCGTTGATATTTTTCATATTAGTCAATACGTTGATTATCAGTGTTTTGTATAGATTATACCCCTTGGTGACCATATCTTATAGAATCGTGAGAAAATCCTATTAAGATACTGAAAATCAAGGGTTTATTAAAAATTTTCAACCATTATTTATCCACTATTTTGCTGTAAATCAGAAACTTGTTTGTTCTTTTAACGAAGTATTGTAATCTAACTAATCACATCATTTATGAAGAAGACAATCAAACCCATTGTGTGGTATTCTATGACATTTCTGGCTACCGTTTTTTGTGCCTGTAAGAAAAGCAGTGTCGATGACGATCCAGTCATCATGTACCTCCGCATTGTGAACGACACCGATAGCAGCATACCCAATAACATGCTTACCGGTCCGATTACCGTAAAGGCCCTGCCAAACAAGGCCAGTACTAATTTTGACGGCGAGGAACGGGTAGCCGATTTCGGAACGATAGCCGTAGGCGAGACCACGGCATATAAAGCCGTAAGCAATATGTTCCTCCTTGAAGTTAACGGAGCGCCCTTCGGAGAAGACGGCTTCGGCGTCAGTTCACCGCCTTCAACCCAATGGACCTTAAAAATACAAGGTGTGCAGGAATGGGAGGGGGAAGATTACGTATATGCATGGGATTTAGCGGCTGATTTCTAATGCTTGTTATCCACTGGCATCATGAATACGGGAAAAGTGCCGCGAGCTTTATTTATCATTAAGCTTAGCATTGTTTCAGTAGTTCAGGATGCCCTGTACCTGAAGTTGGGTTGTCAGCGATTTCGATAATGAATTGTGAAATTTTCTTTTGAGCGACCAGGTTGCCGCTTTTCTTGATGCATCCAATTCTATACCCTCCCGACTGGCAAGAATTCACCTTTCGCTTCGGCTTCTTCGATCAAACCCATTGTGTGACTGACTTGGGATTATTGTCTAGGTTGATAGCCCTTGGCTGAATCAAACGGGTATATACGCTCAAGGCATCACCTACAGCAAGAAAACAGATGAAAGTCGAACCTCAAGAATAAATTTGCTGTTTTTGTATGTAGCTTATATTCAGAATATTATAACAAAAAGAAAAGGCTTCCAGATGTACATCTAAAAGCCTTTTTCTCTGTAGTAGCGGGGATTGGACTCGAACCAATGACCTTCGGGTTATGAGCCCGACGAGCTACCAACTGCTCCACCCCGCAATGTTTCCTATGTAAGATCCGAACAATCGCTGCCGGATTTTTTAATTCCTATTCCGAATTGGACTGCAAAGATATAATTTGTTTCTTTGTAAACCAAATCAATTTTTAAAAAAATGTCTCATAAAGCTGGATTTGTTAGTATCATCGGAAAGCCAAATGCAGGTAAGTCTACCTTAATGAATGCGTTAGTGGGGGAGAAGATGTCTATTGTGACGCCAAAAGCGCAGACAACACGGCACCGCATCATTGGGATTGTCAATGAACCGGAGTACCAGATCGTCTTTTCTGACACGCCCGGCGTGATTAAACCCGCTTATACACTGCAGGAATCGATGATGAGTTCCGTACAGGGATCGCTGATTGATGCCGATATTATCCTGTTGGTTACGGATATCCATGAAAAGTATGATGAAAGCGATGTCATTGAAAAACTGAAAAAGACCGATTCACCGGTAGCCATACTCATTAATAAGATTGATAAATCGACAGAAGACGAGGTTAAACAGAAAATAGGATACTGGCAGGAGCTCGTTAATCCCCAGGCGATTTTTGCAATATCGGCCTTGCATGGGCACAATATAGCCGCGATTATGCAGTTTATTTTAGATCGTCTTCCGGAACACCCGCCATACTATGAAAAAGATTCACTCACCGATCGGAATGAACGTTTTTTCGTGTCGGAGATCATCCGGGAAAAGGTATTTAAACTGTATGAAAAGGAAATCCCTTATAGTACCGAAGTTGTTATCACCGCATTCAAGGAAGAAGCGGCCATTACGCGGATCAGTGCAGAAATCATTGTAGAGCGAGATTCACAGAAGAATATCATCATCGGTAAAGCGGGCAGTATGATTAAGAAAGTGGGCACCTATGCGCGGGAGGATGTCGAGGACTTTCTGCAAACCAAAGTGTTTTTGGAGCTGTTTGTCAAGGTAATCCCCGATTGGCGGAAAAAAGATAATTACCTGAAGCGATTTGGTTATGAGCAATAATTTACCTATCTTTGCAGCCCCGCAGCACAGCGCTCCGGGGTTATGTTGAATACATATTTTAAAAAACAGAATGGCAGTTAAAATCAGATTGCAAAGACACGGTAAAAAAGGAAAGCCTTTTTACCATGTAGTAGTTGCCGATTCGCGTGCTCCGCGTGACGGTAAATTCATTGAGCGCATCGGCTCATACAATCCCAATACCAATCCGGCAACGATCGATTTGAATTTCGATAAAGCCCTTGATTGGTTGAACAAAGGTGCGCAACCCACAGATACCACCCGTGCGATTTTATCGTACAAAGGAGTGCTTTATAAAAAACACTTGCAGGGCGGTGTGAAAAAAGGTGCTTTTGATGAGGCGGCGGCCGACGCCAAATTTGAAGAGTGGCTGGGTGCAAAAGAAGCCAAAATCCAAGGCAAAAAGGACGGATTGGCTCAATCCAAAGAAGAAGTGAAAAAAGCAGCCCTAGCTGCGGAAGCTAAGAAAAAAGCAGAAATAGCTGCGGCTGTTGAAGCGAAGAATACGCCTCCCGCTGAAGAAGCTCCTGAGGCGGCCGAAGAAACTCCCGAAGTTGAAGCTGCTACGGAGACAACCGAAGAGGCTCCAGCTAGTGAAGAAACAAAAACGGAAGAGTAATCGAAGTATTCTTCCAACAAAACAAACCGCTCCAGGAGTCATTCCTAGAGCGGTTTTTGTATTGGATTAAATCGAAACTACCTATTGGATGGAATTGACAGAGAGTTTTTATATCGGTTATATCAGCAAAACCCGGGGGCTTAAAGGGGAAGTGCAGCTGTTTTTTGAGTTTGAAGATTACGAAGCGCTGCAATTGGATGTGCTTTTTTTGGAAATCGACCGGAAACTTGTTCCGTTCTTTGTAGATAGCCTAAAAATCCAAGCCAATCGTACGGCTTATCTATTCCTGGAAGATATTGATCACATCGATAAGGCCCAGCCTCTTGTTCGTAAGAAAGTATACCTACCTAACGATAAGCTGCCCGAACGCGGCCCCGACGATTTTCGGATGACCGACCTGAAAGGGTTTACGGTAGTTGATTCACTCCACGGTGAACTAGGTGAAATCGTCGAAGTACACGAATATCCCCAACAATATATCGCCGCAGTCGACTATAAGAATGGTGAACTGATGTTTCCATTAAATGATGAACTGATCGTTTTGGTTGATCAGGAAAAACGCCTGTTGCAGGTAAACTTACCGGACGGATTGGTGGATGTGTATTCGTGATAAACAATCAAGAATAATTCGCTTTACATATAAAAGTGGACTCAGCGGAGCGATCTGATTGATGCAAAAAGAATATTGTCCAATATCAATAATTTGTCTAAGTTTGGCGGCTGCTTAGTCAGGCTCAATGAAATGAAAGTAACGGAACACATTAAGAACGCAAAGGGCAAAACGTTATATTCGTTTGAGATCTTGCCCCCTATAAAAGGTCAGAGTATTCAGTCCATCTTTGATGCGATTGACCCCCTGATGGAATTCAATCCGCCTTTCATCGACGTCACGTACCTGCGCGAAGACTACATCTATAAACAACATCCCAATGGGTTGCTGGAGAAGGTCGCCTATCGGAAACGTCCCAGTACAGTGGCAACCTGTGCCGCCATCATAAACAAGTATAAAGTGGATGCGGTGCCACATCTGATCTGTGGCGGTTTTACCAAGGATGAGACGGAAAATGCACTGATCGACTTACAGTTCCTGGGGATTGATAATGTGTTGGTGCTACGTGGCGACGCGCGGAAAAGTGACAGTTCCTTTATTCCTACACCGGGTGGACATGCATATGCTTCCGACCTGCTCCAGCATGTGGTTAACATGAATAACGGAAGGTATCTGCATGAAGATATGGAAAATTCCGAAAAGACAGACTTTTGTATCGGCGTGGCAGGATATCCCGAGAAACATTTTGAGTCGCCGAACCTGAGTACGGATTTTCAGTATTTAAAAATGAAGGCTGATCTGGGAGCTGACTTCATCGTCACACAGATGTTTTTCGATAACAGTAAGTATAAAGCCTTTGTGGATCGGTGTAGGGAAAACGGTATACATATTCCGATTATTCCCGGATTAAAACCGCTGACTAACAGTAAACAACTGGTTAGCCTGCCCAAAACATTCCATCTGGATATTCCGCTTGAGCTCAGTGAAGCCGTGCAGGCATGCAAATCTGAGCATGACGTCCGTGAGGTAGGTGTCGAATGGATGATCGAGCAATGCAAGGAACTCAAGGCCATGGGAGCACCGGTATTGCATTTTTATACCATGGGTAATCCCAAGCCTACGAAACGTATTATTCAAGCCGTTTTCTAGCCCTCATTATTTCTTTATTCTTTACGCAGTTCCTTTGCCCAGGTATCCCGGAGCGTTACCGTTCGGTTAAATACCAACTTATCGGCGGTAGTGGTTTTACTATCCAATGTAAAATACCCCTTGCGGATAAACTGGTAGCCCTTGCCCGGAACGGCATGGAGCAAATCGGGTTCTGCATACGCATTTTTGATGATTTGCAGGCTGTCGGGATTAATGGTCGACTTAAAATCGGTTTCCGCGGCTGGATTTTCTACGTTGAAGAGCCGGTCATACAGCCTTACTTCTACGGTTTTTGCGTGGGGCACACTCACCCAGTGGATGGTGCCTTTTACTTTGATCCCGCTGGTATCCTCGCCGCTTTTGGATTCGGGTAGATAGGTGCAGTGGATTTCGGTTATGTTTCCCGCGGCGTCTTTTACAACGTCTTCACACTTGATAATATAGGCGTGTTTGAGCCTTACCATCAGGCCGGGAGCAAGCCTGAAAAATTTCTTTGGGGGATTCTCCATGAAATCTTCCCGCTCGATCCATAGCTCGCTACTGAACGGTATGCTGCGTTCTCCTTCTCCTCCCTCAGCCTCCGGGTTGTTTTCGCCAGTTAACGTTTCCGTTTGCCCTGCCGGATAGTTGGTGATCACCAGCTTGACCGGATCAAGCACGGCCATGCGTCGCCATGCCGTTTGGTTCAGATCTTCCCGGATGCAAAACTCCAATAGCCCTACATCAATGATGTTTTCGCGTTTAGCCACGCCAATGCGTTCGCAGAAATTGCGGATGCTGGCAGGCGTATATCCCCGTCTGCGCAGTCCGCTGATTGTGGGCATGCGGGGGTCATCCCAGCCGTCTACATATTTTTCGTTAACCAATTGGAGCAGTTTCCGCTTGCTCATCACCGTGTAATTGAGGTTGAGGCGGGCGAACTCGTATTGTTTGGAAGGGAAAATTTCCAATTGGTCGATCAACCAGTCATATAAAGGGCGGTGCGGTACGAATTCCAATGTGCAGATGGAATGCGTAATATTTTCGATCGAATCACTTTGTCCATGCGCAAAATCATACATGGGATAGATGCGCCACTTGTTGCCGGTACGGTGATGGTGTGCGTGTTTGATGCGGTACAGCAGGGGGTCGCGAAGGTGCATGTTAGGGCTGGCCAAATCAATTTTGGCTCGCAACACTTTGTCTCCGTCGGGATACTTTCCGTCGCGCATTTCCGCAAACAGCCGGAGGTTTTCCGCCACGCTCCGGTCGCGATAGGGGGTGGGTTTACCGGGTTCTGTAGGGGTGCCTTTAAATGCGGCGATTTCTTCCGACGAACTGTCATCTACATAGGCAAGCCCCTTTTCGATAAGCTTCACCGCAAATGCATACAAGGTTTCGAAATAATCGGAAGTATAGAGCTCTTCTGCCCATCGAAAGCCAAGCCATTTGATGTCGTTTTTGATGCTTTCTACATATTCCGTTTCTTCGGTGACGGGATTGGTGTCGTCAAATCGCAGGTTGGTTCGGCCGTTGTATTTTTGAGCTAACCCGAAGTTAAGGACGATTGATTTGGCATGTCCGATGTGCAGGTAACCATTGGGTTCCGGCGGAAAGCGCGTTAGCACCTTTCCGGCGTGTTTTTCGTTACGGATATCTTCCTCGATGATTTCCTCGATGAAATTGAGTGATTTTTCGTCATTTAACATACCGCAAAGGTAATTATTAGTTTTGATCAAAAAATAAACCTTACTGAAGCATTTATGTCTAAATTTACGTCTTCATGAATCAAAGCTATGCATACTAACAAATTACGTTTGTCTTTTTGTCTGTTCCTGATCTTGCCATTGGTGGGCCTTGCGCAGAAAAAACGTCCTCAGGTATTGGTGTACGGGTATGGAGTGGATGCTTATGCTGCCGCAGTCCAGTCTTCTTGGTCAAACTTGAATACCGTTTGGGTGGTTAACGGGGATAAATTGATGCCAGAATTGACCTCAGAGATCATTTCCATTGCTTCGAATACAGGATTGGATGCAGGTATTTGGGCCAACCTGTTGGCAAAGACACTACGGCATGATAAGCCCAGCGACTCGTTATCAGCCATTGCCAAGCGGCGGATCAATCCGAGGATCGTGCAGAATGTGGTTGACAGTGTGTTGAAGGCCGCCAAAAACCTGACTGTTGTTGAACAAGGACAAGTCCGCTCCATAAAGAAATCAGGAAAAGATTGGCGCATTGAGCTGGAAGACAGGCGCAGTTTTAAAGTTAGGGCCGTAGTCGATGCTTCGAAGGACGCTTATCTGTATCAGTTGGCCGGAGGAACTGCCGACAGCATTACTACCCGGGAGGTCGTGCCAGACGCGTATTTCCGATCTGCGAATTCCGGTGATCTCTTTCGTACAGGGGTGGCAGTGGGTGATTTGGGTGGTCAAGCATTTACATTACCGTTATCGGGATTGATACCGGGCGATGATAGTAATTTGTTTTTGACCCAACGAACACCTGTCGTTCAGCATTTGCTTACGAGCGATGAGAAAGATATTCCTTTATTGATGCATGTTGGGCAGGCTGTAGGGGCGGCGGCGGCGTATGTTGCTTTTTTTAAAACGACCTCTGATAAGGTGGATGTGCGAGACATACAGGGGGAGCTGCTGAAATACGGCGCCAGATTGATGCCATTTAGCGATATAACGATAGAAGAACCCTATTTTTTGGCCGTTCAACGGATTGGTGCCACGGGAATGCTGGCTGGCAGAGCCGACGAGGACGGTCGTGTTTATTTTGATGTCGATAATGCAGTAACGGCAGCTGAAATCAAACCGGTCCTGAATCAGCTTTTTTCGAGAAGCCAGATATGGTTTATTGACCATGCCGATGTCGATACATTGACGTTGGCGGACGTGTTCAGTTATATTAAGTTTGTCGGTCAACGGGGAAACGAACTGGAAGGCCAGGTGCAAAAGAACTGGAAGAGGCGTTTTCATTTTGAAGATGAATACGATGAAAAACGCATCGCAACCCGTAAATATGTGGCGGTACTATTGGATGCGTATTGTGGCCCTTTTTCTGTTAAAGTGGGGCTAAACGGAACGATTCAACGGTAATGTACTGTCAGGTCAAACTGATCTGACGCTTGATGCTTTCTTCCAATGAGATGATGGTCTCTGTACGCTGTATGCCCTTCACTGCCTGAATATCTTCGTTCAGGACTTTGCGAAGATGGGTAGTATCCCGGCAAACGATTTTTGCGAACATACTATATGTGCCCGTGCAATAATGTAATTCGACCACTTCCTTTACCTGTTTTAATTGCTCGACAGCATTATTGTATTGGGATCCTTTCTCCAAATAGATTCCTAGGAATGCTGTAATGTCAAATCCGACTTTTTGAGGGTTGATTGTGAGGTTTGATCCTTTTATTATCCCTAATTCTTCCATCTTTTTCATTCTGACGTGTATTGTTCCGCCAGAAACTATTAATTTTTTTGCTATTTCTGTATAAGGTATTGATGCATCGTTCATTAAAATGGATAAAATTTGTATATCCAAGTTGTCAAGATCTAAATTTTCGAACTTCTTTTCCATAAAAAATGATATTTATTTCAATATATCTCAAAATTAATTGAAAAAAACGTAAAAATTCAATTTTTTCTATAAAAAAACTTTAATAATTCAATATTATTATTACTTTTGTATCAATCGATCAGCGAAAAGGTGAAAAATGTTGATCAATAAGTTGCCCTCCCTCAATTTAATATAGGTTTATAATTGGTTAGCGTAGAAGCTCCTCTCCCAAAGGAGCTTCTTCCTTTTTAATACAGTTAGTTTTCTCCATTTCAAGCTTGCAGTAATAATCTGTTTTTATTGAAAATTTCTCAAAAATATAGACTAAATCCGGTTCATTTATGAGAAATTTTCAATTTTTTAGATGCTCCATTTAAAAATGTATCTTTACTTAAAAAATAGTCGTTGATAAAATGAAAACCGATGATGTAAAAATCTCCCGCAAAAAGCCCATTTATGGGGTATCTCCTGCACTACAAAAGTACCTGCGTGCTTATCAGCGCGATGCGCGAATGCCTATTGGCTATGCAAACCTGTTAGATTTTTATGAGACTGTTCCGGTAATCGACAAGAATGGAAAGGATACGTTATGGGAAACGCCCTTATATCCTCCTCATGTGCAAGAGACCTTATATAACGGATTGAAAATTATTTACGCGGAACTCAAGGCATCGGGGAATATACGGGTTGTAGAACATAAGTACATCGATCGGGTAGAATACTGTAGCTTCGGTAATACCCATCCCTTCCGGATACGCATTGTCAACCGGTTGAATGATGTATACGATTATTTTTATATAAAGCAGGCCGACGCATCCAGAATATACGGATTGGAGTTGGAGCAGATTATTTCGCCGAATCCGGTAAATTATATCGTAGCAGGCCAAACGCTTGTGGAAGAACATATTGTCGGTATTCCGGGCGACGTGTTTGCTCGTTCATTGATGGATAATCCCGATTATAATCCGAAGCGGATTGCTAAGGAGTTTGTTAAATTCAACGAACGGTGTATCATTACCTTGCTGGGTGATATGCGGTCGTATAACTTTGTGATGCAGATCACTCCCGATTTTGATGATTTTCAATTTCGGATCCGGGCAATCGATTTTGACCAGCAGTTCTATGAGGGAAACCCCAAGATATACATGCCGCAGTTTTTTAAGGATAACCTAGCGTACGTGCAGTTGTGTATGGAGCACCTAACCGAACGGACCGTATCGCAATACCAGCAAGAAGAGCGCTCGTCCATTGTACATCGTGTACGCAGTGAACGCCATCGGATTGCCGCCTTGCGCGACGTCTCCAATACCGAAGAGTTGTCAACGCTGGCCAATGTGAAGCAGCTTAGGGAAGGCTATGCAGCGTATTACGGAAACGACCAGTACCTGAAATGCCGCACCATGACAGACATTATCGAATTAAATGTCAAAAATGTAATTAGGCAGGTGAAATTATAGGGGCTAGCGTAGCCGATCTGCGTTATCCCTGATAAAGTCCTTCCAACCGGAGTAGCTTTTTGCTGCCCCTCCCCGTGAATTGTTTTGGAATGCGTGGCACACCGCTACGGCCAACCCGTCTGTAGCATCCAGAAATTGGGGCGTCTCTTCAAATTTGAGTAACGTTTTAAGCATGGCGGCCACTTGCTCTTTGCCCGCATTGCCATTACCGGTGACAGATTGCTTGATTTTCCGCGGGGCATATTCGAAAATAGGGATGTCACGGTTTAGCGCAGCGGCCATGGCGACACCCTGTGCACGGCCCAGCTTGAGCATTACCTGGATGTTTTTGCCATAAAAAGGTGCTTCCAGGGCCATGCAATCTGGCTGATATTGTTCAATCAGCGCAGTCGTTTTTTGAAAAATGTGCTGCAGCTTCAGGCCGTGGTCAGACAGATGGTCCAATTTGATGACCCCTAGGCTGATCAGGGATAGCTGTTTACCGATTTCCCTGATAAGACCGTAGCCCAATACAGTTGTGCCCGGGTCAATTCCCAATATAATCCGTTCCGAATCCGCCGACTTTTGCATCCTGCGAAATTAGGGTTTTCGGGTAAGATTTACGAATCAGCGGATTCGCAATTTAGCGAATCCGCTGATGATCGATGTTGTTTTTTCGTGTTCAGCGGCTGATATCAAGGCTGATGGGAAGTGTATAAGCCACGCGTACTTCCCGGCCATTTTGGATGCCGGGACTCCATTTTGGCGATGCTTTGAGTAAGCGCACCGCTTCTTCGCCGGTACCGAATTGTAAATCCCGTATGATTTTGATATCGGTCAATGAACCGTCTCGCTCCACGATGAAGGTCAGAATGACCTTCCCTTTTACACCTTCTGCTACCGCGCGGGTGGGATATCGATAATTTTTTTGTACATACCTTAAAAATGCCGCCATGCCGCCTGGGAATGAAGGTTCGACCTCTACCGACTGGAACGGCTCATCGACCGCGCCGGTGCTCTCTGTTATCCCTGCGTCGATTTCACCAGGCCCCGAAGGGATGTCAATATGAATGGCTGCATTGGGATTCCCCTCGATGGTTTGAGACCCAGGATCAACCAATTTAAGCTGGGCAGCAGCAGGGGGTTCTTCGGTCACCTGACTTTCGGCGACCACCTTAGGGGGTGGCATCCGTACCTGGCTAACGCGCGGAGCGGGCCGAGTCAAAGTCGGCGGCTCGGGAATAGATCTGTCAATGGGTGGAGGTGGGGCTAATTCAATGATGTGTGTTTTTTCAAACGGGTCTGCGATGCGCTGGGCGACATCCGGAAAGAATCTGTTTTTGATCAAAGGTATAAGCAGTGAAACGATGAAGATAGTGGAGGCAATGAGTAAAGCAAAAGCTGCTAGCTTCGATGCATCCCTACGCAGTACATAGGCGCCGTATTGCTTGTTGCGCCCTTCGAAAATGACATCCAGCCAATCTTGGCTGAAAAGATCCGATTTTGGATAGAACATAACGATAAAAATTAACTGATGAATAAAAGTTAAACAAAACGGCCGTTATGTTATCCAAGAAGGTATTGTACCTCCCGTTGTCATTAAGATGAATTTTACTGATCAATTCCATAAATCATCTTGTTTAGGTTTACCTTATAAAAATTAGTAACATTGCACGCTAAATCACCGGGTTTGAGCAATAAGACAAAGAAAATACTGGGTATTGCACTCAAGGTCGCTATTCTTCTGTTGGTGGCGTGGGTGTTATACCGCAAGCTCAACAACCACCAAAACTTGCTGGAGTTTGAACGCTTGATGCAAGGATTAGGAAAGGATACCTTGGTAGTTACCCTGTCTGTAGTCATTTTGCTGATGTTCGCCAATTGGTTTCTGGAGGCAGTAAAATGGCGGTACCTATGCCGGTATATCGAACGGATTAGTTTATGGAAAGCGATTCAATCGGTGTTTTGTGGGTTAACCTGGGCCGTGTTTACACCCAATCGCATCGGTGAGTTTGGCGGACGGGTACTCTTTCTGAAGCCACGTAAGCGTATTTTTGGCGTAGTAGCAATGGGGGTCGGTGCACTCGCGCAGTTGGTATTGACAAGTGTAGCGGGATCGCTTAGCATAGCTTGGTTTGTCAATCGGTTTTTTGATATCGGTATCTTGATGGGCGGGGCGCTGTGGTTCTTAGCTGTGGTATATGCCGGCTTTTTTTTGATACTTTATTTTAACGTAAAGTGGATTGACAGTTGGATAAAGCGAATCGAATTTCTGCGGAAGTTCCATCGCTTTTTTGAGATACTCACTCGATATAGCCGCAGCGAGTTACTGCTTGTTTTTTTAAACTCACTAGCCAGATTTGCCGTATTTACTTCTCAGTATTGTATACTGATGTTGGTCTTGATTCCTGACATCGATTTTATGCCAATGTTGCTGCTGATATTTATTCTGTTTTTTGTTCAGGCGGCTTTACCTACACTTGATCTATTTGATTTTGGTGTCCGCAGTGTTACGGCGAGTTATTTGTATGGACACATTACCGATCAGGATATTGCGGTGATGGCAATCGCATCCTGTATTTGGTTTATAAATCTTATATTGCCCGCCATTTTAGGTTCAGTGTTTGTCTTAAAAATTAATTTCTTTGGCGATTCAGTTGATTAGCATGGCATTGGTGATCTTCGCCGGTGTTTATCTATTGCTTGTGGGTTACATGTGTAGAGGCTGGAGGGCCTTGCCCAGCTTTTCACGGAGGGGGAAAAAGCCTACAACAAAGGTCAGTGTGCTAATCGCTGCACGAAATGAAGAAGTAAATATAGGTCGCACGCTTTCAGATATTTTGGCTCAGGACTTCCCGAAAGAACTCCTGGAAATTATTGTAGTTGATGATCACTCCACAGATGGAACATCGGCTATTGTGCAATCTCTCTCCGGGCAAGGTGTAAAGCTCTTAACACTCAATGAATCGGAACCCCTGAATTCCTATAAAAAGAAAGCCATATCGATGGCGATTGCCGAAGCTACTGGTCAACTGATGATTACCACGGATGCCGACTGCAGGATGGGAAGCGATTGGTTGACCACGGTGGTTACCTGCATGGAACAATACGACTATTTTCTCCTATCCGCCCCTGTAGTTTATTCACAGCAACGGAGCTTTTTCGAGGAATTGCAGACGCTTGAGTTCCTGTATCTCATTGGATTGGGAGCGGCTGGTATCGGAAACCGGTATCCGTCTACCTGCAACGGTGCCAATCTCATCTATCGGCGGGATGTATTTTACGAAATGGGGGGATTCAATGGGATTGATCACCTCGCTTCCGGCGACGACGAATTGTTTCTCCATAAAGTGGCCGCCAGCTATCCGAACAAAATTGGGTTTTGCAAATCAAGGGATGCGATTGTCTATACCGATGCCAAAAGAAATCTTCGTGGGTTCATCAACCAGCGGAGACGCTGGGCATCCAAAAGTACGCATTATAAAAATCGGGGGATCGTTGCATTGGGGATTTCTATCTGGTTTTTCAATGTGCTGCTATTAATAAGCGGAATAGCTGCATTTACATGTTATCAGGTGCTGTGGCCGGTATTCGCTGTAGCAATTTCACTGAAATTCCTTATTGAGTTTATTTTTCTTTATCCACTTTGCAGGTTTGCCAAGCGGATGGAGTTGCTGGTGTATCTGCCCGTATTGACAGTTGTACACGTGCTATATATGGTATACATCGGTATTGCGGGCAACATCGGGAAATATCAATGGAAAGGCCGACGGGTCAACTGATTTTTTCCCGGATCTGGGCTTCCGCCTGAGCAACCACTTCTTCGGGGTTTAGCCCCGCTGGTTCAATGGGGGAAAGAACCTCCCATCTCATCCTGGTAAAAGTATTAAGTGGAAAAAAGCCATACCGAACCATCTGCCACGAGTTGTTTATGGCAATGGGTACAACCAATACATTGGATACTTTCTTCAGTATGGTCGCTATTCCCCCCACGTTAAAAGGTTTGATACTTCCAGTCCTCGCACGGGTCCCCTCCGGAAAAATGAATGCCGACCAGTTTTTGGATTTCATGTTATTTGCTAGTTTGAGAATTTCGGCAATTGATTGTTTGGGGTCTTTACGGTTGATATTGGCAGCACCGCCGTGACGTAGATTAAATGATATGCTCGGTATGCCCTTGGCAAGCTCAATTTTGGAAATAAACTTACCGTGATGTTTGCGTAGGAAAAAGATCAGTGGGGGGATGTCGTACATGCTTTGGTGGTTTGCCACAAACAGAATGGGCCGGTCAGTAGGTAGGTGCTGCTTGTTGGTAAATTTGATCGTATTTCCCAGGGCGTAATAGGTGCAGAGTAGAAATCCGTTAAGTACATCCACACATGTTTTATGGCCTTGGTACCCTCCCAATTTTAGGCAAAGCCATTGTATGGGATGAAATACCGTGATGATGATACCGAAAAGTAAATAAAAAATGGGCGAAAGAATATAACCGAAAAGTTTTCTCATGTATCGTTGTCCACTAAACGTGTGCGTTAAAAAACTGCAAAGATATGATTAATCAACAGTTTAGCAAACGCCATTTCTGTTAAGAACGGCTATCCGATTTATGGGTTAAAGCTATCACGCTTATAATTGCCGGGCAAGGCGTGGTCCCCTTCTGCAAAGGAGAAATGGACGACATGAATGTTGGGCAACTCGGTATATGCGTAGGTGGCTTCCATTAAATACATCTGTGCTCCCGATGACCCCATCTGTTGAGTAAGATACTGAGCATCGGCTATGCGTAGGTAAAGCGTGTCGTTGGAAGTCCGCTCGATTTTCGGGATAATTTCGGGGTAGTTGGCAACCAACGCCTGCGTAAGGGCATCGGCGTTCAGTGAAGTGACGCTGAAATCTGTGTTTTTTTGGGCGGTTAATTGTTCAGTTTGCTTATCGAAAACCGCGAGGTAGGGTAGGGCGGGCAGTGGCGCCTCCATGTCTTCAGCAATTTCCTCGGCCATTTCCTTATGGGAGGGCGACTCCTTTTTTTCGCTGGATTCATTTCGGCATGAAAATGTGGCTGTTACGATGAATAGGAGTAGGGATACCGATCGCAAGTTTGGCGTGTTCATAGTTCCGTACTTTTTGATTTTATTCTTTTTATGGCGTCGTGACCGCTACAGGTAATATTTTTCCGTTGAAGAACTGGTGGCCCGTTAAGGCAAAATGGGCGATGTACTGGCCCATTTCGGAAGCGGTTACCGGTGACTTGTATCCGGGGAACGCTTTTTCCAGCATTTCTGTTTGTGCCGAACCCAAAGCTAGGCAATTTATTTTAATATCCATGTCTTTGAATTCCAACGCTAAGCACTCAGTCAAGGCGTGTAATGCAGCTTTGCTGGCCGAATAGGCAGCCAGTCCCGGAAACTTAACGCTTCCCTGGAAACCGCCCATGCTTCCAATGTTGACAATATGGCTATTGGCAGCCAGATAGGGCAAAAGATGCTGAATGATTTGAACATGCCCTATCAGGTTGCTTTGTGTCATTGCCAGAAAATCAGTTGCGGATGTTTCGGCAAAAGGTTTATTAACTAACGTGCCAGCATTGTTGATAAGTGCATGAATTTGTCCAAATTTTTCTGTGATCAACGGGATAAGCGCCTGTCTGTAGTCCCCATTTACGATATCAAACGAGAGCGCCTGGATTTTTTGTGTGGATGCTTCGTTTGTGCCAACGGATTGGAGTTTGGAGAGCCGATTGCCGTTACGGGCAATCGCCAGCACATTGTTTCCCTGTTTCGCTAATGCCAATGCCGTTTCAAAGCCAATACCATTGCTTGCTCCGGTAATTACAATATTTGCCATAACAGTCTGTTTTATTCATTTTCCTCGTCTTCCTCATTCATCTCCGCTTCCGCTGTGGTTGGCAGTCTGTCTTCACCCAAGCCTTGCGGCCGGAAAATAAAATATGAGCCGGTGATAGCAAGCGCTGCAGATATAAAATAAAAGAGCAAGCTGATCAATACCGCTAAATGCGGATCCAGTGCAAAAAACTGTGCACCGTACATATTTCCTACTTCGCGTAGGCCCAGCCCGCCCGCAGAAAAAGGAATGACCGCGACCAATGACGAAAGTAAAAACATGAGTAAATAGGGTGAAAACTTGCCGTCAAAGCGAAGTGCATACAAAATTAAGATAGCAGCAATGACCTGCATGGATTGTACACCGAGGGCTTTCAGATGGGTTAGAAAAAAATGTTTGCTGTAGGTCGGGAAATATCGCTTTAAGACCGCATAATAAGCCACCGTACCCAATGCGACTGCGACGATCGGCACTTCGTTCGGTATTTGCAGCCGGGGGATAAAGATCACCAATGCGGCGGTAATCAGGCAGAGTGCCCAAAGCCCACTGAGGCGGTCGAAAAAAACGGCAGATAACAACTGTCTGCCTTTTACCTTAAATTTACGTCGTAAAAAGTAGATTTTGTACCCGTCGCCGCCAACTCCTCCCGGCAGAAAAAGATTATAGCACGATCCCAAGAGATACAACTTGAAATTATAGCGCTCAGAAAGGATTAATCCCATCGCCTTGAAAAATCCGTTTAAACGCGAAGAAGCGATTAAGATTGAACAGGTATAAGCTAAAAATGCCAACGCAAGGAATAGGGGATGGGAATCGATCAACGCCTCCTTTAGATCGCTTATATTTACCTTCTGGAATACCCAATATAACGCGGCTGCTGTGAAGCAAAGTTTACCTATCGTTTTTAAAATATTCCACAGCCTCTTTTTATCCATAGTATGCCGGTGAAGCCTCAAAGGTATAAAAAACGTTAAGAGTATTGCAAGGGGCTTAACCGAAGATGAGCGGATAAAGTTTGGCATACAGCATAACCACATAGACAATCAGTAAGCCGGTATTCAACGACAGCATCCAGTTCAGGTCAGTTTTTTGATATTTGTGACGAAGTGTGAGGATGAGCAGTATCAGAAAACTCAGAAAAAGGATACCGGGAAATATGAATGCCCACTTATTCTGAATATAGACAAATGTTGAACTTAGTGGCCGGGCTATTTTGGTTTCAAGGATAGC
Organism: Parapedobacter indicus; assembly: GCF_900113765.1. Lineage (GTDB taxonomy): Bacteria > Bacteroidota > Bacteroidia > Sphingobacteriales > Sphingobacteriaceae > Parapedobacter > Parapedobacter indicus. The sequence continues at coordinate 236,426 of NZ_FOQO01000007.1, read as the reverse complement.
CGGAGCAAATGCAAATAGCAACAGCAGCATGAAAAGCCGGACGAGCAATTTTGCAACAAATTTGCTGATGGTATGGTTTTTGGACGGGATTGTCATATTGAATAGTTATTTTTACAATGGAATCTGTTACCTTTACGGTACAAAAATACAATTCCAATCAAATAGATTTTTACGATACTATGAATCGCTCATTATTTCTACTCACAGTACTCTTGTCTTCGGTTATGTTTTCGACGTCTTGTTCCTCCCAGCAGGGATCCGTTGCGGGAGGGCCATCAGCATCTGCGTGGAAAAACGGGGTAAAGGGTCAATGGGTCTTGCATTCCGTTGATAAGGAAAACTTCCCTTCGGCATATTCTGTGAAATCGGTATTTGAAGAAGCGCCTGCGGAGTGTTTTGTCGGCAGTGTTTGGAACTTGCCGAATAATGGTAAGGGAAGTATCACGTTTGATGCGGAAGGAACACTTTGTGCCCCCGGTGCTGTACGGAACATCGTGTGGTCGATTTACAATCCGGGGCGGGACAATGGGCAACCGCAATTTCAGTTCAAAAAAATATATCCCGGAGATAAACCGAGCAATGTTACAGCCGGTTATAGACTGGATCTTTCCTATGCAGATGCCGAACAACTTGTGCTGCGGATGCCTTTGGATCTGGACGGTGCTACGGGCTACCTGGTTTTTAATTTCGAACGGCTTCAATGATACATTGTAAACATAAATTATATTCAAATGAAAGCAATTACATTATCTTTCGTGTTTGTATTGGCCCTGTCTGCACTGTCATTTGCCCAACAGGATAAAAGTAAACGGGCTAGCCCCCCCGATCGCACTACCGTAACGACAACCGATGGAGTTACGATAGACATCCATTACAGTAAACCTTCCTTAAAAGGACGCAAAATCGGTGTAGACATCGCGCCCTTTGGTAAAGTGTGGCGAACAGGTGCAAATGAAGCCACTACGTTTGAAGTCAATAAAAATGTGTTGGTTCAAGGGAAGCCGCTCTCCGCCGGAAAATATAGCCTATATTCCATCCCTACCGAACAAAACACGACCCTAATTTTCAATAAAGTGTGGGATCAGTGGGGTACTAAGTACGACGAAGCTCAAGATGCGCTCCGTGTTGTCGCCGCAGGCAGTGACAGTGGTCAATCTGTTGAGCAGTTTACCATCCAGGCTGACAAAAATGGTACGGTTACACTTCTTTGGGGGCCTTATTCGGTACCTTTTACCGTAAAAGCAGCTAATTAATTGAAACTACGACTTCGTGGATGTCCATATAGATAAGCAGTGCATCGTACATCCACGAAGTTTTTCATCGACTAAACCAATACGTATCCATTTAATGCATAAAATTTAATACTTTTGGCACGTTACAAATAAAGTGCAACAACAGTAAAACCTGCTATGTCAGCGTCTGGCGCAAAAAATGATGAAACCGGCGAAAGCGAAGACTCACACAAGCTTCGTCATCGCTGGGAGGCGGTAGTGCGATGAAAGTGCAGGTTTTATTAGACCATTTAAAACAAACTTATAGCTGATGAAAGGTATTATTCTGGCTGGAGGCTCAGGTACACGTTTACATCCATTGACACTGGCGGTAAGTAAGCAATTGATGCCCGTGTATGATAAGCCCATGATTTATTACCCCTTATCGACTCTGATGCTGTCAGGAATCCGGGAGGTGTTGATTATTTCTACACCCCACGACCTGCCTGCGTTTCAGAAATTATTGGGAGACGGTTCGCAATTGGGCTGCTCTTTTTCATACGCCGTGCAGGAGGTGCCGAATGGACTGGCACAGGCTTTTGTAATTGGAGAAGCATTTGTTGGTAATGACCACGTTGCATTAATACTGGGAGACAACATATTTCATGGTGAGGGATTGTCGCGTTTGTTGCAGCAAAGTGCAAACCTGCCCGATGGGGGAGGTGTGGTATTTGCGTATCCCGTCTCTGACCCCGAACGTTATGGCGTAGTCGAATTCGATGTACAACGCAATGTCGTTTCCATTGAAGAAAAGCCGTTGAGTCCTAAGTCCAACTATGCAGTGCCGGGACTGTATTTTTATGACAATTCGGTCGTTGAGATTGCCAAGAATATACAGCCTTCGGCCCGGGGTGAATATGAAATTACAGACGTCAATAGGGTGTATCTGGAACAGGAGCGGCTAAAGGTAGGTGTCTTTAGCCGAGGCACGGCTTGGCTGGATACGGGCACCTTTACCTCCCTAATGCAGGCAGGTCAATTTGTACAAGTCATCGAAGAACGGCAAGGATTAAAAATTGGCTGTATTGAAGAAGTTGCTTACCGTATGGGGTATATCGACGGTTCACAATTGGAAACAATTGCTGAACCCTTATTAAAAAGTGGATACGGACAGTATCTGCTAAAGTCGGTTTTGAAGAAACATAGCTAAAGAAATGGCAAAGACGGCGTTGATTACAGGGATAACCGGACAGGACGGGGCATATTTAGCCGAATTTCTGCTGAAGAAAGGATATCGGGTGCATGGCTTGAAACGGCGCAGTTCACTGTTCAACACAGATCGGATTGACCATTTGTATCAGGATCCGCATGAGCCCAATCGTCATTTTACCTTGCATTATGGCGACCTCACCGATGCCACTAATCTCATCCGAATTGTTCAAGAGACGCAACCGGACGAAATTTATAACCTCGCTGCGCAAAGTCATGTAAAGGTGAGTTTTGATACTCCTGAATATACCGCAAATGCCGACGGATTGGGAGCACTCCGGATACTGGAAGCCATTAGATTGCTGGGTTTAGGCCAAAAATGCCGTTTTTATCAAGCTGCAACATCTGAGCTCTACGGGCTCGTTCAGGAAGTGCCTCAACACGAGAAAACTCCCTTTTATCCGCGTAGCCCGTATGCGGTGGCCAAACTGTATGCATACTGGATTACGATCAATTACCGCGAAGCATATAATCTCTTTGCGTGTAATGGAATATTGTTCAACCATGAAAGTCCAATCCGAGGAGAGACATTTGTAACACGTAAAATCACACGGGCCGTCGCACGGATTGCGTTGGGACTGCAGGACAAATTATTTCTGGGAAACCTTTCCGCACAACGCGACTGGGGGCATGCAAAGGATTATGTAGAAGCCATGTGGCTGATGTTGCAGCAGGAAACAGCTGAAGATTACGTTGTTGCAACGGGAATTACAACAACGGTACGTGATTTCGTAAAGATGAGTTTTGCAGAGTTAGGTATTGAAGTGGAGTTCAGCGGGAAAGGAGACCGTGAGAAGGGAGTAATTATTGATGTGGATGAAAATCGGCTCGCGGAATGGTCCATCAATCCATCAGCTGTTAAGTTTGGACAAACGGTCGTCAAAGTAGATCCTGCATATTATCGCCCTACTGAAGTGGATTTGCTGATCGGCGACGCTACCAAGGCCCGACAAAGACTAGGTTGGCAACCTAAATATACGCTGAATGCGCTGGTACAAGATATGATACAATCGGATTTACAGCTCATGCGTAAAGATGAATATCTTAAAGCTGGTGGTTTCAAAACCTTGAATTATTTCGAATAAGGAAGCGGCAATTATCCCTACATGGCAACATCAAAAGGATGTTGGAACAATTTTTGCATACGGTTTGGGTGTTGTAAGGAAAAAGGTTTGCGGTACATAAACCATGCAAGAAACACATACCATGCAAGAAACAGGTTCCGAGTCGAAGCCTGAGGAAATAAGGAAGGATTCAACCAAGGTGTACTTCTTTGTGGTGGCAATCGTTGCGTTGCTTGCTACCAATGTGTATTTTTATGTCAAATATAAAAATACCGGTGATCAGGTTTATGAGCTAACCAGTGAAAAAGTAAACATGCAGGCTGAGATCGACCGCATCGAAGCCGAGATGGATCAATTGACCGACGAAAATATTGAAATCAACGCTGCTTTGAAGGCGTCGCAAGATAGTGTGCGCACCACGATCGCATCCCTCCGCCAACAATTAGAGCAAAACAATCTCAGTCGGGGACAGTTGGGAGAAGCCCGGCAAGAAATCAATCAATTGAAGCAGCAGGTATCGCAGTATAAAACCGAAATAGAACAACTGAAAACTCAAAATGACCGTCTAAAGTCCGAACGGGACGAACTGAAACGGGAAATTTCTTCTTCTTCTGATCGGGTTGCGGTGTTGGAAGAACTGAATACCGATTTAACGGATAAAGTGAAACTGGCATCCGCTCTTAAACTATCGCATATCCTGGTAAATGGTGTAAGAGAGCGTAGCGGCGATAAAGAAGGCATAGAAACACGAGCACGAAGGGCTGATAAACTCAAAATTACCTTTACCATCGCAGATAATCCGTTGGCGGAAAAGGGCGTACATGACGTTTATCTCCGTGTGATTGATCCAAATGGGAATTTGCGTACGGCGGATTATGGGTTGTTTGAAGTAAATGGAAATCAGATACAATATACCTATAAGACAACAATCGAATTCGTGAATGATGGAGCTTCCTATACCGTTGATTGGAAAGATACCAAGGCGTTCCAAAAAGGTACCTATACGATCCTCTTATATGCAGATAATGCGATAATGGGTCAGGGTAGTGTTGTGCTGAAATAAGCCTCAGCTATGTCAGGGGTTGCTTCACACGGACAGAAGGAATCCGAATAAAGAAAGTAGTACCTTTTCCAACATACGTTTCGTATCGGATACTGCCCCCCATTCCTTCTACGGCTTGTTTTACAAATGCCAAACCGAGACCCGTTCCTGAACTTTTTGTAGTGAAGTTGGGTTGGAAAAGCTTTTCGCGGGCTTCCAGGCTTATGCCATGGCCGTTGTCTTGGATGGCTATCGATACGTAATGATCCATATCATAGTTAACATGGATGTCGATCAGGCATTTCCGCTTGGTGATGGCTGCTTCAATTGAATTTTTTATTAAATTATTGAACGACCTGAGCAATTGGTCCCGGTCGCCCTGAATTTTGATCTGAGGGTCCCCACACCGATTGAAAATAGATATTTTGACGCCGATGTTGTTATTGAATACCTCCGCGGCTTTGTTCATAATATCCAAGATGTCGACTTCCTTGAGTTGCGTGTCAGGCATCTTGGCAAACTCTGAAAATTCCGAAGCAATCAATGAAAGGCTGTCGATTTGCTCTATGAATGATTCGCTGAACCGTGCAAATCGCTCGTCAAACCGCGGATCTTTCTCTCTCCACGAGCGCTCCAGTTGCTGAATGCCAAGCTTCAGCGGAGTCAGTGGATTTTTAATTTCATGGGCTACTTGTTTTGCCATCTCCCGCCAGGCAGATTCCCGTTCAGATCGCATAATTGTATTGGCGCTTTGCTCCAGTGCGGCGATCATGAGGTTATATTCCTTGATGAGGCTCCCAATTTCATCGTGGCGCTTCCAGAAGATTGGCTCGTTTTGTTTGCCGATACTAGTTTTTGCCAGGCTCCGCTGCACCAACGCCAACGGAGCGGTAATCTTATTGGCAACGAATACGGCAAACAGTCCCAGTACGAGAATAACCAAGGCATAAATATTGACTAATGTATTGAGAAGAAGTCCGACATTTTGTTCGAACTCTTTCTGGTAACTATAATGTGGTAGACTCAGAAACGCTACCGGTTCGTATGCATCATTTCGTATCGGCGCGTATGCGGCAATAAAATTCAGGTTGCCGATGTGTTCGTGTTGGATGAATTCCGAACGTTGCTGGCGGGCTAAGTGAAGCCATGCGTTGGGATTTATGTAGCGCGATGTCAGACGAAGATCATAGATGCGTGGTTGCGTTGAGTAGGTCAGTTGTCCGTCTATTCCATATAGATTTAAATCCGAAGCAACGGATTCAGCGATGGTATTGAATTGCTCATCGGTGGATATTTCTCGGTTGATAGTTGCCTCCTTGAGTATTTTGGACTCCAGCCGTCCAGCGATGTCTACCACATATTTTAATACGCCGCTTTCTTGTTGCTTCCTAAACTGACTGCTGATACTGAAAAATGTGATGATCCCAGTTACGATCAATGTAAATACAACCGCTACGACCATAAACGTTTGAATGCGTGTGCTGTATAATACCCGGTTGGTCAGAATCAAGAAACTCCATCGTAGATTCCGTAAACTGAAATCGTTGCTGTTTAATGTCAATACCAACCACCTGGAGATGAAGGCGAGTATCGCAAAGAATAGGAAGACGAGAAAAATAAATGAAAGTGCAGCCAATTGTTTCCAATTGCTTTGCTGCGGCTGGCTGATGACAATCAACGTCCGATTGTTTGGCCGATACATCATGTGATCAAAGCCTTCGTTGTTGCCAAGTGATATGTGTTTCCGTTGTTCGGGAGGATATGCTTCGGAAGAAAGCGGATAAACATAGTCGCCATATTGGCTCACTAAGGCACCGTCACGGTAAAATGCAAAAGAATATTGCGTAGCCAATTCAGTCTGCCGTTGATCGATTCGATTATCGATCAAAATGTCGGGATAGGCGGCGAGCTGATTGAAGGACCGATTTTGCAATTCAATCAGCAAGATACCCAACAGGTTTCCATCTTTTTCCACCGGCAACTGGGCGAAATATTCAAAATTGCCAAATCGGCTGTTCCCTCGATAAAAATTTTCAGATACTTTAATGGCGCCCGATATTACCTTATTGCGATAGGCCTCCAGCTTGCTTGCCGAACTTTCGCCGATGGGAATCCAATTGGTGTTGTATTCATTGGCCACGAATTCGTATTTGGAGAGATAACCACTTAGATAGGTTCTTTTGAGGTGTTCATTGAGCAAATCACGATTCTCGTTCTTCGGCCATTCGAAATATTCGATCAACACGGGGTCTTTTACAATTTCTTTTTCCAGATCACGGAACAAGGCGAGTGCGTTGGCATCATCTACAGCTTCCATTTTGAAAATAGCCTGTTTTTGTGCCTCTTCTTTTTTATTACGCTGGAATTGATCGTGTTTTATGGCAGTAATGGCCGCAAGTAATAACAGGGTGGAAATAAAAACAGCTAAATCAAATTGGCCTTTCCATTTACGGAGATACCAACCACGTAATCCGATCAGTACAAATAGCAAGACGAATGTCAGCGGAAAATTGTCAAAGGAAAACTCAACAAAGAAAATATTGCGTATTACGGCAGCACATACAATAAATAGAATGCCAATGAAAAGTAGTCTTTTTGAATTCGGAACAAGTGTATGAGCAAGTGCAACAAGCAAATCAATGAGCAAGAGCAATGACATGACGCTCAGACACAGGGCAATTATTCCAATCCAACTGTAAATAGTAAGGTTCAATATATTGGTGACATCAAAATTTATGTCTGAATTGGTAACCAATCCTGCAAATACATTGGTTATGCCCAGGCTCACCAAATAAATGAATAGCCCGAATAACAGCAAAAGAACGACGCTTCCCGTTTTGGTATATCCAAATGCCGGGATTTTTAACTGATCCCGGAAAGTGAAAAGATATCCGGTGAACCAAGTGAAGGCGATGACGTTGAGCAATAGCCCCCCCAGGTGGGGGAAGAGAAAACTAGAAGCGAAATTTCTGGGATCAAAAATTCCGGTATAAAAATGAGAAGCGAGCCAGCCGTAGTAAAGTTCCAAGTAGCGGATGCCGGCGAGACCGCCAGCAAACAACAGAACGGAATACCAAACCCAGCCCCGTTTGGCCATCCATATGCAAATGATGTTGAGTAATAGTACGACACAAAAGCCTGCAAGCAACCACATGGCAAGTTCCAGTTTTGAAAAGAAGGTGTCATGTTGCCCATCGCGTAGTTTGACGGAAAATAGGTATTCGCCGGTTATGCTCCGAATGTTGTAGATCAACTGGTCATCGTATCCGGCTATTTCAAGGTTATTGGTCTCAATGAGGTTTTTCGAGAAGACATTTTGTAAATATTCATTGTTTTTTTGGAAATCTGATTTTATCGGTATCAGAAACAGGACGGCAAAGTTTCCCGTGCTCTTTTTGATGGATTCATACGATCCGTTGTCTGTTTCAATAATACCAACGCCATTACGTATACCTGCATCGGTTTTGGGAACGAATGTATCCGTCCCCCAGAACGTTAATTCGCTGTTTACGTAAGTGAATGGATAGATTTCATTTTGATCAACGAAGTAATCCAGAATGTCTTCCGTCAGTTGAACATCGGTGTCTATCGCTTTCAGCGCATTAAATTTGCTGGTATCATCGAGAAAGTTGAAAACGATTTGTTCTTTCTTGTGAAGATTATTTTGGATTTTTCCGGCATCTAAAAGTAGGATCTCTTCATCGTTAAAGGTTAGGTTAATGGAAATAGCCGTGCCGATGAAACACAACGTTAACACCAACAACAGCAATCTTATTTTGACGACCGTACTCAACCTTCAGACGGGGTTAATCACGTAAAAATAGCAAATTCCCCGCTAAATGCCAATTCTATCAATGAGGCTCTACTTGCTTCAAGATTTTGGCACCGAGGTATTCACGGTTCATGCGGGCAATATTTGTCAATTTGATACCTACGGGACATTCCGCTTCGCAAGCACCTGTATTGGTACAACTGCCAAAACCTTCTGCGTCCATTTGTGCCACCATGGCCTGCGCACGACTGTATCGCTCAGTCTGACCCTGTGGTAATAACGCATATTGTGAAATTTTTGCGGAAACGAAAAGCATGGCTGATGCATTTTTGCAAGCTGCTACGCAGGCACCGCAACCGATGCAGGTGGCGGATTCAAAAGCCTCGTCAGCCACAATTTTTGGAATCGGGATGCCATTGGCATCCGGTACGCCACCGGTATTTACATTAATATATCCGCCGGCTTGCTGGATGCGGTCAAAGGCTGAACGATCAACCGCTAGATCTTTAATAACGGGAAAGGCCGCAGCTCTCCACGGTTCGATAACAATGGTCTGGCCGTCGTGAAAACTGCGCATATGCAGTTGGCACGTTGTGGTGCCTTGTTTCGGCCCGTGTGGTCTGCCGTTAATGTGTAGGGAACACATTCCGCAAATACCTTCCCTACAATCGTGGTCAAAGTGGATGGGGTCTTCGCCTTTCCGCACCAGATCTTCGTTGACAACGTCAAGCATTTCCAGAAAAGACATATCCGACGATATACCGTTGGCTTGGTAGGTTACAAATTTTCCCCGAGTTTTGTCGTTTTTTTGACGCCATACCTTCAGCGTCAGGTTCATGTTTCCACTCATTACTTCTTTATTTACGATTTTAGACTTACGATGTTAGATTTACAGTCTCATAAAGCCTATTCCAATTGTAGGCTAGATGTGTCATGTAAAACCTATAGTCTACAATCTACAATCATTTATAGCTTCGTTGTGTCAATTTGACATTCTCAAATACCAAGGCTTCTTTGTGTAGCACTTCGGGCTGATCCTCACCTTTATATTCCCATGCGGCAACATAACTGAAGTCCTCATCGTTACGTTTGGCCTCGCCTTCTTCGGTTTGACTTTCTTCGCGAAAGTGTCCGCCGCAGGATTCACGACGATTCAGCGCGTCGTCTACCATCAGTTCGCCTAATTCCAGAAAGTCAGCTACACGACCTGCTTTTTCGAGCGACTGATTCATCTCCTCATTTTCTCCCAGTACGGTCACGTCATTCCAGAATTCCCTGCGAAGCTCTTGTATAAGCCCTTTCGCTTTGGTAAGCCCGGCCTCGTTTCGTGCCATACCGCAATACTCCCACATGATGTGGCCGAGTTTTTTATGGATGTCATCCACCGTTTTGCTTCCCTTGAGCGAGAGCAGCTTACGTACACGTTTTTCTACTTCCGTGCGTGTTATTTCGAAATTCGGGTGGTTTTTATCTACCGGAGCAAAGCCCAATCCAGCCAGGTAATCACCAACTGTATACGGGATCACAAAATATCCATCGGCGAGTCCCTGCATTAAAGCGGAGGCACCTAAGCGGTTGGCACCATGGTCTGAAAAGTTACATTCTCCCAATGCATACAAACCGGGTACGGTAGTCATCAGGTTATAATCTACCCAAACTCCTCCCATGGTATAATGCACTGCAGGATAAATACGCATGGGTTGTTTATACGGATTTTCGTCCGTAATCTGATAGTACATATCAAACAAATTGCCATATTTGGCACGTACAGTATCCTCGCCCAAGCGCTTAATCGCATCTTCGAAGTCGAGGAATACGGCGATACCCGAGGCCCCAACGCCGCGTCCTTCGTCTACTACCTCCTTGGCATTGCGCGAAGCTACGTCACGAGGCACGAGGTTGCCGAATGACGGATATTTACGCTCAAGGTAGTAATCGCGATCCTGCTCCTTGATATCGGCTATTTTTAGTTCTCCTTTGCGCAGCTTCTGTGCCAATTCAACCGTTTTAGGTACCCACACACGGCCATCGTTTCGCAGTGACTCGGACATTAGCGTTAGTTTGGATTGGTGATCGCCCGTCACCGGAATACAGGTAGGGTGAATCTGTGTATAGCAGGGATTGGCAAAGAGAGCTCCCCGCTTATGCGCGCGCCAAGCTGCTGTCACGTTGCAGCCCATCGCGTTGGTCGATAGGAAGAATACGTTGCCATACCCGCCTGTGCATAATAACACCGCATGACCTTCGTGTGATTCGATCGCGCCGGTAACCATATCGCGGGTAATGATACCGCGGGCGTGTCCGTCGATGGTTACCAAATCCAGCATTTCATGCCGGTTATACATTTTTACCGTGCCTTTGTTGATTTGGCGGTTTAATGCGGAATAAGCGCCCAAAAGTAACTGTTGCCCTGTTTGCCCACGTGCGTAGAACGTACGGGATACCTGTGCACCACCGAAAGAACGATTATCCAGCAGTCCTCCATATTCACGGGCGAACGGTACCCCTTGTGCCACACATTGGTCGATGATGTTTACCGATACTTCCGCCAAGCGGTGCACGTTGGCTTCGCGGGAGCGATAATCGCCCCCCTTTACGGTATCGTAAAACAGTCGGAATACGCTATCTCCATCATTTTGATAGTTCTTCGCCGCATTGATTCCTCCCTGGGCAGCAATAGAGTGTGCCCGCCTGGGACTATCCTGATAACAAAAAGCCTTGACGTTGTATCCCAATTCAGCCAGTGATGCGGCGGCGGAAGATCCAGCCAATCCTGTGCCTACTACAATGATGGTGTATTTCCGCTTATTAGCCGGGTTGACCAGTTTCAGATTGAACTTATGTTTCGACCATTTTTCGGCCAAGGGCCCTGCTGGTACTTTTGAATCTAACATAGTGTAATATCCATTATATCAATATGCCCGCGATGGGGCATCGTGAATCGCTTAGCTGGAAAAATAAAAATACAAAGGCATCGCTGCGAATGCTATCGGGATAACGACCCCGAATAACCAGATCCCCAGAAACCGAATGACCGGAGCATATTTCCTGTGGTCAAATCCCAGGGTTTGAAAGGCACTTTTAAAGCCATGGATTAGGTGGAATGACAGGGCAGCCATTGCGAGTACATAAAACGCAACCAAGAGCCAGTTTTTAAATGTAAACTGAACCTGTTTATATAAATCCTTTGCCTTGAGTACCTCCACATCATTGTCGATGTACTTGACATAATCCGTATACTCATCTCCGATCAACTCAGTTACCGTGGTTTCTTGGGTAGCAAGATCGGTACGGTATTCAATATACGGGACACCATCGTTGTGGTATTTCCACCAGAAATTGCTCATGTGCGTAACGATGAAAACCAATAATACGGTGCCTAGTATTCCCATGTTACGTGAACTCCATGCGCTATTTTCAGATCCGCGATATACCGCATAGCTCACGGGCCTGGCTTTCCGGTTATGGATAGTCAATAGCAGCGCATAAATCGCATGTATTACGATGGACGCATATAACAAATAGGAAACGATTCGGATGGGTGTAAAGTGGGTCATGAAATGGGCATAGTCGTTGAAAGCTTTGCCTTGGTCATCGTAAAACAACTGCAGGTTGCCGGCCAGGTGGACGATTAGGAATGTACATAAGAACAGACCTGTTAAACTCATTATCAGCTTTTTCCCCAGTGATGAAGAAAGCAGATGTTTTGACTTGCTCATTCTCCTCGATTATTTTGCTTTTGGTAAGCAAATCTACCAATTGATTTAATACTCGGTAAAAACAAACAAGCAAAATAGTTAATTTAGAACTGTTCTAAGTTTTTTGCGGGTTGTCTATAAAAAAATCCATGCCGGAAAGCGGCATGGATTTTTAGAAAATAGCTTTCGGAGTAGGATTAAAACAATCTATAGCCGACTCCGACAGTCCAAAGATTTAGTTTTTGAGGGGCACTTTCGTTTTTGCTGAGCTCACTAAGCCCATGTTCATACCGCAAGTCTACCCGAAAATTGCTGATGTCAAGGCCCAGTCCGCCGGTTACTGCCCATGCTTGGTTTTTGTACTCACCAAATTCAGTTACTTGTTGTAGTGATTGACCGATGTTCTTATCCACTACAAACGATACCACCGGTCCGGCTACGATACGCAATCCCGCAGGGCCTAAACCGATGCGCGTGCCTAATAACAGTGGCAAATCCAGCGACGTAAAGGATACCTTTCCTTCTTCATTTTCTTCAACCAATTTTGCTTCAGAACTTTTGCCTGTTACATAAAGTTCGGGCTGGAAGTGAACACCTGCACCACCAATGCGTGCCCAAACACCGGCTTGATAACCGGTCCGTGTACTCGCGTCAAGCCAACCCCCTTCTTCCGATTTTAAGCTGGAGAAGTTTAACCCCGCTTTTACGCCAAATTGCAAACTCGGCAATAATTGGGCATTTGCTCCCCAAATTGTCGATGTTACAAGCAAAGCGATCATAAAGTACTTTTTCATAGCGATAATTCGTTTAATTTTTAAGTAATGTAACGGTATAATAAAACTGTTCGGAGGGTCAACCGCAAAATTCAAGCCGAATTTTCCAAAATCAGATCATAGACGGGACTTAACACGTGCCAGGTTTGCAAATCGAGTCGTCGTAAGACGGCTTGGATATAAATGGCAAGTTGACTAAGTTTGTGGTCAAATACTAAAGTTATGGCAACAATCAGCATTACTCCCGAGGAATGGCGAATATTGAAAGAGAAGTTCAGGCGGAAATACAATCATCTTTCTGATGAAGATCTTGCTTTTGAGCAGGGGAAAGAGGACGAATTGATCAGCCGACTAGCGAACCGGGTGAAACGTACGCGCGACTATGTGCTCTTTACCTTAAAAAAAGGATTGGTTGATTTAGAAAGCAATCGAGTTTAGTGAAAACATCGATGGAAGAAATCTCCTGGCAGGACTTTGAAAAGGTGGCATTGCATGTAGGCACTATTATCGGTGTTTTGGAGTTTCCCAAAGCGAAAAAGCCAGCCTATAAGTTGCAAGTCGATTTTGGCGAAGAACTGGGAGTGCGCCAAAGCAGCGCACAGATTACCAAGCATTACAGCAAGGAAGACCTGTTGGGGAAGCAAGTAATTGGTGTGGTTAACTTTCCGAAGAAACAAATAGCTGATTTCATGTCGGAGTGCCTTATCACGGGATTTCCCGATGAAAAGGGTGATATCGTGCTAAGTACCGTGGAACGAAGGGTTCCCAATGGAGCCAAATTGATTTGAAGCAGGGAAAGTCTGAAGGCGAATGAAATACATCAACTTTGAAGAAGCGAGTGACGCGGTTTCCGATGAAATATACATGAAAGAAGCGCTGAAGGAAGCTCATAAAGCGTTGGAGCAGGGGGAAGTTCCGATTGGTGCGGTTATCGTATCCAATGGCCGGGTCATCGGGCGTGGCCACAACCTGACAGAGCGGTTGAATGATGTGACCGCTCATGCCGAGATGCAGGCGTTTACCGCAGCGGCTAATTATGTGGGAGGTAAATATTTGCACAATTGTACCTTGTATGTGACCATTGAACCTTGTGTCATGTGCGCAGGTGCAGCGTATTGGACTCAGATCACGCGTATTGTGTTTGGAGCACGGGATGAAAAGCGTGGTTTTTCCAACTTGGGTTATAGCAACGTGCTGCATCCCAAGACAACACTAATGCGTGGTGTATTGGAAGTCGAATGTGCCGGACTGATCACGTCATTTTTTCGTAATAAACGTATTAAGTAATCGTTAACGATTTATTTCAAAAACAAATTTGCGTGGATAATCGTTAGTTATGCCAACAGGGTTGCTTTTAAGCGGCCAACATCCGATCAATAGAGTTGCTTTTGTGGGCAACATTCGCTAAGTTTGTCCAACACTAATAACTAATTTTTAATTAAAAATAACATATTATGGCTTTTGAATTACCGGCGTTACCTTACGCCTCAGATGCATTAGAACCTCATATCGACAAGGAAACCATGGAAATTCATCATGGTAAGCATCACCAAGCTTATGTAGACAATCTCAATAAAGCCATTGCAGGTACCGATGCGGAGAATTTGACGATTGAAGAAATTTGCAAAAACATTTCCAAATACCCCGCAGCTGTGCGCAATAATGGTGGTGGGCATTACAATCACTCGTTATTTTGGACGATTCTTTCATCAAACGGTGGAGGCGCGCCTTCGGGCGATCTGGCTGCAGCCATTGATGCAGCGTTTGGCTCATTTGATGAGTTGAAAAAGAAACTGCAGGAAGCAGGAGCTACCCGTTTCGGTTCGGGATGGGCTTGGCTCGTTGTGGATGGCTCAGGCAAATTGCAGGTGACATCTACCGCCAATCAAGACAATCCGCTATTTGATATCGCAGAAGTAAAAGGTACCCCTATATTAGGTATTGATGTGTGGGAACACGCCTACTACCTAAAGTATCAAAACAAACGTCCGGGTTATTTAGAAGCAATTTTCAATGTAATCGATTGGAATGCGGTAGCCCAACGCTATGCGGATGCCAAAAAATAAAAAGTAAGAAATAAAAAGAAGCGGCCTATATTTTTATATGAGCCGCTTTTTTTGGCTTTATAGGCCCGAAGACGGAAAATCCCTGAGTTTAATTTGAAAGCTGACACCCGATAGCTGATAGCGATGTCTCATGTCTAATAAAATGAAAGCAATTGTCCTTCACGGAGAGAAAGAGCCGTTAGTGTTGCAGGATGTGCCTGCGCCCCAATTGGGTAACCGAGAAGCCTTGATACGTGTTAAAGCAGCGGCATTTAATCGCCGGGATTGGTGGATACAACAAGGGCAATATGCTGGACTAAAATTCCCCATTATTTTGGGGTCTGACGGTGCGGGTATCGTTGAAGCGGTGGGCGCAGGTGCGGATAATGCATGGATTGGCAAAGCCGTTATCATCAATCCATCGATTGAGTGGGGTGCGCACGAGGGCTTTCAGCAGAAGACTTCGTCCATCCTGGGCCTGCCCCAGGATGGGACTTTTGCAGAATACGTGCGTGTGCCCGTTGAAAATCTGCATGAGAAACCCCGGCATCTTTCTTTTGAGGAAGCCGCAGCTTTACCCCTCGGCGGACTTACTGCATACCGGTCTCTTTTCAGTCGGGCCAACTTGGTAGCTGGTGAAAAAGTGCTGATCGTCGGTATCGGGGGCGGTGTGGCGTCTTTTGCCCTGCAATGGGCGTTACATGTTGACGCGGAAGTATACGTCACCTCGGGAAGTCCGATAAAAATTGAGCAGGCAATCGCATTGGGAGCAAAGGGGGGTGTGTTATATACGGATGAAAACTGGTCACAACAATTACGAGAAGATGCAGGTGGATTCGATGTAATTGTAGACAGTGCGCTGGGAGATGGGTTCGCGCACCATCTTGACCTCGCAAACCCCGGAGGCCGGATCGTATTCTTTGGGGGAACGGCTGGAAACATTCCGCCACTCAATGCTCGCAAGATCTTCTGGAAGCAACTTTCCATATTAGGAAGTACCATGGGTTCGCCGCGTGATTTTAGTCACATGCTACGTTTTGTCAACGATCATCGCATCAAGCCTATGGTGGACAGCGTTTATCCGCTTGAGGATGCAGAAGCTGCGATTCGGAATATGGACAACTCGTCTCAGTTTGGAAAAATCGTATTGAGCCTGGAGAGCTTACACAGCTAAACCAACTACCTAAAATGGTGTATTTTCGAGATAGTTTACGAAAGGCAACCCATACCTCGTAACTTTGTGTGGGCAGTGGCGGTAAATTATTTTTAAATGAAAAGAATCTTATTGTTTTTTAGTGGCGTGATGCTGTATGCTGCGTGTCAGCAATCCAATGGATCAGGGGTCGCACGGTCCCAGGAGATGCATGAGCGTACCGATGGTCAAGGTTCCGTAGATACGGCAACATTCGCGGGAGGGTGTTTTTGGTGTACCGAAGTACAGTTTCAGCAATTGGAAGGTGTTGATACGGTTTTGTCAGGTTATACCGGCGGTACGATAAAAAATCCCTCATACAAACAGGTAACCACGGGAAAGACCGGCCATGCAGAAGCGATCCATGTAATTTACCGACCGGATGTCATCTCCTACGACGAGTTGCTAAAGGCATTCTTTGTAGCGCACGATCCAACGCAGCTTAACCGGCAGGGAAACGATATCGGACCGCAGTATCGGTCGGCGATTTTTTATCACGACGATACGGAAAAAGAAAAAGCAGCATACTACATTCAACGCCTAAATGAAGAAAAAGTATACGATCGGCCGATTGTGACCACTCTTGAACCCTATACGGCATTTTATATCGCGGAAGATTATCACCAGAATTACTTCAACCTTAATCCCGAACAAGCATATTGCCAGTATATCATTGTTCCCAAGCTGGATAAGTTTAAGAAAGTGTTCAAGGAGCGATTGAAGAAGTAACCAATAGCCGTTGACAAAGTTACTGCTCGGGCATTGATCGCTTATAGAATATATAATCCGTAACCAATGGCTCCATTCCGTTTTGCCTGAACAACAGCGCTAGCTGTCCGCGGTGATAAGTGGAGTGATTGACGACATGGAAGAGGATGTTTCCCACGGTATTGTGAAAAGGTCTTCCGTCGCTGGTTTTATAGGTGATGTTGTCCGTTAATCCGGATCTGTCCAGCAAAGTAAGCGTTTGTTCATAGTTATGCCGGTCGATTGCCACAAACGTGTCACTTGGTCGGCTTTCCCATACGGTACATCCCATGGGTTGCCCTAAAATTCGGTTATTCCATATTTGATGTGCGTTCAACATGTGGCTGAACAGGGCCATTGATTTTACATCAATTTTTTCCGATTGCTCACTCAATACAGTTGCCAACTGCTGGTTGCAGTGGTGGCTATACGTAAATAGTTCTTCAAAAAAAGTTTTCATTTTCCTCCGCTTATCTCAATGAATGATCCCGTTGTATAAGAAGACTTTTCAGATACCAGCCACAGGATAGCCTCGGCGACCTCTTCCGCAGACCCGCCCCGTTGCATGGGAATACTATCTTTAAGCCGTTCTACGCGATTGGGTTCACCGCCAGCTGCATGAATGTCGGTGTAGATAAATGCGGGTCTAACCGCGTTCACCCGGATTCCTTCGCCAGCAACCTCTTTGGACAGCCCAAGGGTAAAAGTATCCAGCGCACCCTTTGAAGCCGCATAATCCAGGTACTCATTGGGCGAGCCTGTCCGGGCAGCAAGTGAAGAAACATTGACGATCGAACCACCATTTCCGCCGTGCTTCGTTGACATGCGTTTGATCGCTTCCTGGGCACAAAGGAATTGACCAATGACGTTGGCCATGAAAATCCGGCTAAGTCGCGCTGCGTCCATATCAATCAGCCGCATCTGCCTTTCGAGAATCCCCGCGTTGTTCACCAACGCGTCCAGCCTGCCCAGCAAACGGTCCGTTTCTGAAAACAATCGGACGATGTCGTCGGGTTGTGAAATATCGGCCTGTATGGCAACCGCCGAGCCACCGGATTCGACGATTCGGGAAACAATCGCGTCAGCTGCGGTCTTGTCAGCGTAGTAATTCACCGCGACCGCATAGCCTTCCTTGGCCGCGAGAAGCGCGGTGGCTGCACCGATACCGCGGCTGGATCCGGTGATGAGGATGATTTTTTTCATGGAACCCTGTACATCATATAAATAATCTATTGTACAAAAATGCGTAAAATGAGACTACCAATACAGATACAATTTAATTATTTTTGACCGGAGCAGTTTTTTAAAGAAAGTATATGTCTAAGAACGGATTACTCTATCAGCGTATTGCCCATAACATCGAGCATCAGATTCAGCATGAGGTGTTGAGAGTCGGCGATAAATTGCCTTCCATCCGCATGATCTGTCGGGAACATGGCGTAAGCATGAGCACAGCATTGCAAGCATACTATGATCTGGAGAGCAAAGGCCTGATCGAGTCACGCCCGCAATCGGGCTATTACGTTACTTATTCACACAAGTTTTTTCCGGCGATGCCGGAAACCAGTAATCCGGTATATCACGCGGATGCCAGTGGAACGGATGGGCTCGTTGCCAAGGTTTATGCCGAATTAGGGAGGGAGACGAACCTGACATTTTCTTTGGGTGTCCCAGCTCCAGAATTGTTACCTGTAGCCAAACTCAATAAGACGATGATCAACGCGATGCGATTGTTGCCGGCCGGCGGTACATCTTACGAACAGGTGCAGGGCAATAGCAAGCTGCGGCAACAAATTGCGCGGTGGTCGTTTAGTTGGGAAGGACACCTTCGGGAAAGCGATCTCTTAACCACTGCAGGCTGCATGAATGCACTGGCGTATTCCCTGATGGCGCTGACAGAACGGGGCGACCAAATCGTTGTGGAAAGTCCAGTATATTTCGGCGTCCTGCAGCTGGCGAGAAGTTTAGGGTTGCAAGTGCTTGAACTGCCTACCCACGCCATTACGGGGATCGACCTTGAAGCACTTAAAAAAACATTGCAAACCAAAAAAATAAAGGCGTGTCTGCTCGTCAGCAATTTCAGCAACCCGTTAGGGAGCTGTATGCCGGATGAACACAAAAGGGAAGCCGTACGGTTAATGGAAACACATGGTGTTCCGCTGATCGAAGACGATCTGTATGGTGACGTCTATTTTGGCCAACATCGGCCGAAGTCGTGCAAGACCTATGACGAGAGCGGCATCGTGCTGTGGTGTGGATCGGTATCGAAGACCCTGGCTCCGGGCTATCGGGTTGGATGGGTAGCGCCGGGAAGATTTAAAGAACAGGTGATCCGCACTAAACTTTATCATTCGGTTTCATCCACCACGCTAACCCAAGAGGCCATTGCCAGTTTTTTAGAAACCGGCCGTTATGAAAGCCATCTACGTAAACTCAGACATACCCTGCATACCAATTCGCTGCAATATCTCCGGGCCATCGGCGAATATTTCCCCGAAGAGACCCGGGTAAGCCGGCCAGAAGGAGGGTTTCTGCTCTGGCTGGAACTACCGAAGCAAATAGATACGATAAAGCTCTATGAAACGGCGCTGAAATTTAAAATAAGTATTGCCCCGGGAAGAATGTTTACGCTGCAAAATCAATATAATCATTGTATCCGGCTCAGTTACGGACTGCTATGGAATGAACAGGTGGAGCGAGCGTTGAAGCTTTTGGGGAATTTGGCGAGAAAAATGTTCTAAATACCGGGATCGGGTACCCTGCAGCTACGTCATCTATTACCAGTACCCAATCGTTATTCAAGCCTTGAGTCGGCGTCGTCAGCTGAAGCTCGCCGCCACGGCTTAACGTACCCAAATCGATGGTTTCCGCGGTCGCGGGATTGAACCACCATCCGCGTAAGGTATCGGCTTTAAGTACCAAAGTGTTAACAGCAATGGTTCCTCCCAGCGGAATATACACCATCAAATAACTACCCTTACCATCCTTAAACGCGCGTATGTGCTGTCCTTTTTCTCCCTGTCCGTCTACAACAATGGTTTGGTCGGGCAGGCGATCGACAAACGGGCGTGATTCGATGAGCTGTCGCAGGTAACCGACCTGGAAAGCTCCCGGCCGGTCGAGTGCTTCGGTCCAGTACCGGTCGGCGTGGTTGATCTTTTCTTCCCGTTCGCTCCAAAACTGCCAGATACTGTGGTGACCGTAGGTTACCCCACAGGCACCCGCAAAAACCGAGCGGTAAGTCTGTTTGCGAACATCATAGTCATCGAAATAGCCATTTTTAGGGTCCCAATTTGGCCACGGGTTTACAGGGTGGTCCTCATAGTTGGGTTCCGAATCCAGGGTAGGTTTGGTCGGTGTCAAGGCACGGTCGCGCGTGATCCATTCCCATACAGGAACGTCGTGTCCCGATCCATGGCCCGACTGCATCATGTTTATGTGCAGCCACGGTTCGTCATGGATTTGCTGTGAGGTCGAATGCGCTCCACCTGAGATGTGATAGGAGAGGAGTGCCTTCCCATCGGTGGCTTCCAGTATCCCCTTAGCCATGGCTTGCCATATGGGGCGGGTATCTACGGAATCATGGATGGCCGGACGGTCGCCTCCTAAAATCCAGATGATGTTTTCCCGGTCTTTGTAACGATTGCTAAGCCAATTGCCATAGCGATAAGCATTTTCGGTAGTAAAAATCTCCGGACCTACGCCCCACATGCGCGTCACCTTGTCGCCCCATGTCGGTAGTAACCCAATAAATAGTTTTCTTTCGTACGCGGATGCGATTACATCATCCACCAGTTGAAAATAAGATTCATTCGGTTTCTCCGGATGCTGGTTGATCAGCGGAACATCCCCGTATTGATTCGGGCGATGCAAACCGTCCATTTCGGCCAATATCACGGCCTGGATAACATTGAATCCCTTGGCCTTCCGGTTATCGAGATAGTGTTGGATTTCTTCTTTCGTCAAACGATGGAATAGTTCCCATGCCGTATCTCCCAGCCAGAAAAACGGGCTTCCATCTTCATATTGCAGGTAATGGCCATCGGGCGTAACCTGCAGCCGACCGTGCGGCCATTTTTCCTGACCGTAGGCAGCAACCGTAATGGTGAGGGCAACGAATGCTGGTATCAAAGAGCGCAGTGGACACATGGGCTAATTCATTTTCTTTTCAAAACAAACACTATTTTCGACACCGATGTACGGACCGTAGTTTTCGATCGGCATGTAATGAGATTTTTTGTAAAGGGCGATGGCTTCGGGCTGTTTTTTCCCCGTTTCCAAGATACAACGTTTATAACCCAATTCCGCCGCCCAGGTTTCCAGTTCAGTGAGTATGCGTGTGGCAATTCCCTGTCCCCTGAACTCGGGCAACGCATACATCCGCTTGATTTCCATTGTGTCAGGCG
The DNA here is from genome assembly GCF_900113765.1 of Parapedobacter indicus. GTDB lineage: Bacteria > Bacteroidota > Bacteroidia > Sphingobacteriales > Sphingobacteriaceae > Parapedobacter > Parapedobacter indicus. Next base: position 215,207 of record NZ_FOQO01000007.1, on the reverse strand, counting down.
CATACTCCTTTATGGCTCCGCAGCCGATCGGTTTGTCGTTTTCGTAAGCCACGACGACGTATTTGATGTGATCGATCTTATTGAATTGGTGGTAGAATGCATGTTCATCCCCGTCTCGCTGCGCGAGGTCAGCGTCGAGTAGCCGCACGAGCACCACGAAGTCCGTACTGTTGGAATCGGTTCTTACGAGTTTAGTCATTGTATTATGCTCCTTTCTGTTGGCGCGCTTGATCTATCTAGGTACAGCTATTCCCTTAATAATCTGAGACACCACGTCGTCCGTGGTGAGTCCTTCCATTTCCCGCTCGGGGGTAAGGATGAGGCGGTGTCGTAATACCGCAGGAGCCACACGTATCACATCGTCCGGTGTGATAAAGTCACGGTCATCCATCACTGCGATTGCTTTTGCACTATTGGCGATTGCCAGCGATGCGCGCGGAGACGCTCCCAAGTAAATGGATTTGTGGTTGCGTGTTTCGTGCACGATGCGCGCGATAAAATCCAGTAGTTTATCTTCGATATGCAAACCCTTTACCGTTTTGCGGTAATTGCGGATATCCGCGGTACGGAGTATCGGTTTGATGGATGCTATCCGTTCATCCAGTTTTTGCGCGTGGTGATGGGCTAATATCTGTATTTCTTCCTCCAATGAGGGATATCCGACTTCTATTTTAAATAGGAAGCGGTCCAATTGTGCTTCCGGCAACCGGTAGGTGCCTTCCTGTTCAATGGGGTTCTGTGTGGCGAGTACCACGAAGGGTTCCTCCATGGGATAGGTATGGCCATCTAGGGTGACCTGCCGTTCTTCCATTACTTCAAACAAGGCAGCCTGGGTTTTTGCCGGCGATCGGTTGATCTCGTCGACCAAAATTAGGTGACCGAAAATGGGGCCGGGCTTAAAGCTGAACCCATTTTCTTTGGGATTAAATACGGATGTGCCCAAAACATCTGAAGGCATGAGATCGGGGGTGAATTGGATTCGGGAAAACTTGGCATCAATGCTTTGAGCAATCAGTTTAGCACTGAGTGTCTTGGCTACACCCGGAACACCTTCAATCAGGATATGCCCGTCGGCAAGGATTCCGGCGATAAGTAAGTCCACCATCTGCTGTTGCCCGACAATAACAGTTGCCAGAAGTTCCCTTATTTGTTGGATGGCACCGGTCAATCCACTCAGGTCAATACGTTGTTCGAAGTGTTGTTCTTCCATAAAGCTTGCTGATAAAAAAGTTCAAGAAAACGATGGTGTGAAAGCAAAGTCCCATCGTCAATGGTCTCGTAGCGTTGTAAATCGTTCATACCCCGGAGGATGTTTAATAGAATGGACTTCTCCACTCCAGAACGCATACTGAGGTACTGCATGAAGTTTTCGTCTATGTTGCTGGTGTTCACACGGTAAGCAGTTCGCACGTGTTCCAGAAAATAGCGATATTCTTTGGTAAGCAAATCGAGGTTGTCCCGACGTTGATAATATACCGAACTGACGACCTGAGCAAATTCAATGCTCGTGTTTTTGAGCGGTTCCACAATGGGAATTGCCCGTTGGCGACGTTTGACGCCGTAGATTACAAAAGCAAGTAGACTGAATAACGCTATTAGATAAGCGGGGCGCAGGTGCTCATCCGACAGGAATACGCGCAAGGGCGACTGTTGTATCCGGTCTCCCATCGCTTGGAAATCGTCCCAGATTATCTGTTGCTGGGGGGTTAGGTAAGAAAGGGCCTTGCCCGCAAAGGCAACGCCTTCCGATGATAAGAGCGCATAGTTGGTAAAATAGTCGGGTGAAGATAGTATATATAGGTTGCCGTCGCCCATCGGATACCGGAGAAAGACGGCATTGCCATGGCCATTGGTTGCCAATACGGTAGTCTGCAACGTGTCAAATTCAGTAAAGTAACCCGCTGCTATGCGTTTGTCAAACCGATATCCCGTTTCCGAACGGAGTTCAGGATTTGTGAAGTTTACCGTGTTAACACTGTCGGCCCATGGAAAATGGTTCTGGATTCTCAGCTTTAAGCTGTCAGTCATCAAGGCCCCGAATGTATGGGCGGCGATAAACAGGTCATTTCCGCTTTTTACATACGCCAATAGTTTCTGATAATCCGGTTCATCGATATCCAGTTCGGGAGCAACAATAAGGTAGCTATCGGCTTCGTTGCCTAGTTCTTCAAGGATGTTATACATCCGTTTTCGATAAGAGCGGACAGCTACTCCCTCAAATAATGTAGACAATTCATGATGCAAGATATATGTCCCATACGGAATCTTATCCGTTCTACTATAAGTCTGACTCCAGTTCACGGGAGCCGGCTTTCGGTATTGAATATACAGAAAGATGCCCAAGGCCAGTAAGGCGACGACGATATATACCTTCAGATCTCTCATTTCAAACCTTCATCAAACTGTTGGAATGCAGCATGCAATTGGATGAAATGTTGGTGATTAATGCTGAAATCGCCATACCAAATGTACTCAAATTGCCGGGTAAGCTTTTTAAATTCCGATTGAAGGATGGCATCGTCTAGTTCATTCACATAGGCGATGTTGGTCTTAGCCGGCTGCCAACGGATGAGGCCGGAATCATTCAGTTTTTTAAGACAATCCAAATACAAGAGCCGCACGGCCAATCGATAGTTGCCGGTTTCGATAGTTTTCTGGAGTTCTGCCGTAAAATCGATATCGTGGATATTCTCGGTGTGTACAGTAGACTTTGTATTCGCCGTGTGGGATTTACGTGAAAATATGCCGGCTGCATCCATCCCCAACAATTTCATCACGAGGTATAACAGCGCGCCAACGCCAGCGATGATACCGATGTTCTTTAATAAAGCATAAGACCCCTCACGGCTCATCAGTTCAGCGATTTTGTACCGTAGCCATTGTTTGAAGCGTTGCCACCATGAAAGGTCTACTTGTTGCTCATTATATTGAAAATCAGTGCGCTCCTTGTAGCTATCCAGTGAAGCTTGATCGAACTGGCGGACATTTACTGCAGATGAATCGAAAGACGGGTTCTGAGTCGTGTCTGGTGCAACGGCATTGATGGGACGGTCTTTGGGTCCACCGTCGGCATAAGAAGTGAGGCTGGTTAGCCCGCAAATACAGTGAAAAAACCAAAAGATATAGCGGAAATTCCTCATTTGTTTCAATATTCTTCATCCGGCAGATCCTTGCCGGTGTCGGCATGGGTGCCTAAATTCTCGATCCGTTCCATCAGTCCAGTACCCTCTTTTTCTTCGCTGAGACTGAAGTAACAAAGGGCCAAGGCAATCGTAGGAAGGGAGTAGACCAGCATGCCAAAGGATTGGATAACTACGTTCAAGATCGCACCAGTCAGCGTTAGCGAGGATGATTCGCCTAAAAGGAATCCGCTCATGGTCATCAGGGTGCCCGGTAGGGCAACCAAACCGATGCTGAAGTAGGCGATCAGCCAAACGATAAACAGCACCCCAAATGTTTTCCACCAATTGTCCTTGATCAGTGTGAATGCCCGGGTAAACGCTTGGTCAAAGGGAGCTTCATCCATGACGACAATCGCATAGACCAAACTGGCAATCGGAAATAAATAGATACCCGGAAGAATACAAAGCATAGTCGCAATCGCTACGATGATACTCAGTAGAAGGGATGCCAAGATGAACCGCCAAAAGTGTGCTTTACAGGCAATCCAGACCTCTTCTTTGGTAGGGGGCACATTGCCGTTTTTCCTGTATAGATCGATGAAGCACAGCGTGACCAGTTGGACAACGGTAAAGGAAATAAAATAAAACAGTAGATATAATACATAGTTAATTCCAAATCCAGCGAGAAACGCGGTGCCGTCAAACGCATTCACGGGACCGGCCATTTCTGCGCCTACCAGTCCAATGGTCTTGACCTGCACAAGGATTCCGGTAGCCATGGCGGCAAGAATGAAAATAAGACTTATGTAGAGCAACGGGGTAAACAGTGCTTTGAAATTTTGCTTGACGAAATTGATGCTGTCATTGATGGTTTCGCCAAAATCGCGTATACGACTAAATTCGACTTTCGGTTCCATGGCGCAAAGTAGCTAATTGGGAGGATTGATATAAGCGATTCGGATAGATCACGACATACCAACTGATAAAAGCGAGCGAACCTGCCAAGATGGAGCAGCTTATCCACACGGGCATGGTGGTATGACGGGTGACAAAGCCCTCGAGGAAAGCCGCTGTGAGAAAAACGGGGATCAAACCGATGATCATTTTCAGTCCATCTTTAGCTCCCTGTTTGAATGCAACCATGCGTTTATACGTTTTTGGAAACAAGAAACTATTGCCCATCGCGAGGCCTGCGGCACCCGCGATAACGATAGCCGAAATTTCCAATGTGCCGTGAATCCAAATAACCAACACGGAATCCCAACCAAGGCCTTGGCTAAAAAAGAAGTATTGAAACGAACCCAGCATGATGCCGTTACGGATCAGTACGTACAGTGTGCCCACCGAAAAAATAATCCCCATGGCAAAGGCAAGAAACGACACCCAGATATTATTGACGGCAATGAAAAAAAACATTTCAAATGAGTTCGTTTGCTTATAAACACCGAAGGGATCTCCATTTTTTATGTTTTCATTCGTCATGTTTACGTAGCTGTCGCCTAGAATAAGCCGTACGAAGGTGTCATCGTAACGCGCAGATAAGGCACCCATAAGGCAAAAAGTCAGGAAAAATAGGAATGCATAGAGCAACTGCCTTTCGTACTGCTTGAAAAGTAGTGGCAATTCGTGTTTCCAAAACGTTAAAAAACGCCCGCCTTTTTCGCGTTTATTGCGGTAGATTGATTGATGCAGCTTGGCGGCTAATCCATTGAGATAGGCCGTGGTCTGTGATTTGGGATAGAATGTCTTGGCATAGGCAAGATCATCCGTGATGGAAATAAAACGGTCTGCTAATTCATCCGGCGAGGCGGACCGCATATTTTCAAATTGTTCCCACTTCGTTGCATTTTGCTTTACAAATAACGCTTCGCGCATGTTTAATCACTTGTCGTCAATGGATGGCAATAAAAATAGCAAACATCGGCCAATGTTTTAGGTTTCTTTCTCGTAAAGTTTTGTGTGAATTTTTCTGTTGTTGCGTTTTGCCGTGCATCCGCTATATTTGTGGGAAGATGGACACGATCAAAGTCAGTACCACACAACATGTCGATATCGAATACGATGTTGCTGGACTTGGTGAGCGGATTGCCGCCCGGCTGATCGACATGGCTATATTTATCTTGTTATATTTCCTGGGAATCATTTTTATGGCCATTCTCGCAGACGCAGGGATGGGTGAAATCGGCATTATCGTTATGTTGATTATTTTCGGTGCGTTATATGTGTTTTACGATCTGATAAGTGAGCTCTTTTTTAATGGGCAGAGTGTGGGCAAGCGCGCCATGAAAATTAAAGTCATCAGCCTGGATGGTGCTCAACCGAGTCTTGGGCAATACCTGTTGAGGTGGACTTTCCGGATTGTGGATTTTTTACTGACCAGTGGTCTGGGAGCGCTGATATCCGTGGCGGTAACCACGAAGAAACAACGGATCGGCGACATTGTTGCTAATACAACCCTCATCAAAACCACGCCGCGTACAGGATTATCAGCTGTTGCGTTTAAACCGTCTGCCGAAAATTACGAACCACACTTTCAGGAGGTCGACTTATTGAACGATCGTGACATTGGGTTGGTGCACGAAGTGTTAAGCAATTATTCAAAGTCGGGAAATAGCCTCTTGATTTATCAGTTGGCAAACAAGATGAAGAACCACCTGAATATTGAAATTCCCGAAGGGATGGATGAACTGAACTTTCTTCATACCATCGTCAAAGACTACAATGCCATCACCGCCCGAGACACAAATTAATTGCACAGTCCTACGGGTTTTGGTAGCTTTGTTGCGTCACACAAATGAATATTAGCATGTTAAAAGGATTTTTCAATGTGCCGGATCCTGTAAACGAACCGGTACAATCGTATGCTGTGGGGAGTAGGGAGCGCAGGCTCCTGCAACATGCCCTGCAAGCAGCACTTGCAGCGCAAGCGGATATCCCGATGTACATCGGGGGCAAGGAGATTCGTACAGAACATAAAGTTCCGATCCATCCACCGCACGCACATAGACAGGTACTGGGGTATTACCACTACGGAGATAAACATCACGTGCAGGCAGCCATCGATGCTGCACTGAAAGCGAAGAAGGCGTGGGAAAACTTGCCATGGGAAGAACGGGCGGCAATCTTTCTAAAGGCTGCTGACCTGATAGCAGGTCCATATCGATATAAGTTAAATGCGGCGACAATGCTCGGGCAGTCCAAGAATGCCTTTCAGGCAGAAATTGATTCGGCTTGCGAGATCGTGGATTTCCTGCGATTCAACGTTAAGTATATGAGCGAAATTTATGCGCAGCAGCCGCCGGTCTCGCCACGGGGAAGCTGGAATAGGGTCGAGCAACGCCCGCTGGAAGGATTCGTCTTTGCACTGACACCCTTCAATTTTACGGCAATCGCTGGTAACCTACCAACATCGGCCGCATTGATGGGGAACGTGGTGGTGTGGAAACCGGCCAATACACAGGTGTATTCCGCACATGTGCTGATGGAGGTATTTCGTGAAGCAGGTGTACCCGACGGAGTAATTAACCTAATTTATGCCGATGGACCGGAAGTAGGAGAGGTGATTTTTAAGCATCGGGATTTTGCTGGAATACATTTTACCGGATCCACAGCCGTTTTCCAACAGATATGGAAGACCATTGGCGAGAATATTCACCGTTATCGTAGCTACCCGCGGATTGTAGGGGAAACCGGCGGTAAAGACTTCATCTTGGTACACCGTTCTGCTGACGTGAAGGTCGCTGCCACGGCAATCGTTCGCGGAGCATTCGAATACCAGGGGCAGAAATGCTCTGCAGCATCCCGGGTTTATATTCCCGAATCGTTATGGCCGGAATTGAAGGGCTTAATCGTGAAGGATGTGGCGTCATTCAAAATCGGTCCAGTGGATGATTTCAGCAATTTCATCAACGCAGTGATCGATGAGAAGTCATTCGATAAACTGGCGAAATACATCGATGCGGCGAAACAGGATCCGGATGCAGAAATTCTTGTAGGAGGCACATACGATAAAAGTGAAGGCTACTATATCCATCCGACGGTAATCCGCGCGAAGCGACCCGATTATGTGACGATGTGTGAGGAACTGTTCGGCCCGGTATTGACCGTATACATTTATGACGATGAAAAATGGGAGGAGGTGCTGGAGGTCATTGACAACACGTCTATTTATGCGTTGACAGGTGCCGTAATTGCTCGCGACCGCTATGCAATCAGCGAAGCAACGCATGCCCTACGCCATGCTGCAGGTAACTTCTATGTGAATGATAAGTGTACGGGAGCCGTTGTGGGGCAACAACCTTTTGGCGGCGCTAGGGGGTCGGGTACAAACGACAAGGCTGGATCGATGATCAATCTGCTGAGGTGGGTATCGCCACGGACGATCAAAGAGACATTTGATCCACCCACGGACTACCGATATCCGTTCATGGAACAGGAATAGGTTAGCAATAAAAAGGGGCCGTGAATCGGCCCCTTTTTACTCTTTACTTAAATGCAAATACTTTGCCCAAACCTACGCTATCCGTAAACGTAATATCCAGGTCGATCAATTTACCCGTGGCAATATCAATGACCATTCCATGTATGGCCAGGTCATTTCTTTCTTTCCAGGCATTCTGGACAATCGATGTGGTGCAAAGGTTAAAGACCTGTTCGGCTACATTGAGCTCTACCAAACGGCTTACTTTTTGTTCCTCATCTTCAATGGCATCGATTTCGTCACTGTGGAATCGGTATACGTCCTTGATGTGGCAGAGCCAGTTGTCAATGATACCAAATTGCTTGCGGCTAAGGGCAGCGGCTACACCACCGCAGCCGTAATGTCCTGCTACGATGATGTGTTTTACTTTCAGTACATTGACTGCGTAGTCAAGCACGCTTAGCATATTCATGTCTGAATGCACACACATATTGGCGATGTTGCGATGAACGAACACCTCTCCCGGTTGCGTATTGGTGATTTGGTTGGCCGGAACCCGGCTATCGGCACAGCCGATCCATAACAGCTCAGGGTTTTGGCCTTGGGCCAATTGTTGGAGTTTGCCGGTGGTATCATCCTTAACTTCTTGAACCCATACATCGTTTCCAGCTAATATTTTTTCAAAGCTTGCTTTTAATACCGGATTTTCTAATTGCTTTTTATACATCGTTTATGTTTGTTTTGTTAATTAAATTGTCTCTGTTGTTTTCGTAATCGTTGCTTTCCGTTTCAACGAGTCATTTTTCAGGATTGCCTGCGTAAAACGTTTGATGTTGGGTACATTCTTTTTGTTCACAATGCCCACTAGTTCAATCGTTTTCCCCTTGCTTACCGCGTTTTGCTCGAAATCTTTGATAACTTCAATAACATCCTTATCGATAAATCGGCTTTGTGAACCATCAATGATAATTTCGTTGATACGTCTTGGGAGGCCGTAAAGTGCTTTTTGTATAGCCGCTTTATTAAGAAACGTCACTTCTTCCGCTAAGGTAAAAGTTATTTTCGCTCCATCCGCATTTTCTTCAACATCATATTCAAATGCGTTGGAAAGATTGTTCCTAAGAATGTAAAACATGGCAACCACGAGTCCGATACCTACACCAGTGAGCAAGTCGGTTAAAACAACGGCGAGAATGGTTACGACAAACGGCACGAATTGATCGAGACCCTTGTGCCACATCTGTTTGAACGCAGATGGTTTTGCTAACTTATAGCCCGTATGTAACAAGATGGCTGCCAAACACGAGAGGGGTATAAGATTAATGATCGAGGGAATGGTAATTACCGCCAGCAATAACCAAATACCATGTAATATGGCGCTCTGACGTGTACGACCACCCGCATTGACATTCGCTGAAGATCGTACAATAACCGCTGTCAACGGCAATCCGCCCACCAATCCGGAAGTCATGTTGCCGATTCCCTGCGCCATTAACTCCCTATTGGTCGGAGAGACCCGCTTAAATGGGTCAATTTTATCAACGGCCTCTAAACTGAGCAAGGTTTCCAAACTGGCAATGATAGCAATCGTGAATGCAGCGATCCAAACCTCTTTATTCGCTATCTGTGTAAAGTCGGGAAAGGTGAATAAACCCAAAAACTCGTTAAACGAACCAACCACCGGAATAACCACCAAGTGATTCGGTGCCAATTCAAAGCTGCTGCCAAGGAAGAGCTGGCTCAACAGCACGCCCACGAATACTACGACCAGCGGCGCAGGCACGATGCTCAATTTCTTGAATTTCGGCCATAAGATGAGGATGGCCAATGAAAGGATACAAATAATAGAAGCTCCGTAATTTATAGCAGCGAAGGCCTTTTGCAACGCCGTGAAGGTGTTTTCATTATCGAGTTGAACAAAGCTTTCCTCGCCAAAGAAACTGGAGTCGTATCCCACAGCGTGAGGCAATTGCTTGAGTATAATGATGATGCCGATTGCTGCTAGCATTCCAATGATGACGGATGAAGGAAAATAATTGCCAATCATTCCCGCTCTGATAATGCCCAAAACGATTTGAATTATTCCGGCAAGCAAAACGGCCAATAAAAACGTTTCAAATGCCCCTAATTGCTCTATTGCGCCAAAGACGATTACAGTAAGGCCGGCCGCGGGGCCGCTTACACTGAGTTGTGAACCACTGAACGAAGCAATAACAATTCCTCCGATAATCCCTGTCAATAAACCAGCGAATAGTGGCGCGCCCGAAGCTAGTGCTATTCCCAAACATAACGGCAAGGCGACGAGAAAGACTACAATACTTGCCGAAAAATCATATTTTAAATTCCGCTTTGATAACTTCAAAAATGCGGATGTACGTGTACCAAACATATGGATAACTATTAATAAACTGAATCTAATCGATTTCAACAGCTCCTGCCACCAACCGGAAGTCTTCACTGAAAACGCCCAATAAAGCGATGGCCGAGCCAATGGACAACGTCAAGGATGCCCACAATATGTAACCTGGAAATCTGATTAGCAGTTTGGAGGGGGGGTGGGTACAGCTGGATAGAACGCACGGATGTGCCGTGCGTCATTCGCTATAAAGTTTACTTGGGTGGCTAAATGGGTAGGCGGTTGCAGGCCAAAGTTCGGTGCCAGTCTGAGGTATCCCTTGGCGAAAATATCCTTAACCTGATCCCCAGATCCTGATTTACCGTTATTATTTTCGATTTCTAACTGCAACACAACCTGCAGCAAGGCATCGCGATCGAATTGAATAAAAATAGGTACCGTAGAAATAAACATCTTCGCAAAGAAAATTGCGAAAAACAGCTTAGCAAATAGTACCCTTGTTACCTTCGTTGACATATGTCATGCGATCATCTATTGCAAAAATAAGCAAAAGCATGCTTAAAGTAATTAATAATTGTTAAAATTGTTACATACAACAAGAATAGTAACGAAATTTTAATAAACTGACATTCGGATGATTATAAATCGACGTAAGCGTGAGACGATATGTGGAAATTTTGAGACAAAAAAAATGGTTTTTATCTATATTTTCGTCGCCAGGACCAGTGCATGAACACAGATACAATTAAAAACATTAGACATTGCATGGAAGTTGTAAAAAACATGAAACACACGTTAATTTTATTGGCTGTATGCCTGCAGGCGGGGCAGCTCGTCGGTCAGCAGTCACAGACTTGGCAACCCAAGGGAGGTAAGATCCAGTCGTCCTGGGCGGCGCAGATCGATCCCGCTAACCCACTTCCGGAATACCCCCGGCCGCAATTGGTGCGGGAAAGCTGGCAGAATCTGAACGGCTTGTGGGAATACGCGATTGTGCCCGGTAAATTAGGTGCAGCGCCGGCTAACTACGAGGGCCAACTGCTGGTGCCATTTGCTGTCGAGTCAGCACTTTCGGGCGTGGGACGTACCGTAGGTAAAGACAGTTCGTTGTGGTATCGCAGAACGGTCACCCTTGATAAAAAGCTACGTAAGCAGCGGGTGCTCTTGCATTTTGGTGCAGTAGACTGGCAATGTGATGTTTACGTAAATGGTCGGAAGGCGGGTTCCCACGAAGGCGGTTACGATCCCTTCTCCATCGATATCACGCCCTATTTGGTTAAAGGAGCTGATCAGGAGCTCGTGGTTGGGGTGTGGGACCCCACGGATGAAGGTCCGCAACCTAACGGTAAGCAGGTGGTAAAACCTCGTGGCATCTGGTATACGCCGGTTACGGGAATTTGGCAGACAGTATGGTTGGAAGGCGTGCCCGAAACCTACATTGTAACGACCAAGCACACGCCAGACATTGACCGGGGCAATCTATCTGTACAGACGACGGTGGAAGGAATAAGAGAAGGTGATCAGTTGCGGATCTCTGCATGGAAAGGTCAGGAAAAGGTTGCAGAAGAAACCACGGCGGTTGGTGTAGATGTGTCGTTGAACATCAGCAATGCGCAGTTGTGGTCGCCTACAAATCCGTTCCTGTACGACCTAAAGGTAGCCGTGCTGCGTAAAGGAAAGGTAATCGATGAAATATCGTCGTATTTCGCCATGCGCAAGATATCAATGGGAAAAGACGCCGATGGTATTCAACGGATGCTGATCAACAATAAATTTGTGTTTCAGTATGGGCCGCTTGATCAGGGCTGGTGGCCGGATGGCTTGTATACTGCCCCCACAGACGAGGCCTTGCGTTTCGATATTGAAAAAACGAAAGCAATGGGTTTCAACATGATCCGTAAGCACATTAAGGTAGAACCCGCGCGTTGGTACCACCATTGCGACCAACTAGGGGTACTCGTTTGGCAGGACATGCCGAGTGGTGACTTAGGCGACAATCACTGGGACATGCGGCCGGGTATCACTTCGGGACGTAAACACGATAAGGACCGCAGCCAGGAATCGGAGGCCATCTATCGCAAGGAATGGAAAGCGATCGTGGATGCGTTGCACAATTTTCCAAGTATTGTGGTGTGGGTGCCCTTCAATGAAGCGTGGGGGCAGTTTAAGACAGAAGAGATCACCGAATGGACCATGGGGTATGATCCATCCCGGTTGGTAAACAGCGCCAGCGGGGGCAATTTCTTCCCCACCGGACACATCCTGGATATTCATAATTATCCGGATGCGGTGATGCCGCGACCCGAACTATTCGGCGACCAGCGGATATTGGTGCTCGGTGAATTTGGTGGATTGGGGTTGCCTATGGAAGGCCATACCTGGCAGGCCAAAGACAATTGGGGGTACCAAAGCTTCAAGAATGTCGACGAATTGAAGCGCCGTTACCGCGGCTTGGTGGATGATTTGGCCCGCTTGATCCCGATGGGACTATCGGCTGCCGTGTATACCCAAACCACCGATGTGGAAATTGAAACCAATGGGCTGATGACGTACGACCGTAAAGTGGTGAAAATGCCGGAAACGGAATTGCATCAATGGCATCAACAACTCTACCAAATCAAAGTAGATTAACAACATGAGAGGGGGCACCGCCCCCTTTTTACTTTTTGCTTTTTATCACGTACTCGCTTGGTGACATGCCGAATTGTTTCTGGAAATTTCGCCCGAAATGGGTCTGTGAACTATACCCCACCAGGTCCGAAACCTCATAAATTTTATGCCCGCCCAAAGCGAGCAATTCAGCGGCTTTTTTCAGGCGGGCAACGTTGATCAGATCATTGGGCGTTAAGTCTGATATTGCTTTGATTTTGCGGTATAAGGTGGGGCGGCTCATGTTCATCTTATCTGCCAGGTGCTCCACGTCAAAGTTAGGCTCGGCCATGCATTCGTGGATGAGTTCGTTTAACCGCTCCAGGAAGTGTTCGTCCGCTTTGGAATGCGCCATGGTATTAATATGAGCCAGTGGCGAGCTCGCAAAATATTCACGGACTTTGTTACGATTTGACAGGAGGCTGTTGATCTGGGCATGCAAGTGCTCGGGCGAGAAGGGCTTTTCAATATACGCATCCGCACCCTGCTCAAGGCCCTGTATTTTTGATTGAAGTGTATTTTTAGCGGTCAGAAGGATCACGGGAATGTGGCTGTACTGGACATCGGACTTGATGCGGCTGCAAAGCTCATAGCCATCCATTCCGGGCATCATGACGTCGCTGACGACGAGGTGAACCGAATGGTCCGCTAATGCTTCTATCGCTTGATAGCCGTCTTCCGCGCGCAATACATCGTAATCGTCACTTAGGTCGTCCGCGATAAAATCCAGGATTTCCACGTGGTCATCCACCACCAATAGGGTCGGACGTTTCGTTTGTTGAGGGATCCATTCCATGTTACGTTTCTTTTGGAGGTTGCTTAAAGGGCAACGTCAGTATAAAAACATTCATATCGTCATCAGACGCTCCCAGCCGAAGGCTGCCATTATGCAATTGGGCTAATGAACGGGCTAGGGCAAGGCCCAATCCCGAACCTTGTTGACTGTCGGTTGCTTTGAGTCTGACGAAGGTTTCAAAAATCTTTTCCCTCATTTCGGGAGGAATCAGGTAACCATCGTTTTTGACGACGATCGTATATAGGTTGTCGGAAGGCATCGGCTCTGGCAGTGAAATGTGAATTCTACGTTTGGCATACTTAAGTCCGTTGATCAGCAGGTTACTGATGATCTGGGTGACGGCCTCCTTATCCACGAGGGCTACGCAGGAAATAGCAGGTAGGTCAAGGGTAAGTCGGATATTCTTTTGGCTGGCTACTAACTTGAAGTTGCGGCAGTTTTCCCGGAGCAGGTCGTTGATAGAAATGGGAGCAAAGTTCAATTGGTAACCCGTTACTTCGGTTTTTCTGAAATCGAGCAACTGGTCGGTCAGCACCAGCAGGCGCTCGGTATTTCGTTCCATGGTTTGCAGATGCCGCTTCACAGTTGGCAGCTCGTCGGCTTTTTTCATTACTTTCTCCAGCGGCGCCTTAATAAGCGTGAGCGGAGTCCGGATCTCATGGGTTACGTTGGTGAAAAAGTCGATCTTTGCCCGGTATAATTCTTCTTCCTTGCGATGTCTCAGCAGTTCTAGCTTTCGTCTGTTTTTCTCTTTGACCCGCAGGTGGTAACTTCTGATGACGTACCACGTGGCTGCAAGGGCAATCAACACATATACGAGATATGCCGGAAGGCTGGCCCAAAACGGGGGTAGGATGGTGATGTGAAGATTGGTTTCCCGGCCGTTAAAATCACCCCGGCTGTCCGCCGCATTTACCCGGAATACATAATCGCCGGGAGGCAGTTTGGTGAAATATGCCTTCCGGTTGGCCCGGATATGTGTCCATTCATTGTCCAGTCCTTCCATCTTATACGCGTATCCGGTCATGGCGGGCGATACAAAGCTCAAGGCCGCGAAATCTATACTGAAAGACGATTGATTATAGTTGAGTTCAATATCATCCGTAAACGTGATCGATTGATGAAGGGGTGAGTCCTTTTTATTGATTTCTAGTTCGTGGTTATATACTTGAAATCCCGTGATGTATACAGGAGGTTGGAAGGTGCTTTCACGGTAGTTGGCCGGATTGAATCTCACCAACCCTTTTACGCTGCCGAAATAGAGCGTGCCATCGGGAGCCCGGTATGCGGAATTGTAATTGAACTGGTCGCTCAGCAAGCCATTAGCCTGGGTAAATACCTTGATCTCCTCCGTCGTGAAATCGAAGCGAACCAGTCCTTTGGAGGTAGTTACCCAAAGCTTGTTGTCCGCATCTTCAAGAATCGCCAATATCAGGTTACTGGGTAATCCATGAATCGTGCCGTATCGCTTGAACGTACCGCCAGTTGTACTCAGACGGCATAAGCCGCCTTCGGTGGCTATCCAAAGAATCCCCCTGCTATCTTCAAATATCCGGTTTACGCGATTGCTGCCAATGCTATTTGGGTCGCGGGCATCGTGGATAAACATGCCCCGTTGGCCCGTTTCTGGGTTAGCATAATACAGTCCATCCCGCCACGTACCGGCCCATATGGTTCCCTGGCTATCTTCAAAAAGCGTGGTGTAAAAAATGTATTCTGGAAATCCATCAAGCAGACGGAAATTCTTTTCCGCTTTTACATATTCATACAGACCTTGCCCCGTTGCCAGCAATATCCGGCCGTTTCGGGTTTGATAG
The DNA here is from genome assembly GCF_900113765.1 of Parapedobacter indicus. GTDB lineage: Bacteria > Bacteroidota > Bacteroidia > Sphingobacteriales > Sphingobacteriaceae > Parapedobacter > Parapedobacter indicus. The sequence continues at coordinate 200,047 of NZ_FOQO01000007.1, read as the reverse complement.
CAGTTGAATATAAAGTTATTACGTAATGCCCCATCTCGGTTTTCGGCATCGTAATGCCGGATAACCTTTCCGGTACGGATATCCAGTAAGTCCAGTCCATGTTCAAAGGTCCCGACCCAGAGCGTGTCGCCCGTGACCAGCAGCCCGTGAATGTTTGAATAGGCGAGGCTGTGCGGATTACCGGTAGGGTGGTAACTGGTAATTTCGCCCGTAGACGGGTTCATCTTATTCAGTCCGGCGTCTTCGGTTCCAATCCACAAACTTCCGGACGGACCCGCACAAATTTCCCTGACTGCATTGCCCGAAAGCGTATTTGTTGCGTCGCCCTGTGGAAAAAACTTTTCAAAAAATGTATTGGCAGTCGCATAGTGGTTGACACCGCCAAAGTAGGTGCCTGCCCAAATGCTATGCTCACGGTCCTTGCAAAGTGTATACACTGCATTGTCTGAAAGGGCCCAGGGATTGCCCCGTTGTTTCCGCAGGTTGCTCCATTGCCCGCTGTGGTACTGATAGATGAAAATGCCGGATTCGGTAGCTAGCCAGTATTCATCGTTTTCGTTTTCTAGAATATCTCGCACGAAGATATCCGTTCCGTATGCATCGTGCGTCAACAGATCTTGGTACGTGCCGGTGCCGGTATCAAATACCTTTACGCCCTGTTTGGAAGTACCCACAAGGAGAAACCCGTCGTTGCTGCAATACACTTCTTCAATCCATTGAGAAACTACGTGCGGTGAATGATCGAACAACGAATACCGACTTTTTATTCCTTGGGCGGGGTGGTAATGAATGAGGTCGCCATGCGCGGTACCCATCCAAACTTCACCGGCTTCCGTTACGCCAAGCGAACTGATGACGCGCAGTGAATCGTCGGTTATCCTTGTTAAACGATCCGTGGCTGTCGTATATCGATACAACGAGAGGTTATCGATAAACCAGATGTTGCCCTCCTGATCGCCCTCAATCCCCAGTATTTCATTGGTAATGGTGGGGTGAAACAGCGAGAACGTTTCAGACGTTGGATCGAAGATGTAAATTCCCTGATCGGTGCCCGCCCAGACACGCCCCATTTCGTCCACAAACAAAGCGCGGATGAAATTACTGCCCAAGCCGTTTGGGTTATCGGGGTCGCTGTGGAATACCTTGAAGGAATAGCCGTCAAAGCGGTTGAGGCCATCTTTGGTACCAAACCACATAAACCCCATTTGATCTTGTGCGCTGCACAGCACGGCATTGTTCGACAGTCCATTTTCCACCTGATAGTGGGTGAAATAGTAGGGCTGGCCGTAGGCATAACTTAAGGATACCAGCGTACACAGAAGGTATTTTAGCAAAATCAATCTCACATCAAAAGACCTTGTGGGGTATCGGTCAAAGATAGCGGTAAATTTGCAATATCCTCGCCACGCTACATTGCATACGATCTTTCGTTTGCTATTGATGCTTAAAATTGTGCTAGAAAATCAGCGGAAGTTAAAATTGGAATATTTCGGAAAGGATTTAAAACAAGTAAATCTTGATCGCCGGTAACGATACAAGATGCGTTGGCGGCTACTGCAAGTTCTAGATATTTATTATCCTTCGGGTCGCGGCAGACTTTAGTACTAAGCAGGGAAACAGTTAGGGTAAACAATTTAGTGAGACAAAATAAGGAAAAATTGAAACAAATTGGTATCACATCCAGCGCCTGTAATAACGTCCTTTGTAATTGAGGAGGGCAAGATGCCTAAATGATAACCAATGATGAGACCAATTACAATGGGATTTTTCAGAACATCTTTATTTTTTCTAGTAGTATCTGCCTGTTTATTTTCAGGCTGTAATAATCCAAAAGAACGCGTTGACAGCGATTCAAAACGCGGTATCTGGACGGCCGAAGAAGCCAACACGTGGTATGCCCGGCAGGGTTGGCTGGTGGGCCCTAACTATACACCTGCTACTGCAATTAATCAATTGGAAATGTGGCAGGAAGAGACCTTTGATCCCGAAACCATTGACAAGGAATTGGGTTGGGCTGAAGGGCTCGGAATGAACACGGCTAGGGTGTACCTGCATGATCTGGCTTACCAACAGGATTCAGCAAGATTTATCGATCGCATAGACCATTTCTTGCGATTGGCAGACAAACACGGTATCCGGCCATTGTTTGTTTTTTTTGATTCCTGCTGGGATCCATTTCCAGTATCTGGAAAGCAGCGTGCCCCCAAGCCACACGTACACAATTCGGGATGGGTGCAGAGTCCCGGGCAGCATGCATTAAAAGATTCTGCGCAGTATCCCCGTTTGGAACGCTATGTGAAAGGCATTGTTTCACATTTCGCCAATGACGAACGGATTTTGGGCTGGGACGTGTGGAACGAGCCGGATAACATGACAGGCCCCTCATACGAAGCCGTGGAAATCAAGGATAAGGTGTCGTATGTATTGCCCCTGTTGGAGCAAGTATTCGAATGGGCGCGGTCGGCAGATCCGTCACAGCCGTTGACCTCGGGTGTCTGGGCCGGCGACTGGTCGTCAGACAGTACGTTGAAACCGATCGAGCGGCTGCAGATTGAGCAATCGGATGTGATCAGTTTCCACAACTACGATACGCCCGAGGATTTCGAAAAGCGTATTCAGCAACTCCAACGCTATGGCAAGCCGCTTTTATGCACAGAGTACATGGCGCGGCCGAACGGTAGCACATTCGCCGGATTTCTGCCTATAGCCAAGAAATACAACGTAGCCATGATTAACTGGGGATTTGTAGACGGCAAGACGCAGACCATCTACCCGTGGGATAGCTGGACGAAAACGTACACTGCTGAGCCGCCGTTGTGGTTCCACGATATTTTCAGGAGAGACGGTACTCCGTACAAGCAGGAAGAGGTCCAGTTGATTAAACAACTTCTAACAAATAGGTAGTTGCTGAACGCATAGTTAACCAATTAATAGTTATGATATGAATACACACGTAACAAACATGACTTATGTGCTGAAGCATTTCAAGGCGATGGCTTTTCTGATCGCTTGTTTCGGTACATCAACAAGCGCCTACGGGGTAAACTCGCGGGCATCCATGGCGCATGGGGCGGCCGTCATTGTCGCGTCTCAGCAGTCAGCCGTGACCGGACGTGTTGCCGACGTCGATGGGAACCCGTTGGAAGACATCACGGTGAAGGTGAAAGACAGTGACGTGGCGACTTCAACAGCGGACGATGGTCGTTTTTCCATCTCGATACCCGCCAGCAATGCGGTGCTGGTTTTCTCCCTGGTGGGGTATGAATCGCAGGAGATTACGGCCACTGCAGGGCAACAGTTGAATGTCACCATGCAGGCCAGTTTGGAAGAACTGGAGGAGGTGGTTGTCATTGGCTATGGCAGCGTAAAGAAAAAGGACTTGACCGGAGCGGTATCTGTTATTGATACGCGGGAGATGGCCAAGGTGGGGGCAAGCACGATCGGGCAGTCCATTCAAGGACTCGCTACAGGCGTGAATATACGGAATACCGGTAATGCGGGGAGTGATGCGACGATCGAGATTCGGGGGATTGGAACGCTCCAGAATAACGATCCTTTGTGGGTCATCGATGGCATGATTACATCGGGCGGTGCTGATTTCAATCCCAATGACGTGGAATCTATCCAGATACTGAAAGATGCCTCGGCGGCGGCGATCTACGGATCTCGGGCTGCGAACGGCGTGATTATCGTGACTACAAAAAAGGGGAAGGAAGGCCCTGCCATAGTTGATTTTTCCGTGCGCGAATCGTTTGATTGGTCGCCTAAATATGACTTGATGAACGCTGAGGAATTCAAGAAGTATAATGACATGGCCTATCGTGAGGGGATAAAAGATGGCACCTGGAGTGGGACGCTGCAGGATCACCGCAACTTTGATACCGATTGGCAAAAGGAAACCATGAAGACAGCGCTCGTGCAGGATTACAACGTTTCATTGTCGGGTGGCGGAAAGGCGGGGAACTACTTCGTTTCCGGCGGTTATTATAACAACGAGGGAATGATGTATGGCAACTCGTTTGACCGTTACACCTTCCGTGTAAATACAGCGGGTACGAAGGGAAGGTTCTCGTTCGGTCAGACGTTCAATTTTGCTCAGACTGACCGCGATCCGCTGCAGACGAGCTCATATATAGACATTGTCCGGATGGTGCCGACGATCCCTGTCTATGATCCCGATAATCTGGGCGGGTTTGGCTATGGCAGCGAAGCCAATGCACGGACTTTCGGTACCAATCCAATCGCCCGGGAAGAGCTGGAAGATACCAATACGAAGATTTATCGGTTGCGGGGTACATTTTGGGGGGAAGTACGGATTACCGATTACCTCAAGTACAAACTCAATGCCGGCATAGATTACACGTTCGATGAATACCGGTATTTTCGAAAAGAAGGTAACTGGACAATGAATCAAGAGTACCGCGATCCTACCGGACAGAAAAACCGGATAAAGCGGACCACAGAGCTTATTGAACACACACTCGATTTCAATGAGGATTTTGGCAAACATCATGTTGATGCTGTAGCGGGACTAACCTATCAGCATTATTATTTTGAAGATGTTGGTGCTCAACGGCTGAAGTTTCCATTTTTGGGCGGGGAATATTTCACGGTGCTCAACGCGGGCCAAAGCAATCAAACCAACTGGAACAGCATTGGCGAGTCTGTCTTACTCTCTTATTTGGGACGTGCAAATTATAACTTCGACGATAGGTACTATGCCACGTTCACATTCAGACGGGATGGTTCGTCCAAGCTAAGCCCCACAAATCGATGGGATAATTTCTATTCGGTATCCGGCGCCTGGCGGATCAGCGGCGAGCGGTTTTTCAACGTCCCGTGGATCAATGACCTGAAACTACGGGCCAACTACGGCCAATTGGGTAATGCCGCCATCGATGGCGACTGGAATTACCTGGGAACCATCAATCCCAATATTATTACTATTTTCGGCGATAATCAACAGATCGTGAATGGTGCCACCCAAGTGAAGATTGTCAACGAAAACCTGCGGTGGGAAAAGAATGAGCAGACCAATATCGGAATAGACGCCACCGTATTGTCGAATCGCTTGGCATTAGTGGCCGAATACTACAATTCGAAGACCGTTGATATCCTGACCGGTATGCAGATTTCGATGACCACTGGTAATCAAGGCGGTGCTCCGTTGGCTAATGCGGCAAGTCTCCGGAATACGGGTGTGGAGCTTTCGGCTACCTGGCGGGATAAAGTTGGGAATGTTAGCTACACCGTAGGTGCAAACTTTACGACACAGAAGAATACCATTCTTGAACTGGGCTATGGCAACGAAGTGTTTTATACCGGCCAGACGCGCAGCGAAATCGGCCGCTCGCTGGGTGAATACTACTTACTCAAAACCGATGGACTTTTTCGTTCACAAGCCGATATCGATGCATATGTAAACACCCAGGGAGTTCCGATCACCATTGAAGGCAAAAGGCCGCAATTGGGCGATCTGAAGTACATTGATACCGACGATAACGGACAGATTACGACCAACGACAGACAGATCGTGGGCGATCCGTGGGCCGATGCCTTGGTATCGGTAAACGCCGGCGTGAATTGGAAGAACTTCGACTTTTCCATGTTTTGGAATGGCCAGTTTGGCAACGATGTGCTTAACGGCGGTATACGGCAGGGGCGCTTTTTTTCCGACAATTCAAACTATATCCGCTTCGAAAAGGGACATGAACCTTATCAGGAAAATCCAAACAGCGATTTCCCGCGTATTATCTACGGCGATGTGCGCAATACCAGGGGAGATAGCGACCTATGGCTGGAAGACGGTTCTTACCTGCGGTTACGCAATGTTCAATTGGGCTACACATTTGACAAGGCAACATTGGCTCGCCTGAACCTCGGTGGCCTGCGGATATTCATAAGCGGAAACAACTTGCTGACACTGACCAAGTACAAAGGGCTAGACCCGGATTTTATCAACACCAGCGTGTGGGACCGGGGTACCGACAACATGGCATTCCCCAACCCGCGGACGGTGATGGCAGGCCTGCAGTTAAGTTTCTAGTGACTAACCTGTTTTAAATTGACGATGATGAAAAGAATTAATATCATACTATGTGGGCTACTCGCTGCCTTGATTTATACAAGTTGTAGCCACGATTTACTGAATATCGAAAATCCCAATGAACCCACGACGGGTACGTTCTGGAAAACAGAAGACGATGCACAGAAAGGGTTGAATGCCGCATATAGCCGGTTTTATAAGGAAGGTACGTGGATGCGCTGGCTATCGTTCAGGTATGATCTGACATCTGACGAAGGTTGGAGCACCAGTCCGTGGAATGAACTGGCCGATTGGACGCGGTTCAACTACGTGAATTATAATTTCTGGGAAGGAAATAATGTGCATTGGGAAGATTTTTACGTGAGTATATACCGCGCCAACCAAGTGCTTACGTATGTCCCGGAAATTCCGTTTGAAAACTCCACCGACAAAGATCGCGTAATCGGACAAGCAGAATTTCTGCGAGCGCTATGGTATTTCCAAATCGCAACACTTTGGGAAAAGGGTGCGTTGGTATTGGAACCCAAGGACGGGAGTTATAAACCCGAAGAAGTGCCAGCAGCCGAACTTTGGGCACAGGTGGAAGCAGATTTAACCAGTGCTGCTGCCAAGTTGCCCGATGCATGGGATGCAGAGAACAGGGGCCGGGCAACGGCGGGTGCGGCCAAAGCGTTACTGGCTAAAGCGTACATGCAACAACATAAATTTGCAGAAGCCAAGTCGGAATTGCAATGGCTAATAGACCGTGAGAACTCGCTGTATGGGCTAATGGATGACTACATGGACAACTTTACCCATTACAATGAAAATAACAAAGAAAGCGTATTCGAGATCCAGTTTAACGACGAAAATAAGGGCGGTACAGGCAACGATGCCTCAATGGCTACCGGCTTCCAGCGCACCCAGTTTTATGCGCCCGGTGGAATCGGTTGGCAGGATGGTAAAGCACGCGCTTGGCTGGTCGGCGAATATAAACGCGAAAAGAACCTCGATGGCGATAACGACATCCGCTTATACCATAACCTGTATTACAAAAGCAGTCCGGCGGATTTCCCCGACGAAAACCCGTTGATTTACGGCAGGCAGTGGGATGATGGCGCTTGGGGCGATCACCTATTCATCCGGAAATATTCGACTGGGTACTATCGTGATCGGGAAGATTACTTTGCACCCAACAATTACCGGCTTATCCGATATGCAGATGTGTTATTGATGTATGCGGAATGTATCGTGGAAACAGGTGGTTCGCCGGAAGAGGCGGCCGTGTATGTCGACAAAGTTCGTCGTCGCCCGTCTACCAACCTGCCAACGTTACAGAACAGCGTGTTTGCAAGTGCGTTAAACTCAAAGGAAGCGTTTTTGAAACGGCTGCAGATGGAACGAGCATTAGAGTTGTGTTTTGAAGGGTGGCGTTGGGCGGATTTGAAGCGTTGGGGATTGCTGGATACGCAAACAGGGATTGACGAGTTGAAATCAAGGGATGCCGATTTCAATAACTTCATCGTCGATAAGCATAAACGGTTACCTATTCCGCAGATTGAAGTAGATAACAGTGATGGCAAGTTGACACAGAATCCGAATTATTAAGGTAATGCATAGATTTAACGGAATTATCATAAAGACTATTTTGGTTTTGGCATCGGTTGTAACGGCCTCCGTGAAAAGCATGGGGCAACAACCGAATCCACCGGGTCAGGTTCACCGTGTAGAAGACGCGGTGAACCAAGCTTATCTATTTGCTCACATGACCCATCAGGATTATGGCCGGTTATATTATTCGGTCAGTGTGGATGGCCTGCACTGGTATGCCTTAAATGAAAAAAAAAGAGTGTTCGATGACTATCGTGGTCATCCCGACATCTGTAAAGGCCATGACGGCCGGTACTACCTGGTTGGGAATACGAACGATGCTTCGCCAGCTATTGATATCTGGGTTTCTCAGGATCTCATAAAATGGGAAAAACACCATACGTATACACCTGATCTGCGAAGCACTCCTGACTATGCACATGCATTGCAACGAATAGGTGCTCCGAAGCTTTATTTTGATGCGTCCACCCAACAGTATATCCTTACATGGCATACCCCGCACAAGGAAGGGACCAAAGAAGACCCCGAACGGTATTGGGCAAGCCAGCGAACACTTTATGTGTTGTCAAAAGATCTAAAAACATTTTCAGATCATCCTGTTAAATTATTTGATTGGGATATGGGTACGATCGATGTATTCATCCGGAAAATAGGGGGGCATTATTATGCCGTCATTAAGGACGAAACGTATCCGACGTTGTATTGGCCTACTGGGAAAACGATTCGCATTTCACGATCGCCTTCGCTCATAGGTCCTTATTCTGAGCCGTCACCGCCGGTCAGTCCTAATTTCAGGGAAGCGCCCATGTTGATTCCCTCACCCGATAATCAAATTTGGTATCTATATTATGAACAATATCCCGGTGTTTCCTATGGGTTATCCATTGCCGATCATTTGAATGGTCCTTGGTACCAAGCGTCGGGATATACGTTCCACGCAGATTGGGATAAATACAGCTTGCCGGAGTCCGTGCGTCATGGTTGTATGATTACGATTTCAAAAGAAGAATACGATACCTTAGTAAGCCGGTTTGGAATCGTAAACGACGAATTAAGTACCTTACCAAAGTAAGCCCATCACAATAGCTATGAAATATTTTCTTTTTGTTATCCTAAGTATTGCTTTCAGTATATTGGCCTGCTCTTCCAGCGATTCGGGAGTGCAGCCTGAATCGCCGGAAAAGCCAGGCTTTGTGGAGACCTACGTCTTTTTGGGCGATCCATTCATTCTCCTGCACGAAGGTACCTATTATGCATACGGCACTTCTGAGGAAGATGGTATCGGCGTATTTGTCTCGCAAGATCTGTTGTCATGGGAGCGGGTGCCCGGCAATCGATTGGCTTTAAGTAAGCAGAATTCATGGGGTGATCGTTGGTTTTGGGCACCTGAGGTATACGTTGTGGATGGTACATTCTATATGTATTATTCAGCAGATGAACACATTTGTGTCGCAACGAGTGATCATCCGTTAGGTCCCTTTAAACAGATTCAGAAAAAACCAATGATCGAAGGAGAAAAATGCATTGATAACTCACTGTTTATCGATCGAGATGGGAAACCCTACTTGTTTTTCGACCGATTCAATGACGGGTTGAATATATGGGTTGCTGAATTGGAGGACGACTTGATGACCGTACGGATGGAAACCATGAAGAAGTGTATCCACGTTTCTCAAGAGTGGGAAGAGGTATGGCCACGGGTAAACGAAGGACCCTATGTGATGCGACATAACGATAAATACTATATGACGTATTCGGCCAATAGCTATGAAAGTCCATTTTACGGGATAGGTTATGCAACGGCCGACCAAGTAACCGGTCCTTGGACCAAGCATGTCGGTAATCCGATCCTGCAAAAACCGGGCGAATTGGTAGGTGTAGGCCATAGTGCAATGTTTACGGACAAAGAAGGGAAATTACGTATTGTCTTTCATTCGCACCGCAGTACTTCGTCGATTCATCCCCGATACATGAACATTAGTTCCGTGTCATTCGAAGAGCTAGATGGTGAACAGGTTATGGTCATCGACGAGAATTATATCACACCGAAATTAATCGTTAACTAATCAAAAATGAAAATCTGCCTTTCTTATGCTGTTATCTTAATCACGATACTGTTAATCTCGTCCGTGCAATTAGCCGCGCAGGAAAAGCAGGAGCTGTTTTTTGCAGATCCGACGATCTATATCGAAAACGGTCAATATTACCTGACCGGAACAGGAGGAACTGGAAAAGAGGCGTCCGGTTTTTCGATTTTGGTATCGAGCGATCTGAAAACCTGGACTCCGCCCGCGGGAGCAGAAGATCCGGTATATAAGATCCTCACCGAAGGCGATCGCGCCTTCGGTACCCGGGGCTTCTGGGCACCGCAACTGTTCAAGGCAGAGAGCACCTATTATTTGACATATACGGCCGATGAGCAAACGGTATTGGCGCAATCAACAGCTATATTGGGGCCCTATACTCAAAAGGAAATCGCACCGATTGACGGCACTGAGAAAAACATTGACTCCTACATTTTCAAAGATGATGATGGTACCTATTATCTATATCACGTTCGATTCGGTGGAGGTAATTACCTATGGGTGGCTGAATTTGATTTGGAAAAAGGCAAGATCAAGCCCGAAACATTACGCAAATGCTTTGACCAAACGGAACCTTGGGAAGCCACGCCTGCTTATGAGTCGGCACCGATCATGGAAGGCCCCACTGTTATCAAATTAGCCAATAAATATTACCTGTTTTATTCGGCCAACCACTTTCGCAATATCGATTACGCGGTTGGCTACGCAGTAGCCGATTCTCCATACGGGCCTTGGGTCAAGCAAAAAGACAGCCCGATCCTTCATCGTTCTATTGTGGGTGAAAACGGTTCTGGGCATGGAGATTTGTTTGAAGGGTTAGACGGTCACTTGTATTATGTATACCACGTTCACTTTGATCAGCAGCAAGTAGGTCCACGGAGGACACGGATCGTTCCCATAACTAAGCAGTGGGATGCGGAAGCAGGCCTTTACAAATTTCGAGTGAAAGGCAACGAGGTCATTAAACCTGTAAGGCAACTAGTTGCAGATTGACAGTAGAATTTAAAATCGTTGAGGATGATACTAACTATAATCGGAAATCCAATTTTCGCAGTTTTTTTCGCATTGATAGGCTGTGTTAAATCGCCGGACAACCCACATCCAGATGAGCAGCAACCGCCAGCCGATGCGCAAAGCACCTATGTGAATCCTGTTTTCGAGCCGATCCTTGCCGATCCGACAGTCATCCGCGATCCACAATCGGGCTATTTTTATGCATACGGCACACAGGACAACTGGGGTGACGGACAGGGTAGCCGACTGATGCCGATTTTGCAGTCAACCAATCTGGTAGATTGGAAGGTGGTAGGACAAGCGTTTTCCAGCAAGCCCACGTGGAAGGATAATGGGGGGCTTTGGGCACCTGATGTGAACGTGATAAATGGAAGGTATTACCTCTATTATGCGTACTCCACTTGGGGCGATCCCAATCCGGGTATCGGCGTGGCGGTGGCGGAGAAACCTACAGGGCCATTTATTGATCACGGTAAACTGTTTACGAGCGAAGAAGTGGATGTTCCCAATTCGATCGATCCGTTTTATTTTGAAGAAGCAGGTGAAAAATACATCTTTTGGGGTAGTTTCAGTAATGCTCCCACGCAAGGCACCTATGGTGTACCCCTGTCAGATGACGGCCTGTCTGTACCGGATTTGAGCCGGAAATTCAAAATCGCGGCTGGCGATTTTGAGGCTGTAATGATCCATAGACGAGATGAATATTATTATTTCTTTGGCTCGAAGGGGAGCTGCTGTGAGGGTGCTAACAGCCGATACCACGTGCTGGTGGCGCGGGCTGAAAACTTGAAAGGACCTTACTTGGACCAAAATGGCGACGATATTTCGGAACGGGGTAAGGGAACGCTGTTACTCAAAGGCAACGATAAGTTCGTAGGGCCCGGACACAATGCGCGACTGATTGCCGACGACGAGGGAACGGACTGGTTCATCTATCACGGCATAGACAAAATGCGTGGTAAGGCCCCGAGCGGCGCCAGCCGGCGAATGTTGATGCTTGACAGGATTACGTGGCAGGACGGCTGGCCGGCGATTTCGGGGGGTACGCCAAGTACAAAGGTGCAGGGTGCGCCGGTGTTTCAAGAATAGTGGTGATAAGATTCCACCGCCATTTTCTGGTATTCGTTGCGATATTGGTGCGGTTGTTTTCCGATAACCATCTTAAACTGTTTATTGAAATTGGTCAGTGATTGGAAGCCACATTCGTAACCAATGCGATTGATGTTCATTTTATCTTCTTTCAGGAGTTTACAGGCATATTCAATGCGTATTTCTTTCAGGAAATCTGAAAACGATTGGTTGACACGTGATTTGAAGTACCTGCTGAAAGACGTACAGGTCATGCTGGCGATGGAGGCTACTTCTTCCAATTGGATTTTGCGGTGAAAGTTGTTCATGATAAACTCGTATACCTTATTCATGCGGTCAGTTTCGGCTTCCGTATTATAGGATTTGGAATGCGTATCCGTAATCAGGTGGCATTCGTTTGAAAGCGCGATGGTATTCAGTATTTTCAATAGCTGGATGATGCTGTCGATGCCGTTCAGTTCCAGTAATTCCACCATCAGTTCGCCTACCTGTTTCTGCGTATTACCGGTAATCTCGATACCGCACTGCGAACGTTGAAACAAGTGCCGGATGCTTTCAAGTTCTTCTCGCTCATGGACAGTTTCACCCAAGAAGTAGTCATGGAAATAAATGACTACTACTGTTGTGCTTAGCTGGCTGTCTTTTTCAAAATAAGCGTTGTGGCTGCGCCAAACATGAGGAAGGTTCGGACCGATCAGGACTAAGTCGTTTGCCTTGAAGGGTTTTATGCTGTCGCCCACGAAACGGTTTCCTTCGCCTTCCATGACATAGGAAATCTGGAATTCGGGATGCAAATGGAAGGTCGGATCGAAGTAGGGCTCAATTTGTTTCCGTATGACAAAAGAACGGTTTTCAGGGATGAGCGCTTTGGGTATTACATGGCCTTTCTTCATAATTTATCTTTATATGATTGCAAATGTAATATATAATGATATAATTTGACTATAAAGTGATAATATAGCACGGTTTTTCGAACACTTTCCAACCTACCTTTGTAATGAACAATTGTAAAATTCTATATTATGAGCCGATTATCCTGCGTCATCATTAGCATCTGTTGCCTGTCGCTTGTCCGTTGTGCAAGCGACTTTCCCAGAAGGGCGGAAGTTCTTTTTTGGGGAAATACCGATGCATCGGCTGAATCGGCAAAATACGCATCATGGTTGGCTATTGAACTCTTTAAAAACGGGATTAACCTTACGTATACGTCTGATCGGGACGATTTAAACGAAGATGACCTGGCACAATACGACGGCGTTATCCTGTTTTCCAGGTTAGATTCACTTTCTACCGATCAAGCGGACGCCGTGGAGAATTTTGTAGATGACGGAAACGGATTGATTGTTCTTGGAGCGGATGCAGCAAATGCCCCAGCATGGTATGTAGAAGCCATCAATGAACCGCCAACGGCCAATGGCGTATCGGGGGTCGAAACAGCAGACTCGGCACTGCGAGTAGTGAAAGGGAGTGGCCGCATTTTCCATGCCACGTATGGCAGTGATGAGTCGACGTGGAAGCGTCTGGATTTTCTGAGGCTAGTCAGCGAAGGCGTGCAATGGGCGATCGGCGATAAAGTGATGGGACTAGTGGCACAACTGGACATCCCGAACGTCAGTATCTACGAAGATACCATCGCTGACTTCACGGCACGTCATTTCGTGCCCAAGATGCAGGATCCGCTATCTCCTGAAGAATCGATGAAACTCATGCAGGTTCCCATCGGTTTCGAATTGAAGCTGTTTGCATCGGAGCCTGATATCGTTAATCCCATTGCCATGAATTGGGATGAAAAAGGACGACTTTGGGTAATCGAAACGATTGATTATCCAAATAATTTTGTGGAGATCGAAGGTGCGGCAAATGACCGGATCAAAATCTGTGAAGATACAGATGGTGACGGCGTAGCGGATAAGTTTACGGTATTTGCAGATAGTTTGAACATCGCCACGAGCCTTACGTTTGCCAACGACGGCATCATTGTAGCCATGGCACCCAATTTTCTTTTCCTGAAAGATACCGATGGTGACGATGTTGCCGATCAGTGGGATACGTTGATAACCGGATGGGGCAAGGGCGATACACATTCCGGTCCGTCGAACCTGCAATACGGGTTTGATAATAAAATTTGGGGAGTTGTGGGATATTCGGGTTTCAATGGTCGCATTGAGGGTCAACGGATGGCTTTCGGCCAAGGTGTATATCATTTTAAGCCTGACGGAACGGATTTTGAATTCCTGGCGACAACCAGCAATAACACGTGGGGGCTTGGCATGAGTGAAGATAACAATGTCTTTATCTCTACAGCAAACAATACGCACAGTGGGTATTATTCGATGCCAGAACAGTTGTTTGCCCGTAAGCTAATCGAGCGTGAACGTCAATCGCAGCTCAGCGCTATCCAGAAAATAGACGGGCACTACGATGTTCATGCCATGCAACCCAATCTCCGGCAGGTGGATGTCGTTGGTGGATTTACGGCTGCTGCGGGCCACCAATTGTACACGGCAAGGGAGTATCCGCAAGAATATTGGAACAAGGTAGCCTTTGTCACCGAACCCACCGTACGCTTGGTACACAAGGCGATCATCGAACCCGATGGCGCGGGCTTCAAGGAGCGCGATGGGTGGAACTTGGTGGCCAGTTCGGATGAATGGTACGGACCCATCCATGCGGAAGTCGGTCCCGATGGCGCCGTTTGGGTACTCGACTGGTATAACTTCATTATCCAGCACAATGTGTTCGTGCCGGCGCAGGCTCCGTCTGATAAGGTGTTGCCCTTCATTGAGCAACCGCACGGCCCCGGCAATGCTTTTGATAGCGACCTGCGTGACAAGAAACACGGACGGGTGTATCGATTGATCTATAAAGATGCGAAACACAAAACACCCCACAAGCTGTCGAAGGATGATGCGAACGGCCTCCTGAAGGCGCTGAAGAGCAATAATAAATTTTGGCGGATGCATGCCCAACGCCTCTTGGTAGAGCGGCAGCAGGAGGATGTGGTAGCGGATCTGATCGATATCGCACTCGACCAGAAAAAGGATAAGATCGGACTGAATGCCCCCGCTATCCATGCCCTTTGGACATTGCAGGGACTCAATGTCATTGGATCAAACCAAAAGGCATTTGACGCTGTGGTAAAATCGTTGCATCATCCCACCGCCGGTGTACGTAAGGCAGCGGTGCAGGTATTGCCGGTAACTAATCAAGCCCGAGACGCAATATTAGGCAGCGGTATCCTGGCAGATACCGGCCTGAACGCGCGGTTGGCAGCGTTCGTGAAGCTAGCCGAATATCCGGTGTCGACGGAAATTGCTGAAGCCTTGCTGAAGGCGACCGACGACTCGGTCAACGAACAGGACCCATGGTTGTCGCAAGCGTTGTTTGGGGCCATCACGCGCCATGAAGATGAATTCTTCAATGTGACAGGGGCACAGTCCGCAGGCAATTTTGCCAAGCGTATCCTCGAATCGCTAGCCGACGAACAGTATGTACTCGGTCGCCGAAGCCGCTTCCAGTTTTCGCCCGACGTATCGAATAAAGAAATCCATATCCAAACCGAGGTGAGGAGGCGAGACAATGAGCCATATAACGGTTTGATCGTAGGCCAGGGCGATAAAGACGCGGGTTATGCACTGTTCATGAAAAATAACCGGCTTTTTTTTGAAGTGTACCAGCACGGCCAGACTTCGACGGTTGCCTCGCGGGGAAATGCACCCAACAGTTTCGTGGTTGATGCAAAGGTGACGGCCGATGCGGCAATCGAATTATCGATAAATGGGGCCAGCCAGGGCAAAGCGAAGATCATGCATCTCTTCGCTGAACCCCTGACGTTGCATCTCCGATCAAGTGAAGATTTCGACGATGAATCTGCATTTACAGATTATGGCGGACCGTCGAGATTTACCGGTGGCTTCGATAATATCACCGTAAGACTGAGCAAGGCAAACCGTTTGCCGTCGCATGCCAGTCACATGCAGACGGGAGCCGATGATTCTGCAAGCAGTACGCCGTCGGCGCGCATTGAGCTGAAAGCGGTAAAAGACATCATGCAATACGATAAAAAGTTGGTCACCGTGCCGGCAGGCAAACGAATCACGCTGGTATTTGAAAACCCGGACGGCATGCAGCATAATCTGCTGATTGCACAGCCGGGAACGCTGGAAATCGTAGGCAAGGCAGCAGATGATATGCTCCGGTCGTCGGAGGCCTATGAAAAGCAATACATCCCATCGATTCCCGAAGTATTGCACCATACGCCACTGGTGAATCCGGGAGAGAGCTTTACACTGGAATTTACGGCACCGACCCAGCCCGGCGATTATCCTTACCTATGCACGTTCCCGGGACACTGGCGGGGGATGAATGGTATTATGCGAGTGGTAAAATGAAAACAATGAACTAACTATATGATGATGAATAACACGATGAAGCTATTAACAGGGATTGCCCTGATGTTGATGACCACCGGAATTGCCTTGGCCCAGACCAAGCCCCTTCGTATCCTGATGGTGGGCGGTGGCGGATCCCATGATTTTGCCCGTTGGTACGGACAAGAAGATAAAAAAACGATTGAATCAACCGGTGCATACAGTGTGACGTATACGGAGCAGACCGATTCCATACCGGTCTATCTAAAACAAACGGATCTTTTGATTCTAACCAACAATCAACCGATCAATGCCGAGGGGCAAGCAGCGATTACCAAATTTATCGAGAAAGGACAGGGACTGCTGCTGTTGCATGCCGCCGTATGGTATAATTGGGAAGATTGGCCGGCTTACAACCTAAATTATGTGGGAGGTGGCAGCAAGAGCCACGAAAAGCTTCAGGAAATAAAAAACTTTGTGGTTAATTCCGGACATCCAATCACGCAAGGGGTTTCCGACAAATTTGAGTTTGTCGATGAGCTGTATCGGTTCGTGCCCGACCCCGCTGCGAAAGGAATTGAGGTATTGGTCATCGGTCAATCCAAAGAAACCGACGCCGTTTATCCCGGAGTATTTACCGTGAAGCACCGGAAGGCAAAAATTGCCGGGATTACTACAGGTCATGATGAGCGAAGCCATCACCACGAGGCATATAAAAAATTGTTAATCAACGCGATTAACTGGATTTCGAACTAACTGGGAACTATAATTAGCTAAATAAGAATCAGAACATGTCAAAAATTACAGTCGTCATCGTCGGTATGGGATTCGGGAAAGAATTCATTCCCATCTATCAGAAGCACCCGAACATCAAAGCTGTCGGCATTTGTACACGCAACGAAAACACGCTCAATGAATTGAAGGATAAATTCAATCTGGATGAGGATCTTGTTTTTACGGACTTTGAAGAAGTGGTAAAACGGGACGATGTGGATGCCATCCATATCGTCACACCTGTACCGGAACATGCCCGGATGACCCTGGCCTCGCTAAATGCGAATAAACACACGGCTTGTACCATCCCCATGGCCATGACGGTGGAAGACTGCCAGGCAATTGTGGAAGCCAAGCGCCGGGCCGGCAAGGTGTACATGATGATGGAGACGGCGCTGTATACCCGGGAGTTCCTCTACGGGCTGAAGCTGGCGGAAAGTGGGCAGCTGGGAAAAATCCAGTTCGTGCGCGGCTCACATATTCAGGATATGAGCATGGAAGGGTGGGCCGAGTATTGGAAAGGATACCCGCCAATGCTGAACGGTACCCATGCGATATCGCCGTTGCTGCGCATTAATAATACGATTGCTGAGTCGGTTGTTTGCCATGGTTCCGGCAGGCTGTCGGACGATTTGGCCAGCCGTTACAATGCACCCTATGCGGTAGAGACCGCAACATTCAAATTGAAGGATTCGGATGTGGTAGCCGAGGCAACCCGTTCGCTGTTTGATGTGGTGCGCCAGTACCGTGAAAGTTATGATGTATACGGCACCAAGATGTCTTTTGAGTGGGAGCAACTGCAGGATGAAGAACATGTCATCTTTGACGGTGGTGAAAATGCACAACGGATGGATGTACCGGATACCGATGAGCTGTTGATACCGGAAATCGCCGACTTTACAAAGCGTGAGAAAATAGACGATCCGAATCACGTGTCTTTCCTGCAAGGGGCAGGGCATGGTGGCTCGCACCCACACCTGGTGCAGGAATTTGTGGCGGCCATCGTGGAAGGAAGGGATTCAGCCGTGGACGCGGCGCTCGCGGCTAATTACACCTGCGCGGGTATTTGTGCACATGAGTCGGCCATGAACGGCGGCATCCGGATTGAAATTCCAAGTTTTGAATAAGTAAGTGAACGAACAACAATGGATATAGGAATAAGCACGTTTGTTTGGGTTTCGCCGTTTTCCTCGGCATCTTTTGATATCCTGCAAAAAGCCAAAGACATTGGCTACGATGTTATTGAGATTGCCGTGGAAGACCGGGAATTGATCGACTGGGAGGCTTTGCTGAAGACCTGCCGCAACCTGGGCCTGAAAGTAACCGTGAGCGGTGCATTCGGGATGGACCGGGATATTTCCAGCGAACGGCCTGAAATCCGGGCGAATGGGCTTTCCTATATCATCGATTGCCTTGAAATAGCGAATGAACTGGAAAGTCCGGTTTTCGGTGGGCCGCTGTACGCTGCGGTGGGCAAGACCCGGCTGGTTTCCGAAGCGCAGAAACGCCAAGAGCGGGAATGGTGTCTGGAAAATCTTCACCTGGCGGTGCGGCGTGCGGAAGTGTTGGGGGTCACTTTGGCGTTGGAACCGCTAAATCGTTTTGAAACTGACATGATCAATACGATCGACCAGGCGATTGCTTTGGTCGATGAGGTTAAGAATGACCGGTTGAAGATTCTGTTGGATACGTTTCACAGCAATATCGAAGAGAAAGATATTCCAGCGAGCATTCTCAAACTGGGCGACCGGCTGGTGCATATCCAGGCCAACGAAAATGATCGGGGCACACCCGGCACCGGCCACCTCGATTGGCTGGGAATCCGAGATGCCTTACAGACGATCGGCTATCAGGGAAGTCTGGTGATTGAAACATTCGGCGCCCCATCCAAAGAATTGGCTCGGGCAGCCAGTATCTGGAGACCTCTGGCGGCCAGCGCCGACGAACTGGCTGGTGAAGGCTTTGAATTTTTGAAGAAAACGTTTTGCGGGCGGGCAGCGCCCCTTTCTGGATGAGGCAGATCTAGTAAGTACACAAACCAATTAAACAAACTAATTAAAACAAACCAAATGATTAAACGACGAGAATTTATCCGTGCGCTACATGCAGGCTTGGCACTCGGTCTGGTATCTAAGCCGTCCCTTGCTGCGTGGTTGCAGCCGGAGACGCACGTCCGTATGCAGGATGAACTTGCTTATCATACCATCCAGTCCATCAGCTTTCGGGCGATACGGATGCAGTATCCTCGTTTCGTAGGAAAGAATGCGAGACTGGATGTGCATGGTTTCGGGCCGCGTTTGGATGCCTGTGTCCTAACCACAGATAAAGGAGCCGCCGGGTGGGCATCGCTACGTGGTGGCCGCAACGACGCACAGCGCCTCGTTCCCGAGCTGGTGGGAAAGAAATTATCCGATGTATTCAACCTGGCGGTCGGCATTTCGGACGACCGGTATTTGCCTTTCGATATGGCACTGCACGACCTCGCCGGGGTGGTACTCAATAAGCCCGTATATGCACTGCTGGGTAGGGATACACCCTATACTACCAAGTATTACAGCGGCATGATTTATTTCGATGACCTGGAGCCGGCACATGCGCCGGGCGGCATCGACAAAGTGCTTAACGAATGCCGCTACGACTACGAGTACGGGTACAGGCAGTTTAAGTTGAAAATTGGCCGGGGTAACCGGTGGATGTCGCAAAAAGAAGGCTTGGCCCGGGATATTGAGGTAACAAAAGCCGTAGCGAAGGCATTTCCCGATTGCGAGATCCTCGTGGATGGAAACAACGGTTTTACGGTGGATGAATTTATCGCCTACCTCAAGGGAATCGGCGATACCCCGCTGTTTTGGATCGAAGAGCCTTTCCATGAGACCGTAGCAGACTATCGTAAACTTCGGGATTGGATGCGTGCAGCCAATGTGAGCAGCCTGCTCGCGGAGGGTGAAGCCGATCCGGATCCGGCATTGCTTGACACACTTATGCAGCAGAAGCTGATGGATGTGCATATTACGGATATCGAGGGATTGGGATTTACCAATTGGCGCAAACTCATGCCTTCGTTGATCCGGTACGGCGTGCAGGCATCGCCCCATGCCTGGGGTTCGCTCCTTAAGTCATTTTATACCGCGCATCTAGCAGGAGGGCTTGGAAATACGGTCACGATCGAGGGGGTTACCAGTACCAGCGACGACGTAGATCTTAGCGGATACCAAATTAAGGAGGGCAGGCTGATTCCACCGAATGCTCCAGGCTTCGGGTTAACATTGCTGACGTAATTACCGGCGTCAAAAAGCGGTTGTACACAATTAAAACAAAACAAATATGAACAAAGCGTTACTAATGACGTTGCTATGGTGTGTGGGACTATCCATAGCAATGGCCCAAACTCGCTCCGTTAATGGGGTGGTGCGGGATGCGGTAGGGAAGACTCCTATCGACGGCGCTACCATCAAGGCGTTTGGTACACAGCGTACCACTTCAAGTGCGCAAGATGGTACATTTTCCATTGAAGTGGCGTCAGGAAATGACTCGCTGTTGGTCTCTTTTATCGGTTATGACCAAGCCGTGGTCCATATAGAAGCGAACGCCAGCACGGTATCCGTAGACCTGACAGTCAGCTCCGAATCCTTGCAGGAAGTCGTGGTGACCGGTTTCGGATTACAGCAGAAAAAAGAATCATTAACCAGTGCGATCTCTTCGATCAGTTCGGAAGATATCAGCCGGTCGGTTTCCTCAACCGCGTCCGGAGCATTGGTCGGTAAGGTAGCCGGATTGAACTCACGGCAAACAGACGGTAGGCCGGGTGCTGAGACTGCACTCAAGATCCGTAACATGGGCACGCCGCTGTATGTAGTGGACGGTGTCCAGATGGATGCCGGGCAATTTAACAACTTAGATTTTAATGACATTGAGTCTATTTCGGTACTGAAAGACGCGTCGGCATCCATCTACGGGGTGCGCGCAGCAAATGGGGTTGTGGTGGTGAACACCAAGCGGGGACAACGGAACACTAAAAATACCATCAACGTGACGGCCAATTATGGCTTTCAGGATTTGTCCACTTTCCCGAAACCAGCGAATGCCGTTACCTACGTCGAGAAATACATCCAGGCAGAGACCGTTCAGGGCGTAGACAGTTATCGGTTTTCAGCCGAAGATTTAGACAAATGGCGGCAGGGCACCGAAAAGGGTTATGTGCCTTTCGACTGGTATGAATACATCTGGGAGACTTCTCCGCAGACCTATCTGAATGCCAACGTATCCGGAGGCTCTGAAAACATCAATTACTATTTCAGCGTAGGTCACCTGAATCAAAATGACGTAATCGTAAATTACGGCGGGTTCCAACGAACAAACGTACAGATGAACATCACTTCCCAGATTTCCGAACGGTTCAAGGTCGGCGGGAGTTTTAATGCACGCTACGAGAAGACACAGAATCCCGGTGTTCCGGGAGGAGACGATTTGTGGCTGCCCCGTTTTGCAACGTTTCGTAACCTGCCTACCGTGCGGCCATTTGCCAACGACAACCCCGCCTATCCGACGTTGACATCTAATGACCCGGGTACAAATTTCGCCTGGCTGAATTACGACCTCTCCGGAAAATTTCAAGAAACCTGGCGTGTGGGGCAACTTAACTTCGATGCGGAATATACTATTATCGACGGGCTGAAGGCGAAGGCATTGGTGGGGTATTACTACGCCGGTCAGCGTCTGGACAATCACGAATACACGTATCAATTGTACGGCTATGACGAAGCCACGGATACCTATCCGGTTATTTTTCAGAACAACAATCCCTGGCGTGAGCGGCGGATGGGGCACGAAGAGCGCATGAACTCCAACGTGCAGCTCAATTACAGCAAGGTGTTCGGAAACCACAACGTAGCGGTCATCGGTGGTATGGAAACGATGCTGATCAATGAACCGACCACATGGGTGCATTCCATCCCCGTCTCGAACAATCTGCCGTTGATTGATTTCGAGTCGATGGATACGTATGACGATCTGGGGGATCGGCCGGAAGCCCGGTTGGGTTATATTTTTAAGGCAAATTACGACTTCGCCAATAAATACCTGCTGGAATTTATGGGTAGATACGATGGGTCGTGGAAATTTCCTCCGGGCGACCGGTGGGGCTTCTTCCCCGGTGGGTCGATCGGCTGGCGTATATCCGAAGAGAATTTCTGGAAAGATGGAAAGCTGGGAACAATCGCAAATGATTTTAAGGTCCGCGCCTCGTATGGGTTGGTCGGTGATGATGATTTGGGAACGATCAATGATGTACCTATTTATTCTGCGTTTGACTATTTGGGGGGATACAATTATAAACAGGGCGGTGCCGTGATCGATGGGAAATATGTGCTGGGTACACGACCACGTGGCCTACCGGTCCGGACGTTATCCTGGATCCGTGCAAAGATGTTCGATGTCGGCTTGGACGCGGCATTTCTGAATAATCGGTTGACCGTGACCTTGGACTATTTCCGTCGCGAACGTACCGGATTGCCTGCGGCCCGATACGATGTATTGATTCCAAGCGAAGTGGGCTTTGGCTTACCCAATGAAAACCTGAATTCGGATATGCATCAAGGTTATGACGGTATGGTCCGTTGGGCCGACCGAGCGGGCGAACTGAACTATTCGGTGGGCGGCAACATCACCTACTCTCGGTTTTACGACTGGGATCGTTATCGTCCGCGTTTCAGCAACTCGTGGGACGAATACCGGAATTCATTGGTACGCCGGTTCGGCTACCTGAATTGGGGACTTGAAGCCGATGGGCAATTCCAGAGTTGGGAAGAAATTCAGAATTGGCCGGTTGATAACGATCGGCAAGGCAATCGGACGCTCCGTCCCGGAGATGTTAAATATGTCGATCAGAATGGCGACAAAGTGATCAATGGATTGGACGAACGGCCGATCGGGTATCGGCAGAATGAGACTCCCGTTCTGAATTTCGGACTCAATTTTTCGTTTGCATGGAAAGGATTCAACCTGGCGTTTGATTTTACAGGAGGCGGCATGTTTACCTTTTACCAGGAGTGGGAACAGCGTAATCCTTTCCACGATGGGGGCAATAATCCGCAATCTTATTTTGACGATAGCTGGCGACTAAGAGATATCTTCGACCCTAACAGCGACCTCATTCCTGGCAAATATCCGATGCCATTGATCGGTAACAGCGCGCATAGTAATTACTGGAACAGTACTTTTTGGAAGCACAACGTACGGTACCTGAAACTCCGGAACCTCGAATTCGGCTATTCACTTCCCACTCGCATCCTCGAACCGCTGTCCATCACAGGAGTACGGGTGTACTTCTCAGGCCAGAATCTGTTTACGCTAGCCAATATTGAAGGTGTTGACCCCGAGGGTGATGCAACAAACGGGCTGGGATATCCCACGATGACGATCTATAATTTTGGTATTAACCTAAGCTTATAAGGCAGCGGTGTAAAGAAAGAATAAGATGAAAAAGTCAATCATAACGACAGTTAAAACGGTGTTGCTTGCGTGTCTGATGACCGCATTCAACAGCTGTTCCGATTTCCTTGACCGGGAACCGGATCGGATTTTTGATGATGAACAGGTGTTTGCGGATCCAGCGCTGATCCAATCGGTACTGGCCAATTTTTATGGCCGGGTGATGTGGGGACAGCACATTAATGATTCGTATCAATACACCATATTGGATGAGGCGGGTAAATCCGACGGCGGACCGGATAACATTCAGGACTATAGCAATACATTGTGGCGGGTCTATGACTATGAATTAATCCGGAACATTAACCAATTTTTGGAAGGATTACGTGCTAGCAGCGCCCTCGAAGAAGGAGATAAACTCGCTTACGAGGGCGAAGCCCGGTTTTTGCGTGCCTGGGTCTATTTCAACATGTGCCGCGGAATGGGAGGGATGCCCATTGTAGGCGACGAAGTTTTTGATTATGAGGTGGGAATGGATGTGACTGCCCTGCAATATCCCCGGTCTACCGAAGCGGGTTTATACGATTACATCATTTCCGAATGTGATGCGATTGCGGAGTTTTTATCCGATCAGCCGACCATCAATGCCGCACGTGCAAATCGATGGGCTGCATTGATGTTGAAAGCACGTGCTGCCATTTATGCCGGATCGTTGGCCAATTACAATAACAAAATGCCCAGCCCCATCCGGACAGCCGGCGGCGAAGTTGGTATTCCGGCGGAATTGACGGAAGGATATTACCAAACGGCGCTGACTACCGCCGAGGACATCATTAATAACAGCCCCTATCAGCTGAACATGACCCAACCGGGCAACCTGGAACGTAACTTCTATGAGGCCCTCAGTGTCAAAGTGAGTAACAGCGAAGTAATCTGGGCACGGGATCACATCTATCCAGGAGCCGGGCAACAGACCGGATTTACAAGGGTTAATATTCCGGGCTCCCATGCCGAAGACATTGACCGGGCGTATGCGGGCCCGATTTTGAACCTGGTGGAGGCTTTTGAATATACCGATGACCGCGACGGAACCATACACATCCGGGATGTCAATGGTGACTACATTTTTTACGATAACCTTGAAGACGCATTTGCGAATAAGGATGCGCGTTTGGGCGGCTCTGTCATTGTGCCGGGGGCACTCTTTAAGGGAGAACCGGTCATCCTCCAGGCAGGCCAGAAAATCTGGAACAACGGATCGTGGCAAACCCGGACAAGCCAGCCGGGAGACGAGGATGACGAGGGCCGGTTGATCACATCCACCAATGGCCCGAATAATTCCAATGAACAGTTTATTAATAAAACCGGATTCTTCTTCCGAAAATTCTTGGACGAGGCACAGGGAGCGTCCACCCGGGGGCGGAACAGTGAAATGTGGTTCCCAAGATTGCGATTTGCTGAAGCATTGATGATTGCGTCCGAAGCCGCATTGGAGCTGGGACAGCAGTCAGTCGCGCTGGATTACCTGAATCAGATCCGTGAACGGGCGGGCATCCAGCCGTTGGAATCGATGACCCTCGACGACATTATCCGGGAACGGCGCGTGGAATTTGCCTTTGAGGATCACCGGTACTGGGACCTGAAGCGCTGGCGGCGCGCCCATATCGTGTGGAATGGTGTACAAAATAATCCCACGGCTACCCAATATGCCTTATTCCCTTACCTCGTCGTGGCGCCGGGCACGCCCAATGATGGAAAATATGTGTTTGATAGACGGCCATTCAGTAACTCTCCGTTTCCACGTTTTTTCCAGCTGCGTAATTATTATAATTTTATCGATCTCGCCTGGCAGAATGCCAATCCGCGGATCGTATTAAATCCGTTCCAGTAAGAAAAACTTAACGATCGAATGATTATGAAGAAGATATGGATTGTATTGCTGCCACTGGCACTGATGGCCGGTGGTTGCGGATTCGATAACTACGATGAACCCCAGTCGAAGCTTTTCGGGCGGGTTACCTACAACGGGGAAGCGCTTGGCGTAAGGGGGACCGGAGAAGCCGTGCAGTTGCAACTTTATCAGGATGGGTACGAATTACGGAATCCCATTCCGGTTTACGTAGCGCAGGACGGTACCTTTGAAGCCACATTATTTGACGGTGAATATAAATTGGTGACCCGGGATAACAATGGACCCTGGGTAAACGACCGGGATACGACCGTGGTTGATCTGCGGGGTACGACCAACGTGGATATTGAAGTCACGCCTTATTTTACGTTGTCTGATGTCTCATTAGCGTTAAATGGAAATGCGCTGAGCGCTTCTTTCCAGATTGATCAAGTGGTAGAAGATGGCGCTGTTGATTATGCCATGATATTAGTAAGTAAAACGGCGTTCGTAGATGATGTGGTATACATCGTTCGGGAAGATCTAAGCGATCCTGAAGCGGGTACCACGATTACCCAATCGGTGGATTTATCGGGTAATGGAGATTTCAATGCGGGTGCACCTTTATTTGCGCGGGTAGGCGTGAGGCCGGTTGGCAAAGATCAAGCGATCTATTCGCAGGTAGTGAAATTGCGTTAATCCCATTTTGACTGTTGGGGTTAAATACGTTTCTTGTGGTATGAAAAGTACGAACGCAATTGGTTTCGGTCTCTTATTGGTTGGGTTGCTAATACGAAGTTCGGCTTGGGCTCAGGAGCAACCCAACATTATTGTCATCTTGACCGATGACATGGGTTTCAGTGATATTGGTGCATTCGGTGGCAATTTTGTGCCCACACCACGGCTGGATCGCTTTGCCCAGGAAGGCACCCGGTTTACCCAATACTACAGCGCTTCGCCGATTTGTAGCCCCTCGCGCACGAGTATTCTGACCGGCATGTTTCCTTCGGAATGGAATTTTACCACATTCCTCAACAACAGGCGGAGCAATGAGTTAGCTGAACAGGCCAACTACCTCAACGTACATGCACCGTCCCTGGCCAGGGTGCTGAAAGATGCGGGTTATGCAACGGGGCATTTCGGAAAATGGCACATGGGAGGCGGAAGGGATATAAAAAATGCCCCGAAATTTAAAAAATACGGGTTTGACGAGCATGCCAGTACGTACGAAAGTCCGGAGCCAGATCCGGCACTGACCGCTACGGATTGGATTTGGTCGGAGGTAGACAGTGTAAAGCGTTGGAATCGCACGGCTTATTTCGTGGATAAGACGCTCGATTTTTTGCGGCGTCATCGGGGTACGCCCTGCTTTGTGAACCTGTGGCCGGATGATATGCATACGCCATGGGTGCCGGAGGAAAACCAGCGGCAACAGGGGGAATTTCCGATGGACCCTGCGGAAGAAGCTACTTTCAAGCTTGTCTTGGCGGAATTTGACCGGCAGCTGGGGCGCTTATTTGATGGACTGGAAGAACTGGGCGTGGCTGAAAATACCCTTGTGATTTTCACGAGCGATAATGGGCCATTACCCAGCTTTCGGGGTAGCCGTGCAGGTGGGTTGCGGGGTACTAAACTCTCCCTGTACGAGGGTGGAATACGCATGCCGTTTATTGTCCGTTGGCCCGGCCGGGTGCGTGCAGGTGGTACCGATAGTATCTCTGTGCTGAATTCAACCGATTTATTTCCGACATTGGCTGGTATTGCCTCGGCTGAACTGCCAGCCAATTACAAAGGCGATGGTGAAGACCGAGCAGCCGTATGGTTGGGTACACCCGCTTCGCGGGATAAGGATATGTATTGGGAATATGGCAGAAATGATTATGCTTTTAATTATCCGCAGGGGAAAGACCGGAGTCCCAATCTGGCCATCCGATCTGGGAAGTGGAAGCTGCTCATCGATTACCACAAGAATGACCCTGAACTGTATGACATGGAGCAGGATCGCTATGAAACGACTGATCTTGCCGAGGCACAGCCAGACATCGTCAAGGAGCTGCGGAATAAACTCATTACTTGGAGGACGTATCTGCCGGAACTGACCGCCGGCCGGGCGAATCCACCGGTTGATTGATGCGCTCATGCAGCGGTAGGCGTAATTGTTAACTAACCTCAAACGCTGATGTTGATTATAAAGCTATTGCGAATTATTTGGGCTGGATGGATCGTTGCATTCTTCGGCATGTTTTCCGTTGGTTTTGCACAAACAAAACATCGTCCTAACATTGTATTGATCATGGCAGACGACTTGGGATTTTCGGATCTGGGGTGCTATGGTGGAGAGATCGAGACGCCTGCGCTGGATGGGCTGGCAAGCGGTGGCCTGCGGTACAAGCAGTTTTATAGTGCCGCCCGTTGCTGCCCCTCGCGGGCTGCCTTGATGACGGGGCTGTACCCTCACCAAGCGGGTATGGGATGGATGGCTGCAGCAGACATGGGTACCGCTGCATACCAGGGAGAACTGAATACGAAGAGCGTTACGATTGCGGAAGTGCTCCGGTCGGCCGGTTATCGCACATACATGACGGGCAAATGGCACCTTACCAATGAGCGGCATATCGAGGGACAGGTCGTGGACACCTGGCCGTTGCAACGTGGCTTTGACCGATATTTCGGTATCATACCCGGGGGAGCTAACTATTTCACACCCACAGTTTACAGTGGTAATACGCCGTATCCCGCACCCGATGGTTTTTACCTCACCGAGGCGATCAGTGATACCAGCGTTTCCTATATCCGGAAACATGTTACCACGTCTGCAGAAACTCCGTTTTTTATGTATGTGGCCTACACCGCTCCCCACTGGCCGCTGCACGCGTTGGAACACGAAATCGAAAAATACCGACAGCGCTATCGGCAAGGATGGGATGCACTGCGGGTTGCCCGGTTCCATCGGCAGCAGAAAATAGGGTTATTCGGTCCGGAGACAGTGCTGTCTCCGCGCGATACCACTGTCCCCGCATGGGACCATCTCGGTGGAGAAAAGCAAGCCGAAATGGCAGAACGCATGGCCATCTACGCTGCACAGGTCGATATCATGGATCAAGGGATCGGGCGGATTGTCGATGAGCTGAAGCGACAGGGGCTGTATGAGCAGACCGTTATTTTGTTCGTAAGTGATAACGGTGCCTGCGCTGAATTTATAAGCAGCGGGATACACAAGACCGTGAATGGTACCGATGCGAATACGTTTGAGAGCTATCGGATCAATTGGGCAAATTTGAGCAGTACCCCCTTCCGGGAATATAAACATTACACCCACGAGGGCGGGATTGCCACACCCATGATTGCACATTGGCCCAAAGGGATTGAAAAGACGCTTCACAACGGGTTTGCCAGAGACTATGGACATCTTATAGATATCATGGCTACCTGTGTAGACCTCGCGGAAGCTACTTATCCAGACACCTACAACGGTCATGAAATACTGCCCATGCAGGGCCGCAGTCTGCTCCCCCAATTCCGCGGCGCGAGTGCCGACCGAAGAAAGATTTTTTGGGAACATGAAGCCAACATCGCGGTGCGCGACGGCAGGTGGAAAATGGTTGCTAAAACCCCGATCGGGCAAGCCTTCAGCCGCGATGCCTTGGAGCTTTACGATATGGAAAGGGATCCGGTTGAGGCAACTAACGTGGCTGCCGATCATCAGAAGTTGCTGGATACTCTCTATGATGCATGGGAGGATTGGGCGCGAGATATCGGTGCATTGCCGATGGATACTCGAGATTATGGAGAGCGTCAGCACGACTATACCCGTATGATCAATGGCAGCTTCGATGCCAATCTGGGTGGGTGGAAAATACAGGGGGTTCACCCGGCAATCGGGATGGTTTCCATCGACACGACCGGGCAGCTCACGGGGAAAAATGCCGCATATATCAAGCTGTATGAAGATGGTGCGGCCCCCGCAGATTTGGTGTTAAGTTGGCGCTTTTATGCAAAGCAGGGAGAGCGGTTTCGGATCGGCCTAACGTGCAAAGCCAATAATTCGCTGTCGTTTCCGGTTTGTATTTATAACGCCAATGACCTTGGCACACGCTTGCTCGACCAACGGTGGATGGCGACCGGCGAATCCACTTCCAACGCAGAAGAAAGCAACCCGATTCCACAGGATGGGTTCTATCGATTGTCTGTTGAAGTGGGAGCGCTTAAGGAAGGAGATGAATGCTGGATCGATGATGTGATATTAACTCCCATAATCCCCTAATCCTATGGCTCTTTTTGTGTGGTTTATATGCTGGTTGTCGGTTGTTTATGGGCAAGAGAGAGCTTCGCTCCCCAATATGGTGATATTCATTGGGGATGACTTGGCGGTCCGGGATATTGGGCCGTATGGAAACCACGTTGTCCGCACACCCAACCTGGATAAATTGAGCCGCGAATCCTTGGTATTCGACAAGGCCTTCGCCGCTTCCCCAACGTGTGGCCCTTCCCGCAGTTCGCTATTTACTGCCATGTATCCGATGAGGCATGGTGCACACGGCAATCATTCGGGGGTCGGGGAAGGTATGTCTTCCATGGTGCAGCGGCTATCAGCGTTGGGTTATCGCGTGGCCATTGCCGGCAAACTCCATGTCGGCCCGCAGGAAGTGTTTCCTTTTGAGCGCATCGCCGGAACCAACGCGCCCGAACCGGGCTTTGAAAACACCCCGGGGTTACATTACGATTTGATTTTGGCGCCGGTGGACAAGTGGCTCGGAACACAGAAGCCGGACAAGCCGTTTGTATTAATCGTGGCAGACCACAGTCCGCATGTGATTTGGCCTGAGAAGCCGATTTATAGGCCCGATGAGGTAGATATTCCACCGATTCACATTGATACCGAAGAAACCCGAAAAGCCAGGGCGAGGTACTATACCGACGTGACCAAAATGGATACGAATTTAGGTACGTTGATGAACCTGTTGGATAAGCATGGAATGACAGCTAATTCCATCTTGATGTTTACCGCCGACCAAGGGCCACAGTGGGCATTCGGAAAATGGGGATTATACGATTACGGTATCCAAGTCCCTTTTATGGTAAGGTGGCCCGGATACGTCAAAGCAGGGAGCCGGACGGATGCGCTGGTATCTCAAGTGGACATTTTGCCAACGATGGTGGAGATTGCCAATGGTATGCCGCCCAAGGACGTTGATGGCAAAAGCTTTCTGCCGGTATTGAAAGACCCAGGGGTAAAGCACCGCGACACAGTTTTTGCTTCCCATACGGGAGATCGCTTGATGAACCGTGCACCCATGCGCATGTTACGCACTGACCGGTATAAATACATTTTAAATCTTGCACCGGAAATACGCTATACAACCCACATGGATAGGGCGACAGATCACGATGGCGGGCGGGAATACTGGCCATCCTGGCGCATTGAGTCGTTCCGTGATCCGCATGCTGCCGCTGTGCTGTGGCGATACCATCATCGTCCGGAAGAAGAACTTTACGACATCGGTGCTGACCCTTGGGAGCAGGTGAATCTCGCAGCTGATCCTAAGTATAGTGATATCCTGGAGCGTTTCCGGGCACAAATGAAAACAACGCGGGAGGTACAGGGAGATTATGAAACCGGGCCAGAGGATTTAAACGCTCCGAATAAAAATCGTGGTAAAGCAAAAGGACCTGTGGCTCCGTATGTGTTCTAAAAATGATGGCGATGAACGTGTTTGGTAAGTTAGCCGCGGCAATAAACATGAATATAGCAAATATGAAAAGAAGGAATGCAGGATTTAAGAAGCTAACCGCACTAGGTGCGGTTGGTTTTGCGCTATTGGCGGGTATTTCCTGTGCCATGGCAAGCAAGCCTGATAAACCGAACGTATTGCTGATCTTGGTGGATGACTTGCGGCCCGCATTAGGCACTTACGGAGACGCGACTGCGCTGACGCCGCATATCGACCGGTTTGCTTCCAAGGGGATGCGTTTTGATAGGGCTTATGCCAACCAGGCGGTATGTGCACCATCGCGGTTCAATCTGCTGTTGGGTAGTCGGTCTTCTTCATCCGGAATTTATGGGTTTGGACAAAATTTCCGCGACTATTATCCCGATGCAGTAACTTTGCCTCAGTATTTTAAGCAACATGGTTATCGTACCGAATCCATGGGCAAAGTGTTCCATATTGGTCACAACACCTATGCCGATCAAGACTCTTGGAGCGTACCACATCATAAGGAACTGGTGATTGAGTATGTAGACCCCGAAAGCAAGAAGGAGGGATTCACACGTGAGGAAGCATTATTTTCGAACCAGCTTGCCCAGGGATTACCTCGTGGTCTTGCTTGGGAATCGCCTGATGTTGCCGACGATGCGTATGCCGATGGCCGTGTCGCGCAGCGGGCGGTTGAGCGGCTACGGGACTTGAAATCGCAGCCTGATCAGCCCTTTTTCCTTGCTGTCGGGTTTGCCAGGCCACATCTTCCGTTCTCAGTGCCTCAAAAGTACTGGGATCTGTATGACGAAGATCGGTTACCTCTACCGGGTCGCACGGTGCGGCCGGAGGGAGCACCTCCCTATGCAGTGAAATACGGTACGGAGATTGACCAGTATGCTCCAATTCCGGAAAAGGTCACGGAGGAACCTTTTACAGACAGCCTCACTCGTAAATTAATACATGGCTATTATGCGGGCGTAAGCTATGTGGACGCCCAAATTGGCAAGGTGCTGGATGAATTGGCAGCTTTGGGGCTCGATGACAACACCATTGTGGTGCTTTGGGGCGACCACGGTTACCTGCTCGGTGAGATGGGCATGTGGACCAAGCACGTCAATTATGAGCTGGCGAATCATATACCGTTGATCATCTCCGCACCCGGCGTCGGACAGCCAGGTACCCATACGGCGCAGCTTACTGAAACGGTGGATATCTACCCTACGTTGGTTGAACTCGCCGGTTTGCCTGTTCCGCAGGTGCCGCAGCCGTTTGATGGCCTGAGCATGGCGCCTGTACTCAAGGATCCGGAAGCCAGGATCCGGGATCATGCTTACCATTGCTTCCCGCGGGGAGGTCGTTTGGGAAGGGCGATCCGAACCGATCGCTACCGGCTGGTGGAATGGCAGAAAATCGGTAATGCCACAGAGACCCCGCAATACGAGCTGTACGATTATCAAGATGGGCCGATGGAGGTGAGAAATATCGCTAACGAACGACCGGAAGTACGGAAGACGCTTCAAGTCATTCTGGCACGGCATCCCGTACCGATGCCTGCGCGTCCGCAGAGTCCGCGTCACTAGGTTGCTTTTGTGGATGCACCCAACGCGTTTCCGGGTTTCATCGGCATTGTGTACTTTAGCAACTCCAGCATTAATAGGGCGAAGAAGATTGATATGGTCAAAAAGAAAAAAATACGTTACCGCTTGGTGGTAGGCTTGTGCCTAATCGCATTCATGTCTGCTGCACATGCACAGCAAACTGCCAATTCCCTAACCTATCAACTCATTGAGAACATGAGGTATAGATCGGAAAATAGCGACGACGCCTATGCAGTTGAACGTTGTGTATTGGATGTCTATTATCCCGAAAATAAGAAAGACTACCCTACGGTGGTTTGGTTCCATGGCGGAGGGATCACTGGCGGGGAAAAGTTTATCCCGCAGGAATTGAAGGAAAAAGGAATTGCAGTGGTGGCGGTCAATTACCGGCTAAGCCCGAAAGTAAAGGCACCGGCGTATATTGATGACGCTGCCGCAGCCATTGCGTGGACGTTCAAGCATATCGGAGAATATGGTGGCGATCCAAGTAAAATTTTCATTTCCGGCCATTCGGCTGGCGGGTATCTGGTCGCAATGGTCGGACTTGATACGTCCTGGCTACAGCAGTATGGCGAGGATGCAGATAAATTGGCAGGAGTTATCGATTTCAGTGGCCATGCCATCACGCACATGACAGTACGGGCAGAACGTGGGATAAAAGATACGCAGCCCATTGTGGATGAATTGGCTCCGCTGTACCATGTGCGTAACGATGCTCCCCCGCTGGTACTGATCACGGGCGATCGCGAAATGGAAATGCTCGGTAGATACGAGGAAAACGCCTACTTTTACCGGATGATGAAGGTGGTAGGACACCAAAATGTCCATTTATACGAATTGGATGGTTTTGACCATGGAGCCATGGCGGCGCCGGCTTTCCACATCCTCCTCCATTACGTTAACGAATTGACAACGACAACGAAATAAAACCATGAACTTGCCTACTGCGATAGTTGTTCTTTTTACCTTTATTTTACCGGTTGTAACCGGCGCACAAGAAATAGCCAAATCGTTCAACAATCCACTGAATATCGCCTTCGGCGATCCGTATGTCATCTATGACGATGCAACGGAACGCTATTATCTATATGGCACGGGGGGAGGCGCCAAGAACGGTTTTGCGGCCTATTCCTCTACCGATCTGGCTAACTGGAAGAACGAAGGCCAGGTTTATCATGCCAGTAATCAAAATGGCTGGAGTGATTCTACTGCAGCGTGGGGCGGAGCATACTGGGCGCCGGAAGTATACGCGCATAATGGCAAGTTTTATCTATTCTACAGCGCGCAATGGAAACACAATCCCGGTAAGGAACTGGAAAACTTTCGTATTGGCGTTGCGGTGGCCGACAAGCCCACAGGTCCATTTATCGACCTGCAAAGCCGTCCGGTCTTCGATCCCGGATACCCGATCATCGATGCGAATGTTTACTTTGCGGAAGACGGTCGTATCTTTCTCTACTATTCCCGTTGCTGCTATAAGCACGCCGTAAAGAGCGAGGTGGCCGATTGGGCAAAGCAACAAGGTTGGTTTGATGAAATCGAGGAAAGCTGGGTATACGGGATAGAATTGAAACCGGATTTTTCGGGCACAATCGGTGAGCCGGTGCTATTGCTGCGGCCACCGGTCAAGTTAGCTGATGCGCAAGCCGAATGGGAAAGCCGCTCGGTGACCAGTCGCGAGGTGAACCGTCGGTGGACGGAGGGTTCGTTTACGTTCAAGCATGACGATACTTATTACATGATGTATTCGGCCAATCACTTTGCAGGAGAGAATTATGCCGTGGGGTATGCTACGGCAAAAAATCCGTTGGGTCCATATACCAAGTCTTCAACTAACCCAGTATTGGAAAAAAATACGGCAAAAGAGGGTGACGTGACCGGAACCGGCCATAACAGTGTGGTTTTCCTGCCGGATGGCCGGATGTTGTGTGTATATCACGGGCGTACGCAGAAGACCGGCGATGAACGGCTGGTGTTCATCGACGAAATGCGAATTGACGAACGTGGGAAGTTGACCGTACTAGGTCCCACAACCGCTCGCTGAGGGCATTGTTAAAGAATTTTAATGTTTTTCTGTGTAAAGGGACTCAGGAGTTGATCTGTCGGGTCCAGCTCCGTGATCAGGTAATCCACCTGATTAGCTGGGCAGATATTCAGCCATTTAACCGTATTCAGCTTCTCGGAAATGCTGATGACCGCTACTTTCTTTGCCGATCGGATGAGTGCTTTCTTTACCTGTACCACTTCCCAATCCAGATCTGTCAGCCCTTCTTCGGATGAAAATGCATTGGCCCCCAAGATGCACAGATCTGCTTTTAAACCTGCAAGTTGATTGACAACGCTCGCACCGATGTGGAGGTTCGCGTTTTTTGTCAGTTTCCCTCCGATGCCGATCACGTCAAGGCTTTCGTGCTGGGCAAGTGTGATCGCGACTTGCGGACTAATGGTAATGAAAGTAGCTTTCAGTGTGGTGGGAATAGCCTTCGCGAGCTCAAGCATGGTAGTGCCCCCTTCTGTAAGGATAACCATGCTGTTTTTGATCAACGATAAGGTTTTTCGCGCAATATGCGCTTTGGCAGCTACTGCGTATACAATATGGTCTGCATTGAAAGGCGTAACAAAGGATTTACTGACAGCGCCCCCATGTATCCGGATGATTTTACCTTCCGTAGCCATTTCTTTAATGTCGCGGCGAATGGTGTCATCCGAAACGTTGAGCTGCTCACTTAGATCCACCGCAAGAACTTTATTGTGTAGATTTACTTCCCGTAAAATAAAAGCCTGACGTTTGTCTTTTCTCATGTAAGATGACCCTTGCTTTAATACGCAACTTACGGGCAAACATAATGCATACGATCCGTCGATGCAAATGGCGTGCTATTGTTTGCTTGTTTTTTGCGCAAAAGTTATCCGCTGCTTTTTAAAAGCGCATTTTTGTTTGGATAAGTTGTGTTTAAATTTATATTTGCATGAATTATGCGTTTATGTTGTTTAAAATCATGCATAATTCGCGCATCCAAATACCCTGTAAGTAATACACCCATTTAAGTAAATAATAAATGTTATGAAGAACAAGTTCAATCGCCGGGGCTTCATTGGGATTGCCGCCATGGCTGGAGCAGGTGCAGCGTTTGGAGGCCTTCCTCAATGGTCATTTGCCGGTCTTCAAGATGGTAAACCTGCTATTCTGGGTGGCGAAAAAGCCTATACAGCGGGTTTTGCATCATGGCCCGTCTTTGATACTACGGAAGAGCAGGCCTTGATCTCCGTGCTAAAAAGCGGTAAGTGGGGACGCTTAGACGGCCCGATACTGGCGGAGTTCGAAAAGACATACGCCGACCTCAATGGAGCCAGCCATTGCCTCGGGGTGTCCAGTGGTACGGCAGCACTAACGACGATCCTGGGTGCATTGGGTATCGGTCCGGGGGATGAAGTGGTAATTCCGGTATATACCTTCATTGCTACCTACAATGTAGTGGTGCTCAACTATGCATTGCCGATCTTAGTGGATACGGATATCGAAACATTCCAGATGGATGTTAAAAAGGCAGAAGCTGCGGTAACAGCCCAGACGAAAGCTATCATGCCAGTGCATATCGGCGGTACGCCGGCAGATATTGATGCGCTTATGCGACTGGGCGAAAAGACAGGTATTCCAATCATCGAAGATGCCTGCCAGGCGCACCTTGCGGAATGGAAGGGCAAAAAGGTGGGCAACTTCGGATTGGCTGGCGCATTCAGCTTCCAGTCATCCAAAAACCTGAATTGTGCAGAAGGTGGGGCCGTCCTGACCAACGATGCAGGTTTCGCACGTACATGTTATACCTTCCACAATCAGGGGCAGGGTGGCACCGGTACGTCTTACGGTACCGGTTTGGGTACGCGCGCCACAAACCTGAGGCTTACTGAGTTTCAGGGTAGTCTGTTATTGGCACAGATGACGCGCTTGCAGCGGCAGGTGGAAACGAGAACGGAAAACGCGAACTACCTGACCGAGCTATTGGCCGATATCCCGGGTATAGAACCGGCAAAATGGTATCCAGGTACGACACGGAGCGCCTACCACCTGTATATGTTCCGCTACCTGAAAGAACATTTTCACGGCCTGAGCCGCGGTAAATTTGTGGACGCCCTAAATGCGGAGGGAATTCCCTGTGACCCGGGATATGGGCAAATGAACCGCGATGCGTATGTGACCGGGCTAGCCTCAAATTCGCACTACCTACGTATGTATGGTGAGAAAGCCATGAAAGAATGGTTGGAACGTAATCAATGTCCGCAGAATGACACATTAACCGGTGAACAGTCGTTGTGGTTTTTCCAGACCATGTTGCTCGGAACGCGAGAAAACATGGAACAGATCGCTGAGGCGATACGGAAAATCCAAAAGTACGCGAAGCAAATTGCGAAAGCATAAAAAAAGGGAATACATGGATTTGAGAATTACGGAAAGCCCGTCTGTGTACAGGCATCTGGAAAAGAAATCAGTCGATGAACTTATCGATCTGATGAATCGAGAAGATCAGTCGGTTGCTGTTCAGATACAGCAGGCCCTGCCGCAGATTGGCCAGCTGATCAAAGCGATTGTGGGGAAAGTCAGCGCCGGAGGGCGGCTGTTTTACGTAGGTGCGGGTAGTGGTGGCAGGCTTTCCGTATTGGACGTCATTGAGCTTCCAACCACCTACGGGGTTGCTAAAGGGGTATTCAACGTGATTTTGGCCGGCGGGATCGATCGATTGGCGGATGCATTGGAAGAGAGGGAAGACGATACAAAAGAGGCCTGGGAAAAGTTGCAGGTAGCGGATGTTACTTCCGGCGACATCGTCGTAGGTATCTCGGCAAGCGGTACCACGCCCTTTGTATTGGCGGCCCTGCAACAATGCAAGGAGCATGGTATTACCACGGGTTGTATTGTCAGCAATCCGGATTCGCCCATTGCTGCGGCCTCGACGTTCCCTGTGGAAGTTGTTACCGGTCCGGAATTTATCACCGGCAGCACACGTATGAAGTGTGGTACGGCGCAGAAGATGATTTTTGACATGATCAGTACCACCACGATGATCCAATTGGGCAGGGTGGAAGATAACAGCATGGTCAATGTTGCGTTGATTAATGTCAAGATCACCGACCGAGCGGTACGAATGCTGATGGAAAAGACCGGAATTGCTGACTATAATGAGGCAAAACTGATTTTATTAGAACATGGCAGTGTAAAACAAGCAATGGAACATGTTTTGAGAAATTGATGTGCAAATCTTTGGTTTGGAATTATATTCCGAAGTGTGTAGCTTCACCCCTGTTTTGCTACATACGTTATGGGAAACCAATCCATTTTTATCGAAAAAATAGTCGCCTCCTACAACCCCAAGGGGGCTTTTATTTTCCTTGGTGCAGGACTGCTTGATGGGGAAATAGTCGCCCCAGCCAAAGTAAACCTCGCCCTGAAGATGATGAATCGGCACGGCTTAATTGCCGGGGCCACGGGAACGGGAAAAACCCGCACTTTACAATTGATCGCTGAACAGCTTTCGGATGCAGGGGTGCCGGTCTTCCTGTTGGACGTGAAGGGCGACCTTTCCGGACTGCATCAGCCGGGCGAATCCAATTCAGCCCTGGTCGAAAGGGGTGAAGCATTGGAGTGGCCCTTTGAGCCTTCCGGCTTTCCCGTTGAGCTGTTTTCACTGAGCGGCAAGGTGGGTAACCCCATGCGGCTTACGGTAGAAGATTTCGGTCCCGTGATGCTAGGGCGGATCCTTGAATTGAATGATACGCAGACCGGTGTGCTGGCTGCAGTATTCAAATATGCAGAAGATACCAAGTTGCCACTGGTCGACTTCACGGATCTAAAGAAGCTGCTCACCTATCTTACGGATGGCCCTGGAGCCGAAGAGATCAAGGATAGCTACGGCCGCATCAGCGGCAGCACTTCGGGAACCATATTGCGTAAACTGGTGGCACTGGAGCAGCAGGATGTGTCAGATATTTTCGGCGAAAGGGAATTCGATATCAACGACCTGTTTGGACGTGTGGACGGGAAGGGGGTGATCAGTCTGTTGAATATTTCGGATATCCAAGACCAACCTGTTTTATTCTCCACGTTCCTGCTGAGCCTGCTGGCACAACTGTTCAAAAGTCTGCCTGAGGTGGGTGACCTCGATAAGCCGAAGCTGGTGTTTTTCTTTGAGGAGGCCCATCTGTTGTTCAAGGATGCGCCGAAAGCGTTTCTTACGCAAGTAGAGCAAATTGTGCGGCTGATCCGTTCCAAGGGGGTAGGCATTTTCTTTTGCACACAAGCCCCTACTGATATCCCCGAAAGTGTATTGGGACAGCTGGGCAACCGCGTGCAGCACGCATTAAGGGCGTTTACACCCAACGATGCCGAGGCATTGCGTAAAACGGTGAAAACCTATCCGCGCTCCGAATTTTATGAAATCGACCGGGTACTTACCTCGTTGGGCACCGGGCAAGCGCTCATCACGGTGCTTAATGATAAAGGAATCCCCACGGAGGTGGTGGCTACCCACCTCATACCACCTCGCGCCGTGATGGGGCCCGTCGATGCGCAGACCTATAATCAGCTGGTGAGCGCCTCGCCCTTTTATGCTAAATATCATCAAGCAGTAGAGCGGAGGAGCGCCTCTGAAATTCTGGACGAGAAAGTACAGGCCCATGCGGCTAAGGAAGCCCGTGAAGTTGAAGCGAAAACAAGAGCGAGTGGTAAGTCGCGACGCAGTACACGGCAAACTCCATTGGAGGCCGCGCAGAAAGCAGCAACGACTACACTCGCGCGTGAAGGAACCAAGTTGCTCGCCAAACTCGCCAACGGATTATTGACGGCAATGTTTCGCAGAAGGCGCTGAGCTGGTATGGAAATTGCATATTTGCAGCGAAGAATAGGTTGAATTTAGCTAAGTTTGGCTGTTTCAGGAATGTTAATTTTGATAACTATAATTTTCAGTAATGAGTAAACCCACTTTGTTGATTCTTGCAGCCGGGATGGCTAGCCGCTATGGAAGCATGAAGCAGATTGATCCGTTCGGGCCGAATGGC
The DNA here is from genome assembly GCF_900113765.1 of Parapedobacter indicus. Taxonomy (GTDB): domain Bacteria; phylum Bacteroidota; class Bacteroidia; order Sphingobacteriales; family Sphingobacteriaceae; genus Parapedobacter; species Parapedobacter indicus. The sequence goes on along the minus strand of NZ_FOQO01000007.1, from coordinate 160,416 downwards.
GAAACGATTATCGACTATTCCATCTACGATGCGATTAGGGCCGGATTTGGAAAAGTAAGCTTTATTATCCGGGAAGAATTTGCGGACAAATTCAAAGAGATTTTCGAGCCGAAACTGGCGGGTAAAATCGAAACGGATTATGTGTACCAAAGCTATGATTTGACATCCTTTGGTATCGATAAGGAGATTGAGCGCTCTAAGCCCTGGGGTACGGCCCACGCCGTACTATCGGCACGCAATCAGATCAACGAACCGTTTTGTGTGATCAACGCGGATGATTTTTATGGCTACGAGGCGTTTGAGAAGATGGCAAAGTTCTTGACCGAGGAAGTTACTGACGATAAATTTTCGTTGATGGGCTATCAGATAGATAAAACATTATCTGAACATGGCTCAGTATCGCGGGGCGTATGTAACGTGGATGACGAGGGCAACATGACCGAAATCAACGAACGGTTGAAGGTTTACTTTAAGGAGGTGGATGGCGAAAAACGTATTTTCTTTGAAGAAGATGGTGTGGAGACCGAATTGCCCAGAAGCAGCCGGGTATCGATGAATTTCTGGGGCTTTACGCCGGCTATTTTTGGTGTAAGCGAAGAGCTGTTCAAAGCGTTTGTGCCTGCAAACGAAGCCAATCCGAAATCGGAATTTTTGATCCCCAAGGTAGCAGATGAACTCATCAAACAAGGGAAGGCTACGTTTAAAGTGCTGCCCACTTCTCAGAAATGGTTCGGTGTGACGTATCCCGATGATAAGCCCATTGTGCAAGAGAGCATCGCCCAATTGGTGAACGACGGAGTATATCCGGAGAAATTGTTTTAAAAGAGCTATTGTTTAATTAATAAAAAGCCCCGCGGAACTTAATTCAGCGGGGCTTTAGTTTTACGCTATTCGGAGTTCCGACTCTAAGTTATTTCTTGTCGTTATCCTTTACTTCTTCGTATTCCACGTCGGTTACATCGTCGCCGGAATTGCCAGTCGGTTGACCTGCATCATCCGCTGCGGGTTGTCCACTGGCAGATGCTTCCTGAGACGCTTTGTACATGTCTTCAGAAGCTGCATTCCAAGCGTTTTGCAATTCTGCTTGCGCGGCGTCGATGGCAGTGAAATCTTTGGCTGCATACGCATCCTTTAATTTCTTCAAACCATCTTCAATAGGCGCCTTTTTGTCGGCACCGATCTTATCGCCGTATTCGTTCAACTGCTTCTCGGTAGAGAAAATCAAGGCATCAGCTGCATTCAGCTTATCGATTTCTTCTTTTGCTTTCTTGTCGGCTTCAGCATTGGCTTCCGCTTCCTGCTTCATCTTCTTGATTTCATCGTCGGTCAAGCCGGAAGATGCTTCAATACGGATTTTTTGTTCCTTGCCGGTCGCTTTATCCTTAGCCGAAACATGCAGGATGCCGTTGGCGTCGATGTCAAACGTGACTTCAATTTGAGGAACCCCACGCGGAGCGGGCGGAATACCATCCAAGTGGAATCGTCCAATTGTACGGTTTTGAGAAGCCATAGGACGTTCGCCCTGCAAGATGTGGATTTCCACCGAAGGCTGATTGTCTGAAGCTGTGGAGAATACTTCCGATTTTTTGGTCGGAATCGTTGTATTCGATTCAATAAGCTTGGTCATGACACCGCCCATTGTTTCGATACCCAACGAAAGCGGAGTTACGTCAAGCAACAACACGTCTTTCACTTCGCCCGTAAGAACGCCACCTTGAATCGCGGCTCCCAAAGCAACCACTTCATCGGGGTTCACACCTTTTGAAGGCTCTTTGCCAAAGAATTTCTTAACGGCTTCCTGAATGGCAGGGATACGGGTAGAACCGCCCACCAGGATAATTTCATCGATATCAGCTGGTGAATAGCCAGCATTTTTTAACGCCGACTTACAAGGATCAATGGTGCGCTTAATCAGGCTATCTGCCAATTGCTCAAATTTAGCTCGGCTCAAGGTACGGACCAAGTGTTTAGGGCCGGTTTGATCTGCTGTAATGTATGGCAGATTGATTTCGGTGGATGATGAGCTGGAAAGTTCGATTTTAGCTTTTTCAGCGGCTTCTTTCAACCGTTGCAGCGCCATCGGATCTTTGCTTAAGTCAAAGCCGTTATTATCGTTTTTAAATTCATCATTCAACCAATCGATAATAACCTGGTCGAAGTCATCTCCTCCTAAGTGTGTATCGCCGTCGGTAGATTTTACTTCAAATACGCCGTCACCCAACTCCAATACCGATACGTCATGCGTACCGCCACCGCAGTCAAATACTGCGATTTTCATATCCTTATTAGATTTGTCCAATCCGTACGCCAAGGCAGCAGCGGTAGGTTCGTTGATGATACGTTTTACGTTCAATCCCGCAATCTCTCCGGCCTCTTTTGTAGCCTGACGTTGCGCATCGTTGAAGTAGGCAGGTACCGTAATAACGGCTTCCGTTACTTCTTGGCCGAGAAAATCTTCGGCAGTTTTTTTCATTTTCTGCAAAATCATTGCAGAAATTTCCTGTGGTGTGTATTTGCGGTCGTCAATTTCCACACGAGGTGTATTATTGTCGCCTTTTACAACCGTATAAGGTACCCGTTTCGCTTCCTTTGAAGCTTCGTCGTAGTTGGTTCCCATAAACCGCTTGATGGAGTAAACGGTCTTTTTCGGATTGGTAATGGCTTGGCGCTTCGCTGGGTCACCCACTTTACGCTCGCCATTCTCTACGAATGCCACAATCGAAGGCGTGGTGCGTTTTCCTTCGTTGTTGGTGATGACTACCGGCTCATTCCCCTCCATCACAGCTACGCAAGAGTTGGTAGTTCCTAAGTCAATTCCAATAATTTTTGCCATATCTATATTTCCTTTTCTACGTTGATGATTAAATCAATTGCTTTTTATTCTTTACACAAGCCTTGTGCCAATTGCAGGTTTGATGCCAATTATAGGCAGATGAGGAAAAAGGGGCTGTTACAGATGATATAGGCATGACAATGTGTCATTATTAGGTGTGAGATAGTAGCTGTGAGACATCAGATATCAGAGCCTGTTCAGGTAGTAGACTTCAGCTTTTGACTTTTACCTTTTGACTTTTACCTTTGTATGATGCATATCGAACAACTACGAGACTATTGCCTCAGTAAGCCTGCCGTTACGGAGAGTTGCCCCTTCGGGCCGGATGCCTTGGTGTTTAAGGTGGCTAATAAGATGTTTCTACTCACTGGATTGGATAGTCACCCGCTGTCATTCAGCGCGAAGTGCGATCCGGAACGTGCGCTTGCTTTGCGCGACCAATACCCGCATTCGGTGCGGGGGGCCTATCACATGAATAAACGCCATTGGAACGAAGTGATTTGCAACGGCGAATTGAGTGACCACGAACTCACAAAGCTCATCGATCATAGCTATGAGTTGGTGGTGGCTGGATTGACAAAGGGTGTGCGGAGCACTTTTTCAATTTAGAACGTTAAAAATAGCTGCCGTGGGTTTTACCCTTTATGGTATTCCTTATCTAGCTGCTCTTTTACTGCTGGATGTGCTTTAACGTATTTGCTCACAAAGGGACAATAAACCATAACCGGTTTCTTTTCTCTTTTAGCATATGCAAACGCATACTGGGCCAGTTGGCTAGCAATCCCCTTCCCCTTAAACGCCTCCGGGACGAAAGTATGCATAAATGCAATATCCTTCTTATAGAACCGGTATTCCAGATAGGCAACTTCGGTTCCTAAATGGATTTCAAATCGCAAATTCTGCGTGTTGTTGATGATTTCCGACATGTTGCTTCCTATTTAGCCCACACATCCGTATAAGCTTGCGGATGGCGCTTGAACTGCGCATGCACATACGGACAGAGCGGAACAATCATGAGTCCTTTTTCCCGGGCATAGGACACAAGTTTATCCAACAGTAACTTTGCGAAGCCACGCCCTTCATATGCGGTGTTCACTTCCGTATGATAAACGGTTAACCTATTACCCGAAATCGATATGTCCATTTTTCCGGCTTTATTCCCATCGGAAAAGAGTTCAATTTCTCCTCTGTGCCTGCCGCCTAATACTACCTCTGTTGTTTCCATCATTGATTGAGTTAAATTTCATTATTTCTTTAAGCTCAGCGCGCCAGAAGGACATTGAGTAACCTGATCCATTAATTGCTCGCTTGTTGCCTTTTCTGGTTTGATCCAAGGCCGGCCCTTTGGATTATAGACCTGGGGTAAGGTTCTGACACAAACACCCGCGTGGATACATTTCTTGGGTTTCCAAAGGATGGTGATTTCTCCGTTCGTATATTCGTGCGTTTCCATATTGTGGTTTTTAGTTATTAATATTGACGACAACGTTTCAACTAGTCTGAATCGTTTCACTTTTTGCTCAGTTAATCTAACAAAATTAAATAGGATTCTTCAAAAGAAAATTAACCTAGATCAAGAAGTAATCGTATTTTCTTAAAAAATGATGAACGAACTAATGTCAATATAATGACACAGTTCGAAATATGAAAAGGACCGAAAGATTTTACAAAACGGTATACCTCAGCGATACAAGCCCCGTTTCGTACGTTTTGCTCTCAAGGAGGGTCAGTTGCGTGCGGTTATTTTGTGGGCGAAAGAGCGGTTTGCCACTTCCCAGCAATAGCGGGTGCACAGACATCCAGAGCTCATCCACCAGCCCCTCGTTCATCAAGGCGTCGGTCAGCGAGGCACCACCGTACAGCCAAATGTCTTTGCCGGGTTGTTGCTTGATTTTACGTGCTTCAGCCATCGCATCCTCCGATATAAGAACCGCATCATCTGCTGTTTTTTTTACTGTTTGGGAGAAAACATACGTTTTTACGGGCGGCATGCCGGGAGCCAATTGCCCATTATTGGCTTCGGCGTATGCCTGTGCAGTCTCGTAACTCTTCCGTCCCATGAAAACAGCATCTATACGGGAGAAAAATTCAGTCAACCCATAATCCTGATCGGTAAAACACCAGTCATACTCGCCGTTGGGGCCCTCAATGTAACCATCCAGTGTTACGGCCAATCCTAAAATTACTTTTCGCATTTGCTTTTGTTTTTACGCAAAGGTGTGGAATATGGAACCTAGTTGATTGTACAAAACAGACATCAGTATAAAATACGTTGAGACAGTACCACCTCGCCGGGTGTGTGGCCTGCATAATCTTTATAGTCGCGGATGAAGTGAGCTTGGTCGTAATACCTGCTTTTATAGGCTATTTCTGTAAGTGAAGAGGCGGGGTAGTTTTTTAAATACCGGAGTGACCGTATAAACCTGTAAACCCGTAAGTACTCTTTGGGTGACAGACCGACAACGTGTTGAAATCTACGTGAAAGCTGACGTTGGCTCAATCCGGTGCTATCAGCAAGTTGTTTTACGGTTGGTGGCTTTTCCAAAAGCTCGACCTGTTGGAGGCAATTAGCTACCTGCTGATCGTGCTGGCCAGCAGCTAAAAACGTTGTCAGGTGCTGCTGTGCGATAGCTGCACGCACATTGTTATTTTGAACGTTGGCCAGTTTGTCTTCTATTGTTGCGGCCAAGTCTGTCCATATATCTTCCAATGCGGTCGTTGTATCGGACAACATATGCATCGGCGGGCGAAAGAATTTATAAGCCATGCCTGGAAAAAAACAAATAGCCAGGCAGCCCGATCCTTTACGCATCTGCACATCCATCGGCCTACTCATCCTAAAGGTTACGATGCTGCGCTTGTGCAGTTCATTGCCAATAATAGCCACGGGCGTGTCGGTATAATTTATAAAAACCTCTACGCAGGTATCCGGCAGTACACGTATATGATGGGTATCTGCCTCGTTATCGCAATCCATCGTACATATCAGCTTTACGTAAGGCCGTAGCTTTGGGACGATGGGGTATAGCTGCAAATTCATGGGATACAAAGATACAGCATTCACTTTTATTTGACATTCGGGCGACCCAAATAGCGGATGGTCGATGTATTTTTGCGCAACTGTGAAAAAATATATTGAAAATGGATTTTCCCCGGTATTTACGCTTATTCGAAGACATACTACATGCCCAGAGCCCCCAAGCTCCTTATGATAACCCCGCATACCTCGACTATACCAAGCTCAATTGGTCGCGGATGAACCGGTGGCTGAAGAAAGGGATACTCTATGGGGCTGTGTTAGATGCCGTTCGTCGTATTTCGACCCCGCAACAATGGATTATAATCACCGAACCCTGGTGCGGAGATGCCGCGCATTCGGTGCCCTTTATCCAGTTGATCGCACAGCAAAACCCCTTGATTTCGGTAACGTATGAATTGCGCGATTCAGCGCCGTTCCGCATTAACGAATACCTTACCAACGGAAGCAAATCGATTCCGAAGCTCATTATCCGGGACGCGGGAGGCAATGACCTAGCAACCTGGGGACCCCGACCTGCCGAGTGCCAGCTGTTGTTTGACAAGCTGAAAACCGACGATGCAGATTTCGAAACGCAGAAAATAGCTCTACAGAACTGGTACAATGCAGATAAGGGGCAGTCTGTGCAGGCTGAGCTGGAAGCTATTTTAGCAACCTTGTAAGCCGGAACCTTTACATCCACTTGATTTGGACGGCCGTTGCAGTTTCGGCAAGTGAATGATAATGCCGAGATTTGTCGGCCAACGGACGCTTATGGCTAAATTTAAGGTTTGTATTGCAGAAAAACCCAGCGTAGCGAAAGACATTGCTCAGGTGATTGGGGCTACAGCGCGTATGGACGGCTACTACGAAGGCCAAGGCTACCGCGTAACCTGGACATTCGGGCACTTCTGTACACTGAAAGAACCCCACGATTACAACCCAGGTTGGAAATCCTGGCAACTGGGCTACTTGCCGATCATCCCCCCGTCATTTGGAATCAAGCTGATTGCAAACAAGGGCGTAGAAAAGCAATTCGGCGTGATCGAACGCCTTGTGGCCGATTGTGAAGAGGTAATCAACTGTGGTGATGCAGGGCAGGAGGGGGAGCTCATCCAGCGATGGGTACTATTAAAGGCTAAATGCAGGGCACCCGTGAAACGGCTCTGGATATCGTCGCTCACCGAATCCGCTATTCGCGAAGGCTTTAGCAAGTTGAAACCGGCTGCGGACTATGACAATCTTTACTCCGCAGGCAGCGCCCGCGCAATCGGTGATTGGCTGCTCGGTATCAACGCCACGCGTTTGTTTACCACCAAGTATGCCACTGATAAGTCAGTGCTTTCCATCGGCCGTGTCCAAACGCCCACCCTGGCCATGCTGGTGCAACGCCAGAAGGAAATCGATGCTTTCAAACCCGAAGATTACTGGGAGCTTAAAACCACCTACCGTGAAACGGTGTTTGTCGCCTCCATTGATCGGCTGAAAACGGCCGAGCGCGCAGAGAAAGGGTTTGCCTATTTGAAGGAACACCCCTTTGAAATTACCGCAGCTGAAACCAAGGAAGGCAGGGAGCGCAATCCCCGTCTGTACGATCTCACGTCATTGCAGGTGGATGCCAATAAGAAATACGCCTTCTCTGCCGACGATACACTGAAGCACGTCCAGGCACTGTATGAAAAAAAATTCGTCACCTACCCGCGTGTGGATACTACCTACCTATCGGAAGACCTTTTTCCACAGATACCGGGTATTTTAGCTAGTATGAAGCATTATGCCGCATTGGTCGCTCCGCTGCTCGAACATCCCATACCGAAGACCAAAGTAATATTTGACGACAACAAAGTGACCGATCACCACGCCATTATCCCTACGGATGTGTCGCCTGAGGCACTTCCGCTGGATGAAAAGCGCATCTACGACTTGGTGGCGCGACGTTTCCTGGCAGCTTTCTATCCGGAATGCAAGGTGTCCAATACCAGCGTGGAGGGCAAGGTAGGTACGGTGCCATTCCGCGTTACCGGCAAGCAAATCCTTGAACCCGGATGGCGGATATTGTACCCAAAAGACAAAAAAGAAAAGAAGGCGCCCGGCGAAAATCCGGAAGAGCAGGAAATACCCGTATTCGAGGTGGGCGAAAGCGGACCCCATGAGCCGTTCATCCACAAGGGACGTACCAAAGCACCAAAAGCCTATACCGAGGCTACGCTGCTGCGAGCTATGGAAACCGCAGGCAAGCAAGTGGATGATGAAGAAGTGCGAGACCTGCTAAAAGAAAACGGCATCGGACGTCCTTCCACGCGGGCCAATATCATCGAGACACTCTTCAAACGGAAATACATCGAAAAGCAGAAACGGAAGCTGGTGGCTACGCAAACCGGCATCGGCCTGATCGATACGATCCAGAATGAGTTATTGAAGAGCCCTGAACTGACCGGGGTATGGGAACGCAAGCTGCGGCTCATTGAGAAAGGAGAATACAATGCTGCTCACTTCAAGCAGGAGCTCATCACCATGATTTTCCAGCTTACTAATGAAGTGAAAAGCATTAATTCTGATAAGGCAATTACAAGATACTATTCTACGTAGATTTTGACGGAGTCGGTATTCAGCCTGGATTGAAACCATTCCGCCAATTTTTCTTGATTTGAAAGGGTCTTCCTTCTATCCGACGAGCCCAAAAACAGGGTGAAATAATTGTGTGCTCGCAGTGAATCGTCGTACAGCACCTGATCGGCCGCACCACATGAGGTGATTTCTGGATAAAGTGGTTTTAGTTCCTGTAGGAGTTGCTTGCCCAAATGTTTTCGCTGGTTAAGGCTATCCTGCAGTTGTAAGGTCCTTCCGAGATCGGCGCGTAGGCGATTAATCTCTGCCTGTTGTGTGTTTATAGCCAGGCGGTTTTCGCCGGTTTCCTCGTCCTCCAATGAAAAACCCTGTTGAATATTGATTTCCACACCGGTCAGGTCATAGTGCTTAGCCTTGTTAATTACCGCCTGTTTGGCTTCTTCGGCTATCAATCGGCCGCCATAGATGAGCTTTATCAATCGCTTCGATGGATCTATGTCCGACTTCAGTAGGTAATCGCCTTCGATATGGGTCTCGTTGCGGATGAATGATTGCGCATTTCTTGTAAACCGCTCTTGTTTAACTAATATGTAGCCAAAATAGATGCTGGGTAGAATAGTAACTGTCGCGATAACGCTGACCCAGCGGTTGGCGGTTTTTTTCATGTTCTCATCCACGCCCTGCCAGATAGGATATTTTAGCAGGCGAACGATCACCAAGGTGGCTACGGCAATAAATACAGTATTGATAGTGAACAGGTAAAATGCACCAAAGAAATAATTCCAGGTACCTGAAGCCAATCCATATCCGGCAGTACAGAGCGGCGGCATCAGTGCCGTCGCAATCGCGACACCTGGAATCACATTCCCTTTCTGTTTGCTGGAGAGTGCCACAATACCTGCCAAACCGCCCGCTAGGGCGATGATTACGTCGTAAATGTTGGGTTGTGTTCTGGCTAGTAACTCTGAATGTGCTTCATCCAATGGGGTGACCAGAAAATACAGGGTAGATGCAATCAAACCCGAAGCGACGGCGAATCCAAAATTCACAAGCGATTTCCGCAGTAGCCGAAAATCATAGGTTGCCAAACTATACCCGACGCCGAGTATAGGTCCCATCAAGGGCGAGATTAACATGGCACCGATGATGACGGCCGTTGAATTGACGTTAAGCCCTACGCAAGCAATGAGGATAGCAAATATGAGAATCCAAAGATTCGTGCCTTTGAAAAAAATGCCTTTTTCTACGGTATCGTGGATAACGTCGTAGTCCTCCTGCTCGGACTTTATGTTAAACTTATGCCATAACTTCTGTAAATCCATATAGCGAAAATAAAATTTTATTCTGTTTTATTTCGCTATAGTGTATAAACGAACTACATCTTTAACCCGATTTCTCTTAGCCGTTCATCCAGGTATTCGCCGGCCGTGACATCCGGATAGGCTTTGGGATGTCCGGCATCGATGCAGGATTCAAGTGCAGCTAAACTCATATCGGCCTTCGGATGGAGAAAAAATGGTACAGAGAACCGGGAGGTCTTCATTAATTCACGTGGTGGGTTGACCACGCGGTGTGTGGTCGATTTCAATTTGTTGTTGGTAAGTCGCTGCAGCATATCGCCTACATTGACCACGATATCTTCACCATGGGCTTTCACCGGATACCACGTGCCTTCGCGGGTGAGTACCTCCAGCCCATCTGCACTGGCACCGATAAGCAAGGTGATTAGGTTAATGTCTTCATGCGCACCCGCGCGCACGGCATCGTCAGGTAGGCTGTCCGGATCTTCGATGGGAAAGTAATGGATGGCCCGAAGGATGGAGTTGCCCTGTATGACCTTGGGTTCGAAATAGTCCTCTTGCAAGCCCAGATATACGGCGATCGCTTTGAGCAATGCACACCCCGCGGTTTCCAGCCGCCGGAACACTTCACCCGTAACTTGGTCGAAGCGGGGCAATTCATCCACAACGGGGTTATCCCCCTGCCCACGCTGCCAAAACTCTTTCAGGTCCGGAACCTTCGCATCTTTCGCTTTTTCTTTCCCTTTCGATGTATAACCGCGCTGCCCAGCAAGACCGGGGATTTCGTATTTCGATTTCGTGTTTTCAGGCAGGGCGAAAAAAGCCTGAACGACTTGGTACAATTCATCGATCAATGCCTTGTCCATGCCGTGGTTGGCAATGGTGACAAACCCCGTCTCATTGAACGCCTTGCCGATGGCCTGTGAAAATTGATGGCGCTGCTCCGCCGATCCGTGGGTATAATCATGAAGGTCGAGCCTTGGGATGTTTATATTCGCCATCTTTCTTTTTTAGAGTAAAGGTACAAGTTTTTGGCGATAACTCCCGAACCCGATCTTAGTTGTTCAACGCAATATAAACCAAGCCATCTTCGATTTTCACCCGATAAGTCTTGATGGCGCATTCATCACCCGAGATACATTCTCCGGTATCCAGTGCGAACGTTTTTTTGTGAAACGGACAGGCCACTTTCGGTTGGTCGCCAAGCGATCCGATCATGCCGCGGCTCAGGATCATTTGCCGTTTGTGGGGGCACTCATTCTGCGTTGCATACCATTCATTTCGCCGTTTGAAATAGAACAAGGCAATCTGTTGGTCTTCCAGCTTCAGGCAAACCCCGCCATTCGCTATCGTGTCTTCCACGCGGCAGGCTAACTTCCAGGATGTTGATGTTGCTAACGTTTCCATAAATGTATGTTAAATAGTGAATTAAATTTGCTTTTTTAATGCGTTGCTAACGTATTCCAATCGGCAGCCTTTTTCTGTCCGCGCAAGGTTTCAAAGCGCACGGTGTCATCTTTTTCCCCGGGTGCGTTGACAAAATGGACAAAGCGCTTGCGTATTTCCGGATCTCTAACCGCGACTTTCCACTCACATTCATACGCATCCACCAACTCCTGCATTTCCTTTTCCCAGGTTTCGGCCATGCCGAGGCTATCGTTAACGACGACGTTACGCAGGTAGTCGATGCCGCCCTCCATCTTGTTCAGCCACGTCGCTGTCCGTGTGAGTGGGTCGGCCGTCCGTATATAAAATAGGAGGAACCGGTCGATATACTGAATGCAGGTAGCCGAATCAATATCGCTGGCCAGCAACAGCGCGTGCTGTGGTTTGCTGCCGCCATTGCCGCAGACGTATAAGTTCCACCCTTTCTCAGTGGCGATGATCCCGAAGTCTTTGCTTTGTGCTTCGGCACACTCGCGGACACAGCCGCTAACGGCAGATTTAAGTTTGTGCGGTGACCGCAATCCCCGGTAGCGCTCTTCGATCTGGATCGCGAAACTGACGCTATCGTGCAATCCGAAGCGGCACCAGGTACTTCCTACACAGCTTTTCACGGTGCGTAACGCCTTGCCGTAGGCATGGCCGCTCTCAAATCCAGCCGCAATCAGTTCTTCCCAGATTGCGGGCAGGTCGTTCAGGTGTGCGCCGAATAGGTCGATGCGTTGGCCGCCCGTGATTTTGGTGTACAGCCCGTACCTTTTTGCCACTTGCCCGATGACAATCAACTTATCAGGATGGATTTCTCCACCGGGCACACGTGGTACCACGGAGTAGGTTCCCCCGCGTTGGATGTTGGCCAGAAAACGGTCGTTGCTGTCTTGCACCACATCGTTACCCCGGCCCAGAATCATCTCGTTCCATAGACTGGCCAGGATGGAGGCAACTATTGGTTTACAGGTTTCGCATCCGTCGCCTTTTCCCACGCTATCCAGGACCTCGTCGTAGCTTTTCAGCTGATGTATTTTCACCAGATCATAGAGCTCTTGCCTGCTGTAATTGAAATGCTCGCAGATGGTTGCACGTATGTATTTGCCTTGTTGTTTCATGGTGTGGGCGATCAGGTCCTTTACCATGGGTACGCAGCCTGCGCAGCCGGTGCCTGCTTTGGTGCACTTGCTCACGCCGGCAAAATCATCGCAGCCCTGGTTGGTCACGGCATCGCATATCTGGGCTTTTGTGATGCCTTCGCAGCTACAGATCAGTGCAGAATCGGGCAGGGATTCCAATCCGGAGCCGGCTGGCTTGCTGTTGTTTTTTTCACCAAGGAGGAGCACCTCCGGGTCTGCGGGAATGGGCATGTTGTTGTTGACCGTCTGCAGCAGCATGTTGTAGCTACTGGCTTCGCCTACGAGTATCCCGCCGAGCAACCGCTTGCCATCGGCACTGATGTTCAGTCGCTTATATACCCCTTTATGCGCGTCGTCCAGCAGGATGGTCCGCGCATGGGGCTCGGCGATGAACGGGTCTCCGAAACTGGCTACATCTACCCCCATCAGCTTTAGCTTGGTGCTCATGTCGAACCCGTTGAACGACTTTTCTTCGCCGCAAATTGTGCAGGCGGCTACTTCTGCCATCTCATATCCGGGAGCGACCAAACCGTAGATCATATCGTTTGACAAGGCACATTCACCGATGGCCAGTATCGCCGGGTCTGAGGTACGCATCGTTTCATCAACGATGATACCGCCACGCGGGCCAGTGGCCAGGCCGCAGGCTGTTGCCAGCTCATCGCGGGGTTTGATGCCAGCCGATATGATCAGGATATCTACGTCGATTTGGGTATTGTCCGAAAAAGATAGCCCGGTTATATGGTCGTCGCCGAGTACCTGGCTTGTTGATTTCTGTAATAGGCATGTAAGTCGCAGGTTGTCCAGTTTGGTTTGCAGCGTACGGCTTGCGCTGTCGTCTATTTGCCGGGGCATCAGGCGGGGTGCAAATTCAATGACCGTTGACTCCTCGATGCCTAGGTCTACGAGGGCTTTCGCTGCTTCCAGACCCAGGAGCCCTCCGCCGATGACAGCCCCTTTCTTCGCATGGATTGCATACGCTTTGATCAGATCAAGATCCTGTATGGTGCGGTACAAAAAGACACCTTCTTTGTCTACCCCCGGTATAGGCGGTACAAAAGCGGCCGATCCGGTAGCCAATACCAGGAAATCGTAATCGAGTTGGAGTCCTTTTGACGAAATAACCGATTTTTTATTCCGGTTTATAGCCGTAACCGGATTATTTAGGTGCAATTCGATATCATTTTCGGCATACCATTGTTGTTCAGCTAGGTAAAGTTGGTTTAATGTCTTGTCGCTGAAGTAGCTGGTAAGGTGAACACGGTCATAAGCCCTAATCGGTTCCTCTCCGAATACTACTATCTTAGAAACTTTGTCTTTTTTTCTTATTTTTTCACAAAATTTATGGCTAACCATGCCATTTCCAATAATAATTATTGTTTTTTGCTTCATTTTTATATTTCTTTTCTGTTAAAAGACAAAAATATACATTATTTATGACTGCTAAATTAGTATTTTTTTTCAAAAATCAGTAAATTTCATTATTTATTTAACAATAATATGTATTTTTGTTTGTGATTTTTGTCAAAATACATTGATTTTAATGTTAAATAATCAAAATACGTTCTATATTGTTGGTTCTGGTCCGGGAGATCCCGAATTACTTACCCTAAAAGCATATAAAGTGCTGTCCAAAGCAGACGTGGTGCTGTTTGATAACCTAGTGAATAGGGATTTGCTGGATATTTTGCCTAAACATTGCATAAAACGGTACGTAGGCAAGAAGCCATTCGGTGAATATGTGTCACAAGCCGATATCAATGAGTTGATCGCATATTACTGCACGCGCTACGCGGCTGTAGTGCGATTGAAGGGTGGCGATCCGTATATATATGGCAGGGGATTTGAAGAATGGGCCGTGGCTAAACAGGTGGGAGTCCGCATTGTTTATGTACCGGGTGTGACGAGTATGCAGGGCGTCGGCATGTGGGATATTCCCCTTACCCATCGCGGTACCAGTGAAGGAGTATGGGTGTTAACCGGGATGAAGCGCGACGGAAGTATTGCATCTGATTTGTCGCTGGCCGTGCAAAGCAATTCGACGGTGGTTATATACATGGGTATGCGGAAGCTGTCGGAAATCGCGAGGACTTACGTTATGTATGGGAAAGGCGATACGCCTGCGGCCATTGTGCAGGATGCAACGAAACCGGATGGCCGGAGGGTAACCTGCGCGGTGCGTGATTTGGTGAGATGCAGCCGGGAGGCTAATATGTGCAGTCCGGCGATTATCATCATCGGTGAGGTGGTTGCCTTAAACGAAGCGGTAACATCCTTTTTGGTAAAGCGCAACGTCGTGTAGCATTAATTAATAAACAGAAAGACAATATATCAACTAGCAATGGTTAAAAATCAGCAGCCACTCTCCAAACTTAACATTTTCTCGTTCAAAGGCATTCAGATGCGGACTTTCCATATCACCTGGATAACCTTCTTTTTTTGTTTTTTCGGATGGTTTGGGGTCGCACCGCTGATGCCGATTATACGCGACCAATTGGGGTTGACAAAAAGTGAAGTTGGGAATATTATCATCGCCTCCGTTTCGGCCACGATCATTGCCCGTCTGCTAATCGGTAAGCTGTGCGATACGTTGGGGCCACGTCTTACCTATACGGTCTTATTGGTAGTGGGTGCTATTCCGATGATGCTCATCGGTTTGAGCACGAGCTACGAATCGTTTTTGCTATTCCGGTTCTTTATTGGGATTGTAGGCGCCTCTTTTGTCATCACCCAGTTCCATACGTCGATGATGTTTGCGCCCAATATTGTTGGTACGGCCAATGCGGTAACCGGCGGATGGGGAAATCTGGGCGGGGGTGTTACCAACCTGGTAATGCCGTTGATTGCCGCTGGTTTTGCGGCAATGGGGCTGGCAAGCGAAGCGGATTCATGGCGACTGGCAATGGTGGTGCCCGGTGTCCTCCTGCTTATCATGGCCTTTGTATACTACCGATACACCACGGATACACCTGCCGGAAATTTCAAGGATTTGGAGATGACGGATGCCGCGGTGCGACAGAAAAAAGAAAAAGGGTCGTTGATCGTGGTGTTGCGCGATTACCGGGTATGGGTGCTGACCCTGGCCTATGCGGCGTGTTTTGGCATTGAGATTACGGTGGACAACGTGGCCGCCACGTTTTTTATCGATCGATTTGGCACGGGTATCCTAATGGCTGGCGCCATGGCCAGCATATTCGGCGGTATGAACCTTTTTGCGCGGGCCCTCGGGGGCATCGTCAGTGACAAGGTAGGGAGACGGTTCGGTCTGAAAGGGAAAGGGACATTATTGGGGTTGCTTTTGGTGTTGGAAGGCTTCGGCATTACGCTGTTCGCGGCGTCCGGCTCGTTGCTGGTTGCGGTTATTTTCCTATTGATTTTTGCACTGTTTCTGAAAATGGCCAACGGCTGTACATACGGAATCGTGCCTTTTATCAATAAAGACAACATCGGCGTGGTCAGCGGTGTGGTTGGTGCCGGAGGGAACATCGGTGCGATGCTGGTGGGGTTCCTGTTTAAATCTGAGGACTTGACGTATGCGGATGCCTTCCAGTATATCGGAATCGGCGTGGTCTTCATCGGGCTAATGGTGGTTGTCACCAAATTCCAGGCAAAGCCGGTAGCCGATGTTGTATCCCCCGAATTGGTGCTTGAACGATAATTTATGAAAAAAAATGAAGTAACCAGTACTTGCTGTTATTGTGGCGTCGGTTGTGGGGTAAAGGTCCAGTTGGATACGCATGACCTGGTTACGGTGACCGGTGACGGGGATCATCCGGTAAACCGTGGTAAATTGTGCAGCAAAGGCATGAATTTACAGTACACGGTCAATGACCGGTCCGACCGGTTGCACTATCCGCAAATGCGTTATCATCGCAATATGCCGTTGCAGCGCGTGAGCTGGGATGATGTGCTTACCCGTACCGCGGCCGTGTTCCGCACGTTGATTTCAACATATGGGCCGGACTCCGTGGCATTTTATGCATCGGGGCAGTGCCTCACCGAAGAGTATTACGTGGTCAATAAACTCATGAAAGGCTTTATCGGAAGCAATAATATCGATACGAATTCGCGCCTGTGTATGAGCAGTGCGGTAGCTGCATACAAGATGAGCTTGGGTGAGGATTCGGTGCCGATTTGTTACGATGATATTGAGCTGGCCGATTGCCTGTTGATTGAAGGGGGCAATCCAGCTTGGTGCCATCCGATTCTCTGGCGACGGGTGGAAGCGCACAAAGCCGAAAATCCCAAGACCAGGATTATTGTCGTGGATCCGCGTAAAACAGATTCCGCGTCCATTGCCGACATCCATTTGCAGATACAGCCCGGGACCGACATGGTGTTGAACTATGCGATCGGTCGGTTGCTGATTGAAAATGGCGACATCGATGTCGACTTTATCGAAAACCATACGGAAGGGTTTGCGGCGTATAAAGCGCGGGTATTCGAACGTACCGTAGCGGAAGCCGCGTGGATTTGCCGCGTGCCTGAGGGAGAGATCCGCCAAGCTGCTTCCTTTATCGGAGCGTCTAAGTCACTTTTGACCTTGTGGACGATGGGACTCAACCAGAGTGTGAAGGGGGTAGACAAGAACTTATCGCTGATCGACCTTAACCTCATCACCGGAAGAATAGGGAAGCCGGGATCGGGTCCTTTCTCATTAACCGGTCAGCCGAATGCCATGGGGGGACGGGAAGTAGGTGGTTTGGCCAATTTACTGCCGGCACATCGCGACCTGAAGAATGAAGCCCATCGGCGGGAGGTCGCTGATTTTTGGGGTGGTACCGTTCTGTCCGATAAACCGGGGCTAACGGCCACCGAAATGTTCGATGCCCTGGCGGATGGGAAGCTGAAAGCCATATGGATTTTATGCACCAATCCGCTCACGAGCCTCCCCGATGCCCGCAAAGTCGAACAGGCATTGAAAAATGCCAAATTTGTCGTTGTGCAGGAAATCAGCAATAAGCCGCAGACACTGGATTACGCCGATGTGATCTTACCTGCCGCAGGTTGGGCGGAGAAGGAAGGGACAATGACCAATTCCGAACGGCGGATCAGCCACCTGCACAAAATCATCGATCCGCCGGGAGAAGCACTCCCAGATGCCGAGATCATCTGCCGTTTTGCACAAAAGATGGGGTATAGCGGATTTGATTACGCCACACCCGAGGCCATATACCGCGAGCATACCCGGCTGACAGCGAGTACGTCGATTCAGGTCAACGGGCTGGATTACGCACTGATAGATAGCCACCGAACCATCCAATGGCCTTACCGGAAACGGCGCAACGCAGGCACGCCTCGCTTATTCGAAGACCACCGGTTTTATACGCCGACGAAAAAAGCCATTATTCACAGTCCCGATACCGAAATGGCAAGCGAGCAACCCGATGCAGACTTCCCATTCATTTTGACGACGGGCCGCATTCGCGACCAATGGCACACCATGACCAAAACGGGGAAAGTAAGCAAATTAAAGCAGCACATCAGCGAGCCGTTACTTGAGATTCACCCCAACGACGCTGAACGTCTGGGTATCAAGGAGCGGCAATTGGTAGAAATCACCTCACGCCGTGGCAATGTACGGGTTAAAGCCACCATCAGCAACGTCATAAAACCCGGTTGCGTATTTTTACCCATGCACTGGGGAAAGCAATGGGGATCGGATCTCAATCGGGCAAACAACCTGACCAATCCGTTGATCGACCCCGTTTCCAGAGAACCTGATTTTAAGTTTTGCGCTGTACGGGTGGTGCCTTACCAGAAGAAGTGCGAACGGGTTGTAATCGTCGGTGCCGGTGCGGGTGCCTTCGGGTTTGTGAAGGCCTTCCGCGAAATCAATCAGACCGACGACATCACCGTATTCAGTAACGAAGACCTTCCGTTTTACAACCGGGTAATGCTGCCGCACTATGTGAGTGGCGACCAGCAATGGGGCGAGTTAGTGAAAATGCAGGATGAGGAGGAGCACCGTGTTTACCGGATTAACCACCTCCGGGGTGTCACTGTAACCCGCATTGACCGCTCAACGAAGTGCGTGGAAGATTCGAGGGGGATAAAGACACCGTATGATGTGTTGATTTTGGGTACCGGTAGCCGCCCCGCAATGCCCAGGGATATTCCCACGATGCCGGGTATTTTCAGTATGCGTCGCCGGTCTGACGCTGATAATCTCCGGAAGTTTCTTCGCAAAGACGCATCGGTCGTTATTATCGGCGGTGGCCTGCTGGGGTTGGAGATGGCAGCGAGTCTGCGCGAAATGGGAATGAAAATCACCGTTGTGCAGCGTGTTTCACGCTTCCTGAACCGACAATTGGATGTCCTGGGAAGTCAAATGCTCCATGAGGAGATGGTAGAGCAGGGGTGCGACGTGTACTATAATGATGAGGTTCAGCTCTACTACGGTCGGAATAAGGTCAATAAGGTCGAATTAAAGAGCGGGCGGCAGATTAAGTGCGATGCCGTTATTGTGGCGATAGGAACTACCCCTAACATAGAGTTGGCGAAGGCCGCTGGCCTCCAATGTCAACGTGGCGTAGTGGTAAACAACCGGTTGCAGACCAGTGATCCCTCCATTTATGCCATCGGCGAGATTGCCGAGTTTGAGGGCGTGTTATATGGCATTACGGCTGCAGCGGAGGAGCAGGGCGCGGTAGTGGCCCGGTACCACAATGGCGATGTAGGAAGCGTTTATCAGGGGAGTGTGTTTATGAATATTATCAAGATACAAGGATTCGACCTCTGTAGCATTGGCCTCGTTGATTGCCCGGATGATACGTATGAAGAAATTGTTTTCATTGACAAGGCCCAACGGTATTACAAAAAATGCATTATTCACCACGATCGCCTCGTGGGAGCCATTTTGATCGGCGACAAGAATGAATTTTTGGAGTTTAAAGACTTGATTACAAACAAAACGGAACTTAGCGAAAAACGTTTGCAGTTGTTGCGCAGTGGCTCAACGAAGGAACCCGTGATCGGAAAGCTCGTTTGCAGCTGTAACCAGGTAGGCGAAGGAAACCTGACTAACCTTATCCAGTCGGGATGTACCGACTTGAACGCGCTTTGCGAGGCCAGCGGTGCCGGGAGTGGTTGCGGTTCTTGCCGGCCACAGGTGGGAGCGATTTTAACGAGGTTTTTAGCAGAAACAAAAAAGAGGAAAGTGGTCAATGGCTAAGCAAATTCAAGAGGCATTGCAACGTGTCAAAGTCAATCTACTGGGTGGGTTTGTGTCGATTGGTGACCTCAAAGCCTTCTTAATGGCAATCGAATCGGTAGGGATTCGAACCATAAAGATAGGGGCCCGTCAACAAATCCTTTTCGCTGCGACCTCCGAGCAGCTCGAAGAGCTGACATATGATCTCTTTAATCTGGAACTGCTGCATGAAGTAAATACAGATTATTATCCCAATATCGTCAGTTCTTATGTGTCGGATGGCATCTTTAACCAATCCCGGTGGTTAAGGGAGGGTATCTACAAAGATATCTTGGCGTCATTTGATTTCGTGCCAAAACTGAAGGTTAATATGGTGGATGCGAATCAATCGCTGGTACCTTATTATACAGGCAATCTGAATTTTGTATCGTCCGATGTAGGTAACTTCTGGCACGTCTTCATCCGGTGGCCAAAAACCAATCAGGTATTCGAATGGTCTTCACTGGTTTACTCCATGGATATCGGTGAGATCTGCCGGCAGCTGGAAATGTTGATCCTCAACGGAGATGGTTTGCCGAGGGCCGGTGATGTGGCCTTAGGGGCAGGTCTCGAGTCGAAGGTAAAGGAATCGGTGCAGTTCCACTATCAGGACCCGGTTCAGCCGTTGACCGAGTCAGAGTTCCGCCTGCCGTATTACGAAGGGTTCAACCGGTATGATGAAAAATATTGGCTAGGCATTTATCGGCCAGACGAAACGTACACCGTTTCCTTCCTGCTTGCTGTTTGCGACGCATGCCGGGCGTCGCGGATCGGCCAGCTCTATACCACACCCTGGCGATCATTAATCATCAAGGACATCCGGCAGGAGGACCGGAAGGAATGGGATTATATTTTGGACAAGCATCGTGTCAACCTGCGCCATGCATCGAACGAGTTGAATTGGCAGGTTGAGGACTGGTGCGAACCTGCTCTCAAGCTGAAGCGTTCGATAGTCCGGTATTTTGACCGGTTGAACCTTCGTACCTATCGGTTGTGTTTCGGCATCAAAATGGGATCGAACAGTGGTATTTGGGGGTCGATTATTTTAAAGGAGATCGTCGGTGAAGGAGGGGCTTCATACTATGACGTGTTGCACACGAAAGACTTCAATGCTAATTCCCGTGTGCTGATTCCTTATAAGCGGCGGGTAGCTAAGAACGTACTGCCTAAAATCCTCAAGAAGCTTTGTGATGACTTTTATGATTCGAAAGCGGGTGATGGTGACCTGCTGGTAGACCAGACGGTCCTTCATTTGCCTGAGGTTTCGGATGGAGAGCCTATACATCAACAATTCCAGTGTACACATTGCCTAAGTATCTATGACCCAGCTTATGGCGATGCGCTGGCGGCAGTACTGCCCGGCCTGGATTTTACGGAGTTGCCGGAAGCGTATACCTGTGGCCTGTGCGGGGCACCGAAAAAGGATTTTAAGCGATGGAACGCTAAATAAAGATTGAAACGGGACCCTATATTTCAACAAAAAATTTGTTTTACAAAATTATTCCTCCTAAATTTGCTATGCATGCATAATAAATATATGTAATATAAGGTGGCGACCGGTTATGAGCGACGACAATACCATTGATTATTATTTAAAGGCCGCGTGGCAGTCTGCCGCCAACAAATACAATCAGATCGCAGCCCGCTTTGGAATTACGCAAGCTACGGGCTATGTACTCATCAACATCCACAAGGAAGGGACTCCGGTATCACAGATTGCCAATTTGCTGGGTGTAAAGACGACAAGCCTTTCGCGTATCCTGAACAATTTGGAGGGGTTGAAGCTGATTTACAGGGAAACGAACGATGCTGACAAGCGCTCGGTAAAGGTGTATCTCACAGAGCTGGGCATGGAGAAGCGGGAGTTGGCGAAAGACGTTGTACGCAAGTTCAATGCCTACCTGGACGAACATATCGGAAGCGATGAACGGCTGATCCTCGTTGACACGCTGAAGCGCATCAATCAATTGGCTATACAATATAAACCGGAATGACGGATTTGAGACTTTAGACATGAGACATGAGACACTAGATAAAAGGCGTATCACGAAAGTAGCCGTATTGGGCTCCGGGGTAATGGGCTCGCGCATCGCCTGCCATTTTGCGAACATCGGCGTTGAGGTATTGCTGCTTGATATCGTTCCCAGGGAACTGACGCCACAGGAAGAGGCCAAGGGCCTGACGCTTGAAAGCAAGTCCGTACGTAATCGAATTGTCAACCAATCGCTCGAAGCGGCTGTCAAAACCAATCCATCACCTGTGTTCAGTAAACATACGTTGAGGTTGATTACCACAGGTAATTTCGAAGATGATATGGCGGCCATCGAATCCGCCGATTGGGTAATCGAAGTGGTGGTGGAGCGGTTGGATATCAAAAAACAGGTATTTGACCAAGTAGAGCAGCATCGCAAGGCAGGAACGCTGGTCACCTCAAACACCTCGGGTATTCCCATTCACTTAATGGCAGCGGGGCGAAGCGATGACTTCAAAGCGCATTTCTGTGGCACACACTTCTTTAATCCGCCCCGTTATCTCCGGTTACTTGAAATTATCCCTACGCCCGATACCAAACCGGAGGTTGTGGATTTCCTGCTGCACTATGGTGATAAATTCCTTGGCAAAACCACGGTGCTCTGTAAAGACACCCCGGCTTTCATAGGCAACCGCGTAGGGGTGTATTCCATGTTGGCCTTAACTCATTTGGTCGACCAGCTCGGTCTGACGGTCGAAGAAGTCGATAAATTCACCGGTCCTGCAATGGGGCATCCCAAGTCGGCCACGTTCCGCACCGCGGATGTCGTGGGGCTGGATACCCTGGTTAATGTGGCTAACGGGTTGGCAGAAAACGCCAAAGACGATGAAGCGGCGGGCGTATTTCAATTGCCATCCTATATCCGGCAGATGGTCGATAAAAAATGGCTGGGTGAAAAGAGCGGGCAGGGGTTCTATAAAAAGATAAAGGACGATAAAGGCAATAGCGAGATTCTGGCACTCGACCTGAACACATTGGAATACCGGAAGCAGGAAAAGGTGAAGTCAGCAACGCTGGAAGCCACCAAGCCGGTTGAGGACATCCGCAGACGGATGAAGGTATATGAGGAGGGGACAGATAAAGCGGGGGCATTTTTTCGTGCCATGCATTATCCCCTGTTTGAATACGTATCGCGACGCGTACCGGAAATCACGGACGAGTTTTTCCGTATTGATGATGCCATGCGCGCAGGCTTCGGTTGGGAACTGGGTCCGTTTGAGGTATGGGATGCATTGGGTGTAAAGGAGACGCTGGATAAAATCAAGGCTGAGGAGAAGCGGATACCCGGTTACAGCGGCGAAGTGGCCGATTGGGTCCGCGAGATGCTCGATGCAGGGAACGATTCTTTCTACCGGGTGGAAAATGGCATCCGGCATTACTACGATATACGTAGTAAATCGTACAAACCAATCCCAGGCGCGGAAGCTTTCATTATCCTGAGTAACATACACGGACAGAAGACCGTTTGGAAAAACAGCGGTATTACGGTGACCGATCTGGGTGATGGCATCCTTAATGCGGAGTTTCATACGAAGATGAATACCATCGGGGGCGATGTTATCCAGGGTTTGCATAAAGCGATCGATGTGGCAGAAACCGATTTCCGCGGCCTGGTCATTGCCAATGACGGCGCCAACTTTTCGGCAGGGGCCAATATCGGCATGATCTTCATGATGGCGGTGGAGCAGGATTACGACGAGCTGAACATGGCGGTGAAGACATTCCAAAATACGTCCATGCGGCTGCGGTATTCATCCATTCCGGTGGTGGCAGCGCCGTTTGCGCTGACCTTGGGCGGAGGGTGTGAGTTTTCCATGCATGCCGATTTTGTGCAGCTCCATGCCGAGACCTATATGGGGTTGGTTGAGTTCGGTGTTGGCGTGATCCCCGGTGGTGGTGGCTCGAAAGAGTTTGCACTGCGGGCATCGGATGAAATGAAAGAAGGGCAAATTGAGCAGCAGGTGCTGCGCGACCGTTTCCTCACCATCGGACAGGCCAAAGTATCTACCTCGGCAGTGGAGGCCTTCGAATTGGGCTATTTACAGGCAGGTAAGTACGCGGTCAGTATGAACCGAAGCCGTCTGCTGGCGGATGCGAAGGCGAAGGCTATCGAACTAGCCGAAGCGGGGTATACCCAACCGGTACCGCGTACCGATATCAAAGTGCTCGGCAAGCAGGGACTGGGCATCGTCTATGTGGGGGCTAATTCTATGCGATCGGGAAATTACATCTCCGAACACGACCAAAAGATTTCCGAAAAACTCGGCTGGGTGCTATGCGGTGGAGATTTATCGTCGCCCACGGAGGTCTCCGAGCAGTACCTGCTTGATTTGGAACGGGAAGCATTCCTCTCGCTGTGCGGTGAGCGTAAGACATTGGAACGAATCCAACACATGTTAACTACGGGTAAACCCTTACGAAATTAATATCATGGAAGCGTATATAATTGCAGGATATAGAACGGCAGTAGGTAAAGCTCCGCGAGGCGTTTTTCGTTTCACCCGGGCGGATGATTTGGCGTCGGACGTGATCAGACACCTCGTGGCTTCCGTACCGAACCTTGATACGGAACAAATTGACGATGTGATTGTAGGCAATGCGACACCCGAAGCGGAGCAGGGACTTAATATCGGCCGGCTTATCTCGCTGATGGGGTTGGATACTGAGAAAGTGCCTGGAGTGACGGTAAATCGGTATTGTGCGTCTGGTTTGGAGACAATCGCTACGGCGGTGGCCAAGATTAAAGCGGGTATGGCGGATGTCATTGTTGCGGGTGGGGTGGAGGTGATGTCGGGAATGCCCATGGGCGGTTGGAAACTGGTGCCCAACCCGGATGTGGCCAAACGACATCCCGATTGGTATTGGAATATGGGCTTGACGGCAGAGGCAGTGGCGAAAGAATATAAGGTCAGTCGGGAGGATCAGGATGCATTTTCACTGAAATCCCACCAGAAGGCCGTGACGGCAACCAAAAATGGTCATCTTACAGCGGGCATATTGCCTATTACGGTTAGGGAAAACTACCTCGATGCGGGCAAGAAAATAAAGACCCGTGAATATGTTGTGGATACCGACGAAGGCCCCCGGCCAGATACTAGCTTGGAAGCATTAGCTAAACTGAAACCAGTCTTTGCTGCCGGCGGCTCGGTTACCGCAGGCAATTCCTCGCAGACGTCGGATGGGGCCGCATTTGTATTGGTTGTTTCCGAACGGAAGCTGAAGGAGTTGAATGTGCCGCCCATTGCCCGTTTGGTTAACTATGGTGTGGCCGGGGTACCGCCGCGCATCATGGGGATCGGACCGATCGAAGCCATTCCCAAAGCCTTGAAACGAGCAGAGATGAAATTGAACGATATTGACCTCATCGAGTTAAATGAAGCATTTGCCTCACAATCGTTGACGGTTATTCGCGAATTGGGTATCAATCCCGATATAGTGAACGTAAACGGCGGCGCGATTGCCTTGGGCCATCCATTGGGTTGTACCGGGGCAAAATTGTCGGTGCAATTGTTTCATGAACTAAAGCGGCGAAATCAACGGTATGGGATGGTAACCATGTGTGTAGGAACCGGGCAGGGTGCTGCAGGGATTTTTGAAATTTTATAACCGAATAACCGAGTATGATGGAAACGATTAAGAAATCGGCAATAAAGGGCGGTGAGTTTGTCATTCGGGAAACGTCTTTTGAGGAGGTGTTTATTCCGGAAGAGTTTGACGAGGAACAGGTAATGATCCGGCAAACCTGCCAAGATTTTCTGGAAGCGGAGGTCTTTCCGAACCTGGACCGCATTGATGCGCAGGAGGAGGGGCTGATGCAAAACCTGCTTGATAAAGCGGGCGAACTGGGGTTGCTGGGAGTTTCAGTGCCTGAGCAATATGGAGGCTTTGGTAAAAATTTTAACACCTCCATGCTGGTGGCCGATGTCATCGGTGCTGGTTATTCATTCGCGGTGGCACTTTCGGCGCACACCGGCATCGGCACGTTGCCCATTTTGTATTATGGCAACGATGCACAAAAGGATAAATACATCCCCAAGCTGGCGACGGGCGAGTGGAAGGCTGCCTATTGCCTGACCGAACCCAATGCTGGATCGGATGCGAACTCGGGACGGACGAGCGCGAAACTGAACGCTGAAGGTACGCACTACCTCATCAACGGTCAGAAAATGTGGATCACTAACGGAGGTTTTGCCGACGTGTTTATCGTGTTCGCGAAGATCGATGACGACAAGAATCACACGGCTTTTATCATAGAACGGGGATTTGGTGGCATTACCATGAATCCCGAAGAACATAAACTGGGTATAAAAGGGTCCTCTACGCGGCAGGTGTTTTTCAACGATTGCCCTGTGCCTGTCGAGAATATGCTTTCCGAACGCGAGAACGGATTTAAGATTGCGGTGAACATCCTGAATGTGGGGCGTATCAAATTAGGTGCGGCTACCATCGGCTCTTCGCGCCGTGTAATCAACCAGGCTGTCAACTATGCGAATGAACGTGTGCAGTTCGGACTGGCGATTTCCAAATTCGGTGCCATACGCTACAAGTTGGCTGAAATGGCCGCACGAAACTTTGCCGTAGAAAGTGCGGCTTATCGCGCTGGACAAAATATTGATGACGCGTACGAAGCCCTTGTGGCGGGCGGAATGGATGCCACCAGGGCGAAACTGAAAGCGACCGAGCAGTTTGCCATCGAATGTGCCATCCTGAAGGTTTGGGGTTCGGAAATGCTGGATTATGTCGTTGATGAAGGGGTACAGATCTACGGAGGAATGGGCTACTCGGCCGATGCACCGATGGAACGTGCGTACCGCGACTCGCGTATCAACCGTATTTTCGAGGGTACCAACGAGGTGAACAGGCTGCTAATTGTTGACATGCTGCTCAAACGCGCACTCAAAGGCGAACTTGATCTGATGGGACCGGCACAAGCCGTGGCAGGAGAATTGATGGCGATTCCGGATTTCGGCGAGATAGATGAGACGCCATTTGCATATGAAAGGAAGTTGATTGCAAACCTGAAGAAAGTCGGGTTACTGGTGGCAGGAGCAGCCGTTCAGAAGTTGATGACGACCCTGCAAAAGGAACAAGAAATATTGATGAACATAGCCGATATCATCGGCTATGTCTACCTCGCTGAATCTGTCCTATTGCGTGTGGAAAAGCTAGCCAGCAAACAGGACGCAATTCGTATACAGGGACCCTTGGATATGGCGCGGATTTACCTGTATACTACGGTCGACAAGGTTTACCTGGCGGGTAAGGAAGCTCTTCTTTCATTTGCCGAAGGTGACGAACTGAAAATGATGTTGGTGGGGTTGCGCCGCTTTACGAAAACTGAACCCTATAATATCAAGGAAGCCCGGCAACGGGTAGCAAAAATACTAATAGAAGCAAATGGCTGGTGTTTTTAACCAATAATTCACAAACACGTGATGGCAAGCTGGGACGGTAAATACCGTTCCGGCTTTTTTGTTTATGGAAACCATGCTTATTGTGCATCCAATTTTTGGGGATAACAGACAATTTGTCTAAGTTTGGAAGTAGGCCGGCATCGTGATTTCATAAATAAGACATTCGTGTTTAACGAACAACATCTTTTGGCAGAATACCGGAAAACGGGAGACCTGCAGCTATTGGGTAAGCTGTATGAACCTTATATGCCGTTAATTTACGGACTGTGCCTCAAATATTATAAAGACGAAGCGAAAAGTGAGGATGCAGTCATGCAGATTTTCGAATCGTTGATTTCGAAATTGCGCGTTCATGAAGTAAATAACTTCAAAAGTTGGTTATATACACTGGCCCGTAATCATTGCCTCATGGAGTTGCGCAAAGCTAATCGGGTTACCACGGTCGATATCGAAGAACATGTTGTGGAAAGTGATGTTTTTCTGCATCAACAAGATGAAGGGGAGCAAATTCCGGAAGAGCGGCTCGTGTTGATGGAGTCGTGTTTGGAAACACTCAGTGACGAACAGCGGAGATGCATCACCTTATTTTATATGGAGCAAAAGTGTTATAAAGATGTTGCCGAACAAACGGGATACGACCTTGGCCAAGTGAAAAGTTATATTCAGAACGGTAAGCGCAATTTGAAAATTTGCATGGAAAAAAGTAGGGATGAACAATAATTACCATATTATCCGTATTCAACAGTATCTCAATGGCGAATTAAATGACGATGAGATGTATCGGCTTGAGCGCGAAGCGCTGGATGATCCGTTGTTACAGGATGCCATTGACGGGTACAGGATGCAGCAGGAGGTGAGCCATCGTCGGCTGAGCCTGCTGCAACAACGACTCGCTGCACGCATTGCGGATCAGGCGAAAGAACGCGATGCGTTTTTCTTTGGGTGGCAACGTTTGGGCGTGGCCGCTACCGCTTGTGTACTTATGGTGTTGGTGTTGGTGTTATTGTGGATGCGTAACCATCACCTTCAGCCCAAAGTGACGGAGAAGGAGGTGAAAGTGGAGTTGGCTCCTGTAGTACAGGTGCATGCCCAGGCCGCCGGAGATGAAAGGGAGTTCGATGCAATGCCAAACGATGGTTGGCAGCAGTTCAATGCATATCTTTCTGAAATTAAGGAAATACCCGCAATCAAGGGGCAAATCGTGTTAGCTTTTAAAATCGATCCTGCGGGAAAGCCGTATGCGATTCAAGCGATCGGTAAGGCTGACACGCTCCTAATAACCGAGGCGAAGCGGTTTTTGGAGGAAGGGCCTGTATGGAAAGGTAAAAAGGGCAAAATAGCCCTGTCATTTGAATAATAAGTGGCACGGCATGCGACCGATACCGCTTTTTATCGATCTGTCGATTGGCCTTTGGCAGTTTCAGGCTGATAATGAAAGCCCGGTGTCAACCAAAATAGGAGAATGACGCGCGAATACCGATAATTAAAAGGAGCGAATAACAGGGCCGCAGAGATTGCAACGGTTAGATATAGCCAAAATGAGTCGTCAATTTTTGTAATGAGATAAGTTGCCAAACAAGCAATAACCATTTCTGCCACGCTGAGTGCATAGCTTACAAACATGGATACATAGAAATGCCCCGGCCGCTGTTCGAATTTCAGCTGGCAATGCGGGCAGTATTCGTTCATTTTCTGCGCCTTCAAGCCGTACGCTCTCCCAGTAAACAAGGCTCCTGTCCGGCAACGCGGACATTTCGCATGAAGTGCTGCTTTGAATTCACTGATCTCTTGGGTGGTTTCCATGGTGCAAAGGTACGGTTATGCGGTGGAGAAGAGTGGTACTTTTTGGACGTTTAATGGTAATTAACACAGCGTTGATCTAATTGGCTATTATAACCATTCATTCTTCCCATCGTATTTTTTCCAAGATTGATTTTCGGCTGGCTTCACGGGCTGGCTCGTCGTGATATCCCATGTAAAAGAAGCCTAAACACTCCTCGTTGGCAGCTAAGGTCAGAAAATCGCCCATATACTTGACGGTACCTGGACTGCTCCAATATCCACCTATTCCCGCTGCAGCAGCAGCAAGCCACAGATTTTGCACGGCGCAGGCCGTGGCCGCCAGCTCTTCCCATCGAGGCAGGGCATCGCTATAAAATACGGAAATGGCGATAACTGCACCTGACTGAAGTACCTTTTCCCGGGTATTTTCATACTTTTTTTGCAGGAATTGCTCGGAGGGAGTGTATGTTTTGTATTGTTCGGCAAGCTGGTTTGCCAACTTCGCGAGGCCGTTTTCCCTGAAAACAATAAACCGCCAGGGTTGTGTAAGTTTATGTGTCGGCGCAGTATTGGCACATTCCAGCAATTCGATCAACAGGGATTTAGGTATTTCTTGCCCCGTATAGCTGGGCGGAAATACTGCACGCCGTTGCTTGATTACTTGTTTTATGGATTCGTAAGTTGTGTTTTGCATGATTGAATTTAGTTACGCATGTTCTTCCCACAGTGCGGCGATATGCAATATTGTCCGGACGGCCTTTTCCATATCCTGTACCGATACCCATTCCTGCCTGCCGTGGAAGGCATGGCCGCCTGCAAAGACATTGGGGCAGGGGAGCCCCATGAAGGAAAGTCTGGAACCGTCGGTGCCGCCGCGTATACTTCGTCTGAGTGGCTGCATTCCGGCGCGCCGGATAGCTTCCAATCCAATCTCCATGATCTGTAGGTGCTTGTCCAGCACCTGTTTCATGTTTCGGTATTGTTCTTTTACGCTAAACCGGTAACTGCAACCGGGATATTTGGCGACGACCGTTTTCACGATGTTTTCCAATTCCCGTTCATGGGTTTCCAGCTGGTTGTCTACAAAGTCCCGCACGATGAATTCAAGGGTCGCCTGTTCTACGCCACCGTTGATGGATACCGGATGCACAAAACCTTCGCGGCTGTTGGTACTTTCCGGCGAGAGTCGATCTTTGGGTAACGTATGGATGATTTCCGACGCGATCTTGATAGCACTTTGGAGCTTACCTTTGGCGAATCCGGGGTGAACACTGACGCCGTTGATCAGGACAGTTACGCCATCCGCTGAAAAGGTTTCATCTTCGATGGAACCAGCGGTTTCACCATCGAGGGTGTAGGCGAAGTCGGCACCCAGTTTGGTTAAATCCACCTTATCGACTCCACGGCCAATTTCTTCGTCAGGTGTAAAGAGAATTTTGAGGGTACCGTGTTTGATCTCAGGATACGTCATCAGTAACTGTGCTGCGGTCATGATTTCTGCAACACCAGCTTTATCGTCGGCACCCAAAAGTGTGGTGCCACTCGCCGTGATTAGATCGTTACCAACTTGATTCCGGAGGTCAGGATGCTCGCTGGGTTTGATGACGACGGAAGAGTCGTCTGGCAGCGTAATATCCCCACCCTGATAATTCCGATGGACAACAGGTTTTACGCCGGTGCCGGAACAATCAGGCGATGTATCCATATGTGAACAGAAGCAAATTACCGGTACGGGCGTGTTGCTGTTGGCAGGGATGGTTGCATACACGTAACCATATTCGTCAAGGTGCGCATCGTCAATGCCTAATGCCAGCAGTTCATCGACCAATATCCGGCCGAGGTTTTTCTGTTTTTCGGTAGATGGATAAGTTGACGATGATGGATCCGATTGTGTGTCGACCTGCACATAACGCAGGAAGCGCTCTTCGACGCCGGAGTTAGTTAGGGTGTTTATGATCAAATCGCTCATGGTCATTTTATCTTTTTTGTTCCAATGCTGTTATCCGTTGTTTCAGTGTCTCGATGGTAACTTCCTGTGAGCGGATGGTCGTTTCTTGGGTGGTAATCACCTGTTTCAGTGTTTGGATAAATTCGTTGGTCAGTTTTGGAGTTTCCTCGGGCAGGTAATTGTCGGGATGCTCCTTCAAAATGGCGCCTTTTCGCATTTCCCCTTCTCCTCTCAGGAGCCACTCAGTCGAATATTGGGGATAATTTTCGGTTAGTTTGACCAGCCACTTACTTTGGATGTCCGTGCTGTTTGCTAAAGCCCTTGAAAATACCCCTTTACTGGCACCTATTACTGCCTCCAAGGCTGTGACACTGATACCCTCCTCTTCTGCGATTTCTTTAATTCTCTTCAATACTGAACTCATTGCTAAAAATAATCTTCATATAATTTGTTTTGAAGAAAAATAGTTCTTATTTTTGATTTATCAGAAATAATTATTTCTGAACTATCTTCTATAAATCTTAACGGCATGAAATTTAAGCAAAAGAAACTAAAGGCTGAAAATTTTCGGTATGTAATCAAACGAGTCATCAAAAACCCAATGATCTATTTGAATGATTTCTTCGGCAGTCAAACAAGGATTAACTACTGGCTTCGTGACATCAACCTCATCGTAAACCATGCTGTATGTTCGGATATGGCTTGTCCGGCGTTATCTGAAAGCGGATTTCATTGCAGGCAGCTTATTGAACAGGTGGAGGTGGCTTATGTTATTTACAAGCAATGTCGCCTGAAGAAACACGTCAAGCCACTGGAATTCTTTAAAACTAAGAAGGATTATTGGGCTTTCGTACTCGACGGTGATGTTACTTTTGATGGAAAAGTGAATCCCGCCGATACATTGAGTAAGTTTTTTTCCTATCAATCATTGCTTGGATGGTACGAAACCTTAGACGATATGATGATGTATTTGGCAGACCAAACGGGCTGGGGTGATGAACGGTTTGGCGACCGGATTGTTGCCATCCGGGAGCTGCTGCTCCGGCTTGCACAGGCGCTTTACCATATTTACGATAACGGAGGACTTTCGGTACAAATGCCGTCTTATTTGACTGCTTATTCAGTTGACGCGAAGGACGGAGACGCGGACGAGGAAGGTGCCGATGAACCCGTGGCATTGGGAAATGCACCGGAGGCAACAGGCGAGTTGCCATCGGATGAAAGAACCGAAGAACAAAACCAACCAACCGAGACCCAATGAACCCTACATTCCGTTCAGACCCCGTGCTGCGACTCATCGTCCAGCGTATCACCGTTAACTTGCTGATTGATCAGATTTACCTGCATCCATATACCATTCAGGGAAGGCGGGTCAACCAGTTGTACATTTTACTGCGCAATTCCGTAGGCCAGGGGATTGTCTCGGCGCGGGCGCTTTGCAACTTGGCTGTATCCGAGAAACCGGCATACCGCTGCCATGTTGCCTTTCCTGATGAAGTGAATCGCAAGATCAAACAGGGTAACATGCGTGCTACGCTGATCTGTCAACCCGATAAGCTGATTTTTGAACACCCCGAGGTACACACACGGATTCAATTGCCCGAAGTGGATTATGGTGCGTGGTGCAGGCAAGCAAAAGCACACTTCGCTAAAGAAGTATCCAAAATCGACGCATTTGCAGAAGGGTATTCGTTTTATGTTAATAAAGAGAATTATGGTCAAGCGGCTTTCATGCTTCATCAAGTGATCGAGCAGGGTTACCGTGCGGCAGAAAACCTCGTGATGGGCAAGGAGAAAATCAGTCATTCCCTGCGTAACCACCAGGAATACATTGCGCCGTTCTGTCCGGAATTGGGGGTGCTTTTTGAAAAGCAACACGAGTTGAGCATTATGGGTAAACTTGATGAGTCCTATAGTTCGGCGCGGTACGACCATGATTTCTCCATGTCGAAAGAAGATTTAACCATAGCTGCCAATAAAGGAAAGGAATTGCTTGCGTACCTGACCGCGTTTAACCGAGATCTGCTCGATGAAATCCAACGGCGGCAAGTTGAAGAAGAAGCCTTGGCAACCAAGGACGCAGATAACCGGCAAGCGGTAGACAGCGAATCAACAGAGAGCAAAATACCCAACTCCGACGACCATCGTGAGCGAATCCTATCAGCTATCCGTCAATATTTTTTGCCCACCCATGTGTTTTGTTTTGCGTGCCAATCGCGGGAAGAGCGGTCGGTGAACCTCGTAATACGGGGCAATCGGGAAATAGCTTACCATCGGTATTATCTTGCTATCCTGACCAAGGAACAGCCGGATCAAGCGTTGCACAAGCAGCACCAGATAAATGAGGTGTTGGGGGAAGAGTTGGAGATTGTGGCGCTGTATTTCAGACTGGAGACATTCAATAGGAAGTTGAAGGAAAGAGAAGTGTTTTTTCATTTTTTGGCGAATACTGCAGAGAGATGGGTAGAAGAAGACGAAGTCTTAGTGAGGGAATTGGTGTCAGTACCTATTGAAGTCAAGCATCGTAGATTTATTTGGGGGGATCATTTACGAAATGCAAATGGATTGATGTCAATGGCTATTGATCATCTGGGAGATAGGTATAGTGAATGCACAGCGGTGGTTATTGCTCAAGCTATCGAACAGCTTTGTTTAGGTTGGCTATATGCTTTTTGGAGTTATTGCCCCGAAAACAGTTTAAATTTGATGTATTTGATTCGACTAACTGAAAGCATTTCTCCACTCGTTCGGACGTGTTTCTGTTTGGATGTCAGTGAGGAACGAGAATTGGTTGTACAACTATCGGAAGCGCTAAATGAGTTCCGTTATAGTTCTCGTTATTATTCCGATCAATACGCTCTCAATGTAATGTACGATCGTCTAGCACAATTTGAACGGAGTTTGAGTCGGTTGGTCAACCTCCACTTTGAAACGCTGGAAGTAGTTGATTAATAGAAAATTGGTGGAGTATACGTCTCAACCATCTTCTTGCTTTCACGCCACCGGCTTATTCTTTAGTAATACCACAGGCACATCGGCAATGTTCAGCAGTTTCTTGCTTACGCTGCTGTGGAAAAGTCGTTCGAAAAAGCCATAGTTTCGGGAAGCCATGAGTATCAAGTCAATACCGTATTTCTTTACATAGTCGAAAATCCCCGCTGCCTTGTCAACCGGTTCGCTAACAACTTCAAATACCGGATGAAGCGATTCCAGCATGCTAAGAATTGCCTGCTTGCCCAGAATTTTTTCAGGCGTCTGGCCCTGCGTCGCGGGGTCTACATGCACGATGTATGTTTCCGCTTCCAGTTGGCTGGCCAAGCGGATGATACTTGCAGCCGGGGTTACATGTTCCACGTTCTTCAGATCGGTGGCGTAAACCACTTTGTTTACCGGTCTGAATAGATGATTGCGGGGCACGATGAGCAGCGGCGCAACTCCGGATTCCGCTACGGCCATCGTGTTGCGGCCAATCAGCGTATTCTCGATATCAGACAATCCAGCGATGCCCATTACGATTAATGATACCGCGTATTGAGCTACAATAGCTTCTACACCGGATTTTACGGACTGGTCATCAGCCAAAAAAATGAATTGTCTAACAGATAAGGGGGCGGGAATATGTAGCCTGGATGCCATCTTTTCCAGATGCCTCAGCGTAGTGTGCTGGTATCCCGTATGTTCATCGTAACCATCAGCCGGTCGGTGGGCGTAAGAATGATAAAAGACTACCTTTTCCGCTTGAAGATGTGCCGCCATATCCAACGCGTACTGCGCCGCCGTATACGATACATCTGAGAAATCCACAGGAATTAAGAAATTCTTCATGCCCAGCCGCTATTTTTTCTGCTTGTCAGCGTAACCAAATACTTTTTGCAACAGTGGTGTCGTGCGGGTACCGCCCAGGTTATTGCGGATTTTAAGCTCTTCCGCTGCGACCTGGTAAAACAAGCCATCAATGGCTTTTTGGGTTACGTATTTGTTTAAATCGGTTTCTATCTTTTCATTTACCAAAGGAATCTGGTTATAGCGGCCTACTACAGCACTCCAATATTGAGCGACGTTATGCTTGCCAAGTGCGCCCTCTACAATTGGGCTGAATCGTTTGGTCAGTTCGGCTGTTGTCGTCCGTTTGAAAAAGTCTGTCGCTGCATCCGGCTGGCCGCTCAGCAAAATGTTAGTAGCGTCGCGAACGGTTAATTGCGAAAGTGCTGATACGAAAACGGGAGCCGCCTCGCTCACCGCACTTTCGGCCGCACGGTTGAGGCTTTGGATTAGGTTGTCGCACAGTGAGCCCAAGCCAATTCCGCGAAGGGCGCTTTCCACCTTTTGTGCTTCGGGTGGCATTAGGATCTTGACGGCAGCGTTGCCTAAAAAGCCGTTCTGAACAGCCAGTGAGTTGATGCTGCGATCCAATCCTTGACTCAGTGCCTGTTTAATGCCAGAAGCAGCTTCGCTTGAACTGATCGAATTGGGCGATGCTGTGGATGAGGTCTGCCCACCGGTTGTTCTACTGGTGGTGGTCATTTGGCTCAACGTATCACATTGGCTAAACAATAATAGGCAGGAGGCTACCGGAAGCAATAGTAGTAAACGGTTCATAGGAATCACAATTTTATACTAAATTGAATCTCACCCAAACATAGGTAACTTGCGTGTTATATACAAGTATCAGGGGACATGTACCTCTGCCATCACCGGAAAATGATCGGAAGGTGTTTTGCCTTGATAGCTGTCTGTCAGGATACCGTATCTGATCACACTGAACGGTTTCGATAAGAAGATGTGATCAATACGACTGTCGCCCGTCTTGCGGATGTCAAAACCGTTGTAGGTGCTAGTAGGTGCATATTTCAAGGGCGATAACTCGTAGGCATCGGTTACCTCACCGCCATCGTTGAGTACATGGTAACTCTCGTTCCGTTGATCTACATTGAAATCGCCGGTGATGATCATCGGGATACCGTTGCCCAACTCGTGGGCCTTTCTGACAATCAGTTCGGCACTTTGCTTACGGGCTTCCACGCCTATGTGGTCGAAATGTGTGTTAAAAAGGAAGAACTCGAAACCGGTTTCTTTCGCTTTGAAAAGGCCCCATGTGCAGATTCGGGGCAGCGCTGCATCCCATCCCTTATTCGGGGTTTTTGTGTTTTCAGCAAGCCAGAAATTGCCTTGCTTTATCACGTCAAATTTAGCGACGTTATAAAATATTGCTGCATGTTCGCCACCATTTTTTCCATCATCCCGGCCTACACCAATGTAGGTATAGCCTGGCAAGTTGTTCTTGATGTCTTCCAATTGGTGCTTGAGACCTTCCTGGGTGCCAAATATATCAAAGCCGTGAAACCGGATCAATTGTACAAGGTGTGGGTACCTGTCTTTCCAGAGATTGCCTACATCGCCTGAGGCGTCATACCGGATATTATAGGTTGCTACGGTAAATTGCTGCGCAAAACTGAATGCTGCACAGATAAAAAGAAAAAAGAGGGTGCTCAGAAAGCCTTTCATTCGATCATTATTTGGTGCTATGGATGACGTCCAGCAGCAACGCAGGTTCGTCTGTAGTAATGAATTCAACATTTTGGCCCAGTAGGTTTGTCATTTCTTCCCGGGTATTTACCGTCCAGGCATTAACGACAAGCCCCAGGTCGTGGGCTTCGCGTATCCAGGTTGGATTGTTTTTATATACTTTGAAATGGTAGTCCAGGCCATATAATTTGTCTTTTTTGGCTTCCGCCGGCGTTTTGTCTCCATTGAGGTAGTATACCTTTGCACTGGGGTCAAGTTCGACAATGCGTTTGCAGGCATCGTAATCGAAAGCGATGTATTCTACCCATTCCTCAGCTCTCAGCTTATGGACTAATTGCACGGCCAGATCGGCCGAATACAGCGTACGTTCCTTGCCAAGTTTTGAGGTTTTGAGTTCATAAATGAGTTTGGTCTTGTGCTGTTTCATCCCTTCCCGCAGGTAAGCTTCTGCGGTTGGAATCGATTCGCCATTAGGGTGTTTTTTTGCCAGCAATTCTGAATAGGTGGCAGTGGCAATATCGATTCCATAAAAGTCATTGTCATGATTGACAACCAATACGTCATCCTTGGTAAGGTGCACATCAAACTCTGAACCTGCGCAGCCCAATGCTACGGCACGTTGTAGGGAAGCAATCGAATTTTGCGGATGATTATCCACCTTCCATGCCCCACGGTGTGCGATGGCTTGATTTTGGTTAAACTGGGCAGCTGATACATGCCACATGGCGCAAACAATTAAAGTCAGAAAAATACGGGTTACAGTTTCCATTCGTGAATAACGTTTATAGCTCTATTTTTTGCCAAGTAAACACAGTCGTGTTAGCGTATGATGGGCTAAAGGTAATCATTTTGTTAAGTCAATAAAATCAGTACGGTGATAAATTGGAAAACTATTGTAACTTTATCTTTGATGAAACATCTTAGTACATAACGATGCAAAGCAAGCAATTATTTCAAAAATTGCCAATTGAATGGATGTGCTGGCTGATGGCGTTGATTCTGCTTTATTTTTCTGATCCGCACAATCACCATTTTACGTTGTGCCCGTTGGAAAACATGGGGCTGGACTGGTGTCCGGGGTGTGGACTGGGCCGTTCGATCGCGCTTCTCATGCAAGGTGAAATTGGGGCTTCGTTTGCCATGCATTGGTTGGGTATCCCCACATTTTTTATAATAATACATCGGATTTATAGGCTATCAAAACTCACATACAATCATTGGACAACACCTTATTATCATGAGCAACCGTAATATATTAATGGGTATTCCGGGAATTTCTCCCGAAGAGCTAATGTATCTTCAGCATGCAACGGCATCGCTGAATGAAGAACAGATGAAGAATTTTGTGTTTCTCTATAGTGGCAAGCGGAAAAATACGCAGGATATTCTTTTATTTACCCTGTTGGGATTCCTCGGATTTGCCGGCATTCAGCGGTTTGTGCTCAATCAAGTGGCGATGGGGATAATCTATTTCCTGACCATCGGATTCTGCTGGATAGGGACCATCGTAGATCTCATCAATCATAAAAGCATGACCGACGAATACAATCAACGGGTTACGCGTGAATGTTTGCAAATGGTAATGGGCGGGTTTTAGTTACCTTCCCATTCCCGATAAAACTGCTCGAGATACTGCTGCATAAACTGATGTCTTTCCTGGGCGATCCGTTTGGCCGCATCGGTATTCATCTTATCTTTTAGTAAGAGAAGTTTCTCGTAAAAATGGTTAATCGTGGGGGCGGTGCTGTTTTTGTAAGTTTCTTTATCCTGATGGATAGTTGGCTTTATAGCCGGGTCATATAACGTCCGGTTTTTAAACCCACCGTAATGGAATGCCCGTGCGATGCCGATGGCACCGATGGCATCCAAACGATCTGCATCCTGGACAATTTCCAGCTCTTTGGAATGAAAGGTTACCCGACCTAAACCAGCCTTATACGATAGGTTGGCAATGATGTCCTGCACATGGTTAACCACGGGTACATCCACTTCGATGCTCTTCAGAAATTCGCCGGCAATCCGAGGTCCCAGGGTTTCATCACCCCCATGGAATTTGCTGTCGGCGATATCGTGTAATAGTGCGGCCAATTCACAGGTTAACCGATCGGCCTGCGTATGCTGCAACAGGGTTTTTACGTTATTCCAAACACGGAAGATATGCCACCAATCGTGCCCGGCTTCGGCATTTGCGAGTCGTTGGCGTACGAAATCAGCTGTCTGCTCAATGTAGATTTGCATCGGAGGGATTTTCATTTTTTGTTCGACGGCTCCCTGCGTAAATTTCGTATTCCAATAAGCGACAGTCCAGTTTGCCATTGTAAAATTCAATCCGACGGGATGTATGAAGGCCGATTTTCTTTGCCAAATCGGGATTGCCCGTAAATACATAGCCGCGTTTACCCGCACATTGTTGTTTCAAGAAATCGCCTATCCGCGCGTAGGTGGCTTCGAGTTTAGTGTGTATGCCCAAGCGCTCGCCGTATTCGGGATTGAATACGACCGCCCCCGGGCCATCAGGTAGGGGCGTATCCGCAAAATCGCAGACATGAAAGTCAATCAGCGGGTCTACACCCGCGGTTTTGGCGTTCATCCGGGCAATGTCGACCGCTTCTTGAGATAGGTCGGTGGCGATGATTTTTGCTTGTGTCTTTTTATTCACCTGTTCTTTAAGCTTTCGCCGTTCAGCAAAGAAGACCTGTTCGTCGTATCCCAGAATGTGCATGAACGCATAGTTCATACGAAAAAGGCCGGGTTTTCGGTTCGTAGCAATCAGCGCGGCCTCAATAGCCAATGTGCCAGACCCGCACATGGGATTGACAAAAGTGGATTGCCCATCCCACGCGGTAGCATACACCACACCGGCGGCCAATGCTTCCAGCATGGGTGCTTTACCGGGATGCTTGCGATAGCCATGTTTAGCGAGCGTTTCGCCCGAGGTATCGAGAAAGATCTCCGCTTGATTGTCCTGCCAATAAAGATGTACGACTGTTTTATGTAAATCGGGGCCACTATCTGGGCGTAACCCTTTTTTGCTTTTAATGCGATCCGCAATGGCGTCTTTTACCTTCAGGTTAGCAAATAGGGGAGTGGAAATCGTCGGGTTATTGACGTTGGATGTTACGGAAACATAACCGTTAAATGCAATTAAATTTTCCCAGGGAAGGGTTAGTAGCCGGTCATAAAGCTCATTTGGATTGCTGGCTGAAAACGTGTCCAACGAGTAAAGTATCTGACTGGCACAGTGCAGATTGAGATTGAGCCGGATGCAGTCATTGACAGTTGCCATCAATTCTACGCCCGTGGCGAAGCCGCGTTTGATGTCGAATCCCAATCGCCGTATCTCGCCCTGTAAATAAGGAGAAAGGCGTCTGTTGCAGGTAACGATGATTTTGCTGGGGGTGTTGAAAACTTCCATAATATTTTGGCAAAGGTAGGTATTATCGTAAGTAAAAATTACGTAATTTTACCCTTTCATTAAGAACATGTAATTTGTTAACTAACGGAACGTCAGAACCTGTCCAAGTGATTTGCTAGTGTAGGTTTTGATAAAAAAAGCAAGTAATGGAAATACGAGGAAAAGTGCACGAAATTGGTGATGTACAACAAGTTACCGACACATTTAAGAAACGGGATTTGATTGTGCAGTATGCGGAGAACCCCCAGTTTGTTGAATATATTCGTTTCGAGGCCACACAGGATCGGACCACATTATTCGATAATTTGAGCGTGGGTGACGAGGTGGAGGTTTCATTCAATCTGCGTGGACGCCCTTGGACGAACCGGGATGGTGTGACGAGCTATTTCAATTCATTGGTGGCTTGGCGGGTTGCCAAAGTGACTTCTGAACCGGTAGCCGGAGGTGCGCAGTCTGCCTCTAATTCGCAATCATTTACGCCTCCTCCCACGGTTGACATTTCCGCCGAAGATGGGAAAGATGATGATTTGCCATTTTAACCGAATATAGTTTAGTTTGTAAATCACGAAAGGTGTCCCGACATATGTCGGGACGCCTTTTTTTTCGCCTGCCACAGCGGGTGTGCAACCATCTGCCGTTCAGAATTTAAAAGTCAATCCTACTGCCAGTACCGAAACACCATATCCCAGTTCGGCGTATGCCCCGAGGTTTTCGGTAAAGAGCCAGCGTCCGCCCAGGAATCCGGAAAGACCGACACCGCTACCGTAATTATTGGAAAGATCAGCGCCGCCTCCTTCGGTCTTGTACTTGACGATGTTGTAACCCAACATGGCCCCGCCATACACGTCCAGGTTGGGCAGCTCGGTGAAACCATTATAATGATAGGCACCCCGTGCGCCGACAATGATATAATTCCATTTTGCGGTATAACCCAAATCGGTGTATTTGTAACCCGTATTGCCAATGTAGCCACCCAGGCTGATTACTCCGGGCCCACCGATATCCCAAAGACCATGATCTACCGAAACGCTAATAGCAGGGCGGGCCTTTCCGAGCCCGCCCAGCGCTGTACCTAAGCCGATGCCGACATTACCTGCGGTTGTTCCTTTTTGAAAGGGTTGTGCTTGAGCAACGGTAGCCACAAAGGCGACTATTGCGATTGCTGAAAACAGCACGATGATTGATTTATTCATTTTGTTTCTCATTTTGATGAACATTGTGTATGATTCGGATTCAGTTCGCCTTCTTGTAGCGGTATTCGTGGGTTTCGGCCACCTCGTCGGATCCCCGGTTGTAAACCTTGGCGCTTACTGGATAGCCGGCGTCGTTGTAGGTGTATTCCCAGATTTGGTCCACCATACCGGCTATCTTCACAGACCGGGGATTATTTGCGTAGCTGATTTTCCAGGCCCAGGGGTAATTGGTATGCGTGCTTTTCTTGTCGTCATAATCGCCGTATTCCTGAAGGGCTGCCCCAATCAGGACAGTTGCCAGGTTACCTTTCGTATCAAAAGTGTACGTGGACGTTTGTGCTGCCCCTTCGTGAAAAACTGTTTCGGCAACGGTATTCTCGGTGTAGGTGTATTGTACGGGAACTACTACATCGCTACCGTCGGAGTCGGGGAATGTCCAGACTCCCGCCACCGGTTTATCATCATCTTCGTAGGTATACGATTCGCTTAAATACACTTCGTCAGTCATTCTGTCTGCCGCAATGAGCCGATTCCGGTCATCGTAGGTGAATGTAACAGTATGCAGGTCGCCGCTGGTTTCGTCCATTAGGTGATGGATCGTTGCACGGTTTCGCTCGTCATATTCAAATTTGGAGATCGTTTGTCCGTTTTTCGTTTGCTCGATCAGCAATAAGTCGCCAGACAGTTCGTTATCGGGGCCGGTGTCTTCGCCGCCGTCATTTTTGGAACAGGAAGTGAACACTCCAGCAATCAGGAGCAGCCACAGGGTTTTTCGAATTGTCGTCTTCATGGTATTTATTAATTAGTTTATGATATTATTGCAAGGCAAAAGTATGCGCTTACCGGGCACCGTACTTACCCCCCAAAGGGGGGGTTTAATTGGGGGTAAACGGCTTACCTTTGTTGTGATAATAACGAATACATTTGCTAGACCCTTATAGGTAGCCTTATGAAAAGACATATAAAAAGCAAGATCGTGTGGTTGCGGCTATTAATGTGCATTTCCACGATATGTAATTCCCCTTTTCTTTTGTGCGGGCAGTCGGTGGATTCCTTGGAACAGCTACTGGCAGAAAAAAGCCTTACGGATGCAGCGAGAATCCAGCTATATTACGATTTAAGCTGGGCATACAAGAATATTGATGTTAACCGTTCGATAGATTTTGGTAAAAAAGGGTTAGTGCTTGCCCAAAAAACAGGGGATTCCAAAAAAGAAGCTTCATTATACTTCAATATCGGTACCGCCTACTATGCGGGAGGTACATACGATACTGCAATGATATACCTGGAAAAAGCTCGGACCCTTG
Organism: Parapedobacter indicus; assembly: GCF_900113765.1. Classification (GTDB taxonomy): domain Bacteria; phylum Bacteroidota; class Bacteroidia; order Sphingobacteriales; family Sphingobacteriaceae; genus Parapedobacter; species Parapedobacter indicus. The sequence continues at coordinate 118,319 of NZ_FOQO01000007.1, read as the reverse complement.
CTGACAAACTCCAGAATTACAGGCAGCAATCTTCGATATACAACGCGTACGCAAATATCTACAATGTCCAAAGTTTGTATGAAATGGCATTGGAAAACTATTTTGCTGCGGTGAGAATTTTAGAAGACCATAACGATACACAGGGACAAGCCGTACTGTATTATAACATTGGCAATATCTACCAGCGTATGGAGAATTTTGAGCAGGCGTTCAAATATTTCAGAATCACGGAGGAGTTGGCTACAGATGCGGGTAGTCAAGAGGTACTGGCTGGTGTCTATGTTTCGCTTAGTAACATTACCTTTCATCAAGGAAAACCTAGCGCAGTATCGGTAGATTATGCGCATAAAGCTGCCGAAATTTCTAGAAAGGCGGGGGATAAGTATCGTGAAAACTTTGCCATACAAGCCCTAGCGCAGCTATACAGCCTTCATGACGACTATGTTACGGCCGAGCCGATTGCACGACAAGCCTTAGCTATGGCCAAGGAGCTGGGTTTCCCCAGCCTAATCACGCCCGCATTGGTCATATTGGCAGACATATATTTTCAGCAGGGGCAATATGCCCAATCGGTAGTGCTGGCAGGTGAAGCGTTAGCTATCGATTCGACCGACTATAATCACACGAAAGACATTTACACGAATCTGGCGGTTGCCAATGCCTACCTGGGTCATCCGGAACTTACCCATAAATATATGGATAGTTATCGGACAGCATCGGATCGCTATGCTAACGAATCCTATCAAAAGACATTGTCGGGGATGGAAATAAAGTATGAAACCGAAAAAAAAGAACTTCAAATAGCCTCTTTGGAACAGGAACGGAAACTATCTATTTGGCTCGGTGTCGCTTGTGTAGCTATTCTCCTCATTGCATTGGCACTCGCCTTCATACGCTACCGATTGGCGGTGAACCGGCGGAAACTAGCGGAAGAAGAAACCCGACGCCTGGAGCAGGAAAAGCAGTTGGTTGCGGTGCAGGCCACACTGGATGGTGAAGCAGCCGAACGTACACGCCTGGCCAAAGACCTGCACGACGGACTGGGTAGCATGCTGTCTGCGGTGAAGATCAATTTGCCGCAGGTGAAAGGTGATGCGGTGCTGGAAGCGGTTGATGTATCCCGCTTTCAGACAGCGTTGGGTATGCTCGACGATTCTATTCGGGAGCTTCGTCGCGTGGCGCACCACATGATGCCGGAGTCACTTCTGCGCTATGGCTTGAAGATCTCCCTGTCGGATTTCTGCGACGCCATCGCTATCGCCCAATTCCATTATTTCGGGAGTGAAGCCCGTCTGCCCGAGAAACTGGAAATCATGGTTTACCGATGTATCCACGAGCTGGTCAACAATGCGCTGAAACACGCAGCGGGTACGCAAATCAATGTGCAATTGGTCCAAGAATCCGAGCGAGTATCCTTCACCGTACAGGATGATGGCAAAGGCTTTGATGCACATACGGTATCGGAAGGGATGGGATTGCGGAATATCCGCCAGCGTGTCGCGGCTTTTCAGGGTAAAATGGCGGTTTATTCATCCGAACAGGGGACGGAAATCCACGTAGAACTGGAATTAACAAATAAAGACAGCAATGATTAGCGTAGCCATCATCGATGACCATAAGATTCTTACGGAGGGATTGGTAAACCTGATTGATGAATCGGGTATAGCGACTGTTATCGGTGTGGCACACAGCGCTACGGATTGCCGGCTTTCCCTCGGCTTCTGGAAACCGGATGTGTTGCTCCTCGATGTCGGCTTGCCGGACGTCAGCGGAGTGGACTTCTGCAAGGAGGTGAAAGCGCAGTTTCCGAAAATCAACGTGTTGGCACTGACTACACATAACGAATATGCGATTGTACGGCAGATGTTGGACAATGGCGCTTCGGGCTACTTAGTCAAGAATGCGATGGCCGATGAGGTATTGGCCGGCATAGAAGCAGTGGCTGCTGGTAGGACGTTCCTTTGCCATGAAATCGACCTCTTGATGAAGAGGCCATCGTCGAAGAACATCTGGTTGAGCCCCAGGGAACGTGAATTACTCCGCCTGATTTCAGAGGGATTAACCAACGGTGAAATTGCCGAACAGATTTTTTTGAGTCCCGAAACGATCAAAGGTTACCGCAAGAATCTGCTATTGAAACTGGGTGCGAAAAACACAGCAGTACTGGTGAAAATGGCGGTTGAGCAAAAATTGATTTGATTATCATTTTCATTTATTCCCAGCGTTTCTTCGGTACGCACGTGATGTCGGCGGTTTTCCGCAGCAAAAGCGGCCGTTGATCATAACGGTTTTCCAATACGAGTGAATCGGAGGAATACCGGACAATTTTAAAACGAGGAAGATATTGTCCGCTGCGGTAACAACCGGAAATTTTCTGCCTCCAGTCTGGTTTTGTGTACAGACCATCCACAATCAGGCTGTCGCCGCGGACCACGTAAATACCTTTCGCATACTCGGTCCACTGCCCGTTGTTATAGCAGGAATCGGCAATATTATTGACCTTAGCAGTCGTGCGTAGAGTGGCATAGATGGAGTCGCACGTAAATTTCAATTCATGCAGTGTATAACGCAATAGCGCATCTTGCATCGGAATGCTGTCCTGCACCCATACTCCTTGCAGGTAGTCCGCGCCTTCGCTTTGAATATCGGGATTGAAACGGCAACCCATGGCACATAGAACGAGCATACCAGCCATGAACAGCCGGTATGCCGCGTTACAGCGTAATATATACGTTTTACGGTCGATCACTTGAGTCCACCAATCATATCCTCCGGTCGCACCCACTCGTCAAACTGCTCGTTGGTCAGCAGTCCCAGCTCCAGCGCGGCTTCCCGCAGTGATTTGTTTTCTTTATGCGCCTTTTTGGCGATTTTTGCTGCATTTTCGTAACCAATATGGGGATTAAGCGCTGTGACGAGCATCAACGAATTTTCCACGTGTTTTTTAATCCCGTCGTAGTTTGGCTCAATACCGATGGCGCAGTGATCATTGAAGGACACGCAAGCATCGCCAATTAGCTGGGCGGACTGCAGGAAATTGGCGGCCATTACGGGTTTGAACACGTTGAGTTCATAATGTCCATTAGCTCCCCCGAATGCGATCGTCACATCGTTTCCGATAACCTGGGCGGCCACCATCGTGAGCGCTTCGCACTGGGTCGGATTGACTTTGCCGGGCATAATGGATGAGCCGGGCTCATTTTCCGGAATCAGGATTTCGCCAATGCCGGAACGTGGGCCGGAAGCCAGCATCCGGATATCATTGGCGATTTTATGTAGCGATACAGCAAGCTGCTTCAAGGCACCGTGGCTTTCCACAATGGCATCGTGCGATGCGAGGGCTTCAAATTTGTTCGGAGCTGTACGGAAAGGAAGTGCGGTAAATTCGGCAATGTAGTTAGCCACATTTTCCGCGTAATCCTTCGGCGTATTGATGCCGGTTCCTACAGCGGTGCCGCCTAATGCCAACTCGGAAAGATGCGCTAACGTGTTGTTAAGCGCCTTTAATCCATAATCAAGCTGAGCGACATAACCTGAAAATTCCTGTCCCAGGGTAAGGGGGGTAGCATCCATCAGGTGCGTGCGGCCTATTTTTACGACAGCAGCGAAAGCCTCAGATTTTGCCTTCAGGGTATCACGTAATTTTTCAACCCCCGGAATGGTTACTTCTACTACCTTTTTGTATGCGGCAATGTGCATGGCAGTAGGGTAGGTATCGTTGGATGACTGTGATTTATTTACGTCGTCATTAGGGTGGATGAACGGTTTGCCTGCACCCAATTGATTGCCTTGGATAACATGGGCCCGGTTGGATATTACCTCATTCACATTCATATTGGACTGGGTGCCTGAGCCGGTCTGCCAGATGACCAGTGGAAACTGGTCGGCCCACTGCCCGGCAAGGACTTCGTCGCATACTTGTGCAATCAAATCCCTTTTTTTCGCGGGTAATACACCAGCGTCCGTATTGGTATAGGCGGCTGCTTTTTTGAGGTAGGCGAAGGCTTCGATAATTTCCCGGGGCATGGATGCCGCGGGGCCGATTTTAAAGTTATTGCGCGAGCGTTCAGTCTGCGCTCCCCAATACTTATCGGAAGGCACCTGTACTTCGCCCATGGTATCGTGTTCTATTCTATATGACATGGAATTTTTGTTTTTGATTACGCTACAAACTTAGCTAAATTGACCTTTATATGCAACCACCTTCTGACTCCATAGCAGGCCGCCAAGGCCCAAGACGATGCTCGCCGCAGCTATCGCGAGACCCATGGGGAGGTATGCGACGGATATATTAATTAACCCTAAAGCCCCTTGAAGCAGTAGCAACAGTTCATTCAGCATAATGCCCGCTACCAGTATTCCCGTCGCGATAACCGCAATGCGGTTAGTATACAGGATTTTCTGCATGTAACCATAGGTAATCAGGAAAAGTGTGATGATTACCAGCAGGACGAGATGAAGGTACCCGATGACAATCGGCCGAAATCCATATGTTAGCTGGCTTAATGAAGGAAAAGCAGATAGGCCTTGAAGCAGTATCTTGATGCTAACGGCGAGCACGATACCGATGAGCAGCCACCTTGAAATCGTAGAAAGGCGGTGTTTATATAATCGTCGTTTTGCAAATACTGTATATAGCCATGTTGCCCAAGCAGTGGTTTGCAGCATCACGGCGCTAACCACAAGTGTGTACAGCCAGCCAGGAATGTCCCACCACAGCACCGAGAGGAAATAGAGCGGGATGCAAGATAGGGCAAAAGTCCAGAACACCAACGATGCATGTTTCAGAGATATTCTCTGGAGCCTTAACCAATGGTGGGCCAAACCGAAGCAGGCAAACGTAAACCATCCGTTATACTGAAAATGGAGGAAAAAGTAAATCGACGCCAATTGCAATCGGGGATCTGTGTTGTGAGATGCCATTAAATACGCTAAGTAGAACGTGCCAACAGAAGAAAATACAAGAAAAATCAATGCTGCACGCAGCCACTGCCATGTGGCGGCGTTGCGATCGGCCCGATGCGCCATATCCCGCCAACAGATTCCAGCGAACAGGTAGGAAATCAATACCGTAGCTGTGGCAGCGCAGATCGAATACAATGCGTAGCCTTGCAAAAAAAAGCTTACGAGCATACCATAGGCCGTTAGGAGGTTGGTGAAGATGAGTACTTGATACCTACGCGGCAATGTCCTGTCATTTTTTATGTCGCTTAAGGCGGCAGCGATCAAGACCATCAATGTATGGGATACCCATCCGGAGAAAGCGAAGTGTGAATGCGCATGCAAGACGTATTGTTGATTGATGGCGGGCAGTGGAATTAAAAACTTAATCCGCATAAGTAAACCCAGCACGGCAACCAGCAGTAGGTTGAAGATCCCAAAGATCAACCAATGGCGGACGGTTATTTTCATTTATTTTTCATTTGTTAGATCAATAGGGGTTTACAAACCGTCTGCTGGCACAAACACTTTACCCTTTACAATGCTTAGCCGATCTTCTTTTTCCATGTGTTTGATAGCCCTGATGATGGTTTCTACCCGTAACCCAGTCATGTTGGCCAGTTGCTGGCGTGTAAGCATCAGCCGATTGCAATTTTTGCAGATAAATTTTCCGTGTTGATTAAAATAGCCGATCAGTTTGGAAATGATGGTTTCCGGATTATTTTGGGATAGTAGGTCTGTTAAAAAGAATTTAAAGCGCAGGTGCTGAACTAAGGATTTCGTGAAATCAAAATGAATGTCGGGATTATCCTGAAGCAGCTGGTGGAACGAAAGGGTACACAGTCTTAGGATGGTGCAGGGGGTGTCGGCAATGGCACTGGCGGCGTAGGGCTCACCATCAAATAAGGGGAATTCGCCAAAGCTTTCCCCGGCTTCTACGATACGGTGAAGAATTTCTCTGCCATCTTCGGTAATGTTGCACCACCGTACCCGTCCAGACACCAGCTGGTAATAATAGGTTGCTTGTGCTCCCTCGTCGAAAATGGCATCACCTGGTGTTGCTTTTCGGTATGTAGCGCCCCTTTGTAGAAGAAGATCCGTCGGAATCATAGGCGTTTCTATAAAAATATTGTTAATGGTTACCCGTAGCAAACATACGGGGAATCCCGGCTACCCCTATTGACAGCGGTCACATCAAGAGGTGACGAAGATCAGAATTAGGTTTGTTTTTATATAAATTGTTGTAATACAATCGTTTGCTGATAATTGAGAACAAGCGAATACCTAGAAAAGAACCCACAGGGGCTGCTTTATGATTCCACGCATAAAATCGCCTCAGGCATGCAAGTACCTTTGTCTTAACAAAGAAAAGCGTATCGTGCGTGTAGAAATAATGAAAAATAACTTCCACATAACTATCTTACTTAAAACAACTTAAAATGAAACAATTAGCGATCATTTTGGTGCTAGGCATATTGGTTTATGCCTGTTCCTCAGGAGGCAAACAGGATTCGGAAAGCAATTCCGCAAAGACGGAAGCTCAGCAGCCGTCAGATTATGATCCTAACCGCGGGCTGGGAAAGTTTGATAATGTAGACCTGGGCGATAAACTGGATGTGCAGATGGCGAACGATGGAAAACTTATCGCCGATGTCAAATGCGCCAGCTGCCATAAGTATACTGAAGACCGTTTGGTGGGCCCGGGATGGGCAGGCGTAACCGAAAGGCACCGTCCCGAATGGATCATGAATTTCATCACCAATCCAGATCCGATGATCGACAAGGATCCCAAATTGCTGGCTCAGTTGGAGATATGCTTAGTACGTATGCCCAATCAGAACCTGTCTGATGACGATGCCCGCAAGATCTTGGAATTTATGAGGGAAAATGACGGGGTTAACTAACGATGCTTTTTTGTCACTAATATATCGTATTATGAAACTAAAACCAAAAGAAGGTCTCCTGTGGATGCTCGCCGCTGCTGCGGTATCCCTCTCCTTCAGCGCGTGCAAACCCAAAGGTGCGGGAAGCGCCGTGTCCGGAAATGCAGCACAACGGACGTATATACCTCCGGGACAATATGATGAGTTTTATACGTTCACTTCGGGCGGATTCAGCGGGCAGATGAGTGTATACGGATTGCCTAGTGGGCGCCTGTTTCGGGTAATCCCTGTTTTTTCGGTAGATCCTGAAAAAGCATGGGGATTCAGCGAAGAAACCAAACCCATGTTGGAAACGTCGCACGGATTCGTCCCTTGGGATGACTTGCACCACATCGAATCGTCTTTTACCGATGGAATGCCCGATGGTAAATGGATGTTTGCAAACTCTAACAATACACCGCGCTTAGCCCGGATAGATCTCCAGACGTTCCGTACGGCGGAGATTATTGAGATTCCCAATACAGGGGGAAACCACTGTTCGCCGTTTACCACCGAAAATTCGGAATACGTCATTGCAGCGACGCGCTTCAGCGTACCGCCGGATGGCCCCGGAGGAGATGTGCCGATCAGTTCATACAAGGAAAACTTCAAAGGGCACATCAGCTTCGTCAGCGTGGATAAGGAAACGGGTGAATTCAATATCGCATTTCAGTTGAAAACCCCGGGATTGAACTTCGACTTGTCCAGTGCCGGAAAAGGTGTGTCAAACGGCTGGCTTTTCATCAGTTGCTACAACTCAGAGCAGGCGCACACGTTGCAGGAAGTTAATGCTTCCCAAAACGATAAGGATTTCATCATGGCTATCAACTGGAAAAAGGCCGAAGAATATTTCAAGGCAGGTAAAGGTGTCAAGCAAGCTGTACGCTATGCCCATAACAAATATGATGAGCATACCCATACGGCTACTTCACAGATCAAAACTGAAGTCACTGTGCTGGATATTACCGATTTTGACGACTTGGCGTATCTGATTCCCTGTCCGAAATCACCCCACGGAGCCGATGTCAATCCAACGGGCGAGTATATCGTGGGCAGTGGGAAATTGGCGGCACTGATTCCGGTGTTCAGCTTTGAGAAATTGCAGAATGCCATTGCCAACAAGGAATTTGAAGGTGAGCGTTACGGCGGCGTTCCGGTTGTAAAGTATGAATCTGCTCTGCACGGCGAAGTGCAAAAGCCCGGGTTGGGACCGCTGCACACAGAGTTTGATGAAAAGGGAAATGCGTATACATCATTCTTCGTCTCTTCGGAAGTGGTGAAATGGAATGTTAAGACGTTGGAGGTCCTCGATAGGCAACCCACCTACTACTCTGTTGGTCACCTCATGGTAGCCGGAGGAAATTCCAAAAAACCTTACGGCAAATACCTAGTGGCTTACAACAAAATCACCAAAGACCGTTTCCTGCCTACCGGACCCGAACTTTGCCACAGTGCGCAATTGTTTGACATCAGTGGTGACAAAATGGAGTTGCTACTCGACTTTCCGACGATTGGTGAGCCGCACTATGCGCAGTCGTTACCAGCCGATATACTTAAAGATAAATCGCTGAAAATCTATGACATCAACGCCAATGCGCACCCGCATAAAACAAATGGTGAGGCCGAAGCTCGGATAGAACGTGAGGGGAACATCGTGCGGGTGTATATGACCACGATCCGCTCTCACCTGACACCAGATGTCATCGAAGGCATACGGATGGGCGATGAAGTTTATTTCCATGTCACTAACATCGAGCAGGATTGGGATATGCCCCACGGATTTGCGATCAAGGGAGCGAAAAACGCTGAATTACTGATTATGCCCGGAGAAACCCAGACCATTAAGTGGGAACCGGACCGGGTGGGTATCTTCCCATTCTATTGCACTGATTTCTGCTCGGCGTTACACCAGGAGATGTCGGGATATGTGCGGGTTTCACCCAAAGGAAGCAATGTAGCGATGACATCCTATACGGGCAATAAATAAATTGACGTGAAAACTCAGCATCACATCCTATCATTGAATAGGGCCATACTCATCATCGGTGGTATCGCACTACTTGCCGTCATCGCATTGCCGATATGGCGCATTGAGCTGGATGCCGCACAGTATCCCGAAGGGTTGGAGCTGTTGATCTACAGCTATAAGCTGGAAGGAGAGGTCGATATTATCAATGGGTTGAACCATTACATCGGAATGAAAACGCTCCGTGCCGATGATTTCATCGAATTTACCCTGTTACCTTATCTTATCGGTATATACGGCCTTGCTTTTATCTTAGTGGGCATATCTGCTCGGAGGAAATTACTGAATATCTTGTTTGGAGCGTTTCTGCTATTCGGCGTCATATCGATGGTTGATTTCTGGCGGTGGTTGTATGAATACGGTCATGACTTAAATCCCTCTGCTCCCATCAAAGTGCCGGGCATGGCGTACCAACCGCCGCTGATCGGATTTAAGCAGCTACTCAATTTCGGTGCTTTTTCCATTCCGGCTATTGGCGGGTGGATCTTTATCGCTTGCGGGATTCTGTTAGCTTATTGTGTATATGTGGAGTGGCGTATGGTTAACTATAAAACATCATGAATACCTTCAGATCTTTAAGCATTGTCTTTTTTGGGTGGGTCTTCACGCTCGGTATAGTAGCTTGCGGAGGTGATGGCCCGAAGCCCATCAATTTCGGAAAGGATCAATGTGCGCATTGCCGGATGACCGTGAGTGACGCCCGTTTTGCCAGCCAGCTGGTTACGGCCAAGGGACGTGCTTACAACTTTGATGACGTGCAGTGCATGGTTGCTTTTGTCGAGGGAGGCGGCGTCGCCCGGGAAGAAGTGGCCCACTATTACCTACCCGACTATACGAATGAAAACAAGCTGCTGTCCGCTGATAGACTCTTTTTGCTGAAAAGCGAGTCGTTGAAGAGTCCCATGCGGGGGGACATCGCTGCATTTGCCAGCGAAGCAGATTTGGAAAAAGTGCGGCATATCCACGGCGGAGAGCGCATGACATGGGAGGATCTGTGGAAATAACCTATCTAGTTAACCTTTGCGTTTGCCTGATGGTAGCCGGCATGGTGCGTGCCGCTACCATCGAGGTAGGACCCCGACATCGGATCACTTCGATTAAAAGCGCTCTGGAACTAGCTGCCGACGGGGATACCATCCGGGTAGTAGGAGGAACATACCGCGAAGGAAACCTAGCAATCCACAAACGTGTTGCAATCCTCGGGGTGGATCACCCCGTTATCGACGGCCAAAAGCAGTACGAACCACTTTCTATATTTGCCCCCAATGTGACCATTCAGGGGTTTACCATCGAGGCGTCCGGCCAGTCTGCCGTAACCGACATTGCTGCGGTAAAAATATATGATACCCACCATGTCACCATCGCCGATAACGTATTCGACGACAATTTTTTTGGAGTCTATATACAGGGATCCAGCCAATGTACCATCCGTAATAACCGATTGACAGCCTATGGTAAGACAGAGCAGCTGACGGGCAACGGTATACACGCATGGAAAAGTGACAGCCTGCACATTGGTGGCAACACCGTTACCGGTCACCGGGACGGAATTTATCTTGAATTTGTGACGCACACCGAAGTACGGGACAACCATTCCCTGAATAACCGGCGATATGGGTTGCATTTTATGTTTTCGCATGACAACGGATATTATTACAATACGTTTACCAACAACGGGGCCGGTGTGGCGGTGATGTATACCAAGCATGTGCGCATGGAGCATAATGTATTCAGTGAAAATTGGGGAGATGCGGCCTATGGCTTATTGTTGAAAGACATCACAGACAGCCATGTTGCGCATAATGTTTTTTCCCGTAATACCACCGGTATATTGATGGAAGGAAGCAACCGTATCCAGATGCAACGCAACCAGTTCCAGGGGAACGGTTGGGCATTGAAGATTCAGGCCAGTTGCATGGATAACAGACTAACCCAGAATAATTTTGTGCAGAATACGTTTGACGTGGCCACCAATGGTTCGCTGGTACTTAATACATTTGAGCACAACTATTGGGATAAGTACGAAGGGTATGACCTGGATAAAGACAAAGAAGGCGACGTACCTTACCGTCCCGTCAGCCTGTATTCGATGGTGGTGGAGAAGTATCCGATGGCCATGCTGCTCTTCCGCAGTTTCATGGTAGTGCTACTTGACCGCACTGAACGGGTATTGCCCAGTCTTACGCCTGAAAATCTGAAAGATGATCGTCCGTTAATGAACCCTGTAGACTTATGATTACGATCCAACAGTTATCGAAAAGGTTCGGAAAGCTTCAGGTACTTAATGAGGTTTCCCTGGCGTTGGAGGGCGGACAATGCGTGGCGCTCATTGGACCCAACGGAAGCGGCAAGACTACCTTGATTAAGGCTATATTGGGTATGGTGATTCCGCAATCGGGCAACATACGGTTCAAAGGCAAGGACATTGTCGGCGAATGGGAATACAGGAATGAGATTGGATACATGCCTCAAATCGGGCAGTACCCGGAAAACATGACCATCGGACAGGTATTGGATATGATGAAAGATATCCGGAGAGTGCCAGAATCGACCCTGGATTATGACCTTTTCAACGCGTTTGGATTGGGTGGCATGCTCGATAAGCGGATGCGGACACTTTCGGGGGGAACACGCCAGAAAGTGAGTGCCTGTCTCGCCTTTATGTTCAATCCTGAGGTACTCATCCTCGATGAGCCGACGGCGGGGCTGGATCCCATTTCGACCGAGCTACTGAAAGATAAAATTATCGGCGAACGGCAAAAGAACAAACTGATCCTCATTACTTCGCACGTGTTGAGCGAACTGGATGACCTGGTGTCAGAAGTTATTTACATGCAAGAGGGAAAACCATTGTTTCACAAGACACTGCAATCGCTTAAAGCGGAAACCGGAACAAACCGGCTGTCCAGTGCGGTTGCAAGGGTAATAGCTATTCATGAATTCGTTGATTGAACCCGATGAACAAGATTATTAAATATGTCATAGCTGATCTTCTCAGAAGTCGAACCATCCTGGTGTACACCGCAGTATTATTGGTGCTTTCATTCAGCGTGTTCAGCATGGAAGACAACGCTGATAAAGGTGTAGTGAGCCTGTTGAATATCGTGCTGTTCGTGGTGCCGCTGGTAAGCATTATCTTTTCGACGGTTTACCTATACAACAGTGCGGAGTTCATGGAGTTGCTCGTTAGCCAGCCGCTGCGGCGTAATGTAATCTGGATGAGCATTTTCATCGGCTTGGCAGGTGCCGTCTCTTTGGCTTTTGCCGTTGGGGTTGGAATACCCGTAATTTTTTATGCGGCTACTGCATCAGGCTTGATATTGGTGCTTTGCGGTTGTGCATTGTCATTGATTTTTGTATCGGTTGCCTTGTGGGCGGCCGTGCGAATACGCGACAAAGCCAAAGGCATCGGGCTGGCTATTTTGCTTTGGCTGTACTTTGCCCTGCTGTTCGATGCATTGGTACTGTTCCTGCTGTTCCAGTTTTCGGACTATCCGATCGAAAACGGTATGGTGGCGCTGTCGTTGCTTAATCCCATTGATATCAGCAGAATTCTCATTCTGTTACAGATTGATATCTCCGCGCTGATGGGATATACCGGTGCAATATTCCGGAGTTTTTTCGGCACAGGCGGAGGCGTGGCTCTTACCATTGCTGTGCTAATTCTGTGGTCAGCGGTTCCATTGTGGTTTTCCCTGCGGTTTTTTAAGCGCAAAGACCTCTAAATAGATAATGAAGGGGACTGATTATCAGCGCCAAGTAAAAATAGAAACGAGCTGGTTTAATAGAAGACAAAAAAGTCTTTTTTTAATATATTTGGAAATCAAATCAATAATGTCATGATAAAAACAGCAATACTGGATGTTACCCGGATTGAGCCCCGGCTGAAACATCCGACGATTTTTGAGCATTTCGATGCATTGGAAGCGGGTGAAAGTTTCATCATCCACAACGATCACGATCCCAAACCTCTGTATTACCAACTACTGGGAGAGCGGGGTAATATTTTCACATGGGAATACCTGGAAGCGGGCCCGCTGGATTGGCAAGTACAGATCGCCAAACCCGCCGCTGAGAAGGCCGAAGAGACGGTGGGTGAGATCGCAGCCAGGGATATGCGGAAGGCAGAAGTTTTCAAGAGGTTAGGGATCGATTTCTGTTGCGGTGGAAAACAGACACTCAAAGAAGCCATTCATCATGCGGGACTAACGGAAGAACAGGTACAGGAAGCATTGGACCGCTCGGAAACAGTGGTGACCGGACAAACGGCACACGATTTCGATTCGTGGGATCTGAGCTTCCTGGCGGATTACATCTATCAGGTACATCACAAGTATATCCGGGAAAACGGACCTATCATCGAACAGTTGGCAGAAAAGGTCGCTTCGCGCCACGGTTCGGTGCATCCCGAGCTTGTCGAATTGGCGGATGGACTGGAAGGGCTTATGGGCGAACTGTACAGCCATGTACAGAAAGAGGAACGGGTACTGTTTCCTGCGATTAAAGCACTGGAAAGTAACGGGACGGGCGTGCAGATACCGGTCGGAATCGGGGGACCGGTGCAACTGATGGAAGTTGAACATGGCGCGACGGGTGATGAGCTTAAAGCGCTGCGGAAACTGACGAGAGATTACGAATTGCCAGCGGATGCCTGCAATTCATATACCTACCTTTTCGAGAAGATAAAGGAGTTCGAAAACGATCTTTTCCAGCATATCCATTTGGAAAACAACATTCTGTTTCCCAAAGCATTGAAATTGGAAAAGGAACGTCTCAGTAGTGCGGGTGCATGATAAGGGAGAAGAGCGATGATTATCAACAAACACACCCGGGTATCGGAGGTCATCAAGGTCAACGCCGACAGTATAGCGGCGATAGCTGCACTTGCGAAGCCTTTGCGAAAGCTGAAGAATCCGTTGCTGCGCCGGGTGATGGCACCACGGGTCACGTTGGCCGAAGCAGCCGCCATTGGCGGCTGCTCCATGGCGGACATCCGGGCGGCGCTGGAACCTCTGGGATTCCGGTTTGCCGATGAGATGCTGATGGAGAGCCAAGAAGAGCGGAACAATATCGAACGGCCGGACTGGCTTGCCGCAGCGGATGAAGATGCGGTCGATTTTTTTGATGTACGCGAAATGATCGAATCGGGCGACGATCCGCTGAGAGCCATCGTACAGCGATATGGCGCATTGCCAACCGGCAATCTGCTGTGCATCGTTAATTCCTTTGTTCCTTATCCATTGATCAACTTACTTGGAAAAAAAGGTGCAAAAAGTTTCGTCGAAACCGTGGGTGATAAGGTGTATCACACGTGGTTTTTCAAGCGAGATGCATTCGCGAAGCCGACAGAAACGCCCGCCGCCGACCGCGTCATGATGCACGATTCGCCCTCATTCGACCGGATATTAGCTACCTATGCTGAAGCCAAACTTGTTCGGCTTGATGTCCGTTCCCTGCCGATGCCACAGCCGATGGAGGCTATTCTGGAGACTTTGCCGACCTTGTCACCCGGCCAAGCACTGTATGTACAGCATAAGCGGGTCCCTTTGCACCTGCTGGAGGAACTCGCAGACCAAGCGTATGTCGCGCATATCCACGAGGTAGGAGCGGGCGATGTGAAGTTGTTGATTGTACCAAGGGTTTAGAAGTATGGCAGCTATCCCCATCGGAAAAACTCCTCACCGCATGGCGGTATTGCCATTTTATGGTACCGGAGCCGTGTTCTTTGCAGTACTGGCAGTGCTGCTTTTTAGGGTAGCCGGCGAATTGACCGGGCATCACTTTAATCCGCATCTGTTGGCCCTAGTCCACACAGCCGCACTGGGCTGGGGGACCATGGTCATTTTCGGGGCGGCCTACCAATTACTGCCGGTTATCTGTGAGCGTGATCTGTATAGTGTGCCATTCGCTGTCGCTTCCTATGTGATGCTCACCCTGGGTACCCTTCTGTTGGCCTGGTCATTCTGGGTGTTTGAAGTGGGCGCGCTGATGATTATCGGTGGTTCATTGGTCGTATCAGCTGCCTTGCTCTATACCATCAATACGAGTGCCACCGCCGCACTGCATCAACACAGTTCCGTTCAGCGTGCATTTATGGTAAGTTCGGCACTGTGGCTACTTATTACCACCATCATAGGGCTTCTGCTGGCTATCAACCTGCGGGTTACCTTCATCCCACGTAATCACCTCGATATGCTGAAGCTTCATGCACACGCCGGCCTTGCTGGATGGTTTCTGCAGCTGATTTCCGGTGTGAGTACGAAACTGGTGCCGATGTTTCTTTTGGGTAAGTCGAAGCGGGAGTGGTTGCTTTATGTTGCATTGATCTTACAGAACGCGGGATTGATTCTGTTTCTTTCTGACGGTTACTTCAATCCCGTTACGTCGAAAATGCTGACCTATGCTGGTATCGTCGCATTGGGTACGTTTGCTTGGCTGATTTACCTCGCCGATGCGTACCGCAACCGCCTGCGCCGGAAAGTGGAACTGCTGATGAAGCACGCTGCCGTTTCATTTGCTTGCCTCGTCGTGGGATTTGTCTTGCTCCCGGTCGCATATTTTGTCGCGGATACCCGTTGGACATCTCTCTATGGTACGTTTTTATTCCTGGGATGGATTACCGCCATTATCTTAGGCAAAACATTTAAGACCCTGCCGTTTATCGTTTGGAGCAATCATTACCGGCACCTCACGGGCAAAGTAAACGTGCCATTGCCCAAGCAATTGTACAGTGAACGGCTTACCGTCTATCAGTTTTACGTATACCTTGCTGCGTTTGTATTACTGGTTGCGGGAATGGTGACCAATTGTACCGCTTTGATCCGTGTTGCGCTGATAGCATGGATCATATTGGCAGCATTGTATGTTGTTAATGTGGCAAAGACAATTTTTCATAAACCGATGATGACAGATGGAAATAAAACTCAATGACCCGTTTGCCGCGGAATTGCTAAAAGCGCAGACGGCACTGATGCAGGTGATCGATCCCGAGCTGTATGTCAATATCATTGATCTCGGCTTGGTCTACGGCGTCGATTTTAGCGATGCAGCGAGGGTGAAGGTAACAATGACCCTTTCTACACCCGGCTGCCCCATGGGCGAGGCGATTACCAATGGGGTGGAAAACATACTAGGAGTTGTTTTCCCCAAGCGGGAAATCGAGGTCGAGGTGGTCTGGGAACCGCGATGGAACTATCACATGATTACCGATGCGGGTAAGGCCCAGATGGGACTGGAATAGCAGGATTTTATCCATTATGATACTCGTCACTTCCACGGGTGACCTTCATCATATGCTGCCGCTGCGGAATCCCTAATTTTGTAGTACCGAAACAAATACAATGAACGAAACCAATCAACACACCTTTCATATACCCGTAATGGGACTGGGATTCACGATTGACACACCGCTGAAAGTGGCGCGGTTTGGCATATCATCGGCATTGTCGTTGGCCGATGACCACCTGGTGGAGCAGATGCGTGAGTTTTATGCAACGGCATTTAGTCGGCCATTTACCCCTATTTCATCCAGATCCGAAGATTACCGGGCTAAGCGGATCACAGCATACCTCAACCTGTTACAGGATATCATTGATGAGCAGGTAAAACAACTTCACAACGGACGGTTTGAATCCGATAGCGACCTTACGCACTATTTTGAATTGCTGCCGGAGGGAGCACCGGCAAAACGTGATTACCTTGCCATGTGTGCCAGCAGTGGTGAAGAGCGGAAAAAGCGGGCTACGGACCTGCGTGCTGCCGTTACTGCGGGGGCAATCGATGTAAATATCATGACCAAGGTAGATAAAACCAACTACGCGGCAGATGGTACTCCACTGCCGCCCGAATATTCGGATGCATCGGCCGCACTGAGGGGATTTGCGATGAGCAATCTCCAATCGGCCGTTATCTTGTCAGCTGGGCTAAATCCACGCCTGTATAGTTACTTCGAGCAGTTTGATGATTTCTTCCCGGATGGAAACGGAAAGCTTACCAAACGGATTATTTTGAAGGTAAGTGACTATCGGTCAGCATTAATACAGGGCAAGTTGCTGGCAAAAAAGGGCCTTTGGGTGTCTGAATTCCGGATAGAGTCTGGCCTGAACTGCGGGGGGCATGCATTCGTCAGTGATGGAGTCTTGTTAGGCCCGATCATGGAGGCTTTCAAAACGCAACGTGGGGGGCTTTATGCAGAATTGAAGAAGCTATGCGATACCGCGCTTGCAAGCAAGGAACGGCAGGGCTTTGGGGTAGACCCCATGCAGCGTATTACCGTGCAGGGAGGTATCGGTACGGCGGGCGAAGACCGCTTCCTGATCGATTACTATCAATTGGACGGGACCGGGTGGGGAAGTCCTTTTCTGTTGGTGCCTGAGGCTACGAATGTCGATGAAGATACCCTTACGAACCTGGCGAATGCACAGCCCGAAGATTTTTACTTGAGTAATGCTTCGCCATTGGGTGTGCCGTTCCATAATTTCCGTCCGAGCAGTTCCGAAGAACAGCGGAAATTGCGGGTTGCCAAAAACCGTCCGGGCAGCCCGTGTCATAAAAAGTTCCTGTCGTTTAACACCGAATTTACCGAAAGGGCGATTTGTACCGCCTCCCGCCAATATCAGAACTTGAAACTCAAAGAAGCAAGGATTAATTGCCCCGATGAGGAAGCATACCAAAAAGCCGTCACAGCCATCGTTGAAAAGGATTGCCTATGTGAAGGGCTCGCAGCACCGGCGGTGCTAACCAATGGCATACCGCCCAAGCATAACCTAAAGGCGGTAACGATATGTCCGGGACCCAACCTGGTGTACTTCTCCAAAATCGCATCCCTGAAAGAAATGGTCAGTCACATTTATGGTAAGGTCAATCTATTAAACAACCGGTTCCGTTCAAACCTGTTTGTCAATGAACTGCGCCTTTATATCGACTACCTAAAAGGGGAAATCGGGAAAAACCAGCATGATTCCACCGAAAAAAGGAGTGCGTACTACCGGGCATTCCGCGATAACCTGCTACTGGGTATCGAATACTACCGATCTATCATACCATCCATGCAGCGTTATGCCCAAACAAACATAGACGATATGAAAGCAGCGATTGCAGATGCAGAAAAAACCCTGCTTCAATTGTCTATTTTCAGCGCAACCTCGGTGTGCACAGCCGTAAGATTGCCACAAGAAAGAACTTCAGGATGCATCTGACTTTCGGTTTTTAACTGTTGATAACTTTCGGCTTAGCGACTTTCATGCCGGTGATATACAGTACGATGGTGGCAGCGACCAGCAGGAAGAAAGGCGTCTCCCAGTTTCCCGCCCAGTCATGCAGTGCGCCAAAAAGAGGCGGGCCTACTGCGGCGAGGGCATATCCGAAGGATTGTGCCATTCCTGAAATCCGTGCAGCATCCCAGGTGGTTGCCGTCCGGAGAACGAACCACATCATGACCAAACTAAACGCTAAACCGGTACCCAAGCCAAACAAAATAACAGCGGGAATGATGAACTGCGTACGCCACGCGATGATCAGCAACAGACTCAGGGCCAGTGTACCTCCGATGAACCAGATCAAGGATGTGTGGTTTTTTACCCGGCTAGCAATGATGGGGCCGATAAAGACAATGGGAAGCTGAGAGAACTGAATGAATGAAAGTGTCCATCCTGACACTTCGGACGCCATTCCCCAATCCTGCAACACGACCGGCAGCCAAGCCACAGAGCAATAGAAAAGCAGGGATTGGAGTCCCATGAAAATGGTGATATACCAAGCGAGACCCGAGCCGAGCATGGATGTACTCTTTTGCGGGCGAGCTGCTGATGTGCCGTGAAGTGCTCTCTCCTTGCTGCGTATCAGCTGTGGAATCCAGCATATAATCGTGATAAGCGAAAAAACTAACCACACGCCAATCGAGCCTTTCCAACCTTGTCCCGTCCAATGACCGATGGCGATGCTCAATCCGGAGGCCAGCGATGCGGTGATGTTCATGGCCACGCTGTAAATGCCCGTGACCAGTCCAATTTTTTTCGGGAAC
Organism: Parapedobacter indicus; assembly: GCF_900113765.1. Taxonomy (GTDB): domain Bacteria; phylum Bacteroidota; class Bacteroidia; order Sphingobacteriales; family Sphingobacteriaceae; genus Parapedobacter; species Parapedobacter indicus. The sequence goes on along the minus strand of NZ_FOQO01000007.1, from coordinate 99,409 downwards.
CGCTGTTTGATAAACGGAGGGACAAGGACATTACCGAAAGCAATACCGCTACCTATAAGTGCAGTTCCGGCAAATAACCATATGGCGTTTGTCGACGTCCTGACCCATAATCCCAAACCGATTGCCCAAATAGCTACCCAAAGCACAGTCTCGATGCTCCATTTTTCAGCTAGCTTTGGCGCTATCGGAGAAAGAAGGGCAAACGCGAGCAACGGTATGGTAGTGATAAAGCCTGCCAGCGTGTTGGAAAGGTGCAGTACATCCTGAATCTGCGAAACCACCGGGCCTACACTGGTAATCGGTGCCCGCAGGTTGGAGGCCACCAAAACAATGCCGGCAAGCAGCATAAACTTACCCAAACGTGTTATTTCTAATGTTTCCCCTTTTATCATGCAGATTTCCCCGGATGCCGCGTCGGCGAAAGTAAGGGTTAATTCATGTGATCCTGCTGACGTTCGTGCATTTTGACAATAGAATTATCAATCTGTCATTGTAAAGGTTATCCACAACACAGCTGTACTGTGAATATCTTTTCCTTGGGATTGTGCGTACACGCATAAAGCTCCCCTGAAGCGATGGGTAATTTTGTATATACGGACGTCGTCATTTGGCGATGGGTACACATCATCATTTATTTAGCGATATAAATAATATGGAAAAATATGTCATCAAACGAAGTGGGGCCTATGAGCCTCTTATGTCTTACAAGATCAGCGATGCGATAACAAGAGGGTTTGAGAGTGTATCCCGTCCGCCCGACCAATTGGTGATCGAAGCCGTGATGCAAGCGCTGGACGCCAAAGATACCTGGGCAGTGGAGGAAATTCAAGACTGCATTGAAAAGACACTTTACCAAAGACAATATTTTGAAGTTATGCGTTCGTTTATGCTGTATCGGCACACACGGAAACTTCAGCGCGAACACATCGACGACTTTAACGAAGACACCACGTATATTGACAGTACACAAACCATTGAAGAGTATATCAGCCAGGCGGACTGGCGTATTAATGCCAATGCGAATGTCTCCTATTCTAGCGCAGGGTTGATAAATAATACTGCAGGGAAGGTAATTGCCAATTATTGGCTGGATAAGGTGTACAGCAAGGAAGAGGGGTATGCGCACCGTAACGGCGACATCCATATCCACGATCTCGATTGCCTGACAGGCTACTGCGCTGGATGGAGCCTGCGTGTATTGCTCAACGAGGGATTTAACGGTGTACGCGGCCGAGTGGAAAGTCGGCCGCCGGCTCATTTCCGGGAAGCACTCGGGCAGATGGCCAATTTCCTAGGTATTCTCCAGAGCGAATGGGCAGGCGCGCAAGCATTCAGCTCGTTTGATACCTACTTGGCTCCCTATGTATTCAAGGATCGACTGCCTTATGCGGAAGTGCTGAAGGCCATACGTAGTTTCGTATACAACGTCAACGTGCCAGCGCGCTGGGGCCAATCGCCATTTACCAACATCACGCTCGATTGGAATGTGCCGGACGACCTCAGGGAACAAATCCCCACAAAAGGGGAAACACACCTCTTCGCGGAGTCGCAGGATGAAGAGCTACTCTGCTTGGCACAACAGCGTGGTGTTAAATCCTTGGCGGATTTATGTTATAAGCATTTTCAACCGGAAATGGACTTGATCAACCAAGCGTATTATACGGTAATGACGGAAGGTGATGCCAACGGGCAGCCGTTCACGTTTCCCATTCCCACCGTCAATATCACGGAAGACTTCGACTGGGAAAGTGAAAATGCGAGATTATTATTTGAGAATACTGCGAAAATAGGGTCGTCTTATTTCCAGAATTTTGTAGGAAGCCAGTATATGTTGGATGAATCGGGTAACCGAATGGAAAACCCAGAGGCCTACAAACCCAATGCGGTACGTAGCATGTGCTGCCGGTTGCAGCTGGATCTCCGGGAATTGCTCAAACGGGGAAATGGTCTGTTTGGCAGTGCCGAAATGACGGGAAGCATCGGTGTGGTTACCATCAACATGGCACGTTTAGGCTACCTCTACAAGGAAAATAAATCCGGTCTATATCAACGGCTTGATCATTGGCTTTTCCTTGCAAAATCTACATTGGAGAAAAAGCGGACATTTATCCAGAATCTTTACGATAGAGGCCTATATCCTTATACCAAGCGCTACCTGCCCCATTTCCGCAACCATTTCTCCACCATCGGCATCAATGGGATGAATGAGATGATACGGAATTTTTCGGGCGACCGGCTTGACATCACTTCGGACGAGGGGATTGCTTTTGCTACCGAGATCCTCGAACATATCCGCCTGCGCATGCGGGAATTTCAGGAGAACACGGGTAACCTCTATAACTTGGAAGCAACGCCGGCAGAGGGGACGACCTACCGATTTGCCAAAGAGGATAAAAAGCGGTTTCCGGATATCCTGCAAGCCGGACAGGGCGAGAATATCTACTATACCAATAGTTCGCAGTTGCCCGTGGACTATACAGAGGATCCGTTTGAAGCATTGCTGTTGCAGGATGATCTGCAATGCAAGTACACCGGCGGTACGGTACTGCATCTATACATGAGTGAACGGATAAGCGCTCCAGATGCCTGTAGGAATTTCGTGCGGACGGTCATCAGCAATTTCAAACTGCCTTATGTCACTGTCACCCCAGTATTCAGCATCTGCCCTGTGCACGGATATCTCAATGGCGAACACGAGTACTGTCCGAAATGTGATGATCTGATTTTAGCAACTCACCAAAATTCATAACAGATGAAACCTACCATGTCAGCACCTTGCGCAAAAGGTGATGAAACCTGCGGAAGCCAGACGCGAACGCAAGCTCCCATCCCATTGAAAGCAAAGTGCCGATGGAAATGTAGGTTCCATGAGGCCATTAAAAAACAAACTTAGCGTAGCGATCTCATTGATACCGCTAAAAGCATAATAAATCAATAATTATTTTCGAATGAATACACAACAGCAAAATGATCTGGTTTTGCAGCAAAACCGGGAGAGGCGTAGCAAATGTTTGGTTTACACGCGGGTAATGGGTTACCATCGTCCGGTGGAAAGCTTTAACATCGGCAAAAAGGGGGAACATCGGCAACGTGCGCATTTTACCGAGGAAAATGCAGGGCGCCATCTATAGTATCTCTCCGATTACGTTATTAGATTATCCAGGCAAAACAGCCTGCATCCTCTGGTTTGCAGGCTGTAATATGCGGTGCACGTATTGCTACAATCCCGATATCGTATTGGGTAAAGGCCGGATGTCCATTGCACAAGCATTGGAGTTTCTCCGGTCGCGTCGTGGACTGTTGCAAGGGGTGGTGTTGAGTGGAGGCGAATGCACGTTACATCCCACAATTTTACCGCTGCTGGAAGCAGCTAAGGAATACGGTTTTGACGTGAAAGTTGATACCAACGGTTCGCGGCCGAAGGTACTGGAAGCGTTGATAACACGAAACCTGGTCGATTACATAGCCCTTGATTTTAAGGCCCTAGCGCACCGTTACCAGGCGATTACCAAATCGGCGCTGTTTCCGGAATTTGTCGAAAGCTTGGTGCTTCTCAATCGCTCAAATGTAACGTTTGAAGTACGCACAACGGTACACAGTGAGTTGATTACACATGAAGATTTGCAGACAATGGTCAGGTTTTTACAGAAGAGGGCTTATAAAGGGAGGTATTATATCCAACGTTATGTAAACGGTGTACCGGTACTCGGTACATTGGGTTGGTCCCTGAACAATGGAAACTTATCCGCCTTATCGGTAGACGGTATACAGGTAGTCGAACGGCGTTAAACCCTCGGTGGCTTTATGTAATATTCAAGCGGCTATTCGCATACAAACTCCTTTAGTTATAGTAAATATATAGGGAAATAATAGGGGTTTTATAGGGACATCATAGGGAGAAATACCAATAAAATATGTATAACCTATGATTAATCTAACATTAACTGTCGGAATTAGTGGCTATGGGGTAAGTGCTTACGGCGATAGGAGTGCACGCCAAACTAACACAGCCCCGGTGTTCATACGGACGCCGGGGCTGTGTGCTTTCGGGGAGTATCTCCTTATTTACTGAGGTACATCGATTTCTTTGTATACATTTCCCGGAAAAAAGGATCTTCCAGGTCTTTGATGAAACGGATAGCTTCTCCGGTTGATTTCATTTCCGGACCAAGTTGTTTATCCACATCCGGGAATTTGTCAAACGAGAATATCGGTTCCTTGATGGCATAGCCGGCAAGCTTACGTTCGATGTTAAAATCTTTGAGTTTATTAACTCCCAGCATCACCTTAGTGGCGATGTTTATGTACGGTACATCATAAGCCTTGGCTATGAACGGCACGGTACGTGATGCCCGCGGATTAGCCTCGATGACGTAGACCTTCTCGTCTTTGACGGCGAATTGGATGTTGAGCAGTCCCCTTACATTCAGTGCTTTCGCGAGCTTGATGGTGTATTCCTCCATTTGACGCTGTACATTTTCAGACAAGCTGAATGGTGGCAGTACGGCACTTGAGTCGCCGGAATGGATACCAGCGGGTTCAATGTGTTCCATCATGCCGATGATATGCACATCTTCACCATCGCAAATGGAATCAGATTCAGCTTCCTCGGCACGATCAAGGAAGTGATCGATGAGTACACGGTTTCCGGGCAGGTTGCGCAGCAGCTTCACCACCGCTTTTTCCAGCTCCTCATCGTTGATAACGATACTCATACGCTCACCGCCCAATACATAGCTGGGGCGAACAAGTACTGGATAGCCAACTTCCTTGGCTACTTTCAGGGCTTCCTCGGCACTTTCAGCAACGCCATATCTTGGATAGGGAATATCGAGCGATTTGAGTAGGTCGGAGAAGCGCCCACGATCTTCGGCCAAATCCATGTCTTGGAAGGAAGTGCCGATAATTTTGATGCCATTTGACTCAAGCAGCTCCGCCATTTTCAACGCGGTTTGGCCGCCTAATTGCACAATTACCCCCTCGGGTTTTTCCAGTTCAATGATCTCGCGGACGTGCTCCCAGTAAACGGGTTCAAAATACAGTTTATCCGCCATGTTGAAATCTGTGGATACGGTCTCAGGATTGCAATTGATCATAACCGATTCGTATCCGGCTTCTTTGGCTGCGAGCAGCCCATGTACACAGGAATAGTCAAACTCAATACCTTGTCCAATTCGGTTGGGGCCTGAACCTAAGACAATAATTTTCTTCTTATCGGAAACAACGGATTCGTTTTCGGCTTCAAACGTCGAGTAATAGTAAGGGGTTTGTGCAGGAAACTCGGCGGCGCATGTATCGACCATCTTGTATACCCGTCGTATACCCAATTCCTTGCGACGGTTATAAACATCGTCTTCGGTGACATTACCCAGCAGCCAGGCAATTTGTGTGTCGGAATAGCCTTTTTGTTTCAGCGTAAAGAAGAAGTCCTTTGGAATGTTATTCAGTTGATAACGGCGTAATTCGGCTTCCAGGGTTACCAATTCTTGAATCTGCAAGAGGAACCATTTGTCGATGTGTGTTGCTTTGCGAATGGATTCGAGTGGTACACCCAATTCGAATGCATCTTTGATGTGGAAGATGCGGTCGCTGCTCGGGTGTTCGAGACTGAACATGATCTCTTCCAGATCGCGTAGCTGTTTGCCATCGGCCCCCAGTCCATGACGACCTGTTTCTAGGCTTTGACAGGCTTTCTGTAAAGCTTCGATGAACGTACGGCCGATGGCCATCACTTCACCGACCGATTTCATCTGTAGTCCGAGCTCACGATTTGCACCCTTGAACTTGGCGAAGTTCCAGCGTGGCACCTTCACGATGACATAATCAAGCGTGGGTTCGAAATAAGCCGATGTTGTTTTGGTGATCTGGTTTTCAATCTCATCAAGATTATAACCGATGGCCAATTTCGAAGCAATCTTGGCAATGGGATATCCTGTGGCCTTAGAAGCTAGTGCTGAAGAGCGTGATACACGCGGATTGATTTCGATCGCTATAATTTCTTCGTTCTCGGGATTGACGGAGAACTGCACGTTGCATCCGCCGGCAAAGTTACCGATGGCACGCATCATCTTGATGGCTTGGTTACGCATTTGTTGGTAGCAACGGTCACTTAATGTCATACCGGGAGCCACCGTGATCGAATCACCGGTATGGATACCCATGGGATCGAAATTTTCGATGGTACAGATGATGATGACATTATCGTTGCTGTCACGCAGCAACTCCAGCTCAAATTCTTTCCAGCCCAACACGGCTTGTTCTACAAGGACCTCGTGGGTGGGAGAGGCCTGCAATCCACGGCTTAGCGCCGCTTCAAATTCTTCTTTTTTATGTACAAACCCGCCACCGGTACCGCCTAATGTATACGATGGACGGATCACGAGCGGAAAGCCAATCTCTTGGGCGGCTTCTTTCCCTTCGAGGAAAGAGTTGGCAATTTTTGATTTGGCTACACCGATGCCGATATCCACCATTAACCGGCGGAATTCTTCGCGGTTTTCTGTTTTTTCAATGGCAGCGACATCCACACCAATGACGTTCACTCCATATTTTTCCCAAAGGCCGCGTTCGGAGGCCTCGATACAAAGATTGAGTGCGGTTTGACCACCCATGGTGGGTAGTACGGCATCGATATGCTGCTCCTGTAGGATTTTTTCGATGCTCTCGCAGGTGAGAGGTAACAGATAGACGTGGTCGGCAATCACCTTGTCGGTCATAATGGTTGCCGGATTGGAATTGATAATGGATACTTTGATACCCTCTTCTTTCAGCGAAAGAGCAGCCTGTGATCCAGAATAGTCGAACTCGCAAGCCTGTCCGATGACGATGGGGCCTGAGCCGATGATTAAAACAGAATGGATGGAAGTGTTTCTGGGCATTATGTGGTGAAAAACGTTAACAATGTTCAACGAAATGTTTTGCGCCAAAACAGTGAAAAATGCCTGTGATAATTTGGAAAGGTATTCCGACTGTTTTGTCGGAGTGCAAAGGTATGTTTTTTATAGAATAATTAGGTAATAATTTTTGATAACGTCTTTCATTTTGTTAATCCGTAGCGGTTTTGTTCTACCTGTTTTTCGGTATTTTTTCCTAATTGTTTAAATTATTTTTTGCTAACCGGGGAATATCTTACTTTTGGGCGTTAAATTAAAAATTTATAACTATGAAGATTAAATTGACTTTATTGGCTTTCTTTGCCGCTTTCGCTGTTACGGCTTCTGCGCAGGATTACAAAAATTCTATCGGTATTCGCTTAGGGTCCGGCTACTACGATGTGATCGCTGCTGCATTTAAGACATTTATCAGTCAACCGGCTGCGTTGGAGTTTGATTTAGGGATTCGGCCTTACTCGGTGGCGGGAGATAACTGGACAAATCTTTCCTTGTCTGGCGCTTATCAACACCACTTTCCTATTGGTGATATTGAAGGATTTAAATGGTTTGTGGGAGGAGGACTCGTATTATCCAATACGTTTTCAAGCTTTGACGACCGAAAGGGGTTCAACGCGGGTATTTTTCCGACCGGCGGCGTCGACTACAAATTAAAGAACGCACCGTTTGCGTTTTCGGCGGATATTAGGCCTACCATAACGATTGTAAGTGGTTACGACTATTATAATAATTTTTATGCAAACGGCGGTTTAACTGCCCGTTACATTTTTTAAAGGAAACCCTGGAAATTTTGATAAGTTTGCCATTGGTAATATTACCAATGGCATTCTTTTTTTAGGTAGGATGGTTGAAGTTGACGCTCCGAAAATGGTTAAAATTGCGGTGGTGGGGCCAGAATCTACCGGCAAATCAACTTTGGCCGAAGCATTGGCGCGGCATTATGGTACGGTGTGCGTACCGGAATATGCAAGGGAATACTGCCGCGATCTTAAGGGGAACTATTCCTTGCAGGATGAGCTAAATATGTTTTATGGACAATTGGCTTTGGAACGCAGCCTAATACCGCTTGCACAAAATAACTTATTGATTTGCGATACGATGTTCCTGACCATAAAAGTCTGGTGTGACTACCTCTTTGGCGACACGCCGTCGGTTGTAACGGATAAGCTCAAATCTGCACATTATGACCTGTATCTGTTAATGGATATCGATTTGCCGTGGGTAGATGATCCATTGCGGGATTTTCCGCATTTGCGTGAACACTTCATGCAGGTATGGCACGATGAATTACGCGCGATCAGTGCGAGGTATAAAGTGATATCGGGATTAGGGAAAGACCGGCTTGAAAATGCAATAGCAGCAACACGCGGTTTTGTTCCCGCATAACCTTACGCAAATGCTGGGCAAAACCGCGTGTTGCCGGATGCTATTAGTAGCGATAATGGTCAGGCTTATAAGGCCCTTCCACCGGTACACCGATGTAGGCTGCTTGATCCGGATCCAGCTCGTCCAATTCTACGCCGATTTTAGCGAGATGCAGACGGGCTACTTTTTCATCAAGGTATTTTGGAAGTGTATAAACCTTATTTTCATAATTTTGGCCATTTGTCCAGAGCTCTATTTGGGCCAGCGTTTGGTTGGTAAAAGAGTTGCTCATGACGAACGACGGGTGTCCGGTAGCACAGCCCAGGTTTACCAGTCGGCCTTCTGCTAATAGGATTACATCTTTGCCTTCTAAGGTATATTTATCTACCTGAGGTTTGATCTCTACTTTTGTATGTCCATAGTTCTGATTGAGCCAGGCTACGTCAATTTCATTGTCGAAGTGGCCAATATTACACACTACGGCTTTGTCTTTCATGGTTTTAAAATGCTCGCCGCGAACAATATCCCGATTACCTGTGGTCGTTACGACGATATCTGCCTCTTTCACCGCATTTGCGAACTTCTTCACTTCATAGCCTTCCATGGCGGCCTGCAACGCGCAGATCGGGTCGATTTCGGTAACGATGACCCGTACACCGGCACTGCGCAACGACTCGGCAGAGCCTTTGCCTACATCACCATATCCGGCCACTACGGCCACTTTTCCGGCTAACATCAGGTCGGTTGCACGGCGGATGGCGTCTACCAACGACTCGCGGCATCCGTATTTGTTGTCAAACTTCGATTTGGTTACCGAGTCATTTACATTGATAGCGGGAAGATGTAAGGTTCCGTTTTTCATGCGCTCGTATAACCGGTGTACACCGGTTGTTGTTTCTTCAGACAGTCCGCTGATCCCATCGATTAGTTCAGGGTATTTATCGAAAACCATGTTGGTAAGGTCTCCTCCGTCATCCAGGATCATATTGAGCGGCTTGCGTTCTTCTCCGAAGAAAAGCGTCTGTTCGATACACCAATTAAATTCGGCTTCACTCATGCCTTTCCATGCATAAACCGGTATTCCGGCGGCGGCAATAGCAGCAGCAGCGTGATCCTGTGTTGAAAAGATGTTACAGGATGACCAAGTAACGTCGGCGCCTAGCTCAAGGAGTGTTTCGATCAGTACTGCAGTCTGAATGGTCATGTGTAAGCATCCTGCAATGCGGGCGCCTTTGAGCGGTTTAGAAGCGCCAAACTCTTCTCTCAGGGCCATCAGTCCCGGCATTTCGGCTTCCGCCAATTCGATTTCCTTGCGGCCCCACTCGGCAAGGCTAATGTCTTTTACTTTGTAGGGCGTGTATGCAGTGTCTACAGACATAATAATTGTTTTTATATTGAGCGAGCAAAGATAGTGTTTTCACAAACGACTCACAAATTCTGACATTCGGCTGAGTGATTGCTCTTGTTTAAGGTGTTGAAGCACCTTATCTTTGCAAGATAATTTTGTTAAACACATAAATAGAAAGGACTAAACGCTATGTATCCCGAATACTTGGTAGCGCCAATGCGCAAGGAATTGACAGATGTCGGTTTCGAAGAATTAAAAACGCCTGAGGAAGTTGATGCGGCAATTAAACAGGATGGGACCGTCTTTGTAGTGGTTAATTCTGTATGCGGTTGTGCCGCCGCCAATGCGCGCCCTGCTGCAGTCTCCTCCCTTAAACATGAAAAGCGGCCGGATAAAGTGGTTACTGTTTTTGCTGGAATGGAAAAAGATGCCGTCGATCAGGCCCGTAGTTACATGTTGCCATACCCGCCTTCTTCACCAGCGATGGCGTTGTTTAAAGATGGTAAATTGGTGCACATGATTGAACGTCATCAGATTGAAGGCCGTCCTGCCCAGATGATTGCAGATAATCTGGTGGCTGCATTTGATGCATACTGTTGATAATTGTCAATTGTTAATTTAACTAAAAAAGTCCCGGCTGTTTCGGCCGGGGCTTTTTTGTGATTAGTGTCTAAAACTAGCGCCTAGTATTCAATGGGCATATTCAGCTCGACTCGGCTGCCACGTTGCGGTACACCTACGATACGTACGATACCCCGTTCGGAATCTGCCAATGCCGATTCCACTTCATCTGAATTGTTTACGGGTTTTCCGTTGATGTGGGTAATTACTAAACCGCGTTGCACGTTAAAATAGTCGAACAATCCGCCTTGGTGCACCTGGGTAACGACGACACCGGACGATATACCAAGTTCCTTTTTCTTAGCGTCGTTAGCCGGTACGAAACCTGCCCCCAGTTTGTTGTAGATTTCAGTAGCACTGCGTTTCGTTTCACTATCTCTTTCAGCCTCTCGTTCAGCTGCACTTGTATCTTCTTTCAGGGTTACTGTAACGTCGCGCTCCTTGCCATCACGCTTGTAAGTCAATTTGACCTTGTCGCCAGGGCGCAATCGATAAATGCGTTCCTGTAAATCCGAGGATGATGTGATTGTCCGACCATCCAGCTTGGTGATAATATCACCTTCTTTAAGACCCGCTTCTTTCGCTGCGCCATTGTCGACTACATCGCGTATATACAAACCATTCACATCGCTAATTTCGAGCTCTTTAGCGGCGGCAGGGTTCAGTTCTGTGAATGTAATGCCAATCAAACCGCGTTTAACCCGGCCGAATTTTATGAAGTCATCGGCGATTTTCTTTACTAAATTGACGGGCACAGCGAAACCATAACCTGCATAAGTGCCGGTCGGCGTCATTATATTGGAATTGATACCGATAAGTTCTCCGTTAGCGTTAACAAGTGGTCCGCCGCTATTTCCCTTGTTGATGACGGCATCCGTTTGAATAAACGATTCGACGGCTGTATTGATCATAGGTTCTTCGTCGGACTGTGGATATCCGCGCTGCTGGAATTGCCTTTGCTGCAGTTCGCGGGCGATGATCCCTGTGGAGCGTCCCGTTGCGCTGACGATCCCTGCGGTAACTGTAGATTCCAAGCCCAGTGGATATCCGACGGCAAGTACCCACTCTCCGATGCGCACCTCATCCGAATTGCCGAATCGGACGAAGGGAAGTCCTTTTTCATTGATTTTAATTAATGCAAGGTCAGTATTAGGGTCACGACCAATAATTTTAGCTTCAACAATACGTTTGTCAGTTAGCTGTACTTCTATTTTATTAGCGTCAACTACAACGTGGTTGTTTGTGACAATATAACCATCCTCGGAAATGATCACGCCCGATCCAGTGGCTTGGGCAGGCGGCTGTGAACGTTGTTGTCGTTGGCGGGGCATGCCGAAAAATTCCTCAAATAGATCCATGGGATCGCCGCCATAACTGCTTGACCCGGAGCGCCCCGGATAGGTTGTTGTAATGTGTACTACGGCAGGGGCTACCATCGCTGCGGCCTGCGTAAAATCAGGATTCCCAGTTGACGAGACCACGTTGGGTACCGGGTTGTTTACGTAATGCAACTCCTGACGTTCCTCAAATGACATTTTGCTTTCCTGTTTGCCTTCAAACAGTTTATAACCGCCTACAGCTATCAAGCCACCTACCAATGCGGTTAATAATGTTAATCCTAGTTTTTTCATTTGCATAATTTTTTAAAGATAATGAAGCCGCATGGGTTATGCGTATTTTTGTGGCAATTCATGCAGATTTCATTCATATACACTAATTTGTTTTTAATTTGCCTCACGAAACCTGTGTTTACATCGTGTTAACGAAGTTGCTGACGTGGCAGGTTTCCTATTATTCCGATCGTTACAAGCCGAACTTTTTATTGCTGCAAAAAGTTGTTCAAATGTAATACCATTTACGGCTCCGAAACAAGTAGGCGGCCGGACTTTTCTGTTAAATAATGTTAAAGCATCTCCCCAGATATAATTATCTTTGACGCTTGGATAGAAAAGATCGCAATAGGAAGCGGATATGAATACACATACCTTTTACAAATATCAGGGTGCAGGCAACGATTTCATTATCTTTGATAATAGAAATGGGGGTTTTGAACGTAATAACGTTGATTTAGTGCGTCGTCTCTGCGATAGGAGATTCGGTATTGGAGCAGATGGTTTGATGCTTTTGCAAAACGTAGATGGGTACGATTTTGAGATGATATATTTCAATGCCGATGGTCGCGAGGGAAGCATGTGTGGCAACGGTGGCAGGTGCATTGTTGCTTTTGCCCAAGACCTTGGAATCGTTGGTGCGGAAACTGACTTTTTGGCAGCTGACGGTGTGCATCATGCCAAAGTGCATACCATGGTGGGATGGATCAGTTTAAAAATGGGCGATGTTACGGCGATCGAGCGGGACGGTGATGCATATATATTGAATACGGGTTCACCGCATTATGTCAAGCAGGTGGTAGGGCTCGACGCTTATCCGGTGGTGGAATCGGGGCGTGATATCCGTTACAACGATACCTTTCGTAAGGAAGGTGTTAACGTGAATTTTGTTGAAGCCGAGGGCAACGGGTATTATGTAAGGACGTATGAGCGTGGGGTAGAGGACGAAACCCTAGCGTGCGGTACCGGAGCCACCGCTGTCGCATTGGCTATGGCGCGATTAAATGGAATCGAAGGTTTCGGAGAGACCCCCATACGCGTAGCAGGGGGTAAACTGACGATTCGTTTCAATCGAACAGCCGATCGTTTTACCGAGGTTTTTTTGGAGGGGCCGGCCGAATTTGTTTTTAAGGGAGAAATTACTTGGTGAGATGACGCTGTCCCGTTTTGTGATATATTATCATCTGTTTGGCGCGGCGGTAGCTGGCGTTGCAGCAGCGCTGCCGGGCCTATATCGACAGGTACCGATACTTAGCGCTCACTTCTGGTTGCTTTTTGTGGTGGTGTTCGTGCTGACATTGGTCGCCTATATATTAAGCGATCTAGGTATCCGGAAGGGAGGAGAATTGTCCGTTTTCAGCCTGCTTGGTGGACTTTTTATCAAACTACTTGTCTGTTTGGCTGTGATAGCTGTATTGATAATAAAATATCCTGAGAATAAGATGCTTACGGCCTTTAATTTTTTTTCACTATATTTCTTGTTTACAGCCTTTGAAGTTACATGTTTGTTACGTAACTTGCGCGACCAAAATCAGACGTAAAAAATTGGGAATAGATGGATTTTAGGCACTTTTTCGATTCAAAAAAAATCAGCTTCATAGCAATTTTCGCCGTTTTAGCGACCTTTTCCGTTACAAATATAGCCAAAGCAGCAATTACGGACACTGTTGCCGCTACCGGCCATGAAGCACATGGCGAGGAAGAATTTGAGCCTACCAAAATGATCATGGAGCACATCAGCGATGCGCACGACTGGCATCTTTGGGGACATACATCTATCCCCCTTCCCGTCATCCTGTATACCGATAAAGGCATGGAAGTTTTCCTTTCGTCGAAATTTCATCATGGCGAGCATGATTACCAAGGGAAATATTATACCTATCGGCTGGTTGACAAAAAGAAGATAAAGGTAGTAGACACCGGAGGAGAGGTAGATGAAGCCGCTTCACAGAAAGTTTGGGATTTTTCTATTACCAAAAACGTAGCTTCGATGTTTTTGGCGGTAATTGTTTTGCTGCTTATATTTTCATCGGTTGCCCGGGCGTATAAAAAGCGGGAAGGCAAAGCACCCAAAGGACTTCAGTCTTTTCTTGAACCTCTTATTCTGTTTGTGAGAGATGATATCGCGCGCCCCAATATCGGACATACATATGCCCGATATATGCCGCTGTTGCTAACAATATTCTTTTTCATTTGGTTCAATAACCTACTGGGGTTAATCCCTATCTTTCCGGGTGCGGCCAATGTGACGGGAAATATCGCCGTTACGTTCGTGCTGGCATTTATCGTATTAATTGTCGTCAATATTAACGGCAATAGGTATTACTGGAAACATATCCTGACACCGGATGTGCCTTGGTGGTTGTATCCGATCATGATTCCGGTAGAATTGGTAGGAGTGATATCTAAACCGTTTGCATTGATGATCCGTTTGTTTGCTAACATCACCGCCGGTCACATTGTTATTCTGAGTTTAATTTCACTGATTTTTGTGTTTCAATCGCTGGCGATCGCGCCGGTTTCATTGGCATTCGTGCTATTTATGAACGTGCTAGAGCTGCTGGTAGCAGCGCTGCAGGCTTTTATATTTACGTTATTGACAGCGTTGTTTATCGGAATGGCGGTAGAAGAGCATCATTAATATTTGTAACTCCTTATATTAAATATATACATTAAATTAAAATTTGTTATGGTAGGTTCAATTGCGGCACTTGGTGCCGGACTAGCAGTAATCGGTGCCGGTCTTGGTATCGGACAAGTAGGTGGCAAAGCGATGGAAGGTATTGCTCGCCAACCTGAGGCTGCATCAAAAATTCAGACCGCTATGATTATTGCTGCAGCCCTTATTGAAGGGGTTGCGCTTTTTGCAGTCGTAGTATCTTTGATGGGATTGGGATAAATCTTACGAAGAATACTGAATCAAAAAGGCCGGACCCTAACGGTTGGTTTTGTGTCCGGCCTTTTTTCAACATGACATTGAAATTTTAGAAACTGAACGATGAATTTTGATATAGGTAATCCGAGTATCGGATTGGTTTTTTGGACCGCGATTGCGTTTCTTTTGCTGTTGTTACTTTTGCGGAAGTTTGCTTGGCGACCTATTATGGAGGCGATCGGCGAACGGGAGAAGTCCATTGAAGACGCATTGGCATCGGCCGAAAAGGCCAAGGATGAAATGGCACGACTGACCAATGAAAATGAGCAGTTGCTTAAAGCGGCCCGTGCTGAGCGGGACGTCATCCTTAAAGAAGCAAAGGAACTGAAAGATCAGATTGTTGCGGATGCGAAAGTAGCCGCTCAAGCCGAAGGGACGAAGCTGATTGAACAGGCGCGCAAGGAAATTGATGATCAGAAGAAGCGGGCCCTTGCTGAAGTAAAGAGTCAGGTATCTTCCCTGTCCCTTGAAATTGCACGGAAAGTATTGCAGAAGGAGTTTGAGGACGGACAAAAGCAAGAGGCTTTGGTTGCCGACTTGCTGAAAGACGTGAAGTTGAATTAATTTGGCATTAAGGCTAACGGAAAGATCATGTCGGAATTCAAAGTAGCATCGAGATACGCAAAGTCACTGATCGATTTAGCCCAGGAAAAGGGTAATCTTGAGTCTGTGAAGCAGGATATGGAGCAGTTCATTGCGGTGCTGAAGTCTAATAAGGAATTACAGGCAGTGCTTAAGAACCCTATTATGAAACAGGATAAAAAAGCCAATATTCTCGATGCACTGTTTGAGAAGAAAATGGATCCTTCTATCACGGCTTTTTTTCATATCATGGTACGGAAAGGTCGTGCCGGTATCTTGTATGCCACGGCTCAGGAGTTTATCCGAGCGTACGACGAGGTGAGGGGAATCGCGCATGCGACGGTAGTTTCGGCCGTTGCGCTTTCAGCACAGAATCTTGAGACATTGCGGAAAGTAATCGCAGGTGAAATAAAGGCAGATGTGGTTTTGAGAAATGAAATAGATCCGTCGTTGATTGGCGGATTTGTCGTCAAAGTAGGCGACCGACAGATTGATGCTAGCATTGCCGGTAAGCTGAAGAAGTTGGAGCGTCATTTCGGATCGCAGGTCGTTAACTAATTTGTAAATTGTTAATATTGAGGCGTAAGAATAGACAACAGGTAGGAGACAGCAGATTTTCTTTGCTCCTTATTCTTTGTGCTTGTTCTGATGTAGTAAACTAAGAGAAATCCCTAATAGTAAACAAATGATAGAGGTAAGACCAGATGAAGTATCGGCAATTCTAAGAGAGCAGTTGTCGGGCTTTAAATCAGAAGCCGAATTGGAAGAAGTGGGTACCGTATTGCAGATAGGCGACGGTATTGCACGGATATACGGCTTAACTAAAGTACAGTCCGGCGAATTGGTTGAATTTGACAACGGATTGCAGGGAATAGTATTGAACCTTGAGGAAGACAACGTGGGTGTCGTACTTCTTGGTCAATCGGACGAAATCAAAGAAGGTGATACCATTAAGCGTACACGTCGCATCGCTTCCATCAAGGTGGGTGAAGGGATGTTGGGACGTGTAGTGAATACGTTGGGACAGCCGATCGATGGGAAGGGCCCGATTTTGGGGGATACTTATGAGATGCCCATCGAGCGCAAGGCGCCTGGCGTAATTTATCGCCAGCCGGTTAATGAGCCGTTGCAAACTGGAATCAAGGCAATTGATGCGATGATTCCCATCGGCCGTGGCCAACGGGAACTAGTGATTGGCGACCGCCAAACGGGTAAAACAGCGGTATGTATTGATACAATCATCAATCAAAAGGAATTTTACGATGCGGGCGAACCAGTATATTGTATTTATGTAGCAGTTGGACAAAAGAACTCGACCGTTGCGAATATTGTCCGCACGTTGGAAGAGAGTGGAGCAATGCCTTACACAATTGTGGTATCTGCTTCAGCTGCTGACCCAGCGCCTATGCAATTTTACGCACCGATGGCAGGTGCTGCCATTGGAGAGTTTTTCCGGGATACGGGTCGGCCGGCGTTGATTATCTACGACGATCTGTCCAAACAGGCGGTGGCATACCGTGAAGTTTCGTTACTTCTCCGTCGCCCTCCAGGCCGTGAGGCTTATCCGGGTGATGTGTTTTATCTTCACAGTCGCCTCTTGGAACGTGCTGCGAAGATTAATGCGTCCGATGAGATTGCACGTCAGATGAACGACCTGCCGGAATCGCTTAGACCGTTGGTTAAGGGAGGAGGTTCGCTTACGGCCCTACCGATTATTGAAACGCAGGCGGGAGACGTGTCGGCTTATATTCCTACCAACGTAATTTCCATTACAGACGGACAGATTTTCTTGGAATCCAATTTGTTTAACGCAGGCGTACGTCCGGCAATCAACGTAGGTATTTCCGTATCGCGTGTGGGAGGTAATGCGCAGATTAAGTCCATGAAAAAAGTTGCGGGTACGTTGAAACTCGATCAGGCCCAATACCGTGAGCTGGAAGCGTTTGCGAAGTTCGGTTCGGATCTGGATGCTGCCACCAAGGCCGTGCTGGATAAAGGGGTCCGAAACGTGGAGATTCTTAAGCAGGGTCAGTTTTCGCCTGTACCGGTCGAAAAGCAAGTTGCCATTATCTATGCAGGCACGAAAGGTTTATTCCGCAATGTACCTGTTAATAAAGTAAAGGAATTCGAGGCAGAATATTTGCATCAACTGGAATTGCGCCATCCCGAGGTATTGAAAGCGCTGAAGGACGGTAAATTCAACGATGAACTTACGGGAGTATTAGATAAAGTCGCGAAGGAACTGGCCGATAAGTATTAAAAAAAATGGCAAATTTAAAAGAAGTACGGAACCGTATTGCATCGGTTACTTCTACGCAGCAGATTACGAAGGCCATGAAGATGGTTTCTGCTGCCAAACTTAAGCGGGCAACGAATGCAATTGTCCAGTTGCGGCCTTATGCGGAAAAGCTGAGAGAAATATTGGCGAACGTGTCTGCAAGTGTGGAAGACGGCACTTCAATCTATACGGCCGACCGCAAGCCCAATAAGGTATTGGTGGTTGTCATTGCTTCTAACAGAGGATTGGCTGGGGCATTCAATGCCAACGCGATAAAGACAGCCAATCAATTGATAGCCAGTAAATACAATGAGCAAATGGAGGCAGGGAATGTAACGATCATTGCCATTGGTAAACGTGCCCAGGATTATTACGTAAGACGTAGGTATCAGGTGATCGGCGATAATAATGAATTATTTTCGGCGCTTAATTTCGAGAATACCTCAAAGATTACTGAAGCGATCATGAAGGGTTTCTCAGATGGCGACTATGATCGAGTGGAACTAGTTTATAATCGATTCCGTAATGCTGCCGTGCAAATATTGACCACCGAGCAGTTATTGCCTTTGTTGCCCGCTGCTGTTAAAGCGAATCGCCCTAAGAACGATGTAGATTATATCGTTGAGCCATCGAAGGAGAAGATCATCAAAGAATTGATCCCAAAGGCCATTAAGGTACAACTTTACAAAGCAGTGTTGGATTCATATGCTTCCGAACATGGTGCGCGAATGACCGCGATGGATAAAGCAACAGATAATGCTGGGGAATTATTAAAATCGCTCAAATTATCTTATAACCAGGCAAGGCAAGCAGCAATTACTACGGAGCTTACCGAAATTGTGAGTGGTGCGGCCGCGCTGTCTAACGGTTAATTTTTATGCCAGGAAAACGTGAAAAAGGGCTCATCCGAGCCCTTTTTCACGTTAGTATCGTGCCTAAAAAAAATACTCATTGTTAGGTATAGGTTTCCATGAACAATTCGCTTAGTTTTGCGTTGTTATTCTGCTATAAGGTGCTATCCCTTTTGGCAAGGTTATTGAGCAATGTAGATGATCAGATAATAGACATTTATTGTTCAATATCGTCAATTCTTGTACAAGTATTGTAGCAAAAAGGAGATTATACTCGTTAGGTCCGAGTGAGGGGTGAGCAGCTACATTGATAAAGCTTACATGAAAGAACGTATACTTCGCTTCAAAACCGTACCTCGTTGGGCAATATTGCTTTTGGATTTGCTGATATTGACATGGTCTTTCACGCTGTCATATTTTATTGCCAAACAGTTTAATTTTCACGATATTATCCGTGGGCATTTTTTTGTCTACACCGCTATTTACAGCAGTATAGCGCTGCCGGTGTTTTTTTTGATGCGCATTCATACGGGATTAATCCGGTATTCCGATACACGGGATATGCTAAAGATTTTTTCTGCAATGCTGATTAATTCTGCGATCTACATCACTGTGGCGTATTTGGTTCTTGCCCCCTTATTAAATATCAGAGACGGACACTTAGGCATGGTCATGCTTATTAATTTTTTCATTGCTACGTCTTTTCTCGTTATGCTCCGGATTGCGGTAAAGAGTATTTATTTTATGCTGATGAGGAGGGTGCGTGATGTGGATACGGTTCGAGTACTGATTTACGGTGCCGATCAGAATGCGATCATGGCCAAACAGGCACTGGAAAATAGCACGGAATCCAAATTTATCATCGTAGGTTTTATCGATACCAATAGAAGTAAGCTGAATAGTTATATAGAGCGGAAGCGCGTTTACCATGTGAAAGATCTCGCAGCCCTTAAAGACAAATATGCCATCGACCAAATGATTTTTGTAAAAGATCATTTGGGCGGGAGAGATAAGAAAGTGATCGTAGAACGTTGTTTGCGACTAGGAATTAAAGTACTGACAGTGCCGCCTGCATCGGAATGGATATCGGGTAGGTTGCGGTTGCAGCAGATCAAGAATCTGCGAATTGAGGACCTGCTGCAGCGTACACCGATTAAAATCAACAATGATAAAATCTGCGATGATCTTTGTGGCAAAAGGATATTAATCACCGGTGCTGCCGGATCGATCGGTTCGGAGATTGTTCGCCAAGTGTTGCGTTATGAGCCACAAATGCTTATTCTCTGTGACCAGGCGGAATCTCCGATGCACGAAGTTCAGTTGGAGATTGAAGAGACTTTCCCTTCTAGTAATGTCGTTGTCGCAATCGCCGATATTCGTAACCTGGAACGCATGCATCAGATATTCAATGACTATCGGCCGGAACTGGTGTATCATGCTGCAGCTTATAAACATGTCCCCATGATGGAAAGGAACCCCGGAGAGGCGGTGAGTACCAATGTGGGAGGAACAAAAAATGTTGCCGACTTATCCGTGCTTTTTGGTGCTAAGAAGTTCGTGATGATATCAACAGACAAGGCTGTAAATCCCACGAATGTTATGGGAGCATCTAAGCGTATTGCTGAAATTTATACACAAAGCCTTGATGCTCAACAGTCTGTTCACTTGGTAGACAACACGTCTGCCGGAGTCACCACAGTGGTAAAGGGAACCCGTTTTATTACAACGCGATTTGGCAACGTGTTGGGTTCCAATGGTTCTGTAATACCACGATTTACCGCACAGATCGAAAAAGGCGGTCCATTGACGGTGACTCATCCCGAGATCACAAGGTATTTCATGACCATACCGGAAGCTGTACAATTGGTTTTGGAAGCGGGCACAATGGGTAATGGTGGCGAAATTTATGTGTTTGATATGGGTAAGCCGGTTAAAATCGTCGATCTAGCGAGAAAGATGGTACAGTTGGCAGGCCTTAAGCCCGAAAAAGATATCGAGATTGTATATACGGGATTGCGCAGTGGGGAAAAGTTATACGAAGAGCTGTTAAGTGACGGTGAGAAGGTGCTTCCCACCCATCATGCCAAAATACATATCGCACGGGTCAATCCATTGGATCATGAACATGCCAAGCGCCTTGTTTATGAGTTGATTGCGGTAAATGAACGCAAGAACAACAGCGGAGTGGTTCGGAAAATGAAAGAAATTGTACCTGAATTTGTCAGCAAGAATTCGCCTTTCGAGGCCCTTGATTCGGTAGGGTAAACGGCTATGAGCTATCCAAAAGTCAGCTATCGGCTTTCGGAGGTCGGCTGACAGCTGAAGGCCAAAAGCTGAAAGCTCTCAAAATTACCATCTAATCAATGCGCTTGCCCAAGTGAATCCAGAACCAAAAGCTGCTAAGCAGACAAGATCACCCGTGTGAATTTTTCCCGACTCCCAGGCTTCACATAATGCAATAGGTACAGACGCTGCTGTCGTATTGCCGTACTTTTGTATGTTGTTGAAAACCTGATCGTCACGGAGACCTAACAGCTTTTGAACATATTGACTGATGCGGAGGTTAGCTTGATGGGGGATGAGCAAATCAATATCCTTTTCTGACAGGTTATTGGAAGCCAATGCCTCCCTGATGACTTCTGGAAACTTGACGATGGCTTTTTTAAATACAGCAGGGCCGTCCATGTAAGGGAGTGCCGCACCGCTTTCCAACTGCTCACTGGTAAGGAACAAGCCACCCAGTTCCTGATCGGGAAACGAAGGTTTGTTTTTCAACCACTTGTTGGCATGGGCCCCCGGATAGTACATCGCTAATATTTCAGCATCTGCTCCGTCGCTGTGAAGATGGGTGCTTAATATGCCGCTATGGTTATCTTGGGTAGGTTGGAGTACAACGGCTCCCGCACCATCACCAAAAATTACCGATACATTGCGGCTCCGTGTCTGAAAATCCATAGCAAAGGAATGCTTCTCGCTACCGACGACCAAAATGTTTTTATAGGTGCCGGTTTTTATAAACTGATCGGCAACGGACAGCGCGTATATAAATCCTGAACACTGGTTTCGTACGTCCAAGGCGCCTATTTCGCGCATGCCCATCTCTCGTTGAAGCAGCACACCGCAGCCGGGAAAATAGTAATCGGGGCTTAACGTGGCGAACACTATGAAATCGATATCCTGTGCCGTAACACCCGCACGGCTTATAGCTATCTCGGCGGCTTCAATGGCCATTGTCGTTGTGGTTTCCTCCGTGCGGTCCGCAAAACGGCGTTCCTTTATTCCTGTACGCTCCTGTATCCATTCGTCGCTCGTATCCATAAAACGGGTTAAATCGTCGTTCGAATATATATTTTTGGGTACATAGTAGCCCATTCCAGCTATTTTTGATTGATACATGCCCTGTGCGATTAAAAAAGGATTATTACCACAATGTTACGGAAATTTTTTAAAAAGGCGTAACTTTGTGAAATGACTGTCGAAACACAGGAAGAGACCTTTACACTTGAGGAAGTATTGGCTGCAGTGACGCCTAACCACCGGCTAATACTATGGAACGACGAGACCAATACCTTCGAACATGTGATTAGTTGCCTTGTTAAACACCTGCAATACACCGCGGCACAGGCCGAGGATATCGCATGGAAAGTACACACCGAAGGAAAATGTGCTGTATTGGAAGGAAGCTATACGGAAGTGGAAATTTACCGTAAAATTCTTAAATCTGAAGGGTTGACGGTGAGCGTGGAATAGGTAGGGAAGATAAAAAGTAACAATCTAAGCGAACGTCGGTCAAGGCTGTAATATTGCGGTTACCATCCATACTTGATTGCAATAAAAGCACAATCTTTGCGGCAGATAATTCAGATGCTAATTTTTCAATACAAACACATGCGTTTTGCAAGCGGGATAAGGATCGGTTACCTAATTTTACTCAGCATTTTTGTGTTATCGCTGGATGTCAGCGCGCAAGCAGGAAAGGCTTCTATATCGGCCGTGGTTGTCGATGAAACATCTGGTGATCCGGTTGGGTTTGCCAGCGCAGCGTTGTTGGTGCAGGGGTCTAATGTGTATATAAAGGGTATGCAAACGATCGATGATGGTAAGGTCGTATTTACGGATATTGCACCCGGTAGCTATGCGGTACGGATTACCTATGTAGGATATAAGGATCATGTAACCGAAAATGTGGTGGTGGAGGCAGGGAAGAGTGTTAATTTGGGTAAAATTTTGCTAAGGCCGGTGGGGGAGCTGTTGGAAGAGGTTGTGGTACAGGGAACTCCTCCGGCGATGGAATTGGGAATAGACCGAAAGATATTCAATGTGGCAGAAAGTACGCTCAGTGTGGGCGGAACTGCTACCGATTTATTGGCGAATGTCCCTTCGTTGCAGGTGGATATGGATGGCACAGTGAGTTTACGGGGATCGAGTAGTGTTCGCATTTTGATCAACGGACGTGAATCAGCGTTGGCCGGAAGTGATGTCGCTCAGTTTCTTCAATCCTTACCGGCCAATTCCGTAGAGCGGATTGAGGTAGTCACCAACCCCTCCTCTAAATATGATGCTGAAGGGCAATCGGGTATCATTAATATTATCTTGAAGAAAAATACGTACCTCGGATTCAATGGATCCGCTAATTTTTCTGGAGGGTCTTATAACAATTACCTGGCTGGTGCCAACTTAAATTTCCGGAATAAGAACTTCAACTATTATGGTGGCTATACGTTCAACCGACGCAACATGGTTGGTGGTGGAGTGAATAACACCGAACTGCTGGCTAACAATAGCTTAACCAATAACGTTAGTGAAAATTCGCGTTTGGGTCTTAATCACAATGTACAACTCGGTTTAGATTATTACCTTGGAGAAAAAACGTTCATCGGGGTGGCCGGCAACCTGAGTATCCGGGGCAATGACCGTAATGAGGACCTATTTTACAACTATTTGAATCATCCGCAACTATCGGGTAGCAGCAGTCGTTTCTCCCGTCAGGATGAAGATGACTTCGGATATGAGATCGCACTGGACGTAAGACGGGATTTCGCGCATGAAGGCGAGGAGCTATTGGCCAATTTTACGTTTGGATATGATGGAGAGGAAGGCGTAAATGCGTTTAATCAGGATTATTCGGCTCCCCCGTCGGGAATGTATGAGCTGGCAAGGATCAACGATACGAAGGAAGATGGACGCAATGTTAACGTTCAACTGGATTACGTAAGGCCATTTGGTGAAAACCATAAACTGGAAGCCGGATATCGCACCATGATCCGCCGAAGCATGGATTACCAATACTCTCAGGTTGACTCGACTCAGGGATTATTGCCCGATTATCGAGTTAGTAACGATTTTGATATGACAAGCAGTGTGCACGCATTGTATGCCAATTATCAAAATAAATTGACAGATAAATTAGGCTATCAAGTAGGTCTCCGCGCCGAGCAAGCTTATCTTGATACTGAACTGGGTCTGCTTACACCCGGTTTACCGACGGATGAACGGACAATTACCGGACAACTGGATTATTTCCGTGTGTATCCCAGTTTGTTTCTTACCCAGGAATTTGGCGACAAAAACCAACTTCAGTTAAGTTATACACGGCGGGTAAGTCGGCCGAGGGGTTGGCAAGTGAATCCGTTTGTAGATGTATCCGATAATTTGAATCATCGTCAAGGCAATCCCAATTTACTACCTGAAGATATCCACTCATTTGAATTGGGATATACGAAAACTTGGGAATCACTGTTGGTAACCTCTTCTGTATACCATCGCATTGTCAATGACGTAACCCAGCCGATTATTCAGGAAGTGGATGAAAATACGGGTGTCACATTGATGCAGTGGCAGAATATAAGCCGCAATGAATCGACCGGACTCGAATTGATATCTCGATTGGATATTTCTAAGAAATGGGATGTCATGGCCAATGTCAATGCGTTCCATACGCGATTCAAGGGCAGCGAGGAGTTTAATGTGGAACCTTCCAAAGGATTCAGTTGGAACGCCAATGCAACCACGAATTATCGTTTTACCCCGTTGTTTTCCCTTCAGGCTCGTTTTGAATACGAGGCACCCCGGATTATGGCACAAGGAAAAGGCATTGATAACTATGTGATCGATGCCGGGCTTAAGCTGGACGTGCTTAACCGTAAAGGAAGTATCATGTTCAACGCTCGGGACTTGCTGAATCAGCGACGCTTCGGTGGATATACCCAAAGCAACGGTGTTTACCGCTATTTTGAGTATCGGTGGATGCGCCGGACATTTATGCTTTCATTTAGTTACCGTTTCGGTAATCAGACGCTAAAGCGAGAAGAACGGAAACGAAATGGTGCTGAGGATTTTGATGGTGGCGGTGAACAGCAGTTTTAAACAATGATCGTACTAATATAGCGGTTAAAAGATGCCGGTAAGCTCACTGAGGGCGGTAATGCTACGCCTGACATCCTGAGGAACAGCTTCTTTTTTTGGATTAAAGTAAATGGCGTCCATGCCTACATTCTGGGCACCGCGTATGTCCGCATCGACGCTATCGCCAACCATTACGCTATCGTGGATTGTTGTTTTTGCATTTCCTACTGCATAATGGAAAATTCGGGGGTCGGGTTTGTGAACGCCGATCGTTTCTGAAATCACAATCGTCGAAAAATATTTTTTAAGATCACATTTGGTAATTTTGATTTCCGCTGCATCTCCAAAGCCATTCGAAATAAGGTGAAGGGTATATCTTTCACAAAGGTAACCGAGGGTTTCGTGAGCATGGGGAAATAGGTAGGTTTTTTGGGGGCATAGTTTAAGGTAGTCTTCTTCAAACGTTTGGGGAAATAAACGCGGATCGATATTGAGCTCGCGAAATGTATCGGCAAAACGTGCTTGACGAAGTTCGGCTTTGGTGATTTTACCGTGATGGTAGAGCGCCCATAGCCGGTGATTATTGCGGTTGTAGGTTTCAATAAATGAAATCGCCGATGCAATACCCAGCGCAACGAAATTGTGAATGTCAAACAACTCCATCAGCGCCTCTTCTGCATTTTTTTCAAAATCCCAGATAGTATGATCCAGATCGAAGAAAATATCCTTTTTCGTTGCATGTTGCATGCTGCAAAGATACGGTTTTCAGAACGTTTGTTGAGGTCGCGTCATAATCTGTCCCTACATTTGTTTTTAATGGATGTAAATCGATATTTTTGTGGTTGCGTTTCAGGTATTTTGGTATGAGAAAGCCATTGGTGCTATTTTATTTTTTAGTTTTTTACGCTACCGCGCAATTAGTATGGTGGGGGGTATTGCTTATTGAAAGTCAGCCCGACCGGAAGGCTATGATTATCGGCGAAGGAATT
Source organism: Parapedobacter indicus (assembly GCF_900113765.1). Lineage (GTDB taxonomy): Bacteria > Bacteroidota > Bacteroidia > Sphingobacteriales > Sphingobacteriaceae > Parapedobacter > Parapedobacter indicus. The sequence continues at coordinate 73,595 of NZ_FOQO01000007.1, read as the reverse complement.
TTTTTTATGCTCATATTTATGGTGGGTGCACTTAAATTGAAAAGGGCGTTTGTGCGCGAGCATAAAATCCAGCAACAGCAGCAAAACTTCCTGCTGGCAGTTACGCATGAACTGAAATCTCCGCTTGCCTCTATTAAATTGGCCATTCAAACTATCCTGAAACGGGATCTCAGCAAAGAACAACGTGATCAGTTTCTGTCCAACTCGTTAAAAGATATTGAACGCCTGGATGATTTGGTGGGTAATGTGCTGATTGCTACCAAACTCGAAAATTTACGTTATAATTTTCCCAAAGAGCAGATCGATCTTACGGAGCTGGTAAAAAACGTGGCAGGCAGGTTGCAAATACACTCATGTACCTCGCAGGTGATCAAAACCGAGCTTCAATCTGATATCCAGATTGAAGGTGATCGGTTTGCTATCACCAATGTAGTAACCAATTTAATTGAGAACGCTGTGAAATATTCGCCACCTTGTGCGCATGTGGTGGTGAAACTTGCGGCCGAAAATGGCAATGTGCTTTTCAGCGTTGCCGACCACGGTATCGGTATTGCCGACCACGAGAAGAAACTTATCTTTAATAAGTTTTATCGAGTGGGAAACGAAGACACCCGTAAAACCAAAGGTACCGGTTTGGGTTTATACATTGTAAAAACTGTGTTGGAGAGGCACCGTGCGCAGATTAGTATCAAGGACAACGTTCCCTCTGGAAGCATTTTTGAAGTAATATTTAATAGCCATTATGCAACAAACTAAGCACCGGATTTTACTAGTAGAGGATGAGGAACATTTGTTGGATGCCATCAAGCTCAATTTGGAGTTGGAAGGTTACCGGGTCTCCACCGCCACAGACGGTAAAAAAGCGTTGAAGATATTTAAGGAAGAACGGTTTAACCTGATTATTCTGGATGTTATGATTCCCGAAATTGATGGGTTCCAGGTAGCCGAGACGATACGCCTGCAAAATACGGAGGTGCCTATCATGTTCCTGACGGCTAAAAATAGCAGCGAAGATCGCATCACGGGACTTCGGAAAGGAGCGGATGATTACTTGGTAAAGCCGTTTAACTTGGAGGAGTTGATTCTTCGAGTAGGAATTCTGGTGCGCCGAGGGATGAAGGGGGAGGAGCTAAAAGAGTTAAATTCGTACACCATTGGTGACAAAACTATCTATTTTAATTCGTTTGAACTGCATCATGTCGACGGATCGGTGACCTCCCTGACTAAAAAGGAGACCATGCTATTGAAGTTATTGATTGAGCGGCGCAACGAGGCGGTTTCCCGTGAACAGATATTGGAAACGGTCTGGAATTACGATGTATATCCGTCTACCCGCACCATTGATAATTTTATCCTCACGTTCAGGAAATATTTTGAGCCGGATCAGAAGCATCCGGTCTATTTCCATTCCATTCGCGGCGTGGGCTATAAATTTACCGACAATCCGCAGAGCTGATGATGACCTCCAGGGTGCGTGCGTTGGTGTTGGTGATATCGTTCTTTTTCCTGGCATGGACCCTATACGCTCGCGTCTATCAGCTGGCAGCCATGGTGATGGGTTTTATGGGGTATCTTACGTGGAGCCATTACCGGGAAGGCACTGTGTTTATTGCCACCCAGGCTTTCCAAAAGCAGGATTTCGAAAAAGCCAAATATTTGCTAGCTGATATCAAAAAGCCTGAGGCATTGCGGAAGGGGAGACGTAATTATTATGAGTTTATGATGGGAAATCTAGCACTTAAGGCGGAAGATTATGAAGAGGCGGAGCGGCATTTCCAAATTGCTTCCCGCTTACCGTTCAGGAGGCCCAACGACAAAGCGATCATCTTGGTGAACCTCGCCAACATTAATCTCCGACGAAAAGATTACGAACGGGTACGCGCCTATGTAGATGTCGCGCGCAAACTAGAAGTAACTTCCAGGGTGGCACATATTATTGATAAAATTGAAAACGAGATACCTAAAAATCAATCGTGACTGAGAATTTAAAGAACAATTTACTGATCCGCGCGGCTTTCTCACAGCCAACCGAACGCCCCCCCGTATGGATGATGCGCCAGGCGGGTCGCTTTATGAAAGAATACTGGGATATAAAAAACAGGTATTCGTTTTTGGAAATGTGTAAAACCCCTGAAATCGCTGCAGACGTAACGATGCTGCCTGTTGATTTACTAGGTGTGGATGCAGCCATCTTATTTTCTGATATTTTGGTAACAGGAGAGGCCATGGGTGGGCAGCTGAGCTTTGAACAAGGCGTAGGGCCCCGGTTTGCCAATCCTATCCGCAGTTATGCCGATGCGGAAGCGTTGCGGACCAATGTCTTAGACAAGCTGCAGTATGTCGGAGATGCCATCAGGGTTATCCAGCAACGTTTGCAGGGAATGATTCCGCTGATTGGTTTTGCCGGAGCTCCCTTCACGGTTCTTAGCTATCTTGTTGAAGGTGGATCGTCAAAAGACTTCAAACGTACGAAACTACTGCTTCATAATGAACCGGAACTGGCCCACATAATTCTACAGAAAATTGCGGACGTAACGGTTGACTATTTGAATATGCAGATAGCGGCGGGAATAGATGCCTTGCAATTGTTTGACAGCTGGGCATTGGCTCTTTCCTGGGATGACTATGAGATTTTTTCACATCGTTATAATGCCTACATTTTTTCGAAGCTCCAACGTAATGGTGTGCCAGTGATTTCTTTCTGTAAGGGGAGCTCGGTGTTTGCACCGCTTATGGCAACCGCTGGCCCGGACGTGATTTCGGTCGACTGGAATGCGGACCTACGACAGGTAAAAGATAACTTGCCGGGCGGGATAGCCGTGCAAGGTAACCTGGATCCGTTTGTGTTGTATGCCGACAAAAAAGTGATCAAAGAGAAAATTCTACATTTATTCGAACGGATGCGCGGACAGGACGGTTTTATCTTTAACCTTGGACATGGAATCATGCCTGATATTCCGTTTGATAACGTGAAATATGCAATCGAAGTAGTAAGGGAGTTTAGTTATTAGATTTGCGTATAGTGTACTGCGTAGGAGACACTCACCATTCATAATACGCAATACTCGATATGCTATACTCAGTATTCAATCCGATGTTGTACCTCTACATCAAGGCTGTTCATATCATTTTCGTCATCACTTGGATGGCCGGCTTATTTTATATGGTGAGATTATTCATTTATCATACTGAAGCCAAGCAAAAGCCGGAAGAAGAATACGCTGTTTTGCATCGACAATTTGTGATAATGGAAAGCAAATTGTGGTGGATTATCACAACGCCTTCTATGTACTTGGCCGTGTTGGCTGGCCTGAGCCTGCTTTACATAGTACCGGGTCTATTGGAAACAGGATGGATGCATGTGAAACTCGTTTTTGTCCTTGGATTGGTTACCTATCACTTTGTCTGCCAACGGATCATGCTTAGGCTTCGGGACGAAACGAGCCGTTGGACCTCCATTCGGCTTAGGTTGTGGAATGAATTGGCTACGGTCCTACTTTTTGCAATTGTTTTCGCGGTCGTGCTTAAGAGTGCAATCAATTGGATATATGGCGTACTAGGGTTGTTGCTGCTATCCGTTATGTTGATGCTTGCGGTTAGATGGTACAAGAAAATCAGAGAGCGTTAATCACCAAAACAAAGGTATTTTAATTCCATATACTCATCAAGACCGTGTTTGGAACCTTCCCGCCCGATTCCGGATTGTTTAATACCTCCGAACGGAGCTACCGCATTGGATAGCAAACCCGTATTGATACCGACCATCCCTGCTTCCAATTGTTCAGAAACCCGCCAACATCGATGGATATCGGTGCTGTAAAAATAGGCAGCCAAACCAAATTCGGTATCGTTTGCCATTGCAATGCCTTCGTCTTCGGTTTTGAACCGAAACAACGCGCAGACAGGACCGAACGTCTCTTCCTGGGCGATCAACGCCGAAGGAGAGACGTCTGTTAGAACCGTTGGCTGATAGAAGCGGTCTTTTTTGATTTTACCCCCGGTGAGTAGAGTTGCTCCTTTATTAGTCGCATCTTTTACATGGGCCATTACCTTTTCCAATCCCTCGTTGTTAATGATCGGACCTACCTCCACTCCTTCTTCAAGGCCATTTCCCACCTTGAGTTTCTTTACGGCTGCGGTCAGTTTCTCAGCAAAGCTATCAAATACGGCATCCTGTACATAAAACCGGTTAATGGATACGCATGTTTGTCCAGAGTTGCGAAATTTACCTGCGATGGCTCCTTTTACGGCTGCATCCAAATCAGCATCATCGAATACAAGAAATGGAGCGTTCCCACCCAGCTCGAGTGACACTTTTTTGATGGTGCCTGCCGCATGGGCCATAAGTGATCGGCCTACTTCCGTGGAACCGGTAAACGATATCTTACGTATCAACTCATTCGTGGCAAATTCCTCACCCATGCCTTTACTGTCCTTTCCCGTGATCACGTTAAAGACACCGGCGGGAAATCCGGCTTCATGGGCCAGTTTTGCGACAGCAAGCGCTGTAAGGGGAGTCTGTGAGGCCGGCCTTAAGATCACTGTGCAGCCGCTGGCTAACGCGGGTGCTACTTTACGGGTAATCATGGCAAGGGGGAAATTCCAGGGAGTAATGGCGGCAACCACACCGATGGGTTGCCGGATGGTGACGAGCCGTTGCCCTTTTTTTGGGGCCGGGATCGTTTCACCATATGCCCGTTTAGCTTCCTCCGCAAACCATTCTATGAAAGAGGCACCATAATCCACTTCGGTGAGACTTTCTGCCAAAGGTTTTCCGCTCTCCTGGGTCATGATACGTGCAATTTCCTGTTTATGTACCATGATGAGGTCGTACCACTTCCGCACAATATAACTCCGAGCGGCAGTGGGGGTATCCCGCCAAGCTGGCCACGCGGTATACGCGTGTTGAATGGCCTTCCGGCAATCCGATACACCGAAATCCGGTGCGGAAGCGATGGCCTCGCCTGTCGCGGGATTAAGTACGTCAAAGGTTTTCCGGCCTTTTAGAAATTTGCCGTTAACGTAAGCGAGGGCGGGAATTGGGATTGTTGTCATATGATATAAACAGTGGGAAAAAGCAATAGTTTGGATTACTTATCTGTATGACCTATAATTATAAACGCAATTTTTGCAAATATTGTATTTTTGGCACAGTTCCTACAACGATATTATAAAAGGACTCAGTCGAAGCAAATAATTCAATGCATGGGTAGCATCCAGCGAAATGTTGTATATAACGTAACCTTGTCACTGAGTCAGGTGTTGTTTCCGTTATTGGTTTTTCCTTACGTCTCCCGGGTGCTGGGGCCAGAACAAATAGGCGAAATTGCTTTTGTTGACAGTATCACTCAGTGGTGCGTACTTGTCGCGGCTTTGGGGATATCGGTGTACGGAGTGCGGGAAATCGCTAAAGTTAAGAATGATTTCGAGAGGCGATCTGTTGTATTTAGCGAATTGCTGATACTTCATCTGATTGCAACCGTATCGGTATCTGTTTTTTTTATTTTATCATTCAACACCGTCAGTAGCATGGCACCGTTCCGTCATCTTTTTTGGATAGGCACAGGTATTCTGTTTTTGCAATCGTTGGTGATGGAATGGCTTTTTCAAGGGTTAGGGGCATTTTCTTACATCACGATACGTACAGTTGCTGTAAGGATATTAAGTACATTAGCTATATTTTTAGCAGTACGCGGACCGGAGGATAGTACAATCTATTATTCATTAACATTTTTTGGAATGCTTATGAATGTGCTCCTGAATGGTTGGTATGCCCGGAAATTCGTTCGATTCAGAGGTAAGGGATTGCACTTTGGAAAACACTTTAAGCCGTTGTTTTATATATTTTCATTTGCCATTGTTACCAGTGTATATACTTTGTTGGACACGGTCATCCTGGGATTCATTGCGGACAAAGCCGAAGTGGGTTATTACAGTACGGCCATGCGGGTGGTGAAGTTGGTAACGACGCTGCTCGTTGCGATTTCCACGGTAATGGTCGCTTCACTTTCCTTCGCTTTTCACAATGGGCAGCGGGAGGATGCTTTTTCCTTGCTGCGTAAGTCATTTGCTCTTACGGTGTTTATGGGTGTGCCCCTTTCGATCGGTTTGGGAATTATCGCACCGAATGTTATTTTTATTTTTGCGGGTAGTGAATATGGGCCTGCGGCACCTGCCTTGCAGCTTTTGGCTCCGACGTTGTTATTGATTGGATTGAACAACATCTTTGGGATGCAGGTCTTAAACACGACAAACAATGAGAGATTGTTTCTCCGGGCAGCGCTGGTCGGCATGGTCATCAGTTTAAGTGCCAATTTCCTGCTTATTCCTTTATTCCGTGCCACAGGTGCGGCTGTGGCAAATCTGTTGGCCGAGGTTTCGGTTTGTTTATTGCTGGCGTTTTTCGCATTGCGGAGATTTCCATTCCGCCCGGATTGGAAGGGAATGTTTCAGGCAGTCGGTGCTGCTTTGCCAATGTTTGGTTGGGAGTTGTTACTGAAACATATGGCGATGCCCATATGGGTCGAAACGTCGGTGATGTTTGGGTTAGCTGGAATCAGTTATTTTTTTATCCAGTATTTTATATGGAGAAACCCGCTCGTCAGCGAATTGAAACAATTGGTACTACCCAAGCTGGGAATAGGGAAGAAAAATTAAAAATCATGATATTGATTTCTGAATGACGACCGTAAGCCGATACTGAACAGGGACGTGTTGTTGGTAGAACCGATGTCCGAGGCCCGGCGGTTGGTTGCGGCAAGTTCGATCCGTAAATTGTATTTGGGATTGAGGAGGTATGCCGCCTTAAATCCAAGGTATACCAAATGCGTATTTACTCCCTGTCCGATGGTGTTCCCGAATTCGGACGGGTATTGCGTATAGTATTTAAAAATATCACCGCCGTAATTTGTATTTGCGTCTGGATCTGCTCCATACATAGCCCAAACTCCCTGCGCCTGAAAATCGAAACTCAGGAAGCTGTAGTTTAAGAGCGCTATCCCTTCTCTGAAATTGGCTCCCAAAGGATGAGCCAACGGTTGGCTGTAATTGGTGTATGCAGTGATGGGCGTGAAATGTTGGTAAGTATAGGGCCTCACGGTATTGAATTCACCGAGGTAATTGAGTTTTTTGATGCCGAATAAATCGTGGCCCCGTGCGCCTAATTGAATGCCGAATTTGTTGTGGAGATAGCCGTTCCCGGCGAAAAGCTGACTGATGGTAAGTTCTCCCAATAAAAACTGGCCGTATACCACCATGTTATCCAGTATTTTATACTTGGTGTTAATCCCAAGGTGCATTTTATCGGGAGACGAGGTATTGGTCAATTCGACTGACCGCAAAAAAATCAAAGGGCTGATATAGTTAAAATCGAATCCACGTCTTCCAGCCGAATTTTTTGGAGCCCAAATCACAGATTGAAAGAAGCCCGCTGAAAAGCGGTTGGTAATATTCCAATCCAGGTACTGAAAAGCGCCCCATTTGAATCGGTTGGCCCCGGTGCCATTGTTGGGCACTTCGCTTAGGCTAACTGTATTTTCAAAAGTTGTTGCAAAAGGGTCGCGCATATAAGACAACAAGCTAACATATTGAACATTCCCTAGGGTGCCTGTCAACTTAAGTGAAAGATAATTGGCGGAAACGTCGGAAAGCAATAAAGAACGGTATCCATCTCCGATGAAGTTTTTGTCATAGGCCAGGGAAATGTTGAGGTAGTGGATTGGAGTAAATGACAGGTTGGCTGTGGCATTTGACCAGCGGCGTTGGGAACCGTTGTTACGAACGGTGCCGGCTTCTCCGGGGACAACTCCGTGTTGCTCAACGTAATCGTTTATATAATCCGCAAATTGAGCCTGATTGTGGAAATAGTTGGCTTGGAAGGCCCATTTTTCGCCAATTTTTCCACCAATTTGAATACCCTTTGAAAATATCCAGATGGATTTGTCTTCTCGTGTGGAGCGACCCATCTGGAAATCGGGCAATAGATCTGCGTAAAATGTGTTTTTACCATAATCCAGCTCAATGAGGTGTTCCTGCCAAAGTTTGCGTCCTCCCCAGCTGGTTCGATGGTCGCCGTGGAGGTTCACGATGTTGTTGAAATCGGTTGCTAGTGTCGAATCCATGATCATCGGTTTGAATGCAGTATGCAAACGTGTATCGGGACTGTATAAAACCGGACTTAGTTTTTGGTAAAAGGCATGAGAATAGGGTTGGTATAGCGACTGGCCGATCGTGGGTTGGATGCAAACTAACAACACGATGTTTGACACGATGACTATTAGCTGTTTTCTCATGCGCACAAAACTATGAATATTTTCCGTTTGGGTTAGAAATATCCGATTTTGGTTTTTTCTTTTATCGGCCGATGAGAGCTCGATATAAATAATGATTGCGATGTGTGTCAATATTATTTACATCTCGGTTTCTTATTGTATTTTTGTCGTACCGGTATGGGGACAATCTATTTACTTTATTACGACTTTAAACATACCTCGGGGAACCATGCCGGTATGGCTTACTTATCCCAAGAGTTAAAAGCGGCCATACCGGACGTCCGGTTAGTACGTCATATACGTCAGGGATATACCGGGGGGCGGTACGTCGGATGGATTTATGCCGTCTTCATCGCCCTTTATTTATATATAGTGCTGCGTCCGGGAGATAAAGTATGTCTCATGGAATATATGTCGGGACATTTCGCACGCCAGGATGTCATTGTGTCGCTGCTCCGTAAATGGAAAAGGCGGAATTTTGTTCTCGGGATCATCCACTTGCCACTTTCTTTTTTACAGACCCTTTATGGTTCGGTGGAAGTCATTTCAAAGAAGATTGCTCTGACGGACCATATACTGGTGTTCGGTAATCAATTGAAGCGCGATATCCACCAGCTTACGCCTGTGCCTATAACATTCGCTCATCATTATGCCGAACGTGCCTATTATCGGCCAACCCCGAATCCTTATGTTATCGGCCAACGCCATTTGCATGTCTTATGCATAGGAGGTATCAAAAGGAACTGGAGATTGCTTTCTGAAATTGTGGAGCGGTGCAGAAACATTGAATTTCACCTGTGCGTGGGGGATACGATGCCCGGTTTGGCAGCAGCTTACCCCCACGTACACGTGTACAAACGTTTAGATGAAGCGGATCTATTGACGCTGATGCAGCGATGCGATGTCAATCTATCCGTGTTGGAAGATACCGTCGGTAGCAATGCAATAACTTCTTCCATGGCGGTCGGATTGGTTCAGGTGGTTTCCCGGATAGGCTCCATTGATGATTATTGTACGACGCGGGATAGTTTTCTTTGTAATGGCTTAAATGACTATGTATGTGCTTTGCAAAGGTTATCGGAAGAGTCGGGCGTGCTGGAAACGATGAGGCAAGCAACATTGGAGGCAGCGTCGCGTTTTGATAAAGAGAAATTTATTCACACATTCAGGGATTTAATAGGCATCCCGAGCGAAAAGAAATGATGGACCGCCCGTTGGTTTCGGTAATTATCCCTTGTTACAATGCGGAACGGTATGTGGAACAGTCTATCCGTTCCATCATGCAACAGACGTACACCGCACTTGAAATTATTGCAATTGACGACGGCTCTGTAGATGGTACTGTTCTCATTTTACAGCGTTTAGCTGCAGAGGATCAGCGGATCCGGTTGGTTATACATGACGAGAATAAGCGACTTGTTTTTACATTAAACGAAGGCTTGGCATTGGCTCGGGGGCGATACATCGCCCGGATGGATGCCGATGACATTGCTATGCCCAACCGCATCGCGGTGCAGGTTGATGTCTTGGAGTGCAATTCGCAAATCGTCGTTGTGGGTAGTTTCATGCGGGTCATACAAGCAGAACAGTTGCGTGGAAAATGGATTGCACCCATTGATGACCTAAGAATCCGGTCTTATTTGTTCATCGCGTCGCCTTTTTTCCACCCCACTATCATGTTCCGTAATGGCTTACCCGATCTGTATTATCGGGAGGACGCTTACCGGGCAGAGGATTACGACTTTTGGGTTCGATTATTGGAACATGGCAAGGGATATAATATTCCCAGGGTTTTGCTGCACTATCGGCTATTGGCTACTAGTGAAACAAAATTAGGGGAGCAGGATGCCGCTCGGCGTTTTATTATATTCTCGGATATACACACTCGTATACTTTCTGGGTACGGAATTAGTTTGCCTCATCATTGGCAACGTTTATATACTGCATCGACGGTTAAGGATTGGATTCCTTTCATTACGTCTTCCTCCATATCAGAACTACTTCGTGTATACGAATATATCGAACAGGAAATAAAAAAAGTAAACCCACCTGTTGCGGGCATAATAAAAGGTTATCTGGGGTTAAGGCTCCTGGCATATTTGCGGTATGGGCGGTTTACTAAACGCTTTGAAGGTTATTTTGAAGTTTTAAAATCTTCGTACTTTTATCGAGGCGCAATTACATTGATTTTGCGACGGGTGAAACTGTAGGTGCTATGTTTTGGTTTCGGTGTTTTCTGGCTTTTTGTATTCTGTTTAATTTTCGGATACCGATTGTCTACAATTCGAACGTTTTGGCGATCTTTTGTTCCATTGTCTATTACCTTTTGTTTCCCGAGCTTTTCGTTACGTTATTTTATTTGATAAAGCAACGAATAGTAGGCTACATTTTCCTTGGCCTTACTGTCGTCATCCTACTGTCTTGCTTACCCGGTCTCATTCACGGGACTTCAGATTTCTACATTGTAAGGGGATTCATTCTGCAATTTTCTCTTTTTTTAGGCGGTATAATTGCCTATCCCATATGGATGGAAGGTGCAGGGGAGCGTCAGTTTTTAAGAATATTGGATATTATTATTTGTTGCTTTGGTGCACAATCTGTTATTGAAATAGCGGGGTTCATTGCACCTCCCATTGCGAACGTTATACATTTGTTCCAGAAAGAAGAGGTTGCAGAAATTGGCGTCGGTTTTCGTGCCTTAGCGCTGTCTGGAAACCCATTTTTTGACTTGGCCGCAGGTTTCGGATTGTGTTATCTCCTATTTTTTTATCGGTTGATTACCGAGTATGCCGGTAAGATATCCATTTCGCAGATAGCTTTGTTTACACTGTTGGTCATCGGAACCTTTTTTGCAGGTCGGACGGGGTTTGTTGGTTTACTGATTGCAGTGATTTATTATTTTATTGTGATGGGACAGCCACTGTATCGCAAGTTTTTGCAGTTTCTTACTATATTTCTTTTAATTGGGCTTGGCGGACTGTCGATTTACTGGGTACTTCCTTTCGAAATCCAGTCACTAGTTACCGGTACTTTACTTCCCTTTGCGTTTGAATTTCTCTATAGTTATTTTGACGAAGGAACACTAACCACCGTTTCTACCGACATGTTAAGTGAAATGTATTTTACGATCGATTGGCAAACGTTTATTTTCGGTGACGGCAAGTACATAAACCCCGATGGCTCTTATTATCTATATACGGATGCCGGTTACATGCGTAATATATTATTCTATGGCATATTTGGAACGATGGTCTTATTTGCCTATCATTTGCTGTTTTTTAATCGCCCAATCCGGATTAGTCTTTCAGAACTGATCGCTCGTGGTAAAATCGGTTCGTATAATGATCTTTTATTTTGGTTGCTTTTATTGATATATACCTTAGTTTTACATTATAAAGGGGAGGTAGTAGGTTTCCTGATGATTACCCAAGTGATGTTATTTTGGTTATCTTTGGCCTATTGCAAGGTTTTCTTAAAACGCACGGTTTAAGGATTGATCAAGGTGTTACATATCGGTGAAAGAGGTTCGCTGGGGGGCGCGGAATCGGTCTTCCGTAACACAATATTGGCTTTGCGAACCCATGCCAATCATATGGAACATTTCGTAGCGTGCAGGGTTACCTCCGGACTGCCTTTCGAGCCAGATGTGATCTTTATGAAGGGAGACAATTCCCTTTCTCAACTATATTCAATACGCAACTTTCTGTCGTTAAAGCGTGGACTAAACAAGCTGCGTCCAGATATTGTCCATCTGCATCACTATGGAAATCTTTCGCCCAGTATCTTTCATGCGATTGCCTTTTATAAGTGCAGGTACCCAGCGACAAAGGTGCTGTTTTCAGTACATACGTTTGAATATGTCTGTTCGCATTCAGCGGCATATGATTACAAAAAAGATCGGCGGTGCATGGATTGTGCGCAAAACCGGTATAAATGGCGGATTTTTACGCGAGGGTGTAGTCGATTGGGTTGGAAGCACTCCTTCGGCAAGGGGATCACATCACTTTTGACTGCTTTCTTGAGTAGGAAAGGACTGATTGATCAATGGATTACTCCTTCCCGTTTTCTTAAATCGGCCATGTCATTGCGCTGGGATGTGGATCCCACGAAAGTATCTGTCGTATACAATCCGGTTGCTGATATACATTCAATGCCCCTGCCGATGCGTCGGAAGGATCAGATGGTGTTTTTCGGACGGTTATCGGAAGAGAAAAATATCCCGATGCTTGTTCGCGCATTTTCTCAGTATCGGATGCGCGGAGGTACGTGCCGGTTGGTTATTGCAGGTGAAGGCCCCATGCGAGACGCACTTGGCAATTTGGTCAAGCAGCTTAATTTGCAAGACAGTATAGAAATCACAGGCTTTCTGGAAACTCCTGCGTTGCAGGAGTTATTGCAGCAGTCAAAATTTGCAATCCTGTCATCCAAATGTTATGAAAGTGCATCTATGGTCGTTTTAGAATCTGTAATCTGTGGCGTAATGCCCCTTGTTTCAGCACACGGCGGAATGAAAGAAATGGTAGAATGGCTAAATTGCGGCCTGCAATTTGCCAGTGAGGATGAGTCGGATCTCGTATCCAAAATGGAGATGGCAGTTGCTCAGTATGATGAATGGAAACTTGGGTTGGTAGCGATGATTGACAAACTTAAATCGTATGTATTGTTTGAGCCGTATGCGAAAAGGCTGCTTGCGTTATATGAAGCTTATTCAAAGACGCCCGTTTTAAAAGCGTAAGTATGGATTTGGTAACTATAGTCACACCTGCATACAATGCTGCGGCGTATTTACCCGCAACAATAGAATCCATTCTGTCACAGACGTACCCGTACTGGGAGCTACTTATCATTGACGACTGTTCAACAGATGACACCGTGAAAGTTGCCTCCACATTTTTGGGAGATAAACGAATACGGCTGTTGTGTCAATCCATGAATCAAGGTGCGATATCGGCACGAAATCGCGGGATTTCGGAAGCAAGAGGACAATATGTTGCGTTTTTGGATAGCGACGATTTATGGAGGCCGTCCAAGTTAGCCGTGCAAATCGATGCGATGAAACAGCACCGCGCAGCCTTATCATTCACTTCTTACCGCGTGTTCGGTTCATCCGAAATGGTACATGGTGTACATATTGTACCCGAAAGGGTAAATTACCGGGACTTGCTGAGAACGTGTTCGATCGGCTGCTCCACGGTGGTGTATGACGTTAACCAGATCGGTAAACAATATTTCGATGCAGAGGCCCCCCCGGCCCGAGAAGACTATGCGTTATGGCTAAAGATCAGCCGATCCTTTCCGAAAGCGAAGTTTTATGGTATTCAAGAGGTATTAATGGACTATCGGAAGCATGAACAGGGTAATTCTCGGAATAAATTGGAAATGGCGAGGAGACAGTGGTATATCTACCGCAATGTGGAGCATATTCGCATATTCCCTTCCCTGTATTATTTTGTGAATTATATGTGGTATGGGATGCGAAAACATTACTTTTTGCCAAAATTGAAAGAAGTCAACAACGATAGATTGTAATTTAATGAATATATTAATTTCGGGAGGTGCGGGTTTTATAGGAAGCAGTCTGGCGTTACGCTTAGTGGAATTGGGGCATCGGGTAACGGTGCTTGACAACTTATTGAGCCAAGTACATGGGCGGGAAGCGGCGCAGCATTCTTATTTGTACCAACGGATTCAGAAGAAGGTCTCTTTTGTTTACGGCGACGTCACAAAGCGCGAAGATTGGGAGAAATGCTTAGCGGGACAACAAGTGGTGGTACATCTCGCGGCGGAGACAGGTACAGGCCAGTCTATGTACAAAATCGCCCACTATACATCCGTCAATATGTTGGGTACTGCACAGTTACTGGATATTCTGACAAACAAAAGAGACCATTCGGTAACGAAAGTTCTGATAGCTTCATCGCGGGCCGTGTATGGCGAGGGGAAATATAAAACAGAAGCCGGAGAAATTATATATCCCAATTCGAGGAAAAAGGAAGATCTGGATTGTGGGCGTTTTGAAATTGCGGGCGAAGTGCCGAATCAAAAATTGAAGGTAGTCGCCACGGACGAGCTCTCGAAGTTACATCCAACGTCAGTTTACGGTCTTACCAAACTTTACCAAGAGCAATTGCTGACCACCGTATGCCCAACCATTGGGATAACTCCGGTGGTGATGCGCTTTCAAAATGTGTATGGCCCTGGTCAGTCGCTTCAGAATCCCTATACGGGCATTTTGTCTATTTTTTCATCGCTTATCCGCCAAGGTCGGCCGATCAATGTTTTCGAGGACGGATTGGAAAGCCGCGACTTTGTATATATAGATGACGTGGTGGAAGCCACAATCCGTGGTATATTACATAATGACGAAAACGGAGGCGTGTTTAACGTGGGGGTTGGCGTGCCGACAACCGTATTGGAGGTGGCAAAAACGTTGATGCAACACTACGGGAAGGAGGTAAAGTTAAATATATCTGGTAACTACCGCCTGGGAGACATCCGTCATAATTTCGCGGACATATCTCATATACAGTCTGTACTGGGATATAAACCCAAAGTGATGTTTTCTGAAGGAATAGGCCGATTTGCAGCGTGGGTAAAGGAGCAAAATGTGATGGTAAGTGATTATGACGGTAGTCTTGCGGAAATGGCAGACCGAGGACTGTTAAAGCAATGAACGATCAGCCACAGGTTGGATTAGTAACCGTGCTTTATCAAAGTGATGAAGTGCTACCCGATTTTTTTCAGAGTTTAGCAATTCAATCGTTCCAAGACTATCATGTATATATTATTGATAATTCGGCTAATCCCCTTACCCAGAAGCTGATTGGCGATTTACATGATCGCTATCCGACGGTTAATTATACGTATGTAGCCAATTCGGGCAATAGGGGAGTTGCTGAAGGTAACAATCACGGCATCCGATTGGCTGTAAATGCTGGGTGTTCGCATACGTTATTGCTAAATAACGATATCGTTTTCCATCAAGAAAATCTGCTACACGATATTTATCGGCGGGCCCTTGCGAGCGGAGATAAACTGATCGTTCCCAAAATTCTTTTTTACGGTACAGGCAAAGTGTGGATGGCTGGAGGCAGATTGGACCGATGGCGCGGATCTACAGCGCATGTTGGCGGATTGCAGGATGATGGTCTTGAATACAGTGTGGCAGGATATTTCAATTATGCGCCTACCTGTTTTATGTTGATTGACAATGCGCTTTTTAGCGAGATAGGAATGATGGATCCAGTTTATTTCGTTTATTTTGACGATACGGATTTTGTCTACCGCGCCACAAAAAGGGGGTATAAGGTATACCTGATGCCCGAGTTGGTCGTTTGGCATAAAGAGAGCGCATCAACAGGAGGTGTTGACTCGCCTTTCTTTGCTTACTATTTCAACCGTAATCGGCTACTTTTTATCCGGAAAAATTTTCGTGGGTTTTATAAATTACTGGCATTAGGAGTTACGTTCCTAGCGAACCTACGTAAATTCTTCTTATACAGAAAGCAAAATCGAAAAATACTATTAAAAGCCATCAAAGATGGTTTCAGCATTCGATTGAGCAGCCGCTAATCAGCCTGGTGTTGATCAAAACCGATACATAGCGCCTATTGAAAGCTGGAACGGGTTTTTGTCCACGGGCGTAAAACTCCACCAATATTTGTCGGGGTCTTGAGCTTGATCTGGATGAGGAATCAACTCATACTGATAGTTATATGAATGTGCGTAGTGCACTTTCGCATTGAAAACAAAGTGTTTATAATCCCATTCAGTCAATGCGGAAAACCCGAGGTCTACCCAATTTCCACGGATGTCCTGACTGGCACTGTAGTAAAAATCGTTAAGATGTACTAATCGTTCGACCTGTATACCTATCTGCTTGAGACCCCGTAGCCAGCTCACATAAACCGTTTGCACGTTGCTTCCTGGCCCGATTCCGGCTCCTAAAAGCTGACCACGATGGGTATAACCGTGTCGTACCACCGGATGGATATACCACGAATTGCCGTCCCGAACCTGTAATGTGCGAGATTTTTCGGTTTGTGTTGCTTCTAAACCAATTTGCACATACTCTTCTCGGGCTCTATTGAACGGTACGAGTTTCCGAAACCCTACCGTATAAGCGCGTGAATTCTCTATTTCTACCATAAAATCCCGATTATCCCAGGGGAGATCATTACGGCCGTATTCAACATATATTTCGGCATTGCCCTTTGGCATCACCCATCGCCCGAAAAAAGATATGTAAGCGTCTCTCTTCCTTAATTGTTCGTCTGTTCCTGTTTTTTCTGGATTTTCTTTATTGTAATGCGATGTATATCCGATGAACGGTAATGAAAGATAGTCGGCAATGCCACTGCCTTGGTCACTTCGGTTGACGACGAAGCTCTGGGCAAAGCCCATAGACAGTCCGTGCAACCATTTGGGTTGCCAAACCATGGTAAGTCCTGATATATAACGCCAGGTGTCAGGCTTCGGTATGTAATATTCATCATAATGATTAGCAATACCTTGCTTGGTCGGCGTGAATCCCGAACCTTTTAGTTTTCCTACGATAAACTGACCTTCAAAGGATCCGATATTTGTATGGATGGGATGTGTGGTATTAAGAGTTGCATGCAAAAAGCCGGGCGCGGTATTGCTCATAAGCAGTGAATTTCGGATGCCAGGGCCCCACCAGATATTTTCGGTTGACAGACCGGCAGATAGTGCACCGTAGTTAAAACGGATACTGCTTTGACCGGGAAACAGTTTAGTATATGGACCGTCTCCAAAATGTTCAGGCATGTCTATATTGTTATAATAGGCGTACCAAACATCCCATGACGGTTTGGTTTTACCGTCGAAGCCAACGTAGTATTGGTTTTGCGCATAGACAAATTCTGGGCGTAATTGAATGCTGAAGAATTTATATTCCGCATAGACACCGGCGCTAAATTGGGTTTGATAACCCACGTTTGGAATCATTGACCCATCGTTCCAGCCATACGGAAACCCCGACGTTATCTGATGCTGCCAATTGATGGGAAGGAGTTCCAAGTACAAGCCGTTATCCCTATTAGGATGACGGTCGTTGACTGAAAATATGCGATCACCATCATAGCTATTGGACTTTAATAAGGCCTTGGTATTAAGTGGTCTGACAGAAAAGGAAATAGATGAGTCTAATTTTCCCAATAACTGATCACGGCGGTAACGATCTTCCAATCCAGGTGTACCTACCGGCAAGCTTTGCGCAAATACAATATGTATTCCCGCGACAATCAGGAAGTAAATCAGTGATGTTAAGTGAGGAATTGCCTGTTTGGTCATCTTCATGCGTTATTATTTAAAAATGTAGGGTGCATGACTATTCACATTAAAAGCGATACATCGCGCTGACATTCATAAAGAAGTTGTGCCGATCCTGGGGTCTGAACCCCCAGAAATAATTGGGATTGATTGCGTTCTCCTCGAGTTCATATTGGTAGTTAAGGGCACGGGTGAGTTGCATCCGTCCACCAAAGACAAAATTCTGATAATCCCATTCAGCAAAGAAAATACCCGAAAGATTTACCCAATTACGACGCATATCACCCATTTTCAGTACATAAAGGAAGTCGTTGTTGTTGACTTCCCGCTCAAATTGAAAACCCAGCTGCTTCAGGCCTCTGAACCAACTTACCTGTAGTAACTGTAGGTTGCCACCCAGATTAATACCCGCGCCCAAAAGCTGACCCATGTGTGTATAACCATGCCTGACCCCGCTATGCCGGTACCACGAGCCCGCCGGACGACCGATGCCCGGTTTACCATCTTCCATTTGTGTTACCTCAACGCCAATGTTTATCCATTCGTCGGGCTGCGGAAGCTCCACCAGCTTTCTAAAACCGATGATGTAAGCCCGTGAATGCTCCAGCTGCACAAAGAAGTCGCGTGAATCCCAGGAGTGATCATTCCGTCCGTATTCCACATAGGCCTCTGCATGTGCCTGGGGGATGACCCACCGGGCAAATATGGAAACCAACTGGTCTCTTGCGCGTTTATTGTCCGGGTTATCCAAATATTCCGCTTTAGCGGCTGACCCTGAACTAAATACCGCCAGCCAATCCGCTAATCCCGAGCGCATGCCACTTCGATACATGGTGAAAGCACGGGTTGCGCCCAGCGACAGTCCGGGTGTCCACTTAGGTTGATAAGTAAGGACAGCTGCAGATAAGTATCGCCAATCACCTAATTTGGTGCGGTAAAACGCATCGTGAAAAGCTTGCTTGGTAATGTTGTAACTTGGCAGGTAACCCGAAGCTTCCAACCTTCCGCCGATAATCTGACCCTCAAAGTCGCCGATATAAGTCCGGATAGGGCGTGTGGTATTAAGTGTGAGATGTGCAAATCCGGGTGCATTGTTGCTCATCATCAATGAGTTGTAGATCCCCGGTCCCCACCACAGATTTTCTGTGGACAGTCCGATGGAGAGGGGATGGAAATTCAGGCGAATGCTGCTTTGCCCCGGCAAAATTTTTGTGTATTGCCCCGTACCGAAGCGCTCGGGAAGATCAATCGAGTTGCCACGAAGCCGATACCATTCCCGCCAATGATTGCGGCTTTCGCTGTTGAACCCTTGAAAATCGCTATTAGCTGCCCAAACAAATTCGGGTTTTAACTGAACGCTGAGAAATTTATAGGATGCAGTAATTCCTGCGCTGAAATACGTCTGAGGTCCAACAGTAGGAACAATCGGGCCATCGTTGCGTCCCGTAGGGAACGTACTGTTATACTGTAACCCAACCGTCGCCGGCATCCACTGAAAGGATACATCTTCCAGTAAAAATCCCGTATCTGTCGGGGCATAAATATTATTTCTTTTTAAGGCTTGAGCCGTTAACGGTCTAATTGTGAACGATATATTGGAATCGACACTACCCAACAATTGTGCTTTTCTATACCAATCTTCTATTGCCAGTGTTCCTACAGGTAACGTTTGTCCATAGGACGGTAGACCAATTAAAACTAAAGCTGAGAATGAGAGAGCAGATCTTATATAGTTATTCATCGTATACCGACAAAAATAGATTAATTTTTCTAACTGACCTGTATAGAAAATGTTTTCATGTTTGAGCTGTTTGGGGGGCATAATTTGCAATTTTCAATTTATTCTTACGACAAAACAAAAAGAAGTAGTTTCTTTGTGTTAAATCTTATAAGTTGCTATCTTGCTAATTTGGCAATTTGAAGGATTATAATGTAATGCTTTATAAATGAAATTGAGACGTTACCACCATCTTGGCAGTATATTATTGTTGTTTTTCTCCGTCATTTGTAATAGTTATCAAGTTTTGGGCCAAACTATCGGCGCCGATAACCTTTCACAGGTGCGCGTAGACGATTTATCGGACGAACAGATTTTAGCATATTTACGGCAGGCAGAGTCCATGGGACTGTCGGAAGAAGAATTAACCCAGGCTGCGCTGCAGCGTGGAATGCCGGCTTCCGAAATTGAAAAATTGCGTACGAGGATATCGACGCTGAAAGCCTCGTCAAACACCCGGCCACAAATAGTCAGCCCGGTACAAAATCGTCCCGAGCGCCAGATGATAGATACCGTAATTGCTGAACCCGCAGCTCCTGATACGTCCGTTGGCGATACGTTGCCAATTTTCGGGGCCTCGCTGTTTCACGGTGCTCCTCAATTGTTTGAACCTAATCTTCGCTTAGCTACCCCGATTGACTACGTGCTTGGTCCTGGCGATCAGGTTTTGATTGACATCTATGGCAAATCTGAAGAAAACCATTCGTTGAATATTACACCTGAAGGAACTATAAATATTCCCTACGTTGGTGTAGTACCCGTGGCGGGCATGACTATTGAACAGGCAACTGCGCGTATTACGAGCGAAATGACTACCATATACAGTGCGATTCGGACAGGGGGCACTAAAGTGACCATTGCATTGGGCAATATCCGAAGCATTAAAGTAATTCTAACGGGGGAGATAATTAAACCGGGCACCTATACACTGCCCTCAGTAGCCACAGTGTTTAATGCACTCTATTATTCCGGAGGACCGTCTGAAAACGGTTCGTTTCGAAATGTCCGTCTGATTAGGGGAGGCAAGGAAATTGCTAAGCTGGATATTTATGATTTCCTGATTTCAGGCGATTTTAGCGAAAACGTCCGTTTAGAGGACCAGGATGTGCTTATGATTCCGCCCTACGAGCGTAAAGTAGAGATTCGAGGTGAAGTAAAGCGCCCCGCGATATTTGAGCTAAGGCAGGGAGAGACCTTTCAAGATTTATTGGCCTATGCCGGTGGGTTTACTGAGAATGCCTATACTGCTCGAATCAAAGTTACTAAGCGAACTGCAACCGAACAGCGGATTGAGGATTTGCTGGGTAGCCAGTATGCGCATTACCTACCACAAGCCGGAGATGCCTATGAGGTGGATCGTATTTTAAGCCGCTTTGAAAATCGTGTTCGTATAACTGGAGCGGTATTTCGTCCCGGAGATTATGAATTGAGTGCGGGACTGACTGTATCTATGTTAATCAAAAAGGCGGAGGGACTGAAAGAGGACGCTTTTTTAAACCGGGGAAATATTCTTCGCTTAAAGGAGGATTCACAGCACGAACAATTGTCTTTTAATGTGGCTGGTATCATTGCAGGAACCGAACCGGATATCGAACTAAAACGCGAAGACGTGGTTACCATATCTTCCATCTTCGACCTACGTGAAGCTTATACGGTAAACATTGATGGTGAGGTTAGATCGCCTGGTAGATTTCCTTATGCCGAGGGGATTACGTTACAAGACCTGATTATGCAGGCTGGAGGCTTCCGGGAGAGCGCCTCCGGCAGTCGGATTGAGATATCAAGGCGGGTAACGAATGCAGACATTCTGTCGCAATCTGCTCACATCGCCGAGGTTTTTCAAGTGAATGCCGACAAAGGGCTGAGCAAAAAGGATCAGGATTTTGTGTTGATGCCTTTTGATCAGGTGGTAGTCCGCACTTCGACCGGTTATGAGACGCAGAAAACGGTGCGCATTGTCGGTGAAGTATTGTATCCGGGTTTATACACAATCAACCGTAAGGATGAGCGCATTTCAGATCTCATTAATCGCGCAGGCGGGCTCACACCTTTTGCGTATGTGGATGGTGCGTCGTTGAAGCGCGGTGGACTGACCGGTAAAGGAGCTGCGGTAGATGAAACAGGTACGGAAGCGGCTGAAAGAGAGCGAAAAAAGCAGGCAGAATACAGTCGTTTACTGGCGCTGCAGCAACTACAGAGTGATGCCTCGGTTTTTAACGAACTGGATATTGACAAGAATATTGACAATGACCTCGTCGGCATCAACCTAGAATATATTTTAAAAAAGCCGGGCTATCGTGGTGATCTTATTTTAGAGGATGGTGATGTTATCCATGTACCCAAAGAATTGCAAACGGTAAAGGTTTCCGGTGAGGTGTTGGCGCCGTCCACAGCGGTATATTCGCCCTCGAAAGGCTTCAGGCAGTATATTTCCCAAGCAGGGGGATTTTCTTCACGTGCTTTGCGTGAAAGTGTGTATGTGCTGTACGCAAACGGGTCAGTGAAAAGTACAAACCGCTTTTTATTTTTTAATAATTATCCCCCCATTAAACCGGGAGCTGAGATCTTTGTGCCTCAAAAAGAAGTAAAGCCCTCAATTGGCGTACAGCAATGGCTGGGATTTGGAACCGGTATTGCATCGCTGGCTGCAATTATAGTGACGATATTCCGTTAATCAATTGGTGTAGTTGATAATGACTGACAACAAACAATCTGGTGCTTCACAAGGACAACGCGACGATATCAACCTGAGGGAATTGATTGTAAAGATCAACGGTTTGTTTGGCTATCTTATAGGTAATTGGGTAGTTATTCTTGTGGTTGGACTCTTATTCGGTGGCATGGTATTCGTGTATTCGCTCACCAAGAAAACTAATTATACGGCCAAACTAAGTTTTATTTTGGACGAACAAAGTGGTAGTTCGAGCGGTACGTTGGGAGCTGCGGCAAGCATCGCCGCCCAATTCGGATTCAATCTCGGAGGATTGAGCGGTTCCGGCGGTTTCTTTCAAGGAGATAATATCATCGAATTTCTGAAATCGCGGTCAATGATTGATAAGACATTGCTTACTGAGGTGGAATTCAGCGGGAAAAAGGACTTATTGGTTAATCGGTATATAGCTTGCTATGGATTGCGGAAAAAGTGGGCGGACAACGTTCGGTTAAGGGACATCCAATTCAGAGATACTGTCGGTATTTACACGCAGGATAGCTTGATGGCTGAATTTTACAAGTCGATTTTGAAACGCGATCTTGACATTGGTAAACTTGATAAAAAAAATAATAATATCCTTGTTGTGAAGATGGAAACGCCGGACGAGGTGTTTTCGAAAGCATTTGTGGAGACCTTAATTAAGAATGCCTCGGATTTCTATATCCGCACGAGAACGCAGAAGGCCGAAGAAAATTTGGCGGTGCTGACACATCAGGTCGATTCCGTCCGAAAGGAGCTTGATGCAGCCATCGGGAACGTGGCCGCAGCAACTGACGCCAATCCCAATCCTAATCGTGCGCTCCAGCGTCTTCGTGTAGGTTCCCAACGACGAACGGTGGATGTACAGGCAAATACGGCGATATTAACGGAATTGGTCAAAAACCAAGAATTAGCCAAAATAACACTGCGAAACGAAAGGCCCGTCATTCAAATCTTGGATAAGCCGATATTGCCGCTTGAGGATGATAAAATTGGTAAAATCACTGCTGTCGTTGTCGGTACCTTATTAGGGGCATTTCTAACTTGTTTGGTTTTGGTATTTCGACATATTTATCGCAAGGTCATGGAAGCGGATCCTTCATAATGGTATGCCCCATTCGATCCCGCTTCGTTCGCAAATATTGCTCGTTGTAAGGGTTGGATACGATTTCTATGGGTACATTTTCAACAATCTCTAATCCATATCCGATAAGCCCCGCACGTTTTGTCGGATTATTGCTCATTAAGCGCATTTTGGTCACACCTAAGTCTCGTAATATTTGTGCGCCGATGCCATAATCTCGATGGTCTGGTTTAAAACCTAATTTCAGATTTGCGTCAACTGTATCCAACCCATTTTCCTGAAGATTATAGGCGTGTAGTTTGTTAATGAGCCCGATTCCCCGGCCTTCTTGATTCATGTATACCACAACTCCTTTACCCTCTTCTTCAATCATTTGCATTGCCCGGTGCAGCTGTGGCCCACAATCGCAACGGCAGGATCCGAATATATCGCCCGTAACGCAAGAGCTGTGTACACGTACCAATATCGGCTCATCAGGAGCCCACTCTCCCTTGTAAAGCGCAATGTGTTGTTCGCCCGTATTTTTTTGACTATAAGCCATCAAATTGAATTGGCCCCACTGGGTTGGCATGTTGACAGAAACTTCGCGCGTAATAAGCGTATCCTTGGTGAGCCGATATTCGATCAAATCCTTAATCGAGATGATTTTTAGATCAAAGTGGTTGGCCACTTGGATCAAATCAGGTAGGCGGGCCATTTCGCCGTCTTCTTTGAGGATTTCAACCAATACGCCCGCAGGTTCAAATCCTGCAAGTCGAGCAAGGTCCACTGCCGCCTCGGTATGCCCAGCGCGCCGCAACACCCCTCCATCTTTGGCGATCAGGGGGAAGATATGCCCGGGCCGCCCAAATTCTTCGGGCTTTATATCCGGATTAATTAAGGCCTTAATAGTCTTCGATCTGTCTGAAGCAGAAATTCCTGTAGTACATCCATACCCTTGTAGATCTACAGAAACAGTGAAATTGGTTTCATATACCGCAGTGTTGTTTCCAACCATCAAATTTAGATCGAGTGCTTTACAGCGCTCTTCTGTAAGCGGAACACATACCAACCCTCTGCCATAAGCAGCCATGAAATTAATAATTTCGGGGGTGGCATTCCGGGCAGCTGTGACGAAATCGCCTTCATTTTCACGGGCTTCGTCATCGACGACAATAACTACTTTTCCTAATTTTATATCTTCGATTGCTTCTTCAATTGTATTTAAGGTAACATTCATTTAATATGCTTTAAAACACATGCAAAATTACGGTTCTCAGGGTGATAATGTATAATCGTCTTGTAAAGATTTGCGTCGTTTCGGCTGCGCAGTCTGGCGATTACGGATGCCAAGTTTAACTTTTACCCATAGCCATAGCTTTTCGGTTTTCAGTCGATATTGCTCGATATCAAACAAGGCGGAGTCCGTTGCAGCTTTGTAGGCTAAGAAAATGGCTAAGGGCGATAGGACAAAGATCGACATCCACATACCCCAGAAGGTATCAATATTGCCTTCTTTCGCTGATTTTTCACTCACAGTAGAGATAATGTGATAAATTAGGAAAAAGATGATGGCCATCACTACGGGAAGACCTAAACCTCCTTTTCGGATAATCGCCCCTAATGGTGCGCCAATACAGAATAATAGAAGACAGGATACCGCTAAGGTGAATTTACGTTGAAATTCTATGTTGTAGCGGATATCTTTGTCGCGGTAAAATGTGTCTTCGCTCGCCTTAATGTTCAGTACATCCTTAATATACCTCATTTGGTTCATGGCGTTGCTAATGGCCATATTACGCTTATCGGCAGGAATAATGTCCGCGAAATTTTCACGGTATTCCGCAGCAGGGACAGTTGGCGACTGGGACTGGGTACTATCTTTTATCTTATAGTAGTCGTTAAAATAATAATAGTAGGATTTTATCTCGCGAAATACCGTATTCCGGAGGCTATCCATCTGTATGGCATTTGAATCAGTATAATGCCTTAGCTGTTTTAGATTGAGCATCATATGATGACTCTTAAAAAGGTTTTCGTCGGTACGTTTCCATTCGAACGCAGACATATCAAATTTCTGTTCGGTTTCATCAAAATAAAACCGGGTAAATTGTTGGCGGGGATTATATACTTTAGCGTTTCTCGCTCTGCTGTCCTCATAACGTACGCCGTCTTTGAGCTTGAGAATCATCGTATTGTTATCTGGCGAATTGTAAATATATCCCTCTTTCGCCAACAGCACGTTGCTGGCCGTACTACTTGATTTATGGTCATAAATCATTAGATCATATAGGATTTTTCCATCTTTACTTTTCCCCTTTGCGCGGATGGAATATCCGGGAATTGTATTATTAAAAACACCAGGTTTAACCAAAAAATCAGTTTGCTTAATCCGTACATCATAAAGCAAAGCGCCCATTTTAAGGTTAACAACGGGCAAGATGTAGTCGCTAAACAAGAATGCGCCGCCGCTAAATAATCCAACAAGGATGAAAAGTGGAGTCATGGCTTTTCGAAGAGAAATCCCAGCAGCTTTGATCGCTACCAATTCATAACTTTCGCCCAGATTGCCGAATGTCATAATGGACGAAAGCAACATGGAAAGCGGCATCGCCATGGATATCTGCACGGCCGACTGATAAGCCAATAGCTTGAGGATTACATACCATTCGAACCCCTTTCCAATCAAATCATCAATGTATTTGAAGAGAAATAACATCAGCAATACAAACATCACGATAAGAAACGTGACGATGAATGGCCTGATGAATGACTTGAGGATAAGAAGATGGATTTTTTTCATCAGTAATCACCACAAAAAACCTTACATACAAAGGTAGGATTTTTTAGGCACCGATTACACTTTGTAGGTATTCTATTTGGTTATTCCAAATTAGCTTGCGATCATCGAGGTTGTCTTCCCAAGCGAAATCGGTAATGGCTAATGCTACGTCATTGGTGAGTTCATCTTGTATAATCTCCATTTCGAAATAATAGGGATCGTCGTCCAGCCATTTATATTTCACTAACTTATTTTCCTTAGCAGTAATCAGCTTGGCATTATGTTGCTCGTCGTCCCAGCTAAATTCATAAATCCCGTCCTTATAAACCACGTCATCGGCAAACCATTGTGTCAATGCGTTGGGTTCATGTAGAAAGGAAAATAAGATTTTCGGTGACGATTTAATTTCGTATTCCAAATGGAATTTGGTCTTTTCTGCCATACTAATTGTAATAATATGCGTATAATCTGCGTTTTACGTACTTTGTTAACTTTTTTTCTAAAGAAAGGTAAAATAAACTATATTTGCAAACTAAATTTTGGCGGGGTAGCTCAGATGGTTAGAGCGTAGGATTCATAACCCTAAGGTCGGCAGTTCGATCCTGCTCCCCGCTACCGATAACAGCCGAAGGATGCGAAAAACACTGCCTTCGGCTGTTTTAGTTAGTTTTGTATCAGTGGCGTCACTACCAATTGGCAAATTCCCCGATTATTCAGTGCGGTTCTAAGTGAAATTAGTGTTTACAGTTTAGGCGCTAAGCTGTCTAAAATTTAGCTATCCGATGAGTTATTGGCGGAAGAATGTTTTATTTAACTTAATAGCTTAAACGAATTATTATTTTATGTAATTTTAAGTTTCTTTTGAACGCCTTCGTTAAGTAGTTCAATTTATCATCATGACAGCGAGTTTTGGCCAACGCTTTTTATTTGCCAAAACGTTGCCGACGTTTTGGCAAATAAAATAGATTTATAACTTTACATGCATCAAAAAATTGACTTACCAAACTGGGTAGATTTGAAATGGTCCCGGTGTATTTATGATTCGGATACGAACGTTCATAGCGCCTGACGACCAAACGGCGTGTGAGAAATTTATTGTTGGACACCGGAAATTGCTTGAGATTTACGGTATTTCGAAGATCACCTCCAATCGGCACGATTGGGTGGACGACCGGCGTACTATTGTGATTTTGGTAGAGGATACGGATACCAAGAAAGTATATGGTGGGGCGAGGGTGCAATTGGTGAGTGAAGGCCGTTCGTTGCCTATTGAAACTGCTATCGGGCGCTACGACGAGAATATTTATCATATGATCGCTGAAGACGAACAACGCGGAGGGACATGTGAGATCTGCGGACTTTGGAATTCAAGAGAAGTGGCCGGTATGGGGATTGGAAGTTATATACTATCACGGGTGGGAGTAGCGATAACCAAGCAGCTTCCAGTGGTCAGTTTATTTGTGCTTTGTGCACCTATTACCGTAAAAATGGGATTGCGGTTAGGGTGTACGGTGGAGCGGGAATTGGGTAATAATGGACTATTTTACTACCCGAAGGATGATTTGGTGGCTACCGTAATGCGGATGACGAATGTCGACGATTTATCCAGAGCTACTGAATTGGAGCGAAACAAAATAATGTTATTACGGGCTAATCCACATCAGTTCCTGGCAGAGCGAGGGCCGAAAGGAACATTCGATGTAGAATATGACTTGGCTATTCCGAATGCCGGCATGTGGCAAAAGCAGTAAACGATAATTTCTTTATAGCGAAAGCAATGTCAGAACAACTTTACAATCCGGATTACTTGGCGGAGACTCAGCGACTCCTGGAAGAATTGAAGTACAGTACCTATACTCCCTTTTTGTCGATTTCCGGAAGGATGGTCGAAGTGGGGTGTGGCACGGGAGATGATGCGATCAATATCGCAAAAGCTACAGCTGGTAATGGGCTGGAAGTGTTTGGGCTGGATGCTTCTGAGGTTATGATCCAGGAAGCTAATTCCAGGCAATCAAAGGCGAACGATAAAGGAATCCCGGAGGATCAGATGACGAATGTCCGGTTTATGATCGGGAATGCAAGTCACCTGCCATTTGAAGATGGTGCACTTTCTGGGCTGCGGGCAGAAAGATTGGTGCAGCATCTGCCAAACCCGGAGGAGGTGTTTGCGGAATTTTACCGCACGCTGGTGGCCGGATCGCCACTAGTGGTAGTGGAGACCGACTGGAATAGTATTTCATTTTACAATGGTGATCCGAGAGTAACGCAGCGGTTGAGGAACTATTTAACCGAGAGGAATGTGAAGAATGGCAATGCAGCTGCGACGTTGATACACGACTTGCAGGCAGCAGGCTTCTCGGATGTAGCTGTTCGGCTTTGGCCGTTGGCTTCCCGTTCGCTTGAGCAATGTGTTCAATTATTGCGGTTTGATGTGGTGCTGACTGCTATGCAGGATGCGGGCGAGCTGACCGCAGATGAGGCGCAGACTCTTATGAACGCACTAAGGGTTGCGGATGATAGGGGGCAGTTTATTTGTTCTATTAACCTTATTGTAGTGTCTGCAAAGCGGTAAAAGTTATGGTAAAGCCTCTTTACACGGTTTTTCTGCTCGTGGCACTTCCGTTTATTGTCGTGGGTCAGGCCGTTGTCTTGGGCAATGAGGGTAAGCGACCTATCGGGAGTGATGATCTACTGGTGTATAAGTCGGATACATACATTTCCATTGACTCGGCATTGAATAAGCCATTTAACCGCCCGGATGCTGATATACCCAACCTGGGATCAACCCGTGGACAGGCCTGGGTGATGTTTGCCGTTGAAAACGCCGGAAGGGAAGCTAATCATATATTGAAACTCGCCAACCCAAATTATGATGAAGTAGTAGTTTATCGGTTTTTACCGAACATGGAACTTGAAGAGCGATTGATGATCAGTAAGAACGTGCCTTTCGGCGATCGAAAATATCAAGATCCGAATTATTTATTTGATCTGAAGGTACCTCCAGGTGAGCAACGTTTTTTTTATATATCGGTAAAAAGCCGAACACCATTAATAATTCCAATGTCTATTCTGCTTCCCGAGCAATATATCAATACGGCTACGGATGAGCAAATGCTGTCTGGTATCTATATTGGCGTTATTCTTATTATGGCTGTATATAACTTCTTGCTGTTCTTATCAGTGCTGGACAGGAGTTATCTGTACTATGTTGGTTATGTACTTGCTATTGGATTGACGCAGATGGGCTTGAAAGGTGTGAACTTTCAATTTCTATGGTCGGACAGTCCCGATTTCGAACGATTGAGTGTTGTTCTTTTCGCATCGATTGCTGGAATAGCGGCCCTGATTTTTACAATTAATTTTCTGGAGATCAAAACCTATTTTCGCCGGATCCACGTTTTGCTCTTAGGGCTTGTTATTCTGTTTTGTGTTGCGATCGTGGTGTTGGCATTTGATAATTACCTAGCGTTTATGATCATGCAGTCGGCTACGACACTTACAGCAGTAAGCGTGCTGATTGTAGCGGTATACGTAGCTTATAATCGTCCGAAAGCAACACAGGCGCGCTTTTTTGTCTCGGCGTGGTCGGTGCTTTTGGTAGGGTCGTTGATTTTCATGCTGAAGGACTATGGGCTGTTACCCTATAACACATTTACGGTTTATTCCGTGCAGGCGGCTTCGGCGATTGAAATGGCCTTACTGTCGTTTGCGTTGGCCGACAAAATCAACGTGTATAAAAAAGAAAAGGAAGAATCTCAGGAGCAGGCGCTTTTGACACTGAAAGAGAACGAACGTTTGGTGCGTGAACAAAATGTGGTACTCGAGCAACGGGTGCAGGAACGTACGCATGCGCTGCAGGAAACCAATACGTCATTGCAAGATGCACTTAACCATTTGAAAGAGACTCAGGCCCAACTGGTTGAAGCGGAAAAAATGGCATCGTTAGGGCAACTAACTGCAGGCGTTGCTCACGAGATTAATAACCCAATTAATTTTGTAACGTCCAATGTCGCACCGTTGAAACGGGATATCCGGATCGTCTGGGACGCCATGGAAGCCATTCAGCGGGTAGCGCTATCGGATCTGCCTGTCAACGAAAAGGAGCATCAGATAAATAGCTACAAGGAAGAGCAGGATATTGAATATCTGAAAACTGAAATTGACTTTTTACTCAAGGGAATGCATGATGGTGCCAATCGAACAGCTGAAATTGTGAAAAGTTTGCGCATCTTCTCGCGAGTTGATGAGGACTCATTGAAATTTGCAGATATCAACGAAGGGCTGGACTCTACCCTGGTGATTCTTAATAGCGTGATACGGGAGGGAATACACGTGGACAGGCAATATGCAAAATTACCAATGGTGGAATGTTACCCGGGTAAATTGAATCAGGTATTTTTGAATATCATTACAAATGCGATTTATGCGATCAATAAGAAATTTAACGGAAATAGCGGAGGGATTTTAGAAATTTGTACCGTAGCGGACGGCGAAAATGTTTCTATATCCATCCAAGACAACGGGACGGGAATGCCCCAAGATATAAAAGAAAAGATATTCGAACCCTTTTTTACGACGAAGGAAGTTGGAGAGGGAACCGGATTAGGCATGTCTATCGTATACAACACGATAAAGAAGCATAAGGGCGAAATTACAATCGAATCGCAGGTAGGCGAGGGGACAAAATTCACAATAGTGATACCTATTATACAACAAAATGGGTAGGTGCTGTTCGTGGGAATTATTTTATACTTAATTTTGTTTGAAATTACATTGGCCGTATAGGTTTCCTTTATTTTATGCATAAATCTCCGGAAATACTTTATATTGATGATGAGGCCAACAACCTGATTAGTTTTAAAGCTACGTTTAGATATCGTTACCCGATATACACGGCTATCAATACCGATGAGGCACGCCAGATATTGCAGTCAAATCCGAATATCCAGGTTATCTTCTGCGATCAGCGAATGCCAGGAGAGACCGGAATTGATTTTTTGAACGATATAAAACGCCATTTTCCACGACCCGTACGAATACTGTTGACCGCATATGCAGACATGGAAACGATAGTAGGTGCTGTCAATAGAGGCCATATATTTAGATTTGTTCGTAAGCCTTGGATGGAGGAGGAAATCATTTCCTCTATCGAGGAAGCCAATAAGTTTTATATTGCGAATTCCATGTTAGATATTCGAAATGAGGAACTTCAAAAGGCTTATGACGAACTTGATAAATTTGCTTACAGTGTGAGTCACGATCTCCGCGATCCGTTAACGGGAGTGTTATCTGCCATTAAATTGGCATTGGAGTATGATTCTCCAGCGCGGATCCATGAAATTCTGGCACTCATGGAAAGTTCGGTGTTAAAACTTAATTCGTATATTAACAGCCTTCATGATTATTACCTATTAAAGCGGGGTGAACTCACTTTCATAGAAATCGATTTCGATGGATTGTTTGCCTATTTTAAAGACTTTTACAGCATCTATACTCGAAGTAACAACGTTGAATTTCGAATCAGCAGCCATCAGCAACAAGAATTTAAGAGTGATGAAACAGCGTTAAAACTCATCCTGCATAACTTGTTGTCCAATGCGTTTAAATATCAAAAGAAGGATGCCGATAAAAAACTGGTTGAATTATCGGTGGTCGTGGAAAGCGGTAAAGCACTCATAAAGGTTAGCGACACTGGAATTGGAATTGCGGTTGAGGATATCGATGATATTTTTAAGTTGTTTTTTCGCGGAAGTGACCAAGCAGAAGGTACGGGTTTCGGTCTTTATAACGTTAAGAGCGCGTTGATTAAGCTTCAAGGTGAAATAGACGTCAATTCGATAGAGGGAAAAGGGACAACATTTACCGTGATGATACCAAATAAATAACGTGAGTTTTACTATATGTTGATTATGAAAGTAGCTTTTGTCTAAGCAGGAATTCTAATTGTTCGTTGGTGACTTCGAGTTGGGAAAATGACTCTGTTATTTTTTTTCGCTCGGCATAAATTTCATAGGCTCGTTGAATTGTGCTGCTTAGTTCTTCTTCGCTCCACGGTTTACTTAAATAATGGAATATTTTTCCTTTGTTTACTGCATCTACAACCGCACTCATGTCGGCGTAGCCAGTGAGTAAAATCCGCATGGGCTCGGGATTAATTTTAATGATTTCTTCCAATAGTTCCACCCCTGTCATTTGCGGCATCCGCTGATCGGTAATGATTATATCTATCGGCTTTTCTTTTACAAGTTGCAAGGCTTGACTACCATTTAACGCAGTATAAACCGTATATTTCAGACGGAATGTGGCCTTAAAAGAAATTAAATTGTTCTCTTCATCATCCACGTATAATACTGAAATCTTCGTTTCCATATCCAGCTAATTTAATCTGGGAGATAATTATTTAGTAAACTTGTAAAAATTTATTGTGCTGTTTTCTGATAAGAATACGAAATGCCCGTATTCCAAAATTCCAAGTTACTAAACTATCGTTAAAAAAACAATAATAGTTAATATTTAATCCAATAGGATTAAACAGTGTAATAAATTTTATTCGGCGATAAAATAGTTAAAGACAGTCGTGGTTATCCAAGGATTAAGCCGGAAGGATAAACTTCAAACCTCCTTAAATTGGGATTTAAGGAGGTTTGAGTTATTTCAACGCCCGTGCAGGGCTTTGGGGTGAACCACGCATGATCAGCGCTCTCTTAAGCCCCCAATTGCACTCTTTTGAATACCGTAACAGTCAATCCTTTAGAAATACTATCTAAAAACTGAGCGATGTTTTTAGATGAATCTTTTACAAATTCTTGATTCAACAGAGTTGACTCTTTGTAAAATTTGTTGAGTTTGCCCTGGGCAATTTTTTCAACCATTTCTTCCGGTTTGCCTTCTGCACGGATTTGTTCCTTCGCAATTTCCAGTTCCCGTTCAATGGTACGCGAATCGACATCAGCTTTATCAATTGCTACCGGATTCATCGCTGCAATTTGCATAGCTACATCTTTACCTGCTTCATCCGTGCCATCTGCTGCTTGATTAAGCCCCACCAATACGCCGAGTCGATAATTTCCGTGTATGTAAGCGACTACCTTTTCCGCTTCAATGGTTTCGTACTTGGAAACATCTATTTTTTCTCCGATTTTACCGGTTTGATCAAGCAGTAGGTCCGTAATTTTGACACCGTTTATTTCCAATTGCTTTAACGCCTCAAGCGAGGTAGGAGCTTGGGAAACAGCTACATCAGCTATGCTTTCGCCAAATGCAATAAAATCCGCATTTTTGGCTACAAAGTCTGTTTCGCAATTCAGTTCGATAATCACACCTTTCTTGCCATCTAAGGTGGTCTTCGCAATCACGACGCCTTCGTTTGAATCTCTGTCTTGGCGGCTCGCGGCCACTTTAGCACCTTTCTTACGTAAATAATCGATGGCGGCCTCGAAATTGCCATTGGCTTCAATCAATGCCTTTTTGCAATCCATCATGCCCGCCCCCGTTTGTTGGCGTAGCTTGTTTACATCTGATGCTGAAATTTGTACTGTGGACATTTTATTATTTCCTTTTTGTAATTTACCCTTAAGTTATCTTTGGAATACACAATTTAACGAAAAAAAAACCGGATGGTATTGGAGCACCATCCGGTTTCTATAATGTAATTATTCTCCGTCTGGTGTGTTGTCTGCTTCGGTCGCTATTTCAGCCTCTGCTTTTTTGCGCGGACGTTTTCCGGAAGCATCTGTGTCGGTCTTTGTTTCTTCTGCTGTAGCCTCGGGCTCTTCGCCGCTATCTATCCGTGCTTTAGCAGCAGCCGCTTCCCGCTCAGCTTCTTCTTCTTTATCCCGTTTGCGCTCTTCGAGTCCCTCCTGGATAGCCTTTCCGATAATTTCCGTGATGAGGCTAATGGATTTGGTAGCGTCATCGTTGGATGGGATCGGGAAATCAATGTTAGTGGGATCGGAGTTCGTATCCACCATTGCGAAAGTCGGAATATTCAATTTCAGGGCTTCACTCACCGCTATGTGTTCCTTCTTAACGTCGATGATAAACAATGCAGCTGGTAAACGGTTCAGATCGGCAATGCCGCCCAATAAGTTTTCCAACTTAATGCGCTCGCGTTGGATCATCAATTTCTCTTTTTTCGATAGAACTGAATAGGTGCCATCTTTGGTCATCTTGTCGATGTTCGCCATTTTCTTGATAGACTTACGCACCGTGGCGAAGTTAGTAAGCATGCCACCTAACCAGCGCTCAGTCACAAACGGCATGTTTACAGTTTTAGCTTGCGCCGCAACGATATCTTTCGCTTGTTTTTTTGTTGCGACAAACAATACTTTTCTCCCTGACTTAACCACTTGCTTGATTGCAGACGCTGCTTCTTCAAGCTTGATAAGTGTTTTATTTAAATCGATAATGTGGATACCATTGCGTTCCATGAAAATGTATTTGGCCATTTTCGGATCCCATTTACGGGTAAGGTGGCCGAAGTGTACACCTGCATCCAGCAATTCTTGATATGTCGTTCTTGCCATTTTCTGTTTCTCCTTAAAAAATTAACGTTTACTGAATTGGAATCTCCTGCGCGCTTTGCGGCGTCCGGGTTTTTTACGCTCCACCATACGGTCGTCGCGTGTTACCAGTCCTTTGGACCTGAGTGCAGACTTAACTTCCGGATCGAGCTCGATAAGTGCTTTGGCGATCGCCAAACGAACGGCTTCGGCTTGTCCTTTGATGCCTCCTCCGGCCACGTTAACTTTTACATCGTAATTTCCGGCAGCGCCAGCTACTTCTGTGCTTTGGGTCACGATGTATTGTAATGGCAATGTTGGGAAATACTCTTTATAGTCTTTACCGTTTACGGTAATATTGCCGCTGCCAGCAGATAAATAAATGCGGGCAACCGCAGTTTTCCTTCTTCCTGAAGTGTTAGTTGTTGACATTTCTTTGCTCCTTAGAATTTAACAGTTTTTGGATTCTGTGCTGCATGTGGATGTTCGTTGCCTGCATAGACATACAGGTTCTTAAACAATGCGCGTCCCAAACGGTTTTTCGGCAGCATGCCACGTACCGCTTTTTCCACAATGCGTGTTGGGTGTTTGGCCAACAATTGTTTTGGAGACTCGAAACGCTGGCCACCCGGATAGCCGGTATACCGTTGGTACACTTTCTCTTCCAGTTTGTTGCCAGTCAACTTAACTTTGTCTGCATTGATCACGATGACGTTATCGCCGCAGTCTACGTGTGGGGTGTACGAAGGCTTGTGTTTTCCCCGGATTACCTTCGCAATCTGAGATGACAAGCGCCCCAAGATCTCGCCCTCAGCATCAACAACAATCCACTCCTTGTTGACGGTGTTTTTGTTGGCAGAGACAGTTTTGTAACTTAACGTATTCACTTGCTTTGTTTTGAAATAATTAATAAATATATTTAGCCCCTTGTTTTAAGGACTGCAAAGGTACGATAATAAAATTGATTTTTCAAAGCTATGGGGCAAGTAATAAAAAATGTGTGTTTTTTTCAGTGGCTGATTACGATGGTGTGGGGATTAATCGTTGGAAATGCTGCTGTTGCCCAACAAGTTGCGCCGGCACCTAGGATACTGACCGCCGGAGACAGCTTATTGATTAAGGAGTTGTATTTTAAGGGGATGCAGCAAAAATCAGCGGGACAGCTGGCTACCGCTGAAAAAACATTCGACAAACTGGTGCTATTGCAACCCGATAATGATGCTGCGCATTTTGAATTGGCACGGATTTATATCGAAAAGGAAGATTATGCCGAAGCTGAGCGGGCCGCAAAACACGCGGCTGCGATCAAACCGGATAACGAATGGTATTGGTCCATGTTGGGGGACATTTATAAAAAGACAGGCAATATTAAAGCGATGCCGGCCGTTTTTGATGAGCTGATACGGCTCCATCCGGACAAAATTTCCAATTATCAAGAGAAGGCTTATGTGCTGTATTTAGATAAGCAATATGAGGCTTCGTTAGCTACCTATGACACCGTTGCACAGCGATTTGGGGAAACAGATGAACAATATCTTACCAAATCTCAGATTTACTTAGCTCAGAACGACATAGACGCTGCGATCCGGGAATTGGAAGCACTCATCGACAGAAAGCCGAAAGATGCGAAAGGGTATATTCTGCTGGCAGAATTATATACAAAAATTAAAGAAAGCCGAAAAGCGATCACATTGCTCGATGATGCCTCGGTTTTGTTTCCAAACGACCCGCTCATTCTGTTGGGCAAGTCCGATGCATACCTAGCAATGAATAAGCAAAAGCTAGCATACGATTTTCTCCGGCAGGCGTTTGTCAGCACCGCTTTGGATATCGATGCCAAAGCTGGGATATTATATACAGCGATCGCTAATCGCAGTCACCCCATGGCACCAGAATCGTTGACGAAGTTAGCGGATTTGCTTGCGGAGACTTATCCGCAGGAGGCAAAGGCATATGCGGTTAAAGGGGATGTTTACATGCAACTGCAACAGCTTGAGCCAGCACAACAGGCGTACCTGAAAGCGCTGGATATTAATCGATATATTGAAAGTATCTGGCAGCAGCTTTTGCAGGTGGAGCTTCAGATGAGAAAATACAACGATGTCGAGATGCATGGAAAAGAGGCTCTGAAGCTGTTTCAGAACCATCCATTGCTTCTGTTTTTTACAGGACACGGCTTTTTGGGAAACCGAAAGTATCAGGAAGCCCGCACCTATTTAGAAAGCGCATTAAATGCTGCCAACGAAGAGCATACTCCATTGCTTACGCAATTGTATAGTAATCTTGGCGATACATACCATGCGTTGGATATGCATGCGGAATCGGATGTAGCCTATGAAGAAGCTATCGCGCTGGATAGTACCAATGCATATGCGCTGAATAATTATGCGTATTATCTGGCAATGCGGAAGGAAAAATTGCCTCTTGCCGCAGCGATGTCAAAAAAATCCAATGAACTCATGCCCGATTATCCTTCGTATCAAGATACCTATGCTTGGGTACTTTTCCAGCAGGCAAAATACGACGAGGCCCTTGAATGGATCCAAAAGGCCATTAAGAACGCTGAGGATGTATCGGCTACATTACTTGAGCATTACGGTGATATTCTCGCTAAGCGAGGTGATATAAAAGGTGCCATTGCGCAATGGGAAAAGGCGATGACTATTTCCGAGTCGGTTGGCAAGGATATTGATAAGTTATCAAAAAAGATCGATGCGAGGCAATTTATTGATTAAGGCTGTCTTTTTGGGAATGTCATTGGTAGCGGTGTTTTCCTGTTCTTCAAAAAAAACGACTGTATCCGCGGATGCAATCGAAAAAGAGGTGTCGCGTGCGGAACGGTTGCGTACACTGCGTCAGGTGGAAACGCATCAGCTCTATTTTACTACCTTTAGCGGGCGGGCGAAAAGTGAAATTGCGATCAACCGAGACAATTATGATGTGACAACGAATGTACGCATTGAGCGAGACAAGGCAATTTGGATTTCGGTCACGGCGCTGATGGGCATCGAGGCAGGTAGGGTCTTGATTACACCGGATAGCGTGAAGATCATCAATCGTTTGCAAGCGGCGTACGTCAGCAAACCCTTTGAGTACCTTCATAATTTTACAAACGACGAACTCGATTTTTCTAGCTTACAACAGCTATTGGTGGGAAATGTGCTCCATCAAACGATTGCCAAAGGTTCAGAAATTTGGTCGAATGATCGTGGGTATTTCTTGCGGGGTCAACGTAACGATTTACAGTATTCGGTACAATTGGATACCAGCTATCGCCCGACATTTACCGTATTAAACGATACGATTCGAAACCAGCGGATAGAAGCATATTATACGGATTACCAATCTTCCGCAGGACAAACCTTTCCGAATCACGTGAAAATTTCAATTATCGCTGCTGGATTTAAATTACAATCCGAAACGCGCTACAACCGAATGATCTATGATGAAACATTGGATATGCCCTTTCGTATACCTGCAAGGTATAAAGAAATCCAATAATGCGCATGGGTTATGATTATCAAGGTAGTTTTATTACTTTCGCAGACAATATTGGCGAATTGGGAGAGATAGATAACGCGTATATTAATGAATTTTGTTAAGCTAATTTTAAGCATACTTACATGTTGTCTGGCGCTAACGATATGCCACGCCCAAAGCAGTGCGGAGCTTAAGAAGCAACGTGAGCGCTTAAACAGGGAAATTGAGTTGCTCAATCAAAGTCTCAAAACCACTTCGAGCGACCGTAGTCTTTCTCTTAAACAGGTCAATGCGTTAAATACGCAGTTACGTTTGCGTGAGCAGAAAATCAGCACCATTAACAAGGAAATCAGGCTGATCAGTAACCAGATAGCTTCTCATAATAAAACTATTCAGAATTTACGCGATCAGTTGGCAAAATTGCGTAAGGATTACGAGAGTATGATCATGTTTGCCTTTCGAAATCGGAATGCATACAACAAAATAATGTTTATTTTTGCTTCAAAAGATTTCAACCAGGCCTTTAAGCGTGTGAAATATCTTCAGCAGTTTAACGAATCGCGGAAACATCGCGCGCAGGAAATAGAAGAGACGCAGAAGGCTATTGCGCTGAAAGTGGCTCAATTGGAGGCAAGCAAAAAGGAGCAGGCAACATTACTTGCCGATCAGCAAAAAGAACGGAACGTCATAGCCACGGAGCAAGGTGCAGAGTCCAAAGTACTTCAAGCTCTTACCAAGCAGGAAAAACAATTTAAACAGGAGTTGCAAAAGAAGCAACAGGAAGATGAACGCCTGGCGAGGGCCATCCGGACAGCCATTCAGCGTGAAATCGAAGAACAGCGAAGGTTAGAGGAGGAAGCCCGGCAAGCCGCTTTGGCCCTTGAAGCGCAGCGTACCGGGAAGACCGTGAAAGAAATTGAAGCGGAAAAACCGGCGGTCCGTAAAAGTGATTCCGAGGTGCTGGCCAATACACCGGCGGCTGCCAAACTCTCAGCTGATTTCGCTGGCAATCGCGGCCGGCTGCCGTGGCCCGTACAGCAAGGCTTTATCACACAGGGATTTGGTAGACATACCATCGGAAGAAATGTTACGGTACAAAATGACGGAATTAATATCAGAACAAATAATAACGCTCCGGTTTTGGCTATCTTTGACGGAACGGTGCATACCGTCTTAAACATGCAGGGAAATATTTCTATCATCGTTCAGCATGGTAAGTATTTTTCCGTTTACACCAACCTCAGCAATCCGGTTGTAAAACGTGGACAAACGATACAAAGGGGCCAAACGCTGGGGGCAGCTCTGGTGGACCCCAATGACGGAACTTCGGAGGTACATTTGGAGATCTGGGAAGGCTCTGCTCCCATAAATCCGGAACCTTGGTTAGCTAAATAATTGACAAATAAAAAATATTATCCGTACATTTGCGAAATCACCTGCGCGTTAAACAGGTGAAGTTAGTAATTTAAAACAACGATTATGTTAGATTCAGTGTTGTTATTTCTCGGTGCACAAGAAATTATTCTGATAGTTTTGGCGCTTCTTTTGTTGTTTGGGGGCCGTAAGATTCCCGAATTGATGCGTGGAATGGGGCGCGGCATCCGAGAGTTTAAAGAGGGGCAAAAAGAAACTCCCAAGGAAGAATTGGAAGAGAATAAACAATAAGCTCTTACCCAAATTATGAAGAGCTTTATACCGGATGAATGATTCGGTGTAAAGTTTCTTTTTTTATCCGAAGCACTTTTATTCCGTTGCTGCACAATAAAAAACCGGTGTGCGCGTTTTTCCTCATAAGGATATACTTAACCAATGACAATTTAATTGTTAACGATAAGGCCATGCAGTGTCTTTCGAAGGCTTATGGCATAGTTACCTACTAAACGAAACATGAAGTTAAAAGGAATTTCGGCAGTGGCCGTGAGTATTGTGTTGTGTGTACACTTGGCATCTTCGAAAACCACTTTCCCCTCCGATTCGCTGTCAGCGGATACCTCTGCGAAAAATGACAATGAAAATTATATCAGTACACAGCTTGATTTAATAGCAGATCGTATAGATTTTGTTGATCTTGACGAGTACGAGATTTCACGGATTTTTGAGTTTGTACCGGCCACTGTGGAAGGCCGGTTGGCATATTTACAAAAGGTTGTTCCCCTCACTTATAATGCGCAGGTCCAGTCTTATATCGATGTATATAGTACAGATCGATATAAAAAGTATCTTTCAAATATGATGGGGCTTGGGAAGTACTATTTCCCTATTTATGAACGGATATTTGCGGAAGCGGGAGTGCCTGATGAAATTAAATATTTATCCATCGTAGAGTCAGCATTAAATCCCCATGCCATATCCCGGGTGGGAGCAACCGGCTTATGGCAATTTATGTTTGCCACTGCCCGGATGTACAATCTAACTATAGATAGT
The DNA here is from genome assembly GCF_900113765.1 of Parapedobacter indicus. GTDB lineage: Bacteria > Bacteroidota > Bacteroidia > Sphingobacteriales > Sphingobacteriaceae > Parapedobacter > Parapedobacter indicus. The sequence continues at coordinate 33,315 of NZ_FOQO01000007.1, read as the reverse complement.
TATATTGATGAGCGAAAAGATCCCATAGCAGCAAGTTACGCCGCTGCTGCTTACTTACTGGATGCTTACAATGAATTTGGAGATTGGCTGTTGGCCATCGCGTCTTATAATTGTGGCAAAGGTAATGTCTTGCGGGCGATTCAGCGATCGGGATTAAGTGAGCCCGACTATTGGGCTATCAGTCCATATTTGCCTCGCGAAACCCGCAAGTATGTTCCGGCTTTCATCGCTATGACCTATATGTTAGGTTACCACGAAGAACATGAAATAATGCCTATGGTGTCGGAAAATGCGGTGGATACCACAGAGATTGTCTGGGTGCAGAAGTTTGTGCCCTTTAGTGGTGTAGCGCAAGCCTTGGATATTGATGAAGGCATCATCAAATCCTTAAACCCCGCGTATAAAAGAGCTGTAGTAAATGGTAGCCCGGAATCTCCCAGAAGACTCGTGTTGCCTCAAGTTCCTCCGGAGGCCTATTCGGCTTTGTATGCAGCACTTAATAGCACTGTAGAAACGCCGAAAATCCTGAATGCATCCCATAGTACAGGGGAGAGCCAGGAGAGTCAAGTAATTACACACCGTGTTCGTAAGGGCGAAACATTGGGAGTTATCGCCCAACGATACCGCGTTACAGTGCAAGACTTGCGTGCATGGAATAATATTAAGCAAAATATCATTGTTCCTGGGCAGCAGTTACGTGTCCATTCTTCCATCACATATATCACATATCGTGTGAAAAGAGGAGATACATTGTCTGATATCGCTAAACGACATCGTACGGCAAGTGTATCGGAAATTAAAGCAGCGAATGGGTTGAAAAGTAATCAGATTAAACCGGGAATGACGCTGAAAATTAATGTCGATTAGTTTACGGTATGTGAATGCAAGGTAGTCGTCTTTATAAAAGCCAAGCTGCGTCTTCCCCACCGTCGCACTCGTGAAGATTTACGGTTACATGTTCCTTTAGGATCGTAGAGAGTTTTAAGCCAGAGAAATCGCTGAAGATAGGGAATTTATGGTGGCTCCTGTCTATCAATACGGCTGTACGCATCTTTTTGAGAGGTACATCAAAGAAAACGCCCATACCATAGGCTAACGTTCGCCCACTGTTTAATACGTCGTCTACTAAGATGACAACCTTATCCGTTGCCTGTTCTATCGGGGTGTCTGTTTGAGCATCCAGCGTGCTGCTGGTCTTGTCCAGCATAACCTTGATTAGTTGAATATTAAGGGACGATATTTTTTCAAGTATTGCTTTTAACCGCTGAGCGAATACATAGCCACGGTCAGCAATCCCCACCAGTACGATAGATTCTTCTTCGAAATTGTCTTCAAGTAACTGATACGCAATACGCATCGTTTTGTTTTGTATCTGTTCCTGATTGAGGATTAAAACTTTTTTTGCAGACATATAACTTTCAATGAAATGGCTGGGTAAAAATAGGAATTATCCGCTACGCATTCAAACTTAGATTTGATGCAGATCCGGTCGTAATACGGTATAATAAATATCGTTGGGTTGTTAGGTTAGTTTATCGACGGCTGACTGTTATCTTCCTCTTCTGTTTTCGCAGCTGCTGTAAGCATCCGGCCACCATTATAATAGTAGCGCTTCCAGTAGGCCTCGTTTAGATCGCTGATCATTACGCCTCGGCTTGAAGATGCATGTGCAAATTTATCATCTCCAATGTATACGCCTACATGTGTGATGTTGCGGCTCCTGATTTTGAAAAACACCAAATCCCCGGGTTTCAGTTGGTCTTTCTTGATCGGATCGACTTGGGTATAAATGTTACGACTGTTTTGTCCCAGCGTTGTATTAAAGACTTTGTCGTAAAGTTCATAAGCAAACTTTGAACAATCAACCCCCTTTTTGGTTTTGCCGCCCAAGCGGTACGGGGTTCCTATCCATTCGTAAATAAACTGATATAATTTTGTGTTGGTGCTGGCCGAAGCGGCTACGCCCATTATCTGGGAAAAATAGTCTTTGGCTAAATTGTCCGGATCAGAAGGATTAGCGGCTGGATCTGAGGCTGAGGTTTGCGCTTGTGATACGGCAAATGTACAAGCAAACAGCATAGCTACTAATGTCTTTTTTTTCATTAAACTGCCCTTTAGTTCAACACGTAGACGTTGATTGTTTTACCAATACATTATATATGTATCCGTTGGTTCGCAAAGCTATGTTAAAAAAATTATCGGTGCAAGAAAAAAATCGGAAAATTCAAATTGTTTTAAGAATTGTGAAAAATAAGGGAATTCTAAAAAAATGACTTTTCCCTTGTTAAATTCAAAATAAAGGCTTTCCTTTGTCGCGGAAATCTTAATAAGGTGAAGAAATACACAACAATTACAACGATAATTACCACCGGGACTAACGCACGGAGGAAGTAATTTATGTTGTAATCGTAAACGATAAAAAATCATAAGCGCCTTCCTCGAAAACAGGGAGGCGTTTTTAGTTTCAATCCAGTCATGTCAAAAATGAGGATATTAAAATTTGGTGGCACATCCGTAGGGTCCGTCGGTAGCATCCGATCGGTACTTGAAATCGTTCAAAAATCCCATGCTTGCGGGGAAAATCCAGTCGTTGTTCTATCTGCTATGGGTGGTATCACGAATTTACTGACGCAACTCGCTTCTGATGCTGCTGAAGGGAAGGATTTTGCTGATGGATTGCGGGAAATGGAAAGTCGGCATTTTTCCGTGGTGAAGCAATTGATCGCGGTAAAACATCAGAATCCTGTATTCACCCGATTGAAGATCTATCTTAACGAGTTGGAGGATTTGTTGCAGGGTATCTTTAACCTGCGTGAACTGAGCTTACAGAGTAAGGATTTGATCGTGAGTTACGGTGAGCGTTGCTCTGCTTTTTTGCTTGCTAAAATAGCCGAACAGGATTTTCCGCAAGCCCTGTTTGTAGATGCGACTCAATTGATTCGGACCGATAGCCACTTCGGAAGCGCGCATGTCAACCAGCCCCTTTCGGAGCAACTGATACAAACATTTATGGCGTTGAATCCGGACAGGCTATTGTTTATTACCGGTTTCATTGCTGCAAACGAACGAGGCAGGATCACCACGTTGGGAAGGGGGGGGAGTGATTATACCGCGGCCATTATCGCAGCGGCTATGGGTGCCGAAGCCATCGAGATATGGACCGATGTGGATGGCATGCTTACAGCCGACCCACGCATTGTTAAAAAAGCTTTTTCATTATCGGTACTTTCTTACACCGAGGCGATGGAATTATCTTATTTCGGCGCCAAGGTCATCTATCCGCCCACCATGATTCCCGCATTCCTTAAAAAGATTCCCATTGTCATCCGTAATACATTCAATCCTACCTTTTCTGGCACGATTATCCAGCATAATAGTGGCAAGACAAATTTACCAATCAAGGGAATTTCCTCTATTTCTGATATCAGTGTGATCAATCTGACGGGGAGTGGCATGGTGGGTAAAGCTGGTTTCAGCGGGCGATTGTTCACCTTATTGGCACGAGAACAGATCAATGTCGTGTTGATCACCCAATCCTCTTCGGAGCATAGCATTACCTTTGCGGTAAATCCAACTGACGCCGTGCGTGCAAAAATACTGATCGAGAGTGAATTCGAACTGGAACTGCAAGCCAATAAATTGTTAGCACCTGAAATCGAAGATCATTTGTCTGTCGTAGCTATCGTAGGAGAAAACATGAAGCAAACACCCGGCATATCGGGCCGGTTATTCCATGCACTGGGCAGAAATGGTGTCAACGTGAGAGCAATCGCACAGGGATCATCAGAATATAATATATCGGTCATCATTGCAAAATCCGATCTGTCTAAAGCACTAAATGCAGTGCACGACGCCTTTTTTGCACAACTGAATAAGACGCTACATGTTTTTAATGTTGGGACCGGAAATATTGGCTCGACCCTGTTCAAGCAGATCCAGAACCAATACACATTTCTTTTGGATCACAACGATATAGAAATAAAAGTAGTGGGCATCAGCAACTCACGTAAGATGTTGTTTAACAGTGCAGGCGTCGATCTGCGGGACTGGAAAGAACGATTGCAGCAAGATGGGGAACAGGCGAACCTGAACGCCTTTATCAGCCAGATGAAAACGATGAACCTCCCGAATTGTGTGTTTATCGATAATACAGCCAGCGAACATCCCATTCAATATTATGAAGAAATATTCCGATCTAATATTTCTATCGTTACCTGCAACAAGATCGCTAATTCTGGCCGGTATAACCAATATAGGCTGCTCAAAGATACCGCCCGGCAATATGGAGTCGATTTCTTTTATGAGACCAACGTTGGGGCCGGATTACCTATTGTGCGCGTGCTTCGGGACTTAATGCTCAGCGGCGATCGGATCGTCCGCATCGAGGCGATTCTCTCCGGTACCATTTCCTATATTTTCAATAATTTCAAAGGCGAGGTATCCTTTCACGATGTCGTGAAAAATGCCCAGCAACTGGGCTATACCGAACCCGACCCCCGTGATGATCTGCGAGGAACTGATTTCATGCGTAAGATGCTGATATTGGCGAGAGATGCGGGCTATGCGCTTGAGCCGGAGGATGTTCAATTAGGCAATATATTGCCCGACGCCTGTATCCGAGCGGCTTCCGTGGATGATTTTTATCGCGAGCTGAAGGCGGCAGACGGCTACTTTAATGACTTGAAGTCAGAAGCAACCCAAAGCAATAAAGTGCTCCGGTATATTGGAAAATTGGAAAATGGCCAAGTATCCATTGCATTGGAAATGGTGGATCACACCCATCCATTTTTCGCGCTTTCGGGCAGTGACAACATCATATCCTTTACGACAGAGCGTTATAAGGAGCGGCCGTTGGTGGTAAAAGGACCCGGAGCGGGCGCGGAAGTGACCGCCGCTGGTGTTTTTGCTGATTTAGTGAATGTAGGAGCGTGAAATATCAATGTCGACAACATACAAAACAACAAAAATGACTGAAATGAGTCCTATAGAAAAGGACAGCATACACGTATTTGCCCCAGCTACCGTAGCCAATATGGTTTGCGGATTTGATGTGTTGGGATTTGCCATCGATGAACCGGGAGATGAAGTATACATGCGCCGCGTAGACCAACCGGGGGTCCGATTGGTGAACATCACCGGTGACGAGGGAAGGTTGCCCCGGGAAGCGGAAAGAAACACGGTAAGTGCGAGCGTACTGACCTTTCTTCAGCACATCGGTCAAACCGATATTGGATTGGAAATCGAATTACACAAACATATGCCCATTGGCAGCGGCTTAGGTTCAAGTGCAGCAAGTACCGTGGCCGGATTATTTGCAGTCAATACGCTGTTGGGTAGTCCCCTTTCCAGGAAGGAATTACTGCCTTTTGCCGTGCAGGGCGAAGCGTTGGCATGCGGGCATGGACATGCCGACAACGTGGCTCCCGCATTACTTGGAGGGGTCACATTGATCCGTGGGTATGATCCGCTCGATGTGGTCACACTTCCTGCCCCACCGGAATTGCATGCATCGGTGGTATTCCCGCATGTGGATGTACCTACACGCGATGCCCGGCAGATGATCCGTACGAAAGTAGCGCTCAAGGACGCCGTTACCCAATGGGGTAACATTGCAGGGCTGGTAGCAGGGCTTTTTACTGCCGATTATGAACTCATCGGGCGGAGTATGCACGATGTGCTTATCGAACCGACACGTGCCATCCTGATTCCCGAATTTTACGAGATGCGCCGTATAGCCATGGAGTCGGGAGCGCTGACCTTTGGTATTTCGGGATCCGGGCCCTCTGTATTTGCGTTTACCCAAAGCCGCGACAAAGCCGCTGCGATTACGAACTTGATCCAAGCACACTTGACCGAACGGGGTATTGAAAGCAACGGATACGTTTCCGGTGTTAATACAGACGGACCAAAAGAGATAAATAACTAGAATCCACCATGCAATTTTACAGTACAAACAATAAAAATTTACGCGTTCCTTTTCAAGAAGCGGTATTCAATAGCTTGCCCACCGACAAGGGATTGTATATGCCTGAAACGGTGCCAACATTGGATCCTTATTTTATTCAGCATCTTCACCGACATTCATTGCAGGAAATCGCACTTACTGTGGCAAAGGCGTTGATAGGGGAGGATATTCCTGAAGCTGATCTGCGTCAGATCGTTCACGAGGCCATCGATTTTGACGCACCGGTTCGTCCTTTGGACAGCGGGTTGGCTGTACTGGAACTGTTCCATGGGCCATCGCTGGCATTTAAAGACTTCGGAGCCCGGTTTATGAGTAGGGTAATGGCCTATTTTTCTACTGAAGACAGTCGCGTGCTGGATGTATTGGTGGCCACCTCAGGCGATACAGGCGGAGCCGTAGCACTTGGTTTCCTGGGTGTACCTGGCACCCGTGTCACCATCTTATATCCGAAGGGCAAAGTGAGTCCGATCCAGGAGTTGCAACTGACGACCAACGGGCAAAATATACGGGCGATCGAAATAGACGGTACATTTGACGATTGCCAAGCTTTGGTAAAAGAAGCGTTTAACGACAACGAATTACGATCTGTATTTCGCCTCACTTCAGCAAACTCTATCAATATCGCCCGACTCATCCCACAGACATTCTATTACTTTCACGCCTACGCACAACTGCTAACACAGGGCATTAAGGAAGTTGTGTTTTCTGTTCCGAGTGGCAATTTTGGCAATATCGGAGCCGGGTTGTTGGCTTTCAAAATGGGATTACCTGCGCAACATTTTGTGGCGGCTACCAATGCTAATGATACCGTTACGCGATTTCTTGAAAATGGACAGTACGAACCCCGTCCGTCTGTGCAAACCTTGGCCAATGCAATGGATGTAGGCAATCCAAGCAACTGGGTGCGTATTATGGACTTGTTCGGAAACGATTTAGCCGCATTGAAGCAAATCGTTTCTTCTTTTACGTTTACGGATGCGGATACCCGGGCGGCCATACAGGCACTGCATGACCGATATGGCTACATCGCGTGCCCGCATACCGCGATTGCGTGGCTGGCTGCCGAAGCGTACCGTAAGCAGCATAGCGGTAACTTTGCAACCGTGTTTTTATCCACGGCACACCCGTGTAAATTTCCGGAGGTATTTCCTTCGGAAATCGCTGTGGAAATCGCGATTCCTTCACAGGTAACTATGCTGCAGGGACGCGAGAAAGAAGTGGTCGGGTTACGTACAGACTATAAGGGATTCAAAAACTATCTACTAAGCACATTGTAATTTACTGCCAATCAAACTTCATCCAAACATCGGCATCGCGACCGAAAACGAAATATTTTGGATAGAAAATTTCAGCAAGGATTTCGGTGTCGTCGGCGACACGTGCACCGGGCCGGCGCAGGTAACCGGGATGATGAATGATGTAAATTTGATTGTTGGTCACTGCCTGAGTTCGCGCCCAGGTAGAGAGCGCTTGGGGCAATTCCGTCAATAATTGGGATATTGGTTTTTCGTTGAAGATAATCAGGAGATCCGGATTTGATTCGCCGGTTAGTATCTCGGTTTGATGAATTCCGCCCGCTATCCGGATTAGGTTAGCAAGGTATCCGTCTTCCACGATTGATATCGGAGAAACATCACGGAAAAATACGGCCTTGGGTTTGTTCTCATCAGCGATAAATTTTAGCTTATGCGAAATGATGTTGATACGTTCTTCCAGATTTTCCGCCAGTTGATTGGCTTGTTGCGATGCATTGAGGACGCTGCCGATGGTGCGGATCGCGTTATAAATTGCTTCAGGTGTGTCAGCGTGTATAAATTCTTGATATTCGGGAGTTTGTTCAAGTAACGATATACATGCCGCATCGAGTTCCAATGCTTCCAATACGCTGTGCAGAGACAAAAGTGGGCGTTGCATGGAGGCAAAGGTAAGCAAGTTGCCGGACTATCGCCACAACAGTACCTTAAAAACCCCGGTATCGGGTAAGGAGATAAAGGAGGCGTTCAATTGGATACGCTCCTGAATGACTTCTCTTCCTGTTTGGCCTGCCACCCACAATAAGATCACAAAAAGCGGGATAACGAGTAACAAAAAGGGAGAGACGTTGCTAATAAACTTTTTCATTTTCTTGTTGCTTTGTAGTTCTCCGATCGCACCGATTCCAAATGCACGATACAAAGAAAGGTATTCCCTGTTTTTGATAAAAAACTTTTAGACCAATCGGCAGATTTTCTAGACCAACCGGAATCCCCTATTCGTCTACCATACGAAGCCGTTGGCCGATAGGAGTAGGGAGTTTGTCTATCGGCATCGGTTATATGATTGGCTACGTGTATATTTGCAACTATGTTAAAAAACAAGGCAGTTTTGGTTCATGCCCTTGTGTGGGTGGTGTTGCTCGTCGTATTGTATCTCGTCAACGTGCGCGAACGCCCGGCGGATGCGTCCATCCTCATTTTGGTGTACGGCGCATTAAATATCGTCATTTTTTACGTGCATTATTTTTTTATCAATCCGCTTCTTATCGGTGAAAACAGGTATTGGCGTGCGGTCACTTACATGTCGGTTGTTTTAGTGGTATCCATTGGTGTAAAATACGGTATCGCGTCGTACTATCAAGATATCATCCTGCAATACCGCGATACAGAAAATAAGGAGAAAGTCCTCACCCCCCTACAATATACGGTTGCTGCACTGATTACCGGACTGTTTTTTATGCTGCTAAGTACGGCGGTGTATGTCATTTCTTCCAACTTCAAGAGCCGCGAACATCGAAAAAGTCTTGAAAATGAGAAGCTCAATGCGGAACTGGCCTTTCTCAAATCGCAGATCAATCCACATTTCCTGTTCAATTCACTGAATAATATTTATTCACTGGCTTATCAAAAATCGGAAAAAACTCCCGAAGCCATCCTCAAGTTGTCGGATATCATGCGGTACATGCTTTATGAAAGCAACGAAGACACGGTACTACTGGCGGAAGAGATCAATTATTTGAACAATTATATTGACCTGCAAAAATTGCGGTTCAAAGAAAAAATGTATGTGGATTTCCATGTTGATACCGATGAAACGGACCATCGTATCATGCCACTGCTGCTAATTTCATTTCTAGAAAATGCATTTAAACATGGCGTATCTACCGATGCGAGCAAGCCGATCCGTATCGATATAAAAGTACATAACGGCCGATTGCACTTCCGGGCAGAAAACGCCAAAAATCAGCTCAATAAGGATCAGACACGGGGGATAGGACTCACGAACCTAAAGCGCAGACTCCAATTGGGATATCCCGATAGGCATACCATCAATATCGTGGAATCCGAAAATTATTACAGTAGTGAACTTTTTTTATATTTATAGTCTCTAAAGAATACGCACATGGTACGATGTATAACTGTAGATGACGAACCACTGGCTCTGGATATTTTGGCTGATTATGTGGCCAAAGTGCCCGAGTTATCGCTTGTGGCGAGTACCACAAATGCCATCGAGGCCCTTACCATGGTTCAAAACGGTGAAGCGGATCTGGTGTTTTTGGATGTACAGATGCCCGAATTAACGGGTATTCAATTCTTGAAGATCATCAATGGCAGATGTGATGTCATTCTCACCACCGCCTATCCCCAGTATGCACTAGATGGGTATGAACTTAATGTCGTGGACTACCTGTTGAAACCCATCGCTTTTGATCGTTTTTATCGGTCCGTCCAAAAGGTATTGAACAATAAGGCACCTAAGATCCCGCTGCTTACTGTTGCACAGCAGAGTGATGCTGTCGACTTTATTTTTGTTAAAACGGAACATAAGATCCAACGCGTGGATGTCGACGATATCCTATACATTGAGGGGCTGAAAGATTATATATCCATTTATACGGCAACTGAACGGATCGTTACGCTCCAAAATATGAAAAAGATGGAAGATATTCTGCCCGGTAACCGTTTTGTACGGGTCCACCGTTCGTACATTGTGGCACTCGATAAGATAGCCAGTATCGAGCGCGGCCGCATTTTCATAGAAGACAAGGTGATTCCTGTAGGCGATACCTATCGCGATACATTCTATAAATACATAGGTGATAAGAATGGGTAATCCGATTGGATTGAAAATTGCATCTATATTCACTTTTGTCATTTGCAAATAATCACAATTTTATCTAAGTTTGCACCCCCATCGGGATGTAGCGTAGCCAGGTATCGCGCCAGCATGGGGTGCTGGAGGTCGTGGGTTCGAATCCCGCCATCCCGACCAATCAAAATAGCCTCTGCGAAAGCAGGGGTATTTTTATATAATGGGCCCGCCAAGCTTGCTTGAACGGGCCCATTATATAAAAATACCTAAGCACGGAGTGCCAAGTTATTTTGGTTAAGACCTCCACCGGATAGGCCAGGATATAAAACATTTCAACAACCTTTCTTCGGAAGATTCCGTGGATTCTCGAAATTTTGATACATTTGATTTGCTAATTTTTTAACGCAGTATGGCATATGATATTGAGCTCGCACAGCAGGTAAGGGCTTATTTAAAGCGTGTACCCGGTAGTGCTGTGGAAGAAAAGAAGATGTTCGGAGGGCTGGCCTTCTTAGTAAATGACAAGATGTGTATCAACATAAGCGGCGATGGCCTCATGTGCCGATTCGATCCGAAGCAGGCAAAAACGGTATCCGAACGTAAGGGATATCATCCCATGATCATGAAAGGAAAAAACCTTGCTGGTTTTTGTTATGTTAGCCCCGAAGGGTTCACAGATCCGGATGATTTCAGTTACTGGTTGGAGTTGTGTCTTGCGTTCAATGAGCAGGCAAAGAAGACCTAGTTTACGCGGAATTTAGTAACTTTGTGGAGTCAATCCATCAGACCTCTCAGCATTCCGAAGTTCGTTAAACTCCGTTGAAAGTCCGTCTAACTCCGTTCAATCCCTGTTGTACCTTCGACTCCCATCCATCGTACCTTCGTGGTACCTGCCATACCTACATAGGAAACATCCGTCTCTTAAGTGCCGGATAGGGAAAGAATAGAGAATAAGTATACCTTAGGTATGTCCCGAAGGATACCCGAATATAGAATAGGCACTACTTAAAATTCCCCCCTTTATAAAACACTTCTTTGGGAGTATGACCATCTTCGGGTGTCATCAGCCCACGCAACCAGCCGTTCAGATTGAAACAGCGGCTTCCGATCACATGAATGACTTCACCTTCAATCTGTAATTTACCTTCCACCATCAGCAATCTAGCTTGTAGAATTTCTCTCCGGTATTGCGCAAATAGCTTGCCCCACACCACTACGTTAGCAAATCCGGTTTCATCCTCGATGGTTACAAACAATACCCCTTTGGCGGTGCCGGGCCGTTGCCTTACGGTTATCATGCCGCATACCTTCACGTACATGCCATCCTTCATTTCGGATAGTGCACCGGTGGGTGTGACATGCAGCATGTTCAGTTTCTCCCGTACGAAACTAACCGGATGGGCTTTTAAGGATAAGGTGGTCGTGGCATAATCCTGTACCACATGTTCTCCTGGGGTCATCAAAGGCAGTTCAATCTGGCCTTCGGATGTACATACCGGTTGCCCTTCAAACAATGCAACGGGCCGGTCCTGCAGCGCAGCAACGTCCCACAAGGCGCGCCTGCGGTCAAATCCCATCGAACGGAAGGCGTCTGCATCTGCCAGTCGTTCCATGGCAGCGAGTGGTACACCGGCATCCATCAGACTTGCGATGGAGTGATATCCGTCCTTACGCGCCTCTACCAATCGTTGCATATCTTCTTCTGTTAGTCCTTTCACCTGGCGGAACCCCAGCCGCAAAGCATGATGTTCTTTGCCGAATTCACCCTCTAGTGTATGGTCCCAGTGTGAATGGTTCACATCTACCGGCAATACCGTGATCCCGTGCCGGCGGGCATCGATCACGATCTGTGCTGGCTGGTAAAATCCCATGGGCTGGCTGTTAAGCAATGCCGCGGCGAAGACGTCGGGGTATTTGCATTTCAGCCAGGAAGAAATATACACCAACAGGGCAAAAGAAGCCGCATGGCTCTCCGGGAAACCGTAACTGCCGAATCCTTTGAGCTGGTTGAATACCCGGTTGGCAAATTCTTCGGTATATCCCTTTTTGACCATGCCGTTCACCATTTTCTGCTGGAAACGGGCTACTTCTCCCTTAGCCTTGAAAGTAGCCATGCTACGGCGTAGTTCATCGGCATCAGCAGCTGAGAAATCAGCGGCCACCATGGCGATTTCCATTGCCTGCTCCTGAAATAAAGGGACGCCCAGCGTCCGTTTTAGTATGCCTTCTATCTCTTTTGAAGGATAGTCTATCAGTTCCTCTTTATTACGGCGGCGCAGGTAAGGGTGCACCATGTCGCCCTGTATAGGCCCGGGCCGTACAATCGCTACCTCGATGACCAGATCATAGAAACAGTTGGGGCGCAACCGGGGTAACATGGACATCTGTGCCCGGCTCTCAATCTGAAATACCCCCAGCGTGTCGGCATGGCTGATCATTTCGTATACTTTACAGTCTTTCTGCGGTACATTTGCCAAAGTCAGTTCGCGTCCATAATGTTGCTTCATCAGGTCAAATGCTTTATGGATGCAGGTCAGCATGCCCAACCCCAGTACATCCACTTTCAGGAATCCCAGGGCTTCAAGATCGTCCTTATTCCATTCTAAGCAGGTACGGTCTTCCATACGTGCATTGAGGATAGGACACAGTTCATCCAGCCTGCCCTGCGTGATGACAAAACCACCCGTATGTTGCCCCAATTGCCGGGGAAAACCAATGTATTGATTAATCAGTTCCAGCACCTTCTTCAAATGGGGATCGGCCAGATTAAATCCCTGTTCAGCCAATCGTTCCTCTTCGATGTGGTCGTCCCAATGGCTACCGATAATGTCGGACAGCCGTCCTACCGCATCCAGCGAAAGTCCCATGGCCTTACCTACATCGCGGATGGCACCCTTGACCCGTACCTGCGTCACGGTGGCTACGATGGCCGCACGTTTGCGGGTATATTTCTTATAGATATATTGGATCACTTCCTCACGCCGCTCGTGCTCAAAGTCCACATCGATATCCGGTGGTTCGTCGCGGGCGTCAGACATGAATCGCGCAAACAATAGCCTGACTTTTGTGCTTGTGGGGCTTACGGAGGTGATGCCGAGGCAATAGCATACCAGTGAATTAGCTGCCGAACCACGTCCCTGACACAGGATGTCCTGTTCACGTGCATAACGCACGTAATCATATACGGTCAGGAAATAAGAAGCATAGTTTTTCTTTTCGATAAAGGCTAGCTCCTGTTCGATGGTCTGCCGGATATTTTCAGGAATACTTTCCCTGAATTTCTTCTGTGCACCTTCCCACGTCAGGTAAACCAGCTCTTCCTGCGGCGTCCGTCCCTCTGTTGTCAGCTCTTCGGGATAAACGTATTTCAATTCATCCAGTGAAAATTGGCATGCATCGGCAAGTGCACTTGCATTGCTAAGTGCATCGGGATACTGCCGGAACAGGCGTTCTACCTCATCCAGCGGTTTGAGGTATCTTTCTGCATTGGAATGAAGTTTGAAACCAGCGGTATGGATGGTACATTTCTCCCGGATACAGGTGAGCACATCCTGCAATTCACGGCGGTGGGGTTCGTGGTAGTATACATTGCCGAGGGCTACCATGGGCATGTCCAGTTGTTTGCATAACTGGTGCAGCCTGAAGAATATTTTGGCATCGTTTCCCTGGTACGTACGGGTTGCACCTAGAAACAAATCCTTACCAAGGGTTGCTCGGTATTCAGCCACGTGCGTGCTATAAAACTCCTCCAATTCGAAGCTCGCCGTAAGCCGATCCGGGGGCACGACGACAAATTTCATACCCTTGCTAGCGTCGTATACATCCGCTTTGTCCAAATAACATTGGCCCTTTTCTGCACGGCGGTTGCCCAAAGTCAGTAAACGGGAAAGCTGTCCATAAGCTTCCCGGTCTGTGGGATAGGCCAGCAGGCTGGGACCATCCCTCAAGTCGAGACGGCATGCCGGAATTAGGCGTATACCGCATTTCTTCGCAGCGATATGCCCGCGTACGATCCCTGCGAAACTGTTGCGGTCGGTAATGGCAATAGCCGCATACCCCAATGCTGCTGCTTGTTTTGCCAGTTCGTCCGGATGGGATGCTCCACGGAGGAAGCTGAAATTGGATGTTATCTGTAATTCCGCATGTGCCATGATCTATCAAGCAAAAAAGCCGTGCAAAAACCACCGTTGGGGTTGGCCATCCGTATAGTGCCCCGAGCGGAACAACCAGTAACGGCGTCCTCCGTCATCTTCCACCTGATAATAGTCGCGGTGTTCTCCCTTGTCCATCCACCATTCACGCTCGATGCGTTCCGGTCCGTCCGCTTTCCGGATGGGGTGCACTTCGCCTTTATAGCGGAATAACATGGGCGGGTAATCCGGCACGGGAGCCGATACTTCAATGGGCTCGGGTTTGGCCAGCAGTCGCGTAGGCCGCGGCCGGTCTTCACACCAGGTGGTAGTAGGGTTTTCTCCGATGGATGAAGCAAGTCTGAAAGACCGCTCCGGCCAGTGGTGCTCATCCGGCAGGTAGCGGCTTACCCGCAGGATGCCGGTTTTTCCGGCCAGCTTGTCGAGTAATTCAGTCAATGCGGTATCTTCCGGTCCGGGCACACCACCCCACAGGGCATTCTGTACAGGGTCGGCATCTTCAACTTTGTCGGCCTCGATAATAAAAAGCTCAATGCCCAGTGCAGGCTCAATCTGCGGGATTTTCAGCACAAACAGCTTGAATATATGGGGCACATGGGCAGTAGGCCTACTGGTGCGGATGGCCACCTGTACCATTTTCCCGTCTACCCGATGACAATAGAGAGTAGCTTGTCGCAATCCCTTTCCTTCGTTGGCCAACCGCTTGCAGAGCATTTCCAGCAACCGCTGTATCGCAATCTCAATGCCTGTGGCGGTACGGATGGGATCCAGGCAGGGTATTCTTTCTGTATAAGGTGGGATGGGGCGTAGGGGCTGAATATATTCGTCCTTCTGGGCAAGCGCCTGTTCCAACCTTTCTACCAATTCAGGACCGAAGCGCCTGCGCAGGGCCGTGCGCGGCATGCTCATAAAGCTGCCAATGGTACGTAACCCCAGTTTACGCAACCGGTGTACCGTATCGGATTCCAGCCGGAGCGCGGCAGGAGGCAGGGGAGATAAGGCATCCCATTCTGCGCCGCTGCTGATGATGGGGGCATCTTTTCCATAATAGGCTATGGCCCGGGCAGTGCCAATGGTATCGGCTATCGCCATCCGGACGTCGTAGCCCCTGTCTCGCAGCCGGGTTACAATTTCTTTCAGATAGGGTCGCTCGCCTCCCCACAGGTGCGTGCATCCACTGGTGTCAAGGATCAATCCATCAGGGGGGGCTACGGCCACGGCAGGTGTATAGCGGATGCACCACAGTCCCAATGCTTCCAGCAGCTTTTCGATCAAACCCGGCGGATAATCGATTACCTGTAGGTCGGGTATAGCGGCCTTGGCATCGGCCACGACCATGCCCGCATGGATTCCCTGGGTTTCGGCTAGCGTATTGGCTGCCGTAATGACCATGCGGCCATGTACCGGTTCTGCCAGGACAAAAGGCATATTCCGTAAGGCAGGTTGGCGAAGTGCCAGCCAGTCTGTCGTGAGGTGCCTGAACCATATCGAAGCAAACCGCCTTTCCATTCTTATCCTATTTTTCGGTTTCGCATGGGCAGTTCAGAAACTTTCGCAGGTTTGGAAGCATCCATAAACTGTCCGGCCGACCAGTTGATTTCCCAATATCCCGGATTGCCATTGCGTACTTTCAGCAGTTGCACCCCCCATTTGGGCATTCCCACTCCCGGCATCCCTTCCTCAACTTCGCTTGGCAGCGGGGTGATGTGCCACCGGGCAGCACAGGCGGTATTACCCACCCGCAACGGATTGCTACGGAGCACAAACCCCGTTACCCTGCTTTTTTCCACAGCGAGTTGGAGCCGGAGCGATTGACTGAAATCCATCTCACGGAGTTCTGCAACGGCAGCAATAAGCCTGTCGCATTTAAGAGCTTCTTCCAGCGCCCATAAGACATCCTTTTCCCGGCGAGCCTCAATGAAAATAACCCGATCGGGTTCCACGCCGAAAAGTTTAATCGCGGGGGGAAATAGCCGGTTGGATGTGCTGATCCATAGACATACGCCGCCCTTTCGCATCAGCGCGGCCAATACTCCCCCGATGAAACCACTGGTGGCAGCCGTTTGTTCAGGGGTGGTCCCAATGAATTCATGAATGCTTCCCATTGGAAAAATGGTATTTGGGAAAGCCTTTTCTATGGGACCTAAGCCGATGCCTTCGGGGTGGTTTTCCGATGGTTTGAATCCCTGCCAACGCAATAGATGTTTTTGCAGCTGGCCGATTAGCTTACGTTTATCATCCGATAGTACCGCCATGTTGTTCCAGAATTGGACAACAAATGTAAGCTAATTTTTTTAGTATTTAAAAATTAATATCATCCACAATACCACCTGTACCGGATTCTTGGGCAAACCGTTGGCTATATTCATTTTTCTTTTGGTCCTGATAATCCATCATTTCAGCCATCGTGTTGAAATCGTTCATCCACTTTGTGCCAGCTCCATTTACTTGTGATACCGTAAGGCCAAGGTTGTCTATCAACCATTGGGCACCATCGATACCATGGTCATAAGCAGCCTGTATGGCGGCCTGTATCTCAAAAAAATAGTGCTTATCGGTTTCCAGTCGCTGCAGGTTTGCGGCAGCATCACCCTGAGGGATATTCGTGACGGGGGCATTGTCCGGTTGTAGGGCGCCCAGTTTTTCATGATCCTTGGCCATTCCAAAATGCTTGGAGTAAACATTTACCACGTTCATGGTCTTATCATCCCGCATGCGGTTATTCCAGGTTGTCTGGGCCTCATCCCATAAGGGTCTCTCCACACCCAGTGCGCGGCAAACCTGTTCTTCGGTACAGCCTTCTCCTATCTTGGCGGCACCTGCAGCATAATCGTATACGGTGATGCCATGTACGGGCTGTAATTGCGGATCATTGGGGTCCTCGGTTGCGGTATTCATCGTTGTATAGCCAACGGATGCTGCTCCACTATCGAACGCTTTCTGCATATCTCCTTGTATGTATGCATCAAGCATGTCGTGGTGGGCACCTTCACTTTTGTTTTTTTGCGCTTTTGCGACATTCTTTGCGATGTCGTCCAGGTTTACGTTGAGGCCTTTGAGAATTTTCTTAAACATGATGGTCAGATTTATTCGTGAAAAAAATGGAATTATTCAAAGTAATCAAATCGTTCGTACTCACTTACCAGTCTATCGTAAAAATGCTGGTGCTGGGTTTCCAGGCCCGGCAGGATACCGTTCATTTCACGAATTAAGGCTTGTGCATATTCTTTATAGGAAGCGCTGGCACTTTTTGGGCCGAATTGCTTGCGATGTTCCTGGTGACGCTGGTAAAGTGGCCGGCATCGGAGTTCGGCAAGGGGACGCGCCAGGTGTTCGATCCTGCGTACTTTGGTGCCGGGATCGAATGTGTTCTGTGTGCGGCAATAGGAACAGGATACATAGGTGGCTATAAAGTAAAATGTTTGTATTTCCAATTTACCCCCGCATTGCCGACAATGAAATTGATGTTTGTAATGTTCGTACGCTTTCATGATCTCCGCATATTCCTTTTCGAGGTCACGCTCGATGACCTGATCGAAGGAAGTAGTCATCATATTCAGTACACCGACATGCCAATTGTTGAATAGCTGGGAGAGGATCATAAACTCTTCGGCGGAGGCCTTGGGGGCAACTTCTTCCTGATATACGGAACTCCCTTTTTGTATGATGGCGGTGAATTGAGCGATCATGCCGGCTTTAAACTGAAGGAAACTTCTTTTAAACGGGTCGGTATCTGCATCGGCTACGCCCTGTGCATCGGTTTGTAGCTCATCATACATTTCCTTTGCCCTTGCGTTGAGTTTATCCAAGAAAGACTGGAATCGTTGGACAAGCGGTGTTTCCGTCGTATGTTCGGTAGCGCTGTCGTTTCTTTTGTTGGAACTGAAAAAGCCCATCGTTTTATTTTGAATTGTCGTTGTCAGTGATGTGGATTCCATCGGTGAGTTTACGGCTGATAAATTCAAATCCGCAATAGGCACACCGGGTAATGCCGTCATCTTTCGTTCGCCCAGCCCCGCAGTTTGGACAGGTCGTAGTGTTCATACCCGCCTGTCTCTCTTCGAAAACCTCGCGCTTCTGCGCGAGGGCATTCTGTTTCATGCGGGCAACCAGTGATAAGGGTTTTTCCATAAATTCACATTTGCGCTAATATTTCGGCCTTTTTTGTTTTGTATTCCAGCTCATCGATGAGTCCGTTTTCAAAGAGCGTCTTGATTTTCTGAAGTTTGATGGTGTGGTCATCTGCAGGTGCTGCTGTAGCCGGTTGCGGTGGTTGGTTTACCTGGCCCATCAGCATTCCCAATGCAACGCCCTGCTGGGTTCCCTGCTGCGCCAGATTCCCCGCTTGGCTTATCGCAATGGCGGTATTGAATTTTTGGAACCTCTCCAGGTCGCCACCTACCATATTCATACCCGTCACTTTATCATAATATTGTGTGACTTCGTCGGGCAATGTTGCCGAAGTAAGCGTAAATTGGGTGATTTCGATTCCAAAATCTTCGAAATAGGGCCGAATAAGCGGCTCAATACGATGGTTGAGTGCTGAAATGTTGCCGGCAATGTCTAGCACCGAGATATTGGAAATCGCCAATGCCTCACCGAATCGGGGTGCAATGAAATCGCGGAGTTGCCGCTCAAACTCAACGATCGTCAGCTTCGGATAGGTACCTGCATATTCGCTAAAGAAACGGGCAGGATCTGTAATACGTACATTATAGGTGCCAAAAGCGCGAACACGGACCTGCCCAAACTGGGGGTCCCGTAACATGACAGGGGTAGGCGTACCCCATTTGAGGTTAACAAACTGCTTGACCGAAAAATAATAAACATCGGCTTTGAAGGGGCTTTCGAAACCATATGTCCACCCTTTAAGGCGGGAAAGGATGGGAATGTTACGGGTATGTAAGGTGTGTGTGCCCGGTGCAAAAGCATCGGCGAAGGTGCCTTCGTTCATAAACAGAACTGTCTGGCTTTCCCGTACAATCAGTTTTGCCCCGTTTTTGATCTCTTTGTCTCCATCCGTGATTTTCCACATCATGATGTTGGGATCCTGTTCCACCCATTCGATGATCTCCAGAAACGGCATTGACGATGTTGGTTTACTCATGTTTGCAAATTTACGTTGGCCAAAAGGCTCATTTGCATAAATAAACGCTGCAAAGTGGCTATGTATTTCCTGGTGGGTGACTACAAAGTGACTACAGGCTACCCAATATCTTGCAGGAAATCATCCAGGTCCGTGTCTTTGTCCAGTCTGAGTTTCTGCTTGATACGGTATTTGCTCACTCGTATGGTTTTAGGTTCGACGTAGAAGGCGGCGGCAATTTCTTTGGTGTTAAGCTTGAGATAGAGGTATGCACAATGTTTAAGTTCCAGGGGTGTGAGCCTTTCGCCCGATAATTCCCTGAGCCTGCTGAAAAAAAGCGGATTGATGCTTTCAAACTCTCTTGCCGAGCGTTCAACCGTCTCTTCCAGACGCATTTCTTCTTTAATGACCTTTTCAACAAGCCCTTTGTTATCTTCGGTTTCCAGTTTTTTCAGCTTGTCTTTCAGTTGCAGCAGCAGCCGGTTTTTGCGCTCAATTTGCAGGGCGTCGGCCATAGCCTCCTTCTGCATCTGCTCCTTCTGTATGAGCAGCAGTTGCTGCTCAGCTTGCAGCCGGGCCTGTTCTTGCTGTTGCATTTTCAGTTGAAGTGCTGCATTTCGCTCCGAATCCATCTTTTCCTGATGCAGTCGCAGGGCCTTCTCGTCCTGCAGTTGAGTTTTGTTTTTAAAAGAATTTCGAAGCAGGAACAAGCTCATTAAGAGCAGTACACAGATACCGGCCAGCAATAGGTTTTGTGTTTTTTGGTTTCTGGCTTTTTGCGCACTCAGTTGGATGTCTTCCAGCAATTTTTTGTTTTCATACTGCACTTCCAGTTTCTTTGTCTGCAGCATCTGTGTTTCGTTGAATATTGTATCGGTAAATTGTTCTTTCTTCTTTTGGTAGAACAACGCTTTTTCATAATCTCCACGTTTCCGGTGCAGGTCACTCAATCCCTGAGCAACATGTGCAAGGGTATAATAAGAAGGGGCGGTGGTTTCGGTCAGGTGGATATATGAATCCATGAGATAAGCTTCTGCCAGTTGGTCATTGCCCTGCAAGCTGGCTACTTCTGCCAATAACCCGTTGACGCTGCCCATGATCGTATAATTCTTATCAGATGCTTGGGATAGGTGTTGGGCAATACCCGCATAATACAGGATACTGTCCTGAGTGGACGACTGATCCAAGGGATAGTATTTAAAAAAAAAGTTGGCTAAATTGATGTTGGTAATTGAATAGGTGCGAATACCTACGGTTTCCGGGGCCTGTTTATAAACAGCTGCCGATTTATGCAGATAGATCTTGATGCTATCCAGGTATCGTTGTTGGTTGGTACGATCGTAACGAAATTCCATAGCCGTGGCATAAGCGGCATAGGCGTTTGAAAGCATCTCATTATCGTTCCCCTGTTTGGCAGCGGCAATGGCCAATTGTGCATATTTCTCACAGAGATCGACATCATCCCACCTTGAGTATACGCCATATAAGATATAATACGCGCGGGATTGCAGGGAAGGATCGGGCTCATCGTCGAGCAGTTTCAGCGCCTGTTGGGCATAGCTCACGGCCTGATCACCGATATCCAGGTAGTTATGATAGGTAGAGATGGCGATATATCCATACGATTTTGCCAAGGTATGATTGGCTTGTTTGCCTATTTGTAGGCTTTTTTCAGCATACGCTTTGGCTTTATTATAATCGGCAAGAATCAGTTGCTGTTTACTGAGCTCCGCATATAACTTGGTAAGTAACAATGGATCCTGATTTGATTGGTCGATGTTCTCTGCTTCTCTTAATAAACGAAAGTTGCTGTCATAATCGCCCTTCAACCGCGCAGCATATGCTTGTTTTAGCAGATTGTCAAGATCGCCTTTTTGGGCATATATATTGGCGCTGAAGAAGATGAGAGCCATCCACAGAAAAATGAGATGTTTTATCATTCCGGACAAATATAATATATTGTTTATTTTCAAGCCAGTTTGGTCTGGGCGATGGTAGCAGTATGAAAAACTTTGGTGGTTGAAATAAACGAGTAGAAACAGTAACTTGCACGCATAAATCACAACCATGGAATCAAGGAGAACCTTTCTTAAAAAAGCATCGCTGTTGGCCGGGGCCACAGCCGCTTTCCACCTGATGCCCGAATCCATCCAACGGGCGCTGGCCATCGATGCACCCGATGGCAGTACGTATCTGGATGCGGAGCATGTTGTTTTCCTAATGCAGGAAAACCGCTCGTTCGACCATTGTTATGGTACCCTTCGTGGAGTCCGTGGCTTCAACGACCCGCGGGCCATCCGTCTGCCGAACGGACTGCCGGTATGGGCGCAGACCGATGCACAGGGAAAAAGCTATGCGCCCTTTCACCTGGATATCGAAAATACGAAAGCCACCTGGATGGGTTCACTGCCGCATGGCTGGAAGGATATGGTGCACGCCCGCAACGAAGGGAAACTCGACACCTGGTTGGAGGCCAAGCGGGCAGGTAATCCCGAATACCGTGATATGCCGCTCACCATGGGCTACTATGACCGGCGGGATGTGCCTTTTTACTATGCCTTTGCCGACGCTTTTACCGTTTGCGACCAGCATTTCTGTTCTTCGCTCACCGGCACCAGTGCTAACCGTTCTTATTTCTGGGCTGGAGCCATCCGTGAGGAACCCCACAATCCCGATTCCGTTGCGCACGTAGACAATGGCCAGATCAACTACGAAGATGTAGGCTGGAAGACCTATCCCGAACGGTTGCAGGAAGCAGGTATCGATTGGAAAGTCTATCAGAATGAATTGAGCTTGCCCGTGGGACTGGACGATGACCAAGAAGATTGGCTGGCCAATTTTACAGATAATAACCTGGAGTTTTATAAGCAGTACAACGTACGGTTCCATCCTGCCCACCGTACATTCATGGAGCGTCATGCAGCCGAACTGGAAGCCACACTGGGCCGTAGTGAAACTGAGGGAGCAGAGCGCGAAAAACTTCAAAAGCAGTTGACCCAGCTACGTATTGATATCCAGCAATATAGTGAAGAAAATTTTAATCAACTTACCCCTTTCGACCAAGAAATCCATCGTCGGGCATTCATCACCAATACCGGAGATCCCGATTACCATCGGCTGGAACCGATTACCTATACGGATACAGAAGGGGAAAAGCGGGTGGAAGTGCCCAAAGGTGATGTTTTTTATCAGTTCCGCAAGGATGTCAACGAAGGGAAATTGCCCACCGTATCCTGGCTGGTGGCACCCTGCCGATTTTCGGACCATCCAGGGTCTCCGTGGTACGGAGCCTGGTATGTGTCTGAGGCGCTCGATATACTCACTAAAAACCCCGAAGTGTGGAAAAAGACGATTTTTATCCTTACGTACGATGAAAGCGACGGGTACTTTGACCACGTGCCGCCCTTTGTACCGCCTCTAACAGGTAGGAGCAGCAGCGGCGCGATAGCAGCCGGTGTCGACACTGCGGAGGAATATGTAACAGCCGCACAGGAGAAAATACGGACCGGCAATCCAGAGGCTACGCTCGACAGTCCCATTGGCCTGGGTTTCCGCGTACCGCTCGTGGTGGCCTCGCCCTGGACGAAAGGGGGGTGGGTCAATTCGGAAGTGTTTGATCACACATCCACCTTGCAGTTTCTGGAGCATTTTATTGAAAATAAAACTGGTAAGCAGGTATACGAATCAAACATCAGCGCGTGGCGACGGTTGGTATGTGGCAACCTGACTTCGGTCTTCCGCTCCACGCAAGGCGGAGATAAGGGAACACTGCAGCCCGTGAACCGCAATGCGTATGTAGAACGTATCTATTCGGCCAAGACAAAAGGACTGCCCGGCAATTACCAACTGCTGCAACCTGATGAATTAACTTTGCTTAAACAAGGTAACCACGATCCGGGGTTGTTGCCTCAGCAGGAGAAAGGCACTAAGCCGGCATGTGGTCTTCCATATGATGCAGCTGCCAATGCGTTTGTAGACGCGGCAACCGGCGAATTGGTACTGCACCTCGCATTGGGAGGAAGCCTGCCGAAAACCAAGACCATCGGGATGCCATTCATTGCCGTGTCGCGGCTTCTCTACCGTGATGAGCCGACGCCGGGACGCAATTGGAATTTTGCCGTTCGGGAAGGAGAGGACCTCGAATACCGATGGCCACTGGATGATTTTGCAGGAAGAGCCTACCATTTGGAAGTTTATGGGCCAAACGGTTTTTACCGGGCATTCAAAGGAAACGCAACCCTGTCAGACCCTCGACTGGAAGTGTCTGTGAAACCGGATCGGCAATCCGTTGTCGTGGAGGCTGTTCTTCCTCGTGGAGAGACGCTGGAAGTACGGGATCTGTCGTATGGGCGGGCATCGAAGACCGTACCTGTAAAAGACAAGGTTCACTTGGAAATATCCCTGACCGATTCGGACGGGTGGTACGATTTTGAGTTCATTGCCAAAGGATACCCCGCGTTGTCGTACCGATATGCCGGGCACGTGGAAACCGGCCGCCCAAGCATCACCGATCCGCTGATGGGCAGGATGGTCTAAACTGGAAAAAGCCAGGACCAACACTGAGGTCCTGGCTTTAACTTACAACTCCAGTTTTCCGATCACGTTGCATGGTCTTGTATCATGATTAAGAATAGGTTATTTCGGCTTTTACGCTAAAAAAGCGATGTTTTTGGCTGATCGGGGTTTTTAATATTCAATATCGATATCGTATTTACCTAATAATCCGGCTACGCCTGCGATTGAGAATTTGGCCTTTTTAATTCGGTTTATTTCTGGATCAAGGGAATAGTTATAAGATGTTCTAAAATCTGCTTTTTCGAGGATGGTATGGTCAAACAATGCCCCTGCTAGGTCACAATTGTCGAAAATAACGTTTGAGAGGTCGCAATTTGTGAAATCGGTTTCCCGCAATTGAGAGTTTCTGAAAACCGTATTCCTGATTTTAGTCCGATAAAATGAGCAATGATTCAGTTGGCATCCGTCAAACGAAAAAGAAAGTCCAAAATCCAGGCAATTGTCAAAACGCAATCCAAGCATTTTGCAGTCTTTGAAGTTTACCTCCCGCAATGCCGTCTTATTCAGCGTTGACAAACTCAAATTACAACCTTCGAACCTGCAGTCTATAAATTTGGAGGCCGAAAGGTCACCGTTCGCGAAGTTACAGTTTCTGAAAATGCAGTTTTCGTATTCTCCTGTTGTTAGCGAATTTTGGATGAACTCGTTCTTTTCAAATGCTTTGTCGGTTACGTATACCTCGTGCATTTTAATTCCTTTCAAATGATACCCATCGAGCCGATTATTTTCACGCGTGGCGCGCTAATATCAACCCGTTTATCTACTTAACGTGTCAATAGCTTTGGTGATTCTTCTTTGCCGCGTTTCTTCTGTTTTAGCGGTTAATATGGATTCCACGATCGCCTTCCTTTTGCTGGGGGCCAAATTTTCAAAAGCACTTGCTGCGATTTTATTTTTAGACAAAACTGCTTGAAACTCTTCAGGAACTTCTACCGTTCGAGGTTTGGTATCCAACAGTATTTCAACTTCTAAGGTATCTCCTCCTTTCACATTTGCTT
Organism: Parapedobacter indicus; assembly: GCF_900113765.1. GTDB lineage: Bacteria > Bacteroidota > Bacteroidia > Sphingobacteriales > Sphingobacteriaceae > Parapedobacter > Parapedobacter indicus. The sequence goes on along the minus strand of NZ_FOQO01000007.1, from coordinate 8,469 downwards.
TCTTCCTGTTTTCGGCGCTCAGACTGATCAGAAATTTGCCTTCCATTTTTCCCACGGCGCTATGGTATGTGTGGTTATTGAGAGTAACCACAACCAGAGGCTTTTTGCCACCTCCGAGCTCTTCCAACTGCTGTTCGCTGATCTCTATTCCGGTATTATTACCTATTTGGTGAATAGTAGTTACGTATTTCATATTCTGTTATCCGTCAACTAACTTTGTTTAACTGTTTCCTGTTACCTCATAATTTAGTCAGTCCCTTGCTTCGTACAAGGCCGTGCGCAATTTAATAAATCTTTCATCGTAACAAAACAGCGCCGTCAGGCATTATATCAGGCATGCATTATATAATCGACGCATCGGAAGCCAGGTCGTAAACCGTGTCATCTTTTTTATCTCATAATAATTAGATGTCAAAAAGCGTAAACGACCTGTTGAAGCAAACCTTTAATTCGAAATGTCGTTTAGCATCAAATTTACTTTTTTTATATAATTTATTAGGCACAAAGGATTAAATGTAATTTTGCAATAAAATATACGGTTCGATCTAGATGCAGAAAATTTTCAACCTGTTTGATTTTAAACAAAGCATAAATTACAAAAACGAAATCCTGGCCGGCTTAACTGTTGCGATGACGATGATACCTGAATCGCTGTCGTTTGCTATATTGGCCGGACTATCTCCGTTAACAGGCCTTTACGCCGCATTTTTAATGGGCTTGGTAACCGCCATTTTGGGTGGAAGACCCGGTATGGTATCCGGAGGCGCAGGCGCAACCGTCGTTGTGCTGATCGCATTGGCTTCCTCACATGGCGTGGAGTATCTCTTTGGGGCAGTAGTTTTAGGTGGTTTTCTGCAATTGTTAGTTGGGCTCTTCAAACTGGGTAAATTTGTCCGGTTGATACCGCAACCCGTGATGTATGGTTTTCTAAACGGACTTGCGGTCATCATTTTCATGGCACAGGTAGCGCAATTTAAAATTACGGAAAGAGGGATTGACGGTTGGATGCAGGGAGCTCCGCTGTATTTGATGATCGGGCTAACCGCCTTAACAATCGCAATCGTAATCCTGTTGCCAAAAATCACGAAGGCAGTCCCCGCTTCGCTGGTCGCCATATTAATTGTCTTTGGTATCGTATATTTTTTCGATATAGACACCAAAAAGGTAGTTGATATTGCATCGATAAGCGGCTCGCTACCTGCATTCCGCATTCCTGAGATTCCATTTAGCTTAGCGACATTACAAATCATTTTTCCCTATGCATTGGTCATGGCGGGGGTGGGGTTAATTGAATCGTTGTTGACCTTAAACATGGTTGATGAAATAACTAATACGAAGGGGCGATCAAACCGGGAGGCAGCCGCCCAAGGTCTCGCAAATATCACCAATGGTTTCTTTGGAGGAATGGGCGGTTGTGCGATGGTTGCCCAAACGTTGGTAAATGTCGGCGCTGGTGCACGAACCAGGCTTTCCGCAATCATCGGTGCAGTTACCATCTTATTAATTATTCTCGTAGCTGGTCCTGTGATTGAGCAAATACCCATGGCTGCGTTAGTTGGTGTGATGATGATGGTAGCCATTGGAACGTTTGAATGGGTAAGTTTCCGAATCATTTCTAAAATGCCGCGCCCTGATATTTTAATCGGCATGTTGGTGGCGGTCATAACGGTACTTTTGCATAACCTTGCCCTAGCTGTATTGATCGGCGTCGTGATTTCTGCTTTGGTATTTGCTTGGGAAAGTGCTAAACGCATCCGTGCCAGAAAATTTATGGACGACCGAGGCGCAAAACATTACGAGATTTACGGTCCACTCTTTTTTGGCTCTACAACTACATTTATGGAAAAGTTTGACGTATTTAATGATCCGAACGAAGTGATTATCGACTTCAAGGAAAGTAGAGTAGTAGATATGTCTGCTATTGAAGCGTTGAACAAAATCACAGCAAAATATCATCAACAAGGAAAAACGCTTCATTTGCGCCATTTAAGTCCAGATTGCAGGCAGTTGCTGAAAAATGCAGAAGGGGTCATCGACGTCAATATCATCGAAGACCCCACCTATCGCGTGATGACCGACCGATAAGTCAAAGTCTGGTTCCTCTCGGTGCATTGAGGCGCGTACACCTCTATCCCTTTCCTCTGTGTTTGCTATCTTCCATCAAAGCCGTTAAGTCGGCAGCCGGTCGGATTTCCCAACTACTGCCACCCTGTCCCAGTCGGAGTGACGGATGTTTTGATAATAGGCGGATGGCGTGATTAAGATCAGTAGCTTCCAGTATCATGATCCCACCGATCTGCTCTTTGGTTTCGGCAAAAGGACCGTCAGTCACGGAGACGTGGTGATTACTCCATCTCAATGTAATTGCATTCCGAGCATCCTGCAGGGCTTCTCCACCTGCAAAGTGCCCATTCTTCCGAAGTTCATCGTCATAGGCGAAACAGTCGTCCATAAAGTTGTTCCGTTCACTTTCTGATAATGTCTTCCAAATTTCTTCGTTCATGTAACCGAGACAAATGTATTTCATGATGCTCTCTTTTATTATTCATTAAATCTAAGCTTCTTTACGTTGTAGAACAACATGGGTCGCCTTCTCAGAGGTCTCGAATCGGACACATTCGTAGCCGGCGCAGCATAAGTCAACTCCTTCGAACAGCCGTTCACCTCGTCCTAGGATAGTAGGAGTAATGGCAATATGCAGTTCATCGATCAGCCCCTCGCGCAGGTACTGTTGAATGGTATCTGCCCCACCTCCAATTCGGATATCCTTCCCATTGGCTGCTTTCCGGGCTTTGGCAAGCGCATCGTGAATACCTTCCGTAATAAAGTAAAAAGTTGTGCCACCTTCCATCTCCAAAGGAGGTCTTGCGTGGTGGGTCAGTACATAAACCGGCACATGATAAGGGGGATTGGCTCCCCACCAGCCCTTCCAGTTCATGTTGGGCCAAGGGCCGCGGACCGGTCCAAACATATTCCTTCCGATAATCCAGGCGCCGATGTTCTCGAACCCGCGCTGCGCAAAGTCGTCGTCGAGCCCGGTCGTGCCATCCTCTTGCCCCTGTGTGGCGCGAGGATCGAAGGCATGATGCATCATTCGGAACGTTTGCGTAGGAAGGAGCCAGTCGTGCAAGTGCTCTCCCTTGAGGCCGAGCGGATTGTCAACGCTTTGGTCTGGTCCCGCCCCATAGCCGTCAAGTGAGATGGAAAAGCTCTCGACCCGGACCCGTGTTTTTTTTACGTCTCCGTTATCGTTTCCGATTGTCTTTTTGTTTTGAGTCATGTTCTCTTATATTTTGTTCGTTTACCAAGTAGTCGAATGGCGGAAGACAAAATCGACAAACATTTTGAAATTTTTTTGTGTTTTTGGAGAATTACGCATTCAACTCACTAAGTTTCCGTTTGATAAACCGCCGTTCGGGGGCTTGTTGAGCGAGGCTGAGTGCACGCTGCCATGATGCCCTCGCGTCGTCTATCCGACCTATTTTCCGGCATAGTTCCGCCCGCGCAGCATGTGCTAAATGATAGTTGTTTAGCTCCCCGCGCCCCAGAATCGCATCGATCTGCTGCAATCCTGCCTCAGGCCCCTTGTGCATGGCTATGGCTACCGCACGGTTTAATTCAATAACAGGAGAAGGATGGATGCGCAATAACAAGCTATATAAGCCAGCAATCTGCTTCCAGTCCGTTGCATCGGGATGCTTTGCCTCGGCATGTAGGGCTGCTATGGCTGCCTGAAAGGTATAGGCTCCCGCCCGCTTGGAAAAAAATGCTTGTTCGACGAGAGACAGACCTTCGGCAATCATATTGCGATCCCAGAGCGATCGATCCTGATCGTCCAAAAGAATAAGGTCTCCGGACGATGAGGTGCGGGCCGGTCGGCGGGATTCATGCAGTAGCATGAGACTAAGCAATCCAGCAACCTCGGGATCAGGCAGTAAAGCGTGCAGCAGATACCCCAGTCGGATCGCTTCACTTGAAAGATCAATGCGGGTTGCTGACTCGCCCGACGAAGCGTAGTAGCCTTCGTTGAATACCAGGTAAACCACCTGGAGCACGGCTGCGATCCGATCCGGTAATTCGTGTTCCGGAGGGACTTCGAAGGGTATTTTTTCTTCGCGAATTTTGGTCTTGGCACGCACAATCCGCTGTGCCATGGTGGATGGCGTAACAAGGAACGCACTGGCGACCGCTTCGGTGGTCAGATCACAAACCTCACGCAAGGTCAGGGCCGTTCGTGCATCGAGTGACAACGCGGGGTGGCAGCACGTAAAGATCAGCCGGAGCACATCATCTTCAATCTTTTTGTCAACCTGCCCGGAAGGATCGGCAGTTTTAGCTTCAATTTGCTCAATGTGCTGTATTTGTAATGGATCAAATTTTGATTCGCGCCGGATACGATCGATTGCTTTAAACCGGCCGGTAGAAACAAGCCATGCCCGCGGATTTGAAGGAACGCCTTTTTCACCCCATTGCTCAAGCGCTACCTTGAAAGCATCGTGCATGGCATCTTCAGCGAGGTCCAGATCGCCGAGCAAGCGAATCAATGCGGCGAACACGGGTCGTGACTCTTTGCGATAAACATCGCCTACGATTTGGGGAATATCTTTAAGGGAATTTTGCATGGTTGCCTGTTTGATTCTCGTTACCCATCAATCGCCAACGTGTCTTTCCTCTTAATTTGCCGGTATGGAGTCATTTGACCCGTTGGAAGCCACGTTCCGCTAAATTAGCAATTATCTTCTAATACGGGCAAATGGGTGGGCCAACACCCTGTAAGGATTTTGTCAAGCTATACCATTTCTAATAATTGTTGGAAGAATATCAAAGAAATTTATATCTTTGTGTTAGGTTTAGGTTGATAGCCCCTAACCCCATTGGGGCGGATTCCCGTTATCTTACAAGATAACGGGTTTCTTTTTGATAATCGTTATCTTTGTAAGAGATTATGAAGAAAATAGGATTTTTATCGTTTGGACATTGGTCTAATCATCCGGCCTATAAAACCCGTACCGCAAGTGATACATTGCTTCAGTCTATTGACTTGGCTGTTGCAGCCGAAGAAATTGGTTTAGATGGTGCATATTTCCGGGTACATCACTTTGCTGCCCAGCTAGCCTCTCCATTTCCCTTGCTTTCGGCTATCGGTGCCAAAACAAGCAAAATTGAGATTGGCACCGGCGTCATTGATATGCGTTATGAAAATCCGTTATATATGGTGGAAGACTCCGGAGCTGCTGATTTAATTTCCGAAGGACGATTGCAATTGGGAATCAGCAGAGGTTCGCCGGAACAAGTAATCGACGGTTGGCGCTATTTTGGTTATGAATTGGCCGGGGGGGAAACCGATGCCGATATGGGACGCCGTAAAGCCCTGGAATTCTTGGAAAGGCTAAACGGTGTTGGATTTGCCAAGCCTAATCCGCGCCCGATGTTTCCGAATCCACCGGGATTATTGCGTTTGGAACCCCATTCGGGAGGGTTGCGGGACCGTATTTGGTGGGGAGCGGCATCCAATGCGACTGCTGTTTGGGCGGCTGAAAACGGGATGAACCTGCAAAGTTCTACCTTGAAGTACGACGAAAATGGCAAGCCATTTCATGTACAGCAAGCGGAGCAAATCAGGCTGTACAAAGAAGCATGGAAAAAAGCAGGACATCCGCGTGAACCCAGGGTTTCCGTAAGTCGATCTATTTTTGCATTGATTAGCGATCAAGATCATCGTTACTTTGGACAGGAAGCCAATCACGTCGACAAGATCGGTCATATCGAAAAGGACAAACGGGCGATTTTCGGAAGGAGCTATGCAGCAGAGCCGGATCAACTCATCAACCAATTGGCTCAGGACGAGGCGATCCAAGAAGCGGATACACTCCTTTTGACGATACCCAATACGCTAGGCGTCGATTACAATGTACACGTGCTGGCTTCTATTTTGGAGCATGTTGCACCCGGATTAGGTTGGCGTTAGATTATACCTCGTTTGCCACCCTTGCAAATTTATTCCGGTACTCAATGGGCGTAAGCCCGGTAATCTTTTTAAAGATATCCCTAAATGCTTTTGTATCCGTATACCCTACATCGAACATAATTTCAGAGACATTCTTCCGGGAGGCTTCAAAGAATTTTTTGGCAGCTTCTATCCGTACTCTTTGTATATATTCTATGGGGGTATTGTTGGTAGCCTCTTTAAATTTCCGTTCAAAAGTCCTACGGCCTGTATTAATCAGCTTTGCCAGTGTTTCGATGGATATTTTATCACAATAGTGTTCTTCAATGTAGTCCTGTACTTTTTGTATGTCATCGTCGCCGTGATTCCGTTGACCTTTGAATATAGCAAATTGGGATTGGCTATCTCTCCCGATGTCCAACGCAAAGTATTTTGAAATCATTACGGCTGTTTCTCTATCCGAAAACTTTTCAACCAGGTATAATATCAAATTCCACAAGCTGCTTGCTCCGCCGCTGCTGTAAATATTATCGTGTTCTGTGATGATCGCTCCGTCTTCTACTTCCACATCCGGGTATCTTTCCTTAAACTCGTTAATATGCGCCCAATGTGTAGAGCATTTTTTGCCGTTGAGCAAGCCTGTTTCGGCCAAAAGAAAAGCACCGACACACAAACTGGCCAAACTTGAACCCATCGCGTGCAATTTTTTAAAGTACGGTATCGCTTCCGCGTTGGCCTGAATTCCTTTGGCGGTATCGCCAAATGTAGGCGGTATGATCAGCAGGTCTGTTGTAGTCACATCTTTGAGCAACCTATCGGTCCTTATCGTATATTCGCCATTGTTGGCCGGAACATATTCTTTTAAGCCCACATATTCCACCTTGAAAATGGGTTTTTTGCCAAATGTGGTTAAAAACTCATTGGCGGTATGAAAGGTTCGGAATGGTGGTGTAACCGCTTCAATTACCCCATACTCAGGCACAAAGACAGAAATCTGCATATCAACTATTGGTTATTAGACTGCAAGATATAAATAGTTTGTCATAATTCACCCCTAAGATTGTCATTTTCACAACAGCCACAATTTGATGCCCTATTGTAATTTTGAATTGTAAAATTTCCTCTATAAAAAAAGTTATCAATGGCAGAGGAGAGAACGATAAATTGCTTTATATACTTTAAAAGCAAATTTATCTAAGTTTAATAAACAAAAAACGAATTAACAATGGCACAAGCAACAAGAATTACGGTAGAAGCAACAGTAAATGCTCCCGTGGCAAAAGTTTGGGAAGCTTGGAATACACCAAGCGATATTATGCAGTGGAATACGCCCGACCCCAGTTGGCATAGCCCAAGCAGTGAAAACGATCTACGGGTAGGTGGTAAATTTAAGAATAGGATGGAAGCGAAAGATGGCAGCTTCGGTTTTGACTTTGAGGGTACTTATGATGCGGTAGAGCTGCATAGGGAAATTACGTATACCATGCCCGATGGACGACGAGCAACTACATTGTTTGCCGCGCAAAATGGTAAAACCAACATCGAAACCACGTTTGATACAGAAACAGAAAATGACCCTGAATTTCAGAAACAAGGATGGCAAGCTATCTTGAACAATTTTGTAAAATATGTTGAATCAAACTAATTTATAAACCGTTAATAGTCAATGATATGAAAAAGAATAAAATAATCTTTTGGATAGCAACGACCCTCATTATCCTATGGGAAGGGGTGATGCCGCTTAGTACCCTGCTTTTTGCACCGGAGCAAGCCACTGTAGGTACGAAACCATTGGGTTATCCTGATTACTTTGCATATACGCTGATCATTTGTAAAGCACTGGGTGTTTTAGCGATTTCCCTTCCTAACCTATCAAGCAAGTTAAAAGAATGGGCATATGCAGGGCTTACCTTTAATTTGATCTTTGCATTCACCAGTCACGCCTGCGTAGACCAAAACATCGGATTTATGCTGTTGCCACTGGTTGTGTTGGGTATTCTGACGGTTTCTTATGTGTATAACCCTAAAATCCATACCAATGGCTAAGACCAATTATCAAACCATAGATGAATATCATCAAGCATTTAGCGGTGAATCGCTGGCACGGATGCAAATCATCCGGAAAATCATCCACGAAGTGGTACCGGATGCTGCGGAAAGCATCAGCTATCAAATCCCCTGCTTTAAATACCACGGTTATTTGATATACTACTGTGCATTTCCGAAACATGTCTCGTTGTCGCATCCTTATAGCGATGCATTTTGGGAGCACTTCAAGGCTGACCTTGTGGGGTATAAAACCAGTAAATCGGTCATCCAGATTCCAGCGGATAAACCCCTGCCTGAAGCGCTGATTAAGAAAATCGTGACATTCAGGAAAAAGGAGAATGAGGAAAAGGTAAAGAGTAGTAAGAGATAAGTATTCATACCCGTTGTGCGGTTTGAGGAAGTTATAGTTTATGGCAGTTAAATTAACAAATAAGTTGTGCACTATACTGAAATTCAGTATATTAGAAAAGTTT
>NZ_FOQO01000008.1 GCF_900113765.1 Parapedobacter indicus | reverse complement strand
CATCCCGAACAGAGCAGTTAAGCCCGCCAGAGCCGATGGTATTGCCGTAACAGGCGTGAGAGTAGGTCGGTGCCGGATTTCATTCAGAGCCCCGTTGCTTATGCAACGGGGCTTTTGTTTTTTTAACCCTTTCTTGTGAAATCCCTTTTTTCGCTAAACGCATACCAATTAAACCGAAGGTAAAATTACACCAAAATAGGTATTGCCCGCTTTTCTAACGCTTTTGATATTTGTGTTGTTCGGCGATGTTGCCGAAGATAGCAAACACCAAAATGCTCTACCCTGCAATCGAGAATGTTCATCGTATCCTAAATAACACCATTGACCCCGCTGTGGCGATAGCCAATGTAGCTGAGTTTACCGGTGGAAGCGAGGAGCAACACGATGCAGATATTCTTATTTCCCTTGTCAATATTGAGGAAGTACGCTTGGCTAGGGAGCAACGATATGTGGTAAAGATTGACGATGAATTGTATCCTAAAAATCCAGCGGTTCACTTGGACCTTTGGCTGCTATTTACTGCCTATGGCGCTGGGTATGAGAATAATATCCGGAATCTACAGGAGGTGATCGCTTTTTTTCAGAAGCAACCTGTTTTTCGCGCAAGCGAGATCGCGGAGCTCGCAGATGATGGGATCGAACGGCTGACCCTGGAGCTGGTTACACTCGCATTCGAGCAGTTGCAACAACTATGGTCCATGTTAGGAGGAAAGTATCAACCCTCCGTCCTTTACAAGATGCGCATGTTAACCATCGACAGCCGACAGGAGCAGCCGGTTGCTCCTATCGTGGAAGTTGAAACGATATTGAAGAGAAAAAATTAATAAAAAACTTAAAATTTTATAGCAATGGCACAAATCAATGAAACAGCGATCAAAACTCCGGGGGTATATGTGAATGAAATACCCTTGTTTCCACCTTCGGTGGCTCAGGTAGAAACAGCGATTCCAGCTTTTATTGGCCATACACAAAAGGCCGAAGACGAATTGGGAGAGTCGTTGATTAATAAACCTACCAAGGTGTTTTCACTCAAGGAGTATGAACAGTATTTCGGTGGGCCCGAAAATCAGACCGATATCAAAGTGACCGTCCAGCAAACGACTGATGGCTCAATTGTATCCGCACTTTCAGCAGCAGCAGAATTGCCAGCGGATAAAGTATCAAAATATAAGATGTATCACAGCCTGCGGCTTTATTTTGCAAACGGTGGCGGTCCTTGCTACATTGTATCGGCGGCGGCGACTACCGCAAACATTACGCCTGCAACGTTGGAAGGTGGGTTAAACGCACTGGCAACAAGCGATGAACCAACTCTAATTGTAATTCCGGATGGCCTTTCGCTTGCAAAAGATAAATATTATGAGTTAATAGGAAAAGCGATTGATCAATGTGTTTTGTTGCAGGATCGATTCACGTTGGTCGACGTACATTCCGAAGGGACTAACGTAACAAATACCATCAACAGCTTTCGCGCAGATTTTACCAAAAATGACAACCTAAATTATGCAGCCGTCTACTACCCCTACCTAAAAACAACTTTTGAATATGCATATGCCGATACGGCCGTAAATGTAGTGGTGGTAACCAACGGGACAGCCGCAGCGCCGGTAAAACTGAATACATTGAAAACTACACAGACAGCAATTTATAGTTTATGTGTGGAAACCATCAATAACAGGTTGAGTCCTACGTTGCCTCCTGCAGCGGCCATGGCAGGTATCTACGCCCGTGTGGATGGTTCCCGAGGGGTTTGGAAAGCTCCTGCGAATGTATCGGTCAATTCGGTATACGGACTAAGTACCAATATTTCTGATGCCGAGCAAGGATCGATGAATATGGATGCTACAACGGGAAAATCGGTAAATGCGATACGTTCGTTTCAGGGGAAAGGATTTCTGGTATGGGGTGCGCGTACCCTAGCGGGAAACGATAACGAATGGCGCTATGTGAACGTTAGGAGGCTGTTCATCACAGTCGAAGAATCGGCTAAGAAGGCAACCCTGCAGTTTGTTTTTGAACCTAACGATGCCAACACGTGGGTAAAGGTACGGGCTATGCTTGAAAATTACCTGACTCTGCTGTGGCGACAAGGGGCCTTGGCGGGCAGTAAGCCCGAGCATGCGTTTTACGTACGATGTGGCTTAAATCAGACCATGACTGCACAGGATATCCTCGACGGCAAATTAATTGTTGAGATTGGCATGGCGGCAGTACGCCCTGCAGAGTTTATTATCTTAAGGTTTTCGCATAAAATGCAGGAATCGTAGTAACGTAACCTGGCCAATTAATGTTGAATCTATAAATCAGAAATACAATGGCAAATTATCCTCTTCCAAAGTTTCACTTCCAAGTAGAATGGGGTGGAGCAAAGATCGGTTTCAGCGAAGTATCGGGCTTGGACGTATCCATCGAGCCGCTTGAATACCGCGATGGTGCAAGCCCGGAATACCACAAAATCAAGATGCCTGGGCTACAGAGTTTTTCAAATATCACGATGAAACGGGGCATTTTTAAGGGCGACAACGATTTTTACAATTGGTGGAATACGGTGGCCCTCAATACCATCGAACGCCGGGATCTCATCATTTCATTGCTGGATGAAGCGCATGCACCGGTGGTGGTCTGGAAAATAAAAAATGCCTGGCCCCTTAAAGTCCAGTCGACCGACCTCAACTCCACTGGAAATGATGTGGCCATCGAGACCATCGAGATTGCACACGAAGGTTTGACCATTCAAAATGAAGGGTAATGTTTGCATATCCTCCCGTTGGCTTTCACTTTTCGGTGACGTTCGAGCTGTTTCCGCAGACGCCCAATGACTTCCGTTTTCAGGAAGTGACAGGCCTGGAAATGACTATGGAAATGGAACCTTTTACCGAAGGAGGTCAAAACCGCTTTACTTGGGAGCTGCCTGTAAAAGCTCAATACAGCGATTTGGTATTGAAACGCGGAATGTTCATCGGCTCAGGGATATTAATGTGGTGCAAGAATGCGTTTGAGAATTTTGTTTTTGAACCCGTGAATATCCTGATTGCGTTGTTGAACGATCAGCACGTGCCCATACAGGCGTGGTATGTGGTCAACGCAATTCCAAAGAAGTGGTCAGTATCTGCTTTTGATGCGGAGAAAAGCAGTGTGGTTGTAGAGAGTATAACGCTAAGTTATCAGTATTTCAATATCATCAGTGTGGATTCGCTATTGTCTGCCGCAGGAAGCATCAGTGGGTCTGTAAGTATTTAACTACAAGATTATGCCCATCGAAATCAAAGAACTGTATGTCAAAGCAGTCGTTGTGGCCGACCAGTCGTCACTCCAGCCAAGGGAGCCGATGAATATCGCAAAGTTAAAGCGGGAGATCGCTGACGAAGTACTTCGGAAACTTCTGCAAAAATTGGGACAAAAAAATGAACGATAATGTTTGGGGACCTTACATCTGCAGAGAAACTTTATGTGGAACCGTACCTCGATGCGGCTTTCACCCGGAAAGCACCGGGTGAAAAATTCAGCGCACTCATTAATCCGGCTTCCTACACTTGTAAGTATGAGTTTGAATATGACGATACACAGGCAGGGGGACGATCTTCTGTGAAAATGAAATTCAATAAGATCAAACCTCAGAAGTTTACGTTTGATTTTCTATTTGACAGCACCGGGGTGGTCAAAAATGCATCCATATTGAATATCTCTGTAGCTAATCCATTTGCAAAACCCGTATCCGTGGCCGAACAATTGGAAGGCTTTAAGAAAAAGATCATTGAATTTAAAGGCGACACTCATCGTCCGTATTACCTCAAAATACACTGGGGTACACTACTGTTCAAGGGAGTACTGAACCAAATTGATATTGAGTATAAAGTATTTGCAACCGACGGGACACCGATACGCGCGGTGGCAAAATGCGCTTTTACGGAAAGCATCGAAGATGAACTCCGTGAGGCGATTGAAAACAAGCAGAGCTCCGATATCACCCATGAGCGAATTTTTGTAGAAACCGATCGCATTGACCGGATAACGGAGCAGATTTATGCGCGAAACGAATTTTACGTTGACGTGGCCTTCTTCAATGAACTGGATAGCTTCCGAAACATCAAACCGGGTAGCAAACTCTATTTTCCACCCTTAGAAAAACAATAAAGCCATGCCGACAGCCCCCAAAAACCGGGATTTGGTTACCTATACGATTCTTTGTGGAAGCAGTGCGGTGCTCACAGCGGCTGATGAACTGCCCGGGGTGGTACCTGTTGTCGAGATCCATATCGACAGCGCACTGAATAAAATTCCGACGGCAACCCTAACGATAGCCGATGGCAGTGTCGCCGAGCAGGATTTTGAGGTGAGCGGGAGCCGATGGCTGGCACCCGGAAAATTCATTGAAATTAAAGTGGGATATGACGGCGACAATGCAACAATATTCAAGGGAATTGTTGTTGCAAATAGCCACCAGATACAGGAATCCGGATCGTTGTTGATGGTCACCTGTAAACACGAGACGGTACGGATGACGCTGGGCAAAAAAAGCCGCTACTATACAAATATGAAGGATAGAGACGTGGCGGAGCAATTGCTTGCAGAAAGCGGTATCAGTGATTATGAGATGATCACAACCGATGTGGTGCACGAGCAGTTGCTCCAGAACCAGGTCAGCGATTGGGATTTCATGATGACTCGATTGGATGTGAACGGATTGTATTATTCGGTAAACGAAGGGAAAATTGTGATCGCGAAGGCAGGCACCGACGGAGATTCGGTATTGACCCTCACGTTCGGAAGCAATATCGTATCACTTGAGGCAATCGTCGACGCACGGACACAGTCTACAGCTGTGCTAGGTTATGCGTGGGATCAGTCGGTTCAAGATATCGAAGAATCTGAGGGGGAAGCGGGGCTGTCTGCGTATGCGGGAGATCAATCCGCAGATGAATTGGCCGAAGTGATGGGGCAGGCGTTTGAGATGCGTCTATCGGGCGGAATGTCGGTTCAGGAATTGCAGCAACTGGCGAACGCGAAAAAAGTACGGCAATCACTCGCTAAGATCAAGGGTAAAGTTAAGTTTTCGGGAGAATCGGCGGTGGTTCCGGGGGCGTATGTCACCTTAACCGGATTGGGAGATCAATTCAACGGAAAGGTATTTGTTTCCGGTGTGCAGCATGAAATTGGCGAAGGTAACTGGATGACCGAAGCGACACTGGGCTGGGAAGAAGCCTTCTTTTCGGAAAAAATCTTTCCTGAACATCCGGTTTCATTCTCCGGGCAATATGTGGCTACGCAGGGATTGCACGTAGGCGTGGTGACGGATCTTATTGATCCGGCAGGAAAAGGGCGAATCCGGGTACGCTTGCCGATCATCGGTATGGCAGAAGATGGAATTTATGCACGTTTGGCAACCTTGGATGCGGGCAATAACCGGGGAACGTTCTTCTTGCCGGAAATAAACGATGAAGTGATTGTCGGTTTCTTGGGTGACGATCCAAACTACCCCGTGGTGTTGGGAATGCTGCATAGCGGAGCAAACCCGTCGCCCATCGCAGCAGCCGATGAAAATAACGAAAAGGGTTATGTGTCCCGTTCAGAAATAAAAGTGCTTTTCCACGATGGGGACAAACGCGTTTCTATTGAAACGCCCGGAGGACGGAAACTGACATTGGATGATGCCAACGGATTGTGCAGCCTGGAAGATGCGACGGGCAATAAGCTCGTATTGGATGACGGTGGGATAACCCTGTCTTCGGCCAAAGATTTGACGTTGGAAGCCGTGTCTTCGCTATCGATATCGGCTCCTCAGCTGACGATCAAAGCGGAAGCCACCGCCGAGCTATCGGCAAATGGATCGCTAAGCGTGGCGAGTTCAGGCATCACTGAAATAAAAGGATCCTTGGTGAAAATAAATTAGTCGATCATGAGCTTAGCTGCAAGAGTCACTGATATGCATACCTGCCCGATGAGCAGCCCGAATCCGCATGTGGGCGGAATGGTATTGCCCGCCGGTTGCCCAACTGTCCTGATCGGAGGGTTACCTGCCGCAAGGATGGGCGATCTCTGTGCCTGCCCGGGACCTCCGAATGCGATTGTGAAGGGATCGGCCACCGTGCTTATCGGTGGGCTTCCCGCCGCGCGGATGGGCGATCCGACGGTTCATGGAGGGGTGATTACAAGCGGCTGTGGCACCGTATTAATAGGAGGATAACTGATGGATAAGTTGCACAAATCCTTTTTGGGTACCGGATGGAGCTTCCCGCCGCAGTTTGACAACGAAGGTGGAAGCGTTGAGATGCTGAGCGACGGGGAGGATATCCGGAGCAGCCTTGAAATCCTGCTGTCGACCCGGCCCGGTGAACGGGTAATGCTTCCCAATTATGGCTGCAATCTGGATGAATTGCTATTCGAGCCATTAACGACGACCATGAAAACCTATATGAAAGACTTAATACAGACAGCCATATTGTACCACGAGCCGCGTATCGCGGTCGATAAAATCGAATTGATAGATACGGGGGAAATGGAGGGACGTATTCTCATAAATATCGAGTATACGATACGCTCAACCAATTCACGATTCAATTATGTTTTTCCTTTCTATATCCAGGAAGGCACCGAAGTAAAACGATAAAACATGGCATGTTCAGATAAAAATAACTTAATCCGTGAAGGAACCGGGCGATATAACCGATCGCTGGCGGCGCTGTCGCCTGATTTTGCCAAGGTGGACGAACGGGAATTGCGCGATCTGCTATTGTTTATGCAACGTTATGCAGCCCAAGTTACCTATTTCGATAACGGAAATAAGGCCAAGGGAACTTGGGAACCCTTTGTCCAACCCGACCTGAGTGTAGCCCTCGCAATATTGGCATCGATTGATCCCATTACCTTCACCGATTATTATAAATCGCTCGTGAAACGTATTCGGTTGGCCGTCAGAGCCGAGGAAGTGGGACAGGCCAAACAGTGCTTTAAATATTTATTCGATTTGTTATATACGCTGGTTAAGACGGTTGACGACCAGTGTGTGAAGTTGGTAGAAGAATCTGATTATCAGAGAAGTATACAAGATATCATTACCGCGAAAATCAGTCGGGCTTTCCGGCGTTTGCTCACATTCAAAGACGCGCATGCGGCCTTGTTGGCTGCATCAAATGAAACGGATCCCTTGGCTCCCTTCGTTGTGCTGAATTCTGCTGGGGCGGTTTTTACGTTTCACTACATCGATACCGAAGCAACCGAAGCCCTCAATCTGATGATACCGGATACAGACGACGGCTCAAAGATTCATTTTATTGTCCACCACAACCTATTCCAGCAGCAACTGAAGACGGTCTTTGCGGGAATTTCGTCGGCCACCGTAAAGGCGGAAACCTTGTTTGACAAATCAGTTGGAAACTATCGCAACCACAAACCCCACATGGCGTTGCTGCTGACTTTTTTGCAGCTGTTCCGTCATGCGCAAATCCAGTTGAATGAATATGGGCGAAAACACCTGGAATACTATTACAGGGATGTTTTACAACTAAAATCGAGAAAAGCCGACCCGGATTATGCCCATCTGGTCTTCGACTTACATACGCGTACAGCAAACCACCTACTGAAGGCGGGCACCTTGTTCAAGGGAGGCCAGGATCAAAGTGGAAACTCGCTGGTATACCGGCTGTCACAGGATACGGTACTTAACCAAGCGAAGGTGGGGGCGGTCCATTCGTTAAAAAAAGCAAACGGGACACTGTATGTAACAGCGCACAGCAACGAAGCACAACCATTTTTATTTGGCGAAGCCGGAGCTCCGCTTGCTTCAATTGGTTTTGCAGTCGCTTCCAACCTGCTTTTCTTAAAAGGGGGCGAACGGACAATCACCCTGTCCATCCGGTTTAAATCATTGGCGCGGATCCGTAAAGGGAATTCGATAGATAACCTGGTATTCCGCACGTTATTGACGGGCGAAAAAGGCTGGTTGGAAGATCAGGTCACCGCAAATTATCAACCACAGCGTGGCGAGTTGACATTTTCAATTACCGTAGATGGTGGAAAAGAAGCCATCCGGAGCTATGAGGAAAAAATACATCAGCGTGATATGCAGGTCTCTTTACCTCTGTTGTTGGTTTATTTTGACCAAGAGGCTTCCGGATTCGCCTACGATACGTTGGCCGAACAGCTTGTCGATACAGTTCAGATCGCCGTAGCAGTGCGGGGCTATAAAGATTTTGTGCTCAGCAACGATGTCGGGTTACTGGATGGAAGCAAACCTTTCAAGCCGTTTGGAGATCTGCCCCGCAGGAATGCGGGGTTTTACATCGGCAGTGATGAGCTGTTTCAAAAGCCACTTACTGCATTGACGTTAACCATGGACATGCCGGCATCGTTTTCCGCCAGTTACCTCCAACGGGGAACCTGGAATCCGCTGGCGGTGACAACGGTTGGGGAAGAACATACGTTAAAGTTACCGGGTCGGCCAATTCAAGCGACGATTCCAACAGCACAATCAAGGCGTGCTTATGGCAGCGGGGAACGGGATGGTTATATCCGGCTGTCGCTAAATAGCGATCAATATTCGTTGTCGTCCTTTATGGATAGCCTGACGCAAAGCTTCAATGATACCCGGATGATGAAAATACCCAGGGAGACCTCGGTGGCAATCGAAGGGTTCTTTGCTGAACAAGCGGGGACGAAGGTACAGGCAAGGGGATTGACGGCTGCGAAAGAAATAAATATCGATAAGACCGCATCGGCGGTGTCGTTGGATATTGCCCAGCAAGAAATACTGAAGACACTAACCTTGGCTACCCAATTTGAGGGATTCCGGATGGTCCGAAATTCAACACCCACACCCCGGGAACTGATCGTAGGGGATTTTGAAGCCAGTTATACAGCGGTGGATACTGTTGCATTTTTGCCCCAATCGCAAAAGAGTGCTTTTTTTCACCTCTATCCATTTGGATATAAACAGGTAACGAACAACAAATTACTGGGGCTATTGCCGAGGTTTTCAAATCAGGGTGAGCTGCTCATCGGCATGACCCAAGTTACGTCGCCTAAAACCATATCTGTGCTCTTCGAAGTTGTGGAAGGCAGTTCCAACCCATTAAAACCCAGCGAAAATCTTTCGTGGTACTACCTCGATTATGAAAATAACTGGAAGGTTTTCGATAAAGCAATGCTGATAGATAGGACATTGAATTTGACGCGGACGGGTATTGTCACCGTCTCATTTCCTTCCGATGCGACGTATGCGGGTACCATGATGCCGCCGGGAATGCTGTGGTTGAAGGTGGCAGTGCAGGGGCAGATTGATGCGGTCTGTAAGCTAAGAGCGATTACCGCGCAGGCCGGCCAAGTAGAGCTGGTGCAGGATGAAATCAATAACGTGTATTTTACGGAAATACGCCCGAAGGGAAGCATTGCAAAATTGTTGGTGAGCGACGCCGCGATTAAAGGTATAAACCAGCCTGCAGATTCTTTCGGGGGCAGACCGGCGGAGCCCGGGGCGGCGTTCTATACCCGTGTAAGCGAGCGGCTGCGCCATAAACAACGGGCCATCACCCTATGGGACTATGAGCACCTGGTGCTGGAACAGTTTCCTTCGATCTATAAAGCGAAATGCATCAACAGGGCAGGATTTGTTAATCACAATGGCATGACCGAGTTCTGCGAAAACTATCCCGGCCATGTTACTTTGGTGACTATCCCCGATTTAAGTAAATCAACCTTCGCAAATCCCCTGCGTCCGTATACGCCAATCGGAACACTGGTTGATATTACCAATTACCTGAAGAAAATCAGCAATCCATTTGTTACGTTGCATGTCCGTAATCCACAATTCGAAGAGATACAACTTGAGTTTGACGTGATGCTCCTTCCTAATATGGATGCGGCTTTTTACCTCAATCAACTGAACGACGATATTGAGCATTTTCTCTGTCCATGGGCGTTCGACACGGCAAAGCAAATTTCCTTTGGCGGTAAAATGCAGAAAAGTACACTCGTTGATTTTATAGATGAACGGCCTTATGTCCACGCAGTAAGTGATTTTAAAATGCACCATATCATCCGCAATGAAGACAATGCCGTCCAAACGGCGAATTACGATATAGAAGAAATTGTGGCGTCGTCCGCTCGTTCCATATTGGTTTCATATGCTAACGAGACGATCAGACACCAAATTCGGGTATTACAAAACTGCGAATGCGTATGAAACCTATCATGAAAAGCTACACAATATCCACAAAACGTCAACTGGCTCCGGCGATGGACTATGAATGGCTCCGCAAGGAAGGGCTGAAACACGTTGAGCAACTGGCCAGCGACCTATGGACCGACTACAACGCCCATGACCCCGGAATTACCCTGTTGGAGGCGCTTTGCTATGTCCTTACCGAACTGAGCTACCGGAGTAATTTCGATATGAAGGATTTGTTACACGATGCACCGGACCAAGTGTTATACACCGCAAGGGAAATTTTGACAAACCATCCTTTTACAATTGCGGATTACCGAAAGTTGCTGATCGATATCGACGGGATAAATAATGCTTGGCTATATCCTGCTGGAAGCCCGGAAGTGCCTATTTTCTATGATCATGTGGATAAAACATTACAGCTGACGACTACGGATACCCCCGTCCGCATCAACGGTCTGTATGATGTGGTGTTGGATTTTGACAACGAAGAGCCATATGGCGATCTGAACTCGGGAGATGTGGAATGGATAAGTCCCGATGGTGAATTTGTACTGAACATTGAACTGCCAAGTTATGGAGCTATTGATCGGGCGGTTTTGAAGACCGATATCGTTTCGGCAACGGTTGCCAATGCGACCGGAAAATACCCGTATGAATTGGTCTTGAATGCGGCAGAGGATGCCACGTTCAAGGTTCCCTTTGCGGTTACCGTTGCAAAACATCCATCTACAGGAAAAATAACAGCCGCTCAGATTTGGGACCTGTTGCAAGCGGAAGGCTTTGTGAGCCAACTGGCGGACTCTTATGTTCAAAAATTGAAAGTGATTGACGATGTATTCAAGCGTGTGACCCGTCGGTTACAATCCCATCGGAATCTCTGCGAAGATTTTGTATCCGTCAAACAGGTGTCCTATGAAGAAGTCGCTTTGTGTATGGACGTGGATATCTCACCGGAGACCGACATTGAGTATGTACAGGCCGCTCTGTTTTTTGCCATTGAAAATTACCTGAATCCTTCGGTCAATTTTTATTCATTGAAGGAATTGCTTGATATGGGCTGGGAAGTATCCGATATTTATAATGGGGTGGCGCTTACGAATGGATTCATCGACCCAAAAGAGTTGGAAGCAACCCAGTTACGCACCCATCTATACGCTTCGGATATTATCAGCTTGCTGATGGATATTGAGGGAGTCTTATCTGTCAGGAATCTGTTGATGACCAAGTATGGTACGGACGGCCAGCCCGTGGACGGTGCCATCGGAGTGGATTGGTGTATGCAGATCAGCGGACAGCATAAGCCGGTTTTGAGTACTTCCCGGTCGAAAATCCTATTTTATAAAGGCGGTTTCCCTTTCCATGCCAATGTAAATGAAGTGAAAGATACCTTGCTGGTTATGAAGGCTCAGCGTACCGTCGGAAAGCGTAAAGGATATGATGTGGAACTCCTACCGGATGAGGGGCGGTCACGCGATACGCTCAGTTACCGTCCGGTTCAGTATGACCTACCAACGGTATACGGCGTAGGAGAGGCAGGCCTACCCCCACATGCGGACGTGCTACGCAAAGCGCAACAGCGGCAGTTAAAAGGATACCTGCTATTTTTTGAACAACTTTTAGCGGATTTCTTTGCCCAACTGACATATGCCGACACGTTGTTTTCCGTTGGAGATATTAAACAAACGTATTTTGCGCAGTATCTCGACGATATCAAAGACAGCGAGGGATTGCTGTCTGAAGCGTTCAAGAATGCGGTTACGGGTGCTCCGGATGCGCAAGGATGGAGAGAGCTTTACGAGAATAAAGCCCAATACGCTGCGCGCCGAAATCGCTTGTTAGACCATTTGCTTGCTCGCTTCGCGGAGTCTTTCAATGACTTTGCGTTATTGCAGTATCGAATCAATTTAGAAGAGCAGACAGCCGAACGGATTGACAGCGAAGAACTCATTGCCGCCAAAATCCAGGCATTGAAAAGATATCCGGAGATTAGTGCAAACCGATCCCAGGCTTTTAACTGTTTCCCGCAAACGGATGATTACGGCTTGGCGGAAGCACAGCTTTGGGATACGGAGAATGTTTCCGGCCTGGAAAAGCGGGTGGGCACATTGATAGGCGTCCGGGATGTTTCACGTAGATTTTTATACTGCATCCGGAATACCGAAGTCCGTTGTGAAGAAGAGTGGGTGGACGGAGAACTTTATTGTACACATCGCTTTGAGCTTACTTCCCGCGAAGGGATTGTATTGGCTTCCGAAAAATTCTCCGAGAAAGCACAGGCCGAGGTCACCTTGAAGAAAATCTTCGATACGGTTCTTCTTGCCCAGCATTTCGGGGTTGAAGGAAATAAGCTCGTTCTGTCGATCGATGGAGATAGGCTGCTGGAGACAGTAAATACATTTGAAACTGCTGTCGAAGCCAATGAGGCAATCGAAAAGCTGGTTGCCGAATTTGGCAGTGAATGCGGGGATCCGGAAGGCATGCACCTGATCGAGCATGTGCTGCTCAGGCCCAGGAGCGAGGCGTTTAAGCTGATGGACCTATGCGGAATGGAAGGGGATTGTCCCTGCGAGCTAGATATGTATTCGTTCAGAGCATCGGTAGTATTGCCCTATTGGCCGGACCATTTCGACCATCCTTCTTTCCGTAATTATGTGGAAGACCGGCTGCAGGAGGAAGCACCGGCACATATCCAACTAAAGGTCTGCTGGATCAGCAACGAACAGATGCGGCTGTTTGAGATCCGGTACAAAGCCTGGATAGAAGCGCTGGCATATTATTTCCAAGAAGATAAACAAGACCTTTCCCGTCTACAGGAAACCAGCGATGAGCTGTTGGAATTATTACCACAACTAAAGAATATCCATCCGAAGGCGACACTTCACAACTGTTCGGAAAGCAACATAGAAAATAATCCTGTCATGTTGGGCAGAACAATTTTAGGTACTTATTTAAATCAATGACCATGAACAATATTGAGTCATATCCCATTTTTGAGGCAGATCAGGTACTGACCAACAATCACCTGAACAATACTGTCAGCTATTTGGAGCGGCAAGGCCGGCTGTCCAGGATCCGACTTATAGGGAGCGGGATTGTGGGTGGATTGGAAATTACAACGTCTGATGAGGGCATTGTAATCGGCGAAGGCCATGGCATCACGTCACAAGGATATCTTATCCAGCATTGTCAGCAGGAATATACCCATTACATCGACTTTGTTTCCCCAGATATTCCCACAGGAGTGGGCTTCATTGTGGAATGTGACGAAGACGAAGCTTCTGGGTGGCCGTATTATGGGATGGAAGGGATTTTCGAACTCGTGCCCTCATCGTCACCGGCCGAAGCCAAGAAGGCGTTCTCTTCGTTAAAAAGAGACGAATACGTCGTGGTACTCCTATTGGAGGCGAAGCAGGTTAAGCTGAAAAACTGCGACACCAACGACTGTAACGACAAGGGTAGCCGGCTAGATTTTACGGTGAAACCCCTGTTGGTACACATCGACCTTCTAAAGGGTGACGACGAATCCTTCTTTAATACGCTGCTTTTAAAACGATACGGCGTGCCGGCAAATAACCGCTTAGAGAGCGGTGAATCCATACTCAGCGAATTTTACCAGCTGGTGGACGACGATACGCTGACCAAGCTGGAACAGCATCTGAAAACGTGCTGGGACCGCTATGCCGTCTTATTAGAGTTACCCCAATCCAATCCATTCGAAGGACTTGATCTTAAAGTATTGCGGGGTAAATTTAGCTACCAAAAGGGAAATTTCCATTACATCCAATATTTCTATGATTTTATAGACGATCTGATCAAGGCGGTCCGGGAGTTCGATGAGAAAGTACAGGACTTTTGGGGTAGGAGGAATGCCAATGAAACCTATTTTCCGCTACACCTAACTCTCGGATTGGCATCGGAAAGCACCCGTTTTGGTTATTGGGACCGTTATCGCCAATACTTCGTTCCAGTACATTACCTCCACGGGCAGGAACAGCACAAAGAGGAAGTTGCCCTGCTGTTGCAGCGTATGCGGTACATGATAGCCGATTTTGATGGTACGTTGCCTTCCAAAAATCAGGTCCTTCAGATTACGCCAAGTCAGATCGGGGCGAATCTGCTTTCCGACCGGAGCATTCCTTTTTACTATCAACTCAATAACCTCCATAAGTGGTGGAACTACCGACTGAGCCGAATGGGTATTCCGCAGATGAATCGTGGGTATCACCTGCGTACGGGTATTGACGCACCCGAGGCCGTGAAGAACGTGTTGCTTTACGATAATGAGCGCTTCAATGCCTTCCGCATAGAAGGGCATGTCGGCAAGCCCTACGCCACGGCCCTGTCCGAAATCATTGCTGAACGGGACAAATACAACCTGCCTTTTGACGTGGTGGCACTCAGCGCGGTCGACCTGGAACGGATAGCCGATGGAAATGAAGTGTCGTGTCAGGTACAGGATCTGGAATCGAATTATAATGTAATGCTTGCAGGGTTGCTGTGCCGCGTAAAGCAGTTGCTGACCTATGTAGGCGGTCTGCGACCGAAGAAAGATACCGACATCGGTGATATACGGGTAATCGACACGCTCAAGGTCAACGACGACCTGTCGCTGCCTACCCTTTCAAAAAAGGTAACTGCAATCCGGAAAGAAGTGGACCTGCAAAAGAAAGTCGCCACGCAGCCGGGGATTAAAAGAGTAAACTACATAGAAAAAATTGTGGATCTGGGCAAGGATGATCAAGAAGTGAAATTGATGGATTTCGTAGCAAAGGATATCAATTCATTTTTGGTTACCGACAGAAAGCTATTTGAATATGTGTTGCCGAAACCGGATTTACTGCTGGTGTTTCTTCAGCGGCTCAATGCCATCTTTGGCTATCTTTTTGAAAATGATCTCCGTGAATTTGATATAGATGCATATGATAAATTGTGGGCGGAATACGAATCAACCGTAAACAGCATCATCAAAGAATCTGCAAATTCACAGAACGAGGAATTGAAAGCATATTTCGCCCCCAAAAACAACAACGTGTTGTTTAATTGTGCGAACGAGGAGTTATACGCCGTTAAGGAGGAATACAACGAGCGGATCAAGCAATATCAGGAGGCCGCCACCTTCGCCCGCTATTTTGAACGGCACAGGGGGTTGGAACATAAGGCTGGGGTGCCTAAAGGAGGAACTTTCGTGCTGGTATATCAACCGTCGGCACCGCGTTATACCGCCGTTATACCGGAAAAGGAAATACGCGTGGTGGATCGATTCGCCGATGTCGTTAGGGAGGAACCGGCTGAAACAACTACTAAAAAAGAAACGGGTCGTCTATTAAAAGATACCAAGTCTGCGCCATTACTTTCTTCAGCTACCATGAAGTACGCAGACACCGTAAGCCTCATCGAAAAATTAGGCCTTGGAGCCGACGCAACCAAAGTGCTGGACGCATTGAAAAAGAAAGAAGAAGCCGAGAAGCTGGTGAGTAAATTGCCCGGTGGTGTAGTCATAGCCGATTTCTATGTGCCTTATCTAGTTAAAAGCAATTGTCAGCCGATCGCATATGTCTTTCAAAAGGACATAGACGATGAGCCCTCACAACCGGAAGAGCCGGAGGAAGATCAGCCCGCTGTCGTCATAGAACCTACCAGGTTCTGTACTAACGATACGAAAGAATATTCGATAAAGATCAGCCCCGAAGGGGGAAAACTGATCCTTAATGGAAAAGAGAGCGAAGCAAAAATAGTTCCTGGACGCTTAGGAAAAGGCACATTTGACGTGGTATATACATTGGCATCTGGAGCCAAAGCAAGTACACAATTTGTGGTGGAGGAAGCCGTCAATCCGGATTTTGAAGTTGCAGGAGCCGACTATTCGGAAAAAGACAGAAATTGGAAACTGATCCTGAAAGCCGTGGTGTCCGACGGTGGTCAACTTAAATCGCAGTGGCTGCTGGATGGCAAGCCTGTTGCGGAGAACCAGTCTGAAATTAAGCAAACCCTTACCGTTAATAACCCGCGTGCTACCATTGCCTATTCGGTTACCGAAAGCATTTGCGGTAACGGAGAACGGATCCGTACGTTTGTCCGTGATGAACAGGCAAAGACCGTTTGTTCGGACGCCGCGACCTTGACGATCCCCGTAAAAACTTCGGGTACGGTCGTTGTCGTAGCGGCACCGAAGGGCGTAACCACCAAAGGTACAAATCTGGTTATTTCGCCGGCGGAGATGGCAAAGGACGGACTGAAACAGGGTGTAGTTGCGTACCACTATGCGAATGGAGATACCCATGTATTGGCAGTATTGACGATCACGTTAGGAACCGCATCTTTTGAAGCAACCATCGGACTACCAAAAAGCGACGTAGTTGTAATCGGGAGAGCGGTGAAAAACGTAGTGAGCGTAGCATTAAAAGCGTTATCGACGGGAGGTACGTCAATATGGACAGTCAACGGTAAGAAAGCCAAAGAAACAATGAGCATCCCGCTCGCGGAATTCGAAAAGCTTAAAGAATTAACAATTACGCACCAGATTGATTTCGGTGACGGCCCCTGCGGAGCCGAGAAAACATATACACAATCCATTGCCGTGCTTCGCAGACAGTTGGTAGCCAACAAGGGAAAAATCGTTGTGGAATAAAGAACAATGGACCGCTGCCAACATATCATCTATAAGCAATCGCTGGAAGTTGACTTTCGCCGGCCGGGGCAGGGCAAGGGGATGCAGGATCGGCTGGCTGCCGTCTACCATCAACGGATATTACCCCAACTGGCTAATTTGTTTGACGACTTCAGTGATGGGCCAGCAGCGCTGACGATTCCTGCGTTATCGATTGATTGTGGAGAACTTCCCGAGGCGAATTGGGAAGAAACGCTTACCAAAAATGTACTCAATTTGGTAAGGAAGGAACTCCAGTCCCATCACCGTCCGGCGGTTAACCGGGACGAACGGGACAACCGGGACGGGCAGGACCCGCAGTGGATTGAAGATTTTATCTATTTTTTGAAGAAGGGGAAATTCCCATGGGAAATCCGGAAAGAGGCAATCTCTGATTTTGAAAAGCGGTTTAAACCCGAGCCTGCTTTTTTGGACGAACTGGCTCAGGTACTGCATACATCCGCCGATGCGATGAACCGCTTATTCTACTATTTTTCGGTTGATTTTATCCATCGATTATGCGATGCTGTCGTTACCCGAATTTCCACTGATGAGGCTGCATACATAGTATTTCTGAAGCAAACAGGGGTGAATCCAACGACGTTGTCGAGGTCGGTGGTCAAAGCTTATGCGGATGCCTTCGGCAATCCTGCGAGAGAATCTGTGCCATTTTCCGTCATCCTGACATCCGTTGTTTGGCCGGCGATGGACACGACCAACAAAACGAAATTGGTACAACGCGCCCGCTCGTTGCTGAAAAAGAAGCCAAACTTTGTCGCTGCCCTATTGCCTAGGATCCGTGACGAGTTTCCAGCACTGGCCGATGTTTTTCAATCGAAGGGTATCAAGCCGCTTCAGTTGGAATCTGCGCATGCCAGCAACAGGCATTTAGATCATCCAGCCATTCAACGGACAACCGAAACCGCCATTGGTGGCAGCCGCTTAGACGAATCCTTTTACCTTAATAATGCCGGGCTGGTACTGGTCCATCCCTTTATCGGGCCCTTGATGCAGCAGGTGGGACTTATCGGCAATGAGACTCCCTTTTCGGTGGAAAATAGGGCTCAAGCGGCGCTCCTGCTTCACTATTTAGTATATGCATCGCCTGCGCTTGAAGAAAGCATGCTCGCATTGAATAAAATTCTTTCGGGCTTGCATCCGGAGTCTTTTGTCAACCCGGATGGGTGTGAATGGACTCCGTTGGTCGAGCAGGAATGTGAAGACGTACTGCATTCCATCATTACCCACTGGGAAGTACTCCGTAACACCAGTATTGATGGGTTACGTGAAACCTTTTTGCAACGGGAAGGCAAATTAACCCGAAGGGCCGACAGCTGGTTATTACAGGTCGATTCGAGGGGTGTGGATGTACTGATGGCAAGCCTGCCCTGGTCCATCGGCATCATTAAACTGCCATGGATGGATCGGATGTTATATGTCGAGTGGATATAAACGATTAAAACCTATTAGTATGGAACTACTGAAAATAAACAGCCGTGGAGACGCTGTAGAGCTGCTTCAGGAATTGCTCAACGAGTACGGACATCCCTTGGTCGTCAATGGAATATTTGATGAGGCGACTGAGCAGGCTGTTCGGTCATTTCAAGTGGATAATGACTTGGTTGCCGATGGCATTGTATATACCAAAACATGGACCAAGCTCATTAATGGAACGCCGGTGGACCTGAGTAAGATGGAAGACAAATACCTGAAAGAAGCGGATCTTAACCGGCTTGCAGAAGCCCTCGCATTGGATGTTGCTACCATCAAGGCAGTGAATGAGGTGGAAAGCAGGGGTCGCGGATTCAACGCAGACGGCAATCCGAAGATCCTGTTTGAGGGGCATGTGTTCTGGAAGGAGCTGGAAAAGCGCGGCATCGATCCGGCAGGATACGTTTCGGACAACGACGATGTGCTATACAAAAAATGGACGAAAGCTTACTACAAAGGCGGCATTGCGGAGTATGAGCGGCTGAACAAGGCAATTAACATCATTCCCAATAACAGCAAGGTGGCAGATGCGGCGTATGCGTCGGCTTCATGGGGGCTATTCCAGATTATGGGATATCACTACGAAGCACTGGGATACGGTTCGGTAACCGAATTTGTTGGCGACATGCAATTGGGTGAGCGGCAGCAACTGGAAGCATTTGGCAAATTCCTGCAGGTTAATAAGCTGGTAAGCTACCTTCGGAATCGGCAATGGGCGGAATTTGCTAAACGATACAATGGGCCTGACTACGCCGCCAACCAGTACGATATCAAACTGAAGGAAGCCTATCAGAAATATGCCACCATGCAGCCCGGTGAAGGTGCACCGAAAGTAGCCCGGGAGTTGATAAAAAAGGGAAGTACAGGAACATTGGTGCAAGAACTGCAAACCATACTGAACGAATTGGATTATACGGTGCCGGTAAATGGAGTGTTTGATGCCCAAACGGAGCAAGCGGTGAAGAATTTCCAAAGTTCCCATTTGGATAAGCACGAACAGCCGCTGACCGTAGACGGCGTTGCCGGTGCGCTGACGTGGTGGGCGCTTGAAAATCCACGCCCACGTGTGACATCCGGTGTCATTGAATACGATAAACTGCCTCCTTCAGCGTATGGAGAAAGCGCCTTGGGAAGAGCGGCGCTGCGCATAGCCATCAACGAGTTGAAAGCGGGGGCAGGTGAAATAGGCGGAAACAACAAAGGCCCGTGGGTGCAGAAATATATGGAACCCGCCGGGTTACCCGATGGATACCCGTGGTGTGCGGCGTTTGTGAGCTGGTGTTTTCTGCAAGCCGTAGGTGGGAATCGTAAGGACATGCCCTTCAAGTATTCAGCTGGCGCACGCGATGTATTCAATCAATTGAAAAGCAAGGGCTGGAGTTTTTCCGGTGAGTCCGGCAAGCAGCCCATGCCGGGGGACGTCGTTTGCTGGTGGCGTACCTCGTTGACATCCGTAAACGGACATATCGGTTTTGTACATCATTGCCAAGATGGGTTTCTGTATACCATTGAGGGCAACAAAGCCGCCAATGTTGCGGGGTTTTCGTACGTAAAAACACGCATGGAAAAATTACTGGGTTTCGCCAGGGTTTATTGATAATGGGTCGTTAATAAAATGCCACGATGATGCTGTCACCAAAAGTCGCTTCGAATGCAGAGGCTAACGTAGCCACTAATGGCGTCTTCTTCCAGCCCAAATTGACGGTAAACCTACCGGGCGATAAGTATGAGCAGGAAGCAGATGCAATGGCCGATCAGGTCATGCGGATGATCGTTCAGCGCAAGTGCAAGCATTGCGAGGAGGAAGAAAAGCGGATTCAGCGAAAGGGAACCGACTCGGCTACCCCCGCGGTGGATGAAGGATTTGAAAGCTATGTAGCTTCATTGCATGGGCGCGGTGCCGTACTGTCGCAATCCGAGCGGGATTTTTTTGAGCCGCGTTTCGGCTATGATTTTTCCAACGTGCGCATCCATACAGGAGGCGATGCAGCACAGTCTGCCGATCGTATCAACGCATTGGCCTACACCGCAGGAACTCATATCGTATTTAACACGGGCCAGTATCGACCCGGATCCGAAAACGGAAAGCGGCTTCTGGCGCATGAATTGACCCATGTGGTGCAGCAGGGAGGAAGTATGGGCGCCATACAGCGGCAGACGGCACGTCGTGTCGCACCCAATGTTGTGCAAGTGGAACATGAAGGAGAAAGCTATCGGGTAACCCGAATATTGGAGAGCAGACGAAGGGGTAGCGGGTCCTCAGGTTCTATAGACGCCGACATCGACCGGACCAACATCACCATCACGATAAAGGTCTGTCGCGATACCACGCGGGGCACGGTCGAGCTGGGCGCGAACATTCCGGAGAGTGCTATGGGAGTCGCCCGGCGGATTTTGGATGCGGTTTCACGCGGGGCCATCGGCGACATCGAAGGTGTCCTTGAAGGCGTCGATGTAACCCCCTTTATCGAAGTCTTGGTCGCTCGGTCCGGTCAGTTCAGTATTACCGCGCGGGGTGAGGTTACGGTTGGATTGGAGCGTGTTACCGGTGGGGCAGGTTCTTTAGGTATTCGGATAGGACCCCTTGACATCGGAATCCGGGGAGAAGGCGACGATGAGGGGTGGATGCTCGGCGGCAACATTACGGTCACCCCCGGCCGTACCGATGAAACATTTGAGTGTACGTCTGTTCCGCTTTCGGTCAGGTTGGTCTGCGAAAAGTGGCACGAGGCATCCCCGTATGAGATTACGGTTCCGGTTCCTTACCGGGATACCCAAAACCGCTTTATCTATTTCGACTACGCAAGTGCAAGCATCGATCGGGCCCGAAGCGCCCAGATGCTGACGGAGATTACCACGCTGTTGCAAGAAGGGTATCGGGTGACGCGCGTCACGGGGCATACATCTCCCGAAGGGCCGATGCAACGGGGAAGGCGATTTGAAGGAAATGAACAATTGGGACAAAGCCGGGCAACGGCTGCGCTTGCTGAAATGGAATCTATCTGTGCTGCGCAACAACTACGTATGCGAGATTCCAGACGGTGCACGGCAGATGCTATACGCGATGTGCAACCCATCGGACTGGGCGAATTGTACACACTCTCAGACGATAGAGGCCGTGAAATAGAGGGTAGGAGACTGGCGCAACATGCGGTTGATCAATTCAAGACGTCAGCAGATGAATCGGCTCATCGCACGGAAGAACTGCTGGAGCAAATGGAAAGTATGAGTTTGGAGCAGCAGCGAGATACGGTATACCCCCTGTTACGGCGGGCAACCATCACGTTGGAAAAATCCGGTATGCGCGATGAACAGGTAACGCTGGAAGAACCGGCAGGTTATCGCAGCGTGGGCTGTCCGCAAGCCGTCGAAACAGCGGCAAGACGGCAGTTTTCATTTTAAATTAACTGATTCGATAAACTCATGAATTTCTGGGAGCAACTAACAGATGGATTGCACATGCACGAAGTACTGCTCTTTGTATTGGGGAGTTTGTTTTTTTTGGTTCTGCTCTTTTTGATGGTACTGTATGCCTGGCGAAAAGAAAAACTCAACGTACTGCTGCTTTTCTTTATGATACCCATAGTCATGATCGGTTGGCCTTCGATTGCCAGAATACAAATCAATGAGGCAGGTATCGCACTGGAAAACACCTTGCGGACGTACGAGAGCGACCCCCAAGATCCAGAAACCCGAAAAGCGCTGCAAGCCCAAGTAAAGGAACTGGAAGACAAGGGAGTGAAGAACCCCAAAACGTTGATAAATATGGCCAAAGCCAATTATATGCTGGGTAACGATCGGGATGCATTGCAGACCCTTGATAAAATTCCAGAAGGAGCAAGGGAATCGGTAGGAGCGGACGATCTAAAAAGTACCATCTTGGTAACCCAGGATATCGAACGGAAACTGCAACAGGCAGAGCAGGCTCCTACGGACGATAACTTGGAGATCTTGCGTATCTCTAAGGACAAACTGCTCAATAAGGCAGCGAACAATATACGGTTACACCAAGCCGTGAGGAAGTCTGATTCACTAACTCAAAAGAAACAATAGGTCATGAACACACATGCACATGTCTCAGCCGATAAGGCCAGCCATAAGGTGGTTCACAAACCGCAAGCGGGAAAAACGTTGTTTTTTCGGCCTAAGCTTGCGATAAATCCGCCGGATGATCATTACGAACGGGAAGCCGACGCCACAGCCGATCGCGTAATGCGTATGTCGGTGCAACGCAAATGTAAACACTGTGAAGAAGAGGAAAAGCAACTGCATCGCAAAGAAGGAAGTCCGGCCGTACCGCAGGTTAATGGAAGCTTCGAACGTTATGTTACCAATTTGCGTGGATGGGGCAGGCCGTTGTCTACCGATGAACGCAGCTTTTTTGAGCCACGGTTCAACCGTGATTTTTCGGATGTACGTATCCACACGGATACGCATGCTGCACAATCCGCCCAGCAAATCAATGCCTTGGCGTATACAATGGGGAACCATATCGTGTTCAATCAAGGACAGTATCAGCCAACCTCCGAAAGCGGCAAACGGCTGATGGCGCATGAGTTGACGCACGTGGTGCAGCAAGGTGGAACCGGCAGCAACGTACAGCGGCAGTCCGCCGGTCCCGATGTCGAACGGAGGTTTGGGTTGGGCATGCGCAATCGGTTTGGTTTATACGATGCCGAGTTGAACCGGGACACGAATACATTGACGTTACTTATGCGCATCAAATTTGATTTTACCGGTGCATGGGCCTCCGGTCAGGACCAGCAAGACTGGATAACGGATTTCATCAATCATGTACAGAATCGATGGAGCTACCGGTTTTATTTAGTTCCTGAAGGGATCTGCCTAAATACACACGAAACCATTTTTGCACGGGTCAATGTACAGTCGGTTACCAGCAATCCGCATTACACCGTTGAGGTGGCTGCCGGTTCCAGAAGAAGCAGTGCCAATTCACATGCTCGGACCGCAAGGCTGGATGCGCTTGACAACGACAGGATGACACGTAATAGGCTCGGACAGGATTTTCAGCAACGGGCATCGGAACATGAGTTCGGACATATGCTGGGCATACCTCATATTGAGTGTGATCCCCAGACGGGTATTTGCCCATCGGGTGATCAATACGGCAACACGGTCGGCGAGCGGGGCGATATCATGGGGTCGGGATGGATTGTTTCGGCACGGGATTACACACCTTTTACCACTGCGATGTATTACTTTACGGGATGTAACTGGAAGGCATCCCATACCGGGGTATACCCTATTGGTGACTATCCAACACCAAGTACGGTTTCCCACATGGCTTAACAACAAACTCAATGGCGTACGACAATAACCAGCGGATTTCTTCCTTATCAGTGCCAATAATCACATCGCCTGGTCACCGCAGGGGTTTGGGTGGTGTACCCTTTTTTCAACCCGCCCTTAGCCCGTTGGGCAATCAGGTACTCCAGCGAAACCCACAGCGACAGCCTAACCCCTTATTCAGATCTATACCCGAAGGGGAGATCAGCCGTGTGGAGTTTGATCGATACCTGATGGATTATTTTGGAGTGCAGGATATCCATACAGGTACTCAAGACGAACAAGAAATGTCTTTGACCAGGCATGGGCGCCCGGCACCTTCCATTCCCAATTGGCAGTCCTGGAACCCCGGAACATCTTCGGCGGATTACGCCCACATCATCCGGGCAATTGAAGCGGTCGCTGCAACCTTTGGTGCGATTCCGACCATCCGTACGGTCGTGTTTTTTAAGATGGATTACGAGCCGAATGCCGCCGGTATTGGCGTCGCCAGACCCGATGTCGGGGCTTCATTCGGAGGCGGAAAGTTAACGGTTTTTGAAGCATTTTCGCGTAGTCGTGCGTTTCCAAATGCAAGGAGCGATGTCAGCGGTTCCTATCCCTCGGCGGGGGTGGTTCTTGCCCCCGCAGCAGGGGAAACACCGGGAGCACCTCTGCCTTATCAGTCGCGTGAACGCAGCCTGCGGGAAAACATCGTGCATGAATTGGGGCATGCAATGGCTGAAGATGCACACCGTGCCGATCCTGATGTATTTACCGAGTACAATCGTGCAATAGGCTGGGTTGGCGGACAGTTGTTTGATATTGGACAGCAACCAGTCGCCGATGCGATACGTCAAGGTACGTCGCCTCCTGCCCAATACCACATACGGGATCTTGATTGGAATAATCCCCAGTGGATCGAACAACCGATGTCCCGCTACGCCGTAGCGGGAGGACCGGGAGAGGATTTTGCGGAAACCATCGCTGCGTATATTTACGCTAATTCCGTGCTGCAACTACGTTCACCGGCACGGTATCGGTTCATCATGGATCATATCGATATATGGAAGACGCAAATGCAAGCGCTGCCACCACCCGTATTGCGTGGGGATTTTCCGGTGATTGAAGAATTTCGTCATATGGCTTGAAACTGAAAACATGAACAGACAGATGTTGACACATACACTGGCTGACCTGCTTAGGCAGACCGAACAACTTGTTACGCGCAGGCTCCGCACATATTTTGCTCCGGGTAATGTATATCCTGATGAACAGGTGCATTGGACGGTGCGTGACGACGGGTCTTACTGTTCGATGTGCCTGACACAGGCAACGGACACTGAGAAAACGATGCTGATGTTATCCTTAGCTCCCCATCTCCGTCCTGCTTTTTACGACCGCATTATCCAGGATTTTTTACCCAACGGCGGGGATATTCTCGAAATGGGGGGTGTAAAGAATATGGGTAACCACCGTGGATTTCTCCCAACGGGCGAAACAGCTTTGTTTATTATTGCAGGGGATAACATTGAAAAGAGAATGGACGTCCAGCGGCAACTCATGGGAGAAAGCCAGCTAGTTAAACAAGGTGTGATTTACCTAGAGACAGTAAAAGAAGGTGAACCCCCGATGAGTGGAAGGTTGGTTATGACACCGGAATGGCTATCCAAATTATTACTTGGAAAAGAACAACGACCTGTATTTGGCCCGGATTTTCCAGCCAAGGCGATAAGCACGTTATTGGAGTGGCCGGATTTGGTGATCGCCGATAAAACGCGCCAACAACTGGAAGATATCAGGACATGGCTTCGATATAATACGACGTTGATAGACCAATGGGAGATGCAGCGCGTGATCAAGCCCGGCTACCGGGTGCTTTTTTATGGCCCCCCGGGTACTGGCAAGACACTCACAGCCACGTTATTCGGAAAGGAATTCAATCGGGAGGTCTTTCGGATTGATCTCTCACAGGTGGTATCTAAGTACATCGGCGAAACGGAGAAAAACCTGGAGAAGATCTTTCAACGTGCGGAAAATCGGGACTGGATATTGTTTTTCGACGAAGCAGACGCGCTATTTGGAAAGCGATCTAACGTGCAGAGTTCTCATGACCGGTACGCCAATCAAGAAGTAGCCTATTTATTGCAACGGGTCGAAGATTTTCCGGGGTTGGTTATTTTGGCTTCCAATTTCAAAAATAACATCGACAAAGCATTTATGAGACGATTCAATGCGGTGGTCCATTTCCCCATGCCGGGTATCGTGGAACGGCTCAAGCTTTGGCAAACCATTATTCCGAGCAAGG
Source organism: Parapedobacter indicus (assembly GCF_900113765.1). Taxonomy (GTDB): domain Bacteria; phylum Bacteroidota; class Bacteroidia; order Sphingobacteriales; family Sphingobacteriaceae; genus Parapedobacter; species Parapedobacter indicus. Next base: position 334,391 of record NZ_FOQO01000008.1, on the reverse strand, counting down.
GGAAGCTTCAGGATGACATACCGCTCGCAGAAGTTGCTGAAAAATATGAGCTCAGTGGGTCGGCTATTGTGCAGGCTGTACACCATGCGGCGCTTCAGGCTTTTTCAAAGGGAAACCGTTTTATGGAGAAGGAGGAACTGCTTGCCGGCATACGCCGTGAATTTGAGAAGGAAGATCGGGTATTTAAATAGCGGCTAATTATTCGTTATCCTCATTTTTTTTGTTGGTGATTCCCGGCTTAAAGCGTGGCTTGAACCCCAACGGTTTCGTGGGCGTTTGCTCCGGGGGTTCGTTTTGCGTACCAGTTTGGGCCGGTGGCTCCTGTTGATCTGGTTTCTGTTGTTCCGAATCTCCTCTTGGCTCCGACGGTGCGGCGGGTTTTGTTACGCCTGGCTTAAAGCGTGGTTTGAACCCCACGGGTTTTGCAGGTACTTGCTTCGGAGTTTCTGTTGGCTCGTCTGTTTGAGCGGGTTTCTCCAGTTGGTCTGGCTTTTGTTGTTCCGGATCTTTTGTTGGCTCTGCAGGTGTAGCAGGTTTGGTTACACCTGGCTTAAATCGAGGTTTGAACCCCGAAGGACTCATTGAAGATGATCCGGCAGGAGGTGCAGCTTTTCGAGGTGTCTCCTCTGCAGCGGGTTTGTTTTCGGCTGCCTTATTCTCCACGGGTTCTGCAGGTGTAGCAGGTTTGGCCGCACCCGGCTTAAACCGAGGTTTGAACCCAGTTGGAGGTGCATTTTTCGGCAACGTATTTCCTTCTGGGATCGGCGTCGAAATATCGACGGATGTCGTCGTAGCAGTAGTTATAGTATTGGTTTTTATAGTCGCTGGTTCTGTCAACAGATAGTCTTTGCGGAGCCGATTGAACCAATATTTTTTAGTATGGTCAAAACTTTTTTCGCCCATCTGTTCGTAGTGGCCGCGGAATTCCTCATATAAATCCGGTTTGGTGCGTTGCAATAGCACCAGATCGATTTTCTTTTTGATGAAAAATTCCTCAAAAGTCATCAGCCCATGTTATGATATACAGCCTGTACATCGTCATCTTCCTCGATTTTGTCGATCAATTTGAGTACTTCAGCTGCATCTTCCTCAGAAACTTCCGTATTCGACAAGGCAATTCGTTCCAGGTTCGCACTTTTTATTTCAATGCCTTTTTCTTCCAGCAAACGTTGCATATTGCCAAAATCTTCAAACGAAGTTTGCGCTACTACCACATCGTTCCCCTCTTCATCTGCTTCTACATAAAGTTCTTCCAGTCCGCCGTCGATAAGTTCCAGTTCCAATTCTTCCAGATCTATATCTTCTCCCACGATAAACCGGAAAATGGATTTGCGTTGGAAGATGAAGTCCAATGAGCCGGTTTTACCCAAGGTGCCGCCTGCTTTGCTGAAATAACTGCGTATATTGGCCACCGTCCGATTAGTATTGTCTGTCGCGGTTTCAATCAGAACAGGCACACCGTGAGGGCCATATCCTTCGTATACATGTTCTTCGTAACCCTTAGCGTCCTTATCCGAAGCTCGCTTGATCGCGGCTTCGATACGGTCTTTCGGCATATTTACGGCCTTGCCATTTTGGATGGCCGTGCGCAGACGCGAGTTGCCTTCGGGATTAGGGCCGCCTTCTTTGACTGCAATAGCGATTTCTTTGCCTAAACGCGTAAATTGCACAGCCATTTTGGCCCAACGCTTAAATTTGCGCTCTTTCCTGAATTCAAATGCTCTTCCCATCGTTATATCTGTATTTTTCTTTAAGATTTGTTAGCATGTCTGCGGTGATTTCGCTGAGATTGAATCGGGGATTCCATCCCCAATCCCGTTGTGCCTCGGTATCATCGATGCTATTGGGCCAGCTATCGGCAATGGCTTGGCGCGGATCGTTTTCATCATATGTGATGACAAACTCCGGCAAGTAATTGCGGATTTCATCGGCCAGTTTGGCTGGAGTGAAGCTCACGCCCGTCAGGTTATAACTAGATCGGATGCTGAGATTTTTTGCCGGAGCATCCATTAATGCCAATGTACCGCGGATCGCATCATCCATATAAAGCATGGGTAATGCGGTATCAGGGGCAAGGAAACACGCATAGTGATTGCTTTTCAACGCCTCGTGGAAAATATGTACCGCATAGTCGGTGGTGCCGCCCCCCGGTGCCGCTTTCCAGCTGATGATGCCGGGATAGCGGATGCTACGTACATCCAGCCCATATCGGTTGAAATAATATTCGCAGATGCGTTCTCCAGCGAGTTTGCTGATGCCATAAACCGTGTTAGGATCCATTACTGAATACTGTGGCGTATTCGTTTTGGGAGAATGAGGCCCGAAGACGGCAATTGAACTCGGCCAAAATATTCGTTTAACGTTGTACTCGATGGATAGATCCAACACATTTAGCAATCCGTTGATGTTCAGGTCCCAGGCTTGGCGGGGATGCTTCTCTCCCGTAGCCGAAAGCATGGCCGCCAACAGATAAACTTGCGTGGGGCGGTATTTCGTAAATAGTAAATGTAACGATTTCCGATCCAACACATCGATGATTTCGAACGGCCCCTCGGAATCGGGTATCTGCGGCTCCCGTATATCGGATGTTACCACTTGTTGCGCCCCAAACTTCGCCCGTAAGGCAGTTGCCAGCTCCGTTCCGATCTGGCCGTTTGATCCAATGATAACGATCCGTTCATCCATCGGTTGCAAACTTAGCAAAATTTCCATTTTCGTCACAGCCTAGCAGCCAATACGAAACTCAGACGATACATTTTTGTTGTTCCCTCGGGGTGATAGGTCTCCACTACGGCTACGTAAATTCCGATGGGAAGCCGTTGTCCGGCATCCGACAAACCATCCCACGTAATGCGGCCTTGGGTGGCAAGGCTTTGGTTGCGTTGCAGTTTTTTTACCAGCTGCCCGTTGGCATTGTAGACATCGATATTGGTCATAAAGCCATTTTGTTGGAGGAGATACGTGATTTCCAACTCGTCCTCAAAGCCATCGTTGTCCGGTGAAAAGGTTCGGGATTTGAGGAAAAATCCATATCGCTCGGCGTCCACAGGCGACTGGGAATTTTGGTATCCGGGTGTCGCACCGCCAGTTGCTGTGGCCGCCGAACGGAAGTTTCCCGGCAAGTTGGTAGGCGTTGAGAAATGTTGCCGTTCCAGCGAAATGCCTTTCGGGATGGCCAGAAATGGCGACTGCATCTCCGACGTATAAAAGAGACTGTCAATAGGAGTGCCATTGCTGTACACGACCACACCTCCTGTCTCATTGTTGAAATTTGGCAGCGTCCGCATTTCTATAAACGTAGTTGGGTCACTGTGCGGATAGTGCTGCCGGATAATCGAGGGGCTGGTCGTAAGTACTTTATATTCGTCAGGGTAGATGAGAATGGATCGCTCAGTTACTTTTTTGCGGCTACCCGCCACACCTTTTGAATTGACACCGGCAATATAGAGGTGCTGTAAATCGATGGTTTTGCCGGAGTAATTATATAGCTCAACAAAATCAACACCGTCTGATTTCGGATTCGAGAGAATCTCGTTAATAATGATATCGCCGGGTTCAACAGATAGTATACCGTTTTGCAGGTAATAACCCCGCTGCAGCTGCTGAAGTGAAGAATCATCAGATTGCAAAAGAGACAGAAACATCGGCAGTAAGCTGGATAATAGGAATAAATTGTTTTTCATGGGTTTGAAGACTGATAAACAATGGGTTTTGGTGAAAGGTTTTTACAATTCCTTAGCCTAATGTTGAGCCAAATTTCGTATGTTTGGCAGCTTTAAAAATTAAAGGTAAACATTATTAAATTTAGTTCACAAAAAACAACAAGGTAAAAAATGAAAGTGGCAGTAGTCGGCGCGACCGGACTGGTGGGTTCGGAGATGTTAACGGTGTTAGCAGCGCGTAATTTTCCCGTAACAGAATTGATTCCAGTAGCTTCCGAGCGAAGCAAAGGCAAGGAAGTCGAATTCAAGGGAAAGAAATATAAGGTGGTTACACCCGACGAAGCCATTGCACTTAAACCGAACGTGGCTTTATTTTCGGCCGGGGGGGGTACATCAACGGAATATGCCCCAAAATTTGCGGCTGCCGGTATCACCGTCATTGACAATTCTTCCGCTTGGCGTATGGACCCGACGAAGAAACTGGTGGTGCCCGAAGTAAATGGAGATGTACTATCTGCAGAAGATAAAATCATTGCGAATCCAAACTGTTCTACGATCCAGATGGTGGTCGTGCTAAAACCATTACATGAACAATATACGATCAAACGCGTCGTCGTGTCTACGTATCAATCCGTTACCGGTACGGGTGTAAAAGCGGTGAAACAATTGCAGGACGAGCGCGCGGGCGTGGAGGGTGAAAAAGCTTATCCGTATCCCATCGATTTGAATGTCATCCCGCAGATTGACGTATTCCAGGACAATGGATATACCAAGGAAGAGATGAAGATGATCAAGGAAACCAATAAGATTATGGGCGATGACAGCATCCGCGTAACAGCTACCACGGTGCGTATCCCGGTCGTTGGGGGGCATTCCGAGTCGATCAATATTGAATTCGAGAACGATTTTGACCTGAATGAAGTGCGGACGCTGCTTGCCAAGCAGCAGGGAGTGATCGTAATAGATAATCCGGCAAATCTGGAATACCCCATGCCAAAAGATGCGCATGGCAAAGATGAGGTTTTTGTAGGCCGTATCCGCAGGGATGAAAGCCAGCCCAAAGCCCTGAATATCTGGGTGGTGGCCGATAACCTGCGCAAAGGCGCAGCTACCAATACGATTCAGATTGCGGAGAAACTGATTGAAAAAGGGCTGTTATAAATACAACGTGTAAATAAATGAGATAAAAGCATCCGCCGTCGGCGGATGCTTTTCTTTTTACCGATATTTCTAAACGCGGGGTAAGGGTAATCCACGTCGTTGTTGTCTTATGCTGAAAACAACAATAAAATGGCAAAAAATAACAACTCCCTTATCTCAGTCCGATTGCTGGCTTGTACGCTATTGACATTTATGCTATCAGCGCATGTCGCAGCACAGCACGGTAGAACAAACCACGCGCATGTCGGTATTATTTATCCGCTCAGCACCAATGGCAAAACAGCAGCCTCAGATACCAATAAGTTTTCGCTGCACTTGCTGGCAGGGATTTCACAGCAGGAAGATGCCCTTTTAATTGCCGGGATTTCGGGTATCGTCAAAGGCAATGCCTACGGAACGTTGGTGTCCGGGATATCCAACCATGTGGGCAAAGAAGCAGATGGTGTACAGGTAGCGGGAATTTTGAATCACATCGACGGACGTGCACAGGGAGTTCAGATAGCGGGTTTAGTCAATTCCACGGGGAATGCCCAAGGCTTACAAATAGCTGGATTGATGAACAAAGCAGGGAATGCAAACACACAGGTGGCGGGATTGATCAACGTAGCAAAAAAGGTGAAAGGAGCTCAGATAGCTGGATTGATCAACATAGCAGAGGAAAGTGATTATCCGATAGGCATCCTTAATATCATCAAGGAAGGGGAAATGCAACTCGGGCTTGCCACGGATGAGGGTGGAAATGCGATGGTAACCTTGCGGTCGGGCGGAAAAGTGATGTATGGCCTGTTGGGTATCGGCTACCATTTTGGCTATGAGGAAGCCCGTTATGTGATCGAAGCAGGTTTAGGTGCACACCTTATCACCGCAAAGGCCTTTCGGCTCAATGCCGAGCTGGCAAGTGCAGCGATGACCAATTTTGAAGAGGGGGTGTATGGCAGGCAGAGCCTGCGCGTACTTGCAGGCTACCGGATTGTTCCGCGGTTCGAAGTGTTTGCCGGCCCCACGTTTAACCACTTGATGTTTGAGAATGACCAACCCGATATCCGGGATAACCGCTATCTGTGGACGTCGCATGGAGACGACGTATTCAACGGATTCTATCTCGGTGGAATAGTTGGAGTGCAATTTTCACTTTAATCCCGAAATTCCGTAGGTTTGTTAGATGCATGCCTTGATTATCGTTGATATTCAATATGACTTTCTTCCAAACGGATCCTTAGCGGTGCCATTGGGCGATGAGATTATCGAGCAAGTTAACCGGATACAGCAAGATTACGATTTGGTAGTAGCTACACAGGATTGGCACCCTGCCGGCCATAAGAGCTTTGCTTCGGCCCACGCGGGCCGTAAGCCGTTTGAAATCATAGACCTCAATGGACTGGAGCAGGTATTATGGCCGGACCACTGCGTGCAGGGAAGTGCCGGGGCTGAGCTAACCGATCTGTTGGATACACACCGCGTCGAAGCCATTTTCCGTAAAGGAACAAATCCCGAGATCGACAGCTACAGCGGGTTTTTTGATAATGGCAAACGTAAGAACACGGGTTTGACTGGTTATTTACGTGATAGAGACGTGACCACGGTTTCAGTTTGCGGCCTTGCGGCGGACTATTGCGTGTATTTTACTGCGATGGACGCATTGGAACAGGGTTTTGATACATATATCGTTGAAGAGGCCATACGTCCGATAGACGCTTCCGGTTATAGAGATAAGCGCGCAACTTTCCTTCAGCGCGGAGGGAAGTTGCGCTGATTGCTTCTACCACCCTTGCTCCTTCCCCCTCCGAAATGCCTTACGTTATACGTAAAACTCAACAGAAAATATTGTTGGAGCGCATTATTCAGGCTATCCTGTATATACCGTTCGCTGATGCTGCGGTTGATGTTTGTATTGCGGTTGAGCAGATCGTACGCCGATAATGTGATTTCACCTTCCTGTCGTTTGAATAATTTTTTGCCGATGGAAGCATTCCACAGGATAAACTGTTGATCGTAACCTTCTGCAAGCCCCTGGTTATAGTTGTAGTATAAAGAGGAGGCCGCGCGTATGCCTTTCCAGAAGGTGTAGGCCACGTCGTTGCGAATGATCTGATTGTAATAGTTGTAGCTCAGATCGGTATTGGAGTTGTTTCGTACGACGCTATAGTTGCCCATATAGCTTAGGCCAATGACCAAATGCGGTCCGAAACGACTGTTCGCCCCGATACGCTGGTTGATGCCATACGAGTTGGAGTACGTCTCCACATGGTTAATCAGTCCGATATCGTGGTTTTGGTATAAATTGGTGCTGAGGTTAAGGTTGATTTTCCACGGTTTGATGGGCGTGCCATAGGTGGTATGAACCCGCACGCTGTAGTACCCGTTGATGTTTTCCGGACGTGTAAACTGTCCACCGGCGCCCAACAGCACTTCGGGTGCGATTAATGTATCTTTGCTCGCAATGTAGGTCGAATTTACGATTCGATTATTAGAAAATTCAGCATTTACATTCGCCGAAAAATTACGTCCGGTTTCGCGTTTTACGCTGTTGAACCGAAGATTGAGTCGGTGACCAAACTCCTGTTTTAGGTCGGCATTGCCAGTGCGTATGTTCAGCGGGTTTTGGTTATTAATCACGTCCTGCAATTGGCTGATGGAAGGCGCATTGGTGGCCGAATTATAGCTGATCTGTGCTTCTTTGTCACGGGAAAAGTGATAAGAAAAACTTGCATTGGGCAGGTAACTGCTAAAATGGCTTCCCGTAATGCGAGCATCCGGAAAGGTGCGGTGATTGTTGATTTTGGCATCCTGAAAATCAATGCCCAGCTCGAAGCGGAAGGAATCCCGTTTGGCGATTTGATAAGACAAACCGCCGCTTTGATAGGTATAATCATTCCTGAATTCATTGGAAAGCTGTTTATTAAACTCCCCAAGCTGGCCGGTCTCAATCAGAAATTCAAACGTTTCCCGGTTGGAATAGTTGGCCGTATTGCGGAGGCTATAGTTGGCCTGCACACGGCTATGCTGACCCAAGGGCTCTGTATAGGCCAGTCTACCGGTAATACCATTGCCATATCCATTTGTGTTGTTCTGGTTGCTTACGGTATCGGTACGGCCGGAGGTCTGGGCCTCGAAAAACTCGTTGAGCGAGTAGGTATGTACCAAGCCCTTATTGGAATTGGTCGAGCCGTTTGCGCTTAATGAAACGGTTCTTCCCGGTTTGCCCAAACGTAGCCGATAATCCAGACTTCCACTGAAATTGAAATTGAAGTTGTCATTATCATTGGTACGCTTGGATGCATTGATCGGGTCGTCGGTGGCCGATACCATACGGCCGTTGGAAAACAACGTGCGATTATTTTGTTGAAAGGACAAGCTGGGCCGAAAATCAATGCGCTGGCTGGAATCGATGTCGAAACGCACACGCATATTGGCCCGGTGGCTGTAATTGATGCTGTTTGATTCTTGATTTTGGGTGTTGAACTGGTTGGCATTGGAACCAATCAGGTATTCCCGGTTGGTCAGGCTGTTTGTCGTATTGCTTGTGGAATTGAAGGCGTAATTGGCATTGAAGTCCAACCGTTCATCCAGCCATTCGTTATTGAAGTTGGTCGAAACGTTGTTTGTCCGGTTGATACCCCTGCCATTGCCTCCGTCCGCCGGATTGCCACGGTTTCTTCCACCCCGGCTATTTCGCCCGCCTCCGGACTCTCCTCCTGCAATACTTGCCATGGAAAAATCCGACTGGTTGACGTTGTTGGATACGGCGAAGATGGTAAAGCGCTTATCGCCGTTAAATAGATTCAGGTTTCCACCGGTATTGTATCGCTCACTGGCCCCATACCCCCCTGCGGCGCGGCCAAAATACCCGTGCCTGCGATCGGGTCGGGTAACGATATTGATCACTTTCCGCCGTTGCCCGTCGTCAAATCCGGTAAACTGCGCCTGCTCGCTTTTTTCATCGATGATCTGAATTTTTGAAATAATATCTGCGGGTAATGTTTTCAGCGCGATACGCGGATCGGTGCTGAAAAATTCCTTGCCATCCACAACGATCCGTTGCACGTCTTCACCCTGTGCTTTTATCTGCCCTTCCTCATCAATTTCTACCCCCGGAATCTGCATCACTAACGCGTCTGCATCCGCATAAGGTTCGGTACTAAAGGCTGCGGCATCGAATTCAGTGGTATCTCCCTTAAGTACGGAAACGGGCGGGGCAGCAATAATGGCTACCTCTTCCAGCGCCCGGTATTCGGGAATTAGGCGGATACTCGTCGGTTGCGGCGGACCTTCGGAAGGTATGTGAATAGTTAAATAGGCAGGCCGGTATCCAAGGAAGTTTACCTGTAATCTGTATCTACCTGGCGGCACTTGTTTCAGTTGAAAATTCCCGGCGGCATCGGTAGCGCGTTGTTCCAATAATGAATCGTTGGATGTGAACAACCGGAGGTCGGCACCGTGTAAGCCAACATTATCGATGCTGTCTAAGACTTTACCCCGTATGGCCTGCTGCGAGAGAGCAATCAGCGAGCAAAAAAGCAAAAACAACACTAGGTAATAGCGTTTATACAGGTTGTTCATCGTTAATTTTAGTATCTGTGTGAATAATTTAGTAGGTTAAGACGTTATTGATGCCCCAACGTTTAATCGTAAATGCTTTGTTACAGCGGATTTTCAGCAAATTTTCGTTGGGTTTTTGTTAAGTTTTCTTCTTTTTCTTGATTTGGCTATTGCAACCGTTTTTTGAGTAATATATTTGCAATTCATTTGGTAGGAAGCGATGATGAAGCGAAAAGCAGAAAGCAGGAAGGAAAAAATAATGCGGGAGGCACTTTTGTTATTTGCTGAAAAGGGCTATATCGATACCTCAACAAAAATTATCGCTCAACGGGCGGAAGTTTCCGAGGCACTCATTTTTAAACATTTTGGAAATAAGGATGGCCTGCTATTTCATTTGATTAAGTCCGGATACCGGAGGGTTTTGCAACATCATCGCGGAATGATGATTTACAGGGATGCCAAGACCTTCCTGCGGAGTATGATTAATTTACCGAAAGAACTGGTCAGTGAAGAACCCTTATTCTGGAAATTGCAGGAGCGACTGTCGCACCATGAATTTTCCCGTCAGCAGCATGAGCTTTTTATGAAGCCGGTTTATCCGGTTATTAAGCGTGCGTTTAGCGAACTGGGGTACGGAAATCCCGAACTGGAAACTCAATTGCTGCTGATGATCATCGAAACGCTGTGGAAAAAGGAAGCAAATGGGGAGCTGAGTCACTCTGCTGAGGTGGCCAAATTGCTCGAAGCTAAGTACGGTCTTGCCACCTAACATGAGAGAGATGCTCAAAAAAGCTGTCTTTATTGTTTTTGCCTTGTTGTCGCTATGTTCCTGGGTGGTCGGCCAACAGCGCGGTGCATTTATTCCTTTTATAAATACGCAGCATGCATGGGTAGATTCGGTATTCAATACCCTCAGCCAACGCGATAAAGTAGCTCAGCTTTTTATGGTGCGCACCCATACCAACCTGGGGCAGCGGTATATCGATTCGGTGGCGGATGTGTTGCAACGGGAACAATTGGGCGGGATTGTCTTGTTTCAGGGAGGACCGGTGCGACATGCGCAGGCGATCAATCGTTATCAACAATTGTCGAAAGTGCCGCTGTTGGTTGCTTTTGACGGCGAATGGGGATTGGGTATGCGGATGGCGGATTCTACCCTTTCCTTTCCGTATCAAATGGCATTGGGGGCTATACAGAACGAAGCCTTGATTTATCAGATGGGACTTGAAATAGCGCGCGACTTCAAGCGGCTTGGGGTGAACGTTAATTTTGCACCGGTGGTAGATATCAACAACAATCCTCGCAATCCGGTTATTAATTTCCGTTCATTTGGTGAAGATAAACAAAATGTGACTCGTAAAGGGTTTGCCTATATGAGGGGAATGATGGATGGAGGATTGTTGACGTCGCTAAAACACTTTCCGGGGCATGGCGATACCGATGTGGATTCACATTATGACCTGCCGCAGCTAAAATTCACTGCCGGACGATTAGATTCCCTTGAGATGTACCCATTCCGCGAATTGATCAAAGCCGGGGCATCGGGTGTGATGGTCGCGCATATGAACATTCCAAGTCTGGATAAGACTCCTAACTTGCCCTCATCGCTATCCAAGCACATCGTCACCAATGTACTGAAAAAGCGGCTCGGTTTTCAGGGACTTACGTTTACCGATGCAATGGACATGAAGGGGGTAGTCAAACATTTTCCAAATGGCGAAGCGGATGTTCGCGCGATTTTGGCGGGAAATGATTTGCTGGAACTTTCGCAAAATAGTGCACGGGCAATTGATAAGGTATTGCAGGCGATCAAGCAGGGACGACTGACCCAGCAGGATATCGATGACCGTGTTAAGAAGATACTGGCAGCAAAATATTGGCTGGGCTTGGATACGTTACGACCGGTAAACCTTAACCACCTGTATCAAGACATCAACAGGCGCCAGACTCAATTGTTGAATCAGCGGTTAGCAGACGCTTCCATGACGTTGCTCAACAGCGATAGTTTGATTAACGCATTGAATTATAACAAACGAACCGCAATCATTAGTGTAGGAGTTACGCAGATTTCCGAATTCCAGAATATGCTCGGGTGGCGATTTGATAATCATATGAATTACGTGCTATCTCCCCATGCTACGGCAGATGACGTGGCCGCAGTGGCCAGCGAACTGACTCGATATAGCCAGGTGATTGTAGCGATTCATGACGACCGTATTCGACCAAGGAGTACCTTGCCGTATAACGGAACCGTGCGCCTGTTCCTGAATGAATTGGCTGGAATGAATAGTGTTTTCTGTGTATTTGCCAATCCGTATGCGCTCGCCGGATTGCCGGGAGTGGAACAAGCGAAATCCATTCTCGTAGGTTATCAAAATGATCCCATCATGCAGCGGGCGGCTGCCAAAGTTATCCTTCGGCGTTTAACCCCTTCCGGAAGGCTACCCGTTACCATTAATTCTTTTTTCCGTTATGGCGACGGGAGATAAGAAAGAATCAAAAGCAAGAGGTTACTCGATATACATTTCACGTACATTCGAAGGGGCGCTCTCATTTTTTATGCGGTCTATGGCAGTCACCACATATCGGTAGTAGCCATTTTTGCGGGTCAGGTTGTCCGTGTACGTCAGCTGCTTGCTATCATACGTAATATACAGGATATTCTGCGGATTATTGAGATCCAGTTCTTCGCCTTCGTTGAATCGATACACAACATAGCCGTAGGCTTCGTCACCATCTGCTGCCGTTGCCGCTGGCAGCCAGTGCAATATCACAGAAGTCCGGTTTTCTGCTACCGTGGCCAGCAGGCCGAAAGGGGGTTCGGGTGGAACACTATCCAACCAAGGCATCGTGGGAGGAAGTGACTTGTAACGGTATAGATTGTATTGCAACGAATCCCTAAGGCCAGCGACGTTATTGCTGATATGCTTGGAGCTGTAGTAGACGCTCCCTTGTGCATGGGCATGCTGCCGAGCATACCGCACCTGGTTAGGAATCTGACTGCGTTCCCGCCAGCCTTCGCGGTTTTCGTTGGCCCGGTATGCCGCGTGACCAATGTAAAAATGCCTGCCGTTAACGTGCTGAGCCCACCAATCAGCCAAAACTTCGTAGGGAGCGGAAGGATTGCCAAAGGGAAAATAGATCTGTGGATTGATGTAATCGACCCATCCTTCTTCCAGCCATTTCAGTGCGTCTGCATACAACTGTCGATAGCCACTTAGGCCCGAAGACGCCGAGCCACGTGGGTGGTCTTTTTTATTATCCCAAATACCAAAAGGGCTTACCCCAAACTTGATGTATTTTTTTTCTTTATGCACGCTATCTGAAACCTTTTGGATCAATAGATTGACATTGTTTCGGCGCCAATCACCTACATCATGGAATCCGTTTGGATATTTCCGGAACGTTTCCGCATCCGGAATAGGCTTGCCGCGATCCGGATAAGGGTAAAAATAATCATCAAAATGGATGCCGTCGATGTCGTAATTGCGTACGATATCCATGACGATTCCGGTAATGTACTCCCTGACTTCCGGTAAGCCAGGGTTGAACAATTTCTTTCCGCCGTAAATGAAAAACCACTGGGGTTTTTGACGGGTAATGTGATCGGCTGTTGTATTGGCAGCTACCAGGTCAAACGTGGCCCGGTAGGGGTTGATCCATGCATGCAATTCCATGCCGCGCTTATGCGCTTCCTCAATGGCAAACGCCAATGGATCATAAAAAGGAGATGGTTGTTGTCCGGGCTTCCCCGTAAGGAAACGGCTCCATGGTTCCTTGCTTTTGGCATAGAACGCATCGGCCGAAGGCCGTATTTGCAGCAGGATGGCATTAATGCCTGCCCGTTGATGATTGTCTAACTGCTGTATGAGCTCCGCCTTTTGCTGTGCGGTGGTTAAGTTATTGGCAGAAGGCCAGTCAATATTGACTACGGTTGCGATCCAGACGCCCCGCAGTTCACGCTTGGGCAGTATATCCAGAGGCGGATTAGGGAAGCCATAGCCACAAAAAGAAAACAGCGATAGGAAAGTAATCAGTAGGAAACCCCGGCAAACACGAACAGTACTCATTTCCAATGTCATCATCCGCCACAAAGCTAACGCCAAAATTCGTAAATCTAAAATCCAAAATCGTACATCTATCCTACACGTGCCCGCTCCAAAGTTTTAGTATATATACACCAATTACAAACCAACCGCAAGCCACGGCCAATATCTTCATAGCAATATCCCGCTTGTCAAACCCGACTTTCCATTTCACGAGGGCATATAACAAGACAATCAACAAGGGTATGGTGGGCGGATAGAGATGATAGCTTTCTGCCCAATTACCATTGAATAGGGACAATAGCGAACGCTGGAATCCGCAACCTGGACAATCTATTCCCGTAAGCGACTTGAACGGACAGGGCAATAAAAAATTTTGCAGCCAGGAGGACGTCTCCAGGCTGCAAACGGCCCACGCAAATTGGGCACTTGAAATATTATACCGTTGGATTTTGTGGATTGTTTTGATCGTCAAACGAATCTTTTATGTTGTCGAAGTCATTCTTCAGGTTGTTAAAGGAGTTGCCACCCGTCGCTTCCGCAGCGGTAGGCCCAATGTACCGGGCATCTCCGAAGCCCAGGATCGGGAATACCACGATTCCAAAAAAGAGAGCTAGTATGGTCCACAGTGGCACCTCTTTGCCGAAGCTTTTCATCAACAGATTGATCAGCCAAATGGAGAAAATGATGTTTACACAGGGCACCAGGGCCGCAACAACACCCCACCATATGGGTTTGCCTACAATCTCGGCGATGATGATCATGTTGTAGATGGGAATAATCGCAGCCCAACCGGGCTTTCCCGCCTTCTCAAACATTTTCCACAGACCAGCGATGTACAAGACAATGATGGCCAAATAAAAAATGATCCCGATAATGCCGATACCTGCAAATAAACCACCGCTCATACCGTCATAATTTCCATAGTTATCCATGACTTTTAGTTTTGATGATGAGGAAATAATTAAATTGATTAGTATTTGTCTGTAATTCAGTTCAAACTTAAATAAAGTTCTTCTTATATGCAATACGAAACCTACTGCATTAAGAAGAAATTTATCGATTTACTCCGCCACCGTTGAAAACTTTTTGTCAAAGAAACCTGCCGTGCATCCAACATGTTATTAGCTGAAATAAAAGCAATACCTTTGCAAACGTACCCGATACAGAATACGAAATGAAAGAGCAGATTTCAGTTTTTGACATGTTTAAGATCGGCATCGGGCCGTCCAGCTCGCATACGCTCGGGCCTTGGCGTGCTGCTCAGCTATTTACACAGAAACTGGTAGCAAATGATGTACTTAGGCAAACAGAAGCCATAAAAATCCTGCTTTACGGTTCATTGGCCAAAACAGGCATGGGGCATGGTACGGATATCGCAGTATTACTGGGGCTAAGTGGAGACGATCCGGTTACCTTTGCGGTAGACGAGGTAGCTCCCAAGATTGCACGGATCAAACAGCAATGCCGACTAACACTGGGCGGGTCGCATGAACTGCCTTTTCAGTATAAAGACGACCTGCTATTCCTGTACGGGGAAAGTCTTCCCTTCCATCCGAACGCTGTCACGTTTCAGGCGTTGCTGACTGATGGCACAGCCGTAAGTGAAACCTATTATTCCATCGGCGGTGGCTTTGTGGTGCAAGAGGGCGATAAGGGCGGAAGCAAGCAAGAGGTCGATCTGCCATTCCCAATACAGAATGCCCATGACCTGCTGATGGGGTGTATGCGTACCGGGCTTAAAATTTCCGAACTGGTATTGGAAAATGAACAGGCATGGCGATCGGAAGCGGAAACTAAGGAAGGGATTCTTCACCTATTTGAGACCATTCGGGATTGTATCTACCGGGGATGCCATACAACAGGTTCGTTGCCCGGTGGACTGCAGGTCGAACGACGAGCCCATAAACTTAATAAACGGTTGATATCGGGCAGACCTTATGCCGATTTCGAGAGCTGGATAGGGGCTATCCGTGCGGGGGGGAATAGTTTTCAGTATACGCTGGACTGGGTAAGCTGTTTTGCGTTGGCAGTCAACGAAGAAAATGCTTCCTTCGGACGGGTAGTTACGGCGCCGACGAATGGTGCAGCAGGGGTGATTCCCGCGGTGTTACAATATTTCATTGCTTTCCACGATGGTTTGTGCGAAGACCACGTCATCCGGTTTATTGCCACGGCTTCCGAAATCGGGAGTATCTTCAAAAAAGGAGCTACCATATCAGCTGCAATGGGGGGATGTCAGGCAGAAATAGGTGTATCATCTGCCATGGCAGCAGGAGCACTTACCGAACGTCTCGGCGGTTCGCAAAGGCAGGTGCTTATGGCGGCTGAGATCGCCATGGAACATCATTTAGGCCTTACTTGTGATCCCATTGGCGGATTGGTACAAATCCCGTGTATCGAACGCAACACCATGGGAGCGATCAAGGCGATCACGGCGGCGCAATTGGCCCTGCAATCCAATCCGGATAAAGCGAAAGTAAGTCTGGATGCGGTGGTCAAAACCATGTGGGAAACGGCTCAGGATATGAATGCAAAGTATAAGGAAACCGCCGACGGTGGATTAGCCGTGAATATTCCGTTGAGCTTGCCTGAGTGTTAATTTTTTCATTACTTTGTGAAATGCCCCTTTTCATCAGTTCAGTCGCATCAGGCAGCAACGGCAATTGCTATTATATTGGTAATGGCAGAGAGGCAATTCTCGTGGATGCAGGTATATCCTGTCGGGAAACCGAGAAACGGATGGCAAGACAGGGGCTGTCTATGCAGCAGGTGAAGGCTATCTTCGTATCCCATGAACACACCGATCACATAAGGGGATTAAGCGTATTGGCTAATAAGTATCAACTGCCGGTATTCCTGTCGGATGGTACTCGTGCCGGTTGCCGGTTGGCGATACCTGATCGCTTGCTGCATCCGTTGGCCGATCTGCAAACCGTGACGGTGGCCGACCTGGAAATTACTTCTTTCCGGAAATTCCACGATGCCGCAGATCCCCATAGCTTTCTCATAAATAGTGGCGGATATACGGTGGGTGTGTTTACAGACATCGGCCGCGTCTGCGAACGAATGGTGGATTATTTCAGTCGTTGCGATGCTGCCTTCCTGGAAGCCAATTACGATGTGGACATGCTCATGCAGGGCCGCTATCCTTTTTTCCTCAAAAACCGCATCCGCAGTGGTTACGGGCATTTGTCCAACACGGAAGCCCTGGAGTTATTTAGACAATACCGGTCTCCCAAACTGAGCCATCTATTTCTGTCGCACCTATCGCGAGACAACAACGATCCAGAATTGGTGCATAATTTGTTTAATGAGCACCGCGGAGATACGGAGATCATTGTGGCGGGACGTTATGCCGAGACTCCTGTTTACCGCTTAGGCGACAAACCCACATTGATGCGCAGTGAATGGAATATCCAGATCGAAGTAACCCATGGATACATTTCGACATAAAGGGTGAAACAAACATCCCCGTTTACCTGTTTATATCAAGATTTTTATTGAGATTTGATTGATCTTTAATTCTTCTCCAATGCACACGATACTTTTCAACCGAATAACAGTGAGTCATGCTGTATGGATGGTAGCGGCTGTTCTTTTGCTGGTTACGGCCTGTAAAAAAGAAAATGGTGGAAATGTACAGCCCTCCCAAAATGAAAAAACCAATCAATGGGTAATTGAGAATATGCGCGATGTATATTATTGGAATACTTCGATACCTCAGGATCGGAATTTAGATTTCGATCTCGGCCCTGAAGAATTTTTTGACAAAATCCTACACCCAGACGATCGGTTTTCGTGGATTCAATTAGCCAAAGATTTGGAAGACGACCTATCGGGGGTTTCCACGACGGTGGGGTTGGGCATCGGATTGCTTCAGATTAACCAAGCTGGCGAAGTAATTATTTCTGTCCGCTATGCATTGGAAGGCTCTCCAGCGGATGAAGCGGGGATTGAACGTGGGGATATCATTACCGAAATCAATGGCCGCGCATTGACGGTTGAGAATTACCAGGAAGTGCTAGAGCCCTATTATGGTTCCGCCACCTTTCGTGTACAACTGGCGCATATCAATGAAAACGATCAGATTGTGGTTGACCAAGAGATAGAACTTACGCCGGTCGAGCGGTTTCAGGAACAAGCTATTCACCTAGACACCGTCATTACAACCGCAGGGGGCAAAAAAGTGGGATACCTGTTTTACAATCGATTTCTGAATGAACAGCCCAATGAACTGTTGGATGCTTTTTTTAAATTTAAGACTGCAGGTGTAAGTGACCTCATATTGGATTTGCGGTATAATGGTGGAGGCGGTATATGGATCGCGGCGATTATGTCAGGCCTTATTCAGGCTAATTTCAGGGAGAACGATCCCTTTATCGAATATAAGTACAATAGCAATTACGATGATGAAACACTTACCTACTATCAATTGTTCGGAGGCGATTCTGACGATGAAGAGGAAGTCGAGTCTGCAGACGAAGTCGTGAGTGCAATCAACGAATTGAATTTGAATTTACCTAGGGTATATATCCTCGCAACCAACTACTCAGCTTCCGCTAGTGAACTGGTTATCAATAACCTACGGCCATTTTTATCCGACGCAAATGTTATACACATCGGTGAAACGACCGTGGGTAAAAACGAAGGATCCATTACCATCATTGACGAACGCGAGCCTCCTGAGATTGAGTGGGGGATTCAGCCGATCATTGTGAAACTGGCTAATAAAAATGGATTCGGAGACTATCCAAACGGTTTAGATCCGCAGTATGAGGTCGACGAGTGGGATTACCTGCCATGGGCGCCGATCGGTTCTTTGGACGATCCGTTGTTGGCCAAAGCGCTTGGCCTTATCGATCCGCGTATGCAGCCGATCGCGGCTAAGACCATGGGAGTGAAGGCGCAAACGGCACGTAAGCTTCACGCGGTGAAGGTTGCAGGTTTCGAAGACGAGCTCAACAGACCCGTACCGGTTGATATTGGTCGCCCGAAAAAGCCATTTATCCGATAAGTTCCATCTCAAATAGTTTTGCAATATGACCCTTTAACAGGTTCTTCACCGCATCCATATCTTGTGGCGCACCTAGTTCCCGTTGCATAGACGTTACATCTTTGTCATCGATACCGCATGGCACGATGTGGTCGAAATATGCGAGATCAGCATTCACATTGAAAGCGAAACCATGCATAGTCACCCATCGACTCGCCCGTACACCCAAGGCGCATATTTTGCGGGCTCGGTCGTTGTCTGCATCCAGCCATACTCCCGTATATCCGGGGTAACGACCCGCTGCAATGCCATAGTCAGCCAACGTGCGGATAACAGCTTCTTCCAATGTGCGGAGGTATAGATGAATGTCTGTAAAGAAATTATCAAGGTCCAGTATAGGATACCCCACAATTTGTCCAGGCCCGTGGTAAGTGATGTCGCCTCCGCGGTTAATCTTGTAAAAGGCTGCCTGTTTTTCTACCAGTCCAGTTTCATCCAGGAGCAGATTTTCCGGTTTGCCACTTTTGCCCAATGTGTATACATGCGGATGTTCCGTGAACACGAGGTAATTGGCGGTGGGCCTTGTCGTGCCATTCACGCGGTTTGCCGACTTTTGTGCGATTACCTCCGCAAATAATGTTTCCTGTCGATCCCATGCGTCTTGGTAGTCTACTCGCCCCCAGTCTTGAAAAGTTACCCGCTTGTTCATCAATATAACAAATTATCGTATGGATATCTTTCCGTATGCATGCTTACCACCTTATCATACAACAGTTTTCTGAATTCTTCTACATTTGTTTTATCGATAGCCGATATGAATACCGCGGGGCTGTTATGCTTTGCCATCCAGCTGCTTTTGAAGTCTTCTAACGATACGGGTTGCGGTTCTGTTTCCCTATCGTCCTCATGCGGTTCCGAGTAGGGACGGTAGGCATCAATTTTATTGAATACGGTGATGGTCGGTTTATCCAGTGCACCTAAATCTTTAAGGGTTTCATTGACTGCCCGGATGTGGTCTTCAAAACTGGGATGGGAGATATCCACCACGTGCAGCAAAATATCTGCTTCACGGACTTCGTCCAACGTGGATTTGAAACACTCAACCAAGTGGTGGGGCAATTTGCGGATAAAACCAACGGTGTCCGACAGCAAAAATGGCAGGTTGTCAATGACAACCTTGCGTACCGTGGTGTCCAGTGTGGCAAACAGCTTATTTTCGGCAAAAACGTCTGATTTTGAAATCAGGTTCATGATCGTCGATTTCCCCACATTGGTATATCCTACTAACGCTACACGGATTAACTGACCCCGATTTTTCCGCTGTGTTTCTGCTTGTCGGTCAATGGATTTTAACCGTTCTTTCAGTAAAGCGATCTTGTTTAAAATCATCCGGCGGTCGCTTTCAATCTGGCTCTCCCCCGGACCGCGCATGCCGATGCCGCCGCGTTGCCGTTCAAGGTGGGTCCACATACGTGTCAGTCGGGGCAAGAGATATTGTAGCTGTGCCAATTCCACTTGGGTTTTAGCTTGTGCGGATTTAGCCCGCCGGGCAAATATATCCAGAATGAGATTGCTGCGATCGAGAATCTTTACATTTAACTCCCGTTCAATGTTGCGAAGTTGGGAAGGTGACAATTCGTCATCAAATACGACAATGTCTATTTCTTCCGCTTTTACATACGACTTAATCTCATCCAATTTTCCTGTGCCCACAAAGGTGGCTCGGTCAGGATGGCTGAGTTTCTGGGTAAAGACCTCTTTTACGGTACCTCCAGCGGTATCGACCAAAAACGCCAATTCTTCTAAGTATTCGCGTTCTTTTACTTCACTGGAATCCGGCAGGATAATGCCTACCAATACAGCGGTTTCGGGTTGTATAGCGGTGTCAAAAATCTTCTGTTTGGCCATGTATTAAAAAAATAAAAGTAAAAATAAAAAGTAAAAAATCCGAAGGCGCTTGTCACAAGCGGGAATGATAAAAACGGAGCTATAAAAAGGTGTACATGGCGTTATGGGTAACTAACAAAATGCAAAGATAAAGGTTTCCTGCCAAAGAAAAAAGCCCTGAAACGGGGAGAATCAGGGCTTTTAAACTAACCAATTATAAACCTAAATTATGAAAAGACAATTTTATATTTATGTTTTGTCAATAACCGTGCCAAAAATATTATATACGTATTTGATTGAATTTTGTCATCTTGTCGCAGCTTTTGGATTATATCCAGCAGTCTTAGTAAACTGAAAATATGGAGGTCATAGAGAAAATCAGAAATGAACTAACAGAACTCGCCGATGGAGAGGTTGTTTTATCACAACAACGATTCTTCAAAGAACCCATAAAAAGTTATGGTGTGAAACTTCCACTTGCAGCTGCTGTAGGGAGAAAGTTGATGAAGGAAACTAATAAGCTCACTAAGTCGGAGATCATTACATGCTGCGATATCTTATGGGAATCCGGGTATTTTGAAGAATCGATCATAGCCTGCAACCTAATGTACAGCATTCGGAAACAGTTTAAGCCGGATGATTTTTTGATAATAGAACGTTGGCTAAGGAAATGTGTAACCAATTGGGCATCGTGCGATACACTTTGCAACCACACGGTCGGTACGTTGATTGAGATGTTTCCCGTCAATTTGGAAAGGCTGAAGGATTTCACGCAGTCGGAAAATCGTTGGCTAAGGCGTGCCGCAGCTGTATCATTGATCATACCTGCCAAAAACGGCAAGTTTGTCAACGATATTTTTGAGATAACCGACAACCTGTTGGAAGACAACGACGACCTGGTACAAAAAGGATACGGTTGGTTGTTAAAGGCAGCAAGCAAGTCGCATCAGGATCAGGTATTTGATTATGTGATGAAGAACAAAAGCCGCATGCCTCGTACCGCATTGAGATACGCCATTGAAAAAATGGCAAAAGAGTTGAAAGAAGCTGCGATGCTTCGGCTCTAGGGCCCGGAATGAACAATTTACACCCCTTAATAAATCGATTAATACCCTTCTTTACCTGATCACCCCCTTACTTTTACGACTCAATTATGGTTACCAATAAATAGCTTTATCTTATCGTGAAACGTATTTGCCTCTTCATCGTAGGGCTTCAACTTTGCCTTGCATCAACGTCGCTAGCCCAGCAACAGCACCGGTTGACCGATGGCTGGGAATTTGTACGCCAGGACCTGGGCGGTATTTGGGAGTCTGTACGCCCGTATAAAGCGGGCGATCCACAGGCTTCTCCCAGTTGGGAGCCTGTGTCCCTGCCCCACTGCTTCAATGCTACAGATGCGGTAGCACCTAATGTAAATTACTACCAAGGCCCCGGATGGTACCGCACGTCCCTGGAGATTGCCAATCCCTATCAAAACGGGCGGATATTGTTGCATTTCGAAGGTGCAGGCCAAAAAACGGACGTCTATATCTATACCCAAAAAGTAGGTGAACATGTGGGTGGATACGATGAATGGTCGGTGGATATTACCGATGCAGTGCAAGCATTTCAAGCCACGGAGGTATATACGAAGCAATTCAAAGGCCGGATTCCATTATCGATCCGGTGTGATAACTCCCGCGATTTGGAGTTGATCCCATCCGATCTATCGGATTTTAATGTCTATGGCGGGTTATACCGCTATCTTAACCTAGTGTATGTACCGCCGCTATCGATAGACAAGCTCTTCGCAACCGCAACCACCGATAAAGCGGGTCAAGTAGGGGAAGTCAAACTGAGTGCGCGTCTTTACAACCCGGATAAGCTATCGGATGCGGAAGCTACGGTAGAACTGTTCGATGCCGAAGGGCGGGTTGTCGAAACGCAACAGCAGCCTATCGATATCCGCGACAACCAGGTCGATTTCGCTGGTTTCACGGTTAAACAGCCAATGCTTTGGTCGCCCGACCAGCCCCGGCTCTATACGGTTCGGATTGTCTTAGCAACCCAAACGGATACCTGTGTACATACCGAGCGGGTCGGTTTCCGCCAGTTCGAGTTTGCGCGGAAAGGTCCATTTTATCTCAACGGCCAGCGGTTATTGCTCCGAGGCACCCATCGTCATGAGGATCATGCCGGAGTGGCGGCAGCCATGACCGAAGACATGATTTGGCAGGAAATGCGCATGATGAAGGAAATGGGGGTCAATTTTATTCGTTTAGGCCACTACCAGCAATCTCGTATCGTATTGGAAGCTTGCGACAGCCTGGGCATTCTTGTTTGGGAGGAGATCCCCTGGTGCCGCGGCGGGCTCGGCGGTGATCGGTATAAACAACAGGCCCGCCGGATGCTTACCAATATGATTGAGCAACATTATAATCATCCCGCGGTGATTATATGGGGATTGGGCAATGAAAACGATTGGCCAGGAGACTTTGAAGTGTTCGATCAGCAGCAAATCCGAACCTTCATGAAAGAGTTGAACGACTTGGCACATTGGTTGGATCCGCTCCGCAAAACTGCCATCCGGCGATGTGACTTTTGTAAGGATATTGTCGACGTCTATTCGCCCTCCATCTGGGCAGGTTGGTACCGGGGAATCTATACAGATTATAAAACGGCCACGGAGGCTGAATTCAATAAGGTCGATCACTTCCTCCACGTGGAATGGGGGGGCGATAGCCATGCCCGGCGGCATTCGGAAAGTCCCGACAGGGGATTGTCGGAAGTGATGCATAGCACCACGGCTGACGAGCGTGCAGGCGATGCATCGCTGTTCGGTGGCCCTGCGCGTGTATCCAAGGATGGCGATTGGAGCGAGAGTTACATCTGCAACCTCATCGACTGGCACCTCAAGGAACAGGAAACGATGCCCTGGCTCACGGGTACCGCCTACTGGCCGTTCAAGGATTTTTCCACCCCCATCCGTCCGGAAAACCCGGTACCCTATGTTAATCAAAAAGGAGTAGTGGAGCGCAATTTCAACAAAAAGGAATCGTATTATATCTTCCAGTCCTATTGGTCGGAAAAACCCATGGCCCATATTTATGGACACAGCTGGCCGGTCAGATGGGGCGATGAAGGTGAGGAAAAGATGGTAAAAGTTTATTCCAATTGCGACAAAGCCGAACTCTTTGTCAATGGAGTAAGTCAGGGTATTCGTAAACGTGACAGCCAGGATTTTCCCGCTGCGGGTCTTCGTTGGATGGTCCTGTTACGTGAAGGAGAAAACAAGCTGGAAGTAATCGCACACAAAGACAGTGTTACCGTAAGAGATCACATCACGCAGGTTTATCAGACCGCCAAGTGGTCGGCTCCTGCATCCATACGGCTTGAGATGCTCGAAGCAAAGGTCGATACGGTTACCGTTCAGGCAACACTGCGTGATAAACAAGGGGTGTTATGCCTTGATGCCGCAAATTACATCTATTTTTCAGTGGCAGGCGACGGCAGGTTACTGGCCGATCTTGGCACATCAGACGGCTCACGTAAAGTGCAGGCATACAACGGCCGCGCGGTTATCCGCATAAAACGTACCGGCGATCGGATGGTTGCCGTAGCTGCAGCAGATAGCTTGGAAACAGCAATTCTGCCATTGGACTTAACCGATGCAAAACAGCGTGCAGCGGAGATGATCACGGCTACACTGCACGACCAGACAATGGAAGCAGCAGCTTGGGCACTTACCCAACAACCGGTTACCGTTACGGCAAGCATTGCCGCCCGAAGTGCCGGAAGCAAACACGATTTTTATTCAGAGGGCGACTATTGGTGGCCCGATCCGGAGCATCCCGATGGCCCTTACATCCGGAGGGATGGGCTTTCCAATCCGGATAATTTTGTAGATCATCGCTTGGCGATGATCCGTTTCAGCCGCGTTGTCGGGGCATTGGTGTCTGCATGGAAGCTTACCGGCGATGAAAAATACGTACGACACGCGCTCCGGCATGTGTCTGCTTGGTTCATCGATCCCGATACCCGCATGAACCCTTCACTCCTATATGCGCAGGCTATCAAAGGCCGCGTTACAGGGCGAGGTATTGGGATCATTGATACCATTCACCTGATCGAGGTAGCCAAGGCATTGGGTCTTTTGGATGAGGCGGGGTTACTCGACGAGGCGATGAGTCAAGGGACTAAAAAATGGTTTGCTGATTACCTGACGTGGTTAACGACACACCCCTATGGCATTGAGGAAATGAACGCAAAAAATAACCACGGAACATGCTGGGTTATGCAGGTGGCAGCCTTCGCTGGTTATACCGGAAATACCAATCTGATGCGTCAGTGTGCAGATCGGTATAAAACGGTTTTGCTTCCCCAGCAGATGGCCGGAGATGGAAGCTTTCCGTTGGAAATCGAACGGACGAAGCCTTATGGATATTCACTTTTCAATCTCGATGCCATGGCTACGATTTGTTCCCTGCTTTCGAAGCCGGGAGCGGATCTTTGGTATGATGCAATGGCCAATGGTCGCTCAGTCGGTAAAGGTCTACAGTATATGCTGCCTTTCGTGCAGGATAAAAGCAAGTGGCCCTATGCTGAAGACGTGATGTATTGGGATAACTGGCCCGTAGCCCAACCGTTTCTTTTCATGGGCGCGCTCGCGTATGGCGATCAGGAGCTTTTGCGCACGTGGATATCCCTTGAACATCAGCCTACCGAAGAAGAAGTAATCCGAAATCTGCCTATCCGATACCCACTATTATGGCTGTGAACATTTTTTACCCCTCTTTCAAACAATAATTACCCCGTACAAAGGGATATTCCCGAATACTTTTGCTCGCTGTAACTATTTTATAAACGTATATAAACCTATACAGATGAGCAAACGTTTTACAAAAAAGCGAAACTACGGTTTCGTGATTGCACTGTTAATATGTTGGATGGAAATGGCCTATTCCCAGTCTCAACTTACAGTGACCGGAAAAATCGTTTTCCAGGACGGTGCGCCCGCCATTGGGGTCAGTGTAGCGGTGAAGGGAACCACTATCGCTACGGCATCGGATGACGATGGAAACTACCGGATTTCGACACCAAGTACCGGTACGTTGGTGTTTACGCAATTGGGTGCTGTACCACAGGAAATCGCTGTCGACGGCCGCACCATCGTCAATGTAACACTCGAAAGCGACGTGTCAGCCCTGGATGAGGTGGTTGTGGTCGGATTCGGCACCCAGAAAAAAGTAAACCTAAGCGGGGCCGTTGCACAGGTGAGCGGAGATGCATTGGTGAATCGGCCCGTGGCCAATGTAACCGGTGCCCTGCAGGGCGTTTTGCCGGGGGTGACAGTCTTCCGCGGCAGCGGAAAACCTGGAGCAGAAGGATACGGTATACGTATACGGGGATTCTCTTCATCCAACACCACCAGTGCGTTGGTGCTCGTAGATGGCATCCAAATGGATATGAACCTGCTGAACCCCGATGACATCGAATCTATCTCGGTATTAAAAGACGCCTCCGCGTCGGCCATTTATGGAGCTCGTGCAGCAGGCGGGGTAGTCTTGGTGACTACCAAGAAAGGTACCGCAGGAAAAACCCGCATCAACTTCAATAGCTATTATGGCATCAATGCCACGGCCCGCCAGCCTCAACGGTTAAATTCGTGGGAAGAACAGATATTGATAGACGAATCGCGCCGCAATGCGACGGGAAATCCGGAATTCAGCGAAGAGCAAATGGAGTGGGTAAGCAACCCCAACTTCTCCGTACGTCCTAACCCTACGCAGGATCGTTGGGAGTACTTCGGCAACAACAATTGGCTCAAAGAGGGGATGGACAAATACAATGGTATGCAGAATCATACGCTTTCGATAAATGGTGGATCCAGCCAGATGAATTACCTGGTTTCGGGCGGTTACTATAAAAGAGATGGCGTGCTGCGCTATGGGCCGGATGATAATTCGAGGTATAACCTGCGGGCCAATATCAATGCGGAGCTCAACAAGTACCTCAGTGTGGAAGTGGTGGCAGGATACATCGGTTCCATCGTGAACGAAAACGCTTATGGGACAGAGCAAATCATCAACCGCCTCTACCGTAGCCGTGCCCGCCAAAGTTTATATGTGCCCGCCGAAGATATCACGGGTCAACCTTATAACGGCGACTTGCAAATCAATGCCGTGGATATTGAAAAGAATGGAGGCTTGGAGCAACGTATGTATGAATCGTTTACCGGAAGGCTCAACCTCAAGGTGCAAAACTTGGTCAAGGGGTTGACTTTTGATTTGTCGGGATGGCGCAACCAAGACTATTATTCCATGGAAAATGACAGTCGTACGCTGCTGTGGTACGGACGGACCACCAACACGGTCCGATTTCGCATAAACGACCCCAATACCAAAAGCATGGCCAAGAATCGGGGTTATCATAACAACCTGCAAGGCGTGTTTACCTATAACCTATCCCTGGCCGATGCGCATAATTTTACGCTGCTCGGTGGCGCGTCGTTCGAAGAATATCGGAAAGATGAGTTTTCGGCGGGTGCCCAAAGCATGATCACCAACGATTTCTTCAGCTTCAATTTTGCCGACCCATTGACCAAAACTAACGGCGACAAGATTGAAAGTTGGGCGATGGGGTCTTTCTTCGGTCGGCTGAATTATAACTTTCGCGAAAAATACCTCTTTGAGGCGTCTTTCCGCTACGACGGTAGCTCGCGGCTTGCGCCGGAAAATCGGTGGCAGTTGTTTCCCTCCTTTTCTGCGGCATGGCGTATTGACCAGGAAAACTTTATGCAGGATCAGTCGATCCTCTCAGCACTTAAGCTAAGAGGGTCTTGGGGGCAATTAGGGAACGGTGCCGTACTTGGATTGTATGATTACATCGCACTCTTAACCAGCGGACTTACCCAGACCAACAACCTTGTCTTTAACGATATTAGAACGCAGTATTTTTACCAAAACCAACTGGCCTCCCCACAGAAAACGTGGGAAACGGTACAGCAGTCGAACATCGGTATCGATGCCGGGTTCCTCCATGACCGGCTATCCCTTACGGCCGATTACTACGTGAAACGTAATAAAGATATGCTCGCACAGCTGAACCTACCCAACATCATAGGGATCAATGTCCCCTCCATGAATATCGGTGAACTGAAAAGCTGGGGTTGGGAATTTGATATCCGGTGGCGTGATCGGATTAACGCATTCAATTACCGGGTAGGGTTCAATATTTCCGACAATCAAAATGAGCTCGTACGGTACGATGGACGCAATTCGATCGGCAATGGTGGTGTGGTGGAGCTGCTCGAAGGTTATCCACTCAACAGTGTTTGGGGATACCGCACAGATGGATTCTTTCAATCACAGGAAGAATACAATGCCTATAAGGAACAAGTGGTCACACCGTTTTTTCCGGGCAATGCCGGAGCAGGCGATGTTAAATACCTAGATCTGGATGGGAATGGCAGTATCAATGCGGGTGAGGGAACGCCCGAAAATTCGGGAGACTTAGTCTATTTGGGCACCACCAACGCCCGGTATACGTATGGATTGGATTTGGGTTTCGATTGGAAGAACGTTGACTTCTCCATCTTTTTTCAAGGGGCGGCCAAGCGGAAGTTCCTCATCAACGAAGGAACGCTCTCTCCCATGCTGGGTACCGCTGATATGCCTTGGACAATTCATATGGACCGATGGACACCGGAAAATCCGGACGCATACTTCCCACGTATGTATCAGACCAGTGCACACAATTATAGGTCCTCCGACCGATGGGCACAGAACGGTAGTTATGTCCGGTTGAAAAACCTGCAGCTCGGCTATACCGTCCCTATCCGGACGGATAAAATCCAACGCTTGCGCGTATATTTTTCGGGTCAGGACCTGTGGGAATCGACCGACGTGATGAGCGTATTTGATCCGGAAGTGGGCAACAATGTTGGTGCAACCACCTATCCGTTTTTCCGTTCTTATTCCTTTGGACTGAATGTTACCTTTTAATCGAACAATGATGAGACAACCCAATAAAACCAAGAGCTTTATCCGGATAGCCATTATCTGCTTGGCAGGAATTGCCAGCAGTTGCAGCCTGGACCGTTTTCCGGAAAGTGAATTCAGCGATGTGGATTTCTGGAATACAGAGACCGATCTGATGAATGCGACCAATAGACACTACCAACTGCTGGCGGGCTTCCAATTAGACTCCCGTGGTGACGACAACGTTAACCAAACCGCCAATTCCGTAAGTAATGGTACCCGAACCATTCCCAATACCAGCGGCGACTGGAATAACCCGTATCGGGATATCTTCACAGCAAATAATATTTTGGAAAAAGGGGGGAAGGCCCAGGTTTCTGACGAAATCAAGAACCGATATTTCGGCGAGGCACGTTTCTTCCGGGCGTATGCGTATTTCAGCTTGATACAGAAATACGGCGATGTCCCGCTGATCCTGAAAACCCTCGATACCGATGCCCCTGAGCTTACCATGCCCCGCACACCGAAAGCAGAGGTCATCCAGGCGATTTATGACGACCTGGATTTTGCGGCGGCGTGGTTGCCCACCCATCAGCAGCTGCCAACCGCACAATATGGCCGGGTAACGAAAAGTAGCGCGCTCGCACTAAAAGCCCGGATAGCCCTTTACGTAGGTACCTATGCTAAATTCCACAATGACGGCGACTGGCAGTCGCATCTCACCTTGGCGGTGCAGGCGGCCCAGGCAGTGATGGATCAGGGACACCAATTGTACCCTACCTATGATGGACTGTTTCAGCATGAGGCCGAAGGGCCGGACAATACCGAAAACATCTTCGTAAAGATCTATGGAGTAAGCCCTTCCAACTTGATTGTGGGACACAACTACTCCCGCGACATGGAAAACGGACGCAACGCACCCACACGGAACCTGGTGCGGCAATATCTTTATTCGGATGGGCTGCCCGCTTTCAATGAACTAAACAAGCCTTCTTCAACCCGTTCCATACATTTTATTGAGGAAAACGAAGAGGATGGTTACAACGCGATCTTTCAAAATCGTGATCCGCGGTTGGCAATGACGCTCTTCCAAGCCGGAGAACAGGCCTATAAAGGCCCCTGGATTCCGACGACTACCTTGGGATCACGTTCGGCTTTTGCTGCAAAAAAAGGGTTCAACATTGAAGACTGGCAGACGAACGGTGCCGGAACTGTAGATAAAATTCTCATCCGCTATGGGGAAGTGCTGCTCACGTATGCCGAAGCAACCTATGAATTGAATGGCTCCCTCAGCGATGCGGATCTGGATCTCACCATCAATGCGTTGCGACAACGGGCAGGCTTTTCTGCACGCCTTTCCAATGCGTTCGCTCAGGTCAATAACCTTGATATGCGCGAAGAAATACGAAGGGAACGGACGGTTGAACTGGCCCTGGAAGGATTTCGCTACGACGACCTGATCCGCTGGAAAACTGCAGAGACCCTGCTTCCAGAGCAGCTGCTCGGAGCTAAATTTGATGCAGAGGACTGGGTGGGCGCAGATCCCTCTACCTTGAATATCAACAGTGAAGGGGTATTGGTCGTGGAAGATACTAACGTACGGTCGTTTGATTCTGACCGCGATTACCTGTATCCGGTTCCATTCAATGAGGTCACCCTAAGTGGTGGCAGCGTGGTCCAAAATCCCAATTGGCAATAAGTATAAACCATTGAACAATGAAACCTGCCCTGTCAACGCCTGATACAACAAGGCGATGAACATGCAGGTTCCATTAGACTATTAAGAACAAACTATTTTCTAATGAAAACACAAAATGTATTAATTGCGGCGCTCCTGTTATCCGGCGTATTGTTTACTGCCTGCGAAGACAAAGACTATCCCGCAGGGCTATCGGAATACGAACATCACTATTACATCGTATATGTACCCAACAACAACAGCGGCGTTACTGTAAACAGAAGCCAAAGTGAGTTGCTCAAATTCCCGGTGCAGTTTTATTCCGAATTTACTAGGAATTACGATGCAGTTGCCCACTATTCAGTCGTTACACCCGATGGCGTTGACGCCGCCGTCATTGACGAAGATTTCCAGATTGTAGATCGTGATGGAAACGCCATTCAGCCGGATGGAAACGGTAAATATTCCATCGTATTTCCGCAGGCAATAAAAGCCAAAGATACGGTGTATGTCAAACTGCTCAACAATCCGGCGCCCGGCACCCGGGTGGTAGAGATCAATTTCGAGGACAACATTACACCCGACTATCGCGTCGATATCTTTTCTACGGCCTTTCGGCGCACATTAACCATTGAGTAGTATCCCAGTTGGGAATAACCCATTAATTTTCGATATTGCACTGAAGTTAATGCCTTTGGACGATTATGATGTGCTGCATTGCACGAATTTTTATTTCCGTAATACTTTTGTCGCTTGGTGATGCGGCGATAAGCCAGGTCAGTGACAAATCGGTTAGATTTACACGCATCGGTTTGCGTGAAGGTCTGTCTCAGAGCAGTATTTTTTCGCTTTGCCAAGACTACCTCGGTTTCATGTGGGTCGGTACGCGTGACGGATTGAATCGGTACGATGCACGCAAATTTGTTACCTATCGGAATACCCCATCGGACACCACATCGCTTGCCGACAACTACATCATGTCCTTGTTGGAAGATCGTAAAAACAGGCTGTGGGTGGGTACCAGCTCAGGCATCTGTTTATACGATCGGTATTCCGATAGTTTCAAGCGGTTCCCGTTGGTTAATAATCAGTCAGGTAACACGTTTTCCGAACCGATTGTGTCGGCCATCGTAGAAGATCGAAGCGGCCGGGTTTGGTTTGCAACATCGCAAGGGTTGTATTGCCTTGAAGAAGGGAAAAATTCCATGCAACTTATCCTGGTATTCGATGCGGCAATGTATAGTGCGCAGGGAGTGCCCTTGGGATGCAACAATGTACAGTCACTGTATGACGATGAGCGCGGAAATATCTGGTTGAGCACGGTAAACGGAGTATTGGTTTTCGAGCCATATCAGGCTGGTCGTTCACTACAGTTGATCAAGCATTTTCGTAAACGGCCCGGCGAGCTCAATAGCGAAGACGTGCGGGTGGTCCAAGGTTTAGATAGCGGTATATTTTGGTTTGGCACAAAGAACGGAGGAATCAATGTATACAATTCGCGGACAGGAGTCTTTCACTATCTTATGCACCAACCCCAGGCACCGGACTATTCGTTGGCAAGCAACGACGTGCGATCGATCCTCAAAGACCGCTTCGGGGGGTATTGGATAGGAACCATCAATGGGCTTAATTATTATGCCGAGGATACGGGCTTTTTAACTTACTCCAACAACGATTACGATCCGTTTTCGCTCAGTAATAATTCAATCAGGCCGCTTTTTCAGGATACACGCGGATCGTTATGGGTAGG
The DNA here is from genome assembly GCF_900113765.1 of Parapedobacter indicus. Taxonomy (GTDB): domain Bacteria; phylum Bacteroidota; class Bacteroidia; order Sphingobacteriales; family Sphingobacteriaceae; genus Parapedobacter; species Parapedobacter indicus. The sequence goes on along the minus strand of NZ_FOQO01000008.1, from coordinate 302,711 downwards.
CACCTATTATGGCGGCGTATGTGTATATGATAGGCACATTCCCGTTTTTCAGAATTATGCGCATAGTCCATACACTTCCAGTTTGAGTTACAATGTGGTAAGTGGTATTCTTGAGGATGCCGACCAACAGCTGTGGATTGGTACGGAAGGCGGCGGCTTAAATTACATGGATCGTACAGGCCAGGTATTCCGACACTTTAAGCACGACCCAAAAAATCCAGGCTCATTGAGCCACAATCATGTCAAGTCACTCCACCTTGATCATCACGGAACCTTGTGGGTGGGAACGTATTCCGGTGGATTGAATGTATTGAAAAAAGGCTCAAACACCTTTCAGCATATTAAACACGACCCCTCGATTTCCCATTCGCTGTCAAACAACAATGTATACGCAATCCGGGAAGATGCAGGGGGAAACATGTGGTTTGGTACGTATGGAGGTGGGCTCAACCTCAAACTCCCCGGGCCCGACATGCAATTCGAAAGCTACCGGGCGGGCAAAACGGGCCGCTATCACCTTAGTTCCGATTTGGTGCGTATTGTTTTTATCGATAGCCGCAACAACCTTTGGGTGGGTACAGAAGACGGACTCAACCTGAAACGTGCTGGGTCCGACCGGTTCGAGGTATTCCGGTTTTCGCTGAATGATCCCCAAAGTATCGGCGGCAACATCATCATTAGTATCTTTGAAGACAGCCAGCAACGGATATGGTTTGGTACCTACAAAAACGGACTGAACCAATACCATTACGAGACCGATTCATTCAGCCAGATTACTGAGCAGGATGGATTACCCGGCAACAACATCTTTGGCATATTGGAAGATGCCGGGAAATTGTGGCTGAGCACAAATAATGGCATTTGTTCGGTCGACCCCGAAACGGGTGTTATTAAGTCCTATAATACGAAAGATGGCATTGGCGGCAATGAATTTTCCATCGGCGCTTACTGCAAAACTGACGATGGGCAATTGATCTTTGGGGGCACGCATGGCCTTACGTGCTTTGATCCAAAAGATTTCAGCTCAAGCTCCTATATACCTCCAGTAGTATTCACCGATTTCCGACTATTCAACGAACCGGTGGTTCCCAGCGATGACGGAGTATTGAAAAAGCCGATCTCCATGACCGATACCCTCGTATTGAGCTATGCTCAAAATATCTTTACCGTGGAGTTCTCAGCCATCAATTATGTATTGCCTGAAAAAAACCGGTATGCATACCGGTTAGACGGACTGGAAAACCAATGGAATTATGTGGCCAATCCGTCAGCCACCTATACCAACCTGCATGCAGGGACCTATACACTCTTGGCTAAAGGGGCCAGCAATGATGGCATCTGGAATGAAACCCCGGCCGCGTTGACCATCCGGATACTGCCGCCACCTTGGAAAACATGGTGGGCCTACCTGAGTTACACTGCCTTGATTGTGGTCGGCATTTACATGATCATCCGATTTACCAAAATCCGGAGCCGTTTGGAACACGAGTTGCAGTTGGAGCACCTGGAAAACGAGCGACAACGTGAAATCAATGAAATCAAGCTGAACTTTTTCACCAGTATCTCCCATGAATTCCGCACGCCGCTTACCTTAATCCTTGCTCCGGTGCAGCATCTGCTCGCACATGCTAAGCTGGAAGAAAACGCACGGACAATGATGACGACTGTAAAAAACAACTCCTTGCGATTACTCAACCTGGTGAACCAATTACTTGATTTCCGGAAACAGGAAAGCGGAAATTTTCAGCTCGCCATAGCTTCTCACAATTTAGTGGCGTTCATCGATCGGATCGCCCTTGAATTCAGGCATTATGCCGAAGAACAACAAATCCGGTTTGAATACAGTAAGCCGGTAGCACCTGTAGAGGCATGGTTTGACGCTGATCAACTGGAGAAAGTAGTTTACAACCTGCTCTCCAACGCCTTCAAGTTTGCACCCGTCGGGGGCAATGTGCAACTCATGGTTGAAAAAGTTAAGCCGTCACCGGTATATCCTCTCGGATCTGCTATCATTCGTGTATGGGATAATGGGAACGGAATTCCCGGCGACAAGCTGGAATCCATTTTCGAATTTTATTACCAGCTTCACACGGTCAACGAGAAAAATCGGGGGCAACTGGGTTCTGGAATCGGGTTGGCATTGGCTAAAAACCTGACGGAGATGCATGGTGGTGAAATCACCGTTGAGAGTTATCATGGCACCGATAAGCCGACCTACACTTGTTTTACAGTTACGTTGCCGTTGGGTAACCTGCATGTTGACGCTAAGGACCTCGCGTGTCCATCGGAAGCTGCCGATAGTGCGCGGATTCTGCGACCCCCTGAACCGGATTCGGACTCGTTACGTGCTTCCAACATCATTACTGCGGAGCCCCGCAATACGGACCGCTCCGTTGTCCTTATCGTAGAAGACAATGCCGACATCCGACAAATTATAGCCCAAACCCTCAATGACGACTATTCGGTACTGGAAGCTGCTGATGGCTTGGAAGGTTGGCAACTGGTCACCTCTCGGTTGCCCGATCTTGTTATTACCGATATTATGATGCCAGAGGCAGACGGCATTACGCTGCTGAAAAATATTAAGCAGAACATGGCTACTGACCATATACCGGTACTACTGCTTACGGCGCGTTCTTCCATGGAAAATGTCATCACGGGGCTCCAGTCCGGCAGCGATGACTACCTCACTAAACCCTTCCATCCGGATGTGCTCACACTCAAAATCCGCAATATCCTAGCTGCTCGTGAGCGCTTCCGCAAAAAATTTATACGGGATTACGTGCTTGCTCCGCAACAGGCGGTTGAAGGCCCATCAGCCGATCAGCAATTTCTTCATAAAGTAATCCGAATGATCGAAGACAATCTCGGAGAAACCCAATTCAATGTCAGTATGTTGTCCAGCGAGTTAGGCATGAGCCGTCCAGTTTTATACCGCAAACTTAAGCAGCTTACGGACTTGAGCGTCATTGAACTGATTAATGTCATGCGACTCCGCAAAGCTGCCCAGTTGTTGGCACAAGGCGACATGCCCATCAGCCAGGTGGCTTATCACGTAGGATTCAACGATCCGAAATATTTCGGCAAGTCATTCAAAAATCATTTCGGCAAGTCACCCAGTGAGTATGCAGCATTGGATGCAACAACACAGAAAGGCTTATTGGCACAGGAGCTCCAAGTATAAGTGAGGCAGTTACTGTCGCCGCGGAAAAAGTGAAACGACTTGCTGCCTGTTTGCATAGTGTCAGATTATCCGGTGCTCCTAGCTAGGGGTGCCTGGAATCTAAATATTAATGCCTAACTTTGTGGCTATGATCGAACTTCCTGTCATTCCCGCCCACCAGCTACAGCGCAAGCCCGATTGGCTGCGTGTGAAGCTTCCCGTGGGAAAAGAATACCGGCACGTCCGTGGGTTGGTGGACGAGCATAAGTTGCATACCATCTGCGAGAGCGGTAACTGCCCGAATATGGGAGAGTGTTGGGGTGCTGGTACAGCTACGTTCATGATATTGGGCAATATCTGTACACGCTCGTGTTCGTTCTGTGCGGTGGCTACCGGACGGCCGCTGGCGGTCGATTTGGATGAACCTAACCGGGTGGCGCAATCGGTCAAGCTCATGGAAGTAAAACACTGTGTGATTACCTCGGTCGACCGAGATGACCTAAAAGACGGAGGATCCATCATCTGGGCGGAGACGGTAAATGCGATCCGTCGTGAAAGTCCTGGTACGACGTTGGAAACCTTGATTCCTGACTTTAAAGGCCAATGGGAAAATCTGGAGCGCATCCTTGCCGTGCGCCCCGAAGTAGTATCACATAATCTTGAAACTGTACGCCGTCTTACCCGCGAAGTGCGCATACAGGCAAAATACGACCGCAGCCTTGAATGCCTGCGCCGGATCTCAGCCGCAGGGCTGCGTACCAAATCGGGTATCATGTTGGGCTTCGGCGAAACGGAAGCCGACGTCGTTGAGGCGATGACGGACCTCTATGAAGCAGGGGTGCATATCCTAACATTGGGGCAATACCTTCAACCTACAAAGGCACACCATCCCGTTGTTGAATGGATTACGCCGGATCAGTTTAACTACTACCAAGAGATCGGGCTGCGGATGGGATTCAAATATGTAGAAAGCGGTCCGTTGGTTCGATCGTCATATCATGCCGAAAAGCACTTGTTCGATATGCAATAGCCTTTTGCTGATCTACCAATAGACCGCCCGTCGCATGTCGAATGCTGCGTTTTAACTATGGAAATACAAGAAGCATTTATCCAGACGCCACTCGGCATCACGGTCATTAAAGGCAATGAAGGAGGGGTAACAGCTATTTTGGTGCTAAATGGTGATGCCACGGCACCGTCATCGCATGTTCCGAACAGTCTGAAGCCTGCCGTAGACCAATTACAGGAATACTTTGCGGGCACCCGCACTACATTTCAACTGAAGCTGAATCCGCAGGGCACGGACTTCCAGAAAAGTGTTTGGCGGGAGTTGGTTAACATACCCTATGGGAAAACCATTTCTTACCTGGAGCTTTCCCGCAGGCTCGGCGATGTGAAAGCCATCCGAGCTGTGGCAGCAGCAAACGGACAAAACCCCTTTTGGATTGTGGTGCCTTGTCATCGTGTCATTGGTCGCGACGGATCCCTCACTGGTTATGCGGGTGGATTATGGCGCAAGAAGTGGTTGCTGGAACACGAAAGTCCTTATAAGCAACAGTCGATGTTCGCTTGATTTAGCCCCTATTTTCTCTTTTTATTCGATCCCTTTGCGCTAACGTGTACCCATGTTAGAGGTTCTTGTCCCCAAGGTATTCCTACCTTTTTATGAAAAGAAACTGAAAGAATAGGGAATTAAAACGGATATACTACGCTATTTTATCGTCTTTTGGTCGTCTATTAATCGTCTGTTGATCGTCTTATAAACGACAAATAGATAACCAATATAGTAACATAAGATATCAAATATGAGTCGTAGCTCACTCGTTCTTCCGTTATCTTATGCTTCCTTTTCAGAAAAAGGCCATGAAATTTAGCGGGTCGATTCTCAACGCATGGCATGGCATGGATGGATTTGCATCTACTATTCCGTTAGGATTTGTTATCTTCACCCTCGAAACACGCGATAATGCCCATCATACCACCATTGAAGATACTCAAGGCATCGGCAGGATCTGGCAAGACCTTCAGCCTTACCGCGCATTACCTCACTCTCCTGTTCTCGGGTGAAACAAAGTACCGCGAGATTCTTGCCATTACCTTTACCAACAAGGCGACAGCAGAGATGAAAAGCCGTATCCTGAAGGTGTTGGAAGCCCTGGCTACAGGCGACGGTTCCGAGAAAGACGATGCTGCAGGTTATCGCGAAATCCTCCTGGAAAGCTATTCGCACTGGGATGCCGTTACGTTGCGGCAACGTTCAGCCGAGGTGTACCGCAAAATCCTTCATGATTACAGCCGCTTTGCGGTCAGCACCATTGATGGCTATACGCAGAAAGTAATACGGGGCTTCACATTCGAGCTGGGCATCGAAGCAGGATATAAACTGGAGATGAACATCCGTAAGGTAAAAGCGGATCTTGTGCTTCGCCTCAATCGCCTGCTTGACGAGCGGCCCGACCTACTGCAATGGATCATGGACTATGCCCAAACGCGCATCGACCGGGATGAAAACTGGAATTATCGGTGGGCACTGAGCGACCTCGCCTCGGAAATTTTCAAGGAAGATTTCCAGGATTTCGATAAGGCCGTGTCCGATATTCCCGAACAGGAACTGTTCGCCAGCCTTGACAGCTACTGTAAGGAAACCATCAAACAGTTTGAAGATGCTTTTGAGCAGTTACTTAAAACGGCAGCGGAGCGGTTTGTCGCTTCCGGAGTAGACGTGATGGATTTGGTGGGGAAGTCGCGTAACCAGTTGGGCAAATTGGGTAGCCTGTCTGCCCAGAATCCGTACGATGTTGTCAAAAAGCTGGAAAAATACATCCATGCGCCAGATGAATGGCAAAAAGGGGGGCTGGTGGGCCAGATGGCCGTGCTATATCGTGATTTGAACCCCTTTTTGGAACGACTGTATGAACTGTATACCGCACAAAGTCCGGATTATTACCTGGCTAAATCCATCGACGAAAACCTTTACTACCTGCGGCTGCTCAAAGAAATGAGCGCACTGCTGGCCGAATGGCGTAGGGACAATGGGGCACAGCTTATCAGTGATGCCCAGATCTTGCTCAACAACATCGGCACCAACGAATCGGGCGACCCAACGTTCATTTGGGAGAAAACGGGTAATCGCTTCCGGCATTTCCTCTTTGACGAGTTTCAGGATACTTCGCGGAAACAATGGAGTAACCTGCGCCCCTTGCTCATCAATGCGATGGGAAACGCTGCCGGTAAACGGAGTGAGCACCTCATCGTTGGCGACGTCAAACAAAGCATCTATCGTTGGCGGAACGGCGATTGGCGTATCCTGCTGGACCAGGCAGCGCAGCAGATCGGTACGGCGTTTAATACGATCGACACCTCGTCGCTCATCCAGAACGAAACACTGGAAACCAACTACCGTAGCTACGAAAACATTGTGGCGTTCAATAACCTGGTTTTTGAGCATGCCGCGCAATGGTTGCAGCACCGCCTGAACGAGCGTATTCAGACCGAGCTGGGTGATGAAGAATATGAACGCTGGTGGAAATCCACCGGCAACCACGATACCATCATCCGGGCATACAGCGACAGCCGACAACAATTGCCTTCTTCTATGCAAAAAAAAGGCGGTAAGGTACAGGTGGATTTCATCGACGTGGGCAGCAACAATCACCGCGCCAGTGCCGTGAAGGAAGAAGCACTCGGCCGTTTGGCAGATACGCTCATCGGATGGTTGTCTTCAGACACCTACCGTCCTGGCCAGATCGGTATCCTTGTCCGCACCAACAATGAAGCCCGTGAAGTCATCCAGTACCTACTCGATAAACAGCGGGAATCCGGTGTTGCATTTGACGTCATATCAGGCGATGCGCTGGCATTAGCCAGCCATCCGGCGGTCCGGCTGTTGGTGGATACGCTGCGCGCCCTGATGGGCAAGTTTCCTGATACGGCATTGTATGTGGCCAACTGCATCCACCTGTATAGCCAATTGCTGGGCAGAGAGGAAAGCGTCTTACCCGATGATTGGGTACGGATCAGTACATGCAAACCGGCCAGGCTGACCGGGTTGTTGCCGGAACCGCTTTGCAGCAATTGGGAAACATGGTCCCAACTGCCCTTGGCAGAGCTGATCGAATCACTTATTGTCGCTTATGGGCTCCAGCCGAATGAAGAAAGTCTTCCGTATCTGCTTGCTTTCCGTGACCTTGTTGCTGCTTTCACTGCCAATGGGGAACGTGGAATACCCGCATTCCTGACGTATTGGGAGGAAGAAGGGATCGACCGAGCGTTGCCTGCTGCGGGTGACGCTGAAGCGATAGAGGTGTTGACCATCCATAAGTCCAAGGGACTGGCATTTGATGTAGTAATGATCCCGTTTTGCAGCTGGCCCATTGATGGGCGTACCAACGGCAATTTTTGGGTGAGCACCGAAGACACCCCTTATGCCCTTTTGCGTAAAACACCGGTGAAATATAAAAGCGACCTCGGTAAGTCTCGCCTTTACCAAGCGTATTTCGAAGAGATGCTCTTTAACTATATGGATGCCCTCAACACGCTTTATGTGGCAACTACCCGAACCCGTAGACATTTATACATCACCGCACCGGGCAAAAAGGGCGACGGCGAAATCAGTTCCTTGCTTGCCGGCGACTTGCTCTTGGAGACGTTGCCGGCGATTGCTGACGAGTTGGATGTAGCCTTTCATGGTGGGATGCAGTTAGGTGAAATCCAGAACGACGATGTTATGTGGGAGAATAAACCGGCCTCAGCCAGCTGGTCGTTTAGCTATTATCCCGCTTCCCTCCGGATGAAAGAGGAGCTGGCCCGCCCGGAAATAGCGGCCGAACTGGACATTGTGCGGCTGGACGCTGCAAAGCGGCGTGGGCAATTGCTGCATGAGCTGATGGCTGAGACAGCTTCGAGGAGCGATCTGGACGCTCGCTTGGATGCCTTGCAAGCGCAGGGACTCCTACGCGAGGAAGAACGCGCAGATGTATTGGCACTCGCCCTGAATACATGGAATCATCCGCAATTGACTCAGTGGTTTAGTGGCGACTATGTGCATTGGAATGAACGGAGTATCATCTTACCCAACGGACGGACACTCCGTCCGGATAAGGTATTGGTGCGCCCGGGTGAAACCATTGTATTGGACTTTAAATTCACGCAACACGAGGAGGAAGCGCACCTCAAACAGGTGGTCGACTATCAGCTGCTCCTTCGTGAAATGGGCATGCCGAACGTAAGCGGATACGTCTATTATGGAGAATTAAAGAAACTGGTTGCCGTATGAAACCTGATCCATTCCTCCGACAAGTTGCAGCAGATCTATTAGCCCGTTTTGGTGGCGATCTGAAAGACGTAGCCGTGGTGCTCACCAACAAGCGACCCATTGTCTTTTTGCGGAAACACCTGGCCGACTTAGCGGGCAAACCGATGTGGAGCCCCTCGTTTTTCACGATACAGGAATTTATCCGCCAATCGGCTACGTTACCGGAGGCAAGTTCGCTTACACAGTTTTTTGTCCTCCATCGGCTGCACAATGCGCTGCTGCGTGAGGAGGGACGGCCTGAGGAAACACCCGATGAGTTTTATCCATTGGCCGAAACCATACTGAGCGATTTTGCACAACTGGATTACGACTTGGTAGAACCAGAGGCGGTCTATGCCGAGCTGCGCGACATTGCCCTGCTCCAACAGCGTTTTCCCCACCTTTCTGCCGATCAGCAGCGATTTATGCGGCAGTTCTGGGAGTCTTTTTCGGTAGGCAAGCAGACCGCTATCCAACAGAAGTTTTTACAGCTATGGGGGCGCTTACCCAAGCTTTACCAACGGTTCAAAGAGGAGCTGGTCCAACAGAAATTGACCACCACGGCGGGTATCTACCGTGCGCTTGCAGAGAATCATGCAGACAATCCTAACTTTATTTCGATATATAAGCAAGTTGCGTTCGTGGGATTCAATGCACTTAACCGATGCGAAATCAACCTGTTCACGCAATGGCAGGAATCAAGGAAGGCGCTCTTTTACTTCGACGCGGACAGTTATTACCTGGATGACAACCTACAGGAAGCGGGACTTTTTCTCCGGAAAAATGTGCGGCAGTACGGGCTGCACAATGCGTTAGGCGAATTTCCGGCAACGTTGCGTTCAAAAGCCGATGACATCGAACTGATTGCCGCTTCTGGCAGCATAGCCCAGGCTAAATGGTTGTCGAACTTGCTAGTCGATCGACCTGCCGACCGGGACACGCCAACCCGTACCGCTATTATCCTGGCTGACGAAAGCCTACTGGTGCCGGTATTGCAAAGCTTACCCGATGGCATTGATTTTAATGTAACAATGGGTTATCCATTGTCACAATCTACGCTCTTCGGATACCTGGATGGCTGGCTGGGTATTCAGCAGCAATTGGCCACAAACCGTGGCCAATTCGTCCATCACCTCGACGTTGAAACGATCCTCACTCACCCGCTCAGTGGCCTATCGGCGGAAGAACGGGATGCGCTGCAAGGCAACATTACTGCCAACGAATGGCTGGAGGTACCTGTTGCTGAATTATCGCTGAAGTCAGGCAGCTATCCGGCGTTTTTTATGCCCCGAAGTGGCAATAAGGCTGTACTGGATGCATTGCATGCCCTGCTCGAAGGGGTGCTTACATACCGCAAGAATGCCCATAGCCTTCGGCATATCGAGGCGGTACTTATCCTGGCCGTCAAGAAAGCCCTTAACCTGTTGCAGGAAGGGCTGGCCCATTACCCCGAACTGTCGATGTCTTTCCTGTGTGCGCTGATCCGTAAGGCACTCCAAAGTATATCGGCGCCCATCGAGGGGGAGCCGCTGAAAGGTGTGCAGATTATGGGGCTGCTGGAAAGCCGCTGCCTCGACTTTGACGAGGTTTACATCCTAGGCGCCAATGAGGGCAAACTGCCCAACATCACCGTGGCTCCGACCTTCATCCCCGATTCCATCCGGCGCGCCCATGGCCTACCCGTTTTGGAGAACCAGGATGCCTTGTCGGCCTATCTGTTTTACCGACTGCTGCACCATCCAAAGCGTATTACCGTGGTGTATAATGCAGTGGTTGACGACCGAAACAGCGGGGAGGTAAGCCGCTTTGTCCGCCAATTGGCATTTGAGAGCCAGTTCAGGTTCCAACGCCGCATCCAGCAGCAACCCGTCAAAACCATTTCTGCACCGCCTTCACTCAGCCTGCCTAAAACCGGAGCGGCATGGCACAAACTGAGCCGCTATTTGGACGATGCCGATCCCGATCGTCCGAAATTGTCGGCCTCAGCGCTAACAACGTACCTGCAATCGCCGCTTCTATTTTTCCTCAAATACGTTGCCGGCATCAAGGAGCCGCCCAAGATCACGGAAGAGTTTGAAATGAATCGGTTGGGGCGGGTTGTACATCAGGCGATGCAGGATACTTATGAACAATTAAAAGCAGAAAACGATGCCATTACAGCCCATCGCATTCAAGCGAAGATAAAAATGCTTCCGCAGATCTGCTTGCAGGCACTGTCGAAAGAGCTCTACCGCGAGACCGGGAGAATCCAGACGCCCAACAGCATGCAGCGTATTCTGCTTAAAGTGGCTGAGGAGTATGCAAGGGTGTTCTTGCAGTATGATGCTACACACGTGGCCCCGCTGCGTATCGTAGAGCTGGAAAACGAACGGGATTATTCCATCGAGTTCCCGATCACCGTACAGGGAGAAGTTCGAACGGTTAAACTTTACGGCATCATCGACCGGGTGGATGAGGTAAACGGCAAGACACGTATCGTCGACTATAAGACCGGACGTGATGAGGTGAAATACAACGGGCTGGACACCCTGTTTGCTCCTGCGTCGGCTAAGAGCAACAAAGCCATGATCCAGACCTTATTTTATACGCATGTGTACGAGCAGGTAACGGGCAAGCGGGACGTAGAACCCAACCTCTATATTGCCCGCCGTCTCCGTAACGAGGGACCGTTATTTTACATGAGTGGGCGCGGCAAATATGTGGCGGAAGGCGAGGAACTCGAACGCATCAAAACGCAGTTTGTGGAGTTCTTAAGGCATACGCTTGAAGAACTGTTTAACCCGGATATACCCTTCCAGCACAATCCGGATGCGATATTGTATCCCAACGATCCCTACCGGGAGTTTATCGGACAGCCGCAGGCATCGGAAGAGGAACCCTGATGAAACTACGGCAACTGCTCGGCGTAAGCCGTCACACCCTGTTGCTTGGCCAGCTCAACGGCTATCTGGCTACGCTTACCGGAGGGGCAGAAAAATACCACGGGTCGCCCGGGGACAACCCACTCGTCAACGCGGTCTGGCAACTCGTATAGCGGGATGTTGACATGGGTGTCTTCATGGCCTTCTTCATACTCCCACGGCTCACGCACATCCACCAATAATGCATCCGTAGGCTGGACAACCGGCTCAAGGGGTACCTTGCCGCTCTCCGCAGGCACATATACGTAGTGAGGCTGTAAGGCTTGAACCTGCTTATTTTCTTCAATATCGGAAAAGCTGACCAATTGGTAACCATTCTCACCGATATCGATCAGAAGCAGTTTGCCTGTCAGGATCTCACCATAACCGCCGAGCACCTTGAGTGCTTCATTGGCCATGAGCGTGCCGACAATGCCGGGCAGGACATTCAGCACTCCGTCGATGGCGCAGGAGCCGCACGCTTCAGGAGGCTCGGGGTACAGGCAACGGTAGGTGGGGCCTCCCTGGTAATTAAATACCGATACCTGGCCTGTGTACCCGTCTATTGCACCGGATACGAACGGTACATCCGCAATGACGCAGGCATCGTTGACGAGGTATCGGGTTGCGAAATTGTCCGTGCCATCGATCACGAGGTCGTGCGCACCGATGAGCGTCAGCGCATTGGCGGTCGACAGCGCTTCGGGATAAGCGGTGAGCTGCGAGAAAGGCTGTTGGGTGGATAACTTCCGCACGGCCGTTTCTGCCTTGTTTTTTCCGACGTCATCGGGCGAAAACAATACCTGCCGGTGCAAGTTGTGGAAATTTATGGTGTCGAAATCGATTATAGCAATATGCCCCACACCGGCTGTTGCCAGGTACTGGAGCACCGGGCAACCCAAGCCCCCGGCACCTACCACCAATACACGGGCGTTTTTGAGTCGCTGCTGGGCCTCCTGCCCGAAGCCGGCTAATTTCAGGTGGCGGTCAAAATAATGAGTTTCCGCTTGGGTGAGTTGTTGTTCCATCAGTTTGTATGATATGAGAATGAGCTATAGCTGAAGGGCATGGTCCCAGTCTTTCCAAACGGGTTCATACCCGGCGTCCCTGATAACCTGTGCGATGACTGCCGGATCACGTGTATCATCGATCTCGAACTGTTCGAGACTCTGGGGCGCAACCGCATAACCACCGGGGTTGGTCTTCGAGCCCGCACTGATGGACGTGATGCCCAGCTTGATGATGTTGTCGCGGAAGCGTGGACTTTCGCGGGTGGATATGGACAGCTCTACCTCGTTGTTGAAGAGCCGCCACGCGCAGATAAGCTGCACCAATTCCCGGTCCGTCATCACCGACTTGGGCTGCAGGCCACCGGCGTGGGGACGCAGGCGGGGGAAGGATACGGAAAACTTACTTTGCCAATACGTTTTTTCAAGGTATTGCAGGTGCATAGCCGTAAAAAAACTGTCCGCCCGCCAGTCATCCAATCCCAGTAGCGCACCGACACCGATCTTGTGCATCCCAGCCCTGCCGATACGGTCGGGACACGCCAAGCGGTAGTCGAAGTTGGCCTTTTTACCTTTGGGATGGTGTTTTCGGTAGTCTCCCCGATGGTAGGTTTCTTGGTAGACCAAGACCGTATTTACGCCCAACGAACGAAGTTCGGCATAATCCGTTTCGTCAAGTGGCTGCACTTCTAAGGCGATGTGCTGAAAATGTTGCCTGACCAGGGGCAGCATTTGACGGAAATAAGGCATTCCGACCCATTGCTGCGCTTCACCGGTCACCAGCAGCACATGTTGGTAACCCATTGCTTTCACGGCAAACAATTCCTGGATCAATTCCGTGGCAGTTAAGGTCTTGCGTGGGATTTGGTTATCCAGACTGAACCCGCAATAGGTGCAGATGTTCTGGCATTCGTTCGAAAGGTACAGCGGCGCAAACAATTGGATCGTCTTCCCAAAGCGTTTTTGTGTAGCCTGCTGGCTTAACCAGGCCATTTGCTCCAAGAAGGGTGCCGCTGCCGGGGCAATCAGCGCCTTGAAATCAGCCAGGGTCCGTTGCCTGCGTGCCAACGCACGGCGTACATCCTCCGCCGTCGTACGGTAGATGGACTCCAGCTCCTTAATCCAGTCGTATTGGTTAAATAGCGGTATAAACATTTTATAAATCTAAAAATGCCGTCAATGGACTTGTTGCTGCCGCTGTGACCTGCTGACCGGGAAGGCCGGCTACGAACGCCTGCCGCCCGGCTTTCACCGCCCAGTTGAAGGCCTCGGCAATCGCTACCGGATCGCCTGCTGTGGCCATTGCCGTATTGACCAGCACCGCATCTGCACCCAGTTCCATCGCCCGTGCGGCGTGGCTGGGAGCACCGATGCCCGCATCGATCACGACCGGAATGGCGGATTGATCGATGATAATCCGCAACATTTCCTCCATGACCAATCCTTTGTTACTGCCGATGGGGGCACCCAGGGGCATCACAGCCGCTACGCCAGCCTCCTCCAACCGCTTACAAAGCACCGGATCGGCATGGCAATACGGCAGCACAACAAAACCCAGTTTGACCAGCTGTTCCGCAGCGGCCAGTGTCTCGATGGGGTCGGGCATGAGGTATTTCGGATCGGGATGGATTTCCAGTTTCAGCCAGTTGGTCTGCAGCGCTTCCCGGGCCAGCTGTGCAGCAAAGACCGCTTCTCGGGCATTGCGGACTCCCGATGTGTTGGGCAACAGGTGAATGCGGCCGGGTGCAAGATGCGCCAATAGCGCGTCCTCTGCCGGCTGGCTATGTTCCACGCGTTTCAGTGCGACCGTTACCAACTCCGTTTCCGAAGCCAGCAGGGCTTTTTCCATCATTTGGTGATCGCCGAATTTTCCCGTACCTGCAAACAGGCGGGATGAAAAGATCTTATCGGCTATTTTTAAGGTGTCTTTCATCTTTTGTTGATCGGTGATTCGTGATCGATGATTCGTAATTTATGGTTGGAAATGGGTTGTGGGCGGTCAGCTGAGCCGTAATGGCCCGGCATGCCGCCACCTTATCCATCGTTCCATGTATGGCTTTGGAAACGGCTACCCCGTAAATTCCGGTACCCATTAACCTGTCGATGTCGCCGATGGCAATTCCGCCGATGGCAATGATGGGGATACGGATACCGTGGGTCCGTGCGGCAGCAATGATCCGGTGAATGCCTTCATGGCCCAATACGGGACTTAGCTTTTCTTTGGTCGGTGTGAAGCGGAAAGGTCCCAAGCCGATATAGTCAATGTCATATTGGCTCAGCCGGAGCACATCGTCCAGGGTGTTGGCGGTGCATCCGATGATTTTGTCGGGACCGAGGAGATGCCGCGCATCCGAAGGGTGCATATCTTCGGCACCGATATGTACCCCATGTGCGTTCACGGCCTTGGCCACGTAGGCGTCGTCGTTGATGATCAACTTGGCGCGGTAGCGATCCACCAGCGGATAGATTGCCTGTGCCGTCGCCAGCCGTTCTTCCGTATCGGCATGCTTCATGCGCAATTGTATCCACCTACAGCCGCCACAGCAAACGTCTTCCACCTGTTGGGCGATCGGGTAATCGGTTAGTAGATGTGTAATGTAGTGCAAGGTATCAATGTGTTTCATGGTTTGTCTCCTTTCGTTAAACCAGCCGCCGCTGCCTGGCAGTTGGCAAACTGTTGTTGCGGCTGCCCCCCCTGCCAGATGTACCCCATAACGGCGGCAGCTTCGAAGCCATGTCGGTGCACGGCAGCAAGCCGGTTGGGCGTAATCCCACCCAGCGCCACCCATAGCGTATTTCCTGTCGGCTTCGGAACCATACGCAGCAAGGCATTGCCCCGGTAATCTTTTTTGGATACGCTATTGAATAACGGGCTGATGAATGCACGGTCGGCTACAGTGGCCGCGGCCCGGATTTCGGCGTGGGTATGCGTCGAACAGGAAATCTGTCCTTTATCCTGTATTTTATCTGTTTGAAGCAATACTTCCAGTGGCAGATGTACGCCCAATACGTCAAATTCGCCGGATAATGCCAGGTGGTTATGTATAATGATGCGTGGATGAAAATCCGTACGGATCGTACGTAGCAGTTCCCGTACCTCATGGCCGGTTGCATGGGGTTTGCGGAGATGGAGCCCGGTTAAGCCCGCGGCAAACAGATCATTGAGCACGGCTGCCTCGCCGCTGAAAAAATCTTCCCGTGTGATCACCAGCAGTTGCATACCACGTCCTAGGAGTAAAGTTCGAAATTGTTCTCGCGGAATTCCCGCGCTTTTTCGTCCATCCCTTTTTTCACGGCTTCGGCATTTTCTATGTGGTTTTCCGCGGCGTATTTCCGTACATCCTGCGTGATTTTCATGCTACAGAAATGGGGGCCGCACATGCTGCAAAAATGAGCAGTCTTGGCACCCTCGGCGGGAAGTGTTTCGTCGTGGTATTCACGGGCGGTATCCGGGTCGAGCGCCAGATTGAACTGGTCTTCCCAGCGGAATTCAAACCGAGCCTTGCTCATTGCGTTATCGCGATGTTGCGCACCCGGGTGCCCTTTGGCCAGATCCGCTGCATGGGCAGCGATCTTATAGGTAATCACGCCGTCTTTGACATCTTTTTTGTTGGGTAGGCCGAGGTGTTCTTTGGGTGTCACGTAACAGAGCATGGCGGTGCCGAACCAGCCGATCATTGCCGCTCCGATGGCCGACGTGATGTGGTCATATCCCGGCGCAATGTCCGTGGTTAACGGGCCGAGGGTGTAAAACGGTGCTTCCTTGCATGCTGCCAACTGTTTGTCCATGTTGGCTTTAATCAGGTGCATGGGCACATGACCGGGGCCTTCGATCATCACCTGTACATCGTGGCGCCACGCGATATCGGTGAGTTCACCCAGTGTTTCGAGCTCGGCAAACTGCGCTTCGTCATTGGCGTCCGCAAGGGATCCGGGGCGTAGCCCATCGCCCAGGGAAAAGGCGACATCGTACCGTTTCATGATTTCGCAGATTTCTTCGAAATGGGTATATAAGAAACTTTCTTGGTGATGGGCGAGGCACCATTTTGCCATGATAGAGCCGCCGCGGGAGACGATACCCGTGACCCGCTTGGCCGTCAGCGGTACAAAGGGTAGCCGTACCCCTGCATGGATGGTGAAATAGTCGACCCCCTGTTCGGCCTGCTCAATGAGCGTATCTCTGAAGATATCCCAGGTGAGTTCTTCAGCCTTACCGTTGACCTTTTCCAGTGCTTGGTAAATCGGTACGGTACCGATCGGCACCGGCGAGTTGCGGATAATCCACTCGCGGGTCTCATGGATGTTCTTCCCCGTGGATAGATCCATCACGGTATCGGCGCCCCATCGGGTTGCCCACACCATCTTCTCCACTTCTTCTTCGATGCTCGATGTCACCGCTGAATTACCGATGTTTGCATTGATTTTCACCAGGAAATTGCGGCCAATGATCATGGGTTCGGTTTCCGGATGGTTGATATTGGCCGGTAATACTGCCCTTCCCAAGGCGATTTCCTGCCGTACAAACTCGGGGGTAATGAATCCATCATGTACGTATGCCCCGAAATTTTGCCCTTTGTGCTGCTGCCACGCAGCATTGTCGTTACGATAGCATGCTTCCAGCCGCTGGTTCTCCCGGATGGCCACGAACTCCATCTCCGGGGTGATGGTACCCCGGCGTGCATAGTGCATCTGCGATACATTCTTCCCCGCCTTAGCCGCGCGGGGCTTTGCAGGGTGTTCAAACCGTAGGTGATCTAATGTAGGGTCAGAAAGCCGCGATTGGCCATAAAACGAGCTAACACCGTGCAGCAATTCGGTGTCTTGGCGTTCGGCAATCCAATGTTCGCGGATTCGGGGAATCCCCTTCCGTACATCTATATCGACGGATGGATCCGTATAGGGTCCACTGGTGTCATATACGGTCACGGGCGGATTGTCCTCCAGGTCGTTCCGGAAGCGGTCGGTGGTTTTGGAAAGTGAAATCTCGCGCATGGGTACACGGATGTCAGGTGTGCTTCCATTCACATAGATTTTCTTCGAACCGGGAAATGGTGTCCGGGTGATGGTCGTTTCGTTGGGAAGTTTTTCAGTTTTCATAGCTGTGTTGTTTGACGATATTGCCTTATCCCCCTTGGGCCGCTTTGACGACGATAACCCGGTCGTTGGGCTGGAGGATGGTGATATCCCACTGTTTTCTGGGAATGACGGTTTCATTAATGGCTACGGCTGTACCTTTGGACGGCTGGGCACCATAATCCCGCAACACGTTTGCGAGCGTGATTCCCTGATAAACGGTAACTGTTTGCTGATTGATGATGATTTCCATATGGGCACCTAGTTAACTTATGCCTTAGGAAGCCACCAAAAGGTGTGAGGGTTCCGTTACTTTTCCCTTCGCAGGCATTATCCTGAGCAGGTTATGAGGGTTATTCTCAGCCTCCCGTTCTTACGTCAACGGGAAAGCACCCCTAAAGCATTGGTGTCAAAGATAGGATTTTTTGTGATACGGTCAAACCGCAGCCTGAACAATCGCCAATTGCTGGGCGACCTTGCCGGCGATTTCCAAAAACGCTGCATGTGCAGGGCTATCTTCATCGATCATTACCGGCAGTCCATTATCACCGGAATCGCTGATGCTTTTAACCAGCGGGATTTCACCGAGGAAGGGGGCGTTGAACTGTTCGGCCAGGCGCTTGCCACCGTCTTTGCCGAAAATATAGTATTGATGATCCGGCAGCTCGGCAGGTGTGAAGTAAGCCATGTTTTCCACGACGCCCAGCAGCGGAATATTGATGGAATCCATCAAAAACATGCCGATTCCCCGTACAGCATCAGCCAACGCTACATTTTGGGGAGTAGTTACTACGACTGCTCCCGAGATGGGAAATCCCTGGGCCACGGTGATGTGCACATCGCCGGTACCGGGTGGCAGGTCTACCACCAAATAGTCTAATTCGCCCCAGTCTGCATCGTTAAACAGTTGTTTGACAGCCGTGCTTACCATGGGGCCTCGCCATGGAACGGGCTGGTTGGGGTCGGTGAAGAAACCGATGGAGAGCAGTTTCAGGCCGTATTTTTCGATCGGCTCGATTTTTGTCTTGCCTTCCGCAGTCTTGGAAGCTTTTGGACGGGCGCCCTCCAATCCGAACATAATAGGCAGCGAGGGACCATAGATATCCGCGTCAAGCAAGCCGGTTTTTGCACCTTTGGCGAGCAAAGCCAACGCTAGATTGGCCGCTACGGTAGACTTGCCCACGCCTCCTTTGCCGGAGGCAACAAGGATAATATTTTTTATTTGGGCTAATTGGCTGCTTCTCGTCCCTATAACGCGGGAGGTCATGTTGATGTCGACGGTAATATTTTTATCTACAAATAAGGCAATAGCATTGCGGCAGGCATGTTCGATGGGACCTTTCAACGGGCAAGCTGGTGTGGTAAGTTCCACGTCAAAACTTATTTTCGACGGCGTAATTTCCACATTCTTAATCATGTTCAGCGTAACCAGGTCTTTTTTAAGATCGGGATCATCCACATGGCTCAGTGCATGTAATACTTGTTCTTTCGTAATCATCGCGTTCCTCTCATTTGCGGAATACAAACCTACGGAAACGCGAACACAAACTTGTCATATCTTTGTTTTTAATGAGAATTATCCCGTTATTTAGGCACCGAATAGACCGGGTTTATGGCATACCGCATCGTTAGGCAATTTTTAGATAGGATTACAAAAAGGCAGCTCATCATCGGTGGGATTGTGTTGGGTATATTGGTATTGGGCGGAATCGTTGCTTTCACAATCGCCTACCATAAGCGGGAAGCGCTTCTAGCGACCACGCTTGCCAAAATGCGAACCCAACTTGCCGATGATTACCAAATCGATCTCGCCATTGGGAAAGCCTATTTTTCCGGATTGACCACGGTGACGTTCGAACAAGTATCCATTACGCCGCACGATCGGAAGCAGTTGGCGGGGGTAGCCGAAGCTTCGGTGAGTGTGAGACTCTTCCCGCTCATTACCGGAGATGTAAAATTCGGGCGGCTGCGTGTGCAGAAGGCTCGTATCCAACTCATCAAGAAAGACAGCATCAGTAACTATGATTTCTTGTTCAGAGAGCCCGATACCCTGCAGCGAGACCAACCTAAGGAGCAAGTGGAAACAACGACCCTCAACATGGCCCAAGCGGCAAACCGCATGCTCAACAGCATACTCTATAAGATTCCAAAGAATATGGAGCTGCGCGATTTTTTACTAACCTATCGCGACGACAGTCTCCGGCAGCGCATCAGCGTGCCCAAGGCAGATATCGATAACGGTAAGCTCACTTCGGCGGTGTACCTGAATGATAATAAAGCGGTTTGGCAGGTGTCCGGTCGATTAAACCCGAGCGAGCGTCAGTTATATATAAAAGTACACGCAAATGGGCAAAAAATAGCGTTGCCATTGCTTGAGCAGAAATTCGGATTAAATCTTAGCTTCGATACGGTCGAAACCCGGCTCCGTGAAGTCTATTGGACAAATAACGAATTCTTGCACATCAAGGGAGAGTGGGCAATTAAAAATCTCAACATCAATCACTGGCGCATTGCTCAGAAAGATGTAACGGTGCCCGATGCACATATCGATGCCGAGGTGATCGTAGGCAGCAACCATGTGGAGCTTTCAAAGGAATCAACCATCACGGTGAAAAAGCTGGAAGTACATCCCTATATCCGTTATACCACAGCACCTGAGAAAACCTATGCATTTGCGCTGGAAACCCCCGAGATGAAAGCGCAGGATTTATTTGACGCATTTCCCAAAGGGCTGTTCGAGTCGTTGGAAGGAATACGCGTATCCGGCGATATCCAGTATAAATTAGCAGCATTTCTCGATACAACTCATCCGGATAGCGTGCAGTTTAGCTCCGACATGCAGCAGAAAGGCTTTAACGTCAATTCCTGGGGGCATGCAAACATACCGAAACTCAACGGCACCTTTGTATATACCCCGTATGAAAACGAAAAGCCGGTGCGCGACATTATCGTGGGGCCTGAAAATCCTAATTTTATTTCCCTCAACCAGATATCGCCTTACCTGCGGAATGCGATCCTCACCACGGAAGATCCTTCGTTTTTCAGCCACAATGGATTCGTGGAAGAAGCGATACGAACATCCATTGCTACCAATTACAAGGAAAAAGCATTTAAGCGAGGCGGAAGCACAATTTCCATGCAACTGGTGAAGAATGTATTTCTCAGTCGAAATAAAACGCTCGTCCGGAAACTGGAAGAAATATTGATTGTGTGGCTGATGGAGAGCACGCGGACCGTTAGTAAAGAACGGATGTACGAAGTATACCTGAATGTCATTGAGTGGGGACGCAATGTTTATGGCGTCACAGAAGCAGCGCGCTATTATTTCGGTAAACATCCTTCACAACTGACGCTGGGAGAAAGCATTTACCTGGCGAGTATTGTACCTCGGCCGAAGACGGGTTTATACGCTTTTAATTACGAAGGCCGACTCAAGCCCTACATCGGACGTTATTTCAGTTATATCGGAAATATCATGGCAAGACGGGGTCTGGCACCAGCTGATTCTACTGGCAGCTATGGTTTTTATGCGGTAAGCCTTAGGGAGGCCTTGCGGCCGGATAAACCGGCTGTTGTAGACACCCTCCAATTGGAAGTACCTCCAACAGATTTTGACGCAGAACTGGAGGAGGTCAGAGGCTTGTTAGACCGTATATTTCGAAACGATCCGGAAGAGGAGGAAGCACCATGAAACCGAGATGCAAATAATGTTGACACACAGGGCAATCGTTATTTGCATCGAGCTCTCATCGGCCGATAAAGGAAAAATAATTAGATGAAACCTGCCATGTCAGCGCCTGACGAAAAAGGCGATGAAAATGCAGGTTCCATTAGACCATTAAAAGCAAATTATTTTCTAATGAAAATAACGATCAATCAACGGTCTTTTGAACGTGCAATTGACTACAACCAGATCAAGAAGCGAATTAGGCTTATTGGTATCCAACTTAATGTAACCTATGAAAACCAGCATCCGGTTTTCCTCGGAGTGCTGAACGGTTGTTTTATGTTTATGGCCGATTTGATGAAACAAATCCATATTGCCAACGAGATATCGTTCGTAAAGCTAGCCTCCTACGATGGGATTGATAGACGCGAAGAAGTAGACGAACTGATCGGCCTTGACGTTAATTTAAAAGACCGTGAAGTCATCATCGTGGAAGACATTGTGGATACCGGCAATTCGTTGAAGCACACGCTGGATTTGGTTAACGCGCAAAAGCCTGCATCGGTGGCGGTTTGTACGTTGCTGCTCAAACCCGCTGCCATGTTATATCCTTTTGATAATATTGCTTATGTAGGATTCGAAATTCCCAATGACTTTGTTGTGGGGTACGGGTTAGATTATCAAGGGTTGGGACGGACACTCCCAGATATTTATAAAGAAGTTGCCACGGGGGCTAAAGGATAATGTCCGTTGCAGGCTCCCAAAAAACATCGGCAAAATCTACGATCCGATCATCAACAATGGTCAATCCTTCATTTTCGAGCAGTTGTTGCATTAACGTGGGACTGCCAAAAGCCATTTTGCCGCTCAATACCCCGATGCGATTGACTACACGGTGGGCAGGGATGGGTGGATAGGCTGTATGAGCGGCTCGCATGGCCCATCCCACCATACGCGAAGATCCCCCCGCTCCGAGTGCACGGGCAATTGCCCCGTAGGATGTGACCCGCCCCTCGGGAATTTGTCTTACGATTTGGTATACTTGTTCAAAGAAATTAGGTGCTTCCATCCAGCTGTTACGATATCGTTTTCGTAAAAAATCAACTCAAAATTATGAGGTTACATTCAAAAATGGCTATTATTGGATGCAAAATCAATTATCGGCAATAACAGCAAAGCTAACTATTTTATTCTAATTCGGCTTAGAAGTGGCATTCGTTGATGCTCCTAACCATCGAAAGCAAACAATAAATCAATAATTATCCTATAATGAAACTAGTAAAAAGTAAAAGACCGAATCATAATACCCCGTTGGCATATTTGATGACGGCTATTGTGCTTACATCATGTACTCCGGCGGCTAACGACGGATGGGAACCGCTGTTTGACGGTGAAACCCTTACTGGATGGCAATCTGTCGGAGGCGAAGCGCCGTATGCTATAGAAGACGGAGCGATTGTGGGAACAATGACGGCAGAAACACCTAACTCTTTCCTGATTACGGAAAAGGAGTATGGTGATTTTATTTTGGAATTAGATGTGAAGTTGGAGGGCGAAACAACCAATTCAGGCATCCAAACGCGCAGCCACTTAGATAAAGAAGCAAACAATGGCAGAGGCCGGGTGTACGGTCGGCAGGTAGAAATAGATCCGGCACCGAGGGCGTGGACGGGAGGTATTTATGACGAGGCGCGCCGGGGATGGTTATATCCGCTTGATTTAAATGAAGGAGCAAAAAGTGCTTATAAAAAAGACACATTCAATCACATTCGCATCGAGGCCATCGGCAATGAAATGAAAACGTGGGTGAACAATGTCCCCGTGGCCTATGTAATTGATACAATAGATGCAACCGGCTTTATCGGATTGCAGGTGCACGGTATCAAAGACGAAACGCTGGCAGGCAAAAAAGTGTATTTCAAAAATATTCGGATTCAGACGGAAAACCTGAAGCCACAGGATTTCCCATCAGGTATATATGCAGTGAACCTAACCCCTAATGATCTTTCGGCATATGAAAAGCAGAACGGCTACGAGCTGTTGTTTGATGGTAAGAGTCCTGCCGGATGGGTAGGAGCTTACAACGATTCGTTTCCGGAGAAAGGTTGGGAAATAAAAGACGGGACGATTACGGTACTTCCCTCAGACGGAAGTGAGTCTACGAATGGAGGAGATATTGTAACGGTTGATGAGTATGGAGCGTTCGATCTTTCGTTTGAATTTAAACTGACCGAAAGAGGAAATAGTGGTGTAAAGTACTTTGTCACCTTGAGCGAGAACAATACGGGATCGGCCATTGGGCTTGAATATCAAGTGCTGGATGACGAACGGCATCCCGACGCAAAGATGGGCAGGGATGGCAACCGTACGTTGGCGTCGCTTTACGATTTGATTACGGCAAAAAAGACGCCTCGCGCGCTTCGTAAAATCGGCGAATGGAATAAGGGGCGCGTAGTGGTGCAGCCGGATAATACTGTAATTCACTATCTGAACGGAGAAAAGATGCTGGAGTATAAACGTGGTTCAGAGGCGTACAAAAAGCTTGTGAGTGAAAGCAAATACCAAAAGTGGGACAATTTCGGTCAGGCCGAAACTGGGCATATCCTCTTACAGGACCACGGCGACAGGGTTAGTTTCAGAAATATAAAGATTAAACGGCTGTAGGAACTTCGATTTTTGTCTAACTTTGCTGCCATATTGTAATTCCATGTGGCAATGAGGTGTTTTATAGTGGCGCTCGCTACGTTGTGTTGGCTTGTTCCGTCGAGTGTTGCGCTTGCTGATATTACGCAGTTGCAACAACCCGGATATTGGTCTGTACAAGATTCAATAAGGCAGGCACAGCTGGCCCAGAAAAAGCGTTTGGCAGATTCAATAAGGCGTGTACAAGACTCCCTGACCATGCAGTTTATTGGCCTGCCGGATCCGGAACGCCCCAACCAATTGGCCGACAGCTTACGCAAATTGGTGGTTGTACAGAAGGGGGATTTCCTCAGGTGGCTGCATTTTGCGCAATCGTTGGAGCAGCCAATGGACGACGAAAAAGGTGGTCGTGAGCAGTGGGTGATGGCTGCCATCGGACTGTTGCTGCTATTGCTAGGTCTCGTGCGGGTTTCTTTTCCAAATGAAGTGCTTTCTATTATCCAAGCTTTTTATAATGATCGGATGTTGTTGCAAATCAATAAAGAAGATACACTGTATAGCTCTTGGCCGTTTATTTTTCTATATGTTTTATTCGGTTTTGCGATGGGGTTGTTCATTTATGTTTGCAACCTTTATTACGGAAAAGGAAGTTATCAAAGCGGCGTAGACACTTTTTTGGGCATATCGATTTTCGTCATGCTGCTATTTGTTCTTAAAATTATTGTCACGCGGTTTTTGGGTGTTGTTTTTGATGTCCGGCGAATCGTACGTGAGTACGTATCCATATTATATTTAAGTTATTTTAATGCGGCTTTGGTCTTCTTGCCCGTTGTGCTGATCTTAAGTTTAGTTCCCGAAACCCAGATGGTTTGGATTATTCCGGCTGCGTTAACACTGGTGTTGGGATTGTTCGTTTTCCGTTTTGTAAAGACGGCGACCAACGTGCTCACGAACCATCAGTTTTCAAAATTTTATTTATTTATGTATCTTTGCTGCCTCGAAATCGCTCCAGTACTAATTTTGGTAAAAGTATTGGGTAATTAACGTAAAGAACATGCAAGTGTCAGAAGCAGATAGAGCAAAGAAAGTAAAAAGCATTTTGGTAACGTTGCCTAAGCCAGAAAACGAGAAATCCCCCTACTTCGCTTTGGCACAAAAGTACAATTTGAAGCTTGATTTCAGGGCTTTCATCCACGTAGAGGGAGTGCCCGCGCGCGAAGTACGCAAAGAGCAGCGCATTAACCTTGCCGATTTTACAGCGGTAATCTTCACGAGCCGGAATGCGGCCGACCATTTCTTCCGGATTTGCGAAGAGATGCGGTATGAAGTGCCTGCGGATATGAAGTATTTCTGTCTTTCAGAAACGATTGCGCTTTACCTGCAAAAGTACATCCAATATCGTAAACGTAAGATATTCTTTGGCAAACAAACGGCTAAAGATTTGGCGGATGTATTAAAAAAACATGCAAAAGAGCGATTTTTGTATCCCTGCTCGGATGTCGCCAACGAAGAAACCTATAATTGGCTTCAGGAGAATGGTTACAATGTGACTCCCGCGGTACTTTTTCGCACGGTAGTGAGTGATCTTTCCGACTTAAAAGACGTTTTTTATGACGTCATTGTCTTCTTTAGTCCATCCAGCGTTCAATCTCTATTTGAAAATTTTTCAGATTTCAAGCAAAATAACACAAGATTGGCGGCATTTGGATCGAGCACCCACCAAGCGATTTTGGACCGTGGCCTGATTTTGGATATTGCGGCCCCTACCCCGGAAGCGCCCAGTATGACCATGGCTGTTGAGCAATACATAAAAACAGTTAACAAATAGCTAATTTTAAATATCTTTCCTTTTTACTAAAGAAATACCATTTCTTTTAATAAATTTATCGCCGCTATTCCAGATGGGATAGAAAGGATGTACCTACTTGAGAAACACGATTTTGAATACGTGGGAAAAGGTTGGCTTTGTAAAACTTGACGAAGGCGAGAGCTGTATATGCGTTTTTGGTCTGAATTTTGCTTTTGTAACGGGTTGTTAATCACGCGTTTTATGGCTGTTGACGGTATAGCATGTTCCTTGTCCATATGTATGTCTAAATGAATAGAAAATATTTACCTACACTATACATTGTTATATTGGCTGTGTTAGCAGGAAGCTGCAGCAGATCCGGAGGTGGAGAGTTGATTGGTGTGAAACGCGAACGTCTCAAAACGAACCGTGTTCCCCATGGGATGGTATTGATTCCAGGGGGTACCTTCATCATGGGACAGTCTGATCAAGATATCACATTTGCGCAGGTTGCCCAAAACCGTCAGGTAACGATTTCATCTTTTTATATGGATGAAACCGAGATATCCAATAGCGAGTACCGGCAGTTTGTTAACTGGGTTCGCGACTCGATATTAGTTTACAATTACCTACAGGATGAAAGCTATTTTTTGGAAATTGAGGGTTCAAACGAGCGGTATATCGACTGGTCCAAGGTAAGCGGAGGGAAACGATCGTTGTGGAGTTCGCGGGATCAGGAGGTGAGGGAGCGCACGCGCCAGATGTTTTATCAGGGAGAAGACCGTATTTTTGGTAAAGACGAACTGGATGTCCGCTTGTTGCGCTACCATTACGAATGGTATGACCTCCGTGCAGCAACGGCAGCAAAAAGCGATCCGACGAAGACACGGTCTGATTTTATCAGACGGGATACAATTTTGGTCTATCCCGATACGACGGTTTGGCTCAATGATTTCAGCTACGCGCAAAATGAACCCATGGTTGAGGGATATTTTTCGCATCCTTCATTCGATGAATATCCCGTAGTGGGGGTTACCTGGCGGCAGGCACAGGCATTCAATACGTGGCGTACCCGACTTTTTGAGAATCACCAACGCAGCCGGAAATCGGGAAGCCGGGAAATTAGGCAGCCATACATGCTTCCGTCCGAAGCGGAATGGGAATATGCGGCCCGTGGAGGTCGGGTAGGTATGCAGTATCCTTGGGGCGGTCCTTCTGCACGTAATGCGAAGGGCTGTTTGATGGCCAACTTCAAACCGGGAAGAGGAAACTATATCGATGACGGGGCAGGGTATACGGCGCCCGTATATTCGTATTTTCCCAATGATTTTGGGCTGTATAATATGGCGGGCAATGTGGCGGAATGGACCTCCTCGACTTTTAATGAATCCGCCTCCTCTTTTGTGCACGACATGAATCCTACCTATCGATACGATACCAAACCAGGAGACCCACAATCCCTGCAACGTAAAGTGATACGAGGAGGATCGTGGAAAGACATCGGATATTTTTTACAAAATTCCGCTCGTGCTTACGAATATCAGGACACAGCCAAGTCTTACCTCGGTTTCCGAAGTGTATCCGCTTATCCAGGGGTAGATCCAATGAACGACTAATTATTTTTATAATCAACACTTAAACATTAATGACTATTCTATCATGGCAGAAAAACGCAAATTTAAATTTGGAATCAATACGCTCATCTCTTGGGGAGCCTCGGTTGTAATTGTTGGCTTGATGTTCAAAATCCTGCATTTTCAGGGTGGAGAATGGATGATCGCCGTAGGGCTCAGCGTGGAGGCCCTCTTGTTCTTTATCCTCGGTTTTCAAGCAGAGAGTAGGGAGCCGGATTGGACACGGGTATATCCTGAATTGGCTGAAGACTTCAAAGGAGATTTGCCCAAAGCATCTACCCAGGGAGCGGTCAATGTGGGCTCGACCGCTGCGCTCGATAAGATGTTGCAAGATGCCCGCATCAGCCCAGATTTGATTGGAACCCTTGGGGAAGGTTTGCGGACATTCAGTGATAAGGTTTCGGCGATATCCAATGTGTCCGATGCTTCATTGGCTACGGGTCAGTTCACCGAAAAGATTAAATCGGCAACCGGACAGTTTGACAAATTGAATGTTGCATTTGAAAAAGCCTCGACTGATCTCGCCGAGATAGGGAACAGCAGCACGGGGGCAAAGACCTATAAACAAGAAGTCGATAAGCTGGCGAATAACCTCCAACAGCTCAATGCGGTTTACGAACTGGAATTGAAAGAATCCAGCACGAAACTGCAAACCATCACCCAGCACTACAGTAATATTGAGCAGGTATTGAAAGAACTTAACGAGTCGACAACCGAAACCAAACAGTTTAAGGAACAGGTGGGCCATCTTAACAGAAACCTGGCTTCGCTCAATGCCATTTATGGGAATATGTTGGCTGCGATGAATCAACCCCGCGTATGACGTATGCAAATTAGCAAGATTAATTAAGTAATTAACCTAACGTAATTTGTCACAATGGCAGGCGGAAAAGAGACACCCAGGCAGAAAATGATCGGAATCCTGTATTTAGTGTTGCTGGGATTGGTAGCACTCAATGTCAGTGATTCGGTACTTGATGCCTTCAAGAATTTAGCAACTAGCTTAAATACTTCAACACAGAATACCCAAACGAGCATAGACAATATGTTTAGCGCGTTTCGGGAAACTAAACTCAAGGACGAGCCCGACCGGGCAAAACCCATATTGGCGAGAGCGGAAGAGGCGAGTCGCTTGGCACATGACCTTGCGGCGCATGTAGATTCATTACAAGCCCTGCTGACGGATGCAGGCGGCGGAGAAAACGAATCGACGGGAGATCTAAGGAATAGAAGCAGTACTGACATCAGTTTCCGGCTGATGGTACGGGAAAAGCGTGCCGAACGATTACGTCAGCTCATTAATGAAACCCGCGAGAAATTAGTCGCTATATCCGACAACGAGGTTGGTTTTGCACTTGAAGCACAGGACCCCCCGCCCCGTGCGGGCATCAAAAAAAGTTGGGAAGAGGCCAATTTCGGGGACGGGATCCCACTGACGGCTGCAATTACGTCACTGGAAAAAATAAAAGCGGATGTAAAGAATGCAGAATCGGCGGTAGTAAAACATATTTTCGGCGAAATGGACATGGCTGTGGTGAACCTCGATCGGTTTGCGGCGGTAGCGGTAGCTCCTTCTTCGTATATCATACAAGGGCAGCCTTATACAGCCAAGGTTTTTTTGACAGCCTATGATTCCAAGTCAAATCCCGAAATTTCGGTAGGGGGCAATGCCTTACCTGTAGCGGATGGACAAGCCACTTATTCAGTGAATACCGGCAGTGAAGGCGTTTTTAATTGGACAGGCACCATCCGTGTGAAACAAACGGATGGAACGGTCAAAGAGTATGTAACCGAGCCACAATCTTACCAAGTGGCACGGCCCTCGGCTGTGGTTTCGCCAGACGCCATGAATGTACTGTATATTGGCGTAGATAATCCCATATCGGTGTCGGCCCCGGGTATTCCAAAAGAGAGCCTGGCAGTGAGCGGTGAAGGGGTTTCTGTTTCTGGTTCAGGTGGGAAGTATGTAGCCCGGGTTACGCAACCCGGTACAGCCAGCATCCGCGTTTCGGCGCGAATTGGTGAACAAACACAGTCGCTTGGAGCTACTAACTTTCGTGTGAAACGGATTCCGACACCGCAGGCACGTGTTGCGGGAAAATCGGGCGGAACGGTCGCTGCGGCGCAAATCAAGGGACAAAATCGGATTTTCGCGGCGCTAGAAGACTTTGAATTTGATGCAAAATTCAACATTTCCCGTTTTTCGATGTTGATACAGAAACCAAGGGTAGATCCAATGGGACCTTATCAGGGAACCAATGGAGCGTTTTCAGGGCCAATGCAGAACGCATTGGGTTCGGTTTCTCCGGGATCTTTTGTGTTTTTCTACAATATTATCGCAGTGGGCCCAGACGGTGTGCAGCAGGAGCTGGATCCGATTTCGTTTAGGGTTAATTAATTTTTCGATGAAGGAGGTCACAATGAAGGTACTTGTTTTTTCCGTTTTTGTATTCGTTGGACTTACCGCATATGCGCAGCAAGGCAACCTTTCAAACAGTACTACACCGATCGCGGCTGAAGAGCCCCCGGTAGATGGCTACTATGTCAAATCAGACATATTGGATCGCGAAGTGGTACCCTATTCTGTTATACGTCCTACCGATGTGGCGTACGTAAAACGCATCTGGCGCGAGTTTGACATCCGTGAGAAAATGAATACGTTGTATGCCTCTCCCAAATCACGGCTAATCGATGTCATTATGGATGCCGTGCTGGCAGGTGAGCTCACAGCGTACGATCCTACCCCTACCGAAGACGATCCCACGGGTGATAGCTTTAAGACCCGTTTGGCACCGGATCAGGTACTCGGTCGGTTTGGTGCGGATAGCACGCTCGTTGAAGAGTACGATGAAGATGGCAATGTGATTGCATCTCATTTTGAAGCTGCTGCGTTTAATCCCGACGATGTCGTGCGCTTCCGGATCAAGGAAGACTGGATATTCGATAAACAACGGTCGGTGTTCGAACCACGTATCATCGGTATTGCACCCTTGGTGACCCCAAAGGTAGATGAGATCACTGGCGGGACGGCCGTGGCCGGCGATTTAGGGAGTGACGAAGCTCTTACTGACATTCCGGGCCTGGATACCGGTGCAGATGCCGGTTCGATATCGGCAGATGCCTATCCGGCCTTTTGGATTTACTTCCCCGAAGCTAGGCATATTTTCGTGAACAAAGAGGTGACCTCAAGGCATAACGATGCGACCGGGCTAAGTTATGACGATGTGTTTATCAAGCGCCTGTTCGCGAGCTATATTGTAAAGCAATCCAATCCGGAAGACGTAAGGATAAGGGATTATATCGACAACGGTGTGGAGCGGCTTAATGAGGCAGCACGCATTAAGAAAAGCTTGGTAGATTTTGAGCAAGACTTGTGGTCTTATTAAGCACCGAAAAATGATTTTCATCACTTAACAAAATTTTTTATTTTTTGGCACGTAAATAGTTAGGTTCCTTTTATAATGCAAATGTAAAATTGGGGGACAGCGTATTGGGACATATGAAGTTTTCCTAAGTTTGCAGGATGCTTTAACAATTAGTTTTTTAAACGGATATTAAGTCGTGCAACTCAAAAAAGTAGAAAAAATTTCCGGGATAAGCTCGGCTGACTTCATTAAAGACTACCTGAATAAGGGAGTCCCCGTGATTATGGACGATTTCGTAAGCAAGGATAGTCCTGCTTGGCAAAAATGGAGCTATGACTATTTCAAGGAAATAGCCGGAGATGCAGTGATTTCACTACATGGGCGGGAAGATGCGTCGAATGATCGAGCGGCAAGCGCCCCTGTTGCCAAAATGAAATTCAGTGAGTATTTAGACTTGATTGAACGCGGGCCTACTGATCTGCGTATTTTCCTGTTTAACCTGATGAAACTAAAGCCGGAACTGAACCATGATCTGATTTATAACGATGTGACCGGCGGAAAAGTGCTGCAATGGTTACCTTATCTCTTTTTTGGCGGGGAAGGGTCCAGCACGCGTAATCATTTTGATATTGATATGTCGCACGTGTTTATCACGCAGTACAAGGGAATTAAGAAAATATGGCTTTTTCCACTGGAGCAATCCGATTTAATGTACAAATTGCCGTATAATTTCCATAGCATTGCCAATATCAAAAACCCCGATTATGGGAAATTCCCCGCGCTGAAATACCTGAATGGGTATGAAGCAGAAATACATCCCGGAGAAACCCTATTTATGCCATCCGGGTGGTGGCACTATATCCAGTACGTGACCGAAGGCTATTCAATCAGTGTACGAGCTTTGCCGTCAAAAGTTTATGACAAGTGGCGGGGGTTCAGAAACTTGGTCATTACCCGTAATTTTGACAATACCATGCGGAAAATTTTTAAAGACCGTTGGTTCAATTACAAAATAAGTGCCGCCAATAAACGTGCGGAGAGAGCCTTGAAACGGGTGAAATAATCTTTTTGGTCAGGAAAACACAGTGCCGCTCCGAATTGTTGTTTTCGGGGCGGCTTTTTTTTAATTTCGTACCATCATGTACTTTTTTAGGAAAAAAGATCCAAACAGGCCCGATAACTTTAACCTCCGCGTGATGCATATCATTAATGCAACGGCAATTATTATCTTTCTCTTGGCGATTCTGTATAAAATTGTCGAACGTTTTTTTTAAATAAGTTTAGTTGATTCATTTATATACGATCATGTCTACAAAGAAGGAAATCATCAACACAAAGAGCGCACCGGCACCCATTGGTCCCTACAATCAAGCCGTTAAAGCCGGGAATACGCTGTATATATCCGGACAGATTGCCCTGTCGCCTGAAAGTGGGGCATTGGTTCAGGGAACAGTGGGGGAAGAAGCCCGTCAGGTGCTCAACAACCTGGGAGCTATATTGGCAGCCGCGGAGTATTCCTTTGCCGATGTTGTGAAAGCCACGATCTTCCTGCGTGATATGAATGACTTTGGTGCTGTCAATGCGGTGTACGGTGAGTACTTCACCGAGCTGGCCCCTGCTCGGGAAACGGTAGCGGTAGCAGGGCTGCCCAAAAATGTCAATGTTGAAATTTCCGTAATCGCTTGGAAGGCGTAAATACACGCAGACCGGTGAACATCAGCTCCCGTTGTGGCACAACACAGCATCATAACCCCTATTGAGTACCTGAAAGGTGTGGGACCTGCCCGCGCCGAAGTACTTAAGAGTGAGCTGGGCGTCCACACCTTTAACGATTTATTGAAACACTACCCCTTCCGTTACATCGACCGGACACAATTTCACAAAATACGGCAACTACATCCTGATATGCCGGCGGCACAGGTCATCGGACGGTTGGTACATTTGGAAGAGCGGGGGGAGCGGAGAAGCAGGCGCTTGGTGGGACTTTTCAAGGACGACACAGGAGCGATGGAGCTGGTGTGGTTCCAAAGCATCGGCTGGCTGCGGAAATCCTTGCAAGTGGGTACTGCATATGTTATTTATGGCAAACCCAATGTTTTTAATCAGGAGCTTTCGATGACACATCCCGAGATGGAAGTGTATCAGCGTGGAGCGAAAGAAGTGGGCAATATGCATCTGCAACCGGTTTATAGCGCTACCGAAAAGCTTAAGAAATTTGCGTTGGATAGCCGGGGCATTCAACGGTTGCAGGTAGCGCTGCTGGAAACCCTGGCCGCTCAATTGGTGGAAGAGCTACCGGAATATGTGATTGAAGCACATGGGTTGATGCCACTACCCCAAGCCGTAGTCGCTATCCATTTTCCACGCAATCAGCAGGAACTCGGGCAAGCCACCCGCCGACTGAAATTTGACGAACTGTTTTTTATCCAATTGAAGTTGTTGAAAAACAAACTGCTGAATACGGAACGGTTCAGGGGACATCGATTTGAAGTGGTGGGCGACAGGTTTAAGACGTTTTACAATGATCACCTGCCTTTTTCGTTGACCCACGCGCAGAAACGTGTCATCAAGGAGATACGAAAAGATACCGCATCGGGTGCACAACTCAATCGCCTTGTGCAGGGTGATGTAGGGAGTGGAAAGACTGTTGTTGCGTTGATGAGCATGCTGCTGGCGGTCGATAATGGCTTTCAGGCTTGCCTGATGGCACCGACCGAGATATTGGCCCAGCAGCATTACCACAGTATAAAAAAGCTGCTGGGCAATGGGCTCGCATCGGTACAACTGCTCACGGGTTCTACTCCTAAAAAAGAC
Organism: Parapedobacter indicus; assembly: GCF_900113765.1. GTDB lineage: Bacteria > Bacteroidota > Bacteroidia > Sphingobacteriales > Sphingobacteriaceae > Parapedobacter > Parapedobacter indicus. Next base: position 269,363 of record NZ_FOQO01000008.1, on the reverse strand, counting down.
CGACGGATCATACATGGACAATTGGAAGAAGGGACACTTGACATTCTCGTAGGAACACATGCGTTGATTGAAGATGCGGTACGTTTCAAAAATCTGGGTTTTGTAGTCATCGACGAGCAGCATCGCTTCGGCGTAGAACAACGTGCCAAGCTGTGGCGCAAGAATCAGATCCCTCCGCACATGCTGGTAATGACCGCCACGCCCATACCCCGTACGCTGGCCATGACACTGTATGGAGATCTCGATATCTCGGTCATAGACGAGCTGCCCGCCGGCCGAAAGCCCATCAAGACCTTGCATCTCTATGAAAGCAGCCGCCTGCGTATGTTTGGCTTTATGAAGGAAGAGATTGCCAAGGGCAGGCAGGTATATATCGTATATCCGCTTATCAAGGAAAGTGAAAAGATAGACTTGCTATATTTAGAAGCAGGTTTGGAAACGTTGCGAAAAGAATTCCCGTTGCCACGTTTTCATGCCAGTATTGTACATGGGAAAATGCCGGTGAAAGATAAGGAATTTGAAATGCAACGTTTTGTAAAGGGGGAGACACAAATCATGGTGGCAACAACCGTTATAGAAGTAGGGGTGGATGTGCCGAATGCATCGGTGATGGTCATTGAGAATGCAGAGCGCTTTGGATTATCCCAGTTGCATCAGTTACGCGGACGTGTAGGCCGTGGAGCCGAACAGTCCTATTGTATTTTGATGTCGGGAAGTAAACTTAGCAAAGAAAGTAAATTGCGGCTTGAAACGATGGTCCGCACCAACGATGGATTCGAAATTGCCGAAGTGGATCTGCAATTGCGGGGTCCGGGCGATTTGGCCGGGACACAACAAAGCGGCGCACTTAATCTCAAATTGGCGGATCTTACCACTGACCAAGCCTTGCTAACCGAAGTACGCAACCGGGTTATCCAGATTTTTAAGGAGGATCCAAAACTGGACAACCCCCGAAATACACGGTTACGCGAATACCTCGCCCGCAAAGAACCCGGTATTGGTTGGGACAAAATATCTTGATGGCTGCATTATTCAGGGGCCGTTTCCAAGTCCCGAACCAATTTCGCCTTGCCGTCTTCACAAACAATATGACTTGGGGGAGTCAAAAAAAGACAATCTGACACCACGTTCCATTTTATATTATAGGCGCGCTGCCGTTCCGTATAGATTTCCACTTTATTGAGGAAATTTGCCGTATCCATCTTCGCATAATAGGCAACGTAGCTCGCCGGACCTCCGCAAGGCTTTTCACCGACAGCGGTAAAACGCCATTCGGCGGCATCATGGCAGGGATAGGCAGATGCGAGCGAATCGATTTCATCATGCAGCCGATCCAACAACAGGCTTTCTGCCTCCGGACTTCCCATCATCGACTGTTTCTCACAAGCCACGGCGGCAACCAGTACCATACAAATGCCTATTAGAAACCTTAATCTCCTCATTGTGCCCCAAATTGGTGATAGGGAACGACGAATATAAAAAAAAGAAACAACATCGGATCTAAGTTAAAACTAAAAAAATGCGCTTAAGAGGAAGTACTATAAATAGAAAAGCATATCTTTAAAGAAAATCCATTTAAGCCCGTTTAAATTGGTACTTATGAACAGCCTTGTTCAACAGAAAATCCAAAACTTATTACCTGGGTACTTTGCCATGGTAATGGCCACGGGTATTTTATCAATAGCCGCTTTTTTGGACGGACTTATCGCAGTAGCCCATGTGCTTTTTTACCTGAATAGCTGCTTCTTTGTGGTGTTAACTTTTTTATTCAGCTATCGGTTAATACGTTATCGCGCCGAAATGTGGAATGATTTTACGAGCTACCAACGGGGCCCCGGCTTTTTTACCATCATTGCTGCACTCTGTATTTTCGGCAATCAACTGATTGTGCTCTATCAGGCTTTTACACTTGCTAAAATCTTGTTGATCATTGCTTTATTGGCATGGTTGCTAATCGGTTACGGTTTCTTTTTTAATATTACAGTAAAAGAAGATAAATTGCCTTTGAAAGAGGGTATTAACGGAACCTGGTTGGTCTTTATTGTCGCGATACAAGCGCTGTCCGTACTCATTTCCTTTATTGCTCATCAACTGGGAGACCGTGCTTCGTTTATCTTGTTTGTAGCCTTATGCTTTTTCCTGTTAGGCTGTCTCTTCTACCTTTATTTCATGTCGCTCATCATCTATCGCATATCGTTCTTCACATTGAATGCCGATGAGTTTGGAGCTCCCTATTGGATTAATATGGGCGCTACAGCCATCTCTACACTGGCGGGCTCTATGCTTATTTTGCATGCGAAAGCGTATCCCTTTATTGATCAATTGTTACCCTTTCTCAACGGTTTTACATTATTTTACTGGGCAGCAGGAACATGGTGGATTCCCTTGTTAATCTTATTGGGATTTTGGCGGCATGTAATAAAAAAAGTACCCGTGCCCACTACAGCAAGAGGGTATGATCCGAGCTATTGGGCCATGGTTTTTCCGCTGGGTATGTATACCGTTTGTACATTCCGTTTATGTGAAGCGTTGAATATTACCTTTATACGGTTCATTCCAAAAATATTTATTTACGTAGCATTATTTGCATGGGTGGCTCTCGTAGTGGGGTTCCTTCGTTACTTGTTTTCACTTTTTCGTAAGAAAAACCGGATAGCTGTGAATGATTAACAAACAATGAAAGACTTTTTTTGTCATCTTATTGTTGTTCTTTTTAAAACAATATAACCAATAAATATGTATAGGCTTTTTCAAACCTTAAATCGCCGTGCGTTCCTCAAAGCGTTCACCCTGACGGTGTTGGTTGTGGTTTTAGTCTGGTTAGGATCGCGTAAGCTCCAAAATTTCGATCCTGCATTAATTGCCTATTTAACGGGGACTGTCTTTGCGGTATTCGGTACAAGCTATCGTTATTCAGTATGGATTCAGCGGCCGCCTACCCGGCTTTATTGGCAACGCAGCATGCGTTTTCTTTTTAGCAGGCATTTCTTTCCCTATCTTTGGCATTCTATCAAATTATTTTTTCGCAATATTTTATTTCAGCGCTTTATTGCCTTCCGGAGTCGGCGCAGGTGGTTTGGCCACTTTTTATTAGCAACGGGCTGCCTCTTGGCTTTTGCGGTTACCATACCACTTACTTTTGGTTGGATTAATTTCGAACTCCGTCCGGGCGATGATCAAACCTATCATGCGATGTTGTTTGGTTTTCAAGCGGGAACTTTTCGGCTGGGTTCCCCATTGGCGTTTATTATTTTTCATTGCTTGGTATGGTGTTCCATATTGGTAACGGTCGGTGCCGTTATCATGATGAATCGCCGGTTTACCAATGGCGGCCTCATCGCAACCCAGACCTTTGAAGATGATCTCCTGCCGCTGGTCTTACTGATCGCCATATCCGTTACCGGGGTGGGTATCTCGTATGACTATACCTTTCTGGAAGGTAAAACATATCAATTTATGGCGGTTACCCATGCCATTACCGTCATTCTCTTTTTGTTATGGCTACCTTTTGGTAAGTTTTTTCACATTTACCAGCGGTTTGCGCAACTCGGAGCGAACCTCTATAAAGTAGAAGGTGCCCGGAGAGGAATGGCTATTTGTCCACATACGAAGAAAGCATTTGCATCGCAGACACATATTAACGATTTAAAACAAGTAACCAAAGAATTGGGCTTTGATTTTGATAAGCCAGATGGTTCCAGTCATCTCGATTTAAGTCCAGAAGGAAAACGATCGGCGTTGGCCGCTGCCCATTTTCGGGTGCGCAAGGAGTCTGGTAAATTCTTTGGTTAAGCATATCATTGTATGGCAAAACTTCCTACATCGGTTGATCGGCTTATTGCAGCATTCGGTCCACATAAAGCGTATCCCCCGCAATCAGGCTTTTATGGGGCACATGAGCCTGATGAATTGGTTAAAACGCATTGTTGCTATTGCGGCATGCAATGTGGTATTCAGTTAAAGGTAAAAGAAAACAAGGTAGTTGGTTTCGAACCTTGGATGGATTTTCCATATAACGAAGGCCGACTTTGTCCAAAAGGAGTAGAGCGGTATCTGCAAAACAATCATCCAGATCGGCTCATGGCTCCGATACAACGTGTAGAGGGAGAGGGGTTTGAACACATCTCCTGGGAGCAGGCGATGGGAAAAACAGTCAGCGAGATCAGGCGTATTCAGCAAACCTACGGGAAGGATGCATTCGCTATGCTGAGTGGGGTATCGCTCACCAACGAAAAAAGCTACATGATGGGTAAATTTGCACGTGTAGCTTTAAAAACCGCAAATTTAGACTACAATGGCCGACTGTGTATGGTGAGCGCCGGCGCGGGTAATAAGAAGGCTTTTGGTCTAGACCGGAGTTCAAACAGCTGGGCAGATCTGGCGCATGCGGAAGTGATCATTGTTGCCGGAGCTAATATCAGCGAAACGTTCCCCACGCTGACACATTACATATGGCGAGCCCGCGATCAGGGTGCTAAACTGATTGTTGTAGATCCACGTGTTATTCCACTGGCTCGTACCGCCGATCTGCATCTGGATGTGAAACCCGGGGGTGATTCGGCGCTGTTCGGTGCGATGCTCAAAATACTGGTAGATAACGATTGGTTGGACCACGAATTTATTGCCGATCACACCGTCGGATTTCAGGAAACGATAGAGGCCGTAAAAGATTACGACCTGGATTGGGCGGAAGTACATACGGGCGTTGCCAAGGAAAAGATATGGGAAGCCGCGAGTTTGTGGGGAAAGGCCAAGACCAGTTTCTTGCTTCATGCAAGGGGAATCGAGCATCATTCGAAAGGGGTAGATAATGTACTGAGCTGTATTAATCTGGTATTGGCAACCGGCCGTATTGGCAAACCTTACTGCGGTTACGGAACCATAACCGGGCAGGGAAACGGACAGGGAGGAAGAGAACACGGGCATAAGTGTGACCAACTGCCGGGCAACAGAGATATCACGAATCCAGCTCATCGGCAATACATCGCTGATGTATGGCGGATAAATGAAAGCGAAATGCCCGGGAAAGGCTTAACGGCATATGAACAAATAGATGCCATCCATCGCGGTGAAATCAAAGGGCTTATTTCCATTTGTTTCAATCCATTGGTGTCTTTACCTAATAATGGATATGTGCGCGAGGCATTTGAAAAACTGGAGTTTTACGTGTGTATCGACAGCTTTTTGAGTGAAACGGCGCGTTACGCAGATATCGTTATGGCCGGTTCCTTACATGAGGAAGAAGAGGGTACCGTTACCACAGCAGAAGGGCGTGTCGTAAAAATCAATGCAGCCGTTACACCACCCGGAAATGCCCGAAGGGATGGCGATATCATTATGGAGTTGGCAGCACGACTGGGTGAAGCCGATAAGTTCAGTTTTGCATCAAGCGAGGCGATTTTTAACGAACTTCGGCTGGCATCAAAAGGGGGTACGGCCGATTACTTTGGCATTACCTATGAAAAGGTTGAAAGCCAGATGGGTATTTTCTGGCCCTGCCCATCACTGGAGCACCCCGGTACACCCCGGCTCTGGGAAGATCGGAAATTTAGTACACCCGATGGAAAAGCACATTTTAATCCGGTACGTTTTAAACCTCCGACAGAAGTAACAGACGAAGATTTTCCGGTAGTTTTGACAACAGGTAGGGTGGTTTCGCAATACTTGAGCGGTACCTCTACCCGGCGGATTGGCAAGTTGGTAGATCAGTATCCCGAACCACTCTTGGAAATACATCCCAAACTGGCATCCCGTTACGGTATCAAAACACGCGATCTGGTGCGGGTAAAAACGCGTAGGGGGGAAGCCGAGTTTCCAGCGCAGGTGGTGGAAACCATCCGCGAAGACACTGTTTTTATCCCCTACCATTGGGGAGGGAAGCACGCAGCAAATCAACTGACGATTGGAAACCTGGATCCCATTTCGAAGATTCCGGAATTTAAAGTTTGTGCCTGCCAGTTGATTCCTACCGGTGAGGTAGCTTCAGCGGCCCTTACGGAAACCGCTTACCAAAGTGATCTATAAACTAAATGTAAAGAACAACAAACATAAAAAGACCCATTATGCCAGAAACGAATTATAACATGGATATGGCCTTCTTTGTAGATATGCAACGTTGTATCGGTTGTCATGCCTGCGAGATGGCGTGTGCCGAATGCGAAACAAACGGCCAGGAAAGCATGATCCACGTCAACTATGTAGACAGGGCGGTGAGCGTGCAAACTACGGTGCAGGTATGCATGCATTGTGAAAATCCCGCTTGCGCGAATGTCTGTCCGGCCGATGCCATCCATCAGGATGACTTCGGCGTAGTTCATTCGGCCAATACGCCCCGTTGTATTGGGTGCTCCAATTGTGTGTTGGCTTGTCCTTTTGGTGTGCCAAAGAAGATGGAAGAAGCGGAGCTGATGATGAAATGCAATATGTGCTATGATCGAACCAGTGCCGGTAAAAAACCGATGTGTGCTACGGTGTGCCCCAGTCAGGCTTTGTATTACGGTACGCATGAAGAAATTGCCCGTATGCGACCCAACAGTACACCGGTTAATTCTTTTAAGTTTGGCAACCAAGAAGTGAAGACAAAGGTGTACGTGATGATGCCTAAAGGTGCTAAACAATTGATTGTAGACTGAAAAGCAGCGTTATGGCAATGAAAAAGGCGGTGCCAGATCCACAAGATATGCCGAACTGGAAAAGTGATTTTCCTATCCAGCAAAAGAAAGCAACGCATGTAAGTCGCCGTGAGTTCGCTAAATTTTTGGCGTTATTTTCGGGTACACTTGCATTGGCCAATGGGGTTATTGTCATTCGGTCGCTCTTATTCCCGGCTAAACCCCTGGAGGGCGAACATTACGTTTGCCAGGAAACAGACGTAGCTGTGGGGCAGATGTTCCAGTTTAAAATCGAAGGTGCTGAAACGGTCCCATATATATTGGTTCACCTTGAAGAAAGCGAATGGCGTGCTTTTGAGCAAAAATGTACACACCTCACCTGTGCCGTACGCTATCGCGAAGATTTAAAGAAAATCGAATGCCCCTGTCATCATGGCTTCTTCAGTGCCGACACCGGTGAGGTGCTGCAAGGGCCGCCTCCAAGACCACTCCCGCAATTACAGGTAGTGATTAAAGATGGAAAGGTATACGTAAAAGAAAAAAACGCATAGCACATAAAAAATGAGTGATTTCCGAAGTTCGCAAAATGAAGCGCATCCCAATAAAACAAATTCCCTGATGTTGGGGATTATTTTATTGCTGGTCTTGTTTGTTAGCATACAGATCTGGTTCCTATTTGGCGCCTTGAATAATGCCCTGCAAGACAATATGTATTTTGCCATCACTACGTTTGTTGGCTCCTGTTTGTTGGCGCTTGCTTCGTTTTTTGTTTTGCGCTACCTGCCTGATCCACTCAAAGCCGAGCGGAAAAAGAAAAAGGGATAAGCCCAATACACATTCGTCTACCCAAAACCGTCGTTCGTCTAATTGACTTCTCTTTGGTCGATTACTACGGGCGGTTCGTCTATTATCCCACCGATAGCGTGCAACGTTTTTCCAATCCTGTCGTCTTATCAGCAGAAAGTCAGAAAAACAAAAAGACAAAAAACAAAAGCATATTTATTATGAAATCACTCGTATTAAGTGTCCTGATCTGCACAGCGGCAGTAGGAAACAGTACCGCCACCACACATACTGCTTCGTATGTTGAAAAAGGAGGCCGCCATGAATTGGCTAATGACCAAAAAAGTACCGAAGCGTTTAAGCAGGCAATTGCATTTCACCAGCGGAATGTAGATGTATTGTGGGAACAATATAGACTGGCCGAAGCCCGTATCCGTGAGAGCCACGGTAACCATGCGGAGTTGGAGCGTGACCGGGTATTTTTCGTGGGGGTTTATCAGCAGGACATCAAGAAAGGAGTCCGTGTCGAAGAAAGTAAGAAAGTCATTGCGCAAATAGAAGCTAATTATGCTAAAAAGCACGCTCAGCGCGACATTTATGAGAAGGAACAGCTGACCCGCTTGCAATCCCAGCTCAAAAGGGAACTTTTAAGGGAGCAGAAGGGTTTCGAAAAATCGAAAAAAAGATACGCTAAACTGGTGAATGAAGAAACGACGCCGCTTTTACAGGAAGCGGAGCGGTGCTTTGCCGCGGCGATTGAACGGGTGAACCGTTTTTCTGATGTAGGCACAACCATTGCGGCAAAATAATCTCCAAGGAGTCTCTATATAGTTCGGCAGCCACTTATCCGGTGGCTGTCTTTTTTGGGAAAATATGGGTAAGTTTGTCCAAAACAATTACGAATGCTGGGACTAAAATTGCTGACCGATCCGCGTTGGGCCAATATAGCCGAATCCAACCTGGAAGAAATCTTGACAGACCATGCCTGGTGTGAGCAAAAGGCAGCTACCAATGCCATTTCGCTGATTACCCAGAACTCGGAACATCAAGACTTGGTACATGAATTGACAGCAATCGCCATCGAAGAGATGCAGCATTTCCAACTGGTGATCGACATCATTAAGCAGCGTGGATACACATTGGGGCGTGAACGTAAAGATGATTACGTAAATCAACTGATGAAATTTATGAAAAAAGATGGAAGCCGTAATACGGCTTTTGTAGACCGGCTGCTTTTTGCTGCGATGATAGAGGCCCGCAGCTGCGAGCGTTTTCGTGTGCTGTCGCAAAACATCAACGATCCGGAACTGGCCAAATTTTACTACGATCTAATGGTGTCGGAAGCTAGTCATTACACCACATTTTTGAATTTTGCCAAGCGATATACGACGGATATGGATGTGGATAAGCGCTGGAAGGAATGGTTGGAATTTGAAGGCAACCTCATCAAGTCGTATGGCACAACCGAACATATCCATGGATAAACCCGGGTGTAACCTGTAATATTTAGGTTGAAATTTCCGTTAATTAAACAAAAAGTTTGCTGTTGCAAGTCAATTGCAATACTTTAGCGCGCTATGACGATTATTGGGAAGCCGTTGTTCAAAAACCTTATCTTTATTACCTTACTCACTGCGCTCATTGGTGCGTCGTGTACGTCCACCGAAAAGAAAAAAGCCAAGGCTGAACGTAAACAACACGAAAAGGACAGTTTAATGCTGGTGTATGATGCGGGCCACGCTGACCGGCGCCTGGACGCATTTATGCAACGGTTGCATAGCCGATCGGGCTTTAACGGGAATGTACTCATTGCGAAGAAGGGTAAAATTCTTTATCAGAATACCTTTGGATGGGCTAATTACCTGATGAAGGATAGCCTGAAAATCACTTCGCAGTTTGAGTTGGCTTCGGTATCTAAACCGTTTACGGCAACCGGGATACTTAAACTCTGGGAGGAAGGCAAAATCAAACTCGATCAGACAGTCGATGAGTTCTTTCCGGACTTCCCCTATCCCGGTGTAACTATCAAGTTGTTGCTTACTCACCGATCGGGGTTGATGAACTACCTGTATTTTACGGATAAAACAGAGATATGGCCGGATAAACGGAAAGGCATGTCCAATAGGGAGGTAATGCATCTATTGGCCACCCATAAGCCGGATAAATATGCCAACCCGGATGTACGGTTTTTTTACAACAATACCAATTACATGGTCTTAGCTGCCATCATCGAAAAGGTAACCGGCCAGGATTTTGCGGTTTATATGCAGGACCAGGTGTTTTCTCCCGCGGGTATGAAAAACACCGCGGTTTATTCGACAGCGGTCTATGAGAAAATCCCGTCGAGCGTGGTAGTGGGACACGACAAAGTTTGGCGACGTTCGGTCGTACAGAATTTTCAGGATGGTCCTGTAGGCGATAAGGGGATCTATAGCACGGTGCAAGACCTGTTTTTGTTTGATCGTGCCCTGCGGGATGGGCGGCTACTGAAACCAGAAACGCTCGACTCTGCCTATGCTGGATACAGCACGCCAAAGAAGGAACTGTTTAACTATGGCTATGGATGGCGCACGTTTGATCCGGGGGACCATAAGGTGGTATACCATACCGGCTGGTGGCATGGCTTCCGTAATCTGTATATCCGCGACCTGAAAGAAGACATTACCATCGTGTTATTGACTAATCTTGCGAATGGTAGCTTACTCCATTTGGATGAACTGTATAAAATTCTGGGTATGCCGGTTATCCGCCAGGGTGCTTATTCGACCGAGGGGGAGTTTTTGGCCAATTGAATACACAATGTTTCGTACCTTTGTGAATCATGGAACAAAAGAAAACCCTCGTTTTGGGCGCAACGAATAATCCGGCACGTTATGCCTATTTGGCTGCGAATCGCTTGGTGGCGGCAGGGCATGAAATTGTAAACATTGGTATAAAAAATGGGGAAGTAGCTGGGGTACCCATACGGCGTGCTGCCGACGTACTGTCAGACATCCACACCATCACGCTTTATATTGGTCCACAGCGGCAGCCGCAATACTATGATTATATTAGCCAAACGAAACCCCAGCGCATCATCTTTAACCCGGGCACCGAAAATCCCGAATTGAAAGCCTTGGCCGAACAGCAAGGTATTGAAGTGGTGGAAGCCTGTACGTTGGTACTGTTAAGTACAGGGCAGTATTAATGAGTGTCGTTTGCATTTTTGGTAAAAATACCGTTGTTTTGGATTTACGGCTTTTACGTCATGACACCAAGGAAACCGAAGTCTGAAAACAGCATCGTAGACATCGCCAGGGCATTGGGCATATCGCCAGCTACCGTTTCGCGGGCACTCAATAATAATCTGCGTATCAGCGAGGCTACGCGCGTGCGAGTAAAGGAGATGGCCAAGGAAATGGGATATCGCCATAACAGCATGGCTTCTTCACTCCGTAACCGGCGTTCGAATACCATCGGATTGATTGTTCCGCGGATATCGATGTATTTCCACGCTTTTTTTATTACCTCATTGCAGCGTCAGCTACAGGCGGCAGGATATAACCTGATGATCTGCCAATCCAATGATTCCGTAAAACTGGAAAAGGAACTGGCCAATTCGTTGTATTCGGCACGTGTCGATGCACTCGTTGTGTCGCTCACCCTCTATACGGAAGATATTTCGCACTTCGAGGGATTCGTGAAACAGGGAATTCCCTTGGTGTTTTATGACCGTGTGCCTGCTGAAGGGACACCTTCATATGTCATAAAGGGCGATGATTACCGCGGAGGGCTGCTGGCAGGCAATCACTTGGTTGGTGCTGGTTGCCAGCGAATTGCTTACGTAAGTGGACCCCTATCGTGCAGCATTTATCATGAACGTACCCGCGGTTTCATGGATGCGCTGGCCAAACAGGATGTCGCCCTACGTAAAGAATGGGTTTATCACCATGAATTGACGATGGAAAACGCATGGAATAGTCTTCGCAAATTGTTTGATGGCCACGATGTGCCCGATGGCTTATTCGCTGCAAACGACACCACTGCAATTGCGGCTGTGGAGTTTGCGCGGGAGCGTGCGATCCGGATTCCTGAAGACCTGCGGATCATCGGTTACTCCAACGATCCAAGAACGTCCATTATCACACCGTCCATTACATCCATTGAGCAATATCCGCATGAGATGGCCGATAAAGTAGCCGAAACGTTGATCGATGCCTTGCAGCAACCCGTATCCGGATCATCTGTCTCAATTGGCGATCCCGTGGTTTGTCCGGTAGATTTGGTCAGACGGATGACTACCTGACTTCAGCTCAGCGATATGGATGATTCGCGGATTACCAATTCGGGCTTCAATATTTCATAACGAAAGCGCTCCCCTAGTTCCTTACTGGCAAAATGATCCAGCAGGATTTTAGCAGAAAGCATTCCTAACTCATAAACGGGCTGCCAAACGGTAGAGAGCGGCGGAAAATAGTATTGTGCATAGGATTCATCGTCAAAACCTACTACGGAAATATCTTCCGGTATTCGGTATCCGTTTTCACGGATGACACGCATGGCACCGATGGCAACGGCATCATTGACCGCAAAAAGGGCATCCAGTTTTTTGTTGCGCGCGATAAGTTGTACGAAAGCATCCACGCCATAGTCCGAAGAAAAGCCATCGCTATAAACGATTAGTTCGGACCGGATCGGTATGTTGTTGTCGTAATGCGCATTCAGGTAGCCGTCGAGGCGTTGCTTAAAAGTAGGGAAGGCAATGGGACCTGCAATGTGAGCAATATTATGCCGGCCGGTTTTAATGAGGTATTCCACGGCTTGATAGGCCCCGTCATAACTATCTACCAGTACCTTATCGGCTTTATAATGCGGGCAATCACGATCGAAGATGACGAGCGGAATTCCAGCGCTTTTCAGTCGATCAAAATGATCAAATGTTTTTGTGCGGAAAGTCGGAGAAATCAGCACCCCATCCACACGAAGCAGGGCCATATCCTGCAATAATTTTTTTTCCTCTTCAAACGACTCGTTAGATTGGCAGATCAATAACTTATACCCTGCAGAAGAAACCATATCCTGTACACCGCTGATGACCGTAGCAAAGAAGTAGCTGGTAATCTCGGGCACCACTATGCCGATAATGCCGGTTCTTTTATTAAGTAAGCTTAATGCGAGCAAGTTAGGTTGATAACTGTACTTTTCGGCCAGTGCCAATACATTTTTTTTGGTCTCCGCACTGATTGAAGGATGGTTGTGAAGTGCTCGGGAGACCGTAGAGGGGGATACACCCAGTTGTTTCGCGATGTCAATGATAGTCGTCTGACGGTTTTTCTGCATTTGGGGTTATTAATTGGTAGTCGTATCGTTACGATGTCCCTAAGTTCGTTAAGATACGTCAGATAACCAAACGCAAGTTATCCCTTTACGCAAACCTTTGCGCTTGTATCACGAGGGAACCCCTTGATTTATTGCATGAAAAGCGATTAGTTTGCTATACAATTATAAGTTTGAAGAAATAGCAATTTCGTAGTAGGCTAATCGTAACATGGAGTTAATCCAAAGTTTTAATGCCGTATGTATACTTGTCGCGGAAAGTAGTCCGCTTAATTAAAATCGTTAATATGAGGAAAGTTTATCTTTTAAAGCTATCGGTGCTATTGATATTCGCTGCGCTGTACAGCAGCGTATATGCACAAGGTACGGTAACGGGCAGGGTTACGGACCAAAGCTCGGGCGAGCCGTTGGCAGGTGCCACGGTGACTGAAAAGCAATCGAATAGGTCGACCATGACCGACGAACAGGGTGCGTACACCATCCAGGTGTCGGCAAACGCCGTACTGATATTTTCTTATGTAGGGTTTCCCTCCATCGAAGAATATGTGGCCGGACGGGCGACCGTCGACGTGCAGTTGGGGGGAGAAGCCAGCGTGCTGGATGAAGTCGTGGCGATTGGATACGCGGTAAACCGGAAACAAGACTTGTCTGTGGCGGTGTCGTCCGTCAACGTGGGCGAACGGTTCAAAGGGCGTCCAGCCACATTGGGTAACATTTTGCAAGGCGAGATGCCCGGTGTGCGCGTACAACAAAGCGGCGACCCACGCGCTACCGGTGATATCAGCATACGTGGGCGCGGTAACCGCTCTGGCGATGGGGTACTGTATGTCGTTGATGGGGTACCCAATGCACCTTACAACCCGGCCGATATTGAATCGGTCACTGTACTGAAAGATGCGGCTTCTTCTGCCATATACGGTGCTTATGCCGGTTCGGGAGGCGTAATTGTCATCACTACCAAGAAAGCTCGGGCAGGCGAAGTGCGCGTGGATGTCAATGCGTGGAACGGTGTGCAGCAGGCTTGGCGGACGCCGGAAGTACTTTCTGCAGAAGATTTCAACCGATTGTGGAAAGACGCATCGACCGCAGCGGGAAGAAACCTCCCGCCTGTTTATGACCCCGCGCAATTTTCCTATGGCAATGTAACCCGTACGGATTGGGTCGACGAGATTTTTCGGTCGGGCCGCATGCAACATTATGACGTGACCCTCAGTGGGGGAACCGAATCGCTGAATGCCCTGGCATCACTTGCTTATGACGACGTAGAAGGTACGTTGTTAAACACATGGAATAAAAACCTGACGGCACGGCTGAACCTCGGTTTCAAAATCAATAAATGGGTAAGCTTGAATCAGAGTTTACTTTATGGATACAGCAATGGGCAAAGTGAAATCGGATCAGGCCATACCGGTGCGGTATTCAGCGCCATGGCGTATCCACGCTTCAATGAAATGTATGAATACGATGACTTGGGCAACCGACTTCCGAGCGGGACGGTTCCGCGGTGGGCCCTGGCTGAAGGATTCAGTGTGGAAGCCGATCTGCTGAACCCCGTTACCCAATTGCTGAACACGCGGCAGCACAATCCCACTAACCGGGTGTTTTCGCTATCCTCATTGCGCATAAAACCCATAGATGGATTGGAATTTAAGTCGGATTTTTCATACAACACTTCCAGTTTCCGTGGGGAAACCTTCACGGGAAGATTCACCGCCCCGGGAAGGACCATCGACGAAAATTACCACAACATCGGTTCGTCGTTGGACAAGAACTGGAACTGGGAAAACATTCTCTCGTATTCGAAAACGTTTAATGGCAAGCATTATGTGTCTGCTTTAGCGGCCTTTACGATGAATTATTCCACGGGGCGGAGCCACAATGTATACACCCGCGGCTACCAGTTCGAATATCCGCACTATGTGGTGTTTGAAAACGCATCTGACTGGAGTTCTGACAGGCCGGGCGAATCTATCTGGGAGGAATCCATCATCTCGCATTTGGCCCGGTTCTCCTATTCATACGACGATCGTTATTTTATCACCGGAAGTGTAAGGCGGGACGCTTCTTCCAAGCTGAACCCCGATGATAATTCCGATATATTCCCCGCAGCATCCTTGGCATGGAAGGTCACTTCTGAACCCTTTATGCCAAAGAGCGACGCATTGAGTTTCCTTAAACTCCGTGTTAGCTGGGGGCAAGTGGGCAATGTCCGATCGGTCCGTAGGTTCATCTATGCACCGCCTTATCGGCTAGGAGATTATGGTTTGTTCCTCGGAGAAAACTCCGATAGACGAGTGTTTGGCCTCTATCAAAATACCATCCCGAATCCGGACTTGAAATGGGAACGCGCTGAACAGGCGAATTTTGGGATCGATATTGGTTTTTTCAATGATAAACTCAATTTGACCGCTGATTATTTCAATAAGAAGACCAACGACCTGATCGAGCCGTTGCCAGTACCATCCGTAGCAGGTGTAGCCTCCCCTCCGGAAATCAATGTCGGGCAGGTTGAGAATAAGGGATTTGAATTTTCATTGGCCTACAATCAGCAGTTCGGTGATCTAGGGCTGGATTTCCGGGGAAATCTAGGAACTGTGAAGAATAAAGTGCTTAATTTGGGCAAGCGAACGATTGTGCCGCACTCGGAGGGTGTAAACTCGATGCAGCCCTTGCAATCGGTCGTGGGGCAGCCTTGGTACTCGTATTACCTGATCGAAGCCGATGGAATTTTCAAGACCCAGGAAGAGATAAACAACTACACCCATACCCATACCGAAACGGGCGAAACATCGTTAATCCAGCCCGCAGCGAAACCGGGAGATATTCGTTTCGTGGATTTCAATAATGATGGTATCATCAACGATGGCGACCGGCAATACATGGGCGCCTATGATTATCCTGATTTTTCGTATGGGTTTACACTGGGAGCCACGTGGAAAGGGTTCGGTCTGAGCCTATTTTGGCAGGGGGTTTCCGGCGTAAATGTATTCAATGGTGTACGGGCCATGTCTTCCTCCGGATTGAAAGGTTGGAATATGACCACAGACATCCTGCAATCATTTGAATACAATCCTAATTCCGGAGTACCGAGGTTGTCTTTCATCGATGATCCGAATGGCAACTATTCAAAAGTATCCTCCTATTTCTTAGAAAAAGCAGATTACCTGCGGTTGAAGAATGTAAACCTGTCGTACGCGTTACCCCGTAGTGTAGTCGACCGAATCGGTGGAGTGGGCAAGACCGATATACGGGTGTACGCCAATGCCGAAAACGTGTTGACGATCACCGATTATTCGGCGTTTGACCCCGAAGTAGGCAACTTAGGGATCGATGGCGGCCGGTTTCCCGTATCGCGGATGTTCAGTTTAGGAATTAACGTTTCGTTTTAAGAAGCAAATAGCCGTTTTGAAGATGAAGAAGATCTTAATGATAACGACGATCACACTGGTTGTGTTTACGTCTTGTAACAAATTTCTGGAATTCGAGCCGTATGGTCAACCTTCAGACTTAAGTGGTATGTCCGATGAGCAGGCCATGCAAACGGTGTATGCCTTATATGAATGGCAGTACAGAGAAGGAACTACGGGTAGAGGGTTTTTCTGGTATGAGAATGCCAGCGATGATATGGTGACGGGCCGCACGCAGGCAGAAGCGGCCAACATCAAAAACTTTATCGATAATGGATCGACGTCGCGGGATGTGCGTGACAATTGGCCGCAGATGTACCAAACCATCAATTACGCTAACCGGATACTTGCAGATATTCCGAAGGCAACTGCTATTTCCGACGAAGTACGCAATACCGTATTGGGCAATGCCTACTTCTGGCGTGCGTTTGCCTACCTCTGGCTTGCCCCTTGGTACGGCGACAACGGTCCCAATGGGGGAATTCCCATCGTGACAGAAAGTACGCCGACGGAGGAAATCGATGTGCCGCGTCCGGCGTCGGTACTCGAGAATTACCGAATGATTATCGACGATTTGGAAAAGGCGTCCGGATACCTGCCTTTTTTCGAGGATATTCCCAAAAGCGACTGGGGACTGACTCACAAAACTGCGGCATGGGGTTTCGCGGCAAGGGCAGCGCTATATGCAGCACAGTACGATGCGTCGTTTTACGATATTGCGATCGCCTATGCCGACAAGGTGATCAATTCGCAGAAACACCGGCTGCTGGACCAGTACGCCGATGTGTTTGAAATTGAAAACAACTGGAGTCCTGAGTATATACTCAGCGTAACGAGCAATGAGATCGATGGTTCGAAATGGCCAGGTATTTCCTTCCAAAACGCTGGTTTTGGCTACTACAACACCTGGGGATATTTTCAGCCAACACTGGAATTATACAACGCATTTGAAGAAGGGGATGAACGCCGGGCCGCTACCATTGTGGCACCCGGCGATCACGTTTCATTCATTGGCAATGATATTATTTGGCAAGTGAACCCGTCCTCCACTTCGAGCCCGACCGGAATGACCTTAAGGAAGTACCTGGCACCGTTCCGGGATGCTGACGCCATCGGCAAAACCGTGAATCCGGATGGGAACAACATGACCACGGACCTCAACATCTCATTGATGCGGTATGCAGAGATCCTGCTCATTAAGGCCGAAGCATTGATCTGGAAAAATGGCGAGGGAGATCCCGTGGCGAAAGGGCTGCTGGATGACGTCCGGGAGCGGGCCGGATTGGAACGCAATAGCCAAGCGACAAAAGCACAACTGAAGAATGAACGGCGTGTGGAGTTTGCCTTTGAATGGGGTACGTGGCGTCACCTTGACCTGGTTCGCTGGGGTGATGCGCAGGCGACGTATGCACAGCCACTGCACGGGTTTAAGGTAAATCTTGCAGGAGGAGCTATCTCCTCCTTGGAAGAAATAGAAGTGTGGCCTGCACGTCAGTTCGACCCCGCGGTACACCATGTATTTGCCATTCCGGTGCGCGAAGTTGCCAGTAGTGAAAACCTGAAACAAAATAAAGGTTATTAACCGATGAATACCATGCGCTTTCTCGGATGCGTTGGATTGCTGTTCGCTTGTTGCGCACCACTGCTTCTGGCTGCCCAACACGGACGTGTCTTGATACACGCGCACAACGATTACGAACAACGGATGCCGTTTTACCAAGCCTATGGACAACAGGCATATACCATTGAAGCAGATGTGTTTGCCACGGAGGATGGTCGCCTATTGGTAGGGCATGATCTGGAGGATTTGCAACCTCACCGTACGTTGGAATCCTTATACATCAAGCCTATTGTAGCTATGTTTGCTTCCAATGGCGGACGGGCCTGGACAGCTTCGGACAGCCGGTTTGTGCTGCTCATCGATTTGAAAACGCCAGCAGCGAGCACCCTGCGTCCTATCGTAGACCTCATTGCCAAGCATCCAGAGGTGTTCGATGCGGCGGTTAATCCCTATGCAGTGACGGTCGTTATTTCCGGTGATACGCCGCCTCCGACATCGTTTGATGATTTTCCCCGTTTTATCCAGTTTGATGGGCGGCTTAACACAGGGTATACCTCCCATCAATTGGAGCGGGTGGCGTTCATCAGTGCACCATTCTCCAGCTATGCAAGCTGGAACGGAAAAGGGGCCTTGATCGGCAAAGAAAAGAAGCAGGTGGCCGATGCCATCGAGAAAGCCCATGTATTGGGTAAGAAAATCCGGTTTTGGGGTACTCCCGACGGACCCACCGCTTGGGATACACTGCATACGATGGGAGTTGATATTATCAATACCGATCAGATCGAACGTTGTACCGAGTTTTTTTCAGGTTTCGGCAGACGCCAAACGCATGGACAAGCGGATCGACGTTTTGGAGATTTCCGGCTTATTGCCCACCGTGGGGGCGTCGTGGACGAGAATACAGCTGAAAACAGTTTACAAGCTTTGGAAAAAGCCATCCTCCGTGGATACTGCCGGGTAGAAATTGATGTGCGTATGAGTAAGGACAGCGTCTTTGTGGTGCACCACGATCGCAATTTCCTCCGATACTACGGGGTCGATACCCCTGTAACCGAAATGACATGGCCGGCTATGCGCAGACTCAAGGGCGATCGAGATAATCGAGTACACCGCTTAGAAGAAATTTTATCGAAAGCCAGTGGGCGTATAGGTGTAATGATAGACCTCAAAATACCGGGCAATGACACCGTCTTGCACGGCAGGCTCCTGCAAATGCTGGCTACGTATGACTTGCTGGCCGATGCCATGATGATAGGTACCGATGAATCGACCGACTTCTATCGTGGCAGGATTTCGCTGAGCTGTACACGGCAGCAATTGGAAGCCAATCGGAAACGGAGTGACTTTAACGCATCTTATTATTACTTGTTTTCAAACGACATCAGTGCGGACGATGTCCGGTGGGCCGACCGTCACGGCATTGCGGTAGTAGGTGCTGTCAATGCATGGGCACAGCAAGGCGATGTGTTGGGTAAAGGCGCGACATCCATTAAGAATCTCTCGGACGCGGGAGTACGTACCTTTCAGATTGATAGCATGTTTGATGTATTTTTTCCTGATGAAGTAAAATAACACCGCTAGCAATTATCGCGCAAACCTTTGCGTTGAGATAACTGCTCAATTGCTTGATTTATTGGGGGCAAACCAATTAGCTTTGTTAGTACAATTATAGATGATAAAAAGATATTGGCCGGTTCAGTCAGTTAAAACAAACGTAACTCAGGTTTAATCACCAGTTTTTGTATACGCGGTATCATTGTATAGGCATCTAGGTTATATCATTTCTTGCGATAGATAACGGTATATGCCAAATAAGTTTCAAGTTCATTAGTAAAGAGGAGGGCAAAAGATTGTGATCTCTTGATAAAAAGCGAACAGGTACGGCATAGTGACGTACCCGTTCAGGGTGTGGGAAAGCAGTATAGACTGGACATCTGAGGCTGTAATCCCTCTATGAGTAATACAATAGGTATCACCATGCCTTCAAAGATAAGGAAAAGAATGAATCTGACTCTTTTGAAGGCAAAAATTAGTGTACAATGAATCGTTTATTAGTAGGTAAATGGTATGTAAGAATAGCTTTACTTTATCTTATCATCTTTGTAAATGGGGCTTGGCTGCATGCGTTAGCCACTTCTAATACCCTTCAACAAACGGGCCGTATTGTGGGCCGCGTGACGGATGTGCAGGGAGCACCGCTTTCGGGAGCGAGCGTGCGTATCGCGGGCGAGCAACGAAGCGTGGCCACGGATGACGAAGGCCGATTTTCCCTTACGGTGACGCCGGGCGAGCACATCGTTGAGGTTTCTTACATCTCATACGGCACGCAGCAACAAACCGTAGCCGTTCGCGAGGGTGCAAGCGTGGACGTTAATTTTGTGTTGACCGAAGAAGCCGGCGCGTTGAGTGAAGTCGTGGTTGTGGGTTATGGAACGCAACGGAAGGTTAACCTCACCGGCGCCGTGGATCAGGTGACCTCAGAAGTGTTCGAGAACCGGCCTATTCCCAATATTTCCCAAGGGCTGGTGGGTGCAGTACCCAATTTGAATATCAAAATGTACGATGGAAAGCCGACCCAATCGCCCGCCTTTAACGTACGGGGAACGACATCCATTGGCCAGGGAGGCAGCGCATTGATTCTGATCGATGGTGTGGAAGGCGATCCAAGGATGCTGAACCCCAATGATATTGAGAGTATCTCCATACTGAAAGATGCTTCATCGGCTTCTATTTATGGTGCGCGTGCGGCATTCGGCGTTGTCCTGATTACCACAAAATCTGCGGCTGCGGGGAAAACATCGATTACGTATTCCACCAACTTGTCATCCAAATCGCCGACAACTGTCCCGGATAACATCACAGATTCTTACCCGTGGGCACAGGGGTTCAGTGATGCCTGGTCGCGATGGAACGACAATGGCAATACACCGACAGCTGTCAACAAGACGCTGCCCTTTTCGCCCGCCTACCTGGCTGAAATAAAACGGCGGTGGGAAGACCCTTCATTACCACGGGTTGAAGTGAATCCGTCCACGGGTGAATATCAGTATTATTACAGCACGGACTGGTATCACGAGTTGTATAAAGAACGATTCTTCGCCCAGGACCATAACCTAGCCCTTTCCGGTGGGAACGATAAGGCCGCATTCTACGTAAGCGGTCGCTATAACGGGCAAGATGGGCTTTTCCGCTACAATACGGATACCTACAGTATGTATAACCTGCGTGCAAAGGGAACTATTCAATTAACGCCGTGGTTGCAGTTGGAAAACAATACGGAGTATTCGCGCATGGAATACCACCAACCGTTGAACGTGGGGGAAGGAAGCGGTATCTGGCGCAATATGGCGGATGAAGGACACCCCTTGGCGCCGTTGCTCAACCCCGATGGTACCCTATCTTTTCCTGCAGCTTACACCGTTGGCGACTATTATATCGGTAGAAATGGCACAGATGAAGGACGACGTTTCCTCAAAAACCGGACTGCTGCGAAGGCGGAGTTTTTTGACAAAAGCCTAACCCTTCGTGGCGACTTTACCTTTCAAAGCATGGATATCGGGTCGCAACAAAACCGGGTACAGGTGCCTTACAGCCGATATGAAGGCGTAATTGGCTATACCGGTACGAATACCAACGACCTTCAAGAATTCAGAAGGACGACGGACTACCTGGCTACCAACGTATATGCTGACTATGTGAAATCATTCAACGATGCCCACAACCTGAGCTTGTTGGCGGGTTTCAACTACGAACAATCGTTGGAAAAAAGTTTGACCGCACGACGCAATGGTATTGTATACGCAGATGCCGATGATATCAACCTGGCACTGGGGCAGAGTATTGTAACCAGTGGGGGGAATAAGAAATGGGCCATAGCCGGTGGGTTTTTCCGGGTAAACTACAATTTTAAAGAACGTTACCTATTAGAGGTTAACGGTCGGTACGACGGATCATCGAAGTTTCCCACCGATCAGCAGTGGGCGTTTTTTCCCTCGGCGTCCATCGGTTGGCGGATTTCGGAAGAGCCGTTCTGGAACGTAAATTCTGCTGCGTTTTCCAACGTGAAGTTCCGTGCTTCCTATGGTTCGTTGGGTAATGGTAACATCGACCCCTATTCGTTTACCGAAAACTTTGCCATCTCGCAATCCGGCCGCATCATCAATGGCGTAAGGCCACAGCGCACCGGGCAACCGGGCGTCATACCCGCCGGATTGACCTGGGAGACATCTACCACCGGTAACCTGGGATTGGAATTTTCCAGTTTGAATAATCGCCTTCAATTTGTAGGGGATCTCTATCGGCGCTGGACCAGCAACATGTTTACGGTTGGGCCCACGCTGCCGGCGATCTATGGAACGACCGTACCGAAAGGTAACTATGCCGACCTGGAAACGACCGGATGGGAGGTCTCCGTGACTTGGCGCGATCAATTTGCGATGGCCGAAAAGCCGTTTACGTATGATATCCGGGTGACGATGGCCGATTACCGGGCGATCATCACCAAGTATAACAACAAAGATAGGTTACTAACGGATCATTATGCCGGGAAGCGCGTCGGTGAAATATGGGGCTATCAAGTGGAAGGACTGTTCCAGTCGGAAGAAGAGATCGCCAACTCGCCATCCCAGGCAAATGTACCCAATACGAATACACGCAAAAATTATGTGGGGGATTTGAAGTTTAAAAATCTGGATGGCGATGATATCATCTACCAAGGTGCGAATCAAGTGGGTGATTCAGGCGACAAATCCATTATCGGCAATTCGGAGCCACGCTACACCTATGGATTTAACCTAAATGGCGATTGGAATGGTTTTTTCCTTTCGGCATTCTTCCAAGGTGTGCTGAAACAGGATTATTATCCCTCGCCCGAAGCCCGTTTTTGGGGGCAATACAACCGTCCGTATAACCAATATCCGCGCTGGCAGGCAGACAACATGTTCCGTCCAGAGTTGGGCAATTTCGATGCGTATCTGCCGCGGCTAGTAGGGTATATCGCGCAGGGTACCGGACGTGCGCTGAATGTACCGAATGATCGGTACCTGCAGAATGCGGCCTATATCCGCTTACGGAATCTACAGGTCGGCTATTCGTTGCCCAAGAAGCTGATTTCCAAACTGCACGCCAATGACCTCAGGTTGTACGTTTCTGCGGAGAACCTATGGACCTGGTCGCCGATGTATAAATGGACCAAAGACACGGATGTGACCAATATTTACGGTTCAGACCGTGACCTGAGCGGTGGGTCGAGTGGCGACGGATATAACTATCCGATGCTCAAAACCATTTCAGTGGGGCTAACCGTTAATTTTTAACCAGCGAGGACGACAATCATGAAGAAATTTCAATATATCTTGGCGGTATTGGGTATGCTATCCTTTGCCGCCTGTGATTTGGACGAGATGCCTGTGGATACGGGAACAAATCAAGCTATATTCGGATCGGCAAGTGGGATGGAGCTCTATGCCAATTCATTTTATGACATCCTTCCTAACACGGATGTGGGGGTATTTCAAGGAGACGATAATTCGGATCTCGTCGCTCGTAACGGCGTGGATGACCTGCTGGCTCCCGGTGCGCTGAGCCCGATTACCAGCTCCGGATGGAATACGGGGGACTGGGACGATCTCCGCAATATCAACTATTTCATTGAAAATGCCGAAAAAAGTGCGGTGCCCGAGAAAAACCATTACATCGGCATGGCACGGTTCTTCCGGGCCTTGTTTTACTTCGAAAAAGTGCGGCGCTTCGGTGATGTGCCCTGGATCGACAAAACCATTGAAGTGGGGGATGAGGAAGCGTTGTATGGTGAACGGACAAGCCGTTTTGAGGTGATGGACAACGTATTGGCTGATCTAGATGATGCCATTGCAAACATTACGTTGACTAGTGACCCTTCCTGTACACGGATAACCCAGAACGTGGCGCGAGCCTATAAGACGCGGATATGCCTCTTCGAGGCTTCGTTCAGGAAATACCACACCCAGTATGAAATGCAAGCAACAGCTGACGCGTGGTTCCAGCACGTAGTAGACGCCGCGAATGCGATTACCGGTTTCACACTGCATCAGGCAACCATTCCAGAACGTTCTTACCGCGATTTGTTTATCACCAAAGCGCCTTATGCCGACGAAACCATTCTGGCGGTGGCATTGGATGCCAGTCTGCAGGTGTTCAGCTCGGCAAACCGTCGTTTTATCAGCCCGACTTACGGAAACCGGCCGAGCCTGACCCGTAACTTCGTGAATACGTATCTCAATTTAGATGGGACAGCTTTTACCGATGATCCCGGTTACCAAACGACGCCTTTCGTCGATGAGGTCAAGGATCGCGACCTGCGCTTACAGCAGACGATTCGCTTAGGCGACTACCACCGGACTGAAAATGCGATTCCGGTTGTGGCGCCACCCAATTTTAACCAGACATTCACCGGTTATCAACCTATCAAATGGTGCTACGATGAGCGGTTTCCTTATGATGACGAAAGCCGGAACGATAATGCGCATATTATTATGCGGTGGGGCGAGGTGTTGCTCAACAAAGCAGAAGCATTGGCCGAATTGGGTACGATGACCCCTGCGGATTGGACGGCTACCATCGGCGCTTTACGCCAGCGCGCAGGTATTACGGGGTCCACACTGACCACGATGCCCACCGCCGCTGATCCATATTTGGTGGATTATTACTTGGGTAAGTTTACCAATCCGATATTGCTGGAAGTCATGCGCGAACGGGCGGTTGAGTTGGTGTTTGAGGGGCTTCGCCCCGATGATTTGAGACGGTGGCATATCGGTGAGCTTTTCGAAGAAGCCCCCATGAACGGTATCTATGTGCCAAAGCTGGGCGAGCAAGACCTGAATGGCGACGGGGTAATGGACGTTTGCTTTTACCAAGGTACACGGCCAGCACCGTCTAATTCCACGGTGGCCTTCGTGGATGTATCGCCTTCTTCGGCAGTAGGAAGGATACAACTGTCTAACGGCACCTCCGGTGAAGTAATCTGGAACCCAGGGGAGCGCGAGTGGCTGGACAAAAAATACCTGTATCCTATTCCCCAAGCGGCGTTGGACGTGAATGAAAACTTGGGTCAGAATCCCGATTGGTAATAAAATAAAGCGCTATGAAATCGTACATCCTCATTCTATTTTTATTTTTCTACAGTGCTGCCGCCTTTTCACAAAAGACGGATGTTGCCAGCATCCGGGTGGCCAGTTATAACCTCCGGATGGATACACCACGGGATAGCCTGAATGCATGGCCCCATCGGAAGGAAAACGTAAAGGCCTTAATCCGATACCACGATTTTGATATCATCGGTACGCAGGAAGGATTTATCCACCAGCTGAAGGGAATCCTTGAGCTACCGGAATATGCGTATTTCGGTGCCGGCCGCGACGACGGTAAGCAAGCCGGAGAGCATTCGGCAATTATTTATAAAAAAGACCGTTTCCGCATCGTTGACTCCGGTAATTTCTGGCTGAGTGAGACGCCTGAAAAACCGGGACTCGGTTGGGATGCTACCTGTTGTAACCGCATCTGCTCATGGGCTAAATTCGCCGATAAGAATACGGAAAAAGAATTTTATGTATTCAATGTGCATTTCGATCATCAAGGGGTGATTGCCCGCCAAGAATCGGGAAAACTGATGGTAGCAAAAATCAAAGAAATCGCGAAGGATGCCCCGGTGATCTGTACCGGGGATTTTAATTCAACACCGGAGACCGAACAGATCAAAGGGATGTCAGCCCTGTTGCACGACGCGTATTCGATAACCAAACAGCCACCGTACGGTCCGGTTGGTACCACCAATGCGTTTCGGTTTACCGCCACGATGAAGAACCGCATCGACTACGTGTTTGTAAGTAAACAGTTTGAGGTGTTAAAATATGCGGTGTTGACCGATGCAAAAAACCAACGGTATCCCTCGGACCATTTGCCGGTAGTGGCCGATGTCTGTTTTGTTGAATAGTATACGTGCAACTTTTAAAGATAAACCTGATATGAATAAGCAAATCTTCGTAATTGCGGCTGTGCTATGGTTTTCGTGGGGTGGCTTTTTGTGGGCCAACGAGCAAAGACCCATCAACGGTGTAGTGATCAGCGCCGATGGCACACCGGTAGTGGGGGCAACCGTAAAATCACTCTCCACCAATCGTGCGACGACGACCAACGATCGCGGTGAATTCACATTGGATGCCGGCGAAGGTGAAAAACTAACGGTATCCTACGTAGGCTACATGACGCAGGAGGTTGCCGTGTCCGGTGTATCATTGCGTATCACGCTGGCCGAAGCCAGCAATTCATTGGATGAGATTGTTGTAGTTGGCTACGGCAGCCAAGCAAGATCTGATGTGACGGGCGCATTGACCCAGTTGAAAGGGGAAACCCTCAAGCAAGGGGTGAGTGTGTCGGTCGATAATCTGCTCCAAGGTAAAGTATCGGGGGTGCGTATCGCCCAATCGAGCGGTGAACCCGGAGCGGGCATTGATGTATTCATCCGGGGTGTAGGCTCGATCCGCAGTGGCAGCACCCCGCTTTTTGTGGTGGATGGGGTGCCGCTGAGCAATGAGAGCGTAAGCGCAGGCGGGGCCAACTTCGGACTAGGTAGTTCGGAAGCGAAAAACCCGTTGAATTTCCTTAATACAAGTGACATAGAAACCGTAACCGTATTAAAGGACGCCTCCGCGGCTGCCATTTACGGCGCACGCGGATCGAACGGTGTGATCTTGATTACCACCAAGCGGGGGCGGAGCGGCGAACCGACACTCACGTACGACATGTACATCGGATCGTCTTCGGTAATCCGGAAGCTGGATGTGCTATCTGCTGCTGATTACCGGGCGGCACTGCCCGACCCGGCGTATGACCATGGCGGGAATACAGATTGGCAGGATGTAATCCTTCGGAATGCCTTGACACAAAATCACAATGTTTCCTTCTCAAAGGCTACCGAATCGGGCAACTACATGGCTTCGGTATCGTACATGGACCAAGAAGGAATCGTGCAATCAAGCGACTTTAGGCGGACAACCGCGCGCTTGAATGCCGAAGAATCGTTTTTCGATAACGATCGCCTGAAAGTGAAAATGAACCTAACGGCCAGTGATATCGACGAAACAGGCGTTCCGAACGGCAATACGGCGGGATCAGATGGCCAGCTCATCATCCATGCCCTGATGGCCAACCCGACACGGAGGGTGCGCGACGAAAGCGGTGAATATACCAACTTCAATATGAATGCGCACTACAACCCCGCTTACCTTTTGCACGTGTTCGACGATAAGACCAACACGTTCCGTGTATTGGGCAACGTGGAAGCTACGTTGCGCATTTTGCCGGGCTTGGATTACCGGTTCAACTACGGCATCGACAAATCGACTTCCGAGCGGAGCTCGACGATGTATCCGAATGTTACCGACCGCACACCGTTGGGGGCCTATGTGCAGAATAACCGGTCGTCATTAACCACCTTGCTGGACCATTACCTGACCTACAACGTAAGCGTCGATAAGCATCAAGTGGAACTCCTCGGCGGATTTTCCTATCAGCAGTTCAAGTTTTCGGGCACATCGTTTGGTATGGAGAACATCGCCAATCAGGGGGAGGGCGTAGCTCCCGAGCATAACCCCGGTTATTCAGGTATTCCCACCAATCCCGGTGGATTTGCTCAGGAGAATGAACTGCAGTCGTTCTTCGGACGTGCGAACTATAATTTTGATGACCGGTATTTAGTGACTGCATCACTCCGTGCCGACGGTTCCACGCGTTTCGGCGAAGACAATAAGTATGGGTATTTCCCCTCCTTTGCGGTGGGTTGGGTGCTCTCGCGTGAGGGGTTCCTGAAGGATATCAGCGGCATCCGCGAATTGAAGTTACGGGCCAGCTGGGGCCAAACCGGCAACCAGGAGGTGCCTAATAAGATTACCCAAGCAAGCTATTCGCTCTCGCCATCGTCGGGTTATTACCTCTATGGGGACCTCGCGTTGATTAACGGTACCGACGTGAACCGGACGGCCAACCCGGGACTCAAATGGGAAGTGGTAGAGCAATTTAACATCGGGCTAGATTTCGACTTTTGGAACAGCAAGCTGTATGGCGCGTTGGAATACTATAATAAGACCACCAAGGACCCGATATTAAACATTCCTTCTGAGCCGCTGAGCCCGACCACGACGGTTTGGAAAAATGTGGATGCTCGCTTGGTCAATAAGGGAATGGAATTGACGCTGGGTTCGCAGCTGATCAACACGCAGGCGTTTAACTGGTCGGTAGACGTGAATGGATCGACATTGTCCAACACGATCGAAGACCTACCGGTTTCGGAACTCTATTCCGGCAGTATTTCGGGTCCGGGCTTGTCTTCGGTTTACGCGAATATCTATAAAAGCGGTTACGAAGCAGGCTCTTTCTTTATGCTGAAACATATCGGATATGATAGCGAGGGGAAAGATATCTTTGAGGATGTAAGCGGTGATGGGGCGATCAATGCAGACGACCGGCAGATTTTCGAAGGCGCGATCCCGAATTTCAACTTCGGCTTAAACAGCCAGATGCGTTACAAACAGCTGGATTTTTCGTTTTCCATCATCGGACAGACCGGCGGATACCTGGTGAACAATACGGCTATCAACCTAAACATCAATAGTTTGGCGTCCGATCGGAATGTGTTGGCCAAGTACTACGATGCAGGAGCCAGTACGACCAACGCCGTCCAATTGTCTTCGCTGTATCTGGAGAAATCCGATTTTATACGGCTCAATAACGTCCGTCTGGGCTATACACTGGCACCGAGAAACCTCGGTTGGTTGCAGTCTGTGAATATCTATGTCAGTGCGCAAAATTTGCTCACGCTGACGGGGTACTCCGGATACGACCCGATGGTGAATACGGCCAAGAGCGTGGGCGGAAACCAGTCGTTGGGTGTGGATTATACCACCTATCCCCCGGCAAAGACGTTTATGGTGGGTGCAACGATTAAATTCTAATCCATAAAGACATGACAAGGACATTAGTTAAATCGAAAAAATTGGTTTGCACCTTCCTGACCATCGTCGTGGCGGGTTGTACAAACCTGGAAGAAAAGGTAATCGACGAGGTGTTGGGTTCGGAAAGTGCTAAACCCGAGAATGCATTAGCGGCCGCCTATAACCGGCTCAGCAACGCGACGTTTGTCGATCATGGCAATGTTTTCGCGCTGCAGGAATATTCCACCGACGAGGCGTTGTTGCCGACCCGCGGAAGCGATTGGGGCGACGGCGGCCGGTGGCGCGTTTTCCACGAATTTACATGGAGCCCCGAAGAGGGGGTGATTGGCGGTACATGGAATAACCTAACCCACGGTATTACGCAATCACTTACTGCCATCAGCACCTTAAACGGGCAGGAGTTCGCAGAAAAAGCACTTTTTCTGGCAGAAGCTAAGGGGCTATTGGCGTTTTATACATTCCACACCCTCGACCTTTTTGGACAGGCGCCTTACCGGGATCCGTTGACAGCGGATGCACCGTTTCAGGTATTGCAGGCCGCTACGGCGATCGATGAGTTGATCCAACAGGTAGAGGCGATCGTGCCCGACTTGGCAAATGTGGGTGAGCAGTCTACTCACAGCGGGCGCTTTACCAAGCAGGCGGCGTACGGCCTGTTGGCCGAAATGTACTTGAACCGCGCGGTATTCAAGGATCGCTATGCCGCGGACTTCAACTTCAACGCGCAGGCTATAGATGGCAACGGAACGGATATGGACAAGGTGATCCAGTATACATCGGAACTCATCGGATCGGGTCGGTTCAATCTCGAAAGCAATTATTTCAGGAATTTTGACATCGACAACGCAGGCCGTCCTGAGATGATTTTCGTGGCATCGCAGGACAATAATACATTGCGCGGCAGCGATAACGATTTTGCATACATGCCCATGGAACGCAATCAAAAACCATCGCCCGCTAATCGGGGAACGAATGCCTCCTGCATCACCCCTGAATTTTACTATTCATGGGAGGGTAACTTTGACGACCCACGGTTTCACCGGCACTATCAATATGACGACGGTACCTGGTTTATGAACGACGGTACGGATGTGAGCGTGCCGGCTACGAGTATCGTACCTAATAGCGATGGACTGCCGTGGTTCCATTTCAACCGGGGGATCATGGCCGGGCAGCAGTATGGCCCAACGTTGCTTCCCAGTGGCGTGTTTGAGATGACCAATAACGGGCGCATTAAGGTGAACAAGCTGTATTGCGAAAAGAATACCACACTTGCCATGGACTTTACGCCCGAACTGAATTTTGACAATCCGGCCCAATCGGTGTTTACCCAAGCACAGATCAATCGCGGTGCGCGCGTATTCAAGTGGGAGTTTGACCCCGAAAATGGAAATGGGACGACGGGAGTGGATGTTCCGCTGTACCGTCTGGGTGGTATCTATTGCATGCGCGCTGAAGCCTATTTCCGGAAAGGACTGATCGCCGAAGCATTGGCTGATGTGAACATGCTACGGACCAGCAGGACGCGTGAGGCGCTTTTTGACAATGCGCCCGGCAAGCCCATCGATGCGTTGGACGAAGAGACGCTTTACAACGAAATCGGCTACGAAATGTACTGGGAGATGAATCGACGTAAACAGATGATCCGATTTGGGAAATTCGAGGATGCCTATACAGCTAAACCGGTGTCTGAACCGTTTAGGCGGATTTATCCCATCCCGCAGGCTACGATGGATGCTTCCGATGCGTTCACTCAAAATGAGGGTTATAATTGATGGTGAATAAGCTGGGGCACGCAAACCTTTGCGTGCTGATTGCCTGCGTTTTGCTTGGATGTTTGGGCGAATTATCGTTTTATTGCATGACCGATTAAAACAAATCCGCATGAAAGTAACACCCGACACCTTGTTCAGCGACTGTTATGGTAAGTATGCCATTGCCGCGATCAATGTGTTTACATTGGAACAAGTGTCGGGTGTCTTCCGTGCGGCCAGTCGCAGCGCATCGCCCGTAATTATCCAGACGACACCGGTAGCACGTGACTATGCCCGCCCCGAAATGTTGTTGGGAATGATTGCTGCGGCGGCGAAAGCCTATCCGAACGTAG
The DNA here is from genome assembly GCF_900113765.1 of Parapedobacter indicus. Taxonomy (GTDB): domain Bacteria; phylum Bacteroidota; class Bacteroidia; order Sphingobacteriales; family Sphingobacteriaceae; genus Parapedobacter; species Parapedobacter indicus. The sequence goes on along the minus strand of NZ_FOQO01000008.1, from coordinate 238,593 downwards.
TCTATGCGTTGCATTTAGACCACGGAAACGAAGCCCATGTCGAAGCGGCCCTGCAAGCAGGCGGATATACATCGGTTATGATCGATGCCTCTCACGAACCGATGGCGGAAAATATAAACCGCACGCGTGCCGTGGTGGCGGCGGCACACCGGGTTGGTATTTTTGTTGAAGCGGAGCTGGGTGTATTGAGCGGTGTGGAGGACGACTTGGCGGTCGATGCAATATTGGCCCGGTATACCCGGCCGGAAGACGCGGCTTATTTCGTGAAACAAACGCAGTGTGACAGTCTGGCGGTGGCAGTTGGCACCAGTCATGGAGCGTATAAATTTTCGGGCGATCAAGGGATACGGTTTGATATCCTCGCGGCCATCCAGCAGAGCCTGCCGGAATTTCCGCTGGTACTGCATGGGGCATCATCGGTTGACCCGGATGAGCTGATGCGTATCAACCGGGCGGGTGGTCGGCTGGCGCAGGGATCTCGGGGCGTGTCGGACGACGAGATCGCCCGGGCTATCGGATTGGGGGTTTGCAAGGTCAACATCGCGACCGACTTGCGTGTCCTTTGGGCGCGCGTGCACCGCGAGTTCTTTGTCCAGCAGCCGGAGCTATTCGATCCCGTAATGCCGGGCAGGATATACATCGACGAACTGGAAAAACTTTGTATGGATAAGTTTGAGAAGTTAGGATCCACCGGAAAAGCAAAAACTTTCCTACAGGGGGCCGCTTACTGAACGAAGACTAACTCATATACTATGAAGCGAGACGAAAAGTGTCCGTTACTGATTAAGGTTCACGAAGCGGCTGGACATTACCAGTACATTACGCCTGAAGACGGTGGGTGGCAATACCTGAACTTTGCCGCGCGGCAACTTCCCCGAGGCGACACTTGGGTGGGGAATACCGGTAATCACGAGTACGCGATTGTTCTGCTGAGCGGCAACTACCGCGTAAATACGGATAAGGGTAGCTGGCAGACCGGCAATGGACGCAGGGATGTTTTCTCGGGTATGGCGCATACGCTGTATCTGCCGCGCCATACCACGTTCCGGTTGACCGCCGAAAGCGACGTATTGGATATTGCATATGGCTGGTGCGAGACCGATCGCGACTTCGATCCTGTGTTTAAGCGCCCCGAGGAGGTGCAGATCGAAATTCGCGGAGGCGATAACGCCACCCGACAAATCAATGACCTGCTCGGCCCGGGCTTTCCCTGCCATCGGCTGGTCGCTGTTGAAGTCTATACGCCTTCGGGCAATTGGAGCTCGTTTCCAGCGCACAAACACGACGAACGTTTGGTTGATGCAGCGGGTACCTTGCTGGAAGCCCGGTTGGAAGAAACGTATTTCTATAAAATTGCCAAACCGCAGGGTTATGCCATGCAACGCGTATATACCAGTGATGGTTCGTTGGATGAGGTTGCGATTGCGCGCAACAACGATGTGGTATTGGTGCCCCGGGGCTACCATCCGGTGGTAGCTGGGCACGGGTATGACGTTTATTACTTGAATTTCCTTGCCGGATCCGATCAATCCCTGGCCAATACGCCCGATCCCGACCATGCCTGGATCTTCGGGACATGGACAGGCACGGACGAACGTATTCCGATGGTTACTGCAGCAATGAATGGAAAATGAACAACGCGATGAAAACATATGACGTATTGACCGTAGGAAGATCATCCATCGATCTGTATTCACAGGATATCGGCGCTGAGTTTATCGATATTACTGGATTTGACGCATTTGTGGGAGGCTCACCCCTTAACATTGCAACGGGGTGCAGCCGGCTCGGACTGCAGGCGGCGTTGCTTACCGGTGTGGGTGAAGACAAGGTTGGCGATTTTATCCTTAATTTTCTGCGGCGGGAAGGGGTGGATACCACATTTATTCCACGGATCCCCGGTGCGCGCAGCAGCGCAGTGTTGCTGGGCATCCAGCCGCCGGATACATTTCCGCTGGTGTTTTACCGCAACAATGCGGCGGATTCGCAGATCACCGTAGACCATGTCAACGCCATTAACATGAGCGATATCCGGCTGCTTGAGCTGTCGGGCACTGCACTTAACCTGGAACCCAGTCGGAGTGCGGTCTTCCATGCAGCAGAGCAAGCGAAGCTACAGGGCACAACCACGTTGCTGGACATCGACTTTCGGGCCGACCAATGGTCGGATGTGCGTTCGTTTGGCATTATGGTCCGCGCATTGCTGCCGCGTATTGACATCGCGATCGGAACTGAAGAAGAATTATTGGCTGCCATGTTGGAAGATGCCTCGCAGGTAACCATTGAACACCAGCAAATTTCGGCGCCGACCGTCCGCGGAGACATCGACCAAGCGATCGAGCGGGTACTGGCACTGGGCGTAAACGTGTTAGTGGTCAAGCGTGGATCCAACGGGGTCAGCGTGTACGACGCTGCCGGCAGACGCGAAGATGTACCCGGTTTTCCGGTAGTGCCGCTGAATATCTTAGGAGCGGGCGATGCGTTTGCATCGGGATTCATCTACGGATACCTCAATGGGTGGGACCTGTATAAATCCTGCCGCATGGGTAACGCCAGCGGGGCACAGGTCGTGTTGCAGCCAGGGTGTGCCAATTTTATGCCCACGTTGGATGAATCGTTGGCATTTATCGAACAACACGGGGGCTTTTGACCGATTGATAACCATATTGACTAACGATGAAAACCACCAGACTAACCACCGCCCAAGCGGTCATCCGTTTCCTCGACCGGCAATACGTTGAGCGCGACGGGGTGACTCATAAATTTATTGCCGGATGCTTCGGTATCTTCGGCCATGGCAATGTAGGCGGGATCGGTCAGGCCTTGTTTGAATATCCCGCTTTACGCTATTATCAATCCCGAAATGAACAGGCCATGGTGCACACGGCTGCGGCCTATAGCCGGGCCAGAAACCGTTTATCCACATTAGCTTGTACCTCATCGATCGGTCCTGGCGCGACCAACATGCTGACCGGCGCGGCTGCTGCTACAATTAACCGCGTGCCGGTACTGTTGTTGCCGGGTGACAGTTTTTCCAGTCGTCACGTCGATCCGGTACTTCAACAGCTGGAATACCCACTTGCACCCGATGTAACCGTCAACGACTGTTTTCGTCCGGTTTCACGTTTCTGGGACCGGATCAACCGACCGGAACAGCTGATTGCCTCCCTGCCGCAGGCCCTACGGGTATTGACATCTCCGGTTGAAACGGGGGCGGTTACACTCTGCCTACCGCAGGACGTACAAGCCGAGGCGTTTGACTATCCCGAGGAACTCTTTCATCGGCGGATATGGTTCATCCCCAGGGTATTACCTGACGCCATGCTGTTGGACCGGGCGGCAACACAGATCCGTAATGCCAAGCGGCCGCTTATCGTGGCAGGTGGCGGTGTCATCTATAGCGAGGCGTCGGATGCGTTGCGTGCCTTTGTCCATGCGACGGGCATACCAGTGGCCGAGACGTTTGCCGGAAAAGGATCCCTGGCTTATGACGATCCGCACCACTTGGGTGCGATGGGCGCCACCGGCACCGAAGGAGCCAATGCCGTCAGTGCGGAGGCGGATCTGATTATCGGGATCGGCACTCGGTATAGCGACTTTACCACCGCATCGAAGACCGCGTTTCAGCATCCGGATGTTGCATTTATCAATATCAATGTGGCTGAATTTGATGTCCATAAGCAGTCGGCATTGCCGCTCACCGGAGATGCCCGGGCTACGTTGGAAGCTTTGACAGATCGATTGGCCGGATACCATGTAGGGTCGGACTATGGGGATCGGGTAGCGGCTTACGGCCGCAGTTGGGATGACAAAGTGACAGTAGCCTATACGCCGGAAGAGGAGGGGCGGCTTTCCCAGGCAGAGATTATTGGGATGGTCAATACCTTTTCCGCACCGCAGGACGTGGTGGTTTGTGCGGCGGGCAGCATGCCCGGCGACCTGCATAAACTATGGCGTACGCGCAATCCAAAGGGTTTCCACCTGGAGTACGGCTACTCGTGCATGGGCTATGAAATTGCGGGCGGACTGGGCGTCAAGATGGCCGACCCGGGTCGGGAAGTATACGTCATGGTAGGCGATGGAAGTTATTTGATGATGTCGTCGGAGCTAGTGACATCCATACAGGAGGACGTGAAGCTAACGATCATCCTGATTAACAACCATGGTTTCGCCAGTATCGGCGGGCTTTCCAAGTCGTTGGGAACGGAAGGCTTCGGTACACAGTATCGGGCACGGGATGAGGGTTCGGGTCTGCTCGACGGTGACGTGCTGCCTGTGGACCTCGCACGGAATGCCGAAAGCCTGGGCGCCGACGTCATCCGCGCACACAACGCGGCATCGTTGCGGGATGCCCTGCAACAGGCTAAGACCAGCAGCAAGACAACGGTCATCTACGTCGAGTCGGTGCCCGAACGAAAAATGGCCGGATACGGGCATGCGTGGTGGGAGGTACCCATCGCTGCGGTATCGGAAAAGTCCGCAGTGCGGGAGGCATACGAGGAAACCCAGCGACAAAAAGCCAAGCAACGTCATCACTTATAATCCAATTAATCCTTTTTGCCTATGTGGGCCATACTGAGTTTTGTTGTCTTTACGCTTTTTGTAGGTTGCTATGCCTGGTGGCGTATGCGGAAAGTCAACCTCCACACCCAAGACGGCTATTTCCTGGGTGGGCGCAGCTTGACGGGTCCGGTCATCGCCGCCTCATTGATCATGACGAATATTTCGACCGAACACCTGGTCGGCATGAACGGCTCGGCTTATAAAAACGGGTTCATCATCATCGCATGGGAAGTGACGTCGGCCTTAGCCCTTATCGTCGCCGCCGTCTACTTCGTGCCGAAATACCTACGGATGGGCTTGACAACGATACCGGAATATTTAGAGCGGCGGTTTGATAAAGGAACCCGCTCGTTGATCGCGCTTTTTTTGATGGTTTCCTTCGCCGTGACCCTGCTGCCCATCGTTCTCTACACGGGAGCCATCAACCTCGAAAGCATTTTCAACCTTTCCTCCCTGCTGGAGGTCAGTACCGAAAAGGGACTTTGGATCACCGTCGTGGTGGTCGGGTGCCTGGGTGCTGCGTATGCAATTGTGGGCGGATTGAAAGCAGTTGCGATATCCGACGTTATCTATGGATATGGGTTGCTGATCGGGGGACTGCTCATTCCGGTGTTGGCACTGATTTACATCGGCGAAGGCAATCCCTTGGCCGGCTTGACTACGGTGTTTGAAAACAGCCCGGAGAAGTTTAACGTTATCGGGACCGAAGATTCCGTATTGCCGTTCAGCACGCTGTTTACCGGTTTGGTGATCAACCAGCTGTATTTCTGGTGCATGAACCAGACCATCGTCCAGCGTGTTCTGGGTGCCAAGAACCTTAAAGAAGCGCAGAAAGGGTTGCTTTATACTGGCCTGTTGAAAATCCTGGTGCCATTTATTATCGTATTGCCGGGGGTTATCGGATACTATTATTTCCAGGACAGTTATTACGACCAGCAGGATCTGGTATATCCGGCATTGGTGAAGCGTGTTTTGCCTGTCCCGCTGTTGGGGCTATTTGCAGCGGTCATTGTCGGTGCCGTACTAAGCACGTTTAATGCCGTGCTGAACAGTGCATCTACCATATTCAGCATCGATGTGTATAAGCGGTTGATCAATACAAACGCCAGCGAGCGCACGCTGGTGCGGATGGGCCGGGTGGTGGCTACGGTACTGGCCATCACGTCCATCATCGCCGCTCCTTTTGTCGCCAACGCGCCCGATGGGCTCTATCAATTGTTGCAGGAGTTAAACGGGATTTTCTTCATTCCCATCGCATCCATTATGTTGGGGGGATTTTTCTTTAAGCGCATCTCCGCCCAGGGGGCAAAAGTCGCCTTGATCACCGGACTGGTGTTTTATGTGCTTTGCACGTTCGTCATTGAGATCGATATTCATTTCGTGCATGTATGGGGAATCGAGTTTTTGCTGAATATGGCAGTCATGTTTGCGGTTTCGTGGTGGTATCCGAGAGACGTTGTCGCCGCGGAGAATCCGTTAGCTGAAACGGTTTCAATGGAGGCGTGGCGCTATACACGGCCTTTTGCCATCCTATTGGTGGTGATTACGGTGGCTATCTATATCTTATTGGGAAATGTTTAAAAGCTAAATGCATGGAATTACTACAGAATTATATCGATGGCGGATGGCGTGCCAGTAACGAGCGGCAGGCCATTGACGTAATTAACCCCGCCACGCAGCAATGCATGGCGCGTGTACCCTACGGCGGAGGTACGGTCGAGGATGTCGATGCGGCCGTCGCAGCGGCAGCGAGAGCGGCCGCGGCATGGGCAGAGGTGCCTGTGATGCAACGTGTGCAGCCTTTATACCGCCTCAAGGCATTGTTGGAAGAACATTTGGAAGAGCTGGCGGAAACCATCACCAACGAATGCGGTAAGACGAGGGCCGAATCGGTCGGCGAGCTGCAACGTGCTATTGAGAACGTGGAGACCGCCTGTGCCGCGCCCTTATTAATGCAAAGCGAATTTTCGGAAAATATCACACGGGGCATCGACGAGTTTGTCATCCGGCAGCCGGTGGGCGTCTGCGCATGCATTGCGCCGTTTAACTTTCCGGGGATGATTCCCTTTTGGTTTTTACCTTATGCAATTGCATGCGGCAATACCTTCCTCATCAAGCCGTCGGAAAAAGTACCGTTGACCATGCAGAAAGTGATGGGACTGATTGACCGTATCGGTTTGCCTGCCGGCGTGGTCAGTCTCGTGCATGGGGGGAAGGAGACCGTCGATGCGCTATTGGAACATCCAGGGATCAAGGCGATCAGCTTTGTTGGCTCTACGCAAATCGCCCGGTATATCTACGCGAAAGCGGCACAGCATGGCAAACGCGTGCAGGCACAGGGCGGTGCCAAGAATCCGGTCGTCGTACTGCCCGATGCGGATTTGGAGACAACTTCCCGGATCATCGCCGATAGTGTATACGGATGTGCGGGGCAGCGTTGCTTGGCGGCGTCAAATATTGTTTTGGTAGGCGACCAACGGGGACAGATTAAGGACGCGCTGTATGAAGCAGCAAAAAGCCGGAAAACCGGCTACGGTCTGACGGAGGGGGTAGAGATGGGGCCAGTGATCACGAAGGAGAGCAAGACGCGGATTGAGCACCTGATTGAGCAGGGTACGCAGGAAGGTGCGACGGTATTATTGGACGGGAGAGGGGCTGCCATCGAGGGTTTTGAGCAGGGTAATTTCATCCAGCCTACCATCCTCACCGATGTGCCGCTGGATGGGCAGCTTATCCGGACCGAAATATTCGGTCCGGTTATGAGCTTAATTAACTTGGCAACGGTGGAAGAGGCGGTGGCCTTCATCAACCGCAATGCCTACGGCAATATGGCCTGCCTGTTTACCGGCAGTGGTGCCAGTGCACGGAAATTCCGAAGCGAAGCAAATGCAGGCAACATCGGCATCAATATCGGTGTCGCCGCGCCGATGGCACAGTTCCCCTTCAGCGGCTGGAACGATAGTTTCTTTGGGGATCTACATGGACAGGGTCGCCATGCCATTGAGTTTTTTACACAAACCAAAGTGGTTATTGAACGGTGGCCCAAAGAGTGGTCGCGAAAATTCTGAGCAACATGGACACAATGAGCAACATGGACACAATAAAGATCGCCAATGCGCCGTGCTCGTGGGGGGCACTGGAATTTGACCTGGGTGCTGCCGCTCCGGATCACCTTCAGGTCTTGCAGGAAATCCGGGAAACCGGTTATGTAGGCACCGAACTGGGAGACTGGGGCTTCATGCCTACGGAACCTGCGGCATTGCGTGCCGTGGTCGGCAGACAGGGGCTGGATCTGATCGGCGCTTTTGTGCCGGTTGCGCTGGCTGAGGAAGCGGCACATGCGGAAGGAATTACCAGCGCGTTGCGCGTGGCTGGATTGCTGAAAGACGCCGGATACCCCGAAGCAGTTATCGTTTTGGCCGATGATAACGGTACAGTGGCGGAGCGGACTAGCCATGCCGGGCGTATCTCGCCAAACATGGGCCTTGACGAAGCGCGTTGGCGCGCATTCGCGCGCGGTGCAATGGCTGTTGCCAAAGCCGTCCGCGATCGCCACGGGATGCGCACGGTGTTCCATCATCACTGCGCAGGTTACGTGGAGACGCCCGAGGAGTTAGATAAGCTGCTTTCCCTCACCGATCCGGAACTACTCGGACTGTGTTTTGATACCGGACATTACGCATTTGGAGGTGGGGATCCACTGGCTGGGATTGCGAAATACCGGGATCGGATTTGGCACGTCCATTTCAAAGATTACGATCCGCAGGTAGGGATACAGTCACGCAGGAAAGGGTGGGATTATTTTGAGTCGGTCCGCCAGGGCGTATTCTGCGAGCTAGGGAAAGGCAGCGTTGATTTTGCGGGTGTGCTGGAGGTGCTAAAAAATACAGATTACCAAGGATGGATCGTTGTGGAGCAAGACGTGCTTCCGGGCATGGGTACACCCAAGGTGTGTGCACGCAACAACAGAATTTATCTGGAACATTTGGGAATATAAACATATGCAACTTAAAATCGGTATCATCGGCCTCGGAAGGATAGGCACAATACATTACAATAACATAACTCAGCAAATAACAGAAGCTGAAGTGGTAATGGTCGCGGATGTACGCAACGACGCGCTGCCAGCACATGTTCAGTTTGCCCAGGCCGATCAAGTCATCAATCACCCAGAGATCGAGGCAGTAGTTATCTGCTCGCCTACCGATACCCATGCCGATTACGTGGAGCAGTGCGCCCGCGCGGGCAAACATGTATTCTGTGAAAAGCCGCTCGACCTTTCACTCACGCGTATTCAGCAGACGCTGGCGGTTGTACAGCAACAGGGTATTAAGCTGATGTTGGGTTTCAATCGGCGTTTCGATGCGAATTTTATGAAATTACGCTCGCTGGTTGGCGAAGGTAAAATCGGGGACGTTCACGTGGTGAAAATCACGAGCCGGGACCCAGCGCCACCCTCGTTAACCTACCTGCAGCACTCCGGCGGATTGTTTATGGATATGTCTATCCATGATTTCGATATGGCTCGGTATATTATGAACAAGGAGGTGGTGCAAGTATATGCCGCTGCGGCGACGCTTACTGGGGGCGTGGTGGCAGCGGCGGGCGATATTGACACTGCGGTGGTGACGCTTACCTTTGAAGACGGTTCCATGGCTGTGATCGATAATAGCCGACAGGCTGCGTACGGCTATGATCAGCGGTTGGAGGTCTTTGGTTCCAAAGGGATGGCGCTGGTTGACAACAACAAACCGGATAACCATGTGTATTATCACGCGCATGGTGCACAGTCGTCACTACCCTTGCATTTTTTTATGGAGCGGTATACGGCATCCTACCTCACGGAAATGCAAGCGTTTGTCAAAGCAGTAAAGGGCGGCCACGAACTACCGGTGAGCGGCGAAGACGGGTTAAAAGCCGCCCGGATTGCGGTGGCGGCACAGCAGTCAGTCCGGATGGGAGGGCCGATCACATTGGGAGAAGTAATCGTTTAGCAAACGTTTGCACATATCGTTTCAAAAACCTAATTTTGGGACGGTAAACTTAGCAAATGAATTATGATAAGACCCTTCCCAAACTTTTTTCAGCCTATAGGCTGGTGTATGCTGCTGCTGATTTCCGCGTGCCAAAATCGGTCCGTTGATCAAGACAATGACAGGCAATTGAGCCTCGAGTTTATCAATGCGCAATTGGACGATGCGGTAGCCCAGATCAAGGTGCTGGCCGACAGTGTTCCTGCCGACCAATTGCCGCGTACCTTTCAGGGCGATAGCAGCGTGAGTTCCGCTACTGAGTGGTGGACATCCGGCTTTTATCCGGGTTCGTTATTATACCTCTATGAATATTCCGGCGACGAGCAGTTATTACAATTGGCGAAGGATAAGCTGACGATCCTGGAAAAGGAAAAGTACAACAAGGGTACGCACGACTTGGGCTTCATGCTGTATTGCAGCTTTGGCAATGCATTGCGGCTCACCGGCGATACAGCGGCTTATAAAGAAATACTGCTTACGGGTGCAGCATCCTTAATCAGCCGATACAACCCCACGGTCAAGGCGATTCGTTCGTGGGAAGGATGGACCTACCCGGTGATTATTGACAACATGATGAACTTGGAGTTCCTGACACAGGCCTCCAAGCTTAGCGGAGATACGAAATACCGTGATATCGCGGTTACCCATGCCAATACCACCATCAAAAACCACTATCGCCCCGATTATAGCTCGTACCATGTAGTCGATTATAATCCGGAGGATGGCAGCATTGTGGCGAAAAAAACAGCTCAGGGAGCTTACGATGAATCTGCTTGGGCACGTGGACAGGCTTGGGGACTGTATGGATATGTGATGATGTACCGGGAGACAGGTGATGAAACGTACCTTGATTTTGCCAAAAATATAGCTTCGTTTATTCTGAATCATCCCAATATGCCGGATGATTTAGTTCCTTATTGGGATTTCAATGCGCCGGATCTTCCGGCAGACAACCCGTATGCGGCTAAGTATAAAACCTACCGCGATGCTTCCACCGCTTCGATACTCGCATCAGCCCTGATCGAGTTAAGCACATATGCCGAGGGTGAGGAAAGTGCCAACTACTTATCCAAGGCCGAACGCATGCTGGAAAGTCTATCTTCCGCGCCCTATAAGGCTGCTATTGGAACCAATGGAGGCTTCATCCTGCAACACAGCGTAGGGTCCATTCCCCATGGTGGCGAAATCGACGTGCCGCTTACCTATGCAGATTACTATTATATAGAAGCGTTGATGCGGTATAAAAAGCTGTTGGAAAAATAGTGGTTGGTACGCCCTATCCGTGGGATATCCTTGTGATATCCCACCATACTACGGTAATGCCCAAAGACGACGCTTCAAGGAGAAACTATCGGGAAACCATCGGGAAAAACGCAATCATAAGGGCGGCACGGAAGAGGGAGAGGGAAGCGTAAATGGGAAACGGATATGGAAATAAAAAAATAATTCACTAAGTGTTTGATACTTAAAGTAAGTTTTCTATCTTTGCCGTCCCTTTTGAGGGGATGGTATGTCTTGAGCGAAGCCCTACTGCTTCGATGGACGTTAATAGAATAATAAAAACATGTCAGGAATTATTGGTAAAAAAGTAGGAATGACCAGCATTTTCGATGCCGACGGGAAAAATATTCCCTGTACGGTAATTGAAGCTGGCCCGTGCGTGGTAACGCAGATACGCACGGAGGAAAAAGATGGCTATTCCGCTGTTCAGCTGGCTTTTGATGAAGCTAGGGAAAAGAACACTTCGGCCTCTTTGAAAGGGCACTTCGCTAATGCGAAGACAACGCCTAAGCGTAAATTGATAGAATTTAAAACCTTTCCCGACGAAAAGCAGCTCGGTGATGTGGTAACAGTTTCCATTTTTGAAGAAGGCGACTATATCGATGTCGTCGGTACTTCAAAAGGAAAAGGTTTCCAAGGTGTTATGAAGCGTCACGGGTTCGGTGGCGTGGGTGGAGCCACCCACGGACAGCACAACCGCTTGCGTGCGCCGGGTTCCTTGGGTGCTTCGTCATGGCCTTCGCGTGTATTTAAAGGGACACGGATGGCTGGCCGTACAGGGGGCGATCGCGTGAAAGTTCAGAACCTGCAGGTGCTGAAAGTTTACGAAGAGCAAAACCTGATCGTGGTCAGTGGTTCCATCCCTGGGGCTAAGGGTTCGTACGTAATCGTAGATAAATAAGGAGATGGAAGTTAACGTTTTAAACATATCAGGTAAAGAAACAGGTGCCAAGGTGCAACTTCCTGAAGCGATATTCGGAGTAGAACCCAATGATCATGCGATTTACTTGGACGTGAAGCAATACCTTGCCAATCAGCGTCAGGGTACACATAAATCCAAGCAACGGAATGAGATCGCCGGTTCAACCCGTAAACTGCACAAACAAAAAGGAACCGGCGGTGCCCGTGCAGGCAGCATAAAATCGCCGCTGTTCAACGGTGGTGGCCGTATCTTCGGGCCGCAACCGCGTGACTACAGCTTTAAATTGAACAAGAAATTGAAAGCGTTGGCGCGTAAATCGGCATTGAGCTACAAAGCCCAAGAAAATAACATCGTGGTATTGGATGAGGTGAACTTTGAGTCCGTCAAAACCAAGAATTACGTGAACTTGGTAAACAGCCTGAATATAGCCAATGAAAAAACCTTATTGGTTTTATCCGCTCAAGATAACAACGTTTATTTATCAAGCAGGAATCTGAAGAAAGCGAAAGTAATCGCTGCCAGTGAATTGAATACCTATGATGTATTGAATGCAGGTAAGCTTTTGTTGACGACGGCTTCCGTTAAAACATTGGAGGAGGCATTTGCCAAGTAATATGGAAATTATCAAAAAACCGGTCTTGACAGAGAAAGCGTCGTTGCTTACGGAAAAGCTGAACCGCTATGCTTTCAAAGTAGACCACAGAGCCAATAAGATACAGATCAAGCAAGCTGTGGAGCAGATGTTCGGTGTGACCGTGCTGGCTGTAAATACCATGGTGGTATCCGGCAAAGCAAAAAGCCGCTATACCAAAGCAGGGTTTGTTTCCGGTAGGACAACCAAATACAAGAAGGCCGTCATTACCATTAAAGATGGCGAAACGATTGACTTTTACAGTACTATATAATAAGAGATGGCAGTTAAAAGATTTAAACCGGTTACCCCTGGTACTCGCTTCCGCGTAGGAGGTGACTATTCAGATGTCACCACCAACGTTCCGGAAAAGTCGTTGGTCGTGAAGATCAAGAAGTCAGGCGGTAGGAATAATTCCGGTAAAATGACTATGCGTTACCTCGGTGGGGGCCACAAAAAGGCATACCGATTGATTGATTTTAAACGCGACAAAAAAGATATCCCCGCAAAAGTTGCCACGATAGAGTACGATCCCAACCGGACAGCGCGCATTGCGTTGTTGCATTATGTAGACGGTGAAAAGCGGTACATCCTGGCACCGGAAGGATTGAAAGTAGGACAAACCATCGTATCAGGCGAAGCGGTGGCTCCCGAGATCGGCAACACCCTGCCTTTGCAGAACATCCCGTTGGGTTCAATCATTCACAACATTGAGTTGAATCCGGGACAGGGTGGTTCCATTGCACGCAGTGCAGGTACCTATGCTCAGCTTTCGGCGCGTGATGGTAAATATGCCATCATTAAATTACCTTCCGGTGAAAGCCGCCTGATTCTAGCTACTTGCTTGGCGACCATCGGTTCGGTATCCAATGCCGAAAAAGCGAATGAAGTATTGGGTAAAGCGGGCAGAAAACGTCACTTGGGTCGTCGTCCGCGCGTACGTGGTGTAGCGATGAACCCGGTAGATCACCCGATGGGTGGTGGTGAAGGCCGTGCATCCGGAGGTCACCCACGCTCACGTAAAGGGTTGTTGGCCAAAGGGTACAAAACTCGTAGTAAAAAGAAAACATCGAATCGTTACATCATTGAGGGAAGGAAGAAATAATGGCTCGTTCAATTAAAAAAGGTCCTTATATCGACCACAACTTAGAAAGAAAGGTTCTTTCTATGAATGAAACAAACAAGAAATCGGTTATCAAGACTTGGTCACGCCGGTCGATGATTTCCCCTGATTTCGTTGGCCATACCTTCGCAGTACATAACGGAAACAAATTTATTCCGGTATACGTAACGGAAAACATGGTTGGTCATAAACTTGGTGAATTTGCGCCTACGCGTACATTCAGGGGCCACGCAGAAAAGAAAAAATAATTAGGCAATGGAAGCAACACGAAAACTAAAGAAGTCTGTTAGTATAAAGCAGCGCAAAGAGCAGGAAAAAGCTCAGGTAGGAGGAGCTTCTACTGCCAAATTAATTAACTGTCCTACTTCACCTCGTAAAATGCGTTTGGTAGTGGATTTGATCCGTGGTGAAAAGGTGGAAAACGCCCTGTTCATTCTGAAACATACCAATAAGGAAGCGGCTATCCGTGTAGAAAAGTTATTGTTGTCCGCAATCAAGAATTGGGAAGCAAAAAACGAGGATAAGTCGGTTGAAGAAAGCGGACTGTTTGTCAAAGAAGTATTTGTGGATGGCGGACGTCAGTTGAAGCGGTTGCGCCCAGCTCCACAAGGGCGCGGATACCGGATCCGTAAGCGCTCGAACCACGTGACGTTGGTGGTAGATAGTAGCAAAAACAACGTAGCACAAAACTAATTTATCAGTAATGGGACAAAAAGCAAATCCAATAGGTAACAGATTAGGAATCATCAAAGGTTGGGATTCCAATTGGTTCGGAGGCAAGAACTATTCCGATAAATTAGTGGAGGACGAAAAGATCAGGAAATACCTGTCTGCTCGTATCGCTAAGGGTGGCGTAGCCAAGGTTGTTATTGAGCGTACATTGAAGCGCATTACCGTAACGATTCATACGGCACGTCCGGGTATTGTCATCGGTAAGGGTGGTCAGGAAGTGGACAAGATCAAAGAAGAGTTGAAGAAACTGACCAAGAAAGATGTTCAGATCAACATATTTGAGATCAAGCGTCCAGAACTCGAAGCTCACTTAGTGGCAGAAGGGGTTGCCAAGCAGCTTGAGGCTCGGATCTCATTCCGCCGTGCCATGAAGACAGCCATCGCTTCCACCATGCGCATGGGTGCGGAAGGTATCAAGATTATGTGTTCAGGCCGATTGGGCGGTGCCGAAATGGCGCGTACCGAGCAGTATAAAGATGGACGCATACCGCTGCATACGTTCCGCGCAGATATCGATTATGCGTTGGTCGAAGCATTGACCACATACGGCAAGATCGGTGTGAAAGTGTGGATCTGTAAAGGTGAAGTATACGGCAAGCGTGACTTATCACCTAACGTTGGCCAAACATCTGGTTTGAAAACCAGGAACGAAGGCGGTGCCGCAGGAGATTTCCGTGGAGAAGGTCGTCGCGGAGGAGGTCCGAATGACCGCAGAGGAGGCGATCGCCGCGGAGGCGACCAACGTCGGGGTGGTCATGGGCAAAACCGTGGTGGCGGTCATGGACAAAACCGTGGCGGTGGTGGTCATGGACACAACCGTGGAGGAAATAGGTAGTTTAACAATCAGTCCCAGTTTGGGAATTTTATAAGATACGAACATGTTACAGCCAAAAAGAACAAAGTTCAGAAAGATGCAGAAGGGCCGGATGAAAGGCAACGCTACCCGTGGGGCAGAGTTGGCATTCGGTTCATTCGGTATCAAATCGATGGAGCCGGCATGGATTACCAGTCGCCAGATAGAGGCGGCCCGTATTGCAGTGACCCGCTATATGAAACGTGAGGGGCAAGTGTGGATCCGCGTATTTCCGGATAAGCCGGTAACAAAGAAGCCTGCTGAGGTGCGGATGGGTAAAGGTAAGGGAGCGCCCGAATACTGGGTAGCTGTGGTGCGTCCGGGACGTATGCTGTTTGAAGCAGAAGGCGTACCTTTGGAAGTGGCCAAGGAAGCCTTGCGTCTTGCCGCTCAGAAGCTGCCTGTACAAACGAAGTTTGTGATTCGTAGAGATTACGAACAAGCATAAACGCCGCTGGCGCTGCTTATCATTGGTTTGCCGCCGTTACCGGCAAGCCGCCATGGGGAGAGAACCAGGGAAGTACGCTGATGATAGGCATCCAGTATAATAGTAATAGAAATGAAAAATTCAGAAATCGTAGAATTATCAACGGAGGACTTAGTGGCCCGGATCGCTGAAGAGAAGGCTGCCCTCACGAAATTGAAATTTGCACATGCTGTTTCAGCCATTGAGAATCCGAACCGGATTCGGTATACGCGCAAAACCATTGCGCGCCTACTAACGGAGTTGACTAAGCGCAAGCATGCCGAAAAGGCAGCAAGCGAAGCAAACGAAACAGCCGCTGAGGCATAAAAATCAAAGTCGAAATGGAAAGAAAGTTAAGAAAAACAAGAATCGGCTTGGTAGTGAGTAACAAAATGGACAAATCCATTGTGGTAGCTGTTGAACGTAAAGTAAAGCACCCCATTTATGGTAAGTTTGTGAAGAAAACTACCAAATTCAAGGCTCATGACGAAGCCAACACCTGCGGTATCGGCGATACGGTGTTGATCATGGAAACACGTCCGCTGAGCAAGACCAAGAACTGGCGTTTAGTAGAAATTTTAGAAAGGGCTAAGTAACATGGTACAGCAGGAATCAAGACTCAATGTGGCCGACAATAGCGGAGCTAAGGAAGTATTAGTGATTCGCGTATTAGGCGGTACCGGTAAGCGTTATGCATCGATCGGAGATAAGGTCGTTGTCACCGTGAAAAGTGCATTGCCCGCAGGAAACATCAAAAAAGGAACGGTTTCCAAAGCAGTGGTTGTAAGAACGAAAAAAGAAATCCGCCGTAAGGATGGTTCTTATATCCGTTTCGACGACAATGCTGCAGTATTGTTGAATAATCAGGATGAACCCCGCGGTACACGTATCTTTGGCCCGGTTGCACGGGAATTGCGTGAGAAGCAGTTCATGAAAATTGTATCATTAGCACCGGAGGTATTGTAATCATGGGACAGACAAAGACATCGACACATAAGATTAAAATCCGTACGGGAGATTTGGTAAAGGTTCTTTCCGGCAATTCCAAAGGAACTCAGGGAAAAGTGTTGGAGGTATTGAGAGCCGAAAACAGGGCGATCGTGGAAGGAGTGAATGTGGTAAAGAAGCATACCAAGCCCAGTGCAGCTAACCCTAACGGCGGAATCCTTGAAAAGGAAGCTCCTATTCACATTTCTAACCTGGCTTTGATCGATCCCAAGGGAGGGAAACCTACACGCGTAGGGCGCAAAGTGGTTGAAGAGAACGGCAAGAAAAAAATTGTTCGCGTAGCGAAAAAATCAGGGGAGGTGATTGACTAATGACATATATACCAAGATTAAAGACGAAGTATAAGGACGAGATCCGTACGGCACTGAAGGAAAAGTTTCAGTATAAGAGCGTTATGCAGGTTCCGAAGCTGGAGAAGATTGCGGTGAGCCAGGGAATCGGTGCTGCTACTGCGGACAAGAAGTTAATTGACAACGCCATTAGCGAAATGACGTTGATCACCGGTCAGAAGGCCGTAGCAACCCGTTCGAAAAAGGACGTATCCAATTTCAAACTCCGTAAAGGAATGCCTATTGGCGTGCGTGTAACCCTTCGTGACAGTAAAATGTATGAGTTTCTGGATCGATTGGTGGCGGTAGCACTGCCCCGTATCCGTGATTTCCGCGGTATCAATGACAAGGGTTTTGACGGTAGGGGTAATTATACCTTGGGTATTACCGAACAAATTATTTTCCCGGAGATTGATATTGACAAAATCAATAAAATTCAAGGAATGGATATTACCTTTGTAACCAGTGCGAAGACCGATGTGGAAGCATTGGAGTTGTTGAAGCAGTTTGGGTTACCATTCAAAAATCAAAATACGACAGCAAATGGCTAAAGAAGGAATTAAAGCACGGGAGATCAAACGTGCTAAATTGGTGGCAAAGTATGCTGAGAAGCGTGCCGCTTTGAAGGAAGCCGGAGATTATGTAGCACTTGACAAGTTGCCTAAGAATGCTTCGCCCGTACGTTTGCACAATCGCTGCAAACTAACTGGACGCCCCAAGGGTTACATGCGCCAATTTGGTATTTCACGGGTAACTTTCCGCGAAATGGCGCTAGCCGGCAAGATTCCGGGGGTTAAAAAAGCCTCCTGGTAAGATTTCAATTACTTAATTAACCGATAGCAGGTCCGCACGCCACGGTGGCAATAGGAAACCGTTATCACAAATAAATAGCTTAGATGAATACAGATCCAATAGCGGATTACCTTACCCGAGTAAGGAATGCCATTAAGGCCAACCACAGGGTTGTAGAAATTCCTGCATCGAACCTCAAGAAGGAGATCACGAAAGTGCTCTTCGATAAGGGGTACATTTCCAATTACAAGTTTGATGATGATACCGTACAAGGTACTATCAAGATCGCGTTGAAGTACAATCCGGTCAGTAAAGTTTCGGCAATCCGCACGTTAAAGCGGATAAGCAAGCCGGGCCTCAGGAAATATGCGGGAGTAGACAACATGCCACGTGTGTTGAATGGTTTGGGAATCGCCATCCTTTCAACTTCGAAAGGCATCATGACCGATAAGGAAGCGCGCCTTCAAAATGTCGGTGGCGAAGTATTGTGTTACGTATATTAATCAGGAGGAACAGTCGAAATGTCAAGAATTGGAAAAGCGCCGATCGCCATACCTGCAGGGGTGACGATCACGGTGTCGGATAAAAATCTGGTAACCGTAAAGGGACCTAAAGGGGAGCTAACCCAGCAGGTGGATACCGACATTGCGGTAACGCAGGAAGACGGACAGTTGTTGGTAAAGCGCCCCACAGATCAAAAACGGCACAAGGCGTTGCATGGTTTGTATCGTTCGCTGCTGAACAATATGGTCGTCGGTGTGACGGACGGGTATAAGACCACTCAGGAATTGGTGGGGGTAGGATACCGTGCAAATGCACAGGGAAGCACGTTGGATCTGACACTTGGTTTTTCTCACCAGGTGGTGTTGATTCTGCCAAAGGAGGTGAAAGTGACTACCACTGCGGAAAAAGGTAAAAACCCAACCATTACGTTGGAGTCCATTGATAAGCAGTTGTTGGGACAAGTGGCGGCAAAGATCCGTTCATTACGTGCACCGGAGCCGTATAAAGGAAAAGGTATTAAATTTGCTGGTGAGCAATTGCGCCGGAAAGCAGGTAAATCAGCAGCTAAAAAATAATTCATCATGGCAGGAACAAAAGTAACGCGTAGGGATCGCATAAAAAGAGGGATTAGGAAACGCCTGTCTGGTTCTTCGGAGCGCCCACGTTTGTCTGTATACAGGAGCAACAAAGGTATCTATGCACAGGTAATTGATGACCAAACCGGTGTAACGTTGGTTTCAGCATCGTCTTTAGCCAAGGGTTTTTCAGCATCGGGTACCAAAGTGGAACAGTCCAAGGCTGTAGGAAAACTGATTGCAGAGAAGGCATTGGCAGCAGGAATCAGTCAAGTAGTTTTTGACCGTAATGGGTATTTGTACCACGGTCGTGTGAAATCACTCGCCGAAGGTGCCCGGGAAGCAGGTTTGGATTTTTAATCATCGAGAACATGTCATTAAGTAACATAAAGAGAGTAAAATCAAGCGAAATTGAATTAAAAGACCGTTTGGTAAGTATTCAGCGCGTGGCTAAGGTAACCAAGGGTGGCCGTACATTTAGCTTCTCAGCCATTGTGGTAGTGGGTGATGAGAATGGAGTGGTAGGCTACGGTTTGGGTAAGGCCAAGGAAGTAACGGAAGCGATTACCAAGGGAATTGACGACGCAAAGAAGAATTTAATCAAGGTGCCGATTATCAAGGGAACCGTTCCTCACGAGCAGATCGGCAAGTATTCGGGTGGAAATGTATTAATTAAGCCTGCCGTACATGGTACCGGTGTGTTAGCCGGAGGTGCGATGCGCGCGGTGCTGGAAAGCGCCGGAGTAACCGACGTATTGGCTAAGTCCCTGGGATCGTCCAACCCGCATAACGTGGTAAAGGCAACGATTGATGCACTCCTGAAAATGCGCGATGCGTATACCGTTGCCCAGCAACGTGGCGTCGATTTGAACAAAGTATTTAACGGATAACGATTATGGCAAAGATTAGAATCACCCAGATTAAGAGTATCATCGATCGAAGCGAACGTCAGAAGCGGACCATTCAAGCCTTGGGGTTGCGAAAGATTAATCATACGATCGAGGTGGAAGCAACACCTTCCGTTATCGGTATGGTGCGTAAGGTAAGCCACTTGGTGGCAATAGAACAAGTATAATATACGTTTAATCGTTGTACCTGTTTAGTGAAAGCGAAGGTGCAACCCAATAACAATTTAGTAAGATGAATTTAAGTAATCTAAAGCCCGCAGAAGGGTCGGTAAAGAGTAAGAAACGTATAGGCCGTGGTACGGGATCCGGCCGCGGAGGTACTTCAACGCGTGGGCACAAAGGAGCCCAGTCGCGTTCAGGCCACAGTACGAAGATCGGTTTTGAAGGCGGGCAGATGCCGTTGCAACGACGTGTTCCGAAGTCCGGTTTCAAAAATCTGAATCGTATTGAATATGTAGGAATCAACTTGGATGTGCTACAGGGACTCGTAGAGAAGTACAATCTTTCTGCGATAGATTTTGAGGTGCTGAAGGCTCATGGATTGGTTTCAAAGAAGGATCTGGTGAAGATTTTGGGTAGAGGAGAGCTGACATCCAAGATTGAAGTAAAAGCCCATGCATTTTCAGCCACGGCACAGAAGGCGATTGAAGCAGTAGGGGGCTCGATTGTAAAACTTTAATACATGAAGAAGCTAATCACAACCTTGACCAATATTTGGAAGATCGACGATCTTAGAACGCGTATTTTGAATACGCTTTTGTTTCTTGTGATCTATCGTATTGGGTGCCATATCGTGTTGCCGGGCGTTAACCCCGCTGCGCTTCAGCATGAAGCCAAAGAGGGATTGTTGGGCTTGCTTGATATGTTTGCCGGGGGATCATTTTCCCGTTCGGCAATTTTTGCGCTGGGCGTGATGCCTTACATTTCGGCTTCCATTGTCGTCCAACTGCTGGGGATAGCAGTACCTTATTTCCAAAAGATGCAGAAAGAAGGTGAGAGCGGGCGCAAAAAGATGAACCAGATTACGCGTTATCTTACGTTGGCCATTACGCTGGTACAGTCTATCGCATACGTACGTACACAAATAGACGGTGCCGCGAAGATGATTCCGGATCCGATGTTTACCATCCTGTCGGCTTTTGTTTTGACTGCCGGGACGCTGTTTGTCATGTGGCTTGGGGAGAAGATTACCGATAAGGGAATTGGAAATGGTATTTCACTGATCATTATGGTGGGAATTATCGCACAGTTGCCCAGTGGGATCACTGCTGAGTGGTTTTCGCGGATGAGTACGGGGGGCGGCGGCCCGATCCCCTTGTTGTTGGAGTTTATCGCATTGTTCTTTGTCGTGATTTTCACCATTCTTATTGTTCAGGGTGTTCGTAAAATACCGGTACAATATGCGAAGAAAATCGTAGGCAACAAGCAATACGGTGGAGTAAGGCAATACATTCCGTTGAAAGTGAACGCTGCTGGGGTAATGCCTATTATCTTTGCTCAGGCCATTATGTTCGTGCCGATGAGCCTTGGTCAGTTTTTTCCAAACTTACAGTCGTCTTTTCTGACGTCGTTAAGCAATTACACGTCGGTAGCTTACAACGTAACGTTTGGGATTTTGATCATTGCGTTTACATTTTTCTATACGGCGATTATGGTAAATCCGCAGCAGATGTCGGAGGATATGAAGAAAAATGGCGGGTTTATTCCGGGAGTTAAGCCCGGGCAGGCTACCAATTTTTATATCGACAGTGTCATTTCGAAAATAACACTTCCGGGCGCGATTTTCTTGGCGATCATAGCCATTCTGCCGGCCATAGCGAGCCTTTTTGGCGTGAATAATCAATTTGCCCATTTCTATGGAGGTACTTCATTGCTGATTCTCGTTGGGGTTGTATTGGATACCCTGCAGCAGATTGAGAGCCACCTGTTAATGCGCCATTACGATGGACTGATGAAGACCGGTCGTATCCGCGGGCGTACACAGGTCGCTTCCGGACCTACCCAATCGGTCATTTAATCTTTAGCATGTCTAAAGTATATTACAAATCAGAAGACGATATTACGCAACTGCGAAAGTCCGCAACGGTACTTTCGCAGTTGCTTGGTGAAATAGCCAAAGAAATCAAGCCCGGTGTGACAACGCAGGCGTTGGATAAACGGGCTTATGAGTATATCCATGACCACGGTGGGCGACCGGCATTCCTGAATTACAACGGGTTTCCTAATTCGCTCTGTATTTCGGTGAATGACCAGGTGGTACACGGAATACCAGGTAACTATGAGTTGCGCGACGGAGACATCGTATCGGTAGATGGCGGTGTCGAGTTGAACGGTTATATTAGTGATTCGGCGTATACGTTTGCCGTTGGGGAAGTAAATGGGAATGTTAAACAGCTTCTTCGCGTAACGCTGGAATCCCTTGAATTGGGGATTAAACAGGCAATATCAGGGAAACGGGTTGGCGATATAGCCTATGCGGTACAAGAACATGTAAGCCAGCATGGATATGGCATTGTCAGGGAGCTGGTAGGGCATGGTGTGGGATTTAAATTGCACGAAAAGCCGGAGGTGCCAAATTATGGTAAACGGGGCTCGGGAACTAAGTTGGAAACGGGACTGGTGATCTGTATCGAGCCCATGATTAACATGGGTAAAGCGGGCGTTAAGTTTTGGGATGATGGATGGACGGTGAGCACGGTGGACGGCAAGCCGTCGGCCCACTATGAACATATGGTCGCCATCCGCAAGGGTACGCCCGATGTGTTAACGACTTTTTCTTATATTGAAGAAGTTTTGGGTAAAAAGGATTGATATTCAATTTTTTTTGCTTATCTTTGCATCCCTGTTTGTGCGGGGGTATAATTAGATAATAATCAAGACTATATGGCGAAACAATCCTCAATTGAGCAAGACGGAGTCATTAAAGAAGCACTTTCCAATGCGATGTTTCGTGTCGAATTGGAAAACGGGCATGAAATCATCGCTCATATTTCGGGGAAGATGCGGATGCATTACATTAAAATTCTGCCCGGAGACCGGGTAAAACTGGAGATGTCGCCGTATGATTTAACAAAGGGAAGAATAACATACCGTTATAAGTAAAAAGTTAAAAAATAAAAAAAGATAAATCGAATGCTTTAAGCGTGTTTTGCGTTGCGCTGCAAGTGGGCATTCCGTACAAAGAACAACAGTAAGATCATGAAAGTCAGAGCATCCATCAAGAAACGCAGCGCGGATTGCAAAATTATCCGTCGCAAAGGGAAGGTATTTGTAATTAATAAGAAGAACCCTAAATTCAAGCAACGTCAGGGATAAAAACAGTTAATAATATATGGCAAGGATCGCAGGTATAGATTTACCGAAAAACAAACGAGGAGAGATAGGCCTCACATACATTTACGGAATCGGTCGGTCGACCGCACAGCGGATTTTAGATAAAGCTGGCATCGATTATAACGTGAAGGTGCAGGAATGGGACGACGAGCAGTTGACTGCTATCCGTACCGTCATCAACGACGAGATCAAAGTTGAAGGTGCACTCCGTTCGGAAGTTCAGTTGAATATCAAACGCTTGATGGATATCGGTTGTTACCGGGGTCTGCGCCACCGTAAGCATTTGCCTGTTCGTGGCCAACGTACCAAGAACAACTCGCGTACGCGGAAAGGAAAACGTAAGACTGTTGCAAACAAGAAAAAAGCTACTAAATAATAATTGAGAAGAGACAATGGCTAAGACTAAAAAAGCAAGCAAAAAGCGTATTGTTGTCATCGAGCCGGTTGGTCAGGCCCATATCAATGCTACGTTTAACAATATTATCGTTACGCTCACCAATAATCAAGGGCAGACGATTTCGTGGTCAAGCGCTGGTAAAATGGGCTTCAAGGGATCGAAGAAGAACACACCTTACGCAGCTTCTCAGGCGGCTTCTGATTGTGGCAAAGTTGCACATGATCTGGGACTCCGCAAGGTGGAAGTTTTTGTAAAAGGCCCCGGTGCCGGACGCGAGTCGGCCATCCGGACGTTGCAAAACTCGGGTATTGAGGTGATGGCCATCAGAGACATTACGCCGCTGCCCCATAACGGCTGCCGCCCTCCCAAACGCAGAAGAGTATAACAAACAATTTTTAAAGCTAAGATTCTTCAGTTATAGGCTGAATGATACTTTAAAACCAATCAACATATGGCGAGATACACAGGACCAAAGTCCAAAATTGCCCGTAAATTCAGAGAACCAATTTTCGGGCCTGACAAAGCATTAGAGCGTAAAAACTATCCTCCGGGACAGCATGGGGTTTCAAAACGTAGAGGAAAGCAGTCGGAATATGCGATTCAGTTGTTGGAGAAACAGAAAGCCAAATATACCTACGGCGTACTGGAACGGCAGTTTGCAAACCTTTTTGCCAGAGCTTCTGCTAAGCAGGGGATCACGGGAGAAGTATTCCTTAAGCTTTTGGAAGCCCGTTTAGATAATACGGTTTATCGGTTAGGAATTGCTCCGACTCGTTCTGCCGCGCGTCAGTTGGTGGGTCACAAGCATATTACGGTAAATGGTGAAGTGGTAAATATACCTTCCTATAGCCTTCGTCCCGGTGACGTAATTGCGGTGCGCGAGCGATCGAAATCACTCGAAGCAATCAGTAACGCGGTAGCTGGTCACAAAATCAATAAATTCAGCTGGTTGGAGTGGGATGCAAGCGGGTTAACGGGGAAATTCCTTAACTACCCCGAGCGGACCGAAATCCCCGAAAACATCAAGGAGAACTTAATTGTCGAGTTGTACTCCAAATAAATAACGCTGCAGGAAAGCATAACCGTTTGGTTTATGCTCTTCTGTTGTATAGTAATTTTTGTAAACAAACATAAGAATAAATACATGGCAATCTTAGCATTTCAAAGACCTGATAAAGTTATCATGCAGAAATCGACGGATTTCGATGGCACGTTTGAATTTCGTCCATTGGAACCGGGTTTCGGTGTGACCATCGGTAATGCTTTACGCCGTATTCTATTGTCCTCACTGGAAGGATATGCAATTACGTCGGTTCGTTTCTCGGGGGTATCGCACGAGTTTTCCACGATAAAAGGTGTTGTGGAGGATGTGACAGAGATTATCCTCAACTTGAAACAAGTGCGTTTCAAGAAAACAGGAGAAATGGGCGAATCTGAAAAGATCTTCATGGTCGTCAACGGGCAAGATCAATTGCAGGCTGGGGATATCACTAATTTTTCTAATAATTTTACGGTATTAAACCCAGATCTGGTTATTTGTAACATGGAAAGTTCGGTAACGCTCGAACTGGAGATCAACGTTGCAAAGGGCCGGGGATATGTGAATGCCGAGGAAAATAAAGTGACCGATGGTCCGGTTGGAATGATTGCTGTGGATTCGATTTTCACGCCAATCAAGAACGTGAAATATACGATTGAGAACTATCGGGTAGAGCAAAAAACCGACTACGAGAAGTTGTTGTTGGATATTTCTACAGACGGGTCCATCCACCCGGAGGATGCCTTGAAGGAGGCTGCTAAAATCCTGATCCAGCATTTTATGCTTTTCTCCGACGAGAATATGTTGCTCGAGTCGCAAGCCAAGGAAGAGACGAAGGTGGTAGACGAAGAGATTTTACATATGCGTAAAATCCTAAAGACCGAATTGGTCGACCTGGATTTATCGGTACGCGCACTTAACTGTTTGAAGGCTGCCGATATCCGTACGCTTGCGGAGTTGGTGACGTATGACGTGGCGGATATGTTAAAATTCAGGAACTTCGGTAAGAAGTCCCTGAGTGAGATCCAGGAATTGGTGAAATCAAAAGGCTTGTCATTTGGTATGAATTTGGCCAAATATAAGCTTGACGAGGAATAATAGAATAATAGTTAGCGACCTGTTGCATAATTCCCTCCGATAGCGATCGGAGACGGTATGCACAAATTTTAAAATTAAAATGAGACACGGAAAGAAAATCAACCACTTGGGCCGCACAGCAAGCCATCGGAAAGCGATGTTGGCTAACATGGCAACTTCGCTGATCCTACATAAGCGTATCACGACTACATTGGCGAAAGCAAAAGCATTGCGCAAATATGTGGAGCCTTTAATTACAAAATCAAAGAGCGACACCACACATTCTCGCCGGACTGTATTTAGCTATTTGCAAGACAAAGAGGCAGTGACCATTCTCTTCCGTGAGGTTTCGGAGAAAGTTGCAAATCGTCCTGGAGGTTATACGCGCATCATTAAATTGGAAAATCGTTCGGGCGATAATGCGGAAATGGCGTTTATCGAATTGGTCGATTACAATGAAATATACAAGAAAGATGGAGTGGCTACGGAGCGGAAATCTACACGACGACGTGGCGGTAAGAAGAAATCTGGAGCGGACGCTGCCGCAGCTGCTGTCGTTGAAGAGGTAGCTGAGGAACCAAAAGCCGAAACTCAGGAGGAACCGGTTGCTGAGGCTGCCGGTGAGCAGGAGGTAGCCGATGCGGAAGAGGCCACCCCAGAAACGGAAGAAGCTCCTAAA
Source organism: Parapedobacter indicus (assembly GCF_900113765.1). GTDB lineage: Bacteria > Bacteroidota > Bacteroidia > Sphingobacteriales > Sphingobacteriaceae > Parapedobacter > Parapedobacter indicus. Next base: position 212,348 of record NZ_FOQO01000008.1, on the reverse strand, counting down.
GAAGATAAGAAAGAAGACTAAGCGAATTAGTTCATTGAATGAGTGAAACCCGTTTTTTGATTTCGAAAAACGGGTTTTTTAGTTGTTTGACACCCATTTTAATACAGAATAAACATGAACCTATTTGATGTATATCCCATTAACCCCGTAGCGATTACGAAAGCTGAGGGCAGCACGGTCTGGGACGCCCAAGGGAATGAATACCTTGATTTATACGGTGGTCACGCGGTGATCTCCATTGGTCATACCCATCCTCATTATCTAAAACGTATTACCGAACAATTAGCACAGATCGGTTTCTATTCCAACTCCGTGGAAATGCCGTTGCAGCGTCAGTTGGCCGATTTGCTGGGAAAGGTCTCCGGTAGGCTCGATTACCAGTTGTTCCTGTGTAATTCCGGTGCGGAAGCGAATGAGAATGCGTTGAAATTAGCCTCCTTCCATAATGGGCGGAAAAAGGTGATTGCTTTTAAAGGCGCATTTCATGGGCGTACTTCGCTGGCGGTGGCGGCTACCGATAATCCGAAGATCGTTGCCCCCGTTAATGAGACGGACAACGTTGTTTTCCTGCCTTTCAATGATGTGGAGGCGCTTGAGCATGCGTTTACCACATACGGTGAGGAGGTGTCTTCCGTGATTATAGAGGGCATACAGGGAGTCGGGGGAATACGAGTTGCTTCCAGCGAATTTTTACAGAAAATCCGAGCGTTGACTACTCAGTATGGGGCGGTATTTATCGCCGATTCGGTTCAATGTGGATACGGTCGTACTGGAAAGTTTTATTCGCATGATTACGCAGGAATAAATGCGGATATTTACAGCATGGCCAAAGGCATGGGCAACGGATTTCCCATCGGTGCCATTGCCATATCGCCCACCATCACGCCCTGGTTCGGGATGTTAGGTACTACCTTTGGGGGCAATCACCTTGCTTGTGCGGCTGCATTGGCTGTGTTGGAAGTCATCCAGCGCGAAGAGCTGATGCAACGTGCGGCCGAATTAGGCAGCTACCTTATCGAGGAGTTAACGAAGTTTACCGCCATCCGGGAAGTACGGGGCAGGGGACTGATGATCGGTATCGATCTTCCCGAGGAGCTGAGTACCGTCAAGCGGGATTTGTTGGCTAAAAACCGTATCTTCACCGGCGAAGCCAAGCCGAATGTAATTCGGTTGCTACCAGCGCTGACGATGACGAAAAGCCATGCCGATCAGTTTTTGGAAGCACTGGATGAGCGGCTGAAAGAATTTTAGCCGAATGGTTTAGTTTAAAGCAACAGATAAGTTTAGGCAAATGAAACAATTTTTCTCCGTAGCAGATGTAGCTAACCTATCTCAATTGGTAGACGAGGCTTTGCAGCTGAAGAGCAACCCCTTTACCGCAGCCAATTTGGGCAAGCGGAAGACACTTGGCTTGGTGTTTCTTAATCCGAGCTTGCGCACCCGGTTGAGCACCCAAAAGGCAGCCATCCAGTTGGGTATGGACGTGATGGTTATGAATATGGATAAGGAAGGGTGGGCGCTGGAGACAAAAGACGGTGTGACCATGGATGGAAACACCGTAGAGCATATTCGTGAAGCCGCGGCGGTAATGGGGCAATACTGTGACATTCTCGGCTTGCGTTCTTTCCCTAAGTTGCAGGACCGCGAGGAAGATTATAGCGAGGACTTGTTCAGGAAGTTTATGAGCTACTGCAAGGTACCTGTGATTAGCTTGGAAAGTGCAACCCGCCATCCGTTACAGAGCCTGACAGACTTGATCACCATACGGGAACATTGGCATGAAACGGCCAGACTTCCAAAAGTGGTTATGGCTTGGGCTCCCCATATAAAGGCGCTACCGCAGGCTGTGCCCAATTCTTTTTCGGAATGGATGTGCAGGGCACAGGCGGAAGGAATGGTTGATTTTACCATCGCACATCCAGTGGGGTATGCGCTTGCAGAGGAATTTACAAGGGGTGCCACCGTTATGCATTCGCTGGATGAAGCGATTGAAGGGGCCGACTTTGTCTATGTGAAAAATTGGTCTTCTTACGAAGATTATGGTAAGATTCATTCGGTTGATGAACGGTGGATGATTGATTCGAGCAAGCTGACCCTGACAAATGAGGCCAAGGTTATGCACTGCCTGCCGGTGCGCCGCGATTTGGAATTAGCCAGTGAGGTACTGGATGGACCTCATGCGTTGGTGATCCAAGAAGCGGGCAACCGTGTATGGGCGGCACAGGCGGTGTTGAAGCGCATGCTCGAACAATTACTGTCGGACAATTAAGAGAAAGATGCAAGCAAAGTTATGGATCATTAAGATCGGTGGTAACGTTATTGACGATGCGGAAGGACTGAAGCATTTTTTGGAGCGTTTTGCCAACCTGCGCGGATATAAAATATTAGTGCATGGCGGCGGCAAGATTGCCACCCGAATGGCGGCTGACTTGGGTATCGAAGCGAAGTTGGTGGAAGGCAGACGTATCACGGACGAAGCGATGTTGCGCATCGTAACGATGGTATATGCGGGGTTGACCAACAAACAAGTGGTGGCGGAACTGCAATCGCGGGGCTGCAATGCCATAGGATTGAGTGGCGCGGATGGCAATGCCATCCGAACGGTAAAGCGTCCGGTTACGACGGTCGATTACGGTTTTGTGGGCGACATCCTTCCCCGTTCGGTAGATACCGATACGATCGATACGTTTCTTAACGCCGGTCTTACCCCCGTGTTTTCGGCCATTACACACGATGGCCAAGGACAACTACTGAACACAAATGCAGATACCATTGCCGCTGCACTAGCTGTTGCCTTATCTGCCCGGTATACAACGTCTTTGGTTTATTGTTTTGAAAAGCGGGGCGTACTCCGCGATATTACCGACGAAAATTCGGTAATTGACGAAATTCGGGCCGGTGAGTTTGAGCAGCTGAAAACAGCAGGAGTCATTGCCGATGGGATGGTGCCCAAATTATACAATGCATTCGAAGCTATCGGAAAGGGCGTGAATGAAGTATGCATTGGTCGTGCCGATGATCTACAGTTGCTGCGCGAACAGCACTTTGGAACGAGATTGGTGCGTTGAGCTTTTACTTTTTATTTTTTACGTTAAAAAATGAATAAGATAACGATTATTGGAGGCGGTAATATTGGCCTTTCATTGGCGAGAGGATTGGTAAACAGGGCGTATTGTCATGCTGAAGATATCACGTTGACGCGGAGAAACCTTAAGCTGCTAAATGAGGAGGCTGCTAAAGGCTTTAAGGTAAGTGATAACAACAAAGCGGCCGTCTATGACGCCAATGTCATCGTGCTGGCTGTTTTGCCACAGCAATTAAAAAAGGTACTGGAAGAAATTGCACCTGCTGTCTCGCCGGAAAAGCAAATCGTGGTGTCTGTGATTTCGGGTGTTACGTGCGCGGATGTGCGGGATAAGTTGGGGAACAACATACAGGTGATCCGGGCGATGCCGAATACGGCTATTGCGATTGGGCAGTCTATGACCTGTATTGCATCAGACAACGCATCTGATGAACAGTTGGAGCGGGTAACGAGGATGTTTGAAACGGTCGGTTCGGTGGTAACCATCAACGAAGACCTGATGACTTCAGCTACGGCGTTGTGTGCCTGTGGTATAGCGTTCTTTCTCCGTGCGATCCGGGCCGCATCACAGGGGGGGGTGGAAATCGGTTTTCACGCACACGACGCATTGAAAATGGCCGTGCAAACGGCAAAAGGTGCGGCAGACTTACTGCTGCAAACTCAAAGTCATCCGGAAAGTGAAATTGATAAGGTAACCTCGCCCAAGGGCTGTACGATAGCCGGATTGAATGAGATGGAACACAATGGATTCAGCTCCGCCTTTATCAAAGGTATCAAATTGTCCGCACTCAAGGCCGGGGGGCTCTATAATGATTGAAAAGTTAATCCAAGAGAGTACATCGCTTTTGCAGGATCTCATCCGTATCCCTTCGTTCAGTAAGGAGGAAAGCCAAACGGGGGATACAATTGAGCGGTTCCTGCAACAAAGGGGGGTGCACACGTATCGTAAGATAAACAATATTTGGGCCTATAATAAATATTTTGATCCGGCCAAACCGACGATCTTACTTAATTCCCATCATGACACGGTAAAGCCCAATACGGGTTACACTCGGAATCCCTTTTCGGCCGATATAGAAAATGAAGCCTTATATGGTTTGGGTAGTAACGATGCCGGCGGATGTTTGGTGTCATTAATTGCCACCTTCTTGTATTTTTATCCGAAGGAGGGACTCAGCTATAATTTTTGTATTGCTGCTACGGCGGAGGAAGAAATTTCGGGTATCAATGGCTTGGAATCGGTCATTCCCGATTTAGGCCGGTTGGATTTCGCGATTGTGGGCGAACCTACGCTGATGCAGCTGGCTGTTGCGGAACGGGGATTGGTGGTGCTGGATTGTGTGGCTCAGGGTAAAGCCGGCCACGCCGCACGTGAAGAGGGCGACAATGCGATTTACAAAGCAATTAAAGATATTGATTGGTTCCTTAACTACCGTTTCCCGAAGGAATCCGAAGAATTCGGGCCAATCAAAATGAGTGTCACCGTTATTCATGCGGGGTCTCAGCACAATGTGGTACCTGCTACCTGTGAATTCGTAGTGGATATCCGGGTAACAGATGTGTATCGCAATGAAGAAGTACTTGACATTATCCGTCAGCATGTAACCTGTGAGGTCAACCCCCGTTCCCTGAGGCTCAAACCTTCGTCAATACCCAAGGACCATCCCGTTGTACAGGCGGGCCTAGCGCTTGGACGGATCACATACGGATCACCGACCACCAGCGACCAAGCCTTACTCGATATTCCGTCGCTCAAATTGGGGCCGGGTGATTCAGCGCGGTCGCATATGGCCAACGAATTTATTTACCTAAATGAAATAGATGAAGGGATTCGATTGTATATCGATATACTTGAAAAAATAGTAAAATAGTTGACTTTTTTTGTGAATGCAGTAAGGGTAAACTGCGGTGGAGTTGTCTTGGTATAAATTCAAGAACAATAACATACATAATCATGAAAAAAACAAACTATCTGATGGTCTTATTGAGTACGGTTTGGATCCTAGCTGCGGCTTGCGATAAAGAAAAGATCGTTTCTGCAGATGGACTTCCTCCCAAAGCCCAAGCGTATATTACGCAGCATTTCCCCGGATATGAGATTCTCCAAGTGGTAAAGGAACGGGATGATTTGAAGACTTCCTACGATGTGTATCTAAGCGAAGGATATAACCTTGATTTTGATAAAAATGGGAAAATCCTGGGGGCAGAAGGGGCAAACAAGCTTCCCGATAGTATCGTTCCCCCCAGTTTATTGGCTTATGTCAACACTCATTATCCAGACCTTTTCATACGGGACTGGGAACTGGACGACCGGGGACAGGAGATTAAGCTGTCTAATGAGATGGAATTGCGGTTCGATAAGGATGGGAACTTCTTGCGGATAGACTAGGTCGATAAAATTCCCGCGAGCCACAGACGATACGGCGATTCTGTAACAATTTTCCGGAGTTGGTATCCAATGGTAAAAAATCGATTGCCATGCTTATTACAACAACACCTCAGGTAGAAGGGAAAAAAATCACCAAATATATCGGTTTGGTGAGCGGAGAGACAATCATCGGAGCAAATTTCTTTCGCGATATCTTCGCCGGAATACGCGATATCGTCGGTGGCCGTTCGGGATCTTATGAAAAAGTATTGCGGGAGGCCAAGGAGACCGCTATCTACGAAATGCAGCAGTATGCGGCCTCTATGGGTGCGAACGCGGTAGTAGGTGTGGATCTTGATTACGAAACAGTTGGCAGCGGGGGAAGCATGTTGATGGTCACCGCCAGTGGCACAGCAGTAATTATTGAGTAACCTGAGGGCTGTAAAAACTTTGCAGCCCTTTGATAAAACTTAACTGGCCGGTGTCCATGTGATCCAGGGAGTTGTAGATGAAAGTATCCAAATACAGGCGTTTGATATCTTGATTTTTAAATGCAATGGTCAGTTTATAGATCGGGTCAATGGTCCAATCGCTGTTTTCCAAACTGCCCGCCGTTAAGACGATATTCAGACGGCGGTCGGATTTATGATGCGTTAATTCATCCGGTAGCTCGTTAAGATAAAAATTATGGTACCACAATGTGGGACTTGCCGCAACAATATTGGAAAAAATGGTTTTGTCCGCTTTTGCCTGTTGCAACAATGCAGCTAATGCAAAGTACCCACCGAAAGAATGCCCCAACAATGTGCGTTGTGCGGAATCCACCCGCAGCTCTGTTTCCATTTGTGGTAACAGTTCGGTCGTTATAAAGTTGTAAAAATTTATTCCACCGCCGGGAGCCTCCATTTCATCCGATTCCAATGCTTTTGGGTAAAGGAAATCCCTTACCCGTAGCGAATCCATTTTTTGAAAATCACCATATCCGATACCTACCAGAATCATAGGCGGCAGTAGTCCTGTCATTTCATACTGCTTTACCAGGGGCGCCATGGAAGGGAAATAAAAGTCGCCATCTAGCAATACGGCTATTGGATAATGCGTGTCGGTATTCGAATGGTAATCTTTGGGCAGTTGCACGGAGACGGTAAACGTATCTTGTACTGTGGCCGAGTAATATTGGCGGGTGGTGGTCTGATAATTGATGGGCTGGTTAAGTTGAGCCATACTGGCTATGGGTGATAGCAGCAGCCATAAAAGCAATGTCTTATTTTTCATGGTTTTACTGATTAAGTTTTAGCAAAAGTAGCTACCTAATCAGCAGGTATGTAAGGATTTAACGTTTTTAACAACTTTTACATTTTTTAACAACCTTTAGTTAATAAGGTTATAAACCCGTACATAGTCCACTTCCATCCGGGCCGGAAAAGAAGTTTCATCAACACCCTGTTGGCCACCCCAGTTGCCACCCACCGCGATATTGATGAGCCAGTAGAATTCGTTGTCAAAGGGCCACGTGCGAAACCCCGTCCCCTCATTGGTAAAATCGAAAATCTGTACATCATCTACATATCCGCGTATGTAAGTGGGTGTCCAATCCACGCGGTAAAGATGAAAACCGGTCGTTGCGTCTTCGATTCTTTTTTTTGCTGTCTTTTGTGTTCCGATGGTGTGGTTATAGGCTTCGGTATGCACACTGATGTGCACAACATCGGGATCGTATCCGACGTGTTCTAAGATGTCGATTTCACCTGACGCGGGCCACCCTCCATATTCCCAATTGGTGGGCAGCATCCACACGGCGGGCCAAGTACCCACACCGGATGGCACTTTTGCTTTTGCTTCAAATCTTCCGTAACGAAAGTCTGCTTTTCCACGGCTTACCAGCCTTGCCGATGTGTATGCTGCTCCCTCATAGTCTTCACGAATCGCTGTGACGGTAAGTACACCGCCACCTACACGTACATTTTCCAGACGTTTTTCAGTGTAGTACTGGAGCTCATTGTTGCCCCAGCCGTCTACAGATCCGATGTCATATCCCCATTTCGTCTCATCAGGTAGACCTTCGTAATCAAATTCGTCCGCCCAAGAGGGAGTAGACGCGAAGGTATATTCGGATGATTCAGTTGCCCCCTTGCTGCAAGCGAACGTCAGTAATGTCAAAAAAAAGAGATTCATAAACAGGATTGAGAGTCAGTGTCTTTATCTGTCAAACAAAGGTACGGATTATTGCATTATATAAGCATTTTGACTAAGTTTGTCTCAGATACACTAAAGCAAACAGATCGCATGACTCAATATGCAGGCAGATTGATATTGGGTTTGTTGGTGTTGTCGTCTATGGCGGTAATGCCTGCCCTTGCTCAAGAACGGATATCCCTTATTCCCCAGCCCACTACCCTGGAAATCCACGAAGGCGCGTATATATTTCCTTCGGTTGCGTCCGTGTATGCATTCGACGAATTTTTAGATCTCGCTTCGTTGCTCGCCGAACACCCTTATGCACACTTCAGGCCTGTTGAGCGTATTAAATCCCGGAAACGGATACCGGAAAGCGGTATACGGCTCATTCTTGCCCGTGAAGAAGATAAACTTCCTGCGGATGCCTACCGGCTGACGGTGGATACGGGTGGCATTGCGATTACCGCACATCAGTCGGCCGCCATCATCAACGGGATAATGACGTTGATCCAGTTGGCATATACCCAGCCCGATGGTCGGATATTACCTGCTATGTTCATTGAAGATAGGCCCCGTTTTACGTATCGCGGACTTCATCTCGATGTTTCAAGACACTTTTATCCGCTGTCTTTCCTGAAAAAATTCATCGACTTGATGGCGCTCTATAAGTTCAATACGTTTCATTGGCACCTTACGGACGGTGCGGGTTGGCGACTGGAGATTAAACAATATCCCGAACTTACGCAAAAGAGCGCTTGGCGCACGCATGTCAATTGGAAAGATTGGTGGCAGAATGGGCGGAGGTATTTGAATGAAGGAAATCCCAATGCAAGCGGTGGATATTATACGCAGAATGAGGCTCGGGAGTTGGTGGCCTATGCGGCACGAAAAGGAATTACGATCATTCCGGAAATCGAAATGCCGGGGCATTCCGATGAAGTGCTGGCTGTCTATCCAGCCTTATCCTGTTCAGGACAGCCTTATCAACATGCCGAATTTTGTATCGGTAACGAGGAAACGTTTGCGTTTCTGACTAATGTATTGAATGAGGTGATCGCTATTTTTCCTTCGAAATATATCCACATCGGAGGAGATGAAGCAAGTAAAGAATCTTGGAAAACCTGTCCGAAGTGCCAAGCATTGATGGAAAAAGAAGGTTTCAAGACTGTGGACGAATTACAGCCTTATGCGGTAAAACGTATTGAAGCGTTTCTGCAGTCGAAAGGAAGGAAGCTGATTGGTTGGGATGAGCTATTGGAAGGCGGACTTTCTGCCGGCGCAACGGTGATGAGCTGGCGTGGCGAAGATGGCGGGGTTCAAGCGGCTAATGCGGGGCATGATGTGGTCATGACTCCCAATTCACATCTTTATTTTGATTATTATCAAAGTGATCCACGGACGCAACCCGAGGCGATCGGTGGTTACATTCCCTTGCGCAAGGTGTACGAATACGAACCGGTTCCGGCGGAGGTTGCGGCAGAAAAGGCGAAGCACATTTTGGGCGCGCAGGGTAATATCTGGACGGAATACATGCCAACATCGGAGCAGGTAGAGTACATGGCCTTTCCGCGTGCATTGGCACTGGCGGAGGTGGTTTGGTCCAACCCGAAACAACGCGATTGGGCGGATTTTTACGAACGACTGCAACAGCACTACGGCCTCTTGCAAAAACTTCATGTCAATTATTATCGACCCTCATACGGGGTGAATATTGCGATCCGTTTTAATCCGGATACGCTGACGAATACGGTTTCCATGTCTACCGAACAATATGGAACGGGTATCCGGTATACAACCGACGGTAATGAGCCGGATGCAAAATCGGCGTGGTATACCGAGCCGATCGAACTGTCTATGGCGGCTACTGTCAAGGCTGCGTTTTTTGTGGATTCGGGTCGCGTCGGACCGGTGGCAGTGGCCAGGGCCGATGTCCATAAAGCCATCGGTAAAGCCGTTTCCTATCAAACACCTTGGGACACCTATGCGGCTGAAGAAGCACGTACGTTGGTAAACGGCAGTAAAGGAGGGCGGCAGGCCGACGATGGCCAATGGCAGGGATTCCGGAATAACGTGGATGTGACGGTTGATTTTGAGCGGCGGGAGGAATTACACCGTGTAGCGATTCGTTTCCTGCAAGACCATTCGGTGAAGGCTTATCTTCCCGGAGAGGTAAAAGTGTTGCTGTCAGACAATGGCAAAAATTTCCGCGAGGCAGGTACGGTGACTAATGACCTATCGCCAGCGGAGCGTTTCCGTGTGGCTAAAACCTTTGAAATCCATTTTGATACCCCACAGACAGGCCGCTACCTCCGTATTGTGGCTACCAACGTACAGCACGAACTGTTACTCACAGATGAGGTAGTGGTGTATTAGTAAATGCCGGTTAGGTCAAACAGTCTTTTTGCCGTGTGCCGATTTATTCGGCATTCAACTCAATTAAAATCACGGCTGCCTATCTGAGACTTACGTTGCTTGCTCATGTAACATTTTTGTTTTAGTGGAAAATTCTTGATATTAGACCTGAAATTAACGCACGCATTGTGGTCGAACACTCCCAAATAGACGAAAGCAATCTGGTAACCCAGTTACAGGAAGGAGATCGTGTGGCTTTCAGAATGGTCTTCGAGCGTTTTTATACGCGGCTGTGTGTATTTGCAGATCGGTACGTAAATGACCGGGAAGCGAGTAAAGATATTGTCAATGAAGTATTCATCAAATTCTGGAAGGCGTCGAAGCAGTTCCAGCACATAGACCATGTGCTCGCCAGCCTTTACCTTGCTACTAAGCATACCGCATTGAATCACCAGCAGGCTGTTGTCAGGTCCATGAAGCGGAACTTTATCTATCAGATGGACGTGGGCGAAGAAGACACCTTTTACCTGGCGGAAATCACGAGCACCGAAATGTTCAATGAACTGCATGAGGCGATTTCCAAGTTGCCTGAAAAAGCAGGAAGAATCATCCGTGAGACCTATCTGGAAGGCAAATCTAACCAAGAAGTTGCCGATGAAATGGGGATCAGCCTGCAGACCTTGCGCAATCAAAAAAGCCGTGCATTAGCTATTTTGCGCAGCCGGCTCAGCAAAGACACTTTCGAACTGCTTATTGCCGGTGCCTTTGTGATCCATTTTTTTCAACGTTAACTTTTTTTTTCAGACCCTTTGGTACAAATCCGATTCGGCGCTGTATAGCATATAACGACGAATAGTAGATGGACCTTAACAGGGAAAACACCTCGATAATCATTGGGCGGATCATCGCCCGCTCAATCGGCGGCACAATTACGCCCGCTGAACAAGCGGTGCTTGACGATTGGCTGCAGGACGATAGGCATCGGCAGATATATAGGACCATCTGCAAGAGCCAGTCCATTAACGACTCGTTGTCGAAGTTCGAAGAGTTTGACGTAAACGAAGGCTATCAGCGATTCCAGGCATCCATTGGTAAAAAAAACCGCATTAAGTATCGAATGTGGATGGCCACCGCTGCCGCCGTCATGGTGTTTTTAGCTGTGTCGGTGACGATCTATGTGGTTACTCGAAAAGAGGGCCAACCCATCAAATTGGCATCGACCCACCGCACCGATATTGCGCCCGGCGGCAATCGTGCTACGCTTACGCTGGCCGACGGCCGCACCATCACCTTGGACGAAGCCCGAGACGGCATTGTTATCGGAAGCGGAGCGATAACCTACCGCGACGGAAATCCACTCGCTGAAGTAACAGGAAATGGAGAGGATCGGGGAGCGACGACTTTTTTGGAATTGAGTACCCCTAAAGGGGGCACGTATCAGATTACGTTGTCGGATGGCACGCAGGTATGGCTAAATGCCGGATCTACACTGAAGTACCCACCTCGTTTTTCCGATGCTGAACGTACCGTCGAGCTCACTGGTGAGGCTTATTTTTCGGTTGTTAAGGATACGAAAAAGCCATTTAAGGTGGTCAGTGCCGGGCAAGAGATCCAGGTATTGGGAACGGAGTTTAATGTTTCGGCTTATCCGGATGACCCCGAAATCAAAACGACATTGGTGGAAGGAAAGGTCCGCCTGTCTCTGGCCGGGGAATTAAGCGGAGCAGCGGTCGAAAATGATAAGTACGTAGAACTTGTTCCCGGCGAGCAGGGAATCATCAGCGGCGAAAACCTAACCAAAGCCAACGTCGACACCGAACCCTACACCGCGTGGAAAGCCGGTTATTTCTATTTCAAGAAAACACCGGTTGAAGAAATCCTCCGGCAGGCGGCGAGGTGGTATGATGTGGAGGTGGTATATCAAGATGGCGTACCCTATGAGACATTCAGTGGTGATATCAAGCGCGATGTTTCGTTGCGTGGGTTACTTGATATTTTGCAACACTCTACGATTAATGTCTCGTTGAAGGAAAGCACATTGATCGTACGGAAATGATTATTTGAGGAGTAACAAACAACCAATTATTAATTTAACACGATAATTATGAGAAAAACCAAAACTTAAGATCAAAAATGAACAGGGAAAGTGCGGCAAACACTCCCCCCGAAGTTCAGACAATACAAACAACCGAGAGTTAAATCAGTTTTTTAGACTATCTAAACGCACAAACGTAATGATAAATTATGATTTTTCCCCTATGGGGAGGAAAAAGGTACCGATTTGCGGTACTGGCCAATTATTTCGGATTATGAAGTTGACATCCTTGCTGCTCGTTGTCCTTTGCATGCACCTCAGTGGTGCTACACGCTCGCAGACGGTCAGTCTGGATGCCAGGAACCAGCCGCTCAGCAACGTGCTCCGAACCATAAAAAAGCAGACGAATCTGGCTGTGGTGTACAACGACCGTTTTGTAAACCCCGATCGAAAAGTTTCCATACACGTTGAAAAGAAATCGTTGACGGACGCGTTGGAATCCTTATTAAAGCCATTGGCACTTACCTATTATATTACGGAAAATACAATTGTGATTTCAGCGCTCAGTGGCAAAAACAACCGCGAGTCGGCCGATTCGGACCGCTTGTCAGAAATGCTGCAACGGACGATCACCGGGCGGGTTACGGATGAAGAGGGGAATCCACTGGCGGGGGTTACGGTAACGGTAAAGGGAACTTTTTCTGCCGTCACTACGGATGCAGACGGAGATTATCGTTTAAGTATTGAGGGAAATCAAACCGCGTTGGTATTTACAGCCATCGGGTATGAAGCGGTTGAATCGCCCATTGGAAGTCAAAGCGTCGTCAACGCCGTGTTGAAAATTTCTGTGAGTGGCATCGATGAGGTCGTTGTTGTGGGCTATGGAACGCAGAAGCGATCAAACCTTACGGGTTCCGTATCCAATGTTTCTGTGCCGCAGATGGAAAAGCGTTCCGTTGCGCAAACTTCATTGGCGCTGCAGGGCCTGGTACCCGGTATCAGTGTAACGCAACGCAGCGGCAAGCCCGGAGGCGATGCCGGTATCATCAGCGTCCGCGGTAAGACCACGCTCGGGAATAATGATGTACTGGTACTGATTGACGGTGTCGAGGCAAACATCAATTCCATTGATCCGAAAAGTATTGAATCGATTTCGGTGCTTAAAGACGCGGCTTCGGCAGCTATTTATGGTAACCGCGCTGCAAATGGGGTCATCCTGATTACGACAAAACGGGCAGAAGACGGCAAGGCGTACATATCATTCAATAGCTATGTGTCTAAAGGTGTTCCTACGAATGTGCCTGAATATGTAGGCGCGATTGACTTTATGAAGTATATTTCCATTGCGAAGCGCGCCGTGGGGATGACACCGGAATATTCCGAGGAATTCATCAAGGAATATGAAGAGGGGATCGCCAGAAATGACCCGAATTATCCCGATGTGGACTGGTTTGATGCTACTGCGACAAACAACGGCTTACTGCAAAATCACTTTGTTACGGTAAGTTTGGGCACGGAGCGGCTCAAGTCGCTGACCCAGGCAGGCTATCTTTCACAAAATGGCATTACGGAGAATACAAATTTTAAACGATACACACTGCGGTCGAATAACGATTACAGGGTATCTTCAAAGTTTTCACTCCGCTCGGATATAGCGCTGGTTTATTCCGATGCTAAGGAACCGTCTAAGTTAGGTACCGGCTACAACTTCGTAGGTCGTATCCCCGCTAACCAGGCGGCTTATCTGGCAGACGGACGCTACGGTCCGGGATGGCAGGGGGTTAATCCCGTCGCCTATTACAAAGACGGAGGAACGATTACCAATACCGCACCTTCGGGCATCATGAACTTCACCGCGACGTTCAAGCCGGTGGAGGATCTCGAACTACAGGGGCAGTATGCGCTTAACTACTGGGAAGGGCACAATACCAATTGGGACAAACGCGTACAGTTATACCTCAACGATGGTACCCCCGACCCGCAAACGATGGCGAAATCAATGCTTACGGAAACGACGAACCGCAGCCTGCGCAGCATGTTGGTGGGACGTGCCACGTACAGCAAGTCTTTTCAAGATAAACACAACTTTAAGTTGATGGCCGGGTATCAGCAGGAAACTTTCTGGAACAAATGGCACTCGGGCTACCGCGAAGTATTCAATTTCCCCGATTATCCGGTTTTGGGCGCAGGCGGTCAGGAAAACCAACGATCAAACGGTTCTGCTTCGGACTATGCCTTGCAGGCGGTTTTCGGGCGTCTCAATTACGATTACCAAGGTAAATACCTGTTTGAAGCCAACCTGCGCTATGATGGCTCGTCCCGTTTTGCACCGGGCTACAGGTGGGGTCTTTTCCCTTCGGTCTCGGCGGGCTGGCGTGTCAGCGAAGAGGCGTTCTGGGACAATCTGAGGGATGTGGCCAATAACCTGAAAATTAGAGGATCGTGGGGCCAGCTGGGAAATCAGAATACCCTGAACGGATACTATCCGGCTCAGTCAACGGTCAATATAAACACGAATTATATTTTCGACAAGAACATCACTTCAGGCGCTGCACTCACCACAATGGCAAATTCAATAATAAGCTGGGAAACCACTACGATGAGCAACATCGGTTTGGAATTCGGTTTATTCAGAAAGCTGGAGTTTACAGCTGATTACTACCACAGAGTAACCGATGACATCCTGCTGAATCTTGGAATTCCGTTGATCATCGGGCAGTCGGCGCCTGCCCAAAATGCGGGAAAACTCGAAAACAGGGGCTGGGAATTAGGTACGACCTATAACGATCGTTTTGGTGACTTCAATTTCAGCGCCATGTTCAATATCTCAGATGTCAAGAATAAAATTCTTGATTTGAAGGGTATTAACGAGACCGGCCTGACTGTCAACCGAGAGGGATACCCGATGTATTCGCTTTATGGTTATGAGGCCGAGGGCTATATCGTTCCCGAAGACTACGATGCTGACGGGAATTATAATGGTGCCACCCAGATCGGTAATTTCGGTCCCGGCGATATTAAGTACAAAGATCAGTTAACAATTGATACCGATGGCGATGGTGTCTTCGACGCAGCCGACGGAGTGATCAATACCTCTGACCGGATCATCATGGGCAATACCATCCCGCGTTACACATTTGGACTGAATCTATTTGCCGAATATAAAGGATTTGACCTGAACCTCCTGTTTCAGGGAGTGGGCAAGGCTGATGGTTATGTATGGGGGCACTCAATCGGCTCGTTTTATGAAGGCGGATCGATGCCTGAAATCGGGAAAGACTACTGGACACCCGAGAATCGGGACGCCCAATTCCCACGATTGGCTTTCAACAACAGTAATAATCAGCAAAACTCATCTTTTTGGGTGAAAGATGCTTCCTATGTGCGCCTGAAGAATCTTCAGGTGGGATATACCATTCCGCAAACACTTACATCTAGAATCGGTATTTCCAACTTAAGAGTGTATGTAAGCACCGATAATGTGTTTACCGCCACAAAATTCTGGAAATATTTTGATGTGGAGGCCCCGGTGTTATCGGGTTATAGTAATTTTTATCCCCTTATGCGCACCACGACCATCGGACTTGATGTAAGGTTTTAATTTTTAAAGGATTGATTTTATGAAGAAGCTTATATATTCAGTAGCAACCATTTTGTTGTTTGCGCAGTGTAGTGAATTCCTGGATAAAGCCCCCCTGGATTCCCCGTCGGATAAGACGTTTTTGGCAAACGAAACGGAAATTGAGATGGCTGTCGTTGGCTGTTACACCGATCTTTGGACCGATTGGGAAGGAATGCCTTTCTTCCTGGCGTTTGAGGAATTGTCAGACAACGGATGGGACCGCAATACGAACGATGTACAGCGATTGTCGCAGGGGGCCAACGATGCCCAAAGCTCGTTTGTTCAAACGGTTTGGAGAACATGTTACAGCGGTATCAGCCGATGCAATTACCTGATCAATAACCTCGCGAAGGTAGAAGGCACGGTAAGTGCCGACGTATTGTCTCAGGCAAAAGCGGAAGCACAGTTTTTACGGGCGTACTATTATTCCTATTTGGTTGATTTATATGGCGATGTGCCGCTGGTGCTTGAAACATTGACGCTCGAGAATGCGCAAATCCCCCGTTCGTCCAAAGAAGAGGTGCTGAACCAGATATTCAAGGATTATGACGAAGCTGCCGCCGTACTCGGTACGACGGACAAACCGACTTCAGGACGCGCTACCCGGCAGGCAGCCTTGGCGCTAAAAGCGAGAACTGCGTTATACAGCGAGAAGTGGGATGTAGCCATTGCGGCCGCCTCGGAAGTCATGAAAATGGAAGGGTCTGAAGTGATGCTCGATCCAAGTTTTCCAAACCTGTTTACGTACGAAGGACAAGACTCGAAAGAAATTCTTTTTTCGATCCAATATTTGTTCGGTTTTAAAGTCCATCCGATTTTCAGGCTTTTTGGCGGAAGAAACGGTGGCGGTCACGCCAACAAAATTCCCTCCTATCAGTTAGTCGATTCGTACGGATGTATAGACGGGCTCCCTATTGACGAGTCGCCTTTGTATGATCCGGCCAAACCTTGGGACAACCGCGATCCGCGTTTAGCATGGACACTTGCGCTGCCTTCATCGGGCTATTCCGACTGGCAAAATGAACCAGGCTGTATTTTCCAGGGTTTTCAATTCGAAACGCACCGAGACAGTGTGAAATGCTGGAACTATCACACGCCAACCCCTTCGCGAGTAGATAACCAGGATGCGTTGAATGCCTACGCATCGTTCAGTGGTATAAACTGGCGTAAATATGTGAATGATAAGAACTACGGAGACGTCAATAACTGCGACAATAACATCATTGTGATCCGTTATGCTGAGGTATTGCTGATTTATGCGGAGGCTAAGGTGAGAGCAGGTCAAACCGACGCTTCTGTCTATACCGCGCTGAACAAGGTCCGCTCGCGTGTGGGAATGCCAAACATTGAAGAGACTGGCGACGAACTGCTTTATGCCATTGCGCGCGAACGCCGTCACGAGCTGTCCGGAGAAGGTCAGCGGCTTTCCGATATCCGTCGCTGGAAAATTGCCGAAGACGTAATGAACGGCTTTATACTCGGAAGGATGCAGAAGTCTTATCCTACCAAAGCACCCGTCATCGACGAATGGGGTACGCCCGATTACGCCGCTGCCGGCATTCCGATTGCTTCGGATGTGAACGATCCCAATACGTCCATGCGTACAGTCGATAGACGTATTTTTAATCCCAACAAGGATTATCTTTGGCCCATTCCTTATATCGAAAGGCAGACAAATCCGAGTTTGACACAAAACCCCAACTGGGAATAACAAATACGTAGCTATGATTTCAAAAAGAATTATCCAGTCGCTGGCTTTAAGCCTGGCTTTATTGATCCTGAATCATTCCCCGACATCCGGGAAAGAAAAAAAATACGATGTGGTTGTTTACGGCGGCACCTCTGCCGGGATCGCTTCAGCCATTCAGGCCTCAAGGATGGGTAAATCGGTCGTGATTATTGAACCGACTCACCGTCTTGGTGGACTGACAACCGGCGGATTAGGGCAAACCGATATTGGAAACAAATTTGTGATTGGAGGGATCTCCCGTGAATTTTATCAAAATATCCGGAAGTATTACGAGGATCCGAAAAATTGGCGTTGGCAAGACCGGGGTGAATACCTGGATGAGGGACAGACGAGAACCGAAAAGGGCGAAGATGCGATGTGGACATTCGAACCTTCCGCTGCCCTAAAGGTCTATGACCAAATGCTTTCCGACGAAAAAGTAGATGTTGTCTACGGTGAACGATTAAACAGGGAGACCGGTATCCGTAAAAAAGGCGACCAAATTGAATCGATTAAAATGGAGAATGGTTCGCAATATACCGGAAAAATGTTTATTGACGCCACCTACGAAGGAGACCTGATGGCCGCTGCGGGAGTCAGCTACGCCGTAGGAAGGGAGTCTAATCGGGAATACGGAGAAACGTTAAACGGTGTGCAAGCCAATCGTATCGGCCGAACACTGAATTGGACGGTTTCCCGGAACGCGTATAATCACAATTTTATTGATCGGGTTGATCCGTATGTCGTGAAAGGAAACCCCGAAAGCGGACTCTTGCCCTATATCTCTGAAGAGCCGCCGGGCGTGGATGGGGATGGTGACCATAAAATACAGGCTTACTGCTTCCGAATGACGCTAACCAACCATCCGGACAACCGGATTCCCTTCAAAAAGCCGGCAAATTACGACGAGCTCAATTATGAATTGCTTTTCAGAAACTATGAGGCAGCACCGGGACCGATTGAGGAGATGTATCCTTATGGCGACAAGCTGGTGCCCTGGATCAATTCACCCATGCCCAATCGTAAGACGGATACCAATAACCAGAAGGGATTCTCCACCGATTTCATCGGACAGAATTACGACTATCCCGAAGCATCGTATGAAGAACGGGAAAGAATTGTCCAAGCGCACAGAGACTATCAACAGGGATTAATGTGGACGCTGGCTTATCATCCCAGAATTCCTAAAAAAGTACGAGACGCTGTGTCAAAGTGGGGTACGTGTAAGGATGAGTACGAGCAGGGAAGCGACGGATGGCAGCAACAACTTTATATCCGTGAAGCAAGGCGTATGATGAGCGACTACGTGATGACCCAGAAAAATTGCGAGCGGAAAGACGTTGTGGAGGACCCAGTGGGGATGGGCGCATACGGGATGGACTCACACCACATACAACGTTACGTAGACGTGAACGGGTTTGTGCAGAACGAGGGAAATGTGGAAGCACATGGCCATCGTCCCTACCCGATCAGCTACAAGTCAATCGTTCCCAAGAAAAAGGAATGTGGAAATCTACTTGTTCCGGTTTGTGTAAGTGCTACGCATATCGCTTTCGGCTCCATCCGTATGGAACCGGTGTTTATGGTATTGGGACAGTCGGCAGCTACCGTTGCCTGTCAGGCTATCGATGAAGGAGTGGCCGTACAGGATGTCGATTACGCAACGTTAAAAAACACATTGTTAAAAGACAAACAGGTACTGGAGATTCAGATTGATAACTAAAAGGCTCATTTGACGCAACGAAACCTGCATTTTTTTCGCCTAACGCATAGGATGATGAAAATGCAGGTTTGATCAGTTCATAAATTTAAGATAAAACGATAATATGAAACGAACACCAAAATCACTTTTGCTTCTGCTGGTTATTGCTTTTTCTTTTTTTTCCTGCAGCAGGGATGGCGCAGTTGAAGCAGACGTAATTATTTACGGTGGCACCTCAGCTGCGGTCACGGCGGCGGTACAGGCGAAGAAATCGGGTAAATCCGTTATTGTGGTGTCACCGGATAAACACCTTGGCGGCCTCTCATCGGGTGGTCTGGGTTTTACCGACACGGGCAATAAATCGGTCATCGGCGGCTTGGCACGCGACTTTTACCACCGTGTTTACCTGCATTACGAGGACAGTGCCGCCTGGCAGTGGCAAAAACATTCCGAATACGGCAATAAAGGCCAGGGAACACCCGCCATGGATGGCAATGCGCGTACCATGTGGATTTTTGAACCGCATGTCGCCGAACAGGTGTTCGAGGATTATGTGAAGGAATTTGAACTGGACGTCCGGCGGGATGAGTGGCTGGACCGTGAAAAGGGTGTGGCCAAAGAAGGAGACCGGATCGTTTCGATCACCACATTAAGCGGGAAGACCTACAAAGGGAAGATGTTTATCGATGCTACCTACGAAGGTGACCTGATGGCCGCAGCCGGGGTGAGTTACCATGTAGGCCGTGAGGCCAACCGTGTGTATGATGAAAAGTGGAACGGGGTGCAGACCGGTGTGCTGCACCACGGCCATTGGTTCAATAGCGATATCAGTCCGTACAAAGTGCCTGGCGACAGCACCAGCGGTTTGTTGTACGGCGTTTCGGGGGAAGACCCGGGTACATACGGCGAGGGCGATCACCGCCTGCAGGCCTACTGCTTCCGGATGTGCCTGAGCAATCATCCGGACAACCGGGTGGCTTTTCCGAAACCGGATAATTACAACGCCGAAAACTATGAGCTGCTTGCCCGTGTGTTCGCATCGGGATGGCGGGAGACGTTTCGTAAGTTTGACCCGATTCCTAACCGGAAAACAGACACCAACAACCACGGCCCGTTCAGTACGGACTTTATCGGGATGAATTATGACTACCCGGAGGCGAGCTACGAAAGGCGCCAGGAGATCATCAGGGAGCATACCGACTACCAACAGGGATTGATGTACTTCCTGGCGAATGATCCGCAGGTGCCCGAAGAGGTGCGGAGTGAAATGGCGCAATGGGGACTGGCGGCAGACGAGTTCACAGACAACGGCAACTGGCCGCATCAGCTGTACATACGGGAAGCGCGTCGCATGGTTGGACAGTATGTGATGACCGAGCACGATACATTCAGTGAACGGGAAATCACTGATCCGGTGGGGATGGGATCTTACACGCTTGATTCACACAATGTACAACGCTATGTGAAACCGGATGGATTTGTACAGAATGAAGGCGATATTGGTGTTTCTACCAAGAACGGTCCTTATAAAATTTCATACGGCTCGATTATACCTAAGCGGGAAGAGTGTGCCAATTTGCTGGTGCCGGTATGCCTGTCAAGTTCGCACATTGCTTTCGGTAGCATCCGTATGGAGCCTGTGTTTATGATTTTGGGTCAGAGTGCGGCATTGGCGGCGTCACTGGCAATTGACAACGAGACGGGTGTTCAGGACGTGACGTACGAAGATTTGTTGAAGGTGTTAGAAGAAGAGAAACAGGTATTGTCTACCCCCGCTGTCGAAAAGAATTAAACTGAATTGGAAAAATAGTAACCGCGCATATCGCCAATCAGAAAACAGTGGTAGGATTGATCGCTTGCGACATAATCCTGCCACTGTTTGTGTTTTATCACAGGTTAACGGGTTGCTTTTTATCAATTAATTTACCTAAGTTTGCAAGTAAGGATAACTAATCAAAGATAGGCATAGCCGATATCCAATACTCCTAAGGTTCTCATCTCTTGCTAACGGGAGAAATTATGGATCAAAGCTATCTAAATAGTCAGGCTACCTCCGATAAAGCGCTTGTTTTGCACATCCAGCAAGGCAACGGGGAGGCTTTTACCCAATTTTATGAGCGACACTACAACCGCATGTACCTTTCTGCGTATCATTTGCTGCGTGATGAAGAAGACGCGCAGGATGCGGTTCAGGAACTCTTTTCCGATGTTTGGCAACGCCCAGACTGTATTAATGTTTCGGGTAATATAAAAGGGTATCTTTATACGGTACTGCGTAACCGGATCTTGACTGCGATGAGCCGGAGCAAGTACTTCGACGAATACATTAATTCCTTTGCAGCGTTTGAGCAGCAAAGCACGGAAGCTACAGAGGAAACCGTACTTGCACGCGAATTGGAGCAACTTCTGGAGGAAAAAATCAACCAATTGCCACCTAAAATGCGGGAGGTTTACGAACTTTCCTGGCACGATCACCTGAGCAATAAGGAAATTGCTGAACGCATGTCTATCAGCGAAGGGACGGTAAAACAGCATAAGCATCAGGCGGTTCGTATTTTGCGCGGAAAACTCCAACGGTTGGTTTCTTTATTGTTTTTCTAAAAAAAAATTTTTCGACTATAACCTTTGCCTTTTCCATCAGTATTGTATATAAAGGGATGAGAACCTTTAGTGCCCAATTGTAAATTATGCAGGATCGCGAAGAAATCAGACAATTATTTGAACGGTATCGACAGGGGAAATGTACGCCTGATGAACAAGCGCAATTGAATGCTTGGTTCAATCGATATGCCAGTCAAGAAGCCCACGGGCTGGATGAATTACAAAAGGCCTACGAGACTGACCAAGCAGTTTTGCGTCGGAGAGGGTTTATGTGGTTGCCTTATGCAGCGGCAGTGATTGCCATGGTTGCATTAGTGGGAGCGTGGTTGTTGTTAGACAGCAAAAAGCAAACAAGTGGCGCTGAGGTTATCGTAAAAGATGTAGCTCCTGGCGGGAATCGGGCTATGCTTACCCTAGCGGATGGCAGGACAGTTAATCTAAGCGAAGCACAGGAAAAAATAATCGTTGGAGATGAGATTACATACGCCGATGGAAGTGAAGTTGTAGATGTCAGAAATAAGACAACAGATATCCAAGGCAGTGGAAACGGTGATTTCTCATCTAATATCTCACGTATTATGTCTCTAAAAACACCAAAGGGCGGCACCTATCAAATCACTTTACCTGATGGCACGAAGGTTTGGCTAAATGCCGCCTCAATATTGAGGTATCCGGTGCGATTTGAAGGCAATGAACGCATTGTGGAAATTGAAGGCGAAGGATATTTTTCAGTGGTTAGTGATAAAGGAAGGCCATTCAAGATCATCAGTAAGGAGCAGAAAATAGAAGTGCTTGGTACTGAATTCAACATCTCAGCGTATCCGGATGACGACGCGGCGAAAACGACATTAGTAGGTGGCAAAGTAAAGGTTTCCTCGTTATTGCAAGCCGGCACGGAGGAGGTCTTAATTCCGGGTGAACAAGCCATCACCCACGGTGCCGCTATGGATGTACAAACCGTAGATGTAGCCCAATATATTGCGTGGAAAGACGGCAACTTTCATTTTGACAACATCTCGCTCGCTGATTTGATGAAGCAGATTTCGCGATGGTATGACGTTGAAGTCATCTACCGCAATAAAGTGCCACAGGAACGATTTAGTGGGGGAATGTCAAGAGATGTAACACTGCGAACAGTTTTGGAGCTATTACGTATATCGGAGATAAAATACAGAATTGAAAGCAACAAGCTAATAATCGAATAACCAATTGATCTATTGTTTACCTTAAAAATTATGATATGAATAGAAAAAATACAACATAACCCATGGCATGCAAAACATACAGGGAAGACGCATCACCATCCTCCCTGCAATGTTGGATAACGCAATTTAGCGCTAGTTAACGAACAATCAACATTATCCAATCACCGCAAACTTAGGCATTAGAAACATGGCCTGCAAGTTATGTTTCCCATAGCCAAGCAAGCGGTATAACTAAAGATTATGAGCATAACCAAAGATGCCCTGATACACCGCTGTCATATTCGGGGTATAAACCAACTGTTAATCATCATGAAATTAACGGCCGTGTTATTGTTGATGGGAAGCCTTCATTTGAGCGCTGCATCCTATTCACAAACCATCACCTTGGAAGCCAAAGACTATTCGCTGAGGGAAGTCTTCAAAGCAATTCAGAAACAGACAGATTACAAAGTCATATACAACGTCCGTTTTCTGGAGCGGACAAAACCAGTGAACATTTCCGCTGAACAAATGCCTTTGGAAAAATTCTTGGCGCGTGTGTTGACCGATCAATCGCTGACATACGATATCCGGGAACGAACGATTCTAATCGGTCGTGCTCGTCTTAAGCCGAAACCCTTGCCTTGGGTGGATCTAGCGGCGCGTCAGGAGCGAATCGTTAGTGGTAAAGTCACGGATGAGGCCGATATTCCGTTGGAAGGCGTAACCGTATCGGTGAAAGGCACCCCGGAAGCGGTGGTCACTGATGCGGAGGGGAATTATCAAGTCAGTTTGCCGCGGAACGGGACGAGACTGGTGCTCACAATTGTGGGATTTGAGCCTCAAGAAATTACGATAGGCAGCAGCTCCGTATACGATGTAGTACTACGTGGAGCTGTCAGTGACCTGGACGAAGTAGTTGTAATCGGTTATGGTACCCAACGTAAGAGCGACTTGACCGGCTCGGTGGTCAGGGTATCCATGGGAGACAAAGAAAATCAGGCCAACGTCAACCTTCTACAAGCGTTATCCGGTACGGCAGCGGGGGTAAATATCCAAGCCACTGGCCTCGCGGGCGGCGAACCCAATGTATCCGTCAGGGGCCAGACCTCGCTGTCTGCCAATGACAATCCGCTGGTGGTGGTGGACGGCATTATCTACAACGGGGCCATATCAGACATAAACACGAACGATGTGGAGGCAATAGATATCCTCAAAGACGCCAGTGCAGCAGCCGTTTATGGATCCAGATCCGCTAATGGCGTAATGCTCATCACCACTAAAAAAGGGAAGACGGACAAACCGAACCTGTCGTTTAATATGTATTACGGATATCAGGATATGACCAATAATCCCATGAAGGTCATGAATGCTGAACAATATGCCATCAGGCTGGTAGACTATTTCTACCAACAGGACTTGTATAAGTGGTACTACACAAAGCCAACAAGCGCCGAGGGCAAACCGATGAGGCCCGATGTGACCGACCGGGAACTGGTTGCCGCTCGGTTAAGAACGCAGGAAGAACGCGATAACTACCTGGCGGGCAAATCCATCGATTGGGTAGATGAGGTTACGCGCAGAGCACCCATCCAAAACTATGACCTCAGCCTGTCGCAGCAAACCGAGCGCAATAATTACTTCGTGTCAGCTTCGTATACCGACGAGCAAGGAATACTTTCCAATGACTCGTTCAAGCGGTTCACCCTACGTACCAATTTTGAAAGTAAGGTGACAGACTGGCTGACCTTCGGGTTAAATTCATCTTACTCCTATCGAGACTATTCAGGGGTGGAAGCCAGTTTTAACAATGCCAGGCGTGCAAGCCCTTTGGCGAATAATAAGATTGGAGCCCCTGATTATGATATGTTCCTAACAGGGGAAACGTATATGCCCTATCCGTTCAACAACCTGAATGTCGACAACAGCGATATCCGCAACAATCTCTTTGTGGTGGGGAGAGCAAAGGTCACTGTTCCTTGGATAAAGGGCCTCACGAATGAGCTCAATTACTCCAACACCTACTCCGCCAATAACAATAACAGCTTCTATCCGATCAATACGCCCGAAGGGTCGGCCAACAAAGGGGAGGCCCGGAAACACCCATCTCAGGAGAGGAACTGGATCTTGAATAACATTGTGAGTTATCTCGGAGACTTCGGTAATCATCAGATTAACGGCACCTTGTTGTTTAGTCGTGAGAATCGGTATGCAGACAATTCGACGATTAGCAATACCGGATTTGAAAATCCGATTCTCGGATACAACAACATTGGCATGGGTACCTTGCCCGTTGTAGAATCCTCGGCATGGGAAGAAAACAGTTTGTCGTACATGGGCCGTGTTTCGTACAGCTACAAGGACCGGTATTTAGTCACCGGTACGGTTCGTAAAGACGGCTTTTCCGGTTTTGCCGCTAACAAAAAATTTGCGACCTTCCCTTCCCTATCGCTGGGCTGGGTACTTTCGGAAGAGCCATTCTTCGACAATGTCAAGGACGTATTTTTAAAGGTCAGGCTTTCTTACGGAAAAAATGGCAACCAGGGCATCGGTCGGTACTCTAGTTTTTCGCGAATGGATGCTAGGCCCTATGTATACGGTGCCACCACGGCAAATGGTGTGTTGCCAACCTCATTGGGGAACGCCGACCTCGGCTGGGAGACCACTGGGTCCTATAATTTAGGTGTTGATTTTGGCTTCCTGAACCGGCGGATCACCGGATCGGTCGATATCTACAATGCTAAGACAACGGATGTGCTCGTTAGGCGTGCGCTTCCCCCAGCCAGCGGCTACCCGAATATATGGGCCAATATCGGAGCCATCGGCAACCGGGGCGGCGAATTGGAGATGAGGACCATTAACCTACAGGGTAAGCTGCGTTGGGAAAGCAGTTTCGTCTTTTCATTGAACAGAAGCGAAATCACACAATTATACGGGGGCGAAGCAGATCAGGATCTCGGAAACTCGTGGTTTGTGGGAGAACCTATCAGCGCTATTTACGACTATGAAATGGCGGGTGGTGTATGGTCAGAAGATGATCTCTACAATGGCCGGACGTTAATGAATTGGTATCCCGGTCAATTCAGGTATGTCGACCAAAACGGGGATGGCGTTATTGACCCTAATTCAGATCGGACCATTATTGGCTATGAAGCACCAAATTATCGTTTCAGTATTGGCAACAACCTGTCTTATAACAACTTCAATCTTTCTTTCCTACTCAATTCCATACAGGGGGGCAATGGCTTTTACCTCATGGACAATTCCAGGGCCGTCAATGTAGCATGGAATGCTGACGACGTATTCCGCATCAATGCTACGGCCGTACGCCCATATTGGACACCGGAAAATGGGGTAGACAATGCAACAGGCATATATAACACACCGGTGCGGCAAAGCGGAATTTATGAAAGCAGGAGCTTTGTCCGGCTACAGGATATCACGTTCGCCTACCGATTTACCCCGTCTTTCTTAAAATCATTGAAACTGAAATTGTGTCAGTTATACGTCTCTGCCAAAAACCTGTATACCTGGACCAACTGGTCGGGTTGGGATCCCGAAGTCGGGCTGGGCAACTCCGCCGACGACGACACCCCATTAAGCAGGAACGTGACCGCAGGTTTCAGGCTTACCTTCTAATGTTTAAAGCAAAGACGATATACATGTTAATAGCTAAAAGTCATGAAAAAATCCATATATAATCTATCTAAGAAATGGCCCGCACTTACCCTGCTAGGGTTATTATTATCCCCTTCATGCAGTAAGGACATACTTACGGAAGTTCCGCTTGATTTCCTGGCCCCGGAAAATGCCTATCAAAACGTGGAAGGGATCAGGCAGGGCATCACCGGGCTACATTACAACGTCAGAGAAACGTGGTACTACGCCGACGATATCTATCTGGGTTCATCGCGACAAGACCCATTTGCCATTTTGATTGGTAGCTTGGGCACGGACGTGGCGTTTCACGGCGAAAATCCGGGAGGGAATAGGAAGCTGGTCAATTACCGATCGGAAATGACTTCGCAGGATCCGCAATTCACATATTTTTGGGTAACGTCGTATCAGATAATACAGCAGGCAAATGTGCTGATCGCTGGCATCGAAAAATCGGATTTATCCATATGGAACAGTGAAGATCAAAAAAATCAATTCTTGGCCGAAGCCCTTTTCTTCCGATGCTGGATGTATCGCCTTTTAGTGCCTTTGTATGGCGATGTGCCTTTGGTGACAGAAGCCATCAACACGGTCAGGACAGATTTTATCCGTACCCCGAAGGCCGAAATATACCAGTTGTTGGAGCGCGACCTCACTTTCGCCGGCGAGCATCTACCTGCCAGAGGAAGCGAGGAAGCCCCAGGCCGAATCACTAAAGGTGCTGCGTGGCATACCTTGGCCGAAATATACCTGAACCAATCCAAGTTTGAAGACGCTATCGATGCCGCCTCAAAAGTGATTGATGGCGCAGGGTACGCCCTCATGACTAGGCGCTTCGGATCTACACCGGACGTTTTCGGATCCGGTGATCCCTTTTTGGACCTATTCACTTACGGAAATCAAAATCTGGCGGAAAACAGGGAAGCTATTTGGGTAATCCAGCTAGAGCCTCTTGTCGTCGGAGGGAGAAAATTCCCGGGCGACCGGGGATGGGGGCCGGCCTACTTCCGGATGGGAAACACCCCCGACGGATTCCCTGCATTCAGAGGGGAAATGGTAAACGGCCAATACACAGGTTATTCGGATACGCTCGGGAGGCCCGTATCATGGATTAAGCCGACCAACTATGCGGCTTACGATATCTGGAGAAGCGATTGGAACAATGATATCCGAAATGCGAAACACAATATCAAGCGCGATTTTTATTTTGATAATCCGGCGTCAAAATATCACAAACAAAAAATCGATTTCGGCCTTTACCCTCCGGGCTCACGTAACGCGATGCGCGACACATGCCAATACATCTATCCCTACTTCTTGAAACATGCTTCGCCATTGCAGCATTTCACCGATCCTGCACAATCCGGTGCCGGCTGGACGCATAAAGATGTATATGTGATTCGACTTGCCGAAACGATCCTATTGCGGGCCGAAGCCTACATCGGGCTGGGCAATTTAGAACTTGCGGCAGCAGATATCAATGCCATTAGGGAGCGGGCACACGCCAAACCTGTTGCTGCTGCGGAGGTAGACATCGATTACCTGTTGGATGAACGGGCCAGGGAACTTTATGGCGAGGAGTTTCGGCATATTACCCTGCGCCGGGTGGGCAAACTGCTCGAAAGGGTCAGAAAATACAACAATAATCCCATCTATCCGGCCTGCAATATCCAAGACTATAATGTATTGTTCCCCATCCCGCAAAGCCAGATTGATTTAAATATTGACCATAAAATGGAGCAAAACCCCGGGTATTAATTCTTATCAAAAATTATTAACTGCAAAACGAACAATGAATATGGAAAAAAGAAGGGACTTTATCAAGAAAGCAGCCATTGCGTCCGCAGGCCTCACCTTTGGTGGGCCGATGATTTTCAGTGCAAAGAGCTACAGCAATATCATGGGGGCGAATGACAGGATCCGCGTCGCCACCATTGGCGTAAATGGCCGCGGTAACAGCATGTCCTCCACTTTTGCAAAACAAAAGAATACCGAGGTGGCTTGCATCTGTGATGTGGACGAGCGGGCCATCCCCAAGGCGATCAAACGCGTCTTGGACGCCGGGCAGGTCAATGTTCCCCGCCCAGAAAAAGACTGCCGTAAACTACTGGAAGACAAATCTATTGACGCTATATATATTGCCACGCCCGACCACTGGCACGCACCGCTTACTATCATGGGCTGTCAGGCCGGGAAAGATGTCTACGTGGAAAAACCCATAAGCCATAACCCGCGGGAAGGCGAACTGGCCGTCGCCGCAGCAAGGAAATACGATCGGGTGGTCCAGATGGGGGCACAGCGCCGTTCAGCACCTACCCTTACCGAAGGCATTGAAGCCCTACATAATGGCATCATCGGCCGCGTTTATTTTGCAAAAACATGGTATACCAATAACCGCAAGCAAACCTTTCTGAAACCAGGTGCCGTACCCTCCTGGCTTGACTATGAACTATGGCAGGGCCCCGCCCCGCGCATGGTTTATAAAGAGGGGTTGATCCACTATGACTGGCACTGGTTCTGGCATTGGGGTACTGGAGAGGCACTAAACAACGGCACCCACGAAGTGGATGTAGCCCGCTGGGGGCTGGACGTCGACTTTCCCTTACGCGTAAGCTCGGTAGGCGGCCGTTATCAGTACAAAGACGACTGGGAAACACCCGATACGCAAGTCATCACCATGGACTATCCGGGCGGCATATCCCTAATGTGGGAAAACAGGAGTTCAAACGGACGGCAGATCGAAAGCAGGGACCGTGGCATTATATTCTATGGCGAAAAAGGAAGCCTGGATACCGGTGGCGACATGTATACCGTTTATGACAGTGACGGCAAGTTGGTCAAGGAAGTAAAACCCCAGCAGAAAGAGGAAGAAATGCAGGGCCGAAATACTGCTAGCCCCAGCCTTGGTCTGGACAGCCTTCATGTGGCAGATTTTCTGGACGCCATGCGAAACAGGCGTAGGCCTAATTGCGATGTGGAGCTTGGTCATAAGAGCACGATGGCGATGCAAATCGGGAACATTGCGTGGCGACTGAAACGCGATATCCAGTTGGATCCGGCTAACGGCCATATCATTGGTGATAAGGAAGCACAACAACTGTGGAGCCGCGAATATGAAAAAGGCTGGGAGCCAAAAGTTTAATTAATCGACAATGAAAAACCCTTAATCAGTTAAGACTATGTCATCAAAATATCTTTTTTTTTTAAAAGTTGCTATGGTATTCGTTATCCTCGCGTGTGACAGCCAGACAATACTTTCTCCCAATGAGATTGGAATGGTTTCCTACACATATAGGAATGAATTCGCAAACGATGTACCATCAACATTGGATAAGATCCGGCAACTGGGTGTCGTCGATATGGAATTTTCAAACCTCTTTGGGCAGAGTGCCCAAAGTCTACGGAAACTCCTTGACGATAGGGAAATGTCGTGTTCATCATTTGGTGTGAGTTACGACGATCTAGTCAATAAAACTTCTGAAGTGGCCGAGAATGCCAACGCATTGGGTGCAAAATATGTGCGCGTGGCGAGCATTCCGCATGAGCGTGGCTCGTTCACATTGGAAGAGGCACAGAAAGCCGTAGCCGATTTCAATAGGGTGGGTAAGGCACTCAAGGATAAGTACGGGTTGATGTTTATTTACCACAACCACGGATTCGAGTTTCATCCGTACGGAGACGGTACGTTGTACGACTACATCGTAAATAATACCGATCCCGATTATGTGAGTTTTGAATTGGATATCCTATGGGCATTTTTCCCGGGTTTTGATCCGGTGGAACTATTGGAAAAGTATGGTCCCCGATACAAGGCACTGCACTTGAAAGACTTGAAGAAAGGGATAGAGGGAAACCTTTCCGGAGGCACTAACAAGGAAAATGACGTGGCATTGGGTACCGGTCAAATTGACATCCCTGCTATTTTGAAAGCAGCCAAGTCGGCCGGGGTAGCTCATTACTATATAGAGGACGAAAGCGATCGCGTAGACGAACAGGTACCACAAAGCATTGCCTATCTGAAAAGCTTACGCACATAAGTTTTACCACACCACCTTATACGAATCAAGCAAATTCGCAGAGGGCTTGGACACAAATCCCATATTCAGGATGTAAAACGTAGCAATGGAACCACTTAATTAGACTTGAACACACCAGAAAATGGATGCATAGTCGCGACTAGAGGTTAAGCAATCATTTTGAAATCTTATCCCTCGGATGTATCTTTGTTTTGACCAACATGGATAATCCTAAGAAATCAGCGGCGTATTGGGCATCGGAGTTCCAAAAGAGAAATTCTGCAGCTTTTGCGCATGTATTCGAATTGCATTATCGGCCGTTATGCTACTATGCGAGAACGATGTTGGCAAACCAAGCCGAGGCAGAGGATGCCGTATCTGAGGTATTGGTACGTCTTTGGGAAAAAGCAACTCATTTTGACAACCTGAACAGCATCAAAGGGTTTCTGTACATCAGTACAAAGAACCTTTGCCTTGATAGATTGAAGCAGCAAAAGCGGCAGCAAGCTTCACTGGATAACTACCTGTATGCGGTCGACACGGGTGAAGGTATTGAAGACTTTGGCATGCTGGAATCTGAAGTATTGGCGCAGGTATACGAAGAGATCGAACGTCTTCCCGCGAAAGCACGTGAAATTTTCAAACTGATTTTCTTTCATGGTTCAAAAACGGACGAGGTTGCTATCCAATTGGGTATTTCCGTAAAAACGGTGCGTAATCAAAAGTCTCGCGCCATCCAATTATTGCAGACTGCACTGCTTCGGAAAGGATTGCCCGCTTTTTCATGGCTTTGCTGTTTACTAATAGAGCGGTAAAAAAAGACGATAATTTTTTTGGGCGTTTTGCGATGTCTGTCGTTTCCATTATCGACAACAGGATTGAATATGCCCAAACAACGTCATTACATCGCTTACCTGATCGCACAGTCCCTTCGGCAAGCTCTTTCGTCTGAAGAGCAAGCAGCGCTGAATGCCTGGTTGGACGAGCGACCGGAGAACCGGGCATTTTTCGACACACTTGAAGATACAGAAAACCTCCGGCAGAAATTGCAGGTGTTTCATGAGGTAGACCGGAAGCGTCTCTGGGAAATCACACAAGCTAAAATGGCTGATCGGGGAATGGTAAAGGACCCGTCGATCCGCAAACTTCGCTTCTTGCTTCCTTATGCTGCTGCTGTTATACTCATCGCATTGATCGGAACATGGGTTTATTCGTTGGTGGGCGACCAACAAACGATGGAATCTGACAGGGCGTCTTTACTTTCCCATGCAGACATCCCTCCCGGTGGTAGTCGGGCTACATTGACCTTGGCAGACGGGCAGACGATCGACTTGAGCGAGGCTCAAACCGGAATTATCGTAGGAGACGGGATTACGTACCTTGACGGAAATTCCGTGCTTGGTGATCAAGTGAATGAGGGAACAAGGGAACATTCTCTTATGCTCACTACTCCCAAAGGTGGCACCTATCAGGTAACGCTTCCTGACGGTACGAAAGTATGGCTCAACGCAGCTTCTACGTTGAAATATCCCTCAAGGTTTGCAGGAAATGAACGGGTGGTTGAACTGAACGGCGAAGCGTATTTTGATGTTACGCCGGTGCGTAAAGCCGCAAATTCGCAGATTCGCAAATCAGCAAATTCCCAACGGATTCCGTTTAAAGTAGTAAGCAACGGCCAGACGGTGGAGGTGCTGGGTACCCAATTTAATATTGAGGCATACGGTGGAGACTCAGAAATTAAGACAACATTAGTTAAAGGCGCTGTGCGGATTGTACCCGAGACCGCAAGCCAGCCCGCCGTTACGCTATCCCCTGGTCAACAAAGTCGGTTAGCAGGTGAAAGCATCGTCGTAAATGATGTAGATATCGAACCCTATGTTGCCTGGAAATTGAATATGTTTCATTTTAAGCATACGCCGTTTGCAGAAATGATGCATCAGATTGAGCGTTGGTATGATGTGGATGTGGTGTATAACAGCCAGATTCCGCAGGAAACATTTAGTGGCCGGATGAAACGGAATGTTAGCTTGCTTGGGGTATTGAAGTTATTGAAAGCATCGGAAATTAAATTTCGCATTGAGGGCAGGCAACTGATTATTGACTAGAATAACCGTTATTAGGTAACCAATTTAACCATTTATAAACAGATTGCTATGGAAACATAAGTATTTTAGAATCGCGGGACGCTGAAACAGGAAGGTGTTACGAGCACCTCCCTGTAAAGTCCAGATATTGACATCGTATAACCAAGTATTAAAACCGGATTTTCAATATCCAAACCACACAAACGTAATGATAAATTATGTAATTCCTCCTTTGGGCAGGAGAAAACTGCCCAATGAACTTGCCAAATTATTCCGAATTATGAGGATAACTATGCTATTGCTTGTCGTCGGATGCATGCATTTGAGTGCAACCTCAATGTCACAAACGATTACGCTTAAAGCAAACCGGCAATCGCTTCCCAAAGTGTTTGAACTCGTTGAAAAACAGACAGGCTATCAGGTTCTATACAGCGATCGTTTTATTCAGTCGACCAAACCGGTTACAATTTCGGCCGATCGGATGCCTTTGGGAACATTCATGCAGGCGGTGCTCACTCCCGAGTCATTGACCTATCAAATCTTCGAAAATACCATACTGATTAGCCGATTGGCGACGGATGTTGCCGGAAATATTGACTCCGAGATGCAAAGCCAGCAACGAATGATTTCGGGTACAGTTACCGATGAATCCGGGACACCTCTGGAAGGAGTAACCGTGTCTGCCAAAGGTACCCCGGTAGCAGTGAAGACAGGCGGCGCGGGCGAGTACCGCATCGGATTTCCTCTAGCGGGTACAATGTTGGTGTTTACAAATGTCGGGTTTGAACCGGCCGAGTATGCGGTAGGTAATCGAAGCCGGATGGATGTGTCGATGAAAGCATCCATGAGTGACCTCGATGAGGTCGTGGTTGTGGGGTATGGAACACAGCGGAAAAAGGACGTAACAGGTTCCGTTTCTTCGGTCAAGGGAGAAGATCTGGAAAAAACACCGGCGACAACGTTTGTCCAATCCTTACAGGGCAAAATTCCGGGGGTCGATATTAAGGCGGCTTCCAATGCGCCTGGTGGAGGGATGCGCATCCGGATCAGGGGCACAAACTCTATCAATGCCTCGAGCGAACCGTTATACGTGATTGACGGTTTCCCGGTGATGAACGGCGGATTTAATCCGCAGGGCGCGGGCAATCAGGCAAATCCGGCCGACCCGCTAGCTTCTATAAGCCCGAATGAAATTGAATCGGTTGAAATATTGAAGGACGCCTCTGCCACGGCAATATATGGATCAAGAGGTGCAAACGGGGTTGTCCTGATTACAACCAAACGCGGGAAGGAAGGAAAGGCGAAAATCGATTTCGGATATTCCCTCAATGTTGCTTCGATCAGAAAGAAATTGGATCTTGCCAATGCAGAGCAACTTGCTGTTCTCACGAATGAATGGGCAGCCAATAACGGGCAGCCAGCTTTTTATGACGGAGTGAAAAAGCCGCTTCCCGAAGAGCTTGGTGAGGGCACGGATTGGCAGGATGTAATCTTTAGAACAGCACCCACGGCAGATTACAATTTATCCGTTTCCGGGGGAACGGAAAATACCAAGTATTTGGTAGCCGGAAGCTATTTAAATCAGGATGGTATTATTATCGAATCCAATTTCAAGCGTGCGGGCCTGAAATTTAACCTGGATCAACATATAAGTAAGCGTATAAAACTAGGTGTCAATATGAATGCAAGCCGGACCGTAAATGACGCTGTTCCTTCCGACGGTACAGGCTATCAACACGATTCTCCCTTATGGAGTGCTTTGAC
This sequence comes from Parapedobacter indicus, assembly GCF_900113765.1. GTDB lineage: Bacteria > Bacteroidota > Bacteroidia > Sphingobacteriales > Sphingobacteriaceae > Parapedobacter > Parapedobacter indicus. The sequence continues at coordinate 177,971 of NZ_FOQO01000008.1, read as the reverse complement.
AACGACACCGGCTATCGCTGTACGGGATGAAGAAGGGAATTATATCCACAACCATAACGAAGGTATCGAGAAAATTATCGAGAATCCGGTATCGATTGCCCGGACAAGAACGGACATTACCTATGCCAACAGGGTTTTAAGCAGTGCCTTTGCCGATGTTGAAATTATTGATGATCTTACCTTTAGAGCAAATTTCGGGGCGGATATCGTGAATTCCAAACGAAACATTTATGTGCCCAATACAGCCCAAACGCAGGCATTGCCGAATATAGGAATTGCGTCGGTAGGTACGATACAGTTTTTGAATTGGCTTGCCGAATATACCCTCACTTACAATAAAGCGTTCGGATCGGATCATCGGCTTTCGGTTTTGGCAGGGTATACGGTTCAAAACTCTGATAATGAGTCGGTATTCAGCGAGGCGCAAGGATTTTCAACGAATAGTTTTTCGTTTAATAACCTAGCGGCTGGTTCTAACCCAAGGCCTTCCCAGACCTCCAAAGAGGAGTCTGGCTTGCTGTCCTATATCGGACGGATCAATTATGCGTATCGGGATAAATACCTCTTTACCGGGACGATACGAAGAGATGGATCGTCGAAATTCGGTGAAGACAATAAATGGGGGTATTTTCCATCGGTTGGAATCGCCTGGGTGCTAAGTGAGGAACCGTTCTTACGCAATTCCAATTTGCTCAGTAACTTGAAGCTAAGGAGCAGTTATGGATTGACGGGAAATCAGGATATCGGGTCATACGCTTCTTTAGCACTCTATAACACGACACGGACCATCCTAGGTGGCGAACCCGTGATCGGATTCGCGCCAAATCGGATTGCGAATCCGGATTTAAAATGGGAGAAAACAAACCAGTTCAATGTTGGGGTGGATGCCGAGTTTCTGAAAGGTAAATTTCAGTTTTCTGCCGAATACTATATAAAGAATACAAAGGATCTGTTGTTAAATGTTACGATTCCCAACCAGTCGGGATATAGCAATTCGATACAGAATATTGGAGAAGTTGAAAACAGGGGAGTTGAATTAAGTGCCGGATTTAATACTATCGGCAAATTGAAATGGTCGTCTTCGGTCAATATTTCTTTCAACCGGAACAAGGTGGTATCGTTGGCGGAAGGAACCGAGCGGTTGATTTTTACACTTGGAAGAGGAGAAGCTTCATTTGGCAGTTCGATCGCCATTCCAGGCAGGCCGCTGGGTTCATTTTACGGATACCGGTTTCTGGGAATTTGGCAGAGTGCGGAGGAAATTACAGAAGCCGGCAATAGCGTCGGTGGTGTTAACCGACCGGGACTGCCAAAGTATGAAGACCTCAATGGAGACGGATTCCGGCAAAACGACGATGACAGAGCCATCATCGGAGATCCGAATCCGGATTTTATTTTCGGATTTTCGAACAATTTCTCCTTTCGAGACTTTAGTCTGTTTGTATTCGTCAACGGAAGTTACGGAAATGAGATTTTTAATTTGAACCGGATTGCACTATTGTCGCAACCCCAAAAACACAATGTGCTACAAGTTTACTACGATCAACGTTGGCGGGGTCCGGGTACAAGCAATACGATCGAAGCACCACTGCATAACGCCGGGGAATGGAAGAATGGGAGCGATAGAGATGTATTGGATGGGTCCTTTCTGCGCGTAAAGACGGTCACGCTATCCTATCATCTTCCCGAAAAATTATTGAAAGGAGTGGGTTGGCTTCGAAACACGCAAGTGTATCTGTCCGGCGAAAATCTACTGACGTTTACCAATTATAGTGGATTTGATCCAGAAGTGGATTTATACGCATCCAGCAATACCCAAATGGGAGTAGATAACGGATCTTATCCGGCATCTAAAAGCGTTCGATTCGGGTTTAAAGTTGGATTTTAAGCCTAATTAGCTAGAGATAAATATATCAGTGATGATGAAAACTAAAACTATAATTATAGCAAGCTTGGTAGCATTGATGGTCCTATCACTTTTTTCCTGTGAGGGCATTCTGGATGAAAATCCACCGAGCTCGATCAGCTTATCAAGTTTTTACCAGTCTGAGGACGATGCGCTGGCAGGGCTCTATGGTGCATACAGCATTATCTATAATGTATCGGCACAAACTTATTTAAACTACGGAGAGGTAAATGCGGATGATCTGGGAATCTCGCCGATTGTGTCCGACGCCTATTCGTGGGACTTCTTCACATACAACAGTGATGTGACCGGAGGCCTGTGGTCGGCTTGTTATAACGGGATCAATCGTGCAAATGAAGTGGTTCAATATACCGATCGAATCGATTTTAATGCTGAAAAGAAGGCGGATATCATCGCCGAAGCGAAAGCATTGCGGGCATTCTATTATTTTCAGTTGGTGCGCACGATGGGAGGGGTCCCTTTATATGAATCACCTACAGCGGGGTTTGACAACATTGATGCACCTCGGGCCACGGCAGACGAGGTATATGATTTGATCATCGGGGATTTGACAGCAGCCGCGGCAGAACTTGAGCCGATCAGTCCAGCAGGTAGAATCAATGCTTATGTAGCGGATGCATTGCTAGCCCGGATATTTTTATACCGCGGCGATTATCCCAATGCGTTGATGCATGCAAAAAGAGTAATTGATTCGGAAAGGTATAAGCTTTTTCCAGACTATGCTGACATTTTCAAGCCCAAGGGCAATAATGGGGTAGAACATATCTTTCAAGTGCAGTATTTAAGCGGTGAAATCAACAGTGGAGTTCCAGGAGCATTCGGTCCGAGGCAGCGACCCGGACAATTCCTAAAGTCATTTTGGGCCAATACAACTGTAGGCGGTTCCTGGGCCCCTTCGGCTGATTTCGTTGCCGAAAATCCCGATTCGTACCGCAAATCCGTAACAGTAGCTGATCGGTATGAACATATCGATGGGGTAACAGGCACGGTAACGATGGAGGAAATATATGGAGGCGATTTTCCTTATTATGTCTGTAAGTTTGATGACCGGGAAGCTGAATTGCAATCCGGTGAAAATTTTACGATCATCCGCTATGCAGATATTTTGTTGATCGCCGCAGAAGCTTTGAATGAGGTCGATCCGGGCGATGCTCAAAAATATAACTGGATCAATCAAATACGGGAAAGGGCCAGAAATGGTGTTGAAACAGATTTACCCGACCTTGTGGGGTTATCGCAAGACGAATTCCGCAACGCTGTTCTCGAAGAACGGCGATTTGAGTTGGCTTTTGAAGGGCAAAGGGCTTGGGACCTGAAAAGAAGGGGAACCTTTTTAGCGAAACTTAGTGCGCAGGGCAAGGAGGTCGAAGATTTCATGTTGCTTTTTCCAATTCCCGACGTACAAATAGAATTAAATCCAAATCTGGAACAAAACCCCGGATGGTGAACATGAAATGGACCTTACTTCTGTTTTGCCTGGCGTGTCATTCCACGAACGACTCATCTTCAGCTTCAAACGCAGATAATGATCGGCCCAATATTATCTTCATGATGGCAGACGACCTCGGGTGGGGAGACGTCGGTTTTAACGGTAATGCATGGGTAAAGACACCCGCACTTGATCAAATGGCCAGGGAGGGTATCGTTTTTTCCCGGTTTTATGCGGCGGCACCTGTATGCTCGCCAACGCGGGGAAGTTGCCTGACGGGAAGGCATCCTTTCAGGTACGGTGTTTTTTTTGCTAATCGTGGTAAAATGGAGCCAGAAGAACTGACAATGGCCGAGTACCTTCAAGGCAAAGGTTATCGTACCGGTCATTTTGGAAAATGGCACCTGGGAACACTTACAAATGACGAGAATGATGCCAACCGGGGAGGAAGGGATTCCGCGCATTATGCTCCTCCTTGGGAGAATGGATTTGATATCTGTTTTTCAACGGAGTCGAAAGTCCCTACTTGGAATCCGATGATCACGCCCGACGCCGATGCAGGTGACGTCGGAAAAAATAAACCGGGAACGCCATTCGGCACGTTCTATTGGAACGAAAAAGGAAAGAAAATCAACGATAACCTCGAAGGAGATGATTCGCGTGTGATCATGGACCGGGTTATCCCATTTATTGAAGATCAGGTTAGTAATGAGGCTCCCTTTTTTGCAGTGGTTTGGTTCCATACGCCACATTTACCCGTTTTAACGGGCGAAAAGTACCGGAATCTCTATAAAGGACAAAGTACCGATTTGCAGCACTATTACGGTGCGATTTCTGCAATGGATGAACAAATCTGTCGGTTGAATGCCCGGTTGAAGGAACTTAACATCGATAAGAATACATTGGTGTTTTTTACCAGCGATAATGGACCGGAGGGAAAAACACGGGCAAATCGAACGCAAGGCAGTACAGGGGGATTCCGTGGACGGAAACGCAGTCTCTATGAAGGAGGAATACGCGTTCCGGGTATTGCTGTCTGGCCTGCAAAAATAAAAGGGGGACGACAAACCGATTATCCTGCAGTTACGTCCGATTATTTTCCGACCGTACTCGATATTTTGGGTGAACGGAATCAGTTTCCGGTCCGTCCGATCGACGGGATTTCCCTCATGGAAGCCTTGAATGGGGATACGCAGGTGCGGCCGGTGCCCATTGGCTTTCAATCGGAAGAACAGAAGGCATGGATAGACAACCAGTACAAGCTCTTTGTTCGCAATGGCCAACCACCTGAACTGTATGATTTATTAAACGATCCATTCGAAACGAAGGATATTTCAGGGGAGCATCCGGATCAATTAAAGAAAATGGAAAAATTAATAAGTGATTTTGTAAATTCTTGCACGGCGAGTGAGCGCGGTGCAGATTATAACTAAAAATGATGGATAAATCGATTTTTCTATGCCTGATAGCCCTAGCGATCGGTGCAGGCTGCCAAAGAGCGGGTAATAACTCACCGAAACGTTCGTTCCCAGACAAACCCAATGTGCTATTTTTGTTTGCAGACGACCAGCGCGCAGATGCGCTGGGTTGTGCTGGAAACACGTATATCAAAACCCCCAATATCGATGAGTTGGCTGTACAGGGTGTTCGCTTTACGAACAATTACGTAATGGGAGGGCATCACGGGGCTATCTGTGCGCCAAGCCGGGCCATGCTGATGAGTGGAAGGAGCCTTTTTCACGTATATGATAAACTGGATGGCGTAACTACGATGCCCAAGTACTTCGCTGATCACGGATATGAGACCTTTGGGACCGGCAAATGGCACAATGGGGGCGCAACGTTTGAGGCGTCCTTTCAGCAAGGGAAAAATGTATTCCTCGGGGGTATGTGTGATCATTTCAGTGTCCCGTGCCGTGAGTTGGGTCCGGATGGTAAATTGACTACCCCGGTAAAGAAAAGCTATTCTACCGATTTGTTTGCAGATGCGGCGATTGAGTATTTAGATCAGTACGCAAAAGGGGATAAGGAAAATCCTTTCTTCTGCTACGTTGCGTTCACAGCGCCGCATGATCCCCGTTCCCCCCGAACGGATTACATTGGGATGTACGAACAAGCCGGCATTCCGATACCGGGTAATTTCAAGAAGTATCACCCCTTTGCATTCGACGATATGCAGATCCGTGATGAAAATTTAGCGCCATGGCCGCGTACGCCGGAGATGATTCAGGCGTCCTTAAGTGACTATTATTCATTGATCAGCCACATGGATAACCGGATTGGAGACATCATTGAAACCCTGAAAAAGTCGGGTCTTTTTGAAAATACCATTGTTGTTTATGCTGCGGATAATGGTTTGGCCATAGGCAGTCACGGACTATTGGGTAAGCAGAATCTATATGAGCATAGCATGAAGGTTCCGTTGATTATCCGTGGCCCTGGTATTCCCGAAGGGGAGGTTTCGGATGCGCTCGTCTACTTATACGACTTATTCCCCACCTTGTCGGATATGTGCGGGTTATCTGTGCCTGAAGGAGTAGATGGAAAAGTGATTACGCCGATTATCAAAGGGGAGTCTGACAGTATGCGTACATCTTTGTTTACGGCCTACCGAAATACGGTGCGAGCGGTTCGGACGAAACAGTGGAAGCTGATCCGTTATCCAGAAAGAGATTATATGCAGCTTTTCAATCTAGAGAACGATCCATTGGAAATTAATAACCTCGCTATGCTACCGGAAAGCAAGTCGACAGTTGATTCAATGACCGTATTGCTCAAGCAATGGCAGGTCGCAACGGACGACACAGCTGCTTTGACCGCAAAATCCATTTTGCCACTGGAGTATAACCCGGAAAGATTTGAACAGAACCCCGATGTCCATCAACCCAAGTATACACTGGATCGATATTTTACCGATTGAATTGATTTTTGGGTGAAGGTTGATTTTTGATGATGTTGCCAAGCTGTAGAATAATTTGTAACTTTCCAGCGACAAAAGAGCTGGGATGTGACCGATTATAGCCAATACAGCGACGACGATTTATTACAGGAATTGCAGTACAACAGAGAGTCTGCCTTGGTAGCGCTTTATAACCGGTACTGGGATAAACTATTTGTGGTTGCTGCAAATCTGCTCAATCGGGCAGAAGAAGCCGAGGAATGTGTGCAGAATGTGTTTTTAAGCCTTTGGAAGCGACGGGAAAATCTACGGCTTCGTTATTCGCTGCACACTTACTTGGCGGTGTCGGTCAAGTATCAGTCTCTCACAATGTTGGCGCATGCCCATCGTCGTTCTGCGCAGGTGGAATGGAACGAGGCGCTGGACATGGTCGACACGGTTTCACCCGAAGAAGCATACTTAGCAAAGGAGCTACAGCGCCGAATTGAACAAAGCATCAATCGACTTCCTGCCCAATGTCAGCTGGTTTTTCGGATGAGCCGCGAAAAAAATATGTCGGCGAGAGCCATTGCGGACGAACTTCAGTTGTCCGAAAATACGGTTAAAATGCACCTCAAGAATGCAACCAAAAAGCTGAAAGGCGACTTGTTGATACTTATTCCGACTGTCTTGGATCTCTTCTTCGATAAGACGAACTAAATTTTTCTTCCGATACACCCTTTTCCTGAAAAAAGTAGACTATGGATTAAAGACCCAATTGTAAATGGATTTAGCTCGTAGCGAAATAGAGGCTTTAGCGTCAAAAATGATCGACGGCAGCATTACGGCTTCCGAGCAAGCGCAACTTAATGTATGGTTGGACCAACAGATGACCAAGAATGTCGTCGAATTGGATACCACGTTTGCCGATAATGCCGAACAGCTTAAGGACCGAATGTTGCGACATATTCTCGAACAGGCAAACGCAGCGAGCCCGCATCGTGCCAGCGTCCGGATGATCCGATGGCTTCCTTATGTGGCGGCGGCAATGCTTGTGGTAGCGATGATCGGTATAGGCGTGCTGAGTGTGAATAACAAACGAGTGGCCAAGATGGACACGGTACCTCTCTTGGATAGCATGGATATTCCCCCAGGTGGCAGCCGCGCTGTGTTGACGCTCGCCGATGGCCGGACGATTAACTTAAGTGAGACGCATGTAGGAATTGTCGTAGGAGATGAGATTGCCTATTTGGATGGTAGCTCCGTTTTCGGTAAACAAGAAAGTAAGGGAAGAAGTGAGCAAGACACCCGTTCACTGGTACTCACCACCCCCAAAGGGGGTACGTATCAGGTAACCCTCCCTGATGGTACCCGTGTGTGGCTTAACTCGGCTTCTACATTAAAATATCCGTCACGATTTGCAGACAATGAACGCGTGGTTGAGCTGAAGGGTGAAGCCTACTTTGAAGTCGCCGGTTCTCCGACCCTTCCATTCAGGGTAATCAGCAAAGGACAAACAGTGGAAGTACTCGGAACCCAATTCAATGTCACAGCATACGAAGATGAGCACGACGTGAAAACAACATTGGTTGAGGGAGCTGTGCGTGTTATGCCCGGCACCGGACATCGGTCGCCCGTTACACTATCCCCGGGCCAGCAAAGTAGTTTGGTCGACGGCAAAATCACCATAGGCGACATCGATACCAGCCCCTACGTTGCATGGAAGTCAGGCATGTTTCATTTTAAGCAAACGCCATTTAGGGAAATGATGCGTCAGATTGAGCGTTGGTATGACGTAGATGTCGAATACGGCAGCAGCATCCCACAAGAAACATTCAGTGGCCGGATGAGCCGAAATGTAAGTTTACTAACGGTATTGGATTTATTAAAAGTATCAGAAATCCATTATCAGATTAAGGGAAAGAAACTTATTATCGAATAGTTAACGGAGGGATAAACTAAAATAAGACGCTATGGAGACCTGATTACTTCAAAATTACCCAGCAAGGAACACAATACAGGGAAGTGTTACCGGCACCTCCCTGCGCATGTTCAGACATTGCCTTTATTAAAAACCAAGTATTAACCGGATTATCCAATATCCAAACTGTGCAAACGTAATGATAAATTATGTGAATCTCCTATTGGAGACTAGAAAACTACCCAATGAACTAGCCCAATTATTCCGAATTATGCGAATAACAACGCTACTACTTTTTATCGGGGCGATACACCTGAGTGCAGCCACCCGATCGCAGACGATTACCCTTCGGGTCGACCAGCAATCGCTTCCCAAGGTGTTCGAATCGGTCGAATCACAGACCGGCTTTCTGATCGTCTACAACGACCGTTTTGTTAAATCAGCTAAACCGGTTACGATCGTGGCTAACCGGATGCCTTTGGAAGATTTTCTCCAAGCGGTACTGACTCCACAAGCATTAACTTACCAGATCAAAGAAAATACGGTATTGATCAGCCGGCTGAAGAAAATCAATAGCGCCGATGCGCCTCCTGCGGTGTCTATGCAACAACAGCGGACATTGACCGGAAAGGTTACGGATGAATCGGGCCGACCGTTGGCAGGGGTAACCGTATCCGTTAAAGGAACTTCGATCGCAGTTACCACCGATGTCAGCGGCGAATACCGGATTACGATTCCTTCCGGAGCAAGTATCCTCGTGTTTACCAGTATCGGTTTCGATTCCCTTGAACATCCAAGTGATAACCGGCAGACCGTTAATGCCTCGATGAAAGCGTCGGTCAGTGATCTGGATGAAGTAGTGGTGGTTGGGTATGGAACCGTCCGTAAGTCGGATCTGACGGGGTCGGTTGCTTCGGTGAAAGCCGAAGAGTTGCAGGCCACACCGATTACGTCACTGGACCAAGGGCTGGTGGGTAGGGCATCGGGCGTGATGGTTACGCAGACATCCGGTATGCCGGGCGCCATTGCGTCTATCCGTATACGTGGATCCAGCTCGTTGCAGGGCGGCAACGAACCCTTATATGTGATTGACGGTTTTCCCATCTATAACGGATCTGGATTTGGCAATACAGGCGGCAATGCGCGGATGAGTGGGTTGTCTGCGGTCAATCCTTCGGACATCGAATCGATCGAGATTCTGAAAGACGCGTCTGCAACGGCCATCTACGGTTCGCGTGCAGCAAACGGTGTCGTGCTGATCACAACTAAGAAAGGAAAAAGAGGTGAAGACCGGATTACGTTCGACGTGAATTACGGTATTCAGAACGTTGTACGGAAAATTGACGTGATGAACGCCTATGAATATGCCCAATTAGTGAATGAAGCGTATATGAACGATGGACTTGAGCCGGTGTATGACGATGCTAAAATAGCCGAATTGCGCTCGAATCCGACAGGTACAGATTGGCAGGAAGAGGTTTTCCAACAAGCACCCACACAAAGTTACCAGCTTAATATTGCAGGGGGTAACGACCGGACCATGTATTCGGTCTCCGGCAATTATTACAGCCAGGATGGTGTTATCCGGAATTCCTATTTCGACCGATATCAGGGGCGGGTCAATTTGGAACGGGATGTGCTGAAGAATGTGAAGATCGGTACGCACCTGAATATCAGCCGTACCATCTCCAATGCAACACGAACCGATGCCGGGGGGCAACAGGGTGTGGTGTCGGCAGCAATGAAATTCAATCCCATTCAGCCGGTATACAGTGACGAAACATTGGGTATTTATACACCGGTCAATATTCCGGGGATCATTTATGCAAACCCCGTTGCTTCTGCATTGGAACGGATACATAAAAGCCAAACAACGCGCTTCCTTGGCGACATGTTTGCCGAATGGGCTATTCTGCCGGATCTGAAAGCCAAGGTTTCGTTCGGTACAGATTTATTCAATACGAAATTTGATACCTATGTCCCGGCAAAGATTTACGAATCCAATGGGGTAGCCAACGCCACAATTACGGGTGGATACAATACGAATTGGCTGAACGAAAATACATTGACCTGGACCAAGGAAATCAATGAGGTGCATAACATCAACGTACTGGGAGGACTTACCTTTCAGCGTTATATGGCCGAAGGTTTTTCGGGCTCTTCGCAGGGCTTCGTGAACGATATCCTTGGACCGAACAGTCTCGGGTCTGGGTCGGTCTACAACCAACCGTCATCCGATAAAACGGAATGGAGCCTGATGTCTTACCTCGGCCGTGTCAACTATGGGTTCAAGGATCGATACCTGTTTTCGATAAGTGGCCGTGTGGATGGCTCGTCACGTTTCGGAGCAAACAATAAGTTTGCGTTTTTCCCATCGGGATCGTTTGCGTGGCGGGTTATCGAAGAGCCCTTTTGGCAGCCGGGTCTGCTGTCGGACCTCAAATTGCGCGTAAGCTATGGTGTAACGGGAAATCAAGAGATTGGATTATATCGGTCGCTTCCCACGTTAACCAACAATAGGTATACCATCGGCCGGGCACTGGTAACGGGCTTCTTCCCCAATATCATCCCCAATCCGGACTTAAAGTGGGAACGGACGGGACAGTTTGATGTCGGCGTGGACGTTGCCTTTTTTGATAATCGGTTGCGGCTGACATCCGACTTTTACCAAAAGCGAACCACGGACTTGATATACGATGTAACGGTGCCGTTTGTTTCCGGGTATGGTACATCGCTCCAGAATATTGGCAGTGTGGTCAATAATGGGTGGGAACTGGCAATCGAAGGGGATCCCTTCCGGGGTGATTTTTCGTGGTCGTCAAGTTTCAATATCTCTTTCAATCGGAATAAGGTATTGGAGTTGGGTGGCGAGTCGTATAAGGATGTGGGAACGGACGATGGCCATTTGAAAACGGGATCAGTTCACCGGCTGATTGTAGGCAAGCCGATGGGGCTTTTTTATGGATACCAGTACGATGGCCTTTTTCGCAATGAGGAGGAATTGGCGGCCGGACCAGCTGGCCCCACAAATTGGCTGGGTGGACGCCGCTACAAAGACATCAGTGGCCCAGATGGGGTACCTGATGGCAAGGTGGACGCTACTTATGACCGGGCGGTGGTCGGTGATCCCAATCCAGACTTTTTCGGCGGCTTTACAAACACGTTTTCCTACCGCGGCTTGGAACTGAACGTGTTTCTCCAGTATAGTTATGGCAACGATATTTTCAACTACAATGCGATGGAATTGGAACTGCCGTCGGGCGGTCAAAATGTGTACCAAGGACTGGTTGATCGGTGGACACCGCAGCATCCCGATGCAAAATATCCGAAAGCGACCACCAACCGGTCGGCAGTATTCAGCAATGTCTTTATTGAGGATGCTTCTTACCTGAAGATCAAGACAATTACGATGTCCTATACCTTTTCGAATCTTAAATTGAAGTATCTCAACCGGGCAAAGGTGTATGTAACAGGCCAAAACTTATTTGCCTTCACAAACTACAAAGGCTACGATCCGGAGGTAAGTTACCGGGGCGCATCTAATTTGGAAATAGGGGAAGACTTCGGTGGTTATCCCATGGCGAAAACATTTCTCTTGGGCGTACAAATTGATCTGTAAGTGAATCTGATTTAACAACGAACTGTCATGAACCCGACATGATTAAAATAATCATTTAAACCATAGGGTAATGATTATTTTAATCATCAAAGGCTCCATCCCGTGAAGACGGGACAGGTACTGACAATAAAAGACAAAAAATAAACAGATGAAATCAATGAAAAAATATATAGCGGCGTTATCGATCGCCTTTGCGCTGTTGACTTCCTGCGCTTCTTTTCTTGAGGAGCATCCGGAGGATAGATTTGTAATAGGCAATTTCTACGCCAGTGAATCGGACGCGGAAGCGGCCGTAAACGCGATCTACCAACAGCTGTATTCGATTTATAATCGGAACATGTTCTTATTGAATGACTTGACGACCGATGGCGAGAAGAATGGGCTGGGAATGCCCAACCAATTTCTGCAGGATTTGGAATACCTGCGTTTCAATTCCGAAAATACATTTATCCGCGATATGTGGCGCGACAATTATTCCGGTATTTCCCGGGCGAATGCAGCCATCGTAAATGTCCCTTCGGTAACCATGAACGAAACCTCAAAGGCAAGGTTGATCGGCGAAGCCAAATTTTTGCGAGGTTTATTTTACTTCAATCTGGTCCGTTTTTTTGGAGATGTTCCCTTAATCCTGAAATTGGAAAGCATCAACGATGCGATGCTGCCGCGATCGTCAGTTGCAGAAGTTTACCAGCAGGTCGTCAGTGATTTGGGAGATGCAGCCGCAGCGTTGCCTGTCAGCTATGGAGCAGCGGATATGGGCAGGGTGACTGCCGGTGCGGCCAAGATTTTATTGGGTAAGGTGTATCTGACCTTAGGTGAATACCAGCGAAGTGCAGACGTGCTGGCAGAGGTAATCACCCGCGAAGGCGACTACGGCTACGGTCTGCATGAAAATTACGGTGATAACTGGAAGTCGGAAACAGAAGCAGGTCGGGAGGCGGTACTCTATATCGAGTACATGGATCCCCCGGGTACCGGGAATAACGCAATGGTGCTTTGCGGACCCAAATACTCCATGCCGGGTGGCTTTGCCGTACTGGGGATAAACAATGGCAATGAAGCGGATATCCCAACCCTGGATTTATATACCCAATTTGCCGATGATGACGAACGGAAAGCGGCCACCTTCCGGACCGATTTCGTAAGCTTGATCGATGGTTCCGTGCATCGCAGCTCCATTCCTCTTTTTACGAAGTATTGGGAAGAAGGTGAGCGCATCGGTGGCAATTCCGATGCGAACATCCACATCCTCCGTTATGCAGACGCATTGTTACTTTATGCAGAAGCATTGAATGAGCTGGATCGGACGGATGATGCGTTGGTGCAGTTGAATCGCGTGCGTAAACGGGCGTTCAACACGGACGAGGCAAGTTATGGATCGCTCACTAAAGAGGCCTTCCGCGAGGCCGTCTGGCAGGAAAGAAGGTTAGAGCTGGCCTTTGAGGGACATCGCTGGTTTGATCTTGTGCGCACCGGGCGTTTTATCCAACAGATGAAAGCGCATGCGGCCCTCGAAGCGTCACTGGCCGAAACGAGTAAGACGGAAATTGGGCGGAATGTGCAGGAACACATGGTACTGATGCCGATTCCCCAACGGGAGATCGATTTAAATCCATTGCTTACTCAAAATTCCGGATATTAATGGCAACTTTGTGTGAATTGATGAAGACCAATCATCTCAGATTATTTGTTTCCGGAGTGGCTTCTTTGCTGCTGGTGGTCGGTTTGGCCGGATGGATGGAGGTTGTCGCCCAACAAAGAACCGGAAAACCCAATGTCGTAATCATTTTTGTTGACGATATGGGGTATGGGGATCTAGCAGCCTACGGTGCCACGCAGTATCAGACACCGCATTTGGATCAGCTTGCGAAGGAAGGGATGCGTTTTACGCATTTTTATGCGGCACAGGCCATCTGCAGTGCGTCGCGGGCCGGATTGCTTACCGGCTGTTATCCCAACAGGATTGGATTCAGTGGCGCATTGAGTCCGAAAGCTGAAACCGGTTTAGATGCTGCGGAAACCACGATTGCCGAGCTGGTTAAATCGGAGGGCTATCATACCGCTGCAATCGGTAAATGGCACTTGGGGCACCACCGGAAGTTTCTTCCGCTGCAACAGGGATTCGATGAATACCTGGGGCTGCCCTATTCAAACGATATGGTGCCGTTTTATTACGACGGAACGCGTAACATACCACCCGCCTATGAGCGCAAGAAAAGCTTTCCCGAGCTACCGCTGATTCAGGGGAATGAGCGGATCCGGGAACTGCGGACTTTAGCCGACCAGGACGAATTGACGACATTGTATACCGAAACGGCAGTGGACTTCATCGAACGTAACCACAACAGTCCCTTTTTTCTTTACCTGGCGCATTCCATGCCCCATGTGCCGCTGGCCGTTTCCGACAAATTCAAGGGAAAAAGCAAGCAGGGCCTATACGGAGATGTGATGATGGAACTGGACTGGTCGGTGGGCGAAATCATGAAGGCGCTCGACGCGCAGGGAATTGCCGATCAGACCTTGGTTGTCTTTGCTTCTGACAATGGTCCCTGGATGAATTTCGGAGACCACGCTGGCTCGGCAGGTGGTCTACGTGAAGGGAAAGCGACGAGTTTCGAAGGAGGGCAACGGGTACCCTGCATTATGCGCTGGCCGGATGTGATTCCCGCAGGAACGATATGCGGTAAGCTGGCATCAACGATTGATATTCTGCCAACCGTGGCCAAGATCAGTGGCGCCGAACTTCCAACGAATAAAATAGATGGCGTGAATATACTTCCCTTGCTATATAACGAGGTGGATGCCAATCCGAGGGATCACTTTTATTACTATTTTGGACAAAACAACCTGGAGGCGGTGAGACAGGGCGGGTGGAAACTCGTTTTTCAACATCGATACCGTTCGTATGAAGATGTTATGCCGGGGCAAAATGGACTTCCAGGGGAATATACGCAAAAGAAAACCGGTCAAGCGCTGTACGATCTTCGGCGGGACCCGGGTGAACGGTACGATGTATCTGCCCAGCATCCCGATGTGGTGAAGGAGCTGATCCGTTTGGCTGAACAGGCGCGGGATGATCTCGGTGACGACTTGACCGGCGATCCGGGTAAAAACCGGCGACCGATAGGACACCTATAAAAATGATGGACAATAAAACAGATAAAAGATGAATAAACCAATTATGTTATCGGCAGCTATGCTGATGGTTCTGGGATGCAGTCAGCAGCCGGAGAAGCAGACCGACAAGCGTCCCAATATCGTTTACATCATGAGTGACGACCACGGTTACCAGGCGGTGAGTGCCTATGGTTACGGAATGAATAAGACACCGAATATCGACCGCATTGCGGCTGAAGGGGCACTGTTCACACGTGCCACGGTGACCAATTCATTGTGCGCACCGAGCCGGGCAGTACTGTTGACGGGCAAGCATAGCTTCGTCAACGGCAAAGTGGATAACGTGCAGCATTTCGACTGGGAGCAGGATAATTTTCCGAAGTTACTGCAACGCGCGGGCTATCAGACAGCGATGGTGGGCAAAATCCACATGGATGGGCTACCGCAGGGGTTTGACTATTCCGCAGTGGTGCCAGGACAGGGACAGTATTACAATCCGGATTTCATCGTAAACGGCAAGAAAGAGCAGATACACGGCTATGTAACGGATATCACTACGGATCTGGCGCTGAAATGGCTGGAAGGACGAGATGAAGACAAGCCCTTCTGTTTGCTGTTTCACCAAAAGGCTCCCCATCGGGAGTGGTTGGCGGCTGAACGGCACTACAAGGAATACACCAAGATGAAATTCCCCGAGCCGGAAACGCTGTTTGATGATTACGAAGGACGTGGTACGGCCGCTAAATCCGCCGAGATGAATATCTTGAAGGACATGAACTGGGCAGGCGATTCAAAAATCAAACCGGAGTTGATGGATGAACTGGGAATACCCCCCACGTTAAATTGGGACAAAAATGCGTACAATAACAATTTGGGGCGGATGGATTCAACCCAGCGCGCGGCCTGGGATTCCGTATACGATCCCATCAATGAAGATTTCAAAAAACGCTATCCTTCGATGTCGAAAGAGGACCTGATGCGCTGGCGCTATCAGCGGTACATGCAGGACTATCTAGCCACTGTAGCGGCGGTGGATGACGGTGTGGGCCGGGTGCTGGACTACCTGAAGGAGCACGGACTGGAGGAAAATACGATCGTAGTTTACACATCGGACCAAGGGTTCTATATGGGCGAACATGGCTGGTTTGACAAGCGGTTTATGTACGAGGAATCACTGAAGACTCCACTGATGATCCGCTATCCGAAAGAGATCAAGGCGGGCACGAAGATCGATGCACTGGTACAGAACCTGGATTTCGCACCAACCTTCCTGGACTATGCCGGGGCGGAGATTCCGTCAGACATGCAGGGCGAATCGTTCAGGAAGCTGGTATCCGGGGAAACGAAGGATTGGCGGGATGCGATCTATTATACCTATTATGAATATCCGTCCATCCACATGGTCAAGCGTCATTATGGTATTGCGACGGACCGCTACAAGCTGATCCATTTTTATTACGATATTGACGAGTGGGAATTGTACGACTTGGAGAAGGATCCTCATGAGATGCGCAACGTATACGACGATCCCTCTTATAAAAGCATCCGCGAAGAAATGCATGCAAAGTTGGATGAGCTTCGTAAAAAATACAAGGATTCCGACGAAAACGACAAAAAGTATATTGACAGTTACCTGTCTGCGACTTCGGGAAAGAAATAAGCGGTTATTGCACCACCTTATTCGCACAGGCGGAGCTGGCGAATGCCTCGGGCTTAGCCTTAAACACAAACCCCATGCTCAGGATATAACCCATGGCATCGTGCAGTGCCTGGTTGGACTTGAACATGGGGTTGGTATTGATATCCGCATGTACCTCCAGATCCACATCGTATCGATCCAAGGTGTCGCATAGCGAATACGCCGTTTCAATGGAACGTTGTACTTCCGCCAACATACGCTCCTTGATGCTCATTTTTAAGGAAGTACGATCTTGGTGAATGTACATGAAGCCACCCTTCTTTTCGCGAACAAACACGATGACGGTGGCAAATTCGGTGATGGCACCTTTCACCTGTGAGTCGGTGCCAATGCAGACTTTTAGTTTGTTGCCCAACAGATATTCGCGGGCAATGGTGGAGGATACTTCGTCTAGAATGGGTTGGCGGATGGGTTCGCCACTAAATTTTTTCCAAGTCATAAAAGATGGGATTTAATAGATACGGAAAAGAACGCAATTGAATGCGATATAAAGTTACCGATAAAACAGCCTTAACCCCAATAACTTAGTGTAAAGTTTTTATTAACATTCCAACAGTTTTTAACATAATTTTAGGCTATTATCCACGAGCCGGTGGCTGATAACTGACATCCAATAACTGATAGCCGATACCTGATAACCTGGGTTGGAAGCATTGACTGAAATTGCTATACTTGCGGACACGAATAGAAAAACGTGTCTTCAAAAAGCGTTTATGTCAAGTTTTCTGAACCTACGGTTAGTATTACTATCGTTGCTTTATCCGTTACTCGTTTTCCCCCAAACCGGCCATCCCGACTCCATAGAAGTAACCGGCCTGAAACGATTTCATCATCAGGTAGCCGTCACCCTTCGGCCCGCATTCGTAATGCCTTCCGTGTCTTTCTTCGATGGGGTAAATCAACGGCAGTTACCCATCAAACGTTCCTGGTCTGGTCATATGAACTATTCCTTTGGTTTCCCCAGCGGCTCATTGGGTAGTCGTGTGTTTTCCGATACCTATCAAGGTATAGGTGTGGCATACTTTGATTTCGGCAACCGATTGGAACTAGGCAGTCCCTTGGCCGCCTACATGTTTCAGCGATCAAGAATCACGCGGATAAATTCCCAAATGTCGTTGGACTACGAATGGAATTTTGGATTATCTGCTGGATGGCAGCCCTATCATCCGATGACTAATCCGAACAACATTATCGTGGGCTCGAAGGTGAATGCGTACCTCAATGCGGGCGTACATGTCAGATGGAAGCTCTTACCCCGCTGGGCAGTTATGGGCGGAGTTGATGCCACTCACTTTTCGAATGGCAATACCGAGTTCCCCAATGCGGGTCTGAATACCTTGGGGGTGAAGATGGGAGTGCTTTATGATTTTTCGCCAAAAGAATCGGACGAGACAGAGCAAATCAAGGCCATGAAGTCGCTCGAATTTCCAAAGCATGTAAGTTACGATTTGGTTGTTTTCGGGTCTTGGAAGCGAACGGGCGTAGATTTTTTGGGGACACAGGTGGCGTCACCCTATAAGTACCCCGTTATAGGGGCGTATTTTGCACCGATGTATAACTTTGGATATCGGTTTCGTGCAGGCGTTTCATTGGATGCGATTTATGATGGTAGCGCGAATGTATACACAGCGGATTACATCGTCGGTACCGAACAACTATTTTTTACCCCGGACAAGGATCGCCAAGTGGCATTGGGAACTTCAATAAGGGGAGAGTATGTGATGCCCATTTTCACCATCAGTTTGGGCTTGGGAGCCAATGTTCTCCATAAAGGTGGAGATTTGAGAGGCACGTACCAAGCGGTGGCGTTAAAGGTGAGGGTAACGAGGAGCTCGTTCCTCCACATCGGTCATAACCTAAAGGATTTCCGTGAGCCGAACTACGTGATGTTGGGCATGGGGTATCGCTTCGGCAACCGTACACCCTCGTTGCTGGCAAATTAGTTTATTCCTTCACACCATATGCCAAATCCCCAGCGTCACCAAGTCCGGGGACGATGTACGCTTTGCTGGTCAATTCGCTGTCCACATTGCCCACCCATAATTGAGCTTGGGGTAAAAATGCTTGTACATGCATAATACCCTCTTCGCTGGCGATAGCGGACACGATAATGAGCGATTGGATATCGTAATCATCAAGCAATTCTTTACAGGTGAGTACAACCGTCTTCCCGGTTGCCAGCATGGGGTCGATGAGGATCAACGTGCGGTTATCGAGGTTGATGGTACTCACATATTCTTTACGGATTTCGAAGGCTCCGCTTTTTTTGGTCTTTCGATAGGCCCCGATAAATGCGCTGTCGGCTTGGTCAAACACGTTGAGCATTCCCTGATGCATCGGAATGCCTGCCCGTAAGATCGTGGCTAATACAGGCTGCTCGGTTAACAGCGCCGTTTCTGCAATACCCAGCGGTGTCTCGATCTCCGTTGGCTCATAGGTTAATGTTTTACTAATTTCATAGGCAAAGACCTCGCCCAAACGCTCCAAATTGCGCCGAAAACGCATGCGATCCTGCTGAAGGTCTCGATTACGGAGTTCAGCAAGGAAATGATTGGCGGCGCTATTTTGCTGGGTCAGAATGTTGAGCATCTTCAAATATAACTAATTTCTTAGCTAAACAGAACGAAAAGGGATTTGGTTTTTAAAAGCGACACAAATCCATAGTTTTCGTTATCTTTGTAAATGGCTGCAAATTCCCTGTGGTTTCCCCAAAACAAATCAGATTGAACATTCCATGAAATTCAAGCTTACTTCAGAATATATACCTACGGGCGATCAGCCCGAAGCCATTCGTCAGCTCGTTGAAGGCGTCAATACCGGAGAAATGTATCAGACGTTGCTAGGAGTTACCGGTTCAGGCAAAACGTTTACCGTCGCGAACGTTATCCAGCAGACCCAGAAACCCACATTGATTCTGAGTCATAATAAGACATTGGCCGCACAGCTATATGGAGAATTCAAGCAATTTTTTCCCGAGAATGCGGTCAATTATTTCGTTTCCTATTACGACTATTATCAGCCGGAAGCGTATATTGCTTCCTCCAATACCTACATCGAAAAAGACCTCGCCATCAACGACGAGATTGAGAAACTGCGGTTGCGTACCACCTCTGCGTTAATGTCGGGCCGTCGAGATGTGATTGTCGTGTCTTCTGTGTCATGCATCTATGGTATGGGCAATCCGGAAGACTTTTCGCGCTCGGTATTCCGATTTGGCGTCGGAACAGTGGTTAGCCGCAATGCGTTTTTGCACCGCTTGGTCGAAATTCTCTATGCGCGAACCACCACTGATTTTAAACGGGGCACATTCCGTGTCAAAGGAGATACGGTCGATGTTTTTCCCGCCTACATGGATGAGGCGTATCGAGTTTCTTTCTTTGGAGACGAAATCGACGAACTGAGTGTGATCGATCCCATTTCAGGTAAAACGCTTGAAAAAATGGAAACCATGGCGTTGTATCCGGCCAACCTGTTTGTCACGCCCCGGGAGAAATTCGTCAACTCCCTTTGGGCCATCGGTGAGGAGTTGGAATTGCGCAAGGAGCAGTTGTTACTGGATGGCAAACCGTTGGAAGCGAAAAGGTTGGAGGAGCGCGTCAACTACGATCTGGAAATGATGCGGGAATTGGGATACTGCAGCGGTATTGAAAATTATTCACGTTTTTTTGACGGTCGGCAACCGGGTATGCGTCCCTTCTGTTTGCTGGACTATTTTCCGGATGACTACCTCATGGTGATAGACGAGAGCCATGTGACTATCCCGCAAATCCGGGCGATGTATGGGGGCGACCGTTCGCGCAAGCTTTCACTGGTCGATTTTGGCTTCCGCCTGCCTGCTGCGCTGGATAACCGGCCCCTTAATTTCCCGGAATTTGAGTCGTTGGTGACCCAGACCATCTACGTAAGTGCGACCCCCGGCGACTATGAACTGCAAAAGACGGAAGGAGTGGTGGTCGAACAGGTAATCCGGCCTACGGGCCTATTGGACCCGATGATTGAGATCCGTCCGGTTATCAACCAGGTGGACGATTTGCTGGACGAGGTGGATCGGGTGACGAAAGAAGGGGGAAGAGTGCTCGTGACCACATTGACCAAACGCATGTCGGAAGAACTGACCAAGTACATGGCCAAGTTGGGAATCCGGGTACGGTATATCCACTCCGAAATCAAGACGCTGGATCGTGTGGAGATTTTACGTGGATTGCGACTGGGCGAATTTGATGTATTAGTGGGCATTAATCTGCTCCGTGAAGGACTCGATTTGCCTGAGGTTACATTGGTCGCCATTTTGGATGCCGATAAGGAAGGGTTCCTTCGGTCGGAACGCTCGCTCATTCAGACCATTGGGCGTGCTGCGCGTAACGACAAAGGACGGGTAATTATGTATGCAGATACCATTACCGAAAGTATGCGGGTAACCCTCGATGAAACCAACCGTCGCCGGGAAAAGCAGATCCGCTATAATGAAGAACATGGTATCACGCCGCGTACGGTAGGTAAATCGCGGGAAGCGATATTGGAGCAGACATCCGTAGCCGATTATAAAGGGCGCGAAGCCAAAATCTATGTGGAACCGGAGGCAACGAGCAGTGTGGCGGCAGATCCCTTGGTACCCTATATGAGCAAACCCCAGATGAGGCAGGCCATAGACAAAGTGCGTAAAGACATGGAAAAAGCCGCTAAAGAAATGGACTTTCTCCAAGCAGCGAAACTCCGCGACGAGATGTTTTCGTTGGAAAAAACCTATGCCGATTTATTCGGAGATTAACAGCTTACTGGTCCGTATGCTGTGGAAATATGAACACAAAAAACAGGGCGTTTTCTACAATTGGCATTATTTTTATGCCTTTTATTTGAAAAGTATGAAAAACAACGTGCCATCTAAATGTTTATAAATCAATAAGAATTGGTTAATAATGTGCTAAATGGATGGCATTGTAGCATTTCGGAATCATTTTTCGTATTGTATACAAAACATTGTTTTAGCTGTTACATCTTAATTCCGAGCAATATATGATGATTAGTGAAAAGGCAAGCCGTATTTTCGAACAAGTAATTGAAAATTACCACATTTTTGATTCCATCGATTGTCCCTTCCAAAACCCTTATCCCGATCATACCCTGGAGTATCTTTTGTATCGGAAATGTTGGATTGATACCATGCAATGGCATATGGAAGATGAAGTGCGGGACCCGGATATAGAACCGATTGTCGGTTTGGAATGGAAGCGCCGGATTGACGAGTCGAACCAATTGCGCACCGACACAGTAGAGGTTATCGATAGCTATTTCCTTCGGTATTTCTCGCACGTATCGCCACGTAAAGACGCACGGATTAACACGGAAAGCCCTGCCTGGGCTTTGGACCGGCTATCAATTCTCTGCCTGAAAATTTACCATATGCGTCAAGAAACGGAAAAAAGGGATGCGTTGCCAACCCATGTCGCTTCTTGTATGGAGAAGCTAATGACACTGTTGCGTCAGCATGAAGACCTTTGCCGGAGCATTGACGAGTTGCTTGAAGACATCCGCACTGGCAGAAAATACATGAAAGTATACAAACAGATGAAAATGTATAACGATGCAGCGTTAAACCCCGTGCTGTATGCGGCAAGAAAGTGATGAAACGGGAAATAAATCCCACCCTGCTGGTTTTCCGGTTGTCCGCCATGGGCGATGTGGCGATGGTAGCGAGCGTGTTGCGCGAAGTAATGGAGCAGCAACCTGATCTCAGGCTGGTGATGGTGAGCCGGGAGCCTTTCAAACCTTTTTTTGCCGATATCCCTGAGGTCGTTTTTCATCCATTTTATCCACACGGCGCCCATAAAGGTGTCAAGGGGCTTTATCATCTCTTTGCCGAACTGCAACGTTATACCCCTGACGGAGTGGCAGATTTACATTATAACATTCGGAGCAGAGCGCTGTCAGCCTTATTTCGGTTAACGGGGATACCGGTGAGCCAATTGGATAAAGGGAAGAAAGAAAAAAAGGCACTCACTAGACCACACCATAAGGTGCGGAAGCCACTGAAGCCGATGGTAGAACGATATGCAGACGTATTCCGGAAGCTGGGCTATCCCGTCGTGCTGAGCCATGCTTTGCGACTGCGGTTATTGCCGTTGCCGGATGCAGCCAAACCCCTGTTTTCCGACCACCGGGCCGCTATAGTAGGTATTGCTCCCTTTGCACAACATGCTCCCAAGGTTTATCCGCTTAAACGCATGGAAGTAGTGATCGATTATCTTGACAGACAAGGGCATGCTATTTTTATCTTTGGCGGTGGTGCGGAGGAACAACGTATAGCCGAAGGCTGGCAAGAGCAATTTCGGAATGTGCATAGTCTGATCGGTCAGTTTACCCTGCAGCAGGATTTGGCCATCATTTCCCATTTGAATGTGATGCTTACCATGGATTCAGCAAATATGCATATGGCGTCACTCGTAGGAGTGCGTGCACTTTCGGTCTGGGGAGCTACGCACCCCTACGCTGGTTTTCTGGGGTACGGGCAACAACCGGAAGATTGCATTCAGGTAGACCACCCCGCCCGACCAAGCTCGGTCTATGGCAATAAACCCTGCCTGTGTGATGGAGTGGATAGCATGGAACTGATACCGCCTGAAATGATCATCAGTAAATTGCGGGAAATCGGAGTATGAGGATCGGTTACGAGGCAAAGCGTATATTTCATAACCGCAGCGGATTGGGTAATTATGGGCGCGATCTTGTGCGGATGCTCAGTACGTTCTATCCTGAAAATACGTATTATCTGTATAACCCCAAGCCCGCCCGGCATCGGTTGTTTGATCTGGACGCTGCCCAAGTAGTTGAGCGACTGCCCGGATCCAAAACGGATCGCTTTTTTTATAATCTATGGCGGCAACGTAACGTTGTAAAAGATCTTAAAAACGATGGGGTCCAATTGTTTCATGGTATTTCGGGTGAACTGCCAATCGGGCTGTCGCGGCATGGCATCAAGAGCATAGTCACCATCCACGATTTGATTTTTTTGCGGTATCCGGAGTTGTATTCCAAGATTGATCGCGCGATTTATTTTCATAAGTTCAAGTATGCGGCCCATCACGCGGATCGGATCCTCGCTATAAGTGAGCAAACCAAGCGTGATATTGTCGAATTCCTGAAGGTGGATGAAAGCAGGATAACCGTGATTTACCAAGGTTGTCATCCCGCTTTCAAACAGCGGTATACCACAGCCGATAAGCAGGCGGTACGCGATAAATATCGACTCCCCCAGGATTTTATCCTCAATGTGGGAACCATCGAAACCCGTAAAAATGCGCTGTCCATTGTCAAAGCAATTGAGCACGTGGATGTGCATCTGGTTATCGCAGGGAAGAAAACACCCTACATGAAAGAATTGGTCGATTACCTGGAAACAAAGAACCTCACTGCTAAAGTAACATTTATCCATGGGGCGTCTGTCGATGAGTTGGCAGTGCTTTACCAGGCCGCCCTCCTTTTTGTTTATCCTTCGTTGTTTGAAGGTTTTGGTATACCGATTATCGAAGCCTTGTATTCTGGCGTACCGGTTATTACTTCAAATACCGGATGTTTTCCCGAGGCCGGAGGGCCCCATAGTCGTTATGTATCGTCCGATGACAGCGCGGAACTCTCAGCGGCGATTCATGAGATCCTGACGGATTCTGCGCTGCGTCAGCGAATGATAGAAGGGGGGCGTGTATACAGCCAAAATTTCAACGACGACCGCCTTGCGGACCAGCTGATGGCCTTATATCAAGCAATTGCCGCTACCTAACTGCGTTAAATGCCAAAATAAGTCCGGGCATAATCTACCGATTTTAAATTCAGCCATTTGTCGCGGTTGCATTCGAGGTGTGCATACGTTAGTTCTTCAACTTGCTCGGGCGTGAAACTCAGCATATCATCCGGTACACCTTTCGTAATAATTCCGAGACCGTGATCGCAGTCTATTACAAACACACGGATGTCGTCGCGGTTACACCGGAGGTGCATAATCGTCTTCCAGACGTCACCGTTCCACGGCGTACCGGGCTTCTTTGTTTGCCATTCGTCAAATGTGGCCGCCGCATCTGCAGAAACAGGATTGCAATCGTGCATGATGATCACGCCGTTGTCATCGAGGTATTGAAGTGTATTCTCGACGTCCCGCAGGGCATATGCATATTCATGCATGCCGTCGATCAATGCGATGTGTATTTTTTTTCCGTCGAATATCCGGCAGGCATCTTCGACGAAAAAAGTGTCGCTTGTTTTCTGGTAATAACGGTTGCGCAGATTATGAGGTTTTAACAAGGTTTTCCCCCACTTGCGCAGCCAGGTAAACCGAAAAGAGGGATCCACGGCTATTTTCAACGTTGACGGGATACGGAATAAAATGTGGCCATTGAATACGCCGATTTCAAGGTAGTGTTTGTAATTCCTTTTCTTGACCAGGCTTTTAATTAGTTGAAGTCGATTCATAAATGTTGTTGATTGATTAGTTGCCTCAAAAGTAGAAAAATAGTTGAAATCCCAAACGATCCGATGAGAAAAGCCCAAATTCCCTATCTTTGCGCAAATGATGCACAGAAACACATTGAATTAATGTATATGTCTCTGAAACCGTCATGATTTTTTGAAAATCATGACAGCTTCATCACCCATAAAAAGCAAATTATTCGGATGAAAATCAGCTTGATTATTTCCGTATATAAGAACACGTTGTTTCTCAATGCCGTGCTTGAGAGCTTACGCTATCAAACGGTCAAGCCCGACGAAGTAATCATATCTGAAGATGGAGACAGTCCCGAAATGCAGGAATTTCTTGGCAAGTACCGAAGCGGTGGGTTGAACCTCGTTCACCTCACTCAGGAAGACAAAGGCTGGCAGAAAAATCACGCGCTCAACCGTGCAATTGTTGCTGCCTCGGGCAATTATCTGATATTCATTGATGGCGACTGCGTGTTGCATACACGCTTTATCCAGAATCACACACGATTAGCCAGTCCGAAGCATATATTGGCGGGTAAACGTATCAAACTCGGTCCGCTTTTTAGCAACGAGCTGCAAAAAACACCGGTAACGGTTTTCCAACGCCAGCTGCTGACGCGTATTCCGCAGTTACGAAAAGACGGAGCCCAGTTTGTCGAAGAAGCCCTGTATGTGCCGCTTAATCCCATTTCCAATGCGCTAATCCGCATGTTGGGCATCAGTTCGATAAAGGGGTGTAATTTCTCCTGCTTTAAAGCGGCAATGTTGGCCATTAATGGATTCGACGAAGATTACGTGCGGCCGGCGGTAGGTGAGGATATTGATTTGGTGTGGCGATTCAAGGGAATGGGCTACCGTATTGTATCGGTCAAACACTTCGCAGTGCAGTACCATTTATACCATGCGGAAAGCTGGAACTCACAGGAAGAAAATATGAACATGCTCCGCCAAAAGCAGAGCTCGCGGCAGTACCGGTGCTTAAACGGAATCGAAAAGCTGTCATTAGTCGGATGAACCAGAAAGTTATATATACGGCTATATTCGGAGACTATGAAGGGTTATTACCCCAAAAGAAGTTAGCCGGTTGGGACTTCGTATGTTTTACGGACAATCCATCCTTAAAAGCCTCTTCTTGGCAAATCCGGTTGATCGATCCGCCTGTTCCGGGCGATAACACGCGGAGCAACCGGTATATAAAAATCAACCCCCATTTGTTTTTCCCAGCATATGAGATCAGTATCTTTGTAGACGGTAACATACTAGTTATTGGTAACCTGGATAAACTGGTTGAAACGGTGCTGGCAGATCACACGATGGCATGTTTCGACCATGGACAGGCTAAGCTGGATCCGCGTAATTGTATTTACAGTGAGTATGACTATCTGAAGCAGCTGGCTGAGCAGCAGGGTGTCTATAAAGATGACCCGCAGGTGATGGAGAAGCATATCGGTTTTTTGCGCGCCGAAGGGTATCCGGAACAGGCGGGATTGATTGTCGGTACGGTATTGATCCGCAGGCATCGTGATCCCAAACTTATACAGGTAATGGAAGATTGGTGGTACATGGTTAAAAGCTATAGCAGACGGGATCAGTTAAGCTTCAATTACGTGGCGTGGAAGAACCAATTTACATACCGGGTGATTCCGGGTGACATCCGTAGGGGAAACGGCTATTTTTATATGTTGGGAAAACACCGCAAGGATTGGTCTGATAAATTATGGAAATTTCGATGGAAGAAACGGTTGGGGTTGGTGAAAATTTACAAATAAACAATGGATTCCCGGAATAATAAAGCAATTGTCGTTACGCCTGTCAAGGACGCCATCGAAAGCACGCTGGAAACCATACAAGCAGTACACGGTAGTCAAACGGCTGTTCAACATATTGTTTATAATGATTTCAGCTCGACGGCTTCCAAAGAGATCCTTGAGCGGCAAAAGTTGTCGTTTGGTTATGAGCTCATCCATCTGGAGGACCTGACCAATCATCCCTCGCCGAATTACAGACTTGTTCTTCAGGATGCACAAAAACAAGCGCTGCAGCGTAACCTTCCATTGATCCTGGTGGAATCTGACGTCATCGTCAAAACCGACACGTTTGAGCGCTTACTGGAATTTTATGGGCGACATACGAATGTGGGCCTGATTGGGGCAGTTACGGTAGACGAACAGGACAATATAAATTTCCCGTATTTGCGTTTTAAGGATCAGTCTCTTGGGGCCAAAAGCATTGAAACCAAGAAGAGCCTCAGCTTCTGCTGTACATTGATTTCAGTCGAATTTCTGCGGCGATATGATTTCATTCATCTCAATGAATCCAAAGATTGGTTTGATACGTTTATTTCGTATCAAGCGACGGATATGGGGTTTAAGAACTATCTGTTGTACGATGTTCCCGTTTGGCATAAACCGCATGGCAGCCGGCCATGGAAACAGCTGAAATACACCAATCCGATAAAATATTACCTGCTGAAATTTCTGAAAAGAAGGGATAAGATATGAAACCGCTGGTATCCATCGTGATTCCATTTTTCAACATGGAAGACTTTCTGGCGCAGACCATCGAGTGGGCATTGGAGTCGACGTATCGACCCATGGAAATTCTGCTGGTTGATGACGGATCGACGGATGACGGTGCCATTATCGCCGAAGATTATGCACAGCGATTTGATTACATTACGTTTTTGCAGCAAGAAAACCAAGGTGTGTCGGTAGCAAGGAATTACGGTATCAGTGAGGCAAAAGGCATTTATATATTGCCATTGGATGGGGATGATCGGATCTGCCCTACGTTCATCGCTGAAGCAGTCAATGTGCTGGAAGCCCATCCGGAAGTGAAAGTTGTAACCGCCGAGGGCGAATTTTTCGGCGACAAGAGCGGTCATCGCAAATTGCCGGAATTTGACATCCATTTGCTCGCCCGGAAAAACATTCTCCATGTGAGTGCACTCTACCGGAAGTCGGATTGGAGGGAAGCGGGTGGGTATTGTCCGCAGATGAAAGGGCGGGAAGATTGGGATTTCTGGATTTCCATGCTCAAAAGCGGCGGAGACGTGGTCCGGTTGCCGATCGTAGGTTACCAATACCGCATCCGGCCGAATTCAAAACGGATACGGACACGAAAGTTGAAAAAACAGATCAATGATTTGCTCAACGCCCGTCATGCCGAATTTTTCCAACGTGTATTAGGTGGTCCGCTCCGGATTCATCGTACATGGTCCAAACCGTATAATAAGCTACTTCGGTTTTTTGGATTGTTGGGGTAGCTCGTAAGAATAAAATTAGTATACTGAATGTAACGAAAACATTTTTTGATTCGTTTAGTTAGTAACCGTACGAGTGAGTACCGTCAACTATGAATGTAACATTATTAATTTCTACTTACAATTGGCCTGAAGCGTTGGATCTGGTATTGCGTAGCGTGGTCCGTCAAAGCCGTCAGCCCTACGAAGTGGTTATCGCTGACGATGGTTCGGACGAGCGCACGGCGGAGCTTATCGGTAATTATGCCGGCAGATTGCCAATCAAGCATGTATGGCATGAGGATCGGGGCTTCCGTAAGAGCATTATCTTGAACAAGGCGGTACGGGAAGTTTCTTCGTCCTATGTTATCGAAATCGACGGAGATATCATTCTTCATCGGCATTTCATCAACGATCACTTGAAGGCCGCAGCGCGCGGGTTTTTCGTACAGGGCAGCCGTGCAATGATTGGTGAACGCAAATCAAAACAAATACTGGAGAGTAAGCAACTAGATTTTTATGCATTAAGCCCGGGTATGCATACGCGCTTTAACGCTATCCGATTTCCGCTGCTGTCAGGACTTTTTAAAACCAATCCGCAGAGTTCGCACAACGTCAAGGGATGCAACTTAGCCTTTTGGGTAGACGATTATAAAAAGATAAATGGGTATTACAACGGCTTTGAAGGATGGGGGTGGGAAGACTATGAATTTGCAGAACGGCTCATCAATGCCGGAGTCAAAAAGAAGCGGCTGAAATGGGCGGCAGTGGGCTATCACATCTTTCATCCGCTCAGTTCCCGGGGAAGTTTCGAGCCGAATGAGTTGATTTACCGGGAAACAGTAAAGGAAAAGCTGGCTTACCGGGAACCGGGATTTATCCAATGACATGCGTGATTTCAATGGAAAATAGAGGTTTAGTATCCGTCATTATTCCCAATTATAACCATGGAAAATACTTAGAACAGCGGATCGAAAGTGTGCTGAATCAAACCTATCCGCATTTCGAATTGATTATTCTGGACGATTGTTCGTCCGACGATAGCATGTCCATTATCGAGCGCTATCGGGAACACCCCAAGCTAAACTGTATTGTCCGCAATGAAACCAATGTCGGAAGCCCCTTTAAACAATGGGTAAAAGGCATTGGATTAGCAAAAGGAGAGTTTGTCTGGATCGCAGAGAGCGACGATTGGTGTGAAGAGACCATGCTCAACTATTTGGTGGAAGGGATTCAGCAAGACAATGAATGCGCCATTAGTTATTGTCAGTCGTATTGCGTGATTGGAAATCAAATCAAGTGGCAATCCAGTCATCCAATGCTTTCCGAACTTGTGGAAAGCTCCCGGTTTATTCAAGAATTTCTATGCCCGAATCCAGCGATCTTTAATGCCAGTATGGCTATTTGGAGGAAGCACAAGTTTGATGATGTTTCACTGGATTTTTTAAACTATCGATTTAGTGGAGACTGGGTATTTTGGATTGAGCTTGCGAAAACGGGCAGCGTATGCGTCGACGGCCGCTTGCTTAATTATTTCAGGAAGCATGAGGCTGACGTAAGTACCGGCGCATACGCCAGTGGATTGAATTTTTTGGAGGGGTTATTCATCCTTAATAACATGTTTGAAAATCAGCTTATCGGAAAAAGGGCTTATGAAAATGCTTATAAGAAAAATTTCAGGGAGTTTCGAAGCGTAGCCGATCAAATCTCCGATCCGGTAAGAAGGCAGATTATGGATCGATTTCAGAATCCGCTTACCTCGCGGCGGCTTTTTTATAAAATATGGTTAAGTGCAGTATGGAGAGCGATGAAAGGACGGAAATGAAAAAACAATCAAGTAATGATTTACAGCGGGGTATTTCAGTTATTCTTTGCACATACAATGGGGCGGATAAGTTGCCGGCGACCATCCGTCATCTTGCCCTACAACAAATGTCTCCAAATATGCCTTGGGAGATTATTTTTGTAGACAACAACTCGTCGGACGGAAGTTTTGAAGTAGCACGTGCAGCGTGGGATTCTTATGGAGCGGCAAAAGTAGAGTTTGTCGCCTTACGCGAAACCAAACCGGCTAAATACTACGCTTTACAAACGGCCCTTGCGCATGCCCGTTTTTCCTACTTCGTGATTTGCGACGACGATAATTGGCTAGCAAATGATTATCTATCACGAGTCTTTTCTATACTTGAATACCACCCCGAAGTGGGAGCGGTTGGCGGTCAGGGAATTCCTGTTTTTCCCGAACATTGGAATTCTCCCTCTTGGTTTGCGTCGTATAGCGAAGGCTATGCGGTAGGGCCTCAGGCAAACCAAACGGGTTATGTAACTAAAAGAGGGTATCTTTGGGGAGCGGGTTTGGGATCAAGGACCACCCTTTATCGGTCATTTTATGAAAAATACCCGTCTTTTCTGTTATTACATGACGACCCAAGTATTATGACTACGGAAGATACTGAATACTGCCTTCGGCTCATCCTTCGTGGTTATGATTTATACTACGACAGTGCGCTAAAATTCCAACATTTTATACCTGAGGATAAATTGACCGAAAACTATATGCACGCGTTGTATAAAAAAAATCACGAAGGGTTTGTAGTAACTGGAAACTATTATCTCGCCGTCAAACTTTTTGATAAGCGCGGGAAAATAAGGCTACTGAATAAGCTCCGATTGAAATTATTGACACCGCTCCGGCTTTGGTTGGCCCGAACCCACAAAAAGCGGATTCGAGAACAAACCATCATGGCTTACCTTTATCCTTCGGTTGCGCGGAAGAATCTGATTGTTCTCCATGTGTTGGCTTTTCTGAAGGATGAAACGATTGCACGATTCCCATGAGCGCTATAGAAAGTAATTTACCTGCGGTTTCCATCGTTGTTCCCTGTTATAACTACGCCCACCATTTAGCTGAAACACTAAATAGTGTAAAGAATCAACACATGGATGATTGGGAATGTATTATTGTCGATGATGGTTCTACGGATAGAACCGCAGAGGTTGCGGCAATGTTTACCGATTCAGATCGTAGGTTCCGGTATTATTATCAAACTAACAGGGGTATATCTGCTGCCAGAAACACGGGGATAAATGAAGCTTCGGGCGATTTTATCCAATTTTTGGATGCGGACGATTTAATTTCTGCCGATAAATTATCTATCCAGAAGGCATTTTTACAGAACCATCCGGAAGTCGACGTTTCCTATACCAATGCTTTTTATTTTTATGGTGATATGCCAAAAAAACGGTATCGTTCTTTCTATTTTGATCTGATGGGCAGGCGACACGTTGGTATGGAAGAATGGATTCCGCAGGTCAATGCGAGCGGAACGACGTTATTAGCTCATTTGGCAATCCAGAATATTGCCCCGATTAACTGCATGTTAACACGTAAAAAGTTAATTGACCGAATCAAAGGATTTGATGAATCTTATTGGTTTATGGAAGATTGGGATTTTTGGCTTCGGTGTGCATTTGAAGGGGCAAGATTCGCTTTTCTTGGCGAACAGGATGCTTATGTCAATATAAGGATGCATGGGGATAGCGTGAGTACTAATACATACAAGATGCTTTTGCAACATGTGCGCCGCATAAAACAGACGGAACGAGAAATTAAGGTGCGTGGCATCAACGGAATTAATTTCAGCGCCCGCGAGTTTCGCGAGCCTTATAAGGCAATTTTGAGGAAACTAATTCATACCGCGGGGTATACCAACCTTTCGAAGCAGAAAAGCATCATCAAAATGATAGGTGGACGCGAATTTTTGAAAGCCTACTTATCCACCCTGAACCGCTATTGCAAAGGTAAACTGCCGCAATATTAATTATTTATATTTTGGCAGTCCGAGAAATTTAAGAAAGCGATAAGGTTTTGAGCGTTGAAG
The DNA here is from genome assembly GCF_900113765.1 of Parapedobacter indicus. GTDB lineage: Bacteria > Bacteroidota > Bacteroidia > Sphingobacteriales > Sphingobacteriaceae > Parapedobacter > Parapedobacter indicus. The sequence continues at coordinate 145,790 of NZ_FOQO01000008.1, read as the reverse complement.
TGCGTCCATCCGTTTTTGCAGGCAAATATATTTTTCGTAAGGCGCTGTTAAAAACTTGAAAGGGCCACGGAGTGCTTTTTCCCGCTCTTCCAATATTTTTTGTTGATTCTCATCTACAGAGCTCAATCCGTCGGTTGTAAAATTGGCAACTATCAGGGGTATATGTTTATAGGAACAAGTATATAGGCTAATTGCTTTTGTGAAAAACACCCAGTCCGCACATATCGGGTACGATTCCTCGTAATAACCAACCGTTTCAAACAGGCTACTTCTAATAAAAGTCGCCGGATGTCCGAGCGAACGATGGTATAAAAATTCAAATGTTACCTCATCGGGATAATGGAAATCTTCGAACTGATTACCATTGTCAAACCGAAGGTCGCCATAGAAAAGGTCGGCATCGGCCGTTTCCAAGTAAGGTATGATTTGTTCGAGCGTGGAGGTTTCAAAAAGGGTATCGCCACTATTCAAGAAGAGTAAGTATTCTCCAGTAGCTTTTTGTATTCCTTTGTTCATGGCGTTATATACGCCCGTATCGGGTTCACTAACCCATTGATCAATATCGGAGGCATTGCTTTCAATAACCGCCACGCTACCGTCCGACGAAGCTCCGTCAATAATAATATACTCAATATCCCGGTAAGTCTGTCCTAAGACTGACCGGATCGTTTCTTCTAGTCCTGCTTTGTTATTAAGGGTTACGGTTATGATGGAACACTTCTTTTGCATGCTTGACATCTTGGAGTATGGTTCAAAAATAGTGGAATTCCACGGCAATCATGATATTTTCTATGGGGATTTTGCCTTTAGTGAAAAGTACCGGACGAAAAAATGGCGGAGATAGCAGGTGTCCCGCTGAGCGTCCGATCTCAATAATTATTTAGGGTTTCTGTGACCCGATATATATCTTCTTCTGTAAGCCCATAGGAGATGGGTAAGCTTAATATGGTATTATGTATTTCTTCAGATAGCGGATAGCGGTCGTGCCTGAAGATCCCATCCATCGCCTTCTGCTTATGCGGGGGTATCGGATAGTGGACCTCAGTTTTGATGCCCTGCTGCAGTAGATACTCCCGCAGGTTATCCCGATTAGGATGTCGGATGGCGAAAATATGAAATACATCGTCGAATCCGGGTTGTAGGAGCGGTAATGTAAAATCCGCCTTCAGTTCGTTGAAATAAATAGCAGCCAACCGCTGTTTGTGTGTGGTGATGGCGTCAAGGTATTTGAGTTTGATAGAAAGGAAGGCTGCTTGAAATTCATCAAGGCGCGAATTGTAACCAATATAATCATTCATGTATTTTTGGGAGGTCCCATAGTTCCGTAGTGCACGTATGGCATTGGCGGCCTCTGCTGAATGGGTAGTCACAGCACCGGCATCGCCCAATGCGCCAAGATTTTTGGTGGGATAAAAGCTAAACGCACCAAAATCTCCGAAAGTACCCGCCTGTTTGCCTTGATAGGAGGCTCCATGTGCTTGAGCGCAGTCTTCCACAATCCGTAAATTGTGGCGACGTGCAATTTCCGAAATGGGTGCCATGTCACACATTTTTCCGTAGAGGTGCACGACTAGAATGGCCTTTGTCTTTGGTGAAATCGCTTCCTCGATTTTTAACGGGTCGATGTTGTAGGTACGGATATCCGGCTCAACCAACACCGGTGTTAATCCGGCGTGCAGCACGGCCAGTATGGAGGCGATGTATGTATTGGAAGGAACGATTACTTCATCCCCCTTATCAAAATCAAAATATTTGAATGCGAGTATCATCGCATCCAATCCAGATGCTACCCCGATGCAATGGTCAGCACCGCAATAGTTACCAAACGCTGATTCAAAATCATTTACCTTGTTGCCCAGAATGTACCAACCACTTTGTAATGTGTTTTGGAACGTCTCGGTGTATTCCTGAAAAAAGGGTTCGTTGACCTTTCGTAAATCTTCGTAGGCAATCATATCTCGTAAGGTTCGTAAATGTAATCCGCGGGGTCAAAATAAGCCGATGCCAACACCATAAGGATGGCGTCCGGTGTAAAATTATACATCTGGTGCCAATCTTGTGTTTCCAAGATCAGGCATTTGTGTGGAGCGTCTAAAATAAATGTATCTTCATGGGTGCCGTTATGGTTGTAGATAGTACAGCTTCCCTTCAGGCAGATCGCCGCTTGGACAGTGGTGTGATGCCGGTGTCCTCCGCGTACGGAATTGTCGACACCATAAATATAAAAAATCCGCTTAATATCAAAGGGGACAATTTTTTCGATAACCGTAAGGTTGCCACGCAGGTCGGTGAATGTTGTCAGATCAATTGGATAAGCCATTAACGTGAGAAATAAGATCGGTGGTAAAATTCGCGAAAATGTCCACTAATATAAAGTTTATACATCCGCCGGATCGATTTTCGAATACGTGGGATTTCAACCGTTTCGTGGAATTGCTGAGACATCCTTTTTTCTTTGAGCTCTCTTTCCACAGATGTTAGCGCTTTGACATAGGGACTGTAGATATGTTTCAAGTCATTTTTAGAAAGTTGGTAGTTGGGAGCTGGGATGAAGGCATCCGCTTCTGCATAGCGGAAACCATGATAATGGTAGAAAATTACCGGAAAATCCTTGCCGCTAGCCAGTTCTTTTCCCATAAGGGAACCATTCCGATATGAGAAATCATATTGCTGAATATTCCAAGGGCCTACCCCACCTCCGATGTGCTGCAGTTCGTGTACGCCTGAAAAGCGGTTGGGCCAATCATCCAGATATTTCTGGTCACCGAATTTGCCGTCCTCGATGCGATTATAACACCATGCTAGGCAGGCCTCTCGCCACCAGTTAAGGGCGCTCATACCGTCTTCTGTATTTTTGAAACAGATGAATTGCACACAGTAGGTGCCACTCGTTGCCGATTGGTCGTATGCGGGTGAATAACGATGTGACGTGATCAGAACGGAGCGGTCTTCCATTTCTTCAATGAGTACGGAGGGATCGGCGAAGAAAAGTAAGTCGGCATCGATGTAAGTACAGGCGTCGAGGCCATAGGTTTGAATACAATATCGGATCGTGGATGAGGTGCATGTCCAGCAATATTCTCCAGCTGTTCGGGTAGGTTTCACTGTCAACAATTGCTCGTCTTCAAAGTCCGCAAGTGAAATCACCGTAGCATGCGGTAATTGCATTGTATTAAGTGTTTGATGGGCTAAATCATCAAACGCGAAAACATAAAGGTGAAAGCTAGTGCAATGTTGTTTAAGAGACTGGTACATGGCCAAACCTCTGGTTAAGTATTGTGAATTGAATAAGGTACAAAAATGGATCATAATGCGTTTTTCTGCAAGAGAAACCCTTTATCATATCCGGCCAACTGACCATCAATGTATAAGTCTGCTTCGCTGGCGACGTAGGAGGTGAAGTCTGCCACTAATGTATAATGACTGAAATGTTCCATAAATTGCATTTCGTTGAAAAACCACGAAGGGTACGATGCATCATATATTTCCGGAGGGACCCGTTGGATCGTAAGACGGTCATGACCGTTACTGATGAAAGCTGTGCGGTCAAAAAGCAAGTATTCGACTTCATATTTAACCAATTCGGAAAGAAAGTCGTGAGGCTTCGCCAGATATTGCACAACGCTGGAAAGTAAGATCACATCCGGTTGTTCGATGGCCATACTTTCGACGATGGTATGGTAGAATTTTAGCTGCTCATTTTCAAAATCCTGTCGCCCCGCCTCTATATACATAGGTTGCTCTACCACATGCCAGCGCAATGTGTTAAGTGGGCTTAGGAAATCTTTCAGTTGAAAGTAAGTGCTGCCCAGCGAACCTCCGAAATCGATAACACGAAGGGTGTTCTCACGTTTCGCAGCGATGTGAAGCAGGCATGCGATGATTGGAAACGGATATTCTTTTTTATCGAATAATACGGAGTCCCGTTCGTAAATGGCTTCTCTATCCCGTATTTTCAGTAACGCGTTTCTCGTTTTTTTCAGGATGTTTGCTTGATGATAGCCACCTGTTTCGCAGCTTGCGTCTTCCCAGGAGGAATAGTCCCCAAACCAACCGTATAAAGGTAGTGGAGGAGTTATATTTTTCTTCTTTTTTGAGAATACTTTCATCGGTTAAAAAGTTTATGGAGCCAGTTTTTTTTCTTGGCGACGGCAGGCTGCGGTTGTTGCAATGAACGCAAAAAATCAGCGATAACGGAGAACGCCTCAAAATTGTGTGTTACCTCTGTTTCCACGTCAATGTAACCCTGAAATACTTCTGTATCATACGTGGATACGGCTGCGCTATGGGTGCCGCTGGCATCGTTTCCGATATTATGCACGAGCGATTTTCCGGGATATAGGGTAATCATGTTATTCAGGAAGGCTGATGCATACCAACGGATGGCCCAAGAGTCGTTCTTTCCCGCAATTTGATCTTTAAGCATCGGGGTGTACGGATAAGCACCGTTGAAATCAAATTCATAAGTGAGATTGCTTTTTTGCAGCTTGTTCAGCAGGAGAGGTCCATTTGGTTCAAAACATTTCCATGCACGTTTCCAAGTGGCCCAACCCCAGCAATCCGCTCCTTTAATGAAAAATGCCTCGGGAAGTTGCTGCTTCACAGGATATACGTAACCATGTATACTGGCTACTTCATGGCACCCGGCGTAGCGCGTCAAGCCATCGTTCATATAAGTTAAGAACCATGGTGACGTTATCAGGTCGTCCTCCACAACGATTGCAGCATCATGCTTATGTAAGGTTTTAGTTACACCGGCAATGATATTTCGCGCCAGACCGAAGTTTTCTGGCCGTTCGATAACCGTAAGCCGCTTGAATCCATTGATTTGTTTCAGATAATTACGCAACTCCGTGACTAACGGTTCATCCGCTGTTGACTTTGGCCCATCGGCATATACAATTAACTCACTTTCTGCCGCGAGATGGTTACGTTGCAAATAGGTGACCGTTTCTCGAGTATGCCAGGGTCTATTGTAGGTAAATAATATGATTGGAGCGGCCAATTTGTTTACAGTTTGCGTAAAAAAGCTGTTGTTTTGCAAAAGTGATAAAGATAAGGAACCGGACCGAAAAAATCCAATCGCGTCCATCCTTGTCGCCGAAGTAGTGGCCAGGCTTCGGCAAGATAATAGTCCCGTTCTGTATTATCCAGTAATAATAAGCCACCTGGTTTCACCTTTAATCTGGCAATGCCAACACACGATGGACGTGCGCGCCCGTCTACAACGACTATATCGAAGTAAGCATCGGGGAATTCAAGAATTTTATTGACATACCGCTTAAAATGTTTGCCATGGTGAAGCGGATCGTCGGAGATGCAGTCTGTTAATGATGTGATTCGCTTTCGTCCGAAGCCAGAATCCGGCTCGGCGGAAATATGGTGTACTTCGGCGTTGGTGATCCCTAATTGCTGTAACTTATTGGCGAGTTTGATTACCCACTGCTCATCGTGTTCGACGGTTATGACCGCTTTTACCCTGGAAGCCCAGAAGAGTGTCGACCCGCCGCCGCCGTATTCAAACACTCGCATATCAGGCCGGTGATACCTTTCGAGAAAATCAATTGCTGGAAAATTGATCCAAGGAATTTGATTGTTCAACACATCAGGATTCTTAAGGCTTTTTTTCCATCGCCGGTAGTACCTGAAGAAACGCAACTGACGAAATAAGGAAGTTCCTATTTCTGCCCGAAGCATGGCTCGGTAGTCTTGGAGCCGCACCGCGATAATGCTCATATTCTGTTAACGAACTTAGGACCTGAAATGTTACAGGCATTCTAAGTTTTTCGTCGAAATCAAAGCGAATATCCCATTAAGTCTGAACTCGCTGAAATAAGCAGGGTCAAGGTGTTACAACAACCCCCGAAGGCAACCAGTTTTGGTTGAAATCGTTTACGAAGATTTTATGACGTCTTCCGTGACCTGCATCGAATTTTGAAATTAAATCTCAACCTCTTACCTTTACTATCGCCAGTACGACCCGAAGCACAAAATCATGAAGGATCTAATCGACGTGGAATTACACAAATAAGAGAAATTTAAAATGAAAGAGCCAAGGTATCCAGAAAACATACAGTTTAAGCTTGAAATTATAAGGGCCCGACGAACTATCAAAGAAGTTGCAGAGAAAATTGGTGTAAGCCGGGAGATACTGACCAATATGGTGAATGGACATTACAAAGGAGGTGAAATCAAAAAAAAGCTAAAAATTGAACTGAATATTGCCAATCTGTAGGCATGATTATTGCAACCCTCACCTTATGGCTAGGGATTTGTTTATCATTAGACATGCAAAGTCAGATTGGAGTTTCGATGTCAGTGACTTCGATCGGCCGCTTAATACGCGTGGGTTTGCCAATGCGCCAAAAATAGCAGCACGATTGAACGAATATTCCATTAAGCCTGAGCTTTTGGTGAGTAGCCCAGCGAAACGAGCGCTAACCACCGCACAATTATTCGCTAGCCAGCTGAAAATACCCATCGGTGCAATCCAAACAGATGATCGTATTTATGAGGCGCTGCCAACCACCTTATTAAAGATCGTCAATGAGTTTGATAACGCATATCACAGCATTGCGCTCATCGGGCATAATCCTGGACTTACGCTGTTAGCTAATTACCTAACCGATGAACAAATTTATAACCTTCCCACATGTGGATTAGTACATATCCGGTTTCACGATGCCGAGAATTGGGCCGCTGTAAGCGGCGGCTTGGGAAGCCAGCTATGGTTTACCTTTCCAAAGGAGGAAACTTAGCGTATCAAACTTGAAGGAACTGTTGGCTTTTTATATAAAAATCTTACCTTTATCTCTACATGCCCAATAAGCTTCAAAACGAAACATCTCCCTATCTGTTGCAACATCAGTATAACCCGGTCGAGTGGTATCCGTGGGGAGAGGAAGCTTTGGCCAAAGCACGGTCAGAAAATAAACTCATCATTGTAAGCATCGGATACTCGGCATGCCATTGGTGCCATGTAATGGAGCGGGAGAGCTTCGAGAATAACGACATCGCTGCGGTGATGAACCAACATTTCGTTTCGATCAAGGTAGACCGCGAAGAGCGTCCGGATATCGACCAGCTGTACATGATAGCAGTACAGCTGATGACGAACCAAGGAGGCTGGCCGCTCAACTGCATTTGCTTGCCTGACAGTCGCCCGATTTATGGAGGGACCTATTTCAGACCTGCCGACTGGGAAAATGTACTCCAACAATTGGCTAAAATGTGGCGGGAGACCCCCGACGTAGCTGCTGATTATGCGCAACGGCTCACCAATGGAATACAACAGAGCGAACAACTGCCGGTGAACCGGATTCCCGAGGCGTATACTGCGGGAGATTTGGAGGCAATCGTCTCCCCCTGGAAGCACCTTTTCGACAAACGGGAAGGCGGACATACACGCGTGCCCAAGTTTCCAATGCCCAATAATTGGTTGTTTCTGTTGCGTTACGGCATATTAGCCGACGATCCAGAGATCGTGGAGCATGTGCATTTTACGTTGCGGAAAATAGCTTCCGGAGGTATTTATGACCATGTAGGGGGTGGATTTGCCCGCTATTCGGTGGATGGTCGGTGGCATATTCCTCATTTCGAAAAAATGCTGTATGACAACGCGCAATTGGTTAGCCTGTATGCCGAGGCCTGGCAGCAACGTCCCACCGATCAATATAAACGGGTGGTGATGGAAACGTTGGAATGGGTACAGCGTGAAATGACCAGTCCTGAAGGAGGCTTTTACTGTGCGCTTGATGCCGATAGCGAAGGCATTGAGGGAAAATTTTATACCTTCCAGCAGGCGGAAATCGAACGCATATTGGGTGAAGATGCTGAATTGTTCATTCGTTACTTCGGCGTCACGCAAGCTGGAAATTGGGAAGAGGAACATGCCAATGTGTTGAAAATCGATATCGATGCAGACAAAATGGCACAAGAGGCGGGTTTCTCTGCTGAAGAATGGAATGCCTACCTTGCTCAGGGCAAACAAAAGCTGCTGGATTATCGGAACAAACGGGTGAAACCCGGGTTGGATAACAAACAGCTGGCTTCCTGGAATTCGTTGATGATCAAGGCGTTTTTGGATGCATATCGGGTATTTGATGTGCCTGAATATTTGCGCCGTGCACTGGATAGCGCCGCATTCATACGTGCCTATCTATCTGCCAAAGACGGAGGGATACTGCATCAACCGGCCGCAAACGGAAAAACGATTCCCGGGTTCCTGGATGATTACGCTTTTTGCATTGAAGCCTTTCAGGCAATTTATGAAGCTACCTTCGACGAAACCTGGGCTTATGAGGCAAAAAGGCTAATGGAGTACGTGTTGACACACTTTTACGACCCGCAAGCGGCTGCATTTTACTATACGTCTTCCCTTGCCGAAGCGCTTATCGCTCGCAAACAGGAGGTGATGGACAACGTCATCCCTTCCTCCACATCGGGCATCGTGCGGGCACTCAACCGGTTGGGACTGATTTTTGATGAACAACGATATTTGGATATTGCCTCGCAGGCATTGGCAAATGTAGTTCCGCAGATGGCCGCATATGGCGCTGCGTATTCCAATTGGGCAATCCAGTTACTAGAAGAGGTATTTGGTTGCTATCAAGTAGTGATGACGGGCCCTGATTGGCATGCATTCCGAATAGCTTTGGATGCAAAATACATTCCCAATAAATTGATATTGGGAGGAACAAAAGGAGACCTTCCCTTGTTAGCAGGAAGGGTAGGAAACACAACGCGGGCATATGTGTGCCGCGATAAAACGTGTAGCCTGCCTGTGGAGAACAGCGAAGCATTATTGCAATTAATTACACAATGATAACTGGGGCATAGGATGTCCCCTAATTTAGAACAAAATGACTATTGTACCCAACAGCGTCGTCACGCTGACTTACAAACTCCACACCGTTGAAAATGGCGAAAAAACATTTGTTGAAGAAGCCGGCCGGGACAATCCCTTGGATTTTCTGTTTGGTGTGGGCATGATGCTGCCAAAATTTGAAGAAAATATTGCCGGGCTTGGTGCCGGAGACACGACGGATTTTGAACTTGAAGCCGCGGACGCCTATGGAGAGGTTAATGAACAAGCCATAGCAACGCTTCCGGTCGATATGTTTAAGGAAAGTGGTATTCCTGCTGTCGGTCAAATTCTGCCGCTGCAGGATAATCAGGGAAATCAATTCCGTGGCAAGGTAACTGAAGTGAGTCCCGAAGTAGTGGTGGTCGACCTGAATCACCCGATGGCCGGTCAAAATCTCCATTTCGCTATCGAAGTATTATCGGTGCGCGAAGCAACGGAGGATGAATTGGCACATGGACATTCACACGGCCCCGATGGTTCACATCATCATTGATAACTTACATTTTGATGGCTCGGAGCATCTCTCTTTTACCGGGTGCTCCGGGCACTTTTTCAACCGTAAATCCCAGCGCCTTTAGCGTTCGTTTGAGGTGCCCGGTGATGGCGTAGGTTACGAATATTCCCCCGGGTTTTAGAAAAGCAGTGACATGCTGCAATGTTTCTTCTGTCCACATCTCCGGTTGCCGGGTCGACGCAAATGCGTCGAAATACAAAACATCAAACTGTTTGCCTATCGTAAAATGCAGGATTTCGCAGTGGACAGCGGTTAATAGGCAATCTGCGTTCAGCGCTTGGAGCGTATGCCAACTGCCCGAATATTGTCTGAGAAAAGATGCCCATAGCGAAGCGGAAACATAGCGATCATATCCGGTTTGGGCAACCAACTGGCTGGGTAGTGGGTGGGCCTCTACACCCACGTAATCCAGCTGAACGCCTTTTTGCATACAGAAGTCTGCACTCAATAAAAAATTGAGCCCGGTGCCCAATCCGATTTCCAAAATGGACACGACCTCCGGCTCATGGATATTCAAAAAGTGAGATAACCCCATACCGACAAAAACATGTTTGCTTTCCTGTACCGCACCATGCTGGGAGTGATAGTGCTCACCGATTCCGGAATGGTATAATGTTTTTGAACCGTCGGCGGTTACCACAAATGAATTAGTATCCATATTTACCCTTCCAGTTTTGCCTCAATTTTTCGCGTAACTTTTCTTCCGCCGGATTCTTTCCTGGGTCGTATAACTTAACGCCGCTCAAGCTGTCTGGCATAAATTCCTGTTCTACAAAATTGCCCTCATACGCATGGGCATATTGGTAATCTTTGCCATAATTCAGTTGTTTCATCAGTTTGGTTGGGGCATTGCGGATATGCAAGGGAACGGATAAATCACCTGTTTGTTTAACCAGCGCTTGGGCTTTATTGATTGCGTCGTACGAAGCATTGCTCTTTGCCGATGAAGCTAAGTAGGTAACGGTTTGCGAAAGAATGATGCGCGACTCCGGCCAGCCGATCACGTTTACCGCTTGAAAACAATTGTTGGCCAGTAGCAACGCATTCGGATTGGCATTGCCAATGTCTTCCGAAGCAAGGATAAGTAACCGGCGGGCGATAAAGAGCGGGTCTTCTCCACCTTCAATCATCCGTGCCAGCCAGTATACTGCTGCATTCGGATCACTGCCGCGGATGGATTTGATGAAAGCGGATATGATATCGTAATGCTGCTCACCTGTCTTATCGTAAATGGCCATGTTTTGCTGTACCTGCTTGAGTACAAAGTCGTTGGTGATTTCCAATGACTTCCCCCCGGCAGCATTCACAACCAATTCAAGCACGTTGAGCAGTTTGCGGGCATCGCCACCTGAAAGCCGTAGCAATGCCCCGTATTCCTTTACGGTGACTGCCAACTTGCTGAGATATTCATCTTCTGCCAGCGCTTTGTCGATAATGCCGATCAGTTCTTCCTCGGTCAAGTGTTCCAATACGTATACTTGACAGCGGGAGAGTAAAGCCGATATGACTTCAAAAGAAGGGTTTTCAGTGGTTGCTCCGATGAGCGTAACCAACCCCCTTTCTACGGCTCCTAAAAGGGAATCCTGTTGCGATTTCGAAAAGCGGTGTATCTCGTCAATGAATAGAATGGGTTGCTCCTGTTGGAAGTTCCGAAGTTGTTCGGCTTTATCGATCACCTCGCGCACATCCTTTACGCCCGAATTGATTGCGCTGAGGCTAAAAAATGATCGTTCCAGCTGTTTAGAAATAATGAAGGCCAAGGTGGTTTTGCCGACACCCGGCGGCCCCCAAAGAATCATGGAGGGAATGTTGTTTTGCTGGATGGCATTCCGTAATACAGCTCCTTCACCGATGATGTGCTGTTGTCCTACGTAGTCCTCAATTGTCGTGGGGCGCATACGCTCAGCCAGGGGAATCCGTGTTGCCATGTTTTTTAGCAAAGTTAAAAAAATCGCTGCGAGTATACAAATCAATGGGGTGTATTTATTCTCAAAATACCCCCGCAAACTTGTGGATACACCTTCCCCAACAAGACGAAATCCAACTTGCGAGCAGCAAACGGAAACGTAACAGGATTGTGAGGTGTAAGGAAAATTAACCAAGAATTCCTATCTTAGTGCGCAGATTGGAATTGTATATGAAATTAAAACAAGGGCTGTTTATACATATTGTATGCTTTTGTTTCTTTTTCTGCAGCATTTTGAACGGTGGTTTTGCCCAGCAACACGTCGATTTCTCCGGCGTGGTATCCAAATATGACAGCACATTTACAGGGATAGGTCCCTCTGTTTATTTCCTCCCGCCGCCGAAAACGGAGGAGGAGCTGCTGGACGACCGTTATGCGGAAAAGGAGATCGATTCGGCAGTAGTGGAAGAATATGTAAACCGGATGAAGTATTACCATCGGTTGGATATGACCGGCAACGGCCAGGTGTTGGCAAAATATATGCCCATCGCCGAAGCCCAGACTTCTAGTGTCGAAGGGAAGCTGTTAATGGAGATGGACGGTACAGGGGTATCGGAGCAGGCAGGGAAACAGGCGGATGTAGAAAATCGACTGGCAATGGAGTATGTTGCGTTGGGAGCATGCGATTTTGCGGTTGAGTTTTTCGAAAAAGCGATGCAGGCAAAACGGGCGTTGGGCGATCAATCTGATTGGGAAACCATTGCCCATAACCTTGCGGTTACTTATGAGTATCTAGGGCAATTAGACAAAGCACATGCCCTGCGCCAGCAATTATACGACCGCGCGGTAAAAAACGGAAGCAATACCCGGCAGGCGGAGGCATTGATGGAATTGGCACTTGTTAAGGCCAAAATGGGTTTTTCACTCGAAGCCGAACGGGATATTATCCGGAAAGTAGTGCCGTTGTTCCGTAGAGCAAAAAATGAAGCCGGCCGCGCTTCTGCCTATCGTACGTTGGCAGATGTCTATACCCTTCAACAAAAATATCCCGAAGCCCAATGGTTTTTGGTGCAAGCAAAGACGATTGTAGACAAGGAAGGCATCAAAGACCAACTGCCCGAGATCATTTTTAACTTAGCAGAAACAAAAAAACATTCCGGAAATCCACGGGTAGCCATCGAAGAATATAAAGTAGCGAACGATCTGGCAAAAAAAGATCATATTATGGGAATGCAATTAGCAATCCAAGATGCGTTGGGAAGCTTGTATCATCAAGCGGGGGATTACGATGGAGCAGCCTTGGCACTTAATCGATATGACGCGCTTAAAAATATCCTTTTTAAAGGAGAGAAACCCGTAGACAACTGAAGCCGTTCGGAAAACAAAATCAAAGACAACAGTGTACTATAGAATAGCGGTTTTTTATTAAATTTAGCGGCTTAATTAGCGAATGGAAATTGTGGGCTGACCACAATCAAGACAAAGGGATAAAAGAAGTATGGAGAATATGTTGAAGAAAGTATTTTTTGCGCTGTTTGTGGTGGCGATAGCGGCCTGTGGATCTAAACCGAGGGTGAGTCTTGATGCAGAGACCGGAGCCTTAAAGCCAACGGCTCAACATGCCGTGATAGCGAAGGATGTAGTGGGGCTGTTTGAATCAATTAGCTATAAGAAGGTTCCCTTTGGTGATTCCATCTCTTCCCTGATTTTTGACAATTTGATCGAAGCGGTGGACCAAGGTAAGAACTACCTGATGCAGTCGGATATCGACGAATTTGAGCAATATAGGAATACATTGGGGGAAGATTTTCGTAACGGCGACTTAAGTGCGGCCTACCACATGTTTAATGTATACATGAAGCGTTATTTAGATCGGTTAGATTATGCATTGACGCAGGTTGATGCAGCACACGATTTTTCCGTGGATGAACGGTATGTGTATAACCGTGAGAAAGAAAGTTGGTTTGCTTCCGAAACGGAGGCGAATGACCAATGGCGCAAGCGGGTGAAATACGACCTGCTGAATTTACGGCTTAGTGGAAGCACGACCGATTCGGCAACGGCTAAACAGAAGGAAACGCTGACGAACCGGTATAAGAACTTGATTTCGATGGCGAAAAAGACCGACAATAACGAGGCTTTTCAAGTGATTATGACCGCATTGACGGACGCGATTGACCCGCATACGAGCTATTTCAATCCGTATTTTGCACAGCGGTTTAATGAAGATATGGCCAATACGTTTGAAGGGATTGGGGCGAGGCTGTCTATGGAAAACGAAATGGTGAAGGTAGCCGATATTATTGTAGGAGGTCCCGTCTATAAGGCGAAAGCCTTACAAATCGATGACCGCATCATTGGCGTGGCTCAAGGAAAGGACGGTGAATTTGAGGATATTATCGGCTGGAAATTGGATCATGCGGTATCCAAGATTAAAGGACCGAAAGGTACCGTCGTGCGGTTAAAAATTATTCCTGCCGGCGAGGAACCAACGGCAGAGCCGAAAATCGTGTCACTCACCCGAGACCGGGTGGTGATTGAAGACGAGTCGGCTAAGCGTGAAATCAAGGAAGTGATCGGAGACGATGGAAAGACTTACCGGGTCGGCATTATCAGTCTCCCCAAATTTTATATTGATTTTGAGGCATATCGTAAAAATGACCCTAATTACAAGAGCACCACACGTGACGTCCGGCTGTTATTGGATTCGCTGAAACAGGAAAATGTCGATGCGGTGGTGATGGACCTGCGGTTTAACGGAGGAGGATCATTGCAGGAATCCATCGAACTGACAGGTTTGTTTATCGACAAAGGACCGGTGGTACAGGTACGTGATACGCGAAATCAAATCGAGGTAAATAGCGACCGTGAGGAAGGGGTGGCATGGGATGGTCCGTTGGGTGTTATTATTAACCGATTCAGCGCTTCGGCCTCAGAAATTTTTGCGGCGGCTATCCAAGATTATGGCAGGGGCATCGTGTTGGGATCGCAGTCCTACGGAAAAGGCACCGTACAATCGGCCATTGACATGAGCCGCGTAATCAGTCCTACGGATCGCCTTTTGTTGAAGGCACAGGCCGATGGCGATGACGGCCTGCCCGCCGGTGCGCCACAGTTCGGACAGATTAACATTACGCTGGCTAAATTTTACCGGATTACGGGTAGCAGTACGCAACACAGGGGAGTAGAACCGGATCTCACATTTCCGTCGTTATATTCCGCCGAAAAATATGGTGAAAGCTCGGAACCTTCGGCGTTGCCTTGGGATCAGATCAATGCCGCTGATTTTGCACCGGTTGCCGATCTGAAGTCAGTCATCGCTCAGCTTGCCAAAAAGCACCAAGTCCGGATGGACAGTTCGCAGGCATACAAATTTCTGCTGGAAGACATCGATACCATGCAGAAGCAGGAATCTGAAACCAGTGTGACGCTTCAGGAAGATAAGTTGAAGAAAGAGCGTGAAGATAACCGGTTAAAGAATAAAAGCCGCTCTGACGCCCTTCAGCAGATGAAAATAGATCTGCCGCTTGGTGGAGGCACGGCCACTGACGTAGACGAGGGGCTGGATTTCATTCAGGAGGAAAGCCTATCCGTAATGGCAGATTTTGTCGGGTTGATGAAAAAGTAAACGGCAACCTTGACAGTTCAGGACGGTCTTCGCCTGAAAATAAACGATTTTTGCGATTCACCGAGTCGGTTGACGATCAGTCCGGGACCGGCCAGGTGATGACCAAAATTTGTGAACCAATGGATAACCTGGGTGAAGACAGCCTATTTTTTGCACTCAAGCGGGGAGATATAGCAGCTTACGAAGCCGTATTTAAACGATATTACAAGTCGTTGGTTGTCGAGGCGTATTATCTGCTTAAAGATGAAGCGGAAGCCGAAGACCAAGTACAGCAATTTTTCGTTGAAGCGTATTCGACCCATGCGCTTTCTTCTATACGTACGTCGGTTAAGGCTTACTTACATACTTCAATCCGGAATAAATGTCTGAATTTGTTAGCTAAACGAAAGGTAGAAAACTGCCGGAGAGAAAGCTACCTCCAAACGGAAACGGGGCAGCAGATTGGGGCCGACATCACGTTGGAAAATAGAGAGTTATCTGAAAGGATGGAGCGAGCTATCAGTAAATTACCTTACAGGCGCCTACAAGCCGTCAAACTCGTGTATCTTGAGGAACGAAAATACCAGGAAGCCGCTGATATGTTAGGAATCAGTGTCAACTCCATTAAAACACATCTCAGGTTAGCGCTGGAAGCGCTGCGTAAGGATTTTAAAAAGTTCTGATCATATTCACCCACATAAGATATATAATTGTCATCAGTACGAATGCCAGATCAAGAAAAGATAAGTCAGTTGTTTGCGGATCGTATAGCGGGCAGTCTTTCTGAGGAAGATAACAGCTTGCTTGAATGGCTATTGTCGACCGATGAAGGAATACGGACGAAATGGAGGGAATATTCGAAGACATTTGAGGACGCTTCTTCCCAGCGGTTTTTAGGAGAATTAGATGCGGATCGAGCTTGGTTGTCCGTATCACAACGGATCGCTGAAAAGCGAACAACAGCGCCACGCCAGAAAAACAGCTGGATGTTAGCAGCTGTTGCGTCGGTGTTGATCGTTATCACATGCCTTGGGTTTTGGAACTATTTTTCCAGTACGCCAATTGCTGCAAATTTGGAAGAAGTTGCGGTGGGTTCGGACGTCGTCTTGGAACTGTGGAGTGGTGAGCGTTATCATCTGCTTGACACTACGCAAGGAACAACGCTTATCCGGAAGGCGTCCGCCGGTTTCCGAGCGCTTTCAGTGGAGAAACATCAACCTGAACTGCAGCCGGAAGCCTTCAATACTATTTCCGTACCCGCCACAAGGGATTATTACCTCGTCTTACCCGATGGAAGTGAGGTGTGGCTTAATTCGTCTTCCGTATTGCGGATTCCGGCGTCATTTCAAACTTTTTCGCGGGAAGTTTTCTTAACAGGGGAGGCTTATTTTAAGGTAGCAAATCAAGCAAAACTTCCATTTACTGTCCATGCCGATAACGTGGACATACAGGTGCTCGGTACGGAGTTTAATGTCAACACATTCGATCGGGCTCAAATAATAACTTCGCTTTTCAGCGGTGCAATTGAAGCCCGTGTTAACGATCATCGAATGCGCCTTTCTCCCGGATTTGAGGCAGTTGCAACAGCGGAAGGACTGTTGTCCCGGACGTTTGACCCAACGACCACGGCAACTTGGCGCGCCGGCATCTATCATTTTGAGAATGAACCCCTGAAACGGTTGTTGCCGGTATTAGAGCGTTGGTATGGAAAGCGAATTCGGACGACCGATCCGGCACTGGCAGCAATGAAACTTTCCGGTGCCATCCATAAGAGCGACTCAATCACTGTCTTTCTTGAAAACCTGAAGGCCACGGCTAACATACGGTATCAATTTTCCGGTGGAAAGCTGTTATTATCGGGTACAACGCCTGAATAAGTACCTTTTCTTCCCATAATAGGTAGCATTGCTGCGTTTGAACTTGTAACCTGCCCGGTTACTTTTACTACGGTTCATTAATCAAATTTTTTTAATTTCTTTTCACCCGTTTTTCGGAATTCCCGGTCTATGTGTGTAAACCATTTTAGCTAATTATGATTAAACAGTTTGGTATTTTTTCGAAAAGATGCAGTCTTACATATAGTCTGCTTTTGGCAGTGGGTCTTCCTATTTGTCTCGCTGCACAACACAAAATTTCATTGAAGCGCCAACAAGCCCCACTTTCGGAGGTTTTCAAGGAAATTCAGCGGCAATCGGGATTGACGGTTTTTTTCAGTAATGATCTATTGGATGCCCGAAAAGCGGTTAACGTGAATTTCCGGGAAACTCCCTTGGAAAGCGTGATGAATTACCTGCTCGAAGGCACATCGGTATCCTGGCAGCTGAAAGGAAAATACATCGTTCTGCGTAAACGTACGGGACTACCCGGTAAGGAACGGGATTCTGTCTCAACAACGGAGTCTGAACAGGAGGAGAGGGTAAGCGGCACGGTGGTCGATCCCGAAGGAAAACCCATGGAAGGAGTAAGCATTCGCGTAAAAGGAACGCAACTGGCTACGGCAACGGATGCAAGTGGTAAGTTTACCCTTGCCGTGGCAGACCTGGAAGTAGTTTTGGAAGTCTCTTATATAGGATATGAATTGCTGGAAGTGCTTTTGGCAGGTAACCGGTCGGTCAATATCCAGCTGGAACCGTTAATGGGCAACTTGGAAGAAGTAGTGGTGGTAGGATATGGTACCATGCAGAAATCGGATTTGACGGGCTCGGTGACGATGGTCGATCAAACGAATATCAAACAAATGCCTGCGGCAACCATCGACCAGAAATTGGTGGGGCAGGTCGCGGGCGTACAGATTCAGCAGGTAACCGGCGCGCCGGGCGGCGGTACTTCTGTGAAAATCAGGGGAGCCGGATCAATCGGCGCCGGCAACGAGCCGCTTTACGTGATTGATGGAATGCCCTATGCATCGGGGATGAATCAAAATTTAAACCCACTGGTTTTTTTGAATCCCAACGACATCGAGTCGATCAGTGTATTAAAAGATGCCTCGTCTACCGCCATTTATGGCTCACGGGGAGCGAATGGAGTCATTATGATCACTACCAAGAAAGGGAGTTACGATCGAACCGAAGTGAACGTATCGGCCACATCGGGTATTCAGCAGGTACCCCAAAGAGGACGTCCGAGTATGATGAACGCGGGAGAATTTGCAGATTACCAGCGGGAGAAAATAGCCGCTATGATTTGGAAAAGTGAAAAACGGGAGGCCACCGATAGTGATTATCCGGCAGTGTATCTGCCACAGAATATATCGGGGGAAGGGACCGATTGGTATGACTTGATTTTGCAGACCGCGCGGGTACAGGATTATTCCGTTAGTGTAAACAAGGGAAGTAAAGAGTCGAGGCTCAATTTCAGTTTGGGTTATTATAACCAAGAAGGGGTGGTACGGTATACGGGATTGGAGCGGTTTACCGGAAATTTATCCATGGAGTCGAATATTGGTAGTAAAGTCAAGTTGGGTGTAACACTGCAACCGACCTATATCCACCACCAGCAAACCAATACAAATTCCGGCCGGGGAGATGTAATTGGCTTTGCCAGCTGGGGAAATCCGATCCTGTCACCCTATGACGATCAGGGTCAGTTGATTCCGTATATCGTATCGCCTCAAAACAAGTATTACTCGTCGTGGAGTTTTGTCAATCCCCTTTTTATGCTTCGGGAAACCGTGCGCAATCGCAATAATTTCCAGAACCTGGGGTCGGCATTTCTGGAGTGGAACGTAATAGATGGGCTGAAATTGAGGTCTGCCATCAGTACGAATTATTCGGCCAATAAATATTTCTTATATCAGCCTTCTACGGTTGGCGGTCAGAATAGTGCGCCAAAGCCCGGTACGGGAGTCTCGAATACAACGCGCGGCGACGCGTTCGATTGGTTGATAGAAAATACAGCTAATTACGACCGGACATTTGGAGATGCGCACCGGCTTAATATACTAATGGGTTACACGACACAGAAGAGCAAAGGCGATAACATCGATCTGCAGGGCAATCCGTATGCGAACGATCTGATTGAGACAATCAATGCGGCACAAGGGATAAAAGCGTGGGGACAGAATATCAACGAATGGACAATGATTTCCTATCTGGGACGATTGAATTATACGCTGAAAGATCGTTACTTGCTGACTGCTACGTTCCGCTCCGACGGTTCGTCCCGCTTCGGCTCGGAAAATCGATTTGCATTTTTTCCGTCGGTAGCAGGTGCTTGGCGCTTATCTGAAGAAGATTTCCTTAACGATAGCCATTGGATTGATGAGTTGAAGCTGCGGATATCCTATGGCCGCAGCGGTAATAATAACATTGGAAATTATGCACATTTGCCTGCTATCAATGCCGGGTCTTACGTATTTGGAGATCGGCAGGTAACCGCATCAAGCGTAGGTATCAGCAATCCGTTTTTGACATGGGAAGAATCGAGCCAAATAGACGGTGGAGTGGATTTGACTACTTTTGGCAACCGACTCTCGGTGGTGGTGGACTATTACTACCGGAAGTCGGTTAATATGTTACTGAATGATGTGATTCCAGCAATTACCGGTTTCAACAACCAGATCGTAAATAAAGGAAATGTGCGGAATACCGGGGTGGAAGTGGCGCTCAATGCGGTGCCCGTTGAAGGTAAGTTACGCTGGGAGACCACGTTGAATTTTGCACTCAACCGCAATAAAGTGATCTCGCTGAACGACAACGGAGACCCCATTTACTCGGGTAATTCGGACAACAATTATACCCACATTACACAGGTCGGAAGGCCGATAGGTCAATTTTTCGGATATGTTTTTGATGGGTTGTACTCGGCGGAAGATGCTGCAAATCCCAACGTAGTGCGGGATCCTTCGGTTGAAGTCTATGAAGGAGGCGTCAGGTATAAGGATTTGGATGGCGATGGCTTGGTTAATGACTTGTTGGATTACGCGATCATCGGCAACCCACAGCCGGATTTCATTTTTGGCTTTTCAAATCGGCTAACGTACCGGCAGTTTGACCTGTCTGCCGTGATAAACGGACAATACGGGGGGAGCGTCATGAATGGACTTCGACAAACGATTGACAATTTGCAGGGGCAGTTCAATGTAGGGAAAGAGTGGGTAGCGCGCTATCGAAGCGCAGACGACCCGGGAGATGGGCGCCATTATGCGGTACCTTTCTCGGCGCCGAGCCGAGGACATCGCGTTTCAGATCTGTGGGTTGAAGATGCTTCCTATCTTCGTATCACCAATTTGACACTAGGATACGGCCTGCCCGAAGCGCTGGTTAGTCGGTCGTCATTCATTAAATCTTGCCGCGTATATGTTACGGTGCAGAATCTTGCGACGTTTACCAACTATAGCGGTGCCAATCCGGAAGGACAGTCTGTTTCATTGAGCAACACGTTGGCACCGGGGTTTGACATTTCTTCGTATCCCTTGGCAAGGACCGCCTCGTTTGGTATTAATTTGACTTTTTAATAGCTAGGTTATGAAAATATTTTATCGATATTTACTTTTGGTTTTACCAGTTTTTGCGGCTTGCTCCCACGATTTTTTGGAACTGTATCCTGAAACTACGCTTAATGAAGACAATTTTTATTCGTCGGAAGAGGAGTACATTTTACTGGCTAACGGGTGCTATGTGCCCATGCGTAATTATGAGAAAGTAGATCATTGGGTAATTGCCGAAATCCCATCTGACAATGCCAGCTATCAGGATAAGCGGGATGACGGTGGAACCTGGCCCCGCCGTGTGATTGATCAGTTTTTGGCATCTTCGAGTAACGACAATTATGGCAATTTCTGGAATCAGTCTTATCAGGGAATCAGGCGGTGTAACAAGTTGATTGAAGAACTGGACAAATCAACGGTGACCTGGAATGAAGGCATCAAAGAGCGCACAGCTGGTGAAGCTCATTTTTTGCGGGCACTTTATTATTTCAACCTTGTCCGGCAATTTGGTGGGGTACCCTTGGTGCTCGCACCTGTTAACTCACAGGATGCAATCCAAATCAAACGGTCTTCCGAAGGTATTATATACGAACAGATTATTGCTGATCTAACAACGGCGGTAGACAACCTGGCGATGGCTGAAGAGGTAGTGGAAAACGGCAGGGCCAGCCATGCTGCAGCACTGTCGTTATTAGGGAAGGTGTATCTTACCCTTCATCGGTACGAAGAGGCGTTGAATACATTGGAGCCAGTACTGTCATCTCCCAAGCACGGACTGCTTGATAATTATGCTGCGCTTTTTAATCCGGCCGCGAAAGACTATAGGGAGACGATTTTTGCCGTGCAATATGCCGACGCTAGTGTCGAACTGGCAAATCGGTTTATTTTCCTGTTCGCGCCATGGTCTTCCGGCGGAGCGGTGACCCAGCGGCCGAATATCAATATCAATGGATCGGGTAGCGGATGGAATCAACCTACCCGGGATCTGATTGATGCGTTTGAGGAAGGAGACCTGCGAAAAGAAGTATCCATTGCCTATTGGAAAGGGAAAGATTCGGATGGCGAAATACGGGATATTCCCTATTGCAGTAAATATAAACCCCCGGTTTCTGCACCGGATGATCGGTGCAGTGATAACCTGCCCGTGTTGCGGTATTCCGATGTGCTGCTCATGTATGCAGAAGCATTGAACGAATTGGGGCGCACTTCGGAAGCCATTCCATACGTTTTCCAGGTTCGTGAACGTGCTGGACTCCGTCAGCCACTCGATGGCTACGACCAAACCCGGTTACAAGCATTGATCGCCAAAGAACGGCAGGTCGAGTTTTGTTTTGAAAACCAACGGTGGTATGATTTGAAACGTACCGGCAAAGCGCTGGAAGTATTAGCTGGCCATGGTGTACGCGAGAAGGCGCTTCGGCCCTGGCTGAATGACCAAGCTTTTGATATGCAACCCTATAAGTTGCTGGCACCCATTCCTGTCGAACAGATTGTATTGAATAAAATTGAACAGAATGAAGGGTATTAAAACCATTATCGGCGTCGCCTTTCTCACGTTGGTTAGCCATGTGGGAACGGTTTGTGCGCAACTGCCTAAGGCGGGAAATCAGGCCCGGCCCAACATTATTTTCCTGCTGACGGATGACCAACGGGCGGATGCGTTGGGGGTGATGGGAAATCCGATTATCCAGACGCCCCATTTAGATGAGATGGCCAGGAACGGCTACCTTTTCCGCAACGCCTATGTGACCACTTCAATATGTGCGGTAAGCCGGGCCAGTGTGCTTAGCGGCCAATACATGTCGAGACACCAAATCAGTGATTTTGGTACTAATTTTACAGAAACGGCACTTGCAGACACCTATCCGATGTTGTTGCAGAAAGCGGGTTATCACATTGGATTTATTGGTAAGTACGGCGTGGGAAACCAGCCGCCAAGCGATCGTTTTGACTTTTGGTCGTGTTGGGATCGTGGTCAGCCACCGTATTGGCTAGAAGATGGCGCGGGGAGAAAGGTCCATCAAACCGATAGTGTGAGCCATGATATCATGCGTTTTTTAGACGAATATGGAACGAAGGAAGCGCCTTTTTGCTTGTCGGTCAGTTTCAAAGCACCACACGAACTTGATGGTGATCCGCCGGTTTATCAGGTTCAGGAGCGCTTCGAAAATCTATATGAAGGGATAGTCATTCCTCCCCAGCCAAATGGTGGCGAGGAAGCGTGGGAACGGACTCCGCCTTTTTTCCATGACAGTAAAAGTATCGCCCGTAAGCGATGGGAAGGCTTGTTTGGCACGCCTGAATTATACCAAACGAACGTAAAGAACTATTATCGGTTGATTACGGGGGTGGATGAGGTGGTAGGCAAATTGCGAGAAAAGCTTTCGGAGTTAGGCATTGACGATCGCACTGTGATCATTTATATGGGCGACAATGGGTTCTGTTTAGGTAACCATGGTCTGGAGGGGAAATGGTTTGGCTACGAGGAGTCGGTACGGGTACCACTTATTATTTACGATCCTCAAAAGCCGACAAGCCGTCAGGGCGACATCCCGGACATCGCTTTGAACATAGATATTGCGCCAACCGTGCTTGCCTATGCTCAGGTATCCATTCCACCAAGTATGCAGGGTGTAAACCTTCGGCAGACAGCTTTGGACAAGCGTTCTACCCGGTCAGCGTTCTTTTATGAGCACACCTTCGCGGGAAGCCCGCGTATACCGAAAGTAGAGGGCGTTGTCGGTGGCCGGTATAAGTACATGATTTATACGGAGCATGGGTATGAAGAACTGTTTGATCTTAAAAAAGATCCTTATGAATTGAACAATGTGGCCAAGGATGAAACCTATGCACGGCAGTTGAAAAAAATACGGGCGCGTTTTGATTTTTTGAAGCAGGCCGCCCGATAAGTTACCGAATTAGATAACCATTCAAATTTTTGAAAATGTATATCAAAAGAAAAAATAAGTATTTAATCAGATTAGGTGTTGCATTGCTGACGGTAGGCTTACCGGGTATTGCTGCCAGCCAATCAAACGAAATTACCCTGCCCGAACAACCCAACGTGTTGGTTATCATGGCCGACCAGTGGCGGACACAGGCCATCGGTAGCCACGGTGATTCGAATGTTCGGACCCCCCACCTCGATGCATTGAGCCGGAAGGGAATCGACTTCATAAATGCAGTATCGGGAATTCCCGTATGCACACCGGCACGGGCGTCTTTTCTGACGGGACAACGCCCGTTACGCAACGGTGTGTTCATGAATGATGTGCAGCTTGATCCCGATGCACGCTCGTTGGCCGAAGCTTTCGGCGACGCAGGATATGCAACCGCCTGTATCGGCAAATGGCACATCGATGGGCGGGGAAGAAGTACATTTATCCCCCCGGGCGGTCGTCGGCAGGGTTTTGAATATTGGAAGGTGCTGGAATGTACCCATAATTACAATCACTCTCGTTACTACGCCGACACACCTGATACGTTACGTTGGGAAGGATATGATGCTTTTGCACAATCCGAAGATGCGAAAGCCTATATGCGTAGCCGTTTGGGAAATCAACAGCCCTTTTTTATGTTTTTATCATGGGGGCCACCCCATGCGCCCTATCATACCGCTCCGGAATCTTACCGCGAGTTGTACCAAGCCGAAAACGTTCAGCTGCGTCCTAATGTGCCAACGAACAGTCAAGCGGCAGCCCGGAAAGATTTAGCAGGTTACTATGCCCACTGTACAGCTTTGGACGATCAATTGGGTGATTTACTTAAATTCCTCCAAGAAACCGGATTAGATCAGAATACGATT
Source organism: Parapedobacter indicus (assembly GCF_900113765.1). Lineage (GTDB taxonomy): Bacteria > Bacteroidota > Bacteroidia > Sphingobacteriales > Sphingobacteriaceae > Parapedobacter > Parapedobacter indicus. The sequence continues at coordinate 121,664 of NZ_FOQO01000008.1, read as the reverse complement.
GTGCTTTTCCTTTCCGATCACGGAGATATGCTAGGATCCCAAGGAGCTACTAAAAAGCAACAACCCTACGATGAATCCATACGCGTACCTATGATGTTTAAGCTGCCCGACTCATACGGTGTCTCGGCACAAACAAAAGATGCTCCGATCGGAATTGAAGATCTCATGCCTACCTTGTTGAGTCTCTGCGATATTGACATTCCGGCAGACGTGGACGGCATCGACTACTCTCCGTATATCTTAGGTCAAGGAGATGCACCCGACACCATGAAGGTGATCACCTGTGTGCAACCCTATGGACAATGGACGCGGAAAACCGGGGGAAAAGAATTCCGTGGTCTGCGATCCAAAAGGTTTACCTATGTACGGGACCTCAATGGGCCCTGGCTGTTCTTTGATAACGAACGGGACCCCTATCAAAGGAATAATTTGGTAGGCGATCGCAGCTATCGGGAGCTGATGGAAGCATTTGACCGTCAGCTGCGGGATCGCCTTGCGGCAGATGGCGACGAATTTTTGCCGGGATTACAGTATGTGAAGAAATATAATTATCCTCCATTGGACGATACGGAAACGGTACCTTATACAAATTGAATATTATTTTTTGGCCATTTTCATGCGCTGTACCAGGTAAAGACCTGCTAAAACAAGCAATACGCCAACAAAGGTATGCCACGAGAGGGGCTCTTTCATCCATACCGCCGCAATAGCGAAACCTGCGATGGGACAAAGAAAGAGCCAGGCCGATGCTTTAACGGGGTTGTCGCGCAGTAGGTACAGCCATAATAGCATGGCAATGATGGATACGGGGATGGCCAGCCAGGTAACAGCGCCCCACCAAGCGGAATCAAATACATTTGCCGATCGGTCGAAAAATAGCACCATAAAAGGTAACAGGCAAATCCCTCCAATGAGCGTCTGCCAACCGTTGATCGTTAGAATATGGAGATTGCCCCAATTCTGCCGGGCAAAATAGATCGCCCCTGCGGAATAGGAAAGCATGCTCAGAAAGAGAGTGCCTAAACCGAACAAACTGGCATGACTCTCTTGGTAGAGCGGATAGGCAGCCAGCAGCATGCCTGCAATGCATAGGACGAAACTGAGTATGGTGTGTAAGCGGATGGGCTGCTTAAACCAGATGGCATTGATTAATAGAATAAGTACGGGATTGGTTGCCACGAACAATGTCCCCAAACCGGCTGATACTTCTTGCATCGCCAGCACGTATAAACCAAGGTATAAGCTTATATTGAGTAATCCGTAGATAAAGAGCTGTCTCCAAATCTTTCTGCCAGAAGGTAACTGTTGTCGCAAGATGCCGTGGGTTATTCCCAGCATCAGCGCGGATGCCAAGGCAAACCGCGCCACGGCCATAACAAACGGCTGGGATGATTGGAGGCCGATTTTTGTAGCTGCCGAAGCAGAGGCCCAAAAAATAGCGAAGATCGTTCCTGCAAGGATATAGGTAAACTGTTGGAATTGCGTTTTCAACCTCGGTGCAAATTTTACGCGAAGCTAGTTAAAAGAATTCACGATTACCCAACAATCCCGATCGAATCACTTATCTTCGTCTTTAGGATAAAGCAAGTAGTATGTTGTTGCCGATCGGAGACGAGAACCATGACCGGAAATCATTTCCGTTCGTCAATTATTTATTTATCGGATTAAATATCTTGGTGTTTGTGTTTCTCCAGGGCTTTGGTTATAATATTCACTTTACCTTTTCGTACGCTACCATTCCTGCGGAGATACTGACCGGCAGAGATATTATTACCGACAGTCAACTGATCGTCGACCCGATTTCGGGTGAGTCTTTCGAAATGCCCGGATTGCAGCCGACCGGGATCCCTGTTTTTCTGACACTCATCTCAGCTATGTTTATGCATGGCGGAGTCGGACACCTGGCAGGGAATATGCTCTATCTATGGATATGCGGAGATAATGTGGAAGACCGCTTGGGGCATTTCAGGTATCTCGTTTTCTATTTGCTATGTGGTATCTTGAGTGGGTTAAGCCACGTGTTTAGTGTGTGGTTTTTCGGTCAGGACCCTTTAACACCGTGTTTGGGGGCATCGGGAGCTATCTCGGCAGTATTGGCGGGTTATTTGGTGTTATTTCCACATAAACGGATTACATTTTTGCTGTTTTTTTTCGTTGTTTCGATCCCAGCTATCGTCGCAATCGGTTTATGGTTTCTTTTTCAGGTGAGCAATGGGATCGGTGCACTAGGTGGCGAACAAGCGGGAGGCGTAGCGTATGCTGCGCACATCGGTGGATTCGTCGCCGGTTTATTGCTGGTCAACCGCTTTAGCAGGCGTTTGTCGTATGTCCGCGGTTGAAAATCCGGGGTATTTAGTTGTACTGAGCTTATGCGTATTTGGTCACTTCATCCTAAATATCTTGATGCGAAAGGATTGGTAGCGCTTTGGCGGGAGGCCTTGTTGGCAAAACACGTGCTTGAGGGAAAAACGAAGGGATACACCTTGCATCCACAATTGTGGCGATTTAGGCGCTCGTCTGAACCCATAGCCAGTATAAACCGATATCTGGCCGTCGTTTATGACGAGGCGGTGCTGAGAGGATATTGCTTTGACCGAAATAAAGTAGATTGGGATTTTCATGCTCCAGCTATGTCGGTGACGACTGGGCAAATGCGTTACGAAACTGAGCATCTTTTGAATAAACTAAAACAGCGGGATCCGGAGCATTACCGGTCATTGGTGAGCTTAGCATCTCTTGATCCCCACCCGATGTTTTCGTTGGAAGAGGGAGACATAGCACATTGGGAGGTAGTTAAATGAGTGATTTGTAAAAACGAAAGGTTTCCAAACGGGGAGAATGGAAACCTTTACTAACCAATTATAAACCTAAATTATGATAGGACAAAGGTACTACACATTTGTGAATTAACTGCACTGCACTGTCCTGCCTCAATGCTTATGTTACGAAAAGTCGACCACTGCTTTAATCACATTGCTTGTCGGATCCAGCAATGAGCTGAAGACATCCGGTAGTTGTTGGCAGGGGGTGCGATGCGTAATGAACAGGGCGGGCTGAATAGTGCCTTGCTGCAGTGTTTGGATGACGTGTTCAAAATCTTCCTGGGTGGCGTTGCGGCTACTCATGAGCGTAGATGCCTACCTGACGAATTTTAATAGGGCCTCTTCCTTGCCTAATTCAGGTTCGTTCGTTTGAATGATCCGTAAAGCTCCCGGTTTGTCGCAAATTAGGGTATCCATGTTTTTTATCTTGCCGCAAGATACGGTATTTCAATTAGTTATTACTACGAAGAACCTAACTAACCGCCTAAGGCAGCAGATTTTTTGCCCGTCGGATAAAAGGCTTAATGCGATAGAGGCCATCGGAGAGCTTGCGGATGAGTCGTTCGTCATAATGGGGATCCGGTACGACAAATGGGTTGAGTTGGAATTGCTGTATATCGAGTTCGCTTGTTCGCATATCGGCGAGGTCGGATGCCGTCCGATGTGTGTGAGACGCATCCGTTCCAAACCCGATGTTCTTGACCAGATTTACCGCTGGAACAATACTGAGTCCTGAATTGATGGCACGTGCAAAACTCCATTGATAATCCCAAGTGTCAAGATTTTTTTCAAATACCTGTTCGTACAGAGACATCCGCCAAGCATAAGCATTTCCTAAAAAACCCCTAAGTATTTCGGAAGTTTTAGCCTGGTGGTATTTCTCCGGCGACAGATCAAAATGTTTCCAAGCCCTGCGCCAGCTCGCCCACCCCCATATTCCCCCGTACTTGGAAAAAAAATAACGATACTCCGGATCGGAGGTATAGTGGCCGATAAAATTAGTGCCGGAAATCTGCATGACGCGGGTGTCCTCGCGATACATGTCCAGCATGGCTGCACAAAAGTGGAAAAACGACAGATCAGGCAGACAGTCGTCTTCGAGGATAATGCCACACTCCTCATGGGCAAAGAACCATGATATGGCGTCGCTTACCGCAATTTTACAACCGAGATTCGCCGGCCTGAACAACGTTTTTACTTCACATTCCCAGTCCACACTCTCCGTTAGAAATTGCCGTATATGGTCAACCTTGTCTTGTTCGCCCTGCGTGTGTTTCCGTGGGCCGTCCGAAGCGAGGTAAAGTTTGGGAGGACGGTATCGGGCCACTTGCTCGAATACCCGTTTGGTGGTGTCCAAGCGGTTGAACGTAAGCAGCAATACCGGTGCCTGGGTCATATCGCGAAGCAATTGGTTGGTCGATAGAAGACGCTGGTTTCTTTCCGGTAAAATAAACCCGGAGAGATACCACTAAAAGGCAGCATCTTGAAGCCAGCTTGTTTAAGATAAGCGACACCTTCCTGAAATTTCTCCAATTGGCTGTCGTCGAAAATGATCACACCCTGTTCGCTCAGCGCATCGGCGGCATGCTTGCAGCAGTTATTACGGTCAAATCCGTCAATCAGTATGATATCGAATTTTTTGTTTTGCAGCATTGCTGCACGGCAGTAATCGCCGTCTACCGTGCCTTCGTAATGGACCAATGTGACGTTTTCGGCTTTGTCTTTCATTCCCGCTGCCAACCATTCGCGGTCATGCTCGGCAGAAGTAACAGAGGCAACCCGCTTTGAAAAATAGCGGGTAGAGTAACCGGAACCATATTCAAATACGTGCAGCGTGTCGGAAAGCCGTGGTTCCATAAAATCGATAAATGAGTATGTAAACCAAGGTAGTGGCTGTTTGTTGTTGTCAAGGGGTACGCGTGCCCGATAAGCCTCCATCCAGCCGATCTCCGCCAAATAACCTTTCACACCGAATGAAAGGAGCGACCGGATCTTGCGCAAGCTGAACAAACTGCTTATCGGATAGATGAACTTCATTTTTTTTCAGATTTGTGTGCTAAAGTACTTAATGTATTCCATAATACGAGTGCTTTCAGCATGGAAAAGCCATGCTGGCGCGTTTTGGGAATAAGCAGCACCGAAAAAGTGGAAATAAAATAGGCAAGTAGTGTAGCGACTGCCGCACCGTTCATGCCGTAACGAGGTAACAACCACAGGTTGAGCAGCACGTTGGTTAAAGCCCCGATGGCTGTACGCAGGAACGATATCCGCGTGAGGTTCTCAGCGATGAGGTACTGGCCACTTGCCGTGCCGAGAAAAACGAATACTCCGGCCCAGATGTGGATGGCCAGCGTGGGGGCACCGATATGAAACTCGGGTCTGTAAAGCCATTGGTAGATGTAAGGGGCCGCAAATGTGGTGATCAATGCGATGCCAATACTGATGATGACCATGAGTTCATAAAGTTGCTGTAGCCGTTTCTGATACCGCGCCGGATCGTCACGCCGGGCGTGCATAAGCGCAGGAAACAAGGCCGCTACCAAGGCCATTGGGAAAAAATACCAGCCTTCACTCAGTGTCACTACCGTGGCGTAGACACCCAATGCCGATTTTCCCCAAAAGGCATCCAGCATGAGCTGGTCTATTTTCATGTAGAGGGTTACAAACACAGAAGACAACGCCAGCGGCCAGGAATGTTTGAGCAAATTGAGGGCGACTGCGCGGTCAAATTTCCAGTGGAACGGATTGTGGTGCTGCGCGCGGTATACATACACATAGCCCAGCGATAGCAGCGCGGCGTCTGCGAGTAGCATCCAAACAAAGGCTGTCAACGATGCGCCGGATACAATGAGGACAAGCTTTAGCAGCGCCGACAGCAGGTTGGCGCCAACCTGCACATACATGATAAACTTGCCTTTGGCAATAGACTGGAAATAACAATCAATGATATTGACGGATTGAGCTACGCACACGAAAGACACGATGGCAACATAGCTTAACGGTGCTGCCGGAGGTTCCGGAGCGTAGTGGCCGATGCACAGGTAGGCAAAATAGATCAACGGGATAGCCGTTAAGCCCGAGAATAGGCGCAATCGGAATGCCGAACCCAAAATGGTGCGGTGCTGCTGTGGATGCACGAGCAGCTCGCGGGTCACCAGGCTGTCGGTGCCTAGGCTGCTTGCAGCAACAAAGAACGAAGCCAATACCAGCGGGTAATTGAGTATCCCTGTTTGCGCATCGCCGAGGTAGTTGGGAAGGACAACAGCTGTGACGAGCATCTTGATCAGTAGCGATCCTACACGAGCCATTAACAGCCACCCGGTATTTTTCAGGTACTTGTCAAACGCATGGGCGTCAAAACCGGGTAGGGCGGGTAGCTTCATGGGTTGCCGTCAGTGATTCCCGGCAAAGATAGGCGAATATTATCATCTGCACCAAATAGCGACTTTCTCCAGTCTTTTTTTTGATGGTTTTCTGTCTTCCTGCGGACGGAATGCGTGCTTTATACGGCGTATATCCAGGGATTTTCCGTATTCGGCACGGATGAGCTACGGATGAGCTACGGATAGCATGTGCGGGAAGACGGGAAATAGTAGAAAGTAAGTGGGAAGTTCGGCACGGATTAGTGCGAACCCGTGCAATTTGGCGCCAAACGTTGAACCGGACGGCTATAAATATTAAGTCACAGCGAATTTCGCAAGACAACGCGTGTTGGATTGCGGAAGGTAACGATTTCTTTATTCATAATCGCTTGGCTCACCGCCTTACCCATCGCTTCGAAATCGGTCGAAATGACCGTAATACCATCTTCGAGGATTTCTTTAACAGCCGTGTCGTTATAAGATATCAGTCCAACGTCCGACCCAAGTTTGTAGTTTTTGCTGCGGGCTAATTTGATCAACGCTACATCATCGGTGTCATAACGGCTAAAGGTAATGTACCCATTTCCCTTTTGGAAGCTGCTGGCTTCTACTTCGTGTTCGATGGCATACCGATACGCATGCTCCACGCAAAAACGTAGAAATCCATCCATCACGTGGCGGGCATGGGTAGCTTCATGGGGGGCGATAAGGATCAGCTTTTTATACTTGGAAAGTTGATCTTTTAATTGGGTGAGGCCGTCATAGATATCGTGCTCGAAATCTTGGAAAATACAAGAATACTCGCCGTCTAAGTCAGGCTGATTGTAATCGATAATGATGCGTTTCTGTGCGGGTATGAGGTTGAGCACCTCGGAAGGATTTTCTTTAAGGAAAGTAGCAACGACGAAGTGCGTATAGTTACCCAAGTTTTCGCGGATCAGGTTTTCAAACACCTTGAAATTGTGGTGATGGAAATATATATCCATGTCAGCTACATTCTTGAGTTCCTCGAATAGCGTATGGTAGAACCGGTCGCGCATGACATTCATTTTGTCAAGTAAGAGAAACACCCTGTAGGTATGGTCTACCGACTTCTTCTTTACGTAGTATCCTTTGCGATACACCGATTCGATGATGCCTTTTTCAAGTAGATGGGTGAGTCCCTTCAGTAAGGTCTCCTTGCTCATACCCAACTTTTTTTCGAGTTGCTTTAGTGACGGGATCCGATCGCCGATGTGGAGTTGGTCAGATTCAACCAAATGGTTTATATAGTCTACCAGTTGCAGGTATTTCATGCGACTGCCGGAGCGCGGGTTATGTTCAGTAGATTCGATCCCCATTTTAATTTATGCGGGGCAAAAATAACTAAATGCCACTACCAAACCAAACCAGAAGAAGTTATTTCCTATTTTGGGCCTATGTGGTTGATTATCAATTATAAGTTGGATTTTGTTGAAATAAAATTTGGATGATGTTCCTGAAATCTCTTATACTTGCAGTAGGATTTGGTACCAGACCATACCAGACCAGATTGTTAATAAAAGAGTGTTAACCAATTTTAATCATTATGCATAAATTTTATTTTTTATTAGGCTGTTTTTGCGCATGGGCAACGATTGCGAGTGCACAGCAAACAATCACAGGAACAGTCACCGACGGTGGGGATGGCACCCCGCTGCCCAACGTGACAATAGTTGTTCCCCAAACCGATCAACAGACCCAAACTGATGCAAACGGTCGGTATCAGCTTACGGTGCTATCCGGCGCTAAACGGATCTCTTTTTCACTGTTGGGCTATGCTACGCTGGAAGAGGTCATTGGTGATCGTAACCTAATCAATGTTAGCCTTGAAGCCGAGACGACGGGCTTGGACGAGGTGGTCGTGGTGGGGTACGGTACACAGCGGAAAATCGAAACAACGGGTTCCATTGCATCGGTAAAGGCTGCGGAATTGACCCAAATGCCGGTAACAAACGTGGCGCAGGGATTGCAAGCTCGGGTGGCTGGTGTACAAATCAACCAGAATTCAGGCGCGCCTGGCGGAAATATTAGTGTTCGTATTCGCGGTACCAATTCGATTAACGGAAGTTCTGAACCGCTATATGTAGTTGATGGGATTCAAATATCAAATAGTGGTGGAATAAATGACGTAAGTCCGTTGTCAACCATTAACCCAAATGATATCGAATCCGTGGAAGTGCTCAAAGACGCGTCAGCTGCCGCTATCTACGGTGCACGGGCAGCAAATGGCGTAGTGCTGATTACCACAAAACGAGGGAAGTCGGGGGCAACACGGGTTGACTTTGAGAGCTACGTCGGTGTACAGAACGTGTCAAAAACCCTCGATGTGTTGAATGCCGCCGAATTTGCGCAATTGGAAAACGAGGTGTATAAAACAACTGTCTATGAAAACCCCGCCTCCTTGGGTGAAGGGATTAATTGGCAGGACATTATTTTCCGGGAAGCATCGATCCAAAACCACCAGCTTACGGTGAATGGCGGGAATGAAAAAACACAATTGGCGCTATCACTGAATTATTTCGACCAAGATGGCATTATTGTGAATTCGGGATTCGAACGGTATTCGTACCGATTGAATGTTGACCACCGAATCAACGATCGAATCAAATTGGGGAGTAGTATTTTAGGAAGCTATTCAATCAATCAAGGAATTAACGCCGGCTCCGATAACCTAGGCAACGCGGCAGTGGTAACCGGAAGTGTATTGGGTGCCGCCATCGGTGCACCGCCGACCTTGGAGCCGTACCGTGAAGGTGGAGGCGTTTATCCATTTGCAGAGCAACACGGTGGAAGGTACCGCGAGGTGATCAACCCACTGAATTTCACAGAAATTCTACAACAACGGGCGATTAAGCGAACACTGGCAAATGTGTATGGAGAATTTGAAGTCATGCCGGGGTTGGTGTATCGGGCATCTTTTAATGTCGATATAGACGACCGATTGTATGATAGTTATTCGCCTTTATCCATCATTGCCCAGCAGGACATCGGCGAAAATTCGGGATCCGGATCGAAAGACAACCGTGATTTTCTGAATCTCTTGCACGAAAGTTTGATTACGTATTCAACTCGACTCGCTGAAAATCATTCACTGAAATTGACCGGACTATTTGCTACCCAATCCGAAGCATACAAACGTAATTTTTTGTCGGCGACTGGTTTTCCAAACGATGCTACGACGAATGAAGCCTTGCAGTTAGCCCTGAATAGTCAAGTATCGAGCGACCGGACCTCGCAGCGATTGGATTCCTACATGGCCCGTATCAATTACGGATACCGGGATAAGTTCTTCCTCGACATTACCGGACGTATCGATGGACTGACTAAATTTGGGGCCAATAAGAAATATGGATTCTTCCCTGCGGTTTCCGCAGCGTACCGGCTAATCGAGGAGCCGTTTTTCCAGGGAATACGTCAGTTGAGCGACCTGAAGCTGCGGGCAAGCTACGGTACGACAGGCAACGCCGCAGGTCTTTCGCCCTACCAGTCGCTGGCCATGGTCGCCGCAAGTGGTGGCTATAATTTTAACCATAGCTGGGATACCGGTATTGCACCTACAGGCATCGCTAACCCGAATTTGCGGTGGGAGAAATCGACGCAGACGAACGTGGGGCTTGATGTCAGCTTGTTCAATAATAGGTGGTCTATCGTGGCTGATTATTATCATAAGCGTACCGACGACCTGCTCTACGTCAAATCACTGCCCTTTTCTTCGGGATATAGCACCATTACCGGAAATTATGCTTCGCTCGAAAACAAAGGCTTTGAAGTGGCAACGAATGCTGTTATCCTGGATTCAGATTTACAGTGGACCGTTACCGCAAACGTAACAGCCAATAGAAATAAAGTGATTGATTTGGATGGGGGCACTACTGACGAGCGCTTTATTACGAATTATACCATATTGAAGGTAGGTGAGCCATTAGGGCTTTTCAAAACCTACGTGTTTGATGGCATCAACCAAACCGGCGAAACGATCATTCCGGGCTATGACGGGCGTTTAGGCGGGCATAAGGTTAGAGACATCAATGGGGATGACGCCATCGATGCGGATGATCAGATCATCACAGGGAACCCAAATCCTCAATTTATCTTCGGCTTTTCGACTAACCTGAATTATAAAAATGTTGATTTAAGCATTTTCCTGTCGGGCAGCTATGGCAACGATATTTATAACATCAGCAGGTTGTCGTTTGAAAATCCGCTTGGACAACGAAACCAGCTAAAAGGAGTCGTTAATCGGTGGACGCCGGAAAATCCCAGTGAACAGTATGTTAGTCCATTTGTGGCTGGCCGGTTGCCGATAACAAACTATGCCATGGAAGATGGATCGTACCTCCGAGTAAGGAATATTAACCTGGGCTACACGTTCAATTCCTTGGGAAAGCTTAATCGCATCCGGGTGTACGTGAGTGCTAATAACCTCTTCACGTTTACGAAATATACCGGGTTCGATCCAGAAGTGAATACCTATGCCGGGTCGAACACTCAGATTGGAATTGACAACCTCGTCTATCCACAGGCGAAGTCAATACTGGGAGGTATACAAGTTAGTTTCTAATCCTCAAGTTACAAAAATAGAAAGTAATGAAAATGCGTAACATATTATACAAAGCAGTAATTTTCCTGTTTATGACTTCAGGAATGATGGCTTGCAAACTGGATGAAACGGTTTACTCATCCATTTTTTCGGAATCTTATTATAAAACGGCTTCCGATGCCGAAAAGGCATTGGTGTCGGCATATGGTGCGATGAGTGCGCTTTACAGCGGTCCGGCAGCCCTGTTGGTTCCAGATTTCAGCGACGACCAAACCTATCCACGAGCCGTGGTGGGCCGTAATACGCTGACGCTTTTCACTGTAGAACCTACCTATACCACGCAGCGCAGCCAAGGAAGAATTATGGAATCTCCGGAACGGATATGGACAGCGTGTTATGAAGGTATCGAACGAGCCAATTGGATCATCGCAAAGGTACCTGAAGCGGATATGGATGAGACTCGCAAAAAGCAGATTATAGGTGAAGCACATTTCTTACGGGCATTTTACCATTGGATGCTTACTAAGAATTTCGGCGAAATTCCGGTGAGAACAACCCCAAGCACAAAAGAAGAGGAAGCCTATACGCCGAAGAGCCCATTAAACGAGGTATATCAGCAAATTTATAGCGATTTGGATATCGCATATGATTCGGGGTTACCTTCTTTTCCGGCAGTAGAACCCGGAAGGCCTTCAAGGGAGGCTGTAAATGCGTTGTACGCAAAGGCTGCACTATACAACGAAGATTGGGCGGTGGCATTAGAAAAGGCGGAATCCGTATTGAATTCGCAAACTTATGCATTATTGGATAATGTGGTGGATCTCTTTCGCCATGATAACGAAGAGGACGCCCGTAGGGAAATGATGTGGGCCTATGAGGTGGATCCTATATCGCCGGGGAACGGACATCAGATGGTAGGTCTTACTGGACCGTCGGGAAGTGGCGGGGTCGAATATGGACGTACTACCTATGGTTCCATGTTTGCTTATATGGACTTTTTTATGTCCTTTGAAGAAGGCGACGAAAGGCGAATGTTGCTCGATACGACCTACCTGAACAAGGCAGGGGAGTGGGTGCCGCAACGACAAATTACTCCGATCACGGAAGAAGGTGTGTTGATAAAAAAATACCAGGATCCGGTTTCCACCACAAGTTCGACACGCAATATCCCGATTTTCAGACTGGCCGATATATACTTAATCGCTGCTGAAGCGGAGGCTCACTTGAACGGGCCCAGCACCAAGGCTTATGGATATGTGAATAGCATACGCGATAGAGCCGGTCTTGAGGATTTAGCGGCCGGATTAAGCGAAACGGATTTCATCGATGCCGTAATCCAAGAGCGGGCATGGGAATTTTTTGCCGAGGGCGACCGATGGTACGACCTCACTCGGACTGGGAAATTTCTAGAAGTTATTCCCAACGCCGTAAACGATGTGTATCCGGAGCGGAATGTCCAGCCGAAAAATAGGTATTTTCCTATCCCGCAGGATGAAATCAATGCCAATCCGGAATTGACGCAAAACCCTGATTGGAATTGATGGGATTACCTGCGTAAATCGCAACGGGTCTGCAACGGCTGCTACCGCGTACATACGATAGCAGCCGTTGCAGAGCTTATACGGATCTCATCGGCTTACCCGACCGTTGGCCTGCTTATGAGAACACGGTACGCGTGTATTGGAAGGCAGGAGTTCACATCGGCTTATAAAGATGAATACCCGCTAAGATTTATAAAAAAGAAGTATGAAATTACCTAGGAGAGTTACTGCTAAGTATTTGTTGATCCTTTTCTCGTTTGCCGCATGGTCGCTGCATACCCTAGCCCAAACCCAATTGTTGGTCGAAGCCGAATCCTTCGACAATACCGGGGGATGGGTCATCGACCAGCAATCGTTCCCAGTTATCCAGTCGTCTTACCTGATGGCCCATGGCATGGGACGACCAGTGGAAGATGCAACCACCACCGCGCACTTTGAGAAAACGGGGACATATCATCTATGGGTGCGTACAAAAGACTGGGCGCCGTTTCCGAAAGGACCGGGTAGATTTGAGGTCATCGTAAACGGCGAACCGCTGGGAGGCGTTTTCGGGGAAAGTGGCGTCGCCGGATGGAAGTGGTATTACGGAGGTGAAGTGGATATTACCAATGTGGATGCAGAGATTCGGTTGAAGGACCTATCCGGGTTCAACGGCCGCTGCGACGCATTGCTGTTTAGTACATCGAAAGCCGAACCGCCACAGGATTCCGTGGGAATGTCTAACTTGAGAAAAACCTTACTTGATCTTGACGGCACAAGGAAAGAGGCCGGCCACTTCGATCTTGTTGTGGTTGGAGGGGGGGTCGCGGGTACCTGTGCTGCGGTTGTTGCGGCGAGATTAGGACTAAAAGTGGCGCTTATACAAGATCGCCCGGTGTTGGGAGGAAACAACAGTTCGGAAGTACGTGTACACCTCAGAGGCGATATCGATAAGAACCACCACCCCAAACTAGGGCGAGTGGTGCGCGAGTTGGATAATGGAGATCCGGGGAATGGCCATCCCGATGGACTGCAATATGGCGACCAACGGAAAATGGATATCATTAATTATGAGAAAAATATAACGCTATATCTTAATACCCATGTGTATCAAGTGGAAATGAAGGACAAGAACATTTCGGCCGTCATTGGGCGAGATATCCGGACAAATAAAGAAGTACGATTTACAGGCTCATTCTTTTCCGATTGCACAGGTGATGGTACCGTTGGATATCTGGCGGGAGCCAATTACCGAATGGGAAGGGAAAGCAAGGTTGAAACGGGCGAATCATTGGCCGCAGAAAAAACAGATGACTTCACGTTAGGTACCTCGAATCTCTGGGCATCGCTACCCGTGGATTCGGTGACGGATTTCCCCCAAACTCCATGGGCCCTGCCGTTTTCAGACGAATACCATATTGACGAGGAACGGTCGGATTGGCAGTGGGAGACCGGTTTTGGCAATCTGAATACGATTGCCCAGGCTGAAGAAATCAGGGATCATAACCTCCGCGCAGTGTACGGCAACTGGTCTTACCTTAAGAACAATAAAGCCGAAAAATATGGCAAGCGAGAATTGGCGTGGGTAGCTTACATCGGTGGGAAACGGGAATCGAGGAGGTTGATGGGTGATCACATTTTAACTCAAATGGATATACAGGATGGCAAAATGTATCCCGATGCTACGGTGACCGCGACGTGGACGATAGACTTGCATTTCCCTCAGAAAGAAAACAGCCTTTACTTTCCCGGGGAGGAGTTTTTTGCGAGTACAAAGCACATTCGGGTCGCTCCTTATACAATACCCTACCGTTGCCTGTATAGCCGAAACATTCCAAACTTGTTTATGGCTGGAAGGAATATCAGCACCACGCACGTTGCCTTTGGCAGCACTCGCGTGATGCGTACCTGCGGAATGATGGGGGAAGTGGTAGGAATGGCGGCTTATGTGGCGAAGAAAAATGAAACCAACCCCAGAGGAGTATACGAAAGACATTTAGACGACCTTCTTGATATGGTGAGAGACTGATAGCGAATGGGAGTACGAACGGATAACATAGTGTATACCAGTCTGCGATACCTCCGGTTGATTGCATCAACAATGATGGTGTGTTTTCTGGTAAACGCAGCAAATGCACAGCAGGACAAAGACGTTATAGCACTTAGCCGTGCCAACTATTCGGTTCATATTGATACAAATACCTTCCAATTAGAAGTGCAACGTGGAGAAAGTAAAATCCCCGCTCATCCGTTGGGAAATGTGCAGTTCTGTCGTGCTAGCGACACAAGTGGAGAAGCAATACGATCGGTACGTATACAGCACCTCGATAGTGATTCGCTTACAGCGAAGTTAACGAATCGACAGGGTCAAGAAGCACAGGTAACCATTCGATTGGAAGACGATTACTTTGCTATTTCCGTGGTGCCAGAATCCCCTCCGTCTTCGGTGGGCGACCTGTATCGAATCGACTTCCGAACAGCTGCACTCAGTCCGGCTTACGGTTTGGGCGACCACGGCGGATTTGGTGATAACACCGATGTCACCGGTTTTGTGGATGACGATTTCGGCAACCGCGATAATGAACATCGTTTTATATCGACATTTACTGTTTTTCCGGCGCATGAGTTCGCACAGGTGCTATTCAGTGAACGGACCAAAAGGGTGGCGGTGTCCCGCGAAGAAAATCGGCTCGGAGTGGCGGCAGATACACGGGCTACCGTATATTATTTCGTGGGCAATCCGAAGCAAATTTATCGGACCTACATGCGTGTAAGGAAGATAGAGGGGTACCCTAGTCTGAAACCGAAATACCGGTTCTTCCAGCTGGGCTACGAAGCATTTGGTTCCTTGGGGTGGAATACCTATCAGTCATCGGTTGAAGAAGATATCGATACCTACCTTGGACGGGGGTACCCCATCAAATGGGCCGTTGTAGGGTCGGGCTTCTGGAAGGGCGAGCGGCGAAATCCAACCGAAGGGGCGACTACGAGCTTCGGAATCTGGGATGACGTGGCCGACGCTGGGAGAAACGATGGCTTACCCAATCCCCGATATCCTAATCCCGGCGCTTTCAAAGATTTCTTTAAAAAAAAGGATATCAGCCTGCTGTTGGGATTGCGGATAAATTTTAAAGGCACGACGGAGTACGGTGGTTATTATGAGGAAACCAATGATGGGGAATTTGTGAAAGAAGGCATGGATGCCGGTTATTTTGTAACCGATAGCAGCGGGAAACCGGAGACATATCGCGTAAATTTTCCTCAAGGTAACGTGTTCCTGCTAAATGACCGGAATCCGGCGGCGGTTGATTGGTATGTAAAGGGGGCAAATCGATGGGGAGTGGACGGTTTCAAGGAAGATCTGATGTTGTATGATGGGAAGAAACTCGATAACGACGCCAAATTGAATCCCATTAACGAAGCATTGATGAAGCGGGATTACCTCATTATGGCTCGGAACAGCGCGTACACCGTGGCTGGCGACATCCTGAGGTTGGAAGATACGAAGTACGGCTTTGACCAAGATCGGCCATTGATCAACGGATTGAATTATGCAGCAAGTGGCGCAGCAGCCGTTTACCTCGATATCGTAGCAGGTAAATATTTGGAAAACCCGCTGACCGAAGATCAGAAGATATATTTCGTGCGTAACGCGATGACCAATGCGGTTAGTCCGGTGATGGCTATGGGACACGGCCCCTGGCATTTGCAGAACCCGGTTTATGAGAAAGCCGTTAAAAAAGCAATGCAATGGCATGTAGCTTACGCTGCTTATCTATATAGCGCCGCGCTGGAAAGTTATTACACGGGCTTCCCCTCCGTCATGACGCCATTGCCTGTGGCATTCCCTGACGATGCCAACACCTATCAACTGGCTGGTAAAGCGCATAGGCAATACGCATGGATGCTGGGCGAATCGCTGTTGGCAACACCGCTCTATGGAAATGATTATGCTACGGCAACGCAGCGGAATGTTTACCTTCCAGCAGGACGATGGATGGATTATGAAACAAAAGCATGGTTCGAAGGACCGCTAACCCTGGAGAATTACGATTTCCCGCTAGATAAAATACCCGTATTCATAGGTGGAAAAGGGATATTGGTACGTGAATGTGAAAACCGATTTGAGGCATCGGTATACCCCACTTCCGACGAGCCGTTTTCCTATACATTTCATTTTCCGGATGGCGAAAGGAAGTCTGTCGTGCATAAAGAATTTGCAAACTGGAAAAAAGGTGGGTACCGCATCCGCAATACAAAAACAGACGAAATCAACGAAGTGTATTTGTCTGATTTCAGTGTTCCCCTGACCTTTGAAATTACACCGGGTACTGAGTATAAACTGGATTTTAATGACTAGGAAATGAAGAAAATTAGTGGACTCATTATCTTTGTGCAGGTGGTTTCGACTTGCGCGTTTGGACAATCGGACATCGTGTTGGAAAACCGAGATTTGCGGTTGAAATGGGAAGAGACGCCGAATGGCTATGTGTTGGATGAAATTACGCTTCATCGGAATAGCGAAGCAATAGCGGTGCCGAATACGCAAGGAAGTTACCTCGCCCTCTATTCGAAAAGCACGCCCGATACACAGCCGGATACGTCGCTGATGGAGCGTGCCCAGGGGCATGTGTTTGACTCCTATAAATACATTATTTCCAGGTGGGTGGATAATTTCCGGCCGGTGGCTCTCAATACGGCGGGAGAAGCTACTTCGTTTTATCCAACGAATGCGAAATCGGGACCGAACGGTGTGGAATTTATTCATCAGGCCGACCAATTCACAGCCGAAATCACATGGACACTGGACCACCTGTATACCTCCGATATATGGGTGGAAATGCGGATTAAAGCCAAACAATCGGGCTATTTTTCGTTCGCTTCACCTACACTTTTTGCAACCAGTCCCGATGACCTGGAATGGGCAATGCTGCCGGGGTACTTCCAGGGGCATGAAATTCAGCCAGACTTGCTTCGGGCATATGCCTATGGGCAAGGGATACCGAATATCCCAGTGGTGGTCCGCGAGCGTACCGCAAGTACGCTTTCTCCACTCATCCAAAATAAGCAGGGCATAACACTGGCTGTGATTGCAGATCCGGAAGCAACCGCAACGGATCCGTGGGCCGGAAGTCATGACACGCGCAGCGAATGGCGCCTCGGCCTATCGCTGATGAATCGGCAGGCGCAACTTTCTCCTACCCTCTACCATCCGGTATTGGGGGAGATGGATTCCTTTATGGAAGCAGGTGAGGAGCGCATCTTTCGGTTTCGGTTTTCAATACAACAGAACGATTGGTTTCAGGTATACCAGCATGCCATTTACGATGTGTACGATTTCCGTAAAGCCGTTGAGCTGAAAAACACGCGGGAATCACTTTCCAACCGTATTCTTTCGATGTTGAACTACTTGAAAGATGACCGTACATCCCTGTGGAACATACACGAATACCAAGGGATGGAAATCGGGGCGCAGTCTTATTTGGGGGGTGTCGTTGGCTCCGATAGGGATGCCATGAAAAATGCCGATTACGGCGCTATGTGGATGTTGGCCCGGATTACAGGCGATTCGGTGTTAAACGAAACCCGGTTGCAGCCGGCAAGGAACTTCAAGCTCACGCAACAACAAACGGAAGATGGCTTTTTTAAGGGGGCTGCGGTTGGACAGTATTACCTGTGGAAGAGCCGCCGTTTTACCGAAGAGTGGGGCGACTACGTTGAACCCATTGCATTAACGTATTATACGATGTTGGATATCGGAAACATCCTCCTATTCGATCCAACCGACCAAGCGTTGAAAGATCGGCTGCGCATCGGCGCGGATAAGCTGTTGCAATGGCAGCATGCGGACGGCGGTTGGGAGGTAGCTTATGACAGGCATACCAAACAGCCGGTATTTACGGATCAGCTGGATTTGCGCCCCACATTTTATGGGCTGATTGTAGCATATCGATTACTTGGCGATGAAAAATACTTGAAGGGAGCGGTAAAAGGTGCAGATTGGTTTGTTACGAATGCAGTAAAAAAGGGATATTTCCTAGGGGTGTGCGGTGACGTTCGCTTTGTGCCTGATTTCGCTACCGCACAGAGTGCCCAAGCATTGCTTGATTTATTCGAGATAACCCGCAACGATTCGTATCTTGAAGCGGCTGTGGAGACGGCAAAAATCTATACGGCTTCCATCTATACGCACCCCATTCCCTCGCAGGAGGTGAAGGAAGTGCGGGGCAAACGGAAGGAAGATTGGGAGATCAGCCAGGTGGGGCTGAGCTTCGAACACGGTGGAACACTCGGATCTGCAAACGGAGGTGGTCCGATTGCCTTGGCCAGCCATGCTGGTCTTTTTGTGCGGATGGCGGATTTAACTGGTGAACAGCTGTTCCGTGATATGGCACGTGCAGCGGCATGGGGGAGAGATGCGTTTGTCGATTCAACTACACATGTAGCTTCCTATTATTGGGCTCGCATGGACGATGGGGCAGGCCCATTTCCGCATCATGCATGGTGGCAGGTGGGTTGGATAACCGACTATTTGATGGCCGAGATCAGCTCCCGTTCCAACGGGCTTATCAAATTTCCAAGAGGATTCGTGGCGCCTAAAGTGGGCCCGCATCAATCGTATGGTTTTGCTCCGGGTACGCTTTTCGGTAATGAGGTAGCGTTGTGGTTACCCGCGGAAGGGCTCAAGGTGTCCAATCAACAAGTAGATTTCATGGCGGCAAAATCCATTGAGAATGGCGACACGTATTTGATCCTATTGAATAACAGTACGCGGATACAGCGTAGCGCGGTCCATTTCCGTGTTCCCGATGCAGCATATTCCAAAGCTGTGTTGTTGGATGAAAATGGAGATAAATGCGAAGATATGTTTGCAGAAGACGGGAATTTCACGGTGAGTATGCAACCTTTTGGGTTAAAAGTGATCAAATTAACTAATTGATTGGAATCATTTACAATGACTGGAATGAAAGGATTCGCCATTTGGCTTTTTATCTGTTTTTTTTCGAATGGTGTTTTTGCACAATATACGATCCGGCAACCGAATGCCATCCCGCTTCACGGTGAATGGACATTTGCGCTCGATCTGGCTGACCGAGGCGAAATCGGTCAGTGGTACCTCGAAGGGATAACCCGGGAAGGGCGGCAGGATAAAGTGACGGTACCGCATTGCTTTTCCAGCGACCCACGTTATCTTTTTTATACGGGAACTGCTTGGTACCGCAAATCGTTTGCATGGAGGCCTGTGCCGGGTAAACGTGTAATCCTTCACTTTGATGCCGCTTATTACCTTACGAAAGTCTGGTTAAATGGGCAATGGATCGGTATACATGAAGGCGGATATACACCTTTTCATTTCGATATTACCGATCACCTAAAAGACGGAGAGAATCTGTTGGCGGTATCCGTAAATAACGATACCTGGAAGCCGAATACGGTGCCGGGCACAAAGGATAACGATGATATAAACGACTCGTATCCGGCTTGGATTAACTATGGCGGACTCGTAAGGCCTGTTTACCTCACCATTGAGCCCGAAGTGTACATTGAAAACATGAAGGTAGCCGCTATACCGGATTTGACGACAGGAACTTCAGTACTGAAAACTAACGTACGGATACGCAATGCCAGCCCACGCGCGATATCACCTCAGACGAACTATAAGGTGCAATTGGGAGCGGACGTGCTTTCACTGACGTGGAAGAACAAGGCTGTAGATATATCAGCAGGTCAAACAATGATACTGGAGTCTGAAAGCGAGCTGACGGCAGCTCAGACCACACTTTGGAACGTGGATTCACCGACGCTTTATGAGCTAACGGCAAGTGTAGGGGATGATACGCTTACCACGCACTTTGGAATCCGGAAAATAGAGGTCCGCAATGCCCAGTTATTACTCAACGGCCAACCGGTGCGGTTGGGAGGAGGCAATCGGGTGTTGGACTACCCCGGCTTAGGGTCGATGGAGCCTGACTGGCTCATCGAGAAGGACTTCAAGCTTATGAAAGAAGCAGGTATGGAATTCCAACGTTTAACACATTATACACCGTCTGAATATTTTTATGATTTGGCTGACCGATACGGCATGTTGATCGTTACGGAAGTGGGCAATTGGCAGCTTACGCCGACGCAGCTGGATAATGACACCATCCGGGCAACATTCAAGCAGCAGTTTCAGGAGATGGTCGAGCGCGATTGGAATCATCCCAGCGTGATTGCCTATAGCATGGGCAACGAATATCGATCCGATGAGCCAGCCGGCCAACGTTGGACGAAAGACATGATCGCGTATGCGCGGGAACTGGATCCTACACGGTTGTATACATTTGCGAGTAATCGCCTCAATGCCAAACCTGAAAAACCCGCAGATGAGGCCAGCCAGTATGTAGATTTTATAAGCGCAAACATTTATGGTGGTCACGGCCGAACCTTAGACCATATACACACCCTCTATCCGGATAAACCTATCCTGATTAGTGAATGGGGGGTGCGTTCAGATACCGACAAAGGTGAAGCTTGGCCGGCACAGCATGTTACCGACGTGGTCAGTGAAATCCGGAAGCGCCCTTTCGTAATCGGCGCAGCGTGGTGGACGTACAACGATTACCAGAGCCGCTACTATAACACCAACCCCAACGGTTACCGCCCCTGGGGATTGGTGAGGCCAGACCGATCGGTGCGCCCTGCTTATGCGGTTTACCAACGCGAAATGGCACCTATAACGGTAGAAAAAGTGCAGTATCAAATCGGTGAACAAGGTATGCACCAGTTGCGGCTGAAAGTAACGGCTCGAGGCGATTTTCCGGCCCATCCAGTGCGCGGATACATTTTGAAGGCTCCTCATATTCAGATTGCGCTGCCTGAATTGCAACCCGGCGAAAGCAAAGAGATTTCCCTCTCCATTAATGGGTTCGTTGATGAACTTTCGCTGAAAATTTTCAAGCCTACGGGTTATGTAGCGTTGGAACAAACTATTAAGTTAAACGAACACAATTAATTTATGCAGTAAGATCAACGCTGTGTGTTGTAAAAATTTGTAAACGGAGAATAGAAATGAATAGAAAAGCTTTGCTTGCAGTTGTTATGATTGCTACATCAATGGGGTACGCGGATGCGCAGTCATCTAATATTGCGCAACATAAATCCGTAAGCGGATTCCCCGTTATCGATAGCAATCCATTTGAATATGTTGTGGACGGAAACGATGTCTCTTGTTGGTATCTGCCGGAGGCCGTTCGCACCAAATATATTGAAATTGACTTGGACGGCGAATATCGCGTTGATCGTGTACTGTTGAAAAACCTAAATGGAATTCATGATATCAGAATACTTGCGCGAATCGATGATAGACTGACTGAGGTGTTCAAAGGAGGAATGCCGTACTCGCACCTGATTACTTTTGATCCGGTCAAAGTAAAGGCGATCAGGTTGGAGTTCAATAAAGAACCAAAAGTTCACGGGCACAAGGCAGACGTCTACATCGGTGAAATAGAAGTTTATGCGTATGAGCCTCAACCTGTGATGGTCAACCAAACGGGATACAACACATTGGGAGCAAAGCGGTTTACGGCGCCGCTTGCGGTGGATGGGACGTCGTTTAAGGTTGTCGACAGCACTGACGCTGTTGTATTTAGTGGAACGATTGCCAAGGGAGTGGGTGATTTCTCCAATTTCAGGCCAGATATACCCGGGCCGTATTGGGTGGAAGTAAGGGGGGACGATTTAGGGCGCTCGTTTCCCTTTCGTATAGAACCCTATCTCATGGAACGTGCATCTTATTTTCCGGCCATGGCTTTTATGGCCGATACGCGTTGCTGGTATGGGAACGCCGATGAGTATACACCTACCGAAGCTGGGCCGGGATGTCCGTTTCTAGGGGTCGCTTGGCGCGACAGCCACCAATTTTCATTTGAGTTGCCGGTCTTGATTTCCATGTATTTTGCTAATCCACAAGCATTTTCTCGGGATAGAATGCCGGAACAATCCCTATATCGCGGTCTTCGGGAAGATCTGCCCGCGGAAACTCCCGAAATCGTTAAAATGATCTATTGGGCGGTGGATATTTATTTGAAGGGGGAAGTGAACCATACGTTGCTGAAAAGCCAGTTAGCTTGGTTTGTGTATGCTTGGCCTCATTTAAGTGAGTATATCCCGCGACGTGTCTACGACGAAGCCGTCGCCTACCTGTTCCCGATCTGGGGAAATTCGGAGAAAGGGCGGTGGCACTGGCATGATATTGATCATTCGGCAGATTTGTTCCAAACCTATACGATTCTGGGGTCGGGAAAAGGACAGTTCCCTCCAGGATTTTCTATCATCCCTAACTTAATGATGTACGAGGTGGCCAAGAGAGAGAATAGGAAAGATGCCGATCGGTTTTTTGAAGCTGCATACAAGCAAACGGCTTGGTTGATTACAAACCTGGACTGGCGTGACCCCGCTACCACTAAAGGTCAGCGTATGAATGAATACATTACGCTGGATGCGTTATCTTACTTTCTCAAAAAATACCCGAAACGTGCTCCCAAAAGGTTGGCTGCCAAGCTGTCGAGCTGGGCCGATGTAGCAATCGAGCGTGCCGATAATTATTGGGATTATCGGAAGTATGCAGCTGACCAGTGGACAATTCCCGATATCCGTTATCCGGATGATCCGAAATTTAACCCCCATGGTAGTTTCAATGAAGTTGGCAATATTGCCGGGTTCCCGGTTCCTGCGTTGGCTGCAGCTTGGGCCATCGAAAAATATGATGCCGATCGCACGAAAGCCGATAGACTTAGGGTGATGGCAACCGCGCATATTGACCATGTGTTTGGACGAAACCCCAATGGAAGGCATTTCAGCTACGACGCGGTTCATGATTTTGAAGGCGCGGACCTGGGTTGGTTCAGAGAATATGATGGAGGCGCGGGTATGCTGCAAACGGCAAGGGGCGTATTGGATGGGTCCGTCAAAGAACCAGCTTACCCTTATCATCCTTACGGAGGGGATCCGGGTCATACGGAAGGATGGGTCACATTTAATACGGCCTGGATAATGGCCTTGGCTTACCAAGCCGCAGACGTTACTTCTATTGAATTCACCGAGGTAAATAGCGATGAAATTGCCCGCAAGATACCAAAAGAAGGACGTGTCGGGGTAAGACTGCACGCGCCTTTAAATTTGGACCCGAATAAAAAAGAAAAAGCATTTGTTCAAGTAATTCATGGCACAACGGGGGAAGTGGCAAAGTTAGCGCTGGAAGAAAAGGGGGTTAATGGCCACTATTTTGACGGAGAGCTGGATGTTCATCAACTTCCTTTTTCAGTAGCTCCAGGAACCCCGTTGACTGTTTGTTACGGATTAGAACATTTTAGAGCATCAAGTGAAATAGTCTTTAACTAGCTAGTAAATTAATAACGAAGGAAATAGCGATGAAGATCAAAGAAGGGTATGTAGCAGCGGGAAGAAATAGACAAGTAATAGTGCGACAGGCCGACCTCATCATCACCGGCGGTGGCCTTTCGGGGGTATGTGCGGCCATTACGGCAGCACGACAGGGATTGAAGGTAGTGTTGGTGCAGGATCGCCCGGTACTGGGAGGCAATGCCTCCAGCGAAGTGCGTCTGTGGGTGCTTGGGGCAACTTCTCACATGGGCAACAACAATCGGTGGGCCAGGGAAGGAGGGGTTATCGATGAACTGCTGGTGGAAAACCTATACCGCAATCCCGAAGGCAATCCCATCATCTTGGACATGATCCTGTTGGATAAGGTAGCCAGCGAACCGAACATCACCCTGTTGCTTAATACGGCGGTTTATGAGGTTGAAAAAAGTAACCCCGATACCATTAGCGGATTGAAGGCGTTCTGCAGCCAGAATTCAACGGAATACCGGCTCGAAGCACCGCTGTTTTGCGATGCTTCCGGTGATGGTATTGTGGGTTTCTTAGGGGGAGCCGCCTTCCGCATGGGAGCGGAAAGCAGAGAGGAGTTTGATGAGCCGATGGCACCGGATGCCGATTACGGTGAACTTCTTGGCCATTCGTTATACTTCTATAGCAAGGATACGGGGAAGCCTATACAGTTTATCCCGCCTTCGTTTGCCGCTGATGTATCGAAGGAGATACCCCGTTTTCGAAACTTCAAGGCCAACGAACACGGCTGCCAATTGTGGTGGGTGGAGCATGGGGGGCGACTGGATACGGTGCACGATACGGAACAGATCAAGTGGGAGCTTTGGCGGGTGGTATACGGTATTTGGGACTACATCAAGAATTCGGGTAAGTTTCCCGAGGCAGATACGATGACCTTGGAATGGGTAGGCATGATCCCCGGCAAACGGGAGAGCCGACGGTTTGAAGGCGAGTACATGCTGTCACAACGGGATTTGATCGAGCAGCGGACGCACCCGGATGCCGTTGCTTACGGCGGTTGGTCTATTGACCTGCATCCGGCGGATGGTGTGTTCAGTGAACGTCAGCCTTGCAACCAGTGGCATAGCAAAGGTGTATTTCAGATTCCCTACCGATGCTTATATAGCCGGAATATCAGTAACCTTTTTTTTGCCGGCCGGATCATCAGCGTGAGTCACGTAGCTTTTGGCGCTACACGGGTAATGGCTACGAGTGCGTATGTGGGGCAGGCGGTAGCCATTGCCGCAACACTGTGCAGGGAAAAGGGAATCACGCCGGGACAGCTTTATCATCGAGGGCACATGGATCAATTGCAGCGGGAGTTGATGAAGTCAGGTCAGCATATACCCGAGTTGGCGTTGGCCGATGATACTGCAGATCTGGTGCATGAGGCGCGTATCGCCGTATCCAGCGAACTTGCGTTTTCCGGGTTCCGCGATACCGACGTGAGCTGGAAGTCGCTGGAGATATCGGCGGCACAATTGATTCCGCTACCAGCAGGAAGGGTTCCGGCTTTTATGCTGGCGTTCCGAGCCGAACAGGATACCGAGTTGAAGGTCGAGCTACGTATGAGCAGCCGTAAGGGCG
Organism: Parapedobacter indicus; assembly: GCF_900113765.1. Taxonomy (GTDB): domain Bacteria; phylum Bacteroidota; class Bacteroidia; order Sphingobacteriales; family Sphingobacteriaceae; genus Parapedobacter; species Parapedobacter indicus. The sequence continues at coordinate 96,421 of NZ_FOQO01000008.1, read as the reverse complement.
GCTTTACACCTGATATCACATTAGCTTCAAAAAATATTGCATTGGTTGCCGGTGATATGAGGGGGCAGTTGGACTTTGACATTGAACTCCAGGACAATCAGTACGTATTCTTGACGTTCCTCAAAAATTCGCAGGTGAAACTTCCCTATACCGAGGAGCGGATTACGGGATTGTTATCGGTTTTCAATGGGGTGAATAAAGCGGTGTCCAATCACGGTAAACAGTTGCCTCCGGTTGATTCGGGGATTGATGAGTTTGAGTTCTGGTGCCCCCAAAGACGGCCCGGTGGACAGAACATTGCGATACAGCTTTCGGAACCGGTCAAGCTGTTTGACGTGGACAACGTGCGGAATGGAATAGACAGGCCGGTGAGCGGACCCAATGCCTGGGTGGCGGACCCCGCTGATGGAGCTCCCAAGGTAACACTGAGCTGGCCCGGTCCCCAATCGATCAATCGTATCCAGCTTGTATTCGATACGGATACGGACCATCCGATGGAATCGGTGTTGATGACGCATCCGGAACGGGTTATGCCTTTCTGCGTGCGTCGTTACCGGATCGAGGACGCGGCGGGTACCGTCGTATACCAACGGGAAGGAAACTACCAAACCCGGAATACGATCGTTTTTGACAGACCGGTGATAACGGATAAACTGACCGTCTATGTGGAACATCCCTCGGAAAACATACCAGCCTCCCTGTTTGCCATTAGGTGTTACGGAGGTGCTCGATGACCACACTTGATTATTGGGTAATCGCGGTCTTTTCGGTCGGCATCCTGGTTGCGGGGCTTTCGATGAGCGACCGGAAGGCTGACATGAAGTCGTACTTCGGTGCGAGCGGTGCGCTTCCGTGGTGGATGAGCGGTCTTTCGCTGTATATGGGTTTCTTTTCGGCGGGTACGTTTGTGGTCTGGGGAGCGATTGCCTATGAACAGGGATGGGCGGCGGTTGCCATCCAGTGGACGATGGCGATAGCGGGTTTCCTCATCGGTAGATTCATCGCGCCGAGGTGGCGGCAAACGGGCGTGCTGACGGCGGCGGCGTTCATCCAGCAGCGTTTCGGCGGTGGCGTGCACAAATTTTACACGTATGTATTTTTGCTGATGAGTTTTGCCTATAACGGTGCTTTCCTGTATCCGGTGGCCAAACTGGTGAATGTATCGACCGGCCTTCCGTCGGAGTATGCCATCATGCTGTTCGGATTGATGGCGGTACTGTATACCACCTCGGGCGGGCTCTGGGCGGTCATTGTGACCAACGTGCTGCAGTTTGTGGTGCTTACGGCGGCTGTGCTGATCGTGGTTCCGCTGGCGTTCGACAAAGTGGGGGGCATCGGCCGGTTCGTGGAGGCGTCACCGGAGGGTTTTTTCAACCTGACGGGCGGAGAATATACCCTGTGGTTCATGGTTGCCTTCGGTTTTTATAACATGGTCTTCATCGGCGGCAATTGGGCTTACGTGCAGCGGTACACGAGCGTGCCCACGAAACGGGAGGCGAAGAAGGTGGGTTACCTGTTCGGGTGGCTTTACCTGGTCAGCCCCGTTATCTGGATGCTTCCGCCGATGCTGTACAGGCTGGTGAATGCCGACCTTGCGGGCCTGGAAAACGAAGGGGCCTACCTGCTGATGTGCAAGGAGGTGCTGCCTGCGGGTATCATGGGGCTGATGATCACGGGGATGATTTTTGCCACGACGGACTCGGTAAACGCTTCGCTGAACGTATCGTCGGCTGTGTTTACCAACGATGTGTATAAACGGCTCTATCCGAAGGCTTCCAACGGGACGCTGATGTGGGTGGCGCGGGGTTCGACGCTGGCATTTGGGGTTGTCACGGTACTGGTTGCGCTGATGGTTCCGGCGATGGGGGGCATTGTGGAGGTGGTATTGAGCATCGGTGCCCTTACGGGTGTGCCGTTATACGGCCCGGCGGTGTGGGCGCTGTTTTCCAAACGTCAGACGTCCTTTTCGATTCTGTTCACCACGCTGGCGAGTTTGGCGGTCAATGTGTTTTTCAAGTTCTTGGGTCCGGCGGTATTGGATGTCAGCTTAACACGCATGCAGGAAACGGTTTTGGGTGTCGTACTTCCCATCGTGCTGCTGGCTGTTTTTGAGGTAATCTATCGAAAAAAGCCGTATCGAGTAAGCGTAACAGCTAAGACTGATGCATCGGTAGAACAGGAGGTGGCATCCCACGGTGAGCGCCAGGGAATATTGGCAATCCGGACGGTGGCTTACGCATTATTGGGTGTGGGTGCAATGATCTTTATATTGGGTATTCTGGCACCTTATGGTAAGGCTTCGGTATTGGGAATCTCGGTGTTAATTGTCCTTCTGGGAGGACTTTTACGTTGGATGTCCAGCAAAAGAATCCGGCCTTCGTAATATCATCCGGTTGTAATCAAATGTATTAATCTTTTTGCATGCGATCGTAATTTGCTATTATTACCCGAAAATTAGCAAACTATGGCAACAATCACATTCAAAGGCAGCGATGTGCACACTACGGGTACACTTCCCTCGATTGGAAGTCAGGCTCCCAATTTTAAGTTAACTGCGGGCAACTTGTCGGATAAGACATTAGCCGATTATCAGGGCAAAAAAGTCATTCTCAATATCTTTCCAAGCATCGATACGGGAACCTGTGCAGCTTCGGTAAGAGCATTCAATCAGAAAGCCGCGGGACTGGACAATACCGTCGTGCTCTGCATTTCGAAAGACTTACCGTTCGCTCAAGGACGTTTTTGTGCTGCCGAAGGGCTCAACAATGTGGAAACACTTTCCGAATATAAAGACAGCAATTTCTCCGACGCTTATCAACTGAAGATCGCCGATGGTCCGTTAGCTGGATTATTAAGCCGTGCTGTAGTCGTTGTCGATGAAAATAGCAAGGTAGTATATACCCAGCAGGTTGCGGAAATTACCGATGAACCCAACTACGATGCGGCTTTGGCGGCGATTGCGTAACTTTTGCGATTGCTTAGCTTAACTTAACACAAAGCAAGCGCCTATTGAATTCGGCTTTTGCCGAGACCATAGGCGTGTTTACTTCATGATCAAAGCAATGCCTTATTTCTACCGATGGGGAATCATTGCTGTCTTCCTGTTTGGTTTTTTACATAATCTGCAGGCCCAGACCTGGCCACGCGGGGAGGTTGATACCCCTTATTTAAATGTCGTTAAGCGAAGGCAATTGCTGGTGCAATTGGACATCGAAAACGGCGGGATGATCGCCAACAATAAATTGGTTCGCGAATCATTCGGCAATATTTATTATAACGGAATAAACCTGCGTCTAGGATGGCAGACGGATCGGGAAGGAGATGACTACCATCAGTTATATAACTACCCGATCTATGGCATCGGACTTTATGCCAGTACGTTTCGCAAAGCAGAGATTGGTACGCCTACTGCCCTATATGGTTTTTTTGCTGCGCCGATAAAGGCGGGGCGATTGAAGCGGTGGGATTTCAATTACCGGATCTCATTAGGACTGGCGAGCAATTTTGAACCTTATAATGAAGAGAATAATCCCTTGAACATCTTGTTGGGTACCCACCGAAATGTCTTTGTTGACTTGGGCGTCCAGGCAAATTATAAGATAGGTCATCATCTCCAATTGGGAGCCGGATTGTCATTTCATCACTTTTCCAATGGTTCTATTAGGCAACCCAATAAGGGCATTAACTTGTTGCCCCTGAGTGTAACCATAACATACGTCCCCTACCGGCAGACACCGGACTTCACCAAGCGGGAATTGCCCGAACTTGATGAAAGGGGCCAGATTCATCTGCACTATGCCTTCGGCATCAAGCAATTCGAACCGCAAAACAGAAGGCGATATTTTAAGTCCACGGTTGGCATGTATTGGAGTTATGCCGTAGGTTATCAATGGCGTCTTGGTGTGGGCGGAGACTTGTTTTATTCTGATTCGGGCAACCAGCCTGAAATCGCTGGCGATGCGCTCAACAAGATTGGATCCATGTTTTCCGGAGGACCAGCCTTCTATATTGACCACGTTTTGACCAAGCGGTTATACCTCAACGGTAATGTGGGCGTTTATGTACATCGCAACAAATTCAATGGCGAAATCAAGCCGATATTCTTGCGCCTGGGTACACGGTATAAAGTTTGGAAGAATGCTTATGCAGGGGTGTCCATCAAAGCACACGCTGCAAAAGCCGACTTCGTGGAGTGGACAATGGGATATACCATACAACGCCGCTAACGCGAAACCAATAAGTCGCAAGCCTATTTAGCCCGCCACTGCTTGTATTGATTGATCAATCCATTGGTTGAGGCGTCGTGCGATTCAACCGATTCGTCATTCCGCAATTCGGGCAGGATTTTTCCTGCTAATTGTTTACCAAGTTCAACGCCCCATTGGTCAAAACTGAAAATATTCCAAATGATACCCTGTACGAATATTTTGTGTTCATACAGGGCGATCAGTGAACCCAACGTATAGGGAGTGATTTTCTTGACAAGGAATGAATTACTTGGGCGGTTTCCTTCAAACACTTTAAACGCTTTCAACCGTTCAATTTCATCGCCACTTTTACCGGATGTTTTCAATTCAGTTACCACCTCGGCCTCGTCTTTGCCATTCATTAAGGCTTCTGTCTGGGCGAAAAAGTTTGATAAAAGCAGGGTATGGTGTTCACCGAGCGGATTATGTGTTTGAGTCGGCGCTATAAAATCACAGGGGATTAATTTGGTGCCCTGGTGGATTAGCTGGTAAAAGGCGTGTTGGCCGTTGGTTCCGGGTTCCCCCCAGATAATGGGGCCAGTTTGGTAGTCGACAGCATTGCCATTCCGATCCACATACTTGCCATTGCTTTCCATGTCACCTTGTTGGAAATAAGCGGCAAACCGATGCAAATATTGATCGTAAGGAAGAATAGCCTGCGTTTCGGCATCGAAAAAATTGTTATACCAAATGCCAACTAGGGCCATGATGACCGGAATGTTGTCTTCAAGGGGAGTGTGGCGGAAATGTTCGTCCGATGCATAGGCCCCTTGCAGCAATTGTGAAAAATTATCGTAACCGATGCTCAATACAATGGACAGGCCTATCGCACTCCATAACGAATAACGACCACCTACCCAATCCCAAAACTCAAACATATTTTGCGTATCGATACCGAAGTCGGCAACGGCTTTACCGTTGGTAGATAGCGCCACAAAGTGTTTAGCAATTGCCGAATGGTCCGCACCACTGTCCAGCAGCCACTGCCGCGCCGAGTGTGCATTCGCCATGGTCTCTTGTGTGGTAAAGGTTTTGGAGGCGATTAAAAACAATGTGGTTTCAGGGTCGATCCCCTTCAAGGTTTCTGCGATGTGTGTACCGTCCACATTGGAAACAAAATGGATATTGAGGTGGTTTTTATAGGGTTTCAGTGCTTCTGTAACCATTACGGGGCCCAAATCTGAGCCACCTATACCGATGTTGACCACGTCGGTAATGGCTTTACCTGTGTAGCCTTTCCAGTCGCCGTTGATAATTTTCGCTGAAAAATCGCGCATCTTGGCCAATACTGCATGAACCTCGGGCATGACATCCGCTCCGTCGACCAAAATAAGCTCACTGCCCTGATTACGGAGCGCGGTATGCAACACGGCACGGTTCTCCGTCTCGTTGATGGCTTCCCCAGCAAACATGGCTTTCATGGCATCTTCCAGTTGGCATTCGCGGGCTAGTTGAAGAAGCAATGCCTTCGTGGTATCGTCTATGCGATTTTTCGAATAGTCGAAAAAGATGTCACCAAACGTGATCGAAAATTTCTCGAATCGATCCGGGTCTTCGCGGAACAGATCGCGGAGATGCTTCGGTGCGATGTCAATGTAGTGGTTGCTCAGGTATTTATAAGCTGCCGTTTGCGTAAAATTGATACGAGGAAACATAATTTTTGAGTTTAGTAAGGATCAGTCTTCTATAATTTCGCTATTGTAACTTTCAGGCTCCACAACTTCTTCCTTGAAATAGCGCTTTTGGTACAAAAGGATGAGTGCAACTCCTACGGTGATGGCCGAATCAGCAATGTTAAATACCGGTCTGAAAAAGAGAAAATCTTCTCCACCCCATAGGGGAAACCACGAAGGGAAATGTCCTTGAATGATCGGGAAGTAAAGCATGTCCACAACTTTTCCGTGGAACAGGCTGGAATAACCGCCCCCGGAAGGGAAAAGCTGCGCTTTTTCAAACCAGGTACTTTCACTGAATAGCAGGCCGTAGAACGTGGAGTCGATGATATTTCCCATCGCACCTGCAAAAATTAAGGCAACATTGAGGATAAACCCTCGATGGTACTTCCGCTTGATCATGTAATGTAGGCCATAACCAATGCCGATAACCGCTGCTATACGGAATAACGAAAGCGCTAACTTACCTGCTTCCCCACCGAATTCAAGGCCGAAAGCCATGCCGTTGTTTTCAGTGAAATGGATGATGAACCAATCGCCCAGAATTTTGTATTCCTGGCCAAGCGTCATGTTCAGTTTGATCCAAAATTTGACGAGTTGGTCTATGAGGAGTACCGACAGAATCAGAATAACGGGTTTGGTGTAGCCTTTCATTGTTTATAGCTATCGGCTTTCAGCAATCAGTTATCGGCGTTTCAGCAACTCCATGGCTGATTTCCGAAAGCTGATCGTTGAAGGGCAGTTAATATTGTTTCAACTTGGCTTCCATGCTTAGCGTAGTGTGCGGTACGGCACGGAGTCGTTCCTTTTGGATGAGTTTGCCCGTTTCGCGGCAGATGCCGTAAGTCTTGTTTTCAATACGCACCAAAGCAGCCTCCAGGTTGTCGATGAACTTTTTTTGGCGTGCGGCCAATTGGTTCGTCTGCTCTTTTTCCAACGTAGCAGACCCATCTTCCAAAGTCTTAAAAGTGCCTGCCGTATCGTCAGTTCCATTGCCATTGCTGCTATTCAGCGACTTGGTTAAGGATGACAGTTCTTCTTTCGCTACACGTAGTTTTTCTAGGATGATCTCCTTGAACTCTTGTAGCTCAGCATCACTATACCGTGTTTTCTCGTTGTTATTTGACATAATTTTACACTTTTTCAATTAAAACATTCATCTCCTTTTCAGCGATCTCTATCGTGTCACCTGTGATGAGGTTATCCTCAAATATCAAAGAGTCTGCCAATATCTCGGTGCGAATATAAGATAAATTACCCTGAGCGGCAGCAGCAATAACTGGAATGTTGCTTAAACTTACCCGGATCCGGTCCGTTACCTCAAACCCCTGCTCCTTGCGCAGATTCTGGATACGGTTTACCAGCTCACGCGAGATGCCTTCATTTTTAAGCTGTGGTGTAATATGAATATCCAACGCTACCGTCAGGTTTCCCAGGTTGGTCACTTGCCATCCGGCAACGTCTTCAGCAATAATTTCTACGTCGGCCGCCAATACCGTATATTTTGATCCGAGTACGGAAATTTGTCCTTCCCGTTCAAGCATGGCGATTTCGTCCGGGCGTAGCGCTTGGATGGCTCCGGCAACTTCTTTCATGTCCTTGCCTACTTTCGGTCCCAATGTTTTGAAATTCGGCTTTATTTTCTTTTTGATGATACCCGAAGTATCGGTAATAAACTCGATTTCTTTAATGTTGGTTTCGGAGAGAATCAATTCTTTGACCGTTTCTACTTTGCGCTGGAAATCGTCGTCAAGTACAGGCAGCAGAATCTTGTTCAGTGGCTGCCGAACGTTGATGCCCGTTTTCTTGCGCAGCGATAACGTAAGCGACGAAATATCCTGAGCCAGGGCCATGCGGTCCTCCAGATCTTTATCGACCAACTCACGGTGATAGACCGGGAAGTCGGCCAAATGTACGGATTCGGCCGATTCCTTACCGGTTGCTCCGTTCAAATCCAAATACAGCCGATCGCTAAAAAACGGTGCGATGGGTGACATCAGTTTGGCGATCGTGTCCAAACAGGTGTAGAGCGTTTGATAAGCCGAAATTTTATCTTGTGTATAGTCTCCTTTCCAGAACCGTCTGCGGCAAAGCCGCACATACCAATTGCTCAGATGCTCATCCACAAATGTTTGGATGGCACGGGCAGCTTTGGTGGGTTCGAAGTCGGCGTAATAACCGTCTACCTCTTGGGTCAAACTGTTAAGCAGGGAGATGATCCAGCGATCTATTTCCGGCCGATTGGCAATGGGAAGGTCAGATTCTTGGTAAGCAAACTTATCGATATTGGCATACAGCGCGAAAAAAGCATAGGTATTGTACAACGTGCCGAAAAATTTGCGGCGGACTTCATCCAAACCATCTTCGTTAAATTTAAGGTTGTCCCATGGAGCTGCGTTGCTGATCATATACCAGCGCGTGGCATCAGCGCTGTGTTTCTCGATGGTGGCGAAAGGATCAACCGCGTTGCCCAGCCTTTTTGACATTTTGTTGCCGTTTTTATCGAGTACCAAACCGTTGGATACCACGTTTTTAAAGGCAACGGAATGCCTGAGCATGGTGGAGATGGCATGAAGTGTAAAAAACCACCCTCGGGTCTGATCTACCCCTTCGGCAATGAAATCTGCTGGATAAGCACCTTCGAATTCGGATTTAAACGGCGTGTCACTGTCCGCGGCTAGCTTCTGTTGGTCCAATCCCCATTGGGCAAAAGGCATGGCTCCGCTGTCGAACCATACGTCAATGAGGTCGGGCTCGCGGTAGAGTTTTTGTCCTCCTTCCGATACTAAGACGATATCGTCTACGTAGGGGCGGTGTAAGTCAAGCTCCTCGGAACCGAATTTACTGAGATATTGCTGCAACTTGGCTTTCTCAGCCACATCGAGCACATCGGAAGCGAGGCTGTTTTCAATCTTTGTTTTCAGTTCGACGATTGATCCGATGCAGATTTCCTCGTTTTCATCGGCACTGCGCCAAATAGGTAGTGGTGTGCCCCAATAGCGGGAGCGCGAGAGATTCCAGTCAACCAGGTTTTCCAGCCAGTTGCCAAAACGGCCGGTGCCGGTAGCCTCCGGTTTCCAGTTAATGGTTTTGTTGAGTGCCACCAATTCGTCTTTCACCGCTGTGGTGCGAATAAACCAGCTATCCAATGGATAATAAAGAACAGGTTTGTCTGTACGCCAGCAATGGGGATAGCTGTGCTCGTATTTTTTTACTTCAAAGGCTTTATTTTCTTCTTTCAATTTGATGGCAATGAGCACATCAGTGGGTTTGAATCCATCGGCCGACCGCTCATCGTCGCTGTAATATTCTTCTTTCACAAACCGGCCACCAAACTCACCGATCTCCTTTACGAATCGTCCGCGTTTGTCGACGATGGGGACGTCTTTGCCGTTTTCATCTTTTACGAATACGCCGGGAACGCCGTTTTCCTTACTTACACGAAAGTCATCCGCACCAAAAGTTGCGGACGAATGCACAATACCCGTGCCGTCCTCGGTGGTAACAAAGTCACCTGCAATGACACGAAAGGCGTTTTGTTCCAGTTCTTCATTGGTGACATAGGGTAGAAGCTGATGATATCGGAGATTGACCAACTCAGCTCCCGAAAATTCTCCGCGGACTTCCCAAGGGATAATCTTGTCGCCCTGCTTGTAGTCTTTTAAGGGAATAGTTTGGCCCTCTGGTTTGAAATATTTGTCGACCAGTTCTTTAGCCAACACCACGCTTACCGGTTCGAATGTATATTGGTTAAACGTGCGGATTTTGGCATAACGGATGTCCTTTCCGACGACTAAGGCACTATTAGCGGGTAGTGTCCATGGCGTGGTTGTCCATGCCAAAAAAGCAGTATCTTCGTTTTCGTCTTCGAACAGGGCCGCCATGGCAGGGTGTACCTGATCACGTTTAAGGCGAAATTCTGCTACGATGGTGGTATCTTTCAGGGGCTTGTATGTACCGGGTTGGTTGAGCTCGTGCGAGCTGAGACCTGTTCCTGCAGCCGGAGAGTATGGCTGTATGGTGTACCCTTTATAGAGCAAGCCTTTGTTGTAAAACTCTTTCAGTATCCACCACAAGGTCTCGATGTATTCGTTTTCGTAGGTGATGTAAGGATTCTCTAAATCGACCCAGTATCCCATTTTTTCGGTCAGATCGTTCCATACATCGGTATACTTCATCACTTCCCGACGGCACGCAGCATTGTAATCGGCAACGGAAATGGTTTTGCCAATGTCTTCCTTCGTGATGCCCAGCGTTTTCTCGACGGCAAGTTCGATCGGTAAACCATGCGTATCCCAGCCGCCCTTGCGTTTTACCTGGTAACCTTTGAGTGTTTTGTAGCGGCAGAAAATATCCTTGATGGTGCGAGCCATTACATGATGGATGCCAGGCATACCATTGGCTGACGGGGGGCCTTCGTAAAAGGTATAAGGTCGATCTGCCGGACGTTGGGAAATGCTTTTTTCAAAGATTTTTTCTGTTTGCCAGCGGGTCAATACCTCTTTGCCAATTTCGGATAAATGGAGCTGCTTATATTCCTTGTACATCAATCGTTTGTGTTCAAAAATGAGGTTGCAAAGATAGTGAATAAGTACGAAAGGAAAAAGGGAGATGTGATTCGGGCGGCTTGCTCCTCAACTGGAATCGGCTCGCTTTGCTTCCGATTCCTAGGTTTCGTCTGCAAGTCGCCCGAATCACTGGGAGTAAGGAGTAGTGCTTGCTTCTCAACTGGAATCGGCTCGCTTTGCTTCCGATTCCTAGGTTTCGTCTGCAATCGTCCGAATCATGGCGAGTAGTAGCCGTATTCCAACCTTACCAATTATATACCTGTTCTATACCTTTTTCCTACCGTTTTGGTAAGGAATTGGTAAAGCGGAGGTAAGGAATTGGTAAGTGAAAAGTAAGGAAAGCGTAAAGAAGAACAAGGAAAAGGTAAGCAACTGGTAAAATTGTGGTAAATAAATAGTAGGCGCAGTAGGCAGTTAGTTACCACAACTACAAGAAGCCACCGTTGTTGCTCAAGATGGCCCGGATAGGGTAAAAATTAACCTTTTGTATGGAGAGCGATCGCGTTATGCAGAAAACGACGACCCGCATCCGCAGGTGCTGCTGGCATTGGGATTGTTGAAGGTAAAACCACGGGCGTCGAGGCCGCTTTTGAAGTCGATCTCCATACCTGCAAGGTACAGCCCATGTGCCTTGTTCATGAATACCCGAATTCCGTCGATATCGTATTCAGAATCGCCTTCCTTTTTCTGGTCAAAACCCAGTATATAATTCATGCCGGCACATCCACCTCCTTCTACGCCTACCCGCAGTCCGAAATCATCCGATATTTCCTGTTGTTCTTTCAGTTTTTTGAGCTCGCTGACGGCGCCGGATGTCAACGTCAGCGGTGCCGAAGGTGAAAGCGTTGCTGTACTCATCTTGTTATGATTTTAATTCTAACACGCAAAAATACATAATTTTACCCACTTTTGCAGATAAGCAGGGAATTTTACGTTTTATAAACAAACCGAAGCGAATGGATATCACAGCGTTTTCAATAGATCTCATCAAATATGTGTTAGCAGGATGCATCGTAGCGAGTTTAGCTAACTGGATGTATTGGACAAAATATAACACGTATGCCTTCAAACTCAAGATACTGGAAAAAAAACATGCTTCCAATAAGGATATCCTACCGCTGCGGTTGCAGGCCTATGAACGGCTTATCCTGTTTGTCGAACGAATTAATCCGGCTAGCCTATTGGTGCGCCTGCTCGAGCAGGACTTAAGCGCTGCGGATTTTGAACAACGCCTCGTTAACGATATACGCGCGGAGTATCAGCATAATGTTACACAGCAATTGTATGTGAGTGATGCGGCGTGGTCGGTTACGAAGCAATTAAAAGACAACACGGTTGCCCTCATCCGAAATGCGGGGATGGGTTTACAAGCATCAGCCAGTGCGAAAGAGCTAAGTACAATGTTACTGAGACATATCGCGGCGTTGGATGAAAATCCGTATGAACTGGCACTTAAAACTATCAAAAGTGAATTGATGGGTTGAATATTACGGGCAAGTTTATATCTTTGCGCAACTTTTTAACATTCAATTCTTTGTATCATAATGAGAAGGGACGAAACCATATTTAATTTAATCAATGAGGAGCTCAAGCGTCAGGAGGAAGGTATCGAACTCATTGCATCGGAAAACTTCGTAAGCAAGCAGGTAATGGAGGCGGCGGGGTCAGTACTGACCAACAAATATGCCGAGGGCCTACCGGGAAAACGGTACTATGGCGGTTGCGAAGTAGTAGATGAGGTCGAAACTATTGCGATCGAGCGTGCGAAAAAGCTTTTCAATGCGGAGTGGGTGAATGTGCAGCCGCATTCCGGTGCACAGGCCAACGCAGCCGTTTTTTTGGCACTGTTGCAACCCGGTGATAAGATATTGGGTTTTGACCTCTCACACGGGGGGCACCTTACGCACGGCTCTCCGGTTAACTTTTCGGGAAAACTTTATCAACCGTTGTTCTACGGTGTAGATAAAGAAACGGGTTTGATAGACTACAACCAACTCGAGGAAATCGCGTTACAGGAAAAGCCAAAGGTCATTATCTGTGGAGCGTCGGCTTATTCCCGTGATTGGGACTATGCGTTTATTCGCAAAGTGGCCGATGAAATCGGGGCTTTGGTGGTCGCTGATATTTCCCATCCGGCAGGTCTCATTGCACGTGGGTTACTGAGCGATCCACTGCCACATTGCCATGTGGTTACAACCACTACTCATAAAACGCTACGTGGTCCGCGGGGCGGCCTCATTATGGTGGGTAAAGATTTTGAAAACCCTTGGGGTATCAAAACTCCGAAGGGCGAAATCCGCAGCATCACTTCGCTGCTGGATTTGGCTGTATTTCCAGGCACGCAAGGTGGTCCATTGGAACATATTATTGCGGCTAAAGCTATTGCATTTGGCGAAGCGCTGAGCGAGGATTATATGGAGTACATCGTACAAGTGAAAAAGAATGCAGCGGTATTAGCGCAGGCATTTGTAGGGAAAGATTATCATATTATCTCGGGCGGTACCGAGAATCATTTGATGCTGATTGACCTTCGGAACAAAGGAATCAGTGGCAAGGCAGCTGAGGCTGCGCTTGGCAAAGCAGGAATCACGATCAATAAGAATATGGTGCCGTTTGACGATCGATCGCCGTTTGTTACTTCCGGCATCCGCTTGGGTACAGCTGCTATTACGACACGGGGCCTGAAAGAAGCGCAGATGCTGGAAATTGCCGAGATGATCGACGTAGCACTGATTAAGCACGACGACGATGCGGCACTCGACAAAATTCATAATAAAGTGAAAGCGTTGATGGCCGAATATCCCTTGTACGCTTAATTCCCGAACAACGAATATCGAAAAGGGCTCCTGCATCCGTTCGGAGCCCTTTTTTAATGATTTGAACAGTGAGTTGATTCCTCAAGCAAAGAGGTAGGAGTGGCGGTAAAATTGGAATATCCGTATTTTCGCAAGCGTTAAATTCAAACAAAAGCTTTGATTTTCTGAAAATTTTGTGTTGTTTTGAAAAACTAACATAGGAGAGCTGCTATAGGAGATACGACTACAAGAAAAGGATTACTTATTTGTTGAAAATAGTAAAAGTGAACGTAGCGTATTATGAAGCTTGAACAAAGAACCGACCAAGAGCTCATTCGTCTTTATGTTGCTGGTGATGAGTCAGGTCTAGCTGTTTTAATTGACCGATATAAATCAAAGATATATACATCCATTTATTTGCTGGTGAAAGATGAGTACCTAGCGGAAGACATCTTTCAGGATGCCTTTATCAAAGTCATCAATACCCTCAGAAACGGTCGTTATAACGAGGAAGGTAAATTTTTACCATGGGTGATGCGCATTGCACATAACTTGGTTATCGACTACTACCGAAAAGAACGACGCACACCCGTTGTAGTAAATAGCGAGGGCTTCGACATCTTTGACGTACTCCACTTTACCGATGAAAGTGCGGAAACACGTATGATTCGTGAGCAGACCCATAAGGACCTGCGGAGAATGATTCAACTTCTGCCAGACGACCAGAAAGAAGTGCTGATTATGCGCCACTACGGCGAAATGAGTTTTAAGGAAATTGCCGATGTTACCGAAGTCAGTATCAACACGGCATTGGGTAGAATGCGTTACGCGCTCAATAACCTTCGCAAAATGATGTATGGTAAAGAGCTTGCATTAAAAATTGGATAAACAAGTCACGCAAACAGATTTCCCTGAGTGAATCGGGGTAATATGCCAAGAAAGTTGAACTTGTGTACCACCGAATACGGAGAGGTGCCCTTTTTCCGCTTAAGCAGAATCATGCTTTTGGCCTGGAAACTATCGTGATATCTGGTTCGGTTCCAGACGGGCCATATTGCCTCGGTTTGGGAAGGTGTAAGATTACGGGCAATCGTTACATGCGGCTTTGAAACGAAATACGGTGTAAACCCCTTTGTGTTCAGCAGGGGGCGGAGTTCATTGCGATGTAAAGACATTTGTTCAAATATATCACCGGCCGATTTGACATCGACGAACAACGTGTGACCAAAACTACCGAAACCTTGTAGTTCTACGTTAAATGGCTTTATCGCGGCCGCTAGCTGCTGAAGCTGTCTGATGATCTGCTTTTCGTAGGTGTCATATTGTACAAATCTCATCAGGGTGATATGGCCCTTGGAAACAATGGCGTTGGGGTAACGGTGACTTCTTTTAAAATACTCTTTAAATGCACGTATTTGTTTTTGCACGGCGGCCACGGGTTCAATAATCAATAGATACTCATACAAATGAAATCCGGGGTTTTGAAATAAAACACTCATAATCTAATTTTTTTAGTAAAAATAACAAACGATTCGGAGTTATCCAACTATTCGGTTTGTTTTTACTAAAAAAATTATTAATCGGTACCCTGTCTGCTAGGCTTGTTACAAAGTTTTTCTGAGCAGAATAGTGCTGTCTGACAGCTGAAATAGATTGAAACCCATTTTTTCGGCAAACCGGCGTGCGTTATGGTTTGTAGACGGCGTACGGCAGCGCAGCGTCTTTATTGCATAAGTGGTTTTGGCAAATGCTGCTACGAGGCTGAAGGCTGCGGCCATTATTCCGTTTCCCCAATATGTAGGGGCAAGGGATCCGCCAAATTCGATTTCGTGGGTTTCACGATCCCAGTGGTGCAATGCGCAGTCCCCAATGACCGCAGTGGGATAATCGGCCAAGCGGATTGTCCACAGCATCTCGCACATTGAAACAATACGCTTTGCGAAGCATTCTGCTGTTTCATCGGGCGATATGGGAGGCGCTGAAAAGTAATTATGGTTGACGATTTTAGTGATTTCTCCATATAACTTGTGATAAGCCTGATTATCGGCATAGGTTAACACCTTCAATAACACTCCGCCGTCCGACAATTCAGGCGATTCATCAATTTGAGTTGTGTATGCTGGCATAGGCCGATGTATCGTCCGTTCAAAGAAAAACATATCAATTTACTTTTTAGCGGATGTGGCCTTAACCATTGCCTTCTCTATATTTTCTTCCGCGCGTTTTTTGATAAGCCTGATTATCAACGCTTCAGGAAACGGTTCGTCCCAGGGAAACTGTATAGCGCCTTTCGTCTGTTTATAGTCAGATAGATCTTTCTTAAATGTCTCTTTGATCATTGCACTGGCGGGATAGAGCGCCCAATGGTTTTTCCAGGCTGCGAAATAAATGAGTATTCCATTATACTTATATGTAGGCATTTGGTAACTGATCAGCTCGTGGGCTTCGGGTACAGTCCGTTTTATGACAGTCCGCAAACGTTCCATCAGTGCTTTTTTTCGATTGTCCGTAATGGTTGCTACGTATTCATCGACCGTGCCGAAGTTGCTTGCCTGGATATTTTCCATGATACAAACATAGTTGTTAAATCAGTAACCAGGCATGGGAATACATGACAATCTAGGGGGGAGGATGCGACAATGGTTCGTATCCCGAACGCCGAAGGTGGTCCCTATTGACCTACCCGATCCCTTGAAGCTAAGGAAATCGACTAATCAATTAGTCCGTGCTCCACCGCGAAGCAGATCAGCGTTGCCGACGCCCTATTTCGTAATCATATTTTTGCGGTGCATAACGACCATCGAACAGCTGAGGAATATCTTTTCAGCTATCTGGTTGTTGGTCAGTCCCTCGGCGATATACAGGAGCACCTCTTCTTATCACTCACCGGATGAAATGCCATTGGACACATTCATTGAAATAAGTGAAAATATATTTGGAAAATAGCTGAAAATCAATCGATATTAGTGGCACTATTGTCATAGGCCTTAGCCGCTCCGTGGTGACTAAACGACCGAAACATAAACAGATAAATTATAGAGCCAAGACCATGAAAAAAGTAATTATCATCGTCGTGATTTTGATCACGGCCGTTGCCGTTGCCGTCGGTTACCTCAAATTCGCATTGCCTGATGTAGGTGCAGCGCCGGAAATGAAAGTCGAGCTGACCCCCGAACGTATCCGCCGCGGCGAATACCTCGCTAATCATGTCGCGGCTTGCATGGATTGCCATTCCACACGCGATTGGAGCCGGTTTTCCGGACCACTGCAAGCCGGAACATTAGGGAAAGGCGGAGAGTATTTTGGGCCCGAAATGGGTTTCCCGGGCAAATTTTACAGCAGGAACCTGACTCCGGCTAACCTGGGAGATTGGACGGATGGCGAAATTTTCCGCGCTATTACCAGCGGGGTGGATAAAATTGGTAGAGCATTATTTCCCGTCATGCCTTATCCATCTTACGCCCGAATGGATCAGGAAGATGTATTAGACATTATCGCCTATATCCGTTCATTGTCGCCGATCGAGAACAAAACGCCCGAACCGGAGCCTGCATTCCCAATGAATTTTTTGATTAATACACTACCTGTCAAACCCGTATTTACACAAAAGCCGACTAAGGAAAACCCGGTAGCTTACGGTCAGTATTTGGTTTCGGTGGCATCGTGCGTGGATTGCCATTCACCGGTGGATAAAGGGCAGGTGATTATGGAAAAAGCGTTTTCCGGCGGAAGGGAGTTCGGAATGCCGAGCGGTGTGGTACGCTCAGCAAATATTACACCGGATGAAACCACCGGTATCGGGGCATGGACGGAGCAGCAATTTGTGGCTAAGTTTAAGGAATATTCAAACCCAGACCGTATGCCTGCGGTGAGACCTACCGACTACAACACACTGATGCCGTGGAGTATGTATGCTGGAATGGATACCGCCGATCTGAGGGCTATTTATGCGTACTTGAAGTCGCTGCCGCCCATTCAGCACCAGGTGGCGAAATACTCTCCGAATAAGTAATCGGGCATCTGACGAATGGTGTTATTAAAAGAGGCATCTCCGGAAGGAATGCCTCTTTTACCTTCTGTAGGCCGGTGATTACTGAATTGAACACTTGGGTGATACCGTTTTACACGATGCAGCGTATTATCGGTATGGTACATTTGAACTTGGTCAGGCCTCGAATTTGTTTTTAGGAAAACCATGTTTTTTCGGGGAAATATGCTGTAGGAGTATTGGTTAGCTTTTTGGGATTTTCAATTAATGTAGCAAATGGTTCTTGTTTTTCGTATTAGGTTTATAAGAACCAAAATTGAAATTATGAAAAAGTTGCTGGGTATAGTTGTTGCTTGTTTGGTCCTTTCTTGTGAAAAGGCGGAAGATATAAATCCTTATAAAGGTGTCAGCCTGGGATTTCAGGTATTCGTTGGTGATGAGCAGGGCAGAGATCTATTGGATGGAAAGAATTCCCATCTTACAAATTACATAGATAAGTCAGAAATAACCATTGAAAACCTAAGCAAAACCACTGCCGAAACAAGTGGACTTCACGATGCGGATTTTCTTTCATCGAATTATCCTTCTTGGCGACATATCCTACTGCTTCCTCCTGATGAAGGTCATACAAGACATCGATTATTTTTTTATTTTCCAGCTAATGCTGACGTTGGTGAGCTCGTCATTACATTGAAAGAACAGCTCGATCCGATCAAGTTTGCGGGAAAGATCGTCAGGAACCCCGGAACGATCTACTGTACGGAATTAAAAATGAACGGTAAAGTGGTGTGGAACTCGGTAAACGATAGACAGAAAGAAATAGGAGCAAACGTGGTTTTGCATTGATCTGCGACTTTGACAAAAAGATCAACCATTTCTTGCACTTCGTAATATGCGAAAACCAAGTTGAAAACATTCCGGGCCCCAAGTTATTTCTCCAACTGATATTTTGGATTTTGGCATTACGGCCGATGAATTTGATAATTAATACGAAAGCTTTAACAAAGGATCCATTTCCTCTGACGTGAAGAGATTAACGCCAATATTTGCTAATTCCTCTCGCCCCGTATTGTACAGCCCCGAAATAGTGCCTTCAACAACCCCAATTCTAAAATCACGTTCGCTGGCCTCATAAATTGACGTTCTCGGGCAATTTGGAAAATTACATCCCGCGACAATGACGGAATCAATTCCTTTTTTCCTTAAAAAATCTTCGAGAGGCGTTTGGTAGAAAGCGCCCCACCTGGGTTTGTAAAGAACGTAGTCATGTTTCCCGATATTCAGCACTTCCCCCGTAAGCAATCGATAATGATCCGGTAGCACCGGGTCGCTGGGCAATAGTTCCGAAATAATATTCGCACCATCCGAATCGACAGTGGCAATCCGTTTACCTGACTCGATCAATATACGTCTACAGTTATCCACATTACTACCATCCGGTTTATATAATCTGATTACATGTATTATTGGAAGTTTATAATATCTGAAACGGTCTGCGAGACATATTAATTCTGGTAAAATAGCTTCAGTGCCCTCAATGGGACTTGCTCCCATCGGGGAGACAAAATCATACTGCATATCGATAACAACTAAAGCTGATTTTTTCCAATTTATTGATACATAGTCCATCTCAAATGTGCTTATCCTGTTTTCTGACAAAATTAATATAATCCATATTAAGGTTCCAGCCCGTTTTCTCATTCCCGTAACTTTTTATACCTTTTGATGCTTTCCATGATTAAAGATTGTTAGGAGTTAAAGGATTCAGCTTTGTTTGTTTATGTCACCACTTGGCAACAAACTGATATTTAGATTTGAAATGTAAAATAAATAAGTGTATTTGATTAACTCAGTTTTTGAGTTATCATAAGTAGTTCAGTTATTAATAATAATATTATTTGAAATTAATATTATCAATCCTGTGACGGTGCAGATAGAATACCATGCCCAATTGGTAATGACGAGATGGAACCAGGGAACTGGATATAACAATTTAGCGCCAAATTTTATTTGTACAGGTTCAGGTGCTCCAAGCAACGGACGGGCATGGGCGGGTTGCGTCGCAACCGCTATCGGACAAATCGCCGCCTACCACCAGCACCCATCAAGTTACAATTGGGCAAGCATGCCCAATCTTACGGGGTCCGCAGAAACATCTCGGTTACTTCGTGACATCGGTGATGCCGTAGAGATGGATTGGGGTTGCGATGGTTCAGGGACAAATGGCGGCACCAAAACGGTTCTGGGATTCAATATGTTGGGCTATACCATGTCAAAAAGGGAATTTGAGGCATTTACATCGACCGACCCGACGGATTATTTTATGACCGAAATCAGAAAATAACAGGCCGTTCCTTATATCCGGAGGAAGGCAGGGTAATTTCCTTATCTTTAACTATTACAAAAATGGCCACGAGTGGGTATGCGATGGATTCGATCGTTATAAATACAGCTATACCGAAGTAATACAGGTAGATTTCGATACCTGGATTTATAATGATGTGGTTACCTACCCGACATATTTCCACATGAACTGGGGTGGGGTGGCCAACATGACGGATGGTTCCGGATAGGTGAGTTTGCGCCAACTGTGGAGAACTATAGGGACACATACCGTGATGATTTTCCCGGTACATACAACTACAAAAACAGCATGTATTATAACATTAATCCCATTTGATTGTCTTAAAATTGTTTAAAATATAGTGTTATGAAACTTTCGATAATCATATCTGTGGCCATGCTGTTGGTATCGTGTCAGAAATGTGTCAGAAATCCGAGCAACCCGAATCTGTACATATTTCCACCGATGTTGTTTTCGCTGTAAGGGACGCAGATGGCAACGACCTTTTGGACCCTGATACACCGGGGTCGTTTGACGAGGACGACATAGATGTACTCTATTTCGAGAACGGCGAATATAAGCCCGTATATGAAAGTCACTTGGACTACCCCCGAAAGTTTTATGATCATAAATGAAAAAGGGGACGATTTCGCCCGCATAAAGGTGTTTGTGGACATCAATCATACAGATCGAGATGGTGTGTCAACCACTTTGGTCGCTTTCGGGAACAACGAACCGGATACGATTCAGGCGGAAATAGTAAGAAGCAAAAATGGCTCTATTACCGCTGGAAAGGTTTGGTTGAACGGGATTGAAATCGCAGACCGGTCTGAACCTACGGTCATTATAAAATAATAACTGGCCGGGCCAAACGGTATTATTCTTATTACAAAGGCCACTGTGAAGGGTACGAAAACAAGTCATACAAGTGAGAAGACCAATAATCCAACCGGTCTTCTCCTTAAAATTTAGAATAGACTACCAATAGACGCTCTGGAACGCGTTATCATAGTCCCCACCGATATCAAAGGACTGAGACTTGCAGTCAAAGACGGTGCCATTGAAGATTCGGGAAGGATCGTCCACCAGTTTTGAAATGCTAGGACAGCAGTTGCAATCAAAATTACTCTTTTCATATTGTAAGTAAATTCAAATCTTCAGTCCCGAAAATTTCGGTTATTCAAATTTTAAATATCTCAGTTCGATCCAAGTATTAGCAGCATCGGTTTCGTCAGGTCTTATTCCGTCTGAAAACACTACAACACGGCACTGAATGTTATATTTCTTGATTCCCCAACCTCCATTTCGAAATCGGATGGCATGTTGCAGACAACCATCTGCAAACGACCGGCCGACCGAATGAGAAACGCATGTTCAGCGTTGGGAGGAAGTGCAGACGGGGGAATATCCATAATATTATTCGTATAAATTAGCGAGCCTGTTAACCTGGTAACTGTCTCGACATCGGAATCCGAAAAATCACAGGTTTGGGAGAACGGCAAATCGGAATCGCTTTCTTGCTTCTTGCATGAAAGTAAACCCCATAATACCAGAAGCATTGTGTATTTAACTGTCTTGGGATTCATAATGTTTATGTTTTAATTGTTAATACATGAATTCTTCTTGGGATTTTGAACAATTCAATGATTTATCAGTTACCTGGTAGGACGTAGCCACCCTGTTTAATGTTACAAAACCAATCTTGGTAGCTGGTCTAAAACATAACAAGGATGTATTTTTTTGAACCACATTGAATGAGTTACATCTTCCAACATTAAATGTCGAAATATAGTTCTGATTGGGTCGTATACATAATTCTTCATTTCGTTGCATTTTATAAATTATTCCCATTTCTGAATATACTTTCGCAGCCACATTAGATAAATAGATGTGAAACATATTAGATGCGAAAAATTTTAATATGAAGGAACGGGTTCAGCCAATCAACCATATGAAAAAAATTAATTTGCTATTGTTTCCACTGTTATGTTTGTTTTCTTGTTTAAATTATGTCATCGCGCAGGAAGGGCGATCCGGATATTTCAATAATACAAAAGTTGGATTTATTGACGTGTTATCGGCCGATTACGGTGGTGCCTTTCTAATGCGTGGGCATTCGGCATAAAAAATTGTTTATGTCGAATTTTATGTATATTTTCGACATGAAATAGATTTAATGTTGAATGGCACGACATGAATATTCCGTTATGTCGAATTGAACCCAAATAATCACCCTCAATGAGTTTTAACAGGACAATACCTTTTAACGAGCTACCGGATTTACCCCCATCGGGGGTTGATTTGGAAACACCGGTCATTTTGAAACAGGTTGCCAAGGCTTCGCGATACCTAGGCGAATTGAAGGGACTATGCCAGAGCCTTCCCGATCCGCAATTATTGATAAATACACTGATTTTACAGGAAAGCAAGGACAGTTCCGCAATCGAGAACATAGTGACGACGCAGGATGAACTCTATAAGGCAACATTGGAGGGGGACAAAGTCGAAAACCACGCAGCAAAGGAAGTCCTGAGTTATAGGGAAGCGCTTTATGCCGGTATTGGGCTGATGAAAGAACGGCATGGCCTGATCACGACCAAAACAATGATTGAAATTGTCCGGACCATCAAACGCAATGATGCCGGTATCCGGAAAATCCCCGGCACCGCACTGAAAAATGCCATCAATGGCGAAGTCATATACACACCACCTACGGGTGAAGACGTAATCCGTGGAAAACTGGACGCACTTGAACATTTCATCAATGGTGATACCGCCTGGGAAACCGATCCGCTGATCAAGCTCGCGGTATTGCACTACCAATTCGAAGCGATACACCCCTTTGCCGATGGCAACGGCAGGACAGGAAGGATATTGAATGCCTTGTATCTTGTGCAACAAGGTTTATTGGACTATCCGGTACTTTACCTGAGTTCCTATATCGTCCGTTACAAAAATGAATATTACCAGTTATTGAGGGAAATAACTGAAGCGGGGAACTGGGAAAACTGGGTTATGTACATGCTTACGGCCATATCCGAAACAGCCCAACTGACCGTCTCTAAGATAAAGGAGATGCTCGGATTGCGGGAAGCGTTGGAAAAATCCATGAAGGAGGTACTCGGCGCGTCCTATAAACATGAATTGCTGCAACTTCTTTTCACCCTGCCCTATGTCAAGATTGAAATACTGGAACGTAACCGGATAGCACATCGGCAAACCGCATCGGTCTGGCTTTCCAGACTGGTCGAAAGCGATATATTAAGGACGCAGAAAATAGGTCGGACTACTTATTACATCAATTATCGATTGCTTTCCATCTTAAGCTAAAGGATCGCTTTCCGATAGACACTACGGCATTTAGCCGTACACGGCTTATCAATAATCCGATAAAGATAGTCCGGCAGAATCCGCTATCGGTTCTGAAACTGACATTCAATAACATCCTGGAAGCCCTAATTCCGGCACCAAGTTCGGCCATTGGCTCGGGGCATGCCAAAAAATTCCGGCATAAACACAAGCCAACCCAACCAGCCTTCTTTCGCCGGATGTCCATGCGGATGTTGCTCCGCCTGCTCGATTTGCTGGATTTCGCCTTTCTTTTCGGCAATCTGTCCCGCAAACGCCTGCTCTTCGTGTTCGAAGAAGGGGTCGAAACCGTTTTCGAGCATGCTTTTGAGTTCTTTCAGCATGGCCTTCAGCAGCGCTTCTCGTTCCCGCAAGTCATGGATCCGGTTTACGCCTCCGGAGATTTCGAAAACCTTGTGGGTCTTGCCGTTGGGGGAGGGGTGGTTTTCCGGCCACAAGAAGGGCAGTTTGATGAACCAGCCCCGTTTGGCCCGGACGATCTTAGGCTCCTTATATTTCCTTGTCGCCGTGGCCATATTTTTCAGCATTGTTCCCAGACTTCCCGAAAACCCGGTGGGAGTTTTGGTGGGAGTTTCATTCCCTGGAAAAGAAAACCCCCTCTAATCATCTTAGAGGAGGTTTCTGAGGCGGTCCGGACGGGACTCGAACCCGCGACCCCATGCGTGACAGGCATGTATTCTAACCAGCTGAACTACCGAACCTGCTTCCCTTTCGGGACTGCAAATATAGCGTGTTTTCGCTATTTGCAAATAAAAATTTTAAAATATTTATAATGTTGCGCCTTCCTTCATTTTTTCGGCATTTTCCGCGAATTGGAGTGCATCGATAATCCCCTGAATATCACCATCCATAATGGCTGGAAGGTTGTACATCGTTAATCCGATGCGGTGTTCGGTCACCCGTCCCTGTGGATAATTATAGGTGCGTATCTTGGCAGAACGGTCGCCCGTGGAGACCATTGTCTTCCGTTTGGCGGCAATATCTCCATGTTTTTTCTGCACTTCCAGTTCATACAGCTTTGACCGCAGCATTTCCATGGCGAGTTCGCGATTGGCCAGTTGCGAACGCTCTACCTGGCAAACGACTACAATTCCGGTGGGTTTGTGGGTAAGTTGCACTTTGGTCTCCACCTTATTTACATTCTGGCCGCCTGCCCCACCCGAGCGGGAGGTTTGCATTTCGATGTCCGCAGGGTTTATTTCTACATCGACCTCTTCAGCTTCCGGAAGTACGGCCACGGATGCCGCCGATGTATGCACGCGGCCTTGTGTCTCGGTGTCGGGGACACGTTGCACGCGGTGTACACCCGATTCGTATTTCAACTGGCCATATACGTCTTCTCCGGTCACTTTCAAAATAACTTCTTTGTAGCCCCCTGCAGTGCCCTCTGTCACATCCATTACTTCAGCGCGCCATGCCTTTTGCTCAAAGTAACGTGTATACATCCGATAGAGGTCACCAGCAAATAAGGCCGCCTCGTCACCACCTGTGCCGCCCCGAATCTCCAATATGGCGTTTTTGGAATCTTCTGGGTCTTTCGGAATGAGCATTAACCGGATTTCCTCTTCTTTGGCTTCCTTTTGTTCCAGGAGGATATCCAGCTCCTCTTTGGCCATTTCACGCAATTCCTGGTCCTTTTCGTTGGCTAGGATCCCTTTGTTGGTTTCCATGTTGCTGACCATATTTTTGTAAATATGGTATTGGTCTACGATCTTGCCGAGATCTTTGTATTCTTTGTTGAGCTGGGCAAATCGTTTCATATCATTGATGGCTTCAGGGCTGCTTAATTCGCGTTCCACCTCTTCCCACCGGTCTTTTATGGCTTTTAATTTTTCTAGCATAACTTGTTACCTGTGCACAAAAATACGCTTTTTTACCGGTTTTTTTGGATGTAAAAAGTTGGGGTACGATATCAATGCGGCGACACCGCCTTGAGGCCGATTATTGAGCCAATCAGGGTGGTGATAAAGACGACACGCCACAAGGTAGCTGGTTCTTTAAAAAAGATAATGCCAATTAATACCGTACCGACAGCGCCGATGCCGGTCCATACCGCGTAGGCGGTGCCGAGTGGCAACGTTTGAGTAGCGCGTATTAATAAACCCATACTTAGCGTAAGGCAAATGGCGAAGCTGGCGTACCACCACATAGATTCCATACCGGTGGTGGTTTTTGCTTTGCCGAGGCTTGTCGTAAATCCTACTTCAAACAAACCGGCAATAATCAAGATGATCCAATTCATAACAAACTTGTGGGTTATTTTCCTCGTGCAAATATCCGTATTGTAAGGCTTTCAATTTTTTACAAATGATAAAAAATGGTTTTACCTGATTTCGGCACGGATACGACTCAACGTGACCTGACTGATGCCCAGGTATGATGCAATGTGTCCCAGTTGAACACGCTGTAAAAGATTCGGCTGATTTTTTAGGAGCTCGTTATAACGCTCGGCGGCTGTTTTGAATTGTCGAGACATCAATCTTTCTTCTGTCTTTATCAATTCTTGTTCGGCCAGTTTCCTTCCCCAGTTTGCAATATGGATATCACTGGAATATAATCGACGCAAATCGGCTGTTTTCAAGCCATATAATTCACTGTTCTCCAGTAGTTCGATATTTTCATAACCTGGAGTATCCTGAATGTAACTTCGCAGTGAGATTAGCGCATCGCCTTCCATCCCGAAGCATAAGGTCACGTCATTCGCACGATGGTGATAATAGACACGGGCAAGTCCTTGAGAAAGGAGGTAAATATCACGTTCCAACCGCTCGGCCCGGAAAAGTAAGTGACCTTTGCGTAATGCGGTGGGACGTGCTATAGCGGCCAGACGATACGCTGAAGCCAAAGGTAAGGGCGCAATGCGGGATATGATCGTGAGGATATCCATGCGGGTGAAACTAACGTTCCCACTGACGCAATGTCAATTGCGTCCCATCAAATACGGCGTAAGTATTATAATTTATCCATTCACCCAGATTGATGTACTTGCTGTTTTTGGGTAGGTCTACTTCCAAAGGGAGATGGCGATGCCCAAATATAAAGTAGTCGTAATGTTGTTTTTCAAGTATAGACTTCGCGTAGACAACCAGCCATTCCTTGTCTTCACCTTGAAAATCTTCCAGTCCGCCGGAAGCGATCCGGCTATGGGCAGACCACCGCTGCGCGATACCGATTCCCAAGTTGGGATGTAGCCGGGCAAATAGCCATTGGCAAAAACGGCTCCGAAATATTTTTTTTAAGACCTTGTATGTGCGATCACCAGGGCCCAATCCATCCCCGTGATGCAGGTAAAAGGTCCTTCCACCCCGCTCAATGACCAAGTCGTTGTCCATGATTTCGACGCCCAATTCAGTTTTCAGGTAACCGAACATCCACATGTCGTGGTTTCCTTTAAAAAGTATGATTTTTATACCTAGATCTGCTAATTCGGCCAGCTTGCCCAGAAAGCGGATATAACCCTTGGGTACCACCGTGGCATATTCAAACCAAAAGTCGAAGACATCGCCCATTAGATACAGCTCGGCTGCGTCCGCCTTGATGGTATCCAGCCAGCTCACGATGCGCAACTCCCGTTCGCGGGTCGTTGAACGGGGGTGTGCTCCTAAGTGAAAGTCAGAAGCAAAATAGATCTTATTGCGCGCTGTCATTGCGGCCAAACTTAGATAAAATTGTTGTGATGTACAATTGTCGCCAAATTACTTACCTTTGCCCCCATGACCAAGGAACAGATACAAGACTTGAGGGATCGAGCAGCTTCCCTGAGGAGGCATCTTTGACATCGATGCACGAAAAGCTGAGATAGAAACCGAACAAAATATCACATTGCAGCCCAATTTTTGGGATGATTCCAAAGCGGCAGAAAAGACGCTGCAATCTATCAAAAGCAAGAAAATATGGACCGACCATTTCGACGAGGTCGCCGCATCGGTGGATGACGCGCTGGTCATGTTTGATTTTTACCAATCGGGGGATGCATCGGAAGCCGATCTTCAGGAGCAATATGACAGTGCGTTAGCGAAAGTGGAGACACTGGAGTTTAAAAATATGCTAAGTGCCGAGGAAGATCAACTGGATGCGGTGTTGCAAATCACCGCTGGTGCCGGGGGTACCGAAAGTTGCGATTGGGCGGGCATGCTGATGCGGATGTACATCATGTGGGGCGAAAGCAATGGCTATAAAGTAACCGAACAGGATTACCAGGAGGGAGACGTGGCAGGTATCAAGACAGTTACCTTACAGTTTTCGGGTGACTTTGCTTACGGCTATCTTAAGGGCGAAAACGGTGTGCATCGGCTGGTTCGGATCTCCCCGTTTGATTCCAATGCCAAGCGCCACACTTCGTTTGCATCGGTATATGTATATCCTTTGGTTGATGATAACATTGAAATAGAAGTGAAGGATGCCGACATCGAATGGGATACATTCCGATCCGGCGGGGCAGGAGGGCAGAATGTCAATAAAGTCGAAACAGCGGTACGCTTACACCACAAGCCAACAGGCATTATCATCAAAAATCAGGAATCCCGTTCACAGCTCCAGAATAAAGAAAATGCCATTCGCTTGTTGAAATCACAATTGTACGAAATCGAAATGCGCAAAAGGCAAGAAGCCACCGCGGCGATAGAGGGTAGCAAGAAAAAAATCGAATGGGGTTCACAGATCAGGAACTATGTATTGCACCCTTATAAGCTGGTGAAAGATTTGCGCACCAATGTCGAAACCTCCAATACGCAAGCGGTGCTTGATGGGGAAATCGATGAATTTTTGAAGGCGTACTTAATGGAGTTTGGAGGTAAATAACTAAAATTCATTCTTCCACATCATGCTCTCCACCGGACGGGTAGTCTTATTATTGTATTTGGCATTTCCCTTGGTGTTGTACAGGATTTCGATATCCCCTTCAACGGCAAAATAGATCAACTGGCCGATGGGCATACCGGCATAAATCCGAACAGGTTGCGCTACGGAAATTTCCAGTGTCCATGTATTGCAAAATCCGACGTCACCTTTGCCGGCTGTGGCATGGATGTCAATACCAAGACGTCCCGTACTTGATTTGCCCTCCAGGAAAGGCACGTGGTGATGTGTTTCTGTATATTCGAGCGTCACGCCAAGATAAAGCGTATTGGGCTCCAGCACAAAACCGGTCTTCGGAATTTCGAAATGAACAATTTCATTGTGTTTTTTGGCATCAAGTACCCGATCCTTATAGGTGGCTAGGTATTTTCCTAAATGGACATCGTAGGAGTTGGTGCCCAGGCACTCGCGGCGAAAGGGCTCGATGATGATCGATCCCCGGTCAATTTCTTCCAGTATGCGTTTATCAGATAAGATCATTGTGGATGTTGATTTCAAAAATCATTCCGCCAAAGATAGCGTAATAATTGGTAGTTTTTATGTAAGTTTGACTACATGGCATTAGTATACTTACGCGAGTTCGATAATAAAGTTCGCTTTGCAATTTGGCGCATCGAAGAATCTGCGGAAGATCTTATCGGTCGCTTGCAACTGGATGATCGTGAGAAGGCTGTACTTAACCGGCTGAACAAAGGCAAGCGCACATTGCACTGGTTGGCTACCCGTGTCTTGCTGCGGACAATGCTGGATACGCCGGGTTATATCAATTGCCCATCCGACGAAAATGGCAAGCCGTATCTGGCAAATTTCCCGCAGCGTATTTCGCTGACACACTCCTTCGACTATGCAGCGGTGATGATGAGCGACCGCGGGGAGGTCGGAATTGACCTCGAGTTGGTGAAACCGAAAATCCTACGCATTGCAGATAAGTTCATGAAGGCAGAAGAACTGGAAGTGGTCGGAAAAGATCACATCGAAAAGCTATACGCCTGTTGGTGCGCCAAGGAAGCCGTATATAAATTGCAGGGAAACAAGGGGGTTTCATTTAAAGATAACATGACTATACGGGCCTTTGATTTTCAAGATCAGGGCGTGTTGTTTTTGGAACTGGCGGCTCCTGATAGGAAAGAATTGTTTAAGGTATATTACGAAAAATTCCAGGAATACATGCTGGGATATGTGACGGAAGGTCAACTATAAGAAAATGCTTAAAAGAGATTCATTAACTGCACAGATGCAGCAGCTGAGCCATACACTGGCAAAGGTAAAACGACTCATTGAAGAGCGACAGGAAACACAGGCCCTCTCGACGATACAGGAGGTACTTGGAGAGTATTTTGGTACCAACATAACGGATTTACTGGAAACCCCAGCCAATGTATTCATTCAGCAATTCAAAAGAGAAGATCTGAAGCCGGAAGAATTGGGGCTATTGGCCGACTTTCTGGATGTGCTGGGTACGGTGACCGATGATGCCCGGGATAGGCGCGTAATCTGGGAGAAAGTAATACTCCTCTATGATACGTTGGAACGTGAACACAAAATAATCTCGTTTGCACATATTGCCAGAAAAAGTGCAATTTTGGCTCAGCTGGATAGCGAATCCTAACTTAACCGGCCAGCAATTCCCTTACTTGCTGGGAGGCCCGCTCGTTGTCCACTTTGTCGATGATATGCGTAATGATGCCTTGCTCATCAATAAGGAACGTCGTGCGCAGCGTACCCATGTATTTTCTTCCAAACAGCATTTTTTCGCCCCAGACACCATAGTCATTGACAATTTTCTGATCGGTATCTACAAGTAAATTAAAAGGGAGATTAAACTTTTTGGCAAAATTCCGGTGCGAGCGCTCCGTATTGACACTAACACCGATTACTTCAAAACCATCCGCCAGGAGCGATTGATAATTATCGCGGAAATTACACGCCTCGGTGGTGCAACCGGGTGTGTTGTCTTTCGGATAAAAATAGAGGATAATTTTCTTTCCTTGATAATCTGCCAATGAGACCGTTTCTCCGTATTGGTTTTTCGCAGTGATGGCCGGGGCTTTATCCCCTACGTTAAGCTTCGTCATTCGGGTGTTTGCTGTTATGTTATTTTATAAAATTTGCTTCATAGGTTTTCCGGTTGTCTTTCCAATCCACAACTTCCAGCCGGAATTGATGCTTCCCCTTCGCCAGGCTGCCCTCAAACACATGCCAAAGCGACCGCGATTTTGAATCGTATTCCATCAGTACCCATTGGTCGTCGATGTATCCGTTGAACGACTGAATGCCCGACAGATCGTCAAAAATCTTGAAATTAACCCGGCTTATTGCGCCCATATCCTTACCTTCGCTGATATTCTGCGGCTGGATCGTGGGCGAAAGCGTATCGACAGTCACGTAGAAGCTTCCGAAAGACCGTGTTTTCGTACGTACCCAGCCCCCTTCGAAATTACCTCCGTGCGACCTTCTTTCGATGTCAACGATAATTGCTTTCGGTTTTAGTGCATCGGTCAATGCTGCGTCGGGCATAATTTTTAGTTCGTAGCTTTGGAAGAGTGGTATAAAACGGTTATGTACGTGCTGCAGCATCGAATAGCCATCTTTTGGGCGTGCTCCCTCGGAATAGGTGAAATGCAGGTCGTCATATAGGGCACCTTTCGGCATAACGACTTCGAGGTGTCCGGCGGTATAACGGTTTTCCCGGTCGTAGCGGAATATTTCCGTTTCGCTAATAGGTGGGCGTACCGGCACATAAGAGGGTGTATTCCGTACCTTGAATGCCCGCGTACTGGTGTTACCATGCGCATCGCGTACGCGGTAGCTGAGGGTATGTTCTTGTTCATCCGTCAGCGTGAGGCTTCCATCCCCTTTGAGAAAATGAAAAATATTCACGGGATTATTGGGGTCCTTAAAGCTTTTTTGTACCCGGGTCTTCTTCAGGATGTAATAGGGATAGTCGATATAAGAATGGATAGAGCCAGAAGTTTCAAACGACAGTTCTTCAAATAATACTGTGCTGATGGGTTGGCCATCCAATAACAGTTCGATGGAGTATACCCCATTGTTGAAGGAGGTGCCGTTATGTCGATCCACGGTATTGATTCCTACACCGAACCGCCCATTTACCGGAATCGTCTGCTTATCGGTAAGCGAGAGGTGCCTGCGGGGTGTGTGTTCACTGAAGGGGTCGTCCGCCAGGTCATAGATCGTGATGCCGCGGATGATAGGGGGTATATTATCGGGAAACTGCAGGCCGAACAATTGCGGATTCAGCGGTGACTCGGTTTTCGTATCCCGGATTTCAAAGTGTAGGTGCGGCCCCTGGGAACTGCCTGAATTACCCGATAGACCGATACGGTCACTTTTTTTTACGACAACGGTGTTTTCATCCAGTGGAATGTCTACATCAAAGCGGTGTAACTCGTATTGCTTTGCCTTGACGATGGCTGCCAATGGAGCACTGAATTCCTGCATGTGCAGGTATACGCTCGTATAACCATTCGGATGGGTGATATAAACCGAGTTTCCACCTCCACCAATCTGTACGCGCACCCGCGAAACATAGCCATCGGCCACCGCGAATACGGGAAGACCCACCCGCTGTTGGGTGCGGTAATCGTCGCCCGCATGAAAATGTGTGGAACGTAATTCAGCAAAGGTGCCAGACGCTTGAGGAGCGATAGCCAATGGGCTCCGGAAGTACCCTTTCGGGTATTCGCGGTTTTTGATAAGGGGAAGCTGTGCGTCCGCATCGGCAATAGCAAGTGTGTAGATAATCGTAAAGACAAAAATAAACCTCATGAAACCGTTGATATTATTTCACATAAAAACGAAACAGTTGACGATCGCCGATAAAGCCCTCCAATAGATCACCGACAGCCACCGGGCCGACGCCTGCAGGGGTACCGGTGAAAATGAGATCCCCTTTGCGTAGCGTGATGTACTGGGACACGAACACGAGGATGTCTTCAAAGGAGAACAACAGGTCCCGCGTGTTGCCCAGTTGTACGGTCTCACCGTTTTTATCCAACCGGAATGTCAGGTCATACACATCGCCAAACGTTTCCTTCGGAAACACTTCACTCACGGGTGCCGAACCGTCAAATGCTTTAGCTAGTTCCCAGGGCAGCGATTTCTCTTTATGCTGCTGTTGGATGTCCCGCGCCGTAAAGTCGATTCCCAGCCCGATGGCATCGTAATAAGTGGACGCAAATTTCGCGCCGATGTGCTTTCCTTCCTTACAGATCCGTAGCACGATTTCCACTTCGTGGTGAATGTTTTTGGAGAAATCCGGATAATAAAAGTCCCGGTTATCTTTCAATACAGCCGTATCCGGCTTGAGGAAGATGACCGGTTTTTCCGGTACTGGGTTATGGAGCTCCTTTGCATGTTCGATATAGTTGCGGCCAATGGCAATGATCTTCATCTGTATAAGACTGTTTTCCTGCAAACTTACCGGTTTGCCACGAAACAAGCGAATAAATAAGCCGGCGATGTCAAAACTTAGGGTTGGCGTGGATCGCAAACCGGTATTTATCGCCGCGGTAAAACGATCTTTCCAGTTCCACCGTATGGTTTGTTTGGGTAATCACGGCGCTATCCAGTACGAAGACAGGTATTGCCTCAGCGGTTTCGAACCGATTTTCAGCATCGTCAGGAGCCATAATTTCCGCGCTCAATGTCTGCATTACATCGGCGATGGTAAGGTGGTATTTTTCCTCATAGATTTTGAAATACGAAACTTCAGTGGGGAGCAATTGGATTTTGGGGCACAATTCCAGTGAGATGTATTTGGTTTCATCTTTCATTACAACGTCATTCGCATAGCGGAGCTGGTGGACTTTCAGTACCGGACCCTCAATGATGTGGTGTTTTCCCCCGATTTCGGACGATACACCTTCATTTAAAATGGTTTTCTCTAAGATGAAATTGTGAGGTTCAAAACCTTCTGCCCTCAGTTTTTCGTGGAAACCCGTTCGTGTATCAATGACCGAACCCAATGTGCGGAGTAAATGCCTGTCTTCGGTTCGGTTGAGCACAAACGTCCCCTTGCCCTTGATGCGTTTTGCCCACCCTTTCAACTCAATCTCCAACAACGCCTTCCGTGCCGTGGTATTGCTAACCCGATAGCGATGGATGATTTCGTTTTCAGACGGAATCTTATCGCCCGGCAGGTATTCCCCATTCCGTATCCGTTCGATGATATCTTGGCTGATCGTCGTGAATTTATTTGAGGTGTCCTTTGTCATTCTTCGGCTCCTTATATTAACGCACAAAGTTAATGATACAATAATAGCGTGTTTTTTTGTGTTATTCCGTATGAAATAGAAAGATGTAAATAAAAATACAATTTATTTTGGTAATAAGACGAAAGGTTTTTATGTTTGCTTTTATAAACTTAGTGCGTTAACCAATTATGGGATCTGTTAAACTTCGGTGGTTTGTAGTATGGATGCTGTTTATCGCGACGGGGCTTAGTTTCCTGGATAGGCAGGTATTGTCGATTGCGATCATCGAAATCGAAAAAGCTTTTGGGTTGACAGATGTAGAATACGGATGGGTCAATACCAGTTTCCTGGTGGGATACGCCCTGATGTTTACGTTAGGTGGATGGTTGATCGATCGCTATGGTGGAAAAATAGGGTTAGCAGCATCTGTCGGCGTCTGGTCTGTAGCGAACGTACTGCACGGTATCATGACCGGTTTCCATCAAATGGCTGCATTCAGATTCCTATTGGGCGTGGGTGAAGGCGGTTGCTTCCCGGGAGCAGCCAAGGCGGTCAACGAATGGTTTGACAAGAAGGAAAGGGCGTTGGCCAATGGCATCGCGATTGGGGGATCGGCGATTGGCGCGGTGATCGCACCGCCACTAACCATTTGGATTTCCAGCGCGCATGGTTGGCGGTGGAGTTTCGTAATCCCAGGTTTGATTGGTATTGTTTGGGTCATCCTATGGCTTTTATTACCGAATCGGCACCGAAGAGCGGCTCCCCGTGCAGATGTGGAAAACCCGGTTGAGCACCGTGTGTTCCCATTGGCACACCTCATCAAAATCAAGGAAGTAAGAGCCTTTATTGTGATCCGGTTTCTATTGGATCCGGTGTTATACTTTTTGATGTTTTGGATTCCCAAGTACTTAAGTGCCGAACGGGGCGTGTCTTATGAAGCCATTGGCAATTTATTTTGGATTCCTTTTTTGGCGCTCGGTATATCGAATATTCTGGGTGGATGGCTATCGGATGGATTGATTAACAGGTTAGGATTCAGTGTTGATCGGGGTAGAAAGACCGTGATGGGTATGGCTGCTTTGTTGACAATGGTCGCGCCAGCCATTGCATTTGTGTCGTCGGTTGAGCTGGCCGTGTGCCTGATGAGCTTGGTTACGTTTGCCCATGGCTTTTGGATCACCAATTACATCACATCCATAGCGGATACGTTCGGAGCAGCAGCCACTTCGACCGTGGTGGGATTATCGGGTACCGCTGGAGCGTTGTCGGCATTGGTTGTGAACCCCTTGATCGGATGGGTGGTCACGTCAATGGGATATACCCCGCTATGGATCGCTTCCGGTGTCATGTACCCGTTAGGGTTTCTCATTTTAGTACTATTTATCCGGCAAATAGGAACGTTGCGGCCCGCATGGGTTAACGGCCGCCGTGAGGTGTAAATTTTTTTGTTCAATTTAACTTAGTGCGTTAAGTAATATTTTTAAAAACTATATATGACTTCTTCTAACAGTGTAGCAAACGGGAGTGTAGGGCATGTCCAAAGCAGATCCAAACCCAAAATCGGTGTTTTTGGGGTAGCCTATTATAAATATTGGGCACAATTTGATGGACTGCGGGAAGCGATGTTCGAAAAACAACGTGTGTTCGTTGAGAAATTGCAGCATCAGGATGTGACGATTGTAGACTTTGGATTGATAGACAATGTGCAGGCAGCCTATGAGCTTGTCCCCCGTTTAAAGGCCGGAGACCTCGATCTTATTTTTTGTGACATGCTCACCTACGCAACCTCCAATACCTTCGGAATCGTCATCAAGAGCATCGATATTCCCATTGTGCTGGTGGCCTTGCAGCCCGACAAGGCGATGGATTACAGCCGGGCCTCCACGTATATGCAATTATACAATGACGATATCTGTGCCCTTCCCGAATTTGCAGGCGTGGCTGCCCGCATGGGCAAGCGGGTGCCAGACATGATTATTGGAACCCTGTATGACGACGCAGTTGCCGAAGAAAAAATCGCGGAGTACTGCCGGATCGCCCGGGTATTGCATGATCTTCGAACGGCACGGATCGGTCATATCGGACATCCCATTGAATCGATGTTGGATATGCATTCGGATTCGACCATGCTAACCGCGTTTTTCGGCGCGCATATCCTCCAATGCGAAGCGCACGAAATTGTGACCCAATACCAGCAGGTCGATCAAACTGCCTCAGATCGTATCAAAGAGGATATTCTCGGTTTTTTTGATACGCCCGAGCCGGTATCCGACCCGATTTCTGAAAAATTAACGGATGGTGATCTGGAAACCGCAGCGCGTATAACCGTGGCACTGGAACGTTTTGTGACGGAGAAACAGTTGGATGGGCTCGCTTATTACTACGAAGGTCCTGAAAATAGCGATACCCGATTGGTCATGTCAAACCTGATTGTCGGCAATTCACTCCTGACGTCGCGCGGATTTCCCATGTGCGGCGAATCGGATTTGAAAACATGCATCGCGATGCTGATTATGGATCGGTTGGAAATAGGGGGAAGTTTTGCGGAATTCCATCCCGTTGATTTTCTAGAAGATTTTGTCTTGGTAGGACACGATGGTCCGCATAACATCGCGATTGCTGAAGGCAAGCCCGTATTGCGTAGTCTGAAAAAATACCACGGGAAGTACGGTTCGGGCGCAAGTGTCGAATTTAAAATTAAAGAGGGTCCGATAACCATGCTGAGCATTAACTCCACGTACAACGGTACGTTCAAATTTATTGTCGCACAAGGTCAGTCGGTAGCTGGTCCGATTCCACCCACAGGAAATACGAACACACGGGGTTATTTCGAGCCCGATGTCCGGACCTTTCTTTATCGGTGGATGAAAGAAGGACCCACCCACCATTTTGCATTGGGAGTGGGGCATCACGCCGATACCATTCGGAAAATAGGAGAATATCTCGGCGTGGAAGTAGTCGTAGTGACCGAATAAAGGAGATGAATAACAGCAATTATAACCATTAACTAATTTTTAGATTATGATGTCTTATTCCAAATTCAAGTTAGCCGGATGTTGGATAGTCGCATTGTGGGGCAGCTTGCTGCTACCCGTACATTTGGCGATTGGCCAATCGTCCCAGCCCACCGTCATTCAGGGCAAGGTCGCTGCTTCGTCCGACGGTTCGCCGCTTGCGGGCGCTACTGTCAGCGTAAGGGGAACGAATCAGGCTGGCCAAACAGACGATGCCGGGAGGTTTAGTATCCAGGCTTCCATTCCGGCCACATTGGTCGTGTCTTTCACCGGATATGTGACACAAACCATTACCGTTAACGATTCGAAATCGTTAGCAATCGCGTTGGTTTCCGATGAAGAGCAACTGGAGGAAGTGGTGGTTGTCGGGTATGGTACGCAGCGAAAAAAGGATGTAACCGGTTCCATAACTAATTTGACGGCAAAAGACCTGGTTCCCGTAGCTGCGGCAAATAGTTTTGACCAGATGATGCAAGGCAAAGTAGCGGGCGTGCAGATTACGCAGACTTCCGGCGCACCCGGGGGAAACGTAAATGTATTAATCCGTGGCGTCAATTCCATTACCGGCGGTAACCAGCCGCTATATGTAGTGGATGGGTACGCAATCGGCACAGGTGGCGGTGGATCCAACCTGAGCGGATATGCGTCAGGATCCTACTCAGTCGATGGAGCGATCGATGCAAGTTCTGTCACCCGTGTAAACCCATTAAGCACGATCAACCCAGCGGATATCGAGTCCATCCAAATATTAAAGGATGCATCCGCTACCGCTATTTACGGATCCCGGGGTGCGAACGGTGTGGTGATCATCAATACCAAACGGGGTACATACGGCCAGTCAACCATCAATTTTGAGCATTCAAGTGGCTTGCAGGAAATACAGAAAAAACTTGATTTGATGACTCCCCGGCAGTATGCCGAATTTGTAGCGGATGGCCGGGATAATGCCTGGGTATTTGCAGGGGGGAATGCTTCGGATCCTAACGACGTAAGGGGAACCGGGCAATATGTTAAACCTGCGTTTCGCAATCCGGAGCAGTTTGCCGACAATGGGTATGGTACGGATTGGCAAGACCTGATTTTCAGGCAGGCCCTCGTGCAGAATTATCAATTGTCTGCTACCGGAAATAGAAACGGGATCCGATACTTTGTTTCGGGCGGGTATATGGATCAGAACGGAATCATTATTGGGTCGGATTTTGATAAATTCAACTTTCGGACAAACCTTGATGTCGATCTTACTTCCCGGCTCAAGCTCGGTGTTTCGGTAGCCGGAAACTATTCGTATGCCGATGTGGCGAGGGCCGAAGGGCACCTGCAGTATCGGGGCTTGATTTCTGCGGCTGTTGCGAGCGATCCCACCATTCCAGTCTACGATGAAAACGGCGAATACTATTCCGAATTTTCGGACGTACTGGGGATACCCGTCGAGCATGTTTTATTGATCGCAGACGAGTTTTCCGATAAGCGGAAGAATGCCAATGTATTCACGAATAATTACCTGGAATACCGCATATTGGACGGATTGACGCTTAAGTCTTCCATTGGGGTTAACTATACCGGTAATCAAACCCGATTGTGGAAGTCGTCCAAAATTGGCTTGGCAACCAGCCGTACCGGGGCGGCCATCGCCGGTGTAACACGGATTAATGCCATCAATTGGCTGAATGAAAATACCTTGAACTTCCGTAAGCGGATAAACGAAAAACACGACATTGATGCGCTTATCGGGTTTTCGGCACAGAAAAATACAGACGATATCTTGCAGGCCGGTGCGACCGATTTCCCAACAGATGATGTACCGTATTTAGCTGCCGGGATCGTTTCTTCGGGAACCGACTACATGACCCAATGGTCCATGCTTTCCTGGTTTGCCCGCTTTAACTATTCATTTGCCGACAAATACTTGATTACGGGTACGCTGCGGAGAGATGGGAGCTCCCGGTTCGGAACAACCAATAAATGGGGAACCTTTCCCTCCCTTTCTTTGGCCTACAGAATTTCAGAGGAAGCGTTCCTGAAGGATGTCACGGCGATCAATGATTTGAAAATACGGGGGAGTTATGGGGTATCCGGAAATAACCTGATCGGGAATTATGCAAGTTTGGGACTCTTGGGTATTTCACCCATCGTATCAAATGGGCAGGTAATCTCGGGTATTTCTCCATCCAGTTTGGCCAATGATCGGTTGGGTTGGGAAAAATCGTATCAAACCAATCTGGGAGTAGATCTCGCATTGTTTAACAATCGGATTGTATTGACTGCCGATGCATACAGAAGCCATAAAAAAGACCTGCTGCTTTCGGTCACCCTACCCGCGGCTTCTGGTTTTTCGTCGTCGGTACAGAATGTAGGGGAGCTCGAAAATAAAGGATTGGAGTTTGCACTGAATACAGGGAACATCATGGGAGAGCATTTCAACTGGAGTTCAAATTTTAACATCAGCTTCAACCGGAACAAAGTGCTGAAACTGAATACCGAAAGTGCACGCTTAAGCACGTCCAGTTATCAGGTCGCCGAAGTCGGTTATCCGATTGCCAGCTTCCGCCTATTGAATATTCTCGGTATTTTCCAAACGGCAGAAGAAGTAGCTGCAAACCCGATCCAGCATCCGAAGGTACAACCGGGCGACTACCGGTTTCAGGATGCAGATGGAAATGGGAACATCACACAGGCAGATCGGATGATTGTGGGAAACCCTTGGCCGAAGTTTACCTGGGGATTCGGAAACAATTTCTCGTATAAAAACCTTTCGCTCAGCGTCGATATCTACGCTTCCCATGGAAACGACATGTACTTCCAAGGAGGCGAGGTTTCCTTAAACGCTGCAGGCGTTCAGAATCAATTGGCCATCGTGGCCGACAGATGGCGTTCCCCGGAGCAACCCGGATCCGGACAGATCGCAAGAGCCATCCGGAACGATTATGCTTTCGGGTTTAGCGCAGGCACCACAAAATACCTATTCGATGGATCCTTTATCAGAGTCCGAAATGTAAATTTAGCCTATAATTTTCCCGCAGCAGTCGCCAATCAGATCCGGTTGCAGAGCCTCTCGGTATTCGGAAATGTGACCAATCTTTTCACATTCACCGATTATCCTGGCTACGATCCGGAAGGTGGTACCGGCGGAGACAATATTGGGATGACCGGTGTCGATTTCTTCGCGTATCCGAATCCACGGACGTACACATTGGGACTACGGGTAAACTTCTAAACAAAACTAGCAAGGTGATGAAAAGAACACATATTTTAGCTTCGATATTGATTGCCGCCAGCCTGAGCGCGTGTGACAATTTTTTGGAATTAAATCCGGAGCACCAGATCAGCAATAACAGCTTTTATCAGAATCAAAACGATTTTGAACGTGCATTGCTGGGTGCTTATAGCAGTTTCCGTGGTTTATACAGTGGCAGTGCCATGCTCTACGCGGCGGAATTACGAACCGATAACGCAGAAATTCACTGGACTTCTCCGTCTACCGATGAAATGCAGTTCGAGCAGAATGCGCTCACTTCAACAAACGGTACGGTGCGGGGAATATGGAATACCTGCCTACGGACCATTTCGCGATGCAATACCATCTTGAACCGTATTGGCAACACTGAGTTCGATGAGCAGGCAAAAAATAAAATCATCGGCGAAGCCAAATTCCTGCGTGCATTCAGTTACTTCTACATGGTCCAATTATTCGGTGAAGTGCCTATCACGGCGGAGGAATTTTCAAGTCCCGAACAGATCGCCGAAGCCGATTTAACTCGAAAACCCGTTGATGCGGTATATCAGGTAATCATCGATGATCTGTCAAGTGCGGAATCGCTGCTCCCCTCCACGCTCAATAGCGATAAAACACGTGCATCTATCGGTACCGTGAAAACCCTGCTGGGCAAGGTCTACCTGACACGGGGTAACTTTGACGCAGCTGCAACTGAACTGAGTGAGGTAATAACGTCCGGACAATACGGACTGCATGCGGATTATGGTGCGTTGTTTTCAGAAGGGAACAACAATTTGGAGGAGTCGATTTTGGAAATCCAATACGTGAGGGGGCGGGGATTGGGTAATAACTATTCCGCATTGTTTACACCAGCGATTACCAGCATGGCGATTTTTCCGAATAACCTGCAGGGGTCGGGCCGGATCACGCCTTCATTGAATCTGTTTAACGCGTATGAAGAAGGGGATGGAAGAAAAGATGTTTCCGTGAATGATTCCGTGCCGCTTATCAATGGAAACAAGACGTATGCCAGATATGCTATGAAATTCGTCGACTGGGATGCCGTAGCGACATCCGACGGAGCCATAACATTTACGGTACTCCGGTATGCGGATGTGTTACTGATGTATGCGGAAGCATTAAACGGTCTTGACCGAACGGACGACGCGCTTGCCGAGATCAACAAAGTGCGGGATCGCGTGGGATTGGGTGATTTGGACGGTTTGGACAAGCAGACCTGTACACAAGCCATCGAAAATGAACGAAGGGTGGAATTTGCATTTGAAGGGCATCGGTGGTTTGACCTGCTTCGTAGCGGACACACCCGGGAAGTGGTGAATGCCTATTACGCGGGTAAGAATCAGAATTTTTCAGTGGAAGAATATGAGTTATTATTCCCCATTCCGCTCGCTGAAATCGAATTAAATGATGATCTTACCCAAAATGAAGACTATTAAATTACTTACGGGATGGGTATTGATCGGGTTGCTCCTGTCCCTGGAAGCCCATGGTCAGTATCAGCTGGAAACATTAGCGGGGAAGCCGTTCAACAACATTACGCTGGAGGCGTCACTGAAACCCTTTAAGATCAACGAAAAGGCTTACATAAGGGCCGTCGCCAAAGAAATGTTTGTGCAATGGCAGTCTTTATTGCGGCATGCCGATACGGTTTCCATCATGCTCTGGACCGGCGATGGATCGGAAATTCTTGACTACGAAGGTAGGATGGGGCAGCCTCTGGAGTGGGCACGTTATATGGGAAATCCGAATACCGAGCATGAGGTGGGGTCCGGGCCGGAGGAATTATCGATTCACGAGCGGGCATTTCTCTATGTGGACGATCCGCCGAAGTTTACCTACGGCGATTTACGATTCATCATTCAGGCATTGAAAGAAGAAGGCAGACAGGTTACGGGTAAGCCAATCCAGGTGGGGGCAACATTTGACCCCGGGCCAGAGTTCGCTAAGTCGGAATTCAAATACCAAAAGCATCCCGAGATCTTAGGCGGCAATGCCATGGGGCATAAAACCTTTGTCAACTGTTACGCCGTGCTAAACGGCGATCGAGACAAATATGCTGGATTTCCAACGGGCATACCCGATCAGACACCGTTTGGAACATTCTTCGGCAGGCAAAGCCAACACTTTTTGACAGACCTGGCTTTTGATTTTATCTGGCTCAGCAATGGTTTCGGCTTCGGTGCCGAAGGCTGGTCGTCTACCGGAGCGATATTTGATGGAAAGGGGTTTCGGCAAGATCAGCTGGCGGAATTCTCCCATAAAGTACTGGGTTTTTGGAAACTGTTTCGGCAGGAATGCCCGGATTTTCCGATCCAGACGCGTGGCACGAATCTGTCGGTGGGTGCCGATCTGGCACGGGATGCAGTCGACCTGCGGGCGATCTACGACGGTGGTTTCAATATGCTACCCCCGCCGAACTCTCCCTGGGCAGCGCTCGACGGCGATTTCGGTCTTGAGTTGGTCGGTTACCTATCGCGCATGGCCGAGTTGCCCGACAACCGGTTTCTGTTCCGGTATTATACGCACGACCCCTGGTGGCTGAATAGTCCGTGGCTGGATCGCTACGGGCGGGAGCCACACGATATTTATTTGCCTATGGCGGTTAGCCGGATTGACAGCAATGGCAACGTCGCTGTGCCCACCCACCTGAGTTTCTTGACGATCGATGATACGTATGGCAACATGCCTACGCAGGTGCCGGATGAGGTGATACCCCACATCCTGAAAGCAAGGTATGATCAGCCAACGGCTCCAGGTCCCTTGGTGTGGGTATATCCGTTTGATGAATACCACGATTGGGCATATGACCACCGCGATCGGTTGCCGGAAGTTTACTACGGCGATTGGTTTATACGGCAAGCGATCAACAATGGATTTCCGTTGAATACCGTCATCTCCACTACTTCATTCCGTTCCGTGGTTGCACGGTCCCCTCATTTTTTCAAGGAATCCATGCTGGTTACCATTGCACCGGATGCGGGGTCATCCCTGGAAAAAGACTTGATTTCATTCGTTCAAGGAGGGGGTAAACTAATCGTATTTGGTCCGGTTGACCATTCCAGCGATTCATTCCGAGAGCTGCTCAATCTAAAAAATGAGACCCCCTTGTCGGGCGAATTTACGGTGGATCTCAAGCGTCAAC
Source organism: Parapedobacter indicus (assembly GCF_900113765.1). GTDB lineage: Bacteria > Bacteroidota > Bacteroidia > Sphingobacteriales > Sphingobacteriaceae > Parapedobacter > Parapedobacter indicus. Next base: position 53,973 of record NZ_FOQO01000008.1, on the reverse strand, counting down.
CCGATCAATTGGAGAACGATTTTCCACGGCTACTTAATCACCGCGAACTTTTCAGTGGCGGCGGGTTCCGGACCGTTGTCAACAATACGGCGGACCCTTATACGAAGGTGCTGGCACAAGCTACCCAAGAGGGACAAACCCGCGACGCGGCTTGGGTGCGGGCTGATCCTGCATGGAAGGGTGGGCAGGTGGCCTATGTACGGGGAACCAATTCGAGTAACTTCACCGGGGGGCGCCTGCTAACGCCTGACAATCCTGAAAAATATTTCACGGGTCCGCTCCTGCTCCGGTATGTATTGGAAGCGTTCGGTACCACCCTAGCAATCGATAAACAGTCGCCCGAAGTAAAAAGTCCGGTGCTCACCATCGCTCGCTCAAACAACGCATTTATTTTTTCGGGATATCATCCCAATAGTACGGTCAGGCAACGGATGAAGTTCAAACAGGGGGCTCCCTTGTTACTTGGCTTGGAAACTGTTTTAGCCGATAGTTGTTCGACGTATACCTTGCCAACAGCGTGGAATAGGGAGTGCAGGATATTTATCGAACAAGGGGAAGGGATGGTTTCGCATAAAGAATTGCATTCGGGCCAACGGGGAATAAAAAAGCGATACAGCGTATCGGGATTGAATCGCGCAACGGTACGTGTCTATGCTGCGGACGACGTGGATGAACAGCATTTTCATGCCTATGTGAACGCCGGTTATCCCTGGAAGAAAGGACACGCTCGTTTTGAAAGAAAGGATGACGAACTGGGTAACTATTTTCTGTTAACGGACGTCACCGGTACATTGGTGGTGTCTTGGTAGGAGTTGAAATGAAAATAAGCGGATCACTTTTTATGGCCCTATTGCTGCCACTTTTATTTGGCGGATTCGGCGGTAAGAAATCCGGAACGGCTGATGTGACAAACATCGAGAAGGCGTTCGAAAATCCGGATAGAAGCGCCCGCCCAAAAGTATACTGGTGGTGGCTCAATGGTTTTGTCGATTGGGATCGGATCAAGGAGGAACTCCACGCGATCAAGAATGCGGGCCTTGGCGGGGTTGACATCTTTGAAATCGGCTTCCGCCCGGATGGGATTGTACCTGCCGGGCCGGCATTTATGAGTGATTCATCACTTGCTGACATTGCATTTGCCATAAGAGAAGCCGGAAAACTGGATTTGGAAGTCGGATTAAATTTATCCAGCAGTTGGAATGCGGGGGGCACCTGGGTGAAACCTAAACACGCGGCCAAGACATTATATGTGTCGAAAACGGCGATATCTTCGTCGGGTAGTCAACGTGAATTCGCCGTTCCATTTCCTACCATAAGCAACAAGGATGCAAACGGAAAAGAAAAGCGGATCGAATTTAACGCAGATGGTAAGCCAGTATACCATAGCGAAGTTGCGGTACTTGCTATTCCGGTCGTCCCAGAAGGCGGGTTCCTGGATACAGCCCAAATCATCGATGTCTCCGCCTACCTGGATACGGCGCAAGATCTCGTGCGGTGGAAAGCACCCAAAGGAGAATGGGAAATCCATCGGTATGTCTGTTCGAATACCGGCGAACAATTGCTTTTGCCAAGTCCCAAATCCGTTGGGCCGATGCTCGATCATTTTGATGCGGAAGCGACCGAAGCTCATTTCATGTATTTCATCAAGCGCTTGCAAAGCGAACTGGGAGACCTGAAAGGAACTGCACTAAAGAATTTCTATCTGGCCAGTTTTGAGGCGCGTACCCGGATTTGGACAGAACGGATGGCGGCCGAATTCCAGCGATTGAATGGATACAATATTCGGAAATGGTTGCCGGCGGTTTTCGATGAAGCAGCGTTTGCTCCGGATGTGCAGGCAAGGTTTCAGAATGACCTGGAAAAGACGATTTCGGAACTAATGATTAACAATCATTATAGGAAAGGGAGGGAGCTTGCTAATAAATATGGATTAAAATTGATCTCGGAGTCCGGCGGACCCGGGCCACCACTTCACAATGTACCCGTAGAGGCACTCAAAGCATTGGGTGCACTTGATGTTCCAAGGGGTGAATTCTGGATCAACCATTCGCGCTATGCCCCGGATCGTGTCGATCTGTTGATGTTGGTGAAAGAAATTGCTTCGGCATCGCGCATTTATGGACATGACATCGTTGAGTTGGAGGCATTCACCAGTTTCCAGAATTGGCAGGAAGGACCCGGAGACATGAAGCCGATCGGTGATCGAGCATTCTGTGAGGGCATGAGCCGTGCCGTGATTCATGGATTCACCCATAATCCGCCGGGGATGGGATACCCGGGCGTCGTGTATGCTGCGGGAACTCACTATAATGATCGCACTACGTGGTGGTCCAAAGTGAAGCCCTTTAACGATTACCTGTCCCGGATTTCGTATGTTTTCCAATCCGCGGATTTTCAGGCAGACGTGCTATACTATTATGGCGATGACGTGCCCAACTTCGCAGCCCCTAAAAATACCCGGTTTGCAGCAGGATCAGGATATGACTATGAAATCATCAATACGGATATCCTGCTGGATAGCCTGACATTCCGCGATGGCTGGTTGACATTGGCAAACGGGGCACGTTTCCGCGTACTGGCGATGGGGCATGTTTCGGAAGAAAACGAAGCCGTACACAAAAAAATTGCGGAACTCCGTAAGCAGGGGGCAGTGATTACCGATGCCAGTCACTCAAACGTATCGGCCGCGTTGACGGCAAAAGGTATCGTGCCGGATTTCGACTACCCGGACAAAGGATCCACGAGACTGGACTACATGACGACAGACCAGCCGGTTTTGGATTTTATCCACTACGCGAAAGAGGGTGTTGATTTCTACTTTATCAGAAACACACGCAACGAATGGGTCACCCGCTCCTGTTTGTTCCGTCAGCAGCATAAGGCCCCATCGCTTTGGGATCCGGTTGATGGGGCAATACACGCCATACCGGCATTTCGGCAGTTGGAAGATCAAATGGAGGTTCCACTGACGTTTCCACCTCACGGTGCATTTTTCGTGGAATTCCGGCATTCGGACCGAAAGCCGCGAATTGAGGACTTTGCAGAAATCTCTTCGGATACACGCATCACTTATACAGACGGTGGTATGGAGATCATCCGTGAAGGAGAAACCAACCCCATCACACTGAAAGGAGAATGGAAGGTAAGTTTTGACCCGGCGTGGGGCGGTCCCGGTGCGGTGACTATCCCGGAATTAATGAGTTGGACGGCTTCGGCAGATAAAGGAATCAAGTATTATTCCGGAACCGCTAGTTATGAAAAATCTTTTGAGACTACGTTTTCCAGGGATACATCCGGTCGTATTTACCTGGATTTAGGAAAGGTGTCGAAAGTGGCCGATGTATGGCTGAATGGGAAACCGTTGGGAATTACCTGGACACCTCCGTATCGGTATGATGTGACCGACTTATTGACGGCAGGCACAAATACACTAAAGATCGACGTGGTGAATACCTGGTCGAACCGGATTATCGGCGACCTGAACAGCGTGAAGAAATTTACGAATACAAATTTAAAAGAACGAGGGTCCAGGGAAACGACCTGGGCAGAGACTCCCTTACTGAAGTCAGGATTATTAGGTCCGGTTACATTGCGTCTTATAAAATGAAACCTGCCGTGTCGTCGCCTAAGGCAAGGTGATGAATATGCCGGTTCCATCAGACCTTTAAACAAAAACATTTTCTGATGAAAAGATTAATCTGCATGCTCTTTATCACCTATTGGGTGGCTATCCCATATGCTTGCAATAACCCTACCGGAAGATCAACTACTCCAGCCCAGACCCTAAAAGAAGGGTTTGCACAACCCCCGCAGACAGCGTGGCCCAAAGTGTATTGGTGGTGGTTAAACGGATACACCGACAGCGTACGGATCAAAGCGGAGCTCCGGGCTATGAAAGAAGCGGGTATTTCCGGCGTGGACATCTTTGAAATAGGCATCCGCCCGGCGAGCGACCCGAATAAGATCATTCCGGCTGGACCGGCTTTTATGAGTGATTCATCGGTGGCAGCGATCTGTTTCGCTGTGGAAGAAGCGGGTAAGCTGGATATGGAAGTGGGATTGGGGCTAGCCAGCAGTTGGAATGCCGGGGGAAGCTGGGTGAAGCCTGAACACGCTGCCAAAACACTTTACCAATCCAAAATCTTGGTTAGGCATGGGCAAGCGGGTAGTTTAACGGTAAAGGTGCCGTTTCCGTCCATTCAGGTAGACAAGCGGGGAAATCCACGGGCTATCACATACGGTGCCGATGGTCGACCCGCCTATTGGGAGGACGTCGCAGTAGTAGCAGTCCCGGCGGGTAGTCAGCCGTTGCAGGACACTTCCCAGGTGATTGACGTTACGGCCCATTTTGATGGTGTCAATGACCTGCTTTCATGGGAGGCACCGGAAGGCGATTGGGAAATCCACCGGTTTGTCAGTTCAAATTCAGGAGAGCAGCTGATCAGTCCCTCTCCCCATTCGGCCGGCCCGATCATCGACCACTTTGACTCGCTGGCGACAGAAATGCACCTAAATTATTTTGTAGACAAACTCAAACCGGTTCTGGGCGACTTTTCCAAAACCGCGCTGAAATACTTTTATTTAGCGAGCTATGAAGCTAAGGATTTTGCATGGACCCACAGCCTTCCGGATAAATTTCAGGCATTACATGGTTATTCCATTCATAAATTGCTGCCCGCTATCTTCAACCCGGATTTTTTGGACAACTCACTCAAGGAGAAGTTCAGCTTTGATTTGTCGAAAACCTACTCCGAGTTGATGATTCATAATCATTATGGGAAAGCGAAGGAAATCTGCAATAACCACGGTTTGAAGCTCGTCTCAGAGTCGGGTGGTCCGGGCCACATGCACCACATTCCCGTCGAAACATTGAAAGCACTGGGTGCATTGGATATTCCCCGGGGCGAATTTTGGTACAAACGTCCTTATTACGATGAAGATGGCGTAGACATGGTTTGGCTGGTAAAAGAAATTGCAGCAGCGTCCCATATTTATAAAAGGGGAATCGTAGAGGAAGAGGCGTTTACCAGCTATTGGGATTGGCAGGAAGGTCCCGCCGACCTGAAAGCATATGCAGACCGGGCTTTTTGCGAAGGAATGAACCGGTTGGTTATTCATGGCTTTACGCATAATCCCAGTGAGTTCGGTAATCCGGGTATCGTTTATTGGGCGGGGACACATTACAACGACAAACGGGTTTGGTGGCCCAAAATCAGACCGTTTAACGATTACCTGGCCCGGATATCCTATGTGTTGCAGAACACGCAATTCGTTGCAGACGTGTTGTATTATTACGGGGATGATATTCCGAACCTGGTTCCACCAAAAAATACCCGTTTCAAAGTGGGGGATGGATACGACTATGAAATTGTCAATACTGAGGTGCTGTTGAACGAGTTGACGGTTGAAGATGGGGAATGGGTTTTACCGGGAGTAGGCCGCTACAAAGCGTTGAGCTTGGGGCAGGGCCATCGCATTAATACGCAGGCGATGGAAAAAATCGATTCATTGAAGAAAAAGGGTGGAGTGGTCGCCGAAACGGACATCCTCCAGTCGCTAGATGTGCCGCCGGATTTTCACTACGAGGGAATCGAACAAGGGACGTTGGATTACATTCATTATCAAAGCGAAGACGCCGACTTTTACTTGGTCCGGAATACACAAGATCAGACCATATCGAGGGAATGCTTATTCCGGCAAAGTGGTAGAATGCCTGAAATATGGTACCCGGTAACGGGGAGTAGCTGTGCAATACCCATCTGGGAACAACAGGACAATCAGGTAAAAATCCCGCTGACCTTTGCCCCACATGAGACTTTTTTTGTGGTATTTGGAAAAGGTAAGGATGTTACGCATTTCGACCGGATCAACTACCAGGGGCCTTATCCGCCCGATCTTACATACACCGAGCAAGGGATCATGTTTTTACAGCCGGGGAGTTATCAGTTAATCCGGGATAATCAACAGATCACCTGGAAGCAGCAGCTAGACGAACATCCCCTAACAGGTGTTTGGGACGTCACATTTGTGGATACGAACATCAACGTTCAGTTCCCCGACCTCATTTCGTGGCACGAATCCAACGATCCGAACATCCGGTATTACTCGGGAATCGCGACGTATACGCATGAATTTGACCAACCACCCGTAGAAGAAGGCGGTACAGCATGGCTGGATTTAGGCGCCTTTGCCGAAGTGGCTGATGTTTGGGTGAATGACCGGCATCTTGGTATTTCCTGGTGCCCGCCTTATCGATTTGAAATTACTTCGATGTTGAAACCGGGCGCCAATACGCTCCGTGTTGAAATAGCGAATAATTGGTCGAATCGGCTGACGGGAGACGCTGTGCTGGGAGAACGGTTTACACAAACCAATTTGGCAAAAGCAAACAAGAATCTGATTCCTTGGGCTGAAGTTCCCTTGAAACCATCGGGACTTTTTGGTCCGGTAAAATTGCAGGTTATTCGTAATAAAGAGCACCTGCTTCAGTAATGAGAACTTGCGATAACAGAATATCATGAAACAACGACTTATTATTTTTTCTCTTTTCTGGTTGACAATGAACCTGCCGGGTTTTTCTCAGGAAGGTGCCTCACCGGAAAAATACCTCGCGGCTGTCAAGGCTGAGCTTCAAAAGGTATGGCCAAAAAATCGGACCGTCAATTTGGTTTTTCACGGACATTCCGTGCCGGCCGGGTATGGCGATCGACATGAAGTACATACGTTGGAGGCGTATCCTCATCTCTTGCTTGAAAAGCTGAAAGAACGCTATCCTTATGCACCCATTAATAGCATCGTCACGGCCATCGGCGGCGAAAATTCGATCCAAGGAGCCGCGCGCTTTGAAAACGAGGTGCTGTCCCACCAGCCCGATGTTTTATTCATTGACTATGCTTTGAATGATCGATTTCAAGACATCCGTCGAGTCAAAGATGCTTATGCCGAAATGATCGAATCTGCACTGGCGCGTGGAATCAATGTTATTCTCCTTACGCCTTCTCCGGATCAACGGGTGGATATTCGAGCAAATGATACGCCGCTCGATGCGCTATCCACACAGATCCACGATCTGTCCGTACAATATAACATCGGATTTGTCGATGTATACGGCGTATTTAAGCGCATTGCCAGCAAAGCGGATATCAAACCTTATATGGCCAGTGTCAACCATCCCAATAGACAAGGGCATGCGCTTATTATGGCGGAACTGCTGAAATGGTTTTGACGCTCGTTAAAGCAAGCCCAAGTTAAGCACTACCAACATCTTGGGGTTTTGACAATTTATCAGTAATTGCCAGCAAGTTGTTACGCAACTGCTGGCAATTTTTAGTATATTAGCCCCGCACAATCAGAGAGATAGATTGTGCTAACCAATGTATTTTAATATTCAAGTATACGCTAAAACAACTTAGCGTAGTGATTTCATTGATTCCACTAAAACGAACAGTATATCAATAATTTATATTAAATGGAAAGTAATAATAAATCAACAGGTGCAACCCGTAGAGATTTCATCAAAACGGGTGCTGCGGCAGCGGCAGGTTTTATGGTAGTACCACGGCATGTACTGGGTGGTGCGGGTTTTGTCGCCCCCAGCGACAAGCTAATTGTCGCGGGTATCGGCGTCGGTGGTAAAGGCAATTCTGATTTGAAAAATTTTCACGATAGTGGTAAAGCAGAGATCGCTTTTCTCTGTGATGTGGACGACCGTCGCGCAGCGGATTCCGTGAAGCGATTCCCGAAAGCAAAGTATTACAAAGACTTTCGAGAAATGCTCGATAAGGAGCATAAAAATATCGATGCGGTCTCGGTATCAACACCTGATCATAACCATGCGATCCAAGCCCTTGCTGCCATGCAATTAGGTAAACATGTGTATGTACAAAAGCCATTGACACACGATATTTTTGAAGCACGTGCGTTGACGGAGGCCGCGAAAAAATACAACGTGGTCACCCAGATGGGAAATCAAGGAGCTTCTGGGGACGGCGTACGGATCATGCGCGAGTGGTTTGATGCCGGGCTAATTGGCGATGTGCATACCATCTATACCTGGACAGATCGCCCGGTATGGCCTCAAGGTATTCAATGGCCGCAGCAAAAAGCGGAAGTTCCCAAAGAATTGGATTGGGATCTTTGGCTTGGTACAGCGCCGTATAAAGAGTACGTAGATAAATTGGTGCCTTTCAACTGGCGCGGATGGTGGGATTATGGCACCGGAGCATTGGGTGATATGGGCTGTCACATTATGGAAGCACCGTTTAGCATATTAGGACTTCAGTATGTGAAAGATGTACAGGCAAGCGTTGGCAGCGTATACGTTGACGAATTTAAGCGTGGATATTTTCCCGAAAGCTGTCCGCCGTCGAGTTACGCAGTATTGACATTCCCCAAATCTGAAAAAACTTCAGGTGATGTAACAATCCATTGGATGGATGGTGGTATCCAACCGCAACGCCCGGAAGAATTAGGGGCCAATGAGGTCTTTGGCGACGGCGGTAACGGAATCCTTTTTATGGGTACCAAGGGCAAAATGATGGCTGGATGTTATGCAGAAAATCCGCGATTACTGCCCACGTCATTGACCGAGCAGCACAAACTGCCCGTTAAATATACCCGTGTACCCGGAGGGGCAGGCGGACACTACGCACAGTGGGTGGAAGCCTGTATCGCAGGACCTGGTAATAAGGAAGTGAGTTCGCCTTTTGCAATCGCAGGACCATTAACCGAAGCGCTGTTGATGGCGAACCTCGCTATCCGCGGTTCCGATCTACGCATCGATAACAAATATCCAGGAAGAAGTCTGAAATTGATTTGGGACAACGATGCCATGAAGGTAACCAATTTTGACGCAGTTAACCAGTTCGTCAAGCGGAAATACCGTCAGGGTTGGGAGTTGCCTACCGTATGATGGAATTATTCACCGTATAATGGGAAGAGAGAGGCCGTCATCACTGACGGCCTCTTTGCATTAATAAACATCGATTTCCGGTTGGACAATCCTACTCATAGCTTGCGTATCTCATCGAGCTGTTCGGCTATCTTTTTAAGGTGATTCCTATCGCCTGCTTTTACTTCCGCAGTGAGCCACCCTCCTTTGTAATTTGCCTTCCGTAAAGCTTCCATAACAACAGGCCAATTGTTGTCGCCCGCTAGCAGGTCTACCTCGAACCCCTTCCATAAACCTTCGTTGTTCATCTTTTCACGGCTGAACTCTTTCGCATGGAGTTTCACGATACGTGAATTCAACGTTTCGATCCAATGTTCCGGCCATCCGTACCGCAAAATATTTCCGATGTCGAAGTACCAACCGATCAATGGATGGTCAATGGTATCCACAAATTCTCGCGCCTCAATCGGACTCAGTATAAAATTATTCCAAACATTTTCGAGTCCGATTTTCATGCCGGTTTTTTCGACATGTGGAATAAGTTTCCGAACGGATTCCAGTGCATTCTTATACGCAACCTCATAAGGAACTTTTTCATTTACCACGCCGGGGACAACCAAAACGGTGTCGCCGCCGAGTTCCTTGACCTCGCTTAATGACTTGGCAACCGAATCGATCGTGAATTGCCTGACGGATGCGTCAGGGTCGGACAATGGTTTCGACCAATGGTCTTTATTGACCACACTGGGTAGCTCGACACCTGTTTTATCCCTGGCGGTATGCAATTCCTTTACCGGAATATCTAACGGGCTATTAAACTCAATACCGTCAAACCCCAGGTCCTTTACCAACTTGAATTTATCCAATAACGATAAATCCTCTTTGATCATTCCGAATCCCAGTCCTATTTTTAAGTTGAGTGCCTGCGAAGGCGTTTGGATAATGTGCGTACCATAACCTTTCAATACGGGAGCGAACGTTGCGCCCGTAGCCAATAAGGTAGCTGTCTTTATAAAAGTTTTTCTTTCCATCGTCTTTGCTATGAATTAATTCCAGGCACCGCTACAGGTATTTCGTATTTCAGGTCCCACGAGACGTTTTCGGGGAACAGTACCTCATTGGATGCCAACGCATCCTGTATGGAAATGGTTTGTCCGGTATACCCCGCCATCCGGCCAGCTAAAGCAACCAGATTCGCCTTCACCATCCAGTCGCCATCGTACTTGGGTTTGTTTTTGCGGATAGAGGCAAATAATTCATCATGTTCTTGCTGGTACATACTCCGGGATTCGGAGTTTTTATAGGCATTTTCATCGGTGAACTTGGTCTGATCATCATACTTCCAGTCCCTACGCCCCGTGATTTCATGCCTTCCCGTCCGGCAATCAACAATGCACCGGCCCTTATTGCCTACGAGCTCCACAGCATAGGCAGGCGCAGTATCTGCTTGCTGCCTGCAAAAGAAATAGCTTTTTACGCCGTCTTCATATTCATAAACCATGGCGAAATGGTCGAATACGTTGCCGAATTTTTTGTCTGTCCTTTTTTGGCGCCCACCGCTTCCCGTAACGCTTATGGGCAACTTGTCGCCCATGGCCCATTGCATCATATCCAAGCTATGAATGGCTTGTTCCGTAATATGATCTCCCGAAAGCCAGTTATAGTACAGCCAATTCCGCAGCTGGTATTCAAAATCCGTCCACTTGGGTTGCCGTTCTTTGTACCATAATTCTCCGGTATTGTAGGTAGCCTCCGCGGAGAGAATGTTTCCGATCTTTCCGTCCAATACCCGACCGAATGTTTCCCGTTTAGGAAGGTGGTAACGCCAACAGAACCCCGCTACCAATGCGAGGTTCTTTGATTTCGCATTCTCCGATGCCGCGATGACCCGTCTCAGACCGGGTGCATCCACCGCGAAAGGCTTTTCGCAGAAAATATGCTTACCTGCATTCACTGAAGCTTCTAAATGTGCGGGCCGGAATGCGGGAGGGGCGGCTAACAAAACGACATCAACGTCGCTTTCCAAGAGGCGTTGGTAGGCATCCAATCCCACGAATTTATGGGGCTCAGTAACCTGTACCTTGTCACCCATCTTGGACTTAAGCGTATTGTACGATTCGTCAAGCCGGTCGGCAAAGGCATCTGCCATGGCAGACAATACAACGTTTTGATCCGCATTAAGCGCTTCCATCGCCGCAGCGGTACCACGGCCTCCGCAACCGATCAGTCCCACCTTGAGCGTGTCGGTGTTGAGCGACCAAATGTTGTTCGATGCCAATACGTAATTCGTTGTGGCTACACCGGCAAGGGTGGTCATGCCTGCTGTTTTCAGAAATTCCCTTCTAGAATAGTTCATATAATTAAAAGTTTATGGATTTTGTTTTAGTGCACTGTTTCTGTTGATTTCCGCTTGGGGTATGTAAAATACAACCCGATTATCGGTGGGTTTCACTTCCTGATGTAAGTCGGTTGTTGGCGTGTTATTTAGGGAATGGGTGCCGGGGTAATCACGTACCACGGAGCGGTTGTTCCTGAAAAGATCGTAAGCGCGGTGCCCTTCGAACGCCAACTCAAGCCACCGCTCTTCCAGCACCACGTCCAGTGCGGTCTTTCCTGCTGTGGCTAGCTTTTCGGGAGTGTACAGCGCATCTTCCGATAAGCCCGCCCGTTTGCGTAATAGGTTGACATCGGCTAATGCCGCGTCGATATTGTTTTCTTTGGCATTTGCCTCCGCCCTGATGAGATACATTTCCGCCAACCGTAGGTACACAGGCGAACTAAGATTAATGAGCCCCTCTTGGAGTGAATATTTATTTACATAATACATGGGTGTAACGGGGGTGAGCTTTTGGTTGTACTGCAGTTCGCCGTTTACTACGTAGGGTGTGATAAAGGAATTACGGAGATCTTCAGGATGTTGGTTGAGGAAATTGTAATATTTTTTAGAAGCGTAGATTTCTGCCCATCCGCTGACACCCTGGCCAAGCGGATTGCCGGAAACATCGCCACTGAAATACATCGAACCGATGGAAGACATCGCTCGGTCTTCAACCTTCATATGCCGTATGGCAAATATCGTTTCCCGGTTATTGTCGGGCTGCGCCCTGAAATAGCCGGCATATTCGCTTCCCTGCAACAGTGCATATCGATCGGAGTTGATAACTAGATCGGCATATTTGATGGCATTTTCCTGGTCTTCTTTATAGAGATATACCCGGGCCAGCAAGGCGTAGGCAACTTCCTTCGAGGCAAAGGAATTGTTTTTAGACTGGCTCATCAGTTCTGCAGCCTGAAGCAAATCGCTGATGACAAAATCATAGACTTCTTTTACGGAACTCCTCGACAGCGTTTCCGCTTCTTCATCGCTTAACCCTTCTTTTAGGATAGGGACCCCTGGGTTTTCTCCGCTATTCTGTGGGTAAGGCCGTCCGAAAATCCGCACCAGATTGAAATGCATCATAGCCCGCAGGAACAGGTTTTCTCCCTTGAGTTGCCTTAACCCCTCGGATGATTCGTTCGGCACAAATTCGATAACATTGTTTGCGGCAGCGACGACCTTGTATGCTTGCGACCAAAAATTCGTGCAGTGGTCGGACGTGTTGATATGTGTGTACCGGTATGCGCGCGTCAGGTCGTCTGCTGAGGATTGTCCCTGAGCCACCGCATCTCCCGGATATTCCATGATAAAATGTCCGCTACGCACGTAAGCTGCATTTTTCAGTACCGCATAGGTACCTATGGTAGCGGTTTCCACATCCGACTCGTTAGCCAATGCATCTTCTTCATTGATGAACTCCGTGGGATCGTAATATTTCTGGCAGGAGAAAAATAGGACCGCCACGGTCATCAGCTTCAGTTTACCATATATTGATGGACGTATCATAATTTTCATTCGTTAAAATGTTACATTTAAACCAAAGAGGACCTTTTTGCTAACGGGGTACTTGAAACTGGATACACCCGATGCTAGATCAACCTGACTGAGTGAAACCTCGGGATCGGGGCCCGAAAATTTAGTGCCTGTCCAGAGATTATCCCCGCTTATAAATACCTGTAGCCTCGAAATCCGAGCGGACTGGAGCCATTTTTCCGGGAAGTTGTACCCCAAGCGCACATTCCGCAGACGAATATAGCTTCCTTCTTCCAAATACCGCGAAGAAGATTGATTGGAGTCCTTGTTTCCTCCCACGATCGGTTTTGGATGAGTGGCCTTGTCGCCCTCCTTCTCCCAGCGCGTCCAGCCTTTGGGCAATACCATCGAGTTAAACGCTTCGTAAAGACCGTCGTTGTCAAAATAAACACGTGTGTCGTTATATACGTAATTGCCGTACACAAAATTGAAAAATGCCGATAGCGTGAAGTTCTGGTACGTAAGCGTGTTGCTGATGCCGCCCGTAAATTTCGGTGCGGCGGAAGTTCCGGTAAATTGGCGTGAATCGGAAGTGGCGGCTTCACTGTAGACGTTGGTCGTAGCGATTGATCGGTTTCCACTTTCATCTATTGTCACTTTTTCCCACAACGGGTCTCCATTTGCAGGGTCCACGCCGGCCCAGATGGGAAGGTTGTAAGCATCCATGTCATACCCTACGGCGATCGGTTGTCGGGCTCCGGGATTGAATATTGCTGATCCATCGCTAAGCTCCAGGACTTGGTTTCGGTTGAATGCCATGTTCAGACTCGTTTCCCAGGTAAAATTACCTGCTTTGAAGTTCTGAGAAGTGACATTGAGCTCCAACCCCCGGTTACGTACGGAGCCAGCGTTTACCCACACATAACTGTACCCTGTGGTAGCCACGAGCGGTTGCCTATAGAGTAATTCCGATGCTTTTTTCTCGTAGATATCTAAACTGATGCCTACGCGGTTCCATAACGTCAGGTCGACACCCAGGTTGGCAGACCGGATTTTTTCCCAGCTCAGGTTGGGATTGCCTTTTTGATAGGGGGCAGCTCCTGGCAACCCCGAGTAGCTGGCATCCTGCGTAATGGAATACAGCCCCAACGCCGCAAAATTGGAAATACCATCGGCATTACCAACGGTACCATAACTTCCCCGTAGCTTGGCGAAGGACAGTATTCGGTTTTCCTGCCAAAACGGTTCATTCGTCAGAATCCACGATGCACCGAGCTGGTAAAAATTGGCCATAGGATTATTCTTTCCGAATTTTGACGAAAACTCATTGACAAACGAAGCTACGAAGAAATACCTATTGTTGTAACTATAGTCGGCTTGGGCCAGGTATTTCCGGAATCCTACTTGCTCCCGGGCTCCACTGGGGCTTAACAAAACATCGGTAGCCACGGACATAACATCCCTGCCCGATGGTAATCCTTTTCCGGATGTTGCTGACCAGTCGGAAGTGGTTGTTTCCGCCTCCGCGGCGGCTAGTATTGCTAGATCGTGTTCACCGAAGGTATCGGCATACCGAACTCGGTTGGAGGTCAGCAACCGGTTCGAACTGCTCGTGCCGTTGCGGAGTTCGCCGCCATTGGCTCCGCCTTGCTTGGTATTTCGGTCAAAGAATTGGGCTGTTTGACCATTGGCAAATTGGGTGCGGTTGTAGCTAGATAACGTAATTTTATCAGTTAACGTGTAATCCAGGTTAAGGTCGCCGCTTATTGCCCAACTCCGGTCTTTACTGTAGTTGTATAGTAGTGAATGAAGGAAATTTTCTTTCTCTCTGCCCAGCCAATTGGGGTGAAAGCGGGCATCGATGGGATTCCCTTCACCGTCAAACGCGGGATCAAAAGGCAGATTCGTGTATGCATCGTACATCGTTCTGCTGTTTTCTAATTGGTTTTTGTTTACGTTTCCGTTAATCAGAACGGACGCTTTCAGGCGATCGGTGAGCTTAGCGTCGAGATTGGTGCGGAAATTATATCCGGTATGTCCCGTTCCTGCTAGTGTCCCTTCTTCCCGGTAGAACACACCTGACGCATAATATTGGACGTTTTCCGAGCCGCCGGAGATGGATAGGTTATGGTTGTTGACATACCCCTGACCAAATGCAAGTCCCCACCAATCGGTATTGTTTTGGAGTACAGAAGGATCACGGTCGTAGAACGTAGTTTGAAAGTCGTACAGCTCCTGCGAATTCATGAGCCGGAAATTGCCGGTGGTTGGATTGCCGAAACCGAACGAGTTGTTGAATTCGACCTTAGTTTTACCCGCTTCACCCCGTTTCGTATTAATGATGATGACACCGTTTGCAGCGCGAGATCCATATAATCCTGTTGCGGCAGCGTCTTTGAGGATGGATACCGATTCGATATCTGCTGGATTGTAATTCCCGCCGATATTGCCATCGACTACCACGAGTGGAGAAGTACTGGCCGAAATGGTGCCCGCACCTCGGATGAGTACGCGGGGAGCACTTGAAGGCGCTCCCGAAGGAGAGGACACTACCACCCCGGGGGCCTTGCCCTGCAGCATAGTCGAAAGGTCGTTTGAGGTTACGTCTTTGAGTTTTTCACTGGGGATGGTCGTTACCGAGCTGGATAGGTAGCGCACTTTGCGTGTAGAGTAGCCCACGACAACTACCTCATCCAGGTCGCTCATTTCTTCGAATAGCTGAACCTCCATTCCGCCCGAAGAGGGAACGGCGATTTCTTGGGGAACGTAGCCCAGCAGGGAAAACACCAAGGTTTGACCCGCTTCGGCGGGTAATGAAAAACGGCCTCCCTCGTCGCTAGCCGTGGCTACTGAGGTTCCTTTGAGACCAACCGTGACACCGCTTAGCGGTTGTCCCTGTGTGTTCCTGATGATTCCATGGGCGGTTTGCTGATGATTCGCCGCTGGAAGCCTGTCGGGTGCTGGATTCACATCCGGTCCCCGCTTACGGACGAATACGGTATTTCGCTTTATTTCAAAACGCAAATTACGTGGATGAAGCAATTCGGTGAGAACCTCTTTGAAGTCGCGATCGTTGACGGTTAAGCTGATGGCTTGTTCTTTGGCAATGAGTGTGCTGTTGTACAAAAAGTCATATCCGGTTTGTTTTTGGATTTCATCCAGCACATCCCGGAGCGTGGCTTGTTCAAACTTCAAGGTAACCTTTTGGGCATAAGTGGTAGCGCGCACAGACACTAATGATGTGATTATACATATGAGCATGATTTTCATCTTGATCATATATCTTAGCAATGTTTGGCGCCGGTAAGCGCAGCGGCGAGAATCAGATTTGTGCATTGTTCATGTATTAGGTAGTCAATTGTGAAACATCTTCCTATCGATCTCGGTCAGCAGCTAAAAACCTGCTTAAGCTGCTGATTCCGGTGTGCCATTATACTACTTCATAATATATACGCTCCCTTCTTTAATTTTGAATCTATAATTCGATATTTCGGCGAGTTGCACGAGTACCTCAGAGAGCTTTTGGCCTCTGGTAATAGACCCCGTGAAGCGATCTTGGGTTTGTTCTTCGAGGTAGACGTGCTTGATGTTATACCAGGCCGCCAATTGTGCCATAACCTCTTCTATCGTATGGTCGTTAAACCTGAAATATCCTTCTTTCCATGCAGTTACATCCCGAAGGTCTACGGTATCTGTTGATATCCCCTTTGCAATCTCATCGGTAGTTGCCTGCCATCCCGGATGGAGCACGACCGCATGATGCTCTCTGCTGACTTTTACAGAACCCTCTACCAATGTAGTACGGGTAATGCCGCTCGACCGGTCGTTTGCGATGTTAAACTGCGTACCTAACACACGGATAACCGTATTTGCTGTCGAAACTTCAAAGGGCCTATGCTCATCATGCGACACCTCGAAGAACGCTTCGCCTTCAATACCAACCTGTCGTTTTGATTCCGTAAATTGGCCGGGATAGGAGAGGGTAGCATCAGCATTTAACCAGACGTGGCTTCCGTCGGTCAACTGCAGCTGACAGACATTCCCCTTTCCGTTCTTAATGATACGGTACCCGTCACTTTTTTTTCTGGAGGGGGTTAAAATAAATAGTCTCTCACCGTTTTCATCGATGGTGACGTCTACGCCGATGTCACGTAAGGTTTCCGGATTAGCCCGTGTCAGGTCATGGAAGGAACCATCAACGAGATAGAGTACCACTTGGTTTTCTGCGGAGAGAAAAATATCTGAGGAAGCTAGCGCCTTGTCGGTTGAGGTGCTTTTGCTGTTTTGATTAAACAATACCGAAAGAATGATTAAAAATCCCATTATACTGGCAGCAGCCCAGTACATGCGTATGCGTCTTCCAGTGCGTTTCGTACTGTCCGCCCCCTGGGGCTCTTTCTGCTCATTTGTGCGGAGCCGAATCCGGCTCAGTACCGCATCCGAGTCAAAATGGCCACTCTGTTGATCGGGTTGGAAATTTGCTTGCAGCAGCTGGTCAATGATTGGATCAATTTCAAGTATGTCTTTGTCCGCTATCAAACCGAGTAAGCGGCGAAGTTCACCCTTGTCGATGGTTCCGTTGAGATATTGCGTCAGTAAATCGTTCAATTGGTCTTGACCCATTGCTCTTTTAATACATTTGTTATCTCCAAATGAAGATGCTGGTAAAGAACACCGATGCTTGGAAAAAGGGACTAGTTTAGGCGATATTTTTTGTTAAACTAGAGTGAAAAGAAGATGGCTAACAGAAAGAGGTCGTGATACAGACGTTCGTTTTTGAGGTATTTGGCAGCTTGTACGATGTGGTTTTTGACGGTGTTAGGTGAAATATTTAATCGTTCGGCGATTTCCCGGTGACTGAACCCTTCGAGACGGCTAAGGGAAAAAACGGTTCGTTGCTGTCTAGGAAGCAGCCTAAGGAGCTTTTTGATGTTCTCCTTCAATTCTTTGGCAACAACGGTATCATGAAGGTTGTCTTCCACTTCAGAAATTTGCGTCCACAATCGTTCGAAACAGGCATTGGACCGTTTGACACTCCGTAGTTTATTGAGTGCTTGTCTCTTGGTCATGACATATAGATAGGTCCATAGATTTTGATCGCGCTGTAAGCCACTTCGGTTCTCCCAAAGTTTCACGAAGACATCCTGCACCACATCTTCACTCCACCCCGTGTCTTTTAGCAGGAAAAATGATAAGTTGAAAACCCGATTTGAATAGCTATGATAGAGTTGTTCAAACGCAGATTTCCGCCCTTCGATAAGCATGTCGATTAGCTTACTCTCTTTGACGTCCACAATTCGGTTCTTTAATCAGGCTGCAATATACTGTTTTGATTAAATTAAACGAATTGAAAAGCCAACTCTATCCGATGGTCTGTTCCCTCGCGTGTCAGCAGAGTTGCATTTGAGGTCTTTTCTGCTTTCTCCTGCAGTGAGTAGCGCTGACTTGTTTGAAAAAATTCAATTTACCAAAGAAAGCGCTGCCGCAAGCGAAATAAAAAAATGATTTGGTTTTTAAAAAAAATATGTAGATTTGTACGTACATATGTACATATAGCTGTTCATTCGCTTGATGTTTTCACTCTGATGGGGTCTTTTGCGGTTAACGACTCCTTTAAATTGAATTAACCAAATAGAATTTACATATGTGTATACATATTTTTTAATCACCAATTATTACGAATTATGGTACAAGATTTATTTTTTCTGACAGCAAAGGAGACGCGCCGCGTATTTTACTTTGTTTTTGTGCTGACCTGCGCGTTACCGTGGATCAGTCAAGCGCAGAGCGGATTGACCATTATAGGCACCGTGAGATCTGCAGACGCATCACAGAACAATCCGGTTCTAGAAGGCGTAAGTATTACATTAAAGGGGACGAAGACCGGCGCCACGACCGATCAGGCTGGTCGGTTCAGCATCGAAGTTCCTACGGAGGGTGCTGTGTTGATTTTCAATTACTTGGGGTATCAGCGCCAGGAGGTTCAAGTGGACACGAATGAACCGATCGAGGTATTGCTTTCCCCGGAGGATCAGCAATTGGATGAAGTAGTTGTGGTGGGCTACGGTACGCAACGCAAATCGGACCTAACGGGCTCCGTTGGTCTCGTATCTGGAAAAGAGCTATTGCAGGCGCCTGTAAACAACGCCTTGCAGGGGCTGAAAGGTCGGGTTGCCGGTGTAAACGTATTTTTGAACTCGGGGTCGCCGACCAGCAGCCCCCGCATCCTGATCCGAGGACTAGGCACCATCAACTCCTCGTCAAATCCACTGTTTGTGGTGGATGGCGTGGTGATGGAAAACATTCAGTTCCTCAATCCCAACGATATCGAACGCATGGAGGTCCTCAAGGATGCTTCTTCTACAGCCATTTACGGGGCGCGAGGTGCAAATGGAGTCGTATTGATCACCACCCGGCGTGGCGCTAGTGTCGGAGGAACCATCGTGGGCTATGAAGGATTTTTGAACGTGGGTGTATTGCCCCGCAAGCTCGACGTGCTTAACGCTGCAGAGTTTATGGAAGTGTTGGAACGGGGATTTGCCAATCATTCGAAATACCGTACCACCAGCATACCAGCGTTTACGCGTAACGATCCAAGACTGTTTGATGCACAGGGTAATCCGCTGTACGATACGGACTGGCAGGAGGAAGCCACGCGCACAGCCATGTCGCACAACCATCAGTTTTCCGTGCAGACCAAAGGCGACAATGCTTCATTCGGCGCATTTCTCAATTATGCCAATATGCAAGGCATCATGCTTAGCAGTGGTCTGGAACGGATAAATGGTAAAATAGCTTATGATGCAAAGCCGAAAGACTGGCTGTCGCTGGGGGTCAATTTATTGGCCAACTATACTCGCGATAATGAAGTAGATGAAGGGGGCGGCTATCAGATGCCGCGGCGGTCGATGCTGGAGATGCCGCCGATATTCCCGGTTAAGTTTCCGGATGGCACCTGGTCCAACAGCAGCATGGTTACCGACCCTTACGGCTTGGAGGCAATTCCAAACCCTGTTCACGTCTTGGAAACACAGGATCGCATTCGCAAACGCCAGCAGCTTTTCGGCAATGCCTACCTGACGTTCCACATCCTGCCGGGACTGGATCTGCGCACGCAGTTCGGTTTTGATAAGCACGATACGAATATTCAAGAATACAGCCCGACCGACCTGATCAATATTTCGCAACCCTTAGGTTCCGCACGGTTGGAAAATCGACAGTCGTTTTATTGGCAGGAAGAAACCTACCTGAACTACAATACCGAAATCGGTGATCACCGTATCAACTCCGTGTTGGGATTAAGCTGGCAGCAGCGCGTCTATAGGGACAACTGGATTACTGCACAGGGATTTGCGGACGACTTCTTCCGTTTCAATGCCATTCAGTCGGCCAGCCAGCCCGGCGCGCCCAACTCGTCGCACGACAAGTGGGCGATGAATTCGTATTTCCTGCGGGGCAGCTATAGCTACAAAAACCGGTACCTGCTCACCGTTACCGGCCGTATCGACGGGTCGTCGCGGTTTGGTGAAAACAATAAATATGGTGTGTTTCCCTCCGCGGGACTGGGATGGGTGCTCTCTGAGGAGCCATTCCTGCGTGATGTGGCGGGATTAGACGAACTCAAAATCCGTTCGAGTTATGGGATCACCGGGAACACAGAAATTCCGACTTATCAGTCGTTAGGTACCATATCGACAAACACGACATTGCTTAACGGTGTGCGCGTGTCGCAGAGCTATATCAATCGGTTGCCCAACCCTAACCTGGAGTGGGAGAAAACCAACCAGTTCGATGCAGGCTTTGACTTAGCGCTGTTTAATCGTCGTCTAAACATGAGTTTCGACTATTATTACAAACTCACGACGGATCTTTTGCTGGATAAACCTGTACCAACATCCACCGGCTTCGTCGGAGTACGGGATAATATTGGCTCGGTGTCCAATCGTGGCGTAGAAGTGATGTTAAGTGGCACTCCCGTAGCCAATGATGTGTTCGGGTGGCAATCAACCCTCAATTTCAACTTCAACAAGAACCGCATCGAAGCGTTGGGCGAAAACGGCGAGGATATCTTCCCTGGCCCCAGTTGGGTGTCGGGCAGCCAAACGATCCTGCGAGTGGGCGAACCGCTTAGCTCTTTTTGGGGCTATCGTCGTCTCGGTATCTGGGGAACAGACGAAGCGGATGAAGCCGCAGCCGTGGGCGCCATTCCGGGGGTAGCCAAGCGGAGCAGCGAACGCCAGATCATTGGCAACGGACTTCCCGATTGGATGGGCAGCTTCGTTAACAACGTTCGTTATAGAAACTTCGATCTTACCATTGATTTGCAATTCGTATGGGGGGTCAACATCCTCCAGCAATTCACCCACTCTATGGAAGACCGTACCGGCTATTCCAACGGGTTGGCCGTCACCCTCTACGACAGCTGGACGGAAGATCACCAGAACACGATGATCCAACAGATCAGGAACGGTCCGTACACTGGGCAAAACAGTGAAGTGGACGATCATTGGGTGGCAGACGGATCGTATATCCGGGGTAACCTGATCTCCCTCGGTTACAACTTCGGCGGCGTTTCGCTCAACAAGCTTAACCTCAAGGGCCTGCGCATCTACGCAAGCGTACAGAATGCCTTCCTTATCAAATCGGATGACTTTAAGGGCTACGACCCGGAGGCTACTTCATGGGGAGGCGATCAATGGGGGCAGAACATCTTCTTCCATCAGTACCCCAACCCACGGACGTTCACCTTAGGTACCAGTTTCCAATTTTAAACGATAACAGTCGAATTATGAAAAAGTTAATCACCATCATAGCCACGGCGGGAATATTGGCAACCTCCTGCTCAGATTTTCTTACCGAGATACCGAAAGATGAGATTGCGCCCAGCCAGTTTTTCAAGAACTCCGATCATGCGTACAACGCAGTCAATGCCTTGTACCGCTCCGGTTTGCCTTCGCTGTTTAGCGGCGGGGTATATTCCGGTTCACGGATCATGTTTGGCGCCTACACGTCGGGGCTCGTAGATAATGAATATAAGGGGCAGGAAGTGCATGTACAGCATGCACAGCAACTGACCCTGAACCCTGTCAATATGTCAAGCTACCTCGGAGGGATCTGGCGAGATTTATACCTGGGTATTTCACGGGCCAACAATGCCGTCAAGTACATCCCGACAACGCCGGGCTTGCCCGAGACAGAAGCAAATAAGCTGCTGGCCGAAGCACGGTTCTTCCGTGCATTGAATTATTACTACCTCGTGCGTTTTTTCGGAGGAGTACCACTGATTACCGAGCCCTACGAAAGCTTGGAAAACCTGTACGTGGAGCGAGCTTCAGTGGGCGACGTATACACCCTAATCGTTGAGGACCTTCAATATGCATCGCAGGAAGGGAACTTGCCCAATACCACCATGGGCAGCAACGGCAATCGGATTACGCAGGGTGCCGCTACCTCGTTATTGGCAGAAGTATATCTTACGATGAGCGGATATCCGTTGCAAGCCGATCATTATGCCGACGCCGCACAGCAGGCCCGGTCGTTGATCAGCGACGGTGTGTTTAATCTAACTCAGCACGACCGGAACGGCGCAGGGGCGGTCATTCCCGCAGCGAGCGCATATAATAAAGCCCGGTTGGCAGATAATTTGCAGAATGAACACATCTATTATTTTGAATACACGGTGGGTATCGCCAATTCTGGTTACGCACAATGGGCGTTTCCGACGAATATTTCTCCGGAACTCGAGTATGCCATTGCCAACAATGCCTATGCGCCTACGCCAAGCTTATTGGCAGCCTACGACCCCGCTGAGGATCTCCGGGGGCAGGAGAAGCAATATTTCCATTCTTCGTTCACGAAAGCAGACGGCACCGTGGTCAATTTTCAGAAAGCACCGTACCTTTGGTATGACGAAGAGGCCGCATTCGAAACCGCAACGTCCGACAAGGACTTGCCGATCTATACCTATGCCAATGTGTTGCTCATCGCTGCGGAATCCATTGCCCTGTCTGAAGGAGTCACCGCTGAGGCAGTAGACTACCTGTCCCAAGTACGTGCACGTGCCTATTGGAAACAGTCTGCCGAACAGATAAAAGCCCAATTGACCGGCTTAACCCCCCAGCAATTTGTGGCCGAGGTATGGAAGGAGCGATTGCGCGAGCTTATTTTCGAATTTCATGTCTGGTTTGATATCCAGCGTACGCGGCAATTTCCAGTAACCGATGACGGCGAAATTACCTTTGTCGATGTCGTTGGTCACCGGAATAGTTTTGGCGCTACCTATGCCGAAAAGCATTTGCTATATCCCATACCGGACGACGAGATACAGCGTAATCCTGCTCTTGACCCAAATCCGGGATACAGCGAGACCGATTGATGTCATGCGCTCACGGGTTCGATTTTCCACCCCGTCTGCGGTATTTCGCAGCGGACGGGGTGTTCCCATCAAATCCGGTGCAAGGTTAAAAATGAACCTGTGTTAACGGTTTGGCGGTTTGCCGCCTGCTTTCGACGGTATAAATAAAACTATCTGCCTTATAGTAGCCAAGATTATATTCCAGGGGGCGGTCCGCCTGATCAAATACCTGCCTTTTGCGAAAAAGGATGGCTGCACCAACTTCCGTTTCCAGTTTGTCGGCAAGGAATTTATCAGCCGCCAAAGCGCTGATTTCTTCCTTGGATAAATCTGCGACGGTGTGGTAGTCCGTTTCCAGAATGTCGTAGAGCGGTCGTTTGAAATCCTCCTCACCGGTCAGTCCGATGCGCGGATGGAAATAGGAAACAAAATACACAAACGGCTCCTCCGGACGGCCGCGTACGCGTTCCAGTTTCAATATTTTCTGATCCGGATCAATGTCGAAGAAATCCACCAGGCCACCGTTGGGAAGTTCCCATGAAACGTGGAACTCAAAGTTCTTGACCGGGATGCCACGGGCGGCCATCTCCTGGGAGAAGCTAAGCCAGTTGTTAGACCTGGAGCTGAACTTTTTATTGACTACTTTGGTGCCAACGCCTTTCTTCCTGACCAGCAACTCTTCAAACACAAGCTTATTGATTGCTTGCCTTAACGTCGCACGTGATATCGCAAGCCGCTTGGCTAAATCCACCTCATTCGGCAAAAACTTACCCGCTTGGTACTCCGGGCTTTCGATGAGCTTTCGTAGCAAGTTCTCCGCTTGTACATGCAGCGGTATCGGGCTTTTATGATTGATTTTTAAATCCAATTTATCTGAGAATGAAACAGAAGCTAATTTATAAAATAATTTGGTTTCTTTTAAAAAAAACTTACATTTGCATATGTATATACATATAAACATTCTTAAAATATCTTTGATAACTTGTGTTGGTTAGATTTAATTTAATATCGCTTTATGTATATACATTATAATGCAAAAACGGTCAGCTTGACAGTTCGGGTACGCGTACGCTTTGATGCCTCCGAGCAATTATAGACGAGATCTGCCTGCTGTGCCGGAATCGGATAGCCTTAAATTATTAACTGAGAAAAATGATACCAAATATTTTAAGCGTCATTAGTGGTTGTTTGTTGGTTGTGTTGACTTGCAGCTTCAAAATCAGCGACACAACGGTTGTTTGGCAGATCGGGAAACCGGATGCCAGCGCGGAAGAGTTTGCACTTTCAGGGGGTAACTATGAAAAATTTCTGGATCATGACTTCGGCTGGGAAGATCGATTCTACCTAGTCGGAAAATCGACCCCTGCGAACGATTTTCCGTATGTCTTACCCGGGCCCGATGACGCATGGGGAGGTACGAGCAGAACAGCCGGTATACGGACGCATGTGCTGAATATACTTTTCAGCATGAAATCCGCTCCGCAGCAAGGCGATTGGAAGCTGGTGATTGATGTGTTGGACACTCACAAAGACCACCCGCCTTATTTGAAGGTAACGGTCAACGGGCAGTCGTGGAGATTTATGTTGCCCAAAGGAGGAGGCGACAAACCGTTGGTAGGAGATGATGGAAAGCGCCTCAAGCATACGCTTGAAATCCCATTGGCGGCAACCTTGATCAGAAATGGAGGGAATGAAATCAACCTGACCAGTTTGGAAGGATCGTGGCTCATTTTTGATGATATTAGGTTAGAAGGTCCGCAAAATGCGATGGTAGACCGGGAAATCGGCCGGGCGTATCTTCGCCAGGTAGCGCCGGCGGATTACCAACTGCAAGAGCCCGATGTCCAACCCTTGTTGGTAGATATCGAACATCTGGAGGGGGCGCCCAACATTCAGGTAGACGTGGATGGGAAAACGATCCTTAAACGAACCCTGGAGCAGGGCCGTTATGTTTTTGAAGCGCCAATGCCGCCCGTTCCATCCGCAAAACGGAGCAGTTATCGGATTTCAGTGGATGGCAAAACGATCGATGAAGGGTACATCACCCGATCGCCCCAAAAGCGGGCCGATTTCGCTGACTATATCGACACCCGTATGGGAACGGCACATTCGCGCTGGATGATTGCGCCGGGCCCGTGGATGCCTTTCAGTATGGTCAAGCTGAGTCCGGATAATCAGAACCCGGGATGGCAGTCGGGTTATGATCCGGCTTACGAAAGTATCGGTACCTTTAGCCACATCCACGAATGGACCATGGCCGGATTGGGCATCATGCCCACAAACGGAAAACTGAAGACGAAAATAGGCGATCAGTCCATCTTTAAAAAAGACAGTACCATTTATCGGTCATCGTTTGATAAATCAAGTGAGGTGGCGGACGTGGGATATTATAAAGTAGAACTGGCTGATTATGGAATACAAGCTGAACTGACATCCACTACGCGATGTGGCTTCCAGCGTTATACGTATCCCGGGAGTACGGACTCCCGCATAATGATTGATCTGAAAATTCCGGCAGAGTATAAATACGATATACTGGATAGCCGGATTACCCGGGTCAGCAGCCGCAGGATCGAAGGATACAGCAAACAACAATCGAAACACATTTGGTCGCGGGATAGTGATCAGGATTATACCCTCTTTTTCGTCATCGAGTTTGACCAGGATATGACCAATTTCGGCGGATGGATCAATGAGGAGGTTGTTAACGATCGCGAAATAACTGCTCAACGCCCCGATCGTATGGGATATTTTGCCGAATTTGATACTCGAAGCAATCCTATCGTACAGGTTCGCTCCGCCATCTCCTATGTTGATATCGAAGGTGCCCGGAAAAATTTAAAAGAAGAAGTAGCAGGGCCGTTCGGATGGGATTTTAATGCGGTGCAGGAACATAACCGCCAAGCCTGGAACGATATACTCTCTCGTATCGCCGTCCAAACCAACGATCAACGGGAGAAGGTCCGGTTTTATACCAATATGTACCGCTCTTACTGCCGGAATATGTTCAGCGATGTGGATGGGCGTTGGGTAGACGCCGCCGAGAAAATCCAGCAATTTGATGATCCCGACGCGGTTGCCTTAGGCTGTGATGCCTTTTGGAATACGTTTTGGAACCTCAATCAACTGTGGAACCTGGTCACGCCGGAATGGTCATCACGCTGGGTAAAGTCCCAGCTCGGCATGTACGATGCCAACGGATGGTTGGCCAAAGGCCCCGCAGGAATGGAGTATGTTCCGGTGATGGTTGCCGAACACGAAATTCCCCTGCTTGTCAGTGCCTACCAAATGGGAATACGAAATTTCGATGTGGAAAAAGTGTTTTCCGCCGCCAAAAAGATGCAGACTACCCTGCCCGAAAAGGTTGGCGAAGGGCTTGCAGGCAACCGTGACCTCGCGGCCTACTTGGAGCATAAGTATGTACCGGCCGATAAGGGGCGATTTTCCAATACCTTGGAATATTCCTACGATGACTGGACCGTGGCACAGCTGGCGAAAGCCTTGGGTAAGGAAGCGGATTATGAGGCGTTTAAAGAACGTGGAAACTGGTGGCAGAATGCCATCGATCCGGAAACAGGTTATGCCCGTGTGCGATACAGCAATGGGGATTGGGAAAAAGACTTTGATCCCTTTAGGTCGGGAGGCAACCGTCAATATGTAGAAGCAAATGCTTGGCAAATGACGTTTTTTGTGCCGCAAAATATGCCTTCACTAGCAGAAATCATCGGAAAAGACCGGTTTATCGAACGTCTTACCTGGGGGTTTGAAGCGAGCGAGCCGCTGAGGTATAACGCGCCGGGAGACCAGTACTGGGATTTTCCGGTGGTGCAGGGCAACCAGCAATCCATGCATTTTTCCTATTTGTTCAATTGGGTGGGGCAGCCCTGGCAGACACAGAAATGGAGCCGGTCCATTATGGATCGCTACTATGGTCACGGGATTTCCAATGCCTACCTGGGCGACGAAGACCAGGGCCAGATGAGTGCTTGGTTTGTAATGAGTGCACTGGGCTTGTTTCAGACCGACGGCGGCGCCCGGCAGGAGCCTATCTATGAAATCGGTAGCCCGATTTTCGAGCGCGTCGATATTAATCTCGGCGAACGGTACGGACGGGGCAAACGATTTACCATCATTGCAACGAATACCTCAAGGGAAAACCGGTACATCCAGCAAGCCCGGCTGAATGGGAAGCCGTTAGAAAATTGCTGGTTCCCCGCATCGGAATTGTTGAAAGGAGGAGAGCTGGAGTTGGAAATGGGCCCCGAGCCCAATGTCGATTGGGGAACCGCGGTTAATCCGCCAGTAAGTCAATAAATAACCGTTATTTAATTAAGATAGCATGAAGCTAGCCGGATTTTTGTTGACAGCAGCCGTTGTCACGATTACCTGTGGAACCCCGACGCATACCGATCGTGCGTTGGCCTCCCGGATCCAGAAGGATACCCTCTTGCAAACCGTTAAATCCATGGCGCGGAAAACCGTTAGATCCGGATTTAACGCAGGTGATGGATACGCCGAAGTTTGGATCCGCGATTATAACACCTTCATTGCGTTGGCTACCGAAGTGCACCCGGCGGAAACGATCAAAGAGAACGTTCGTGTCTTTTTCCGCTTGCAGGGTGAAGATGGAAACATTGTGGATGGTTTTATACCGAAGATTCGTGCCCATGGCTCCAACGTTGGATATACGTATATCTATACCCCGTTGGAGCCCAATTATGCCGGCCACAAAAACACCGTGGAAACCGATCAGGAAAGTTCATTGGTGCAGGCCGTATATAAATATGTAACAACGAGCGGGGACCTGGCCTTTCTGCAAGACACCATCGGCGATCAGACCGTTGCCGAGCGGCTGGAGCGCGCAATGGATTTTCTCATGGACCATCGGTATAATCGGGATTACGGGTTGTTATGGGGTGCCACCACGGCAGATTGGGGGGATGTACAACCTGAACATTCGTGGGGTGTATACCTGAATGACAGCACACACTATGCCATCGATATTTATGACAACGCCATGTTCCTTGTAGCGTTGGACAACTTAATGGTGCTCTTGCCCGAGGTAAAGGCAAAGTGGGGGGTGGTCCGCGAACAGGTGGCCCAACAGTGCATGAACCACCTGTGGAACAGCGAACGGGAGAAGTTTATTCCGCACATCTACTTGAACGGCTCGCCCTTTCCAGGGGATTTTGACGAAGAAGCGATCTATTACCACGGTGGCACGGCCGTGGCCATAGAGGCCGGATTGCTCACTAAGGTACAGGTAAAGCGAGCGCTAAGCCGTATGATCGCCAATGTCGATGAATCGGGAGCAGCAACCATCGGACTAACCCTATATCCCACCTACCCGAAGGGCAGTTTCAAAAATCCCGGAATGTATCCGTATGGCTATCAAAATGGAGGTGATTGGGACTGGTTTGGCGGCCGGATGATCCAGCAACTCATGCGCTACGGGTTTGTAACGGAAGCGTATGAACAGATACAGCCAATGTTGCAGCGTGCGGTCGATCACAACGGCTTCTACGAATGGTATACCGTGGATAATCAGCCCAAAGGTTCGGGTACCTTTCGAGGATCCGCAGGTGTACTTTACGATGCCATTCTCCTGTTTGAAGAATTTGCATCAACAATTCACTAACGTGATCTGGTACCCCATCCACGTACTGACCGGCGCTTGATGATGTAATCGACTGTCGGTCGGTAACGATGTATATATAATAGTAATTTATAAATTTATGTCAATGAAATTAAGAGGGAACGGTGAGGCGCAGGAGGAAACGATGACAACGGGCGCCTCCTCAACGTTGCGAAACACGAAACAGGAAATCATGCCGGCAGAAGTGCGAACGGTGGACACGGAAGGATATGAAATTTATCCTGCCTACGCACTGGACAACGGCAGAATTTATAAGGGTTATCATTCGCTGGCCCAATGGGTGATGGAGCAGAAAACGGTCGTCATTGATGGGTATATCGGTAATTTCTGGGAGCACATTGCTGCGAATCTGACCGTTGAATTGGAAAAACTGGGAGTCCAGACCCATTGCTATTTCATGCATGATTTTCTAAAACTCGAAGCGGAGATCGAACGGCTGGTAGCACCCTTTTTGGGAAGCGAGGATTCGGTTTGGGGCACAAAGACCTCACTCAACCTGACCGATTTTTATCGATGGGACGCCCTGGCGGACCTTCAGCCGGATTCAGACTACACCGTAAATATCCTGATCGGTACAGGTGCCGCGCTAAGCGAATGGGACGCATCGGTGATTTATATCGATTTGCCCAAGAATGAATTGCAGCACCGCATGCATGCTGGGACGATCACCAATTTGGGTAAATTTTCTCCTGAAAAACCAACGGCAATGTACAAACGATTTTACTTTGTAGATTGGGTGGTTTGTAACAAGCATAAAGAATCTTTGCTGCTCCGTACGGATGTATTGGCAGATGGCCAGGGGATTGACTGGATTACATGGGCTTATACACCGGATATAGTAAACGGTTTAAAATCGCTTTCCCAGTCGGTATTCAGACCGCGCCCTTGGTTTACGCCGGGCTCCTGGGGAGGGCAGTGGATAAAGGAACACTTTCACCAGGTGAATCAGGAAGAACCCAACTACGCTTGGTCGTTCGAGCTCATTGCTCCTGAAAATGGCTTGGTTTTCGAAAACAGAGGCGTCCTGCTGGAAGTCTCGTTTGATTGCTTGATGATAGTTGCCGGGTCGGATGTTTTGGGTAAACACCATCCGGATTTCGGTAACGAATTTCCCATACGGTTTGATTTGCTCGATACGTTTGAGGGGGGCAATTTATCGATCCAATGCCATCCTTCATTGTCGTACATCAGGGAAAACTTCGGCGAGACGATTACACAGGACGAGACGTACTATATTCTGGATTGCACACCCGATGCTAAGGTGTACCTAGGCTTCCAAGATGACATTGATCCAGCAGCTTTCAGGCACGAACTGGAAAGCAGCGTGGAAAACAATACCGAAGTGACCATCGGTAAGTATGTGCAGACTTTTGCCGCGGCAAAACATGACCTGTTTCTGATCCCGAACGGTACGGTGCACAGCTCAGGAAAAAACAACCTGGTGCTTGAAATCAGTGCGACGCCCTATATTTTTACGTTCAAGATGTATGACTGGTTAAGCAAAGATCTAAATGGCGACCCGCGCCCAATCAGTATCGAACATGCCTTCAACAACCTGCGGTTTGATCGGAAAGGACAACGGATAGCGCATGAGCATATTTCCAAACCCTATATTTTAGTGCAGGGCGAAGGCTGGAAAACGGTCCACCTGCCTACGCATGAGGCGCATTTTTATGATGTGCACCGCATCGAATTTAAAGAGGAAGTAACGGTAGAAACCCGTCAGGTTTGTCATGTGTTGATGCTGGTGGAGGGCACAGCGGTTTCGGTGCAGGTAGGCGATCGAGAAACAGTGTTCCGTTTCGCGGAAACCTTCGTGATCCCGGCAGCGGTATCGCAGTATACACTGGTCAATAACGGTAGCGGCATTGCTAAGGTGGTTAAAGCGTTTGTTAAAGACAATCATGGATCAACCTCGTAAACTTCCGAAAATTCTTTGGTTTGCCTGTATCGTCGCGGCGCTGGGAGGCTTTCTTTTTGGGTTTGACATGGCGGTGGTGTCCGGGATACTGCCGTTGGTCACAAAACAATTTTCACTCGCTGCTTTCCAACAGGGGTGGTTTGTTTCCTCGGCGCTTGTGGGTTGTATTATAGGCGTGGCGATGTCCGGCGAGCTTGGTGATCGATTCGGTCGCCGTCGGATTCTGCTGCTGGCGGCTGTCTTATTTATGGTATCTGCCTTGGGATGTGGGCTGTTACCGACGTTTTCATCCATTATTGTGGCGCGTATCTTAGGAGGGATAGGCGTAGGCATTGCTTCCAGCATGGTGCCGTTATATATATCTGAAATTGCACCTGCCAAAATCAGGGGCCGGTTGGTAACGTATTACCAACTGGCCGTGACATTCGGAATCTTGGTGGCGTACCTGAGTAATGCGTTTCTCGTAGAGACTGCACTCGGTACAGTGGACAACGTGTCCGGATGGCTCGGTGTATGGTTCCACGAGGAAGTATGGCGGGGAATGTTCATTGTAGGTGCGCTGCCGGCGCTTGTGTTTGGGTTGGGATTGCTGGGTGTTCCAGAAAGTCCACGCTGGCTCCTGCAAAAAGGACAGACGGTTGCCGGAATGGCATTACTCACCCGGTTTGTGGGTGAAGAAGAAGCAACCGCGGATTTGGAAAGCAGGCAGCGCCAGGGACAACGCCGGTCGTCCTATCGGGATTTATTTTCGTCGCAATTGCGCAAACCACTCTTACTCGGACTGCTCCTGCCGTTCTTCTCCCAATTCTGTGGAATCAATGCGATTATTTACTATGGTCCAAGTATATTAAGCACGACCGGCGTAAGCTTGTCAAGTTCATTGCAAAGTCAGATTATTTTTGGTGTGGCCAATTTGGCGTTTACGCTGATCGCCGTATGGAAAGTGGATAAGCTGGGCAGAAGGCCGCTTTATCTGGTAGGAACGTTGGCGGCAGCGTTGAGCCTGCTGGTAGTCGGGAGTTGCCTCTATGGAGAAAATACACAAGGGCTGTTACTCCTTTTTTCAGTCATTGTATTCTTGGCCAGTTTCGCATTTTCGATCGGTCCGCTGAAGTTTGTAGTAGCGGCCGAGATTTTTCCTTCTCACATTCGGGCAAAGGCGATGGCGCTCAGTATCCTAGTTATGTGGGTGGCCGACACGGTGATCGGGCAATTGACGCCCCTGCTGCTGGAAGGCATCGGTACTGCTTTTACGTTCTGGTTCTTCGCACTATGGTGTATGCTTGCCTTTGTTACCGTTTACCGGTTGTTGCCCGAGACGAAAGGCAAATCGCTTGAGGATATCGAAAGCGAGTGGCTGGAGAAAAACAAATAAGTTGCGGGCTAATTACGGCGCCCGAAGCTTATTCCCCCTGGCGTTGTTCCTGCGCCTCTTTTTTGCGGAGCTCGAAATTGGCTGCTGCCACACCAGAGCCATATTTGGTTGAAACATACATCGCTGCGGCAGCAGCGATGATAACAAGGATAATGCCCCAGACTCCTTTGCGCTTATCCTGTTTCATTAACCAGATAAGGAAGGCGATGAGAGGAATCGCAAAAATCAAAATAAAAAACCAACTGGTTCCAATCATGTTACAAAGATCGTAATTTGTTTTCTGTATTTCTGTTTTTTTGTTTTTTCGATGTGAATAAGACAAAAGCGCGGAAATAAAAACGTAAAAAAATGCCAAATTATAAAAATATTTTTATTAAATTTGGCACCTTAATTGCGGAATAGCCGTGATAAGCATTTAGGATGAACACAAAAAATATAATAGCTGTATCTACTGCATCATGCGTTCAGCATTATGCAACCTGCTTTTTGTGTGGAATTTCAACCGCCGAAAGACCGGTACTCCGGTTCCGACGACCCATATTGCCCCGGGCTTAATAAGGGGCATTCTCTTCGAACACGTATGGCAAAGAGTCCGAAGCTATACTTTACCAATATTCTTGAAGTAATTAGTATTAAAAAAACACAACGTCAAGTTGGTTGTTTTCAATTTTCAGGGTCGTATATCCAATGGAACTTTCAGACTTTATGATCATCCCGGCGACCGAGCAGTATGTCGGTTATGCCCAGCAAATTTGTGACGAAATGGCCGAATCGGCCAAGGCACGTGGCACAGGCATTGCGCGTCGGAGCCCGGAGTACGTGGCAAACAAGATGCGGGAAGGCAAGGCGGTGATCGCGTTGCGAAAAGCTGATAAAGTGTGGGCGGGATTTTGTTACATCGAAACATGGAGCCATGGCGATTTCGTTGCCAATTCGGGTTTGGTGGTCAATCCGGACTTTCGTAAAGTGGGCTTGGCCAAGGCAATTAAAAAACGTATCTTCGACCTCTCCAGGGAAAAATACCCGAAGGCTAAGATTTTCGGCCTGACAACCGGATTGGCCGTGATGAAAATCAATTCGGATCTAGGCTATGAGCCGGTCACCTATTCGGAATTGACGCAGGACGAGGAGTTTTGGAAAGGGTGCCAAAGTTGTGTCAATTACGACATCCTGACGATGAAGCAGCGTAAAAACTGTATGTGCACGGCAATGCTTTGGGATCCCGTGGAGAAAGAAAAAGAATTGCGCGAACGGATCGAAATGAAAGCCAAGGCCAAGGAGCGTTTAAAACAGATTACGAAGAAATCTTCGCTCTTGAAACGGATCGAAGCCAGGCTTTGGAAATCCACGAAAAAGATGGTTACCGCATTTGTTGCCCGCTATCCGAAAACAGTATAGTTGTAGATATCAATAAATAATCAATGGACAAAGTCGTATTAGCGTTCAGCGGAGGATTGGATACCTCCTTTTGCTGCATTTATCTATCCAAAGACAGGGGATTGGAAGTACATTCCGTTATTGTAAACACCGGAGGTTTTTCGGCGGATGAACTGGTTCAGATTGAGAAGAGGGCGTATGCGCTGGGTGTAAAGTCTCATGCCGTGGTGGATGAAACGCAGAACTATTACGACCATAGTCTCAAGTACCTCATTTTTGGCAACGTACTTAAAAATGCAACGTATCCGCTTTCAGTGAGTGCAGAACGGGTAAGCCAGGCCACAGCCATCGCCAATTACGCGAAAAAGATCGGGGCAGAATATGTGGCACATGGCAGTACCGGGGCGGGCAATGATCAGGTACGGTTTGACATGATTTTCAATATACTGATCCCTGAAGTAGAGATCATCACCCCTATCCGCGACCTCAAGCTTAGCCGGGAAGAAGAGATCGAGTACCTGCATAAACATGGGGTGGAATTCAATGCCGAAAAAGCGAAATACTCGATCAACAAAGGCATATGGGGGACGTCCGTGGGAGGTAAAGAGACATTGACCTCTCATGATACGCTGCCAGAAGAAGCATGGCCGACTCCGGTTACTTCGACTGAACCCCGCCGCGTTACCATTGAGTTCGAAAAGGGCGAACCGGTGGCATTGGATGGTAACCGTATCGGACCTGTAAAAGTAATCCAAGAGCTACAAGCCATTGCCCAGCCGTATGGTATCGGCCGGGATATCCACGTGGGCGATACCATCATCGGTATCAAAGGCCGGGTAGGTTTCGAAGCTGCAGCACCGCTCATTCTGATCAAAGCGCACCATACGCTGGAAAAACACACACTTACCAAGTGGCAGCTCAGCTGGAAAGACCAATTGGCCGCATTTTACGGTAACTGGATGCATGAAGGGCAAATGCATGATCCGGTGATGCGTGATATCGAGGCATTCCTGCAAAACACCCAGCAAACCGTGAGCGGAAAAGTATTTGTCGAACTGAATCCCTATCGGTTTACCATAATCGGCATCGAATCTTCACACGACCTGATGTCGAATAAATTTGGTAGCTACGGAGAAATGAACAATACATGGTCTGGAGAAGATGTAAAAGGGTTTTCCAAGATATTCGGCAATCAAGTGTCTATTTGGCACAAGGTAAACGGACGGTAGGAACAAGAACCGTGAGAATAAAAATGAAAGGACATTAAATGGACAATGTTAAGGTAGGCATTATTGGCTCGGCCGGTTACACCGGTGGGGAGCTGTTGCGCATACTGATTAACCACCCGCATGCAGATATTGTGTTTGCGCATAGCGCGAGCAATGCTGGAAAGCAGGTTTCGGATGTTCACACCGATTTATTGGGCGATACCGATTTAAGGTTCGCTGAGACGTACCATAGCGAAATAGACGTACTGTTCCTCTGTGTCGGTCATGGAGACGCACGGAAATTTTTAGATGCCAATACATTTTCTCCCCACATTAAAATCATCGACCTTTCACAGGATTACAGACTGCAGGCAAATACAGCCTACCAAGGAAGAGCCTTCGTATACGGCCTTCCCGAATTAAATCGGGAGGCGATCCGGTCGGCACGGTATATTGCCAATCCCGGTTGTTTCGCTACAGGCATTCAACTGGCGCTTCTGCCGTTAGCGGCTAAGGGACTGCTTTCAGACCAGATTCATATTAATGCAACAACAGGCTCCACAGGAGCCGGGCAGAAGCCATCAGCCACGTCCCATTTCAGCTGGCGCAGCAATAATCTTTCTATTTACAAGGCGTTTGAACATCAGCACCTGCAGGAAATCAGTGAATCGTTGGATCAGTTGCAACCGGGATTTCTTCCCGGCGGTGAAGGCACGTTGCTGCAACGCGCCATGGCGCGTATTAATATCATCCCGCAGCGGGGCAATTTTCCCAGGGGAATTCTTTCCGCTATTTATCTGGACAGTACGCTGAATGAAGATGAAGCGTACGCGCTCTATGAGTCCTTTTATGCTGAACATCCATTTACACATGTCAGCAAGGCCAATATCGATCTGAAGCAGGTGGTTAATACGAATAAATGCCTGCTGCACCTGGAAAAGCATGGTGATAAGTTGTTTATTATCAGCATTGTAGATAATTTGCTGAAAGGGGCCAGTGGACAGTCCGTTCAAAACATGAACCTCCTATTTGACCTCGAAGAGCGTGCAGGCCTGAGGCTGAAGAGCGTCGGGTTTTAAGCATTGCTGGAATAGAACTATCATGTTAAGGCATAAGGGGAAAGGCCGGACCTATTCCCACAATCTCAAACTGGCGTCATTATTATCCGGAGTGGCCGGCATGGTTAATATATGCGGCGTGTTTGCATTAGGTACACTAACCACCAACGTTACCGGGCATTTTGCTTACTTCGCCGAAACGTTGTTTCTGCAAGATTTCAGTACTGCGCTGGTGTTCATGGTTTATATCTTGTTTTTTCTGTTGGGCGCATTTGTATCGGGGCTATTGACCGAATCGGTGAGTGGACGGTTCCACACAGCCTATGTAATGCCGCTGGCGCTTGAAATCGTGATACTTTGCGCGGTGACGGCGTTCGGTGAGATTTACTATGGTACTGACAGGTCTCCAATCGGCGCCTTAGCGTGTGCACTCTTGTTTGCAATGGGACTGCAGAATGCATTGGTCACACGCGTTTCCCAATCGGTAGTACGGACTACCCACCTCACTGGATTATTTACGGATTTGGGAATTGAACTGGCCCAACGACTCATCTACCGAGGTAACACCGAACGGACGCGGTTGCGCAAAAGTATCTTTCTGAAACTAATGATCATTATCGGCTTCTTCTTTGGAGGAATTGCTGGCGGTTACCTCTACCAATACCTCCAACTGAGGGCCCTGCTTTTGCCCGTGGTAGTATTGTTATTTACACTCGGATATGACGAGTTACTATTCCGGTTCTATCGTTTGAAACGTAAACTACGGTCGAAAGCAACGTGAAGGCCCTGACTCAATGCCTAAACACCTCATCCAAGCTTTCAAAAATAGCACGCTTGGCTTTTTCCAGTTGGGTTTTGTTGTGAGCTGCTGACACAAACCCCACTTCGTAACCCGAAGGACCGAGGTAAACCCCGCGGTTGAGCAACTCACGATGGAATGTTTTGTACAATTCCATGGTACTATGATCGATATCGCTCGCGGCACGGATGGTCGACTGATTGGTAAATGCGAACCAGAAAATGGATCCCACGTTGAATAAGGTTACCTTGTAGTTTTTTGCGGTAGCGTAACGCTGTACGGCCTCTACAAACTCGGCAGTTTTTTGGTTGAGGTTTTTGTAAAACCCACTGCTGCGCAATTCGGTGAGTTGCGCGATTCCGGCAGCCATGGCCACTGGATTGCCAGACAGCGTTCCCGCTTGATAGACGCCCCCATCGGGAGATATGCGGCTCATCAGTTCTGCTGAAGCACCGTAAGCCCCTACGGGCATACCGCCACCGATGATCTTGCCATAAGTAAGGATATCAGGCTGGACATCGTAATAAGCAGCTGCGCCCTCAAAACCCAATCGGAAACCGGTGATCACTTCATCAAAAATGAGAAGCGCGCCATTTTCTTTTGTGATGTTACGAAGAAAATGGATGTATTCAGGCTCTTGGATGAGCAAGCCGTTGTTGGCAGGAATCCCTTCGATAATGACCGCTGCGATCTGTCCCTTGAACTCCGAAAAAGCAGCCTCCACAGCTTCCCGATCGGCCAATGGAATAACAAGGGTCTCGTCGGCAAATGCTTTGGGTACTCCGGCAGACGAAGTCTCGCCGAAAGTGACCAGGCCCGACCCGGCTTTAACCAACAACGAGTCAGAATGGCCATGGTAGCATCCATCAAATTTGATGATTTTATCACGGCCCGTATATCCGCGTGCCAATCGGATGGCGGACATCACAGCCTCCGTACCGGAACTGACAAAGCGGAGTTTTTCGATATAACGATTGTGTTTGAGGATGAGCTCGGCAAGTTCATTTTCCAGCGCCGTGGGCGCCCCGAAACTCAATCCTTTTTCTAGCGTTTTAGTTACTTTTTCGCGTATTTTGGGATGGTTATGTCCTAAGATAAGCGGACCCCAGGAACAACAAAAGTCAATGAACTGATTCCCATCTGCGTCCCATAAAAAGCAACCGTCGCCCCGTTCGATGAATAGGGGAGTACCATGTACGGATTTAAACGCCCTGACTGGAGAATTTACGCCTCCGGGAAAATATTGTTGGGCTTTTTCGTAGAGTTCGGAAGACCTCTCCCTTGAAATATCACCTTTCTTTCCGGATGCAACAGCATTCTGTTCATCATTGCCGGCGAAAGCTTTCTTTAATGCATCTAACATGCTTCGTAACGCTAAAATCTAAAATGTAAATCTAATATCCTAAAATCAGATAGCTGACGTCTCCTACCTCTCCCTACAGCCACCTATTTTCCAGTACTTCCTTCGCGTGGTAGGTAAGGATAGCTGTAGCACCGGCCCGTCGTATGCCCAGCAGTACTTCCATGGTCGCGCGGCGCTCATCCAGCCAACCGTTGCGTGCCGATGCTTTGACCATCGCATATTCGCCGCTTACATTGTAAGCGGCAATAGGTAGATCAAACTGATCGTGGAGGAGTTTGATGACATCTAGGTAGGGTAACGCCGGTTTCACCATCAGGAAATCCGCTCCTTCCTGTGCATCCAGCTCGGCTTCGATCAAAGCTTCCCGTTGATTGGCAGGATTCATTTGGTATGTCTTTTTGTCGCCAAGTTTTGGGGCCGAATTGAGCGCATCGCGGAAGGGGCTGTAGAACGCACTTGCATATTTTGCCGTGTACGACATAAGTGACACATTGGAAAACCCTTGTTCATCCAGCACGCTCCGTATGTAGCCAATTCGGCCATCCATCATGTCGGATGGAGCAATAATATCTGCCCCCGCCTGTGCATGGGCCACTGCCATCCTTCCTAAAATTTCAAGCGTTTCATCGTTGAGGATTTCGCCATTTTCTACAATGCCGTCATGGCCGTCACTGCTATATGGATCCATCGCTACATCGGTAACTACGCACGCTTCGGGAAATTCTTTTTTCACTTCGGCAATTGCGCGGAGGTATAAGCTGCCTTCCCGCGTGGCTTCGGTGGCGTATCGATCTTTTAACGTTTCGTCAATGTTGGGAAAGAGATCAAAAGCATGAAGTCCCAGTTTCATGCAGGCTTCCACTTCGCGAAGCAGGTTGTCTATGGAATATCGGAAGATACCCGGCATCGAACTTACTTCTGACTTTACGTTGTTACCTTCCAGGATAAACAGCGGAAAAATCAGGTTGGCTGCGGTGAGATGTGTCTCCTGTACTAAATCACGTATCACCGCAGACTTGCGGTTTCTTCTCGGTCTTATCAGCATGTGTTAATAATAAAAAATCCTTCAGTAATCTAATCCAAATACAGCTTCTGCCAGCCCGATTTCATCCGGTGAATAAGGAAGGTTATAAGAAAGGCCTAATTCTTCAATTTTTTTAGCGGTGGAACGTCCTATGCAAATGATTTTCTGTCCGGGATCAACTAAGTTATCTACGAAATACGCTTCCACATTGGAAGGGCTGGTGAAAACCAGCACATCTGCATTAGACTTCGATACATTGGTGTCTATATGAGTCTGGTAAACCGGGAGGTTAATGGTTTTTGTATCGGCGGTCAACGATTGCTGAATGGTTTCCAATGAATCTTTGGCCCTCGGAATTAAAACGGTTGTTCCGGATGCGATGTTTGCGAATTCCGCAGCGATCTGTTCCATATTAATACCCAATCGTTCACCCGAAAAATCGGGTGCATGGCCAAACTGGCGCAGCATTTCCTCGGATCCCCGCCCAATCACCGCAAATTTTGTCCGCTTGCTCAGTCTCGGCTCCAGCCGGAAAAAGTTTTCAATGCTGTTTTTGCTACCAAAGAATATCCAATCTACATATTTGAGAATATAGGGGTCCAGTTTATTGATGATGGGGAATATTCGGATCAGCGACCGGCCTTCCACGGTAATGCCGCGGGCGGCCATTGCTCGGTAGAAATAATTGGACTCACTTACATCCCGTGTGATAAAGACATGGGAGGGCAGCTTGCGGTTTTTGTCAAACTTGTTAGCGATCCGTTCCGCCAATCCATCGGTGCTGTTTGCCGCTAGATACAGTCGGTCCGGAAACTCTTCGTCGCTATCCGCCTTGGAGGTCCACACCTCAAATTTGCCGTCTTGTTTACGGCAATAGCAACCCAATGGCGCATGGCATCCCGCATCAAACCGATTCAGGACTTCACGTTCCACGGCGATGGTCTCCGCCACCTCGGCATCGTTGATCAGCTGCAGTATATCGTATAACTCTTTGTCACTTTCTTTAATCTGTATGGCCAGTACGCCCTGGGCAGGTGCGGGAATGATCTCTACGGGAGGAAGCTCTTCTACATGGAAATCACTGAGATCTACTCCCACCCGAGTGATGCCGGCCTTAGCCAGCATAATCGCATCGTAATTTTCATCTCGTAGTTTTTCAATGCGTGTTAGTACATTGCCCCGTAAATCATCAAATTCGAGATCGGGACGCATAGCCCGCAATTGCGCCTTTCGGCGATTGGAAGATGTACCTACTGTAGCATTATGCTTGAGAGCAAGCCTTTTTTTAAGGTCAACGCAGTCTTTATGGATAATGAGTAACTCAGACGGATCTTCACGGGAGCTTACCGCAGCGATGGTCAACCCCGGTGGCTGTACCGTTGGCAGATCCTTGTGTGAATGTACGGCAATGTCGATCCCGCCTGTCAACAACTCCTCTTCCAGTTCTTTCGTAAAGAAGCCCTTGCCTTCCAACTTGTCCAAGCGTAGGTGCTGTACGATGTCTCCCTGGGTTTTGATGATTTTCAACTCGGCTTGAATACCGATATCCGCTAATTTGCTTTTAACAAAGTTAGCTTGCCACAAAGCGAGTTCGCTACCCCGCGTACCGATGATGAGTACACGGTCTATCGCTTTTGTACGCTCTTTGGCGATTTCCGTCAAGGGTTCCTCAATTAGCATAAGCAAACTTAGATAATTTATTGATATCGACCAATATTCTTTTTGGTGTCAATGAGATCGCTCCGCTAAGTTCACTTTGATATGCAATTTTAATAGTTTCATATAAAAGTGCTTAATTCATTACATAATCCGAATGGATATGTTTTAAAAAAACAGAACATTCCCAGTTTTAATTGAGATCGGCGTTGTTGGTTTTGACCAAAATATCCTTGGCCATGACCATGGGCACCTTGATGTATTTTTTTTCCAAGTAGTCAATTACTTTCTCAAGCACCATCCGTGAGTTTGCATCCAGTGCATTTACCTCGGTGGCGAAAACCTCATTAAGAGCGAATGAACGGATTTCTTTCACCTTTTCAGGTACCTCACGCATGGCCAGTTCCACGCGTCGCTGCTTGAGTATTGGAAGGAACTCCTGGATATTATCCGCAATGATCTGTTCGGCATGGGTAAGCTCGTCGTAGCGCTGTTGTACATTTTTGGAAGCAATTGCCTGCAAACTGCTCACCTCAATGTAATGTATGGGATGGTGCTGAAGTACATCGGGATGCACATCGTTGGGGATGGCAAGGTCTACAATCACCTTTTTGTCCGTCTCTCCATTTAGCAGGGAGTGGTACAACGCGGTATCCACAATTGCTTCGGGAGCGCCCGTGCAAGTGATTAGAATGTCAAAACCGCCTTTATATTGGGATAGTTCGCTCAACAGATAGGCTTGACCATTTAACTCCATGCTCAGACTCTGGGCATTTTCCAGCGTACGGTTGAATACTACAAAATTGGAAAACCGGTGTTTTTGCAAGTATTTAGCAAAGTTTTGGTTGGTTTCTCCGGCACCGATGATGAGGATACGCGGATTTTCGTGCAATTTAATTTCTCGCAATTTACGGTAGGCAAGGGAAACGACAGAAACCGGGTTGCGGGAAATGCGTGTATGAGTGTATACTTCTTTGGCCGTTTTGACCAATCGGTCCATCACCATCCGCAAAAAATCTCCGGTGAATCCGCTTGCACGGCAGCGCTCGTAAGCTTTACGTACCTGGGCAAGGATCTCTTTTTCTCCCACCACCAAGCTTTCCAGTGAACACGACATCCGTAGCAAATGATTGAGCGCTTCCATGCCTTCATAGGTGGTTACCTGGTCAAGAAAGCATTCCAACCGCTCGGAAGGAACACAGAAATTCAGCTTATGCATAAATTCTTTGATGAACGCCGGTTTCAGCTCGTGCGCACCGTAGAAGACAAATTCCACCCGATTACAGGTGCCGATATAAAAAATTTCAGGAATGTCAAAGCTATGTTTGAGGTTGATTAGTCGACTTTCCAGTTCTTCATTACAGATAACTAGATTGCCTAAATCTTTCAAATCCACATGTTTGTGGGTGAATGCTATGACTTTGAGATTCTTCAAGGTTGTACCGTCCTCACTAAATTTACGGTAACAAAAGTACAACATCTCCTTGCAGAGGTCTGTCAGAAATGTGTCAAACACAGATATTTAGAATGGTTATAAATTAGATTCGTTACAGCGTTGCGAAGCGGTGAAG
Organism: Parapedobacter indicus; assembly: GCF_900113765.1. Taxonomy (GTDB): domain Bacteria; phylum Bacteroidota; class Bacteroidia; order Sphingobacteriales; family Sphingobacteriaceae; genus Parapedobacter; species Parapedobacter indicus. The sequence goes on along the minus strand of NZ_FOQO01000008.1, from coordinate 11,871 downwards.
TTGTGAAGAGGCGAATTCGTAAAACCGTGACTGTGCAAACAGCAAAAAAACCGATTTTACTTTTATCTTTGTCGAGGGATTATCCCATTTTACAAACCTGATGTTGAATAGGAGACCTTTGGTTTCAGTATCTTGTGCAGATGCAATGAAAGTATGGGTACCGTTAGACTGTTTAAAGCATGAAACACAAAGCAAGCAAGTCGTTGGCCGTCGTTGCCGCAATAGTTGGAATATCGGCCTGTAATCCGCCACAGGAGCAGTCAGCTCAGGATACCACACCAATTGAATTGACGGTATCGCCCGCAGATTTCGCTGTGGAAATAGATGGAGATTCGGTGCAATTATACACCCTTACGAACGGTACCGCAACAGCTGCCATTACCAATTACGGTGCGCGGATCATCAGCCTACAGGTGCCCGATAAAAATGGCGAGCTGGTAGATGTTGTACTCGGATATAAAGATTTGGCCTCCTATCGGAAACCGGGTGAAGGATTTTATGGGGCAATCGTGGGGCGATATGGCAACCGCATTGCCAAGGGGCAGTTTGAGCTGGAAGGGCAGCAATATCAATTAGAGCTCAATGATGGGCCTAATACGCTACATGGTGGTACAAATGGATTTTTTATGAAAGTGTGGGAGGTGAAGCACGCGACCGATAGTAGCCTGGAGCTGCAATATATATCGCCCGATGGCGATGCAGGTTATCCCGGTAAACTGGATGCAACCGTAACCTATACGCTCACTTCGGACAACGGGTTGGATATCACCTATCGTGCCAACACCGATAAAGCCACGGTAGTAAACCTTACCAATCATGCGTATTTCAATCTCAGTGGCGAGGGAGACAGCACCATTTTAGACCACCTGCTCACTATCCGCGCGGATGGTTATACGCCTGTTGATGAAACCCTGATACCGACCGGCGAAATTGCATCGGTTGAAAATACGCCCTTCGATTTCCGTCAGCCCACCGCTATCGGGAAACGTATCGATACCGCAGATGCACAGTTATTGCTCGGAAAAGGATATGATCACAATTTCGTGCTTAAAAAAGATCCGGGTCTGCAGCTTGTTGCAACCGTTGAAAGCCCCAAAACAGGTATTATCATGGATGTGTTAACGGAAGAACCGGGTTTGCAGTTTTACAGCGGCAATTTCATGGATAACGTTCAGAACGCAAAAGGCGGAAAAACCTATGGACATCGTTCTGCATTCTGCCTTGAAACGCAGCATTTTCCGGATTCGCCAAACCAGCCCGATTTTCCGTCGACCGTGTTAGAACCCAAAGCGGAATACCGTACGCGGACGGTATATCGGTTTAGGTAGGAAGCGCTATTTTTTTGCCGCTTTTTTCTTCAGTTTCGCGATCTCTCGTTTAAGGCTGTCGGCCTCTATTGTTTCCAAACCCGACAAATTTTTCTCTGATGGCTCTTCAAGATTGTCTTCGATTCCCAATGTGGCCATTTCGTCGGTCACATGAAAAGCATCAAGGACGATCGTCGGATAGAAGTCCTTATCGGTCGTTTGTACCCGTTGCTTCAGCCAGTTCAAGGAAAAATAACGCAACCCAAATATAACCAGAACGATGTAACCTTTAGGAAGTCGCTTGCTGCATGTCCAGTTGATTTCCCGTGGATTGCTTTCATCGTACGCAACGTCGAAACCGGCGTAGTCGATAATATGCACACGGCCGTCACGGAAGCTGAATGCCACTATATAGATGCCAAAACAGCCGTTTGGCCGAAGAAGGTTGGATGGGTATACAACGTCTTCCTTCGGAATGAACAGTGGCATTTGGAAATGGATGGTACCGTTGTGAACCACCTCAAGTGTCGGTGACACGGCAACCAATCGCTCAAATGGTGCAGCTGTATTGAATGTGAATCCTTTCAATAAACTCAGGTCCCCATCGTGTAAATCACGCGCTCCGGCATCGTTGTCCGATGTCCGGATACATGCAGCGATTGTTGCAGTAAGCCGTCTTACCATATAGCCGTCGTATTCTTCGTATACGTTATGGAAGACTTCGCGTATTGCCTTAGCGCATATGGCTGCCAAGCCGAATTCGAGTGCGCTTACCTTAGTGGCGAGTGTCTGATTTACCCGCTTGGGAGCCCTTTGCATAATCTGTTTGCCGTTATAACTCCGGTAAACAATGTTGTCAATTTTACCCCGTATTTTTCCGTTTTGTCTTTTGAAGCCATTTTGAAAGTTGGTTTTAATTTGGTCGTATATTGATTTATAGTTACTTTAGTGCCATCAGTCCAAACCATTCAGCCACTCTTCCCAACTCCAAGTACCGCGCAATGGGCCGCTCCGTATCGTATTTGTCTTGTTTTCACCATGTATCATTGATAACATCATAAACCGTCCCTATTGAGTCCATGAAATAACAGAAAATTAAGGTGTCATTATGGAGAAATTATGGTATCATTATGGAGAAATTATGGTATCATTATGGACTTATCTCCAAGACGTCCCCAAAATTGTCTTTACTCGATGTAGTTACGGTATACTTCATTAAGAAAATGGTTACGGTATTTATGGTTGTTCAATCAAATATAGGAAACTGCTTAACTAATTTCAAGACCAATGCCGAAACATTCCGCATTTGTTTAAAAAAATAGAAAACCACCCTTTTTGGGTAGGTATATTCCTAACGGGAATTTCTTTCTTTGTTTCATCATTCTAATAGTGAAAAAAAATATTAGGCCAATGATTGTGTATCGCATCAAATAACAGGACCTAAGATTTCTTCGGGAGGTGTAGCCATATCCGGATGGCTTAACCACCTAAGGTTTTAGCCATATGGGCTTTCGTAGTTTTGCAGTGATATTAATGTGGGCTAACCTGAACTCTGGCCAAAAAATTGCTCCTTTTGGCCGATATTTAGAACGGTAGTGATCAGTTTAAAAGACTGATCCTGCTGTTTTTTTGCCAGCATATTACGGCCTTGGGTTGCAGTGTTGGAAAAATGAAAAGCCACCCTTTTGGGTAGGTATATTCCAATATGGAATACATTTCTTTGTAATACATCTACTATATAAATTAGCTGAATCGATGTATATTATCTAGCATGTTAATGAGGAGCAGTAGCAAAACGTACAATGCGATACACGATCGAATATTAGCGTTATAAGTAATAACCGCATAGACAATGGGGCACCTGAACGATGGCCGATTCGCTCCTTCGGCCGAAAAGGAAAACGGTAGTAATCGGTTTTCATAGTAAGCCGATTCTGCCGTTTTTTTGGTAACTGCCGATAAGCAATCTGTATCTATACACCCATAGGGGTGATCTGTCTGGATGGCTGTTTCTCGTAATTGGACCCGATGGATCCGTCGTTCAAGGAGACACGAAGGAGACAGTTGCGCTGACGGCGCTACAAGCGTGTCTATATAAAGTAAAAACTACCCTTTTGGGTGGGCATATTCTTAATCGGAATATTTTTCTTTGCGACTAAATATCTACTACTATGAAAATTTACTTAGGCATGTTTACCCATGCCTTAACCATCGAACACAATCTCATTCTCACTGCTTAATAGACCGCATACCTATGCATATTTTTACTCGTTCAACGGGTCCGAAATTAGTCGGACAGCTGCTGCTTAACACATTACTTACATTGTTGATTGTCACCCGCCTGGCAGGGAGTGTCCCCGGTGTGTCCTTTGCGGGCGGAAGCGGCACGGAAGACAACCCCTATCAGATTGCAACTGTAGAACAGCTTCAGGCCATGAGGGAGCATTTGGACAAGCATTTTATCCTCGTCGCCGACATCAATGCTTCAGTAACAGCAGGATGGAACAGTGGTGCCGGGTTTGAGCCAGTTGGCAAGCCGGGTATAGATGCTCAGTTTGTTGGTTCGTTTAACGGAAATAGCAAGAAGATAACGGGTTTGAGCATAAACCGCCCCACGGTTGATATGGTTTCATATGTCGGCCTGTTCGGTATGGTTGGCATAATCGGCAAGCCGGCTAAGATTAGCAATGTGGCCCTAGAGGGAGTCAATATCGTTGGGGGTGACAATGTCGGTGGCTTAGCGGGCAGTGTCCAACCGGGCAGTACCATCGAAGTGTGTTACGTCACGGGTAGCGTTTCAGGTAATTCCGCTGTCGGCGGTTTAATTGGCATGACCGCAAATAGCACTACTGTCCGGAGTTATGCAACGGCCAGTGTTTCAGGCATAGTGACCCATATTGGAGGTCTGATAGGTTTTAATGGTGGTCCTCTCATCTCCAGCTACGCCACGGGCAGTGTTACGGGCGGTAATAATGTTGGTGGTTTGGCCGGTACTAATAGCGGTTCCATAACTACTAGCTACGCCATGGGTAATGTATCGGGCGGTAATGTCGTCGGTGGGCTTGTCGGTTACCATTATATGGCCACGACTATTACAACCAGTTACGCCACAGGCAGCGTGTCGGGTACTAGCCAGGTTGGTGGTTTGGTGGGTGACGCTCAGGGGACTGTTACGCATGGTTACTGGAACATGACAACCTCAGGACGGGCTAACGCCGTAGGCAACGGCTCATCCAGTGGGATGACCGGACTTTCAGATAGTCAGTTTAAGAATGCTGCATCGTTTGATGGATTTGATTTCATCAACGATTGGGCCGTAGATGGGGGCGCAGCCTATCCTTACCTGCGCGATGAACCGGCAGCAGCAGAAATTAGCCCGGATGCAGCTGGAATTTTATATGTCAATAAAAACGTTGAAGGCGGTAACAGATCCGGCGACAGCTGGCCCAACGCCATCAATGAACTGTCGGACGCTTTACAATGGGCCAAGGGTAACTGGAACGCAGCGACCGACGGTACGCTGCAAATCTGGGTGGCCGAAGGCAAATACACACCGACAAGCAATCCGTCGGACCGCGCGGCTACCTTTCCATTGCAAAGTGGCGTGGAAATCTATGGCGGATTTCCCAACAGCGGGACACCTACGATGGATGAACGCAATTGGGACACCTACAAGACGATTCTAAGCGGCGATATTGGCAACGATGATGCGGAAGAAATCATCACCGATCCTGCTACGCAGATAATAGGAAACAACAGCTATCACGTCGTGACGGGTTTGGCGACGCTTAATACCGCTATCCTCGATGGTTTTACCATCACGGCGGGCAATGCCGATACCGGGCCAAACGGCATTAGGGGCGGTGGCATCTCCAACCTGGGCGGTAAACCAACGCTTACCAACCTGGCCATTATCGGCAATAAAGCGTTAAGAGGAGGCGGAGGAATGCATAACGATGGCGCATCTCCCATGATCACTGATGTCACAATCAGCCATAATTTGGCGACCGATGATGATGGCGGTGGCATGTATAATTATGGAAGTAGTGCCGTTCCCGTGTTGAATCACGTTACGATTGAATACAATGAGGCGGCGAATAGTGGGGGGGGAATGTTAAGTGAAGACGGTTCGAGTCCAAAGCTGACCGATGTGACCATCCGCAACAATATCGCGGGAGAGTGGGGTGGCGGATTTTCTATCCAAGGTGGAAATCCTACCTTGACCGACGTGGTCATTAGTAACAATTCCGCAGCTTATGCGGCAGGGGTGATGAACAGTGCTGATGCAACCTTTACGAATGTAACCATCCGTGACAATACGGCTACCGTAGGCCAAGCTGGCGGAATTATCATTAGCGGAATCGAGTCTAAGCCGGTTTTTACCGACGTGGTTATTTGTGGCAATTCCGCTGTTACGACAGGTGGGGGGATACATAATTCCGGTAGCCTTGCAACCTTTACCAATGTATCGATCATAGACAACGTGGCCGCTAACGGTGGTGGAATGTATAGTCAAGGCGCCGATGCCAAGTTGACGAATGTGGTGATTAGCGGTAATTCGGCAACAAGTCAGGGCGGGGGGCTCTACATCTATGCAGGTGCTTTAGCGGTTAAAAATGTCGTCATCAGAGGTAATTCAGCGACAAACCAAGGTGGCGGAATATATAATGCAAGTAATTCGACCTTCACCAATGTTACCATCAGTGGCAATGCGGCAGGTGCGGGCGGCGGTATATACAGTACTGCTGGTTTTGAATTGGTCAATTCGATCATTTGGAATAACACGGCTGGCGGGGATGCTGAAACGGTTTCCGCATCTATTTTCAACTACACTGGCTATCTCCCTTACATCCCGTCTATTTCATACAGCCTTATTGCCAATAGCTTAGACGACAATGGCGATTGGATAAGAACGATCGGTGTCAATGGTGGTAACAACATTAGCGGTGATCCGCAATTTGAGGAAGACATAGATCTGACCGATATGCCGACGACGGGCGGTAACCTGAGTCTCAAAGCGACCAGTCCGGCTGCAAATGCAGGCAGCAACGATGCCTATGTATCGGCCGGCGGTAATCTAGATGAGGATAAGGATGTGGCAGGTAATCAGCGGCTCTATGAATACAGTCTCCGAGGCATCATTGACATCGGAGCTTATGAAAGCGAGGTTAGTATACCTAATGGTGTGCCTAGCGCAGTGGATGTATCGTTTACGGGTACATTAAAAGTAGGCGCAACGCTAATAGGGAACTACACCTTCGACGATCCGGATGCCGACGAAGATAAATCAACGTTTAAGTGGTACCGAGCGGATGATGCATCGGTTTCCAATAAGGCTGCCATTGATGGTGCCACTGAAAAAACCTATACGTTACAAGCTGAGGACGAAGGTAAGTTCATCAGCTTCGAGGTAACACCGAATGATGGTTCTGTTGACGGAACAGGGGTGGAAAGTGAAGCTCAAGGGCCAATTGGGGAAGCCGGCCCAGTTCCGGGCAGCGAATGGGCATTACGGACACCAGCACCGGAAGGTCAATGGAATTCGGTGGCTTATGGAAATGGTTTGTTTGTAGCAGTGGCCTATGGGGGCACAAACCGGGTCATGACCAGTCCGGATGGGGTGAATTGGACGGCGCGGACTGTTCCGGAAAGCAATGCTTGGCAAGATATCACCTTCGGAGATGGGAAGTTCGTTGCAGTTGCGCAGGACGGAACAAATCGTGTCATGACCAGCACGGATGGCGTCAATTGGGATGCCCACCCGGCGTCGGAAGATAGGACTTGGCGATCGGTGACCTACGGCAATGGCAAGTTTGTGGCTGTTGCTTTTGAGGGAGGCGAGGGCAATCACGTGATGGTCAGCGAAAACGGAACGGATTGGACCTCGGTGTTGGCGCATAAGGGCTACTGGTTGTCTGTCACATATGGTGCCGGGCAGTTTGTAGCGGTGTCTATTTATGGTTCCAATTATGTAATGACCAGTCCGGATGGAGAGAATTGGACGGTACAAACCCCGGAGACAACCGGCCAATGGGTAGCGGTAACCTATGGTGCCGATCGGTTTGTTGCGGTGTCTGATGACGGCAAGGCGATGATCAGCACCGATGGTGCCAACTGGAGTGTGGAAAACACACACGGAGGCATTTGGATGGATGTCACCTATGGCGAAGGTCAGTTCGTGGCGGTATCCAGGCATGGTGATAATTATGTGATGACCAGTCCGGATGGAATCAACTGGACCGCTCAGGCAGCTGCAGAAATGGGGATATGGGCAGGGCTCACCCACGCAAATGAATTGTTTGTCGCTGTCTCCCGCAGTATTCCCAGCGTGATGACATCGGGTACACCGCCTATCATACCCAATACACCGCCGGTAGTTTCCGGTGTGACGGCCGAGGGGTTGCTGGAAGTGGGCGGCAGGTTGTCCGCCAATTATACCTACTTGGATGCCGATGAAGATACAGAGGCTTCGACCTTTACGTGGTACCGCTATGATACCGCCGTGGGAGACGGGGGTAAAACAACCATTGAGGGAGCTACAGCGGCGACCTATGTGCTACAGGCTGGGGATGTCGATAAATGGATTAGTGTGGAGGTACTGCCCAGTGACGGCGAAGACGACGGAACGGCCGTAGAAAGCCTCCGCGTAGGACCGGTGGTTGCCGGTAGCAGTGTCCGTTTTGTAAAAGCACAAAGCAACGGTGGGACACCTACCGGAATCGGAAACGGCTGGAGTACGGCAAGCAGCGACCTGCAGGCAATGATCGACGTACTTGCTGCGAAAGGCGGTGGCGAAGTTTGGGTAGCGGCAGGCACTTACGTTGCGCCGGACACCAGTTTCCGCATGAAAAATGGAGTCGCAATTTACGGTGGTTTTTCGGGGAATGAAACGGAGCTGGGCGAACGCAACTGGGTCGGAAATGAGACGATTTTGTCGGGGAATGAGGAAAGAACGGTCGTCGATAATAGTTATAGCAAAAAAGACACATTGGCTGCAACGGCGATTTTAGATGGCTTTACGATTACCAAAGGTATTGCGACGTCAGCTTTTGGTGGGGGAATCCGTAATTACTTTGCTTCACCGATTTTACGGAATTTGATGATCAGTGGAAATATACAGGCCTATAAAGGCGGTGGAATTGCAAATGTCAATGCTTCACCAACGCTGATCAATGTGGTTCTACAAAACAATAATGCCACAAGTTACGGCGGTGCCCTGAGTAGCGACGGCGATTCGCACCCGGTATTGATCAATGTGAAGATCAGCGGCAATTTTTCCGACGGCGGAGGCGGTGGCTTGACCGCTACTGACGGTGCGTCGATTACACTGATTAATACCGTTATCACGGGCAATATTGCAAGAGGTGGCGGAGGCATCTATGTGGGGCGCAACTCGGCTGTAAATGTACTCAACGCAACGATCAGCGGTAACATAGCCGGAGATGCGGGTATAAAGGTAGCCGATGGAGGAAGTGCGACGTTGCAGAACAGCCTAGTTTGGGGCAATGGACCAGCCGATTATGAGGGTACTATATCTCCGCTATCCGGAAACAACCTGATTGGTGGATTGGAAGGCCATAATGTGGTTAATGGCAAAGAATATGTAGGCTTACCTTCGGATATCTTTGCAGATTATCAACCTGCAACCGCAGATGTTCCGACCGTTGCCGGCAACTACCAACTTGTGGGGTGCAGCCCGGCAATAAATGCGGGCGATAATATGCGGTATCGAGGCGGGCTGGACTCGCTGACCGGTCACAATGATGTGGCAGGCAATCCGAGACTTGCGTGGGGCACGGTGGATATTGGTGCTTTGGAGTATACCGAGGTGCTCACGCCACGGTTGACCGTTCCTGCGGATAGCATGTATAAAATAGGTGATAAGCTTCTTTTTACAGTTGATTTTCACCAGCCTGTGAATGTCGGCGATGATCCTTCCCTGCAATTAACGGTCGGCAATCAGTCCAAAAATGCATCCGTTGTCGGAACGTCCGACAATGGCCATGAGGTAATCTTTGGCTATAAGGTGGCGGAGGGCGACAAAGATATTGATGGTATTGTCCTTGATGCAACGTTTTCTTACTGCCCGGTTTCAACGGTGGGTATCCGCATCGATGGCATCCGGCCAGAATTAACGGTTGTGGCTATCGTATCGAATAATGCGACCGCTTCCGTAGCAAAGGTAGGGAATAAAGTGGCACTAACATTTACTGCGAGTGAGTCGATCCGGACACCGTTAGTAACGATCGCAGGTCAGACTGCAACCGTGAGTGCGGAGGATGACGGCGGTCTGTCGTGGAAGGCGGAATACGTGCTTACGACGGCCGACATCGAAGGGGTCATCGAATTTGCAGTAAGCGGTCTTGGCGATGCCGCAGGCAATGAGGCTGTGGATGTGGTGGCTACAACGGATGGGAGTAGCGTAACTTTTTACAAAGCGAACCCTGTAGTGACGGGAGTTACGAATGGTGCGGTATACAACAAAGCGGTGACGCCGATCTTCGAAGTGGGTACGGCGACCTTGAACGGAAAGCCATATACATCAGGTACAACCATAACCGAAGAAGGTGAATATACACTGATTGTAAGGGATACGGAAGGCAACGAGACAGTGGTGAAATTCACGGTTTCAGATATTCCGGTAGAGCCCGGGGCGGTTCCGGGTATACCGACCGGGCTTTCGGCTACTGCTGGAGATCGGCAGGTGAAACTAAGTTGGCAATCTCCTTCGGATGGCGGACAGCCGATTAAGAATTACGTGATCCAATATTCCCATGACGGTGGACAAACGTGGATTGCGGCGAAGCACGCCACCTCTGCCGACACGCAGGCCGTAGTAATCGGCTTAGACAACAATCGATCCTACCGGCTCCGTGTTGCTGCTGAAAACGCTGTTGGCACCGGTGTGTTCAGTGCGGCGCTTACGGACATCATCCCGACAAAGCCGATACCCAACGCAGACGGTGAACTTCCCAAACCTGAACCTGGAGAGACAGTGGTGATTACGGACGGTGGCATCGAGGCCATTACGCTAGAGGTGGTAGATGAAGAATATTTGAGGCTCCGTGGGGATGGCTATGCCATGGAACTGTCCTCGTTGGGCACGAATGGCGAGCGGATCCCGATCTCGGCGATCGATGCGGTCATCCGGTTGGTACGAGGCGCGGGTGCCGCGGTTTACATCAGTGGCAACGGCTTTGAGCCGGGTACTGTGGTGACGGTATACCTGTTTTCGATACCCGAGCTGGTGGGCCACCTGACGGTAGATGGCTCGGGCAATTTTGCGGGCACGCTGCCGGTGCCCACAAACTTGGAACTGGGTCAACATACACTTCAGGCGAACGGCATTGTTTCCGGCGGCAAGGGGGAGCGCTCGGTATCGGTAGGCTTACTGCTGGTGGATAACAAGCCACAGACGATCACCTTTGTTGAACCGGAAGGGGTGACTTACGGCGAGGGACCGGTCACACTGGGCGCAACGGCCACAAGCGGCCTGCCGGTGAGCTATACGGTGACGGATCTGGAAGGCAACGCTACAGCTATCGCATCCATCGGAAACGATAACAAACTCCATATCCACAGCGCAGGAGAGGTGGTGATCGCAGCGAGCCAGGATGGCAGTCTGGAATATGCTGCGGCAGCAGCGGTGAGCAGAACCCTGCACATCGTCAGGGCACCGCTTTCGGTCAGCATACAAGATGCCAAGCGGGCCTACGGCGAAGCCAACCCGGCATTTGAAGTGTCCTACGACGGTTTCGTGTCCGGAGAGGATGCTTCTTCGCTTGACCGGATACCTTCGGCAGCAACGGATGCCACGGAAACGAGCGTACCGGGCAGCTATGCCATCACAGTAAGCGGCGGCGAGTCGGCGGATTACGCATTCACCTACCACGGTGCCACATTGACGGTGGTGAAGGCCGGGCAGGCGATCACCTTCACGGCCCCTGCGGAGGTTGACCGGAGCGCGGGCAGCATCCAGTTGGATGTGTCAGCAGGCAGCGGTCTTCCGGTAACGCTGGAAGTGGACGACGAACAGGTTGCTACGGTGAGCGGCAATACGCTGAACATTCTCCGGCTGGGCACGGTTCACATCACGGCCTTGCAGGCAGGCGACGGCAATTACGAAGCGGCCGAACCGGTTACGGTGGCCATTGTTGTGACGGATCGTTCCTCGAACTTTGCGGTACGGGTACATCCGGCGGTATCGCCGAACGGCGACGGGATCAATGAGTTCCTGGTGGTGGAAGGTATAAAGGATTATCCGGAGAACCGTGTGACGGTGATCAGCCGTAACGGGACGGTTCTGTGGGAGGCCAGCGGCTACGACAACGACCGGGTGGTGTTCCGCGGCATCAGCACGGCGGGACTACAGCTGCCCGCAGGCACCTACTTCTACATCGTGGAGGTGAAGGTGAACGGGAAATGGGAGCACCGGAAGGGATACTTTGCAATACGGTATTAGTGAATACGGGGAAAAAAGATATATGAAACGGAAATTACTGATCATGGCATCGGCGTTACTGTGTACGTCGGTTGCCACCTACGGCCAACAGGCCCTGACACA
>NZ_FOQO01000029.1 GCF_900113765.1 Parapedobacter indicus | reverse complement strand
GAAATTATTCGTCCGATTCTTTTAGGCAAAAATATAAAACGGTACAAATTTGAGTGGGACAACAAGTGGATAATATTCACCCGTAAAGGAATTGACATTAGCTTGTACCCCGCTGTAGAGAAATACCTCTTTCAATATTATGAGGACTTGAAGCCAAGAAACAACGGTGAAATACGGGGTCGAAAACCTGGGCCATATAAGTGGTATGAAATTCAAGATAATGTCGCCTATTTCGAGGAGTTCGAAAAGCTCAAAATAGCGTGGGGAAATTTGGCCTTAAAGTCCCAGTTTGCACTTATTGATGAGGGCTATTATATCAATGCACCATCGCCATTTATCGCAACTAACAATTTGTATTTACTGGCAATACTTAACTCCCAGGTTGCAGACTATTACATTAAGCAATTAGGGGTTTCTCGTAGTGGCGGTTACGTTGAATATAAGCCAATGTTTGTGGAACAACTTCCTATACCAAAAATTTCAATCGATCAACAACAGGCTATTTCTTCGTTAGTAAAACGCCTAATTTCAAATACAACGGATATCGAAGAAATACACGCTTTAGAATCTGAAATCGAAGCTAGAATATGCAATTTTTATGGGTTAAGTCAAAATGAGATCCAAGTTATTTCATAGGACAGCATCTTCTATTGCGGAAATTTCTTCTTCTTCAAAGTTATAGAGCTTATAGAAAAACGTATAGATTTTTTTCCTGGCTGTCGTCAAATTTTCATTGTTTGAAACTTCATTAACCAATGACGTTAGGTGCAATTCATCCAGTTGGTCAACAACGGGGATTGGGAGTTCATCCATGTAGATTTTAATCCATCTTCGTGTCCCAACTCCTGATGTAGCCGCGATTTTGTCAAAATACCACTCACATAGCTTTGTGTTAAGAAAACCTAGAATATACTTTAATTTCTCACCTGTCATGAAGAAAATTGTATTATTGAGGTAATATCCATTGATATCTAAGGCAAAGTTTGGCCGGTCAGTGAGTTCAATCCAGATGATTTTTTCTTTTTCAAAATCGTCCAAATACGCACAATTTCTCAAGTTGCTCCAATGGTCGCCTTTATCCAGCCTTTGTTGTAGCTGTGAGCTGTACCCGCAGAGGTGTTGGAACACGGCTGGATAATCTCTTTCTACATTTATCCGAGCTATACCCTTACCTTTATTGCCATTATGTGTATTTATAAGCCATTTGTTTGAAAAGCTGTATCTAAATTGTTTTATATCCCTGCCTCTTAAAATCGGACGAATAATTTCAGCGTTTTTCGGCGAAGCGTCAATCAGTTTATTCTTGGTATCCTCATCTATTATAAAAGCCTCATTATACCCAGTTAAAATACCTCGATAAATCTTGATATCCCAATTTTTTAATGGAACGCCGACCGCCTCGATCTTCTCTTTTATCCGCGCTTCGATGGGAGACAAAATTACCCAACCGCTTGTATCAGAAAACCCTTTTTGCATCGTAGCCGACTGTTCAATAAAAACGCTC
>NZ_FOQO01000020.1 GCF_900113765.1 Parapedobacter indicus | reverse complement strand
CGCTCGATGAGCCTCACTTCGTAGTCTGTCAGCGCCAGGTTGGACGATACCGGCGGCATCTTAACCGACTCATCGCTGCTGGTGATGCGGCGGTACGCTTCGCTCCGGTCCGGATGGCCGGGAACGATCGCATGCATCCCCGCCGTTTCCACCAATGCCTTGTACGCCCCTTCTTCCGTATCGAGCCGCAGATCCGCCTCGCGTGCATTCTTATCCGGCCCGTGGCACGCAAAACATTTGTCGGACAGCACCGGACGGATGTGGAAATTGTAGTCAACGACAGCGGGTAACTGCATGGACCCACCTAATCCGGTGGTTCCGCGTCCAACGAAAAAATAGCCAGAAAGTACCGCAACAAACACCGCAATTGCGATGCCCACTAACCACTTTGATGAAAGATGAAGTCTCATAATTGATTTAACGCCGGTATTTCATTCAAATTTATGTAAAATTGATTTTACGTCCAAGTCTAATCGTCTTCAATTTCGATGTCCCCCACTCGTCAATTGCCTTTAACCATTTTTATTCCTCCCTTTCATCACCCACCAATATGTTACAAATGTACAGACAAACAGACAATCATCCAACTTATCCTGAGCAGTAAGTTGTTATTCCTTATAATTGGAAATTTTTACGATAGCAAAAAAAATTAATAGTGTGCCGAAAGCATCGTGTACTGTCCTTTAATCAGTGCTACATCCGCATCCATCGTTTCCCCGATCGGCACATTAAGCTCTTCCAAGGCGGTTTTATACAAGGTATTATGTACAGATCCGGCAACTAAATAAACCGGTACACTAGAAGATATGTCTTTTAACTCAGAACCAATCAACAGCCCACTCAAAAAATGAAAATTCTCCGTCTTTGAAACATTTTTAAGCAGTTGATTCGTCCTCACGCGAAAGGCTGCGTGCAGCAATCCGGAGGCTCGCGCCGCGCTAACTCCCTCGCGAAAACGCTCCTGATTGGCCGGTTCATCGAGATCAGCTTCTTCCACAGACGCTGAAAGAACACTATGTGTCGAAAGCAACTTAAAAAATTCGCCCGTCATATGGGTGTTAAAAGCGATTATCTCTTGTTGCTTCACGATCGCGTGTTTGGAGTGGGTACCGGGTAGTATAATCAGTTGCTCTGCACCGTCGTCTGCCAGCATCGAGGCACAACCGACGATCTTGGTCTCTTCTCCACGCATGACATCGGTAGCTGTCTGTACACCGGAAATGACTAAAATGGGGTTTACCTCTCCATCAGACTCGAACTTCTCCACCATCAAATCCCTGCCATCCAAATGAACCGGCAGCTTTTGATAGGGAAGTTCCTTCATTCCGATGGATGAAGAAGCCATTCCCGAAAGAATCACCGGAACTCCGGTCAGCGACCGGTTGGAATGTTGACTCAATTCAGCGATCCGCTCCTTCAATATGGATGCATAAAATGCTTGCCGTTCCCGCGACCCGCCTTGATCTATCCAGCGATTGTACGTTTCGGCGATACCTTGTCCCCGTGTTGTTTCGATAAGGACGCAAAGGTCACTTGTCCGAACCAGCCGAAGCCGGAAGGCCGTTGTTCCCCAATCGCAACTTAGAAACACTTCCATTGCCTACCATTCCGCTACGCTGCCATCTTCATGACGCCAAACGGGATTCTGCCATTGGTGTCCCACCGCCGCCATGTTCCGCACATGCGCTTCATCGATGGTGATACCCAGTCCCGGACCTTCCGGGATATTTACGTACCCATCCTGGTATTGGAAAACCGATTTATCTTCCAGATAATCCAGCAGGTCGCTTCCCTGATTATAATGAATGCCTAAGCTCTGCTCCTGAATAAATGCATTGTGACAAGTCGCATCCACCTGCAAGCAGGCTGCCAGCGCAATGGGCCCTAACGGGCAATGTGGTGCCGCAGCCACATCAAAGGCTTCTGCCATGGAAATGATTTTTTTGCATTCGGTGATTCCCCCCGCGTGCGATAGGTCGGGTTGGATGATATCCGCATACCCCGCATTCAGCAAGGTCTTGAATTGCCATTTCGAAAACATGCGTTCACCCGTGGCGATGGGAATGGACACGTGATTGGCAATTTCCCGCAGGTCCTCATTATTTTCCGGCAATACCGGTTCTTCGATAAACATGGGTCGATAGGCTTCCAGTTCTTTCGCCAATAGTTTTGCCATGGGTTTATGTACCCGTCCATGAAAATCGATCCCCACCCCAAAATCAGGCCCCACGGCATCGCGTATCGCCGCAATCCGGCTTACCGCTTCATCGATTTTGGCATAGCTATCTACATACTGCATTTCTTCCGTCGCATTCATCTTAACCGCCAAAAATCCACTATCAGCCATTTGCTTTGCCGCCATGCCAACATCGGCCGGGCGGTCGCCGCCAATCCAGGAATATACCTTCATCTTATCCCGTGCTTTGCCACCGATCAACTGATGGATAGGAGCGCCGTAGTATTTCCCTTTGATATCCCACAACGCTTGGTCTATACCTGCGATCGCACTCATCAGAATGGGGCCGCCCCGATAAAAACCCGCCCGATACATGACGTTCCAATGATCTTCGATGGGCAAGGGATCCTTCCCGATCAGGTAGGTCATTAATTCATCGACTGCTACCTTCACGGTTGCTGCCTTTCCTTCAATCACCGGTTCACCCCACCCCACCAAGCCGTCATCTGTCTCAATTTTCAGAAACAGCCACCGCGGAGGCACGAGAAATAATTCATAGGATTTGATTCTCATGGTAAATGATTTATCATCGATCCGCAATTGCGGCAACAAATTGCCGCGCTTTTTCAGTAATGGCTGCCAGGGATTGGGCGGTGATGGGTTGCTTGGCATTGACCAATGCACTCCCGATACCGAATCCCACAGCACCTGCATCTTGGTAATCGTTAATATTCTGAGGAGTAATCCCTCCTGTAGGCAACAGCGGGATTTGCGGCAGTGGGCCGGCAAGCTCCCGTATATAACCCGGTGAGGTAGCAGGAAATACCTTAATGAGATCGGCTCCCCATTTAAAAGCCGTATAAATTTCCGTCGGCGTATAGGCTCCGGGAATACTCACCGCGCCGAGATCTTTGGTTACCTGAATGACGTCGCGTTCCACAATCGGCGAAAGCACAAACCTCGCTCCCGCGGCAACTGCTGCCGCTGCCATCTTCGTATCGAGCACCGTTCCCGCTCCAACCACCAACCGATCGCCAAATGTTTCGGTTACCTTCCGGATAGCATCCAATGGTTCCTCAGAATTCATCGTAATTTCCAATACGCGGATACCCCCTGCATACAAAGCCTGGGCAACTTCCAACACATGTTTCGGCGGAAGACCTCGGATAATCGCAATGATCCTGTTGTCAGTAATTTCGGATAATGTAGCCATATATCGGTAAAAGTAATCAATCTTTGCCAAACAACTTATGTAACTCGCTTTGTACAAATGGCTCCGCCCGATCGCCGAACCGGGATCGGATCGCACCCAAGTCTTCCGGCAGCACTTCATCACCGACATTATTACCCCAAGCGTTACGAATATAACTTAATAGTTCGGCCAATTCGGCATCTCCGATTGCTGGATTATGCGCTATCCCGGGCATTTCGCCACTTACTTCCGGCGTTTTATAGGTATGACCGGCAACGTCAACAGGTCCAGTTAAACCGTATAACACCAGTGACATCAGCCTTTCTTTGTTTCCTTTTACCCATTCCGAACCGGCTAAAGGCGGCGCGATAGGCGACACTCCCCTTCCATCCTCACCGTGACAGGGCTGGCATGCCGTTTGAAAAAGCACCGTTCCCTTTGGATACCGTTTCGCCAGCAACGCTTGGTCTTTGCTTTTGCTTTTTTCGTTGATCGCATCAACCACCGCAACGAGACGACGATGCAGTACGGTTGAGGTATCAACTTTTTTACGTTCCATCTCGTCGAGATACGTTAGTTCATGCCCACCAAGACCACTTATAAAGGCATCGGACACATATCGATCATTTGCGTAAGCCTCCGCCAACCGATTGCTTAAAGCGGGTATCTCAGGAAAGCGTTCATTAGCCAACGATGCCATGGCCAACATCGCATAGGGAGCAAGCACGGTATCCTGTGGGGAAATGGCAACGGTAAGCAAGTCTTTCAATTGATCCGGGGCGACTGTTTTTTTCAATGAAGTTAATGCTGCCAATGCTTGGGCACGTACTTCCCATCGGGGGTGTTCCAGCACAATTCGGATGTCGTCCGATGTCAACTGGCCCAACCCTTCCAACGTCCACAGTGCATGAACCGCCGGTAAAGGTTCGTTATCTTTTTTCAGCAAATTACGCAACTTGGTTGCCACCTCAATGGCCTGCCGATCTATCAACGTACGCTGCGCCTGGTCACGTACCCATCCGTTTGGATGTGCCAGCAGCGAAATCAGCGAATCCGTATTTTCCGGAATGGTAACCACCACACGCTTGGCATCTCGCGGAAATACCCGATAAATCCGTCCCATACTCAATGGCAAGGTTAAATTACGTTTGGCAATTTCGCTTTTCAGGTAGGGAGTCAGGTACGTGTTGTGTTGGATAATGCCCCGGTACATATCGAGAATATACAGCGAACCGTCGGGGCCATCATACAGGTTTACAGGTCGGAACCGCTCGTCGTCGCTTGCCAGAAATTCCCGTCCTTCGTAGGCCTGTTTGCCAACCACGCGAAAGCCTTCCGCATGCAGCACGTTACGTTTGATCAGGTTAGCTGAGGGTTCGGCCACAAAAGCATTCATACCCGATAACAAGCCACCGCGATAGATCAACGGACCACATGCCGCGGTGAAATTCACCAATCGTCCCGTGCTGTCCAATATCCCTTCCATATATCCCCGGTTGACGCCTGTAGTCGGATGTATTGGATAAACCCGCTTATCCGC
Source organism: Parapedobacter indicus (assembly GCF_900113765.1). GTDB lineage: Bacteria > Bacteroidota > Bacteroidia > Sphingobacteriales > Sphingobacteriaceae > Parapedobacter > Parapedobacter indicus. The sequence continues at coordinate 6,270 of NZ_FOQO01000020.1, read as the reverse complement.
TACGATGGTTTCGCCGTATCCAGCCACCCTGCGTTGGTTGGGGTTACCTGCACCGAGACCCGGCGGGAAATAATCACCTGAAAGGTTACTCGAATTATCGTTGTAATAAAGCCTGCCCCAATCGTCGTGGCTGATTCCCCACTGGCCGCGGAAATGTGTTTTCTCTTTAAGCCACTGGCCATCATCGGCCCTTCTATATCGCCAATCGTATTTAGCGCTGTAAATCCAATTGTCCAATGCACGGAAAAGCCCATTAGGTTGGTGTTCCACATTGCCGCCTTCGGCATAGGCACTATCCACCAATGTCCTGCCCCGCGGTTTATCATCTTTCATTTCATAAAACCATAACTTAGGAGGTTCAGCGACGAGCAATCCCCCGTTCACCAGGCAAAGCGCGCGGGGCATTACGAGGGAGTCCAGGAAAATCTTCCGGTCGTCCACCTGACCGTCGCCGTCTTCGTCTGTCAGGATGACAATCCGGCCTACGGGTTCCTCTTCGCCCGTACCCAATGTGTCCGGCATATACCCCTCCATTTCGGCCAGCCATATGCGACCATGATTATCAAACGTCATCGCCACGGGCGCAACTACCAACGGTTCCGATGCGACCAGTTCCACTTCAAACCCATCTTCCACTTCCATTGCTTTAATGGAAGCCTGGGGACTTAGCACGCCGTGTTCTTCCTTGTTGCCACACCTCACTAAGGTGAACACGACAACAGTTAGAATCCAAAGCAATCTAAGGGGGTTAAACACTGGCTGTAGGCGATCGGATGTCTTGTATCTGTTTATATCAGTTGTTTTCACTTTGCAAAGTTGTATGAATTTGGGAAAAAATCAAGATAAATAGCAAATTAGATACAATTAACCCCATAAAAAATGCCCATCGCTGCGTTGATAGTAGCTACGATGGGCATTTTTTATGAGGTGATGCTATCCTTTTCCTAGTTTCCCGGATTAGTCAGCACTTGCTTTTCGGCGAGTAATTGCGTTTCAAGTGCTGCATAGGGTACATCCTGTACAGCCACATTTTGGTCAATCGCCAATGAAGCTGCCAGTGCTGCACTTTGTCCCAAAATCATGAATACAGGCTCCATACGAATGCTGCCAAAGGCGATGTGCGAACTTGAAACACATACAGGCACCAACAGATTGGCACACTCTCCTTTTTTAGGCACTAATGATCCATAGGAAATCTGATAGGGTCCTTTCTTCGGATGCACGCCGATATCGCCTTCATTCTGCACAAAACCGTCCGGCTTCACATAGCGTTGTACGTTATGGGAGTCCAGTGTATAAGACCCCATTCCTACTGGATCAGTGATTTCCCGTTCACTGAATGTATCGTGCTCGGTCATCACATACTGTCCAACCATGCGACGGGCTTCCCGGATATACAACTGATGCGGCCAGTTATCATTACCGGTAAATTCGTCCTTTGCCAGTCCCCACTGCGCCATTTCGCTCCGCACTTCTTCGGGCACCTTCGGATCATTGGCCAAGAAGTACATCAATCCTTGTTGGTAGTCGGTATGCTCCTTAATAATTTCCTGGCGCCTTTCGTAGCTCGCCTCCGGATAGTCATAGTTCATCCCGATAAAGTCGGTACTAAAAGGCCCGTGATTATTTGTATCCGTCTTCCGATTGGGAATCGGGTCAAACTTTTGGAACGTCTCCCGCCATCCCGACGCGAACACACGGGCAAGCAACTCGTAATTTTCGGCGTTGTAATTATCCGGTTTCGGAAAAGCCACCCGGTTGTCCGGATGATTGCTCAGGCACATCCGGAAGCAGTAGGCCTGCAGGCGATGATCGCCCTCGCCGTATTTACCGGGGTCCTCCCCCGAAACGCCGTACAACAACCCGCTGGTGCTGTCTCCAGGCACTTTGTACGGACTGATATCACTTTTAAACCAATGGCCGTGGTGTAGCACACCGGTCTGCACTCCGTTCCACTTTTCATCATACACGCTGTTGGCCTCACGGCCTACATGATAACTCACCCCAGCTGCGGCCATCAGGTCCCCCTCATAGGTTGCATCAACGAACATTTTACCCCGGTACGTTTTGCCGCTGAGTGTGGTAATTGCCACGATCCGGTCTCCTTCTTTGGCTACCCCCTTTTCACGGTCGAGCCACTCATCCCGCCGAACGTCTAGTGTAAATTCGTTCACATAGTCCTCGAACACCTGTTCGGCGACATGCGGTTCAAAAATCCACATGGTACGGGCATTGCCATCCATGGCGGGTGTTCCCTGGCCTTTATTACCATATTCGGAATGCTTTTGCCACCGCCAAGCAGCACTGTCCTCGTAATGCATGTAAACACGGTGGTAAAAGTCGCGTGCTAAGCCGCCGATGACCGATTTATTGCCCGTGTCGGTAAAACCCAGACCACCCGATGAGAGGCCACCCAAGTGTTCGTCTGGTGACACCACAATAACGGATTTACCGGATTTCTTGGCCTGCACGGCAGCTGTTATGGCTGCCGAAGTACCGCCGTAGATAATCAAGTCGGCCTCAAACACGTTCGGATCGGAGGTGCTGCAGGCCAGGTGGCAGCACACGAACAGGAATAAAAAGAAGGATCTAATCATAATAAGCAATTGGTTAATATCTATTGATCGTCCGAAGGTACAAAAAGTACCGCATTCGCGGCGACTGTTCCATCCGCTCCTTTTGTGCTAAGGGTAACCGATGGTGGTCTGGTCCCTCCCTTGGTCACCGTATAGCTTCCCAACGGCACCCAAGTGCTGGAGGTCTGTCCTTTGATTTCTACACTGGATAAATCCAATACCAGTTCCTTTTCCCTTTTGCCATCAAAAACCGCGTACGTCAATTTACGCGAGCTTTCGGCGGTCTTCGGAAAATAGGTATAAACATCGTACGTACCGTCTGCGATTGATGTAGCAGTGAACGTAGCCGCACTTAATCCAGCGGCGCTTTCCGCCTGAACATAGCCACGTCCATAGCCCTTTGATTTACCAGGGTCCCAATTGCCACTGAAAGCCACTGCGTCTGTATCCGTGCTGCTTATCAAATAATCGACTTGCCGACCATCGGCCTTCGGGTTATTGGCCAATATCGATTTGACTTGCTGAACATCCACCTGCTGTACGGATATTCCGTCATCCATAGCGATGCAAGCTGCTACTGCCGCCGATTGGCCCAGCACCATAAATACAGGTTCCATCCGTATGGAGCCAAAGGCAATGTGACTTGCCGAGAGGCAGACGGGTACCAATAGATTCGTTACCTCGTCGCGTTTCGGTACAAGGGCACGATATGAAATCGGGAAAGGTGGAAAACCACCTACTTCCACATTCCCCTCATTTTTGACCATTCCATTAACTACCAATCGATCGCAATTATGCGAATCCATGGTATAGGCAGCATACCCAACTTCGTCATCCACTACCTCGCGTCCCTGGCAATGATTTTGGGTCATCACCAATTCACCGATCATCCGCCGCGCTTCGCGAATATACAACTGAGGGCTCCAGTGGTTATTGGTCACATACTCATCTTTCGGATACCCCCATTGTTGCATTTCCTTACGGATAAATTCGGGTACCGAAGCGTCATTTCCGACAAAGTACAGCAATCCCTTAGTATACTCTTCATGGGCTTTGATTATTTCCTGCCGGCGCTCGAAGTCTGCTTCCGGATACTCCCAATTCATGCCGATCATATCCGTGGAAAAACCATTCCGGTTGTTAATATCCGTTTTGCCATTGGGCATTAAGCTCCAGATAAATACATCGTTGAGCCCTTTCCACGGTTGAATTTCCTTTTGACGTTTGAGCAATTCATAACGCGTGGGATCGTAGTTGTCCGGTTTCGTGATCGGAATCCGGTTTTCCGGCACATTGGTGAGCGCGATACGGTAATTATAGGCCTGCACCTTCTTATCGCCTGTGCCGTCCGGCAGTAGTTCACCGTCACGTATTCCCCACAGCAAACCACTGCTTGGATCGCCTTTTACGACATACGGATCGACACCATTCGGAAACTGATGACCTTTCATCAGCTGTACGCCATTGATCGTTTCACCGTATACGCTGTTTGCCTCACGCCCTACGTGGTAGGAAACGCCAGCTTTAGCCATCAGATCTCCTTCGTAAGAACAATCCATATATACCTTGGCCTTCACGGACAGCGATGGGGCACCCAGTTGGTCCACCGATTGCAAAACAAGCTCTTCGATGTTCGTTCCTGCCTTTTTAACATCCAGTAGCACCTGACCGAAAACCACCTCGGCATCGCATTGCTCCATATACGCATTAAATATTCCTTCGGCCACATGGGGTTCGAAGATCCATTGCTCGAACGCGCCGTATTGCTCACCGATTTTCCTGTAAAAATCCAACGCCAAGCCGGTCACGACATATTTATTGCCGATGTCCGTTTGACCAAGTCCACCGGAGCTCATGCCGCCGAGCATTTGACTGGGTTCGATAAGCACTACCGATTTCCCGGCCTTTGATGCCGTATAAGCCGCCACTACACCGGCGGAAGTACCGCCGTAAATGCAGAGATCCACTACTTTTGTCTGCGCATGTGCATCGTATATCCAGCAGAACATGAATAAGATGCATGACAATCTTTTAAAATTCCTCATTATTTTATACTTGTTTTGAATACTTACTCCCAATTGTCGTGTAATAATTGACTCAGCGTTTGCAGCGCCTCTTGATATTCAGGAGCTTCCGCAACATTTCGGTTTTCGTCGGGATCTTTAGCATGATCATATAGCTCCCAAACAGGCTCTTCCCCCGACTTTGACTGCCATTCAACCAATCGATATCGATCTGTACGGATGCTACGTCCCATCAATCGTTCACCTTTTACGTTCTTTGGATATTGGCTTCTGGCTATTGTCTTATCCCATTCCGCCCGCGGGTCGTCCAGTAACGCGGCGAAGCTTTGTCCCGTTAATGCCTCCGGTGAATCCAAATGGCAAAGATCGGCGATTGTGGGGTAGATATCGACAAATTCAACCAATGCTTGGGAAACGTGCCCCTGCGCACGTTGGCGAGGCTTGGCAACAATCAACGGCGCTCTGGCTGATGTTTCATAATTTGTATGTTTCGTTGCCCACATATTGTGCTCCCCAACTTGGTAGCCATGATCCCCTACCAATACAACAATTGTGCTGTCCCGCAAACTCAAACTATCCAGTGCAGCCAGTATTTTTCCGACCTGCCCATCGACGTAGCTAATACAGGCTAGATAGCCATGGAGTAGTTCGCGTTGTCGGTCCAGCGGCAGGTCATCTTCGTTACGCACGTGCTTGTAATCTTCATATACCCGCAGATCGGCGTATTTCGTCAAAGCAAACTTTGGGGCACCCATCGGCGCATACCGATTTTCCGGAAGGATAATGTCTTCCGTGCGATACATATCCCAATATTTCTTGGGAGCGATGAATGGAAGATGGGGTTTATAAAAGCCTACTGCGAGAAAAAACCGTTTGTCTTTCAATTCAGCTAATGCCTTTACCGCTTGTTCGGCGGTCTGCCCATCGGCAAGCAGGCTGTCGGCCATTTCCGGGGCTTCGGTAGCAAAACCACGGGGAATGTTACCGTAATCCATCTGCTCGCCTTTCGCTTCCATTTCTGCCAGCTTCTGTTGCCGGACGGCTTCACCTTTAGGTCCATAAACGGATCTTGTGGGTAGCCATAGCGGAGCTGACCAGGAAATGGGGTCATCCATGTTACCAAATGCGCGCGGGTCACTCGGTATCAAGTGGAAGATCTTATATAACCCCTGGCTGAACCATCCGTTGTTTTTAAACAGTTGCGGCAGTGTTACCGCGTCCGGCACCTGTTCGCGAAAATGGGTCGTAAGATTAAAAACACCGGTTTCTTCAGGCCGTAGTCCGGTTAACAACGACGCGCGTGAAGGATTGCAGAGCGCCATCTGGCAATAGGCTCGGTTGAAAACGGTACCCCTACCCGCCAGTTGATCAATGTTAGGGGTTTTGACCAGCGTATCGCCATAGCATCCCAATTGGGGCCTCAAATCGTCCACCATAATAAATAAGACGTTATAACCGTTGCTAGCAGTTTGCTTCTTCATAGTAGGCTGTGCATAGCTAAACGCACAGCCTACTATAAGTAATCCGATTAATGGAACTAAAAAACGCATCGTTATTTTAATTGATAACCATACTTGTCAAGTAAACCCGGGCATTTCAGCCCGAGATTCTCACAGAACCGTGCGTAAGCGTCTCCGCTTACACGGCTCTTATTATCTAACCTTTTGTTA
>NZ_FOQO01000025.1 GCF_900113765.1 Parapedobacter indicus | reverse complement strand
ATCACACTGCTTGAAATACTACTTATCGATGGCGTTATCGCGTTTATATGCCAAGCGTCGACAAACGCGCCGGCTACCGTTACTGTCGCAGCTAAAAGTGCGCCCGGGGCGCTCCAGTATTCCCCGGCACGTTGGAAGAACTCATGCCCACCAGAAGACTGGATGGCGCGGCCGGATCCGCCGGATGCGTTGTTGATAATCGATAATCCGATAGCGGCACTCGCATACGTCTCAATATTTAAAGCCCGTCGGCTGACCTGATCAGTACGGATATGGACTATCGGCGAAGACGACGATTCATTCATCCTCAGAAATGTATTTGGCGCGCTCGATAGATTATTAAATATCAGAGAGGTATCTACAGCTGAATTGACCAGCTTATTTCCGGAAACATTAAAGCCACCGACCTTACTACTACCGGTCACTGTCAGGTTCGTAGCCGTAATTGATTGAGCGAACAGGTTTGCAACATCAATATCTACAGCTTTTATAGAACCTGCAGTAATGACGTTCGCGCGTATCCAAGCCACATCAAGCAGCGTTGTTACTATTTTGCCTCCACTGATTATTGTACTATTCAGGTCAGCCAGCGCAACAACATCCTTGTACGCCATATCCTTTAAAGCAGCCGTAAGCGCATTATGAGCATTTTGCGCGGCAACGGCCTTGCTATCCGCCGTTGCCGCAGCGGATTTGACCGTCTGCGAGAAAGCAAGTGTCTGCGAGCTGATCTCCGTAACCGTCGGATGGGCAACATAGACGCTTCGGGATGTGCCGCTATTCGAGTAGTTAAGCCAACGCAAAAGAATGCGCTTTGTGGTGGGCTGCATGCGGTAGTGCCTCGTGATGTTAAGTCCGATACCTGCGGCGTCGGCTGGCAGAAAGCCTGAAGGCAAGATATAAGCTGTCATTTTGCGCCATGACGCAATTGTAGTGCTAAGGGTTATAAAATACCCATTGGTGGTATCACTTTCTAGAGAACCAGTGTTAGTTATCGGTTCAACAGCGATATTGTTGCTGGTGCCCCCGGCGGTGGACGTTGCATATAGACCAAAATATTTATTTCCCCCCGCCGTTGGCGCGTACATCCACAATGTAACCTCATATATCTTCGCAGGATCCACATCGAACCAATCGGATAATATTTGAGAATCACCCGACGTAGTACACCTTAGCACAGGTGTGGAAAGCCCGTTAAAAGACACGCTTGCTACTGCAAGCCCTGGCCCCGACCAACCTGAAATATCGCCGGTAACAGCCGGATTTTTGACTAAACTGACCTTGTCCTCGGTGAACGATCGGGCCAGCGCCAGGGCATTGTTGGCTTTCGTGGTTGCATCCGTTGCAGCGGCGGCAATGGCGGCAGATTGTGCCGCGCTGGCCTGCTGTTGGGCGTAGGTTGTCGTAGCTCCATTCCCATTCGAGATGATCTGCGATGCGTTTATCCGGGCGCTGTTGATGGTTCCGGAAGTAATGACCGACGCGTCCAGCGCGAGCGTATTGATATAACCGGCATTGATGACATTCGAACGGATGTAATTGGCGTCTATTAGGGTCGTGACCAGCTTACCGCCACTGATAACCGTCGTACCCATGTCGGCCAGCTGGACAATGTCCTTGTAGGCCATGCCCTTCAATTGGGCTGTCAGGTTGTTATAGGCTGTTTGCGCGGTTTGGGCTTTAGCATCAGCGTCATCGATTAGCGCTTTGAAATTTAATTCCGCATCAGTTACATCGAATACCGTCGCATATGCGACGAACCAATCTACCGGCACCGAGGGGGTTCCGGGCAATCCTGAAATATAAAAATAGCTTGTTGTTGAAAAAGTGCCCGATGTACCGCATTGGTGTATGTGTATGTATTCCTCCCAATTACCCGTTCCTTCGTTCGGTGTAATCCATTGTTGTGTACGACCAGTACCGGAAGCGTTGCTGGACCAGGTGATGGTACGGCCCTGCGGTATCATTGCTATTATTCTGGTTATGAACCTTGCATTGGCCCTCGAAACATTACCGAAATAAAAACCTCCGATACCTGGTGAAGCGCTACCGGTGTTCCTTATCCGGATAACCTGACCGGAAGTGGTCGGACTGGCGCTCGACGCCACCCGGTCGACGGTTACATTGTTATTTCCGGCATTGTTGTATCTAATAATATCATTGAGTCCAGTCCGGAAATCAGGATCGCGGTATAGCATCTTCCCTCCTGCCCACGACTTACCTTCTGCAAAGTCCATAGCAGTTTGTTCAGCAGCATTTCTCGCTGCATTAGCCTTAGCTTGCGCATCAGCACTTGCGGCACTTATAGCCGCTGCCTGCGCGATATCGGCTTTGCTTTGGGCAACGGTCTCGGCATAATCTATAATACCGTTGAGTTGACCCGTAACAAAACTAATTTGAGAGTTCGTATAGGTGGTTGACTGGGCAACCGCGTTATCTGCCATGACCTGTATAGCAAGCTCCGATTCCTCCCTTGTCGGCACGTTACTACCGGCAGTTACCTGAATCTTGCCGGTTATGTAGGCGTTTTGTGCATACAGCCCGTAGCCCGTTAGCGCCCCCATGTCGGGGTCGACGATACCATCCAGCTTACCCATTCTGACTTTAGTCTTGCCATCCAAGCTGGCGGACGTTACGCCGTCGATCACATCGATGTATGGAGCATTATCGTCGCTTGCTGTTAGGTACAATGCGCCCCGGCGGCTCGTATTGGTCACATTACCCATTCGCACCACATCGTCACCCGGCTCAGGAAAGCCACCGCCGTCCAACATGGTTAAAGTGAATGAAAAACTAGACGTCGAAATTATGCGCGCGACATAATATTTTACATTACGCCCGGTCCAGCGTTGGCAACGGATAATGTCGTCAACTACGAACGGAACGGCTATCGTGCCGTTGTCCGAATCAATCTCGCAAAAGTAATTACTACCGATCTGAGTGACCCCATTGATCTTGATCGCGTCCGATATCCATACGCTGCCATTGGTCGCCCGGATTTGGTTGATGATTAGCTCATACACGTTCATTTCCTTGCGCACAGTGAGCTTATCGAAGGTTGCGGATACGTTGTCGTTTTCATTGACGATATTCCATCCCGAACCACTGAACCCCGAAACAAACAGCGGTGAACCCGTGCCGGCAAAACGGGGACTATCACCGCTGCGCACCGGTTGGTTCATGTAGTCCGCGAACTGCATCCCGTCCCACTTATCCGAATCGAGGGCATAATCCGCCACATCGGCATTGTAGGCGCGGCCGGAAAGATCAGCGTATCCAGCCTTTGCTTTATCCGGTCCCAAATAAAGGTACCCGTCACGTTCAGAAAGCCGGTTAAGGAATAGATTCTTCCGCATCTGATCGGGGTCAAGCAGTCCCGCCGTTTGGATCGCGTAAAGAATCCGTTCCTGCTGGGCGTACTGCCGGGCGATCTCCGAGGGTTTGATGCGCTCCGTTAATTTCAATCCGGTATACTTGGCAGGTTGTTGCAAGTCACGCTGCCATCCGGCGATACGCAGATCCTTATCGATGCCCAATTCGGCATCCTTGATGTTAATGGTATAGCCTAGCCGGAGATTCGGTTCATTCTGCAATACCCATAAAGGCGTCAGCTCCGCAGTGTATTCATGCCGGTCTACCTTGTTTTCATCGAGGTAGGACTGGCCCGCCGCCAGTAGCCTGCTCTCCGCATCGGTAACATAGCTAGCGGGCATATTGATATCCAGCAGCACGTATTTATCGCCGACAGCAAACACCAGTGGCGGATTAGGTACGCCATCCGGATAGGCTGGATCGTCGTCTATGCGCTTGATCGTGATGGTTCTGGTCGCGTGTACATATTCAGTGATTTCGAACTCGAACGACGCCAGCTGACCGGAAACAAACGACACTTTTGCCGGGGTGCCCGTTAGCTGATCATTGATGTCAAAGTCCAGCGTGTTGTCAACAAAAGACAACTCATCTACACCTAATGCGGTCACGGTACCTGTACGTGACGGGAAGATGTTGTCGAAGAAAACCGTATGCTCCACGATCTCCTCTTCCGGCCCGATGGGAGCCTCCAGGTATGGCCGGTCGGCCAATGGCAATTGAAGCCGGGTAAATCCGTACCCTGATGGGAGATTCCGCGATGCACCTTCAACATAGAGCCTGTTGATGACCGACGTTTCCGTACGGCCGCGGGTGAGCTTATAC
>NZ_FOQO01000009.1 GCF_900113765.1 Parapedobacter indicus | reverse complement strand
GGGCCTCGGCTTTTACGTTTCAAATCCATGTCATAATACCCCTCGATTTTGGCCTTCAGCTTTTCGGATCGTTCCACATAAAATGCAATTTTTTCCAGCGCGTCTCCCCATCCCTCAAAAGGCGACCTAAGTACGTATCTTTCGGTATTATATTGAGTCAGCAATAGCTCCCACTTATGTTTAAATTCTTCCGGTGTATACCACTCGTCAGCGATATGGTCATAAATCCACTTATGCTCATTCCAGGCTTCAAGCATGAACTTCTTAGCATATTTTTCAAGGCTCGTTGTAACGAAGAATCCCGGTATTTTTTTCATAACCACAAATGTAAAGCTAAATATTTTAGTAATACAAGCGGCGGCGAAAAATGTTACATTGGTTGGCGTTAATCGGTAAAAAAATAACCCCCATCCGTAGACAGGGGTTCGCCCCAAGGGCTGGGGCTTCAACCTAAACCTAATACGAAGGTATATAATAAACTTTAAATTATCCTATATTTGCGACCGTAATTATTGGCTGAATAAAGTACTAAAAACCGAAATATTCACTAATAATTTACAATACAACATTTAGCAGTATCGTAATCTGCTGTTTATTAATTTTTTATATAATTTCAATCATACTTGTAAATGATTCACATTACCCTACCCGATGGCTCCCGGCGTCAATACGCGAAGGGGACCACAGCGATGGAAATCGCACAATCCATTTCAGAAGGCTTGGCCCGCAATGTGTTGGCCGCAGAAGTAAACGGTGAAGTCTGGGATGCCTCACGCCCGATCGAAGCGGATTCCTCCGTACGATTGCTTACCTGGAACGATAAGGAAGGTAAGTCGACCTTCTGGCATTCGTCTGCGCACTTAATGGCCGAAGCACTGGAAGCCCTTTACCCCGGTACAAAATTCGGAATCGGGCCTGCTATCGAGACCGGATTCTATTATGATGTTGATTTCGGTGACCGAGAATTTTCGTCCGATGATTTCAAGCAGATCGAGGACAAGATGATCGAGCTTGCTCGTGCAAAAACCGAATATGTGCGTAAACCGGTGAGCAAGGCCGAAGCTGAGGCCTATTTTACCGAAAAAGGCGATGAATATAAGCTCGATCTGATTAAGGATCTGTCGGATGGAAGCATTACGTTTTACACCCAGGGAAACTTTACCGATCTATGCCGTGGACCGCATATTCCGAATACCGGATTTATCAAAGCAGTGAAGTTAACAAATGTCGCGGGAGCGTATTGGCGTGGCGACGAAAGCCGGAAGCAGCTTACCCGCATTTATGGAGTGACTTTTCCCAAGGCCGGTGAATTGGCCGATTACCTTCACATGATCGAGGAAGCGAAAAAACGCGACCACCGGAAGCTGGGAAGAGAACTGGAGTTGTTTGCTTTCTCTGAAAAAGTAGGATTGGGCCTTCCCTTGTGGCTGCCCAAAGGAGCACGGTTACGACAGAAGTTGATTGACTTTATGCAGCGTGCCCAGTTAAAGGCGGGGTATGAGCCGGTGGTGACACCGCACATCGGGCATAAAAATCTCTACGTCACCTCTGGTCACTATGAGAAATACGGAGCAGATTCATTCCAGCCCATTCATACACCACAAGAAGGGGAGGAGTTCCTGCTGAAACCGATGAACTGCCCGCATCATTGTGAAATCTACAAAACCAAACCCCGCTCTTACAAGGATCTGCCCATCCGCTATGCGGAGTTTGGCACGGTTTACCGCTATGAACAGAGCGGGGAGCTGCATGGACTGACCCGCGTACGTGGATTTACACAGGACGATGCCCACCTATTCTGCCGTCCGGACCAAGTGAAAGACGAGTTTAAAAAAGTAATTGATTTAGTGCTTTATGTGTTTGGCGCGTTGGGCTTCGACGACTACATCGCTCAAATTTCATTGCGCGATCCTGAAAACCGTGCGAAATACATCGGTACGGACGAAAATTGGGACCGTGCAGAAAGAGATATTATTGAAGCTGCTGAGGAAAAGGGCTTAAAGACCGTCGTAGAATATGGAGAGGCGGCTTTCTACGGTCCGAAACTTGACTTCATGGTAAAAGATGCTTTGGGTCGTAAATGGCAATTGGGAACTATTCAGGTAGATTACAATCTGCCCGAACGATTTGAACTGGAATATACCGGTAGCGACAACGTCAAACATCGACCCGTGATGATTCACCGGGCTCCATTTGGGTCACTGGAGCGCTTTGTCGCTGTGTTGATCGAGCATTGTGCCGGGCAGTTTCCATTGTGGCTTGCACCTGAGCAGTTTATCATTCTTCCTGTATCCGAAAAATACGAAGAATATGCAAAAAAACTTTTGGAATCGCTCAATAATTCCGATATTCGCGGCTTGGTTGACCTGCGTGACGAGAAGGTAGGTCGCAAGATCAGGGATGCAGAATTAAAAAAAATCCCATACATGCTCATTGTTGGTGAAAAAGAAGCTGAAAACGGCACGGTTTCTGTTCGTAAACACGGCCAAGGCGACCTTGGAACGATGAGCGTAAATGAATTTAGCGAACAGTTAATAAAAGAGATAACCGTTTAATTATTTTAGACATTTGGCATTAAATAGACCAGGATTCAGAGGCCCGAGACCTCCGTTTAAGAAAAAGGAGCCAGAACATCGTATTAATGAAAACATCCGAGTACCGGAAGTGCGATTGGTGGGCGAAAATGTAGAACAAGGGATATTCCCAACGCGTAAGGCATTGGAGTTGGCCGACGAATTGGAACTGGATTTAGTAGAGATTTCGCCAAATGCTACCCCCCCGGTTTGCCGGATCATCGACTACAGCAAGTTCATCTACGAACAGAAGAAAAAGCAGAAGGAGATCAAGGCGAACGCCAAACAAACGGTGATCAAGGAAATTCGCTTTGGACCCAATACGAATGATCACGACTTCGAGTTTAAGCTCAAGCATGCGATCAAATTTCTGGAAGCAGGCGAAAAAGTACGCGCTTATGTACATTTTAAAGGTCGGGCAATTGTATATAAAGAGCAGGGGGAGATTCTATTGCTGCGTTTTGCTCAAGCGCTGGAAGAATATGGTAAAGTGGAACTGCTTCCAAAATTGGAAGGAAAGCGGATGTTTCTAACAGTAGCACCCAAAGTGAGTGCTAAGAAATAAGAACTTAATAAATCGATATATAATTTTAATAAATCATGCCAAAAGTAAAAACCAATTCCAGTGCAAAAAAGCGTTTCAAGCTTACTGGAACAGGTAAGATTGCGCGCAAACATGCCTTCAAAAGTCACATCCTGACCAAGAAAAGCACTAAGCGGAAACGCAATCTAACGCAGACCGGTTTAGTGTCTGAAGCGGATATGGGCAACGTGAAACGTATGCTCGCTATCGGCAAATAACTGAAAAGTTAAAAGTAAAAAGTTAAAAATTAGTAACCGGGTACTGGGTTGTAAGACCGTTGCAAAACACGGCGCCTGCTACCAAAAAACAAAAAAATATGCCACGTTCGGTTAATGCAGTAGCGTCCAGAAGAAGACGCAAAAAGATCCTCAAATTGGCCAAGGGCTATTATGGGGCACGCAGCAAAGTATATACCGTTGCAAAAAATACAGTAGAAAAAGGATTGCAGTACGCTTACCGCGACCGCAAAACCAAAAAGAGGGAATTCAGGGCTTTATGGATACAGCGTATCAACGCCGGCGCCCGTGAACACGGAATTTCGTATTCACAACTGATCGGTAAGCTGAATGCCAAAAACATTGGGTTGAACCGCAAGGTATTGGCAGACTTGGCCATGAACAACCCCGAGGCATTCAAAGCCGTAGTTGATGCAGTGAAATAAAGTTTTAACCCGATATCGATTTTGTTAAGAAAAAGGGAAGCCATCGGCTTCCTTTTTTATTTTTCGATTTTAGCTAATAAATCGACCAAGCGATTCGAATAGCCGTATTCATTGTCGTACCATCCCACTACTTTTGCCAGTCCTCCAACGACGGATGTTAGCTGTGCATCAAAAATACACGAATAGGGACTGTTAATAATATCGACCGATACAATGGGATCTTCAGTGTATTGGAGAATGTTTTTCAAGGTTTGTTCCGCAGCTTTTTTAAAGGTGCTGTTGATCTCGTCGACTGTGGGTTGATTGCGCAAGATACAGGTGAAGTCGGTAAGCGATCCATTCAATACAGGCACCCGTATACCTGCACCTCCCAACTTTCCTTCAAGATGCGGAAACACGTTGGTTACCGCCTTGGCAGCACCGGTTGTTGTGGGAATGATTGATGCCGGGGCAGCTCGTGCCCTACGGAGATCGCGATGCGGAGCATCATGTAAATTCTGGTCGCCGGTCATGCTATGTACAGTGGTAATATAACCGTCAACAATCCCCCAATTATCATCAAGCACCTTTATTAGAGGAGCGACGTTGTTGGTGGTACAGGAAGCATTTGACAATAGGGAAGCGCGCAGGTCCAAGGAAGTATCGTTCACGCCCAAAACCACCGTTGGGATCTCTTTATCCGGCGAAGGGGCCGATAGGATCACTTGGCGGGCACCTGCAGCTAAGTGACCGGATGCCGCCTCCCGCGTGACGTGCTTTCCAGTCGATTCAACCACTGCATCGATGTCCATCACTTTCCATGGAAGCAGATGCGGTGCACGTTCGTTGAGTACGGTAATTGGCTGACCGTCGATGACCAATGCATTGTTAGCTACCTCTACTGTGCCCGGATAGCGGCCGTGCACGGAATCATATTTAAATAGATGTGCTAGTGTCTGGGAGTCTGCTAAATCATTGATGGCGGTGACGCGGATTCCCGTGTGTTTTCTCAATAGTAGGTTACGGAGCGTATTTCGGCCGATACGGCCAAATCCATTGATGGCAATAGTTAGCATATTAATTGGATTAACGTGGCTTAGCCACAGTCAAAGTTACACATTTAGATCCGATCGAATGAAACAAAATATCGGAGCTATGGGTTATACAGACATGAGCAAGAACGAAAAGTTTGAACCAAAGGATTCCGAACAACGGCGTCCAAAAGCCGATCGGACAGTTAAACATGCCAAGGATCGCGATTATCAGGAGGAAGAGCCGACGATAATAGCTCCGGCGCTGAAACGAAAATACAGTGAACAACCACCTACCAAGCACAATTCAAAAACATGAGTTGCCTGCAGGAATCAATTGAGCTTAGTTGCGAATGGCTGCCACCACGTCTTTGATGTTCCGCTCGCCATCCCAGTATTCTTTTAATTGGCCATTGTTGCCATAGATATATACTGCGGGATATTGGGACGGGATATGGAATTTATTGATGAAGTCAGCATTTTTATCATACAATAGTTCAACATTATCTTTTCCGACTAGTGGTTTTGCATGGGTCTCCAAAAAAGTACTCATCAATGCGGGATCGTTCATTGATACAAAATAAAAATTAGCGTCCTGCACTTCGCTATAGTGTTCGCCTAAGTGGCTAGCTTCGTGCTGACAGTGGCCACAGGTAGGGTCAAACAGGATAAAAACCAGGTTTCCTTTTTTGGCGAGATCTGCTTTGGTAAATTGTATGCCGCTTCGCAATATATAAAAAGTAAAATCTGGGATGACTGGTGTCGGCTGCGAAGACGGTGCCGGCTGCTGGGCAGTAGCAGTTTGTGGTCTTGTTGCCGACTGTTCTTCTCCGACATCGGCCGATTGGGCTTCTGCAGCCGAATTAGTGGATTTTACGTTGTTATCGCAGGAAATTGCCGCTACCGATAAGAAAATGCCGGCTGCCGTCAATATAGATGTTGTACGTACTGTCATGGACACAAAGATAGGAGATTATGTGGAGAGTTTGCGAACTAAAAGTTGGCAGGTGTAGCTATCCTTCAACTCCAAGATGATTGCCTTTCCAACCAAAACCCGATCTATCGTCTGCTGGTTATAATGACGGATGGTTATGAGTTCCAGTCCTTTCTGATGTTGCACTTCGTACCGCGTAGCCAGATCATTGAGTAATGCCGTTACATTTTCGCCAGTATCATCTATGCTGACGGAGAAATTTACCGCACTGTTATGCATCATATTTACTTTAATATGATGTCGGTGGAATTTGGCAAAAATATCACTCAAATTGTCTTCCACAATAAATGAAAAATCTTTGGGGAGTACAGAAATTAAAATCTGATTGATTTTAAAGATAAAGGAAGGCACCGGTAACGACTCATTTGATTTCCGTATCTGGGTGCCTTTGCCATCGGTATCCACAAATGATTTAACGTAGAGTGTAATATTTTGGTTTTGTAAAGGCTTAATGGTTTTGGGGTGGATGACTGTGGCCCCATAGTAGGTGAGTTCAATCGCCTCCAGGTAAGACAATTCAGGGATCAGTTCCGTTTGGTCAAACCATTTGGGGTCGGCATTCAATACACCGGGCACATCCTTCCAAATGGTCACGCTTTCGGCATGGAGGCTGGCGGCAAAGATTGCCGCGGAATAATCCGATCCTTCCCGACCCAATGTCGTTGTAAAGTTTTCGGAGGTGGAGCCGATGAACCCTTGCGTAATTACCCGTTGATTTTTCAGTAGGGGGGGCAATCCCCGCTGAATGCGTTCGGTGGTGGTTTTCCAGTCGACATGTCCTTCTCGGTGGGTGTTGTCCGTAAGAATATAATCCCTAGCATCCACCCATTTGCTTTTCAGTCCGACGTCATTTAAATAGTGGCATACAATGGTGGTGGAGATGAGTTCGCCTACGGCGACAATTTGGTCGTAAAGGTAATCGTAAGGATCTGCCGGGAGCTCTTCCAGTATCCATTCGATTTCGACAAAGCGGTTGGCAACTTCATGGTATACCGGATGGTTACTGTCGGGAAACAGGCTTCGCATGATGGTATCGTGATATTGCTTGACCTGTTGCAGGAGTTCAAAAACATCGCCCTGCTGCCTGAAATAGCTCGACGTAAGTTCTTCCAATAGATTTGTGGTTTTACCCATGGCGGAAACTACGACAAGCAGTTGATCTTGTTGATGAGCCGATACAATACGGCTTAGGTTAATTACCCCTTCGGCGTCTTTGACAGACGCGCCTCCGAATTTGAATACTTGCATTAAATAAAGATGAACTATTTGTTAGTTAATTCAGCGACGATGTGTTTTGCCCGATCTGTGAGTAACCGATCGATTTCGGTATAAGGTACACGCAGCTCGGTTTGTCCGTCTACATACGGTTTGATTTCATAAATGTTATACAGAAAAAGCAAGCTGTCTTGTTCGAGTGCAAAATTTTCGGGAATATGGAAATGTCCCTGATCGAAAAAATAGCGATCATCCAGGGGTTGATCAACAGCCAGGTTTTCCTGTTTCCGGAAATAACGTTCAGCGACGGCAGTCAGCTCATTTTGGAAGGGTTTCATAACGATGTCATTGAGTGTTAACGGTGTATGGTTTGTCAGGTCATAGTGCGTAAAGACGGTAGCATAATTACCATGTGCGCCGCCAGTATACGTATAAACATCAATAACCAATCCAAGGTAGCTGGGGGTAATCCGGTGCACTTTTAGGTGCGATTCGGAAGTCCAGACGCGCGGAAATGCGTCGGACAGGAAGAATTCGTCAAACTCACCGATAAATGTTTGAGCGGTTCCCTTTACAGAGGCTGTATCACTGCCTAATAATGTTGTTAAGACAAATTGATTTACGGTAGAATCCGTGAACGAAGGATACGAAACTGTATAAAAGGCTGTATCAGTGGTTTCACTGGTTTTTACCAGATGATCGCTATAGAGGGTATAATGCTGGTATTTGTAAGTCAATGTGTCTACTGAGGTGGTCTGTTTATCCGTTTCCTTTGTTTCTTGATTGAACTGGCAGGCCGCAAAAACACACGCTATGCTTACGTACGCCCAACTCATATTAGTCATCTTTTTCCGCATAAATCTAAATTCTTATAGCTAGTGAAACGTTCACCCATTCATTATCAAAAGTTGCACCATATTTCTGATAGAAATTGATGGCAGGTTCATTCCATTCCAGTACTTGCCAAACCATGCCGCTATATTTCCGATCCTTGCATAGTTTCAGGGTTTCGTCAAACAGTAACCTGCCAATACCCTGCCCGCGCATGTTTTCTGTAACGATAATGTCTTCCAGATACAGCCTGCGGCCCTTCCAAGTCGAATACCGGATATAAAACAATGAAATACCCACGATGCGGCCATCCCACTCGGCGACGAAAGCCTCCCACACCGGCGAAGGGCCAAATCCAGCTCCGACAAATTCTTCTATACTGACGGTCACTTCATCCGGCGCACGTTCGTATGCAGCCAGTTCTTTAACCAGCTCCAGCATTTGTGGGCAATCTGTCGCTTCCGCCTTTCGTATTGCAATGCTCATCGGCTCCCAAAAATTGTGCTCCCTAGGCGTACCATCGTGCTACCTTGTTCGATAGCGATTTTATAATCCGAAGACATACCCATGGACAGCGTGTCGAAATATACTGCGTCTTTGAAGAAACTCACTTTGATACCGTCAAATAACGACTTAAGTTCACGAAATTCTTCCCTGATTTCCTTTGGATTGGAAGTATTTGTGGCGATTCCCATGAGGCCCCGGATCCGTACATTGCTTATGTGAGCAAATTCTTCCGAACGCAGTAGTTCAATGAGTTCGATGTGATCAAGTCCGAATTTTGTGTCTTCCACTGCAATATGTATCTGCAATAAACAGTCGACTATGCGATTGTTTTTTTTTGCTTGTTTGTCGATCTCCTTCAATAATTTCAGGCTATCCACCGAATGGATCAACGCAACGAACGGTGCGATGTATTTGACCTTGTTGCTTTGGAGGTGGCCAACAAGATGCCATTCGATGTCTTTGGGAAGCGCTTCCTGCTTTTCGACGAGTTCCTGAACCATATTTTCGCCGAACGCCCGTTGCCCGGCATGATAAGCTTCTAGTATTTCTTCGTTCGATTTGGTTTTTGAAACGGCAATAAGTGTTACATTCAAACGGGTAAGTTCTTCTTCAATGGTTTTAATCTGATCGGCTATATCCATAAATCCAGCGCTATTTTTGTAAGTTTCATCTATACATAACTTTTTCTCTCAGCGGCAGATGAGAGATCGACAAACTGCGAAGCATTCGTGAACGCCGCTTACTGTTGATGCGACGGTGAACAATTGCTTTTCATGTGCAATTTGTCTAAGTTTGCACAAAACTACAAAACCAGTAGGTATCCGCCAAAAGGGAGGCGGCTTATCAGGCGAATATTATTGACAACGATTGGAATTAAATTGGGCAACGTATAGCATGCAACGGGCAGTAATCGTATGGGTGGTGTTAATTTTCTGCGTTTCCTGTGGTGGCGAGAAGATACCCAAGGGAGTAATTCCACTTAAACAAATGCCTGCTGTATTGACGGATATGCACTTGGCCGACGGGCAGCTGGCTTCGTTGCCGATCGACTCGGCTCGTATGCGTCGGGATGCTTATTACAATGCTGTTTTTCAGCGGTATGGTATTGATTCTACTACATTCAGGCGAAGTGTCGAATTTTATTCCAGCAGGCCTTACCTGATGAATGAGTTTTACGGCGATATCGAAAAAAAGCTTGAAGCATTGAATCTTGCCGAGCAGCAGCGCGTTCAAAAGAAATACGAAGTGCAGCGGCGTATGGATTCCATCCGCAATGCACGGGTAACAGACAGCCTTCGACATATTGCACAAGATTCGCTTGATTTTAAGCGTAAACGTTACTTACTTTTTCTGAACGCACCAGATAGCTTGTATGGAAAGCCTGACCCTGTCACCTATAAGCTGTTACGAGAACGCATGCTGGAGAGTGTTGGATTGAAACGTGTGATTGCCAATAGTGAGCAGGGACATCCTATGCCACCACGTAATCCGTCCGTAGCTCCCAAGCCGTCTTCGACTGTGCCCCAAAAGCCACGATTGCGGCCATTTGAAAAGATAAAATAGCGATGATTTACCCGGATAACGCAGCGGAAAAGTTAGGTTTTGCGGATATTAAGGCACTGATAAAAGCAAAGTGCTTAAGTGATGCCGGAAAGGAGTTGGTGGAAAAGATACAACCGCAGACGCGGTTTGAGCAGCTAGACAAATTCCTGCGGCAGGCGCATGAATTCAAAGAGCTGCTTACCAACGATGCGCCGTTGCCGGTAGACCACCTGTATCCCATCAAACCATTGGCGGATAAGGTCAGGGTGGAAGGGGCCTTTCTTGCTGAAGCCGACTTTTTCAACATCCTGCTTTCATTGAAGACCGTCTTTGCCATTATCAGGTATTTTAATGAACGCAGTGGCACGTATCCTAGCTTGGAGATCCTTTTTGAGCACCTGCCCATCGAAAGGAACATCGTGCTTGCTATCGAGCGGGTTATTGACGAGAAAGGAAAAGTGCGTGCGAATGCATCTCCTGCATTGGCAGATATTCTGTCGGGCATTGCGAAGGCTGAACAACAGGCGCATAAGCGCATTGATCAGGTATTCCGAATGGCACAACAAAACGGGTGGACTGCCGATGGTAATTTGACGATCCGCGATGGGCGGCTGTGCATCCCAGTGCTTGCTGAGAACAAGCGTAAAATTAAGGGATGGATACACGACGAGTCGGCCACCGGGCAGACGGCTTACATCGAGCCGGAAGAAGTGTTTCATCTCAATAACCAGGTACGCAACCTCGAGTTTGAAAAAAGACGCGAAATCGTACGCATATTAACCGTACTAACGGATCAATTACGTCCACATGTACCGCTGTTGATAGATTATCACAACCTCTTAACCAAGGTTGATTTCGTGCGCGCCAAGGCACTGTTTGCGCTCGATATTGAAGGGCACATGCCTGAGCTTTCCAAGGAAGCATCGGTTTCTCTGGTCAATGCCCGCCATCCGCTTTTGTTGCTCAATTTCAAAGGAAGTGGGCAGACGGTCGTGCCGCTGAACGTAAACATTGATCAGGCGCAGCGGATCATCGTAGTGTCCGGACCCAATGCCGGGGGGAAATCCGTTTGTATGAAAACGATCGGACTGTTGCAGCTTATGGTACAGGCGGGGCTGTTGATTCCGGCGGACCCTACCTCGAAGTTGGGCGTATTCGATCGGATCTTTGCCGATATCGGTGATGATCAATCCATTGAAAGCGATCTCAGTACCTATAGTGCACATCTCTCAAAAATGAAATATTTTTCGGATCATGCCAATGCGAAAACGCTGGTGCTTATCGATGAGTTTGGCACCGGTACCGATCCGATGTTCGGCGGCCCGATCGCAGAGGCTGTACTGGAGGTGCTTAACCGCAAATCGGCACGGGGAGTGGTGACGACTCATTACTCCAATTTAAAGGTATTTGCCAGCAATACGGAGGGGGTTGAAAATGCATCCATGTTGTTCGATAATGTCGCGATGCGTCCGCTGTATATCTTGCAAACGGGTAAGCCGGGCAGTTCGTATGCGTTCGAAATTGCACAGAAAATCGGTCTTAATACAGCTATTCTGCAAGCAGCGAAACAAAAGATCGGGGCACAGCAGAAACGGGTGGATACCCTTTTAGTAGACCTCGAACGGGATAAAAAGGAAGTGTACGATACAAAGGTTGCCATTGCCCAAAAGGAGCGGCAACTGGCGCGGTTAAAAGCCGACAATGAACAGTTGCAGGCCTATCTGGAGGAGAATAAGAAAACGATTCTTAATAAGGCGAAGGAAGAGGCACGCGAAATTATCCGGAATGCAAACAAGCTTGTCGAAAATACGATTTCGGGAATCAAAGCGAGCCAGGCAGATAAGCAGAAGACTAAAATGCTACGTCAGCAGCTCAATGTGGAATTAGACAAACATACCGATCGTCCTGCGGCACTCCCTTCATCCAAGGATGCCAAACAAATTGCCGCTCAAGAGGTTTCTATACGGGTGGGTGACTGGGTGAAGATCCCAGGTACGGGAAATGAAGCCGAGGTAATTGGCGTGTCGAAGAATAATTTAGTGCTGGCTATGGGCGAATTGCGCATGGTCAAGAAGCGAAGCGAAGTGGAACCCATTGCAAAAAAGAGTGGCTCTCGGGCGTCGCGAAAGACATATCACGCCAGCATATCGGAGAATGCCGCCAATTTCAGCCCCGAAGTGGATGTACGTGGTATGCGCACGGAAGCGGCGTTGTATGAAATTGAGAAACATCTTGATAAAGCGGTGATGATGGGGTTTCCAAGTTTGAAAATCATTCACGGAAAAGGAGACGGAATTTTGCGTAAGTTCATCCGAGATTACTTGCGCAAATACGGAGAAGTTACGCGGATGGAAGACGAACATGCGGACCGGGGAGGGGAGGGGATCACGTATGCATATCTTGATTAATTGTCAATAAATATGGATTTTTTTCCCGAAAACGAAGACTTAATTTCCATCGCCGTCTCGATCATCGCAGGCAGTCTGGTAGGATTGGAACGTGAGTATAAAAACAAATCTGCCGGTTTTCGTACCATTGTGCTGATCTGTTTGGGCGCTACAGCTTTCACGATTGTTTCCCGTTATGGCGTGGGCAGTGATGACCGGATTGCCGCGAATATCATCACCGGTATCGGTTTTATCGGGGCTGGTGTTATATTTAAGGATAAGTTTTCGGTGATGGGGTTGACGACGGCCGCGGTCATCTGGATTGTAGCGGGAATCGGTATGGCTGCCGGAATCGGATACTATGGATTGTCGTTATCGCTTTCAGTGATTACCGTGGTGATTTTATCCGTCTTCAATAAGGTTGAAAGCGCTATGGAACGGGTTTTTCTGACCCGAACGATTTTTGTTGTCTTCCAGGATATGGATATCACGAATATGGAGTCGTTGAAGCATGTGATGGACAAGCACCGGATTAACCATCGCCGTAAAACTGTCAGTAAACGCAACAGAAGGTTGTCAGTGGTCTTTGAGATGTCAGCTGACCGAAAAAATCTCCAGGCATTCAATAATGAAATGATCAGTCTTACCTATGTAGAGGAATTTTATTATAATTCGTGAAAAGAAAAAAGCGGCCATCCCAAGAAAAATTCAGCCGCTTTGTTCTCGAATATTTGTGGATTAAAAGCTATAGGTCAATCCTGCGTTCCAAGTTGTACCCAGCCCGTAATAGTATCCAAAGCCATCCTTTCTGCCGAAGTATTTCGTGTTGAATAAATTCAAGACATTTCCACGGAACTTTATCGGCTGATTGCCTATCCGGAATGTATAGGTGAGACCTGCATCGAAGACACCGAATGAATCCAGTCGTTCCGGTGCATAGATTTCGCCTTCTAAAGCCGCCCCGACTACGTCCTCAGCTTCCACCTGAGCATACAGGCGATCGTAGAAGTTGTAGTTTGCATCGACGGATAGGTTTTCCAGGATGTCATATTCCGTCCCGAATCCAAAAGACGTTTGTGCAGCGTTACCTACTTTAACACCTGAAAGACCCAAATTACCACTATCAATGATTTGCGAGTCTTCGTCGTTTCTCAATCTGTAAGGTGAATCTCCATCGTATTGCCAGTCACCGAGAGAACCGTATCCGCGCAACATCCATTGTGGGGTGATCTGCGCTTGGAAGTCGAGTTCCAAACCTTTATGCAATTGGGTCACTCCCGTCAGCAGGTAGGTAACATTTGTATAAACCGTACCATTGACTTCACGGTTACCGGCGTCATAAGCCAAGAACCTATTTTTCCACGCGGTATAATAACCATTGAGATTTATGGTGAAGTTTGGGATAACAAAACGATACCCGGCTTCCAATCCAAATATTTCTTCGTTATCCACCACTGGATCGGTGAAATCAATGGTGCCCTGTTGAAATACATTGTCTAAAAATGGTTGCCGCGAGTATTGGCCGATATTGACAAATAACGTGTTTTCTTCGTTGATAGTATAGGAAGCACCTCCTTTGATGTTATAACCGAATTTGGTTTCCATGTCAGACTTCGCTTCTCCTCCTTCATAATTCCAACGGTTAAGTTTGACATAAGATTGGTTGGACACAGAGCCTTGCACAAATATAGAAAAATCCTCGCTGCTGTATTCCACCTGTCCGAAAAGGCCTTGGTAGTTGATATCTTCTGAATCGTCGTAGCCCACACGCTGGTCTACCGGAGCATAGTTAAATAAAGATGCCCAAGGGTCCGCTTTAAAGGTCTCCGTAATTTCAAATTCACCGCCATGTGCAGGACTGTTTTCGATACGACTATCCAATCCCAATTTATTGATTATTTGACGGAAGTGGTCACCATGGTAAAAGCGAAGGTCTGCACCCACATTGAATGTGAGGCCAACGTCGGTTTCATGATTAAAGTTGGACACCAGACCATACCAAAAGTGGTTATTCATCGACGCACGCAACATGGTGCCGTTGAAGCCGGAACTTATACCGTCTGCAATGTCCGCATTGTATTCCGCGATGTTATCCCATAGCAATTGTCCTTGTGGGCCATAAGCTGACCCGTACATGCTCGGCAAGCGGTTTTGACCATTGCCTAGGGAACCTGTACTACCACCCCGACCTAAGGAAGCATATAATACAGTAGAGAGTGACGATTTTTCGTCAATGTCAAAATCCCAGTTAAGGTTGGCAACAGGTTTGTGGTAAAAGTTGGTTACCAACGAGAGCCCTTCGCCATTGTAGTGGCCATAGTTATGATTACCCTTAATTCCCGTCAAATCATAACCGGGGGTGTTAATCTGACCTGCAATTCCACCACTGGCATCATCGGGCCAATATGTCGTCTCTAACGCTTTGGAATAATTTTGACCGTGTTTCTGAGGAGCACCAAATACCATGAAGTTGAAATTATGACGGTCATTTGGTTTATATCCAACGGAGAAGAAATAGCTTTGACCTTCTCCCTGCGTCCCCACTGCATATTTACGGTCGGCTCTCCAATAGTCTATCATCATTGAAAAGCCCCACTTGTTTTGAAGTCCAGTGTTGTAACCTACAGTTCCTTTCAAGTAACCGTCATTACCAGTCATAAAACGTACGGATCCTCCCTTTTTCAAGTCTGTGGCTTTTGTGACGATATTTACGGTGCCGCCAACCGAGGAAATGGCCAATTTGGAAGAACCCAGCCCCCTTTGAACTTGGATGGCATTAGCAACGTCGGCGATTGAACTCCAGTTTGACCAATACATATTTCCGTCCTCCATGCCATTGATGGGTTGGCCATTCAACAAGTAAGCGGTATTCGATTGATCAAACCCACGAAGGAAATTCTGACCATCCCCGAAGCCGCTGGCTTGATTGGCTACAAACACCGACGGCGTGTTTTTCATGATTTCTGGAAATTCAACGTTTCCGACACCCTTGTTTTGTATTTCAGTACGGGATATGGTAGAAACCGCTATTGGTGTTTTCCGATCCTCGGCTATATCGATAATCCCTCGGCCTACAACAACCACCTCTTCAAGTGACTGTGAATCGGAGACTGTTAAAACGATGGTGCCTAAATTGGATTCAGCGGAAAAAGGCACTGTACGGGAAGAGAAACCAAGAATACGGATAACCAGTTCACCGGATGTAACATCCGTAGATAGACTGAAGTTACCTTCACTATCGGTAGATGTACCTCCCAAGGAGCCCCGTACCGTAACAGTTGCACCTACAATCGGGTCGATACCGTCTGTTACTTTACCTGTAAGTACGCGCTGTGCCCATGAATAGTTGCTAAGCACTACGAAAAGTGCAACTAATGTAACCCATTTGGTAGTTTTTGTTGCCATATTTGAAAATGATAAGTGAGGTGTGCCGAATGCAAATTTTCTCAGTAAACTTGAGGGAAGTTGTATTTCATGTGCTGTGAGAAACGTTACATTCATGGTGTGAATGAATTGTTAACAATGCAAAGGTAGGTATCTTGTGTAAAATTACCGTTAATAAATTGTTGTATAACAATATTGAAAACGCGGCATGTCGGTCGGGTATTTTTCGATTTGAAAACAACGGGTTTTTCTTTTTTTCTATTTTTGGGGGGTGAAGAGCGCGATATGCAGTCTACTTATAATCTTTGTCGTCATTACCTGCGACGATAAAAAAAACAATCCGAGTCCCCTTATCTACCAAGTAATGGAGGATTTTGAGGGTGCTCGGAAGGATGCTTACGCAATCGGTGATCTCCAGTTGCATACGGGAATCTGGACATTGGACGATGCCCTGATCTGGGGTGGAGCAGTACAGGGAGATGCATGTAACGGCGAACGCTCGTTACGTATTCGCAACAAAGGCCAGGTAACTACAACGTTCGAAATCAATAACGTTACCATGGTCTACCTCAAACATGCACTATTCGGCAAGGATGCCCCGGCGTACTGGAAAATCCAGATAGCTTCCAGCGAATCGGATTTTAAAGACCTGAGTGGCGAAATCACGACATCGACTTATTCGTTGAAGCTTGATTCGTTTGCGGTTTCGGACACCGGAAAAGTACGCATACGAATTGTCAAACTGGGCGGAGGACGGCTAAACATCGATGATGTGGTATTCAAAGGGAGCGGTGATCCCGGAATCGTCGTTGGAGCCCGCGGTACGCCGGAAAGCCACCCGGAACCTCAACAAGCGTCGCCCCGCAATGCCATGCGCGGCAATGATGCGCCTCCAATATCCGGTGACAACAGCAATTTGCTTCTCGGCAATCCATCCAACGCAACCATCGATGTGATCAATTACACCAATTACCTGATCGATCACCACTATTTCGTATTATCATATAATCGTGACCGTGGTACGCCGAACTGGGTAAGCTGGCACCTGGATGAAACGAATATCACCGGCGCAGTCGGCAGGCAAGATAACTTTGCACCTTACATTGGCATTCCGGACAGCTGGTATGCCGTATCCGATATTAGCTATGCCGGATCTGGCTTCGATCGCGGTCACAACTGCCCTTCAGGCGATCGCACAAGTTCCCACACTGCTAATTCAGCCACGTTCCTCATGACGAACATGATTCCTCAAGCTCCCCAACATAATGGAGGGCCCTGGGCAGATCTGGAAAACTATGTCCGTGATCTCGTCCGTTCGGGACGAGAAGCCTATATCGTCATGGGTTCATACGGCCGCGGTGGCATAGGGAATAAGGGGCGCATAGAAACAATTGACGATGGGAAGGTTACCGTGCCCGAGCGTGTTTGGAAAGTCGTTTTGCTACTGTCAAGCGGTGAAGATGACCTTGCCCGTATCGATAAAAATACGGACATCATTGCCGTTGACATGCCCAATAGTAATGACGTCAACAGCCATTGGAAAAGTTACCGCGTTAGTGTAGATTATATCGAACAGCAAACAGGATATGATCTACTCGCTAACCTTCCCAAAAAAGTTCAGCAGACGTTGGAAGAATCCATCGTTGTTCACTTTTGAAACTTGACAACTTTAGCCTTTTGGCAGCTTTGACGCATGTGCAGTTCGGATTTTACTATGTCTTTTTCCATAGGCAAAATAGATAACGATGCCCAAGATCATCCAAATGGCCAATCGCTCCCAGCTTTCGATGGGTAATGACGCCATCATGGCTACACAGACAACGATGCCAAGTATCGGTACTACCGGTACCAGCGGCGTACGGAATGGCCGTTGAATATCCGGATTGGTTTTACGCAGTACCATGATCCCTATGCACACCAGTACGAAGGCGAACAGCGTGCCAATACTGACCATGTGCCCCAGATCGGATACCGGAACAAAGCCTGCGAAAATACTGACGAAAAACATGAAGATTACATTGGTTTTCCAGGGAGTTTGGAATTTGGATAGGTCCGAAAAGAGTTTGGGAAGTAAACCATCTTTGCTCATTGTATAGAAGACGCGGCTTTGCCCGAGCAACATTACCAGCATTACCGAAGTATATCCGGTAAGGATGGCAATGATCATTGCAGTGTTGAGAAAGGTATAACCTGTTTGTGCAAATGCTGTGGCTACGGGTTTTGCATCACCGGCAAATTTGGTGTAGTTTTCCAGTCCGGTCATCACGTAAGAGAAGAGCACATATAAAAGGGTACAGACCAGTAGCGACCCGATGATGCCAATGGGCATTCCTTTCTGGGGATTTTTCGCTTCCTGTGCGGCAGTACTTACGGCATCAAAACCGATGAAGGCAAAAAATACGACACCGGCACCGCGCATGATTCCGCTGATGCCAAAATGCCCAAAATAGTCACTTTTGAAGAATTCAAAAAAACCTAGCTGCCCCGACTTAACCAGCTGCTCGCCTTCGTTTGCCGGAATAAAAGGCTCGTGGTTTAGCGGATTAATGAAACTCCAACCCAAAGCTATGAAAATCAATACAACGGCGACTTTAACGACTACCAGAATATTATTGACTATCGATGACTCGTGCGTACCCCTCATCAGGAGAAGCGAAAGCAGGCAGACAATAACGATTGCCGGAATATTGACGATACCACCTTCCCAAGGACCATGAAGCAGGCTTTCGGGGAGATTTATGCCGAATACAAGAAGCAACTCGTTGAAATATTGTGACCAACTGGATGCCACCGTCGCAGCGCCCAACGCATATTCCAATACAAGATCCCAACCGATAATCCAGGCAACAAACTCACCCAGCGTGGCGTATGAATAAGTGTACGCACTTCCGGCCACGGGAATCATTGCAGCAAATTCCGCATAACAGAGGCCCGCGAATGCGCATCCTATGGCAGCAACAATAAACGAAAGAGTTACCGCTGGTCCCGCATTTTCTGCAGCGGCTATCCCTGTTAGCGAGAACAATCCCGCTCCGATAATGGCTCCAACGCCCAACGCTACGAGGCCACTGCTTGTTAACGTCCGTTTAAGTGTGCCTTCTCCGCTCTCCGCAGCTTCAGCAATTAATGTAGGGATTGATTTTTTAAATAACATGCAATTTTTCTTTTCAATCTAGGCCCATTCATGCATGGCCGAGCCAAACCTACAAAATTTTATTTTTAAATAGATGATTTTTTTGCCATGGTTCGCTTAACAGGGAATGGTCGGCGAAGCTCAATCAATAAAACAAAACAGGGGTTTGTTACCGTAACAAACCCCCGTTTTGTTTGCTCAACCACATCGATGCTTTATTCCGATTGATTGGTTTGTACCATAACCGCTGTGTTTTCGGATTGTTTGGCCATCGAAATTTCTTTATTTATATCGTTTGTTTCAAGTTTTGCCTGGCTGTTGGTGTGGCCACCCAAAATTGGGGCAATGACCAACCCTACTAAGCAGGTTAATTTGATCAAGATGTTCATGGACGGACCAGAGGTATCCTTGAACGGGTCACCTACCGTATCTCCAGTAACGGCTGCTTTGTGCGCATCGGAACCTTTATAGGTCATTTCACCATTGATTTCCACGCCCGCTTCGAACGACTTTTTCGCATTATCCCACGCACCACCCGCATTGTTTTGGAAAATTGCCCAAAGTACACCTGAAACCGCAACACCTGCCATATAGGCGCCCAATGCCTCTGCACCCATCACAAAACCGACAATAATCGGGGTAACGATGGTGAGCGCACCGGGAAGCATCATTTCACGTAGTGCTGCTTTGGTAGAGATGTCAACACATTTACCATATTCGGGTTTGCCCGTTCCTTCCATGATCCCCGGTATTTCGCGAAACTGGCGACGTACTTCATTCACCATATCCATCGCGGCTTTCCCGACGGACTGCATAGCTAACGCCGAGAACACCACCGGAATCATTCCGCCAATAAACAGCGCGGCCAAAACGTCTGCTTTGAAAATATTGATGCCATCGATCCCGGTAAACGTTACGTAAGCTGCAAAGAGAGCCAAAGCGGTCAATGCCGCCGAAGCAATCGCAAATCCTTTTCCCACCGCTGCAGTTGTATTTCCTACGGAATCGAGGATGTCGGTACGTTGGCGCACTTCCTTGGGCAACTCGCTCATCTCTGCGATACCTCCGGCGTTGTCAGCAATCGGTCCGAATGCATCAATGGCCAGCTGCATGGCGGTGGTTGCCATCATGGCAGACGCGGCAATGGCCACGCCGTAAAACCCTGCCAATTCATATGAACCCCAAATAGCTAACGCAAAAAGCAGCACCGAAGAAAATGTCGATTTCATACCGGTTGCTAGCCCGGCGATGATATTAGTGGCCGCTCCGGTAGAAGAATTCCGGACAATATTCAATACAGGCTTTTTACCCAGTCCGGTATAAAATTCTGTGAATGACGAAATCAATCCGCCTACCGCCAAACCTACAATAGTCGCATAAAACACATTCATCCGGGACACATCCTTAAAGCCTTCGCCGAAAAACTTCATGTTAATTGTCTCGGGCAACATAAAGCGGATCAGAAAGAAACAAGCGATAACCGTCAAGATGATAGCAACCCAGTTTCCTAAATTCAGTGCGCCTTGTACTTGGTTTTCTTTCGCATCATTGGAAGAAATCTTGACGAAGAACGTACCAATAATGGAAGCAATAATACCCACACCGGCAATCACCATCGGTAGTAGAATGGGACCATATCCGTTGAATGCATCGGTATATGTTGTGCCCGAAACTTCGGTCATGTCTTTAATGATGTAATTTCCGAGCACCATCGAGGCAAGCACCGTGGCAACGTACGAACCAAAGAGGTCAGCGCCCATTCCGGCTACGTCCCCTACGTTATCACCCACGTTATCTGCAATAGTAGCCGGATTTCTCGGATCATCTTCTGGAATTCCGGCTTCTACTTTCCCAACGAGGTCAGCACCGACGTCAGCGGCCTTGGTGTAAATGCCGCCACCCACGCGAGCGAAAAGCGCAATGGACTCGGCTCCCAGGGAGAACCCTGCCAGTGCTTCTAGCACGACGGTCATCTCCCGATAGAGGTTGCCGCCATCGGTAACAAACATATTCAGAAAGATTAGAAAGAAAATGCTTAGACCAAGTACGGCCAGTCCGGCTACTCCCAATCCCATCACCGTACCGCCAGAGAACGAAACTTTCAATGCATTAGGTAAGCTCGTTCTTGCCGCCTGTGTGGTACGCACATTGGATTGGGTTGCGATGCGCATGCCGATATTTCCTGCTAAGGCCGAAAAGAAGGCGCCGAAAACAAATGCAACGACAATAATCCAATGGGTGGTTTCGACCACGGTAGATACGGCAAAAAGCGCGATGGATGCGATGATCACAAAAATAAGAAGAATCCGGTATTCCGCTCTCAGGAATGCCAAGGCCCCCTCCTGGATATTTTTTGCAATACCTTTCATCCGCTCGTCACCAGCGTCCTGTTTCCTTACCCACGCTGATTTTACAATCATCACCACGATGCCGATTAGGGCAAGCACAGGTACTAAATAAATCAAATTTTCTTGTAAAAATCCCATTATTACCGATTCAATTGTTTACAAAATGCTACATTGTCAAAATAGGTCTCAACAAAGAGTCGCCAAAAATAAGATGCTTATTGCAATAAACAAATTAATTTGTATTAATTCAATAATATTTACCTACTTTCAACGGTACGAATCTTAATCTAAAGTTCATAATGCATACAGATCCTAAACAAAACGAAGACATGAAACGAGAGTTGGGGTTACTTGACGCGACCATGCTGGTGGCAGGATCCATGATCGGCTCCGGAATTTTTATCGTCAGCTCCGACATTGTTCGCAATGTAGGCAGTGCCGGTTGGCTTATCTTTATCTGGCTGGTCACCGGTTTGATTACCATCATCGCCGCGACGAGTTATGGAGAACTGTCGGCCATGTTTCCGAAAGCCGGCGGGCAATATGTGTACCTGAGGGAAGCTTATAATCGTATGGTTGCTTTTCTCTATGGCTGGTCACTGTTTATGGTTATCCAGGCGGGGACAATAGCCGCCGTTGGCGTCGCGTTTGCGAAATTTACTGCCTACATCTTTCCAACGCTGGGTGATGATCATATCCTTTGGGACCTGGGCCTCGTGGAAATCAATGCAGCTCAATTGGTGGCCATTGTTACCATTGTTATCCTGACTTGGGTGAATTCCCGCGGTGTGAAAAATGGGAAGATTATTCAAACAGTATTTACAGTTGTTAAAATCCTTTCCCTGGGCGGGCTGATCGTGATGGGCCTTTTTGGTGCATTTAACGCCGAAATATGGAGTGCCAATTGGTCTACGGCATGGGATACCGTCCGTTGGGATACCAGCGGCGTAGTTGTGTCAATAGGAGGGGCGGCCGTATTTGCAGGAATTGTATCCGCGATGGTAGGCTCCATTTTCTCCAGCGATGCCTGGAATAACGTGACATTTATTGCCGGGGAGATCCGCAATCCAAAACGGAATATCGGCATGAGCCTTTTTTTAGGAACACTCATCGTGACCATCATCTATGTGTCGGCCAACCTGATGTATTTAGCTACCCTGTCGATGGAACAGATCGCGCATGCCCCGGCAGATCGCGTCGCGGTAGCGGCAGCACAAGCTATTTTCGGTCAGGTAGGAACATTGGTTATCGCCGTTATGATTATGATTTCTACGTTCGGCTGCAATAACGGATTGATATTAGCCGGTGCGCGGGTATACTATACCATGGCACAAGACGGACTATTTTTCAAAAAGGCAGGCGAGCTCAATAAATTCGAAGTGCCCGGCTGGGGGTTGTGGGCGCAATGCATCTGGACATCGGTACTATGCCTTACCGGCCGCTATGGTGATTTACTCAATTACGTTGTTTTCGTAGTGCTGATTTTCTATGCGTTGACAATTATTGGGGTGTTTACCCTACGTCGGAAAAGACCCGATATCGAACGGCCGTATAAAGCATTTGGTTATCCGGTACTACCTATCGTATATGTATTGGCGGCATTTACTATTTGTATTGGCTTGTTGATTTATCAACCGACATTTACCTGGCCGGGGCTGGTTATAGTATTATTGGGCATTCCGGTATTTTTTATGTGGAATAAGCGATATGAAACTGCGTAATTTAATTTTTTGAGTCTCAAGTCAATATAACCAAAAAGATCAGGCGGATTCTTAGGGACTCGCCTGATCTTTGTTCTGTTATCTTCTGCGAATGGATCAATCGATCGTCCACAAATAAATCGTATCATTACCTACCTCAACGGTTTTCTTGGCTTCCCAGTCACCCATATCGAAATCATGGGATACGATACGGCTTCCAGGTTTTAGTTCCTTCTGCAGCTTCGGGCGCAGCTTCAAGTTAACCGATGGCAGCAGGTACATGGTTACTACATTTGCTTCACTGAAATCAAAGTCAAATAGATCGCCTTTTACGAACTTTACTTTGTCTGTTACTCCAGCAGCCTGTGCATTTTCATTGGCCTCTTTCAGCCGTTGTGGGTTGAGATCTACGCCCACTCCCGTTGCGCCGAACTTCTTTGCTGCCGTGATGACGATACGTCCATCTCCACATCCTAGATCATAAACGACATCACCGGGTTTCACACCGGCGAGTTTCAGCATTTCCTCGACCGTTTCCTGATTAGTGGGCACGTATGGAACATCCAAAGCGAGGTTCTCCTGGGCATACGCACCCGTGCATATGCCGACAAATAAGGCGATCAGCCAATTTTTAACATTGCTCATCATTTTCATTTTTAATGGTTGTACATTCTATTAATTATAACCGATGGTATATGTTTATTTTAATCAATACTATTCCCCAAAGTCACCGCACGGCAAAGAAAAATAGGGTTCCCAAGGCCAGAACCGCTACGCCCACGAACGCGCCGATACCCGTATACGCTAGACTGGAATACAGTAGATAAGCACAGGATCCACAAAAGATAATCGGCGTAACAGGATATAGCGGTACCCTGAATGGCCGTGCGGCCCCCGGTTCTTTTTTACGCAAAACAAACAAAGAGATTCCCGTAGCAAGGAAAAAGAACCAGAATACGGGTGCTGTAAAGTCGACCATAGATTGGAAACCGTCGCGTGTAATCGCGCCCAGGCCAATCAACACTAAAGCGATGATGCCCTGTACCATCAATGCGTTGATGGGAGCAGAAACTTTTGTGTTCCATTTGCCCAGTCCGGCAAATACCTTGAAATCGCGGCCTAAGGCATAATTAGTACGAGCACCCGTGAAAATGGTCGCATTGATTGACGTCAGGGTAGCCATCACAACCAATATGCCGATCAGGTATACACCCGGTTCGCCAAGTGTGGCCTGCATTAAGTCGATGCCTACTGCTTCAGATGTAGCCATCCGCTCTATACCCAACGCACGTAAAAACGCCCAATTGACGAGCAGGTAAAGCACCGTGGTAACCAGAATACTAACCACCAATACCCACACCATCTTCCGGCTGCCTGCTTTCAGTTCGGCCGAAATGTAACCCGCTTCGTTCCAACCGCCGAATGTGAGCAATACAAACACCAAGGCAAGTCCGATCGAAGTGGAATTTTCGGATGCCACTGGAAGGGCCGACAGATGTTCGGGCGATGGATGAATGAAGAGACCAACTACTACCACACACAAGGTCCCCAAAAATTCAACGGCGAACAGCAGATTCTGTGTGCCCGTGCCAAAATGTACGCCTAATATATTAATCACCGTAAGCGTAACTACCACCAGCGCGGCAAATAATGCAGAAGAATGGAGGCCTATTGGGTACAATTGTGAAACATAGTCGCCAACAATGTAAGCCAGCAGGGCGATGGATCCCGTTTGAATAATGCTCAATCTGGCCCATGCAAAGAGAAAAGCGAAGCGGTTGCCAAAAGCCCGCATCAGGAAATGATAGTCACCTCCCGTATTCGGAAATGAGGTACTTAGTTCCGCATAGCACAATGCACCAACCAGCGAAATTGCACCGCCCAGGAGCCATACTAAAAGAAATAATTCTGAACTGCCGGTGTTAGCTGCGACAATAGAAGGTGTGCGGAAAATCCCTGCGCCTACAATGATCCCAATGACAAGAGCTACTGCGTCGGTGGTCCGGATCAGGGGTCGCGGAGATATTCCTTGCTTTCCTCTTTCCATGCCTTACGGTTTTTAATGTGGGTGTACGGATAATAATACAATCTGTGAGAGGCTTTGTTTCTGTCGGTGTGTAATAATTTTATTGATAGTCCGAAAGACTGAAAGTCGAGGCTATAAAAAAAAATTGTCGCTGAAGTTTACCAGAAATAATTCTTTGGTTGCCCGGGTGCAGGCGGTGTATAACCAGCGTAAGAATTCGACGTCGAGCATCTCATCGGTGAGATACCCTTGGTCTACAAATACGGATTGCCATTGGCCGCCCTGTGCTTTGTGACAGGTAATAGCCATGGCAAACTTTAGCTGCAGGGCGTTATAATAGGGGTCGGCTTTGAGTGCCGCTAAGCGTGCCCGTCTGTCTGGAATGTCAGCATAATCGATCATGATAGCATCAAAAAGACGCTGCTGGTCGGCCTGAGAAAGACTGGGGGAATCGCTGTGGAGCGTGTCCAGCATGACGCGACAATCGATCGGTTCGATTTCGTCGGAATCCATGAATTCCAAGCTGACATCCGCAAAACGGAATCCGTGTTGTTCGTGCACATTGCGCACCCGGCGTACCCGCGCCATATCGCCATTGGCGATGAAACCTGTACGGTTGGAATCGGCAGAAAGCCAATAATAATTGTTGCGCACAACCATAATGTAATCGCCACCGGTTAACTCTTCCTCCCGAAATAAAATGCGGTTACGTATGTGCTGGTTATACAAATTGGCATTTTTATTCGAACGGCATATCACCAACGTGTTTTCCATGCCGTATTTGTCATAGGCATAGTGCAATCCCTCCATGAGTCGTTCACCTGTCATCCGATAGATATCCGGGAATCCCTTGGTCTGGAACTGCGGAAATGGTACCGATTCGTCCCGTTCGGAGTACGAATGTATCTGCTCTCGTATTACGGTAGCATTATAAAGGATACCGGAGTGCTTTTCCTGGCGTACAACTTCCGTGAGTTCTTGTACGAATACACACATTCCGAATATTCGTTCAAGCCATTGAGGGTCCAGTGCCGGACTTTGCAGGAGCCCGATGGGGGGCAGCTGTGCAACGTCACCAACAAACATCAACCGACAATTTTTGCCGTTCGCTACGTATTCAACCAGGTCTTCTAATAGGCTTTTTCCGTTAAACGAAAACCGTTCATTCGAGATCATGGAAGCTTCATCGACAATGAAGAGGGTGTCAGTATGCAGATTTTCAGCCAGGCCAAATGCCATGTCTGGAGAAACAGCGACCTTTTTACGATATATCTTTTTGTGCAGCGTCATGGCCTGTTTGCCGGAATAGCTGGCCATCACCTTGGCGGCCCTGCCAGTAGGGGCGAGTAGCACTGAGCGCATATGCAATGCAGGCAGCACCTGTACCAATGTGCTGATCAGGGTGGTCTTACCTGTACCTGCAAAGCCTTTGAGCACGAAGCAGGTTTTGTCGTCTGCATAGCTTAGAAAATCGGCGAGTCGCAGAAATGCTTCCTGCTGTTGACGGGTGGGCGGCAATGGAAAACGACTGGAAAGTAATTCTGCAATCTGCACGGTCAAAGGTACCCAAAAGTTTGGTACAAATGATTTATCTAAGTAAGTTTGTTGCCGGTAAACGGATGGTGATGATATATATTTCAACAGATTTCAATAGGGAACAGTCGGCTATTTACACCTTGCTCGTCCGGGTGGGATCCCACGAAAACGCATTGGCCATCGTGGGGGATGATGGGCAGTTGAAGCTGATTACCACGTACGATCCGATGACCATAGAGCAGGAAGTGGCGGATTTATTGGATCTCGATTTTGCCGCTGTGAAACTTTCCCTTTCAGGCAGCCGTTATGTGTTTATTCCCGAGGAGGTGTTCGATGAGACAGTCGTTCAACTATACCTACGCCACCTGCCAGATGACGGTCTTGCAAGTACAGTCGTATCGGATATTGCACCCCTCGGCTTGAAGATACTTCACCAAACCGATCGTTTACAGGCGGAACCTTTTGCAAAACGGTTTCCAGGTGTCCTCACCTATGCCAGCACTCAGGTATTGTTGCAGAGTATTGCCGGTCATGGCTTGAAAACAAATGCTCCTGCGCTGGTCATTGACAAACAAGCATCAACGCTTACCATCTGTTTCTTTGAGGGGAATCGGTTCGTGTATGCCAACGATTTTGATGTGACGGGTTCGGAAGATTGTGCCTATTACCTGGTTTCTGTTTCGAAACATCTAGGGCTGGAGGATAAACGCCCGGGAATTTGCCTATCGGGAAACATCTTGGCAGATGATGAAATTCACCAATGGTCTATGGCGAATGGCGATGGGGTAGTCTTTGCAGACAGCAGTGCGCTGGTGCATATGGCTATACCGGAACAGTTGACGTCGCAGCAGCATCGATTCCTGACACTTTTAGGACTTCATTTATGCGGATAATAGGAGGGAGCCGCGCTGGATTGCGTTTGCATCCGCCTTCCGTATTGCCGGTGCGGCCCACGACAGATATGGCTAAGGAGGCCCTGTTTAATGTACTGCAACACCGGATGGACTTCGCGCAAATACGAGCACTTGATTTGTTTTCCGGTACCGGGGGGATTGCTTTCGAGCTGGCATCCCGCGGTGCGTCGTCGGTTGTGGCGGTGGATATTCATTTTAAGTGCGTACAATATATTAATGCCACTGCAAAGAAGCTTGATTTGACAGCAATCAAGGCCGTCAAAGCAGATGTGCTTAAATTTATTACGACCTGTAAAGAGGAATTTGATTTTATATTTATCGATCCCCCGTATGAATTGCCACAGCTTCCGCAGCTTCCCGAACAAGTGATTACCAAGAAGATGCTGAAGCCGGGTGCAATATTGGTTTTGGAACATTCTTCTACCCGGGGTATTGGGACACATCCCAATCTCATCGAAACCCGTAAATACGGATATTCGTCGTTTTCATTTTATCAGGTTTAAAGGTTCGTTAATAACAACCACATCAACTTGCCATTCCCACGGCAATCTCTTATTTTTGAAAAAACGCGCTATGAGAACTGCAGTATTTCCCGGCTCATTCGATCCCATTACCAGGGCCCACATTGATATCGTGGAAAGGGCGAAGGAACTTTTCGATAAAATCTATATTGCCGTTGGAACCAATACCACAAAAAAGGGCTTTTTTAGTCACGATGAAAGGCTAGCGATCATCAAAGAGACATTTGCATTACAGACAGATAGCATAGAAGCCGTTCTTTTTGAGGGACTCACCGTCGATTTCTGCAAAAAAGTGAAGGCCCGTTACATTCTCCGGGGTATGCGCAATGCTGCAGATTTTGAGTTTGAAAAAGCCATTGCCTTAAATAATGCGGTTTTGGCGTCCGATATTGAGACGGTATTTTTGGTGAGCAGCAGTGGGTTATCCCATATTTCGTCCACGATTGTCCGCGAGATCATCAGCAACAACGGCGATGTAAGCCAACTTGTACCGGATGCAGTCGTGAACATGGTTCGCCGTAAGTGAGAGGCCGGTAGCCTGCGTGTTCATTTTGGCGCGATCGTATCCAGGATGTCTGCAATTAATGGATACGTGTTTTTGCGAATGCTGTCAAATTTATCTTCGCCCAACCAAACGGCTTCCGTGATATCTTCTTCAAGCTGAGGCTTCAATTTCGGAACCTTGTTGACCCCCATCTCATACCAGTTGGTTTTCTTTAAAACCAATTCACCCTTCATAAAATACATGTGGTATGTGGTGGCAATTTTCTGGCCGAGATAGTCAACCCTGATCCCGCATTCCTCCTGTACTTCGCGCACGGCCGTCTTCCGCATAGACTCCCCTTCATCTACTTTGCCTTTCGGTAGATCCCACTTTTCAAGCCGATGAATAAAGAGAAATTTTCCTTTTCCATTTTTTACTAAACCGCCTGCTGCTTTAATTAGTTTGATTCTTTTTTTAATGACATTAAAAAAATCGCCCGGTTTTTTTATTAGTATGAAATATGTGACGGGAATTTTATTTTCCTTCGATTGCCCGAAAAGTTTTTCCAAGTCAAGATATTGATGGTCAATTGGTTGAATATTGGTGAAGCTTTCGGGTATAAAATCTGCCACAACGAGGGCAGATTGGTTCATATAAATTTTATAGATTTGCGCCATGAATAATATGAATGAGGTTGCACAAAAAGTTGCCGAATCATTGTTGCAAATTAAAGCAATTAAATTACAACCC
The DNA here is from genome assembly GCF_900113765.1 of Parapedobacter indicus. Lineage (GTDB taxonomy): Bacteria > Bacteroidota > Bacteroidia > Sphingobacteriales > Sphingobacteriaceae > Parapedobacter > Parapedobacter indicus. Next base: position 319,292 of record NZ_FOQO01000009.1, on the reverse strand, counting down.
AAAAAACCTTTTACATGGGCGTCGGGATGGAAGTCTCCCATTTACTGCGATAACCGTGTAGCTTTGTCTCATCCCCCCATCCGAACGTACATTCGCCAAAAGCTTTCGGAGTTGATACAGGAAGAGTTCGGGTCGGTTGAAATGATTTCGGGGGTAGCTACTGCGGGCATCCCCCAAGGTGTACTGGTCGCCCAGGATTTGGGTCTTCCTTTTACCTACGTGCGTGGTAACTCCAAGGATCACGGGCGGGAAAACCAAATTGAGGGTGAAGTTGTCAGCGGCCAACGTGCTGTCGTAGTTGAAGATTTGATTTCGACAGGAAAAAGCAGCTTAAAAGCCGTTCATGCACTACGTGCAGCTGATTGCAATGTCGTGGGGCTTGTATCCATTTTTACATATGGGTTTGCTGAAGCAGAAGCGAATTTTACAGAAGCTAAATGCAGGCACCTCAGTCTGTGTAACTACGATGACCTGTTGGAAGTGGCGGCCAAACACAATTACATACTGAACAGCGATATCGAAGTGCTTGAGCAATGGCGTGCCAACCCTTCGGAATGGTCGCCCGAATAGGTTTCGGGATTCTCTATCTATTTTTATGACCGTTATTCAAAATCAAGCGATTATTGACAAATCTGTCGGCCACGTGTATGGGTTTTTAGCCGATTGTAACAACCATGAGCAATTGATGCCCGATACCATCTATAATTGGTCATCTACACGAGATGAAGCACGTTTCACGGTTCAAAACATGGCGAAACTTGCACTCAGAATAGACCGTCGGATCGAAAATAGTGAAGTGAGACTTATACCATTGGAAAAGGCGCCTTTTGACGTGATCCTTCGGTGGGAGTTGTCTACACAGGGCGATAATCAAACCGTTGCTCGATTGATCATCGAGGCAGATCTCAATATGATGATGAAAATGGTGGCTGTCAAACCCTTGCAGCAGCTGGTGGATCATCAGGTAGATCGTTTGAGATTATTAATGGCTTAAGAGCGTATAAAAGAACAAACCCCCGGCAACCAATTAAGTGCCGGGGGTTTGTTCTTTTATCTGCCAATCGGGTTACGCATTCAACTGTTCCGCTACGAAATCCCAATTGACCACATTCCACCAATTAGCAATATATTCCGGTCTGCGGTTTTGGTAATGCAGGTAATATGCATGCTCCCACACATCGATCCCTAAAAGGGGGGTCCCTTTCAGCTCCGCATCATCCATCAACGGATTATCCTGATTGGGCGTAGAACCGATCTTCAATGTGCCGTTGTCGCTCACCAACCAAGCCCAGCCCGAACCAAACCTTCCTGCACCGGCTGCGGCAAATTGTTCCTTAAATTGATCAAAAGAACCAAACGCACCGTTAATGGCGTCCATCAATGCGCCGGATGGCGCGTTGCCGTCAACGGGTGCACGTAGTGATTTCCAAAAAAATGAATGGTTCCAGGCACCGCCGCCGTTGTTTCGTACGGTAGCCGATAGCTTGGATATATTGGCAAATAATTCTTCCGGTGTGGAATACGTTATTTCTTCCGCTTTGATCGCATCATTTACTTTTGAAATGTAGCCGGTATGGTGCTTGGTATAATGGATTTCCATGGTCCGTGCATCAATATTCGGTTCCAATGCGTTGTATTCGAAACCCAACGGTTCCTGTGAAAATTCGAGCGGGGCACCGCTTGATTCACCGGATGAGTCGCCAGAGGAAGTCGGAGAACTGCATCCAACCAACGTGTTCAATGGATTGACACCCAAGGCTGTAGTAGCAACAGTTGCTGCAGAAAAGCCTAGGGTTGTACGTAAAAAATTCCTTCTATTGGTCGTTGCCATAATGGTTAAAGATTTGATTTTACAGCTTTAAATACAACCAAAGTTAGTGTTTTGTTTTAAAAACCCATGGATTAATCCGGATTTATATGGATAATGTGACAAATTTCATTTACATTTCAATCACAGGTTCCATCGGGGCTGCAGGAGGGTCCTTCCGTCACGTTAATCAATGTATCCGGATTCGTGGCACGCCATTCGGCAACCGCTTTTTGCAGGGTTTGCAAAAAAACTTCGGGGGGTTGGGCTCCCGACACCGCGTATTTGCGGTTAAACACAAAAAAGGGAACTCCCCGAATTCCGATATTCCGGGCTTCCTGGATGTCTTGTGCTACCTCGTGCGCGTAGGCGTCGCTGCTAAGCATTGCAATAACCGGCGTTTCTTCCAGGCCCGCTTTCTTGCCCAGTTCTACTAGTGTATCGCGGTTGCTGATATCTTTTCCATCCGTGAAATGGGCGTTGAACAGTGCTTCTTTCACACGGGTGCCGGCTCCTTTCGATTGTGCAAGGTGAATCAGCCGATGGGCATCCCATGTGTTTGCGATTACCGCTTTTTCAAAATTCAGTGTTACACCGGCGTTTTTACCAGTTGCAGCTACACTCGATGTCATCTCCTTGGCTTGTGCAATACTCAGTCCTTTTCGCTCAGCGAGGTATTGATAGGTATCGGCATAGGTGGTGCCCTTTGGCAATTCGGGATCAAGCTGGAAGCTTTTCCATTCCAGTTCGACGAATTCCGCTTCATCAAATTGCGCCAATGCTGTTTCGAAATTGCGTTTGCCGATGTAGCAAAATGGACAGACGATATCAGACCAGATTTCAATTTTCATCACAGTACAATGTTAATTAGAGGGGTGCCAAGCGGTAATTTGACCCTTGGCATCCCAGATTTGTCCAATAATTGTTTAAGCAAATTTCAGAACTAATTCATCCTTCGGGGTACGCACCTTTTTCTGAGTTACCAACCAATCGTTTTCCTGATCCCGGTATCCCAAAGGCAGTAGGGTGACGCTCTTCAATCCTTGTTCGGGCAATCCGAGCAACGCATCGAGTGCAGCATTGTCAAACCCTTCCATGGGTGTTGCATCAACCTGAAGTTCGGCCGCCGCCGCAATAGCAAGTCCAAAAGCAATATATGCCTGACGGGCAGCATGCTCAAAATTGACTTGCGCGGGTTGACTGAGGTACATGTTCTTCAGACGCGTGGTGTAATCGTCAAATGAATTGACAGGGATACCACGCTCGGCAGCCGTGTGGGCAAATACGCTGTCGATCCGTTCTTCAGTATACTTATCCCAGGCAGCAAATATCAGCAGGTGGGAGCTATCCACAATCTGTGTTTGTCCGAACGCAACTGGCTGAATTTTTGCCTTCAACTCCGGATTGGTAATCACAAGGATCTTAAAGGGTTGCAACCCTGAGGAGGTGGGAGCCAACCGGGCAGCCTCCAGTATACTATCGATTTTCTCTTGGGGAACGGCTTGTCCGTTCATCTTTTTTGTGGCATAGCGCCACTTCAATGTTTCTAGTAATTGCATATTGAGCTATTAGATATTAGACGTTGGATTTTAGTTATTAGACATCATTTTTTTATTTTCCATTTCTCCACTTTCCATTTCTCTCTCATTCCACCAGTGCCTTGATAAATCCGGCAGTGGCATCTTCTAGGATACGCTTGGCGGTTTGCGGATCCCCCGGACCGGCGATCATCCCCATGGCTACCAGCCCATGAAGAATTGACCAAAACGTCATTGCTTTGAGATGTACATCGGCATTCGGCTGTTTGCTTTCTTGTATGGCCGCTTCGATGGTTCCGTGAAAAACAGTGCTGACCTCCATGATCTCCTGTGTCTCGCGGACCATCTCGCAGGTGGGGATGCCCAGCCCATACATAATCTGATAATGTTTGGGGTGTTCCTCCGCAAAAGCCCAATAGGCCTGAGAGAGAGCCATTAATTGATCAGTAGGCCGGTCATGTGTTCTTTTTGCTTGATGGAGTCGACTAGCCAGCAGCGCATACCCTTCCTGTGAAAAGGCGCTCCGGATGGCTTCTTTGCTTTCAAAGTGTTTATAAACAACCGGTGTGCTGTATTCGATGGCATCGGCAATCCGGCGGATCGAAAGCGCATCCCAACCTTCTTCTTCTACAATTTGCCAGGATTGTGCTAATATCGCTGAGCGAACTTGTTCCAATTGCCGTTGCTTACGTTCGGATATTCCCATTTGGTAACGCTGTATATAAAAGTTAACACTGTCAGCAAAAGTAACAACCAAAACTTATTTTACGAAAGGAATTGTAGAAAACGACAGTGGGATGACGGAAGCAGCCTATTAAGCCTTCGGACGGAACAAGAGGTGGCCGACCAGCATCAAGACCGAGAAACCGATTCCTACAGCAGATACGCCTGTCCAGCCCTTATACTGCCACGCTAAAGCCGCAATGAAAGTACCTGAAGAGCCACCGATAAAGTAGCTGGTCATATAAATGGTATTCACACGGTTCGTAGCTTCCGGATGCCGCGCAAAAATGACAGCTTGATTGGTTAGGTGAATGGCCTGCAATGCCATGTCGATAAACAATACGCCGATAATCAACGCCAGGTAGCTGCCGGCTCCAGGACCGCCCAGCAGGAGCCACGAGGCCAGTGAAACGGCGCACATAATGACAATAACCCGGTTTTTATCAAGTTGGTCAATCCGTTTGCCAAGGATGGCCGGAGCAACCGCACCGGTAACCCCTAAAATCCCAAATGCACCTGCTATTCCGCTTCCTGCGTGGAAAGGTGGCCCTTCCAGATGAAACACCAGCGTAGTCCAGAATGCAGCAAACGTAGCAAAACTGCATGCACCTCGCCAGGAAGCCAACCGCAGCTCAGGGTCCGAGCGGAAGTAGTGGACAAGCGATCGCATAAGTGCGGCGTAACCGCCATAGAAAGCGGGAGCAACCTCAGGCAATTGTCGGATAAGGATAATCCAATAAATGACCATCACGACTGCACCGCCAAAAAACATGTGGCGCCAACCCAGGTATTCGCCAACTATTCCGCTGATAATGCGTGAAGCGAGTACCCCAATTAACAGGCCGCTCATGACCAAACCGATGGAATAGCTTTTTTTATCGGGCGTAGCCAAGGTCGCAGCCATTGGAACGAACAGCTGTGGTATCACGCAACTCAGTCCGATCAAGAAACTTGCTGTTGCCAACCAGGTCAATGAGTAACTAAAAGTTGCCAGCAGCAGGGAAAGCGGGATAAACGGGAAAATAGTCAATACCACCCGCCTGCGGAAAAACATATCGGCCAGGGGGACAATAAAAAACAATCCAGCTGCATAACCGATTTGTGTTAACATAGCCACAATACCAACTTCGCTTTCTGAGACGTTAAAGTCGCGGGCAATCAAGCCCAACAATGGCTGATTATAATAATTGTTGGCCACAACGAGTCCGGCGCCGATCGTCATCAGTCCTAATGTTTGCTTACTTAAGCCACTGCCGGTCGGGGCGGGTTGCCGGTCGAAAAGCATTAAACGCGGGCCTCCTGTGTGATTTCACGCATGTTATAATAGGCCAGTAGGCCAGCAAGATAAATGCTGTGAATCAATTGTACGGACACCGCATTCCAGCTTTCAATCAGCGAACTTCCGAATATGAGGGCGGTCATGGTGGCTAATCCGGCCATCAGTGCGTAGTTAAACCAGCGCCCACTGATGAGCCATACACCGATCAGAAATTCGGCAATGACCAACAAATAACCGAATCCAAGCACCAGGCCCTGGGGAAACGGGGTTGAGGCAAATTGTTCAGCCATGCCCGAGGCAAAAGCTTCAAGTTTCGGAAGCCGGACCAAACCGTGGCCCAAAAACGACATCGCAATGGGAAGCCGAAGAAAGAACTCGGTAACATGTTTCTTTTTCATGTGGGTATTTTATTGGACGGATCAAAGATATTTAAATTTTCGTTTTTTACCTGTGCGCTTGCCCATCTACAACAACAGCTTGTGCACCTGCTGTCTGACTGCTATTAGACTGCTACCAGACTGCTACGGGTGGCTTAGGAGTGTGCGCGTTGTGCGCTCCGGCGCTCCGGATGGTGATATTTCTGTTACCGATTCGTTCATTTGTCCAAAATGCCTGAGCAGGATAAAGTTGGATTATATCGTGACATAGGGTTGTCACCGGCTGCTTCTTTCTTTGCATAAACAACAAATCATAAAAAGATGGATATCATTAAAGAACTTTCGACCGAAATGGAAAATGAAGCAGTAACTACCCGTAAAATGTTGGCACTTGTACCGGAAAGCCGGTTTGATTGGTCTCCACATCCCAAAAGCATGACGTTGAAGCAGCTGGCTACACACGTTGCAGAAATTCCTTCTTGGGTCGTCATTGCTGTTGATCAAGATGAATTGGACTTTAACGCGGGAAGTTATCAGCCGGCTCCTGTGAACAACCATGTCGATTTATTGGCGTTGTTTGATCAATCTTTCATAGCAGGACGGACCGCGCTGGACCGGCTATCAGCCTCTATGTTGGATACACCCTGGATCATGCGCGGCGGCGAAGTCGTTTACCTGGATACTACGAAATATGGCATGGTCCGCCACGCCTTTGCCCAAACCATACACCATCGGGCACAACTCGGAGTATTCCTGCGTCTGCTGGATATCGCAATCCCTGGAAGTTACGGGCCAAGTGCCGACGAAATGGGGGGATAGTTTAACAAAGCAAATATCCTACAGAACCTTGCAAAAATAGCACAGTATTGGACGCAAGAGGGGGCTAACTTTGGGACATGTACCAAATAATCAAAGTTAAGATCAAGCTTGTTCTGAAGATTAACCTCCTCTTTGTGTTATTGGGAGTTCGTATCGCCTCCGGGCAAACGGTAGCGGAAATGGATTTTTCGAATGCTAAAATTGTTAATTATACAGCCAATAGCCGACAGGATAAGGCTGCCATACAGTTATTGACCGAAGAGATAGCGAAACGGAGCGGGACGGAATTCATCGTGGAAGACCGGATGCCGCCGGATCATTCCTCCCCGCTAATCATCGTCGGGACTTCTGAATCCCTGCAACGTAATCATCCACAGGGGAATCCCATTGCTGCCAACGATGTGGGAAAACCGGATGGCTTTCAGATTCAATATCTCGCCGAGTCCCGCGCGCTATATATCATCGGCAACGATTCCCGGGGCTTGCTATTCGGCGTCGGATATTTCCTCCGGAAAGCGGAGTTACGTAAGGGTGTCATCCAGTTGCCTGCCAATATGGAGGCCTCTACCGCTCCTGTGGTAGAAATGCGTGGCCACCAGCTGGGCTACCGACCCAAAGTAAATTCGTACGATGGGTTTACGGTGGAGATGTTTGAACAATATATCCGCGACCTGATCGTATTTGGTACCAATGCCATCGAATTGATGCCTCCGAAGACCGACGATGCCTCGGACAGCCCGATGTTTCCTTTACCGCAGTTTACGATGATGGTGAAGGTCGGCGAGCTGCTAGCGAAATACGGATTGGATACCTGGATATGGTATCCCCAGATAGCAGGCGACTATGGCGAGGAGGCAAATGTCAGGGCAGCATTGGCAGAAAGTGAAGAGATTTTTAGCAAAGTCCCGAAAATCAACGCGGTGTTTGTGCCCGGAGGCGATCCTGGAGACCAAAAGCCTTCCGCCTTGTTCTCATACCTGGCGCGGATGGCCACCATTCTGCACAAATACCATCCCGATGCGGAAATTTGGGTATCCCCGCAGGGCTTCAGCGGTGAACAGATGACCGAATTCCTTGAGCTGGTTAAGCAAGAGCCTGCGTGGTTGTCAGGGATCGCCCACGGTCCCTGGATTAATGTGGATATTAACGGTTTTCGTGAACGAATCCCCCCGCGTTATCCGATACGGCGATATCCGGATATTACCCATACGCTGGATGCCCAGTATTTTATGCCCGACTGGGATTACGCCTTCGCCGCCACGCACCACCGGGAACCCATTAACCCGCGCCCGGTTGACCAAGCAGCTGTTTTCCATTCCGCAGAATTGGCCAATTACGAAGGGTTTATTACCTATAGCGAGGGCGTCAACGACGATGTAAATAAAATCATTTGGAGCAGTTTGGGCTGGAATCCCAACGCTGATATTTTGGATGTTCTCCGGGATTACAGCCGCTATTTTATCGGCGCCGATTACGCGGATGAGTTTGCACATGGACTCCTGAACTTAGAGGAGAATTGGCGGGGTCCCTTGCTTACAAACACAACGGTGCATAGTCATCATCTGATGTTTCAGCAGATGGAGTCATCGGCTTCTCCTGAGATGTTGTTGAATTGGCGTTTCCAGCAGGCACTCTATCGGTCTTACTACGATGCCTATACACGGAGCAGGCTCATCTATGAAACCCAATTGGAAGAGTCTGCCATGCAGGCGTTGCGGCGCGCACGTGAGCGAGGTGCTTTGGCCTCCATGAATCTAGCTCGATCGATCTTAGATCGTTCGAAGGAGCAACACATTTCGCCCGATTGGCGGTTGCGGATTTTCGAGTTGGCATCGGCACTATTTCAGAGTACGCGGGCGCAGCTGAGCGTTCGCAAATATTTTGCAATCGACACGATCCGGGGAGCAAATTTGGATCTGGTAGATTACCCGTTAAATGATCGTCTGTGGTTGGAGGCACAGTTTGACCGGATATCGAAGATCGACTCGGAAGAGGGAAGACTACAGGAAATCGCGGGCATCGTCAATTGGCAAAACCCCGGTCCGGGCGGATTTTATGACGATTTGGGGAATATAGCCAACCAGCCCCATCTGGTTCGCAATCTCGATTATGAGAAAGACCCTAACGGTTATTTTACGCCGTTTATTGGCCACGCGGGTGCTTATAGCATCGAATTTCCCCGCAGTTCTGATTGGCGCGTGTCGTCAAAGACCTATATGCAAACCCTTTATGGCTTTCCGCTGGAAATGCGTTATACCGGGCTTGATCCAACGGCTCGGTACCGGGTAAAAGTAACGTATGTTGAAGAGGAAAGAATCAACCTTACTGCAGACGACAACTACCCTGTCCATAATTATCTGACACCTCCGAATCGGATCGAGCCTCTGGAGTTTGATATTCCATGGGAGGCCACCCAAGATGGTACGCTTTCGTTGAAATGGCATGTTGAGTCGAAAGGGAGCGGACCGGGGAGAGGATGTTCCGTGGCTGAAGTCTGGCTGATGAAAATTTAATCCCCATTTCACTGATCTGTTCCCATAAAGAGTGTTATCTTTGAAAGATATCAATTAGCAAGGAGTAGCTTTTGAAATCGCAGCAATTCATTGAACGGGAATTAACATACAGCGCCCACAACTATCATCCGCTGCCAGTCGTGTTGGAACGCGGTGAAGGTGTTTACCTTTGGGATGTAGACGGCAAGCGTTACTACGACTTTCTTTCCGGTTATTCGGCCGTCAACCAGGGTCACTGCCACCCGGAAATCGTTCAGGCGTTGATGTCTCAAGTCCAAAAACTTACGTTAACGTCGCGTGCATTTCATAGTAATGTATTGGGCGAATATGCGGAATACATTACAACGTATTTCGGCTATGACAAGGTGTTACCGATGAACAGTGGGGTAGAGGCGGTTGAGACCGCGTTGAAACTCGCCCGCCGTTGGGGATATGACAAAAAGGGAATTCCGAATAACCAAGCCAAAATCATTACGGTAGAAGGCAACTTCCACGGCCGCACGCTGAATGTCGTGTCATTCAGTACGGATCCCTCATCGCGCGATGGATTCGGACCGTTTATGCCGGGATATCAGGTGATTCCATACAATGACCTAGAGGCGTTGGCAACCGCATTGGAAGACCCCTACGTTGCCGGTTTCCTAGTGGAGCCTATTCAGGGGGAAGCCGGGGTTAACGTGCCGGAAGAGGGTTATCTGGCTGCAGCTTATGAATTATGCCGGAAAGCCAACGTGTTATTCATTGGTGATGAAATCCAAACCGGACTGGCCCGTACGGGCAAGATGCTGGCATGCGACCATGAGGGAGTACGCCCCGATGTCCTGATCTTGGGCAAAGCGCTAAGCGGTGGTATGCTGCCTATATCGGCAGTATTGGCCGATGATGAAGTGATGCTGTGCATCAAACCGGGAGAGCATGGGTCTACCTACGGGGGGAATCCACTGGCGTGTAAAGTAGCCATCGCCGCGTTGAAAGTTATCAAAGAAGAGAAGCTCGCGGATCGTGCCGCCGACTTGGGTACCTATTTCCGTAAACGGTTACAGCAATTGAACCACCCTAGTATCAAGCAGGTAAGGGGAAAAGGATTGCTCAATGCACTCGTCATCCATCACGTAAACCCGGAGGCCGCTTGGGAACTTTGTCTCGTACTGAAAGAGAATGGATTGCTAGCGAAGCCAACACATGGCGATAAGATCCGGTTTGCTCCGCCGTTGGTGATCACCCAAGAACAGTTGGACGAGAGTATTGAAATCATTGGGCAAAGCTTAGTGCATTTATAATGTGAATTTCGTATGTTCGCGTAATTAATTTTAAACATGTGCTATCGCTTAGACCAACCACGGAAGACTTGGCCGCCATGCTGCAAGTGCTTCATTCCTTCCATCCAATAAAAAAGGTGCCGGCGATTTTTGTTGAAGAATATACTTTCCTGTTTCGCTGCAAAAGGGCGACTTCTGCTGAAAAGCGGGGAAATATGCGATCATATCTATTTCATAAAAAAGGGCGCACTGCGCGGCTTCATTGCAGCATATGAAGCACACCCTTACTATGCCCCCTTGCGATCAAGGAGGCATAGTAAGGGTATATCCAAGTCTCATCCGGTGGTGACGTACCCCTATAAAGGTACATAACGGGTACGGAACGGGTGCGTATACCGTGCAGATACAGCGGAGGAAAGGGGGCCTATCCCAACCTTAATTCGATTGTAACGCCAGTTGTAACGCATAAAAAGAGTTTTTTTACGCATACGTAACCATATTTGCTGCGCAATTCTATCTATGCGCATCAGATTTAAATATCCCGGCTTTTTGCTGCTGTTGGCGATACTGCTACTGGTTTTAGCGGTGTGGGTGTACCTGCATTACCAGCATAATTTGGACCGCATCGAACAGGAAATGCAAAAAATGGAAATGCATTAGTCTTAACCAGATTTTTGGACCATAAGGGAAATTATAAACAGGAATCCATTCGAACCGATGAACTTAATATCTGCCACTTTTGAACGATTGCGTGCTTTTACATGGTCTGCCTTTGTTGATGCGTTGATTGCTTGCGCTAAGTTGATATTCTTTGTCATGGTTGTGTGCTCGATGCCCATACATGCACATGCACAACTGAAAAACAATGCCTTGCACTTCGATGCCGATGCCCGTATAACCGGGTTGTCGGGTATCTCTCCAACAAGTTTTACGATCGAATTCTGGATGAAGTCTCAGCACCCAACCGGTGCGATTCCAAAATACCAGGGAATTTACTGGCAACAAGACGGGCTAATGGAGCCGGGGGCATATGTGGATAATTTTGACACAGATGATGGTACGCAGACCCTTGCTATTTTTCCGTCTTCGTCGGCAAATACAGCATATCAAGCTTGGTCCGCATCAACCCCGGATGGAAAGATTGCTGTCGAACAGCAAGGTACATGGAGGCATTATGCCATTACATCCGACGGTAGTACGATCAGTTTTTATTACGATGGTGTTTTGATTCGAACGGCAACCCATTCGGGAGCCGTTTTGCCGATAACCAATGTAACGATAGGAGGGGGCCTTGACGGCTACACCTTGGATGAACTTCGTATTTGGAATACTGCGAGAACACTAGTGGAAATTGAAGAATGGAAAAACTCACGGGTATCCCGAGGATCTGTTGGCGCTATCGGTTTGGTGCGGTATTATAACTTTGACCAGGGGACGGCCAACGGTGACAACACAGGAGTTACGGAATTATTTGAAGTGGTTGATAATAAAATGGGTGGTGTGTTAAACGGTTTTACATTAAATGGCACGACCTCCAATTGGGTAAACGGCGCTCCCGCATTTGACCCGCCTCCTGTCGTTAGTACACATCCAGGCAACGAACCAGTATGCAATGGGGGGAATGCCAGTTTTACGATAGTCGCTGCTCGGGCCACATCCTACAAATGGTACGTAAACACGGGAGCGGGTTTTTTACCGATCCCGGAGAACGGAGTGTATAGCGGTACAACCACCGCAACGCTGACCATTACCGGGGCAACAGCTGCGATGAATGGCTATCAATACCGTTGTGTGGCCATCAATGGGGCGGGAACAGCGACTTCCAATCCCGCGACGTTGACGGTAAGCACCCTTTCCTTATCGGGTTCGCAAACAAACGTGACCTTTGCTGGAGGCAGCAATGGAACGGCTACGATAACACCTTCGGGAGGGATAGGATCTTATTCGTATTCCTACTCCTGGAGCCCTTCGGGAGGTACGGGGGCAACGGCTACGGGCCTTTCGGCAGGGGATTATACCGTAACCGTGACGGACCTTATTGGTTGCTCGGCAACCTATACGGTTACCATTTCAGAACCGCCGGCCATCACCTCCGCCTCTTACAACGCGACAACCGGCGTGCTTGTGGTAACGGGTACGAATCTGCTGCCGGTCGCGGGATCCAACAACGATATCATCGCGAATAAATTTGCCTTTACGGGTGAGGGCGGAGAAACCATTCCACTAACCGATACGGAAAATGTGGAGATTACGAACGAGACATCGTTTACGCTAACGTTGAGCGAGGCCGACCGGCTGGCCGTCAACCCAATAATGAACAAGAATAGTACGTCTTCAACCGGCGGTACGACGTACAACCTGGCGGCTGCCGAGGGATGGGCTGAGGCTCCCGATCCGGCGATGACGGTAGCCGACCTGACCGGCAATGGGATTACGGTGACTAATGTGCCCGAGCCCAAGATCACCAGCGCAACCTACGATGCTAACACGGGTACCGTTGTCGTTACGGGTACGGGCTTTCTTTCCCTCACCGGTTCCAACAACGATATTGTTGCCGGTAAATTTACGTTCACCGGCGAAGGTGGCGAGACCATTACGCTGACTGACACGGAGAATGTCGAGATTACTTCGGGTACCAGCTTTACCCTCATCTTGAGTGCCACGGACCGGATGCGGGTTAATACGATGATGAATAAAAACGGCACCTCTTCCACCGGTGGCACCACGTATAACCTCGCCGCAGCGGAAGACTGGGCCGCCGGTGCTGACGCAGCGGTGGCGGTGGCGGATACGACCGGCAATGGTATCACGGTGAGCAATGTGCCTGTGCCAACGATTACCAGTGCGACCTACGACGCCGGCACCGGCATCCTGGTGGTTACCGGTACGGGGTTCCTATCAGCCGCGGGGTCCAACAACGATATTATTGCCAATAAATTCACGCTAACCGGTGAAGGCGGCGAGATCCATACGCTGACCGATACGGAGAATGCCGAAATTACTTCGGGCACCAGCTTTACACTAGCGCTGAGCGCCGCGGATCGGTCCAGGGTTAATGTCTTCATGAACAAAAGCGGCACCTCGTCCACCGGTGGAACCACCTATAATCTTGCGGCGGCAGAGGGCTGGGGCGCGGGTGCTGATGCGGCAACGGACATTGCCGACCTGACCGGCAATGGGATTACGGTGACTAATGTGCCCGAGCCCGAGATCACCAGCGCAACCTACGATGCTAACACGGGTACCGTTGTCGTTACGGGTATGGGCTTTCTTTCCCTCGCCGGTTCCAACAACGATATTGTTGCCGGTAAATTTACGTTCACCGGCGAAGGTGGCGAGACGATTACGCTGACTGATACGGAGAATGTCGAGATTACTTCGGGTACCAGCTTTACCCTCGTCTTGAGTGCAGCGGACCGGATGCGGGTTAATACGATGATGAATAAGAACGGCACGTCTTCCACCGGTGGCACCACGTATAACCTCGCCGCAGCGGAAGACTGGGCCGCCGGTGCCGATGCAGCGGTGGCGGTGGCGGATACGACCGGCAACGGCATCACCGTGAGCAATGTGCCGGTGCCGGAAATTACCAGCACCACATTTGACGGAACAACGGGTGTGCTGACGGTTACCGGTACCGGATTTCTGTCGGCGGCGGGATCAAGTAACGATATTAAAGCGGATAAATTCACCTTTAGGGGGCAGGGCGGAAATATCACGACACTAAGCATCGGTACGGCCGATGTAGATATAACCGACGGCACTTCCTTTACCATGGTGCTGGGTGAAACGGATCGGCTGGCCGTGGTTGAACTATTAAATGAAAATGGAGTGTCTGCGTTGGACGGTACGTTGTATAACCTGGCGGCAGCGGAAGACTGGGCACAAGGCGCGGATGCAGCGGTAGTTGTCGCGAGTACCACCGGTAACGGCATTACCGTAACCAACGCGCCCAAACCGCCGATGGCAACGAACATGACGCAATCGAAGGCAATGATAGAAGATGAGCCTTCGATAGCATTAGGCGACATTGTGGTGACCGACGTGAACGTGCCGGAAACCATCACGGCTACATTGACCTTGAACCCGGCGGTCGGCACGCTGACCACAGGCACCTATGGCTCGGCGACGTCGACCTTTAACGCGGGCGTGTGGACGGTCGCCGGCTCTGTGGCCGATGTAAACGCGGCATTGGCCGCGGTGGCCTTCAGGCCGGCGGCCAATTGGGATCAGGATTTTTCAATCATAACGCGCATTCGTGATGCGGCGGGCACGGGGCCCGATGATGGATCGATTTTGGTCATCGTGACACGGGTGAACGATGCACCCACGCTCGTGACTACGGCGACCAACCCCACCTTCGTCGAGGGAAGCGCGGCGGTCAGCCTGTTCAGTGGCACCAGTGTCAGTACCATCGAGTCGGATCAGGGTGTTTCCGAGCTGAAGCTGATGGTGTTGTATCTCAACGACGGGGCCAGCGAAATCCTGACCATCGACGGTACAGAGATTGCCCTGATAGACGGCACGGCAGGAACAACCACCGGGGGGGATGCACTCGTCTATGCCGTGAGCCTGAGCGGTTACACAGCCACGGTAACGCTGTCTTCCGGCAGCGGTATTACCGCTACTGCTATGGCCGGTCTTATCAATGGGATGACGTACCACAACACCAGCGTTGCACCTACCACTGGCGGTCGGACTATTTCGCTGACAAGCATCGAGGACAACGGGGGAACGGCAAATGGAGGGGTAAATGCCACCTTGCTGGCTATCAATTCTACGGTAACCGTACAGGCGGTAAATTCGCCACCGGCTCTCGTGAACCTTAACGGGGATCATGTGGCATGGGCAGGCGCAGGCAATGAAGTAATCCTAGATGCAGAAACGAATGTTACGCTGAATGATGATGAATTGGAAGCGGCGAACGGCGGCAACGGCAATTGGGCCGGTGCCAATCTTACGGTACAACGTGCCGGGTTTGTGGTGCCAGCGGATGTACTTGATTTCAGCACGTCCGGAGCGCTTTTCACGGTGAGCGGCAATAACCTGCAATCCGGAGGCCAGACATTTGCCAGCTATACCAATACCGGTGGGGTATTGGCTATCACATTCACCAGTAGTGGAACGATTGCAACCACCGCAATAGTGAATGATGTGGTGAGGCGTATTACCTACCGGAATGATACCCCTGCCGGCGATGCCATCATGCGCTTCGCACTCAGCGATGGCAACGATGACGCGATACCGGCGAATATCGTGGTGGACAGTGATATCATTTATGTGACCAATTCCACCGACACTTATACCATTGATGTAAACAACGGTGTGAGCTTAAGCGAAGCAGTGGCTATTGCCGCAGCTGACGGAACGGGCATGCAGACGCTTGTTTTTTTAAATACGCTCGCTGACCAGACCATTACGTTGGCCGGCAACCTATCCATCGGGGAGAACCTGGTATTCAATGTCGACGCGGCCAGTGGACTGACGTTAGCGGGCAGTACCATCACGCTGGGTGGAGGCACGACCCTCGGTATAACCAATGGCGCAGGCAACCAACTCACGATTACGTCAACGATGGCAGGTACAGGCGGGCTGACTAAGTCCGGTCAGGGTAGCTTGGTATTGACATCGGCCAGTAATCGTACGGGCTGGTCTGGAGCAATGACTGTGACAGACGGTAATCTGGTGGCCACTACGGGTTCACAGGTATCGAGCGGCACACTGACATTTGACGGCGGGACGCTGTCCATGGACCTAACGGGTACGTCCGGTACGACGTCTGTTCCCAACCCAGTGATATTGGACGGTGGCGGTGGTACCTTTGCCGTCGATGGCGATAATGGCAATACCGTTACCTTATCCGGTGTGGTTTCCGGAAGCGGCCAACTGGTCAAAACCGGCGCGGCTAAATTGTACTTGACGAATAATGCCAATACGTACACCGGAACCATGACGGTTGCCACGGGTACGTTGGAGTTCACCAACGTGACGAGCCTAGGTTCGGGTGCCATTACCATCGATGACAATGCGACCCTTTCCGTATTATGGGGTGGGTTAGCGGCGAATGCCATTACCCTGGCAGGGAATGCAACGGTGAATACGAAGGCGGTTGTGACACTGTCGGGTGTAATCAGCGGTGCGAATAACCTGACCAAATCGGGTACCGGGTCGTTGACACTCGCGGGTACCAATACCTATACCGGGACTACCACCGTTGCCGAAGGCACCGTGGTGGTGAGCAATGATCATCACCTGGGCACCGGGGCGGTAATCCTCAGCGACGGTGCTACGTTGCTGGTATCGGCAGGAGCGGTGATTGATAACCCCGTGGTATTGGCAGGGAATGCAACGGTCAATACGTCGTTGAACCTGACCTTATCCGGCATAATCAGTGGTTCCGGTAGCCTGACTAAAATCAGCCCGGGTAAGCTGCTGCTAAGTGGTAATAATACTTATTCGGGTAGCACAATTGTTAACGAAGGTACGTTAAGCGTTGCAAGTGACGCGAACCTCGGTGCCGACGGGCTGTTTCTTGGGAATTCGACGACATTGGACGTGACGGGGTCGACTACCCTTGATAACTCCATCAGTTTGGGAGGCAATGCGACCTTGATAAATTCGGCGGATGTAACCCTTTCCGGGGTAATAAGCGGAGGTAATAATCTTTCGATACAAAGTACATCGGCTGTCCTTACGTTGGCTGGCAACAATACGTATCCGGGTATGACCAACCTGGTTAGCGGTTCACTTCGTGTAGGCAACGATAGCAACCTGGGTGCGGGAAGTATCAACTTGGCAGATGGCACAACCCTGGAGGTGACCGATGCCACCGATATAGAGAATGCCGTGACGCTCGCCGGTATCGCTACGGTGAACACGAGTAACACCGGCGGGGCAGCGACCTTATCAGGTGTAATCACTGGCGCCGGAGGCTTGACGAAAACAGGCGTTGGGACATTGGCGTTAGCTGCCAGCAATGGGTACACGGGAGCAACCACCGTGTCGACTGGAACATTGTTGGTTAATGGGGCTACGGCCGGGAGTACCACGGTTTCTGCAGGCGCTACGCTTGCAGGCACCGGCACATTGGGTGGCGATGTTGCCGTAAATAGCGGCGGAACACTATCGCCGGGTGGTAGTCCCGGTGTACTGACCATCAACGGCGGCCTGACCATGCAGTCCGGCAGTACGCTTGCCGTCGAAATTGACGGCACTACGGCCGGTACGGACCACGACCAGGTCGTTGTTAACGGTACGGTGGATGTGTCGAGTACGACGTTGGTCGTGACCCACGGCTACGCCGCCAGCCAGGATGAAACCTATGTGATTATCGTGAATGATGCGACCGATGCCATTTCAGGCACCTTCAGCGGCCTTGCTGAGGATGCGCGAATGACAGCATCGGGCAATAGTACGGTATTGACGGGCAGCTACATCGGTGGCACGGGAAATGATTTTATGCTCACGGTATCCGATGTGACACCACCCACGGTGACGGAGATCGAGGTGAGCGGTACACCGGGGGCAGCAGCAGAATCGGTAGACTATACGGTCACTTTTAATGAGGCACCGGATCATGTTTCGATCACAGATTTTGCGCTTACAGGGACGGCAACGGCAACGATTGCAAGGGTTTCTTCGGTATCCGGCAATTCAGTTACGGTAACCCTAAACGAGATTGCTGGCACGGGAACGTTGCGGCTGGATGTAATCGGAGGAAACGGTATTACCGATGTCGACGGTAACGGTGGCGGGAACAACGGTTATGTAGCGGCGTTTACGGCGGGTGCGGTACATACGGTGGACCGCGATGCGCCGGATGCGCCATCGCAGCCCGATTTGGCTGCGGGTTCGGACAGCGGCAGCAGCGATTCAGACGACATCACCAGCGATGCCACGCCGACCATCACAGGTACAGCCGAGGCCAATGCCACGGTAGAAATTACGTCGCATGTGGATGGTGTGCTGGGCACCGAGACCGCAGATGGCGGCGGAAATTGGAGTTTTATCCCCAGTACGGCGCTCACTGAGGGCATGCACAGCCTGACGGCTACCGCAACCGACGCGGCGGGGAATGTCTCCTTAGCATCCCCGGCACTGGAAATTACCATTGACGTTACCGCGCCCGTGAAACCTGCCGCGCCAAAGCTGGCACCGGTATCAGACAGCGGCGAAAGCAATACGGATAACATGACTAACCTGACCGACCTGAGCTTGCAGGGGGCTGCCGGTTCGGTGGAGGCCGGTGCCCGGATCCATGTGCGCTCCGATGTGGACGGCGGTCTGGCCAATGGCACCGCCAATGCCGACGGTAGTTGGAGTCTCAATGTCATGGGGTTGGCTGCAACCACGCATCAGCTGCAATTCAATGCGACCGATGCGGCAGGCAATACCGGCGTGTATTCGGATCCGCTGACGGTCGTGATTGATGATACTCCGCCAACCGTAAGCGGCGTGACCTTCGATCAGGCAAGCGTGACGGCGGTTAACCAGGTAGCTATCAGCCTAAGCCTGTCTGACGCGGAAACGGGTACGAGTGCGTCATTCACCATTACCAGCAGCGATGGAGGTACGCCAGTCACCGTTTCGGGATTGGTGGTTGGCTCGGCAATGCAGCAATTCGCGGGGATTGATGTGGGTGGTCTGAAGGACGGAACACTCACCGTAAGCCTGACAGTGGTTGATGTTGCCGGGAATACATCTCCTGCGGTCACCGGAACCATCGGTAAGGATGCCCGGGTGCCCACAGTGACCAACGTGGCTATTACGGATGGCGACTACGCCGAAGGCGGCGCGATTAGCCTGAGTGTCACACTGGACGAAGATGTAACCGTGAGCGGGCGGGCCTCGACGCTGGCCATCGAAGTTGGTGGAACAACCCGTCAAGCCAGTTTTGTCAGTGAAAATACGGGTGTGCTGCTTTACCAATATACCGTACAGGCGGGTGACAATACGGATGGTGCAGGTGTGATGGCCCTTGCCAATGGCATTTCCCTGAATGGCGACTTCATCCGCGATGCGGTGGGCAACGATGCGGCGCTGGTCTATGTGCAAACCGGCAATGCCGATGCGCGGGTGGATACGAAGGCGCCTGTGGAGCCAACGGTGATATCTCCGGCAGCATCCATTTCAGTGAATGCGGATGATTACACAATCAGCGGTGTCCACGCTGAAAATGGTGTAACCGTCAAGCTCTACCTCGATGCGGATAATAATGGTGTGCCGGATAATGCGTTGGTGCTGGACGCATACGTCGTTACCGGCGGAGGTTGGAGCTTAAATGTACCCTTGGTTGAAAACACAACGAATAATGTCGTGATCATCGCCGAGGACGCGGCAGGTAATGTTTCTGGTGCCGCGGATGTGCCAACGATCACCGAAGATTCGCTACCGCCAGCCGTGCCTTTTGTCCCCACCTTGCTGCCCACCAGCGATAGTGGTGCGAGCGACAGCGACAACCTGACCAACCACAGGTCCGTCACCCTGACGGGTACGGCCGAACCGAATAGCACCGTAGCGCTGACCAGCGATCGAGATGGGGTTGTGGGCTCAGCCCGGGCCGATGGCTTGGGCAATTGGCGTATAATCACCGGCAACCTGAGCATCGGTGTACACGGCCTGATGGCCACCGCAACCGATGCCGCGGGAAATACGAGTGCTTCGTCAGCGGCGCTGCTCGTAAGGGTAGATACTCAAGCGCCCAGCCTAACAGCCGTGATCGACCAATACCTACAGCCCGGTGCGAGCAGCGGTTCATTGGCCATGACGCTGGACGATGAGACGACCCCGGCGGCAAACCTCGCCTTTATCGCTACCAGTTCCGATCCGGCGGTTATTTCGCTTGGAGGCATTGTCTTGGGAGGCAGTGGCAGAGACCGTACGGTTGCGGTAACGGCGACAGGATCTGGAATGACGACGATTACGTTAAGTGCGGAAGATGAGGCAGGCAATATCGGAACGACGACATTTACCGTAACGGTAAACAGTGTACCGACAATCGGCGGCACGCCGGCGACGCATGTGGACCAGGACGCTGCTTACCGTTTCATCCCGACAGCAGAAGACATTGATGCGGGGGATGTGTTGAGTTTCAGCATAACGAATAAACCGGAGTGGGCGGACTTCGACGCGGTTACGGGTGAGTTATCCGGCATGCCGGGTAACGGTGATGTGGGTGTAACCACAGGTGTCGTGATCACCGTGAGCGACGGTGCATTGAGCACATCCCTTCCCGCCTTCGACCTGGAGGTGGTGAACGTGAACGACCCACCGACAATTACGGGTACACCGGATACGAGCGTGGCGCAGGATGCAGCCTATAGCTTTATGCCAACGGGCAGGGATATCGACGGCGACTTACTGAGTTATAGCATTATAAATAAACCGGAGTGGGCAGACTTCGACCCGGTGACGGGTGAACTGAGCGGTACGCCGAGCAACGCTGACGTGGGTACCACCACGGGCATCGTCATCACAGGGAGTGATGGTAAGGAGTCGGCGAGTCTTGCAGCGTTCGACCTAGAGGTGACTAGCATGATCATTTTAGGGGTGACGTTACCGGATATCAGTTTCGTTTATGACGGTATGGCAAAATCGTTGGCTGTCGAAGGCGCCTTGCCCAATGGCACATTGTTGACGTACACGAACAACAGCCGCATGGATGTGGGTAGCCAAACAGTTACGGCAACGATTACGGGTGCCGGCTACACACCACTGATATTGACCGCTGACCTGACCGTTACCCCGGCCACTATCACCGGCATCACGCTGGCGAGCGATCACTTCGTTTACGACGGCACGACGAAATCACTCCGCATCACCGGAATGCTTCCCGCAGGCACCGCGGTGAGCTACACCCACAACAGCCGCATCGACGTGGGTACGCAAGAAGTGACGGCCATGGTCAGCGGCAGCAACCACGAAACACTGACACTGACGGCTGAACTCATCGTTACCCCGACCACCATCACTGGCGTTACGCTGGCGGGCGATCGCTTCGTTTACGACGGTACAGCAAAATCCTTGGCCATTACGGGTACTTTGCCCACGGGGACGGTGGTTAGCTACACCCACAACAACCGCATCGACGTGGGTACACAGGAAGTGACGGCCACCGTAAGCGGCAGCAACTACGAAACGCTCGTACTGACCGCTGACCTAACTGTTACACCGACCACGCATGTAATGGTTTTTCCCGTTCTGCCGGAGAAGGTCTACGGCGATGCCGATTTCGACGCCGGGGCAACTGTCAGCAGCGGCGAACCGATTATTTATACCAGCAGCGATGCCTCGGTAGTTGAGATAACGAGAGACGGGCTGCTCCGTATAACAGGTGCGGGCGAGGCCACTATTACGGCCACCGTGCCAGAAAACGGAAACTACGCCAACCGGCCCTCGGGGAGCCATACCTTGACGATACGGAAAGCCTCCCAAACCATCGCGTTCAATGCCCCTGCGGAGGTACACCGCAATGCGGGAAGTATACCATTGGAAGTATCTGCGACAAGTGGCCAGTCCATCAGCTTAACGGTAGACGACGAACAGGTGGCAACAGTGGTGGGTACAGTACTTCATATCCATCGGTTGGGCACCGTACGAATCGCGGCGACGCAGGCGGGTAATGCCAACTATGAGGCTGCTGAGCCGGTGACGGTAACCGTTCACGTTACAGACCCCAAGTCGGACTTCCCCATCCGGGTACACCACGCGGTATCACCGAACGGCGATGGTATCAACGAATACCTGATCATCGAGGCGATAAAAGACTACCCGGACAATCGGGTGCGCATCTTCAACCGCAACGGCACGGAGGTGTACCAAGCCTCGGGATACAACAACGGCACGGTGGCGTTCCGGGGTATTGGAACAGGGCAGCAGCGGGTGCCGGAAGGGACTTACTTTTACACCGCCGAGGTGAGGGTAAACGGGGAGTGGGAGTATCGGAAGGGATATTTCGTGCTGAGATATTGAAAAGTAAAAAGCAGACGACAATCAGCAAAAAAACAATATATATGAAACGAAGCCTATTGATAGGAATAACGGGTTTGCTGTTTGCCACGGGCTTACAGGCCCAACAGCCGCTTACCTATACACAGCACGGGCAGCTGCATTCAGCAATAAATCCAGCAGCATCGCTGATGCACTTGGACGGTGAGATTTCGCTCATCGGCAGGCGGCAGTGGGTGGGCATGGAGGGCGCTCCCACGGTGTACTGGGGCAGTGGCCATGTGGGGTTCGAAAACCTCGGTGCCACAGCAGGGTTGAACATCCGCCATGAAGGCCTTGCCGTGGAGAAGCTGACGGAGGTTTCAGCATTCTTTGCCAAGGGGGTGCGGATATCGGAAACGGAGTATGTGGGGCTGTCGCTCAATGCGGGCTTTAGCTATCTAGATGGCCGTTTCTCGCAGTTGGACCCGCAGGACCCCGCCTTCCGTGACGACGTGCGCGAGACGGATGCGCTGGTAGGCTTCGGCATCATGCTGTACCGGCCGGATCGGTACTATGCGGGGCTGTCGCTTCCGCGGCTGATGCTGGGCAACCTAGGTGTGGGTGCTGGCAGCCGCTACAATTTCCGCAACGTCTACCACCTGTCGGCGGGAGCACTGTTCGAAATGGGTACGGACTTCCAGTTCCGGCCGTCGCTGCTGGTGACTTACTCAGAAAGCCTGCGCCCGCAGGCCGAGGCCACGGCGATGGTATTCATAAAGCGGACATTGGGAATAGGGGGAAACGTGCGGAGCTATGGCGAAGTGGCCGGTATGGTGCAGATCAATACGGGTAGGTTCGGCATCGGTTATAGCTACCAGTTCGGTACGCGCAACGAGACGCTCAACCGCAGCATCAGCAATAATACACACGAGATCGGGCTGAGCTACCGCTTTGGGCGGATAATAGGACTATTGTGAGTTTTGGAAAACTAGGTTTTTTACTGCCACGATTTTGATGAATATACGGACGATTACCCCAGAGCCCCCGTATCATCGATTTCCCACCGTTGCAGGCAGAGACCTATGGTGACGGGGGGGTCACTCCAGAGACAACCGTCAGCAGTGGGGGGCTTGGTCATCTACGAGCAGCAATCCGGCGGTAGCCGCGATAACAGTAACTGGAACCATCGGGCAATGCAGATTTGTGGATAAACAGCGAATAAGCAATAAGATGGCCGTATCTGAAAATTTTAGCTGTCGATACTTTTCTCAAAACTATTGTTAATTTTGTCCAGAGATGAAGCCATCTACCACCTCACTTTTTTTTCTTTTGGTATGCGTTGCGATCGGTCATGCGCAATACAGGGAACTGATTGGTAAGCCTTATAACCAGCGCTTGGATGCGATTGATCGCTTATATCGAAATGTCGTTGAAAAAAAAATATCCGAGTCTCAGGTAGCCGATACACTCACTGGCATGCGCACGTTGGCCGATCGGTTGGGCGATAAGGAACTGCTTCTCGAAGCAGACCTGTTGGAGGCTGTTTTCGATTATAAGGTTGCTTCAGGCCGTTTGGACAAGTTACTGCATACACTGGAAAAATCGGAACGTGAAGGCGTAACCCACGTGGCCTGCCGAGCAGCTTGGAACATCGGCCAGCATTATTGGGCAGCTGCCATGTATGAACAGGGATTCCGCTGGTACCTCCGTTTGGACCAGATGATCGGTCCGTTGGATGTCACAGATTTTCCCGATAAAGCCAATTACCTCGAAGAGATCGGAAGGGCGTATTACCGTTTTGGAGATTACGAAAAAGCCATTCCTTATTTTAAGGAAGTTGCTGCCTTGCCAATCCGTGATTTCTACCTCAACCGATGGCGCCATGCCATCAATACCATGGGACTGGCCTATCGGGAACTTGGCCGATGGAATGAATCCGATGCCTGTTTCCGCCGGTTGATTGGGCATGCATCGGGTGAGTCCGAGCAATGGGTTGGCATCGCATCGGGTAATTTGGCGCAGAACCTTTACCGGCGTCGCAATTATGGCGAAGCTGTTCCCTTACTTGAAAAAGACATCCGCATTGCCGAACAGTATGAAGATTTCGGGCTAGCGGCCGGATCTACCATCCCCATGGCCGATATCCTTACACAATGGGGTCGGTTGGCTCCCGCCAAAGCGTATATCGACAAGTCCTTGGCGTATATCCGGCAGTCAGCGCAGCTCGACAGGTTGCGCTTGCTGTATCCAGTGATGAGCAAGTGGTATGCCGCCATGGGACAAGGGAATGAAGCGGCTGCTTATCTTGATTCTGCATTGGCTGCAAATAAGCGCTTTACCGATAAATTTAACGCGCTGAAACTCATGCGGGCCAATCAGGAAATAGCAGCGGGCCAACAGGCAGCCGTACTGCATAAGTTAGCGGCCGAAGCTGCCCGTCAGCGCATGGTACGCAACACCGTTATCGGTGGATTGCTTGCGGCTTTGGTGGCAACCCTTGCGATATACCGTGTGGTGATACACCGCAATCGAGCCCAACACAGAATCCAGCGCATGGAACTTGAACAAGCCCAACGCGAATTGGACCATGCCCATAAACTGCTGGAAGGGTACACCAACAAAATTCTGCATAATTCGCGCATCCTCCGGTCTATAGAAGGTAACCCGCATGGGGAGATAGAAGAATCTAGCCTTCAGCAACTCCGCGCCAGCACGATCCTCACAGAAAGCGATTGGGAAGATTTCAAGGAGCAATTCCACAAGGTATATCCCGGCTTTACCGACAGACTGGTGTCGCGCCATTCCGACCTGACCCCGGCAGAAATCCGGTACCTGCTGCTGCTCCGCTTAGAGTTGTCGCACCCGGAGATTGCCCATGCGCTGGGTATCTCACCCGCTTCGCTGCGTGTCACATGGCATCGCCTGCGCAAAAAGATCGGCCTCCCGGCCGACCTAACACCAGCTACGGTTTACGCCGATCATTTTGCCGACATGTAAGCGTTTTCGACCTGATTTGCAATTGTAACGCCTGCTGTAACGCCTAAAAATCACTGTTTTTAGTGCGTACTGCTATGTTTGTGCAGTTCTATCTATGTGTATCAAATCGATATAGAACGGCTGATCCAAAGGCGGGCCTGCACATGGCGGATCGCAACGTGGTATTCCATGCAGCAGGAGGTGTCACAGCCTCGGATGGTTCGTATTATAACAACCTCAGCCACCACAACGGGTGTCATCATAGCCAAGCCGCTGACGGTGATGCTGGATGACTACCCGTTGATTACCAAAATATATAAAGGCAGTGCCGCGGCTACATTGCATGTCGATAATTACAGCCTTGGCAGTATTGTCGATGAGGATGATGTGTAAAGGAACAGCTACCTATGAAGATGGCAATGCGGGCACGGAGAAGGAAATTACGGTTTCCGACTTCGTGCTCAGCGGCGCCGATTCCGACAATTCACTCCTGCCACACGCAGCATTAACGTTCCGGTATTGCCGACATCTCGGCCAATAGCGGGCTACCTCAGCATGAAGTGCCTGTATCCTGCAAGTAGTATAGCTGCATTTGTGGTATAAATTGCAACTGGGCCTAACATTGTTTAACTTCGTGCCCAAAATTGTACAGTATGCAACAGCAGCAATGGCGCGGAGGTCATGAAAAACGGGAGACTAATCAGCAGGTATATGGTATCCGTGCGGTCATTGAAGCCATAGACAGCGGGAAGGAAATTGAATCTATTTTCGTTCAGCGCGGACTCAGTGGCCAATTGTTTATCGAACTGAAACAGGTGCTCAAGCAACACGGTATCAGTTACCAGCAGGTACCTGTCGAAAAGCTCAATCGCATGACCCGCAAAAACCATCAAGGGGTCATCGCAGTTATCTCGCCGATCACCTATCAGCGGACGGAAGACTTGGTGCCGGCTATCTACGAAAGGGGAGAAGTGCCTCTGTTGCTCATCCTCGACGGCGTTACGGATGTACGCAACCTGGGCGCCATTGCACGCACCGCCGAGTGCGTAGGTGTACATGCACTGATTGTGCCGAAAAAAGGGTCAGCCGAAATCAATCCTGACGCCATAAAAACATCAGCCGGGGCATTGTTTAAAATCAACGTCTGCCGCGAAGACAGTCTAGCTAAGACCGCTCGATTGTTGCAAGACTCCGGAATTCAATTAATAGCCTGTACGGAAAAGACAGCCGACAACATCTATCAGTTGGATTACACGGCGCCAACAGCGTTTGTGCTGGGTTCTGAGGAACACGGCATTTCAGACGAGCTGATCCGTATCGCTGATCACTTGGCAAAAATACCTATGGCTGGATCGATCGCCTCGCTCAACGTTTCCGTATCCGCAGGAGTCGTATTGTATGAAGCCATACGGCAACGGTTAGTTATTTAGCAATTATTCCGAAGTACGCTCACGAGCCGCCGCCGATTTCTTTTTCCGTTTCTTAGCGGTTTGTCTTCTTTTGCCGTAAGAACCCTTTACAATTTTTCCTCGTTTGGTTTTTTTATCTCCTTTTCCCATATTGAATAAATTTTGACGTTAACAATACGAATGAACCTTCTGCATTAGCTCGATCGCAAAAAGCGAATGGGCGCAGGTATTTGGAAATGAGTTTCTGAAAAACTGTATACGAAGTTAATAATTGTAATGAATATTTTAAAATTAGTGTGCTGACATTTTTTCAGTTCTTTAAAAGAGTTTATATTTGTGTTAATTATAAGTTAAATTAAATTTATAATTACCTTGTAATCAGATTAAAATATATATTATATAAACTGTAAATTCATTATTTGATGAAGCAGAGATACGAGGTTGAAGGCTACTGGTTGACCGTGGATTTGAATAAAGGATTGGTACATATCGAGAATGATAATGCTTTCAAACATGCGGTTGCTATTCACCCCATACAGACGGTAACTTCATTAATTGACTCCATACAGGCAGATTATTCAACATTGTATGGAACCGGATTGGTTATCGGGAGGGATTCGTTTGCAGTGGAGATATGGGGGCATCTATATTTTGAATATTTCTTACTGAAATATAGGAAGTTGCTTCGTATTGTCTTTCTTTTTGGTTTATATAATCGTTTTCTTAATTCCTGCCAGGTGTTTGATTGCGGAGAGCAAGGCAAGGACCCAAATAGATGGTTATGGGATTGGTTGGCCCGTTACCGCCGTAAAATTGAAACCTGGCTACCGAAAATCAATTCATGGTTGACAGACCGATAAGGGTGTGAGGCGTGAAAACGACAAACTAACAGGTTGATTCCGACAATGCTTTGGGTTACTTTTGTTAGATGAAGAAAGTAAGTATACTCGTTCCGGAAACTGCGGTGCCAGCGGCGGTTGTAGATCCACGTTATATGTTCACTGCCGTAAACGGATTTTTCAAAAGTGCGGGACATCGGCCTTTTTTTGACATCCAAACGATAGGGCTCACCCAAGAGGTGCGGCTAAATGAGGGATTGGTTTCCATCCATACCGATCGGGTATTGGCAGAAGCGGAAAAGACCGACCTGATTATCATTCCCGCGATCAGCGGGGACATCGGCGAAGCGATCAGCCGCAATGAGGCCTTTTATCCCTGGA
The DNA here is from genome assembly GCF_900113765.1 of Parapedobacter indicus. GTDB lineage: Bacteria > Bacteroidota > Bacteroidia > Sphingobacteriales > Sphingobacteriaceae > Parapedobacter > Parapedobacter indicus. Next base: position 291,444 of record NZ_FOQO01000009.1, on the reverse strand, counting down.
TCGTCGAACAATACCAACGCGGAGCTGAAGTAGCGAGTTTATGCGTTGGTGCTTTTTTGCTGGCCTCTACCGGATTATTGGATGGGAAATCGTGTTCAACCCATTGGTTGTTTGCCAATGAATTCAGGGCACGCTTTCCGGAGGTGCAGCTGGCAGATGACCGGGTCATCACGCATCAGAAAGGTTTGTATTCGAGCGGCGGAGCCAGTACGTATTGGAATCTGCTCCTATATCTGGTTGAGAAATACACCACACGCGAGATGGCGATCATCGCCTCCAAGTTCTTCCTGTTGGACATCGAGAAAAACAGTCAGCTGCCATTCAGCGTGTTCAGGGGTCAGAAAGATCATGGTGATGATTTGATATTGGCGATTCAGGAATACATCGAACAAAACTACGCCAATCGGCTTACGGTTGATATGCTGGCCGATAAATTCGGTATCGGGCGGCGTACCTTCGAACGGCGGTTTAAGAAGGTAACGGCCAATACCGTTATCGAATACATCCAGCGTGTCAAAATAGAAGCAGCCAAAAAGCAATTGGAAACCGGACGGAAGACGGTTTCCGAAGTCATGTATGATGTCGGTTATACCGATCCGAAGGCATTCAGAGATATTTTCAAACGGATTGCCGGATTATCACCGATTGATTACGCTAACCGGTATAATTGATAGACAGCCTACATGCCTGTGGTAAACTATGCAACTTCCCGCATATCTACGGCTACCACACGTGATACGCCCTGCTCAACCATGGTAACGCCGTAGATAATGTCTGTACTGGCAATGGTGCGCTTATTATGCGATACGATGATGAATTGGGATTGATTCGAGAATTTCCGGATAATGTTATTGAATTTATCGATGTTGGTATCGTCCAGCGGTGCATCCACTTCGTCAAAAATACAGAAGGGTGCCGGCTTGAGCAGGTATAGTGAAAAGAGGAGCGCAGTAGATGTCAGCGTTTTTTCGCCCCCCGAAAGCTGATTAATGGAAAGCGGTCGTTTGCCCTTGGGGCGGGCCATGATGTCGATGTCGGATTCCAGCGGGCTTTCGGGAATGGTGAGGATCAGATCACATGTGTCTTCTTCATTGAACAACGAGCGGAATACATTGATGAAATTTTCGCGTACCTTGGTAAATGCCTCCATGAACTTTTCCCGTGCGGTATCATCGATTTCCTGTATGGTTTCCAATAATGAATTTTTGGCATCCAATAGATCCTGTTTTTCCTTGATAATAAAGGCATAACGTTCGTTCATCTCTTGGTAAGCTTCCATTGCCATCGGATTGATGGTGCCGAATTCATCCAGTTGTTTTCGGAGTTTTTCAGTTTTAAACCGAAGCGTTTCCTCATCATCTTCGGCCTCTGGTAGATCGGCACCGCTTTCGTCCGCATGATTGGCCATCAATTCAGTAATGTCAATGGAAAATTCGACCGACAGTCGTTCCTTCAATGCATTTAAATCGAGTTTCAGGTTAGTCTTTTTATCCCGCAGTTCATCGAATAAAAAGCCAACCTGTTCTTTCTGGCGTCGTAACCGGGTAACCTGCTCCTCGGTTTCATTGATTTTGCCCCGGGAAGCATAGTAGTCTTCTTCGACGTCCTGCAGACCTTTTTCATAAGCCTCTTTCTGTGCGTACATGGCAATCAGATCCTCATCCGAATCATCGACATGCTGAAGCGTATCTTTGATACCTGCCTGCACCTGTTCGTATTCTGCTGTATTTTTTTTTATCCGGGTTTCGTACGTATCCCGCAAGCTTTCCCGGTATTCAAGGTCCTTGTCGATACCCGATACCTTGTTCTGTTGCTGATGAAAACGGATGTTCTCCTGGTTGTAGGCAGATGACTTTTCGGTAAGGACTTCGGAAAGGTCCTGAAATGCACGTTGCATCTCCTGCAATACGGTACTTTGCTTTTCCTTGTCGGCTTGCAATGTCTCTAACCGCGGTTCGGCCTCTTTCAACTCGTGCTGGATGTTGGCCATTTTCTGCTCGATATCCTGCTTGCGGTTCTGGCTGTTTGCAATGAATGCCTGGTATTGTTCCTGCTTGGTTTTTACCGATACCAGCTCGTTGTTGAGGCGGTTGAGTTGCTGACCCAGTTCTTCCATACGGGCCTTTTGTGAGCTTCCTTTCAGGTTTCCCAATCGTTGGATATCATTATCCAGCTTTTGCTGGCGGCTGGCAATCTGATTGCCCAGCGATTTGATTTCCTTGGCCAGGTTTTCTAGGTTTTTCGCACGTCCGATACGTTTTCCTTCAAACAGACCCACGGATCCACCAGCCATGCCCACCTTGCTTTTATTGAATTTGCCGCTTTTGTGCAAGATGACGACGTCTTCGGCAGGTAAATTGCTTTCCAGCGCTTTCTCGTCATCCGTTTGGAGTAGGAACACATTGTGCAGCAGCCTGCGGCATAAGGGGAGGTATTGTTCTTCTACGCTGATGATATCCAATGCAGGAATCAGCTGGTTTTCGGGCGCAGCGGCCGTGTTTGGGGCCGGTATATCGCCAAGGGCATCAAGCACGAAGAAATTGGCCCGTCCGCGGGCTGCGTCACTCAGCAGCCGGATGGCCTGTACCGCTTCTTCCTGACGTTGCACCACATAATGGTTCATGTAAGGCTCGAGGTAGTTTTCGATGGCGATACGGTATGCCTCCTGGCAAAAGAGGATGTCCGAAAACAACGGATATTGCTTTTTCCATCCTGCGTTTTTGCGGAGGAAGCGGATGGATTCCGGGAAGCCCTCGAGGTTGTCAACCAGCGATTTCGTCAGGTTGTATTCGTTTTGCTTCGCATCGAGCTGCCGGTTATCCCGTACAAGCTCGTCTTTCAGGGAGTGGATGGCGTTTTCCGTATCCGCGATTTGCTGTTGGAGTTCGTTTTCCGATTGCATCGTTGCGTCGTATTCCGATTGCATCGCTTCCGTTTGCCCCTCTAATTGATCGACCAACACATTGAATTGGTCAAGTTCTGAAGCCTTTGATTCGGCATCCGTGATGTTTCGGACGCTCTCCTGCTCCAACGCATCGTGCTGTATGCGCAATACGGCAATTTCCTTTTCGAGCTTGTAAATCTCGTTTTGTAACTCGTTATGTTGGCGCACGGTGGCGTCCAGTTTATTTTTGGCCGTTTGCTGCTGACCGCGGAGTTCATCTACCTCGGCCTTTTGCCGGTGCAGGGAGGAGGTGATGCCATCCAGTTTGGTCTGCTCCACGAGGTGTTCTTCGTTGAGCCGCTTAATGTTATAAAGTGCGTGATTGAGCTGTTGTTTATCTTGGTTCAGCTCATTGCTCAGGCGGGCCTCTTTATCCTGCAGGTTCCGAAGCTGCTCGTTTTTAACTTTTTTGTCACTTTCGTATGCACGTATTTTTCCAACATATTCGTTGGTTGCTTTCTGTTGGGTGGCCAGATTTTTCTCCTTGGCCAGGCTTTCCTGCTTTAATTGTTGGAGTTGCGCCTCTAATGTGGCAATTTCTGTGTTGATGCGGGTCTGTTCCGTACGTTGTGCCAATTCCTGTTCTTCGATCTTGCCCAGCGATTCACTGAAGTGGGCGATACGGTAGGAAGCCAGCGAAATGCTCAGCGTTTTATATTGTTCTTTGAGGCGGTAGTATCGTTCTGTTTTTTTTGCTTGGTTCTCCAGCGTTTTGAGGTTTTTTTCAATTTCGAACAAGAGGTCGTCTACCCGTTCCAGATCACTTTCTGTATCTTTCAGTTTACCGAGGGTTTGTTTCTTCCGGACTTTGTATTTGGAAATTCCCGAAGCCTCCTCAAACAGGTTCCGGCGTGAATTTTCCTTGTTGTTAATGATCTCGTCGATCATTTTAAGTTCAATGATGGAGTAGGTATCGGCTCCGATACCGGTATCCAGAAAGAGATCGGTAATGTCTTTGAGACGGCATTTAACGTCATTGAGCCGGTATTCGCTTTCGCCGTTTCGGTAGAGTTTACGTGTGATGGTTACCTGCGAAAACTCCGTCGGCAGAATGTTCTTCGTATTGTCGAATGAGAGCGATACTTCAGCAAGATTGGCAGCTTTGCGGTTTTTGCTGCCGTTAAAGATGATGTTTTCCATCTTTTCCGAACGCAGCATGCGGGTGCTCTGTTCGCCCAGTACCCACCGGATTGCATCCACCACATTGGACTTGCCGCATCCATTTGGACCCACGATGGCAGTGATCCCTTCGTTGAAGTGGATGGTTATTTTATCGCCGAAACTTTTGAAACCCTTTATCTCAAGCTTGGTGAGTTGCATCGGTATCTATCTTCTCTTTTCGTGTTTCCGTGGCGAATTTAAGAAATTGGATTGATTAAGTACATCGATCGGTTATCTTTGTCCAATAATACCAAACAATATGGGATACAAGAGCCTTGCCGAATGCATTAACGACCTGGAGCGTCATAAACATTTGATCCGTATCCGGCAGGAGGTAGACCCATATCTGGAAATGGCTGCCATCCACATGCGCGTGTATGATGCACAGGGGCCTGCGCTATTGTTTGAAAATGTTAAGGGCAGTCCGTTTCCTGCGGTTTCCAACCTATTTGGCACGTTGGAGCGTTCGCGGTTTATGTTCCGGGACACGCTCGACAAAATCAAGGTGCTGGTGGATGTTAAGTCCGATCCCATGCAGGCGCTGAAAAAGCCATTGCGCTATACCCGCGTGGCATCTACGGCACTCTCAGCACTTCCGTGGAAGAAAAAAAGCGGAGCGCCTATCCTCCACGGTACTACCTGCATCAGTGAGTTGCCGCAGATTGTTAACTGGCCGATGGACGGTGGTCCGTTTGTGACTATGCCGCAGGTATATACCGAGGATGTAACCCAACCCGGTGCCCTGCATGCCAATCTGGGAATGTACCGTATCCAGTTGGCGGGAAATGATTACGTGACAGACAGCGAAATCGGTCTCCACTACCAGCTCCATCGGGGTATCGGGGTGCACCAAACGAAAGCCAATGCATTGGGGCAGCCCTTAAAGGTGAGCATTTTCGTAGGCGGGCCTCCGGCGCATGCGTTGTCGGCGGTGATGCCGCTGCCTGAAGGACTATCCGAATTGACGTTTGCGGGAGCTTTGGGCAACAGGCGGTTCCGGTATTTTTACGACGAGGAAGGTTTTTGTATTTCCGCGGATGCTGATTTTGTCATCACGGGAATGGTTTATCCGCAGGAAAATAAGCCTGAAGGTCCGTTTGGAGATCACCTGGGGTACTACAGTTTGACCCATCCGTTTCCGCTGATGCGTGTGCACAAGGTGTACCACCGCCGCAACCCAATCTGGTCGTTCACTGTCGTGGGGCGCCCGCCGCAGGAGGATACCAGTTTCGGTGCCCTGATCCATGAGATCACCGGCTCGGCCATACCGCAGGAAATAAACGGGCTCCATGCTGTCCACGCCGTGGACGCCGCAGGTGTACATCCGCTGCTTTTTGCGATCGGTAGCGAGCGATATACGCCTTACCTTAAATCCGAGAGGCCACAGGAAATCCTCACGATTGCCAATCAGATATTGGGCAAAAATCAATTGAGCCTGGCCAAATACCTTTTTATTGCGGCATACGAAGACAATCCGCAGCTTGATATACACGACATTCCGGGATTCCTAAAGCATATGCTGGAGCGGATGGATTTTGAGCGCGACCTGCATTTCCATACCCGGACTACCATCGATACGCTGGATTATTCGGGAGATGGGCTGAATGCCGGTTCCAAGGTCGTTTTCGCAGCTGCGGGCGGGGTAAAGCGCACGCTGTGGGGCGAGTTACCGGGAGGGCTCGAACTGCCCCGGCCGTTTGCTACTGCTAAGCTCGCCGTGCCGGGTATCTTAGCCGTGGAAGCTCTTCCTTATACCGACGAGGGGACCGAAGCCGATCGGATTGAAACCTGGTGCCGGGAGATCGCGGATCGGGATTTATCGGGACTTGCTTTGATGGTGCTTTGTGACGATGCCGCGTTTACGGCTGCCAATGTGAATAATCTGGTTTGGATTGCCTTTACCCGAAGCAACCCTGCGCATGATATCCATGGCGTAGCAAGCTTTATTCAACACAAACATTGGGGGTGCCGGGGACCGCTGATTATCGATGCCCGCAAAAAGCCTCATCATGCACCCGAACTGATCAAAGATCCCCAGGTGGAAAAACGGGTGGATGCACTGGGCGCATCCGGTGGACCGTTGTATGGGATTATTTAAAAAGTTGTTACCTCAGCGACCGAACCAATAGTTAATTTTCACCATGAGGGCATTCGTGGCGGGCAAACCAAACATCCGATCGAGGTTGCCATCCCATCCCGGCTGGTATATGGGGTCCTGATAGGATCGGTTATGCTGCCAAACGAGATAGAGCGTCGAACCGGGAAGGTATTCCCAACGGGCAACCAGGTTGGATCGCAATTCATTGAAACTGAAGTTGGGGTTTTTAAATGACAGCTGACCATTGCCCGTGTTGAAGAAATAGTAGTCGTTGACGAGGCTGATTTCATGATCCTCAATCGGATGGAACCGATCGGAATACGTATGTGACCGCGTATCCGCTGCCAGTTTGAATTGGTCGTATTTTGCCACCGATGTGAAGGGGGATCCGTAATATTGGATGGAAATATCAGGGGTAAGATTGACCTGCATGTTCAGCGTTACGCCATACGTTTTCTGTTGCATCCGGCCCATTACATATTCCGTTTTATCATCCGGCGAGCCGCTTACTGGGATGCTGCTTACATATTGCAGGTTGTCATCGTTCCAGGCATAGTCAAACTGCCCGGTTAGGCGGATGTGATTTCCGATGCGAAAGATTAAGCTAGGGTGTATTTGATTATAACCTATCTCTTCGGCAAGGTAATGCCGGCCATCGTAAATCAATTTGTAGACGACTCTTTTCGCGCGATCGGAGTTCACACTTACATTGGTTTCGAAGTTTGCTGTGTATCGCATATCCGGTCCGCCTCGTAATCTACGGCTGTCCACGGTATTCCAACTGAACGTTTCTTTTACATCCATTTCAATGCGATGCGCGATGCTCAGGCTTCTCCAACGTATGGCGACGTCATTATTTATCGCATCTCCTCCGTAATTCCAGACGTTTTTCTGCGTAAGGGTGATCCCCGCAGCCCGGAACGGTCCCCATGGGTCGGTTTTCCTTAAGGCAATTTCGGATTCGTTCAACTTATAGTCCGATTGCTTCATATAGCCCACATCGTTCAGATCAAAGCCGGGCGACGACCAGCTGAAGGTCTCGGAGAAATTCCATTCTGCGTTTCCCTTTTTTCCGACCTTTACATATCCGCCGGTTCCCTGCATCGAACGGCTGTCGGGGTTGAGATTTAAGTAGTCGGCTCCCGATTCGCGATGGAAATAATGGACCGCATTCGTTTTTGTCCGTAACAGCGCTTCCGGTGATCCATGCAGGGAACTGAACATACCTTTTGCATCGATGTAATAAAGACGGTTTGCAAAATATTGGGTAAAATCCAGACCCGCGGTGAATGCATTGCCGATCATGGCTTCCTGCAGGTGTTCTTTGGTCAGATTCCGGTTAACGGCCGTGGCCATACCTCCCAATAAGGTGTTTCCCTCCCAATTCTTTTGGATGCGTACCACCGTGTAGTTGGTCAGCGGTTCGGTTACCTCACGGTCGCTTACGCCTTTGCGCATTACTTTGGACGTCGTTTGGGCGGTAACGCTTTCGAGCAAGCCCACGGTAAGTCCTTTCCGGTTCGTTCCCGTTAATTTCAGGGCGCCGATGATGGGAATAAAATTGGGCGTGCTGGCAAAATTATCGACATTGTCTATATCCACGGGCGGGTAGGAAGGCATCGCCCCGATTCTGCGCGAATAGAACATTCTGTCTTCAGCGTTGTCAAATTCCAGAATATGCTTTCCTTCCAGGAAAAAGGGTCTTTTTTCGTCGTAAAACACTTCATAGGCCGATAGGTTCATCACCGATGGGTCGACCTCCACCTGGCCATAATCCGGATTGAAGGTCAGATCCAGCGTAAAATCCCGCAGGGCTACTTTGGCATCGAGCCCAGCACTACCGGCCCACTGGCTACCTTTCTGATAAGGGCTTCCGGGTATCCGGGGTTCAAGAATGTGCTTACCCATCACGTACGGAGCAAACTCCAGGCCACGGGGTTTGGGCAGGTCGTTCATGCCGTGCATTTCTCCGAAGGAGAACACGTGGCCGTTGTTCTTGATGGGAATCAGGCTCCAGTTCTGGACTTCGTTATTTCTGCGGATGATGCGTCGTACGTGCAATCCCCATATTCCGTCTGCATCTTTCTGGTTGTAACGCAGTTGGCTGAATGGGATCCTGAGTTCCGCGGTCCAGCTCGAATCCGGCAGGTTTATATCGGTTTTCCCTTCCCAGACGGCGTTCCAGCTTAGGTTGACGGAAAGTTTGTCTGTGACGGTCAGGTCTGTTTTATTTCCGCCGAGGTTTATGTTAAACTCCGGAGCCACACGATAATCGTGGTAGGTGTCAAATGCGATGCTGATGAGGTCGCCATTGCTGTTATCGTCCCTGTTTCCGATAAACGCGTTCATGGTTTCGGGATGCCGATCCTTGCAATATACACCGATATAGATATTCTCATCGTCGTAGAAAATTTTCATGCGTGTCCATGAAGCGGTGAATACCCGTTCGAACGGGATGACCTGCGAAAACTTTTCCGACCATTCGCCGGTGTGCTGCCAGGTATCTTCGTCCAGCTTTCCGTCTATTTTGAAGGTTTCCCCACTGAGCTTGGTAATGTGATACACGCGTTTGTAGGCATCTTCAAACGTGACCACTTCTTTCCGGTCATCCTGGGCTTGGCAAAACAAGCAGGTGAAAATGAGAATAACTACGCAGTAGTATCTCATCATGTATTCTTTCTTACGATAGGGAATTCTTTGCACGGCCCAAAAGTATAAAATTTAGCCGCAATTATGTGCTACCGGGTTACCTCTACACCACGCCAAAATGCGATGTGTCCTTTTATTCCCGCTGCTAACGCGCTGGGGTTAGGATAGTACCATGCAGCATCATTTGCTGTTTCCCCATCAACCACTACATGATAATAGGAAGCCACACCTTTCCAGACACAGGTGGTATGTGTATCGGAATCCGTTGATCTTGGTTTTGAAAATGTTCAGGTATTCAGCCGATTCTTCAAGAGATTAGCCGGAATTCCACCTACTGAATTTCGACTTATTAGAAACGAGGCACCACTTAGGGCACCCGTTGCCTCGGATAGGAGTGATCCCATTGGTCAGAACCCGAACTCTTTACCGGACCCATCTCTTTTCCAGTAAACTCTCCAATCGATCTATTTCATTACAATACATGGTCTTTTTCCTCGTTCCGAAATAGAGCGTATTTTCCAGCGGATGATTGCCTTCCCAAACTAATTTTATTTTTCCCGAAGCAATGGCTTCTCTGCAAAGAAAATCGGGCACAATCGAAAAACCTGTGCCATCGCTCAGACAACGGATGATGGAACTGATATTGGGTACAATGTAATTCGGACTGAAATCGGGATGCTCGCCAAAATGTTTCAACCAAAAATTCTTTAGGTGGTCCATATCTGCTGCCGTGCTGTACCAAAGTTGCTGTTTTAATAAATCGGCTGCTGCTTTTATTTTATTCTCTTGCAATAAGTTTTCCAATGCAGCCGTGTCGGTTTCACTGCCGGCAATCAGCACAATTCTTTCTTTAGAAAACGGACGATATACCAAATTCTGTTGATCGCCTTTTTGCGGCGTAATAATCAAGTCCAGCAAGCCGCTGTCCAAATCGTGCTGCATTTGCGGGTATTCGCCGAACTTAATAATCAGGTTAAACGGTAATCCGGAAATATGCTCTTCCAGCGTGTATTGAAAAGTCTCAAAACACATGCCCACGCTGATGGTGGCACGCTCATCCTGTGAACGTTTATGAAAATGTTCCTCGCCCGTTTCCAGTTTCTTTAGCGGATCTAAAATATAATTATATAGAATTTTCCCTTTTTCCGTGGGTACCATTTTCCGTGCAGAGCGATCAAATAACTTATAACCCGTAAAGGCTTCCAGCGAGTTCAAATGCAGGCTTACGCCGGGTTGGGAAATAAACAATTCCTGCGCCGCGGCAGAGAGCGTTCCTGTTTCATAAATTGCTTTAAAGGTGCGCAACCATTCCAGATTCCATCTCATTTCTATTATTTTTATGATACAAATATACAATTTAAGTTATTTTGATAATAAAAAATTCTGATAGAACTTTGCTTTATTAATTATCACGATAATATAAGATGAAGATATTTATTATTAACGGCGGACAGGTTTTTGCGCATTCAGGCGGAGCATTCAACAATACCTTGACGGACTGGACAAAATCTTTTTTCGAGAAAAACGAATTTGATTTACGTATCACCAACATCAATGATGATTTTGATGCGATGGAAGAAGTGGAGAATTTTAAATGGGCTGATGTTATTATTTATCACACGCCTATTTGGTGGTTCCAGGTACCGAATCGGTTGAAGAAATATATCGATGAGGTTTTCTCCGCCGGTCATCAAAACGGCATTTACAGGAGCGACGGAAGAAGCCGTAATAATCCTGAAATCAATTATGGAACAGGCGGGTTAATGCAAGGCAAGAAATACATGGTTACCTCCACATGGAATGCACCCGATACGGCTTTCACATTGCCGGGAGAATTTTTCGATCAAACCGCTGTGGACGATGGCATATTAGTTGGTTTCCATAAGATGAATCAGTTTGTCGGTATGGATAGAATTGATGGATTTCATTTTCACGATTTAGAAAAAAATGCAACACCGGAGCGTATTGATAACTATCATCGCGATTATTTGCAACATCTGCAGGAGGCTTTCATTTTAGAAAAACATGAATATTTATTTAACGGCAGTCATTAAGACAAAGCTTGAACATCTTACATCATAAATTTATCTCACTAATAAAATATAAAAATGGAATACAGCACATTAGGTAACTCCGACTTAAAATTATCAGCTATCGCTTACGGAGCATTTGCCATCGGAGGCAATATGTGGGGCGGAAACGAACAAAAAGACAGCATCGCTGCCGTAAAAGCTTCGATTGATCATGGGGTTACAACCCTGGATACAGCTCCGTTCTACGGTTTTGGATTGAGTGAAGAAATGATCGGCGAAGCGATTAAAGGATATGACCGAAGCAAGATTCAATTACTTACCAAATTCGGTTTGGTATGGGATTACGAAGCTGCGATTTGCCTATCAGGTAGGTGTCCGCAATCTTAATGGAACAGATAGCCTGACAGGCAAAAACATGAATTTCTTTAATGGGCTTGGTAATGTAGGATTGTTTTTCCAGACAGGCGCCTGGAAGGATACAGATACGGATAACTTGGGGGTTTTTTATGTCCAGGCAAAAGGAATGGCGTCGCTGTCTTCCAAAGGGAATTTACAGGCACTTTTTGGACCAGGATTCGACAATGGGCTTTTGTTTGGATATTCACTGGACGCCGGCATAGAGATAGACCAGGTGATCAACCTCAAAGCGAGTGTTTACCAATATGTGAATCATAATGAGATAAACCTGCTCAAAGAGCCGGTAGTGAAATTTTCAATCGACTACTCGTTTAATAGGAAGTAGCACTTCATTCAAATATGTTCAGCAGTAATCTAGCGGCATGGTTCACAGTGTTGTCATGCAAATCCACATGATTTGCTTGGATCGCGTAGGGTTTTAGATGCGCATAGAAGGGAAGCATCCTGGGTGGTTCCCGAAAGTGGCACCTGTTAGCTAAAAAAACTCCCGTATTTCACCGGTTCTCAAAAGAGTTTTTACATTTGTTTCGGCCGGTCTGGTTGTAATTCGGTCCGCGGTACTTGCGGTCAGGTACCCACGACAGGTACAAAATAAGTGCAAGACAGGTATAAAGTAAATGTATGCGCATAAGCAACGACATGTAAAACACATCCATGAAAGAGAATATTATATTGATGCTTATAATGATAGCTACCAGATGCTTCGGGCAGGGAGAGATCACGGTATCCCATGCTAACCAAACGGAAGATTTTATAGAGATCGGTCTGAACATGGGTAAGCCAACCAGCAAGTTCGAGCTGATCAACATCGATACCATGACCGTAACGGATAACAGGGGAAACGTGCTGGAAGAAAACTTCGAATATCCGCTGAACTATAACTATAATAATGGAAGAGCCGAAACATCACGGTATTATCCCCCCAAGAAAAAAAGCAGGGAGCTACATATCAGGGGTGTCATGAAATATTTTACCCCATCCGAAGAAAGCAATTCATACTTCAACCTGGGAAAAAACGGGGGCATTGCCCGCAATGTTAATCTGGTGGACAAGGCAATACTGGCGGAAAATCCCGACCTCTATTTCGCCATTGTTGATTCGACGGTGATAAATAAAGTCTTCCCGGACTTTAAATACAGGACAAAAGACAGTGAACCTTACCGTAAAATTGACTTTAGCTTCTTTGATATCATATACGCATACAGGTACACGGATGAACAGAAGATCGTCTATTTCATCAATGATGATCCGATGCCGGGGTATACTAACATGACGCTTAAGGACAAGAAGACCGGTATTATATACGCGTTAACTAAAATTAAAAGGGACATTTCTCAAGCCGAAAAAGATGATATTTCGGTGGAGATCATGATCGAAAATGAGGCGTCCGTTAAAAGGATACCTTTTGAAATTGGAAAAATAAAGGTAGAGCGGTTATGACGGTTAAAAGGAGTGTATGGGTAATGCTGATCGGTTGTTGTTATCTGCTCATAACGGGTTCCGGGACAATGGAGGGAAAAACCATCATAACCGGCTATTTTGAAGGCACCGAGCCTTTCTGGGAGATGGAGATTAAAGACAACTATGTTGTTCTGCACTGCATCAACGATATCGTAAAGGATACCCTGCTTTTATCCCGCAAGCAAGCCCATACCGAAACCTACGCATTTCAGGGCAACGAAATTCACGGGATCGTCAGGCATTCGGACAACGGTGGTTGTACCCTGGACATAACCGAAGAAGGTAGTCCCACACATGAAATCTACTTTGCCTACAGGAATGTAACCTATATGGGCTGTGGTAGGCTGTCCCTCCGAAACCGATAGTCTCGGGAACAGGTAAGCCGCCCGGAATGAGCGTTATCTTTGCGCGCTTGCCGCCCGACCGGTATCCTCAATCGGTCGCAAACTTCAAAATTGCTCCACCCAAACAAGTTGCCTGGTAACAAAGACCATTCATTTTGGCTACAAAAACAGTCGCTTTGGTTACATCTGTTGCTAGACAGTGTTGCAACTTTGCAGTAACAAAAAAGACAGCATATGAATATTGTATTGACAGGCTCATTGGGCAACATCAGCAAACCGCTTGCAACAGCATTGCTTGCGAACGGACATTCGGTAACGGTTATCAGCAGTAAAGCCGACAAACAAAAAGACATTGAAACCCTTGGCGCAAAAGCAGCAATCGGATCAGTAGCAGACATAGATTTTTTGACAACAACTTTTGTCGGTGCAGACGCTGTGTATTGTATGATCCCTTTCAACTTTATGGAAGAAGACCAAGCGGCCTATTTCAAAAAAATGGAAACGAATTATGTACAGGCGATCAGGGAAAATGAAATTGAAAAAGTTGTATTTCTGACCGGTTGGGCGGCTGATACGGCAGACTCCATTCTACTCATCCAGCTATCAGACAGAACGGTCATCGAGCTACGTCCCGGTTCCTTTTACACCAATTTCTACAATGACATTCAAACAATAAAAGAGCATGGAGCAATAATGTCCGGTTATGGCGGAGAGGATAAGATTGCATTTGTTTCTCCGGATGATATTGCAGACGCGGCTTTTGAAGAGCTGACAAGGCCGTTTCAGGGGAAAAAGGTCCGCTATGTCGCAAGCGAGGAATTGACCTGTAATGAAGCGGCAAAGATTTTAGGCGAAGCCATCGGCAAGCCTGACCTGAAATGGATAGCATTACCAGAAGAGCAACTTTTAGACGGCTTGATCCAATCAGGCTTTCCGCAACAGCTTGCACATGAATTCGTAAGCATGCAGGCAGACACACACAGCGGAAAAACATTTACGAATTATCTGAAACACAGGCCCGAATTGGGAAAAACAAAATTGAAAGCGTTTGCCAGGGAATTTGCAAAAGCATACAAGCGACAATAATTATCTTTGTATATGACAAAGCCAGTTAGAATAAAATCAATCAGCGAGTTTCACCGGCTACGAGGCTTGTCTAAGCCCGAACATCCTTTGATCAGTATAGTAACAAAGGAGGATTTCACCGGCTTGCCCAATCAAAGTACGATGAGCGCGGTATTTGATTTCTATTTTATTGCGTTGAAGCATATGCAAGGCGTAAAGTATAAATATGGGCAGCTGCTCTACGATTTTGAAGATGGCGGCGTACTGTTTTTTATGTCGCCAAACCAGGTGCTTGACATTGAAATCAATGAGAAAGAACGTTCCGGAGAACCGTCTGGTTGGATGTTGCTCATACACCCTGATTTTATTTGGAACACACAGTTGGCAAAGGGTATCAAGAAGTATGATTTCTTTGATTATTCGGTAAACGAAGCGTTGCTGTTATCGGAAAAAGAAGAAGGAACGCTTAACGGGATCATAGAAAATATCAGGCAGGAATATCGTGCCAATATTGACAAGTTTACCAAGCAGATCATCATTTCCCACGTAGAGGCGTTGCTCAATTATTCGGAAAGGTTTTACAACCGTCAGTTCATTACAAGAGAAAAAGCGCATCATCAACTATTGGAGCGTCTGGAAAAGTTATTGACAGACTACTTCAATAGCGATGACTTGATTTCAAAAGGGTTGCCGACCGTTCAATACGTTGCAGCGGAATTAAATGTTTCACCGGGTTATTTAGGCAGCCTGCTTAGGGCGCTTACCGGGCAAAACACCCAGCAGCATATCCACGACAAACTGATAGAAAAAGCCAGGGAAAAACTATCCACAACTAATCTCTCCGTAAGCGAAATTGCTTACGAACTGGGTTTTGAGCATTCACAATCCTTCAGCAAGCTTTTCAAAACCAAGACAAACGTTTCGCCTTTGAAATTCAGGCAATCGTTTAACTGACAACAAACAGGTAAATCACTAACTTTTCAGTTATGAAGGCATACTTATTATATGAAGCCGGAGGTCCTGATAACCTGCTACTTGGCGAAGCACAGAAACCTACTTTGAAAAATGGAGAAGTTTTAGTCAAAGTAAAAGCCATTGGCATCAACCCTGCTGATACCATTTATCGCAATTCACCTGCATTTATTACCGCTTTATTTGGCGAATACCGCCCTGCAGTGTTGGGTTGGGATATCTCTGGGGAAATTGTAGAAAAAGCTGAAGGTACCGATGGGTTTGACGTAGGTGACGCTGTCTTTGCGCTTTTACCGAATGCTCGTGGCTATGCCGAATTTGTCGCGGTAAACGCAAAGATGTTGGCTCGGAAGCCGGGTCATATTAGTTTTGAAGAAGCTGCCGCTTTACCAATGGCTGGTTTGACAGCATGGCAACCCCTGGTTCGCGGAATGAATATAAAAAAGGGCGACAAAATTCTTATTCATGCGGCATCAGGTGGAGTGGGACATTATGCCGTGCAAATGGCCAAGCATTTAGGTGCCGAAGTAATTGCAACATCGTCAGCTAAAAACCGTGATTTTGTTATGGCACTGGGCGCTGATAGACATATCGATTACCAAAGTGAAAATTTCTGGGAGGTAATTGACAATGTTGATTTTGTTTTTGATAGTGTAGGCGGCGATGTTCTGGAGCATTCTATTGGTGTGGTAAAACCGGGTGGTACTATTATTTCAATTTTGGCGCTTACAAACGAAAACCTGAAGATTAAAGCTAAAGAAAAAAACGTGAATCTGTCCTTATGGGGAATGCAACCTAATGGAGATGATTTAAGAGCAATCGCTGATTTAATATCGAAAGGCACGATAAGGCCACACATTGCCAAAATTTATCCCTTTGCGGCTATGGCAGAAGCCCATGCCCAGGTTGAAACCCGTCGCACCGCAGGAAAAATCGTACTTACCGTTTAGCTGAACAGGAAACAAAAATGAAACAGGGAAATGTACAATAATATTGGTGTCGAAATGAAGGAGAAATATCTCAGCTTTCTTCATTTTATGATGATGTTCCCCGATTTACCCTTAAAAACTGTTTTAAAAAAGCTGTTCAGAAAGCAACAGGTTAGAGAGCTTGCAGAGAGTTATGGTTTGGCATTAGATAAACCCGTATGTTCAATGTGTAATAGCCACTACTTGATCTGACAGTCAGGGGTTCTAAAAAACTGTCAGTTGCTCTCTGCTAATATACTCCATTTTCTTCAAACTCGACAGACTCATTTTTTGCCACGCCCTCTCTCTGTGTGGAGGAGGGCTTAGGCACAAAATGGTCTTCGGATAGTGCTTCCAACAACTTTTCGTGCGCTAAGGGTTTACTCTGCACAAACGTCTGCATTGGCGTTTTTCCGTAGCAGTATTTTCCCGTATGGGTACGCTCATTGTTGTAATAGGCCATCCATTTGTCCAGATCATGCTGTAATTCGTCAATGCCCCTGTACACCTTTTTCCGGAAAGCAACAGCGTAGAACTCTTCCTGGACGGTCCTATGGAAGCGTTCACAGATTCCGTTGGTCTGCGGGCTTTTAGCTTTTGTTTTGCTATGGTCTATATCCTCGATGGCAAGATAGAGCTGGTATTCGTGGTGTTCCCTTGCACCGCAATATTCCGTCCCCCTGTCGGTCAACACCCGGAGCAGCCTGAGGTCGTGTTCCTCATAAAAAGGTACCACGCGGTCATTGAGCATATCGGCAGCCACCAGTGCGTTTTTACGGTCATACAACTTGGTGAAGGCCACTTTGGAATAGGTGTCGATGAACGTCTGCTGGTAAATATGGCCGACACCCTTGATGTTCCCGACGTAATAGGTGTCCTGTGCACCAAGGTAACACGGATGGTGGGTCTCGATTTCACCCATGGCTTTTTTCTCTTCCCTGGCACGTTCCAATGCGGCCAGCTGTGCTTCGGTCAGCACAATGCCTTCCTGTGCCGATTTTGCTTCCAGTGCTTTTAAACGCAGTTTGAAAGTATGGAGATCGTGACGCAGCCAGATACTCCTGACCCCGCCCGGGGAAATGACGATGCCTTTTTTCTTCAGTTCGTTGCTTGCCCGCAGTTGGCCAAACGCAGGCTGGTCTATGGCCATCTCGACCGCTGCACGCTCGACGTGTTCCTCAACCCTGTTCTTCAGGATCGGCTTACGCCTGGAGATCTCCTGCAGGGCTAATTCGCCTCCTTGTTCATACAGTTCCTTGAAACGGTAAAAGCTATCGCGGGAATACCCCATCACTTTGCACGCCTTTGATACATTGCCCAGGTGCTGTGCAAGCTCCAATACTCCCAACTTGTTCTTGATGATTTTTTGTTGTGTTGTCATATTACTTAATCTGTTTAAAGTTACTTTTCTAATCGTAACTGTCAGATTAAGTCGTGACTAATTCATCTTATTTTAAATGATGGAGTCTTGCTAAATATTTTTTACATATTCTTTCATCTCGTTTATCATAAAGTGATTTGCGGATACCATAATATCCTCCACCAATAATACTTAAACTTCCAAAAACTTCTTTTATATATTCTTGATTTAAAGCTTCTGAATTATGGGCTAAAGTGTAAAATGCAAGAGGTATGGTGGCGATATCAATCCCAAGTCTTATGATTTCTCTTGCTATTTCATTGAACGTATAATTGTAGTTGTAAATTGTCTGTAATAATACTACCATTTCTTTCAAATGCAATTGCTTTTGCGAGATGTGTCATATATAAGAAAGCAAGGCTTCTTGGTAATACAATACCATCGGCATTTCTTCGTCCAATCTTTTCGCCTTCACAAAATTCAACCCAAGAATTTGAAAATTTTTCTCCATAAATTTGGTAGTCCCAAGTATTTGGATTTTTCCAATCTCTAAAAATATTAACTCTGTTAAAAAGGAAGCTTGATTCGTAAGTTCTCTTTATAATTCTTTCAGCTTCGGAAATGGCTTTCAATGAAGCTTGTTCACCTTGATAGTACTCTGGAGAGAAAAAGTCCACCAAATCCGTTTCATTTTGAAGCTTCCGATAGTCGTTACTAATCAAATGTTGTCGGTTATATGGTATAATACTTTCGAACTTATCTAAATATAAAATTGAGAATTTTAACCATTCATTTTCAGGAGGTTCAAAATTTGGATAGTAGATGTATTTTTTCATTATTATTGCGTTTATCTGGTTGTAGTAACAAATTTAAAGAATAAAAAGCTTTCATTATCAGCAATTAATGTAAAAGTTAATCAACTACAATCTTTGGTTTCTTTGCTACTTTCTTTTTCGTCTCAACTCACTCCGAATGTAACCTATTTGAAAAATGCAGGTGTGAGGAATGATGAGGCGGAGGCATTTTACAAAGGGGGTGTTCCGCTTTCCGCAAAAAGACGGTCCCGACCACCGAAAGGATCTGTCTTTTTTCCTACCGGATTTAATAAAAATGGGAACGGCGCACCGTTCCCGAAAATTCAAGAATTATAAAATACATGACCGCTATCACTCCAATAGTCACCGCTAAACAGGTCACGGGCATAAGCCTCATAATCGAAGTACGTTTTTGCAAATTCGGGCAAGTCCATTTGCTCTACCTGTTCATAGGCAAAATCTTCCTCGTCCTTGTACTCGCCTATATAGTCATCGTCAAAGTCGCTTATTAGGTCGTCAATATCGCCCTCGGATAGCTTACGGTGTCCGTTTCCGCACCATATTAGGAATGCCTCTTTTCGGGTTTCGTCCATATCTTCCAAAGCCTCCAAAAACTCAAATATGCTATCGCTTATCCAACTTTCGCCGATTAATCCGTTTGGGATATTCTCGTAGTCTTGGAACATAAATTCGGGGTCTGTCTCGTCATTGTGTAACTCCTTGCAAGCCGTGTAAAACTCGTTTTTATCTGCATAGTCGGACAGCTTGAGCCATTCCCCGAAGATTGAACCGTCATTATATTTTCCGTATGTGCCTACATATACCCTTGCTTCCGATGTGTTTATTTGATGTGTCATTTCTTTACTGTTTTGAATTGATTTTTTTGATTTATTCGGCAATGAGAGTTGGTGCTGTTGTTTTGTTTCAATACCATTTCCACTGCTTATATTCCTCATGCCTGACATTTTTTTTATTCGTGTAAAGAGCCGGAGTATGCTGTGTTTCGTTTCGGGAGCATCAAAGGTTAGTGTTTAGGATGCACAAGGTTTTGGGAAACAAATACTACCCAACGGGTGGAGATTTTTTTTCAAACTTGCATGACCTTTTGCCTACGTTAAGAACACGTCCAACCTTTGCTCCATGAAACGTGAACAACAGGCATACTCGCTTTTTAGGCATAACCAAACGTGGAAGTAATGAGGATAGCATTGCCGAAATGGTTCTAAACAGGCAGACTATGCCAAGTAATTCAACCCAAAGACACAATCCAATATCCACTCCATCAGTGCGATAAGTTTGCCTGTGCGGATTAATCCGTGCGGTTAACAGGCAAAAATCAATTGAAGATGGAGAAAGAAAAAGCGAACGATTTAACACCCGAAAGAGTTGTACAAATCTTGAAAAAGAAAGGAACAGAGGTCGATATAGAGGAAGCAAAAACCATCTTGGAGTTTGTCAAGAAGATAGCTCACATTGCAGTTAACCAATATCTAAGAGGAAAACTTTAACCAAATGAACAAGGAAAACTGTTGTGATGAGAAAGGCAGATTTATACATACGTGTATCGACAGACGAGCAAGCGGACAAGGGATATTCGCAACGTGACCAAGAAGACCGATTAAGAAAATATTGCGAGATAAAGGGCATTCCGGTAAGGGATGTTTACATAGAAGACCATTCGGCAAAATCTTTTAAACGTCCAGAGTGGCAGAAATATTTATCCAACCTGCGTAAAACAAAGAACAACAAAGCGGGGTCAATAATATTATTTACCAAATGGGATAGGTTCAGTAGAAATGCAGGGGATGCCTACCAAATGATTAACCAGTTACGGACACATGGCGTTGAGCCTGTTGCGATAGAACAGCCCTTAGACCTTACCATTCCCGAAAATAAAATCATGCTTGCGTTCTATCTCGCTTCACCGGAAGTTGAGAACGACAGACGTGCATTAAATGTCTTTCACGGAATGCGCAGGGCGAAAAAAGAGGGGCGGTATATGGGTACTGCTCCTTTGGGATATGTCAATAAGATAACAGAGGGCAAAAAGAAATTCATTGCACCCCATGATTTTGAAGCACCACTTTTAAAATGGGCGTTTGAACAAATCATTTCCAATAACTTCAATACGGAACAGATATGGAAAATGGTTCGGGAGAAAGCCGATGGAAAAGGTCGGTTCAGCAAAAATAACTTTTGGGTAGCCGTCCGAAACCCCCTGTACTGTGGCAAAATATTCATTCCTCCTTACAAAGAGGAAAAGGGATATTTTGTCAAAGGACAGCATGAGCCATTAATCAGCGAAAAGACCTTTGCGGATGTACAGGATATTCTCGATGGGAGAAAGAGGGTTGTAAAGCCTAAAATCGTGGCTATGGACAATCTACCGCTTAGAGGGTTTATTAAATGCCCTAACCCTAATTGTAATAGGATGCTCACAGGAAGTGCCTCAAAAGGCAAGATGGGCAATTACTATTACTACTATCATTGCACTTCCTCCTGCGGAGTACGGTTCAAAGCCGAAACCGCCAATGAGGCTTTCTTAAAACAGTTACGGTATATGTCGCCAAAAGAGGGTATGGTCGATGTTTTTATCGAAGCCTTTATAAAAGATTTCAATAACAAAACCAAAGCCCAAAATACCGAACGGACAAATATCATAGGTGAGATTGATGCGTTGAACAAACGCTATCAAAATGCGCTTTTAAAAAATGCCGATGGAGAAATGGCAGATGACGACTTCCAAGAAGTAAAGAAATTGACCAAAGGAAAGATTGAGGTTTTGGAACGTAGATTAAACGACTTGGCAGTAGTGGGAACGGAGATAAAAGACTTAGTAGCATCCACCTTAAAAAAGGTCGCAAACATTGATAGACGGTATGAAAACGGCGATATTGAGGAAAAAAGGCTTATAGTGAGTTCGATGTTCCCCGATTTTTTGGAATTTGACGGAACACAACATCGAACTCCGAGGCTAAATTCTGCGATCGCTCTTATCTATCAGAATAACAGCAAGTTACAGAGTAAAAAAAATGGGACAAGTCTATCATTTTTAGACTTGTCCCAAGAAGTGATCCCGCTGGGATTCGAACCCAGGACCCATACATTAAAAGTGTATTGCTCTACCAGCTGAGCTACGGAATCATTGTTTTTAAGAGCGCTTTTCCTTTTTTGGAAAGTGGTGCAAAGATAGGATTATCGACTTTATCGTCCAAAATAAATTTCAGATAATTTTCGATCGCTAACAACTGCTTTTAAATCAATGGTTAACATTTCTCGAATTTCTGCCTTCCGTTTCCAATCGTTTTCCATTGATTAAATTTTCTTGGCGTGAATCATACGGTCAGCCCCTTGCAGGTCCGGATACAGCTGGACATCCTTGAACCCTTTTTTTTGTAATAGATCGCATACGGCTAAGCCATAATTGCGGTTGATTTCGAAGTAGAGGTTGCCCCCTCGCCGAAGGTGTTTCAACGCAAATGCCGCAATGTGTTCGTAAAACAGCAAAGGGGCACTGTCGCCAACGAAGAGAGCCAAATGAGGTTCATGGGCTAAAACATTGGCATGCATTTCACTTCGTTCTTGGTCGGTAATATAAGGCGGATTGCTTACGACCGTGTCAAATAGCTGATCTGTTTGGAAGGTAACATCCCATTCAAGAATGTCTGCTTGGATCCATTCGATAGACACACCTTGCGTATCGGCATTTTGTTTAGCGACACGCAAGGCGTCCTTGGAAACATCCAACGCGTGGAGAATGGCACGAGGAAGTGCCCTTTTAAGTGCAACAGCGATACAGCCGCTGCCCGTACCGATATCGATGATACTGGGTGAATCGTTATGAGTAGACCGTTGTTGGTCGATGATGAGCTGAACCAATTCTTCCGTCTCAGGCCGGGGAATCAGCACAGCCTGGTCGACCGTCAATTTCATCCCCATAAACCAGGTGTATCCCAGAATGTACTGTATGGGTTTGGCCTTTTTCAGAGAAGATAGTACTTCAAGCAATCTATTGATTCGCTGGTCGTCAATGAGTTCTTGCCTACGCCGGAGATAATCATGTCGGGTCCATCCTAATTGATCTTCTAAAACGAGGAGATATAGCTGTCGGGCCTCCCCGGCGTCATAAAAATCTGTCAGTTCGTCTATAAATTGCTGTTCTACGCTTGCTAGTTGCCGCATTGTACAAAAATACGGGATACTTTCGGATCGCCAAGTGCGATTGTCACGAAGGGTTCGTTTGCTGAACATTGATTGGCACATTTTAAGTATGTTTGCAACATGCAAGAGCACGAACCTTATATGCGGCGTTGTTTAGAGTTAGCCCAATTGGGAGCCGGGTGGGTTAGCCCTAATCCTATGGTAGGAGCGGTGCTTGTGCACAACGGGCATATTGTAGCAGAAGATTATCACCGAAAATTTGGCGGTCCGCACGCGGAGGCATTGGTGATTGCGGATGTACAACGGCGGTATGGTGATAATGCTGCCGAGTTATTTAAATCTGCCACGATGTATGTGAGCTTGGAACCCTGTGCACATTATGGAAAAACCCCTCCTTGTGCCCAGCTGTTGGCTGATCACCGCGTTGGCCGGGTGGTGATTGCCTGCAGGGATCCGTTCGGCCAGGTAAATGGCCAAGGCATTCAGCTGTTGAGGGATGCTGGTATCGAAGTGGTTGAAGGGGTATTGGCGAGGGAAGCGCTTTGGGTCAACCGTAGATTTATGACGAGGGTACAGCATCAACGACCGTATGTTATCCTTAAATGGGCGCAAACAGCAGATGGTTACATGGCACCTGCTTCTGGGACACAACGCTGGATAACTGGGCCGGTGGCTAAGCAGGTAGTGCATCGTTGGCGCAGTGAGGAAGATGCCGTGTTGGTGGGAGCTAAGACGGCCTTAGCCGATCGTCCGCAGCTCACGGTGCGAGAATGGAAAGGCAGAAATCCCAAACGGATTCTGATTGATAAGCACCTTGTCGTGCCAACAGATTTGGAGCTGTTTGACGGAAGTGCTGAAACAATCGTTTTCAATGCTTCCCGGTCAGATTGGACGGATGGGGTTAAATACATTGAATTGGAGGATATGGACTTTTACTTGCCACAAAAGATCCTTTATCAATTATATTTGATGGACGTCCAATCGCTGATAGTGGAAGGAGGGAGGAAGACACTTAACCTATTTATAGAGGCCGGATTGTGGGACGAGGCTCGCATATTTACTTCTCACAATACGTGGGGTGACGGAATCCCCTCGCCGGCATTGCATGCTGCGGTGTCAGAAAGTCGTAGTATCGGTGCAGATCGTCTGGATATTTATTACCGAAATCATTATCAAACCACCTAATGGATTTTTACGTAGCAGCAATTATTCAGGCCATGTGTTTCGGTCCCTTGGTCATCGGCCTTTTTCTTTCCATGAAGATTTTTAATATTCCCGATATTACCACAGATGGGAGCTACACGTTAGGTGCGGTGATTACAGCAGTGGGATTGGCCCAGGGTTCCTCTGCAATAGTTACGTTGTTTTTGGCATTGGCCGGGGGCGCGCTGGCGGGAAGCTGCACAGCATTGATCCATACCCGTCTTCGGATCCATGCACTTTTAGCTGGGATATTGGTGATGACGGCGCTATATTCGGTCAACCTGGTGTTGTTGGGTCGCTCGAATATGCCTTTACTCGGCTACATGGATATATTTTCAGGATTTGGAGTGTTTGAAAGTCCGGATCACAATACTCTGTCAGTGCTGCTGATCATGTTGGCTATCTTATTTTTGGTCATGAGCTATTTGCTTCGGAGTGATTTTGGTATCGCGATGCGAGCTACGGGCGACAGCGAACCGATGATACGGGCCCAAGGCGTCAATACGTCGCGGATGAAAGTATACGGCCTAGCAATATCCAATGCATTGGTAGCCTGTAGTGGATCATTAATGGCACAATTTCAGGGGTTTACGGATATAAATATGGGGATAGGTATTGTCATCAGTGGCTTGGGTGCGGTAATTATAGGAGATACGGCAATTAACTTTTTGAAAGTCCGTGCAATTTCCGTCATGTTAGTTTGTGTGCTTTTTGGTGTTGTCATTTTTCAATTGATATTGGCCGCGGCTCTTGGAGTCGGTGTGGATGCGAACCTACTGAAGCTAACGACTTCACTACTGGTTTTGTTCATTGTCGCTTTGCCAAGGATGGGCGGCATTCTGCAACTCAGTAGGCGATGATTAATAGAAATATCGGATGCTTGATCTTCAACATATCACCAAAGTATTTAATGTCGGCAAGGCCACCGAAGTGACCGCCGTGCAAGATATAACGCTCCAACTGAATGCAGGGAGTTATACGGTACTTGTTGGCGCGAATGGTTCGGGAAAAAGCACATTGCTTAATCTGATTGCGGGTAATATCTATGCAGACACAGGCAGTATTCGATTGCATAATAAAGAAATTCAGCGGCTGCCGGACTACCGCCGGAGCCAATGCGTAGCCCGTGTTTTTCAAAATCCGCTACTTGGAACGGCTGCATCACTAACCATATTGGATAACTTCCGAATGGCAGCCTTGCGCCGATCTCGGAAGTGGATGAAATTGGGAATGGATCGTACGTTCACGCAAATAGTGCGCGATAAGGTGTCAACTTTAGGGATGGGGCTTGAAGATAAGCTGGCTCAACCCATGGGCACGCTGAGTGGCGGACAGCGGCAAGCGCTTACGTTATTGATGACGGTAATGACGGATGTAGACGTGCTGTTGCTTGACGAGCCTTCCGCGGCGTTGGATCCGCGATCTGCCCGGGAAGTGATGGAGATCGCCGATCGGATTATACAGGAGAATAAGCTGACTGCGTTGTTGGTAACCCACAATATTGGCGAGGCGTTGCGTTATGGAACGCGTCTTATTCAGATGGAAAGCGGGCGCGTTGTTCGTGATTATAATCAACAGGCTAAATCCGAACTCGGCCATGCCGACGTGGTTTCCTGGTTTGATTATTATGAATGATTTTGCACGATCGAGAACGATTGTTACGCATTCGTTGGCTGTTAGCGATAAAATATCTACCTTTGTCGTACGTACCTATGAACCTGATGTATGACCTTGCCAGAAGATATATTACATTTTGTTTGGAAATACCGGCTGTATCATGCCACTCAGCTGTTTACCGTGTCAAAAAAAACACTGATGATATTAGATACGGGCTATCAAAATAACGATGCAGGCCCGGATTTTCTCACTGCGCGGATACGAATCGGGGACACAGAATGGGCCGGAAATGTCGAGATTCACGTGCACGCGTCAGAATGGGATGCTCATCAGCATAGCCGTGATAAAGTTTATAATAACGTCATATTGCATGTAGTATATGAAGATGATAAAGTCATTCGCCGTGAAGATGGCACGTTTCCGGAAACTTTTGTACTGAAACCGCTGATTCCCAAACATGTTTTAGCGAAGTATCGTGAATTGATGAGCGGCATGTATTGGATCCCCTGCGAAAAGCTGGTTCATCGGGTTCCGGCTTTTCACCGGTCACAATGGTTGTCGCGTTTGCTGGTTGAGCGTTTTGAGCATAAAATTGCTGCTATCTATGAACTGTTGGCCGAGCAACACGGAAGCTGGGAAGACACCTGTTATCTTTGGGCCGCCCGCAGTTTCGGATTTAAGGTCAACGCCCAGGCGTTTGAGCAGCTGGCCCGAAATTTACCTCAGACCGTTTTAGCAAGACATCGCCATAGTCCGCAAGCAATAGAAGCCCTATTTTTTGGTCAGGCGGGTTTGCTGGAAGATCCATTGTTTGCAGATGCATATCCTTGGAAACTACAACAGGAATATCGTCATCTTCGTCAACTTCACGCGCTGACTCCCATGGATGCGTCTTCTTGGAAGTTTCTTCGCACACGTCCGAGCAATTTCCCAACAATCCGGATTGCCCAGTTTGCTGCAGTATATCTTCGATCGGTACATTTATTTTCCACGTTAATCGACACACAGGATACCGATCAGTTGAAGGCATTGTTTGAAAAGTTGCCGGTAAATTCTTACTGGAACGATCGTTATCGGTTTGATGTACCCTCTTCTAGACATGGCTGCCAGTTGGGACGGCATTCCATCGATAACCTGCTCATCAATATGGTGTCTGGTATTTTATTTGCTTATGGTAAATATATCGGTAAAGAACTGTATATTTACCGAGCTATAGCTCTTTTGGAACGTTTAAAAATAGAAAAAAATTCAGTTTTAGCGCACTTCTCGGAATTGGGTATTCAGGCGGAGCACGCCGCTGAATCGCAGGCTTTGTTACAAATGAAGTCGTTTTATTGCGATAGGAAGCGGTGTTTAGAATGTGGAATAGGACTGCAATTGATCAAGTATAACGAATGATGATAAAGCGAATTATTTTGTTTTTTGAACAGCGTTCTTTCGGTGTATGTACATACATCGGAGAACGGCTTGGCATATCCATTTCCAAGCTTCGCTTATTTTTTATCTACACATCGTTTCTTGCCGTGGGATTTCCTATTATTTTCTACTTCTTGGCGGGCATTGTATTAGATTTTCGAAATTATATCAAACGCATGCGTCACCGCCTTTGGGACTTTTAATTCTTAGGTCTTCAAGATTTCTGCAATTTCGACGTGTCTTTTTTCCGCCGCCAAATCAGACGCAGTTTTTCCCATATCATTTTTGATTTCTACCCGCGCACCGTTTTCTAACAACAGTATAATGAGATCGATGTTCCCGTTTTGCGCCGCAAGATGTAAGGGACTGGTCCGAGATGTCTGCAATACATTCACTTCGGCACCCGCCTCAATGAGCATCTTGGCTATGCCGTCAAAGTTAGCGCCGATGGCTGCATGCAATGGATAGACATTATATCCGTTCTGAGATTGAATATTTGGGTCGGCGTGTTTTGCAAGCAGGTATCGAACAACATCTTCGTTGCCAAAATGTGTCGACAAACCCAGTGGTGTAAATCCATGATCTGAAATCACATCGATTAAATCCGGGTGGTCTTCAATCATTGCCTGAACCTGTTCCAACTGAGCTGCTGCTGCCGCTTCATGAATCGTAAGTTCGTCCAGATGCTTTAATAATACTTTTACAATTTGCGGCTTATTATAATAACAGGCTAATAGGAGGGGGGAGATGTCGTGGCTTGTTTTCTGTTTACTCAGGCTCGGATTGCCATTTAGCAAATCATCAATTGCACGGCCGTTGCCTGTCTCAATATATTCTTCCAGTTGACTAAGGCTCATTTCTTCAATCTGTCTTCTAATCAATAATTAAATTACGCAGCACGAATTAACTAAAAAAAATCAAACCTGCATAACCGCAGCCGCTCTTTTTCTTGTAGTATTACATCTACAAAAACTTTTTTTGAACGAATAAATGTTTTGTATCCTCAATCTTAGCTGTACTTTTGTAATGCCCTCCCAAAGGGCATGTTTTTCATAGGTAGATGTAGGGTCGAATATTCTTGTATTCGGCCCTTTTTTTGTTTGGGTCCGTTTAAGGCCTCAAATATCCGAAATGTTATCTGAAATGTTAAAAAATGTGAAATCATTTTTGGAGGTTTCTTGATTTTCTAATTTTGTCTACACAGCTTATTTATTTCTAAATTAGTTCGGTTTTGTTATGTTAACACGTGCCATTACTTTACCTAAAGTTATTATTTTATTAATGTGCTTTTGTGGAGTGGTCCCGATGAAAGGGATTCAGCGGATGGGGGTTGCTCAAAGCATGACCCTTTACACTCCTTATACAAAAATTTCGGTTCCTCCGGGTGAATCCATCGATTATTCGGTTGATGTAATCAATAACGGAAGCGGTGTCAGAACGGCGGAGATAGCGGTGGTCGGATTGCCGGAGGGTTGGTCCTATGAACTCAAATCCGGAGGGTGGACGGTTGAGCAGCTCGCCGTTTTACCACGGGAGAAAAAGAATTTTTCGTTCAAACTACAGGTACCCTACCGGGTGGAAAAAGGTACTTATCGTTTCCAATTAGTAGCGAAGGGAATCAGCCAATTGCCGTTGACTGTAGAAATATCCGAGCAAGGAACCTTTAAATCGGAATTCAACACGGATCAGGCCAATATGGAGGGGGCGGCGAACTCAACATTTACGTTCAATTCCACGCTCAGGAATCCATCGAGCGAGGAACAGGTTTATGGATTACGCGCCCAGGTGCCCCAAGGGTGGAACGCATTATTCCGGGCAAATGGCAAGCAGGTTTCGTCGGTAAATGTGGGAGCCAATCAAACGCAGAATATCACCATCGAGTTGGATCCACCAGACCATCTAGGAGCAGGTAGCTATAAGGTGCCTGTGGTGGCTTCCACCAGTGGAATGTCGTCTAACCTGGAATTGGAAGTTGTTATCACCGGGTCTTATAACTTAGAGTTGACCACACCTACAGGGAAACTGAGTACATCCATCACGGCCGGTAGCGATGAGAAAGTGGAGCTATTGGTAAAAAATACCGGGTCGGCCCCCTTGAAAAATATAGAAATGAAATCTTCGGCTCCCGTAGATTGGGCGGTATCGTTTGAACCCAGCAAAATTGATGTAATCGCACCCGGCCAGCATGCACAGGTGTTTGCCACGATCAAAGCAAGTAGAAAATCGGTAGCAGGCGATTATGTCGTAAATCTGGAGGCCAAAACACCAGAGAAGTCAGCAACTGCATCGTTTCGATTATCTGTTCGTACGCCGTTACTGTGGGGATGGCTGGGGATTTTGATCATTTTGGGCACATTGGGCGGTGTGTATTATTTATTCCGGAAGTACGGAAGGAGGTAATCTGTGAATCAATCCATTATCGAACTTGAAAGCCTTACCAAGAAGTACGGCGAATTTGCGGCGGTGGATCACTTGGATTTGTCTATTCGAAAAGGTGAAATTTTTGGATTGCTCGGACCAAACGGTGCGGGCAAGTCGACCACCATTCTGATGATGCTCGGACTCACGGAGCCTACCTCAGGCCGTGTGAAGGTATGTGGAATAGACTCGACGATCCATCCCATTGATGTAAAACGGCGGGTAGGATATTTGCCGGATGATGTAGGGTTCTACGAACAGTTGAGCGGGCGCGAAAATTTATTGTACACGGCGAGGCTCAACCGTCTTTCCCGAAGGGAAGCGGAGCAACGCGTGGATGCGTTGCTTCAACGTATTGGATTAAAGGATGCATCCGGAAAGAAAGCCGGTAAATATTCACGGGGGATGCGCCAGCGACTGGGATTGGCGGATGTACTGGTCAAAAATCCGGAAGTCATTATATTGGATGAACCCACATTGGGAATAGACCCCATCGGTGTGCGTGAGTTTCTCGATTTAATTGTTGCCCTCAGCCGCGAGGAGCAAATCACCGTCTTACTTTCGTCTCATCACCTCCATCAGGTACAACAAGTGTGTGACCGGGTGGGTATATTCGTCGCCGGCAAGCTGCTTGCTCAAGGGAATGTGGTAGAATTGTCCAAAGCGTTGTTTTCTGATAAAGAGCCTTATCTTGTTGAAGCAGCTATTGAGGGAGCCTTGACGCCGGAAATGGCGGAAACCGTAAAATCCCAGCTACTGGATTTGGAGGGCGCCGTATCTGTCCGCATAGACAAGGAGCGGATTTACATAGGCGGCACCCAAGAAGTAACTGCTGAAGTAGCACATATTCTCGTTCATGCGGGGGTGGGGTTGAAACATCTCAATACAAGGGAATATGGCTTGGATGACATTTATACCAAGTATTTCGAAGGAGGGGAGGTCTATGGAAAAACTGCATAATGCCGTTCGCCAATTCAAGGAAAAGCCCTGGGCTGCGGGGGTAATCGCAGCGATAGATCGCTATACAAAAAAGCAACAGGAGCGAAGGATGTTAGCCGTCAGCCACCCGTTTTGGGTAATTGTCCAGAAGGAAATCTCGGATCATGTACGCAGCTGGCGCTTCAATGTTTTACTGTTTCTCATTCTGTTGACGTGTTTTGGATCTTTATATACTTCCATAACGAGCTTGGTGGATGAAACCCGGAAGGCCGGAGACTCGGACGATCCTTTTTTCTTTTTGAAGCTCTTTACGCTGTCGGATGGTTCGCTGCCTCCATTTCATGTTTTTGTGGGGTTCCTCGGGCCTCTGCTGGGCATTGGGCTGGGTTTTGATGCCATCAACTCCGAGCAAAACTCAGGCACACTAAGCCGTATTGTGGCTCAACCCATCCATCGTGACTACCTGATTAATGCTAAATTCATTGCGGCGCTCACCGTTATTGGTGTACTGTTTTTCGCATTGGGCTTTTTAGTGATGGGATTCGGGATGTTTATCATCGGCATACCACCCACGGTAGAAGAGTTTTTCAGGATTGTATGCTTTCTGTTATTAAGCATACTGTATGTGGCGTTTTGGTTAAACCTATCGGTTTTTTTGTCCATTCGCTTTCGACAAGCGGCTACATCAGCGCTGACTGCGATCGCTGTATGGCTGTTCTTTACGATCTTTTATCAACTAATTGTCAACATGGTTGCTCGGGCGCTGATGCCTTCCGAGGCGGCTTTACCCCAGCAGCTTATTGGCTACCAGCAGTTTATCATGAACCTGATGCGCGTAATACCCAGTCAGTTGTATACGGATGCCACGACCACATTGCTGGTGCCTTCGGTTAGGAGCTTGGGGCCGTTGACCATGGAACAAGCGTACGGTGCCATACCCAGTCCCTTGCCACTGGGACAGAGTCTGTTGATTGTATGGCCGCAATTGACGGGATTGATAGCGGCTACGGTGGTGTGCTTTGCGTTGTCCTATGTTTCCTTTATGCGAAAGGAAATCCGCTCGCGGTGACTTGCATTTGAAACGTGAGTTGCCTAAGTTTGGCAGATATTCAGAGATATGCCAAAGAAAATCGTCGTCGCCATAACCGGGGCAAGTGGTTCCATTTACGCCAAAGTGCTGCTTGATAAGCTGTTGGCTTTCCAGCATCGATTAGATGCGGTGGGAGTGGTGATGTCTGATAATGCAAAAGACGTCTGGAAGTTTGAATTGGGTAATGAAGATTATTCTAAGTACCCTTTTACATTTTATGAAAAGAATAATTTCTATGCACCGTTTGCTTCTGGATCTGCAAAATTTGATACCATGATTGTGTGCCCCTGTTCGATGGGGACATTGGCGAGGATTGCCGGAGGAATTTCGTCGGACCTGACCAGTCGGGCGGCAGACGTCATTTTGAAAGAGCGTCGGAGACTTATCCTGGTTCCCAGGGAGACTCCGTTGAGTAGCATCCATTTACGGAATATGCAGGTAGTTACCGATGCAGGTGGCGTGATCTGTCCTGCGAGTCCCTCGTTTTATAGCCTGCCTCCTAATTTCGAGGCATTAGCGGCCACGGTGATCGACCGGGTACTGGAGTTGGCAGGGCTGGAATCGGGCGGATACGAATGGGGAAATCCGTAATTTCAAAAATAAATAGTTGCATTGCTATTGATTTTGTACTTTTGTTGGTTAATGAATGCATACGCTACCGTAGTTCCATTAAAAATCAACTTTCCGGTCTTATTAGAACCTTTTTCGTCTTATTACATACATGGATAACTTACTCATCAAGTCGGCCAGGATTATCTTTCCCAATACACCCTTTCACGGTAAAGAACTGGATGTTTTGTTAAACAAAGGAGTAATTACTAAGATTGCGAAGCAAATCGAAAGAGGCAAAGATCATCTTGATGTTTTCGATGCAAAGGGTCAATATTTAGTGCCCGGATTTTTTGATATGAACGTCAATTTTGGCGAACCGGGTTTAGAAACGAAAGAAGATATCTTATCGGGTTCTGCGGCAGCCCTTGCAGGAGGGGTAACGGGAGTAGCGGTCCAACCCAATACACACCCACCGGTACATAGCCGATCGGAAGTGGCATTGATTGTGAATCGGTCTGCACCGTTGCCAATTGATGTGCATCCCATTGGTGCAATTAGCAAGCAGCGAGAGGGGAGAGAGCTGGCCGAGCTGTATGATATGAAGCTGGCGGGCGCCGTGGCATTCTGCGATGGAGATAGACCGCTTCAGCAGGGAGGATTGATGAGCCGAGCATTGCTATATAGCAAGGGGTTTGGAGGCCTCATCATTTCGAGCCCCGAAGATGTTTCGGTAGCGGCGGGAGGTAAGATGAACGAAGGGCCAACAAGTACGTATCTCGGGATGAAGGGAAATCCTAATCTTGCCGAAGCGCTGATGGTTGCGCGCGACTTATACCTTGCGGAGTACAACGATGCGCCTATACATTTTACCACGATCAGCACCGCTGAAAGTGTAGCTCTTATCCGAAACGCCAAAGCAAGTGGTATAAAAGTAACGTGTGATGTAGCTGCTCATCATTTGGTCATGACGGACGAACTGATCGCCGGCTTCGATAGCAACTATAAAGTTAGCCCGCCTTTGCGGACGCAGGCTGATGTAAGCGCATTGCTTGAAGGGTTAAACGACGGAACCATTGATGCCATTGTTTCGCAGCACACCCCCCATGAAGTGGAATATAAAAATGTCGAGTATCAGATCGCAGCTGATGGGGTAATCGGCTTGCAAACATTACTCCCGTTGGTACTCGAGGCGGGATTGACGATAGATCAACTTGTTGATAAATTGGCTCTTGGGCCACGACGTGTGCTGGGACTTCCGCTGCCGGAATTCAAGGAGCAAGCTCCAGCTAATTTTACTCTGCTGGATACCGGAAAAAAATGGCGATTCGATACCGAGACCAATCGCTCTAAATCAATTAATAGTCCGCTGATGGGAAGCGAGTTGAAGGGAAAAGTAACAATGGTTGTCAACAAACGTCAAATTATAAACACACAATAACCATGGATATCTATATAGCGAGGGCGCTTGAAGCTTGCATACAATCATACAGCTCAATAGAGCAGATCGATGGTAACGGATTGCTACGCCAGCTTGCCGAAATTTTTGCAGGCGATGCCGCGTATTTGGATAAAGTCTCGTTGATGGATCAGGCATTTGACGATCAGCCTCGGTTTGAGGAATTGAGGGAAATCGCGTTTGACTTGTTGCTGCTGAATTTCTTTGCTGCCGACGTAGAAAAGTTAGAAGGAGATTACCTGGAATCGGAAGAATGGGAAAGTATTGAGAACCAGACCATTGATCGGGGAACGGAGTTGCTGAATGTGTTGCTTTATCTGCGGGAATGTGCCGATGAACAGCTTGAACCTCAGCTTGATGATTATCTTAAGGAATTTCTGTTAGTAGATGAAGATGAATTTCAAGATGAACACCGTATTTATGAACCGGTGATTGCTCATCAGATTCTGACAGACAGCTCTTACGGTGAAATCGCTAAGATTGCCCAAAAGATTTCGGCAGATCAGGAGTTGGCTGAACTATTTTATCCAATAATGGGATTCTTTTATGAGCAACGCCCTACAGCCGAAGAGTTGAAAACGTATCTCCGTCACAGTGCAAACCCGGGCTTTGAAGGAGCAGTATACCAGCTGTTAGTTGCCTATAATCATTAATTAAAACACATAACCATGACAACAACAAATCTAGACACCGCAAACGCAAAGAAAGTTGCGATTAATAATGCGTTGATTTGGGCACTTATCAACATCATCATTTTTCTAATGGTGTATTACGCTTCACCTTCTTTGATGGGTAATTTTGCGTACGGATTTATCCAACTCGCCATTGCCATAGGTTTGGCAATTTATTTCACGCTTGATTTACGGAAAAAAATAGGTGGGTACTGGTCATTTCGGGAGGCATTGGGCAATATCTTCCTCATGTTTATGGTACAGGTCGTAGTGGTCACCCTATTTACCACGGCATTTGCTAAATGGATCGAACCGAGTTACGCGGATACGATGCGCGAAATATCGCTAAATGCGACTACGCGCGTAGCGGAGACATTCAGTTCCGATCAGGAACAGATCGACAAAATCATTGAAGAAGCGGAGAAAAATATTGAAAAGCAAGTCAATCCCGGTTTTATGGATGTCGTAAAGGGTCTGGCTCTTGGTGCTATTTTTTATTTCATCGGCGCGTTAATTTTTGCGGCTATTTTCAAACGGAATCCACCGGTGTTTGCGCCGGTGGAGGAGGAGTAACCCCTGATGGATATCTCTGTTGTCATCCCCCTGTATAACGAGGTTGATTCGCTGCCGGAACTCACGGCGTGGATCAGGCAAGTAATGGATGATCATCGGTTCAGCTACGAAATCATTCTGGTGGACGATGGCAGTACCGACGGATCGTGGATGGCTATCGAAGGGCTAAAAGCCATGAATCCCAAAATAACGGCGGTAAAATTTCGGCGGAATTACGGAAAGTCCGCGGCACTCAATGTAGGATTTGCTGCCGCCCAGGGCGATGTGGTCATCACCATGGATGCAGATTTACAGGATAGTCCCGATGAGATACCTGAGCTGTACCGACGCATTGTTCAAGAGGATTTTGATCTCGTATCCGGATGGAAACGGCAGCGGCATGATCCTCCCAGCAAAACCATTCCCACCAAGCTTTTTAATTCGGTAACCCGGGGTATGTCTGGCATCCATAATCTCCATGACTTCAACTGTGGACTGAAAGCTTATAAAAAAGAAGTGGTGAAAAGTATTGAGGTGTACGGTGAAATGCACCGTTATATTCCGGTCATTGCCAAGTGGGCAGGATTTAAGCGAATAGACGAACAGGTAGTGCAGCACTATCCGCGTAAATACGGGAAGACCAAGTTTGGACCCGGAAGGTTTATGAAAGGTTTTTTGGATTTATTGTCCATTTTTTTTGTTGGTAAATTTGGAAAACGCCCGATGCATTTTTTCGGCACAATGGGCGTATTGAGTTTCCTCGCCGGTTTCATCATCGCTATATGGCTTATTGTTGAAAAATTGGTTAGCATAGCCAACCAAAGTCCCTATCGTAACGTAACCGAACAACCGCTTTTTTTCTTTGCACTGATAGCGATTGTTATCGGAACTCAGCTATTTCTGACCGGTTTTATTGCTGAACTGGTTTCACGAAGCAGTGCCGAGCGTAATAACTATCAGATTGAGAAAGTCATTTAATGGCCAGGCAATCGATTTTTTTTTCCCTTATTATTCCCCTGTATAACCGTCCACAGGAGATCGATGAGTTGTTGGATAGTTTGACCAGACAGACCTATCAACCATTTGAAGTGTTGGTCATTGAGGATGGTTCAGTCCACAATGCGAAGACGATTGTAGAGCGATATCGAGATCGCCTGGATGTTTATTACTATGTAAAGCCAAATGAAGGTCAGGGATTTACGCGGAACTTCGGTTTTGAACGGGCGAGGGGCGACTACTTTGTTATCTTCGATTCGGATTGCCTGATTCCGCCTGATTACCTCTCGATTGTAGCTGCCTCCCTAAAAAAAATGCCGTTGGATGCATACGGTGGACCGGATGCTGCCCATGAAACGTTTACCCCGGTACAGCAGGCTATTAGCTATTCAATGACTTCGCCTTTTACCACTGGTGGAATTCGAGGTAATAAAAAACATATTGGTACGTTTCACCCACGTAGTTTTAACATGGGCGTGTCGCGGAAAGTTTGGGAGCAGATAGGAGGTTTTAAGCTTACACGGCTGGGGGAAGATATTGAATACAGTATCCGAATTCAGGCTTCTGGATTTAAAATCGGTCTGATTCCCGATGCCGTGGTGTACCACAAACGACGCACGGATTTTAGGCAGTTTTACAAGCAGCTTCATTTTTTCGGCCGGGCCCGTGTCAATATTTACAAACATTTTCCGGGAGAATTAAAACTTGTTCACTTTTTTCCCGCAGCATTTGCCTGCTTTTTGTTGATTTTGATACTGCTCAATGGCTTGTGGATATTGGGGATGCCCGTCGCTGATGATTACATCGTTGGTTTGGCGCAGCTAGGTGATGTATTACTCATTGTGTATACGTTCCTTATTTTATGCCATTCGTTGGTGAAAACCCGTAGTATCCAAGTGGCTTTACTGAGCATGGTTGCAGCATACGTCCAATTAATTGCCTATGGATTGGGATTTATGCAGGATCTATGGAAATATAAACTCGAACGCTGTGGATAAAACAATGTTGTGATTTTATTGGATGAATCGTATTTTGGCACGAAAATAAAACGTCATTGCTATCTAATACACAACATAGCTTGGAGAAACTGGAATCTTTGTTAAAAGATCTCGGTTACCGGGTAAGGTATGAGAAAGGTAATTTCAAGACGGGTGCATGTGTGTTGCAAAGTAACAGGGTTGTGGTTGTTAACCGGTTTTCAAACCTGGAAATGAAAATCGGAGCGTTGGTGAGTATATTACGCGATATACCGTTGGATGGAGGTACATTGGACGAGAAGCAACGGCAATTTTTACGAAGTATCAAACAAACCAAACTAGCGATTTGATCATAAAATTTTTAGGAACGGGAACGTCACAGGGTATTCCTGTAATTGCTTGCAATTGCGAGGTGTGTAGGTCTTCGGATGCACGAGACAAGCGTCTTCGCTCATCGGTATTGCTGCAACTGGCGGATAAAAATATGGTGATCGACACAGGTCCGGATTTTCGGTATCAAATGTTGCGTGAGCAGGTTGATCATTTGGATGCGATCCTCTTTACCCATTCACATAAGGATCACATAGCCGGCTTGGATGACGTCAGAGCGTTCAATAGGCAACAAGGTGGCGCGATTGATATTTATGGCGCTCGTGAAGTACACGAGGCACTGAGACGTGAATTTTACTACGCATTTACGGCGAAGAAATATCCGGGTATTCCCCAATTGGAGCTTCATGAGATAACGCTTTCGCCTTTTTTTTTATTTGGTGTTAAAATTATTCCGATAGAGGTGATGCATTATATGATGCCTGTGTTGGGTTTCCGGTTAGGGGATTTTACATACATAACGGATGCAAAGACGGTAAGTGAGGCAGAAATTAAAAAAATCGTCGGAACGAAGATATTAGTCGTCAACGCATTGCAGCAAGAGCCTCATATTTCCCATTTTACCCTAGATGAAGCCATAGCTTTTGCGCAGCGCGTTGGAGCGGCACAGACATATTTCACACATATAAGTCACAAACTTGGGCTTCACAAGGAGGTAGAGCGGAAGCTACCCAAAGGAATTTCGCTGGCGTATGACGGACTCGTATTGGATATGAATCGGTAAACATTATAAACATTAAAGCTATCTAAAACTTTTTCGTGGAAAGGATGTTGTCATTATTGATTGTTAATTTTATATAAATCAATAGTTACACTTAACCTTTGTAGTCATGGGAAATTTGCTTTATGTTATCGCTGTTATTTTAGTTATCGCCTGGGCGATCAGTTATTTTGGTGGATATTATACAGGCGGAGTTATTCATATTCTGCTGGTTATCGCTATCATCGCTATTCT
The DNA here is from genome assembly GCF_900113765.1 of Parapedobacter indicus. Classification (GTDB taxonomy): domain Bacteria; phylum Bacteroidota; class Bacteroidia; order Sphingobacteriales; family Sphingobacteriaceae; genus Parapedobacter; species Parapedobacter indicus. Next base: position 253,764 of record NZ_FOQO01000009.1, on the reverse strand, counting down.
ATTGCGCGTCATTCGAAGTGCTGCTTAAGTCGGCACCGCCTGATAGGATTGCTGCGATACGTAAATCTTCGGGGAAGGTGATTTTGACATTACGGGTATCCCCGTCCACCAATGTGACGGGATACCCTTTTTTTTCGACTACCGATGCATCATCTGTAAATGATTGGTCTTCATCCAGTTGATAAGACTCCGACAGGATGAGCCCATTAAAGGTTTGAGGCGTTTGCATGAGATAAACCTGTTGCCTCGGATATGCATTGTTTTTTAAACCATTGTTACTCGTTAGCCGCACTGAATTGGTGCTTTGGACGGCCAGGGCTGCCGCGCCGGTGCGAGCGGCTTGGTCGAATGTAGCATCTATCAAATCCGTGGAAACCAACGGCCGAACCGCATCATGTACCGCAATAAGGCTTTGAGAAAGATTTGCGCAATTGGACTGTACGGCTGCTAAACCACTCCTGACACTTTCAAATCGGCTGTGGCCACCGCTTGCCAGAATATGCGAAATATGAAAGTTGTGTTTTTCACAGAGTTCTGACCAACGACTGTGTTGAGCCGAGGGAATGACAACAATGATTTGCGGAGAATGTCTGCTATGGTGAAAGGCACGGATTGTATGCATCATCACCGGTATGCCATTCAATGGCAAAAACTGTTTCGGTATAGCTGCGCCCATACGGGTGCCGACCCCACCGCCCACAATGATTGCATAATTCATATGCCTGCGATGCTTAAATAATTAGCATGGCGTCGCCGTAACTATAAAATCGGTATTTTTCTTTTACGGCAATTTCGTAAGCATTCATCACATGTTCGTACCCACCAAATGCCGCAATCATTACTAACAAGGTCGATTCGGGTGTATGAAAATTAGTGACCATGGTGTTGGCGATGCTGAATTCGTAGGGAGGATAGATGAACTTACTGGTCCACTCGTTTGCAGGTTTCAAATGTTTGTCTGCAGAAACCGATGACTCGATGGCTCGCATGGACGTAGTACCCACAGCGCATACCCGTCGTTTTGCGTCAATCGCTTTATTTACCATCGTAGCCGATTCTTCCGGAATGATAAATTGCTCCGAATCCATTTTGTGTTTGGTAAGATCTTCTACTTCAACCTGTCTAAAGGTTCCCAAACCTACGTGAAGAGTGATTTCGGCAAATTCTACTCCCTTTAGCTCCAGCCGTTTCATCAGTTCCCGGCTGAAATGCAAACCGGCAGTTGGGGCCGCTACCGCGCCTTCATGCTTGGCAAATATGGTTTGGTATCGGAATTTGTCTTCGGGCGTCGCTTTGCGTTTGATGTATTTTGGAAGTGGTGTTTCGCCGAGAATTTCGATGTTCCGTCGGAACTCCTCGTCCGTTCCATCAAAAAGGAAGCGGATGGTGCGGCCACGTGAAGTAGTATTATCCACTACTTCGGCTACCAGCAAATCATCGTCGCCGAAATACAACTTATTACCCACACGTATTTTGCGGGCGGGATCCACGAGTACATCCCAAAGGCGTAGTTCTTTATTTAACTCACGGAGTAGAAATACCTCGATGGTGGCACCGGTTTTTTCCTTATTCCCATACATACGGGCCGGAAATACCTTGGTATTGTTTAAAATCATGACATCCTTGTCGTCAAAATAATTCAGGATGTCCTTAAATATTTTATGTTCGATTTTGCCGGTTTTGCGGTCGAGCACCATCAACCGGGATTCATCGCGGCTTTCGGTTGGTTCGTTGGCAATCAAGGATTCAGGCAAATTGAACTTAAACTGTGATAGCTTCATTGTTGACGTGAAATTTTAAGATGGGACATTTTATGTATGTCCATACGTATAAATTAGCGTGCAAAGTTATGAAATTATTTATTATTATAATGTTGTTTCCGTTGCTTTATTATCTGCACAAAATACTTTATCTTAGTTTGTAACTAATGATGGGATCATCCGTCTATGTGATATATGTTATTATTCCTGCGATTGATTGGCGAAAGTTTCGGATTTGCGTTTTCTGCGCTTCGGGAAAACCGTACCCGGACATTGTTGTCGCTTTTAGGGGTGACAATCGGTATTTTGATTATTATTGGGGTATTTTCGGCGGTTGATACATTGCGGGCAAATTTGGAAAATAGTGTCGAAAAACTGGGCAGTAAAACAATCTACGTTATGAAATGGCCTTGGGATGGAGGACCCGATTTTCCATGGTGGAAGTATGTAAACCGCCCCGAGCCTACACTCCGCGACTACGAATCGCTGAAATCAAGGATGACCTCTGCAGAGGCAATTTCGTTTTCAATTGATATTGGAAACCGGACGGCACAATATCTCAATAATAATGTTTCGGGCATTACGGTTACTGCTACTTCACATGAACTTTACAACATCCGCGACCTGGAAATTGTGGAGGGTAGGTATTTCTCGGAATCGGAATCGAATAGGGGAAGTACTGTCGCCGTTATTGGGGCAACTATTGCTGAAGGATTATTTCCCAATATGGATCCGATCGGCAAATCGCTGAAAGTATTGGGCAGGAAGATCACCGTTATTGGTGTTTTTAAAGAAGAAGGGGAAGGAATGATTTTCGACGTGTCGATGGATAATGTCATCATGATTCCCTTAAATCTGGGACGTAACTTAATCAATATCAGGCGTTATGGGCCCGTCATCATGGTAAGTGCGTTGCCTAATGTTTCGTTGGAAGAAGCCGAAAGTGAATTGCGCGGCGTGATGCGGTCTATTCATCGATTGGCACCACAACAGGAAGACGATTTTTCATTGAATAAAACCACCATCATCACGGCACAATTGGATTCGATGTTTAAGGTCATCAATATTGCAGGTGGCGTGATAGGCGCCTTTTCCATCCTGGTTGGCGGTTTTGGGATTGCGAATATCATGTTTGTGTCGGTTAAAGAACGCACACATATTATTGGCATCCAGAAATCTCTTGGAGCTAAAAACTATTTTATTTTATCCCAATTTCTTATCGAAGCGATTGCACTGTGCCTCATTGGGGGCTTGATGGGGCTTTCTTTTGTTTACCTTCTTACACTGCTAGTCAAATTTATATTTGACTTGGCCATCGTCGTTAATGTTTCGATGGTAATACTTACCGTATTCCTTTCTACGCTGATAGGTCTCATAGCCGGCATCATTCCTGCAGCTATGGCTGCCCGCATGGATCCGGTGGAGGCCATACGAAGCAAGTGACAAAATAAACCGGGGATTTCCCGGTTTATTTAAGTTTTCCTAAAGCGTCTTTAATTCTTCGTAGCGCCTCTTTGAGGCTTTCATCCGAGGCTGCATAAGACAGCCGTATGTAATTGTTATTGCCAAAGGAGTCGCCGCCGACGGTAGCCACATGGGCCTCATTGAGCAGATACAGTGCGAGGTCTGCCGAATCTTTGATAACATTCCCCTGCGGGTCTTTTTTCCCAAAGAAAGAACTGATATCGGGGAAAAAGTAAAAGGCACCTTGCGGAAGGTTGGTCTTCACGCCCGGAATATCTTTCAATAAGTTATAGACCAGTTCACGGCGCCGCTCGAAAGCGTCCTTCATTTCCAGCACGGTATCCAATCCCTGTTCGAGTGCTGCAATACCCGCGCGTTGTGCGATGGAACAGGTACCCGATGTGGTCTGCCCCTGCAGTTTGTCGTTGGCAGCTGCAATCTCTTTGTTGGCAGCAAGATAGCCAAGGCGCCAACCGGTCATGGCAAATGCTTTCGAGAATCCATTGATGACGATCACGCGATCCCTGATGCTATCAAATTGCGCAATGGATTCGTGCTTGCCGATAAAATTGATGTGTTCGTAGATTTCGTCGGAAATGATATAAATATCCGGATGTTTCTCAAACACACGCACCAATCCTTCCAATTCATCCTTGGTGTAGACACTGCCCGTGGGGTTGCATGGCGAAGAAAACATGAATAACTTACTTTTGGGGGTAATAGCTGCTTCGAGTTCTTCGGGCGTGATTTTAAAGTCGCTGTCAATGGTTGCATTGATAAACACCGATTTGCCCTCGGCGAGCGTGACCATTTCTGAATAAGAAACCCAATAGGGAGTTGGGATAATCACTTCGTCACCGGGATTAACTAGCGTTAGGATGGTATTGGATAGCGATTGTTTCGCTCCGGTGGAAACCACAATTTGGGAGATATCGTAATCCAGTCCATTTTCATTTTTTAGCTTGGCAACGATGGCCTTCCGCAGTTCGGGATAACCCGGTACTGGAGAATATCGGGTATAATTATCATCAAGCGCTTGCTTGGCAGCGTGCTTTACATGCTCGGGCGTATTAAAATCAGGCTCTCCTACGCTGAGACTGATTACGTTGATGCCTTTAGCCGCCAATTCGCGGCCTAATTTGGTCATTTTCAGGGTTGCCGATTCGGAGAGGTTGTTTATCCGTTCCGAAAGAATAGATGGTGTACTCATGGTGCGCAAAACTAGGTAAATTTGTGACATTCTCCAATTTTTCCGGATTTAAAAAACCTCAATTACTAGTTGAATTATTACCTTTGTCCGATTACCGCTGGGATTTGAACAAGCAGAAAAATATCATTCGGTTTGCATTAGTTGCAGGCATTTTGCTGATGCTTGTGAAATTCGCCGCCTATTTGCTTACCAGTTCCAATGCCATATTAACCGATGCGATGGAAAGCATCGTGAATGTGGTAGCTTCCGGGTTTGCGTTTTACAGCATTCACCTTGCTGCCCGTCCAAAAGACCAAAATCACCCATATGGACATGGGAAAGTTGAATTCTTTTCCGTTTTTCTGGAAGGGGGACTGATTTTTATCGCCGGGGTGCTGATTCTTGGCAAGGCGGTATATAACCTGTTTTTTCCTGAGACGCTGGGCAACCTGCTGGAAGGAATCGGACTGATCGCGTTCACCGGTGTGGTCAATTTTGTGCTCGGCACCTATATGGTGAAGCAGAGTGATCACTTGAATTCGCTGACGTTGCATGCCGATGGAAAACACTTGCAGACCGATGCGTATAGTACCGTGGGATTGTTGGCTGGGCTTATCATCATGTATTACACCGGGTGGGTTTGGATTGATACGGTCTTGTCTTTGGGACTGGGTGCGTTTATCCTATTCAGTGGCTATAAATTGCTTCGGAAATCCATTGGAGGATTAATGGATGAATCAGATGCTGAGCTGGTAGAGAAGGTCGCACACATTTTACAGAAAAACCGGAAAGATGATTGGATTGATGTGCACAACCTGCGTGTGCAACGTTATGGCCATGAATTGCATATCGATTGCCATGTTACGTTACCCAATTACTATAATCTAAATAAAGTACATGACGAGGTATCGGCATTTGATCGGTTGATTAATAATAATTTACATGCAAATACAGAGTTATTTGTTCATGCAGATCCCTGTATCCCTACCTGTTGCCATTATTGCCGTCTCAAGGATTGTCCGATCCGTAGTGAACCCCAACGCAGGGATGTCCGTTGGGACCAGGAGAATATCAGCGAGAACAAAAAGCATTTCTAATCATTCCTCCTGAAGTTTTTGTTTATAAGATTTCAATTTCTTTTTTTGGCCTTCAGGTAACTCCGGGAATTCAGGTTCCATTTGTGCCAGCGTTTCCACGATAATTTTTCCAACAGCATACCGGGCGAACCATTTTTTGTCGGCCGGAATGATGTACCAGGGCGAAGCTGGGGTTGCTGTGGCGGCGATGGCAGTTTCATACGCGTTCATATAATCGTTCCAATGAGAGCGTTCTTCCACATCGGTTGCGGAAAATTTCCAATTCTTGTATTTTTCTTCGATACGATCAAGAAAACGCTTCTTTTGCTCTTCTTTGGATACGTGAAGAAAAAATTTGATAATTTTGGTGCCATTGCGGTGCAAATGTGCCTCAAACTGACGGATGCTCTCGAAGCGATTTTCCCAAAAGTCTGTATCGAAATCAGCCACATTCCGGTAGCCCGGGATCCGTTCGGATAGGTTGTACTCGGGGTGCACCTTACATACCAGTACATATTCATAATGTGATCGGTTATGGATACCGATGCGCCCTCTTTCAGGCAGCGCTTTGTAATGTCGCCAGAGGAAATCATGTTCGTAATCGTTGCTGGTAGGCTGCTTGAAACTAAATACCTGGCATCCCTGCGGATTGACGCCGCTCATGACGTGTTCGATGGCGCTGTCTTTGCCCGCAGCGTCCATGGCTTGAAGAATGATCAATAAGCTTTGGGAATCTTCGGCATACAGCCGCTCCTGATACTCGTTGAGCTCGGCTTGAAAATCCGTCAAATCAGCTAATGCTTCTTTTTTTTCCATGGATCCAGAGTCGTCCGTTTTGTAATTTTCCAGATTAAATGACTCTCCGGACGTCACACCAAATTTTTCAATGACATTTGCCATAAAGAATGAGTGAAAGTAAACAGGTTGCAAAATAAGATTTTATAGAAATAATACAATGAAATTGTAGCACAAACTGTTGGCCAACCGTATAGTATGTCAAAACATTTCTTCATCTTTACCGGATGTTTAAGGAAATACGCAATCGTTACATACGCTATGCTGTTATCATTATTTATTCCTTGATAATGCTTATATGTGCGGTGGAGGTAAATTTCTTGTGGCTATTTGGCTATTCCCCAACATCCAGGGATATTAGCAAACCCATCCAAAGCATCGCATCTGAAGTGTATACCGCTGATAGTGTTCTTATCGGTCGGTATTTCGAAGAAGACCGATCGCCGGTACCCTACGACAGCATTTCGCCGGATGTTGTCAACGCATTGATTGCAACCGAAGACATCCGCTTTTTCAAGCATCATGGAGTGGATTTCTGGGCCATCTTTTCAAGTATTGTCTCTACTGCACAGGGTGATCGGAGGGGCGGCAGTACCATTACCCAGCAACTGGCAAAGAATCTATACCGGACCCGGTATAACCAATCGATTGGGCTGTTGGGAGAAATACCCGGAGTCCATATTTTGGTAGTCAAGTTTAAAGAATGGATGACAGCCTATAAACTTGAGAGCCAATACACCAAAAAAGAGATTATCACCATGTACCTGAACACAGTGTCGTTCAGTAATAATGCCTACGGAATAAAAACGGTGGCCCGTCGATATTTCAGTAAGGAGGCCGGAGACTTAACTGCCGCTGAAGCAGCAGTGCTTATTGGCATGTTAAAAGGGACTACGCTCTATAATCCAATTCGCAATCCTGACCGGTCGCAGGAACGGCGTAATGTTGTGCTCACCCAAATGCATAAAGCTGGTTTTCTTTCCGATATAACATATAATGATGCCAAAAATGCTGCGTTGGGACTGCGGCCAGGGGAAATTGACGAGCTGGGTAGCGGTGATTCCTATTTGCGTACGGCAGTCGAACGGTGGCTTGTTTCTTGGTGCGAAGAGAACGGATATGATATTTACGTCGATGGCCTGAAGATTTATACAACCATCGATTCACGCGTACAGCAGCATGCCGAAGATGCCGTGTCCGAACAAATGAAACCCTTGCAGCAACGGCTGGAAAATGCCTGGCAGGGCGAGCAACCCTGGCGGGATGCCGAAGGCAATGTGATCGATGGCTTTTTGGAGAAATTAGCTGAACGGACACCCTACTATCAGCAGTTGGTAGAGAAGTACGCGGATAACCGCGACAGCATATACTACTACCTGAATCTCCCCAAGACGATGGAAGTATTTACCTGGGAGGGACCTAAGGAAGTACACTATTCGACGTTGGATTCGTTGGCGCATTATGCCACAATGCTCAACGCAGGATTAATGTCTATGGATCCATACAACGGCGAAATCAAAGCTTGGGTGGGCGGAATTAACCACCATTATTACAAATATGACCACGTTTTTCAATCCAAACGCCAAGCCGGTTCTACCTTCAAACCATTTGCCTATCTAGCAGCATTGGAAGCGGGGAAGTCCCCTTGCGATAAGTATACGGATAAATTTGTGCGCATTGTTTACACAGAAAATGGGGAAGAGAAAATCTGGGAACCTAAAAATGCAGACTGGGTATTCAGTGGCCGGGAAATGTCTCTTCGCTGGGCTATGGGGCGGTCTGTCAATTCAATCACTGCACAGATAACCGAAGAAGTAGGGTGGGACAAGGTGGTCGATGCCGCCCACCGTTGTGGGATAACCAGCCCGTTGGCTTCCGTCCCTTCCGTAAGCTTGGGATCCAATGATGTTAGCGTGTTTGAAATGGTAAATGCCTATGCCACGTTTATGAATAGAGGGAGACGTGTTGAGCCGGTACTCGTTTCGAAAATAGTAGATTATCATGGGAAAACAGTAGCTACATTTAAAACAACTGCTTCACAGGCTATCAGCGAAGAAGTTGCCTGGTTGATGGGGTACATGCTTCGGGGAAGTATGGAAGAGCCCGAAGGCACATCCCAAGGGTTGTGGGAATGGGATCTGTGGAAAAATAATAACCAGATTGGAGGTAAAACGGGAACTTCTTCCGATTATGTTGATGGATGGTACATGGGGGTAACAAAAGATCTGGTTACTGGCGTCTGGATCGGCTGCGACGAACGGAGCATTCATTTTAGAAATTCACAGACCGGTGAGGGTTCCCGTACGGCTTTGCCCGTATTTGGAAGATTTATGGAGCGTGTTTATCACGACGATTCGCTCGCGTATGGATACGGCCCATTTCCTGATGCAACCGTGGCGATAACCCGGAAGTATAATTGCCCAAGCCCCCGTACGCCGCGTCCGGATAGTCTGTCGCTGGACAGCCTTGCGCCGCTCCGTCTACCTGACACGCCATTGGAGATACCCACAGATATCGAGGAGATCGAAAAACAATTGGAAATTGTTGCACCAACACCGCCAGAAAATAGAACCGAGTGACACACAAGGAAATGATTATCTTCGATGAGCTCGCAAGCTCGGTTATTTACTCGAGCTCTCATCAGCTAATAAAAAATAGATGAAAATAACGAAAAATAATATGTTGCCAGTAATTAAACTTTTTCACCGATATTCGTTCTAATTTTACAAAGTATTATACACCCATTTTCCATGACTTACCTTAATCGATTTGTCCGGCTTGTTGCGTTGAATGTCTTTGGTCTTATGATCGTCAGCTTAACCGCAGTGAACGTCCATGCCCAATATTTTGGTCAAAATAAAATGCGGTATAAATCCCTTAAATTCAAAGTGTATGAAACGCCACACTTCAATCTCCATTATTACCTTCAAAATGATTCGATGGTTAGGTGGATCGCCAAAGACGCAGAAGTGTGGTATGAGTTGCATCAGCAAGTGTTCAGGGATACTTTCTCAAGGAAAAATCCACTTATTTTATATAGTAACCATCCAGAATTCCAGCAAACCACGGCGATACAAGGTGAAATAAGTGTGGGAACCGGTGGGGTTACGGAAGCCTTCAAAAATCGGGTCGTCTTTCCGGTGATGCAGATCAATCACCAAACCCGACATGTGCTAGGGCACGAGTTGGTGCATGCTTTCCAATATAGGGTCTTGATCGAAGGTGGGGACTCCACGCGCTTGGAAAATATCGGAAATATTCCATTGTGGATGGTGGAGGGAATGGCCGAGTATTTTTCTATCGGAAAGAAAGATGCATTTACGGCAATGTGGATGCGCGATGCTTATTTGAACCATAACATACCGTCGTTGCGTGCGATGACTGAAAATCCGAACCAATATTTCCCATATCGTTACGGGCAGGCTTTTTGGGCATATCTCGGATCCACGTATGGAGATACCGTTATTATGCCATTGTTCAAAGCCACCGCCATGTATGGATACGAATTGGGCATCAGACGTGTATTTGGGTATGATGCGCAAACACTTTCCAATCTGTGGAGAAATACCATGGAAAACGCGTATAGCAGTTTGCCCGTTGATACCGCGGTGACGCCGGTGGGACGATCGGTTATCAACAGCAGCAATTCCGGGCGTATGAATGTGTCCCCAGCAATCTCCCCCGATGGGAAACATATGGCATTTTTGTCTGAAAAAAATCTATTCAGCATTGACTTGTTTCTGGCTGATGCCCACACAGGTGGAAATATTCGCAAGCTAAGCAGTAAACTGACTAATGAAGATATCGATGAATATAGCTTTATCGAATCTTCCGGTGCATTTTCTCCTGACAGCCGCAAGTTCGCCTTCAGCGTGTTCAGCCGGGGCAAAAGCAAACTGATGGTCGTCGATGTGGAAACAGGCAGGGAATTGGTGTTGGCAGCGATGGGTGACATTACTGAGTTTGCCAACATCGCGTGGTCGCCCGATGGAGAAACCGTTGCGTTTTCGGGATTGAAGAACGGCTACAGCGATATTTATCTCTATAACATCGCAGCAAAACAACTTAAGCAACTGACAAACGACGGATATTCAGATTACCAACCTAGCTTTTCGCGTGACGGAAAGCGAATTGTATTTAGTACAGACCGCGTGTCACTTCAATCGGACTCCAGAAGTGTGGATATTCCGATGAATATGGCAATAATCGATTTGGGAACAAAAGAAATCACTAATATCAATGTATTTCAGGGAGCTAATAACTTAAATCCACAGTTTTCGGCAGATGACAGCCAAGTATATTTCCTATCCAATTGCGACGGTTTCCGTAACATGTATCGATATACACTGGAAAACGGCAAAGTAGAGCGATTAACTCAGTATTTTACCGGTATCAGCGGTATTACTGAGTATTCGCCGGCGCTAAGTCTATCGGCAAACGGGGATGTATTGTATTCCTATTTCCGCAACAACGCCTATTCGCTTTATTATGCCAAGGAAGACGAATTTAAAGCAGTCGAAGTTGATCCCTACGTAGTTAATTTTGACGCTGCGATGCTTCCTCCGCCGGAGAATCTCGGTGTGGACGTTGTCAATGCTAACCTGAATAATTTCAACCTTTTCCAGCGGATTGGAGATAATCGAATTTCTGACGTTCCGTATAAACCAAATTTTAAACTGGACTATTTGGCTAATAGCGGTATGGGGCTGGCTGTCGGTAGCCGGTACGGTGCAGGAATCGCCAGCGGTATCCAAGGCATGTTTTCGGATATTTTAGGGCACAATCAGATTTTTGCAGCATTATCCATTAATGGTGAGATTTATGATTTTGGGGGGCAGGTGGCTTATATTAACCAAAAAAGCCGAATCAATTGGGGTGGTGCAATTTCACACATTCCATATATGTCAGGATACTCTTTTTATAGCAATCGCGATGTGGGAAATGGGGAAGAACCCATTTTGGATACGTATATTATCCGGACATTCCAGCAACAAGCCGAGGCGTTCGGTGCCTATCCATTTTCCCGAAACCATCGATTTGAGGTAGGCGGGGCAATTGCCCGCTACAGTTACCGCGTGGATCGATGGTGGCAAAGCTACTATTACGGTTACGGGGGCAGAGATAAAGTTACAAACGATGAAGCAAGTGCACTATTCGGAGGTAATTTCAATGCATTTGTGATCCAGCAGGTGAACACATCTTTTGTGGGTGACAATGCAGTATTTGGCATCGCGGCGCCTTTGCAGGGATATCGTTATCGGGTGGGAGCCGAACAGTATTTCGGCGACTATAATTTTACGGCTTATACACTTGATGTACGCAAATATAATCGATATCAGCCCGTCACCATCGCCGCAAGGGCTTATACCTATATGCGCGCCGGCCGTCATGAGAATGCGCTTTACCCATTGTTCCTGGGATATCCACACCTAATCCGAGGGTACGAAAGTGCCTCATTCAGAAGCTCACAAGACGAGCGATTTAATTTTAATAGTCTGATGGGAACCCGTATCGCGGTGTTTAATTTTGAAGTGAGACTCCCATTCACCGGTCCTGAAAAATTGGCCGCCATACGGTCCGGAATGCTGTTTTCTGACTTGAATTTATTCTTCGATGCGGGTTTGGCTTGGAATAGTGATTCAAAAGTTGCGTTTCGCGGCACACCCAGATACGTGGAAACGATCCAAGGACCCGGTGGACAGGCAGTAGACGTCTACGAGCGCGTTCCTGCACTAAGTGCGGGCCTCTCTTTGCGTGTCAATCTGTTCGGAGCAATGATATTAGAACCCTATTATGCATTTCCGTTTCAGCGTACAGATGTACGTTTCGGGACATTTGGGCTTAATTTTGCGCCAGGTTGGTAGCGATTTAAGCCACCGCAAAAAGCTGGATTGTTGGTATGTCCATGCTACGTTAATAAGCAACGCGGGCACGAAGAGCGGTTGATTCCGGGCGAAGCAAAGTAAGCGCCGAAAACCCGGACAATTTGTTCGAAATATAGAAGCTTAAATTAATCCAGTTCGGATTGTGTTTGCGAATAAGACGTTCCTTTTGCATGCGTGTATATTGGCTCAATTCCTGAAATCTTTTGAGCGCCATTTCCTCGGAGGGCAGTAATTCCTGATACACTATCCGGGAAACTTTTGAACATGAATCAACGAAAAAACCTGAAAGGCTTTTATACGCGTCTGTAGCCTCGTTAAGGTCGTTTGTCATCCCCACATGTAGGTAAGTGCGGTTGCAATCGGTCAGAATATAAATGTAGGTCTTCATTGTGTGAAAAAATATTTACTGATTATTTTTTGTACTTAAATATTAATTGCTAACTTTATTGGCACAATAATACTAATTAATTTAGTTGTTTCAAATTTATTTTAAATTTTATGTCTACGATTGCTAACAATCTTAAATACCTTCGTAAAAAGAAGAAGCTTACCCAGCAACAATTTGCGGATGAAATGGGGATTAAGCGCGCATCTGTTGGGGCCTACGAGGAAAGCCGGGCTGATCCTAAATACGAATTACTAAAGAAAATTGCTGATTTCTATGAACTCACGATGGACGAACTGGCAAATGAGACAATCAACGATAAATGGAAGCCCACACCGCGAGGCAACGCGGCCAATGTGAGGGTATTAAGTATTACAGTAGATGGCGACGATCGGGAAAATATCCAGTTGGTACCTGTAAAGGCTAGTGCAGGATACCTAAACGGCTATTCGGACCCAGAATATGTTGCCGAATTACCCAGATTCAGTTTGCCAATGTTTCGGCAGGGCACTTACCGAGCCTTTGAGATCAAAGGAGATTCCATGTTGCCCTTGCAACCCGGAAGTGTAGTAATTGCGGAATATCTCGAAAATTGGAATGAAATAAAACCCGGGCAGACGTATGTGGTCATATCCCGCAACGACGGTGTTGTGTATAAACGGATCGCATTTAAGTATAAGGAAGAAAAAGGATTAAAACTGGTATCCGACAACAAAACATACGAGCCTTATTGGGTTCCGGCTGCCGATATTCTGGAAATATGGCGGGCAAAAGCATATATCAGCACCCAATTGCCAGAACCCAATCCTGAACCTACGATGGAAACGTTGACAACCATGATGGCCCAGATGCAGAAAACCATTAGTAACGTAGTGGATAAGCGCGATTCGTAGGATTTTAGATTTTTATTTTTCAAAGGTTTTACATATCTTTGCATCATCTTGGAAGAGAGGGGACAGCAATAGTCCCCTTTTTTCATGGTTTTCATTGTAAGCGAATGGCAGTATCCATAGAAGATAGGGTTAAAGCATTGGTGGAGGCAAAAATTGCCGACCGGGAAGATCTGTTTTTGGTAGGGGTGAAAATGCACCCGGGTGGCCGATTGGAAGTGTTGGTAGATGGTGATACCGGCGTGGGTATACAGGAATGTGCTGAAATTAGTCGTTACCTGGGGTTTCAACTGGAAGAGGAAGATGCCATCTCTCATGCCTATCGGTTGGAAGTTTCTTCACCCGGTATCGATGCGCCTCTTGTTTCAATGCGGCAGTACCCAAGAAATGTGGGCAGGAATGTGCAGGTTTTGTTACATGAGGGGATAACAAAAGAAGGCGAATTGATGGAGATTACCGAGGAACACATTATTATTAAGGAAAAAATAAAGGAAAAAGGGAAGAAGGCTGTCGAACACCAAAGCACAATTCCGTTTGGAGCTATTAAGACAACAAAGGTGTTAATTTCGTTTAAATAAAAATGAGCAATAATATCAATTTAATTGACTCTTTTCAAGAATTTAAAGAGTTCAAAAACATCGACCGCCCTACTGTCATCAGTGTGTTGGAAGAGGTTTTCCGAAGCATGATTCGCAGAAAATATGGGGCCGACGAAAATTGTGACGTCATTGTCAATCCGGATAACGGCGACTTGGAAATTTGGCGTACAAGGGTTGTCGTTGAAGATGGTTTTTCCGAGGACGATGACTTGGAAATCGAATTGGCCGATGCGCGGAAATACGATCCGGATTTGGAGGTAGGCGACGATTATATCGAAGAAATTACGTTGGAAAGCTTCGGCCGCAGAGCCATCTTGGCTGCGCGGCAGACGCTCGTTTCAAAGATTTTGGAATTAGAGAAAGACGAGGTCTTCAAGAAATACAAAGACCGGGAGGGAGAGCTGATTACAGGTGAGGTTTATCAGATATGGAAGAAGGAAACATTAGTGCTGGATGACGATGGAAACGAATTGATCCTGCCGAAAACAGAACAAATTCCGGCAGATTATTTCAAGAAGGGCGATAGTATCCGGGCGGTGGTTCATAAGGTTGAGATGGTGAATGCCAATCCTCGGATTATTATATCACGTACCGCTCCCGAATTTTTACAACGCTTGTTTGAATTGGAGGTTCCGGAAATATTTGACGGGCTGATCACCATTCGGAAAATTGTGCGCGAGCCCGGCGAGCGAGCTAAAGTGGCGGTAGAATCGTATGATGACCGTATTGACCCTGTTGGTGCGTGCGTAGGTATGAAAGGGTCTCGTATCCATGGCATTGTCCGTGAATTGAGGAATGAAAATATCGACGTGATTAACTTTACGAATAATACGCAACTGTATATACAGCGGGCGTTGAGCCCGGCCCGTATCGGTTCAATTAAGTTGGATGACGAACACAAAACAGCGGCCGTATATCTCAAATCTGATCAAGTTTCGCTGGCAATCGGCCGCGGCGGGCATAACATCAAGCTTGCAGGAAAGCTGACGGGTTATGAAATTGACGTATACCGGGAAGCGGAAGAGGTAGAAGAAGATGTGGATATCGAAGAGTTTGCAGATGAAATTGATGGCTGGATCATCGATGAACTGAAGCGCGTTGGCTTAGATACTGCCAAGTCTGTGCTGGCACTCTCTGTCGATGATTTGGTGAGGCGTACGGATTTAGAAGAAAATACGATCCATGAGATCATTCAGGTATTGCAAGCAGAATTTGAATGATCGGATCGAGGAGAAGGACTTACAGAAGGATGCTTTTTTAATTATTTGCCAATAAACGCTTAAAAAAATATACTTTTGTATCGATACAAAACAG
Organism: Parapedobacter indicus; assembly: GCF_900113765.1. Taxonomy (GTDB): domain Bacteria; phylum Bacteroidota; class Bacteroidia; order Sphingobacteriales; family Sphingobacteriaceae; genus Parapedobacter; species Parapedobacter indicus. The sequence goes on along the minus strand of NZ_FOQO01000009.1, from coordinate 238,407 downwards.
GAGATAAAGAAATTAAATGTCAGAAGGAAAGAGCATAACATTGCTGAAAGCAGCAAAAGAATTGAACATTGGTATTGGTACCGCTGTGGATTTTCTGGTTAAAAATGGTTACGATGTTGAACCCAAACCGGGAACTAAATTGGATAGCGATACCTACGATGTTCTGTTACGGGAATTCCAGGGTGATAAGATTGTGAAGGAAGAGGCCAATCAGATTATCATTGGCAAGATCCGCCGTGAAGAGTCTCCTGCTGAACCTGTTATGCCCAAACCGCAACGAGATAACGATGCTGAGGAGATTTTGATAAAGAATACGGGCGCATTTACGCCCGATCTTCGGCAAGCGACTGAACCGGAAAAAGAACCTGTGGAAGCTGACGAAAAGCCGCATGTGTCTGGCATGAAGATCGTTGGCAAGATCGATTTGGATAATCTGCGTAGAGGAAGATCCCAGAAGGAAAGTCCAAAGGAGGATAAAGAAGAGGAAAAGAAAGCGCCTGTTCAGCAGCCGGAGGAACCGACGGTAAAAGAAGAGCCTGTGCTGGAACAACCCCCACAGACCCCGGTCGAACAACCGCAAGAAAAAGAAGCGGAAGCGGAAAAGCCTATTGCGGAAGAAACTCAACCTGTAGCTACTGAAAAAGCTAAACAGGAAGATAAACAGGATGTAGTACCGCAAACTCCGCCGAAGGCGAAAGAGCAAACGCCTGAACCACAGAACGAAGTGATACGAGCACGTGCACAGCGTTTAGCGGGGCCAAACGTGGTTGGACGTATTGATTTGGCTGCTCACCAACCCAAAGAAAAGCCGGTCGCCTCTTCGTCCAGTTCATCGGGTGTTACTGCACATGACCACAAGCGTAAACGCAAGCGCAAAGATAAATCGGGCCCACCCCAGCGCCCGGGGACCAATGTGCCTCCCCAAGGAGGAGGTAAGGGACGCCCAGACTTTAAAGGTAAACCCAGGCATGCCGCCGAAACCAGGGAAGAACCGTCTGAAAAAGAGATACAGGACCAAATAAAAGCAACGTTAGCGCGTCTTAGCGGAGCTGGAAAGTCGGGCAAATTTGCCCAACGGGCAAAACTCCGCCGCCAAAAGCGCGACGATATTGCACACTCGGCTGAGGAAGCAGCATTGGAACAAGAGATGATGTCCAAAGTGTTAAAGGTGACCGAATTTGTGACGGCAAATGACCTGGCTAATATGATGGGGGTGCCTGTAACACAGATTATTGCGACATGTATGAGTCTTGGCCTATTCGTATCTATTAATCAGCGCCTGGATGCGGAAACTATTGCGATTGTGGCCGACGAATTTGGGTATGAAATCGAATTTGTCAAACCAGAAGACGAAGAAAATACAGAACTGGAGGAGCCGGATAATCCAGCTAATTTGGTGCCACGCGCACCTATAGTAACCGTTATGGGGCACGTAGACCACGGTAAAACCTCTTTGCTTGACTACGTTCGTAAAACAAATGTTATTGCCGGTGAAGCGGGTGGTATAACGCAACACATCGGAGCGTATGAAGTGACATTGGATGACGGACGAAAAATTACCTTCCTGGATACTCCGGGACACGAAGCCTTTACTGCCATGCGTGCACGCGGCGCACAGGTAACGGATATCGCCATCATTGTGATCGCAGCGGATGATGCGGTGATGCCACAAACAAGAGAGGCAATTAATCATGCGCAGGCAGCAGGTGTTCCGATCGTATTTGCATTTACCAAAATCGACAAACCAGGTGCGAATGCGGACAAAATCCGTGAGCAGCTTTCCGCGATGAATATTTTGGTGGAAGACTGGGGAGGCAAATATCAATGTCAGGAAATATCCGGTAAAACAGGACAAAATGTGGATATGCTCCTGGAGAAAGTTTTGCTTGAAGCCGAACTGCTTGAATTGAAGGCGGATCCGAAGAAACGTGCGGTTGGTTCGGTTATTGAGGCCAGCCTTGACAAGGGCAGGGGTATCGTTACCACAGTATTGATTCTCTCCGGAACACTTCGGGTAGGTGGTGCCATATTAGCGGGTTCCCACAGTGGTAAAGTGAAAGCCCTCCACAATGAACGTGGACAAAAAGTTATTGAAGCCGGTCCGTCCACTCCCGTGCAAATATTAGGCATGGCCGGTGCACCAACCGCCGGAGATAAATTTTATGAGATGGAGAGCGAAGTCGAGGCACGGCAAGTGGCAAACAAAAGACTTCAGTTACAACGCGAACAAGGACTGCGTACACAGAAGCATATTACGTTGGATGAAATCGGTAGGCGTCTGGCCATCGGTAATTTCAAGGAACTTAACGTGATTGTTAAAGGTGATGTGGACGGTTCAATCGAAGCGCTATCTGACTCATTACTTAAGCTTTCGACCGAAGAAATCCAGGTGAACGTCATCCATAAATCCGTTGGACAGATTTCTGAATCTGATGTACTATTGGCTTCGGCCTCGGATGCAATTATTATCGGATTCCAGGTTAGGCCGTCTACGGGCGCCCGTAAACTGGCTGAACACGAACAGATTGATATTCGTCTATATTCAATTATCTACGATGCAATCGAGGAAGTCAAAGCAGCCATGGAAGGAATGCTGGAGCCCAAGTATGAAGAAAAGATTGTGGCCAACGTAGAAATCCGCGAAACCTTTAAAATCAGTAAAGTAGGAACCATTGCGGGTTGTATGGTATTGGATGGTAAAATTAACCGTAATCATAACATCCGCGTGATACGCGACGGAGTAGTGGTCTATACTGGGCATTTGGCATCACTCAAACGATTCAAAGACGATGTAAAGGAAGTGTCGTCAGGTTATGAATGCGGATTAAATATTCAGAATTTCAACGATATAAAAGTAGGGGATATTATAGAAGCCTACGAACAAGTTGAAGTGAAACGTAAACTCTAACCACTAGCTGTATTACAAAAAAAATGCCATCGCTCGCATCACAACGTTGATGCGAGCTTTTTTTTATCAGGGTGACCCCAATCTCCGCTAACCGATTTTCAAAAAGTTTTCCACATGAAGAAATTATCCATAGTGTATTATTTACACGGTATATGCGGTTTTTTTGTGTTATAAGGATGTTTTTTGTACTAAATTGGGAGATGGGTATAAGTTAAAAAAAGGGTTACATTTTGCATTTAAACAAAAAGACACTAAATTCAGCCACCAATTTTGATTGATTATAACTGGAATGTCTGTTAAATCCTTATTTTTCACCGGCTTGTTTTTGACAAGTCATGCAATAGCTCAAGAAGATTTTAAATCGTACACACAAAAAGTTGAGGGTACTACCCTCAATTTCACAATGGAGGCGATTCCGGGCGGGGAATTTTCGATGGGAAGTCAAAAAGGGAATCCGGATGAGCAGCCGGTGCACCAAGTAAAGATAGCTCCTTTTTGGATGGGAACATACGAGGTTACCTGGAATCTGTTCGAACCCTTTGTATATAAAGATTTCGAACGAGTACGGAGCGGAGGAAGTATTCCGCCGGAAGTTGATGCGGTTACCCGTCCGACAAAGCCTTATCTGGATATGACCTTTGGCATGGGAAAGGACGGCCATCCTGCACTGGCGATGACCCAATATAACGCTATTCAATTCTGTAAATGGTTGTACGTGCGTACAGGTGTATTTTACCGGCTGCCTACGGAAGCAGAATGGGAATACGCTTGCCGGGCCGGAAGCAGTACGGAATACTATTTTGGTGATGATGCTTCCCGATTGGACGAATATGCGTGGTATAAAGGCAACAGTGACAGTAAAACCCATGAGGTAGGGCAAAAACAGCCTAACGCCTGGGGACTCTTTGACATGCATGGCAATGTCGCGGAATGGACATACGACCAATATGTCGAAGATTTTTACCAACAATTTGAAGGGAAGGTCGCAGACAATCCAATTGCTGTTCCAGAGAAACTTTATCCGCATGCAATCCGGGGTGGATCATTTGAAGACGACGCCAAGGATGTACGATCGGCGTCGCGTTTGCCTTCCGATCCTTTTTGGAAACAATTGGATCCCCAAATACCAAAAAGCAATTGGTGGTTTCCCGAAGCACCTTTTATAGGTGTTCGCTTGGTACGGCCGTTAAATCCACCATCAGACGCAGAGATCATGGCGTACTATGACAAAGCACCGATAGAAGATTATTGAGTATTAACCATTAGATAAACTAACACAAGATGGATAAAAAAAGCGTAGGCGGACAACGCCGGGATTTTCTGAAGACTTCGGCCGTATTGGCCGGTGGTGCCGTGCTCAGTGGGATGCCTTTCATGGGTGCGCACGCGAGTGTCGATGATACGATTAAAGTGGTACTGGTCGGATGCGGAGGCCGGGGTACAGGCGCAACATTTAATGCGCTGGCGTCGGGAGCCAATATCAAGATTGTAGCGCTTGCAGATGCCTTTAGAGACCGGTTGGACGAAGCGTACAAGAAACTATCCGAACGTCACGCGGACAAGCTGGATGTGCCTGAGGACCGTAAATTCGTCGGATTTGATGCATACCAAAAGGCGATTCCACTGGCTGACGTAGTTATTTTGGCTACTTCTCCTGGATTCAGACCCATTCATTTCGAAGAGGCGGTGCGGCAAGGTAAACATATCTTTATGGAAAAACCAGTTGCCACGGATATACCGGGCATACGGCGAGTGTTGGCAGCAGCAGAAGAGGCAAAACGTAAAAAGCTCAATGTGGTGGTGGGATTGCAGCGTCGTTATCAAGCTAATTACCGCGAAGCGATTAAGCGCATTCAGGATGGAGCCCTCGGTGATATTGTATCGGGCCAAGTATACTGGAACAGTGGCGGCGTGTGGGTACGTCCGCGTAAACCCGAACAAACCGAAATGGAATACCAAATGCGTAATTGGTATTATTTTAATTGGCTCTGTGGAGACCACATTGTGGAACAACATGTGCACAACATCGATGTTGCCAATTGGGTGAAAGGAAGTTACCCGGTATCTATCCAAGGTACCGGTAGTAGAGCATGGAGAAATGGAAAGGAATATGGTGAAATCTATGATAACCATGCCGTCGAACTTACCTATGCGGACGGCTCAGTCATATACAGCCAATGCCGCCATTTTGAAGGTACTTCCAACCGCGTGGATGAAACGTTTCAAGGAACAAAGGGACGAATCTATCTGTCTGCGGCAAATGATGCCACTCTATGGGATTCGAAAGGCAACGAACTTTATAACCACCCCAAGCGGGGCAACGCCAACCCTTATGAACAAGAACACGTAGAATTGTTCGATGCTATTGCCAAGGGCGAGTATAAATTTGATAACGCAGAGTACGGAGCTTATAGTACCCTTACGGGAATTATCGGTCGATTGGCAACTTATTCTGGCCAGGTTATCAAGTGGGATGATGCGCTGAAATCTAATGTGAACCTGATGCCCGAGCGCTTTGCCTGGGATGCTTTGCCGAAGGTCTTACCTGACGAAAATGGATTGTATCCTTACGCAATACCGGGTCAAACGGTTGTATTGTAGTGAAAGCCAAGTGGATATTTCTGATAATTGGTTTTGCCTGTCTTTTTTGGGCCGGCAAAACCACGGAAAACCTGAAAAAATACACGATTATAGGGTACGCGCAAGGCACAGATTACCTGATTACATACTATGCGACTGATAGCTGCATCCACAAAAACACCATAGATAGCACATTGAATGTCATTGATAGCTCGATGTCATTATATAAGCCTTATTCGCTTATTAACAAAATAAATGCTGGTGGACAAGGAGTTTTCGAACTGGATGACCATTTTTATAACGTACTAATAAAATCATTTGCGATAAAGCGGGACAGCAAAGGCATTTTTGATGTCACGGTCGCACCGTTGGTACAACTTTGGGGATTTGGGGTTAAGGCGGTTGACCACTTTCCAGATAGTGGTGAAGTACGCCAAGCGTTAGCTTGTACGGGGATGGATAAGATTAGGCTTAGAGGTCACCGTTTAGAAAAGAAAAGCCCATGTGTACAGATTGATTTGAATGGTATCGCCCAAGGATATAGCGTAGACGTACTAGCTGGGCTTTTGGAAGATCGAGGAATACGACATTATGTAGTGGAGCTCGGCGGCGAACTGCGGGTGAAGGGCCCCAAACCAGACGGCTTGCCCATGCGGATTGGAATTGAACGTCCCCTTGATGGAGAAAGCGGTGTTGTTACCATCAACGATGTGATGGAAATCCGTGAAGGGGCCATTACCACTGCCGGAAATTACCGGAAGTTTTTACAAGATGGTAAACGTAAGTTTTCGCACCACATCGATCCCAGGACGGGGTATCCATTTGATACCGGTATTATTAGTGCAACCATCTATGCCAAAGATGCGGTAACCGCGGATGGCTATGATAATGTAATTATGGCGATGGAAGCAGAAGAATCAATTACGTTCGTAAATAAGCGCAAAGGCTTGGAAGTTTTTGTGATTTACAAAGACACATCGGGGACGGTGCGCGACACCATGAGTATTGGATTTAAAAAACTATTAGCTATTAACAAATGAACAGAGCTGGATTTATCCGAAATTCACTGTTGGCAACAGGAGCGGTTGTCGGTGGTAACTCATTGTACGCGCAAGGAGATCGTACAATCAATGGGCAAGACAATAAGCCCTTCAATTTGAACTATGGCCCCCATCAGGGGCAGTTTGAGAATCACGCGGGAAAAAATATTCTTGACCAGATTCAGTTTGCTTACGATCATGGTTTCCGAGGAATCGAAGATAATGGATTTTCGGGTCGTTCGGTAGAGGAACAAGAGAAGATCGGTAAGTTATTAGCCAAATTGGGGATGGAAATGGGCGTGTTTGTTCTCAACAAGGGGGGCAACGGGGCCAATACCCTGACAGAGGGAAAGCAGGAATACGTGGATATTTTTTTGAAAGGATGCCACCAAGCGGTAGAATTAGCGAAGCGGTGTGGCGGCAAATTCACCACGGTTGTACCCGGGGATTTTACGCGTAAAATCCCGTTGGATATCCAAACGGCGAACGTAATTGAGGCCTTGCGCCGGGGCGCTGAAATATTGGAACCACACGGAATTGTGATGGTATTGGAACCGTTAAGTGATACCCCGGATCTGTTTTTGCGTACGTCCACTCAGACTTACCTGATTTGTAAGGGAGTGAACAGTCCCTCTTGCAAAATCCTGTACGACGTATATCACATGCAACGTAATGAGGGCGATCTCATTGCCAACATTGATCGTTGCTGGGATGAAATTGCGTATTTTCAAACGGGAGATAATCCCGGCAGACGTGAGCCGACAACGGGTGAAATCAATTACAAAAATTTGTTTAAGCATATTTATGATAAGGGCTATCGTGGCGTCGTCGGTATGGAGCACGGCAAATCCATGGCAGGCAAGGAAGGGGAAATGAAACTGATCGCTGCATACCGCGAAGTGGATAATTTTCTCCAGTAAATTATGAACGCAACCATAAGAATTAAACTTTCTTTTATGATGTTCCTCGAATTTTTCATTTGGGGAGCATGGTTCGTGACCTTGGGGACGTTTCTGAGCAGGAATCTCGGTACAACCGGATTTCAAACAAGTTTAGCTTTCCTGACCCAATCCATAGGTGCAATCATTGCGCCCTTTGTGATCGGTTTGATAGCGGACAAATTTTTCTCGGCACAACGGATACTTGGTGTGCTTCATCTTGCTGGGGCAATTTTGCTTTGGATTGCTTCCTCATCAACCACGTTTGATGGGTTGTTCCCCGTGATTGTCGTATATATGATTCTCTATATGCCCACATTGGCGTTGGTTAATTCTATTTCGTTTCGCCAGATGAAGGATCCGAGCAGGGAATTTTCCAGTATCCGGGTATTAGGTACGATTGGGTGGATTATTGCAGGACTGATCATTGGTTGGTTGGGCTGGGAACAAGCTAACCAACTTGCATTGACTTTTAAGATGGCAAGTGTGGCTTCTCTTATCTTAGGTCTATTCAGCTTTACGTTGCCGTCTACACCCCCGGTTAAAAAAGGTGAAAAAACTTCCATAAGTGAAATCCTGGGATTGGATGCGCTCCGCTTGCTTACGCATCGATCGTACCTGCTTTTCTTTCTCTCCTCCATCGCAATTTGCATCCCACTTCAATTCTATTATACATTCGCTAATCAGTTCTTCAATGAGGCCGGTATGAAAGCTGCGGCTGGCGTTCAATCGCTGGGGCAGGTTTCCGAAACATTGTTCATGTTGTTAATTCCGGTATTTTTTATCCGGTTAGGGGTAAAGAAAATGTTAGCCATAGGAATGCTTGCATGGGTACTTCGTTATGTGCTCTTTGCTTATGGCGATGCCGGCGCAAACTATTGGATGTTGATTACGGGAATTGCTTTACACGGAATTTGTTATGACTTTTTCTTTGTTACCGGTCAAATTTATACCGATAACCTGGCGGGTGAGAAGTTTAAATCTGCAGCACAGGGGTTGGTTACGTTAGCCACGTATGGAGTGGGTATGATGATCGGAGCTTTTGTGTCCGGTCCAATTGTGGATGCCTATACGATTGCTGGCGGCCATGACTGGAAGACGATTTGGCTAATTCCGGCAGGAATTGCATTGTTGGTGACCATTTTGTTCTTGCTTCTCTTTAGAGATAGCCAGCAAAACGGGAAAGTTATTCAACAAGCTTAATTCCGCAAAGTAACAATAAAAATTGAACAATAACGTCATTAATAGTACCTTTAATAAGCTAAAGGAAACAAATAAAGTAACTAAACAAAACTATAACAAACTATGGCAGATAATGTATATGATGCGATTGTTATCGGATCAGGAATTAGTGGCGGTTGGGCTGCGAAAGAATTAACGCAGAAGGGATTAAAGACCATTATGTTGGAACGTGGGCGAAATGTGGAACACGTAAAAGATTACCCGGCGGCAACGAAACATCCTTGGGAGTTTCCACACCGTGGTGGGCGCACGCAGCAGATGATCGAAGATTATCCGGTTTTGAGCAGAGATTATCCGCTTAATGAGAAAAATCTAGATTTTTGGGTCAATGAAAAAGAAAGCCCTTACGTAGAAGTAAAGCGTTTCGATTGGTATCGCGGATATCACGTCGGCGGTCGTTCGCTGATGTGGGGTCGGCAAAGCTACCGGTTTAGCGATTTGGATTTCGAAGCTAATCTGAAAGACGGACATGGCACCGACTGGCCTATCCGGTATAAAGACATTGCCCCATGGTACAGCTATGCGGAAAAGTGGGCCGGTATTAGTGGTAATCGTGACGGGTTGGATGTGCTCCCCGACGGCGATTTTCTTCCGCCCATGCAGATGAATGTGGTTGAAAAGGATCTCGCAGCCAGGATCAAAGAGCATTACAAAGGAAAACGCCATTTTATTATGGGGCGCGTAGCTAACCTCACTGCGCCTCACGAGGGACGGGTTAATTGCCAATACCAGAACCAATGCTGGTTGGGGTGTAATTTTGGCGCATATTTCAGCACACAATCGTCTACGTTGCCGGCAGCTGTGGCAACAGGCAACCTCACGCTTCGCCCATTTTCGATCGTTACACGTATCCTATATGATAAGGACACCAAGAAAGCCAAAGGAGTAGAAATACTGGATGCGGAAACCAATCAAACGTACGAGTATTTCGCAAAAATCGTATTCGTTTGTGCTTCTGCTTTTAATTCAACGTGGGTTTTAATGAATTCGGCCACCGACGTGTGGGAAGGCGGATTAGGTAGCAGCAGTGGCGAACTGGGACACAATGCCATGGACCATCATTTCCGCTGTGGCGCGAGAGGGCGGGTTGAAGGATACGAAGACAAATACTATTATGGCCGAAGAGCCAATGGACTTTACATTCCCAGATTCCGTAACGTTGGTGATGACAAACGCGATTACGTCCGCGGATTCGGTTATCAAGGATCTGCCAGTAGGGGCCGTTGGAGCGGAGAGGTCGCAGAGATGAGCATCGGGGGTGAATGGAAAGACGCGATGTGCGAACCAGGGGACTGGTCGGTAGGCTTTACAGCCTTTGGAGAAACCCTGCCATATCACGAAAATCGTATCTTCCTAGATAAAGAAGTGAAAGACAAATGGGGGTTGCCTGTGCTTGCAATGGATATGGAGATCAAGGAAAATGAGCATAAAATGCGTAAAGATATGATGGACGATTGCGCTGAGATGCTGGAAGTGGCTGGTGTAAAGGATGTTGCTACCTATGATAACGGATATGGTTTTGGTCAGGGTATTCACGAAATGGGTACGGCACGGATGGGAAGAGACCCCAAAACTTCGGTACTGAATGTCAATAATCAAGTGTGGGATGCGCCGAATGTCTTTGTGACAGACGGTGCTTGCATGACATCTGCAGCGTGCGTTAATCCGTCGCTTACTTATATGGCGCTAACCGCCCGGGCAGTGAATTTTGCAACACAAGAATTGAAAAAGGGAAACCTGTGATGCGTACGATATAACGCATGATAAAATTAGACATTAAAAATAAACAAGCATGAATAGAAGAGAAGCTTTGGCAAGGGTGGCATGGATCATGGGAGGAGCCGTTGTCGGTGCCAATTTATTTTTGGAAGGATGCACCCGCACCGCCACCAAAAATGTAGAGAGTCTATTTGATCCAGAAACCGTGGATTTTCTTGGTGATGTAGCTGACACCATACTACCCCCTACAAGCAGCCCGGGAGCAAAAGAGGCAGGCGTAGGGGCGTTTATTCCCGTTATGGTAAGAGATTGCTACACCAAAAAGGAACAAGATACCTTTATCAATGGCCTTAATAAAATAGAAGAAGCTGCTAATGAGAAATTTAGTAAGAAGTTTCAGGAATTGAATAAAACCGAACGTACTGAACTGTTGAATTCCATTGATAAGGAAGCAAAGGAATATCAGAAAAGTAAGGACGAAAAAGATCCCAATCATTATTTTAACTTGTTTAAACAGTTGACATTGCTTGGGTTTTTTACATCAGAATTAGGTGCCACCAAAGCGTTGCGTTATGTGCAGGTTCCAGGCAAATACGATGGTGATTATCCTTATAAAAAGGGAGATAAGGCTTGGGCAACTTAAAAAAAAGAGTGCTAAAGCAGATATCATGTAACTGCAATTTTTCACGTCCTTGATTGTAATTCAGCAAGTATTTTAGTAGTATTGTTGATCGAAATCAACAATCAATATGATAGGTGCAGAATTAATACCCAAGGAAGATATCCCGAAGTATAAATTGACACGGGCATCGGAGGATCATTCAATGGAATTGCTAGATAAATTGAGAGGCGCACTGCGCTTGGGAAATGAATTTAAATCAAAAGCAACCATCACATTCCAGACGCTGGATGGACCCAAATGTGTAGAAACAACCGTTTGGACCCTTACAGAAGATGCATTGCAGATTAAAAATGGCGTAGTATTGCCCTTGGGTAGCCTATTGGATATCGATTATTGACAGCGATGTATTCGTTGATACCTCGTAAAAAAATAAGGTAAACCCTATACAACAAATCGAACGTGAATGCGTTAAAGAGTTAGGTTTAGGTTGATAAAAAACATTTTGTTTTTACCGCGCTTCCCAAAGGCGCGGTTTTTTTTGTTTATGTCGTTCATATACATTTTTTTGTTGTTTGCATGCAATCGTTTTTCGATCCCTGTTTAACCGCGTAATTTTGAACCAAAAGCAGATTTTGAACCAGAAGCAGATTGATAACGGGGTGGAATTAGCATACATGAAACAGAATATTTTTTTGACGTATTGCCATGAAATCGTCGGCATTGCTATGAAATGGTTGGTGCAGCAGCATTTTCCCCTGTCGGCCATCAGCGAAGCCCAGAGTTTTCAGACGGCGCTCAATGATCTACCCAAAAAGCCGTACGACTTGGTTGTCTTAGACGCAGAAATTGGAGATAGCGTGCATGTATTAGGCACAGTCAAGCATATCAAATCTATTAGTCCAGCAACCCGCATACTTATTTTTTCCGAATTGGACGAAGCTGTATACGGTCCGAAATACCTAGCGTTTGGTACAAATGGTTTTTTGGCTAAAAAGGCCGATATCGGGAGCATCATTTTAGCGATAAAGACAGCACTTAGCGGTGGTATCTTTTTTGAAAATCAACGGGATATTCCATTATTTGCCACAGAAGCAGAGCTGGGCAGAGATAACCCGTTGGACATATTGTCAAAGCGTGAGACCCAAATTGTCGAACGACTCGTCCGAGGAGTGTCCTTGACTGAAATAGGCAGGAAGATGAATCTCAAAGAAACGACCATCAGTACCTATAAAAAACGAATCTTTGAGAAAGCAGGTGTTAAGACACTTTCTGACCTCATTGCGATTTGGAAGATCTATCGATAGCATCCTGTTGTAGTTTTTCTTCTACGAAAACTTCTGTTCACATACATTTTCCTGTCGTTCATATACACTTGGTTGCCTATCGTCCGGTAAATATTTCTCTTTGTGCGTCGAAAGAAAGCAGCATTGCTACCTGGAGACACGCAGGCATCTATTGATTATTCTTAACGAGATAGACTTAGAGTTTCGGAAAATGATCAGCCATAAAGTATTGGCTGTCAGGGTAATTTATGAGTATTGGATAATTGTAAATCGATATGAGAGATATTTTACGTATTAGTAATAGCAAACTTTTGGGTATATTTATACTGTTGGGATTGCTTCTTGGAGCTACCCAGAGTTTTTCCCAAACACCGAGCTTGGGTGACCCCCTTTTTTTTGAAGATTTTGGCACAGCAACAACCGGATCGGGGGGGAATGGAACGACCTATTCATTTAACGGCTATAACGGTGAAAATACAGTTACTTTTAAAAATGAAAGTATCGATTACATCCAATCCTTGCTGTTCTATACACCAGCTCACGTGCCACCTGAATACGGTACTTGGGGGGATCCGAACTGGGGGCCACGATTCATCGATTATAACGCTAGAAAGGGTTCGTATTCGATTGCGACCAATTCTTCTGGATATAAAAATTCTTACTTTTATACCGGCTATGATCACACGACGAACACCGGCAAAGGGTATATGCTCTTAGTAGATGCTCACTCGTCGACAACCTTGTATTTTGATCGTGTCGTTGAAAACCTGTGCGCCGGTACTAAGTTCCAATTTTCGGTATGGATCAAGGATATCAATAGGGAAAATAATTTACCAAAGCCCAAAATCACCCTGGATATTTTCGATAACGATGCCTATGAGCAAAGTGGAGGTGCGGTTTCTCCGATCGCAACGCATACCACGGATGATTCCGATATATTAAAAAAGAACACTTGGTATGAATTGAAAATGGACTTTGATATGCCGGCAAATGTCAGCACGGTTCGATTGCAAATCAGGAATGCCGTTGAGGAATATCGTGGGAATGATTTGGCAATGGATGATATTACTTTCAGGCCAATGGGGCCACCGATTACCCTTGTAAGCAATTATTCTGAAGCGGTTTGTGTCGGATATGAGGTGGCGTATGATGTTGAAGTAAGTCAGGGTGCTTATAATCGTTATTATTATCAATTGCAACGTCGTAAAATCAATGCCGAGGGAAACGATCTGGAGGGCAATGATTTTGAGAATGTCGGAAATGCCGTGGGACCGATCGCTGACAACCAACAGACCTTTACCTTTCCTGCTGCTTTAGCGGACGATAATTATGAGTATCGCGTGATTGCAGCAGGCGATCCTTTGACGCTTACGAACAAAAATTGCCGGACGGTGTCCAATGCAATTTTATTGCGTGTACACGATCATCTTCCAGTCATTGCAGCTGTACCACTTACGGTATGCGCGGGCGATGCATCTGCGCTCGAAGCGTCTATCATAAACGGAACGGATGCAGGAGATTATGAATATCTCTGGCAATATGAGAATATTTCTACCCACGGAGAATGGGTGACCATTGAAAACGAGTCGAGTTTCACATTGAATACCGGGCCATTGCAAGAGACAACCCGGTACCGCGTACAAGCCATTAAAGATAATTGTGTGGGACAAGGGTTTTCGGATCCGGTCGAGGTAACAGTAACCGTCGCACCTCCACCGACTGCTTCCGAACAAGTTCAGACCTTTTGTGCGATGGAAGCTCCTACGGTCGCCGATTTGATGGCTAATGGAGCGGATATCCGGTGGTACGATGCTTCCGGCACTGTGCTGGCTCTCACTGAAGCGCTGCTTGACGGCGAATTATATTATGCCACACAAACCATTGACGGTTGTGAGAGTGTGGAACGCCTTGCTGTAACTGTGAAAATCAATGATGTGAATGCCGGTACCATAGGCGGTAATCAAACCACTTGCCTAGGTGCCGTTCCCGCGATCCTTGCGTCTACTGTGGATGCAAGCGGGGCTGGTATCGTAGGCTACCGTTGGGAAAGCAGCATAGATGAGACAGCCTGGGAGGTTATTGACGGAGCTACAGACGCCTCATATGCACCCGCGGCTGTAGACCAAAATACATTTTTCAGGCGGGTAGCCGTTTCTACGCTAAATGGATTGGAATGTGAGGGGTATACGGAACCTGTTTCCGTTTTGATTGCGGACGACTGCGATTTGACCAGTCAAAAAACCGTTGTAGATAAAAACAACGACGGATTGGCGCAGGCGGGCGAACAATTAACCTATAGCATTCAGATTAGTAATGCCTACGATCGGGATATCGTGGCGACAATAACCGATGAAATTCCGCAGCATACCGTGTTCTTCAGCAGCGAAGGTAATTACGATGGTGTTAGCTTGATTACTTGGAAGGACATAAAAGTTCCAGCCCATTCGCAGGTAGCTGTTGACTTCGTTGTAGTAGTTACGGATAACTTGACAGGTATCGATCAAATTGAGAATGTAGCCACCGTTACAAGTGCCGAATTAACTGATCCGCAGCGACCTTCTGTACGTATCGATACAGACCCGGCGAAGTCATTCACAGCTACCAAGGCGGCCAACAAGGAATCCGTGAAAGCAGGCGAGGAGCTGACCTACACGATTACGGTTACCAACACGGGCGACGTGGATTATGCGGGTATCACGGTGGAAGATGATGTTCCGACGGGAACAACCTACAAGGAAGGCAGTGCGAGCGAGGGTGCCACAGTTACCGGTAACACATTGACCTGGACAATTGATGCCCCCTTCGGCGAAAGCCGGGAGGTGAGCTTCACGGTTGTGGTGGGCGATAACCTGACGGATATTGCCAGTATCCGCAACGTAGCAAAGGTAACGGGCGAAGATCCGGAGACCCCGGAAGAACCGGAAACCGAAACACCGACGGACCCTGCGAAATCATTCGCGGCGGACAAGGCGGCGGACAAGCAATCCGTGAAGGCAGGCGAGGAGCTGACCTACATGATTACGGTTACCAACACGGGTGATGTGGACTACGCGGGCATCACGGTGGAAGATGATGTTCCAACGGGAACCACCTATAAGGAAGGCAGTGCAAGCGAGGGTGCCACGGTTACAGGCAACACATTGACCTGGACAATTGACGTTCCCTTCGGCGAATCACGTAAAGTCAGCTTCACCGTAGTGGTGGGCGATGACCTGACCGGCATGGAAAGTATCCGCAACGTGGCGAAGGTAACGGGCGAAGATCCGGAAACCCCAGAAGAACCGGAAACCGAAACACCGACAAATTCCGGAAAGCAATTTGAATCCGTTAAAACCGTGTCAGACGCAACAGGAGACGGCAACGCACAAGCGGGCGAGGAACTGACTTATCGCATCAGCGTAAAAAATACAGGCGCTGAAGACTACAAAGGAATCACCATTGAAGATGAAATTCCTGCTCATACGACCTATGTAGCAGGCAGTGCAACCCATGGCGGCGAATTTGCTAGCGGTACACTGAGCTGGACAATCGATGTCCCATTTGGAAAAGAAGTAGCGGTGACTTTCAACGTACAGGTAGTCGAAGAACTCGAGGGTGTGGACGCAATAAGGAACGTAGCTGTAGTAACGGGGGGCGACCCGGAAAATCCAGAAATAGAGCATCCGGAATCCCCCGAAGTTCCTGTGATTACTGGCCCGACAGCCAATGATGACCAAGGCAATACCAATCAAGGTGAGCCGATAACGATCGCGGTATTAACAAACGATACCGAGGGTAGTAGTCCATTGGTTCCGGGGTCTGTCCGCCTGATTGATCCAATAACTGGTGATCAGGTAACCACGGTGACGCTGGCAGGAGAAGGCACGTATACGGTAGACACGGACGGAAAAGTAACCTTCACACCGGATGCGGATTACGTCGGAAATAGCTCGGTAAATTATGTCGTCGAGGATGAAAACGGACAGGAGTCAAACGAAGCGGCGATCGCAATCATCGTTGAGGGTGTGGCCGCTGAAATCGCACCGACCGCGGTAGATGATCATGCCTCTACACCCTATGGACAAGCTGTAACCATTCCGGTACTAAGCAACGATCAAGCGGGCAGTAGTCCAATCGTTCCGTCTACGGTCAAATTGATTGATGAAGCCGGCAACCGGGTAAGTACGGTTACCATCGCGGGAGAAGGACGGTATTCCGTAAATGCCCAAGGAGCGGTCACGTTCGAGCCTGCGGAAAGTTTTACGGGCACTAGCACATTAACGTATGAGGTAAGCGATGAAAATGGTTTGGTGTCAAATGTGGCAACGATCACCGTTGAAGTAAATGCCCGCCAATTTAAGATTCCGAATGTGTTTACACCCAATGGTGATGGACGTAACGATGTCTTTGAAATTGTAGGAATTGAAGGCTTTGATCGGGTAGAAATCACGGTGGTGAACCGTTGGGGCAATGAGGTGTACCGCAATCGCGATTACCGGAATGACTGGGATGGCCAAGGGCTGAATGAAGGTACTTATTATTACGTGATCATCACCCACGACGGTGGAACCCGGGAACGGCACGCAGGATGGGTATTAATCAAACGGCAATAACATCGATTTGCATAAATAAGGATTCGATTCTAAAAACAAAGCTATGAAGCACATTATAAAATCGGTAGTGTTCGCAATTGGTATCAGTGCAGCGTGGAAGGCGCATGCCCAGCAAAACATCCAATTTACGCAATACATATTCAATTCGATGAGTGTCAATCCCGCGTACACGGGATACAAGGAAGAGTGGTTTGGTCAATTAGGACTGCGGAGCCAATGGGTGGGGCTTGAAGGCGCCCCCCAAACGGGGCTGCTATCGATAGACGGAGTTGCCGATCCGATAAACAAACGACATGGTGTCGGGATGCAGATCACGGCAGACAGACTGGGACCGCAATCTGCGACTTCGGCCTATGCAAATTATGCCTTTCGCTTGCGATTAAATGAAGAGGATACCCAGCGGTTGAGTTTTGGTGTCGCTGCTGGTGTGACGCAATACAGCCTCGATGGTTCACTGCTTGATCCCGTCGAGGGAGGAGATCAGGTACTGCCAGCAGGTAAAATAAGCAACTGGGTTCCGGATGTCCGTTTCGGAGTGTATTATTATAATCCGAAATGGTATGCGGGTGTTTCCGTAATGGACCTGCTTTCGGGCGACCAAAGCAATAATATTTTCCGGTGGGACAATACAACCACGGACAATATACGTCGCAAGCGGCACCTGTATTTCATCGGTGGAGCACTGTTTGATCTTTCTAAGGGACTCAAGCTAAGGCCGAGCTTGTTGGTGAAAGAGGATTTCAATGGGCCAACAAGCTTAGACCTCAATGCAATGTTTATTTTCGGTGACCGTTTTTGGCTGGGGGCTGGATGGCGAACCGGCGTGACAGTTTTCGAACGCGAATATAACCGTGTGAGTGGAAATAGCCTCAATGGTCGTAACTCGTTTTCCGCGATCACTCAGATTTATGTGACAGACGTACTACGCATTGGGTATTCATACGATCATATTGTTAGCCGTCTTTCGAACGTCCAGAACGGATCGCATGAAATCACGCTGGGAATCACTTTCGGTCCGAAAGCACAGCGGGTACTAAGTCCACGATTTTTCTAAAGCAATTGATGGGACATTTTCTTTTAATCCATAAAGATATGAACAAGAGATACTCAGGGATGATAATCGGTATGCTGATGCTGTTCGCTGGCATCGTTGTTGCTCAGGAGCAACCCAGCCTGCGGGATCGAGCGGACGAATTATATAGTCGCTATGAATACGCAAATGCGGTGAAACTGTATACCAAACTTGTCGATATTCGCAAACCTCGTTTACACGACCTTGAACGGTTGGCAGATAGTTATTCGAAAATGAATGATTACGAATCGGCCGAAAATTGGTACGCCCGCGTTGTACAACACGCCGATGGCTCACCCGAAAATCTACTCCGGTATGGAGAGATTCTCAAAATGAACGGAAAGTACGCAGAGGCAAAAAAACAACTGGAGAAGTACGCAAGTCAAACGGGTAACGCTCCATTTGTTGCGGTGCAGCTAGCAGGATGTGATTCGGCATTGCGCTGGATGTCATCGCCTACATTGCATCGGTTACAGAATGAAGCGTTGGTGAACACCGTAAATGCTGAGTTTTCTGTTTTTCCCGTGGGAAATCAAGTGTATTATACCGGGGAACCCATGGATGAAGCCGTTGGAAAAACCTACGGCTGGACGGGCAACGCATTTTTACGGGTGTATACGGCACCGCTTTCATCGGAAGGCAATCTCGGACGTCCTTCGTTTGCTGATTCAGACCTCAATAACGGAAAATACCACATCGGACCGGTTGTTGCCGAACAAGACGGTAAAACATTGTATGTAACACGGACGTATACCGGCAAAGAAGGTGAACAACAGAAAGTAGCGGGACATAGATACCGTACTCAGCTATTGGAGTTGTATCGCTATCAACTGGAAAATGGAACATGGGTTTCCGAACCGTTTGCGTATAACAACGTAAAGAACTATTCGGTAGGTCACGCTGCTCTTTCAACCGATGCAAGCATATTGTATTTTTCAAGTGATATGCCCGGAGGCCATGGTGGCACAGATATCTGGTATAGCGAACGGCAGGCTAACGGGACGTGGGGTGATCCCGTCAATGCGGGAACAATAATCAATAGTGCGGGTGACGAGCTGTTTCCCAGTATAGGGCCAGATGGAACACTCTATTACTCAAGTGATGGTTTCCCGGGTATGGGCGGTCTTGATGTTTTTCGGTCGATGGGCAGTAAAAGCCAATGGAGTAGCCCTGAAAATCTAAAGTATCCGGTCAATAGCGCCTCCGACGATTTCGCCTATCTGGTTTACGAGGAAGATGAAGCCGGTTTCCGTGGATTCCTCGCTTCCGATAGAAAAGGTGGTAAGGGAGGCGATGATATCTATTCATTTTCGTTCTCCAAACCAAAGATTATCATTATTCTAAAAGGTACCACATCAGATAAAGCCACTGGTAATCGGTTGCCTGCCACAACAGTAACACTGTACGATGGTGCGCGAGCGATCGTAGCCAAACAGCGGAGCAGCGGTAACGGAACATTTGAATTTGTTCTTGACCGTGACAGGGATTACACGGTGCTGGGACAGAAGGAAGGATATCATGCGGATTCCTCGAAAGTGAGCACACAGGGAATTACGCAATCCGACACATTGGAAGTCGCGCTCTTGTTAGAACCAATATTCCAAGTAGGACAGACATTTGAACTGGAAAATATTTATTATGATTTTGATAAATACAACATCCGTCGCGACGCGGCAGTGATATTGGACGAACTGGTCCGTACACTGCGCGATAACCCAACCTTGAAGATTGAGCTTTCCAGTCACACCGACAGTCGTGGCAGTCATGCCTACAATGAAATATTGTCGCAACGGCGGGCACAATCGGCAGTAGATTATTTGGTAAGCCGGGGAATAGAACGCGCTCGGATGGTGGCCAAAGGATATGGGGAAACGCGGTTGGTAAACCGGTGTGCGGATGGAGTTGAGTGTTCGGCGGCCGAGCACCAAGCCAATCGAAGAACCGAGGTAACGATATTGGAATATTGATATTCCCGTTTAACCTGAAAATGAAGAAGTCGTCTCAAGCCAGTTGAGGCGACTTCTCTTTGTAAAATACATCCGTCTTATTTGAGAATTCTGCGGATTTTGTTCGATTTCTTAATCAATTTGTGGAAGGCTTCATAGTCTTCCTCGCTGAGTGCTTGTTGGATATTCTGTAATTGTTTGATGTGTTCCTGCAGGACTTCAAGTACGTTATCTCGATTCTGTTTGAAAATAGGGGTCCACATATCCGGCGAACTTTTGGCGAGCCTAACCGTGGATTCGAATCCAGAACCTGCTAATTCAAAAATTCGGCCCTGAGACTTTTCCTTTTCCAATACGGTAAGTGCCAATGCAAATGACGTAATATGTGAAATATGAGATACGTAAGCGGTATGTACATCGTGTTCATGTGCCTCCATAAATGCGGTACGCATCTCCAATTGTTCAGTAATGGCATCCACCGTATCAAAGGCATCTTCATCACTATGCATAACGTCGACATAAACCATCATCTTACCCTTAAATAATTCGGGAATGGCTGCTTCCGGACCGGAATATTCGGTGCCGGCCATCGGGTGGGCAGCCACTAATCGTCCGCGGTTGGGATGGTTAGCAACGGCTTGTAAGATTCCCTCTTTGGTTGATCCCATATCGACAACCACTTGGTGTGTGATGCGGTCCAGAATAGAAGGCAATAACTGAAGGATGGCATCTACCGGTATCGTGAGAAAAATAACGTCACTCCGATTGATTGCTTCCTCAAGCGTAGTCTCCTCATCAATGAGTCCCAATTGGAGTGCTTTTTTTAAGTTGGTGTCGCTTTTGTCGACGCCAATAATCTTAGAAACGGCTTTTTTTTCTTTCAGAGTGATGGCGACAGACCCTCCAATGAGTCCGACGCCAACAATGGCTATGTTCATTGTCACTTATATTATGAAATGGATGAATCGTTGTCAGCCGCAGCGGCGAGGACAACACGTTTGTAAGCTTGGTCCAAGGTGGACTCCGCCGCACAAAGGCTTACGCGGATATACGACATGCCAGCGTCCCCAAAGATACCACCAGGAGTGATAAACACCCTTGATCGATGAAGCACTTCGTCACTCAGTGCATATCCGTCTGCATACGATTTCGGTATTTTGGCCCATACAAACAGACCGACCTGTCCTTTGTCATAGCTGCACCCCAACGTATCCAATAACTGGTATACTTTTTCCCTTCGATTTCGATACGTGCGGTTCAGTTCGCTGTACCATTCGGGGCCTAACGACAGCGCCTTAGCCGCTGCCATTTGAGCGGGAAGAAACATGCCGGAATCCATGTTGCTTTTAAAACGGATAATCTCCTTAATACGTGCTTCTGCGCCAACGAGCATCCCGATACGCCATCCTGCCATATTAGCGGACTTGCTCAGCGAATTAAGTTCGATTGCTACATCAAAGGCCCCTTCAAGCGCCATGATGCTTTGCGGATGGTCGTTAAGTATAAAGCTATACGGATTGTCATGGCAAAGCAAGATATTGTGTTGTTTGGCGAAAGCAACAGCTTCCCCGAAAAAAGTTCCGGTAGCTACAGTTCCTGTAGGCATATGCGGATAGTTGAGCCACATGATTTTTACACGACTCAGATCTGTTTTTGCCAACGCATCCAAATTGGGTAGCCAATTGTTCTCAGGGGTCAAGGTATATGGAATACCAGTAGCCCCGCTTAGGCGTATGGCTGCTGAATAGGCCGGATATCCCGGATTCGGAAAAAGTGCTTCGTCTCCGTCAGCTAGATAAGTCATACAGATGTGTACAATTCCTTCTTTTGAGCCAATAAGTGGCAGTACATTTTTGTTCGGATCTAAAGACACCTCATAATACCGAGCGTACCAGTTGGCAATTGCTTCTCGAAGCGGCAAAATCCCCTGATAGTTTTGATAAGCGTGAGTATGGGGAAGCAGTGCATATTCGTGCAGTGTTTCTACCACGGAAGGATGGGGGGGCAAATCAGGGCTTCCAATGCCTAAATTGATAACTTTTTCGCCCGACTGATTCAGTGCTTCAATTTCACGTAGTTTTCTTGAAAAATAATATTCTTCGGTATGCTGTAACCGTTTGGCAACCTGTATTTGCATTTTTTTACGTTTAGGCGACTAAATTAAGTAAAACCGAGCAATATTTAGCTTCGTATTTTTCGGGTGGCCTTTCTTTTTTTGGTAACTTTGCCGCTTGCTTAGTGCTTGATGAAGACATACTTTAGATTACTTTCGTACGCCAAACCTATCGAAAAATTTGCCATTCCCTACGTTTTTACTACGTTATTGAGTGTTGTATTCAGTGTTTTAAACCTCGCATTGGTTATGCCGCTATTGCAAACATTGTTTAATACCGGAGAGGGATTGACCGAAGTAGCAAAGCCAGCGCACTGGTATGACATGAAAGATAGCTTCAATTACTACGCTACACAAGCGGGGCTAATTTATGGTCCGTACGAAGCATTGAAAAGAGTGTGTATTATTATCGTCATATCTGTGTTCCTCAGTAATCTTTTCCGTTATCTATCACAGCGTATTATGGAAAACCTCCGTATTCACACCTTATTGAATCTGCGTAAGGCGGTGTTCGATAACGTGATGGATTTACATGTTGGCTATTTCAATAATCAGCGTAAAGGTGATATCATCTCAAAGATTGCGTCCGATGTACAAGTCGTACAATTCTCGGTTACGGGGACGTTGCAAGTCGTGTTTAAGGAGCCGCTTACGCTGATTTTTTACATCATTGCACTGTTCCTAATTTCCACTGAATTGACCCTGTTTGCCGTAGCGGTGATTCCAGTCTCCGCATTCGTAATTTCTCGGATCGTAAAGCGCCTCAAGGCACAGGCTATTCGGGCACAACAAGTTTATGGCAATATGATCAGCTACCTGGATGAGGCACTGTCAGGAGTGAAGATCATCAAAGCCTTCAACGCAACTGACTTCATCAAGAAAAAATTCAACGATGAAAACGTTTTGCTGGCAAAGATCAGTCGACGGATGGTGCGTCGGCAACAGTTGGGATCGCCCGTATCCGAGTTGCTGGGGGTGGCGATGGTAGCCGTTGTGTTACTTTATGGAGGCAATTTAGTGTTAAGCGGTTCTGGCGAATTATCTGCAGCAGCCTTTATTACCTATATTGCGCTGTTCTCGCAAGTCATGCGTCCGGCGAAGGCGCTGACCGATTCGTTCGCCAATATCCATTCAGGAATAGCCGCCGGCGAACGGGTACTGGATCTCATCGATCAGAGAAATGAGATGCCCGATGCACCCGATGCACAATCACTTACCGAGTTCAACCAGGGTGTTTCACTTGCCAATGTCAGCTTTGCATACGGCGATAGGCAGGTGCTCAAACACGTCAACTTCCATATTCCTAAAGGCAAAACGGTCGCACTGGTAGGGCCGTCGGGCGGTGGTAAGTCTACATTGATGGATTTGATACCCCGATTTATTGAAGCCCAGGAAGGCGAAGTCCTGGTTGATCATATCAATGTAAAGCAACTAAAAACAACTGATTTGAGAGAGTTGATTGGTTTGGTCAATCAAGATTCCTTTTTATTCAATGATACGATCTATAACAACATTGCTTTTGCAACGAAAGATGTAACCGAAGAAGACGTCATAACAGCGGCAAAAATTGCAAACGCGCACCAATTTATTCTTGAAACAGAGGCTGGCTATCAAACCTATATTGGTGATCGTGGAATTAAATTATCAGGAGGGCAGCGCCAACGGATTTGCATAGCGCGGGCTGTCCTGAAAAATCCTCCCATTTTGTTGTTAGATGAGGCAACGTCCGCATTGGATACCGAGTCTGAAAAGCTAGTACAGGAGGCGTTAGCCAAACTGATGCAAAACCGGACAACCCTTGTTATCGCCCATCGCCTTAGCACCATCCAAAATGCGGACCAGATCATCGTACTTGATGCTGGGGTGATCGTAGAACAAGGTACTCATCAACAGTTGCTGGCCCGCGATGGTCTATACAAAAAATTGATTGATATGCAGCAGTTTGGCGAATGAAGCGTATGATAAAAACTACCTATAATTGCAATTGAGGGCAAGTTTAGCTAAATTTGCTCACTAAGAGTTCAGGATATGGATGCCGAAAAAAAACTCACTTTCCTTCTTGAAAACAAGAATCTGGACGAGGAACTGAAAACCATCGCTACGAAGGTTTACCACGGACAGCGGATCTCCGAAGCGGAAGGAGTGGCGCTGTATGAACGCGGTGAACTGGGCTATCTCGGCGTATTGGCAAATTTTATACGGGAAAGGCTCCATGGTGACAAGACGTACTTTAACCGGAATTTTCACATCGAGCCAACCAATCTGTGTGTATACGATTGCAAGTTTTGTTCGTATTCACGGCTGATTAAACAGCGCGAAGATGGGTGGGAAGCGACAATGGACGAAATGCTCAGTCAAGTGAAATCGTATGACAATGAGCCGGTAACAGAGGTGCATATCGTAGGAGGGGTGCTGCCGCAATACAACATGGCATTTTACATGGATTTATTCAGCGCCATCAAACGTCATCGTCCAAGCCTTCATGTCAAAGCACTTACACCTGTCGAGTACCATTATATTTTTAAGAAGGCTAAAGTGGATTATGCCACCGGCATGGCCATGATGAAAGACGCTGGCTTGGAGTCCATGCCAGGAGGGGGAGCAGAGATTTTTCACCCGGAAATCCGCGAACAGATCGCGAAAGACAAGTGCAACGCGGAGCAATGGTTGCAAATCCACGAAGAATGGCATAAACTGGGGATGCACTCCAATGCGACCATGTTGTACGGCCATATCGAACAGTATTGGCACCGCGTGGATCACATGGAACGATTACGGCAATTACAGGATAAAACGGGAGGTTTCCAGACCTTTATTCCGCTTAAATTCAGGAATAAGGATAACCAGATGTCGTACGTGGCTGAATCAACCGTGGTGGAAGATTTGCGAAACTATGCCATCAGTCGCATTTACCTTGATAACTTTCCGCACATAAAAGCCTATTGGGCAATGATTTCCCGCCAAACTGCTCAACTGGCGCTTGGATTCGGAGTGAACGACATCGATGGAACACTTGACGACACGACGAAAATTTATTCCATGGCTGGAGCCGAGGAACAGCATCCGGCAATGACGACAAGGGAGTTGGTTGAATTAATCCGTAACACCGGCAGACATCCCATAGAACGGGACACCCTTTATCGGGTCATTACGGACTATAAGGATGTAACCTTTGCGGATGAACATGCCGATAAACAACCGAAATATTACCAGTTACCCGTACTAAACGACAAATAGCAGCATACGTTCTTGAAAAAATTACTCTATATCATTCGCCATGGCCAAACGGATCTGAACCTCAAAGGAATCGTGCAGGGGCGCGGGGTGGATGCTCCTTTGAATGAAATGGGCACGATGCAGGCCGGGGCCTTTTATGCCCATTATAAAGACGAACAGTTCGATAAAATCTATACATCTACGTTGCTGCGGACTCACCAAACGGTAGCCCCATTTCTTCAGGCCGGCTTGCCGATGGAACAACTGCAGGGACTTGACGAGATCGGGTGGGGGATTTACGAAGGCAAGGAGCAAACTCCTGAAGTGATGGAAGGTTTCTCCAATCTGATAACCCGATGGCGCAATGGCGAACTGGACATATGTGTAGAAGGAGGAGAAACCCCTAATCAATTGGCCATACGGCAGCGGGATGCACTCAACTACATCCTTTCCAAAAAAGAGGAGGAAAAAATTCTGATTTGCATGCATGGCCGGGCTATGCGTGTATTCTTATCCATACTCATCGATCGCGACATCGCACTAATGGACGATTTCCCGCATACCAATACGGCTTTGTACAGAGTTCGATACGATGGACACGCATTTTCTATTGAAGATGCATACAACATTCAACACCTGGAAGGGTTATATACAGACTAATAAGCATGGAAAAAGTTCGTGTATCCGCGGTATCTTATACCAATACGCTACCGTTTATCTACGGATTACAGCATTCACCCGTCATCAGCCAGATCGAATTGAGCCTGGATGTGCCAAGCAGTTGTGCACACAAGCTAATTCACAACGAGGCGGATTTAGGTATTGTGCCGGTAGCAGCGTTGCTGGAGATTCCCCAAGCGGAAGTTGTTTCAGACTATTGTTTAGGTGCCTCGGGGGCGGTTAATTCGGTGTTTATTTTCAGCGAAAAGCCGATTGAAGATATCGAGTCGCTCCGGTTGGACGGTCAATCCCGAACATCAAATGGATTGGCGCAGATTTTACTGCGGGATTATTGGAACCTTGAGGTGCAGGTAGTAAAGGAAGGAAAAGCCGATGCATACGTGGAAATCGGCGATCGGACATTTGGAAAGCAATATGCGCATCCATATGCCTATGATTTGTCGTGGTATTGGCAGAAACTGACGGGACTTCCGTTTGCTTTCGCCGCTTGGGTTGCCAATAAACCATTGGAGGTTTCATTCATCGAATCATTTAATGGTGCATTGGCTTATGGATTGACCCAGCGTGATGTGCTCATCAACCAGTTGCCCAAACGACTTGATTTTGATTATCGCCAGTACCTGATGGAAAGTATTGACTATCGGTACGACGAAGGAAAGAAAAAAGCGGTAACAGAATTTTTGAGATTGATGAAAACATTACATCGCGAACCAATAAATCCGTGATGCCTGTTCCATTGGTAAAAAATGTTTACTTTTGAGCCGAATCTACTAAATTGTTAGCTTATAGTTACTTAATTTGTCTTCGGAGAAATGATGATTCGAGTGACAACAACTAACAAGCAGTTCGACGAATACAGGAAAACTAAATAACTATACGGATGAGGATCGAAGACGAAATACAAACACGTAAGTTTCGCAACGAACAACATAAGGCAACCGTAAATATCGTCTTTACCAGTAATTGGATTACCGGTATTCTGGAAAAACGTGCCAATTTGGAGCAAATTACGTTGCAGCAATTCAATGTGCTGCGCATATTGAGGGGGCAGTATCCGAAGCCGGCTACCAACAGTTTGGTTAAGGAACGTATGCTGGACAAAATGCCCGATGTTTCGCGTATTATTGATCGTTTAGTTGCCAAGGAACTGGTGTCTAGAGGTAAATGCAGTACAGATCGACGGGCTGTGGATGTGATGATTACGCAAAAAGGACTGGAAAGGCTGGAAGCGCTTGAGGAAAGTATGATGATGATGGATATACTTCAAAAAAATATAACCGACGATGAATGCCGTATTCTTAATGGATTGCTGGACAAGCTCCGCGGGTATCAGCCGTTGGCGGCCGATGATCACTGAGAATAATTTCTCAGTGCGTATGTGCATCAAATAAAAAATTCAGCAATGAAACCGCGATGCCTAATCCGACAGCCACCATTTTCTTCTTGTTAAATTTATGATGATCGGCTGAACCGGATTCAAATAAGATCGTCGTGGATATATGGAGAAAAATACCAATAACCACAGCCATAATCCGATCGAAATACTGCTCGATATGACCAATCTCCCCTTTGCTGATGGCCCTGCTGAATAAATAACCCAAGGGAGTCATAAATGCAAATACGGCCAACAGCAGGACAATGTAACGCTTCGATAGCGATGTATGGAGTAACAAACTGCCGAGCGCAAAGGCTGCCGGAACATGGTGAAGTGCGATACCGAATGTGAGCTGGGTTTGATGGTGCGCAGCCAAGGGCATCCCTTCCAATAGGGCATGAAGACATAAACTAAACATGATGCCAAACGGAAAAATAGTAGTTCCTGATTGATGCATGTGATGGATATGTCCATGTTCAATTCCGTGCGAAAACTGCTCCAGAATCAGTTGAAACAAGAAGCCAAGTAATACAAATAGACCAATCGACTCGTCCGTAGTATCGTGGGTATGATACACGTGCGGAATCAAATGCAATACTGTGATAGCAAACAAATAAGATCCACTGAAGGAAAGTATAAGTTTAAGTGCGTTCGCATTATCCCGTTTCACAAAAAATACGGAAATTCCACTTGCAAACGCCGAAACAAATAAGATTGTAATAATTACCGTGGAACTCATGATACGCCTTTTACAGGTGCAAAATCAGGAACAATCACGCGGAAAACCAAACCGGTTGTGTAACCGATCGCGCAGCCCAATAACGCTCCGGCGATAATGTCTAACGGATAGTGAACCCCTACATATACCTGTGCAATGCTGACAAGTGCTGCCCAAATAAGCGCTAACCAAAGGATATGCTTCCAGCGCCTGTAAAAGATCATGATCAGCACCGTCGAAATCGCAAAATGGTTAGCCGCATGCGACGACGTAAAACTATAACCGCTGCCGCATCTAACCCGTACAGCAACTTCCTCTTTAAACTCAATATCATTGCACGGCCGGATACGCTTGACCGATTTTTTGATTACCGACGACGACAACGCATCGGCAATACCGAAGGTGATCAATATAAAGAGTACGATAAGCAACCCTTTATTCCGGTAATTCCTGATGCAAAAAACAATGATGAAAAGATATAAAGGCGCCCATGTGTAGGGATTACGCAAAACAGGCATCAGCCAATCGAAGAAGACATTGCTTAATCCCTGGTTAATCGCCAGAAATGCCTCCTGATCTAATGAAACGAGTTGATCGATCATGTAAATTAAACAAAGTTGCAACAAAAATAAGAATAAATCCGAATTTTCAATTCGAATGGGTGAATTTAATTATCCAGAACAATATTCCTATTTTTACCGCTTCGAAGATAGCAATATAAAAGTAGTTGACCATTTAGCAATCAAAAATAACGACATGACGTTAATTAAATCCATCTCAGGTATTCGGGGTACCATAGGGGGTAGGCCAGGAAAAGCGCTTACACCGGTTGATATCGTTAAATTTACGGCAGCATTCGGACGCTTCATCCAAAACAAAACCGGAATCAATAAGATGGTCTTAGGACGGGATGCCCGTATTTCGGGTGATATGGTCCGTAACCTGGTCGTCGGTACGTTACAAAGCATCGGAATGGATGTGGTAGACCTTGGGTTATCCACCACGCCAACGGTAGAAATAGCGGTGCCCGGCGAACAAGCCGGAGGGGGCATTATCCTTACAGCCAGTCATAACCCTGCGCAGTGGAATGCATTGAAACTGCTGAACGATAAGGGGGAATTTATCAGCGATTCCGAAGGGAGGCAAGTGTTGGACATTGCAGAAAACCTGGATTTTGATTTTTCGGATGTCGATGCATTGGGCAGGGTAACCTTTACGGATAGCTACCTGCAAAAGCACATAGACCAGATATTGGCACTTCCATTGGTGGATACCGAAGCCATACGGAAAGCCAATTTTAAAATTGCCTTGGATGCTGTCAATTCAACGGGTGGTATTTTTGTGCCGGCGCTGCTGGAAGCCCTAGGTGTTCAGACGATTTATAAGATTCATTGTGAACCGGATGGCCATTTTCCGCACAATCCGGAACCACTCGCAGAAAACCTAACCGATTTATCCGCATTAGTTATCGCGCAACAGGCAGACCTGGGAATTGCCGTGGATCCCGATGTCGACCGGCTTTGCTTCGTTATGGAAAATGGCGAGATGTTTGGAGAGGAATATACCTTAGTAGCGGTTAGCGATTACGTACTCCGCCATACACCGGGAAACACCGTTTCCAATCTCTCATCTACAAGAGCGTTGCGCGATGTGACGGTCGCCAGTGGTTCCCAATACCACGCCGCCGCAGTAGGCGAGGTGAATGTGGTGACCAAAATGAAGGAGGTGAATGCGGTAATCGGTGGAGAAGGTAACGGCGGCGTGATTTATCCAGACAGTCATTACGGAAGGGATGCATTGGTCGGGATTGCGCTTTTCCTCACGCATTTAGCCGGAAGCGGTAAACGCATTTCGGAATTGCGCACGGGCTATCCTTCGTACTTCATGTCCAAGAATAAAATCACACTGACGCCAGCGTTAGACATCGATGGATTGCTGAAAACGATGGAACAACGGTATGACCAGGTGCCTCATAGCACCATCGACGGACTGAAGATCGATTTTGAGCACGGATGGGTGCATCTTCGTAAATCCAACACCGAGCCGATCATCCGCATTTATTCAGAAGCACCTACTCCGGAACAAGCCTCGGAAATTGCGTTGAATATTATGGAAGAAATCAATGACATTATCGGCAGACAACCGGATTAACGTTTCCTCGGAAGTAGGAAAACTGCGGAAGGTACTTATACACAGTCCCGACAGCGGTTTGGGGAAAGTAGTGCCCTCCAAAGCGCAGGATTGGTTGTTTGAAGACATCGTACATTTAAATACCATCCGGGCGAACGAGTACGACTATTATGTCAAGCTTCTACTGTATTTCCTGGATGAAACGAAAATAAAGGGCCGATTGACCCAGATCGATGCACCTGCACATTACCGAAACTTTTATAAACCCGATCACCCGGATTTCTACCACTCACAACAGGTCGTGGAGTTGCAGGTATTACTCATGGATATCCTGGAAGATAGGGCGATCAAAAACCAGTTGGTTGCGTCGGTGTGCGCCATAGAGGCCTGCAGTTATGAGGTGCAACGCCGGTTGATGGAATATTCACCCGCGGTGTTGGCCCGGGTATTCTTCAGCGGAACGTCCGACGAAAGTGAATTGATCTTTCCGCCGATCCCGAATTTTATCTTCACCCGTGACATTGGCATTGTCATCAACGACCATATTCTACTCAATAAACCAAGAAAGGAAGCTCGCAAACGAGAGGCACTAATCGCCAAGTACATATTTTTCCACCATCCGCTCTTTGCCCACTATCGGGACAACATCATCGAGCTGACGGATACGCAGCACCACTTTTTACTGCCCAATGATTCGGAAACAGAGAAAGTGACCTTGGAAGGCGGCGACGTCATGGTGGTCAGCAAAAACCATGTGCTGATAGGCATCAGTGAACGCACGAATTCGGAAGCCGCTGCTCAGGCGGTAAAAAAACTTTTCGAAAAGAACGTAGTCGATAAGATCACCGTGATTAAAATCCCCAACAAGCGGGACTATATGCATATCGATACCGTATTTACACAGGTAAAGGACGAGGTGTGGGTGATGCTCGGCGTTTTTTCCAATAAACATATGAAGGGATTGCAGACCGATGAAGTCCACCGTGTTTTAGGTGTGCAGCCCCGTACCGCCCAGGAACTGCAGATTTTCCAATTCAGGAAAGAGGACCCTGCAACGACGCGTTTTTTTGCTTCGTTGGAAGATCTCTTGATAGACATCAGTGTCGTCGACTTTGGATGCGATCCCGAGCATGTACGCATCCTTTTGTCAGGCAATAACCAATTTCCGTATGACGCACGTGAGCAGTGGACCGATAGCTGCAATTTACTGGCGCTTGGCAACGGGGTAGTACTGGGTTACGACCGGAATGATAAAACGATCGAGGCATTCCGTGAGACCGGGTTCAGCGTGATGGATGTAACGGAATTGCTGGTGCAACTTGAGGAAGGGAGTATACGGGCAAACGAATTGAAAGATACACTTGTGCTCATGCCTTCCGCCGAATTGTCTCGTGCTCGGGGCGGCTTCCATTGCATGAGTATGCCCCTGCTGAGAGACTGAAGTTACAGGAGCTGCCGATTAACTGAACAAAGTTGCTATGACGCTATTAATGATCCGACCGGTGCTTTTCGGCTACAATGCGCAGACAGCGGTAAACAACGCGTTCCAGGTGCCCGAAGCAGGTGATAACGTGGAAATACAACAGCATGCGGTCAGGGAATTCGACGCATTTGTTGAAAAACTGCGCAGCAACGACATGGATGTCCACGTTGTGCAGGATACAGAAATGCCCCATACTCCGGACAGTGTGTTTCCGAACAACTGGATATCGTTTCATGAAGACGGTTCACTGGTTTTATATCCGATGTTTGCCGAAAATCGACGCTTGGAACGTAAACCGGCAGTGTTTGAATCCATCCAAAAACGTTTTGTTATTCACCGTACGTTGGATTATACCCCTAATGAGGCAGAAGGAAAATTTCTGGAGGGAACGGGAAGTTTTGTGCTGGATCGTGTCAACAAAATAGCTTATGCATGCCGCTCGCCACGCACGGATGAATCGCTTTTCCGGTTATTCTGTAAACAAATGGGTTATCAACCCGTGGTGTTTGATGCTTTTGACGAGCGGGGACAGGCTATTTATCATACCAATGTAATGATGTGTATAGCGGATCGGTATGCCGTAATTGCGCTGGACAGCATTGCCCCATCCGACCGATCGTCCGTATCCCAAATACTCGAAACGTCGGGAAAAATACAGATACCTATCTCGATGCGTCAGATGAAGGCATTTGCTGGCAACATGCTGCAGGTCAAAAACAGACCGGGTAAACGGTTTCTGATCATGTCGACGCAGGCGTACCGTTCATTGCACACCGAGCAGCTTGAACAATTGACGGCATTCAATCCCATTCTTCATACATCGCTGGATACGATTGAGCGGAATGGAGGGGGGAGTGCACGCTGCATGATAGCTGAAGTTTTCCTCCCGGAACGTGCGGGATAAAATGGTTACCTTTGTTTAAAGATACCTTTGTTATGGATCGTAAGCTTTAT
Organism: Parapedobacter indicus; assembly: GCF_900113765.1. GTDB lineage: Bacteria > Bacteroidota > Bacteroidia > Sphingobacteriales > Sphingobacteriaceae > Parapedobacter > Parapedobacter indicus. The sequence continues at coordinate 205,795 of NZ_FOQO01000009.1, read as the reverse complement.
ATGTTATTAGTGGGATGCAAGCCGGAAGGTCGGCACACCGAGCAACATGATATCTTCTTCGGTATCGGGACTTCATTGAAGGAGTTGGTGCCGGAAATTCTTGATTTTTGGCCCGAAGCCGGTGGCAGAATACATATCGACGCTTGGCGGGAAGTGACGGTCGTGGATGGCTACACGATACGCGTGAAACAGCGGAAAGATTGGAATAGAAGCCAAAAAGACCGTAAGCTGTTTTTTGTCAATCTGGGAGGTTATAAAGAAAATGATTTCGAGGAATACCATTATAAATGTCTGTCTGTAGCCGCTGATGCGGCGGAAGCCGTCCGGCAGTCGAAAGATCAGGCATTTTGGAAGCATACTATCTCATCCCATATCGACGATAAATATGGGGTTGATGTGGATGATATTTATGAAATTGACGATGTGCTCACGCCGGGAGCGAAAGAACAATTTGTCATTGTGATTGAAAAAGCAGAACGGGCAGTTGCCGACGAACTGCATCCCGGGTACCTTAAACTAAGCAAGCTTATGCATGAATCCACTTGAAGCGATAATGCTGTTCCGGCATTTTCATCCGGTCGGCCAGTCGTAAAAGGCGGTCCGGCAGTCGTACCAAGTAATCTCTGGCGCGTTCACCGGCTTCATTCAGCTCCTTAATCGATTCAACGTTCCATTCACGCAACAGTTCTTTCAGGATATCCACATAGTCAATAGCTGTGTATACACCCAGTCGTTGTGCCGCATCCGAGAAATGAGTAAAGGCTTCACCTTGTGGTTCGCCTGATTCCCTTAGTAAATGAGCTGGCATGACGATCTTTTTACGCATCATGTCTTCAAACGCCACCATCACCTCGCTGGCGTCAACTTCCATTGCCTTGGAAATAAATGACATGTACGCTTTGGCATGTCTCGCCTCGTCAGATGCAATGACACCACACATTTTGGCCAACAGTTTATCGCCATCTTTTTTTGCTAATCCGGCTACCCTTCTATGGGAAACGTTGGTGGCCAATTCTTGGAATGAAGTATAAATAAAGTTGCGGTAGGGATCATTTCCCGTACCAATCTCAATGCCATCTTGAAGCAGATATTGCGTAGATATTTCCATCTCCCGCATGTTTACGCGCCCCGAGAGATAAAGATATTTGTTGAGTAAATCACCGTGCCGATTTTCTTCGGCGGTCCAGGCACGTACCCATTTCATCCAGCCACCTTGTTCATTTTTGTTGACATTTTCAACCATGGTGAGCCACGATTCATACGTAGGCAACGCTTCTTCGGTAATCGTATCACCGATCAATACAGCTACAAGGTCATAGGACAACTCGCGTGCACTCTCTTGCAAATCTTTAATTTCGTTAAAAAAGGTGTCGCGTGAAGCGTCGGGCAGAAGATCGGCGGGCTGCCACATTTCTTCCACCGGCTTCAAGTATTCGCTCATTTCGTTCAACATAAATGGCTCTAGGTAAGCCATTACCTCTTTTCTCGACCCTTCCGGAATTTGTTGTGTTAACGCTTGCATATTTCCACAAAGGTAGTTAAATGCACCGAAAAAATTTTTTTAACCAACCGATTATATTTAAAATATGACAAGAATCATATTTTTACGCCTATTCTTCGGCAGCGAATATACAGCAATAACCGTCGAAGCTTTTGTATTGTTTTAAATTCACCATCAAGAAATGGATGTATTCACGCTACGCGTATATGGATTTTTGGTTAACCATAACAATGAAGTACTCGTTAGTGACGAACGGGAGTTGGGGTTGGAGTTCTCTAAATTTCCGGGGGGTGGCCTGGAGTATGGAGAAGGCCTGCTGGAAGGCCTCAAACGCGAGTTCAACGAGGAGTGCGGTGTAGCAATCGAAATTTTGTACCATATCCATACCACCGATTTTTTCGTGAAATCGGCGTTCAATGACAGTCAGGTGGTTGGCGTATATTACCTGGTTCGGAACAAAGGGCCGTTGCAAGGACGGTTTAGCAGAAAGCGTTTTGATTTTGAAGATGGGAAGGACCTCGACCAGGTATTTCGTTGGGTGCCTGTAGATCAGTTACAGGTACAGGACCTTACTTTTGAAATGGATCGGGCCGCTTGGCGTGCATTTCTGTCGGAAAAGAGCCACGGTTTGGAATTTTGATAACCAATCGGCTGATGCCACAGGCTAAAATGAGCGGTAAATACCTACATTCGTGCCGGGATTTTTGTCGATAACCATGGAATTTCTGTTTTGGATCAGCTTGTTAATTATCTTTTACACGTTCATTGGATACGGAGTCGTACTATATACATTGGTGTTGGGTAAGCGCTTAATCGCGAAACACCAACAAATTTCTCAGGTAGATTACAGAACCTTACCATCCTGTACAGTAATCGTAGCAGCTTACAACGAGGCATCTATTATCCGGCAAAAGATAGATAATACCCTCGGTCTGCGGTATCCGTCGGATAAGATCCACTATGTTTTTGTGACAGACGGTTCTACAGATGAAACGCCGGCGCTTGTGGGCGAATATCCGGCAATCTCGTTATTGCACCAGCCGGAGCGCACTGGCAAGATCGCCGCTGTGCATCGCGCCATGCGTGGCGCAACTACCGAGGTGGTCGTTTTTACCGATGCAAATACATTGCTCAATGCCGATGCACTGTTGGAGTTATGCAAGCACTATGATGACAAGCGGATCGGAGCTGTTGCCGGAGAAAAGCGTGTTTATGCGGGAAAAGAGGCTGACGCGAGTGCAGCAGGAGAGGGGTTCTACTGGAAGTACGAGTCGGCACTCAAAAAATGGGATTCGGAACTGTATACCGTCGTCGGAACGGCGGGAGAGCTGTTCAGCATCCGGCGCAGCTTATACGAAAGCGTGCCATTGGATACCGTTTTGGACGATTTTATGATATCAATGCGCATTGCCGGAAAAGGATATCGTGTTCGATACGAACTCCAAGCCTTTGCCACGGAAATGGCTTCTGAAAACGTAAAGGAAGAGTTGAAACGGAAAATCCGGATTGCAGCGGGAGGAATCCAGTCTATCATTCGTCTTAGGCAGCTGTTGAATCCCTTTGCCTACCCAGTTCTCGCGTTCCAGTACATCAGCCACCGGGTACTGCGGTGGACCGTTACGCCGATATTGCTCCCCATTGTGTTGGTTATCAATGTGTTATTGCACCTTAGCCATGCTGGGGCCATTTATACCGGTTTGTTATACGGACAGTTGGCTTTTTATGGACTGGCCTTCCTAGGCTTTTTGCTGGAGCGCCGGGCACTAAAAATAAAAGTTACGTTTATCCCGTATTACTTCTGCATAATGAATTATGCAGTCATCGCTGGCATGTTTCGCTATTTCAAGGGCGGACAAAGTGCGGTTTGGGAACGGTCAAGCCGGAAACAAGCATTGAAAGCGGACTATAACCGATAAAAGGAGCAACGAGTGATCGGCGTGGGGCTGGCAAAACACCCGATGAAGCCCTCCGTCACGGAAAAAGAGTAAAGGTAAACGGTATCAGGAGGTTGTCCGCCGATGACTCGCTTTTCAGCGTGGCGCACGCCATCCAGCACTTCGAAATAAGGGAGGTGTTCGCCAATGCCTTCACCGGTAAGTTTCAGGATGGCTTCTTTCCGTGTCCACAATGTAAAAAAACGCCGATGTACTTCCCTTTTTTCTGCGGAGATAAATGCGATCTCATTTGTTGAAAAACAAGCTTCTACCATAGTTTCAATATCCAACGGTCGCTGCGACCATTCGATGTCAACCCCGATGGGCTGGCCCGAGCTTAATCCAATCATCGCCCGATTTTCTGTGTATGACAGGTTGAATTGAATATCGGTATTCGCGGGTACTACCAATTTGGGCTTGTTATGATGGCCCTTTTCGAACCGAAGAGCTGACGGGTCCGAAACGGTTGCGTAGCTTAAAAGTAATCTCAATGCAGTGTGCGCAGCGCTAAAACGAAGTTTGTGATCCGTTTGGTGGAAGCGCTCAGCCTTAGCGGTTTCGTCGTCGCTTAGCAGTTGCCCGTCGTGTTTCGGCAATCGATTAAGAAATGGCTTGGGATCGATTACCCACAGGCTCGGTCGTTGGATGTCTATGCCTTCTTTCATCGCCTTCCATCCGTCAGACCACTGTATGCTGGGTAACCAAGTGGAGATGATTAGGGTATGGTCCATATCCAGGGGCTAAGGGTGGGTTTCGATAGAAGCTATTAACGTATCAAAATACTTCTCGAATGCAACGTGCGCAATGCCCTTGGCACCCGCTTCGGCACCGAGCTCTGAAAGCGCCACATTAGCCATATTCTTAAGCTGCGTCATGCAATACGTATTAATGGCCTGCTGAATGGGAATGGTAATATATTGGTTTGCTTCAGCGATTTTTCCGCTCAAAATAATCAATTCCGGGTTGAAAAGTTGCACAAGAGTGGCAATCCCTTTTCCAAGTTTTTCGCCGATGAAAGAAAGGATGCTGATGGCGTATTGGTCACCTTTATTAGCAGCTTCAATCACTTGGTGAGGCTCGATGTTTTCGATTTCCTGTTCAGACAGCTCGTTGAGTAAGGAGTCCTGGCCAGATTGGATCCCTTCTTTGGCCATTCTTACCAGCGCAATTCCCGAAGCGACGGTTTCCAGACAACCTTTTTTTCCGCAATAACACAATGTCCCGTCCTCCACAAACGGCATATGGCCCATTTCACCTGAAAATCCGGCTGTGCCATTCCGTAGTTGCCCATCCATAATCACTCCCAACCCGATACCCCAATCCATCAAAATAACCAATACGTCTTTTCGCCCCTTTGCCAAACCAAACTTCAATTCGGCTATTGCCGCACTTTTAACATCGTTGATGAGGAAGGTGGGTTTGCCAAATTGAGTTGAAATGTACGCTTCTAAGGGCATGTGTTCGTCCTGGTTCATCATGTAGGTATGATTACGGCCGCTGTTGGTGTTTATAAGTCCCGGCATACTGATACCAATGGCGAGTATGGACGACCAGGCAATTCCCGATAACTGAATGAAATCCGCAAGCAGGCGGTTTAATTCGATAGCAGATGACCAGTCTTTGGTAAGCAAAAATGAAGAAGAGCTTGCATATACAAAGGTGTTCGTGTTGTCGACGATTGTCATTTTTATTCTGAATAGTTCGACTTCTACACACAGAATAAAAAACGTATTGCTTTTTAACTTATTTAAGATCGGTTTTCTGCCACCGATAGAGCTCCCTTTTTCGTTTTGCTCCAATATACCCGATTCCGCTAATGTATTTATCAGTTCAAGGGTCTTCGGCGCACTGATTTTAAGATGTTTGCAGATTGCAGCATTGGTCATTCCATTGGCGGCAATCAAGGCTTTAACCAGTTTCAGTTTGAAACCTTGGTTTTTTCGCTCAATCTTTGACTTGTTTTTAACGTGGTCTTTACTTAAAAACGGCGGCGGCATAATGATTTTAATTAGCATACAAAAATAGATATATTATTACTAATTGTTGTACATTTTGCTACATATTTGCACATCTGGTATTTCTTTTGAAAAAAAATACAAAAAGTTTTTGCGTTGAATAGGGAAATAATAAATTTGTGACTGCAAGACCGATTTGGAATTCAAATTAAATCATGGAAGAAAAAAACACATCCCGTCGGGAATTTATTAAAAAAGCGGCGATTGGGGCAGCAGCGTTTAGCATCGTGCCTCGTTTCGTATTGGGAGGACAGGGTTATCTGGCTCCTAGTGACCACCTTACAAAGGGAGTAATTGGCGTCGGTGGAATGGGCCGTGGCCATTTTGCTTATGCTGGAACAAAGACGGTCGCAATCTGTGACGTAGACACGCGTCATTTAGCCTTGGCGATGAAGCAGCTCGGTGACAGCGGCGTTAAACAACTTTCGGATTTCCGCGAGTTGATCCAGTTGCCGGAAGTAGACATTGTTCATATCGCTACCCCTCCGCATTGGCATGGTCTAATGGCGGCAGAAGCTGCACGTATGGGTAAGGATATTTGGTGTGAAAAGCCAATGACACGCACAATAGGCGAAGGAAAACGAGTGGTGGAAGCTGTAAAACAACACGGGAACATTTTTCGATTGAATACGTGGTTCCGGTTTAAGGATAATTTTTACGGGATGAACGTGCCGGTAAAGCGGATTAAAAAGCTGGTAGATTCTGGCATGTTGGGTTGGCCGCTTAAGGTAACCATCAGCAAGCACACCGGATTCGATTGGAAGTTCTATTGGGTAGGTCATGAAAATCTTCCCGTTGAGCAGGTTCCGAAAGAACTCGATTATAACATGTGGCTGGGCCCAGCACCTTATAAACCTTATAGTACGCACCGTGTACATACCACATTCAGGGGGTATTGGGATTACGATGGCGGTGGGCTAGGAGATATGGGGCAGCATTACATAGATCCTGTTCAATATTTTTTGAATAAAGACGATGAAAGCCCGATCTCGGTGGAAGTGGATGCGCCCCAGCAACATAGTGACGCAGTAGGCACCTGGCGCCGTATAACCTACACCTATGCCGATGGTTGCCAGATTGTTCTCGATGGCGAAGGAAAGGATGTTGGGATGCCTTATATCGAGGGACCCAATGGCAAGCTCTTCCGCGGCTTCAAGTCGGATATCCCTAACCTGGAACGCAAGCTTGCCGCTTTTCCGGATCCGGAGCCACAGGTAACCGATTTTGTCGACGCCGTGAAAACCCGTAAGAAATTTGCGCTCAATGAGCAAAACGGTTACCGTTCCTGTACGATTGTCAATATGGGATCGACGGCACTGCGTTTGGGACGGTCGCTCAAATTTGATCCGGAAAAACAGCTGTTCATCGACGACGAGGCAGCCAACCGACTGGTTGATCAACCGATGCGCGGACCTTGGGCAATATAAAGACAATTAATGATAATTATTTCTGATGAAAAGATTGATATATGCGCTTTTAGCGTTGCTTATACAACAAATGCCCGTATCGGCTCAACAGAGCGATGTTCGGACTACGACGACCAAGATAGCCGACCTGCTGGCGTTGCAACCTTCCGAAACTTCCGTACGCTTTCGAGAAGCGATGGGCCAGATAGAGCGGTTTACCGCGTCGGATATTGCAGCACTTCTTAAGCAGCTAACTCCTCCGGGCGAAGGCAATAATGCAGGAATCGAATATGCTGCCAACAGCTACAGCTATCACGTGGTATTACCAGGTAAGACCAGCCAACGCGCTACGTTTATACAGGGAGCCATCGAAGCATTGAAGGCATTGGACAATAGAGACAATAAGGGATTTGTAATCCAGCTATTGCAGAACGCGGGAGATGACAGTGCGGTGGATGCACTAAGCTTCTATCTTACCGATGCATACCTCAGCGAGAAGGCCGCCCGTGCGCTTTCCCGGATCGGAACAGAACGTGCAGGTGCTGCATTGCTGCAGGCGCTAGAAAGATCTGAAGGAATTGCAGCGGTTAACATCGTCGATGGACTGGGCTTTATGTCCTATTCGCCGGCGGAACAGGTAGTTTTGGCCAAAGCAAATACGTCGGATAGAGCGCTTCGTAGGATCTCTTTGTATGCACTTTCACAGCTGGGAGGAGCCGCTTCGCAAACGTTATTGGCAGATGCCGCAAAATCGGCCGACTATAAATACGACCCGACTGAAGCGACGGCTGCATATATTAACTACCTGCACAAACAGATTGCTAACGGTGAAACTGCGGCCGCGAGCAAGGCCGCTTCGAAGTTAGTTAAGGAGGCCGAGCAAGCAGATCAGGTTCATACACGCATTGCGGCTTTGAGCTTGCTAACCGAAATCAACAAGGAGCAGCAGGTGAAAATGCTACTGAAAGCGTCACGGGACGAAAACCCCGTGTACCGAAATGCCGCTTTAGGGTTGCTTTCACCCTACCTGAACAGTACGGTTTCAAGCAAACTGGTAAAACGACTGGATAAGGCTGAGGAACAAGTGCAAGTGGACGTACTGCGATATGTTGCAAATCACAAGCAAACAGAAACACTCCCTGTGGTACGGAAAGCGTTGGGATCGGCCGCGCCCGCAGTGCGCGTCGCTGCTGTCAACGCACTGCACCAACTGGATCCGGATGCTGCAGATGGCGAACTGATTGCCTTATTATCCGGAAGCGACGACCAAACCCGCCAGGCTATCAAGCAAGTGTTTCTTACTTCAAAAAACAAGCAGCTTACGCAGCAGGTTATCACTGCGTTAAAAAATGAAAAGAATGCAGACGTGCAAGTCCTGTTGATCGACTTCCTCGGGCAGCGGGGAGCAGGAGAAAGTATGCCAGCGACACTCGATATCATTGGAAGCAATGCATCGAAAGAGGTTAAAGCCGCAGCTTTCAATGCGTTGCCGCAGATTGCTCGTTCCGAAGATCTGGATAAGCTGCTGGATTTGTTGACGGATGAAAATAAAGAATATGCAGGGGCCATACAGGCAGCCGCTGTAGCCGCTGTTGAGTTTGGTGAAAACCAAGAGACGAAAACACAATCCGTAATTTCTCGTCTTCAGGCTGCGGACGCAACGCAAAAGCCGTTCTTTTTTCCGGTACTATCAGGAATAGGTGGAAAAGACGCCTTGCAGGTTGTGGCAGGTTATACGGACCAAGGAGACCCATTATTACGTGGCGCCGCTACTTCTGCGCTCGCAAACTGGACCGGAGAAGAGGCTTTGCCTCAATTAATTGCATTAAGCCGTAAAAAGGTGACAGACTCGGGTCAACTGGACGCAATAATCAATGGATTGGTCCGGCTAATCGATGGAGCTGATATTCCTGCGGATCAGAAAGTGCTATACCTAAGGGATGCGTTTGAAGCCGCACAGACGGTCGAACAAAAAAAGTCTGTATTACGGGCGTTGGACGCCAACAAGACGTACAATGCCTTACTATTTGCAGGTAAATTTCTAGACGACGAGCAATTGAAGTCGACAGCTGCCAATACGGTGATGAATATCGCATTGGAAAACAAAGGTTTCTATGGCGCAGACGTAGTCCGTCTGTTGAATCGAGTAATTGAACTGCTTTCGGGCAGTGAAAGTAGTTACCTTCGTGAAGCAATCCAAAAGCATCTCAACGAACTACCAAAAGGACCCGGATTCGTTTCGTTATTCAACGGCAAAGATTTGACAGGCTGGAAAGGATTGGTTGCCAATCCCATTAAACGCGCAGCTATGGATGCCAATACATTGGCTGAAGCACAAGTCAAGGCCGATGAAACGATGCGCGGTGGCTGGTCTGTACAGAATGGTGAATTGTTTTTCAACGGGCATGGCGATAACATCGCAACGGTAAAGCAATATGGTGATTTCGAAATGCTGGTCGACTGGAAACTGGCCAAAGATGGAAAAGATGGTGACGCGGGGATTTACCTGCGAGGTACTCCACAGGTGCAAATCTGGGATACATCACGTGTGAACGTAGGCGCCCAAGTTGGTTCTGGCGGACTATATAATAACCAGAAACACGAAAGTAAGCCGCTAAAAGTTGCTGACAATCCGCTGGGGGAATGGAATACGTTCCGTATCCGGATGGTTGGCGATCGTGTAACCGTATACCTTAACGGTGAATTGGTGACAGACAGTGTCGTGCTCGAAAACTATTGGGATCGCAGCCTTCCAATATTCCCCAAAGAGCAGATTGAATTGCAGGCTCATGGAACGCACGTTTTTTATCGGGATGTCTACATCCGTGAATTGCCCCGCAAAGAAGTGTTTACACTGCCAGAAAATGAGAAACGAGAAGGCTTTAACGTGTTATTCGATGGGACGAACCTGGACGCTTGGAGAGGCAACACCGACGCTTACAGTATAAATGACGAAGGTGCCCTCGCGGTCGTTCCAACCGAGGGATCTGGGGGAAATCTGTTTACGAAGGAGGAGTTCTCCGACTTTGTATACCGCTTTGAATTCAGGCTAACACCGGGGGCAAACAACGGGATCGGAATCCGCGCTCCCTTGGAAGGTGACGCAGCGTACGCAGGCATGGAAATTCAAGTCTTGGATGATGGGGCGGAGATGTATAAAGACATCGCTGAATACCAACACCATGGTTCTGTTTACGGCGTTATACCGGCTAAACAGGGGCATTTGAGACCGGTTGGAGAATGGAACGAAGAAGAGATCTACCTAAAAGGCAACAAGATCCGCGTGACACTGAATGGTACGGTAATCGTGGACGGCGACCTGGCAGAGGCTTCTAAAAATGGAACGCTTGATCACAAGCAACATCCGGGATTGACCCGTAAATCCGGCCATATTGGTTTCCTTGGACATGGGTCGGAAGTGTATTTCCGGAATATCCGGGTGAAACGTTTATAGTCAGTTCAGAGAAATAACCGCAGTAAGGCCGGTATTCGTAAACAGATACGATACCGGCCTTACTTATTTACTTACAATTCGTTATGGAAACGTTCAATAGTTTGTATGTTTGTTAAATGGATTTGTTCGGTCAAAAAACAGAATCACCAAAGTAACTATTGACACGATATGGATTTCTCTACAATTTTGGGACTGACGGGTGGCCTGGCATGGACGCTGGCATACATTGAAGCGATTCGTTTGGGCTTTATACAAAAGACTTTTGCGATTCCGTTTTGGGCATTAGCACTCAATTTTTCTTGGGAATTTATGCAGTCTGCGTATAGTGTACGTTACAATAGTTTTAGTCCGCAGTCCTATATCAACATCGTTTGGCTACTATTCGATATACTTATATTGATCACCTATTTTTTATATGGCAAAAAAAGTTTTAAGAACTATGTAAATCCGGCTTATTTTATGCCGTATAGCATGATTGTGCTCCTTATTTCGATGTTCATAGAGTTTGCGTTTGTTAAGGAATTTGGAGGTACCGATGGTGCGATTTATTCGGCTTTTTTACAAAATGTATTAATGTCGGTATTGTTTATATTGATGTTAATTGAGCGAAAAAGCAAGCGTGGCCAAAGTCTTTTACTGGCAATAAGTAAGGGCATCGGAACCGCTGCCAATACCGTTTTATTTGGTGTCATAGGTCATGCTGATCTGACTAATTTGGTGCTCGTCCTTGGAGCCATCTGCTTCTTTTTGGATGTAATCTATAGCTATATGCTATTTAAAATAAAAACTCCAAAGTTTCAATCAACATAGTAAGCCGAATACATATTGCTTTTGTCGATCAACCAACTACCTTTTTTCCATAAAACGGCCCATAATGTCCGGTTATCATTCGCTATAACTGACTCGGTTACCGCTGTCAAGATGAAGTTTGCATTGTAGTGGATTCGCTACAAATGAATTGATTTGCAGGTTTTTTTGTCTTTTTTTATGAAAAATCATAGAGATTTGTTCCCGAAATATAGCTTCTGAATTCCCTTTAACGCATGAAGAAAAAAATACTATTAGTAGAAGACGAGCCAACCATACAGCGACTGCTTCATTTCATATTATCGAAGGAGTTTGATGTTCAGGCCACTGCCAATGGCTATGAGGCGTTTCTTTGGTTAGAAAAGCAAGAAATTCCGGATTTAATCATCATGGATTGGGTAATGCCACAGATGGATGGTAAATCATTCCTCAAGTGTCTTAAGGTAAGCGGACTATATTGTGAAATCCCAGTGATTGTGCTGTCCGCTTCCGAAAATATTATTGAGGAAGTGGGGGGGCTGCCTTACACCGTCAATCAATGTCTTCATAAACCCTTTGATCCACTCGTACTAAAGGAAACTATCGTAAGCATATTTAAAACGCCGACTTATGGATTTGTTAACTGAGACTCGTCAGGAGAATAAATTTTTAACAATTTCAATAGCCTACTTAGGCAGCAAATTTATAGGGGAGTTAGATAAGACGCTGCATAAAGACATCGATATTATCCAATTTGATAAATTGGAAGTCTTAGCAGGATATTTAAAGAAACAATCGTTATTATCGATTCCAGATATTCTATTATTGGAAATTGAAGATAATATTGGCCCGTTGTTTTCTTTTGTATCCGAATTGCGTAACAGTTCGGCAAATAAAGGTATAAGTATCATCTTGCTTGCTTTTAAGAATAATAAGGAAGCCATCTTGAAGACTTTTTTTTCCCGCGTCAACGATATCTACTTTTACCCATTTAATGTCGTAAATATTCAGGAACGCCTTAGGTTTATTGTCAAATTTAAGCTATTGGATGATAAGTCAAGAACAATAACAACTAATAAGGTTCATGAGGAATACCGGATGCCATTGTCTAAGCGTTTGTTTGATATACTGGTTGCTGGTAGTTTGTTGCTGGCCGCGTGTCCGATTATGATATTGGTTGCGATTTTAATCAAATTGGATTCTCCAGGACCTGTTTTTTACGTTAGCAAACGGGCCGGATCCGGTTATAAAGTGTTTAATTTTTTTAAGTTTCGGTCAATGCGTGTAGACGCAGATAAGAAATTGGCGGAACTTGCTTCGTTAAATCAATATGCCAACAACGGATCGCCAACGGCATTTGTAAAGATCAAAGATGATCCACGCGTAACAAAGCTTGGCTCTTTTCTGCGGAACACCAGCTTAGACGAGCTCCCGCAGCTACTTAATGTACTAAAAGGCGACATGTCCCTGGTTGGTAATCGCCCATTACCTTTATATGAGGCGCAAATGCTTACTTCGGACGAGTGGTCAATGCGATTTTTGGGACCTGCAGGTATTACCGGACTATGGCAAGTGACCAAGCGGGGAAAAAGCGATATGTCGGATGAAGAACGAAGAAAATTAGACAATTATTACGTTAATAATTTTTCGTTCTGGATGGATTTTAAGGTTTTCATGAAAACCATTCCCGCGCTCATTCAAAAAGAAAAAGTATAATTAGCTATTCGTCGCCGTTGTTTAAAATAAACTGATCAATAGCGTCCAATATTTTGGCGTCGTGAAGGGAATTAAACTTCCTTGCGTATAGTTTATCCGAATTAACTAATGCATCCAAGTCCTTATGGGTTAATGTTTCAGGACTTGACTTTCCATCTACCCATTCAATATACCTTAAGTTATCGTTTATAATTTCGTTTCGATAGCGGGAGCTGAACAAGATGGTTTGAAAAAAAAACTCATCGGGTCCCCAAGTATGTTTGAAAAACCGGATGATTTTTGGATTTTCAGCTACAAATGACATAATATATTTCACGTGTTCAGCGGATAGCGTCATCCATTGAGAACGCCCGGTAAATACCAAGCCCGAGGGAATCGTTCGCCTAGGGGTAATCGCATTTATTAATCGTTCTGCTAGGTATTTACCTGGGAAGCGGTAGTTAACAAGGTGGTATTTTGCGATTTTCACCTGGGCCTCTTCCCACCAGGGCGAACCCATGAAATGCAGTTCCATAAATGATCTTCCTAAGTGGTGCTTAAAGAAGCGATGTATAGCAGGTGCACTTTTCAACGGATAATCGGATTCGCTTAATAGATTAATGAAATCACAACGCGGACAAAGAGAAAGAATTTCGGTTATGGCGTTTAACGTAGCCTGTACCATACTATAGCCGCCCCAAACGACCGGTATACGTTTTTTAACAAACCTAACAGGAGGATAGGGCGCTAATTCACGAAGAAACTCATCAAGCGCGGATCTCTTATCAATATGAATGAAAATTACGGCGTCCGGATGGATAATATTTCGTACTAATCTAGCCAATTGGTTTGGTCGGCAATGTCCAAGAATCAGGTGAGCAATGGTTGGCATGGCACGAAACGGGTTGTCATTTTTTTTCTACAAAACCAAAAATGTAAACTGTTTTCCAGTACGGATAATGTAATTTATATTAATCTTTGCAAAGATACAGTATAATACTTGTTTCGCCTATGTTTTCTTTCAGTGTGTGTTGTGCCCTTTAAATAGAGGGAGTTTGGATAAGTTGTCGTATCTAGAATTTACAATTTTACAAATAATTGATGTTTCGTACCAAGCTTGCTTACTATCTCGGTCGGTTTTCTGATCTAAGGTTCGGCAGAACGCTAAAATTAGTATGGTCCATAGCACCCGGTATGACGGTGATGGTCATCTGTTTGATGGTTGCATCTACCGGACTGCTATTTGTGTCGCTATATGCGTTAAAAGTATTGGTGGATGTCGTGTCAAGTTTTGAAATTGGATCGGCAGTATATAGGCAACGTATCATCGAGCAGGTAATTATAGCCGGTGGTGCATCCGTACTCCATGGCATAGTCAATTCGTTTTCTACCTATTTTTCGGAATTGCAATCGACTACGATCTCCGAAAAAATAGACGATAGGATTCATCGCCATACAGTTGGTCTAGATATGGCTTACTACGAAAATCCGGAATATTTCAATACCCTGAAACTAGCGAAAGAGGCTGGCGGTAGTCGGCCCAATGCAATTATTATGGGACTGATCAATGCGATGAACGGTGGGCTCAAAATCGTTGCGGCATCTACGGTCATTATCACGATCGACTGGCGGCTCCTTCCGATCCTTATCGCATTTATTGTCCCCATGTTCTTAGTTCGCATTTATTTCTCAGAAAAGCAAAATGCACTTCGTATAAAGAATACACCGCTTGAACGTCAGGCTTCTTATTATGGGCAGCTCATTACATCAGAGGTTTCCGCAAAAGAGGTCAGAAGTTACAATTTAGGTGACTACTTCAAAGATAAGTATTTCGGTATCAGAAAGAAGCTGGTCGCAGAGCGATTGCGGATTAGTCTGCAAAGTACTTTTTCAGAAGCCGGCCTGGGCTCCCTAACCAGCTTGAGTTTTTTTATCTGTATCTATTTCATTGCAATGGGTGCAATCGACGGCCGTGTTTCGTCTGGCGATATTGCTATTTTTCTGTTGATGTTCCCCATGTTTTTTGGTTACCTCCAAGAAGTAATGGGAAGCATTACCACCGTGTATACGAATAATATTTATGTCAAATATATCTTTGATTTGTTTGATTTGAAAAGCGAGCTGCCTGAGCCGGAATCGCCACAACCTATACCGGATGTAAAAGACGGTGAAGGGGTACTACAGGTAGAAAACCTGAATTTCAAGTATCCACATGCAGACAAGGATGTATTGAAAGACGTTTCCCTAGTTATTCCGCAGGGTAAAGTCGTGGCGTTGGTGGGCTTAAACGGTTCCGGAAAATCAACCTTGATTAAATTACTTGCCCGGCTGTATGATCCTAACTTCGGAACGGTCCGGCTCAACGGTGTTGATATCACCAACTTTTCACTAGCGGAATACCGGCGGCAGATCAGTATCGTATTTCAGGATTTTTACAAATACAACGTAACGGCCTCGGAGAATATTTTCCTCGGCGACATAAGACGGCACCAGCACGACCACAGCGATATTGTTCAAGCGGCAAAGCAAGCGGGCGCACATCAATTCGTTGAGGAGTTTGAAAGTAAATACGACACGATGATGGGGAGAGTGTTCGAGGGGGGACATGAGATCAGTATTGGGCAATGGCAGAAGCTGGCTACTGCAAGGGCCTTTTATAGTCCGGCCCGCTTCTTCATATTGGATGAAGCCACCAGCGCGTTGGATGCCCGCTCCGAACATAGTCTCTTTGACGCGCTTAAAGCAAACCTTGGGAACAGGGGGGCGCTGATCATTAGCCACCGGTATTCGACGGTTAAGCATGCCGATTATATTTATGTCCTATCCGATGGCGAAATCGTCCAAGAGGGGGCTCCCGAGCTGCTGGCTAAGATTAACGGTGCGTATGCTGAATTATTTAAAATTGACATGTTGCAAGAAAGTGTTTAACGAATAACCATACTATTGACCAGCTTTTGGATCTAAACTATGAGTGTTGATAATCAGAAAGATACCGTTGTTATTGTCTCTACCATCTTAACAGCGTGGGGCGGATGTGAAGATTTGTGGTCAGCGACCGTTCCGCTGTTGCAAAACCGGGGATATCACGTGGTTGTTTGTAAGCAACAAATTGATGACGACCATCCAAAAATAGTTTCACATATCCAACAAGGTGTCGAGTTCCTGGCAACATACCGAAGGAAATCGCTGGTAATGCGGGCCTGTCAAAAGGTGGTTCGGAAGATGAAGCAGGTATTACACATCGGAACCGCACCTGCCAAATATAGTTTCGGCTACTCCGACGAGGCGTTGACCTTTGCAAATTACCTTAAGGCTTACCGTGTTAAGCTTGTACTGATATCGCAGGGAGCAAATTTTGAAGGATTGGGATACGCGTATGCCTGTATGGTCAAAAAAATACCCTATGTTGTTGTTTCCCATAAAGCAATAGATTTTTATTGGCCGCCCGTTGACCATCGTATAGGCATGCGTGAGGTGTTGGTCAATGCGCGCGGGTGCTATTTCGTATCGCAACATAACAAACAGCTTACCGAAGAACAGTTCGGGATTCGTTTACCGGATAGTCGGGTAATCTTCAACCCCGTTAAGCCAACGGAATATATTCCCTATCCGGCTACGGAGGGCACTTTTCAACTCTGCTGCATCGGTCGGCTATTTCTGGTCGAAAAAGGACAGGATATCCTCATCAGAGCATTAAGTCAAGCGAAATGGAAAAACCGTCCGTTGCGTGTGGTGATAGTAGGATCCGGCCCGGACGAATTGGTGCTGAAACAGATGGTGGAGCTGTTGGGAGTTGAGCAGCTATCGTTTTTGGGAGAGGTGAACAATATTTACGAAGTCTGGAGAGAGTCGCATGCACTAGTGCTTCCGTCTCGCACAGAGGGCTTGCCATTGGTTATTGTGGAAGCCATGATGGCCGGCCGACCGGTTATTACAACAGATGTGGGTGGCAACAAAGAATTTCTTGAAGAAGGCGTTACGGGGTTCCTCGGTTATGCGAGTGACAGGTCATTCGAAGAAACCTTAGAACGGGCCTGGCAGCATCGGGAGCGGTGGCGCGAGATGGGTAAGCAGGCAGCGGTGTCCATCCGGAATAGAGTTCCCGGCTCGCCTGAACGGATTTTTGCAGATTTATTGGAACAACACATATATGGGTAAGCAACTTGTATCGGTAATTATACCGACCTATAACAGAGCAAGTTTGATTTTAAAAGCTATTCACAGCGTGTGGAACCAAACTTATCCGCATGTACAGTTGATCGTGGTGGACGACGGTTCCGAAGACAATACAAACGCATTGATCGGCAATCTGGAGGGATTGGAATACGTCTTAATACCGCACGGGGGGCATTCTGTTGCAAGAAATACCGGCTTGGCCCGTGCCAAAGGCTCGTTAATTGCCACGTTAGATTCCGACGATACCTGGCACCCTGATTTTCTGGAAAAATGCGTGGGTGCGATCGAACAATATAATGCTGATTTCGTATTTGCCAATTGGTATCAGGGTTGTCGAGATGGAAACCCACAGGATTTCTTGTTAGGCGATCCGTTTATCAGTCCTTTTATAAAACCGCACCTAAAATTAAATACCAGTTCCTCATGGGTCGTCCTATCGGAAAATAAGCTGAGACGCTTGTATCTGTTATCGTGCCCTTCTCCCTCGTCGGCGGTCGTGATGAAGCGGTCGTCCATTTTGACCGGTTGGAATAAGAAGTTGCGAATAGGTGAGGACTGGAGCTTATATCTTGATATGATATTCAAGAAAAAAGGATGCCGCGCCGCGTTTACAATGGAAAAACTGTGGAACAAACATGTTCATGAGCACAATATATTTGATGGTAAAAAACGGGAAGAAGTATTGGATACGGTGGTGGAGGATGATCTGGAACTGATTCATATATATCGTGAATTCTTGACGGTTGAAGAGTTGAAGATACTCAGAAAGAAATACGTATTGGATGCGATGGAACTGGCTAAGTATGCGCTCATCCGGAACTGGAATGTGAAGAAAACATGGAAATTTGTTCGGCTATCGTTTGCTGAAATGCCGTTTCAAGCATTTAAAGAGATTTTTAGGTTATTGGGAGTAGCGATAGCCAATCGCTGGCGTGCAATTAAATGGAGAGTAATCAGTGCAGTTTCCACTACCAAGATGCAGCAGGAAGGAACATGATTAAAAATACACAAACGTCATGGATTTGAAAGGAAGAATCGATCATTCATTGGGGGCAATACGCGCACATGACTGGTGGGATCACAAGCTGCCCGTACTGCTATTTCCCGCTTATGCAACCACTTTTGTGTATGGAATCCCACTTTATGCAGTTGCCCCTTATTGCCTTTTTCTACTCATGGCTTTAGCGGTCGGTGCCGCTTACGTCAGTTTAATTAATGATATTACCGACATTGATGAAGACTTGGCAATTGGTAAGCCTAATAGGATGGCCAAAATCCACCGGAACGTGCGCTGGATGTTTCCCATTGTATGTATTGCGCTGGGTGTGATAGCCATGGTACTTTTAAAAATGGATACGATATCCATTATTTTTTATTCAATGTCTTGGCTCGTCTTCAGTTTGTATTCCCTACGTCCGTTCCGATGGAAGACAAAAGGTGTGTTGGGCGTATTGTGTGATGCATCTGGTGCCCACATGTTTCCCTCTTTGCTAATGGTTACAATGGTTTGCCACGTCGCCAACGTACAAATTAATTATACATGGCTTATATCGGTTGCCATTTGGTCGTTCGCCTTTGGCCTTAGGGGCATTTTGTGGCATCAGTTTATGGACAAAGCCAACGATATACAGACGAATACCCGGACCTTTGCTAGTAAAGTGGATACAGCTGGATTTCGTCCGGTTGCCACAATTATTGTAATCACCGAGTTGGTTGCTTTTGCCGTGGTGCTCGTGTATATTTCACAACCGATTTTGTTCTTCCTTCTTCCTGTATATTTTGCATTGGTTGGCATACGATTCAAAAAATACGAGCAGTACCCCATCTTCATACTCGCTCCACAGAATAAGCCCTGGCAAATAACGATGCTTGACTTTTATCAGTTTTTCTTGCCGGTGGGATTATTGGTTTCGGCGGCATATACGCAGCCATGGGCATGGGTAGTGTTGGTTATACATACCTTACTGTTTCATAAAATCGCATTCATAGCCATACGAGATTTCTCTATGACAGTAAGATGGGGATATTTTAAATTGCTGGTCGCGATAAAACGTATCGCATAACACATAGGTTGGCGTTACTTTTTCTGGTCTCTACGAAATTAGGAGTTTCGGTTGCCGTCAATTTTACCCTTCCGTTTACACAAATTTGCAGCACTATCGTGGAGAAGAAAAGATGGCAACCTCGTAATGTCGGATTTGACCGTTACAGGTTGACAAACCTACGTAAAATGCTCATTAATTTCTAATTGCGTGAATAAAATCAAACCGAATACATCGCCAATAAATGATTTTGGCGCCATCCACGCTACATGTAGTTGTTCTGCTACATAATTAAATAAAGAGGCTGTAAGGTTCGACTATATTTTTTGATTAGCTATACTTTTGCGTGTCTATGAATTTATAGTCATGTACTTAGCAAAACAAATCACTATTAATTTAAGTGTATCTCTGAAGCGGATATTAAGAAATCAAACTATGACAAAGCGAATATTGATATTATTACCACTGTACCTTCTCTGTTTTGGGAGTCAAGCCCAGGAATCTCTTATTAGAACGTTGGATTATGCGATGTTAGATAAATTGATTGAATTGGCAAAGACTAACTATCCCAAGCGGAAAATTAGCCAAGAGAATGAGAAAATGGCAAAATCTACAGTCACCATGGAAGCCTTGGGCTACTTGGATTTGGTTAACGCGAGCTATATTTATCGGCCGAATAACAGACCTTCGATCAATCCAATAAATCCCTATGTGTACAACGGGTTTCAGGTAGGTGTCGGACTAAATTTAGGTAGTTTCATTGCCAGGCCATTCCGTATCCGTCAAGCTAAGCAGCAGTTGAGGATCGCACGTTTAGAGAACGAAGATTTTGATAACATACTCGAGAATGATGTAAAGGCCAAGTACTATTTATATGTTCAACTGACCAGTGAGTTAAAGAATAAGACTTCTGCTGCCCAAGATGCGAAAAGTCTGTTTGATAGGTTACAGGGCCAATTTGAATTGGGAGAACTCGATCTCGATACCTATTCGACGGCCCGGGCTAATGTCGCAAGCACTAACTCTGCCTTGATTCAGACAGAGGTAAACTACTTGATGGCTAAAGATGCCCTTGAGGAGCTCGTCGGCGTGAAATTAGAAGAAGTTAAGTGATCTTTAAGTGATATAGTTATGTTTGATATTCCCAAATTGCTCCGTTATTACAAACGCTATAGCTGGCTGATTATATTAGTTCCGGCGGTTGCGGTTGCGGTTACTTACTATTTCGTTAAGGATTTGCCAGACGTTTACCAGGCACAGACCGTAATATCCACGGGAATGACCGATGCGGCCAAATACGGCGGATCGGAATTAGCCAGTCAGTCGCGGCAAACTTATTCGAATATGATGGGTATGGTACGCATGAAACGGGTTATGGACAAGGTGTCTTACCGGCTGGCGTTGCATGATCTAGAAAATGAAAGTAATCGATTCAGACGCGAAAATCCTGTGTTAGAAACGATGACTGCTTCAGAGAAACAGGCACTCATTTCAACGATCAGGAAGTGCCTGGCAGAAAATATTCCATTGGTGCCGAGCGATCCCGATGTTAAACCGGTTTTTGATTTTATCTCCGCTACGGGCTATGATCGGGGGTTTCTTACCAATAGCATGCAGGTGAACCGATACGGAGAAAGCGATTTTCTGGGGATTACCTTCTTCGCTGAGCAGCCGGAACTTGCTGCGTTTGCCGCCAATACGTTAGCTTCCGAGTTTATCAATTATTACGAACACGTAACGTTTCAGAGCAGCCATCAGTCGGTTTCGATGCTCGACTCTTTGCTGAAAGAAAAGGAACGCGTCATGCAGGAAAAAAACGACCAGCTACGGGACTATCGGGTAAACAGTGGAGTACTGAACTCCTCCACACACTCGGGTATGCTTTACCAGCAAGTATCCTCGATGGAGGCAAAAAGATCGGACAAATTAGCGGAAATTGAATCCATTCAGGGGGCGATCGCAGATATTAATAGGCGACTGAATGACCCAAATGGTGGATATTCGCTATCAAATACTGTTGAATATAACAATGAGATCATTGGATTGGATAGGCAGCTTGACCTCGCCAATAAGCGGTATATCGATAACAATTTCCAGGAACGTGATAAGCAGCGGATAGATTCCTTGCAGGAAGCCAAAAGACGTGTAGTAGCTAATGCGGCAGCAAGCGGATCATTCGGAAATCCGCGCGAGAGCCGACAGGTGCTTCAACAGCAAGTCATGGAACTGCAAACGCAGCTGTCTTCGGCTCGAAGTAGTATCCGGACAATCGATGCTGGACTTACTTCCGCTCGGGCTCGATATAGTGCAATGGTCCCAACGGACGCAAGCTTGCAAAATTACGAGCGCGCAGCCGAGTTGGCCACAAGCGAATATATGGAAGCATTGAACCGTTACAATCAGGCGGGCTTCGTATCAGACGTTGGTACCCGTTTAAACATTGTTGAACTTGGGTTGCCTGGACAGGCCAGTAAATCGAAAAAAATAATGTATATGGGGTTGTCGGGCGTATCAACACTTTTCTTCTGTTTGGCAGTGCTGACGTTGCTTTGTCTTCTTAATCGGCGTATACACAATTCGGATGACCTCAAGCTGATAAGTGGTATTGATACCATCGTATCTCTAAATCGTGTGAAAACCAAACGGACGAACATCCGGCGCATTTGGGAAGAGGCGGCGTCGAATCCCCAATATGAATTTTACAGAGACCAATTACGCACGTTACGGTTTGACTTGAATAAGGAACTGGAAAAAGGGAAATGTGGCATTTTGGCGATCACAAGCCTGGGGGTTGGAGAAGGCAAGTCATTTGTGGCAGGCAGTCTCGCTTATGCGTTTGCAATGATCGGCAAAAAGGTGTTATTGATCGGTGAAGATACAAAAGTGTTGCATGACGTAAACGATCCATCGGATAAGCCCAAGAGCAATGAATCGCCCGCCGAACAACAGTTTGAAACTTTTTTGATCGAGCGTAAGATTCAAACGGAGGATTTAATAACGAATTTGCAGCGTAATCGGAATAATAGTTCTATTCTTGAAAGACAAGACAATGAAAATCTGGTTGCAGGTTTCAAGCTATTACGGGAGCAATTCGATTTGATCATTATCGATGTTGGTAGTTTCACCAGTATCAATCAAGTAAAAGAATGGCTGATGTTTTCAGATGTGAGCTTAGCCGTTTTTGAGGCTGGGCGGACAATAGATAATTCTGCCATAGGTTATTTAGGGTATTTGAAGCAATATCCGGGCTTTAAAGGATGGGTGTTGAATAAGGTAGAGACGGATTTCTCACCGAAAAGCGCTTAATTAAACCCATTATTGTATAATATTATGAGGCAGGTTTCAGATAGTAGAACCGATTCTCTATTCTATAAGATAACCTTCTGCGGTGTACTGTTATCCGGTGCGATAGCCGTCGGCTACTTGACTGCTTATGTTGGTGAATTAGTGCCACTCTTGACCATATTCATTTCGGTAGCAGTGGTGTTCTTGACGGTTTTGTTTCGTAGGCCGATAACTGGTTTGTTTTTTTTGCTAGGGTACGGTTTCACATTGTTTTTTTTTTCGAGGGAATTAGGTTTAAATATCCAATGGGGTATCGGTCAGGAACTGTTGCTTTTATTGACATGGATAGCTACTGTCTTCTATCGCGATAAAAATGAATGGACGGTTTTGTCCAGTGATATTGTTTGGTTGACGGTTGCTTGGTTTGGACTAAGTGTGCTTCAAATCGCCAATCCATCGGGCGTTAGTGTAATGGGGTGGCTTAATGAAATCAGAACAACTGCGTTGGTTCCTTTGTTAACCATTCCACTCACAATGTTACTTTTCCGTAGCCAGAAACATTTGAATACATTTCTTAAAATTGGTATCATTTTTTCGCTATTAGCAACATTAAATGGTATCAAGCAACTCTATTTTACATTGTCGCCTGGCGAAATGGAGTTTTTGACCGAGAACGCTCGAACCCATATGATTTTTGGTCAGCTCAGGGTATTCTCGTTTTTTTCAGATGCCGGTCAGTTCGGCGCTTCTCAAGCGCATTTTGTGTTGATTTGTTTTATCCTAGCCATCGGGCCATTTGCATATTGGAAACGTGCCCTCCTGGTAATAGCAGGTGTCGTCTTGTTTTATGGAATGATGATCTCCGGAACACGGGGTGCTTTTTTTGTGTTAAGTGGCGTATTAGTTGGTCTTCTACTGACCAAAAATTTTAAGATCTTAGCAGTTGGGTTGGTGATGTTGCTGTGTTTGATAATGTTTCTAAAGTATACATCATTTGGTCAGGGTAATTATCATGTTAGAAGGTTGCGGACTGCTTTGAATCCGACAGAGGATGCTTCCTTTCAGGTGCGTATGAATTCACAATTGGCGCTACGGGATTATTTGCAGGACAAGCCATTTGGCGGTGGATTAGGCTCAATTGGTGCAAATGGGAAGATCTATAATCCAGGAACATTTCTAGCCAATGTCGAGCCGGATAGTTATTGGGTGAAAGTATGGGCCATGTATGGTCTGGTAGGGCTTACTTTGTGGTTTTGTATGATGCTATATATCATTGGCAAATGCTGTGGCATCATATGGAACATCAGAGACCCAATATTAAAGATTAAGTTGATTGCGCTCGTTTCCGGTGCGCTAGGGGTATTTATCTCAAGCTACGGCAATGAAGTCATCAATCGAGTACCGGCTTCATTAGTTGTATTGATGTCATGTGCTATTGTCTATATAGCCCCTAGGTGGGACATGAAGCCAGATGAAACAGGTAGTATAACATCTGTAATTAAACAGTGATATTTTTACAACATGCCGTTTGAGTATTTTATTTTGCCAGGAATAGTAGCTTTTATCCTGGGGATTTATAACGGACGAAAATCCGGAGAAAGTAATCGCAGAAAATCGGGACATTCAGGTCAATGATGTGTAATCGAAATATCGTTATTGTCGGACAGCAATCTTGGGATACAACGCTTGGAAGTAATTGTAAGGATATAGCAATGGAGTTCAGCAAGCAAAATAAAGTATTGTATGTCAATTCGCCATTAGACCGGTATACGTCGGTCTCGCTTGGAAAAACCCCCTGGGTGCAACAGCGCTTACAGATTATAAAAGGCAAGGAATCAGGTTTTTTTCAGGTAAAGGACAATTTATGGACATTATATCCAGATTGCATCGTGGAGTCCGTTAATTGGTTAGACAATGTGCCCATCTTTAATGCAATTAATCGGATAAACAATAAACGTTTTGCAAGGGTCATCAACTGGTATCTCAAGAAATTGGGCTTTGACGATTTTATTCTTTTTAATGACAATGAAGTTATTAAATGCCATTACTTACAAGAATACCTAAATCCTAGCCAGAGCGTATATTACTCGCGTGATTTCATCGTTGCGGCACCTTACTGGAATAAGCACGGCAGCCGTCTCGAACCACTTGTTATCAAAAACGCGGATCTATGCGTGGCCAACTCCGTGTTTTTGACAAATTATTGCAAACAGTATAATGACCATTCGTATTTTGTTGGTCAAGGCTTTAATGATGATTTGTATGTGAGTTTTGATCGAGAAAAACCTGCTGAGCTGAAAAAAGTGACTGGTAAGATTATCGGGTATGTGGGGGTACTGCATAGCAGTCGACTGGATATCGAAGCGATGGAATATATCGCAAAGAAAAGGCCCGATTGGACGCTGGTTTTGGTGGGACCTGAAGATTCCGAATTTGTACGAAGCAAACTCCATAACCTACCTAACGTCTTGTTTTTAGGAATGAAGAGCAGTTCCGATTTGCCGCGTTATATTAACTGTTTTGACGTATGCCTAAATCCCCAATTTCTGACGCCATTAACCGTCGGTAATTATCCTCGGAAAGTCGATGAATACCTGGCAATGGGTAAACCAGTGGTTGCGCTACAGACGCATGCTATGGAGATGTTTTCATCGGTTACCTACTTAGCAAACAGCAATGAAGACTATCTCAATCTGATTGACTTGGCCATTCGCGAGGACTGTAACACACTGCAGGAAGAACGTAAGGCATTTGCTCGTGAGCATACTTGGGAAAATTCTGTTAGCGCTATCTATCAGGCACTTGAAAAAGTAAGAAAATGAATATCGATAACATACTGCAATACGAACGAGATTTGTCAAACGCAACAAACGGATTGCTTATGCGAATCATGGCGCTATCAATGCAAAAAAACAAATAGAGAGAAATAGAACGAGTAAATACAGATCGTAACAAACCTGTTTTATGCGATGACAAGAAGGAGAATTATCATCATCTTACTGTTATTGGCAGCCTCGCTGATGTGTTGGCTTGCTAGCAAATGGTGGCTACTTACAAGGCGAGGGCCGACGGATCTGGCGTCCTTACAGCAAAGTGGTAATGCCATAGCTGCATTAGCCGAGACCATACTACCCCGTACAGATACACCTGGCGCGAAAGATGTACACGTAGAAAAATTTATCATAGATATGGTGATTTACTGTATGTCTGACACCGAGCAATATACTTTTATTAAGGGTTTGGAACGGGTTCAACAACACAGTTTGAATTGGTTTAATCGGTCCATTCCTGTCTGCTCTGACGACGAATGTGTTAAATTGATGCGGTGGTTGGAACAGCAGGACAGCTCATTGATAGACATACCATTGCTCAACAAAGTTAGGAGAAAACTATTCGGGAGAACATTCTTTCAACTATTGAAATCGCTAACTGTAGAAGGGTACTGCACATCGGAGATTGGTGCTACTCAAGGGTTGGCATTTGATGCAATACCTGGCAACTATACACCGTGCCTTACGATCAATAAAGGTCAGAAAGCGTGGGCGACAACTTGAACGATAATAGGAATGTATAAAAAATATAACGATGAGGTTAGATTTTGTGTTTGTAAGTCTGCAACGGATTAATACCGATCGGGAGTCGACTTCGACCAGTATTGCTAAGGAGTTATCACGACACCATCGTGTACTCTATGTCAACCCGCCGATAGATCGTAGGACGTACCTTTTTGGTACGTCTGACAAGTTTGTGAATGATCATCTTCAGTCTGTTAAAAAGCATAAGCGGAGCCAGCTGTTGCAGGTTACTGAAAATTTATGGACGTTATATCCTGGAAAGGTGATCGAATCGATCAACTGGATTCCTAACACGACGATTTTCCAATTTTTTAATCGGCGGAACAACCGCAAGTTTGCCAAAGAAATTAGGCAGGCAATAGACGAACTTGGCTTTGAGGATGTTATCTTGATTAACGATAAAGACATCTACCGGAGCTTCTTTCTTAAAGAATTACTTAAACCATCCGTAAATGGGTACCTTGACCGGGACTACATTATCGCAATGGATTATTGGAAGCGACACGGTAGCGTATTGGAACCATTACTGATGGCTAAATCAGATTTGATCCTATGCAACTCACCCGGATTTACCAAACGTGCTTCGCAATACAATACCCATGCATATTACATTGGTAATGGATGTGATATTACGTTGTTTGACGCCAACGTATCGCATCCAATCCCAGATGACCTTTCGCAGATTCGTTCAAAACCCATTGTCGGTTATATCGGGGCGCTTATAGCGTTGCGACTAAATGTTGATTTATTGGTTTATTTAGCACAAAACAAACCGGAATGGAATTTTGTATTTATCGGCCCTGAAGACGAGGCGTTCCAACAGAGTAAACTTCATACACTCAATAATGTCCATTTTCTTGGAAAAAAGGACTCCATGCTGGTTCCCGCTTATGTGCAGCATTTCGACGTTTGTATCAATCCACAGCAAGTCAACGAGATTACCGATGACAACTATCCATTGAAAATCGATGAGTACCTCGCTATGGGGAAGCCTATAGTGGCCACAGCTACGACCATTATGCAAGAGGTTTTTCATCAAGTCGTTGGTTTGGCAACATCCAAGGAAGAATTTTTAGCTAAATTGGAGGAAGCACTGGAAAGCGATACGGATGAAAAACGGAAACAACGCATAGCGGTGGCAGAGACGCACAGTTGGCCAACGATCACGCAGCACATGCTTGGTATCACCAAAGAATATATTCGTCAATCGTAGCATGTCAATAGATCAGCATACAGCAAGGCAAGCGCGTAATTACGACGCAATTGTCATAGGATCTGGTATTAGTGGGGGATGGGCAGCTAAAGAGCTCTGTGATAAGGGCTTGAAAACATTGCTGTTGGACAGGGGAAGGGACGTACGTCATATTTTGGATTATCCTACTGCAAACCTCCAACCCTGGGATTTCCGGTTTCGCACCAATACCACACGGGAAGAGTGGGCAGCCGACCCCGTACAAAGTTCTGGCTACGACGAAGGGAATCGGCATTTTTATGCGCGGGATGCCGAAAGTCCTTATGTGCAGCAGCGGCCATTCAGTTGGTTTCAAGGAAATCAGGTTGGAGGCCGATCGCTGACGTGGGGTCGACAGTGTTACCGGTTGAGCGATCTTGATTTCGAAGCGAATGCAAAGGAAGGAGTGGGGGTAGATTGGCCTATCCGGTACAAAGAGATCGCACCATGGTACGATTATGTGGAACGTTACATCGGCGTGAGTGGCCGCAACGAAGGACTTGCTCACCTTCCGGATGGTGTGTTTCTTCCACCTATGGAGTTGAACTGTATAGAACAACACCTACGCAATCGTATACAGCAGGATTTTGGCCGAACGCTTACCATAGCAAGGGTAGCTAATCTTACCAAAGGATGGAAGGGAAGAGGCCCTTGTCTATATCGTAATTTATGCTCACGTGGCTGTCCATTCGGTGGATATTTCAGTAGTAACAGCGCTACCATACCGCAGGCTATGGCTACTGGTAACCTCACCTTGCGACCGTTTTCGTTGGTTAAGGAGGTCATCTTTGATGAGCGTTCGGGTCGGGCTACCGGTGTCCGTGTGATTGATACGGTAACGTTAGATGACACTGAATTCAATGCACCGCTTATATTTATCAACGCTTCTACCATTGCTACAGCGGCGATCCTGCTTCGGTCTACGTCTAGCAGGTTTCCTAATGGGTTGGGCAATGATAGTGGGCAGGTAGGGCTCAACCTGATGGATCATCATTCATCTGCAGGTGCTGCAGGTGTACACGATGGCTATGAAGATCGGTATTACCGCGGTAGACGTCCATGCGGCTTTTTGATTCCCCGGTTTCGTAATGTCGGCAATGATAAGCAAACACAGTTTACAAGAGGTTATCAAGTACAAGGCATTGGAAAGCGTATGGGTTGGCAGGAGCAGAAGGATAGCCTTGCGGGTTTTGGAAGATCATTTAAGAACGCAGTACTTTCGCCCGGTCCGTGGACAGTGTGGATGGGAGGATGGGGAGAGTGCTTACCATCGGCCACGAATCGGGTGTACTTGGACACCTCGCTTACCGATAAATGGGGGCTGCCAATGACGGTGGTCGATTTCGCCTTCGGGAGGAACGAAGAAAATATGCAAGTCGATATCCAGGACAGTTGTGCCGAGATGTTGCATAGCGCTGGATTTAAGCAGGTAAATACATTCAATTATTCGAAACCGGGAGGAAGTACCGTGCATGAAATGGGAACGGCACGGATGGGACATGACCCGAATACATCTGTATTAAATGCATTTAATCAACTGCATGCGGTGAAAAATGTATTTATCACCGATGGAAGTTGTATGACTTCTTCGGCCTGTCAGAATCCCTCGTTAACGTATATGGCTCTCACTGCGCGCGCTTGTGCGTATGCTGTGGATCAGTTGAAAAAAGGAGAACTTAGATGAAGTATAAACCATTGGAATTACCCCTGTACTTGCGCGATTATCACCGTTATCGTCATCCGTTGGTCAAACATAAATTGGTTTGGTTCCGCAAATTTCGGGGGCGGAGATGGATATATGGGCAGAATTTCGGTGATTATCTCTCGATCGTGGTGGTCGGTGAACTGTTGAGGCGGGCGAGTACATTGAATACGTTGCCTCCTGTAGACGGACGAATGCTTGCAATCGGTTCGATTATCCATTTTGCACAAGACAACGATATCATCTGGGGAAGTGGTGTAAACGGTAAAATGGATCGTGCGGATCATCGATTTAGCAACCTGGACATCCGTATGCTCAGGGGGCCCCGGACCAAACATTTTTTAGAAGAGATGGGTATCCGGGTCGATTGCAATGTCTTCGGTGACCCAGCACTGTTGATCCCTCATCTTTTTCCTAAGCTTAAGTATCGGCCAAAAAAAGACAAACATATTGTGATACCAAACTTAAACGAACTTGAACAGGTACAGAAGTTGGTGCCGAGCGAAGTCAGATTGGTCTCACCCGTTGGCTATTGGAGGAAAATTACTGAAGAGATCTTGACGAGCGAGTCAGTCATCACATCTTCGTTGCATGGGCTCATCTTGGCGGAAGTCTTTGGAGTTCCTGTACGATTTGTCCATCCGATAGGCGGCGAAACCCTTTTTAAGTACGAAGATTACCTCGAGGGTACAGGAAGGGTGATGTCAACAGTTCCTCCATCGTTTGAGAATGGGTTCTCCTTGGAAATGGGGGTGTCATTTCCCAAGCCCCAGGTCGATATTACGCGGATGTTGGAGTCTTTCCCGTTTTTATAATTGGTCCGGTTTTGTTATCAGCACAGATCATGAAAGTTGCTTTTTATCCCGAGGCTTTGAATGAAAACCCTTACCTGGATTTGATTCGTAAGGCGCTGGATGGCCAAAATGTTGAGTTTATTAAGGTGAATCAAGTATTCCGTGACGTAAAAACCTTTAAGTCTGTCACAGCGGTACACTTTAACTGGTATGAGAACATCTCTGAAAGGAAACGTTTCAAGGCGTTTACTGAGTTTCTCTGGAAATGCTCGGTATTACTGGCGTTGCGGATCTCGGGAAAACGTATCGTGTGGACCATGCACAATAAACAGGTGCATGATAGCGTTTTTAACGGGTATAACAAGTTGATTACCTGGCTTTTTATACGATTATCTGCTGTTATTGTTATTCATTCTAAATTGAGTAGTCAGTTACTGATTGATCAATATGGTAAGCGCATCACAAAAAAAATACATCATATTCCCCATCCCCACTACATAAATGTCTACGGGAAGACAGTGCCTGAGTTGCGAAAGGCTGAAGCCATGCCTTTACGCTTGCTGTTTTTGGGAGCTGTCAGACCCTATAAAAATATCGAGTTGCTCATCGATGTCATCCAAAATTTAGGCGACAATGTCTCCTTCACGGTTGCCGGAAAGCCGTTGAATGTCAACTATGGAAAAGCGATAACCGATCGCTGCACTCACTTGCAAACTGTTGAATTGCGGTTGGATTTTATTGAAGATGAGGATATTCCTCAGTTAATGGGATCGCACGATCTGTTGGTGTTACCTTATGATATCAATAGCAGCCTGAATTCGGGTTCGGTAATTTTGGCGGCTTCCTATGGAAGATCGGTCATTTGTCCCGAAATCGGTACCATTTTGGATTTTGAAGATCAGTCCTGTCTGTTGACGTATCAGTATTCGGATCCAAACGATCATTTTGATAAACTGACCCAGGCCATTTTGAAGGCCATTGTCCTGAAGCGAGAACAATCTGATGTTTTCGTCGAATGGGGTAAAGCATTGTATGATGACGTGCGACGGAATCACGATGAGGGGTTAATTTCAGCTCGTTTACATGATGTTTATAGCGGAAAAACGCAAGGAGCCAAAGTTGATGATTTTGTAAAATTAGATTAAAAATGCGTTGTTATGATTAGTTTTGTTATACCTTCCTATAATAGGAATGCCTATTTGATACAGTTACTCGATTCCATTTTGGCCCAAGACTACAAAGATGTCGAAATTATCGTGATAGACGATAACTCATCCGATAACACCCCGGATACTATGCGGGTGTATACCCAACGATACCCCTTTGTTAGGTATTTCCGGAATCAGCAGAATATGGGCTGCGGATACAACCGGGGGTTCGGTTTTAACCAAAGCAACGGTCAATACGTGATTTTTGCCGACGATGATGATTATTATACCGACCCTCTTTTTTTAACCAAGGCCGTGCATCTGTTTGACCAATATCCTGCACTCGCATTCGTCGGAGCAAACGCCGATATAAAGATGGAAAAAAACAATATCTTCAGGCCATTCAAAATGAATGTAAGTGGATATTTGGATAAGAAAGACTACTTGGATAACTTCAATTTCAAGTATGATAAACCGGTATCTACATTTCCTACGGTATTCAGGCGAAGTGCCTTGGTCGATAGCCAAATCGGTAGCATGAAAATGGTAAATGACGCCGCGATATATATGCGGTCGTTGTTATACGGCGATGTCTATCTAATGAATGAATCCATAGGCGTTTACCGGGTACATGATAGTAATATCACTAAATCGCTTTCATCCGATTTCATTATTGAAAACATGGAGGAAAAAAAATACATCAACAACCAAGCGGTCCGTTTAGGTATTTTGACCGAACCCGATTGGCTGAAAAAACAATGGATGCTGACGGTCAACTACTATTTCCGGTCATCAAAGTCTACCTTGGGGGACCTCATTAAACTGGTAAGCTGGGCGAAAGCAAACGGCATATCCGATGGTACTCCAGAAACCGTAAGGCATTTCATAAGTGGTAACTACAAGCGATTCAAAGCATATGTAAAATCGCTTTTGAAACCACACTAACTTTCAGCTGAACCGGAAGGACATCCAGATGGATCACAGATCACATCATGCCGGGGCACTATGGCTTGTGATTGACTTTAGTTTTCTATACGTCGACAAGACGAAAGGAAAAAATCTAATTAATAGAATTTTTAGTTGGTGTTTTTTTGTAAACGTCCAATAATCAAGTTTTACTTCCTGTTTAATCTTGTCGGGAATCTGGCGTAGGTGCACAATGTCTAAAATGAAAAATAAAGTTCTCATCTTTCGCTTATACGTCACATCATACAGCGTGTCCAACCCGTGTCGTTTACTGAATTTTAGTCGGACTCCTTCTGCTTCCAACAGGTCGGTTTTCCGCTTCAATAGCATATCGCCCTTTGAAGTCATAATACTGTTTTCCCTTCGGAAATAATAGTACAAAGGGAGCTTTATCCTGCATATTTTTTTGGCTGAATAAAATACTAAATGGAAGACAAACTCATCTTCGTGGTATTTTCCCTTTGGATATCTCAAATTCTGCCAGATTTCTTTTTTATATAGTTTATTCCAAGCAACGATGTATTCTATGTTATATGAGCCGTTTAAAAGGTCTGTGCCTGCATAAGAATATACTTCATGGCTGGAGAAATCTGTTTTTATTTCGCTTTCTTCGGAGAAACTTTGAAATCCGCAGACAGCAAAATCGCTGCCGGTTTGTACGATTCCCTTATATAACGATTCTATAAATTGGGGATGTACAGCATCATCGCTATCAACGAATGAAATGAATTCACCTTTTGCGACATCCAAACCACTGTTTCTGGCTTCCGACAATCCACCATTTTCACGATGTATTACCCGTATCCGGTTATCTTTTCTAGTATATTCATCGCAAATAATAGGACAGTTGTCTGGCGATCCGTCATCAACCAAAATAATCTCCAGATTTCTATAGGTTTGGATGAGAATCGAATCGACGCATCTTTCCAAATAATCTTCTACTTTGTAGACGGGAACAATAACAGATATTAACGGGTTAGCTTGCACGAATGACATCAATTAATGGTTGGTACTTAAATTTCAGTGTATCGGAAGAATATGATTCATAGGATGGCAGTTCTTTCAATTCTTCAAAAGCACTTTTGGCTTGCTCGAAGGTATCGACAAATTTTATATATGGTAAATCTTTAATCCAACGATGAGTTCCAGATACTTTCTGGTTATAGTTGGAAAATACGATACAAGGTGTCCCGGTTACGGTTGCGAATACCATGCCGTGCAATCGATCGGTGATCGCAAGTTTTGCCCGGGCAAATTGCCGGAATTTGTTTTCGACAATTGGTGCACGCTGCTTGCTCGTATACGCCTTACCATAATTTTCTATGTGCATATCAGAAACGATGACTTCTTCAAAATTATCTTCCAACAAAGTATGGATTTCATCTTTCGCTCGATTGCTCAAAATAGACTCTTGGTCCGCACGAATAACTTCTAATCCATATTGTCGTTCGAAAAGATAATTTTTCGATAGATATAAGACAATGTCAGGCGTGAGGATTACCTTGTTGGTAGGGAAATACGTTTTCATCAAATCGTAAGAAACCTGCTCCCTTGCCGTCAATATGAGCTTTTTATGGTTAATGAATAGTTCTTTTGTTTTTTTCAATTCCGATTTGCCTAGTTCATCTTCTGAATAATAAATCGTTTGAGGGAAAATAACAATCTTGTTTTCTGGAAATTCACTCACAACCATTCTTCGTAGGTTTTCCTCCCTCATGTATTCGTTTCCAAAATTTCCGCCACCATGCAAAACAAGTATATCGGAGGCCCTGATGAATTGCTTATATTTTTTAATAAATTCAGGCATAAGCGTCTGGTTTATCTCAATATAACAGTAGTCGGGGAAATTATCGGAAATAAATAGATACTGTGCTTCGGCGATGGCATGGTCCCCGATATTGGAATGGGTCGGGGTTTGGAAAACAATGATCCGTTTTTCTGGCGTTTTTTTAAACTGCTCAACGACATCACCTGTCCAACGTTTTATTTTTAGCGGGAAAAGGATCTTCTTCCTAAGTTCTTCGCGTATGAAATTTAACATATACTTTTTTTTAATTTTTTTCAACATAAACGATTACGAGCACTGACAGTTATGATAGTAAATGGTACAACTGTCGAGCTAACGTTTGAATTTTGAAATACGTTTCAAAACGGCTTGCTTTTCTTGTTTATCCAATAGTATCAATACCATAATAACAACAGAAATTAAACCAATTGAAACTGCAAGAATAATGAAATCAAACCAACTATCAGGGATAACATTAAACCAATACTTAACGAGGTAACATAATGACATCACGACGATACTACCTAACAACGCTTTCGATATATTTCTGTAAAAAGTATGCCATTTTAGGTTGAGGCACCGGGCTGCATAGATCGGCGTGAAAATTAAGTTACGAAGCAATCCTGTAGCTAAGCCTACAATGGGTATGACAAAAATGCCCCAATCCGTCGTTTTAAAGGCAAATAAAACCAATAGCGTATTGATGGTGCCAACGGTAACCCATACCAATGCAGGTATTTTCAATTTATTTGTAACCGTATATACGTTGAAAAGTGTGTTGATGCTTCCGGTAACCAACATGGGAATCAATGCAAGATTTGAAAGCTTATGCAATAGCTCGGTATTTTCATTTGGAACCCATAATCGGAAAAAAGAGTCGCCATAAACAATAAGGAAACTAATAGGTATAAGTGCAAACATACCAACTAGTTTTATCGAAAAGAAAACCTCCTTTAAAAGTTCTTTGGTTTTTCCTTGGCCAAATAATATGACGAAAGTTGGAACAAATACAGAGACTACAGTGCCAATCAACATTTGAATAAAATTTGGGATGATTTTAGTCAGAGAAAATTCACCCATGGCATGTGCGTTCAGGAATATGTTTACCAGCATTAAATCCAATTGCGTAAGCAAAACGACACTTAGTTGGTTGACAGAATTCCAAACACCTGAAGATAAAATTTCTTTCACCGCTTTTTTGTCAAACAAGCGGATGTTGAGTTGCATTTGCGGTAAAAACCGCTTGGTTAACCTAAAATTGGCAATTGCTAAATATATTGCGGAGACGATGCTTGATATACCTAAGTAATAGAGCTTCGGAATAAAAAAATAAAATAGCCCAAATATGGTGGAAACACGCAATACATTACTTATGATTGCCCTTAAGGCCGCCGCATCCTGTCTATTAACGGCAAAGGTGCAAACACTAAAGACAGAAAACACCAAACCGATCAACATGCTGATAAACGTAAACGTAAATAACAAACGTACATCAACATATAGATTGTTTGGTATATCAAAAATACGATCAAGAAAGAATAAAAAGCCTGTACATACGATCAGTAGGATACTTGAAAGAATAATATTCGCCACAAATACGCTATTGAAATACACGTTGGCTTTGTCAATATTCTTCCGTTCAAGTTCAATCGTAATAAAGCGGCTCGCCAATGCATTTAATGCAACTGTAGCAATGGATATATAACTGATAAAATTTGCGGACAACGGGAAGAAACCATACGCGGTTGCTCCCAATGTTCTTACAATATATGGTGTCAGCAGAAAAGATATCCCTAAACCAACGGCGCTAGCGAATAACGTAGATGCAAAATTTAATACAAATTGTTTTTTCCCCATTTTAGTTGATAGTCACTATGTAATTTGTGTTGTCGGGGAAAGCCTTGCAGATATGCCTCATCTTCGAATTTCATTAGCGGAATTAACGGTGTCAAAAGTAAGGAAAGATGCGGAGGTCGTAAACGTAATCTACTCCAAAATACCTATTTGTAGAGTTCCTACTACACCTCCTTAAGAAGTTACCGCGGAAATTGTATTACATTTGCCGCCAGAAAATTACGTTTGGTTATGCTATCCAAAATAGGGTTATTAGCGTTACTTAAACTTATTCGCTTACTTTTATTCAGGACGGGATTGATCTTAAGTTATGTTTAATAGGGAAATGATGAATGTGTTGTTTTATATATTGTTATTGGTGCAATTGTGCCTAATGTTGCAACTCCTCATGCCTTTGTTTCTCTTTATCCTAAGTTTGTTTAAGAATAGAAGAAACAATCAAGATGTCCGGGCGTTATCATCACCTGATTATGCCATAATTGTAACTGCCTACCAGCAAACCGAACAGTTGCCCGATGTAGTGGATTCCATATTAAAGCTCAATTATGATAATTATTTGGTGTATGTTGTCGCAGATAATTGTGACGTATCAGCGTTAAACTTCAACAGCAATAAAGTTATCCTTTTGCGCCCCCCGGAGACACTGGCCAGTAACATCAAATCGCATTTTTATGCAATCAGGAATTTCAGAAGACATCATGAGCTGCTTACCATTATTGATAGTGATAATTTGGTTGACGAAGAATACCTCAATGAATTGAATGTTTTTTTCGACAACGGTTATGAAGCCGTCCAAGGTGTAAGGAAAGCAAAAAATCTGGACACACGGTATGCTTGTTTAGACGAAGCTGGCGACATTTACTATCGGCTCATCGATCGTAAATTATTGTTCGAAGCAGGATCCTCGGCAGCGTTGTCCGGATCTGGGATGGCTTTTAATACGGATTTATATCGGCAATGTCTCGAAAAAGAGGAACTTGCGGGGGCTGGGTTTGATAAATTGCTTCAGTATCAGCTACTGATTCGTGATACGACCATAGCATTTGCGGAACATGCCATTGTTTACGACGAAAAGACATCCAGGACGAACCAGTTGGTAAAGCAGCGATCCAGATGGATAAATACGTGGTTTAAATTTGCTTATCTGGGACTTAAAATGCTGTTTTCGTCTATCTTTCCGCCAAATTTGAACCGCTTTTTGTTTAGTCTGATGTTATTGCGTCTGCCGCTGTTTCTATTGCTGGGATTGTCTTTTATTTGTTTAGTGGTCGATGTACTCGTGAATCCCTGGCTTGCCGTCGGCTGGGTATGTGTTTTTCTGGTTTTTGTGATTTTTTTTGTATACAGCCTTATCTATTTCAAAGCAGATTCAAGGATTTTTCGATCTTTATTATCAGCGCCGAGATTTGTTTTTTTCCAGGTATTGGCACTACTAACTTCCAGAAAAGCGAACAGGATATCGGTCGCGACAGAGCATTACCATGGCGGTAAACAGGCTGAGATCAAATAGTCTAAAAAGATTATGCGAATGGTATTTTCGAAAATGTAGATTAAAAAGATGGGGAAAAGGATTGGCATAGAAGTTCAACGATTGTTTCGGCCTAAAAAACACGGGATGGAGGTTGTTGCATTGGAGTTGATTAAGGAGCTGCAACAGGCTGAAACGCCGCATGAATATGTGGTTTTCGTAAAAAAAGACAAGGATTATTGCATAACGCCATCACACAATCTGCAAATCAAGGATCTGGGGAGTTGGCCATATCCCATTTGGGAGCAAGTCGTTTTCCCCTTGGCCATCAAGAATATGCGGCTCGATCTTTTACATTCGACTTGCAATACGTCGATGTTGTTTCCCTCACTGCCGTTGGTGCTGACGTTACATGACATTATCTATTTGGAAAAATTGGATATGGCAGGTACACTGTATCAAAATTTTGGTAATATCTATCGAAAATATGTGGTGCCGACTGTCGTAAAGAAAGCCAAAGCAATCATAACGGTATCAGAATTTGAGAAGAAAGTGATGATGGATAAGTTAAACATACCGGACCACAAGATTCAGGTTATTTACAACGCTGTAGGAAAGCAGTTCAATAATCGCTATTCCCATGAGCATGTTGAGGCGTTCCGAACATCGATTGCTCTGCCAAATGAATATATACTTTTCTTAGGAAACACTGCGCCCAAGAAAAACACAAAGAACACGATTTTGGCGTATGTAAATTATGCGAGTAAAGCTAAATCACCGCTTCCTTTAATTGTTTTGGATTATTCTCGTGACCTCGTGCTTGATCAGTTACGTGCAATGGGGGAAGAGCGGCTGATCAGCAATTTTGTTTTTCCTGGATATATCCGGGCTCAGGATATGCCATTGATGTATAATGCTGCTTCATTATTTCTCTATCCTTCAATCCGTGAAAGTTTTGGACTCCCCATTTTAGAAGCCATGGCTTGCGGGGTGCCCGTCATTACTTCGAATACTTCTTCGATGCCAGAAGTTGCAGCAGGAGCGGCATGGCTTGTTGATCCGTTGGATGTGACCGACTTGGGAGATGCCATAACGAGCTTGTCAAGCGATCAGGAGAAAAGAGCCGTTTTGATGGAAAAGGGATTAAAACGTGCGGAATATTTTAGCTGGAAGAACGCTGCGGAACAATTGATAAATGTTTACGAAAGTGTGTGTTAGCCGGTAATCGGTAAATCGATGGGACAATATATGAAATTGAACAAAATCATGTTTGTAGAATTATTTATTTATCTTCTGGTGATTTGTGTAAACTTTTCAAACTGCACGGGGAACCCAACCTCCAAGTCGACAGATGATGGAAATATTGAAGTCCTGTCCAGTACAGACAGCATTCCATTTAGGAACATGATTGGGATTAATGGTTTTGATTGGGAATATACCAATGGTACTGCATTCAATCAGCAAAAATTCGAATTGATTAAGACGTTTACCGGGTTTAGACAATACTTGGATTGGGATCGTATAGAGGTACGGGAAGGGTTCTACCGGTTCAGCTACGATGATATCTATCGGAAAAATAAACAGCAGGGTATCGTAACGTTGACCTGTTTGCAAACTATTCCGCGCTGGTTCAGAGAAAAGTATTATTCCGACGAGTATGACCGTAAAAAAGCGTATGGCAGTTTAAGAGATTATATAATGGTACCTAAGGGGGCTGACAAACGCGATCCCGCCTCTTATGTTGATTTTGCTAAATTGGGGTTTCAAGTTGCGGCCAGATATGGTAAAAACGCAAATATAAATCCTACTCTGGTGAAAGCAGTCACATGGGGCGACGTGCCAGATGTCAAAATAGGTTTGGGCACATTGGAATATATAGAATGTGGCAATGAACCTAATAAAGACTGGTCAGGCCCCAATGCCCAGCAAACACCAGAGGAATATGCCGCCCAATTGTCTGCTTTCTACGATGGCCATATGGGTACACTCGGGGAAGGTGTGGGTGTGAAAAGTGCAGATCCATCCATGAAGGTAGTTATGGCTGGAATCGCATCTCCAGATCTAAAATGGGTGGATAGGATGATTACATGGTGCAAAGAAAATCGAGCAAAAGATGGCAGCTATACCTTGTGTTTTGATGTAATCAACTACCACCAGTATTCTTCCGTACGAGCTGGGCAATATTGGGGGAATAACCCCGATCTGAGCAAAAACCATGGTGTAGCTCCCGAACTTTCGAGTGTCGGAAAAGCGGCAATCGATTTCATTAACCTGAGTCGTGAAAAAGCCGATGGCATTGAGGTGTGGGTTACCGAATGTGGGTTTGATGTCAATGAAAGAAGCATAAAGCGAGCATTGCCGATTGGAAATAAAACTACCATTGACACACAAGCTGACTGGATTTTGCGTACGGCGCTCCTGTATTCCCGCGTGGGGATAAATAGAGTGTTCTTTTATATGCTTAACGATGTAAGTAAAAATAGTCAGGTCCAATACAATTCGTCAGGGTTAATTGAGGCCGGACGTAGGAGACCATCAGCTGACTTTTTACTACAAGCTAGAAACTTAATAGGTGATTATTTTTATAGTGGTACAATCAATAACGATCCCATCGTAGATGTTTATTCCTTGGAGGACGAAAAAATATACGTGTTGACCGTTCCAGATCAAATAGGGAGAGAAGAGGATTATACCTTAAAGCTTCCAGGCATCTCCGAAGTAAGGATCCATCATCCCCAACAAGGATCGAATGAGATGATGACTGAAAGTAGAGCGATCGGCGATGATGGTCTCCAATTGAAAGTAACAGAAACCCCTGTTTTTGTAGAAGTGGTGCGATAATAATACGATACTTTACCTAAAAGGCTCCTATTCCCTGAATCTTCGATTTAAAATCAGAGATATTGTTTACAGCTTCTTGTTGCGAACTAGCGTAATGGTTGTTTTTTTTGACAATAGGAGTCTTGCTCATGTTGTTAATCATATCTGCAATAACATTGCTGCTAACTAACTCAAATCCGAGGTTATTATAATATTCAAGGGAACCGCCCCGCAAATCATATAGATCCAATAATTGCCCGTCCCAATCGTTGGATGTGTTCATCCTACCAACTGTGTTATTGTATACTTTCGCGTTGACATACGTTGTTTTCCCCGGAATGATATTCCGGTCAAATGTCTGAATTTCAAATGCACCGTACTTTCGCGTATTGTAGCATATGTTATGGTGGATTTCCACGGTTTGTGGTGAAGTCCCCCTGGAAAATGCCCACATTCGTATGGCATTCCCTTGGTAGTTGGTCAGTTTATTGTTGTGGAATTTACCGCTGCCCACCATGTAGAACACACCATTGTGGTTATTGTTGGTTTGGTTGACATTATTAACTGTATTATGGTTTATGTTGTAGTTTTCGACATTAAGAAATTCGCATATTGTACCAATGTTCATATTAATGAACGTATTATACGCAATTTCTACATTTCTAAAATAACCTCGATCAGTACTTTTATCAATCGCCCCTCCAAAAGAAATCTTTCCAACATTATCAAACTCACAGTTTACTATTTTAAAGCCATCAGTTAGGGTGCTATTTGTACCGTCATATACTTGGGCTTTGTTTACGCCATGCCCCGTTATGCAGTAGTAATTACTAGAATTTTTGAACTGCATATTTTGCAGTACCACACCATTTAACTGACCGGCCATATCAATAGCACTAAAACGAAAATTCAAAAATACGAATCCATATTTTGTATTTGAATCACCATTCCCAATGATATGAATGTGATTGAGGTTTT
The DNA here is from genome assembly GCF_900113765.1 of Parapedobacter indicus. Taxonomy (GTDB): domain Bacteria; phylum Bacteroidota; class Bacteroidia; order Sphingobacteriales; family Sphingobacteriaceae; genus Parapedobacter; species Parapedobacter indicus. The sequence continues at coordinate 165,179 of NZ_FOQO01000009.1, read as the reverse complement.
CCGTCTTCATATTTCCCTTTACCATTACTACCTTGTTGTTCCGGATAATAATCGGTTTGTCTTTAGAACCGCTCATATTGCGGATTGTAATGGAATTGTAGGTGCCTCCTACTATGCTGATCAGTATACCTTCCTTGATGTCCAGTGCTTTGCCGTCAATAATTAAATCGCCGCCGTTGCTTGATCCTACGACGATATCCGCTTGTTTTTGTTCCTGTTTGTTTTGGTCAGTCTGCTTTTCTGCAGCTATGCTAGTTCCTGGGGCGTCAACATTTGAATAAATGTCTTTTTTGCATCCCGAAACGAGAAACGTGATAAATAATAATACAAGTAGACAATCTTTGGTGACCCTTACGGTTATCAGGTGTTTCATAGGCGAATTAAGACGTACCTTTTCTCGATGGCGATGATTGTAATGCAGTCGTAAAGCTGGCGGGTGCCAGCTTGGCTGCTTTCAATGACAAGAATAGCTTTTTTTTATAAGAAAAAAAGCACGACATCAAACTTACCAATAGTGGCAACAATCGAAGTTCTGGCAACATTTTGCTTTATCATGAGGTAGAAAAAACTTTTTTGTAGTAAATGCGCTACAAAAAAAACAAAATATTGCTGCTAATGCAAATTTTTATTGTTTTTTATTATAATAATACCGATACGTTAACTTCTTTGAGATTTTGATTTTTGATCCTAAGCGATTAGGCTACTCCGCTGCGTGTTGTCTGTCGAATTGTTGTTAATGACTATAATCTCATGCGGAATGCTTGTTTCAAGTGCAGACAAGCTGGAGATGCAGTTCAATATATTTACCTCCTCGTTCCACACAGTAATCAGAATGGAGACCACCGCACCATACCAATCTCGAGAAAGATTGAGGCTGCCATAGGTGTTGTGGTAGACTTTTACATTCGCGTAGGTTTGTTTTTTTCGGGATCATGAAACGCTCGAAAGATTGAGTTTCGAAAGCAGAATACTTCCCCGCGATTCGACAACAATATTATTGAATATCTCTACGGATTTCGGAGTATCGCCTACACTAACCACCCAATCCCGGAGGGCGTTGCCTTGGTGGTTGTTAATGCGGTTGTTGTAGAATTTGCCGTTGCCAACGAGAAAAAACATACTATTATGTTCGTTGTTTTCCGTATTTATGTGCGAAAATGTGTTGTCGTGTACATCGTAATCTTGCACCATGCCCACGGAAACTCCTTCGTAAGCAAGATAACCAAACGTATCGACAATTCAGAGCACAGACGCTCTCTGACATATTGGAATTTCAACTTCCATTCGATAAATATGTAATTTTATTACTTAGTTATTTTAATAAAGACCGGTATTTCCGTACATTCAATGGTATAGCTAGATGCTAACGGTAAGTTAGTACCGCTAACCACGGTGGTGTCCGTCAATGTATATAAAGTAGCGGAGCTATGTATAGGTAGGCTATCCAGTACATAATTAATAGTATCGCTCTGTTCTATTGGTAGCCAAAGAGCATAAATTTCCTCATTGTCTTTAACTAACCTAATGACTCTAACAGGGTCTACATCTTTGTCTCCATCATATAGAAAGCCATTTACAATAGGTCTTAATTGCATAAAATATTTTGTTATTAACCTGGGACTTTGATCTGTCTTTTCATTCATACCACTTGTTTGGTATGTAGTACTGGTGCCATCGTCATCTACAATTTCATAGAAAGTTACCCAATCTATCCCTACTCTTATAGCTTCCAAGGCCGTCCTAAGCATCCACATGGCTTGTATTTGAGGAATAGTGTAGCTTCCCCAAGGTACAGGGGCTTGTTGGCTATTAGGATGCCAATCATAACCTGTCTCACCTAATATCATGGGCATATCCCCTAAATATTGGTAAGCTAATTGCCTTAATCTAAGTATATCGTTATAAAACCCTGATGGTTCTGGGGCCATTCCTTTTCTAGTAGCGCCGGAATGTTGTTCAGAGCCTTCAGTATTTCTGTAACTATGAAAATTAATGAAATCAAATGGTAAATCTACGGAACCATCTTCCTTAAAACCCCTATGTTCCATACACCAGTAAATTATCCCCATAAAATAATTATAATGCAAACCGGCTAATCCGGATGTGGTTACCAACATATTGGGGTCTGCATTTTTCACACCAACACCCGGGCCCATTGTTCCTTTATGACCATCATAAAAGGCACTTAAATTGGCGGCATGTTCCCGCGGCCCCTGATAGCCCTTTTTACCTTTCCAATTTTTATTGTTTTCATTTCCGCATTCGATTATATTAAGCGTATTTTCTCCTATTTTAACTGAATTTAACACATCGTTTGTCCATCTTTGATGTACTCTTACTTTCACCAATTCCTGCCATTCACCGTCTTTCCAAGTAAACGCTTTGGAATTAACGGTTTGATTATTATTGCCCAATACTTCTTGAAGATAATAAGTGTCATTCTCGTTGGCGGAAACAGGTAAATTAGCGATATCTGTTATTGTATCTATTAGGTTGAATGCAGCTCCGGTACCGTATCTCGCTGCTAGCTGATATCCCATTCTAGCTTGTTCGACGTATCCCCATATGTTTGTGGGATTTGAACCATATCGATTGGGTCTATTTTCCCTATCCCGCTGTCCTTCTGGCCATTCGTTTCGCATCCAATTGGGAATAACCTGCAAACAAAGTATAGATTGTATTCCGGAATCTTTTACCGTCGCTAAATAGGTATCTAATCTCCAGCTTCCTCCATTTGTTGGATTAAATGTATAAAGCCCCTCTTGGTGCTCCAATTCGTTCCAGTCGGCATATACTCTTACTACATTATACCGCTCAAACATCGCTTTTTTACCAGCAGGCACCGTCATTTGCGGTATGTCAAAGAGATACCAGATATGGGTATTCGTTCCCATCATATTTGTTAAGGGGACTGGCTTTGCAGGAACGTTTACAGGCGGTAAATTTAAATTAACATATTTCCCATACACTTCAAATTCAGTGGTCCTATTGGTAAAACCAACATACCCGCCCGTGAATATGAGATACTTCACCTTTATTGGGGGAAATGTTAGTGTTTTCCATACATTATAACCGGATGTAACGAAAGCACCTAGGTAAGTCCTACTGTAATATTCATCCACGCCATAAACATTTATTGTGATTTCTCCTGCCATGTCTCTCACCCTCATTCGTGAAATCACAACATCATCATAACCTCTGAAATCATACACCGTACGCCTGTCTGCATTATCTAATACGGATACACCATATTCAGGAGGGTCGAACGTGTTTAAATCTCCGTCTACCCATAAATAAGGTATTTGATTAGAGCCATCTAATCGTATGAAATTTTCTGCCTTCAAAGGTATTATTACCTCATTTTCAACGGACTCTGTTGGCTTATCTATCTTTAAATTTACGAATACTTCCATTATTCAGGTATAGCAGTAAATGTTATTAATTTGTCTGAATTCATAAGCACATCCATGGAGCTAGGGGTAAATGTATAACCTGCTAATACAGGCGTTATATCATTAACTTGGGTATTTGCTGGAAAGGACATGGTATTGTTAGGTTGTACCTCTTCATTATATACGATATCGGGATTTTCTGAAGTACCGTTTATCTGAATGGTAAGGTTAAAATTGCCTTGTTCAACAATAGCAATAGTTATAATATAATAATCTGATGCATAACCATCTTGTGTATACCTAATATAAACTGGTACCGCAGCAACCGGATTATCTGTGTTAGGTGGCCCAAATGAAAATGAATCGGTACCTTCGTATATAAATACACCTGTGCCCTCAGGTCCTCCCGCATACCATTGTGACATTGCTCCTTGTGGATGGTTAGTTAATTCGATAGTTTCTGTACCACCAACGTTCACGATGTATTCGGTTTGCGATGATATTGGTGTGGGCAAATCCGGCTCCGGTTGTGATAGCGGCTCGTACGCACCGATTGTAGGTGGACTTGCTCTTTCTGTACCAGCTATATCTGATAATACGGGGTAGCTAATGTTTTGTACCCCTTGCCCAACAATAGGGCTATCGGAATAGGGAATGCCCTGTGGATTAATTTTTGCTGCAAAGCGATCGGCAAACGTTTGATTATACAGATTAGTGGTGGCGGCTGCCCCCCAAATTAATGAAGTATTACCTGTATTGGGGAGCACATTGACTCCGAGGTTGTTTTCAAAATAAACATTTGCCCCCCCAATACCATAATTGTCCAACACGATAGCTTGCCAGAAATCAGGATCTTCCCATGCTCCAAAATTAATGGCAGTGTTAAAGAAACAATAATAATCAGAAGCTACCCAATTTGCTGCGCCACTCATACCCGAAGTAACCTGACATTCAAGCAATGAATACTTAAAACAGTCTTTACCTAAATTATTATATGAATAGGTAGCACGTCCAGATTCTTTAGCATACAACCATTGCCTCCCAAGCTGTCCTCTATATTTTTCAGCTCTATTATTTCTAATAAGCCCCCAACCGCTAGCAAAAATCATCGCGGTATGATTTTCCGGCCGCATAATTTTATAAAACGTATTTCCATCAAAGTCGTAGTTTTCGGCGTTAGTCACATTGATAAAATAGTTAGGGGCAACAGAAGAACCATCCGGTGCTTCTCCATCCAACCAATCATAGTTACCATTCCTGTTACGGCAGATATTATTTTTAAAAACTAGATTAATAACCCTCCCCGTGTCGTCATTTGGGCTTCCCCCGAGTTGAAACTGGGGGCAGTTTACAAATTCATTGCTATCAAATGTGATATTTTGTAAGGCGGTAGCGTCAGGATTAGATGGATTATACACTTGGGGGTTCTGATGTCTAACAGAAAATGACGTAGCACCCGTAAAGGATAGACCTCTAAAAATAATATTTTTATAAGGTAGTGCTGATGAGCCTCCGAATCTAATATTACTTTGTCCTCCTCCAACTAAATCTATATTTTCAATTATTGCCCCTATTAATCTGTAGGGCGCGATACTGGCTGCCGTTATTCGCCCTGTTTGGGGTCTAACTGTGGCAAATCCTGAAATTATATTGAAATCCTGTATAGTAATAACATTATAAGTCCCAGGAACTATTTCCACAACGTCATCAGCTAATAAGCCTCCGCCTATAACAGAACCATTAATAGTTAAGTTTCCACTCCCGGTGCCTACTTGAAATATTCTGCCCAAAACATGACTTGAATTATCAGCGTTTTTATTAGCAACTGATCTGATTTCGTTAAGTCCTTCCTTTGTAAAGCTATTTCCGGTTTGTTTTACAGGTGTACTTTCGATCTTTGTCATTTTAGTGATAGGTTTTAAAGGTAAGGTATATTTTGCCTCTTCTTATATTTTTTGAAGGCGCCGTTTACCTAATTGATTCCACTTTTAAGCGTTGATAGTGCTTTTCGCACCGAGAAATTGGTCAATAAATTAGTTTTGACTAAAATAAAGTCAGTTGTTTTGATATTGCAAATTTATTTTGTAACTTTTTAATGAGTATTACAGTATTCGCCAATTTACGAATCTCCTTGTGTTGCATTTAGTTTTGACAGATGACAACGATCGATTCTGCTCTACTGTTCTAAAAGATGGGGCGGATTCACCGCCCCCTAAAAAATGCATCCGCGCCTCACTTGTTTCCAATAGTGGAATCAAAGCACACTGATCTGCCATGTCCAAACAGAAAGTAGCCCGTAAGACCCGGATGCACGAAGCACGGCAACTGGAAAAGCTTGCGTGAGCGTTAGGCAAACTCAGTTTCTGCAATCCGTTCAATATATTTTTTCCAACTGTCGTCGATTCCCTGTTGTATTTTTTCCGCAACATCGGAGACAGACTCGGGAAAAAATAATTGAGTGTGCACATGTTTAATGGGGATGACGGTTAGCTGATCACCGATTACCGGTCCCCATCCGTTGGTATCGTAATCCGCAAGGCCCGACACGCCGGGCTCGTCCGGACTTCTGAATAAGTACGCATTCGCTCGGTAGGGAGTTGCGTTGTATTTCCGCTGAGCCAACGCGTGGATAAGCTGTGCTTTGCTTCGCCAGTAATCGGCTGGGAACAGCCTTTTATACCGCCGCTGATTGACTTTGCCGAGGGTGTTTTTTAACAACGCATCCACCAAAAGCAAACCGGCGAATAGGAAAGCCAGTTTCGCAGTATACTGCTTGATCCCCTCTTTGATCACCACGGAATAGAAGCCGAACCAGCTCGTGAACCCGCCAAATTGGAGCTTCGGCGTAAACGTATCGATCAGTCCTAAAAAATGTACCTGTTTACCGAGACCTTCGAGCTGTTTGGTCATTTCAAACGCCAATAAGCCGCCCGATGAGAAGCCGGCAAGTGCATAAGGACCCTCCGGATTTTGTGCTAGGATTGCCTTCACATAATGTGCAGCTATTTTTTCCACGGTGCCGGCCGCTTCGCTTTTTCCGCTAAGCCCCATGCCCTGTATGCCATACAGCGGCTGGGCAGGGTCGAGGTAGGGGAGTAAGTTTCGTACATAGAGAATGTCCAAGAGCGCACCATGCACAAAATACAGCGGCGGTTTATTTCCTTCTTTTCGTATCGGTATCACGCAATCCCATTGCATGGGATCTTGTTTTTCATCAATCAGCTTCGCTTGCTGTTCAATAGTTGAGTTTTCGAAAAGACTGCCTAAAGGGAATTTAATTCCGAAGTTCCGATGGATCTGCGACATCAGCTTCACGGCGACAAGCGAATGACCACCCAATTCAAAGAAATCATCCCGGATCCCGATGTCTGTCGCATTCAGGCAGCTGCGCCATAGCTGAACCAATTTTTGCTGCGTGTCTGTTTGCGCCGCAATCTTGTCGTCCGCATGCGGTTTTTCCACGGATGGCGCGAAAGCTCCCAGCGCTTTTCGGTCAACTTTTCCACTTTTCGTAAGTGGCACAGCTGGAATGATTGCCCAGACCGTTGGTATCATGTAGTCGGGCAATTCTGTTTTTAGCTGTGCGATAACCGCTTGCCGTTCAAATACGCCGTCGGACTGCAATACCAGGTAGGCGGCGAGCTGTTTGGTACCTGTGTCTTCACGCAGCATGACCACGGCCTCCTGTATCCCTGGTTGTTTGGTTAACACATGTTCGATTTCGCCCAATTCGATGCGAAAGCCGCGTAACTTGATCTGGGAGTCCTTCCTGCCAATGAATTCGATGTTGCCATCCGGCATCCGGCGGGCCAGATCCCCGGTTTTATAGATGCGCATAGCCGGATCGGAAGCCGCCCCACGAAATGCTTTAAATCGCTCCGCCGTTTTCGACGGTGCATTCAGGTAGCCGTCGGCGAGCGCCGCTCCTGCAACACAAAGTTCCCCGATAACACCCGGCGGCTCTTCAACGAGCTGCTCATTTAAGATAAATATAGGTGTATGGGGAATAGGCCGCCCAATAGGAGGGAGCACTGGCCATTTATCCGGATCTTCGGGCAACCGAAATTGGGTGACCACATGCGTCTCCGTTGGGCCATATTGGTTAAAAAGGGTAGCCCCGGTAGTTTTGAAAAACGAAGCAATCTGCGGGGTTATTTTCAACTGTTCGCCAGCGGTCATCACCTCTTTCAACGACGATGGAACCGGGTTGAAGGTCATGGCATGGTCTGCCAGCGATTGCAAGGCTACAAACGGAAGAAACAGGCGATGGATGGAATGGTTGTGGATGTGTTGAAGCAGTTGACCGGGATCCATGCGTGCTTCGTCAGCAATGAGTGACAGCGTACCTCCGGTAAGAAGTGTTGAAAAAATCTCCTGAAAGGATACATCGAACGTAAGCGGCGAAAACTGCAGCGTATTGAATCCAGCGGTGGCCGCGGATGCTTCCATTTGCCATTTCAATAGATTGACAAGTGCACGTTGACCCATGCAGACACCTTTGGGCGTGCCGGTCGAGCCGGAGGTATGCAGGATGTAGACGATTCGATCCGGGTCCGAAGGTACGTGGGGAGCCGCAGCATCAACCGCTGTGCATTGAGCTAGCAATGATTCGATGGTAACGTGCTTTTCCACGGTCGGAAACGTAAATGGACCCTGTTTTTCCGCAATAACCACCTTCAGCAATGCTCCGCTCACGATCTGATTGATCCGTTCCTGTGGATAGCGGAGGTCAAGCGGGAGATAGGCCGCGCCGGATTTGACGATGGCAACGAGGGCAACAATCGCATCGATCGATCGGTTCAAGGCCATGCCTACCGCCTCTCCTGGCTTTATTCCATTTTTTATCAATACGTTTGCGAGCCGGTTGCTTCGCAAATCCAGCTCCCTGTAGGTGATTTTTTCACGCGTTGATGAGAGTGCGATTTGATCGGCATGCCGATCAACCGCTGCTTTCAGCAGTGTTTCCAGACGGTCGTCATTCCGGTAAGGGGAGGGTAGGGCGCTGCCATTTCGCTCCGTTGGCAATAACAGCGATACCTGGTCAATTTTGAGGCCCTCGTCTGCCCCCAGTTGGGAGATGACCTGCTCGAATCGATGCTGAAAGGCCGCGATGGTTTCTGGTTTGAACAGTGCGGTATGGTAGTCCCACCTCATCCGCATACCATCGGCATGCTCAATCGCATCCAATACGATTTCAAAATTTTCAAAGGATTTCGGAGCATCTTTTAAGTCATTTCGCAGGCCGTGGAACAGGGTGGTACCGTCATCCAACCAGACGCCGGTATTCATCACTACCGAGATCAATGGGGGACGGGATTTATCCCTGGAGATATTCAACCGCGGCAGTAAGGTGCTAAATGTTATTTTCTGGTGACTGAATTCTTCCAACAATTGGGCTTTCCTTGTCTTCAGATAGTCCGGAAAGGATGTATTTCCATCAATCTGCGTGCGTACCGGTAGCATGTTTACACAGTGCCCGATCAGATGCTCTCGGTTTGTTAGCAACTGGCCCGCAACCGGCATTCCGGTAATGATATCGACTTGCCCCGTCATCCGATATAAAAACACCTCCAGTATGGACCGGAGGACCATCGCCACGCTGCAGTTTGCTTTCTTGCTGATTTGCTTCAGCATATCAAACCTTTCTGCGGATAGGGAAAACGAGGCCCGGCTGCTGTGATACGTACGTTGTTTAGGACGTGGGTAGTCCGTGGGTAATTCAACGGGCACGAGCGCTCCGTCAAGCCTTGACAACCAGAATTTCACGACCGCCTCGTGCTCGCTGCTCTGGTAATAGGCATGCTCTTCCGATGCGTAGTCACTAAATTTGGGTGCTATACCGATTTTTGGTGCCGTGTTGGTAACAAAGGCGGAATAAAATGCCCCCAATTCCGTCATGGCAGCATTATACGACCAACCATCGAAAACAATATGATGTGTGGTGAGGATAAGGTGATGCTGTTCCTCAGCCACTCGGTACAGTGAAACGGTGAAAAGCACATCGTTTTTGAGGTCGAAGACCCTATTGGCCTGTTTTTGGACTTCTTTTTCGATGAACGCAGCCTGCTCGTCCGCGGTCCTATCAGATAAGTCCCGGAAGGTCCAATCCACCGCCGCACGATGCTTTATGATCAGTTCACTGCCATCGTCGCTGAAATTAGCACGAAGCGTCTCATGCCGATCGACGAGCTGCTGCGCGGCCTTACGTAACGCCTCCGGATGAAGCGGCCCAACCAATTCTTGGTCAAACGTAATGGTGTAGGCATTGTTCGCGTTGTCGCCGCCCAGCTCGCAGGCCAGCCAGATTTCCCGCTGGGGTTCAATAGTCGGTATGATACGGAAGGGAGCATGTGCTGCTATCGCCGACATGTCGTTCGGTTGCATGGATGCTGTTTGCTCCTGCTGTTCTTCGGGGTTATCATCGATCAATCGGGCAAGTTTTTCGATCGTCGAATTTTCAAACAGCGAGGTAATGGGAAGCCGCTTTCCCGTTTCGCGTTCGATAGCGAGCATTACTTTGACAGCAATCAATGAGTGTCCGCCCAATTCGAAGAAATTGCTCGTCGTACTGATATCTTTCACCAGTAGCAAGTCCGACCATATCGTCGACAAGAGACGCTCCGCATGGGTTTGCGGAGCTTTATAGCTTTCTGTTACCGCATTTTCCAGCGCCTCCGCAGGCTTGGGTAGTTTTGTTCGGTCTATTTTTCCGTTTGCAGATAGCGGAATCCGGTTCAGCACCATGTAAAAAGCCGGAACCATGTAGTCGGGCAGGGTAGCCTGCAAGGCACTTTTCCACCGCTTAATTTGGTGTTCCGGGAACCTCACCACCTGAACGGCTTCCTCGGACTGCCAAGCATGCGTGCGGGCTGGTGAAGTTTCCGAAAGCTGTGGTTTTTCGGGGATCACAGCCAATCCTTTCGGGATGAATACCGCTTCAATGCAGCCGTCGGAACCATCGGAAGACCACCTGACGTGCGCGGCATATCCCTGTTGTTCGCCGATGGCCCACAGATCAGACGGATTGAAGCCGGACACGGGTATCGATTGCATCCGATCCTTTAATGCCTGGATGTGCGTATGATTTTCCGATTGGTTGATCAATTGCTGCAAGGCAAAATCCCGGCTCAACCGGCTGTTCGGTATCTGTGTAACACGGACGATCTGGTCAGGATACGTAGTGAGCTGTTGCTGTAGCCACTGTGCATCCGAAGCGGAGTCCCATGTGAGTTCAATATGGGGGGCGGCGGCCTTTGGCGCCGTATCTCCCACGTACAACCAGATGTCATAGTGGCATTTCGTCCCTTCATTGAGGTAGTTTCCGCCCCGTATCTGGACGTCGACACTGCTTATGGCAGGAATTATCGCTGGCAGGTTATAAAAAAACTCCGGATCAACGCTCAGTTCTTCTTCTTTCTTTATCCGCAGCTCGGTCACCTCCCTGAATGTTTCAATCGGGGTTTGATCGCTCGTAATAGCGAGCTGATCGAGGTAGAAGTGCATCGCAACCGCGCCGAGCGTCTGCATGTCGCCGATGTAAATGCAACCGCCCGCTTTCAGCGCCGAAGTGGCTTTCCGGATCACGTTCTCCAGGTATTGCAGGCTGGGAAAATACTGGGCAACCCCGTGCAGGAAAACCAGATCATAGGCCAGGGGTTCAATTCCCGTGAAATCGTCGGCCATCGCGGTATATGCCTTGACGTGCTGCCATTTTTCGGGATGGATGCTTAGTTTTTCTTTCAGCTTGTTGATGGCAACCTCAGAATAATCAGTTGCTACGTATGCTTCAACATCAGCCCCCAGGGCAAACAGCAGGTGTCCGCCACCCGTTCCCAGTTCGACGATTTTTTTTGCGTTCAGCGCTTTCAGACGTTTCAGGCCTTCCTGGGTCCACTCGACTCCTTGTTCTTCGATGTCCGCTCCCTGGTAATATTGGGACACAATGGCCAGGTCTAAATTCTGGTCCAGTAGGGGAAGCGTTTCTTCACTTTTCACACCCAGTGTATATAAGTCTTCCCAGCGATCTTTCCAAAGCGATGCGTCGTTTGCATCCGGGACAATGTATCCAACCAGGGTTTTGTCGCCCTTTTGGTCGTCTACCGCGTGTACCACCGCATCTTTTACTCCGCTTTGTTGAAGCAGACATTGCTCGATTTCCTGCAACTCGATCCGATGACCCCGGAGTTTGACCTGCTGGTCCATTCTACCTACGTACTGGATTTCGCCATTTGGCAGGTATTTCCCCAAATCGCCGCTTTTATACATCATCGCGTGCGATTCAGCGGCATGGGGGGCGGGTACAAATGCATGGGCGGTAAGCGCGGGATCGCCGTAGTATCCCTCACTCACGCAGTCGCCGGAGATGCACAGTTCACCAACTTGGCCAATGGGCACGTTGTTTCCATGGCTGTCAAGCAGCTGAATTTTAGTATTTTTTAGCGGCTTTCCCAACGTAATGGGTGCATCGGCAGTCACGATCTGCTTGTTTAAAACCGCAATAGTGGTTTCGGTCGGACCGTAGACGTTCCACAGCGACGTACAGCGTTCCAGCAATTGGGCCGCCAGTGCCTGACCGAGCGGCTCGCCGCCACTTTGAACGATCATGTCCAGGCGGGTATCCCATCCCGAATCCAGGATCATTTTCCATACAGTGGGGGTGGTAGCCATCCAACTTACCTGATGGGCGATCATCATTTCATGGATACGGCGCCCATCGCGGATCGCCTCATCATCTGCGATGATCAGCGCTGCCCCGGCAATCAGGGGCAGGAATAACAGCATGGCGGCATCAAATGATATCGGCGTGATAAACAGGAACCGGTCATCTGCCGTCATACCCGGCTCTTCCTGGGTGCTGATGAGGAAATTAACCAGGTTGGAATGCGTTACTTTCACACCTTTGGGGGTTCCGGTTGAGCCTGAGGTAAAAATGATATAAAGCAAATCTCCGCCCGCAATCTCCGCAGTTATCGCTTCTTCGTGGTAATGCCGCGAAGCTGCCGCAATCTGTGCGGTCGTAAGGGTCTCGCCAGCCGTATAGCTGAAGGGCTCGTTGACAATCGCCAGCTTAGCTTCGACCGTATTCAGGATTTGCTCGATCCTCGCCTGCGGCAAATGCGGATCGATGGGCACGAACACGCCCCCCGCCTTCATGGTCGCTAGCAGTGAAACAATCAGGTCGATGTTTCGGAAAAGCACGATGCCAATCCGGTCACCTTTTTTTACACCACGATCAATAAGATACCGTGCATACTGGTTTGATTGCCATTCCAGCTCGGCATAGTCCATACGCCTGTCCTCGAATACGATCGCCGTTTTCCCGGCATGCCGCGCAGCGGCTTTTTGGAACATCCCGTGTACCGTCTGCGACTTGTCGTACGTAAATGTGGTATCGTTCAGATGGTCGATAACCGCCTGCTGATGTGCATCAATCTGTGTATACGTACGGATGGTATCGTGTGGATGCTTCAATACGTCCTTCAGTAGGTGCAGAAATCCATTAGCCATCCGGTCGATGCTGTCGGGATCAAACAGCCCCGTATTGTATGACCATTCCAACACATATTCGCCTAATGACTGGGTAAGGTTTACGGAAAAATCGAACACATCAAATTTTCTGGGGTTTGATACGATCGCATAATCCAATCCCTGGAAAATTATCTTTTCGCTAATGCCGAGGTCTACATTGAAAATCGTGGAAATCAGCGGCAGCGTGGATTTTTGCCGCTTGATCTTTAAGGCTTTTAAAATTGCACCATACCCGACGAGCTGATGGTCGTAGTCATTCAGCAACTCATCCTTTCTTTTCGCCAGGTAGGTCGAAAACGACTGTGCTGGATTTACCGTGCTTCTGATCGGCAATAAGTTGACACAATGCCCCACCAGGTTGAAGTTCCCGGTAGCCAGTTGGCCGGAAGTCGGCAACCCGAAAGCGAATTCCTGCTGGCCGGTTAATTTATGGAGGTAAACTTCAAACAGGGCAATTAATACATTCACCATACTGGTGTTGGTCGATTGCCCGAGTTCCTTTATTTTTTTGACGATAGCTTGGTCAAGGCGGCTATCTTTTCGGAAGCTGGCATAGCTGCGGCTGGCAGCGCGCGGGTGGTCGAGCGGAAGGTTAATTTCAGGAATTTCATCCGTGTATTTTTCAACCCAATACGACAACGATTCGTTATACGCCGCGGTGCGTTCATATGCGCTTGTTTCCGATGCATACGCACTGAAACCGATTGCGGGTTCAAGCGCTGCGGGTTCACCTGTCACATATGCGGTATACAGCGCACCCAGGTCTTCCAGGATAATGCCAAAAGACCATCCGTCGCAAACGATATGATGTGCCGTCAACCGGATATGGTGTTCCTTTTCGCCCAATTTGAAAATGGCAACTCTGAATAGAGGGGCATTTTTCAGGTCAAAGGGCGTCTCTGCATCACGGATTCCATAATTTTCGAGGGATACCGCTTGTTCAGCGGCAGGGAGTGAAGATAGATCTTCGCGGTGTAACTCGATACGGTGTTCCGCATGAATGCAAAGGTGCTCGCCATTCGCACTGATTGTGGCGCGTAGCGCCTCGTGCCGGTTGACAACGGCTTGCAATGCGTGGAGCATCGCCTCGTGCTGGAAATCTCCGCGAAGAATCAGCGACAGCGATTCGTTGTAGGAGCAATTGGCCTCGGTACCCCCGATGATACATGCCGTCCAGATTTCCTCCTGTGACTCGGTTAGGTGTATCGTTTTTTCAATCTCGCCTTGTGCGAAAGGGTCAAAGTCGACGGCAATGGTGGTGTAGTTATGTGGTTTCACGCGATGTAATCTAATCCGTTATGACTTGTAAATATTTCCCCGGATTCTTTTCATCGGCCACAAACCAGGCCGGATTGCCATCCCGGTCTTTGCCCAGCCGTGCGTTGGGCGTAGGAGGTACAGGCGTTTCGATGTCATCTTCCGGGGTAGGAATAAAACCCGCTTCAACTAGCTCTTTGACACTTGCTTCAAACGCCTGTGCGATCGCTTCGATATCGCCATCGGTATGGGCAGTGGTCAAAAAGCATGGAAACCCATCCTGGATATGGATACCCTGCAGTCGCATAGCGGCAAATAGCAGTTCGCTGTAGGGGTACTCTTCCCGATATTTTACCTTCCACAACGATCCAAAATGAGCAATGTATAGTGGTGTGCGGTAACGTTCGCATATCCGGTTAAGATGATCCACCAGCGTTTTTGTGCGCTTATTAACAGTCTCCTGCAGTTGCGGCCCTTGTTCTTTCAGGTATTCGAGCGATGCTTTGGTGGTGGCCAGCGCCAATGGATGCCGCACAAACGTGCCGGCAAAATACGTTACACCAGCTTCCGGCGCAGAATCATCGCCAAAAGACCAAAAACCGCCATCCAATGCATCCATATAGGGGGTAGTGCCAGCGATAATCCCAATGGAAATGCCAGCGCCGGCTACCTTGCCATACGTAGCAATATCTGCTTGGATGTCAAACAGGCCCTGGGCACCCTGTGGGTGGAACCGGAACCCGGATATGACCTCGTCGAATATCAGTGCCGTGCCCGCATGGGCCGTGATCTCCCGCAGCTCCCGCAGGAATTCAACAGGTACAAATTCAGGCCTCCGGCTTTGGATGGGTTCTACCAGCACAGCCGCCAGTTCATGCGCCCGTTCCCGGATAATCTGAAGCGACTCTTCCGTACCGTAATCAAGAATCAGCATGTTTTGTACCGCTTCGGGCATAATGCCGGGCGCAGCCGGAAAAGTCTTCAGCTTCTTGGTACCCCGAGCGATCACTTCATCCATGATTCCATGGTACGAGTTCGTAAAAGCCACGATGGTCGACCGGCCGGTAACCGTCCGCGCGATACGCATGGCACCCAAAACGGCCTCCGACCCCGTATTACATAATGCGGCCCTATCAAATCCGGTAAATTCACATATTAACTTGCAAACTTCGCCCGACTTCTCGTGCTGCGGACCGATTTCGTACCCTTCTTCTACCTGCTGTATCAGAGCCTGTTTGATTGCTTCGGGTTGATAGCCCAGGAAGTTGGAACCAAACCCATTCAGGGCGTCGATATACACATTGCCGTCAATATCCCACAGTCGGCAATCCTTGGATTTGTTCACCACGATGGGGTAGACGATTTCCTTGGTTTCAGGTTTGAAACCCGATACGACACGGGGATCAGCCATGTGTTGGCGGTGCTCCTGAGTATAAGATTTACTTTTGCCGGTTTTCTCGGTATAGCGTGCTACGAAGCTGTCCAGATAGGCTTGTTGGCCCGAGGTAAGCATGGAAGCTTTTTTTTCAATCCGGGCCGTGGCTCCAAATGGTTTTTTCAATTCGGAGGTTTCCTCGGCAGTGAGGTCACTCCAAGGGCTTGGTTGACCCGGTTGCTCAACACGCGGCCGGCTGTCGGCGGGCACCGCGTTAACGACGGGTGGTGTTCCCTGCTGGAGCAAAGAGACCTGCTGAGACAACAACGCGATCTGCTGGGAAATCAGTTGGATGGCGTTCAAGTCAGTGGCTCCCTGAGCCCCCTGTTGCTGTACGGGTAACACAACCCGGTCGGCGGCTATCGTGTTCGTAACGCGATACGCATCGGGCTCCAGGGTCTGGTCCAAGTATTCGGCAAGCGAATCCAGCGTTGCGTAGGTTTGGCTCAGTCCCCTGAACGTAACGGGTACGCCAAATTCCCTTTTCATGCTGAGGGCAACTTGGGTCAGAAGTAACGAATCAAGGCCAAGCTCAGCGAAGTTGGAGTGGGTTGCTTCCGGATTGATCTCGATGCCTGCGGCATCTTCAAGCAAGGTCCTTACCTTATCAATGAGTACGGTTTTTCTATTCATATGGACTGCTGTCATATTTTCTTTGTAGCTGCCGTTGTTTGCCGTTTCCACAGGCGCTTCGATTGCGGGCATCTTGGGTGATAACCAATGCCGCTTTCGGTCAAAAGCATACGTGGGAAGCCCGGCCAGTTTGCCCTGTCTCCGGTTCACACGGTCCCAATCCGGCTGTATGCCTGCAATCCATAGTTTGCCAATTGCGGCATACAGGTTGCGAAGCGCATCAACCGGTTGTATACCGCTGATAACGTTCGGCGCAATAAGGCTGCCGTGCTGTCTCGCCAAGGTTGCGGTGACTGCGCCGGGGCCCACCTCCAGAAAAATCGGATTCAGCTCCTCCTCGATAAAGAGCAACGCATCGGAAAACCGTACGGTAGCCTGCACATGGCGTACCCAGTAATCGGCATCGGTGGCTTCCTCATCCTTCAGCCAGGTGCCGGTCACCGTAGAGACGATCGGCTTGTTGGGCGTGCGGAGTGTGATCCCTTCAAAAACATTTCTGAACGCTTCCAATACCGGCTCCATCATGTCCGAATGGAACGCATGGCTGGTCTCCAACAGCTTGTTGGCGATTCCTTGGGCATCGAGATCAATAGAAAAATCCCGGATTGCCGGTGTTTCGCCTGCTACCACGCATAGAGATGGTGCGTTTATCGCCGCCATGGATATACCCGTTGGCATCAACTGGGCGATATGGCTCGCATCGCCTCTTACCGAAAGCATGCTTCCCGGGCGGAGGCCAGCGATCAGGCGTCCGCGGATCGCTACCAATTTCAGTGCATCGGCCAAGGAGAAAACTCCGGCCAGATGCGCAGCGACGAATTCGCCGATGCTATGCCCGATGAAAGCGGTAGGCAGCACCCCCCAGCTCATCCATAATTTGGCTAAGGCGTATTCCGTGATAAACAGGGCCGGTTGCGCATATTTTGTATTCCTTAGCTTTTCCTGGGTATCCGGATCAATGGTTTCCACAAAAATTACCTTCCGAATATCTTCTCCGAGTATATCAAACAGTATCGTACTGCATTCATCGATTGCTTCCCGGTATACGTTTTCAAGGGCATACAGTTCCTTTCCCATGTTTGGAAATTGGGAACCCTGTCCCGGAAACAGGAACGCGACCGCTTCCCGGTCTCTGCTGGCTTTGTGTATTTGCAGCGGATAGGTGCGTAGGCTGTTAACCAGCTCACTGGCGCTGGAAACGATCGTAACACTCCGGTAGTCCAAGTCTTCCCGCCGTTGCTGCAAGGTGTAAGCGATATCTGTGATCGTTATGCCGGGATGACGATCGAGAAACACCGCTAATTTGTGAGCATATTGCTGCAGGGACGTTTCGCTTTTGGCCGATAGGTTGATCACGTGGAGGCCGGAAGTACCCTTGCCTGATTCCGCCGGGATGATGGCATCCGTAGGGGTGTCGTGTTCTTCCAGAACGACATGCACATTGGTCCCACCTACGCCAAAGGAGCTTACTCCGGCGATCCGTCTTTCCCGTCGGGGTAGCCAATCGCTCAGTTGGTCGTTCACGACGAAGGGGCTTTCTTCAAAATTGATTTCCGGATTCGGCCTGCGGTAGTTAATGGAAGGCGGGAGCTTCTTGTGATAGAGAGACATCGCTACCTTAATTAATCCCGCAACACCGGCAGCGTGCGTCAGGTGGCCCAGATTACTTTTTATCGAACCAATTTTGCAGTATTGATGTTCTGCTTGATCTCCAAAGGCCAACCGGAGTCCCTCAATTTCTATCGGATCTCCCAATGGCGTTGCGGTTCCATGCGTTTCTACATAGGAGATGTCTGCGGGATCCACTTGTGCATCCCGGATAGCCATCTCAATACAATGCGCTTGACCCCCGGCGTTTGGAGCGGTAAAACTTCCTTTTACACGGCCATCGTTGCTGATGCCGACACCTTTGATCACCGCGTAGATCACGTCGCCGTCTTCTTCTGCCTGTTTTTTGTCTTTCAGCACCACTACGCCGGCACCGTCGCTGAACAGGGTACCCCGGGCGTCCCGGTCAAACGGACGGCAATGGCCGTCGTTGCTCAGCATGGCGCCTTCCTCATACAGGTGCCCGCTGTTGATGGGGCAGGTGATCGATACGCCACCGGCCAGTGCAAGGTCGCACTGACCGCTTCGGATACTTTCCGCGGCTTGCGCCACGGCGAGCAACGACGTGGAACAGGCAGACAGCACGGTAACGGCCGGCCCTTTCAGATCCAGCGAATAAGCCACCCTGCTGGATAGGTAATCCTTGTCGTTTGCTGTCAGCACTTGCATCCCGCCGGATTTCTCCAGCAATTCACCATTCGCCCGCACATGGTTGGTGAAGTACGTATTTTGGGCACAGCCCGCATACACCCCGATAAATCCGTCGAATTTCTGGGGCACATACCCCGTTTTTTCGAGCGCCTCCCAGCAGATCTCCAGAAAAACCCGGTGCTGGGGATCCATTAATTCGGCTTGTGCGGCATGTATGCCAAAAAAAGAAGCGTCGAAGTCGGTTGCATGGTCAATGACGCCACGGGCTTTGACATAATCGGGTGACATCCGGTCTGCCAGGGGAATAGATGGGTCCAGTTCCTCCTCGCTGAAGAATCGGATGGTTTCCTTCCCGTTGACGAGGATATCCCATAATTCCTCACTTGTATTGGCGCCGGGAAAACGGCCCGCCATACCGATGATGGCGACATCCTTATCCCGGTGTATTACCGGATTCGTGTTCCTGATTTTTCCGCCCGGGGAGGAGCTGTTCTTTCCATCCAGAAAACGAGCCAGTTCCCGCACGGTAGGATATCGGTATAGGTTAATCACCGTACTATCGATACCGGCCTTTCTTAATTCAATGGTTGTTTTTTGTGCCAAGAGGGAGTTGCCCCCAAGTTCAAAGAAATTGTCATCCCGGCCGATCCGTTCGATAGTTAGCACGGTTTTCCAGCAGGTAGCGATCGTACGCTCGGTTTTGTGTTTCAACGCCACATAGGTACGGGTTGACAATTGAGACCCATCCGGGATGGGCAATGCTTTTTTGTCCACCTTGCCGTTGCTTGTCAAGGGAATATGGTCGACTTCCACGAGCAATGGAGGTACCATGTACTCCGGTAGCCGGCCGCGCAGGAACTCGTTTATGGATGATTTGCGCAGCGGTTGTTTGGCTACATAGTAACCAATAAGTTGGGTGTCGCCATTCTCCCTTTTTGCCGCAACGACAACGCCGTGTACAACTTCCGGAATTTGCTGCATGGCGTGTTCAATTTCCCCGAGCTCTATCCTGAACCCTCGTACCTTCACTTGTTCGTCTATACGGCCCAGGTATTCCAATGTGCCGTCATCCGCTTGCTTCACCAAATCACCGGTACGGTAAAGTTTAGCTCCATCGCTACGGTAGGGGTCCGCAATAAAACGTTCGGCCGTAAGTTGTTCGAGGTTCAGATAGCCCCTGGCTAAGCCATCGCCACCGACAAAGAGTTCACCGGCCGTATTCGCCGGCACCGCGCGGAGGCTCTCGTCCAAAATGTAGGCGTAAAGCGTAGGGATAGGCTTTCCGATGACGCTGGTCGTTTCATCCAGGTGGTTTTTTTCGATCTCCTGATAGGTTACGTGTACGGTCGTTTCCGTGATTCCGTACATATTGATCAGGCGGCAATCGGGGTAGCGTTCATGCCAGGCTGTTAATTTGGCGGGATTGAGCGCTTCGCCGCCGAAGATCACATACCTGACGTGCAGCGGTAAAGGCAGCGTTAAGGAGGAAATCTGGTCTTGCAGGATGTAGAACGCAGACGGTGTTTGGTTTAATATAGTAACACCTTCATCTGCCAATAATTGGCAAAATAAGCTTGCATCACGCGCTACGTTTTTCGGAACAATCACCAGCTTCCCGCCGAACAGCAACGCACCATACATCTCCCAGACTGAAAAATCAAAGCAAAACGAATGGAACATCGTCCATACGTCCCTTTCATCGAAATCAAAAAGCGGAGTGTCATTTACAAACAGCCTGACGACATTCCGATGGCTGATCATCACCCCTTTGGGGCGCCCTGTCGACCCCGAAGTATAAATGATGTAGGCCAGGTTATCCCCGGATAATAAGTTTGCCGACTCGGGCAAGGTGATTGGCTGGCCAACGTAGGAGTCCGGCTGCGATAGGTTTAAGATTGTGAATGCCTGATCACTTGCTTTACTAATGGATTCGAAGAGTCCGATGCTTTCATCGGCGGTCAATACAACGCTGGCGTTTATGTCTTTCAGCACATAGGTTATGCGGTCTTCGGGATACGCTGGATCGATGGGAACGTACGCACCACCGGCTTTTAAGATAGCCAGCATACCGACAATCATTTCCAAAGACTTTTCGAGGCATATCGCAACAAGCGTTTCTTGGGTTACACCTTTTGCGATCAGCAAGTGGGCTACCTGGTTCGCCCGTTCGTCCAATTCGCGGTACGACAACGACTGATGGTTAAACACCACCGCTGTGCGGGATGGCGTTTTTTCCACCTGTTGGCGAAACAGATCGACGAGGGTAGCAAATTTCCGTTTACCTAGCATTTGTAAATGCTTCAAAATTACACCTGATAGTTAATATGTACCGCTAAATCCGCCGCCATATTTTACGTTTGTAGCGTATATGCTACAGGTAATTGTAGGATAAGGCCTACAAGCTTTACCATTATTAGGGATAGCGATTCAGGTTATCGGGAAAAAAGATAGTTTTGCAGCACAATTTACAAACAGATGGAAACGAAGGTATCTATCATTACCGTTAATTACAAACAGCCGGCACTTACTGCTGATTTTCTACGTTCGATCATTGCACATGCACCCGATACCGCCTTCGAGGTCATAGTCGTGGACAATGGAAGCCAAGTGGATAATCGGGATTTCTTTCAAACGGTATATCCGGAAGTCATCTATGTGCAGTCAGCAGCAAATCTTGGTTTCGCGGGCGGTAATAACCTCGG
The DNA here is from genome assembly GCF_900113765.1 of Parapedobacter indicus. Lineage (GTDB taxonomy): Bacteria > Bacteroidota > Bacteroidia > Sphingobacteriales > Sphingobacteriaceae > Parapedobacter > Parapedobacter indicus. The sequence continues at coordinate 143,973 of NZ_FOQO01000009.1, read as the reverse complement.
TGTCCGATACGCAACAGGCGATTATCTACTCTTTTTGAACAATGACACGGAAATAACCGCAGGCCTTGTTCCTACGATGTGCAGCGAGCTGGAACGCCATCCGGAGATCGGCTTACTTTCCCCGCTCATCCTTTACCACGAAGATAAGCGCAAAATCCAGTATGCTGGGTTTACATCAATGAATTACCTGACTGGCCGTAACAGCAGCATCGGCTTCCTGACAGATGATAACGGGCAATACAGCCATATCACCGCTGAAACGGGCTATTGCCATGGAGCGGCCATGATGTGCCGAAGGTCGGACCTTGAGCGGGTGGGGCTGATGGAAGAACATTTTTTTCTCTATTACGAAGAGCTGGATTGGTGTGAGAAGTTCAAGCGCGCGGGTCTTAAAACAGGCTTCACCGGAAAGGCAACAATTTACCACAAAGAATCGATGAGCGTGGGGAAGGAGAGTCCATTGAAGACCTACTTTATGGTACGCAACCGCTGGTTATTTATCCGACGGAATACGAAGTGGACTACCGCATTTGCCTTTAGTTGTTACTACCTGCTGATTGCCACGCCCGTCTTGCTGGTCAAGTACCTGAGCAAAGGCCGGTTTGATTTGATCCGCGCGGCGTTGCGCGCAATCGGATGGAACCTCACACATTCCACCGATAGCCGGGAATTGGGCATCAAGTTGCCCGATGCCTGAGTCTATTATAGACCTCGCCGTAGCTTTTGAACGCATAAACCAACGCGGCACCGGTACGTACACCCAGTATTTTTTTCAGGATCAATTGTGTGGCGACAAAAAGGATCAGGTAAGAAATCAACATGGCAACTGCGGCGCCAACAATCCCCCAATGGCGGATAAATACATAGTTCAATAGCGCATTGAGCGCAACGGATACAACGGTAACGTAAAAATTTAATTTCACCCCGCCAATGGAGTCAAGGATGGTCCCGAACTGTTTGGTGAATGGGATGAAAAATGCAGAAACTAAGGTGATTTGCAGCAACGGTATCGACTCCGGATAACGGTCATCTCCAATGAAATGGATGACAGGCCCAGCAAATAAAGATGCGATAATGATAGCGGGGAAAAGCATGGCCAAAACAGCCCCAACTGATTTCTCATAGAGGGATTTTACGGCATCATTTCCACCATCTTCGAGTCGTCGTGCACTTTGTGGGAAAACAATGGTGGCTGCCGCATTGGTGGGGATGTTGATCATGTTGGTAACACGCACGGCAATGTTGTAAATTCCCGCAGAGGTCGCAGACACCAACCCGCCGATCATCATCTGGTCTATTGAACTGGAAACTACCGCCATCATCGACGTGCCGAAAGAATATTTACCATATTGAAGCAATTGTTTCAGCCAGTACTTGTCCAGCTTTCCCCATAGCTTGAATGTGCCGCGTACTAAATAGTGCGACACAAGCGTCGCTGCCAAGGTACCCCAGGTCATTACCTGTACCAATGCGCTCAATGACGTATGCCGATCGTTGAAATACACGTATAAAACGAAAGCCAGCAGCGTACCTTGCCGGATAAGGTTCGAAAGAAATACACCCCGGAATTGCAACTGTGCCTGCTCGATGGCTTGGTACTGTAGCAGGAAACCGGAGATGACAAATGTCACGATATACAGATTAAACAACGGGACAAGTTGCGGACTGTCCCACAGTTTGCCGAATAAGGGAGCTAATAGGTGGCAGGCTGCAGCCAGCACGATCGTAAGTGATAGGTTAACGGCGAAGGACGCCGTAATGATTGAATTATGAGCGTTGCTTGGAGCTGAAGACAAATAGGTAATCAAGCTCTTGCTGATCAATCCGGTCCTCGCGAATTCCATGATCGACACTGCGGACATGAATAATACCCATACGCCAAAATCCGTTTTGTCCAGCGTCCTGATCAGGAAATAAAATGAGCTAAATGAAATGATTAACGTCAGTGCGTTTTGAAGCAGATTGATAGATCCCGACCTCAACCAATAATTTGAGTTTAAAGATGATATAATTCTCATGTAGTTACGTTCAAACGAGAAGAGCTAGCCACACACATCTTCATCTCAAAGTACATTGTTTATCATTTCCAAGGCAGTAAGGCAGTAACTTCACGCCAAAAATAAGTGGATTTCTTGTGCCTACATGAAATTTTTAGGGTTAAAATTTATTTTGTAGGTGTTGTGCTACAGCATGAAAACGAGGCAGTCGATTTCGGTGCCGGTGAAGATCGACGCACATGCATACGCCGATCTTTTAAGAGGGATCTAATTTTTTTTGAGGATTAGGTGTGCGCCGGCACACCCAGCGTCATAAGTTCTCGTGCGATGTCATCCGCGGTATGCGTACTGATTTTTACCAAAGGCAACCGGACCATCGCCCCGCAGATTCCCAATTGATGAAGAATGGTTTTAACCCCCGCCGGATTACCTTCAATAAAGCACAATTCGGTAATCCGTATGAGTTTACTATGCAGCTGCCGTGCCGCTTCAAAATTGTTTTCCAAGCACATTCTAGCGAGCGTTGCTACCTCAGCGGGAAATGCATTGCCGACCACCGAAATCACCCCGGCTCCGCCCAGCGCCATCATGGGCAACGTCACCGAATCGTCTCCTGAAATAAGCAGGAAGTTTTCAGGTTTATCACGCATAATTTTGCCGAATTGGTCAAAATTGCCCGAAGCTTCTTTGGTTGCTACGATGTTTCCCACTTCTTTGGCCAATCGCACGGTAGTTTCTGGGCTGACGTTACTGCCCGTGCGGCTCGGCACATTGTATAAGATTACGGGTAGGGGAGAAGCGGCTGCAACCGCCTTATAATGCTGGAAGATACCTTCCTGGGTAGGTTTGCTGTAATACGGGCTTACAGACAACACAGCAGCATATCCTGGGATGTCAAACTGTTCCAGCTGGCGGACCAGCTCAGCCGTATGGTTACCGCCAATACCAGCTACCAACGGGATGCGGCCTTTTACTTTTTCAGCAGTAAATGTCCAAACGGCTTTTCGTTCACTTTCGGATAAGGTAGCTACCTCGCCGGTAGTACCCAAAGAAACCAAGTAATCCATGCCACCGCTGATCTGATGTTCGATCAGTTTTTCCAGACCCTCGAAATCAATCGTTCCGTCCGAATGAAAGGGGGTCACCAAAGCTACCCCAGCGCCGTAAAGCTCGTCCATGTTGTTATCGTAATTTTGCCTATTCGTGTTTTATCTATTTTGATCTAATAGGTGGCCAAAATTAAGGGAAATAAATGATTTATTGTACTATGATCCGATCAATTGCAATAATTCCTGTTCGGAAATAATGGCGATCCCCAGTTTTTCGGCTTTTGCCAGTTTCGAAGGCCCCATTTTGTCGCCTGCCACAAGGAAATCCAGCTTGCCAGATATACTGCTCAACAGTTTCCCGCCATGGCTTTCAATCAATGCAGTAAGCTCTTCCCGGCTGAACTGCTCAAATACACCGGAAATGACGAAGCTTTTGCCGGTCAGCGAATCGCCCAGCCGCTGTATTTCCTTTTCTTCGATTGCCAATTGGACGCCGTATTGGCGCAGCCGCTCAATCTGTTGTCGGTGCAACGCAATGGCGAAATATTCGGTTACGCTTTCGGCGATCCGCTCACCGACTTCGTAGACCGACTGAATTTCCTCCTTGGATGCCGCCATCAAGGCATCGATGGTTTTGAAATGATTGGCCAGTTTTTTGGCTACGGTTTCGCCCACATAGCGGATGCCGAGTGCAAACAACACCTTCTCAAATGGTTTTTCCTTTGATTTTTCAATGCCAGCGATCATATTGTCAATGGATTTCTGGCCGAAGCGCTCCAGCTGAATGAGCTCGTCCTGTTTATCTGTGAGCGTATAGATGTCTGTGATATTGTGGAGAAGGCCCCGTTTGAAGAAAGTTTCGATCGTTTCATCGCCCATGCCTTCGATGTCCATGGCCTTTCGGCCGATGAAATGCTGCATACGGCCCACGATCTGTGGCGGACAGCCATCTTCATTGGGACAATAGTGAACCGCTTCACCATCCTTGCGCACCAGTGGCGTTCCGCATACCGGGCAGAGAAGCGGATATAGAATGGGCTGTGCATCCGGCTGACGTTTCAAAAGGTTCACACCCATAACTTTGGGGATGATTTCTCCGCCTTTTTCCACGAATACCGTGTCGCCTTCCCGCAAATCCAACCGCTCGATTTCGTTGGCATTGTGCAGGCTGGCCCGTTTGACGGTCGTGCCTGCCAGCAACACGGGCTTCAGATTAGCCACAGGGGTCACTGCACCCGTACGTCCCACTTGGTAGCTGACCGACTGAAACAAGGTTTCTACCTGCTCGGCTTTGTATTTATAGGAAATCGCCCAACGGGGCGACTTGGCCGTAAAGCCCAGTTCTTCCTGTTGGCCGTAGTCATTTACCTTGATGACAATGCCGTCGATGTCATAGCTCAGGTTGTAGCGCGCCTCGTCCCATTTGGCAATAAAGGCAAGTACTTCCTCGATGGAGGTACAAAGTGCTGTATGCTCGGATACGTGAAATCCCCAGGATTTGACCGCTTGGAGGCTATCCCAATGCGTATTGAACAGCCGGTTGCGATTGTCGCTATACAAAAAGTAGAGAAAGCAGTCTAACGGACGACGAGCTACTTCGGCCGAATTTTGCAGTTTGATTGTGCCTGCCGCAAAGTTGCGGGGATTCGCATAAGCCATCTCGCCGTTTTCAATCCGTTCGTTGTTTAGCCGCTGGAAAGCAGCGCGATGCATGAGAATTTCGCCCCGTATTTCGAACAGATCGGGGAATCCGTCGGTCTTCAGTCTGTTGGGTATTTTTTTGATGGTACGCACATTCGTGGTCACGTCGTCGCCCTGAATACCGTCTCCTCGGGTTACTCCTCGTTTCAGTACCCCGTTTTCGTAGGTTAGACTGATGGAAAGCCCATCAAATTTCAATTCGCAAACGTATTCAAAGTCATTCCCGATGGCCTTACGTACCCGCTCGTCGAAATCACGTAATTCCTGTTCGCTGTACGTGTTACTGAGCGAAAGCATCGGCCAGCGGTGACGAACCGTATGGAAACGCTGGGTGATATCGCCACCTACCTTCTGTGTGGGCGAGTCGGGGTCAAGCAATTGTGGGAATTGACGCTCCAATTCTTCCAGTTCCTTCAACTTCTGGTCAAAGTCGTAGTCTGAAATGGTAGGCGCTGCCAATACATAATATTGGTAATTGTACTCATTAAGTTCCCGAGTTAGCTCTTCAACCCGGATCGCTGCTTCTGCTAATGACATGTCAGCGAAAATACAAATTTTATGGTGGTTGCTTTTTCGTTTTTTTGCTTTTTCATTTTTGATCACCGATCCCTCATTACTTACTGCCGATCACTCACCATCAACCACCGATCTCTACTCTTCCAGCTTGTCCCAAATTTCATAAATCGGATCCCCCGCAGAGCTCAATCCGGAATGGTGCCATGAGCCATTTTCGATTTTGCCATCGAAAGACAGCGATGCTCCCACACGATCGTTGTCGCGCGAAAAGAATTCGATGTTTTCAGTATATTTTCCGTTTTCAAAGGTATAAGTACCGCCGCCAGTACCCGAGAATTCTCCGGTTTTGATGTTGATGGCCACCCATTGAAAACGGGTGCCACTCAGTATTTTGAGCGTTCTGCGATCGCGCAAAGGCATTTGCCCCATTTCGTCTCCCTGTTTCCGTCCGGTGATGCGCCACACACCTGCCATTGGGCCTTCATTGCTATCAATCCGTTGCCAAGTAGCCCGTGTGCCTGATAGGTCGGTAGATAGCGTATTTCCAGGGGCCACATCAAATGTGCTGGACTGGCCCACCCACGTATCGGCTTGTACATTGCTGGCCGCTTTGTCGGTATCGTATTGCCAGGTCACTGTCAGCTTCTTCCCGTCAGTGGTATACGTGCCGCCCCTCGTGGAAATAAACTTTTTGTTTTGAAGGTCATAGGTGCTGTGCGACAGGTATCCGTCAACGAATACGGCAGTTTGTATAACATCGCCTTGCTGTGTCTGCCAGGCTCCCGACAAAGCATCCTGCTGGTAAGCCCAGGTACTCGGCGTTGCCGCACAAGCAACAAGTAAGGAAAGAATGATCTGTTTCATGATTCATTATATTGGTTTGTAATCCACGTCATCCGTGTTCTATCCGGTTAACGTTTCTAAAATAACAACTAATCTGCCAAAAAGTTGTCGTGTAGCCAGTATTTTACAAAAATCGTTTGGAATTTAATAGGTTGAAATGTGTTTTCCGTTGAACGTAAAATGCCCAGATGAAGCTGCCTTGGTAAATCCCTTTTTTGCCAAACGATCGGTTGTAGCGTTTGCGCTTTCGGGCGGTCTTGAAAAAGTCAAGAAAAAAGCGTTGATGTGAGCGACTGATGGCCCAGGCATCGCTGAATTTACCCTGTACCATGAAGTGGATAAGCGCCACGAGATCAATCCACATGCGGGCGAACACGACCCAGCATGCGTCCATCAACGGCAGGTTTTTCTGCATCATGAACAGGCTATTGCGGAAATTGAGGTAGGTCTTCGTGGGGTTAGCCGCTGCCAGCGTACCGCCGCCCACATGATAAACGACCGATTGGGGGCAAACCCCGATCCGATATCCCATCAGCTTGAGACGCCAGCAAAGATCCACTTCCTCCATGTGGGCAAAGAAATCCGCATCAAACCCCCCGGACGCCTCCCAGCAATTACGTTTGATAAAGAAAGCGGCTCCGCTGGCCCAGAACACCTCGCAGGCATCGTCATATTGTCCGTTATCTTTCTCCACCACCTGCAACATCCGCCCACGGCAGAAAGGAAAGCCGTAGTAATCGATGAATCCACCAGCAGCTCCAGCGTGTTCAAAATAGCCCCGCTGGTAGTAAGAACGGATCTTGGGTTGTGCCGCAGCCATATCGGGTTGGCTTTCCAGCAGTTCGATAACCGGTGTGATCCAATAAGGAGTTACCTCGACATCCGAATTGAGCAGCACGAAGTAATCGGCCTGTACATGTTTTAATATTTCGTTATATCCCCCTGCAAACCCCAGATTGCATTCATTGCGCAGGATACGTATGGCCGGATAGTTAGCCGTTACGAACGCCACCGAATCGTCTGTGGAACCGTTGTCGCCCACGACAAATTCGATATGGGGATAATCGGTGTTATATACCGAAGGGAGGAATTTCTCCAGAAAGAATCTCCCATTCCAATTCAATATGACGACAGCTACTTTCGGATAATAGTTCATACTTTAGGTTTTCGTTTCCAGCGTCGGTGTGACCAAAGCCACCACTCAGGCTTTTGACGGATAATGTCTTCTGTAAACCGGTTGTGAATATCGGTGATGCCATGGCCGGGCACTTCGGCAGGGTTTTCTACCAACGTCGTAAACGTGCAGCAATAATAGCCGCGCCGGAGTCGATCTATGTGACAAAAAACCACTGGAAAATTGGTCTTTTTGGCGATTTTTTCCGCACCGGTGTAAACCAGCGTATCTTGATTCAGGAATCGGATAAAGTAGTCGGAATCCCGGTGCATCGGCGTCTGATCGGCTACAAAAACGCTGATGTGAGGTTGCTGCCTATACGCGACAATTTTGCGAAGTGTTTGCTTCATGGGTACCATGACGGCACCGAAACGGCTTCTAACCGAGTTATAAATGGTATCAACGGTCTTGTTGTGCAGCGGTTTATAAATAATCAACACGGGGTTGTCCGTCAATAAGCTTAGTCTGTGGATACCCAATTCCCAGTTGGCATAATGTGCCGTAACGCCTACGACTCCCTTACCGGCCTCGAAATGGCGCTCCAGCTCTTCAATTCCATAAATGGCGATCCGCCTTTTGGCTTCCTCGGCAGATATGCTTCGCATCTTGATGGACTCCACAATCAGGTCAGGAAGAAACCGGTAAAACTTTCGTGCAATCTGCCGGCGTTCATTCTCCGACTTTTCTGGAAATGCATTCCGGAGGTTTTCACGCACCACAGCTTTCCGATATCCAGCCACATGGTACAGCAAAACATATAAAATGTCCGAAAGCCTGTAAAGCACCCAGAAGGGAAGTAACGAGACCAGATAAACAAAGAAATTCACTACGGAAGACTTTCGCATTACGGCCATTGATGGTGCATGAAGGTGCAAACTTAGATAAAGTTACGTTTATATGCAATTTAATCCTAAGCCATATAAACGTAACTTATCGATCGCCTCGCCGCCGCTGAGAACAACTTGAAAGCGGGAATATCCTTAATTTAAGTTACTTTTACAGCACAAACTTATATTTCTTGCGTTACATGGACAATCACCTTATTTTACCAGCCTTTTATCTGCCACCGGTTTCCTATTTCCGTGCCATTCAAAGCACTGCGTTGCCCATCCTGATCGAACAATATGAGCATTACCCGAAGCAAACGTATCGTACCCGTGCGTCCATCTGTTCGGCCAACGGCAAATTGGACCTCATCGTACCGGTACAAGGGGGAAATAAAGGACATACCCAGATGAAAGATGTGAAAATCAGCTATGAATGGGATTGGCAGCGATTGCATTGGATGAGCTTGCAAACGGCCTACCGCAGTTCGGCCTATTTCGAATATTATGAGGATGATTTTTTACCGTTTTACCAGCAGCGCTACGAATGGCTGCTTGACTACAACGTAGCCCAGTTGGAATTGCTATTGCGACTATTAAAAATCGAACGTTCACTGGGTCGTACGGAAAGCTATTATCCGGATTATGCACCCCAGCTGGATTTCCGCAATTCCATCCACCCGAAACGGGCAAACCCTACAATTACAGACAAACCCTATTACCAGGTTTTTGAAAATAAACACGGGTTCCTTTCTAACCTGAGCGTGGTAGACTTACTGTTTAACCAAGGGCTGCAAAGCAAAGGGTATCTCTGAAAAAACGAAAACTTTTTGACAGCAACCCTGTTTTAGTGTCACAATAATTGAAAGGAAGATATGAGCACACCATCTTTACGAATTGTGTTTTTTTTGCTTTTAGTAACAGGGACCGCTCGGGCGCAGTTGGGCGCAGACACCATTCATCATCAAAAGATCTTTGTGGTAAGTGGTTTGGGATGGGGATTTGCATTGGGGGAGACCAGTGAAGTATTGCAGGCAAAGTTTTCAAACAGTTTGGGGCTGGATATTTCCCTTGCAAACCGCCATTATTTCCTCTATCCGTCAGTCGATTTTCTCTCCTATCGGTACAATCAACAACTGCATGATCCGGATTATCAGCATGATTTGGAAAAAGGGAGAAGCAATTTTTACATGTTGAACTTGGCTGGAGGTGTCCGGAGGCAACTTGAAAAGCTCAATCTATACGCGTATGCCGGACCTGGAGCCGGTGTGGTGGTTGAGCCACGCGCACGGGTATCCGAGGAACGGCAGCGGGTGATTATCGAAAACACCACTCACTTAACGCCAACCTTGCGAGCAGGCGTAGGAGCCGATTATAAGATAGGTGGGTTTTTTCTGATGATTGAAGCGGGGTGGCTACATAACTTCCGGAAGGTACAGGATCGCCAGGTCAATCTCCTGTCGTTATATGGCGGATTGAAAACAGATGTAACCACGTTGAAAAACAACGTGGCACGCGTAATGGGGATACAATAAAAGCAAAATTTATTTTCGGGAAATGTTCAGCTCAACCACTTCCACATCGATGGAGTTGAAGAGTTTGTGTGATGACTTCAATTCTGCCTCGGGTTTTATTTCATCTAACGTCCGCACATCCACGCCCCGTTGTTTCACGATGTCCAGTTTACCCCCTAGGCAGGGATAGTTAGTTTCAATGTCGCCACCATTGAAGCCGGTAATGATCGCAAATCCATCCAGGCTATTGTAGAAATTCGTCATGGATATCGGCATGAAGTTGTTATACTGCTTGAGATCATTCAGGGTCGAGCCTACACGCAGGCCTTCGGCGGTTTGATAAGGGCCAAAATTATTAGCTACGGCGATTTTTGTGACCGTAACATAAGGTTCTTGGCTTTCTGCCCAATAAACCGTTATTTCTTCCGCTTCATTGGGAAATACTTTGGTAATGTGCACGGTTTTACCGTCGACTTGTGCCGTTCCATTTTCCAGCTTATCTGCGCCGATGGTACTATCTAAAGACGCATAAGAATCACTGAGTTTGACGGGACCGATACCCGCGCAGGTAATCGCGTTGGGGTCGGCGGCAGGTGTTTCTTCTTTCTGTTGTTTTTGGCTTTGCTGGCAAGCGATGGCAAGTGATCCAACAAGCGCTATACTAACTATAATACGCATAATTTAAATTGCTTTATTCGATTAAAGGGGCTAAGATAGAAAAAACAGTTCAATTTCTGTATTTCAAAGCAATGCACTACATTTGACTGATAGACCTCTTGTTTGTTAAATAAATCTTTTGAAATAAAACAGTATACATATGCGGCGGCTTTTTATCTTTCTTGTCATTTTAGTGGTCAGCGGTTGTGGAACCACCCAAAAAGTACAACATAGGGATGTTTCATTTGATGAAGGTATCCAGCAGATCAAACACTTGGTGGTGATCTATATGGAAAATCATAGTTTCGATAATCTCTATGGAGAATTCAAAGGGGCAAATGGCATTGAAAATGCCAAAAAGGGAAATTTTGTTCAGGTGGACGAGGAAGGAAATCCGTATCAATACCTGCCTGAAATTCCGCGGAACAACTCATTTCCCACCAACCTGCCCAATGCGCTTTTTAACATTGACCAGTATGTGCCTTCTGATAAAAAGACACCGGATGTGACCCATCGTTTTTTTCATAACCAGCAACAGATTAACGGTGGAAAAATGGATAAGTTTGCCGCCTATAACGATTCCAAAGGACTGGCAATGGGCTATTATTCCACGGAAAAGCTCCCGTTGTATCCGATCGCCAAAAAATATACCCTGTGCGACAATTTCTTCCAGAGCGTCTACGGTGGTTCCTATTTTAACCACGTCTTCCTGATTGCTGCCGCAGCTCCGGTGTGGCCGGATGCTCCCGCATCCATGGTTGCCAAACTGGATGCCGATGGCAACCTCATCAAAGATGGCGTTGTGACACCGGACGGCTATGTGGTGAACCATGTGCTTTCCCGCAACAAACCGTACCCTGCCAAATCGGATACCTCCAAACTCCTGCCTTCCCAGACGATGCCAACCATTGGCGACCGGCTGAGTGAAAAAAATATATCCTGGGCTTGGTACTCGGAAGGGTGGGACGATGCCGTGGCTGGAAGGAAAACTAATTTCGCCTACAACCACGAACCGTTCCTGTATTTCAAGCAGTATGAAGAAGGGACGGAAGGCCGGAAACACCTAAAAGATCAAAACGATTTCATTAAAGCCGCAAAAGAAGGCACCCTTCCCAGCGTTTCCTTTGTAAAACCCGGTGGCGGGAACGACGAACACCCCGGCGGGTCTGCTGTATATCCTTCCGAACAACTGGCCGTAAACCTGATCAATGCCGTGCTGGAAGGTCCCAATGCCAAGGACGCATTGGTGATCCTTACCTACGATGAATTCGGTGGCTTTTTTGACCACGTTGTTCCGCCCGTGATCGATAGGTGGGGCCCCGGAAGCCGTATTCCTGCAATTATTATCGGGCCATTTGCTAAAAAAGGCCATGTAGACCATACCCAATACGAAACGGTCAGTATTCTTTCGTTTATCGAGCACAGATGGGGAATAAAGCCCCTGGCCGAGCGGGATAAAAATGCGGATCCTTTCCGGAATGCGCTGGCGTTTAATTAACCCTGTTAATCGGGGTATTGGGGTATGTATAAGAAGATTGTAGTAGCGACATTTCTGTTTACAGGGCCACTAATTGCAAGCTTTACCCCCTTTTTTTCGGGTCCTGAACATGCGGAAACACATGCTGGCCTGCGTGAACGCAACGTACGGAAAAGGATCCTGAGCCAGATCGTGTCTTTCCGGGATTATGTCAAAGACTCACTTTTTTATGAGGTCAGTAAAAATGAAACAAACGGCGAAAGAGTCCGTCAGGTCGTTTTGACCGCAAGACTGTTGTTCAAGAAATTTGAGTGGGGGGCGACTTATTTTGCGGCTGATCTAGCCGAACGGCTAAACGGACCTCCCGTACCCGAGATCGAGAATGCCGACTTGTTGGACCCATCCCTGGCCCGGGCCATCGACCCGGTGGGCCTGCAGGTGATTGAGGAACTCATCTACCCGGAAAACAATGCTTCGAACAGACAGGAGTTGATCGATCAAGTAGCACATTTGGTAACGAACACTGACTACCTGATCGCTTACTTCACCGATCATGAACTTGCCGACTGGCGGATTCTGGATGCAGCAAAACTGGAGGTATTCCGGATCATCACCCTGGGAATTACGGGGTTCGACAATGCGCTTTCGTTGAACAGTATGGAAGAATCGTCGGTATCCCTTCAAAGCCTACACGATGTGCTGTCGCGCTACGTACCAAAAAAGAAAATGGCGCCGTTACTGCAACAGCTGGATGCCGCCATCGCTTATCTTCACCGGCATCCCGATTTTGATTCGTTCGACCGGGCAGCTTTCATTACCCGTTTTGCCAACGGGATCAGTGCCGGCATCGCGCAACTGGAACAAGACTTGCCGGGGCCAAAAATTAAGTACAACCGGATGCTGAACCAAAATGCCCGTACCTTATTCGATCCGGATGCATTTAATGTGAATGCGTTTTCTCCCGGCCCTGAATTTCATGTAACGGCAGCCAAGGTGGCGTTGGGTGAAAAACTCTTTTACGATGCCGCGCTATCCGGTACCGGTACGAGAAGTTGTGCTTCCTGCCACAACCCAAGCTTAGCCTATGCCGACGGGTTGGTTACCCCTGCGGATCTTCGTGATCCAACAACACAGTTGACAAGAAATGTTCCCACACTGCTTAATGTAGCCTTACAATCGAATTACTTCTACGACATGCGGGCGCTGACGTTGGAAGATCAGGTGCGCGATGTGATCCGCAACCCACAGGAAATGGGCAATTCAATGGCGGCGATTATTCGATACCTTTCGGCGGATACCCCGTATCTGTCGTTATTTACCAAAGCTTTTCCTGCAAAAGACAAAAACGAAATCAGCAGGAAAGAGATCATCGAAGATGAAGTGGTCAACGCGCTTGCGTCCTACTTACGCAGCCTGACCAAACTCAACAGCCGGTTCGATGCTTATATGCACAGCAGGGGAGAGGGGTTACGTAAAGAAGACATCCTGTCGAAGCGGGAACTGAACGGCTTCAACTTATTCATGGGAAAGGCGAAATGCGCAACCTGCCATTTCCTGCCGCTGTTCAATGGTGTAACGCCTCCAAAGTACGTAAAAGGAGAAACGGAGGTATTGGGCGTTCCCGTTTCGGCGGCCGACTCCACGCTCGATCCGGATCGGGGATACTATGATATCATCGGCATCGATTCATACCAGTATGCCTTTAAAATCCCCACCGTCCGAAACATTGCTAAAACAGCCCCGTATATGCACAATGGAGCCTTTCAGACCCTAGATGAAGTAATGGAATTTTACAATAACGGAGGGGCCGCGGGGTTAGGGATAAACCTGCCCAACCAAACGCTTCCCGAAGAAAGCCTTGACCTTACAGAAAGCGAAAAACAAGATATTATCGCCTTCATGAGGAGTTTGGAAAGCAGATGAAACATGAATTTTGCCGATATCGGCAAATAATAAGCATCTACGCTTTTATTTGTTGTATTTTTGCCGATAATGGCATTTGCTTTAAAACTTTGCATTAAAACATGAATTATATCTCTGTAAGCGAATTTGCAAAAAAATGGAATGTCCCGGAAAGAACAGTCCGGAATTATTGTGCTACGGGAAAAATAAAAGGAGCCTTTTTAACCGGTAAGACTTGGAATATTCCATCCGATACTACATTACCCGGACAAGGAAATAAACGTAAATTTAGCAGAAATCCTTTGCTCAATCACCTCAAAGAGCAAAAGGATATGAGGCTGAAAGGTGGAATTTACCATCGTACGCAGATTGATTTGACTTATAATTCCAATCGTATTGAAGGCAGTAAGTTAACGCACGATCAAACCCGATACATCTTCGAAACTAACACCATTGGAGTGTCCACAGAAAGTGTCAATGTAGATGATATCATCGAAACAACCAGCCACTTTCGTTGCATTGATTTAATTATTGACAAGGCCAATGCAAAATTAACTGAGTCATTTATTAAAGAATTACATTTTCTGTTGAAATCAGGAACTTCGGATAGTCGAAAAGACTGGTTTAATGTTGGCGAATACAAAAAGCTTCCTAACGAAGTTGGCGGGAATGAAACTTGTCCGCCCAAAGAGGTCGCTGCGAGAATCAAAGAATTGCTTTCCAATTATCATCGTGGTGAAAGAAAGACCTTTGAAGACATTATCGACTTCCATTATCAATTTGAAATCATTCATCCATTTCAAGATGGAAACGGTCGTGTGGGGCGGCTGATTATGTTTAAAGAGTGCCTTGCGAACAATATTATACCTTTTATTATAGATGAAGATATAAAACTGTTTTATTACAGAGGCTTACAGGAATGGCCTCGCGTGAAAGACTACCTTTTAGACACGTGTCTCACCGCTCAGGATAATTATAAAGCCATTTTGGAATATTTTGAAATAGCGTTTGAATGATATTGGCGGGGGTACTTATAAACTTGCCAAACTCCCCTCCAGTAACTTAATTTTCGCTTCGGCGTCTGCCTTCTTATTCCGCTCGTTCGCAACAACCTCCGGCTTTGCGTTTTGTACAAACCGCTCGTTGGATAGCTTTGCATTGACCGATTTCAGGAAGCCTTCCAGGTAGGTGATTTCTTTACTGATACGTTCCCGTTCGGCTTCTACATCAATGTTCTGTGCTACGTCGACGTAAAATTCATCCTTACCCACCAAAAAGCTGGCTACGCCCGAAGGCTTTTGAACGGCAAACGTAATCTCAGAAATAGTTGCCATTTTCTGGATGCTTTCGGCATAACGAGCGAAGTCGATATCCGAGGTCGCATGTATGGCAAGCGGAAGTGCCGTTTTGGGTGACAATTGCTTGGTATTTCGTAAGTTGCGGATTTCAGAAATCACTTGCTGAAGGGCAACGAAGTCCGTGAGCAGCTTCTCGTCGTATTCGCCTGCTTGCGGATATTCTGCCACGATACAACAATCGCCTTCGGCACGTACCCCAAATAACTCATCGTGCCATAACTCTTCGCTGATGAAGGGCATAAAGGGATGAATCAGTCGCAATACCGATGCAAAAAATGTCTTGGCTGTTTCAAAGGTTTCACGGGCAATGGGCTGCTGGTAAGCAGGTTTTGCCAGTTCGAGGTACCATGCGCAGAAATCGTCCCATACCAATTTATAGGTAGCCATAAGCGCGTCCGAAATGCGGTACGCTGCAAAGTGTCCTTCGATTTCATGCAGTGCCTGGTTAAACCGGTTTCCAAACCAGCGGGCGGCTTCCTGTTGTGCAGAGGTAGCCGGTATATCGGCTATTTCCCATCCTTTTACCAATCGGAATGCGTTCCATATTTTGTTGGCAAAGTTGCGGCCCTGCTCGCAGTAGGCCACGTCAAACATCAGGTCGTTGCCAGCAGGAGAGGAGAGGAGCATGCCCACACGTACCCCATCGGTGCCATATTGCTCCATCAGTTCAATAGGATCCGGCGAGTTGCCGAGCGACTTCGACATTTTTCGTCCCAGCTTATCGCGTACAATACCTGTGAGGTATACGTTTTTAAAAGGCGGTTTGCCGGTATACTCGTGACCAAAAATGATCATACGAGCTACCCAGAAAAACAGGATTTCGGGCGCGGTAACGAGGTCGTTCGTCGGGTAATAGTATTGGACGTCCGCATTATCCGGATGGCGGGTGCCGTCGAACACCGATAGGGGCCAGAGACCCGATGAAAACCAGGTATCCAATACATCATCTTCCTGCCGGATGCCATCAGCCGATTTACCTTCCGCCTGAAATAGCGATACCGCTTCTACTTCGGTTTTGGCCACCACCCAGTCGTTTTGGGCGTTGTACCACGCCGGGATGCGTTGTCCCCACCACAGTTGGCGACTGATGGTCCAGTCTTTGATATTCTCCATCCAGTGGCGGTAGGTATTGATAAACTTATCCGGAATCAGTTTCACATCACCGTTCAGCACGTATTCCAGTGCAGGTTTCGCCAATTCCTGCATGCGGCAAAACCACTGCATGGATAACTTTGGCTCAATAGCCGCGTCGGTACGTTCCGAAAAACCTACTTGTGATTGGTAAGGCTCCGTCTTTTCGAGCTGTCCGGCTTCTTCCAACAGCTTGGCCACGGCTTTCCGCGCTTTAAAGCGGTCTTCGCCCACCAGGATTTCGGCCTTTTCGTTGAGTGTACCGTCGTCGTTCAAGATATCGATCACCTCCAGGTTATGCTTTTGTCCCAGTTCGTAATCGTTCAGGTCGTGCGCCGGAGTCACCTTAAGACACCCTGTGCCAAATTCCATCTCTACGTATTCATCCTCGATGATGGGGATCTCACGGTTAATCAGTGGCACGCGGGCGGTCTTTCCCTTTAGGTGTGTATACCGCGGATCGTTAGGGTTGATGCAGATCGCCGTATCGGCCATGATGGTTTCCGGCCGCGTAGTCGCAATGGTCAGGTAGGAGGGAGCCCCGTCGGCATTGCCCGTTACTGCATAGCGGACGTAGTAAAGCGTTTGGTTAACTTCCCTGCGGATCACCTCTTCATCGGAAAGGGCCGTCCGCCCCTGTGGATCCCAGTTGACCATCCGTACACCACGGTAGATATATCCCTCACGGTATAACCGGATGAACGTGTCGATAACGGCGTCGGATAGGTCAGGTTCCATCGTAAAACGTGTGCGATCCCAATCGCACGAAGCCCCCAGTTTTTCCAGCTGCTTCAGGATGATGCCCCCATACTTTTCCTTCCACTCCCATGCGTATTCAAGAAACTGTTCACGTGTCAGCTCTTTCTTATTGATACCTTTCTCTTTAAGCATTGCAACTACTTTTGCTTCCGTCGCAATGGACGCATGGTCTGTACCCGGCACCCAGCAGGCATTTTTGCCTTGCATACGCGCTCGGCGGATCAGCACATCCTGGATGGTGTTGTTGAGCATGTGCCCCATATGGAGTACGCCCGTGACGTTGGGTGGGGGCATCACAATGGTATAAGGTTCACGTTCGTCTGGGATCGAACGGAAAAATCCATTTTCCATCCAATAGCTATACCATTTATCCTCGGCTTCCTTGGGGTTGTATGTCTTCGCTATGCTCATGAAACAGTCTGCATTTTAAGGGACGCAAACTTAGGGAAAGTTGCGAATTAAAGCAAGGGGCCGGCAGCAAATCCCGTGGGTGACGCGTGGCGGCCGACTAGCCAATAGTGGTAGAACCGTTTACACTAACCCTAACTTATACATTGTGTTAATTTGTGTTTCATTCGGAGTTTATTCGGGGTTTACTCGGAAATTAACCGAATAAACTAAAAGTAAAATATAATTAATAGTCGTCTGATTTAAAATTTATTAGTAGCTTTGGGATAAACTTAACTAAGACCAAGCAATATGGCGATATTGACTGACGGTGTCAATGGTCCGGTAACCGGGCGATTGGGGAATGTGATTTTTTATCAGGTAAAAGGCCAAAACCGGGCGCGCTCGCTTCCGCGTATTCCTAAACGCGGACGTAAGCCGAGTCCGGAACAGGTTATGCAGCGGAGCAAGTTTAGGTTGATGCAGCAATGGTTGAAACCTATGAAACGGATCGTGCGCATCGGCTTCGGACGCTTTGAACCGCCGAAAACGGGCCACAATGTGGCGATGTCTTATAATATGCGGCACGCAATTGTGGAAACGGAGAATGGATTTTCTGTCGACCCGCAAGCCATCCGTTTTAGTGCAGGACCACTCACGCCTCCGGTGAATGCACAGGTTCACCAGGAAGGAGAGATGCTACATTTTTCATGGGATAAGCCGGATATCCATGCGGTATTGGGCGATGCCCGCACGGTGCTATTTGTACACAATGAACGGAACGGATTGGGCTGCGATAAGCTATACGGCTCAGGTGCCGACGATTGTTCGGATGCGTTAGCTACCCATTTTCTGAGCCTTCTCCCTGGCGATGTCTGCCATGCCTACATGGCTTTCGTCAACGCGGAAACCGGCGAAGTGTCAGACAGTGTGTATGCGGGTCAGATTGTCGTAGTTATCGAATAGCTAAGGTTCCATGATGTACGTGCTTTTCAGCGTCGTGTGCAGTGTCACGGTTTCCGTGATTCTCAAATTGGCGCGGCGCTACGACGTAGACACCATCCAAATCATCGTTTGGAATTACCCGATGGCTGTGCTATGCACCTGGCTTTTTCTTCAGCCGACATGGACCTCCAAGGTATGGAGTGAGGCTCCGTTTGGACTATACGGGGTCTTGTCGGTTTTACTGCCTGGCATTTTCGTTGCATTGAGTGCCTCCATCCGCTATGCCGGTATCGTCCGTACAGAAGTAGCACAGCGGCTTTCGTTGTTCATTGCCTTGGTAGCCGCCTTTTGGCTGTTTGGCGAATCGCCGGAAACGGGGAAACTCGTCGGCGTCGCCGTAGGGGTTCTTGGAATTCTATGCAGTATCGGCTGGCATCGCGGTCGTAACCAGTACGGTGCCAACCACCGCATGTGGAGTTTTCCATTGGTGGTTTTCTGTGGGTACGGTATGATCGATATTTTATTCAAGCAGGTTGCTCAGCATACAGCCGTACCTTATGTGACGTCGATGCTGATCGTATTCATGATGGCAATGGGGGTAGCATTCCTGTATCTTGCTTATTACCTGATCGGGGCAAAAAAGCGCTTTTCCGTACATGCTGTTTTTTGGGGTATCGTGTTGGGTGGTTTCAATTTTGCCAATATTCTGTTTTACATGCGGGCGCACCGCGCATTACCTGATAACCCTTCTGTTGTTTTTACGGGCATGAATGTAGGCGTCATCGCACTCGGTGCAGGGATCGGCATTTTTCTTTTTCGGGAAAAACTGTCGTTTATCAATAAAATTGGGATATTTTTGGCGATAATATCCGTGTTGATTACCGCATATCTGTGAGTTTATTTGAAGATACTTATAAAACCATCGCTTCTTCAAGTGAGGGGATAGTTAAAAACAAGGGCAGCAAATTCATTGCATATGCCTATCCGTTAGCGAACGAGGATCAAGTAAAGGAGCTGGTGGCCGGATTGAAATCCGAGCATCCCAAAGCGCGACACCACTGCTGGGCATACCGGCTCACGTCCGACCGTTCCGTGTACCGCATGAACGACGACGGAGAGCCATCGGGCACCGCGGGGCGTCCGATTCTCAACACGCTGCTATCGCATGATCTTACCAATATCCTCGTCGTGGTCGTCCGTTATTTCGGGGGTACGTTGCTCGGGGTACCCGGACTGATCCATGCCTATAAAACGGCTACCCAGGAAGCACTGCAGGCGGCCCAAGTGGTGGAATTAACCGTTAACGACATCTATCGCGTGTCGTTCGGTTATGAACAGCTAAATGACGTCATGCGTATCGTGAAAGATGAAGGAATCGGTATACGGAAACAGATACTCGACAACCGCTGCTTGCTCGAATTGGAAATCCGCCAGCAGCAGACGAACCGGGTGCTCGGAAGACTGCAGCAGGTGGATGGAGCAGAAACAGAATATGTAGGGACTCGGTAATTTTTATTTTTATTCTACTATTTCTATATACTTTACGTATATTTGTCGCATGAAACAAGTGAGCGTTCAGGAAATGTGCAATTGTATGCCCCTCGAATAACGGTGGCTGTTGGGATAACGTATCCAATAAGATAAGATATAACGGCCTCCACTAACTGCTTTAGGGAGGTTTTTTATTATTCATGTAACTAAACAACACTCATGCAGAGCTTTAGAACCGAATTAGAAAACCCGGTTGTAGCAAAAGAAATCATTGAGCTCGAACGCAAAATCAGGGCGTATCGCGAAGGAACAATGGTTGAAGATAAATTCAAGAGCCTACGCCTGGCTCGGGGAATTTATGGACAACGGCAACCGGGTGTACAAATGGTGCGGATCAAATTACCCTTCGGCAAAGCAACCTTCAAGCAATTGCTGCGCATTGCGGATATCTCGGATGAATATGCCATTAGGAACCTGCATTTTACAACCAGACAAGATATACAGATTCACTTTGTGAGTTTAGACCGCACGCCGGAGCTTTGGGCCAAGTTGGCAGAAGACGACATCACCATCCGTGAGGCTTGCGGCAACACGGTGCGTAACGTAACGGCTTCTCCCCAAGCGGGTATTGACCCCGATGAGCCTTTCGATGTGTCTCCGTATGCCCATGCAACATTTTCTTATTTCCTGCGCAATCCGATCTGCCAGGAGCTGGGGCGGAAGTTTAAGTTCGGCTTTTCTTCCAGCACGCGGGACACGGCTTTTGCCTTTGGGCAGGATTTGGGTTTCATCCCCAAGGTCAGAACAGTGGATGGCGTTGAAGAGCGCGGATTCCGCGTGATTCTGGGAGGTGGCTTGGGTGCGCAGCCCATGGCAGGACACCTGGTGCATGAGTTCCTCCACGAAGACTTGTTGATTCCGTATTCAGAAGCCGTTTTGCGGGTGTTTGATCGGTATGGCGAACGGAATAACCGGAATAAAGCGCGTTTCAAATACCTGATTCAGAAATTCGGATTGGACGAGATAAAGCGGCTGATTGAAGAAGAACAGGTAGCCAGCAAGGTGAAGATATTTAAAATTGACCGAAATGCGGTACCCCAGCCCGAACCGCCCCAGGCAATGCCTATTGAAGAAGAAGCTGTATCCGATCAGCTGGCTTATGAAGTATGGGAGAAAACCAATGTTTGGGAGCAAAAGCAAACCGGTTTCTATGCGATATACATTAAGGTGCCTACCGGCGATATGCCTACCAAAGACGCGCGCGTATTGTTGGATGGAATCCGCGGACACGTGGCTGACGAAGTGCGGATCACCCAAAACCAGGGGCTGATGCTCAAATTCGCACGGAAGGAATCACTGCCGCACATTTATAAGGTATTGAAGGAAATCGGGTTTGCCAAACCGGGTTTTGACAGCGTGGCGGACGTGACCACCTGTCCGGGTACCGACACCTGCAACCTCGGGATTTCCAATAGCACGGAAATGGCAAGGGTGCTCGAGTCGTTGATTTACGATGAATACGAAGACCTTGTTTTTGACCGGGATCTTAAAATTAAAATAAGTGGTTGCATGAATTCATGCGGTCAGCATGGGATTGCCAACATCGGTATCCATGGCAGCTCATTGAAAGCCGCAGGCAAAGTGATTCCTTCTGCACAGATTATGTTGGGCGGGGGCGTTTTGGGCGACGGCCTCGGCCGTGTGGCAGAACGTGTGGTTAAGGTTCCTTCTAAGCGCGTTGTGAGTGCCGTTCGGTTGCTTTTGGACGATTATGCAGAAAACGGGCTTCCCGGCGAGCGCTTCCATGATTACTATGAGCGGCAAACGAAAGACTATTTCTACCGCATGTTGAAGCCATTGGCAGATCTTACCAACTTGGTCGAAGAAGAATATGTGGATTGGGGGCATCAGGAAACTTACCAGCAGGCGATTGGCGTGGGTGAGTGCGCCGGGGTGGTCATCGACCTCGTTTCGGTACTGCTTTTTGAAGCAGAAGAAAAATTGACTTGGGCAAACGAAAGCTATCAAGCAGCAGCGTATGCCGACGCAATTTACCATGCGTATAGTATGTACATTAGCACCGCCAAAGCGCTATTGCTCGACAAAGGAGTCCACAGCAGCACCCAGATTGCGATCATCAGGGATTTCGATACCCATTTTGTCGAATCGGGTGAATTTCTTGTTCCGGGAGGTTTCGCAGGTCAGGTGCTCGAAATTAACAAGCAGGAGCCCTCGGAAGAGTTTGCCCGCCAATACCTGGCCGGCGCGATCGACTTTTATCAATCGACAGTCGCCAAGCGATCGGCCCCAACGGAGGTGAATAGTTAATCTGCCACCATGTTGGCGATACAGGTTAAAAAGAGAAAATGAAATGAACACTTATCCCAAAATAACGTTAGTAGGAGCCGGGCCGGGGGATTCGGATTTAATCAGTCTAAAAGGGTTGAAAGCATTGTCGACAGCCGATGTAGTACTTTACGACGCGTTGGTAGACGATGCCTTGCTTGAATACATCCCGAAAACGGCGCTTCGCGTGTTCGTAGGCAAAAGAGCCAGTCATCATGCGTACAGCCAGCTGGAAATTAACCAGATGATGGTGAATTTCGCACGTTCACACGGGCATGTGGTTCGGCTGAAAGGAGGGGATCCCTTTGTTTTCGGAAGAGGGGGGGAAGAATTGGAGTACGCTGCTCAGCACGATATTCCCACTTCGGTGGTACCCGGTATCTCCAGTTCCATTGCGTTAGCCGGTTTGCAGGGGATTCCGTTGACATATCGAGGAATCAGCGAAAGCTTTTGGGTGATTACCGGCGCGACAACTACGGGGTCTATTTCCAGAGACATTTATACAGCAGCTCAAACGGCTGCCACAGTAGTCGTGTTAATGGGACTCAATAAATTGGCGGAAATCGTCCAAATTTACCAGGAAGCGGGTAAGAGAAAACTACCCATCGCGGTGATCCAAAATGGATCATTGCCCAACGAAAAAGTGGCTTTGGGCACGATGGATACGATCGTTGCCCATGTAAAGGACCGGGGGATCGGTGCGCCGGCAGTCATTGTCATTGGTGAAGTGGTAGCTAAACATAAACAATTCGGGCTGGAACAGACCAATGCCATCGCTGTATGAAAGAGATCACCGGTAATCCGTTGTTTCCTGTTTTTCTGCAGTTAAACGAACTGCATGTACTCCTTGTGGGAGGCGGAAAGGTAGGCTTGGAGAAGCTGACGGCTTTGCTGGAAAATAGTCCAAAGGCGACGGTAACTATTGTTGCCCGCGAAATCAGCGCCGATGTGCGCCACTACGTTGCAAACTATCCAAGGATTCAGCTGCTTGAACGCGCTTTTGAGGAAACCGATCTGAATGGAGTAGACTTGGTAGTGGTGGCTTCCAACAATCCGGAACTGAATCTGCGTATCCGGAAAGAATGCCGTAGTCGCCACCTATTAATCAATGTAGCAGATAAGCCGGATTTATGCGATTTTTACCTGGGTTCGATTGTAAAGAAGGGAAACTTGAAACTGGGAATTTCAACCAACGGAAAGTCGCCTACGATTGCAAAAAGAATGAAGGAACTGCTGAACGAAGCATTGCCGGAAGAAATTGATGAGACGCTGACTTACATGAGTCAGCTTCGGGATTTACTGAAAGGGGATTTCAACGACAAAGTGAAGGCGTTGAACGCGCATACGGCTTCGTTGCTATCAAAAGAGGGAATATGAACGTTTTGACAGATGAAATAAATGCATTGGTGCATGGAAAAAGCTCGCTGGACGCGTTGACGGCCTTAACCGACAGGTTTCCGGGTAAGATTGTATTTTCCACGAGTTTTGGTGTTGAAGATCAGGTTATCACTCACTTTATCTTTAGCAACAATTTACCCGTTAGGGTATTTACATTGGAAACGGGTCGATTATTTCCAGAAACGTATTATGTGTGGAATCGTACACTGGAAATCTATAACAAAGACATTGAAGCTTATTTTCCGGATACACATGCGGTGCAACAGCTGATCAGCCAAAAAGGGCCCTCCAGTTTTTACGAGTCGGTCGAAAACCGAAAAGAGTGCTGCCGCATCCGGAAAATCGAACCCTTACAGCGGGCGCTGGAGGGTGCGGAATGTTGGATCACGGGCATTCGTGCGGAGCAGTCGGGCAACCGGCAGGGAATGACACAGGTGGAATGGGATGAAGGAAACCAACTGATTAAGTTCCATCCCATCTACGATTGGTCGTTGGATGATGTCTGGAAGTATGTCAAAGCGAATCATATTCCCTATAATCCATTGCATGACAAAGGGTTTCCCAGCATCGGCTGTGCCCCTTGTACACGTGCCGTAAGGGAAGGAGAGGACTTCCGGGCCGGCCGGTGGTGGTGGGAAGATACGAGCAAAAAGGAGTGTGGACTGCACGCTACATAGGGCTAACGCGCCGTTAAAAAAAATACCGATCACGACGAAAGAAATGCAGCTGAATGCTAACGGCTAATATCCGAAAGCGCGGATGGCTGAAACAACACAATAAACAACAACTATGGATTATTTAGACCATTTGGAAGCGGAGGCGATTTACATCCTACGGGAAGTGGCGGGCCAGTTTGAGAAACCGGCGTTGCTATTTTCCGGAGGCAAAGATTCGATTACGCTGGTTCATCTTGCGGAAAAGGCTTTCCGGCCTGGCAAATTCCCTTTTCCGCTGGTGCATATCGATACGGGACATAACTTTCCGGAAACCATTGAATTTCGCGATCGACTCGTAGCGAGGTTGGGTGAGAAATTAATTGTAGGCCATGTACAGGATAGTATCGACGCCGGAAAAGTCGTCGAACAGAAAGGGAAGAACGCCAGCCGGAATCCGCTCCAAACCGTTACCCTGTTGGATACCATTGCGGAACACGGCTTCGATGCGTGCATTGGCGGAGCGCGAAGGGATGAGGAAAAGGCACGTGCAAAAGAACGTATTTTTTCGGTACGCGATGAGTTTGGGCAATGGGATCCCAAACGCCAACGGCCGGAGTTGTGGAACATCTACAACGGACGGATACACAAGGGGGAAAACGTGCGCGTGTTCCCGATCAGCAACTGGACGGAGCTGGACGTGTGGAATTACATCCGCCGCGAGAACATTGATCTGCCCTCCATTTACTTCTCCCACGAACGGGACGTCATCACCCGAAATGGTCAATTAATGGCGGCAGCAGAGTTTCTGAATATGGATCACGAAGATGTTATAGAATATCGCAAAGTACGGTTCCGGACAGTAGGGGACATGACCTGTACCGCAGCGGTGCCCTCCGAGGCGTATCACATTGACGACATCATCGAAGAAATCAGGCAATCAAAAATCAGTGAGCGCGGCGCTAGGATGGACGATAAAGTCTCCGAAGCGGCCATGGAAGACCGTAAAAAAGGCGGATATTTCTAAGAAAGTGAGAAAGTAAAAAAGTAAAAAAAGCCAAGAACAAAAATCCGAACATGGATCTATTGAAATTTATCACAGCAGGAAGTGTAGACGACGGGAAAAGTACGCTGATCGGCCGACTGCTTTACGATACCAATTCAGTGCTGGATGATCAACTGGAAGCCATACAACGTGCTAACCGGAAGAACAACGACGGTACGCTGGATTTAGCGATATTGACGGACGGACTAAAAGCCGAGCGTGAACAAGGTATCACCATTGACGTTGCCTATAAGTATTTCCAGACAGAAAAGCGGAAATTTATTATAGCAGATGCTCCCGGACACATCCAATATACCCGGAATATGGTAACCGGAGCGTCTAATTCAGATTTAGCCATTATCCTGATCGACGCACGAAAAGGGGTGATCGAACAGACCCGTAGACATTCGTTTATTGTATCATTACTGGGTATTCCGAATGTGTTAGTGTGTGTAAACAAAATGGATATGGTCGATTACGACCAGGCAGTGTTCGACAAGATCAAATCGGACTACGAACGGCTCGTACTCAATCTGCGTATCAAACAAGTGGATTACGTTCCTGTGAGCGCCTTGAAAGGCGATAACATTGCGTCAAAATCCACGAATACATCTTGGTACAGCGGAAAATCTCTGTTGGATTTCCTGGAAACGGTGGAAGTAAACCATACGACAGCAAATAAACAAGCTCGTTTCCCGGTGCAATGGGTAATCCGCCCGCAAAGCGAAGAATTACCCGATTACCGTGGCTATGCAGGTAGGGTGGTAGGGGGCACATTTGCTGTGGGCGATCG
Source organism: Parapedobacter indicus (assembly GCF_900113765.1). Taxonomy (GTDB): domain Bacteria; phylum Bacteroidota; class Bacteroidia; order Sphingobacteriales; family Sphingobacteriaceae; genus Parapedobacter; species Parapedobacter indicus. Next base: position 118,013 of record NZ_FOQO01000009.1, on the reverse strand, counting down.
CGTAGTAGCGTTGCCTTCGGAAGTTAGCAGTACGATTACCCGTATTGAGCTGGCTGCCAATGATTTAGATGTAGCGTCAGACGGTGCGTCAGTAATTATTCATTTGGCTGATGATATCGATATCAGTCGGGGAGATATGCTGGTAAAGCAAGATGAACAGCCTTCAGTATCCAAGCAGTTTGAAGCAGAAATCTGCTGGATGGATTCTAAACCGCTGGATATCAATCAATTTTATTTGATTCAGCAGCACGGTAAAACGGCTAAGGTTAAGATACAGGATATTATTTACCGGGTAAACATAGAAACGCTAGAACAATCGGCTGCCGTTGACCTTGGATTGAATGATATTGGTAAGATTCAATTCAAATCAGCAGACTCGTTGGCATTTGATAGCTACGTGGCCAACAAAACCAATGGCGGCGCAATTCTCATCGATCTACGCAACAATCTGACGGTGGCCGCATTGATGATCACCGAATCCCTCGATTAACAGTAACAACGCGAAAGAGTCCTCGAAGGGGACTCTTTCATAATTCTATTTAACATAACGTCAATTATGGTATTATTGATGCGTTTGTTTATTCTTGGTATCTGCTAAGAATGAATATAAAATGTCACTTTTCTTTGATAAATAGCTAACGAAATCTTATTTATCTTAAAAATTTTATAAATTTGGCGCAAAACTTATATTAAATTTTTAACGCATGCCGAATTATTTTCAATCGTTTATCGAAGACGTTGATAAGCGCAATCCAAATCAACCCGAGTTTCTACAGGCTGTCAGAGAAATTGCCGATGATATTGTTCCGTATGTTGAAAAATATGCGCCGGAATTCATTGACCTGAAGTTACTTGAACGGATGGTGGAACCGGAACGGACGGTTTCTTTCCGGGTAGTTTGGCAGGATGATCAAAACAACATACAGGTCAACCGCGGCTACCGGGTGCAGATGAACAGTTCATTGGGACCCTATAAAGGTGGTCTGCGCTTTTCCCCAACCGTGAATCTCAGTATATTAAAGTTTCTCGCTTTCGAGCAAACTTTTAAAAATAGCCTCACCGGGTTGCCATTGGGAGCTGGTAAAGGCGGTGCGGATTTCGATCCCAAAGGCAAGTCAGACAACGAGATTATGCGATTCTGCCAAAGCTTCATGACGGAATTATACCGACATATTGGTTCCGAGACGGATGTTCCCGCTGGCGATATTGGCGTGGGTGAGCGTGAAATTGGCTATTTATTCGGTCAATATAAACGGATCCAAAATAATTTTACCGGTGTGCTGACGGGCAAAGGCCCTACTTGGGGCGGCAGTTTTATCCGACCGGAAGCGACCGGGTTCGGATTGCTTTATTTTGTGGAGCGCATGCTCTATGAAACTGAAGATTCGTTGAAGGGCAAAACCGTTTCGATATCAGGTGCAGGCAATGTTGCCTATTATGCTGCGATTAAAGCGATTTCGTTGGGTGCGAAGGTAATCACGGTCTCTAATAGCAACGGAACGATTTATGACGAAAGTGGTTTTACCGTAGAAAAGCTTGATTTCGTAAATTCCCTTAAACGTAATCTGCAGGAATATACGACACGTTATGCTGGCGCAACGTATCATGCGGGCAAAAAGCCTTGGCAATTTAAATGTGATATAGCACTCCCCTGTGCAACCCAAAATGAACTCGACGAAGACGATGCGAAGCAACTAATCAAAAATGGGTGTATCTGTATTGCTGAAGGCGCTAATATGCCCAGTACCGAAACTGCTGTAAAGGAAATATTGAAATCTAAGATCTTGTATGCTCCCGGTAAGGCTGCAAATGCCGGCGGTGTTGCCGTTTCTGGCCTTGAAATGTCTCAGAATCGCATCGGCCAGCAATGGAGTACGGAAGAGGTGGATTGCAAGCTTAAGAAAATCATGCATGACATACACGATACCTGTCTGCATTACGGTAAAGACAAAAACGGTCGCATCAATTATATGAAAGGTGCCAACATCGGCGGGTTTGTGAAAGTAGCCACGGCGATGCGGGCACAGGGCTTGGTGTAAATAGAGCTGCACCCCATGAGAACGATCGCGGAACTCCCCCACCCTGACTTCAAAATCACGCTCTTTGCGATGAACCAAAAATTCATCCTTAAATTTGAGCAAGGGACACTTGAACAGGTTTATAAAATAGCAGAGGTTGATCTGACCGATGGAGCCAATGGGGTGTTGCAGTTGATTGATGACGACTTTACGAAGTCTGTTTCCCAACGCTTTGATGAAATGCGTCAATCTTTCATCAGCGCCTATAAACGTCATGAATATTGACCGTTTAGGCCAATAGCTTTTCTACGATTTTGGGGACGGCGATGGTAGCTTTGTCATCAAAACAGATGATGTCAGACTGGCGGGATAGCGTGGTCGCCTGTGGGTCGACAAAATATTTCACAGCGTGGGTCGGCACTTCGTCCAGTAAACCTGCTGCAGGATATACCTGTAACGATGTGCCGACAACAATAAATATATCCGCCTGACGGCAAATACCGATTGCCTCCCCCATCGTAGGGACAGCTTCGCCAAACCATACGACGTGGGGGCGCAATTGACTACCCAATTCGCAAAGCTCGCCCATGCGGATTTCATGGCTTGCCAGGGAATACACCAACGTGGGGTCTACACTTGATTGTGCCTTTGTAATCAATCCATGAAGGTGGAGTACGTGGCTTGACCCTGCCCTTTCGTGGAGATTATCGATGTTTTGCGTGACGATCGTTACTGGATATTTTTCTTCAAGTTTTGCCAATGCCAGGTGAGCAGTGTTGGGTCTGGCTTCCAGCACGGCTTTCCGGCGGACATTATAGAAATGCTGCACAAGTTCCGGGTTTCGTTCCCACGCCTCCGGCGTAGCTACCTCTTCTACCCGATACCCTTCCCACAGTCCATCCGCCCCGCGAAAGGTCCTGAGTCCGCTTTCGGCTGATATACCCGCGCCCGTAAATACCACGATTCGTTCCATCGTACAAATTAACCAATTTCTCAAGTAATTACGGAACGATTTTGCCCGGAATGGTTTACCTTTGCCGGCGATGATCGAACTGTATACCGATGGTGCCTCAAGTGGCAATCCGGGACCCGGTGGATACGGTGTTATCCTGAGGTCCGGGCCTCACTACAAAGAAATATCCCAAGGTTTCCGGAAGACCACCAACAACCGTATGGAACTGCTTGCGGTAATTACCGGACTGGAAGCGTTGCGGAAACCCGGCCAGGAGGTGGTGATTTATTCTGACTCAAAGTATGTTATTGATGCCGTGGAAAAAGGCTGGGTGTATGGCTGGGTACGGAAAGGTTTTGCCGGAAAGAAGAATAAGGATTTATGGATGCGTTTTCTTCAAGTTTATAAACTGCACCGGGTGCGGTTCGTCTGGGTGAAAGGCCACGCAGGTCATCCCGAAAACGAACGTTGTGACCAGCTTGCGGTGCAGGCCTCGCTTAATTCAGTACACTGGCAGATTGACGGCGTATTTGAATCGGGAGATTCGTAAAAACCGCTCTGTAAATACCTATTTTGGTGTATTGCCAGCGCACGTCTTTTTCTCGATGTTTGTGACATTGTAAAAATAACGTTTTAAAAAAGACCTGTTATGAAAGATTCAATCCATCCAAAAAAAAGTAAGTTAAACCTGATTTCTGTAGAACTGGCACAACACATGGTTAATGCTTATAAGGAACAGCGCGGTGCGCCGGCAGCCAAAATGCGCAGTAAAGAATTGGGTAAAAAAGTCGAAGAACCCCGCTCATTTTGGGTGAGCAAAGAAGCACTGCTCGAACTGATGACCCTTAATAAGGCCGATGGCATCCGGTTTTACTACGCGATTGCGGATGATTATCCGGGCTTCCCCTTAAAAAAAACAAATCATAAAAAAGCACATACGGTGGTGATGGTAGCTACGCGATCTAAAGATCCGGATAACCCTACCATGGAAAACAGTACCGATTGTTTGAACATGCCCCAAAAGTCGGAAAGTGCCGTTGGAAATGGTGGCAAGGTTGGATCTGTTATTTTTCCGCTTGCCCCTTCACGAGCCGGATTACCAGCTGATGAACTGGACCTATGCCCTCCTCCATCACCCTCAGAAGGGCTTATGCTATAGTCGCGGCTGAATCCAATCACCCCTATGAATGCTGCTACCCTTATCCTGCTGGGACTGATTTTGTTTGGTGCGGCGATTGGATTTTATAGCCGGAAGAACCTGGAATTGCCTGTTCTTAAGCTATTCCCCTATTTTTTGCTGTTTCAGTTTGCGTACCAGCTTGCTGCATCGTTGTATTCTTTTGTGTTCACCGATCATGCGTCCAACCATTTTATATTCAATTTGGCGTTGCCGGTTAATATTCTTTATTTCGGCATGTTGTATCATGGCATCATCCGGAATCCGGCTAAGCGGAAACTAATTTTCGTTGGCACCGCATTGAACTTGATTTTCTTTGTCATTAACCTGCTTTTCATTCAGGAAATCTCGTTCTTGATGACGTATTCGCGAACGGCCATGTCGGTCTCGTTGATCGTGTATAGCTTATTGTATTTCCACGAGATCGTCACCGACGATTACATAGAAAATATCAATCCGGTTCGCAATGCCTCGTTTTGGATCATCACCAGCATATTTTTTTTCTACCTGAGCAGCACATTGACGATCATTTTCTGGAATTACTTCGTTGTCAATAACGAATATGTTGGAAGCGTAATGATGCGGGTATTTGCTTTCCTCTTGTATTCAATGTATATTGCTGGCATGCTACTACATAGATCGACCGACGGTGATTCATAGTACAACGATATGGATGCATCCAATATTGAAGTGATTATTGCGGTTCTGTTCGGGAGCCTGATACTTGCTTTGATCGGTGTCTTTATGTTTGTGATGGTCATTGTTTATCAAAAGCGGAAAATCAGGAACATCCGCGAACAGCAAAGGCTGATTACTGAATATGAACAGGCTGTACTGAAGGCGAAGGTAGAAATGCGTGAAGAAACGCTTAAGTACGTCGGTCAGGAATTGCATGACAATGTGGGGCAAGTGTTATCATTAATCAAGCTTTACCTTTCGCGGCCGGAACTACAGAAACAGACGGATAGTACTCAGTTAATTGACCAGGCAATTCTCGACATCCGCTCCTTGTCTCAGGATCTCAACATCAACCGTGTCGAACAATATTCGCTCAATGATTTTATCGAGCAGGAACTCAACAAGGTACATAAGTCGGGCCTCGTGAAAACATCCTTTGAAAGTGAGGGGACCTGCGAGCCTTTGAATATACAGCCCAGATTGATGATCAGTCGCATTTTTCAGGAATGTATCAGCAATATCTTGAAACATGCAGAAGCAAAGCATATATTTGTGAAGCTGTTGACAAAAGCGGGAAGTTGCACGTTGTCTGTGCGGGACGATGGTGTGGGGTTTGAAACGACTGCCGTGCAACATGGATCTGGGTTGATTAATATGTGTGATCGCGTGAAGCTCATTGGTGGCGACATAGAGATCATGTCTTCTTTAGGTGCTGGAACGGAAATAAAGCTTCGGATTCCCCAAAGCTGACAACTTGCGGAAAACTGATCAGATGATAACAATTGCCATAGCCGATGATCACAAACTGATGTCTGAAGGGATTGCTTCTATTTTGCAATCTGATCCGGACTTCTCGGTAACCAAAATCTGTACCAATGGTAAAGAGTTGGTCGAATATTTAAAAAACCATGTTGTCGACCTGGTATTGATCGACCTGAATATGCCGGTATTAAATGGCCCGGATACAATCCGGATCTTGCGAAATAACTGCATACCCGTGAAAATCGTTGTACTGAGTATGTATGCGGACGAAACGATTTACGCAAAATGCCGCGAATTGGATATCAACGGGTATCTGCATAAGGATTCGGATGCACAGCATCTTATCGACACCATCAAAGTTATATCAGCGGGCGAAAACCGCTACGACTACGACCACCCGACCAAATCGTCGTCTACGGACAATTCACTCTTTGAAGATAAGTTTGTAAATAAGTTCAAACTATCCCAGCGCGAACTGGAAATCATACAACTAGTACGAAATGGGCATACCAACCAAGAGATTGCCGATATCCTTTTTCTATCCATCCATACCGTCATGACTCATCGGAAGAACATCCTTCATAAATTGGGGGTACGCAATACGGCGGAAATGCTTACGCTGATAAGCAGTAATTAGGTGTCAACGCCAACGGGTGTAGGACTGTAAAGGTAGCGTATCTCCTCCCGCAAATTGTAACGGGAAGCCATTACCTCGCCATATGCTCCGGCTGTACGGATCGCAATCAGGTCGCCGCGCTCGCACTTCGGAAGCAACACTTCCTTACCGAAACAATCGCTGCTTTCACAGATAGGACCTACGACGTCGTAACGCAGTTGTTCCGCATCCCCTTGCGCGCCTGCGTCGCCATCGAGCTTCTCGATCTGATGGTAAGCTTGGTATAATGCCGGTCGCATCAGTTCTGTCATCCCGGCATCAAGAATAAGAAAATTCTTCTTGATACCATTTTTGACGTACAGCACCCGGCTGATCAAACTGCCACATTGCGACACCAACGCCCGACCCAATTCGAAATGTACTTCTTGTCCCGGTTTGCGCTCAAGGAAATCGGCAAATACGGAAAAATAGGATTGAAAATCGGGGATCGGATGGAGATCAGGTTGATGGTAGTCTACACCGAGTCCCCCCCCTACGTTTAACACCTGTAGCCGGAATCCCCGTTCGTCAAACCAGTTGTTGAGCTCGTTGACTTTTACGCATAAACTTTTGAACACATTCAGGTCGGTTATTTGCGAACCGATATGAAAATGTATCCCGATTAATTCGAGGTGTTCCGATTGCCCGAGTGTCTCTACGGCTTCCCCAAGTTGCCAATGGGCGATACCGAATTTGTTTTCATCTAATCCGGTGGTGATGTACTGATGGGTTTGTGCATCTACATTCGGATTGATCCGCAAGGCCACGCGCGCTTTTATTCCCTGTGCGGCGGCCAAGGTATTAATGACGGTTAGTTCGGCTATGGACTCGACATTAAACGCAAAAATATCGTGATTCAACGCCTCCCGAATCTCCCTGTCGGATTTGCCTACGCCCGCAAACACAATATCGTTGGGCCGAAAACCGATCTCGATCGCTTTCTTTACCTCGTTACCGCTTACGCAATCTGCTCCGAAGCCAGCGTTCCGTATTAAGCTGAGTATCCGCTCGTTGAAATTGGCTTTCAATGCATAATGCACATGGAATCCATGCTTGTCCGCAGCCTGTTTTGCTGCGTCCAATGTTTGTTGCAGGAGCAAAAGATCGTAGTAATAAACCGGCGTTTCCTGATGGGAAATGGCTTCAATGAGTTGTTTGCGATCAAACATAATCTAATCAGTCACCCGTTATTGAGTTAAAAAAGTCTGTTGTGCAACGATCGCAAGGCCTCCACCTTGTGTTCAGTCTGCACTAGCACGGATATGTTATAGTTACTGCCGCCATAGGAAATCATCCGTATGGGAATGTGCTTTATGGAATCCAACACACGGGCGGCATATCCATGGGTATTAAACCCGAAATCGCCCACGACGCATACGATGGTTTGATCGCGGTCTATTTCAACCGAACCGAAGTCTTTGAGCTCCTTTTCGATATCGGATAAATATCGGATATCGTCGATGGTGAGCGATATGGCCACCTCCGACGTGGTAATCATGTCGATGGGTGTTTTATAACGTTCAAATACCTCAAACACCCGCCGTAAAAAACCATAGGCAAGCAACATCCGCGAAGAGTGGATACGAATTGCCGTGATACCGTCCTTTGCTGCAATTGAACGTACAACACCCTTAGCGGCACCTTCTTTATTGATCAGTGTGCCCGGAGCGTTGGGTTCCATTGTATTCAACAAGCGTACAGGGACGTTATAACGTTGAGCTGGAAACACACTTTGTGGATGTAGAATCTTTGCACCGAAATAGGCCAATTCAGCTGCTTCGTTAAAACTGAGGTTAGCAATGGGGGTGGTTCCCTTCACGATACGGGGATCGTTGTTATGCATTCCATCGATATCCGTCCATATCTGAATTTCGTCGGCGCTGATGGCCGCACCGATCAGCGAAGCTGTATAGTCGCTTCCACCCCGACGGAGGTTATCAATTTCACCAAATGCATTACGACATATATACCCTTGAGTAATAAAGAGATTATGGTCGCTTGATTGAAGTAATAATTCCGTTAAGTTTTCGCGAATGAAATCTACTTTCGGCTCGTTATCCTCATCAATTTTCATGAAATCGAGGGCCGGCAGCAGTTTCGACCGGATGCCTAGCTCGGTCAGGTGAAAATGAAAAAGCGTGGTGGAAATCAGCTCACCCTGTGCAAGAATGATTTTCTCTTCGATCGGCGTAAAAAGTTCGTTAGCGAAAGAAGCAATGAAGTTAAAATGGTAATCAATCAGTTCTTTTCCATTCTGGAGCCCCTCTTCGGTACTAAAAAGTTCAGCGATCAGCGTGCGATAGCGGCTATGCAGGGTCTCGATAAGGGAGGAAGCCCGATCTTTATCCCCTTCGGTAAAGGCCTGGGAAATTTCGACCAATGCATTGGTCGTACCGGCCACCGCCGAAAGCACAACGATTTGGCGTTCTTGCGGGTGGATGATATCAAGTAGTGCCTTGATTCGTTCGGCATTTCCGACAGATGTTCCCCCAAATTTCAATATTTTCATCTCACCGTATCTCGCTAGTTATTTCTTTAGGTGTTCAATAATCAAATTGGCCAATTCTTCACCGATGCGTTCTTGGGCCTCATTGGTCGCTGCGCCGATGTGCGGCGTCAACGACACCTTGGGATGGGTAAGCAGCTCAGTTCGTGGGGTGGGTTCATTATCAAACACATCCAAACCCGCGAACGCCACTTTTCCACTATTAAGCGCTTCAAGCAGCGCCAACTCATCGATCACGCCCCCCCGGGATGCGTTGACAATCCCAACTCCCGGTTTGACTTGTGCAAACTCAGCCGCTCCGATGATAGGCTTATCGATGAAAGGCACATGCAACGAAATAAAGTCAGCACGTTCCAATAAGTCTGCGATTTCAACCTGTTGAATCGGAATGTCTACGGTAATGCCGCCAGACAACACTAGGGGTAGGCTCTTGGGCGCCTCAAATAGGTCACTGACGATTACGTCCATTCCCAAACCCAACCCGACTTTAGCCGTTTCGCGACCGATCCGTCCGAACCCGATTACACCCAGTGTTTTTCCACGTAGCTCCACTCCCTTAGCATACGCTTTTTTGAGTCCGCCGAAATTGGTAGCACCCTCCACGGGCATTTTGCGCTGTGAATCGTAAAGGAAGCGGACCCCTCCTAATAGATGGGCAAAGACCAATTCAGCTACCGATAGTGAAGAAGCAGCCGGGGTATTGACAACCGCTATTCCTTTTGAGCGCGCATAGTCTACGTCAATATTATCCATGCCTACTCCCCCCCTACCAATGAGCTTGAGATTAGGGCATGCATCAATCAGTGCTGCGCGTATTTTCGTCGCGCTGCGTACGGTAATCGCATCGTAAGCTTGCAATCGTTCTGCCAGTTCTTCTTGTGGTATGTGCGTGGTATCCACGGAAAAGCCCGCATCTTCGAGCAATTGTTTTCCCAAGGGATCTATTCCGTCGTTTGCTAATATTTTCATTTTTTTAGATTTTAGATAGGAGATTTTAGGTAGGAGACAATCTCATACCTCATACCTGGCGTCTCCTATCCTATATTACGAATTCTTCTCTTCAAATTCCTGCATCGCGTCCACCAGTGCGTTGACACCTGAGATGCTCAATGCGTTATAGATGGAGGCTCGGAATCCTCCTACGCTCCGGTGTCCCTTGAGACCAATCAGTCCCCGTTCTTTTGCCAGGTCGAGGAAAGCCGCCTCATGGGCTTTATCTTCGGTAACGAACGTTACGTTCATCCGTGAACGGTCTTCTTTAACAGCGGTACCTTTAAACAGCGGGTTTCTATCGATTTCGTCGTAAAGTGTACGAGCTTTGATGATATTTTCCTGTTCAATCACTTCTACGCCGCCTTTATTTTTCAGCCAACGAAGGTTGAGCATGGATACATAAACCGAGAATACCGGAGGGGTGTTATACATCGAACCGGCCGCAATATGGGGCTGGTAATCGAAGATGGTGGACAATGTGCGTCCTGTTTTCCCCAATAATTCGTCTTTTACGATTACCAGTGTTGCACCAGCTGGTCCCATGTTTTTTTGCGCACCTGCATAGATGAGTCCGTAGTCGGCTACATTGATTTTTCGGCTTAAGATATCCGACGACATGTCAGACACCAACGGGATGCTGCTTTGGGGCGTTTCGAAGACTTCCGTACCGAAAATCGTATTATTGGAAGTATAATGAAAATACGCCGCATCTGTCGGAACGTCGTAATTCTTCGGTATGTATGTGTAATTGGTGTCTGCGGAAGAAGCCACCACGGTTACGTCTCCAATTTTCTTCGCCTCTTTAATGGCCTTACTAGCCCACGTTCCCGTATCCAGGTAAGCCGCTTTTCCGCCTTCGGGAAGGAGATTCAACGGTACCATGGCAAACTGCGTGCTTGCGCCTCCCTGCAAAAACAGAATGGAATATCCCGTCGGTACGGAAAGTAATTCGCGTACGAGACGTTCTGTCTCAGCCATTACGGCTTCAAATTCTTTACTACGGTGTGAAATTTCCAGGATAGACAACCCCGTGTCATTGAAATTCAGTACCGCTTGAGAAGCTTCCTGGAAAACTTCCTGGGGTAGTATGCACGGTCCCGCTCCAAAATTGTGTTTCATATACGCTTATTTGTTAACTTCACGATCGCTCGTGTTCATATTGCTAAAAGGTGTATGCTGTTTAATTAGCCGCAAAAATAATAATTATTTATTGAAATTCATTCAATAATTATTATTGTTTGTTGCGAATAATTCAATGAGTGTCGACTATTCGATGCCGTATTTTTCCATTTTGTTGTACAACGTCTTTCGGTCTATGTTGAGCATTTGGGCTGCCTTGCTTTTATTATACTTAGCTTTCTGCAATACGTCCATGATCAATTTGCGTTCGTGGGCCTCGCTGTGCAAGCGCAGGTCGGGGTTATCGGAAGACGGCGTGGGATTTGCAGCACTATCCGGGTTTTTGATGGCGAACACCATTTCTTCAGGAAGGGCGGAAACCTCTGCCCGGGTGCCGGGCGAAAGTAATACCATCCGTTTGACGACATTCTTCAATTCCCTGAGGTTACCCGGCCAGTCGTAGGCACCGAAAATCTCCCTCACTTCATCGGCCAATTCATTCACTTGCCTACCGAGTTCCACATTTGCTTTACTTATAAAGAAGTCAACGAATTGCTGGAAATCGCCTCGTCTGTCGCGAAGTGCGGGTACAATAATTTCAAATTCATTGATGCGGTGGTAGAGATCTTCCCGGAATTTACCCGATCCAAGCAAGTCCTCATTGGTCGCCGCGATGACCCTCACATCCACATTGACAGTCTTATTCGCACCTACGGGCTGTATCACTTTCTCCTGCAATGCCCGCAACAGTTTCACTTGTACATCGTAGGAAAGGTTGCCAATTTCATCCAGGAAAAGCGTGCCGCCAGACGCTTCCACAAACTGGCCTGTTTTATCGTTTAGGGCGCCGGTAAACGAGCCTTTTACGTGTCCGAATAGTTCACTGGAAGCCAGTTCCTTCGAAAGTGTACCGCAGTCAATTGAGACAAATGGCTTATCAGCACGCTTGCTCATCTGATGGATCGAGCGCGCTACGTATTCTTTGCCGGTGCCGCTCTCTCCACGGATCAATACAGACATGTCTGTAGGCGCAACCAACGCAATGTAATCATGAAGTTTACGAGCCGCGGTACTCGTGCCCTCCACGAAGTCTGTTTCCATCGTGGTTAGCATTTCATTGGGTTGATTATGCAAAGCGGGCCGTTCCCGTTCTGTCGACTTGCCCTCCAGCGCTTCGTTCACAACCATGAGTAATTCATCCGGATTGACCGGCTTGGTAATGTAATCAAAAACCCCTTGGCGGATGGCTTTTACTGCCGTACGAACGTCATTGAAGCTGGTCATGATGATGGACGGAATCGCTTTGCCTTCCACGCGGAGGGCATCAACAATATCGAGCCCGATGCCGTCACCGAGTCGGTAGTCCAACAGAATCAAATGGAATGTGTCGCGCTTGAGCGCCTCGATGCCGCTTTTTACACTGTACTTTACCACGACATCGAAGCCTTTTTTCTTTAGAAAGTTTTCGAGTATCGTTGCAAACGTTGTATCGTCTTCTACCAACAGAATATTGGCCATGTATCAAAGATTAAAAAGTTGACTGCCTGTTTTAGTATATCGAACGGCCAAAGCCGTATTTTATTTTGCTAATTACGTTAACTGTCTCGTTCTTTAGTGAATATACTCCCTATCCCCCGCCCGATCCGCTGAAAAAGCGGAGTCGTGGGTACCTCTTCAAATTCATCCAATGAACGCCCTCCCCTTCTTCGTGGAAATACAAGAATGCGATTATGTAAGTGATAAACTTTGTCCAATTTTTTAGGAATCCGATCAAACGAATATCGATAGGAAAGTTCGCCCTGCCTGGCAGAAATAAACACGATGAGATCGCTGTCGTTTACGAATTTACGTAAATCCCGAAGTTCATCCCAGTCGTCATGAATGGAGAACACGATTTGAACACTACTCTTAAACTTGGCTAAATATTCGTTTATAGCCGCTTTTGTACGTTCTGTACAGATGGTGTGAATGGGGATGCTGAGTTCTTGCGATAGCCGCTGGATTTTATCCATACAGAAAACAAAGCCTAATTCGGTTTCCGCAAGAGGTGGACAAAATAAGGTTAGGCGCTTATGGGAAACTAAAGGCCGATTTACCTGACACATAAATAAATTGGTGTCCGTTTGGTTAAGGATGCTCTCTGTTTTTTCACCTACCAATTTCTCGATAATACCAGGCTTACTGGGCCATCCTAACAAAATCGCGTCTGCAGATGTTTCTGTTGCCGCTCGACTGATACCATTGGGTATGTTATAATCGATGGTAGTCATGATGGTCACCTCGGTCTCCGTCCCAGCAGCATATTTAACCGTCGAGTCCAGGTTTTTGCGGGCCTTTTGCAAATTTTGTTCCGCTAGTTCATCGTTCGGCACGACCGTCAGCACCGTCAACGGGTGTGGCGATTGCTTACTTTTGATCAACGTCGCAAAATCCAGCAATGCTTCCATGTTATTCAAGTTGGCAATTGGCAGAATCAATTGTTCTTCTTTGGCAATGTTACGCTTTGATACGACGACATCCTGTTCGCCAGCAACCACTATTTTTTTGGACGCAGATTCGGTAACCAGTGAGGCAACGATACAACTGGCCAATATGAGAATAATGGTTCCGTTCAACGCATTCTCTCCCACAATTCCGTATTCGTGCCCCACCATGATGACCGCCAACGTAGCAGCAGCATGGGCGCCACTGAGGCCATAGATTACCTGTCGCTGGACGTTGGAATACTTGAATAGTACTTGTGTTAATAACGCGGCACTCCATTTGCCGGTCATGGAAATGCCGATTAAGGTACCAGCAATCAGTAAGGCTTCCGGCTTTTCGATCAAAATCCGGACATCAACGATCATCCCCACACTGATTAAGAAAAAGGGAATGAAAATTGAATTGCCAATAAACTCAATCCGGTTCATAAGCGCAGAGGAATGAGGAATCAACCTATTCAGTGCTAACCCAGCCATAAAAGCTCCGATAATAGGCTCCAAGCCTGATATCTCAGAAAGGAATGCTGCAAAGAAAACCACACACAATACGAAGATATAGTGCGATGTTTTTTCTCCTTCCACTTTTTGGAAAAACCATTTGGCAATCCGTGGGATCACCCCAAACATGATCAACAGAAAGACGGTGAATGAAATGCCGAAACTCCACCAGAATTGCGTATTTAAATTGTCATAAAACGCGGCAACGATGACAGCAAGAACAACCAATACGGCTGTGTCGGTCAAAATCGTTCCGCCGATCGCAATCGCAACTGCTTCGTTTTTCGAAATCCCATAGCTGTTAACAATGGGATACGCCACCAACGTATGGGTTGCCAACATGCTGCCTATCAAGATACTGGGTACCATATCGTATCCCAACAGGTAATAGCAAACAGGAAAACCGATTAAAATGGGTACAGAAAACGTAAGAAAACCGAACATGATGCTTTTGTGCCGTGTTTTCCGAAACTCCGTCATATCCAATTCCAGACCGGCAACAAACATAATGTACAATAAGCCGATGGTTGAAAACAGGTCTACTGCCGAGTTCTTCTCCAATAAATTCAATCCGTTTGGACCGATTACAATCCCCGAAAGGATCAATCCAATAATACCTGGAATTTTTATCCGGCGCAACAAAATGGGTGACAAAAGGATGATGAACAGGATCAAAGCAAAAACGAGCACGGGATTGCTCAAGGGGATATCAAATGCGTGACTAATATGGTCGAAAAAGTTTTTGATCATAAATTAAACAAGTTTCCTTCGTCGCCGCAATGTAACAAAGATTCTCTTAAATACCGTCAAAACCCGTCGGAAATTATCATTGAAACCGGATTGCTTTAATCGGACTGATTTTGCCGATCAGGTACGATGGGATCAGCAAGACGGCTAATGAAACCACGGCAACACCGATGTTGAGTAAAACCACCTCCATTAACCCGATGCTGACGGGAATATAGGAAATGTAATAAGAGGCTTCGTCCAGTTTGAAATACCGCGTTTGCTCCTGAAACCAATACAATCCTCCACCCAGCAGGTTGCCAAACAACAAACCCAATCCGATTAAATAAGCAGCCTGGTATAAAAATACTTTTCGAATGCCACCATCCGTATAACCCAACGCTTTCAACAGGCCGATCATCGAGGTACGTTCCAGGATCATGATGAGTAAAGCCGATATCATATTTACGGTGGCTACGACCATCATGAGAATCAAGATAATCACGGTATTGACATCCAGCAGGTCCAGCCATTGAAAAATCTCCGGCAATTGGTCGCGTACGTTTACCGCGTCTACCTCGACAGGCAGTATATCTTGTATTTCGGTGGTCATCTCGGTCAATTTATTAAAGTTGCCGATGGCCACTTCGTATCCACCCACCTGGTCTTTATCCCAGTCATTTAATCGCCGGATGAGGGAGATAGCGCCAATTACGTACGTTTTATCCAATTCTTCCACGCCGGTGTGGTAAATACCCGCAATCTGAAATTTACGCAGCCTTACCGGTTCCTGGACAAAATACATGATAAAATCGTCGCCAACCCTTAATTGCAGCCGATTGGCTGTATATTGCGAAATCAGAATCTGCCTGGCTGCTTGGGTACTGTCGGAAAAATCGATGGTTTGGCCCTCCACCAATAGCTCGTTCAGGAAATGTGGATCATACGAGGCATCTATGCCTTTGAGCAGGACACCCTCTACTTCACTGTTCACATTGATAATTCCCGGTTTTGTGGCAAAATAGCGGATTGACGAAACATCGGGGAGTTCTTTCAGTTTCTGCACCTCGGATGGGGTGAGGACAAACGGTGTCGGTTCATAAGATACATTGAGGTCGTAGTTGTTGAGCACAATGTCGCCGAAAAATCCCCGCTGTTTAGCTGTTATTTCGCCTTTGAACCCTTTGAGTACGGCAATGGACAATAGCATCGCGGCCACGCCGAGTGTGATGGCTCCAATGGCCACGCGGACAATGAGTCCCGAAAACGTCCGCTTGCCGCTGACGGCAGCCCGCTTTGCCAAAAAATAGGGAAAATTCAAGCCTTTCGATATATTTTGTACCTTTGCAAAGGTAAGACACGGGATTAGAAATACGAAATCAGAAATTCAAGATGCGCATTATTTTCATGGGAACGCCGGAGTTTGCCGTAGCCTCGCTGGATGCGCTGCTGAACGCCGGAGAAGAAGTGGTAGCCGTAATCACGGCACCAGACAAGCCAGCGGGCCGCGGACAGAAACTTCAGCAATCGGCGGTGAAAGTATACGCTGCCGCTCGCGGGATCCCCATTCTTCAGCCTGAGAAACTACGTGATCCCCAATTTCTGAATGACCTGAAATCGTTTGAAGCCGATCTGCAGGTGGTCGTAGCCTTCCGAATGTTGCCAGAAGTTGTATGGAGCATGCCCCCGCTGGGTACCGTTAACCTTCATGCCTCCCTCCTGCCCCACTATCGCGGTGCGGCTCCCATCAACCATGCGGTAATCAACGGCGAAACCGAAAGCGGGGTGTCTACGTTTCTTTTACAGCATGAAATTGACACCGGCAACATCCTGTTCTCCCAAAAAGTAACCATCGGTCCCGACGATACGGCTGGCGATCTGCATGATCAGTTAATGACTGTCGGTGCAGGACTGCTGGTAAAAACCGTGAAAGCCCTTGCGGCCGGAAAAATCACCCCCATTCCGCAGGAACGCCTGGCGGGGGATGCTGTACTGAAACACGCTCCGAAAATATTCAAAGAAGATGGTAAAATTGATTGGCATCGTCCCGTTGATGAAGTACACAATCTTATTCGCGGATTAAGTCCGTATCCCACGGCATATACCGAACTGGATGGGCATCCCTTGAAAATCTTTAGGTCAGTCAAAGAAAGGACATCGGTCAGTCATCCGATAGGTACGTATTATACCGATGGAATGACTTTTTTGAAATTTGCCTGTCCGGATGGCTATATTGATGTTCGCGACGTACAACTAGCCGGAAAAAAAAGAATGGACATCCGGGCATTTTTGAGGGGATATCGCCCCCGTTCTGTCACAATTTTCACATAATGGGTCGGGTAATTGCCTTCCATTTTCCGTTAGTTTTCTGGTAAATAACTCTAATACAGATACTTATTGTTTATGCGTTGGGGATTCCTGCCATACTGACATAAATTATTTGGAACACTTTTTGATAAATAATTTATTAAAAAAAAATCCGATAATTTCCTCTAAATCAGACAACTTTTTCCGAAAAAATCAGTTAATATGATGGAGAAAAGTCGTATTTTTGCAAACTTTTTAGAAAGGAAGGTACTAATATATTAAATGAGACAGCTCAAAATTACACAATCCATTACCAATCGGGAGTCACAGTCGTTAGACAAGTACTTGCACGAGATTGGTAAAGTAGACTTAATTACAGCAGAGGAAGAGGTTGTCCTTGCCCAAAAAATCCGCGAGGGCGATCAAGCTGCATTGGAGCGGTTGACCAAGACGAATTTACGTTTTGTAGTTTCTGTAGCAAAACAATATCAAAACCAAGGACTTACCTTAGGAGATTTAATCAATGAGGGAAACCTGGGGTTAATCAAGGCTGCTAAACGGTTTGACGAAACAAAGGGGTTTAAATTTATCTCCTATGCGGTTTGGTGGATCCGTCAATCCATTCTTCAGGCTATTGCCGAGCAATCGCGTATCGTACGCCTTCCGCTGAATCAGGTAGGTTCACTCAGCAAGATCAGTAAAGCCTTCTCCAAACTGGAGCAGGAATATGAACGGGAACCGTCACCAGAAGAATTAGCGGATATATTGGAAACCACCGTAGACAAGGTATCCGATACGTTAAGCAATTCAGGTCGCCATGTATCCATGGATGCCCCGTTTGTACAGGGTGAAGAAAATACATTACTGGATGTATTGGAAAACAGTGACCCCGATACGGATAGCACCCTGATTGACGAATCGCTTTCTGAGGAAATAAAACGGTCATTAGCTACCCTTACCGAGCGTGAACGAGAAATCATCGTGTTATTTTTCGGCCTGGGATCTAACCATCAGTTGTCATTGGAAGAAATCGGTGAGAAATTCAATCTTACCCGCGAACGCGTCCGCCAAATTAAGGACAAGGCGTTACAGCGGCTTCGTCACACTTCACGCAGCCGGATATTGAAATCCTATTTAGGTTAATTATTTATTATTGTCAAAAAAAAACGCCCTGTTTTACAAGGGCGTTTTTTTTTGGTGGTGATGGCTATTTCGTTATTCAGCCGCTGGCATTAATACGAATTTGAATAAGCGGTCCTCAACGAGGTACTTATTCGCCACGGCTTTTACGCTTTCCGCGGTTACGTTACGCAACTCATCCACGTAATTGAGGATATACGCCGGATCTTCATTATTCTGGTACGAACCCGATAAGTGGCCCAGCCAGAAACCATTTTCCCTCAGCTGTACTTCCAATACACGCTTCTGTTCGCTCACGAACTTATCGATATCGACCTGTTCAGGTCCGTTTTGTTTTATTTTGTTGATTTCATCGATTGCAGATGCCATCAACGGTTCTACCTTTTCTGGGCTGGTACCATACGCTACACTGAATGAATAGCGATAGCGGGGATACTTCGCATACGACGCACGTGCCGATACACCGTAAACGCCACTCTCAGCTTCCCGGAGCCGCTCAATCAATTTAATATTCAAGATGCTTTCCAACGCATCCAGCTGCATGTTTTCGTCTTCCGAATAATCGTAATCGCCGAAATAATACATCCGCACGCTGGATTTCTGCTCTTTGCCACGGAATACGGTGCGCTCCAGCCCCTTCTCCGGCGGATAAATCCCTAGGTCGGGCGCTTCTTCTTTCCGCCCTGTATTCGGCAAGCCTCCCAGGTACTGTAATATGATTGGCATAATTTCAGCTTCTGTGAAGCTGCCCACCACGGTAAATGTAAAATCAGAGGCATCCGCAAAGCGATCTTTGAAGATGTCGTACGCACGTTGTGGGTCAATCTGATCCACTTGTTCGACGGTCATGCTCGTACGCCGGATGTTATTGTTATACAAAACGGCGTTGATGGTATCGGCAAACACCGCATCGGGATCATCCGATCGATTGGCCAACGATGCCTTTATCCGCTTCATATACCCGTGAAAAACATCCGGATCCAATCGCGGAACCGCAACGTATGCATAAATGAGCTCGAAAGCCGTTTGCAGGTCTTTCTTACCGCTGGAGGCACGGAAGCCTTCCGTACGCTCGCTGATGTAGGGCTGCACGGAAACGTTCTTGCCACTTAGGTATTTGGTAAGTTGTGTTGCATTGTACGGACCAAGGCCACTGCCATTCACCACGGTCGCGGCATAGGCGGCAGAGAGAAAATCCGTATCGCTGTAAAGCGAAGTGCCGCCGGGACTGAAGGCGGTGATATCGATTTCATCGTTTTTGAAATCCGTGGGCTTCAACACGACTCTTACCCCGTTGCTTAGTTTCAATTCGGTCACTCCCAATTCGGGCTTTTCAACTCGCTTTTCAACCGTGCCGGCCTGTGGGGGTGTTTCCAGAAGCGGTACATCCTGCATATTGTCGTCATAGGGTGCAATATCAGTGCCCTTGATTGCTGCTAGCCAGCTATTAACCGCCGTTTCATCCGGTAGGTTGCCTTTGTCTTTATCGGGTGCCAAAATCAGGATGTCCCGATTGCTATCTACGTAATACTGTTTGCCCAACGCATTGACGTCTTGCACGGAGATGGTTGCCATGAGCTGTTTGCCCAGGCGATATCGATTTTCGTTGCTCAATGCACTTTCTCCTTCCAGGAAATGGTTCAGGTAGCTATCCACATAGCTTTCCGATTTACGTTTGTCACGTTCTGCGTAGGCCGATTCCAAACCGGTCAGAAAGTTGTTTTTAGCACGTTCCAGCTCGGTCTCCGTGAAGCCATGACGGCGAATACGTTCAAATTCTGTTACGACCGACTCGAATCCGCGTTGGATTTCACCGGGTTTGGCGACCACGTACATCGTGAAAGCATCCAATCCTCGTAAAAAGCCACCGATGCTCCCTCCCCCTTGGATGAAGGGAGGATCTGATTGACGTGTGAGTTCCGCAAAGCGCGCCCCCGCCATCTGATTGAATAACGACTTGGCTAGTTGCGTTCGGTAGTCTGCCACCGTTTTAACTTTCGCTTCCGGGTGCTTGACAACCACCTGCACCACGGTTTGGGGCATTTCGGGGTCTGTCACTGCCAGAAACTGGTTTTTGCCCGTAAGCGGAATCTCGTATTCGTTGCGCGCTGCCTCTTGCTCCGGATTTTTCAGGTCGGAAAATAGGGTTTTGATCTGAGCTTCCATTTCGGATACATCAATGTCGCCTACGATGATGAGCGCCTGTAAATCGGGCCGATACCATTTGTGATGGAAATTGCGGAGCGTTTCATAACCAAATCCTTCAATGCTTTCCTTGGTGCCGATGGGCAGCCGCTTTGCATAGCGCGATTGGTTGAGGATCATTGGCAAGTACTGATCGCGCATGCGCTGTTCAGCGCCACGGCCTCCCAGCATTTCGTTGAGTACCACGCCGCGCTCTTTGTCAATCTCGTCGTCGCTCAGCAGCGCATCCTGTGCCCAATCGCGCAGTACCTGCAACCCGTTTTTGAGCAACTCGGGGTCATCAGACGGGATCGGCAATTGATACACCGTTTCATCAAAACTGGTATAAGCGTTCAGATCCGATCCGAAACGTACGCCGGCCTTTTGCAGGTAATCCACGAGTTCATGCTTGGGGAAGTTTTTCGTTCCATTGAATTGCATGTGTTCGAGGAAATGAGCCAGACCCAGTTCGTCGTCCGTTTCGAGTATGGATCCGACCTTCGTTGCCAGGTACATCACCACCCGGTCTTTGGGTTCCGCATTGTGACGGATGTAGTAGGCAAGTCCATTTTCGAGTCGGCCCTGGGTTACTCCGTCGTCCATCGGAAGCGTGTCCGTAAGCGGAAGATCACCCGCTTGTTCAGCATGTTGGCCCATTGAAGCCTGGATGGAAAGCAACAGGAACAGGAGTGGAAACACCACTGCGCTGATCAATCCGTTTTTAGTATGCATACGATTAAATTTAGTTCAAAAAGGCTTTTTACTGAGGTTATCTAGGGTGTGAGATATAGTTAGTAATGCCCTTTTAGTGAGTACACGATAAGTTGTTCGGCTTCGATTTTGTAGACATAACGGTCAACGTGATTGATTCTCCGCGACCATTTCCCGCTCAGGTCATATTTCAGAGGCTCCGGTTTACCGATACCCGTATAGGGTGACTCGATGATCGCTTTGGTCAATTGTGAGATTTTTTTGAGAACAGGTTTATTCCCTGTCCTTTGCCAGTAAGTCAGATCATCGATAGCTTCAGGTAAAAAAATTACTTCCACAACGCATCAAGCTCCTGGAGTGTGATTTTTTTACCTTCACCTCTTTGTAAGGCTTCATCTCCCCTTTTTATTTTTGCTACAAAATCCGCGTTATAAGGAGATTCGTCGGCTTTCCAAAATGTAACATCCAAAGCCTTCAATACAGCCTTAATAGCAGCCAACTGCTTTTTATTGTGAGCCTCTACAATCAAAGTTTCCATTGTAGCAAATATACAACTTCCTATTTATTTTGCAATTAACACAGACCGACCAATTTGTCGGCTTTCGGCGATTTATAGCCATTTGTATTTGACGCAAGTAGGAATTGACTTTACCCATTTAAATCATAAAACTTTCCCATCATTCCATAAAACTTCCGGCGGTTTAACACCGACATTTGTAGTGTTCAATCAAAGAAAGTTATGGAACACACAAATGATACGATATACCTGCCACTCGAAAACGTTGAAAGCGAACATTGCGCATTAATCGTGGACAAAGGGTTGGCAGATGTGCCGGAAATCAGCCACCACCGTGTCGAACTGAACAACCGGCGTGCGGCGATCACCGCGGGCAATGCGATCACTGCTATACCCGAGGCCGTAAAGAAAATCCGCGACCTAGGGTACGGTGTAACGACCGTAAAACAGTCCTTTCCAGTGCTCAACCTCTCCTGTGCTTCGTGTGCCAATAGCACGGAAACCATCCTTACGGCTCAGCCGGGGGTGCTTTCCGCAACGGTCAACTACGCCAACGCCACTGCACAGGTGGAGTACGTACCGGGCATCACGGACGCCCAGCAATTACGAGCAGCCGTGCAGTCCATCGGATACGATCTGATGATCGATGAAACGGCGGAAGCCGCCGAGTCGCTGGAGGCGCTGCAGCAATCCCACTTCAAATCATTGAAAAAGCGTACCGTGGGTGCCATCCTTCTGGCGATTCCCTTAGTCGTCGTCGGGATGACCCCCGCATTGATGAATCAGGGGTGGGCCAACTACGTGATGTGGTTGCTGGCTACACCTGTGGTATTTGTATTCGGCCGCCAGTTTTACATCGGCGCATACAAGCAGGCGAAACACCGTTCGGCCAACATGGATACCCTGGTGGCCTTAAGTACCGGTGTCGCCTATCTTTTCAGTGTATTCAATGTGCTCTTCCCCGAATTCTGGCACAGCCGCGGGCTGCATGCACATGTCTATTTCGAGTCGGCCGCTGTGGTCATTGCCTTTATCCTATTGGGTAAGCTGCTCGAAGAACGGGCAAAGGGCAACACGTCCTCGGCCATCAAAAAACTGATGGGGCTGCAGCCCAAAACGGTCACCGTGGTTCATGCAGGGGGGCATCAACAGGAAACCCCTATTGCCAACGTGGCCGTGGGCGACACGTTGCTGGTGAAGCCCGGCGAAAAGGTTGCCGTGGATGGCACCGTGGTTTCCGGCAATTCATACGTGGATGAGAGTATGATCAGTGGCGAGCCCGTGCCTGTGGCCAAACAGCCGGGGGCGGCGGTTTTTGCAGGTACCCTCAATCAGAAAGGTAGCTTTCAGTTTAAAGCGGAAAAAGTGGGTGGTGCCACCTTGCTGGGCCAGATCATCAAAATGGTGCAGGATGCCCAGGGCAGCAAGGCACCCGTACAGAAACTGGTGGACCGGATTGCCGGAATTTTTGTGCCCATCGTCATCGGTATTGCAATCCTCAGCTTCGGGTTGTGGATGATTTTCGATGGCCAGGAAGGATTTACCCATGGCCTGCTGGCGCTGGTTACCGTGTTGGTTATTGCTTGCCCCTGCGCGCTCGGATTGGCCACTCCTACCGCCATTATGGTGGGTGTCGGCAAGGGCGCCGAGCAGGGTATCCTGATCAAGGACGCCGAAAGCCTTGAACTTGCCAAGAAGTTGGATGCCATCGTCCTCGACAAGACGGGCACCATCACCGAAGGTAAGCCGGAGGTCGTGGCGTTGCACTGGGAAGTACCGGAGACGGACGAGCTGCGCAACATCCTGTACAGCATCGAGCAGTCATCCGAGCACCCCTTGGCCGACGCCGTCGTAAAAGTGCTTGATGGTCAGGCCGCATTTCTACAGGACATGGCTATTGAAAACATCACCGGACAGGGCATAAAAGGCAGATACAATTCGAAGAATTACCTGATCGGCAACGCGGCATTGCTGAAAGCGCACCACATTACCGTCAGTGAGCAGACCCAGCAATGGATCGACGGGCAACTGGATCTCGCCCATACGGTCATCCATTTTGCGGATGAATCCACCTTGCTGGCAGCCGTTGCCATTGCCGATAGGATCAAGCCTACCTCAGCGGAAGCGATCCGTAAATTGCAGTCGGCAGGTGTAGCCGTGTATATGCTAACCGGCGACAACGAGCAGACCGCCAAATCCGTTGCCGGGCAGACAGGGATCAGCCACTTCCGGGCAAACGTATTGCCCGCTGAAAAAGCAGATTTCGTAAAGGACCTGCAGGCAAAGGGGCATGTTGTGGGCATGGTGGGCGACGGCATTAACGACAGCAATGCGCTTGCCCAGGCTGATGTTGGTATCGCCATGGGCAAAGGCAGCGATATTGCGATGGACGTGGCCAAGATGACCGTCATTTCAAGCGACCTCACCCGGATTCCCACGGCCATCCAGCTTTCGAGGAAAACGGTAGCCGCCATCAAACAAAACCTGTTCTGGGCGTTTATTTATAATATCATCGGAATACCGATTGCCGCCGGGCTGCTGTATCCCATCAATGGTTTTCTGCTGGATCCAATGATTGCCGGAGCAGCCATGGCCCTCAGCAGTGTGAGCGTGGTGAGCAACAGCTTACGGTTGAAATGGAGTTGATCCGTGGGAACATGGATGACCGGATTCAGCGGATTTATACAGATTTAATACGATAACACATAAAAACAAAAACAACACATATGGAAACTACACGCAAATTCAAAACAACCATCAATTGCGGAGGCTGCCTGGCAGCTGTAACCCCTTCCCTCAATCAATCCGTTGGCAAGGGAAACTGGCAGGTAGACATTGGCAACCCCGATAAAGTCCTCACCGTAAATGCAGATGCTGCCGATGCAGACACGGTCGTTGCTGCGGTCAATAAGGCCGGGTTCAAAGCGGAATCCATCGAACCGTGAATTTAATGGAACAGTCAATCAAAATTAGCTTATCATGAAAATTACGTTTTTAGTACCGATGTTGCTCCCTATGTGGGGGATAGCCTCCGCACAGCTCCCGAATGCAAGGACCGAAACCGTTCGCATCGAAGGAAACTGCGACCAGTGTAAGCAGACCATCGAAACAGCGGGCACAAAAAAGGGCGAAGCCACCCTCTCCTGGGATGCAGACACCCACCTTGCGGAGCTTACCTACGATGCTACGACGACTTCCGCCGATGCAGTATTGAAACGTGTGGCCTATGCCGGCTACGACAACGAGCGGTACCTCGCTCCTGCCGAAGCATATGCGGCGCTGGATAACTGCTGCCAATACGAACGCGCTCCGCAAGCCGCGGCGCTGACAGCGGACGGACAGGGCACAACCCATGGAGGACACCAACCGGTAGCCACCAGTCAGCAGTCGCCGATCGATGGCGTGCTCCACGCCTACTTCAAACTGAAAGATGCGCTCGTCGCCGGCGACGCGAAAAGTGTGACTGCCCCCGCAACTGCACTCGCCAAGCAACTGGGAGAACTTTCTGCACCGGCAGCCAAGCAGGCAGCTACCCACGCGGCAGCGGTAGCCAAGGCGAAAACCCTTGATGACCAGCGGAACCGGTTTGTCCTATTATCTGAGCATCTGTATAGCCTGACGAAAGCAAACACACCTTCGTCCGCCGTCTATTACCAGCACTGCCCGATGTACAACAAAGGAAAGGGCGCCAACTGGCTGAGCCAGGAAAAAGCCATCCGGAATCCGTATTATGGAGAACAGATGCTGACTTGCGGCAGTGTTGTTGAAACACTGGGTGGCAACGGTGCCGAACCACATTCACACAACTAATGGGTATTCAGCGCATACACGGGGTATTACTGGTGCTGTTGATGGCGGGTACACTGGCAGCTACCGCACAGCGGACCGTTCGTTACGACCTCAACGTCACCGATACGGTGGTCAACTACACCGGAAACGCCCGGAAGGCCATCGCCATCAATGGACAGCTGCCCGCTCCTACCCTTCATTTCACTGAAGGTGATACTGCCGAGATCCACGTGCATAACCACATGCACCACGAAACGTCCATTCATTGGCATGGCATTCTTTTGCCCAATGAACAGGATGGCGTCCCCTACCTGACCACAGCTCCCATCAAGGGTATGAGCACCCACGTATACCGGTTTCCCATCCGGCAGAGCGGCACGTACTGGTACCATTCGCATACCATGCTGCAGGAGCAGATCGGTCTGTACGGTGCATTCATCATCCATAAAAAGGACGAGCGCCCGGTGCATGAGGAAGTGATGCTGCTCAGCGATTGGAGTGATGAGAACCCACACCAGATTGAGCGCTCACTGCACCGGGCGACCGACTGGTACGGCATCCGGAAAGGAGCCACCCAAAGCTACGGAGAGGGACTGCTGTCCGGACATCTCGGCACCAAGTTCATTAACGAATGGAAGCGGATGCATGCCATGGACGTAAGTGATGTCTACTACGAACGTTTTCTTCTGAATGGTGATGCCGAGCAACAGCGCCCGCAATACCGTGCGGGTGATAAGGTGCGGGTACGCGTCATCAATGGTAGTTCATCCACGTACTTCTGGCTCACCTATGCAGGCGGACCGCTCACCGTGGTCGCTTCCGATGGCGCGGATGTGGAACCCGTAACCGTGGATCGGCTCATCGTGGGGGTATCCGAAACCTACGATGTCGAGGTGACCATTCCGGCAGACGGTGCCGCCTATGAGCTGGTGGCCACTTCCGAAGACCGTATCGGCCAGGTTTCCCTGTGGCTCGGTGATGGCGTAAAGCAGCTCAAGCAGCCCCTCGGCAAGCTGGATTATTTTGAAGGGATGAAGATGATGAACGACATGATGACCGTCGGTGGCGACATGAAGGACATGGGGATGGACATGAGTTTGCAACAGATGGACATGAATGCGGTAATGTATCCCGAAGGAAATGGACCCAAAACACTCAACTATGCCATGCTCCGGTCGCCCACGCCCACGGCATTGCCAGACAAGCCCTTCCGGACACTCCATTTTGAATTGACCGGCAACATGAACCGCTACGTATGGACCATCAACAATAAGACGGTATCTGAACGCGATAAAATCTTGATCAAAAAGGGTGAAAACATCCGCATCATCCTTACCAATAATTCCATGATGCGGCATCCCATGCACCTGCACGGTCACTTTTTCCGGGTAGTCAACGGGCAGGGCGACTATGCACCGCTGAAAAACGTACTGGATATCATGCCTATGGAAACCGACACACTGGAATTCAATGCCTCCGAGGAATACGGCGACTGGTTTTTCCATTGCCATATCCTCTACCACATGATGAGCGGCATGGGCCGGATCTTCACCTATGAAGATTCGCCGCCCAATCCACAGATTCCCGATCCGGAGGAAGGCCTGCGCAAGGTATACGCCGACGACAGGCGTTTCTACCTCGGTGCCGAAATCGGCATCGAGTCCAATGCAAGCGACGGCGACGTCGTACTGGAAAATACGCGCTGGGCGTGGCAAACCGATTGGCACCTTGGTCCCAATAAGCGGCGCGGGTATGAGGTCGATACGCGTTTCGGCAGGTATCTCGACCGCAATCAATTCCTCATGGCCTTTGCCGGAGGTGAATGGCGTTACCGTGAAGGCGGACATGCCGACCGCAATTGGTTCGGGCAGACCAACACAAAAGATGACCGCACGGCATTTCACATCGGCCTGCAATATACGCTTCCCTGGTTCATCGTGGCCGACCTACGTGTGAATCACAACGGGTATGTGCGCCTGCAGATTGAGCGCGACGATATTCCGGTTACCGCAAGGTTGCGGCTGCGCGGTCTCTATAACAGCGACGGGGAATATACCATCGGTGCGAAATACATCCTCACCAAATACATTTCACTGTCCAGCCACTACGACAGCGATATGGGCTTGGGCGGCGGATTAACCTTTACGTACTAGTTCGATCAAAATATGCTACTTTTGCGCCATGGACAACTACGCAGTCATTTTTGACATGGATGGGGTCATCGCTGATACCAACCCACACCATTCCGAAGCATTCAAGCAGTTTTTTGATAAATATCACGTTCCCTATACCGAGCAGGAATTCGAGGACCACATGTATGGCAAGCATAACGACTACATCATGCGGTATTTTTTCAAGCGTGCGCTCAGCGAAGCGGAAATCAGGAGCCTGGCAGCTGAAAAAGAAGCGCTGTTCCGCGAAATTTATCGTGAAAGTCTGACACCGATCGCGGGGCTGCCGGAATTCCTCGCCGCACTCCGGTCCGAAGGGTTCCGCATCGGTGTGGCTACATCGGCGCCGCGTGCGAATCTTGATTTCATTCTCGATGGCCTCGCCTTACGGCCGCTGATGGATTCCATCCTCTCCAGCGAGGACGTAACGGCCCACAAGCCCGACCCCGAGATCTACCTGAAATCGGCACGGAATCTGGATGTCCAGCCGCTCGACTGCGTGATTTTCGAAGATTCTTTCTCCGGCGTATCGGCCGCTATCAATGCGGGTGCGAAAGTGGTAGGTGTGCTTACTTCACATACCAAAGATCAGCTTCCCCCCTGCCAGCACTACATCCGGGATTATCACGACATCGATGTGACCGGCGTCAAACAAATGCTGGCAACGCACTATGCCTGATTTTTCCAGCCTGCTTCACGGACCGGGTACGTGGGCCCTCTTTTTCTTTTGCGCCATGCTCATCGGCATGTCCAAAACGGGTGTCCAAAATATAGGTACGGTAACCATCCCCCTTTTTGCGCTACTTTTCGGGGCTAAGCATTCCACAGGTATCGTATTGCCGATGCTCTGTATGGCCGATTTGCTGGCCGTTATTTATTACCGCAAAAAGTTTCATCGGGGTTTGGTCATCAAGCCCATGCCTTGGGCATTGATGGGACTGGTCGTGGCACTGATACTGGGCGATAGGGTGCCCGAATCGAGCTTCAAAATCATGATGGGTGGTTGCATCCTGCTGGGTGTGGTGACGATGGTCGGAATGAATCGTTCCGAAAACTTGGACAAGATCCGTGCATCACGCTGGTTTGCACCGCTGATTGGTTTTGTTCTGGGTTTTTCCACGATGATTGGGAATGCCGCAGGCCCCATCTTAACCGTCTACCTGTTGGCCATGCGGCTACCCAAATTTGCATTTGTGGCAACCGGTGCATGGTTTATCATGATCCTGAACTACCTCAAGATACCCCTGCAGATTTTTGTTTGGGATAATGTGTCCTGGGCAGGCTTTCTGCTCAGCCTTACCGCTCTTCCCTTCATTCTGCTGGGTGGTTTTATCGGGATTAAGATCGTCCACCTGTTGCCTGAACGGCAATTTAAGCTGCTGATGATTGTGTTGACGGTGGTATCAACATTGTTTTTATTGATTTAATTTTGTTCCCGCCCAAATTTTGTCTATCATTGATAGGTTTACAAACGGGATGGATTTGCTGTCAGAATTTGCGGAAACATTTACGATATATTCCTTGTGTGAATATGCGGTTACGCTTGAATTTGACGACGAAATAGCCGCAAAAACCTTGGATCGTATTGTTCGGTTCAATACACAGCTGAATGAGCATCCTTTTGATGGATTTCGGACCACGGTACCGGCTTATACGACACTTAGCGTGTTTTTCGATCCGATACAGGTGATGCAATCCTCCCAGCTTCGGGGAATTAACTGCTTCCAACGGGTATCCGATTATTTGAAGGAGCTTCGGTATATGCCGGGGAAAACCGCCGCATACCCTAGCAACGCCGTGACCATCCCGATATGTTACGGTGGGGAGTTTGGTCCCGACCTCGATGAGGTAGCTCACCGGAATGGCCTAACTCCAGCGGAGGTTGTCCAGCAGCACAGCACGGCATTGTACCACGTTTATCTGATTGGTTTTACGCCCGGTTTTCCTTACCTCGGCGGATTACCGCAACAATTGGCTACACCCCGAAAACCTACGCCGCGCCCGTTGGTACCCCATGGTTCGGTAGGCATTGCCGGGAAACAAACCGGTATCTATCCACAGGATACACCGGGCGGCTGGCAAATTATCGGTCGCACACCCCTGCCCCTGTTTGATGCAACAAACAGACCGCCTGCCCGGTTAAAAGCGGGCGACCAGGTTGTCTTCCAACCCATCTCTCCCGAACAGTTCTATACGAATAGCTAACCCTATGCAGATACGGATCGATAAAGCCGGCATGCTCAGTACCGTTCAGGACCTGGGGCGTCCTGGCTATTTATCGCAGGGTGTGCCCGTTTCCGGTGCGATGGACAGGTTATCTGCCCGAATAGCCAACCAAGCATTGGGCAATGATATGCATGCCGCCGTGATCGAATTCGCTTATGGAGGAGCCGTTTTCCGTGCCGAGCGTGATTTGCTGATCGCGTATTCGGGTGAAGGAGCTTTGCTGGAAGCGGATTCACGGCACCTGCCATCGGACAGGCCGATATTTGTGCCAAAAGGAACTGAAATCCGGTTAATGGATACGTCGAAAGGCTGCCATACCTATCTTGCCATAGCTGGTGGCTGGGACGTGCCCGAAGTACTGGAAAGCAGGAGCACTTACCTGCCGGCAGGAATCGGTGGTGTACAAGGCCGCGCACTCTGCAAGGGAGATGTACTGAAGGCGGCAGATACGCCTTCTGCAAGGACAAGGCAACTGTTCAACCGATTAATTAGCGATGCGATCAACTACCCCAACTGGGGAATTGCCCGCTGGTTGTTATTGCCAGCTGACCGGAGGGTGGTACGTATCGTCCCCGCTCAGGAGTTTACATGGTTTGAAGGCCAATCGGTGGTAGACTTCCTGTCGGCCCCCTTTCGTATCACCCCGCAGAGCAATCGGATGGGATACCGGTTGGAAGGCCCGCCCATGCGCAGCCGTACCAAGCGCGAACTGCTATCCACCGCCGTTGTTCCGGGAACGGTTCAGGTGACGGGCGACGGCAAGCTCATCTTACTGATGGCGGACAGCCAGACCACCGGCGGTTACCCACGCATCGCGCAAATAGCCGCGGTAGACATGCCCCTATGCGCTCAATTTAAGCCCGGAGATGAAATTTTTTTCCGGGAAATAAGCCGGAACGATGCAGAAAAACTATATCTTCATCAAGAAGAGCGATTGAAGAAGCTGTCGCTAGCTTGGGGAATGGATGAACGAATGAACTTATGAGGATTACAGTCGACTTGAATTGTGACATGGGCGAAACGCCGGGGAACCAGCCGGGGTCTTCCGACGAACTGCTTCTCCCCTGTGTCACATCGGCCAACATCGCCTGCGGTTTCCACGCAGGTGATGCTTTACGCATGCAACTGACCGTACAAGCAGCATTGAACCACGGCGTAGCAATTGGCGCCCATCCCGGTTTGCCGGATCTGGAAGGCTTTGGCAGGCAGGAACGTCCCCTCTCTCCGGAGGAGGCTTACCAGATCACACTTTACCAAATCGGTGCGCTATACGGCTTCGTTCATGCGGCCGGCGGTAAGCTGCACCACGTAAAACCACACGGCGCATTGTACAATATGGCGGCACGCGACGCGAAGCTGGCGGCAGCGATTGTTGCAGCCGTGTATGATTTTGATGCGGCACTCATCTTATACGCGCTAGCCGGCAGTAAGATGATCCAAGCGGCGCTTGACCGGGGCATTGCCGTGGCTGCCGAAGGATTTATAGACCGTACTTACCAAGCAGACGGTACACTGACGCCGCGTACCCATCCCCATGCGATACTTACTGAGGTACAACAGATGATTGATCAATCGCTTATTTTATCAGAAAAAGTGGATACCTTATGCATCCATAGTGACGGGCCTCATGCCGTTGAGGTAGCCCGTGCAGTACGCCGGGCACTTACGCAGGCCGGGATCCAAATCAACATTCCATCCAAATAATTTTCCGTATCTTTGGTGGTACTTGCTAGTAGTTACCGATGAATGATAAGCAACTGACATCCATTCTAAATGCGCGTTCGGTTAAACCGACCGCCATGCGGTTGTTGGTGCTCGATATGCTCGCACAACAGGAAGCCGCCAGCAGCTTGTCCGATCTTGAAGAACAGTTTGATAAGGTGGATAAGGTTACCCTATACCGCACCCTGAAGACCTTTGAACAGCATAAAATCATCCACAGCATTGACGACGGTACTGGATCTGCAAAATATGCCTTATGCAGTGAAGGATGCGAATGCAACCCGGGGGATCTGCATGTGCATTTTCACTGCCAAGTATGCAAACGCACGTTCTGCTTGACCGATTACACCATACCGGCCGTAAATCTGCCGCATAAATTTGTATTGAAAGAGATGAATATGGTCATGAAAGGACTTTGTGAGGACTGTGCAGGGTAAACTTTGCAAATCGGTTGCATGTCTTTTCGGAGTATCTTTGTTTTGTTATGGATACAAAGACTCAAAACCATACAGCATCTTGCTCCTGTTGCGCATCGGAAGACCACATTCCTGACCCCGTATATGCCCATGGAGACGGTCATGACCACGGACCGGTCCAAAGCGGCACACCGTCCATCGTTCGTCTTTTCCTACCGGCCATCGTTAGTTTTGCGCTGTTATTAATAGGGTTAGCCGTTGATAATGCGTGGCTTCCGCGGCCTTCTTTCTTTGAATACTGGACACGTTTTATCTGGTATGCGGTAGCCTATGTGCCGGTGGGCGGACCGGTCGTGTTAGAAATGCTCCAGGCCTTCCGGAAAAAAGAAATCTTCTCGGAATTTACGCTGATGGTCCTAGCTACATTGGGTGCTTTTTCCATCGGCGAATATCCGGAAGGTGTGGCTGTCATGCTGTTCTATACCGTGGGCGAAAACCTTCAGGGCTTGGCCGTACGCAGGGCAAAGGGCAACATCAAGGCGCTGCTGGACCAGCGGCCGGACGAGGTGACCCTTTTGGAAGCGGGCCGTCCGCGCACCATCCGTGCCAAACAAGCTGCCATCGGACAAATCCTGCAGCTTAAACCCGGTGAAAAGCTGGCGTTAGATGGTGAATTGCTTTCGGACCGTGCCGCATTCAACACCGCAGCGCTCACCGGCGAGAGCAAACCGGACACCAAGATAACGGGGGATGCAGTACTGGCGGGTATGATCAATCTGAATACCGTAGCACAGGTACGCATCACCACGGCCTATAACGATAGTAAACTCAGCAAGATCATCGCGTTGGTACAGGATGCCACGGCACAAAAAGCGCCCACCGAACTGTTTATCCGCAGGTTTGCCAAGGTGTATACGCCCATCGTTGTATTGCTTGCCGTACTCATCACCACCTTGCCTGTATTGTTCGTAGCCGATTATGTGTTTACCGATTGGTTGTATCGAGCGCTGGTCTTTTTGGTTATCTCCTGCCCCTGTGCACTCGTCATCTCCATCCCCCTTGGCTATTTCGGCGGTATTGGGGCAGCCAGCCGTCATGGCATTCTGTTCAAAGGAAGTAATTTTCTGGATGCGTTGGCTACCATCCGACAGGTGGTTATGGACAAAACAGGTACACTTACCAAAGGTGTGTTTACAGTACAGGAGGTGTTTATTTCCGAGGGTTTTGATCGGGCTGAGGTACTCGCCTGGACCCATGCGCTGGAGCGCAACAGCACCCATCCCGTTGCTACCGCCATCCGTGAATATGCCGGACCGGTTGATGATACGCTGCGACTGGAAGCGGTGGAGGAAATCGCGGGATATGGCTTGAGCGCCTTGTTAGATGGGAAGCAGCTTCTGGTTGGCAATTTTAAATTGCTCGACCGATTTGGCGTTAACTATGACGCTGCTGCCGGCCATACGACACAAACCGTCGTAGCGGTGGGGTACGACGGTCGGTTTGCCGGTTACCTTACCATCGCCGATGAACTCAAACCCGATGCCGCTAAGGCCATCGGTGAATTGAAAACAATGGGCATTGTACCCACCATGCTTAGCGGCGACCGCACGGCCGTGGTTCGGGAGGTGGCCGACAAATTGGATATACCCCAAGCCTACGGCGATTTGTTGCCGGAAGATAAGGCGGACAAAATCAAGGAATTGAAAGCTTTCAACTACCGGGTTGCTTTTGTAGGTGATGGGGTAAACGACGCACCCGTTGTCGCACTTAGCGACGTAGGCATTGCGATGGGCGGTCTAGGTAGCGACGCCACCATCGAAACGGCCGATGTGGTCATCCAGGACGATATGCCCAGCAAGATACCGGTGGCAATCCGTATCGGCAAAGCGACACGCCGCATCGTATGGCAAAATATTACCCTGGCTTTTGTCGTAAAAGCTGCGGTGCTTATTCTCGGCGCCGGCGGGTTAGCCAACATGTGGGAAGCAGTCTTTGCGGACGTGGGGGTGGCTTTGCTCGCTATTGGCAATGCAATCCGTATTCAGCGGATGGATTTTTAAGGTATCTTTCACTCAAGAAAAGAGGTTTGACGTTGTATATGCCCTACTTTTAAGGTACCCAATCTGCACGGTATATGCACCTATTCCGTACCTGTTATGTACCTCTATAAGGGTACGCAACACAAGGATAAAATTAGTATATCGCTTACTGTACCTCAACGGAAGCGGGACGATAAAGTTGGATATACAGTAATAAAATCGCTTAGCAGATACAACGGCATCCATGTAGCCGGTCCGCTCTTCAAGTCGACGTCATCACCTACTTCACACGAAAACCGGATCCGTGGAAGAATTAAACAGAATAAATATTATATTTGCTAGCAACCAATTTATAATACGATGTACAGCATTAATAGAAAGCAATTCCTTAACACGTTGTCGTTACTGGCGGGTTCAACGTTGATTCCTGCGGCTGCTTGGGCAGTTGGCGACCGGAAGTATGTATCCAAAATGAAGCTTGGACTGGTCACCTACCAATGGGGTAAAGACTGGGACGTGCCGACACTCATCAAAAACTGTACAGCAACGGGAATACATGGCGTTGAGCTGCGGGTAGATCACGCCCATCACGTTACTCCCGAAATGAGCAAACAGGAACGTTTGGGCGTTAAGAAGCAATTTGCGGATAGCCCGGTAGTGGTAGTTGGTATGGGTACCAATGAGCAATACGATTTCCCCGATCAGGACCGGCTCAAAGCAGCCATTGCACGAACGAAGGAATTCATTCAATTAAGTGCAGATATCGGGGGCAGCGGCGTAAAGGTAAAACCGAATGCGTTCCACGAGAATGTACCCCGTGAACAGACCATGGCGCAGATCGGTGCCTCCTTGAAAGAACTGGCGGCTTACGCAGCTGATTTCGGTCAGCAGCTCCGGTTGGAAGTTCATGGTAATGAAACGCAGAACCTACCCAATATCAAGACCATTATGGACCACGCGGACCATCCCAATGCAACTATTTGCTGGAATTGCAATCCACAGGATTTGGACGGTCAGGGATTCCAATACAACTTCGATTTGGTAAAGGATCGCTTAGGTGATACCATTCATGTTCGCGAATTGGACCGAACCGATTACCCATACCCCACGCTTTTGAAAAATCTGAGTCAGTTGGATTACAGCGGTTGGATCCTGCTGGAATGTCATACGAATCCGGAAGATAAAGTGGGATCCATGCGGGCACAACGTGCCGTTTTCGATCGTATGGTGTCGAAGCTTTAACCATCGGCCATCTTTCAAACGACCAGGTCACCGGTATAGTTGCTTACCGGTGACCTGCTACGACTGCGGATTAGTAGTTTTGCACCGCTAATCCGTCACTTTGCGCGAGTAGCTTCGCGTTTTCTGCTAAGCGGATGAATTCCGCCCGGTAGCCTTCGTCGTCTTTACCTTTGGCACCCTTTGCCCGGGCGATTAGTTGATCGTAATCTGCTTGCTGTTTAAAATCGGAATTTCGTAGCAGCATACCCAGTTCCGCCACGGCACTGGCAAAGCGGAAATCCATGCTGGCGCTTGCCAATGCTACCGGCGTATCGGCCACGGCTACTTGCTGCAGTCGACTTTTAGCTCCATCTGGATCTTTGTAGCGGAATTTGACCGTTGCCACCTCCCGGCTGTTACCCACTGTTCGCCGATCTTTCGCCGACTGGTATTTCAACGGATCGACATCGCCGGGATACGCGCTTTCTACCCCTGCTGGTACGATTTCATATAAGGCCGTAACGGTGTGCCCCACGCCCATGTCGCCCCCAAGCTTTTCGTCGTTATTGAAATCTTCCTTTTCCAGCAAACGGTTTTCATATCCTAACAGTCTGTATGCCTGAACCTTGTATGGATTGAACTCCACCTGTACTTTTACATCCTTTGCTACCGTAAAGAGCGTGCCGCCAAACTCCGTGATCATCGCTTTGCGGGCTTCCGTGATGTTGTCGATGTAGGCATAATTTCCGTGCCCTTTGTTGGCCAGCAGTTCCATCTTGCTATCTTTCAGGTTGCCCATGCCAAAGCCCAGCACGGACAGGCTTACGCCGCTTTGCCGCTCTTTGGCAATCAGTTGCTCCATCTCGTTGTCGCTGGATGGGCCCACATTGAAATCCCCATCGGAAGCTAGGATAACGCGGTTATTTCCGTCTTTGATAAAATGTTGGCGAGCGATGCGATAGGCCAACTGCAAACCTGCCCCGCCGGCAGTAGATCCGCTGGCATGGAGTGCATCGATGGCGTCCTTGATGGCGATTTTCTGGCTTGCCGGCGTACTTTCCAATACCACGTCGGCCGATCCGGCATACGTTACGATGGCCACATGATCGTTCCCCCGAAGCTGGTCCACAAGCAGTTTCATGGACGCCTGCGCCAAGGGTAAACGGTTACTCCCCATCATGGATCCGGATACGTCGATCAGAAAAACCAAATTGGATGCGGGCAGTTTATCGGCCGGAACCGACTTGGCTTTCAAACCGATACGCAACAGGTGATGTTTGGGATTCCAGGGTGCTGTGGCCAGCTCGGTATGAATAGCCACCGGTTCGCCACCGGTGGGGCTCGCTAGCTCATATTGGAAATAATTGATCATTTCCTCAATCCGGACGGCATCTGCCGGTGGCAATTGCCCGTTATGGATGAATCGACGGAAATTGCTGTACGAAGCAGCGTCCACATCGATGGCAAAGGTGGATAAAGGCGCATCCAAGGGGTCAGAAAAGTGATTTTCGGCAATTCTTTTATAGGATTCGGTATTTACCGACTGAGGCAGGATCATGAGGGGGGAATAGGTAGCATCCGCAATACCGCGGATACGGATGCCACCGGTATTGCCAACTAAAGCCATGCGGTGTTGTGTGCCGTATCCCGTCATCATCGTTTCCACTGCGGAGACCTGTGAGGGGTTAAGCGGTACATCCAGCGGGTTTTTGTTGCCAACCTTTATCCGCTTGGCTTCATAACCGGTGTGACTAAATACCAGGAACTGCCCAATTGCCGCGGAAATAGCATACCGCCCCAGGGAGTCCGTTTGGGTGGTGGCTAGGGCTCCTTCTACGGTGATAAAAACACCGGCGATTGCCGTACCCGTTTGTTGGTCGTATACCTTACCATGCATGGTGGGCGGCGTGCCGGACCGATATCCCACCAGGGATAGCGTCAGCAATGTTGCAAAAAAGATGATTGGCTTCATAACACTAAATTTTGGCGAAGGATGCGGGGCTTTCCGGATTTCCATAAACCGGAAAAAAAAATTATTTTCACCCGGTAATGGGTTGGTTAAGCAAGTCCAAAAAAAACGTCGATGACGACGACATACTCCTACGGCGCTATCGCGAGACCGGCGATCTGGCTGTCTTGGCTGCACTGTTTGATGCCCATGCCGAAATGGTATATTACGTATGCATGCGTTACCTGCAGGACAGCGAGCGCAGCAAGGATGCCGTTATGCAGATTTTTGAGGAACTTATCCACAAAGTCAATAAGCAGGACATCCAGAAATTTGGCAGCTGGCTTTATGTGCTGAGTCGCAACCATTGCCTTATGCAGCTGCGGTCTGAAAAAAACAGGCAGCAAATTTCGATCGATGAATTTGTGGAATTTCCGCTGCCGGTGCATCCGGAAGACGACGTGGAGGAAAAAGAACGGCAGCTTTCCCAATTGGAGCGCTGCATGGAGCGCCTGCCGGAAAAACAAAAACGGAGTGTCGATTTGTTTTATCTAAACGAAAAGTGTTACAAAGAGATAGCCGAAATTACGGGATATAGCATGAACGAGGTGAAAAGCTACATCCAAAATGGCAAGCGGAACCTGAAACTGTGTATGGAGGGCAGCGATGCAAAAAGGTAAGGTAGACATCGAACGGATCAGACGGTATGTAAACGGGGAGCTCAGCCCCCGGGAGATGTACACGCTGGAGCGGCGGGCGCAGCAAGACCCGGCATTAATGGATGTTATCCTGGGAATGGAGAGGGAAACTCAGGACGTACACGCAGCCAACCTGGCAGCCATTCGCAAGCGTATCGCGGCACGAGCCCAGCGCAGCGGCCTGCGGCGATTGGTTCCGGCCCAACGTTGGGCGATTGCCGCAACCGTATTGGTAGCTTTCACTGTTGGTACCTTGTGGTTCACGCAGTGGCACACCCCGGAAGAAAACCAGCCGGAAATCGCATCGGCACCTGCCGGAACCGAAGCGCCCCGCACGGAAGAACAGGCCATTGCCAGAAAATCCGACGATCAAGCTGAAGCGGATGACACTGCGACCAAGCCGCTGCCCCCATCGATAGCATCTGCTGCTAAAAAGGCTGTACCTCAAACAAAAAAGCGATTGGCTGCGGCTCCAACGACTGCCCCTGCCGAACAGCCGACCGCGAGGGATATCCCGCCGACACGTACAGGGGATACGTCGTCTCCGTCGGTGAGAACCGCCGCAACCTTACGCCCCCCTATCTTGGTTGATACCGCCGAAGTAAGGCAAACAGCACACGTGCTGCGTGACGATACGCCGGAGGTGCGTACGCGCGGTATGCGGCAGACTGCACAAACGGTGTCGCTTGCAGGTCCAGACAGTCTCCCCATTGCAACGCAGCCCGATGCAAGGACACATAGCGAGGTAGCCGGGATGGGATACGGCAACGAGAGCAACCTCGAAATAGGCGACCAGCCCGAACCTCTCGGTGGTTGGCGCGTGTATAACCGGTATCTTAAAAAAGGTATCCGGCAAACCGAAGGTCCCAAAGGTGCAGTGACACTGACCTTCACAATCGATGACGAGGGATCTCCGATCGACATCCAAATTACGCATACAACTCATCCAGCACTTAGTAAAAGGGCCATGGAGCTCGTACGCGAAGGTCCAAAATGGAAACCCGGAAAAAACGGTGAACGGCAAGCTGAGTTGCAGGTGAAGTTTTGAGCCATCACTACCTATCCGCAATTCAAGTATCCACGTTAATGAATGTTAAAAAAAATGAGCAGCCCCACAGACTGATTATCTTTGCAAGCATGAACCATTGTGCACGCTTAGTCATCGGCTGGTTGCTCCTTCTGCCCTCTTTTTTGTTGGCTCAATCGGCTGATGACTGGGGTGCCTTTGCCCAGCGTATCCGGGTGGAAGCACACCAAGGTAAGCATTTCCGGCTGCAGGCAGCGGTAAAGGTGGAACTGATCGATTCAACCGCCGAAGCCGAAATCTGGGCACGGGTCGATAAGAAAGATAAACGGGTGGGATTTTTTTATAACATGATGGATAAACCCATCCGGAACAGCGAATGGCAGGTATATGCCATTGAAGGAAAAATAGATCGGGATGCGGAATTTCTGGCATTTGGTGGACTTTATAGCCGCCAGGGTAAATTCTATTTCGATGATTTCCAGTTGTTTGTGGAAGATGAGAAGGGACAGCTTGTGAAAATACCGGTCCCATCCGGCGGCTTTGAAGGTGATAGCGTAGCGCATCATTGGGGCTATCTACAACAACGCGAGGGATTTACTCTTTCGGGCACCTCCGAATCTCCGTACCTGGGTAAGCGGTCTGCACGTGTGGATGGTTCGGACTTTAAGAAACCGCTTGCCTACGGAAAGAATGACAGTGCCGGTCACCGGGTAACTGTCAATGGCATCGAACTATATTACGAAACATATGGCCAGGGAGAACCCTTGCTGCTGTTGCACGGCAATTCACAGTCCATCCAAGCCTTTACCTATCAAATTCCGGAATTTGCAAAACATTACCGCGTTATCGCTGTGGACACCCGGGGCCAGGGCAGGTCGTCTGAAGATGGCGAGCGGTATACCTACGAACTTTTTGCCGACGACATGAAAGCGCTGCTGGATAAGCTGAACCTCGACAGTGTGAACGTGGTGGGCTGGAGCGACGGCGGGAATACCGGATTGCTGCTGGCGTTGAATTACCCAGCTAAAGTCAAAAAGCTGGTAACCATGGGTGCCAATATTTACATCAACGACAATGTGGTAGATCGCAGTGTGCTTCAAGAGATCGAAAAACGCCGCAAAGCGTGGGAAGCGGACACCAGTGGCACGGCCCAAAATGCCGCTCGCTTGATGACGCTGTTATTAACCGAGCCTAACCGGGTATATGAAGATTTGAGAGCGATCCACTGTCCCGTGTTGGTGATGGCCGGTGAAAACGATATCATCAAGGAAAACCATACCCGTAATATCGCCGCCAATTTACCCAAAGGCACGTTGCACATCGCCTCGGGCGAAGACCACTATTTCCCGGTAAACCATCCAGCGGAGTTCAATGCGATCGTACTGGACTTCTTGCAAAATCCTTAACTAAAAAACTCCAATTCAGGTTTATGGACACCATCTGGTGTCGTGTAGAAGGGCCGGCCCTCAATTACCTCGTGCTTCTGTGGATCGATGCCCAACGCATGGTAAATCGATTGATGCACCTGTTCAATCCGTATGGGCTTCTCGATGGTCTTACACGGCCGTTCGTCTGCGGTCTTCCCATACACAAACCCCTTTTTAATACCACCACCGAACATCAACATGGAACATCCATCTGTAAAATGCCGGTGCATCCCATAATTTTTGATATCGTTGATCACATCGGGCTGGTTTACCTGATGTTTCACCTCCGCGCCTGGCCTGCCCTCCATCACCATATCGCGACTGAATTCGCTGGCGATGATAATCAGCGTACGGTCGAGGTGCCCGCTACGGTCTAAATCTTTAATCAATTGTGCTACTGGCGCGTCAATGAGTTTCTTCATTTCACCCACGCGGGTATGCCCACCTTCGTGCGTATCCCAACCTTTAAAAGGCTCGTATTCGGTAGTTACGCTGATAAACCGTGCACCCTGTTCAATCAGCCTGCGGGCCATTAGGCAGCCTAAGCCGAATCTTCCTGTATTGTAGATGTCGTAGCTTTCCTTCGGCTCATCGTGCAGATCAAATGCTTTAGCTTCCGGAGATTTAAGTAGCATGTAAGCTTGCTCCATGGAGCGCTTGAACGATTCCTTTTGGTAATCACTTCCAAGGTCCCCAACCGCATTTTGGCTGAGCAAATCGTTGTATAATTGATTGCGACGCTCGAAACGACTGAACGACATCCCTGCAGGAGGTTTTACGGCATCCAGTCCCGAAGACGGATCCGGTATCATAAACGGACCATATTCGCTCCCCAGAAAACCAGCAGTGTGGAACGCTTTAAGTTCTTCGGCCTCTCCCACTGTCATTCGCTGACCGATATCGATAAACGCAGGTATCACTGGGTTTTTAGGCCCTAATTCCTGTGCGATCCACGCACCGATATGCGGTGCGGCCACCGTTTGGGGAGGTTCGTAACACGTATGCCAATGATACTGATGGCGTGAATGCAGGATATGCCCCAAATCGGCCGCGACGTACGACCTAATGAGCGTACCCTTGTCCATCAACGCCCCAATGGATTCCAGGCCTTCGGAAAAGTGAATGCCATCCAACGCTGTCGGAACGGACTTGAATGTGCTTAATACCCGATTGGAGTCAAGCCCTTTCTCAAAGGGTGTATATGCTTTCGGATCGAACGTATCGGTATGAGCCATGCCCCCGGCCATCCACAGTAGAATGACTGCGTCGGCACCAGCCTGTTTGCCGGAGCAGGAGCTTAAAAATCCCGAAAGGGGGGCTCCAGCAGCAAGTGCAGCCAATGTGCCTGCACTTGCGGTTTTTAGAAAATCTCTCCTGTTATAATAATGCTTCATGATATCTTATTCAATAAATTGAAATTCAGGCAGCAATATCACTGCCCACAGCAAATCCTGTACCGTATTGGTATCCATACCGTTGTTTAATATTTCATTGGCGATGCGCCGCTCATCCTCCGTTGGAGCACGTCCAAAACTTTGCCTAAATATCGCCTCCGTAAGCAATTTCGGATTTTCATGGCCCGCCACCCATTCCTGGGCACCTGCTATCAGGGTTTCGTTCAGCAGCGCCCCGTTTGTCAGTTCCATCGCCTGTAGCAGTGTACCCTGGTTGTCGCGCACACTGATGATATTTTCACGGCTTGGACGGCCCAGAGCGGTCAAAAAGGGATCGTTCTGCACCAAGGCAGCGCGCACAAAGGAATTGGCATTCGTAAAGGCGATGGAGTCTCCCTGTGGATTGTATTTCAATGCGCCGAACGAATAGATCGGGTGTACGACCATACTGACTGCGTCGGCAAACTGTTCGGCCGTAAGCTTGCGCTTTAACATGCCCGTAAAGACAAATTTATCCGTGTTGATAGTCGCTGGATCTTCAACCGATATCGACGGCAATTGATATGTTTTGGAGGTAGTGATCAGGTGGAGGATCTTTTTGATGTCGTACCCTTGTTCCACAAAATAGACCGCCATCCAATCCAGTAAGTCTTGGCTCCAGGGAGCCTTGTCCATCTCATCGGTAGGCGACACGATCCCCCGCCCCATCAATTGCGCCCATATACGGTTTACCAACGTGCGGTAAAGCCGTCCATTTTCGGGTTGAGTGAGTGCGTTAGCCAATTCTTCTGACTTCTGCTGGATCGTACCCTTAGCTGAAATAGCTCCCAATTCGGGCCATAGTATCCGCGTATCGGCCATTTTTCCGGTTGGGATATCGCAGCGATTGATTTCCAATGGTTTTTCAGAAAAAATATTGGCAAATGCATAGGCATCGTCCAGCTTCCAATCACTTACAAAACTATCGTGGCACGATGCACATTTCAAATTCACGCCCAACAATGCCTGAGATACATTCTGTGCGGCCTGCATGGCGGTGGTTTGGCTGCTGTTTACGGCGCCCCGCCATTCGATGCCCTTAATAAATCCTTTGGACGCCTCAGTCGGAGCCACTAACTCTCGCACAAACTGGTCATAGGGCTTGTTGTTGACAAGGGATCGGTATAGCCAATCGGAGATATTGAAGCGCCCGTTGGTAATATAACCCGGCCCTGTATAGTCGTTGCGCAGCAGATCGTTCCAGAAGGTGGTCCAATGCGTCGCATAGTCACGATCCCGGGCCAGCAGCTCCTCCACAATCAGCTTTCGCTTATCTGGGTTTGTATCCGCTTGGAAATCTGCCAGCTGCTGTGGGCCTGGCGGAAGTCCGATTAGATCAAAGTAGACACGTCTCAGGAATACCCGATCCTCAACAACGGTTGGCCATGGGAGTTCATTCTTTTTAAAATATTCATTGATCCATAGATCCAGTGGGTTTTCCAATCCGGCTACCGCACTGGGCAATTGAGGTTGCCGCGGCGCCAATGGCGCTACCCTGAAAATACCTTTTGCCTGGTCGGGCCAAGGAGCACCTTTTTCGATCCAGAGTTTTATCAGACCAATCTCGTTATCGCTCAATGGTTTGCCTTTTCCGGGCATTGCTTCCTTATGCCCCGGGGGCAAGGTAATGCGGCGCACCAACTCACTATTCTGGACATCGCCCGGAACGATAACCGGTCCCGATTCGCCCCCCTTGAATACAAGTTCTTTATCATCGAGCCTAAGCTCTCCCTCCATTTTGTCACTACTGTGGCATTGGAAGCATTTATGAGCCAGCACTGTCCGGACCGCCAGATTGAGATTCATTTCCTGCTCGCCATCCAAACTATCCAAGCTGGCAAACGTTTGCCACTCAACGGGTGTTGAAGGCCCTTCGATCCCAGCCAGCAGTTCCCCATCTCCCGAAGCCCACGGCGTGCCGCTAAGCAAATAGTCCTGCCCGTGCGTAAGGGAACCCCCATAATGGCCGGCTACCGATACGCCAACCGTGGCAAGCAATAGTAGGGCTTGGTATGCCTTCACAAAGCTCGCACGTTTTTGCCGGATGGCCATCCAGAGAAATACGGCCACCAGCACTCCCAGCGCTGCCGTAGCGATCCCTATCCATTGATGCACCGCAAATGTATCTCCGCCATAACTACCGGACGAAGCCAGTAGCCATCCTAAAAATGCCGAGACAATG
Organism: Parapedobacter indicus; assembly: GCF_900113765.1. Lineage (GTDB taxonomy): Bacteria > Bacteroidota > Bacteroidia > Sphingobacteriales > Sphingobacteriaceae > Parapedobacter > Parapedobacter indicus. The sequence goes on along the minus strand of NZ_FOQO01000009.1, from coordinate 74,288 downwards.
GCGCCGCCTGCACCGATAAAAACCAACCAATTGATGCCGGTACGTAGCGATGATTGGAATTTTCGGAAGGTCAGCACCTCCATAATTGCGGCAATCAGCAGCAGTGATACCGGGAAATGGACAATTATCGGGTGGAAACGCCCTAAGAAGCCCCAGCCCCACCAACCTTCATCAGCAGATGCAAGCGTGTCAGCCACCACTGACTCTGCAGAGACACTGGCAATAGACACAATTAAAATACTAATACCTACTATTACCTTCCGATATCTAAAAAATGCCACGTCTTTGTCCTAGTTTATCTGGTTTATAAATATGTAGGTAAAAATACAAAATACTTTTGACAGGGTTATCCTGTGCTTTCCTGTACACAGTGTGTTTTCGACACGTAATATAATGGAACAATAACGATCAGCGCAAAAACGTTATCTTTACAGGCTATGAACTTAAAAAAGACATCACTCGACACATCATACTTGCCAGTCGCTTGGGAGTATCGGGAAGTTATTGAGGAGGAAATCGAGAAAAAGACCACGGGTAAAATCTTCTATTTCTGTTCCGACGAAGGAATTTGTGAGGCAAAAGGCCGTGTCTTGCATATGAAAGAAGAGCGGGGAAACGGGGTGTTCATCACGCTTGATACCGAAACCAAAATCAGAATAGATCGGATCATCACCTTATTTGGTAAGCCCGGTGCTGCCTACGACGAGTACAACGCATATGCGAACGCCTGCATGGATTGCATGGGCGGCTATGAAAAAGATGAGCTTTGAAATACTAAAATAAACGCTTACTTTTGCAGCCCACTCGGAGAGGTGTCAGAGTGGTCGAATGAGCAGTCCTGGAAAGACTGTATATGGGATAACTGTATCGAGGGTTCGAATCCCTCCCTCTCCGCAAAGCGGGGCTTCTTCACGAGGCCCCGCTTTTTTATAACCAGCAATCCCTTTTTACAACTTTTTTGCTTTTTTCAACGCGTCAAGGTATTTTTTCTTTACGCCGTTGTCTTCTTCTTTCTCGCTGAGCGCCTCAATTTTTGGCAAAAGACTTTGGTTGGTATCGGTTTTTAATTTTAATATTTCACCTAGGGCATATGCCGTTGCCCAACGGACAACTGTTCCCGTGTTTACGGTGTTTGACATCAAGTTGGTAATTGACCTGTCTAATGTGGCTTGAAATAACGGGGCTATGTTTCCGATTACTTTCGCACTTTCCCATTTTACCCTCGGTTCGTCGTCTTTCAATGCTGCGGTAACAAAAGTAAGCAGGTTTTCATCTGCTATCGCCGGTGTTTTCTTCGTGGCATATTCGATGGCTTCTATACAGGTTGCTTTGTCAGTAGCGTTTTGTTTTTCCGCATACAGCAATAACTCCTCTAAAGGAAGTTCCCCATTCAGGAGCCATTTTCCGATCGTAGAAACTTTTGCCTTTGCTTTTATCGATTTATCCCGGAAGATCTGTTCGATGGTCATAATTTTACCTATTAGTTGTCTATCAATCAATTATTTATTGGTACAGGCAGGTTCGGTTAGTCAAGTCGGAATCATCCTGCCCGTACCTGCTCCGAAAGTTAATATTATTTCATAACTTTTTAGTCTTCCTGAACGAGTTCGTTGAAACCAAAACCAATATGGTCTGTTATCCTGTGGCACACTCTCCGAACCGGATATCAGGACAACAGCACGAGGGAAAGCGGTATGGCTGCAGGCATGGGAATATTATCAGGGGATTATTCTGTATACGGCATTCTTTTCGCTGCCGGGGCAGTCAGCTACATGATTTCTACGCTGTCCGGCGGAGGTGGTTCGTTGTTGCTGGTGCCTATCTTGAATTTCCTAATCGGCGGACGGGCAACCGCTCCCGTGGTCAACCTGGGTAACCTGATTGGGGAGCCGGTTCGCCTGATTATGTTCTGGAAACATATTAACTGGAAGATTTCGAAGTACTATGTCATTCCCGCGGTCTGCGGAACATTGCTCAGCGCCTGGCTATTCAGTACCGTCAGGCTGGAGTGGTTACGGCTCATCGTGGGGCTGTTCTTGATCAGTACGGTGTTTCAATACCGGTTCGGCAAGATAAAGCGTTCCTTTCCGATGACGTCAAAGTGGTTTGGTCCGCTGGGTTTTGTGATCGGTTTTTTTTCCACCCTCATCGGTGCGGTGGGACCGGTACTCAACCCCTTTTACCTGAATTATGGGATAGAGAAAGAACCGATGATCGCGACAAAGACCGCCAACTCATTTATGGTCGGTTTGGTGCAGATATCCAGCTATACCGCGCTGGGAAACCTACATGGCAAACTGTGGGTTTATGGCTTTGTGCTGGGAGCGGGCGCGTCCGTTGGGAATTGGGTCGGTAAAGCATACCTAAAAAAAATCAATGGTACATTTTTCAGGAAACTGGTGATTGCCGTGATGGTGATCAGCGGCATCATATTGATTATTGACACATTCAGCTAGTCAGATGATCTTGCGGCCGACTAAGTTTACGGTCGCCAGACCACCACCCACCACCACGGATCAACAGGAAAACGCTTCCCAATAGCATGCACCAATCGGTGCGGGCAGCATGCATCATTGCCCAAAAGCCCTCATCGGCGAGTATAACTGTTTTGGTGGTGAATATTGCCACGAGCATAATACATAGCAAAGGGACAGCAGCGAGCCGGGTAAACAACCCCATCAGGACCAAGGCACCGCAAATGGTTTCAAAGGTACCCACAAACGGTCCGAGAAACTCAGGGTCCGGGAGACCTATTTTCTCGAAGCGTCCGGCCCCCAGCTTTTCTGGCAGTAGGAATTTCTGAATGCCTTCGGAGAGAAAAACCGCTCCGACCATCAATCGGATGATGAGGGTCGTTTTTGAATGGTCTGTATTAATTATCCAGCGAAACATGTCGGTTTGTTTATTAATTGTCGGGTTCTCAAACAAAAGTAAGGGGAATTGCGATGGACTCAATGGTTTATTTGAAAATATCAACTTATAAAGGCATCGACGAAACCTAAACGTACTTTGCATTGTTATAAGAGTGAAACCGTAAAAATATGGAAGAGAAAATTAATGAATCGACACCGCAACGCCCGGAGGGGGAACGGACTGTCAATGCAGCGCTGGTAGGCATCGATCTGCCGAAATTCATCGAACAAATCAAAAAAGAGCCCGCTTGGTTGAACGGCCCGAGGAACGCGATTACGGTCTTTAAATCGGAGCGCCTGCGCATCGTGTTAATCGCATTGCATGCAGGAGCAGAAATGCCTACCCACACCGCCGAGGGGATGATTAGTGTGCAGGTGTTGGAAGGTCACTTGCGTTTCGGTACCCAGGAGCAGACGCTGCAATTGGCACAAGGGCAATTGGTTGCCCTTCACGACCGGATACCACATAGTGTATTGGCCCTCGAAGAAAGCCTCTTCCTCCTCACCCTTGTTCCGAATCGGAAAGCTACGTAACCTATCTGATCGTAATGCGCCGGAAACCTTTTATTGATTTTGGTGTTTATCTCAAATAAAACTAAAACGGATATCATGGATAAGTTGAAAAAATTTGAACTGATGGAGAAAATTGTCCGCGAATTGGAAGATTTGAAACGAAGTGGCCAAGCGGTACTGGAGAAAATCGGTAAAATCGAAGTAGATAATATCGAATTAGGAGATAGTCGTTTGGAGAAGATATTGCCTGACATCTATCAGCGAACCGCTGAAAACGGGGATGCAATTACCGAATTGCTGAACGCGTTCGCTGAAAAAACAGATGAATTCGGCGTTAAAAATAATGTGGATCAGCTCCGCCAGCAGCAGGAAATCGACGGAAATAGAAATGCCTAGCGATATTGGATTTGTTTATTTTGTCATAAAATAAGCTTCTTTCATTTTTGCTGGATAATATAATCCACAATTTGGTTAACTTACTCATTTTTTGTGCCCCTCCTGTTTCCGTCATTTGTTCTTATAAAGGTAAGAAATGATGGAAACAACAATGGATATACTCCCCGATCTGGATAACCGGTATGAAATCCAGGGCGAGCAGGTGCAGGAATTTGAACGGAACGGTCACGTACAGACCTTAGACCTACTCAATGAACAGGAAATAACCGTTTATCAGCGCGTGATAAGCAGTGCGGTGAACCGGTTTAATGACGAAAAACGGAGTCTTGCGGAACGTGACACCTATGGCAAAGCTTTTTTGCAGATTATGAATTTGTGGCGTGTGGACGAAAGCGTAAAGAAGTTTGTATTGGCTAAACGTTTCGCTTATATCGCAGCCAAGCTGCTCGGTGTTGAAAATGTCCGGCTGTATCACGATCAGGCACTATTTAAAGAACCGGGTGGCGGCCCCACCCCGTGGCATCAGGATCAAAACTATTGGCCATTGGCCGCCAATAAGACAATTACCATGTGGATGCCGCTGGTGGATATCCCGAATCCGGATATGGGGATGCTTACCTTCGCATCCGGATCCCATCGGGAAGGTGCGGTATCCGACTTGGTGATCTCTGACGAATCGGAAGACGCATTTGAACAATATGTCCGTCAACACCGGTTTCCGTTGGTCAGGCCGGCTGCATTGAAGGCAGGTGACGCCACTTGGCACAATGGGTTTACCATACACAACGCACCCGGAAATGAGGGACAACGGATGCGTGAGGTTATGACCATTATCTATTATGCCGACGGCACCCGGATTGCACCGCCGCAGCACAGCTTCCAGGAAAATGACCTGAAGACGTGGCTTGGCAATAAAGCACCGGGATCATTGGCAGACTCGGATTTGAATCCGTTATTGCTTTAGTGCAGCATGAAACGGCGCCGGTAATTCAGCGGACTGAGCTTCATTTTTCTCTTGAATGTCCGATAGAAAAATGAGACGTCGGAAAATCCGCTCTGGAAGGAGATATCGGACACTGGTTTCTCCGTTTGAATCAATTGTTGTGCGGCATAGTTGATTCGATATTCCATAACTGTTTCCATGAACGTTTTCCTGGTTGTCTTTTTGAAGTATTTGCAGAAAGCCTGAGGCGTCATGTGGGCAAGAGATGCTGCCTCCTCCAGCGAAACTTTGCTCCGGTAATTTTCCACCAGATACGCAAACACCGGGCTTATGCGCTGTTGCGAAGCACGGGGCTGAATCGCCACGGTGTCTTGCTGACTGAAAACCGTGCAAGTGACGTCGTCTGAAAGCTGTTGGAGGACTTCCAGTAATCCGGTAAAACGATAAAATTCCGTCTCCCTGGCTAAGGAATCCAGCCGCTTGCCTATTTGATCCGAAATCGGCGCTGTAAAATAGATACCGATTTTCGCACGTTCGAGAAATTTAGTAACGGCTTCCATCTCGGTCTTGGCCAGCAACGTTGGCCCCAGTGTATCTTCTGAAAAATGGACGACGATAGCTCCTGCATCCGATGAATCGGTAGGCTCCAGTTTCCAGCAATGCGGAATGTCTGGGCCGATAAGGACTAAGTCACCCGGCCCGAAATTGTCCTGGTGGCTACCAATATACCGCTTGCCCCTCCCCCCGGTGATGTAAGTGAGCTCATAGGCAGTATGGAAATGATAAGGTGCATCGAAAGCTTCGGGTCCGAAACTACGCAACAGAAACGAATGGTCGCCTTGCGGATGTAGGTATTCCAGGGAAGCCTTAAGCATGGTACTTTTCTTTCAACTTATTAACAAAAAAGTCCCGGTTGTGTTAACAGCCGGGACCTGTTTAAGTTTATAATTAGTTGGTTTGAGCAATAAATGTATGGAAAATTTATCGGCTTTGTCAAATAATTTATTCAAAAAAGTCATTATTTTTTTACATTCTGATTTAACTGCCTGTTAATCAAATCAAACATATGCATTACGACGAACTCCGCTACCGGCCAAAAAATTCATGAAAATACAGAAGTTGATAACAAATGGATTGTTGCCAATACATCCAATTATGCGCGCCTGGCCCGGTAATATAGGTATGCGGGATGTTTCTGTCTAATAGTTTCCGATGCAGTTGTTCATTAACATGGTAAAAGAAATCGCCTGTGCCACAGTCAATCACCAATGCCAGTGTATCGGGTGTAAGTCTATGCAATTGGTTGATAACTGTATGTGCGTCCCATCTTTCTGGGTAATCCGCATAGCTGCCCAGACGTTCGGCCATATCCCAATTGAGTGGAAATGGACGGATATCCACGCCACCGGCGGTACTGCCTGCCGCACCATAGACGTCCAAATGCCGCATCGCAAGATACAGCGCGCCGTGTCCGCCCATACTTAACCCAGAAATAGCCCGACCCTGACGGCTTCGTAGGGTCTTATAGTTAGCGTCAACCCACTTTACTAATTCCCGGGATACAAATGTTTCGTATTGGAATGAATCGTCTACCGGACTGTCCCAGTACCAGCTGCCGTATCCCCCATCCGGACACACGATCATGAAGTGGTAGCGATCGGCGATATCTTTAATTTCAGGAGCCTTGGTTACCCAGTCGGCATAGTTGCCGCTGTATCCATGCAGCAGATATACAACGGGCAAAGAGTCGAGGGAATCGTAGTCGTCGGGTACAATGACCACGGTTTTAATGGCTTTGCCCATGGCACGGCTGTCAACCGCTATTGTGTCCACTTTGGCGGCATAAACGTCCGCAACATACCACATTGCCAGCAGGCTTATTAAGTAGTTCTTCATTTTATTAGCTAGTTATTGAATCATGAGTTGCTTTGTGAACGGTATCAAAAAGATCGCTGCACTGCGTTTACGGTAATTGATCCCTGTCGCCGGTAAAAGTACAAATTAACATTAAAACCCAGCACCGCTTCACTCAGGGTGTAATAGCCTTGGCCATTCCGCGAAAAGGCGATAGCTTCGCCTTGTGGCTCAGGTCGATAAGGCAACTGGATTGCTGGTCGGCTTAACGTTTGAGGCATCGATTCCCCGGATTTCCGTTGCCAGTAAAAAACATTCAAGAGGTTTTTCATTAATATTTCCGTCCCGTCTGGACTGATGTCGGCCGAAGTGATAAAGGTATACGGTATCGTCCCTACCTGCGTTAAGACCAATGTATCGGCCGGCTTTTCCGGAAGAACCGTTCGATAGATACCCGCGTGGAGTTCCCGTTTGCTGAATAGGTACAGGTAGTTATCTATAGGATCGAAAATTAGCGATTCGGCATCACGCGGACCGTTTTCATACGTCAATACAAACGAGGTAATGCATTCCGCTGGAATCGTATCCACGTATGCGCTCCCCCCCATTGCCACGGGTTCTTCCAGCATATGAACACTAACATACGGCCGGCGGCCTCCATTATCGCCGATATCCCCTACCAGTAGGTAATTTCGCCCAAAGCGTTCCATCGTACCGATGTCTTCCCAATCGCGGGCATCCACTCCCTGCAGGTAATAAGTAGCTTTAAGTTGCGCGGAATCATCAATGAGAAAAATACGCGCTGCATCACCGCTGTCGTTGTGCGTCCAGAGAAAACCCGGATTTGCCGAGGAAGCCACCAAGCCCGAGGCTTCATTGATTTCCGTGTGGGTAATCTTTCCGTTAGTATGGCCGGATGCAAAAGGCATGTTTCCCTGGCCCCAAGCACCGACTACCACCAGGTTGCTTAGTATAAACGCTATAAGTTTGTGATGCCCGGTCATGCGACCAAAATACAAATTAAATTCGCAAAAAACATTTGTCTATCTTTGTTTCCCAAATGCCATGCAGATGAATGTACACAGATTTTACGACGAAGGACTGGCACATGCGTCCTATGCCATCATCAGTAGAAACCAGGTAGCATTGATAGATCCCGGACGGAACCCAAAACCGTACCTTGATTTTGCGGTAAATCACCACGCACGGATATCGGCGATTATCGAAACCCACCCACACGCGGATTTTGTCAGTTCGCACGTGGAGCTATACGAATTAAATGAAGCGCCCATTTATACCAGTAGCCTCGCAGGTGTCGGATACCCCTATATACCGTTTGACGAGGGCGACCGTATTCCACTGGGAAGCATTCAGCTGGAAGCCATCCATACCCCCGGGCATTCTCCGGATAGCATCAGCATTTTGTTGTTGGACGAACACGCGCAACCCCATGCTGTTTTCACTGGCGACACGTTATTTGTCGGAGATGTAGGGCGACCTGATCTTCGGGAGAACGTCGGAAATATCCGGGCCGAAGCCCGGGCATTGGCTAGACAATTGTATCGTACCACACGCGAAAAACTGATGAAGCTCCCACACGACGTACGGGTTTATCCCGCTCATGGGCCGGGTTCACTCTGCGGAAAAAACATCGGAAGTGAACTGGATAGTACGATTGGTCGGGAAATCCGTGAAAACTATGCATTGCAGCCCATGAGCGAGGATGAGTTTGTGGCGCTGGTATTGGATCAGCTTCCTTTTGTACCTAAGTACTTTGCATACGATGTAATGCTTAATAAGCAGGGAGCGGACGCATTCTTAGCGAGTATAGAGGCAATCCCGATACTCGTCGGACCGCATGAGATGAGACCTCAGGTACTTATTGTTGATGGCCGTCCCGCAGAACAATTCCGTTCAGGGCATATGCCGGGAGCGATTAACATACCGGACGGACCGAGGTTTGAAACTTGGCTGGGTTCCGTCGTGGGCCCGGAAGAAACATGCTACCTATTGGCCGCCGACCCCGTGCAACTACGGAAGTTGCTTGAAAAAGCGGCAAAGATAGGCTATGAACGTCTGATAGCGGCAACGCTGGTAGTCACCGACGGCCCTTTGAAGTCGGCACCTTTCGATCCCGAACATTTCGCGAGCCATCAACAGGCGTATACCATCGTGGATATCCGGAATCGTCAGGAGTCGAACACCCAGATAGTTAAGAATGCGATACAGATACCCTTGCCCGAACTTCGCGAGCGCTTGCAGGAAATCCCAACGGACAAGCCGATTGCCGTGCACTGCGCGGGCGGGTACCGGTCGGCCATTGGTTCCAGCATCCTGGCGTCAGCGTTGACCGATACGATCGTGCAGGATATCAGTACGCATATTTTAGATGTTGATCAGGCTAGCTAATGTGGAAATTACTCGCCCTGACGCAGTTGATTTGTGGAAGCCTACAGCAGGATTCAACGATCAATTCTGAATTTGCCGACCGGCTTAACAGTGTATATCGCCACAGTGTACCGGCCGTAACGGTAGGCGAGCTACACACGCTGATAAAGCAGGGCGCTATCTTACTAGACACGCGCGAAGGCGATGAATTTGAAGTAAGTCACATTCGGTACGCACAATCTGTTGGCTACATTTGGTTCGATATGCGGGAGGTTTACAACATTCCGAAGTCCGATACACTCGTCGTTTACTGTGCAGTCGGTACTCGAAGTGAGCGGATTGGTGAAAAGCTTCAAAAAGCAGGTTACCGGCACGTTTACATGCTATTCGGTGGTATATACGAATGGGTCAACCAGGGGAATCCGATCTACAACAGTCAGAATATACAGACTACAGAGGTACATGTGTACGATAAAAACTGGTCGCGATGGCTAGAAGCGGGCTCGCCCGTTTATTGATGTATGGAGTAAGCAAATGCGGTTCGATTATGCAATCGAAAACTCCTTGGCAGCGAGATACCGTTCCGCTTCCAATGCCGCCATACAGCCGGTTCCGGCTGCGGTAACTGCCTGCCGGTATATGTGATCCTGTACGTCGCCACAGGCAAATACTCCCTCAATGTTGGTGCTTGTACTATCCGGTTTGGTAATCAGGTAACCGTTTGTGTCCATCTCCAATATTCCCTGGAACAGTTCCGTATTGGGTTTATGACCGATGGCCACAAAAAATCCGGTAACCGGCAACACGCTTTCTTCCAGCGTTTGATTGTTGTATACCAGCACGCCGGTTACGTTTTGCCCGTCTCCTACAATTTCTTTGGTCTCCGTATTATAATGGATCTCGATATTAGGAGTATTCAATACACGGTGCTGCATTGCTTTTGATGCTCGGAATTCATCTCGTCGTACCAGCATATGCACCTTATTGGCGAGCTTAGCCAGGTAGGTAGCCTCTTCGGCAGCTGTGTCACCTGCACCTACGATTGCTATATCCTGCCCTTTGAAAAAGAAGCCATCGCACACGGCGCAGGCGGATACACCAAAGCCATTGTACTTTTGCTCGCTTTCAAGGCCCAGCCATTTGGCCGTGGCGCCTGTAGCAATGATGACAGTGTCGGCCGTTAAGGTTTGCTCACCGTCAACGACAACCTTATGCACATCACCCGAAAAATCCACCGATGTGATGTAACCAAAGCGTATATCAGTCCCGAAGCGCTCAGCTTGCGCCCGGAAATCTTCCATCATTTGTGGTCCTTGTACACCATCCGGGTAGCCTGGGAAATTCTCTACTTCAGTGGTTTGCGTTAGCTGCCCCCCGGGAACGATGCCGGTATACAATACGGGTTTCAAATCTGCCCGGGCCGCATAGATCGCAGCTGTATAACCTGCAGGGCCTGAACCGATAATCAGACATTTTATATGTTCGTGTGACATGGTATGAAAGTCAAAAGTAAAAAATCGAAAACTAAAAAATTGACAGGCAACTATCGAAATTTAAAACGCACAAAGATAACGGATTCACCGATTCCATTCAACATCCCTATGTCATTTCCCAAACTTCGCTTGTAGATTCTTCAGCATATCATCCGTAATCGGACCGGGCTTTTGTTTCGGCCGGGATTGCTGCTGGCGATGAGGTGTATCGGATTGTTTATCTGGACGCTGAAGCGGTGTTGAGGCATTCGTTTGGGGAGCGACTTCTCTTTGTGTCTGGCGTTGCTCCTTCTGTTTGGCACGAAAGCGCTGCCATACATTATCCACACACTTCTTTGTATATAATGGAAAATCGCCCTGCATCATCCAGGAATAATAGCTGGGTTCCATGGTAAATACCTCTTCAACCGACCGGCCTTTATGCTTTCCAAAATTAAACACCTCTTCTCCCTGTTCATTGAATACCATTCGCCCCGCAAAGTCTACCGGACGGCTCAGGTTGGTGAAACGGTGCAGCGCTTCCACGTCATTAATCACAGGAATACATTTATTACCTGCCTTATCCTCCCATTCCATGTTCTCATACCGATCCAGCTGAGATTTCAACACTTCGTAGGTGGCACGGACGTCATCCTCGGCACTGTGGGCGTTGTCGAGCTCCAAGCCGCAATAAAACCGGTATGCCGCCTTCAATGTGCGCTGCTCCATCTGATGGAAAATATTCTGCACATCGACGAAAAGTCTGCCCTCCAACGAAAAATCTACTCCTGCACGCATGAATTCCTCCATCAACATCGGGATATCAAATTTGTTTGAATTGTAACCCGCCAGATCTGCGTTATCAATAAAAGCAGCAAATTCTTGCGCAACCTCCTTAAATGTAGGTGCATCCTTGATGTCTTCGTCGTAAATCCCATGAAACATCGACGATTCCGGGGGAATCGGAATTCCCGGATTTATTTTCATGGTTTTGACGGTTTCCGTGCCTTCGGGGGAAACCTTTAAGATGGAAATTTCAACGATTCGATCCGTAGATATATTCACGCCGGTGGTTTCCAGATCAAAAATAGCCAACGGACGTTTCAATTTAAGGTTCATGTTTTATCTGCTTTGCGAATACGTTAGGTTTTGATATATGATTAATTGCAATCAGCTCAATATTATAATTCCCAATAGAATACCAACCACCATAATTACATAAAGCAGTATCTCATTTCCGGCAAAACGCTTGTACCTCGTCCAAAAGCTATAGTCTTCTCTTTCCGGTTGTTGGATTCCCATTGTGGGGCAAAGATAAGCAATATTTCTTATCCCGCCTATAACTGGGTGTGCCTTATAATTCGTATTCCAACGGTTCGCAGAAAATCCCCACTGTTGCCAGCAGGCTGGCAACAGTTTCACGTTGAAGACCATGAGCTTCTATTCGAAGAACCTTGTCGCAGTCTTCCAAATCAAACGTCCATCGTTTAATCGACAAAACACGTTCAAAAAGCGCTCGGACTTGTTGAACATGCCCCTGTGTGCTGACGTTGGTCTTGTAGATGAATATTTCCGTCATCGTCCGTACTCTTTAGTTTCATTTTGATTGTCGTTTCCGTTCCACTGACACCACTTGCCACGCATATAGGCTTTAAACCGCTCCTTGTCTGATTCATCCATCCGGTCAAATTTCTGGCGCATTGCCGCGTTTCTCCATCGCGGACCGCCACGCTTCGGCCCTCCCCCTCCAAATCCGAATAATAATTTGCAGAGAAAGAACAACGCCATCGACTGCCACAGGTTGATGGCACTAACGCCAAACAATGCCGGTAAGGTATAATTCCAAAGGTGCATCACCACAAAGCTCACCAGGAAAAGGAATCCGATGGCAAGAATGGGAATAAAAACAAACCGTATTTTACTTCTGAATAATCTTTTCATCTTTGCTTATTTTATTACCTGTTATTTTATCGTTAATTCATCGTAAAAGATCTTCAATCGTTTTCTGAGGTGCACCACCGCATAGTGCTTGCGCGATATCAGCTTGCCCATTGACTCTCCGGTGATTTCGGCAATCTCTGCAAATGAAAGCTGTTCCAGCTCATGCCAGACAAACACTTGTCTTTGCGCCGGTGGGAGTTCATCCAAGGCTCGCCACAACTGTTGCCACGCCATGCGATCCTGATACGCTGTCTCGGGATTATCATCAGCTACCGGCGTAAACTTACCGAATTGCACGCCCTCTCTGTCGGCATCCATGGCGGGATTCCAAGTCAACTCGGATTTCTTACGCCTTTTGTCGATGATCCTATTTTTGGCAACCCGGTACAACCAGGCTCCCAATTGTTCGACCGGCCGCGTATTGATCACTGCACTTAGTTGGTACCATACATCTTGCAGAATATCCTCCGCGTCGGCATCGTTATTTACACGTTTCCTAATGAAGCCGCGCAACCCTTGTCCGTAAGAAGTGACGGTTGCCGTTATTTTACCTTGCTTTTCATTAGTCATTTTCCATGCACTTGATGAAGACCTCCTGATCCCTTGTTTCTATAGACGAACCAACCCAGAAAACATTTCAAAAAAAAATCACTTTTCTTATATTCCGATCTAAAACCGAATCTTCGTACCTTTGTGCCATGCAAGTATATTTTGACAACGCCGCCACTACGGCTCTTGACCCTCAGGTAATCAAGGCTATGGTTGAAACCATGGAGTTGAATTACGGAAACCCCTCGTCTATTCATGCGCACGGGCGACAGGTAAAGACCATTGTAGAACGAGCGCGCAAAACGGTAGCGGGATTGTTGAATACTTCGCCTTCGGAAATCTTTTTTACATCGGGCGGAACCGAGGCCGATAACACGGCAATTGTCAGAGGTATTGTAGACAATGGTATTTCACATGCCATCACTTCACCCCTCGAACACCATGCTGTGTTGCATACGTTGGAGGCGCTTGAAAGACAGGGTACCGTTACACTGACCTTGCTCAACGTAGATGAAAAAGGCCGCATTGATCTGCAACAATTGGAGCAGGTGCTGAGAGACAACCCTCATTCGTTTGTGTCGCTGATGCATGCCAATAACGAAATCGGTACGCTTACGGATATTGAATACGTATCGGCCTTATGTAAGCAATATCACGCGATTTTCCATTCGGATACGGTTCAGACCATGGGACATTACGTACACGACTTAACCAAGCTGCAAATTGATTTCGTAACCGGTGCCGCACACAAATTTCATGGCCCGAAGGGCGTCGGTTTCCTGTATATCAATCATAACACGAAAATAAAGCCTTTTATTTATGGAGGAGCGCAGGAACGTAACATGCGCGGAGGTACCGAAAACGTATATGGCATCGTGGGCTTGGCCAAGGCACTTGAAATCTGCTACGCCGAGCTGACCGGTCACCAACAATACATACAGGGATTAAAAGAGTACATGATTGCCCAGTTAAAGGAGAACATCCGCGACATCCACTTTAATGGTGACATCGCCGCCGAAAATAGCTTATATACGGTATTAAACGTTTCGTTTCCATGTACCGACATCGCCGATATGATGTTGTTCAACTTGGACATCGCCGGCATATCGGCTTCCGGAGGAAGCGCCTGCAGCTCGGGATCCGACATCGGCTCCCACGTATTGCAAGCAATTGGCGTTGATCCCGATCGGCCCAGCGTACGTTTCTCATTCTGCAAAAATAATACGCGTGAAGAAATTGATTTTGTGATAGGTAAATTAAAGGAGTTATGCCTGGAAAAAGCGTAATCCAAGCAAACAATGAAAAAGATTAGCTGTTGTCTTTTATAGCGAATTATGAGTAAAAAGGAGAACAGCGATGGAACGGAAAAATCAAACACCCGTCCTTCCAAAAGAGGACCGGTATCACAAACCGACCGAAAAAAAGAGGAAAGATGAAAACGACGTAGTAGCGGAAGCCGAAGAGGTAACGGATATTGATAAGGAGAGTTTTACCGACCGGAATCATAAGCGGAAACATGATTCTCCTGCCGATATCACTAACCCCGGTACGGTTTAGTTAATCGTCATCGTCATCCATTCCTGTGGCCACACGGTAAGCGGCCTGCAATTCGGACAAGGCATGCATGTCGCGTTTAACTCGCGCGCTGTGCATGCCTTTTTCATATACGGCAATGGCATCATCCTTTCTGCCCAATGTTTCGTAGAGTTTTCCCAAATGATAATACGTGCCTACGTAGTCGGGATGATTGTCTACCAATTTCTCGTAATATTCCAGGGCATCTTGGATATTTCCCAGCTTGAGATGTTCCGTGGCAAGCGCGTAGTTAAGGAACGGGTCATTTGGGTTCTCGGTCAAAAAATCAGTCAATTGCTGCAAACGGTCAGTCATCATAAAGGGACAAATTTACCACTAAATAAGCAACTACACAACCTTCCTTTTGGTTTGCATATCCCCGAAAGTTTATCGATGTTTGTACAAAACCACGTTTTATGAAGATATTAGTTTGCATCAGCAACGTACCGGACACGACGTCCAAAATAACCTTTACCGACGATGGTACGACATTCAATACAGCGGGTATTCAGTATATTATTAACCCATATGACGAAATTGCGCTTTCAAAAGCAATTGGATTAGCCGAAGGCGGCCAGGGCACGATAACGGTTATCAACATCGGGGAGGCGAATACCGAAGCAGCCATCCGGAAAGCGCTGGCAACGGGCGCCGATGAAGCCGTGCGTGTGAATGCTGCTCCCCGCGATGCCTGGTTTGTGGCTCATCAAATAGCCGCATATGCTAAAGATAAGGGCTTTGACCTCATTCTTACCGGTAGGGAATCCATTGATTACAATGGCTCTCAAGTGGCCGCTTTTGTGGGGGAACTGCTGGGCATTCCTTCGGTTTCCACCGCCAAGAAAATAGAAATCGCAGACCATAGTGCGACTGTAGAGCGGGAAATAGAGGGTGGCAAAGAAGTGCTTTCCATTCCGTTGCCGTTCATAGCGGGAACCGCAGAAGGAGTTGCCGAACCCCGTATCCCCAACATGCGAGGTATCATGAGTGCACGTACGAAACCGCTCGAAGTGATCGAACCTATCGAAGTCCCGGTGTTGTCTAAAATCACTCGTTATGAAACTCCCGAACCCCGGGGCACTGTTACCTTTGTGGACGCAGGCGAAGTTGAAAAATTGGTAGATCTGCTGCACAACAAAGCAAGAGTAATATAAATGGTTAATGGCCAATGATTGGCCCGCGGTTAGAAATTTTTACTTTTCACTTTTTACTTAACACCGAATATGTCAGTTTTAGTATATACCGAAAATACCAACGGTTCGTTTAAGAAGTCTGTATATGAAGTGGTTTCCTATGCAAAAGCTATTGCCGACAGCTTGAATACCTCCCTCACCGCGATATCCATAGGCGACGTCGAACAGTCGGCGTTGACCGCATTGGGCAACTATGGCGCATCCCGGGTGCTGAATGTATCCAGCGATCAACTGAAACAGTTTGTCAATCAGGCCTACGCGTCGGTGATTGCGGCGGCGGCAGACCAGATCGGCGCAGACCTCATTGTCCTTTCTAATTCCTTTAGCGGAAAAGGGTTGGCTCCCCGCGTAGCAGCGAAGGTGGAGGCGGGGCTGGCAGACGGTGCTGTTGAACTACCCGATGTCAGTAGTGACAACATCACAGTGAAAAAAGCGGCTTTTTCAGGCAAAGCATTCGCCATCACCGAGCTTACATCGGCAAAAAAAGTGATTGCATTAAACCCGAATTCCTTCGAACTCCGGGAAACCGGCGGCAATACAACGGTAGAAACTTTCCAACCGGATATTCCTGGTAACGATTTGGCAGCCATTATCCAGGACATTGTGCGCACTACGGACAAAGTCACGCTTCCCGACGCCGAAATTGTTGTCTCGGCAGGCCGTGGGCTTAAAGGACCGGAAAACTGGGGGATGATTGAAGAATTGGCAGATGTGCTGGGAGCGGCTACTGCTTGTTCCAAACCTGTTTCGGATGCAGGGTGGCGGCCCCATTCAGAACATGTCGGACAAACCGGAATTGCAGTGAGCCCCAATCTGTATATTGCTATCGGCATTTCCGGTGCCATTCAGCACCTGGCCGGCGTAAGCGCTTCGAAAACGATTGTCGTCATCAATAAAGATCCCGAGGCACCGTTTTTTAAGGTGGCCGATTACGGCATTGTTGGCGATGCTTTTGATGTGGTGCCCAGACTAACAGCAGCCATTAAGGCCTACAAAGGCAACTGATTGTTTGGTTTTTCCCTCGAATGCGGCTAACTTTATGCCGTAAAAGCGCGTTTAGGTCGCTGTATTTTAAATAACTATTCGCATCTTTGTGTCTCCCGTAAGGGAATCGTGTATGAAGAAGATAAAGTTAGATATAGTCGGGTTATCCTATAGCCAAACCCAATCTGGGGCATATGCATTGGTGTTGGGAGAAGTTTCTGGCCGTCGGCGTTTACCCATCATCATCGGTGGCTTCGAAGCGCAGGCCATTGCCATCGAAATTGAAAAAATGACGCCAAGCCGGCCCTTGACTCACGACCTGTTCAAAACCTTCGCGGAAACCTATCACATCCGGATCGATGAAGTAATTATTTACAATCTCGTCGATGGCATCTTCTATGCGAAGATCATCTTCAACGACGGACATAAACAAACCGAAATCGATGCGCGGACATCGGATGCCATCGCATTGGCCGTGCGGTTTAAGGCACCGGTGTATACCTATGAATTTATCTTGGCCTCCGCAGGTATCGTCATCGAAGGTAATGATTTTGTGTTTCTTGAAAACATTGAATCGGCCGGAGCCAGTGATCCGGAAGCAGTGGCCTCCAAAGATACATCGTCCTTCACATCGATGACCGATGACCAGTTGCAGGAAAATCTTTCGAAAGCCCTGGCCGACGAGCTGTACGAGAAAGCTGCCCGCATCCGGGATGAAATCAGCCGCAGAAAATCATCGTAGTTTTGTGCTATGCCGATAAAGGTCAGACTTACCGTGATGAACTTCGTTCAGTTTTTCATCTGGGGGGCATGGCTAATTTCTCTCGGCGGTTACATGGGCAGCCAGCTGAACTTTTCCGGTCTACAAATCGGCTCTGTCTATTCAACCATGGGCATTGCGTCAGTATGTATGCCGGGCTTGCTCGGCATCGTGGCCGATCGGTGGGTGAACGCCGAACGCGTATTTGCCGTTGCACATTTTATTGCAGCCGGAGCATTGATTGCAGCAACAAAAGTTGCTGACTTTCAGACTTTTTATATCCTCATGCTCATCAATTCACTGTTTTATATGCCTACCCTGGCATTGTCCAATTCCGTATGTTATAATGTGTTGACCCGGAAAGGATTTGACGTGGTAAAGGCTTTTCCACCGATCCGGGTATGGGGTACTGTCGGTTTTATCGTTGCCATGTGGATTGTTGACCTGCTGGGATGGACCAAGAGTACCGGCCAACTCTATCTCGCCGCCGGTGCCGGTTTGTTTCTCGGTTGCTATGCGTTCACCGTACCGCCCTCGCCTCCTTTTCTGGGTGAAACCCGTGAAAAATCGTTGGCTTCATCGCTCGGATTGGACGCCTTTGTCTTGTTTAAAGAGAAAAACACTGCTTTGTTTTTTATATTTTCACTGTTATTGGGAGCTGCCTTACAGATCACCAATGCCTTTGGCGGTCCGTTTCTGGACGATTTCAAAGCTACCTATCCGGATTCGTTTGGCGTTCAGCATCCCAATCTATTGCTTTCCATTTCGCAGATTTCCGAGACCTTTTTTATCCTGCTGATTCCATTTTTTTTAACCCGCTTCGGTATCCGTAAGGTTATCCTTTTCAGCATCTTCGCCTGGGTACTGCGTTTTGGTCTTTTCGGCCTGGGAAATCCCGATGACCGGCTGTATCTACTGGTCTTATCGATGATCATCTACGGTATGGCTTTCGATTTCTTCAATATATCCGGTTCGCTCTATGTCGAAAAAGTTGCGGAACCGAAAATCCGTTCCAGTGCACAGGGGCTCTTTATGATTATGACCAATGGCTTTGGTGCCATCATCGGGGGCTATGGCAGCGGTTGGGTAGTAGATCACTTTACAAGCACTATGGGTATTCGCGATTGGCCTAGCATTTGGTTTACGTTCTCCGGCTATGCGCTGGTGTTGGCGGTGCTTTTCCTCTTGGTCTTCCGGGATAGGCGAATTGAAACCGCATCGGCCTCTATCCCATCTTGATGCGAATGAGACGACTGTCTACCGGCAGTTGTTCTACCGATCCAACAGTTACCAAATCGTGATAGCGCGGAAACAGCGGATTCAATAAACAATTGTATTCTTTGGGATTGACTGCAGATCGTACCCGGATACCGAGGTAGTTGGCTTCCCGCATCCAGTGGTCACCGAGCCGCTTGTTCTCCAGATGCCCCAATCGGGTCCAATGTTTCGGATACGCCGAGTCCGGTGGTGTATGGATCAGTTCCGGTTCACCGCCTACTTCAATTTCCATGATAAAGAGCTTGGGCGGAATAATGTCCGAATCGAAATGCACGAGGTTTTCTAGATAAGCCAGTGAGCTGTTTTCACTGGTATAGAGCATATAGCTGCCGGGGTTGTTCCAGCGGCCACCAAATCGATAGGCTCCCATCCCCGAAAGGTCGGCAGCACGTTGCCTTGATTTGGCAATGCGGTACAGCAGCATCAGGAATATACCCCCTCTTCAATGCGCCCCAGCACGGTGTTGACAAGCGCCAATCCCGTGGGCATATGAAACAGCTCCAGTGGGCGCATCCCGTTTATGGAGCGATTGGGCGTAGCCAGCCAATCACGTACCTTATCTTCGTCTTCAAAGACGGACACGGCATGTTCTACCACTTTAGCAATTTCGATTAAATGCGAAGACGTATGCCGGTCCAGCCGATCATCGCTCCGCTTGCGCTCGATGGTTTTGATCGACATATCCAGGACGCTTTCTACAAATTGCTTCCGGGGCACGCCTAAAAAGGAAATAAGCGCATCGAGCGACGAGCGCTTCAACCCTTCATTGCTTAAGGCAATCAAGTCAAACTCTGTTTTAATGCCCATGCCGAGCACATCCCTACCCCCTAAGAGCGATACCACATCCCAGTAAACCTTCGTCTCTTTTTTATTGCTTGTAGCCATATGCGACATTTTCTCCAAAGTTACGGATAATTTGTCGTTTTTCAAAAGATAGAATTTACTTCTTCGACGTGGCGATTATCGTTATTTCAAATGATAAAAAAACTCCATTTCCTATGACAACAATTTTTTTAAATAGGCAGGATAACTCTCTTTGTCGACCGATCCATCTCCTTTGGTGATACTATCTCCAAAACAAACAATCCGGCCGGTAGGAAGATCGTTGTCTCGTATATATTGACTCACTGCAAGCGCAATAAATCTGTAGCCATTCGGAGTTGGGTGAACACCGTCCATCTTTCCACTGTTTATTTCATTCTGTAAAAGCGAGTCGTTATCTTCTCCTATTTTACCGATTTTTTCAATGATTTGTCCTACGTCCAAAAGATGAGAATTGGTTTCCGACGCGATGCGTTTTATCATTTTATTCAAGGATCGCCAACGTCCCGTGGGGCCTTCCGGCTCGTAAAATTCTTTCGGATGCCTTTGGAGAAGATAAGGCTCGAAAAAGGGCAGTGTGGTTAATAGAAGTAAATTCGAACCCGTTGCTTTTATTCGACGAATGATTGTTAACACGTTCTGCTTAAATTCGTTTGGGGGTACGTGTTTCGCGGAATTCATGTCATTGGTACCTGCCATGAGAATAACCAAATTGGGCTTGTGAGATAAACAATCTCGATCGAGCCGATTTAGCAGATCCCTACTGTTGTTGCCACCGACTCCCGCATTAACCAATACGCGATCCGTCGCAAAATTCGGTTCGCTCAAAAACGGTAAAGCAATTATTAAATCAAGAATAAATGTTTTTCTGTCCATGATAAAATTACGTGTCATGCAGCTCTGATTACAAAGAGCTGCATGGTTAGTATGTATTCGCCGTGAATTGTTTGCCTATTTAGGCATGGGTGGTAATGTAAAGCCGTTTTTGTAGGGCCGATTTATCCATTCTTCAGCCGCTTGGGCAGCATTTAACGTAACCGACTGACGATTAAACCGCGGGTGCCCATCGATTACGTTAAACTCATCAACCGATACGACTTTGATCTCGTCATTTGGGTTAATGTTCGTGAATCTCATGTTTTCACCATCCCATAACAACTCCCTGTTCAACCCCTGTAGTCTGACGGCAAGAACGCCCATAACCACCATTTCATTGAACGGGCCTGCAAATTGGAAATTAGAACTCGCTTCAGTCCGATTTGCACGAGACTCTTTGGCCGCGCGAATCCAATCCTGCTCGTGGGCGTTCGTTGTCCAGATATCCCCACTCCCCCCTTTGATTCTCGGGAGCCATGGCGTTGGCTTCTTGAAATCGTTCATTTTTTCAACAGGAAGAAGCGTTGCGTTCATCCCGTAACACCCCGTCATAATTTTTCCCTTTTTCCCGATAAAAATAATGCCTCCATTTTCATCGCCCATCATCATTCCGGGAGCAAGCTCTTGGGGACGATCAGGAAGCAATCCGCCGTCGTACCAGTAAACGTCTACTTCGGGCATTTTAACTTTACCCATCTTCTTACGGGCCGGAAAAGTATATTTCACAATTTCAGCATGCGGCGGCGAATAAAGATTACTTAATGTCGAACTGCCATTGACCTTTGTCGGGTATTTTAACCCCAATGCCCAGTAGATCGGATCCATAATATGACAAGCCATGTCGCCCAGTGCACCGGTACCGAAGTCGTACCATCCCCGCCAATTCCAGGGTGTATATACAGAATGGTACGCTCGGTATTCTGCAGGCCCTAAAAACAGATCCCAATCCAGGTTTTCGGGGGTTCGCTCGCCCTCTTTTGGTTTCATAAGACCCTGAGGCCAAATGGGCCGATTTGTCCAGCAATGTACTTCATATACTTCGCCAATGGCGTCAGACTGTATCCATTCGGTTATTTCGCGACACCAATCAAATGAGTTTCCCTGGTTTCCCATTTGAGTGGCCACACCGTATTGCTTCGCGAGCTTCGTGAGTAACCTGGATTCATAAACATTGTGGGTCAGCGGTTTTTGCGTATAGCAGTGTTTCCCTAATGTAAGGGCATCTGCCGTAACACCTGCGTGTGTGTGATCAGGCGTTGCGACCATCACAGCATCAATGCTTTGACCGATTTCATCAAACATTTTTCGCCAATCTTTGAAGCGTTTCGCATTTGGGTAATCGCTGAAAGTCTTCGAGGCATATTTCCAGTCTACGTCACAAAGGGCAACAATATTTTCTGTTTTCATATTGTTTAAATTTCTTCGGCCGACGCCCCCGACACCAATACCGGCGATATTCAATTTATCACTGGGTGCAATATGCCCGAATTTTTTACCCAGTACTGTGTTGGACACTATTGTGATCCCCGTTAATACACTGGCATTTTTTATGAAATCTCTTCTTGTATTCTTCATAATGAATTTATTTTATTGGCCGTACTCTAATGTTTTTAAAACACACCGGATTTCCATGGTCCTGTAGACCGATTTTTCCCTTCGCTACTTTTGCATATCGTAACTGAGCAAACTTGCTCCGGGCAATCTCTTCGTTCAACTGTTTTGATCCAATTTGATATTCTAAAATTAGTGACTTGTTTAACCAATGCTGAACCTTTCCGTTATGCGCAACTATGCGTGTTTTGTTCCATTGACCAGCTGGTTTCGAACGAGATTTGCTGGGAGCTAGTACATCAGACATTGAGCCGGTTTTTTGCTGTTCTGTTAACTGTTGAGGATAATTTTCATTGTCAATAATTTGGAATTCAGGGCCGGATTGATACATACGTTTATTGTCAGGATGTTCAACAACAAAGATGAAAATCCCGCTATTCCCTCGTTGTTCGATCTTCCACTCCAATTCAAGTTCGAAGTTTTCAAATTCCTGATTTGTAACAATATCACCGTTCTTTCCACTTGTAGAAAGAACACCGTCGTCAATTTTCCAGCCTTTTATTTCAGCACCCAGATATAGATGCCAGGAAGCAAGGGAGTTATCAGCTAAAAGATCGATCCAACGTTCTTTTTTCTGTAATTCAAATGCGTTCGCAATCAATAGACTAAAAACGGTGCTACCTAGCATAATTGAATTTAACATTGTGTTATATGTCTATTTAAAGTTTAACAAAAGTGTTCGATTAAATCCCTTTCCAAACCGTTTCGATTCCCTGATTTTGAATGAAAGTTTGAAAATCACTTAACTTTTTCTTGTCATTTCTTACTTGCTTTGCCGTTAATTTATGCTTGTCAGTATACGCAACGAGTAATCCCACTGCTTCACCAATGCTCCATTCTACTGGGTGCAAACGATAACAACCATTTGTAATATGGGTGGTTCCGATATTTTTACAGGCGGGAAACAGGTTATTTACCCGTTGTGGCAACAATGCACCCAAGGGGATTTGGAAGGGTAAAGAGGAAAAATCAATGTAATTATCCCCTTGATTACTTGGGTGAAGATCGATGTGATAATATCCCACGCCTACCGAATCAGGAAACTGGTAGGCTTTTTTACCTTCTTGTTCTCCCACTATCAGCTTTCTGTTTTCGACACCGACGTGCTCTTCTAATATCGTATATTGTGCTTTAATACGTCGGGACTCCCTGATATAGGGGTATTTCGCCATACCATCGAGGGTTCCCATTACATCGCCGCGAAGACGGAGCCCTTTCCACCCCAGTCCCCCATCTAATCGCGGCGCCTCCGTCTGTAGCCAATAGAATAAAGAGCGACTCAGATTTTTTGCATCTTCCACCGTTTTTTTGAATTCTACCTCAGACACGTCGATCAGGTTGCCCATCATGTAATCGTTTTGCGGCCAATTAACCAGGGTGATATCTCCCGGATAAAAGCCGGAATCAAAATTGTCCTTATGGATCATTCGCCGATAATTGAAGAGGTTTAACATCCCCGGCGTATCCACACCCCGGGGATCAAATCCCAATGGCTTTGGCGCTAGTGTCTTCGGGTTTGAGTAGGAAAGATCAAGGAGATTTCCCGACCACTCCGGGCTTAGTTTCGGAACGTAATTCTTCCACTTATCGTAATCCGTTGGTTTATCAATCGTATTATCCACCCCTTCCTGATAATCCATTGCAAAACAAACCGTAAAGGCTTGATGGTTTTGAGGGCGGTTGGTGTCAGCGGCATGCAATTCCTTGGTTTCTTTTTTAGATTCTGTCCCGGTTACGTATTCGGTTCCAGTGATCGGGAGTAAGTCTCCGCATTCGGTCGCATCGACAAAGTATTTTGCTGTTACATGAATGCTGTTATCGCCGTCAACCGAACGAATAGTCATATTTTTGACATCGTCTTGATGTGTTTCGGCGGTATTTGCCTTAAAGCCTAAGAATATCTGTAACTGTCCGTTACTCAAATAAGGCAGTAACATTTCATACAATACAGCTACTGAAACATAGGGTTCGTGGCAGATCCTGGAAACGGAGCCACTTCCCGGATTCAGGTTATCACGGTTCTTTGCTTCCTTCGTCAGGGGATAATTCCGTTTGTAGAAATCGCGGATCCGGTTGCGGTAAGCGCGATAGCTAACGGGAGCTCCGTGAGTTTCAATCCATTGATGTTCATCCGGTGGTACACCTTGTTGCGAGACTTGACCGCCAATCCAATCGGTTTCCTCCGTCATAATCGCACGAAGGCCGTTCCGGCATATCGCCAAGGCGGTCGCACACCCGCCAAGACCTCCCCCAATGATACACACATCGGTTTCAAGCTCATTTCCACCGTTGTAGCTCGCTGTGGTTTTTTTCCGTTCCAAGCCGCCCGCAAACGTAGTTGAAGCCGTTAAGCTGCCAAAACCAGCCAAGGCGGCTACATGTAAAAAGTTTCTTCTCTTCATGTACTTTCTCGTGAATAAAGGTTAATATCCGTCGTTCTGACCTAAAAGCGGTGCCAGGTCCAGTTCTCTTTGCGGTATCGGAAATAAATAAAATTTATCGTTCCAGAAACGATTTTGATCCCTAACTTTCAGTTTGGACTTATAGGTGTCGTAGTTAGCCATGTCATTCAAGTCGTGACGGGCCGACTTCTTAAAGTTAGGCACCATGTCTGGCGTTACCATATCGTAACCTTCTTGCAATACCCGGCCATCCGTGGCGAGTGTCGGTAAGGGGTAGCCGTAAGATGGTCCTTCATTTTCCAGATCGCCGATTTTCCACCGGCGCATATCACCAAAATGTATACCTTCTAAGGCGAGTTCGACCTTTCTTTCGCGTCGAACCAATTGGCGCATTTTCTCCTGATTACCAATGCGATCTGTGGAAATATTCGGCATTTTTGATCGGTTACGCACTTGATTAATTGCCTCGTAAACCGAATTATCCAATTCGTTTAATTCGATTTTTGCCTCGGCATACGTTAAAAGGATTTCTGCATAACGCATCAAAATGGAGTTACAGGTTTGCGTACCGATGGATTCTATTTTTTCATAGCTGTACTTTTTCCATATATATCCCACACCGGCGTTGGCAAAGCTGGTCCATGCGGCACCACTGTTAATGTCTGCATTGGTTCCGATCTCCCAGGTATTGGTGGTGAAATTATAAAATTTGGTAGTAGGCTGATACAAATCCAGAATAAATTTTATGCGTCCGGATTCGGTGCCGTTGGTATTACCTTCTACGGTATCTTTATGCATCCACAGTGTATAACCAAAACGGGGATCCCGATTCGCCCATGGTGTTTTTGGGTTATATAGCGGCGATTCATCAATTCGCAAGCCATCTGTACATTCATACGTGTCTGCCAAGAGTTGCGAAGGATGCCGCCCGGTTTGCCCATAGTTCCTTGATACCTGGCCAAAGCCAATCCAATGGGTCTTTCTAACGCCTTGGTCGGAATAAATAATTTCAAACAGGGCTTCGTTCCGAACGTCTGCTTTTTGTTGACCGGCTTTGTTAAACAAATCTTCAAAATTGACGGCTAGTCCGCGTTGCCCTATCACGTTATTTGCCGATTCAGCCGCTATTTTAAAATATTCCGGGCCTTTTCCACCATAATTTAAACTTCCGCCAAGTAAGGCCAGGCGGGATTTTATCCCATAAGCCACGCTACGATCTACACGTCCACGGTTCTCCGCCATCCAAGGCAGATCGTTCAAACAGGCATCTAAATCACTTAAAAGAAAATCGATGATAACGTGTTCGTCGGTTCTTGTGCTATTGTACTCTTCCGATGTTACGGGCTTCGTGAACAATGGAACTTTTCCAAAAGCGGTTAACAGATTACAATAGGCAAATGCACGTAACACGCGGGCCTCAGCCAAATACTGCTTTGACTTACCTTCCAACTGATCTAAATAGGGCTCAACTCCCGTTAAAACCCCGTTGGCATTGGAAATGATATTAAAGTTCGCACCCCACCATTGTGAAATCACCGCGTTATCGGGATTAAGGGATCCTCCGGCACCAATGCTTGTGTTCTCTGCCCGTTCAAAGGCCAGACCGGTCCAATGATCTAACATAATATTGAAGGGAAGATTGGCGGCTAAATTGATGTACAGTGACGAATAGATTCCCGATACCCCATCTTCTACAGCTGCTTCGGATTTATAGAATCCACTGGAAGAATAACTGGTAGGTTCACGATCCAAAAACTCACTACAGGAAGCGCTAATGCTTAGAAAAGCAATCGCGACGATATACTTGATACTAGTTGTCTTCATAATTTTTAGGTTAGAAATTAACATTCAGTCCGAACGTAAACGTCTTCATCAGTGGGTAAAAACTCCCTCCTGAAACGGCATTTTCCGGGTCGTATCCTTCATACGCATTCGAGAAGGTTAGCAGATTCTGCGCATTGACATAAAACCTGACCTCCTTCGTATTCAGGCGACTTCCCAACGTTTTAGGTAAGGTATAGCCCAAAGTCACGTTTTTCAGTCTTAAAAAAGCACCGCTTTTCATCCAAAAGTCAGAAGGAATGTTGTTGGGGTTGTTTCCAGATCCGTCAATTAAAAGGATGGGGAATTCCGCGTCCCTATTTTCCTCAGACCAATAATCCAATTGGTATTTGAACATGGAGCGCCCAACTAAAAAGGGTCTTACGCCTGAACCTTCGTACAACAGATCTTTTTTTCCAATTCCCTGAAAAAAGAGATTAAGGTCAAATCCTTTCCAATCGGCTGATAGGTTCATGCTATACTCATACCTGGGCATGTTGGATCCCAATACGGTCCGATCGTAGCTATTGATCACACCATCCGGCGTGCCATCGGGACCACTTAGATCGAGATAGCGTACAAAGCCGGGTTTGATATTTTGCTTCTCTCCGAATACGGGGGAATTGTCAATTTCTTCCTGTGTTTGAAATAAACCGTCAGAAACATAACCATAATAAGAATACAGGGCCTCACCCTCCCGGGTAACTGTTGACGTCGCAATGTACTCGTTTCCATAAAGATTTAACACTTTATTACGGATATCCGTAACGTTGGCTGTAATGGCATAGCTAAAATCATTAACCTTGTCGCGCCAGGTGGCAGAAATTTCCCATCCCTTGTTTTCGATGTCACCACGGTTTTCCCAGGGAGGGGTTAATCCAACAAAACTTGGGATCGGGAAACGCTGTAACATATCAAAGGTTTTTCTGCTGAATATATCGACAGTCAGCGCTAATCGCGAGCGCAGCAACAGCGCATCTAACCCAATGTTAAATTGACGTGATTTTTCCCAGGAAATGTTCTCGTTGGAAACTTCGTCCTGTGCAACGCCTGTTCCAAGATTATAATCAAACCAATAACCATGTCCGGCGTAAATGGCGGCAGCGTACGGATAATAACTGCCGATCGCCTGGTTGCCCAACGTACCGATGGATCCACGAATCTTCAAATCATTAATGTCATTTTTGATAGGTTGGAAAAAGGCCTCCTCCGAAATGCGCCAACCAGCGGAAACAGACGGAAAGTAGCCCCATTTGTTATCGCCCTTAAATCGGGTAGAAGCATCCCAACGACTATTGAATTCAAACAAATAACGTTCGTTGAAATTATAATTGATTCTTCCATAGTAGGAAAGCATTGCCCATTCCGAATGGGTACCGGCATTTGTTGCAGAAAGCACATCCCCATTATCCAAATCTTCGAATCCGTCGTATTTGAAATATTTTCTACCTGCCGAAAATGACTTATTGAGAATTTCCTCGGTTTGCATACCACCCAGAATATTGAAGTAGTGCAAACCTAAATTACGCTCGTAAGATGATTGCACATTGAACTGATTTCGAATCGTTTGACTCCAGGATTCTGACTTTGTATTTCCGGTAGTTGGAAAGGTTACCTTGTAAACACCGGTTTCATAGGTGTCCCAGGGTTTTAGGAAATAGTCACCCCGGGTTTCTAATCGATTGGAACTGTAGTTCGAAAATACTTCAAAACCTTCAAAAGGTCGTAAGGATAAAAAACCCTTTAAGGCAAGCTCTGACGGGCGATTTGTGGAAATTCCCGAAGCTTTCGCAGCAGCAATCGGGTTGTCGCCATTTTGCCCGTAACCCCACGTACCGTCGGAATTTACGGCAGAAAATACAGGGACGAAAGTAGTTATTTTATTAAAAATTGCTTCAGGAGAGTCGTAAGCCGGCCGGGTGTCTTTGGATTGCCGGATATTTAAATCAATACCTGCCCGGATCCAGTTTGTAATCGTGATATCGTTGTTCATTTTCAGCGTGGAACGGACGAACTTATTATTGGGAATATTGCCATCTTGGTAGTAATGACCCACATTTGCAAACGTCTTGATGCGCTTTGAACCGCCGGAAAAACTGAGTGAATTATTATGGGTCAGTGCATAATTGTTTACCAAGAGATCTTTCCAGTTGCTATCGTAATAGTTGAAATTATCAGCACCCTGATTACGGTATATGTTCAGCACATCATCGCTGTATTGCGGGGTTTGACTGTTGTTTTTCCTCGCTACGTTGATCGCTTCCATATATTCCAGCGCACTGACGGGTTCGGGAAAATTGGTCGGCACGTTAGTTCCGACATAACCACTGTAACTAATGTTCAACGCATCATTAGCACCCCGTTTTGTGGTCACCAGAATAACGCCATTGGAAGCTCTTGAACCATAAATAGAAGCCGAAGCTGCGTCCTTTAGCACCGTTATGCTTTCAATACTGTTTGGATCAAGGAAATTCATATAGCCTTCTACCCCATCAATGAGCACCAAAGGGGAGTTTTCCGAATTTAGCGAGCCGGTTCCTCGTATTCTAATACCTGCTCCGTCATATCCCGGCCTTCCGCTGGTGGTCGCTACCGATACGCCTGGGATCAGTCCCTGCAAGGCAATCGACGTATTGGAGGCATTCCTTTTTTGAAGATCTTTACTTGAGACTTGCGCCACCGATCCTGTTAAATTCACCTTCTTCTGCGTTCCGTAGCCAACGACGACAACTTCGTCCAACCCGGAAATATCTGCTTTTAACTGGACGTCCAAAACCGTTTTTCCATTCACCGGAAGTTCCTGCGCGATGAAACCCATATACGAAAAAACCAATATCGCGTCAGGTGCTACTTCTAAAACGTATCGGCCATCCACATCGGTCGATGTCCCCGCGGCGGGATTGCTTTTTAGGGTAACGGAAACGCCTGACAAGCTATTTCCCACCGTATCGGTTACCTGTCCACTCACCGTGTGCTGCGCTGGCCGCGCGATTACCATCGGGCGATTTGCCAACAATTCCGATTTGGAAGTTATAAAAATTGTCTTTCCCTTAACTTTGTATGTTAGCGGAAGCGATTCAAAGAGCTGCCCTAGGAAATCCACTAATGGAACACCGGCAGCTTGAATCGTAATAGGCGCTGTCTGATCCAATAGTCCTTTTTTGAATGCAGCAGCATAACCTGTTTGTTCTTTCACCGTAGAAAGCACTTCTTTCAGGGGCTGAGCTTTTGCATGCACCGTAACGGTTTGGGAAAGGGAATGCGCACTGAGATGAAGACAACCAAGGATTATAAAGAATGAACAGAGTTTCATAATTCGCATTACCGTTTTAGTAAGCAATTTTATTTTCATAATTTTGGATAAAGTTTGAGTAATAACCCGTTTCTCGAAAACGGACTTTCGGTTATTTACAGACTATTTGAGGGGAGTGACGCAACCACTTCCCTTATTTTTATGACGCTAGCCGACGTCTGTGAGACTGTTGTGCTGTTTTCTATTTTTTCTCTTTCACAATTAGTGTTCTGTTATTGGTTATTTCAAATAGTAAACCTGAATCCTTAAAAAAGTCAAGCAGGTCTTCCAGGGTAACGTCTCTCGTGACTTCCCCTTCAAAACGAATGTGAGACAAGTTGCCTTTGTACTTGATATCGATCTTGTACCATCGCGACAACTGGCGCATCAATACGTCAAATGGAACATTGGTTAAAGACATTAATCCGTTTTTCCAAGCGGTCTCGGCATAGGTGTCTACCTTCGCTACGGTCAGGGTACCTGTGTTGGTTAATATACTCTGTTCGCCTGGGATCAATTGCGTGTTGCCGTGGGAAAACGACATCGGCTTGACGCGTACGGACCCGTTGACGAGTGTTGTTTTCACTGCTGGTTCATCGTCGTACGCCGAGATATTAAATTCCGTACCCAGTACCTCCACCACTTGTCCGGCCGCCTTAACAATGAAAGGTTTTTTACTATCCTTCGCCACAGCGAAATAGCCTTCTCCCAAGATTTCGACAACGCGTTCCTTGTCGGTAAAACGGGAGGGGTACTTCAGTGTTGACGCGGCATTGAGCCAAACGATGGTACCATCTGCAAGCGTGACCTGGTAGGTACCACCTTTGGGCGTGGTAAGCTCCAAAGGTACGCTGACATCATTGAAATTATCCATCCGTAAGATTGCCTTCTCAATGGGCTGATTGTCCGTATAAACAATGCGCTCACCATCCACGGATATGCCGGATTGGTTGCTGTCCAATTGCAGGGATTGGCCACCTGCCACAGTTAAGGTGGCATAATTACCACCCGGCAAAATAGGTGAAGTAGTGATGGTTTGCACAGGATCAGCGGGTTCAGGCAGAAAAAAGTAAACGATTGATAGCGTCGCTAGCAACACTGCGGCAGCAGCATAGAACGGCCAATGCCAATTCTTTTTAGCTACATCAGGCAATTGGGAATCCGATATGGATTGGATGAGACGTTCGTGGGCTTGCGCATAGAGATGGGCATAGTCTGCGTCGACCAGTGAATCTCCCTGTTGCTTCGCAATGCGACGGTACCAGGCTTCCACCTGTGTAGCCTCTTCGGCGGTGCATTTACCGTCGGCATAACGGGCCAATAACGCTTTTACTTGCTCTTTTTCCATAGCTGGTTAGTTAAGAGTATAAGTCAGAAAAGAAGGCTTGGTATTAGTTTTTCTTTCAAAAAAATCCTATAAGGCTGAAAAACAGCAACAAAAGATATAGTCCAATGCGTATCTTTATCCTTCGGAGCGCATTATGAAGTTGGGATTTAACGGTATGCCCCGAAATGCCGAGCTGTTCGGCAATCTCTTGGTGTTTCAGGTTTTCGTTCCGGCTCAGGCGAAATACTTCCTGCATGCGCGACGGCATCTTATTCACTTCATCGTTAATCAGCGCGATCAATTCGGATTCGCTAACATGGGAATCGCTGGCTTCTCCAGCAAGATTAATCGTCTTGGCAAAGTCGGCCAACAGGTCCGACCGGTGTTTTTCCTCGGCAATGATTTTAACGATGCGGTTTCGGACGATCCGGTATAAATATGCCTCAACGCGTGTATCTAACGGCAGTTCCGGAATTCGTCGCCAAAAAGCGAGGAATGCTTCCTGCAAAACATCCTGACAAGTTTCCTCGTTACGTAACATACGCATGGCATGAAGAAACATGGGAGGCCAGTACCGTGCAAAGAATTCGGAGAAGGCACGCTCATCCCCTGCCTTCACGATTCGTAAAAGATCGGAGTCACTATATTCACGAAAATCTCCTGCCATAATCGATTAGTCAAGAATATAAGTCAGAAAAGAAGGTATGGTATTAGATTTTTTTGAAATAATATGCAACGTATTGAAATACAGTAAGAAAAAATCTAATACATGATTTTCGAGTCTATTTTAAAGCAAGGATAATGAATTGAACCATGGGATGCAAGCCATTTTTAACCTAAACTTAAAGCAACTTCAGCAACCCTTCCCTATCCAGTGTCCGGAAAAACGACACACCATTACGTACCAATCCATCAGCCAATGCACGTTTGGTATCCTGCAATTGCATCACTTTCTCCTCCACGGTACCTGGCGTTACTAACCGGTAAGCCACCACTTTTTTATTTTGGCCGATACGGTGCACGCGGTCAATGGCCTGGTTCTCCACAGCTGGATTCCACCATGGGTCCACCAGATACACCACCTCGGCAGCGGTAAGATTCAACCCGGTGCCCCCGGCCTTTAGGCTCACCAGAAAAACCCGTATTTCGGGATCTTCCTGAAAAGTATTGACCACCGGTTCCCGTGCACGTGTGCTGCCCGTAAGGCTTACGTGGCCGATCCCTATCTCATCCAGCATTTGCCCGATGAGCTGCAGCATGGATACAAACTGAGAAAAGATAACCACCTTATGGTAAGGGGCTTTATCCTTTATCTGCTCTTTCAGCAGTTCAACCTTAGCCGACACCGCCGTATTCAGCATTCCGTCGGGCAACAGTGCCGGCGAATCGCAGATTTGCCGGAGCCTCGTTAAACCGCGGAGCACATGCATCGGACTGTTATCCACTTCATCGCCGGACAAGGCTGAAATGAAATCACGGAATTCCTTTTCGTAAGCATCGTAGATCTTCCGCTGCTGCGTTCCCATCTCGCTATACAGCACCGTAGTGACTTTTTCGGGCAAGTCGGATGCTACTTCTTGCTTAGTGCGGCGCAGGATAAACGGCTGGATTTTCTGTTGGAGTTCTTTGCGTCGTTTCTGGTTCTTGAACTGGTCAATGGGTTTACCATACACATCGCGAAAATACCGTTTATCTCCCAACAGACCGGGGCAGGCAAACGATAGCTGACCATACAGGTCAAACGAGCTATTTTCAAACGGCGTGCCGCTGATGGCAATCCGATTGCGTGCTTGCAGCAGCCGTACAGCCTTGTAGCGCTGCGAATCGGGATTTTTAATGTTTTGGGATTCGTCGAGGTATACGTAGTTGAAGACAAAATCTTTCAGAAAGCGGATATCGGCCAACAGCGTGGTGTAGGACGTCAGCACCACGTCATACCGTTCAATTAACTCGGCCGATCTCGCACGGCCGGTGCCATACAGCGTCAATACCTTCAACGAAGGTGCCAGTACAGTCAGCTCCCGCTGCCAATTAAAGATCAGCGTGGCCGGTACTACGACAAGGTCGGCACCAGTACGTCCCTTCTCCCGTTGCGACAGCATAAATGCGATGATCTGCACCGTTTTACCTAGACCCATTTCATCCGCCAGTATCCCGCCGAAGTGGAAGCTGTCCAAAAAACTAAGCCAGTCCAATCCCTGCCGTTGATACGGACGCAGTTTCGTCTTCAAACCGGAAGGCTCGGCAACAGCGGGGACCGATTCAACCTGACGAAGCCGTTCGCGGAGCAGTTGTATTTCCTGCGACGTGGCTTCATCCAGCATCGCCGCTTCGTAGAGGGTTGTCACCGTCTCAAAATTGGATTTGGCATAACGGATGGTGTTATCATCGGCTACTTCCCCAGCGTGGAAATACCGGGCAAACTTTTCGATCCACTCCTTCGGCAGGATGCCCCGTGTCCCGTCATCGAGCTCCACGTAGTTGCGCTTATTACGCAGGGCCGCTTGGATTTTCTTCAGAGATGCACGCTTCCTGCCAAAGCGCACATCGTGCGTCGCATTGAACCAGTTGATACCGCTGATTACTTTGATAGTGATCGTTACTTTATGAGGGTTTAATTTATTGCCAATCAATTCATTGAATCCAAACACCTCAATTCCCGATTCACGCCACGTGTCAAATACGGGGAGAAACCATTCTTCATCGAGGAAGTACTTCTTATGGAGATAGAAATAATACAATTGATTATCCAACTGTTCGAGCAAATACGGATGTTGCTTGATCAGTAAAGAAAGGAATGCCTGCTCAAAACCGTCGTCTCTGGGCACCATGAAATCATTCCCCTTGCTATCCGACGCCTTCACTTGCTTTTCAGTGCGGATAGCCACTTCAGCCTCACCGTAGCGCACGACGGGAATCATCATCACATGGGGACCGAAATCGGACAGGTAGATTAACCGTTCGGGCGGTGTCGCGAATCCGGTTTCAGCCAGTTGCTCCGGTGTACCAGACTTGAGATCCGGATATTCTAGGCGGATGCTTTCCGACAGTTTATCCAGCAGCTGCCGCTGGAAGTCGCGGTATTTGCTGGCATGGATTAGTAGTCTACCTCCCTGCTCGCGCAGCAACGCTACGATGGAAATCAACAGTGCACTGCTTGCAAGGTATAGCTTGTTTTTCAGTAAGAAAAAACATCCCAGTTTAAGGGGAAGTTCATGTAATGCATAGGGTTTACCGTCCAACGTAATCCGGCCAATAATCGCATAAAACGCACCCTCCGCACGGATGGACAGGCTGACGGTGTCCGGCATCAGCGCTGCTTTTGCCGGCACCAGGGATTTGGAAGAAAAGTTTTCACCAAACTGCTCATCGTGGTAATATAGCGGATAATCAGAACCGCTTTTGATTACGGTATGCAAGGCCGTCAGATCCGAGGCCATACGGTCGCCATTCTCCACTTGTTGGAGCTGGGCAATCGCCGCGTAAAATTTTGCTTCGTCTACCCCGGTGGCCATCGCAAGCTGCCGAAGGGGTTCGATACGGTTAAAGGGTGACTTTAGGCGGCCCGACTTGGTACGTTCGGCAACAATGAGCTCCACTACGGGATTGCGGTAATATTTATGTCGGCTGATGACCAAAATGGCCTGTTCTGCCAATGACCCATCCAACGCTTGCGGATGTTGTTGATTGCTGACCTGCTCTCCCAGTTCGCGTAGCTTAGGTGATGTAAGTGGCAGCAATCCTGCCAAACGGGGTTGGACGATGAGTCGCCCATCGGCAACCGCAGGCATCAGGTAACGGTCAAGATCGGGCTCATGCTCCAGTCCATAGGCAGTGGCTGCCTGCCGCAGTTTTCTGGAGCGGAGCGACGCCAGAAAAAATACCCCCAATTCCTCCCTCCGCAGCAGCGCAACCAACACAGTGGCGGAAGCCACGGTGAGGATTCCCACCGGGCCGGGCAAGTCGCTGGATACCGTCAACTGTCCGTTTTCCTGGATCACGCCGACCGTTGCCTCCCCACCGTCCGGAAGGCGGCAGGTAAATGTCCCCGCGTCTACCTCCAACTCGGCGGGATGTACCGATCCGACGGCCTGGGAATCCGCCCAGAAGCCGCGTTCAGCAGCAGACACAATACGGGACTCGGAAAGCTGTTCCATCGCCGTATCGCGGAAAATAAAAATATGGGTTCCTCGGGTTTCCAGCATCCGCAAATATAGTGATCACAGATAACGCGGAACGGTTTTGGTTGTTGATATTTTGAAATTGCATAAATGTATGTAAATGACTATTTTTGTTTGCATGAAGGTATTGTTGGATATAACGGAAGATAAAGCCAATTTCGTGATGGAATTACTGCGGAACTTAAAATTTGTCAAAGCTCAGACGCTGTCTTCCTATAAAGCGGATGTGCTGGAAGGTGTTAGAGAAGGGGTCCAAGAGGCTATACAGATTCAAAAGGGACACTAAAGGGCATTCCGGCAAGAGAGTTATTGGATGAGCTTTGAAGTAATCGCAACACCACGCTTTAAGCGTGACGTTAAAAACTTACACCAAAAATATCCATCAATCAAAGCAGACTTCCTAAATCTCATTGAACTTCTTGAGCTGAACCCGGAACAAGGAAACCCGCTTGGTAATAATGACTGCGCGCTTTAATCCATTAACCATCGATCTGCCGATCACCGAATCCATCCCGCAGGTAAGGCAGCTTCTTTCAACCCACAATACACTCATTCTCAGTACGCCGCCAGGCGCAGGCAAAAGCACCATCGTACCCTTGGCATTGCTGGACGAACCGTGGCTACAGGGCCGGAAAATCGTCATGCTCGAACCACGTCGTCTGGCGGCCAGCAGTATCGCCCACCGCATGGCCTCCCTTTTGGGCGAAAAGGTCGGAGAAACCGTGGGCTACCGCGTCCGCTTTGAAAACCAGACTTCTGCCCGCACGCGCATCGAAGTGGTTACCGAAGGTATCCTTACCCGTATGCTCCATCACGACAATGCACTGGAAGATGTGGGAATCGTGATTTTTGACGAGTTTCACGAGCGGCGCCTGCACACCGATCTGTCTATGGTACTGTGTCGCGAAAGCCAATCGGTATTACGGCCCGATCTCAGGTTACTGATTATGTCGGCCACGTTGGATACCGATCAGCTCGCGACCCTCCTGCAAACCCCGGTGGTGGAAAGCCAGGGGCGTATGTACCCGGTTGACATCATCCATACCGAAGAACCGGATATACGCCAACTTTCTCAGGAATGCGCCCGTGCCGCTATCCGTGCCTTTCGCGAAAAACAGGGCGATATACTCGTCTTTTTGCCGGGTGAAGCGGAAATACGCACCTGTGAGCAGCTGCTCCTTGCCAATCCAACGGGTGCAGCCATCCATCCACTCTATGGGCAACTCTCATTGGCCGAACAGCACGCCGCCATCCAGCCCAACCGCCACGGCCAACGGAAGATCGTGCTGGCCACCTCCATCGCGGAAACAAGCCTCACCATTGAGGGTATCGCTGTCGTTGTCGATTGCGGTTACACGCGCACTGTGGTATTCGATCCGCCGTCGGGCTTATCACGTCTCAAAACCATCCGCATCTCGCGGGATGCGGCCGACCAGCGTGCCGGCCGTGCCGGCAGACTCGGACCGGGAACCTGCTACCGCCTGTGGACCAAAGCTACCGAACAGCGCTTAGCTGCCTACCGTACACCGGAAATCGGCGAAGCAGACCTCACCTCCCTCCTGCTTGATACCGCCCAATGGGGCATACAGGACCTCAGGCAGCTAAACTGGCTCACACCCCCGCCCGCTACGGCGGTAGCACAAGCCCATGATCTGCTGAATAAACTGGGCGCACTTGACAACCGGAAGATTACGCCGCACGGCAAAGCCGTCCATGCGCTGCCCTGCCATCCCCGCATCGCTCACATGCTGCTGGAAGGCAAGCGGCTGGGAATGGCCAGCCTCGCAACCGATATCGCGGCACTCCTTGAAGAGCGCGATCCCCTGGGCCGTGAAGCAGGTACCGACATCACCTCGCGTGTCGAAGCATTGCGCAGGTACCGAGCCGGAAACAAGCCCGGCAAACGCTTGGAAAATATCGAAAAAATAGCCCGTTCTTATCGAAAGCTGCTTGGTACAAAAGAAGATAATGGGATAGCAACCTCTTTTTCGATCGGGCTTCTCTTGGCGTACGCCTATCCCGAACGAATCGCCAAGGCTCGAAACGATGGCAAAGGGACCTATCAACTAGCCAACGGCAAACGGGCCATCGTACCGCCCGGTGACGACCTTGCGCACGAACCCTGGCTGGCCATCGCCCTGCTGGATGCGCGCGATGGGCTGGGCAAGGTATTCCTTGCCGCTGCGGTCAATCCGGCCGAGCTATCGCCGTTTGTCCAAGCTTCGGAGCGCATTGCTTGGGACAGCCAAAAGGGAAACATAGTCGCCTCCAATGACCGCCGCATCGGCAGCATCACACTGGAATCGTCGCCACTGCCGACGCCCGACGAAGCAACCGTCATCGACGTGCTATGCGACGTCATCCGCAGCGAAGGCGAGCAGTTGCTTACGTTTACCGAGGCAACGGAGCAATGGCAAAACCGGGTGAGCAGCCTTCGGCATTGGCAGCCTGAAGCAGGTTGGCCGGATGTATCTACCGAGAACCTGCTTCATCATCTGGAACAATGGCTCACCCCCTATCTTCAGGGGATCCGTAAAGCTGAAGAATTGAAAAAACTAGACCTACTCAACATGCTTACCCGCAGCTTGTCATATGAACAACAACAGGCACTAGGTCGTCTGGCCCCCACCCATTTGGAAGTGCCTAGTGGCTCAGCGGTGAAACTTCGTTATTCATCAACCGGCGCTTCCCCCGTATTGGCTGTACGCCTGCAGGAAGTGTTCGGCCTCCTTGATACCCCGCGGATCAATGACGGCAGGACACCTGTGGTATTGCATCTTCTTTCGCCGGGGTTCAAACCCGTACAGGTGACCAAAGATCTTAACAGCTTCTGGCAAACCACCTATTTCGAAGTGCGCAAAGAACTCAAAAGACGTTATCCGAAACATGCCTGGCCCGACGATCCGTTGAATGCCGAGGCCGTTAGAGGCGCAATCCGGAGAAATAAATAAATTCTACTATATTTACCCCTGTAAACAAAAAAACATCGTAAAAGCATCTACCCAGTAATGAAGCGAATTTCCTTCGCCCTATTTTTTTTATACTTTTATCTACCCATCCTTGCGGCCCCAGAGCAACTGCCGGTTGATTCAGATGGTTTAACGAATGGGTTGGAAGATTTCCCGCCCCCACAACGCGTCATCCAGATTACCCGCTGTGTGGACAGCCTCGAAGAGCGCAAAACACCGCTGCTGCGATTGAGTGAATTTCTGGATGATATGCGCTCAAAAGCGAGGGCATGGAACGACCAACCGTTACTCAAACACCTTGCATTCTACCACCGGATAAAGCGTATCTATCAGCCGATCACGCAGGAGGAATTCATGAACATCCTCGAGTCGACCATCAACTATTATGAAGACAAGGGTATTCAGCGTTATGTAGCCGTTTGCCACTTCTACATCGGCAATCGGTTTTACGAGCAAGAACAATACGGAGAAGCATTTTATCACCATGCTCGGGCGCTTGCCCTGTTTGACAAAGTAGGCATACAACATATACCCGAAATTGGAAAATACCTTCATCGCATTTCCCTAAATTACTATTACTTCCGCGATTACGAACGCGTGGTCGAGCTGATGCGCGCCTCCATCAGTCAACCCTACTACAATACCAACCTGGTTGTGCAGCGCTACAATACATTGGCGATGGCCTATCTGCACCTCAACGAGCTCGATAGCGCCATCCGGTATTTCAAACATACTCAAGAGGTGGCCAACTCGCTGCACAACGAGACATGGATAACCATCTCCGCGGGCAACCTGGGGCGGGTTTACCTGAAACAGGGACGTTACGAGGATGCACTGCCACTACAAATGCAGGATTACCTGTATAACCGGAATCGTGAATACGATCCGATCGTTGCCCGAAATGCCGCGATCAACGTAGCTTCAACGTTGCAAAAGCTGGACAGGCAAGATAGTGTGATGTACTACTTGGGTGAAAGTGAACGATTGAATCGGTTGGTGAAAAGCGGAAACCCCATGTGGGGGCAACAACGCGACGAAGAGTTTTACATCACCTATTACGGCGTGCTGCATGATTATTACAAAACGAAAGGGAATACCCTCGTGGCTTATCGTTACCTCGATAGCCTCACCAAACTCACCAATGAGACCAATCTTACATATAACAAGATGACTGCACAGGTGGCCGAAGATCGTCTCAAGATACAACAGCACGTGGCCGACCTCGCCATCCAGCAGGCTGATAAAGAACGAATCCGCTTCCGCCTTCTAGGAGTGATCGGCATCGTTGTTTTATTGTTGTTTATCATGGCAATGCTCTATTACCTACTGCGTTTGCGCCGCTCCAAAGAGAGACTGCATGTTGAAAAAGAACGAATCATACAGCAGGCTGCACAGGAAAAGGTAGAAGCTCAATTGGCACAGGCAACGCTCGAATTAAAAGAATATATGCATCGCCTGCAGGAAAAAAATGAGTTGGTAAAAACTTTCAGAAAACAGGTTGAACAACTACGTAACCATACGATGAATCAATCGCCGCAACTGGACGAACTGACCAATCGCCTGGCGGAAACGAAACTGCTTACGCCCGACGATTGGAACAACTTCCGCCAGCGGTTTAACCGGGCGTTCGGCGGCGAACTCGATCAACTCAAACTGAAGCACAGAGATCTAACCAGTGCCGAAGAACGCATCTACGCCCTGGAGAAAATGAATGTCTCTACTAGCCACATGGCCTGGATGCTCGGAATATCACCCGAATCCGTCCGGAAAGCACGCTACCGCCTGCGAAAGAAAATCGATTTAAGCGTAGCTTGACGGCAGTTTTCTTTCGTTGTCCACGTTTTTGTCCACGCCCATTTTTTGGTCGCGGCTAAGTCATCTACCGATATTAGCTGTCGGATAAAAACAATACTACACTACCCATGATAGTACGATCTACCAAGAAAGCCTTTGGGCAATTCGCAGCCCTTTTGCTTGTCCTTTGTTCTTTTTGCATCCACTCTGAGGCGCAGACCATCCGTTACGTACGCGAAAATGGCATCGGCGACGGCCTATCGTGGACTACCGCTGCGGGCGACCTGCAGGCTGTGATCAACGCATCTGCCGTGGGCGATGAGATCTGGGTGGCCGAGGGCACTTACCTCCCTACGCGGCCGGCGAATAACTTGGGCGTTGTGGTACTTAACGATCGAAACAACGCCTTCACGTTTACCAAAGACCTGACGATATACGGGGGCTTCCCCGCCATGGGCAACCCCGGTATGGCCGACCGCGACTGGGAAGCACACCCCAGTGTGCTCAATGGAAACCTCGGCGATCCGGACACGCATACCGACAATGCATACCACGTAGTGATTACCGCAGGGGCGTCCGTAACCAGCGATTTCTTCATGGACGGCTTCACCATAACAGGTGGATATGGGAATGGCCCAACAACAATTACCGTAAACGGTCAAACCTCTCACCAGTCGGAAGGTGCCGGGTGGCATAATGTCGCAGCCTCTCCGACAGTCAGCCACCTGCTGGTGACGGGAAACGTAGTTTACGGATCTGGAAATGGCGGAGGATGGTACAATAACCTACATGCCCGAGTAACCATAACGCATTCTGTCATACGCGGCAACGAGGCCGGGTTAAGTGGTGGCGGCCTGCATGCGGGAAATAGTTCCGATGTCATCCTAAGAAACGTGACAATCAGTGACAATAGCGCTTTCCTGGGCGGCGGAGCAAGCATTGAAGGTGGTTCATCCGCATTCACCAATGTGGCCTTCAGCGGGAATATAGCGAATGATGGTGGCGGTCTACGAAATGCGGACGCTTCGCTTGCGCTGGCCAATGTGCTCATCAGTGGGAACAAAGCGAATAGATACGGCGGTGGTATGTATAACGACGATGCTTCATCGATATTGACCAACGTTACCGTCAGCGGCAATACCGCCATTCAGGGCAGTGCTATGTATTGCACCGGGCTTTTTATTCCTCCGCCTACCATCATTCGAAACAGCGTTATTTGGGGAAATAACAGCACGATTTTTAACCCGTTTCTACTTCCAGCTGTAAGTCACAGCATCCTACAAGAGGAGGCAGGTGATGCCACCAATATTGTGGGGGTGGATCCGCGGTTTATTGGTGCCCCAGAGGCTATCGAAGCTCCGTTTACGCATGGAGACTACCGCCTGCAACCCGGTAGCCCGGCTATCGATGCCGGAAACAATGCCCTATACTCGGGTGATTTGGCTGCTGATGATGATTTGACGGGTAACCCCCGGTTGACAAAAAGCACCATCGATATGGGGGCGTATGAATTTAAGTTGGCCATTGCGCCAGGAGCGGGAAACATTGCCTATGTTTCCAAAGACGTGGACCAGACCGTGCCGGGCTATAAAGGGGATGGTAGCAGCTGGCAACATGCTGTGCCCGAATTGGCCGATGCATTGACATGGGCGAAAGCGAATGCGACCAATTGGACGGAAACAAATCCACTGCAAATCTGGGTGGCGGCTGGCATATACATGCCGCCTGTGGGTACCTCCTTTGAAATGGTAGACCACGTAGCAATTTACGGGGGGTTCAAAGGCAACGAGACATCGGTAAGCCAACGTGTGATCGGCGACTATCTATCGACCCTGCAAGGCCGGGGCGCGTCGGTCGTACACAACCCCGAAGGGCTTACACTTTCCCGCGAGGCAAAGCTGGATGGATTCTTGGTTAAGGGAGGTGAAGCTCCCATCGGAGGAGGGATATTGAATTATGGAGACGCAACGTTTACCCACCTCTACATCGCAGAGAATGCCGCGACCTCGTTGGGAGGAAATGTGTATAACGCAGGTTCTCCATTGTTTCACGATGTGGTGATTAATTATGGCAGTGCGGAAAAAGGTGCCGGATTTTACAATGCATCGTCGACCAGTGCCCCCGTACTGGTCAATGTTTCGATTTTGGCCTTTACCGAAGACAGTGAGGATTTTTACCTGGAGGCGGGCAATCCGGTAATCCGGAATTCTATTATATACGGGAATGGGGTTTTCGGAATTACCGACGACACAGATATCCAATACAGCTTGGTGGAAGGTCGGATGAATACCGACAACGGCAACATTACCCATGAAAATTTCCCATTGCTGGAACCCTCATCGGCAAGTTTTGAGGTGTTTGCCTACCCGACGAGCCGTACGATCAATGCGGGGAGTAACCAGGCTTATATCGACTTGGTCGGTCCGCTGGAAGATTGCAGTGACGTGTCTGGGTTACCTCGTTTAAGACGAAATACCATCGATATGGGCGCATTCGAAACGCCGTATTGGAAAGCAATAACACCCGATGTCAATCACATCGTGTATATCGATAAACATGCGAATCAAACCGTGCCCA
Organism: Parapedobacter indicus; assembly: GCF_900113765.1. GTDB lineage: Bacteria > Bacteroidota > Bacteroidia > Sphingobacteriales > Sphingobacteriaceae > Parapedobacter > Parapedobacter indicus. The sequence goes on along the minus strand of NZ_FOQO01000009.1, from coordinate 31,858 downwards.
GTTACCAAGGTGATGGAAGCAGCTGGGAACAGGCTGTTCCTGAGCTGGCTGATGCGCTATTGTGGGCACGCGTCATCGCGCAATTTGATCCGAGTTCGACAATCTGGAACCAAAGCAATCCTTTGAAAATCTACGTGGCGAAGGGCACCTATCTGCCGCTGTACCATGCGGGGGACGGGCAATTTTTGTCTGACGGCCAACGGGATAACGCTTTTGTTATGGCGCCAAACACCCGGCTATACGGTGGGTTCGACCCCACAGCTGGAATCCTGAAGCTGGAGGATGCACGCATACTGCCCACGGATGAAGGTACGGACGCGACGGACGGTACCATTCTCAGTGGAAATATCGGCGACCCTGCTATGGAGACCGATAATACCTACCATGTGGTCATCACGGTAGGCAACCAGATTGATGAACATTTTCTGATGGATGGTTTTACCGTAACAGGCGGTTATGGCAATTCAGGTGGCGATATTGCTGTGTATGGACAGCCCGTTTTTAAGGTAAACGGTGGTGGTTGGTACAATGCCGGAGGCAGTCCACGGGCCAATAACCTACTGATTGCCAACAATACCATTGGGGTAACGGGTTCGGGAAATGGGGCGGGCTGGTTTAATTTAAATGGGAGTCCAGTATTAACGAATTCGATTATCCGTGGAAACACAGCATCCCTGAGTCACGGCGGTGGAATGGCGAATTTGGATAATTCCCACCCGCTGCTGACCAATGTCCTGATCAATGGCAACACCGTAGTTAACCACGAAGGCAGCGGCATCTATAACTTTAGGTCGTCAGCCACCCTGAACAATGTCACGATCACGGCAAATACCGAAGATGGTAATGGCGGCGTGATAAGTAATTACGAAGGTACCGTTGACATCGCCAACAGCATCATCTATGGAAACAGCGGCGGCATCAGCGGTTCTCCAGCGCTCACCGTGAGCCATAGCCTGGTTCAGGGACTGGATGGCGGCAGTAACGGCAACCTCGACGGTGCGATTGACCCACTTTTCGCAGATCCGGATAATGGGAATTTTACACTGCAGATTGGCAGCCCAGCCATCAATACGGGTAATAATGATGCTTATCCAGGAGATTTGGCTGCGGATGTCGATTTAGTAGGTAGTCCACGATTGATCGCCAGCACCATCGATATCGGTGCATTTGAAAGTCCGTATGCCGACATTGTGGCATTGGGTGCCCTTGCAGTTATTACGGTACCGTATGGTACTGAACTCGCTAATATTCCGATGCCTGACCTATTCAGCGTCGAGGCAACGCTCGACGACGGAACGACCGTAGAGATTGCACTGCCGAAGGACCCGACGCAGTGGACACTGGTAGCTCCTGCGGGAGCGAATTTTGATGGCCATGCAGCAGGCACGTATTCATTTGAAATAACGATAGCGGACGATGCGGACGAAGGATATGGCAACCCACTGGCTTTACGTGCTACTGTAGATGTGATGGTCGAAAAGGGGGTGCCGGTGATCTCGTGGGCAACTCCAGTGCCCATTACTTATGAAACGCTACTGGATAGTGACCAGTTGAACGCGACGGCCGACGTTGCCGGTACATTTACATATGACCCGGCATGGGATGCGGCATTACCAGCAGGCAACCATACACTGGAGGTCACCTTTGCCCCGGATGATGATGCTAACTATACCACCGCAACCGCAGAAGTGATGCTGACGGTGAATAAAGCCCAAGCGGTGATCACAGCGGATGCGGTGCAGACTTACACCTACAACGGTACGGTTAAAACGACAGCGGCCAGCCTGAACCATACGGAAACGGCCCTGGGTTTTGATCCGCAGGCGGGATACACCGATGTGGGCAGGTATCTTATCACCATCACAGCGGCTGAAACAGCCAATTATGAGGCAGCTAGCGGGCAGGTAGCCGTGGTAATCACCAAGGCAGATTGGACAGGCACACCGGTCACTTTCCCCGATAGCGATCCCATCGGGTACGACGGTGAGCCGCACGAAATTACCGCAGGGCCCATTCCAGCAGGAAGCGAGGTATCCTACACCGTTACGGATAGCGATGGAAATAAACACCCCGGCAACGAAGTGACCGATGCGGGTGAGTACACCGTTACCGTAACCATCCGGCAGGATAACTACGAAGATATCGTCGCAACCACCCCGGTAGTCATTATCAAATCCACGCCTGTCATCACCTGGAGCAATCCGGAGGCTATCACCTACGGCGCAGAACTTGGCGGCGACCGGTTGAACGCTCAGGCTGATGTTGCCGGTACGTTTGTGTACACCCCGGTTGCGAAAACGGTGCTCGATGCAGGTGAACATACCCTGAAAGCAACCTTTATCCCTCGTGATGATATAAACTACCATACGGTCACGGCAGAGGTGATCCTCTCCGTACATAAGGCCGAAGCCCTCATCACAGCAACCGAGGTACAAACCCGCTACTATGACGGTACAATCAAACATACTGAAGCGACCTTGAATCATGACGAAACCACATTGGCTTATAGCCCGCAGCAAGGGTACATCGAAACGGGTGAATACACCATTACGGTTTCGGCACCTGAGACCGACAACTATCAGGCGGTATCCACAGAAGTGATCCTCCGTATCCAAGAGGCAATATGGGATGGTACGCCGGTTACTTTCCCCGCTAGCGATCCCATCGGCTACGACGGTGAGCCACATGAAATTATCGCAGGCCCTATCTCGGTAGGAAGTGAGGTATCCTACACCGTTACGGATAGCGATGGAAATATACGCTCCGGCAACGAAGTGACCGATGTGGGTGAGTACACCGTTACCGTAACCATCCGTCAGGATAACTACGGGGATATCATCATAAGCACCCCGGTAACGGTCCGTCCGGCTACCCGCACGATCAACTTCCCGGCATTGCCGGAGAAAATGTTTGGCGACGACAATTTCCTTCCGGGTGCGATAGCCAGCAGTGGGGAACCCATCAGTTATGCCAGTGATCAACCGACAGTTGCCACTATGATAGACGGCCGTATTCGACTTATCGGCGCAGGGATAGCAACGATCAGCGCAACCGTTCCACAAAACAAAAACTACGCGAATACGCCTGTGGTACACCAAACCCTCATTATACATAAAGCTCCACAGCAAATTACGCTGAATACACCGCTTACGGTGGATCGTAGCACGGAAACGGTAGCCGTGCACGCAGTGGCCTCGAGTGGATTACCGGTTACGCTTACTCTCGACGATCCCCAAGTGGCCACATTGACGGGAACAACGTTGAACATCCATCGCCTCGGCACCGTACAGATTACCGCTACACAGTTGGGCGACGAAAATCACGAAGCTGCGGACACCGTAATTGCCACGGTACGTGTAATTGATCCCGACGCGGAGCTTCCGATGCGGGTAAGCAAAGTGGTATCACCCAATAGTGACGGTATCAATGAATACCTGGTCATTGAAGGCATCAAAGACTATCCTGAAAATAAGGTAACCGTTTTCAACCGCAATGGAACCATCCTATATGAAGCCAAAGGCTACAACAATGGGTCCGTAGCGTTCCGCGGCATCAGCACCGCTCAGCTGCCCCTGCCCGCCGGCACGTATTTCTACGTGGCTGAGATACGGGTAAACGGAATTTGGAAATATGAAAAAGGATGGTTTGTACTTCGCTATTAATTAGGACAGCTTGCCGATAAAACAGACAACGATGAAACAGCTACTGATAATTACATTGCTGATTACGGTTATCACAACTCACGCCCAACAGCCACTCACGTATACCCAACACGGGCAAATCCAGACAGCCATCAACCCCGCGGCGTCGTTATTACAACAAGCGGGTGCCATCGCTGTGATCGGCCGACGTCAATGGGTGGGTTTGGACGGTGCACCTACGGTCTTCTGGGGTAGTATGCACTTCGGCTTGCAGGCCGCCGGCGCGACAGCAGGTATCAACATCCGTCAGGAAAGCCTGGCGATCGAAAAACTCACGGAAGCCGCTGCATTTTTTGCCAAAAGCGTGCGGATCTCAGCATCTGAATACCTTGCTCTTTCCTTAAACGCAGGAGTAAGCTACATGAACGGCAACTATTCGAGCCTCGATCCCCTTGATCCCACTGTGCGCGAAGACGTCCGCGAGACAGATGCACTTGTCGGTTTCGGACTACTCCTCTACCGTCCGGAACGCTACTACGTGGGGCTGTCGCTCCCCCGGCTGATGTTGGGTAATCTTGGCGTTACCGGCGACGCACGTTATAATTTCCGGAACATTTACCACCTCCATGCCGGTGCGCTTTTCGCCCTCGGTATGGATTTCCATTTCCGGCCATCGCTGCTGGTTACCTACTCCGAAAGCCTCCGTCCGCAGGTTGATGCTTCCGCAATGTTCTTCATCAAACGCGCTTTCGGTATGGGTATGAACATACGGAGCTATGGTGAATTGGCAGGAATGGCGCAATTTAACTTCGGCGGATTCGGACTCGGCTACACGTACCAATTCAACCCGAAGAATGAGCCCCTCAATCGCAGCATGAATAACAGTTCACATGAACTCGGGCTTACCTACCGGTTCGGTAAGCAACGTTCAATGCTTTAAAACATACGTTTGTAAAAAATCAGCGCAATTAACCTCGGGAACAGCAGCAAAGTAAAAATCGTCGCGGTCTTCCGTAACAATGACTTCGCACGGTGATTGTAATGCCGAATAATATTCCCGCCCATCCTCGAAAGCCGGTAGATAAACACCGTTAGCCGGGAAAAGCTCCTCCCCGGATGTTTGCTTTTGCAGGTGAGTTTACCTATGTTTGGCAAGCATATTTTTTGACCCATGAACAATCCATTATTGAGGCCTTTTGGCACTCCCTTCGATAGCGTACCCTTTGATCGCATTACGGCCGCGCATTTCAAGCCGGCTATTTTGCAATTGATCACCGAAGCCAAAGCAGAAATTGACACCATCGTCACCAATCCGGCTCCGGCAGATTTCGCCAATACCATCGCTGCCATGGAACACGCCGGGAAAAAACTTAACATAGCCTCTGCGACGTTCTTCAACCTCGACTCGGCCGAAACCAACGATGAAATCCAACAACTAGCCCAGGAACTTTCACCGATATTAGCCGAATATGGCAACGACATTATGCTGAATGAAGAGCTTTTCCAACGGGTGAAACAGGTGCATGATGAAGCCGATGAGTCGACGCTGACCGACGAAGAAATCCGCCTTTTGGACAAGACCTACAAAGGGTTTGCACGCAACGGAGCGCTTCTATCTGCCGAGAATAAGGAAAAGCTGCGTGAGATTGACAAACAACTGGCCACCCTTACCATGAAGTTCTCGCAGAACGTGTTGCAGGAGACCAATGCATACCGCCTGCATATAACCGATAGCGAACAGTTGACCGGCTTGCCAGACTCTATTTTAGCTGCCGCCAAGGCCGAAGCGGACAAGCGTCAACTGGATGGGTGGGTGTTTACGCTGCATTTCCCGAGTTTCGTGCCGTTTATGAAATATGCAGCCAACCGCGACCTGCGCCGGGAGTTGTACCTCGCTTCATCTACTCGCGCACTAAAATCCAACGAATACAACAACGAGGGCATCGTGCGTGATATCGTCTCGCTGCGCAGCGAACGGGCCAAATTATTGGGTTTCGGCACCCACGCCGACTTCGTGTTGCAGGAGCGCATGGCCTCCTCTCCCGCCATCGTACTTGATTTCCTGAACGATCTGCTGGTAAAAGCTAAACCCCATGCACAGCAGGAAATTGATCAGCTGAAAACATTGGCGCATGAAGATGGCATTGACAAGATGATGCCTTATGACCATGCTTATTACGCGGAAAAATTGAGAGAAGCCAAGTTCAATTTGTCCGATGAAAAGCTCAAGCCTTATTTTCCTTTGCAGCGCGTATTGAATGCGGCCTTCGATGCCGCCAATCGTCTTTACGGCTTAGTCTTCAAACTCCGCGCGGATATCCCTAAATACCACCCTGAGGTCGATGTATACGACGTATTGGAAAACGGTCGTCACAAGGCGTTGCTATATACCGACTGGCACCCCCGGGAAGGCAAACGGGCAGGTGCATGGATGACGACCTACCGTGGACAGTGGAAGGAAGAAGACGGCGAACAGGTACGCCCGCACATTTCCATCGTTTGCAATTTCGCCCGGCCCGTGGGTGATACTCCCTCTTTGCTCACCTTCAATGAAGTGACCACCCTTTTTCACGAGTTTGGACATGCCTTGCATGGCATGCTGGCAGATACAACTTTCGAAAGCCTTTCCGGTACCAACGTGTATTGGGACTTTGTGGAGCTCCCCTCCCAGTTTATGGAAAACTATTGTTATGAAAGCGAATTCCTGCGTTCCTTTGCCCGGCATTACCAAACAGATGAATCTCTTCCCGAAACCGAAATAGATAAAATTGTTGCTGCAGCTAACTTCATGGAAGGTTACCAAACCCTTCGCCAGCTGGGCTTCGGGCTGCTGGATATCGCATATCATACCGGTAAATTTGATGACGAAACCTCGGTTGAACATTTTGAAAAGAATATGACCCGCGATACGCAGCTCTATCCCGATGTACCCGGTACCGCACAAAGCGCCTCGTTCTCCCATATCTTTGCCGGGGGGTACTCCGCAGGGTATTACTCCTACAAATGGGCCGAAGTGCTGGATGCTGATGCATTTTCGTATTTCAAAGAAACCGGCATCTTCAATGCGGAGACCGCAGCTAAATTCAAACGCCTTCTCAGCAGTGGTGGCACCGTGGATCCGATGGAGCTGTACATCCAATTCCGCGGCCGGAAGCCCGAGCCGGAAGCCTTGCTGAAACGGGCAGGGCTGGTTGGGTAGTCTCTTGTCAAACTGGATACATCCGTTGTCTAACGATTAATCTTAACCCTAGACAGCTAAAAGATAAACTCCTCTGACAGGGCAACCGCGTTTAAAAAGCGGGTGATACCTCCGATCGTGCGACGACGGCTAAAGCAGGATAAAGAAGCAGATTTGAAACATTTTTACCGGGAAATCGATCCATTTTCACTGGGTCGTTGTCGGATCCGCTTCGGTATTTTTGCAACATCTTGCACCATCGTCTTATAATTATGATCGTCTTCAAAAAACTAACCTTCGCAGTAAGCCTATTAATGGCCATTTGCTTCAGTGGAAAAGCCCAGCAACTACCGGAAAAGCAACAGATGCTACAGCAGCTCCGGCTGGCCAATCACTATTTTATGGAGAAGTGGCCCGATGCCGGAAAAACCATTGTCACAAACCGCGAGCGCCCGGCAAATATCTGGACACGGGCCGTGTATTACGAAGGATTGATGGCACTCTATGAAATTGACCGAAGCCAACGGTACATTGACTACGCACATCAGTGGGGCGAGAAACATCAGTGGCTGCCCGCCCGGGAGCGTTTTACCCGCAACGCAGACAACCAATGCTGCGGCCAGACCTACATCGACCTGTATCGCATAAGCAAACAGCCCATACAGATTGCCGGCATCAAAGCAAACATCGATGCCATGCTCGAAACGGATCGCGCAAATGACTGGACGTGGATTGATGCCTTGCAGATGGCTATGCCCGTGATGGTCAAATTGGGCGTAACCTATAGCGACAGCCGTTACTTCGAAAAAATGTATGCAATGTATCATCATACGAAGTACCAGGAGGGCGGCCACGGGCTGTATAACGCGGAAGACAACCTGTGGTGGCGAGATAAGGATTTTGTACACCCATACACTGAACCGAATGGCGAGGATTGCTATTGGTCCAGGGGGAACGGCTGGGTTGTGTCAGCCCTGGTGCGTGTGCTGAACGAACTACCCGATACGGATCCGCACTATAATGAGTATAAGCAGGATTTGCTAAATATGCTGGCCGCTCTAGCGCCCCTACAACGGGCCGACGGTTTCTGGAACGTTAGTCTGCACGATCCGGAGCATTTCGGTGGGAAGGAAACGACGGGCACGGCACTCTTTGTATATGGTATGGCTTGGGCAATAAACCGGGGCCTTGTTGACGCCGCCGTCTACCTGCCTGTAATCAACAAAGCGTGGCATGCGCTTACCACAGAGGCATTGCACAAAAATGGCTTTTTGGGATACGTGCAAGGCACGGGTAAAGAGCCAAAAGATGGGCAACCTGTAACGCATACGAGCATGCCGGATTTTGAGGATTATGGATTGGGATGCTTTCTGCTTGCCGGTGTGGAAGTTTATCAGCTGAAACGTTGACAAAGCCGTTGTGAATTACCAATGAACCAATTTCGCCGGTAATTTGCACCAATTTTACTGATTTCCACATCCGCTTCACCCTAGTTTTGTATTATATTTTTTGTTGGCTTACCGTAAGCCCTATCCAATTTTCAAACTATTTAAATCCTATTATGATGAATGTAAAAATTACATTTTACCTGGATTGGCGAAACACGCTCATTGTATTAATCGCGATCTTGTTTACGGTCGTTGCGGGATATGCGCAACCGATTACCGTTTCCGGCAAGGTGACCAGCGAAGGTACGGGTGAACCACTCCCCGGTGTTTCGGTATCCATAAAAGGCGAACAGGCTACGACGCAAACGGACAGTCAGGGCGATTATCAGATGGCGGTGCCCCCGGGCACAACGCTGATATTCCGGCTGATCGGCTATACCGATCGCGAGCTGGTTACGTCGGGCTCGACTTTGAATGTAACGCTTTCCGAAACCAGCAGCGAACTCGAAGAGGTGGTTGTCGTTGGGTATAATACCGTTAAAAAGTCGGATTTAACGGGCGCCGTTGCCAGTATTGGTGCCGAACAGGTACGAAGAATGCCCGTAGCCAATGCCTTGCAGGCAATGCAGGGGATGGTTTCAGGAGTAGACATCACCTCGAATGAACGGCCCGGCGAAATGGGAAGTATACTCATCCGCGGTGCCCGCTCATTGAGTGCCAGCAATTCCCCGCTTTACGTAGTTGACGGAATTCCATTGGCTGCAGGTGGCATTGAAGCACTCAATCCTTCGGACATTGAATCAATAGATGTGTTGAAAGACGCATCGGCAACTGCCATTTATGGTTCGCGAGGCGCGAATGGTGTGATCATGGTAACGACAAAGCGCGGCAAGGAAGGTCGGCTTTCGCTGAATTACCTGGCCGTGACCACCATCGAAAACATGCAAGATCGCATGGAAATGATGAATGCCGCGGAATACATCGAGTTCAGGCGCGACGCGTATCGCAGGCTCCCCGAAACAAACGCCAACCGGTACCCGGAGATTCCAACCCAGCAACAAGATGAGCGAATCTTCGGTAGCGATAGCTACGGATGGGCAAATGTAGCCAAGGGATGGCAAAACGGGACCTGGGATGGCAGCTTGGTGCCGACCACTAATTGGACGGATATGGTCTTAAAAACCGGAGTTACCCACGATCACTCGCTCAATGCGAGCGGTGGGACGGATAAGATGCAGGCATACGGTTCGTTTGGTTACCTCAATCAGGGCGGCACCGTACTCGGTCAAGACTACCAACGTTATACGGGGAAATTCACGGTCGACTTAACTCCCGTGAGCTGGTTTAAATTCGGCGGTAGCCTGGCAGCTACACATGGCGACCAGAACTACGGCTATCAGGGAAGTGGATCAACGGGGGCAGCCAATCTGTACTTCGCTGCACAGGGCATGCTGCCCTACGCGGTGCCCTTCGACGACAACGGGAACAGAATCAACCTGCCGGGTGGCGATGTGAACATCAGAAACCCTATTGGCGATGACAAGTACACCATCAATGAACGGCGGATACTGCGTACGCTTGGCAACGTGTATGCCGAAGTAAACCTGTTGGAAGGGTTGAAATACCGCATGAATTTCGGTCCTGACTTTTACCAGTGGCGGAATGGCCGCTGGATGGACGAACATGCGGCAGAGCGCGGTGCTGGCGAGCCCGGATCGACCAATTATGCGCAGCTGAACAACACAATGCGGTTTTCCTGGACACTCGATAACCTGCTATATTTTGACCGGGTCTTTGCCGATAAGCACAACGTAGGCATCACATTGTTGCAGAGTGCTACGGCAAACCGTACGGAAACCTCTACCATGACCGCCACGGATCTGCCTTGGAACAGCCAGCGGTGGTACCAGCTGAATTCGGTCAGTGAACTGGACGGGTTTGGCAGCCACCTCACCGAATCGCAATTGTTGTCGTACATGGCCAGGGCCAACTATGGTTTCAACGACCGGTATCTGCTGACCGCCTCCATACGCTGGGACGGAGCATCCCAGCTTGCCGAAGGCAATAAATGGGACTTATTCCCTTCAGCGGCTGTCGCCTGGCGCATGGACCAGGAATCATTTATGGAATCGGTGGATTGGATAAACCAATTCAAATGGCGCATCGGATTTGGCAGCACGGGCAATGCAGCCATAGACCCCTACTTTACGAAAGGGGGTGTGCAGACCTTGTACTACACATGGGGAAGTCTGGTTGAACCCGGTTATGTATCTTCGGATGCTTCCTTAGCCAATCCGGCACCCATGGCCAACCTCGACCTGGGCTGGGAACGTACCACACAATGGAACTTTGGACTGGATTTCGGCTTCTTCCGCAGCCGGATCAATGGGGCGTTGGATTTCTATTTGTCGCGAACCTCCGATCTGCTGTTACAGATGTCCATCCCTTCGCTAACCGGCTATACAAGCACCTGGGCCAATGTTGGCGCAACGGCTAATAAAGGCGTGGATCTGACATTAAACACCGTCAACATCGAAAAGCGGGATTTCCGGTGGACTTCGAACCTGAATTTCACGGCAAGCCGGGATCGGATTGTCGAACTTTCCAACGGAAAGCTGGATGACGTCAACAACTTGTGGTTCATCGACGATCGGCTATCCGTGTATTATGATTTTGTGAAGGAAGGGATCTGGCAGAATACGGCAGAAGATCTCGCCGAAATCGAAAAATTCAATACAAATGGCCATGCCTTCCGACCGGGAGATGTACGGGTTGCCGACCTGGACGGTGACTACCGCATCGATGCCAACCACGATCGGCAGATCGTTGGGCATTCGGCCCCACGATGGACGGCGGGATTTAACAACTCATTAAGCTATAAGAACTGGGACCTGACATTTTTCATATTTGGCCGTTTCGGCTTTACTACGCTGGGCGGAGGTGAGTACCTGCAGGGCCGCTTTGCGCAACGGCGTCTCGATTACTGGAGGCCCGATAATCCGACCAACGAATATCCGGCGCCGAACTATGGCAATGCAGGGGGAGATCCCTATCGGACATCCATGAACTATCAAGACGGATCGTTTATCAAGCTAAGGAACGTTTCATTGGGTTACACCTTACCTGCAACAATCAGCAACAGGCTCCGGCTCAACACCCTCAAAATATACGCTCAGGCAATGAATCCGGGACTTTTATATGCAAACGTCGACTGGATAGACCCGGATTTGGGCGGCTCTACATTTAACAGAGGTATTGTATTCGGTCTCAATGTAGGCTTCTAAACACCCGACGAAAACTTTAAACGACAAAATCATGAAAAAGATAACGCGTATCATCACATATATGGCACTTCTGGGGTGCGCCGCAATGACCCCTTCCTGCAAAAATTTTTTGCACGAAGACCTGATTACGGCCAGAAGCACCCAGGATTTTGAGACCAAAGAAGGATTGGACGGGCTGGTAACAGGGATGTATCAAAGCCTGAAGTTTCACTTCAATTACGAATGGGCATATACCACGACCAATTATGGGGTCGATGAATTCAGCGTGGGCGGCGACCGCGGCCAGCAGGTTTGGAATTCGTACGATGCGGGGCTGAATTCGATGACCGGTGATGTGGCCACGATCTGGAACAATATGTATGGGAATATAAACACAGCCAACATTGTCATCACAAATATTCCGCTGTACTACGGCGATGCCCCTGAAAAGGATGTCCGTATCGGTGAAGGGCACTTCATGCGTGCATTCGACTATTTCAAGCTGGTGAAGCAATACGGCGGTGTACCCTTGAAATTAACGCCTTCCACGTTGATCGAATTGGAGTTCACTCGCAATACCGAACAGGAGGTTTATGAGCAGATTATCTCCGATTTCTCCATGGCGTACGACCTGCTCCCTCCCACCCCGGCGCAACCCGGCCGGATCACTAAGTGGGCTGCTGCCCATTTCCTGGCTAAAGTATACTTATTCCGGGCCAGTGAACTGTATAGCAGTTGGAATAGTGCGACGCGCGAATCCGATTTGGAGCAGGCTGTAAACTATGCAGACCTGGTCATCAACAGCGGATATCATAACCTGGCGGAAGACTTCCGGGATTTGTGGAATTTCACCGAGGTAGACGGACCAAACGAAAACCTATCCGAAGTGATCCTCGCAGCCCAATTTTCGGATAATGTAGCTACACAGGGACGGTACGGCAACCAGATTCATTTATACTACCCGTCGGTGTATCAAAACCTAACCGGTATGCAACGTGATATACCCGGCGGAAGGGAATTCCAGCGTATGCGATCAACCGATTATGCATTGGATGTATTCGACCGCGTAAACGACTCCCGGTTCTGGAAAAGTTTCAAGACCCACTATCTATGCAACAGACCAGATAATGCGCCGGGATGGTCAGCGGGATTTGCGCCGAGTCCCGATTTGGTTGGACAACCGAAATTCAGCGGGGGCGAGGAATCGATCCGCTACATCGTAAACGATGCCGGAGACACCCGCTATACCAGTCCCGACCCCCTGAAAGCGGATCCGGATCTACCTACCAACATTGACAGGCGGGCTCCGCATATGTTTGTCCGCTATTTTGCCGGCGAAGCAGAAAACTTACACGGCGGCCATGGTAACTATGAGGCAAGCCGCTTTGTGGCCCTATCCAAATTTGCCGACGGCTCGCGCATCAGTGTGGCGTCTCAATTCGGACAGCGGGATGGCATATTGGCACGTGTAGCCGAAACCTATCTCATCGCTGCCGAGGCGTTGGGCAGGCTTGGCCGCTATGACCAGGCGCTGCCATACATCAACAGGCTCCGTGAGCGTGCAGCGTACAAAGCCGGTGAAGATCGCTCCTTCCACTCGGATGGCGGGGTTGCATACAAAAATAACACAGCCGCCAATACAGCCGCGTTCGTTGCCTATTCCGATAGAAATACGTATTTCGAGTCCAATAACATCCCCGAAACGGACGTGTCGACACTCGACCAACTGCGCTTAACCGGTGTTGCCGATATTTTCAATTCAACGGGGGATTTCTACGACGAATTGGGTGCGGCGTCGGAAGCGGATAAGTTCCTTCATTTCATCTTGAACGAACGGTCCCGCGAGCTCATGGGTGAGCTTATGCGATGGGAAGATCTGGCGCGTACGAAAACGCTGGTGAAGCGTGCGATGCTATTTAACGATGAAGCCCGGCCCCTGGAAAACAAGCATTACCTGCGCCCGATACCGCAAAGTTACCTGGATGCAATCCACCGGGACGGCAGGCCGCTTACGCCGGAAGAGAAAGCTGCCATGCAAAACCAGGGATGGTAATACAGGGGGATAGTGCCGTTGTCAAGGTGACCGGCACTCCTTCTTTACTATTCAGCCACTAACTTCCGCTGCAACCGACTTACAGTATTCTGAGGGTGAGCAGCCGAACTTGCTTTTAAAACACTTTCGGAAATAGTCCGAATCTGTGAATCCAAGCATATACGCGGTCTCCGATACATTGAATTTTTTTTCGCGGAGCAATCGTTGTGCGTGGTTCAGGCGGATGTCGCGGATCGTATCAGCCATACTGGAACCGGTAAGTGCTTTCATTTTCCGATACAGCTGAGCCCGGCTTAATCCTACCTGATCGCCGATGTCATCTACGGACAGCGTGGAATCGGATATTCGATCTTCCACGATGCGCATGATACGTTGCAGCAGCTTTTCGTCCGGGGATACCGGATTAAATTCAGCCGACGGTATCAGGATCCGTTCGGCAAATTTTTCCTTCCAGCGAGCACGGTTGACCAGTACATTTTTGACTTTCAGCGACAATACCGTTAGATTAAACGGTTTGACAATGTAGTCATCGGCTCCTGTTTCGATCCCTTCTATTTCATATTCGATGGGAGATCTGGCGGTCAGCAGAATGACCGGAATATGGCTGGTACGGATATCGGCTTTCAGCTGTTTGCACAAGGATATGCCATCTACGTCCGGCATCATGACGTCACTAATGATTAGGTCGGGAATGTCCTGGATAGCGGCTTCCAGTCCTTCTTGACCATTAGCGGCTTCAATAACCCGGTATTCGGCAGCAAAGTAATCTGTTAAGTATCGCCGCATCTCGACGTTGTCTTCTACCAGTAGTACCGTAGCATTCAGTGCGCGGTAATTAGGTGAAGAGATTGAAGCTTGCTGAAATGGACATACTGAGGTGTTCAGCATGGTTGTTGATCCGGTCGGATTTGCGGTAGCATGCACGGTTGCGCAGACGGGGATTTTGACCAAAAAAGAAGTTTGATTTTGTCCATCCTTCTTGCTTTCGGCATGTATAGTGCCGCCGTGCAGCTCAACCAATAGTTTGCAATACGCCAGTCCCAGCCCTGTGCCGCCAGCTTTTCCGGAACCGCTCTGTTGAAACGGTTGGAAAATACGTACGATATCCGCGGCGGCAATGCCGACTCCATTGTCCTCCACGCATATCACGGCAAACGTTCGGCCGCCTGCTAGGGATTGTTTCAGGGAAACGGTAATCTGCCCCCCGTCATCCGTAAATTTGAATGCATTGGACAATAGGTTGTATAGCACCTTCTCGATTTTATCCGGATCAATGCTGTTCATAAAATGCGCCTCTTCCAAGATCGTTTCTAACCTGATTCGCCGCAACTGCGCCATGGAACGGAAAGAATCCACGGCAACCTTGACGAGGCTGACCATGTCGGTATGTTCGAGTACCAGCTGCTCGTTACCTGTCTCCAACCTCCGGATGTCCAGCAATTGATGGATTAACTTTTGCAGCCGGTCGCCACTATCACGCATCGTGCGTAGCTGCTGTTGGATCGCTGTATGGCCTTCGCTAACCTGCATGAGCCGTTGGATGGGTGCCAGAATCAGCGTAAGCGGCGTTTTGATTTCATGGGAAATATTCGTGAAAAATTGAAACTTCCGTTCGTTGAGTTCACGTTCTTTTTCATGTACCAGGGTCTCGTATTTTAATTGGCTATTCAGCCGTTCATAGCGTATGATGTAATGGTAAAATGCATAAAGTAGCGCCATGAATATCGCTCCGTACATCCAATACGCCCACGTACTGGCCCAGAATGCCGGGGCAACGGAAATATGCAGTTCACGCGGTACCGGATTCCAGATGCCGTCGCTATTGGCTGCCTTTACTTTAAATACATACGTGCCGGGAGACAAGTTGGAGTAGGTTGCAACCCGATGCATTGCATCCGCAGCGATCCAGTCTTGATCAAACCCTTCCAGCATGTAGGCATACTTGTTGCCGATGGGATTTGCAAAATGCAGCGCTGCGAATTCGATGGCGACACTTTTGTCGCGATGTGACAGTTGAATGGAGTCGGTCAGATACAACGGTTTGTTGAGCAATTTCCTTCCGTTGACTTCTTGGTTGATTTCAACCGGCTTATTTAATACTTGGAGTTGGGTCAATACGACCTGTGGCGCAATACTGTTGGTTTTTATGCTGTCGGGGTTAAATGCATTATATCCGTTATTGCCGCCGAAGAACAGCGTGGATGTGTAAGGACTTTTATAGCTCGCACCATCGGAAAACTCGTTGCTCTGCAGGCCGTCCTGCTGTGTATAGTTCCGTATCCACCGTGTTTTCCGGTTGATCTGCGAGATGCCACGTTTATGACTAACCCAAATATATCCATGATTATCTTCCAGGATTCCAGCGATCGTACCCTGTGCCAACCCCGGGGGGGATGTATGAAACCGTTCAAAGGTAGCATTTGTTGGGTCGTATCTGTCCAGTCCGTTGCCTGTACCGATCCAAAAATCATGGTTGAGATCTTCATGGATACAGTAAACCCGGTTATCGCTGATGGTATTCGGTGATGTATGCTGATGATTAAATCGATTGACAATGGTTAAACTACCTGACTGATCTTCCCGGAAAACAACGATGCCGTTTCCTTCAGTACCTACCCATATGCGTCCCTCACTATCTTGTAGGATACACCAGGCATGGGGCTGACCCAGCGTTTCGGCAGGATCGAAATGAATCATGCGATCGGTCGCCACAACGTACTTATAGATGCCGTTCCATGTCGCAAACCAAATATTCGATTCGGTATCTTCCATCATGCCGTAGACGGGACTGTAATGCAAGCCCAATGTATCGAAACGGCGGATGCGGCCTGTTTCCGGATTGTACCGGTCTAGCCCTTTTTTTGTGCCGATCCAGACGTAACCCCTCGAATCACAGAACAGTTTTTTAATTTGGTCGCTCTTAATGGAATTGCTATCGGATGGTTGATGCGTGATGTGGTGTGCCTTGCCCGTACTGTCAATGACGGTGATGCCCCGATCACGGGTACCGATCCACAGGTTTCCGTTTTTATCCTGACAGATTGCACGTACGTTATTGTCGACAATCGAGTTGGGATCGGTCGGATCGTGATAAAAATAGTTGAACGGATTCGCTTCAAGGTTCGCTTTGTTGATGCCATGACTGTAGGTGCCCACCCATAAAATGCGTTGGTCATCCAGGTAAATATCGCTCACATAGGCATCATTAAGCGCCCAGCGGCTTATTGCACTGGATGTGTACTGCTGTTGCTGTCCGGTACGGAGGCAGGTCTCCACCATGCCGTTTGAATTGTGGTCGAGGCTCCACTTGACCTGATCATACGAAAATGAGACCGTTAGGTAATGATCCCTTCGGGATATCCGTTTCTGAAATTCGGGAGAGAGTGAGTCGATGGGAACACGATCAAAATCATCGGACGCATAATTGTACCTGCAGGCTATCGTCTCATCAAAAGGCAACACCCAGATATCATCGGATTCATCTTTGATAATGTTATGAATACGGTTGTTACTGATGCTTCGTGGATTGCCCTGTTCGTAATGATAAATCCGGAAACGATAACCGTCGTAGCGGCAAAGGCCGGACCAGGTGCCGAACCACATAAACCCATATTTGTCTTTGGCGATGCCGTGTATGGTGCTTTGGGGCAGTCCGTTTTCTGACGTGATATGGTCAAATTTCAGGTTGGTGAATTGTCCTTGGCACACTACCGCGAAACCGATCGCCAGCAGCGTCAAAATATACTTAAGCATGAATCATCTTTTTGGTCAAATTGGTCCGTTAATCGATCTTCCGAGTAACAATAACTGTAAAGGTAACGATTCAAAATTCAACTTACAACCTGAGCCTTCATTTGGGAGTTATCGTCCTTCCCTTTTTTTCCCTACCTTTGCCGCATTTAAATTAACATCATGAGTGAGCGTGCCAAAAAGATATTTCTTGCTGTCTGTATTGTAGTCCCCTTCCTGCTGTATTGTTTTTTCTATTACAGCCAGATGTTCAAAAACGCACCGTTCCGTTTTACCGATTTCGAATCGATTGTACTGAAGTATGGTGAAGGAGATGAACTGATTAATCAATTTGATTCGGCAACCGGAGTCTATAAGTATCTTAATACCCGGGATTCGTTGGTAACCGATACGATACGGCTTCGCAGGGATGATTTGCAATACCTACACGGAAAAGCCGCGCAATTGGGATTTTGGAATTTGCCTGACGACATGACATCCGGGGACACCACAGCCGGAAACGACGTCCCTAGGTTCTACCTGCAGTATAACTACAAAGAAAAGAGCAAGGAAGTTACATTGGATGTCGACTTCAATGGAAATGAAAAGATGCGCGACGTGGCCAAAACTATGGTCGACGAAGTGATGCGGGTCATCAACGACGCCCGCGATCGGCAATAGTCGGTATATGCTACCCTTCTCCTTGCCGGATCGGTACACCAACTCCTTTTTCGCCATTCCGCCGCAATACGCCCAGGCTACGGATATCGTCGGACGCAGGAGCTTCAAACACTTCAAGACCGAAGTATTTGATAGACGCCAATAGGTGGTCAAAAATATCCGCCATTGCGTTTTCATAAACCGCCCATTTGGTGTTTGACGTATACATATAGAGTTCAATCGGTAAACCGTATTCCGTCGGCTGGAGCTGGCGGACAACCATTGTATAGCCTTTATGGATCAACGGATGTTGTTCCGTATAACGGTTGATATATTGCCGGTATAACCCTACATTGGTCATTTTCCGTCCATTGACAGGCATCGTCGGATCCGCACCGCTTTCTGCATTATATTGATCAATTTCTGCCCGTCTTTCATCGATATAGGATGCTAGCAACTGTATTTTCTTCAATTGCTCGATCTCTTCCTTCTCAAGATAACGGATTGACGATATCTTGACGTTTATCGAACGTTTGATCCGTCGCCCGCCTGCACTGTGCATTCCGCGCCAGTTTTTGAAGGAATCCGTTACCAGGTAATGCGTAGGTACCGTGGTGATCGTCTTATCCCAATTCCGTACCTTCACGGTATTGAGATTGATCTCAATAACATCGCCATCGGCGTTGTACTTAGGCATTTCTATCCAATCACCTACGCGTACCATATCATTTGTAGAAACTTGTATGCTAGCTACGAATCCCATAATCGTGTCTTTAAAGACCAACAACAGAATCGCTGATGCAGCACCTAATGCGCCCAGAAATGCCCAAGGTGATTGACCGGTTACCATGGAAAAGATAATAATTCCCCCGATAAAAAACATAAAGATGTTTATCACCTGCATATAGCTGTCCAATGGCTTTTCCT
This sequence comes from Parapedobacter indicus, assembly GCF_900113765.1. GTDB lineage: Bacteria > Bacteroidota > Bacteroidia > Sphingobacteriales > Sphingobacteriaceae > Parapedobacter > Parapedobacter indicus. The sequence continues at coordinate 13,019 of NZ_FOQO01000009.1, read as the reverse complement.
CAAATCCCTTTTTAGTTCGGAGGTGATCGCGTATTGACCTGAAAAGCGCTCTGAATAACAGCACCCATCCAACGACCAGGAGTATATCCAAAAACTTCCGTACCGGCCCTATCCACGTTGGGAAATCCGAAAAGATGACCGGAATGAATTGGATCGAAATAATGAGGGGAACCAGCCGGGCTAAATGAGCCATCGCCCTATTGCGTACCAAATGATCGTCAAATTTCGTGGCTGATCGTTTGGCCACGGTGATCAATACATTGACAAGCAGTTTGCGGACGACAAACCCGATTATCCCCAACCCGAGCAGCAGCAATCCAGATAATACCAACAGGTTAATAAGGTTTGCCTGCGCAGCGGGAACCCCCCATTCCAGGAGCTTATCGTGTGTCCATTGATAAAATGTGTTTGACGGATTGACGATCGTAGGTATTTCCATAATCAGTTGTTGCAAATAAATTATCGGATTGTAAAAAGAAGAAATAAGTAGCGGGCAAAGTTAAGGATTCCATGCGGATTTCAAAATCCGACGCGCGGCTGACAGGGTATCGCTCACCGATTTCAGGACACCAAAAAACATTATAGAATCACCTAAAAATTTCTTATTTTCGCATGCGCAATAAGCGAATCCGCTTATATCTGTTTACGCGTAGTGATTTAAGAGAACTGAAAACGTATAATGGCTGAAGAAACAGAAAACGAGAACAACCTTGTTCCGGCAAACGACCGGATCATCCCCATCAACATCGAAGACCAAATGAAATCGGCATACATTGATTATTCAATGTCTGTCATTGTTTCCCGTGCACTGCCCGATGTGCGCGACGGATTAAAGCCGGTGCACCGTCGGGTGCTTTTCGGCATGCAGGAACTGGGGGTGACCAGCGGAAAGCCCTACAAAAAGTCGGCACGTATCGTGGGCGACGTATTGGGTAAGTATCACCCCCACGGCGACTCGTCTGTATATGACACCATGGTACGTATGGCGCAGGAATGGAGTCTCAGATATCCGTTGGTTGACGGACAGGGAAATTACGGTTCGATAGACGGCGACCCTCCAGCGGCCATGCGTTATACAGAAGCTAGATTGAAAAAAATAGCCGAAGAGTTGCTTTCCGATATCAATAAAGATACCATCGACTACCAACTCAACTTCGATGATTCCATCGAAGAGCCCACGGTGCTGCCTACCCGTATCCCCAATTTGTTGGTGAATGGGGCGTCTGGGATCGCTGTGGGTATGGCTACCAATATGGCTCCGCACAACCTGTCCGAGGTGGTGGATGGCATCATCGCTTACATCGATAACCGTGATATTGAGATTGACGAATTGATGCAGCACATCAAGGGCCCAGACTTCCCTACCGGCGGTATCATCTACGGGTATGCAGGCGTTCAGGAAGCCTTCCAAACGGGTCGCGGTCGCGTGGTTATGCGCGCAAAAGCTGAAATCGAAACCACAAAGACAGGTCGTGAACAGATCATCGTGACCGAGATTCCCTATCAGGTGAATAAGTCGGATATGATCAAACGGACCGCTGACCTGGTCAACGATAAAAAGATAGAAGGGATATCCGAAATCCGGGATGAATCCGATCGGCATGGAATGCGTATCGTATACGAAATCAAACGCGATGGCAATGCTTCCATTGTGCTTAACAATCTGTATAAGCATACCGCCTTACAAACCTCATTCAGTGTAAATAATATCGCGCTGGTACATGGACGCCCCATGTTGCTCAACCTTAAAGATATGATTTATCACTTTGTCGAACATCGTCACGAAGTGGTGGTGCGTCGTACGAAGTTCGAACTGGCGGAGGCGGAAAAACGAGCCCATATCCTAGAAGGTTTACTCATTGCACTCGATCACCTGGACGAAGTGATTCAATTGATCCGTGCCTCTGCCACCCCGGAAGATGCACGGGTGGGGTTGATGGAAAAATTCGGCCTGAGCGATATTCAGGCCCGCGCTATTCTCGATATGACACTTCGGCGGCTTACCGGACTGGAGCGCGACAAGATCAAAGAGGAATACGCCGAGCTGATGAAAACCATCGACTATTTGAAATCCGTGTTGGCAGATGAAGGATTACGGATGAAGATCATCAAGGAGGAGCTGGAGGAAGTGAAGGAGAAATACGGAGACGAGCGCCGTTCAACGATTGTCCATTCGGCCGAAGATATGCGGATGGAAGATTTCATCGAAGACGAAGAAATTGTTATCACCATCTCGCACGAAAGCTACGTAAAACGTACCCCGCTGACCGAATACCGTAGGCAGGGCCGTGGAGGCAAAGGGTCGCTGGGTAGCAATACACGCGAGGAAGATTTTACCGAACATATCATCATTGCCTCCGCCCACAATTACATGCTCTTCTTTACCGAAGCGGGTCGGTGTTTCTGGCTTCGGGCCTTTGAAATCCCGGAAGGTACGCGTACCTCCCGCGGCCGGGCTATACAGAACATCATCAATATCCCGAAAGAAGAAAAAATTAAGGCATATATTAAGGTGAAAAACCTCAAGGATCAGGAGTACCTTGAGAACAATTTCATCATCATGTGTACGAAACGCGGCACTATTAAAAAGACGTCGCTCGAAGCCTATTCGCGCCCACGGGCCAATGGTATTAACGCCATTAATATCAACGAAGGCGATCAATTATTGGAGGCTTGCCTCACCGATGGCAACAGCGAAATTGTGATGGCACTCCGTTCGGGAAGAGCTATCCGCTTCAACGAGTCAACGGTACGTCCGATGGGACGGACGGCGACCGGTGTACGGGGAGTGACGCTGGCAGGCCCCAACGATGAAGTTGTTGGCATGATTAGTGTTAATAATTCTGAAATAACCGTCTTGGTTGTATCGGAAAAAGGTTACGGAAAGCGGACGGATATCGAAGACTACCGGGTAACCAACCGCGGCGGCAAAGGCGTAAAGACCATCAATGTAACCGAGAAAACAGGTGAGTTGGTGGCTATAAAAGACGTAACAGACAACGATGATCTGATGATTATCAATAAATCCGGCATTGTGATCCGGATCGCCGTCAGCGAACTGCGCGTAATGGGCAGGGCAACCCAAGGCGTTCGTCTGATTAGTCTGAAGGGCGACGACGAAATCGCATCTGTAACCAAAGTGGAACATGAAGACGAGGAAAATCAGGAAAACATCAATAATACCGATGAAAACACGAGCGAAACGGACGAATCGGCTCAGCCGGAAGAATAAGCTGGGAAAAATAATGGTCATCGCATGTTTGCTGGCCATAGGCACATTGCCCGCAATGGCTCAGTCCAATCTGAAAGAAGGTAACAATAATTTTGCGCTTTACACGAAATCCAAGGATTTCAAACACCTCGAAGCGGCCCGTAAGTTTGCGGACGAGGCGTATAAGACCAAAAGGGATTCCGTCAGCTTCCGGAATATTTTATTGCGCGGTTTGGTGTACAGCACCTTGGCAGTGGTCGATTCAAACCGTACGCAGAAATACACGGCAGATCCCGCCGACATCGGCTTGGCTGCATTGAGACGGCTGACAAACAAGTCGTTAAACGTTGAACACGGACCTGAAATCAGTTACATCAGGCGGTCGCTGGCCAATGCTTACCTGATCAAAGCGAACCGGGCCGTGACGGCAGCAAATTTTGAGGAAGCTTATCACCAATACCGTAAAGTCGATTCCATCAGTGGGTCTGCGATCGACGTGAAACATAATCTTGCAGTGCTGAGCACCAAAATAGGTGGAAACGAAGACGCTATCAAACGGTATCAAACGTTTACCGCCCAGCGGGAAACTTCTTCGCCGGCTTATATTCTTGAACTGGCCAGTTTGTATCGCCAGCAGGGAGATAATCGGTCGAGGCTGAATACACTGCTTGCCGGTAGGGAGCAGTTTCCGAAAGACAAAGAAATCCTCTTCACTTTGATCAATACGTACCTTGCCAACGAGGCCTATTCGGCAATCGTGCCGCTTGCTGACGAAGCGATTGCGCACGAACCCGAAAATGTAAATCTCAACTACATCGCGGGCTATGCAAACGAGATGGAGGGTAACAATGCTGTGGCAAAAGCATTTTATGAGAAGGTTATTAACTTAGATGCTAATAACTTTGAGGGCAATCTGGAATTGGGATTGATGTACCTAAGGGAGTACATCGCCAATCCCGAAAACGAAGAGAAACAAAACAAAGCACAGGATTATTTGTTAAGAGCAAACCAAATACAACCCTCAGAGGTAAGAGCGTTGAAATCTCTTGCGGTATTGTACGATCAGTCGGGGGACATTATTCAGAAAGAACGGGTAAATAGCATATTAAATCAACTCACACAATAGACGAAGATCATGAAAGTGAAATCCATTTTATTAGGTACGCTGGTTCTGGCCTCATCGGCAGCGTTCTCACAAACCAGCAACCTAAGGAAAGCAAAAGCAAGTTACGATAAATTCAATGAAGTGAAGTCCGTGGGTAATTCGGCACTGGGCGTAAGTGACCTGAATACCGCCAAAGAAGCGCTGGATAAGGCCATAGAACATGAGAAAACCATGAACTTAGCAGAGACCTGGACCTACTATGCACTGGTAAATGCCGATTTGGCTTTATTGGATTCCACCGAAGCTTCCGAACAATACGTCCAAAAAGCTGTTGAAGCGCGGGAAAAAGCAATAAGCTTGGACACCGAAAAGGAAAACGAGCAAAACCTCAATATCCTGGGATCTATTCTGGCCCAATATGAGTTGAATAAAGGGGCGAAACTGTGGGATAGCCAGGATTTCGTGGGCGCTTACAATTCGTTTGACAAAGGGCTGACTTACCTTCCAGGTGATACCACCCTGTTGTATTATTCGGGAATGGCGGCTGTAAACGCCCAGGATTATGAAAAGGCATTGGCTAAATACGTAGAACTGGTACCTGTAGATAGCTTTTCCAACAACCGGCAAATTATCCTTGACGTTTCCCGTCTTTACCTTATGCAGGGCGATACTGCCAATGCGATTAAGTACGCCGAAATAGGAACTCAAAAATATCCGGAGGATGGTGAACTGGCTACGCAGCACATCGAGCTTAACCTAATGGCGGGTAACGATGAGCAAACTATCAAGGCTATCAACGATCAGGTAGCAAAAGATCCGGACAATAAAAATCTGCATTATTACCTCGGAATTGCCTACAACGAAACCGGTGACATCGAAAAAGCCGAGGCTTCCTACAAAAAGGCACTGGAAATCGATCCGAATTACTTGGATGCAAATATTAATCTGGGTGGCTTGATTCTAAACAAGGGCATCGATCATTTCAATAAGACAAACAACGCCAATCTTCAGCAGGCTGAATACGATGTAGAAATAAAGAAGGCATACGACATTTTCGATACAGCTCTACCCTATCTGCAAAAAGCAGTAGAGATAGATGGTAAATCGCAGGTGGCTCTTACAAACCTTAAAAGGTACTATGAGATCAAAGAAGATCAAGCGAAAATAGACGAATTACAGGCACGCTTAGACGCGTTGCAGTAGGCTATTGGCTTAAAACTTAGTAGTGTAGCCCACAGTTCTTAATGACTGTGGGCTATTTTTTTGCAGATACGCTTGATCAACGCCGGTCCCTCGTAGATGAAGCCGGTATATAGCTGCACGAGCGCCGCTCCGGCATCCAACTTTTCCTGCGCATCTTCGGGCGTATGGATGCCACCGACCCCAATAATGGGGAGGGGTTGATGAGAATGGGTTGAGAGGTATCGGATTACTTCAGTTGAGCGTTTTGTTAATGGAACGCCGCTTAATCCGCCGGTTTCAGCGGCCAAACGGCGACTGTTTAGCCCGTCGCGACCGATGGTCGTGTTGGTTGCAACAATCCCGGCAATACCGGTTTCCCCGACAATGTCAATGATGTCATCTAATTGGCCATCCGTCAGATCGGGAGCGATTTTCAACAAAATAGGGCGAGAAATTCCTTCTTTGTGATTACGTTGCTGCAAGGCGTTCAAGATATGCATCAATGGTTCTTTATCTTGAAGCGCTCTTAATCCGGGGGTATTGGGAGAACTCACGTTTACGACAAAGTAATCTACCACATCAAAAAGGGCGTCGAAACAACTGATGTAATCTTTCACGGCATCTTCGTTGGCCGTTGTTTTATTTTTGCCAATGTTTCCGCCCACGATCACTGAATGATGTTTTTTTAAATTGCGCAATCGGTTTGCCGCAACGTCTACCCCCTGATTGTTGAATCCCATCCGGTTAATCAACGCTTTGTCATGGACCAGGCGGAAGAGCCGCGGACGGTCATTGCCTGGCTGTGGCCTGGGAGTCACGGTTCCGACTTCAATAAATCCGAATCCCAGCGCATCCATTTCTTCAACGAAAGCTGCATTTTTATCAAATCCGGCTGCCAATCCGACCGGATTTTTGAACGTCAACCCAAAGACAGTCCGCTCAAGCTTTGGATGTTCGTATGCATAGATGGAACGTAATAGACGCTTTCCTCCCCACAACTTGCAAAAAGACCGCAGCCCTCCCGAAACCAAGTGATGCGCTTCTTCCGGATCTAGGGAAAACAAAATAGGTTTTACCAGTTTATACATGGCTACAAAGGTAGGTTTTATCCATCATCCGCGTTCCATCCTTTACCAGAAAAAAGCGTACTTTTGCACCCGAAATGATTGCAATAAACAACCTCACATTTGAGATAGGTGCACGGGCACTGTATGACGAAGCCAACTGGCATATCAAACCCGGTGATAAAACGGGACTGATTGGGGCAAACGGCACGGGTAAGACGACCTTATTGAAGCTGATTGTAGGAGATTATGCCCCTACCTCGGGTACCATCTCTATGGCAAAAGATATTAAAATCGGATATCTTAACCAAGATTTATTGTCGTATGAGTCAGACAAGAGTATCCTTCATGTCGCCATGGAGGCTTTCGAACGCCAAAATCAATTGCATACGGAGATTGAACGGTTACTCAAAAAACTGGAAACGGATTATTCCGACGAGATCATCCAAAAATTGAGCGATAAACAATCGGAGTTTGAGGCGCTGGATGGATATAGCATCGAATACCGGGCACATGAGATACTCGCCGGATTGGGGTTCAGTGACGATGACCAGCAGCGGACGTTATCTCAATTCTCGGGAGGCTGGCGTATGCGGGTAATGTTAGCAAGGATATTGCTCCAGGCGCCTGATATCCTATTGCTTGACGAGCCAACGAATCACCTGGACTTACCGTCCATCAAATGGCTGGAAAGTTACCTGCAAGCGTTTGACGGCGCAATTGTCATCGTATCACACGACCGCTATTTCCTGGATCGCGTTGTGAATACTATCGTGGAATCTAAGCGCGGAAAACTTATCCAATATGCTGGAAACTACAGCTTCTACCTGGAGGAAAAGGCTTTACGTGAGGAAATACAGGGTAATCAGTACAAAAACCAGCAGGCAAAAATTAAGCAGGAAGAACGCTTGATTGAACGATTCCGGGCAAAGGCCAGCAAAGCCAAAATGGTGCAGTCGCGCATCAAAGCCCTGGAACGTATGGAGCGAGTGGAAGACGTGGATGATTATAATCCTACCGTTAACTTCCGCTTCAAATTCAGCAAGCAATCTGGGCGACATGTAGTACGGCTTGAAAATATCAGCAAGTCCTATCCGGGGATACCGATCCTGGAACATACGGATGCTATCATTGAAAAAGGCGATAAAATTGCGCTGATCGGCGCCAATGGAAAAGGAAAATCAACGCTGCTGCGTATCGTAGCGAATGCGGATAAAGATTTTACAGGAACGAGTGAGACAGGGCATAACGTCTCGCAGACATTCTTTGCACAGCATCAACTCGAAGCGCTTCACCTGGACCACGAAATTTTGCAGGAACTGCAAGCCTTTGCGCCGAAGCACACCGAAACAGAGCTCCGTTCGATCTTAGGATGCTTCTTGTTTACAGGCGATGATGCATTCAAAAAAATCCGCGTACTGTCCGGCGGTGAAAAATCACGGGTAGCACTAGCCAAAGCGCTCACAGCAGATGCCAATTTCCTGGTGTTGGACGAGCCTACCAACCACCTCGATATCCAGTCTGTCAACATCTTGATACAGGCGCTGACGCAATTTGAGGGCACATTCATCGTCGTTTCCCACGACCGCTACCTGCTGGACAACGTAGCCAACAAAATTTGGTACATCGAAGACCGGCAAATAAAACAATATCCGGGCACCTACCGAGAATTTGAAGAATGGCAATCCAAACGTCTAGTTAGTGCGGAGAAGGTAGAAAAATCGGATGTCAAAGTCGTAAAATCCCAACCGGCACCCGTGGCACACACAAAGGATGACGATCGCGACAGGCAGGCGAGAAAATTAAATAAGGAGCTGGAGCGCATTGAACAGCGCATTACAGAGGTTGGAAATACTATTAAAGAGACGGAAGCGCTCATGGCACAGGAAACCATCTATGCAGATGCTGAAAAGCTGGAAGAGGTATCCAAACAATACGAAGACCTGAAAAGCGAGCTTGAGGGACTCCAGCAGCAATGGGAAAAATTGGCGGAGGAGATTATTGTTAACGGTTAATGGAAATGAATTTTCAACTTTCAATTATTAACTTCTAACGGTTTGAGGAGACTACTCTTAGTAATTATACTGTCGCACGTCTGTTTGGGGTTGCTTGCCCAGAAGCAGAAAAAGAAACGAGTTTCGCGCGAACGGAGTCCGCAACAGGAGTTGATCTATGATAATATCAATTACTTGCCTTCCATTAAATCGGTTCAGTTTTACCCCGTTGAACAGGAAAATGCCTTTCCGGTTATCGAATTGTTCAGCGAAGATCAATTGATGCTGGCATTTGATGACTTGCGGGGCGATGTCCGCAACTTTTACTTCAGTCTCGAACATTGTGATGCAAATTGGACGCCCAGTAGGCTTTCACCGTTGGAATACGCCGAGGGATACAACGAGGATCGCATCCTGACGTATGGCACATCCGTAAATACACTTCAGCCCTACACGCATTACCGCGTAGATTTCCCAACAGACAACGTCAGGCCTAAGTTGGCTGGTAATTATTTACTGAAAGTTTATGAAGATGCAGATAAAAGCCGTTTGATTATCAGTCGACGCTTTTATGTGCTGGCGCCATTGATGTCCGCATCATCCCAATTGGTTCCCTCCGTGGATGTCTCGAAACGGAATAAAAACCAGAAACTAAACGTAACTGTACAAACCGGTGGACTCACGGTAAATAATCCTTACCAGGATGTCAAAATTTTAGTGATGCAAAACCAACGGCCAGACATCCAGCAATGGCTTACTACCCCTCAATTTGTAAATAACGGAGAATTGAGGTACCATGATAACCGTACGCTTGATTTCGGTGGCAGCAATGAATTCCGGTTTGTTGATTTGCGTAGCTTACGACTGGCATCCGAACGGGTGGCTGCTATCCAGCTAGACAGTAACGTGCGCGTTAATCTCGTTCCCGATGAAAACTACCGCACCGCTTCTTACGCTTCCGTATTCGATGAAAATGGGCAGTTTTTCATCCGTAACCAGGATAAGGACAATGCCGACACGGAATCGGATTATATGTGGGTGACATTTACCCTGGCCAACGATGCGGTGACAGATGGAACCGTTTACGTGGTGGGGGGCTTTAATGGCTATCAACGTAACGACACCAATAAGCTGGTGTATGATGCCAGTCAAAAGAAATGGCAGGGCACGCTTTTGCTTAAACAAGGGTTATACGATTACGAATACGTATATGTTAGTCCTTCGGGCGACGTAGACCCCACTTTTTCCAGCGGCAACCACTTCGAAACCAACAATACGTATCAAATTCTCGTTTACAACCGACGACAAGGTACTACCTGGGATGAATTAGTGGGTTTTTCACAAGTGCGATAGTTGTTCCTGCAGCATCCGCGAAATACGATTGAAATAACGCTTCTGTTTGTATCCCATTACCCACTGTACTCCATGTATGGCATTGGTATGGAATATTTCATCGGCCTGGCTCATAATTGCCGGACTGATCTGGGCTTCGATTACCTCCAGTCCGTTTTCCAATGCCATTTCAATAACCATCTTACGCATGACACCATCGATACACCCCTCGCTGAGGGCAGGTGTATAGAGTTGCTTGCCATACCAAATAAAAATGTTTGAACTCAGGGATTCACACAGAAAACCTTCCTGATTGAGGATCAGGACATCATCCAAACCGTTCTTTTTGCGGTACAATCCAGCCATCACATATACAAGCGAATTGGCTGATTTCAGCTTAGAAAGTTCACTATAAGGTTTCCTGAATCCGGAATAAACATCCACAATTAGTCCGATTTTACGGTGTTTCGCATCGTCCGGATCGAGTCTGGCCACACTCATCACATAGGCAGCCTGATTCTGTTGTGGACTGTATAGCCCCTCTCCGTCCCGGTATACCTGAAGCCGGACCCGTACGTGCTGACCTTCCAGCCCATTCTTTCTAATGAGATCGGCAGCCCGCGAACGGATAAAGTGCGCATCGAAAGCAGCGGGATGTTCCAATTGCAGCAAGCGCATGCCGTCTTGTAACCTTGATACGTGGTGTGACAGAAACCGGATATCTCCATCCATCCAACGCATGGTCTCAAAAAGCCCGTCGCCATAACGGAAAGCACGGTTCTCGGATGTGACAATCGCTTCTTTTTCGGGTATAAACTGTTTATTGAAATCGATATAATGTACCGGCATTGATGTTTTTACAATTGAAAGTTTTTTAAAATTGAAAGTTGAAAATTCATTTCCTTTTTCAACTCTTTTCCATTAACCATTCGCTAACGCGTATCCCTGCCATTTTTCCAGGCATAAGCTAAAATCTGTAGGCAATGGCGACGTAAATTCCAGTTGTTTTTTGGAAGTAGGGTGCTGAAATCCGAGGCTCTGTGCATGAAGCGCCTGGCGGGGAAGCAATGTGAAACAGTTTTCTACAAATTGTTTGTACTTGCTGAATATCGTTCCTTTCAGGATTCGGTCACCGCCGTATACCGCGTCGCTGAACAGCGGGTGACCGATTGACTGCAAATGTGCGCGGATCTGATGCGTGCGGCCGGTTTCCAGTTGGCATTCGATCAGTGTTACATAGTTGAGCCGTTCCAGCACGCGGTAGTGGGTTACTGACCATTTTCCTTTGTCGGGCGTATTGTATACCGCCATTACTTTCCGGTCTTTTAAACTGCGGCCAATATATCCAGTGATGGTACCATCTTCCGAAAGATCGCCCCATACCAGCGCAATATATTTACGGGTTATGGTATGATCAAAAAACTGTTTCGCCAGGTAAGTCAATGCCCATTCATTCTTGCCGATAACCAATAGGCCACTGGTATCCTTGTCGATGCGATGTACCAACCCCGGACGGCCGTCGTTACCGGGTAACTCAGGAAATTTCGAAAAGTGATAAACCAATGCATTAACCAATGTGCCCGAATAGTTGTTGTAACCCGGATGTACCACCATGCCCGCCGGCTTATTCACAATTAACAAGTCGTCGTCCTCGTAGTAAATGTCCAGCGGAATGTTCTCGGGATAAATTTCGGTATCGCGTGGCGGATGCGGCAAGACGACAGAAATGACATCCAACGGTTTGACTTTGTAACTGGCTTTCACCTGCTGTCCATTGACGAGTACCGTTCCCGCAGCTATTGCGTTCTGGATGCGATTGCGTGATGCGTTTTCAATCCTGTTAATCAAAAACTTATCAATGCGCAGCAACGCTTGCCCTTTATCCACCACAATACGCAGGTGTTCAAACAAGTCTTGTTCGTCCGATTCCTGCAATTCCAAGTCGTCAACCATGGCGCAAACTTAGCGAAAAGCTGCCTAAATTCGGCTATGATCGGCGTGCGATCAATGTGCAAATATGTAAAAACAAAAATTTGATTTAAGCATTGAATTAAAAAGTAGAAGTTGTCTCTTTATTAACCCGTGCGATAAGACCACACGTCGCATAGAAGCGTGATGTGGAAAAATGAGTTTTGAAATCATTTTGATATGAAAAATTTCTTAAGAAAAAACTTTTGGATATTAGATATCTTGATGCTTCCGTTTGTATGGATATCTGCTAGGATATTAAAATTACTTAGAAGCCAAGGGATCGCAAACTTTCCCCTATCCAAGAGAACGCTGTTGAATGTTGGAGTTTTTCCAATTAGCGATCATTATTACGAACCTTTATTCAATTCTAAACACCTATTTAAGCCACTCTCCGAGGAAAGAAAACTCCCTGGAATAAACTGGAATGTAGATGGGCAACTAGAAATTCTAAACACATTTAGTTTTCAAGATGAATTTGATCCTATCTCTGACGACTTTGTCAGTGATAAGGTGTTCCACTTCACAAATGGCGGATATGAATCCGGGGACGCCGAATATTGGTATAACATTATCAGATTAAAGAAGCCAAAAAGAATAATAGAAATTGGTTCTGGCCATTCAACCAAAATGGCTCGTCTGGCAATTCAGGAAAACCAAAGACGCGATGACACCTATGAATGTAAACATATCTGTATTGAACCTTATGAAATGCCGTGGCTTGAAAAAATAGGCGTCGAAGTATTGCGAACACGAGTTGAAAACGTAGACCTCAACTTCTTTAAACAACTTGAAGTTAACGATATCTTATTCATTGATTCTTCACACATTATCAGGCCGCAAGGAGACGTTCTTTTTGAATACCTTGAACTACTCCCCACATTGAATCAGGGTGTCATCGTACATGTTCATGATATTTTTTCTCCAAGGGATTATTTACGGGAATGGGTTGAAGACGAAGTGAGGTTCTGGAATGAACAATACCTATTAGAAGCGTTTTTAACATCCAATACTGATTGGAAAATCATCGGTGCGCTAAATTTTTTGCATCATAATCATTTTAATTTAACCCGTTGTGCGGTTTAAACAGCAAGCGCATGTTTCAACCTGTTAATATTTCTGTTGTTTAAAAAGTTCGTGTACTGCAATACTGCTACTGCGGA
>NZ_FOQO01000019.1 GCF_900113765.1 Parapedobacter indicus | reverse complement strand
GGTTTGGTACCGGAACCTGTATTCCGATACCGAAGGGCCCACCTTCATCATATGCACAGCATCAACTCTCATATAGTTGTTCGTGACACTCAATACCCTGGGTTCTGCACCAGTTTATCATTCCGGTTCATTTCGTCGCGGTGGATCGGGATAAAATACATTTTATCCAGCCACTGCCGGTTTTCGATACCTGGGTCAACAGTACTCACCGTATACGTGTAGTCGTAGTCTGCAGGATCATACCGATATACCGAAACATTGCTGCCGGCTTTCAGCCGTCCGAATACGCGCATGATGCCCACTTTTCTACCCAGGGTTTCTCCAGCGATCATCCACCGGCGGGCATCGTGGAAACGATGTTCTTCATACGCCAGTTCGATGCGCCGCTCGTTCCGGTATGCATCCCGAAGTGCATCTCCGGATGCAGCAATGGCCGGCATTCCGGCGCGGAACCTGATGCGGTTCAGCCAGATTTTTGCTTCTTCGTCTTGGCCTAGCTCAATACAGGCTTCTACATAGTTCAACACTACTTCGGTAAACCGCAGCACCGGCCAAGGAATAAACTGCCTTGTATTCTGATCGACTACCGCGGGATTGGGATCAATGAATTTGCGCATATAATACCCCGTATGACTGCCGTTCCAGTCCTCTATCGGGCTGTTCCGGGTATCCAAACCATAATGGATTACTTTGTTTCCTTTATCCATTACTTCATACTGTCCCGTTTGGATCTGATTGACCGGATCGCGCCCTGCTACGTCGCTGGTGCGGGGCTTCCAGTCGGCACCATCATATAAAATAGTCGCATAGAAACGCGGATCCCGGTTCTCGTACGGCGCCACGGCGTGTGCCGGATTATCCCAGTCGAACGCCTTGCCGTCGGCCATGGGATAATCATCCACCAACTGCTGGATGGGTGTGTTTCCGGCCCAGTTGTGGTAGCCGTTCGGACCGTTGTTCCGACCAACATAGTTTCCACCTTCATCTTTCAGGTCAATGAAGAACCGACCTAGTATGAGGTCCGCTTTGCCATCGGCAGATACGGCACTACTACCACCACCCATTGAAATCGACAGGTAGTTCTCCGTACCCTCTTCCGGTGTAACCGGCTCGGTCAAATCCATCATATAACCAGGGCCATATGCGTCAAGTACCGCTTTCGCCGCGTCTTTCGCCCGTTGCCACCGGCCATTCCGGTCGCCGCTGGTATACCCCAGGTATTCGGGGTTTTCGTACCCACTGATCACTTCGGAATTTGCCGAAGCCGTGGGAATGTCATGGAGATCGCTGGCTGCCTTGGTCAATACCCGGGCTTTCAATGCAAGTGCGGCAGCGGAAGAAGCACGGCCGTCCACAGCCGGTGCATCCGCCAGCAATGTCGCTGCCTGGTCGCAGTCGGAAACAATAAACTCTACCTGCTCCTCAAAGGTATTCCGGGCGACGGTATAATCGTCGTCCTCCAGTCCATAAACACGATCGATCAATGGAACAGCACCGTAATACCTCAATAGCTCCGTATAGAAAAAGGCACGCAGGAAAAGTGCTTCCCCTTTCAACCGATCGGCGACACCCGACGAATTGTCGAACTGCGGCTCTGCCAAATTCTCAAGAGCGACATTGGTCGCGCGGATCCGCCGATACAGGCTCCCCCAGTTGTGGGTTCCGCCGCTGATCTGGCTATTCCATCCCTGGTCCGCATCGTTCGAACGGGCTTCGGTAATCACATTGATTCCCCTACCGGGGTGGGTAAACATTGCTTCGTCCGATAGCGAAGCCAACATTTCCTCATCGAATCCACCCTGGCCGAAGCCGTTATAAATTTCCGTAACAAAGGCCTCGGCCAATCCAACATCCTGCCATGTAGCATCAGCAGGCACCTCCTCCAATGGCCGGGTACTTACGAAATTGTCATTACAGGCTACCGTACAGGTTGCGATTACCCATAGGCACTGTACAAACACATGATATTTTTTGAATCGTTTCATCTCTTTCTCGGGTTTAAAATGTAACAGCGATACCGGTATTCAGCAGGCGCGCCTGGGGATAATACTGCCCCGTCTGGTTGATTGATTCAGGATCGAAAACATCGGTTTGGTCCCACGTCAGCAGATTGAATCCGCTTACATAAATCCGCAGGTTGCTGATGCCTGCAGGTTCCATCCACCGGGTCGGGAAGGTATACCCCAATTCGAGGTTCTTCAACCGGAGGTAGTTGGTATTTCTCAACCAATACGTATTGCCAGACGAATAATATTGGTCGCTCCGATCGGCAATACGCGGATGTTCGCTACTGGGAGCGTCCACGCGCCAGCGGTTTTTATAGAAATCAAGCAGGAAATTCCCAATGGCACCGGATTCATCAGCGCCGACACGCAGTTCTCCTCCCGTTGCTCCCTGGAAAAGTATGGTCAAATCGAATCCCTTATACTGCATACCGACATTCAATCCGCCCTGAAATGTGGGTATCGTATTTTTATCACGCCGCACACGATCGTCCGACGTGATGGCGCCGTCGTTGTCGTAATCGACAAACTTCATATCGCCGGGCCTCAGCGAATTGGTGACGGCCGAGTAATCGAGGGTGTTTGCCGCAATCTCAGCTTCGTCGCGGAACACACCGTCGTAGATATAGTACAATCCCGAATTGATGGTACGGCCTGTGGACTGCTGCCATTCCGGCGCACCGGGCGCTTCATCCCAGAAAATAATCTTGTTCTTCGCATACCCTCCGTTCAAGCCGACATTCAGGCTGAGGTCGCCGAACTGATCTGTGTAACCGACCGCGAAATCCCAACCCCCGTTTTCGACAATGCCGATATTCTCGGCAGGCAATGTCATACCTGTTGTTTGCGGAATCGACGCATTCCTTCGCCAGAGAATGCTTTCCCGCCGGTTCTTAAACCATTCCACTGTGAAGTTGAACTTACTGTTCATCAGTTGCCCGTCAAGACCGATGTTATAATTATTGGCGACTTCCCAGGTAATGAACGAATTGGGCACCCGGCTTTCGTAGAGCGACTTTACCAGTTCATTACCGACAATGTACGTGCCGAACCCGTAGGTAGAAAAATACTGGTATTCTTGTAACGCGCCGTCGTATTCAATGTTATCATTCCCCATCTGCCCATACGACCCCCGCAATTTCAGGTAGTTTACAAAAGGCACGCCGTCTTTCCAGAAGTTTTCTTCCGAAATCATCCACCCTGCCATGATGCCGGGGAAGAATCCATACCGGCTGCTTTCAGGGAACATGTAAGAACCGTCGTACCGCCAGAGGAATTCTGCAATGTATTTACTTTGGAAATTATAGCCCACCCGGCCAAAGTAGTTGAGCCGGGCGCGCTCCCAGGCTCCACCTCCGTTATTCTTCTCAGCATCGCCTCCGGCAAAAAGATAATCAATGTTATTCGAGATAAAGTAGCGCCGGAACGCATTGAAGTTGTCGTTCCGGATGGTTTCCCGGTTTACACCCGCCAGCAGGTTCAAAGTGTGGTTGCCGAATGTGCGGTCATAGGTCAACACGCCACCGAGCAGTACGTTCAATTGATCTTCGTCCCCTTGGGTGAGCCGCGGATCAGCCGGACCACGCTGTCCCCGTACCAACAGGGGCGTTACACCGTCATCCTCGTAATCGCCCTGCCACGTATACAGGTACCAGGGAATTTCCCACCGTTTGGTTTTCTTGATGTATTTGTCTACGGATGCCGTACCGCTGAATTTCAATCCTTCCACCCAAGGAATGGTAATATCCAACTGTCCATTGGTTTGGAAATAATACCGTTTGTCTCGATCGTATCCTGTTTGGTCGGTGGTGATGACCACCGGGTTTTCGCCATACTCAATATCCGGACCGGGCATGCCGTTCGGCCAGAACGCCGGTTCAGTAGGAATGCCACGCATCAGCATACGGAAAATCGTTCCGGCCGATTTCGTGGGAAAATGCCGGTCTTCTTGCCGACCTAACAAGCCGATTTTCGTGCTGATGTATTTATTGATATTGGCATCGAGGTTGACCCGGATGTCGTATTGCTCGTAACCCGTTGCCGATTTTTTATAATACGCATCCTGATCTTGGTAGCCAATGGAAGTGAGGTATTTGATATCTTCCGTACCGCCGCTTACCTGGAGGTTATGCTGGGATTGCGGCGACCAGTTTTTCAATGTGGCGCCATACCAATCGGTGTTGGGATGTCCCCAAGGATCCGATCCATCGGCATATAGCCGCATGTCCTCAGGTGAGGCTGGGGCGGTTAACACCGAACCGTCGTTCCGAGTATAGGATCCGGCATCATTAAACGCCGCTTGGGCTGCTGCCCATTCATCCACGGGCAGCTTGAAAATTTCAAGCTCATTGCGCATTTCGGAATACTGTACCGCGTCTGCAAGCTTCGGAACTACGGTTGGCTGCGAGAATGCCTGATTGAAAGTATACGAAAGCGATGGTTTTCCCGTTTTGCCCCGCTTAGTAGTGATGAGAATTACCCCGTTTGCCGCGCGCGCACCATAAATCGCAGCCGAAGCATCCTTCAACACCGATATGTTGTCAATGTCGGCCGGACTGAGTCGCTCGAATCCTCCGGCCCGCGCCGGGATACCATCGATCACAACCAACGGACCACTATTTCCTAATGTATTGGTACCGCGTATCCGTATGGATGCCCCGTCGTACCCCGGTTCAGCACTGGCTTGGGTTGCTACTACCCCCGGCAACCGGCCAGCCAACGCGTTTGAAACATTTACTGTCGGTGATTTCATCAGTTCCGCACTTTTTACCGACGCGACTGATCCGGTGATGGTTTCCCGCCGCTGGGTACCGTATCCTACCACAACCACCTCTTCCAGATCCGACGTAGCCGGCTCCAAAATGACATCGATCATGTTCCGGGTACCGACTGTCTCCTCTTTCGTGGTGTAACCGACCATCGAGAAAACCAGCACGGCATTTGCCGGGACATTTTCGATGGCATAACGGCCTTCCTCGTCGGTGCTTACTCCCAGACTCGTTCCTTTAACAGCGACACTGACACCGGCAAGTCGTAATCCATCGGCGGAAGCCGTGACAGTACCGACGACGGTCGACTGCTGTTTTGCACCGGGATGTGGACTTTCGACACCCATCACCGGTGGATGGAAGGGACGCCCAGTGGCCGATATCGGTAAGATACCGGCTCCACTGAGAATCATTCCACCAATCATTGCATTAATAGTGTGTTTAAGATTCATATAAATTGGTTTTAAAATGATTTTAACTGGTGTCACAAGTATCGATGGTTTGTGTGAATCGAATAAGGGGGATTCTCACCAAAAAGAGGGGGTAAATTCTTAATCCACCCAAATGCACGCAAAGTTTGCTAAAGCGATTTTGTTTTTCGATATTTATCATTCCAGATACAATCATCACACATTACCTATTATGACAAAGAAGAATTTAATCTTGCTGATTTTGTTGACTTGCACGCATTTAAACGTCTGGTCAACAATTAATGGTCAGGTAAAATATCTAGGTATTGAACAAGGTCTATCCAACAATTATGTTACCGCTATTTACCAAGATCGGATGGGCTTCATGTGGTTTGGCACCTTTGACGGGTTAAACCGGTACGACGGCTATCAATTCAAAACTTATCGGAATCGCCCCGGGCAGGAGACTTCGCTTCCCGACAACCGGATTACCGATATTATCGAAGATACGACCGGCAGAATCTGGGTAGCTACCAAAATCGGTGCCGCAGTACTTGATTACAACGAGCAAACCTTTCAATCTCTACGCCTTCTACAAGATAAAGCAGGGAATTCGGCGATTGATTTCGCCATAAACGGTTTTGCAGTGAATGCAAATGGTTCCCTTTTTGCAGCAAGTGAAAAACGTGGACTGTTAGCTATCGAAACACGCTCCAAAGCCATCCCGGTCGCAACATCCATTCCGCTGATTCATCACGGTCATCGAACAGTCAATTACGATGTCCAGGGGGTAGATATAGACCCCGAAGATCGGTTGTGGATGATCATCAAAGACGTCGGTGTCGCCTATTACGATAAAACGAATCATGTAGTCCGTATAAAAACCAACCGCGTACAATCAGCACGGTGCATACAAGCTTCGGCAAACGGCGGTATCTGGATTGGCACTGAAGAAGGCTTGTTCCGCTATGACCCTGCAACCGATGACCTTACGCATTATACCGTAAAAAGTGGATTGTCTCATGATCGCGTCACGGCGCTACGCAAAACCAAGGAAAACAAACTATGGGTATGCACAGACGGCGGTGGAATCACCATCATTGATCTCAAAAGCCGGCGATTTACATATCTTTTGGGGCACGATGACGGTGGCCCCCTCTCCAGCAAAGCTGTTTTTGCGGTCTATGAAGATCCTCAATCCCGCCAGTGGATCGGTACGTTACGGGGCGGCGTCAACATCATCGATCCGCAAGCACAGAAATTCGGGCTTATCCGGCACAATACCCCAGAAGGGAAAACTAGCTCGAAAAACTTCATTCTTTCCTTTGCCGAAGGAAAAGACCACTCACTATGGATCGGAACCGATGGCGGCGGACTATCGCATTGGGATCGGCGCACCGATCAGTTCCAATTTTTTGAGCATCAGCCGGAAGTTCCCGGAAGCCTCAGCAGCAATTTTGTGACCAGTATCCTGCAAGATGAACAGGGACAGCTTTGGGTAGGTACCTATGGAGGAGGTATCAACCGATGGGACGCGCAACACCGCCGCTTTATCTCCTATCCCTGCTTCCATCCCGAAAAGGGAAACAAATATGCCAACATATGGCAGTTATTGGAAGATAGCAAAGGCAGAATCTGGGCCGCGACATTAGATGGTGGTGGGCTTTTTGTACTGAACCGCCAACACGACCGGTTCGAACCCGTTGAGACAGGTATAACTAATGCACTTTGCATCCTAGAGGATGCAAACGACACGTTTTGGATTGGCGACTATTCCGAACTTATCCGTTTAGACCTAATCCATGGCAGGACTACGCACTACACCATCGGAAATCCGGTCCGCTGCATCCGGAAAGACTCTTCGCAACAGCTTTGGATAGGTACCGAAGGGGGTGGATTATTGTTATTTAACAAAAATACGGGCGACTTTAAGCGCTATACCGAAGCCGACGGTTTACCCAGTAATGTCGTACTGCAACTGGCGGATGACCGTCACGGAAATCTGTGGCTTTCCACTTATAACGGCATTGCCAAATTTTCCTCCGCCGAAGGCCGGTTCCAGAATTTTTACGAATCAGATGGCCTGCAAAGCAACCAATTCAGCTACAATGCGGCACTTGAATTACAATCGGGGGAATTAGTCTTTGGTGGGATCGATGGATTTAACATCTTTTACCCCGATAGCGTCCGTATTGAACCGCTTGCGCCGAAAATCGTTGTGACGGATATTCGAGCGGGTACCAAACCATTCAATGATTACAGCGTTTCGGCCACACCGACAACCGCGGCCCGTGTAGAAAAGTTAGTTTTACCCTATGACGATGCATCGTTATCCGTCGGCTTCGCTGCCCTTGAATATTCCTTCCCCGATAAAATCAACTATGCATTTTTCCTAGAAGGGTGGGACAAGGATTGGAACCACGTCGAACGCCAACGCAGTGCCTTTTATTCCAATCTTCGAGAGGGCAATTATTGCCTTCGAATCCGATCGACAGACGCCAACGGGATCTGGAACAGCGATGAACGCATCCTGGCCATTGAAGTATTACCTCCGTGGTGGCGAACGTATTGGGCATACGGGATGTACTTATTACTCGGGCTCTCTGCCGTTTATGCATACATCGTCTACGACAGACGTCAAACCCGATTAACCTATCAGGTCGAATGGTCGCGCATGGAGATTGCCAAGGAACGTGAACTCAGCGAGCGGAAATTGGCTTTTTTCACACACATCGCACACGAATTCCGCACACCGCTATCATTGATCGTGAATCCGGTCAAAGATATGCTATATAGCAATAATAAGACTTCGGATACCGACGGCTTGACGCTGGTGTATCGCAACGCAAAACGGTTGCTAAGCCTCGTGGACAAGCTGCTGTTGTTTCAGAAGGCAGAAAATCAATCGGACGACCTTCGGTTGGTGAAGCTTGACATGAAACACCTCGCCCACGAAGTATTTCTCTGCTTTAAGCAACACGCAGACGCCCGTTTGCTGGATTACCGATTTCACTGTACTTCAGAAAGCATTTACCTTTTTGGCGACCGTGAAAAAATGGAAATATGCCTCTTTAACCTAATTAGCAATGCCATCAAATTCACTCCCGAACAGGGCGCAGTGACGGTAAAACTTTCTGAAAGAGACAATCACATTGAACTTACGGTTTCGGATACCGGATGTGGCATACCAATCGAGATCGGTGACGCATTATTTGATCGCTTTTACCGTGACCGGCTCGGAAATAAACGATCCGTGTCCGGCTTTGGAATCGGCCTATTCTTGGTAAAAAAATTCATTGAATCCCATCATGGTACTGTATCGTATGTAAGCCGGGAAAACCGAGGCAGCCAGTTCACCCTGCGCTTATTGAAAGGCAAGGAACATTTCAAAGGACAGCTATTGATGGAAGACCTGGGGGAGCATTCTATGTTCCTGGAAGAATTAACTGAGGAACCCGCGGAGGAATTAGAGGAAGCAGTTCTGCGCGATGGGCGACCGGTCATGCTTGTAGCTGACGACAACCTACAGATCAGACAATACATCGCCCAACTATTCAAAAAGGACTTTTCGGTGTACACAGCGGAAAATGGACAGGAAGCATTGGAATTCATTAAAGAACACGAACCGGATATTGTCATCAGTGACGTAGTCATGGATGGAATGTCCGGCATCGACCTTTGCACTTGCATCAAACAGGATCCTTCGCTCAGCCATATTCCTCTTATACTCCTTACTGCCAGCACTTCAAAAGATGTTAAATTGAAAGGAATAGAAGGCGGCGCAGATGACTACATTACGAAACCTTTTGACAATGCGCTTTTGATAGCCCGGGTTGCCAACCTCCTAAACAGCCGAAGCCAGTTACAGGCTTTTTTTTATAATGAGATAACCCTGCAGAGCAACCCACATAACATATCCAAAGAATACAGCGATTTTCTCCAACGTTGCATCACTATCGTCGAGCGCCAGTTGGACAATGCGGATTTTACCGTTAAATCCCTTGCCGAAGAAATCGGCATGAGCCACTCAAACCTCTATAAACGCATCAAATCGATATCCGGCAAATCCGCTAATGAGTTTATCCGGTTCATCCGGCTACGCACCGTTGCCAAGTTGCTTATCGATTCTGGTTGTACAATCAGCGAAGCGGCATTCGCTGCCGGATTCAACGACATTAAATATTTCCGTGAACAGTTTTCCAAGCTCTTCGGAATGAAACCTTCGGACTATAAACGGAAATATGGGAAAACGAAAAAAAATCCCCTAGTAAAGCCTTCCAAAATAAAAAACTCATTTGCAGACACTTAAAAAATAGAATTCATTCGTAGATTTACCACCGATGGATAAATACGCAAAACAATCGCGCATGCTGGTTGCAGTGGATTGCATTATTTTTGGATTTGACGGCTACAACTTAAAATTACTACTGATTAAAAGAGGGTTCGAACCCGAAAAAAATAAATGGAGCCTAATGGGCGGTTTTGTCCAATCGAATGAAAAGCCGGAAGACGCTGCTTCGCGGGTGCTTAGACAACTTACCGGACTGAAAGACGTCTATATGGAACAGTTATCGGTGTTCGGAAAGCCCGACCGCGACCCGCTAGAACGAACCCTCAGCATCACCTATTTTGCGCTAATCGATATCAAAAAATATGAAAAGCAACTCAACGATGATTATCGCGCCGAATGGTTTCAACTAGAACGGGTACCCAGTCTAATCTTTGACCACGACGAGATGGTGCAACAAGCTAAACAGAAACTACGCTATAAAGCGGCGTTACACCCTATTTTGTTTGAATTGCTTCCTGAAAAATTCACCATTCCCCAAATTATGACGCTCTACGAGCAGGTCTATGAAGTCGAATTGGATAAACGAAACTTCACCCGCAAGCTGCGTTCAACGGGACTGCTCATCAAACAATCGGATAAAGACAAGGAAAACTCAAAAAAAGGCGCTTTCTACTATAAATTAGACAAAGCCGCTTACACTGAAAAATTCACGCGATTTCTTAATTTTATATCCAACCCTGAATATGAGTAATTAAAAAAACTTACCTTCGATATGCCAAATAAACGATATTCGATATGACTTTCAATAGGCGAACATTTTTGAAGCAAGCAGGACTGGGTGTTGCTGCGGCTTATGTGACCCCTTCTTTCCTTTCCTGTACTTCGGAGCAACCCCATAAAGCACCACTGACGGAAATCGGCCTGCAACTATATACATTGCGTGATCAACTGGCTGACGACGCTACGTCCACTCTTACGCGCATTGCCGAAATCGGCTACAACCATGTGGAAACATTCGGCGCTGAAACCGATGCCAATGGTCAGATTCAATTCTGGGGCTTAAATCTGGGTGATTTGTCGACGCAGTTGCAGGCAAACGGATTGAAATCGTATAGCGGCCACTACGATCTTTCGGAATTCCTTACGCCGGAAAATGGGGATGAAGAAGCGCTGAAAATCTACTTGGACACCGCAGCAGCGTTGGGGCAGAAATATGTAATCGTACCCATACCACCGATGTTATTGATCGACAAAATGACCGCGGATCATTATCATTTCATGGCCGACCAGCTGAACAAAGGGGGCGCCCTTGCTGCTAAGTCAGGGCTCAAAATCGGTTATCACAACCATTTCTGGGAATTCCGCACGTTGGAAGATGGCAGTAAGGGGTTGGACATTCTGTTGGACAATACCGAAAAAGATCTGGTTGTGTTTGAATTGGATTTGTTTTGGAGCGAGAAATCAGGAATGGACAGCGCTGCGTATTTTGAAAAGCATCCCGGCCGTTTCCCGCTGTGGCACATTAAAGATATGGATAAATCAAACACCGCCACGGTAACTGGCCCGGATTATGATCAGAAACCTGTGATGGAAATCATCTCAGCAATCACCTATGCCGAAGTTGGTACAGGAAGCATCGACTTCAAAAAGATTATGGCAGAAGAAGAGACCGCCGGCCTTCAATATGTATTTGTAGAGCAAGATGTCATCCGCATTGATCCTTATGAAAGCATTGAAAAGAGCTATCGGTATGTGAAGACGGAATTACTGAAATAATTCAAACACTCCACTATTCAAATGGACCTTAGGGTCTGTTTTAGTTAACGATAAGGAACTGCGTTATAAACACCTTTACAACAGCCCCATCGCCCCGCCGAAGCGGTAGCGCAGCCCGATCTCATGGGTGGTGTTGTTGATCCGCCGGTCCAGTGGCTCGCTGCCCGGGTTGAACTGGTAGCTGTAACCCAATCCGAAGCCCCCGAAGTTGAACTGTGCCATACCCGCCAGCTCACCGTAGCTGCGAACGTTCATACCGATGCCGAATACCTCCTTGATGAAAACCAGCGCGGAGGCCTCCGCCTGCGGACGAAGATTCTCCGCATACGTAACCAGCACACTCGGACGCAGGTGGAAGTCCGTACCCATCGAAAACAGCGCGCCCGC
>NZ_FOQO01000017.1 GCF_900113765.1 Parapedobacter indicus | reverse complement strand
CGCAGTAGCAGTATTGCAGTACACGAACTTTTTAAACAACAGAAATATTAACAGGTTGAAACATGCGCTTGCTGTTTAAACCGCACAACGGGTTATTCATTACAAATTAAATTTCAATTAAAATGGAAAATCAAACAGTTTCATTACATCGGGTAATCAAGGCAAGCCCGGAAAAGGTGTTTCGCGCATTTGCGGACCCCTTAGCATATTCAACTTGGTTACCACCCTACGGTTTTATATGCACCGTACAGTATATGGATTTCAGGGTAGGAGGAAAGTATCACATGACGTTTATAAACTTCAGCACAGAAAACGGACATTCTTTTGGTGGATCGTATCTTGAAATAAAGCCTAACGAATTCATTAAATACACGGATACATTTGACGACCCCAACTTACCTGGAGAAATGACGAATACCATCTGGCTAAACGAGGTCTCGTGTGGCACTGAGCTTAAGGTCGTGCAAGAGGGTATCCCTACGATAATACCGGTAGAAATGTGTTATTTAGGTTGGCAGGAATCCCTGGAGAAGTTGATGAAGCTTGTAGAACCTGAAATTCCGGATGCCTAATTTACCTACGATGACTGATTCTAATGATAAATTTGTGAGTGCCATTTTCATTACTTTTTCAGGTAATTGCAGAAAGGCGCTCACATTTTACCAAACTTGCTTTGGTGGCACATTGCAGGTTGAAGCTTTTGAAAAAGAATTACTCGGTTATACAGAAATGCCCGTTGTCATCGGGTCGCTTATTTCTGATCGAATCATTATTCACGGGTCAGATTTGGTACACAATGAAGGGAGGACGCTAGGGAATTATATGTCTATTTTTCTACCTTGCAAAAATACACATGATAGACAAGCGCTTATTGAGAGACTCAAATCTAATAAGACAAATCTTCCCGCAGGGAATGATGACGACCAAAAGCTAGTGGAGGTAACCGATGCTTTTGATGTGAGATGGGTGTTAGGGGTTTAGTTCAGTACCTTTTCAAAGGCTTTTCGTGGCATTCCCCTAAAGCTTACCTCTCCGCAATAGCGATAGCCGAGCTTCTCGAATAGCCGCAGCATCCCCGGATTATCGAAATTGGTGTCTGCTTTGACACTGAATATGTTATGCTGACGTGCAAATTGTTCGATGTGTTTCAACAGTTGCTGAGCGACGCCTTTACCTAAGTGTTTTTCTGACACGGCAACCCGGTGGTATACAACGAAATCACCATCGGTCAGCCACTTACCTTCAATGGTTGCATATGCCGGTTCATCGTTTATCAAGATGGCACAATATGCGGTAATAACTTCTCCGTCTGACAGTACATATCCCACACCCAGGTTAATATCGTTCTTGATAACCGTCGGATTGGGATAGCCATCTTGCCATTGTTCGCTGCCATCTCGCTTTCTACGTTGTATCGCACCTTCCAAAATCTCCCAGATACTGGGAAGGTCTTCAATGTCTGCTTTCCTGAATGAATAATCCATGTTATCCAATGCGTATGTTTTTCCTTAATTTCCTACTTTCCTATGGCCAACCCTGTTTGGGCGCTGCCATAACTCAGTTGTACGGGCCGCTGTAATGCTCAACAGAAAGTGAGATAATGCAAAAATGCGGACGGATGTACAATATTCCTCGGTATCTTTTTCGCAACGAAAATACTAAAAAATATGTCACTCAATAAAACCGTAGGCTCATGCAGGTTTCACATATTTTTTGCGATATTTAATCGTTACAACCTTTCAATAAGAAAATGAAAAGCTAGGGTATGGAAAAGCAGCATGTAGATAAATCGTTGTTCGTTCTCGGAGTCGGTTTCTCCGTTTATTTTCTGTTCCTGTTTCTCAATTACCATTTATTTCATTTAGATTTTGTATTGCTGGGCGTCGTTCAGGAACTTATTACCATACCGCTGATGATGGCAGTGGTGGTCGTATTTGCCATTAGCTTGTACAGATTAATCAGACATTTTTCTTTTCAAGGTTACTTAATATGGGCCGCTATTATTCTCTTGGCTTGTTCAGCGGCTGTATGGGGCAGCCTTGTGTTTTCCTAGTCAGTGCTAGTAGCAAACTCAATTCTACAGACTTTTGGAAGAGATGCTGCCGTACATATCCTTCAATCGAGGTATCAGGATAACGCCGCTCTTCTGCTTCTTCCTTCGCGCTCAATGGACCCGCCCAAGCGTATCAGCGCCGGCTAGTCCGTATAAATCCAAAGACAATTTTACTTGCTAATCTTCTTTTATCGCCTTAATTGGGTTATTGGTAGCAGCGATGAAACTGCGAATGAAAACGGTAGTTCCCGCAACAAAGAGGGTAGCGAGCAATCCTACTATGAAGTGTATGGGCGTAATGTTAATCTGATAGGCAAATTCTTGCAACCAGCTATTCATTGAATACCATGTAATGGGTACTGCTATGGCAAAGGCTACAAAGATTAATAGGACAAAATCTCTTAAAAATAGTATCACAATATTTTTTACAGATGCACCTAGAATTTTGCGCATACCGATCTCTTTTACGCGCTGAACGGCCATTAATGATACCAGCCCCAACAAACCTACACAACTGATGATAATAGCAATGGCTGTAAAAACCTTAAACGTATTATAAAGAGTTTGCTCTTGTTCATACAATCGGGCAACCTTGTTATCAAGAAATTCATAATTAAATAACGACTGAGGATTGAGTATCGACCATTCTTTATTAATGGACGCGATTGTCCGCTTCATGTTATTTGACTGGAGTTTCACACTTGCCTGGTGAAACCTTCCAGGATTGTAGTAAAGAAAGCAGGCCCTGATTTTTTTATGCTTGGATTCACTTTGGAAGTCGGCCACAACCCCCTGAATCTCTGCGCTACGATCACCCACTATCACTTGTTCTCCCAGGGCATCTTCCGGATTATGTATACCCAACCGTGTTATAAACGTATTATTAACAACAATTTTCAGGATGCTGTCTGGGGCCGTGCTTTTGATAATGGGTAAACCAGCCATCATCTTTATTTTAAACATCGGGAGATAATTTTCATCCACAACTTTCAGTTCCGTCACATCTACTTCATTCATGCCCAAGTGAGGAGCAGAAAAAGGCATATAGTTGATATTGTAAGCCGGTGCAACCGAGGCAAAACTGAAATCTTTAACGCCGGGTTGCCTGGAGAGTAGCTGGCGTAGCCCTTCGGGATTTTTCCCTATATCAAACGTGATAATCGATTCCTTGTCAAAGCCAATATCTTTATTAAGGAAGAAATCCATCTGTTTGGCAACAATAAAAGTACTTATAATGAGTAACTGAGTTACCAGAAACTGGATGCCTATCAATCCTCTTTTTAAGCGTGTATTTCCTTTGACAGCTGTTGAAAAAGGCGACTTTAAAATTTGTACTTGATTAAAGCGTGCCTGTATCAGCGCAGGGTACAGCCCAGAGATCAAAACCGCAAATAGTGAAATAGTAAGAAGCCCCATGATAACATCCGCCTGTAGCAGCTGAGTAGGAGTGATGCGTGTACCAAAGAACCTTTCTGCATAAGGGATGAATAACAGCAGGCCCCCTAGTGCCAAGACCAAAGCGATGACCACTTGAAGAGCTATTTCCGAAAGTGCGCTTTTAATGATCTGAATGGGCTTGGCGCCGATCACTTTTCGAATACCTATATCTTTCGAGCGCTTTATGGCAAAAGCGGTAGCCATATTGACGAAGTTAATACAGGCTATTACTAAAATAAACAAACCAATGGCAGCGAGGCCATATATACTCTTTTTAGAGCGGGGCATACTCGTCTGGTTAAGGTATCGTTGATCGTAGTGTATATCGGTTAGTGGTTGTAATAATAGCTTGCCTTCTTTTTCAACTTCTTCCCCCCAGTTCTTTTTAATAAACGAGGGAAGCTGTTGTTCGATACTACGTGCAGATAGATTATCAGGTAAGGTGATATATAGATAGCCTCCCTGTATAGACCAAAAATTGCTTGTTTCATCGTGGAATGTTGCCCAGGAAACCAGCGACTTAAACGTTAAATGGCTGTTGCTGGGAAGATCTTTGATCAGGCCGGTTACTTTCAGCTCCCAATTGTTATCCATACGGATTGTCTGCCCCATAGGATCCTGATCTCCAAAATACTGTTTTGCGATAGTCTCCGTAAGTACAATCGTGTTTGGAGCTTCCAGTGCCGATTTGGGATCGCCTGTCAGCCATTCTAAATCAAATATTTTGGTAAATTCGTTGTCGGCTGCGCCGATGTCTTTTAGTATGTAACGCTCCTGATTTATTTCGATCATGCTTTCCCGCCAATAATAGTATTGTGAAACATGTTCCAGTTCCGGGAAGTCATTTTTAAGCGCCGGAGCAACGGCAAATGAGACACTGGGATTATAATCTAAACCAAGCGACGTAACCCGATAGGTTTTATGTGCTTGTCTATGATATTGATCGTAGCTGAGTTCATTCCTAACAATGAGAAAGATTAATATACAGGAGGCAAGTCCTAAGGCCAAGCCGAAAATATTAATTGCTGCATAAGATTTGTAGCGGGCTATCGATCGTATTGCAGTTCGAAAATAATGCTTGAACATGTCCTAATAATTTGCGTAGATAACCAGGACTCAAATAGTAAACCATTTTATACAAACGGCCAATAAGGTTGTTCAAGGCCTATTTTACGTTAAAGCAGTGTTCGAATACGAACATCTGTTGTCCGTTTTTGGACATGTACGGGCGAGGTGGCAGACCGCGGGGTTCATGCGGAATACCGGATGGTTCGGTACCTTTGTCCTAATAGCTTAAGTGATCATCCAGGTCGTATCTGACCCCCTCATAGCCTAGTGCCTTTCGCATCAGACCCAATTGACCAAATAGGTAGCTTTCACGGTCCAGACCCATACCCACCATGTTTAGTTTGTTTTCTTCGACATAGGGTACATTCATTCCGAAAGGATACGCCTGACTAAGTTCTGCTTCCTCCACCGACAATAATTTCTGGTACAGGAGCGGCGAGATCTTATGCCACTGCTTTTTTAGCTCGTCTAGTGATGGGTATTGAAGGGACGAATCCAGCGCTTTCGCATTCTTGAACAGATCTTCATTGGGGTCTTTTTCGGGAATGTCCAAGACCTCGGCCAGCCAGTACCTGCAATTGACCAGGTTGCCGGCCATCCAGGCAAAATGATTGGTTCTATCGGCGATACGCTTTTGGGCATCTTCCTCCTGGATACCTTTCAGCATGTTATTGAATAGCTGGCTATGCATACGGTAGGCAGGGATAACGATTGTCAGGGTTTTTGCTATAGGCTTGTCCATATTTCTGTTTATTTTGTGTAGTTAATTTTATTGTTCGGAGAGTTTCTTTACTTCCTCCAGGCCCTTGGCAAACGCGCTATTCATATGTTCTTCCCATTCCGGTGCCGTTTGTACAGAAGCCCTGAGCAGGGTGGTACCGTTAGTTTCCGAAAGATGGTATTCTTCCAGCGAGCCGGCCCAATCCTTCACTTTTTCACTCGTCGTATCTTCTTTGCCATCCGTTAATTCACCTAAATGTTCAAATACAACATCATACGGCTTGTTTAGCGACTTTATGGTACTTACCATGCCGCTACCTTTGCTGTCAAGGAAAAGCGTCTTTCCGCCAACCTGCCAGTCGCTCTGAATAGATCCACCCGCATCTTCCGGATTAAAGGCCTTTGTCCATTTCAGATAGGTGTCTGGATTCCAAAGCGTATCCCAGACTTTCTGGGCCGGGGCTTTGATTTCTTTTGAGAATTGCAGTGTTAACATTGTATAACGTGTTAAAAGATTATGTATTTTGATACTGTAAAGCTACAGCAAAACAGAAAAAGACATAAGGGGCATAGAAGACAAATAAGAGGGCATATCGCGACTTTTTATCATAGGGTAAACATTCAGGGCATGAATATGTTTGCTTGGCTGCCATTGGCCTGATGCCGCCTTTTATCTGGAAGTTGACCTTATCCCAATGAGCGACCCAAAATTACCCCCGGATAAAAATACCCTCGCAAAAATAGAATTTTGAAAGACTTTAAGTCCAATCCAGGTTCAGGTATTGATTTTTGGCCGATGAGTTCAATATGACCAAAGCCACCATTAGCTGAACCATTAAAATCCTTGAAAATAAAAACCTCATCACCAAAGAATATGAACCGCACGATGCTGCCGACAGCGGCGGAGGTGTCACGGCCGCTTGGTGGCAAGTCCAAGAATATTCAGGCCGGTAAATAATTTATTTCTCACTAGGTTCCTGAAGGCGACCGTAAGATAATTCCTTAGCATGGTTGTTTCCCTGCAATAAAACTGCCATATGCCGAAACACCCTGAATGACTTCATTACGGGTAACCTGTTATTCAGGCAGGTGTCCGAATACGGACATGTTGTCCGTAAACGGGCAGTTATTATGCACTATTGGTTTGAATCTAAAGAAGCCTGAATAAAAGCCTTATATTTCTGGATTTCGTCCGTGAGTTTTGAAACGGCGTATGCAACAATGGTTACATCATCCATCCAGCCCATCAAGGGAACGATATCAGGTATTGCATCAAGCGGAGAGACAATATAAGCAATCGTTGCTACAATAATAGACAGATTCCACCTATCCATATGATACCGTCCCGCGAACACATCCTTGCCCATTGAAATCAAAAGCCGGAATTCGTCAACTTTTTCATCCAGATAGGCTGATTTGCTTTCTGCCTTAGCGAAGTCATTCCCACTGATCCGATGCTTACGGAATAGCTCGAATAAAAGGAATGCCTTATTGAAATAGCCTTTTTTCATATCTCTGTCGTTAATGAGAGTTACAAAGTTAACCATTTCGTCGTGCAAGCGAAAGAAAGGGGTTGGTACATTTATTGTAACGGTGGCCCAGAAGTGATCAATGAACTATTGAAACACGACTTAGTAGACGAGTTTATCATTGGACTGACACCACTGCATTACAAACGAAAAAAATAAACGACGGAACATTTTGAAGTGAGCACGCAAAACAAGATAACAAACAACAAACTCGATATAAAACTTAGGCGAACAGAAGTTGCAGACTTGGACAGTCTCTTCCAGTTTCAGCTTGACAAAGAGGCGAGTTATTTAGCCGCGTTTACACCAAAAGACTCTACAGACAAAGCAGCGTATTTGGCCAAATACGCGAGATTATTGAATGACCCAACCGTAAATAATCAAACAATTCTAGTTAACAGTGTTATTGTGGGAAGTGTTGCCAAATTTATACTGGAAGGTGACACGGAGATTACCTATTGGTTAGATAGAAAATTTTGGGGAAAAGGAATCGCAACCAAAGCACTAAAAGATTTTCTCGATATTGAAACTACGAGGCCAATTTTTGGGCGAGTAGCGTTTGATAATTTTGGTTCACAGAAGGTTTTAGAAAAATGCGGTTTCGTCAAAATCGGCTCTGACAAAGGTTTTGCAAATGCACGACAGACAGAGATCGAAGAATTAATTTATAAGTGCGGTTAGGTTTTTTCATTTTTGGGGACTAATCCCTTCGGAACTCATTACGATTTTTTTAATTGTCCCGTCGCCATTATAGTACATGTAATCAACACAGACCGATCTCCTATGGCTGCCACCATTCGGCAAAGCCCCGTTATGGTAAAAGAAATAGGATTTTCCTTTGAAGTCGAGTGTTGCGGGCCGGTTCGTTTCGCAATTGCCAGCAAGCTCATTCACGATGCCAACAAATTTCCAGGCCCCATGAAGGTTGTCGCTCATTGCATAAGCTACACGTTCCGGTGCCCCATAGCCATACATCAGGTAGTAATGGCCGTCCCTCTTATAGATATGCGTACCCTCATTAAAGTGAGGTAGGTGTAGCTCACTGATCTCGCTGTCGATTTCGAGGAGATTCGCGCTGAGCCGTGCATAGAAACAGCGGCCATTGCCCCAAAACAAATAAGCACTTCCGTCATCGTCGATGATAACGCTCGGGTCCAGATTCGATTTTTCGTCGGCTGCTACCGGCAGCATGTCGCCAGTAACGAGTGCTTCTCCTCTTGGGTCCCGAAAAGGTCCGAGAGGGCTTTCAGATGTAGCAACCCCGATGGCCTTGCCGGGGATTCTCTTGTGTGATACCGCAGTAAAGAAATAAAACTTTTGATTGTGGCAGATGATTTTCGAAGCAAATGCATCTCCCGATGCCCAACTGTAATCGTTCGCCGCCAAGGGTGAAGGATGCGTATTCCAATCTACCAAATTTACAGATGAAAAGCAAAGCCAGTCGTTCATTGTGTACTGCTCACTTCCCGGGAGAGGGTCGTCATGTCCGGTATACAGATACACGATACCGCGATGTTCCAAGACGGTCGGATCGGCAGTAAATACATGTCTGATTATCGGATTGTTTTCCTCCATAACCGTGTGATCAATGTGTGCGCTCCATTTAACTAACGATGGCGCTATAAAAAAGTTTAAATCCACTCAGGAAATCCATTCCCATACACTGCGATGTCTGGCTAAGGAGTCGATATAATCTAGGAACCCACCGTAAAAATCATGGTATCCTATGGTACTGCTGTTGCCTATCACAATCAGCTTTTTCCGGGCACGGGTCATGGCCACATTCATCCGCCTGGTGTCGGCTAAAAAGCCGATTTCCTGTTTTGCGTTGCTCCTTGTCAAACTGATGTAGATCACGTCTTTTTCCTGGCCCTGGAAGCTGTCGATGGTATTCACTTGCAACTGTTTTGTATAGGGCTGCAACCGGTCATCCTGCGCGATAATTTCACGTAGATAAAGCGATTGGGCCCGGTACGGCGTGATGATGCCGATGCTCGGAAAGGCATGGTCTGTAGGCGATATGTTGAGGTCTGCTACAAAAGAAGCGAGGTGGTTACATAAAAAATGGGCCTCGTCCCGATTGGAAATGGCGTGATCCACGACGGTTTCTTCATATCCCGCACCAGCGGTATCGATAAACATAATCGGGCTGTCATCGCCCTGCAATGTCCAATGGGCTACGGTTGGCGCTGCCTGTAACCGGTCTGCGTAGAGGGCCAGAGACGGGTATTTCATAATCTGGGCATTCATCCTGTATTGCACATCCAGCAGCGATACATGGTTGGGGTGCTGCGCGATTAATTTTTCGAACAAGGTGTGGTATAGCCCCTTGGAAGTCTGATGGTTGGATTTGACCGTTGGAGGCAACTGGCAATGGTCTCCCGCTAGGACGACGCGATCGGCTTTCAGGATGGGAATCCAACAGGCGGGTTCCAGTGCCTGCGCGGCTTCGTCGATAATAACGGTTTTGTACCGCCTATCGCGAATGGTATAATGATTGGCGCCCACTAATGTAGCCGTGATCACCTGCGCCTTGGTAAATACATCCTGAACAATATAATCCAGCATCCGATCAATCTCTTTCCGGATTTTCCGCGCTTCGTCAAACAGCGCTTTCCGTTGATCCCGCTCGGCCTTTCCGAAATTGCGTTTGTATTTATGCGCCATGTCGACATAGGCCCGGGCTTGCTTCTCCAGCGTTTTGATCGTTTTATGGGCGGCGTGGTTGTCCACCTGGGCGTCCAACGTGAGTTCCTGTAAGTGATCCGAAACCTTGACCGGGTTGCCGATGCGGACCACCGATACGCCCGCCGCATCAAGGCGTTCGGTCAGTACATCTACAGCCGTATTGCTTGGCGCGACGATAAGAAGCTGTTGCGGCCGCTGCTTCAGGAGTTCCTGTACGGCGTAGATCAGCGTCGTCGTTTTACCCGTACCGGGAGGCCCATGCAGGAGGGATAGCGGATTTTCGCCCAGTATATGAGCTATCGCCTTGTTTTGGCTGGGGTTTAGACGGTCGTTTTCATAAACTGGGTTGGAGGCGGTCTCGCGAACATCGGGTCCGCCCAGGAGCTGCCTTACCAGGTAGCCTTGTTTTTTGTCGGTCAGCGCCAGGTTGGCTTCATCCAGTGCACGATGCATTTCTTTGTACGAATTTTCATCGAACAGCAGGTCGATCCCCAGCCTGCCTCCACGGCTCCATGCAGGAAGTTCATCTACCCGGAATGAAATCCGTAGGGTGTCACGACTCGCAAATGCGATGATTCCCTGAAGTCGATCCTGCCGCGGATTATGGTTTGAAAACAAGGAGACAGGCATACCGTACCTGAACCGGTGCCCCTCTTCCGGGTGAGTGGTTTTGCTTACCGTGATGGTCAGGTAGTCGCCCCGCCCTAATTCGCTATCCGTTATCGCAATGGGAAACCAGGTGACGCCAAGCGCAATCCGTTCCTGAACAGACCGCTGCAGTAGCAGTGCCTCATGCTGGGCTTTATCAAAAGCTTGCTCCTGATCCAACCATGTCGCCAACTCGTTAAAATATTTTTTTGGGATATCACCTTTAATAAGCTCCATTCAATTCAAATTTACATTAATCCAGCTAACATAGCCGTATTTTTCTAGACATCCACTCATTAACAATTATGAATATTTATCACTAAAATGACAAGTAAACATTACATTTTGTAAGAAATATTTGACAATATGTAAAATAATTCTTACTTTCGTCATAGGCTTTTAGATCATAGACATCATGAAAAGAATACCACTTTTACCCAGATATTTTCGTTGGCTAGGATATATCCTTATTATTATATCAGTTTCAATTTTTTTGAATGATTCTTATCGGTCATTAATCAAGTATGACTTTAAAAATCTAACAGTAAGAATGTTCGTGATAGCAGATAATACACCGTTTAGAGATGGTGGGCCTGTTTATTTTGGTTTCTCCGATGTAAACCTGGGTTTCATTCTGATCGTTTTAGGGGCGCTTTTAGGTTTATGTGGAATTGCCTTTAGCAGAAAAATAGTCGAAGATGAGTTTATTACTAGTTTACGGCTGTTCGCTTGGTCGTGGGCTATTATTTTATCAATATTGTATGCGGTAGTGGCCAATTTATTCGTGTTTGGGACGCAATATTTATCACTTATGGTTTTGTTCCCTCATTTTTTGTTGATCCTTTTCATCTTAATTTTCAACATCCAGTGGTGGCGATATAGCAATAGGAGGGAGCAATGAAAAATCAGATCAAAATAAATCGTGTGATCAAAGGCTTCTCCCAAGATACATTGGCACAGGCTGTCGGAGTAAGTCGGCAAACGATCAATGCTTTGGAAGCTGCGAAATATGTGCCTTCTACTGTTCTCGCGTTAAAGTTGGCAAGGGTTTTAGAAAAATCGATAGAAGAATTATTTGAATTGGAAGAATCGGATATGTAGACATGGTGTGTTTTGTGGTGGTGCCGATACCGGAATTTCCGAATACAGCCGTTTTCGGCGGATTTGGAGCGGATATTTTGAAGAAATCTTAAATTTGAAAGCAGTTTACTAAAGCGCAGCTTATTAACATACAGCATAACGCATAACTATGGAACTTTCCTCCACAGCGCAACATATCTTCGGTCAAATTAGCAATAAAGCCATCAAGCTTGGCGATCTTAGGAACATTGCTAAAGATATCGGAAAAGACCACCAATTAGCTATAGAGCTTTGGTCAACGGGCGCATATTTTGCAAGGCAGTTGGCAATCCTAATTATGGATAAAAAACTTCTTTCGCGAGAAGTCATCGATGATTTGGACAAGGATATTCAGCAGCATATACCAGCGGAACAGAACCAACTGATCGATTGGCTTATGGCCAACCAACTCGTTAAAGATAAAAAGACGGTTGCGTTAATGGAATCCTGGGTAGATAGTCCTTCGCCATTGCAAAGACGGATTTTCTGGTATTATCAAGCTCGCTTACGTTGGGTAGGACAGACTCCTCCCGCCAATAGTGAATACCTACTTTCTCTAATCGAAAAACGGATCGCATCGGAGAAACCCGAAGTCCAGTGGGCGATGAATTTTACTGCAGGTCAAATTGGGATTTTTCAAGAAGAATTTCGCTCCAGATGCATTGCCCTTGGAGAACAGACAGGCCTTTACAAAGACGAAATAGTGGCAAAAAATTGTACGCCCAACTATTTGCCGGAGTTCATCGCTATACAAGTTGCTAAGTTGAAGAAATAAGTAGCCATTTCTTCCGGATGGCCGTTTGTGGGTAAGTAACGCTCCTGTTTTTCAATCCGTTTTTTTAGGTTAAGCAATCAGCGTGAAATCCTCATTGATGGTTCGACAAAAAATAAGAGGGTAATTCAAACTTTTTTTAAATTCATTGTCGATTTAGGCTGATGCCATTCGACTACTTATTGAATACCATTTATCATGTGTAAAAAGAACAATCATGGAAAAAGCAAAAGTAACATCCGGATTAACTGTTTCTCTTGACGGCTTTGCCGCGGGACATAATCAAAGTTTTGAAAAACCATTTGGCGACGGGTTTGATTCGGACTTGCTGGATAGTTGGATGTTTTCTGAACCGGAAAAACATCGGCATAAGAAAGAAATAGATGCTATTCTTGATGCGGGCGCCTTTATCATGGGCAGTAACATGTTTGGACCTAAAGACAGGAGAGATAAATCGGAATGGAAAGGGTGGTGGGGCGACAATCCGCCGTATCATGCTCCGGTTTTTGTACTCTCCCACAAGGAACGCTCACCGGTAGAAATGGAAGGCGGAACGATATTTCATTTTGTTACGGATGGTATCGAAGCAGCATTGAGCATGGCGAAAGAAGCGGCAGGAGGTCGAAATGTGAAGATCATGGGGGGCGCAAGTACCATCAATCAGTATCTGGCTGCTGGTCTTATTGACGAATTGTGGCTACATCTTGTACCAGTTACTATTGGTGTTGGCTCAAGGATTTTTGAAGGAGTACCGAATCTCAGGCTCGAACCGGTTAATGTAAGCGGAACAGGCGTGGTGACACATATTAAGTACAAGGTTGTAAAATAGAAAAGTTGGATTGGCTTTGTTTCTAACCTTTACAAGCTTTTCCATTCCACTCTTTGTTTAATAATTGAGATCGTACTATT
Organism: Parapedobacter indicus; assembly: GCF_900113765.1. Lineage (GTDB taxonomy): Bacteria > Bacteroidota > Bacteroidia > Sphingobacteriales > Sphingobacteriaceae > Parapedobacter > Parapedobacter indicus. The sequence continues at coordinate 26,812 of NZ_FOQO01000017.1, read as the reverse complement.
CCAAAAATTCCCGGTGCTTCCTGATGGGTGTCCGTTGGAAAATTAGTAATGTTTAAGGTCAGTTGAGTAGCCTTATCAAGGGTGTCAAAATAAATTCAATGATGGTGTAATTTTTCGGTCTATCCGCCAGCCCGGACAACGAACTTAGGTGTGTTTTTTTGGGCTTATCGAATCATTTAACGGAATTTCTCACCTTTCTCCAGCATTTCAATAATTTCTTTCATACGCTTTTCTCTTGTCTCTTGTTTTTTTGCAGTCTGCAGGCGAAATCCAATGGAGAAAAGATTGGTCTTATTGAGACCCCTAAAAAACGTTTCTGCTTTTTTGTTTTTGCTAAGTTCTTTTAGAAAATCTTCAGGGATGGTCATTTTGCTCGGAGAATCGTATGCCTTTTCCCAACTACCGTCGGCTTTGGCTTTTTCGACAGCTTTTAATCCTGCGGGTCTCATTCTTCCCTCATTAATTAATCGTTCGATATGTCCAATATTTATTTTGGACCAAACACTTTTTGCTCTTCGGGGACAAAATTTTTGTAGCCAGGCTTGGTTGTCATATGCTTGTTTTTGACCATCAATCCACCCGTAGCAAAGCGCTATATCAAGTGCCTCTGCATAGCTGATGGTCTTTTCCCCGGAATCTTTCTTAAATATTTTGATCCAGAGCCCATTTGAGGTATCGTGATTCTTTGCGAGCCAAGTTTCAAATGTTTCAGCTGTTTTGAATTCCAATATTGGAACAGTATTTAGTTTAGTCATACACTGTGGCTTTTTTTTCCATTCTATTGCTTGCCGCTAACGGTTCGGGGCTTGTTGATTTCACAAAGCCCCCGTTAGCTGTATGTATCTTGGACTTTTTACGGAATACGTTACGGAGAAGCTGAGATGCGTTTTCATAACATTGAATTAATTTCGTTTGCCATTTTTATTCGTTAAAGATTAATTGATAATGCAAACTTATACATGCCAAGTGACAGCATTATGTCAGGGGTCAAAATAAAAAAGTGATAGCGATCAAAATATTCTTGCAAGGTCATTTGTGTGGTTCTGTCTTTTTAACAAACCTTAACGGATTCGTTATAACAATCCGGGGTCTTCATGCGTTACATAGTTAGTAAAATTTGTCTTTCATCTGTTCGTTAATTTGATTTTTAATGGTCAGATGGAGCCTTTAATGATTTAAATAATTCTTATCCCTTCGTGATTTAGTAATTATTTAAATCACGTCGGGTTCATCATTTAGGTTTATAATTGGTTAGTTAAGAAGCCCCGATTCTCCCCGTTTCGGGGCTTTTAAAAAAATCCAGGTCCTTCTGTATTTATCGCCATTTGTATCTTGGCCCGTATAGCAACAGGAGAATAACTGGTACGTAGAGAGACTTCTTGAACATCTTAAGCTAAGTATTACGGCCAACAAATTCCTTTATAATTTTTCTTTTAACCGTATGGATACTCCCTATTACGTGTTTTTCCGATCCGCATATGCCACAGCACCAGGTTTGATATTTGAAGGGCTTTCTTAACTGATATTTTGTTTTTAGCGTAGGGGAGGTCAGCTTTTTGCATCGTTTACAGTACCATTTTCTTCGTTCGTCCACAGGAATACCAAGGCTTTCCATTTCATAAAACAACTGAAGCTCCTCCAAAATATACTCCTTTTGGTTTGCTAGCGTAAGCTCGCTATTGAAAAGGACGGCATCATTGTACCTCAAGCAATCCAGGTCTTCATCTATCTCGTAAAACGCCATGTATCGTGCGTCATAGCCGCTGGCGGATACAATATTTCGCATCTGTCCAAACGCGTGATCGGCGCTTATCTCACCTGCCACAGCCTTTTCAGCGATCAACAATGCATATTCCTCAAGGATCTCTTCGTCACTCTTGTCGGTATCTATCTTCAAATCCTCGATAGATTTCCAGAAATACTTTTCCCGTATTTCCGTCGTATCGAAATCCAAACCGGCTAAAATGACTAAGTTTTCACTTTCATATCCGAGTGTCATGACGGTTACTGCCCAATCAACAAGTTTTTTGCTGTCAAACGGAGAAAATGTCCTTTCTCCCAGAATTTCCAGGGTTAGTTTTTCTATAGCCAATCGCATCCCATTTCATCCTATTTGCCGTAAGGCAATTTCCTGACGGTATTTAAATATTTCCTTATATCCGCGTCTAAATTTGTAGGATATTCATAACCTAATCTTTCAGATAATGCAGTTCCGATTTCGGTTACTAAATCTGCCATGGCAAATAAGGCATTCCAGTTATCGTTTATACCCTCACCCGAAAATGTTTGAAGTACTTTTTTCCACATTTCAGGTGTCAGGTACTGTTTAAAAAGCCTTCCGTGTTTATTCGTTGTAATGTTCCAGTCGTGTTCACTGGCAATGTACCACTCAATTAAAGGTTTTAAATAGTCGGTTCGGATATTGTTTTCCGACATAAATTTGGCATAGAAAATATTATCTCTAATAAGACTTTTTGCTACATAAGTGGTGTCCCACCAGAAATCATTGAGAATTCTTTGAAACTCCTTTCCCTGTGGTTTTTTGATGATCGAAACTTGATAAGTCGGTTTTTTCATTTCCCGTGTTAATCCTTCTTTATCAACGAGTACTTTGTAACCAATGTCCCAGTCTTCACATAATTTGCTTTGGTTTATTTCCGTTAAAAAGTTGGATTTGCTATACAATTTGAAATCTACTTTTACATAATCATCGTACAATACCATTTTCATTGCGTGCTCACCATCAAAGCAGCTTTCATCTTCTTCGACCATAGCAATAGGATGGCCGAAATGATGCACCCAGCTATTGTCTACTACATATCTGTTATTGTCTTCAAAAATAAACTCAATATCCAAGTCGCTAAATTCATCGACAGGTGCCCCCGGATTTACAAGGGAACTTGTCAGCAATACGGCACGTATATGAGCATTGTCTTGAGACCAACTTATAATAGCTTTTAATTTCTCTTCCCTGGTTTCTACTTTCATTCATTTACTTTTTACTGCGTAAATGTTAAAATTTTATCTAACGTAGCAAACCCGAACCCGCATTTTTATTAGGGAGCTCAAGGTCGGATTTTCCACGTTAGGCGTAGTTGATTCCCGGAAAGATTACAATTATGGCAACGACTACCACGAATTCTTCGCTAATTTAATGTATACACTTTTTAACCGGATGGAGGCTATAAGTTTACCGTACTTCTACTTTTGAAAGCGCACCAAATATCGGATGAAATATGTCGCTTATCTTTTTTTGCTTTCAATTTCAAAAAAGAATATAATTCCGGCTGATTGACTCGTTCCATTAATTGTTTCTGTAGTTTTTCCAATTCAACGGTCTTACGTGACACTGCGCTTTTGAGTGGTGTTTCCATTTTGCTATCCATATCAAATCTGATTAAGTATCGTATCTATAAGTAATTTTCTTGAATGTAGACAGAATCGGGTAGCGGTAGAAGATAGATCGCCATTCTCGAAAAACTTGTTACTTGCATAGCCACCTCCACACCCATTAAAGTACCTACATGTGCTAGCGCAATTATTAACGCCTTCAGTAAAGTCCTGTACATAGTCTATCATTCCAACCTTATTAGTCAATGAGAAAAGATCATCTGTCATCATATTACCAATAACGAAGTTATGGTAACGCGTTGATTTAGCGTCTAAAAATTCCGGAGACAGTAAAACTATATTTCCATTAAATGATATGGTAGGGATGAGATTGATAACCCCCCTGTTCGGCTCCGTTGTTTCTGACACATGTAAAAGGGCAGACAAACACTCGTCCAATTCCCGGATGCGGATCGAACCATCTTTAACCCATTCGTTAAAAATTACCAACCAAAAATGGCGAACATCATCATCTGAAAACCCAAGATCCCTTTTGTTGAAATTTTCGATTTCTTCGACGTTGAATCCTACGGAATTACAACCAATCTGCTTCAGGAATTCGTAGATTTCCTTTGGCTTTTTTATGTTGTGTTTGTTGATTACGCTCAAAACGTCAAAAGCTATATTTGATTCACGAAGTTTTTGTATTCCGGCGTAGGCAGCATAAAAGGAATTTCTGCCGCTCCATGATACTCGATCGCTATTATGTTCAAAATCGCCATCCAAGCTAACGCTTACCTGTATCTTATAGTCAATAAATAACTGGCACCAATTCTCATCAATTAACGTTGCATTGGTTTGGATAGATTGAGCGATTCCGGCATTGTGGATAATTTCCACCATTTCGCGGAAATAGTCAATATTCATCAACAGCGGTTCACCACAATGCCAACACACACTTTTAATCTCTTTGTTTCGCTCGATTGATTCCTTGATTCGAAAAATTACTTCTTTTGAAATGATATTTTTGACGTTCCTGTCTGGCAAATAGCAATAAGAGCAATTTAAATTGCAAGCCGTAATCGGTTGTATAATCAGACTGTCAAAATAATAGTTAAAAGTCATAACAAGTTTTCATAACCCAACTCATCCAAGCGTTTGCAATTACATAACGAGATTCGCGAACTTAAGTTGACGACAACATCGCTGTTTATAGCGTTACCAATTTATAAAAAATAGTTTATTTCCACAGAATTAAATTATTGTTTTTAAATTTACAAGTGTACAATTAGCTGGTTGACCTATGATAAGGATACATGGAGGTGCTCAACGAAAAATATGGGCAGTAAATTTCATTTTACTCTTTTTAATGGCTCTTACCTGCTTGATGGCTATCCTTTTAATCTATAGTATTTTACAAGAAAATATTGATCTGATCAATAAAAGATACCATACGTATTTCGGTATGAGAATCTTGGATACGAAGACCTGCGCTTCTTTATTTATTACTTTAATCGGCTTGTTGCTTGTAAGGCACCATTTCCTCATTGGTTTTATGCCAATACTGGTTTACGAAACACGAAGAACCAAAAAGCCGACATTTGACGCAATTTTTGAAAACTGTGAAGTCTGGCAGGTGAAAGTAAAAAATGTAGGTCTCGGAGCTGCAAAAATATTGAAGTATGAATTCAGGTTAAATCAGTCAGAAATAGAAGACACCAGTCACGACAAAAACTTTGATGAAACAATTGTGGCCCTTAATGACATCAATATCGTTTATGACAAAGATTTTTGCCTGGAAGAAATAACCTCAGGTTATACACTGCCTTCGAAAGATGAGATGATTATTTTTGAGATCAACACCGCGATTTTATCAAAACTTAGGCAATTGGATCTTCAGATCACATTTTCAGGTTTGTTGGGGAATCGATTTGTAAAAGACGTATTTTTAATTCCGCGGATTGAGCTCGGGGCCGAGGAAAAAGTTGCGAATAATTAACAAGCTTGCCTGCTCCAGAAGGGTAAACGAGGTGCTTGGCGACGTAATACCGTCGTTGCCTCATCGATAACGTCATCTCGCGATGTTTTTGCCTTTACGGGGTTCGGATAAATTCTGTACCCGAATTGATTTGAGCCATTGATCCTTTCCTCTCCGCTGCTGGTAAGAGGCAACGTCCGGTGTTCAGAGAAGGGGGGGATTTGATTTGAATTATTTAGTTTTGGAAATAGCTAGCTGAGGGAGCATTACAAGCGAGGTCAGAAATTTAAGCAACCGCGATAAGATGGAATTGGAATTTGGAATCACATTAACTATTATCGTATTTATTATCGCGTCTGGTACCATCTGGTACTTTTGCACTAAACTTTCTGACATTGTCGATTTCATAGATGCGGAATTCAAGCTGGGCAGCGCATTCGGCGGCACGCTGATCCTAGCAGTGGTCACCAATTTACCGGAAATAGCTATCACTACAAATGGGGCACTGAAAGGCGATGTTGGCTTGGCGACGGGAAATATCCTCGGAGGTATTGCCATGCAATCGGTGCTGTTGGTCTTATTCGATTTCGCCTCAAGAAAACAGCCCAAACCACTATCCACACTAACCAGCAGCGAGACTAGCATCCTCCAGGGGCTCTTCCTTGTTGCTATCTTAACCATGGTTGTTATTGGACATCAATTCCGCCCGTCCCTACTTCTTGCAAGAATAACGCCTCCCGAGGTGTTCATCGGCTTCATATGGATCCTTAGTATCTTTGCGATGAAAAAATTCCAGAAAAACAACCCGGTTCCACCTAAAGATAAGCCGAAAATAGCATTCACCAGAACTTCTGCACTAATCTGGCTCAGCGTCGTGTCTGCCATCGTATTGGTGTTTGGCGTGTTATTGGAAGCCACAAGTTCCGCTATAGCATCCCACTATCAGATAAACGGCGTTATCTTTGGCGCAACGATATTGGCACTGGTCACCTCGTTGCCAGAAATTTCCGGGGGACTGGCTTTTGTTCGCAACCAATCCTATCAACCTATTATCAGCGATATATTTGGCGGCAACGTCTTCCTGCCTGTATTATTTATCCCCGCTACACTTATTACAAACAATGCAGTATTGCCCAGTGCAGATAACGTAAATATATACCTTACCGGCGTGGCCATGCTGATTACGCTTATATTCCTCTCCGGAATGCTCATCAAAAGCAATAAACGGTACGGGGGTGTCGGCACGGATTCTTGGATAGCCGTGGGCGTCTATGTGATTGCAATGATCGGACTTTTCTATTTGTAAATGCGTTGATGGCTCATCCTATGATTATTATTACACCAGCTATTTTGGTCACCCGATCATTATTCTTACCCACCACAACCCCCGAAGTTTTCAGCCATTTGGAAGGTTCGCCGTTAAAGGGGTTGATTTTATGTTCAAAATGATATAGTTTGTCAGGATCGACAATGCCAGCAGCAAGTTGTTCTAAGTTCGCTATCGCCTGACTGTCAAGAACATGTGATATGTCTATGTCATTGAACGGAACCGGAGCATCTTCCGGTATCCCGTAAATTTTTTTGGCCCCACGGGAGAGCTCGAATGACATGTCTTCCAAATTGAGCGACCAATAACCGATGCCCGGCAATTCTACTTCCATGGATATGGATTCCAATATTTCCAGCATCCGTGTGCCGGCGTTTTCCAGGGCAATGTAACTTTCTTCCAACTCCTGCCCGGTTCTTAACAACTCTTTGTAAAGCTCGTCATTCTGTTTTTCCAGCGTGGTGACTGTTGTCTTTAGCTGTTCGTTTTCGATTTGAAATCGGGTGGTATCGTGCACCGTGTGTATAATAAAGTCTGGCTCCGTAGCTACTTTTTCAAAAACACTTTCAAAAAAAGCGAGGTCGGTCGTATTTCCTAACGTGTGAGTTAGTGTGATTCTGGCTGCTTCCGGATTAATGGATTTAAGTGCCCGCATGATCGCGGCATTTCCGGCCGATTCAGTCAATTTCAAAGCAGACATCCCTTCCAGCGATTCGATCTTCCATAGTTTTACAAAGGCTTCATTCGCATAACGGATTACAAAATCGCTCGCGGAATAGATAGCAACCGGCAAACTGGCCCCGGTAAGTATATTCAGCAATGGACCGGAAAGCAGATCGTTTTTATTTTTCATCTTCACATTGATTATTTTATTGTTGGCCAGGTTAAAAGACAGTGGTCATTTACGTCAAGCAATTAGTTCATTAGGTGAATATCCGAAATGTTTCTTGAAAGCAAATGAAAAATGTGATAAGTTTTGAAAATCGATTTAGTAACAGACTTCAACCGGTTTCCTATTTTTGACGATCTGGAAATGAGCGAATTCCAATTTTCTATTTTTCTCCACCTAGTCTCATAACCGATACGGTTTCCACCTGTTCAATTCTCCCGGTTTCGGGGCTTTGCTTTTTTTGTGACTTTGTGGCGCGTACGGATAACTGCAATATGGGTTTTCAATTAGACGTAACTGAACTCAGGGAAGATTGCGGAGCCTGCGGAAATACTAAAAAATCACACTGGATTGGTATGTTATTTTGCAGGTATATAGCTATATGCGTGTGTTGCTATTAATATGCCGTTCACGGCGCTATAAATTTCCGCCGTTAGCGGGTAGCCTGCATCGTTATACGTGTATTTCCAAATATCGTTGGTAACAGAGCCTACGAGTGCAGACGAAGACTTTACGGCCTGATGGTTATTAACGCCAGGGAATTTCCAGGCAAGCGGGTTTCCATTTGTACCCACGCCTATTTTATCGTCATAGTTGCTTTGTTCTACGGTTGCCCACCACTGTCCGTCCACCTGATAAACGATGGATAGCAAATTTCCGTTATCATCGTACGTATAGGTATTCACATAGGTAGTTGGATTGTCCGTCACTGCAACAATGGTTTCGATCAGTTTACTGTCGGAATAGCTGAACTGGTAATTTTGGGTTAACACCCCGGATTCGTCGGATACCGTTTGTACCATCGTTACGGGTCTGCCGTCGTTGCCAAAAGTGTACTCCTCTATGGCGACAGCGCCATTTTTGTTTTTACCGGTCACAACAGCCGGGAAATCAGCGTTATTATAGGTGTAGGTTGTGGTCAGTTCACGGGTACCTTCGGCATTATACGTATGAATAACCGTTGGCCTGTTCTGACTGTCATACTCGTAGACAGCACTGGTTTTTCCGTTTGTTTTCGCTTCAGCAAGCAGGAGTTTGCCAGCCCCAGCCGGTCCTGTATAACAGGCGCTTTCTATGTCGTCTGGGTCACAGTCGTTTTCATTTTTGGCACAGGAGGCAAATATTGCCACCATAAAGAGAAGTCCAAGCATCTGCATGCTTGCTTTCAAGTTGTTGCTGTTTTTGCTCATCATGTGGTGTGTTTTATTATGAAAGCAAAGTTACTCGAGGATGTTCGATAACATTACCCCCTAAAGGGGGTTAAATAAAGCCCTGGTAACATGCTTTGGTGCGGAATATTCAAAACGTCAATGCCCAGCAACTGCCTTCCTAGTCCGGTTCTCACTATTGCCTATGTTTTCAGAAATCGTATTGGCTTGGTTTATCAGAAATCAGGTACCTTTGTCCGATAGCATGAAGGATAAATTACGTACCAAGCAAATACACAGCAAAACACCCGAGTCGGCTGCTATGGTGCAAAACGTGAAACGAGCAATGGAGATCACCGCCGCTATGAATCGGTTAACGTTTAACGATGCAGATGAAGTCCGAGTATTATTCAGCAAACTTATAGGCAAAAAGGTAGACGACCAGTTTCTGCTGATTCCTCCCTTTTATTCAAACGGCGGCGATGAAATCAGTCTGGGAAAACGTGTATTCATCAACCAGAATTGCACCATTTATGACCTAGGTGGTGTAACCATCGGTGACGATGTAATGATTGGTCCCAATGTAAGCATTCTTACAACCGGTCATCCGCTTGCCCCGTCCTTACGCCGTTCGGTCACCGTTGGAAACCCGATTGTGATTGGGCGAAATGTCTGGATAGCGGCCAATGCCATTTTGATAGGTGGTGTTACGATCGGAGACAATTCCGTCGTAGCGGCTGGGTCCGTAGTCACCCACGATATTCCGCCTAACACGTTGGTAGGTGGCAATCCCGCCCGGGTCACGCGCATCATTGAAGATAACCCGGAATAGGCCATGGATGTTCCCGTTGTGACTACTTCGGGGACGGAAATACCACCTACCTAAAAACAGGGGTTTTTCAAGAGCGAAGAGGAAATAGCGAATGTAACAATCCGGAGCCTTCATGCGTTATATAGTCAGTTAGTAAAAATTGTCTTTTTATCTGTTCGTTAATTTGATTTTTAATGGTCAGATGGAGCCTTTGATGATTTGAATAATTCTTATCCCTTCGTGATTTAATAATTATTTAAATCATGTCGGGTCCATAATTTAGGTTTATAATTGGTTAGTTTGAAAGCCCCGATTCTCTCCGTTTCGGGGCTTTGTTTTTAGTGAGTCTATAGCGAAAGCGAATTCCGCAGCAACACCGGGTTTTTATTTTGGACGTGGGCTGAGCTCCGGCAGGTGTAGCCGGAGGAGGAGGCGTTAAAATAGGGGTGAATTAGACCTTTTTTGGAGGCAAATCGAAGGCTATGGCCTCATGCTCGAAGTGCCCGTTATGCGATCCATCGCAAAATGGCTTGTTTTGTGAAAGCCCGCAACGGCAAATAGAAAGTACCGACCTCCCTTGTAAGCCATAGGCATTACCATTTCTGTCTACGATTTCAAAATCGCCTTCAATTCTCACCGATCCGTTATTATTAATAGTTAGTTTAGTCTTAGCCATTTAATTTCCTTTTGCTGTCAAAAATAGCGCATAGAAATGATCCATGGACATCTACTTATAGTTTAGAAACATTATACCGTATACGAGTGCTGGGCAACCTGGTGCAAACTCGATGGGCTGAAGTAGCGTTCTCGGCATCGATGGTCTGAAGCCTCACGTTGGTAGATGCAATATAATTGAGATCGTAGCATTCCGAAATCGTGAGGCATTTGAGCATTATGGGCTTAAGCCGCCAAAATTCGAAAATTTCCAACATGGATTCCGCGTCGTTGTGTATGCTGAGACGATGACCGAAATAGATCAAACGTCGGGGAAAACGTCGGGGAAAATCATAGCCCATATCCGAGAGAATCCCAATATCACAATACCCGAGCTTTCACTATTACTGGAAATTACTGAGCGTTCGGTAGAACGGAATATCAGCCAATTGCAAAAGGACAGGAAATTATTGCGAATAGGCCCGGCCAAAGGTGGCTATTGGGAGGTCATCGGTGACTAAATTCTGCAAGTTGTCGAAACTAATTTCCAGGTAGATTACACTGTGACACAGACAAGCTTTATCACAATGCCAATCTGGCCCAGGTGGTAAATAATGTGGTGGAGGATACCATCCACGGCAAACGAATATTCAAATTCACCGTCAAAGTCCTGGTCGTAGTACCTTTCATTTAAAAACGTATCCTCTTTTTCCTTCAGGAGGTTAACGATTTCACTAACGCTATCTTCATACCTTTTCCTGATTTCGTTCCAGCCCAATTCTTTAAGCCAGTTATTAGCGGGCCAATTCGGCTCATCGGTAAAGTCGAGCTGACCCACCCCGTTTTTGATTTTCAGTATTAAATCTTCATTCCAAGCCGTTATATGGGCAACCAATTCGGCAACACTGTGCAAGGAAGGCAAGGGCTTTATAAACGCCTGTTCCTCCGTTATGCTATCAAGCTTTTTATTGAAATTGTCCCCCATCCAGAGCTTTCCACTTTGCAATTCCAAAAGCTGGTGGACGGTGTGTTTAATCAGCCTGTTATCGGCTTTGGTCATTTTGTGTGCAGGAAAGACAGGCGTGGGCCTATGTTATCATTAACTATCAGTGATGCGTTAAGTTTTTGAACGGAACTTATTTGACCGCTAAAAGCGTAAAAGTAAAAAGCTTAAGTGTGATATCCAAATTCCGTGACTGCAGGTATCGTCGTCACTCCTTCGCAAAGACAAATCTGCCCGCATCGTTTGTTTTCTTAATGGGCCTCGGTGCTTTGTTTGGCAATAGCATTGTTGGTAGCTATTCCCGGTGTACACGGCCGCCACGTTCATCACGCCATTGTCTATTTTAACATATCTTAACAAAATCGCTGTAACAATCCAGAGCCTTCATACGTTATATACCTTCATACGTTATATAGTCAGTTAGTAAAATTTGTCTTTTCATAATTTAGGTTTATAATTGGTTAATTTGAAAGCCCCGATTCTCCCCGTTTCGGGGTTTCTTTTTTGGAATTCATTCGCCGAAGGTGGGGGGTAGCCCAAGTGTGTCAGATTAGCCGTTTTGTCGGTCTTAGCGGAGGTGAGCACCTGCCAAATAAAAAGGATATCAGCAATACTGCCAATATCCCTTCAATTCATCCATAATTTCATAAACCTATCCTTTGGGTGGATGAGGATCATTCCCGTAACTATTGCGATCACGGATTTGGCCGTTAGGGCGATGGATGAACAATTCGGATTGCTGATTCCTTGCAATTTCCCTGGCTATGTCGATAGCCTCGTCTTGGGTAGAGGTTGTCACCGTTACACGGCTATTCGCCGCACCCCGTATCGCCAACTTCCGTTGTGCGGCACCACATGTTGGTTTTTTGACATGCTTCTGTAATTGATAATAAAATAACAACCTACTTCCTCTTGGTGACCGTTTGCGCATAGGTAACCTTCGGGTGGCGTTCTGCTGTTGAACGTTTTACGAATCGACCAGTGATTGCGCTTTTATATATCTTTACTCTAATCGTTCTTGCCATGTCTTTATACCTCCTTTCGTTTTCAAACTTTTTAGTTGAATAAATAGTATTCATTATGAATTTAATCAACTAATAAGTTTAAATATCAATACAAATATTTTATTACTCAACTTATTCGTTGTATATTTGTATCCACATAAGTGATGTAAAATGCCTATCGATTTGTGACAGTGCGGATTAGAAATGCTTAATATGTGGAAAACTTGTCACGGATAAGTTGTTTATTTGAGATGAGATGGGAGAATGTTCGATGTATTCATTTAATTCCGTATTGCTGTGGCCTCTAAAGACGACGTCTCCCTTTTTCTGCAAGAGTTCTTTACCAAGTACCGGGTATTTGGCATCATTTTCAGGGATAGCAGGCCAAAGAATGCGCAGACACTGTTGGTTTTGGAAATCACGCCAATCAAGCGGCGAGAAATCGTGGAGTCTATCACTGTTACTGATTATAGTGAAGGTCCGCTGGACGATAGGCTGTACGGTATAGCCAGCATGTGGGTATTCGGCAAAGTATATAAGAACAACGAACTGTATATAAAAATATCAGTGGGGACATCAAGTAACCCGGTCATCTGTATCTCATTCCATCCGGCAGCGCACCCCATCAACTATCCTTTCAAAAAGGAGAAAACATGAATAGCCCAATCACAGGAAAACCAATGAAATTGGTCCGCGAAGCGGACACCCTCACGTTCCGTAAAGAAACGTTCAACATCGTGTATCATTATTATTTGTGCGAGGATAGTGGCGAGCGATATACCGACGATCAGCTGGATACGCTCAACATGGTACAGGCCACCAACCAATACCGGGAGAAATACGGCATCCCGTTCCCGGAGGAAATCCGGCAGATACGCGAGCAGTACGGTGTATCTGCCGCTAAAATGTCGGAGATATTAGGATTGGGGGCCAATGCTTATCGGTTGTATGAAGCAGGGGAGATGCCCACCGTGGCGAACGGGCGGCTCATCCTATCCGTACGCGAGCCGGAGGAATTCATCAAGCAGGTAAGGGCAAGCAGCCATTTTTTAGGAGAGCGGGAGGTGAACAAGTTGATTTCTAAAGCTCAGCCATTGATCGATCAACGCAGCGATGTCTTATATGACTTCGAGCTCTCTCAGATTACGTTACGTGAAGATCCACCCAATTCATACAATGGATACCGACGGCTTAGCCTGCAACGTATCGCACAAACCATCGTCTTTTTTGAACAGCATATCGGCAATCTATATAAGACGAAGTTAAATAAGCTGTTGTTCTATGCAGATTTCCTCGCTTATAAGCACCGTGGGAATTCCATTACGGGGTTGCAATACCGCGCTATCGACTATGGCCCGGTTCCGGCTGAGTATGGGCGGTTATACTTGAGACTCCAGGATGACGGTAAGATTTCGGTTGAGGAGCGGAATGGTAAGGATGATCAATACGTAGAGATTTACTTCCCCAATGTGCCTTTCGACGAAGGAGAGTTCACAGCAGTGGAGTTGCGTATCCTCGAGTCTGTGGCGCGGTTATTCAGGATGAAAAACACGGGTGAAATTGTGCATCTTAGCCATCAAGAACAGGCTTGGCAGGACAACGAAGGTGATCGGCAGCTTATCGACTACCAGCGTTACGCCTTTGGGGTAGGGGATAGCCTTGATATGTCAGATTAACCGTCGCTAATTTTAGGGGAGATTACAGGCAGCATCCGCCGTTATGGCATGCACTTACGCAGCGTAAAGGCACCACTTGATTTATTCCAATATAGTTTAATTTCTCTGTCAGCAACATTGTAGTTAAAGCTATCGAAGTCAAAATTGTTATGAAGGTCGATTTGTCTTCCTTCAATTTCTATTGCGTGATTGTCTATTATGTCGAAGTTTACTTTCATTGTTGTGTTGTCCATATCCACGAAATTATAGAGTATGTGCTCATCGGATAATTCTGTTCTTTGAAGTCGGCAGCTTATCAACTACCAGTATATGGCTTTTTGAGTTGGCAACCTGTGGCGCGTGAAGATCTGGTTGTCAGCAGGATTAATTACCTTTGTGTAAAGGTTGATTACGATGATAACTCAAAACGCCTATTGATCTTGTTCGTATGAAATTACCATTGCTCACGTTTTCGCTTCTTTTCCTTTCATCGGCCGATAAGGACGTTCGAAAAGTGTTTGACGTGCACCTTCATGGTCACGATCAAATTGCCGTACAGCTTGCCGCGCTGGAGGAGGCAGGCGTGTATCGGGCGGCAGTAAGTACATCGTGGGATTTACAAGATAGCTACCGGGGTAGGTCCAAAATTGATTTCTTGTACGGCCTTATGTTCCCCTGCTCCGAAGGCCGGGTTCCCTATAGTCTCCAGCCCTGTTTTCCCAACGGTCAGGACTGGCCAGCCATCCAATGGGTCGAGGAACAGATAAAAGCGGGAAAGATTGATTTTTTAGGCGAAGTCTTGAGCCAATACTACGGTATTTCGTCGTCAGATTCGTTGTTGTTTCCCTATTACGCATTAGCGCAGCGGTACAATCTTCCTGTTGGCATACATACCGGCGGAGCTGGACCCAATCACGGCGCGCTAAACTTCAAGGAAGAACTTGGTAACCCTTTGTACCTAGCAAAAATGCTTTCAACGTTTCCCAAGTTAAGGGTCTGGATCATGCATGCCGGAGACAGTTACTATACCGATGCAATTACCATCATGGAGCAATACAGCCAAGTCTACGCAGATATTTCCGTTCTGTCCAATCCAGCTATTGTATCCGCAGATCGTTTTGCCACTATCATGAATGCTTTCGTGGAGGCCGGGTTAGAAGATCGACTTATGTTCGGCACCGACAATGGCAACGTACAGCAAGTCATTGCCGCCGTAGACGGGCTTCCCTTTTTATCAAAGCACCAGAAGGACAAGATTTTTTTCCGAAATGCGGAGCGTTTTTTTGATAGCCCTTAGCCCCAGCCGGTTTTGTAGTCCGAACGGTCAAAATGAATGAAACTAAAAGGGAGAACGTGTAACTGCAGAGACAGGCTATTCCTGCAAAATCGCGAAGGTTGCCCGTGGCGATGCCAGGGTAGCTAATACCAAACTGTTATGAAACTGTTGGAATATTCAGCGGCAGAAGAAATTCTAAAAGCCGAAGTTTCGACGATTAAGGCGACTAGGTGAGGCCATCGATGGTCCGAAGCCTCGCGTTGAGTAGAAGCAATATACAGGCGTCACAAAAAGCCCTTCCGGGGCATCGTCAAATCCCTTATTTCACGCAATGGGGCGGGGTATCGTATGCATACCTCGTCATTGCGGTAATCGAATCCGTCGTGTTCAATAGCAAACATGGTAGTATGCTAAAAAGTCCGTAGCTACTCAGGCAACTTCTTGATTTTCCTCAGGCTTTTGTTAGCTTGGGCCAGTTTTCTAGGGGCCAGAACTTTGCCCTTCAACTTATTCAGGTGTTCGTCAATGGTAATTGTCACTTTGTTACCAAGGACAACGTCTTCAATCTTCACTGCCTTTTTCATGATATACAAAATTATGATTTTTTCCTTTTAATGAGAAACCCCTTAGCTGCCAGTTTTTTATCAAACATGACAAACTGTGTGCCATCGGTGGTTTGCGAGTAGATATTGAATGTCTCAACAAGTGTGGTATAATTCAAGCTAATGGCCATTCGATACAGCCGGGTCCGTTCAACGGTGCTTCCCTGAAAGTAGATGTAACGTTTCGGGTAGCGTTTTGTGTATTCCAGTACAGCGGCCACTACCGTGGCCAATATCTTATTTCTGTCACCATTATCACTCACGCTATAATCGTCTACCTCGCCATCCTCATCCACATCACCGAAAGCCAAATTATATATGCCATCTAAATCTGTAGGCATAAAAACAATTCGTTTTTTAATTATCCCGTTCTGCCCTCGCTTATAAATTCAAAAACACTTAGGTCGTCTGCTGCAATATAGTTTGAGTAAAATTCGTAATTCATAGATGGTACGGTCAGGTTATCAGTAAATATGGCTTATGCGTAGATGCCATTCACAGTGTGACAAATATAGCAAATGGACCATCTATTGAAATAGATAGTCCTGTTAATAAATAGATTGCGCAATTCCTGCATAAGTCGGAAGAAATAAAATTCTCGTCCCATTCATTTGGATAAGCTTCACGGCATACACTAATCCCGTGAGCACAGCCATTGTGATTTTCTTGCTAGGCCGGAAAGGTGATAAAAACTTCATAGAGCTGGTTAATTATAGATTGTCTATTTCATTGCATACGACGACGATATGGTCCAGTCCGTACAACAGCGCCGATTCATCAATGCTCATCCACTGGAATAATTGCAATATGAGGTTATATTGCTGCCGCGCATATGTGGTGTCAATCACCGGTTGGCCTGTGGCGAAGCATATCGGTTCATGGTGGGCGATGCGGTTACGCAGCTCGTTTATCTGGCCGAGTTGATTAAACACATAGCTGTGGTTATATTGGATGGTTGGTGTACTGGTCGGTTTGGCTGGAAATACTTTAAGTAGAATTTTACCGCCAGCATGGAATTGCGGTTGAGCGAATAGATAACGCCAGAAGCCAAAATCCATTTCCGCGATAAGCTTAGCGGAGGTGTAATTGTGGTTTAGCTTTTTGAGAGATTGCAGGATGATGGCTTTCGTATGTCTACAGTTATGATTGTCGAACATACCATTTATCGCAGCGTTTTTCAACCATTCGGCACCATATGTATTTCTATAGACCACATCCACCTTATTCCGCAAGGTGATTTCAAAGCAACTGATAATCGTAAATAGTTCCTGCGACAGTTTGAGGTTTTTCCGGTACAGCGTCATCGCTTTTTTGCTGGCGCCGCGGCAGGCCTGAAGATACCTGTTCATGCGTGGTTGCGAAAGAATACGCTGAAAATCGCGATACAACATTTGGCTTAGTGTTTTGTTATTTCAATAAATAGTCTTATCTTTGTATAAGATTATTCCCGGTAGCCCCTGAAGCAATTCAAGCTATCGGGTTTCGTTTTTCATAAGGTTATCTTTTTCTTTCTAAACCGAAGCTTTTCCTCAAATCGGTTCACGATGGTTGTGGTAAAGATAATCAATCAATATGTTTTAGCCAAATTTTTTAGTAATCAGGTTGCTGTTTTCAGTCGTCATTACATCGTTTTTTTCCATTCCTGCTAATACTTGCACAAGTAGTAACTTATCTCAACTTGCTTCGTATCCATTCCAAAAAATCGAAATTAGGGAACAAGAATGTTGCCAAGGCGACCAAAAGCGCCGCTATCGCTATTCTGATTACCACCTTGCTGTGTTTGTTGTAACTTTCCAGTTTTTTCGTTGTAAGCCTTTGTCGTGTTCTTCAAGGCGATTTCTCCTTAATGAACGTCAACGGCTAATTAGCCGGTTTAAGTTTTGAGTTTAGCGAGGTAATTCTTATCTTCGTCTTAGGTTTAGGTTGATAGCCCCTAACCCCATTGGGGCGGACGCCCGTTATCTTTCAGGTAACGGGTTTCTTTTTATCACGTTATTGTCTTTTTAACATATCTTAACAATCCTGCTGTAACAAAGCGGGGAGGGAATGCGTTATATAGTCAGTTAGTAAAATTTATAAAATTGTCTTTTCATAATTTAGGTTTATAATTGGTTAGTTAACAAGCCCCGATCCTCCCCGTTTCGGGGCTTTGTTTTAAAAGATTCTTATAGCAAATCAGCTCTTCTCTAAATACGCTTTTTCTCCTGTAAATATCGATTTTCCGGCCTGTATGCATATCATTTCAACTTTATCGTATTCGTACACCCAGGATAATTCGTACACCCCAAAAAGTCGCCAAATCTACCGCTCCTTTTAACCATAAAGCCACTTTCACAACCCGGACATAATATACTGTCCGCTAAAATTTCCACGTTTTTAAACGTCTGGTTACAGCTGGGGTAATGCGAGCATCCTAAAAATTGACTGCCATTAGCCGTATGCTGCCTGATCACCAATTTCCCGGTTTTACAATATGGACACCCTGTAGCGTTCACAGCCCCGTCAGTCGTGGTCAATAAATAATTGTTGTCTTTTAGTAGCTCTTCCACAAACAACGACGCTTCTGATGGAGTAAGCAATACCACTTCATTTTTGGTTCTCGTCAACGCAACATAGAACAACCTACGCTCCTCTGCAAATCGGTATTCCTCGTTATCACTTAGCAAAAGCGATAGGAGGGGGTCATCCGTCATTTTGTTGGGAAAACCGAGCAAATGGTTGCTGAGCTTTAACACGATCACATTATCTGCCTCGGTGCCTTTTGACCGATGAACGGTTAAATAGTTAATATCAATTTCTTCAAATCCTTTTACTTCCAATTTACCTGTGCTTTCAAAGTATTTCACCCTGCTTTTTGGAGTCAGGGCGATCAAATCGTGGATGTCGAAGCCGTGCCGTCCTAAAACCAGGATTGATTTGTTGCCATATTTGCTGACGAGTAGACCTATTTCATTTATGAACGCGTCGGCTATTTCCCCGTCATTGTACTGCACAAATTTAACGGGAGCTTCCAACGGTTCTTTCTTAGACTTCGGAAACTTGGAGATCTGTCTTTTATTCTTTTGAATAAATTTTGAGGTGATGTCGATGAGAGGCTGGGAATTCCGATAGGTTTGTTCGATCAATAGCTGTTCATATTTTCCGACGTATTTTCCGAAATTACTGAATAGCGAGATGTCACTTCCTGCAAAGCCATAAATCGATTGCCAATCGTCTCCCACACAAATTAACCTAGCACCCGACAGATTCCGGATTTCCATAATCAACTTAAATCGGGAAAATGAATATCCTGATACTCATCAATAATGATGTATTTATAGGTATAAGTCGGCTTGTTCTCGCTTATGAGTTCCGTTGCGAAGTTAATCATATCGTTGAAATCAAGCTCATTTCTTTCCTTCAACGTGTTATCGTATTTTTCGAGAATGGGCAGTGCAAATTGTAAAAACATTTCCTGCCGTTCGCCGCTCAGCGGCGATTCATCGGTAAAAATCTTTGACGATTATATTGAGTTCTTCAATCCCGGCCATCTGCCGGATACGATCACTATAGCGCAATTGCTTGCTGACGAGTATTCGTCGTATTCCCGTAACCGGAAAGTCGCTGCTACTTTTAAAGAGGCTCAATTGATAGAAACCGTTCGCGAATGGCGAACAGCTTCATCGCCATTGAAAACAAGCAAAGCCGATGAAAACTATGGTTCTGGGATTCGTCGAATCCGGGAGGCGTTTGAACAATACGGCTTGAAGGCACCGACGTTTGAAAATTTCCAGCATGGATTCCGTGTTGTTGTGTATGCTGAGACGGCAACCGATATCGATAGAACGTTGGGGGAAACGTCGGGAAAAAAGTCGGGGAAAATCTTAGCGTACATACGAGAGAATCCCGATATCACCATACCTGAGCTTTCGCTGCTACTGGAAATTACTGAGCGTTCTGTAGAGCGAAATATCAGCCAATTGCAAAAGGACAAGAAATTATCGCGTATCGGTCCGGCCAAGGGTGGCTATTGGGAGGTCATCGGTGACTAAATTATACATCCATTCGTAGCTGATTTTAGGGGAGATTACAGAGTAGGGGATTAAAAAACGAAAGGTTTCCAAACGGGGAGAATGGAAACCTTTACTAACCAATTATAAACCTAAATTATGATGACGCAAAGATAGTGTAATTTTTACACTAAGCAAATTATTCATGTAATTTTTTTGGCTTCCCGTAGACGTCATCTAATGGCACGGTGAAAAACATCTCGCAGTTCTTTATTCCGCGCTTTCCGGAGCTTGCGCTCCTCCCGGCGCTGCTTTTTAAGGGCATCCATGCGTTTTAACCATAGGGAACGCTGCGTCATGGCCCCATACCTGTAGCGGTTATCGTCCCTTGTGGCTGCCTTGTGATCGGCCTCTTTTTGGCCCGTGTCAAAAAAAGGGACATGCTTACCATCCGGGGTCACCAGCACATTCCCGCTGATCACCGAATGGGTGCCGTTCGGATTGACAATCACATCGCCCGTGCGCACGGAATGGGTACCATCGGAATTCACAATGATATTTCCCATGGCAGCGGAATGCGTCCCATCCGGATTGACGATTATCTGCGCCTGTGCACTGGCACTGCATGCCAATAGTGTAATCAGGGACGTGAAAAATTTGTTCATGGACATGGCCGTATCCTCCTTTCTGTGTGAAGATAAACAACTTTGAGGGAAATTTTTGTAATCCTTCATCCTATCTAGCATCAATTTTACAAAGGGCAGGAATTTATGCTCCTTTACCTTATCTTTGGTAAAAACACCCGATGGAAAAATCAACAGCATCCGATGAAATCCCTCGATTATTCATCGAGGCTTGGAATGCCAGGCGCGCCGATTGGCTTATCGCATTTTTTTCAACAACGTATTTGGCAAGTTCTCCACTAAGAATGCCTATTGCTTTCAATGTATCCTTCTATGTCTGTC
Organism: Parapedobacter indicus; assembly: GCF_900113765.1. Classification (GTDB taxonomy): domain Bacteria; phylum Bacteroidota; class Bacteroidia; order Sphingobacteriales; family Sphingobacteriaceae; genus Parapedobacter; species Parapedobacter indicus. The sequence continues at coordinate 6,181 of NZ_FOQO01000017.1, read as the reverse complement.
ACACCTCACTATTTATAATATCCTAACATACAATGGCACTCCTCTATTTTTTAATGTTCTGGAAATCAAAAAATTATTGGATATCGTTTAGCTTGAAATCCTTTAAAATATCATTAAATCACCTAATAGTCGCGACATTATCAATCTCAACAATTTCATATATAGGTAATACGCGGTCAAACGAACCCGAATAGCTCACACGTTCCGGGTTTTTGTTTCGCTCTTTATAAGATTGTAAGAGGTTTCGGAACTCTTCTGCATTGGCAACATTGAATATTCCTTTTACCTTTTCAAAAAATCGTTGTGACACCAATTTTCCAAGCAAATCCAGATTTCGCCGACTTCGATATATATAAGTAATCGGAAACCAGTAGCTTCCTGACAATTCGGCCACATAGTGGCAAATCAGATCCGCGTCTATAAGTTGGTCTTTTGACATTCCCTTCGGTATTCTTTTAATAATCAAATCGGCCATCGGGCTGAAAAAATTTTGAGAAAATGTCTGGTTATAATACTGTTTTATGGATGCGATATGACCATACAATTCAGTAAATTGTTTCGGTTTCACTTTATCTTCATAGCGACTTTTGAAGAAGTAGTTAGAATGTAGCAATTCATCAATAACCCTATAGTTTTCGTTTTTTAACCCCAAAGCGATAAGATAGAGGAATATTTCATGCACAAAAAACCTAAAGTTATCATAGTCGCCGTCATACCATTGACCCCTTTCATCCCTTGGATAAGTCAATTGTGGTGTTCGTTCCAAAAAGTGAATAAGGATGTCAATATCAAACTGATCCCCAAGTTTAAAAACCTTGTCGAAAAATAGAATAAAGTCATCCCGTAAAGGGGTGTACGATTGAATGTTGTCGCAAATTGTTTTCCCCGTATCAATCGTATCGCGGGAAGTAAACGTAATTACAAATTCATCAATGCTTGTATAATATTCATCCAAAAAATCCCGAATCATGGGATTCAGTCTATTAGGGTTTTTATTGACCAGATTGTCAAAGCTCCGTACAAGAGAAGACGTCTTTTGATGGTGCGGTGTATCCTCGAATAAATACGGAGGGGGTGTCCCTATTTTTGGTTTGCTGTATGCCGGTCTTTTGAAAATGTTTCTTAACAGATTTTCATAATTGTTCTCAAAATCCGTCTGTTCGCTGAAATCCAGGTAAATCCTGCCTTTCAAATAGGTCGGCATGTGGGCATCTCCTTTGTCATCTTTTTCCGTGACGATAGGGATGAACTTTTCCTGTGATACATTTTCGTATATCTGCGGACTGATAATCTGCGTTTCTGTACCCACACCACCTGCCCGTTGTTCGGCTTTGTCCGCGTATTTTTTGTCCAATATAATCAGTACACGTTGAATATCGTTGGATTTCACCATTGATTCCATAAAAGTGTACTTGTCCTGGCCTTCCTTGAGATCCCATTTGTCAATGGTCACATCCACGCCATCCGCGACCAACCTCTCTGCCAGGTTGACAACCCAGTTTTCGTGATCGGGGTTACTCCAACTATAGGAAATAAATACTTTAGGATGATTACTCATAATTGTTCTCTCATTTCAGCTGATATGTTTTGTCGATTCGTCTAATCCTCAATTTTAGCAATTATTTTAGAAAACCCATTAGATTAAAAGTAAATCTTCATTCACGCAAAACAAACGCCTACCATTTCCGTTATTGACATTAGGTTTAGGTTGATAGCCCCAGCCTTGGGGCGGACCCGTTGCTTACGAGTAACGGGTTTTTTTGTCTGTAAAAAATCACCTTTTTTATGTAATTTGCTGGCACAATGTAAGTCAACTAACACAGTGATCCAATACCAACATGCACTTACCTCTGAAGGGGTGATTACCCACATCGGAACAATAACGCGGGAAGTTCGATCTACTCAGCAATATCGCTGTGTTGGCTGCGGTGCGGAAATGACCGCTGTGTTAGGAAACATAAAAGCACATCATTTCAGGCATTCTGGAGAAACCTGCAGCTGGGAGAGCTATCTTCACAAGCTTGGAAAGCAAATCATAAAACAGCGATTTGATGGTTCCCCAACATTCAACGTGAAGTTTTATTCACATAATAGTTGTCCTCATTTAGCACAGTGCGGCATCAGGAGACACCATGTCTGGAAAAGATGTACGCCCGGTACTCCTATTGAACTTCGCACCGTCAACCTGAAAGAAAGTTACGATACATGCCAACTAGAAGTAACCTACCGCAGCTTTAGGGCAGACCTGATGTTAACGCATAGCAAATACCCCGAGCGTCCGCCTACTTTTTTGGAAATCGCTGTAACTCATCAATGCGATCAAAACAAGATCAACTCCGGCATCCGAATTATAGAGCTGGATGTACAAACCGAATTGGATCTAATACAGGAAATTACGGAAAATGTTGGCAATTTGGTGCCACAAAAAATCAATACCTATCCGACAAAGTACGTTTCTGCCATTCGGTTTTACAATTTTAAACGAACGTATCAACCAACGTATGCATTGGATCGCTTTAGCTTGTTCGTTGATGATGAAGGTGAATACGGGGCAGAACTTAGACATGAGGTCGGCAGTTGTCATGAGGCTCAATTCGCCCATCAGGACGATTCATACCTCGAAGTGATGCTTCCAACGGAATTTAACCAACAAAAAAAATTGGGTAGTCTAGGTATTGCATTATCTATTCAAGAAGGGTTCCACATTAAGAACTGTCATTGGTGTAGTCTGTATAACCATTGTAAAATAATCGTCGATAGAATGAAGGTGGTTGATCCGTCATCTGGCAAATACCGCGTTGTTGAAAAAAGGGTGTTCAATAAATCCATTCCGGAATCCGAGATTGACAGGTGGTTATTGGCTAGAAATTGTGATAAATTCCATCCCTCTGTAAGAGAAGCTCAACAAAAAATCAATTTATTCCAAAATTTTCCATATATAAAATGGAAGAAGGGCAGATAAAGGCTTACTCCGCTTCTTGTCTCGGCTGACATATCCGGCAAATCCTACGGTTTCCCGTAATTTCCTTTCTGGTGTATCATTTATTTTCGATGAATATTTCACTCTTGCAATTATCAAATTGAAAATTTAACTTGCGTGTTGTAACGACCTTTATAAACGAAAAGGCCAAAACTGTAAAAGCTAACACCAACTACCCGTAAAATGCGAGTAAGTATTCGTTACCTTTTCCTTGTCTTCGGGCTTTGTATGCCTGCGGTCAATCGTACGCTTATTCTTGAGGTAGGATATGAAATTTCAACTAAATTATGGCAAACATAGCATTAGGGAAACTTCAATTCGATCGAGGCGCCAGGAAAAATCCGGAAACGGCTAAAAAAATAGCGAACGACTAGTTATGACGTCTTGGACGTATGTTACTAACAAGTCTGGTTTTAAATTTTTTAGGAAATATGTAATATCAAATAGCACTTAAACTTTATTCTAAGTGAGATTTAATATGTTAATTTTAATATAACCAATTATAAATCAAGTAAATGAGTCAAGTGAAGTTAAAAAAAGTCTCTGATGTGGATATTTTTGAGAACCAGAAAAAGTCAACTCTTGAAAAAGTAAAAGCCACTTTAACATCAGAATTGGTGATCGGTGTGTGCTCGCCAATTGGATCTTTACGAGAACCTGTTATTAATGAGATCAAGAAACAATTAACCGAAGTTTATCATTATGAAGTTGAAATTATTAAACTAAGTGATTATATAAAAGCCAAGGTTGATTTCGATATTTTGGATATTGAAAAGGCGGGGAAGACACCATCTTTTATCAAATTAATGGAGCTAATAAAGGGCGGCGACCATTTGCGGGAAACAAATGGCTATTCTTGCCTAGCGGACTTTGCAATAACAAAAATTTTAGAAGATCGAATTGAGGGGCTTTACGAAATAAGCGAAATTCCACTTGAAAAAGTTATCAACGATTTAAAACCTAGACGTAAATGCTATATAATTGATTCCCTGAAGCATAAAGAGGAATTGGCTCTTTTTAGATCAGTTTACAGTAGTATTTTTTATTTAATAAGTATTTTTTCGACTGAAAACGAAAGAAAAGATGCTTTATTCAAAAAAGACCTTTCTCAAACTGAAATCGATGAAATAATGAAGGAAGATGATTACGGGAATAGTGATCATGGTCAGAACGTCCGTGATACATTTGTTGAAGCTGATTTTTTTATTCGGATGTCTGAAAATGGTAAAACTGATTTAGATGAAAAAATTAGCCGGTATTTAAAAATAATATTTGAATCTGAAATTGTTACTCCCAATGTTCGAGAAATCGCAATGTATGAAGCTAAGTCAGCAGCCGGAAACTCCTCATGTCTTTCAAGACAAGTTGGTGCTGCTATTACTGATAGACAAGGCGAAATAATTTCCCGTGGTTGGAATGATGTTCCAAAATTTGGTGGAAATTTATATAAGGACGGTCAAGAAGTTGACAATAGATGCTTTCATCTTGGCTATTGCAGTAATGATATTACGAAGGATGATGTTTCCGGGGATATTGTTGAAAGTATTTTCAAGAGTAAAGATTTGGAAAAGGTTATTCCTGGATTTAATATGATAAAAGGCCATAAAGAAAAAGACAAAGCGACAGATATTTTGAGGGATATAATTAGAAGGAGCTCAAAAGTAAAGGACTTAATTGAGTTTTCTCGTTCTGTTCATGCTGAAATGCATGCAATTATAGTAGGAAGCCAATTGGGGGGATCAAAGATGATTGGTGGGAAACTATTTTGCACTACTTATCCTTGCCACAATTGTGCACGTCATATAATTGTTGCTGGAATTGAGGAAATATATTATATAGAACCCTATAAAAAAAGTCTATGCACGATACTCCATAAAGACGCTATTACGGAAAATGAAAATGATACCTCTAAAGTAAAGATCTTAATGTATGATGGGGTAGCCCCACGAAGATTTTTAGAATTTTTCACGCAAAGCGGAAAGCGAAAGGGACTTGATGGTAGGGTGATCTTGGAAGAAAAGTCTTTGAAATTTCCTAAATCTCCGTTAACTTTGCAAGCAATTCCTACTTTAGAGATGCAATCGGTTCATTCATTAAGTGACAAAGGATTGTTATAAACGCTATCATGAATAATAGTAAAGGAAAAACTAACTCCCCTGGAAAGCAGCTTTCATTGGATTTAGAAGCAAAAATTCAGGAAGTTTCTGCCGATCTCAGGATAAACAATTCTACAACTGTAATTAACATGCGTACATATACTAACAAATCGTTTGTTGGATATATTACAAAAAATTCTAAATCGTTCTAATTCAGTTATTTGTATTTTTCGATGAGTATTTCAAAATCATGCCTTATTTCGAGAGGAATTCCAATAATTTCTTAGCTCTTGGCGTGTTGCTGCCTATATTCTATTTAAGGGTTAATTGTTAGGGCTAATCAGCTCGAAGATATTGATAAAGGATATCAAACTTACCTTTGTCATAAGGAAATCTTTCACTCGAAAACACCTGTAGCAACGCTGATTTCATAATCTCATACTGTTTGCTGTTAAAATTATTGTAGTCAGTATCAAGATGCTTATCAATAAGATGCATATGTACTTTATTTCTTAACTTTCGTAGATAGTTCAAACTTTTATATAAATCCTGATTCTTTCCAAGAACTTCTTTTTTCTCAACCCGACGAATCATATAATCCAAATTCATCTCATCGTCTTTTGGAGAATCGAGCCTTAGATAAAACACCGTATCTGTTTTATACCATTTGCCCTTAATTAATTTGTAATTAGAAGAAAATGTGTCTACTAAAACAAAATCCCTTTGCTTTTGTAGATTTTCGCTTTTTAAAAAGTACAATAAAATAGCTTCAATGATTCCCATTCCAGTAATTAAGTAGGTTTTATACAAATGAGTTAAAATAACACTGTGGCCTTCATTGTTTATCTTTTTACTTAAATACTCTAAATATTGTGTAGCATATGCAATATTATTTATAAGCTCGTAAGTTCTTGGGAATGCTTTGTTAATTTTAATACCTGTATCAAAAAAATCTCGAAAGGAATTAATAGGTTTAACATTAGAAATAGTTTTAGCCATACACAGTTTATACCCGTTGTGCGGTTTAAACAGCAAGCGCATGTTTCAACCTGTTAATATTTCTGTTGTTTAAAAAGTTCGTGTACTGCAATACTGCTACTGCGGA
>NZ_FOQO01000004.1 GCF_900113765.1 Parapedobacter indicus | reverse complement strand
AAACTTTTCTAATATACTGAATTTCAGTATAGTGCACAACTTATTTGTTAATTTAACTGCCATAAACTATAACTTCCTCAAACCGCACAACGGGTTTTATTTATTTTGTTTTCCCTTAAATTGCGTATTGGATTGGTTTTGTCATTGGCTCCGTGATGGAAACCAAAAAGGCAAAAGTCTCCCGATAGAGGAAGATAGATTTCTGTATCTGGGGAAATTAGCCATTCGAAATTTTCTTTTTTATCAAGCACTACAGGATTATCGGTTGTCATCCAAGCAATATCGGTCGGTTTTTCAAGGACCAAAAAACTAAAATTTCTCAATACTTCTACTAAATGTGCAGTAATGCTTCCAAGTATGGTATTAAGTTGCAAATCCACAGGTAAAAGATTTAACGTTGTCTGCAAAACTTCTTTGTTTTCACTGAACATGCTGATTTCTTCGATAAACCTATTGCATGCCTGTTCGTTTCTAAGTATCATCTGGATAAAGTCGGTGAATGGGATCGAACGTGCCAATAGGCTTGCAATGAAGTGGCATAATACCTCGATGTTCTTTGAGGTAAGCTGCTTCTGGTTTTGCAGATTTGAAATAATAACGGGATAGAAATTCTCGATCTTGCCGCATTGAATCTCGAAATTTCGTCTGAATTCCATATCGCCAAAAGGGGCATCAAAAATGTTAAAGTCTGCCGTAAATTCACTGATAGATAAATTTTCAGTAGATGGATGACCCACTCGGTAAACGGATACTTTCCAGTCGTCATTGTGGTTATATCCAAACTGTTTAAGGTATGTCTGGGAAACTCTATGCTGATTTTGATTTTTGGGATGCATTTAAGTTTGAATTAGAAATTTAGCTCCTTTGCGAGCTGAATAAACTTAATCGCATATTTTTCAGCAATTTCCCTACTACTCTCGACAATTACAGCTTCTCTATTCACAATTGTTTTGACATCAAAATAATTTTTAATCATTGCTTAATTTGCAGTGGTTTATAATTACCTTAAGTTTAATTATCTTGGTGAGTCTGCATGGCATGAATGGTTATCCCCACTAATTTTTCTTATTTAGTCAAAAATATACAGTAAAATTTAGAACCTAATATTTTCATCTTTATCAAATGTTGAATAATGGAAATGCAAAATAGCTGTTGAATTTACTATTAAAATGGGAATCTCTTTTGGTGGCGTATTTCGTATTGCTGTTTTCTTCGATATAATTCTCGATTTTTCCGTAGAGCGAGAGATAAAAATGCTGTAATGCGTTGATCACCGTTCCTTCCATGTTTTCATAGAAATACGAGCTGTATCCATAGGTATCAGATCCGTTGTCGACATAATCCTGTTGGAGATGATAGGATTGGTTGATGCCCGTTATTTCGTCTGGGAGCCATTGGTAAGTGTCGTGGTCATAAGTATACTCGCCATGTATCTTTCTGTATGAGGTAAAATAGCTCTCTATCTTGCTTATTGATTCGGAGTTATAAATAAAAAGGAGGTGCGGCTTGTAAAATTTTTGCTTTTGTCTTTTGAAACTGTCCAAAATAGAATGGAAAATCTGCTTGGTTATAGTGGTTTTTACCTCTATAACTACAATAACAGATTCAATTGGCACAACGACAATATCGTTTATTCTGTAAAAAGGGGCATATTTAGTTGAATCATAGATGATGATGTCGCATTGGTTGGAAGTCTCCCCGTTTTGGTTTCTGATAAAGCCTTGTTGTACACTGACGTATTTGGGCAGATGCTGTCTGAGGAATTGCCTCAGTATTTCTTCTGTTAGCACGCCGATTGTTGGATTATGATTTTTGATAAATTCCTTGACCTGGTTCAGTTGGAGCATCAGTCCCTGACTCAGGATTTCAAAATTGTTTTCCACTGTATTTTTTTCCCCAAGGTAAGAAAAATAGTTGGCAGATAATCCAAGCTTCAGGTGTTTTGGTGAGTATGAGTGAATGTTCGTTAGTCTAACATCTTGCAACTTTACAATCGGCTATCGACCACTTCTTTTTTGAAGCATATCTACCAAAAAATCTATTCTTTTTTCAAAAGCAAAATTTTGCAGATAGCACTTCAGCCGTCGCAATCCAGAACCGTTCGTAAAAATTTCCACGAACCTTGTATGCTAAAAATATTAGTATTAGTTTTGATGTCCCAATTCGGCAGCAATGGAGATGGAAAAGGAAAACAAACGTGAAACGGTGAACCGGTTAAAGCAGGATCTGCTACGGTGGCAGGGTGTAACACTGCCTGAAGTCAATACGACGGAACGAGTTGGCCTCGGGCCGGTCGAGGAAGCATTCCCGAATGCCGTGTTCCCCACTTTTGGAGTCCACGAATTTATCAGCATGTCCCGAGAGGATAGCGCGGCTACCAGCGGGTTTATTGGTGGTTTAGTGTCTCGGCTCACCGTGGGAGATGGCGTTTGCCTCTGGATCAGTACGTCCCAGCTACTGTTCCCACCTTCGATCCGAGCGTTCGGCGTTGTGCCTGACCGCGTCGTCTTTGTAGACATCGCAAAGGAGCGGGACGTTCTATGGGCTACCGAAGAGGCACTTAAATGCACCGGCCTGACAACCGTCGTAGCCGAATTGCAGGAAATGGATTTCGTTCAATCCCGTAGGTTACAACTGGCCGTAGAGAAAAGCCAGGTGACGGGATTGATTCTACGCTGCAACCCCCGCGTGATTGGATCGACGGCCTGCGTCGCACGCTGGCGCATCCGTCCACTGCCGAGCTTGTTGGATGATGGCCTGCCCGGTGTCGGCTTTCCAAGATGGGAGACGGAATTGCTGAAAGTACGCAACGGCAATCCGGGTTGTTGGCAACTGGAATGGTCGCAGGGACGTTTCGTCCCGGTTTTACCGGCCAAACAGTCAAGGGAGTGGTCTACTCAATTAAAGAGAATAAGTTAACCCGATATGGAAAAGCGTTTCGCATCGATCTGGTTTCCCTACCTTACCACAGATCGGCACACGATCCGGCAACCCGAATTGCGTAATACGCCGTTTGTGCTGTCAACACCCGTGCATGGCCGAATGGTCATTATGGAAGCAAATGCGGCGGCCGAAGTGCAGGGCGTCTCCCGCGGAATGGTCGTGGCCGATGCCAAGGCCTGTTTGCCGGATTTGAAGGTCGCCGATGCAAGTGTTGAGCTCGCCGAAAGACTGTTGAAGGTGTTGGGCCTGTGGTGTATCCGTTATACACCTGTCGTTGCCGTGGACCCACCTGACGGGCTCATCCTCGACATTAGTGGTTGTCCTCATCTGTGGAGAAGTGAAGAGCTTTACCTAAAAGAAATTGTGAACAAATTACGGAAGCGGGGATTCCATGCGCGCATGGCCATCGCCGGGACAATTGGTGCGGCCTGGGCGGTTGCCCGTTTCGGTAACCATCCTATTGAGGATAGCGGTCGGGAAACCGACGCGTTACTATCCCTGCCAGCCGCAGCACTGCGGCTGGAGCCGGTGATAGTAGATCGGTTGTACAAACTCGGCCTGCGCACCGTGGGCAGTTTCATACACATGCCGCCATCCGTATTGCGCCGGCGCTTTGGCGAAGACTTACCGTTGCGTTTACGCCAAGCCCTGGGTCGGGATGATGAACCCATCCTGCCGCTACGGCCAGTACCTCCCTATGTCGAACGGCTGCCGTGCCTCGAACCCGTCCGCACGGCTACGAGCATCGAGATCGCCATCGACAAGTTGCTGGAAGCGCTTTGCAAGCGGCTCTCCGGTGAGGGCAAAGGACTGCGGATTGCTACGCTGAAATGCCACCGCGTGGATGGTAAAACTGTGCAGGTGGGTATTACGACCAGTCGGGCTACGGCCAGCGTACCCCACCTCGCGAAGCTGTTCGCCCTGAAAGTGCCCCACATCGAACCAGCGTTGGGCATTGAGCTGTTCGTGCTGGAAGCAAGTAAAGTAGAGGATTCCGATCCCGTACAGGAAGCCCTATGGGGTGGCGTGCCCGGTTTGGAAGATACGGCGCTTTCTGAACTGATCGACCGGCTGAAGGGCCGCACGGGTATCAGGGCTATCTATCGCTACCTGCCCGACGAGCATCACTGGCCGGAACGATCGTTCAAGGAAGCCTCTTCGATTACCGAAAAACCTTCCACGCTTTGGAAGAGCGACCGGCCGCGGCCCACGCGGCTGCTGGCTTCACCCGAACCGATTGAAGTTACAGCACCCATACCGGACTATCCGCCCATGTTATTCCGGCATAAGGGGGAAACCCATACGATAAAAAAAGCCGACGGACCGGAGCGCATCGAACGTGAATGGTGGATGGACATAGGCGAACACCGGGATTATTACTACGTGGAGGACGACAAAGGTCGCCGGTATTGGCTGTACCGGTCCGGCCATTATGGCGACGACCGGCCGCAGCGCTGGTTCCTGCACGGATTTTTCGCTTAACGTAGGTTCAACAGGATATGGCATACGTGGAATTACAGGTCACGACAAATTTTAGCTTCCTACGTGGGGCGTCTCATCCAGAGGAAATGATGGAGCAGGCCGCAGCGTTGGGCTATGAAGCCATCGCCATCACGGATCGAAACAGCTTTGCCGGTATCGTGCGGGCTCATATGGCGGCAAAGAAGCACAACATCCGGTTCATACCGGCCTGCCGACTCGATCTGCTCGATGGCCCCAGCCTGCTCGCGTATCCCACTAATCGCGATGCCTACGGCCGGCTGTCCACGTTGCTCACCGTGGGTAATATCCGCGCCGAAAAGGGCGAGTGCCGCCTGAACAGGGCCGATGTGTATGAACATGCCGAAGGCATGACATTCGTCGCCGTACCACCAGATAAGTTGACAGATACCTTTGAGCTGGATAGGGACTATGTCCGCCACATCACCGAATACCGCGAGGCCCTGGGCAGCCACCTGTGTCTGGGTGCCGTACGGACATATTCGGGCGATGATGCCAAGAAGCTGTTCCGTATTCACCAGTTATGCCAACAGCTGGATATCCCTATGGTGGCACTCAACGACGTGCATTACCACATACCCCATCGCCGCGAATTACAGGATGTGCTGACCTGCATCCGTGAAAAATGCACCATCCAGACCGCTGGCTACCGCCTGCATCCGAATGCCGAACGTTATCTCAAGCAACCTGACGAAATGGACCGGCTGTTCCGGCAGTATCCCGAGGCCATCCGCAATGCTACGGCCATTGCTGAAGCCTGTATTTTTTCTCTCGACGAGTTGGAATACGTATACCCAACGGAACTTGTCCCCGATGACCGCACCCCACAGGAAGAACTGACCCGTCTTACTTGGGAAGGTGCAAAGGATCGATTTGGAGAGAACATCCCCGAGAAAGTCCGGAAAACCATCAACATGGAATTGGCATTCATCGAAAAGAAAAACTATGCATCATATTTCCTGACGGTCCATGACTATGTGCGGTTCGCTCGGGAACGCGACATCCTGTGCCAGGGGCGTGGATCGGCGGCCAACTCAACGGTCTGCTATTGTTTGGGAATTACTTCGGTCAATCCAGCCAAGTTCAGGCTGCTATTTGCACGATTCATGTCCGATGCAAGGGACGAACCGCCCGATATCGACGTGGACTTCGAGCACGAGCGCCGGGAGGAAGTCATCCAATATATCTACGAAAAATATGGCCGTCACCGTGCCGCCATTGTGGCCACGGTTACGCAGGTGCGTTCCAAAGGCGCCGTGCGCGACGTGGGCAAGGCCATGGGGCTGTCGCTCGATGCCGTAGGCCGACTGGCGGGTACCGTCAGCAGCCATTGGGATGATTACATTGACGAACAATTGCTGATTCAGCAGGGGTTCAACGCCGACGACCCCCACTTACGGAAGGTGCTGGAGCTGACTCACCAGTACATGGGCTTCCCCCGACAGCTCGGGCAGCACACCGGCGGCTTTGTCATCACACAGGGCAACCTGCACGAGCTTTGCCCGATCATCAATGCCCGGATGGAAGATCGCACCAATCTGGAATGGAATAAGGACGACCTTGAAGCGCTCGGCTTTTTGAAAGTGGACGTATTGGGCCTGGGCATGTTGACGTGCATCCGCAAGGGGTTCGACCTGGCCAAACAGCATTACGGCCAGTTTTGGACATTGGCAAACATTCCCGAGGATGACCCGAAGGTCTATGACATGATCTGTCAGGCCGATACGCTCGGCGTATTCCAGATCGAAAGCCGCGCCCAGATGTCCATGCTGCCACGCCTACGTCCTCGCGAATTCTACGATTTGGTCATCGAGGTGGCTATTGTCCGACCGGGGCCTATCCAGGGCGACATGGTACATCCTTATCTGCGGCGGCGCAACGGCGAGGAACCCGAGGACTACCCCTCCGAGGAAATCCGGGACATTTTGAAGAAGACCTTAGGCGTGCCTTTGTTTCAGGAGCAGGCGATGGAAATCGCCATCGTGGCCGCGGAATTCACAGACGCGGAGGCCGACGCGCTCCGCCGGAGCATGGCCACATTCAAGGCCAAGGGGCAAGTGTCCGCCTTCCACAAAAAGATGGTAGACGGGATGGTGAAGAAAGGATATACGGAAGAATTTGCCAATCGGGTGTTCAAGCAACTCGAAGGATTTGGGAGTTACGGCTTCCCTGAAAGCCATGCTGCTTCCTTCGCCTTGTTGGTCTATATCTCCTCGTGGCTGAAATGTTATTACCCCGATATATTCGCCGTGGCCTTGCTCAACAGCCAGCCTATGGGCTTTTATCAGCCCGCCCAGATTGTCATTGATGCCCGTAAGCACGGCGTAGAGGTGCGGTCCGTGGACGTGAACTGTTCGCAGTGGGACCATACGCTGGAAGGCATATTTGGGATGAAACACCATGCGCTCCGGCTCGGATTCCGGCAGATCAAAGGGTTGCGTGAGGACGACATGGATGTGTTGGTCAGCGGGCGCCCTGGAGCGGGATACACTACGGTTACTGCACTGGTCGATGCCGGTGTGCCGTTGGCGGCTATGGAGCGGCTGGCCGACGCCGACGCTTTCCGTTCCATGGGGTTGGACCGCCGACAAGCACTCTGGGAAGTATCGGCTCTGGCCGATAGACCCGTTGCCCTTTTCGAGGGCCAGCCGTCCGAATGCACTAAAGAGGGCCAAATAGAATTACCGCTGATGACTCCTGGTGAACATGTTGTACAGGACTATGCCAGCACAGCGCTGTCCATCAAGGCACATCCCGTTAGCTTTTTGCGCGAAAAGCTGGATTTACTGCACGTCACGCCCACGGGGTCGCTGGCAACTATGAAAGATGGCATGTTCGTCAAAGTGTGCGGCATGGTCACCGTTCGGCAACGGCCCGGCACAGCCAAGGGCGTACTGTTCGTCACTATCGAGGACGAAACCGGTTTTGCCAACCTGGTAGTCTGGGGCATGATGTTCGAGAAGTACCGTCGCGAAATTCTGCAATCCCGGCTATTATTGGTTACCGGCAAATTGCAGATCGAAAGAGAGGTCATCCACGTTATCGTACAGCAGTGTACCAACTTGAATGGTTGGTTGCGGGGTCTGGCCGCTCCCGAAGCGGATGACGCGGCGGTGGTATTTCATAAGGGGCGGAATTTTCAATGATAAATTTCGTATTTGTTACGGTTTCGCACGCTATATACATATTGCTTTTGACAAGGAAAATGGGTTGTTTATCATTTTCTGGTTACAGGGAAAAAACGGTACCTTGAGTCATGTTTAATTGATACAAAGACTACACTGTTATGGAGCGATCAACAAAACAATATTTAAAAGATTTTCGGGACGACATTAGGAACGATGTGAACTTCGATTTATTGATGGAGTTTTTTGTCGTCTTTTCACGATTTGAATTCACACTAAAGATAGCCGGATATTTACAGGATAACGTGAAAAATGAAGCGCGTCCAGATTGGTTGAAATATGGATTAAAGAAAAAAGAGACCTTCGATGATTACATAGATAGTTTGGAAACGGGCAACGAATTAAAGATGGCAATAGAGTATATTCTTATTAACCCTCCGAAAAAGCAATTTGTAGGTGATGGTAATATGTTGATATTTGCGTTAGTGCCCGATGAAAATCCTTCCAATACTCAAAAGCTCTGTACCTATATCACGAGAATAAGGAACAATCTTTTTCACGGTGCTAAGTTTCTTAAATCGTATGGTGACAGCTCGCGGGATTGGAAACTCATCCACTGTGCTTTATTAGTTTTGTCCTGTTGGATTGACGACGATCAAAATTTCAGAAGTTGGTTTTTTGAGGGGTAGCTTATTCAGCTTAGAGAATCAACTGTTGTTGACAAAAGCAATAAATATAACACTATTCACTCAAGCAAAGAGATTTGGAGCGAGGGAGAATAAACTTTTATTACCCTCTAAATTCAAGGCATATAAAGGAGGAAACAAATAGATTTACCATGGAAATACTGCGATATTATTTACCTGCGATACGTAAAATAGTAAATCAGTTAAAAGAGTTGGAAAAAGATCCAATGGGCTGCAGTACGACTTGCCTCCTTATTCAAGAAAAATTGATAGTCAACCTAACCAATATTGAATATAGGATACGAAAAGCAAAAAAAGAAGCGTCTGATATTAAAAAGATATTGACAGACAAGGGTTTGCAGAATTCCAAAGAAAAATCTAAACAACTCAAGGCACGTTCAAAAATTTTGCTCAAAAGAATAGATGAGTACCAAAATATTAGAATACTGTTTAAATCAATAGGTGATGGCATTGCTTTCTTATACATTAACCGCTTCGATCTCAAAGCGCAAAACTTTAAGCAAAGCACCGGATTTATAAGTAACAAAAAAGGCAATCGCTTGGAAAGGAAATGTTTCAGACATGCTTTTAAGGCCGGTGGCATCGCTATTATGAACGATTTAACTAACGTACTTAAATACTTTGACCTAATGATAATAACCGGTCTAGACGATTGGTTTCCCATCGAAGTCAAGTCTGGATCATCTAAAAATAAAGTTCAGGCCGATAAAGGAAGAACTTTGATGAAATACCTATTAGCCGATGAGCCAGCAGACGTCTACGAACGAGGAATGCCAATGATTCGACAGTCCTTAGTCTCCAATGTTCAAGATCATATAGAAAAGGTTAACGACTTGTTTAAAGAGGCTAGGAAAAAGGGATTTGCACTTCAAAAAATAGAAACAGGCTTAACGATACTCGCTACTTTCGAAGACGAAATTGATGATTTTGAGAGTTTGCTAAATAGTCTCCACCTTGTTGAGCCGATTCTATTTTGTCAAAATAATTATGCAGTTACACAATTTGGCTATTATCCATACTGCCTTTCGATTAAGGCAACAGAAGATTATTTGGACTTTTTAAGCGGAAAGCTTCAAATATTTCACTTTTTTGACCGGGCGTGTTTACAGCCAGTGGCAAAGAAATACGGCTACAATTATGAATTTTTAGGGCAAGAGGAAATGTATGTTAACTTTACCCACAAGGATGTTGATGTCAAATTTGCTATTAGTTGGCATTCTTTTTCACGTATTTTCTTTGAATATATTTCTCCATCATGGTTAATTAATGATCATTTTTTGCAAATCAAAGAAATGACTAAATCCTTAAAGGAAAATCCCGATTTATATGCTTAGCTAAAGGAGTTGTTCAGTCAGAAATTTAAAATCTGGAACATCTTTTACATTTTCGAAGTCTTCAGTAAAGCTTGCTGCCGACCAATTGTTACCCTTTGTCAACCAATCATGTAAATATTTGATTGAAACTTTTTGGTTGCCCAACAGTGCATATGCGCGTGCAAGATCATAAATGACCGAATCCGGGTCAAATTCGTTAGCTTTTTTGAGGTTGGTAATTGCGCTTTCGAGTAATGCTATGCGGTCGCCATCTGATGACCTTTTGGCCAATTCCATATCTACATATCCAAGATTTGACCAAGCAGCCTTATGATTGGGATCAAGCTGCAATACCTTTTCAAGCCTGCTTTTTGCCGTCTGTATCACGGAATGCGCTATTTCTGGATTTTCTTCATTCACTGCTATGGTAAGTTCGCAATGACCGAGATTATTCATTGCCCGAACATTTGATGAGTCCAACTCTAAAGCCATCTGTAAGTGCGTTCTCGCTGTTATAAACATCAAGTTGTCCTTTTCAAGTTTTGCGAGTATGAGGTATTTATTTCCCAAACGATAATTTATATCGCTGGATGTCCCGAAGGAAGCTTCGGTTTCAATAAGAAGGCTTATCGCTCTTCTTAATAAATCTCCGCCTTTTTCAACCCTGAGTTCTGCATATTCTCCTAATGCCGTTGCCAACGCAAGATTTGATTCTACACTGGGGTCTAACGTAATAGCTTTCTCGTAATAGGAAATTGACTGTTCGAAATAGCTGCTTTTTTCTTTGGAATGTTCCGCAAGACGTTTGTATAACCAAGCAAGGTTGCGATACACATTCACGTCGTGCGGATATAAATCCAACGCTCTGTTGTAACGTCTTATGCTTTCTTCAAAATGTTTACCCCGTTGTTCGGAGTCTAATAACTCATTGCCTAATTCCAATATTAGCCTAGCGGAATTTGACCATGTTTCATAAGAAGTTGCGTTTAATGAAATAGCCTTTTCAAATAAGCCCAAAATTTCCTTCCGAATACTGTCTGTTAGCATGTTTTTATCTTGGGCTTGCCTAAGCATTGCAGTCCCCTTGTTTAGATATGGCCTATCGAATGATGGATCAGTTTGTATTGCTAATTCATAGCGCTGAATTGCGTTGCGAATCATCGAATCCCTTTTCTTTTGGGATTCTATATTGGCTTTTTGAACTGTGTTGTTCGCCCAATTATAGTAAGCTATCGATAGAGTTCGCAAAATATCAGGGTCAGCACTTGCGTGGGAACACATCTTGATAGAATATTCCATTAAGACGCGAAGGCGATGCGCTTTTTTTTCGTCTTGTCGGATAATGTAGTTAACGCTTAAATTTTTCTCAAATGATTCGGCTAATAGTTCAGTTATTAATGTTTTATCGTTAGGGTCTGCTTTTATCATTGGTAAATTGTAAATTTTATTAAATCAAGCTCCAGAAAATATCAAAAAGTCAATCGAAAATGGTCCGCTCCCTTTTACTGCAACCACTAATAGCATACACAGCAGCATGGTAAAACATTCAATACCTTTGCCTTTCTTTTTGCCCCTCCAATTCATTGCCCATTCATCCAACATATGAACGAAAAGATGCTCCACGCTTATTCCAATGTTTGGCTCCATGATATAAGATTGTGATTATTTAATTCGATAAAATTATGCTTCTATTGGCGTGGGTGCAATGACATTTATCACGAAACTTGCTTGAATTTTTACTCAATACTCTTCCATTGAATGGTGTCCTTTCTTTATGTTCTTGTGAGTGAATCGGTCGTTTTCTTTAATCAATTCTCGAGCAGAAAGCTGGCGGCAAATAACTTGGCTAATATTCAGCGTTGTACATTACAGGGCAACGCAGTGTAAAAGCAAGGCTGGATCGAGTAGGAATTGCCTCGACAATCTCGGTATGGCTTTGTATGCATGGTCGGAACACATGCTCATATTTAATTTCTTAATAACGCCTCTTGGGCTTCGTTGTCTTCCACATAAAAATCAACCACACCCCAAAAGCAACAGCAAACCCCGGCCAGGGATTTTCCATGCTCAGAGCCGCAAAAAATCCAAATGTTGCGATGATACAAGTGATAAAAAACCAGATAACAGTTTTCATAGTCAGTCAAATTTACATTTCTTATTTATAAATCGAAACGTTGCATGGGATACAACCCCATGCAACATGCCAGTATTTTTAGGCAGCAATCTTCTCGGTGCCCTTTTTAATTTGCGCTTTCTTTAATACCTTGATTTCGGTTTTTCTAAGTTGCGCGATGACTTTCCGCTGGACATCATCCACAATCTTCCAGTCCTTAGCGATATAAATATCTGTCGTGCGGTTGCCTTCATCGACGTGGTTTAGTGCAAGAGCCACGTCGTCTTTGCTTACACGGCAATCGTTGCGCGCAACAGTTGCGAAGGTATGCCTTGCCCAATAAAACGTTACGCCCGACAAATTCGTCAACCGGCATAACTGATCCATGCCCTTGCTCAATGCTTTGTTGAAACAACCGATGCTGGAATAACGACGTTTCAGATTACTGATGTATTTTTCTAATAGCGGTTTTGCTTCATCAACTACCTTGATGCTGATAAAAGCGTTGTCCTTTCTTTTTCCTTTGGTTTTAGAGCGATTGTAGTCAACTCTGCCGTTTCGTATGTCTTGTGGGTTTAGCTGATAGAGGTCTACCGCATTCATACCACATAGAAAAAAAGAAAGCATGTATAATTCCTTGGCAAGTTCCGCGCGACTTCCGGGAGTAGTAACGCAGTTACTTATTACCAATACCTCTTCAAGTGTATTGTTCCGATTCCTGGTAGAAGGTGCGGACCCGACCTTGTATTTCTTGAACGGATAGTGTTTGATTCGGAACAAGCCCATATCTTCATTATTATAGTGGTCCCTCGCCGCATTGAACAAGGTGCGTAGATCCCGCATATAGTTATGGATTGCAGCATCACTAACACCTTTTACTGTTTTTGTTACAGGTCTTCCGAATTGATTAATGCGTGTCATCGTTCGTTCAGATCTTAGATATCGTTCATACACCATGAGCATGTTGACGTGAATTTCATTTATAGAGAAAGATTCCCTATTAAAAAAGTCAATCAAGCTATTGCGTACAACTCTGTGGTTGTCTGCGCTTCTTGTTCTCCCTTCTTGCCTAAGTCGCGAAATGTGATTATCGCAAAATTTAACAAAGTCGATATCCTCATCTTTGTCTCTCAAAAAATCTCTAAGTGATTCAGCAGTGAAGTAAATAAGGCGGTCATCCAGGTCGCTGATGACTTTGCGGTACTCCCTTAATTGTTGCTCGACCTTGTCCGCAATAAAGGAATCCTTGATCTTGTAATCCTTGGTTAGTTGTTTCTTGACGACATAGTGGTTGGTGTCAATAAATTTTCTCTCGCTTTTGTGATGGACACAGATTTTTACGTTGTAGGTGTCATCGGCTTTTTTGTGGTGCTCATAAACTTTTGCGCTTACGGTTGCCATAATTTTTCAGTTAGCACGCAAAAATTTCCGTTACCTATTTGTTACGGTTTTGCGTGAAGTTCAACAAAAAACTATGTAAATCCCACCGTTTTGGGGTATCCGAAACGGCTTGAGCAGATGTCTCTAATCTGCCCTTAGAAACGCAAAAAAGCCGTTTTTCTATACGAAAAAACGACTTTTTAATGTGGTGACCCCGGAGAGGCTCGAACTCTCGACCCACTGATTAAGAGTCAGTTGCTCTACCAACTGAGCTACGGAGTCTACTGCATTGGCGGACGGTTTGTTTGAAACCGCTGCAAATATCTTTGGCGGTGAGGGAGGGATTCGAACCCTCGGTACCGTTTCCAGTACGACAGTTTAGCAAACTGTTCCTTTCGGCCACTCAGGCACCTCACCGTTTTGCGCCTGCAAACGTACTACAAAAAAACGAATTTGAAAAACTAGATCGCAAAAAAAGCAAATTTTCAAAAAGACGTTAATTGGTATGTTGGGGGGCTTCCGTGTCTGATTTCTGAATTACAGCGCTCTTCTTGTTGGCTTCGTAGTCAATGCGTACATGATAGATGCTTTTCAACATGTCTTTGAAAATTTCGCTGACCTGCGTAATATCCTTTAACGTAATGTTACTATTGATCAGTTGCTTTTGATTTAATTTGGATTCGATGATTTTATCCACTAAATCGTTGAGGCTTTGGGCGGTGGGTTCTTTTAAACTTCGCGACGCGGCTTCCACCGAATCTGCCATCATCAGCACAGCGGTCTCCCGTGAAAACGGAATAGGGCCGGGATAATGGAATATCTCTTCGTCCACAAATTTTTCGGGAAACGATTTAATGTAGGATTGGTAAAAATAGTCGACGCGGGTGGTGCCATGGTGTGTGCGTATGAAGTCGATGATTACATCTGGCAGTTGGTGTTTTCTGGCCAGCTCGACGCCTTTTGCCACGTGTGAAATAATAATCTGGGCACTCTGTTCAAAGGATAGGCCATCGTGTGGGTTATATCCTTTGGTTTGATTCTCAATAAAATACTGCGGATTTGCCATTTTTCCAATATCGTGATACAAGGCACCTGCTCTTACGAGTAGGGTATTGCCTCCAATTTTATATATTGCTGCTTCGGCAATATTGGCTACTTGCATAGAATGCTGGAAAGTTCCGGGAGCTTTGAAAGAGAGCTCTCGCAGCAATTTGGAATTGCTGTTGGTCAGCTCCATCAAGGTCACATCTGAAATGATACCGAACAGCCGTTCAAATGCATAGATAAGTGGGTAAGCCAATAACGTGAGCAATACGCTGAATATGAATGGAGCAAGATCGGACCAGTAAAGGTTATTGAAAGAACCGTCTCGCATCAATCCCATGCCAATATAAGCTACGAGATAGGTGCCTAGGATAATGGCAGATGAGATCAGAAACTGCTCCCTTTTAACCAATGTCTTGATACTATATATAGCTACCATACCTGCTGAAAATTGCAGAAATGCAAATTCGAAACTGTTGGGTACAAAAAAAGCAGCCAATAAAACCATCAAGAGATGAATGTTAAGCGCCAGCCGCGTGTCGAAAAGAATCCGTATAATAATTGGAACAATGCAGTAGGGGATGTAATAGAGGCTTGGAAGATTGATTTTGATTGCCCACGATAGTACCAACAACATGCCAGTGATGACAATCAGAATGAGGAAAATCAACCGATTGTTGTAGTAAATATCCTTGCGGAAAAGATAAATAAATACGAAAAGGAGCGAGACGACCAGCGCGACAATGAAAAACTGCCCGAGCATGACCAACGTCCGGTTGCCACCAATACGAGCCTCTTCTTCGTATGCCTTACGCAGCGATTCGATTTTCTGATACGTCTCGTTATTGACAGTAGTTCCATTTGCCACAATGAGTTCGCCCCGTTGCACCATGCCCCGGGTGGTGGAAATACTCGCCAATGCGTCTTCTTCCAGCCGCGCTGTCAGGGATTCGTTGAACAGGTAATTTACACTGATGTAGTCGCCCAGTACTTCAGCCAACCAGTCTTTTTGCTTGATGGCTGATCGCCGGGAAAGGGCCTTTTTAATAAATTCAAGGGCCGACTCGCGTGTAAACACCGTTGCCGTGTTTACCTGTTTAGCCACGTTATCTGTGAGCAAGGTGAAATTGTAATGTGTTTGCTCTCCCTGAAATTTGTTGTTCAGCGCAATCACGCCCTTTTTATAGATGTCGGTAAGCAGTTGTTTGCCTACCTGCTCATAGCTGTCCGCATTTTCCTCCAGCGTATCCAAACCGCCGGTTTGCCATTTTTCAGGCAGATCTGTTTCGAACTGAGTGAGTTGCTGTTCACTGACCTGGGTGTGGTTGTCATAGATGGGATAAACAGATTTCAGTACATTTTCGCGGTCTTTATCAAGTTCGGCTTGGGTTTTTAGCACGGCAAAATTGTAAGGGGATATCAGGTCCTCGTGCATCCATACTTTACCTTTTTCAAATTCATACCGAAATCGGGGTTGTTTGGGAAGAAATACGGTGATTAATATGATACTGGCCAATATCATCCCATATTTGGGAAGAA
Source organism: Parapedobacter indicus (assembly GCF_900113765.1). Taxonomy (GTDB): domain Bacteria; phylum Bacteroidota; class Bacteroidia; order Sphingobacteriales; family Sphingobacteriaceae; genus Parapedobacter; species Parapedobacter indicus. The sequence continues at coordinate 415,444 of NZ_FOQO01000004.1, read as the reverse complement.
ATGAATAGCTCCCACCGGCGTCGGTTGCCTTATATTTGATCTTTAATCTTGCCACATCGTCTATTTTATCCCAAAAGTAAAAAAAAATGCCGACTTTGTTCGAAACCGCAAAACTGCGATTCGGCAATTGTTTTTAACAGTATGATAAATCAATGTTAATAGTAACTTATCATTTGAGGCGTAACTTTTCCGCAAATTAAATTGCTCGCAATATGACGACGAAATCAAACATCGAAATTACGGATAATGCCTACTTAATTACGCTGGATAAATCAGAATTTGAATATCCATTCGTACGGAAATGGTTGAACAGGTTGCTCAGTGGTAGTTTGTATCACGATGCCTTGTACCACAATGAAATGGATCCAGCTGATAGTCATTCACCCGAATTGGGCGACCGTTTCGATTTTCTTGCTGACAAGTAGGACTGATAAATTCTGTTTGGCAAAGAATCGATAGTAATTCGTTATCTTTGCGGAAAAAGAACCATGTCCAAGCGCAAGCATTTTGTTGCTCCTTCTATTCTTTCCGCGGATTTTGCTCATTTACATGACGACATTGTTATGGTCAACCAGAGCGAAGCGGATTGGTTTCACATTGACATCATGGATGGGGTGTTTGTACCCAATATTTCTTTTGGATTTCCGGTGATGGCATCCATTGCCCATTATGCGCGGAAGCCATTGGATGTACATTTGATGATTGTCGAGCCCGATAAGTACATTAAGCAATTCAGGGAAGCTGGTGCCGATAATATTACGGTACATTTGGAAGCTTGCACCCACCTCAATCGTACGGTACAGGCCATCAAAGAATTGGGATGTACAGCAGGGGTGGCAATTAATCCAAGTACGCCGGTATCACACCTGCATGAAATTATTGAAGACGTGGATCTCGTTCTCGTTATGTCCGTCAATCCGGGTTTTGGTGGCCAGAAATTTATCGATACCACCTACCGGAAAATACGAGAGCTAAAAGATCTCGCTGCCGACCGGAATGATCAGTTGCTCATTGAGGTAGATGGGGGCGTAAACAGTCATAATGCACTGGCATTACTGAAAGCCGGTGCGGATATACTGGTGGCCGGAAATTCCATTTTCGCAGCGAAAAATCCTATTCATACCATTGCCGAATTGAAACGGATTACGCCCGATTTGATTTCTGCCTGATAGCGTTGGCTTGATGGTTGTTTAGAAGATTTCCAAATTGAACCGATAGACTAGCATTCATCGTTATAACTTGATTTTTTTGTAACTTCGCGAAGTTTTGAAAAACAACGACACCTTGTCATTTGTTGTTTTCTCCTTATTATACAATAACATTCTTTTGATAAATGGCATTTGATATCGACATGATTAAAAAGGTCTACGCACAATACGGCGAACGCATAGCAGCAGCCCGTAAAGCGGTAGACAGGCCTTTGACACTGACAGAAAAGATTTTATACACCCATTTGTGGGATGGCAATGCAACCCAACGTTATGAACGGGGTGCATCTTATGTGGACTTTGCGCCCGATCGCGTAGCGATGCAGGATGCAACTGCGCAGATGGCGCTTTTGCAATTTATGCAGGCCGGAAGACCCAGAGTGGCGGTTCCCTCTACCGTTCATTGCGACCACCTGATCCGCGCCAAGGAAGGTGCAGAAAAGGACCTGGCAGTAGCGACAACTGAAAGTAAGGAGGTTTTCGATTTTTTGGCTTCCGTATCCAATAAGTATGGAATTGGCTTTTGGAAACCCGGAGCGGGCATCATCCACCAGGTGGTGTTGGAAAATTATGCATTTCCCGGTGGCATGATGATCGGAACGGATTCACACACTGTGAACGCCGGCGGACTCGGTATGTTGGCCATCGGTGTCGGCGGTGCGGACGCATGTGATGTAATGGCGGGGCTTCCGTGGGAGCTTAAGTTCCCGAAATTGATAGGAGTCAAATTGACCGGTAAACTCAACGGTTGGACAGCTCCTAAGGACGTTATCCTGAAAGTAGCCGGTATCCTTACCGTAAAAGGTGGAACGGGCTGCATCGTCGAGTATTTCGGCGAAGGTGCGAAATCCATGTCCTGCACTGGAAAAGGTACGATCTGCAACATGGGCGCCGAAATCGGCGCTACCACGTCTACGTTTGGCTACGATGAGTCCATGGAGCGTTACCTGCGGGCAACCAACCGTGCCGACGTGGCTGATGCAGCGAATGCGGTTAAAGAACACCTAACGGCCGATCCAGAAGTATACGCAAATCCGGAGCAGTATTTTGATCAGGTAATTGAAATTAATCTTTCCGAGTTGGAACCGCATTTGAATGGTCCGTTTACACCCGATTTGGCAACTCCGGTTTCCAAAATGAAGGAAGAGGCAGAGAAGAATGGCTGGCCCCTGAAAGTGGAATGGGGGTTAATTGGTTCGTGTACTAATTCTTCGTATGAAGATTTATCACGTGCTGCATCAGTAGCCAGACAAGCCGTTGAGAAAGGTTTGGTAACCAAAGCGGAGTTCGGCATCAATCCGGGTTCCGAACAGGTACGCTACACCGCAGAACGGGACGGTCTGCTGGATACGTTTACTGATTTAGACGCAACCATTTTTACCAATGCATGCGGACCCTGTATTGGAATGTGGGCTCGCGTAGGTGCAGAAAAAGCGGAAAAAAACACGATTGTTCATTCGTTCAACCGGAACTTTGCCAAACGGGCGGATGGCAACCCCAATACGTATGCGTTTGTGGCATCACCGGAATTGGTGGCGGCCATAGCTATTTCCGGCGATCTATCTTTCAATCCGATTACCGATACCTTGGTAAACGATAAAGGGGAATCCGTAAGGCTGGACCCACCTTCCGGAGATGAGTTACCACAAAAGGGTTTTGATGTGGAGGATGCAGGCTATCAGGCACCGGCTCAGGACGGTAGCAGTGTAGTCGTGGCGGTGTCGCCCACCTCAGACCGTCTGCAACTGCTTGATCCGTTCCCCGCATGGGAAGGTACAGATATCAACGGGTTGAAACTGCTTATTAAAGCGAAAGGTAAGTGCACGACCGATCATATTTCAATGGCCGGTCCCTGGCTGAAGTACCGAGGTCATTTGGATAATATTTCTAACAATTTGTTAATTGGAGCGGTCAACTTTTTTAATGACAAAACGGATTCCGTAAAAAATCAGTTGACCAACGAATACGGTCCGGTACCAGCTACCCAACGTGATTACAAGGCAGCTGGGATCGGGTCCATTGTGGTAGGGGATGAAAATTACGGAGAAGGTTCTTCGCGTGAACATGCGGCTATGGAGCCTCGTCATTTAGGAGTTCGTGCGGTATTGGTGAAGTCGTTTGCTCGTATCCATGAAACCAACCTGAAAAAACAGGGGATGTTGGCGTTGACCTTTGTCAACAAAGACGACTACACTAAAATTCTGGAAGACGATACCATTGATATCATCGGGCTAACGGAGTTTGCTCCCGGCAAGCCGCTTACTCTGGTGCTTCATCACGCAGATGGTTCAGAAGAACGGTTTGAAGCCAATCATAGTTACAACGATCAGCAGATCGGTTGGTTCAGGGCCGGAGGTGCGTTGAATATCATCCGCCGTGGCCAGGCCTCGGCATAATCGGTACACTAACTAAACTAACAAAGCCGCCGCGGAAGCCCGTGGCGGCTTTTATATTTACAGCCATTCAGCTAATGAAAATGTATCTTTCAGTCGATACCCCTTGTCTGTGAGCTGTATGGTGCAGCATTCGTTAACCGGGTCGTGTTCAAGGAATAATGCATAGTCATGGTCCACGGCTTCCTGCCAGTAGTTTTTTCGTTCTTCCATCGTAGTGAGCGGCCTCACGTCGTAGCTCATCACATAGGGTAGCGGGATGTGGCCGGCGGACGGGAGCAGATCTGCCATGTATAATAACGTTCTGCCTTTATAGTTGATCTGCGGCAGCATCATGGCGTCCGTATGCCCATAGGCAAAGCGGACTTTGATGTTCGCTGAAAAGCTGACTCCGTCTTCGGCTTCTACAAAGCGGAGTTGGCCACTGTCGTAGATCGGAATGATGTTTTCCTGTAGAAACGAGGGTTTTTCGCGGTGATTGGGGAACAATGCCCAATCCCAATGCTGCTTATTGCTCCAATACGTGGCATTTTTGAAAGCGGGAACGAGAAGCCCATTTTCCCTGGTAATGGCCCCGCCTACATGATCAAAATGGAGATGGGTAAGAAAAACATCGGTAATGTCATCGCGATGAAAGCCATGTGTGGCCAGTGAACTGTCTAGCGTTGCCTCACCGTGCCGGTAATAGTGGCTAAAGAATTTATCTCCCTGTTTATTGCCGATTCCCGTGTCTACCAATATCAATCGCGTATCCTCTTCGATCAACAGGAGCCGGGTAGCCCAGGTGCACATATTCCGTTCATCGGCGGGATTGGTCCGTTGCCAGATGGATTTGGGAACTACACCAAACATGGCACCGCCGTCGAGTTTGAAAAATCCGGTATCGATACTATATAAGTTCATACGTGTTACAATGTTTGTTGGTAAATGCTAAAGATAATAAAAGCGGTTAAAGTTCAAAACAAGCAATTTTTTTTATAATCCGGCTAAAACGATAAATGGTTCTGTGATACAATTGATTGACTTAGTGTAATATTTACAATTGATTGATTTTCAGTAATTTTGTATTCATTTTATGTGTTTTTAATCCCTACATTTGCGGCACCTGTTTTATAAAATATGTAAATAAAATGCTATGAATGCTTCAAAAACAACGATTCCTGACCTCAATTACCTTTTTATCCAAGGTGAAAATAAGGTACACTATCAAGCAAGTGTTGCAGAATTGGTTGAATATGCAATAGTTAACAGAGAAGGAAGTCTTTCTGATGCGGGTGCATTAGTTGCTGATACTGGGCATTTTACGGGGCGGTCGCCCTTTGATCGGTATGTTGTAAAAGACGAGGTTACGGAGGATACGGTGTGGTGGGGCAACGTTAATCAACCCCTCTCAGAGACATCTTTTGCGTACCTGTTTAAGCAAATGGGAGTGTATTTTACTGACCGGGATCTTTTTGTCCGCGATGGCTTAGTAGGAGCAGATAGCAACTACGGTATTGGTATTCGAACGGTTACCGAAACTGCTTATCAGAATATTTTTGCGCATAATCTGTTTATCCGGCCCACAGCACCCGACTCAGCGGTACGTCCGGAATGGTCTATCTTGGCAGCACCGGGATACACCTGTACACGGCCCGAGGAGTTTGGGTTACGTCAATCCAATTTCGTTGTCATCAGTTTTAAACAGAAAGTAATTCTTATTGGAGGAACTGGCTATACAGGGGAAATCAAAAAGGCCATTTTTTCTGTTTTAAACTACCTATTGCCACTTCATAAGCGCGTGTTATCCATGCATTGCTCGGCGAATACCGATATCCATGGAAATACCGCACTTTTCTTTGGGCTATCTGGCACGGGTAAAACCACACTTTCGGCTGATAAAGACCGGATGCTTATCGGAGATGATGAACATGGCTGGGATAGCAAAGGTATTTTCAACTTTGAAGGCGGATGTTATGCCAAATGTGTCGGACTTGACGAAAGCAAAGAGCCTGAGATTTTCCGTGCGATCCGTTTTGGTGCGCTGCTCGAGAACATCTGTTTTTTCCCGGGTACGCGCATGCCGAATTACGATGATGTTTCAAAAACGGAAAATACCCGGGTGGCGTATCCGATCCATCATGTGCCCGGCGGCGTGGTTTCTGGAAAAGATGGTGCACCGAAAAATATATTTTTCCTGACGGCCGATGCTTTTGGCGTGATCCCTCCGGTTTCACTTCTTTCTACGGCACAGGCAATGTATCACTTTATGTCTGGCTATACCGCTAAAGTGGCGGGTACCGAAGTAGGAATTTCGGAGCCGAAGGCTGTTTTCTCCGCATGTTTCGGCGAAGCCTTTCTGCCGCTGCACCCTTCGTATTATGCCGAACTTTTAAAGGAAAGGCTCGCGACCGGGGCGATCGACGTTTGGTTGATTAATACCGGATGGATTGCCGGACCTTACGGAATCGGCCGCCGGATTAAATTGCGCTATACCCGTGCCATCATCCAAGCGGCGCTGACCGGAGTGCTCAAGGAATCTACGTTCCGGACGCATCCGATCTTTGGGCTCCGGTATCCATTGAGTTGTCCCGATGTACCCGCTGCTGTCCTTGATCCCGTACAATTATGGCCGGATGAACAAGCATATTACGCACAGGCGAATCAACTGGCAAGACTTTTCAGACAGAATTTTGAGAAATTCGTCAATGAAGTAAGTGACGAGGTACTGGCCGCATCGCCGGTTGTATCGGAATCTGCTTTCCTGATTTAATTGTTTAATAATCGTGCAAGTTGGCCCCCATAGTCTAAAGACTGTTGGGGGCTTTTTTTTGCGATGTCGTGTTCCCTTCTTTTAAAATAACGCAAACGATTGTGTGTCGAAAAGGCATGGTTATTACCTTTCGAATGTGCATATTGCGGACTGTTTTTCAGGCAAAAGACGATAGTTCCTTTTTACATGATGCGCAATTTTAATTTAGAACAGGTATCCGTATTAGCAAACCGATTTGATATTGATGGCAGTGTCACGGATATTTCGCCGTTTGGATCCGGACATATCAATGACACGTATCGTGTGCTGACCAACGGGGATAAAGTGGATGGCTATCTTCTCCAGCGGATAAACCATCATGTCTTCAAAAATGTACCGGCGGTGATGGAGAATATGCAGCTGGTGATCCACCATTTGAAGGAAAAATACAAGGAGGCAGGAGATCAGGGGATGCATGTTGAGAAAAAGGTGCTTACCTTGGTGCCAACAGGGGAAAGCACTCCCTACCTGGTGGATGAAACCGGGAATTTCTGGCGGATGCTGGTCCTGCTCGCCAATACACAAAGTTATGATATTGTAGAAACGCCTCAGCAAGCGCGCGAAGGTGGATTGGCGTTTGGACACTTTCAGCGATTACTGTCAGATCTTGATGTCAGTCGTATCCATGAGGTGCTGCCGGATTTCCATCACATTGGAAAGCGTTTGGACAAACTTAATCAGGCAATTGCGTCGGATATGGTAGGCCGGGTTTCGCTCGTGTCCGCTGAATTGGACGCTATCAAACGCCGGCAGAGGCGCATGCATACCATATTGGATTTGGCAGCAGACGGCTTGTTGCCGGTCCGTATTACCCACAACGATACCAAGTTTAACAACGTGTTGCTGGATATGCAAGACAAGGCCCAGTGTGTAATCGACCTGGATACGGTGATGCCCGGATACGTCGCTTATGATTTCGGTGATGCAATCCGCACGATTATAAATCGTGCTGCCGAAGATGAGGCTGACCTGGACAAGATTACCCTCAATATGCCGCTGTTTGAAGCCTATGCTTCTGGATATTTTGAAGAGGCACATCACTTTTTGACACCGGAAGAAGTGGGTTCGCTCATTGAAGGGGTACTGCTGTTGCCCTATATGCAGGCTGTCCGGTTCCTTACCGATTTCCTGGAGGGAGACCACTATTATAAAGTTCATCATGTGGATCATAACCTCCAGCGTACCCGCGCTCAGCTTAGGCTGGTGGAACAGCTTGAAGTCCATGAAGCCGAATTGAAGGGAATTATTGATCGCGTGGTAAATCGGTATCAAAAGATAAATTAATAAAATGAAACCTGCCATGTCAGCGCCTAACGCAAAAGGCGATGAAACCTGCGGAATCGCAAGCTTCATTACCGCCGAACCAAATGGTGCCAATGAAAATGCGGGTTCCATTAGACCATTCAAGAACAATTTATTTTCTAATGAAAAGTTTAGTCGTTCCCTATTTGGGTCGGGTAAATCATCATTCGTCACCTACCGAGCTATTGTCGGCAATGGCGGTGGTGGCGGATAATGACCTGGAAGAAGTGTCGTGGCCTGCATTTCCTTATAAACCCAATGTGCGGTTTAAGTTGGCCCATACTGAAGATTGCTTGTTGTTAAGCTACGTGGTTCAGGAAAAACACGTCAAGGCTGTTTATCGGAACACAAACGATCCGGTTTACAAAGACAGCTGTGTCGAGTTTTTTCTGTCTTTTGACACCGCGCATTACTACAATCTCGAGTTTAACTGTGCCGGTATTGGATTGATTGGTTACGGGAGCGCCATTAAGGAAAAGCGGAGACGACTGCCCAATGACCTGATCGAAACAGTAAAGACCGTCCGCAGCGCCTCTCCAAAAGAAGATGCAACGGCGGAAACGGAATGGGAATTGCTGTTAAACATTCCGTTTACTGTGTTTGATGCTCACCTTGTTACATCGTTTGCCGGTATGCGTTGCACGGGTAATTTTTATAAATGTGGAGATGACTTGCCCATCCCGCACTTTTTGGCGTGGAACCGGATCGATCACCCGATACCGAATTTCCACTTGCCGCAGTTTTTTGGTGAGCTCGTCTTTCAATGATGGCAGGGAGAGAACGGTAATCGATTGGAAAATAATGTTGTGAATTAATTTCAAATAGTCTATCTTTGCACCCTTAATCAGGGTAATAGTAATACATAAATAAAATGAAGAAAGATTTGCATCCATCAAATTACAGGTTAGTGGTTTTCAAGGATATGTCAAATGATTATGCGTTCATAACCCAATCATGCATTGACAGTAAAGAAACTATCCAATGGGAAGATGGAAACGAATACCCTTTGGTGAAGCTCGAAATTTCGCATACTTCCCATCCGTATTATACCGGTAAGATGAAATTGGTTGACACCGCAGGCCGTATCGATAAATTCCGTAACCGCTATAGCAAGAAGTAGGGTTTACGCAGATAAAAAATATTAGTCCCGATATTTTATCGGGACTTTTTTATTTTAGCCGTTCTAAATGGAAACCTATGCATATCGTTCTGTTCGATAAAGCGGATTGGCGGATGGGACTCTATCCTTTATCGTTGACACGTCCGGTGTCCGATTTGCGTGTCGGGATATTAACGATTGCCGAAAAATGGGGAAAATGGCTGGATGCTTCCTATTCGTTTCTAACGGAGGATTATTTGGCGGAAAAATATCCGCTGGGTGACCTATCCGGCGACGTATGGGTTATCCGTGGTAACTGTTGCCCAAACAGCCGACTGTTCGATGCCATCATGGCTTTACAGGTAGGGCAGATGTTGATGTCAGGAGCTGAATTTATTGCGTTTCGGGGGGAGGCTGAATCCTTGTTTCCCTGGCACCCATCGGTCGTTCAAAAATATTCGCCGGTAGCCTACGAACACAGCGTGGTAATGATTAACCATCCCGAAGACTTGTTTCTCAACAATGGCCAACAAATTGGTGTGGACTTCGACCTGCTTACCAGGGGGCGGTCTTCCGCATCGCTTTCATCCAGCAACCGCTTTCTCGGCGAGCAGATTTTTGCTGAGGAAGGAGCTCAAGCCGAATTTGCTACGTTCAACAGCACGAAAGGTCCCATTTATCTCGGCAAAAACAGCGAAGTGTGGGAAGGTAGCCATATCCGTGGGGCATTTGCACTGGGCGACCATTCGCAAGTAAAAATGGGAGCAAAGATATACAGCAACGTGACCGTAGGTCCTTATTCACGGGTAGGCGGTGAGCTGAATACCTGTGTTATATGGGGAAGGTCGGCCAAAGGACACGATGGTTATCTTGGCAGTGCCGTTATGGGTGAATGGTGCAATTGGGGGGCGGATACCAACAATTCCAATTTGAAGAACAATTATAAGTCCATACGTTTATACGACTACCGGAATTCGGGGTATCGCGATTCGGGTTTGCAGTTCTGCGGCGCAATCATGGCCGATCATGTGCGTTGTGCGGTTAATACTACATTTAATACAGGTACGGTGGTAGGAGTGGGAGCCAATGTTTTCGGCGCAGGAATGCCGCCGACGTACGTCCCTGATTTTTCGTGGGCCGGCCCCGATGGTTTTTCTACCTACCGGTTGGACAAATTCTTTGAAACTGCATCCTTGGTATACGAACGGCGTAACCTCGAATTTAATGAAACGGAAAGGAAACTGTTGACCGCTGTTTTCGAATTGACAAGGAAACACCGGAATCAAGTATATATTAGTTAATTATTTTTATATAGAATATCAACGTCATGCGAAACAAAATCGTAGCTGGAAATTGGAAAATGAACCTCGATCATCAACAAGGGGTGAGTCTTTTTTCCGAAATTGTAAACATGGTTAAGGACGAAGTAATCGGTCATCAGCAAGTGGTCATTTGCAGCCCTTTCATCCACCTGCATTCCATTGCGCAATTGGCAAAGGGAACACCCGGAGTGGCTGTTGGCGCACAAAACATCTACTTCGAAGAGGCGGGTGCATATACAGGCGAGATTTCGGCCGCACAGGTGAAGTCTACCGGAGCAACCCACGTGATCCTTGGACATTCCGAGCGTCGCGCCTATTTCGGCGAAGACGACTACGTTCTCAGCAAAAAGGTCGACGCCGCTTTGAAACATGGATTGATTCCTATTTTCTGTATCGGCGAAACACGAGAGGAAAGGGAATCTGGCCGATATTTCGAGGTGATCAACGAGCAATTGAAAAAAGGTATTTTTCATCTTTCCAACGAAGCTTTCGAGAATGTGGTGTTGGCTTATGAACCCGTTTGGGCAATCGGTACGGGACTGACCGCTTCCCCTGAGCAGGCACAGGAAGTACATGCGTTCATCCGTAACACATTGGCAGAGCAATATAATCAGGACCTTGCCGACGGTACAACGATTTTATATGGCGGAAGTTGCAACCCCAAAAATGCACCTGATCTTTTTTCACAGCCGGATATTGACGGTGGTCTTATCGGTGGAGCATCGCTGAAATCGCGTGATTTTGTGGATATTGTGAAAGTCTTCAACTAACCGCTAGATTGCCGTGCCCATGAAATACAGTGAAGTGAGGCTTATCTGCAAGGGTGGTGAAGCCTGGCATCGGGATGTACTGATGCAAGACTTAGCGGGTATGGGATTCGAAACGTTTGAATCACATGAAGATGGTTTCGCTGCATACATCGCTTCCGAGCAGTTAGATTTGCAGGGATTGGAATCGTTGCTTATCCATCAGCCCCTTGGGTTCGAAGTAACGTACACCGTACGGGAAATTCTTCCTCAAAATTGGAACGCGGTGTGGGAAAGTAACTTTGAGCCAGTGATTGTAGCCGATCAATGTTATGTGCGGGCTACGTTTCATCCTTCCATACCTACTTATCCATATGAGATCGTTATTGATCCCAAAATGGCATTTGGTACAGGTCACCACCAAACCACTTCGTTGGTTATGTGTTACATGCTAGAAGAGTCATTCGACGGAAAGGATGTTTTGGATATGGGATGTGGTACCGGCATATTGGCGATATTGGCCGCGAAAATGGGCGCTTCGCGTGTGTGGGCCATTGACAATGATCCTGTATGTATCGATAGTGTCGTGGAAAATAAGACGTTGAATCATACACCGCATATTGTAGCCAAATGCGGAACTGCAGACCTACTTCCGAGCGACCGGTTTGACGTGATCCTAGCCAATATAAACCGTAATGTGTTACTGGATCAGTTGAATCGTTACGCGCAATCCCTGCGGGAAGGCGGCAAACTGTATATAAGCGGCTTTTACGATGGTGTCGACTTGGAGACACTTAAGGCTGCCGGAGCCGACTATGCATTAAAATACGTCAGCCATCGGACGCTAGGTGGATGGGCGGCGGCGTGTTTTAGAAAATAAAAATAACTATGCGCGTACACTTTATCGCCATCGGTGGAAGCATTATGCATAACCTTGCGATCGCATTGGCTAAAAAGGGGTATATAGTCAGTGGTTCGGACGATCATATCTACGAACCATCACGGACTAACCTTGTCAGGGAAAACCTGCTGCCAGCACCTGGTTGGGACCCCGAGCGTATCACAGCTGATATCGATGCGGTTGTGCTCGGCATGCATGCAAAGGCAGACAATCCCGAGCTGGTGAAAGCGCAGGAGCTCGGACTCCGCATCTGCTCTTATCCAGAGTTTATCTACGAGCAGACCAAGGAAAAAACGCGGGTGGTCATCGGTGGAAGCCATGGAAAAACCACCATCACCAGCATGGTTATGCACGTACTCAGATCCATCGGACGTGATTTCGACTATTTAGTGGGGGCAAAGCTTGATGAGTTTGACCACATGGTAAAGCTTACAAAGGATGCCCCACTTATGATTATCGAAGGCGACGAATACTTGGCTTCTCCCATTGATCAACGCCCGAAATTTCACTTGTATAAGCCGCATATTGCCCTCATCAGCGGTATTGCCTGGGATCATGTTAACGTATTTCCGACATTTGAAAATTACGTGAATCAGTTCCGTTTATTTATTAAAACCATCGAACCAAAGGGTACCCTGGTTTATAATAAGGAGGACCAGACGCTCCGGGAATTGGTGCTTGAAGACCGATCTAAGATTAATAAACATGGCTATCGTACGCCTGAGTACACCATCAATAAAGGGATTACCTATATGCATACGCATGGCGGCGATGTTCCTTTGCAGGTTTTCGGTAGGCATAATTTATCTAACATTGCGGCTGCTTTTACTGTATGCGAATGGTTGGGGGTAGAACGCGATGCTTTTTATGCGGCTATTAAGCAATTTAAAGGTGCTTCCCGCCGACTGGAATATGTGGCGAGCAACAACGATAGTGTTGTTTATCAGGATTTCGCGCATACGCCCGCCAAACTGAAGGCTAGCATTCATGCACTTAAAGAGCAATTTCCGGATAAAGCGCTGGTAGCCATTGTAGAATTGCATACGTATAGTAGCCTTAATGAAGCATATTTGAAAGAATACAGGGACACGATGCATGATGCTGAATATCCAGCAGTATTTATCAACCAGGAAGCACTTAAACAACGCAACGCCGAATCCATTTCGGAGGATATGCTTAAACATACGTTCAATCAGCCCAACCTGGTTTATTTCAGTAACGTGGAAAGCATGAAGCAATATCTTCTTGCAATGAATCCAACTGGCAGAAACCTCTTGCTTATGAGTTCAGGGAATTATGGCGGTATAAATCTTGTTAATTTTGCCGATAAGTTCTTATATAAGTAAAAACTTTAATTATATTAGTTTGCCAGAAGAATATCGTATTATGACAACTACTTAGATTTCATATATCATCTTACCAATGAATGCATTAGGAAAAAAAATCAGACTCTTACGACATCAAAAGGGGTGGAGCCAGGAAGATGTGGCCAAGCGGTTGGATATATCCATACCGGCTTTTTCCAAAATCGAAACTGGCATAACCGATGTCAATTTATCCCGATTGGACCAAATATCCCGCTTATTTGGCTTGACAGTTGTTCAATTGCTGGCCACCAATGACTCCGAAGAGGAGAAAAAATTTATTTCAGAACTGACGACTGCGAATAAGAAGCTCCAGGAACGTGACGCTGAAGTGATCGAACTTCAGAAGAAAGTGATCGAACTTTACGAGCAGCTACATAAAAAGGGGGAGTAATCTTCAATAGAACACACACATCTACCAAGGTCTGATCATAGACGTAGTAGATGTGTGTGGAAATCAGTGCACAGTACAGTAAGGATACGTGAGCATCCTATGTTCTTGCCAGGTATGGTTTTTGTTCAAATGCGAAACTTTTTGTCAAAAATCATCCTCGTCATCGAAATCATCAAATTCATCCAGCGAGTCCAATTCATCTAATTCGAAATTGTCCCCGTCCTCGAAAAGGTCATCCGAATCGTCATCCTCATCATCGGGACCATTGTCAAAAGAGACCAAAACGTCATCCTCCAGAATCGCTAACTCATTGTCATGCATCATTGGCGTTTTCATAATCATTAAAAAGCATATTGTTTTTGATAGGATAAAAATAACAAGTTTTTGATATCAAAACACTTTTTTTAAAAAAAATATATTGAGTCGTTACTCACTGATTTCTCCGATCGTGTTGTCCTCTTTCTGCACGATCTCTTTGAGCTTCGGCAGGTCTGCCGTGCTGGCGATTCCGAAATGGTCCATGAACAAGTCGCTGGTTCCGTATAGGATGGGTTTGCCTAACGTGTCAGCCTTGCCAACGATTTTGATGAGCTCTTTTTCGAGCAGGCGTTGCACGGAATAGTCACAATTGACTCCGCGGATCTGCTCGATCTCAAGTTTAGTGATCGGTTGCCGGTAGGCGATGATGGCTAGCGTCTCCAATGCTGCTTGGCTGAGTTTCTTCTTCGATCGATGAGCCTGCAGTTGATTAACCGCACTGTAATAGAGCGGTTTTGTCAGAAACTGATAGCCGTTATTAATCGATTTCAGTTCCATCACATGGCTATCGCTCAGGTAGCGGTTCCTGATGTCTTCCAGTGCTTCAAGGATTGCCCCTTCGTCGACAGGGACACCCGCGATTGCTTCAAGCACCTGCCGAATTTCGGATACGCCGATTCCATACTCCGAAGCGTATATCAGGGCTTCTACCTGTTGAACTACATTTTCCAAGTTGGTTTCTATTTGTTAATAGTCAATAACCTGCTCGACCATGGTATTCGGTATGTCCCTGAATTCGTATTTCTGCGTGCGGAGCTGAGGTTGGAACCCCGCTTCACGGATGGCCTCCTGGATGGACTTGGAGGTAAAGCGGTGTGGAGCTCCAGCAGCCGATACGACATTCTCTTCGATCATGATCGATCCGAAATCATTCGCCCCGGCGTGCAGGCAAAGTTGTGCCACCTGTTTTCCTACCGTAAGCCAAGAAGCTTGAATGTTTTTAATGTTAGGTAACATGATGCGGCTTAATGCAATCATGCGGAGGTATTCATCGCCTGTCACATTGTTGGTAATTCCACGGAGTCGTCTGAGGAGGGTACCGTCGTCTTGAAAAGGCCAAGGAATAAATGCAATAAATCCGTAGGCATCCGCTGGTCGCTCTTCCTGTACCTGCCGGATCCAAGTGAGGTGTTCAAATCGTTCTTCCAGGGTTTCGATATGGCCGAACATCATCGTAGCCGAAGTAGGTAAATTAATCTGGTGCGCGGCTCGCATCACATCGAGCCACTCTTTGCCACCACATTTACCTTTTGATATCAACCTTCGCACACGGTCGTTCAATATTTCCGCACCCGCGCCCGGTAATGAGTCCAACCCCGCGTCTTTCAGTGCGCGCAACACATCGATATGAGACATCTGCTCCAGCTTGGCAATATGCGCTACCTCGGGGGGACCAAGCGAATGTAACCGCAATGTGGGATATAGGTGTTTTAGCTTCTTAAAAAGATCGGTATAAAATGCCAAGCCTAGGTCCGGATGGTGCCCACCCTGTAACAATAACTGATCCCCACCGTATCGGAAAGTTTCCTCGATTTTTCGCTTGTAAGTTTCGATATCTGTGATATAACTTTCTTCATGCCCCGGCCGGCGAAAAAAATTACAGAACTTACAGTTAGCGATGCAGACATTGGTTGTGTTGACATTGCGATCAATCTGCCAGGTAACTTTGCCGTGTGGCACCTGTATTTTACGCAATTCATTAGCCACATAACCTAGATCTGCAATTGGCGCATGCTTATACAGATGAATTCCTTCTTCAATCGAAAGAAATTCGAAATCCAATGCACGTCCAAGCAATTTGTCAACGTTCATGATCGCAAAGATACGCAGTTTTTAACAAACCAATTCACTCCTTTTTATTCCGCGTGAAGGAAAAATACGGGGCTACGTGAATTAATAATTGGAATTCTTGCATAAGTGTAATCAAATTGATAAGTTTGTGTCAACCAAGGAGCTAAATTATCTTGTTGAACAAACCTACGGTCGACACAGATTCGGAATTGCTGATTCGCTTAGGCAATGATGACCAAGCTGCGTTTGAGGAGCTGTATAAACGATATTGGCAACGTTGTTATGCGCAGGTGTTACGTCGGTCTGGAGATACTAACCTGGCCGAGGATATTACACAAAGTGTATTTGTATCCCTGTGGGAAAAACGAAAATCCGTCGAGATCCGTAATATTGGAACCTACCTATTTGCTGCAGTACGCTTCCGGTTTATCACGTACCTGAAGGCACAACCCCATGAGGAGGCTTACTCGTTGCATGTTCTCCGCGATCAATACGATGGCCAAAATCCTGTAGAAGTGTCCGTCCGCATCAAAGAACTTAATGAGGCTATTGACAAGGGTGTAGCCATGATGCCGCCCAAAACCAAAATTATCTATACGTTAAGTCGTGCGGAATACTACTCAGTGAAAGAGATCGCAAAAAAACTGAACTTGTCTGAAAAGGCGGTAGAATATCATATCACCCAGTCACTGAAGACGCTGCGCCTTGTTTTGAAAGACTTCCTCACTGTGGCATTGCTACTTCCCGCATTTTTCTAAAAAAAAAATTAGGGATTGCCCCGCTTCAATAGACTACCTAATACTGGCGGATAACAAACACCACAGCAAAATGGGTAGAAAAAGTTTTCATCAGTTATTGCAACGCTATTTAGACGGCCGGTGCTCACCAGCGGAGGAGCAGTTGGTGGATCATTGGTATCGCCTGCTTGATGATGGAAACGAGCAATTCGGAATTAATCCCTCGAATTTACATACCATTGAAGATGCGCTGTGGAAAAAAATTCACGACCAGGTAAATGATGCCCAAGCTGCAGCCAATGAAAATGTAAGGTCGATGACGCCGTACCGGCGCATCCGATATGGGTTGGCAATCGCCGCTGCCGCCATTTTGCTAATTGTGGGTGGTACAGCCGCCTATCTTCGTCTGGTTTGCTATCCCGTAGTACCTACGTTTACTTCAGGAACTGCGAAGGTCGATAGCAACATCGTATTGGTAAAGAACGACACCGAACACCGTATGAATATTATCCTGTCTGACGAATCACTGGTTGAGTTATACCCGGAGGCCTCGCTCGAATACCCAAAGCGCTTTACCGAAGGTCGTCGGGAAGTCCGTTTAGTGGGGAATGCTTTTTTTTCGGTAGTGGCGAACAAAAGTAACCCTTTTTGGGTTTTTCATGAGGGAATGATCACTAAGGTACTGGGAACGAAATTTAAGATAATGGCCCCCAAGGGCAATGCCAAGGGTGAAGTCATTGTTTATTCGGGCAAGGTGGATGTATTCTACAATGCAGGAAGTCGTAATATCGTGGAACGGATTTTGTCCACTCCGCCAAAAGCATCGGTTACGACAAACCAAAAAGCGGTATTGATGCCCAAAAGCCTGAAGGAAACGGTAACGGAGAACCCACTGCCGGTTAGCGAACGGGGGGATGCAATATGTCGCGGACCATTCCACGACATCCCCATGACGGCATTGGCTGAAACACTCAGTGAACTGTATGCATTGGATGTGGTGGCAGATAATGGATTATCACATATTACGTTCACAGGGGATATCAGCGGTATCGGATTATTTAAACAGCTGGATATCATCTGTATGGTTACCGACACCCGGTATGAGGTAATCGGCACGACGATTTTCCTGAAGGATAAATAATGATCACAGAAAACACAGTTATATAACCAAACACACTCATGCACAAAATGATGAAAGATAACAAAACTTAACCCAAATGCTAGGCAACGGGCAGGCGTTGCCAACCAATATATTTAAATAAAACTGTTTCCATACTCCAACCTTGTTAGGGTATTCAAGGCTTTTTTTGGTGTTTTTTCAAACAAAAGCTATTGACGACAGCCAATTATGTTGAACCAAATAAATATGAATATGGGAAAACCGAAGACTTGATAACAAAAACCGGCAATATGGGGGTATTGCCGGCCGTGATCCGGAACCGATTTGTTCCGGGTTTAATTTACAGTTCAAAAAATCCGTTTACGAACCATAATTTTTCAAAAATATGAAAAAAGATCGAATTATTGCGTTAACCAAAACTGCGATGAGACTAACCTTTTTATATGCCCTTATCACGTCGATTGTGGTATTTTCCACCCATGCGAAAGAAGCGGACGCACAGGGTGTTTTAGACAAAAGGATTGAATTATCTGCCAAGCGTGTCACCATTAAGCAAATGATCGCGTCCTTGGAAAATCAATCGGGTGCTCATTTTATCTACAGCTCATCTGCGATTAAAGCCGATCGTAAAATTAAGACCGCAGATCTTTACGGTGATTTATCAGATGTTCTTAATCAGGTTTTTAGGCCGTTGGGGATTGGGTATAAGATCGAAAACGAAAAAGTTCTGCTATTCAGTGTTTTTCAGGATATAACCATTGCCGGCAAGGTTACTGATGCGGCCAATAACGGGCCGATTGTGGGCGCGGCCGTGAAAGTGAAGGGGACAGACCGGGGTACGAGTACCAACGATGACGGCCAGTTCTCTTTAACCGTACAACCCAAGGAAGTGGTGGAAGTCAGCTACGTTGGGTATGTGCCGCAGGAATTTGTGGTAGATAATAACCAGCACGTCTATGAAATTGCTTTACAGCCGTCACTCAGTACGTTGGACGAGGTGGTGGTAACCGGTTACTCGGCGCAACGTGTGAAAGACTTGACCGGCTCTGTGGCCGTTGTCAGTATAAAGGACCTAAAACAACAACCGGCCGCCAGCCCCATTGAAGCCCTTCAGGGCAAAGCCACCGGTGTGCAGATCATCAACGACGGCGCACCTGGCGCTACGCCCCAGATACGCATCAGAGGATTCAGCACCATCAATAATAACGATCCCCTGTATGTGATTGACGGGATGCCTTATGAAGGAAAACTGGGATGGCTGAATGCAAACGATATCGAATCCATGCAGGTATTGAAAGATGCTTCCGCCGCTTCCATTTACGGGGCCCGGGCAAATAACGGTGTCGTCATCATTACCACCCGAAAAGGCCAGAAGGGTGCGCCGAAAATCACCTTTGACGCCTATTATGGTACGCAAAGTCCGCAACGGAATCGGTTTCCTGAATTCCTGAATCCGCAGCAGTTTGCGGAGTATGTGTACCAGCGCTTCAAGAATACCGGTGATCCGGCGCAAGCTCCTGGTATGAGTGAAACAACCGGTACAAATTACGGTTCGGACCCGGATAATCCGGTACTGCCCGATTACCTTTTGGCGGGTACGACGACCGGTCACAATATCACAGAAGCAGATGCAGATCCTGCTAAATATAATTACGCGATGGATCCGGCCCAGTTTTATCAGATTACCCGTGCGAATAAAACCGGTACCAACTGGTTTGATGCCATTACACAAAACGCGCCCATGCAAAATTACCAATTGAGTATACTGGGCGGGGGTGAAAACTCCACATATGCCATAAGCGGAGGGGCATTCAAGCAGGAAGGTACCTATAAATATACCGGATTCGAGCGCTATACCATCCGTAGCAATACGACATTCAGCTTTTTGGACGACCGGGTGACGATCGGCGAAAACATGCAGTATTCCCACACCCGGGGCAATGGCTTCGGCGTGAATGTCAACAGGGCCGGAGACTATCAGGGAGAAGGATCGCCCATCGGCTGGGCGTACCGCATTCAAACCATCGTCCCTGTTTACGATATCATGGGTAATTTTGCAGGTACGCGCGGCGATAAAATGGGGAATGCGGACAATCCCCTGTCCGTGCTGTATCGCGCAAAGGACAATAGCAACAACAGCGGCCAGTTTTTCGGTAGTACATTCGCAGACATCAAATTGGCGAAAGGCTTGAGCTTCCGGACTACTTTTGGGCTGCGCTACGAAAACTACCACAGCAAATCCATCGGGTATCCCAACCCGGAGCGTTCTGAAGGAAGTTTTACAAATAATACGTTGCAAGAGCCGCAAGGGTATAATTCGGAATGGACATGGACCAATACCGCGACGTATAAGAACGTGTTCAATGATGCGCATGACCTCACCTTGCTGGTAGGTACCGAAGCCGTGGAATCAAATTGGCATGAAACCAGGGGATATGGTAATGACTTTTTCATCGCCGGTGACCTGAATTATTACTACTTAAACACGGCGGCAACCACCCGTGCCGAAAGTGAAGGTTCTGAAGGTTCGCTGTTTTCGATTTTCGGGCGGGCCGATTACGCATTTAAAGACCGGTATTTGGTATCGGCAACCCTCCGCCGTGACGGGTCTTCTGCATTCGGGCCAGATAATCGGTATGGCCTGTTTCCTGCTGCAAGCGTTGCCTGGCGGTTGTCCAGTGAGAATTTTATGGCGACGGCGGCTTGGATGGATGACTTAAAGCTCCGGGCAGGTTATGGTACTACGGGCAACCAACGCATTCCCACATTCCAATACCTGAGAAGGTATGCTTCGGGTGTCAATCAGTCTTTTTATCCCATTGCCGGCGGCAACGACCTTTCCAGCGGGTTGTGGACCAATAACTACGATAACCCATCGGTGAAGTGGGAAGAGCTGAAATCGATTAACGTTGGCCTTGACTTCACCCTTTTCAACCGCACGATTGACGGCGCAATTGACTGGTTTGACAGGCGGACGAGCGGCGTGCTGTATCCGGTTCCACAACCTTCTGCGGCGGTAGGAACCGGTTCGTCACCGTTTGTCAACTCCGGCGATATTAAGAATGCTGGATTTGAGGTATCGCTGAATTACCACTATTTTTCCCCGTCAGGCGACGACGATGCCTTCCAGTTTGATGCGGGGGTGTTTTTCTCCCGGTATACGAACGATATTGTCGAACTAGCACCCTCCGTTACCGAACAGCCTTATTTAACACTGCGTGGAGTGACCACTTCCGTATTGAAAGCCGGTGCGCCATTGGGTGCCTTTTATGGATATCAAGTGGCAGGTATTTATCAAGACGATGCCGATATCGCCAACAGTGCATCGTATGAAAATGCCCGGATAGGCGGCTTTAAATTTGCCGATATATCAGGTCCGGATGGGACTCCCGACGGTGTAATTGATGGGAATGACCGAACGGTTATCGGAAATCCACACCCGGATTTCATCTATTCCGTCAGCTTGGGCGCTTCTTACAAACGCTTTGATATCAACATGTTTTTCAATGGATCGCAAGGTAACGAACTCTTTGATCTTACTCGCCAGTATACCGACTTTTATGCGTTTCCCGGCGCCGTGAGCACCCGTACACTGAATGCTTGGAGCCCGAGTAATCCCAACAGTATGATGCCTTCACCACACGCCAAGGCGCCAACTATTGAGTATCAATCATCCAGCTATTATGTGCAAGATGGTAGCTTTTTCCGGATGCGAAACCTTCAGCTGGGTTACACACTTCCCGCGGATCGCATGTTTCAGGGCAAGGTTTCCAACCTAAGAGTATATGCCAGTGTCACCAACCTGTTCACGGTCACGGGTTACAGCGGCATGGACCCGGAAGTAAGCCAGTATTCATCTGATTTTACTGCTCCGGGCGTGGATATGGGGGTTTATCCCGTCCCACGCCAGTATCTGTTGGGATTAAGTGTCACTTTTTAAGGGAATTTGTTCTACATATCTCAAACGTTAAAAATTTTCAACATGAAAAGATATTATAAAAGATACTATAAGTTGGTTGTCGTCATTGTGCTACTGGGCTTGGGCGCGTGTAGCGAGGATTTTTTAAATCGGAGCCCACAAGGGCAACTTACAGATGAGCAGGTGAGCAACACCAAAGCGGTGGAATGGATGCTGATCGGGGCGTACGGTTTGATGAATGGAAATCGCGATGGAACCTGGGGAAACTATGCATCTGCACCCAGTCAATGGGTTTTTGGGGAGGTTGCCGCAGATAATGCCCATAAAGGAAGCGAGCTGGCAGACCAAGCCGTGCTGTTTGATATTGAAATGCATAATACCATCCCTGTCAATGAGCACCTTTCTGCCATGTGGAACAATTATTATGAGGGCATTACCCGCTGTAATGCGACGTTGCGTCAACTTAAAGTGGTGCAGGAATCCACTGACGGCGAGAAGTTTTCAGCGGAAAGGGCGGCTGAAATAGAGGCGGAGGCAAAGATGCTACGGGGCCACTATTATTTCTTCCTATGGCGGGTATTCCGAAATATTCCCTATATCGATGAAACCGTTGCGACCGCCGATGCACCAACGGTTCCCAACAATGTGGATGTACTGCCCATGATTGAAGCTGATTTCCAGTTTGCCGTTCAAAACCTCTCCGATGCAAAACCGCTTGGAGATGCTGGAAGGGTAGACCAAATAGCTGCCAAATCGTATCTCGGGAAAGTCTATCTCTATCAGAAAAAACACGCCGAAGCACTGGTGTTATTTAAGGAAGTCATTGCCGCACGACCTGCGCTTGAAAGTCTTCCCTTTCTGAATAATTTTGATGTAAATACGGAAAACGGGCCAGAGTCTATTTTTGCCGCACAACATGCGATCAATCCGGATGGCGGCGGGGATAATGCGAACGTGGGCGATATGCTCGGTGGACTGTATGGGTCGGCTCCAGCCAATTGCTGCGGTTTCTTCAATCCCAGCTTTGACCTTGTTAATTCGTTTAGGGTAACCGCACTGGGCCTGCCCATGCTTGACGATTCCTATCGGAATAATCCCTATAAGTCGGATTACGGACTGAGCGGAGATGCCAAGGCCAACTATCAGGTGGATAAGACCCTTGCTGTGGACCCGCGGCTTGATTACACCGTGGGTAGGAGAGGCGTGCCCTACCATGATTGGGGAGTCATGCCGGGCGACGGCTGGTTACGTGACCCCGCTTTCGGCGGCCCATTTGTGGGGTATAAGCATATGATTGACCAAGCAGATTTTCCGGGTAACACCCAGTCGGGTGGCGTTAATTATGTGACATCTTTGAATGTAAACATTATCCGGTTGGCAGACGTATACTTGATGGCGGCGGAGTGTGCCGCAGAAACCGGAGACTTGGATTATGCGTTGGCCAGGGTAAATAATGTGCGGGTCCGGGCGGCAAAAATACCGCTCAAAACAGTGGGGGGCGCCAATACTGCCGCATATAACGTAAAACCCTACTTAGCGTTTGCCAACAAAGAATACGCGCTGGACGCGATCCGCTTCGAACGCCGGCTGGAACTTGCTTTGGAAGGGCACCGGTTCTTTGACCTGGTGCGTTGGGGGATTGCCAAAGAAGCGCTGGAAAGTTATTCGGCTTTTGAAGGGGGAATTATAAGCGCGTATAGTGGACTTGATTTTGCAGAAAAAAACAATTACTTCCCGATTCCCCAAGACCAAATCGACAGGAGCGGGGGAGCGCTGATACAAAATGATGGATATTGAGTGGAGGTGGCGATGAATAAAAGAAGGAGATTCGTTAAACAAATGGGTATGGGTGCTGCTGTCATCGCCGCATACCCATTCGTGCATTCGTTGCTTTCCTGCAGGGGCTCCCGGGCCAAAAAGGGGCAGGAAGCCGAGGAGAATGACGCGCTGTTTTTTAAGATTTCGCTCGCCGAATGGTCACTGAACCGGGCGATTTTCGGAGGCCAGCTCGACCATTTGGATTTTCCGCTGTATGCGAAGGAAAATTTCGGAATAAATGCCGTTGAATACGTCAATCAGTTTTTTATGGACAAGGCCACCGATCAAACGTATCTCGGTGACATGAAAAGCCGATGCGACGACAATGGTATTACCAGTGTACTTATTATGTGTGACCTGGAAGGAGATCTGGGGGATGCCGATGCCACCAAGCGGAAACAGGCTGTAGAAAACCACTATAAATGGGTAGAAGCCGCACAATTTCTCGGGTGCCACGCCATTCGCGTAAATGCGGCCGGGCACGGTTCCGCCGAGGACGTGGCACGTTACGCGGCAGGAAGTCTGACAGCCCTGGCAACGTTTGCCCGCGACTACGGCATTGCCGTCATCGTGGAAAACCACGGCGGATACTCCTCCGATGGCAAGTGGTTAAGCCAGGTTATGCGAGAGGTAGACCTTCCTAATTGTGGGACATTGCCAGACATCGGTAATTTTTGCATAAAACGGAGCGAACCGGTGGAACAGACGTTGGAGGCTTACCTGAATGCCGAGTGCCTGGAAGAATACGACCGCTATCAGGGTACGGCGGAATTGTTGCCTTTCGCTAAGGGTGTGAGTGCAAAAACATACGATTTCGATGCGGATGGCAATGAGACCAGCATCGATTACCGGCGGATCCTGAAATCCGTGAAGGAGGCTAAGTTCACCGGGTATGTAGGCATTGAGTACGAAGGACACCGTTTATCGGCCAACGAAGGCATCCTGAAGACCAAGACGATGCTCGAACAGATCGGGCGATCATTGACCTAACCTAGTTAAAACAATCCCGCGCGAGCGGAGGGGGTATCCGAAGGCATGTTTGCTGGGAGATACCCCTTTTATTATCATAGATTTTCCCGGTAAATCCAACTATTTCCTATCTTAGCTGACTCAACAAAACGAATGACGATACAAAAAAACGATACCCCCACCATTCGTGCATGGGCGATGTTTGATTGGGCAAATTCTGCGTATAACCTGGTTATCACCTCCACCATTTTCCCAGCGTATTATACCGCCATCACCTATACAGAGGCACATGGCGATCGGGTTACATTCTTTGGGCTCGAAGTAGTCAATACGGCATTATCCAACTTTGCGTTGTCGGTGGCTTACCTCCTGATGGCCCTAGCCCTCCCCATCTTGTCGTCGGTGGCCGATTTCAAAGGAAACAAGAAGACGTTTATGATGGCGTTTACCTACCTCGGAGGCATTGCCTGCATGGGGTTGTTTTTCTTCAAGCTCGAAACATTGGAGTGGGGGATCGTCTGTTTTACGTTGGCTGCCGTGGGGTACGTAGGTGGGGTGCTGTTCAATAACTCGTACCTTCCACAGATCGCCACGGTCGACCAGCAAGACCGAGTGAGTGCCCAGGGATTTGCCTACGGGTATATCGGTTGTGTGACCATCCAGATTATCTGTTTTGTATTTATCTTAAAACCGGAATGGTTCGGCATTACCGATCCAAGTTTCGCTCCACGGTTATCTTTTTTGCTGGTAGGGTTCTGGTGGATCGGTTTTGCACAGATTCCTTTCATCAAGCTACCTAAGGACCAACGGAATGGGCAGCGTGTTACCAAGCATGTGCTGCAAAAAGGGTTTGCCGAGCTGCGCGACGTATGGGCCCGACTCAAAAAAATACCAGCGATCAAGCGTTTTTTGCCCGCTTTTTTTTTCTATGCGATGGGCGTTCAAACGGTAATGATTGTTGCGGCAGCCTTTGGCGAAAAAATATTACACCTGGGGGCACCCAAGCTGATCGGTACGATTTTGATCATCCAACTGGTTGCCATAGGGGGTGCCTACCTGATGTCGCTGCTCGCCCGTTACATTGGCAACGTGCGTGTGCTGATGCTCATGGTCTGTATCTGGATCGGAATATGTGTCTCGGCTTATTTTATCAACGACGAAGTGCAGTTTTATATTTTGGCTGCGTTGGTCGGATTGGTTATGGGAGGCATACAGTCGCTGTCCCGATCTACGTATTCCAAACTATTGCCTCCCGACGAGGCTGATACCGCTTCATTTTTCAGTTTTTATGACGTTACAGAGAAAATTGCCATCGTTATAGGACTTTTCTCCTTTGCTATCATTGAACAGCTAACGAATAACATTCGGTATTCGGCATTGTGCTTAGGTATATTTTTTGTAGTAGGACTGACGCTTTTGGGAAGGATGCAGGTTTTGGTTAAAAATAGCTAGTAGATTTGTGTATGACGGTTCAGCTCTTTATCCCTTGTTTCACCGATCAATTATTTCCTGAAACGGCGTTTAACACCGTCCGTATTTTGGAAAAGGTTGGATGCAACGTAATTTATAACCCCCAGCAGACCTGTTGCGGACAGCCTGCGTACAACGCCGGCTTTTGGGACGAGGCCAAGCAAGTTGGTCATAAGTTCCTGCATGATTTTGCAGACGACCTGGTCATCGTATCGCCATCGGCATCGTGTACTGGCATGATCAAGAACGCTTATAATAATTTATTTACCAATACAATGGTTCATAACCGCTGCCGATCAATACAGGGGAACATTCATGAACTTTCGGATTTTTTGGTGAATGTACTCAAAAAAGACTACTTTGGGGCTGAATTGGAGGGACGTGCCGTGTACCATGATTCCTGCTCCGCCCTACGCGAATGCCATATCCGGGATGAACCGCGGCAGTTATTAAGCAACGTAGAGGGCCTTGAATTGGTAGAGATGAAGCATACAGACACATGCTGTGGCTTTGGAGGCACCTTTGCCGTGAAGTTTGAAGCTATCTCCAGCGCCATGGCCGAACAAAAAGTGCATCATGCGCTGGAAAGGGAAGCTGATTACATTATTTCCACCGATTCATCCTGCTTGCTGCACCTCCAAGGTTATATCGACAAGCATCGGTTGCCGATCAAAACGATGCACCTGGCAGACGTGCTGGCACATGGATGGGCAAATATTTGAAGACAACGTCATAAACGTAAAATTACTACTAATTAAATGTATAGATAACAATGACAGATAGAAGATCATTTTTGAAGCACCTGGGAGTAGGTGCCCTGAGTGTTTCAGCACTTCCTGTAATGGCCAAGTCAATATTTCCCGCTGTAACGGGCAAAAAGCCATTTTTCGATATTTCGTTGGCCGAATGGTCGTTGCACCGTACCTTGTTCGGGGGCAAGCTCGACAACCTCGATTTTGCCGAGACGGCGGCAAAGAAATTCGGCATCCACGCTGTGGAGTATGTGAATCAATTTTTCAAAGACAAGGCCCAAGATAAGAAATATTTGGCAGAGCTGAATCAGCGCGCCAAGGATAACGGCGTCAAAAATGTGCTAATCATGATCGATGGGGAAGGCCCGTTGGGCTCAACGGATGAAAAAGAGCGTACCCAGGCAGTGGAAAATCACTATAAATGGGTTGAAGCCGCAAAATTTTTAGGCTGCCATGCCATTCGCGTGAACGCGGCGGGAAAAGGTACACCCGAAGAGGTGAAAGCCGCAGCCATTGATGGTTTAGGGCGGTTGAGTGAATTTGCGGCGCCACATGGTATCAGTGTCATCGTGGAAAATCATGGTGGCATATCTTCCCATGGCGATTGGCTAAGTGCTGTGCTTCGGGGAGTAGGCAAGAAAAATTGCGGTAGCTTACCCGACTTTGGGAATTTTTATGAATATGACCGGTACCAGGGCGTGCAAGATTTGATGCCCCTCGCGAAAGGCGTCAGTGCGAAGAGCCATACATTTGATGAAAACGGTAATGAACCTCAAATTGATTACCGGCGGATGCTTCAGATCGTCAAAGATGCTGGTTACAAAGGGTATATCGGTATCGAATACGAGGGAGATCAACTCAGTGAAGAGGATGGTATCTTAGCTACCAAGCGGCTGCTCGAACGCGTCGGCGCTGAGATTGGCTAGGCGGTTTCTGAAATTAAACGACAACATTTCCAAGGCTCTCATTGTTATACTTTCAAAAAGTACGACAATGAGAGCAATATGGACAGGAGCCATCGGCTTCGGATTGGTCAATATTCCAGTAAAAATATTGAGTGCGACGACGGACAGCAGACCCGATTTGGACATGCTCGACCGTAAGGATCATTCCCGCATTCGATACAAACGGGTGAATGAACGAACGGGAAAAGAGATTGGATGGGATCAGATCGTGAGGGGGTATATGCTGGATGACAATTATATCGTTCTTGATGAGGCAGACTTTGAAGAAGCCAGTCCGGAAAAGACCAAAATGATCAACCTTCAATCCTTTGTTAAAGAAGCCGATATCGACAGTATTTATTTCGAAAGCCCGTATTATCTACAGGCACAGAAAGGTGGAGAAAAAGCGTATGTGCTCTTGCTAAACGCACTCGAAAAGACCAAGATGGCCGGTTTGTCCACTTTTGTGATGCGTAACGCTGAAAATCTTGCAGTTATCAGACCCCACCAGGGTATTTTGATGTTGAATAAACTTCGGTTTGAGGAGGAAATCCGATCTGTTGAAGAAATTAAACCCAGCCAGCGTATTAAAATTTCCAAGCCAGAAATGGATATGGCTGTCCAGTTGATCAAACGGCACTCCAGTGACTTTGACATCACGGCGTATCGCGATGAATACAGTAAAGATCTGATGAAAATTATCCGGGCGAAGGCAAAAGGGAAAAGACCTACCGTACGCAAGATCAAGCCGCGCAAAGCTCCATCTGAAGATCTGTTGGAACAATTGAAAGCAAGCCTCGCATAAGATTATCCTATTGCGAGAAGTTTGGCATTAGAATTGCTATGAAGGGAATAGGTTTAGGTTGATAGCCCCCTAACCCCATTGGGGGCGGCCGCTCGTCGCAAGACGGGCGGTTTTTGTTTTAAGGGACAAGGTTATATAAACGCAAAAGCCGCCTCGAAAAATAGCGAAGCGGCTTTTGCGTTTATTCAGGCTTTTTTTATCGGGCGATGTCCTGATACCCCTCGTTTTGTGTCAATTTTGGATTCCGTTGTAATTCGTCCAACGAGATCGGCCAAAGCAAATCGGTTTCCTTGAATGTAGCGCCGGAACCGTTTTGTGTGCCAACGAGCGGTTGGTAGTCAACCTGTCCTTTTACGGATGCAGAGATCACTGGGAACATGCCAGTACGTAGGCAGTCATCCCACATTTTAAATTCTAAGGGTAACTCCCGTAAGCGCTCGGTCCAAACCGCTTCTACAAAATCATCCTCCGGTAGGCTTTGTAGTTCTGCGGTATAATCGGCAGCGGTTTTTCCGTTGATATCCGCCCGCGCTTTAACCTGCGCCAGATACCCGGCTGCGTCTGCATTAACTCCCGACGAACGGGCTATCGATTCTGCTGCAATCAACAAAGCTTCTGCATACCGATATAAATTCCAATCTTTTGTTCCCCGTCCGGTGTTCAACACTGCGTCTTCGTCATAATAATACCAGATGCCGGCCTGTGCTGACGTCCATTTCGTGCCGGTGTTGGGGTTGGTGTATTTCCAGTGAAAAAACTGGTTGGGTTGTATCCGTAGGTCTTCCGCTTCATACACATTCAGAAAACGATCAGTAGGTCCATATACACGCTCGAAGATGGAATACGTTGTAAATATGGAAGTAGCTGACGAACTGAATGCATAGGTTGTCCACCAACCGCTGTTATTGATCGTGCCGTCGTATTCCAACGCGTAGATCGATTCATCCAGGTCGTCCGATTTACGCAGCTTGTTATAGGCGCTATTCAGCGCCAAGTCGCTGTTTGTCGTCAGGCCATGGGGCGAATCCAATACGAGTTGTGCGTAAGTTGCGGCATCGCCATATTTTCCTTGTTGCAAATACACATCGGCCAAGGCCATCGCCGCTGCATACCGGCTGATGCGGTGTGCGTTATTGGCAAACGTACTTGCAGGCAGTGCATCTACAGCTTCTTTTAGATCTGCTTCTATCAACGCATAAACCTCTGCCGTGCCCGTGCGGGGTAGGTATAAGTCATCTGTTGTTGCTTCATAAGGCTCGGTGGACAACGGAAGGTCACCGAACGTTTTTACCAAGTAAAAATAGTTGTATGCTCGGAAGAATTTCGCTTCTCCCACCAATTTTGATTGCAGGTTTGCGTCCATCTCAATTTCGGGGATGTATTTAATCGCTGCGTTTGCAATGTTAATTGCCCGGTAGCAGTCATTCCAGATGCTATTCATCGTATTGGAAACGATCCGTGTATTGTTTTGACGGGTCAGTTCCCGTGAATACAAACAGATCAATTCCTGCCCTTCATAGCTATTGGTGAAGTATCCCGTCAACATGCTATTGATCGAAGCATTCGGTCCGATGTAGGCACTTCCTGCCGATGCATAACGTAATGGTGCGCCCATCCGGTATAGCGAGTTCACCTGTCCTTGCGCCTGTGCTTCATTCTGGTAGTACGCAACTGACGTAACGGCAGAACGGGGCGCTTCATCTAAAAAGCTTTCACAGGCGCCAAAGGTAAACGCGCTGCCACACAGTAAAGCAATTGCTATATTTTTAGTTTTCATAATAACGTCTCTCTTATGGATTATAAAGTAATATTCATTCCCAACATAAACGATTTTGCTCTGGGGTAGGAGAAGAAAACCATATTCTGTCCGAATTTATTCGAGTCTCCCAGTGAAGTGCCTTCCGGATCGTATCCCTGAAATTCTTTGGAGGTAATTAACCAGGGGTTATTGGCGTTGGCATAAACCCTAAGCGCAGCGATACCCAATCTTTTGCACAGGCTGGAATCAAAGGTATATCCCAGTTGAAGCACGTTGAAACGCAGGTACGAACCGTCAGTAACCCATTGGGAATCCACGTTGGTGTCCTGACCGGCATGGCCGTTGTTGGTGAGGTAAACGGCTTGCTGCATGGTATTGGGGTTGGAGCCATTATATGCATCGGTCAGGATGGTTTCCAGACCATTCGTGATGCCAAATCGGTCGTACGTGGAGTGGAAGAATTGTTGCATGGTCTCAACTCCATATACAAATTGCAAATCGACAGTCAGGTCAAAGTTTTTGTAATTGAATGTGTTGATGAAACTTCCTGTCCAGTCAGGCATACCCTTGCCCAAGATTTCCTGTGTAGTTGAACGTTTGGCTCTTCCCACCTGGGCCAGTGTAGCGTCCCCCGCTTCGTAATCCTCAACGGTGTAAACGCCGTAGCGTTTGTAGCCGTAAAAGCTGTTTAGGTTCTCGCCTACGCGGATAATGCTATTTGGCCCGCCAACCCAACTGTTCTGCGGAATATCTTCATCGTTCTCGCCCAATTTCAATACTTCGTTTTTGTTGTAATTTGCATTGAGCGTGATGTTCCAGTTGAAGTCGCTTGTGGTGAATGGAGTAGCCGTTACCATCATATCCAACCCTTGGTTCCTTACTGAACCGATATTTCGCATAACGGAAGAGAAACCGGTGGCGTAAGGAAGCGGTGCGGCAAGCAGTAGGTCGGTTGTTGTCCGGTTGTAATAAGACACGTCAAAATTTAGCTTGTTTTGCAGGATTCCCAATTCTACTCCTACATCATACGTTCCTGTCTTTTCCCATTTCAAATCCGGATTTGACATGGAGCCAAGGTACGAATAGGGCGCACGTGCGCCATCCAGTAAATGCGTGCCAGCAGTCACATTAGCGAGAGACGAGTAGGGGTCGATTTCTGAGTTGCCGGTTAGGCCATAGCTGGTATGCAATTTCAAATTGCTGATCCAAGTATTGTCTTGCATGAAATCTTCGTTGGATACATTCCATGCCAAACCTGCTGAGGGGAAAAATGCATATTTGTTGTTGGCTCCGAATTTGGACGACCCATCATAGCGTCCGGTAAGGGTAAGCGAATACCGGTCATTGTACGAATACGCGGCGCGTAGAAAATAGGAGTTCATTCGCCATTGATCCCAGTCGGACGACGGCGATGAAGGCGTTCTTCCCACTCCCATGTTATTCCATTCATAAAAATCATCGGAGAATCCTTCGGTACGTGAAGCATCATAACCGTACGTACGCTCCTGCCATGAAAGCCCTGCCATCGCATTGATGCGGTGTTTATCGAATGACTTATTATAGGTCAGGTAGGTTTCTTCCTGCCAGTAAAACGTATTGGTGTGCTGGATTTCAGCCCAACCATTTGGCCGGGATATGTTGTTCAGTATAATCGAAGAATAGCCTTTGTAGTCTTTTCGGTGAGCATCGACCCCGAATTGAGTCTTTAAGTCCAGCCCATCTGCCAAATGGAATGTCAAGGCAGCGTTTCCGAAAATCTGTGTATTGTAGCGCATGCGTTTTTGCTTATCCAGGATGGCAACGGGATTGGACATGCCTTCGAAGCCCAATACATCGGTTATCGATGAGGAAGAAGAAGAAGTATATTGCCCGTCTGGCTGATAGATCGGAAGCCAGGGTAGCATTTCGATCATGGTTCTTCTGGCATCCTGACCCCCACCATCCTCCGGCGTATAGCGACCCCAGGTATGGTTTACCAACAGGTTTACACTGGTCGACAACCAATCCAGCGGTTTGGAATCGTACGCCAATTTACCGTTGATCCGCTTGCTGTACGTGTTGTTAACAATGCCTTGTTGATCGGTATAGTTTAAAAACGCACCGGTTGACGATTTTTCATCCCCTTGCTGGATATTCAATTGATGGTTGTGTGTTACACCGGTGCGGGTCGCTTCTTCCTGCCAATGGGTGTTGTACAGTGGATTGCCGTTGCTATCAAAATAGGTGGGATCGTTGAACCAGTCCGTTTTGTCCAACGACCAGGATTTTCCTTGGTACGTATTTTCGTTTTCCAAACCGGTCATAAAAGCTTCTACCCATTGGTTTGCATCCAGCACTTTCATGAATCGCTGCGGCGAGCTAAAGCCGACGGATCCCTGGTAACTAACCGTTTTCCGCCCATCTTTGCTACCTCGTTTGGTCGTGACCAGGATGACGCCGTTTGCGCCACGTGCTCCATATATAGCGGCCGATGACGCATCTTTCAGCACTTCAATGCGTTCGATATCATTCGGGTTAATCAATTGGAAGTCTTCCATCACAACGCCATCCACTACATATAATGGGTTAGATGAAGAATTGATGGTAGCCGTACCGCGAATGACCACGCGGTTTGCATAGGCACCCGGTTGGCTGGAGTTCGAGAAGATGTTCACTCCCGCAGCTTTACCGCGAAGGTTATCCAATGCGCTGAAATTCTGTGCCTTGATCATGTCCTCGCCTTTAGCGATGGAAATAGAACCCGTTACGTCAGACTTGCGCATCGTACCGTAACCTACTACAACCACCTCTTCTAGCGCCTGGGCATCTTCCTGTAACACTACGTTCAGTTGCAACTGATTGCCCACCGTTTGTTCTGTGCTGGTATATCCGATAAAACTATATACCAATACATCGCCAACCTCGGCTTCTATCGTATACTGCCCCTGCTCGTTGGTAGTGGCACCCTTTTGAGTGCCTTTTACGACGACTGAAACGCCGGGTAAGGGAGCCTGGTCGGTCCCGCTGGTTACAATGCCGCTTATCGTGTGTTGTTGATTGACTGAAGTGTAACCGCTTTTTGCGGTCGTCACGTGAAAAGAAGAAGCCATTGCCTGATTGCCATACAGCGATCCACCAATGGTGAACAGCATAGCCATGCTACTGACAAACGTTATACGTCTCATTTAGTTGGTTTTAATTGTTTATAATTACTCTTGCGATCAACAAATTTTAGATTTATACTAAAGCGTTTTAGCTATTAGCTAGCTTTTTATAAGAAAATTAGTTTTTCGCTAATGCGTGTTGTGAATGTGTGTGTTGCGAATGTGTGTGTTTGTTTGGTGTTTCTATTTTTCCATTTAGTGTTTCATTAGGGTTCTACATTGATCATCAATATAGTATGATGACATTTTAATAAAAACCAAAATTAATAATAACTTATTAAAAAAATAGAAAAAGATTGAATAGTTTTTTCAACCGATGAATTTAACCATCTTCTGTATGCGATAGCCATAATTAAACAGAAATCGAAAATATTTATTCCAAAGCTGGCTTTCAAGGGATATTCGGCGTTTATCAAAAAAAAGGTGTACCTGATTTCGATACACCTTTTCTTTTTATGGGTGAGCCGACGATGGGATTCGAACCTACGACCTACGCATTACGAATGCGTTGCTCTACCAGCTGAGCTACGTCGGCTATTGAGTTTTTTTGCGGATGCAAATATATAGCGATACCCTGCAATTACAAAATATTGCAACATTTTTTTGCGTAGTCCGCGCTTCTAAGCCAAAGCCGTGCTTAACTCAATGGTCGTATTCAGTAATTTGGATATGGGGCAGATTTCCTTCGCTTTTTGTGCGATTTCCCTGAACTCAGATTCGGAGATACCAGCCACCTCACCTTTGAGATCCAGGTGTACCGAAGTAATGCTGCCGTCTTCAAAGGTTACCTTGGCCTCGGTATCCAAGCTGGTTGGCTCGTATCCCTTTTCACTGAGAAGAAAACTCAGTTGCATCGTGAAACAGCCTGCGTGTGCTGCGCCGATCAGTTCTTCGGGATTAGTCCCTATACCGTCCTCAAACCGGGTCTTATACGAGTAGGGGGTTTGATCCAGTACGGTGCTTTGGGTGTTAATGGTTCCTTTTCCGTCCTTTCCGGTGCCCTGCCAACTGGCACTTGCCTTTCTGGTAAATTTCATATGCGTTAATTAATTTTAGTTTCAATGGTGAAATAGAGACCCTTAATGATTGTTTTAATCCGATCGGTTTCGTCTTATTCACTATTTTTATGTAAAGTTATGAAGAGAGAACAAGTGTTACGCTAAAATTGTTTATAAATTCGCAACATGGATAGGCTCATATACCTCGACAACAATGCGACTACACCACTCGATCCGCGGGTGTTGGAGGCGATGATGCCGTATTTAACTACTCAGTTTGCCAATGCGTCCAGTGTAACCCACCGGGCGGGCCGGACAGCTGCCGCAGCAGTGGAAAATGCACGGGAGCAAGTGGCTTCGTTCATCGGGGCTAGTTCTAAGGAAATCACTTTCACATCGGGGGCTACCGAAGCTATTAACATGGTATTAAAGGGCGTGTTTGAGCGGTACCGGACCAAGGGTCGGCATTTCATCACATGTCAGACAGAACACAAGGCCGTGCTGGATACCTTTGCCTACTTGGAAAAGCGGGGCGCCGAGGTTACGTATTTACCCGTATCCAGGGAGGGGGCATTAGACTTGAAAGGGCTGGAGGCAGCTATTCGACCAGACACCGTATTGGTTGCATTGATGCACGCCAACAATGAAACCGGTGTATTGCATCCCGTGCAAGACATTGCGAAAATTACCGCAAGCCACGATGTGTTGTTCTTCTGTGATGCTACGCAAGCAGCAGGTAAAGTGCCAATAAACGTAGGGGAAATAGCGATAGACCTACTTTGCCTGAGTGCTCACAAACTTTATGGGCCGAAAGGAGTGGGGGCGCTCTACGTCAGGCGCAGACGAAAACGTATTCAGACCGGTGTGCTGCTGCATGGTGGGAGCCAGGAAAATAAACTTCGAGCGGGGACGTTGAATGTACCGGGTATTGTTGGGTTTGGAGAAGCAGCGGCACTTGCGGGACAGGAGGTGGCTACGGATTCGCTGCGGCTGGCAACGTTACGCGATAAACTGGAGAAGGGATTGATGGCATTACCTGCGACTTTCGTAAACGGGATGGGCACAGCCAGGTTGCCGAATGTCAGCAACATCGCGTTCAAGCATCTCAAGGCCGATCAGGTGATGGTCAGTGTGCCTGACATTGCGCTGGCATCCGGATCGGCATGCGTAAGCGGCACACGGGATCCTTCTCACGTACTGAAAGCAATGGGGCTTTCAGATGCGGATGCACACGCTTCCATCCGGTTTAGCCTGGGACGGTTTAATACCCCCGCTGATATCCGTGCCTGCGTCGCACAGGTTACGGCAAGCGTCAGCAAGCTGCGGGCAGCTTCGCCCATCTGGCAGTTGCATGAATCGGGACTGGTTAACTGAATGATTCGTTACTCATATAAAACACTCGTATATTGGCAACAAAAAGCAATGTTTTAATCGTCGGAGCATTCGATCGTTTCAATTACGGAGACCTGCTGTTTCCGTTGGTTATCGAGGCGCAACTCCACACGTATGGACAACCGTTTGATGCGTCATTTTTCGGTATTATCAACAGCAATCTAAGCGAATTGGGCGGCAAGCCGACGGAAGACATCCGGGCGTTCTATCGCCGGTGCAACGAGGGCCGGGAACATACAAGTATCATTGTGGCCGGAGGCGAAGCGGTGGCGGTTACCTGGAGTTCTTTGCTCTTGGCACTAAATAATGTGTTTAAGCGTACCCACCGTTTTCATCACCGTATCAGTAAGGTATTCGATTTGAATGCGTTTGCCAAGCGGGTATTGCATGGGCAGACCGACCTTCCTTTTGTATTCACCTCTTCGGACTTTCAGGGTGTAGACAACGTTATTTTCAATTCACTCGGCGGCTCTGAATTGGATCCTGCGATTTTCGATCGGTTCCCGGGTTTGGGAGACAAATTACGCCATGTGGATTATTTTGCAGTTCGGGATGAGGCGACGCAGCGTAACTTGGCAGCTCAGGGTGTGCGAACATCGATGTATCCCGATTCAGCCATCCTGATGTCCAAGTTTTATCCGGGTCCGATACTTGCTGGTCGGGTTTCTCCACAGATTGGGCAATATGTGGCTGAAAGACAGGGAACCTATCTGTTTTTTCAAATTAAAAACAACCATGCGAAAAATAACGAGCTGCGGATCGCGCAGCAGTTGGATGCTCTTGTTGAACGACATCCGGATGTCCACCTTTGCTTTTGTCCGATCGGAAAAGCACTCAACCACGATGACCACCTGGCGCTCCAGCGCATCGCTCCATTGCTGAAACATCCGTGTACCGTTTTTGATGAGGTGACAATCTGGGATATTATGTACCTGATTGCCCACGCTAAGGCCTACATGGGCACCAGCCTGCATGGCGCCATTACTGCAATGAGTTATGCGGTGCCTTATGTCGGTTTGACTGTACGTAAACTCAATAGCTACCTGCAAACATGGGGCGTAGAGGGTATCAATCACACCGTTTCCTTGGAGGAGTTGCGCGAAGGATTCGAAAAGGCGATTGGCGTGGACTCCGCATCGCTTAATCAATCACGAGAACAACAAATCCAGGCTGCAGAGGACTCTTTTTTACGTATAAAGCGTTTGGTGCTGCACGGATAAACAACACGCATGAATTCACATATTCTGACTCCAGAAGTACAGCATTACCTGCGGGAGCATGAAGCGGCGCCGCCCGCCGATGTCGCATTGCGGAAGAGTCCATTTCCGGCAGTGTCATCGCTGGAGCTTGCCCAACAACTCGACGCCCGTCAGCGGTGTCGGAAAAAACTGCCGCACTGGTATGAAACACCGTCTATTTACTATCCCGAAAAGATTTCGATAGAGCAAGCCTCCTCTGAGTCCACCGCCAGCTACAAGGCAACCTTGATTCAGCCGGGGCAGCGCGTTGCCGACCTCACCGGTGGTATGGGGGTGGATGCATTCTTTTTTTCTCGCATAGCAAGAGCAGTGGTCCACTGCGAAACAAATAAAGCGCTTTCACAGATAGCCCGGTATAATGCTTCTCAATTGGGAGCAACTAACATCGATTTTGTCGTGTCCGATGGTATGGCCTATCTGACAGAACGACCCGCTGATAATTTCGACTGCATCTACGTAGATCCTTCGCGGCGTGTTGCACAGCGTAAGGTCTTCCGGTTGGAAGATTGCGAACCGGATGTGGTAGCAGCGCAGGATGGGTTACTGCAAAAGGCAAAAAAAAACGTCATTAAATGCGCTCCACTACTCGATATCTCGGCGGCACTGGAACAGCTGCGCGAAGTCAGCGAAATACACATCGTCAGTGTTGACAACGAATGTAAGGAATTGCTGTTTGTCCGTACCCGCGGATTTGACGGTATCCCTCAGCTCGTTGTCGCAGCGCTGCAAACTAGCAGTATCGGTACACTTAGGCTCGATATAACCACGGAAAAATCAGCGGTCGCCGAATTGGGTGATCCCGAAAAATACCTGTATGAACCCGACGCAGCGCTGCTGAAATCGGGTGCTTTCAAATTCATTTCGCAGCATTATGGCATTCGCAAGCTGCATCCACATACTCATCTCTACACGTCGTCTCAACGGATAGCTGATTTTATTGGTAAAACGTATGATGTGGATAAGGTGCTTCAATACGCTGATTTTAAGAAAAGTAAGTTTCCTATTCAGGCAGCGGTCAGCACCCGGAATTTTCCGTTAAAAGTAGACGCACTGCGTCAGCGCCACCGGATCCGTGATGGGGGTGATGAACATCTATTTTTCTGCACGGGGAAGGATGGCCAGCTTTTAGTCATCTTTGCATCAAAATGCTGAAGCCGCCTTGCTTCCCAGGGGTGCAATGTGGTAATTTGCATGCATGGCTAAACAACTCAAGCTTTCAGCATTGGATCTTTCCGTAATCATCGAAGGAGGGAATGCCGCAACGGCGATTGCCCGTACGGTAGAAATTGCCCGCCTGGCAGAACAGTTGGGCTACGAGCGGATCTGGCTCGCGGAACATCACAATATGGAATACATTGCCAGTTCGGCAACGTCTGTCCTTATCGGTCACGTAGCGGATAAAACAACACAGATACGCGTGGGATCCGGAGGGATCATGTTGCCGAACCATGCGCCTTTGGCCA
This sequence comes from Parapedobacter indicus, assembly GCF_900113765.1. Lineage (GTDB taxonomy): Bacteria > Bacteroidota > Bacteroidia > Sphingobacteriales > Sphingobacteriaceae > Parapedobacter > Parapedobacter indicus. The sequence goes on along the minus strand of NZ_FOQO01000004.1, from coordinate 377,267 downwards.
TTGCCGAGCAGTTCGGCACATTGGAAACCTTATACCCAGGGCGTATTGATCTCGGGTTGGGCCGGGCACCCGGCACCGATCAGCTGACCGCCATGGCACTGCGCCGTAACAACCTGAATACTGCCTATCATTTTCCGTCGGACGTCAAGGAACTGCAGCTATATTTTGGCAATGACAATAGTGATGGACGCGTCCGCGCATTTCCGGGTGAAGGGCTAAATATTCCGATCTGGATATTGGGTTCGAGCACCGATAGCGCTTATCTGGCCGCAGAGATGGGCCTACCTTATGCGTTTGCCGCACATTTTGCACCGGCGCAGTTCCGCACTGCGATTTCCATCTATCGTGAGCACTTCAAACCATCGGCCCAATTAGACAAACCTTATGTCCTTGCCTGTGTGAATGTGATCGCTGCCGACACGGATGAAGAAGCTCATGTATTGGCCACAAGCATGTACCGCATGTTTCTAGGAATTGTGACCAACACACGTAAACCTCTGCAGCCACCGGTGCCCTCCATGGATCCGTATTGGTCGCCGGATGTCGAAAATGCCGTCAAGCAAATGACCGCCTGTACGTTCATTGGGGGGGCGGGAACTTTGGCATCGCAGCTTTCAAGATTCGTGACAGAAACCGGCATCGATGAGCTCATGACTACGGGCAACATTTATGACCAAGGGGCAAGATTAAAGTCTTATCGCATACTCAAGGAAGTGCTATCGTAAGTAGTTAGTTTCTCATAGTCAAGTAAGGCAAGCAAGTACGGCCTGCCTTATTCGAGTCCACTTACACCGCCAGACACAACGAGCTTCATGGCGTCCGTAGCGCTCATGTTTAGCGGCTTTACGCGCTCGGTCTTTACAATCACGACCTGTCCGGCGAATGAGTAGGAGTACGGGAAATATACAATTACTTCACCCGTCAAGCCGATTTTATGGAGGTCACGCTGCGTCAGAAAGCCGATCTTTTTCAATCCGGTTTCATTCACTTCCACCAGCACCGGTTCATTAAATTTCTTTGCATCTCCGACAAACGCTTCTGTAAAATCTTTAATGGACGAATATAAGGTGTTAAACAGCGGAATCCGGTTGATAAGGCTGTTGAACCAATTATAAATCGGCTCGGTGACGACATTGGTAAACACCATGCCTACGACAACCAAGACGACAATCACCGTGAGAATACCCAATCCCGGTACGTAAAGCGGTCTCCCGGCTTCATCTTCCCAAAACCAGCCACTTAAGTTGAGCGCCGAATCAACACTCGCCACGATCCAGACGATTAGAAACAACGCACCGGCCAAGGGCAATGTCACCAACGTGCCTTTGATTAAATAGTTAAAAAATAAACGTATTGTTTTATTCTTCATATTTTTTGTTTTTGTCCTTATGAATCTTGTTCTTTCACTCCCTACCCATAATAATATACCCGCTTCACGCGCTGCGATATTCCCGTCAGCAACTCATATGGAATGGTACCAATGGTCTTAGCTAATTTCTCCACATTGCCGAAGACGGTTACTTCGTCACCTTCTTTCACATCCAGTCCACTGACATCCAGCATGGTCATGTCCATGCAAATGTCGCCCACGGTGCGCACGGTTGCATTTCCTATGGTCATCTGACCCACGCCGTTTCCGAAGCGCCGGTCATAACCATCGGCGTAGCCGATGCTGACCGTAGCAATTACGCTGTCTCTTGATAAAAGACCGCGCCTACCATACCCCACACTTTCCCCAGCTGCCACCTTTCTGGTTTGTATTACCGTCGTTTTCAGAGAACTTGCCGGTTGCAGGAATAGCATTTGTCCGCCCTCATTGCCGATGCCGTATAGTCCAATACCCAGCCGTACCATATCCAAGTGAGCCTGTGGCCAACGCTGAATACCGGCAGTGTTGGCAATATGCCGGATAACAGGATATCCCAGGGTCGTGCTCAGTCGCTCGGCAAATTCTCCAAAACTAGCCAGTTGGGTTTCTGTAAATGAATCATGTACGGGTGTTCCGGCGGCCGCTAAATGAGAAAATATAGACTGAACTTTTACAGCAGATGTGTCCTTTAAATAGTTAATTAGTAAATCGATATCTTGTATTGAAAATCCCAATCGGTGCATTCCTGTGTCCAGTTTAAGATGGATGGGATAGTCCGATAGCCCTCTCTCAATCAGTACTCCGACAAAATCAGTTAAAATGGCAAAGCTGTATATCTCCGGTTCCAACCGGTGCGCCAACAGGGCATCAAAGGATGTTGGCCTCGGACTCATCACCATAATTGGCAATTGAATGCCCGCTTTCCGCAATTCCACACCCTCATCTACATACGCCACGGCCAAATAATCGACCTTGTTGAACTGGAGCAGATTGGCCACCTCAAAACTACCGCTCCCATAGGAAAAGGCCTTTACCATGACCATTAATTTAACTGACGGGGATAGGAGGGACTTGTATTGATTGAGGTTATGCTCTACCGCATTCAGATTGATTTCAAGCACAGTATCGTGCGATTTCGCAGTCAGCAACCGACTAATCCTTTCAAATGCATATTTTCTTGCACCTTTCAATAAAATAGCTTCATCTTGGAATGTCAGTGATGGAAATTCGGATAAAAATGATTGGGTGTCGAGAAATGCTTCGTGGGTTAAAAAAGCAAATTTGGATGCGTGTTTCAAGAGTGTGGGGCCAATGGTTATCAGTCGGCTTATTCCACTGTTTTTTAATAAGGTGGATACCTTTTCGTAAATATTATCTTCATAAAAAGTAGCACTTGGTATATCCGACAATACTAATGTAAGTTTAGTATGTTGCTGCTGCTGTTGCAAAAAGTCTAGGGCAATAGCAAGCGACGAAAGGTCGTTGCTGTAACTGTCGTCTATCACCGTGCATTGGTTGATGCCCTTTTTCATTTCCAGCCGCATTTCGACCGGTTGAAGCAGAACCATTCGCTCGCTGATCACCTTTTGTTCGTAGCCCATGGCAAGCATTACCGCCCAGCAGCACACGGCATTTTCGCGGGCAGCCGCATCGGTAAATGGAATGATAACTGTTAGCTCTTCGTTCTGATACCGCGCGTGGATCCGGCATCGGTTCCCGTCCAACAATTGATGCGCCGTTACTCGCAACTTCCCTTCGTCCACGCCCCAAGTTAGCTGCTGTTTCGCGGTCGGCATCGGGATACCACGAAGGTGAACAGGCGGGAAAACGGCAATTTTGGCGCCTTCAAAAAGCTTGAGCTTCTCAGTGATTTTTTCGTCGATCGATGAAAACCCTTCGTCGTGGGCGGATCCGATGTTCGTCAATACAGCAATATCCGGTCGAATCATGCGCTGCAAGGCACCCATTTCGTTCGGCCGGCTGATACCGGCTTCGATAATCGCCAGATCGGAGGTGCCATCAAGCTGCCACAATGATAACGCGACTCCAATTTGGGAATTGTAGCTTTTGGGGCTGCGGGCAATGTGGTATTCGGGCGACAGCAATTGGACTAGCCATTCTTTGACAACCGTCTTTCCGTTGCTTCCGGTGATGCCGATTACGGGGTGCATAAAACGATCACGATGACGAGCGGCCAACGTTTGGAGTGCTTCTAATGTATCTTGAACTACTAAAAAGTTCGCATCCGGAAAAGCGGATACGTCGACTTTACTTTCGGCTACCACAAAATTCCGTACCCCTTGCGCATATGCATCGCTGATATATACGTGGCCATCACGCCGTCCCTCCAACGCAAAAAACAACCCATGCACGGTGTCCGATAGTTTTCTGCTGTCAAAGAGCAGCGTAGCCACGGTTGCCGTGTCGTCCGCGATGGAAATGCGGACAGTCGGTATAAGTGCCGAGATCTGCCGGATGGTGTAAAGCCGTTCGTCTATATCCATGGCACGAATTTCAACATTTTTTAGGTACTGATCTAATTTTTTGCCATTTTGGCTAAATGGAGCGTATGGCTGCAAAAATGAAGGCGGAAGCCTATTGTGCTTATCAGGAACGGTCGCAGCAGGAAGTGCGCGACAAGCTTTATAGCTGGGGACTTCATCAGGGAGATGTGGAAGCGGTCATTGCCGACTTGATTGCGGATAATTTCCTCAACGAAGAACGATTTGCGCTGGCTTATGCATCGGGCAGATTTCGTATGAAAGGATGGGGAAGGTATAAGATTAAGCAGGGTTTGATTCTGAAATCGGTGTCTGCGCCACTCATAGGGACGGCATTGTCCAGCTTGGATGAATGGGAATACCGGGAGAAACTATTTGCCATTCTGTGCGCAAAGGCACGGTTGGAAAAAGAAAAGCAACCCCATAAGCGGAAAAATAAACTGTTTCAATATGCATTGAGTAAAGGGTATGAGAGCGAACTGATTCTTGAACTCTTGAATGACAACGAATTGTGAATTTTTTTAAAAAAATGTTGACAGAAGTGGAAAACTGCACTATATTTGCATCCACAAACAGCAAGCGAAAGTAGCTCAGTTGGTAGAGCGCAACCTTGCCAAGGTTGAGGTCGCGAGTTCGAACCTCGTCTTTCGCTCCAAGAGATCCCTTCTTCTTGCAAAGAGAAAAAGGGATTTATTGTTAAAAGACCACCCAAGCCTGGATGGTGGAACTGGTAGACACGCAGGACTTAAAATCCTGTTCGCCCTAAAGCGAGTGCGGGTTCGATTCCCGCTCCAGGTACTGATACAGTAAAAGAGGAATAATCCAGTCCTAATTCTGGGATTCCTCTTTTTTTTATTTCTTTCTTGAGATTTGACACTCATTGGTTTTTTGTTGTATTTGACCCTTAGGAAAGAGCCAAAACTAGATACGACGCTTGGCGTTAGTTCTGCTAGCGTCCCAAGATAAAACGCAGATAGGGCAAATTGCACCGGACTTTCGGCAACAGACACCGAAGGGGGACACAATAAGGCTTTCCGATTTCAGGGGTAAATACCTGCTTCTAGATTTCTGGCTAGTTGGTGCGGTCCTTGACGGGGGGAAATCCAAATCTGGTCAAAGCTTATGATCAATATAAGGACAAGGGGTTCGAAATCCTGGGCGTTTCCATGGATAACCCGGGCCAGCGCGATGCCTGGCTGGAAGCCATAGAGGCAGACGGGCTCACCCTGGGCACAAGTTTCCGATCTCAGGGGCACGAAAAACGAGGCGGCTGTCCTGTATGGCATAACCATGATATCAGCTAACTTTTTGCTGGACCCTGATGGCAAAATTATCGCCAGGGACCTAAGGGGACAGGTAATGACGGATAAACTTGATGTCATTTTTATTGACGGTGGAATGTAATGCCCTATTTTCTGTTATAATCAGTATTCTTCCAGAGGATTTTTGGTAGGAGGCAACGCCTGTCCGTACTCATCTCTGGTGCAGGGTTATTCAAATCACCGCAGTGACGTATAACGCCGTTTTCTCAAATACCCTCGTGCGAACCCGAACAGCAACAACAGCGCAGGTGGCAAAGCGACATTGAGGAGCTGCCAATACTGGCGTTCTTCGTTGATCTTTACCTGATTCAACAAACGCAACTTGATTTCTTTTCCTCGGAGTGCAATGATGCCCGCATCGTCGGTCAGGTAGTCGATCGCGTTGAGCAGGAAGGACTTGTTGCCATACTGCTGCTCGGTATATCGGTCCCAACCTAGGGGGTAGGGCGATCCGTCGTTCGGATTGACCTGTCCTTTGAATACATCGCCGTCCGCAATAGCAATCATTTTTGCGGGTTTTCCCCGTTCAGGTATCTTGATGGGTGCTTTGATTCCAGGAGGTGCCGGCCGGTTTAAAAACGCGGATGGGAAAGGTCCTTCCAGCAGTGCTGCTACTGCATAGGGTTTGTTTTTAAACGCTGCGGGATCGGGAGACTCTTCAACCATTTGCAGGGAGATCGTTGCCGGGAGATTTAGCAACCGTGAAAACGGGGACGATTGGAGGACGACAGATTTGCGTATACCCGCTACAGTGATCGTATCCACTGTGCCTGCAAATTCACTACGGATACCCTCCAGATTCTTTAGGACCGGGTGCGACGTCACTGGCATAAAAACCGGATAGAACAGCCACGGAGCGAGTTCAATCTGCGCTTGGTTTCCTAAGCGTCCCATTGCGAGCGGTATCTGTGCACAATTCATATCGGCGAGGAGGTCATAGTTGAATCGTATCCCGTAGGTAAACAATAGGTCGTCAAGGTTCAACTGCCTGGTGATCACCGTCTGGTCGCCGGTTGTACGCATGCTGTCCAGTTCAGCATCCGTTTGGTCGATCGCCCACAGTACACTTCCGCCATTCATGACAAATTGATCAATCTTGAATTTTTCAGTTTCGGTAAATGCCTGAGTTGGCTTGGCTATGACAAGTGCTGCCAGTTGGTTAAGCCCTTCAAACGTGATGCTGTCCAGGTTGACAAAACCTACCTGAAATCCGGTTGTAAGGGTCTGGATGGCATCAAAAAGCGCTAGGTTGTCCAATTCGCCGTGCCCTTCGGTAAACCCAATCAGGGGGCGTCCGCCCGAACTGACTTTGCGCAGCGCAGATACCACGGCATATTCCAAGTTTTGGATGGAATTGTTCAGTACGGTTTCATGGGAGGCCCCGATGCGGCTTAGCAGCAAATTTATAGGGATTTCATGATCCCCATAAGTAATTAATGCCGCAGGGAAGATCAATTGTTGGGAAAATCCTGTCCCGGTACGTACATTGAGGTTGGTTGGCGTGATGCCCCTGTCAGCAAGGGCTTCCGTATTGGTTTGTTGTTGCTGTATATCTACATCCAATGGGTTCACAACTTCGAAGGTCAGCTTGCCAGCGGAATAAGTAGCTAAATCATTCATTAAATCCACAGTGGATCTTTTCAACCGCTCAAAACCGGAGGGGAGCTTGCCATCGAGCAATAGGATAATGTGTGCCTGCTCCTGGAGATTGCTTACGGTATGTTTTGCAAGTACCGATAGCGTAAACCGTTTTTCGGCGGTAAAATCAATACGGGAAAAATAGAAAGACCCGAGGATATTGATCAATATTAATCCCCCGATAAAAGCGAGCTCAATGATTGCTATTTTTTTCCACGTATTCCGATTTCTGTTTAATATGACATGGGTACATCCGAGAAATACCGTTATCACGCTGATGAAGTACAAGGCATCGCGACTATCCAATACACCCCGGCTGATGGCATCGTAATGGGCTTGGGCACCCAAGCGGGAAGTCAAATAGCTGTAGGAGTTAAAAAAAGGCATCCTGCTGAGTGCATCAAATGCATAAAACAGCAAAAAAGACAGCAGCATCGCGAGCAAAAAGGAAACGATCGGATTGCGGCTGAGTGCAGAGGTGAATAGACCAATGGCCACAAAAGCGGCGCCCAAACATACCAAGCCGAGGTAAGATCCTACCATTGCACCGGTATCTATATTCCCCTGGGGAAGCGCTAACTGATAAACAGTGACCACATATATCAACGTGGGAAGCAACGCTAACAGTACGACGGTAAGGCTGCCAAAGTATTTGCCAAGTATCAGGTGCCACATCCGTACGGGCCGCGTAAGTAGGAGTTCCCAGGTTCCTTCGGCCTTTTCACCGGCAATACTTCGCATGGTAATCGCCGGAATAAGAAACATAAACAGGTAGGGGCTGAGCTGGAAAAAGCTCTCAAGCGTTGCATATCCGTAATCGAGGATACTCGTATCCGGAAAAACCCATAAAAGGAGACCGGTCATCAGTAGGAATAGGCCAATTGCCAAATAGCCCGTGAGCGAATTGAAGTAGGCCGCTATTTCCTTTTTGTAGATACTCAGCAAATCGTTGGCGATTTAATGCCCCGAAAATAGGGAAAAACGTTTACGAAACAAACAGCGGACGGGAAGTGCTTGAGAAGTTTCGGAGCAATGTCCTAAATCAATAGAATAAATAAACAGATTAAGTTTTATAAAATCCAATGATTTATATTATAACCATTGTCTTTATAGACTTTTTTACTGTATTTACGCTATAAAAAGACTATAAAATAAGCTTAAATCAATATAATCAAATTTTTTTGTCTAAATTTTAATTCGGAAACATCTTTGAAATGGGGTGAATAGATTTAAAAAAAAGCGCGGACAAAGATCATCCGCGCTTTCGTGGTTAACTTTAATTATGTAGATTTTATCGCTGTCCGGGAAGATAAACCTGGAACCCCAAGGCTACACCCAAGCCACTTTGGCCGGTTGAACCCGAAACGGTGGCTTTGCTATAGTTATAGCCGGCAGTCACTTCAAGTGCTACACTACTGGTAATAAAATGGGCATAACCTACATTAGCACCAAGTGCCAGTGAGGCACCAGATCCAGGTGAGCTACCGGAAATACCAACGTCACCCTGTGCAAAAAAACGGCCCGTTGCACTGGAACCTTGCGGGAAGTAATAACGAACAAAGGGTGAGACACCGTATCCCCATACGTCATCTTCATCAGGTACGGTGGCCAACGAGCCGATCAATCCCAACCCGATTGCAACACCGTCTGAAATGAAATATCCTGCCCGAGGATTCAACATAATGTTGAAATTTTCCCCTTCAAAACTGTATCCCAAACTACCTAAACTTCCGCCGACAATCCAATTGCCCTTTTGAACAGGGGTCATTCCTACGTTGGCAGAGGTTTGGGGTTTATTGATGTCTTGGGCATTCACTGCAAAGACCCCAGCTAAAAATAGTGCTGAAAATAAAAATACATGTTTCATGGTTTTCGCTTTTAGTGTTAAATCTGATTTTAATGTAGTTTTTTAACTACATTGATATTAACACAAAACATGCCATATTGTTTAAATGATGGGAGAAGAGGGAGTAGTAAGCCGCATGAAGAGTGATTCCAGGTCCAAGTCGGGGTATCTCACAGCCAGTTCTTCCAACGGAAAATCAGCAACGATGTGGCCCTGATGGATGATGATCACGTCGTCACAAACGGCTTCCACTTCCTGCATAATATGGGTGGACAGCAGAACAGTTTTCTGAATACCCAGCTGTTTGATAAGGGAGCGAATATCCTGTAACTGGTTGGGATCCAGCCCTGATGTAGGTTCATCTAAAATCAGTACTTTAGGGTCGTGCAAAATGGTTTGCGCCAACCCAACGCGTTGCCGGTAGCCCTTGGACAGTTCATTAATTTTTTTATATTGTTGGGATTCCAGTCCGGTTAGGGAAATAACTTCAGCTATTCGTTCACGAGCACGGGTAATGCGATGGATTCCTGCGGCGAAGGCCAACATTTCGTGCACATACATGTCCAGATAGAGTGGATTATGTTCCGGCAGATAGCCAATGTGTTGACGAGCAGTCAAGCTGTCTTGGTATACGTCGAAGCCATATACAGACGCATGGCCGGAAGTGGGAGGAATGCTGCCCGACAGAATTTTCAATGTGGTGGATTTGCCCGCACCGTTAGGTCCCAAAAATCCCAGTACCCGTCCCGGCTTGGCACGAAAGGAAATGCCTTTTACCGCGGCATTCGTACCGTAAGACTTGTGGAGCGTGGTAACCTCGATGGACATCTGTATTTATTTAATAAAACGGGACGTTATTTTATGTTTAATGCGGTAGGCCTGTAAGGCCTTACCCGCTTCGAGGGGCCGATCGGTCGACAGAATATCTGCGCCTCGCTCTATCAATGCGGTGTAAACTGTATCTCCACGCACGGCAGCCTGTTTATCCAGGTTGCCCAAGGTGCCCAGAATGCAAAGAATGCCGTGTCCGTGGAGCAGATCGTAGAGTTCCTTGTCTGCCTCACGTGTGCCGACAAAGGCGACGAGGCGGTTATCGGGAATACTGTGGTCATTCAATCTAAGCAGGTCGCCGGCCGACTGGATAGATGCGGAAATCATGACGTTGGGTGCGAGCTGGTGAACGACAGCCGCTTGATCTGCACTGTACGTGATAACTACGCTGTAGGCTTCGGCTTTATTTCGGCGGATGGCATCAATGACCGAAGCATAAGACACACCACGTTTGACATCCAGCGTAAAAATCACCTTCCCTGCACCCCATTGGAGCGTTTCATCCAAAGTGGGTATTCGGTAGGGGGTAACGTTGCCTTCTATGTCTTTCAGTTTCAGTTTTTTTAATGCAGAAAATTCCACATCTTGTACCTGTCCGGTTCCGGTGGTTGTTCGGTCGAGGGTTTCATCGTGCATAAGCACCAACACACCATCTTTGGTCGCACGTATATCACACTCAATGATGATGGGTTGTTGGCGAAAGTTGTTTTCAAAGGTTTCCAGTGCATTTTCCGGAAAGCCTTTGGAAGCTCCGCCCCGATGCACACTGATCAAAGGATAACGCTTTTCGTGATAGGTGAGGAAACGGTACAATTCATCGACCGAGATGAGATCTATCCGATGATTATTGTACCGAAAGTCGCCTCCTATATTTGATGGCAAGCAGGCCACGAAAAGCGAAACCAATAAAGATACGATCAAGAGCGGGATAGTGCGCCACACCATCATAAGGGAAATTTTGCTAAAATGGTAAACGGCTATAAAGGTAGCGAATTCCGTGCGGAATTCAACGTATCAAGTCTACCAATTCATCCAATTGCAGCGATAAATGATTGACGATGTGTGTCGCCTGTTCATAATAGGATGTGCGGTCCGCAAGTTTCGACGTGATATCCGCTAATAACTCTTGCCCAGATAATCCTTTTAAGGCCGGACGTGAAGCAATATCGGTTTGGACGAGTCTGTCCCATAATGCTTTAGGGGGTAGGTAGAAATAGACAGTCGTACCTGTTTCATTCATCCACGCCATATTATCAAAATAACAGGGCGTACCACCACCGGTGGAAATCACTGTCGGTTCGCTCAGCGGTAGGTTTTTTAACGTTCGGCTTTCGACTTGTCTGAATGCCGCTTCGCCATATTTGGTGAAATATTCGGCGATGGGCATGCCGATTTCATGAACGATAACCTCATCCAAGTCGACGAATGTCCGTTCGGTTTTGGTAGCGAGTTTTCGCCCCCAAGTGGTCTTCCCGCTTCCCATAAAACCTATCAGAAACACGGGCTTCATCTCATTCATTTTGGTATGCTTTGCTAAAATACAGTTTATCTAATGTATCGAAACCGGGTAATGTATTGTAGTGCCATTTGTCGATCACGGTGCCATTTTGCATCAATAGGATGCCCGGATTTGCCCGGACCATGCTCTTAAGGGGCACAGCGTCGGCATAAAATATTTCCGCGAGTAGATTCAGTTCGTCACTGATCTGCTCGGCCTCCTGCGTACTACTGGCAGTAAGCAAGACAGAACGTATGTTATAAGCTTCGGCTGCATTCATGACCAATGCGTTGATTTTGCGAAGGGCCTCTAAGTTGGTCTTTTCCAAGTCCCAAGCTACTACTATGAGGTTGTAATATGGATTTTCAATTAGTTCATGGGTCATGTCATCTCCGTTGGCATCGCTAATCAGCAGATCGGATATCGGAATCTGATACCCTTTTTTGACAAGTTTGCTTTCCGGATCGCCGATGATTTCCCAATTTTCATCTTTCCACAATTCTTCGGCAAGGTAAACTTTGTCGGACACCTTTTTTTCTTCTCCCGACGCCTTATTTTTCAACGTGTAGATAATCTCATATTGATCACCCACCTCTCCTGCTGGTAGGGTCATCAATCTGGGCAAGTTATTTCCCTTTTTATAAGGTAAGAAATCAATAAATGGAAGAAAGTTGAGGGTATAAATACCTATTCCCAAGGAAACTACGACCACCATCACGGTAATGATCGACTGAGTGAACCAACCTGAAATAAGTGGATTAATCTGATTCCGGTTGACAAAGATCACTAGAATCAGCAGCAGCAACACGAGGTCTTTACCAAACGATTGCCACGGGGTGAGCGGAATGGCGTCGCCGAAGCAACCACAAGAAGTTACCACCTCAAAAAATGCGGAGTAGAAGGTAAGGAAAGTGAAGAACAGAATCAATAGTAATAGACCCCAGGCCACCGTTCGGCCCCAAAACCCAAGCAGTAGAAGCGCGCCGAGTAAGATTTCCAGACCACAGATGACCACTGCGAGGGCGATGGCATAATCATTGAGGAAATGGGTGCCGAAAACGTGAAAATATTCTTCCAATTTATACCCGAATCCAGTCGGATCATTGGCTTTGATAAAACCGGAGAAGATAAATAGCATTCCGGTGACAATCCGGGAAATTATCAGCAAGTAATTGGTACGTGTATACGTTTGGGTAGTTTGCATCTATGGTCTGCTTTAAAGAATGATTATCTATTGGATAATCCCAATTTAATGAGGGCAAAAACAGCATAATTGAGCATATCCTGATAGTTAGCTTTCACACCTTCGGAAACAACGGTCAGCCCCTCGTTGTTTTCGATTTGCTTTACTCGATAGATTTTTGTCAGGATTAGATCGGTGAGCGAGGTGAGCCGCATTTCCCGCCAGGCTTCCCCGTAATCGTGGTTTTTTGCAAACATCAACTCCTTGGTTTCTGCGACCACTTGGTTATACTTTTCCATCACTTCATTCAGCGGGAGGCTTTCGTTCCGGTTGTCAGCCATAGTCAATTGCATGATAGCGATCACGCAATAGTTCACAATGCCGATGTATTCTTCCTGCACGCCGTCGCCTACTTTGGATACGCGTTTCTCTTCGAGCGTACGTATGCGCTGGGCCTTGATGTAAAGTTGGTCTGTGATGGAAGGCAGCCGCATAATGCGCCACGCGGTGCCGTAATCGGTTGTTTTCTTTTCAAATAGTTGCTGGCAGTGCTCGATGATGCGGTCGTATTGTGCTGAAGTATCCATGTAGGAGCAAATATAAGAAGATTTGTCTTATCAATATGTTCAAGTTATTTTCCTGCACACGAAGCCCCTTTTCTTGAAGTGTCAATACGGTCTGTATGAGCCAACAATTGTTTGCAATTGAGATGCAAGATGTCTAAGTTTGGGCGTGGATAATTCAACATTACGAACCGTACAAGTGACGCGTTATGTCACGCCGCTGCGGGAAGGAGGATCGTTGCCGGCCATTGCCGAGGCGGATGACGGATTTTTGTATGCCCTCAAATTCCGGGGCGCAGGGCAGGGAAGTAAAGCCTTAATAGCGGAATTACTGGGAGGTGAGATTGCCCGTGCATTGGGTTTTCGTGTACCCGAAATCGTATTCGCGGAATTGGATGAAGCCTTCGGCCGCACCGAACCGGATGAAGAGATACAAGACTTGCTGCGGGCGAGTAAGGGGCTGAACCTCGCTCTGCATTACCTTTCGGGCGCGATTACATTTGATCCGGTGGTCAATAAATTGGGCGAAGACTTGGCTTCGCGCATTGTATGGCTGGACTGCCTGCTTACGAATGTCGACCGGACGGTCAGGAATACCAACATGCTAATGTGGCATAAGGAGTTGTGGCTGATTGACCACGGAGCGGCGCTATATTTTCACCATACCTGGGACAACTGGCAGGAACAGGCCGCTAAGCCGTTCGTTCAGGTGAAGGATCATGTCTTGTTGCGGTGGGCATCGCGGTTGGAAGATGTAGAAAGCGAGTTGAAGGGCAAGCTTACCGAATCGGTGATTGAGCGCATTGTGCAGGCGATACCGGATGATTGGCTCGATGGTAGGGAAGGCGTATCACCTGGAGAAGCCCGGGGGGTATATATACAGTTTTTGAAGATGCGGGCATCTGCGTCGGGGATTTTCGTTAAAGAAGCACAAGATGCCAGGGAAAGAATTATTTGAGTATGCCGTGATCCGCTGGGTACCGCGGGTGGAACGCGAAGAATTTGTCAACGTTGGGGTGGTGCTTTATTGCCGGAGCCAGCGTTTTCTGGATATGAAGTATGCATTGCCTTCCGGTAAGCTGCAGGCTTTTTGCCCGACGTATGATCGGGATGAATTGGCATCCTGTTTGGCAGCGTTTCACTTGATCTGCAAGGGCGAGCAGGCCGGCGGATCCATTGCTGCGTTACCGCCGCCGGAACGGTTCCGTTGGCTCACAGCTAAGAGGAGTACAGTTATGCAGTTATCCGCCGTGCACCCGGGACTTTGCATGGACGCAAACCGGACACTTGATCACCTGTTTAACACGCTGGTATTGTAGATAGATAAACCGGAGGTTTTGGTTCATTATATTTAATCACACACCGCCAAAGCTTGTTGCACTTCCTCCAAAGTAAAAATACCCATTTCATTGCCAAACGAGTTGCCGATGTACGTAAGGACATATGCTACCTCAATGGGGGTAAGCTGCGGATTGGGAGGCATCTCGGAACCACCATTTTTGACGATGCAGGGCAGCTGTTCCCGATGCTTAAGCAAGAACGTGCTGTCGGTTAGCGGAGGATAAAGCGTACCCAGTCCTTCACCTTTTGCACCGTGGCAATTTTGACAATGGGCAGTAAACAGCTTTTGCCCATTCACCGTATATTGTGCCGTCCGGATTGCTTGTTCACTTTGACAGGCGTGGAAGAGCAGGTAAATCACGAGCAGCGCTACACCTGTATATAGGGATGTATTACGCGTCATTCATATTCTTTCAACAGAATTGCCAATTCATCGAGCAGCAGCTGTATTTGCTCGTCGTTTGTGCCGTCATAGGCTCCGCGGATATGCCGGTTGCTGTCTATTAGTAGCAGGTATCCGGAGTGGTCGTAGCCGCCGGGGATATTGCTGTCTTCTTTGGTATATACCATATAGCTATCGGACAGGCCATATACGGCCGCCTTGCTGCCGGTAACAAATTGCCACTGATCGTTGGTAACACCGAGCTTTTCGGCGTAGGATTTAAGCACCGACGGTGAATCGTGCCGGAAGTCAATGCTATGCGATAGGAATTTTACGCGCTCGTCGCCTTTATATTTTTCATACACCTTCAGCAGGTTGCGCTGCATAGTAGGGCAAATACTGGGACAGTGTGTGAAGAAAAAATTGGCAATGTATACACCCTTGCTAAATAGCTCATTGGTAATCAGTACGCTGTCTTGATTGAGCAATTGGAAATCTGGTATACTATGGTATAATGTATCTGTGATGGTTTTCCCGTCCACAACTTTTGTTATAGGATCCCGGGATCCCAAGATGGGAAGCGTTTTTGACGTCTTGCTGTTGCATCCCGCCACATAGGCTAGTACACAAACGCCCACCAATAAGAAAAGACTTTTACGCATGGCCACTTAAAATTTTGCCAGTTTATCGGTGGCCTCTTTTGATACCTCGTCAAACAACTGTTTCATCTCCGTTACTTTCTCAACTTCTTTCTTGTAGTATGCCTCTATTTCCGCATCAGATTTGTCTTGAGGGTCTACATCGAAAGCTGTCATCCAGTTCATCATGGAGTCAGTGGCCAGCTCCAGCCGATTTTTTAGTCCTGATAAGTCTGTGCGGGTTTGAGCCGTATCTATATCGGGTTGGGTTTTCTGCAATTGGGGTAAATTAGCCAATATCGAGTCGATCTTTATGGTGTTGCGATCAAATGCACTGATCTGGGGCATAATTTCGTCGTGCACGGCAATTGCTTCCTCCCGAAGCCGGTCGATTTCACCGGTTTCATGGTTGCCATTGTTGCATGCTGCCATCAGTAGTAAGCCGATACTGATCGGTAAGATTGTATGTTTCATAGTACTCCTATTATGGGTTGCCAGACAAAGATAGGGAAAAATATTCTTCCCGGTCGCCGCTATGCACCTCGATAACGCCCGCAACGATTAGGTTGACAAGGATTCGCTGGGTTTTCCGCCTGGATAAGCGGAGATGTTTAGCTAGTTCCGGAAGTCGAGGGTTGGAGTGAACTTGCAGGTATTCCAGCAATTCTTTGGCTTTGTCTGTATAATTGATCAGGACCCCATTGAGCTGGCTGCTTTGATGCAGCACGTCGACAACCACTTTACTTGCCAAAATACTTTTATCCTGAATACGGATGTATACCCACCATTTTTGGTCTTCGCCGAGGGCATAATGCGGCTTGGAATCGCTTTCAGTAATTTCGGCCAGCAATACCAATTTATCATCTACATAAATTTCTTCAAAACGGATATCTATTGCCGGGCGGCAATACTGATGCCCGGCGCGTTGGAGCATGTACTTTTCTTCGTCTTCGTTTTTTACCCCCTTGATGGAACCGTTGTCGGCCACCCCCACCAGCAGTTTCCCACCTTTGTTGTTGGCAAATGCCACCAGTGTTTTCGCGATTTTTTCACAGCTGCTGATTTTGTTTTTAAAATCAAGCTGTTCGCCTTCACCTTGCAATATCAACGATTTGATGGTCACGACCACTAAATTAGCCATAAATAAAAACTTTGCGAACTTTGCATGAAAAAAAAAGTAGAATCCAATGAAAAGCTTAATTTAGCGGCGTAAATTCTCAAATTCATGACCAAAAAGAACCTATCAGAAACCAAAAATACCTGGTTGTTGGTACTCGTGGCTGCCTTGGGTTACTTCGTTGATATTTATGACTTGGTGATATTTTCGATCGTTCGTGTGCAGAGTTTTCAGGACATCGGTATACCGGAGTCCGACATGCGTATGGATGGTGAATATGTGCTCAATATGCAGATGGGTGGATTGTTAGTGGGAGGCATGCTCTGGGGGGTACTGGGTGATCGTTTTGGGCGAATTAAAGTGTTATTCGGCTCCATCCTGATGTATTCGCTGGCCAACATTGCCAACGGATTTGTGCACGACATCCATTCGTATGCCGTGATTCGTCTCGTAGCCGGAATCGGGTTGGCGGGTGAACTGGGGGCGGGCATAACCCTGGTGAGTGAAAGTATGCAGAAAGATAAGCGCGGTTATGGCACCATGGTGGTGGCGTCCGTGGGCGTGCTTGGAGCCATCGCGGCATACTATGTGTCGGAATTTTTCGATTGGCGTAGCGCTTATTTTGCGGGTGGAGGAATGGGATTATTGCTGCTCATTCTACGGGTAGGTGCCTTTGAATCGAACCTATTTAACGGCGTGGTCAGCAAACAGGTAGAAAAGGGAAAGCTGAGCATGTTATTTGCCGATAAAGAACGGTTTAAGCGTTATGTCTACTGCCTGCTGATTGGATTGCCCATCTGGTTTGTGGTGGGTATATTAGTTACGCAGGCGCCGGAATTCGGGAAGGCGCTGGGCGCACCGGTGACGTTGAGCGCCGGTAAAGGGATCTTGTTTACCTACCTGGGGTTGTCGTTTGGTGATGTATTCGCAGGTTTATTTGCTCAGCTGACCAGATCACGGAGATTGGCCGTGTTTCTATTTCAGGTGCTCATTATCGCGACATCGGTGTGGTACCTAAGCAGCGAGGGGCTTACCGAGCAACGGTTTCACTGGATAGCGTTCTTTATGGGAATCGCCATCGGATATTGGGCCACATTTGTAACCATCGCGTCCGAGCAATTTGGTACCAACCTTCGGGCCACGGTAACCACTACGGCGCCTAATTTCGTGCGGGGTGCCTTGATTCCTTCTACGTTACTGTTTGAGTTTTTCGTCAGGCATTCGAATATTGTTACGGCTGCTTATATCATGGTTTTTGTGCTCACCGGCGTTGCGATATTTGCGCTTAGCCAACTAAAGGAAAGTTTTGACAGGGATTTGGATTTTGTGGAACGTTGATTACCGCTTTGGGCATTTTTTACACTGCTTTCCGCGTTTATACTTTTTACAGCATTTCTTGAAATCGCATCCGCAGCCCTCTCGGTAAGGGTTCAATCCTTTGAAATTTTGTGGGTCGACCGGCCGGAAAGGGCTTGTCGATTGTTCTTCAACAAAAAAAGGAATTTCCTCAAACATCACGCGACAAATATAGTATTTATTTAGAAGAAGTCCAATTAAGGGCTGTAAATTTTGCATTTCTTATTTTAACTTGCGGGGTAGGAGCAACTTTTGTATCTTGTCGAATATCCCGGCGGGAATGACCTGTTATAAAGGATGAAAACACATGATCAATAAAGTAGTAACGGATGCGGAAGAGGCCCTTGTTGACGTTATCGACGGGATGACATTGATGTTGGGTGGGTTTGGTTTGTGTGGTATTCCCGAGAACTGTATCAATGAATTGGTAAAGAAGGGCGTTTCGAGCCTGACCTGTATTTCAAACAATGCGGGAGTGGATGACTTTGGTATCGGGTTGTTACTACAGCAGCGTCAGGTAAAAAAGATGATTGCTTCCTATGTTGGCGAAAATGCTGAATTTGAACGGCAATTGTTGAGCGGGGAGTTGGAAGTGGAGCTGATCCCTCAAGGCACATTGGCCACCCGCTGTCTCGCGGCGGGGTATGGGATGCCAGCTATTTTTACGCCAGCGGGGGTAGGGACCGAAGTGGCAGAAGGGAAAGAAGTACGAAATTTTGGTGGTAAGGACTACTTGCTGGAAATGGCCTTTGAGGCCGACTTCGCCTTGGTAAAAGCTTGGCGGGGAGATACGGCGGGCAATCTCATCTATCGGCAAACGGCCCGTAATTTCAATCCGGTTATGGCGATGGCGGGCAAGGTGACAGTGGCCGAAGTGGAGGAACTGGTTCCAGCAGGCACGCTGAACCCGGATCACATCCATACACCGGGTATCTATGTTCACCGGATTTTTCAGGGGGCGAACTACGAAAAGCGGATCGAACAGCGAACAGTCCGCAAATACGAAGGTTTGGACGTAACCAAAGCAGAAGATTATGCTGGATAAAGACGGAATTGCGAGACGGATCGCGAAGGAAATCAAAGATGGTTATTACGTTAATCTTGGAATCGGTATTCCGACTTTGGTGGCCAATTACATTCCTGAGGATACCCATGTGGTGCTTCAGTCGGAAAATGGTCTGCTGGGTATGGGGCCTTTTCCTTACGAAGGGGAAGAAGATTCAGACCTTATCAACGCGGGGAAGCAGACCATTACCATGCTGCCCGGTTCCGCGGTTTTCGATTCAGCGATGAGTTTTGGCATGATCCGGGCGCAGAAAGTAGACCTCACGATATTAGGTGCGATGGAGGTATCGGAATACGGGGATATCGCCAACTGGAAGATTCCCGGTAAATTGGTAAAAGGAATGGGCGGAGCAATGGATCTGGTGGCTTCTGCGAAGAATATCATTGTGGCTATGCAGCAGGTGAGCAAGTCGGGTGATAGCAAGTTGCTCCGGAATTGTACCTTGCCGCTGACTGGCATACGCTGTATCCGCAAGGTAGTGACCGAAATGGCAGTTTTTGAAATCGATATTGAAAATGGCGGGTTTCAGCTGATTGAACGTGCTCCGGGTGTGAGTGTAAACGAAATACGGAATGCGACAGCGGGGCGTTTTTCTGCAGCAGACAACGTGCCCGAAATGCAGTTAGGAGGTTGACGGGCTTAGTCCCGGCACAAGGGTTCTCAGTTCAGCGGATATTTCATCGGTGATGGCGATAATCGGAGCTGGGTCATCGGTATTGTTGATGAGGATGCGGTCGCATTGTTCCCGAAACGGGAGGAGGTATTGACGGTACGCTGGCATTACGTGATTTACCCATTTATACCGTACGTCTTCTTCGAGATACCCACGTTCAATAAAGTCCCGTTTTAATCGCCGCTGCAGGGCAATATCCTCTTCAGCATGCAAGAATATCCGGTGATTGAGTAAGTCGTTGATTTCCTCGTAGAAGAAAATGAACAAACCTTCGACTATCAAGACAGGGGCGGGCTTGATTTCCATTATTTTTGGCTTCAAGGCAGGATTATTGAAGGTATATTCTTCGCGGTATACCGTCTGTCCTTCGAAAAGCAAACGGATATCCCTATAAAAAGCATCTCGGTCGATAGCGGTTGGCAGATCGAAATTATAAAGCTTGTTTTCCTCCTGAGTTTTGGTGTGGGCGGGTATATAGTAATCGTCCTGTGAAACCAGGGCCACCTCGTGCTTGGAAAAATGGTTGATAAAGCAATTAAGAAAAAACGTTTTGCCCGATCCGCTGCTTCCGGCGATGCCGACTACGTAGGGCTCAATTGCCTTCATTGGGGGCACCGTATGCGATTTCAACTTGGAAGCGTCTATCTAGCACACCAATAAGGGATGCAGCAGATTTGGAAATGACAATAACAGCATTTTTGGTTTCCGCGGTGTCGGCAAATTTGCCGACAACTTTGGCGAAGGTCGTGCGGTTGGTCATTGGGTTGGTGATTTTTATTACCGTGCCGATAGGAGCAGTTTTATGCAGCGCCAACATGCTTCCACTTTCCTGATTCAGGTCGTCTATCCATACACCGATCCCTTTTTCTGTCATTTCACGGATGCCATACCGGTTTGTTGGAATTTCCATATTTTCTCCCTCCGCGTCCGTATCGGCGGTGTCTGGCACGATGATTTCACTCATTTTGGGAGGAGGAGGAAGCTCTTCGTTAGGAATCTTCAGGATTTGACCTATTTTCAATGAGTCGCCGGTGAGTCCATTTGCCCGCTTGATGCTTTCGACGGATATGATGAATCGCTTTGAAATAGTAAATAGCGTTTCACGTTTTCCCACTTTATATGTCGTATACTCACCCTGGGCTAATACAGGGGACTGTGAAGGCTGTTGCTGCGCAGCGCTAGCAGAGGTATTTGCGGCCGTAACCGACTCGTATGAGCCCATCGGAATTTGCACGGTGTCACCCACTTTCAGGGGTTTATTTCCGTTTGCGGCAATAATCTGTTTTACGGGGATACCATAATGACGACTTAGTCCAAAATAAGTCTCCTTGGCTTCCAATTGATGAATGATAATTTTTTTGCCGTTCTCATATTTTACCCCAATTGAATCCAATGGTGTTGCGATGGCTTTGGATACAGCGCAACAACCTAACAATAGGATGAAAAAAGATGTCCGATATAGATAGGCTTGATATATGATGCTCATGTCAAAATTTCGTTTCCAATTATACTAAATACGCTACAATTTCCCGTTTATTATCACCGATAAAGAAAAGCTGGTTACTGATTATAAAGAACAGCTCTGGTGCCGCTTTGGCTAGATCGGATATGATAATCCTTTCTGTCAGCAATTTTAACCCACGTGACACGATCAATCTAATGCGGTATGTATCGTCGGTAGTCTCGTGAAACGCCCAAACAGTCCGGTCTTCCACCTGGCAACAGAATAAGTCACCTCTCACATCATAACTTTCCAAAAACGGGGGGATATCACCCACATACCGTTGAGGTAAGACGATGTCCGGCCCGGTAGGTTTATTGGGCAGGTTGTTTTTTTCTGTTAAATGTCCGTTGAGCGGGTTTAGGTATTGTTCGTAACCACTGGCAAAATTGCGATGCCTCACTACGAGCAGCTGGTTTTCGAAGGAAACCAGTGTATAATTGAACTGTTCCCATAAGACTCCACCGGTTACAGCATCAATACAGACGACGCCTGCACCTTCGGGCGTGTTTTGGCCCCATGCGCGCAAAATCAATTTTTCGCTAATGATTCCTGCCAGTGACCAATTCCGGTCGCCATATCGTTTTTCATTGACGAACGATATGCCGGTTTTGTATTCGATCACTGAAAACGAAGGGCTACCTGTGTCTGAATCCCGTGTTTCGATGGCCAGTATACCTGCCGTGATGTCAGCCTCGATCCGCCAAACCACCCCTAAAAAACTTTTTCTGAATGCGGTTTTTAATGTATATTTATCCATTGTTTGGCCTCAAAATTATAACGTTTTGAACGATATGCACAAAAAAAAGCGAGGAAAGATGTCAATGCTCCGGTCAGCACTGATAGTCGGTTGGATCCTGTCTGTCTTTGCGGCGGAGGCCCAGCATGTTTACCAATTTGATTTAGAAGGAGATATCGGTCCCGGTTCGTGGCGCACGGTTAAAAATGCTTATTTGAAAGCAGAGGGTGCCGATGTGGATTTGGTGTTGATTAAGATGAATACATTCGGAGGGATGGTCAATTTTGCGGATTCCATCCGCAGCCGAATATTGGATTCGCCCTTGGAGACGGTTGTCTTTATTAATCACAATGCAGCTTCAGCGGGTGCGCTTATTGCGCTGGCATGTGATCGCATTTACATGAGTAAGGGGTCCGGTATCGGGGCGGCCAGTGTGGTAGATCAGTCGGGCCAGGTGCTGCCAGAAAAACACCAATCATATATGCGAGGCCTGATGCGGGCTACAGCGGAGGCCAAGGGGCGTGATCCTAAGATTGCCGAAGCGTTTGTGGACGGGGATATCGATCTGCCAGCGATCAAGCCTGCAGGTAAAATTCTGACACTTACCTCGTCGGAGGCAGTAAAAATCGGATTAGCGGAAGCGGAGGTTGCGTCAACGGCCGATTTGTTAAAGGCCGAGGAAATCAGTAATCCGCAAATTACCATACATCAGATTACGGTGATTGACCGGATTATTTCGTTCCTTATCAACCCGGCGGTTAGCGGTATCCTAATCTTGTTGATCATTGGAGGGATTTACTTTGAAATGCAAACGCCGGGTATTGGGTTTGCCCTAGTTGTTGCGGTCATCGCTGCTATGTTGTTTTTTGCTCCGCTGTATATCCAAGGGTTGGCAGACAATTGGGAAATCGCTTTGTTTATTGCGGGTATCGTATTGATTCTGCTGGAACTGTTTGTGATTCCAGGCTTTGGTGTTGCGGGAATATTGGGTATTATTTGCCTGGTTTGTGGGTTGGCATTTAGTATGGTGGTCAATGATTATTTTAACTTCTCCATCTCTGAACCCGGTAGGTTGTTCAACTCGTTTTTGTTGGTTATTGCTTCGATGGTGACAGCGACAATCCTAATGGTTATTTTTGGTAAAAATATCCTCAAAACTAAAGCGTTTAAACGCCTGGTGCTACAGGATGAGCAGCGATCTGAAGAAGGGTACACTTCTTCGCGGCGGAATACAGAGCTGGTAAGTAAGGAAGGGGTGGCAAAAACGGTCCTTCGCCCGTCGGGCAAAGTGGAAATTGATGGGAAATGGTACGATGCGGTGGCATTGGATGGTTTTATCGATATCGGAGAAGATATTTATGTGGAGAAGCATGAGAACTATAATCTTTTTGTCAGAAAAAAGCGTATTTCCTGATGCTGCGATAAACTTTTTATAGCTTTAACTGTTTTATGGTTGTATTAAAATCGAATATCATGAACCCAAAAGTAATCAGTTTAGAAGAAAAAAAATTAAGACCTGTTGTTGATCACTTAAATGACTTGTTAGCGAACTATCATATTCATTACCAAAAGCTGAGAGGATGCCATTGGAACGTACGGGGAAATCATTTCTTTACCTTGCATGCCAAATTTGAAGAGCTCTATACCAACGCATTGACCACCATCGACGAGTTGGCGGAACGCATTTTGACATTGGGAAAGTCTCCTTTCAGTACGTTTAAAGATTACGTATCACATTCGGAAATCAACGAGGTAGACACAATTGGTATGAAAGATATCGATATGGTAAAGGCTATTATTGAGGACCTGGAGGCGCTGATTGCCATGCAGCGGGATCTGCTCGAGATTACTTCCGAAGCAGAGGATGAAGGGACTAATGATATGATCAATGCGTTTATGCAATTTAACGAGAAACAGAATTGGATGTTGCGTGCATTTGTGAATAAAGCTTAGTATTTCTTTAGGTTATAAAAACAAAATGGGTAGTAGTGTTTAACACTGCTACCCATTTTGTTTTAGTACCTGATGTTTCAAAAAGTCAATTTCAAAATTTAAGGCCCACTGACAACAATACGTTGTGCCGTTGGTTTTTCACCTCCACAACGGGGCTGTATTGACCTGCTGCATCATCCAACAAGTAAGGAATCATGTTGTAGCTTCGCTGGAAATTCTGGTAAGTCAGATCAACATATACGTTGTTGATCCGATATCCAAGCCCACCGGAAACGGTTTGTCCGCTGTAATCGATACTTTCATCGCTGTAGGGACTTCCCATATATCCGTATCCAGCTCGCACCATGAATTGGGGAGCAATCATGTATTCACCACCTACCCTTACATTGACAGCGTTGGTATAGGTATCGGCAATCCCGTCGTTAAAATCCTGATCGTAGGACGCGTCGGACGATGACATGGACATGCTCGCATAGTCGACGTAGTCAATATCTGCGCTCAGTAGGCCGCCAGCTTCGAAGATATAAGCCAATCCTGCGCTAAGTTTATACGGGGTCCGCAAATTATAATCGTAATAAACGGGATCGCTGGGGCTTTCGTCCGAATTGTCTGTTCCATCTGTTAGGTAATTGGTTATGCCGAAATAGTCCTTGTAGTCATTTGTAAGATTATACCAAGTCGGGGTCATAGCCGTAACGCCAATGTTTAATTGAGGGACAGGTTTAAAAATTACTCCGAGTTTTGCATTGACACCGTTTCCGGAGGTATTTGACCAAGACTCGTCATCGAATACAAAATCAGATTCAAGTAACGGATTATAGGTGTCATAGCCATCCGTAGCTGGGTTTACAAATCGGCTATTCGGATTCTGGGAAAAAATATAACCATAATTTTCGATACTGCCTTCTTCGGTGAACAGTCGATTCATCCGGTAATTGACCCGTGTGAAGCCAATGCTTGCACCAATGTAAAATTTGTTTCCATAGTTTGCACCGAAGGAAAGGTTTGTTTCGGATTGATGGCCCTCCTCTCGATAAAAGGCGGTTTGTAAGTTATCAAGTGTAGTCATGGGTACTAACTCACCTGCAGCATTTTCATCGACCATACCAAATTGCCAACCAATATCCCCCGCTAGGAATCCATCTTCCAACACCATAAAATCACTATAACTGCTTTCATTATTTACGCCCGTAAAGCCCATGGTGGAATTGAAGTTGTTCGTGCGGTGGTATCCAATGCCAATGTTGAAATTTAACCAACCGGATGAAAGGTTGCTGCCCTGTGCCTTCCGCATAGGAATGTGGAATACCGCTGCAGCTTGATTTATCCCTAATTTATCGACATTGTTTTTGCTGTTTGTGCCGAAGTATAGCGCTTTGTTCATGTCACTGCTGAAATCAAACGAGAGGCCAATGTCTGATTGGCTGAAAAAGCCGAGACCAGCGGGATTGCCGGAAATGGAACTTAGGTCGCCTCCGAGCGCTGTTTGCGCATTGCCCAATGCTTTAAAACGGGCGGATGCGCCCTGCTCGGGCTGAGTAAACCGGAGAAATTCATCAAGTGACTGGGCTTTAACGTATGTAAGTGAGCAACTTAATAACAACAAGGAAAGGGGTATATACGCTGATTTTGTCATATGTAGTTAACGTGTAGTTTATGAAGAAGGTCAGCCAATCTGCCTTACAGACTGAAGCTGACCTGTCAATTGAATTTTGTTATCTGCCTCTTCCGCCGCCACGGCTACTTCCGCCGCTGCTTCCACGACTGCTGCTTCCGGATGACGAACCAGAGGAACGGGATGGTGGCGATACGGAGCCGCGGGAACTACTTCCCGATGAGCGGGGTGCTACGCTGCTTGGCCGTGAGGGGCGAGACGGTGCTGCACTGGGTCGTGAGCTTGACGGGCGTGCGGGACGGGCGCTGCTGCCGGATGGGCGTCGTGAGGACGATGGCCTGACGCCATTCGATGGCTGCCTTGAGCTTCCCGGTCTAACAGCTTCTCCACTGGGTCTACGAGACGTGCTGCTTGGTCGAATTGCTTCCCTTGTACGGGTGCCGGTATTGCCGCGTGTCACAGATGTGCGTGTACTACCTGCAGTACCACGAGTTGCCACGGAACGTGTAGAAATACGGCCGTTTGCGTCACGGCTTATCGCTGTCCGGGATGCAGTACGCGTCGTGCCTGCTGACCGACTTGAGCGGCCGGTTCTTACATCCATGCGAGAGCGCGACGCAGATCGAACACCTCTTGTACGATTGTCTACAATAATAGTACCCGGGTAGTAACCACCCCATCCGCCCCAACCCCAACGGTTGTAGGCATAGGGGCCTCCGAAGCCACCACCGTAATAAGGTGATCCCCAACCCCAATAGCCGCCATAGTAAGGACTATAGTAAGGATTATACCAACTGCTGCCCCAACCGAGACCCCAGCCACCCCAGCCAAAACCAAGGCTCCAGGCACTACCCCAACCCCAGCCGGGGTTGTACCATGAATTGAATCCATACCAAGGGTCAAACCATGGATCGTAATAGCTCATACCCGGAGAATTGTAATAAAACCGGTTTATCCGGTTGGCATATTCGCTGTCGCTATATTCGTCTGAATAGTAGTCGCCTGCATAGGCTTCATCCGTATATTGGTCGGCATAATAGCCTTCGTCTGAATATTGCTCGTCTGGAGCTGTTTCCTCATCGTAATAATAATCCGGGCTTTGGTAGCTTTCTTCCACCGCCCGGGCTTGATTATTATAGACGTCGTCGCGGAAAGCTGTCTGCCTTGAGGTGCTACATGACCCCAGAAACAAAATGCTTCCTACAGCTACTGTACTGACTATTAATCTATTGCTTTTCATCTTAACTGTCCTTTCGTCTGGCTAAACCCAACGCTTTCTTGTATAGACGCTTTTTTGAACGTTTGGTTTAATTGTGCTATACAATTTTTTATTCGGTAATTTGCTAAAACCACCTACCTTTGCTGGACAAATATCAATACGTATCCAATCGCAAATGTTATACTAATTTTATCGACGATCAACTATGAGCAAAGGAATTACAAGCCGTGAAACAGATTATTCCCAGTGGTACAATGAATTGGTTGTGAAAGCTGACCTTGCGGAGCATTCGGCAGTACGGGGTTGTATGGTGATCAAACCTTATGGGTATGCCATTTGGGAGAAAATGCAGGCTGCGTTGGATAAAATGTTCAAGGATACCGGCCATAGCAACGCGTATTTTCCGTTGTTTATCCCCAAATCGTTCTTTTCAAAAGAGGCATCCCACGTGGAAGGCTTTGCAACGGAATGTGCGGTGGTTACTCATTATCGGTTGAAGAACGATGGAACGGGTAATATTGTGGTTGATGAAGAGGCAAAATTGGAAGAAGAGCTCATCGTAAGGCCTACGTCCGAAACGATAATCTGGAATACCTATAAAGGGTGGATTGAGTCTTATAGAGATTTGCCTATTTTGGTAAATCAATGGGCCAATGTAGTACGCTGGGAGATGCGAACCCGCTTATTTTTGCGCACGGCAGAATTTCTGTGGCAAGAGGGCCATACGGCGCATGCGACGAAAAAAGAAGCGATTGCAGAAGCCCAACAAATGTTGGCCGTTTATGCCGATTTTGCGGAGAATTGGCTGGCGTTGCCGGTGGTGCGTGGTCGTAAGACAGAAAATGAGCGATTTGCGGGTGCGTTAGATACCCTGTGCATTGAGGCGCTTATGCAAGACGGGAAGGCGCTTCAAGCCGGAACATCACATTTCCTAGGACAGAATTTTGCGAAGGCCTTCGATGTTAAATTTACGGCAAAGGATGGGAAACTTGACTATGTTTGGGCAACCTCTTGGGGTGTATCTACACGGTTAATGGGGGCATTGATTATGGCGCATTCCGATGATCAAGGATTGGTGTTGCCCCCGAAATTAGCTCCGATTCAGGTGGTTATCATTCCGATTTTTAAGACAGAGGATGAACGTACGGCAATTGGAGACTTAGCCGATACGCTGATCGGCGAACTGAAGTCGAAAGGTATTTCCGTTAAGTACGACGATCGTGATACCCAACGTCCGGGATTCAAATTTGCCGAGTGGGAGTTGAAAGGGGTGCCCGTCCGTATTGCAGTAGGTACCCGGGATATGCAGCATGGAACGGTAGAGATTGCACGCCGCGATACCCAAACGAAAGAAACCGTATCTCAGGTCGGATTAGCAGACCGGATCGAACTGTTGTTAACGGATATCCAGCAGCAAATCTATCAGAAGGCAGCGGTATTCCAGGAAGCTAACACGATAAGGGTAGACAGCTACGAAGAGTTTAAACAAGTGCTTGAGGAAAAAGGGGGCTTTATCTCGGCCCATTGGGATGGAACTGCGGAGACTGAACGGTTGATTAAGGAGGAAACGAAAGCAACCATTCGGTGTATACCGCTGGACAATCCTTTCGAACAGGGTGCGTGTATCCGTACGGGAAAGCCGTCTATACAGCGAGTACTGTTTGCACGAGCTTATTAACTAAATAGTACGAGGAAAGCAGATGAAGGTACTCATCGTGGGATGTGGATGGGTAGGCACTTACGTGGCATCTTGCCTGCGGGACGAAGGGCATCGCATATGGGCAACTTGCAGGACACCTAAAAAAGCGCTGGAACTGGACTTCATAGGGCTTCGATCGTATGTAGTTGATTTTGATCGCGACGATGCCGTTGGGCATTTGAATGAAACCACATTTGATGTCGTTATCATCAGTATACCCATTACTCATAAAGATGCGTTTGAAACGGTGACAATCCGTTTCGAACGACTCGTTTCGTTTTTGAGGAATTTATCTTTCGGACAGTTACTGTTT
Organism: Parapedobacter indicus; assembly: GCF_900113765.1. Classification (GTDB taxonomy): domain Bacteria; phylum Bacteroidota; class Bacteroidia; order Sphingobacteriales; family Sphingobacteriaceae; genus Parapedobacter; species Parapedobacter indicus. The sequence goes on along the minus strand of NZ_FOQO01000004.1, from coordinate 348,904 downwards.
TTTGGCTCAGTGGGCATTTACCCGAAAGTGAGTGGGGTGATCGTTGAAGATACCTTTGCAGCGGATGAACTGGACCAAAAACTATGGACGGGGGAGTCTATGCTGCGCTCAGCTTTTTCCAAATTGAACGTTTTACGGCTGGGAGGGTTGTTTGGTTTTGAACGGACCCTAGCTAAGTATTTTGTTGACAAAGTTTGCGAAATTGGCTACCAAACAGCCAATTTTGTGCATGTGGAAGATATTTACGCAATTATCCGGCTGATGATGGAAAAGGAAGTTCAGAGTAAGACATACAACGTGGTTTGTCCTGAACACCCGCTGAAAAAGGACGTCATCACGGCGTCTGCTGCCAAATATGGATACGGCCTGCCAGCTTCGTTTACAGCCACCGATCAAACTACCAAAATGGTATCGCCCAAACGATTGATGGCAGATTTGGATTATTCGTTTGTTTACCGCTCACCACTTCAGTTTTAGGAGAGGATTTCATAACTTTACGACATTTCCTTATTAAATTACCTGACTATCATGGGATATAAATTTGCGACGAAAGCTATTCATGCTGGGCAACAGGCCGACCCGACTACGGGAGCGGTAATGACGCCGATCTATCAAACATCCACCTACCAACAAGCTGCACCGGGCAACCATAAGGGCTATGAGTATTCGCGCGGCACCAATCCCACTCGCAAAGCATTGGAAGATTGCCTGGCTGCTTTGGAAAATGGAAAATATGGGCTGGCTTTTTCCAGCGGTATGGCGGCTACGGAGACCGTACTGAAATTATTGAGACCCGGCGATGAAGTAATTACCGGTGACGATTTGTATGGTGGGTCGTACCGGATTTTTACGAAGGTTTTTGAACACTACGGCATCAAGTTTCATTTTGTTGATACGTCAGAACCGGATCGGATCGCTGAAAAGATATCTCCTGCAACCCGCCTGATCTGGGTGGAAACCCCTACGAATCCGACATTGAAGCTCGCGGATATCGAAGCAATCGGGCAGGTGGCAAAGCATACAGGAGTACTTTTTGCGGTGGACAATACGTTTGCTTCTCCTTATCTGCAAAATCCATTGGATTTGGGTGCGGATATCGTGATGCACTCCGTGACTAAATATATCGGTGGCCACTCAGACGTGGTGATGGGTGCGTTGGTCATGAACGACAAGGCGTTGTACGATCAGTTATTTTTTTACTACAATGCCTGCGGGGGTACTCCGGGTCCACAGGACAGTTTTCTGGTATTGCGGGGTATCAAAACCCTACACCTGCGGATGAAGGCGCATTGCGAGAACGGCAGAAGGGTAGCTGAATATTTAAAAGATCATCCCCGTATCGAAACGATTTATTGGCCTGGTTTTGAAACGCATCCAGGGCATAACATTGCCCGAAAACAGATGCGCGATTTCGGCGGAATGGTATCCATCGTATTGAAGGGCGCATCACTCGAAGATACATTTAATGTGGCGGCTTCATTTAAAGTGTTCACACTGGCTGAATCCCTTGGCGGTGTGGAATCGCTGATCAATCATCCGGCGACGATGACCCACGGCTCCATTCCCCGGGAAGTGCGGGAAAAGGTAGGTGTGGTAGATAACCTGATTCGCATCAGTGTGGGGGTCGAAGATATCGATGACTTGCTAGCCGACCTGGAGCAGGCACTTGGTTAGGTGATGGGATGCGGATGACACAGATTGAACGGATTCTCACTGATCGGCAGGATGGCATTAAGGGCTTTCTGGACCGCAAGGTCGATGAATATAATCGGCCAGGGTTTATTGAAAACGATCCGATTTGTATTCCTCACCGGTTTGCAGATAGGCAGGACCGGGAGATTGCAGCATTTTTTGCGGCCGTACTGGCTTGGGGGCAGCGGAAGACGATCATCAATAAATGCACAGAATTGCTTGCACGCATGGATGACAAGCCTTTTGATTTCGTCAGGAACCATCGGGAAGGAGATTTGAAACAGTTGTTGGGCTTCAAGCACCGCACGTTCAACGATACGGACCTGCTTTATTTCGTCAGCTTTTTCCGGGCGCATTATATGCGATACGATTCGCTGGAAGATGCTTTTCTACCGCCGGCGGCTGCCAACGCCGAATTCAGGATGGAGTACGCAGCGTCATATACGTCTTTTCCGGACGCCGGTACCTATGCTTCCTCGGCATGCATGTTGGGCAATCTGGGGCAATCCAATTTTACCATAGAACAGGCATTGAATTATTTCCGGAATTATTTTTTCACCCTGCCGGATGCACCTTTGCGTACGCGGAAGCACGTCAGTTCCCCTTTGCAAAATTCTGCCTGCAAGCGGTTAACGATGTTTTTACGCTGGATGGTACGGCGTGATGATAGAGGAGTGGACTTTGGACTGTGGCGGCGGATGGTGCCATCGCAATTAATCTGCCCTTGTGACGTCCACGTGGAGCGCGTGGCGAGAAAACTTGGGTTGATCCGGCGGAAGCAGTCCGATTGGAAAACAGCCTGTGAATTGACAGAAAACCTGCGTAAGCTAGATGCAGATGACCCGGTACGATATGATTTCGCTTTATTTGGGTTAGGGGTGGAGGGAGAATTATAAACTGTTTGGTATGAAGAAAATTAAAATTTCGACGATTATTACGGTTATTTTGGGTGCATTTGTCGTGGCTATGCTTTTCAGTCCGGACATGAAGGCCTGGGTGAGCAGAGGATTAATGAAGATCGGTCTTTTCAAGCCGGATCTGGAACATCCTGTACAAGATTCTCCTGCCGTGTCGGCGGGAACCATTGGTAAGCCACCCATGTTTGTCAGTGATGGCAAGGGAAACCCCATTGACGTGGCCAACCAGACGGGTAAGGTAGTGTTCATTAATTTCTGGGCTACCTGGTGTCCTCCCTGTATTGCGGAATTGCCTTCCATTGATAAACTGTACCAACAGTTTAAGGACAATGAAGCTGTTGTTTTTGCAATCGTAGATGTGGATGGCCAATATGACAAATCCAAACAGTTTATGGACAGCAAGAAACTGGGGCTTCCGGTACATGTCGTTTCGGGAGAGATTCCAGCCGGTTGGTTGGGCAACGCGATTCCCACCACCCTGATTCTAGACAAAAAGGGGCAGATTGCAGCGAAGCACGAAGGAATGGCGGATTACAGTCGGCCGGAAGTGGCCGCATTTATCAATCAATTGATCGCCGCGGAATAACCGGATCAGTGCTCCACTCCGTATACCTTTGGATTGACGCAATAGGGTAAGCGTTGACCATTTAGGCCCGCAAGTATGTTTTCTACTGTTAGCTGCATCATTTTCATCCGCGTTTCGATGGTCGCTGATCCAATGTGCGGTAATATGGCCACAGTGGGCATCGCCAGCAATGGATTACCGGGCGCCATGGGTTCGGGATGCGTTACGTCCAGACCTGCACCCCAAATCTGACCTTCTTCGAGCGCCAACTGGAGATCGGTCTCGTTATGGATGGCACCTCTGGCAGTATTGATGAAGATGGAAGAAGCTTTCATTTTTGAAAAAGCATGACGGTCGAAGATACCTTCCGTCTCTTCACTGAGATTGGCATGTACACTAAGCACATCGCTTTGCTGCAACAGCTCATCGAAAGATACCCGGCGTGCATTTAATTCATGCTCCGCACGTTCGTTATGGCTGCGGTTATAATAGATGACGGGCATGTCAAAGGCATAGCGACAACTCCGAGCCAATTCAAAGCCAATGCGTCCCAATCCATAGATCCCCAAGGTTTTGCCGTGTAATTCGATGCCCAGATTGGCCATTGGATCGAAGAATCCCCAATTGCCCCGCAGAATTTCCTTATGATTATAAATGGCTTTTCGGGCCACATTCTGTATCAATAGAAAGGCTGTATCTGCTGTTGCCTTGCTGAGGACTCCAGGTGTGTTGCCGATGGGAATACCAAATTTGGTAGCTTCATCGACATCCACATGATCATAGCCTACGCTGCACAGGGCAATGACGCGGAGGTGAGAACATGCTGTTAAAAAATGTTTGTCGATTTGATTTTTGCCTATGCTGAATAGCGCATCATTAGCTAGGCTATAATCAGTCAACTCGGCGGGTGAAAGGTCCCGTTTTTCGGTCCATTCAGAAACGATATGGCCCTCGTTCGCCAACGACTGTTTAATGATCTCGGGTAATGCTCGGGTAACAAATATTTTCATCGTAATTGCAGCGTAAATATACGGTTTTTGTTTTTTAACCGTAATTTTTGTCTTACGTTTGCAGAAATCAAAAAAGCAGCCGGCAAGATATGACACGAAATGAGCTCATCCATCAAATCAAAGTCAAACGTTCTTTTCTCTGTGTGGGGCTAGATACAGATATCCAAAAAATACCTACCCATTTACTTGATTACGAGGATCCTGTTTTTGAATTCAATCGTCAGATTATCGAGGCTACTGCGGACCTGTGCGTAGCTTACAAACCCAATATTGCATTTTACGAGAGTATGGGGGGCGCTGGCTGGGAAAGTCTTCGGAAAACGTGGGGTATTTTACCCAAAGATTGCTTCAGCATAGCGGATGCCAAACGTGGTGATATCGGCAACACTTCAGAACGATATGCGAAAGCTTTTTTCGATCAGCAACATTCCGGACTTGGCTTCGACGCCATTACCGTAGCCCCATATATGGGGCACGATTCGGTTCAACCTTTTCTCCAGTTTCAGGGAAAGTGGACAATTATTCTAGCATTGACTTCAAACACGGGCGGGATGGATTTTCAGGCCATCACTGATGCGGGGGGGGTGCCGCTTTTTGAACGGGTTATTCAAAAAGCCAATACTTGGGGTAATACAGCAAATCTGATGTACGTTGTCGGTGCCACCCGGGGGCAGGCATTTGAATCGGTTAGGAAGCATGCGCCGGATCATTTTTTATTGGTGCCGGGTGTGGGGGCACAGGGTGGGGACCTTCAGGAAGTATGCAAGTATGGCATGACGGCCGACTGTGGTTTACTGGTAAATGCAACACGTTCTATCATCTACGCGTCCAATGGGACCGATTTTGCGGAGCGGGCGCGGCAGGAAGCGCATATTTTACAGCAACAGATGGAGCGAGAGCTTGTTGCAAGAGGGGTTGTCTAGTAAGTAAGCGGGATCAGGTGCCCAAGAATTTGACCAAAATCTTGTCGATCCGATTGCCATCCATATCCACGACTTCAAACTCATGATCTTTCCATTGCATGCGTTCGCCTGCTGTGGGCATATGACCCAACTTCAACAATACCAGTCCGGCAATGGTATTGATACTCGCTAACCCGACTTCTTCCTCTTCCGAAATATCGATATTCAGCGCGGTAAAAAGATCGTCAATTTGGTATTGCCCGTCAATCAGCAAGCTGCCGTCTTCCCGTCTGATGATTTCAGGTCGCTCGGCAGTATCACTGTCAGAAATATCACCAACCAAACTGCTCAGTATATCGTTGATGGTCACAATACCTTGTAGTGCGCCGTACTCATCGAGCACGATGGCTTGATGTATCTTAGATGTCTTAAACTTATTTAGTATACTATATGCCGAACTATTTTCATGTACATAGTTGAGCGGATGCGTCAATTGCTCAAGCTGGATGGGTTGAGCAATAAGGTATTGTTTGAGCAACGATTTGATATGAACAACCCCTATAACGTTGTCCAATCCGCCCTGACATACCGGATATACGGTATGTCCATTTTTCAGTATAATTTGCTTATGGATGTCATATCCATCGTTTATGTCTAACCAAACGATATTACTGCGATGGGTCATCAGGTTAACGGCACGCTTGTCGCCCAGACTGAAAACCCGGTCGACAATTTCGTGCTCAATATGCTCGATGGCACCTGTATCCGCCCCCTCGTCAACCAATGCTTTAATTTCCTCTTCCGTTACGGCATTTTGCGACGTTTTTATATTCAGCAATCTGACAATCCCTTCGGTAGTCACGCTAAGCAGCCAGACAAACGGCGCTACGATCCTGCTAAGGATATTCATTGGAAATGCGATAATCGTCGCATATTTTTCGGGCATGGCCAATCCGATTCGTTTGGGGACCAACTCCCCCAAGACGAGGGTAAGAAACGTAATAACGATTACGACAATGAGCACAGAAACCTGGGAGCTGTATCCGTCCATCCAGGTGATTTCTGAAAGGTAGACATCCAGCCGTTGAGCTAGGGTTGCACCACCGAAAATACCCGTCAGAATCCCGATCAACGTAATGCCGATCTGCACGGTAGAAAGGAATTGGTTGGGGGAGTCCTTGAGTTTAAGTACTTGTTTGGCGGCGGCGTTTTTCCGGTCAACCAGCACCTGTAATCGAGCTTTCCGACTGGATACAATCGCGATTTCGGAAGCTGAAAAAATGCCATTCAACAGGATCAACGCCAAGATTATCAGCGACTCAGTAAGCATGAAGCTAAGATAAAAATTAATTTAACAATTTCTTAGCGTTTTTCACCCGTTGTTTGAGTAAGGCGAGATTAACGACTTCATGCATTTCTGCGACATAATGGAACGTCAGGTCTTTAATGTAATCTTCCTTGATTTCCACAATGTCCTTTTTATTGGCCTTTGATAGGATCACCTCTTTGATATTGGCCCGTTTGGCGGCCAATATTTTTTCCTTGATACCGCCTACTGGAAGCACCTTTCCCCGCAACGTAATTTCTCCCGTCATGGCCAATTTTTCTTTTACTTTCCGCTGGGTGAAACTAGATGCCAATGCAGTAAGCATGGTTATGCCCGCTGACGGACCATCTTTGGGAGTCGCCCCGGCCGGCACATGGATATGTACGTCCCATTTATCGAATACGCTATAGTCGATACCAAATTGCGTAGCATTGGCGCGGAGATAGGCTAACGCAATGCTGGCAGATTCTTTCATCACATCTCCCAGATTGCCCGTCAGCGTCAGTTTTCCTTTGCCGGGACTGAGGCTCGATTCGATATACAGAATATCGCCGCCCACCTGTGTCCATGCCAGACCGGTAACTACGCCCGCAACTTCGTTTCCTTCATAAAATTCTTTATCAAATATGGGGGCACCCAGAATTTTTTCTGCGATCTCCCCATCAACAGGCTGAGGCAGCGGATCGTTCATCACCATATGTGTTGCGACGCCGCGAATGATGGATCCGATTTTCTTCTCCAAACCGCGTACACCAGACTCGCGGGTGTATTCATCGATAATTTTTTCGATGACCTTAGCCCGAAGGGAAAAATCTTTGGCCGCCAATCCGTGTGCCTCACGTTGTTTGGGAATCAAATGTTTTTTGGCGATTTCTATTTTTTCTTCGATGGTATATCCATTGACCTCAATGATTTCCATGCGGTCGAGCAGGGCAGGCTGGATATTATTCAAAGAATTGGCAGTTGCGATGAACATGACGTTTGATAAGTCGTAATCCAATTCCACATAGTGGTCGTAGAATGCATTATTCTGCTCGGGATCTAGTACTTCAAGCAATGCTGACGACGGATCGCCACGAAAATCGCTGCCTACTTTATCGATTTCGTCTAATACGAATACCGGATTTGAGGCGCCTGCCTTTTTGAGCGACTGGATGATGCGACCCGGCATGGCACCGATATATGTCTTACGATGACCCCGTATTTCGGCTTCGTCGCGTATTCCGCCCAGCGCCATACGCGTATATTTACGCCCCAAGGCTTTGGCTATGGATTTTCCAAGTGATGTTTTTCCTACTCCCGGCGGCCCTACTAAACAGAGAATAGGGGCTTTCATATCGCGCTTGAGTGTTAAGATGGCGAGGTATTCGATGATCCGTTGTTTTACTTTATCCAGGCCATAGTGATCCCGGTCCAGCACCCGTTTGGCTCGCTTGAGATCGAAATTGTCTTTGGTAAATTCATTCCAGGGAAGCTCTAATAACAATTCGAGGTAGTTGACTTGTACCGAATAGTCAGCAGCGGCGGGATTGATTCGGGCTAGTTTATCAAGCTCCTTGTCAAAATGCCCACGCACTTCGGTGGGCCATTTCTTTGCCTTTGCGCGCTTGCGCAGGTCTTCTATTTCGAGGTCGGGCGTATTACCGCCCAGCTCTTCTTGAATGGTTTTTAACTGCTGGTTGAGAAAATAATCCCGTTGTTGCTTATCGAGATCGCCCCGGACCTTATTTTGTATCTGGGTTTTTAACTCAAGCAGCTGTAGTTCCACGTCCAGTTGTTCCAACACCTTAGCAGCACGTTTGTCGAGATCGGCAATTTCCAACAGTTGCTGTTTGAAGGACAGATCTGCATTGAGGTTGGAGGAAATGAAATTGATAAGAAACCCCGGACTTTCGATGTTTTTGATGGCAATGCCGGCTTCGCTCGGAATGTGTGGGGAAAGCTGAATAATTTGAAGCGCCATTTCCTTAATGGAAGAAATCAATGCATTGAACTCCCGGCTGCCTTTGTGTTTTTTCTCCTCAAAGCGCTCGATGTATGCCTTAATATAGGGTTCGCTCTGAATGAGTTCACGTAATCTAAAACGCTGTTTTCCCTGAATAATAACCGTAGTATTCCCATCAGGCATCTGCAAGATTTTGATGATCATAGCTACGGTGCCGACCTTGTTAAGTTGCTCAAATGTCGGATCCTCTATGGCCATGTTCTGTTGGGACACGACACCGATGATCCGGTCGCCTTTGTACGCCTCCTTGACTAATTTAATAGACTTGTCTCTGCCCACGGTAATCGGTATGACAACACCTGGAAATAATACCGTATTGCGCAGCGGCAGAATGGAAAGTGATTCCGGAAGATCAGCGTTGCGCATTTCATCTTCATCTTGCTGACTTAATAACGGGAAAAACTCCGTGTCTTCATTTATAATGGGGATTGCTTGGTTAAAATCAAACGGATCGAAATTGCTCATGAATATCTTGTTTCTTCTATACCGGCGCCATATTGGCAGCCGTTAATCATTGCGTAACTTAAAAATCTGCTTTTTTAGACAAGTGCAATGCCTATGCCAATAGCAAGTTTTTCCTGAATTTCATTATAAAGTAATACCCTCATGGTACTCCAGCTGAAAAAAAGTCAGCTATCGGAACAGGACGGCTTGGTTGCTCCCTCGCAAACTATCAGCTAAAATAGAAAAATTATTGGAAAAGCAAGATCAGAAATAATAAAGGGAGCTTTTTGGAGTTTAACACAGAAGGACAAATTGTATTTGCGTGCAATTATGGTTATGTTTGTAGCACGGAAATTGCAGGGATGGTCAGTCAGGTAGGAATTTTGTTTAATATGAAAGTGATGAAAAGAAATGAATTGAGCTTTTTTTTAGGAAAATCGAAACGAGGGATTATCGGTGGAATGTTATGCTTAGCAATATTTACAGCGCAGGCACAGACCACCGAGACGGCGCCCAGCAACCCCAATGTACGGTTAGGACAGAAAGCGTTGATCGACGGTGATTTTAAAGCTGCGGCCAACCATTTACAAAAAGCATTGCCAGCCGAGAGCGGCGATCCGGATGTCATGTATATGCTCGGATATTCGCAATACCAAATCGGTGAATATAAGAAAGCGCTAGCGTCATTTGGTAAAGTTATCCAGTTACGCCCAGACCACGAATCGGCTTATTATTATCGCGGAAAAGCGAATAATATATTAGCGGTTCAAACCGATTTAAAAATCAGTTCCAGCAGCCGTGAAAAGATGTTGAATGAAGCGTTGGCAGATTATACGAAAGCGATCGAGTTGAACGCCGGTGATGTAAAATATTATCAGAATCGTGGCATTGCTTATCGCGATTTGGGAATTTTGCGGGGGACTTCAGGAACGGCAAATTACGATAAAGCATTGGCTACTGAAGCATATGATAAAAGCATAGCCGATTTCGAGCAGGTATTGACAATGACACCTGGTAAGAAGGATATTCAGACGGAAGTCAAAAAGGCAAAAGTATACCGGGATAACCTCAAATAACGTAACGATATTCTCCTTTTATTGTAGGATACCCCTTATCGAATACTGGCTGTCACCGATGACGCGGACTTGTTGTTGTTTGTTGATCTGATAAAGTGAATCGGGATAATAATCAAGGTGTTCGGTGGTTTTGTAAAGCATATTGCCGGTGCTATTACTAATGGCAATATGCTTTATGTTTCCGTTTCTGTGCTTATCTATAATGATTTTTTGGGTACGGAGTTCAGGATCAATGCTGGTGTAAATAAGTGAGCCTTCCGTGCTGTCTGCCCGGTAACTGTTCTGCCATGCCGGTTTATTTATATCTGAAGCGATAAATAACGCCAATTCGTTTTCCCAGTCATCAATTTGCACACGCTTATTCTCGGGCGCACCATTCCTAGATACGGTCTTATCCACAGTCGGTGCCAATTTTGCCAAACGGTTGGCTTCCTTTAGGAAAAAGTCTTCCAGACTGAAATAGGAACCTGTTGTCACCAATGTCGGTTTGGTGCTATCGGAACTTGTGCAAGATGATCCTCCTATCAACCAAAAGAAAAGCAAAGTGGTATGAAAAAGTCTGTTGCGCTGTACCATATGTCGTTAGACCAATACATTGCCGTTCATTTCATGTGGGATGGGTAATTCCATGAGCTTCAAAATGGTTGGCCCGATATCGCCCAATTTTCCATCCGATAACGTAGCATGTGTACGATCGATCAAGATACAAGGGACTAAATTGGTGGTGTGAGCGGTATTGACAGAACCGTCGTCGTTGACCATAAATTCCGCATTGCCGTGGTCGGCGATAATGATAAAGGTATATCCCAGATTCAGACCGCATTCAACGACTTGGCGAAGGCATCGGTCGACTGTTTCCACGGCTTTGACAACCGCATCGAACACGCCCGTGTGACCAACCATATCTGGATTGGCAAAATTCAGGCAGATGAAATCTGGCTGACGGGTGACAATATCCTCGCATATTGCGTCCGCTACACCTTGGGCACTCATTTCGGGCTGTAGATCGTAAGTAGCTACTTTGGGTGAGGGAATAAGTATCCGGTTTTCGCCAACAAATTCTTTTTCGCGCCCCCCGGAAAAAAAGAAGGTCACGTGCGGGTATTTTTCTGTTTCGGCAATACGAGTTTGTGTCTTGCCGTTGGCTTCCAGTACTTCACCGAGCGTATTTGTCAGATTTTCTTTAAGAAATAATACGTCAACTCCGTGGAAGGTTTCATCATAGGTGGTCATGGTGAGGTAACGCAATTTCAAGGGATGCATGTCATATTCAGGGAAGTCACGTTGTGTGAGTGCCATCGTAATTTCGCGCCCCCTATCTGTCCGGAAGTTAAAGCAAACCACTACATCGCCGCTTTTTATCGTTGCTATTGGCGTTCCGAAAGCATCCGTTTTAACAATCGGTTTGACGAATTCATCCGTAACCCCATCGCGATACGATTGCTCGATGGAATTGGTGAGCTGCTGACTTGGCGTCCCAATGCCGTGTACGAGCAAATCATAAGCCTGCTTTACGCGCTCCCAGCGATTGTCGCGGTCCATGGCATAATATCTCCCTATTACTGAAGCTAGTTGGCCACCATTTGCCCGCAGGAACTGCTCCAAATCGGTCACGTAGCCAATGCCTGAATTCGGATCTGTATCGCGACCATCTAAAAAAGCATGTACAAACACTTGATCACTTTGTATTCCGGCGTTTTTTGCAGCAACGCATAAGCCCCTGAGGTGTCGTGTATGTGCGTGGACGCCACCGTCGGATAACAAGCCAATGAAATGTACGGCCTTGCCGTTAGCTTTGGCGTACTGAAAGGCTGCTTGTAACGGTTCATTACGATCAAACTCGCCGTCCTTCACAGCTTTGTGTATCCTGCCTAACTCTTGGTAAACGACTCTTCCGGCGCCCAGGTTCATGTGGCCGACTTCCGAATTGCCCATTTGGCCTTCCGGCAATCCCACAGCTTCACCTGAAGCTTCTAATTTTGAATGAGGGTATCGAGCGAGCAGCTCGTCCAGGTAGGGGGTATTTGCCGCTAAGACGGCATTTGAGCGATCTTCCTTGCCATAACCCAATCCATCCAGGATTATGAGCGCAACTTTCTTCTTGGTATTCACGGATACAAACTTAGCTAAATTGCAGTAAAGTCGCAAAAGTGCGGAAGCGCAAAGTCGATGATGCTCAATTTTGCAGCTCTCGATTTCTGCAATTTTGCAATTTCGAAACGGCCATTTTAAATATGGCATGTTTTTAGCTATAAATTTTTTCGGAGGAAAAACTTTTTCTAAAGATGAAAAATTTGCTCCCCCGAAAGGCCCATATAGAATTGATAAAACTTAATACGGTAACATTTGAATAAACTAGTACTGTGAAAGCGAATCGAATCAGATTGATTAATAGAGTAAAGTTGATGGGGATGATGTGTTTATTTGCGGTGACGAGCGTTGCCAATGTGAATGATGTCATCGATGACATTTCATCCTGTATCAAAAGTGCTAATACGAAGGAGTTATCCAAATATTTTTCTTCGACCGTAAGCATGACTTTATTGAACGACGAGGGCATTTATTCGCGCGTACAGGCTGAAATTATTCTGCGTGATTTTTTCGGAAGAAATACACCCACGAACGTGAAAATATCGCACCGGCTGGATTCCAATCCGAATTTCAGGTATGTCGTACTTAATTTGGAGACGTCTAAAGACTCATTTCGCGTCTCTTACAAACTCACCAACAACGACAATACGTTTCAGGTTACGGAGTTCCGTATAGAGCCTATCTACTAACGTTTAACCAAATTTTATTTTTATTCGCTGTTTTTTGTTTTAAATAGGCATCTTAGCAGCGTTTTAATTACTTGAGACCATCGCTACATTCAGATGTAGTGCTGGCTACCTTAGTATATAATCCATAACCAATGACTGAGAAAGAAAAAGGAGAGCTGACCCACTTCATTAAAGCGGCACTGGCGGAAGACGTAGGGGATGGCGACCATACATCGCGATCTACCATTCCCGAAGGGAAGAAAGGAGTTGCTCAATTGATCATTAAGGAATCAGGAACCGTAGCTGGTATCGAAGAGGCGTTGGCTGTTCTTAATGAGGTCGACAAGGAATTGGAAGCGGAAGTGTTCTTATCAGACGGGGAGTCAGTACACGCAGGGGATATTGTGATGTGCGTAACCGGGCGTATTCACAGCATTTTGTTGGCCGAAAGACTTTTGCTTAATATCATGCAACGCATGAGTGGCATTGCTACGGCCACTCGAAGAATTGTCAATACCTTGGCAGGCACGAGAACTCAGGTATTGGACACACGAAAAACAACCCCATTGCTCCGGTTTCTTGAAAAGAAAGCGGTACGCGTAGGCGGTGGCATAAACCATCGCTTCGGCCTATATGATATGATACTGATCAAAGATAATCATGTGGACTATGCCGGAGGGATCAGGGAAGCGATTGAGCAGGCTAACCGTTACCGTAAAAAAATGGATAAACCTATTGACATTGAAATAGAAGTACGTAATCAGGGAGAGGTCGCCGATGTGTTGAATGTGGGAGGAATAGAACGGATCATGCTCGATAATTTTAGACCCGAAGAGATACGTGAGGCAGTGGCACTTATCAATGGGCGATTTGTGACGGAAGCTTCGGGGGGAATCACTGAGGAAAATGTACGTGAATATGCCGAGGCCGGCGTGGATTACATTTCCATGGGTGCGCTCACTCATTCGGTAAAAAGCTTGGATATGAGTTTAAAGGCAAAAACCGTATCTTGCGATTCATGATATCGGGTTATTTAGTCGGCGCAGTCATACTGGCTTATTTGTTTGGTTCCATACCCACAGCTGTATGGTTGGGGCAGTCTTTTTATGGGGTTGATGTCAGGGAATATGGGAGCGGAAATGCCGGAGCAACCAACACATTTCGGGTGTTGGGAACTAGGGCTGGCGTGGCAGTGATGCTGATTGATATTCTGAAAGGGTGGACGGCAACTAACTTGGCTTATTTTATTGGCCCATCGGTTACCGGCCCCCAGGCAGCGGCACAATTTGTTAATTTTCAATTGGCCTTAGGCGTAATCGCTGTGGTTGGCCATCTATTTCCTATTTTTGCCGGTTTCAGAGGAGGGAAAGGGGTTGCTACGCTTTTCGGGATGATATTGGCGGTGCATTTTCAGGCCGCATTGGTATGCGTTTCGGTATTTATTGTGGTATTACTGCTTACCCACTATGTATCTTTGAGTTCGATCAGTGCCGGGTTTGCATTTCCTTTTAGTATTGTCTTTATGTTCCATACATCCGTAAAATCTGTGCTGCTTTATGGGATGTGTATCTGTGTGTTGATATTGATCACACATCAAAAGAATATCGAACGATTGTTGAAGGGAAAAGAATCCAAGGTATATTTGTTTAGAAAACGGGCAAAGACCTGAAGTGAAATTCGGCATGTATATTGCTTTAATTTCCACCGAATAGTTGTCAATCCATGTAATTAATTTGTACTGTAATGAAAGCAATGGTAAAACGTACCTGCTGGCTGCTGATTTTTGGAATCGTTGTGTCTTGTGCAACGGTGCCACTCACCGGTCGGCGGCAACTGAGCTTGGTAAATGAAGCGGAAATCCAGCAGCAGGCAGCGCTTGTCTACCAGGATTTGCTTAGCGACTCCAAGACGAAAGTAATCAAAGGCAATTCCAATGCCCAACTGGTGCAGCGGGTTGGTAAAAACATTGCCGGGGCCGTAACCCGATTTTTGCAGGAAAATGGGTATGGCGATCAATATGATTTTAACTGGGAGTTTAACCTGATTCAAGAAGACCAAATCAATGCTTGGTGCATGCCGGGAGGTAAGGTTGCTGTGTATACAGGTATTTTGCCGATTACAAAAAATGAAGCAGGTCTGGCAACCGTAATGGGGCATGAAGTGGCACATGCGATAGCCAAGCATTCGGCCGAACGCATGTCACAATCGATTATTGCGCAGGCGGGAGGCGTGGCGGTTGATGTAGCTACAGCAGAGAAGTCAAATACCACGAGAGCGGTACTTAACACCGCCTACGGTTTGGGCGGACAGCTTGCCTTACTGAGCTATTCGCGCAATCAGGAGAGTGAGGCAGACAGGCTGGGGTTAGTCTTTATGGCAATGGCTGGATATAACCCGAATGAAGCGGTTGGATTTTGGGAGCGCATGGCGCAGGCAAAACAATCACAGGGAGGAGGTGCGCCGCCCGAATTCCTGAGCACGCACCCAAGCGATGCACGTCGCATCAGCAATATCCAAAAGCTGATTCCCGAAGCGATGGGTTATTATAAGAAGTAGCATATACTTCCAGTTTTTCGTATGTTTGTACATCGTTAAGAAACATACGAAAAGATGTTGAACAAGACCGATATCACGGACATCCGTACGGAATATAAAATGGGGCAACTGCACGAAGAAGAGGTAGTTGAGGACCCGATTAAGCAATTCCAGGCGTGGTTCGGTGATGCGATTGAAAAGCAGGTTATGGAACCCAATGCCATGACGTTGTCTACTGTATCCGCTTCAGGATGTCCGTCTTCAAGGATTGTACTGTTAAAACATGTGGGCGAATCTGGATTTGGTTTTTTCACGAATTACCAAAGCCGGAAAGGTCTTGAGCTGGCGGGAAATCCCCATGCAGCGATCTTATTTTTCTGGCCCGAACTTCAGCGGCAAGTCCGTGTGGTGGGGCGCGTAGTGAAAATGTCGCCGGAACTGTCTGATGCATATTTTGTATCCAGACCGAAAGGTAGCCAACTCGGTGCTATCGTTTCTCCACAAAGCCAAGAGATCGCCGATCGAAATGTACTTGATGTTGCTTTGAGCACCTTAGAAGAACAATATAAGAATTTGGATTCACTACCCAGACCCGCTCATTGGGGAGGATACTGGCTTGTTCCGCACGAAGTGGAGTTCTGGCAGGGTCGGAGTGGCAGGCTGCATGATCGGTTGCGCTACAAGAAGCAGGATAACGAGTGGGGAATAACCCGGTTGGCCCCTTAATCCTTAACCCTATACAAAGATGGAAGAACTGATCATACGTGTGAAAACACTTCTGGCGGCACAATTCGGGGACGAAGCAGCCACTATTGAATCGTCGGGCTTGCAACCTGCATTGGTAGTCGAATCATTGCTATTACGACAAGTGTGTTTGTTTCTCCGCGACCATGTGGATACCTATTTTGATTTTCTTTCCTGCATCAGTGCAGTCGATGATGGTGTGCCGGCAGGTACCTTCACTGTCGTTTATCATTTGGCGTCCATTCCGTATAATTATCAACTTACACTTAAGGTGATCGTGCCGAACGACCGGCGGCTGGACAATTTGCCTTCCGTGCCCAGTGTGAGCTCGGTGTGGCGGACAGCTGACTGGCATGAGCGGGAAGCATTTGATCTGATGGGGATCTATTTTGAAGGACACCCGGATTTGCGGCGGATCTTACTGCCAGAAGACTGGGAAGGATATCCGCTGCGAAAGGACTATGAAGATGCCGAAATGTACCATGGTATTCCGATTAAGTAGATAAGTAATGGTAATAGATAAAACCTATCAACAGGCACAGCGAGCCTATGAGGAGCGGTTAACTGCCATAAGCGCCGAGGAAATGGTTATTAATATGGGGCCTCAGCACCCATCCACCCATGGAGTGCTCAGGTTGCAATTAATTACCGATGGCGAATTGGTAAAAGAGGTGATTCCACATATCGGTTATCTGCACCGTTGCTTTGAAAAACATGCTGAATCCATGAACTATGGAAAAACCATTCCGTTTACCGATCGGATGGACTATCTGGCTTCGATGAACAACAGTCACGCGTTTGTAATGGGTGTTGAGCGCATGTTGGGCATCGATCATCAGATTCCCAAGCGGGTTGAATACATCCGCGTATTGGTGTGCGAGTTAAATCGTATTGCCTCTCATTTGATAGCCATAGGTACGTATGGTATCGATATCGGTGCATTTACACCTTTTATGTGGTGTTTCCGGGATCGGGAACATATTATGAATATGCTGGAGTGGGCATCCGGTTCACGGATGCTGTATAATTACATTTGGGTTGGGGGGCTGTTTTATGACCTGCCGGTAGATTTTGAATCCCGCTGTGCTGAATTTATAAATTATTTCAAACCGAAGCTGGTCGAATTGGATGAGCTTCTTACCGGGAATCAAATCTTTATTTCGCGTACGGCAAATATTGGAATATTGCCTGCTGATGTGGCGATTAATTATGGCTGTTCCGGTCCAATGCTCCGCGCATCGGGCATTAGGTGGGATTTAAGACGGACGGATAATTATTCCGTTTATCCGGAGATTGAGTTTGATATTCCCATAGGTAAAGGCGAGCAGGGGAGTCCTGGCGATTGCTGGGACCGCTTTAAGGTTCGCGTCGATGAAATTAGGGAGTCCGTAAGGATTATTGAACAATGTCTTGCACGGTTGACCAAGGAATTAAAACGAACGGTGGATTTCGATCCCCGTGCATTGGTGCCAAAAAAGGTGAATTTAAAATCGCAGGATTACTATGTAAGGGCCGAGAACCCTAAAGGTGAACTCGGATTTTATTTTGTGACGCAAGAGAAAAGTGATATTCCGAAGCGGGTGAAAGCGAGGGGGCCAAGTTTTAATAACCTATCCGTATTACCTGAATTGGTAAAAGGGATATTAATAGCAGACTTGGTTGCGATTTTGGGATCAATTGATATCGTATTAGGTGAGGTTGATCGTTAAGAAAATAAATTTTGATTTGTAATAAATGATGCATACCTTTGCGGCATCATAATTTAGGTTTATAATTGGTTAGTAAAGGTTTCCATTCTCCCCGTTTGGAAACCTTTCGTTTTTAGGAGAATTGTAGTGTGTAGTAAGTTAGGAAATAAAAAAAACCGCTTTGGTAAACACCAAAGCGGTTTTTTCAGATTAACTCTTTTTAGAAATAAAATTGAATACCTATGCGTGGTGCTAATGAATTAGCATTCAAACCGAATGAATTTGTAGAAACTTTCTCGCCTCCTTCTAGTTTCAATGAAGTGTTTTGGTAATACAAGCCTCTAACTGAAAATTCGATACCAATTTTGCTGGTCGGAAAGTAAGCAAAACCGGGTGACAATTCAGCACCATAACGTTCCGTATTTCCTAATTTGGTATCATTTTCTTTAGAAGTTCCCCAACCCATTGGTACAGAAAGCTGGCCAAAAAACTTGAAATTGCCGTCGCCTTTATAAAGCCTAGCATACGGCGCTGCTGAAAACTCACCAACCTTAGTTTTATCAGTTCCATCATCTTCTTGGTTCCAAGTGTAACCAAACCCTAAGCCGACGGCTAAATTGTCGCTAACAAAAACACCGACGCTAGGTAAAACAGAAAAACCTTGAAGGCTTCCGTCATCATCTTTCACTTTGGTATAATCGTAAGAAACATTTCCTCCAAGGATGGTCTTTCCTTTTTCCGTTTGTGCATTGGCAGCAAACGTAACGGCAATAGCAGCAGATAAGGTTAAAAATAATTTTTTCATTTTTTGTATTTATTTAATTAAACCATTTATCAGTTCGTCCGCTACAGTTGGACTATCTGACTTTAAAAGTCAATATGCAATACCAGTGCCAAAATTCAGCCCTTAGGTCTAGCGTGTGTCATGCTTATGTCTGTTTTAGAATAAATCGCCCTTGATTTACCTTTTTGTTTGATTAATGTAAATTTTGAAGCTTTTATTCGAGAAAAATTAAACACGCGATTCAGGTAATGCACGGATTCAAGTCAATATGACGGGGTAGATATTTATAGTTGACTTTTTAACATTAATTGTCAGTTGATGAATAGTGTCAAAAATGGCTATATTTAAAATGCAGAATCCGGAGGAAATAATTTCTCCGGATTCTGCTGATTATGTTTTCAACGGATAAGGGGACTATTCGAAATATTCTTTTATCCGCTCGAAGAAGGTTTTCTCGTTTTTGCCAGGTTGGGGTTTGAAGTTTGGCGAAGTGCGGAGACGTTCTAATAATTCCTTTTCTTCGGAAGATATAGCCTTAGGTGTCCATACATTTACATACACCAATTGGTCGCCTTTATGATATGAATTTACCTCAGGCACTCCCTTTCCTTTAAGCCGCAGAATTTTACCACCCTGAGTACCCGGTTCGATTTTGATTTTGGCTTTACCATCGATGGTCGGGATTTCTGCACTGGTGCCCAACGTCGCATCTACAAAATTAATATATAAGTCGTAGATGACATTTGTACCATCTCTTTTAAGTGTTTCATGGGGGATCTCTTCGATGAGAATGATCAAGTCGCCTGGTACCCCGCCACGTGGTGCGGCGTTTCCTTTTCCACTCATAGACAGCTGCATGCCTTCGCTCACACCAGCAGGAATGTTGATGCTGATGGTTTCTTCGCCGCGCACCAACCCGTCGCCATGGCAAACCGGGCATTTGGCGGATATTTCCACGCCTTCACCGTTGCAGGTAGGGCAGGTGCTGGTTGTCTGCATCTGACCCAGGATGGTGTTCGTTACCCTTCTGACCGTTCCGGTGCCACCGCATGTCCGGCAATTGTGAAACGATGATTTGTCCTTTGCACCACTTCCGTCGCAGGTTGTACAAACCACCTGTTTGTTTACTTTGATTTTTTTCTCAGATCCCTTGGCGATTTCCTGAAGGGTAAGCTTCACCTTGATGCGAAGGTTAGAGCCTTTAGTTACCCGCCGTCCACCGCGTTGGCCGCCGCCCCCGAAAAAACTTTCAAAAGGGCTGCCGCCCCCGCCGAATATATCGCCGAATTGGCTGAATATATCCTCCATATTCATGCCGCCGCCGCCGAAACCGCCCGCACCGCCCCCAGAATGGCCGAATCGATCGTAACGCTGCCGCTTTTCGGGGTTGCTAAGTATTTCATAAGCCTCAGCGGCCTCCTTGAATTTATCCTCCGCTTCAGTGTTGTTTGGATTTTTGTCGGGGTGGTACTTGATTGCCAGTTTCCGATAGGCAGATTTTATCTCTGCTTGATCTGCATTGCGCGAAACACCCAATACATCGTAATAATCTCTTTTTGACATGCGATTTATGGATTAACTGCCAACAACAACTTTCGCATGGCGCAATACCTTACCATGTAAAAAGTACCCTTTTTCAATTTCGTCAATTACTGTGCCTTTGAGGTCGTCGCTTTGGGCGGGTATACTGGTGATCGCTTCCTGCAATTCGGCATCGAAAGGTTTGCCTACCGATTCCATTTCCTTCAAGCCTTGATTTGTTAATATGCTCTTTAGTTTTTGTCCGACCAATGATACGCCTTCTTTCACCGGCTCAAGTTCCGTCGCTGTTTCGAAGGCCTTTAGTGCTCGATCGAAGTCATCAATTACAGGCAATAGGTTTGCAATTATTTCTTTTCCAGCTGTTTGCATCAGCTCAATCCGTTCTTTTGCTACCCGGCGTTTGTAATTGTCAAATTCTGCATATAAACGAAGGTACTTGTCATTGGCTGCAGCCAACTCTGCCGCCTGTTGCTGTTCGGGCGTTGGTCCTTCCGGGGTAGCCTCGGATTTTTTTTCGACTTTAGCCGTTGTGTTCGCCGCCTGTGTTTCCGGTGCAGTAGATTGATTCTCTTCCATTATATCGTTGTTATCCTGATTTTTTCTCTTCTTGTGTTTTGTCATAAGTTGTCTTATTGCCTAATCAACCATCCTGTTGCCGTCGCAATTTCATTGCCATTACCGAAAGACCGCCAGCCTGTCAGTTTTTTTAGCAGCCAAGCATACAAATTGGCGTGTTGTGTGGCAGATTCTGTCGGAGCGCTATATTGTAACGTTGTCCTGTAAGGCGCCGTCAATTGTTTTGACGATTCTTGAAGGCATGTTGCGGATGATTTGGTAATCGTGTGTTGCCATGAGAATGGCAGTGCCAGAGCGGCTGATTTCTTTTAATAGCAATACAATTTCCTCGGATGTTTCGGGATCTAGATTTCCCGTGGGCTCATCTGCGAGGATGACTTCGGGATTGTTCAATAACGCACGGGCAATGACTACCCGTTGTTGCTCACCTCCCGATAGTTCATGCGGCATTTTTTTTAGCTTCGAGCGAAGTCCCACTTTTTCGAGGACATCCAGCATCCGATTGTTGATTAGCGCTTTGTCTTTCCATCCGGTAGCCCGGAGGGCAAATTCCAGATTTTTTTCCACGGTACGGTCGGTAAGCAGGTGGAAGTCCTGAAAGACAATACCTAATTTCCGTCTCAAATAAGGAACTTCACGTTCACTGAGCTTTTTTAGGTCGAAATCCGCCACCATTCCTTCTCCGCTGGCGATGTGGAGGTCTCCATAGATGATTTTCAACAGACTGCTCTTGCCACTTCCGGTTTGGCCAATGAGAAACACAAATTCACCTTTGTCGATTTTGAGATTTACATTTGACAACACTAAATGCTTAGGTTGGTAGATGTCAACATTTTTGAGTGTAATTACCGTATCACCGATCATAAATTTGTGATTTCTAGTTTTTTAATTTGTCCGAAAGGCATTTTCCTGACAACCTCCATAATCTGTTCCGCGTGATCGCCCAGTCCTAACTTTTCAAGGGACTTGTCGGGACGGTCAACCCGGAAATAGGCAAGTAACGTAAACGCGTCGTCACGTAATTGGACATAGTCCGGTATTTTAGCCACGCCCTTGACCTTCATGACATACATCGTGTGGCAAAGTTAGCATTAATTGGGTGAAAGCGAAAGGCTTCATTGGTGTTCCGCCAAAAAATCAAGCGTATTCACACCATCAGCATAATCGTCTAATGCGGGTTCCTGGCTTTGGCCGGGCGCAACCACGGGCGTCGTAAGGGGGAGTAGCTCACTACTTACTATGCATTGCAGTTGAGGGGCCAACGCGGTCAATCGATCTGTCAATGTCTTTGGATTGCCGTATTCTTCGACAAACACGACAGCTAACGGAGAAGCCATGCGTTGATCGGACTTGACCAACAAAAAACCATTGTCATAATGTGTATCGCCGTTGACGAGATAAATAGACTTGTTATAATCGTAATTATTGGCATACTTATGATGATTGATTATCCCGGAAAATTGAGCTATCGCTTCGAAAAATGCGGAGATGTCATAACTTTGGGGTATAAACAATTTGGAAACGCTACGACATCCAAGGCCGAAATAATCGAAGATATCGTTGCCAAGCAGTTGAAGATCCTTTTGTGTTTCCCTGCCTGTTAGCACCGCAGCGCTGTTTCGGTTTTTCCGAATGATATGTGGCTTTTGACCAAAATAATAAGAAAAATACCGGGAACTATTATCGTTTCCGGTGGCGATTACCAAATCGAAGTTTTTAAGCCGCTCACTGACTGTTATTTTTCGGGAAAACCGGGGTTCAATTTCTGTTAATCGGTCCAGCAGGTGTGTGGTCAGAACCGGGTCATTAGCCGAAGCCTTTACCTCAATATTGAATCCGGCGCAAAGTGCGCACAAAATATCATGAAATCCTACCAAGGGAATGTTACCAGCTAAAATCAATCCGACGGTTTTGTCTGTTTCATGATCGAAAGAATAGGGGGTCAACCAGTTGGTTAAACTGGGTTCGGATAATGACCGCCCGATAGTGGTAAATGCTTTTGCTATATTGGATGGCGTAAACCAAGCATTGTGATGGTGTGCCTGTTTACCGGCCTGTTGCAGCTCTATGTGGTCGGAGAGCAAGTATTCTCCCAGTGAGACGAATGCGTCGATGCGTTGTTTCTTTGTCAAAATGTCAATCTTAGCGCCTGTATTTAGACAATATTGTTGTATATTTGCAGGGAATTGCAATAATTAGCAAAAAGACTACTAACTTTGTAGTGAAATTTTGCATGAATTAGGTCGCAAAAATAGGTTTTTTATTTTATCAATACACGGTAAGAGTTAGATGGCAATAAAGATAACAGATGAATGTATCAATTGCGGGGCCTGTGAACCGGAATGCCCAAACAACGCAATTTATGATGCGGGAGTGAGCTGGCGATTTTCGGAGGGTACTGAGCTCAAGGGAGTTATAGATTTCGGTGACGGAACAACGCTTGATGCTGAGGAAGAACAGGCCGCAATTTCAGACGAGGTTTACTATATTGTTTCGGACAAATGCACAGAGTGTGTGGGATTTCATGATGAGCCCCAATGCGCCGCTGTTTGCCCGGTAGACTGTTGTGTGGACGATGAGGATGTTCGCGAGACCGAGGATGAATTATTGGCCAAAAAAGCTTGGCTGCACGGGGAGTAAGGGCGGTTACTTTCTACGAGAATCAAATAAAAGGCCTTCCGTCCAAACGACGGAAGGCCTTTTATTTGGTGCAATGCATAACATGCAACGCTTAACATTTACTGGGAATAACCAACACTGGGCACGAAGCTCTTCTTATGACACTTTCGGATACACTGCCCGATATAAAATGGTCAAAACCGGTACGTCCGTGTGTGCCCATGATGATGAGATCTGCTGCCCATTCACTGGCTACGGTGAGTATTTCCTGCTTGGGTGTGCCGATGCGGCTAAATGTAAATACCTCTTTTACGTCGAGAAATTTCCTGCTGATCTCGTCCAACAATTTTTTCGAATTTTCTTCCTGTATCTCCGTCGTTTCCGGAATGATAATGGGTTGCTGTCCCATGAGTGGATCTGCACCGTAATTGGTCGGTGAAGCGGGTTCGATCACATGGATTAATGCTACCGAAGATTCCATGTTTTTAGCAAGGCTATAGCCATGCTGCAACGCTTTTTTTGAGCATTCACTGTCATCAGTGGCAATGAGTATGCGTTGATACTTTACGGGTTTTGTTTCCATAACCATGGGGTTGAGTCTTTACCACATGTAAAGATAACAACTATTTGTCAAATTTAGTTTTTTTGGCATGCGATAAATTAGCGATTTCTCCCTTACGTCAATTCCTGCATGAGCTTGTCAAATTCAGCCCGAAGCGCTGCTAATTCAGTTTCTACCTTCGCCAGACGGTTGGCCAGGTCAGCCGATGCCCCCGCGTCTGCAAAATCTACCTCATCATCTTCCGGGAGTTCCCCACCGCCCAAAAGGTGCATATAACGGGCTTCTTTTTGTCCCGGACGCTTGGCTAATTGCCTGACATAAGGTTGTTCTGTGTTGGCCAGGTTGTCCAATACCGACTGGACCTCTTCGAGCGATTCAAATTCATACATCCTGCCTGCATTGGTGTTTAACTCACCCGGGGTCTGCGGACCACGCAGAAGCAGCAGGCAGATGATTGTTACTTCTACTGGAATAACGGGATATACAACCGCGAAATTGTGTTTATACTTGGTCACGCGGCTTGAGCCGCCTGTTACAGTCGACACCAATCCCTTTTTGCGGAGTAAATCCAGGGTGGTGATGATGGTATTATCGTCATAATTTACCACGGGTTTCCTCGATGTTTTTTGATTGCATGCGGCAACCAGCGCGTTTAATGTAAGCGGATAATATTCGGGCGTTGCCTTTGCTTTCTCCATCAGTGCCCCTAAAATACGCTGCTCTTCGGCAGATAAAATAGGAAGTGGCGGTGTCGTATCCATGATTTTGGGTTTATATATTACTTGTCAGTTGCCAAAAATGATATTTTTATCAGAAATAAGCAAGCCGGTCTTTGTTGTTTGCTATCTTCGCCCTGTGTTGAAAATCGCCTATCATCCGAGCTATTCGCATCCGTTGCCGGACGGTCATCGTTTTCCCATGGAGAAGTATGAATTGATTCCTGCTCAGTTACTTTATGAGGGCACGGTACAGGCTGATAGTTTTTTTGAACCTGCAGTGGCCGATTTTGAGACCATTATATTGGCACATGAAGTCGATTATTGCCAACGGTTAGTTGATTTGACGCTTTCGGCGGCGATGGTCAGGCGTATCGGTTTTCCGATGTCGGCCGCATTGGTGACACGTGAGCTCCGCATCGTTCAGGGTACGATAGACGGATGTGCATTTGCAAATCAATACGGAATCGCTTTTAATATAGCAGGAGGGACTCACCATGCAGGGCGCGACTGGGGCGAAGGATTTTGCTTGCTAAACGATCAGGCGATCGCCGCAGCTTATCTGGTTCACCGCAGGGGTTTTCAACAAGTACTGATCATTGATTTAGATGTACACCAAGGGAATGGAACGGCGCAGATCTTTGCCAACGATCGCCGTGTATTCACGTTTTCCATGCATAGCGAACGTAATTTTCCCTTTCGTAAGGAGCGTTCTGACGTCGATGTTGGGTTACCTGAGGGGACTGGCGATGAAGCTTATCTTGCTGTGCTAAAACGTCAGTTGCAGTCTATTTTTCAACGCATACAGCCTGACTTTGCGTTCTATCAGGCCGGAGTTGATGTGCTGGCTACAGATAAACTGGGAAAGTTGGCATTGACCCGGGCAGGCTGCAGCCGACGGGATGAGTTGGTATTCGAATATTGCCGGGCATATCAGGTGCCCCTTCAGGTGAGTATGGGCGGGGGATATTCTTCTCGCGTCCGTGATATTGTGGATGCACACTGCCAGACGTTCCGAACCGCTGTACGCATATATGATTGAAAACGTTTATTAATTATAAAATACTATGTTTTACTATACCGATGCTATCATTGAGCAATTGGCCATCCACCGGGTAGGCAATAAATTGCAGGATGAGTTTTATGTGTTAAGTGAAAAGCCTGTGGATGTATCAGATGGCGTGCTCAGCCAATTACTGATGCACTATTTTCTGAGTCCATTTGCCAAATTAGATGAAGTTTATCGGCTATCCCATCCGAGTAATACACGTTCGCTGAATGAAGTTTTTCATTTTTCAAATTCCTTTTTTTCGGGTGAACTGGAATTCCTAGAGTTAAGCCAGCAACTATCCAAACACCTGTTTGAGGTATCCAACCATCCCAATATCAAAGGTGGGGAGCTGTATATTGTGCACCTGCGTGACGTTCAATTGGAAGGAGAGGTACATGAAGCCATCGGAATATTCAAGTCTGAAAACAAGGAAGCATATTTGAAGATTTCACCGGTTCAGGGTGCGTTTGGACTGGATTATGAGCAAGAGGCCATCAATATCAATAAACTGGATAAAGGATGCCTAATTATTAATTCAGAGTCCGACGAGGGTTACAAAGTATTGGTTATAGACCAGACGAACCGACAACAGGAGGCCGTATACTGGAAGGATGATTTTCTCGGTGTACGGGTACGCAACGATGCGTTCAACCAGACGGGAAATTTTCTGAAGGTGTACAAGAAATTTGTGAACGAAGAACTGGATGAAACCTTTGAATTGGAACGCGCCGATAAAATCGATCTTTTAAATCGTTCGATGGATTATTTCAAGAATAAGGAAACTTTCCAGCAAGATGAATTTGCAGAAGAGGTGCTTGGCAATCCGCAAGCAGCAGGGCTTTTCAATAGCTATCGCCAGCAGTTTGAAGAAGAATTTGAGTCTCCGTTTGGTGATCAGTTTGCGATTTCGGGCCAAGCCGTAAAAAAAGCCCAAGCCACTTACAAGAGTGTGTTGAAATTGGATAAAAACTTTCATATCTACGTGCATGGAAAACGGGAATTGATTGAGAAAGGGTATGACGAGGAAAAGGGTATGAATTACTATATTTTATATTTTACAGAAGAGCATTAATTTTAAGAATTGTTTCCAGATTCTTTCCAGATTTTGCCGCTACTTTGGCCATCCTTCAATCAAGGCAATAGACCTGGGAAACTTTATGGGTAAGAATAAGGATAATGTATTCAGCGAAGTGATTAAAAAACCTTCGGATTTTAAATTTGGTGCCACGGTAGCCAATGCATTTGATGACATGGTGGAGCGGTCTGTTCCGTTTTATACCGAAATACAACGGATGATCATTGAACAAGCGGCAGAATTTGCGATACCGGGCACCAATGTATATGACTTGGGTTGTTCAACGGGAACCACCTTTCTTAACCTGGATCCGTATGTGGATGAACAGGTCCGTTTTGTTGGTATCGACGATTCGAAAGACATGCTCGGAAAATGTGCAGCCAAACTTCAGGAAGCAAAGCTTTCCAGGGAATACGAATTAAAAAATGTTGATTTGCACGATGATTTTGAAATTGAAAATGCGTCGGTCGTTATTTTGTGCCTAACCATGCAATTTGTGCGTCCGATATACCGGGAGAAGCTGTTAAAGAAGATCTATAACGGCCTCGTTCCAGGAGGCGTCCTCATCATTTCAGAGAAAATATTGGCGGAAGACAGCTTGTTTAATCGTAATTTCATTACGTATTACTACGACTATAAACGACGGAATCACTACAGTGATCTGGAGATTTCCCAAAAGCGGGAGGCCCTTGAAAATGTGCTGATTCCCTACAAACTGAGTGAAAATCTCAAGCTACTAATGGAAGCAGGTTTCAGCCATACCGAGGTGTTTTTCAAATGGTATAATTTTTCGGGATTCACAGCGGTCAAATACTGATATATGGTCCAGATTGGTAATTTTTTCTTTAGGTACCGCAACTACCTATTTATCTTCCTTTATTTAGCATTATTTATTCCTTCACCACCCATTTTCAGTGAAGGCAACGCAGGCCCGAAATTTTATCTTTATCCGTTGATTATTGGTCTTTGTATCACGATTGCAGGTCAACTCATCCGGGGCGCTACGATTTCGTTGGCTTATATTGTAAGGGGCGGGAAAGATAAGAAAGTATATGCGGAACAGCTGGTCACGAACGGTATTTTCGCACATTGCCGCAATCCGCTATATGTGGGTAATATTTTAATGCTGGTGGGGGTAGGTATTCTTGTTAATTCGTTGCTTTATCTGTTGGTTTTCATTCCGCTGTTTCTATTTATCTATCAGGCCATTGTGTTGGCGGAGGAAAATTTTCTGCGGAATAAATTCGGTGATCAATTTGATGCGTATGCAACCCGTGTACATCGTTGGCTGATCAATCCTTCCGGATTGGGGAAGACACTGTCGGAAATGCATTTTCTTTGGAAAAGGTGGTTGATTAAAGAGTATAATACGCAGGTAATCT
This sequence comes from Parapedobacter indicus, assembly GCF_900113765.1. GTDB lineage: Bacteria > Bacteroidota > Bacteroidia > Sphingobacteriales > Sphingobacteriaceae > Parapedobacter > Parapedobacter indicus. Next base: position 320,933 of record NZ_FOQO01000004.1, on the reverse strand, counting down.
GGCTAACAGGTATTGCTGTGATTTTGTTTTTCAAGTATTCGCATTGGCAATGGGACGCCGACACCCGGAATGGGTGGTTTGTTTTGGTGCTGCTGGTATTGGCTGTATACTACCTCACCGTCCGATATCTCAAAAAATCGGGCAGGTGGACGGCTGCTTAATGCGCTGCCGATACATCTATTTTCTCTTGACCGGTTTTGTTTTTCAGCATCAGGATAAAAGGTACGCAGATCAGGAACATGATGCCGATGTACAAAAACACATCCATATAAGACAATACCGCGACTTGCCCCATGATGGAACCATCCAGGGCTTTTAGCGCCGCCGCCTGTGCCTGATTAGGTGCCATGCCATGATGCATGAAATTGGCAACCATTCCTTGGTAGTTCTGTTGGAAAGCAGGGTTGTCCGGTGTGATGTTGGTAATGAGATCGTTTCGGTGCAGCGCATTGCGGCGTGTCATAAATGTGGTGATCAGCGCAATACCAAACGATCCGCCCAACTGCCGCATCATGCCGGTAAACGCGGCTCCTTGTCCGATTTGTTTTCCCTGCAGCGTAGAAAGTGACAAGGTGGAAACCGGAATGAACAGCATACTCATGCCAAACCCGCGGAGCATTAGCATCCAGAAAAATGCATCACTTCCTGTATCCGGTGTGAGAACCTTATATCCCCATATGCAGAAAATAAAAAACAGGAACATGCCCGTAGCGGCGAGGTATTTTTGTTTTACGCCCCGCTGTATAGCTTGTCCGATGATGGGCATCATAAAGGCCGTCATCAGCGAAGAAGGCACCATGAGCAATCCGGCCTGATAGGCCGTCCAACCCAATGAGTTCTGGGTATAGAGTGGAATGATAAACGTAGAACCGTATAAACCAAAACCAAGGATAAAGGAAAGGATGGTTCCTACTCGTAGGTTGGCATTTTTGAGTACGCGCAGTTCCACAATCGGGTTTTTGCACACCATCTCCCGCCAGATAAATAGGTATAAGCAAACAGCACATAAAACGACGAAAAACACAATCATTGAGCTGCTGAACCAATCTTCTTCCTGGCCGCGTTCAAGAATTAGTTGCAATGCCCCCACGGCACCGGCGAGAAAGACGATCCCCCACCAGTCAATTTGGTTGGCCGCTCGACGTTCGCCGTATTTGGGACTTTTGATAAACCGAAGGGTCAACATGGTCGCAATGACGCCCACCGGAATATTGATGTAAAAAATATACGGCCAACTGAAGTTGTCGACAATATATCCTCCCAATGGAGGGCCGAGGGTAGGGCCGACGATGACGCCCAGCCCGTAGATGGCTTGGGCCATCCCTCTTTTTTCGATGGGGTAAACTTCGGTAATGATGGTCTGTGATGTAACCAGCAACGCGCCGCCGCCTAGGCCCTGCAGAAAACGGAATAAGATGAGTTCCCACATGGTGGTGGCATTACCACATAGGAATGAACAAATGGTGAAGAGGATAATAGATCCGGCAAAGTAGTGGGTACGACCAAATTGTTGCGATAGGAAACTGGTAAGTGGGACGATAATAACGTTGCCAATGGCATACGCGGTAATCACCCATCCGATTTCGCTTAGCGTGGCGCCCATACTGCCTCGCATATCGTTAAGGGCCACGTTGATGATGGTGGTGTCTACGATTTCCAGCAACGCGCAACACACTGCTGTGATGGTCACGATTGCGCGACGAAATCCGTATTCTACCAGAGAGTCTGGTTCCATATTAGTTTAAATGGACGTCTACCAACACATTCATTCCGGTTCGCATCTTTTCGATGAATGCAGGGTGATCACCCTCCTGGAAATCGATTCGCACCGGCACCCGCTGCACCACTTTCACAAAATTGCCGGAAGCATTGTCGGGAGGTAGCAACGACTGAGCGGCTCCGGTGGCGGGGGAGAACGAACTGACTGTTCCTTCAAGTGTAGAATCGGGAAAGGCATCCACTTTAATCGAAACCTTTTGTCCCACGTGCATCTTGGTAAGTTGGGTCTCTTTGAAGTTAGCCACTACCCATTTATCGGTGGTAGGGACAATGCTAAACAGTGCCTGCCCGGCATTTAGAAACTGACCTGCTTGCAGATTTACCTTGCCAATCTGTCCATCGATGGCGGCGGTAATGACAGTGTAAGAAAGATTGAGGGTTGCAGCTTCCACTTCGGCTTCGCGTTGCTTGATCGTCGCCGCTGCCACGGATGCTTGACTGCTGCTTACGGACTTCTGTCTGCTCACGGTATTTGCCTGGCGTATAGCTGCCTGTTTTTGAGACTCCAAGACGACCAAGCGTTGTTCGGCCAGTTGTTTGGCAGCCAGCGCCTGCTCGTATTGCTGTTGGGTGATGCTGTGATCAGCGATCAGATTCTGGTAGCGTTCAAAATCTTTTTGAGCCCGCCAAAGATCGACTTTTGCCGATTCGATCTGCGCATCAGCTGTGCTAATGCTGGTTTGCGATGCGTCTATATTGGCCTGTGCAACGGCAATACCCGCACCTGCCACATCGATGCCACTTTCGGCCGACGCCAGCAGTGCTTCCGCTTGTGCCAGCTTCACCTGAAAATCGCGGTTGTCTAAGACAATCAGCGTGTCTCCTTTGTGTACCAATTGGTTGTCTTGTACGTATACTTCCTGGATATATCCGGCAACACGCGGTATCACGGGGCTGATCGTCGATACAATCTGCGCATCATCGGTTTCTTCATGTCGCTGCGCATGTAGGAATTTGATCACGCCGTAAGTTCCACCGATAAGGATAAGCAAGCCGAACACAATGGCGAAGCCCTTGTTGCCTGATTTTTTCTCCTTCGTTGTTGATTGCTGATTATTGGATTGCATGATGTATGATTGAGATAATATCGTTTGTTTTATTTATGTTGTGCAGTAAAGATTTCGGCTTCCACACCGGCACTTTCATGCAGCTTGTGATAGGCTACTGCGGCGTCTGCTTTGGCATAGGCATACTCCAATTGCGCCTGTAGCTTGGCTACATCCGCATCGAGTAGGTCAGTGGTAGTTGCCAGGCTATTATCGTGCTTGTTTTTTGTTATCCGATAGTTTTCATTTGCCTGCTCCGTGGCTTTGCGATATACTTCGATTTTTTTCAAACTTTGTACATAGTTCAGGTACGCTTGATGGATTTCACTTTTTATACCCTCATTTAACTGCTGGCGATGCCACATAAGCTCTTCTTCTTGGGCCTTGGCTTGTTTAACCTTTGCACTCGCCTTATAAAGTGAGCCAAGGTTATAACTCAACCCTAATCCAGCATTGACAGCGTTGGTAATGGTCAGCGCATGTGGAATATTAGCTCCCATATAGCTTACACTGATTGCTAAAGCCGGATAATAGGCACTTTTTGCGATTTTTACGCCAGCTTGTGCGGCTTGTTCCCGTTTTGCGAGTGCTTGGTAGTCTGCACGGTGATCCAAAGCGTTGATTTCCCACTTGTCTTCCGATTGTGTGGACGGAATCTCCGCTAATGACACGGTATCCAAAACCAGCGCGGTATGGCTATCCAATCCTAGCATGAGATTAACATTATAATTGCAGACACTGGCGTTGTTTTCCGCATTGATCAACGCGAGCTCCAGGTTACTTTGCTGCAATTGTACTTTCAAGAGGTCATTGCGGGCAACGATGCCGTTTGCCTCCAGATTTTGGAAATCCCGTACACGCTGTTGTGACGATTTTAGGTTTTCCTTTACCAATTCCACCGCAGCCTGAGCTTTGTAAAGGTTATAATAGGCGGCCACTGTGTTTTGAATAATATGTTGCCGATCCTGCAGGGCATCCAGCCGTGTGGCTGTTTCAAGGAATTTAGCCGACGCAATGCTTTGATTAATTTTGCCTCCGGTAAACAAAGGTAGCGATGCGGTAGCCATTCCAAACATAGCTTGGTTTACCGCCGGAAACGACCCTGCGGCGCTCCCTTCGTCATTGCTGTTTTCACCGGAGCTGGCAAACTTTATTTCCAGGTGAGGCTCATTGACCCGGAGGTATTGTCCCGAAACATCGATGTCGGGCAATCGGCTATTTTTTGCTTCCTGTACGGCGGCGGTTGCCCCGCTGATTTTGCTGTCGTCTATCTTCAGTTCGTTGCTATGGGCCAAGCTGGCGGCAACTGCATCTGCTAACGACAGAGGCCGGGACTGCTGTCCCAGCGCGATTCCTCCGATCAGTAAACTGCCGATTACGAATCCTGATTTTATAAAACTGATCGATTTGTTCATTTTAAAATACTATACTTTTTCCAACAGCGGTTTTATACATTGCTGGGGTCGGTCAGGTAGGCAATAAACATACGTTTAAGATGCGTGCGGAGGGTCTCCGTACGTTCATGTTTGATTGTTTCCCTTTGTTCCTCGGTAATATTGCGGTGTTCCAATTCGTACCGTGTATTGGCCATATTCTGGTGTACGCTGCCTATCAGTACCGACGACATAAAGAATACATCTACATCCGTACGGAAAACGCCCAACCGTTGGCCATTCTTCACGGCCTTTTCCACTAGCCGCCTGTTTACCGTTTTCATTTCTTTGATCATGTCAAACAGGGGACCTTGTTTCAGGATACCGGATTCACGGATCATCAGCCGGTGGAAAAGCTGGCGGTCAGCCAGCATGTCGACAAACATGTCAATGATTTTACTTACTTTTTCAGTTGCTGAATCGTTGCGTTGGTTGAGGATGGTTTTGAAGGCAGACCGGATGAATTTAAAATGATTGATAAACACAGCCTCCAATAATTTATCCTTGGAACCAAAATAGTAGGATACCATCGCTACGTTTACCTCCGCTTCCCTCGCGATATCGCGGATAGAGGTTTTATCGTATCCGTTTTCGGCAAAGAGACGGAGCGCAATAGCCATGATTTGTTGTTGTTTTTCGTTGTATTGCACCATTTCCGTCATAATGGAGGCAAAGTTAAACAAACGTTTAATTAAAACATTCGTTTAAGAACAAATAAAATGGATTTACTTTAGGTTATGTGCTGCAATAAATTGTATTACAATAAATTGTTTATTGTCATTTGTGTGTAAATACCGAGGAGAGGTATCAGAGATTTAATTCGTGACGCTTTCCAGAGGCACATGCAGCATAGATTGCGTCAATGATTTTCAGATCTTTTACCCCTTCAGCTCCATCCACAGCTACCACGGGGCTGTCGCCATCGAGGATGATTCCGGCCATGGCGTCCATTTGCAGCGTTTGGTGGGTAACGTGAGGTTGTGTAAGCGCTCCTTTATTTGTGCGTCCCTTGATTGGGCCGTATCCAGTGGAAGGCTGTAATTCGGCGAATCCCTTTTCGCCGTTTAAAAAAAAGCGATCTAGGTAGTTCATATTGTAGGTGGATAAGCAAGACGCTACGGCACCGCTCGGAAAGCCCAGCTGGAATTGAATGGTTTCATCGACACCCTCTTTAAATTTAACCGTATCCGTCTTTGTTTCCTGAGCGGTTACCCAGATAGGTTCTTCATTGACCATGTAACGTGCACCGTTGATGGAATAAATGCCAATGTCCATGAGCGAGCCACCACCTGCTAACGCCTTGTTCAGTCGCCATTGGTTTGGATCGCCGATCCGGAAACCGCTTAGGCCTTGAAAGAATAGGATCTTTCCAAACTCGTCCGCATTGCGCATCCGTATCACTTCAAGCGTTTTAGGTTCAAAATGCATTCGGTAGCCTACTAATAGTTTGACACCGGCTTCCGAACACGCGTCTACCATTTCCTGACCTTCCTTCGCATTGAGCGCCATGGGTTTTTCGCTAATTGCATGCTTTCCCGCACGGGCCACCCGGATGACCTGGTCGTGGTGCAGTGCATTTGGAGTGGTCACATAGACCACGTCGATGTCCGGATTATTCTTGATGTCGTCGAAATTTTCGTAGTTATACCTGCTTTTTTCCGGAACATTATATTTTGTACCCCATTCGGAAAGTTTGGAAGGTGTACCGCTAATAAGGCCTGTTATTTTTGCCCGCTTACAGTCCTGCATGGCTTTTGCAACTATCGACGCATATCCACCCAGTCCCATGAGTGCTACCCGCAACACGGGGCCGTCCGGATTGCGGACAAGGTTGACCGGTTGATCCCAGGCATTAGCGGATGATAGGAAAGGGATTGCGATAGCGGAAGCAGTTAATTTCTGCAAGAAGTCGCGGCGTGAGTTCATCATTCAACAGTTTAATGGTTCTTTAATTAGTAAGCTAACACCCAGGTGTCTAAATAGTTTGTTTGATGCAGCTTAGCAAATATACAAAGAACTTCTTATCGCTGCTCTTGATACCACTCGATAAATTCAGCTTCATCAAAGGCTTCGGGATGTATGTGTAATTTTTGTCTTATTTGCTGTTGCAACAACCTGTCTAATTTTGCGCTAATCTCCGCATATGCGGGGTCGTGTACCAGGTTTTGATATTCGAGTGCTCCGTTATCTCTCAGGTCATACAATTCAAATTCTTCGGGGTATCCGCCAAGTGCATCGAAGTACCGGCTGTATTTCCACTCCGCTGTGCGTATGCAACGTATCCGGTTTGCTGCTTTTACCACGCTGGGTTTATCAGCGGCGCTTGCTTTTGTGTCGTCGAATGTGAATAGAATGGCTTCTTGAACGGGCTTGTCCTCATTCAGCAAAGGCGTAAGGTTGGTACCTCGCACTCCTACCGGTGGGAGTGAACCGGTGATAGCCGCGATGGTCGGCACGATATCGATCAGTGAAGCCAGTTGACGGGTGCTTTTATAGGTAGCTGTTTCAGGAAAGAGTATCGGGTTGGAAAAGACCATCGGTATGCGGATTGCTTCTTCATAAGCTACAAATGCCTTTTGACGCATGCCGCCATGTGCCATACCCATTTCGCCGTGGTCAGCAAGACGGATCACCAGCGCTTGGTCGGCCAGTTTGCTGCCCTCCACTTCCCGGTAGAGCTCATCGATGAAGAAACCGATTTCGGTGTCGATCAGACGCAGCAAATTACCGTAGAAGTTGAGGTAATTGGTTTGCTTTTCGGGCGTATTGAGTAAGCCTAAACCTAGGGCAGCGGAGGTCTTTACCTGTGCTTGCGCAGCAGGTTTGCCGTTGGTAGTAAGGTCTTCGTTTACCGTTTTGGGAAGTGTTATTGGGCCCTTGAGGAACTCATCGTTGTAGCCATATTTGAACCCCCTTGGGTAACACAGCACATCGTGCGGATTAACCAAGGAGAGAACTAGGCAATACGGTTTGCCTTTTCCTTGCGCGCGCAATTCCCTGACATTTTTCAGGAAGTCAATGGCCTGTTTTATATAGGCTCCATCGTGGTTGGCGAAGCCGCCGCCAAAATTCTCGGGCGCGGTGTCTTCCCCCGCATCGGGAGCCTCCCAGCCCCTGAAACCATACATAGCGATATCCGATGGATCGGGGCTGCCGCCGTCTGCACCCTTGCTTACGTGCCATTTGCCACGGTAGTGCACATCGTAGCCATTGTCAATCAGCATACGCGCCACATTAGGTATCGAACTGTCTAGCGTAACCTCTCCCGGAGAATATTTCCCTCCTTCGGTAAGGGTTTGCGTCACATGATGCTGCGCAGGGTAAAGACCGGTCAACAGTGTAGACCTGCTGGGCGAACACATGCATGTATTGCAAAATGCCCGGTCAAAGCTGAATCCGTTTTGTTTCAGGAAGGTCAGTGTCTTTAGATTGTCACGTTCCCAGTTCTCGGGGAAATGTTGTGTGGCCCGTTCCTGGTCGGTAATGATCATGACGATGTCAGGCTTCCCGGAAAAGCATGCAAGGCGTTCGCTGAAATCCGTAATCGCCTCTTTGAGGTGTTTTTTCATGGTGGTAGAAGTTTGTGTAGACGAAGATAAAAAAATAAATTCAACCGTGAAGAGTTTAAGCAATAAGCACCACGACGACTAGCTGATTAGGTACTTATCGCATATCACGACATGCAAGATAATGAGACGAATGATCTAGAGGAATTGTTATTCGGGAACTTTGTAAAGCACCTGACAGTTATCACAAAAGAAGCTCCTTCGGTTGGTTTTGCCTGTGTAGGCTTTGCTAAAAGGAATGTGGCAGCGTGGACACGTTTTTTTAGTATGTGCTAACCAATGTTTTCTTAAGGTAAATTCCTTTTTCCACTGAAGAAATTCAAACGCATAGCTCCGGACCTCCCGTACCATTTCTTTTAATTTGGTGTTTGGTAAGGATCCCAAAATAGATAAAGGATGTACCCGAATCCGGAACAACACTTCATTCTTGATGATATTTCCGCTCCCAGCGAATACATTTTGATCCAATAATGCATCACAGGCAAGCATATGGGGCAGGCGTTTCAATTTTTCCAAAGTGTTTTCGGCATCCCATTCGTTGGCCATTATATCGCTGGACCAATCATAGACTTCATCCACAGGTTTGTCGATAAGCTTTACCGAGCATGCATAAAAGTTCAATTCATCGGTCATAAACTGTAAGCTTAGTCTGACGGGAGAAGGCTTTCGTTTGTTGATGCGGTAACTTCCGAATAAAAGAAAGTGAATCCGAAGGGTATTGGTTTCGAAGCAAATCAAGAAATGCTTGCCCCAGGAACGGAAGCTAAGCACGGTTTGTCCCGGAAGTACATGTTGGTCTATTTTGCTGTTGCCTTCCACTGCACAGATTTGTTGTCCTTCCAAGTGTAGGGACTCCACAGCTTCTCTCAATATTACGATTGACGGTCCTTCCGGCATAAAAAGTAAATTAGCGCATTTAAATTGTAACGTATAGCTTCTCTGACCAGTACTAACCGGTACTCGACGCCAACGAATTTTCGTTACAACAATTGGCTAACAGGAATGTTCGCTTATGCCGTTTATCAATATTTTATATGTTCATCCACATCATATTTCATACCCAGATAATTCAGTATCCTACGCATTAACCCCATTTGGCCGCAGAGGGAATCTTCTCTGCCGATGCAAATACCAATAAAGTTGAGTACAGTTTCCGGAAAAAAAAGAGACATTCATATGTAAGGGAAATTCCTCGCTCAACCAGGCATCAGTAATCGCTAGCAGTGCGCCATAAATAACCGGATATATTTTGTGAAAATTCTCTTTGAGCTCCTTCAGCATAGGATATGAGTTGTTTTCGTCCAACGCCTTCGCTTGGAAGAATAAATCGTTGTTCGGGTCCGTTTCCTTATCGCCCCGGGCTAAATAAAATAGAATTTGCTTACTATTGTAAAAATACACTTGCATATGCCTTGGAATCCAGAGCTATATAATCAGTTTAAGCAAATCCGTTACAAACCCTTCTATGATTTAGTGAATTTAATTTCAGCCGAAAATGTGAAGAACTGTGTAGACATCGGCTGTGGAACCGGTGAACAGACTTCAATCCTGTCTGAAAAATTTGAAAATGTTAATTTTCTGGGAATTGATTCCTCGGAAGAGATGCTTAATGAGTCCAATCAATTTACGAAGGATAACCTACATTTTGAATGGGTTACCATTGAAGAGTTTGCCCATTCCACATTAACATGGGATTTAATTTTTAGCAACGCGGCTCTTCAATGGTCAGACAATCATGCAGTGTTGTTTCCGAAACTTATCGCTAACTTGAATTCAGGAGGACAATTTGCCGTGCAAATGCCCTTTCAGCCGGAAAATGTTTTGAATACTATCCTGCTTGAAATAGTAACTGAAAAGCCGTTTGTTGATTTACTGAGAGGTTTTATCCGAAATTCTCCTGTGTTAACAATAGATGACTACACAAAACTGTTGTTTGATTGCGGGTTAAAAGGGTTGAATGTATCATTAAAAGTCTATCCGATCATTGCAACGAGTGAAATAGAACTGTATAACTTTATTTCAGGATCGGCGCTTATCCCCTATATGGAGCGATTGGACAGAGCAGGGCAAGAATTATTGAAGTCGGTCTTTATACAAAGAATACAAACTCATTTTATTTCCTTTCCGGCAATTTATCCGTTCAAAAGAATCCTAATGTACGGAGTCAGCGGATAGATGTGTGCCCTTGCCGGTGGCTACTGAAATACTGTAGGCCATTGTAATCAAAACGTCTTCGTCCGGAAATAGGATGCTAGTAAACAGCTGCCTAAGAAAAAAATAATAAAAAGTTTGCACAACCAAATGGTTGTATTTATATTTGACAACCATTTGGTTGTATTTATGGTAGAAAGAAGAGACGTTTTCCAGGCAATCGCAGATCCGACAAGGAGGATAATCATCCAGAAGCTATCCCGTGGGCCGCTAAATATTGCTCAGATTGGGGTTGATCTTGAAATGAGCAGGCAGGCGATAGCCAAACACATCAAGATTCTAAATGAGTGCGGTATGATCTCGATGACCCAAAAAGGTCGCGAACAGGTTTGTGAAGCACGGATTGAGCGACTAGAGGAGGTGATGGATTGGGTGGCGAAATCCCGCGAGCTATGGAGCCAACGATTTGAAAAATTGGATAGATTTCTTAATGAAACAAAAAAACGATAGTATGAATTCAAGCAACAAAGAACTCTTTATCACGCATCTAGTTGATGCTCCTAAGGAGGCCGTATTCCAAGCCTGGGCGGATGCTGAGCAATTAAAGCATTGGTATGCACCTGATGGATGCACCATCGAATTTAAAACCATTGATGTTACGCCGGGTGGCGGTTTTCACTCTTGTGTTCACGATCCGATATACGGTGATTGCTGGATTAAGGGAAGGTATATAACGGTCCTGCCACCTGAAAAGCTGGTTTTCACCATGGTGCTCTCAGACTCGGATGGAAATTCCATTACGTCGGTTAAGGCAGGGAAACCCGAAGACTGGCCCGAGGAGACGGTCACCACTGTCATTTTTGAAGCCGTTGGAGAACAGACGCGAATATCGGTACACCAGACTGTTTCAGAAGAGGAGGCGAAAAAGACCGGCGCTTACCAAAGCTGGATTAAGATGTTTAATCGACTTAATTTACTCTTAAACCCAGAAGCGGCTCATTAACAGATAATACGAAGCCTTCCTTTGAGCGGAAGGCTTCCTTTATATCCAGCTGTGAATCCCAAGTGAGTTATGGTGTTATCGGGCTACGGTCGTGATTTGGGCCAGTGCCCTTTTTGCTTTGTTAAATTCTTTCTCTTCTTTTTTAAGGGCTACTTCCAACTGCTTTTTCAGTTTTGCGATTTTCTTTGCCTCCTGGGTATCGCGCTCGGCGTGCAGTTTCGCGTAGCGGGTGTTAATCTCATTGATGGCCTTTTTGCTTTGCTCCACGCGGATACCTTTATCGATGTCTTGCTGATACAGACCCACAAAAAACTTATGTTCACGTTCCAGCTCGGCGTGGTTGCCGCGGCTTGTTTCAATCCGCGTTTCAGCGAGATCATATTGGTTGTAAAGTACTTCCATGTTGTATTGGTGGAAGGCGGCGGTTTCTTTCAGCATTGTCGCTCTGCTTTTGTTATTTGACGGGTCAGGCGGAGTTGTGGCAAAGCTATTTCCAAGGGCTGTTACACTGATCAGGGTGCTTAATACGAACGTTTTCATGATGATATCGTTTTATGTTATTTAATTATTGTTTTTATGTTCTTTGTAGAAGAGACGCTGGTAATGGAAAAAAGTTGCAGTGCAATTGGGCGTTTTTAGACGAATGACAGATATGGCTCGACCAACGGGTAGTGCTTTAGATTAAATGGCTAATTTGATAGACGAATAGCAAGTTGACGGTCGCTAAATCCATAACTATTCGTGAGCACTTAAGGAAACATGTCGCAGCGAATAACGTTGCCTATATTTAACGTGAGTTATAATTGCATAAAAAAGCAACTTTATCTAAGTTTGACGCAACGTATGAACATTCTCCACACAGCCGACTGGCATTTGGGCCAGCTCTTCTACGAGTACGACCGCACGTATGAGCACCAGCAATTTCTGGATTGGCTGGTACAGACATTGCAACGTGAGGAGGTGGATGTACTGCTCATCAGTGGCGATGTGTTCGATCTGTCAAATCCGTCGGCCGCTACCATCCGCCAATTCTACACGTTCCTCAACCGGGCCATCCGCGCATGTCCAGACATCCAGGTTGTTATCACGGCAGGTAACCACGACTCGGCATCGCGGCTTGAGTCGCCGAAGCCACTGCTCGAATCGTCCAATATCCATATTATCGGAGTTATTGAAAGAGACAACAAGGGAACCATCGATTATGATAAGCTCATCATCCCGCTCGTTAAGGATGGGAACGTAAGAGCGTGGTGTTTGGCAGTCCCATTTCTGCGTATGGGCGATTATCCGGTCCTCGCAGATTGCGATAATCCCTACGCAGAAGGCGTGGAAGCGCTGTACCGCAACCTATGCCAAACCGTTAAAAGCAGATGTCAAACCGGACAGGCGCTTATTGCCATGGGACACCTCCACGCCAAGGGAGCAGAAACGTCTGATCTGGACAAAGTCGAGCGGCTTATTATGGGAGGGGTGGAATGTATAGCTGCTTCTGCCTTTCCGGATGAGCTAGCCTATGTGGCACTCGGCCACATCCATAAGGCACAACGGCTCGGGGGCAAAGAGCATATCCGGTACGCTGGCAGCCCCTTGCCGATGTCATTTTCAGAGATCAATTACAAGCATCAGGTTATCCTCTTCACCTTGGAAGAAGGGCAAGCTACTCGACCCCGGAGCATCGAAATACCCGTTACTGTGCCGCTGCTCAGGGTGCCGACTGCTCACAGCCGAGTGGGGGAAGTGCTGCTCGCCCTGCGCCAACTTCCGGTAGCTATAGGAAAGGACCGCAGCACAGCTCCTTATTTGCAGGTATCCGTTTTGCTTGATGCTCCAGAGCCGGGTCTTCGCCATAAGATCGAGCAAGCCTTAGTCGACAAATATGTTCGACTGGCACGTATCGATACACGGTATCCGATGCAAAAGGATCTGGCAACAGCCGAACAAATCCAGCAGCCCGACCCACTTCAAACGCTGAAGCCGGTAGATATTTTCAAGCAGGTATACGAATCGCGCTATGCCAATGAAGTGCCTTCCGTGTTGATAGAGTTATTCAACGAAGTAGCTCAGCATGTCGATGAAAAAGAAAGAGGCCCGGCATGAAGATACTAACCATCCGTATTAAAAATCTGGCTTCCTTGGAAGGCACCACGGAAATCGATTTTATGCAGGAGCCGCTGTGTTCCGCCGGTATCTTTGCCATTACCGGGCCCACCGGGGCTGGCAAGTCTACCATCCTTGATGCACTCTGCCTTGCACTTTATGCAAAGACACCGCGGTATATGCAGGCGCGCGAAACCGGCATTGAGATCGCCGACGTACGGGGCAGCACTATCAACCAAAGTGACGTTCGTGCTATTTTGCGCGACGGTACTGCAGATGGCTACGCCGAAGTGGATTTTGTGGGCATCGACGGCCAGCGTTACCGCGCCAACTGGAATGTGCGCCGTGCACGGAATCAGGCAGCGGGCAGCCTCCAGCAGGCAACTACTACACTAAAAAACCTGAGCACGGGCCACGATATCGGCGGCCGGAAAACGGAGTTGCTGTCCGAAATTATCCGATTAGTGGGACTTAACTACGAACAGTTCATCCGTTCCGTACTCTTGGCGCAGGGCGATTTCACTGCTTTTCTGAAAGCCGACAAAGACCAGAAAGCATCGTTGTTGGAAAAGTTGACCGGCACACATATTTATTCTGAGCTTTCAAGGCGGATATTTGAGCGCTGTCGGGAGGAAGACCAACAGCTTAAGTTGCTTCAGCGTAGTCAAGAAAACATTGTTACCCTCACGACCGAGGAGCTAGCCGACCTAAACGAGCAAGAAATTGCGTTGGCCAAGTTACTAGAACAACTCGAAGCACGCATCAACACGACCCTTGCAGAACTAAAATGGCACGGAGATCTGGATAGCCACGAAGTTCAGGTGCAGGAAGCTGAGCGTACCTTCCAGGAGCGTCTCACCCAAAGGGAACAATCCACCGATCGCGGAACGTACTTGAAACACGTAGAGCAGGTACAGCCTACCCGCACGTGGGTAGATGCACTGCACGAAGCAACCGGGCAACTTGCCCAAAAACGGGAAGCACTCGAACAAGTCCGGGTGCGCCAGCAGCTATTGGCTCAGCAGACCGCGGAAATCGAAACAGTCGTGGCTGAAGCAGCCGGGCAGCTGGAGGCGCAAATCGTTGCACAGGAGGAAGCCAAACCCCTGCTGGACGAAGCTAGGAAGCTTGATACACAGTTGCAGACCAAAGAGGCCGAAGTCGCCGCTGCGCGTCAACAACTGGACGCCCGCAAAGTAAAATGGAAAACCAGTCATAGGCATCTTATGCAACAGCAGCGAGAAGCCGAAACATTGGCTGAGCAAATCAGTAGGCTACAGGAATGGAGGGAAAAGCGCCGCAACCGCCAGTCTGTTGCCGAAAATAGTACACTCATTGCTGCCAAGCTCAGCGACGCCCGCAAGCAGTTGGAAGCGATCGAAAGCGCCACGGAAAATACTATTCAATTCGAAGCCGAAATCAAGGTGAAGATTGTCGAACATACACAACATGCCCAGCGGTCTGAACGTCTCGCCAAGGAGATGAATGGAGTAACAGCCCGGCTGGAAATCCTACAAAAGGAGCTGTCGACGATTCCTGTTGAACAATTGCGTGAAGAAATTAAGGCGGTCAGTGCCAATGTGGAAGATATCCGCAGTGGCGCCGCCCACTGGCGACAACTCTGCCAAGTGTTGCGAGCCGAACGTATCTTAACGGAAAAAGCCGAAAATACGCAAAGAGAATTGGCCGATAAAGAAGCACAGCTTGCAGCGGCAGCCACAATCCTGCAGGCTGTCACCGAGCGGCGGAAAGCCTCGGCTACAATGCTGGAGAAAGCCAGGCTTGCCGCCTCCGAAAATGTAGAAGCGCTGCGCGCAGAATTGGCAGAAGGGCAGCCCTGCCCCGTATGTGGCAGTGAAACACATCCCTATGCCCATGAAAATCCCCGGCTAAACCATGTGTTGGATGAGTTGAAGAATGCTCATGAAGCCCATGAAGCAGCTTATAGTGAACAATTGACCCGCCATAGCCAGTTGATGCAGTCGATCATGTTATTGCACCAAACGATCACCATGCTGGAAAACGATCGGAAAACAGACGAAGCCGAACTCCGGTCACTTACGGCCGGTTGGGAAGCTTTTGCGGTTGCCCACGCCAGCATGGACATCGCGGAGGAAGAACGGGAAAGCTGGTTAGCCGAGCAGCTTGCCCAGACGAAAGCCAAGCAGGAGGCTATCGCCCAGCATCTTGAATACTATCAAACGTTGCAGTCCCAGCGCGAAGCGATCCGGCAAACGTGGCAGCACCTGCAAACCGAACATACGGATGCTGTCAATGCGGTGAAAGATTTGGAGCGAGCTAGTCAAATACTCAACGAACGTCGTGCTCACGCCCAATCGGTCCAAACTGTCGGTACAGCGAACCTCGAAGACATACTGGCTTCGTTGAAGCCCAATTTTCCGGACGACCTGTGGATTGCCAACTGGAAGAACCAGCCCGATGCTTTTCTGGAAAGCATCGATGCTTTTGCCGACGAATGGAAACAAACAGCCGAAGCGTTAGAACGTGATCGCAACATACTCGATGTGTTGCGGGCTACACTTGCCGGTCTGCAATCAGAGGAACAAGCGCTTGCCACTGATGTTGCTCAAACCGAACAAGAACTTACCAATAAACAGGCTGCTTACACAGCGCTTACGGAAAGCCGTCGGTCCATTTTTAACGGAGAAGCCGTTGAAATCCTCGAAGCGCAGTTGAAGCAGCGCGCTGTCCAGGTACAAGAGCAAGTAAATGTCCATAAACAACGGCAAGCACATCTGCAAACCGAAAAAGTACGAACGGATGCAATCGTCAAAGAAACGCAAGGGGAGATCGCCCGACTGGAAAAGCGTACGAACGAGCTATCCGGAAAAATAGAACAATGGCTGGAAGAATACCAGACCAAGCATCAGCATTCACTGGATCGGGCCACGCTGCAAGCCTTACTTTTGCATCCTTCGGAGTGGATCGCCAAAGAGCGGGAGGTGCTTTCTGCCATTGAACGGGCCGTTACTCAAGCCACATCGATATTGGAGGAGCGCCGGCGTCAGCTTGCTCACCACGAAAGGAAACGACCGTCCGATCAAACCGTCGATGCCTTGAAGCAGCAACTGGACCAACAGCAGGCCGACAGATCCGAATCCCTTTGGAAACACAATGAAATCGGGTTCCGGTTAAAGCAAGACGAAGCCAATAACCTGCAATTGGGCGACTTACTTACCACCATCCAGGCACAAATAACCGTGCTGGAAAACTGGTCTAAGTTGAACGAAATGATCGGCTCGGCCGATGGCAGGAAATTCCGGCAGATAGCGCAGGAATATACATTGGATGTGTTGCTTAGTTACGCCAATGTACATTTGGAAGTACTGTCGAAACGCTACCGCTTGCAACGGATACCAAATACCTTGGGGTTACAGGTGCTGGATCAGGATATGGGCGATGAAGTACGTACGGTATATTCCCTTTCCGGGGGTGAATCCTTCTTGGTCTCCTTGGCTTTGGCACTTGGACTCGCCTCTTTATCGACCAACCGGATGAATGTCGAATCGTTGTTTATTGATGAAGGCTTCGGCTCGTTAGATCCAAATACACTTAACGTAGCGATGGATGCACTGGAGCGCCTGCATAATCAAGGCCGCAAAGTAGGGGTGATTTCACACGTGCAGGAAATGACCGAACGGATACCGGTACAGATTAAGGTAAGTAAGGAGCAGAGTGGGAAGAGCAGCGTGAGAGTTGTTTAACAATTTGCTATCTTAGTAACGAAAATTATGACACATGATAGAACCATTTGATATCGAAATTTTTGATTATACTTATTCCGTTTTTCCGGAGGAGGAGGGGATATATACCATTTACAAGGAAGGAACAGAATACCTGCAAATACAAAAGGACACCGAAAGCCAATGGCTGAAACTTGATCCTGAAACAGGGATTCCGCTTTTCGGGTTGGATGAAGAGGTAAACGCCATTGGGCAGGCTATTGCCGCCCTCGAGAAAAATAGCCAGTAAGGGCGTCAAGGTCCAGCCCTTTCTTTTGCCCAAAATTCTGCTTATTTTTGTACGCAAATTAAGGGGTGGGAAAATAGCATGCCAGTAAAGATACCAGACAATCTTCCAGCGATAGCACAACTCAAAAAAGAGAATATATTTGTGATGAATGACTTGCGGGCAAACACGCAGGATATTCGTCCGATGCGTGTCATTATTCTGAATCTGATGCCTTTGAAAATTTCAACGGAGACCGATTTCATCCGGTTATTGTCTAATAATCCTTTGCAGGTTGAAGTCGAATTTCTACGTTTGGATACACATACGCCCAAAAACACGCCACTTGAACATCTGGAATTGTTCTATAAAGGCTTTAAGGAGGTTGCGGAAAACTATTACGACGGAATGATTATTACCGGCGCCCCGGTAGAAATGTTGGAATTTGAGGAGGTTACCTACTGGGATGAAATCAAAATGATTTTTGATTGGGCCAAAAAGCATGTTACATCCACATTGTATATCTGTTGGGCTTCTCAGGCGGCGTTGTACCATTTTTATGGCGTCAGAAAAGTTCCATTGGATAAAAAACTGTTTGGTGTTTTCAAACACACTGCTCCTGACAAACAACATCCGTTATTCCGTGGTTTTGATGACGAGTTTTATATCCCACATAGCCGTCATACTACCCTTATGGATGTCGATTTGGTGGGCTTAGATGAAGTCACCGTGTTATCCGAATCGAAAGATGCCGGTGTGGCAATTATAGCGTCAAGGGGAGGCAGGGAGTTCTATTTGACAGGGCATTCAGAATACGCTCCGAAGACACTCCATGAGGAGTATATCAGGGATCTGGAAAAAGGAGCTTCCATCGATATGCCTCAGCATTACTATGCCGGAGACGATCCGAAAAACCCACCTGTTGTCCGTTGGACCAGCCATGCAAACCTGCTGTTCAACAACTGGCTGAATTATTACGTTTACCAAGAAACCCCATTTGATTTAACCGAAATAGCGCATTTGGAACAAATCAAACCGCACGGTTAGGGGAGGCCAGGGCTCATTTTATAGGCAACGAGCAGAACGAGCCGAAAAAAACGGTATTCAAAAGCTTTTCATTTCGGAAGCGATGATTTCCGCTGCTTACGGTTGTCCGTGGTACAAATTTAAAATCGATAATGCTCGCTTAAACTCGGATTGGAGGGGCGCATCAATAACCACATCTTGTCCCGTAATGGGATGTTTGAAGTGCAGGTTACTTGCATGCAGCAACATTGTATCCATGTTAAACGTTTGCTTCCAAAGTTTATTCTGTTTGTTGCAGCCGTGGGGGCGGTCTCCGATGATAGGGTGCAGGATATGTGCGAAATGCCGCCTCAACTGGTGCATCCGGCCGGTCACTGGTTTGGCTTTCACAAGGGAGTAACGCGAAGTCGGATGCTCGCCGGAGGGGAGTGCTATTTCGGCTGTTGCTAGCGTCTGAAACCGGGTCAAAGCGTCCTGTATGCCACCATTTTCCATTTTTAGCGGATAGTTGATTTCACCTTCTTGCGGCGCATAACCCCGCAGTACCGCTACGTATACCTTATGTATCAGCCGGGTGGCAAACAGCTGTTGTATCTTGCTGTCGATAGCCTTATCGAGCGAAAAAAGGAGTATTCCACTGGTTTTCCGGTCCAGCCTGTGTGCTGGATAAACCCGTTTTCCGATCTGGTCGCGCAACACCTGAAGCGCAAACAGCGACGCATCGTGCGCAATCGGCGACCGGTGTACCAGCAATCCTGCGGGTTTATTAATCGCGATTAGGTGCTCATCTTTATATAGGATATCGAGTGTCATTTTACGGTTGCGAATATAGCATTCCCAGGCAGAATTTTTTAATGTGTAGCACTTCAATGGATTGTATTTTCGGATATGGTTTTCTCCAGCCAGCCGCATATGTCATCAAAAACCAGTTGTCGATCGCCCTCGTTAAGTATCTCATGACGCATACCTTGGTATAGCTTCAAATCGACCCGATAAAACTCACTGTTTCGTAGTGCTTTTACAGTCTTTTTCACGCCTTTCCCGAAATCACCTATGGGATCATCTGTGCCACTTACAAACAGAAACGGCATTTTTCTGGGGACGCTTTCTGCCCAGTTTGATCGGGTTGCCTCAACATTGAGAGAAATGAGACCAAAGAACGCATTGTTGCTGAAATCCACACCGCATAGCTCATCTTCCAGGAATGCTTGTCTATTTGCTAAGTCAGCACTCAGCCAATTTACGCCATCATTGGGCTTTTCATGCTTGAATTTTCGGTTGTTTACCGTTGAAAAGAGTTCGTTGAGCCGCCTGCTGCGTTTTTCTGGTGCGATTAGATTGACCATGTAAAGTACCGGACGAAACAAGGCAGCTAATGAATTCGGTCCGCCTGTCCCGATCAGGATTGCACCGTCAAAGAGCTGCGAGGCTTTCTTTAACAGTACACGGGCAACAAACGATCCCATGGAATGCCCCATCAAGATCAGCTGTACGCCCGGGAAATGCTCCGCTAAGAAGCGCGACATGTGTTCGGCCTCGTCAACCAAGCGGTTGCCGGGTCTGTTCTTGCGAAAAAAACCCAGTTGTTCTTTCGTTTTTGCAGTGCGTCCATGCCCTATATGATCGTATGTGAGCACGGCATATCCCACCTGTTTTAAATAATTTGCAAAGCCTTCGTACCTTCCACTATGTTCCTGCATGCCATGCAGCAGTAGGATAGCGGCCTTGACGGCAGTCCCTTGCGGCTCGTATAGCGTATAGTGAATATGATCGGGCGCAGTATTTTTCATAATTTACAGATAAAGGTCGTCAAGCTAGCATAGTTATACAGGTTTACGACCTAAGGGCAGTGCAGGGTCTCATGTCACGTTTAATTTTTGGTAAGATAGTGTTTTTAATCCTTAATTCTACCTTTTGCACCCACGACGGTATTTGCTGGATTGGAGGTATTCGTTGGATTTCGTAATTTAGCATAATCATGGTTAGACGGTATCGTAAGTTACTTATTGGATTAGTTATTGTTATTTTCATTACGTTGTTAATTCAGGATCTCTTACGTCATCGTGGCCCTGCTGATTTAACGGGTGGATTCGAAGAAATTGCATTTGTACGCAATGACCAAAATAAAGGCGGTATTATACGCATATACGCTTTCCGCGTAGCGGACACCGTTGGTGCGAATTATATGGAATGCGGTGAGCTGCTTCCCCATAATGATTATGGTAGCATCACCGAGGCCTATTTCTTTGAGTCAGGCGCATCCGCGCCCATGTCCATTCAGCTTGAACCACCTCATTTCGATACCTTACGATTTCGTCCGGTGGCAGTATATACCAAAGGCGAAGATGGTGTGGGAAGAGTGACACGGTAACCATCGATTCCGTTTGCCTGCTCAGGATTTGTGCAATTATTGTTTGGTTGACTTTTTTCTCGTCGTTTTTAGCGGTTCTCTGATCTTAATGTAGACGTGCTTGATTTTTGTTTTTTCCGTTGATTTTTCTTCTACCATAAAGTATTTATCCAGCGATTTGAATAACGGTGTAAGTTTCAAAAATCCGTAGATCCGAGGATCAAAATCAGGTTTCCGCTTGCTAATTAGCCCGCCTATTGCAGATAGCGGCGCCCATCCACCCTCATCGGCCACGTCATTAACGGTTGTCCTCAGCAGATCAATCGTTTCAGCGTTGATGGGTTCATATGTTTTCACGTTGCGAATTGCCTCTTTTAATGTCAGATCGGTGGTTGCGTTTGTTGTTCCGCTAGGTGTCTTTTCTTTGGCTGCCGGCAAAACAGCAGTTTCTTTGCTCAGTATTTCAATGTATATAAATTTGTCGCAGGCTGCGATGAATGGTTTGGGCGTTTTTTTTTCTCCGACGCCAATCACCATTTTCCCAGACTCCCGTAGTCGAATGGCCAATCGGGTAAAATCACTGTCGCTTGATACAATGGTAAATCCATCTACTTGGTGGCTGTGTAGGATATCCATGGCGTCAATGATGAGCGCTGAATCCGATGAATTCTTGCCACTGGTATAGCTATACTGCTGTATGGGAGTGATGGCATGTGTGAGCAGGGGTTCTTTCCAACCCGTCACGTGTGGCTTCGTCCAATCCGCATAGATTCGCTTGATGGAAGGGATACCATACCGTTTCACTTCATCCAGAATGTTCTCAATTGTCGAGCTCGACACATTATCGGCATCGATCAATACTGCTATTTTTAAATCGGCAGTTTGAGCCATATAAGAGACAGACTAATCTTTTCTGTTTTTTTCCGCCTGCTTTTGTTTTTTATCGGCTCTTTTTTCCTTCAGGTTCTTTACAGCAGTTTTTTTTCCGCTATCCTTTTTTGCTCCTTTATCCTTAGCCATGGCCTTATGTTTAATTTTTGGTAAGGTACTGTTTTTAATCCGTAAATACTAATGCTTATTCAATAAAAAAGCTGATATTCAATAATTTATTTCTCGCTTCGTAACAATATGTTAAGCGATTGTAAGGGTTATTATTTTTTGTAAAATGAAATCGTTTTGTAATTCCCCACTCGCTCTCCATTGACTGGGCCAGTGGTATACAACCTGAAATGTTGTCCTGTTTTGAATGGGTCTTTGCTGGCCGGGTCAAATGGCCAGAAATACCAAATCCGTATCTCGTCGGCCATGGCGAAGTCTTTGGATGTCCAATTTTGCTTTTCCATGTCATCACAAAAGGCGATATAAGACTCATGTGTTACCGAACCACCGAACAGCACAAATTTATCGATATACGTATTGTAGGTGATGCATACCAGATCCGTTTCCTTGAAAATGTAGTCTTCTTTTCCATTGATGCCTGGCTCTTGGAAGGCACCCGCGTAAAACTTAGTCCATGAGCCCGGCTTAAGCTTGGCGGTAAGCGGTGAGCGCGCGACAGAAATATTTTGGATGTCTCTGATCAGCGTAGAGTTGTCGTAAAAGCCGGTCTTGTAGTAGATATATGCATACCCGTCGTCCGCGATGAAGAACGAAATATCTCCCGCTCCATTATAGGTTTTGTTGGCGGGTGGTGCATCCTGTTTATTTTGGGTAATGATATCGCCAAAGTAGCTCCACGTCTTCCCTTTATCAAACGATTTGGCTAGTCCTAAGCGCCTTTCTTTTGCCTCAGACCGCCATTCATTTTTGAAATTATACTCTGTGTAAGCAATGGTATAAAAGACGCCTTCTTCATCGATGTATAAGCCCATGGGCCAGTAAAACTGCCAGTCACACCAATAGTTGCCTGCCGACCCACACGATTGGGTAATGTAATTGGGGAAATTTTTCTGGAAGGTAGGTGTGGGTAGTTTGGTCATGTTATCCACGTCGGTGCCTGCCCATAGTTCCCATTGATAAGAAGATCGATCCCACGTAGAACCATTGCCGCCGATCAGGAAAATCGTATCGTGATAACGGGCCGTACCACCATTTACATCAAAATGTATGAACGGGTGAGATCGGGGTTCGCTGATTTCCCAGCAATAGCCGGCGCCGCCGCAGACCCGATCTTCTCGTCCATCTAGGGTTTCCGAAGGTTTTTTACATTGCGCAAGCAGCAGCAATGTGATTATATTGAAAACTAATATATTAAGTGATTTCATCAGTCTGATTTTAATCGTGTCCGCTTCATAGCCATCATCTGCTGATTCTGCTTTTTAAGAAAAGCGGTACTAAGGACGGGAAAAAAAAGACACAAATCAAGGAATCCCGAAAACTGGTAATCTAGTCACGGCCCTTCAGATTCCAGCTATAAATGCGTTCCAGCTTTGGGTTTTTTCGCAGTTTGCTGATCCCCGCTGCTGTTACCGCTGTGGCATTGAGGTTGAGCGCTTCCAGGTATTGCATGTTTTGAAGATAGTCTGCAATACCATCCGTTAAGGGATTGTTTTCCAGCCGAAGCTTTTCAAGGTTTGGTAAGTCTTTGAGGAAGGAGAGGTCTTCGTCTTTAAAATCGTTGTCAGAAAGGTTCAGCCAAACAACATGATGCCCTACGTGCAGCAATTCTTCGCGGAAGTCCTCCGCTTTCAATCCGGAGTGGTCGGGTAGGGTAACATCCAGCACAACGGGTTGTTGCAGGTTGAGGCGGACATTCAGCCCTTTGTTACGCAACGATTCTACCAGCGTAATGTCCAACGTTTCAGGAATATGCCCATATTCATTTGCGTTATCCGAAGCAGACACCTTGGCCGGTCTGTTATCCAGGCCTAATACGCGAGCCACCTGCATGAGCAACGTGTCGTTTGCCTGAAGTGCTTCCATCGATTGGGTGGGTTCCGCATGCGCCTGTTCTATCCAATAGGCGATGAGGCCGATTTCATCTGCTGTAAGAGGTGTTTTGCCATCTGTGGGCATGAATTCTTTATGCCCCGGATCGAGCGTTATCCGGCGGAACAGCTCACTTTCCGCTAGCTTACCAGGTACCACTGCAGGGCCGTTCTTACTGCCGTCCATGAGTTTTGCATGGTTGGCGACCGAGAATTTGCCTTTCATCTTGCCGGGGCCATGGCATTGTCCGCATTTTTGCCGAAGTACCGGATGCACCACATCCTCAAACAGCAGGGCCGCGGATACGGACACCGGTTTCTCTCGTTTTTCCTCAAATAGTGCCTGCATGCTGAGGTAATCGCTGCCGTGTGTAAGATTGCCGCCCTGATGGCCACTGTAGGTGATCAGTGCCATCATCGCAATGAGCATGCCCGAAAATATTTGCGGGGAAAAGGTGCTCATCCGTATTCTGATCCATAGGAGGGCACCTGCGCCTACAGCCAATGCAATGCCCGATACTTTGTGGCGGTTTAGCAGGACCGTATCATAGTCGCCCGTCAGAGACAGGAGATAACCAAACAGGCAAGCGGCCACAGCGGATAGGAAACCGAGGAACAGTACGAAAGGTACCGCTTGCCGCAAATAGTGGAAACGTGGATTCCAAGCTGTCAGGTCTAGCGAAACAGCCAATAGCAAAAATCCGATTGGAAGGTGGACGACAACCGGATGCAGTCTACCGAAGAAAGTAAGGATATCTAGCATGAAACGGAAAATCAGGTGAGAATATCCTTTACCACATTCCCATGTGTATCCGTGAGCCTGAACCTTCGTCCCTGGAACTTATACGTGAGCCGTTCGTGGTCAACGCCCATCAAATGCAGCAGCGTTGCCTGAAAGTCATGTACGTGTACGGGATCTTTCACGATGTTGTAACTAAACTCATCGGTTTCTCCATAGGAGAAGCCCGCTTTGACACCCGCTCCGGCCATCCACATGGTAAAGCACCGCGGATGGTGGTCCCGGCCATAGTTGGTCGGGGTAAGCTGTCCCTGTGAATACACCGTACGGCCAAATTCCCCGCCCCAGATGACGAGCGTGTCTTCGAGCAATCCCCGCCGTTTGAGGTCGGTGATCAGCGCCGCCGTGGACTGGTCTGTCTGGCGGCATTGATTTTCCATACCGGCGGGCAGCCCGCCGTGATGATCCCACCCTTGGTGATACAGTTGTACAAACTTCACATCTTTTTCCAATAGCTTCCTCGCAAGAAGGCAATTCGCGGCATAGGTGCCGGGGTCGCGGCTATCTGGACCGTAGAGGTCAAACACCTCGTCCGGCTCATCAACCACGCTCATCACATCGGGCACGGATGTCTGCATTCGGTAGGCCATTTCGTATTGGGCAATCCGTGCATCTACTTCAGGATCGCCGTAGGCGCTGTTTTGCAGCTTGTTGAGGCGGGTAAGATAGTCCAGCATTTCGTCCCTGTCTGTGCCATCGTATCCATCCGGATTATTCAAGTAAAGGACCGGGTCTTTGCCTGCCCGGAATTCCACCCCTTGATACTCAGACGGAAGAAAGCCATTCCCCCACAGCCGGGTGTATAGCGGTTGATCTTTGGGTGCATTTTTCGATACCAGCACAATGAACGAGGGTAAATTTTGATTATCCGTACCAAGGCCATAACTAAGCCATGAACCAATCGACGGTCTTCCCGGAAGCTGATTTCCAGTTTGGAAAAAAGTAATGGCAGGGTCGTGATTGATGTGCTCCGTATGCAAGGATTTGATGATGCAGAGTTCATCTATCACCTTAGCGGTATGCGGTAGCAGCTCACTTACCCAGGTGCCATTCTTACCGTGCTGGTTGAATTTGTAGCGCGATGGCACCATCGGAAATTTGCTCTGGTTGGCACTCATGGCGGTAAGACGTTGTCCCTGGCGGACAGAACCGGGTAGATCCTGGCCATAGCGTTCAACAAGCGCCGGCTTGTAATCGAACGTTTCGATTTGGGAGGGTCCCCCGCTCATGAACAGGTAGATCACCCGCTTTGCCTTGGGTGCAAAATGCGGCAACGCGCTGATCACGTCATCAATCGCAGCATTGGAAGCCGTCGCCGATGACGCTATCTTGCCTGAGGCCCCGTTTTTACCCAATAAGGAACCCAGCGCCAGCGCACCAATGCCGAGGGAGGTTTTCGTTAAGAAATTACGGCGGTCCAGCCGCTTGTTCAGGCTGTCAAATGCCGGCGTGTGCAAGCGGAAATTATTTTCATTGTCATGGTGGTGTGACATAATCTCAACTGTTTTGTGTCGTATTTATCTTTTCGTCAATGCTGCATCGGAGTTTAAAATCGTGCTGGCTACTACCGTATTTGCCGCTAGGAGGGAGGCGTCCAGCTTCTTGGAAGACCGGTGCTGACCCAGGGTTAGCCATCCCTGTGATTTATTCGGATCGGTGGCAAATTTCCTACGTTCGGCCGCCTGTAGGTTCATCAACAAGTCTAGTTCTTCACGCGCGGGGTGCCTGCTGGTGAGGCGCCTGTAGGCTTGTGTGATGGCTTGCCTGGCGTCGGCAATTTTTGTCATTTCTTCGCCCATTGCGCGGGAAGCCTCCACAAATGTGGGGTCATTCAGCATTACCAAGGCCTGTAACGGGGTGTTCGTTTTCTGCCGCCGGACAATGCAATAGCTACGGGAAGTGGCATCAAAGGTGCTCAACGTCGGATGCGGCACGGAACGCTTAATCATTACGTACAAGCTGCGGCGATACAGGACATCTCCCGTATCCGGCACATAGGTGGTATTGTTTATTTCCCAAAGACCCGGTGGCTGATAGGGTTTCACACTTTTACCGCCAATGCTGTGATTGAGTAGTCCGCTGGCCAGCAACGCATTATCGCGGATCATTTCGGCCGGTAACCGGTAGGATGGGCCGCGCGCGAGCAGCCGGTTTTCCGGATCCCGGTCCCTGAGTTCGGGCGACGTATACGAATGCTGCCGGTAGGTGGCAGACATGACCATCGTTTTCATTAATTTCTTGACGTCCCAGCCCGACTCCCGAAACATCACCGCCAGCCAGTCCAATAACTCCTTATGGCTGGGCATTTCGCCCTGATTGCCGAAATCTTCTGCCGTTTTAACCAGGCCGGTGCCAAAAAGGTTTTGCCACATCCGGTTTACCGCTACACGGGCGGTGAGTGGGTTATCTTCGTGGGTCAGCCATTGGGCCAAACCATAGCGGTTTTTGGGGAGGTCTTTGGGAAAAGGAAGTATGGAAGCAGGCGTATTGGGGTATACCTTTTCGGTGGGCGCATCATAAACGCCACGGTCCAGTACATAAGCCTGTTGCGGTGTGTCCATTTCCTGCATCACCATTAGTTCTTTCAATGCTTCGACAGAGTCCGCCTGTCGGGTTCTCCAGTGCTCCAGCTGTTTATTGGCTGCCAACACGTTGGGGTCTGCCGTGGAGAGGTAATACGTTTTCAATACATTTATTTCTGCATCTGTAAGGCGGCTCCGATCTTTATCTGCGATGGGCTTCCACGTAGTTTTTCCGGCAAGCACGGTCACTTCGTAAGGGGTCAACGCGCGGTCATATACGGAAATGTTGTCGGCCAGCCCGTCCTTGAGGCCGAGGCCTCTTGCCCACCCGCCGATCTGCAATCCATATTGGGGCATGCCTCCAGTGAAGATAATGTCCTTATATAGGTTGTCCCTTTGGGTATCCATCGCGACCGCTTTGCCGTCGAGGAAAAACCGAAGCCCCGCGGCGCGCGAGGAACCATCGTAGGTCAGTGTCATTTGTACCCACCTATCGCGGGGAATGGTATCGCGGCTGATTTTTATGATTGCATTCCCGGGAGCGGCGTGGGCCATGCCCATTTCGATCTTTCCGTTTTTGAGGTAAAGATGGTATCCCTTGAAATTAAAGTGCCGCTCTCCATAGCTCTTATGTAGGATGACGCCTTCCTTCATTCCTGAAGGGATAAACACGTCTATCCCGACACTGAATGGCTGCGACCTACGGAAGATGCCTACCTGGTTAAAATCCAGCCAGGTATCCCCATCAAACGCTAACGCAAGTCCCGCTCCGCGTTTCACGAATGTCGGTAGCGTTTTTGCGTTACCGGCTTCTATTTTCAGCACACCGCCATTAAGGCTTTTCTGGTCGAAGGTATACCGGGCTTGAAGACCTTCCTTTGGCACGGTCATCTCTTTCAGTTTTTTGTAGGTGCCAGAAGCCAACCAGTGCTCGAAGTCTGTGTTGGCATGCGCGATGGCCTGCTTCACCTGTCTTTCAGATTCAGCGACATGTGCATCGATGAAGCGCAATATGGCCTCCTGCTCTTCCGTAGGCAGCAAGAGCGTCGGCGCGGGAGGCGTATTGTCCCAGGATATCTGTCCGGCCTCGGGGATGTTATTAAAGAAGCTGTAAAGCTCGAAATAATTTTTTTGGGTAACGGGATCAAACTTATGGTCATGGCAGCGGGCACAACTGACAGTAATGCCCAGGAAGGCATCCCCAAGTGTATTTGTGCGGTCCATGACGTACTCCGTTTTGAACTCTTCCTCAATAATCCCGCCTTCCATGTTTTGCTGGTGATTACGGTTAAAGGCCGTTGCAATGATCATGTCTTTGGTCGCATTGGGCATCATATCACCCGCCAGTTGCCAGTGGACGAACTGATCATAGGGCAGGTTCTGGTTAAAGGCCTTGATTACCCAATCGCGGTAGGGCGACATGTCACGAATGCGGTCGACCGTATAGCCGTATGAGTCGGCAAAGCGGGCGACATCCAGCCAGTCCATTGCCATCCGTTCGCCGTAATGCGGCGATCGTAACAGCCGGTCTACCTGTTTTTCGTATGCATCCGGCGACTGATCCTGCAGAAACGTTTCGATCTCTTCCAATACCGGCGGCAGCCCGGTGAGATCGAGGCTGAGCCGACGCAATAAAACTTCTTTATCGGCTTCTGCGGAGGGCTGTAACCCTTCCCGGTGCAGGCGGTCGAGGATAAAATTGTCAATTTCGTTATGGGCGCTCCAGTCCTTGTTGCGCACTTTAGGCGGGGTAGGCTTTTCTGGTTTTACAAATGCCCAGTGCGGCTGATATTCGGCGCCATCCTTAATCCACTTTACCAAGATTGCTTTCTCTTCCGGGCTGAGTGTAAGGTGAGACTGTCGGGGTGGCATCCGGTAATCGGGATCGGCCGCCATGATTCGGTGAAACAGCTCACTTGCGTTGAGGTTCCCCGGTTTTATTGCTACTTTTCCGGGTGTTTCGGGTAGCTCCGCATAGGCTATTTCCGCAATATCTAACCGAAGTCCTGCCTCCTGATTGGCTTTGTCGGGGCCGTGGCAAGAAAAGCACTTATCGGATAATATGGGTTTGACGTGTATGTTATAATCCACTTTATCCGGTAGGGTGTCGTATGCCTCCGCTACGTCGTCTGGAAGTGGGGCGGAACAACCTGTGCAGACAACCATCAATAAAAATATGAAAGAAGAATGATTCATCGTGTCCTGTCGAGCGGATGTATTAATAATTGCCCTGTTTATACAGTTAGCCCCGTGCTTTATAATGATTAGCTGTTATAAAAGTACTATTATTTTGGGAAATTAATGCAAAATATCGGATTTGGAAGAATATTCGTTGACACATGCTGCCGAAAGCGGATTTTTATTGACGCATAACATTAGGCGCTCTTATTTGAATGTAGCACATAAGATGACCAAAGAATGAAAATCGTCAATTTTCCACTATGCGCATTCTTTCAAAAAAGGAAAGAATTCCTAAGTTTGCGTTTATTCGAGTCATATACAATGGAAGATTTCAGCCACTATACTGACCCAGAGCTCCTGCGATTGCTAGAAGGTGGAGATACCCGGGCAATGACAGAAATCTACGATCGGTATTGGCTGCTTTTGTACCGTCATGCATTGCGGATGCTTCATTCCGAAGAAGAAGCCGAAGACATACTTCAGGATACTTTTTCTACCTTATGGGGAAGGGTAGGTGACCTGAATCTCGTGGGTACCTTATCCGCATTCCTTTATGGCATGCTGCGGAATAAAGTACTCAACCGCTTGGCTTATCACAAAGTACGTGAAGATCATCTCCGTTCATTGGGCGCGTTTGAAGAGTCGGGAGAAGTGATGCCGGACCAACTATTGCGAGACAAGGAGTTAGCCCGCATCATCGAAGAAGAAATCAGCCGGTTGCCAGGTAAGATGCGTGCGATCTTTGAACTCCGCCATCGCGAAGAACTATCGTACAAGGAAATTGCCGAGCAACTAAAAGTAACGGAACACACTGTCAGAAAACAGGTAAGCAACGCACTTCATATTCTACGCAATCGTCTCAGACGCCTGGGGTTATCCTTTTCTACACTTCGATTTCTTGTTGCAATGATCTAAGAAAGTCCATTCAAGGCTATTTTTCAGCAAAGAAAAAAAAATCTTACACATTTTCTTCTTTCAGCTTACTTATAGTTAATGATGGAAGAAAAGGATCCTAATTTAGTACGAGGTATAAAGCTATTGCATAAATACCGAAAAGGTACAGCTACACCTGAAGAGCGTGCAGTGATCGAATCGTGGTATACAAAATATGCTAGTGAGTTGCCTAAAGTGATAGGTGAAGACGAATCCGGGGTACAAAAGCGGGTATGGGCACGGCTAAATAACCGGTCGAAAGTAAATTATCTCCGTAGATGGATTCCCTACGCGGCCGCCGCTGTTTTGACCGCAATCGTCGTGTATTTCCTTGTAGACGATAGGCAACAAACGTTGGATGCTACCGTTGCCATCGAAGAGATCCAACCCGGCGGCAACCGAGCCACTTTGACGTTTGCCGATGGGCGCAGCATAAAACTTGATGAAGGGATGAACGGTATCGTGGTAGGAGACGCTGTCACCTATCTGGATGGTCGTGAAGTCCTATCAGAAAGAAACACCGCCTCCGGTGATGCCAGCAATACAATGACAATTTCCACCCCTCGTGGTGGGCAGTATCGGGTCGTCCTTGATGATGGAACAGAAGTATGGCTTAATGCGGAGTCGACATTGCGCTACCCCGGCAAATTCACCGGCAAGTATCGTCAGGTTGAAGTTGAAGGAGAAGCATATTTTGCAGTAGCCAAAGATTCGGAGAAGCCATTCAGGCTCGTTACCCGGGGTCAATTAATCGAGGTAGTTGGTACTGAGTTTAACGTCTCGGCTTATGCAAACGACGCCGCTATCCAGACAACCCTGATAACGGGAAAAGTACGCGTCCAACCCGATGGTTATGATGCCGTAATCCTCCATCCGGGACAACAGTCAATTGTCGATTCGGCATCGGTTAGCATCGAAAAGGTAAACGTTGGACAATATTCTGCGTGGAAAGAAGGAAATTTCTATTTTAACGGAGATTCCCCAGAAGTTGCATTTGCGCAACTAAGTCGATGGTACGATATTGAGGTGGTTTATCGCAGTCAAGTTCCTAAGATCGCGTTTTATGGCGAAATTGAACGAGACAAGACCTTGGGCTCGTTATTGAAAATCCTGGATAAAGCAGGGCTTGAATTCCAGGTTGTCCATAAGGGAGGCAGAAATCAACTTATTATTGGACACGATTAACACATAACTCTTTATTAGCCTTTGTTACCAATTAAACGCAATAAAATAACCAATTAAACTAAAGAAAGAATGAAAACAGCACCCGGATAACCTATAAATATTTTTATGGATGCGAAGAATCCGGATGGCGCTACAACACCATCCGGGAAGTGTTTGGATAGCAAACACCTAATATCGCTAGAAGGATTTAACCAATTTATTTAACCATCCAAACAGGACAAATATATGACTTTTTCACAATGCGTGAAGGGGGATCTTCATCCCTTATTTTACCGATTCATTCTCATGATGAAATTGACGGTTTTTCTCAGTACCGTATTCGTATTGCAAGTTGTTGCCGAATCCAAGGCACAAAAAATTACCTTAAGCGCCCGCAATGTTGCGCTGCAAGAGGTAATGCATAAGCTGAAACGGCAGCAAGGTTTTTCGTTTTTCTTTTTAGGAGAGCACATTGCTGAAACGCGCGTCAATATTGACATTCGGAACGCGACGCTGGACGATGCGATGGAGGCCATTTTGGCCCGGAAAAATCTTGAATGGTACATCGAAGACAAGACAATTATCATCACGCGATCCGGCAGCACTTCCGGACCTAACCAACCGTCAGACCCTATTCCCGAAGAAAT
Organism: Parapedobacter indicus; assembly: GCF_900113765.1. Lineage (GTDB taxonomy): Bacteria > Bacteroidota > Bacteroidia > Sphingobacteriales > Sphingobacteriaceae > Parapedobacter > Parapedobacter indicus. The sequence goes on along the minus strand of NZ_FOQO01000004.1, from coordinate 289,340 downwards.
CCAACGACGTACCATTACCGGTCGGATTACCGATGAACAGGCCAACCCTTTGGAAGGGGTAACGGTTCGAGTAAAGGGAACAAACGTAGTCTCCACGACTGATGTCAATGGTATTTACGAAATTGACATCCCTGAAAATGGAATGGCATTAACTTATAGTGCCATTGGATTTGAAGCAGCCGAATCAGCTATTGGAAGCAGGACCGTCATCAACGTGTCATTGAAAGCGACGGTGAGTGATTTAGACGAGGTTGTCGTCGTCGGCTACGGTACGCAACGTCGGTCGGACATGACCGGCGCGGTTGTTTCCGTAAAATCAAAAGATATACAGAATCTCCCGGTCCGCAGCATTAATGAGGCGTTACAGGGGCGTGCAGCAGGCGTGCAGGTGACACGCAATGACGGCGCTCCGGGCTCGAATTCAGACATCGTAATAAGGGGCGTCGGATCCATCGGCGGAATGGCACCTCTATACATAGTAGACGGCGTACGAATGTCGGCAGGAAGCAATTTTAATTTACAGGACATCGCGTCCATTGAAATTTTAAAAGACGCCAGCGCAGCTTCTATATATGGAGCGCAGGCTGCGGGAGGTGTAGTGTTGATTACTACAAAGCGAGGGGATGTACACGACCGGATGGACATAAACTTTAGCGCAAACTACGGCGTACGCGAATCTTTAAATCTGTTCGAAATGCTCCGGACACCAGACTACTATATTGCAAAAACCAATTTCGGTGTGGCTACAAGCAATTGGGGAGACCCCGCATCGTTGCCAGATCATGACTGGGTCAACTCGCTGTACAAGAAAGGTGCAGAGCAAAGTTACTCGCTGTCACTTTCCGGCGCCACCACCAAGACAAATTACTACCTGTCCGCGAATTATCTCCAAGAGGACGGAACAATCATCGATAACTCATTTAAACGGTTCGGCCTCCGTTCCAATGCGGATTTCAATATAACGGATAATTTCAAGGTGGGCGAGACGTTATACGCTTGGGCAACCACTACTAATCCCACGGTTAGCACGACGTATCCGTTCCGATCGGCGCCAGTAGTTCCGTTGCGTGATGCTTCCAACCCCTATGGTGGATGGGGTAAGACCGGTGGCTTTTTCGGAGGTCCCAACCCGGTAGGTCAAGAATATTTGAATCACATACTGAATAAAACCTATGCCTTGGAGGGCAATGTGTATGCCGACTGGAACATTCTTCCCGGATTGAACTTCCGCTCCACGTTCGGTTTATCGATTTTCAGCATAAGCAACAGGCGGTTTAATGAGGCATATGACTACGGAATCTTAGTTAACCATGTAGCAGCGCTGATTCGCGACAACGATAATCAACGCAATTTGACCGCCAATTTCGTGCTAACCTATGATAAAGCGATCGGGCAGCACAGCTTCAAAGCGATGGCAGGTTATGAAGCCTACCGTTCCGATCTCACCTCGCTGCACGCTGAGGCGCAAGGGTTTCCCTATGTGACTTATAATTTTGCGTTATCAAACAATCCCAGTAGCTATGTAGCCAGTGGAGGGGAGTTTCCTCAAACCCGCTTGCTTTCCCAATTCGGACGTGTCAATTACGTATTTGCCGACAAGTATCTGGCATCGTTCAACATCCGTCGTGACGGATCTGATCGCTTTGGGCCCGCCAACCGGTTCGGTGTGTTTCCATCAGGGTCAATAGGATGGCGGGCGAGTGAAGAACAATTCATTAAAGACAATATCCCACACATCAGTAATCTGAAGTTCCGGGCCAGTTATGGAAAATTAGGCAGCACCAGTAATATCCCGCAATACACGTATCAAGTATCTTATGGGGGCGCGGGCGGCACGAATAGTATGGGGTTGGCAGATGGCTCGCGATTTAAAGGCTATGCGTTAACCGCACAACTTGCCAATCAACACATCCGATGGGAGACCGTGCTCCAAACCGATATCGGGCTGGACATAGGGCTACTCAAAAACTCCTTAAATTTTACGGTAGATTGGTACAGCCGGCAGACACAGGGAATGATATACCGTGTGCCTGTAGCCCAATCCGCAGGTTTCGGGAATACCTCCGTGTTTACCAATATCGGGCAGATGAGCAACAAAGGTGTAGAACTCGCTGTGGATTATCAAGGTAAAGCGGGAGAGGTCAGCTACGCCGTTGCCGCAAATGCATCGTTCAACCGGAATCTGGTGAAGCAGCTTGACGGCACAAACAATAACCCTATCAGTGACGGCTCCGCTAGCGCAGACCTTGATGGAAACGCCGGACGTACCGAAGTGGGCTATCCCATGAGCCAATTTTACGGCTATCAGGTCGAAGGTGTTTTTCAGAACAACGAAGAAGTCACTTCGCTTAATGAGCAAGCCCGGCAGGCCACCGGAAACCAAAGTCTTTTCTACCAAAATGCTGGCACGGCGGCTGGCGACCTCAGGTACAAGGATATCAACGGAGATGGGCGAATCACGACGGCTGATAAGACATTTATCGGCAATCCATGGCCGAAGATGATCTACGGAGTTACGCTAAATCTAGGCTGGCGCGGCTTGGAACTGGTTGCACTATTACAGGGTGTGGCAGGCGTAGACGTTTATAACGGAAATAAGCACGTTACGGAATACATGTATGGAGATTATAATACGACCAAGGATATCTTCAATGCCTCGTTTTTCAATGGAAATGGTCTTACGGATCAGCCAAGGGTGGGAGTGACGAATGAAAACGGTTCGTTTTCGCGCGATCCCAACTCGAATTACGGTCGGGTCTCCAGTTATTTTGTGGAAGATGGATCGTTTCTAAAACTTCGGAATCTGGAGGTTGGCTATACATTCAATGACGCACTCACGAAGGCGTTGCGGATTTCCAATCTGAAAATATACGTGCAGGCACAGAACCTTTTTACGCTGACAAACTATAGCGGGCTTGACCCTGAGGTGCTTGGAAGGAATGGGACAACTGCCCGGGGAATTGATGCAATTAATTCGTATCCGCGCACCCGTCTGTTCTCGGCCGGCGTGAATTTGAACTTCTAAAAAGATAAAACATGAAATTACCAAAATACATATTGATTTTTTTGTCCGCATTCGTTTGTTCTTGTAGTCCTGATTTCGTCGAAATAGACAATGCGACAGCCATTTCAACCGCAAATTATCCGAACACGGTAGACGACCTGGAGCAGCTGTTAGCCGGCGTATATGCCACGCAGCACGCGGGAGGGATTTTTGGACGAGCAATCGGGCCCTACAGTACCTATGTGCTGGATCATACCTGCGATTTAAGTTGGCAAGGGTCGCCGAACTGGATTCAGATGGGACAGAACAATACGCTGCCTAACGATGCATTTCTGAGGCAGATATGGCCTGATTTGTGGCGTGGAGTGCAACGTGCCAACACCCTACTTGCCGGAGTAACTCGTGTCCGAGAGAATGCCAGTGAGGTCGCGTTAGCCGAAATCGACCTCATCCGTGGGCAGGCGTTTTTTTTACGTGCTTGGTATTATTTTTACCTCACTGCTTTCTGGGCGGAGACATTTATTGTAGATGGAGTAGGCGGAGAAAAGATGGGTATGCCAATAGTCACGGAAGCAGCAAATAGTCTCAGTGAAACTCAAATATCGCGGGCAACGGTAAAGGAAACGTGGGATTTCATTATCAGTGATCTGGTGACTGCAGCGGAACTGCTTGACGGTAAATCATGGACATCGCTGCCCGATAAACACAAGGCGGATGAGTGGTCGGCGAAAGGTTTCTTAGCTAAGGTATACGTTTTTGTACAGGATTGGGAGTCTGCAAAAGTACTGTTGAACGAGGTAATTTCCCAAAGTAACAAGGCGTTGGTGCCGTTCGACGTATATAGCACGATGTTTAATGGCGAGCATGAATTCAATTCTGAATCGTTGTATGAATTGAACCTCAATGTGGATATAACTTATCCTGGTGCCGATGACCGTTCGATGGGATCCCATATCGGGACGATGATTTCACCGTCCTATGTGAGCCCGACAACTGGGACGGCAAGTGCATCTGCTTGGTGCAACGTCTTCCCGCACGCAAAAAATATCACCCGCTTTGGTTTTGATCTCGGACACTATTTCCCTCCGGGGACGACAGTCGCTAATGTTTCAAATGTAGATCCTCACTATGTTGCCGCCTCAAAGAAAGCGAAGTCGGACAAGACAGTGGACCCACGGCTTTGGGTGGCTTGTTTACAGCCTTATGTTGATTCCATGGTGGTTAACGGCACAAAATATCCCATCTCTCACTATCTTGATATTAATGAAATTAATATGGAGGCATGGAGTTTCCGGAAATACATCAATCTAAATGGTACTGAGCTGGAAATAAATAGGGCAAATGGCAGCAACATCCTGTGGCTGAGACTCGCCGATATTTACTTGCTTTATGCGGAAACACTCATTCGTACAGGAAATAACGCCGATGCTTTGGAATATATCAATAAGGTAAAACGACGTGCATATGGCTTTGCGGTTGATGAGCCTTCGCCGTTCGATTACAAAAGCCTGACTGACCGCACGATGGCATCGGATCCTGTCTTACGGAATGATCCGTTGAAGTACGAAAGATGGGCGGAGTTTTTCGGTGAGTTTAACTGGTGGTTCGATGTATGTCGCTGGAAGATAGGGGCGAGCGAGGCGGCTTACTATGAAAAGATTCGCGGGGGTGCTATCGAATGGGCCGATGATTCGGATTATGCACAACCGATTCCTATCGATGAGCTGAATGCCAATCCGAGTATGGTACAAAATCCAGGGTATTGAAACTGGGATTAGCGTATCGGGTCCTGGAGGTGTTTGGCCTCCGGGATCCTCATGTATCCATTAATTTACTAGGCTCAAAAAGATAAACCCTTGGTACCTATAATGCAGGAAATTGGAAAATTAGGCTAGCGGCAGATATTTTTTATCTGCGTTGGTATTTGCTCAATTTTATTGGTACTTCCCATTAGAGGGGCACGGTACTCCCAATCCTGAAGAGCCAATCTTTGTGGCTATTGGAAATTGCATACGAAACCGTCGAATGACATGACATCTTCATCATTAGGCTATAAAAATTGTCTCTCAATGGAAAAGGGCAGTCATCATGTAATAAATACCCTATTGGGCGAACTAATAGACAGACTAACGACGAACTCAAGAGGATGAAGAAAAAATGGACATTGCCGACAGCGGTGTACAGGTGTACTTGATCCAGATGCCGGGGCGAATGGCAATGTATGGCTATAATAAGCTGATAAAATTAAACCTATTGACCGATACAACTAAGAAATATATTCTTGCAGGGCATTCGCAGGGAGCAAAGATGGCCGCTCGGTTCGTTTACGAACATCCCGATCTGATCGATAAGTTGGTGCTGATCGGCACCACCCATCCGCGCGACATTTCACTGGCTGGCCGTACTTTACCTGTCCTGAAGATCTACGGATCTCATGACGGAGTGGCCAATGAGGCGAATATCTTAGCGAATAGGGGTAAGCTGCCTACCACTACTGAATTCGTTCGGATAGAAGGAGGTAATCACGCCCAATTTGGCTATTACGGCTTTCAGTTAGGCGATAACAGCGCTACCATCAGTCGGGAGCGACAACAGGGTGAAACGTTAAAGTACCTACTTGGATTTTAACAATTGAGCGGTTATCGCATGCGATCTATCGGCTCGATGTGGACGTTAAGGCTCTTATAGCCTGCGGCTTCAACTGTGCCATCCTATCAGTAATTTTCCGATAGCCTCATTTTCAAAGCAAAATTAACTGACGGGTTCCTTCGGTCAGGGTAAACCACATGCTTTCATTTCAGGTTAATATATCAGGTTTCTTGGATTTCAAAATCGGATTATTAAAATGCTGTAATACAAATATATATCAATAGTTATTTAAGTGTGTAATTTTTACACTAAGCATACAAATGATGTAGTAATAAAGCGTATATTTGCATCAGTTATTAGATACTATATATTAACTTCATTTTAACTTTAACATGATCGACGAGATTTTAGAACAAAGCGCACAAAAAAAACAACCTACCATTTCAAACACAATTTTATCAGTTAGAAGCAAATCTACTTTTATCCCATCTCGTTTCTCAGTCAGAAGACTTAGAAAACATCCCGGAATACAAGCTAACCGAAATCCCATTGTCATTGGCTGACGTTAAATCCATTTTTGATTAGAGGGGCTGGCACAGCGGTAATCCATTGTGGCAGCCCTTATTAAATCTGCTATCCCAATCTAAGACCTTTTATTCTTGTTTTAATTTGTCCTTATACAAATCCCGGAACTTTTCCAGTTTTGGGTTAATAATGGTAAGCCTTAACGCCATGTCCTGTCCGTATTCGGACACCTATTGTCCGGTTACGAACACTAATAAAAATCTAAATCGTTGATTTCTTATTTCTAACATGCTTTTTTACGATGGCAGATTTGTTGATGCTTACAAAGGGCATTCAGCCACTAAGCACGAAGGGATGTTAAAGAACTATTTCAAAATCGCCTGGCGCAACCTGGCTAAGAGCAAGGGTTACAGCGCCATCAATATCGGGGGCCTTGCCGTGGGCATGGCTGTGGCCATGCTGATCGGCCTATGGGTATACGATGAGCTCACATTTGATAGATACCATAAAAACTACGACCACATCGCTCAGGTAATGCAGCATGTCAACTTTAACGGCCGACTCCAAAGCCAAACTTCCAATCCGGGATTGATGGGACCCGAGCTGCGGACGAAGTACGGGAGCGATTTCAAATACGTAGTGCAAGCATCTTGGCCGGGTGGCCATATGCTGTCAGTCGGTGATAAGCATTTCTTCAAAGAGGGGATATTTTTCGAAGCAGATGCCCCCGAAATGCTTACGCTCGATATGCTGAAAGGAACACGCGATGGATTGAAAGATCCGTATTCCATCCTGTTGTCGGCCTCCACTGCGGAAGCCCTGTTTGGCGATGAAGATCCCATGCATAAGACCATCACATTCGACAGGAATTATCAGGTAAAGGTGACGGGCGTCTATGAAGACCTGCCAAACAATGCCTCATTCAGGAATTTGAAACTCATCGCACCCTGGGAGCTTTGGCTCATCCAGAATCCCTGGGCCAAAGAAATGCAAAACCCCTGGGGAAGTAATTTTTCCCAAACCTTCGTGCAAATCGCCGATCGTGCGGATTTCGAAACTGTTTCCGCTAAAATCAAAGACACGAAACTAAACAACGTTAGCGAAGGTGAGAAAAGATACCAATGGCAGGTTTTCCTGCACCCCATGAGTAAGTGGAATCTCTACAGCGAATTTAAGAATGGGCAAAACACGGGTGGGAATATCCGCTATGTCTGGTTGTTTGGTATTATAGGCCTATTCGTGTTGCTACTGGCCTGCATCAATTTCATGAACCTGGCCACCGCCCGGAGTGAAAAGCGGGCCAAGGAAGTGGGCATTCACAAAACGGTAGGCTCCCATCGTTGGCAATTGATCAGCAGGTTCTTTGCCGAATCTTATTTAATTGTATTGCTAGCCTTTATATTTTCGCTGCTATTGGTCATCGGGCTATTACCCTTATTTAATGAAGTGGCAGGTAAAAAAATAGGTATTCCGTGGCAAAATCCCTTATTCTGGACGCTCAATCTCGTCTTTATTTTCATTACAGGGTTGCTGGCCGGAAGCTATCCGGCTCTTTATCTGTCCGCTTTCAAACCGTTGAAAGTATTGAAAGGAACCTTTCGTGTAGGCCGGTTTGCGAGTGTTCCGCGTCAAGTCTTGGTGGTTCTGCAATTCACCGTTTCCGTCATGCTGATTATCGGAACGATCATTGTCTACCAGCAGATCCAGCACGCAAAAAACCGGCCGGTAGGCTATACTAAACAAGGGTTGGTAAACCTCAATCTCCAGGATGAAATCAAAGATCATTTTGAGGTGATCAGAACCGAACTGAAAAACGCAGGTGCTGTTGAGGAATTGGCAGCATGCGTGAGTCCGTTGACCAGCGTATGGAATACCAACGGGGGATTCGAATGGGAAGGCAAAGACCCCAGCCTGGGCGTAGATTTTCCGACTAACGCCGTGTCCTATGATTTCGGTAAGACTGTACAATGGGAGATCAAAGCGGGCCGGGATTTTTCAAAGGAGTTTGCTACAGATTCCGCCGCGTTTATCATCAATGAATCGGCTGCTAAGTTTATCGGCTTTGAAGAGCCTGTGGGCAAAACGTTGATATGGGAAGGCGAGCCTTTCACCATTATCGCTGTGGTGAAAGACATCTTACAAGAGTCGCCTTTCTTCCCTGTGCGCCCCACACTGTACCGCATAGCGCCCATGAGTGATATGGCAAACCTGGTTTTAAAATTGAATCCAAAGCAAAGCACAGCCCAATCCATCGGCATAATCGAAAAAACTTGGAAAAAGTACATTTCCGATGTGCCGTTTGATTACACTTTTATCGACGAGGCTTTTGGCGATAAATTCATGGCCGAAGAACGTATCGGTAAACTGGCTTCTTATTTCGCTGTACTCGCTGTCTTTATTTCCTGTCTGGGGCTATTCGGTATGGCGAGTTTCGTGGCTGAGCAACGTACCAAGGAAATTGGTATCCGTAAAGTGCTTGGGGCCAGTGTGGCCAACCTGTGGCGGCTGTTATCAAAAGAATTTATGCTATTGGTGACGATTTCCTGCATCATCGCTATACCGATCGCCTGGTATTATCTTACCCTATGGCTTGCAAATTACGATTACCGAATTGCCATCAGCTGGGTGGTTTTTGTACTGGCAGCTGTACTGGCACTTTTGATCACCATCGTGACGGTCAGCTTCCAAGCCATCAAAGCGGCGTTGGCCAATCCGGTAGACAGTCTGCGGGACGAATAGAAGCAAGTTCGTATCCGGATGAAGGTATCGCACGTCTCAAGGTGTGATACGTTTGATGCCAAAAAAAAAGCGATAAAAATTTGTGAAACCGAAAGGTTGCACGTATATTTGCAACTGATTGGTTTCGTAAATAAAGGCAACAAACATGAGACGAGATGTTTTTCAGGCAATTGCAGACCCAACAAGGCGAGGAATTATCGCCTTAATTGCATTACAGGCAATGACACCAAACGCCATTGCCGAACACTTTGATACAACCCGACAAGCGGTATCTAAACATCTACGTATTTTGACCGAATGTGAACTGATAAGACAGGAACACAAAGGCAGAGAAATCTATTACCAACTTGAAATTGACAAAATGAAAGAAATAGATAGCTGGTTAGATCAATTCCGCAAAATCTGGGAAACGAGATTTAATCAATTAGACGACTTATTATCAACGATTAAAAAACAGAAGTCATGAATAATAATCTCTTGTTTGATTTTTCCGTAGATAAGGAAAATAAAGCCATTCACATAAAACGTGAATTTGATGCCAGCCTTGGAATGGTTTGGCAAGCTTGGACAACGGCCGAACTGCTTGACCAATGGTGTGCTCCAAACCCGTACAGGACAGAAACAAAAACGATGGATTTTCACGAAGGTGGCTTTTGGCATTATGCAATCGTAAGCCCTGAAGGGGGAAAGCATTGGAGCCGGTATGACTACAAAAAAATTGAACCTCAAAAAAGCATTATAGAATTGAGGGCATTCAGTGATGAAAACGGAAGCGTTAGTCCGGATTTTGCGTGTACCGAATGTACTTTAATTTTCAGCGAAGCAGATGGCAAAACACTCGTAACGATTACAGAGAAATACAGGAGCCCTGAAATGTTCGGAAAAATGGCTACAGATAGTCACAAAAAGGGCTTTTCATCACATCTCAGAAATTTAGACAAATTTTTATTAACCCTAAAAAATAAATAAAATGAACCCGACATTGTTATTTGACTTCACCGTCAACAAAGAAAACAAAACCATTCACATCACACGTGAATTCGACGCAAACCTTGAATTGGTTTGGGACGCCTGGACAAACCCCGAACTGTTGGACCAATGGTGGGGGCCGCAGCCTTGGAGAGCCGAAACGAAAGCAATGGACTTTCGGGAAGGTGGCTTTTGGCTCTACGCAATGGTCAGTCCCGAAGGGGAAAAACATTGGAGCAAATCCAACTTTCTTTCTATTGTAAAAGAAAAATCATTTGCCTCAAAAGGCGGATTCAGTGACGAAAACGGAACGATAAATCCGGCGTTTCCGCAAAACGTATGGGAGAATACCTTTACCCTCAAAGAAAATAAAGTACGGGTAGATATGCTGCTGACCTACGATACGCTTGCTGACCTCGAAAAAGAGATAGCGATGGGCTTTAAGGAAGGCATGATCATTGATTTTAAGCAGCTGGACGAATTGCTGTCGACGCTAAAAAAGTAAAAACCTTGTCTTATGGCGAGTTGAAAGAACGGCATATTTTACCTGAAAATTATATAGCAAGCAAACATATTACAGTCCAAACAAATAGAAAAATTCCTTGGTTACGCAATTATAATTTTTTAATCTTAATGTTACGGAACCAGATCGGGCTCGCATGATCCTGCAGGGCAATGTATCCACTTTTGAATTTACCATAATCTGGACTACTTTTCCACTTGTCCGAGTTCTTCTTTTCGTACCACGCTTCATCCCAGGGAACAAAAGATAAAATCAGCTTTCCATTCAGCCAGTGCTCCACGCGTTCCGGAGTAAAAACAATTTTGGAGCTGTTCCATTCGCCTGCCGGATGTAACGTCTTGTTGGGATCGGGAGGATGCATGGCGTAATCGGCACCGGTTTGCTGCAAGGGTTTCAGCTCTTCCGGTTTTTCCGTATAACCCAAACTGGTATTGTAAGCGGTAAGGTCATGTATACGGGCATAGTTTTCATCATCAATGAGCTGGTATTCAGGTGCCACGCCAGATGGAGCCCGATATCCTTCCTTTACATGGTAAAAAATGCCGCTGTTTCCTCCTTCGGGAAGTTTCCATTCCAGGTATAGTTCAAAATTATCGAACTCTTGAGCACCATAAAGGATGTCTTTTCCTCCTTTGTAATCCTGTTCCAAGCCAAGTTCGGTATCAAACGTCAGTGTGCTGTCTTTGATAGTCCACCCCGGTGGTAGCACCTCTGCATTATACCCGCGCCAGCCCTCGGTGCTGGTGCCATCAAAAAGATCAATCCATCCGGAATCCGAATCGGGTTTCTGCGCGTGGGTAGTAAAGGAAAAAGCGAGGGTAATAATCATCAACAAAGCACGCTGTTTCATCAAGGATATTGGTTTATTCTTCATTTTATACCTAGTTCTGTTCTGTATAGCGTAAAGATGGGTATTACAACTAATTAAAACAATTAGATTATAAAAAAACTTTCCCATTTGAATGAGGCTGACGAAATCCCTACTATTCCATCTATCTGCTTTTGCGATGTAAACAGCTTGCAAATCTCAAATCGATGTTTTATCTTGCACCTCATAACGACTTTTATAAACTAAAAGACCTAATAGAAAAGGAGCATAAAGATTCTTACAGATTAACCGCTCGGGGAAACGATATGTACGCGAGATCAACCGGTATGTTCTTCCTTTTTCTTAGTATGGCATCCATACTTTGTGCACAGCAACGCCCACAATATACACAGTACATCTTCAATGGATTTTTGATGAATCCTGCCGTGGCAGGCATCGAACGCTATGTTGATGTAAAGCTAGGAGGACGGAGTCAATGGCACGGTCTGGAGGGAGCTCCGCAGACGGCATACCTGTCCGCACATCTGCCTATCGGCGCCCGGCATATTCAGGATGGTGTCACCTCCTTTGGGGAAGGAGGATACAATCCGTACAGCCGCGGGTACAGCCACAGGTACCGTGCTTCAGAACCACACCATGGTGCAGGTATTATTCTGCAGCATGACCGTGCGGCACAGTTTGTCCGTACCGATGCACTGGTAGCTTATGCCTACCACTTGCGTATAACCGAGACGATGAATCTTTCGGCCGGTGTAAATGCGGGCTTCTCGCAAGTACGGTTGGATATGGCCGGTATCAGTACACCGAACGACCCCGTGCTAGCCGGTTATGCTGACAGTCGCATAGCTCCGGAGCTGGGGTTAGGGCTCTGGCTGTATGGTGCACGCTTTTTTGCAGGCGTTTCCGCACAGCAGTTGCTCGGTAACCCATTGGCATTTTCGGACAACGCCCAGCGCCTTGGTGGGTATCAGCAATTTTTTCTTACGGCCGGGTACAAACTACACCTGGGTAGTGATATGGCAGTTGTGCCCTCGGTGTTGTTCAAACAACTAGCACGGATGCCGTTTGTGGGCGACTATAATGTAAAGTTGGCTTTTCGCGATCGCCTTTGGGTGGGCGGCGGCTACCGCAACCACGAGTCCTTTTCAGTGATGGCCGGTGTCAATATCAGTGCGTTGTTGAACCTCAGTTATTCCTACGATTTCAGTACCGGACCGGTGCGCACATTGGCCTACGGCAGCCACGAAGTGGTGCTGGGTTTCCTGCTCAACAATCGGTATAAGGTATATTGCCCGCAGGTGATGTTTTAGGCAAAAAAGGATGAAGCAGCTTTCTATCATATGGCTTATACTTCCCCTCGTATTCGGGTGTCATCCCGTGGTCGCGCAACTTAGCCTGCACATTGACGAGCATTTCTTTGCGGGTAAGGAAATCCGGAAAGTAGAGACTACCAACGATGGCTGGGTCTGGGTGCTTGGTGAAGGTAATTTCCTTGCACGGATATCGCCAAATAATGTGGTGGAGGATTTCACCGCGCAATTTGCCACCTATTCAACAAAATCGTTTACCGATATCAGCTCACATATGGCCGATACATTGTTGCTGGGCACAAAAGGCGATTACGCCTACCTGTTTGCCAATGGAGATATTAGGCAGATAGGACCTAATCAAGGATTATCGGAATCCATAATCACCTCAGTAGTTATCAAAAAACAATATTATCATCAATATAATTATATTTCCGATTACAATGATGTAGGAAAAATTTCATTGGTTACCAATCTATACGTCTATCGATCAATGGACTTCGAATATTTTAACAAGCATCCGTCCGAGTCATTTCTATATAATAAGAAAGTGTCATTTCATCAGAATGACAGGAAGGGATTTGCTCTTTCCATTTTCTACGGAGATGGTGTAGGTGGCGGGGCTTGTTATGGCGCCGATGTGAGTAACATTGATTTGGTAGCCGGTCATCAAGGGGGATCCTTGCTATGGAATACACCCATTGATGTCTTTGCGCACACGCCCGATTCCATACGCGCGGTTTACACTTCTTCACGCGTGAAGGATATGTTTGATTATAATTTCGTTAAATATTGGGCAGGAAGAACAGGATTGAATTACCTAGCTAATGCACCAAATTGTCACCAACCGTCGGAGCCAATTCATTTTTTCGATGACAAAGAAGTCTCAAGCATCGGCGAATTACATTTGCTTGGCGCGGCAACTGAAGATTATTTGACCTATATACTCGTGGGTACTTCAACAGGATTATTTGTATCCAACGAAAGCCAAAAGCAGTATTTCAGCACAGCGTATAGCCGAGCAACTGTGTTAGGCGAGGTCGCCATCAATGATATGGAATCGATGAGCGATGGTGTGCCGGTTGAAATAAATGGCTGGTCTGTCTATTATCCATTTTCATTTTGCGAACAGCGCATGTACGTTGCAACAGCCGATGGCCTATTCAAATTGGATTATTCGATTGCCCCCGCATCGTACGAACAGTTGGGTAACACCCTATATTATAACGACAATTACTTAGATAGTGACACTTTGATAACCTGCGGCGGCGATGATCATCTGCTCAGGCTTCCCTTTTCGATAGGTGTAAATAATTCCATCCAATGGCAGCGTAACGGACAAGATATTATCGGCGCTGATAGCAATGCTGTTTACTTTTCCGAATCCGGCACATATCGCGCCGTCATGTGGTTTGGCTGCGAAAACATCGAAATCTATTCTAAAGAAGTCACGGTTGAAATGACAGACGCACCGAAGTTTACGTTCGACTATCCGGATACGGTGCATATTTGCGAAGGTGATACGTTTCCGATGGAAGTAAAAAACGCTCAGTCAAACTACTCCTATCAATGGTTTCAAAACGGAGAGGCATTGACAGGCGAAACCAGCCCCGCTTTTTCTGCAACGGAGGCCGGAACGTATGCCGTAGGAGTCAGCGCATGCGGCGACAACTTTGTTTTCTCAGACTCGGTAACGGTCCGTTTGCACCATTTGGAAAAGCCGATTTCGTCCGATAGAGACATTCTCATGTGCGAAGGGGAGCCGGGGACGATTACGGTAACCGGCTATGCCCCGGAGACGATCAAGCGCTGGTATCGGGATGGGGTACTTTTACCCCGTGAGTCTGATCCGATATTAGTAGTGAGCCAGCCCGGAGCATACACCGTTGAAATCGCGATCGGCTCCTGCTCGGTCATGTCCGACGAATTGACCGTCCGCTTCGTGGCCTTGCCGATGCGCAAATCCAGGCGGCCAACGACGAGCCATTATGCTATGGAACATCAACAACCCTCACGGCTGATCATGAGGCCAACGAAACCTACACCTACCAGTGGTCAACAGGGGAGACCACCCGAAGCATCCTGGTAAGCAATCCCGGTGTGTACACGCTTGTGTTGACGAACGCAGCAGGTTGTTCTGATACCGCGGCCTTCGAACTGCATGTTTACGATCCCATATCGGTACCACAGATAAGAGATACCGTTCTCTGTGGTGCCGCGAACGAAGTAATCCGTCTGGAAGCGCCAGCCGGTTATTTGGCTTATCGTTGGAATGGAGGAGCCAGTAGCGGTCGTTATTTTGACGTTTCTGCCCCAGGTATGTATTCACTGGAAGTGCAGGACGAGAAGGGCTGCATAGCCACGACGACATTTGAGGTAAAGCCTTACTGCAAGGATATCCTCATTCCAAATACTTTTTCCCCCAACGGGGATGGTTTCAACGACACGTGGATAATCGGTGGTTTGGAAGACATGGCCGCCGTGGTAACGGTTTTTGATCGTAATGGACAGCTTATATTCCAGTCTCACGGCTATAGCGTCCCTTGGGACGGTCTATACAAAGGCAGGTTAGTACCGGTTGGGGCCTATTATTATCACATCACCACTTCAGTGGGCAAAGATTTTAAAGGCGCGCTAAACGTGCTGTATTAACACCGGCGCCAGGTACGCGGGTCATGTCCAGAATACCCCGCCAGAAAGTCCAGTAGACACCCCTTCAAAGTACGGAATAGCCTCTATTTTTGTTAAATGAATGGACGACGGGACACAATTATAAAAATCGCTCAAACCTCGGATGAACGTGGAGCCATCGATGCATTAACATTGGCATTCAGTACTGATCCAATGGTCCGCTGGTCTCTACCGGACCCAGTAGTCTATTTGGCAACCTTTCCTTCGATCGCGAAGGCTTTCGGCGGAAGCGCATTCCAGGGCGGGACAGCCTATATTGCCTCTGGTTTCGCAGGCGCTGCTCTGTGGTTGCCGCCCGGTGCCGGATCTGATGAGGAATCGCTGAAGAGGCTGTTTGATGAAAACGTCGGTGACGATGTAAAGGAAAATTTGCCGGCAATTTTTGAGCAAATGGAAAAATTTCACCCTACCGAACCGCATTGGTATTTGCCAATGATAGGTGTCGACCCAGCATATCAAGGTACGGGTGTAGGCTCAGCATTGATGGCTGAGGCGCTCAAAGCCGTTGACCAGGACGGATTAATTGCGTATCTTGAATCTTCAAACCCCAGGAATATTTCATTATACGAGCGTCACGGATTCGAGGTAATTGGCGAGATTCAATCCGGCTGTTCGCCTGTTGTACATCCGATGCTACGGAAGGCTCGACGAATTATCAGATGATCTGTTCAAACTCGGGATTCTTATGAAAATGAAACAAGGTGAGTTTATAGCGTTGTCGGCTTCATCCATGACGCTGACGGCGTTGGGAATTGACATCATGCTTCCAGCATTTGCTGAACTGCGAATGGATTTTAATCTCGATCCGCATTCAACAGAAACCGCAAAAATCATCTCATTCTTTTTTCTTGGCCAGGTAGCACAGATTATTTTCGGAACGCTTTCCGATCGGTTTGGACGATTACCCATTCTACGCATCGGTTTCCCGCTCTATATCATAGGTGGAATCGTCGCCGCTTTCGCTCCCAGTCTTTCGCTGATGTTAGTTGCGCGCTTTATAGCCGGTGTAGGTGCATCCGCAGTTTTTATGACCACGGTTGCAGGTGTACGGGATCGTTTTGTTGGTAACAAAATGGCCAGAATCATGTCTCTTATTTTCACCATTTTTCTATTTACACCCGTAGTTGCTCCTTTTTTAGGGGCAGCTATTTTGCGTCTTTTCTCATGGAAGATGGTGTTCTTAACACCACCTTTGTTTGCATTAATTGTATTTGTGTGGTCATCACGCCTTGAGGAATCATTGCCAAAGCATAAAAGAATATCCCTAAATTTCTCCAGTATTCGTAAATCGCTAAGACATGTTCTGCGCAACCGGACCTTTCTTAGGTATACAGCCATCACCACGCTTCTTTTTACAGCACTCAGTTCTTATGTGGCCAGCTCGGAACATATTATTGGCGGACTTTATGGTAAGCCCGCGTTGTTTCCATGGGTCTTTGGAGGCATGGGTCTGCTCATGGCCTTATCAACCTTTGCCAATTCATATGTATCTGCAAAGTATGGAGCAAGGCGAGCCCTGAAATCCTTACTTTTTATCTATACGCTTGTCGCTGCCGCTTTAGCGATACTTACCGTAAGTTTTGGGAATCCACCTCCTATGCTTCTGTTCTTCACTGCTGTCACGCTGATGATGTCAATTAACCTCGCCGTTGAACCCAACAGCAGTGCTCTTGCACTGGAGCCGTTGGGTAACGTGGCTGGGATAGCGTCTTCAGTCTATGGTACAATTTTCTTTTCGATTGGTGCAACGCTGGGTTCAATACTAAGCAACCTGATGCATAATAGCGTTTCGCCATTAGTGATAAGTTACCTTGTCATCGGGATTAGCGGGCTATTTCTGGCACTAACTGATCGTCGTCCCAAATGATGTAAGTTTTGCGTAAGCTAGGTGTAAGGCATTAAATTTCGGTATAATGAGGAGTTTGCTATCTTTACGACCCTTGGACTGAAACAAATTACTCACATCACATGTCGATTGAACCAGCAATCGTATGAACAAAATAATAACACTATACGGTTATGGAAAATCATCCGTCACAAATGAAAAATGGTGCAACGAACGATAAGCTCATTCAAAATATCATTTCACAGCTACTGGATATACAAGAAAAGGAAAACTGGCTCGATGAAAATTTTAAACGGAAATTAGGAGGTGTCGGAGCGGATAAAGCTTTTGAAAGGCCTTTACCCGAATTACACAGTGTAGCAGAGCTTATTTCCCACGTATTGGTATGGCGAATTGAATCTATCCGCAAGTTGAAGGGCTTGGATGCCAATTTAACAGTTGATAGTCCAGAAAACTGGCGTACAAACGACCAATTAGAGGCGATCGGTTGGCTAAATCTCCAAAAGGAATTTTATCAAAGCATCTATACGCTCATTGAGATGTTATCGGATAAAGACGATACTTTCCTGGAAAATAAGTACCGTGATGGATACAGCTTTAAATATTTGATTGAGGGGCTTATCCATCACGACCTTTATCATTTAGGACAGCTAGGTATTACAATTAAGTTTTTAAACTTGCAACATGTAAAGATTTGATGTTCTTTTCAAAAATCAATATTCCTGCATGTTTATCAACCAGCTTATGACAAAAGTGTATGTTTGGGAAAAATACCGCTATTTTGTATTTTAGTCCGAAATATCTGGCGATGAAAGTTTCCTATTTGGTAGCTATTGGTGTGGTTGTGTTATTTGCGCTGCTTTTCGTACTGGACTACGTACATACTTCTGCACCAGAAGGCAAAAAGACCGATTCCAAGCAAACTTCAGTTTCAACCCAGTCCGACTCATTGGCGCCTATTCATAAAGGCGATATTATCAAGAACGGAAATTCTACGCGCGATGTCTTCAAAGCACTGGCGGACGACGATAAGACTAACCCCGATGAGATGAAACCCTGATTGATAAATTTGTCAATATCCCTTACAACCACCAATCACTCAGATTTTGTACACATCGTGTGCAAATTTGAATCGGTTGTCTAGTTATAGGTGCGGCAAAAAATATCCGTATACGTCATCGGAAAGTCTAAATTATAATTTCTTAAAAAAGAATAGTATTTCTGCTAAAGTTTAAAATTATTATCGTAATATTGCGATATTAAAGAAAGGTTATGGGGCTTACGAGATCAGAAATATTTACGGACGAACAAAATAAATTGGCTTCTTTATTTAAAGTTTTGGGGCATCCGGCAAGGGTTGCCATTCTTCAATATCTCATCAATCAAAAAGCCTGTATCTGTAATGATTTAGTCGATGAGTTGGGATTGGCACAAGCCACCATTTCACAGCACCTTAAAGAGTTGAAGAGTACAGGCATCATTCAGGGAACAATTGAGGGTAAATCTGTCTGCTATTGTATTGATGAGAAACTGTGGAAACAAATTCAAGCGGAATTTAATGCGTTCTTCAACCAAGAGGTAAAAGTAACCAGTTGCTGTCCATAATATTTTTTTAGCCTCTGTTATCGTAATATTGCAATATATAGTTTAGTGTGATTTTCAAATCTTATTTTTATGAAACTGTCAACAATCAAAAAAATCCTCCCAACGTTGAATGATGTCGAATTTCAATTGGAGAACGGAACACTTGTTCCCGAACATTTCCACGTGACGGAAATAGGACAGATTACCAAACATTTTATTGATTGCGGGGGTGTAATCCGTACAGAGAGGGCGGTAAACTTCCAGCTGTGGAATGCCAACGACTACGCGCACAGGTTGAAGCCGACCAAGCTATTGAACATCATTAAGCTATCAGAAGAAAAATTAGGCATTGAGGATGCCGAAATAGAGGTAGAATACCAAAACGAAACGATTGGCAAATTTGACTTGGACTTTGACGGCGAGCATTTCATTCTAAAGAACAAACAGACCGCTTGTTTGGCAAGCGATGCCTGCGGTATTCCCGCAGAGAAGCAAAACGTGAAATTGACGCAACTGAACAGCAGTTGCTGTACACCCAATTCAGGATGTTGCTAACTCGTAAAAACCAGTCGTCATGTATAAGCAGTTAGCTGACGCCCTAAAGAAGATTATTGGCGCCCAGCCTCTAAACGAGGAGCGCAAAACCGTACTGCATCCATTGGTAGATTACGTACAGCAAAAAGCAAGTAGCGGAGCGGATATAAACCTCAATTTCATCTGTACCCATAATTCGCGTAGAAGCCATTTGGCACAGGTATGGGCACAGGCAGCAAGTGCATACTTTAGGGTCCCTAACGTATACTGCTATTCGGGCGGTACGGAAGAAACGGCACTATTCCCAGAAGTGGCGGAAACATTAACTGGTCAAGGTTTTAACATTTTCAAGATTGCGGAAACCCATAATTCAGTATATGCCATCAAATACAGCGCTAACGCGTTGCCAATCATCGGATTCTCCAAAAAATACGATAGCCCTTTTAATCCTGTATCGGCATTTGCCGCCATTATGACCTGCTCACAGGCAGACGGCAGCTGCCCGTTCATTGCCGGAGCGGAAAGAAGAATACCCATTACATTTGAAGACCCTAAAATTTCAGATGGTACACCAGAGCAGTCCCAGGTATATGCGGCGAGGAGTTTTCAGATCGCGCAGGAGATGTGCTATGTTTTTTCAATGATCAAAAGTTAAGGTAGATTATTCTTTATTGCCCAAGGCAAAGACACCAAGGTAGGTACCTGAGTAAGGCTCGGATGCCGGTGCCTTGAGAACATCATCAAGCAATCGTAGTCCGACAGGGTGTCGTCAGATGACGAAACCTGGAAGTACATGTTATCTATACACGTTACTGAAGATTTTAGAAAAAAAAGTTGTATAACCCCCAAGTTACCTATATATTTGCGTAACCTACAGGTTACATAATATGCAGCGGGACATCCATCACCAATTTTCGTTCGGGCAGCCACCCGAAGTAGTCTGGGAATACCTCACCGATAGCGAACTCCTGGCTCAATGGCTGATGCCGAACGATTTCAAACCGGTCGTCGGTCATCGGTTCCAGTTCGGCACCAAGCCTAAGTTGAAACTTGGCTTTGATGGGCGGATCTATTGCGAGGTATTGGAAGTCATCCCCTGTGAAAAGCTCGTCTATTCATGGAAGGGCGGACTGTCCAAGGAAAACCCCTCGCTTGATTCCATTGTGGTCTGGACACTGATCCCCACGGTTGGGGGAACGGTCCTGAAGCTGGAACATAAAGGGTTCAAGGGGTTGCGGAACTACCTGCCCTATATCATCATGGAGAGGGGCTGGGCTAAAATAGGAAAACGGCTATACAAACAACTAATCACTGCATGACATGTCGGTACCGACGTTAGACACATTCCAGGTTATAGCCGACCCGAGCAGGCGGCAGATACTGCAACTGCTTTCGCAGGATAGCCTTACGATAAACGCGCTGGCGGAGAATTTCGATATGAGCAGGCCTGCAGTTTCCAAGCACATCAAGATTTTGGATTCTGCCGGCTTCATCTCTATTCAGAACATCGGAAGGGAGCGCTATTGCATATTGAAGCAGGATGGTTTCATCGAACTGCGGGAATGGATCGATTACTTCGACACGTTCTGGGATTCAAAACTAAAAAAGCTGGAAACGCTTCTTAGCCAAAAAGCAACCGAAAGATGATCTATACAGAATATAAACCGCATACGTTGCTGGCACCCTACATCGAATGCTACTGGCAGGCTGACGCAGACCGGCCGCCATTCCGTGAAGTGGAATCACTGATCCCGGATGGGACGGTGGAGTTGATGTTCAATTTCGGTGATGATTACCACGAAGTGACCGGCCGTAGACAGGCGCGTGTCAAAGGGTCTCATATCATCGGCATCCGCAAGCGGGCTTTGCAGATCTCGCAAAGCAACAACCTACGTCACAGCATTTCTGTCGTCATATAGTGATCAAGTATTGACCAATACGCTGAAATTGCGTGACGTCCTTTCCGAGAGCCAGCCAACTATGTTGCAGTGCTTTCCGTTCCGACGTAAAGAACACCCTGTTTTGGAGTTTAATCTTTTGAGCTATTCCGTTGGTATTCGGCCAATGAAGCTAAATAGCGTTTATTAAAGGCCTCTCCAGAAAAAGGATTTTGGCTGGTAATCAAATTTCTGTCGCTAACCGCAAAGTTCGCTTTAGGGAGCCCATGTCTGTATTTCAATCCGAGCTTCTTTAATTTTTTAGCTATTTTTCTGGTTTGAGGCTTTCCTTTCATGATGAATCGTTCGATGACAAATTCCTCAAAAGGCGATACGCAATTCACGTTGAATCCAATGTATGGGTTTTCATCTTTTGGTATGGTTAAGATAAGGCTGGGCGCATGGCATATCAGTCCTGTTGGCTTTTTTTCTTTTGCAAAGTATTTAAGTAAAATAGGAATATTGGCATCAGCTTTTAAATCTACCATTAAGCCTTGCCCACCGGGAATAATCAAGCCAATGTAATCGGATTTATGTTCGATTGCCTTTTCAAGTGTTTTGGGGTTGTTGAATACGCTATCCGTCTTAATAAATTCGAGGGCTTCGTTTTTTATAGTTAGGTTATCTTTCCAATATTTATCGTCAACACTTTCCTCGTCTATTGTTGAAACAACTCCGCCTGGCGTTGCAAAATCAACGGAATACCCGGTTTCTGTTACCGACTTGTACGCTAAATAAAACTCATTTAAAAACACTCCTGTTTGTCGAAGTTTTCCTCCGTTGTTCAATTCTAAGGTATCTGCCGCACTCATTACAAATAAAACTTTGTTGCGTTGCGCTTGAACCATGTTCGCAGCAACTACCAGTGTTAATAGTATTTTCATTTTCATTCGATTAAATTTGTTCTTTATCGGTGATGAAGCTTGCATAAATTAATCGTGTCCTTTTGTTTGTGGCATTTTACGCAGGTTTCATTATTGATTTTTTCAATTGCTGATGTGAGCTCGATGTAACTAATTATTGCCTTGCGTGTCAATAACCTTACATCTTGGTTTCATTTCATTTTATATGAATTTCATCGGCAAAGTTGACGAGAAAAAAAACGGAAAACATTTACATAGGTAAAGATTTTACCTTTTTGCCCTGATCCGGCTTAACTGCGTGGGCGAGATGCCTAAATAAGAAGCGATGTGGTACTGGCTGATTAGGTTTTCTAAATCCGGATATTCCTTTTTAAAGATTTCGTAGCGTTCTTTTGCTTCAAGGGTCACTAGCTCAATTTCTCTTTTTTCTTTTATGGCGAACTTGTATTCTGCCAGTATTCTCGCAAGGCTCTCAATTTTTGGAAAGTCTTTGTAAAGTGCGGTAATTTTGTCGAAGTCCGCTACGAATATCGAACAAGGCGTTAGGCATTGGATATTTATCAGATTTTTCCGTTTTGTCGTAATAGAAGAATACGCAGCCACAAAGGCAGGTGGCGTAAAGAAGGTCTTATTGTATTCATTCCCAGAGGTATTTCGGAAAAATGCCCGCATTACACCTTCAGAAAGAAACGCCAATTTTGAGGAGTATTCACCTTCTTTTGCAAAATAATCGTGTTTTTTAAGTTCGATTTCAGCAAATAAGGAGACAAATACCTCCGTTTCACGCTCCGTGAAGTAAATTAGCTTTCTCAAGTATGTTTTCAGTTCATTCACTTTTAAATGTGGATATGCGATTTTTTTTCGCCATTACCGGCAACGGTTCGGAGCTTGGCCTTCATTGCGGATCGAAATCTCAAACTTCCAATTTTTCGCCACTTTTAGTATAAGCAAAAGCCACTTGTTATTACGAAATTATGAAAAAAAAGAAGCAACGTAACTTTTTATTTATCACGGCATTTGTTCACTCGTCAATACCACCTGGAAAAACAGTTTCTTAACCTAGGTTAAGCGAATGTTGCGCCAAAATCACGATTTTCGTTAAAAACAAAATAATAGGATCAAACGTTTAAAAATAAAGTGATTATGGCAAAATTAGAAGGCAAAGTAGCAGTGATTACAGGAGGCTCGGGAGCCATTGGTTCCACCACTGCTAAGCTATTTTTAGAAGAAGGAGCCAAGGTCGTATTGGTAGACATCAATGAACAAGCGCTTAGCGAAGTTGCTTCCGAATTGAACAGCGACCGGATCAGTTATGTGACGGCCGACGTGACGAAGGCTGACGATGTGCAAAAATATGTACAGCATACGGTAAACACGTTTGGTAAGATCGACGTATTTTTTAACAATGCCGGCGTTGAGGGCGCAGTGAAACCGATTGAGGAGTACCCCGAAGACGTGTTTGACAAGCTGATTGCGGTCAACGTTAAAGGCGTATGGTTAGGACTGAAATACGTGCTGTCGGAGATGAACGAGGGGGGAAGTGTGATCAATACATCTTCTGTGGCTGGGCTGAGTGGCTCACCACTGGTTAGCGCGTACGTTACCAGCAAACATGCCGTTGTCGGTCTTACACGTGCCGTGGCCCTCGAGGCTGCACCGCGGAAGATCAGGGTTAACAGCATTCACCCGTCGCCAGTTGATAACCGGATGATGCGTTCGCTGGAAGGCGGTTACGCCCCCGGTGCGGCGGAAGAAGCCAAGAAGAATTTTGAAAATGCCATTCCGCTCAACAGGTATGCTACCAATGACGATATCGCCAAAGGGGTGTTATTCCTCGCGTCAGACGATAGTAAGTTCATAACGGGCACTAAACTGGTTATGGATGGGGGCATGACCATGGCATAGATGCACAGATTGATCAAGTCCTACAGCCGCCAATCAGACCAGTGGAAAGATCCATCATTGGATGTCGACGCGGTAAGCAAAACCTTCCAACCACTTGTTCATCATCCACCAAGCTAGAGGCGATGCTACCACCACGGCAATCAATACCAATTTACGAAATCTTTGGACAGCAAGCTGACAATAACAGCTACCGAAGCGCTCAGCACCTTGGTTTTTAACTTGCAACACGACGTCAAACTCGGAAAATAAATATCAATCAACACCCCTTTGTCGTAATTCCCCTGTTACAATGTCGTTTGCGCACCTCACGGTCACAGCAAACAAGCGGTACCTTTACCTTAAAATAAAGATCATGAGAAAGCTAATTGTATCAGTGGAAATGTCACTGGATGGCTACATCGCCGGACCAAATGGCGAAGGAGACTGGATATCGTCGGGTGAGGAAATCTGGAACCACATGTTCAACGATCTCGCAGATGTGGATACCGTGCTGTTAGGAAGCAACACGTATTCAGAGTATGCCAGTTATTGGCGATCAATACTGACCGACCCGGATGCCGACCCAAACGAAAGGAAATATGCCCAATGGGCTGAACGCACCCCGCACATCTTGTTCTCGAAGACCGTGCAGTCGATCGACTGGGCGAATTCGCGTATCGCGCGCGATCCCCATGCGGAAGTGACTTCGTTGAAGCAGCAGTCCGGCAAAAACATCGTTGCCTGGGGCGCCGGGGAGTTTGCATCGGCATTATTTCGGATGGGGCTCGTGGATGAGCTTCGTATTACCATAGCCCCGGTGCTGCTGGGCGGCGGATTACCGTTGTTCCAAGGGATAGACCGTACCAAGCTGAAAGCCATTGAGGTACGCCGGCTGGAAAACAGCGCGGTCATTCTTCGTTATGAAATGAATACGGGTAAATAGCGAACCCAATTACCAACAGACCGATTCAGTAAAAGAAACATCAGTTTCCAGTAAATGTAGGCGGTATTGACGCTTGGGCCAATGTATAGCCTCGATGCTATGATTGCTAGGTCGGAGAAAAAAATCAACGCGATTAACGTAAAATTTGATCAAAGGTGTAACTTTACGGTTTAAGCGAAGTGCAACTAACTCATTTCATCAAACCTGATTACATCTATGGAAAGAAGGGAATTTATTCGCAAAGGTATGATTGGCGCCACCGGTGCGGCATTGACAACGACTGGCATGAGTGCCAAATCCTACGCCTCAATTCTTGGGTCCAACGAACGTGTCAACGTGGCTGTCATTGGCATACGCGGAATGGGCCAAAACCACATCGAAGGTTATTCAAAGCTCAAAAACGCGCGGGTGACCGCGCTATGCGACATCGATCGGAATTTTTTTGAACCCCGAATAAAAAAACACTTTGTGGACAAGGGACTGGAAAAGCCAAAGACATATACCGATTTGCGCATCTTGTATGAAAATAAGGACGTGGATGCGGTTTCCATTGTGACACCGAATCATTGGCATGCGTTGGCCGCGATATGGGCGATACAAGCGGGCAAACATGTTTCTGTCGAAAAACCATGTTGTCATAACATTTACGAAGGCCGTAAGTTAGTGGAAGCCGCAGAAAAGTACCCGGTCATTGTACAGGATGGGGCCGAGCAACGGAGCAACCCTTGTGCGGAAAGCATGGCTGATTTTTTGCATGGCGGGAAACTGGGCGAAGTGTATATGGCCAAAGGCATTTGCTATAAACGACGCCATACCATCGGGCGCACGCCAGACGAACCGATCCCTCCAGGTGTAGATTATGACCTGTGGTTGGGCCCGGCGCCCGAGCGCCCATTTTCGAAAAACCGCTTCCATTATAACTGGCATTGGAATTGGGATTACGGAAATGGCGATATCGGCAACCAGGGGGTTCATGAGATCGATATTGCCCGGTGGGGGCTTAATGTTACGTTGCCTACTAGGATCAGCTCAATTGGCGGCCATTTCATGTTTGACGATGATCAGCAAACCCCCAATACGCAACTCACTGTCTTTGAATTCCCAAACGCCCAGGGTGGGGGCGACGCGAAAAAGCTCTTGCAATTTGAAGTTCGCCATTGGCTTTCAAATTCCGAAGGCATCGGCGGGGAAAACCCGAATGACAACACGTATATGGTGAGTTCGGATAATGAGGTGGGCAACTTGTTTTTTGGATCAAAAGGCTACATGACCAAAAACCTCAATCAATGGCAAACATTTATGGGCGATAAGAGGGAGCCAGGGGAAAGTGGAAAAGGTTTCGGTAACCACTATGCAAATTTTATCGATGCAATCCGGTATAACGACCAAAAATTGGCAAAAGGAGACATTAGGGAAGGGTTTTATTCTTGTGCGCTCATCCATCTGGGCAATATTGCGTATCGCGTGGGGCGAACTCTGGATTTCGATCCGGTAACCATGAAATTTATCAACGATCCGGAAGCCGACGCATTGCTAACCCGCGAATACCGGTCACCTTTTATCGTTCCGGATGTGGTGTGAAAACAGTCGTTTTTAGCAAGCGCGACTAATAATAATCTTGGTTTTGCCAAACTTGCAAAGTTGCTTTATATAGGGTAACTTGGGACCTTTATGCCGAATCTTTACATTATAGCCGGTTGCAATGGTGCTGGAAAAACCACAGCCAGTTATACCGTATTGCCAGAGATTTGGGATTGCAAAGAGTTTGTAAATGCAGATAATATCGCTGTCGGACTTTCTCCATTCAATCCTGAAAGTGTGGCTCTTGAGGCAGGTCGGATCATGCTCACCCGTATCCATGAACTGTTGGAAGAAGGGACCGACTTTGCATTTGAAACTACCTTGGCAACCAGAAGCTACGTTCCATTTATTAAAGATGCCAAGGAAAGGGGGTATCATGTAGCACTCGTATATTTTTGGCTTGATTCGCCCGAACAGGCCATACAGCGGGTTGCCAACCGCGTATCAAACGGAGGGCATCATATTCCAGATAATATAGTGATTCGAAGGTATTATCGTGGATTACACAATTTGATGCACTTATATATTCCCCATTGTGATAAATGGTTTGTGTTGGATAATATGGATTTGACGCCAGAAATCATTGCCAAATACGATGAATTTGGAAAAACAATCGCTAATGACGAAATTTGGTCAATAATAAAAGGACAAAGCAATGGCATTAAATAGCCCAACATCTTTTCCATCTGGGGCATCTTTTTCGGAGAAATTGCTTTACGGCGTTCAAAAGGCGTTGCGCAAGCTTGCCGAAGAGACAGCAGCTAAAGACGGTAATCTCGTTGTGAAAATTGATGGCGAAATAAAAGATGTACCAGCCAAGGAGTTACTAAAAACGCTCCCTAAGCAAGATAAGATGCTGTAAAAACATTACTCATAAACTCCAACTAACCATTTGAGAAATTTAGATCGCATTTCTGAGGCCAAGGGATAGTCCACCCGAACGATTTCCGCGACTCGTCCATTTTCCAGTTCCTTTTCTTCAAAGCCATGGGTGGAGATTCGCTATCATTTCTCGCGGTGCGCCATAACCGCTGTCTGCTATTACCTCGTCTCGTTCCTTCTTGCTTTTTGACGACCTTGTCTTTTTCAGCGTTAATACTCGTTGCTTAGCCTTGTCCAATGAAATCGGCGATTGCTTGGATAGCAGTTCCATTTGTAACACTACGAGTTCCTGAAATGATACCTTGCAGTTAATTTTTGGTAGTCATTTTTCAAAAGGGCAAGTCGTAAAGATAACGACCTACACCCGAAATTGCTTTTTATCGACTAACCCCTTAGGGAAGCCATGTTTTTCTAGAAAGGCTTTAGATTTATTCGCTTTTTTAAAAAATAGGGATCATTGCCATGATCGCGCACATGATCTGCTTTCGAGTCAATAGCATTATTTTTTATCCGTCGGGTTTTTCATATCAAACCTCCTATTCTTACAAAGATATTTCATTATTTATGTATCACAAAAAAACGCATCGTAATTTACTTGGCGCTCAAAATTAATCCTAACTTGTAGCCCTACAAGTTACATCAATAACACTTTCCAGGCATCCATTACACGGCCGTTATCTAACAAATGCTTGGCTTTTAAATGCTGGCGCATGGTACGGGTGTGGCTGTCGGTGGTACCATCAAGCAGTTCTTTCATTTCATCGGTTTTGCTAAAGGATTCTACCTCCTCATCGGATGGTAGTCTTTTAACAAGCCCCAATAACCCCAAATTATTCCCGGTTAATATATTGGAGTTTTTAATCTCTTTAGGAAAAGCATCTATGCCGATACCCATTCCAGCATAATCTATTGGTTTGGCAATTTTAAATAAATTATCGCTGGTTACCCTACAATACCAATCACCGCCTAAACGAGCCACCAGATCCATTTTATGAGGGTCTATTTTACCATTAGCATCCAAAATATCTTCATTGATGTGAATCCGTTTCACTTCTGCAATAACCAAATTACCTGCTCCTCCGTTTTTCCCTAACGATATCACATCATTCACTACACATTCCAATTGAACGGTGGATTCCGCTACCCTGGGTGGCTTTACTGTCTCCGAAGCCAATTCAGTAAACCCTGCTTTCGAAAACTCATTTACTTCTCTTGGATAATCTTTACTCGTTAAATAGGTCTGTTGAACCATCTCATAGTTCACAATATTAATCACACATTCAGGTATTTCCAAAACGTTTTCAAGCGTATGCTTAGCGGTGTTATCCCGCGCCCTGCTTGTCGGCGAAAAAACACATATCGGTGGATTGATACTAAACACATTAAAAAAACTAAACGGACTTAAATTAACCTCGCCGTTTTTATTAATCGTGGATGCAAAACATATCGGCCGGGGTGCAATGGCATGGTGCAAATAGCCTTGCATTTCCGTCGGTGTTAATGATGACGCATCTATAGTTTTTAACCTCATTCAAATTTTTATTAAGGTGAGTTCGGCATAATAATATCCTCGCCCAGCGCGCATTCAATATCCGTAATCGTTTTTGTAGAAAAGCTATGGGTTCCGCTCAGCCATTTGCTGATTTCAGACCGCTGTTTGCCCATTGTTTTTACTAGATTAGTAGGTGTTATATTTTTTCGGGAAAGTATATCCGCGATCCTATTGGCAATGGCCAAATTATGCTTCACCAATTTATCAATGGCGGGATCACCATGTTCCTCAAGCCAGTCGGAGATCAGGTTATTTTTCATCAGTACGGGCATCAGAATGATTTTTTTACGATTTAATGTGGCTATGCAAAAGTATTATATAAAGTTTGTATGTCAATTTTTTGTTTTCATTTACATCGATGCCCATTATAAGCCTGATTACCACAAGTAATATGAGCTAAGGAAAGCTTTATGTAAATTGGCAGAAGAATCGGAAGGGAAAAAGGGAGAGTCTCGTCATCAAACGCGATGGTAAAATCAAAGAAGTGCCCGCGACGGACTTGCTTAAAACATTTCAGCAGATATTATGATATAGCTAAGCAGGGTTGCTTTCTGCTTCCCGTTTTAAAGCCATGTTCCGTTCTTTTATAAACCGCTTTAAGTAGTTCGTTAATACCAACCAATTTGCCAATCGCCCTAGTATCCCCAAAGACGATCCGAATTCAAAGCGATCCCTCATCACCGTTAGCCCCTCCTTTTCTTCAAACCGGTGGTCGTGCCGGATGAATGAAAATGCACCCTTTACCATCTCATCGCGGAAATAATTGGGCCGATCATACGCCGGAATTATAGACGTGAGCCGTTGTCGTACGCCAAAATGGGTCGCTTCAAACGTAACAGTCTCACCAAGGCTAATCAGCCCTGAGGTAACACCACCTACCGCACGTTCTCTCGTTTTGCCTGCAGATACCTGATGGAAGTCGATGTTTCTAGCCAAGTCGAAACAAACCGCTATTGGCGCTGCAATCGTTGTTTCTAGTTCTATAATGGGCATATCATTTAGCTGGATTCAGTGATAACATTCGGTATGAAGGCAAAGATAGTGACTTACGGTTGGTCATACCTTATTTCCAAGCTACACAGGCTACCTTATTCCCTTTTGTTTAGCTAAAATATTAGTTAAAATCGATTGATTTCCTATCTTTGCCGATAACCAATCAAAACTGGATTATGGAAAACCAACAACCCAAACAACCCCGGGTCGGGAAATTCATTGATCCGCTCACCGACTGGGGCTTCCGCCGTCTTTTCGGGCAGGAGCCCAACAAAGAGATCTTGGTGGAATTCCTGAACGACCTGTTCCAGGGCGAGAAACACATCATTGATCTAACGTATGCACCCAACGAATACGATGGGGGCGATGTTACGGATAAGCGTGTCATTTTCGACCTGCATTGCCGGGGCGACAACGGCGAATATTTCATCGTGGAGATGCAGCGCATCCGGCAGGATCACTTCAAGGACAAGGCCCTGTTTTACGTATCGCGGCTCATCCAGCGGCTGCTGCGGAAGGGGAGAGAAACAAATAGTTACAAACTTCCGGAAGTGTATCTCATCGGCATTCTTGCGTTCAGTATGGATGTCGGCGTGCAGGATCGTTACTTCCACAATATCGCCCTAATCCGCTGCATGTCGGATGGCTTTGGTTTTTAAGCGTAACCGTATTTGAATCAAGAAACTTTCATTTTGGGCAAAATGGCGGTCTCGAGCATATATAGCGGACAGAAGCAAAGGAATTGATTGCAAAGCTACCCAGATGAAAGAAATTGTCAAGCGGCTTTGTACGGAGAAAATTAGATCGATTGGAAAATAAGATTTTAATTTTCGTAACTTTGTCATAAAGCAAACGAATATGGAAGCGATTATGATTCATCCGGAAAATGCTGAACAACTCAAGACCGTTAAATCAGTTTTGAAGGCATTGAAGGTTCCTTTCGAACCGCAGTCCAGTACGTTGCCAGATCATGTGAAGTCTAGCATCGATAGAGGAATGAAGCAAGCCGCCCAAGGCAAGACCATAGGACTGGAGGAGTTCAAAGAGAAACATTTTTTGAAACGATAAAGTCAGCAAGCAAGCTTAAACCAAAACTAAACCAACCTAATGCAATATACGCTCAGCTTTACTCCCGAGGCGGAAGACACCTACGATTCATTATCATCACAACTGGTGGAACGTTGGGGCGAGCGCTTTGTGTTGAAGTTTGAAGGACGCGTTTCCAAAGCGTTGGATACATTAAGCAGGACTCCTTTCCTTTATCCGGTAGCTATTGAGGAAACCCAAATCAGGAAATGCATTGTACATAATAACTGTTCCATCCTTTATAAAGTTGATGGCCGTATTGTAACGGTGATCTGTTTTTGGGATAACCGCCAGGAGCCGCTTTTTAATATTTAACGTTATGCCAATAAATACACCTTCTTCAACATCGTTTTCGGATAAAGTGTTGTACGGACTGCGGAAAGCGTTGCGGAAGTTGGTAGAAGAATCGGCTGCCAATGGGGAAAGTCTCGTAATCAAACGTGATGGTGAAATTAAAGAAGTGCCCGCCAAAGACCTGCTTAAGACATTACCTAAAGAAGGAACCCGTCAATAGGTGAAAGAAGTAATGCAATTAAAAGAGTAGATTGCTGCTACACTCTTAAACCTAACGTAGGGGTAGAAATATACGATGCAGATTGAGCACTACCCGCCGAACCTTCAGAAAAAAGACAAATAACTTTCCTTATAACCGAACAAAGCCACCGCTTGCGGTGGCTTTTTTGCTTACAACCAACCCCACCAACAATTTACCCTCACCCATACCACCCAAAAAATACCCAATACTGAGTATTCCACAGCCAACTTGAACCACCTGCTTTATACCAAGATCAATTAATCACGTATTCACCTAAAAGAACTAATCCTATCAAATTCAATTGCCTGGGTTTACTCGGATGCCGTAAAGAAAAATCAGAAAGCATTGTATGGCGTATGGGAGCCCGGATCCTCCGTGAAGTTGGGCGACCACTAACTATTTCCGAGCTAGCCGAACTGAAAGATTTTAAGATCAACTACCGGACAGACAATACGAAAGACGAAAGAAATCTTCGCCTCGCAGGAAGGAGTGGAGTTCGAGCTGAAACCACCGGTGGCTGGCATCGAGATTACCAGTCTCGGCAAGTCGTTGCCGTCGATTGATTTCGATGAGTTGGAGGCGCGTCAATCATGAGTGCCAAAGGTACGTATTATGGGGTGTCCAGGCGTACGGTTTTATGCCTTGGGCTGCGTATAATGCAGCAAGACCACTCCATGGGGG
Organism: Parapedobacter indicus; assembly: GCF_900113765.1. GTDB lineage: Bacteria > Bacteroidota > Bacteroidia > Sphingobacteriales > Sphingobacteriaceae > Parapedobacter > Parapedobacter indicus. The sequence continues at coordinate 257,263 of NZ_FOQO01000004.1, read as the reverse complement.
AATGCCCTACATTGCTGGAGATCAAGCTTCAGGTAGCGTTGCAGGTCTTGCTGTATCCGTTGCCCCCTGCCCATCATCAGGGGATGCACGAGCAGGTAGTAGGTGTCGATAAGCCGGTTGCGGATCAGGGCGGAGACAAACGAATAGCCGCCATAGACGATCATGTCCCCTCCAGACTCATTTTTCAGCTGCTCTATTTCCGTTACGATGTCTCCAGCCACCACGGTCGTGTTGCTCCAGCTCTTGTCCGGTGGCCTGGTGGAAAAGACGGTCTTGGGGATATCCGTCAGCGGCCGTCCAAGCGGGTATTCCTTGTGCCCCGGGTCTTCGGCCACCTTCATCCAGTAGGGGATGAAATCATCCGCCGTTTTGCGGCCCAGCACAATGCGATCCACGTTTTTGAGGTTTTCCACACAAAATATCTCCACTTCATCATCCCAGACAATGGCTTGTCCGTCTCCGTCGGGAGGTTCGATGCCAAATCCATCGAGCGTGATCAACATTTGCAGTTTCAACGTTCTCATGTCTTTTAATTTTGATGTACAACAAAATTAGGGGCATGAGAGCTCCGGCAAGCTGTGCAATAATGACATTGTTGCAGGGTATTTGCGACAGGATGCTCCAATCATTTCGTTTTTTTCTTTTTCCGCTCAATAAGCTTCTCCCGCTCATCGAGCACATCCATTTCCTGTGCGCAAAATGCATAGTGTGTCGCCTGTCGTATGTTATCCAGCGCTTTGTTCCATTTTCGAAGCCGTTCGTAGTATGTTGCTTTTTTCTGGAGCATCACGCCCTTGTCCATACCTTTCAGTGTCAACGCAAAATCGATCAATTTCTTTGCGTGTTCCATTTCCTCCAGTGCCAGCAAACAATCCGCGAAATAGGGATACACCGACAGTGTGTAAACGTCTGCCGCTAGGGCCTCCTCGAAATATCTCCTTGCAGCACGATAATCCCGCAATACTTCATGATGGAGCCTACCCATGAGGCACAAGCTATCTGCATCATTCGCATCGTAAGCCAATGCATAATTCAACGCCGTGACCGCTTCCTCCAGGTTGTAAGGATAATTATCCAGCGCCTGGAAATAATATCGGTTTTGTATTGTTTTATTTTCCATCGTTCTAAGTGCTTTATATCAACCATCCATCCGTACAATACGTGGCTGGAACGTGCCGATAATATCTACCAGTTCCTTTTGCGCCGCCATCACTTCTGCAATGCGCTTGTACGCCATAGGAGCCTCTTCCAAGCTGCCGCCGATCAACGTAACCCGGTGCTGGGTGAGTACTTTTTTCATTTCGGAAGGAGACCACATACGCCGTGCCGCATTACGCGGGTGCATTCTTCCCGCCCCGTGCGAGGCCGAGTGCAGTGATTCCGCGTGGCCCCGGCCAACCACCAGGTAACCTTTGTCAACCATCGACCCAGGGATGTAACCGACCACACCATTTCCGGCAGGTGTCGCGCCCTTTCGATGCACCACTATTTCGCGGCCTTCATGTATCTCTTTCCAGGCAAAATTATGGTGGTGTTCCACCCTCGCCATGATCCGTCCACCCACAGCCCGGATCAACCGCCTGTGGATATCACTGTGGCAGGCAGCAGCATATTCACCAGCCAGCTGCATAGCTATCCAATACTCCATGCCCAGGTGCGTATCCAAATCCAGCCATGCCAACTGTTGGGCCTCCTTCGGTAATGGGCACTGTGCCATTGCCGCTTTTGTATAGTATTGTGCAATTGACGCCCCAATGCCCCGCGAACCGCTATGTGACAAAAGCCCTACGTAGCTGCCCGGTTTCAAATCCAACTCGGGATGCGGTGCCGTCAGCGTCACTTCGCCAAATTCTACGAAGTGATTTCCACCGCCCGATGTGCCAAACTGCTTGATGGCCTTTCCGTGCAGCTTTCGCAGCAGGGGAATGCTTCGGAAGGCATCCGACTCAAATACCCCATGATCATTAGGAGAAGCATGTACCTCCCGCATTCCGAAGCGGGTATGGTCAACCAGGGCTTTTGCGTACCGGTCTTTGGCACCCTCCAGGTACGTCACCGGCGTATTAACCCAGCTTCAGCAAGTCTTTTCCTTTTAATTTTAACTGGCCCATGGCCTAATCAATTAAATGCTAAACCTTAAAGGAATCACACGGCCACGTAGCACACCGTGGAGTAGCGAGCTCCTATTTACTTAAAAAAAATGTCTTGAAATGGCGCACCGGCGACCGCCGTTGCATAGGGCAACGAATGCTATTGGATAGCACGGAGCGCTTCCTTCACCATGGAAGGAATCCTGTTAGCAGTATGGTATGCGATGAACATTGCTCCGTCAGTTAAAATGTGATACAATAGCTTCTATCAAAAAATTAAGGCGCAAAAGTATCGATAATTCTTTAATCCGCAAAAAATATGAAGCCCCTTTTGTCTGCTGTCGATTTCTTGATTTTTCGTTGTTACCCACTATTGAGTATTTCACCACCCGTCCGATTATAGATTTTCAGTTGCGTCATTTTAGTACGGTTAGCCGCCGGTAAACAGCGACATACGATAATCGCGTAGAAATTGCTATCTTTACGGCACGTAGCATAAATAGATCAGCGTCATGACAACGATAACATTAGAAGTCCCTGACAGTCTAGCGGAATACCAAAAGGATACGATACGGTTTATCGCAGCTAAATTATATGAGTCCGGTAAACTTTCGCTGGGCCAAGCCGCGGCTATGGCTAAACTTACCAAAGGTACGTTTGCAGAGTTGCTGGCCGACTACGGCGTTTCTTTCATCAACTATTCCGATAGCGATTTAACGGATGAGCTTGACAGGATCTCGGGAATATAGCATCGTAATCACCGATACCAGTTGCTTTATCACCCTGGACAAAATCGGGGCATTCGACGTCTTGCGCAAGGCGTTTAGCCACATCGCCACCACCCCTGAAATTCAGGAAGAATTTGGTTCGGAATTGCCCGAATGGATTGAAATCAGGCCGGTTCAGGATCACACACTGAAAGAAGTTTTCAAGGAAACGGTTGACGCGGGAGAGGCAAGTGCCATCGCGCTCGCAATGGAGACTTCCAATGCGGTCTTAATTATAGACGACCTCAAAGGACGTAAGCTGGCCTCAAAAATGGCCCTTAGTTTCATGGGCACCCTCAGCCTATTGGTGAAAGCCAAGGAATACGGTGTCATTCCATCCATCAAGCCTTATATCGAAAAGATCCAGGCAACAAACTTCCGGATTGCGCCCTCCCTAGTGGATTTGGTCCTTGAAAGAACCGGGGAAAAGTAGCCGCTAATTTAATCATGGGTGACAATGCTGTTTTAGTTTTTTTGTATGTTTGCAGCAATGGAGTATTCAAAATATACAACACACATGGCCAAACCCTGGAGGGCCTAGTCTGGGCGTTACTTTAGCGCACTTTTTTTGTAAAGTCAATTTCCTAATTGCTCTTCTTCTTTTTTATGTTATCCAATACGATTAACTATTAAAATTTCATGGAAAATCAAAAATGACTGCAGACCATTTGCAGTATGGGGAATGCTTCTCAACCGTCATCGGATTTTTTGCAGACGTATTCATTGATTCCTGGAGCTGGAAGAGCTTCAAAGCGATTAGCGTATTTATTCACAATTAAGAAGTTAGAAAATGACAATTAAAGATATTCAAATACTTGCCGAAGAGCATGGTTTGCTGCTTACGGACGAAATGAGCTTCAACGAGATGGGCATTGATTTCAAAGTCGGTTTTGCCAAGGATCACGATGGCCAGCAATGGTTGCTCCGGATTCCCAGGCGGAACGATTTGGGCGATCAGATCGAAAAGGAAAAGCGTATCCTAAGTCTGGTGAAAAGGCACCTGTCCGTGCAGGTGCCGGATTGGAAAATAGCCACTTCAAAACTGGTTGCTTATCCACTCCTAAAAGATAAGCCGGCGTTATCGTTTCATGAAAAAACTTACGAAGTTACCTGGAATATGGACGAGCATAGTCCGAATTACGCCCCATCGCTGGCTAAAGCGTTAGTTGAGCTGCACGGCATTCCAGAGGATGATGTGCTTGAAAAGGAGTTGAAAATTATGAAACCAGCTGATCTACGACCGGAGATCGCAAAGCGACTGCAATTGGTCAAATCTGAGTTGGGTATCAGCGAGGAATTGGAAAATCGCTATCAGAAGTGGTTGGACAATGATGTGCTCTGGCCGGATTTCACCGTGTTCATCCACGGCGATTTGTACGCAGGCCACGTGATGGCCAATCCGGAAGGCGTCGTTTCAGGAATAATCGATTGGTCTACTGGACACGTTAGCGACCTTTCTCAGGACTTTTCGGGGCATATGACTGTGTTTGGAGAAAAAGGGCTTAAGGAACTTATAAGCGAATACGAAAAGCAAGGAGGTAGGGTTTGGAACCGGTTGTATGAACAAGCGGTAGAACGTGCTGCAGCTGCACCGTTGGCCTATGGTTTTTTTGCCGTAGAAACACAGGACGAAAACCATATTACTGCTGCTAAGACCCAATTAGGGGTCGGATAGCGACGGATAAGAGGTTGCTTCAAAGAGGCCGTCTCCTATTTTGTTGGAAGCAAATGTAGGAGACGGCCTCTTTTTAGTTTACATGTCAAATTCAATTGCCCGGGTTTACTCGGATGCCGTAAAGAAAAATCAGAAGGTATTGTATGGCGTAGGGGAGCCCGGATTCCCCGTGAAGCTGGGTGACTACTAACCATCGATATTAACTTGACCAAGGAGAATGCGATATTTTTCAATGCAATCCTAACGCATAAGGTAAATGAAAAATTCCAAATAGCCTACAGTTATAATAGACGGATCACAAGACCAAATTACCGATTGCTCAATCCATACTCATTTTATGTTGACCCTTGCACCTTCAAATAAGTAGCCCCGGCCTTATCCCAATGTATTCAGACAACTATGAGATAAACCCAGATCTACCGTAACAAATACCAGTTTGGATTTGACTATAACGGGTTCATCTCACCTCGGCCGCACCCCATACGCCCCCATCGCATTTTCAATCTGTTTGCTTTCTGTGGTGTCAGGAAAGAACAAGTAGCTCGGCGCCAGAATTGGAGCCGCTTTAACAACCGTTATCTCGATGACTTCATTGATTGGAAATGCGTCGGTGAAGAGCTCGGTTAGAAATTTCACTTTGTCTGGAAATGAAGCGTCTGAGTTATTGATAATCTTGGCCGTTCCTTTGAGCTTATAGCCTTTTTGTACGAATATATCTACTAAACTGACACAGACGTTCGGATTATTTCGGATATTCCTTACACTCCCAGGTGAAGCTATATTTGCTATCAGCAGTGTTTTTTCGTTATAGAACGCAAATACCTCTTTCGGAGATACATTTGGTGCGTGGTCACCGTCCACTGTAGCCAACCAACATAAGACACTTTTGTCGATACAATCTTTTATACGATTATCCATTTTTTCCAATCCAATTTCCATACCTATATTTCCCTTACCACCTTATACAGCACCCAATTCTTTCCATCTTCAGTATACGGCTTAACGAAACGCATACCCAGTTTATTAAACACATTGATGGATGCCAGGTTTTCAACCCTTGCCCGACCGATAATCCGGTCCAGTTTTAGTGTTCCAAATCCATAATCCATGGCCGCCTTTGCACTTTCCGTGGCATATCCTTTACCCCAATGCTGCTTAAAGAATCGGTAGCCGATGTCGTATTCGTCGGCCGAAGGGTGATACTTAAGCCCGCACCAACCAAGGATCTCTCCGGTTCCTTTCAAGACGACCACCAGTCGGCCGACACCGTATTTTTCATATTGACCGTAGTTGTGCAAAAAGGTGCTTGCGGCTGCGACATCTTCAAACTGCACATCGCCTGTGTATTGCAGCACCTCAGGGTCTTCATTGAGCGCATACATCATAGGGCCGTCCTCGGCGCGGAAGGGACGCATCATTAACCTATCTGTCGTCAGCTCACACTGCTTCATAGCGATTTCCTTGATACATTCCTCCCGGATTTGCCAAATTTCGTCCAGCGAATAGGGTAGACCTTCATCAACCAACCACTTGGCGAGGTAATCCCGATGATACCCCACCTTATAATCAGTTACTTGATCCGGAGTAATTTCGATCTCGGTGAGCAGATTGTTAGAAAGATCGGCCTCTCTCATGCCCACGCCGGTAAAATCTAGAACAGTATCGTTTACCTTTAGGTAGTTATGTGCTTCGGGCAGGTAGTTTAGCCCATGCCTCTCAAGCACCGACTCAATACCAACGGTGTTATGACCATGTATTTTATATATGCCAAGCATCAATTTTACCCGCGAGTGTCCGTTTTCGTCGGCCAGCCGTTTCAACAGCGCGTGTTTAGTGCTGCATGTACCGCACCGATCGTCCAGAACGCAGGTGATACTGTTCTTATCTTGGTTACGGCGGTAGGGGAGCTGCTTTACGTGTTCTGATGCTCTAATAAAATTACCGAATCCCAGCTTTTTGAAAAAAATAGAAATTGTGGCGTCAGCTATAATATCAAATGTATATTTCATTCGAGAGAGAATAAGATAAGTTCATGTTTACCCATTATGGGTCCGTCGCCGTAAAAGGCAAAGATAGCGATTTACGGTGGTCACACCTTATTTCCAAGCTACACAGACTACCTTATTTCCTTTTGTTTTGGCTAAAAATATTAGTTAAAATCAACTGATTTCCCTATCTTTGATTTTTACTCAATCAAAACTGGATTATGGAAAACCAACAACCCAAACAACCCCGAATCGGGAAATTCATTGATCCGCTCACCGACTGGGGCTTCCGCCGTCTTTTCGGGCAGGAGCCCAACAAAGAGATTCTGGTGGAATTCCTGAACGACCTGTTCCAGGGAGAGAAACACATCATTGATCTAACGTATGCACCCAATGAATATGATGGAGACGACGTTACGGATAAACGTGTCATTTTCGACCTGCATTGTCGGGGCGACAACGGCGAATATTTCATTGTGGAGATGCAGCGCATCCGGCAGGATCACTTCAAGGACCGGGCCCTGTTTTACGTATCACGGCTCATCCAGCGGCTGCTTCGGAAGGGGAGAGAAACCAACAGTTACAAACTTCCGGAAGTGTATCTGATCGGCATTCTGGAATTCAGCATGGATGCCGGTGAACAGGACCGGTACTTCCACAATATTGCTTTAATGGATAAGCACACCTGCAAACCTTTTTACAACAAGTTGGGTTTTAAGTTTTTGGAACCCCGTCAGGGCTCTATCAGGCCAATGAAAGCTGACAAGAATCTGATAAATTACCTAACTTTGTAAAAGAGGCGGATGGTCTGCTCACGGATATGGACAAGTGGATGTATCTGTTGAAGCACATGAACACACTGGATAAAGTGCCGACATTTTTGGATAAACGGGTTTTCCAGCTGATTTTTAAGATATCGGAAGTGGCAAAATTAAGAAAGGAGGAACGTATGGCATACGAAGCAAGTTTAAAAGCCAAGTGGGATACACAGAATGCGTTTGATACCGCAAGACGAGAAGGGAAAGAAGAGGCGGGTTATCTATTTGTAAAGAACTTACTGTTCAATACCAATTTTCACGACGAAAAAATAGCGGAATTGGCATCCGTATCTGTTAATTTCGTCGAGAAAGTTCGCGCCGACCTCCAGAAAAAAGACAAATAACTTTCCTTATAACCGAACAGAGCCACCGCTTGCGGTGGCTTTTTTGTTTACAACCAACCCCACCAACAATTTATCCTCCACCCATACACCCCAAAAAATACCCAATACTGAGTATTCGACAACCAACTTCAACCACGAACTTTTATACCAAGATCAATTAATCACGTATTCACCTAAAAGAACTAATCCTATCAAATTCAATTGCCTGGGTTTACTCGGATGCCGCAAAGAAAAATCAGAAAGTAATGTATGGCGTATGGAGTCTGGATTCCCCGTGAAGCTGGGCGACTCATAACCATTTCCGAACTAGCCGAACTGAAAGATTTTAAGATCAAATACCGGACAGACAATACGAAAGACGAAAAATTTTTCACCTCCACTTACTCCATTTCGTTCCAGGCCGATGCGAAAGTACCGGTAATAGATCTGGCCAATGGATCACTTGACCTTACCCTTAAATCGCAGAAATCGAGCGGCTACAAGGTAGTCACCGAGGAAGGGATCATTTCTTTGATCGGGCTTTCCAAAATCCAATCTTCGTTTTTATGGACGGGAGAAGACCTTAAACCGTTGGCCACCAAGTTCAAAACACTAATGTTAGGACCTGGACTGCCGCAAATCTGAATAGTGGATGGTCATCGTCGTCTATTTTATCTCTTTTTTTGTAAATCAATAAGACGGTAGCTCGCATTGATAAATGAAATCTGTTTTTATTTCAACAAGTTTTATTAAATAGTTTAATCATGAAAATTTTAGTAATCGGAGGAAGCGGCCAGGTCGGCAAGGGAGTGTGTGAAAAATTGGAAATTATGGGTAATGAGGTAATCGTAGGAGCACCCTCAGCCGGCATTGATATCTTGACGGGAGAAGGTCTTAAAGAAGCTTTGGATGGAACCGAAATTGTAATTGATCTTTCCAATTCAAAATCACCAGATGATCAAATCGCTTTAGATTTTTTTCGTACGGCCGCTAAACACCTCATTGGGGCAGAGAAGCTTGCGCATATCAAGCATCATCTGGTACTTTCTATTGTCGGAACAGATCGGGCACAACATATAGGATACCTGCAAGCAAAAAAGTATCAGGAAGATGCCTTAGTTGAATCCGGCATACCTTATACTATCATCCGCTCGACCCAATTCCATGAGCATATAGGAACCATTATCGCTGTTCAGGGTGAAGGCCGGAACGTCCACGTCTCGACAATTGACTATCAGCCGATAGCGTTGCAGGACGTGGTAAATTATGTGGTAAGGTTCGCTTTGGAGCAACCAAAAAACAAGATAGTGGAGATAGCCGGACCTGACCGCGGCTTGATGAGCGATTTCGTGGAAAGCTATTTGAAGGCGAAAGGCGAAGATAAAGTTGTAGTATCTAATCAGGATGACAAATACATGTTCCATAGCATTTCAAAATCAGGCCTAGTTCCCTCTGGCGAGTTCTATTCGGGTAAGATAAGGTTCGATGACTGGAAAAGAACACAATAGGGAAGCTTATATAGATTCTTTAAGGGCTTGGCCGAAAGTTTCCATTTCGTTTGAATTCAAGGAAGCAAAGCCAAACCTTATTCCGTTGACATCAATTCTGTATTTGTGAAGGCTTCCATCGTTCATATAAATACCCCGGTGGGCTAGCCTTTCTGAGAGGTGGGATATGGAATATTCGGGATCAAACAAGGTCCAAACCGCCATTCCTCCATTTGGATGATTGAAATTGGCAACAGTTCCAATAGAAGCCCTTAAAATCTCGCAGAAGTCATCGCGCCTCTTCTTGTACAGCTTTACCGATCGTCGCAGATGTCTTTGCATTTCACCCATATCGAAAAGGTGGGCAACAGATTCTTCAAATAGTACGTCGCCCCGGATATCCAGCACCTGTTTGAGTTTAGCTGCCTGCCATATGAAATTCTCTCCCCCAATCAAATACCCCAGCCTGATCGTTGGAGCCAACGTTTTAGAAATTGATCCAACGTAAAGAACATAGCCATCGTGTTCTGCACTGGCTAAGGGTAATATCGGTGCATTTTCATAATGAAAATCATAGTCGTAATCATCTTCGATTACAGGAAGACGGTAACGGCGAATGATATCTAAAAGTTTGACTCGCCTTTCAGCACTGAGTGTGACAGTCGTCGGGTGATGGTGGTGGGGAATAATGTACAAGAGGCTAGGCTTTGATTGTTTACAGATGCGCGCAATTGCATCGACATCAATGCCATCTTGATCAACTTTAACCTTTATAAGCTGAGCACCCAACTGCTCAAAAAGTCTATCAGCTAAAACATAGTTTACGTCGCCGACAATAACAGTACTGCCAGGCCGTAGAATCATACTTGCAGCAACAGAAATAGCTAATTGTGCCCCGTGGGTCACCAGAACTTGCTCAGGAGTGATATTCAAAGCCCTGGTTTTCGACAAAAACAACGCAAGTTCCGTTCTCAACGAATTGCTTCCGTGCGATCCGTCGGCTAATAATTTACTGTGGATATTCGTTCTTTTTGACAAAAATTTGTACCGATCGATTATCAAATCTAAAGGCGCAATCCTCGCATCAGGATAACCATCATTAATCATCAACTGGTAAGGCTTTAGCTGCCTTGTTACCGGTTGGCGAGCAGCAACCTGTCGGTAAAAGATCTCTTGCTGCTGCGATAAGAATTTATCTGAAGAGCTCACCCCGAACGATTTCGGATTCATTACAGGCAATTGTCGCGCAACGAAGTTGCCCCTCCGTTCTATCACTTCAAACCAACCCTGAGCTTGCAATTCCTCATAAGCAGCAACTACCGTTGTACGGTTTAGTTTTAGCATTGACGCCATATCCCGACTTGCTGGCAATTGATAACCAGGTTTTATTTTTCCACTTTTGATCAATTCTATCAAGCTGTTTGCGACCTGCCTGAATATAGGAGTTGTGGACCGTCTGTCAACTGCAATGAGTGTACTAAAAGGTAATGTTTGAAGTGTCATGTTTATAAGGTTCGTACTCGACGACAAAATAACGGGATATAATTTACGAAAATATTGAAGTATAGCAATTATTTTAAGAGATTAGCTTGTTGCTCGGGAGCTGGATCGGAAAAAGCATATCGAAACCACCTATGCCTGTGATTAAGCTTGGAGATTATCTCCTTCTTAATTTTTTAACAGGACTCTGGCTTGCATGGAATATATGTAGAATATATACAAGTTCCCCTTCGGCGATGTATTCGTAAACAATTACAAAAGGAAATGTCGATACCACATACTGACGGTAAGGGCCGACTTTTACCGGATATGACTTCGGATTATTAGCTACAGCAGCTATTGAGGCCTCAATTTGGTTTAGGAATCGCTTACCCAACCCGATCCGTTGCTCTTCATACCAATCGAAGGAATCCTGCAATTCCTTTTCAGCGAGTGAAGATATAATAACGGTATTGGGCACGGTTCAGGCTGCTGCGCTTTTTATTTGGAGAGTAGACGCTGCTTTACTTCGGCAAAAGAAACACCTTTATCCCTGCCGGATTTTAAATCTTCCGAGCGCCTATCCAGTTCCTCCACCAACAGCTCATCCTCCCACCAATTGTAGAGTGTATTATCCATATTGATAGAATAATTCAATCCCAATTTATCCAAGAGCGCACGTACTTTTAGCTCAGCTCCTTGGTCCTCAATATTTACCGTGAGTGTTGCCATCGCTTATTCTGTTGTTTAACAAAGATAGGACTTAAGTTTTTAGGATGCAAATGGATCAATATGCGTGTGTGTATTCTAAAGAATGGGTATGGCAGCCGCTTATACCATCGCCGAGCAAAAGGATGCCACGGTATATATCACAAATCGGGGGAGAAGTACCACAAGGCTGGATGTCGGTATCTGAGTAAAAGCCAGATTAAGACCACGAAGAAAGAAGCGGTTAAGAATGGGTATGGGGCGTGTAAGGTGTGTAAGCCGTAAGCAAGCATAAAGCGGTGAGAGTTCGAGTCTCTCTCCGGGCATTACTATGTATATGGTGGCCCTCGGAATTGGAAGGGGATTTAAATCTGTTGTAGATGAAGACTACTAAAAAAGCAAGGAAAATCAGTAGTTCAATAATTGGCGAGATCATTGGGCGAATTGACCCTCGCAGAAAAAACACAAACAGCAGTCAAAATGAAGCTGGCTGCTGAATTGGATGATTTAATCAGACAGCGTGGTTTGAGCAAATCGGATTTTACCGACTGTGTAGGCAAGCATCCGTCGGAAATTACCAATTGGTTAAGTGGTATGCACAATTTTACAAGCGAAACATTGTCGGAGATTGCCGTGTCTCAATTGTAATATCGCCGACATGACAATTTGCATGTTCGAAAAAAACCGAGGCAACCGCATCATTCGCCCATAGCATGGGTGTCCAACAGTCGTCTCATCTCAGTCAATGCATCGGTATAACCGCTAAACCTCTTTTTAGAGGTCAGGTTAATCGGGGTTTTGTTGATCCGGTTAGTCAAATCACGGATTGGCATATATTCCAGACCTTGATATTCGTGTTTCCAGTAATCCAAATCGAGTAATCGCTGGTTTTGATACGCGGTTGAGCTTCTGTCGTTATCGGTAGGATAGAGGTGAACATCATTCAACAGGCGATTAACATTGTCCAGGGAAATAGAAATGCCATCATATTGCAGTTGTGCATAAAAAGCCCGCTTAAATATCCGATCAATATCAGCTATGTCGGCAGCTTTGACGTCAGGCAGAATGACGTGGTACTGTGTTTTAGCATTCGTTATGAGCCAGCATTTTTTTCGATCTACAAAGAAGACGGTAGCGTTCCATTTTCCCAGGGGTGCATTTTCGATATTGTGCGTTTGTGGAACCACCCACTTTTTTATGAGTTTTTCAAGTTTCCGTGATGTGTGAATCGCTGTAAGCATGCAATAAATATATACCTATTGAAGGTGTCCAGAAAATAGTTGTTTCTAATGATAAAATGCAGGCATGAGAAAGAATACCGTGTCAATGAAAAAAAACCAACTGGGGGTTTATGTAATCATTGCTATCTGCGTATGTTAGGATTGCCGTTGCTTCTTGGTCTTTGACGAGCTTGTCTTTTTTAGCGTTAATACCTGCTGCGTTGCTTTTTTTAATGAAATCGGTGATTGCTTGGATAGCATTTCCATTTGCAACGCAGCGAGTTCCTGAAATGATACCTTTAAATTCATGCTGTAAAAAAACAACAAGATAACCGAAAATAAATCGTTTATCTTATGTCAAAATTGCAATTAAGTTATTTTTAGTCCCCTTAAAGCTAATTTTATAGCGCCTCTGAAAGCAATCGCCTTGTTCGAATACTAGACCTTGCGGTCGAATACGAGTATGCCAGCCTTTTCCCAATAGTGTATGTGATCCGCTTTTCACGAACAGTTCTACGTAGCGTTCTAACTTGATTGATAGCAAAGAGCGGTAAAAAATCCATTTTTTTGCTGCAATGGTAGCGTTCCGGATGGCGAGGTCAGAATTATTGCTTTTTACATTTCCGGTTTCCCGTAATGTCCTCACCATTCCTACGGTTACCTTTGGGTAATCAAAATTTGTAATTCTCAATCCGATGTTTTACCTTGCATGTTATAATTACCTTTATAAGCCAATGGGCCTAAGAAAAACAAGTAATAAATCAATAATACCATATAATCAATAACCGAATTCACTAACCGCTAACCGTTAATCAAGAAACCGACACAAACCATCATGCGTAAGCGTATCCTTTACCTTTTTCTCGTCTTCGGGCTTTTGCTGCCTGCGGCTTCGGATGTGCAGGGTAGGGTAGTTGCTTATACCACCGCTGAACAGAAGGACGCCACGGTATACATCACCAAAACCGGGGAGAAGTACCACAAGACAGGGTGCCGGTATCTGAGCAAAAGCCAGATCAAGACCACGAAGAAAGAAGCGGTTAAGAATGGGTATGGGGCGTGTAAGGTTTGTAAGCCGTAAGCAAGTATAAAGCGGTGAGAGTTCGAGTCTCTCTCCGGGCATCACTAATAAATCGAAGTAAGTAAGCCGAACAGAAGAAATTAAGAAAACACGACAAAAAATACGAATGAACATCCTCCACACCGCCGACTGGCACTTGGGCCAGCTTTTCCACGAGTACGACCGCACCTACGAGCACCAGCAATTTCTGGATTGGCTGGTGCAGACGTTGCAGCGGGAAGCGGTGGATGTGCTGCTCATCAGTGGCGATGTGTTCGACCTGTCCAATCCATCTGCTGCCACCATCCGGCAATTCTACACGTTTCTCAATAGGGCTAGCAAAGCCTGCCCGGATATCCAGATTATCGTTACTGCTGGCAACCACGACTCCGCGTCACGGCTGGAAGCGCCGAAGCCGCTGCTCGAATCGTCCAATATCCACATCATCGGCGCGGTGCCGAAAGATGAGCAGGGTAATATCGACGTCGACAAGCTCATCATCCCACTCACAAAAGAAGGGGATGTCAAAGCCTGGTGCATGGCCGTTCCGTTCCTGCGCATGGGCGACTATCCCTCGCTGACCGATTGCGACAATCCCTATGCGGAAGGCGTCGCCGCGCTGTACCGCAATCTGTACGAAGCGACTAAAAGCAAACGGCAACCGGGACAGGCCATCATCGCCATGGGGCACCTCCATGCACGGGGCGCTGAGACGTCTGATATGGACAAGGCCGAACGGCTTATTATGGGCGGCGTGGAGTGCATAGCAGCATCCGCATTCCCCGAAGATATCACCTATATCGCTTTAGGCCACATCCACAAGGCACAGCGGCTCGGCGGCAAGGAGCATATCCGGTATTGTGGCAGTCCATTACCGATGTCATTTTCGGAGGTTAATTATAAGCACCAGGTCATTCTGTTTACGCTTGAAGACGGACAGGCAACGCCACCCCGGGGCATTGAGGTACCCGTTACCGTGCCGTTGCTCAAAGTGCCAAGTGTACACAGCCGCGTAGAGGAAGCATTACTCGCCCTGCAGCAACTGCCTTTATCAACCAGCCAAGACCGCACGGCAGCCCCATATCTACAGGTATCCGTCTTGCTGGATGCCCCCGAGCCTGGCCTCCGTCACAAAGTCGAGCAGGCGATAGCAGATAAGCACGTACGCCTCGCCCGTATCGATACACGGTATCCAGTGCAGAAAAACCCAGCCGAGCAAAAGCAGACCATCTCGCCCGACGAGCTCCAATCAATGAAACCGATAGATGTATTCACCAAGGTATATGAAGCAAAATATGCCAATAACGTGCCGGAGGAGCTGATGGTGCTGTTCAACGAAGTCGCTCAGCAGGTCTACGAAAAAGAAGGAGACGAGGCATGAAGATACTGGCCATACGTATCAAGAATCTCGCTTCGCTGGAAGGCACTACGGAAATCGACTTCACGCAGGAGCCCCTGTGTTCCGCCGGTATCTTCGCCATTACGGGGCCCACCGGTGCAGGCAAATCCACGATCCTCGATGCGCTGTGCCTTGCACTCTATGCCAAAACCCCGCGTTATGCACAGGCCCGCGAAATCGGTATCGAGATTACCGACGTACAGGGCAGCACCATCAACCAGAGCGACGTGCGCGCCATTCTGCGCGATGGCACGGCCGAAGGCTACGCCGAGGTTGATTTCGTAGGTATCGACGGCCGGCACTACCGAGCCACATGGAGCGTACGCCGTGCGCGGAATAGGGTAGATGGCAGCCTCCAACAGGCCAGTACCACCTTGCGGAATCTCACAACCGGCAGCGACATCGGCGGCAAGAAAACCGAGCTCCTGCCCGAGATCACTAGGCTGGTCGGTCTCAACTACGAGCAGTTCATCCGTTCGGTACTCTTGGCGCAGGGCGATTTCACTGCATTCCTGAAAGCAGACAAAGACCAAAAGGCATCGCTGCTCGAAAAGCTCACCGGCACGCACATCTATTCCGAGCTATCCAAGAAAGTATATGAGCGTTGTCGCGAAGAAGAGGAACAGCTCAAACTACTCCAGCAAAGGCAGGAAGGCATCGCCATCCTCACGACTGAAGAACTGGCCGACCTCAAAGCACGGGAAGCCGATTTAGCAAAAACCCTCGACCAGCTCCAAACGCAGATTGATGCGACCGCCAAAGAAATCAAATGGCATGACGATTTAAGCCATTATCAAGCTCAGGTAAACGAAGCCCAACACACCTTAACGGAACGCCTTGCCGAAAAGGCTCAATCGGCCGAGCGCGAAACGTACCTTAGGCAGGTCGAACAGGTACAGCCTGTCCGTACTTCGGTGGATTTGTATCAAGAAGCGACCGAACGCCTCATCCAAAGAAAGCAAACAAGCGGAGAAATCAGCAGTCAGCAACAGCTTCTGGCGCAACAGGTCAACGATGCCACAGCCGCAGTAACCGAAGCCACCCAGCACCTCGAAGCACAAACGAGCACGCTGGAAACGGCAAAGCCCCAATTGGCTGAAGCTGCCAAACTGGATATCCAGCTACATGCTCAGCAGGCCGACCTCTCCAAGGCACAAGAGCAGTTACAAGCCCGGCAAGCAAAATGGGCGGGGAGCAAGCAACGGCTCGCTGACAAGCAGCAGGAAGCCGATACGCTGGAGCGACAGATCGAAACCCATCGCCAATGGATTGACAAGCGTGCAGACCGCCAGCCTGTCGCCGAGCACCACACGCTCATTGTCGCCAAGTTAGCGGAGGCTCGCAAACAATTGGACACCATTGACCGTGCGGCCAACGATATCGCCCGATACGAGGCACAGATCCAAGCTAAAACCACTGAACATGCGGAGGCCATCCAACGTTCAGAAAACCTCGCCAAGCAGCTCAATGATGCCCAAGCAGAAGTTATCATGCTACGTAAAGACTTGACTGCCCTTCCCGTCAGCCAACTCCGCGAAGAAAGCAAGGCCTTGGCTGCCCAATTGGAGGCACTCTTCGCAGCCACTGCCCTTTGGCGGCAACTTTACCGAGCGCAACAAGATGCCCAGCAGCAACAGCAAAAGATCGAAGACCATAAACTTGACTTAAAGGCAAAAGAAATCCAACTTCAAGACACCGACATCGCACTGCAAGCCATTACGGAGCAGCGCAAAGCGTCGGCTGCTATGCTCGAAAAAGCGATGGTTGCTGCTTCGGCCGATGTCGAAACCCTGCGCAGCCAATTAACGGATGGCCAGCCATGCCCCGTATGCGGTAGCGAAACCCATCCCTACGCTCACGAAAATCCGAAGCTCAACCACGTGCTGGATGAACTGCGGAAAGCGCACGATGCCATCGAGCATACCTACAGCGAGCACGTTGCCGGTCACGGCCAGTTGTCGCAAGCCGTACCCCTGTTGCGGCAAACCATCGAACAGCTCGACGGGGAGTTTGCCGCAAAGCGAAGTGAACTAGACGAACATACCCGTCAATGGGAACAATACGCTATCAGTCAGGCATGCGCGGATATAGAACCGGCACATAAAGACACGTGGCTGGTCGATCATGCGCAAAAACTAACGGCGGCTCAAGGACAAGTTAGCAAGCAATTGGACCAACATCAACATTCGCAAGATACATTGGATCAGCTCCAGCAGACCTTACAGCGATTACAAGCCGAACATACCGCATCGGCCGATGCCGTAAAAGACTTAGCCCACCATCTGCAGACGCTGAAGGAGCGCCTTACCAACGCCAAGGAAGAGCACACATCCGGCAATGCCAATCTGGAAGCAATATTGGCGGCTATACAGCCACACTTTCCGGACGACCAGTGGATTGCCAGTTGGAAGAGCCAGCATGAAGCTTTTCTACAAAGCGTCAACAAGTTTGCTGCTGAGTGGAAGAAAACGACAGAAGCGTTGGATGCTGACCGCAATAACCTCAAAGTATCACAGGCCACCCTCACCGGTATCCAAAAGGAAGAACAAGACCTTGCCGCGGAGGTTACGCTTGCCGAGCGTGATTATGCCGATAAGCAGGCTATCCTCGAAACCTTCAGGGCAAGCCGCCTATCCCTGTTCAATGGTGAAGCCGTCGAAACCATCGAAGCCCGGTTGAAGCAGCGAATCACCGAAGCGCAGGAGCAGCTAAATGCCAAGAAGCAATCGCAAGAGCGCTTGCAAATCGAAAAAGCCCAACTGGACGCAACGGCCAAGGAAACGCAGCACGAAATCACTCGGCTGGAAAAGCGTGCCGCCGAGCTATCCGGCAAAATCGAACAATGGCTCACCGATTACAGTGCCAAACAGCAAAGCAGACTGGATCAGGCAACGCTGCAAAAATTGCTTACCCATCCGGCGGAATGGATCGCCGAAGAGCGGGAGGCGCTTTCAGCCATCGAGCGCGCCGTTACCCAAGCCACATCTGTATTGGATGAGCGTACCCGGCAACTTACCCAACATGAGCAACAGCGACCCTCTGACGAACCCTTGGATACGCTGCAACAACGGCTACAAGAGCAGCAAGCCAGCAAGTTAGAATCCCAGCGGGATCACAACGAAATCGGCTTCCGGTTGAAGCAAGATGAAAGCAACAAACGGCAATTGGGTGATCTGCTTGCCACCATACAAGCCAAGCAACTCGGGGTGGATAACTGGTCCAAGCTCAACGATATCATTGGCTCCGCCGATGGCAAGAAATTCCGGCAGGTGGCGCAGGAGTACACGCTGGATGTATTGCTCAACTACGCCAACGTGCATTTGGAAGTGCTGTCCAAGCGCTACCGCCTTCAACGGATACCGAATACGCTGGGCTTGCAGGTGCTGGATCAGGACATGGGCGATGAAGTTCGCACCGTGTATTCGCTTTCCGGCGGGGAATCCTTCCTCGTATCGTTGGCCTTGGCTTTAGGATTGGCCTCCTTGTCTGCTAGTCGGATGAATGTCGAGTCCCTTTTTATCGACGAAGGTTTCGGATCGTTAGATCCGAATACGCTCAACATCGCAATGGATGCGCTGGAGCGGTTGCATAATCAAGGACGTAAGGTGGGTGTGATTTCTCATGTGCAGGAAATGACCGAGCGGATACCGGTGCAGATTAAGGTGGATAAGGGGCAGAGTGGGAGGAGTAGGGCGGAGGTTGTAGGTTTATAAATTACATTAGGAAAAACTTATAGATATCATGTATATATCAAGTATAAAAATAAAGAACTATAGGGGTGTTAAATCTGATCAACTTGAAACTTCTCCATTTACATGTATTATAGGAGAAAATAATGCTGGCAAGTCGACAATATTATTGGCTACGAGCTTATTCTTTTCTGGGACAAGTTTAAGCAAGTCCGATTTTTATGATGAAGAGGAGTCTATTGAAATAGAACTAACTTTCTCAGGTATCGATGAGAAAGACATAAATAGGCTATCACCGGACCATCGAGCAAGGATCAAGGAAATACTTGAAGGGGATAAACTTATATTAACACGTCTTTACAGCACCAGTACAGATGGCAAATCCGAACTTCGTTGCAGCCGTTGGGCTCCAAAAGACCCTAGGTTTGAGAAAGATGTTGTGGGAGGAATATTAAAAGGTAAAAAGGGTAAGGAAATATCAGAAAGTATTATTTCACTATTCCCGGAATTTGGGGATAAACTATCCAATGTTAAAACGCAGAAAGACGTTTATGAAAAGCTGGAAGAAATAATTTCTAACATGCAGTCTGAGAATTTAGAATTAAAACTTTCTCCTCTTCCTACCGGTATTGACAATAGTATAAAAAGTTTACTTCCAGAACCAATTTATATTGCTGCGGTGAAAGATTTAAAGGATGATGTCAAATCTAAAGAATCTGCAACATTTGGAAAGCTTCTAAGCATCCTAATGAGGTTTCTGGAAAACTCAGAGCATTTTGACAAAATCACAGATTCATTTAATGAATTGCATAAACTGCTTAATGTCGTTAGGGAAGCGGAGCTGATCACCGACAACAGGATTGAAAAGTTACAGGATATAGAAAGGCAGATTGGTTCGTTCCTGTCAGAAAATTTCCCCAAATCAAAGATTGAAATAGAAATACCGAAACCTGAATTAAAACAAGTATTTACCAATGCCCGAATCCTAATTGATGACGGCGTAAGGGATATTATTGAGACTAAAGGCGATGGTATTAAGCGGGCTGTAACTTTTGCTTTGCTGAGAACCTATGTCGAGCAGTACAAAGAGCAAAAAAGAGAAGCAGCAGAAACTAAGCTGGCTGGTGCGGTGGAAGGGTCGATGGCAGAAGTAGCACCTGTAGAAGCGAGCGAGCAACCTTATATTTTCTTGTTTGAAGAACCCGAATTATACCTACATCCAAGTGCACAGAAGATATTGTTTGAAGCGCTGGAGAAATTGACTGAAGCCAATAATCAGGTTTTTGTTACCACGCATTCGCCGATGTTCTTTTCCCCCCATTCTACGGGGACCTTTGTTAAGGTTATTAAGGAGTATCCAGTCCAGGGAAAACCATATGGCAAATTTCTGACAGTAAATCTTTTAAAAGAGATTGGTGCAAAAGATGCTTTTCAAATAATTTGTTATGAAAACAATACTGCCGCTTTTTTCGCCAATAAGGTGCTATTAGTAGAAGGTGATTCGGATGTGATCTATATGAAGGAAGTAGCAAAACTCTTAAACTCAGAATGGAACTTTGACGCGAAAAACATCCCTATCATATCAATAAATGGAAAATCAAATATTAAAAGGTTTATTGACTTCTACAGCTTTTTTCAGATAAAGTGCTTTTGTATAGTTGATTCGGATGCCTTGATTGATGGTTTTGAAAAATTTGTTGTCTCGGATGAAATTAAAAAGCAAAGAGAACAACTGTTAGGCACTCTTGATAAGATAGCTCATGAGCAGGGAGGTCAGGTAGATCTACCAGCTACCAAAATAAAAGAGTTAGTAAGAAGATATACGTGGAAGGAACGATACAATAAGCTGAAAGAACTTGGGCTTAAAGTAAAAGCTGGAAACGCATTAACTGAAGAAGAAACATTGGAAATCGATTTCCTATTTATAGAAGAGGAAAATAATCTGAGACGAAGGGTATTTACAGATAAGGCTATAGAAATTCCAGAGAAATCGTCTTTATTAGCAGAACTAAGAAATCAAGATATTTTTATACTATCTCATGGAGCCATAGAGAGCTACTATCCTGATGGTGTTACAGGCGACGATAAGCCAACAAAAGCACTTAATGCTATTAAAATCCTAAAAGGTTACGAAGATTGTAGACCGCATTTGCCCAATATCACACTTGAAGATCAGGAACACTGTGAGTTAGAAGTGATATTTAAAAGAATATTTGAATAAATTCCGAAGGTATGAGGATATCTACATTAAAAATAAAAGGCTATAAATCCTTTGGGCCTAAGGAAGTAATCATCCCTTTGCAGGACAAACTTGCAGCATTTATAGGTTTGAATAGTGCCGGTAAGACTTCAGCACTCGAAGCCCTAAAAAAGTTATTTGGTTCATCCCTGTCGGAGCGGGAAATCTATCGGCAAGATTTTCATATAGGGAAAGATGAAAATTCCGACGAAATAACAGAAAGAGCGCTTTCTATCGAAGTAAGAATCGATTTTTCAGAAGATGAACAAGAAGCGGTACCACACTTCTTCTCGAACATGGTAGTAGATGAATTGCTTGGGGATCTTTACATTCGTATAAGATTAGAAGCAACATGGAAAAAATCAGATTTAATTCCTCAAGGGGAAATAGAGGTCAAAACCTATTTTATTAAGACTCCTGAATATGAACCTGATCAGGAGGATAATAAGCAACCTTTTCCTAACCATTTCAGAACCCTTATCCAGGTATTGTATGTTCCCGCTATAAGAAGACCTGCGGAACAATTAAGATATGCTTCTGGCAGCATTCTGTACAGGGTATTAAGAAAGATAAAGTGGGGTGATGACCTTAAAGAAACGTTCGTTAAAAAAATTGGCGAAATCAACGATGCATTTAAGGATTTATCTGAATTTGGTACTGTCCAAACTTCCATCACTGAATTCTGGCAGAAATTCCATAAGGATGAACGCTATAGAGATACAAATTTTAGCTTTGGAGGAAGTGATTTTGATGCTATTCTCAAAAAGCTGGAAATATCGTTCAGTCCCACCGGAACCCATAAGCCGTTTGGTATCGACGAATTAGGCGAAGGGTACCGTTCCTTATTTTATATGACTTTGGTATGTTCCCTTTTGGATATAGAGGAAAAGATGGCAGAGGAAGAAGATGAAACTATAGGAGTTACCAGGCCGCTGCTTACGATATTAGCAATTGAAGAACCAGAAAATCATATTGCGCCGCAGTTGTTAGGCAGGGTTATCAAAATTCTTAAAACAATTGCAGAAAAGGAAAACTCACAGGTCTTATTATCTTCCCATACACCAGCTATAATAAAACGATTAGATCCTGAATATATCCTTCATTTCAGAATCACAGAAGATTATGAAACGGAAGTGAATCCAATATTTCTTCCTGACAAAGCAGATGAAGCGTATAAATATGTAAAGGAAGCTGTACGCAATTATCCCGAAATCTACTTTGCCAGATTGGTAGTTATTGGAGAAGGTGACAGTGAGGAAGTCATATTCAATAGATTGATGGATGTAATGAAAGTTGACTTTGATGATAATATAATCACTTTCGCTCCATTGGGGCATCGGTTTGTAAATCACATTTGGAAGCTACTGGAAGCACTACATATACCGTATATCACCCTGCTTGATTTGGATATAGAAAGAGAAGGTGGTGGATGGGGACGAGTGAAGTATGCGCTGCAAAAGCTTATTCAGATTGGATTAGAGAAAAATGAGGTGTTGATGACGTCGGGCGATTCTGTGCTAAGTGATGAAGAATTTGAAAAAATGCATACTTGGGGAGTAAATAAAGATGATGATACGTTAGGAGGATGGATTGACTACCTGAAAGAACATAACATATTTTACTCTTTTCCTCTTGATTTGGATTTTTTGATGCTTATTCATTACCCTGAATTTTATAAAAAAGCCATTCCTAAAGGAGGTGGACCAAGAATACCAGATAAAGATGCAGAACCGGAAGAATTTGAAGAAAAGGTAAACAGTGCTGTACAAGCCACACTTAAATCAGAGAAAGCAATAGGTGAAACATATTCTGATGAAGAAAAGGAATTGATGATTTGGTACAACTACCACTTTTTAGGGAGGGGAAAACCTACCACGCATATTCAGGTGCTGTCCTTAATGAGTGATGAAGAGATAAAGAGTAACTTACCCTCCGTGTTTAAAGAAATCTTTGACCGGATATCTTCCATCTTAGAAACCAATTAGGAAGATGAGGAGAATTGAACCCGGAATATGGCAACCGGCAGACGATATGCAACTTGAACCAAGCGCACTTGAAATTGCGAAAGGTTCAGAAAACAATTTAGTGGTGGCGGGCCCTGGAGCCGGCAAAACGGAACTGTTAGCTCAAAAGGCTTGTTATCTCTTACAAACCAATACTTGCCCTTTTCCTTATAAGATTTTAGCGATTAGCTTCAAACGGGATGCGGCGTATAATTTGAAAGAACGAGTTCGTCTGCGTTGTGGTGATGAGCTTTCCAGAAGATTTGATTCTTTGACTTTTGATTCATTTGCCAAGCAGATACTAGACAGGTTCAAGCAAGCTTTACTCAATGAATATAAAATTAGCAGTGAATATGATGTAGTGTTACGCGATCAAACTATACTCGATTATTATCGCTTAGAAGATACAGACTATATAAATACGACTAATAGGGATATAATACTGACATTGCATTGTACCCAATTACCGCATAACAACACTAGTCCCGGCGAAAGTATCCGAAATGAGGTGTGGACAAAAATGTTGAGTGCTGATCCCTCAAAGTTGTCCTTTAAAATGATTATGAGATTGGCTGAATTGATTATTAATACCAACCCCAAAATCAAACAATATCTGCAACAGACATATCAATATGTTTTCTTGGATGAATTTCAGGACACAACAGGAATTCAATATGATCTTTTTAAAAGCTGCTTTCTGGGTAGTGATAGTTTCTATACTGCTGTTGGAGATGATAAACAGCGAATCATGTTATGGGCCGGAGCACAAAACACCATATTTGAAGATTTTATATCGGATACCGGGGCAACAAGGGTTCCACTTACAATGAACTTCCGTTGTGCACCGCGATTAGTAGCCTTATTGAATCATCTCACAGAACATTTACTTGCCAAAACGGACTTTGCAACCCCCTCGCATAAATGGCATCCTGACCAGGGCGAATGTTCAGTATGGATATTTGAAAATCCTAAAGACGAAATGCAGACACTATTTCAAGACGTGCATAATTGGGTAACGGTCGATGGCTTAAATCCGAAAGACATTTGCATTCTTGTAAAGCAGCAACTGTCAACGTATGCCGGAAGTTTGATTGATTATTTCAATCAGAATGGAATAAAAGCCCGTGATGAAAGCAAATTCCAGGACATGCTCACCCAGGAGGTTTGTGTTTTTATTATCAACACCATGTATGCAATCTTCGACCTAAAAAATAGTGCTGCAAGACAAATCGCTTTTGGTTTTCTGAGTAATCTTCACACAGAATTAGAAGACCATCAATTACTGAAACTGGAAAGCGTTTTATCACGGTTCATCAAAAAAATCAGAAAAGACTATTCAGCATCGCCATTGACCAAAGATGGAATTAAAGCAGTCATCACTGAAATAATTGCTTTCGCTGGTAAAGACCGTATAAAAGCTAGTTTTTCAGGCTATAAAAATTCGGCAGTACTGGATTTATATATAAAGGAAGTTGAGAATGAATTAATCAATAACTATACTACTTCAAAAGATATAATTTCTGCTTTGGATATGCTTATCGGTAAAGACACAATCCCGGTAATGACCATTCATAAAAGCAAAGGACTCGAATATCATACAGTTATATTCATTGGATTGGAAGATGGCGCTTTCTGGACTTTTCAACAGCAGGAAGACGAAGATAAATGTGCATTTTTTGTAGCACTATCAAGAGCCAAGGAAAGAGTAGTTTTTACATTTAGTAAGCAAAGAGAAGATAAATATGGAAGAATGAGAAATCAAAGCATAAATAATATTGAAATTCTCTTTCAAGAGCTTGAAAAATCAGGGGTTGTCAACATAATAGAAAGAAGGCCCTGACTATGAGCATTCATACAGACAAACCAGCCTCTCTTCAATCCGAAGATAGTTTCCAACGCTACGAATTCGCTAAGCGCGTGGCATCCATTGCCATTAATGAGGATCAGGAAAAGTCCCTAATAATTGGTCTTTATGGTAAATGGGGCGAGGGAAAGACAACAACGCTAAATTTTATCCAAAAGGAGCTTGCTGAAGATGTAGTCATTGTCAACTTCAACCCTTGGTTATATACCGATGAACAACAACTTCTACGTTCATTTTTCTCAACCATGGCTCAAGCAATCGATGCGGATATTAAAAGTGGCAAGGAAAAAATTGCAGCGATGTTGGCAACCTATGGCGACGCAATAGGGGATTTCGCAGAATACATACCCAAAGTTGGAAGCAAATTTAAGTGGCTAGGTAAGGTTGGTTCTAAGTTGAGCACTGTGTCTATTGACAAGTTAAAAGGCAGGGTAGATACAGCCATTCGTAATTCCGGCAAACGCATTGTAGTGTTTGTGGATGATATTGATCGTTTGGATATTCATGAAATCCAGTATGTTTTTAAATTGGTAAAATTGGTGGGAGACTTTCCGCATACATCATACATACTTTCGTTTGACGATGAAATGGTTGCAGCAGCCCTTTCTCCTAAATATGGAGGAGACGCAGAAGCTGCAGGATATAATTTTTTGGAGAAGATTATTCAGGTCCCATTACGGTTGCCAAATGCCACTAAGAAGCAATTGTCAGAATACTCTTTTATGTTGATTAGTGATGCGTTGAAAGCAGCTCACGTTTCAGATTGGGAGCAAAGTCTCCAAGATTTTAGTGAAATTTTTAATACAGCCTTCCTCCCTTTTATGGATAATCCGCGGATAGCAATCCGATACGCAAACACACTTTCATTTTCAATACCCTTATTGATGGGTGAAGTGAATCTGAGAGACTTAATTGTTGTTGAAGGACTGAAAGTATTCTATCCACAATTACACTCTTTTGTTAGGGCTAACCCACAGGTTTTTTTGAATAGTAAGAATAGTCTTAACTGGCCCAAACAAAATAGTGATTCTGCTAAAGAAGATATCAATGAGCATTTGGAGTCCTATCCACGTCAGAAAAAGCGTGTAATCTTTGAGTTATTGAAATCGCTATTTCCGCAGCTTAGTGATATTTATGACGGTAGAAATTACTTTGAAGAAACACGAGAGGAATTGATGAAACAGAGGCGGATCTGTTCTCCGCGATACTTTGATCGATACTTCTCATATACCGTTCAAAAAGGGGAGATCGCTGATGGATATTTCAGCAGGTTCCTAGAGACAATTGAGACGACATCTGTCAATAACATAGTAGAAGAGCTTCAAAATATGGTTGAACAGTATGAACCATTTAATGTCCTACTAAAAATGCGGATGTACGTGGATGGCCTTAGCGAAGATCAGGCCAGGAAGCTTGCTCTAGCTTTATCGGAAATTGGCCACAACTTTCCAATTGAGCAAGACTTAAATTTTGCTACAACTTACAGTCAATCAGCTAATCTTATAATAAAATTGGTTGGTAATGTTGTTGAGAATCAGTGCAAGCTGATAAGGAATTTAATACTTAATGCCAATTCTTTAGACTATGCATTGGAGATTTATCGTAATGCATTAAATACAAATGAAAAACGTAATTTCGAGAAGCCGATAAAATTAGATAAGGAACACAAAAGCGGGCTTGAGGAAATGATGGTTCGGATGTTCCGAAAGCAGGTGACGGATGAAAACTTCTTTGCCTTGGTTCAGAATCATCATTTGTGGTGGATTTTGGATTGGTGGGCAAATGGGACGCAAGCAAAATATTTAAAAGCCTTCTTGGATGATCATCTGGGTAATTTTGATAATCCAGATTTTGCTTTGAATCTGCTTAAAGTATTTGTAAGTACAACAACTTCGCATAGTTCTAGCGGTGAAAGTGTTTCATATAAGTCAAACCTAAGAGTAAACGGCTATGCAGTATTAAAGTCGGTAGTAGATCTTGATGTTCTAAACCGAAATTTGGAATCGTCATATGGCAATCATCCCTATGCTGATGAATTGTCAAATGCATCGAATACCGATAGGCTAGATGATTCAAAAATGGTGTCAATTTTTCAACGATATCTTGAAGAGGATCGCGGGAAATTCAACCAGTAGTTAATAAATTTTCACTTTTAAGTGAAAAATAAAAAAGTATTCTTTATATATATAATAATGTAATCTGTATGAATCACACAGTTATTTGCAGATTTCGAACGCCGCCTGCTCATTTGTTTTGCCAAATCTGCGGTTCATTCTTTCTATAAGTCGTATCAGCAATCCAGTTGGCGATGGCCAAGTTACGGTTCACGAATTTATCAATGGCGGGGTCGCCATGTTCTTTCAGCCAATTGGAGATGAGGTTGTTTTCTTTGGTGATGCCAACATTTTGAGCATGCATTTTTCCTTCTTTTTTCATTACTTAATTGCTTAAAATCATTGTGTCCTCGTCAATTTTCATCCCTCACGCGATGATCAATATAATCCTTATGGTTACGGGAAATCAAGTTTGCAATTGAAGAGATTTCTGATTCACTCAATTGTTCACCATACAGCTTGTTAAGCAAATAATCATCGCTAACGACGCTGACACTGTATCCATGTGTAAGCGGAAGGTCGATTTGTATAATGCTTTTGTGCTGAAATTGATTGAATCCCGAGCGATTGAATCCGTCATAGGTATATTCGAGGAGCATCATTTCAACATCAGCGTTGATTTTATCCCGCATTTCAGCAAGAGCATTGGGTTGAGTCGAGCGTTGAAAATGGTTGACGTAAAGTTTCGAATCCACTTTGAGGTAGAACCTGTCAAACTTACCACAAGCTTGCAAAAACTTATTCCATAGCCGGGTAATACTATCATCATACAGCTCTATCAACACCTTTTCAGTGCGTGTGATTTCCAACTTATTGCCGTTAGTTTTAAGCCGCTGTTCGAGCAAGGCGATTTCCTTATCGATATCATCCGGCTCTTCGATACTTTCGCCTTTGGCTCCGGCGATCATGATTTCGAGGGAACGCACAAGATTGGTTGCAATGTAATTGATAAATGGTTCAATGGTACCGGCGTCCGCTTGTTGGAGGGCAAAGAAATAGTTGTCCTTGTCTTCGGTTTTGATGATGACGGGGGGGTAGTTGAATTTCATGAGTATGAAATTCATGAGAATACGGACAGTGCGGCCATTGCCATCGTCAAACGGATGGATGCGGATAAACCGATAGTGGAATTCTGCCGCCAACAATATAGGGTTGACATCTAGTTCTTCGTTTTTTTTCCGATACCATTGGATGAGGTCATGCATTTTTGCAGGGGTCTCTTCTGGCGTAGCAAAGCGGAAAATTTCGCCCGTTTTTGTTTTTACATGATTGGGCGCTGTTTTGTATTGGCCTACAGCAATACGGCGTGTCGTCGGTTGCCCATCAGGAGTAATCGCCTTTACCTCATAAGGCGATTTTAAAAGCAAGGTATGTAGTTCACGGATGAAGTTTTCGGTGAGTGGGTGATCTCTTTTGACCAAATCTTCCACCCACTTAATAGCCTCGTCATGCCCCGTGATTTCAAAGTGGTCTTTCAAAGGTTTACCCTGTGCTGTAATGCCATGCAAAAGAAGTGCCTTCGTTTCACCATACGTCAGCGAGTTGCCTTCCAGATTGTTGGAATTATAGTTCCAGTCCAATCGGAATTTCTGCATGATAATAGCTTCCTGCTCCTTGGTTAGCGGACGCAAATTATCTAGTTCTGTTTTTAATTGTATGGCTTGCTCTATAGGCTGCATTGCGTCGGTTTATTTAGATGACATATTTTGTTTGACAACTTCTAATAATTCCTTTCGAGCCTGTTCAAGCTGTCTTTCGAACATTTCAATAGTTTCCTTAAGTGGGTTGTTAATATTTTCAACATTTGCTACGATGTTTGAAGCGGACACTCCGCAATTCTCGTAAAAGTTGTTAGTATTGTATAGGACCTTTTCTTCACTAAAGTCCCTAAGGCCTTCAAACGTAACCCCCAAAGCGGTTGCGATTTCGGTCAACTTTTCATCTCCAATATTTTCGGATTGTTCCAGCTTAGAAATTGCCTGCTTCGATACACCTAATTTAAGGGCTAAATCTGATTGAGTCCAGCCTCTTAATTTTCGTACACGTTCAATTTTTCTGCCTTTATGGAGACTTAGTTTGTTTGAAATGATTTCGGACATGATCGCCTAATTTACTTGTTGTTTTGTGACTTAAGTATCTCAATTTTTTCTCGTTCACTAGCTAACAGCCTTTCATAGAGTTCGACGACTTTTTCTACCGGGCTGAATACTTGGTGTATCCCGTGAGCGCTTTCTGATATGGTAGTGTTTTCTACTTTATTCTCTATACTATAAAAGGCTTGATTTTCGTTGAATTCTTTAATTAACTCAGGTGTAACATTTAATATCTGGGCAATTTGGATGATAATTTGTTCATCAACCACGTCAGAATTTTCAATTAGCGAATATTCAGGTTGGGAAATGCCAAGTCCAGTCGCTACTACTTCTTGTTTCACACCCTTTATGTTTCTGATAAACTTGATATTAGGGCCGATTCTAATTGTTTTATCCATAACTCGATACACTTTGGTTATACAAATGTAATATAAAAGTCAACCTAAATCAAATAAAAATCAACCTATTTTTTTCTTTTAGTTGTTAATCGTTGCTTTTCTTTGCTTTCCGGTGGGCCTCTAACCTATAAGTACTATGATCCGAAAACAGCTATTTATAAATATCATAAAAAGTCCGGTCTAATTTCTAGGTACCCTTGAAATTAATTGGTCAATTTTTCAATTAAATCAATCATTAAATGAAGCAAAATTTACGCTTAAGGGGCTTCTATTGTCCAAAGCAAATAAAACCGATTCACGAGTTAAACCCAAAATACGCGGCAAAGAAGCAGGATGCGCATATAACGTTGCGGGCATGCTTTGCTTTTCTCCGTACTTTTTCCGTACTTTCTCCTGACATTTACTATGAATTCATTAAGGCGTATCTATCCCGTACCTATCAAAACCTTAGTCAAAACTCGGACACAGGTTACTCGTGGCTTAGGAGATGGCAGAACAAGGGCAGGAGAAAGTCGGGGGTTAGTATGCTTGGGCTCGGCAAACCCAGGCGAATGCCGTGCTCCAGCCCACCTTCCGTCACCCTTCCTTCGGGGCCCATCCCCATATGTCCCGCATATACTTCGGTAAAAAGCCCAAAAGGCGGCACTTTAGTGAAGGGGAAGCGGCTACATAGCGGGAGAAAGGCATATACGGATAGGAGTGGGATAGCGGACGGATCGGACAGGGATGCTACTGGAGGCTGCTTCGGGTCGGCTTCGGAGCTCAGTGCCAACTCGGAGCCACCTCGGTTTGCACTTGATCTGTTCCAACCAAACCAAGGTACGACCAAGTCCAAACCAAGACCAAACCAAGGTACGACGAAGCTCCGAAGCGATCTCCAAGAATGCCCCGAAAGGGGGTGGAGTGTGGCGCGCCCGTCAACCACCTGGGATTGGTTCGAATATGGCATGGCAATCGTCCGGCTGTTGCTCGGCTGTGCTTCGGCATTTTCCAGAAGCGTCGTCGAAGGTTTCCCGAAGCCCCGTCGAACACTTGTCGAAGCGCTGTCGAAGGATTGTCGAACAAGTCTCGAACAACAGTCGAACACCTGTCGAAGAAATTTTGAAGAATCATGTGTTTGGACCCATGCGATGGCTCCAGCCCGTAGCGGGCTGGGCCTCGCTTTGGGATTGACACTGGTTCTCATATTGGGGATGGGCACAGGTGTGCATGCTCAGACAAATATACAGAACGGAACGTTAACGGATAACGTCAGGCCGTTACAAATCGGAGACACAATCCCTGGCGCGCTATGGAATCAGCCATTGCAGGTAGTAAACCACCCGGAGGGCAAGGAAGTCATTACACTCAATGAGTACCGGGGTAAATTGGTCATACTGGATTTCTGGGCCACCTGGTGCGTACCATGTATTAAATCTCTTCAAAAACTTGATACGCTTCAAAAGCGATTCGTTAAAGACCTATTTGTCATTCCCACCACATATGAAAAGGCTGAAAAGGTAAGGCCATTTTTCAGGGAAAGAAAGTGGTCGCTGCCTGCGGCGATCTCGGAGACCATATTAAAAAGCTATTTTCCCCATCAGAGTATTCCTCACCAGGTGTGGATAAAAGGAGGGAAGGTCATAGCCATCGTAGGTCCGGAATATGCCGATTCCACGTACGTTGCCAGGGTGCTGCAAGGTGACACACCCGATTTTGAATCCAAAACTGAAGTGGCTTTTGACAAATCAAAACCCTTGTTAATTGACGGAAACGGGGGCGGTCACGAAAATCTTTTATACCATTCCATTGTAACCAAAGCCATTGATGCCAATATATCGGGTATCTTCAATGATGAAAAAAGCCTTTTGATCTATAATAGTGACATCGTGGGGATGTTCACTTACCTCTACAGGGACGATATCCGCTGGTCGGCCAGATTCAACAGATTGCGATTGGAACTTGATGATTCGATGTTGAACAGGGTATATCTTTACAAGAAAATAATTAAGCAGGATTCCGTATGGGACAATATGGTAACCGACGCTTACCGACAAGACAATCTTTACTGTTATAATCTGGTATTTCCGAATGAGGTGAGCAAGGCAGAAATCATTGAATTTGCGAAGAAAGACCTAAGCGATTTTTTTGAAAGATACCTAAACATCGGTGTCAAAGTTGAAAATAGGCTTGCCAAATGCCTTGTCCTGAAACGGATACACGGCGATAATCTAGCCGACAGAAATCAGACCGACTCATCATTCTATAAAAACGATAGTAACAACGCTTATTTCAGGTTTCACAACAAACCGTACTCGCTGTTCCTCAATGTGTTTGAAGAGCAGAACAAATATACACCGTATCCTATTATCGATTCCACGGATTATACAGGTAACATCGATATGGAATTCAATTGCCGGTTGGATGACCTTGCCGCTGTAAAAAAGGAGTTGAACCGGCGTGGCTTCGATATGGTGGAAGAAGAACGGACCGTAAAAATGCTAATCCTATACCATCTCAATAATTAATCAGCTTATTCATGAAAAAAAAGACCTTACTTTTCTTGCTGTTAGTAACAGCTAGTTATTCGTTACGGGCGCAATCTTCGGTTACCGGCAGGGTACTTTCTGAATTGGATAGTACAGCAGTGGGCGGAGTGTCGATTGTAAATTCCATCGATGGAAACGTGCTGACCAAGACAGATAACGATGGAGTTTTTAAAATCAACAATTCCAAAGGAATCGAAAGCCTGATCCTATCGCACATCGCCTACCAAATGGATACTGTACGACTCACCCAAACTACGGGGCGCATTGTTGTTTACCTCCAACCTGATAGCCACGTAATTTCGGAAATCGTGGTATCCACAGGCTACGAATCATTAAATACGAGAAAGACCACGGGCTCGTACACCTTAGTAAACAACGAATTGCTAAACCGCAGCGTAACCCCAGATATCTTGAGTAGACTGGAGGGTGTGACCAATTCCTTGTCTTTTACAAGAAAAGACCTTGTGGGCGAGCGCGAACGCACCCCTGAGTTGCGTGTCCGGGGCAAAAGTACCATACATGGAGACGGCAGCCCGTTAATTGTGCTCGATAACTTTCCCTACGAAGGCCAATTGAATAGCATAAATCCGAATGACATCCAAGACATAACGATATTGAAAGATGCCGCAGCCGCAGCTATCTGGGGCGCACGAGCGGGAAACGGTGTCATTGTCATCAACACCAAAAAGGGCGGAATCAATCGGCGGCCAGTCGTAAGCTTCAATAGCAACGTAACGATTGGTGAGCGACCAAATCTGCTATACAGCCCTTTGTTCATGGATGCGGCTGATTTTCTGGAAGTCGAAAAGGAGCTATACAGACGGGGCTTTTTTGACAATCCAGATGATAGGACAGTGCTTAGCCCGGTCGTCGAGATGTTGATTAAAGATGGCGAGACACCATCAACCGCTACAAAGGCAGCAATGGATAAATTAGCGGAGATTGATTTCAGGAACGAGGCAAGCAGGCTTTTCTATCAACAGAAGGTAAACCAGCAATATGCTGTCAATTTTCAGGGTGGAGCGGACCGCTTTGGTTATTACATATCGGGTGGATATGACGCAAATCGAGTAAACATAAAGCGTAATAGCGACAATAGGGTTACGCTGCTTACTCAGTTCAATGTAAAGCTGACAAATAAATTGGAGGTCAATTTGGGGTTGAACCTCGTCGCAAGCCAGGTGGCCGCCAATGGCCTTGGGCTTACCAGCATGGTTAGTTCCGGCAAGGCGGCGTTGCTCCCTTACACCACCTTTTTGGATGAAGCAGGTGTGCCCGCCGTTATCAACCATAATTACAGACAGCTTTATGTAGATAATGCCGAAGCTATGGGGTTGTTAAATTGGCAATATAGGCCTTTGGAAGAACAGGCCTTAGGCAACTCGGTCAGTAAAGCGACGGAAAGCCGCGCCAATGCTGCGATTTCCTATCAGATCGTTCCCTCGATACGCTTGGATGCGAAGTATCAATATCATCGGATACTGAATGATCATGCGACCAATTTTCACGAAAGTTCGTTTTATGCGAGGGATTTGGTAAACCGGTTTACACAGCAGGATGGTACACAGATCATACCGAAGGGAGCCGTGCTGGAAGGCAGTAATAGTGAAACGACGGATCATGCATTCCGCACGCAGGCAAATATTGACAAAACCTTGAATGGAATGCATGAAATAACGGGACTGATGGGATTTGAAATGCGACAGACAAAGACCATCGGCAGTCCGGGTTATTTACTGTATGGTGTGGATAATGACATCCTGGTCGGCAAAAACCGGCTGGACTATAGTATTGCACACTCTACACGGCCACAGGGTAGGGCTTTGATACCGGCTCCGCAAACAGCCCAACGTTATTTGATTGATAGGTATCTTTCTTATTACGCCAATATCTCCTATCTCTACGGCGGGAAATACGGCTTCTCGGCTAGTGCCCGTCAGGATGGCTCGAATCTTTTCGGGGTCAAATACAACCAGAAATTTGTGCCACTTTGGTCGGCAGGCTTTGCCTGGATAGTGAGCGAAGAAAGCTTCGTAGATTGGGGAATAGACACATTCCTCAAATTAAGGGCCACCTACGGTTACAGTGGAAACGTCGATAAATCCGCGACGGCATTTCCCACAGCGACCTACAGCGCCGACCCGAGGAGCGGGCTTCTCAGCGCGATTATCAGGAGTCCGGGAAACCCTTCGTTAAGGTGGGAAAAAGTTCAGACTTTGAATTTTGGAACAGATTTCAGCGTGTTGTCGGGCAGGCTTGCCGGCAGTGTAGATTATTACGTTAAAAGAGGGCTAGATCTGATAGGAGATGATGTTTCGGATCCGACTACCGGGTTGGGCTTTCCGGCGCTGCAAGGAGGTACGCTTTCCAATCGCATCAACTATGCAAACACAAAAACGAAAGGCCTCGACGTTGAAGTGACCAGCGAAAACCTGCGGGGAAAATTTCGGTGGTCCACGGCTTTATTGGCGAATTATGTCAATAACCTGATCACCACCTACCGTGGGACTGACGATCCAAACATACTGGCATACACCGTCACAACGGGCCCGATATCGCCCATGGAGGGAAGGCCAATCGATCCGTTATACAGCCTGCCTTGGTATGGACTGAATCCAGATGATGGCTCACCGTTGGTGCGCGTGGACGGTACACTTTCCAATCAGTATGGGCAGTTTATCAATCAGCTGACGCACGCAGATCTGATTCTTTCAGGCTCTTCCATCCCAAAATGGTTCGGAAGCATTCGCAATACATTTGGGTGGGGAGATTTGTCGCTGAGCTTCAATATCTCTTGGAAATCGGGTTATTATTTCCGGCCATCCAGCATCGATTACAACAGCTTGTTCAGCCAATGGCTGGGACACAGGGATTTTGCGGATAGGTGGCTCAAACCGGGAGACGAAAAATTCACCAATGTCCCATCGATGCCGAGCTTGGAGACTTACGATGCCTCAGGGCGAATGGATTTGGTATATACACGTTCGAATATACTGGTCGAAAAGGGCGATCACCTGCGGCTCAGGGATATCAACGTGAACTATACGTTTCATAAGTCCACGTTTAGACGGCTTCCCTTCCAATCGATGATCCTTACGCTGTATATGCAGAATTTAGGTATACTATGGAGGGCCAATTCAAAGGGGATCGATCCGGACGTGCCAAATGCCAGTTATCCAAATCCTACGGCTTATGCAGTGGGATTGAACGTTAACTTAAATCAACTGAAAATGACAACAAAACATATCTTTATTTTTTTTGCCGTCGCGGCTTGCATGTGCATTTCTTGTGAAGATTTCTTGGAGATAAAGCCGGATAAAAGCATTGTCGTTCCCGATAGGCTAGAAGACTTTCAGGCATTGCTGGACAACAATGCGATCATGAATGCCGGGACGGGGCATCAACTGGGGGAAATCAGCGGGGATAATTATTTCATTTCAAGGGTTGCTTGGGAGAACCTAACCAATGCGTTTCAGCGAAATGCGTACGTGTGGGAAAAAGAGATTTTCGAAGGCGAGCTAAGTACGGATTGGAATAACCCTTCCCTCGTTATCCTTTATTCCAACCTGGCATTGGAAGGCGCGGCAAAAATAACTCGGGACGATCGTAATTTCAATGAATGGAATAACCTGAAAGGCAGTGCGCTGTTTTTCCGGGCATATGCGTTCTATCAGCTAGCACAATTGTTTTGCGATACGTATAAGTCTTCATCTGCATCACAGGATTTGGGGATACCACTTAGATTGGAATCGGATATAACGTTGCCATCGGTACGTGCGACGATTGAGCGGACTTACCGGCAGATCGTAGCAGATGTTACCGAGGCGTCGACGTTACTTCCCGTAGTGCCAGTTTTCAAAACCCGACCGTCGAAACCTGCGTCCCATGCGTTTCTCGCACGCGTATTCCTCCAAATGGGTGATTATGAAAACGCATTGCTTCATGCTAATTTATCGTTGGATGATTTCAATTCGCTGATGGATTATAATTCCATTGATGCAACGGACAATTTCCCTTTTGTGCCGTATAATGACGAAGTGATCTTCCACAGTCATATGTCTTCGCCCGCTATTCTTAATCAAAGCAGGCTTCAAGTGGCGGACGAACTTTTGAAAGCTTATGAAGCGGATGATTTGAGGAAAACCTGCTTTTTTAGGGAGAACAACGGCTCCATTGTTTACAGGGGTTCGTATTACGGTTCGAACGCATTCTTTACCGGATTGTCTTCAAATGAAGTTTTCATGATCGCTGCTGAATGTAACGCGCGTATCGGAGATGTTCCGCAGGCGCTGGAATGCTTAAATGCGTTATTGGCATCGCGTTACCGCGCAGGTACTTTAGTTGCCATCGAGGAAACCGATCCGCAGTTGTTGCTAGATATTATATTAGCGGAGCGTAGGAAAGAACTTCCGTTTAGAGGATTGCGCTGGTCTGACCTAAAACGGCTAAATTTAGATTCAAGATACGCAAAGACATTGGAGCGGATTTGGGAAAACGAAGCTGTTGTATTGGAACCGAATTCTCCACGGTATATATTTCCGATACCGGATGCGGTAATTGACATTTCGGGCATTGAGCAGAATAAAAGATAAATTAAAGGGATACGCCACGTTATCATCCAATTTGGCGTATCCCATTATTTTCACGTTTAGACAAGCGAGTGTTCTATTCGTCCCGCTTTGTTTCGCCCCTCGTCTGATGATTTGCCATTGCCTCCGCAACCGTTTGAGGAAAGTCTTCTTCCGGATCTAACAGAATTTCGATGGCACAGAGCGTTTCCGAATTTTCGGCATTGCATTCCGGCTCGTTTGGTTCACCGCCGGGCAGCGGATTATTGGAAACGATGGTGCTTCCATCCGTCCCGACTTCGTACCATTCATAATCCTGAACACTGCGGTTTGCTTGGAATGACATGGTAACCAAGCCGATCACGACAGCAAAAATAGCTGCAAAATTAATTTTTAACGTTTTCATAATCTTTACTTTTAAGTGCATTTAAAAAAAATCCTGTTGTATTTATCGGTCTTTTGGCCGACCCGCCCTCGGTAGCGCCGTCCTTGTCGGCACCGCCTCGCTGTTTTTTCGATAAGATGATTCCTGTCCAGCTAAGTGTCAGGAAAGTAAGATTGAACCATAGGTGTTCTTTCCACGATAGCCCGTTGATTATTGAGCCGCAACCACAGGGTCGCTTTTCGTACCAGTCCAATACACCGAAGAGAATAAAGAGCGTAAAGCCCAGCATCAGGACAGCCGATAACCACATGCCCTGATAGATGCGTGTCCGGTTTTGGGGCCAGGCTAGCAGTACTACAGCGCCCAGTTCTAATAGTGGCAGCAGCCAGAACAGGATGTCCGCACTCCACTCCGGAATGGGCTGACGCCGCAGGATACTGTGGAATCCCGATAGATCCCACAGTTTCTCTACGGCCACCGAACCCCACAATGCAATCAGTGTTAGCCGAACCAAGGTGATAATGATAGATTTCGTTTTCATGCGTTTGTCCGATTAACGTAATGGCTTTGTTGCCTGATCCAATCGATGGCTCGTCGGTGAGCTAGCGTGGGGCGGCCTATCTTTTTCTTTCGTTCCTCGAGGGTAACTGTGTGCCACCAAAAAAGTCCGTCCAGGCAGGCAAGTTGTGCAGGATCCGTTACCAACGGGCAATGAGCATGTCCTATATCTTTGGTGCCAAGGCGCCATTGGACATGAGACCCGACGATACTAAGGTAGGCGACACGTGGATCGTCAGGGACGTCATGGTATAGCCGGACGATAAATGGAGATATATCGGGATCGGCATAGGCTACATTGCCGAATCCTCGTAGCCATTCGAGTATGACATAGTTGGTTTGTTCGCGGAACAATTGGTGCCAAAAGGCCTGAATCATTGCCGGCGTGGTAGCAGGGGTGGGCGGTGTTACCCAAGGCTTCTTTGTTATAGTCCGAATAGTCCGAATCGTTTTCATATCATCCTCCATTTCGTTTTTAAGTGCATACGATGCTCTTTTTCTTTCGAAGATAGGATAGGGGAAACCCCGGCAGGGGGGCGGTCAGATGGCCTTAACGATACACTAAAATAGAATTGGGGGGCGGCAGGAATTTAGGGGTGTGGGCTCGGCGACGCATGAAGGGCCAGTGTTGGGCGGCCTAAGGGGGCGGATTCACCGCCCCCCAAAAAGTTGAAGATTTCGAAAAAACGTTACTTTCCGCGACGGCTGGAAAGCAACAGGCTGAATAACTTGACAAGCGCTTCCCTTTTATCACTGAGTCTTTCTTCGACACGGTCGGCTGCGCTGTAATACTTAGCATTGTCTGACTTTCGGAGCGAATGTGCCGAAAGCTTTACACCTTCCGGGCCACGGATAACTGCGGTATACGCTTCAGATGCTTCCTTTTTACTACCATAGGCGGCATACACGCCCGCTTCAAAATCCAGATTGAAATGCACATTTTGTTCATCCGGGGGAATATTGACGATCAATGTGCTAGCTTCTTGTACCTCTTCAAGCAGCTTTCTGTCTGTAAGCAGTTCCTTCCGTCGCTCCAAATAAGCCAACAGCTGCGCTTTCAGCGGCTTGCGCCACGTCTGGTATCCCAACTCGGTTTGCTGGTCGATGTGTTCGATGTCGTTGATTAACTGGTAGATCAGTTCGAGGGCATCGATGGAGCCTCTACCATGCAAAGCTTGCACCGTTGTGCGCTCCCACCAATTGTACACGCCCATGTGGTTGTAATTGTACTGGATGAAGAACCGGAAGAGGCGCAGGTTCCAATCTTTCGGAAGCGTACTTTGGCTCAGCTCGGTAAGGACGGGCAGAAATTGCTGTAAGTATCGATAAGTGGCATAATTCAGGGTGCCAGTAGGCTGGCTCCGGATCAGGTGAAAGCCGTGTGTGATTTTATCGATGAGCACAGGGTTGACCTGCTTTTCGACCAACGCGGGTACGATGATGCGTTCCTGCCTGAGAAGTTCGTCGTTGAGTTGCAGTTCGTACACCAGTGGCACGGATGTCTTCAGGTTTATGGGGACCTGGAATTTTTGCTCGCAGAATTGCAGGGTTTCAAGAAGCCGCACGAGCATCGGTATAAGCGGCTCATCGGGGCTTGGTGGCGTATGTTGATCAATGAGCTGCACCAGATCGGCATGGAAGTTTTGGGCATCCCATACGGCTATGCGATCGGGATTGTTTTTGAATACCGTGTACACCTCGGTTTCAATACGGGTTAGTTGCTGGTCGAAGTGTTGCCATTTCGTTTCAGAGTCCGTAGGATCCGAATCGTTCAGAAGTATATCAATTTGCTGTTTGATGGAAAGTAACTGTCTAATCATAATGGTCTGTTTTAGTATCTGGGGCAGAGCAATACGGATTACTCATTGTGATTTTATCGCAACTTGCTTTTAATCAGGTATTTATTTTAATTTTTTCTTGGTTTGTTTATTTCATATCGTTACCTTAGCCTAACTAACTAATGGCCGCTCAGCCCTATTATACATAAGTATAGTCGCCGCGGGCAGGCAAAAAGTACCAATAAGCGTATGATTTTTTTTCTGGCATGGATCCATATGACACCTATACCGATAAGCAATTGTTCGAGTTCCTTGCCAAAACTCGGAAGCAACGGGAGATGGACCGGTTGCTCAAAGAAATCATCAGACGTTACGAAAAGCCGTTGGCTACGAAACTACGGTTGGCAATTCCCTACGACGACGATTTAATAGGACTGATAGTGAACGATGTATTCATCGATGTGTGGAGAAAGCGGCGGAAGCTGGCATCTGTGGAAAGCCCGCGGGCATGGCTGTTGAAGGTGCTGAGCTTTAAGATGAGCGATGCCATCCAAAAGGTGAAAGGCAGGGAGGAGTATCTAGATTTCACGACCAGTGATTACCTGGAGATCCCGGAAAACCATCCCGATTTTGACGAGGAACGTTATGAAGGGATGGTGCAAAAAATCCAGAGAGCCGTGGCAAATATGCCCGTGCAACGACGGGTCGCCTTTGCGATGCGGGTGTTCGATGGACTGAGCATCGCGGGAATCGCGCGGCTACGGAATCTGAACGAGCAGACCGTTAAAAACCACGTGGGCCTCGTTAAGCAGCAATTGCGGAAAATGTTTAGAAAAGGCAGGAAGGAGGGATACAAGTAATGTACAATCCGAAAAATATCAAGAAGATCATCCGGCGGGGGCTGGAAAGAAAGTTGAGTGCGCAGGATGCCGTGATACTTAAATCGGCTCAGCTGATCTACGAAGAAAATGAACTGCTGGAGTTGGAGATGGATGTGCTGGAGGAAATGGTGGCAGAACGTACGATGGGTGCACCCGGGCAGCGAAACATCGACACGGGCACCATTATCCGCGCGGAGCGGAAGCAATATATCCGACAGTTGCTCATCGGCGGCATGCGGGTATGTGCCGGTATCGTGGTGGTGGGGTTGATTGGATCAGGTGTACTGGCCCTCAACGAGTGGTGGAGCGAGCGGACGGTACCGTCTGCCTACGAAAAATTGGTGGTAGCCGGCAACCGCGTTCCGGCATCCGAATTTGCCTGCACGGTTTACTGGGGCAATTCCGCTACGGTAGTAGGCAAGGAGAGCAGGGGACGCCTGGGGCGTTTTGGTGACAAGGAGTTGTGGCGCCGCGACAACGGCGAACTCGAATTGGTTCAGCTACCGTCGCAGTTCTCCTTTTCGGCAGGTCACAAACCGGATATCCGGGTGGTCACCGATGCGCAGCAGCAGTGTGCGGTTTGGCTTCCGGATGGGAGTTTGATACGGTTGGACGCTGGATCTAGCTTTTCCTATCCCGTGGAGAAACTAGGCGCTCCGAATATGGAAATCAGCTTGGCGGGGCGGGCATTGATTCGGGTACGCGAACATGCCGATCCACATCCGCGGACTGCGGTGCTCCGTACCCCCAATGGATCATTGACTACGCAGGCGGGGGAATTTGCCGTGCTGGCCAACCGGACTGATACGCGGGTGACGCTGCTGGATGGAAGGGTGGACGGTCATTTCCCGATCGATGACGGGTACCGGATACTCACCAATAGGGGCGATCAGGTTACATACGACCGTTGCTGTACGGATGCCGATGGAAACATCAACATGAAGTTATCCGATGTTACACGGACGGACCCCTGGCAGGCGGTGGCGTGGACCACCCGGGAGCGGAATTACCGAAATGTCTCGCTCAGGGAATTTATCCTGGAGATGAACCGGACGTATAACCTGGGGGTAAAGAGCGTGAATTGCATTCCTGAACAAATGACCATCACGGCTTCGGTGCATTTCAAGGATCCGGTAGACAAAATCTATGGTTACATCCGAAAGGCCGGGTTAGCCATGTACGAAAGCAATGGCATGATTAGCTTCTGCGGTCCGGAGCTCGACCCCGGCCGGCTTCGGTATCCGGATGGGGTAAGCGACTCGCGGGACTTAATGGATGTGTTGCATGGCCGTGATTTGCTGGCGGCAGTGCCAAGGTAACAAAGTATGGCATTTCACTGTAGATCCTGTAGTTTGTTATTAATTACGCGGATACTATCAAGTATGGCAGCGTTCTGATCTTTTAAATAATCAATTTCTTTTTGCAATTGCTCATCTCGTATTTGCGACCTTCCATCGGGCGATGATTCTCTTTTGCAGGCAGCTATTGACAGCAGAATAATAAAAGTAAGTTGTTTCATTTTTATAGTTTAACCAGTTAGTTGCGGGTTTTATTAGAAACTTACACACAACCGATTTTCCAAGCTGCTGTAAGTTTTTGAGGATTTCTGCTACTGATAAGCGGACTACCCGCAGGAGGTAGGGATCAAATTCTTACCTTTAGTATTATATATGGATGAAACGCAGTTCTTAACATGTATTGAAGAGTATCAGGGGATTATCCATAAGATATGTCGCTTATACCGGGACACACGGGAAGACCGTGAAGACCTTTTTCAGGAAATTACGTTCCAACTTTGGAAATCCCTCCCAGCGTTTAAGAATGAGGCAAAAATAAGCACATGGATTTACCGCATAGCATTGAATACGGCAATTGCCACTTTCCGTAAAAAGAAACACGCCATCGAATACCGTCCTGTATTACCCGATCTTCCCGAAGAACAGCCCAGCGAAGAATTAGCCTTACGTCAGGAACGTTTATTTGCCGCGTTGAAACAATTGGATGATGCCGATAAGGCCATAATTACCCTATACTTTGAGGAGCTGAGTTATCAACAGATAGCCGCTATTACGGGTATCAGCGAAAATTATGTGGGTGTTAAACTCAATAGGATAAAAATCAAAATTCAAAAACTTTTAATCCAATAATTATGGAATTTAATGAAATGAAATCTACTTGGAACGCGGTGAGAACGCCAACCATTCCGTCAACAGAAATTCAAGCGATGTTGTCAGAAAACAAGCATCCGGTTTTAAAAGGTATTAGGAAACAACTGACTATAGAAATCATCGGTTGGTGTATTTTCTTATCATGCTACTATACGATGTTTGATGCAAATTTGAAACCGCTATGGATCAATATATTGCTTGTTCTTTCGATTCTGCTGCCGCTTATTCATAACCTAATGGGGTATCGCCTTGCAAAGTATCTCGTTCACGGAGCCAATATCCGCGAATCGCTGAAAAACTACCTGTCTAAAATTAAAATATATGCGATCATCTCGATTGTCTCAAGGCAAATTTACTTGGCGGGATTTCTATTGTTCTTTACCTATGGATTGAGATTCAATACGAGCAGGTACGTGTTGCTTGCTGTTATCAGCCTGATTTTTTTAGTTCAGCTTTGGCTGTTAGGCAGGTTATGGGCCAAACGTTTGAAAAATCTTGGAAATACAATTGCAATATTCCGTTGATGACCTTTACAAGGACCCAAGGTGAGACCGAAACATTCCTGAAAAGTGTTAAAATCTTCGATTTCAGCCATTGTATGTCGAGTACTGTAAGCAATACCTTCGTACCACTGTATCAGCCCGCAGCACCCCGGACCACCAACATGCGAAACATGTCGAACCTGTTATCGAAGCCTTGCTTGACTTCGGACTGATACACCGGGGAAAAATTAAACAGACAGCTAAAATAGCGGAGTCGCTTACATTACGCTAAACATCGGTTTTAATGGCTTTATGCTTCTTGCCCCATTTTTCAAGTTCGTGGATAATTGCCTTTAGCTCGTATCCGATCGGAGTGAGCTCGTATTCGACCCGGGGCGGTACTTCGGCATATACCGTCCGTTTTACGAGGTTGTTTTCCTCCAATTTTCGCAGTTGCAGCGTCAACATCCGTTCAGTGATATTCGGTAAACACTTTTTCAATTCGCCAAATCGGAGTTTCCCGTTGATGAGGTAGCAACAGATAGCCAACGCCCATTGGCCGCCTATAATGTGGGAAGCATATACCTCCAAACATTCGTCGGCCAAAGCCTGCTTATTCGCAAAGTTGGTGGAGGTTTCTTTAACTTTTGCCATTACTTACTTTTTTTATAGTACCCTACAATGGGTTGCTAACGTACAAAACTAACCTTTTGCGCCTTACTTTTGCCATACACAATCTTACTGACAGATGAAGACATTGATCATGGTTATCCATCCCGACATAGCGAGTTCGGTTATCAATAAAAGATGGGTTGACGAGTTGGATAAACATCCTGAAAAATACGAAGTCCGCCTCTTGCATCAGCTTTACCCCGACGGGAAAATCAACGTGGCTGCAGAACAAAAACTGATTGAACAATACGACCAAATTGTGTTTCAGTTTCCGTTTTACTGGTTCAATTGTCCACCGCTCTTCAAACAATGGCTGGACGAGGTGCTTACCTATGGATGGGCTTATGGCAGCAAAAGTGGGTATAGGGTCGCGGGGAAAAAAATTGC
This sequence comes from Parapedobacter indicus, assembly GCF_900113765.1. Lineage (GTDB taxonomy): Bacteria > Bacteroidota > Bacteroidia > Sphingobacteriales > Sphingobacteriaceae > Parapedobacter > Parapedobacter indicus. The sequence continues at coordinate 213,445 of NZ_FOQO01000004.1, read as the reverse complement.
ATTAGCCCTATCAGTTGGGATAGATGAACACGAATACCATTCGGCAGCCAAGTATAAGTATACGTTGGCTGAATTGACCCGGCCCTTTGAACTGACTTTTGAATATGTAAAAGCCGATTACAGACCGTTTTTTGCCTATTATGGCATTGAACTGAATAGCGAAAAGGATTGGATAGAACGAAGCGTACCTCTGTATATGAAATTTCTGGAGGAGCTTTCGTGAGGATAAACGTGATCCTAGCGGAAATCGCATTAACGACACTCCATCGTTTTATGACGAAGTGAACCGGGTACTTATGCGAGGAGCGGACTTCACCTTCGGGCCAAGCCTGGATATCGCGTCTATTTTACGACGATATCACAATGCCAAGAAGTTTGTAGAATTCCCTTAAGATGGCCTGGTGCCCGGGCCACGCTGGAGATGTAACCAGGTTGCCATCTACCACAGCTTGGTCTGCGGGAATGTTTTTCCACGTTCCGCCGGCAAGTTCGATATCGGGCCCTACAGCTACATAGGCAGTCAGTGTTCTACCGGTCAGTACTTTTGCGGCAGTTAATACCTGGATACCGTGGCAGATTGCCGCCACTGGTTTGTCGGCATCGAAGAAGTGCTTCGTGATTTCCAATACCCGCTTGTTGAGCCGGATGTACTCTGCCGACCGGCCGCCTGCGATATACAACCCGTCATATTCGGCGGGATCTACATCGTCAAAATTCTTGTTGATGGCGAAATTGTGGCCACGAAGCTCTTTGTACGTTTGGTCGCCGGTGAAATCGTGTACTGCGGTAGGTACCACCTCGCCACTTTTGCGGTCGGGTGCAATGGCATCAACCTCGATGCCAACGGATCCCATTGCCTGAAACGGAACCATTGCTTCGTAATCTTCCACGTAGTCTCCAACGACTAACAAAACTTTCTTTGCCATAATACTGTGCTTTTAGTGAATCTAATAAAACACCCAATTTTACAAAAATCTATTGGTTGTAATGTTGGTTTAATGTTAAAAAAACGGTTTGGAAAAGAAGTTGAGTTGGAATAGCCGGAAAGGTTCAATCCCGAATGGGTGTAGATGAAATCCGATTGGGGCGGCTGTAGCCAATCCGGTAAACGCACTACGCGATGAATGAGCCTAAATTGCTTGGTTGACAGCGGTAGCTAACCCGGTGGATTCGCTGCGCGATAAATGAAACCAAACCACACCGACCGTACGCTATATTTGCTATTTTAGTAACATAATACGCTGACGTTTTGAATCGAATATTTTAACAGATGAAACCAAGAATTTCTGTACTCACATTAGGCGTTGCCGATCTGGAGCGGTCGGTTTCCTTTTACAAAGACGGCCTCGGCTTGACAACCGAGGGTATTATCGGTACCGAATACGAAAATGGTGCCGTAGCGTTCTTTCAGTTGCAGGATGGCCTGCAACTGGCCTTATGGCCTTGGGCAAGCATAGCCGCGGACACCGGCCTGCCTGCGGGCGGAGGCGCGCCCGGTGCATTTACCATTGGCCATAACGTGAACAGTAAGACGGAAGTGGATCAAGTGATGGACCAAGCGGCAAAAGCCGGAGCTGCCATCGTCAAACCGCCGCAACAGACGTTTTATGGTGGTTATGCAGGTTACTTCCGGGATATTGATGGCCATTTGTGGGAGGTGGTCTGGAACCCTGCGCTGTTCGTGGAGGAATAAGACGTCTGTATCAGCGGCTTCTTTCATACTACGTTATGTAAACAAAAATGTTTGTATTTGTATCGTGGTTAGTTATTACGAAAAATACAAAGGGATTCATCCAGGGATCGTCCTTGGTAGAGAGCTAAAGAAGCGTGCTATCAAGCAACGCCCTTTTGCCTTGTCCTTAGCTGAGCATCCCCAAACGTTTAACGCGATAACAAAGGGGAAAAGAGGACTTAGTACGCCATTGGCGTTGAAAATCGAACGTAAACTTGGCTTAGAGGAAGGTACTTTGGTAATCTTACAAGCCTATTACGATATCCAAAAGGCTAAAGAACAAGAAACTAAACATACTCCGGATTTATCCATCCTCAGTAAATCACTTTTTTGGGATACCGATATCAACCGGATAGATTGGCAGCGACAATACCGTGCCGTTATCCAACGTGTCTTTGAGCGTGGAAATGAAAATGACAAAAAGGAGATTACTCGCTTTTACAGCACTGAGAAGATAAAACTGGCGTTGGAAGAGTCCAAGACCAGACATCCTTATACCATTCATAAAACGAATTAATCAGCTGGTTAACCATGCTCTATTACCATACGGTAACTGACCTTTTAAAAGATTCATTGATTGCGCTGATGCGTTCGTCTGTATTCGAGCCGTTTCGGTTACTGCGTTGAGTCTTCAGATCGGACATCGTGTATCTGTGGACATTGACTTATTCACGGATGTGCCCTATGGTAGTATTGATTTTAAAAAGATTGATGAATTTATAGACAATACATTTCCCTTTCACGATCATTCTTCTGGCCTCAATCCGGCAATGGGAAAGTCATACACCATCGGTATTGATAAGGGACATGCCATCAAACTGGATGTCTTTTATACGGATTTGTTCATACAACCTGCGTTATTAGTAGATGCAATTCGATTGACTACGATCGAAGAGATCATCGCGATGAAGATCGATGTAGTCCAACGGGTTGGACGGAAAAAGGATTTTTGGGATTTGCATGAGCTATTGATTGACCATGATATCCAAACTATGTTGGACTTGCATCAACAACGTTATCCCTACACACATGATAGAGAACTTATTTTAAAGAACTTTACGGATTTTGAGTTGGCGGACGACGAATTTGACCCGGTATGTCTACGGGGTAAATACTGGGAGTTTATCAAGGAGGATATTGTTGAAGCTGTTGAAAAGCATAACAACAAATAGCAGACGAGCCAATCGATATACCGTTGGCATACCGGCTGAAGGGGCAGCGGTGCTTTTTGGCTATCTTTACCGGAAAAAGCAAGCGTGTCCAAAGAAGATATAAAAGAGCTGATTTTTGACGGAAGTCGCATTCACGACATCCCTTCGTTTTATGACGAAGTGAACCGGGTATTTATGAAAGGAGCGGACTTTACCCTGGGACCAAGCTTGGACGCATTCAATGATGTACTGCATGGTGGTTACGGTGCTATTCGTGGGAATGAACCGATATGTCTGAAATAGCTTCACTTTGAGAAAAATAAAGAAGATCTGGGGGTAGCTGCGATGATCGCGTTTTACCGGGCCAAGTTGGAACAGCCGGAAACATTCAATCCCGAATGGGCGCGGAGGAAACTCGAAGAACTTGAACGTGGGGAAGGGCAAACGTATATGGATATTTTGTTGGAAATTATCGGCGAACATTCCAATATCCGATTGGTGGTTTAGGCGTTGCCGACCTGAAAATTTCAAAGTTCACCTTCATATATTTCAAAGTTTATTTCTGAATATTTCAAAGTTTAGCTTCAGATATTTCAAAGTTTTTGTACATTTGATTTGATAACGATAATGCTATGTCCAAATTATTCTCCCGGAGCTTGGCTGAAGAAATTAGAAAACGTGAAGGTAAATTTCCCATTTTGGCGGTCACCGGCCCACGCCAGTCTGGCAAAACCACTTTACTGAAATCGCTATTTCCGGATTACACCTACGTATCCTTGGAAGACCCGGATAACCGATCATTTGCGGAAGACGACCCTAATGGTTTCCTACAACTGTATCCGGGGCGAACGATACTTGATGAGGTTCAGCGTGTGCCTGCGCTTTTTTCCTATTTACAAACTGCTGTGGATGAATCCGGCGAAATGGGCCAATATATTTTGTCGGGCTCACAGAACTTCCATTTACTGAAGAATATCACGCAAACCTTGGCCGGGCGTGTCGCTCTATTCCGTTTGCTACCGTTGGACCACGAGGAGATGGGGAGCGCGGGGATATTACCAGATACGTATGCAGAGGCATGTATCCGGGGTTGTTATCCTGCCGTATTTCACCGGGATATTGACCCGGCCGACTTTTATGAAAACTATGTCCGGACTTATATCGAAAAAGATGTTACAGAACTGGTTAATATACGTGATACGCAAAGTTTTCGGACGTTTCTGGGGTTGTGTGCGGCACGTGCGGGGCAATTGCTGAATCTCAATGCCATCGCCAATGAATGTAATATTTCTCAGCCTACCGCCAAAGCATGGTTATCGATCTTGGAAAGTAGTTATATTGTTTTTCTGTTGTATCCCTACCATGAGAATTTCAACAAGCGGCTGGTCAAGACCCCAAAGCTTTATTTTTATGATACCGGATTGATCAGCTACCTACTTGAAATACGCGAAAAGTCTGAAATCGTAACCAACCGGCTAAAGGGAAACATTTTTGAAAATCTCGTGGTTGCTAACTTCTTGAAGATAAACGAACATCGATACCAGCATCGCCATTATTATTTCTGGCAGGATCATAACGGCCTAGAGGTGGATTTACTCCGCAAAACTGCTGAGGCTTTTGATGCTTACGAGATCAAAGCGACCCAAACGTTGACCAGTGAGCTATTTAAAGGGTTAAATCTTTTTTCGGACGTTGCCAAACCAGCAACCGTGCATACTCACCTCATATACGGCGGCGAGGGGTCTCTGACCCGGAGCAATACCGACGTGCTGGGATGGAAGCATGCTAGATGAATGAAAATTACTGATACACCCCATGCGTTTACCATTCGCCATAACGTGAACGACTGATTTGGATGGCCCGTTCGAGCCGGGGTCGGTTAAACCGCTGAAGTAAAATGGGATATAGATTAAGTAAGATATTCAGTACAAACAACCACAGTGAGTAGATTACTCCAAACTTAAATGCCACAAAAATGCCAAATCCAAGGACGATGATAAAAATAATCAGATGTGCCAACTCATCTTGTTTCGTTTTGTAATGCAGGAACCGTAACGCGTCGATATTTTTCCTGACGGGCTTGCTTTGTTTGTGTAGTTTTTCCCAACCGATCCCGACGAGTAATTTCCGGTACAGATTTATTCCGACAGATTCATATACTTTCCCCCCTCGTTCCCATGCCTTTTCGTGAAAATAAGGCGATGAAAGTTGGCTTTTCAGCGTTTCAGTAAACGCAAATACGCAACCCATTAACAAAAAGTTAAGACTGATTGCAAAGGGCAAACCCTGTACACCGACGTAATGAACCAGCGCATAAATCAAGGCAATGGTCAGTATTACTATAAAAATTAAGGTTAGGGCTCTTTTCATTGACTATCTTCGTTCTAAGGCATTATCCGCCCAAATATACGTACAACTATTCAACCACCAAGGTACATGACAAATGATCCGGTCAAAGTGAATGGGACAAGAAAACCAAACCACCCCTTACTTGTTTCCAATAGTGAAATCAAAGCACTCCGATCCGCCATGGCCAAACAGAAAATAGCTCGTAAGACCCGGATGGATGAAGCACGGCAGCTGGAAAAAGAAGGGAAATCTGCCGATGCATTGAAAATATACCGTGCCCTGGTCCGACGTAAACCCCTGAATGCAGATGCCTATAGCCGAATGATGGTCATTCTGCGCAAGCAAAAGAAGTACGAAGCCGAGCTCGAGACGATCCAGCAGGCCATTGCCACGGCAGAGAAGGCCATCGCATCGAACCAGCAGGCCTTTGACGACAAAGATCGAGATTCGGCCGCGCTGAGCCGTAAGCTAGCCAAGTCGCTCGGCCTCCTGAATGACGAGGGGCTGCCGGTATACGAGGAGCCCCAACTGCGCGCCTGGCGCAAACGGGAAGCCGTGGTAGAGAAACGACTTGAAAGCCGGCGTTGATCATCGCTGGTTACGGCGCCTCGTCGGTGCTTTCCAGGAATCTGGGGATCATAGCCATCAATAAATCGGTTTGTTGGGTCAACGCCGTATGCATGGTGCCCGGCAGGATGGCCAGTTGGGAAGCAGGCATGGACAGTTCCCCTAAACTCCCGCCGCCGAGTAATCGATACAGCGCAACGGTGTGTTCCGGTTGGATGATGTCGGCGTCGCCGGCGATAACCAGGGCGGGTGCTTTGATCTGCTGGATTTCATCGGCTGGCCAATCCTGCACTTGCCCTTCAAAGGCCCGTACTTTAGCGAGTTGTTTTGACCAATTTTCGGGGTTTGGAGCCGTGCGTAAGTATTCCGCCTCATACGGCGAGCCTTTCAGGGCTTGTTCCATAAATTCGGGGCTGAACAAGGTTTGGAGATCGGGATGTCGCCCGCTGGTTTGGTAGCTGCACGAGGCCAGTATGAGTTTGCGGACAAGGTCTGGTCGGCAGATGGCAACCTGCAGCGCCACACCAGCACCCGTGCTATACCCAAAAATGTCGGTTTGGGAGATATTCAGCACATGCAATAATTCAATTATGTCGTCCGTAAACGCCTCATAGGAGAGCGGGCGCTCGGGGAGGTCTGCGGTGTGTCCGTATCCCTGAAACTCAACGGCAATGATCTGTCGGTCCGTTGCGAGTAGGGGGATTAATTTTCCGAATGCGGTATCGATTCCCGAAAGTGCTCCGGGTAGAAAGAGCAGCGGCTTTCCTTCGCCCTGTATTTCGTAATACAACTGCAATCCATTGATATCGGCGTAATTTCTTTGTGTTTTCATGGTCACAAAGGTCCAAACTACCGGGTAAACAAATCTTGGTGTACACCAAGATCAGAAGGTTACGTTGTTAAACAGCTTACTGAAGTTCGTTGGGTCGATACCCAGGTAGGAGGCAATGTATTTATGCGGCACGAGTTGCAGCAGGTGTGGACTTTTCCGGCAAAACTTTTTGTATCGCTCTTCGATCGTCATCGCGCGTAGTTCGATATGCAGATCGATCATGCCGGCAAACATGGCCTCGGTCATGCGCCTGAAAAGCCGTTCGAGTTGTTGGGAACGATCTACTAATTTTTGCAGATCGGCGTAGGTAATGTAGTCCAGTTCGCTGTCCGTCAGACAGACTAAATGATATTTCGAAGGTACCTGGAACGAAAATGATTCGGCAATTGCGCATAGAAACGGGAAGTAGGTGAAGGACAGCGTGTACAGTTTGTCACCCGTTTCAAAGTACGCCATCTGCACGCCGCTTTTTACAAAGTAAAGTTCCCGTTGGATCTGTCCGGGTACGGTGATGAAATCCCCTTTTTTAAACGACCGCGTCTGAAAGCGATCGGTCAACAGGTGATAATCCGTTAACGGGATATCATGGAATTGTTTGAAAAACGTATATCGTTCCATCGACTTGTAAATATGGCCTTTTTTGCCGGATTTCCGCCACTTTATCGTTCTGTTTTCCAAATTTAGTCGTAGTTTGCGGAACTAAAAAAGTTAAGCTAAGCGAATAAATAGAATGACTACCAACATCGTTACCGACATTTACGACGTAAAGATTTTAGATACCAGTTACGTGACGCATAACGTAAAACGTTTTGTGTTGGAAAAGCCTGCCAATTTTTCGTACATACCCGGACACTCCACGCGTTTAGCGGTTAATGCGCCGGGCTGGGAGGACGAATGGCGCAATTTTAGTTTTACTTCGCTTAATTCGTGGGACTACCTTGAGTTTATTATAAAAATCTATGACGACCATAATGGCGTCACTCAACAATTGGGCAAGCTGAATGCAGGAACTTCGATACGGATGAAAGACGTATTTGGAACCATTGATTATAAAGGCCCCGGTATTTTTATCGCAGGCGGTACCGGTATTACTCCGTTCATAGCGATCTTCCGGGCTTTATTCTACAGCGGCAATATGCGAAACATCGGATTGTTCTATTCCAATCACTACCACAACGATGTGATTCTGCACGAAGAGCTGACCCAGATGCTGGGTAAAAATTACGCCAATTTTTTCAGTAAGGAAGGCGTAATCGGTTTCGGCGAAAAAAGAATAGACTGCGATTTCCTGGTAAAGGTCATCGGTGATTTTGATCAACGGTTCTATGTATGTGGGCCGGAAGCATTTGTCGATGATATCAGCGGGTACTTAATAGAACTCGGTGCACGCATGGACGCGATCATTATCTAAGCGGATAACGCATGTTGCTAATTGCCCTTGTTTTGTTACAATATTTTATAAAATTTGACCTTGTTTTGTTACAATAAATATGGATATTTGCCCTTGTTTTGTTACAATTTAAAGTGGATGGCATTTAGGAGAAGCATATTAGATCAACTTTCGCGCTGGAAGTCCAGCGACAATAGAAAGCCGCTCATTATACGGGGAGCTAGACAGGTGGGTAAAACAACACTGGTCAGGGATTTTGCTAAAACTTATCAATATGTAATTAATTTGAATTTGGAAAAGCCGACGGATCGTCGCTTTTTTGATGATTTTGATGACGTACAGACCATCGTGGAGTCTTTGTTGTTGGTGCACAGTATCCCGTCATCTGGAATAGAGAAGACGTTGCTTTTCATCGATGAAATACAAGAAAGCCCTAGGGCGATACAATTATTGCGTTATTTTTATGAAGATCTTCCCCAACTTCATGTGATAAGCGCTGGTTCGCTGCTCGAATTTGCCATGCATCGTGTAAAAAGCTTCCCGGTTGGAAGGGTGGAGTTTTTATATTTACATCCACTGAATTTTCAGGAGTATTTGGATGCGACTGGAAACTCAATCTTACTCGAAGCGTTACGAGAAGCACCGGTAAGACCAGCAGCCCATCTGCCACTGATATCGGGTTTTCATCGATACGCCATTATCGGTGGTATGCCCGAAGTGGTCAAAATTGATGGGGCCAACCGCCAGCTTTCTGATCTGGTAGCTGTCTATGAGAGCATTTGGGGTACCTATAAGAATGATATTGAAAAATACACGAACAGCGACGCTGAGCGTAAAGTCATCAAACACTTAATGGATACGGCACCTTTGTATGTGGATGAACGGGTTAAGTTCCAAGGTTTCGGCAATTCCAACTATCGATCGAGGGAAGTTGGGGAGGCCTTTCGTACGCTTGATGCCGCCCGGATTGTCCGCCTTCTCTATCCCACGACAGATATGGTACCACCGCTACAGGCCGACCTGAGGAAATCGCCCCGGTTACAGCTACTGGATACCGGAATTATCAATTATACACTGGGCATACAGGCGGAAATGCTAGCGATGCCAGATCTCAATACTGCATATCGGGGCGCAATAATCCCCCATCTGGTTACCCAAGAGTTAATTTCTTTGCAGCAGCAAACGGATAATAAGCCCATGTTCTGGGTCAGAGAGAAGACACAGTCAAATGCAGAAGTGGATTTGGTTTATACCTACCAAAAATGGGTTGTACCGATTGAAATTAAGTCGGGAGCTACCGGTAGTTTGCGGTCATTGCATCAATTTGTGGAAGCAGCGGACCATCCCTTTGCCATACGCATTTATGGAGGTGAGTTCAGGTTAGAAAACGCGGTAACTCCTAATAAAAAGCCCTATTTTTTGCTTAACCTGCCCTATTATGCCGTAACAATGTTACCGCAATATGTTTCGTGGTTGATTAATCAACCTTACACTCATTCATCTGCTCGCTAAGCCGCAGCGGATAGTCCTGCCGGTCGGCTTGTTCCTCAACTGTCTCGAAGTTCGAGAGGAAAATCAATCCCGATCCGTTTCTGTTCTTCCTCGGCACTCTGATAATGGCCTCTTCCGAGATGTTAGGCCAGCTCGTAGATGCCGGTAACACGACGACCTTAGCGCATTACCTGGATTTGCTGAACACGGCAGGTTTACTCGGCGGTTTGGAAAAGTATGACCCCAAATTAATCCGTAAACGCTCATCCAGTCCGAAATTGCAGGTACACAATACGGCGTTGATCAGCGCGCAGCGGGATGAGCAGTTTTCAGAAATCCCCCAAAAACCAGATGAATGGGGGCATATGGTGGAATCTGCCGTTGGCGTGCATTTAATCAATAGCGCTTACACCGGAGGATATCACATTCACTATTGGTGGGAAGGGGGGCATGAAGTCGACTTTGTATTGGAACGGCGGGGCAAGGTGGTGGGACTGGAAGTGAAGAGCGGAAAAACGCAGGCCGGTGTTAGCATGCCTGCATTCCGCAAAGCTGTGAAGCCGGATAAAGTGTTGTTGATCGGAGCGGAGCATCGGGGATTCCTTGGGAGACGTTTCTGGCGATGGATCCGCTTGATTTATTCTGAAGTTCGGAATCCTTGCTGAACTTTTTGTAAATTGACCGACGTAAAAAAGCTAGCTGCCATGTTTTCCTTTGCCTCCTATACCATTGAACGGAGAGCCCCTTTCAGGTTGTTAATTACTTGGAGGGAAAAGGCTTGAAAATCGAGATAATCGTCACGGTGCTCACAGGTTGGCTATTGCAGGCAAGTGATATCAGCCCCGAACGCAAGCTGAAAGGCTGGAAGATCCAAGCGGATTCCCTTCACCAAGCCGGATTGGCTTTTAGCGACCGGGGCGATGATTCGAGTGCTGTGTTGCTGTATGAAAAGGCACTGAAGCTGTACCGGGATAGCGCCGGCGATCCCGATCAGCTCCTGGGATTGTTGTATAACGACCTCGCCTTTTCCTATGGGAGCATCTATGTTCCTTATTATTCATTGGATTATTTTCGTAAGGCCGTCGAGATATGGGAATCCATAGAACTGGATGGCGACGGAGTGGATAACCTCATTTCGGGCTACCAGAATCTGACGTTCGAACTGATCGGATACGGTGATTTGAAAGCTGCCGACACGATACGGAAGCGGATGAATAGCCGATTTTACAGACATTATCACCAAAGGGGGCGGCCGCCGTCGAAAGATCCATTTTACCGCAAACCACGGAGCATGCACCTGCTCGGCAACGTACGCGTGCTGGCGGCACAGGGGCACTTGGAAATGGCGTACGCCTATGTGGATACAATGCACCAGGAAATCGACGATTTAGGAATCGTTTTGGCGGCCTACAAGATCCTGTTTGATAATGCTTATGAGCAAGATGACGATTCGCTTACCGTGCGGTTTGCACAACAAGCGCTACCCATCGCCGATCGGTATGACAGCCCGTTCTACCGGTTGGTTTGCTATGCGAAGCTCGCATCGGTATATCATCGGATGGAACAGTACGAACAGGCATTGACCTATGCGACCCGAGCGGAACGAAGCATGGTATTCGATTCGTTTTCCGCTAGTAAATATGCAGTGCAAACTATCAAAGCGATGATTATCAGTGGAATGGGTAGGTGGAAGGAAGCGCAGCAGCTTGTAGAGGCGTCGATTGGAGAGATTGTTCAGAACCAAGCGGATCGGACAATTCCGATTTCGGAGCTAAAAGCAGCTGATCTGGGTGACCTTTCGTCTTATACATTTATCCGCGTGTTTACCGAAAGCTCACGGATTATGTATGGTAGTTACCTCCGTGATGGCAGTAAAGAAACCTTCCGCAAGGCGGCGAATTTATACCGGGCATCTGCTGGGATGTTTAATCGGTATTACCTAAAGGGCGAATATACCGACTTGGTTGACGACCTGCACCTGGAAATCATGGAGGGGCTGCTTACCCTGAGCGTGGATGAACCGGATGAGGCCGTCGATTACCTCAGCCTGATCGAGCAAAATGCTTCGCAACATTTGATTAGGGAGTTTGAAAAGAAACTGCGGGTGAAGAAGGAATCCCAAGGCCAGGACGTAGCTAACGTCTTTGACGTACGCAATGTGTTAGCAACACTGGAACCGAAGGAGTCGATGATGAAATTTTATGTAGCCAGCGAATACGTGTACCGGACGCGGATCACGGCGGACGGTGCGGCGGTATTCCGTATTGCCGATGCGGATTCGCTCAAGTCATCGGTTTTCCGCTATGCTACGGCGCTCCGCGGACTGGCTGCAGGATACGAGCACTTGTCGGATTCACTGCGGCAGTTGCTGCTTGGAGACCACGCGGATAACGTCACCACGTTAATTCCGGATAATTTTCTGAATTACATTCCTTTTGAGAGTTTGTATGATGCCCGCCAGGGAAAATTTCTCGGTGAAATCCAAGTAATAAGTTATGCGTATTCGCTTCCGGTTTGGTTGTTGCATCGCCAGGCTTCGTTTCCTGTGCTCGATGCGGTGCGGATGGGTATTTTTTCACCGAGTTATCAGGTCAATGACCTGCGGCACGCACGTGAGGAAGCCGGGCGAGTCGCGGCAATTTTCGAGAGCGACCGTTTTATCGCTGGCGACGCGACCAAGCGTGCGTTTCTCGATCGCCGGGCTGATTATGATGTTCTGCACTTTGCCATGCATTCTTTTTTTTACGAGGATGATTTCAGTCAGTCGTGTCTGGTGTTCGACGGCGCGGAAAAACTGTATTTTTCCGAATTACATGCCCTTCATATCCCTGCTCGCATGGCGGTGCTCAGCGCCTGCAACACGGGCAATGGCAAATTAGTAAAAGGAGAGGGCGTGATGAGCTTATCCCGCGCATTTACCTATGCCGGCGTGGCCAGCACAGTGGTAAGCTTATGGCAGGCTCCAGATAAGGAAACGGCCGAAATTATGACCTCGTTTTACGAAGGGATCGCACAGGGGTTGTCTAAATCATCGGCAATGGCCCAGGCGAAGCGTGCCTTTATCGAAAACAATCCGATGAAGCGGCACCCATTTTTTTGGGCGGGCTTTGTGGTCAATGGCGATGATTCGCCATTGGTCGTGCCTCCCCGACAGGGCATGGCTTGGATGGGCATCGGAGTAGTGCTGGCGATCCTTGTGTCCCTTGGGTTTGTATACGGGAGACGGCTACAACCGCGACAATAGTTCGTGGGCGGTCTGGCCGTGGGGTGTGCGGCCCTTTGCCAATTCTTCTAATAACCCACGAGCTTGCTTACGTTCGTCTAACCGCAACAAGGCGAGCGCCCGGTACCAGCATGCATAGGCGTAAAGGGGGGCATCGGTCGGGTATTGCGCAAGTACCGAATCGGCATCGGCGAAGCGACCTAGTTCAAGGAAGGATACCCCTCGGTAAAGCAGCGAATACGGTTCCTGTGTATCCCGATACAGCTTTCCGAATAACTTCTCCGCGTTGGCATAGTCCGCCTGGTCATAAGCCTGGAACGCGGCTTGCGCGGTGGATTCCGAAGTTTCTCCCCTTACCGTTGGCATGACGGTATTGGGGTAAGCTTGGTAATATTCGGCATAGAGGGCTGGAGCCGATGACGTGCGGAGCCATAGCCAAGTGCCGCCGCCAACTACCAATAAAACCGCAGCCGCCGCGCCGATCCACCAGCGTAAACGGGGGGAGGCGTTGTGCTGCTTTTGTTCACGGTTACGAAGCAGCTGCTTTAGCCGCGCCCGTTCGCTTAACGCGATGGCCTGCCGTACCTCCCGCTGGAACTCGACTTCCCGTGCAAAATCCGCATCAGCCCCTATCAGTTGCTCAAACGTCCGTTGCTGCTCGGCCGTGAGCGTACCTTCGAAATATCCCGTTATCAGCGCTTCGTGCCGCATATCATTTTCCTTTTGTTAACTCCTTCAGCTGTTTGAGACAGCGTGATTTCTGGCTTTTCAAAACATCCTTGTTGGTATAACCCAATCGTGCTTGGATTTCGTCCAATTTTTTGCCTTCGTAATAAAATAGCCGCAAAATGGTACGGCATTGGTCGCCTAACTGCTGGAAACCTTCACGGAGCGATGCGACACGTTCTTCATGAAGGTTCTCATCGTACAGTTGGTCGGGTATTTCTGCGATATCGTCGGTGAGGACTTGCTGCTTCGCTGTTTTTTTTAATCTAGTTAATATCATGTATTTACCTACACCAAACAGATAGGTTTTGACGCTGCTTTTCAGGGCGTCCAGCCGGCCTTGCTGTGCGTGTTCCCAAAGCACAATCACCGCATCCTGGTAAATATCCAGTAACTCTTCAGATGCTAGCGAGTATCTTGCTGCGAACCGAATGAAGTCGGTCTTATACGCGTCATATATGCGGATAATCGCCCGATCCGAGCTGCTTTTCAATCCGTCAAGAAGAACGCTGTCTTTTTCCATTAGTAGTTGATCGGCGGCAAAGTAAACAAAAGTTTTAATTTTTTTTATTTGACATGTTTACTTTTTCCAGGGGAATATACTAATGGAAAAATAATTGTATTTACCATGAAAGGAAAATTACTTGTATTGCCTGTCTTAGTGATAACCCACGTGGTTTTCGGGCAGGAATCCGTCGGTGAGCGTGTCGTAAACCGCACGAAAGAAACAACGATACGAAAAACCGAAGATAAGATCGATGAGCAGGTCGACAATACGTTGGATAAGATTTTTGATGGATCGATCTTCAAGAAGAAAAAGAAAAAAAACGGTGATGGAAATGCCTCGGGTACGAAAAAGTCGTCGGGGAAACAGACCTCCGGTGGAAGTACCGGATCGGATGGCGATGATACCGATTTCAGCACTTACCGCGATTTCGACTTTGTGCCGGGCGAGCAGACGCTTTTTTTTGAGGATTTCTCCAATTCTTCATTGGGCAGTGGTCCAACACAATGGACGGTTACCGGTAATAAGGGGGAGCCTGCCATTACCGCCATTCCAGGAAGTGAAAGCCGTTGGCTGCGTACACCAAAAGAAGGCTTGAGCTTTCCGAATGCGTTCAACGATTTCCCTGATAATTTCACGATGGAATTTGACATGTATGCCGACCCGGAAGAAATGAGTGAGATGATGAGCGGGCTCAAGGTCGTGATTGTCCAAAAACTAGCTGATCGATCGGAATACGACCAGTGGTTTAATGGATACCCGCAAATTTTCCTCGATATCCATCCATCGGGGGGCGGTGGATCGTTGAATCTCGTCGCCAAGACGGAGTATAATGGAAATCTTACGCAAGAAGAAATGACGTTGCACGACAGTACCTACCGCGATGGATGGCTGAATGGTGAAGTGAACCGCGTCTCCATCGCCCGGAATGGCCAATCGATTGCCTTGTATGTCAACGAAACCAAGTATATCGACTTGCCCAACGGACTTCCTAAACCCGGCCCATACGGGTTGGTTTTTGCGAACAACATGTGGGGCGACGGCACGTACATCACGAACATCCGCGTGGGCGGCGGCGGTGCGGTAACGGCCAAAACCGTGAACAACGACATCACGACGGAGAAAAAGTTCATTTCGCGCACGATTTATTTCGACGTGAATTCGGCACGCATCAAGCCGGAATCCTGGACTACATTGAATGAAATCGCCAACGGCATCGGCGAAATGCCCGGCAACTTCCACATTGTTGGCCATACGGATAGTGATGGTGCGGATGAAGCCAATCTGGCGCTGTCCATCCGTCGAGCGGCATCCGTGAAGAATGCGCTGGTAGGCGAATTCGGATTGGATGGCGCACGATTGACCACCGATGGCAAGGGCGAGGCAGAACCCGTGGAGTCGAATGAGACAATCGCCGGTAAAGCACAAAACAGACGCGTAGAATTCATTCAGCAGTAAGTCAAGTACCTATGAATACGAATTTCAACCCAAGGCGGTGGCAAATCACTGCCTTGATTTGCGGATGCATGGTGGCCGCTTGCTCCGGCGGTTCGGATAAAGCAGGAGTGCCCGACTCATTTGATGGTGCTACACTGATTGCTGCCGCCGATCAGCTCGAGCAGCTGGTTGCCGTGGGCGATGTCGCCGAGCTGGCCGGCATCCCCGCGGAACGCATTGCCCAGCATGTGGAGGACTATGACAACAACGCCGTGCGAAAAAAAATAGCTTTTCACTGGGAGGCACCGGGCACCATATCATTTACCACGCTTACGGGCGAGGCGGTCAGCGTGCCTAAGCACCATTCGGTCGGCTTGGCCAACGTCGGAGCCATGAATATGGAAACGTTCAACCAGCGGTACGGTACGTCTGCAGGGATCAAGGCAGACATCGATGCACTGGTAGACGACGAGTCGGTAGATGCAGACGTGGCAATTGCGCAGGCCACCTATCTGGCCGAAACGGCGAAAAGCTTATCGCTGCAGCCGCTCGAAGGTGTCGGTGATGGCGCCGTGTGGGAAATGCCTACACAGGTGCTTCATGTGTATGCAGATGGTGTAGCCTTTACCGTAACAACCAACTTTGGGGATGATCCGGGAATAAACAAACGAAAAGCAATCGCTTTTGCGCAACTGATTTTCAACAACCAATAAGATGAAGACCGTTTTAATTATGCTGGTCATTGGATTTCTGACGATGGCTGACTCACGTGGAAAAGACCAGATATTGCAAGCAACCTGTGTATCCGGTGAAGGATGTACGTTCCGGTTGCTGGATGTCACGGGCGAGGAAATGGACGTGGTTTTGGGTACCGATAAGGTTTATTCGTCCATCGGTGGCGACGATCTGCTTGTGCATGCTAAAGTGGGAGATGGGTGGAAGACTTACATTGAACGCGACCTGACACGTGGCGAACTTGATCGCTTATACGGTGGCGATGGCTATACGATGATCTACCTGTTCGATCCGCAGGTACAGCCCAAAGACGGTGCGTGGAAGGGGAGAACGGGAACGCCGGTGGCCTCGCCCTGTGTGGCCGATATCGGAAGCTACTTAGGGAGGATACAGGGTTTACATAAGGCGGGTACAATCCGATTCCCCAAGCCCTTCAAACCTCAATTTTTACTAAATAATGCCTACATGCGCTGGGTAACCGTGGCTCCCAACCGGTTCCGGGGCGTCATGGATTTCGGTGGCGGGTTGGCGAGTCCGATGAAGCTGGTGTACGATGCCATTATCGTCAATGAGGAACGAATTGAGGGCGCTTTTGAGATTACCGTGTCTGTTCCTGAACAGGCACCGTGCCAAGTGACCGTGCCGGTTTCGTTTGACTGTGTGGTCGCAGCCGATGATGAAGCCGGGGATCCACTCCGTGAAAGCGAAGAAGATGATCTGCTCCCGGTCCGATCAAAGGGTAACCCGGCCGACGAATTATTGCCCGTGAAGCCTAAGGGGGAGGGAGATGACCTGCTCCCGGTTAAGTCCAAAGGAAACCGCGGAGACGAACTCTTGCCGGTAACGCCCAAGAGTCAAGGAGATGATTTATTACCGGTGAAAGCCAAGGGACAAGACGATGACCTGTTACCGATTAAGCCGAAGGGCACATCGGATGATTTACAACCAGTGAAACCCAAGAAAAATTAATTACAGATAACCATGAACAAAAACACATTCCTGATTCCGATGGTCGCCATTGGCTTTTTGGCAGTCTGTGCTTGCAGCGAAGGTAACAACAAGAATAACGGCGGCAAAATCGGCGGCATCGATGTCACGGATGCCATCGCGGCAGCCGAGAAACGCCGTGAGATAGACCCAAATGCGTCCGGAGGCAATACCTGCCTGCTTGCTTACCAAGAAAAATACGACCAGTTACTCACCAAGGATATCGTGTTGACGCTAACCGGATTTGACGAAAGCAAGATGGAAGTGAAATACACGAAGATCATGAAGCCCGAATATCATAGCGTCAATTACACATTCGACAACCAACGTGTACGGGAGCGGGCCGGCTACACGATGCCGTTCAAGGATAATGTGCAGTTGGGCAGCATCAAAGCGATGTCGTTGGCGCAGTTCAACGACTCCTATCGTGCGGTGACGGCGGAAGAGGATGCCACGGTCGACGAGGTGTTGGAAGACCTGCACGACGGCAAGGTTACCGACCCGGATGCGCAGGAAGCGCTGGGCAACCTGGAGAAGCAGGGCGTGGACAAGGAAGTCGCCAAACAAGCTACGGGCACACTGCGTGATGCCTTCAGGAAAGTGGCCGAGGGCTACCGAAAGGTGGAGGGACTGGGTGATGCGGCCGTCTGGAATGTGGAGACCCAGGAGTTGGTTGTGCTGGAAAACGGGGTGAAGTTCGACCTGCAGGTCGATACCAAAAATACCAACGACGAAAATAAGGCCGCGGCGATCGAATTGGCACGAAAGCTACTGGACGCTTGCAACTAGGGAAAATACCAAAAAAGAAACCATGGAGAACAATAGTCAACAATCTGATGCCGTTGAGCAGCAACCCGATAAGTCCATCGCCATCATTGCGTACATTACGCTTATCGGGCTTATTGCCGCGTTCGTGATGAACAACGAAAAGAAACAACCATTTGCCGCCTACCACATCCGGCAGAGCCTCGGCATCATGCTCACCGGGCTGGCCCTAGGCATGATTAACATCATCCCCATCCTTGGCTGGGTCGTCTGCATTGTGGGTGTGATTTTCCTGTTCGTTTGCTGGGTGATGGGATTAATCGCGGCACTCAACGGACAGGAAAAGGCAGTACCTGTAGTAGGAAAATATTATCAAGAATGGTTCAAGTCGGTTTAGTAGCAGGCCTGGGGCTGCTTGCCTTTGCATGCAGTTTTCCCGAAGCGCAGCAGCAGACTGCCGCGCTTGCCTCGTCGGTAACCACGGTCGTTTCCACAGACACCGTTGTCCCGCCCGCCGAGGGGCGATATACGTTTTACCATTCATGGCACTGGGAATATGAAAACACATGGATCCCGGAAGGCGAATACGGCCGAGCCGGGGAAATGACAGCTTACCATGACGATAGTACCGGTGCGTGGCTGTTTACTGCGGAATCATATGGAGGTACAGACGAAATGGCCGAGTGGGTGCTGGCACTTCCCACGGGTGAGTACATCACGGCATACCGCGATGAAACAGGCAACCAAACCATACTGCGCGATACACTTGATTTTCCCGTGCCCGAAGAAGCGCTCGGAGATTGGCTGCAACCAACCGGAGAAAAGCAAGTTTTTGGCGAAAATAATTACGGATGGCCTAACTTGCAAGCCGCAGCCTATCACGTTGACTACCTGAAAACGCAAGACCGTAGCACCGTTTGGCTGGCCGACACTACGGTGGATATGCGCCCGCTCATCCATTTCAACAGACGAATCGCCGACGCCAAACTCCCTGTGAATTTCATGCCAGACTTGCCCTTAGGCCGTGTTGAAGTAGCGGGAAAAACGCTGTCGGGCGTACAGCGTGTTCGGCATCGCTTAACTGCAATTTCTAACAATTATTACGAGATAAATTTAAACGACTATGAAAATCATTAAAATAATGCCAAGGCTGGAAACAGTCCTACTGGTTTGTGTAGCTTTATCGTTCAGCTGCAAATCGAAAGAAAGCGAAATGGTGATGACCGAAACGGTCGCAACTTGCCAAGCCGAACAGGGGTGTACGTTTTACGCGGTGGAACTTACACGAGCTGAGATTGATAAATTGTTAAATAAAAATGCATTCTTTACGGCCGCTAAGTCCGAGGCGATACTCGTCATCACCGATTGTGTGCCGATGATCGAAGAGGAACAGACACGTGAAGCGATTCACACGAAATACGGCGGATCAGGCGAAGCGCCATCCGGTGAAGGGTTTGATTTTAGAAATTACCTCTTACAGCATGCTTGTCTTACGTTTCCTAACCACACCAAGCGCATTGACTACACGGCAGTAGATAAAATGCAGGGGAAAACAGTAGAAGGATATTCTTTTCTGAATATAAAAGGCCGGGAAGCGTTTATACCCAACGAGTCCTTCATCAAACTGCTCGAAGATGCAGAAGGGATTGTGCAGGTCGATGCGTTTATGAGAGATCGGGTGATGGTCCAATACATGGTGGATCCCGAGGGTAATAAATGGGAAATCCGGATGGATATCGGCATGACCTACGGACCATCGCCCGAAGATGTTGATAACCTGGCACATTTCAACCAGCATTTCAAGAAAACCGGAAATCGTGCCCGCTTCCTCCAAACCGGGCTTTATTCGGAAGAGTATACAGGAAAAGATGCAGAAGGGACCGATATGAATATTTGGCTGGTACCATCTGCCGATGTCATGCTTCCTCCTGACGAATTTGCCATGGTGGGCTTTTTGAACATTGGTTACATTCAGCTTGGCGGGGTCACGTACCTGATGCATAAATTCACCAGCAGCCTGTTTGACGTCGAGGTGACGGGTATCCAGGACGACGAATATAGCTTTGACCCGACCGGGTACAGGCCGTTTTCATTGCCGGGGTTTTGAATCGGTGTTCCGAGGTCAGACGGTCTTAATTCCCGATCCGTTTCTGTTCTTCCTCCGCACTCTGCTCAATCTTTCGGTTGCTGAACGTTTTACCGGATGTAAAGGTATAGCTGAAAGAAAGCCCTACCGTTCGGGTAGGTCGTTTCTGGTAAAAATACACGGTGGCGCCGGGGTCTTGGGTGACTTCCCGTTCACGTGCTGTGTTGAAAACATCCGTCACATTCAGCCGCAGCCGGGCTTGATTGTTCCATAAGCGTTTGGAGAAGCCGATGTCTACGCTACAGTAATCCGCCATATCCGAATTGGCGGTGAGGTAAGGCGATCGGTAGAAGGCAAACACGTCGGCATCGCCGATATTTTTGATCGTGAACACCTGATATGTACTGATGTTGAAGGAAGTATTACGGTAATCGGCTTCGGCTATTTGGTAGCGCAGGTAGTATAAATTCAGGTTGTTGGTCGTCGACCACCAGGGACGTACGTTCACGGGGAGATACACGCTGGTGCCAATGCGGTGGCTGCTGCCGAAATTCCGGATCTGGTATTCAATCATCTTATCGACGGTTTCCGCATACTGGGCCATCGTGTTGCTGGTGGTTGCGTAATAGACATCCCACGATAGTCCGCCCGCCAGGGTTATTCCCGCTTCCACGCGGTCGGTATACTCGGGTAGCAGGTCGGGGTTGCCGATTTGGGCTAGGAAATCGTAAAACTGCAATCGGTAGGGGTTAAGGGTGGCGAATGAAGGTCTGCTCAACCTGCGGGTATAGTTGAGCACGAGCGACTTTTTGCCTGCACTGTCCAGTCGGTGCAAAAGGAATACCGATGGAAACAGGTTGACATAGGATCGCCGGAAGCGGATGTCTGCGCTTACGGAATTACCATCCATGATGGTCTGCTCGGCCCGGAGTCCAACCTGTGCGCTGAAACGCTTAAATTGGCGTTCGAGTGAGGCATAGCCCATCAATAGCTGCTCCTGATACCGGAAACGGTTGCTTCGCCCGGGGTCAAGTAGCCATTGGCCGGATTCGAATTGTTCGTGTATGACTTCATTGTCCCGATCGGTATTCGTGAATTTTAGTCCGGCTTTGAGCTGTATGGCGTCCAGCCATTGGTTGTAATCGGTTTGCACGCTATACAGGCGCGTGGTACTGGGTGTTGCATTGCGGAACACGGCATCCCGTTCGGGATAGGTGTAACGGGAGTGGAATTCATTGGTGTTGGGGTTTTCACTGTCCAGGTAATCGGCAAGTACTTTCAATCCGGATCCGAGGCTATCGATTTTCCAGCTGTAGTTCAGTGTGGCACTGTTCAATCCGGGCGTCCGCGTCCAATCGGATGTGGCGGATCCTTCCGTTACACGCTGTGGATCGATCAAAGCGATGTCCGTATCAAACTGCTGGAGCAGTTTGCCCCGATTCAGGTTGGTCTGCAGACCGATGGACTGATTTGCCCTGAATTCATAAATAGCACCCAGACGTAACATTGCCTGTGTATTGTTGTTTTCACGGTTGGTAAAGCTGTTATAGGCATGCTGGTCGGGATACCGGATATCGTTGGTTGCGATATAGGAACTTCGATCTTTGCCATAACCGCCCGTTCCGAATACGTATAAACTCCTGATTTTATAGTTGAAGGTAGCTCCCATGTTGTACGCAGGCCGGTCCACTTGCTGGCGATACTGCGTGTTCAGCGTGCTGGTGAATCCTTCATCGCGCCCCCGCTTCAATACGATGTGCACGATGCCACCGGAACCTTCGGCTTCGAATTCTGCGGGCGGGTTGGGCAGAATTTCGATCTTGGCGATATCTTCCGACCGCAAGGTACGTAGGTATTCTGCCAGATCGGCGGATGACATACGCTGCACCACGTCATTGATCATAACCATCACCGATTGCCCCCGCAGGCTGATATTGCCATTGGGGTCTACCCATAATCCGGGTGATTTCTGCAGGATTTCCAAGCCATTGCTCCCGATTTCCAACACACTGCCTTCCACATTCACAATGAATCGATCTGCCCGTCGTTCAATGGGAGGCCGCTTGGCTTGGACCTGCACTTCTGCCAGTAGACGGTTGTCCCGCTTCAGGGTAATCGCCGCGAGTTGCGCCGTGTCGGGATACACAAAGGCGAACGCCACGGATTGGAAACCGATGGAGGTTACCTTCACCGTATAGGATTGTCCGGCATCGAATGCATGCCGAAGACTGAAATGACCTTGCCGATCCGTGGTACTTCCGGTGAGAAAGCGGTCGGCCGCATACAATCCGACCGATGCAAAGGCGAGCGGGTGGTCGGCACTATCGCGTACATGGCCCCGGATCCGTATGCCTTTAGCCTCGGCCGGCTGCTGTATGCCATGCAGCTTCAGGCTGCTCACTACTAATGTTTTGTCGGATAGCTCGCGGTAAAACAGGTCATGCCCGGGCAGGACGTTTTGAAGCAGCTCATCAATGGCATATTCGCCGGCGGCAACGGATACGGCCATGCTATCGGTGACCACATCGTTGCTGTAAACCACATGGTACCTGGATTGCCGGGCAATGATTTCCAGCACGTCAACGAGCGAACGCTGTTCATGGTTGATCCGAATCGTTCCGCTTTGGGCGGCAAGCCGATATCCGCTTAGCAGCAGCAAAAGGACAAGCAAAGACGTATGCTTTTTCAATGTCTATTCGATTACAATCCGATTTTCCGTTTCAAAGCGGTACGTGAATGGATAAGCCGCCTGCAACACCTTCAATACATTTTCCAAGGACGTGTCGTCACTAAATGCACCCGTGAACCGGACATCGTTTAGTTTTTTAGGACGCACAATGAACTGTACCTTGAATTTTTTACTGATACGGCGAAGCACAGCTCCCAACGTTTCTACATGGAAAGTAAGGGAATCTGCGGTGGGCCACCAACCCAGTTCGTTTAAGAGTGAATCTTTGGAAAAGGAGGTCAGTGCCGCTTGGGTTTGGTTCTGTCTGACTTCCAGTTGCTGCATGGGGTAGAGTCGAACAGCGGAAGTCTGTCCTTTTGTGCGATCGGGTATGCCGGATACTTCGACGACGCCTTCAAGCAATGCAACCGTTGCCGAAGGCGCATCTTCATAGGCACGGACCTGAAACGTGGTGCCCACTACCCGTACCTGCAGCTGACCGGCATGGACAACCAGGGGAAGCGCGTTGTTTTTGGCTACCTCGAAATACGCTTCTCCGTCTAATTTGATAGCGCGGTCGTGTTTACCGAAATCGGCGTTATACCGGAGGGTAGAGGAAGGGTCTAGTACGATGAATGTACCATCTGCCAACGTGATGAACTGTCTGTCTGCCTCGGTTTTGATTTCTGCGAATGCCGGTTCGGCAGGTGTCTGGAAGTACCAGTATAGGGTGATTCCCATGCCGAGGCAAAACAAAATCATGGCGGCCAGTCGTAGCCAGCTACCGCGTTTGCTGATGCGGTCCGGTGATGCTTCCTGATCAGCCGACTCATGGACGACCTTTTGGGATGCCTCGGATTCCTCCGCCTCGATGGCTTCCCATAGCCCCGCTAACTTGATGCGATGGGCCATGGTCGGCCGCCGCTTGGTCTGGAAATACAGTTCCAAAACTTCCGCCTGCCGTTTATAGTCTGTATGGGTATCCAGGATTTCCCCCAGCTTACGCTCCTCTTCCGGTGGCAGCGAGCCCGAAAGTTTTCGGGAAAGTAACTGTAAAAAAACTTCTTTATCCATATGGCCTCCTCAGATAACTAAGAAAAAAAATCGATTGGCGCGCCCCTGATCGGCATTGCCGGCATCGAAATAACGTTCCACCACGTTGTTAAGTTGCCTGACGGCCCGATACACCTGGTTTTCGACCGTACGCACGGAGAGTCCCAATAGTTCGGCCACTTCCCGGCATTTTAGCCGGTCTTCTTTGACCATCCGGAAAACCGTCCGGCGCTGGTCGGGCATCAAGTCGACCGCTTCCTCCAAAAGCGTTAACAACTCTTTATATTCCAGTAATTGCTCGGGACTGGCAGTTACGGCTAGCTGTAGATTTGCGGGCTCCACTTCGTCCAGGGAAACCCGTGCATGCCTGTTTTCCTTTTTCAGATAGGAAAGGCAGCCGTTCTTCACCGACTGATATAGGTAGCGGATGGGGTGGTTGATTTCGTGAAGCGACGCCTTGCGCAGCCAAACCTGGACGAACAGCTCCGATACCAACTCGTCGGCCGCTTCCTCGCGCTTAACGTAGTGTTGCGCAAACTGTTTCAAGTTGTCAAAATGCAGGAGGTACAGCTGATCGAACGCCTGTTTTTCGCCACGCTGTATGCGGGCAAAAAGTGTCTGGATACTTGTGTGATCCTGCGCCATTCGTACGTCTATATCGCTTCCAACGCCCGGCGTACATTGCCGTAGCGGTCAATTAAGTTCCCGGCAGCCTGGCTATCCAATCCCGTTTCTTCCATCAAGATCGCGATACCGCGCTGCTTTAGTTTGTGATTGGACAGCTGCATATCCACCATTTTGTTTCCTTTGACCCTGCCCAAACGGATCATGACGGTGGTGCTGATCATGTTTAACACCATTTTTTGGGCCGTACCGGCCTTCATGCGGGTTGAGCCGGTGATCAACTCCGGTCCGGTCAATACGGCGATCGGGTAGGTTGCTTCCGCGGCCATGGGAGTCTCAGCATTGCAGACGAGGCAACCGGTGAGCAGGCCATGTCGGTTTGCTTGCTGCAATGCGCCAAGCGTATACGGCGTGTTACCCGATGCCGCAATGGCGAGCAGGGTATCCCGTTCGCTGATAGCAATCGCGTTCAAATCTGTCCAAGTCTGTTCCACGTTGTCTTCTGCAAACTCCACCGGCTTCCGGATGGCCTCATCGCCTCCGGCGAGGATACCCATCACCCGGTGCGCCGGCACGCCAAAGGTAGGGGGGCATTCCGAGGCGTCCAATACGCCTAACCGGCCGCTTGTGCCCGCCCCGATATAGACCAATCGGCCGCCGTTCTCCATGCGCGGCACTAGTGCTTCAACAAATGCTTCGATCTGCGGCAGGGCTTGCTGAACCGCCAAGGCGACCCGTTTGTCTTCCTGATTGATCTGCTGCAGCAAGGTTCCAACCGATTGCTGTTCGAGGTCTGTGTACCGGGATGATTGCTCCGTCAGTTTTTTCATAATTCCTTCTTTGGCGTGTGGCGGCGAATAATCGCGGTGATCGCCAAGTTATGTATTGATAAGACGAAAAAAAAGAAGAAAATACTCAACGCTAACAAAAAAATATTTGGCAAGTGGGTAAAAAGCAAACCCATATATCACAGTAGCGAAATCGGCGGGCGTCTCGTCTTATCTGTAAACTGACCAACAATGAAAAAGATAAATCTGATAGGCTTGCTACTGGTTGCTTTCACGTTATCGTGTAGTAAAGTGGAGTTGACGGGTGAAGAACACGGGTGCGATAAAGTAGATTGCACGTATGACCTACGGTGGATCTCCGTAAAGCTTGTCGACCCATCGGGTAAACCCGTAGCGCTCGACCGGACGAAAGTGACCCGCATATCGGACGGCAAGGATTTGACAAAGACCTATACGAATGACCAATGGAGTATTTTCAAAAGCCTTGGTAGCTATCCGGTGACTAGTGATATCGACGGCGAGCACATTCCGAAATTTAAGCATACCAAGGTTCGCTTTCAAGGATATATCGGTAACCGCGAAGTCGTCAAGGCCGACTATGTGGTCACGTTTGACTGTTGCCACATCAGCTTGGTTTCCGGAGAGCTGGAGCTGGTGACAGGGCGTTGAAAATGCCTAATGTTCATATGCAGCCAGTTTCACGTTTCGAATGCCGGTATCCTCCGATCTGAATACCAACTTTTCGACTTTCAGTCCCGGGCAAAATGTAATCATGGTACGTTTGCCGGCGATTTCCGCATCGATCTGAGATCCACCATACTTGGTGTCGTATTTGACGAACATACGGACGGAGAATGGCCCGTCCGTATCGAAGAGGTTTTCGATGCCGTAATGGCGGGCGTGGTTCGGAAAGCCGCCTTCGCGCAGGGTTTTCTCCTGTCCGGAGAACTGCTGAAGGGATCCTTGGCCGTATTGCGCCCTTTTTCCGTGCGGACTCAATTGGAATTCGCAGGCGTGCTCGGCGGCATCTTCGCCTAAGAACAGGACGCCCAGTTTGCCGGATAGGTCCTCACCAGGCTTCACATCAAACGTCAGCAGGAAGGAGGGATCATTGACCTCAAACGTGGAGTTTTCCTCGATTTCATCGGCAAGGGTGCGTTGCCTTTCCGTGACCGGCACGAGCTCTTCCATCCATTTGGTGCCGATCCGTCCATCCGGAAACTGGAGCATTTCATGGATGTTTAATGTGCCGCCCCAGTTGGCCATCGGAATCCAGCCGGCCATCAGGAACCGGCCGTCGTTGATTTCCGTAACCGCGGGTACACACATTCCATTATAGAAATCAAGCCCTTGTTTGACGACATCCGTGTAGCCGTCTTCCGGCGCGCTGGCGGGCTTCGACCAAAGGCCGGTAAAGCCGCCGATCACGTAGTCGTAATTCCCCCAACGGAAGAAAAAGGTGCAGTCACCGCCCGGAGGAAATCCGGGATTAATGGATTTCCAATCGCCTTCGATCGATTTTGATTCCCAGGTTCCCTTTGCGCCGTAGTTCGCCAGCATGCGCAGGCGGCCTTCGGGATCGGTATAGACGCTGGGGTTTTCGCAATGGTGGAATAACGTGTGTGTCTTTTTGAACTGGCTGATGCCGTCGGCGCTGATGGAGTAGGTGGATCCGGCGGGATATCCCGATAGGGTATCGTACCCGAACGAGCCTGTAGCACC
This sequence comes from Parapedobacter indicus, assembly GCF_900113765.1. Taxonomy (GTDB): domain Bacteria; phylum Bacteroidota; class Bacteroidia; order Sphingobacteriales; family Sphingobacteriaceae; genus Parapedobacter; species Parapedobacter indicus. The sequence continues at coordinate 186,614 of NZ_FOQO01000004.1, read as the reverse complement.
GTGTTGGTTGTAATAATCCAATAGCAGCGGCAGGGTGGTTGCTTCTTTGGGAAAGATACGGGTGGTGTGCAGCCCATAGCTGATGCAAAGTTTGCCATCGCTGATGAATGGCGTGCCCGTGCCGAGCGTTTCCCATTGGCTTTCGATGGGGGTGGCGGCCTCGTGCTCGGTCCATGTTTTGAAGTCGGTCGTCGAAAGGTGTTCAAAATAATGCCCACCGCGGCCGAATTTGCTGGCGTGGCCCCGTCTGTCAAACAGGTAGAACACGTGATACCGCCCCTCATGGTAGAAGGTGGCCACGTCGCCCACCCAGGTGTTGTGGCCGGCAGGGGTCCAGTATTGGATATCCTTCGCGATTCGGGGAGTTTTCAATACCGTTTTTTCAGGCTCCAGGGCGGGGAAGAAGAGTTCGGCTTTGGAAACCAGGTTGGGGTCAATCTCCCAGCTGTGCTTGGCGGGCCATTGGGGATAGCCCAACGGGAAATCATTGTCGAGCAGTTCGCCGTCTACATACAGCGACCACCGTACACCCGAGAAATGGAGGACGATTTCATGCTGGCCCGTGGATTCGGTCAAAATTCCCAATGGAATGCCGATAACCATATCCCGCACCTCTTTTTCGGTGCTGTTCGGAAGCGGGTGCAGCCGCAGCGCCGCTTGGAATACGGAGACCGAACCATCCGGCATCGGATAAGCGGGATAGTTTTGGATGGTGCGGTCGGAAGGGTCGTGCTGGAACGCGGAAACTTCCAAAACGCCGGGAATATACAACAGGCGCTCGCTGTTCAGATACCGGCCAAGCGTGGCTACTAGCCTGATCGTGAAACTGCTGCTGTCTGGCGGTGCGTTGAAGGTGCCTTGGGCAGACTGCGGCGATAGTATGCTGGCCGGTGGGGCGTCTTGTGGAAATATCCATGGGGCTGCGTTGAGCTCGATTTGAACGGCTTTTTTTTCTACACTGCAGCCGATAAAGAACAGGCTGCAGCTGATCATCATAAGAAAGGGATAAATTGGTCTCATTTTTCTTTAAATTTAGTTCAACGAAATTGGCTGGATTCACGGATAACGATATCTCCTTTGAGGTTTACGGTGATTGGGATACGGTTGTTTTCCTTCAATCTGCGCATCAGCAGTTCGATGCTGATGTTGGCGATCTCCTCGCAGGGTTGGCGGAATGACGTCAACGAATGCTTCAGGTGCTTGGAGTATTTCATGTCGTCGTATCCGCAGATAAGGACGTCTTTCGATATTTCGATGCCAAGATCGTCTAATGACGACATAAGTACGGCCGCTGTCGAATCGTTGGCGCAGATGATACCTGTTTTGCCGGCAATCACTTCCATGCTCTTTACCAGCTCCGAGTCTTCCGGGCTCCCGCAGAACACGTTGCTTTCCGTAAACGGATAACCATGCTTAAGCGCCGTATCGCGCACCCCTGAAAGCCGCAGGTCTACCGAGCTGGCGGAACCCGGCCGATAGAAAAAATGTAGTTTTTCGCAGCCGCGATCGATGAGATGCTGGGCCATGACGCAGCCGGCGCTGAAATTATCGATGCATACCACATCGAATTCGCTGCGGTCTGGAGCAGCGAGGATATCCCGGTCAATCAGTACCAGTGGGATACCTGCCTCCCGGATGACTTTGCAGATTTTGAGATTTAACTCATAGGCGTCTGGCACGCGCTCAAGCGGAGAGAAAAAGATGCCATCCACCTTTTTCTGGATGTAGCTTTCGAGACACGATTCGATCAGCGATTTCCGGATTTCGGCACTGCTTGCGGTGGCGCCTTCCCAAAAGCAATTAAACATCCCCGATTCGGATTGCCGTAGCAATTGATCGTTGATGATCGAGAAGATCTCGGATTCTCCGGATCCCGGAAGCAACAGGCCAAACGTGTAGGGAATGTTGGTGTGTTGGTAAGTGACCACCGTTCCGAGGCCTTTGGTTTTCTTCACAAAGCCTTCTTCCTGTAGCTGGTTATACACTTTGGCAATGGTGGGCCTGGATACATCGTATCGTTTGGCAAGCGTCTGTTCGGTAGGTAGCATGGCACCTGGCAGAAACCCTTCCTTAATGATCTGGTTCTTGAGCGTGTCGTAGATCGTCTTGTAGCTTGTTTTAGCAGACATAATTAAAGGTGTTTACATTGTGGTGTCAAATGTAATATTATTTATTAAAGTATTTTTACATTTATTGCAGTAAGGTGTAAAATTTTTTCTGCAATTACCTTCCTTGTGGTTAAACTTAGTCGGCAATTATTCATCAATTAAAAAATATTTTTCGCCAAAATGTTTACATTTAATGTATGTAACCCTACCAATTATGCAAGGTGTTGTAGATAGAGATTTGTTTTCATTATTCTTAATATGAGTGTATTGTGAAAAATTAGGAATGGGAAGTTTTGAGTTGTATGGGGATTTAGTGAAAACAACGGTTTCTTTTTTGTTTTAAATGTAAACATTATGATAATAAATTGTGATAAAATAGTTTTGTTTTTGTAAATATCGCCCCTATATTTGACCTCGAACTGGTGCCAATTATGCCTTGTTTCATGTAACTTTTATAACCATGTCTAGTCGATTTAAGTGTTTGTCTATTCATTACAAAATCTGCAGTGCCTTCGTTTTGCTGCTGTTGGTTGCAGCGTCTTCATCCGCGCAAGTGGTAAAAGACTATGATCCTTCGATCCAACGGACCACACAGCTGCAATATTTCAAACCCATCGAACCGCATTTGTTTTCGGGCGATGGCATGCCTTATTACCACAATGGCACATTCTATTTATACTGGCTGTTGGACGAAGGGCATCATGCCGGTTTGGATGGCTTGGGTGGGCATCAATGGGCTTTGAGTACCACCACGGACCTTGTTCATTGGGAGCACCACCCGGTGGCGTTGGGCATCGATAATGAGGCGTGGGAAAAGTCGATTTGCACGGGATCCGTCATAGCAGCTAACGATCAGTTTTATGCGTTTTATGCGACGCGCGTAAAGGATGAAAACGGGGTGCATGAGCAGCTGAGTTATGCGGTCAGCAAGGATGGGGGCTACACCTATGAGAAGCAATTGCCCAATCCGTTTTACCTGGCCCCCGAGGAATGTATCAGTCGGGATTTCAGGGATCCGAAGGTCTTTAAGGGAGAGGACGGTCAGTTCCATCTTTTCGTTTCGGGCAACCTGAAGGAGCCGGCAATCAGCGGATTCGGTGGCTACCTGGTGCACCTGGTTTCTACGGATCTGAAAAACTGGGAGGAAGTGGAATCGCCCTTGCGCGGGCAACAGGGCACGCCTGAATGCGCGGACTATTTCAAATGGAACGATTGGTATTACCTGTTGTACAGCATAGCGGGGCATACCCATTACGTAATGGCCAAAGCACCTTACGGGCCCTGGATTTACCCCGAGTCGCAAGCCTTGATCGCACATTTCGAGTGTGTTTATAAAACAGCCGAGTTTAAGGGCGGGCGTCGTATTGCGGTAGCCTATTCGCCTTACCGTGCCGACGATCGGGATGATGGCGACCGGATTTGGGGCGGAACGATACTTTTCCGGGAAGTTTACCAAGAGCCGGATGGGACACTGGCTACGAAATTCCTGCCCGAGGTGCTGCCGGCGTCGTCACCAATGGCTATGCCGCAAATCAAGACCTCGTCTCCATCGATCGTCGCCATCACGGATGGGCGGGTGGATATCACGGCGGCTGGTGAAGTAGGGGTGGCGGAAGTGAATGACCTGCCCGACAATTACCGGATATCCATGCGCATCGAACCGGATGGCAATTATGAGGAGCTGGGGTTGTTTTTGCGGGCTACGGATAAGCGCACGAGTGGCTACCGGTTGGCGCTGAATCCGAATCACGAGACGGTGCTTATGCATAACACCTCGATCGATGCGGTAAAAGGCTTGGATGAGCCGATACTGCTGGACGTGATTGTATATGAAGATTTTTTTGATGTATCGGTGAATAACAAACGGACCGTGGTGAATCGGTTGCCTGAACAAAAGGGAAATAACCTCTTCTTCTATGTCAAGAATGGTAATGCTGCCATCCGGGATGTAAAAATCGAAAAGATAGCTAATCTTAATAACCCTAATTTATGAAACGAAAAATAAATGAAACGAAGAAAATGGTGGGCCAGTTTGCGCTCCTGTTTTTATTTTGCATGTTTGCCGGGCAGGGGGTGGCTGGCGCTAGTTCCCTGATGATCAACCAAGAGCAGATCTTGGTGTCCGGTACGGTGTTGGACAAGAACGGGGCGCCATTGTCCAATGTCTCCATTATCGAAAAGGGGACGGGAGGCAACAGCACGAGTACCGATGCCGATGGGCGCTTTACCTTGCGCGTAGGCAGTACCAGCACCCTGACATTCAGTTATGTGGGCTATAAGACCACGGAATTGGCGGCGGCTACCGTGCAGGAATTGACAATACGGCTGGTTGAAGATGCCTTGAACCTCGACGAGGTCGTCGTGACCGGTTACACCACCCAGCGCAAAGCAGATTTGACCGGGGCCGTGTCCGTGATCAACGTAGATCAGCTCCGCTCCAGCACGACGGGCAGTGCCATGCGGGCTGCCCAGGGTAGGGTGGCTGGGATGGCCGTTACCGTAAACGGCTCGCCGGACCCGTCGGCAGCGGTACGCATCCGCGGCGAGGGTACGTTGAACAACAACAATCCGCTGTATATCATCGATGGTACCCCGACCACCCGTTCCATGGCGGAGCTGGCCACCATGGATATCGAATCCATCCAGGTGCTGAAAGATGCATCGTCGGCCTCCATTTACGGGTCGCGTGCGGCGAACGGCGTGATTATTATTACCACGCGGCGTGGCAAGAAAGGAACGACCGTTGATTTTACGGCTTCCAATACCCTCACCAGCAGCGCAAAACCCTTCGAATTGATGAATACAGAGCAGCGCGGCATCGCCCAGTATTGGGCGATTAAGAACGATAATCCGACGGCCGACCCCAACCTGGTCGGGATTGGGTTTGTGCGTGATTTCGGCGGCTTGTACCGGTATGAAGACCATCAGGATGCCAACGGAAATTGGGTGCTCGACAACGTGTCGTGGCGTGAATACCTCGATCCGATCGAACAGACGATGCGCTCGGCCGATACCGATTGGCAGCGGGAGATTCTACGTACCGGCATGATTCAGCAGTACAACGTTACGGTGTCTTCGGGTACGGACAACGGCAATGCGCTCTTGGCCGCGGATTATTACGATAATAAGGGAACCATCGACGGCAGTTTCTTCCGGCGCTTCAATGCGCGGATCAATACAGATTACAGCTGGCTGGATGGAAAGGTGAAAATCGGCGAGAACTTCACCGTGTCGCAGTGGCGCTCCAGTTCGAATGTGGGCGACGGAAACCTGGGGAGCACCAAATCGCTCATGTCTATCGTGCCGGTGCATACGGTGGATGGCATAGGCTGGGGCGGACCGATCGGTGGGATGAGCGATCGCCAGAATCCGGTGCGTTTGATAGCGGACAACAAGCAGAACCATCAGGATAACCTGCGCCTGTTTGGGAACACGTACCTCAATATCGAGCTATTGAAAGGCCTGAATTTCCGCTCGTCTTTTGGGGTCGATTTCGTGGGTTACTGGCGGCGGACCATGGATTTGACGTATGAATCGGGCTTTTTGAGCGAGGCTCGGAATGGGGTATACCAGACATCCAACTATAACTACGATTGGAATAACAGCAATATCTTGCAATATGTATTCGACGTCGGTAAACATAATTTCGATGTGATGGTCGGGCAGGAGACAGTTGATCATTCGTATCAAACTCATTGGGGAAGTCGCCGGGTGTTTGCCTTGGAAACGCCGGATTACATGCAGTTGGACGCAGGTGAGGAAGACCGTGAAAATGGGGGCGGAGCCAGCAACAACACGCTGATTTCGTGGTTTGGAAAATTCAATTATAACTTTGGCGATCGTTACCTGGCTTCCGGTACCCTTCGCCGGGATGCTTCTTCGGTATTCGGGGCTAACAACCGGTGGGCGACATTCCCCGCGGTGTCTTTTGGATGGGTGCTGAATAACGAGCCGTTTCTGCAAGACGCGCTTGCCGGATTTTCCCAATTGAAACTCCGCTACGGGTGGGGACAAAACGGCAATTCGCAGATCGATGACTATGCGGCCTACTTGATGTACAGTCCGCTTTACGACCTCAATTCCGTATGGGACTGGAACTGGGGGACCGCCTATGATTTTACCGGGGAAGGTGGGAGCAACCTGCCTTCGGGTTTCCGCCGTACCCAGCGCAACAACCCGGACCTGCGGTGGGAAACGACTACCCAGCATAACTTTGGGCTAGATTTTGCGCTTTTTGCCGGCAAGTTTGGCGGCTCGCTCGACTATTACCTCAAAAAGACAACGGATATCCTGATGAAACCGGGTACGGTGGCGACACTCGGTGAAGGCGCCCAAATGTGGTTGAATGGTGCGGATATCGATAACAAGGGCATCGAATTGACCCTGAACTACGCGGATAATTTCGGTGATGTGGGGCTGAACATCAGTGGCGTGGTTTCGCACAATAAGCAGCGGATCTTGAAGGTACCCGATGAGGTCATCAATAATTTTGCCGGAAACGGAACCGATCAAAACATCCTGGGGCGCTCGCGCTCGTCGATGTACGGCTACATTGCCGACGGCCTCTTCCAATCGCAAGCCGAGGTGGATGCGCACGCTACGCAGGTGGGTGCAGCGCCGGGGCGTATCCGTTTTCAGGATGTAAACGGCGACGGTAAGATCGATCAGGAGGACCGCGCGTGGCTGGGCAATCAAGACCCCAGCGCGGAGTATGGGGTAAACGTGGGCGTGACATGGAAAAACTTCGACTTCGCCGTATTCTTCAACGGGCTGGCGGGCAAGAAGCTTAATGTACAGGGTTGGAAATCCTGGACCGATATCTACGCGTTGAGTACATCCGGCGAAAACTACGGTACGCGCTTGTTGGACGCTTGGACACCAACCAACACCAATACGACCATCCCGGCGATATCCATCAATAATTACAACGACGAAGGACGGTTTTCGACCTACTACGTGGAAACCGGTTCGTATATGAAAATCCGGAACATGGAACTGGGGTATACCCTGCCTACCGCATTGCTGGATCAGGTGCGCATGAAACGGGTACGCCTGGCTTTGCGTGCCGACAACGTATTGCTGATCAAAAAGACGTGGGGCGACAACCCGTATACCGGGTTGGATCCGGAAACGCCGGGAAGCGGATACCCGCTGCCATTTTCGATGACGTTTGCGATAAACGTTTCTTTCTAACTGTAAATTTTAAGATTAAGAATCATGAAAGCATTAAACATATTCGGTCTCGGTCTTATCCTGGTGCTATCCGGTGCGTGCGAGTCCATGCTGGATACCAAGCCTCAGGGCGTTGTTGCCGATGAAGATTTGAATGAGCCGGAGCAAGTCGAAAAAATGATCAACGCTGCCTACTCGTTCGTGGGACAGAATCACTTCAACAAACAGATGGGCATGCCTTACGAGGAGGGAACCGTACGCGGGGGCGAAGCGTACAAGGGCGGATCGGGCACCAACGACAATGCTGAGCGCAACCGTTGGGAAACATTCACTTATATGCAGCCTACCAACGTTGGCGACCTGGATAACCTGTGGTGGGTGCACTATGTGGCCGTTGGGCGCGTCCACGATGCATTGCGAAGGGTGAAAAACCTGACGGCCGAGCAATATCCGCTTCGGGAACAGCGCATCGCCGAGCTGCGGTTCCTACGTGGTCACATCTACATGTACATGAAACAGTGTTTCAAATTTTTCCCCTATATCGATGAGGATACGCCACAGGATATGTACGACAAGGTGAGTAATGATGCATTGTCTGACCAAGAGCTGTGGGGGAAATTAATCGAGGATTTCCGCTTTGCGGCGGGTGTGTTGCCGGATGTGCAAGCTGAAGTGGGTAGGCCTACGGGTTTTGCGGCTAAAGCGTACCTGGCGAAGACACTGATTTTCGCGGCATATGAGCAGGACGACAACCATAACGTCATCAACATCAACCGCGAAAAACTGACCGAAGTAGCGGCGTTGTGCAAGGATATTATCGACAATTCAGGAAAGCACCTGGCGCCGGATTTTGCCGAGAATTTCCTGTGCGAGTATGAAAATGGTACGGAATCCATCTGGGCCATCCAGTATACCACGGATTCGCAGACGGGCCGCTTGAATTCGTGGCTGGTGTCGCCGGTAAATTCGGACTATGGCTGCTGTGGCTTTCTACAGCCTTCTGTCAATATGATGAACCGCTATAAAACGGTAAATGGTGTACCGGATTTCGAAAATTTCAATACAGGTATCCTACTGGATAACAAAGACGCTTTCGCTGCCACCCCGATGGACCCGCGCCTGATGCACACGGCGGCGGTGCCCGGTATGCCCTGGAAATATGCGCCTTCCTATATCATGGGCGAAAATTGGGTACGTACGCCTGAGGTGTACGGATATTCCATGAGCCAGAAACTGCTGGTGTCACCAACTTCAGACTGCTTTAAAAAGACAAACCCCTTTATGGGGGCGGGCCTGAACTGGGATGTATTGCGGCTCGATGAGGTGATGCTGTGGCGCGCTGAGGCGTTGATCCAGCTTGAACAGGAGATGGACGAAGCCCTTCGGCTGATCAACGAGATCCGGGAACGTGCGGCCAACAGTACCGATCGGTTGAAGTTTGCCGACGGGACCCCGACCGGCAGGTTCGACGTGCAGCCGTATCGGCCGGGCCTGAATTGCCCGGCTTGGACCAAGGAATTTGCGCTACGGGCACTCCGCTGGGAGCGTCACCTGGAGTTTGCAACGGAAGGCAAATGGTTCTTCGATTTGGTGCGCTGGGGTATTGCGGCCGAATATATGAATGCCTATTTTAACGTGGAAAAAACCAGACGGTCGTACCTGAGAGACGCTAACTTCACTAAAAACCGTGATGAATATTTTCCGATTCCTGAGGTGCAGATCAGCTACGTGAAGGGATTATATAAACAGAATGCAGGTTGGTAAGGATAGCGATATGAGAAAAATAGTTGCGTGCAGCCTTGCCCTGGTGTTGTTGGTTAGCGCTACTGATCCGAGCCGACCTATCTTTGAAGATGCGGTAGCGGTATGGTCGTTTGCCGACTTAGCAGACCAAGCCGGTGTGAACAGCGGTTTACGAGCGCACGGAAACGTATCGCTAGTCGATTTGGAAGGAAATGAAGCCGTGATGTCCAAAAAACGGGGGGGAGAAGGCAGGGCCGCGCGCTTCAGCAGCACATCGTGGTTGGATGCCGGGCAAGGGGTGAATGATGAGTTAAATCTGAGTGGCAAGCTCATCACGCTATATGCCCGCGTACAGGCAAATGCGGTTACCGATTATGCCCCCGTCCTGACCAAGTCGGGCAATGACCAGAATTTAGCATATAGCATCGCGTTTAATCGTATCGGCGAAGCTGTGTATATCGAAGCAAAGATAGGTAGCGATGAAATTGCCGGAGCTCACCTGTTGCGTTATGAAGTGCCAGCCGCCGAACTGAACGCTTGGCACGATGTCGTTTTCCGTTTCAATGGTGAACGATCGGAACTTTACATTAATGGTCAATTGCGCGACGACGAGGTAACCGTGGGCCAGATCCGGGATTGGAACCGGCGGCCCTTACTTATTGGGGCTCAGTATAAAAAAGCATATGGATATGCAGATGTCACTCAGGAGGATGTCGAAGCGACCTTCGAAGGACTTATCGATATTGTCGCGTTGTGGAACAAATCCCTGCCTGATGACCGAATTATGGAATTGTCGCAAGTGAGCGAACTAGCGGATGGGCGACCAACATATTACACCGAGAAATATCGGCCGCAGTTTCATTTCACTGCTAAAAAGAACTGGTTGAACGATCCCAATGGACTCGTTTATTACGATGGCGTGTACCACCTGTTTTTTCAGTATATGCCCCCGCATCGTCCAGGGGCTTACAAAGACTGGGGCCATGCCATCAGCAAGGATTTGGTGCATTGGGAGCAGGTGCCCAGCCACATCACGCCGCATAAAGTGTGGTCCGGCTGCTGGTCGGGCTCGGCTGTTGTCGATGTAAATAATGTCGCGGGTTTCCAGACCGGAGAGGAAAAAACCATCATCGCATTCATTACCAATGGTGGTAATCCAGGCGACGGTCTGGGCCCATTGTGTACACAGTGCATCGCTTACAGTACAGACGGCGGCCAGACATTTACCTACTATGACCAGAACCCGATCTTGACGCACATCAAGCACGCCAACCGCGACCCTAAAGTGGTTTGGGACGAAAAGTCCCAAAAATGGATCATGTCCCTGTTTATGGATGAGGGTTATGAGTTTGGATTATTTGGTTCGAACAATCTAAAAGAGTGGAAGCATTTAAGCTCGTTTGCAATCGATGGCGTACGCGAGTGCCCCGGATTCGAACCGTTGCCACTGGATGGTGATCCGAACAATAGAAAGTGGCTGTTCTTTGGTGCAAACGGCGATTATGTGATCGGCAGTTTCGACGGTACGAACTTTACACCCGAAACCGAGGTATTACGTGGTGACTACGGTGTCAATTATTATGCGGCGATGACTTGGAGCGATATGCCAGATGATCGGTGTGTCAGTATCGCGTGGATGCCCACGCAGCGGTACCCCGGGATGCCTTTTGAACAGCAAATGACTTTTCCCACGGAAGTTACATTGCGCACGACAGCCGATGGTGTGAAGGCATTCCGCCTTCCGGTTGGAGATATTAAAAATCTGTACGATCAGACCTATTCCTGGGAGAATCAGACGATTGAGAAAGAGCATCAATGGGAGGTATTGGATGGCGATCAGTACGATATGGAATTCGATCTGGATGTAAGTCAATCTTCGTCTTTTGAGTTGATTTTGAGCGATGTAACGCTATCGTACGATACGAAAACGCAGTCCATTGCTTGTAGTGGGCCTGCCATGCGCAACGGGATAATCCCGGAAGATTGGGTAGCCCAAACCGCTGGGGAAGTGAACGACAGAAACAACCTCGGAGCGGCTCCATTGAAGCCCAAAGACGGAAAGATAAACCTACGTATTCTATTGGATCGTAATTCTATAGAAGTGTTTGGCAACGGTGGAGAAGTGGTTATCTCTTCGTGCTTTATGCCTGATGAACAGCACGATACCTATGGAGTCCGGACAGCAGGCAAACTCCGCCTGATCAAAGCAGACGTGCATTCATTAAAATCAATGTGGGAGGTGGCAAATTGATTTTTTGATTTGCAATATCCTTGTTTTTACGTAAGATAGCGAACAGAAATAGCGTTTATGTACTTTGTTGGAATAGATATCGGTACCAGCTCCATCAGCGGTGTTGCTTATACGGCAGAAAGCCGCGAAATAGAATCCGTAACCATACCCAATGACGCCGGGATTCCCTCAACCAAACGTTGGGAACGTGCGCAAAATCCCATGCGTATTCTGGAAATTGTGCGCACGATGATCGATGATTTTTCGGTCCGCTACACGGCCATCCAGGGCATCGGGATTACGGGGCAGATGCATGGGATGCTGTATGTAAATCGGGAAGGCGATGCGATCAGTCCACTTTATACCTGGCAGGATGGCCGTGCGAATTTGCGCTATAAAACGGGTATGACGTATTCCGCGTTTCTTTCCGAATCAACGGGCCACGCGGTGCCCGCCGGTTTTGGGCTAGCCACTCATTTTTACAACTGCCGCAATGGCCTGGTACCCGACGGGATTGGGAAAATCTGTACCATCATGGATTTTGTGGTCATGAAACTGGTTGGCCAGCAGGTACCCGTTACCGATTATTCCAATGGTGCGGGCCTTGGCTTGTTTGATGTGGAGCGGTTGAATTTCGACCACGCCGGGCTCGCCAAGGTCGGTATCGACAGTGGGCTGCTTCCGGAACTCGCCGAATCGACCGTTTCCCGTGGGCACTACCGTGATATACCGGTTTATATGGCGGTTGGCGACAATCAAGCGGCATTTTTGGGGTCCGTGAGCCAGTTGAAGCAATCCATCCACGTAACCGTGGGCACCAGCAGCCAAGTCTCCGTCTTTTCGGATAAATACATGAAAATACCGGGCGTAGAGACCCGCCCGTTTCCGGGTGGCGGATACATGCTGGTCGGGGCCGCACTGTGTGGTGGCCAGGCTTTTGCCATGTTGCGGACGTTTTTTGAGGAGACGGTAGCGAAATTCAGCGCATCGCCAACCGAAGGGATTGATTTTTATCAGATCATGACATCCGTTGCCTACAAGGATGATTCATTTGATCTGCCCATCGTAGAGACGCTTTTTGACGGTACGCGCTCCGCGCCGGACAAGCGGGGGCATATCGAAAATATCTCCACGCACAACTTTACGCCCGACAACCTAATTATCGGGCTTCTGAAAGGCATTTGTCGCGAACTCTACCAATTCTACCAAGCGCTTCCGGAAGAGGTACGCAGTGCCAAGTCGGTACTCGTAGGCTCGGGCAATGCGCTCAAACGGAATCCCGTGTTGTGCCGCGCTTTTGAAGAGCAGTTTAAAACCGCCCTTATTTTTTCACCGTATGACGAAGAAGCCGCATTCGGAGCTTGCCTGAATGCCATAGCTGGCTCCGCTTCGACATTCGTTAATTAAAACACGTTATTCGATTTTATCCAATTAATACCAATTATGAAAATTCCCCGGATTGTATTGTTTATCGCTATGGTAGCGGCCATCGGTGGCTTGCTATTTGGATTTGACACTGGTGTGATCTCCGGTGCGCTGCCGTTCTTACAGGAACATTGGACACTCTCCGACAGCCAGTTGGAATGGCTGACCACGTCGGTATTGGTCGGCGCTATCATCGGCGCGATTGCGAGCGGTGGCATCACGGAGGTATTGGGAAGAAAGAAAATGATCATCGTGAATGCCATCATTTTCTTCGGCGCGTCGTTGGGATGTGCGTATGCTTCCAGCATTACCGAATTGATTATCATGCGGGTGGTCATTGGTATTGCCATCGGCATTACCTCCTATGTCGTGCCGATGTATATTGCCGAAATCTCGCCGAAGAAATACCGGGGCGGATTGGTGACGCTCAATCAGCTCATGATAACCATTGGCATTTTAGCCTCTTACATTACCGACTATTGGCTGTCTAACGACCAGGATCTTGAATCCTGGCGGGCCATGTTTATGGTGGGGATATATCCCGCCATTGCCTTGCTTATCGGGATGTTTTTCCTTCCCGAATCGCCCCGATGGCTGATTTCCAAAAATAAGCTGGAAAAAGGTCGCGCCATTCTGGAGCAAATCGAAAGTAAGGATCAAGCCCAGCAAATTATACAAGACGTGCAATACGACCTAACGGTGTCGCGGAACAACTCGGGTGTGAAGGAGCTGTTTAAACCATGGCTCCGGATACCGCTATCCATCACCGTGATGATTTTCTTTTTCCAACAGTTTTCCGGTGTGAATACGATTATTTACTATTCGCCCACTATTTTCAAAATGGCAGGCATCGTGAGCAATACGGCTTCCATCATACCGGCTATCATCATCGGTGCGGCCAACGTGGCGGCATGTGCTTTTTCTGTCATTATGCTCGACCGATGGGGCAGGCGTAAACTTTTTCTGATCGGTATCAGCGGCATGATACCGTCATTGGCGGTACTGGGTGTAAGCTTCCATTTCGGTGAGCAGCTGGGTGATATGCTGCCTTATTATGCTGCAGGAAGCATCATTGCGTTTATCATCTTCATCGCCATCAGCCTAGCGCCACTCGGCTGGTTATTAATTTCCGAAATCTTCCCACTCCGCACCAGAAGCTTGGGCATGAGCGTGGGCTCGCTGGCCCATTGGGGATTTAACGCCATTGTTGCCTTTACATTCTTAAAACTGGTTAATACGCTCGGTGTGGCTTATACCTTTTGGAGCTACGCGCTTATTTGTGTCCTTGGCCTATTGTGGGGCTACTTTTACATCCCGGAAACCAAAGGAAAGTCGTTAGAAGAAATAGAGGACCATTGGCGGCAAGGCAAATCGGCGCGGTCGTTGTAATAGGTGAAAATGCCCTTGTTCCGTTACAATCTACACTTGGCATATAGACTCCATTTGGTTTTACTCAATATATTGAGTAATTTTACTCATTGTATTGAGTAAAATTTTAATCATGTTTGAAAGGCCTTATTTACAAGTTCTTAAGTCTCGGATTAGCGAGCCTAGAAATTTTATCCAGGTGGTAATGGGGCCTCGACAAGTGGGAAAAACTACACTTGTGACCCAATTGACGGCCGGCTATCAGCATGCTTTCCATTTCGTTACGGCCGACGCGATATCGGCAGCGGGGACCGTTTGGTTGGAGCAACAATGGGAAACAGCAAGGCTGATAATGAAGCAACAGCAAGCTTCCGAATTTTTGCTCGTAATCGACGAAATCCAAAAGATTGCAAATTGGAGCGAAACGGTCAAATTGTTGTGGGATACCGATACCCGTGAGGGGCGCACGTTGAAAGTTATCCTATTAGGTTCTTCCCGGCTTTTGTTGCAGCAAGGGCTTACGGAATCGTTGGCCGGTAGATTTGAGACATCCTATTTGGGGCATTGGTCTTTTAGCGAAATGCGCGACGCGTTTGGGTGGGATGTGGCAACATATGTATGGTTTGGGGGATATCCGGGAGCTGCAACGCTTAAAGGCGATGAAGACCGTTGGAAAAGGTATGTACACGATTCGTTGATTGAGACGAGTATTTCGCGCGATATCCTAATGCTGACGCGTGTAGACAAACCGGCATTGATGAGGCGGTTATTTGAGATGGGGTGTGTCTATTCGGGAAAGATAATGGCCTATTCCAAAATGCTGGGCCAGCTCGTAGATGCCGGTAATACGACGACGTTAGCGCATTACCTGGATTTGCTGAACACGGCAGGTTTACTCGGCGGTTTGGAAAAGTATGACCCCAAATTAATCCGTAAACGCTCATCCAGTCCGAAATTCCAGGTACACAATACGGCGTTGATCAGCGCGCAGCGGGATGAGCAGTTTTCAGAAATCCGCCAAAAGCCGGATGAATGGGGACATATGGTGGAATCTGCCGTTGGCGCGCATTTAATCAATAGCGCTTATACCGGAGGATATCACATTCACTATTGGCGGGAAGGGGGACATGAAGTCGACTTTGTATTGGAACGGCGGGGCAAGGTGGTGGGACTGGAAGTGAAGAGCGGAAAAACGCACACCGGTGTTGGCATGCCTGCATTCCGCAAAGCTGTGGAGCCGGATAAAGTGTTGTTGATCGGGGCATCGGGGATTCCTTGGGAAACGTTTCTGGCGATGGATCCACTTGAGCTGTTTTGACGGAATATTAGGGCAGAAAAAACGAACGCGTGATCGATGAATGCCGTAAGTGAATTGTACAATCGGATTGAAAACCTCCATTTGTGGGAAAAGTCCATCGTCGTAGAGCGAAATCAATACCTCGCTGAATACGGTATGGTTGAGAAGAAGCTCTACTACGTGGTGTCGGGCAGCTTGAAAGTCTGTATGCTTGATGGGGAGGAAGAGCACATTGTGAGGTTTGGATACCAAGGTGACTTTATCACGTCGTTGGACAGTTTTATTAGCGGAAAACCGTCCGACTTTTACATTCAGGCCATCAAACGGACCGAGGTGAAAGTTATTTCCAAAGCGGCTTATCTGTCGTTCGTTGAGCTGAATCCGGCTAACAGACAATTGTGGCAGGATATGCTGGAACAATTGGTGCTTCAGCAACTGGAACGCGAGAAGGACATGCTCACCAGTTCACCGAAAGACCGGTACCAGCGTGTATTGAAACGAAGCCCGCAATTGTTTCAGCAAATTCCGCATAAACACATCGCATCGTATTTGCGGATGGCCCCCGAAACGTTGTCCCGCCTCAAAAAATCTTGACTTGAATCAATGATTATCTGTCGAAAATAGGACAGCTTTGCTTCTAAAATCGTGTATGATAAATGTGGAAGAGTTATTGACCGAATTGACCGGCCTCACACGGCAGCACATCCAGACGGTACAATCATTTAAGCAATTGCCGCAGGAGATACTGAACCGGAAGCCCGTCGCTGGTGGCTGGAGTATATTGGAATGTATGGAACATCTAAATCGGTATGGGGATTTTTACATTCCGGAAATTGAATTTCGCATCCAGAATTCAAAACATCGGCCATCGGCTGTTTTCAAGCCCGGGCTTTTGGGAGATTATTTTGCGAAAAGCATGTTGCCCAAAGAGCGGCTAAACAAAATGAAGACCTTTAAATCGATGGATCCAGCGGATAGCACACTGGACCCATCGGTGTTGGATAAATTCATCCATCAGCAGGAACAGATACTCCAACTCCTCGAAGCTTCCAGACAAACCAACTTGACCCGGGTCAAAACATCGATCTCGATATCAAAATGGATAAAATTGCGCCTTGGGGATACACTCAGGGTAGTGATTTACCATAACCTGCGGCATGTCGTGCAAGGACAAAAGTTGGTTCCGCAAAACATATGACGCTGGATGGCGTTTGTGACTACAGCGTAATACGGGTTAAAGCTATCCGCAGGCTAAGATAATTTACAGTTTGGCTAATTAGGCTGAACGATTAGGCCTGGCATATCGCGATATTAGTAAGCTGTAACCAATAGGAACGACAACCCGTGGTAAACCAAAATGTGCATGCATCCGGAAAAATCGGCTGTCCCAAAATCCAAATTGGTAATACCACAGTGGGAATGGCTCCTAGGGGCATCCCTTTATAAACCATACAAATGAAAGCGAATCAGAACGGACCTGTACATAACAGAAGAACCTTTTTAAAAACAACCGGAGTATTGTCTGCTTCGCTGATGGCATTGAAATTTCCCGCATGGGGAAAAAGTGTGTTTGCTGCGTTCTACCCGAAGCACAATATCCCCGAAACCAAAAACCTTGATCCCGATTGGATCAAGTCGATCATGGCCCCCGGTAACCCGGTGCGCTATACCAAAAGCCGGAATGAGCTGCGCTTTATCGGTATGCCAGTTGGTGGCTTTCATGCCGGCACACTCTACCTGAGTGGCGACGGACGGCTTTGGCTTTGGCAGCTGTATAACGAGACGATAGAAGGAACCCACGAGGGCATCGATCCAAAAACCGTGCAATGGAACGATGGAGTGACGTTGAGAAGCATCCGCCCGCGGGATGGATCGGCCTATGTCGATCCGGCTATCGCTGAGAACCGCCGTGTGCTGGAACAGGGATTTGCGGTGCGCATCCGATATGGTAATAAGACCGTAGTAAGAACGTTGGATGCTGACAGTTGGGATGAAGTGATCTTTGAATCGGCCTACCCGACTGCGAAGGTTCATTATCACAGTGCCGATGTGCCGGTCGATGTCGTTCTCACTGCCTATGCACCGTTTATTCCGTTGGATGCCGATGCGTCTTCCTTGCCCACTACCATTCTTCGCCTCCAGATCGATAACCGTACAGGGCAGGAGATTCAAGTAGCTGTATTGGGCTGGCTGGAAAATGGTGTCAACAAGTTGTCGAGCAATGTACGGCCTGGCAACCACGGTACGTATGAACGCCAGGAGGCGCTGGGAAAAGGTAATTTACGGAACGAGGCGGTGACACTGGCCGGAAACTGCGCGCTGAACTATACCTGCACTCCAGCAGATGAAACCTTGCGGCTGGCAACGGACGCGGGCAGCATGTACCTGATGTCGCATACATCCGGTGCGCGCCCCCTGGCTAGCATCCGGCCATGGCCGATCAGTGCAGCGCTTTTTGACAATCGGGTAAACGAACTGGCGGAGCAGGAGACGCCTTCGGTGTTGGTGGGTGGCATCGTCACGGAGGGGGTAGCCTCAGCGGAGGGGCAATTCAAAGCGGATTTTTCGATTGGTTGGCATTTCAATAATCCGCATCCGAAACTGAAGAAAATGGTTCCCGATGCGAATGACGGATATTACTATGCGAATCGCTTCTCGGACGCGCGTGCCGTGGGGCTGTACGTAGCCGAAAACTTCGAACGGCTGACCGGGTTGACCGAACGCTGGCGGGATACGTGGATCGACTCGACATTGCCACGATGGTTTTTGGATCGTGCCGTATTGAACATCGGTACGCTGGCAACGGCCAATACCTACCGGTTTGCGTCGGGCCGTTTCTGGGGCTGGGAAGGGGTAGGGGCGTGTGCCGGTACTTGTACCCATGTGTGGCAATATGCACAGGCTGTTGCACGGTTGTTTCCGGTACTTGAGCGCGACTTGCGTGAGCGGGTCGACCTGGGAGTTGCTTTCCGCGCGGATGGCGCGGTCATCTTCCGTGCAGAAAATGAGACGAGGCCGGCCATTGACGGACAGGCGGCTATCATCCTACGATGCTACCGCGAACATCAGACCAGTGCCAACGAGGCCTTTCTGCGGCGCAACTGGCCGAATATCCGGAAGGCAATGGAGTTTATTTTTGCGCAGGACCGAAACGGCGACGGCATGACCGATACGCCCATGGAAAATACACTGGATGCCGTTTGGGAAGGCGAGATCGCCTGGATTGTCGGCCTGTGCATCGCTGCCGCCCGCGCGGGTCAGGCCATGGCCGAAGAGGTGGGCGATACGGGGTTTGCTGCCCGTTGTGCAACGTATGTGACGGATGGACGAAAGAACATGGAAATGCAGCTTTTCAATGGCGAGTACTTTATCCACCGGCCGGATGCGGTGAGTGGCCGCACGAAGCTGGGTTCGTACAATACCTGCCATATCGACCAAGTATACGGGCAGGCGTGGACATTTCAGGTGGGGCTACCGCGGGTGCTGGACAGGGAACAGACGTTATCTGCGCTGCGTGCACTATGGAAATATAACTTCACTACCGACGTGGGTCCGTACATCAAGACGCACGTGGGGGGCAGGCCTTACGCCATCGCAGGCGATGGGGGAATGGTGATGAATACCAATCCGCACAACGAGGAGCAGCCGTATGGGGATAACGTAACCTGGCAGATGGGATACTTCCACGAGTGCATGAGCGGCTTTGAACACCAAGTGGCCGCGCACATGATGGGAGAGGGGATGGTCGAAGAGAGCATGGTGTTGACACGGATGATCCATGACCGCTATCATGCGGCGCAACGCAACCCCTTCAACGAAATCGAATGCAGCGATCACTATGCACGGGCCATGGCGAGCTATGGAACGTTTATCAATGCCTGTGGCTTTGTATACCATGGACCAAAAGGATATCTGGCATTTGCACCTAAAATACAACAGCGGGAATTTAAGGCGGCGTTTACAGCAGCCGAAGGTTGGGGCAGTTATCACCGGCAACCTTCAACTGGCGGTGAACAGCATATGCTGGCGCTACGGTACGGCCGTCTTAGGCTTTCCCAGCTCAGGTTGGCATCGGCCCAGGAATCGTTTACGCGACATGTCATCGTTACCTGTAATGATCGTGTGGTCGACGCCCGGACCACTGTTGTGGAAAACGACCTATTGGTGACATTTGAGCCGGAACTTTTACTGGAAGAGCATGATACATTAACAATTAAAAGGAGTTAACCATGGTACGTTTTTTTATAAGAATGCTCCTGATTGGGGCGCTCGGTGCGGGTGCTTGTCGCCAACACTCGCACACTTCACACGTGGCGGAAGTTCATGGCGGCCACGTAAGCTGGGAAAAGGAGCTCTCCGATCAGTTGCCGCTATTCGGGCACCGCAACTGGATTTTAGTGGTCGACAAGGCTTTTCCATTGCAAGCAGCAGCAGGTATGACCTATGTAAACAGTAAAGGGAATCTGCCGGAAGTGCTCTCGCTGGTGCTGGATTCCATTAATGCGACTACTCATGTAAGACCCGTCCTGTACCGGGATGCAGAAATGACCATGATTGACGAAACGCTGGTGCCAGGCATCGGATCCTTCAAACAGCATATCAATGCGATACTACAGGGCCAGGCAGTACAGGAATTGGCACATGAAGACATATTCGGAAAGATGGATGAGGCGGCGGCGCTGTTTCAGGTGTTGGTAATTAAAACGGAAACAAAAATTCCCTATTCATCGATCTTCATCGAACTGGATTGTGCATACTGGGATGCGGAACGCGAACAGCAATTGCGTAAAACCGAGCTACGGCATGCCGAATAATTGGCCGATCTGTTCAATGATTTCGGGCTTGTATCCCACCATCCGGAGAATTTCATCCTCTCCTTTGAAAACCAAAACAGTAGGCACGGATCGTACGCGATACTGTGCCGCCATATCGGGATGATCAAATGGATTGACGTCTCTGTAAGGGATATTATAGCGGTCTAAAGCATCGGCTACGGCTGCGCAGGTGGGGCAGCTGTCGGTACGGAATTTCAGGATGCGCAGGTTAGTTTCCATGGTTTCGGGTTCATTATTGATATAATCGACGAAGGTTTGTATTTCCGTGGGAGTGCCAGACAGTTCGAATTTGAGATTGATGGGTATGCCGTATTGCTGGTGTATGTGGTCTACGGCAGCCGCGAAATCACGCCCCCAATTCCGGTTGCCGCTTCCCGAGATCGATAGTATTTTGCGGTGATGGTGTATAAGGAAATTTTCAACCATAGGGGGAACAGCTCCCATGGGATCGGTATAGGTAACTAAGTGGGCGTGCTGAAAGGGGATGATCTCGGGGATTTCGCAGGTACTAAGGCGCAGCACAGAAAGCTCGACAGCCTTTTTTACAAAGCGTCTGACATTTCCGGTCCTGCTGGCAAATACGATGAGCATAATATGTCTTGTAGTAACCCCCGTTTTGCCGATTTGTTTAGAGGCAGTACGCTATCTTAATTGCTTGAAAACGATTTACTCCTGAGCATGATATGGATTGCCCCGTTGGTGCTTTGAGAAATGAGTTGTTTAGTTGCCTACTAAACGTCCATTTTTTGTCGTTTATGGCATGTCCAGTGTTCCTCATTGGTACGGTGTAGCTGAGGCAACTGTGATGCCGATTATTAGATGCTGTGAATGCCGGTCATTTTGATTATTTTTGCAAGGTAAGCAACATATGAAGTATTTACTAGCCATATTGGGTTTCGTGACGATCGCTTCCTGTCAGAACAGACAAGGGGAGCAGGCATTAACGAAACTTGACAAAAAATTGGCCCGCGAAGTGACCTTAAAAACGGTGACACAGGGCGATTCCGTACTGCACATCACCACCCAACATATTTGGTACCAGGGCGAGCAGATTGCGTCAGAGAGTGATACCATCAAGACCGCCGTGCAACCCAACACGTGGGACCGTGCCGATTCATCGGCCACCTTGAGCCAGGTGCCGATTTATGTAACCATACAGTAATGAGAAAAACAACCGCAAAAAGCATCCAATTGGTATTGATTACATCGGTATTGGCTTCCTGTGCACAGCACGATGGGCAACAAGAAGCCAAAAGCGGGCAGCGTGTATTTATGCGCGCGGATTCCACGGCAGCCTATACCGAGGTCACCAATAACTACGCCCAGGGGCAGTCCGGAATGGGAATGGGCAACGCGTTCCTTTGGTATATGGCGTTTAGACACTTGGGTGGTGGCTTTGGGTATGCTAATAACAGTTTGCACCCGCAGTCTGTGGCGGGAACGAATGCCGCCAAAGCCGCTGCCTTCCAAGCACAGCGCGGCGGATTCGGCCGCACAGCAGCTTCGGCACCTCGGTCGTCTTACGGTTCCTGATGCAGATCAAAAAGGTACGTATCGATCCGCAGTGGCAATCTCGTTTGGAATCCATCGGGTATGGATATCATACCACAGATGGTATCCCATACTGGATCGACGATTATTACTATGAAATAAACAATCGGGAAGCAGACCTGATTTACAAGGCCACCAATGAGCTGTGGCAGCGGTGTCTGGATGCCGTGGAATACATCATCAAAAACAGGCTGTACGCCCATTTTCACATCCCTCCCTTCGTGATTCCGCACATCGAGCGTAGCTGGGAGCAAGACGACCCCGCAATATATGGGCGATTCGATTTTGCATACGATGCAGACCGTGGCGAGTTGAAGATGCTAGAGTTCAATGCCGATACACCGACTTCTCTCTTTGAAACCGGAATCGTGCAATGGTATTGGAAAAATCATTATTTCCCGGAACTCACCGACCAATTCAACAGCGTCCACGAGCAGTTGATCCAAAGCTGGACTGCTCTCAAACCCTATTTAAAAGGAAGCACATTGCATTTTTCGTGCGCTAAAGAATCCCTCGAAGACCTCACCAATGTCGAATACCTCCGGGATACCGCGCTTCAGGCTGGCATCCAGACCAAGCTCATCTACATCGACGATATCGGTTGGACCGGCAACGGCTTTGTCGACCTGGAAGATAGGCCCATCCGGTCAATTTTCAAGTTGTATCCCTGGGAATGGCTGGTACGTGAAGCGTTTGGCATGCATATCACAAATGATCCCAACCGGGCCCAGTGGATCGAGCCGTCGTGGAAAATGTTGCTGTCCAATAAAGCGATACTGCCTGTACTTTGGGAATTATTTCCGAATCACCCTTACCTGCTGGCTTCTTATTTTAATAGACCGGCGCATTTGAAGCATTTTGTAAAGAAGCCCATCCTGGCGCGCGAAGGGGCCAATGTCGCCATGTATTATGATGGCCAGATGATTTACCATACCGAAGGCGAATACGGGGAAGAAGGCTACATCTATCAAGAGCTGGCCAAGCTACATCGGGAAGAGACCGGCTTTTCCATTATCGGTAGCTGGATTATCGGCCAGGAATCCTGCGGGATATCCTTCCGCGAGTCGGATATGCCGATCACGACCGACAAAAGCCGTTTCATACCGCATATTATTCGGCATTGACGTATACTACATAGTGAGATGGGGTAAAAACATAAACGCTTGCCGATTGTTTATATCGAAAACCCCAAGGCTATGGCTTACGTAAAAAACATTTCGCTGGCAGTCGTATTTCTGCTTTGCATGTCGTTTACCTATTTCCACCACGGATGGGCCAATTACGACCAGAAGAAAGTATTGGATTTCAAAACCACCATTGAGCAATCCGTCTATGAAAATCCGCATGCGCTTGCTGAGGTAAAATATAAGGGGGAAACATGGACAGTCTACCTGGCACCGGCCAGCCGCATGACAGCCAGAGGATTATCCGCGGATATGATTAAAGCAGGAACGGCCGTACGGATTGTTGCCTATCCGCATAAAACGAAGAAGACCGAGATGCGTGCGGAACGCATATTCGTAGACGGTGAGAAATACGAATTGCGGTAATTGCCGTATACCAAGCCGATGACCGACTTCCTCGACTGGCTGGAAAACACACCATGGGCTGATGAGATCCGCCAGTCGCTATGGTTATATCCCGCATTGGAGATTGTACACATCGTGGGGATAGTGGTTCTCGTTGGCGCGGCGTTCATGTTCGATTTGCGGCTATTGGGTGTTTCCAAAAGCATGTCACTATCAGGGTTGTCCAGCTATTTGCTGCCGTGGTCGGCAAGGGGATTGTTGCTGATCATCCCTTCTGGTATTCTACTATTCATCACCAATGCCCAAGCGCTGGGTAACGATCCGACCTTTTTGTTAAAGTTGGGGCTATTGGGCATTGCGGCATTGAACGTGCTGGTATTCCACCGGTTTATGGGCAAGCGGCACGTTACCCGTGCAGGCCATGCGGCAGTCCCTGCTGCGGCAAAGGTATCCGCTATGGTTTCCATTGGGGTCTGGATTGCTGTCATTGCCTGTGGCCGATTGCTGGCTTATTGATCGCTTTGGTAGTATGTACAGATGGATTGATACACCTTCTGCGGGTTCTGCTAATTCATATTCCGGAATTCGTTCGGTGTATACGTTTTCTGTCAAATTCCAGTAAAGGCTCGTAAATACTCCCTGGTTTTCCTCCATGGTGCCGGGCAGTCGAAAAAGACGTGGGAAACAACACCGGATGGAAGGGAGGGTTTTCAGAAATTTGATTGAAGCGGATAGCCTTAATCAGAATGCGGTAGGCTTAAATCGCTTCTGCCAAACGTTTGATATCCCCATCAAGTGCGTCAGGTTGACTGGCTGATGGATAAAATTTCGATATAATCTTCTGAACCAAGGAAAAACTTTGGGGAGACTGGATTTCAGGAGAGACCAGTTCATCAATCAACTGCCCCATTAACTTCGTTTTTCTCGCTTCGTATTGGTCAATCAGCAATGAGTCCTGTGCGGTTCCCTTATGTAGCAGAATCATTGCATCCACCTTCCTGATGTCCTCAATAAGATCCATTAATCTGTATAGCTGCCCACCTTTCATCGCTATCCGTATTAAAATAAAACCTCCAGAAAACCTTTTGGATATTTTATCCCATTCCTATTTCTTCTTGTTTTATCGAAAACATCCATCCAATAAGCCCTGTCGCCAATATACAGTGGATAATTGGCATGATCCGTGGATATTCCAAGACGATATACCCATCAATGCCAAAAATACTCAAAGAATTTGGATATTTAAAATCCTTTAGGTCCTTGTTATGACGCTTAGCCGTGTCATAGTCAATAAATGTTACAAGATCAAAATCACGGGGTTCCGGCTTTTTTGTCGCGAATGATCCATCAATCCATTGCAGCAACCTAACGTTTCCTAACCCCGATTTTAGTTGTTCAGAATAGGAGATATACTTTTGGAAAAGCTCCTCTCGATTGCCAGATTTTAGGTTTTGTACAAACGCTTGTTCTATTGTTTCCAGATCGACCTGCATGTTTAAATTTGGAACGAGATGCCCTTTGGAATTGAAGATAATCATTTTTTGGTATAGCTGTCAAGGTTAATTGCTAACAAATATAGCGAAATATATTGAAGATTCCAGTATTTAAATTCGAAATGTTGAAATTTAGCCTCCTATATGGGGTGGCTAGGTCGATTGCTGATGCCATCTTATGAGCCGCTCAGCAACGTAAAATGAGCCGCACAACAATGGTAACGTTTGATCGAATGACTACCTTTGTGAGGCGTTAATTTAGCTGACAGAACGTTATCATGGAACAAACGGATAAATTACGAACCACAAACTATTCAGGTATATTTCTTTCGTGCTTTTCCGATTATAGTGAAAAATGTGTTCACGCAACTCCTGAACATGTACTGCTCTATCTATATTCCGGCGAACAGGTCATTGAGGACAGGAATAGGAAAATAACCATACGCGCGGGCGAATGTGCATTCATTCGGCGGAATCACCGGCTGATGATGTATAAGAACAGCAAGGGTGAGGAATTATATAAAGGGATATCATTGACGTTCAACCGGAATGTCCTACGGGAATTTTATAAGAAGCTGGACAAGGTTGATTTGCCTGAAAGAGCGGCGCTTTCAGATAGGAATGTTTTTAAGATCGAGCCACGTGCGGACATCACTAGCTTGTTCCAATCGCTGACGCCCTATTTTGATGAAAACGTGAAACCAACTGACGGGGTGGCGCACCTGAAACTGCAGGAAGGGATCTATGCCTTGCTGAACTATTCAGCTATTTTCTTTCCCATCCTGTTTGATTTTACAGAACCATGGAAGATCGACATGTTGGGGTTCCTGAACGACAACTACATGGATGACCTGACCATGGAACAGATTGCCGCGTATACCGGGCGTAGCCTGGCGACGTTCAAACGGGACTTTAAGAAGATCAGCGGTCTAAGTCCGCAAAAATGGCTGATAAAAAGGCGCTTGGAAGCGGCCTATGTTAAGCTGAAAGAGGAACGCAAAAAGGTGCAGGAGGTCTATGTAGAGGTGGGGTTTAAAAACCCTTCGCATTTCTCCACGGCATTTAAAAAACAATACGGAATACCGCCTACGGAAGTATAAAATTGAGCTTTTCAGCAAAGCAATCTGAGCCGCACAGCAACGTCGCTGTGCGGCTTTCCTTTTAATTTTGTGCCATGAATAATAACCGAATGGAGAATGCTACGCTAGGTGTTTTTGAACGGCTGAGAAATGGCGAAACGATTCAGCCTAACGACCCGGAAGCCTATAAAATGCGGGAGGCCTCCTATGCTACGAAGGAATTGCTTATACGGATGAATAACACCTCTGATCCTGCGGAAATCAGAGACCTATTGGGCCGGATTACCGAATCGGAAATCGATGAGCGCACCACGGTCTTTACCCCCTTATATATCAACTACGGTAAAAACACCCGGATCGGCAGGAACGTATTTATCAACTTCGACTGCACCTTCCTTGATCTGGGAGGCATTACCATCGAAGACAACGTGCTGATCGCGCCGAAAGTGAGTTTGCTGTCTGAAGGGCATCCCGTATCGCCGGAAAACCGACAATCACTTGTTCCGGGACCTATTTACATCAAGAGGAACGCCTGGATTGGAGCCCATGCAACGATTCTTCCGGGAGTAACTGTCGGTGAAAACGCGGTGGTAGCCGCAGGGGCGGTTGTTTCCAGAGACGTTCCCGATAACACCGTTGTGGGCGGTATTCCGGCAAAAATTATCAAAACAATTTAATACAGAAACAATGAAAGAACGATCCATTTTAGCAGGTATGTCACTGCTGTTTTTAGGACCATCCTATGCACAACATACGGAAAATCAAGATGCAGAAAACATGAATAATACAGCGAAAACAGCACATTACACATTTGAATTAAGTGATCAGGTTACCCGTAAAAAAGTAACCTTCAAAAACCGCTACGGCATTACGCTGACGGGCGATTTGTATGGCCCGAAAAATTACCACAACCAACCGCTGCCCGCGCTGGCAATCAGCGGACCCTTTGGAGCGGTAAAAGAACAATCATCGGGACTGTATGCGAATCAAATGGCAGCGCGGGGCTTTATGGCACTGGCATTCGACCCATCGTATACAGGCGAGAGTGGGGGCGAGCCACGTAACGTGGCATCACCTGATATCAACACCGAGGATTTCAGTGCTGCTGTTGATTTCCTTGGCCTACAAGAAAATGTGAACAGAAACCGGATCGGTATCATTGGAATTTGTGGCTTCGGGGGATTTGCCCTGAACGCTACGGCGATCGACAAACGGGTGAAAGCCGTGGCAACGACGAGTATGTATGATATGTCGAGGGTAATGGCGAACGGGTATAATGACGCTACGACATTGGAGCAACGCACGCAACTATTAACACAATTGGGCGAGCAACGCTGGAAAGATGCAGAAGCGGGAACATTCCAACCCGGACCGCGGTTAAATGCGGAGAAACTGGAAGGTACCGAGCCGCAATTTGTAAAGGATTATTTTGACTATTACCGGACACCAAGGGGCTTTCATGACCGTTCGTTGAATTCTACAGGTTCTTGGAATGCCACCAATGCGTTGTCCTTTATGAATATGCCGTTGCTGACTTATATCAAAGAGATTGCTCCAAGACCGGTCTTAATCATCGCGGGAGAAAACGCGCACTCCCGCTATTTCAG
Source organism: Parapedobacter indicus (assembly GCF_900113765.1). GTDB lineage: Bacteria > Bacteroidota > Bacteroidia > Sphingobacteriales > Sphingobacteriaceae > Parapedobacter > Parapedobacter indicus. Next base: position 159,177 of record NZ_FOQO01000004.1, on the reverse strand, counting down.
CGAAGACGCATTTGAAAGGGCTTCCGAGCCGAAGGAGTTATTCATCATTCCCGATGCCGTCCACGTGGATTTGTACGACAAGGTGGACGTCATTCCGTTTGATAAACTGGAATCATTTTTTCAGGAACAGTTGAAATAGAAGCAAAGTTAAACAGTAAGTAGGCCATAAATTGTAGCGAAGAAAAGCAGGAATTCGTCTCCTGATGAAACGAATGTTATGAAAAGTATCGCATACATACTGTTGACCTTTATAGCGGCGGCGCTATCGTGCGACAAAACCGAATCAACGCGGGATTGTGGATCGGTGGCTTGTACGGAGGTATTTATGTCGGTCGGCGTAAAGGTGACCGACACGGAAGGGAATCCGGTCGCATTGGATCGCATCCAGATCACCCGTTTGCCAGACAATGAAGATTTTACCCGGGAATATGACGACGAAACGTGGGACATATTCACCCAACAAGGATCGTACCCCATTGCTGATGATTCGGATGGCAATCGGTTGCCACTCCATACCGATATCAAGCTGAATTTCCGGGGATATATCGGAAGCCGTGAAGTGGTCAATGCCGATTACGTCGTTGCCTTTGACTGTTGCCACATCAGTCTGGTATCCGGGAATACCGAACTCGTGGTCGAATAGAGAAAGCATTTCGGGAAGGGAACCGTTATTGTCAACGATACAACTCGTGTAGCAATCTCGATTCCTATCACGTTAGTTAAATAAAGACTAAGTTATGAATGGGAAATTTACCTTATTATTCCTCCTGATCGCAACGGCTTTTCCGGCCTGCGAAAAAGCGGATTTAGCGTATGAAGACGAGTTTAACCGGAGCTATGAAACGTGGCTCGACTTCAAGGCATCCAGCGACGACAGTTATCGATACGTCGTAACGGGTGCATCCTGGGCAGGGTCGGCTTGGGAAACCACGATTACCGTCGAAAAGGGCATGGTGACCAAACGCGATTTCCTATATACCCGCTTCAACGACGTATGGATGCCAGAAAGCGGATGGACGTTAACAGAGGTAGATGAAATACTCGTAGCGTTTGAAAAGATGGCTCATGAACTCAGCGAGCAGGAGAAAATATCCATTCTTGACGACTTGCAATGGTCCGAAACGGAAGAAGAGCTGGATGCGGAGGCGCATGCGAGTTCGCCCGCGGGCGCCCCGATCACGTTGGACGACATTTATGACACAGCCCGCAATGTATGGTTGAAAAGCCGTTCAGACGCTAGTGTATCGTTCAAGGCAGACAACAACGGTATACTATCTTCCGCAGGATTTGTTCCGAAAAACTGCATGGATGATTGTTTTTCAGGTATTTATATCCGATCAATTGAAGCACTTTAACCGCAATACCTCAACGATGAAAAATATAATAGTTTCGGTTGTTTTTATGTTTGTTGTCTTGGCTGCTAATGCCCAGCAACGCAAGGAGAAAATCGGTTTTGGTATACAGGCCGGGTGGAGTATGTCCAGAATATCAGGCGATACGTTTGACGGTAAGGCAGGTTTCGTCGGAGGCGTGCACGCCAATTTTCCGGTGGTTGGCAACTTTTATGTGCAACCGGAGGCCAATTTTCAGCAATTAGGGGGCAAATATAAAAGTGACGCATTTGCAATTGGAGACATCCGTTACCGGGACGCCGAACTGAACATGAATTACCTGAGTGTGCCGGTACTGATAAAATACCGCCTCCAACCCATCGATTTGGACATCTTTGTCGGTCCGCAGGTGGCATTTAAACTAAGTGCGAAAAACAAAGTGGGCGAAGGGGAGACCTATGATGCGTACAATGTAAAGAACACCGACATAGCGGGGGTATATGGGCTGGAATATTGCCTACGGTTACCAGAAAGCCGAGTGGACCCGGTACTGAACGCCCGTTACCTAACTGGGTTTACGAATTTTGCCAATGGCGAAGATCCCAATATGCCCAATGAAAGCTACCGGAATAATGCGCTTGTTTTTATGCTGGGTATCCGATTTTAGATGAAAATTGGCGTCCGTTTCAGTCTAAGTCTAAATCGCCTTCACGGCCGATGTCCATCTGCTTGCCGGACACGGCGCTTACGGCTACTTTCAGAAAGGTGACCAATTTATTGGATTTATTGTCCCAATAATGAGCGTCCTTCGGCGTTACTTTCAGCACGCGGATATGCGGATCTTCCCGGCCTTGTTCGAACCAGGCAGCCACGATGTTGCTCCAGTATTTTTCAATGCGGGCGCTGTCTTGTGAGATTTCGCCTGTTCCATTAATGCTCAGGAAATTATAGTTGCTCACATCCGCATACAACAGACTTAATTTAGTGTTCCGTTGAAGGTTTTGATGCGTGTCACTTTCTGAAGAAAGCAAAAACCAAATATTGCCATGTTCGTCAACCTCCTGTCGGCTCATTGGGATGGCATGTGGGTAATCGCTTTCCGGAATGAAGGTGCACAGCATGCCGATATCGATTTTGTCGACTAGTTCCCTTAATTTTTCGATGGCCTCCTGGCGCTGTAAGTGTTCTGTGCTCATGATGTTGTTTTGATAGGACGATATTTACGTTTTAAACCCCGAGCAGTGCGTTTTGTTTGTCACTCCGAATGTTGGCTTTCTTCCCAATATTTTTCGTTGATGGCATCCCACGCCGCTATCATGATTACGTCGTCATGCTCGCCGGCTATCACCTGGCCGATCCACACACCCCCTAGATCGTCATAAAGCAATACGCTGTCTGGGTCCAAGCCTTCCGGCTCGGTGTCCGTCGGCGTAAACCTGAATCTGATCCCGGTAGGGAGATGAGTAACGATTCTTTCCAGTTCGTCTGTGTCGATTTTGAAATCTTTCATACGTCTTGTTTATTAATACGCTTATTAATAAACCTATGCCGCAACAGATTGTTTTAGGACGGGGCAGGATTCGGCCTTATGCCTTTGAGGGGAACGAAATCTACTAGCTCAAACAGCATGCTATCCGCACTGTGGACACGATTAAGAAGAGTTAACCTTACCGCACGACACGTACTTTATACGCCCGCATATCGGGTATTTCAATGCGAAAATCGGGATTTACCCCATACACATGGTGTGTCCACCAACTTTCCTCGGCAACGGTATATACGAGCGCCCCGGTTGTGGCGTCGTAGTTGGCCGACTTGATGTTTTCGTGGTCTTTCAGTGGTTCGAATAGCGTGAAAGTGCCGGTTTTCATATCTGCCAGCCATACGTGGTGATGAGTACTGACGAGCAGCTGTCCCGATGAGGTGGGCGACAATTCATGGCCGCCTCCGTCGGGCAAGGGGTAGGCGTGTACCTTTTCCAATCGTGGGTTGTTGGTGTGCCAGTCCTCCTGCCGGTATACGAGCAAACTGTCGAAACCCAGCGCAAAAAGTTCTTGTCGTTCGGCTACCCATACGGCTCCGTGTCCGGAATACAGTGTGTCTTTGTAAAGTACCTTTTCAGATTCACGCTCGTCGTAAAGCTCCAGACTGTTGCCTGCTGCATGCGTAGAATTGGCTACGGCGATGCGCCCCTTTGGAAGTAGATCGGCCGAATGGGCCATTGGTGTTTGGGCATAGAACAGTACCCGCTTAGTGGCTACATCCAGCAGCAATGTGGCGCCGGATGATGAAGTGATGAGCAGTTGGGTGTTATTCTGCACAGGCTTGCAATCATCCAGCGAACGGAGCATGCCGAAATATTCCTCGGGCAACTGGCCCTTGGCCTCGCTGGCCTGCCATGACCATACGAGCGTTGCGTCTCCGCTCCGTGCCGCTTCACCGTCGTAAATACGGATTTTGTCGTCGCCACAAACCACAAGGTCACCGGAACGAAAAGGGGACGCTTCGTTCGCAGCAATCAACAGCGGTGCTAGCGCGAGCAGCAAGAAACCAGTTATGATCGTGAATCGTATTTTCATTTTAGATAAACTATTGTATAGCAAACTTAGATAAATTCGCTTTTATATTCAATATAATCGCGTTGAATATAAAAGCGAATTATCGATCTCTCCGGCTGCCACTGAAAGACAACTTTTATAAGAGGAAATATAACGTTACAAAGTTAAATCGTAACTATCACCAGCATGTTAACGTAATGCTAAGTTAAGTAACCCGGGGTTTAGCTGCCCATAAGTTTGAGGTTAAATTTAACGACGTTTTCTATCTTTGGCGACGATGTTAATCCAACGAATAACGTTAACCGTATTAAATAGCTTGCTATGGTGCGTGGCAATGTGTGGAGTGGCCGTTGCTCAATACAGCATCGCAGAAATACCGAACCCGAAGCAGCAGGGACAGGATTTTTTCATTAGCAATCCCGATGGCATATTGAGTGGCTACGCAGTGGATTCGCTGAATGCATTGGCGCGCGAAATCGAAGGACACTCGACAGCGGAGGTAGCCATTGTGGCGGTAACAGATTTTGCCGGAGACGATGATTTTGAATTTGCGCTCAAACTTTTCCAAACTTGGGGAATCGGTAAAAAGGAAAATGACAATGGGTTGCTTTTATTTATTGCGACGGAACGCAGGGCATATCGGTTCATTACCGGCTACGGTATGGAAGCCGTGTTGCCTGACGCCTTGTTGAAGCGTGTGGGCGAGCAATATTTAGTGCCCGAATTCAGGCAGGGCAACTACGACGGGGGGATGCTGGCAACAGCATCGGCCCTCCGCGATATACTTTTAAACCCTGAAAGGGCGGAAGAATTGAAGGCGGAAATGCGCCAACAGTCGTTTTTTTACCGTTATCAGGATGTGGGAATCTATTCATTGGTAATCATCGTATTAACATTTGCGGTGATGAAATGGATCGGATATGTTGCAGAAAAAAAGATTGTAACGGATAAACGGCGCAAATCTGTCGGGCAGAATGGGCTAGCTGCAGTCGGTGGTTGCGGATGCATGGTGATGATCTTGTTTATCGGGGTATTTGCGCTATGGTTTACGGGGATGGATCCGAAGGCTATTTTTCAGGTGAAGTTAATCCCCTGGTACCTCGCCTTGGGTGGCAGCTTGGCGATCTCGATCAAATATTCCAAGGGGGAGGAATATATCCGAAAAGCCTACCGGGATGAGAAAAACCGCCTTTCCGCATTGACAAGCTACCACCGCTGGATGGTCGTTCCGCTTGTACTTTCGCCTTTGTCATTGATTGGCCTTTTTATATTTCTAGGACGTAGAAACGCGATGCGGATACGGTTTGTGCCGCCAGATGATTCGGGTAACTGGAAACGATTGGACCGCGACCAATTGAAGGCGAAAACCGACTTGTTGGACGAAGGGCAACTAAGCGAAGAAAAAAACCTGTCGCGTAGCTACCAGATATGGGAACATGCACTAACCGGCGAAATTAAGACAGTGGGGTGGGACGGATTACGAAAGAAAAACTTCTCCGAATGCCCCTCCTGCCACTATCGTACCTTGAAAAAGCCAGTTGTCAAAACCATCAAAGCGGCAACCTACAGCGCATCGGGTGAAGGCGAGCGCACAGCGGAATGTGCATTTTGTGACTACCGCGTTTCGCTGGGCACGGTCGTGATCCCAAAGAAAGTACGCAGTTCATCGTCATCTTCGGGTGGCGGTTCGTCCTCCGGTGGAAGCAGCAGTAGCGGCAGCTTCGGTGGCGGAAGCAGCGGCGGAGGTGGGGCCGGAGGCCGATGGTGAGGAAGCCAGGGTTGGCTATGGCTCCCGGTCAAGGCTGGGCACGTTTTTCGGGTATTTATCCCGATGAGCCCTGAAATCGCGGTAGCTTTCCTGGATATACAGGAGTAGATCGTATTCGTTAAAATCCATTAATTGATCGTAAGTGGGTCTGAAATACCAGTGGAAAACGTCAAGTTCGTCATCCCGAATTTCCGTTTGGGTCTGGATGGTGGCTTTGGTAAACCGGCGATCTACGTAATCTTCCCGCTCGTCGCGGATTAACGCGCTTTTCAATCGTTTGGCTTGCTTCTGCTCGCGTGAAAACGAAGCAAAAAGCACATTGAGATTCACGCCGATCCCTACCGGGCTGAGGGTTAGCGACTCCCATGGTTTCACGGGTTTGAAATTGAACTGGTCGTTAAATTCCCGACGCATCCACAGTGAATCCTGTACGGAGTTACGTTTGCCAAGTACCGTGACTTCATCAAGGTCGAATGTCTTTCCCGATAGGAAGATGCGCAGCAACGTATCGGGCAATGCATACAGCTTGATAGTCACCGAATCATAACCGATGTGTGAAGCGGTAAGCATTACAGGAAAACGGGTGGAATTAGGTAGCCTGAACCGGCCTGCTATATCGGAGACGGTACGCATCGTACCCCATGTGATGCTCACTCCCCGAACAGCCTCTCCGGTATGTTGGTCGTAGACTATGCCTTCCAGATTTTGTGACCATCCTTTTTGAAAGGGGAATGCACAACAAAGTAGTAGAGGCAGATAGCGGAATATGGGGAAACATCGGTGATACATGCCGTAAAAGTAGTCGGGAGCGGATTTACGGTCAAGGAGTTTAACATTTGTTAACGATGGTACAAATAGATTGATGGCTCTGGTTTGCGATCTTCATATAAAATGCCAAACTTAGCACCGGAATCTGATATGTCTGTAAGCCATAATGATATCGATGAACAGGAAATGTTAGCCCGGTTGCAGCTGGGTGAGGAAATGGCGTTCCGGTGGGTTTATGATCGATACAGCCGAGCCATTTACGGCAACATACTTCGGCTGGTACACGACGAAACAGTGGCAGATGACCTGCTTCAGGATGTGTTTGTAAAGATATGGGAACACCGGGAACACATCGATCCCAATCAATCTTTCAGAGCCTATTTATTTACCTGTTCACGCCACTTTGCATTCAATTTCAGGCGTCGGCTACAACTGGAAATCGAAGCAGCAATTCAAATGGCGCGCGGGTATGTAGATAGCGATGACACAGTGGTCGACTCCCTGAATGCGAAAGAAACGGAAGCGCTGCTGCACGGGGCGATCAGTGAATTACCGACGCAGCGACAGCGGATTTTCCGCATGTGCAAAGTCGATGGACTGAGTTATCGACAAGTGGCCGAACAATTGGGGATATCGGAGGCTACCGTGCGCGATCATATCGTCAAAGCCAATAAGTTTATCAAAGACCGGTTAATACAGGGAGGGGGGTATTCTGCACTTTTGCTGACCCTGTGGCTGTTAACCACTTCCTAAAAAAGTTGTGCGCAGAGCAGACCTTGTGATCTTTTCAGGTGTATTCCTATTATAAACACATGCCGTGGCATCAGAAAAGACCAATATTGTATACCTATTGCAGCGCTATAAAAAGGGCAAATGTACAGAAGCTGAACTCAGGCAATTACAACGTTATGTCTCCACAGAACGTTATGCAAACGAGCTTGACGATGCGCTAGGCATGTCCCTGCTTGATTCGGGGTACGATGTGGGACTAGCGGAAGAAAAGTTGGAACGCCTCTACCAGTCGATTGCCGCCAAAACAACTCGGGTAAAAGTCCAGAACGGGAGGCGATTCACGTGGGCGTATGCCGCAGCGGCATCGGTGTTGTTGGTTGCAGCAATATCGCTTTATTTCTACAACGGTTATTCAGGTCGCATTGAGCCGTCATTGGAGCGGGTTGCCAACGTAGATGTAGCCCCCGGCGGCAACCGGGCCACATTGACACTAGCGGATGGCCGCGTGGTGAAGCTTAGTGAACAACAGAAAGGCATCGTTATGGACGGTCAAATCCGGTACGACGATGGCGCCATGTTGCTAGACAATCAGCGAGAGGGCGATATACCTGCCGATCCGTCGAAAACTGTTTTTTATACGCTTGCCACACCACGAGGAGGCACCTATCAAATCACGTTACCCGACAGCACCAAAGTCTGGCTAAATGCCGAGTCGTCGTTGACGTATCCCGCACAATTCACCGGAGATGAGCGAGTCGTAACACTTGACGGAGAAGGATACTTTGCCGTTGCGCACGATGAGCGCAAGGTATTTAAGGTGATCAGCAATGGCCAGGAAGTGGACGTATTGGGCACAGAATTCAACGTTTCCGCCTACCCGGATGCTGCCGAGACCCAAACGACATTGGTACAAGGACGGATTAAGGTGGCACTCACAGGCAACGATGCTACGAATCTGACGTCGGTGGTGCTTGATCCCGGCCAACAAGCAGCAAACTCCAGAGGGACGCAGATCGATGTCCGCAATGTTAAGGTAGCGAGTTACGTTGGCTGGAAAAAAGGAGTCTTTTATTTTGATGAAACCCGGCTAGCGGTTGCGATAGACCAATTGAGCCGGTGGTATGATTTGGAAGTGCATTATCAGGGCCAGATACCCGACACCCATTTTTACGGCGAAATCAACCGGGATAAATCATTACAAGAGGTGCTGGAGATCCTGCAAGAGGGAGGAGTCCGATTCAGCATAGAAAAAGAAGGTGGACAAAATAAGCTCATCGTGCTGGCTCGTTAATAAACGATTTAGTACAAACAAGATACTTGTGTATAAACCAGATTATTAACCATTAATTAAGGAGTGAATGACAAATGAATAGACAACCAACGTAACCAATTCTTCTTTTTGAACGGCATGAAAAAAGCCGGATAGTGCCGCCAGCACTACCCGGAAGTATTTTGCATGCTGTAATGAATGCTCCCTTTGGAGCATGTATTAACCTTTTTTATAAACATACAAAACAGTACAAACATATGATTTTTAACGCATGTGTTAAAGGCCTTTGTAGGCCTCTGACTTATAGATTGCTATTGACGATGAAGTTGATAATCGTGATTTCGTTGGCGGCTGTCTTCCAGGTGACGGCTGGAGGCTATGCGCAAACCATTACATTAAAAGCAAAAAATGTAACGCTTGCCGAAGCGATGCGTAGCATACAGAAACAAAGTGGCTATCCATTTTTCCTGAACGGTAAAGCGGTGGCTACGTCACGGGTGGATGCAGAAATAAAAAATGCAACACTTGAGGAGGCGATGGCTGAGTTGTTGGCGCCTTTGGGACTGGAGTGGGTGCTCAAAGACGAAACCATCGTGGTGAAGCCGCGTAATACAATACATCCGCGTAAACCGACGGAACCTACGAGTCCGCAGCACACTGTCTCGGGACGGGTGAACAATGCGAAAGGGCAACCATTGGTGGGGGCCACGGTAGCAGTGAGGGGCACGGCTGCCATGGTGAGTACCAACGAGCAGGGCAATTATCGGCTGACGATTCCGGACGGCGACGCCGTATTGGTGTTTTCCATGATCGGATATGCCACACAGGAGCGGGCGGTTGGTTCGCTTGCGGTGATCGATATTGTTTTAGAGGAAACGGTGAGTGACTTAGAAGAGGTGGTGGTAGTGGGTTATGGTACCCAGAAAAAAGTAAATGTCATTGGTTCCGTTGCAACTATCGGTTCTACAGCGATCGAAAATCGCTCGGTTTCAACCTTATCAACTTCGCTAGCTGGCTTGGCTGCCGGAGTAAATGTGCAGACGACCACCGGAAAACCGGGTGCAGATGGTGCCAACATACTTATACGGGGTACCGGTACATTGAATAGCACATCACCGTTAGTTGTCATTGATGGGATCGTAGGCTCAATGGATGCTGTAAATCCCAATGATGTCGAGAGCATCTCCGTACTGAAAGACGCGGCCACTGCGGCAATCTACGGTTCGCTGGCTTCAAACGGAGTTATCCTCATTACTACAAAAAAGGGAAACAGCGGCAAAACCAACGTAAGCTATACCGGAATGACTTCCTTGCTTCGTCCCAATAATGTGCCCGAATTCGTGACCGACTACGCACGCCATATGCGCCTGGTAAACGAAGGGTTTACTAACCTCGGGCAGGCCGCCATTTATACCAATGCGACCATCGAAAAGTGGGAGTCAGCTAAAATAGATCCGAATGGTCTGACAGCGCATGGGTATCCGAACCACGTAGCCTATCCAAATACCGATTGGGGAAACGTGTTGTTCGGTGAACGAAAACTATTACAAAACCATAATTTGACACTCAATGGTGGCATAGAAAACACCCATTACTTATTTTCGGTAGGGTATTTTGATAACCCCGGAACAATGCCCGAAACGGGGGCCGACAAAATTCGGATGCGGATAAACCTGCAATCAAAAGTAGCCAAATTCCTCACCGTAGGTACACAGACTTTCGGCGATCTTCAGCATACCAGTGTTGCTGATGTGGCGACAGCCTATTCTTATCTCACTCAAACGGTACCGGGGGTTTACCCCGTTTATAACGGTATGTTCGGGTTTCCGGCTGCGGCGGAAGAATCGGCAACGGCTAATAATGCAATCGCCTGGTTATACGGGCAGGGCGGGCGTAATCAAGTGAGCCGGATCAATACGACGTTGTTTGCGAAACTTGACCTGTATAAGGGGCTGGAATTTGAATCGAAGGTACACTACAATCAATCCCATACCGAGAATAACACGCACCCCATTCCCTACGAAAAATGGAACTTTGCAACCCATACGTTGAGCACAGCAGCACAGCCGGCCGCTCAATTGTCAACCCGATATTCGCTGTACAAAAGCTATAACGTGATCCTGGATAACGTGTTGCGGTACAACGGTTCGTTTGCTGACCATGATCTGGGTGCCATCGTGGGATATAACCAGCAGTATTTTAATCAGTACTACTTCGATGCCTCGAAACAGGGGCTTACTCATCCTGACCTGACCACATTGAATTCAGCTACGACGATGACCGGGATTAACGGCGACGAAATAGATAACGGATTGAAGTCCGTGTTCGGACGGATTAACTATGCCTATAAAGAGCGGTACCTGGCTGAGGCTGTCTTCCGGAATGACGGATCATCTCGTTTCGGAGAAGCTACCCGATGGGGGTTCTTTCCCGCATTCTCCGCTGGGTGGCGTATTTCGGAAGAGCCTTTTATGCAACCTGTTAAAACCATATTTGACGATTTACGGATCCGTGCATCCTGGGGGCGTACCGGTAGCATCCCAAGTGGAAATTACGATCACCTGCCAGCCTACGGTACCGTCAATTACTCCTTCAACAATACAGCGGTGAAGGGCCTCGCTCAAACGAAGACCGGCAACCGCAACCTAAGATGGGAAACTACCACAACTACGAATATAGGTTTAAGTGGTTTGGCACTCAATGGTAAACTGAATTTCGATATAGATGCGTATCAAGGATTTACCGATGGTATCCTGTTTGTTCCCAATATTCCGCTTATCGTTGGAACGGCTAGCCCGGCAACAATGAATATCGCCGAGGTGACCAAGCGGGGGATTGAATTGAGCCTTGGGTATCAAAACCATATCAACGATTTTCGTTATTCCGTCGCCGGGAATTTTGCCTACAACACCAACCGGGTGGATCTCTATAAAGGCAGATTGAATGAAGGTTACATAGCGGATGCCGACGGAAACCAAGTATATCAATCCAATATCGGTACGGTATCTTCGGGTGGCACGGAGCGCATTCTGGAAGGTCATGCGATTAAAGAACTATACCTGTATCCGACGTATCAAGGATCTGGCAATTATGTTCTCCCGGATGGTTCACTGGATGTCAACGGCGGCCCACAGGATGGGATGATCCGGACACCGGACGATATGGAATGGTTGCGGCAGATGGTGGCTGCCGGATACCGGTTCCAGCCGGCAGATGGGATTGACCCCACCAAAATTTGGTACGGTGATTTAATCTATGCAGATAGGAACGGGGATGGGATTTATGGCAACGTATACGACCAGCAGTTTACCGGAAAGCGGGCTACACCCGCAATAAACTATGGGTTGACAATCAATCTGTCGTACCGTGGGGTTGATGCTTCCATGGTATGGTCGGGCGCGGCTGGTATGTATTATTACTGGAACACCCTGTACCTGAACCAGTCGATTGTTGCGCAGGGAAAATCGGTACCCATATTGGTGGCCGACAATCATTTTTATTACAATGAAGCGAATCCGGGCGATCCCACGAATAGCGTGACAGGGCATTATCCACGGCTGAAGGGGGTAGCTGATGCACAAAATGGTCGAACCAGCGATTACTTTCTCTACAATGCTTCCTTTGCAAAACTTCGTAACCTGCAGCTGGGATACACGATTCCTGAACGGTTAACGAGCAGACTGTCAATAAGCAGATTGCGGGTTTATTTAGCGGGTGAAAATTTACTGACGTTGACAAAATTTCCAGGTTTAGATCCCGAGATCGGCCCCAATCCGAATTATCCCACCATGCGCCAATTTTCACTGGGATTGAATGTCACATTTTAAAGGAGAACAATCATGAAGAAAATCATTGCCATCATCATAACATTAAGTGTTTGCGCTTGCAAAGACAACTTACTGGACACCGCCCCTCATTCGTCGGTTTCCACCACAACCATGTGGACCACAGATAATCTGACGGACCTGGGGGTAGCAGGGGTATATAACGCACTTCGGCTTGATTTGGGCCATAGTGGAATGACCACCGTTCATGAGCTTTACCAAACGGATCGTTTTGGCTTTACCGGACAAGGGCGGTGGGATGAACCCCTGCTACGCGGTACCATCACCGCTGGCGATGGGATGTTTGCGAAGGTATGGCAACACATGTATGAGGGCATTCAGCGAGCGAATGACGCTTTATTGAATATCCCAGGCAAATCGCCTTCAAACGAAGAAAAGAAAGCACGCTACCTGGCAGAATGTAAGTTTCTTCGCGCGTATTTTTACTTCCGGTTAAACCAATTGTATAAAGGAGTGCCTATTTACCTCGAACCCTTCACGCCTGCGGAAGCCATCAAGTCGAGGGCTTCTGAAACCGAAGTGTGGGATCAGGTGATCGCTGATCTAACCGACTGCATCAATGAACCGAACCTGCCCGATCGATATGCCACCGGGGATGGCAACTATGGCCATGCCACCAAAAGCGCAGCGTATGCCTTACGCGGAAAAGTGTACATCTATCGGGAAGATTGGGAAAAAGCAATAGCAGATTTCCAACAGGTGAAAGATGCCGGCCATACATTGTTTGCGGATTATAAAACCTTGTTTACAGAAGCGAATGAACAGTGTCCAGAAATGATTTTTTCGCTCCAACACCGGGGCGAGCAGGGATATGGCAACAACTTCCAACTGTTTATTGGATGGCCTTCGGCATTCCGACGCGGCTGGAATTACTACATGCCTTCACCGAACCTGGTAGATCTCCATGAAAATATCGACGGAACCAAGTTCAACTGGGACGACGTCATTCCGGGCTATTCCTCGCTTACCGAATCAGCGCGCGAAGTGTATTTTCTGAGAGACAACCTCACCGCAGAAGAATATGCTGCGGCAGAGGAGCGGGGAGCCAAAATGAGCCTGTATTTGCCAGAGGGCAACGAAGCGCGGATAAAAAAGGCTTATGAAAACCGGGATCCTCGTCTACAGGCCAATGTACTAACGCCGTATGCTACCTTCCGCGGGGCATTCAATTTTACCGATGTTGAAAGCGTACAGACCATGAGGTGGCCTTTCCGCGGACAAGCAGCCGTGGGCGGCGACATCCAAAGTGACACGCAGATCAACTTTTACTATTTTTATCGAAAGTTTGTGATTGAGGGAGTTTCGGGTCTGATCGATCGCAACTATGGCCCTACAGACTTTCCGATATTACGGTATGCAGATGTGCTCCTGATGTGGGCCGAGGCATTGAATGAATTGGGGCTTGAGGCGGAGGCGGTAGAGAAAGTCAATGAAGTACGAGGCAGAGCAGGGGTAGCTTTATTGAATTCAAATGCGGCAACGGCGGTGACCGGACAAGACAATTTACGCGAACGGATCCGGAATGAACGGAGGGTTGAATTCCCCGGCGAGGGCATCAATTATTTTGATGAACTACGGTGGAAGACCTGGAAGGAAAAAGTCTTTTATCCCGGAAATGGCAAAAAGCAAATCTGGGGAGGTAATGTAAGCGATTATTCTTACAAAGGAGATTTCTTGTATACCTGGCCCATTCCCACCGGAGAAATACAAATGAACCCCAACCTTGTTCAAAATCCCGGATGGATTGATTGAGTGGATACAAGCCCGTGTTAGCAACGCTTAATGCGGGCTTTCTTTATTTATTTTTTGCAAATTAAGATCGGATCCTTACTTTTGTAGTGTACTATTTAACTAATACACTTAAGTATGGTCCGATTGTCTGATTTGACCTTTGGTTACAAGAACCAACCCACACTGTTCAACGGCCTTGATTTACAGTTGGAGGCGGGGCATATCTATGGACTGCTCGGCAAAAATGGCGTGGGGAAGACCACGTTGTTAAAAAATATGATCGGATTGTGCTATCCAACCTCCGGACAGGCAACCCTAGGTGGCGTGGATGTGACCAAACGGCGTCCGGATTTGTTAAGTCAAGTGTTTTTTCTGCCCGAGGAACCCTTCATTCCCGATATGACCGCAAAAACTTTCTTGAAAACAATCAGTCCTTTTTATCCCAATTTTGATCGGTTGCAATTCCAGCGATACCAGGACGATTTCGAGGTACCCCTCGAGCGTGTGCTCACTAAGCTATCGTTGGGCCAGCAGAAGAAATTCATGGTGGCATTCGGGCTGGCCTGTCGAACGGCGTTGCTGGTGATGGACGAACCGACCAACGGATTGGATATTCCCTCCAAGGTGCAATTCCGTAAGGTGCTCGCCGCCGCTGTTGACGACGAACGTTGCGTCGTACTTTCTACACATCAGGTAAGAGACCTGGACAGCCTGATCGATTCGGTAGTCGTATTGCACGATGGGCAGATTAAACTGCACATTTCGTTGGATAGATTGACGGAACGAATCCGCTTTGGAAAGATTTTGGGAACTTCCAATGAGACCCTATTATATGGTGAAGAAGCATTTGATGGCGTTCATGCGATCCTATCGAACCCGGAGGGGATAGCCAGTAGGCCTGATCTGGAGCTGCTGTTCAACGCGGTGATCAGCAATTCGGCGGTGATAAGCGATTACTTAACAACGGAGGCGAAACAATGAACAATGTATTCAGTTTGAACCGGTTTTTATTGCTTGCCCGTGGTCATTTCAAAAAAAACCTGAAGACGTATGTGGTGAGTTGCCTCGTGTTTGCGGGGGTTACCTTTGGTTTATTCTATTTGCTGATTTCGTCAAAACGGGCGGAAGTGGTGACTGCCGGCGATCAATTTGCGATTTATGTCATCGTGATTTATGGCGGCTTATTCATTTTTTCAGCTTCCATTTTTCAACCGTTTCAACATGCTAGGGAGAGAATCTTTCAATTGCTGCTTCCTGCATCCCGCTTTGAAAAATTTCTGCTAGCCTGGTTGGTATCCTTGGTAGGTTATACGGCGTGTGCCAATGGAATTTTCTTTGTAGCGCGCTATGGCGTCCTTCAATACTACATGCTAAAAGGCTATGAAGTATCGGCTTTTCCGGGCTACAGTTGGCTTTTGCATCAGAAAGATGGAGAGACTTTGGCAGCGATGTTTGGGATGATCTATGTCTTTATCCATGCCTTTGCGCTGGTCGGTTCGATGATATTCAGAAAAATAGCAGTATTGAAAGCTTCATTTTTGCTGCTGTTGGTGTTAGCCGGATACTGGATATTCATTGGCACGCTATTCAAAACGTTATTTCCACAGGTGGCCACAACGGCATCGCTGTTACCATTTACACCGCTTCATATCACAAACGAAGGAACTTCTTATACGGTAGCCATTTCGGGTTGGCTTTATTGGCTGTTGGCACTTTCATTGGTCATCATCGGTTTGCTCTGGCTTGCGGCGTACCACAAATTGCGTGAAAAAGAGGCTTGATATGGATTTTAAAAGTAAAGACGCTATTTACCTACAGATTGCTGACTATGTAAATGAGCACATCTTACTGGCGCGCTGGGCCATCAATGAGAAGATACCTTCGGTAAGGGAACTGGCGGCCCACTTGCAGGTAAATCCCAATACAGTCATGCGGACGTATGAACACCTTCAGCAATCGGGTATTATTTACAACAAGCGGGGTATCGGCTTTTTCGTAGCTGAACAGGCCAGACGTCACATAAAAAAGCAGCAGCGCGAGCGTTTTCTCGAAAGGGACCTGCCTGAGTTCTTCAGGAACATTTACCTGTTGGGAATAAACATGGATGAAATTACGGAAAAATATCAGTTGTATCTCAACGATAACTACGCGGACCATGAAAACAAGTAACAAATTGTTAGCGGTTGCTTCGCTGCTGTTAGTGACGGCTGCGATTGTAAATGCATTAACCTTAAAAAGCCGATTTAATGCAATGTTGACTGAAGCACCTGCCACACTTCGAGCGTTTCATGCGGAAGCCTTCAATGCCGTGGAGTTGTTGGGTACCGCACCGAAAGGGATGAAGTTACGTGTTGCCATGAAACGTGCCGATCGCCTAGCCGTACGTTATGCCGATTTGGATTTTATCCATATCCAGCAGACGGGCACCACCCTGAAGATCACCATCGACCATCCGAAGGACTACACAACCGACATCCGGAAACAGCCGGAAATCAGTATTGAATGCCCTAATTTAATCGCCTTAACGGCGGTCGGAACACCCCTGGATAGTCTGGACCTGCCGGGGGATGCACATGCGCTCACGCGCCGGGCTTACAGCGTCAGCACAGTGAATATCCAGGGTTTTCAGGACAATGGGCTGCAGGTGATGGCTTCAAACGGTATGGAAGTAACGATGCATAATACCAAGATCGATTCCTTGTCGGCAGTAGTGGGCCGGGCAGCTAAGCTAGAAATCCGCCAAGATACACTGACATATGCCCGGTTAAACGTGGGCAACGAAGGAACGGTCATGCTTGATCAAACATCGATCGGCACCCTGTCTACGCGTGTAGCAAAAAAGGGGCAAGTGATCGTAAAGGGGGAGCAATTGATAACAGTCTACGGAAATGGCGAGCATCGTAACCCATAAACTGAACTGCCGTAGGGGTCGGAATCAGATTCTCAAGGATATAAGTTTAAGCGTTCCAAAAGGTAGTATTTACGGCTACCTGGGGAGAAATGGTGCGGGAAAATCAACCACCATAAAATTGCTTCTTGGATTACTGAAGGAAAAGGGAGATAATATCTTTATCCAAAACTTAAGTCTGAAAAATGATAGCACAAAAATACATTTCATTACCGGTAGTTTAATTGAATCGCCTTGTTTTTATACAAGACTGACGGTAAGTGAAAATTTGAAATACCTCGATATCATCTATGGCGGTGGAAAAAAGAGGATTGCGGAAGTGCTGGAACTCGTCGACTTAGAACAACAGCGAAACAAACGAGCGTCCGCCTTATCCATGGGCATGAAACAGCGTCTTGGAATCGCAATTGCTATTTACCACGACCCGGAAATCCTGATTCTGGATGAACCGCTGAATGGCCTGGATCCTCAGGGGATATTTGAAATGCGAAAGCTCTTTAAAAACCTCAATGAACGGGGAAAGACCATCTTTCTGTCCAGCCACATCCTGGGTGAACTCGACAAGACGGCAACGCATATCGGAATCATCGACAAAGGGCATATGGTTTTTCAGGGAACTAAAAATGAATTATTGGAAGGCGTCCGGCGAACCATCCACATTACCCCAGGCCGACCTGAACGTGTCGTAGAACTACTCATTGAAAATGGGTTTTCAATCGCCGAAAAAGATGAAAAGTCTATTACAGTGGTTGTCGGCAAAGACCGTGAATTTAATGCGATGGTACAGGTACTTGTCCATAATGACGTTGAGATCCATGACATCAGTTCTCGTACCGTAGATTTAGAGCAGATTTTCATGAACTTAATTTCAAAAAACGATGAGTGATACCTTTCGTGCGGCTTATGCGTCCGAATTCTATAAACTTTCAAAGAACAAGGAAATAGTTGTACTCCTGTTAATCCCAGTTGCTTTGACGATATTCGTTGCCGGATACCTGTATTACGATGTTTCACAGAATCCAGTCGGGGAGATTGATGGGAGTATTAATCCTTGGCAAGGTATGTTTGGAAAAGACGTCTTTCAGTTCTTCTATCTTTTGTATCCGATATTGGTTGCCATATTTGTACATGCTTGCTGCGATATAGAATACAAAAACAACAACTATAAAGTCTTATTTACGCTACCTATTTCCAAACATAAAATATTTATTGCTAAGGTTTTATTTATTTTTATAACCGTTTTGCTATCTGTGTCACTGTCCTATTTTGCCTTTTTATTGTGCGGGTATTTACTCGGTGTCGTTTTGCCGGAAATCGGTTTTCAGAACTACGATTTTAGGAGTGTGTCGTTCTTTGTATTTCTGAAACTATATGTTGCACTTGCAGCGATATCATCCATCCAACTTTGCTTAAGTTTGCAATTTAAGAATTTCATTTATCCCATCGGATTGGGTATGTTCTTGTTGGTGTTTTCCACGATCGTTTGGCAAAAGGACTTTTCTGACTTTATTCCCTATACCGGATCGTTCAAATCGTACCTCAATATGTTGAGTGAAAATACGCGGTTTGAACGGTTAGATTATTTAAATCTTTGTTCGGTTTTGGTATTTCTCGTTGGAAGTTTCTATCTTTTTAAGCGGAAAATTTACGATTGAAATCGCAACCCATGCAAATCCATATTGATACGATCCATCCGCAAAAGCAACCCCACCCGGAAGACTACCCGCTGTATCAAATTTTTCTTCTTCCCGGGCCGATGGAGGTCGCGGTCGATTTTATTTCCTACCACACTACATCCGCTTCGCTGCTTTTTTTAAGCCCGTATCAACATCTTGAATGGAAAACGCCGACAATACAGCCGGTTGTCCAGATTTTATTTCACGGGGACTTCTATTGCATTGAATACCATAAAAAGGAAGTGGCCTGCAATGGGCTGCTGTTTAATAACATCTATCTCCGGCCTTTCGTCAATGTATCGGCATCCGTATATGACGAGATTGTGCACTTGGTCAATAACATGAAGAGGGAGCTAACGACCCATTCCTCATTTTCGACTTCGGTACTAAAGGCTTATTTGCAGCTTATTCTAGCCTTGTCCAGCAAGGCAAAAAAACAGCAAGTGGATATGGATTTGCTCACGGATAACATGGAGATGCAGGAAGGGGAGAGCTTTCAGCAACTGCTGGAAGAACATTTTGCAACGACCAGATCGGTAAGTTTCTATGCCGGGATACTGAACCTAAGCATCGATACGTTCAGCAGGAAAATAAAACGGCAATTGGGCAAACTACCTTCTACACTTATTCAGGAGCGCGTGATCCTGGAAGCTAAAAAATTACTGCACCTTACTTATTTATCTATAAAGGAAATCGCACTGAAACTGCATTTTGAAGACGAGCATTATTTCAGCAGGTACTTCAAAAAGTATGTGGGTATTTCACCGTCCGAATTCAGGTTACAGGTCGGAATTTCCATCGTCGCAGCGAAATAGTTCACGGCAAATCCGTTTTTGTCCATTTTCTTGCACATCATTGTCCTATACTTTTGTCCGTAAAATGAGAACAATGAATAACCTGTTACATTTCTTGGCAAGCACACAGCGCGGTTTTATACACCTTTTGCGGATTTCCATTTTTATTGTCATGGCTTGGATCGGCGGCCTGAAGGCATTTCAATACGAAGCGGACGGCATTGTGCCTTTCGTGGCAAACAGTCCACTGATGGGGTTTTTCTATGCGAAAGAGGCACCCGAATACCAGGCGTATAAGAATCCAGAAGGGAAGACGGTAACCAAAAATATCGACTGGCATAAGGCAAACGGAACCTACATCTTTTCGTACGGTTTGGGAGCGGCTATTGTCGCAATCGGCCTACTGACTTTGGCCGGAATCTGGTCGGCAAAACTGGGAGTGGTCGGTGGGCTTCTGACATTTCTGATGTCGATTGTGACCTTATCTTTTCTGATCACGACACCGGAGGTATACGTGCCTAACCTAGGCGGCGACTTTCCTACTCCCAACCATGGATTTCCATATCTCTCAGGTGCGGGCCGGTTGGTGCTGAAAGATGTGATTATGCTGGCCGCAGGCCTCGTTGTGGCGTCCGATGCGGCCCAGCGCATGTTGAAAAAACAAAATTAAACCTAACTTATTTTCATACTTTTGGGGCAGGTTTATCAAAGGGGGGTGCCCCAGAATGGACCGGAAGGAATCGAATTGTATGGAAGATCACTTGCTTAACCCCATCGTGAGCATCACGATGACCGATCAAGCTGAACAGCGTCTGCGCGAATATTTCGCCAACAAAGGGTTCAAAATCGGTGATACACTGCCCAAGGAAATGGAACTGGCCGAAGCACTGGGTGTGAGCCGAAGCGTGATCCGGGAAGCAATGAGTCGCCTGCGCATGCTAGGGCTGGTTGATGTGCGGAAACGGAGAGGAACCATCCTCACCGAACCGGATGTGTTGGGCGGTATGGAGCGGATTCTTCACCCTAAACTCCTCGGTAAAGGTACGTTGAAGCGCTTGTTTGAAGTACGATTGATGCTGGAAATGGGCCTTGGTGATTTTTTATACAGTCGGATTAAACCTGCGGATTTTAAGAAACTGGAGCAGCTATTGAAAGAGGAACGCGCAACTACTGACAAAGCCGAACTGATCCGGTTGGACATTCTGTTTCACGCTACACTGTATGGAATTACAGACAATCCTGTATTGACTCGGTTTCAAAGCATGTTACAGCCAATCTTTCAATATGTGCTCGATTACCGCGAGCAAATACACCAACCCGGGGCCGCACCCAGCGTTACACATGCGGACCTTGTAGAAACACTACGCCATGGAAATCCTGCTTCTTTTCGTGAGGCAATGCGAATTCATTTTGAGCTTCATTTTCAGTTAATTAGCTGAATTTTTCTAAAAAATTAATTGAAAAATTTGTATTTCTGAAAAGGAGTATAGTATATTTGTCAAGCATAATACGTCAGACATATATGATTTAAATAAAAAGGATAAGTTCCGTGTTTATTTCTCAATAATATGTTTGACATATAAACATGTAATGTAAAACCAATTATGACGAAACAAGTGATGAAATCGTATTTTTCAGTTTGTATTGTTCTTGTATTCATCGGATTATCCGTTGCCTGTCAAGAAACGAGGGACAGGAATAACAACGAAACGACAAACGGCATTCAGACAATCGATCTGTCAAACGATTCGGCGCGGCAGGTGATTGTGGCACAGGGTACTCCCGAGGTGTACCAAGGTCATCCCACGACGGTTCTTTTGCCCGACGGCAAAACGATGTACTGCGTTTGGACGTATAACCATGGCGGCGTATGCGGCCCGCTGAAACGCAGCGACGATGGGGGGCGTACATGGAGCGAGCTGCTTGATGTCCCGGAAAATTGGTCGACAGTTTACAACTGTCCCACGATATACCGGTTGCCTGACCCACAAGGTAATTACAGCCTCTTTGTGTTTGCTGGAGAAGGGCCGGATGGAAGCATGTACCAGTCGCGCTCCGATGACGACGGTAAAACTTGGTCGCCGATGGTTTCCAACCATGTAGGGGCGAGCGTGATGCCGTTCTGTACTATTATGCCTATCGAAGGGGGAAAGAGGTTGCTCGGCCTATCGAACATTCGGCGACCGGGCGAGCAGAAGGAAGAGCGGTCCAATGTCCTGGCGCGGAGTTATTCCGACGATGGAGGGGCCACCTGGACACCCTGGGAAGTGGTCCTCGATTTACCGGGTTTGAAGCCCTGCGAACCCGAACTGGTACGTTCACCCGACGGCAAGCAATTGCTCTGTCTCATCCGTGAAAATGCAAAACGCATAGCCTTGTTTATGACGAGTGACGATGAAGGAGCTTCTTGGTCGGAACCAAAGCCCCTTCCGGGCCCATTGCACGGCGATCGGCACAAGGCTAACTATGCGGCGGATGGCCGCCTCGTCGTGGTATTCCGTGATACGGGACACGATAATCCCACGCGTACGCATTTTGTGGCGTGGGTAGGTACGTATGACGATATTTTACAGGGTAACGAAGGTCAATACCGCGTAAAGCTGCTGCATAGTCACAAAGGGATGGATTGCGGCTATCCTGGCCTTGAGCGGTTGCCCGATGGCACGTTCGTAGCCACCACCTACGTGAAATATAGAGAAGGGTCGGAACAAAATTCGGTAGTAAGTACGCGGTTTACCCTCGACGAACTCGATAACCAAGAGTAATTACAACATATCCAATTAAACGTTCATTATGATGAAAACGATGATGTACCTCTGGTGCCTGGCCGGGCTATGCTTAGCTCCGTTTGCCCGGGCACAGCAAACCCTGACGGTTGTATCGGGTCAGGTAACGGATGCCGTCACCGGCGAACCGCTCACAGGAGCTACCGTTGCACTTAAAGCTTCGGTCGGAAGCACACAGACCGGTGCAGATGGGAAATTTCAACTCAGTCAGGTACCGGCGAATGCCATACTGGTAGCCTCATTTGTGGGGTATGGTATGGAAGAAGTGGCAGTAAAGGGACAGACGAACGTGCAAATTGCCCTACAGCCACAGAGCGCCCTTGATGAAGTGGTCGTGGTAGGGTATGGTACCCAACAGCGCAAAGACGTGACCGGAGCCGTGGCTTCGGTATCGGCCGCGCAGCTTGAGAAACAACCGGCGGCCAGCATGGACATGCTGCTGCAAGGCAAGGCATCCGGTGTGCAGATCAGCCAGTCGAGCGGTGCTCCCGGAGGGCGTGCAACCATCCGCATACGGGGGGCAAGCTCCGTGAATGCAGGTAATGAACCGCTGTTGGTTGTCGATGGCATTCCCATGTATAACAGCAGTAAAGATCCGGGAGGTACGTCATATGGCACGTTCAGCGCTACCAACGCACTGGCGTCTATCAACCCCAATGACATCCAGTCGGTCGAAGTGCTCAAAGATGCATCTGCAACGGCCATTTACGGCTCCCGTGGATCCAACGGCGTACTGATCATCACTACCAAACGTGGCAAATCGGGTAGTGCTCAGGTAAATTACAATGGGTACTACGGTTGGCAGCGCCCCCATACCAAGCTGGACCTGATGAATGGCGAGGAACACGCGGAATTTCTCAACGACTGGGCCGGGGCAAGCGATCTTCCTGCTCCGTTTGACAATCCCCAGGCCATCGGGCAGGGGACAGACTGGCAGGATCTCATCTTCCGCCAGGCGGGAATGACGGACCATCAGGTATCGATCTCCGGCGGTACGGAAAATACCCGGTATTTTATTTCGGGCAATTATTTTAATCAGGACGGTATTGTGATCAATTCAGGTATGGAGCGCTATGCCTTGCGGTTCAATATCGATCAACAGATTAACCAACGCCTGAAGTTCATTCAGTCACTCACGTTCAATCGGACCATTAATCGGTCGGTACCCATTGCCAACGCAGGATCTGACAATGTACGCTCGGCTGGCGAACGCGCTTATACGGCCTCACCAACGGCCACGCTTTTTGACGAGGACGACGCGTATACAACCAATTGGTACGGCATCAGTAAGCCCGAAAGTCCGGTGAATTCGCTGCTCACCACGCGCAACCGGCTGGAAGGCGACAACCTGCTTGGCAACATGGGGCTGGAATATACCATCGCCGAAGGGCTCACGGCGAAATCATCCATTGGTGTAAACCTGATGAACCGGGCCAACGAGGAGTTTTATCCGGGCGAGACCACGTACATCGGCGGCCTGTTTGGCGGCTTGGGTATTTTGGCCAACCGGCGAATTACCAATATACTCAACGAAAATGTGGTTACCTATCGAACTTCCTTTGCTGACCGGCACCGCCTGGAGGCGACAGGCGGGTTCACCTGGCAAACGGAAACTAATCGTAGCTCGTCTACGCAGCCCACTGGCTTTCCAAATGATCTGCTGGGTACCGATGCCATCGGAGGTACCACAGGCACACCGGTAATCGATTCCGACCTCAGCGATTGGTCCATTGCTTCGTTCCTTGCCCGCGTAAACTATCAATTCAATGACCGCCTGCTGGCCACGGCCACCATCCGCGCCGATGGCTCCTCCAAATTTGCCAAGGGCAATCAATGGGGATACTTTCCTTCCGTGGCATTAGGCTACCGACTCTCCGAAGAAGATTTCATCAAGAATACCGGGGTCTGGGACGACCTGAAAATTCGTGGCAGCTATGGGGTAACCGGGAATCAGGAAATCGGTAACTATCAGTCATTGGCACGTCTGGTAACCGACCTATTGTATATCTTCGATAACCAGCTAATAAATGGTGCGCGTCAAACGAGCCTCGCCAACCAGACGCTTACCTGGGAGAAATCCGCCCAATGGGATGTCGGCTTCGACATGGGCTTCTGGAACAACAGGCTGCGCCTGGTATTCGATTATTACAAGAAAAATACGCACGATCTGTTGTTCACCATCAACCTGCCGGCCTATTCGGGGTACAGGACCGCGCTTTATAATACCGGTCAACTCGAAAATCGGGGCGTAGAGATCGAGCTGAGTGCCGACCTCTTCCAAAATGATTTTACATGGTCTGTACAGGGAAATTACGCATATAATCGGGCTAAAATGGTATCGCTCGGCCGCTCGGGCTCTACCTCGTTATTTCTGGGGTATGCACCCGGTGTAAATCTTAGCTATATCTACGAGGGTATCTTTCATAACGATGCGGAGATCGCGGCACAAAGCTACCAAACCGGAGTTCAACCTGGAGACATCCGTTACAAGGATGTAAATAACGATGGACAGTTCAATGCTGATGACCGCGGTATTGTGGGCAATCCGCAGCCGAAGCACATTTTTGGACTCAATAACCAATTGGCTTATAAAGGGCTGTCGCTGGGCATCTTTCTGCAGGGGGAATTGGGACGCGAAGGCAATCGCATTTCCCGACTATTCGACCCCTCGGAAGTGGCTAGCAATAAGGCGCATGAACTGGTAAATCGGTGGTCACCCGATAATCCCAACGGCACATTGCCGCGCGCTGGAGTAGGCAATTGGCTCAGCTCCACGTATCTGTTACAGGATATGTCGTACATTAAGTTGCGCAACGTGCAACTGGGGTATCAGGTGCCTGGCCGCATCGTAGGTATCCGCAGTTTGCAGGTATACTTGTCGGGTCAAAATCTGGTGACTTTCACCCGTGACGGTTTCTTCGGGTATGATCCCGACGGTGGCAACGGTTATCCCACCGCCAGCACCGTATTATTGGGATTGAACATTGGCTTTTAATTACATGGTTATGAAAAAGACACGCAACACATTACTAAAAGGACTCTGCTGCTTCGGCTTGATCCTTGGACTGACTTCTTGCGAGAAATTCCTCGAAGAAACGCCGCATAGCTTTCTGGCTCCTGAAAATTATTACCAAAATGCAGACGACGCACTTTCTGCACTCGTAGGCGCATACGTAGGTTTAGGCGACGGTGCCAACACCTTCTTGGCGCGGCGGGTGCATTACCTGACGTGGTTTCCGGCCGACGAGGCTTATACACCTACATTGGCCGCGCAGCGCCAACTTGATAATTTTTCCTTTAATGCAGACCACGAGGATGTACGCAATGTGTGGACCCATATGTACGACGCGATTAACCGCGCCAACATTGTCGTTGGCCGCTTGGCGACTATCAATATGGACGAGAATCTCAAACAGCAATACATTGCCGAAGCACGATTTATCCGCGGATTGTGTTATTTCTACGGGGTAAGGCTCTACGGTGGCATACCGTTGATTACCCAAGAAGTAACTTCGGTAGATGAGGTGGCAGACGTTACACGGGCGTCCGTGGCCGACATATACACCCAAGTTATCGATGACCTTACAGCGGCGGCAGATGTGTTGCCTTCCACCAACCAACAAGGAAGGGCCACCAAGGGGGCTGCCAAAGGACTGCTCGCAAAAGCTTACCTGACACGGGCAAGCAGCGATGTTTCAGAAAGCACAGATTACCAGCGATGTGCCGACCTGGCCGCTGAGGTGATTGCCATGCCCGAACATCACCTCACGCCAAATTATCAGGATGCCATCGGCGCAGCCAATAAATTTAATCCCGAATCACTCTTCGAATGGCAAGCCGACCGTATTCTTACTCCAGTGGGCAAGCAGAGCATTTTTGGTCAGTTCACACTTCCGCGCGACATCGTCGGCCTGGTGCCTGAAGCGGGGCAGACCGGCGAAAGCCAGATTGTGAGTGAGATTGCCTTCTTCAACCGGTACGATGACCGCGACTATCGCAAAGAATCCACGTTCATCACCTCGGGCATCAATCGTCAAGGGGAAGAGGTTACCTGGCAGCAGTTTACCTTCCCTTTTCCGGCACCGGCATGGAAATATGTAGACCGGACGGCGACTACCCGTAATGCCTATGCATTTAACGCCAACTATGTGGTGTTACGCCTAGCGGATGTGTATCTGATGCGTGCCGAGGCACTTAATGAGATCAACGGACCTACCGAAGAGGCCTATGCGATGATCAATGCGATCCGTGAGCGGGCACGCAATCGCGATGGAAATAACGTAAATGGTTTTCCCGAAAATCTCTCGGGTCTGACGAAGGAAGAGTTCCGCGATGCCGTGCTCAACGAACGGGCCGTCGAATTGGGCTTTGAAGGACACCGCTGGTTTGACCTGGTGCGTACCAAGCGCCTTGTTGAGATTATCAAGGCGGTTCATCCCGATTACCCGGTCGCTGAAAAGCATTACCTCTTCCCAATACCGGCAGATGAATTGATTATCAATCCCAATCTTGAACAAAATCCAGGATGGTAACCATGGATACCTCACGCATAGCAGCCGGCATCCAACCAAGGATATTAACGTATGATACATACTTGCTAAATTGATGAATAGAATGCTAGATTACCGACTGGACAAGTTCCAACCTTTGAAGCACATCCTTTGTTTCGACGACTTTGACAATGGGTTGTGCGGATGGACAAACCTGATGCCTAATTATACGCTAGATAACTTCGGTGTACGTGACAGTATAGTGGAAAAAACCCAATGGGGGCCAATTATGCTAAGCTCCGGTACGTTTCGTTTTTCGGGTACACACGGATCGATGGATGGAATCTACTCGCTGAAATTGGCCACGCGGCCAGTAGCGAACCCCTACCAGGAACCGCCGGCGCCGGGGAGTATCAGCCATGCCATCAAGCGGTTGACCATGCATCGGAAACCCAATCGCTTACAATTTGAAATGTGGTACGCGTATACAACCGAACAGGACCGGTCTGGCCTGAGCGAAAACGACATTCGGGCTTTCGGCGTGAGTTTCGATATGCAAGATGCTAAGGCCCGAAATTTCGTAGGCGTGCGTTACGTCAACTCGGTAAATGGAGAATTGAAGAAGGAATGGCAGGTGATGCAAGCCAATGATGTATCGGACAATGATTGGGCATACGGTACCGATGGCGACTGGTGCAAGCGTGGGGTGGACCCGATGTGGTACGGTCGCCGTTATCCGGATGGCCGCGCCGACGGTTATCAGTTCGTGCCCGATAGCCGACAGGAGCTTTGCTATAACGAAAGCGATGACAAAATCAACTGGCTTTACCTGCGTCTTACCTATGACCTGCATGAGCGGCGTTACGTAGAACTGCAATCGCGCGACAAAGTGTTTGATCTGGGGCAGTTCCAGCCTACGGACGTACCCCCATATGCACGCATCGAAGGGTTGTTAAATCCGGTAATATGGATTGAAAATGACAGTGACCGCCGCATATTTCTTTTTGTAGATTCGGTAGTGATTTCTGTAGATTAACGAGAGGGAAAGACAATGAGACAATTCCAAACGAGCACGCTCGAACAACGTAAAACATTCGACACGGATTTTGAAACACACCCGTTGGAGGTGGCCTGGGCTTCGGAAGCTATCTTCTTCGTTGATGTGGAACAATTGGACGAAGGTAGCGGAAGCCTGCACCTGAAGGTGCAAATCAGCGTAGACGGCGTAAATTGGCTGGATGAAGGTACAATTTTCGAACCGATAAGGGTCAAGGAACGGGCTTTTCGGCGGGTGAGTCACTTTGGTGGTTGGCTGCGCCTGAAAGGGGAGTTGTTGGAAAGTGGAAGCTTATATAAAGCGACTATACACTTGGTAATCAAAGAATAATATGCATGTCGTCGATGTGATTTTAGTAATTGCCTATTTTGTGGCAGTTGTATGGGTGGCCAGCTTTTTCAGCAAGTCGCAGAAGTCGCTCAAAGACTTTCTCATGGGGGGAGGCGAAATACCCTGGTGGGCAGCAGCCATGGCGGGTATCGCCACTGTAACCAGTGCTATTTCCTACATCGGGGCGGTGGGTCTGGGTTTCTCTACTGATTTTTCTTTCTTGCAATACCGGTTGGCAGTGCCTATTGCGGTAGCCATTATCTGCATCGTCGTATTGCCTTTTTTCTTCCGATTACGCCTCTATTCCATTTACGAATATCTCGAAAAGCGTTTCAGTCCGGTGTTGCGTCTGTTAGCCAGTGGGCTTTTCATCGGATTTAAATGTGCATTTCTCGCCGTAGGCATCTATGCTCCCGCGCTCGTGTTAAGTGTGTTAACCGGTGTCGATCCATTGTGGATCGTATTGGTAACGGGTGTAGTGACCACCTGTTACACGCTGATGGGCGGTCTGAAAGCAGTGATTTGGACGGACGTGCCCCAGCTACTGATTATGATGGGCGGCATTTTTGTGGTGATTTTTATTGCGGTTTCCAAGATTGAAGGTGGATTTGAACAGGTGTTTGACGTAGCTCGTCAGCACGGGAAATTTAATTACTTTAATTTTTCTACAGACGTAACAGATACCTATACCATTTGGAGTGGTATTATTGGCGGTACGTTTCTGATCATTTCGCAGTTTGGTACTGATCAGTCGGAAATGCAGCGGTTCTTGTCGGTTAGTTCGTTGCGGAAAGCTAACTACGCATTTGTAACCTCTTTGCTTGTCGCTTCCGTGATTGGATTTCTTATTTTCTTCGAGGGCGCGGTCCTGTTTGCGTTTTATGCCCAGGAAAATAATGTAAACATCCCCACTAACGAAGTGTTCATCCATTTTGTTATCCACGAATTGCCCGTTGGCCTAAAAGGGCTGATCGTATCGGCGCTGTTCGCCGCCTCAATGTCTACGATCAGCTCTGTTCTCAACTCGATGACCACGGTTTTCATGGCCGATTTCTACCGGCGGTTCAAAAAGCGCGACGGCTCGGTGCGACTGGCGCGCAGAATGACCTTAGTATTTGGTTTAGTTGCAACCCTATTGGCATGTATGGGGGGGCTGCTGGGTAACCTGCTGGAAGCTTCTACCTCGATCATTAATTTTTTCGGTGGTGCATTGGTGGGAGTTTTCTTATTGGGGATGCTCAGCAAACGGGCAGAAAGTCGGGGCGCCATCTTTGGGTTTTTAGGGGGCTTCTCTGCGGTATTGGTAACTGCGCTGGTAACAGAAGTATCGTTTATGTGGTATAGCGCCATCGGTGGCCTCACCACCCTGATTGTTGGAGAACTGGTCAGCCGGCTTTCCGGTCGCAGGCCGAATGAGGATCAACTTCGATTGGTGTTTAGCAGAAAGAAAATCACAGGAGATAATGCGTACAGTAATCGTCGTTAACTTGTTGTGGATGAGTATGATTTACATAACCGGAAAAGCACATCCCGTACGGCTTCCCGACTTCCCGAATAGCTTGGGAATAGCAGGCGCTTATCTGGGTGTGAGCAACAACGTGGTAATCGTTGCGGGTGGATCTCATTTCAATAAACCCCAATGGAGCGGTGGGACCAAGCAACTGCTTGACGACATCTGGGTGCTCCGCGGGAACGCCGATGGCGGATATGAATGGATAGCTATGGGAAAGTTGCCTTTCCGCGTATCGAACGGCGCTTCGGCGACTACGCCTCAAGGCGTTATCTGCGTCGGCGGAGCCACGGATACCGGGGAATCCGATGCTGTTTTTTTACTTACCTGGGATACGGTAAGGCAGACCGTTCGGCTCAAAGAATTGCCACGGCTGCCACAGCCATGCGCCTATCTGAGTGCGATTGTCTCAGCAGGCCGCGTGATAGTGGCCGGCGGAAAGAACACGGATTGTCCCAACGGGATGGACAACTGGTGGATGCTCGACTTTCAACGAAAGCCATCGGCAAACTGGCAACGCCTTGGACCGTTGCCTTCATCACGCCATGGTGTAGTCTTAGCTTCCTTAGCGAAAGATGGTAAGCATTATCTTTTGTTAGGATCTGGCAAATCTGGGACTGATTACCTGACCGATTTATACCGGTGTCCAATCGATGAAAAGACCGGCGCCTGGGAACGATTGGACGATATGCCGCGGGCAGCTTTGGTGGCACCAACGGTGTCAACAGACGGCCAGGTGATGTGGGTCCTCGGGGGATCAGATGGTGTCAATATTACCAACCGTCTCACCATGCGCGACGAATATCACCTGAACCGTACCATACTCCGGTATGATGTATCTACAGATACATGGACTGTTGTGGGAACATTACCCGAAGGAGTTGTGTCGACGCAAGCATTGCCATGGAAGGGCGGTGTACTGCTAGTGGGAGGTGAACTGGGTAACGCCATGCGTAGCCGGAAAGTGTGGTTGTACAATGAATTAATTACAAAAAAATGAAGAAAATAGAAGGATTAATAGCTGCGGCGTTTTCGACGCTGAATAATGATCATTCAGTTAATCTGGATGTCATACCAGCCTTGGTGGGAAAATTTGTGAAGGATGGTCTGAAAGGCGTTTTTGTGTGTGGAACGAACGGCGAAGGCCCCAACCTGACCCTTGACGAACGCATGCAGGTGGCCGAAGCATACGTGAAGGCCGCAAAAGGAAGATTGCTGGTCATGGTCCACGTAGGGCACACTACGATCAGTGAAGCCCGCAAGCTGGCAGTACATGCCCAAACCATCGGAGCCGATGCAATTTCGGCCGTAGCGGCGTTTTATTTCAAACCGGCGTCTACGGAGTTACTGGTTGATAGCCTCGCGGAAATTGCTTCCGCGGCACCCCAGCTTCCGTTTTACTATTATCACATACCGGCGGTAACCGGGGTTTCGGTAGACATGATTAACTTTCTCCATCTCGCTGAACCACGGATACCAACGCTGGCTGGTATTAAGTATACAGCCGCAACCCTCCACGAATACCAGGCTTGCTTGAACTACAAGGAAGGTAAATTCGATATACTCTATGGCTACGACGAGTTGCTGCTCAGTGCACTGGCTGTGGGTGCTAGGGGAGCGATCGGCAGTACCTACAATTTCGCGGCACCGCATTATTATGAGGTAATGCGCCTCTTTCACGCCGGTAGGTTGGAAGCCGCACAGCAGAAACAGCTCCAACTGGTGGAAATGATCCGCGCCTTTTTGAAATTTTCTCCCATACCAGCGCAAAAAGAAATCATGAACCTATGTGGCCTTAACCTCGGACCTTGCCGGCTTCCGTTGGGCCAACTGTCTGCGTCCGACCAGGTGACGCTGCGCGAATCACTGGATGCCATCGCATTCCGTTAGAAAAAAATCCGATCCCTATAAATGGGATCGGATCCAATCATACTAACTATTAAAAACTAAAAATCAATTTTTATAACGAAGCCATTTCACCAACTCCTTGTAACTTGCTTTCTTGCCATACATCAGGATACCGACACGGTAAATGCGCGCTGCTACCCAGGTAGTGAAGATAAACCCACCAATCAGCAGTAGCAATGACAAACCGATCTGCCACCCCGGAACTCCAAAAGGTATGCGGACCAACATGGCAATGGGAGATGTAAACGGTATCATACTCAGCCAAAAAGCTAACGGGCCATTCGGGTCGTTGACTAATACGCCAAACGAAAGTATATAGGTAAAGAGCAAGGGTATCGTAATCGGAAACATAAACTGCTGCGTTTCCGTTTCACTATCCACTGCCGAGCCGACGGCCGCAAACAGTGCACTGTAAAGCAGATAACCACCGAAGAAATACAACAGAAAGGTAGTAATGATCGCTTGGAAATCCACCTTATTCAGCTCCTGCTTAACGGTACCGAACATGCCCATTTGGGGCTTTGCAAGTTGCGTCTCGCCATTTGATAGTGCCTGCTGCTGCTCGATCTGCGTCTTAATGTCCTCGCCGTCTACTAAACCGGCGCTCGCTACGCCCACCAATGTCGTAGAGAGGATAATCCAGAGAATGAACTGGGTGAGCCCTACCAATCCGATGCCCACAATCTTGCCCATCATCAGTTGGAAAGGTTTAACCGACGAGATAATCACTTCCACAATGCGGCTGTTTTTCTCCTCGATGACGCCCCGCATCACTTGCGACCCATATAAAAACAAACAGATATATACCACAATGGAAAGCGACATGGCAATGCCCATCGCCGCGCCTGCGCTGCTGTCTTTTTCACCCTCATCCGTGATTTCTTTGGCAGAAATCGTCACCTCGGGACGGATATTTTCCACCGTGGCGCGATCAATGCCGGCATTCGCAAACGCAATATCGCGTAATACGTTTTCCAGTTGACGGCTAATATCGCCCTGGATGGTTAGACTAGCGGTCTCTTTAGCGATCAATTCGGCATGGGAAGAAGTGGTAATGTCCGGAGGAATGATCAGCAGAAAATTCTTGCCTTCTCCATCCAGCATGTGTGCTCGTTCGTCTGCTGTATTTTCCGCCGTTTTTACCGGGATAAAAGTGATGTTTTTCGTGCTTTCAATCTTTCCGGCGAACAAGCCACTTTGGTCGACCACGTGAACTGTAGCCTTGTTATTTTCAAAGCTCCGCGCCGTTAGATAGATGGTGAGGGCATAAATGCCAATGATAACCAGAGGTACGAGAAAGGTAACCAATAGAAAAGACCGTTTCTTTACCCGGCTGAGGTATTCACGCTTAATGATGAGTAATATCTTGTTCATTCGTGTGTTTCAATAAGGGATATGACGCCTGGACGGTTACCTGCTGTACAAAAATATCGTGTATACTGGGAATAATTTCCTTTAATTCGTGGATTTGGACCCGGGGAATAAGGTACATCAATACGTCGTTGATCGTCTTTCCCTGCGCAATTTTAACGGTAAGTGTGGTGCTTTCCTCCGGTGTGCCTACCTGATCTTCGATTGTAAAAAGCCCGTCCACGGCCAACAAGGGCTCAGGGGAAGGCAGGTGTGCTATCCGGTACGTGTTGGTTCGATAAACATTTTTGATATCGCTTAGCTTGCCGTCCAATATCTTTTTGGATTTATTGATGAGGACAATACTATCACAAAGTTCCTCCACGGATTCCATCCGGTGCGTCGAAAAAATCAGGGTGGCACCGCTGCGATTGAGCGAAAGTATTTCCTCTTTGATGATATTAACGTTTACGGGGTCAAAGCCCGAAAAGGGTTCGTCCAGTATGATCAGGTCCGGCCGGTGCACCACGGTAGCCACAAATTGCACTTTCTGTTGCATGCCTTTGCTCAGATCCTCAACCTTTTTGTGCCACCAGCTTTGCATTTCCATCTTTTCAAACCAATGCTTGATGCGTTCGGTGGCCTCTTTCCGGGAAAGGCCCTTTAGTTGGGCCAGATAGAGCATTTGCTCGCCAATTTCCATCTTTTTGTACAGTCCCCGTTCTTCAGGAAGATAGCCGATGCGGCCAATATGGGATGGATTGAGCCGTTCACCGTCAAAGTAAATTTCGCCGCTGTCGGGAGCCGTGATCTGGTTGATGATGCGGATGAGTGATGTTTTGCCTGCCCCATTAGGACCGAGCAGTCCGAAGATGCTGCCTTTTTCTACCTGGATGGAGACATCATCCAACGCGCGGTGATTGGCATATTGTTTTACGATGTTTCTGATTTCCAGCATATGTGTGTTCTGTGGTTCATTTGTCCTTTTTGACGGCCAATGGGGGGATTTGTTACAGCAGGGTTGTCGGATATTAATTTAGCGGCATCGAAAAGAACAACGGCTGGAAGAGAAAGAACAGATGCCGCAGATTCCGCTTGATCCGCGGCATCATTCAAAAATTGATTGCGATACCTTACACTATTTCGTGATTAATTCAGTAACTCGTCAAACAGAATGGATACGTAATATAATCCTCCAACGGACGGATTGCCCCAACCGGTTGTATACAATTTACTGCCTATATTGGTGCCACCTAATTTCACAATGGATTTGATACCGGGAATTTTCTTACTTATTTGTGCATCAAACGTGGAAAATGCCGGTATGATGGATTGCCTGGCCACATTGATAGCCGGTGTACCAATCGTTCCATTCCACAGAAATTCGGTTTGATGACGGAACGTAAGACCAAAGCCCCATCCGGTTCGTTTGATATCCCGATTGGAAAGTCCTACATTGAACCGATATTCCGGTGAGTTGAACGATGTAATAAATGAGGGATCCCGTTCACGGATTTTGTCGCCGTTGAGCAGTACATTCTGAGTGACATTGCCCGTGAGTGTAAACCCATTTCCGATGAGGTAATCCAATCCGATGCCCCATCCGGAATTTTTGATAGTTTGGGGAGCATTTAACGGCATGCTATATACGGTGCGGCGAGTAGGATCCGCCAGGTCTGCCAGCGAACCGCCCGGGTCTTTTAGTTGTACCAGCACGGCAGCTCCTTCGAATGTAAGGAACCGGTTGTAATAATAAAACAGATCAACGAACAGCCGGTTGTCAATAGCACTTTTATAGCCCACTTCGTAAGTTTCCACTTTCTCAGGCTCCCATTCTTTGAATTGGTAAGGCGTGGGGTTTCCATTTTGGACATCAGACAGGGCATATACCGGATTTTCGATCATGTTATATCGTTCGCGGAATAGGGGTAGGCCACCCACCAGGTGTGCTTGGGGAGTCACCAGGTCTATGTATTGATTTTGGGTGGTGGGGATGCGGAATCCGCGTTGAAAAGATGCCCGGAAGTTATGATGCTCGGCAACTGTAAGTACACCCGATACACGGGGGCTGAATTGTCCTTTAAAGTTTTCATTTTTGTCGTAACGCAGGGATGCCGTAAGTTTAAAAATATCGTTGAAATTGCGTCCTGCTTGTACATAGGCACCGTATTCGCGGATATTGAACTCTTCGCCATTGTCCTGCAGCGCAAACAAAGTGCCTTCCGAGTTGAGGTCGTAAACCCGGTAATTGGCACCCGCGATCAGTTCGACAACAGCCGGATCTATCTGCCGCTTGAAATTGTACATCGCTTCGGCGTGGTACATGTTGGATCGATCGAGGAAATTGGCTCCGGTAGGGATCGCGCGTGTTTTAATATCGGCTATCGAAGTTTCAAAGTCGGAGCCGCCGGGGAGGTACATGCCGTTTGCGGTCGCTAAAGCGGGGGTCATGGCGTTACGCATCCATTCTTCTCGATTCGCTCCAGCATAGGCGTTTGCTGCCCCGCGTGCCGCCTCTACAGCCATGCTGTGGCTGGCTCCGCCGCCCATTGCCTGTTGATAGGCTGTCAGGAAAGCGCCCGCATATTGGGTGTATGCATTTTGGACAAAGGCGGGTGCTCCTGTACCGATGGCTGTCTGCAGATAGCGTTGGCCCATTAGGCTGGCCAGTACACCCAGTGCGTGGGCATCACCGGAATTTTCACGTGTGGTATACCCCCTTACAAAGAAGTTGTCGCCCCGCAATTCAGTCTTATATTGCCCCAAAGTGAAATTTTGGATGTTGTATCGGTCGGCTGCCGTATAGACCGTAGATCCTTTTCCCCAATTGGCTTGGAGGATGGCTTCGATCTCGTCGTTGATCCGGTAATGCAGGGACGCATTCAGCTTGAGGCTCTTTGTCGGGTAGTCGGTCAGCCGCTGTTCGGAATAGCCCGGTGCAGGCTGATAATATTGGGGCACCATATTCTCGAAGATAGACCGCGTGACGCCGAGCTGGGCGATCGGATCTGAGCCTCCGATAAACTGCGGCAATGTCTGATTGCCGATCTGCGGAATCGGTGTTGCAAAGATGGCACCCATGGCTGCCGAGCTGCCATTGGACCCATCGCCCGGCTGTCCGTTGGCATATAGGATATCATACAGGTTGGCACCCACCTCACCATACCAGTTTACCCCATCGTAAGTAGGATTGCCTTGTACGTTGCCGGTATTGTTGGAGAGATTGGTTTCGTTGGTTAAACTTTGATCGCGGTAGTCAGTTGCCTGCCAATCGTCGGCCGTGAGATAAGCGACATTCGCCTTAATCGCAAACCGGTCGTTGAATGCCTTCGCAAATCGAACCGCCACATCGTAAAACCCTGTATTCCGTTGGGTACGGTTGGATGCACTCATCACACCCGTTTTTACATAGGCACTTACGCCTTGGTAAACAAACGGCGATTTGCTATTCATCAGCAGGAGGCCGTTGACCGCATTGGGACCATACAGCGCCGATGCCGCTCCGGGAAGAAGTTCAACGCTTTCGACGTCGAGTTCAGACATGCCGACCACATTACCAACCGGAAAGTTAAGGCCAGGGGCTTGGTTATCCATTCCGTCAACCAATTGCACCAAGCGGATGTTGCCATTGGACCCAAAACCCCTCGTATTAACAGAACGAAAGGTGAGCGACTGGGTACTCATTTCAACGCCTTTCAGATTTTGTAAGGCGTCGTAGAAGGTAGGCTGTGGACTCTCTCGAATACCCAATACATTCAGCTTTTCAATAGATACCGGTGATTTCATCACACTTTCCTCTACACGCGATGCCGAAACGACGACTTCAGAAGCCATAATGGACTGTTCTTCCAGCGTGATGGTTAAATCTTCTGTCGCTTGGCTTAGTACAATTTCCTGTGAGTTAAAGCCAAGGGATGATACGATGAGCGTAAAAGGAGGAGAATCGTTGATGCGCAAGGTAAACCTTCCTTCGGTGTTGGTGGTAGTTCCGACTACTTTTCCCTTTACTTGAATACTGACACCAATCAAGGGAGTTGCGGATGCATCGGTTACGGTGCCGGAAAGTATAGTCTGGGCGAAAGCCGGAGAAAAACTGAATTGAAGCGCGAACAGCCATATAAACCATCCGATGTGCTTTGAGGTAAATGGTCTTTTCATAATGGTAAATTATAAGGGGCGTATACAAGGATACGAAATATTCCCCGGGACGCGAAATGGACTGCCTATATTTTTTCCAGAGATTTTAACATTTTTTAACAGAGGGGCAGTTAAACTTTTCCCTGCAAACCCGCTCTTACAAATACAAACAATGGGAAATAGTTAACGGTTTTCCAAAAGTAACGAAAGGAGCATACGATGAGAAATGCAGCATTGATTACGCTATTGATTTCAGCCATCACATTCACGGCGTTTGGTCAGGAACATCGCGTTCACCGGCAGTCCAAGAGTGCCGAAGAGATTGCCAAGACGCGTACGGATCAATTGACGGAAAGCCTCGGCCTGAATGAAAAACAGCAAAAAGAAGTTTATGCCCTGAACCTGGAAAGGGCAGAGAAAATAAAAACAGCGCGCAAAGACCGGTTGGCCAGAGGGGAAGCGATGCGGGACGAGATGAAGGCCGACCGCGAGCGCCTGAATAGCATCCTTACCGAAGAGCAACGGGAGATGCTGAAACAACAGCAGGCCGATCGTGCGGCAAAATTCAAAGCGCGGCAGGAAGGTCGAAAGGATGGTCGGTTCAGAGACGGCAAAAGCCGCAATCGAATGAAGTAAGGTTAACGATTAATTGTTCTATAGTTTTTTGGTTAAGTTTGATGATGAGCGCCCACGCCGCCTCTTGGCGGGTGGGCGTTTTTTCGTTATGTTTGCCTTGTATCAATATCATACAGTATGCAGCATATCAGCGTTGTCGGATCGGGCACCATGGGAAACGGAATTGCCCATACATTTGCTCAATTTGGGTTTAATGTGGCGCTGATTGATACCCAATCGACCGCTTTACAGCGGGCCATTAAAACAATAAGCAACAACCTGGACCGTCAGGTCAAAAAAGAAATTTTGACGGCAGCAGATAAAGTGAGCACGTTGTCACGTATTGTGACCTACACCAATCTCAACGAAGGCGTAAAAAAGGCCGATCTCGTCGTGGAGGCCGCCACAGAAAACGAATCGATTAAGTTGGATATATTCAGAGAACTGGATCGGTTGTGCCCGGAACACACCTTATTAGCTAGTAATACGTCGTCGATTTCCATTACCGAAATAGCATCGGTCACGCAGCGGGCCGATCGGGTAATCGGTATGCATTTCATGAATCCGGTACCCGTCATGAAATTGGTTGAAGTAATCAAGGGATATACTACATCAGTTGAGACAACAAATACAATCATAACACTTTCCAGGAAGTTGGATAAAGTTCCAGTTGAGGTGAATGACTATCCAGGTTTCGTTGCCAACCGCATTTTAATGCCTATGATTAATGAAGCCATCTATACGCTATACGAGGGAGTGGCTGATGTGGAAGCGATCGATACGGTCATGAAGTTGGGTATGGCCCACCCGATGGGACCGTTGGAGCTGGCGGATTTTATCGGCTTGGATGTATGTCTGTCTATTTTGCGCGTGCTGTATGAGGGATTTGGCAATCCGAAATATGCGCCTTGTCCGCTGTTGGTAAAGATGGTGACGGCAGGCAAACTGGGAAAGAAGACAGGAGCCGGGTTTTATAAATATTAATTCTATTTAAACTTTCTTTAAAAGAAATCATGTCCTTTTTACTTGGTTTTCACTCCCTCTAAACGTGTGCTAAATTTACAGTTTACTTTGATTTAAATCGAGTTTCATTCGGAGTTTATTCGGATCTTATTCGGAAGCTAACCGAATAAACTAAAAGTGAAATGAGATTAATAACTATCGTGTTTTACAATTAATAGTAGTTTTGGTGTAAGTTTAGATAGGGTTTTGGGATAGGGCGATACCGGTATTGCGGAAAACTTGTATATGAGCACATTTTTATCGTAGTTTGTACCCATGAACCCGACATGATCAAAATAACCATTGCCTGTGTGCTGAATGGTTATTTTGATCATCAAAGGCTCCATCTGACAACTGAAAAATAAAAAATAAACAGATGAAAGTGCTTGATGGCCATGTAGCTAAAATTCCTCAGTTTGCCGACTTGATCGTTCACGAAGATGACAATCTCATTGTGATCAACAAACCGCCATTTTTGGCATCATTGGATGAACGTGAAGGAGGGGAGATGAGTGTTTTACGCTTGGCAAAGCGATATCACGCGGATGCGCAAGTATGCCATAGGCTTGACAAAGAGACTTCCGGTTTGTTATTAATCGCAAAGAACCCGGAGACCTATCGGTTGGTTTCCATCGAGTTTGAGCGGAGGCGGGTTGCTAAGATATACCATGCCGTTATTGAGGGTACCCATCAATTTGAAGACCTTTTGGTCGATCTGCCGATCCTTAATTTGGGCAACAAAAATGTCACCATTGATCGTGCTAATGGCAAGCGTGCCGAGACTTATTTTAAGTCCCTGCGCTATTTCAAACACTACACATTGGTAGAATGTCGTCCAGTAACCGGGCGTATGCACCAAATCCGTATCCACTTGGCTACCCAACATGCGGCTATTGTGGGGGATACACTTTATCGGGGTAAGCCGGTTTATCTCTCCCAAATCAAAAAACGTGGATTTACCATTGGAAAAGGGCAGGAGGAACAGCCAATCATGAAACGGTTCGCATTGCATGCCCATCAACTTGACTTTAGTATCGACGGTAAGGACTATCATTTTGAAGCGCCTTATCCTAAAGATTTTGCTACACTGCTCCGCCATCTGGAAAAGTTTGACGACTGAGAATCAAGAAGCTAGAAAAAAGCACTATCTTTGTCCCATGCGTTGGTTTCGCGTCATTTTGTTTCTGTATGTAGCTATATTGTCCTGGTGGCCCTGTGCAGACAGACATCCTGAAGAATATATAGCAGGAACAACCGTCGTCAAGCCGTTGGATCATGTACATGAGCACGGACTATGTAGCCCCTTTTGCACATGTGGCTGCTGCGGAGTGATTGTAGCGGTGCACTACGATTGGGGGTCACCCTATAAACCGATCGACTTTCCTTCCTTAACCGATGAAATCGTCGCCTACGCCTTTTCCATCCCTGATTCTTTCTTACATACCATCTGGCAACCGCCGAAGTTTATCGCTTGATTCATTTCTAAAAATGATTGCTGCTGCTTTTCATCCGTTAA
The DNA here is from genome assembly GCF_900113765.1 of Parapedobacter indicus. GTDB lineage: Bacteria > Bacteroidota > Bacteroidia > Sphingobacteriales > Sphingobacteriaceae > Parapedobacter > Parapedobacter indicus. The sequence goes on along the minus strand of NZ_FOQO01000004.1, from coordinate 119,095 downwards.
TGGAATGATCTGAAGCACAGCTTATACCCCTGGGGTATAAAGTAGTTGATTAAAAGAACGAGTTGATAAACGACAAACATGTTAGAAAAAATTATCAAGTTCAGCATTACCAATAAAATCATCGTTGGTATGTTGACCCTGGTGTTGATTATCTGGGGCGTTTGGAGCGCATCCAAGCTGCCGATTGATGCCGTACCCGATATCACGAATAACCAGGTGCAGATCATGACCATCTGTCCGACACTGGCCGGACAGGAGGTAGAGCAGTTGGTCACGTTTCCGATCGAGCAACGTATTGCCAATGTGCCCGATTTGGAAGAAATCCGGAGTATTTCCCGATTCGGGCTATCGGTAATTACCGTCGTATTTGCGGCGGATGTCGACATCTATTTTGCGCGGCAGGTTATTAACGAACGGTTGCAGGAAGCAGCGGATCAGATCCCCGCTGGCGTTGGCAGACCGGAACTCGCGCCTGTGAGTACGGGGCTAGGTGAAGTATATCAGTATATTTTGCATCCCAAAGCCGGAAGCGAAGGTAGCTATACGGCTGCCGATCTTCGGAGTATGCAGGATTGGATCGTCGCCCGGCAGCTGCGAGGTACACCCGGAATTGCCGAAATAAACAGTTTCGGCGGATTACTCAAGCAATATGAAGTGGCAGTCAATCCCGACCGGTTGAAAGCCATGGGGGTAAGTATTCCCGATATTTTCGATGCGCTCGAAGACAACAACCAGAATACGGGCGGTGCATACATCGATAAGAAGCCCAATGCGTATTTTATCCGGGGAATCGGCTTGGTGGGATCGTTGGCGGATATCGGCAACATCATGGTCAAACGACCGGCCAACAGTGTGCCGGTATTTGTCAAAGACGTGGCTGATGTGCGGTTTGGCAGTGCCATCCGCTATGGCGCACTTACCTACAACGGTGAAGTAGATGCTGTGGGCGGAGTGGTCATGATGCTGAAAGGAGAAAATAGCAACGAAGTCGTCAACCGGATCAAACAAAAAATTCCGACCATTCAGCAGTCATTGCCCGACGATGTGATTATCGAGCCCTATCTGGACCGCACGGAACTGGTAGGGCGGGCGATATCCACGGTGGAGAAAAACCTGATAGAAGGAGCACTCATCGTTATTTTCGTGTTGGTCATCTTCTTGGGGAATCTCCGTGCGGGACTTATTGTTGCTTCTGCGATTCCGTTGGCGATGCTGTTTGCATTGGGAATGATGCGCGTATTTGGAGTCAGTGCCAACCTGATGAGCCTGGGTGCGATCGATTTCGGCTTGATTGTGGATGGCTCGGTGATCGTAGTAGAGGCCACCCTGCATCATTTGGGGCTCCGCAAGTCGACTGAAAGACTGACTCAACCCGAAATGGATGGGGAAGTTTATGAATCGGCTTCGAAGATCCGGACCACGGCCGCGTTCGGGGAAATCATTATTCTCATTGTCTACATTCCCATATTGACATTGGTTGGCATCGAAGGAAAAATGTTCCGCCCCATGGCGATGACGGTGGGTTTTGCGATATTGGGGGCCCTGATTTTATCGCTCACCTATATCCCCATGATGTGCGCCTTACTATTACCCAAAAAATGGAACACCAAGGAAACATTTTCGGACCGCATGATGGCCTATCTCCACCGGATGTATGAGCCGCTGCTTGTCAAAGCCATCCGCTTCAAATATGTGCTGGTAGGAGGGACGATTGCCCTATTTACCGTTGCGGTTTTCGCGTTTTCCCGTATGGGAAGTGAGTTTATCCCGACGCTTGAGGAAGGAGATTTTGCGTTTCATTGTATTTTGCCACAAGGCACCTCCTTAAGCCAAAGTATCGAAACATCCACGCAGGCTTCGCGGATTATCAAGGAATTTGACGAGGTAAAAATGGTCGTCGGTAAAACGGGAGCGGCTGAGGTGCCCACCGACCCCATGCCACCTGAAGCTACCGACATGATGATTATCCTGAAACCCCGGGACGAGTGGCCATCCGTAAAAAGCTACAAAGCGCTGGCCGACGAAATGATGGAAGCTCTGGAAGTGATACCCGGTGTGTTCTTCGAAGCGAATCAGCCGATCCAGATGCGGTTTAACGAGTTAATGACAGGGATCCGTCAGGATGTGGCGGTAAAGATTTTCGGTGAAGACTTGGATACGCTGGCTGCCTATGCCGACCGCGTGGCGGCTGTTATCCAGCAGGTGCCGGGAACTACGGCTCCGCAAGTGGAGCGTATTGCCGGATTGCCCCAAATCAATGTGGTGTACAATCGGATGCGCATTGCCAATTATGGGCTGAATATATCGGATCTGAATGATATACTGAGTACGGCTTTTGCGGGAAAAAAGGCGGGGATGGTGTTTGAAAACGAACGACGGTTTGATTTGGTCGTTCGGCTGGACAGTAGCCATCGTACCTCAATCGATGACGTGGACAACCTTTGGGTACCGCTGCCGGATGGAGGCCAGGTGCCGCTTTCCCAACTGGCGGATATTTCGGTGAAGGTAGGTCCGGCGCAAATCAGCCGTGAAGATGGAAAGCGGCGGATTGTCATCGGTTTCAACCTGGATGGCCGGGATGTCGCCAGCGTCGTGTCCGAAATCCAGGGGAAGCTGGACCAGCAGGTGATGCTTCCTGCGGGATACTACTATACGTACGGCGGAATGTTCGAAAACCTGCAGGAAGCGTCACAGCGCCTGCTATTCGCGGTTCCGGTTTCCCTGTTGTTGATTTTTATGTTGCTATACCTCACGTTTCATTCCTTTTCGCAGGCGATTCTCATTTTTACGGCGATTCCGATGAGCGCCATCGGCGGGGTATTTGCGTTGTTACTTCGTGATATGCCTTTCAGTATTTCCGCTGGTATCGGGTTTATTGCCCTATTCGGCGTGGCGGTATTGAATGGTATCGTGTTGATCGGCACCTTCAACCAATTGCGCAAAGAGGGGATGGCAGATGTCCTCCAACGGGTTATGGAAGGGACCCGGATCCGGCTGCGACCGGTATTGATGACCGCAACCGTAGCCAGTTTGGGATTCCTTCCCATGGCGCTCAGTACTTCAGCCGGTGCGGAAGTACAGCGGCCGCTGGCAACGGTTGTCATTGGTGGGTTGGTAACCGCCACCTTCCTGACCCTGTTTGTGTTGCCACTTCTGTACGTGATTTTCAATACCCGGTCTATTCGGAAAATGAAAGGCTTGCGGATGGGCGTTTGGTTTTTGGTATTCGCGCTTCCGATGGCAACCTGGCCGGAAACGCTCGAAGCAAAAAATAGCCAAGATACGCTGCTGACTGAAGCAATGGCCGTGAAATTGGCGGCGGAAAATAATAATCAGTTATTGGCGTCGGAGCTTCGGCTTCATGCGGCTAATGCGCGTAAGGGAAGCGCTTTTGAACTACCGAAGACCCAAGTGACCGGCCAATATGGGAATTTCAACAGTCCTGAAAAAGACAATGCACTGGAGATTTCCCAATCCATTCCGTTTCCTACGGTGTTTGCTGCCCGGGCGAAAAGTTACGAGGCCGAACGGAAGGGGGCTGAAATCGAGCGCGATATTTCGGCGGCCGGTTTACAGAAAGAGGTGCGATCGGCCTACCACGAAGTCAGGTATCTGCAACAGCGGCAGAAACGGCTGCTGCGCCTCGACAGTTTGTATGCGCAGTTCGTTGCTGCCGCACAGCTCCGGTACCGGGCGGGCGAGCGCGGTCAGCTGGCGATCCCTGTTGCCGAAACGAAACGGGGTGAGGTCCAATTGCTGGTCCGCGAAAATGAAACGCTACTTCGGAATGTCCGGAAACTGTTGTTCACCCTTGTGAACGATGGAAGGGAGTGGACCGTGCCGGACGATGTTCTGTTCACACCGTTGTCGCTACTGGAAATGCCGGATACGTCGGTGATCAGTCAGCATCCACTTATCCGCCAGTACACCCAGGCAGCGGCAATTGCATGGAGCAGTAAGCGACAGGAAATAGCGAATACGTTGCCGGATTTTTCAGTGGGATACGGCAATCAGTCGCTCGTGGGCACGTATGACCGGAATGGTCTGACCCAGCAATACGGGCGCGATATGCGGTTTAGCTACCTGAACGTAGGAATTAACATCCCCTTGACCTTCGGAGCCAGTAGCGCCCGCATCCGCGGTCTTGATTATGAAGCGAAAGCTGCAAAAGCGGAAGCGAGGAACCAGGCTCAACTACTGGAGGCCCGTATCGAACAGGAATTTGCGAATTATGACCTTGCCAGAGAGCGATACCGGTATCTCCACGAAGAAGCACTTCCCAATGCGGAGAAGCTGCTTCAGGGAGGCGAATTGGGATACCGTATTGGCGAGCTTTCGTATATCGAATACCTCAATGCGTTGCAAATGGTAACCGATACCGAATTATCCCACCTGCAAGCCATTGATGCCGTAAATCAATCGGTTATTCGCATTCAATATTATCTTAATCACTCATTATAACCATGAAGACACAATTGATCCTATTTACCGGATTGCTTACATTACTAACCGCATGCGGAGGACCACGCGGTGAAAGCGAGGAACACGAACACGGGCATAGCGAGCATGAATCCGAAAATACGCAGGCTTCGGTAACAGAAGAACAATCAAAAAGCATCGGTCTTCAGCTTGGGAACATCGAGCAGAAGGCGCTGACGGCAACCTTGCGTGTGAACGGTACGGTAAATGTACCGAACGCGAATAGAGCCGTAATTACCTCGCTCTATGGAGGCGTAATCAAAAAGCTGAACGTGGACGTGGGCGATGCCGTGAAAAAAGACGAAGTGATTGCTACACTGGTACATCCCCAATTTATTCAGTTGCAGGAGGAATACCTGAATTTGGCCGATCAATTATTGTTGGCAGAACAAGAGTGGAACCGGCAGCAATTGCTGGCGGAAGGAAAGGTTGGTGCCCAAAAAGATCTGCAGCAGGCTGAGGTCGAATACAACAAATTGAAAATTCGGCAAACCTCGCTACGGGCGCAACTGCAATTGATGGGGGTGGATGTAAATTCAATCAATTCGTCGCGGTTGTGGAGTACCCTTCCCATTAAAAGTCCGGTGAACGGAGTGGTGGGTGATGTGTTTGCCAAGCAGGGAAGTTTTGTGGACGTTTCGGCGCCTTTGGCAGAAGTGATCGAAAATAGTCGATTGCATGTGGATTTGAACGTCTTTGAAAAAGATCTGCCAAATTTGAAGGTTGGGCAGCAAATTCATTTCGTGCAAACGAATAACCCCACAAAAAACTACGATGCAGAAATTTATGCCATCGGAGCAGCATTTGAGAACGATAGCAAGTCTATTCCCGTCCATTGCACGGTGAGTGGTGATAAGACGGGGTTAATTGATGGGATGAACGTTTCCGCGTTGATCAGTCTGGACAATGTGATGAGTATGGCCGTGCCCGATGAAGCGATTGTCGATGCACAGGGCAAAAGCTACATTTTTGTCGTCACGGACACATCGACGGAACAACAAGCGAGCGTCACTCACTTTGAGCGTATCGAAGTGGTCAAAGGTACGGCTGATATGGGTTATACGGCGATTACACCGGTGCGTACGCTTGATGAAGCTAATCAGATTGCCGTAAAAGGTGCGTTTTTTATCAACGCCATTCTTTCGGGTACGGCCGGACATTCGCATTAAAGCAATTTTCCATTCGGTCCTCTTACATGGAGTCCGAGTGCGTCATTGAGTTGAGCGATGAAATAAGTGGATAGGAGCGGAGACTCCACCTCAATGTTCTGATGAACAAAGAAATACAACGATTGCAGTCCCGCATCACGCCATTCTTTAATCCGGGCTACCCAATCATCCAACCGGTTTTTATCGGTTGGATGATTGGCGCCTACATACCGGATGAAGGCGGTCGGCGTGGTGAGCCGCATGTGCAGCATATCGCGCCGGCCGGCGGTGTCCACAATTACATTGGCTATGTCCTCGTTTTGAAGCAATGTCCAAAGTTTCTCCCGTATTTGCTCATCCGCAAACCAGTCGGCATTGCGTACTTCAAGTGCTAACGGTACCGACTTGGCAAATTTCTTGAGAAAGCCGGCCAGCCGGTCGAAGTCTTTGGGTTTGAAATTGTCATGAAGCTGCAGGAAACTTACACCGAGCTTTTCTTCAAATAGCGCAATGGCATCGCAAAAAGCCGTCATCTTATCATCCACATTCAATAACCTTCCATAATGGCTGATGGATTGCGGCACTTTAGGGAAAAATTTGAAGTCGGCCGGCGTCTTAGCTTTCCATGTTTCTACCTGCGCTTTATCGGGCGAATTGTAGAACGTACCGTTAAGTTCGATGCTGTTGAATTGGGTCGCATAGTAGGTGAGCTCATCTTTGGTGCCGCGCGGGTAAAAACCTTTGAGGTCCTGTTTATTCCACTTGGCACAGCCTACGTATACCGCCAGATCGCCTTTTTGTTTCCGGTGCTTATCCAGCAACGCCAGGGTATCCGGGTGGGTAGGAGGCAGGGTGAAGTCAATGGCTTCCGGGTTTTCTACGCTTCCAAATTTCATTTTTTTTCTTTTTTGCGAAACCGCCTTTTCGCGAATCTGCTTTTTTGCGAAACCGCGAATCTGCAAATTTGCGATTCAGCGAATCCGCATAATTGTTAATGCTTAAAGTGCCGTACTCCCGTAATAACCATGGCCACACCTTTTTTGTTCGCCATTTCCACAGACTCGGGATCGCGGATGGAACCGCCGGGCTGACTGATGGCTGTAATGCCAGCTTCTGCCGCTATTTCCACGCAATCCGGAAACGGGAAAAAGGCGTCCGATGCCATGACGGCTCCATGCAGGTTAAAGCCAAAGGTTTTTGCCTTTTCGATGGCCTGTTTCAGGGCATCCACCCGTGAAGTCTGGCCAACACCGCTGGCGGATAACTGGCCGTCTTTAGCCAATACAATGGCGTTGGATTTCGTATGCTTTACAATTTTATTCGCAAAAAACAAATCGTCCAATTCCCGTTCAGTGGGCTGTTTGTCGGTCACCGGGCTCATCACCTCGGGCCCCTCAATCACGGCATCTTTATCCTGCTCGATTACGCCATTCAACAATGTTTTGAACTGTTTGGTTGGCAAGCTAACGTGCTTTCGTTGAAGCAGAATGCGGTTTTTCTTGGATGTCAGCAAGCGCAATGCTTCCTCGGTATAATCCGGAGCGATAAGCACCTCAAAGAAAAGCTTGTTAATTTCAGCTGCTGTAGCGTCATCGATTTGCCCATTGCAGATGAGCACTCCGCCGAAAGCGGAAACAGGGTCGCAGGCGAGCGCGTCTATCCACGCCGTTAATAAATCGCTGCGCGTAGCAATGCCACAAGCGTTGGTATGTTTGAGGATCGCAAATGTAGGATCTTCGAACTCGTCGATCAGTGCTACTGCGGCGTCCACGTCAACGAGATTATTATAGGAAAGCTCCTTGCCATTCAGTTTGTCGAACAATGCTTCCAGATTGCCGTAAAAAACGCCGTTTTGATGTGGGTTTTCACCGTATCGCAATACCTGTGCGTGTTGCTCGCTTTGTTTGAATACCTGTAGCGGCTCTTGCCGGTTGAAGTAATTAAATATGGCTGAATCGTAATGCGAGGATACGTTGAACGCTCGTTTAGCAAAGTCGCGGCGGTGTTCCAGAAATGTATAGCCTTCGTTTTCAGTGAGCACATCAGCCAGCCGACTGTAGTCGTCTTTCGAGGCGACGATAACCACATCGTTGTAATTTTTGGCAGCTGCGCGTATCAACGATATCCCACCGATATCGATTTTTTCGATAATCTCTTGTTCCGAAGCACCGGAAGCAACTGTTTCCTCAAAAGGATAAAGGTCTACAATGACCAGGTCGATCTCCGGTATCTCATATTCTTCCAATTGCTGCCTGTCAGATTCAAGAGGCCGGCGCGATAGGATGCCACCGAACACCTTGGGATGCAGGGTTTTTACGCGGCCGCCAAGAATAGATGGATAACCGGTAAGATCTTCTACGGGAACGACATCGTGTCCCAGCTCACGGATAAACGACTCAGTACCGCCCGTGGAGTAGAAAGTAACACCCTGTTTATTTAATAAATCGATTAATGGAGCAAGGCCGTCTTTATAATAAACGGAAACCAACGCATTTTTAATTTTTACGGGATGGCTCATTCGCTATCAGCTATTTAGTTTATGAGCCGCAAACTTAGATAAAATTGCGGTACCTTCACATTTTCTTGAGCAGATTCTCAATTATTTTTGGATAGTGCAAGTGCTCCAATTGCTGCCCCTTGAATTTGATGATTTCCAGTGTGTCGTCGGGGTCGATCCTGAACCGCGCCTGATAGATGATTTCACCCTCGTCAAAGTGTTCGTTGGCAAAATGAATTGTAATGCCGGATTCTTCGTCTTTTGCGGCTAGTATCGCCCGATGCACCCGATCTCCGTACATTCCTTTGCCTCCGTAGGCAGGCAATAAGGCAGGGTGAATATTGACGATTTTGTTGGGGAATTTCTGCAACAGATTTGCAGGGACCAACCAAAGAAAACCAGCTAGCACAATTAAGTCTATTTCAAGTTTTTCCAGTAGCTTGATAATCTCATCGGTCTCGTAAAAATCATGTCGATCAAATACATGGGTGGGAACTTCAAAATTGTCAGCACGTTGTAACACGTATGCATCCGGATTATTACTTAATACAAGCGCCACTTCAATCTGATCGTGATATTTGAAGTATTCCATGATCTTTTGAGCGTTTGACCCCGAGCCAGACGCAACTATAGCGATTCGTTTCTTCACGTTCTTTTAATATGCTTGTAGATGCACTTTTTGTTGATTGCATCCAAATTTAATGAAATAGTTGAATAAACCCGTATGTGCATTTAAATTGTCGTATTATAGCACACGAAACGTGCCAATCCGTAAGTTTGCGGCGGCAAAAATAGGCTTTCCGCCAGACCGGTCCAAAAACGCCATCTCCAAAGAGATCGTCGTTGGCGGTCTGTATATTGGAATTGTGACAGTGTATTTTTGCTTTTATTGATACAATTTCTTAAAAAAAGCAATTTTATTGAAAAAATGATTGAGAATCATATATATTGTTGCGAATATCAATATTTTATTCGTTACTTTGCATTCTTATAGTTATAACGAACATTAACTGTTTAATTTATGTGTGGAATCATTGGTGCTTTTGACTTGAAAACAAAGTCGGAAGAATTGCGCCCCCAGGTGTTGAAGATGTCGAAAAAAATTCGTCATCGCGGACCGGATTGGTCGGGGATATATAGCTCGGAGAGAGCGATATTAGCGCATGAACGTTTAGCAATTGTTGATCCAAAATCTGGCCAGCAGCCGTTGTACAGCCCGAATCGAAATATCGTGCTGGCTGTAAACGGGGAGATTTATAATCACCAGCAATTGAGAAACGAATTGTCCAATTATGCGTTTTCCACACAATGCGACAGCGAAGTGATTCTGGCATTATACGAACAAAAAGGTCCAGGTTTTATTGAAGATCTGAATGGTATCTTTGCATTTGCACTGTATGACGCTGAGCGGGATGCTTACCTGATTGCCCGGGATCACATCGGGATCATTCCCTTGTATATGGGTTGGGATGATCAAGGAACGTTTTTCGTAGCTTCTGAATTGAAAGCGCTGGAAGGATATTGCAGCCGGATCGAAACCTTTCCTCCGGGACATTATCTATATAGTAAGGAAGGCTCTACGCCTCGTAAGTGGTATACAAGAGATTGGGAGCAATATGAACATGTAAAAGATAACGTCACCGATATAGCGGTCTTGCGCAAAGCATTGGAAGATGCGGTGCATCGGCAGCTCATGTCGGATGTTCCTTACGGCGTGTTGCTTTCGGGAGGATTGGACTCGTCGGTCATCGCTGCAGTCACGAAGAAATTCGCCTCTCGTCGTATCGAATCCAATGATCAGGAAAAGGCATGGTATCCGCGGTTACATTCGTTTGCCGTGGGGCTGAAAGGGTCGCCGGATCTGATCGCTGCGAAAAAGGCTGCTGATCATATCGGTACGATTCATCACGAGATTAATTTTACCATTCAAGAAGGGCTCGATGCCATCCGGGATGTTATCTATCACCTGGAGACTTATGATGTGACCACGATCCGCGCTTCTACGCCGATGTACCTTCTTGCCCGTGTCATTAAATCGATGGGCATCAAAATGGTTCTTTCCGGTGAGGGTTCCGACGAATTATTCGGCGGATATCTTTATTTCCACAAGGCACCGAACGCAAAGGAATTTCACGAGGAAACGGTGCGCAAGCTAGGCAAGTTGTATCTGTATGACTGTTTGCGCGCTAATAAATCGCTGGCTGCTTGGGGTGTAGAGGGCCGCGTTCCGTTTTTGGATAAAGAATTCATCGACGTCGCTATGCGGTTAAACCCCGAAGATAAGATGATCCGGGAAGGTCGGATGGAGAAGTGGGTAGTACGTAAAGCGTTTGAAGATTATTTGCCAGAAAGTATCGCTTGGCGCCAGAAAGAGCAGTTTTCAGACGGTGTGGGCTACAGTTGGATTGACACGTTGAAGGAGCAGGCAGCATTGCGCGTAAGCGATGCCGAACTTGCCGCCGCTGCGGAGCGTTTTCCGGTAAACCCACCTCAGAATAAAGAAGAATACTTGTATCGCTCGATATTTACGGAACATTTTCCTTCTACTACAGCCGCACTTACGGTGCCATCTGTTAAGTCGGTAGCGTGCAGCACCCCGGAAGCTTTGGCATGGGATGCTTCGTTCCAGAATGTAAACGATCCATCCGGACGTGCTGTAGCGAGTGTGCACAACGAAAGTTACGAAAAGACAATGGTCAATTTTTAATTTTTAATTGTTAATTGTCAATTATGGTAGAAAGGCCGGAAAGCTCAATGCTTTCCGGCCTTTCTACAATTAACCATTGACCATTAACCATTAATTACAAAGGTCTAATCCAGATGTTTCGGAAACTTACCGGATTTCCGTGGTCTTGCAGGGCGATGGGCCCGGGACCATGGGCTTTGTATTTCGGAATGCCGATGTACTCTGTGGGGCCATCCAATTCCACATTGTTCTGCACCAATACGCCATTGTGCAAAATAGTCACCCTGGCTTTGCTGATCAGGATGCCATCTGCATTGAAGCGCGGTGCCGTCCAGATGATATCATAGGTTTGCCACTCGCCCGGAGCTTTTGTAGCGTTTACCAAAGGAATACGTTGTTTATAAAGACTGGCTGCCTGGCCATTGGAATAGGTGCGGTTGTTGTAGCTATCCAGCACCTGTACTTCGTACAATCCCTGCATGAAAATACCGCTATTACCCCTGCCTTGTCCTTCGCCGACGATCTCCGTGGGACTTTTCCATTCTACGTGCAGTTGATAGTCCGAAAATTCCTGCTTGGTACGTATCCCTCCCTTACCTTTTACAACGGTAAAAGCACCGTCGGCCACTTCCCATTCGACAGGAGAGGAACCATCATTTTCACTTACCCATTGGTCGAGCGATGTACCATCAAACAGTACGATAGCATCGGAAGGTGCTTTATCGGGGGATGTCGTAACCATTCGTGGTTCCGGTTCCCAAACTTCTGTTTCTTCGGGTTTCATTTTGTTCTGTTGTGCCAGGGCCGGAATTGCCAACAATGTGACCACCCCAGCGGAAATAAACGATTTGATATTCATATTGATCATTTTAGTGTTAGACTTACTAATAGAGCTTTCAGCCGAATGCATTGATGCCTTTGATATCCATTCCGGTGACTAGCAAATGAATGTCGCGGGTGCCAGCGTAATATGGGTTCATGTCATCCTTTCGCCGTACAATTATAGTAAATAATTCCGGTTATTTATATGAACGGTAACTCACCAAAGCGGTTTGATCAGATCGATGGTTTTTCGGTGTGAAGGAACTGTTTTGATGACGGACGGGTAAGGTTCTCGCAGCAATTGGCACTGGTTGAAGTTACCCAGGTATTCAAAAATGTAATGCTGTTCCTTGAAGGTCCTTGCCATACCAGCGGTAAGCGTATGGTCAAGTTTGCCGTTGATTTTGATTTCAGCGGGTTCACCCGTCTTCAATTCGCACAGTTTAAAGTCGTTTCTTTTTGGCAGGCCTACCTCGAAGAGATCGTATCGGAGGTGAAGTTCGAGTACTGAGCCATATTTGATTTCAAAGATGTCGAGCCTATTCCGTCTGCCTTGGTGGAAGCAGCGGTTTGTAGCAGCAGCGCGCCCGTTGTTCTCGTCTTCTAGGATGATCAGATCACAGCTATTGAAATCGTTGTAGCCAACGATGGACTCAGGAAGGAAGAGCTGTCCGTTCCGTACGTAGCCTGTTTGTGAGGAGATTTCTTTCCATCGCAGCCTCGCTGCCCGGTCTGCATGCGATTTCTCTTCTTTTCCATATATATGAATATTGCGGAAAATCTGGATGATGTTGATCGGCTGTTTGAAACGAACGATGTTTGCTTTCATCTTCATGCGGTTAAATATACCGCTGATTTTCTGATATTCCTTAATAGTTTCCTTTCCGTTGGCTTATTTCACCGCTCTTTCCTTGAAATACGCATTATAATTGACTGCTTTTTTTCTTGAAGTATAGCATCTCCAATTAATATAACCCTCGTGCGCTTCCAGGCAGACGCATATCCAGCAGTCTTTGCCCACTTGCAAGGCGGAGGTATGCGGCGGTAAAATCAGTAAGGAACTGTCGGGATGTTTTAAGTTTATCACAAATGTAGGAAGTAAGATTTATGCAAAGAATACTCAGAAGTGAGTATTTTTTTATTATTATTGCCCATATATCTAAACAAACAAAAACCGAATGAATCACATTCTACCAGCTGATTTTGATTGTAGCGATTCGATACGCCAGGAAATCATACAGAAACTAACCGCTTTTGAAACGATTGCCGATGAATTGCCCGTGTACATCGTTCTCGATTTACGTAAAATGTCTGTTGCTTACATGTCGTTCAAAGGGCTTGAACTGCTGGGTATTACATTGGAAGAAATACGCCAACTGGGGTTAGCCTATCATACGAAATTCTTCAATGCCGATGATGTGTCGTTTTACCTGCCCAAATCTAAAGAGGCGTTGTTAGGCACGATGTCGTCTTCCCGTTGGTTTTCTTTTTTCCAGCAGGTGACCACCGGAGAAAATAAGGTGTTTGAATGGTATTTGAGTGCGTCACGGATATTTGCGTATGACGAAGCGGGCGATCCGTTGCTGTCATTGACTTTCGCGCTACCGTTGGATCCGAATCATCATCTGGCCGAAAAAGCAGAACGGCTCATGGAGGAGAATTTGATGCTTAAGGATAACTACCAACGTTTCGCTTCGCTAACCAAGCGCGAAAAGGAATTGCTACGATACATTGCCGCTGGTGAAACCGCCGGCGAGACCAGCAGCCGGACATTTATCTCCGAAAAGACCATTAATACACACCGGCGCAATATCAAACGGAAATTGGGAGCTAAAACCCAGTATGATATCATCAAATTTGCACAAGCGTTTAACATCGTTTAGTATATACCTTGGTCGTCCACTGCATTGTCTGTCGGTGCACATTGTATAATAGGGTTACTTTTGAGTATTTTTTGTATTTTTGCGATCGGACATCTACCACTAATTAATTAATGAATCACTTTATACCTGCTGATTTTGATTGTAGCGATTTGATACGTCGCAACATCACACAAAAACTAACTGCATTTGAAGCGATTGCGGATGAACTACCTGTTTTCATCGTCCATGATGTAAGGGATTTTTCGGTGGTATATTTATCGTCGAATGGACTGAAGATGTTGGGGGCTACGTTGGAAGAAGTGAGGCAATTGGGACAGGGGTATTTTACCAAGTTCTTCAATTCAAATGACGTAGCATTTTACCTTCCGAAATTTATGGAATTGCTAAAAGCGGATAAGAACACCAAATGGTTTTCTTTTTTTCAACAGGTAGCCACCGGTGAAGAACGGGGTTTTGAGTGGTACCTGAGTGCGGCAAGACCGTTTATTTATGATGAAAAAGGAAAACCGCTGCTTTCGCTCACCTTTGCGCTGCAATTGGACCCGAACCACCACCTGGCCGAGAAGGCCGAACGACTCATGGAGGAAAACTTGCTGCTTAAGGATAACTACCAGCGTTATGCATCGCTGACAACGCGCGAAAGGGAGTTGTTGCAATACATTGCCTCCGGAGAAACCGCCGTCGAAACAAGCAGTAGGGTATTTATCTCTGAAAAGACGCTGCATACACATCGGCGTAACATCAAGCGGAAATTGGGTGCCAAATCTCAGTACGACATCATTAAATTCGCACAGGCTTTCAATTTGGTTTGAATAACGCCGTCGGCTACGCAGTTGCAAAGACAGCTAATTTCCTGTAGGTTTGCCCAATGGAAACGACCCGCCAATATGTAGCACTCACCGATCTGCGATTTTATGCATTTCATGGCTATTATCCAGAAGAACAGGTGCTTGGTAACGAATTTACGGTAGCGGTCCGGACGGGATTTCTCAGACGAGAGACGGGTGGCGATGAACTCAATCGTACCGTAAATTATGAAACCTTATACAACATCGCGAAAACTGAAATGCAGGTAGCCCGGAAACTGCTGGAAACCGTCGCCGAAACGATGCTCACACGGGTACAGGAGGAATTTCCGTTTGTAGACGAAATCGAGGTGACCATCTGTAAAAACCAGCCTCCTTTTGGAGGCGATCGCGCCAAGGCCGCGGTAACCTTAAGCTGGAATCGTCATCCGAAAGAGATGTAATTGTCAATACTTCAAACAGTGTAAGACAAAAAGTCATCTAGTCAACAAGTATTCATGTCAAAAAGTCATTAAAACAAATTTTTCTCCCGTTGGTATATAATTTGAAAACCACCTATCAACGATTTAATAAAAAATTATAGGAGGATTATAAAATGACACTTGTAAAATTTTCTGGAAACAAAAACAGAGGGGTAGATAACTGGGTAAATGATTTCTTCAACCCCATTTTTAACGATTCGTTTTTGTCTGATCGCTTTATTTCCCGTGTTCCTGCAGTGAACGTTGCCGAAACGAGCGATGCGTATCACATCGAGCTCGCTGCTCCGGGATTAGAGAAAGGGGATTTCAAAATCAATGTAGACGGCGATGTATTAACCATTTCCGCAGAGAAGAAGGTTGAAAGTACGGACGAAGGTAAAAAGTATAGCAAACGGGAATACAGCTACACGTCGTTTACCCGTTCTTTTACGTTGCCAGACAGCATTGACCATGGCAAAATCGATGCGAACTATCAAGATGGTGTGTTGAAAGTAGACATCACGAAGAAGGAAGAAGCAAAGGTGGCTTCGCGGTTGATAGAAGTAAAATAACGTTCATAGGATTAGGTTGATTATCTAAAAAAGGCCCGCGGATTCTTAAATCCGCGGGCTTTGTCGTTACCATTCGGCCGGCAGCGGCGATTAGGTCGATATTTCCTGAAAATCTTCACTTTTGGGTAGATGGGAAACGATGGATTGCCACTCAGCCGGCAATACGGTTAGCTTGCGTTTCACGATGTCCATCCATGCACCATCCACCGTTACGACGGCACATTTGGTGCCGTCCGCCCGATATACTTCATGCCGAAAAGAAAAGCGTGAATTTGCGATGTTATACTGGCTCATTACAACGGTCACTTTTACCAAATCGTTGAGATGGATTTCCCGGAGGTAGACCAGTTCTTCACGGAAAAGTACCGGCCCGATATTCATTTCCGCTATTTTGTCGAGCGACAGGCCCATTTCCTTCAACATATTGCTTCTCGCCTGTGCACACAAGTCGGCATAAGCTGAATGCCGAAGATGCCGATTGGCGTCTATCTGTGCCCAAATGATCTGCCCCTCGTAAAAAACATTTTCCATGATTCAAACATAACAATAAAATACGGAAACCAAGATGAGCGTTTTTTGTTTAAGAGGGAACGATGTTGAAATTTACCGAACGCGGCGTGTACTGTCCGCAAGCCGATCTATATATCGATCCGTGGGAGCCGGTGGAGAAGGCCGTAGTGACCCACGGTCATAGCGACCATGCCCGGTGGGGGATGGGGCGGTACCTCTGCCATGTGCATACTGCTCCTATCTTGCGGTTGAGGTTAGGCGCAGCGATTGCAATCCAGGAAGTGGAATACGGGGAAGTGATTACAGTAAATGGTGTACGAATCAGTTTGCACCCTGCGGGACATATCATTGGTTCGGCCCAAGTAAGGTTGGAATATGAGGGGGAAATTTGGGCGGTTTCCGGTGACTATAAGCTCTCGTACGATGGTTTGAGTGTACCCTATGAGCCGATACGCTGTCACCATTTCGTCACTGAATCGACATTCGGTTTGCCGGTTTATCAGTTCCCGGAACCGGATCTCGTATTCCAGGATATCAACAGTTGGTGTCATCTGAATGCTGCAGAAGGGGTCAATACCGTATTACTGGCTTATGCGTTGGGCAAGTCGCAGAGCATTCTTCGACAGTTGCAGCCGGGAAGCCGTTCAGTTTTTCTGCACGGTGCGGTAGCCAACGTTAATGCTGCGCTGGGAGAGGTCGGCTATCGGTTCGTCGGCGAACGCATTACGGCCGAAACCGATCGCACTGCCCTCAAAGGTGCAATCATTGTGGCTCCTCCCTCCGCGCTTGGTTCGCCGTGGTTGAAAAAATTATCACCTTATCGGATTGCGGTATGCAGCGGTTGGATGCAGCTTCGGGGTGCTCGTAGGCGCAGAGGTGTCGACCGTGGCTTTGTATTATCCGACCATTGCGACTGGGACCAGCTGAACCGGGCGGTAGCAGCCACGGAGGCCGAAACGGTATACGTAACACATGGTTATGAAGGACCGTTTGCCCGATGGTTGCGCGAACAAAAGAAAATTCAGGCACATGAAGTGCACCTGCACGGGGGCGAAGCAACGGAGGCCGACCTATGAGAAGGTTTACCGAGTTATTCACCGCTATCGACCAAACGACAAAGACGAACGAAAAAGTAGCGGCTATCGTCCGTTACTTGTCTGAAAGCGATGATCGGAATAGCTTGTACGCCATTGCGCTGCTGATCGGTAATCGTCCGAGGCGCCCGGTGAAGACTTCGGATCTCAAGGAGTGGGCCGCCACGGCAGCCGGAATACCGGATTGGCTGTTCGAAGAGTCCTATCACATTGTGGGCGACCTGGCCGAGGCCATTGCACGGGTGCTTCCTTCGGATTCACCTTCTAGAAGCGATTACCAGTTGCCGGAAGTGATCGATGAGCTCGCTAGGCTGCCCGAACAAACGGATGAACAAAAAAAGGAAGTTATTACGGGCTATTGGCGACATCTCAACCCGGATGAACGCTTTGTATTCACGAAGCTTATTACCGGAAATTTCCGTATGGGTGTGTCCCGCCAGTTGGTTATCAAAGCACTTTCCATCCATTTGGGAATGGATGAGGCTGCGGTAGCGCACCGATTGATGGGCAAATGGATTCCGGCAGCAGAGACTATGGCGTCGTTGTTTTCTGAATCGGTGCAGAGCGACCGTGTTTTTCAACCCTATCCTTTTTACCTCGCCTACCAATTGGATGCTCCCATAGCGTCGCTTGGCGCGATCGAGGATTGGTATATCGAAAAAAAATTAGACGGCATACGTGGACAGATCATCGTACGTAGTAGCCAACTTTTCGTATGGAGTAGAGGAGAAGACCTGCTCACCGATAAATTTCCGGAATTTGGACCATTGGCAAATGCGTTGCCAGACGGTACCGTCATCGATGGGGAGATTATCCCTTGGCAAGATGGGCGTCCATTGACCTTTCAGGTGATGCAAACACGTATTGGAAGAAAGAACCTGTCGCAAAAATCGCTTCGGGAGGCGCCGTTGGTGATGGTGTGTTATGACCTGCTGGAATGGAAGGGCGAAGATATCCGGGATATGCCCATGCACTATCGGCGTAACCTGTTGGAAACGCTGTTATCCTCACCTACGCTGCCTCCTGCGTTGTTGCTTTCGGAAGTGATGCCGTTCAACCACTGGGGTGAGGTTGCGGTTTTCCGCCAGCAGGCGCGGGATTTCCATTGCGAAGGGGTAATGCTTAAGCGCAAGGACAGTGCGTATGGCAGCGGTCGCAGGCGAGGACATTGGTGGAAGTGGAAAACCGATCCGCTGACGGCCGACGGTGTATTGATCTACGCCCAGAGTGGTCATGGGCGTCGGGCAAACCTGTACACCGATTATACGTTTGCCGTGTGGGATGAAGACGGCTCGCTTGTGCCGTTTGCGAAAGCCTATTCCGGCCTTACCGATAAGGAAATTGCGGAGCTGGATACTTGGATCAAGCGGAATACCCTGGAACGCTTTGGCCCCGTGCGCAGTGTGACACCCCATCATGTTTTTGAGATTGCCTTTGAGGGCATTCAACAAAGTAGTCGGCATAAATCGGGCGTGGCACTTCGTTTTCCGCGTATTCTGCGCTGGCGACGGGACAAATCGGCCGAGGCCGCCAATACCAAAGCGGATTTGCTGCAGTTGATTGCTGCGGTAACTAAATGAAGAATTCATAAAAACCGTAACTTTGCAAAAGAGGACTCCATACCATTGAACACATTTGCCGAAGCTTGGTTTTTTAATAAGGGATGGCGGCCCCACCGTTTCCAGCAGGAAGCATGGTCGGCTATAGCCAAAGGCAGATCGGGACTGCTCAACGCGCCTACGGGATACGGAAAAACCTTTGCTATTTGGTTTGGCGTACTGCAGCGTTATTACCGCCGTCAGCGTAAGAAAAAGGGCGTACACTGTCTGTGGATTACACCGTTGCGTGCCCTCTCTGCCGAAATCCTGCAAGCCACCCGCACGGTAAGCGATGATTTGGAACTTGATTACCGCATCGGCTTACGCACCGGAGATACGAATACCGCCGAACGGCAGCGGCAACGGACTGCGGCACCCGAAGCCCTTATTACCACACCGGAAAGCGTTCATCTGCTAATGGCTTCCAAGGGCTATCACGATTATTTCAGCGGGCTGGAATTTGTAGTCATCGACGAATGGCACGAATTGATGGGTAGCAAACGGGGAGTGCTGGTGGAATTGGCGCTTAGCCGTCTCCGTACCATCTGTCCGCATCTTCAAGTGTGGGGGATTTCTGCTACGATTGGCAACCTCAAACAGGCAAAGGAAATCTTACTTGGCGGAGAAGGTAAGGGTACCCTGGTGCGTGCAGACCTGAAAAAGGATATCCACATGGAAACGTTGCTTCCTGACGTATTGGAGCGCTTTCCGTGGGCGGGTCACCTCGGCACCAGCATGATCGAAAAAGTACTGCCTATCATTGATGCCCATCAGTCGACCCTCCTGTTTACCAATACCCGCTCGCAGGCAGAGATTTGGTATCACCGGCTGCTGGATGCGGCCCCGCAGCTTGCGGGTGCACTGGCCATCCATCACGGCTCCTTGAGCGACGAATTGCGTCTGTGGGTGGAAGATGCCTTGCACCAGGGTATACTGAAAGCTGTCGTGTGCACGAGCAGCCTGGATTTGGGTGTCGACTTCCGGCCCGTAGACTGCGTGATCCAGATTGGATCGCCAAAAGGCGTGGCGCGCTTTGTGCAGCGTGCTGGAAGAAGCGGCCATCGGCCTGGCGAAACGAGTAAGATCTATTTCCTTCCCACACATTCGCTGGAGATCATGGAGGGGGCAGCCATCCGATATGCGGTACATCATCAGTTGTTGGAGCAACGGCTACCCTATGTCCGGTCGTTTGATGTACTGTTGCAATACATGGTCACGTTGGCGGTATCCGATGGCTTTCGTGCGGATGAATTGTATGCGGAGATCAAACGCACACATTGCTATGCTTCGATAAGCCGCGAAGAATTTGACGAATGTCTGCTCATGGTGACCCAAGGAGGCCGTACGCTGGATACCTACGAAGAATTTCATAAAGTGGTGGTGGTTAATGGTCTATACCAGGTTGCCAGCAAACGCGTAGCGATGCGACACCGGCTAAGCATCGGCGCCATCGTGTCGGATGCGATGATGCGCGTAAAATTCCTGAGCGGTAAATACCTGGGGACCATCGAGGAATGGTTTATCTCGCGGCTTCAACCCGGCGATACATTCTGGTTTTCGGGGCGACTGCTTGAACTTGTGCGGGTAAAGGACATTCAGGCCATTGTTCGACCGACAGCCGGCAAAAAAGGTGCTGTTCCATCGTGGATGGGAGGCAGGTTTCCCATATCCGATAATTTTGGGGCGGCGCTCCGGCATACGTTTACCGAGATTCACAGGAAAGGCCGTAACCTTCCGATGGAACTACGATTTCTGGAGCCGCTTTTTTCCGAACAGCGCCGGGTGTCGACCCTACCGGGAGAGTACGAGCTGTTGGTGGAATACATCCGCACCCGCCATGGCTATCACCTGTTTGTCTACCCGTTTGAAGGAAAGCTGGTGCATGAGGGCATGGCCGCAGTGGTGGCTTACCGGCTGAGCAGTATCCGGAAAGCTACGTTCAGTATTGCTAGTAACGAATATGGGTTCGAGCTGCTTTGTGATGATCCGCTGCCGTTGGATGAAGCGTTGCAGATGGGATTGTTCGCTACGGAAAAGCTATTCGACGACATCCGCAGCGGCATCAATATCCGGGAAATGGCGCGTCGCAAGTTCAGAGACATCGCCGGAATCGCGGGCCTGGTATTCCAAGGCTATCCGGGCAAACCGATGAAGACGAAACATTTGCAGGCCAACTCAGGCTTGTTTTTTTCGGTATTTGAAGAATATGACTCCAATAACCTGCTGCTCCGGCAGGCTTACGACGAAGTATATGATTTCCAATTGGAGGCATCGCGTATGCATAAAGCATTTGAGCGGATCAGCACACACCGCATTGTGGTACAACGGCCGGAACAGCTTACCCCATTTGCCTTTCCGGTGTTTGCTGAGTCTTTCCGCGAGCGGTACAGCAACGAAGATTGGCAGGCTCGGTTAGAGAAATTGAAAACTCAATTAGAGGCATAGCGGTATGGGAAAAGCGATTCAACTGATGGGTACACGACTCACCTTACTGCCCGAAAGAGCGCTGTTGCTTCCCGAATATAATACGCTAGTGGTGGCCGACTGGCATTTGGGAAAAGGAGCCCATTTCCGTAAAGCCGGGATCTTTATGCCGGTACTACCGGTCGACAAAGATAGGGGACGCTTGCAGTCATTATTGGACAACCATCGCGTCGAAACCGTGATTTTTCTGGGCGATCTGTTTCACAGTGATCTGAATAGCGAATGGCTGGTATTCGAGCGGTTCAGGGCAGTCAATCCTTCCATACGATTTATTCTTACGCGTGGCAACCACGATATCCTGCCAAGCGATTTATTGGAAAAGGCAACGGTTGATGTCGTACCGTCTTATTCCATTGCGCCGCATATTCATTGCACACATCATCCCGAAGGGAATGGATGTTCCGGACGGCTTAACATCGCGGGCCATGTACATCCAGGCTGTCTTATTCCCGCAAAGGGAAGACAAACGTACCGTTTGCCCTGTTTTTACTACCGGGAGCAAACGTTGTTGTTACCGGCTTTCGGTTCATTGACCGGACTACACCTTGTTCAGCCTGTACGTAATGCGCGTATTTATCCGATAGCGGGAGATAAGGTGATGGAATGGGTGTAATTTGTCAAATTTCTTTTCAGTCTCAAATTAGGAAGCCGCTGTTGTATATTCAAGACAAAACATGTAAGTTTGTCCGTATGGAGTTAAACGTTAAAATAGGGTTTAACGAGTTGTTGGCGGCAATTAAAGGGCTGCCAGATAGTCAATTGGCTATCCTGAAAAAGGAGTTGGACAAAAAAACAATAAAACCAGCGACTACCAGAAATAAGCCACTTAAAGAATTATTGCTTAAGGGACCTATCTTTGAAAAGGATCAGCTTATGGCGATAGCCGAAATCCGAAAATCCATCAATCAATGGCGAACACCCTAGTGTTATTGGATACCTCGATTCTCATTGATTATTTTCGAAAGAAAGACAAGGCCAAAACCCGATTATATGAATTGTCGGATCTGTATGACGGATTTGTCATATCCGCAATTACGGAATTTGAAATTTATTCGGGGGCTAAAAACGAACAGCTGTTGTTTTGGAAACAACTTCTAAACGAGATACCCGTGATTCCTATCGATTCAATGGTAGTAGAAACAGCTGTGAGGCTAAATAATCAATTGAAGGCGTCCAGAAAACAGATTGCAATAGCGGATCTCTTTATTGCATCTACTGCGATCTACCTCACCATACCTTGTGCATCACTTAATCATAAACATTTCGGACGATTAAACGACCTTGAATTAATTTAGTTTGTACATCTCTGTGCCTTGATGCAGCAGACTTTGTCGATATTTAAGCGGAGTGGTAGCGAATATTTCCTTGAATTGTTTGTTGAAGTTTGACATGCTTTCATAGCCGCAGTGGTAGCCAACCTGATGTACACTCAAGTCGCTTTCCTGTAATAATTTACAGGCATGGCCTAAGCGTATTTCTTTCAAGAAGTCAAAATAGGTTTTTCCGGTACTCTTTCTGAAAAAGCGGCAGAAGGCTGTTTTGCTCATATGCGCCAATTCGGCCACCGTATCCAGATCAACGGGCTTCTTGAAATTTTCCAGGGTGTATTCAAACACCTTATTGATCCGGTCTGATTGGTTTTCGATGAATGAACTCGTGAAACCGGGACTGGATATTTGTTCGAACTTATCCGACTTGGCAAGAAGATTCAACAGGCCCAGCAAATTCAAGATACGGTCAAAATCGGTTGTTTCGAATATTTGCGAAATTTTCCATACAGCAAGCTGTTCGATTTCAGGTGAAAACCGTATACCGAGTTGCGATTGTTCCAGCAGTTGCTTAATGTGCCGGCCCTCAGGGATGTTAAAAAAGTCCTTTCCCAGGAAATCTGCAGAAAAGTGGATAACATATGCTTTCGCCTGCGGGTTCTTGTTGCCGAGGTCTTCCTTCCAGCAATGGGGAAGATTGGGTCCCACCAACACCAGTTCGGTCTCGTTGAACTTTTGGATGCTATCGCCCATAAACCGCGTGCCGATGCTCCCCGTGATGAGAATAAGCTCATATTCGGGATGGTGGTGCCAGGCCGTGTCAAACTCCGGAGGGCTTTCCAGTACCGTGGAGAAAGAGAATAGCTGTGAATAGGTGATTTTTCGGTATACCGGTAACATACTAAAGGTTTTTACGCTATTCGAATATCGGTAATATTATTTGCAAATCCCACTAATGCCACCTTCGAAGGCTAACATAGTATTAAACATGGCAAACTTAGAAACGAATTGTGTATGTTTATAGACCATTATAAACCCTATTACCACCAAGAATGAAGCCTAAATAGCCAAATGTGCCAATATTAAGCAGGTTACGCCTGAAGGGAAATATAGTATCAAAAGCTGCAAACTTCGATTTTTTTTTCCGCAGCAATTCGCTCTAATATTGCACTAACCAAATTATCAGTTATTTACATATATGAATTATGAAAACGAAAAGACCTAAAACAATTAGTTCCGGTACGTGCTCAAGCGGCACATTTTGGAACACAGGTTGGTGGACCTGGATGCTCATCGTGATCCTTTGTACCGCTGCGATAGATGGGTATGGACACGTTGCCACGATTGATCGGGAAATTTCCGGTAAAGTCACGAACCAGCAGGGGGAAAGCCTGTCGGGCGTAAACGTCATGGTAAAAGGCACCACAATGGGCACATCTACAAGCAATGATGGCTCGTATAACATCGTCGTGCCGAATGATCAGGCGATATTGGTATTCTCCTACGTAGGGTATGCTACCGAGGAAGCGGAAGTCGGTAATCGGGCCGTTATCAACGTTTCGCTCAGAACAGCGACGGCGTTGGATGAAGTGGTGGTCGTGGGATACGGAAGCGAAAGTGTTAAAAAATTAGCCACGTCTGTTTCTACCGTTAAGGCGGCACAAATCAACGATCAACCCATTGCAAACATTGCAGATGCCTTCACGGGAAATGTTTCAGGTGTCCTCGTTGAACAAAGTTCTGGCCGACCCGGAGATGTTCCCGTTGTCCGGATCCGGGGGTATGGTTCCATAAATGCGGGAAGCGAACCTTTATATATCATTGATGGGATGATTGTACCCATCGAGGATTTCAGGTTTTTGAATCCGAAGTCGGTGGAGAGCATCAGTATCCTGAAGGACGCCGCCGCCGGAGCAATATACGGCTCGAGGGCCGGTAATGGCGTGATTATCGTAACCACCAAATCGGGGAAAGGCAAACCGAAGTTCTCCTATAACTCGACGGTCGGACTGAATTATGTAGAAAAGAAAATCCCGGTCTTAAGTGGCCCGGAATATATCGAGTATGCCAAAAAAGCGTATGCAGCCTCGGGTCAGGAAGCTCCCGTATTTAGTAGCAACGTAGCCAATACCAACTGGCAGGACGAGATTTTCCGGACCGGATTGTTCCAGAATCATCAGATTACGGCAAATGGCAGTTCGGAGTCGATCCGTTATAACCTTTCATTCAACTACATGGGTAACAAGGGCACCATTCTTACGCTCAACGAGGATCAGTACGCTTCAAACGGAATGTTTGATATCAAGCTGAACAACAAACTGAATGTGGGTTTGAATTACAGCGCGGCGATCGTTAAAACAAGAACCAATTCGAAGCTGGGAGGCGCGGCGCATGGAAACGGCGGTATCTTGGAAGATGCGATTGTTCAATATCCGATTATACCGGTCTACATGGAAAATGGCGATTACGGGCAGGTTAATTCCGAAAATTGGGGCACACCCGTTGTCTATGGCGGCTACGGTAACCCCGTGGCGGCCCTGCTGGAAATTGACGACCGCTACCATAAATTCTCGGGACTTGGAAAAGGCTTTATCAACTATGAACCAATCGCCGGACTCAACTTGAATGCCAGTTTCATGGGGAGGTTTACAACCAATATGCGCACGTACATGGAAAGTCCGTATTTGTCTGCCAATGGCCATAGCCGCGAAGCCAATTTTTCCAATCCCTTTTTTGAAAGCATGTCAGCAGGCCAATACAACCAGTTCACCGGTCAGTATATCATCGAAGGGTTTGCCGAATACAAGAAGGCGTTTGATCTACATAATCTGTCGGTTATCGCTGGTACGAGCATACAATATTCCGGCCAACGGGGAACCAGCGCCGATGCACGGGAAAACGATCGGGGAGCAAACGCTGAAGACCCGCTGCCCGCATTCGACAATTATTTCAGGCCCTCTATTTTCGGTGCAAACGACGTTGGCGGCGGGGGCGCGTTTTCCGAGACTACGTTTACCTCGGTTTTCGGCAGGGTGAATTATGACTACGATGACAAGTACATCTTCATGGCTTCCTTACGCAGGGATGGTTCCTCGAAATTTGCTCCGGGAAGCCGGTACGGGATTTTCCCTGCGGCCTCTGCGGCATGGCGTGTTTCCGAAGAGTCCTTTATGCAGGGGCAACGGTTTTTCGACGACCTGAAACTAAGGTTGAGCTATGGCATTTCTGGCAACGAACAGATCAGCAACTACCTCTGGCAAGGTGCAGTAAGCTATGGTGGCCAATATCTATTTGGACCGAGTGATGGGTCGAGTGGCATCACGATGACCGCATATCCTGCTTCGATTGAGAATCCGAACCTGAAATGGGAGACAAACGAACAATACAATGTAGGATTGGACTTCAGTATCCTGGATAATCGGGTTGGACTCGTGGCCGATTACTATATAAGAAACACCAGGGACATGCTCCTTTGGCGACCCTTACCGTCTGAAAATGGTATATCCGGCAGTATTATGGACAACATCGGCGATATGACGAATAAAGGAATCGAACTGGCATTGACCACTACCAATATCAGGAAGCCCAATTTTACATGGACCACCAACTGGATTTTCAACAAGGTATGGAATAAAGCTACAGCCATACATACCACAGACGGTGTGTTGCGTATGGGAAGCGGGGAGTTTGACGTGGTATGGATTCTAGAAGGCCAGGAGATGTTCCAATTGTATGGGTATAAAACACTCGGCGTATTCCAAACCGAAGAGCAATTACAACAGTATCCGCGGCCGCGCAACGCCAAAATAGGTGATCCGATCCAAGAAGACGTTGATGGTGATAACGAAATCAATTCCAATGACCTGCAGCGGCTCGGTAGTGCATTGCCCGACTTCACATTCGGTTTTAACAACACGTTTACCTATAAAAACTTCGATTTCAACGTGATTGTTGATGGGAGCCAGGGAGCAATGAAATACTTGCCTTTGCTTCGAAATCAAAGCTGGATATCGCCAACGGAAGGTAATATTTCAAAGCTGATCTATGACAAGGCCGGCACCGTGTACGGCGCGGCAAATCTCGACTACACCGGGAACCGGTTGACGCAAAATGACTACCACTTTTTTGATGCCTCGTATGTACGGATAAAAAGTGCTACCATTGGATACCGCCTGCCCGCAAATCTGCTAAGTAGATTGGCTATAAGTGACTTGAGGCTTTCGTTCAACGTCCAAAACCTCTATACCTTTACCGATTATCCATGGTATAATCCACAGGCCAATTACTTCAGCGGCAGTGCCGGATCCGCACAGTTTGGCGTAGACTTTGGCGGTGCTCCGTTGTCGCGCACCTATGCTTTTGGAATTAACCTAACCTTTTAACCATGTAAAATCATTGTTATGAAACGTTCTATTCTTCATATCATCACTTGCAGTCTCGTGCTGCTTTCATCGTGCAGCGAGGAATTTCTGGACCGAAATTATCCGGGAGACCTGGGGTACGATAAATTATATATCACCGAATCGGATTTCTGGGCAGCATTGGCCGGTTGCTATCAATCCATCACGGATATTTCTACAAACACCATCCAGATCGGCGAATTACCGAGTGACAACGCGTATGTATCCAGGTTTCAAACGTCAGGTTCGCATGTTGATCTCGATCGATTGGGCTTTACCGCACAGACGGGTATTTTCGATAGCTACTGGTCCGGCAACTTTACCACCATTCAGCGGGTTAACCTGTTGATTGATAAGTTGCAGGCTTCAAACGTTAATCAAACGGCCCAGCAGAAAATCGTCGCCGAAGCACGGTTCCTCCGTGCATATGCTTATTTCAATCTGGTACGGGTATTCGGCGGCGTACCCTTATATCCCGAATACCTCGACTTAAGTAAGATCTATGACATTCCAAGGGCGAGTGAGGAAGAGGTATTCGCACTAATCATTGCTGATTTGCAGGAAGCAGCTAATATTGATTCGTATCGCTCAACGGATGAAAATCAGAAGGCCGGCGGAAGGGCAACAACAGTTGCCGCGAAAACGCTGCTGGGAAAAGTACACCTATGGAAGCACGATTTCCCCGCGGCTGAAAATGTACTTTCCGAAGTGCTAACCAGTGGCAAAACGCTGGTTGACCTCGATGTATTGTATCATCCGGATCAGCCTTTCAACAATGAAATTATATTCAGCATAAACTATGACAGAGCCTCCGGCTTCGGAAGTCCGTTTGTGAATACCACGGTGCCTTATAATTCGCCGCAGGGTCTTGTGTACCCCAATGTTCAGGGCCAGGCAGGCAGCGGCATTTACATGATTGAGCCTTATGTCGCTGAAAAATTCGCACCAGCAGATAAACGGGGTGAATTATTGCAAGAAGTAACCTACGATATTTTGGGATCTGTTGAGAACAATATTTTCTCACTTAAATACATCGACCCGAATACAACATTTAACAGCCTATCCGGAGCCAATACCATTATTTTGCGATATGCAGATGTATTGCTGATGTATGCCGAAGCATTAAATGAAAATGGAAAAACCGAGCAGGCGTATCCCTATGTCAACCAAGTGAGACAACGAGCTAACGTAGGCGATTTGCCGGAAGGCCTTTCCAAACCGGAAATGTTTGAGGCGCTGGCAAATGAACGGCAAAAGGAGTTCCTACTGGAAGGCGATCGCTGGTTTGACCTTCGGTTCAGGGGTATCGATTACTTGAAGCGTGAAATGAATGCCTTTATGCCCCATGCACACCAGTCACAAAATCAGGAACTTCAGGTGCGAGACGCCCATATCCTGTTCCCGCTGCCGGAAGAACAACTGCTGATTAAACCGGTCTTGAAGCAAAATGCAGGTTATTAAGCCCATCGTGGTATTTTTGAATATGAAGCGGTTGTTTTCCATCGTTCTCCTTGTACTACCCGTTTTGGCGGTTGCGCAATGGACCAATAAGGTGGTCTACCTCTCTGGAACAGGCGCCGATAACCGGGTGGATTGGGAGTTTTATTGTTCCAAAGGCAGAAATAGCGGAAAATGGACGACCATCCCCGTACCCTCCTGCTGGGAACAGGAGGGATTCGGGGGATATTATTACGGTTATGGTTCGGGCGACCGGTTTTACGAAACCGGTCGTTACCGCCACACCTTTGATGTCCCTTTCGATTGGCAGGGAAAAGTCATCCATATTGTATTTGAAGGGGTGATGACCGATGCCGAAGTGAAAATCAACGGAAAACTGGCCGGCCCGGTTCATCAAGGAGCCTTTTATCAGTTCAGCTACGATATTTCATCTCTGCTGAAATATGGAACGTCTAATAAACTGGAAGTGGGGGTGAAGAAGCACTCGGACAATAAGAGCGTGAACCAAGCGGAACGACATGCAGACTATTGGGTATTCGGCGGCATTTTCCGCCCGGTGTACTTGGAGGTGAAACCGAAGACCCACATTGAGCGGGTTGCTATAGACGCTCGTGCTGATGGGACATTTAATGCCGATGTTTATATCGCAAACCCGGAACTTGTCCATCAGGTGCAGGTGAGTATCCAATCCAATAAAGGGACAGAAAATGCGGTTTTTGAAGCACGCACTGTGCAAGAGACCACACGGATAACCGGGCAGTTGCATCATCCTGAAACCTGGTCGCCCGAATTCCCTAACCTTTATCAAGCAACATTCAGCTTGCTGGATAAAAATGGGAGGCCCCTGCACGTATACACAGAACGGATTGGCTTCCGTACGGTCGAAGTCCGGGAAAGCGATGGAATTTATATCAATGGGGTTAGGGTCAAATTGAAAGGTGTGAACCGCCACACCTTTCACCCTAAATACGGAAGGACTTCGTCGAAAGCATTGAGCATTACAGCGCTAAACCTGATGAAAGACATGAACATGAATGCCGTGCGGATGTCGCACTACCCACCGGATAAGCATTTTTTGGAGGTGTGTGATTCGCTGGGCCTTTTTGTATTGGATGAACTGTCCGGATGGCAACATCCGCCTTATGATGATACGGTGGGCAAGAAACTCCTCACGGAGATGATCGCAAGAGACGTAAATCATCCCAGCATCATCCTGTGGGACAATGGCAACGAAGGAGGGTGGAACACCAGCCTAGACGACGATTTTGCGAAACTGGATATCCAGCAACGGCAGGTATTGCATCCTTGGCAGGACTTCGGTTTGTTCAATACCTACCATTACATGGGCTACAATTACCTGGCCAACGATGGATACAGCAGACGCAAACTATTTATGCCCACGGAATTTTTACACGGCCTATATGACGGTGGACATGGTGCCGGATTGGAGGATTACTGGCATCGCATGTCGAATGACCCGCTCTGTACAGGAGGCTTCCTCTGGGTGTTTGCGGATGAAGCGGTGGAACGTACGGATCGGGATAATCAATTGGATACATACGGAAATGAGGCACCCGATGGCATTGTAGGACCGTATAATGAGAAGGAGGGGAGTTTTTACACCATCAAAGACGTATGGTCGCCTATCTATTTTGAAAAGCGTTACATCACGCCGGCTTTTGACGGTAGTTTTCATGTGGAAAACAGGTTCCATTTTACCAATTTCAGTGCCTGTCGCTTTACAGCGGAATGGATTACTGTATCCGCGCCGGGTAAAAAGCTGCAGGAGCAGGTGAATGCAACCGCGGATTTATCCGTCAACGTACATCCGGGACAATCAGGACTGCTGCAATTAGATCTTCCGACAGGGTGGCAAAGCATGGATATCCTCCGTATCCATGCCGTCGACCCCCACGGACGGCTTATCAATACGTGGAGCTGGCCGTTGAAGACAGCTTCAGACAAAACGAATGAATTGATACCTGTAAAGTCGGGCAGTAGGCCTGTGGTGGCGGAAACGCAGGATACGTGGCAGGTGCAGACCGGGGCTGTCACTTTTGCTTTCAGCAAAAAAAATGGACTACTTACACAAGTAGACAAGGCGGGACAACGGATACCGCTTTCCAACGGGCCGATATGGGTCAACAACAAAAAAGAAGTTGAAGCGGTCACGCAACGCTATGACGCCAACGATCTGGTCATCGAAACGCAATTCGAAGGGGATGATGGATTCAGGTGGACAATAAACGGCGATGGACTTTTGGATTTAGTAGTGAAATATGAGCCAGCATATAGCAGTGACTTTGCGGGCATCACATTTAGCTACCCCGAACAGCAGGTTGCTGGCATGACCTGGTTGGGCAATGGTCCATACCGGGTGTATAAAAACCGGATGAAAGGTGCCCGCTTCGGTCTATGGGAAAAGGCATACAATAATACGGTGACGGGTGAATCCGGTTATGTTTATCCGGAATTCAAAGGTTACCACGCCAATACCTATTGGGCACGCATTGAAGGCAAAGGCACTCCGGATTTTACCGTATATGTACATAGCGACGACATCTTCCTGCGGATGCTGACGCCGCAGGAGCCCCAAAAGCCGGAAAACGCAAAGATGGTATATCCCGAGGGCGACCTCTCTTTTTTACATACCATCAATGGTATCGGCGATAAGTTTATGGAAGCAAAGGAACTCGGGCCGCAAGCCCATCCGGCTACATTTAAGGATTCTCGCTACGAACACCATCGGCTTTTTATCCACTTGACATTTAATTTCAATTAATAGTATGATCCTATCATTTACAGGCAAAACGGCGGTTGTAACCGGAGGAACATCCGGGATCGGAAAAGCGGCCGCTTTGCAGCTGATTGCAGCCGGAGCCAAGGTAGCCGTGCTGGGCAGGGACGGTGCAAAACTCGCCGACGAACTTGCTGAATTCTCCGATCAACTCTTCTTTTTCCACTGTGAGCTGGCCAATCACCCGTCGATCAAAAATACATTTGCCAAAATCGGAGATCAGTTTGGTACGATCGACGTGTTGGTTAACAATGCGGGTGTGCAGACCTACGGGAATGCGGTGAATACCGGAGAAGATGTATGGGATTTCACAATGGATATCAATTTGAAGGCAGTTTACCTATGCGCCAAATACGCGATCCCCTTGATGGAAAAAGCATCCCACCCTGCCATTGTCAACGTAGGCAGTGTACAAGGGTTTGTATCCCAGCGAAATGTGGCTGCCTATGCTGCAAGCAAGGAAGCCCTTCATGGATTAACACGTTCGATTGCCATCGATTTCGCTCCTAAAATCCGGTGCGTGGCCGTATGCCCGGGTGCAGTGTGGACGCCGATGCTGGAAAAGGATATCGAGAGTTTTACAGATCAAGAGGCTGTGATTGAAGAAACACGGAATATCCACTTGCTGAAGCGGATCGCAACAGCGGAGGAAGTGGCCAACTTCATTACCTTTCTGGCCAGTGATAAAGCAAGTTTCGCCACCGGACACACCTACCGGGTGGATGGCGGAATAGGGCTTAACATTGAAGGTACCTAGCATTATGAACAATCAAAAGACAACCCCATACGCCGTAAAACTGTTTGCGGATCAAAGCCTGCTTTGCGGAGAAGGTCCGGTATGGGATGCAGACAGTGGGCAACTGTATTGGACAGACTGTGGCGGCGAGGCCATTTATGGCAAAGGGAAACACGACGGAACCGCCCGTTTGGTGCTCGCCGGTCACCATGCCGCCTCGTTAGTTATGCACGAATTGGGTGGACTTGTATTTAGCGGGCGGGATGGCTTTTTCCATTGGAAAGCGGGCGCCGCTCCTCGATTGATCTGCAACCGTTGCGGAGCGACCGACGTAGTAAATATAAACGACATCACCGCAGATCCCTATGGTCGTGTTTTTGGTGGCCAGGAGGCCTTCCGTGAAGGAGAACCTTATGATACCGGATTTCTTTTCCGCATCGATACCGATGGCAGCTGCACGGTGGTCGAAGAGGGCCTGCACCTCGCTAACGGAATGGGGTTCAGCCCTGACTGTGGATCTTTCTATCTAGTAGACAGCATCCAACGGGCCGTATACGCTTATGACTATGAAGGACATACCGGATCAATAAAAAATCGGCGCATACTCATACAGCTGACGAAGAATGACGGGTTACCGGATGGGATGACCGTGGACAGTGAAGGATTTCTGTGGGTGGCACGGTGGTTTGGTGGTGGTATATCACGGTATGATCCAGATGGAAAGCTTGAACGAACTATTATTATCCCTGCTGCGCAAACCAGCTCGCTAACATTCGGCGGTCCGCATGCCCGGGATATTTTTGTGACTTCCGCTGCCCAGTATTGGGAAACACCACTTGCGCCAGCTGGCCACGATTTTTCGTCCAGCCGAGGTGGTGGTGTTTACCGCATTTCCCAGGATATCGTAGGCAAGCCCGAGTATAAAGCAAAGATTTGAAAACAGCAACTAACGAATACTTATTTTAAATGAAGATTACGAATATTGAATGCAAGGTTTTGAAGATTCCAGGTTTGAAGGAAGACGCCACATCCTCGTCGCAAGACGACTTGGTCGTCATCGTTCATACAGACGAGGGCATTTTCGGCGTAGGAGAAACCGATACCGGACCGTGGCTTGCCAAAGCGGCCATTGAAGCCCCTGGCAGTCATTCGATGGCCATGGGCATGCGCGATCTGCTGATTGGTATGGACCCCTTCGATACGGGGGCCATTTGGGATAAATTATATACCTACACATGCATGAGCGGTCGCCGCGGGGCGGTGATTTGTGCCATGGGTGCCATTGACATGGCATTGTGGGACATCAAGGGCAAAGCGCTGGGGTTGCCCGTATACAAACTACTGGGCGGTGCAAGCAAGGAAATCATCACCCCCTACGCCTCGCTGCAACCCTATGGCGATTCCGTAACGGCTTATGGCGATTCGTTGATCGCTTGGATCAAGCGGGCAAAGGACTACGGATACACGGCGGCTAAGATTGAATGTACCTTAGCCGGTCCGTATAATCATACGGGCCTGCGGGGCAGCGATGAAGACATGACAGACATCATCCGCTCCTGCCGCCGCGCCGTAGGGCCGGATATGCGGATCATGGTGGATGTGCAGTACCTGTGGTACGATGCCCGTTCGGCGTTGCGTACCATACAGAAGTGGGAGGATCTGGATATCTATTTTCTGGAAACGCCTCTGCAAATCGATAACCTGGAAGGGTATGCGTTGCTGGCAAAAGAAGCACCCATGCGGATTGCCGCTGGCGAATGGCAGAACACCCGGTTTGAATTTATTGACCTGCTTGACAGGGGGCGGGTGGATGTCGCACAGCCCGACGTGGGCAGGGTAGGTGGCCTTACCGAAGCCACGCGCGTATGCCACATGGCACAAGATCGTGGTCGCTTGATTGTGCCGCATTGTTGGAAATCGGGCATCGGCATCGCGGCCACGGCCCATCTAGCCTTTGCCACGCCGAATTGCCCCATGATTGAGTTCCTCCCGGCAGAAATGTGCGATTCGGCCCTGCGCATCGAATTGGTCGATGATCCGATCAGCATGGTAAACGGCGTGATCACATTGCCGGACAAGCCCGGCTTAGGGATTTCGCTGAATATGGATGCCGTAACCAAATATGAGGTGGATTGATGGGACGGTTGATATATGTATCTTTTTTGGCATGTGTAGCGGCCCTGGGCGGCTTTTTATTCGGCTTTGATACGGCGGTTATTTCCGGTGCGCTCAGCCCGCTCATCCGGTATTTCGACCTGGCGTCCCAACCGGCCCTCCAGGGCTGGCTGGTCAGCTCTGTGGTATTGGGCAGTGTGGTGGGGGCACTGCTATCCGGCTATTTGTCCGATCGGTTGGGCAGGAAGCCCACGTTGGTTTGGGTAGGTATCTTGTTTTTGATATCTTCCATAGGGGCCGCCGCTTCGGGTACGTTCTTCCTGTTCGTCTGCTTCCGGCTGATGGCTGGGATAGCCGTAGGTATCGCCGCGATGGTTTCTCCGCTTTACATTGCAGAGGTGGCCCCGATGGAAATCCGCGGTCGGATGGTAGCACTCAATCAGTTTGCTCTGACCATCGGAATCCTCATCGCGTACCTATCCAATCATTATATTGGCAACCTGCTTTCAAGCCAGGCAAATGCGGCGGGATCCCTATTTGCGGGTGTCGAGATATGGCGGATTATGTTAGGCACGGCAGCGGTTCCGTCGTTGCTTTTCCTGCTGCTGCTCGTTTTCGTGCCGGAAAGTCCCCGTTTCCGCATGCTGGCAGATGAAGCACGATCTGTCACTTCCTTCGCTGATTTAGTCAAAACCCCAATGCGGAGAACTACGCTGATCGTCCTTTATTTGGCGATCGTTTCGCAGTTGAGCGGCATCGATCTCGTGCTGCATTATGGGCCACTTATTTTAGAACGTGCAGGGTTTTCATTTGTGGATTCGCTGGGTGGGCAACTGGTGTTCGGGGTGGTATTGGTGCTGTTTACCCTATTGGCGATGTGGAAGGTGGATACCCTGGGCCGTAGGCCCTTGCTGTTCATCGGCAATGCCGGTATTTGTTGCACACTGTTCCTGATCGGATATTTCTTCACCGATGCAGCCTTTTCAGAAACGGGGCTGCTGATCGCGATATCCTGCTTTGTTGCCTGTTTCGCGTTTTCCATGGGACCCATCCCTTGGATCGTGATGGCCGAAATGTTTCCCACCAAAGTAAGGGGCCAAGCGATGGCATTGGCCACATTTTCGTTGTTCGGCGCCAATTGGATCATCGCCCAGTTGTTTCCCATCAGCATGGAACACCTTGGTGAATCGCTTACTTTTTGGTTGCTTGCATTGATTACGCTCCCAACGTTTTTCTTCGTCTGGAAATACCTACCGGAAACCAAAGGAAAAGCACTGGAGGAAGAACCGACCAATCATCCATAAATTTTAATAACGAACGTATGAACATTTCTGATAACCGATTTTTAGTATGTATCCTGGTGCTATTCGTGGTGTCAGCGATGCCGAATTTGCAGCGTCTTTATGCACAGTCTCATCCCTTGGAGTTGTTTGCCCTCGCCGGCGAACGGAACATCATGGCCGAGGAGAATTTTGGTATCATCAATGGAAAAATTACCACCCGGGTCCATTACCGGGATATTGGTACAGTCAGCGGGCTTTTTGCACCGCCCTTTGCCAGTTCCGATTTTCTGTTGGAAACCCGCCTATTTGGCGAGAAAGTACCGACGTCTAACTATCGTTGGTACCCATTTGAGGTACAGCGGGAAGGCGAAATCAACGGCATAGCCGTAAAAACATCCACTGTATTGGCCCATGAAAAGCGTGCTGGATTGATGATCCTGACATTTCGCAATCAAACCGGAGCGGACACCCTGGTGCCTATCCAATTCCATATCCAAGGAGGATTGAATTATGTGAATCGATGGGAGTTTATGCGGCCTAATGCCACGGATAAGACCACAACTGCCAGTAACGGAAGTCGCCTGATCAAGTCGAACCCCGAAGGAAGCATCGTCATCGGTTCTGATATACCGGGATTGGAATGGTTTGATCTGGGTTCCCGCTGGGATACAAAAGTATCGGTACCTGCTGGAAAGGAAGTGACCTATCACCTTGCTGTGGAGATGGGCGCGCCGGGTATAACGGGTCAAGCCGTTGATGCAATCTTGCAAGATCCCACGGGAGCTGTCCGGCAAGCACGGGAGGCTCATGAGCAGCAGGTGGAGGATATGCTGGATAAACTGCCCCGTTTTTCAGCCTCGGACAACCGGCTGGAAGATTATTACTACCGATCACTGGTGACGCTGATTACCAACAAATGGCAGGTTCCGGAATTTGTCCTCCAACCGTATTACGGCAGCGGGGCGGTCATTGGCGGTTGTGTGGGCAACTACCTGTGGGAGTTTGGGCTTCCCGCACAGATTTTTCCGTTGTATGATCCCAAGGCATCAGCCAGTCACATCAAGCAATTTCTGAAAGTAGACATGACCAAACACTTCCTTTTTGAACCAATGACGGGCACTGGGGGCGGCGTATGGTACCAAGTGAATCAGGACAAAATCGTGGAACTGATTTATTATTACGTATTGCATACCGGCGAGGTGGATTTCCTTAACGAAATGGTGGAAGGAAAAAGTGTCTACGATCACATGCTGCAAAACGCGCTCTTCGGTGACAACCTCAATAAGAAAGTCACCTTGGTAGACTATGGCGAAGCCGGTGAAAACCACCTGGAATTGCGCCGCGGTTATCCCTACCGGGGGGTGATGCCCGACGTAAATGCCCTGCGATACCTCACTTACATCCGCGCATATGAATTGACGAAATTGGCCGGTAAGCCGATGGATAAACTGCTGACGCGTGCGGAAACACTGAAAGATTTGTTGAAACGCGAGTTGTGGAGCGAAAAAGATCACTGGTTTTTCTTCCAAACCGACGGGAAAAAGGACATCCGATGGACGAATTTCATGTATACACTCATCGGTACAGGTGTGTTTGACGAAGAAGTGGAGCAAGGGCTGCTTTCGCATCTGAACGAGCGGGAATTTTTGGGCGACTACGGTATTCATAGCATTTCTAAGCTGGATCCGGCTTATGACCAGGTTGATATCGACCATGGCGGGGGCGGGAGCTACATGGCATTCCCACCATTGATCTGCCAACGGCTGTACAATGCTGGTTTTGCGAGGGAGGCGGATGACCTGTTGCAGCGCCACCTGTGGTGGGGTGAGCGGTTGCCATATTGGGGCGATTCCAAGGTGGCTAATTTTATGTGGTACCGGGATGACACACCGTTACAAAGCGATTTTGACTCCATTACAGGTGCGCAGACATTTATTTTCGGCTTGTTCGGCGTGAAAGTCGGATTTGATGGAAGCGTTACGGTAAACCCTACGATACCATCGTTTTCTCCCGCAATCCGGTTGGAGGGATTGAAGATACGGGGAAAAAATATTACGATAGACGCGAATACCGAAACCTATTATGTAACCGCCAATGGTGTACGTTATGACGCTACCATTGGTACACCGATTATCCTTAGATAGAAAGAGACATCCGAATGACCGCAAAAAAACTAGTTATCTGCCTTATTGCACTTTTTCAAGTTGTATTACCGCTGTTTGCCAACGTTGCCGTTGGTCCGCTGTTATCCGGTGAACCCATCAGGGGATGGACCCTGTTATCCGATAACCTGGCGCAGGGTAAATCCACCGTTGACCGCGCCAAAGATTACCACATCAACCACCTGCAATTGTCGCACGACATCATCCATGACCTCCGGCATGTGCGCGATGGGCGCCGACGGGAATTGGCACAAAAACTAACGGATTATGCTCATAAAAAGGGAATTCAGGAGGTCGTGCTTTGGGATCGCGCATTATACGACTTAAATTATTATCCGGTTGCCTTTCGCACAGCCCGGGATGGAAAGATCGATCTGGACAACCCGGCCTTCTGGGAATGGTTGAAAAACGATTACCGGGAGATGCTGGATCTCGTACCGGATATACAAGGACTGGTGCTCACGTTCATCGAAACCGGTGCAAGGGTGGAAGACCAGTATTCCACGAAGCTAACCACCAGTCAGCAAAAATTGGCCGCAGTGGTAAATGCCATCGCTTCCGTGGTCATCGACGAGCGAAAACTCAACCTCTATGCACGCACCTTCTCGTATTCCGATGCCGAATACGATCAGATCATTGGTGCCATTGACCTGTTTGACAACCCCAACATCCGGTTGATGATGAAAGAAGTACCTCATGATTTTCTATTGACGCATCCGGACGACTACTATGCGGGCACCCTGGCGCGACCTACCATCATCGAATTTGATGCAACCGGCGAATTCAACGGGCAGGGGGTCATCGCCAACACATGGCCCCAATTGGTGATGCGCAGGTGGGGAAATTTCAGCAAACGGCCGCATGTCATAGGATATACAGCCCGTACAGATCGGTATGGCGATACGGGCATCATTGGTCAGCCGGGCGAAATAAACCTCTATGCCCTGAAACGCATGGGTGAGCAACCGGATATCTCTGTCGACGAAGTTTATCGGGAATTCATTACCGATCGCTACGGTGCACGTGCTGTTCCTTATTTGGAGAAGGCGTTTGCGAATGCTTTTGATATTGTGACTTCCACGCTATACACCTTGGGTATCAATACGGCCAGCCATTCTTCACTGGTGTACCACGATTACGTATCCAGTTACATCCGCCATGTTTCGGGCAAATGGCTTGATCCTCCGATAGCTTCCGTAAGGCATAACGTAAACAAGGAGTACCATTACTGGAAAGACGTGGTAAACCACTTGGCACCGGTGTGGGTAAAAGCCGGAGACGAACAGTTTGAGGAAATCCCCAAGGTGCTGGCGGCGGGATGGCTGCATCCCCGGGAATGCATGAATGAGCGATACTTGAAAGATATCCTTACCGAAAAGGACTATGGCGTTGCTTTGGCTAGTGAATCGCTGGAGCAGGTCCGGATGGCCAGGGCAAGCCTGAAAGCTAAAGATTATCAAGAACTGTATGCCTATTTCGAACGGACCTGGCTAACGGCTTCGCTGCACCGAGCGGTATCGGGCCTGTATTTCGCCCACCGGATTTATGCAAGGGGAGCAGCCTTCCGTACTCCATTTGTAATGGAGACACTGAACAAGGGCTTAGTGGAAACCGAAAAGTACAGCCAGTTGATCAGCGCTTACGAAGGTAATGTGCCCAGGGGCGAATGGAACTGGCGGGCCGACGCGGATAAGGCCATGGCGTATCATGCCAAGATCAAGGCCGCTCTTAACCCGCCCCAGAAAAGCCCCTTGGAAACGTTCGCGCTTGACGGATCGCGGAACATCATGAAGGAGCAAAACTTCGGCATCATTAACGGGCATGCCACCTGCCGGGTCAATTACCAGGATGTGGGAACCATCAGCAGTTTCTTTGCGCCCCCTTATGCAAGCTCCGATTTTCTGATGGAATTGCGGCTCTTCGGCGAAAAAGTCCGTACCCGTGATTATAAGTGGTATCCTTTTGAAGTCCAACGGACCGGTGAAATCAATGGCCTCGCAGTGTCTAGCGTTACCACC
Source organism: Parapedobacter indicus (assembly GCF_900113765.1). Taxonomy (GTDB): domain Bacteria; phylum Bacteroidota; class Bacteroidia; order Sphingobacteriales; family Sphingobacteriaceae; genus Parapedobacter; species Parapedobacter indicus. The sequence goes on along the minus strand of NZ_FOQO01000004.1, from coordinate 79,818 downwards.
TTGCCGGCGGGCAAAAAGGCTGGGTTGATGGTAATCCACCTGAAAAACCAGACCAACGATTCGCTGGTCGTACCGGTGCAATTGCATCTCCAAGGCGGGTTCAACTACGTGAAACGGTGGGATTTCCAGCGACCGGATGCCCGCGATAAAACCAGTAATCACGCAGAAAATGGGGTGATGGTGAGGGAAAATAAGGATGGACGCCTGATTATCGCTACTGACTTTCCCCATATCGAATGGTTTGAATTGGGATCACGCTGGGATACCCGCATTAGGCTGGCACCGGGCGAAGCACGGGAATACCACATCGGTTTGGAATTGGGTGGCACAGCGTTATCGCAGGATACTGTCCGGTCGTTACTAACCAACGCTGACAATGAAGTAGCTGCCGCGCGGCAGCACCATATCGAAGAGGTCAATCAGTTGCTGGACCGCTTGCCCCGGTTCCATGCCAGCGACAAACGGCTGGAAGATTATTACTACCGCTCGTTGGTGACCTTACTGACCAATAAGTGGGAGGTGCCCGAGTTCGCCTTGCAGCCTTATTACGGGAGCGGTGCGGTGATCGGCGGAAGCGTGACCCTGCACCTTTGGGAATTTGGCCTGCCCGCGCAGATTTTCCCGCTATACGACGCCAATATCGCAAGGGCGCACATTAAGCAATTCCTCAAGGTAGACATCACCAAGCGCTCCCGTTTCGAACCCATGACCGGAGAGGGAGCCGGTTCGTGGTATCAGGTAAATCAGGATAAGATTATCGAGCTGATTTATTATTACGTGGTCCATACGGGCGACGTGGACTTTCTAAATGAGGTCGTCGATGGACTATCGGTATACGACCACGTCATGAAGAATGCACTTTTCGGAGACGACCTGAAAAAAGATGTCGTATTGGTAGACTATGGCGATGAAGGGGAGAACCACCTCGAACTACAGCGGGGTTATCCGTATCGGGGTGTGATGCCCGATGTGAATGCCCTGCGGTACCTCAGCTACATGCGGGCCTACGAACTGACCGAGCTGGCAGGCAAACCGATAGCGGCATTGCCTGAACGTGCCGAAGCATTGAAAACATTGTTGAAAAAGGAATTATGGAGTGCGCGGGATAAATGGTTTTATTTTGAAAATAACGGTAAACGGGGTATCCGGTACACGAATTTTATGTATACCCTGATCGGCACCGGTATATTCGACGAAGAGGTCGAACAGGGGTTGCTTTCACACCTGAATGAGCAGGAGTTTCTGGGCGACTATGGCATTCACAGCATTTCCAAGCTGGATCCGGCCTACGATCAAAACGACATCGATCACGGTGGGGGTGGAAGCTATGTAGCCTTTCCCCCGTTGATCTGCCAACGGTTTTACAATGCGGGATTCCATTCGGAAGCTGATGACCTGCTAGAGCGGCACCTGTGGTGGGGCGAACGGCTGCCTTACTGGGGAGACTCGAAGGTAGCCAACTACTTAGGCTACCGTGAAGATACCCCGTTGCAGAGTGACTTTGATGCGTGCACGGCTGCACAAACCGTTATTTTCGGATTGTTCGGCGTGAAGGTGGAATTGGATGGCCGCATTACGGTCAATCCGACGATCCCTTCTTTTTCACCGGAGATCCGGTTGGAGGGATTGAAGATTCGCGGCAGAGAACTGACCATCGAGGCGAATGCCGAAGAATATATTGTCACTGTTGACGGGAAAGCCGTTACGATGAAATTGGGAACACTTGTTACATTTTGAGCAGCTTTCTCAAAACAATTTTCGCCGTTCTCCTGTAAACTAGAGAAAGTAGTTAAAAAGGAGGATTAATTATGGCAGATGAATTAAGAGATCGGAAAGTAGCGATTTTGACAGCAGATGGATTTGAGGAAGTTGAATTAACAAGCCCGCGGGACGCCATTCAGATGGCTGGCGGAATCACACATATTGTATCACCCAAGTCGGACGTCGTACGGGCGAAGAAAGGAAATGATTGGAGCCTTGATTTTGATGTGGATGTCCCGCTGGATCGTGCAAATCCCGATGATTACAATGCCCTGCTATTACCGGGCGGAGTTTTCAATCCCGATAAACTCCGTGTGAATGAACAAGCGTTAGACTTCGTACGGGCTTTCTTCGAAGCGGGAAAACCCGTAGCCGCGATATGCCACGGCCCACAGGTGCTCATCAATGCCGAAGTGGTGGAGGGCCGGAAGATGACGTCGGTAAAAAATATCAGCAAAGACCTGATCAATGCGGGTGCGCTGTGGGAGGATAGTGCGGTGGTTGTTGACCAGGGGTTGGTAACCAGTCGCACGCCCGACGACCTTCCCGATTTCAATGAAAAGGTTATCGAAGAGTTTGCAGAAGGGGAACACGCCGGGCAGCATGCATAGCGAAAATGTTTCACGGCGGTAAACAGTAAAAGAATGGAAGGCGATCTACCGGCCTTCCTTTACCGCCATTTTCAAGGTAAATGCTTTTTCACTGGCCGTAATGAAAAGTAGATTACGGTCAGTACCACCAAAGCAGACATTTGCGGTCCAGTTTGCCGGGATATCGATATGCTCGATTTTTTGGCCGGCGGGATTATATACATCTATGCCCTTGCCGGTGAGGTAGATGTTGCCCTTGTCATCGATGGTCATCCCGTCGGATCCCTGGGAAGCAAACAGCTGTTTATCAGCTAACGTGCCATCGGCTTGGATCGTATAGCGATAGATTTTACGATCGCCAATATCTGCGACATAAAGAAGTTTGCCATCTGGTGTACCAATGATCCCGTTTGGTTGCTTGAATTGGCTATCTAAACGGGTCACCTGCCCATCGCGGTATACATACAGCGCTCGGTCTTGCATATCCGGAGACGTGCGTTCCCAATAATCCCGTTGATAGTAAGGATCCGTAAAATAGATCGCCCCTGATGACGGGGATACCCACACGTCATTGGGTCCATTGAAGAGCGAATCTTTATAATTGACCGCCAATTTTTGAACTTGTTTGTCCATGTCGATGCGCCACAACTCATATTGCTCATCCGCGCAGGCGATTAGGTAACCTTCCTGATCGAAATACAAACCGTTGGCTCGGCCGGCCGGCTCCATAAAGATGGACAGCTTGCCGTTCGTGTCGTATTTCCATATCCGGTTATTGGGCTGGTCGGTAAAGAACACGTTTCCCGCCGCATCCGCAGCAGGCCCCTCTGTAAAACTGAATTGGTCTGACACGAGTTGCAACTGGGCACCGGGTGCGACAATTTGGGCGGTGCATGCCAGGCTGATAGAGATAGATAATAATGTAGAAAGATATATTTTGCTGTTCATATTAAAGTGATCATCAAGTTGAAAAATTATATCAAACCATCTTTTTAAAGCCGTTTGTGGGATAAACAGTTTAGGCATTGCCATGTAAACAAAGTTAAAAGTTATTTTGAAATAACCCAACTTAAACAAAAGTTGATGGAAAGGAAGCAAATATTTATATTTGCGTATGGCGACTTTGAAAATCCCTGATTCATTGAATGAACAACAACTGATGATGTTACGGTTGCTTAAAGACCCGCTTCCAGATTCGGAATTCCAGAAAATCCGTCGGTATGTGGTTCGATTATTGGCAAATCAACTCGATGAAGTGATGGGGGAGTGGGAAAAGGAAAATAACATCACCGAAGAAGATTATATCAAATTAAGTCATGATCATTTCCGTTCGCGACGTAATTAAACTCAGTGGTCGTAGTTTTAGACTCCAACGTCCGTTTATCGGCTATTGGCCCCAATAGCCCCTTGCGATATATTTGGAATTCATTTCTTGATGGTGCTTTCAAGATTGCCGTCAATCAGGATATCTTAACCGAATACGAAGAAATCCTTCAAGAACACGCTCCGAGGGCTACAAAAATAGTGATGGATATTTTCGAAGAAAGTATCGATGTATTGTACCAACGTGTATCTTATAACTGGGATGCAATAAAGAAGGACCGTGACGACAATAAATTTTTCGACGTTGCCGTGGCCTCCTCTGCAGACTACTTGGTGACAAATGATAAACATTTCAATGTGGCAAAAAACTGGCATTTCCCAAAATAATTATTGTCACAGCCGAGGAATTTATCGAAGTCTTAACTGGTTAAGACGTCATTCCATAATCTTAAAATCCGTGCGACGGTTGAGTTGCCTGCCTTCATCCGTTTCATTGGTCGCAACGGGCTGAGATTGGCCGTATCCTTTGTAGGTTAGGCGGGATGCTATAACGCCGGCATGAAGCAGGTAATCGTGCACGGCTTTGGCCCGGTTTTCCGATAGCGTTTGATTATGGGCTTCGCTACCTGTATTATCGGTATGCCCGCCGATTTCCACCCGTACCGTTTTATTCAGGTTTAGGAATTCTACGAGATTATCGAGGTCAATCTTGGATTTCGGAAGCAATTCGTAGCGATCGATGTCGAAGAAAACGTTGTTGAGCGTACCGGTGCTGCCCACTTTGATGCGGGATAACGCAATACGGACTTCATAAGCATCGTTGATTTTGGCGCTATCGTCAAGCGGATAATTTTCTGAGAAAAACAGGTACCCGGGCTGTTTAATGTGCAGCGCATACGTTTTGCCAAAGGGTAGGGGAGCCAGGAAGGTGCCATCTTCGTAATCGGCCTGTTCGTTATACAGTACCTGATTCGCCACGATGTCGGTGACGATTACGTTGGCCTGAACCGGCGACTCAGTTTCTGCATCCACGATGGTTCCCTTCAGGTACGCCACTGGGTGGGGACGCACGGCCTGCGGCAGATCAAACCAATAAATATCCAGTCCACCGACCGCATCGTCCCTGCGTGTCGAAAAGAAAGCCTGTTTACCGTTCATGCTCACCGTGAGGGCACTCTGCTCGTGGTGGTCGTTGATGGGGTACCCGAGGTTGGTCGGCTCCTGCCACTTACCGGCACTATCCAGCTGGCTTCGGAAAATGTCTTTCTCCCCGAATCCGGGCCATCCATCTGATGCAAAGTACAGGGTGCGGTTGTCCGCATGGATATAGGGTGAACTCTCGTCGTAGCTTGTATTGACCGCGGGGCCAAGGTTTACCGGCGCTCCCCATTGGCCATCCCCTTGAAGCTGTGATTTCCAAATGTCGTAGCCACCCTGTCCGCCGCGCCGGTTGCTCACGAAATAGAGCGTGCGTCCATCTGCTGCCAGTGCGGGTTGCGCTTCCCAGCCGCCGCTGTTGACGGGAGCTCCAATATTATAAGGAGCGCCCCAAAAACCACCCTCCCGGCGGGATACGTAGATATCACAACTCCCCAATCCATCCGGGCGGTTACAGCCCGTAAAAAACAGGTATTTTCCATCGGGAGAAATACAGTGGGCACCCTCGTTATACAGTTCAGAATTGATATCTCCCTGTAAAAGTGACGCCGTCAGCCATTCTCCGCTGCTATCCTGCGTGCTTTCGTAGAAATTCTCTTGGTTGTTTTCCTTGCGGGTGAAAATAATGTTTCGGTAATCCGCTGTAAGTCGGGGAAAATATTCGTCGTATTGGCTGTTGATAGCCGGTCCGGGATTACGCGGATGGAAGGTCTGGGGGCGCTTGAGTGCCGCGAGGCTAAATTCGCAATCGGCGATGTATTTCGAAGTAAGCCGCTTACCCGCTGCATCCAGTCCGGGTGTGGCCAGGTACCGTCGCAATGGGGGCAAGGCTTCCTGATACCGGCCTGTATGCAGAAGGCTTTCTCCCAAGCCAAACCAGGTGAGCGCTGTCAATGCCGGATCCAGCTGAACCACACGGCCATATTGCAATGTCGCTTTTTCATAGTTTTGCTGCCTGCGGTAAATGTCACCCAGTTGTTGGTAAGCCGCTGCAAATCCGGTATCCAAGGCAACCGCAGATTCCAGCGAAGCAATGGCCAGATCGTATTGATGGTTTCTCAATTGGTTCCCAGCCTTTTCAAAAGCTGCTTGTGCCCGCCTGTTGTCCGACCGCATCTGGCCATATCCCGAAAAGCAAAACAATACGTTGTACAGCAATAAAAGATATAAAGATCTTTGCATGGTATGCGATCAATTCCCTTTAAACTCCGTGAGCAATTGTTTCGTCTCCGCACTGAGTGCCAACCGACCGCTGATAGCCGCTTGTTCGTAAAGCAGTTGCTCCCAATGCGCGGTACCTTGCCACAGGGTCTGTTTGAGTGCTACAAGTGCTTCCAGGTTTTTGGTAAGCAACGGTTCACAAAATTGCTGGATGGCGCGATCCATTTCGGGAATCGTTGGTTGTATGGAATGGATAAGGCCTACTTGCAGCGCCCATTGTGGGTCGAAAAAGCGCGTAGGGTTCAATGAAAGCTGGGTAAATGCCGATATACCAATTTTTCGCTCCAAAGCCGGAGCAATGACAAACGGACCGATGTTAAGACTGACTTCGCTGAGTTTAACGGCAGCCTGTTTCGTAGCGAAGCAGTAGTCACATGCTGCCATTAACCCCACACCGCCGCCTACGGCCTTTCCCTGTGTCCGTCCAATGACAAGTTTCGGCGAGATACGGATCGCGTTGATAACATCGGCAAATCCCGAAAAAAAAGCAGTTCCCGCTCCTTCGTCGGTTATGGCGAGTAATTCATCAAAACTAGCACCCGCGCAAAATGTGCGGTCACCACTGCTTTGCAGCAGGATAAGACGTGTATTACGATGCTTGCCTGCAGCGTGAATTTGTTTGCTCAGTTCGTTGAGCAAGCCCGACGGCAGCGAATTATGAGCCGGATGCCCAAAAGTGATTACTGCCAGGCCATTGTCGTTGATTTCCGCTTTTACGAATCCTTGATCCATCGTCAAACATACGTATTCCCGAATTTCTCCTTTACATCGGCAACAATCTGTTTCACTCCCTGCTCCTGGTCTTTTGGACAAATCATGAGGGTATCATCCGACTGAACAACAATGAAGTTGTGCAGTCCCTTGACAATCACTAATTTATTCTTCGGTGCATGGATCATGCAATTGGATGAATCGTATACGATAACATGTTCCGACGAAGCAGATACATTGCCCAGGTAATCCTTTTCGGCTAATTCGTAAACGGAAGACCACGTACCGAGGTCCGACCAGCTAAAATCGGTAGGCAGCACATAAACGTTGTCGGCCTTTTCCATGATGGCGAAGTCAATGGAGATGTTCACACAGCGAACAAAAGCTCCGGAAATGAATTTCGCCTCGCGGTGGGAATTGTATATCTCGGTTCCTTCTTTAAACACCTCATTCATTTCGGTCTGATATTTATCGAATGCCTGGATAATCGATTTGGCAGACCAAATAAATATGCCGGCATTCCATAGAAAATCGCCGCTTTGGAGAAATGTTTTAGCAAGCTCGAGGTTGGGCTTTTCAGTAAATGTCTTTACTTTTTTTAACCCCGGCACGGTTGCGCTTTTGCCGTATTGGATGTAACCGTAGCCCGTGTCGGGCCGGGAAGGCTTGATACCCAACGTGATCAGCCAGTCATTTTTTTCTGCGCACTTAAGCCCCTTGACTACATCTTCTGCAAACACATCGGTTTCCAGAATCAGGTGATCTGCCGGGGCGATGACCATGGTTGCTTCGGGGTTCAGTTGTTGGATCTTATGGCTGGCATAAGCAATGCAAGGCGCTGTATTGCGCATGATAGGCTCCAATATTAACTGGTGCTCGGTTAATTCTGGCAACTGCTCCCGTACCAAGCTGGCATAGGATTCATTGGTAGCCACGAAAATGTTTTCCTTTGGTACAATTTTCCGGAAACGATCATAAGTTGCCTGGATAAGTGTTTTTCCGGTACCCATCATGTCGATAAACTGTTTAGGCAGCTTGGTGCGGCTCACGGGCCAAAACCGGCTTCCGATTCCACCGGCCATAATTACGGCATAGTAATTCTTCATGTATGTTTCTTTTTTCGGCTATCAGCTATCGGCTTTTGGCTGTCTGCCATGTGTATCTGCTTATGGGTTTTAAATTTTTTTCGTTAGTTCCTGTAGGCAAACTTAACTAAAATTGCGTTAATCTGCGATAATCGTTCAATCTGTATCATCAGTGTTCTGTCAAATAATCCCTTCTTTTAACAAGTCATGCAAATGTATTATCCCATCGTATGATTGATTATGTAGCACCAAAAGTTGCGTAATGTTATGTTTCCGCATCATGTCAAAGGCCTGTACAGCCAGTTCATTCCGGTCGATTGTTTTGGGCGTACGACCCATGATATCTTTGGCGGTGAGCTGCCCAATCTGTGTATGGTTTTCCAGCATACGTCGGATGTCTCCGTCGGTGATAATGCCAGCAAGTTGCGTGCCATCCACTACGGCAACGGCACCCAATCGGTGTTTGGTAATGGATACAATGACCTCCTGTACCGGAGCTTCCGGTTGTACGGACGGTTTACTGTTTTGTGCGGCAAGGTCGGAAACTTTCAGATACAGACGTTTGCCTAAAGCGCCACCTGGATGATAGCGCGCAAAATCACGGTCGCTGAATTGTCGGCACTCCAACAAGCAGATGGCAAGGGCATCGCCCATGGCCAGTTGAGCCGTTGTGCTGGTGGTAGGAGCGAGATTATGCGGGCAGGCTTCTTTTTCCACCGTCGTATCCAGGATGTAGTCGGCGTGGTCGGCTAAATAAGATTGCGTATTTCCCACCAATGCCACCAGCCGGCTGGATGTTTGCCGCAGTAGCGGTACCAATACCTTTATTTCGGGGGTATTGCCGCTTTTGGAAACTGCAATCACCAGATCATCCTGCTGGATGATGCCAAGATCGCCATGTATGGCATCGGCGGCGTGCATAAAAATGGCGGGTGTACCTGTGGAATTCAGCGTGGCCACAATCTTTTGGGCGATGATTGCGCTTTTGCCAACTCCTGTTACGATAACCCTTCCCCGAAGGGTTAGGATATCGTGTACCACAGCAATGAAATCACTATCAATCCGTTTGATCAAATTGTTTAAAGCGTCCGACTCCTGCTTCAATACATTTGTTGCGATATTTTTGATTTCGGAATTGCTTTTCACAAATATATTTTTTAATTTTAGATACTGATATGCGCAAAAATATGTTATTTTGGGCATTCTTTGGTACGAGTCTATCTAAATTTTGCGAAAGGCGCAATGGAAATAGAGAAAAGATTATTTGATAATTTACAGGAATTTTTTGGGTTTGACACTTTCAAGGGTGATCAAGAAGCGATCATCACTAATATTCTGCAAAAGAAGGATACGTTTGTCATTATGCCTACCGGTGGAGGGAAGTCTATTTGCTACCAGCTGCCTGCATTGATGAGTGAAGGTACGGCGATTGTCATTTCGCCGCTTATTGCATTGATGAAAAATCAGGTCGACCAACTCCGTTCGTTTGGCGGTGACGATAGCATCGCCCACTTTTTAAACTCTTCATTAAACAAAAGCGATATTACCCGTGTCAGGCAAGATGTAATGTCGGGAAAGACAAAATTGCTCTATGTGGCGCCCGAGTCGCTCGCCAAGACAGAAAACGTGGAATTTTTGAAGCTGATTACGGTGTCTTTTGTGGCCGTTGATGAAGCCCATTGTATTTCTGAATGGGGACATGACTTCCGGCCGGAATACCGCAAGATCCGATCTGTCATCAATTCCATCGGCAGCAATATACCGGTGATTGCCCTTACTGCTACTGCTACACCTAAAGTACAATCAGACATTCGCAAAAACCTGCAGATGAATGATGCAACGCTGTTTAAATCTTCTTTCAACCGCCCCAATCTTTACTATGAGGTGCGGCCGAAGCGGAACGTTGTAAAGGAAATTGTGCGGTTCATCAAAAACAATGCGGGGAAATCAGGGATTATTTACTGCCTGAGCCGTAAGAAGGTAGAAGAAATTGCGGAAGTACTCAATATTAACGGCATCAAGGCTAAACCATACCATGCGGGGCTGGATGCCAAGACCAGGGCCGAGACGCAGGACAAGTTCCTGATGGAGGATGTGGAAGTGATTGTCGCAACAATTGCCTTCGGTATGGGAATTGATAAACCCGACGTGCGTTACGTCATCCACCACGATATTCCCAAAAGTATGGAGGGGTATTACCAGGAAACTGGTCGCGCAGGCCGCGATGGAGGCGAAGGGTATTGCTTGGCGTTCTATTCGGAAAAAGATATCGAGAAGCTGACGAAGTTCATGAAAGACAAGCCGGTTTCCGAACGTGAGATCGGCACCCAGATTCTCAAGGAGGTGATCGATTATTCGGAGTCTTCCGTTTGCAGGCGTAAGCAGATCCTTCATTATTTCGGGGAAAATTTCGACGAGACGGGCTGCAATAGCATGTGCGACAATTGCAGCAGCCAGCAGACCCACTTTGATGCAGAAGATTCGCTGCTGAATGTGCTGAAATTTATTAAGGAGCAGGGTGAGAAGTTCGATGATCACCACATCATCAATGTGTTTATCGGTCAAAACAACCAGCCTATATCGTCTTATAAGCACGATACCCATCCGATGTTTGGCAGTGGCAAGGAACACGGGGTCCTCTATTGGAAGTCTTTGATTCGGCAGGCCGTGCTGAACAATTTTCTGGCAAAGGATATTGACCAATATGGATTGCTGATGCTGACAGAATCCGGCAGGCGGTATATTGAAAATCCATATGGTATCCGGTTTATCCTGAACAAGCCGATGGAAGCCGCTACCGAAGATGGCGGCGATGAGCCTGTGCAGCAGGGAGGAGGGGCCGTAGATACCCAGTTGCTGAAGATGCTGAAAGACCTGCGTAAGAAGATCGCGAAACAAAAGGGGTTACCGCCTTTCGTCGTATTTCAGGATCCTTCGCTGGACGAAATGTGTACGCATTATCCGGTGACCATCGACGAGTTGAAGCAGATACACGGAGTGGGTGCAGGTAAGGCATTGAAGTTCGGTAGTCAGTTTGTCGAACTTATTAAGCGATACGTAGAAGAAAATGAGATTGACCGGCCGCAGGACCTGATCATCAAAGGCACGGCCAACAAATCGGCGTTGAAAGTGTCCATCATCCAGAATATCGACCGCAAGATAGGCTTGGAAGACATTGCTCACTCGAAGGGTATCACCTACGAAGACCTGTTGAAAGAAGTTGAATCCATTGTTAATTCGGGAACGAAGCTTAACTTGGGGTATTTTGTGGACGAAATCATCGACGAAGACCGTCAAGACGAAGTATTTGATTATTTCCGTGCTGCTGAGATCGACTCCATAGATCAAGCACTCCGCGATCTGGGAACGGATGACTACACATATGAAGAGATCCAACTGATGCGTATCAAATTTATGTCTGAATTAGGGAATTGATTTATGCAACAAATCGTACCTGGCATCAAGCATGCGGATTCCGCAAATTTTTTCTTGATGGCTGGCCCTTGTGCCATTGAAGGGGAAGACATAGCAATGCGGATTGCCGAGCGTATTGTCTCCATTACCGACCGACTGGACATACCTTACATCTATAAGGGGTCTTACCGTAAAGCCAACCGATCGCGTGCAGACTCGTTTACGGGCATCGGCGACGAAAAGGCCTTGAAAATTTTGCAGAAGGTAGGCCGTACGTTCGGCGTACCTACCGTTACGGATATACACGAAAGCCACGAGGCGGCTATGGCTGCCGAATACGTGGATGTACTCCAAATACCGGCTTTTTTGTGTCGGCAAACGGAATTGCTTTTAGCTGCGGCAAAGACCGGTAAAGCGGTCAATATAAAAAAAGGCCAATTTCTGTCAGCAAGTGCGATGCGTTTTGCCGTTGATAAAGTAAAAGATAGCGGTAATGAACGCGTGTTGCTAACCGATCGGGGAAATACGTTCGGTTATCAGGATCTGATCGTTGATTTCAGAGGCATACCGGAAATGCGAGCGTTTGGGGTGCCGGTGATTATGGATTGCACGCACTCTTTACAACAGCCTAATCAGCCTTCGGGAGTGACCGGAGGGAAGCCAGCACTCATTGAAACCATCGCCAAAGCAGCAATAGCCGTTGGGGCGGACGGCTTGTTTATTGAGACACATCCTGATCCGGCCAATGCCAAGTCTGACGGAGCTAATATGCTGCATTTAGACCTGCTGGAAGAATTGTTGGTCAAATTGGTACGGCTTCGCGCCGCCTTGTAGGCGACTATACAATTTGATAATCAATCAGCTTTTCCAATGCAGCGATTGTTTTTTGTTGCGCCGCAATTACGTGGTTCAAGGATTCAATGGTACGCTCATAACTGAATTGTACGGATGGCAGCTTTGGAAGGATTGTCTGTTGGTCCCCCTGCGTGTCTTCCTGTTTGTCCGCCAGCATCTCGCCCCTGCCCGTCAGCACCCAATTGGCGTTGAGATCGGGATATATCTTTAGTATATTTTCTAACTTATCGAGGCCAATGGTTCGATTTCTTTTTAGCTGGCCGCTGAAAGAGCCATTTGAAAAACCGACAGACTTCTCGAATGCACTTATTTTAATCTCTTTGTGGTCAAGATAACACTTAATTCGTTTTAGTGGATTTGACATTTGTATTAATTATGAAAAATTTCCCATAAGATTGAATATCTAGAATATATTCTATAAATTAGCAACCTTATTCTTCACTACTGACAATTTTTACTTATGAAAAAACAAATTATAACTTATGAAAAATTTATATACCTATAACCATAAATAGTGCCAAAAATAGATATATAATTCGTCTAACCCTGGAAAATTAAATCTGAAGACAATTGATAGGAGACAAGTTAATCATCGGAAGGAAGCTTTAATTGATGCAAATTGCTGATCACTATTAACCTATTTGCCTTTCAACTTTAAATCTTGGTTTTCAATTTAACAATCACTAGGTAATATAGAAGCAGACAAGGCTAACGCAGCTTGTTGCTCATAATTATTTTGTTCAGTTTGTTCATTTTACTCACGTGTTTAAATTTCGGTATAAAAAAGCGTTTTCAAGATTGGCAAAACTGGTGTTGTCTCCAATAACGAATACGGGTGCTCAGTGGTGGTTTTTAGGGGTTTTCGCGTCCGTTGGATTTACGATTTTTGGCCACAACGTCCAAGCGCAGGGAGCATTTAACTATCGTTCGCCGCTCTTCCGGGAGCACCGCGGTATGATGCCTTCGCCCACTTTCCTGACGACGGGGTCGCCGACCCAAATCGGCGGAAGCCGGTGGGTAGACCCGATGGTGACAATCAAAACCAATGTAACCGAGCTGGCTACTACTACGTTAAATGTAGGTGTCGAGTTTTTTTCGGAAGGCCGGTACAGCGTCAGTCTTCCGGTCAGCTACAATCCTTGGACATTTAACGACAACAAAAAAATCAAGCACTTAGCTTTTCAGCCTGAATTCCGCATTTGGTTTGGCGAAACCTTCCGTGGCTCGTTTATCAATGTACAATCGTTTATTGGCCTTCAACTACACTACCTATATTATAATGCGGGAGGCATTAATATCCCGTTCGGTATGTTCCCTGATCTTAAGAATACCCGCTATCAAGGTCAAGGTGCCGGCGGAGGGGTTACCTATGCCAATCAGTTTGGGCTAGGGGGTAGGTGGCGTGGCGAAATCGGTACCACGCTTGTTTTTTCGTACTTATGGTATGACAGCTACGAATGTAGGACCTGTGGCGCCTTTAAAGGGTCGGGTACAAGACGGTATCTCGGGCCGGGCAAGTCATCTTTATCTATTGTTTACCTAACTGCAATTTATGCACTTTACTAATCTATGTATATTTATTATTCACTAAATCAAACAATCAAATTTTAAACATTAATCTTTTTGCTTATGAAAATTAGACAATTTATTGCCTTAGCGCTAATCGGATCGGCGCTGGTGGCTTGTAACAAGCCGGATGGAGGGGAAGACCCTGACGTGGCAGGGCCGGAAGGGAAAATGGCTGAATTAAAAATTTCATTCACATTGCCAGATATCATTCAAACGTATGCTGGTGAAACAGACCCAAACGCAACTGCAGCGGAAGTTGCTGTCGATCGAATCGATGTGTTCGTTTATGATGACGGAGATGGTTTTGGTTTGACACATGCATCTTTTGGTGTAGGTGCAGGTGCCAGTAACTTTAGTTCTTTGGGGCCTGGAACTCCCAATGCCTATCAATCAAATTCAACAATAGACGTTAGAACGGGGCGGAAGCAAATCTATGTTGGTATCAACTTGCCTACAGCAATTGCTGATAGACTTAAAGAAGGACACTATGTAAATGAGGTATTTTCTAGTGATGAATTTGTAAATGCTCTTAACGGCAATGTCGCGTTTTTCAATAGTGATATTGATGATGACGGCACAGGCGAAAGCAAGCACATTTATACCATCACTGAAGCAGGACCTAATACGATAAGCATTGATGTGGAGCGTCTTGTAGCGAAAATTATTGTAAGGCAACAAGCGGGCCTCCTTTCCACACCGGTATCAGGTGGAAACATTACAAGCCTCGACTTTTCAATAGGTCAAAGGAATAGTGTAGCACATATTTTGCCGTTGATTCACGATGCAGGCGATGCCCCCGCTGATCCAAACTATAGTAACGGTAGTGCCGTTGGAGCATTCGCGTTGCAGACAGTCGCAAGTATATTAGCGAATCCAACATTTCGCTCGGATCCTGGCGACCCCCTAACTTCTATCTATACCTATCAGCCAGTCAATACTACCGCCGTGACGGTTAACGCTGCAAATAAAGTTTATGCTCCCGAGAACACGGTGGAACCTAATGCACAGTATAGGGACGCGACCTATGTAAGCGTAAGGGCAAAGTTTGAACCAATTGAATGGGATAATGACATTGTTGCTGATCCGCCAGCAGCGAATGGAACGTTCTATGCGGTATTTACCGGCAACAATGATGAAGATGGTATCGGTCAACGCTATTTTACTACACAAGCGGCTGCAGATGCGTTTCTTATTGATCCCGATAATGCCAACATTGTTGGAAACCAAGTGCATACCTATGATCAAGGTTATTGTTATTATCGAATTTATCTCAATCCAAACGACAATTACCATATTCTTAGGAATACAATTTATGATGCAACAATAACAACCATTAACGTAATAGGTACTGAAAATCCCGATGATTTGCCAGGATCGGAATTTACTCCGACTTACCCGGGAGGAAACGTGCCCGTAGTTAATCCCGCTGTACAAGAGAATGATGACATCGTGTCTGTTGTAAGATCACCTCTAACTACTACGGTAAATATGGTTGTTTGGACAACAGATGACGACACGGAATTTGAATTGTATTAATTGTCGGTAGAATTCTTTTAGCTTTTTCAACAGGCTACCAAGAAAGATTTGGTAGCCTGCTGAAATGAAACATCTAAGCGATACCTAGTTATATGAAGGTTGTCCCTAAGTTTAGGTCATACAGGTTTGCGTTTTTTTTAATGTTGGTTTTTACAGGGTGCATTAAAGAAGATTTGGAAATATGTCTGCCGCAAACAGTACGAATCGCTTTTACTTTTATCCGTTCAGCAGATTGTACCGAAGAGTCTATTTCTTCGCAAGAAGTCAATAGGTTGACAATCTTTGTTTTTGACGAAAATGGACTATTTGTACAAAGTATTGATACAATATCTATAGGAAATAATTACCAAATGGAGTTATCGCTAATCCCAGCACATTATCAATTTGTAGCAATTGCAGGTTATACTGATGATCAACTGCAAGGGAAACCTTTGATACCCGGTGTAACGCATTTGGCAGATGCATCAATAGCGACATATATAGAAGAACAAAATGGTTCGCTGTTATCCGCCGAATATATTTTGCATAAAGGCAGCGATACACTTACCGTAACGCCAGAAACACCTGGACAGGAGCTTACCATTACCATGATTCAACACACGAAGGTATTGAACGTTTCTGTGGACGGTTTAGACGGAAGCGAGTTATACCAAGTAGCCTTGGCAGGTAACGCTGGATATTATACATTTAATGATCAACAATTTTTTTTAACAGGAAACCCGTTAATTTACGTGCCACTGGAAGAAAACGAAGATAAATTTTTGTTTGGAAGATCGCTGGTTAACTGGCCGTTAAAACAAGATGGCTCTTTTACTAGATTACAGGTTATTAATCCCGAGACAGGTTATAAGCTGGTGGATGAAAACCTCTACGAATTGCTTAACCGCGTGCCCGGATTAAATTTAGAATGCGCCAATAGTTTTGATATCGGATTTCTTTACACTGTTGACCTGAAAATCAGGATATATATCAATGAATGGTTGGTAACCGAGAATGACTACGAATTACAGTAACTTCTACCACGATGAAATGTAATAGCAAGTACGTTAACCTAAAACCATTTTTGGTGTGTATGCTAGCGATGTTCATTTGCTTTGGCTCCTGCCAAAAATCGGATGATGAAGATATTGTTCCTAAGAAGGAAGAAGTGTCTGTAACCCTTTCGTTGAAATTACCCACGCTTCCAAGTGGGCTAAAAACGTATACTATTAATGAAGTAGATGAGAATTTGATAGAGGAAGTGGACGTATTAGTATTTAAAAAAGATATAGATGGTAAAGAACGATTTAGTTATCGTGCCACAGGTATTGTAGTTCCTTTACCACCGCCTAACAATGACAAAGCAGAGTTGACAGCAAGCTTACGCCGAGATGAAGACACAGGCAATGAATATAGGCTCGTTATCCTGGTTAATGCACGTCAGCAATTGGATACTTATGGTATTAATCTAGGAGAAACTAAAGAAAGCCTGCAGAAGCATCTAATCTATGAGCATTCCGATAAATGGCAGGCCAAAATAGAAGGAGGACCTTTTACTCCACTGCCCATGTGGGGTGAGACAGATCTTATTTCAGGCATGAATGTTCCAATGATCCACACGGAAGAAATCGATTTATTGCGTAGTATTGTACGTGTAGATGTAGTAGCCGATCAATTGATCGGAATTTTTACGCTTACAGAGGTACATGTTTATAATAGTAAAAGCAGTGGACTGATTATGCCAGACAAGAATAAGTTTGAAAATAATGAGCCGAGTCTGCCTGTAAGTTTAGGTCTACCTAATAACAGTACGCTCAAATATGAAGTAAGCGGGAATAAATTAGAAAGAGAAATTTATCTTTTTGAAGCAACTGCAGGAACCGCAAATCCAGATCCTACAGCCACAGCATTAGTAATAGGGGGCTATTATAATGCAGATGTATCTACGCCATGTTTCTATCGTATAGATTTTAAGGATGCGGCTAATAATTTAATACCTTTACTTCGCAACCATCATTATGTTATAAATATTACGGGCGCAGATAATTCAGGATCACCAGAGGACCATGAAGATGATGCATTTGAACAGCCATCATTACCGAATTTGTTTTTATACTGGGGAGGGAGTGGGACACGACCAAACTATTTTTTTGAACGCCGCTTAATCAAACCCCCATCCCAAAGGCGAACAGAAATCGTCTCTACTGGTGGCAGAGGAATAAATTACACTATTACCGCGATTGATGAAACTCATTAGATAGCTAATCATGTTCAATCTTCTCCCAAATAGAACTACGGCGGCATTAAAACTTACTTTGATGATTTGGTCGTTGCTTTCCGTATTGGCTTGCAGCAAAGAAAATCCCATCAAACCCGAACCTGCCCCACCAAACCGCACCATCGTATACTATTTGGGAGCCGATAACAGCCTATACTCAGAATCTGACGACAAAATCGAAGCCTTACGCGTCGGTTTTCCCGGTGGCGACGATCACCTCGTGATCTACAAGGATACCCGCAATGAATCGCCAGAGTTGCTGGAGATCTATACCGACGAAAACGGAGAAAATCAGATCCGTACCACCAAAACCTATTCCGAGCAAAATAGCGCAACCGGCGAAACGTTCCAGCAGGTATTGGGCGACGTGCAAAGCTTATTTCCTGCAGATTCCTACGGACTGATCCTATTTTCCCATGCTTCAGGCTGGCTGCCGAGAGGTGCCCTTCTTCGGCCCGAATCGACTGTCCGGCAAATGGGAATCACTCCCATTCGAACCTATACCATCGCTATGGATGGTTCAGACGAACTAAGCCTTAGCGAGTTTGCTGCCGTAATTCCCGACCATTTTTTTGATTTTATCGCCTTTGAAGCCTGCTTCATGGCCGGCATTGAGGTGCTCTATGAACTCAAAGATAAAACCGATTACATCCTCTCATCCTCCGCGGAAATCGTGTCACCCGGCTTCCTGCCGGTCTACTCGGAGGCACTATCGCTGCTATATCAGCCACAACCCGACCTCGCTGGATTTGCTAAGGCTTATTTTGACTTTTGGAATGCACAGTCCGGAGACTATCGCTCGGCCACCGTTACCGTGGTCAGCACATCAGGCCTCTCCCTGCTGGCAAACTGGGCTAATCAATACGCAACCGAGCATGTACCAGAGGATAACCTGCCCGAAATTCAGCACTTCGATCGATACCGAAACCATCGCTTGTTTTTTGATTTTTCCGATTATTACGGCCGGAAAACGAACGATGAGGGAAGAGCGAAATTGAAAGAATTGCTTAATACGATCGTAGTCTATAAGGCCGCGACGCCTTTTTTCATCCCCGGCCAGCTGGGTTTTCAGATTAGCAACCACAGCGGCATCACCACCTATATTCTGCAGGAACGGTTCCCTAAGCTCAACGAGCGATACAACGAACTTACCTGGTGTAAACAAACACGTCATAACCCATGAAAATGATAATAAAATTGAAACATCAAGCACTAAAAAGAACAACAGATCATGTTTTCAGATACGATCACCCGATATGTCGCTGCCATATCACATACCAGAAAGGGACTTAGGGTATTAATTATTGACGACTTTGTAATTGAGCAGCTTGCCTTTCTTGAAATCGTACGGCATTACCTCCCTGAATCAACCGCCAACGCTCTGGACCAACACGAATTGGAAGAAGAACTGAACCAAGATCAACACACTTACGACCTCATAATACTGGAAGAGCGCCTACTGCTAAATGAGGCTGATAAGTTGTACGTCAAACAACTTCGTAGAAAACATGAGGAGGCAAAAATTGCGCTGTTTATCGACCGGGAAAATTCACATCAGCTGCAAACCATGTCGCAGCTTTCGGATATTGACATCCTTTTCACAAAGTGCACTACCGTAGAGGCCATTGCCGAAAAACTTTGCCTGACTTTTCAGGAATCACAATAAACTATTTCTTATTCTTGCTGAGTTCAATACGGACTTTCTCAACAAAATCGATGTAAAACTTGAATCAGGCTTCTGACTTCTTCAACTGATAAACCCCTTCACATACTGACGGGTAAGCTCCTCTTTGGGATGGAGCAACACTTCATCCGTAGGACCGAACTCGACAATTTCGCCCATGTACACAAAAACGATGTAATCCGAAATACGGCGTGCTTGCCGGAGAATGTGAGTAACCAGTACAATGGTGTACTGCGCTTTTAGTCGAACAAATAAATCTTCAATGGTGTGCGTCGATACTGGATCCAGTGCCGATGTTGACTCGTCGCCGAGGATAATTTCAGGCTTCACCGCCAATCCGCGGGCCAGGCATAACCGCTGTTGCTGTCCAATGGAAAGCCTGTTCGCCGGACCATGCAAGCGGTCTTTCACTTCATCCCACAAACCGGTGTCCTTCAATTGTTTTTCGACGATTGAATCCAGCGTGCTTTTATCCCGTGTGCCGTGTATTCTCGGACCATAAGCTACGTTGTCATAAATTGACATGGGAAGGGGATAGGGACGCTGCGATAGCAATCCCATCTTCTTGCGGATATGGGTCACCTCGGCCTCGGGCGCATAGATATCTTCATCGTCTACCAACACACTGCCTGATACCGTTACATTGGCCGTATCATCCAGCAGTCGGTTGAATGTTTTCAGTAGCGTAGTTTTGCCGCATCCCGAAGGGCCGATGATGGAGGTCACGCTCTTGTCCGGAATACTGATGTTGATATTCTTCAGGATATGGTGTCCGTCAATATGCACATTCAGGTCCTTGACACGGATAAGTGGATGCTGCGTCATGCTTATAGTTTGTGTTTATGTTTAGTTGCCAGAATATGGGATACGATAACAATCACCAGGATGATCAGGGTGAGTATAAGCGCCGATGCATATGCACGTCCCTGTACTTCGGGTATCGGGCTGCTCAGTTGGAAAAAGATCGCTAAGGGTAATGTGGCTGCTGGCTCATCGATGTATATCGGAATGTTGTCACTGAAACCGGCTGTAAACAGCACGGCCGCGACATCACCAATCCCCCGGCCAAACGATAATAAAACGGCAGTATAAATACCCGGCTTAATCTGTCGTAGGATTACCCGCGCCGTTTCCCACCGCGTGGCACCCAGCGATAAAGCTGCATGTTTTAACTCCCTGGGTACCGTAGCAATCACCTCGTCAAGCGTGCGAACCAAAATTGGAATAATGAGCAACGTGACGGCGATGACACCACCTAACAGGGATGCTCGAACGCCCAGCCAGATCATGATGCTGAATGCAAAGGCACCGTATACGATGGAAGGGATGCCAAAGAGTACGTCGTAAGCCAGTTTGGCCGATTTACTCAATAGGCTTCCACCTTTCAGGTAAATATTGAGGTAAATAGAAATAGGGATGCTAATGAGTAATCCCAATACCGTAGCACCCCCAGCTACATACAAAGATCCGATGATCGCATTAAGTACCCCGCCTTCTTTGCCGATGTAAAAACCTCCCTGCGGAGCCTTGGATACCATGTCCCAGGTAAGATATGGAACACCCTTGACCACAATGGTACCTACAATCAAAAATAAACTGGACCCCACAATTAGGCACGCCATTACCATCAGTATCTTAAAAATCGTTTCTTCGGCTTTTCTTCTTTTGATACCCATTACGAGCTGTATTTGTGTTCGATGCGATTGAGAATGATACGTGAAATCAGGTTAAAAAGGAAAATGATGACAAACAGTAATAGGGCGGCAAACATCAGCGCGGAGTCATACAAGGGTATGGACATCATCTCTCCGAAATTATTGGCAATCAGCGCGGGCAGCGGATAGCCCCCGTCGAATACCGACGTGGGTGCCACCGGTACGTTCCCGCACACCATCAAAACGGCAATGGTTTCACCAAAGGCTCTGGAAACAGCCAGCACCATGGCCGCCACAATGCCGGGACGGGCACGCTTTACGACGACTTTTTTGATGGTCTCCCACTTGGTGGCTCCCAAAGAAAGTGAAGCATCTTTCAACTCCTTCGGAATGGTGCTCAGTACTTCGGAAACAATGCTCACCAGGATGGGAAATATCATGACCGCCAACACGACGCCCCCCGTAAGTACTGTATAGCCGCTGGAATACTCCATAAACTGCGGTGCAATGTATTCACGTACAATAGGTACCACAAAGAAAATTCCCCATACACCGTATATCACAGGGGGAATGCCGGCAAGAATATTCATTAAAGGCAACATGACCTTCCGGATGCCCGGCTTGGCATATTCAGTTAGGTAGATGGCTGTCAGAAGACATAGGGGCAACGCAACCACGATGGCAATCAGTGTAACCGATAGCGTGCCCATAATAAATGGATAAAATCCAAACTGGTTTTTGGAGGGCGCCCAATTGCTCCCACGGAATAGAGAAAGCAAGGTGTGCTCTTCGAATAACGGTGCCGCCCGAAGGTATAGACCGATGCCAATAAGAAAAACAAACGACACCGATGAGATCGAGAGGATCAACATCACATTGGCTATCAGCTTGTCTTTTACTATCCTAAAATTCAACTTAGTTCAGTTTTGTACGTTCTTCCAATAGTTGTTCTTCATTCAGGGGAATATAGCCGTTTTCCAATAACAGAGATTGGGATTCGTGGGTAAGTACGAATTTAATAAACTCAATAAGGACTGTATCTTTCGGCTTGCCCTTTACCAGAAAGGACAGGTTGCGCGAAGGGGGAGAGGGGTACTTCCCCGTTGCTACCGCATTTGTCAGGCTGTCAAGGTTATCGTAGAAATTCTCATCGGGCGCGAGTGTGCCGTCACCATTCAGGTCGATGGGCACCACACGGATCCCCGGGAACTGCTTACCGGTTTTAATATTGTATACATAGTTGATGTTGTTGAATCCGATGGCATGCGGATTTTTCTGAATGGCTTCGGCCATGCCGGGATCGCCGAAAATCCCGATACCTTTGAGGTCTTCCTGTGAGTGGCCTAAGTAAGCAGCCCAGGTTTCCGCCGCACCGGCAGCGTCCGAACGAACATATACATGCAGATCGTCATCGGAAAACGACGGATTGATCTGGTTCCACGCGGCGGCAGTTCCGTCTACAAAAAGCCGCCTGAATTCATCTTGCTTGATCCCCTGCCGAAGAAGGAAGCCCAGGTTCGGGTTCTGATCACTGACCGTCGCGACAACGGCATCTCGTGCTACGTGGATAACGTAGCCGCCTCGCTCAAATTCCTGTTGGTGTATGTCTCTAGATACCAAACCGATGTCGACCATGCCGGTCAAGGCATCCGCAATACCCTTGCCCGCGCCTCCTGCCGAAATATTGAATCGTACGTGGGGATGAACCTCTTTAAACTGCTCGCTCCATAGTACCACCAGCGGATAAAGCGCAAAAGCACCCGATATACTGAGCGTACCCTGAAGTCCTTTCTCCGGATCCCAACCGGACGAGTTTTTGGGCGCGCATCCCTCTTGAAGAATACTGAGCAATACGAATACGATAAGCGATGTTGCTGTCAAACATTTCCGAAAGGTAATCGCCATATCTTTATCACATTTGAAGTCGCAAATATATATAAAATTGGTAGACTTAATATGCTTATAGCTACTCATCATTGTATTTCAACGTCGTAGCTTACTAAATTTGCGGGCAGATTTGTGGATGTCGCCGCGTTTCCTTAAGTTTGAAATGCATTGCGACCTTTTAAACAAAACACCTAAATATGAAGTTAGTCAGACACCTTTGGCCCTTGTTAGTTGCGCTGATGCTGATGTATATGTTCCACCGCTCATGGGGAGTAATCCCTCCGCTCGGTAAACTGTTTAACCCCTTCGTTGGATTTCTTCAGAATGCGGAACAAGGTTCGGGTATCCGCGATGGGGAAATCGTATTGGCGGGATTACGCGGAGCGGTCACCGTATGGTACGACGACAACGCCGTTCCACATATTTTTGCACAGAATGACGATGACCTTTACTTTGCACAGGGATACGTCATCGCAAAGGACCGTCTTTGGCAAATGGAGTTTTATTCGTTGGTAGCTGCAGGAAGGCTCACGGAAGTGGTCGGGCCAGGCGCGCTGGAATACGATCGGTACAACCGACGCATCGGAATGGCGCGGACTGCAGCTAATATTACCGAAAAGCTGAAAAACGATACCGTTGCCAACAGGATATTGACAGCCTATGCCGCCGGAGTAAATGCGTATATTGACCAATTGGCAGCGAGAGATCTTCCGGTGGAATACAAGCTGCTCAACTACAAGCCCGAGCGTTGGTCGCCGTATAAATCCATTCTGATGTTGATGAACATGCGCCACACGTTGAGCGGGGGAAGTTACGATTACCGCCTTACCAATGTGCTGACTGAATATGGTCCGGATGTCATGGCCGACCTTTTTCCGGACTATCCGGCCATCGAGTCGCCCATCGTACCTCAAGGAACTCCATGGGCATTTTCGCCATTGGCCGTGCCTGCAGCACCTAATGTGGTGGCAGCCCCCCCGGATACTACCTTGCTGGCTTTTCACGTGCCTGAGCCACGTCCAGAAGTTGGAAGTAATAACTGGGCTGTGGGCGGGCGCAAGTCGGCCACCGGTTTGCCTATTTTAGCCAATGATCCGCACCTCCAACTCACGCTGCCTTCCATTTGGTATCAGATGCAGCTGTCGTCTCCCAATGAAAATGTATATGGCGTTGCCCTGCCTGGCACACCGGCCATCATCATCGGATTTAATAAAGATGTTGCCTGGGGAGTAACCAACACCGGGTCCGATGTAATGGATTTCTATCGAATCCGATTCCGTGATGCCACGTTGCGTACCTATTGGCACGATGGACAGTGGAAGCCGACAACCCGGTATATTGAAACCTATCGGATGAAAGATGGCTCCAAGGTGCTAGATACCTTGTACTACACGCATCAGGGACCTATCGTTTACCACGAAAAGCGGTCTACTAACTACTCGTCAAACATCCCCGTAGGGTATGCCATGCGGTGGATCGCCAACGAAACCGACGGTGCGGATCTGTTAACTTTTCACTACTTAAACCGCGCGACGGACTATGAAGACTATCGCGAAGCATTAACCTACTTTACCGCCCCAGCGCAGAATTTTGTGTTTTCGAGCAATGGGGGAGATATTGCAATCGTATCGAATGGAAAATTGCCTTTGAAATGGAAGGAGCAGGGAAAATACCTGCTGGACGGTACCCTCGGGGCGCACGATTGGCAAGGGTGGATTCCCCGGGAGCAAAATCCGGGGGTGAAAAACCCGCCCAGGGGATTCGTTAGCTCGGCCAACCAATTTCCTGCGGACACTACGTATCCTTATTACCTCGACTGGCGTTTTGCGCACTCCAGCCGGGCAATACGCATCAATGAGCGATTGGATGCCATGATGCACGCTACTGCAGATAGTCTGCGCGTATTGCAGAACGACAATTACAATGTGGATGCACGGCGCATATTACCCCGCCTATTGACTTCATTAGCCTTGAATGATTCCATCAGGCAGTCGGCGGAATACGCTGCGCTCGCACGATGGAATTACCGCAACGATGCCGACGCCGTGGGGGCGTCTATTTTTGAAAACTGGCTGGACGATCTGCTCAGGGGAATATGGGGTGATGAGTTTCCGGCAGAAAAACGTCTACTATATCCGAGTTTGGACCGTACGTTTGAACTCATCAACAACGAACCCGGGGCTAAGTGGTTTGACCGGGTGGATACGCCGGATACAATCGAGACTATCGACGACATTGTTCACGGAAGCTTTAAAACAGCTATGGCAAAATTGCGCGAACGCTTTGGCGAATTATCGGCACGTACCTGGGCCTGGGCCAACGTCAAGCAAACCCGCATTGCGCACCTCGTTCCTAATTTTACGTCGTTTGGCCGCAAAAATATATTAAATGGGGGAGGAAGCGGCGTTGTTAATGCAACCTCGCGCACACATGGTCCGTCATGGCGCATGGTGGTACAGCTGGATACCGATTGGCCGGTGGCATACGGTTTATATCCCGGCGGACAATCGGGCAACCCAGGAAGTAAATATTATGACAATATGATAGACCGCTGGGCGGCTGGTCAATTGGATACATTGTTGTTTATGAAACGTGTGGACGAGCAATCGGAGAGGCTACTGCACCGTACTTCATTGAAACCTAAAAATCAATAGCCATGCTGTATATCTTAATTCTCTTGCTTGGAGGGGCATTCTCCTATTTCGGACCGTGGTGGACAATCGCTCCGGTTAGCTTTGTCATTTGCTTCTGCTTACCCCAGAAACCGAGTGCTGCATTTTGGACCTCGGCATTCGCGGGCGTCACCCTTTGGGTGGGTTATTCCGTTTACCTGCACATAGGGGCCGATACGGATCTGACGGCTCGGGTGGCGGGCATTTTTACCGCCGGAGTTCCTGCCTTAGCGGATATGCCGGCTATTGCTCTGGTAGTGATCCTTGCCACATTGGTGGTCGCGCCCGTAAGCGGATTCGCAGGCCTTGCGGGCGTAAAGATCCGGCAGCTCATACGCTCGTCTTTGTAAACATTACAAGGGATCTCTTGTTTAGTAAGAAAAAAGAGATATTATGAGCACATCGAGATCCATGACCCCGCTATCTGTTGTATTGGAACGTCTTCGAGAAAAAGAATACGGTCGGGAGCTAATTATTAAGAGCGAGGGCGCGTACTTTGAAGGACAACCTACGGTGTACCAGCCGTCTTCACTGACGATTATCAAGGTGTACCGATTTGAAGGTGAATCCGATCCGGCAGATATGTCTGTCATTTATGCCATTCGGGCTGACGACGGCCAAAAAGGTTACCTACTCAACGCTTACGGCACTTATTCCGATCAAGATAATCCGTTCTATGACGACTTTATTCGGGATGTTCCGGTAAATGAACAAGAAGATTTATAAGCGATTGGGAAAGATCAATAAAAAAATTTCAAAAAATTTAGGATTTTATTATTAATCTCTTAAATTTGTTGTCATTCATGTGTGCAGCCATTTGCGTAGTGCCCTGCGACCCTTGCAGGGCCGCGCATTTGGTAACTAAACAATTCCCTTCCGATTTGAATCAAACTTAATCATAATAAACAGGAGAATAGTGAAGCTCCATAAAGACGATCCTCCGTAGCTGATGAAGGGCAGGGGAATACCAATAATTGGCACGATACCGATGGTCATACCAATATTGATGGCAAAGTGAAAAAACAGGATGCAGGCCACTCCGTAAGCGTAAATACGGGCAAAAGCCGTACGTTGACGTTCGGCAATATTGATAATGCGCAGTAACAGCGTCAGGTAAATACCAATGACCACCATACAACCCACGAATCCCCATTCCTCTCCGATGGTGCAAAAGATAAAATCAGTGCTTTGTTCAGGCACAAAATTGTATTTTGTTTGCGTGCCCTGTAGGTAGCCCTTACCCCAAAACTGCCCTGAGCCAATGGCAATCATGGATTGATTGAGGTTGTATCCTTCCCCGCGTGGATCATCTATTTTTCCTAATATGACATCAATACGGTTCCGTTGATGCGATTGCAATACATTTTTATACGCAAATTCGACACTGAAAACATAGATGGTAGACAGTGCAAACAAGATGACAACATTAATAATAATTTTAATCTTTTTCCGGAAATAATAGATAGCCAGTCCACAGATTGCGGCCAAGGTTAACACGACAATCCATGGATTGAAGGCCAGTGCAAGTACAAATAGCAGAATGGCCAGTGCACCAAACAACATCCACGCTCCCGAGATGTAGCCTTCGCGATAGAAAACGAACACCAGCGCGAAAAATGCTAATGCGGATCCGGTATCTGGCTGCATTAATACCAGGATGACCGGTAAAAAAATGATGATTGCACCCAAAAATAGATTTTTGAGATTAGGGCTCTTTGTACTTTGTGCGCTGAGATACCGCGCCAGAAGCAGACAAGTAGCCAGTTTAGCAAACTCGGAAGGCTGCAACCTGAAAGAGCCAATCGGTATCCATGCCTGATTGCCGCCAACGTTGCGCCCAACAATGAGTACGGTAATCAGTAGTAAGATCGTGATGGCGTATAAGATAGGCGAGATGGAGCTGTAAAATTTCGCATCCACGATGAGAATGGTAATCGCCAGGATCATCGCCGAAAAAATGTAGATAGACTGCTTGCCATAGTTGGTGTTCAGGTTGAATAAGCTCGGATATTCCGGATCAAATACAGCAGCATGGATGTTAAACCAACCAATAATACACAGTGAAAACCACAATAGTACGGTGAACCAATCAACGTCACCTCCAAATAATCGATGTCGGGGGTGGTTAGTCATATCGGTTTATTGCTACTAGACTGTGGTGAATAAATTGAACGTCTTCGTCGGGTTTCCTGGGTGGCATCGGATCCCGCTGTGGCGCTGTTCGAACCGTTTCCTTCGGCTTTTCAACCTTCGGCTTGGGTAACAGGTCGGCATTATGGATGCGGTCCTGAATGTACTTTGGAAGTGTAATGGTGTCTTTGAGGTATTGCTCAACCAGCATACTGGCAATGGGGCCGGCCCATACTCCGCCGTATCCTGCATTTTCCACAACCACCGCAATGGCTATCTTCGGGTTTTCCCGGGGTGCAAATGCAAAGAAAACGGCATGGTCGGCTCCGTGCGGGTTTTGCGCTGTTCCCGTCTTTCCGCACATTTCGATGTCTGCAATCCGAACAGCGTATCCCGTGCCCCCAGGCACATTCACTGCCCGGCTCAACCCTTCGACCACGGGTTCATAATATTTTTCATCAACACCGGCGGAAATTTTTTCGGTAAATTCGGGTTTGACAATTTTCTTTTCGCCAATTCCCTTAATGAGGTGCGGCCGGTAATAGAAACCCCGGTTGGCTACAATCGCCATAATGTTGGCCATCTGTAAGGGGGTTATGCCCATTTCACCTTGACCAATAGACAGTGATATGTTATAGCCGGAGCCCCATTTTGCATTTCCATAACGTTTGGTATAGAAATCCGACGTAGGCAGAAGCCCACTTTTTTCACCGGGTAAGTCAATTCCCAAGGCATGCCCAATACCGAACTTCATGGAAGCCTCCCGCCACAGGGTATACGCTTCGCTGGTCGGCATTCCGCGATGATCGATCATCCGGGCATAGGTATAACCGAAGTAGGTGTTGCACGAACGCTGAATGGCGGTAATTAATGGAATGGGACCGTCTACGTGCGTACAGCGCATAATCGCCCGGCCACCGCCGTAACGATAGCCGCCGGGGCAGTTGAATACGGTATGCTGATCGATCAAACCGGCCTGTTGGGCAGTTAGGGCACTGACTACCTTAAAGACAGATCCCGGAGGATACTGCGCTTGTATGGGACGGATAAACATCGGTTTATGGGGATCATACAACAGTTTCATGTAGTTGTTTCCGCGCTCGCGGCCCACCATCATGTTCGGGTCGTAACTCGGACTGCTTACAAATGTCAGGATTTCACCTGTAGAAGGTTCAATGGCAACAACACTGCCGATTTTGTTGCGCATCAGCTTTTCGGCAAGGATTTGTAAATCTTTGTCCAACGACGAAACCAATCCGTCTCCCGCCACGGCCAATGTGTCATATTTGCCATCGGCAAAAACGCCCTGCGGCCGGTTGAAGGCATCCACCATTACGTTCTTTACCCCCCGCTGGCCCCGTAATAGCTCTTCGTAGGCGCTTTCCACGCCACTGGCGCCAATGTAGTCGCCCGGCCGGTAGAAGCCCTTGGATCGTTCGATATCGCGGTCATTGACTTCCTGGATATAGCCTAGAAATTGAGCAGCAATGCTATCCGGGTAGCTGCGCACCGTGCGGTTCTGCACATAAAATCCTCGGAATTTATAGAGGTGTTCCTGTAACTTGGCATAAGCGGTGGAAGGTATCTGCTTTTCAAACTGAGATGCCTTATAGGGAGAATAGCTGCGTGCGGTTGCCATCCGACGGTCGAAGCCTGCTTTGTCGATCCCTACCAGCTCACACAATAATGCCGTATCAATGTCTTTCACCTCCCGTGGCGTTACCAACAGGTCATAAACGGGTTCGTTCTGGACAAGCACCTGCCCATTGCGGTCAAGAATGACGCCCCGGGCGGGGTAAATGACCATCTTTCTCAGTACGTTGTTATTGGCCGACAGCAGGTACGACTCATCGATCAGTTGCAGGTAAAAAAGCCTAGCAGCAATAACAATTGCCACCGCAATAAAAACGCCTTGAATAATGTACTTCCGCTCAAAAAAACTATTCATTTACCCACAGTAGACTTTCCCGGTAGTGTTAACGCTGCTTTTTTCGATAAAACAGCAAACTGAACAATAAAATGATAACGACCGTAAATATACAACTTAATAAGACACGGACGACGGTGTAATGGAATTGATGGAAAGAAAAGGTCTCCATCATGAACAGGACGGCATGGTGGAACAAGGTAATTACGGATACGTACAAGAAATACCACCGGAATGGCACATTGCCCCACAGGGGGGTCAAATAACTTTCATAATGATCGGTTTGCAGCGTGATACGGACGAAAATGATACGTGCCCATGCTAATGCAACACACGCGGCGGCATTGACGCCCAGCGTATCGTAAAATGCATCTACGGTGATGCCGGTGGAAAAGGCAATGCAGTATAGTAGAAAATTGGGGATACCGACGGGAAGGAGCAGAATAAACAGGATGTAAGGAAAGGGAGTGGCTAAATTGTAATAGCCGATATTCTTGAATAAGAATACCTGCAAAATAACCAAAACAAGGAAACGGACAGCATTATATACAAAAATTTTAGCCATTGTTCTCGTTTTGGGATTCCAACTCGGTACGCTCGCCGGCTAAGAGGTCGTCAACAACGTAAACGTGCTGGAGATTATGAAATGGAGTGCTTAGCTCAACCTTAATGTCCAAGAAACTGTCGCCGCCCGATATGCCTGTTTCAATTACCTTGCCAATGGGAATGCCGGGAGGAAAGAGAGAAAACCCGGAGGTTAAGACCGCTTCACCCTTTCTAACTTTCACATGGTTGGGGATGTCTTTCAGCATCCCGACGCGGGCATCGTAGCCCTCTCCCCATGTCATGGATCCGAAAGCCTTGCTGTCTTCCAATGCTGCGCTGACCCGGGTTTCGCTATGCAGCAGCGACTGGACTGTGGAAAAATGGTCAGACACATTGAGAACAATGCCTACGATTCCGCTGGCCGATATAACACCCATGCCTTTTTGGATGCCATGTACACGCCCTTTATCCAACGTGATGTAATTGTTTTTCTGGTGGATGCTGTTGTTGGTCACCTTGGCCACGATGTAATGGTATTGCACATTTTCTATGGAATCCACTACCGTGCCCTGTGCCAAGCTGTCGGGGGCCATCACCCGTTGCAATTGCTCCTTGAGCCGTGCATTTTCTTCCGCCAACAGCGCATTGTCTTCACTAAGGTGGAGGTAACTTTTCCACCCATTGATTTTTGCGTAAGCAGCGCCAACGAGTTGATTGGAAGTATTTACCGCTGATGCCCGTTGAAACGTGTTGTTTTGGACAACCAGGTAGTAGGCAAAACCAAAAAACACGATAAACAAAAAAAACGCATTATATCTAGTAAGAATTAGCCAAAGGTTCTTCATAACCCGATATTATTCGCAATGAGCGAAGTGTTTTACGTCAGCCCGTGCCGAATTTTCTTACTTTCCGTCTTTCGGACCTAATTACTGCATCAAAAATTTGAACGTACCGATGTTTTTCAAGGCGATACCGGTACCACGCACTACGGCGCGCAACGGATCTTCGGCAACATGCACAGGTAATTTGGTTTTGGCCTGAATACGTTTGTCCAAACCGCGTAACAGCGCTCCGCCGCCAGTCAGGTAGATGCCGGTTTGGTAAATGTCGGCCGAAAGCTCAGGTGGCGTGATTTCCAGCGCTTTTAGAATTGCTTCCTCGATTTTGGAAATGGATTTATCCAAGCAATGTGCAATCTCAGTATAAGAAACGGTGATCTGTTTAGGTACTCCTGTCATCAAATCCCGGCCTTGCACCGCAAAATCGGCAGGCGGATCCTGCAATTCCGGTAACGCCGACCCAACTTCTATCTTAATTTTCTCTGCTGTACGATCGCCAATCATGATGTTGTGTTGCCGACGGATATATTGGACAATGTCCGAATCGAAATTATCTCCAGCTACACGGATCGATTGGTCACACACAATTCCCGAAAGGGCAATAACCGCGATTTCGGTGGTACCACCGCCAATATCAATAACCATATTGCCCATGGGTTCTTCTACATCGATACCGATACCTACCGCCGCAGCCATCGGTTCATGCACCAGGTATACTTCTTTGGCACCTGCTATCTCTGCCGAGTCGCGAACGGCCCGTTTCTCCACCTCTGTGATGCCCGAAGGGATACAGATAACCATGCGCAGGGAAGGGAAAAACCAACCCTTGCCATTGTTGACCATCTTAATCATACCCCGGATCATGTGTTCGGCAGCGTTAAAGTCGGCAATCACACCGTCTTTCAGCGGCCGCACCGTACGGATATTGTCGTGTGTCTTGCCTTCCATTTGCATGGCCTGCCGGCCGATCGCGATGACCTTGTTGGTGGTACGGTCAAACGCAACAATGGAAGGTTCGTCCACTACCACCTTGTCATTATGGATAATAAGCGTGTTGGCGGTCCCCAAATCAATAGCAACTTCTTGTGTAAACCAGTTAAATAAGCCCATCCGGCAAAATATGATAAGATTTTTAAATTAGGTGCAAACCTACCAAAAAAACTGATAACTTTAGCCAGCAACAATTGATTTATTCCTGACATGTTAAAATCCTACTTAGCCTTTATCTCTTTCGTTTTGCTTCCCTGGTGCCTGGTAGCGCAAGATTTTGCATTCGGTTCGATCACACCGGAAGACAACAAACTTGTCAAAAACGATCTGGATAGCTTTTCCAATGCGGCAGTACTGAATGAATACGGCAAAGCATACATGGCGTATAACGATACAAGGGGCTATACCGAGTTGATCGTAGACTATCATGTGCGTATCAAACTATTCAATCGGGACGGATATCGATACGCGGATATCGAGTTGCCGACCTATAGGGACGAAAGTGGTGGGCGAACAGATGCGTTGTTGGAAATTAAGGCCGTAACCATCAATATCGTGGATGGACGTATCGTTTCCATACCCTTGGATAAGGCCCGCATTTACAAGGAAAATGTAAGTAAATACGTCACGCACACGAAATTCACTTTCCCCGATTTGCAAGACGGAAGCATCATCGAATACAGCTATCGATTGGTATCTCCGTATATTTTCAATTTCAAGACGTGGCAGTTCCAGGATGATATCCCCAAAATCAACAGCCAGTTCGAAGCGATTATACCAGGTATGTACACCTACAACGTGACATTGCGCGGCCCCTATAAGCTAACTACGCAGGATGCCAAGCTGGACCGGGGTGCCTTCCGAATTGCAGGCCGAGATATCGATTGCTCGCACATGACCTATGGAATGCAACATATTCCGGCTTTCGTATCGGAAGATTACATGACAGCTGCAAGTAATTTTAAATCAGCTATTTATTTTGAGCTATCTGATGTGTATCGACTTAATGGAGCTAACCTGAAAATCACCAAGGAATGGCGGAACGTAGACCGCGAGTTAGCAACCGACGCCAGCTTTGGAAGTCAAATGAAACGCGACAATGTGTTCAAATCGCTGCTGCCGGAAATCCTGAAAGGAGCGGCGGACGACCTCGGAAAAGCAAAAGCGCTTTACCGCTATATTCAGCAGCATATCAAATGGAACCGCTACTTAGGCAAGTATAGTGAAAATGGCATCAAGGAAGCACTTGAAGAGCGGTCTGGAAACATAGGCGACATCAACCTCGCGCTGATTGCCGGATTGAGCGCCGCGGGGTTGGATGCCGAAGCGGTCATCCTATCGACACGTGATAACGGCTTGGTCAATGATGTCCATCCGGTCTTGACTAATTTCAACTATGTAGTGGCTAAGGTGAACATCGGGGACAGCTATTACCTGTTGGATGCCACCGATCCATTACTGCCGTTCGGTCTGCTTCCCCTGCATTGCATCAATGGAAAGGCCCGCGTGATTAACCTCAAGAAACCTTCCTATTGGATTGCGCTTACCTCGTCGCAGAAATCGATCGTCCGATATACACTGATGGCAGAGTTATTTCCGAACGGAATGCTTAAGGGACGATTGCTAATCCAAAGCCTTGGCTACGCAGCGCATCGCAAACGGCGGGAACTTGCAGAATATACCACGGTGGAAGAATATATGGAGCATAGAAATGAACAGCTTATCGGTTTCGATATGCTTGCTGGCGAGATCGACGGAAGGGAAGACGTAGACGTACCGTTGACGGAGCGGTATGAGGTGGAGATGAAATTGTATGATAGCCTAGCTTCAGAAACAGTTTTCTTCAATCCATTTTTTCTCAACCGGATCGGCAAAAACCCATTCAACCTGGATGAGCGCACTTATCCCGTAGACATAGGAGCAGTGCGCGAGGATCGCGTGGTCATGACGATTAAGCTGCCCCACGGCTATGTGTTGAAATCGAAACCTGACGATTCTAACCTGACTTTGGAAGATAACGGCGGCAGGTATGTCACGCAAACGCAACTGGTCGGCGATACATTCTCGTTTTCGCAACTACTGACGCTTAACCACACCACTTATCCACCCGAAAGTTATTTTGCATTGAAAGAACTTTTCGGCCGGATCATCCGGCAAGAGAAAATTGATGTGATGCTCAGTAAAACCAACGGAAAATGAGGATAATAGGTTGCATCGTGATGATGGCGACAGTGATCGCCACTTACGGGAATCAAGCGCAATCCGATTATGCCATCGCCGACATTCCCACGGCGCTCAAAGCCCGGGCAGATGCGGTAGTGCGGCATGAAACCATCGTCGTCGACATGCAGGCGCCCACCAAAGTGAACTACCATGTAAAGCAGGCTATTACGGTCTTCAACAAAGGCGGTGAGGGCAAGGCCAGACTGGTTATTCACTACGACAAAAGTACAGTAATAAAGCGTATCGCTGGACGGGTGTTTGACGCCAACGGTTTCCAGACCGGCAAATTCACACACCGCGATTTCATGGATGAAAGTGCGGTGAGCAGTTTCTCATTGTATGAAGATAGCAGGATGAAACATTTCCTTCCCGCGGTGACCCACTATCCGTATACGGTGGAATACGAATATGAATTGGAACTGAAGCAAAATCTGATCATACCGATTTGGCGACCAGATGCTTATCCGGATGTTTCGGTTGAGCATAGTCGGTACACGTTCCTATGCGAGGCAGCCGACAAGGTGCGTATCAAGGCCATGAATTACGGGGGTGAACCCATTTCAGAGGATCTTGATGGCCGGAAAGCCCTGACGTGGGAGGTATCCAACCTTGTGGCACGACGACAGGAACCTTATAGTCCCAATCCGGATACTTATTGTATTTGGGTGCGGGTTGCTCCGGTCGATTTTGTTTATTATAAACACCGGGGGCAGTATGCCGATTGGTCCGAGTTGGGCCGTTGGGTTCACAAAGCGCTTTTGGCTGATGGATTGACACTCCCCGAAAGTACCATTCAGGAAGTCAGGCAATTGGTAGCCGATAAGGCATCCGATAAGGAAAAAGCACGAACCCTATATGCGTATCTTCAGCGGAAAACAAGGTACGTCAGTGTCCAGATCGGTATCGGCGGCTTCAAACCCACAGCGGCAAGCGAAGTGGACAGGCTTGGATATGGCGATTGTAAGGGACTGGTCAACTACATGCAGGCGCTCCTGAATGTGGTAGGAATCTCTTCCTACTATTGCGTAGTGGAGGCGGGAAGTGCCAAGCGTGACATGCAGCCCGATTTTGCAGGAATGGAGCAAGGCAACCATGTTATCCTATGCTTGCCATTCGAAAACGATACTACCTGGTTGGAATGCACCAGTCAACGCACACCCTTTGGTTTTTTGGGTTCATTTACTGACGACAGGACGGTGCTTGCATGTACACAGCAGGGAGGCAAACTCCTGCGGACGCCACGCTACGCGGAGGAGGCGAATCTCCAACGGCGCCAAGCCACATTAACGCTGAAGGATGACGGTATGCTTATCGGGACCGTGACAACGGAATTTGCTGCTGCTCAGTATGACAACCACCTCGAAATTGCCGAAAGCAGCAATATTGAACAGATGAATCTCCTGAAAGATACCTACGATATCGATCACATCGGCTTCCACAACATCGCTTACCGGAAAGGGGAATTGGATATACCGACCCTGACGGAAACTTTTGATGTTACATTGGCGGGTTATGCGCCTGCCAACAATGAGCAGGTATTCCTCATCGCAAACGTGTTCAACCGTCGCAATACCATCCCGGTGCTGAAGAACCGGATGCTACCAGTTTACATCAATAGGGGATACCTTGATGAAGATCATATCGTTTTCACTTTGCCCGGCGGCTGTACATTGGTTTCGGGAAGTTGGGAGGAGACAATCGATAGTCCTTTCGGCCAATATCACGCTACGGTTGAGCAAACAGGAAATCAGCTTACGTACCATCGGAAGTTCCTCCTCCACGAAGGTACTTTCCCGGCGGACCAATATGCGGAATTCAGCACGTTCATCAATCGGGTATATACGCTTGACAACCGCAAGGCTGTGTTATCGAGGTGATAGTCGTTATTCGACGAGTACACCGATGTAAAAGTTGAACGTGTCAACCTCCAGGTTGTTGCGCGTCAGTCCGGGTATATCAATGGCCGTAAGATGGCGTTTGGGGTAGATGAAACGATACTTATCGCCTTTAATTCGGATACGTACGGGCATGTCAAAGTCAGATTCATCGGCAATCCATCGGCAATAGGCCTTTCCATCGGGATGGAAATAGAACTCTAGGGTGGGGATGTTCGGGTGACGCACATATTGGGCAAACATCGGCGCGAAGTTTCGGTCCGATTGCTTGCTGATATAGTCTACGATGTCTTGATAGCTAACCGTCTTGTGATAAAATTGCCTATTCAATCCGCGCAATAGCTGTCGCCATTTTTCATCATCGTCAATGATAGTACGTACCATGTTATGCAGCACCCCCCCTTTGTTATACATATCGGCAGAACCTTCGTGGTTGACGCCATAGCTGCCGACAAGCGGCGCAAGATTCTGGATGCCGCCGCGGTTTCCATGTATATACTCCTGGCCGGCCCGTTTGCCATAGTGATAGTCAATGTAAAGTGCCTCGGAATAGTTGGTGAAACTTTCATGGATCCACATATCCGCAAGATCGGCGGCTGTTAGGTTGTTTCCGAACCATTCATGGCCCGATTCGTGGATGATGATGAAATCCCACTTGTTTCCCCAGCCGGTGCCCGAGCCGTCCCTGCCTAAGTAGCCGTTTTGGTATTTGTTGCCGTAGGCAATGGCACTTTGATGCTCCATGCCGAGGTGGGCGGTTTCGACGAGTTTGTAGCCGTCGGCGTAGAAGGGATAGGGGCCAAACCAGTACTCAAAGGCACGTAACATGGGTTTAACATTGGCATCGAAATGCGGCTTTGCTTTGGCCGCATTCTCACGGAGTACCCAATAATCGAGATCGAGTACACCTTTTTCGCCACGAAAGGTATCGGCAAAATGGACGTAGTCGCCAATGTTAGCGGCCACATTGTAATTGTTAATTGGATTGCTGACAAACCAGTTAAAGCGCGTATAGCCATCCCCGAGGTCTTCGCTGCCTCTGAATCGGCCGTTAGACACATTGGTGAGGCCGGTAGGAACACTGATGCTGATCAGCATGCTGTCCACCTCGTCCGACAAGTGATCTTTATTGGGCCACCATACACTTGCGCCCAAACCCTGGCAAGCCGTAGCGATCCAGTGCTTGCCGTTGCTATCTTTCTTGAAATCAAATCCGCCATCCCACGGTGCCCGCTTGGCCTGTACCGGGTGCCCCGAATAATAAACCGTGAAAGAATCCCGCTGCCTTTTATGGATGGTCTGTGGAAAATCGATAAACACGGCATTGTATTCGCGTTTGAAAGGAAGTTCCTGCCCTTGGTATACAACCTTGTCAATGGAAAGGTTATCAAACAGATCAAATTGCAACCGTGAAAAATCGTCGACCGCTGTAAACTCGAAGCGGTTGGAACCACTGATATAGCGTTCATCGG
Source organism: Parapedobacter indicus (assembly GCF_900113765.1). Taxonomy (GTDB): domain Bacteria; phylum Bacteroidota; class Bacteroidia; order Sphingobacteriales; family Sphingobacteriaceae; genus Parapedobacter; species Parapedobacter indicus. Next base: position 42,418 of record NZ_FOQO01000004.1, on the reverse strand, counting down.
GATTCACGCGCACATCGAGGTGGTAATAATTGATATCGTAACAGGTGCGTAACGGAGTCAATTGCCCGCGCAACGAGTCGGCCCGGCTGAAAATTTCACGAGCTTTCAGTAATTGGCTGTAACCGGTGATGGTTAACGATAGGAAGAGGAATAAAAGAAGCAGTCGTTTCATGGGTTATGAGCGTTGACGATGGAAATACTCCTTTATCCGTTCCAATGGAAAGGTATTGAGGCAATTACCGGCAGTAAGGCCACCCTTTCGGGCTACATGTACGCCGTATTGCATATCCTGGAATCCGCTGTTGCGGTGGGCATCGGGATTGATGGACAGCAAAATACCTTTTTCAACCGCATACCGATGCCATCGCCAGTCTAAGTCCAACCGCAGTGGATTTGCATTAATTTCAATGGCAACGCCATTTGCCGCACAAGCATCTATCACGCGCGCATAATCGATGGGATATCCCGACCGGCTGAGCAATAACCGTCCGGTAGGATGGCCCAGGATGGTGGTATAGGGGTTTTCAATGGCGCGAAGCAGTCGCGCGGTCGCTTTCTCGATATCCATCCGGAGATTGGCGTGGATCGATGCCACCACAAAGTCGAATCCGGCGAGGACCTCGTCGGGATAATCCAACGAACCGTCGCTCAAAATATCGGATTCGATGCCCTTGAAGATATAGAAAGGAGCCAGGCGGGCGTTGAGCGCGTCAATTTCAGCCCACTGCTCCTGTACGCGTTCAATGGTCAACCCCTTGGCATATATGGCTGTTTTGGAGTGGTCGCTTATGCCTAAGTATTCCAGACGCAATTCGTCTCGGCAATACAAAGCCATTTCTTCCAACGTATTGACACCATCACTATACGTGCTGTGGTTGTGAAGTGCGCCGCGGAGGTCCGTGTAATTGACAAGGGTAGGGAGGGTGCCCGTTTCCGCCAGTGCGAGTTCATTTGTACCTTCACGGAGTTCCGGTTCGATGTATGCAAGCTTCAATGATCGGTAAATCGCCTCCTCTGAATCAAATTCTGGCAACTGGGATTCCGTCAGTCGATCCTCCAACAGCCGCAAATGTTCGTCCGAACCTGTCGAAATGACCAATTGCCTATAAAATGATCTTGGATCAGTAGGGATGAATCGGAAAAGTATACCCGTATCCGTACGTGCTTCCAGTGGCTGGGAGTTGGTCGGCGACTGGATAGAAAGCCCTGTTAGGGTTACAAGGGCCGCGGTGAGTTCATGAAGTGAGGCTTCAATCAATAGATCCACCGATTGAAGGACTTCACACTTGCGACGGAAATCACCCGTATAGGAAATTTTTCTGTCGTTGGGCAACAGATTTTGCAGAGAAAACATGATTTCATCTGCAAGTTTCTCCACGTTGGCATAGAGAAACCAGCCTTGATTGGCAATCGCAAACTCAATGGCTTTCTTGATCTCCTCCTGGGTTTTGAAGCCGAATCCTTTAGCCTCAATCAGGCGGTTTTCGTTACAGGCATAAAACAACTCGCCCACGGTTTCGATACCGAGCTCCCGCCAGATTACTTGGATTTTTTTAGGGCCGAGCCCCTTGATGGTTAGCATTTCTCGTATCCCCGCTGGAGTGGCAGTTAGCAGTCGCTCCAGTTCGGGAAATGACCCGGTGGCAAGCAGCGCCGAAATCTTATCGGCCGTACTCTTTCCGACGCCTGGTACTTCACTGAGCTTTTCGAGCGATTCCGGCGTAATCCGAAAAGGCAGTTTATCCAATTTAAAGGCCGCGGCCGCAATGGCTTTGGTTCGAAATGCATTCTCTCCGTGTAGTTCCATCAGCTGGGCATATCGCCTGATGGTTTTTGCGATCGTTTTGTTATCCATTGCCGCAAATTACGCGTTTAGCATAAAGATCACAAAGTTTTTTACGCCCTCATTCACTCATTCACTGGCTCCCGCACGCGTTCCGGCCGCCTGTATTTATGGATAATCAGTCGGATCCCCGCATTGAAGGTGAGGTAATTGATTGCCCAGTTAATAAACGTAACTACCCGATTACGGAATCCAACCAGCGACATGAGGTGCACAAACATCCATACCCACCAGGCAAAGAAGCCCTGGAAGCGTATTTTTCCGATGTCAACGACGGCTTTGTTACGGCCAATAGTTGCCATGGACCCTTTGTCGAAATAGTTGAATTTTTCCGTAGGTTGCCCAGATAGCATGCGGATAATGTTCTTTGCCAAGAACCGCCCCTGCTGTTGGGCCACTGGAGCTACGCCGGGATGACCCCGCGGCAGTTCGTCCGTAATCATGGCCGCTACGTCGCCAATCGCAAACACGTCTTTCATCCCGATCACACGGCATTCTTCGTCGGTGCGTATCCGGTTGCCACGCACCACAATATCGGGATTGATGCCGGATGGAAACTGTCCCATTACTCCGGCCGACCAAAGTACGGTTTTGGTTTTGATGCGGTTGCCGTCGGCAAAGGTAATGATATCACCATCATAGCCCGTTACCTGTACGTTCAACAACACCTTTACACCCAATTCTTTCAGGTATAATTCCGCTTTTTCGGATGCTTGGGGCGATAGGTTGGCCAGTATCTTTGGGAGCCCCTCCACGAGGTACACATTCATGTCTTCCTTTTTTAGCTCCGGATAATCTTTGGTAAGGATGTGGTTGCGAATTTCCGCAATAGCACCCGAAAGTTCCACACCGGTAGGACCCCCGCCTACTACCACGAAATTGAGGTAAGCAGAACGCTCTTCGGTATCCGTTTTCAATAGCGAATCCTCAATGTTTTGCAGAATGAAGCTGCGAATGCTCACGGCTTCCTTCACGTTCTTCATCGGCATCGCGTTGTGTGCGATGTCCTGGTTTCCGAAGAAATTAGTAGTTGCACCGGTAGCTATAATCAGGTAATCGTATGAAATGGATCCGATGTCCGTATCAAGCGTTTTGTTGGTTGCATCGATTCCCAGCACATCAGCAATGCGGAAGGTGAAATTTTCCTGTTTCCTGAACATCTTACGCAGTGGAAATGCGATGGAAGGCGCGTCCAGCGTACCAGTCGCAACCTGATACAGTAGGGGTTGAAACGTATGGTGATTGTTGCGGTCTAGCAGCATCACTTCAACTTCCTTGTTTTTAAGGGCTTTGGCCACTTCGATGCCGCCGAAACCACCACCAATGATGACAACCCGTGGAAATTTATGATTGGAATATTGTGTATTCATCAGTTAGCTAATTAAAATCCGATTACTAATACGAACGGTTGAAGGTATTAATTGTTTCCGAAAACCCTGATTTTTAGCCCATCCAGTGCCGGATTTAAGCGTATCTGGCAGGCCAACCGGCTTTGATCACCTGCATCCGGTAATGTATCCAGCATATCCAGTTCCGCGTCACTGAGCGGATCGAGATTTTCGCTGCCTTCCAATACTTCGATATGACACGTAGCACATAACGCCATGCCACCGCAGGTGGCTAGAATATCGTATTCTGAAGCTCTTAATACTTCCATTAAGCTGAGGCTGATCCCCTCGGGGATCTCAAGTTGGCGGATGCCGCCTTGTGGATCCTCCACCGTGATATGAATGATTTCTTCCATTTTACAATAAGTTAAAATGTATTTACACCATTGACAGTGGTGTATTTAAAGCTTAATTTTTCTGCTGGATGTACGTATTTGAACGCACTTTGAGCCATTAGTGCGGCTTCATGAAAACCGCAGAGGATGAGTTTCAGTTTGCCGGGATACGTGTTGATATCACCGATGGCGTAAATTCGTTCAATACCTGTGGAATAATCCGTTGTATCTACGGTAATGGCAGATTTGTCAATATTCAGTCCCCAATCGGCGATGGGCCCCAGTTTAGGGCTCAGTCCAAACAAAGGGATGAGCGCATCGGTTTCAATCAATTGCTCCTGTTTGTGTTTATCGGTTACTCCCACTTGATTCAATATACCGTTGCCACGTACGCTGCTAAGATTCCGTTGTAAGAGCAGTTGGATTTTTCCGCTTGCGGCGAGCGCAAAGACCTTTTCGGCCGAGTCCGGAGCCCCACGAAAACTGTCGCTCCGGTGAATCAAGGTTACCTCACGGGCGATATCACTTAGAAATACGGTCCAGTCCAAGGCTGAGTCGCCACCTCCGGCAATGACAATGCGTTTGTCCCGATAGTGCTCCGGATTTTTTACCATATAGCTTACTCCACGGCCTTCAAAGTCTGATAATCCGGGTATTTCAGGCTTCCGTGGTTCAAAGGAACCCAGCCCACCTGCAATAACGATCACCTGTGCGTGGATGATTGTGTTTTCGCTGCCGACAACATAATAGGAACCGTCGGCCTGCCGTTCCACTGCTTCCACGCGCTCACCCAGCGTAAAAGAGGGTTGAAAGGGACTGATCTGTTCTACCAGGTTATTTACGAGTTCTTGCGCGTTGATAGCGGGATACCCCGGGATGTCGTATATCGGTTTGTGTGGATAGATTTCCGATAGTTGTCCACCCACTTGCGGCAACGCATCGATCAGGTGGCATCGCATCTTGAGCAATCCGGCCTCAAATACAGCGAATAAACCCACGGGGCCCGCTCCAATGATGCAAATGTCTGTTTTTATCCGATGATCGGTAACCGATCCGCGGCGATCAGCGTAGATTTCCTGTGCTTCCATTGTCAATTTCCAAATTAGTATATATCGTATCCAATATCCGCTTTAAATGCTCAAAATCTTCCTCGTTAAGGTTTTGCCACGCCTGCATGCGGATTTTGTTGACTTCACCGGAAAGAGTTTCAATTTTACGTTTTCCGGCCGTTGTGAGGTGAACCACAAAACTGCGTCTATCGGTGGGATTTGCCCGGCGCTCCACCAGATCTTTGCTCACTAACAGGTCCACGATGCGGGTAAGGGTCGGCTGGTCCTTTCCACAATATTCAGCTAATTCTTTCTGAGAAAGATCCGTATGTTGATTTAAATTTTTCAGGATGGCCCATTGATCTACGGTAATACCAAATTGTTGGCAATTGAATTGATATTGGGCATACTGTTTTACACGCCGTGCGGTGCGATCCAATAAAAAGGAATATGCATTGTATTGCTCCATTAGCACAATAATAATTAGTATGACAAATATACGGAATAGTTATAAAAAAAGCAAGCCGTTTGGCAATGCGGCCTGCTTCTCAATGGGATAACTTTTGTACTTATTCGTGATACATCCTGCCGGCTTTCTCCTCCACATGTTGGATGTAAGCCGCGGCGGTGATATCGCCATTCACGTTAAGTGTGGTACGCGACATATCCAAAATACGGTCTACCCCATAAATCAGGGCTATGGCTTCGCCGGGTACGCCGATGGAAACTAATATGGTCACGATAACAGGTAGCGATCCCCCTGGCACACCAGCTGTACCCACTCCAGCCAGTATGCAAAGCAATACCACTGTAATCTGTGACCCGAGAGTAAGTTCAACGTTGAATACCTGTGCCAGAAAGAGCACCGTTATCCCTTCAAATAATGCCGTACCATTCTGGTTGCCTGTGCTGCCGATCGTTAACACAAAATGGGCGATGGGCTTGGGTATTTTAAGCTTTTCGATACTTACCCGTATAGCGGTTGGAAGGGTGGCATTGCTGGAACTGGTCGAAAAAGCAGTGAGAGTCACTTCGCCCATATCCTTCATGAACTGCACCGGGTTGCGGTTGGCAAAATATTTCAAGACAATAGAATATACTACAAACTGATGGATTGCCAATGCGCCGAGTACAATGAGTACATACCAAAGCAACGAAACCAGAAAGTCCGCACCGACATTGAGTACCATGTTAAATAACAATGCAGCCACTCCATAGGGGGCCAGCGCCATGGCATAACCGATCACTTTGATAACCACTTCATACAAACCCTCCAGGAAACTTTTCAGCGTTGCGGTCTTTTCCTCGCCTACGGCAGCCATGGCCACTCCGAAGATTAATGCAAAAAACATGACGGACAGTAAACCGCCTCCTGTGTGGTTGGAATTGAATGCATTTGCCATTTCGTCAAACGGATTCCGTGGAATAATCTGGGCCAAAATATCACCCGCTGTCCGCTCATCGGCTTCAATCGCTTTTGCCTGAGTCGCAGCATTGGCGGCCTCGGCACCAAACTCCGTGACCAGATAGTCCCTGGTTTCGTCCGATATATGTTTGCCCGGATTGAATACATTCACCATCGTGATTCCGATAAGTACGGCAATGAAACTCACGATAACCGTGTAAATCAACAGCTTGATTCCCATGCGGCCCAATTTCTTCACATCACCGATTTCGGCAATGCCTAATATTAACGCTGAAAGAATCAGGGGAATGACCATCATGAAAATTAAATTCATGAAAATCTTCCCGATTGGTTCGACCCATCTTACAATACTGGATAAGGTTTCTGCTGAAAGTCCGAGGTTTTTGACGATTAATCCGGCCACGATGCCGAAAATCATGCCAATAAAAATCTTTGTGTGTAACTTCATTCAGATAACTAGCTTTTAGGTAATACTGCAACGATTAACGAATAATTTTTATGAACAGCAGTGCCACAAAAATAGAATTATATTCGGGAATGGCACTTGTTATTCAAAAAAAAGAGGCTGCTGTGTTGTTCAGCAACCTCTTTATCTTTTATGAGATACTCAATTAGATTAGGCTTTTGCGGGTTTCAGCGGCGCCTTACTTCTCGGGTCTGCCGCAGGTGACTCGTCTAGTTTTTTAGTATCCAAATCGGCGATCAACGGAGCAGCCAGAAATATGGACGAATAGGTTGCTACAATGATACCGACTAAGATGGCAAACGAAAAACCTCTGATCACTTCACCGCCAAAGACAAACAGAACCCCTAAGACAAAAATAACAGTCAACGACGTGATCACGGTCCGGCTTAATGTTTTATTGATGGCGAGGTTAATTGTTTCACCTTCATCTTCCTTTTTATATTTGGATAGTCCCAGGTATTCACGTAGACGGTCGAATACCACCACGGTGTCATTAATGGAATACCCAACTACCGTTAGTATGGCGGCGACAAAATGTTGATCAACGTCTAAAGCAAACGGCACGATGCCATCCAAGATCGAAAACAATGCGAGGATGATTACGATATCATGAACCGTGGTAATCGCAGCAGCTACACTAAACTGCCACTTGCGGAAACGAAGTAAGATATAGAGCGCAATGACAACGATTGATGCAATGCCAGCATAAATGGCTCTTGTTTTCATATCGTTTGCAATGGTAGGACCTACCTTTTGCGAACTGGCAATTTCGTAGTCATTTCCCTGAATCTTGGCGAGTCCGCTATTCAATTTTTCCAAGACTGCCTGATCAGCTTCGTCGCTTGTCTCTTCGATTTGATAAGCGGTCGTAACGCGCACCTGACTATCGCCACCAAACGTTTTTACTTCGGTGTTCATTTCAAACGCCTCGTTCAGATTCGACCGGACTTCTTCCAGATTGACCGGTTGTTCAAAACGAACGGTATAAGTTCTTCCGCCCTGGAAGTCTACTCCTAAGCTAAACCCTTTGGTAAAGATGGAAATAATTCCGATAAGGACAACTGCCGCAGATATAACGTAAAACTTCCTCCGGTTTCGAACGAATCCGTAGTTGGCATTTTGAAATGTGTGGTTACTCCAAGGACGGGATACGGTAATCGACCAACCCTTGGTAAGCATCCATTCGAAGATAATCCGCGAAATAAATATCGAAGTAAATAGTGAAGTGATAATACCAATCATTAACGTAGTCGCAAATCCGAGAATCGGGCCGCTTCCGAAGAAGAAAAGGATGGCACCCGTCAAAAAGGTTGTTATCTGCGAATCCAGGATGGACGACATGGCATGTTGATACCCATCGGAAATCGCCTGCCGGATCGATTTTCCGAGCCTCAATTCCTCACGGATCCGCTCATAAATTAGCACGTTTGCATCTACCGCCGTGCCGATTGTAAGCACAATACCCGCAATTCCAGGGAGAGTTAAGACCGCGTTAAGTGACGCCAACACACCCATGATGAAAAAGACGTTGAAAACAACAGCAATGTTTGCAACCAATCCGGCCCGATTGTAATAGACAATCATAAAAATTAAGACAACCAACAGGCCAATAACTGACGAATTGATACCAGCATCTATGGCAGCTTGTCCTAAAGATGGCCCGACAACCGCTTCTTCCACGATTTTAGCAGTAGTTGGTAGGCGTCCCGCCTTCAGCACATTGGCGAGGTCTTTCGTGTCTTCAATGGTGAAGTTTCCGGTAATCTGGGAAACGCCATTGGGTATTTCGCCCTGTACGGTGGGAGCGGAGTACACGACACCGTCGAGGACGATGGCGATGGCTTGCTTATTGTTGGCGTCGGCAGACGCTGTAGCAGTAATCCTTCGCCATTCGCGGGCACCTTCGCTGTTCATGTACATGGTTACCATGGGGCTATTAGACTGCGGATCAAAATCATCTTTTGCATCCGTGATCACATTGCCTCCTAAGATAGGACCTGCATCTACGCCACTCGGCTTAACGGCATACAGTTCCAATTGCTCCGGCGTTTGCGGGTTGGGTTTTACGCCCCAGAGCAACTTAACGTTTGCCGGAATAATCTGTTTTACCGCCGAGCTTGCTAAGTAGCGATTTACTTTGGCTGTATCCCGCAATTGCGCATATCCGACGATGGGTCCCGGCGCCAACATGGGTTGGTTGTTTGGTCCCATGGCCGTGGCCGGACGCAAGACGTTAAACAATGGGTTTTGGAGCGCCAGTTGGTTGGCTGAGGAATCCGAAGCATCCAGCGAGTCTTGGCTTGCCCCCAATGTCGCCAACAGACCTGCATCTGTACTATCTGCCTGGGTTGTATCGGCAGTAGTTCCGGTCGCTTTTTCTGTTTCTTTCAATGTGGCCGCCAATGCACCGTTTACGTTTTCCAGCATTGGATAAATTTCCACATTGTGATAAGTCTCCCAGAACTCCAACCTTGCAGAGCCCTGCAGAAGTTTCCGCACACGATCTTCGTCCGTAACGCCAGGCAGTTCAATAAGGATGCGGTTGGTTCCCTGCTGTAATTGAATATTGGGTGAAGTAACGCCAAATTTATCAATACGGGTGCGCAACACTTTGAATGAATTGTCGATGGCGTTGGTAGACTCCCGTTGGAGGAAACTCTCCACCTGACTATCCGTGCTGTTTGCTGTCACATAAGCACTGTTATCTTTTGTGGCAAAAAAGCTTGCTAACGTTGCGTTTGGACTAAGTTTTTTAAATTCCTCGACAAAGAGACTTACGTATCCGCTTTGGCTGGTTCTACTCCGAACATTCGCATTTTCCAGCGCTTTATTGAAGTTCTCGTCTTTTGGGTTGTTAGCTAGGTTACGCACCAATTCCTGCAACGACACTTCCATCGTCACGTTCATGCCGCCCTTCAAATCCAATCCCAAAGCGATTTCATTTCCTTTCGCCTCACGGTAGGTGTATTTGGCAATACCTAAATTGTACACCACTTCCCCGGCCATGGAATCCAAATATGCCTTCTCTTTCGCAAAATCACCTTTGGCATACGCCGCGGCATCCCGTTCCACCTTGCGGGTGACGAATGTGAACGATAGGGAATAGAGGCACGCGATCGTGACTACTACCACCAAAAATTTAATCAGCCCTTTACCTTGCATGTTCTTACGTTAGCTTAGTATTAATCTATCTATTTCCTTACAAAATTTAGTTAAGACGGCAAAGGTATAAAATTTTTGTATAATGAAAGTGTATTTTACAGTTTATTAACAAGGCTGTTTTGTGGTCGGAATGGGGTTGAGCAACGCTGGCCGCCGTCGTAAGAAGGATGAGTTTGGCAAACTATTTGCTTACTATCAGCGGTGTGCTTGCGTACTTGAATTGCCATTCATAAAGGGCATCAATAATCCATGCAAGCTTCATTATAGTTAAAAAAACAATTATACAGATGAAAAACTTATTTTTACTCTTTTTGGTCGCTTCGATTCTGACGGTAGGCATGCAGGACGCAACTGCGCAAAGTCGCTACAGAACCGCATTAGGTTTGGGAATTGATCTTGGGGACGGTCCGACGTTGGTGGGACCGCAGGTTAAGCATTTTTTTGATGCTACGAATGCGGGCAATGCACAGGTATTATTTGGTAATGACATTACCATACTAGGCGTAGACTATTCGTACAACCAAGCCATCAGCGGTGCAAATGGCTTGAGCTGGTATGTAGGTATTGGCCCACAATTGGCCTTTATAGACAATGGCCGTTGGTGGTTTGGCGACGACGACTGGGATGGTAACGAAACTTTTTTTGCACTTCGTCCGGCGGTAGGATTGGAGTTCAAAATTCCCTCTGCGCCCCTAGCTTTTCATTTTGATTGGAAACCGTGGTGGAACCTGACCAATAACAGCGATTTTGAACCGGCACGCTTCTCGTTAGGATTTAAGTTTACCTTAAACTAACCGACTCGGATTTCTGATGAATAGAAATGCATTTTTATTGGTGGCGGTCGCAATACTTGCGGCCGCACCATTGTATGCGCAAAAACGGGTCTCACCTGGCATACGCGCCGGAGTCAATGTAACGACCTTAAGCAATATCCATGCTGATTTCAAGGCAGATTTTTATGCAGGAGGTATCCTTAGCCTCAATCTGGCCCAACGATATACACTACAGCCTGAGTTGACCTATACGCGACAGGGAGCAAATAATGTTGTCTTTGTAGATGAGGATACCGGGGAACCGAATAAGGAGGAAAATGTAACGATTCAATACCTCTCGTTGGGTGTGATCAATAAATTCTATTTCGTAGAAGGATTTCATGGATTAGTTGGACCGTCACTTGATGTGAAAATCGGAAAGAATTTTCCCCGTATTGATTTCGAGGATGACGATTATGGAGGAGTAGACTTGGGGATTGCGCTTGGGCTTGGTTATACGTTGCCATTCGGCCTGACGGTGGAAGGTCGCTTCAAAACCGGATTATTGGATGCATTTAATAACGACTATTTTTTGGGTATATTTGATGATCCGGATGATGTTTCACTCAACCGCGTATTCCAAGTTGGCCTGAGCTACTCCTTTTAAGTCTTACACGTTTCGCCTCCGCACAGCCAGCAACGCCACCAACCTATCGATCATGGGTTGCTTCCAATGCTTCGGCATCGTACTCTCCAGCACCTCAAAATCCTCGTCGACCACGAGTTGCTTTCCTTCAGAGGTAATGTAACATGCCAGCCCATATTTCCCGCTTTCCCTATACCGGTAATCAACGGCATGCGCTTCGCCGTCAATCTCTACCGGAATATCGTTAAATTCATATTCCATACCAAGTTAACCGCCCGAATAGTAAAAGGTTTTGCCGTTGCCCAATTACAGCGTTATTGCAGGATAAAGGTATGTATTGTTATGGATATGTTATGGCCTATTGATTATCGAAAACAAAATCCTTCGCAAGTTGTCTTACGGTGAAATGAGATGTGGCAGTATCCAGTCTGTCCGTCCAAAACGTTTAGTATCTTTAATGCCAGTTAAAATCGGTAAACTTAGGTATGAATCACCAACAAACATTAAACAGGGCGCTGAAAGGTATTGGAGACTTTTCTCAGCAACAGTCGGCCCTAATCGGTGAACATTGTGCGTTCCTGAAAGTTAACAAACAGGAGACGCTGCTTGCGGCTGGACAGGTTTGCAATGCCTTCTTATTCCTGTTAACCGGTGCATGCTATCAATTCCGGAAAACCGATGCGGATCCAAACATTATCGATCTGCACCTAGCTGGAGATTGTGTAGTTAACCAACTCAGTTTCATATCGCAACAGCCGTCGAACGAAACCATAGCAGCCTATGAGAACAGCGAACTCTTGGTGTTGACCATTCAATCCCTGCACCGACTGATCGCTTTGTCGCCCGCGTTTCTGCAATTGGCGAAACTACTGCAAGTATCCACGCTGCGGGCAGAATTTTACGATAACGCGATGACACCCGCTGAAAAATATCACCGTGTCCTAGACGACAAACCGCAGTTGATCCAGATATTCCCCTTGAAGTACATCGCTTCGTATCTGAAGATTACACCCGAGACCCTGAGCCGGGTACGGGCCGCCATTTAATTGATTTCTTGATTTCAATCAAGTAGGATTCTGGGTGGAAAATGCCACCTTTGTGGCAGTTACTAATTGAAATCAATATGCTTAATGACATCGTCCCCAAATTACCTATGCGGAACAAAGCGGTCACGCTGGACTACTACATCAACAAACTGGATTTCCGACTGTTCGGTAGCCCCAACTACGACGACTACCTGATGGTGCAAAAGGACGACATCCAGATCCATTTTTTTAAGTTCGAGGCGCTTGACCCGAAAGAGAATTACGGACAGGTCTATATCCGAACAAATGACATCGAAGAATGGTACCGGTTCCTGCTAGCCAATCAGGTGGACATCCATTCCGCCGGGCCGTTGGAAATTAAACCTTGGGGACAGCGGGAATTCTCCCTACTCGATCCCGATAGCAACTTGCTGACATTCGGGCAGCCCGCAGAATCGGATAAGGATCAATTTTAATATACGTCTTTATGCTCTGGCTGTATTGAAAAGGCGTGGATAAGCCGTTCTGCTTCCACATTACCCTGCTGGTTGGCGTGATCCGCTGCCGTTAAACCGCGTATATCACGTAACGTATGATCCGCACCGTTTTCCAGAAGCAGTTTTGCTACCGCATTCCTACCAAACATAACAGCAAACATGAGTGCGGAACCGCCGTTTCCATGTTGTGCGTTCAGGTCGGCTCCGTGATGGATGAGTAATTCTGTCAAGTCTGCATAGCCTTTAAACGATACTCCCATCAACGCCGTGTTGCCGCCATTATCGCTGGCGTTGACATCCGAACCTGTTGCTAAGAGTAACCTTGCGATCTCGTAATGGCCGTGATAGCAAGCAATAATTAAGGGCGTGTGACCGAGCTCATTTCGGACATTGACGTCTGCACCTTGCTCTATCAATTCACGGATTATTGCTGCATCTCCTAGCCGCGCTGCGGGTATAACGTAATCGTTGACGTTTTCCATTGTTCTATATTTTCTGCGTTTATTAACACGTGTACTGACCGTTGTTATGCTTAACCAACAAATAGCCATAAAAGTTTTTGCATTCTCATTGAACAACGCTCAAAAAGGGAAAACAAATGACAAGTCGCATTTGTTAGAATAATGCGCTAAAAAAGGGTAGTCAAGTATCCATGACAAGGCTAACGTGTAAGCCTATTTACAGACAAACTAACGAAACAATATGGCCAGGAAAACAAAACCGGTTGCGGGTAATAACAAGCGGATGCCGCCCGAGATAAAGAAAGGGCAACCTACCAATGCAAAGACCGAAGAGATGCAGCCCAACCGTGAAGTATCGGATGGCGAATTTATGTCTGCTAATCAGGGTGTACGAATAAACAACGACCAAGATTCACTAAAAGCGGGCGAACGGGGAGCGTCTCTACTGGAAGACTTCCTTCTGCGTGAGAAAATTACGCATTTTGATCACGAACGTATTCCCGAGCGCGTAGTTCATGCCCGCGGATCGGGAGCACATGGCATTTTCAAGGTGTATAAATCGCTGGCACATCTAACCAAAGCAGATTTTCTCCAGGACGCCGAATTAGAGACGCCGGTCTTTGTTCGCTTTTCTACGGTAGCCGGTTCGCGGGGATCCACTGACCTTGCCAGGGACGTCCGCGGCTTCGCCGTGAAATTCTATACGCGCCAAGGAAACTTTGACCTTGTGGGTAATAACATGCCCATTTTTTTCATACAGGACGCCTTAAAATTTCCAGATTTGGTACATGCGGTAAAACCCGAGCCAGACAACGAGATACCGCAGGCAGCGTCTGCGCACGATACTTTTTGGGATTTTATATCGTTGATGCCTGAGTCGGCACATATGATCATGTGGCTGATGAGCGACCGCGCGATACCGCGCAGCTATCGGATGATGGAAGGGTTCGGAGTACATACGTTCCGATTCATAAATGAACGGGGCGAATCGAATTTTGTGAAATTCCATTGGAAGCCGCTTCTGGGAGTGCACTCCGTAGCGTGGGATGAAGCGCAGAACATTTCGGGAAAGGACCCTGATTTTCACAGACGCGATCTTTGGGATGCGATCGAAAGCGGTGCATTCCCCGAGTGGGAATTGGGGATACAGGTGGTCCCTGAAGCAGATGAACATCGGTTTGCGTTCGACCTGCTTGATCCCACTAAAATCATCCCCGAAGAACTGGTGCCTGTACAGCGTGTTGGCAAACTGACATTGAACCGCAATCCGGACAACTTTTTTGCGGAAACAGAGCAGGCGGCCTTCCACGTGGGACATGTTGTACCCGGTATAGATTTTACCAACGATCCGCTGTTGCAAGGTCGGCTGTTTTCCTACACCGATACGCAACTGATCCGCCTGGGCGGCCCCAATTTCCAGGAAATCCCTATTAACAGACCTCTTGCGCAAGTGCATAATAATCAGCGTGACGGGTACATGCGGCAAATGATTAACCAGGGAAAGTCCAGCTACAATCCCAATAGTTTGGGGGGTGGTTATCCAGCGCAGGCACCTGCCGCCGAAGGTGGTTTTACTTCGTATCCCGAACGTATAGACGGGCGTAAAATCCGGGCCAGAAGTAAGAGTTTCTTCGATCATTTCAGCCAAGCGCGGCTGTTTTACCACAGCCAGTCCGAGCCGGAGCGGAATCATATGATTGATGCATTCAGCTTCGAATTGGGCAAAGTAAAAACGATCGAGGTGCGCAAGCGCATGATCGCTATCCTCTCGCAAATCGACCAGTCATTGGCGGCTGCGGTGGCTTATGCCCTGAGTTTGTCTATACCTAAAGACACAGGCCAACCGCTAAACCACAGTATTCCGGCAGACGCTGATCCCAACGAATACCAGCCGATACAGGCCACATCTTCATTAGCAAAATCCGAAGCTTTGAGTATGGCCAATACCCGCAAAGATACCATTGCAACACGAAAAATTGCGGTGTTGGCCGCAGATGGTGTGGATGATGTATCGTTGCATGCGGTAAGAGCCGATCTGGAGGGCGCCGGAGCCATCGTGGAAATCATTGCGCCGAGGCAAGGCTTTTTGCTTTCTGAAAGTGGTGCCGAAATCGCCGTACACCATAGCCTATTGACAGCAGCCTCTGTATTATACGACGCAGTATACGTGCCCGGTGGAATAAACAGTGCTGCGACAATCGAAGGCGAGCCCAACGCCATCCATTTTTTGAATGAGGCATTCAAGCATTGCAAGGCAATCGCTGTAGATGCCAAGGCCCTGCAAGTACTGGAAGCTACTTATTTTGCTCCCAAGCTTCCCGAGGGCGGCAGCTCCGAAGTAGTGAAGGAAGGGGTTATTGTTAATGCGGATACAGCGATGCTGGCAACGCAATTTAAGGCAGCAATCGCACAGCACCGCTTCTGGGAACGTGAAAAACCACGCCAGGTGCCAGCATAATGCGAACAACCTCCCTTTGCTTTCTTCGCACAATCCGCTACCTTTGCCAAGTAACTACATCAATTGGCAAACTATGCAGACTATACAGATGAAGAATTGGTGCCCTTACTTAAAGAAGGGCGCCAAGAGGCTTTTAACTGCATTTACGAACGTCATTGGCATGCCTTATATCAAACAGCTTACAGGCGTTTAGCCGACCGCGAGCAATGCAGTGACATTGTACAGGATGTATTTATCGACTTGTGGGAACAACGGGGCAATAAAACGATCCAGCAGCTGGAACCGTATCTGCATACCGCTGTGCGTTATAAAATATATACGTTGCTTGCCAAAGGCAAAGCATTACCTGCATTTGTGGAACCTTTTGAACAAATGCTGGTATCGCCGTTCACCGCCGATGGCCCGTTCGGCGAACAGGAAACGCGGCGGATATTAGCGACTTGGCTGGAAACGCTGCCGCGTAAGCGGCGTCGGATTTTTGAATTGCACTATTTCGAAGGGCGCAGTACCCAGCAAATCGCTGAAGAACTCCAGGTGTCACAAAAGACCGTCCAAAACCAGCTTAACACAGCGAGTACCAGCCTTCGGGCATTGCTGTTAAAGACCATGATCATGGGATTGGTATTCCTGAATTAAAAAAGTTTAAATTTTTTTGGGAGTTTTCCGGGATTTGTAGACAATATCCGTAAAGGCCATTTTTAAACGGATATTACAACCTATGGGAAATACATTGCGTAAGCTAGCGAAAAAAATCCTGCATGGTTCCGCTACTGATGCAGAACAACGCTTCATGGACACCTATTACGATGCGTTTGATCACGTAAAAGACCATGAAGAGGTGTTAACCCCTGCGGAGCAAACAGCACTTCGTAACCACATTGACCAAGGGATACAAACACACATACAACAGAAAGACGCTATTCGTTTCCGGAAGTGGCTCCCTTATGCAGCCGCAGCTGCTATTTTGGTAGTGCTGGGCGGTACATGGCTTTTCTTTTCGGGCGATAGTCGACCGCTACCTACTGCTCCGAAACTTGCTGGTGAAGAAATCCTTCCCGGCGGTAATCGCGCCACACTCACCCTCGCTAATGGAAGGATGATTGATTTGAGCGAAACAAAAACAGGTATTGTGATAGCGGAAGAAAATATTACCTACAACGACGGTGATACCCTGTTGTTGGAACCGTCCGAAACCCTCGTACTTACTGTACCGAAGGGTGGCACCTACCAAATCACCTTATCCGATGGGACGAAAGTCTGGTTAAACGCGGCCTCTACATTAACGTATCCCAGCCGGTTTACTAAAGCAGCACGGGTGGTTGAAATTTCCGGCGAGGCGTATTTTGCTGTGGCGAAAGATAAAAGCAGTCCCTTCAAGGTGAATAGCAATGGCCAAACCGTTGAAGTACTCGGCACGGAGTTCAATATTACGGCTTATCCAGCCGAAAACCAAACCAAAACCACCTTGGTGAAAGGGGAGGTAAAAATCTCAAATCTCAAATCTCAAACTTCAAAATTGTTAAAACCCGGAGAGCAGGCGGTCGTTTCCGGCCCAACGATGAATATCGCAACTGTAAATGTTGAGTCTTTCACTGCGTGGAAAGATGGCTTTTTTTACTTTGACAATGTGCCGCCCCGAGCGGCTATTGAACAGGTGGCCCGATGGTACGACCTTGAGGTGGTGTACGAGGGTACCATGCCTGCGACGTTAGTTTTCGGGATGATTGACCGTACCAAGTTGTTAAGTGCGGTTTTAAAATCACTTGCTAAAAGCGGGCTTGATTTTGAGATCAGACAGGATGGCTTGAAGAAACAATTGCTGGTTAGGGAGGAAACAAAGCAACCAACTAAGTAACGAATTAAACTAATGTGATACCAATTTTTAAATCTAAAAAGGAGTGATTGCGATGTAGACAAAACGAAATTCCGGAATATCCGCAAAAAAAACGGATGATGCTGATCCCATCACCCGTTTGATTTGTCTGGATTGATAAACGGCAAGCACAGAGACGGCCAAGCCGAAAACCAATTAATTACATTATCCAAACAGAACAAATATATGATTTTTACACCATGTGTAAGAGACCGCTGTTGGTCTTTTAAGTACCGATTATTACTGATTATGAAATTAGCGATTTTCTTAACGATTGCCTTTGCGCTTCATGCCGTCGCCGAAAGTAAGGCACAGAAGATTACGCTTCATGTAAAAAACGCCCCGCTCCGTGAGGTGATGCAGGAACTTCAGAAACAACAAGGGTATTCATTTTTATTCCATGGCAAACACATCGCAGATATCCGCGTAGATGCGGAGCTGAAACAGGTGGAATTCGCGGATGCTATGAATATGATTCTGAATGAACAAGGATTGAATTGGTCTTTGGATGAGGGGATCATTACCATCGTACCAATGCCTTCACGTTCCGGTGACCAAACGACGGAGCATCTTCAGCAACGAACCCTCGACGGCCGGGTAACGGATATTGATGGGAATCCGCTAGAGGGAGTAACCGTAACCCTTAAGGGCACCTCTTCCGCTGTTACCACAGACGCCAACGGTGATTACCGCATTCCCATTTCCCAAAGTGGGGGAACATTGATTTTTACGATTGTAGGATTTGAAGCTGCCGAACGGGCGATTGGCAACCGTTTAAAACTGGATGTCGCTATGACAACGTCGATAAGCGATTTAGAGGAAGTCGTGGTAGTGGGCTACGGAACGCAAAAACGCGGAGACCTGACCGGATCGATCGCTTCGGCCGATCTGGAGGCATTGAGCGGTACGCCTAATCTCAATATCTTCCAAAGTGTACAGGGAACGGTTCCGGGACTCAACATTGGGATGGTAGACGAGGCAGGAGAAACCCCTTCCATTTCGATCCGGGGTAGGACGAGCCTATCCGGCAACCAAAATCCACTGATTATCTTAGATGGAATTATCTTCTACGGGAATCTGGCCAGCATCAATCCGAATGACATCAAAACCTTAGATATTTTGAAAGATGCCAGCAGCAAAGCTATTTATGGAGCTCAGGCTGCCAACGGCGTAATCCTGATTACCACGAAGAGTGGCCGGGGAGAGCAGAAGCCACAGATCACTTATACCGGTTCGTATGCAATTGGGGGGCCATCGAATCGGTTGCACACACGTAACCGGGAATCATACCTCCAGATGATACAAGATATCTTTTGGAAAGACGCGTACACGGAAGAATCCGGCTACTTGCAGTTGGATGAAAACTTCAATATACTGGAAACCAATCCGTTTTCCAGAGTGCTTGCGGTCAAAGGATACGAAACAGGGGCAGATATCGACTGGTGGGACCTAGGAACGACCAACGCTTCGATTCAGCAGCATAACGTGGGAATACAAGGCGCATCGGCGCGAACAAACTACTACCTGTCATTGGCCTATGACAAGCAGCAGAACTACATTATCAACGATAAACTAAATCGAAAGGCGGCACGGATCAACATCGAAACGCAATTGGCCGATTGGTTGAATGTAGGTGTACAGACATTTGGTACGTTTGCAGACCTGTCGGGCGCGTCGCCGAATCTTAGCCAATTAACCCAAGCAGGTCCACTGCGGATGCCTTACGATGAAACGGGTAAACTGATTACCGAATTCGGGGGGCTCAACAATCCACTAATCGCGGTCAATACCGATGATCTAGACCAACGGAATGAGCTATTCGGTAACTTATATGCCAAAATAAAAGTGCCCTTTCTTCCCGGATTTACGTGGGATATCAACTATGGAAACACACTCCAATGGCTACGGCAGTTCAATTCCAATCCCTATGCGAGTGTGGAAACCGGCGAAGCGCAGAAATATAATTACGAGCTCTACAGCTATACGTTTGATAACATCCTGAACTACACGAAGGAGTTGGGTGAAGGCCATCACATTGACGCGACACTTGTGCTTGGAAAGAGCCATCGGGAAGCTGAGTCGACAACCGCACGCGCCACCAGTTTGGCCAACCAAACGTTGGGTTACAATGACCTGTCGCAGGGTATCAACCAATTTACCACTTCCGGATCTTGGGAAGAAACTTCCCTGTATCAGATGTTCCGGGTCAACTATGCTGCATTTTCCAAGTATTACTTCACCGCAACGCTCCGCCGCGACGGGTTTTCGGGATTTGCCGAAAATGAAAAAACTGCCTATTTCCCGTCGGTAGGAATTGGTTGGACGATTTCGGAGGAAGCCTTCTTGCGCCCCGTCACTTGGCTGAACCACCTGAAACTTCGGTTCAGTTACGGTGTAAATGGGAACCTGGTGCAGCGGTACAGTTCGCTGGCAAGCGTGGGCTCGTCACCCTCTTATGTATTCGGAGACGGCGGATCGACCGCGTATGGCCACGCACCCTCGAGCCTGCCCAATACGGATCTTAGGTGGGAGAAAACCTATGGGTCGAATCTCGGACTTGATTTTGATATTTTCGACGACCGCATTGTAGGTAACCTGGAGTACTATCAGACGACCACCCGCGACCTGATCTGGAGCCGTGATCTTCCCATCCTTACGGGTTTCAATTCCATCATCAGCAACATCGGCCAGATCGGGAACCGTGGCTTTGAGGCCAGCATCACGGCTACTGCCGTACGGGGCACCGATTTTCAGTGGAAAATCACCGGCAACTTTTCGTTGAACCGGAACCGGATAGAGAAGCTGCTTGGCGACATTGATGGTGATGGAGAAGAAGATGACCTGATGACCAGCAACCTATTCATCGGCGAGCCCATCGGTGCAGTTTTTGGGTATGATATTGATGGTATCTACCAATTTGGCGACGAGGTACCCACCGGTTATTACGTAGGAAGCTACCGCATCGTAGACCGCACGGGAGACGGGGTGCTGTCTGCGGCAGACCGGGTTATTCTGGGGATGACCGATCCGTTATACCGGTTTGGTATCCATAACCATTTCCAATACAAAGGGTTTTCGTTAAAGGTTTTTCTTAATTCCATCCAAGGTGGAAAAACGGGGTATTTGGGTGAAAATGAGCCGTTCGCAGCTAGAAGTGCCGATGCCATCTCGGATATGGGCATCTGGGAAGAGGTAGATTTCTGGACACCCCGTAATCCGGGTGGGCAATTCCGGAGCCCGGCAAGCACCAGTTCCATCAACCCCATGCTATATGGGCGGCGTAGTTTCCTCCGCTTGCAGGATGTAATCCTGTCTTACCGTTTTGACACGGAGCTGCTCTCGAAACTCAAACTATCGGGCCTGAGCGTTACCTTGGCCGGCAAGAACCTCTTTACCTTAACGGATTGGAACGGTTGGGATCCGGAAACGGGTAGTGGCTTGGGTTATGGAAGCCGTCCGGTTATGCGCCATTATTCCATCGGTTTAGCATTAACATTTTAACTTATAGATCATGAAAAGACTTTTTATAGTTTTCCTTATAATTCCTTTTGTAGCATGCCAGGAAGCCGATATACTCCGGGAGAATCCTTCGGGTATCTATACGGCGGACAACATGTATGTTACCGAGGCTCACTTCCGGTCTGCGTTGAATATGTTGTATCAGAACTATCGCGACCTGTATTATGGTGGCGATGACAATTCGTTTGATTTGCAGTTAGCTACGGATTTGTCACACGCGGGCCAAGATGGCATTGTCCGATTCTTCAGCGATTACCCAGCGACACTCGATCCGACCGCCGCAAAAGTATTGTATCATTGGCGGGGCAATTACAAGATTATCGCCAATGCCAATACCATTATCGAGCGATTGCCGGTATCGGAAGTTCCCACCGAAAAACAACCACAGGTAGAAGGAGAGGCCCGCTTTTTCAGGGCATTGGCCTATCGTTACTTGGTGTATTTTTATGGAGGCGTCCCGTTGATATTGGAAGAGACGACTTCCGCAAAGAATGACTTTGTACGTAAATCGAAGGAAGAAGTCATCCGGCAGATGATCGAAGATCTGCAATTTGCTGCAGCAAACTTACCGAGCATCCCCAATTTACCGGAAGGCCAGGTATCCAAGGAAGCGGCAAACCATTTGTTGGCCGAATCGGCATTGGCGATCGGAGAAAACGAGTTAGCCATCGAGGCCAGCAGCCAGGTAATTGGCAATCCCGCCCTCGCACTGATGACCAGCCGGTTTGGGTCGCGCCGCGACCAGCCCGGTGATGTGTACTGGGATCTGTTCCAGCGGAACAACCAGAACCGGAGCAGCGGGAACACGGAAGGCATCTTTGTGATCCAATTTGAACCGGATGTTCCTGGAGGGGGGCAATCGACTACCGCGCGGAAAGGATATCAAATGGAGCGGTGGCATATGCCTAATGTACCGCTGGCCACCGATCCGGATGACCGGAATCTCATTGCAAGTGGTTTCCTCCCCACCTCCATCGTCGGTCGGGGCGCGGGGTGGCTCATGCCAACATTCCATTTTACCAATGAGATATGGTATGACGAAACGGATAATATCGACTACCGGGATATGCGTGTTTCGGAATACAACTTTCCCCGAGGTGTTTTGTACAATAACCCCGCAGGGCCGGCGAAATACCAAGGCGTCTATTTTGATATCGACACCGACGAAAACCAGTACATGCTGAGTACAAAGGGCATCTGGTCGCGCGGCGCTTATCCTTACCAGACGAAGGCAACCACCCCTGGAGACCATCCATCGAACCTGATTCTTAATCCGGCAACCATGCAGCTTCGCGACATCGGTGGTGTAACGTATGCGGATTGGTACGATATGCGGCTGGCGGAAACTTATTTATTGCGTGCAGAAGCTTATTTGGGGATAGGAAATACGGCATTAGCTGCGGAGGACATCAACACGGTAAGAAACCGTGCGGGCGCCGTATCGGTGGATGCTTCGGCTGTTGACCTGGATTTCATTCTGGATGAACGTCTCCGGGAACTGGGTATCGAGGAGAAAAGGCGACTGACCCTAAGCCGGACGGGCCGTATGTATTCGAATATCAGGAAATATAATCGCTATAATGCAGATGACATCCAGGAACACCACCAGATTTTCCCGATTCCGCAAAGTGAAATCGATGCTAACATCGGGGCAAAACTGGAACAGAATCCGGGATACAACTAATAAGAATGGATTGTCGTATGAATAAAAAAAGCAAAATGATAAGTAAATTAACGTGGATTGTGCTGTTTTCTTTCAGCTGCCTGTCATGCAGCACGTCTAGCCAGCCGGACCTTGAGGCCGATATTGTTATCTACGGAGGCACCGCGTCGGCAGTTATCGCGGCGGTACAGGCAAAGCAATCGGGCAAATCGGTCATCGTGGTATCACCCGACAAACACTTGGGAGGTTTATCTTCCGGAGGACTGGGGTTCACCGACACGGGGGACAAATCGACCATCGGCGGGTTGGCCCGAGATTTTTATCACCGGGTATACCTGCATTACGAAGACAGCGCGGCCTGGCGCTGGCAGCAGCATTCGGAATATGGAAATAAGGGGCAGGGCACACCGGCCATGGACGGCGATGCACGCACCATGTGGATTTTCGAGCCGCATGTAGCCGAGCAGGTATTCGAAGACTACGTAAAGGAATTCGAAATCGACGTGCGCAGGGACGAATGGCTGGACCGCGACGCTGGAGTGAGGATGGAAAAAGGACAAATCGTTTCGATTACCACGTTGAGCGGGGTAACATACCGTGGGAAGATGTTTATCGACGCCACCTATGAAGGCGACCTGATGGCCGCAGCTGGAGTAAGCTACCACGTGGGACGAGAAGCAAACAGCGTTTACGGCGAAAAGTGGAACGGCATCCAGACCGGCGTACTGCACCATAAACATTGGTTCGCGTCAGACATCAGCCCCTACAAAATACCCGGCGACAGTACCAGCGGGTTGCTATATGGCATATCGGCCGAGCTCCCGGGTGCGTATGGCGAGGGTGATCATCGCCTGCAAGCCTATTGCTTCCGCATGTGCTTAAGTAACCACCCGGATAACCGGGTGGCTTTCCCGAAACCGGATGGGTACAATCCGGAAAACTACGAACTGTTGGCCCGGGTGTTTGCCTCGGGTTGGCGGGAAACCTTCGAGAAGTTCGATCCCATTCCCAACCGCAAGACCGACACGAACAATCACGGGCCCTTCAGTACGGATTTCATCGGCATGAACTACGACTATCCCGAGGCTCGCTACGAACGGCGCCGTGAAATCATCAAAGAACACGAAGATTATCAAAAAGGGTTGATGTATTTTCTTGCCAATGACCCAAGCGTACCGGCGGAGGTACGGGAGGAAATGGCGCAGTGGGGGTTGGCCAAAGATGAATTCACTGATAATGGCAACTGGCCGCACCAACTGTACATCCGGGAGGCCCGCCGCATGGTGGGAGCGTATGTGATGACCGAGCACGACACCTTTAGCGACCGTGAGATCATTGATCCCATCGGCATGGGCTCTTATACCCTCGATTCGCACAATGCACAGCGTTATGTGAAGCCGGATGGGTTTGTGCAAAACGAGGGAGATATCGGGGTTTCCACGAAAGGACCGTATCGGATCTCCTATGGATCGGTTATCCCGAAGAAAGAAGAATGTGAAAATCTATTGGTACCGGTATGTGTTTCCAGCTCGCACATTGCCTTTGGCAGCATCCGGATGGAACCCGTATTCATGATTCTTGGGCAGAGTGCTGCATTGGCAGCTTCATTGGCCATTGATCGTCAGTGTGCTGTGCAAGACGTCAAGTACAGTGAATTGGAGCAACAGCTGATTGCCCAGCAGCAAATTTTAGAAAAATAATTCGGAAGCCCGAGGAGACGGGGGTAAATCCGAAAGGTACTTTCAGTAATGCCTGCACAAATTGCCCGAAAACTGCTTTTTTCAAGTTTTCGGGCAATTTGTTTTTGTAACCGGGCAGTTCTTTTTATTTTGCGGCCTGAACTTTTTCTCGCTTTAAAAAATCCCAATTTTTATGTTTTTATTCAAAAAGACTACGTCTCTATTGTTATTATTTACATTTTCGTTAACAGCCTTGCTCGTACCCTTGCCGGCGTGGGCCGCCGGTATTGATAAACAGATTGATGAGTGGTTCACACCGATTGCAGACTGGTGGGAGCGGGTCGTCTTTTTTACCGTTCCGTTGGCTGAGGGTATTTCCATTCCAATGGTGCTGATTTTGTTGGTGTGTGGGGGTATTTTCTTTACGATTTATTTCAGACTAGTGAATATCCGGAAACTACCAGTAGCATTACGGGCGATACAGGGTAAATACGATGAGATCGAACAGCAACCATCGGCCGATGGAACTCCCGTCGCAGGCGAGTTGACGCATTTTCAAGCCTTGACGGCGGCACTCTCCGGTACCGTTGGCCTCGGCAACATAGCCGGAGTTTCCGTAGCAATTGCTATCGGTGGTCCGGGCGCTACTTTTTGGATGATTGTTTCCGGACTGCTCGGCATGACCACCAAATTTGTGGAGTGTACCCTCGGCGTGAAATACCGCGATGTGGGTGAAGATGGTCAGACCTACGGCGGACCGATGTATTACCTGACCAAGGGACTCCGGGAAATTGGCGTAGGCCGACTGGGAAAGGTGTTGGCTGTAATTTTTGCCATCATGTGTGTAGGAGCCTCCTTGGGTGGTGGAAACGCGCTTCAATCGAATCAGGCAATTGCTCAACTAACTTCAACCCTGGGTATCGAGGGGAGTTTCGTCAAGACCTCGTTTGGAGTCGGCTTGGCGCTATTGGTGGGCATCGTCATCATTGGCGGAATTAAGCGTATTGGCCGGATTACCGAAAAACTGGTGCCTTTTATGGGCATCGTCTATTTATTGGGAAGTTTAACGGTCGTAGCGGTGCATTACGCCTATATCGGCGAGGCATTCGGCCTCATTATTGGCCAGGCATTTTCTCCCACTGCGGGCTTGGGAGGTGTTGTAGGCGTTTTAATTACCGGTTTCCGCCGGGCGAGTTTCTCGAACGAAGCGGGAATCGGCTCCGCAGCCATTGCGCACTCCGCCGTAAAAACCCGCTATCCGGCAAGTGAAGGGTTAGTTGGTCTACTGGAACCCTTCGTTGATACGGTAGTTATTTGTACGCTGACCGCGCTAACGATCATTTTCTTTAATAGCCAAGGAGTCTTTACGTACGGTATTCAGGACCAGTGGGGGAATGTGTTGATCGGGGATGGGAAACAGGCAGTGGGAGGGGTTGAACTGACCAGCATGGCCTTTGAGAGTGTCATCCCTCACTTTTCGGTGGTGCTTACCGTTGCCGTTTTTCTATTTGCATTTTCGACCATGCTTTCGTGGTCTTATTACGGTATCCAGTCATGGAAATTTCTATTCGGCCGGTCAAGGTGGGCTGACCTGTCTTATAAGGTTTTGTTTTTACTATTTGTGGTTATCGGAGCGGCAGCGACCTTAGATTCTGTCATCAAGTTTTCGGACGCAATGATTCTAGCGATGACCTTTCCGAATATAATCGGTTTATTCCTGCTCGCCCCAAAGGTCAGGAAGGAACTTGCCCGCTACCTGAATGCGATCAGCGTAAACATAAAACAGCGGGCAAACGAAAAACCGTGACAGTTTTACAGTCAATGCGCGATTGGAATTTCATAACTGACACATTTACCGCAGCTGCTAAAAAAATGTCTTTGAAGAAAGATAGCAGTGCTTCGTCCGTTCGGAAGCCGGTAACACGACAGTTTTTTCCAAGACCTAACTAACAATCTGGCAAAAATTGGCATGCCTGCATGAAGGTTGTGTCAACTAAGGCAAACATTAATTTTTAATTGAATAAAGAAAGAAAACATGAACGTACTTGTAATTGGAGGAGGGAACATGGGAATGACGTATGCGGAGGCGATCGCCAAATCCAATTTTTTAACCTCCGGAAGTTTGATGATTTTTGACAAAAGTGAAGAAAAGCAAGCTGAATTGCGAGCCAGCAACCTTTTTGTGGTGCATGCACAATTGAACACTTGTTTGCCGGCGGCAGATGTGGTGCTGATCGCCGTCAAGCCCATACACGCTTCCGGGCTCATGGCAGAAATGAAGCCGATGGTGTCGGCCGGGCAATTGTTTGTATCCATCATGGCGGGGGTAACCATTGATACGATTAAACAGGGGCTTGGTATCGGGAAAGTCGTGCGCGCCATGCCCAACCTGCCGGCGCTGGTGGGATTGGGGATGACGTCTTTTACCGCTTCGGAACAAGTGTCCCGGTTGGAACTTGCGGCCGTTGAACGGCTGTTGGATACCACCGGACGTTCAATTAACTTATCGTCCGAATCAGAAATCGATGCATCCACCGGGATATCAGGAAGCGGACCTGCATATATCTTTTATTTTATGCAGGCGTTGATGGACGCAGCACTGAAAATGGGCTTCCACGAAGAGAATGCGCGGCTATTGGTTGGACAGACCTTTGCGGGAGCGGTTGAACTGTTTAATTCGTCAGACCTAAGTCCTGAAGCTTGGATGGCCAAGGTTGCTTCCAAGGGAGGAACCACCCGTGCGGCGTTGGATTCGATGGACGATAACAATGTCAATGCCCTGATCCAGGAGGCCGCGTATGCTGCTTTCCGCCGTGCGGAAGAATTGGGTAAGCAAACCGGCGGAAAGGAGGCTGTTCATGCCTGATCAACCCCGCCTAGCCAAACCTATCCGGCGCGTCGTCGTCAAAGTAGGCACCCATGTAATCACCAATAAAGATAACCGCATCGTCGGTAAAATTCTAGCGAAGTTGGTCGAGCAGATCGCTTACCTTTACGAACACGGGATATGCTCAGTGTTGGTGTCATCCGGTTCGGTCATCGCCGGTAAGGAAGTCATGAGCCGGGGATTGAAAGCGACGGATAAGATTACCCGTCGCCAGATTTTCTCCGCTATTGGTCAGCCACGCATGATGCGGCATTACTACAACCTTTTTCAGGATCACGGCATGCGTTGTGCACAGGTGTTAGCAACAAAACGCGATTTCGATCTAGGTAAGCACCGCGAAAACATGGTCAATTGCTACGAAGGCTTATTGGCCGAAGGGGTCATTCCCATCGCCAACGAGGATGACGCAGTGTCGTTATCCATGTCGACGTTTACCGATAACGATGAACTCGCCAGTTTGGTGGCCGAATTGGTCAAAGCCGACATGTTGATTTTGCTCACTGATACAGATGGGTTGTTTAATGGGCATCCGGAAGATCCTAATAGTCAGCTGATTCCATATCTTAGTGTAGATGATCCCGTGGAGCAGTACATCCAGAAAACCACCAAAGGGGAAGCCGAAGGCCGCGGTGGTATGGAATCCAAGCTGCGCGTGGCGAAACAGACGGCGAAGCTCAATATCCCAACTTTCATTGCCAATGGCAAAAAAGATAACATCATTACCGATATCGTCTATGGCAAACCGGAAGGCACCAAGATTACACGTTAACCAAACAAAATAAACGATTAAATCATGGGGTGGCGACGACAATCCGGTAATGTATTCGAAATACCCTGCCTAATTTTCTATTTTTGCACCATGACCATTCAGGAACTCGAAGACTTTTTCAGAACCCATCCAGTGCCAACGAACACCCAGTTGAATGCAGCAGCGACCATCGGCAATCCCCAGAAATTTCTGGAGGTAAACCTCGCGGTTGTCCGAGAATGGGACCGGGATCTGGATAAATGCCCCAGCTATTGGCATCTTTGTGAACTCGCTAACGTCATTTCTGGTGAGACCGGCCCAACAGATAACGAATAACACAATGACACCGAAAAAAGTACTGGAAAAATGGATCGACGCGTTTAATCGCGCCGATGTGGATGCGATCACCGAACTGTATGCTTCCCATGCGGTCAACCACCAGGTGGCCAATGCCCCGGTAATCGGAAAGGAAGCAATTCAAAACATGTTCGCTCGTGAATTTGCCGTTGCCGAAATGATTTGTATTCCTGAAAACATCTTTCAGGACGGGGAATGGGCCATTCTGGAATGGAAGGACCCCTTGGGCCTTCGCGGCTGCGGTTTTTTTCAGGTGCAGGACGGTAAAATCGTTTTCCAGCGAGGTTATTGGGATAAACTGTCGTTCCTGAAGCTCCACAATCTACCCATCGAGTAAGCTTCGGAGGCCTACTTTTTTTCCGGCTTTCAGCTTGCCGATGGATTTCTCGACCGCCAAGCAGCGTCTCCGACCGGTATTCACCCGCTAGTAGGTTCGGTAAAAAATGCTTAATTTCCCGCCCGCTAATATGACAGATTACGCTCAATATGACGACACCCAGCTCGTAGAGTTGCTGCAAAAGCGGGATACGTTAGCTTATACCGAAATTTATACACGGTTTTGGCCCACGTTGTTCCGACATGCGTTACGCATGCTGCGCGACGAAGATGACGCCACGGATGTGGTGCAAGACATTTTTGTCGTACTGTGGGAAAAGGCGGCTGCGCTCAACCTATCGGGGTCACTTGCAGGTTACCTCTACCGTGCAACACGCAACCGAGTAATTGATCGGATTGCCCGTCATAAGCTGGAACAGCAGTACCTGAATTCTTTAGAAGATTACCTCAAGCAAGGTGCACCGCTCGCCGACGAAGCATTGATCGCCTCCGAGCTCGCGCAACGGATCGAAATGGAGGTTGCCAAGTTGCCAAAGAAGATGCAACGCATCTTTTCAATGCGGCAGGAGGCGCAGCATTCTTATCGGGAAATCGCCGAATCCATAGGTACCACCGAAGGCAACGTTAAGAAACAGCTTTACAATGCGATGAAGCTCATGAAGTCAAAATTCCATGTTTTATTTCTTATGGGGCTTTGGTATGTACTGATTTTTTTGTACCGCCATTTTTTTTGAAGAAAAAACCCAAAATTTTTCTTCCACTTTTGGCAGACTCGACCGTCATTAACTAAAATAGTGAAACAGTAAATGGAAGAAAGACGGGCGAAGGAACTTCTTGAACGTTATCGGCAGGGAAGGTGTAGCGATGTCGAACGTCGACAGGTTGAAAGTTGGTACCTGCATATGGCGGAAGTAATGGAGGATGCTGAGCTTGCAGCGTCTGATTATGTACGTGTTGACAAGAACCTGCGGAACAGGTTGCCCATAATCGGAGATAAGCGCGTAAAGAAATTCCGTCGCTTCCTTCCGTATGCCGCGGCCCTGACGATCGCCTGCCTTGCTGGTTGGTGGATATTCGGTGAACGGTGGTGGGTAGACAGCAGTCCCATGGTTGTTTCCGTTGAGGATATCCCTCCGGGTGGCAACCGTGCTTCCCTTACCCTCGCCGACGGGCGCACCCTCCAACTGAGCGAAGCACAGTCGGGGATCGTCATTGGCAGCAATGGCGTTTCGTATGGTAATGGAAGTACCTTGGTTGATGATAGATCCCTGACCACCCAAGCTCAAACCCTCACGGTCCCCAGGGGAGGAACTTACCAAGTGACGCTGCCAGACGGTTCCAAAGTTTGGCTCAACTCGGCATCTACGTTAACATATCCCGGCCGTTTTGGCGACGATGCGCGCCTTGTTGAGCTCGAAGGGGAAGCCTATTTTTCGGTATCAAAGATCCGTGAAAAGGAAAACGGGCAAAACATACCATTTAAGGTTTTGTCCGCAGGTCAGATTGTTGAGGTGCTAGGCACGGAGTTCAATATTTTATCATACCCAGACGAGCCCCTGGTCAAAACAACATTGGTAGAAGGCTGCGTCCGCGTAGCCGCCACATCTGGTAAACACCCGTCGCTGGTGCTCGCGCCGGGAGAGCAGTCGAGTATATCTGCAGACGGGGTAGTAAATAAAGCTAACGTAAGCCTCAAAAAAGAAGTAGCATGGAAATCGGGGGTGTTTTATTTTGATGAGACCAGCTTTGCCGAGCTAATGCGGCAGGTTAGCCGATGGTACAATGTTGATATCCGCTATGCGGGTGACGTGCCGCAGGCGTCGTTCAGCGGGGTTATGAATCGTCAAGTATCGCTCAAAACCCTGCTCGAGTTCCTGAATGAATCTACGGCACAGTTTACATTAACGGGCCGGACATTGACCATCCAATCCGATACCTTTTAAATGCATATTTCGCTAACCATTTTTAGACCCTTAACTATGAATAGAAAACCAACATAATACAGCGCAAAAAAACAACAGGGAAGTGTTGGAGCCACCACCCTGTTTAGTTTGGATAAGCCAATTTTTAAACCGGAGTTAACAGTTTATTATAAACCTACCCGAACACAAACTTAAGAAAATTCTTTGGTTTGTGGGCGCGGTATCTAAAAAGAAGTAATGCTAGTCACACCTCTTTCGCGTACCAAAGCTAACGAACAGATAAGCCTTTTATTCTTGGTTATGAAAATAACTACAGCTTTGTTACTCCTCGGAGCATTGCATGTCAGTGCCCGTTCTTTGTCGCAGACCATCACGCTGGATGCCAAGGACAAACCCATTAAACAAATCTTTGAAGCAATTTATGAACAGACCCAATTCGGAGTCATTTACAACGACCAGAAAATCAATCCCAATCAAAAGGTCACGGTCGTTGCAAATGACATGCCTTTGGAAGCATTTTTGGATGAATTGTTGGGACCGCGTGACCTTTTTTATCGGATCAAAGAGCAAACAATTTTTGTGCGGACAAAATCAAGCGATCGGAAAGCCTATGAGCCATCGGTCTCGGTAGCTAGGTTGCAGCGCACCGTGGGCGGCCTTGTCACAGATGAACAGGGGAATCCATTGGAAGGTGTAACCGTAACCCTCGCGGGAACCTCGTCGGCCGTCACCACCGATAGTGGAGGAAAATATCACTTAATACTTCCTGACAATGGAAATATATTGGTGTTTACTATCGTGGGGTTTGAGCGTATTGAGGTAGCGATCGGATCAGAGTCGACAATCAATGTCGTCTTGAAGGCGTCTGTAAGTGATCTGGATGAAGTGGTCGTTGTGGGGTATGGCCTACAGAAAAGAGCCAATGTTACCGGATCAGTTGCAACGGTGAAGGGAGAAGTGCTAAAACGTAATCCGGCGGCAAGTACATTGAACACACTTGCAGGGCGTTTACCCGGGCTTGTCATTAAGCAAACCAGTGGTCAGCCGGGATTTGATGCCTCCCGGTTTAATATCAGGAATTTCGGAGCGGCTTTGGTTATTGTGGATGGGGTCGAGCAATCATTTAATAACATTAATCCAGAGGAGATTGAGTCCATCTCGGTTTTAAAAGATGCATCGGCAGCAATATACGGAGCACGCGCGGGCAATGGGGTTATATTGGTAACCACCAAAAGAGGCACCAGTGGTACACCTACCATCTCCGTAAATTCAGTAGTTACAGGCCAGTCTTTTACAAATTTTCCGGAACCGGTTAATGCATGGCGGTATGCGACGTTGTACCGAGAGGCACAGATAAATGCCGGCATCCCCGATCCGCAATTTAAGTTTAGCGAAGCGGATATTGAAAAGTACCGCGCTGGAACCGATCCCCAATATCCCAATACGGATTGGATGGGTATCATTATGAAAAAGCTTGCTTTACAGCAACAACATAATCTATCAATCTCGGGAGGCACCGACAAGACCAAATACTACACTTTTTTAAATTACTTGGATCAGGATGGGATGTTTAAGGGGGGAAACACCGGTTACTCGCGGTATAATGTGCGCTCGAATCTGGATATCGCTGTCACTTCAGCTATCACCGTTTCATTGGACCTTTCAGGTATCAAGGAAATCGTCAACCAATCCTCCCGGCCCGCATCCGAGGAGTGGTTTTGGATGGATTTTTTCGACAGCAGACCCACAGCTCCAGCCTCTTATCCCGATCCAACTAAAGTGCCAAACATTTCGCCCGGTCCATACAATGCCATTATTAATACGCACGAAGATATCGGGGGATATGCAAAAGGAGTAAAAAGCTATTATAATGGGGCATTGACGGTCAATTACAATCTAAAGCAGATTGAAGGACTGGATTTTAGGCTGAAGGTCAACTACTACAACCAAACCATCGAGCAAAAAAATTGGCGAAAGCAAGCACAGATATGGAATTACGATTACGGTGCCAACGCCTATAGCTTGCATGGTACCTCCGAGCCCACACAGCTTACCCAGGCTTATGATGACAATCAGATTATAACCGGACAACTATCTGCTAATTACCAACGTACTTTCAATGAGCAGCATGCTGTAAATGGCCTATTGTTGTTTGAGGCCATCGATTATGGCGGGAAGAATTTTTCCGCTTTCCGTCAGTACTATATCTCAACGGCCATCGATCAGCTTTTTGCCGGAGGAACATTGGATCAGCGATCCAATGGATCGGCCAGCCAATCGGGTCGTAAAAGTCTCGTCGGTCGTATAAATTATGGTTTTCAAAATAAATATCTGGCCGAAGCAACCGTTAGGTATGACGGCTCTCCAAATTTTCCGGCTGATAAACGTTGGGGATTGTTTCCCAGTGTGTCCCTGGGCTGGAGGATGTCCGAAGAAGCATTTATAAAAGACCACGTTTCGTGGATCGATCACCTTAAATTGCGCGGCGGCATCAGTCAGACGGGCTACGACAATGTCTCTGCCTACCAATACCTGACCGGCTTCCGCTTTTCTGGCATCTATGTCGTGGATGGAGATGAAGTTCCTGCGCTCGTAACCACAGGTCTGCCCAATCCGAACATCACCTGGGAAACGATGACTTTGTCGAATTTAGGCTTGGAACTTTCGGTGCTAGGTGGTAAAATCTATACCGAAGCAGACTTCTTCAAACGATTGAGAGAAGATATGCTGGGAAGCCGGGTAGCCTCATTGCCCAACACATTTGGCGCCAGCCTTCCCAGTGAGAATATAAACAGCCAGGTTACCAAAGGTTTTGAGATTCAATTGGGATCCAGAGGCACGAGCGGCGATTTCAGGTACGATGTCAGTGTCAACATGTCGCTTTCCAAGTCGTGGTGGAACCATTTTGACGAGGTAACCTACAGCGACCCCGATGAGATCCGTATCATGAAAAAGACCGGTCAACGTACCGATATTGGCTTCGGCTATAAAAGTGACGGCCTGTTTACCACACAAACAGAAATTGATGATCTACCTTATGATATAGATGGGCAGGCGAATGGTACTTTGAGACCTGGAGATATCAAAATTGTCGACCTTAATAACGATGGGAAAATCGACTGGCGGGATCAAATGGTCATTAACAACGGAGGCACACCGCATATTATGTATGGACTTAATATGGATTTTCAGTACAAGAATTTTGATTTCAGTCTACTGTTTCAAGGAGCGGCTAATTACACGGTTATGCTTCAGGCCGGCAACATCAATATAGATTCGGAAAGAAGCCCGATGATGGTAATTTGGAACGAGCGGTGGACACCGGAAAACAACGATGCAAATGCCATCATTCCACGTCAGAAATTAGGCCAATCCACCAATAACTGGAATTCAGATTTTTGGAACCGCGATGCATCTTATTTGAGGCTGAAAAACCTGTCATTCGGCTATACCTTTGATGCGAAAATGGTTCAGTCAATCGGGATAAAGGGCCTCCGAATCTACTTTGCCGGTGTGAATTTACTGACGCTGAATCCACTGGGCAAATACGGACTCGATCCAGAATCTCCGGATGCAACAAGAGGGTGGACATACCCCATCCAAAAGACGTATTCGCTGGGACTTAATCTAACCTTATAATTCACTGTAATCCAAAAGATATCATGAGAAAATATTTGTTAATAGTTGCCTTTGCTTTCGCTGCTTGCGGCGATCTACTAGACAAGGGGCCGCTGGATATTATTTCAGAAGACGCGGTGTATACCGATCCTGTTTTGGCGCAGGCATACGTAAACAACATATACAGCAAGCTGTCGTTTTTAAATCGGGAGGGCGACGGATTCGAAAACGTGGATCCGACCTCTGGCCTTGCCGATGAGGGGCGGCAGGGACGGAGCTGGCATGCGTTGTATTACCACTGGAAAGCCGGAATGCTCAATGAAAATGGCGGGTTGATGGAGCTCTGGGAATATGGAAACCTGCGCAATATCAATGATTTTCTTGAGAAAATCGAGGAGAAATCCAGTTTCCCGGACGATACGAAAGGTCCGATGGTCGCTCAAATGAAATTTGCACGGGCCCTTATCTACTTCTACATGGCAAAACGTTACGGAGGCATTCCGATTATCGATAAGCCCCAGCCCATCGATGCGCCAGAAGAGGAACTGTTTGTATCGAGAAACAAGGAAGTAGACGTTTACAATTTCATTATTAATGAACTGGACGCAATTGTAGACGACCTGCCGCCATCGGCCAAGGTCGGTTACCCGTCAAAATACGCCGCATTAGCGCTGAAAAGTCGGGCAGCATTGTACGCAGCTAGTATCGCGACCTGGGGGGAAGTCGCGCTGGATGGACTTGTCGGGATACCGGCCAGTGAGGCTGACCGCTTCTGGCAGTTATCGTATGACGCGTCGCAGGAAATTATCAACTCGGGTGTTTACAGCCTTTACAATGCATTGCCGAACGATAAAGCCGAGAATTTCAGAAAGCTTTTTGTGGATGAAAACAACAGCGAGGTTATCTTCTCTTGGCAGTTGACCGGAGAGAACGTTTCCAGCAATTATGATCTTTTCATGTCGCCGTTCCAGTTTTGCCCCGGATGGGGGGGAAGCAATACGTCGGTTTATCTGGAAATGGTTGATGAATTTGAAAACATTGACGGCTCTTCTGGAAAGCTGAACCGTGCATTGGCCACCCGTCAGCCGTGGGATCTACGGGAATTGTTTAAAGATAAAGACCCGCGTTTTCACGCTTCGGTTTATTACGAAGGTGTGGAGTGGAAGGGAGAATCCATTGAGAATTGGGGCGGAATTATTGCACCCGATGGAACCAAAATCACCAGTGGTTATTACGAAGGCAAGCCCGCCCAAGGGCGATCGTACAGTGCCGCGGGTTACGCAGGTGGTGCCATAACCGGTTTTAATGTGTTGAAATATCTTGATGAAACCTTGATTCCCGTAGATCAGAATAAGACGAAAATTGATTTCATCGTCTTTCGGCTGGGTGAAATTTTATTGAACAAAGCAGAGGCGGCACTTGAACTTGGTAAATCTAACGAAGCGCTGGAGGCGACCAACCTGCTGCGGGCCCGTGCAGGCATAAAGTTGTTGGACGAAATCAGCCGGGAGAAGGTGCGCCACGAGCGTAAAGTGGAATTGGCCTTTGAAGATCATCGTTGGTGGGATTTAAAGCGATGGCGGATAGCTGAACATGCTATAACCCGCACATTTACCGGAATTTACACGTTTTATGATGTCAACACAGGCAACTTTAAAATCGAATTTAATGACAATGTGCATGAGGGGGCACCATCCCGCTTTTTGGCAAAGCACTACTATTTTCCCATCACGCCACAGCGCATTGCAAATAATCCGAATCTGGCGCCGGACAACCCCGGCTATTGAAAAATGTTAACACATGTTTAATTCAATGTATTTATCAATATTGATCGCGGTGTTGTGCTTGTCGGGATGCAAGAAAACCAGCCCATCCGCTCCGGCTGATCTTCCCGAACCGGTGACGGTTCATCCGGGGACAATCTACCACATCGATATGGAAGGCAAGGATCTTTACGACCTCTTCATGGTGGTATCCTTACAAGGCAACGTGAATCGTGAAACGCCTTATCTATGGATTCTGAAAAACCCGATTGTCGAATATGACGGGCCGGGCGCCATGGTTGACCGTTCGTTTTGGCTTAACACGATCAACGACCGGGAAAAGGTGGCATTCGAGGACCCCTATCTGCTTGTCAGGGATTTCGCAAACCGCGGAATACGTGGGTGCGTGCTTTATGACGATGACTTGTTTGGAGACTACGTCAGTGGAGCAAGACATCCGCAACCCAATGATAACCTTGTCGCCAAATTGAACGTTACGGCCATGTTGTGTGCCCATTATGGAGCCATTGCATTAACCAAGGGGCAATACGAGACGTTAACGTCGGTGTACGGAGTTAAGCTACCCATCCTTGACAATACAACCACCGACAAATTCGATAGTTGGTTGGGATGCTATCGCTACGCTGCGGAGGTGGCCTATCCAGAGCCGGCCATAACCTCGATTGCCAATAACTCGCACTATTGTTTGGGAATGTTTGATTTCCTTGTCAAAAATAAGATGTTTATCATCAATATGAAGGGAGACGCCTCTTTGTTGGAGCAGAACTTTACGGATGAAATATTTGACAGGGTTCCAGGGCCTTCTCCGGTGTATGGCATTTGGAATGTCACCGGTGGAGCGCCGGGGGAAGATGCGTTCATGCGTTATCTAAACAGCAGGGGTAAATACTGCATTCCGAATTTCGAAGCTTTCAACATCAGCTATACCAGCGGTTTGCCGCCGTATGTTCCCGAAAAAAGTGAGACCGTACGGGGCTTGACTTTCGACCCTTCCAAAAAATACATCTGTTTTACAGAAACGGATGGCGACAATTATGAGTTTATCCAGCAAGTTTTCCCGATTAGGTTCGACACGCCGCAGCGAGGGGGTTTCCCGATAGCGTGGGAAATCGCCAGTACCTTATGTGAACTGGATCCGGTTGCCGCCAGGTGGTTCTATACCCAAATCGGTCAGAACAGCTATGTGAATCCGGTTACCGGCGCGGGTTATTATAAATACCCGCTTCCCGAGGCGTTCAACGAAGCGTATTTCCGAGTGACGGATGAATACATGGAGAAAGCCAAATACCGGACCATCCGGACGATGGAATACCATTTTGAATCGGGTCGGCCGCTTACGGATATCCCTCATGTGGAGGGAGTGTTTTGCGGATACGGGCATGCTGATCCGGCGCGGCCTGCCGTCGATGAAAACAGTAAGTCACACGAGCTGTATAACGACAAGCCTATCTTTATCAATTACAGCTACCAGGATATGGCGCAAATATCCGCTTACAACGGGCCGGCTCCTGCATTTTTCAGTGTCGCGTGTGTTTATACTCCTCCCAGCGACATCATCCAGACCATCCATTCGCTTTCATCGGATTGGATCGTCGTCTCGCCGGGTGAACTGGTAGATTTATACAAACAATATACCTCCATTCAACATCATGAATAAATTAATAGTGATTTTACTGAGCTGTCTTACGGCGTTTAACGCAACGGCTCAGCACCAGCATAAATTATCTCGTGCCGAATCCTTTTGGGGACTGCACTTTGACCGTCATTCGCAGTTAACCGATGACCACATCGGAGCTACGCTAACCGATGGTATGGTAGATTCCATGTTGTCGATGGCAAGACCAGATTACATACAGGTGGACTCGAAGGGGCATTCGGGCGTTTCCTCGTATCCGACACAGGTGGGACAACAGGCCGCCGGATACGACAAGGATCCACTTGCCTTGATCAGACGGGTTACCGAAAAGCACAACGTGTCCCTATTTGTTCATCACTCGGGTGCGCTAGATGCTAATTATGTAACCAATTTCCCGGAAGAAGCCCGATTTGGTCCGGACGGAACTCCTGACCCCATGCTTACCAGTTTTTTTGGCAATTATTCAGATTCTTTGCTGATTCCCCAACTCAAAGAGATCGCGTTAAACTACAATGTGGACGGCGCCTGGATCGATGGTGAGAGCTGGGGAATATATCCCGACTATCAGCCAGCAGCTCTGATGGAGTTTAGGAGTGAGATGGGAATCCGTACCGTTCCGACCGATCCAAAACATCCGGCCTATAAAGCGCTGCTGGAGTTTACCCGGACTCGTTTTAAGGATTATATCAAGCATTATACTGACGAAGTTCATCAGGTGGCACCTGATTTTCAGATTTGCTCGAACTGGGCATTCAGCGCCATGATGCCCGAACCCGTTCCAGCAGACCTCCAGTTGGATTTTCTTTCCGGCGATTATGATCCTGACAACGCATTGTACACCGCCAACTGGAACGCCCGATGCCTTGCTGGCCAAGGCAAACCCTTTGATTTAATGGCGTGGAGTTTCGTGCGTCCCAACACGCCGAAGACCGCCCTGCAGCTCTGTCAGGAAGCCGCATCGGTAATCAGTGTAGGAGGGGGATGCCAGATCTATTTCCGGCAAAACCAAGACCTGTCGTTCCAGCCGGAATCTTTTGAGATCATGAGGGATGTGGCCGACTTTATCCTACCCCGAAAGCCATTTTGCAAAGGCATTTCAATTGTGCCACAGGTCGGGGTGTTTTATTCCACAGCGGGCTGGAAAAGCCAGGTAGATGACGTGTACCGTCCTTTTGGAGTGGATGACATCAGAGGGGTGATGAATGCACTTTTAGATGGGCAGCAATCGGTGGAGATTCTCATGACCCACCAACTAATGGATCGGATAGACCGATATCCACTTATTGTGGTCCCCGAATGGCAGACTCTGGAAGCGGATGCGGTCGAGCAGTTGAAGAAATACGTTGATGAAGGCGGAAAGCTTTTGGTCATAGGAGCGACTTCTACTGGCTACTTTGACGATATTTTGGGGGTGCAGCAGCAAGCCCCAGCATCCTCAACTAGCCAATCGCTGGCATTTGAGGAGCGCTTTTTCCATTTGGAAGGGGCCTATCGTGAAGTGCAGAGCCTCCCCGGCACTGAGGTACTTTCCCACATGTATTCGACAAATGATCTGCGGTATCCAAAGGGGATTGCCACCACGGTAAGCAGTTTCGGTAAGGGGAAAATAGCGGGGATTTATGCTGCCTTGGGAAGTTCGTACCTGACTTCCACATCGCCAGTCATCCGCGATCTGCTTGAAGAAGTGATTACTCAGCTGAATCCGGCACTGCGGGTTCATGTCGAAGGTTCACATAAACTGAACGTTGTCGTCACCGAAAAAGAAGCGCGCTTATTGCTTCAGGTGGTCAATGTTTCCGGAGATCACGCGAACGCACAGGTAAAAGCGTTCGACGAAATTCCTGCCCTGCATGACCTGGCTTTTACCGTAGCGGCGTCCCAAAAACCCCGTGCAGTCTTGGTACAGCCGGAGGGAACTCCCCTTGATTTTGAATTCACGGATGGTAAAATCAACTTTGCGTTGCCTGAGTTAAAAATCCACCAAATCATAGAAATCAGATAAATCCTGAAATTCATAAAGTTGAGTTTCTCTATCAGACCCGTTATCTTTTCGATAACGGGTTTCTTTTGACCATGAGCCTTCCAAATTCCGGGGTAAGTCCAAAGAACTTTTTTTACTTGTAAAAGACACAAAAATTCAGTAATTTTGCCCGGCAAATAGTAATTCCAATACATATTTGCCATGCATTTAGATCCCGAAAAATTCGTAGCTGAGGGCCTCACTTACGACGATGTACTTTTAATACCCGCATATTCCGAAGTCTTACCACGTGATGTGGATACCAGTACCTATCTGACAAAGAATATCCGATTGAATATTCCGCTTATATCAGCAGCAATGGACACCGTAACAGGGGCTGACCTGGCGATAGCCATCGCACAGGCGGGAGGACTGGGGATGCTGCACAAAAATATGAGCATTGCCAATCAGGCCGCCGAAGTACGCAAAGTAAAACGGTCGGAAAGCGGCATGATACAGGATCCGGTGACGCTGG
The DNA here is from genome assembly GCF_900113765.1 of Parapedobacter indicus. Classification (GTDB taxonomy): domain Bacteria; phylum Bacteroidota; class Bacteroidia; order Sphingobacteriales; family Sphingobacteriaceae; genus Parapedobacter; species Parapedobacter indicus. The sequence continues at coordinate 2,393 of NZ_FOQO01000004.1, read as the reverse complement.
GTGAAGATGCCACCGTGGGCGATGCATTCCAGATTATGAAGGATCATAGGATAGGAGGGATTCCCATCATCAATCGCAGTAATAAGCTGGTGGGGATCGTGACCAACCGCGACCTTCGTTTCCAGAAAGACATGAAGCGGCCCATCACAGAAATGATGACGCGTGAAGGATTGGTCGTGGCGCCGATCGGAACGGATCTGATGAAAGCCGAGTCCATTTTACAGAATCATAAAATTGAGAAATTGCCGGTAGTGGATGATGATCATCTGCTCGTAGGGCTGATTACTTTTAAGGATATTCAGAAATACAAACATTTTCCCAATGCCGCCAAAGATAGTCACGGCAGACTGCTGGTAGGTGCCGCTGTGGGCGTGACCGCCGATACGATGGAACGGGTTGCGGCACTGGTGAAGGCGGGCGTCGATGTGGTAACCATTGATACCGCGCACGGGCACTCCAAGGGGGTCATAGAAAAACTGAAGGAAGTCAAATCCGCATTTCCCGATCTTCAGGTCATCGTAGGGAACATCGCAACAGGAGAAGCCGCCCTCGCCTTAGCAGACGCCGGCGCAGACGCCGTAAAAGTGGGCATAGGCCCCGGATCGATCTGTACCACCCGCATCATTGCGGGAGTCGGGGTACCGCAGCTATATGCCGTTTACGAGGTCGCGAAGGCGCTTCGCGGCAGTGGTGTACCGGTCATTGCCGATGGCGGCATTAAACAGACGGGAGACATTGCCAAAGCGATCGCTGCGGGCGCCGATACCGTTATGGCCGGCTCGCTGTTTGCGGGCGTGGAGGAAGCACCGGGCGAAACCATCATTTATGAAGGCCGTAAATTTAAGTCCTACCGGGGCATGGGGTCTGTTGAGGCCATGGAGAAAGGGTCAAAAGATCGCTATTTCCAGGATGTAGAAGACGATATCAAAAAGCTGGTGCCCGAAGGCATCGTGGGCCGCGTAGCTTATAAGGGAACATTGGCCGAGGTGGTGTATCAGTACGTGGGAGGTTTGCGGGCCAGTATGGGATATTGCGGTGCAGCGACGATCAACGCCTTACAGGGGGCACGGTTTGTAAAGATCACCGGCGCAGGTTTACGTGAAAGCCATCCTCACAACATTACGATAACGAAAGAGGCACCGAACTACCACAGCAGGCCGTAGGTAATATGCATTGTCTCCATGGCGGCAAGAAGCCATCTTTAGGATGATATAATTCGTAAATAACTTCTGCTGCTTACAGGTGCAAACTTTTTTCCATACCTAGTAAGCCGACAAGCCCACCGGTGTGGATAATAAGAATGTTGTCGCCGTTGGCAAAGTAGTTGTCTTTTGCGAGGTCAAAGACCGCATAACACAATTTGCCGGTATACACCGGCTCTATCAAGATGCCGGTTTGTGTGCAGAAGTATTTGATGAAGTCTGTGAGTTCTGGTTTGGTCTTCGCATATCCACCAAAGTGATAATCGGTGTGTAGTACACATGTGTTTGCCACCGAATCCGTACTTAACTCCGCAATACGATTTCGGATGAATGCTCCGCCTGTTAACACGGGGACTCCATGCAACTGTATGGCTGATTTTTTTGCTGCCAGCGCTTCAGCTATTCCTGCGAGGGTAGTGCCTGTACCGGCTGCGCAGAAGATGTGACTATAGGCGTGGGAAAGTTCATCCAGAATGTCGCCACATCCCTTGGCTCCTTCCCGTGAATAGCCCCCTTCATCAATGAAATAGGCTTGTTTATCGCTGCCGAAGTTTTGATGGAACAACGCCTGTTTATCTTTGTAGGCCGTGCGGTCCACAAACCGCAATTCCATTCCGAACAATTTGCACAGCGACAGGTTTGCGTTCGATACTTCTTCGCCACGGACAAACGCGGTCGTGTTGAAACCGAACTTGGCACCGGCACAGGCGGTAGCCAACAGGTGGTTAGACCAAGCACCACCAAAAGTGACAAGACGTGTCTTCTGTTGAGCAGCGGCTTCTTGCAGTATATATTTCAGTTTTCGCCACTTATTACCTGATATAAAGGGATGTATAAGATCGTCGCGCTTGATATGAAGGGTAAGCCTTTTGTCGCTGAATAGCGGGAAATTAAGAGCTTCAATAGGGCTATGGAAATCGAATGAAAACACGTCGCTTTTTTTGCAAATTTAAGTAAAATGTAGTATTTCGCTCCATTCGCCTTATTTGGTTAAAAGTTTAAACAAGTTCCACTAATTACGAGAGTTTCACCATGTAAAATGAGCCAGGTTCTCTATCATGCGAAAGTTTAGGACATTTGGCTTTTAATAAATTAAACCCGTTGTGCGGTTTGAGGAAGTTATAGTTTATGGCAGTTAAATTAACAAATAAGTTGTGCACTATACTGAAATTCAGTATATTAGAAAAGTTT
>NZ_FOQO01000010.1 GCF_900113765.1 Parapedobacter indicus | reverse complement strand
TTGGTACCGGAACCTGTATTCCGATACCGAAGGGCCCACCTTCATCATATGCACAGCATCAACTCTCATATAGTTGTTCGTGACACTCAATATCCCGGGTTTTCCACAAAGTTGGGATTCTCTGTCACCCTGTTCACACCGAGCGGCAGGTAATAGTTCCGATCCAAAAATGTTCGGGCCACACCTTCTGCATTAATCAATTTTATCTGGTACTTCTTGGTATCGTAATTATATATATACTGGAGACCTTTCATGCGGACGCCATCGAGCAATTGTTTCGCAATACGCCAACGGCGCATGTCCCAATAACTCTGGTTTTCCCATGAGAGCTCTACCAACCGTTCGTTTTGGATCGTTTCTTCGCTAATGAATTCTTTTTCGGGCATATCAGCCCGCGCCCTTAGGTCATTTAATACCGTAAGCGCTTCGTCGTCAAACCCCAGATAAAATGCAGCCTCCGCAAGATTCAGATAAATTTCGCCTAAGCGGAAAATAATGTAATCCGTCTCATCATTTATGACAGGTTCGGTTTTCATGTTTTCATTGCACCGCTTACGCACCATAAAGCCCGTCCGCACGGTATTTCGCTCAATCGCCTTATACGGCCATCCATCTTCCGAAGTGCCCGAAGTCAACGTCTGACCGTTTCTGAGCGTACCCGAATGGAATAATGTTTTACCCCCCTGCCACGGACTTTCCGGATAGAATACAGACGCACGGAAACGCGGATCTCTACTTCCGAACAGTTCTTCAGATGACCATTCCTGGCTTGTAAGCTCCGGCCTTGAAATGGATGTCCCCGGCCGACCATCGGCAAATTCAAAATGCTCAACAAAATCATAGAGGTACCACATCGACCCCCATGTGCCATTGAAATCATGCGGCATCGCACGTAAGGTAAAGGCGTGCGCTCTATTTTTGCTGTAGTCGTATACCTCTGCCATAATCACTTCCTTATTATCATCGGATTCATCCAAAAACAGGTTCTGAAAATTAACCACAGGGTCTGCATGTTGTTGGTAAAGCGAATGAATGCCATTGCCCATAATAGCCTTAGACGCGTCGTAGCTGATCTGCGCATAAGGATCGACGTCCGATGCCGGAAATCCCAGAAGCCCATCTAGTTGAACTTCGCCATATTTTGCAATGCTGGCAGCATACAACGCGGCACGGCTTCTAAGTGCATACGCCGCCCATTTCGTCGGTCTCCCTTTATCCTGCGAACCATATTGCGACGGCAAGTCTTCCACCAGTTCGGCTGTTTCGGCAAGGATGAAATCATAGACTTCTTTCTCACTATTCCGTGGCACATATATTTCCTCTTTCGGGGCGTTCATGTCCTGCGGCTCGGTAATGATGGGTACGCCCCCGAAACGAATAACCATTTGGAAATACATATAAGCCCGTAAAAAACGGACTTCGGCAATCCGCTGATCGATCACTTCCGGATCAAGGACAGATTCGCGGATTTTCTCGATGAAGTAATTGCAGTCGCGGATATTCTGGTACTTCCAGTAGTCCAGTTCATCGGGAATTCCAGACGAGGTAATCACGTTTGTCGATGCCACATACGATTGGTGGTGTGCACCATGCGACCGTCCTTCCCCGCCCATGGAAGCGATCATGGCAAATGACGTTTGCTCGGTTGTGTTGCCTCGCAGTTCAATAAAGTCGGTCCTGAAATAAAGATCGGCAAGGTAAGCGTTTACCAATGCTGGATCTTCCCATACCACCGCATCGGAGATGATATCCAACGGTTCCTTATCCAGGAAGCTTTCGCAACTTTGGAAACCCAGGAATGTAATGACGATAAGATATTTTACATGTTTCATGACAATACAATTTAAATCAGTTACAGGGTGAAATTCAGTCCGAAAGAAATGGTCTTAACCGGAGGATAAAACTTTTGGTAATCCGTGGCCTCGGGATCGAGCGACTTTTTATACATACCTAGCTTACTAAACGTAAGCAGGTTGCTTCCAGCCACATAGACATTTACCCGGCGAACACCGATCCGTTTTATCCATTCACTTGGCAACGAATAGTTTACATTAAGGTTGCGTAACCGGAGGTAGGTAGCATCCTGCAACCAGAAATCCGATGCCTTGTTGTTGTTCGTATTGGTGCCGACACCGTCTCCTAAAATCGCTGGCAATTTAGCCTCTGGGTTGATGTTGACATCTGGATTGTTCGGATCGGGTTGCCACCGGTACGCATACTGGAATTCAAACGGATTACTCAGGTTTTGCAGTGGACCGCGCAATACATCGGAAATCATTGAATTAAACAGCGACGCACCTTGGAACAACGCGGTGACACTGACACCTTTGTATTCCATCTGCAGGTTTAACCCATAAGTCAGATCGGGAAATGTGCCATAACCGATCTCATCCTGATCACGCCAATCGATGATGTTGTCACCGTTCAGATCCTTGTATTTGATATCTCCGGGACGTAACGTGCTATTTCCGGCCTGATCCTGATCAACTGGATGGCCATCTATTTCGCTTTGGCTCAAGAAGATGCCGTCAGAAAGATAGCCGATCCATCGGTTGGTGTACTTTCCAGTCATCTGGTAAATTCGGATTTCATCCGGATCTTCGTACGGACTTTCCGACCACCTTCTGTACTTTTGTCGCGCCCAGCTCACGGATCCTGAAACATTGTAATAGAATTCGTTACCTATCTTGTTGCGATGGTTCAGCGTTAGCTCAAAGCCCCTGTCTTCCGTCGAATTAATATTTAACTGCGGCAATGTCGCCCCAAATGTAGAGGGGTAAGTTTCCAGCGGCTGCCCAAAAATATTGTCCGTTATCCGATGGAATACATCGAATTCAAAGCCAATCAGACCTTCCTTAAACATGCCCTCCAAACCCACGTTGTATCCGGTCATGTCCAACCACGTAATATTCGGATTCGGCAACCCGGTAGAACGGATCAGCTGATAGGCGTCCGAACCGAAAACATAGGTGCTTGAAAGTGCCCGTAGGATTTCGTACCCCGTCAAATATTTAAACGCGTCTACATTGTCATTGCCTGACTTGCTGTAGGAAGCCCTCAGCTTGAGGTTATCGATCCAGGATACGTTGTCTTTAATAAAAGATTCTTCTGAAAGCCGCCAGGCAGCAGACACACTGGGGAAGAAACCCCAGCGGGATTCCGACGGAAATTTATGACTTGCATCAAAACGAAATGTTCCTTCCAACAGGTATTTTCCGTTAAATGCATAATTAGCGCGCCCTACATAACTTACACGTCCTGTTTCCACGGCGCCACCATTGTTTGTAATGTTTTCTGTAGACCCGGCAAACAAGTATGGAATTTCCGGCGATAGCAGGTTAACCCGACCGGCGGAGGTCGTCACATTATCGGTGTCGATTCCTTCCGCCAACAACAAACCCTGTACCGAATGACTGCCAAACGTTTGGTCATAGGTAAGGGATACCATGGGATAAAGCTGGGTGTATTGTACAAACGTTTCATTCAGCGAATTGGCGCCGTTGATACCCCATGACTCATATTCGCCGCTTTCATAGTCGTAGCTAAAAATTTCAAACGGCCGGTCCTGTACCTTGGTAAAGGCACTATTGATGGAGTAGTTTAACGTTGCGTTAATGTGCAATCCCTGGATGCCTGGCACTTCATATTTCAGGCCCAGGCGACCATTGAAATATCGTTGTAAATTATCGTTAAAGCCAGACATATCGCGGATGGTTTGCGCCACCGGACTCCTCGCCAAAAAACCGGAATATGCACCGCCCTTCGATGGGTCGGGTAACGTGGCCGACCACATGGGCAGTGCAGTCTTGAGATTGATCCAGATATCATCCAATGCGGTCTGTGGCGCAAGTCGCTCTTCGTTCCGATAGGATAGATCAAAAAAAGCGTTTAGCCGCTTGCTGATTTGAGCATCCACATTCGAACGGATGTTATACCTGTTGAAGCTCATGTCGCCAGATTGGTACATACTCGCCTGATTCAGGTAACCGGCAGTCATATTATACTTAACCCGGTCCGTTCCACCACTTACCGTTAAATTATGTGACTGCATCGGTGCCCATTTTACGAAAGCTGCCTCATACCAGCTCTCATTGACATAATTTGGGTCGCCTCCGTTTTTGAATTTCTGAATCTCTTCCTCCGAATAGGTAAACGGTAATCCGTTATTCAGTTCACCTTCCCGCAACAGCTCCGCATATTTCCAGGACGAAACAAATTCAGGCATGGTGGTAGGTTGCTGGATGGTATAATTACCGGTATACGTGATAGCCGGTTCGCCTATTTTCCCCCGTTTCGTAGTAATCAATATCACACCGTTGCCTGCCCGGGCACCATAAACCGCAGCTGCGGCATCTTTCAGCACACTTACCGACTCGATTTCGTTCGGATCCATGCGTGTCCAGGATGTCTCTACCCCGTCTACCAAAATCAATGGAGCGTCATAGCCCCGGATACTGAGGTTGGCATAATCAGATCCCGGCACTCCCTGACCCTGCTTGGCGAAAAGCCCCGGAGCCTTCCCTATGAGCACTTCCGATACGTTGGCAGAAGGCACTTTAACCAGATCTTTTGATTGGACGGTTGAAACCGCTCCTGTCAGATTGATTTTTTTCTGTGTACCATAACCCACGACCACCACTTCTTCCAGCGCTGCGTCACCAATCAGCAAACTGATATCCACCGTTTTTCGGCCCGACAGGCTCACTTCCTGCGATTGATATCCAATATAGCTAACCATCAACGTCGCTTCTACAGATGACACCGATATGGAAAACATACCGGCATCGTCGGTCGTGGCATTGCCTTGTCCATCTAATTCCTTCACCGTTGCACCAGCCAACGGGATGCCCGTGTCTTGGTCCGTTATTTTTCCTGAGACCACGACTTGCGCAACTGCCTGTTGTACTACAACCATTAGGCAGCAAATCAGTGCGCAAACCAATTTTGTATTCCTTACATTCATAACCCCATGTTTTATGTGAAAATTTTGTGAAAATAATAGGCCCGTTCGGTGGCCACAACCCCGATTTTATACGTATTATTGGTATATTTTCTACCTATTCTGGCTAACGCCTGTTATTCTCCCGCCGCAATCACCAATCCCAGCCCAACAACAAACAACACGAACATCGCGGCGACAAGCGCATTGACAGACCGGCTACCTCCCTTAAATTCTTTCCAGATCAGCACTCCCCATAGGGCGGCCACCAAAGTAGCTCCTTGACCAAGACCATAAGAAATTGCAGGCCCGGCCTTACCTGCGGCAATGAGATTAAACAGATTACCCACTCCCCAGATACAGCCACCAAAAACACCTACCAAGTGTACCCCAAACCGACCTCTAAAATATTCACCATAGTTGCTGGGGGTTCCTTCCAAGGGCTTACGCATGAGTATGGTGTTGAATAACAGATTGCTCAGGACAATCCCCCCTGCAAACACAACAAAAGCTGTATAAGGGGTCATCTTCCCGGCAGCTGGCGACACGAAATTCTCCAGATCCATCCCGGCCGCGATAAACGGATAAAACGTGGACATCAACACGCCGGCAATAACTGATACCCCAATCCATTTTCCTACGCCTTTCTTGCCCGTTCCGCCGGAGTGTTTTCCATAAGCGACCGCATTGAGAATGATCGCTAACGTTACCAAGCCGACGCCCAGAAACAAAAAAACAGGATCTCCCTTCGCATGCATCAGGTAGTTGATGAGGACACCGATTACCAGCGCCAATCCGATTCCCACTGGAAAAGCCACTGCCATACCCGCCCCTGCAATGGCCGCTGTAAGCAGAATGTTGGCCAGGTTGAATACCACACCGCCGATAAGGGCACTCCGGATATTCTCGCCCTCCGCCTGTGCAAGGTCGGCCAAAAATGGCCTCCCCGATTCCCCTGTACTGCCCATGGTAAATGCACCGATAAGGGCCAACAGGAAAATCCCCAAAACGTAATCCCAATAGAATAGCTCAAAGCGCCATTCGCGCTGTACCAGCTTCTGTGTATTGGCCCAAGAGCCCCAACAGAGCATCGTGACGATGCAAAACAGGACAGCCAGTCCATAACTTTCTACGATAAACATAATTTGTTGGTTTTTTTGAAATTGGTTATACAGTTATTGTTTTTATGTCATGCTGTTCAATAGAACTTCGTTACGGAACGGAATTGACGACTGTGCCCCCATGCGCGTCACCGCGATTGACGCCGCCCGACAGGCAAATGATACCGCGTCTTTCAACGCTTTACCTTCACTTACCGCCACCGCAAGCGCGCCGTTGAACACATCGCCCGCAGCCGTAGTGTCTACCGTCTCCACACTGGGTGTGGGGATATGGTAAAAAATACCTTCCTCCAATAATGCAGCTCCGTCTTTTCCTAATGTGACAATCACATGCTTTACCCCTTGTTGATGAATGCTTTCAGCTGCCTGACGCGCGCTGGGAACATCGCTAATCCGGACACCCGACAGCATTTCTGCTTCGTTAACGTTAGGCGTAATAATATCAATCAAATTAAACATACTTGGCACCAAGCTATTGGCAGGTGCCGGATTAAGAATTACTTGCATTCCCCTGCGCCGGGCGATGCGAGCTGCATGTTCCACCGTCCGCATCGGTATCTCCAACTGAACCAATAAAATTTTGCTATCCGGGTAATTATCCAACACCTCTTCCACGTCATTAGGTTCCAAATGGGCATTTGCCCCCGGGGCCACGACGATGCTATTTTCGCCGCGTTCGTCCACAGTAATCAGCGCGATGCCAGATGGGCTATTATCATCGGCCAAAATGCCATTGGTATCTACCCCTTCTTCGTCAAATAATTGCGACGATTGCTTTCCAAAAATATCGTCACCGATTTTGCCTATAAAAGTTACATCCCCGCCTAACCGGGCAACTGCCACCGCTTGGTTCGCTCCCTTTCCACCCGGATTCATTAAAAATGATCCACCTAAGACCGTTTCTCCCGGTTGTGGAATATGGCTTGTTTTAACCACCATATCCATGTTCATACTCCCTACAACGATTATTTTATTGCTCATATAATTGGTTAAAGAATCTTATTTAGTTTATAACTAATGTCAAAAGTAGTGGGTATATTTTTGTTAAATCAACCTTTTTTATATAATTTTATGAATTATAAAACCATAACAATCACAAAAATAAATCAACAAAACAGCTATTATACAAATAGTTATAAAACGTATTTATAGCATTTATTTTTCTAAATCCGGTTAGTTTTCATTCCTATGTTGTTCTACGAACTCGAAAAACTCATAAAATCTCTTTCCGCAACCGAAAAAAAAATCTTCCAGTTACACGGCACGCAGTTGAAAGGTGATAAAGACTATGTTATATTATATGAACAGATTATTGGACAGATAGACACCGTCGACGGCGCCTCTTGGCAAGAGCGATTCAGAGAGGCTTATCCCACAAAATCACTGGAAAACACCGCTGCTTATCTGTATAAGATACTTACCGATTTACTCGTGCAGATCCGTATCGAGCAAGACACGTGGTATCAGCAATACCAATGCCTTCTAAAAGCGAGGCTTTGTTTTGAACGTTCCATTCCTTCCCGGGCGTTCAAAGAGCTCCACAAAGCCTCAAAACTAGCGACAGCAAGTCAGCATCACCCGGTGGCTTATCAAGCTGCCCGGATGGAATTGACTGCGCTTTCCGATCTTGGTTTCCCTGGACTCAGCGAACAGCAATTGGTAGACAAACAAATGAAGGCAAAACATACCCTGCAGTCGCTCCGGCAGATCCACGAGCACTATTCCCTTTATGAACTCCTCAGCCACCGCCTTACAAAAGGCAAGCGTCCCGAAAGCAGCAAACAGGATAAGCAGGTAAACGACCTTATTCTGAGTGAGCTAAGCCTCTCTACCCGGGGCAGCCAGCATCAGTTTGAACCGCAGAAATTACATTTGCTGTTCCAATCCTTCTTTTTTATTCATTCGGGAGAATACCGCTCTGCATTGCGTATTTTTAATGAGCTCACGAAACTGACTGAAGCCAACGAATCCATGTGGGACTACCCTCCCTATGATTACTTATCCGCGCTCGACGGCATCCTCGACAGCCTCCGAAGCATTGGCTACTATCAAGAAATGGCTCCCTTCATTGATCGGTTGGCGACGTTGTCAGAACGCGCCTATCCGGAACATTTTAAAAGTGTGGCAACGTTGACAACTTGGGTATATCAACTAAATATGCTCCTCGGCTGCAAAAAATACGAGATGGCCGCTCAATTGATAGGAAACTTATCCAATGGAGACACACAAAAGGCAGTTAATGGTCACGAAAAGCAATTGGAGTATTATTTTTTTATAGCGCTTACCTACTTCATGCTGCAGCAATGGAGCAAGGCAAAGAAACAACTAAATCTACTCATAGCTGCCGCGAAACAAACGCCACAACACCTTGCCTACCGGGCGGGCCGCTTGCTTCACATTCTTCTTAGCTATGAAATGGATGACCTGGGATATGTTGAATATGAAATCCGATCGTACAAAAGAGCGTTCAGCAAACAGGGTAAGGCCTATAAGACCGAAAAATTGATATTCAATACCATCGCAGCAGATCCTAAACTCCGGGGAAATGCGTGGAAAGCAACGGCTCACAAAAAGGTGGCCGCGAAATTGAAGGAAATAATCACCGACAAACGGGAACTCCAATTGACGAAATTCGCTGATTTCGGACAATGGGTGCTAGCAAGTCTCTCCCATAAATAAAAAATACCCTTCGAGAGGGTATTTACGGGTTATCATTAACTACACGAGTTAGTCCTTCGCATCGCCATTCTCAATCACGAAAAATTCCACACGCCGGTTCCATTGATGTTCTTCTTCCGTACACTCAACACCTTTCGCACAATGATTGGCCAGCTTGGTAAACCCATATCCTTTGGCAACCAGCCGGTCAGCAGCGATTCCCTTGCTCACCAGGTAGGCTACCGAAGAATCCGCCCGGCGCTGGGTTAACTTCATGTTATACGCTGCTGTTCCCCTGGAGTCCGCGTGCGCACTCAGCTCAATACGCACACTGGGGTCGCTATTTAAGAACGCCGCAATCTTGTCCAATTCCAGTGCAGCATCCGGGCGGATATCTGCCTTATCAAAATCGAAATAGATATTACGGAGCACAACCACCTCCTTAACCTCTACCGGCGAAAGATAAACATCTTTTTGCAACGTAGTGCTGGAATCGATGGCTGCCGTGGAAAAAGCTAGTGGTGTAAATTCGCGGAATCCAGTCTGCTCGGCTGTGATCGTATAATCCATGTTTTCTGCCAGATTGAAGGTAAACTTACCATCCGTTCCCGCATTTATCACCACCGCATTCAGCTCATCTCCTTCTGGTGTCAGGGTCACTTTCGCGCCACTGACGGGAAGCTTGGTCTTTTCATTGTAAACACCTCCTTCCAAGTCAATCTGCACCACCTTATTCAGGTTAAACCAATAAATATCATCCGCTCCCGCGCCACCGCTCCGGTTCGAAGCCACGTATCCTTCTAACTCTTTATCAAAACGGATGGAAAAATCGTCATAAGGCGAATTGAACGGAAAACCTAAATTGATTGCCTTGGCCTGCGTTCCGCTTTTGCTCAACCGATATACATCCAATCCGCCCATTCCCAAATGGCCGTCAGATGAAAAATAAAAATCTCCTTGATCATCAATCGCCGGAAACCGCTCATCGCCGGGTGTGTTCACAGCAGCGCCTAGATTAACTGCATCGCCCCAAGCCCCATCTCCTTGACGAACTACATAATAGATATCCGTGCCTCCCTTACCTCCCGACATATCTGACGTAAAATAGAGCGTGTCGCCTGAGGCGGTCAGGAACGGATCACCTACCGACCACTCAGTGATATTATTGTAACGGAAAGGAGTAGCATCCCGCCCCCAATCTGTTGCATCCAACGAATTGGAGAAAATCTCAATATTAACGGTGACATCCTTTCCTGCTTTGCGCTTCTCTTCGCGGGTGAGGTTACGGGTTACAGCAAAATACACCTCATTTTTTGGTTTGGAAAAGGTTGCCGGGCCAAAGTGATTCGCTCCATCGCCCCACTTGGCATCTACCTTATGCACCGCCTCTTCCTTCGCCACGTACATGGATAAATATGGATTTCCCGTCCATCCATAAATTACATCGGGTTGGGCCGCACCATCAAATCGGTCAGAGGCAAAATATAAACCATCAGGCCCTTTAGTGGCCCCAAATTCAGCCTGCGCACTGTTCCATTTTTTTTGGTTTTTCACCTCAACAGCCTTGATTGGATTTTCCAGCCATACGACGGCAGAGTCGCATGAGGCGTATAGCATCGCTAGCTCCTCCCGCGAAATGGCACCTTCTGCTTTCAGCGCAACGCGCTGGTATTGGGCCTTGGCTTCCCGGAATTTGGAGTTGTTACGAAGCACATGCCCATACTGCAGGATGTGATCGATCTTTGCTTCATCGTGATTAGCTAAACGCGCATACCATGTTTCTGCTTCCCGGTAATTCCGGATGTGGTAGTAAGACGCTGCGAGACGCTCCGCTGTCTTGATATCGGCTTTAACATCGTATGCACGCTGGTAGAGCTCAATGGCTTTAACAAAGTTAAACGTGTCAAACTCCCGATCGGCAGATTTCAGCAGGGAATACTGTGCCTGTAAAGGTAAGATCGTTACTAAACAAAGTCCAAAAACCAGCGTAACCGTATTGTTAAAAAATTTCATAGGTAGGTATTATTTGTAGCGTTCAGCATGGATTAATAAATGTCCAATATCATTAGAAGTACCGTGGCGTACGCACGCGCTGTGTTCCTTTGTTCAGCGAATATCCCAACGATATCTCATGAGTTCCCCCCACCTGATTATTAATTCGATTGAGTGCATAATCAAACGAATAACCAATGCGGAATTGACCCGCTGCAACAAATTCAGCAAGGGCAATGATTGAGTTAGGCCGCTTCAGGCTCTCGCTCAACTGTTTTCCGCTGGAAAGTGCAGTACGGTAAGAGAGCCCAAACGTAAACTGCTCGGCAAAGATGACTGCTGCATTCAGATCCGTAGTCCAAGCACGGTGTACTGCGCTATTCGCATTTTTAACCAGAATGGATGGTTTCAACAAAATATCTGTAGCTAACGGAACAATGCCTCCACCGGTAATGTAGTATTGGGTAACCGGAGGGATACGCATACTCCCATTATTATCGTTAAATATGAGCTGCGAAATCAAATTGTCCACACCAACGCCGGCATAAAACGTATTGGTAGAATAATATACGCCAAACCGGGCATCAGGCAAAAACGAATTTTCGATGTTGATAGACTCGGGATCCTGGGTATGTGCTGCTGCATTGTCAAACCCCGAATGGATAAACCCAAGCCCCAAGCCAAATGCCAACCTGTCTTCCGGATCCCACCCCACCCGTAGGCGGTACGCATAGTTGGCATAGGCATAAATACGCTTTTCCAATCCCACGCGGTCGCTCATCAGATTCAGTCCGAGTCCTACGTTGTCACCAGCGGTCCGCATATCCGCGGCCAGCGCCAGTGTACTGGGGCCATCGGGCATACCTGTCCACTGGGAACGATAATACGTATGCAAGTTTACAGGCCCGCGGTAACCGGCGTATGCGGGATTGATATATAGGCCATTGAACATATACTGGCTGTACTGCACCACCTGTTGCGCAAGCGCGGGAGCGGTTGAAAGGGCTATCAGCACTAGAAAATAATACTTCTTCATGTCTTTATCTGTTATTGGATGTGGTCAAAATCAGCGTTCTCTTAATAAACCTGCCAGACGAAGTGCCTGGCAGGTTATCTTTTCCTTTTAACGGCCTGTCACTCTAATGATCGCGACAGCACCTTTATAGGTCCGCCATTCGCCATTATTGCCATTACGAACACGCAAGATGTAATAGTACGTACCTTCAGCGAGCGAACCTCCATCCCATTCGTTATTATAGCTGTTGCTCTTATAGACCTGGTTGCCCCACCGGTTAATGATCACCAATTCCCTGCCTTGGTATTGCAGCAAGTTCTTGATGACAAACAAGTCGTTCAGTCCGTCACCATTGGGTGTAAACAGATTCGGAATTACCAGCGTCGCATCCACTGGAATCGGATCTGTGTCATCCTCATCGTCTGGATCGTCGGTATCCGGATCCCGATCTGGTGCCCACACGGTGATACCGTTTGTGATGGTTCCCGTCGCGGTTGCAGCTACGTCCGCCGTAATCTTGATCACGATGGTTGCCCCTACCTCAATGGCATCGCTTGTTGTAATCGTGGCCTGATTACCCGTACCAATTACGGAAGCGGCACCTGAAACCACCTGATAGCCTGTAATGGTCACACCTGCTCCCGGGCGTTCTTGCAATGCGATTTCTTTACCGGATTCGATCGCCATCGGCCCGTTATTGGTTACCGTCACCGTAAAGGTGGTCGGCTTCCCTGCAGTCACCAAAGACTGGTCAGCTACTTTCTCAACACTGAGTGTATACGGCCGTTCTACCGGAATTTCTGGGGTCTCATCCTCATCATCTTCTTCGTCCGTCGTCGGATTTTTATCCGGTCCCCAAACCGCAATGCCGTTGGATACGTTCGAACCACCCAATGCCGTGACGTCCGCTGTAACCGTGAATGTAATGGTACCGCCGACAGCGATTGCAGCAGTCGTCGTCAATTGTCGGTTGTTGCCATTGCCGCCAATGGTTGCATTGTTTGAGGTCACTTCATATCCCGTGATAGCCAATCCGGCACTTGGGCGTTCTTCTACCGCGATGGTTTCACCTACGGCCATAACAGCCGGGCCATTATTGGTTACCGTCACTTCGAATGAAGTAGTGCCTCCCGATATCACACGTTGGTCGTTTGCCGTTTTGGTGATACTCAACACCGACTCGTGATCCACAGGTATTGGCGGCGTATCGTCTTCGTCATCCGGATCATCGGTACCGGGGTCTTTATCCGGTCCCCAAACGCCGATGCCATTGGTGATGGTTTCACCGGCATTGGCAGCGACATCCGCCGTTACTTTCACGATAATGGTTCCGCCCACCGCAATTGCTTTGCTTGTGGTTACAGTCGCGGAATTACCGGTTCCACTGGCAGTACCATTATCCGAAGTTACCTCGTATCCGGTAATGGTTACTCCTTGGCTCGGACGCTCGGTCAGGCTGATCACCTTACCGCTCGCTATGACAGCCGGGCCTTCGTTGGTAATCGTCAACGTGAAGCTGGTGGGTTCACCCGCTTTAACCCGAGCTTGGTCGGCCACTTTCGTGATGCTCAGCACAGCGTCATGATCCACTGGAATCGGCGGCGTATCGTCCTCATCGTCCTCGGGATCAGTTTCGGGATCCTTATCCGGTCCCCAAACCGTGATTCCGTTGGTGATGGTTTCACCGGCATTGGCAGCGACATCCGCCGTTACCTTCACCGTGATGGCACCGCCTACGGCAATCTTACCCGTAGTGGTCAATACCGCGGCATTTCCATCGCCCGCAACGGTGGCTGCTCCGGCAGTCACTTCGTATCCGGTGATGGTCACCCCTTCACCCGGACGCTCCGTCAGGTTAATCTCCTTGCCTACCTCAATGAAGGAAGGACCGTTATTAGTGATCGTTAGCGTGAAGCTGGTGGGTTCGCCCGCTTTCACACGTGCCTCATCCGCTACCTTGGTGATACCCAAGGTAGACTCACGATCTACCGGTATCGGTGGCGTATCGTCCTCATCGTCTTTCGGATCGGTTTCCGGATTTTTGTCGGGACCCCATACGTCGATACCGTTGGTAATGGTTGCAGGAGCATCCGCGTCGATGGTTGCCGTCACCTTCACGATGATGGTTCCACCCACTGCAATTGCCTCACTCGTCGTCACAGTTGCCGAGTTGCCCGTTCCGGCAGCTGTACCGTTGCCAGAAGTCACCTCGTATCCCGTGATGATTACTCCTTCGCCCGGGCGCTCGGTCAGGCTGATCTCTTTGCCACTCGCTACTACCGCCGGACCTTCGTTGGTGATGGTCAGTGTAAAGCTGGTGCTTTCTCCTGCGGTCACTCGGTCTTGGTCAGCCACTTTCGTGATGCTCAGCACAGCGTCATGATCTACAGGGATCGGCGGTGTATCGTCCTCATCATCTTCCGGATCGGTCTCTGGATCTTTGTCGGGTCCCCAAACCGTAATGCCGTTGGTAATGGTTTCACCGGCATTGGCAGCTACATCCGCCGTTACCTTCACCGTAATGGTTCCACCCACAGCAATCTTACCCGTCGTGGTCAATACCGCAGTATTTCCATTGCCAGCGACAATAGCGTTACCAGCGGTCACTTCATACCCGGTGATGGTCACCCCTTCACCCGGACGTTCCGTCAGGTTAATTTCCTTACCTACTTCGATCACTGACGGACCGTTATTGGTGATGGTCAGCGTGAAGCTGGTACTTTCGCCTGCTTTCACACGTGCCTCATCCGCCACCTTGGTGATGCTCAAGGCGGACTCACGGTCTACCGGTATCGGTGGCGTATCATCCTCATCGTCTTTCGGATCGGTTTCGGGATCCTTATCCGGACCCCATACGTCGATACCGTTAGTAATGGTTGCAGGAGCATCCGCATCAACGGTTGCCGTTACTTTCACCGTAATGATACCGCCTACTGGGATAAGCGCATTCGCAGTTACCGTAGCGGAATTACCGCTTCCATCGATCGTTCCATTGCCGGAAGCCACCTCGTAACCCGTAATCGTCACCCCTTCACTTGGGCGTTCGCCTAATTTGATCACGTCGCCACTCAAGATAGCCCCCGGACCTTCATTGGTGATGGTCAGCGTAAAGCTGGTGCTTTCACCTGCGGTCACGCGGTCTTCGTCTGCTGTTTTTGTAATCGATAGCAATGCGGTACAATCGGAAACAACAGGTGTGACCGCTAACCTTTCAGCGCTCTCGCAGTTATCTCCCATTTGAGTAGCGTAGTAGGTTACGCCATCTTCAAGTACCGTTGTTGCTGGCAACACATCTGTTGATGTGGCCGAAGCATACCACTTGATGTCTGTACCCACTACCTGTAGGTCTGCCAATGTTCTATTGTCTGTTGCACAGAACTCAGGCGTTGCATTGTCTATGGTCGGCGCAAGTGTTTCGGTGATGCTCACCATCACTTCCGTGCGAGAAACACTCTCACAACCATCAGCCACCTGGGCAGCATAATAAGCCCCACTAACCAACAATTCCGTACCCGTCAGCGCTGTACCATCGGCAGCCGTAAGGTACCAATTTAGCGTGCCGGTGGCACCATCCGTGTTCAGGTCGGAAACGGTCGCCCTATCGATCTCGCAGAACGTTTGCTCAAGCTCGGTCAGTGCCGGCCGCACCGTCTCCATCACTTCGATCGTTACCGTTGCACGTGGCCCTTCACAACCCGTAACCGTACTTACCTGGCTCACATACACCGTATAGACACCCGGTACCGCGCTGTTTACAACCGGAACATCCGACAATGGAGTCGTCGCTGTTTCAGTCTCATAGTAATTCAGCGTATGGCTCACCAACGCAGTAACTTCGTATAGTTCATCACCAGCAAGTGGCGTCTGGCATACTTCGCGATCACTCACGACCGGCGCTACAGGTAACGCGTTTATTGTAACTTCAATTTCCGTGCGCTCACCGACTTCGCATGTGCCAAAACGGACGGTCTGAATATACAACGTATGCACACCCGCCGGCAATGTAGAGATGTCAACTACCGTACCACCGGCAGCCAAATCATAAATCAGGTATGACGTACAATTATCCGGTTCAGGGATAACAATGTCTCCGCCCTCACAAATCTCAAACGTATTGTCTCCGTTATCGCCAATTTCCATTTGGGGGACAACACGTGTGATTTCATTGACATACAGCTGATCCAACACACTAGCCACACCGCCGTACAGCATTTTGATTCGGTCAAATGGACGGTCGGCGGTATAAATAGCTTCGCCTGCAGAGCCATCCGTCAATAGCTCTATCCGTAACGTGGTGCCGTCCTCAACAATGGGGTCACCGACGGGTGCATCACCCAAATAAGGTTGGATAGTAAAGGATTCCAGTGCTCCTACCAGCAATAAACTGCTTGGGTCAGTAAATTGGATATGCACTTCGTCACCAGCCAGACCCGGTGTGCTATAACGCACTTCCAATCGGGTCTGGGCATTAACGCCCGCAACGTTATTCATAACGGCGACAGTGCCCGGATCACCGTCTACTACGTTTTCTGGATCGGTCACGCCAATGAGTGCATTTGCAACACCCAGTCCGTCGATTGGATTCTCTACGCCATGTAGTACATCCAGCACTTCGTCGTCGCCACAATCCACGGCTCCAACCTCATGGTAGTATGCCTCATAGATGCGAGCCGTTTGTAAGAGGGAAATCGCTCCTTGGTAATACACCTTCACGCCGACGTAAGGCACCGGTTGGCCATTGCCATCTGCAGGCGTAAATGTGTAATCGTACACGTTCAGTCCGCCTGCGGCATCTAATATATTCGATTCTACGTTATGTACGGTACTCACTGCGTTCCCACTAGCATCTACTGCTACAATACGCAGTGAACCTAAAACATTCGCCGTACTGAACTGCTTACCAAGCTTAATGCTTACTGGAGTACCGGCATCAACTGTGGTGTTCCACTTGAGTATTTGGTAGGTTTGTCCAAGCAAACCAAGCGCATTCGCTCCTTCGGTCAATTCGCTATACGTGTCGATGTCGCCATCCGCCGCATTTGTAGGATTATTCACCGTCCCCAAATCAACAAACAACAAGCTGGAAACACCATACTCCGAGCCATCGGTTGCATACACTCGGTTATAAACCGGTGGACATTCGCCCGCAGCATACACATTGATAACGACCGACACGGTCACAGTGCAATGGTCGGCCTCGGTGATGACGGCTGTGTAGGTGTATGTTCCCGGCGTATCGAATGTCTCGGTAGCCACAGGATCCGCATACACGTTTCCGTCATTGTCGTACCACGTCACCGTTGCTGTAAGTGCGGTAATCGTAGGTAAGGTAACCGAATTACCCACCTCGATGCTGAAATTCAACGGGCCATCAACAAGGAAGTCAGGCGTTGAATTCACGACAACGGCAACAGCTTCCGCATCAACAGGTGCGGTTTCGCAAACACCATCGCCTTGCACCGTTACATAAAGCGTGATGTTTTCCGCGGGGTTGATCGTCAGCGAAGTACCAGTGAATATCAATTCGGTTAAAGCAGCATCCGAATACCAGTTGAACACCGGGTTCGCGATGGTGGCTGACGAAGCGGTCAGCGATACCGAACTGCCTTCACACACCGGACCACCATTGCCGTCTACGTTGAGGTCTGCACTGCTGGCCCTCGGTGTAACAACTACGATCACCGGTGCGGACACAGCACTTGGACATCCGGCAGCATTCTCGGCTGCTACGGTGTACACGCCGGATTCGGTTGCGGCAAAAGTAGCTGATGTTTCAGTTTGCAAGACGCCATCCTTATACCAGACGTAACGAGTTGCGCCAGTTGCTGTGGCTGTCAGTACAAGGCTTTCACCTGCGCAAATCTCCAAACCACCGGTATAGCCTATAGTGGGAATGCTCGGCTGTGGATTCACTGTAATGGTTACTTGGGCCGGCGGGGTGTCGAAACAATACCCTTCTGCATTGACAATCACATAATATGTTGTGGTTGCGTCCGGACTTACCGTCACTGCATCGCCGACCAAGGGCGTACCCGTTAAGCTTGGATTGTTGAACCATAAGAATTGTGCGCCAGCGATCGGGCCGCCCGTTAAACTCGCATTCAACGTAATCGACCCGCCTTCACAAATCTCATCATTACCCGGCAACGAGATACCGCTGGCGTCCAACGTAATACATGACGTATTCATCGTATGATTGGCAGTCCGTGTCTCATCTGCTGTATTACCTTCATTCCGGAAGGTAACGGTACCCGTGTTGTCAATCGATGTAACAACGGAGGGATCGATTGGATCCACATCCACATCATACGTAAATGTAAGCGTTTCGCCCACACCCAAATCGAATGTCGGGAAGTTAACGGTACCCGTACCACTGTCGGTACCACCATCCGCGCTACTACCAAAGGTCGTATTCGTTGGCACAAGGGCACTCAACTCAACCCCTGTTAAATCTTTGTTACCTGTATTTTCTACCGTAATCGTGTAAGTGATCGTTTCCCCACTCACAGCAGGTCCGGTATTACCACCACTGGTCAACCCGTTGAGGGAAATATCGATATCATGCAGCGGTACGACAGGTATTTCGGTACCTGTATCGCCGGTATCATCGGGCTCGCCTGGCGTTTCATTATCCACCGGCGGGTAACTTTCCGTTGGTGTCAGATCGTCACCATTCACCACCGCCACGTTACGGACCATATCGACACCGGTTAGGTCGTCGTCTACTCTAACGGTAAACGACCGGCCGGTCGAGGTGGCTCCTACCGCCAATGATCCGATGTTAAAGCTGACCGTACTTCCCGTTAAGGTACCACCGGACACGTACGTTACACCGGCTGGCAATACATCCGAAACTACCACATTGGTCAAGTCTTGGTTGCCCGTATTCCGAACATAAATGGTATATTCCACCGTCTCCCCTCCGCTAACTGAAGTCGCAGAAGTCCCACCGGTGATGGCATACGCTTTCCAAGATACCAGCGAATAAATCTGCTCCACCGGGATAATTGTTCCTGTATCACCGCTCTCATCCGGATCTATTGGGTTTTGGTTATCCAATGGCGGAAAAGTTTCTACTCCCGGATCGCTGGCATCCAATTTCACCAACGCCACATTCGTGATTTCCGAAACCCCAGTTAAGTTCTGGTCTACCGTCACGGAGAAGCTGACCAGGGCTTCACCAGCCACGGGAACATCAACGTTTTCCCAGGTAAGGGTTCCCGCGGCTTCTGTACCTCCATCCGAAATGGATCCGGCCACCAACGCGGTGTGGGCCGGCAGCACATCAGTCAAGATCAAATCTTCCAATGCCACCGTACCTGTATTGCGAACATGAATGGTATATTCAACTGTTTCGCTACCTTTTACTGAGGCCAGGCTCGCATCGCCATCAACTACGTAGCTCTTCCAAGCCACGAATTGCGGTACGTTACAATCTTTCTCTACGGCATAAATGCGTAATGCAGGCAACACGCTGAGACCTGCGACACCGGTAATACCCACACTGATCCGATCGTATTCCACGCCTGGACCAAAAGGTATGACCGCCTTTCCGCCATTGTTCAGTGCGTTAAGTACGTTCACCCCGTTAATAATACCGCCATTCCAATCCAGTTGGGCTACCTCTACCGTTTCGTTATAGGCCTTTATCTCAATGCTGCCCAACAAATTCAAATCAACCGCACCTGTTCCGTAAGAAAGGGTAATATTCACCACTTCAGTTGGAAGAGCAGGCTTCCTGAAATCGAAATATTGTTCCACAGATTTTCCGACGGCAACTGCCCCCAAATTAATCTCAGAATAGTTTGTCGTATTGTCGTCAATCGCATCTGATGCATCCGTTACACCGGACCCACCCAAATCCGCCAAATCCAAGTCAAGCCCCGTGGCATCAAACGAAGTGACAAATACGGGCTGGCAATCGGCTGTCGGGTTATCCACGCAAGCACCATATACATTCATGGTATTTGGCCGCGCTAACACGCCTAGTGCCGAATTGGTGTGATCCGTAATCCGGATCGCGTCAAAGGCCTCGTCTGGAGTAATGGCAATATAATACCGCCCAAACTTATCCTGTACGATACGGATGCGGTCGGTATTGCCACCAAAATTATCGTTGCTTGCTCCTTCTAAGACAACGCTATTAGCGTTTTTAGCTTGTATAGAGAAATAGTGGTCACCCAACGTCAAATTATCCACTACTGAGGCCAACGCACCGCCAATGCTACCACCTAATAAGTTTTCTAATAAGGTGGGGTCGAAATCAATGCGTACATAAGCCGTTTTTCCGGCTTCTATATCCTGGCCAAAGCCCAATTCCACAAAGCCTTCGTATTCGTTGATACCCAATAAAGTTCCCGCACCGGAATTTAACACGGCATACGTATCAAAATCGTCGTCAAACAGATTTTGGATATCGTCGGCATTTGATGCATCAATAAGTTCGGCTATGCAGGTTGGATTTTCAAAGGGTGATTCTGTAGCCGGGTCAGGCGGACAACCGGCCCCAATTCGTTTTACTTCGTATAGCCTTACGGGGGAATTCGTCGTCGCATTCAACAGTGATCCGACCACCACGTCTACTCGATCGTATGGTTTTGTTGTTTCGAAAGTGAGCGTCTGAATGCCTCCGGAATTAAACAATATGTTCAGTATGTTCAGATCATTGATGATACCTCCATCCTGCAACGTAAAGCGCTCCTGTTCTTCCGCCCCATGATAAGTTACCACTTCATAGTTCCCGAGGACATCAGCGGTCAGTAACGTCGGAGCACTCATCTGAAGACGTATGCGCAGGTCATCACCGGTCTGTGACAGCTGGTTGAAATAAATCCGCTGAGACACCTGTGCTGCTATCGCAACGGTTCCCGTGCTGATTTCCGAATAATCGGACGAATTGCTGTTGATGGCATGATCGGCATTCGTTACACCCGCCCCATTCAACGCACCCAAAGATAACCCAGTTTGGTCAAAAGAGGTAAACCGAGCCGGTAGACAGGCATCCGTTCCGATTTCCTGACAGGCTTCATAAATATTCATCGTACTTCCTTCTTGGGTGGTCCCCACCAAAGCCGGGAAGTGTTCTGTAATACGGATATTTTTATAAGGTGCATCGGGAGTAACCGCGATGTAATATCGGCCGATGTTATCCTGCACCAGACGGAGATCTCCACCGGTGACACCTGCAAATCCGCTTTGACTCGATCCGGTCAAGACGGGGGCACCATCGATGCTGGGTTTTGCTTCCACGGAAAAATAATGATCCCCGAGTAATAAACCACCGACATCATCCAGCAATGTGCCCAACGTTCCACTCAACAAGCGACCCAAGAGGTCCTCTTCCATGTCGATACGAATATAGGTCGTCTTGTTGGCTGGGATTTCCGAAGCAAATTCGTATTCCAGGTAGCCGGTGTAAGCTCCGATACCCGCCAGCGCTCCACTGTTGGCCGATAATGTCGCAAAGGTCTCGTTGTTTCCATCAGCTGCCCAAAACGGAAAGTTTGCATGATCCCATGCCACCACTTCCGCTTCACAAGACGATTGCTCAAAAGGTGTTTCCGTCGGATCAGGAACTGTCAATTCCGGATCCGGGCAATCCGCACTGAAACGCTCTATACTATAAATCTCCAGCGGATTGTCAATTACATTGGCTGATACGAGTGACTCGATACCTACTGCCACACGATCAAATGGTTTACCAGGAGCGATCGGAATGTTAAGCATTTCCTGATTAGCAATCTGCTCCAATAGATCTACGCCCGAGAGCAACCCACTGGTAAGTTGCTGCGAATACACCTCGTCATTTCCATCGAATGCCTTAATGACAATACTGCCAAGTACCTCTGCGGTAACGGCCCCACCGGGCATCTTCAGCTTCACACGGAAGTGATCGGCTTCAGCCGAGAGCGAGTGATAGTTGACATATTGGTACACAGAAGCACCCACGCCAACATTGCCGATACTGATTGTAGAGGCAGTCGCCAGATTTCCATCTATGGCAAAAGGCGCATCCGTCACTCCGACGTCACCAAGCGGCGTTACTGCCAAATCGATCCCTTCGCCACCTACATAGGTAGCAAAAGCCGGGTCACAAATTGCATCGCTGTTTTCATAGCAAATGCTGTAAACATTCAAATATTTGTCCGGTGTCAATACACCCAACGCCCCGACCGTGTGGTCTACTAAACGAATATTTGTAAATTCGTTTTCTGCTTTGATCGCAATGTAATACCTACCTAATCGGTCTTGCACAATCCGTACCTGACCGTTTGCACTGGCAAAGAAATCATTTCCGGACGTTGTTAATACAGGAGCCCCACTATTGGTTAGTACGACATCAAAATAATGGTTACCTAAAACCAAATTATCCAGTAGATAAGCAACGACATTGCCTAAACTGCCGGCCAATAGTGCTTTTAAGATATTGTCGTCATAGTCAATTCGAACGTAAGCTGTTTTCCCAACCGGAACCGGATTATCGAATGCCACCTCTAAATGCCCCTCGTTTCCTCCCAAACCAATTAATACCCCCGCATCGGAACGAATGGTAGCATAACTATCAAAATCTCCATCTACAGCGTTCTGGGGATCATCCACATTTTGCATGGCTACGATCGTCGCGTTTGCACACACCGGATCAATCAGCGGGCTCGGTGTTGGCGGCGGCGGAGGGCAACCGGCACTGGTGCGGCTTGCGCCATACAAACGTACCCCGGAACCGACATTAAGATTCACCGTCGAATAGAGCACTACTTCAACCCGGTCATATTGATTTGCAATTTCAAACGGTATCGTAACAATCCCACCACTACCTAAAAGACTCAACACATCTACCCCGCCAATCAAACCACCATCGATCACTTGTTCGAATACCTGAGTATCTCCATTGTATGCCCTGACTCCGTAAGCACCCAAAAGATTCACATTCAATGCTGCGGGATTAACCTGAAGTCTGACGTTAAGTATCGAATTGGGCTCGGATAATTCCGGAAAATAAAGGCTTTGGGAAGCCGTGGCACCGGCTGATAATAACCCCAACCTAATCTCCGAATAGTTTGACGTATTTTCATCAAGTACAAATTCAGGGTTGATGACGGTCTCCGATAAATTTACATTGATGTTTTGCGAACGCCCCAAATCGGTAAACAACACGGATGTACATGCGTCTACTCCTTCAAGATAATAAGCATCATATGTTTTAGACGTCAATGACGATCCCAAATTAACGCCTAGCAAGGTCGTTTGATATCGCAAACTAAACCGAACTGAATTAAAGGTCGACCCGGTAGAGGTTATCAAAAAACAAAGGTTTCCCTCAGCATCACGTACAATATCTTTATAAATTCCCGAAGTGATTTCAGTACCATTGCTACCCTCAGAAGCTCCTGAATAAACAGACGCATTTACGATATTATCTTCCACCAACCCCAGCAACCCGCCAACGAGGTTAAGCAAATCCAGGTTTAGTCCAGACGATTCGGGCAGATCGAACGGGATCAGCACCTTTGTTCCAGACGGTAAATCGTCTGCGAACTTGTATTGCACCCAAGCCTCCCCGTTATACCCCAATCCTAAAAGCGTTTTTGTCTTTGCAAACAAACTCGCTTCGAAATTAGTCCCAAGTGTTCCGGATGTTTCAGAAATTGCAATGTGATCATCTCCAAAAACACCATGTAAAACCGAATTGTCTGTACTTTCGTTACCGCTTATCGCCCCCCATGCCCTGATACCGGAACTAGGGGAGAGATCGGAGTAGACCTTTGTCTGTCCCATTACTTCCCCAAAAGGAGAAAACAGCACCACAATGGCAGCTAGACAACAAATAATAAAACGCAAGAACGAAGTTTTTAGATAAGTAGATGATGCTTCCATGTAACAATGGGTTTATAAGCGTAAAATGTTTTTCAATAGATAATCAGCGCTTTTGTGCATTGCGCACAAAAAAATTGTTTGTTTTTCATTAGGCAATAAGATGATCCAAAGCGGAGGAGCTCTCCATTGCCAAAAATGGTATGGTTATTGCCAACAGATAGCCGGTAGATGTTTTAGACATTTCCGGAGAACACCTTGTTCTTCGGAAGTGTCTCTTTTAATAAAGCTATCCTGCCATAACCTTTATTTCTCGCAAAGATAATTGGGTCGCTACTCGGTTATATTGTTCACTCTATTCATTTACGAGTCGATTTGTTCATTTCATTCACGCTCACAATTTGTTGCATATACTCCACAAATTATCTGTAGGTTTGCTTTCACACTGCTTAAGATGAAATCATGAAAATTTACCTAGTAAACCCTTGCTGTTAGGTAAAACGGCGATATGAACGGGTGAGTCATGCACACAATAAACAGAAACAACTACCAAACAAAAACAGGATGAAAAAAAATAGCAAACCAATATGGGATAGCTGATAGCCAATTCACCTTGAAAAACATAAAAAAACGATAAGTCGGAGATTAACTAGGTTTATTGTTTCAAATATCTGCCTTTACATGAAAACATACCTACAAGCTTATTTCGATAAGTTAAAGTCATTGGTTTTGGGCAAATCCCAAATTTCACAAATTGTACCTGCGGATTGCTATCGGCTCAGCCTTGAAATTAAGTCGACCACTAATAAAAGTGTTAGCGAAACGACACTTAAACGGGTTTTTGGCTTTGCATCATCGATACATCAGCCGTCTATATATACACTTAACGCACTGGCTGAATATTGTGGCTTTGAAAGCTGGGACTATTTTTACACCCAAATGGAGCAGGGAAAACTACAAACGTCAGAGCAACGTTCGTGGGGTGAGATTTCATTGAATGCAACCAAAATCAGTTTGTTCAACATCCAAAGCAACAAACATAAATGCGGCATTCCCTATCACCTTACAGTAAAACGCGAATGTGTGGACGTTTTTATGAACCATCTCCATCTCAGTGGCGCCACCACCGGTATACTCAGCGGGGGCACCGGACATGGAAAGACCATCGCCGTTTCCCATTGGGTCGAAGAACAGATTTGTCAAAACCACGCAGCCTCAGCCAACGACGTTTACCTTTTCACCAACAGTCTTTCTCTTTTGCAGGGAACGGTTTTCGGATACCACAGCAACCGATGGCTGGCACATCTATTAGGGTTTGATTCCAGTGATCTGTTAGACACCTTTATAGAACACCATCGCGACACGGCTCCCGGCAACTTTTACCTTATCATTGACGAATTACATAGTGATTTAATCGCTGACCGACAATTCTATAGCGTAATTAATCAATTTATTGAAATGGTGTGCCATTTCGCGCAATACAAGTGGTTCCGTATTGTCTTGGTGTTGCGCACGGCAACCTTACTTAAATACGAAAATATTATTAAAGACACCATCGTCAACCCACAGTGGTTTTCAGTATTAAGCGGAACATCCGGCCACGAATCGGCTAACGTCCCGCCGTTTTCGGATACCGAATTACACCAGCTTGTCCGTAACATCAACGGAAAAACAAAACCCTTTCATTTGCTGAAACCAAACCAGAAACGCCTGATCCGCATTCCGCTACTTTTTCAATACTATTATGAGCTAAATGGTGAGAAACTGAACCCAAGTCAACTAACCACATTCGATGAATACTTAGTGATCACGCAATATTTAAAGAAGAAAGTATTCAATGGAGTCAATACCTTAGCTAAGCAAGCTTTGACGGAAGAACTATCGTTGCTTATCGAACAAAACCGCAACCAATTGCAGGTTTCCAAAAAGCAGGCTTATGCGATCATTAAGCAATATAAAACGGCTTACAACGACCTACTCTACTCCGGCGTTCTCGTTGAGACCAGCGATGGACTCGAAGTAAGGCAGCAGATGGTCATCCGGTTTCAGTCAAATACAGTTGCCGCCTATTTTATGGCACTACGATTATTCAACAACGCATACGAAACGGACGAACTCATTCTGAAATTGGATCAGACAGAGATAAGCAATCAAACAAAAATCGAACAGCTGAGATGGCTATTGTTATTTTATACCGAATCCGGCGACATGCGATTGATCAACCAAATCGAGTCTATCTCTTTTTTAAAAGAAGATCGATTTGAAGTACTGGCTTTTATATGTGATGCCCTTGACAAACTCAGTAAAAGCACCTGCACGGCCACAAAACAAGAAATAAGGCTCAAGCTTCATAACAGCCGGTTCGTTGATTATATACTCAATTACAGCTGTTTCCAAACAGAATATGAGTCCAATATTGCAAAACTATTGTCCTTTGATCTATCGGAAACACAGGAAATCATTCTCCGCAGCAAACTCGCATTTATAGCCTTACTTAAATGGGAAGAGGAGGACCTGCTCCATCAACTCGATGCCCTTTCCGCAAAACAACCCGAAACATTTGCCAGCCTTCTGATCAATCCACTTCGTGTACTTTCCTATCTTTACCAATATTTCAAAGAAGGCATTATCGACGACGACGTTACCCGTGAACTTAATGCCCTACCACACAAACTGTCGCTGTCAGATTACACGTCAGGTAGCCAATTATTCGACCTACTGATCTACATGTTGGTCAAAGTATCCGGTAATGTACAAATTGCACAAGGGTATAGTGAGGTTCTCCGTCGCCGGCTTGAAGCGATCAACCCAACACAGGCTTTCGAGGCAGATTACACATCGCTTGTATACGGCTTATACCTTCTTGAATGTAACAAATTGGAAGTGGCGGCTCCCCTAATCACCAAAGAAAATACGGCGTCACTGAATAACTTATCTTATCGTCTTTTACACGCGCTGTTCCATATCCAATCTGGCAAGCTTACCCATATAGAAGACTATCGAATTATTGGGCAACGTGCCATATCCATATGCGAAACATACGGCTTCAAGTTACTAGAGGCCTATTACAGGATTCTTATTTTGGAAGAGGTGCCCAAGGACGAGCAAATACACCACATTAATAGCCTTAAATTCCAATTTGCTGCTTTCGGCTATACAATGGGATTAGGTGCACTGTCGAAAAAATATGGATAACACAGGATTTGGTTAATACGGAATGTTAAGCTTTTTAAAAACGAAGTGCCAGAGCCATATGGGCCCTAATGTCAGCATCCGTAAAAAGCTACCGAATGGCACCGGATTCCGCTCCATGCGTTTGCCCAAATATAACACCAGGAAAGACATCAATAACAACAGGGTGCAGACCATCCAAACCGCAGGTCCTCCTGCCTGTTCTACATATTCCAGTCGCACAATAAAAAAGCTAAACACTCCCACGGTAAGCAACACCGCGTAAGACAACGTCGTTGCCAGCCTAAGGTAATAGTAAATCATGCCAGCGATGAAAAACGAACCCCAGTTGAGAAAGGTATCATACCCATTTTTCTTCAGAAATCCGATTTCGGGAAACGGTATCATCCATACAAGGCCTAATACTGCAAACGAAAAAACCGGAATAGCTAAGTATTGAATAACCCGATTAACGGGATGTTGAAATTGCCTATCGAATGTTTCAAAGTAAACATCTACTTCCCGCTTCGGGGTGATCTGTGGTTTTTGCTGCTGTTTCTTGGTTTTGGCCATTCCCTCCGGCGTCCTTTGTTTTTTTAATTACTTATCCCCTTTTTCCACGTATTCTCCTATTCCTCGTTCACTTGCTCGCTACTTTGCATAAGATACCGACCTGGTTTCCCGGATGACCGTCACTTTAATTTGTCCCGGGTAAGTCATTTCAGTTTGTATCCGTGTGGAAATATCCGCCGCGAGCAATTCCGCTTGAGCATCCGATACTCGCTCACTTTGTACGACTACCCGCAATTCGCGACCGGCCTGTATAGCGAAGGTCTTTTCCACTCCCGGATAGGATAGCGCTAACTCTTCCAGTTCCTTGAGCCGTTTGATGTAATTTTCGACGACTTCCCTACGGGCTCCCGGCCGGGCTCCGGAAATGGCGTCACATGCCTGCACGATCGGCGAGATTAATGAAGTCATCTCGATTTCATCGTGGTGGGCACCGATCGCATTACACACCTCGGGATGTTCTTTGTATTTTTCGGCCAGCTGCATCCCCAGAATGGCGTGGGGAAGCTCAGGATTATCATCGGGCACCTTGCCTATATCGTGGAGTAATCCTGCACGTTTTGCATGCTTTATATTAAGTCCCAACTCTGCTGCCATCGTGGCGCTGAAATTAGCCACCTCCCGAGAGTGCTGAAGCAGATTTTGGCCATAGGATGAGCGATAGCGCATACGGCCTACCATGCGGATCAGTTCGGGATGAAGCCCATGTATGCCCAAATCAATCACAGTCCGTTCACCGATTTCAACAATCTCATCTTCAATCTGATGTTTGGTTTTGGCTACCACTTCTTCGATGCGGGCTGGGTGTATACGCCCATCCGTTACCAAGCGGTGCAAGGCTAAGCGTGCAATTTCACGGCGCACGGGATCAAAGCCTGAAAGGATAATCGCCTCAGGTGTGTCGTCAACAATGATCTCAACACCGGTAGCAGCTTCAAGTGCACGGATATTCCGCCCCTCGCGACCGATGATACGCCCTTTGATTTCGTCGTTTTCAATATTGAAGATCGATACCGTATTCTCAATGGCACTCTCTGTAGCGGTGCGCTGAATAGTCTGGATCACCACTTTTTTCGCCTCTTTGGTCGCCGTTAGTTTTGCTTCGTCAACAATGTCCTTAATTTGGACTATCGCTTGCGAACGGGCCTCTTCTTTGAGATTTTCAATCAGTTGATTTTTGGCTTCCTCTGCTGAGAGACCTGCGATGGTCTCCAACTGCTTGATGTGTTGGGATTTGAGCTGCTCCACCTCTTCCTGCTTCTTCTCATTCAGTTCAGTAAGCCGCTCCAGGTTTTTCCGTGTATTTTCCAACTCCTGTTTTTCACGGTTCAGGTTTTCCATTTTCTGGTTGAGCGACTGTTCTTTCTGTCGGATACCGCCCTCACGCTGACTTAGCGTGTTGTTTTTCTGGCTGGTTTCTTTCTCGTGTTCGGCCTTCAACTGTAAAAATTTCTCTTTCGCTTCCAACAGTCGCTGTTTCTTCAGGTGTTCGCCCGCCTGTTCAGCTTCCTTCAGAATTTTTTTGGCCTTACTCTGGGCCGCCACTTCCTGCTTTTTGAATAAAAATCGCAGAGCGAAGCGACCCACGGCCGCACCTACGACGAAAGCTATGCCGATGTATATATATTCCATGTTTGCTTATTTATTTATATTTAATCATTTGTTTTCTACTATTTTGCAAATTATCCGCTTTGCCTTCCTTATTTTTTGTCTGCCGTTTCACACACCTACAAACGAGGCAAAAAAAAACCGCAATTAAATAACCAGGTCTCATGTATTATAAACTTCCTTACACATGCTTAGCGTATTGATCATGACCAGATGGCATTTGCAAAATGGCCTACATCTTATTTACGCTTTGTGATATTGAA
Organism: Parapedobacter indicus; assembly: GCF_900113765.1. Lineage (GTDB taxonomy): Bacteria > Bacteroidota > Bacteroidia > Sphingobacteriales > Sphingobacteriaceae > Parapedobacter > Parapedobacter indicus. Next base: position 303,965 of record NZ_FOQO01000010.1, on the reverse strand, counting down.
GCGTTAAGTTTAAAATAGTGAAACCCGAATTTAACTGCGGTAAATTCGTTGTTTAAAGCTCTGATTAATAAGAACGTTATTTACTAAAGAACTCAGTTAACATGCTATCCAGTTCATTTACAGCCTTCACGACACCAACTTCGTCCACGCTCGATCTACGTTCTGCTTTTAGCATTCCCGTAGCGTAGTGAAGCACACACATCGATAATAAATCCTGTTTATCCCTTACTGCATAATTTTCCTGAAACTCTTTAATCCTGTCGTTTATCAATTTTGATGCGCGCCGGATTACCTCCTCTTCCTCCATATCTACCCGCAAGGGATAAATCCGGTCCGCAATGTTTATTTTTATGGAAATTTCTCCCATGTTTGAGCTAATTCACTATCCGTCACTCTCCTGCCCTTTACCTGAGCAATTCAATGCACTTATCTATTTCCCGCACAAAATCGTTAATTTTTTGCTTTGTGTCAAGTATTTTTTCATTTATTACCGCTTTATCCACTTTCCCTTCCTCCAACGAACGAGCCACAGCGACTGCTTTCAATTTCTCCTCAATTTGCTTATTTTTATCATTACTTGTGTCAAACGCAACTTGCAACGATTGTACCTCAAGCTTCAGCATATCGTTTTCTTCCTGAAGGGACACACACAAATCCAACAACTTTCGCGTGTTGCTTACCACATTTGCCAGTTGCGCCGCTATTGATGACATTCTTTTGTAATTCTTTTTTTATTGAAAATTGAAAGTTACTGCCCCTTCTACTGCCTACTTTCAATTTTCCACTTTCAACTTTCAACTCATTTCCGCACTTCCGCACCTATTTCTTTCTCAAAATTATAAATTAATTTTTTAACTATTGCATCAATCTGTTTATCGTTGAGTGTTTTTTCTTCATCCTGTATTACAAACTGAAGCGCATACGATTTTTTTCCTGCGGGTAGCTTATCTCCTTTATATACATCAAAAACATGGATACTCTTTAGAAGTTTACGTTCACTTTTTTCAGCAATTTCCTTTAGCTTGCCGAAGGTTACACCGGCATCAATTAGCAACGAAAGATCTCTCCGCACTGCTGGAAACTTCGGTACTTCTCGGAACGTAATTTTGTTCTTACGAATGGCTTTACCGATCAACCCCCAGTCAAAATCAGCATAAAACACGTCTCCATCCACATCAGCCTTCTGCAAGAGCAACGGACTTACTGCACCGAAGGAAACCAATACTTTGCCTCCCCGTTCGTACGCCAATCCATATTGGTAATGACCTTCGGGGTTGTCCGCCACGGACAACCCCGTTATATTTAACCGCTGCAAAAGCGCATCCACGATCGCCTTAATGTGATAAAACGACACCGGTTTGGGTGCCTGGTTCCACTGCTGGGATCGCTGTTTGCCCGTAATCGCCAAAGCCAAATGTTGGGTTTCAACAAACGCTTCGTTGTCCAGCCAGTAGGTATAGCCAAATTCAAATAATTTCAAATCAACCTGTTTGCGCTTCTGGTTGTACGCAATGGCATCCAAAGCGGAAAACAACAGGTTCTGTCGCATTACCTCCAGGTCGGCACTTAATGGATTGAGTATCCGTACGGCCGAATCAGCATCGTCTAAATAGTCGATTTTCGTCAGCGAATTGGAAAGTATCTCCCGAAAACCATTGCCGATCAGCAAATCGGCCACCTGATTTTGTACTACCTCCTTGTCTGGCTTAGGTGAAGTGTTCAAGGAAGCCTTGATCTGCCGCTTTATCTCAATACGGTTATACCCATACATACGGAGCACCTCTTCAATGATGTCCACCTCACGGGTTACGTCCACCTTATAAGGCGGCACCTGCACATTCAGCACTCCGTCGGCTTCGCTCAATATGATAATGCCCAGTGCCTCGATAATCCCCCTTATTTCCGTTTCTGGAATGGCTTTTCCAATCAATCGTTGCACGGCTGCGTATCGCACATTAAACGTAAATGGGCGGATGGGTGCCGGGTATAAGTCGGAGATAACAGTGGATACATAACCTCCGGTTACTTCCGCGATGAGCTGAGCAGCCCTTTTCAGGGCAAACACAGTCATATCTGGATCCGTGCCCCGTTCAAAGCGGAAAGAGGCATCTGTTTTAAGTCCGTGCCGTTTTGCCGTTTTCCGTACCGAAACCGGATAAAAATAAGCACTTTCCAGAAACACCTCGGTGGTTTTATCGGTTACACCCGAATGTATACCGCCAAATACCCCCGCAATGCATAGAGGCTTTTCTGCATCACAAATCATCAAATCCTCTTCATGCAGCGTGCGTTCTATACCGTCTAGGGTAACAAATGGCTCGCCTGGCTGCGCCCGGCGCACTACCACCTTACCGCCCGATAGCTTACCGGCATCAAAAGCATGCAACGGTTGCCCCAGTTCGTGCAACACATAGTTGGTCACATCCACAACATTGTTAATAGGACGCACGCCGATAGCTTTCAAACGATCTGTTAGCCATCTGGGAGATTCACCAACCTGAACACCACTGATAGTCAACGAACTGTATCTAGGACACGCATCGGCATCTTCCACCGAAACGGGTAATGCGTTAGGGTTACCCGGTGTAAATGCCAGCATATCCGGCAAGTCATAACCACTGCGCAAATAAGCGGCCACATCCCGGGCAACTCCCAGGTGTGAAGCCGCGTCTGCACGGTTGGGAGTGAGTCCTATTTCGAAAACGAAATCATCGTGAACCTCAAAGTAATCCTTGGCAGTGGTTCCCACCAGTGCGTCTGCCGCCAAAATCATAATCCCTTCGTGCGAAGTACCTAAACCTATCTCATCTTCTGCACAAATCATCCCCTCCGATACTTCTCCTCGGATTTTGGATTTATTGATTTTAAAAGGCTCTCCGGTTGTGGGATAAACCGTGGTACCTACGGTAGCTACGACAACACGCTGACCCGCTGCCACATTAGGAGCCCCGCAAACGATCGAAAGCGGTATTTCCTCTCCGATATCGACAGTCGTAACACGCAACCGATCTGCATTTGGGTGCTGAACGCAGGTTTTCACTTCTCCAATGACCAGCCCTTCCAGGCCGCCGGGCAAGCTCTGTACCACTTTTAACGATTCCACCTCCAGCCCGATATCGGTAAGAATCTCCGAAAGCTCTTCGGGTGTTTTACCTGTTTGTATAAAATCTTTAAGCCAATTGTATGATATATTCATTCGAAATTGTTTGTTCTCTATCGCCTCATAAAACCTACACTTTCATCGCCTTTTTAATCTGCAGGCGCTGACATGGCAGGTCCATCCTGATTTCGGAATTTGTGCAAAGATAACATTTTTGCGAAGTCGCGGCTTCATAACAATCCGCTATCTCTAAAACTATAATATCCACTATTCGTGAAAATGATATGGTCGTTGATGGAAAAATCAAACAGCTTTGCCGCATCATTCAATTTATTGGTTAGTTGAATATCCATAGAGCTCGGCTTCAGGGTACCCGAGGGATGGTTATGTGTCAGAACAATACTCGAAGCGTGGTATTCCAATGCGAGACGTAACACCTGTTTAATATCCACCGGTGTAAAATCGTTACCGCCTTTGCCTATCAATACTTTGGCAATCAGCTTGCAGCCACCGGCCAAAAACAGCACCCAAAACTCTTCGTAGGGCAAATCGTTGTAAACTTGTTCCATATATTCGTATACCCGTCTACTGTTGTTTAGTATCTCGCGCGCCTCTTTCTTCCGTTCTTTCCTCCTTCGGCCCAACTCCAGTGCAGCCACAATACTGATCGCTTTAGCTTCCCCGATCCCTTTATATCGACATAACTCGGATACCGATAGACGCGACAATTTGTTGAGGTCATTCCCTTTATCATGAAGGATACGACGGCAAAGCTCCACAGCCGATTCTTCCCGTGAGCCACTCCCGATCAGGATGGCCAACAGTTCAGCATCGGTAAGTGCCCTCCGCCCCTGTTCCAATAGTTTTTCGCGCGGACGATCGGCTTCGGCCCAAGCCTTGATTGCTACTCGTGATAATTGGTTCATTGGCATCGTTAAGGTTGTTGTATTACCAGCAAAGATACGGATTTCTCCAATTCTGCGATACTAAAAATTGAGGAAATTAGGTAATTCAGCCATTCATTGATTGTTTAATAAATCAACACCCGATTTATCGATCGTCCGGGCTTCCGGACTTCCCAACTAAATACTATCTTTGCAGTCCAATTTTAAAAAAATGAGCAAAGCAATTATCAAGACCGAAAAAGGTGACTTAACGGTGCAATTTTATGATAAAGATGCACCAGACACGGTAGCTAACTTTTTGAAGCTAGCTAAGTCTGGTTATTACGATGGTGTAACCTTCCACCGTGTGATACCGGATTTTGTGATCCAGGGGGGCGACCCGACAGGCACTGGAGCAGGTGGTCCGGGATACTCGATCAAATGCGAGTTGGATGGTGATAACCAATATCACGATCGGGGGGTACTATCGATGGCACACCGGGGGCGCGATACCGGCGGGTCTCAGTTTTTTATCTGCCATAGCCGCACAAATACGGCTCATCTCGACAGAAATCATACCTGTTTCGGAAAAGTAGTTGAAAACGTCGATGTAATCGATGACATTCGCCAAGGCGACAAGATATTGGGTATTGACATTCTTGAAGAGCAAACGACATGAACCTGAAAGCGCTTGTATCCGTCACGGGCAAACCGGGACTTTTTAAATTGATCGGTCAAAATAAAGGTGGTTTTATCCTGGAGACCTTAGACGACCAGAAAAAGAAATCCGTTGTAAACCTAGCCACTAACAAGATGGCTACCTTGGAGGATATTACGATCTATGGCTACGAGGAGGAATTGAAACTGGTTGATATACTCAAACGGGTAAAAGATAAAGGAACTGCACCGGATCCCAAATCCGATGGAAAAACCCTACGGGAATTTTTCCGGGAAGTAGCTCCGGGTCATGACGAGGAACGTGTATATAGCTCTGACATTAAAAAAATCATCGGCTGGTATGGCATTATCAAGAAACTACCACTCTTTGATGAAGAGCCGGAACCGACGGATGCCGATGAGCCGTCGGAAAACACCAAGTAACATGCATTTCGGTGGTCGCTAGGTAGCGACCACCTCACCCAATATCCACACGCTCTCCGCCTTTTCTACCGTGACCTCTTAGGTGGCCATAAGCGGGGCCATCGATTGAATATCCGCGAATTTTCTGTACATTCCCTCTATAAAAGTTTCTATCAACGGCAGCGGAGAGACCGATAAATCTCCTGTTTATAATGCAACGCGATTATATTGCATATAAAAAGGAACCTAGCGGAGCGATCTCATTGATACCTAAAAATAATCAATAAATTTATCTAAGGTTGACTGAACCAAGTAAGCCGTAACCGTTCATAGTGTACACCGCGTATTTTACGGACTTCTGATCCCGGTCAGCACCGGTTAATCAATTGTAACGCCAGTTGTAACGCCACGGATTGCCCGCATTTGGCGTCGGATAGTATGTTTGCGGCAGTTTCTATCTATGCGTAATAAATCTATGTACCCAGTGCTATTGCTCATTCTCGTAATGCTGTTGCTGGTATCGGTTGTAATCGTGTGCGTGTACTATCAACAAGAGTTGGAGCGTATCGAACAGGATATGCAGGGTGTGGAAAAAGCAACAAATACAATTGACCAAATAGAATAGCCTATGAAAAGAATTTTACTGGTGCTTTTCTGCGCAATTGCTTACCAATCGGTAGCGCAGGTCGGTCTTGGGACGAATGATCCAAAGGCAGGTTTACACGTGGTTGATCGCAACGTTGTATTCAGTGCGGCGGGCGATGTCACGGTGTCGGAGCGGGCTCCGCTAACTGACGCGAACAGGCGATTGATGTGGTACCCCGAGCAAGCTGCCTTTCGGGCGGGCTTGGTTAACTCGTATGGCGTTACCTATTGGGATACACCGAATATCGGCAACTACTCATTCAGTACAGGCGAGAATACCCGGGCCTCGGGTGAATATTCCATCGCGATGAACTTGGCAACCACCGCTTCCGGCGATGGGGCCGTGGCAATGGGAAATAACGCTGCGGCCATTGGAAACCATTCCGTTGCTTTTAGCGGTACGGCCGGTAACACGGGGTCGGTTGTGATCGGGTCAGGTGCACAGGCGGAAAGCGACCATGCCATGGCGCTTGGGCCGTCATCGATTGCGAGAGGGGGTGAATCCGTAACATTTGGTCCCTCAAAGACATACGGTGATTTTTCCATGGCCATTGGCTTACAAAACAACGCCTGGGCGCCTTATTCAATCGCTATTGGTAAAAATGCAAATTCAGGGCGACTTGGATCCATGGTATTGAGCGATGGTTCTGCCGGGTTTTCGAGTGATAGTACCGTCGCTACGGCAGCAAACCAACTGGCAATACGAGGTGCAAACGGGATTAGGCTGTTTACCAATTCCGAACTTTCTTCGGGTGTGGAACTCGCTGCAGCCGGGGGTGGTTGGAATGTCATCAGCGACCGCCGAGCGAAGGAAAACTTCCAAACAATCAGTGCCACGGAAGCCGAATCGATCCTGCAAAAAGTAGCAACCATCCCGATTGCTCGATGGAATTACAAAAGCCAGCCTACTACGCAGCTACACATCGGGCCAATGGCGCAGGATTTCCACGCTGCGTTCCAGCTTGATGGGCTTGCCAACGATACGACCATCAACACTGTAGATATCGACGGTGTAAACATGGTAGCCATTCAGGCGCTCGAAAGGCGAACAACTGCGCTGCGATCGGGAACAGACAACCTGGCGGGCGAACTAGCGGCCATGGACCAGCGCTTGGCGGTATTGGAAGCATGGGTGGCTGGATTGATGGCGGGATCTACGGGAAAGCCCACTAAATAATCACTTTATTCAACAAAACAGACAACGATGAAACGGATGTTACTGGTGTTTTTCTGCGTAATTACTTTATCAGCCGCGGCACAGGTCGGTATCGGGACGAATGCGCCCCAAGCGGGCCTGCATGTGGTGGACAGCAGTGTGGTATTTAGTGCGGAGGGAGGTGCTACGGCATCGACCACCGTTCCCGTATCGGGAGCGGGGCGCCGGATGATGTGGTACGCCGAGAAAGCGGCTTTCCGCGTGGGTTATCTTGATGCAGCCAGCGCCACCTACTGGAATGCGGCCAATATAGGCAACTATTCATTCGCTGCAGGCAAGAATACGCGGGCACAAGGGGCATCCTCTTTCGCTGCGGGACTTGGCGTTACAGCTACTGGCGACGAATCTGTGGCGTTGGGGCTGAACAGCACCGCCAGTGCAGACCGGTCATTGGCGGTCAATGGAACGGCGTCCGGGGTGGGTGCGGTCGCCATCGGGATAGGTGCGCAGGCTACCAGTGATGATGCACTGGCGCTGGGGAAGTCAGCAAGGGCAGCGGGGCTGGCTTCGATCGTGATCGGCTCTGAGTCTGAAGCACGGGGAAGTTTTGGAGTGACTATTGGCACACAAAGTGTCGCCTCTGGGAATTTTTCGGTGGCTATTGGAAGGGGTGCGCATACAAATGATAAGCAAGGCGCTATGGTGTTGGCAGACGGTAGTTTTTCAGGCGAAGACTATGTGTATGCAACGGCAAACAACCAGGTGACGATGCGGTTTATAGGGGGGTATAAGCTCTATACGAATATGGGGCTTACCGCTGGTGTGCAACTGGACCCCGGTGCCGGCTCTTGGAGCAGCTTGAGCGATCGCAACCGAAAGGAAAACGTTGAGCCGGTCGACGCCGAGTTCATCCTACAAAAAGTGACAGTCATCCCTATCTCCCGATGGAATTACAAAAGCCAGCCGGCCACGCAACAGCACATTGGCCCGATGGCACAGGATTTCCATGCCGCATTCCGGCTCGATGGCCCGGATAACGATACGACCATCAACACTGTGGATATCGACGGCGTGAACATGGCGGCCATCCAGGCACTGGAAAAGCGGACAGCCGAGCTGAAGGCAGAAAACGAACGCCTAAAGGATCAGCTACAGGCCGCAAAGGAACGTTTGGCGTTGCTGGAAGTGTGGATGGCCGGAAAGCAAGAAACACCCGAACCATAACCTATATAGTCCGTTCTTTATGAATGTTGCTCGCTCCACATCCCGTTTATTTGTAATAATACTTGCCTTAAGCAATAGCTTTTTGGGCGTTAAGCCCGCATCCGCACAGCTTACCATTGGCAGCGATGGCCTCTGGATAAAAAAAGAAACACTATTCTCGGTAAATGGGTTGGAGTTCGAACCTGCTGCAATGCTAAACCTGGCAGAAACGGAAGTTCAGCGGTCGGCTACGCCGGTAACGTTCTACGGGTTGCCATCCATCAGCCAGGTGTATACATTCAGTACGCCGATTACGTTTGCTGGGGTTTTGCGTTTGCACTACAAACCGAGTGTATTGGATGGAGCCGCAGCAAGCGATTTGCAGCTGATTTATGAGGAATCCGATGGTGGTCCGCTGAAGCTGGTGATGGAAGCGGACGTCAATACCAAGGACCAATATGTGGCGTCCGAATTTGACGATCCGATAACCGTGCAGTTACTCACCGCGACAGCATTCGGCATCACAACCCCCGAAATATCGGATGTGGCGTTGACATTGAGTGCTCCGCTCCAAGTGGGTAACACGCTCGCGGCTGCCTATACCTTTACCGATGCTAACCCCGACGATGAGGACCACAGTACGGTGGTATGGTATCGCTATGATGCGCCAAGCGGCGATGTAGGTAAAACTGCCATCCCTGATGCGACAGGGAAATCGTATACGCTTGTTGCCGCGGATATTGGTAAATTCATCAGTTTTGAGGTAACCGCGCACGACGGTACAGTTGCAGGAGCAACCGTAGAAAGCAACCGGCAGGGAGCCGTTCATGAACAGGGTATCCGGTACGTAAAGCAGGGTGCGACCGGCAATGGTTACAGCTGGACGGACGCTTCAGGGGATTTGCAGGCCATGATCAATGCATCTTCGGCGGGCGATGAAGTATGGGTGGCCGTCGGTGAATACCAACGGGGTGCCGGTCAGTCGTTTTCGATGAAAGAAGGGGTGAAGATTTACGGAGGTTTTCCTTCCGTGGGCACGCCAGGCATGGATGAGCGCGATTGGGAGGAATATGAAACCGTCCTGAAAGGGAACAGCAATAGCGTGGTCCGCAACGATGACAACGGAGTGACGGCCACAGCGATACTGGATGGATTTACGGTAACCGGGGGAAGTGCGGCTATTGGAGGTGGAATATATAACGGGCACGTTAGTCCTACCTTTACCAATCTGATTATCAGTGGGAATACTGCTTCAGCTAACGGCGGCGGGATGGGTAACGAAACGGCGAGTCCTACGCTGACTAATGTGCTCATCAGTGGTAATAAAGCACCTAACTACGGCGGGATCGCCTTCCGCGATCCGGCGAATGCCATACTGACCAACGTGACCATTACGGGCAATTACGCTGACGTAAACGGCGGAGGTATTGCGATAGAAAAAGAATCAACTGTCACGTTGATCAATAGCATCATTTGGAATAACCGAGCTGGCGGGAACACCAATAGTACGGATGCGTCTGTGTATAGAAATGGTACGCTACACTTTTCCAATAGTTTGATTGCCAACAGCCGAGATGGCAATGGTGTGTGGAGAGCAGCGATCGGTACGGACGGAGGAGGCAACATCGATGGCGATCCACTATTCATAGACGGAATAGACCCAGCTACAGCACCTTCGCCGGAAGGGGACTTTACCTTGCAACCGGGAAGTCCCGCAATCAACGCAGGTGATCCGCAGACCAATGAGTCGGGCTATCCTGTGCAAGTAGGAGCCACGGATCTTGCCGGCCGGACACGTGTCGTGGATGGACAGATCGACATCGGTGCGTATGAAAGGCCTTTCCGGCAGCAGACTATCGACGTGGCCGATTTGGAAGATGGTAAACTCACGGCAACTTATGGTGATGCCGACTTTGTGCCTGTGGTCACAACCAGCACGGGAGGTCCGGCCATATTCAGTCTGCCCACGGAGGATAATATGGTAGCCAGTATCGTGGATGGCAAGATCCATATCATGGCAGCCGGCGAAGTAGAACTCACGGTCAGTGTAGCCGGAACTACGGAGTATGACCCCACGTCGATAGCTTTATCGCTGGTTGTCGCGAAAAAAGTGCTGACGATCACGGCTGATGGGGAACAAAATAAGGTATACGGTTCGGCAGATCCGGCGCTTACCTATTCGGCTACGGGTTTTGTTGGCGACGACGATGAAAACCTATTGGAAGGGGCACTATCTCGCGAGACAGGCGAAGATGTGGATACCTATACGATTGTTCAGGGTACGATTTATGCTGGGGATAATTACATGATCAGTTACACAGCAGCGGATTTTTCAATCACGCCAAAGTCGCTGACGGTGACGGTCGATGCGGGACAAGGCAAGGTGTATGGTTCTACTGACCCTGTGCTTACCTATACGGCAGCAGGTTTCGAGCGAGACGACGATGCAAGTATCTTCACAGGTGTTTTATCCCGCGAAGCGGGCGAAGACGTGGATACTTACGCGATTATGCAAGGTACGCTTGATGCTGGGGATAACTACACGATGGCCTACACGGGTGCGAATTTTGCCATCACGCCGAAAGAGTTGGTGGTGAAGGCCGATGCAGGGCAGGGCAAGGTGTACGGCTCGGCCGACCCGGTGCTTACCTATACAGCGACAGGCTTTGAGTGGGACGACGATGAAGGTATACTTGGGGGTGTACTATCACGGGCATCGGGCGAAGATGTGGATACTTATGCGATTGGGCAAGGTACGCTTGATGCTGGGGATAACTACACGATCAGCTACACGAGTGCGAATTTTGAGATCACGCCGAAAGAGTTGGTGGTGAAGGCCGATGCACGGCAAAGCAAGGTGTACGGCTCGGCCGACCCGGTGCTTACCTATACGGCAACAGGTTTTGAGCGGGACGACGATGAGGTTATATTTGCGGGCGCATTATCCCGCGAAGCGGGTGAAGGCGTGGATAGTTATTCAATTGGCATAGGTACACTGGCCGCCGGGTCGAACTATACAATCAGTTACACGGCTGCGGATTTTGCCATCACGCCACGGGTTTTGACAATAAAAGCCGATGCCGAGCAGGGCAAGGTATACGGCTCGGCCGACCCGGAGCTTACCTATACGGCAACAGGCTTTGAACGGGATGACGATGAGGGTATACTTGGGGGTGTGCTATCACGGGGATCGGGCGAAGATGTGGATACTTATGCGATTACGAAGGGTACGCTTGATGCTGGGGATAACTACACGATTGCCTACACGGGTGCGAATTTTGTCATCACGCCAAAATCGCTGACGGTGACCGCTGATGCGGGGCAGGGCAAGGTGTATGGTTCGGCTAATCCGGCATTGACCTACAAGGCTATAGGTTTCGAGCGGGACGATGATGCAAGCATATTCACGGGTGCTTTATCCCGTGAAGCAGGTGAAGACGTGGATACTTATGCGATTACGCAGGGCACCCTGTCGGCAGGCGCCAACTACACGATTGCCTACACAGGTGCGAATTTTGCGATCACGGCCAAGACGCTAACCGTAACGGCAGATGCCGACCAAAGCAAAGTGTACGGTTCGGCCGACCCGGCACTGACATTTGATGCTGCTGGCCTTGAATGGGATGACGATGAAAGTATATTAACAGGTGCGCTTTCCCGTGCGCCGGGCGAGGATGTGGATAGCTATGCGATTGGTCAGGGTACGCTGGCTGTTGGGTCGAACTATACGATCAGTTACACAGCTTCGGACTTTGCCATCACGCCAAAATCGCTGACGGTGACCGTCAATGCCGGACAAGGTAAGGTATACGGTTCGGCCGACCCGGAGCTTACCTATACGGCAACAGGCTTTGAACGGGACGACGATGGAGGTATACTTGGAGGTGTGCTATCACGGGCATCGGGCGAAGATGTGGATACCTACGCGATTGGGCAAGGTACGCTTGATGCTGGGGATAACTACACGATCAGCTACACGAGTGCGAATTTTGAGATCACGCCGAAAGAGTTGGTGGTGAAGGCCGATGCAGGTCACGGCAAGGTGTATGGTTCGACTGACCCAGCGCTTACTTATGCGGCCACAGGGTTTGAGCGAGACGACGATGAAGGTGTTTTAACAGGTGCGCTTTCCCGCGAAGCAGGTGAAGACGTGGATACTTATGCGATTACGAAGGGTACGCTGTCGGCAGGCGCCAACTACACGATTGCCTACACAGGTGCGAATTTTGCGATCACGGCCAAGACGCTAACCGTAATGGCAGATGCCGACCAAAGCAAGGTGTACGGTTCGGCAGACCCTATTCTTACGTTTGACGCTGTTGGCTTTGGATGGAATGACGATGAAAGCGTATTAACAGGTGCGCTTTCCCGTGCGCCGGGCGAGGATGTTGATAATTATGCGATTGGTCGGGGTACGCTGGCTGTTGGGTCGAACTATACGATCAATTACACAGCTGCGGACTTTACAATCACGCCAAAATCGCTGACGGTGACCACTGATTCGGGACAAGGTAAGGTATATGGCTCGGTAGACCCCGTGTTCACCTATACGGCAACAGGCTTTGCTTTTGAGGAAGACGAGCACGTATTCACGGGCACGTTATCCCGGGTCCCAGGCGAGGATGTGGATAGCTATTCAATTGGCATCGGTACACTGGTTGCCGGAGACAACTACACGATTGCCTACACGGATGCGGATTTTGCCATCACGCCTAAGCCCTTGGCGGTTACATTAAGCAACATGCCCGAGATCGTCAAGGTTTATGACGGTACCTATGTCGCTACGCTTGTCGCAGCCAATTATATGCCGGTCGGCGGACTGCCCGGCGATGACCTTGAGATCACCGGTACAGCGGTATACCGCGATAAAGATGCGGGAACCGATAAGGAAATTGTGGTTTTAGATTTCGTGCTGGATGGTGCGGATGCGGACAATTATCGTATTATAACAACCTCGACCACTACAACGGGTGTCATCACAGCCAAGCCGCTGACGGTAGCGCTGGATGACTACCCGTTGATTACCAAAGTATACGATGGCAGTGCCGCGGTTACGCTGCATGCCGATAATTACAGTCTTGGCGGCATTGTCGGTGAGGATGATGTGTCGGTAAAAGGGACGGCTACCTATGAAGATGGCAATGCGGGCACGGAGCGGGAAATTACGGTTTCCGGCTTCATGCTCCACGGTGCCGACAAAGATAATTATACGGTGGAAGCTGCGGATGCTTTCACGACAGGAACGATCACGCCGAAAGAACTAAGGGTGTCAGTGAACAACATTCCCGTCATTGAGAAGGTTTACGACGGTAATAATGTGGCTGTGCTGGCGGCGGATAACTATGTCCTCACCGGCATGGTAGATGGTGACGATGTGACGGTAAGCGGCGCGGCGATATACGACGATGCCGATGTAGGTGAAGAAAAAGTGGTCACTGTGACTGGTTTTGAGCTCGGCAGTACGCATGCCGGGAATTACGTGTTCGATACGGATTCAGCGACAACAACGGGCCGTATCACGGCTGGTCCGGCCAGTGCCAGGCACACGGGTTTCGAGATATCTCCGGCACAGGTGGGCAGGATGGTTACGATCACCATCACTGTCCGGGATATGTACGGCAATCCGGTATCCACGGTTTCCCCGGCGGCATTCTCGGTGTCCGTATCGGGTGCTAACAACATTTCGGTGGACGTAATACATAAAGGAGACGGCACGTATTCGGCAACATATACTCCGGAAAGTGGAGGCTTGGATGAACTATCCGTTCTGTTGGATGGAACAGCCGTATCAGGGGTGCCCTACCGGTATCCGGTTTCGGATTTTCCGGGTGCTCCTTCGGGCCTGCGTGCGGAAGCGGGCAACCGGCAGGTGATGCTGGAGTGGGATCCGCCTGCGGACTTGCCCCCTACGGTAACGGACTACATGATCGAATACTCGCGCGACGAGGGGACAACGTGGACAGTCCCCGACCGTGAGCCGTCGGCGGCGACGCGGTCGCTGGTGATCGGGCTGGAGAACAACCGTCCGTATGTATTCCGTATCTCGGCGGTGAGCGCCATAGGCACGGGAGCGGCCAGCGGCACGGTGCAGGCGATCCCGACCGAACCGGTACTCGACGGAGAAGGCAACCTCCCCGAACCGGAGCCGGGCACACCGGTGGTGATTACGGACGGCAAGGTAGAAGCGGTGACGCTGGAAGTGATCGACGGGGAATATTTAAAGTTGAGTGGCGACGATTACGCGATAAAGCTGGCCTCGCTGGGCATGGACGGTGAACGGATTCCGATCTCGGCGGTCGACGCCATTATCCGGCTCCTTCGTGGTGCCGGGGCGCGGGTACACGTGAGTGGCCACGGTTTCGAGCCGGGGACGGTGGTGACGGTCTACCTGTTCCCCAACCTCGAACTGGTGGGCCACCTGCCGGTGGATTCCGATGGCAACTTCGGCGGTTCGCTGCCGGTACCTGCCAGTCTGGAATTGGGCCACCACACGCTTCAGGCGAACGGTGTGGTGGCCGGCGGTGGCGGCGAGCGCTCGGTATCAGTGGGGCTGGAACGGGTGGATAGGAAGCCGCAGTGGGTCGAGTTCGGCGCACCGGCGGGCCAGACCTACGGCGACGACCCTGTAACACTGGACGGGAAGTCCACGAGCGGACTTGCGGTAGCCTACACGGCAACAGATATGGACGGCAAACCGACGAACATAGCGGTTATTGAAAACAATAAACTTACCATTCGCGGCGCGGGCGATATCCTTATCACGGCCTCTCAGGTTGGCAATGGGGACTACTCGGCGGCATCGCCGGTGAGCAGGACGCTACACATCGCCAAGGCACCGCTTGCGGTCAGCGTGGCGGATGCCGCACGGGCCTACGGCGGGGCCAACCCGTCATTCGACGTGTCGTACAACGGTTTCGTGGACGGTGAGGATGCCTCTTCGCTTGACCGGGCACCTTCAGCATCAACGGATGCCACAGAAACGAGCGCACCGGGCAGCTATGCCATCACGGTAAGCGGCGGGGTATCTGCCAACTACGCCTTCACCTACCATGACGCAACCCTGACGGTGACGAAGGCACCCCAGGCAATCACGTTCAATGCCCCTGCCGAGGTAACCCGCGATGCGGGCAGCATCCAGCTGGACGTGTCGGCAAGCAGTGGCCTGCTGGTGGCATTGAGCCTCGACGACCCGCAGGTTACCGTATTGGACGGCACTACGCTGGATATCCTCCGGCTTGGAACGGTGACGATAACCGCCACGCAGGTGGGCGACGGCAACTACGAGGCTGCCGATCCGGTGACGGTCACGGTACGAGTGGTGGACCCATCATCGGATTTCCCCGTCCGTGTGCACCGGGCGTTGTCGCCGAACGGCGACGGCATCAACGAATACCTCGTCATCGAGGCGATCAAGGACCATCCGGACAACCGGGTGACCATCGTCAACCGTAACGGGACGGTGCTGTGGGAGGCCAGCGGCTACGACAACGACCGGGTGGTATTCCGTGGCATCAGCACGGGACAGCAGCAATTGCCTGCGGGCACGTACTTCTACATCGTGGAGGTGAAAGTGGACGGCAAACGGGAGCATAGGAAAGGGTATTTTGTTATCAGATATTAGACATCAGACGTGAGATACTAGACACGATGATTGAAAACTTAAGGTAACAACATAAAATAGGAGATTTTGAAAATCCTTGAACATCTGATCGGTTAATCGACCGTCAAAGAAGGAAAATAATAGCTGCTACAAGTGCAATACCGATGATAACCATCAGCCAGAATAAACGGCTTTCGTTCGTCGTATCCGCTCCTTTGTAATGGTATTTACGTTTGGGAATATTTATCATAACATGTTGTTAACAATTATAAACGATCTTTTGTTTGGATGCATAAATTACGAATTTTCCATATGAATCCGACGAATTTCCGCGCGGATCACTCATGGTGATAGGGTTCTCGTTTTAATATTGTGAATGCGCGGTACAGTTGCTCCGTAAAAAACAACCTAACCATCTGGTGCGAAAAGGTCATTCGAGACAGCGACATTTTATTGTTAGCCCGTTGGTAGATGGACTTGTCAAAACCATAGGGTCCTCCTACCACAAAAATCACATGTTGTGTACTGCCCACCATCAGCTTATTGAGATAACCGGCGAATTCAACTGAACGATATTCCTTGCCATGTTCATCCAGCAGCACCAACTGATCGCTCGGTGATAATTGCTTTTCAATCATCGCTGCCTCCTTCGCCTTCTGCTCTTCATTACTAAGGTGTTTTGCATTTTTGACATCCGGCAGCGTTACTAATTGAAAATGAATGTAATGTTTCAGCCGTTGCTGAAACTTCTCAATCATCTCCTTGAGGTGAGTGTCATCCGTCTTTCCTATACATAACAACGTAATCCGCATCTCACAAACTTAGGCAAATTTACCTTACATGAAAAGCAAATCTGTGGACTTCCGGCTGCCTATTCAAGCTTTGCTCAGTGGAACTGAACGAAAAAACCAGCAGCGATTAAAGCGTCTGCAACAGATTTGGCATTCCTTTTGTTTTTCTAATGCATTTTTAAACTACTTTTCACAAAATTTAATTACCATGAAGAAATCACTATTCCTATTGGGTTTTGCGTTTGTATTTACCTGGCAAGTACAAGCACAAGACAGCACTCCTGATACCACGTGGCGCATCGCGGGTGAAAACACGCTGTTACTTAATCAAAGTTCCTTTTCCAATTGGGCTGCCGGGGGCATCAATTCTTTTGCAGCCAATTTGGTGCTCAATTACGATTTCAATTACAAAAAAGCAAAATGGAGCTGGGACAACAAAGTCATCGCTGCCTATGGGCTCACTAAGCAAAAATCAATCGGATGGCGCAAAAATGACGACCGGGTTATCCTCAACAGTTTATTGGGGTATCAAGCTGCTGAACGATGGTTATACACATTTTACCTTAATTTCAATACCCAGTTCGCAGATGGATTTCAATATGACGGCGACGATAACCGGACATTAATATCCACCGCGTTTGCTCCCGCATACCTAAGTTTCGGACCCGGTTTTGCCTATAAAGAGTCGGACAATTTCCGGTTCAACCTTTCACCGGCCGCAGCGCGTTTCATTTTCGTCACCCACGATTCCCTGTCGAATGCGGGTGCTTTTGGTGTTGATCCCGGTTCTACTTCCCGTTTTGAATTTGGCGCTTCGTTTGACGCATATTATAAAGTGAATTTGATGGAAAACATCAGTGTAGAAAACATCCTCAAGCTGTATTCAAACTACCTCGAAGATCCGCAGAATATCGATTTGGACTACACACTTAACTTATTCATGAAGGTAAATGATTACATCTCGGTCAATGGTGGCGTACAATTGCTTTACGACGACAACACATTGATTCCCCGGATGGAAAATGGCGCAATCCTGCCTGGCTCCGAACGGCCAACGTTACAAGTACGACAAGTATTTGGTGCGGGGATTACGTATAAGTTTAACTAGTTACCGGAATTGGCTTTCGGTTGTCAGCCTTCGGAGTTCGGCCGTGAGCCGAACTCCGAAGGCTGATCGCTGATAATCTATTCTCCCTCTTCTTCTATAATAACGAAAACATCTTCGTTCTCTTTTTTCATCTTGTACTTTTCGCGGGCCACCCGTTGTAAAGCCTGGGGGTCGCTATCGAGGTCATGAAGAGATTTCGTTATTTTTTCTATTTCGACAGTATAAAACTTTTTTTCGGCTTTCAGTTCTTTTAGCTGACTGTAATAACCGTATTGAGTAGCTACATCATTACGATCAAAAAAAAGCATCCAAATCGTAAAAGCCGCACCGGCAATGATGTATTTGTTTCGGATAACGGATAGTAATCGCTCCATATCCACAAATATAGCGCAAAAACATTTATATTTCCAAATGATAGCACTTACAGAAGCTTCGATGGCAAAGCTTCCATTCTCACAACAATCCCACGGCACGCCCAATCCGGTAGCTCAACCCGATTTCGTGCGTGGTGTTGCTGATCCGCCGATCAAGCGTTTTGCTTCCGGGGTTGAACTGGTAGCTGTAGCCCAAACCGAAGCCCGAAAAATTAAATTGTGCCATCCCGGCAACCTCTCCGTACGTACGTAGGTTTACCCCCACACCAAACACTTCCTTCACGAAGAACATCGCCGAGGCCTCCGCTTGCGGTCGCAGGCTCTCCGAGTAGGTAACGAGTAAAGACGGCCGGAACTGAAAGTCTATTCCCAGAGGGAACAGCGCTCCGGCCGTCAGGTGGTAGATGTTAGTGAATTCGTATCGGCTGTCGCCCGTCAACCCCAGGTTACCAAACATCAGCCGTGGCAAGGATAAACCTACATAGTACCGCTCCGGACGGTAAAGCATCACTCCGAAGCCTACCAGTGCGTCCGTCTCCCGAACATCTTCCCGGAAGGCTGGATCCATCGGATCCAGCTGCGAAAAGCGGCCGTCGAGGTAGCTGAAACCGGCATTCAGCGACAACCCCAAGTATTCATGCTCCGAAATCCGCACCGATTTGGCAAAAAACGCACTTGCTTCGGTCAGCTTTTCCACAGCAAGGCTTTCATGCCGAATGTTCAGTCCCGCCGTCGCACCGATGCCATCAAATCCCATATGGCCGCTTCCCCAGAACACGGTAGGTGCCCCATCGATGCCCACCCACTGCCGGCGGCCGATTACCGATACTTCCCCGCCCATGTGCATCAGGCTGGCCGCTGGGTTTACAACTGTCCGCAGTTGTCCGTGCTGCGTATGCGTCAGCGGCTGCTGGGCATGTAAGCCGATGCTAACCCATATACCCGCCAGTGTTATGAATAGATTCCGTCTCATTTCATTATTACTTTGCTTTCCCGATTTCACTCGGCTCATCGGGATGTCGCTTCGCTCCATTTGCTTTAATATGTTCAACTTGTCTCGGCTCAGACGACATCCGTGTTTCTTCTTCAAATCGACAAATCATCAATACCTCAACACAAAATACCCCTTCTTATGCTTCCATGTATTTCCATCTTTTACCTCCACGATGTAAAAATACGTACCAGCCGGTAATAGCTGTTGTCCTGTGCTGATCCCCCGGAAGGCTACCCGGTTATTGTCATTGCCACGGGCTTCCCACAGCAAGGTTCCGTTCCGGTTGAAGATCGTCATTCGATTTTCGGGATAGTCCGTTACCGCCTCAATCATCAGGAACTCGTTGATGCCGTCGCCATTGGGCGATATCACCGGATGCACACGTACCGGCAGGCTGGATGTTGGATCTATCACCCGGATGGTCAATGTCACCGGTTCTGCCGCTTCATGGTTGGCATCGCCCGTCTGCGTAGCTGTAATGGTGACCCGCCCCAGGCGAAGGATATTCAATGCGGCACCTTCCAACGTGGCCACCTCGGCGTTATCGGCGGTCAGCGTTACCGGCAACTCACTCGTGCTCGATGCCGTCAAAGCGATGCTGCCCGCGTCGCGGTCCGCCTCAGCCGGGCCCCTCAATGTGATGGCTTGGCTTGCCTTGCGCACTGTCAACGTTTGGCGCTCCTGCGGCCGGCTGCTGTAGTTCGCATTCTCTGGCACCGTTGCCGTAATCGTAGTTTCACCCGCACCCGTGATGGTTATCTCACCGTCGGCCGTCACTTCGGCCACATCGCGGTTACCGCTCGTATAGCTGATCACTTCGCCGCTGCTTACCGTCGCACCTGCCTTGAAGGCTGCGTCGCCGTATGTCTTCTCGGGCAGTTTCGGAAAATCGAGGGTGCGTGTAGCCGGAAGTACCGTCAGTGTGGCCTCCAACACTTCACCCAGGTAACTTCCGCCACCATCGATGATCGCTTTGACCGTTTGGCTGCCCACGTCCGTGCGACCATTATTTTCATAGGTCGCCGAGGCTCCTGCTGGCAGTTCGCCGACAAGGGAAAGCCTATGTTCGGTGCCATCATAGGTAAATGAAGCGTTTTCGAATACGATTCCGGTAATGGTCCCCGACGTAATCGTCAGTATCCCGGGTTCGAATGTGATCGTGTAATTATCGCCCAGCGATAGGTTTCCCCGGCCGATGGCGTAGTCGCCCACGTTCTCCCCTTCCTCGCGGTCGAGATTGCCAGTAAACGCATCGTCAGCAATCAGTGCCGGTGTAAATGTGTATGTCAATGCCGGGTCGTCTGCACGTAAGACTTTTGTACGGTCATTTGCCGTCACCGTGATTTCCAGTGGCGTAATGGTCATCTTGGCCGTCAGTTCCATATCTTCGTAATTGTATCCGCCATCGATTTGGGCAGTCACTTCATACGTACCAGCATCTATTGCCCTGTTGCGCGGCTCTCCGTCGATTTCATAGGTCACCGAGGCTCCCGCTGGCAGTTCACCAGCGAGAGTAAGCCTGTGTTCGGTGCCATCATAGGTAGATGATGTATTGTTGAATGAAATGCCGGTGATTTGCCCAGGAATGATGGTCAGCGTGGCTGTCAGTTCACCATCTTCGTAATTCGCTCCGCCGTCAATCTGCGCGGTAATTTCATAGGTACCCGCATTTGTAGCCCCGTTACCTGTTTCGCCATCGATTTCATAAGTTACGGTTACCCCTTCCGGCAGTTCGCCCGTCAGTTCAAGCACGTGTTCCGTGCCGTCATAGACAAATGACCTACTGTGGAATTCAACACCTTCATAATCAGCGGATATAATCGTTAGTGTGCCTTCCTGGAATTCGATTTCGTAATTATCGTCCAATGCCAGGTTGCCCTGCGTGATGGCGTAAGCACCTACGTTCTCCCCTTCTTCACGGTCAAGCCCACCGGTAAAGGCATCGCTGCCGATCAACTCTGGCGTGAACGTAAAGGTCAATGTCGGGTCGTTCGTACCGAACACTTTGGTTTTGTCAGCCGCAGTTGCTGTTATTTCCAAAGGCGTGATTACAAAGGCATTATTAACGGCGTTAAACGTAATGACATAGTTATTCGCTTGTATACCCTCAAACTCCAGTTCGATATCATAAGCACCTACATGCTCACCGGCTTCACGCCTTGCCGTTGAAACAATATCCGTCAATTCGTCATCAAACGCCAATACATCTCCCTCAGCCAGTGCGTAGCCATATACCGCCGGTTCGTCCGCGCCATACACCTTGCCCTGATCGGCTGCAGCCACGATAACAATCGGCTTCTGCGCGACAGTAACCGCAAATTCAATAGCAGCTGCCTCGAAATTATCCGTTTCCTCCTGTTCAATCGTCAGTGTAGCCGTTCCAGCTTGTTGTACCAATACAGCGCTAAGATCCGCCAAGTCTAGCACCGGTGGGTCGTCATCGCTGAAGGCATAGGTAAGCTGACCACCTGGATCAGTCGTACGAAGAACCAGTTCCCCAACGTTCCCATAGGTCAGTGAAAGCCCTTCATCTACGTCAATCGAAGCACCATTCCATAAAGCAGTCAATACCGGCGTACTCTTTGCCACCACGATGGCGACCTCCGCTTGTAGGTTTTCGGGATTGAGATAGCATTCCGTTTCCGGTATCAACAGCGGCACGGTAAATACATAGGTACCTGCTACATTACCATCGTATGCGCCTCCGGTCGGACTGCTCAATGTCCAGTTTACTAAATTGCCGTCCAATGGAATGGACACGTCCGTATCGTTACTCAGCGTAGCGGTAACAGCGGTGGGCAAGCCTTCTACATCTTCCAACAAGGTACCATAGGCAACCTTCACGGCATCCGGCATGGCCAATGACTGAACAAAAACGCGCTCGCCCTGATATTCGTAGGCCCCCATATCAATCACGCCGGCCCCCGCTAGATTATACACCCGCGGATTGCCCCCCAGGTCGAAGTCGTTTGCCAGGTCTCCGCCCGCATCCACGTAAGCTTGGTTACTGCCTACACTGATGGCCGGGCTGCAGGCACTTAATTGCAGGTAGCCAGCTTCGCCGGGTGTGGTGCTGACGAATAACGGGTCGGTGTCGATGTTACCGCCTCCGTCCAGGATGCCCATTGCATTATTCCAGTTCGCGCTGCCGCCCGAATGAGCGACCAAGCTATTGGCGACGGTTACATCGGCTCCCAATGTGGATACCGATATAGACGCGGATGGATCAGCCGGGTCGCCTTCCACTTCATTCCCCCATATCACCACGTTGTTCAACAGGGTCGAGGTCCGCTCCACATATATTGCACCCCCATCGAACTGGGGGATAAAAACCCCAACGATCCAGTTTCGGTAGAACGTGGCATTGGTTACGGACAACGATGTACCATCACCACTGCTGTGTATCCCACCACCCGGACCGGAAGATGTTCCGTCTTCAACCAATCCGGCTCCATTGTTTGCGAATACGGCCTGATTGATGTCAATAGACCCGCCAAAATTACGTATACCTCCTCCTCCTCCGGGGGCCATGTTCCGATAGAACGTCACGTTGGATAACTTCGGTAAACTGGTTTGTGTCAAGAGGGAAACCGTATTGAACAATCCGCCTCCCCATTCGCCCAAATTATTAAACCATGCCATATGGGTAAATTGAGGCGATGAAGTGACGACATACGTCCCGCCACCAAAAAACCGATAAACGGTCTGTCCCATTACGGACGGGCCCGACGTATTACCGGATGCGTAGCCACCGGTTACCGTAAATCCGTCCATAAGCGCATTACCTACATCTCCAGCGGCAATCGTTACGTGATGGGCATTCTCGGCATGGTTATCATAATTATCCGTATGGTCGTTGCCGCTGAAATCGCCGCTTAGTATACTACCCCGTTCCAGGCCATTCATCGTTGGCAAGATACGCGCATCTTCCAAGGTTTCAACTCCCGCAGAAGGGTCAAACCCACCATATACTTGCACATCGGGTACCAGTACGAAACTGTTATCCCGGCCGCCATCGGTGGTATACTGACCGTCGGCAGCGCTATATAAAGGCAAATAGGTTCCTTTTGCCACAAAGATCCGTAGCGGCTCAGTCTCCGTCCAACCGGGACTTCCTCCATCGTGCTGCTCACGTGCCCATTTAAGCGCATCGGCCAGTTCGGGAACCGCGTTGGCCCAGTTGTCGCCCACACCCGTGTAACCTGCGGTTTCGGTATCCACGTGGATGTTTACGTAGAGGATGTTGTTTTCGTCGGGGATGATTGCTCTGTCGAGCCGGAGCGTACTTCCGTACGCAATATCGTAATCTTCCAGGGTTCTACCATCCTCCAGTTGCACACCATCGAAAAACAACATTTGTTGCTCCGTGGGAATATCGATTTCATCCTCAATCTTATGTTTGACCTGTTGGATAGCATCACTTAATATGACATCGAGGGTAATGGTTGTGCCTGTCCAGGTTTCCACATGTATTTGCTTGGCGACCGGTTCCCCCTGGAACTCGTATGCGCCTACATCAATCCTATCCGGTTCAGGGATACCCGCAAATACCCTCGGATTGCCGCCCAAGTCGAGGTCACCCGCCAGGTTTCCACCAGCATCGGTGTATACAGCATTGCTGCCCGCATTGATAACTGGGCTAATGGCTTTCAGCGTATAATCACCCTGTTCAGGATCAACAAAAATATCAGTAGCCGTAAGGCCCGTGGCATCGATATTCCCGTTGTCCGTGTTGGCGTTCCCTTCAATTAGCGAGTTTGTGGAAGCAACACGTAACTCTTCATCATTGTTCCAAACAAGGGTGTTGTTCAGCTTCAAAACGCCAGAATGATCAATTGCATTAGAGGCGTTTCCCGCAATTGTGGAATTGGTGACTTCCATTATTCCCGAACCGTGAAGAATACCACTGCCACGATCACTAGCCGTGTTATCATAAATGCCGACATTTATTAACTTCGGCGAAGATTCAAGACTATAGATCCCGCCACCCCATGAATAGGCCCCATTGCCACGAATACTGACATGAGTTAGCATCGGGGAAGATTCATTCGTGTACATTCCAGCGCCCCATTTAGCGGCGTTGTTATGAATGCTCGTCCGGGTTAGCGTTGGAGATGAAAAATAAGTATACACCCCCCCGCCATTTTCCCTCCGAAAACCTTCTCCATTGACGGTGACAGCGTCAACACCATCTGCGTTACCACCGGTCACCTCGAATCCATCGACCCGTGTAGTGCCTACCTCACCGCTACCGATCACCACGTGATAGGCATTCTCCGCATGATTAGCAAAGTCGTCGGTATTATCGTTGCCCAAAAAATCACCGCTGAGGATGCTACCTTCACCAACCCTGTTCTTATCCGGCAGAATACGCGTATCCCCCAGTGCCTCGATACCATTAGCCGGATCAAACCCACCATACAATTGTACATCGGGTACCATCACAAAGCTGTTATCCCGACCACCGTGGGTGGTATATTGGCCGTCAGCCGCGTTATATAAAGGCAAATATGTTCCTCTGGCCACAAAGATCCGTAGCGGCTCGCCTTCGCTCCAGCCGGCGCTTCCCTCGTCGTGTTGCTCGCGCGCCCATTTCAACGCATCAGCCAGTTGCGGAATAGCGTTTACCCAACTATCGCCGGCACCGCTGTAGCCGCCAGCCGTGGTATTCACGTTGATATCTACGTAAAGGATATTATCGGTGCTGGGTTGAATGCTGAGGCATGCTTGATCGCCGGTAATGTCCCAACCGAAATCATCAATCAGTTTCTGCCGGTCATCGTCGCTCGCACAATAAATCAAGCCCAGGGCACCTAGCTTAACGTTCGATTGAATGGTGGGCAATGCAGCCCAACTGTCGAGCAGTGCATCGTAGTTGGCGACAGAAAGACCGGTATTTTCGAGCATCCTGTCCATGCCGGTTACCTTGGAGACGTCCCAGCCGCTTAAGTCTTGGTCAAAATCCGTTAGGCCAAAAAACAGGTAATCCATATTGGTCACTTGGGAAACGTCCCACCCACTAATATCCTGGTTGAACGGACCGGCTCCGGAAAACAGGTGATCCATGTTCGTAACCCTCGACACGTCCCAGCCACCGATATCCTGGTTGAACTCGAGTGCACCACTGAGCAGATTAGCCAAACTGGTCTGATTAGACATATCCCACTGGCCGATGTCTTGATTGAACGCCCGTGTCACGAAGAACATCCCCTCTAGGTTACGCGTTGCGGTCATGTTCCAGTCTCCGATATCCTGGTTAAAATCGGAAGCGTATTCGAACATCCTGCCCATATCGCCGACGGCGGAAACGTTCCAGTTGCCTATAGGGCCATTAAAATCATACGCATTGGAAAACATCCGGTGCATATTCGTCACACGAGACACATCCCAGCTATTCAAATCTTGGTTGAATGCTTGAGCATACGCAAACATGGAGGCCATATTGGTCACATTGGAGACGTCCCAATCGCCAATATCCGCATTCATTTTCGTTGCACCGGCAAACATCCTAGCCATACTGGTCACACGGCTCAAATCCGGTTTATCCGAAGCAGGCAATGTCAGGTTGATAGCCCCTGAAAAAGCACCTTCCATGGAAGTCCAAGCGATGTTGCCCCATTGCTCAACGGTCATTATTTTTTTGCAATCCCCCTCATTCTCGAAATAAATCCGCGGAAAATCACCCGCAATTTCCACCCGGTACGTACCCGAACCCGGAAACGTAATTGTGTAATCGCCGGTAAGCCCTGTTGCCATTCCGTTTACGGCTGCGTCACCGACCTTCTCCCAGTACACGTGATAATTATAGCCGTTTCCTTCTGTCGGGATGATAATCTGATTATTGCCGGATGTTCCTGTAAAGGCTGTCTGCCATGTGGTGACGAAGTTCCCCGGATCGCCAGGCGTGATAACCCCACCGCCATCCTCGCAATCGGTAGCTGGATTGTCGCCGATAATATTCCACCCCTTCATCTCCAACTCCTGCCTAGCTGTTTCGGCTGCCGTGCCTGGGCAATACTCCTGGTCCGAAGCATCCAGCGTGATATTGGATGGCACCGTGGGCAGTGCCGCCCAACCAATCAGCGTAGCACCATAGTTGGTCGAAGAAAGACCGGTTGCGAGCAACATGTCGTCCATATCCGTCACATTGGAAATATCCCAACTGCCCAAGGACTGGTCAAAATCAAGGGCAATGAAAAACATGCTATTCATCGTAGTTACGCGTGATACCTCCCAACCGCTCAAGTCCTGGTTAAAGACCGGTGCTTGATAGAACATATACGACATATCCGTCACGTTACCTACATCCCAACCGCCGATATCCTGGTTGAATACGGATGCTTGCCAGAACATCCCCCTCATATTGGTTACACTAGACACATCCCAGTTGCTGATATTACCATTGAACGCGAATGCGCTATAGAACAGGCTACTCATGTCGGTTATACCCGAAACATCCCATCCACTGAGGTCGCCGTTAAGTGCTTCTGCGCCCATAAACATTTTTGCCAAAGATGACACACCACTTAAATCCGGTGCATCGGTTGCATTCAGCGCCATATACCTTGCGCCCGAAAATGCACCTTCCATAGAAGACCACGCGATATCGCCCCACTGCTCGATACTCATTAGCTTATCGGTCACATCGATACCATAGGATCCAAGCCGTATGGCCGGAAAATTTCCGCTGATGGACACGGTATAGGTGTCTGGGGTTGAGTATGTATGGCTGGCATCGCCAGTTTGCGCTGTCGATGTATGTCCATCGCCCCATTCTACCGTATAATTATACCCCGTTATGTCCGGATTCACCGGAATCGTAACCGTTTCATTGGCCGAAGTCGTCTGCCAGGTGGTAATAAATGGTCGTTGTGCTAGCGCAACAACGCTCAAAAGCACAAACAGCACCGTCGTGAATAGCCGTAGTGATTTTGCGGATAGCGTCGGTAGAAATCTTTCCATAGCGCTACAAATTGACAACAAATCAACTAAAAATAACACCCCTCTTTTGGGGGGTATTCCCAAAACGTGTGAAGACCGGCTATACCCGAGCAGACGCTGGAGGTTTATTTCTCCAGCAAGGAGACGCCGCTTGCCCGCGCCAACGATGCGGTGGCGTTAGTGGTAACAGTCCGCAACGGGGTGTTGCCGCACGCAACACACACGTATGTAAACGCAATGAAGGATATATCAAGGTCGACTTGCCACACAGCGCCAGTGAAAAACAATACGGCAAAAGTATACATATCGGGCAGATGGGGCTGTGGCAGGAGGGGTAGCGTTTATTTATATTTCCGGCTGATAAGCGCGTGCCGGCTGTTGACCTGCAATTTCTCGTAGATGTTCTTGATGTGGTATTTCACCGTTTCCAAGGAGATGTCAAACCGGATGGCCACTTCTTTGTTGGTTAGCCCCTCCTCGATGGCTTCCACCACCTGTGCCTCGCGCGGCGTCAATTTCTCGTAAAGATCGGTCGTGCCCTTGGGGTTGAAATATTCCACCACCTTCCGTGCGATGCCTGGCGACATCGGTGCGCCGCCTTCATGGAGTGCCACAATGGCTTCTTTGATTTTTTGCAATGGCGTTTGCTTAAGCAGGTATCCTGAGGCGCCATTGCACAACGCCTGGAATATGCGGTTGGCGTCGTCATAAACGGTAAGCATAATCACGTCACACTTCGGCGCATGTTTCTTAATACGCTTCACGCCTTTAATCCCTGATTCGCCGGGCAAGCCAATATCAGAAAGAATAATATCCAGAAAGATATCTTCTTTCCATTGCTCGAAAAATGTTTCCACCGAATGTGCAGAAAGCAAACACGAAAAACCAGGCTGCTCTTCGAAAAAATCAACCAGCATATTCCTGATTTGTTCGTCGTCTTCAATAATGCCTAGGCGTATCATAGGGTAAAGGTAGGTATTGTTTATTAAAATACACCCCCCCTTTTTGGGTAGTGCGGAGTCAATGGACATCAAGGGATAACCAAATCAAGGCTAAATACCCCGCCGACTGCCGTGTACGTCAACTCCCCGCCCATTCGAGATGCCCGTAGCCGCATGCTTTCTAGCCCACGTCCCCCCTGTTGATCAGTAATGGGTCCGTTACCGCTCGCATACCTATTTCGGATGGTAAGTTGGATGGTGCGACCGAAGTTCAAATCAATAGTGACTTCCGAACCATCGCTATATTTAATGGCATTGGTTAGTGCTTCCTTGAAGATGAGAAAGAGATTCTGCCGCACAAGCTGCGTTACCGTCCGCGATGTTTGGTCGCCCCGCACGTCAAACCGGTAAGTAATTTCCAGCTCTTCACGGAGTTTGAAGAGATAGTCTTTCATGCGGATTACCAAATCTCTTATCGTATCGAACCGCGAGTCGATGGACCACACCATATCACTCATTGTCAACAAGGCTTGTTTGCTCGTATCTGCAATTTGCTGCAACTGCTTATCGTCTGCTCGGCCAACATGTTTTGAAGATAGCATATCTGCCTGGAAGTAGATACGGGTAAGCGAGCTCCCCACTTCATCGTGCAGGTCGCTTGCAATCTTAATCCGCATTTTCTTTTCCTTTTGCAGAACGGTCTCGCGATATTTGAAGAAGCCACCAATGGCGCCGGCCACAGCCAACAGAACCAGCGCATTGAACCACCATGTTTCATAATAATGAGGTAGTTTCGTAATGGTAAATGTCTGTTGATTACCGGTAGCTGCCGTGCTTCGTGTCTCCAACTGAAAGCGGTAATCGCCTGGCGACGGTTCGATGAGCGAGATGAATTGCCCCAATTCAAGCGGCTCCCAGTCGCCGGCATTAAGTGAGTACCGGATTTCGCCATCAGCGCGATGGTTCCCTGGTGTACCGACGTACAGGCCGGTCAAGCTTTGACCAGGTTGCAGTACCAGCTCCCGTTCGCCCCGGTAAGGCCAGGTATAATCGGCCGATTTTTCACCGTTGGCTCCCGTTGCCGTGTGTATTTCAGTAACGTAGCTTTCCAGTTGGTTCTGATCCTCAAACCACGGTTGGTTCATATCCAGCACCGTGTACCCCATTAGCCCACCGACATATACCCGCTTTCGTGTCGGATCCCAAAACGATGCGCCTGAATTGAATTCCGACTGGCTCAGTCCCTCAGCAATGCCGATACGCCGGACGCGTCGGTTGTTCACGATATTCAATCCATTGGCAGTACCCACAACCTGTAAACCGCCGACCTGCTCCAAGCTGTAAACAAGGTTATTACTAAGACCTTCTTTCGTGGTGATGGTTTGCAGCACACGCCCTTCGGCATCGATCGCCAACAGCCCCTCGCCCTGTGTAGCCAACCAAATGGTATCACCCACCACGATCGACTTAAAAACCCCCACGTTGCCTGACTGCGGGTAGCGCTTGGTCACCACTCCCTTTCTCACCTCATAAAGCCCGAGGTGGGTACTTAGCAACAAACTGCTGTCTGGCAACAATCGGATATGCCGGATTTGGACGTCTAACGCATTAGCTTCACCCGACTCCAACGGATACTTATCCAGTTGGTGATTCTGCTTATCCAACAACCAAAGGCCGCTCATGCTGCCAATGAGGTAATCGTCCTCGGTCTCAGCGAGGCTCATCACATAGGTCGGCAAATTAAACACATACTGATCGCTCGCGGTTTCAGAAAGGGTGTACTGAAGATCTGAAACTTGACGTAGCTTCCGGTTAAAAACTTTCAGCATACCTCCTTCGGTGCCGATCAGGAGTTCGTTATCGTTCATGGGAAGCATCGCATAGGCGTGCTTTAGCTCCTGGAAAATCAACGCTTTCCCGTCCACATCAATGAGTCCGGCACCATTATAGGTACCGTAAAACAACGCACCATCGGGATAGACGTATATCCCGCGTGTACTTTTATTCGCGCCGGGGTTAGTAGGAATAAGCTGCGACAGTCCCTTCGTCTTCGGGTAAATCACGAAGATACCCTCGTCGGTTCCGAGCAACGCTTCATTTCCAAATATCTTCACGTTGGTGGTATTAAAGCGATGGGTTGATGGGATGGCCAGCCGTTGCAACAGACCAAGATCCGCATCCAGTAGGCAGGTTGACTCGTCATCGGCATAGATATTCATCCGGTCACCGGCTGCCAACACATAGGATTTATCTTTCGATAGCGCAAAACGTATGGGCGTAAACACTGTGGGCATCCCATGACCTTCAAATCGATAAATATCTTGTTCAAACACGTCCAGCAGTAATGCATCATCTTGTGCAATCAGGTTTGTGACCATACGATTGATCCCTGGCAACTGATGGTATTGGGTTTCAGTCGTATTAGCTGTATCGATTGACAACAAGCCGCCAGCCGTCGTGCCTACCCAGTATTTTCCTTTCCAGTAAACAGCACTTCGGGGCGATACCCGGCTTTTAGCAACATTGCCCCGTTCGTATAATTCGTCTATACGTGTAAACCGGTCGCCCGCCATCACTAGAAGATGCCCGTTTTCGTAGGCCACCATGACAGTCGAATCGGCTAGCTGCCTAATCCAAACCACCGTACGGTCCTGAATGGGCGGCAGTAACGCCGAATCCACAGGATACACCCGCCACGTTTTGAGATCGAGATAACTAAGGTTGGCATTGCCCGCCATCCACAACCGGTTTCGATGATCGATCAGCATACGCTGGGGCATATCGTCTGTGAGCCGCTGGTTTGCGATGGTCTTCAGGATATCTAATGACCGATATCCGTCGTAGCGATAAATTTCGCCATTAGTTAAAAACCAGATAAAGCCTAAACTATCGGTCGTTACATCCTTGATTAATACCTCATCGCGGTCGGGAAACAGCTTCAGCTTGGTGATGGTATACTCTTGACTATACCCGCCTAATGCGGCAAGCAATAGCCAAACACAGCAATTTATATGAAAACGCCATTTTTTCACCGAACGATTGGTAGAAGTGTTTCCAAAGGTAATACAATTAGGGAAATTTAAGACGATTCGTGCAATCTGTTTTAATAACAATCCAACCGCATGATCAAACCGGTAGCTTAGTCAGATCATGCCTTATGTTTCGTATTGCTGCCTAATACCTCAATACAAACCAACCCTTCTCATATTTCCATTTACCATCCACCTTGATTTCCGCAAGGTAGAAGAATGTTCTGGCAGGCACGTTGTACTGCCCCGTGCCGATACCACGAAATGCTACCCGATCGTTGTCGTAGCCGTTTGCTTCCCATACGATCGTGCCATTACGATTGAAGATCGTAACGCGGTTTTTCGGATAATCTTTAATAGCCTCAATAATAAGATACTCGTTGATACCGTCGCCATTAGGCGATATCGCCTTATTCACGCGCACTGGGAAATCCGATTCCGGATCGACCACACGAACGGTCGTCGTCACCGCTTCTGCAGCCTCATAGTTACCGTTGCCCTGCTGCGTGGCCGTGATGCGCACAGTGCCCAGTCGATGGATGTGCAATGTTTGGCTTTCCAGGGTAGCTACGTTCGGATCGTCTATATGTAACGTTACCGGCAGGTTGCTACTCGATGAGGCTGTTATGGCCACCGTGCCTACGTTCCGGTATACTTCGGATGGAACACTGAGCACAATGGTCTGGCTTGCCCTATCCACCGTGAGTACACGGCTCACCGCCGACCGATTGGTGTAATTGCTATTCTGCGGCAGCATCGCCGTGATGGTAGCTTCTCCTGCACCAGTAATTCGGATGCTGCCAGTTGGCCGGATCTCTGCCACTGCAGGGTTGCTGCTTGTATAGCGCACATCCTCGCCGCTACTTGCAACAGCACCCGCAGCAAAGTCTCCATCGCCGTAAGTCTTATTTGATAGAGACGGGAATGCGATACTGCGCGTGGCAGGAAAAATAGTCAGTGTGGCTGCTAACTCCTGCATCTGGTAGTTGTGACCCGTGATAATAGCTTCCACCCGGTATATACCTGCGTCTTTGGCACTATTGCCCGGTTCACCATTAATCGTATAACTTATTTCCGCACCACCTGGTAACTCGCCCCCGACTTCCAGTATCTGTGCTTCACCATCGTAGATATGCTTAGCGCTCAAAAGTGAGATATTTGGAATGATAGCCGGTATGACAATTAAATCCGCCGTCAGCACCAAGTCTTGGTAATTAGCTCCGCTAACCACCGCGGTTACCTTCTGCATGCCCACATCCGCACGGCTGTTGTTGATATAGCGTACTGCCGCACCTTCAGGTAACGTTCCATTAACGTTCAGCGATTTGGCTCCGCCGTTGTATACGAAGCTTCGATTTGGCAGCGTAATGCCTGTGATCGCTGCCGGCGTAATTGTCAACGTGTCCGATTCAAAGGTGATTGAATAATTGCTCCCGGCCCAGAGACCACTTTGGATGATGGCATATTCCCCGGCATCCTCACCCGGCTCACGACTAAGGCTACCGCTGAATGCATCTCCTCCTACCAGCCTCGGTGACACCGTATAGGTCAAGGTAGGATCATCCGTGCCGAATACTTTTGCTTTGCTGTCGACCGACACGGTGATGTTAAGCGGTGTGATTTCCAATTCGGCCGCCAGTTTCAGCGTCTCATAGTTGCTGCAGCTAATCGTAGCGATAACTTTATACATACCCACATCCACGGCACGGTTGCCATCTTTTTCCTCAATGATATAAGTTACTACAGCACCTTTAGGTGGTGTACCTTCGATTTCCAGCAATTTGGCCATACCGTCGTACACGAAGCTACCATCCTCCAGCCTGACGCCCGTGATCGTTGCTAGAGTGATTGTGAATATATCTGGCACAAAAGCTATTTCATAGTTAGTGCCCGCCGACAAGTTTCCCTGCGTAATTTTATATTCACCAACCTGCTCACCGGAATCGCGCGTGAGTTCACCCGTGAAAAAATCGTCCGCGACTAGCCCCGGTGTAAACGTATAAGTTAGTTCCGGATCCGTTTGGCCAAATACCTTCCGTTGCCCTCCGACCACTGTTACCGTTAGTGATCTTTTATCGACGGTCAGTGCCCCAAATTTATAATCGATCGTGTAATTGTCTAATCCTGTGCCATGCGCCGTTGATATCTCAATACCATAATTACCGACTATTGCGCTAGCGAACACGCCCTCGGAGATCAGTACAACCGAGGTGATTTCATCGTCGTTTTCCAGACCACTCGTCGTGAACTCCGTACCGGTAAAAGCAATCGTTTGGCCGTAGGTCTTACGCTGGTTATTGGCAGTAATTGTCAAGAATTTCTTTCGGACAATCAACGTACCTTTTGTATATTCGATATCGTAATTCGTCAAACCTAAACCCTGTGCATCCGAAGCTTCAATATCATAATCGCCTACCACCGCTGTAGCGGCAGCTCCAGCAGATGTCAACGTCACCGAGGTGACCGCATCATCGTTCTCTAAGCCCTCCGCAGTAAACTCCGCATCGTCAAAGGCAACCGCGTCACCGTAGGTCTTACTCCAGTTATCGGCGGTTACAATCAGTACTTTCCTACCAACAGTCAACATTCCCACCACGTATTCGACATCGTAGTTCGTCAAACCGGTACCTTGGGCATCAGCGGCCATGATATCATAGTCACCTACCGCTGTCGTAGCAGTAGCTCCTTCGGAGGTCAGTGTAACCGAAGTGACTTCGTCGTCGTTCTCCAAGCCGTCTACCGTGAATGCCGTACCGTCAAAAGCAACCGTCTCGCCGTAGGTCTTACTCCGGTCGTTGGCGATTATCGTCAAGGCTTTCGTATCGACGGTGAGTGTACCTTCTTCATATTCGATTGCGTAATTGTCCAACCCCATGCCCTGAGCATCAGCCGCCACGATATCATAGTCACCTACCGCTGTCGTAGCAGTAGCTCCTTCGGAGGTCAGTGTAACCGAAGTGACTTCGTCGTCATTCTCCAAGCCGTCTACCGTGAATGCCATACCGTCAAAAGCAACCGTCTCGCCGTAGGTCTTACTCCGGTCGTTGGCGATTATCGTCAAGGCTTTCGTCTCGACGGTAAGTGTACCTTCTTCATATTCGATTGCGTAATTGTCCAATCTTGTGCCCTGAGCATCAGCGGCCACGATATCATAGTCACCTACCGCTGCCGTTGCAGCAACTCCATCGGAGATCAGCGTAACCGAAGTGACTTCATCGTCATTTTCCAGACCGTCTACCATGAATGCCGTACCGTCAACGGCAACCGCCTCGCCGTAGGTCTTGCTCCGGTCTTTTGCTGTAATGATCAATTCCTTCGGAAGAATAGTCAACGTAGCAGATAGTTGCCTTAACGTACCACAGCCCGAGAATGTTGCCTTAACGGTATACGTACCCACATGGATGGCCTCCGTTATCTCCTCGTCTTCCGCATTGAATAGTTCATAAGATACGCTAATGCCGGTCGGTAGATTTGTTGCCGTGATGGTGTGCGCGGTGCCGTTATACATTACCTCTGCGGCAGTAAAGGCGATTTGGTCGTAATCGATTTTTTCGCCTTGAAGCTCATAAGCACCCATATCAATCACATCGCCCACTACGCGTGGGCCACCCGCTAAGTCGTTATCTCGCTCCAAATCCCCATCAGCATCCTCATAAAACGTATTGTGTCCGCTATCGACAGTGGGCGAACAAGCTAACAGCCGGTAGTCACCATCAGCAGGTGAAACGAATAAATCCTCCACCGAGCCGGTATAGTTCAGATTGCCATTTTCCGCATTAGTATGCTCCTGCAACAGACTATATTGGCTATTAGTCAGATTTCCTGCGATACCCTTCCTAATACCATTGCCGTAAATAATAGAATTGCGGATAATTGGGGTGCCTGAATTATTGAACCATTCCCCAGCGGAAGCGTTCACCATAGCTATATTTCCGCTGATGGTCACATTTGTCAGCGTCAACGCGGCGGCAGCAGCATCGTTATAGACGCCACCGCCAGCCCCCCTACTCCGATTACCACAGATCACCACGTTCCGTAACCTAGCAGCGGAACTACGATTGGCAAGGCCACCGCCAAAGGCAGCCGTATTGTCATGGATCTCGACATTGGCCAGCGCGGGAGAAGAAGATTGATTATATATTCCTCCACCATAGCTGACCGATGTTTCATCGATACCGGCTGAATTACCGGTGATGTAAACATGTGTCAGTACCGGGGAAGAGCCATTTCGATTGGATAGCCCGCCGCCGTCATTATTCGACGAATTATCACTGATGCGCACGCGATCCAATGTTGGAGACGACGCATTATTATCCATCCCACCACCGTAGCTATTGGCACCGGTAACGACATTGCCGCTGATGACGACATTGACCAGCTTCGGAGAAGCATCAATAAGATAAAGCCCCCCACCACTATCATAAGCGGCATTGCCGCGGATGCTGACATTGGCCAAAGTCGGGGATGAATCAGCGATATACATCCCACCTCCGCGCACTGGATTTATGGATTCCGTATAGACCCCTATGGAGGCACTACCTTCTGCATTTCCCTCGGTAATGGTAAAGCCATCTAACCGAGCTTCGCCAACAGGCTTGGCCGAAATTACGACGTGGTAGGCGTTGTCGCCGGCCAATATCGTCCCCCCAGCTTCGCCGGAAGAAACATCGGGGAGCAGGCGTTCGTCGGTTAAGTCGTCAGTGCCATTGTCGGGATCGAAACCACCATAAAGCCGTACATTGGGCACCAGTACAAAACTGTTGTGCCTCCCGCCATCGGTGCCGTACTTACCATCCGCGGCGTGGTAGTTTGGCTGGTAGGTACCCGCGGCTACCCATATCTGCAACGGATCATCGTGGTCCCAGCCGTTGCCAGCATCGTGCCGTTCACGTGCCCATTTGAGTGCATCGGCAAGTTCAGCGATTGCATTTCCCCAACTGTCGCCACTTTGGCTGCCCATACTGCCTTTTTTTACATAGAGGATGTTATCCGTAGGTGCGATCGGTACGCCTTGAAATTCATACGCCCCGATATCGATCGTGCCTTTATACGTACGCGGATTGCCCGCCAGGTCCTTTCCGCCATATTCATCCTCATCATAGGCCTCGTTGCTTCCGCCATCTACGGCATCGCTATCATAGCTGAGGGTATAATCACTCCCGGCCATATCCATAAATGGGTTAACGGTTGTAGCCATACTACTACCTCCTACGTTCGTCCCCCAAGCGGCTTGCCAAGTCGCACTACCACCCACTAAGCTGTTGGTAAACAGTGGAGTACCGCTGTCATCACCGATGTTGCGACGATTGTATAGGTCGTTGCCCGAATGACTCGCTATATTGCCAAAGAACAAACAGTTGTAAAACGCAGTGGTTGGAGCCGTGGAAACAAAGGAGGAAAGATCATTATAGATCCCCCCGCCATCTGAGCCAGCGGTATTGCCTACGATGGTGACATTTGTGAGAGTGGCAGAAGCATACGTTCCCGATACCATCCCGCCGCCGTGTTCGTCAGCGGTATTGTTGCTGATGACGACATTTGTCAGGCTTGGCGAGCCTGCAAAGGTATACACCCCGCCACCATGGTTTGATCTATTGTCGCTGACGACGGTATTGATCATACGCGGCGCACCGCTTTCGTTGTACACACCTCCACCGGAATTGCCAGACCTATTATTATGAATATTGAGATTGAGCAACCCAGGCGAAGCGCCGGAAATCGCTATTCCTCCTCCCGACACGGGAGCGACTCCCCGGCCATTGATTGTGATAAAATGACTGGATTCCCCATTGGCATTACCCCCTATTATGGTGAAACCATCCAGTCGTGCAGTGCCAGCCTCGCCTGCAGAAACGACAACGTGGTAACTATTGTCGCCATCTAATATCGTTTCGTTGGCAACCCAATCCCGATCGTTGAGGGTCGGATTGCCCGTTGCGGAGAAACCACCGTAAAGCTGCACGTCTTCGATCAGCAGAAACGCGTTATTCCTACCGTCACCCGCAAAACCGGCACCGTCCTCCGGGCTATATAGCGGTTTGTAGGTACCCTCGGCCACGTATAGCTTCAACGGTTGACCAGCCCATTCTGCTTTGTTGATGGCAGCCCACTTGAGTGCATCGGCTAGTTCGGGGACGGCATTCGCCCAGCTGCTGCCATCCTGGATGTACCCCGGCGCCACTTGATCGACACGCTCGTTGACATACAAGATATTACCAGCACCGGGTGTATAATCCAATACCGACGGCTGCCGCTCATAAGCACCCATATCGATAGCCATCCCGTATATACGTGGTTTGCCAGCGAGGTCTTTGTCGCCGCTTTTGGTTACATCGTATTCGCTATTCTTTCCTTTATCGATGGCTATACTACGGAACCCTAGGGCAAAATTATCATGTTCCATATCGGCAAACGGATTGACAGTGGTCGTGATATTACCATTGTAATCCGGATCGTCAGATGTCGTAGATCCACTAGGTTCGCCGATCAGCGAATAGTCGAACGACAACCGGTTACCATTGATCCATGTCGTGTATACATTTGCCGCATCGGGTGCATTATTTCCATAAATGATGCTATTTTCACAAATCGAACCAGGCTCTCCCGTTGCGTGTATGCCACCGCCGTGATCGGCGGTATTACGGCTGATCGTCACGTTGGTGAATTGCGAGAACGAATCCGACACCTTTATCCCGCCGCCTTCGGTTGCGATATTGTTGCTTACGAGCACATTGATGAGTTCGATCGTACCGGCATGAATATATATGCCACCGCCCGACCTTGAAGCGCTATTGGCATAAATGTTCAGATTGAAGAAATCCACATACGAATTATGGCTGTAAATTCCACCCCCGTCTGCTTTGGTCACCGAGATGCCGTTTACGGTCAAAGGATCCGCCGGATCGCCGTTGGCACGGCCTCCTGTAATACAGACCCCGTCCAAACGAGTCTCCATGCTGACGCTGTTAACCGCAACAACGACATGGTAGGCATTATCGCCGTCCAACAGGGTCACATGTTCATCCCAGTTCCTATCGGTCATCACTGGGTTACCCGCACTTGGGAAGCCGCCATAAATCGCTACGTTTTCAACCATTAAGAAGGCTCTGTCTTTTGGATCGGCCAGATTGGGCGGCAAGCCGGTTTCTGGACTGTACTGCGGTCGATAAATACCCTCGGCCACCCATATCTGCAAGGGCTTTCGGGCGTCCCAGATACCGCTATGCTTATTGTCGTTTGCCCATTTGAGTGCATCGGCAAGCTCGCGAATGGCATTCCCCCAGCTGTTGCCAGAACCCGTACCACCCAGTACATGATGGTTGACAAACAAGATGTTGCCGGTACTTGGGCTGATTTGGGCACACACCGATTGTATGAAGACCATTAACACGAATAGCCACAGACCAGCTATTTTTTTCAAGGGGTAGAGAGGCAATCTTTTCATTAATACGCCTAGGTAAATTAAACGAAGCAAAACTACAGGAAGGTGGTCGCGTCTGTATCCCCCAAATTGGGTGATTTTTTATTTTTTCTTCCCCATATCGCTGTACAATAAGTACATTCGTAGGGTTATGGTGATACCTGAACGCATCTATCATTACTTTATCCCGGCTGAGTTACGTGACCCGATGTCTCTCCGATACGACCAATTGGTAACAGTAGTCAATGGCTTTTTTGTGTCGTCGGTATTGCTCGCCATCTTACCGTCTGCCGTGCTTATTTTTTCGCCGTTGGCGATACGTTATTACTTCCAACTGGCCATATGCCTTTCTACACTGCTTTATATCAAACTGACGGGCCGGTATATGCTGATGCTAATTGCCACGATGTTGAGCGGCTATGCTATCATTATGGTCAACTGTCTGGAAAGTGGCGGCATATTGTCCATACAGGTTTCCGCGTTCTACCTGTTGTTGTTGACCGGCTTTTGGGCAGACCGGCGCGTGGGTAAAGTCATGATTTTCACCAGCCTGCTCGTCATCCTGTACCTGTATAACCAGACTCGTGTGGAATCGATGGCGCAGAGCCTCGAAACCGCCTTGGCCTATCACCTCGGCATTACCGTTTTTTTCGGTATGTTTTTTTGGATGG
The DNA here is from genome assembly GCF_900113765.1 of Parapedobacter indicus. Taxonomy (GTDB): domain Bacteria; phylum Bacteroidota; class Bacteroidia; order Sphingobacteriales; family Sphingobacteriaceae; genus Parapedobacter; species Parapedobacter indicus. The sequence continues at coordinate 265,028 of NZ_FOQO01000010.1, read as the reverse complement.
TGTACCAGCAATACGATGATACCAAACGGCAGTTCAGGGAGCAGCAACGGGCAAAAATCGACGAATTGGATAAGGCGGTCAGGGAGCGGACACAGCAGCTGTTTTCCCTGCGGCAAACGTTATCGCGCGATTTCCATGACGAAACGGGCAACATCCTCTCCGCCATCACACGGCAAGCCGGCATTTTGCGTTTGCGCATTAAGGACGATGGCAATGCCAAGCCCATTATCGATAACATCATCGCTAACAGTGAACAGCTGTATGCTTCCAGCAAAGATTTCCTGTGGAGTATCAACCATAACAGCGATAGCCCAGACGAGCTGTTCACTCATTTGACGTCGTTCGGGCAGGTTTTTTACAACCAATTCGACATTGCATTTTCGGCCACCAACCGAGCACCTGAGCCGACCTACAGACGGCTGGATCCCTTTGTGTCAAGACATTTGATTTTTATGTTCAAGGAAGCCATGACCAATACGGTCCGGCATTCGGGTTGCGACGAGGTGCAACTGGCCATGGAAGTAGCGGAACAATGGGTATATATATCACTGGCAGACAATGGGAAGTGGAAGAACCCCGATCCGAGTGTGGGTCATTCCGGCATCAGCAACATGAAGAAAAGGGCTGCTGAAAACAACCTGGAGTTAACAATGGAGCTCACGTCATCGGGTTCCCTTATCGGTGTACGTGCCCCACTATCGCCAATCACCACCATCAGTTAGTCGACCATGAGAAAAAGGATAACCATTATCGAAGACATCGCCGCCATCCGCGACGGATTCGTGGCGGCACTGGAGAGTACGGAAAAATACCATGTGGTGAATGCTTACGGCAATTGTGAGTCGGCCCTACTCAACCTCCATGCGGATATGCCGGATGTCGTACTGATGGATATCGAGCTTCCTGGTATAAGTGGAATTGAAGGAACCGCAAAAATCAAAAAGGAGCTGCCGAATTGCATTGTATTGATTATCACCGTACTGGAAGACAGTGAAAAAGTCTTCGAATCCCTATGCGCCGGAGCGGGCGGATACATTGTCAAAAACTCCAATATTGAAAACATCGGCCAGACCATTGACGAAGCCCTCCGTGGCGGCGCGCCTATGAGCTTATCCATTGCCAAAATGGTCGTAGAGTCTTTCCGCAAGCAACCTAATTCGTTGCTATCGGACCGCGAGACCGAGGTACTGCAAGGCATTGCTGCAGGCAAAAGCTATTCAAAAATTGCGCAGGACCTTTTTATCAGCAAGGAAACCGTCCGTACCCACATCAAGAACATATACCGCAAATTGGAAGTGACTTCCAAAGCAGACGCCGTACGGATTGCAAATGAAAACAATTGGGTGAATACCGACCGTTTTCACAGTAGCCCCATCGTTCCGCCGAAGCGGTAGCTCAGCCCGATCTCGTGCGTATTGTTATTGATACCCCGGTTCAGCGCCTCATTGCGTGTACCGAACTGATAGCTGTAACCGATTCCAAAGTACCTGATATTCAATTGCATCATGCCAGCCACACTCCCATAACTCCTAATATTGACACCCAACCCAACGGTTTGCTTCGCAAAGAACATCGCCGATACCTCTGCCTGCGGCCGCAAACTTTCTGAATAGGTAACCAGGAACGACGGCCGGAACTGAAAATCTGCCCCGAGGGCAAATAGGGCTCCGGCCGTCAGATGGTAGATGTTCCTGAAATTATAGCGGTTGTTGTTGCCTACCCCCAGATTGCCCAGCATCAGCCGCGGAAGCGATAAACCCACATAATACCGATCCGGGCGGTAAAGCGTGATCCCGAAACCAATCAACGCATCCGTCTCCTTGACATCCTCGCGGAAGGCCGGATCCTGAGGATCTAATTGCGAAAACCGCCCGTCCATGTAGCTCATCCCTGCGTTCAGCGACAATCCTACGTACTCAGTCTCGGAGATCCGGACCCCTTTGGCAAAGAAAACCGATGCTTCCGTGAGCTTCTCCACCGCGAGGCTTTCGTGGCGGATGTTAATACCCGCCGTGGCACCGAGTTGTTGGAATCCGAGGTGGCCGCTCCCCCAGAATACCGAAGGTGCGCCATCCAGCCCAACCCATTGCCGGCGTCCAAGAACCGCTACTTCCCCCCCTAAATGCATCAGGCTGGCCGCCGGATTAAGTACCGTACGGAGCTGACCGTACTGCGTATGCGTAAGCGGTTGCTGAGCCCATAGTGCCGTGCCCAGCAGCACGCCTATTATCGTCGTTAACAAGTACCTTTTCATTTTTATCGATTAGTTGTCAATTTGCTGTTTAATCTAATACCTCAATACAAACCAACCCTTTTCATATTTCCACTTACCATCCACCTTGATTTCTGCAACATAGAAATAGGTACCCGATGCTACCCGCAACTGCCCGGTACCAATGCCACTGAAAGCGGTAGATCCATTGTTGTAGCCGTTTGCTTCCCACACGATCGTCCCGTTACGATTGAAGATCGTAACACGGTTTTCTGGATAATCCTTGATCGCCTCGATAATAAGATACTCGTTGATGCCATCGCCATTAGGCGAAACGGCCTTATGTATCCGAACCGGCATGTTAGACGCGGGATCGATAACCCGAATTGTTACCGTCACGGGATCAGCCGATTCGTAGTTAGCGTCTCCCTCTTGTACGGCGGTGATCCGTACCGTGCCGAGGCGCAGGATATCCAACGTTGAGCCGTTCAGTACGGCCACCTCGGGATCGTCCAGCATAAGCGCGACGGGCAGACCGCTTGAGGCAATCACATCCAGCGTGATGTCGCCTGCGTCGCGATAAACTTCCACTGGCGCATCAAATGTGATGGTCTGTGCCGCCTTGCGCACGGTCAACACCTGTGTGGCCTCGGGCCGGTTGCCATAGTTGCTGTTTTCAGGTACCGTAGCCGTAATTGTGGTTGTCCCCGCACCTGTGATGTGGAGCTGACCGTTAACGATTTCCGCAACGCCCATGTCACTGCTGGTATAGCTAACCTCTTCTCCGGTACTGGCCGTTGCCCCGACGTTGAAGTCCGCATCACCATAAGTTTTTGCCGGTATCGCTGGGAATTCGATACTGCGTGTAGCGGCCGTTACGGTCAGTGCTGCTGTTAACACCAGGTCCTCGTAATTGTCACCGCTGACGGTGGCCGTCACTTCCTGTGTGCCTGCGCCTGTACGGCTGTTGTTTGTGTAACTCACTGACGTACCTGGAGGCAGGTCGCCTGTAATGGCTAGCGACTTGGCCGTGCCATCATAGACAAAGCTCTCGTCTTCCAGTGTGATGCCCGTTATGATTTCGTTGAACTGGACACTCAACGTATTCGACACATCGTTCCCATTGTTTGCGATATTAACAGCCACATCCGCAGCAACGGAAAGCTGTACGCTTCCACCCACGGTGGGTGTGACCAGAAACGTATAGGAACTATTGCCGCTTGTCTGCAAGTCGCTCAACGTACCATTGGTAACCGTAATATCATCGAGCGTAAACCCGGTAACCGCCTCGCTGAACGTCGCTGTAACGGTAAATGGTGCATTTACGGGCGATTCGGCTTCAATAGACAAGGCCACCGACGGTCGCCTCGAATATACAAAGACGCGATCCATCGGTGCCACCCCCTCCAATATGAGCGCCGCCTCATTGCCCGCGTTGTCGTGGAGCGTGCCACCATCCAGGACAATATCACGGCCAAGGGCAATGCCATCCAAGTCCTCATCTTCGGCCTGTACGGTATAGCTGAAGGCCAGCATCGCTGTTCCTGACCCAGCGGTATAGGTTGCTTGAACGGTAGCTGTTCCGATCATGACGTCCAAGTAAGGTGTTCCGGCGGCGTCATTCACCGCCACATCCTCACTCATATGCACCGTAAACGTCAACACGTCGCCTTCCCGGTGGTAACCGTTCGCTGGTACCGATACCGAAGTAACCACTGGGGCTACGGCATCTATCAGTACACCGCTGGTATTGCCAGCGCCGACCAGCACGAGGGAAGCGTCGTTGCCAGCATCGTCCTGCAGTGCACCTCCATTCAGTAAAACATCGGGCCCTATTCCAATGCCATCGGTATCCAGTTCGCCATCCTGCACGGCATAGCTAAAGATAAGCGTATTACGGGTGGTATCGGTAAGGGACGCTTGCACTGTAGTCGTGCCAATAGTTACCGGCAAAGTCAGCATGCCGCCAACCACGGCTATGTCTTCACTGTAGTGTACGGTAAAGGAGAGTACATCGCCGTTGCGATAGGTGCCATCGGCTGGCACGTCTACAGCAGTCACAACGGGTGCCACCCCGTCAATGACGATTGCATGCTGCCCCGCTATGGAACCGGCCCCGCCAATAGCTGGTAGCGTCAATATCGCATCACTGCCGGAAGCGCTCTGTATGGTCGCGCCATTCAGCGTTAACGCTGCGGTCGATTGGTAGTCCAGGTCAGCGTTCACGTCGCCCGCCTGTACCATATAGGTAAATACCAGTGTATTGGAGCCTGAACCGGATTCATAACCCGCTTCCCGATCCGTGCTACCGGTTTCCAGCAGCAAAGTGGGCGAACCGGCAGTCTCATCCACGATCACCGCTTGATCAAACGATATTGTCAAGGTGATGATGTCAGTCATTTTATACACCCCATCCGTACTAGTCGTATTTACACTGCTGACTTCCGGATTGATTTCGTTGACGGTAATGTCGACAACATCGGTATCCGTCTGATTACCACCCGCCCCGGTTAGTCCAAGATCGTTGGTGACGATCTGGAGACTGGCGGCACCGCTGTAGCCACTTGTCGGCATCAGCGTCAATCCATCGAGCGCTACATTGATGTCGGTTATCGTTCCGCTGAAGGTCATGGTGGCATCGCCTGCACCACTGCCTACAGCGAAGGTCAATCCCGTGGTACCCGCCAAGGCCAGTAATCCGTTCGACGCCGTTAGCGTAACCTGGATGGTGCCGCCTCCAGCATCCACATCGGCAACAGAAATGGCATTGCCATTGGCTGTGCTAAACACCAGCGACTGATCTTGGTCGATCGTTTGGCTACCGGGAACGGTGTTTATCGGCGCATCGTTTTGGGCGGTCACGGTTATCGTCACCGTTGTGGTCGCCGCCTCCGAATCATCCGTACCCGAATTTCCGGGGTCGGTTCCCGTGTTGCCACCGTCGTCGATATGCACCGTGAGCGTTACATCATCCGTCTCATCTAGTACAGTGGTGAAACCCACGTTGCCCGCCGCGATAAACGCATTGAGGTCGGTAATCGATCCTACTAATGTCAATGCCGCCGTTTCCGATCCGCTGACAGTCACCCCACCTCCTGAAGTGGCAGCGAGCGTGCCGCTGCCTACTGAAAAAGTTACTGTGACATCTGCACTGCTTGCATCCACATCGGCAAAGCTAATGCCGGTGAGGTCCGTCAGCACGTCTTCATCCGCTGCTAGGGTAGCGGGTGCCGTAATCACAGGGGCGTCGTTGATGGCGCCGATGGTAAAGCGTACCCAAGCCGTGTCACACAGGGAAGGCGTTCCGTTGTCACACACTTGGTATTCCAGGCTATCCAGTCCATTATAGTTGCTATTCGGCGTGTACGTAAAGCTGCCATCCGCATTCAATACCACCGTTCCATTAACGGGCGCGGTAACCAAAGACGCCGTCAGTGCGTTGCCCTCTACATCCGAGTCGTTCGTTAATGCATTTCCGGTTGCCGGTATATCTTCATTTACCATCACCGGGTCATCCACAGCAACCGGCGCCGTATTTACCGCCACCACATTGATATCCTTTGTAGCCGGCGCGCTATCAGCTGTCCCGTCATTGACTTCAAAACTGACCGTACGCGTGGTGGTATTTGGATGCTGTGAGTTATTGCTGTAGGCTACTGCACGCAGGGCCGCTTGCCATTCCGCCAACGTAGCGATGCCGCCCAAAGAGGTAAGCATAAGCGTACCTGTCGCTTCGTCATAGCTGCCATCAATATTGCCCATCGTGCTGCCATCGTTTTCAAAGGCGAGCATATCTTCTCCAGCCTGGAAACTACCGCTGGTTATACTTATCGTGGCTGAAGCCAGCGTGGCATTGTCGGGATCAGTCACCGTCAGCCCCGGATCAACCGCTTCAGGTACCGGGTCGCCGTCTTCCGGCTCAGTGAACGTAACCGCACCGCCACTGGTGATCACCATGGGTGCGTCATTCACGGCCGTGATGTTCACGATCAGGTCACTGGGAGCGCTCGTCGCACCGTCTCCATCATTCAGGGTAACGCGGACGGTCCGCGGATCCACCGAAGGATTTGCGATATTACTGTTGCTATATGTCAGGTTCCTAATCAAAGCCTGTACAGCGGCCGGGGTTGCCGTGGGCAGGAAGGTCAGGATGAGGTCTGCACCGCCCATACCACCATTCGCGGAACCGATATGGACACCACCGTAATACACATCGTTGTCATTTGAAGCACCGATCTGTCCCGTCCCCATTCCCTCGTTCCGGATGGCCAACATGTCCTCACTACCGACGCCGCCTGCGATGACACTTACCGTGAGGTTGCCTCCATCGAAATCCGGGCTATCCGAGTCACTGACTGTGGCATTCCCGCCTGCGTCAAGCAGAATCGCCGGACCATCCTCTGTAAAGGTGACCGCATCGCCGTCTAAGTTGGTGATGACCGGCGCATTGTTCACCGCTTGCACGGCCACGGTCTTTGTGCCCGGTGTGCTGTCATCAAGCCCATCGTTCACCACAAAACTGATGGTGCGATTAGCGGTATTCGGTGTCGACGACGTGTTACTGTAGGTAACCGCGCGTAAAGCCGCTTGCCATTGCGCCAACGTGGCAGTGGCACCCGGCGAAGTGAGGGTCAACGTGCCCGCGCTGTAGTTTCCGTCGATGTTCCCCATGGTACTGCCGTCGTTTTCAAAAGCAAGTACATCTTGATCGCTTTGGAAATTGCCCGTAATCGCCACTGTAGCCGAAGCCAAAGTTGTGTTGTCCGGGTCGCTTATTGTCAGGGCATCGTCAATCAGTACCGGTACCGGACTGCCACTGACCGACTCGGTGAAGGTGGTTGTTCCACCGCTGGTGGTTATGGTCGGCGGATAGCTGACCGCCTTGGTCACGTTATCCGTGGCGGGATTGCCCTCATTATTGGATGCATCGGTAAGCGTGACGCTCAGGGTGAGTGTGCCGTTAGCCAAGCCGGACACATCGATGCCGGATACCTGTTCCCCCGCGGCGATCACGTTACCATTGCCAGTCACCGGTGTGCCCCCGTTATTACTCGTGATTTCATAGTCAAATGTGGCGCCCACTTCTGCCCCGCTAAAGGTAAAGCTTAGCGCAGTATGGTTGGCCAGCGTAATGGTTGCCTGATCTATGGTCACATCGTAGCCCGATGGCGCCGTCATATCGGCCACGGTAAATGCCCATGTAGTATTGTTGTTGATGCCTGCATACACGTTGCCAACCAAGTCGTGAATCGCATCGTTCCCGATGTGTACGTAATAATCGGTCAATTCCAGCAGGTCAGCGGTCGGATTGATGGTCAACACGTCATCCGCGATGCTAAGCTGCCCACCGGAGCTTTCCACGTCAATGGTTGTGATAGGTGTAGCTAAATCATCGTATATAACGATGTTGCCTGTGCCCAAGGCAACAGCCTCACTGAATGTAATCAACAGGTTATCGCTGGGTTCCATATCGCTGGATCCATTTGCCGGGCTGAATGCGGACACGGTCGGTGCCACGCCATCTACTAGTATGCCATTGGTGTTACCGATAGCATTCAGGATAAGCGCCGCGGAGTTCCCGGCCGCATCTTGTAAGGTACTGCCGTTGAGTTCAATGGCGGTGCCGACCACAATTCCATTGATATCATTGTCACCAGCCCCGACTGTGTAGGTAAATTCCAGGGCCGAGGTTCCCGAACCAGACTGATAGGTTGCGTAGCGGGTATCGGTACCGATGGTCAGCGGGAAACGAGGGCTTCCGCCGCCGGTGTTCACCGTGACCGCTTCGTCAAAATTAACAGTAAAATTAAGCGGTTCACCGATACCATAAGTATCATTAGCTGGCACATCAACGCTGGTTACCGACGGTGCTACGCCGTCTACGAATACACCTGTGGTATTGCCCACGTTATTGAGGCCGAGTATGAGTCCTAGACTTGCACCGTCACTAATCGTGCCCGAGTTCAAATTGATCGAAGTACCTAAAGCGATTCCATCGGTGTCAACGTCACCCGCTTGGATGGTATAGCGGAATAGTAATGCTGTCGCGTTGGAACCGCCTGCATTGTAGATAGCATTGACCGATGCGGTTCCGATGGTCAATGGCAGTTGCGGCGCACCGGTAACCGTTACATTTTCCGACACGTTTACCGTGAAATCGAGGTTCTGTCCAGCAACATAGGTTGCGTTTGTCGGCACGCTTACGCTATTGACCGTCGGTGCGACATCATCTATCACGGTAATGGTGAAGACTTTTGGGAATGTGCCACCGTTTTGGTCATCAGTCTGAATGCGAACGCTGTTCGATCCCGCAGACAATGTCGATGGATTGGATGCCCGCAATGAGTTACCACTGATATTGAAACTGCCGTTGTTGGTGCTACCCGCTCCGGATACCAAGGTATAGATATGCGTATCGCCTGCATCTGGATCGGTGGAAGCGAGTGTACCGACCGTCACGTTGGCACCTGCACTTTGGTTTATAGACACAGGATAGGGAGTTAAGGTGATGTCCGTAGGAAGCTCATTTGCCGGCGGCCCAATGATAAAATGGTCGAACGCAAAAACTACTCCTGACAACCCTGGGTAGGCTAATGGTGTTTTCTGCCTAAATCTAATTTCGTCCACACTACCAAAAAGTGCTCCCAAAGTATACGCATTCTTGACACTGGTGATATCTACATCCTGTGTCCCTAATAGTGTGCCATCCCGATAAGCTTCAACCGTCAAATCTACCGTTAGCGGGTTTGACACGTAATCATAGATATACGCACTTTGAAACGATCTATTTGTACCATCAACCGTCTTCACTATAAAATAATACGGATCATCGAAATCAAATTGATCTCCCACATAAATTAATCCCGATCCACCAAAGCCATTTCCTGCCGATGCCGACTCATAAAATATATCGACATCAAATTCCGGCATCGTCAAATCCTGAGCCACAACGCTAAATTCAAAATTCCCGATGGTGATCGATCTTCCTAGGCTCGCGTTGTGGACATAACCCTGATCATCAAATGTAACAGTTGTCTGTGCAATGAGTGATATATTGATCGCAAACAACAGAGCAGCTAAACAGCAAACTGCAGTTTTAAGTCGGGTAGAAAGTTGCATACCTTTTGGTTTTAGTGCCTACAAATAGGTTAAATACACATAAACGGATTCTGCCAGCCGGACACATTATCCCGATGAATCTCTTCAAAAGCGGCCGCGTTAAACAGCATACCCTTGCCTTCGTCGAGTATCATTTTTTGTAGCTGATGTTGGCTGGTCTTAATCTTATATATGGATGTTTGGGGCAGGGCGAATCCCGACTGGGGATAAAAACTCTTTTCGCCCCGTGGTCCCACGATAATTTCTTGTTTCAATAGGTTACGTATAGTATCCCAATCGCCTTTTTCCACTTGTGGCCACAGTTCCTTCCATACCAATCCTGCTTCATAACCCATTAGCCCGAACACATTAGCCTTTTGTCCACAAAGGGTTTCAAAACGCTTAACAAATTCGGTATTCACGCGATTGTCACTCCGATTGTCCCACATCATCGAGGAATAGACTTCCAGATGCAGGTGTGCCACGTCTTGTAAAATATCGTCATAAGCCATGGGTTCATTGATCAGTAAAGGAATTTTCTTATGCCACTTGCTTGTTGCCCATTCCGCCAAGAACGCGGTACCGTGATTGCCGCAAAAAATGGCGTGGACATACGGTGGTTGCTTCTCTTCTAGTGATGCAAAGAAATTGACTAAGTTGAGTGTGCCACCTTGCTGGGGGTCGTAGGGTAGAATATGGAGATGTAACGCATTATTTCCGGCAGCGATAGCGCCACGACGAAAAGCCGCACTAAAGTGATAACCGGCTTCATAGACAGGCATCACGACGAGCCCCGCGTCGCCGAAATGCTGTTGAGCCCAATGGCCAAGCGCATATTCCGATTGCCACAACTGGTGGGAAGCATAGAACACATTAGGACTCAAATAGGGGAAATAGGGAATATATTCGCCCAAATCGAAAAAGAATGCAGTTTGATTGGATTGTTCCAATATCGGGATACTGTTTGCCAATGCTTTATAGCCCACCAAGCCGGAAATCAGGTCTACCCGGTCGAAGAATACAAGCTTGCGGATAGCCTCCAACGTATCTTTTCCACTCCCCATTTTAGTATATTCGGGGATGAACTGTATCTGGTGCTGCTGAAAAGGGTGCAACCCCATACCCAACAGCCACCCCGCGGAAAGGTGCTGGGCATAAAACGGATAGATACCGGAATACGGTGTCAAAAAACCAATGCGTAAAGGTTGTTTCACGGCGAGGTAAGTTAAAGGGCCGGCATAAGCCGGCCCATTGCTTTATATGTTAATTCCTTGAGGGGAACACACCTTCCGTCGTGATCACATAATTAAGTGCGGTATACGGTTGCATGTTGGCATGCGCTTGAGAGCCACCGGCCGGGCCTATTGCCGTAGGCGCTAAAGGAACGCTCGGACCACCAGCCTCTACGTAAACGTTAACAGGTGCAGCGTTCGGTCCACTACCGACATTGGGCGGAGCACCTAATACACTTGTGCTTGTCGGTGTATTGGCGGTTCCTGCAGCCGAACTCGCTAGGAAATAGTGGTTATGTTGGGGAATCTGTGTGGTGATCAATGTCACCGTTTCGGTCCCAGATGTCTGCCCTAACACGTAATCACTCAACCCAGGCCCCTGCCCCATAGCGCCCAACGGCACGCGACCGCGCAGGTCCGGCAACGCAAATGTAGTCTGGCCATTGCCGCCATAAGTCGTACCCAATAGTGAAAACAATGCACTATTCGTCGAAATTGATAAAATCTGCCCAGCACAATAGGCGAATGTGCGCGGTGCAAAATTACCCGCGAACAGTTTAATAATTGCTAAATACTCGTCCATGGTAGATGAATTAAGTGTAACTAATTTACTTGACTGCTTTTAATTTATGAAATGATCTCCCCGTCCCCTGCTCAGGAAAACACATTGCGCCGATCTAGCTCTATGCTTTTTATCAATGCAATAATTTCAATTATGAAATGGCTATTAATTATTAATAGCGCACCTGCGACATAGTTAGTTTTTAATGGTAGAAGAATAATGTAAATGCTGTGCAAGTTAAAAAAAAACTTATTATATTAGAATATATTTTATCCAAAAAAATAAATCAAAAAATAATACCTGCTTATTAACCGCTAATTGCAAGAATGATTACACTCGCTAAACTGCCATTCACCGTACCCAACACCATCGCCGATGAATTAACGCGATACTCTGTCAGTACCACATGGCAATCGCATTTCAACACGCTGCAATATAGGGGCGAGTGGACAGTACTGCCGTTGCGTACACCGGGTGGTGCGGACTGCACCATTCCGGATCTAATGAGTGAACGAGCTTACGCCGACACGAAACACATGCCACACTTTCCATCTGCCCGGGAGTTGGTTCAATCCCTAAAATGTCCGGTACAATCGGTACGCTTCCTGAACTTAAAAGCAGGTGCAAAGATTAAACCGCATCGCGACCATGAATTGGCATTTGAAAAGGGAGAAGCACGCTTGCATTTCCCGGTTGTGACCAATCCACAGGTGGAATTTTATGTGGAAGACACCCGTGTAGAGATGCAGCCGGGAGCGTGTTGGTATATTAATGCGAACCTGATGCATTGGGTAAGCAATATGGGTACCACAGACCGAATCCACCTGGTGGTCGATTGCCTGGTAAATGATTGGTTACGCGATCTCTTCGACCGCGCTCATAAACAGATGAAAGACGATGAAGTCGATATCGACAAACAAAAGCAGGTGATTACAGCATTACGACTGCAAAATACACCCAGTGCGATCCGCTTTGCCGACCAAATGGAAAAAGAGCTATCGAAATTAACGAGCTGATCGATGCATTCCCTTAAAAACTGGTACCCTTCCCGTCTTCGAATTCATCAACAACTCGTTTGCTGTGAGTGGATTCAACTGGAAGACATTCCGTTTATGGATCCATTTTTTGACGAGACCTTGGCTAAGGCCCGCAGCAAGCCCTGCAATTCCAGCCGCTTCCGTCCGGTGAGCAGCATCGACTTGCTGGCTGATTGGAGCACGTCGTTGCCGCATGTTTTTCCCACGGCCTTCATCTTCCATGTATCCCGTTGCGGTTCTACCCTATTGTCGCAGCTACTGGCGCATCATCCGCGTTGCATCAGTCTTGCGGAGGTTCCTTTTTTCGACGACATTATTCGGACACCCTTTAACACCGAAGCCCTGCCGGACTTCGCCATCTCCGAAACATTGGCAGCCGCCATCCGCCTGTATGGACAGCAACGGGAAGGTAATGAGCAGCACCTAGTCATTAAACTGGATAGCTGGCATATTTTCTTTTGGAGGTTGCTCCGTGCACGTTATCCCGATGTTCCGTTCATACTTCTCTATCGGCGACCGGATGAGGTGGTGCGATCGCACCAAAAGCTCCGCGGTATGCATGCGGTACCGGGATTGATTGAACCGGCTATTTTTGGATTCCATGCCAAAGACATCCATTCCCTCAATCTGGATAGCTATTTGGCGCGTGTACTGGAACGTTATTTCGAAGTATACTTGGATGTTGCATCGGAAGATAACCGTGCTACGCTCCTCAACTACGCAGACGGGCCGCTGGACTTACTGCGTACGGTTACTTCCAGTTGCGGCATAGCACTTGAAGACACCTATCTAGCAAAAGCAGCTAGACGGTCGGCATTCCACGCCAAACATCCTACAAAAATATTCTCGGAAGAAAGGGAACACTTGCGTGCCGCCCCTTACCTGGATACGGCCTTCCGGCTGTATGACCGGCTGGAACAATTACGATTGCGCACAAAAAAAGGAGGCTAGTATTCTTAGCCTCCCTTAATAAAATGATTTGTGGTAATGCGTTATTTCGCGAACTTAAAGCTTTTGCCTAAAAACCGCGCGCTGCTGCCCAATTCTTCTTCGATGCGAAGTAGTTGATTGTATTTTGCGATCCGATCGGAGCGCGATGCAGAACCGGTTTTAATCTGACCGCAGTTAAGCGCTACCGCCAAATCCGCAATGGTATAATCTTCCGTTTCACCGCTCCGATGGCTCATTACCGATGTATAACCATTGGTTTGCGCCAAAGATACCGCATTGATGGTTTCGGTGAGCGAGCCGATCTGGTTTACTTTCACCAGGATCGAGTTCGCAGTGTTTTCATCAATACCCCGCTGCAATCTTTTGGTATTGGTTACGAACAAGTCGTCACCCACCAACTGTACGGTTGCACCGATCTTATCAGTCAGCAATTTCCATCCGGCCCAGTCGTCTTCAGCCATGCCGTCTTCGATTGAGATGATGGGATATTTGCTGGACAATTCGGCCAGGTAAGTCGCCTGCTCTTCGCTGGTACGTACGGCGCCTTTGTCGCCTTCAAATTTCGTGTAATCGTATTTGCCATCCTTATAAAACTCAGATGAAGCGCAATCCAGCGCCAGGTAAATATCACTACCCGGTTTATATCCCGCTTTTTCGATGGCCTTCAAAATCGTTTCCACAGCATCTTCCGTACCGTCGAATGCAGGTGCAAATCCACCTTCGTCGCCGACAGCGGTCGATAAGCCCCTGTCGTGCAGGATCTTCTTGAGGTTATGGAATACCTCTGCTCCCCAACGCAGTGCTTCGGAGAACGAGGGTGCCCCTACCGGCATGATCATAAACTCCTGAAACGCAATAGGCGCATCGGAGTGCGATCCACCGTTGATGATGTTCATCATCGGAATAGGTAGCGTATTGGCATTCACACCGCCTATGTAACGGTACACGGGCTGACGGCTTTCCTGTGCAGCGGCTTTGGCTACTGCCAATGAAACACCCAAAATGGCATTGGCACCCAGATTACCTTTGTTTTCGGTACCGTCCAGATCGATCATCACTTTATCGATGGCATTCTGTTCGAAGACATCGATGCCCTGTAAGGCTTCCGCGATCTTGGTATTTACATTTTCCACTGCTTTTAACACCCCTTTACCAAGGTACTTCGTTTTATCTCCGTCCCGCAATTCTACGGCTTCGTGCGCTCCTGTGGAAGCACCTGATGGAACGGCCGCACGGCCCACAAATCCATTTTCAGTAGTTACGTCTACCTCGATGGTAGGATTACCGCGCGAATCCAATATCTGCCGCGCATGTACATCGATGATCAAGCTCATGTATTTCTCTTATTTTAAGGTTACTATTTACGATAGCTTTCAAGTTAGTGTCACATCTACACGAAGCAACACATCTTCAAAGATAGTTATATTTAGTTGAAAATTGAAAATGCTTGCTTAATTGAAAATTGAACTACCGATCCACTTTCAATTTTTCATTTTCAACTTTCATTTTTTTTAACTTCCAATCTCCAATTCTCCACGTTCCATTAACTGCACAAAATCATCAAACAAATAGCGCGAATCATGCGGTCCGGGCGACGACTCGGGGTGGTACTGCACCGAAAACGCGTTTTTACCTTTCACCCGGATGCCTTCAATGGATTGGTCGTTCAGGTTCACGTGGGTGATCTCTACTTTATCCGATTGCTCGATATCTTCGGCCACGACCCCGAAACCGTGATTTTGGCTGGTGATCTCACACCGGTCGGCTATGATGTTTTTAACCGGGTGGTTGATGCCGCGGTGACCGTTGAACATTTTGCTTGTGCGTATTCCATTGGCCAGTGCCAACAATTGATGTCCTAAGCAGATCCCAAAGAGCGGCTTGTCCGCGGCGAGGATATCGCTCACGGTTTGTATGGCATAATCCATAGCCGCTGGATCGCCGGGACCGTTAGAAACGAAATAACCATCGGCACCCCAGGCATCCATTTCGGCAAATGATGTCTTTGCTGGAAATACCTTGGCGTATACTTTCCGTACATCGAAATTACGCAGGATGTTTTTCTTTATGCCCAGGTCCAATACGGCTACGCGAAGCGGCGCATCCTCGTTGCCATAGTAATAGGGGGTTTCAGTGGTAACTACTGACGACAATTCCAACCCTGCCATCGAAGGCACTTCTGCCAATTTTTCTTTCAGTGTGTCCACATCCAGTATTTCCGAAGAAATGATGGCATTCATTGCCCCTTTGTCGCGAATGTGGCGTACCAGCGAACGGGTGTCGATATCAGAGATGCCTACCAGTTTGCCGTCTTCGAAGTAGGTCTGGATCGACGAATCAGCCATTTTGCGGCTGTAATTTACACTGTAATTTTTGCAGACTAGCCCCGCAATCTGAATCTGGTTTGACTCAGACTCGGCTCCCGCTATGCCGTAATTGCCAATGTGGGCATTCGTGGTGACCATAATCTGCCCGTAGTAAGACGGGTCGGTAAAAATCTCTTGGTAACCCGTAGTACCTGTATTGAAACAGATCTCGCCCGTCGTGGTACCAATCTTTCCCGCTGCCTTGCCATGGTAGACGGTTCCGTCTTCCAATAACAAAATCGCCGGAAGTTTGCTGTAGTTAGTCATTCGTTATTCCTGTTGTTGATGGTTTGCTATGTTGATAAGGTCTGTACATACGTTCATAAAAAAAGCCCTCAACGGGCCAAAAACGGTTAAAAATGCAAGATATGTCGGAAACATTTCCGGGCTTGGGGCATTTCGTCATGAAGCAATGTACTCCAAATTTCACGAGGGACAAAGGTAAGGGATTTTCATGGTTTTTTAAAAATTTTTTACACAGGTTTTGTAACGGTTGTTTATCGGCTGCCGGACGGCTCTTAGACTACTCCGCAAACCTTGGCGTCGGCTAGAGGCCCCACTGCCCTACGCGCCTTTCCTTCGCTTCGTATGCACGGCATATGCACGATATATGCACGTGATCCGTACCCGTTATGTACCTTTATGGGGTACGCAGCCCGAGAATGAGATTTGGATACCGTATTAATATGCATCAATATTAATTTGCCTCAACTATGTAATAGCTACTTCAACGATGCCAGGTATTCAATGAGATCAATCAGGTCCCCTTTGGACATTGCCTTTGCCAGCGGAGGCATTAGGGATACTTTCTTGTTTTCAACAGACGCGATATCCTTGGCCATCAATTTCCGCGAAACGCCCCCCACAAATCTGACCTCTACTTCGGTTTCTGTCCTGCTGGAAACAATCCCCATCAATTCGGAACCGTCCTTTAGCGTTATGGAGGATGTCTCATAGCCGAAACTGATTCCGGCAGTGGGATCAACGATCGCATCCAGCAATGCGGTCTTTGGCAATTTAGCCCCTATTTGCGAAAGTTTTGGTCCGAAATCATGCCCCTTGCCGTTCACCTCATGGCAAAGCGCGCAGTGAGTCTGGAACAGTGTACTTCCTTTCTCGGGGTCGCCGCTCGCTGCAAGTAGTTCCTCGGAAGTCAAGGCGGCGCCTTTCTCACGTTCTATTCCGGTGCTTGCTTCCTCGCTGTCCGGCAGGAACCGGCGAGCTTCCGTATACCGATCCACTCTTGGTGTATTCTGAAGACCTTCCACCAGTTCGGGAATAAGTTCTTCCCGGACCGCACCTGACTGCAACAGCGCCAGCACAGCCTCTTCGCCTCGTTCAGTCCGCCCCAATGCTGCAGCGGAAAGCATTTTTACTTTTGCCGGCGACGCAGGCGATAGCAGTAAATCCTTTAACAGATCAACTGCATTTTCCGTACCGATGGTTCCGGTGGCCACCACCAGGCTGTCGGGTACCGCTACCAGCGCTGCCTTGATCTGCTCTGTAGCCCCAAAGCGGAATAATAGGCCAAGCGCTTTTTCCCTTTCGGGACTCGCTGACGCAGTAATCATTTGCGATAAAGCCGGTATTTCGGAGACTAGGTCGTACCTGTCCACCAGCGAGAGATACGCCGCCTTGCCAGCCAACGAATCGAGGACTGCATGGAGTGCACGCCTGGCTGGTGCTGAATGCAGGACTTTCTCTGGGTCAAGCATATGGAAAAGAACCCCATTCACCGACAAAGCCCCGTGAACCGACTGATCCGTTAGCATCGCGAACAAGGCGTCCGATCTGCTTCTTTCCGGCATAAAATCGAATGTCCGGAAATAGCGCAGACGTGACTCCAAGGTTTCCCTATTATCGACGGCGAGGCGCGTCAGTATCGGAATAGCTGCCTCCGTCCGCGACCTCCAGATAACATCTCGTCCTCCGGGGGTGTTCATCGGCTGTTCATTTCCTTGGAGAAAAGCGTCAAAAAACGAATCCCACTGCCCGGCGGCACCGATTCCTAGCGCCTCCAGGTACCAGCGGTCCCTTCCCTCGTGCTGTCCAGCCAACTTGGCCCATAACGCTGCCGCCCGGGAATCGGTTACATGGCGTAATGCGAGCGCGCACTCCCGTTTTACCTGCATATCCGAGTCTTCTACCAACGGCATGAGAAAGGACACCAGATCCACGCCCGCCTGGCGCGCGGCACGGATGGCCACGATCCGGATATCTGGGTTGTCATCGTTCCGTCCTTCCAGCAGGTAACGGTCGCCGGAGTCGATCTTGGTAAGCAGCCACAGTGCTCTCGCCCGCATCCGATCGTTACCTTGGCTATGAAACAGCTTTTCCAAGGCAGGAATCGCCTCCTTCCCTCGATGCACTAAGCTGGTCCAAGCTTTGTACCGAACCGCCAGATTAGGGCTTTGTAGCGCCGCGATCGATCCCTCGATCGTCGAATAGTCTTGCGCGGGCACCTGGTATTCCGACACCGACGGTGCCACACGATAAATCCGCCCCCGTGTTTGGTCGCCTGCCTGGTGCCCGCCTACCCCAGGATCATACCAGTCTGCAAGGATCAGGGAACCATCCGGAGCAATGCATACGTCAGACGGCCGGAACCATCGGTCTTTTCCGCGTAGCAGTTCTGTTAGTTCTGCATGGTAGCCCGCCCCCTCTTTCTCAATGGCATACGATCGAATTACGTTGGGCCCCGCATCGGCATGGATAAGTTGGTTCCTATATACCGCGGGAAGCGCTGCACCTTCATAAACCACTATTCCGGTCGGTGAACCAGCACCCGTTTGCAGCAGATTGGGAATCACGCCCGGATCATTCAGGTGCCAGTGCTGCAGCGGAATGGAGTCCTCCAGATTCACCCGTTCTTTGCGCCAACCAGCTCCCGTCAGCTCGTCCGTATACCCGTAATTGCCATATTCCATCACATAGTTGATACGCACACCCCGGTTTCCGTCGTCGTCGTTATCACTCTGCCAGATGGTACCGTAACTATCTACCGCCAGTTCATACGGGTTCCTGAAGTTGTGGCCCAGCACCTCCACGTTTGTACCATCGATATCGCATCGGAACACCATGCCCTGCCGGTACTTTTTATTCGTTATTTCATCCCCATCCTGATCCCGCACAACATTGCCCTCTCGGTCCTGCAACGTGTGGCATTCATTTCCGAAATTAAAATATAATTTACCATCCGGGCCGAAAACGAACGCGTGCACACCGTGGTCATGCTGTTCTCCGCCGGTGCCCTGAAAAAGAATTTCTTTCCGGTCTGCCTTCCCGTCACCGTCGTCGTCATAAAAATCCCATACATATGGGCTTTGCGATACAATGACGCGGTTTCCCAATACGCAGATTCCCAGCGGCGCATTGATTTCCGGTCCCTGATAGAAAACCGTCTGCTTATCCAACGTGCCGTTGTGATCGGTATCCTCGAAAATAAGTATGCGGTCTCCTGCATCCGTCGTAGGGTTTCCATTCAACGCCGGCCGGTAATTGTACGCCTCGGTTACCCAAACCCGTCCGCGGTCATCTACTTCGATATTAGTTGGGTTCACTAACTGCGGTTCTGATGCCATCAATTTCACCTGCAAACCAGAGGCTGCCTCGAGCCCGAGCACCGCATTTTCAGGCAAGCGCTTTTCGTCTTCCGTTAACGTATCATAATCAGCCGTTGGTTGCTGGCATGCCCATAATGTCAAAAGAAAAGCCAATTGGAGAGCCAGCACGGCATTTTTACTAAGAATTTTCATATTCAGTTAGGGTTTATACATTGGGGTATCTCCAATTTCATTGGTAGAACCGCTATTTTATTCCGTATAAAACTCAATGAGCGACGCTGCATATACCGTATGCCAGCCATCCACAATATCAGCATAGTCTTCATCGGGAATGTGGGTTTGCCTTACTTCCATGGAAGTCCCCTGTTTATGCGGATGTAGTTTAATGGTCACGATGGAGGGCTCCTGCTGTTCACCAAAGTACCATTGTTGCTCAATTTTTTTACCGGGCTCAAAAGAAAGGTTCTTGCCTACAATCGCCCCATCCCACCATGAAAACTCAGTCCCTGGTTCAGCAGCCATCACCACCTCATCGCCTGTCCAAAGCCGAATGGTTTCCGCAGTGGTTAACGCCAAATAAACCAGCTCTGGAACAGCCGGTATGATGAAATATGCTTTATAGTCCTTCATATACGATTGTATTTGCAGTACAAACATAGCCATTTTCCTATGGATCATTTTTCTATTTTTTTTTAAACCGCATTATATAAACAAAACATATATCTTTGCAACAAAGATACTTTTTACAAAAAATATTTAGATGATAAACAAATTACAGGATACTGAAAAGATATCGGAGCTACGGGCATTAAGCAGGCGTTACTCAGACACTTCCATACTGATGCATGAAGCCATTGCACGAAAAGCAGGCCTCTCAGGCACTGATCATAAATACTTGGGACTATTGATAGAGCGAGGAGCCATGACCGCCGGGGAATTTTCAAAACTGACCGCCTTAACCACGGGTGCGGTCACAGGCTTGGTAGACCGATTGGAGAAAAAAAAATTAGTCAAGCGGGAATTTGACAAGCATGACCGACGTAAGGTAATCATTGTGCCGCGTACAGAAAATGTGATAAAACTCTTACAGCCTTTATTTTTGGAGTTAGATGGAAAAACCACGGCCTTGGTTACTTCTTTTTCAGATCGGGAGCTCGAAGTACTCGAAAAATACTTCCGCTCGGCTGTGCAGATTATGGAGGAAACCCTAGTGAAATTAACTAATCATGCATAAGATGGAACAGTTAACAGCAAGTTACTTAACAAGAGCCGAAATTTGGTTGTTTATCACCACACTGGCTTATTTCATGATGAATGGTGCGCAACTGTTTGAAACGACGGTAATCATACCCAAATGGACGACCGCTCCGCCGGAATCGCTTGCGATGTTGGGCGGGAAATATGGGCTTGACCTCAAGGTGTTTTGGATCGTCACGCATTCGCTTCATGAACTTACGTTCCTACTGGCTCTCCTCTTCTGCTGGAAAATAGATCCGGTCAGGAATTGGCTATTGCTTTTGTTTGTACTTCATGTTGCCGTGCGGGCTTGGACGCTGATGTATTTTGCACCGAATATCATCGATTTTCAGAAAATTGCGACATCCGGTACAGCAGACACGGATTTGCTCGCCCGTACTTCTCAATGGCGTGTCCTGAATTACGTCCGTGTGGGAATTTTCGTCGCGATATCATTCGGACTGATTCCTTTGTATATCATGGTCACAAATCTACGTATCAAGCTCCTGTAATGTCAGGGATGATCGCCTGACACGTTGCCCACAGACAACAGCAAAACATCCATCCATTACCGACGCGTTAGCCGGATCATTTCGCCGGCATCCATATCAAACTCGATGATATTCCCATCGTCGCCGACGGGTTGCCGCCCATCGGAAACCGTATACTGCTCATCTGCGAAGGGATTGACAATGCGCAGCTTGCCTCCTTTTTCGGATTTGATACGCACTTCATCCAGCGCTCCTTGTTTACGCATCGCGGAAACGAGGAACGCCCCTTCGGCCCGCAGATCGCGGAAGGAAACATCTGCCCAGTCGGGGGGAATCGCCGGAAATATTTCCAGCGCTCCGGCGTAGCTTTGCAGTAACATTTCCTGTATTCCTGCCGCGAAAGCAAAATTTCCTTCCAGTGTAAACGGCCGATACGAAAATTTCGAGTAACCCGATTGCGTCTGGTCGCCGTTCAGGTGGAAGGTATTAGGCGAGCAGAATGCTTCGGCGAATATCCGCAATGCCTCAGCTGCTCCACTTCCGTCTTTAGCCCGGGCTTTCAGGTTACCCAGCCAGGACCAAGAGTACCCCACCCAATAGTCAGGACCCACCGTTTCCAGCAGCCGAATGCTGTTCTTAATGATGTGCTGCGCCTGTTCACCCTGCTCCCACTGGATAAGCCCCAGCGGATGAATCGCCATCAGGTGTGAAAAATGCCGATGCGATTCCTGGTAAGCCAAATCGGGTGCAAATTTCAGCTCGTTGTTTTCGCTTATTGCAAATTCAGGTAACTGAGGTAACATTTCCCGCCAATGCTGTGCCTGTTCGGTAAACCCCACCTCTCGCGCGACCTCGGCTCCGTATTGAAAGGCATACTGGATCAGCGCCAGATCGTAATTGGTCATTTCCTGGAACCAGGCGTCGATACGGTTGTCGTTGATTTCCGGACTCGAACTTAGCGGCAACTGCAACTTGCCGTTGGCATCTTTCTTTACTATCGATTCAAAAAAAGTATTGACATCACGGAACCAGGGATAAACCCGCTGCACCAGCAGCTCACGGTCCATGCTATAACGCCACTGCAAGTAATAATGCTGTGCCAGCCATGCCGCAGTAGTGGGTGAGCACGAATATTGCACCCATCCCCCGAGATAGCTACCATCCAACGCAGTGACACCCGGTACCGCCAATCCCTTCGTTCCGAAAAACCCATTGGTAAACCGCGCGAACGCCGGTCTGCCGCTTTCAAGAAAATCAAGGTAGGCTTCTGCCTCCACGAGGTGGTTAGCCCCATAGGCAGGCCAGTAGCTCAGTTGCGTATTCAGGTCGTGGTGAAAATCCCCTTTCCAGGGCGGTATGCGTCCATTATCCGCTGTCCAGATGGCTTGCAGGGAAATTGCCGGTGCCCCCGTCCGCGCTACGCAACCAAATTTATATTGTTCCAGGTACCATTGCTTTTCCAGCGCTTTGTCCGGTATCTGGATGGAAGACGAAGCCCAAAAGGTGTCCCACCACCGTTGATGGGTAGCTAAGTCGACCTCCCATCCACGTGCAAAAGCTAGTGCGACCTCTTCCCTGGCGCTCAGCGACTGTTTACGAGTGGTGATACTCCATGCACCGACGAGGGTACTGCCTTCGCGTTTCCACGCCACGTACACTTCATACACAAAGTCGCCCCAGCCCTCCTGCATGTAATACATACTACTGTCTGTCCGTTTTAACGTTCCCGGCGGATAGCCCAAGCGTTTCAGGTCGTCGCCACTATGAGCATTGTCGTTTTCTTGTTTATCGCCTCCCCGGTAGGGCGGTGGCGCAATAACAGGCGACAGCCCTTCCGGTGCATTCGATATTCTAAACCATCCGATTGGCCGCTCTGCATGCACAAAAGCCGCTACACGCATGCCGCCCGCGTACTGTATATGCGCCATTGCGGATGCAATATCGACCGATGAAGACACCACCGGATCATCGATAGGAAACATCAGCGCCGCGCCGGGAATTTTACTGGGAGCCGGAAGTTTGTCGTACGGCTCATCAAAATATTTCTGTACGATACCATAATCGTTCTTTAGTACCTGTTGCCGGATCCATTCGAAATTAAACTCAGGCCTGTCCAGTCCTTCCATCGGCCGCTCGTCCCAGAGATCCGCCCGGTCCAACGCGAAACGCAGCGAGTCGCTCTTCTTCCAGATCAGTTGACCCAGCATCCCATTACCCAATGGCAGGCCTTCGTCCCAACGATTGGGAATGCGATTAAATGTTAGGTTATGCGTTTCTACAGGCTGTGCATATAACGCACAAGCATGAACGAATAAGATACCACTAAAGGCTATTTTTCGGATCATCTTTTCTTTAAATTGGTCACCTCAAAATAAGCAAATCTCTTCTTGTTTTTCATGCTCAATTTTACCCAAACTGTAAAGGATTTAGGCACATGGTAAAGTACATCCAGAAAACTTCAGTATATTTCCTCGATAAAAGTTATCTTTCAGATCGATTTCAAGTAATCACAGTCTAACCAATGTGGAAATTATGAAACCTGAGTTAATTGTTGACGCACCCATTGTCGGGCAGAAAAAAATATGGGTAAAAGAAATTAACCATTCCCATTTCAATCACCCATTCCATTTCCATAAACTTTGTGAATTGGTATGGATAGAAAAAGGTCATGGAAAGCTCATCATGGGCGACTATGTGGGCAATTATCAGGCGGGAGATTTGGTGCTTATCAGTCCCGAAATGCCACATCTGTGGCGGAGTGATGCCGTCTATTACGAAAAAACACTCAATCTGTACACCAAAGCCACAGCCATTTATTTTCCATCGAATTTGATCGCCCGGATCACCGATGATACCGATAGCATCAGCCGGTACCAAAAGATGCTCGTTCGTGCGCAACGTGGAATCCGGTTCTTCGGCGGTATCAAATCGATCATTCTGGAAAAAATAGCCGCCTTGCGCGCCAGTACAGGATTGTCACGTATCGGCCTGTTTCTGCAAATCGTCGATTTGCTATCCAACACGGACCACAGCGAAGCGTTGGCGAGTGTTTCCTACCGGACATCGATCGATGAAAGGGACATGAAGCGTTTCAATGATGTATACCAATACCTACTGCAAAACTTCGCCCGAGATATCTCACTTAAGGAAATGGCCGAGATCAGTCACATGTCTCCCAACTCCTTCTGTCGGTTTTTTAAATTAAAAACTCAGAAAACATTCATCCAATTTCTCAATGAAATCCGTATCGGCAATGCGTGCAAGCTGCTGCAGACCGATGATTATTCACTCAAGGAGATCTGTTATCGCTGCGGTTACAACAATCCCACCAGTTTTCATACCGCTTTCAAGCAAATCATGAAGGTCACCCCCATTGAATACCGGGAATCGTTGAACCAATCTGCGTTGTAACTACGGCATAAACCCCGCTAGCGGCGGGATCACGGTACGATATGCCGCTTCCACACACAACATGGTTTCAAAACCGTCCTCCACGGAGTTGTCGGGCTGCTTTCCCGTGTGCCGGGCTTCCATCACCTCTGCCATGCTACCGATGAAGGCATGCGGAAACCACGAACCGTTGATCGGCAGGGATTTCCAGCCCGTACGGCTTCCGTCTTCTCCGAGCAGTGCGTACTCAAATTTATCTTCTACACCATCGGGATAGTTCATGATCAGTCCCAACTGGATCCGCACGGCGCCCAACGTACCTTCTATTTTCACATACGCATTTTCATATGCGGCCCCATATCGATGGGCGTGGTTGGTCAGGATGTTAGCCCTCAACATATCTCCGTAATCTAAGATGATCGCCGATCGTACAGAATCGAGGTCTGCCATAAGCGGATGTTTCACCGTTTTGCCGAGCACTCCCCTAGGGGTGCCGATTAAGTGGCGGATGAGATCGATGTAATGGATGCTGTGGTATACTATCTCCACGCGCGGAGCCTCCCGGAGAAAATCCCATAAATGCCACGGTGTGTATGCGTCCACATGCACTTCGATATCGCATACTTCACCCAACACACCCTGACGGCGCATTTCTTTGGCCATCATCATGTAGGGTGCATAACGCAACTGGAAATTCATGGCCGCGGTAATGTTTTTTTTCCGGCATATATCGAGGATTCGCTGGGCATCAGCGATGTTCTCTCCCATTGGCTTTTGGAGCAACACATAAGTATTTGCTGGCAGCCGTTCCAAGATTCCAAGGATGGCATTGCCCGGAACCGCTACATCGAAAATAACGGCATTGCCGTGCTGCCTGCAGGCCTCATCCAGACTGTCATAAACGGAGGGAATCGCAAAGTCATCAGCGACTTTTCGGGCAAGCTCACTATTCAGGTCGGTGATCCCGGTTACTTCAAATCCTGCCAGCGCATACGCAGGCAGGTGCGCTTGCTGGACGATATTTCCGGCGCCGATGCATACTATTGGCGTGTGCAGTGCAGGTTTCGGAATTTGGTAAGCAATGCGTGATAAATCCATAAATTCTGTGCTGTTAAACGGTGCCCAGGTAATTCCCATAGGTAAGCAATAGTACCGAAGCAACTAACGTCAATAAAGCCACATACAGGGCAACGAGCGTAGGCCGACGTACGCCTGACCACTCCTTCATCAGCAAACCGATAATCAGGCTGATGGCAACCAGCATAATCATGTGAATAGCCCAGCTGCTGAATTTATAATTACCCATCCGTACATGTCCCAGGCCATAGAAAAAAAATTGCGTGTACCACATGCATCCAGTCAGGCAGGCCAGCAGATAGTTCCATCCCAGCCGTCGCCTGTTTGACGGTTCGGCCGTCGTCAGCAACCGATACTCCGCAAAGGAACGATGCTTCCGGTGCAGGTGAACACAATACAGGCAAGTGACCAAGAAAGCACCGGTATTCGAAAACAGGTAAATCACATTTCCCTGAAAACTACCGGCACCATGCCGCTCGGCCACCTCGGCTATCGGTTGTCCCTGGTCAAGTGCAAAACTGTAACAAGCCGACAGTACACCGGCCAATATACAAAGCGGCAGCCCTTTCCGGACATCAAACTGAAATAGGTTGTTTCCCCGTATTAGATCTTTCTCTTTAGCAACACCGGCCAAACCACAAAATGCGATACCTGCCGTGCCGACGACCACGCCCCATCCGATCCATGCACCCCCAGCTTCTGCTAATGTCGTCATTAACGTGCCGTGATACAGGGGTGGCAGGAGTGTACCCAGTACGCACGAAAGACCTACGGACACGGCATAAGTCAGCGAAAACCCTACATACCTGATCGCCAATCCAAAAGCCGTGCCACCTACTCCGTAAAGCGCGCCGAGGGCAAACGACTTACCCATGGCATCCGCCGGTGCTTCACGCAGCACGGTGAGCAGTTCGGGGATAGTTAATACTGCTACGACGATGGGCAGCAACAACCAGCAAACGGCGGCCTGTGCCAGCCAGAACGTCTGCCAAGACCAGCTGACTGTTTTCTTTTGCGGAGTATAACAAAGTGCCGCGGAAAAAGCCCCAACTGCATGTAATAAAATACCTTCGGTTAGATTCATGGCATCTCCAACTTATAGAAAGCTATTGCATTCTCGCGGTATATTTGTGCTTGCTCACCGGGAGGCAACAGATTACCAATCACTTCCCGGTATGTCTGCCACGTATGTGCATACGATCCGGCCAGCAGTGAAACCGGCCAGTCCCCTCCGCATATGCAGCGTTCTACCCCAAAAAGTTCCAACACATAAGCTACATAAGGCTTAATGTCTTCCGCCGTCCACGCATTCCCTTTTCCGGTGGTGGTACCTAAGCCGGAAATCTTACACCAAACCTGCGTATGCTGACACACTTCCGACATCAATTCACCCCAACGACCGAACGTCTCTTTGGCCGCGATGGGTGGCTGGTTAAGGTGATCAAGCATGAGGCGAAGTCCGGGGATCCGTTCGGCCACCTCCAACACCGTTTCGAGGTGTTCCGGTAAGACACCTACTACGTCGTACGGTATGCATTCGGCTGCCAATATGCGAAGACTATCCAGCACAGGCTCACGCAGCAGCCACTTTGCGTCCGTTTCGTTGTGTATCAGGTGCCGCACCCCTTTGAGATGTGGCTCCTTCCGAAACTGCCCCTCGATCAGTCGCTGTACATCTTCGGGTGCCTCCAACGGCAACCACCCTACCACCCCCACAACGGTGGGAAATGCTCGTGCGATTTCCAGCATCAACTCCGTATCGTCCACGTTGTTGGCGGCTTGTACCAACATGCCACCAGCAATTCCGGCCTGCTGGAATTCCGGCTGCAGCTCCGAAAATGCATAATTCCGGTTCAGTAGTGTGCCGTTGCCCTCAAGCCAGTCGTACCGGGCTCGTTCTAGATTCCAGCAATGCACATGCGTATCAATTATAGCGTTCATAGTCTCTTCCGTGATTCGCGATAGATGGTATTTATTTCCGTGAGTACCCGTGTAGGATCTCCGCCATGGCGAAGGTAGCGCTGTAACGGTTCTCCAGCCCGATCCTGAAAAGAAAGGTAGCCGTTGTACCGTGGTCTTACATACGCCCGATCCAGCGCTGGCAGGGTATCCTTGAAAAAGTGGTTGCAAGATAAGTTGACGCGTTCATTTTCCCAAGCACTGCGATGGCCGGGTTGTCCGCCTGCCTCGGCATACAGGGTAGACTGGATAACACCGGAGGTAATCCACGTCGCGAAATCCAGCGCCGTTTGTTGATGTCGGGAAGTGGCCGAAACGGCCAGTCCCGTACCCCCCAATGTCGTTCTCATCTTATTGTCTGAAGTTCCAAAACCTACAACATCCGTATAAGCAAGTACATTTGCCGCATAACCCGTACGTGCGTAGTTTGAATAACCATAGGAAAACGGGCAATACCAATAACCAGCTTCTGCAGTCATGCATTCTGCCACCCGAATGGGATTCATCTCAAAAAACCGTTGATCGATCAAACACCACAACGACCGCATTAATTCCAATGCCTCAATGCCCGAAACTTGGCCTACCACTTCTTCTTCGCTAAGGAATGGCTCTTGGCCAACTACAAGGCAAAATGTGTAGAAGTACATCAGCAGATCAATGGGAATCGACGGAACGGCCACTTTGCCTGCTTTAGCCAGCGATAGTACGTCGTCCCATACCGTCGGCAACGCTGCGTCGTGTTTGTCCAGCAGGTCTTTACGGTAACTTGCTACAGGCGTGGCGGCATCGATGGCCAACGCCCATTGGTGTCCATCGTATTGATAGCTGGCGTGCGAAAAGCCAACGGAATGACGGGCCTGATCTCGCAGTACACCACCGGACAAATAACTATCCAGGGGGAGTACCAATCCCACTGCCGCCGCACGGCCCACCCATGGGTGATCGATGATCAGCAAATCATACTGTGGCACCAACTGATCGAGCGGCGCATCTGCAAACTCCTGTAAGGTACGCTTATCCCACGTGACGGACACCTCGGGATGCAACTCTCCGTACCGCTGGGCGGCTGCCACTAGCGGCGTGTACCCCCGGCTGTGGTTCCATGTAATACCACGCAATGTAATCGGTTTTTTCATACCTTGTCTATTTACGGTTTACCAACAACAGGTGCTCGCAAACCATCACCGGTTGCCCATGTTGGTTGACCACCTCCACGCCTTCCACAACCATCCCTTTATCCGGCTGCCTATGCGGCCGTTTGTCAGTGATGGTTACCTTTACACGGATGGTATCACCGATGAAGACCGGGCGCAGGAACCGCAGGCGGTCGTATCCATAGGTCAACGACTCTTCATTAATGGTTCCTGCCGTCATCCCGATGGCTACGCTGAAAATTAACGTTCCGTGTGCAAGACGCTGCCCAAACGGTTGAGTTTTGCACCACTCCACGTCCATGTGGTGCGGATAGAAATCTCCGGTTTGGCCAGCATGCAGTACGATGTCGCTTTCAGTGATGGTTCGTCCCGTGGTTTCCCGCGTTTCTCCCGTCCTATACTCTTCAAAAAATTTCCTGTCATTCATGCCGTTTGTTGTTTTTATTCAGCAAAGCTGGAGGTTTCCCGGTATTTGACTGTTTGCAGGTGCTCGCAGTACAACACAAGCTCGCCTTCGTTTTTAAAGACTTCATAGCTGGCGCGATACAGTCCCATATCTTTATACTTGGGTTCTTTCGCGAGGTTGGTCTTGATGCAATACAGCGTATCGCCGATAAAGACGGGTTTAATGAAGCGCAACTTATCATAGCCATAGCTGAAAGCATTTATACAGTTTGTAGCCACCAACCCCAGTCCCAGGCTGAATACAAATGCACCGGCCACCAACCGCCTGCCGAAAATGCCTTCCCGACCGGCAAATAACTCGTCTGCCACATAGGGATGAAGGTCCTGCACCAGCGTGTTGAACTGCATGCTTTCGCCCTCACTGATGGTGCGCCGGATAGAGCGTATGCGCAGTCCGATTTCAATGTCTTCGTAAAACCAGTTTTCGGCATTCCAAATTGGAATATCGCCGTGCGATGCCGGATCAGGATTGGGATTCTTCATGTTCTTTCGGTTTAATTGTATTTACAGTCCAAACTCATTTTCAATCTCTTCATTATGCTCACCCAAGTGGGGAGCAGCCGTTTCTGATTTCAAAATCACTCCGTCTACCCGTATCGGGCAGCGCGTGGTGGTCAGCTCAAAGGCTTCATTGTGTACCTGCTGCTCCATTTGGAGTACCCGGTAACCTTCTTCGCGGCGCAATTTTTCGTAGTCGAGTACATCCGCACACCAGATGTCAGCGGGTTCAAGGCGCGCGAGCCATTCGGCGGTCGGCTTCGTAACCAGTAACTCTTTCAGGATGTGTTTGATTTCATCGCGTTGGTCAAACCAACTGCGTTCATCCCTATAGCGTTGCAGCGGTGGGCTGTCCAGCAATTCACCCAGCCTTGGAATGTTGCCCATGGCGAGTGCCATATACCCGTCGTGGGTTTTGTAAATGCCGTAGGGCGCGGCGATGTAGGCATGGGCTCCATTTACCGAGCTCCGTTTCGGCAATTGGAATCCATCGTTCAGATAGGTGGTGATCACTTCAAACTGGAAATCCAGTAAGCTTTCCAGCATGCTGATCTGTATATGCGCACCTTGGCCGGTAACCAAGCGCCGGTATAACGCAGATAAGATGCCCTGTGCCAAGTGTGTACCAGCGACGATATCGCCGACAGCCACTCCCATGGGTATGGGGGGATCGTCTGCGCTACCGCTCAGGTAAGTAATTCCGGAAACAGCCTGTAACAGCAAATCCTGACCGGGCATCTCCCTCCATTCGCCCACCTCTCCGTATCCGGAGATGGAACCGTAGATAATCGTCGGATTGAGCTCCTTCACCTGTTGATAGTCGAGTCCGAGACGTTCCATGACTCCAGGCCGGAAATTGTGCAGCATAACGTCTGCCCGAGCAATCAGCTTATTGAGCTTGGCCCGGTCTTCCGGCTTTTTCAAATCGGCTGCAAAACTTTCTTTGTTGCGGTTTATTGCATGGAAGATGGTTGATTCTCCATGTACTTCCACATCGGATACATACAACGAACGGCAGATATCTCCGGTATCGGGCCGTTCCACCTTGATGACCCTTGCCCCCATGTCTGCCAGCCGCAGGCTTGCCGACGGCGCAGAAAGAAATTGGCTGAAATCGAGTACTAAAATATCTTCCAACAACTTCATTTTCGACTGAGTTCGGCTTTAATCACATCGGTTTGTTCACCCACGGCAGGTGCTGGCTTTGCGGCATGGACAACCGTACCATCCATACGTATGGGGCAACGGGTGGTGGTCAGGGTCTTGCCACCGTTCAGGGCCACATGCTGTTCCACTTGAAGCTGACGGTAAGTTTGAGTACTCCGCAATTGATCCCAATTCATCACCGGTGCCATCCACAAATCATGAGGTTGCGACCGTTCGAGCCAATGAGCGGTCGTATTCGTCTTAAAATGATGCGTCAGCACACATTTAATCTCGTCACGTTTTGTAAAAGCTTCCGCCTCCGTAAACCCGGCCAATGCAACGCAATCGATGGCCCTATTGAGCCGCTGAAGGGGCATCATAGCGACGGCGAGGTATCCATCGGCTGTTTTATAGATACCATATGGGGCACTCAGCAAGGTATGCGCATTGTTTACACTGGACCGGATCGGCACGCGCTTGGACTGAAAATAGGTGGTAAACAACTCAAACTGAAAATCAACCGCACTTTCCAGTAGACTAAGTTCCAGCTTCGCTCCCTGTCCGGTCCGTTTTTTCCGGATCAGCGCAGCCAATATTCCCTGGACGGCCTGGTTACCACACAGATAATCGCCCAAGCCTAAGCCAAAAGGTACGGGGTTGTCCTGCTTATTTCCGGTCGTATAGGCAAGCCCTGAAAGCGACTGGATGAGTAGGTCTTGCCCGGGTTTATTTTTCCAAGGCCCTTCCTCCCCATAGCCACTGATGGACGCGTAAATAATGCTCCTGTTCAACTTTTTGACAGATGCGTAGTCGAGCCCTTTTTTCTCCATCGTTCCCGGTCTAAAATTGTGAATGAGCACATCGGCTTTAGCGATCAATTTATCCACCCATTCCCGGTCCTTTGGATCGTTCAAATCGGCCGCAAAGCTATCTTTATTGCGATTAATGGTATGGAAGAGCAACGAGTCTTCACCGACCCATTGATTTTCTATGGCCAATTTACGGCCTGCTTCACCTTTGTTCGGCCGTTCGATTTTAATGACCCGTGCCCCGAGATCGGCCAGCCGCAGGGTGGCACAAGGGCCTGATAGGTATTGGCAAAACTCCAGCACCCATATATTTTTCAATGGTAAATCCTTCATGTGTTTGCAGTGTGTTATTCCAGTGTCAATATAATTTCCTCTGCAGAAGTCGTTTCAAGTTCAATGAGTTCTGTTGTGATCGGCCACTTTTTTCCAGCGGTTTCGATGAATCCTTTTTTACCCCAAGGCGATTTTATCTTCAATGTCGCTCCTTTCTCGCTAATAACGTTTACCCACCGCACCTGGCCTCCTTCGAGGGATGCGCTCACCAAAAAGGCACCTACCGCCCGGAGGGTCGTGAATTGTGCATCTTTATCCATCGGCCAATTGGGAAACAACTCTATGGTTCCTGTATAGCTCTGCATCAGGCACTCGTTGATCACGGCAGGCAATCCGAAGTTTTCAAACCAAATGCCCATGCCGGCCATAAAATCAAAATTTGTCTGGTCACTATATCGGCCATGTACCTGCATAACCATATCGGTGGCTGTTCCGTTCGGCAGGAGGGAGTAATTCACCTGCTGCTTAAACTGCTCCAGATCGAGCAAACCGATGCGTGCCGCCTGTAAGTTGAGGAACACCAAGTCATTCCCGCCCTCGTTCTGTTGGTTGCGGAAGGTGTTTTCCAACCACTGCAAGGTATCCGGGGAAGTATGCAAACCGTGCTGTTCGCCCGGAAAAACCGTCGTCAGCGGCAGTGGCACATTATATACCACTTTGTCATGCTCGCCCGGTACGGAAACGAAAATCGGTCCAAGAGCGGGTGATTTGGCCATGGGATAGTCCGGAAAATTTGTAAGGATGTCTCGGATGGATTCAACAATAGTCCCATCCTCCGCCTGCGTGCCCAACACCTGCACCATTTGGCTAAATGCGTTGAATATGAATTTCGTCAGCGCCAGATCGATATTCACATCGTAATTAAAGGCAAACCCCGGCCGCAGCGAATATAGCTCGGGCGGAATGGTTGGAAAAATGTGATAGCGGTCGTCGTCCCACCGGTCGCCACCACGCGCTTCGGGTCGTTTGATATATGCCACTAAAAACTCCACGGCAGCCTTGATGGGTTCATAAGCACGGTTTTTGAGGAAATCCACATCGCCCGAATACAGGTAATGCCACCAAAGCCCCTGTACGGTCCATGGTGTCTCGCAGATCTCCCACCCCCAATCGGGCACCGGGTAAGGATTCATCGTCATGGTCACGGGATAGGCCGAGTGTGGGAAATATGCCCCCGGCAAGTTGTAATAATCACGCGCCCATTTTCGGCTCACATCCATCAGATTTTCAACGAGCTGTACATACGGCAGGTTCTTTTCCAGGTGATTGCTGGAGAAGGTCATCCAGAAAGGCTGTTGCGTGTTGTAATTCATGTGATAATCGCCATGCCACGCTGTGCCGATGTTGTTGTAGCTCCAGTTGGCAAAGAGTCCCGGAGGCGTCACACCGTCTTTCGCGGCACAGTTGAAGAAGTACAGGTTACGGTACCAAATACATTCCAGAAATTCGTCAGCCAGCCGCATGCCCGACTTATCCCAGTATTGCTGCCAACTAGCGGTGGCTTGCTCTGCTGCCAAGCGGAAAGAAGCTGCCTCCACCGAGGGAACATCCAGTTTTTCTACACGTGCTGGTAATTGACTATCCAGGCCTTCTGCCAACGCCACACAGATTAACAATTCATCGCCATCCCCCAGCGCCGCCTCAAGCTCATGCATCTCCTCTTGATTACCATCCCAATTAATACGCGGCTTTTTCTCCAGTGGTACGTTGGTTTTTGCGATCAGGCTGAACGCCCGCTCTCCCGGATCCCCGGTTGAAGGATTGTAATCGGCAGGCTCCTGCCGGGGCAATACCTGCCGGAATGCCAGCGTACCTGCGGTCAACGCTTCCGTTACTGCATACGTGGGAAATTCCTTAGGTGTAGATGGGTCGGGTATCACCCGAATGCGGTCAAACACATTGGAAGCATCTCGACCCTCTGCATCCAACAACCTCATCCACAACCTATCATGCTCCATCTCTGTAAACACGCGCAGGGTAAGGTGCTTGCCGTCTTTCGTAAGCAGCGATACATCGCACACTCCCGTGGCAATATCCAGCTTATGTCCCAGCAATGTCGCTTCCCGCCGGTCAAAGCCGAGTACCACGCGGCCGCATGGAAACGGGCGGGGATAGGGCTTGGCATAATTTGCTGTGGTAAGCTTATTATATTCCCGGTACCAAGGGTCGTCAGTCAGTTTCTCTAGGGTATCCGGAATTTGCTGCACCTTCTCAAAAACCTCAGCAAATGTGCCGATTTCATCTTTGAAATCTTCGGCAATACGGATATCCCACACGTTGTTGTGACCGAAATACAGCACCACTGCATCGGGTCGCGTAGTTACCACCACACCCATCCCTCCATTTCCAAGCAGGGCGCCCTCGAAGAAGTTGGGCGCAGGCTTGTCATAAACGATAGCATGCTTTTTTGCCTGCGTATAGGCCGATATGGGATGGATGGCTGATTGCGCATAAACCTGCAGCCAGGCTGAGGATGCCAACAGGCAAACAAGCGATGTCAGTGAGTTCCTAAGCAATGGTTTCATATTATTCGTAATTCGGGTTAGGTTCCAAATTCGGGTTAATGTCCAATTCAGATTGCTGATACGGCCACAAGTAATGCTTGGGATTGTCAAACCGGATGGGCACGCCCGCGGCATCCTGCACGTTTGGCATCACCTCATGCGCGATGTGCCAACGCTTGAGATCGAAATAACGCAAGCCTTCCAGCGCAAGTTCGATGCGCCTTTCGTGCCGGATGACCTCCCGCATAACATCTTTGGACGCTTCCATTTCCACCGGAGGCATTTGCACATCCTCCCTGTTCCTGACGCGGTTGATCGCGTCTATCACCGATTGATCTGGTCCATTTGCCTCATTTTGAGCTTCTGCATACATCAACAGGATATCGGCAAAGCGGAGATGCACGTAATCTTGGTCACTCCTGGTGGCATAATCAATCGGTACGATGGTCGGATCGATGTACTTTTTCTGCCGGTAACCTGTGGTGGTGTGCTCGGGCGTATACGGCGAGCCATCGGGATTCAACCAAACCTCATCGGGTAGCATTACCGTCATTTCCAACCGGGGGTCACGATTTTCATAGGGCTGGTCCGGATCGTAAATGCCGCTTGCATCGTTTATGGCCTTACCGTCTGTTGTTTCGTAGGCATCCACAAACTCCTGGCGTGGATTGTTTGACGACCACCAGTTCACCTGAATATCCATCTCCGTATAATCGTCGGGTGCCACGTACCGGGTAGAAAACATGATTTCGGGATTGTTAGCCTGCCCTGGCGTGATAAACAGTCCTGAATAGCTGGTGCCCAGCTGAAAATTTCCAGCGTCTATAATTTCCTTACAGAGCGCAGCAGCTTCCGCAAATTGCTCTTCGTACATCAAGATACGGGCTTTATAGCCCTGCGCACTTCCTTTCACTACATGTCCGTCTGTATAGGGTACATCAGGCAGTTGTTGTATGGCGAAGTCGAGGTCTTCGTGGATAAAGGCCAATAGTTCGGCTTTGGGCGATTGCCGGATGCTGGCGGTTTCAACGGTCGGCACATCCCGGTAAAGCGGCGCGTCGCCAAAGAAGTGCACCAGCTCAAAATAGAAGAACGCTCTTAAAAAGCGTGCTTCAGCCATATAGCGATTCTTTTTCTGCTCGTCGATACCAGGTACGCGCGCTATGTTTTCCAAAAAGTAATTACACGTGTTGATCCCCTTGTAGGCACTGCCCCATATCGCAGAAATGATTCCTCCAGTCGTTTTTTCAATCACACCGCGACTGATGTCGGTCACAGCGCCATGGTTATGGCGTTGCTGGGCGTTGTCTGTCAGACAGTCCAAATCTACCCGTTTCCATCCAAAATATTGCTCATCCCTGA
Organism: Parapedobacter indicus; assembly: GCF_900113765.1. GTDB lineage: Bacteria > Bacteroidota > Bacteroidia > Sphingobacteriales > Sphingobacteriaceae > Parapedobacter > Parapedobacter indicus. The sequence continues at coordinate 229,583 of NZ_FOQO01000010.1, read as the reverse complement.
GTCTGCGATAACAGCCGGTTAGGGCCATTTCCACATCGACTTCCGATTGCCAGAATGTTTCACTTGACATCTGGTCTAAAGGTGCGCGGTCCAGGAAATCCGAGCATGAGATACTCCCTATCGTGACCAGTGCGCCCACCAGAACCGTATATAATTTATTCGTTTTCATCGTTGATCGCATTTTAGAGTTTAACATTCAGTCCGGCAGAAAATATCCGTACTTGCGGGTATTGCGCATAGCGTCCGTTACTTGCACGTTCGGGATCCGCCCCGTCGTATTTCGTAGCGGTCAGCAGGTTGTCGCCTGCAACGAACAGCCGCAGCCCCGCAAGCCCGATTTTGCTGACACGGGCAGTGGGGAAATTGTAGCCGATCTGAACGTTTTTGAGCCGAAAGTATGAGGCATCCTGTAGGAAAAAGGTGGATGCATTGCCATTAACCGGACTATACTCGCTGTTTCCTCCTACGTAAATGTGCGGCAGTTCATTGGTTGGATTTTCCTGCGTCCAGGCGTTACGCCATTTTGCGGGCGGAGCCCCGGCTTGGTAAAACGGTTCGCTACCAAATTGATTTACATACAGCTTACGGCCTTCTACCCCCTGAAAAAAAGCAGTCAGGTCAAACTGCCGGTATTCTACGTCAAGACCGAAAGAATACGCAAACTTCGGGTGGGCTCCGTCTACGATAATACGATCTTCAGGTCCCACAGAGCCATTACCGTCCTGATCCTTGAATTTCAGATCACCCGGCTTGGGATTAAACGGCTGCGTAGGCGAATTGGCAATTTCCTCGTCCGATTGAAATACCCCGATCCATTCAAGCATGTAAAACGAATTCCAAGGCTCACCCTCGCGGGACAGCGTATAGGTGCCGATAGCTGGCGACAGCAACCGGGTTACTTCGTTGCGATAGGTATTGAATATTCCGCTTATCCGATAGTTGACCTCACCGATATGATGGCGATGGCGCAATTCGAGGTCAATACCTTTATTCTGCATCGCCCCGAAGTTGACGGTAGGTGCATCCAACCCCACGCTGGCGGGTACAGGCTGCGTATAGAGGATGTCCGTTGTATTCTTACGATACACATCCAGTGAGAAGCCAAACAGGTCGTTGAGCATGCTGTAATCTAAACCGATGTTGAATACCTCGGTAGATTCCCAGACCAAATTCTTATCCGTTAGCCGGGTTACATAAGCGCCCGGTGTGAGACTCGATCCGAACGCATAGTTAGCCTGCGAGAGAATGTCCTGATAGGGGTAGTTATTGATCTCTTGGTTACCCAATTTCCCATACGACAACCGGATTTTCAGGTCGTCAAGCCAATCCAGTGATTGCATGAAATTCTCCTGAGAGAGCCGCCATCCGGCGGAAACCGACGGAAACAAGCCCCAGCGGTTATCACTATATATTCGTGAGGTACCATCGTAGCGCAGGTTCGCCTCCAACAGGTACTTTCCTTCATAACTGTAGTTCACCCGACCAAACAACGATTGGATTGCCCATTCGTTGGCTGTACCGCGGGTAGACTGTCCTTGCGGCGTACCTGCATTTAACTCATTCAATATGGGCGACGGGATGCCGATCCGTGAACCGCCCAATTGACTGTATTTCTGATATTCCTGGCTATATCCGCCCAATACAGAAAAATCATGGCTACCCATCGTTTTATCATACTGCACGGTAGAGAATAATGTGTACAAATTGGTTCGATAATTATCTTGATTGAGGCCATTGTCGATGATGGGCCATAGGTTTCCGGCATAGGTATAATCCACATCGTTTGCGTTCACCTTCTGATAATAATAGGCATCGATATCGTATGCACGCAGTTTATCGTGAACTTCGTCAAGGTTTACAGCCACCTTGGTACTCCAGGTTAAGCCGGGCAACGGCTTAACGTCTACATAAGCCTGTGCCCGGATATTGTAGTCCGTGCGGTTGCGTCCCCCTTCGTTAGCGATAGCCATGGGATTACGGTTCTGCCATACTTTTTCGTAGGCCCTTGCCGAATACCGACCGCTGCCATCAGGTAGATAGGGACGGGAAAGGCCCGTCTGCGAATAGATCATCAGCACATATTCATCGTTTTCAAACGAGGGAGCCCGAAGGTCGCGTTGCGCAAGCGCAATGTTGGAGCCCACGCTGATCCAGTCCCTAATGTCGGTATTGACACTGATCATTCCTGTATACCGCTGATGGTCGTGACCGGGCAGTACTCCATCCTGATTTAAGTATCCCAAAGACAATTGGTACGTAGAACGTTCACCGCCACCACTTATTGCCACGTGATGGTTGTGGACAAAAGCTTTCTTGAACGTATTGTCTACCCAGTTGTAATTCGGATATTGCGGATCCGAACCGTTTCGGTAGGCAGCAATCTCTTCTTCCGTAAAAGTTGCATAGCCGCTGCCACTAAATGCCACCGCACTATTCCAGAGTTCCATCGTTTCGGCGGAGTTCCAGATCAAATCCGGCAGCCGGGTCGCTTCATGCATGGCAAAATTGTTGGAATACGTAATACTGGGTGCACCGGAAGAACCGCGCTTTGTAGTGACAAGGATGACCCCGTTCGCCGCTCGCGCACCGTAGATAGCCGCCGACGCTGCGTCTTTTAACACACTGATGGAGGCGACATCTTCAGGAGCTACAGCTGCCAGGTTGCCCAATACACCATCAATCAGCACCATTGGCGCCGACGAAGCACCGTATGAACCCTGACCACGGACGCTAAGCGAAGTATTTTCCCTACCCGGCTGCCCCGTACCTTGTGTTACCTGTAACCCTGCTACCCGTCCCTGCAACATATTGCTCACATTGGGTGTCGGTCGTTTCAGCAATACATCGGACGGGACGCTCGCCACTGAACCCGTCAGGTTGATTTTCCGTTGGCTGCCATATCCCACCACGACAACCTCATCCAGATCTTCGCGGTCGCTCTCAAGTGTTACACGGTATACATCCGATGAACTAACTACCACCTCCTGTGTGAGGAATCCTACTGAGGTAAACACCAGTACGGCACTGGCTTCTGCGCGCAGCGAAAACCGGCCAGAAGCATCCGTTTGTGTTGCTGTTTCAGTTCCTTTCACAGCTACAGTTACCCCCTCCAACGATTGTCCGTCTGCATCCACAACTGTGCCGATTACCGTTCGCTGCTGGACTGAGGCGGCGTAGGCCCCTACTCCCCCCGCCCATCCCACAGAGGCCAGCACAAGAATCACATGTACGATCCGTTTTAACCGCGAATCGCACAGCGCCCTGTCTAAAATACATTTAACGCTGATCATACTATTAGATTTAAAAAGTTACGAAGCAAAGGTAGCAGACGGGGGGCCACCCGTTATGATGATTCTTAACGGTGTTGTCAATGATTTTATCAAGATGGGGTCTTAGCGAAATCGATTAGGTTGAATCTAAGTTGAATCTAAATGCTGTTAAGTGCATGCTGGGGCTTTTTACCACTCAACGCATCTGCAACATTCCTTGCAGCCGCACTGACACTCAACTCCCTTACCGTGTGCGTGCCACCAGCCATATGGGGTGTTAACAATACATTCTTCATCGCTCTTAGCGGTGCAGGCACATGCGGTTCATCCTCGAAAACATCCAGCACCGCTCCTCCGAGCTTCCCGGTTTTTAGCGCCGCAATGCAATCATTTAAATCCAAAATACCGCCCCGCGAGGTATTCACTAATATGGCCCCATCTTTCATTTTCGAGATAAAATTGGCGTCTACCATTTTTTTCGTGGAAGAATTAAGTGGAACGTGTAGCGAGATAATGTCCGAACTCCTCAGTAATTCGTCCAATGGCCGATAATCCTTCTCGTTGCTTTTTTTTCTTGTATAATATACCACATCAGCGCCTATGGCCTTTACAAGCTTCTTTAGCTGGCTTCCAATGCTTCCGAGACCGATTATTCCCACGCTGCATTCATGCAGACTAACGCCATCCCATCTGCCCGGTTCAAAGCCGTGCCAATCACCATTCCTGACGAAACTGTCGGCTTCCAACATCTTTCTTAGGATGATCATCATGCCCACAAATGCATATTCGGCGGTTGGATACGTAAAAAAGCCCGGCGTATTCGTTGCCCAAATACCCTTTTCGGTAAGAAGTGGCAAATTCAGGTTGTCATGTCCAATGGATACGTTAGCAATAATTTTTAGTTGTCGGGCTTGATGAATGAATTCCTCATCTGTTTTTATATCGGTGAAATTAATCACCGCATTGTAATTGCCAATTAAATCCATCAACATGTCCCTGGGCATCAAGGATGCATTTTTCCCGTCCCAAATGGTTACTTCGGCAATATCATCAAGTACCGACAGCCATTCGTGGGGCACGCGCCTGGTGATCAACACCTTTTGTTTTTGATTCATTGTTCTTTTTACACGCTTTCAATGATTTCTCCTCGTCCGGATATCTTACACATAAAACCCTTCCTTTTCTTCGAGAATCCCGGGATGCTTCTCCATTTCATCTTCCACTAAATCGACCCCAAGTCCGGGCCGTTCTGACAGTTTCAAATGACCCTCGGATATCATATGTGACAGGGGATAATCAATGACGGTATCCCGCCAAGGAACGTCGTTAAACATAAATTCTTGACGAAAAAAATTGGGGATACTGGCACATACGTGCGCACTTGCCAAGGTGGATAGCGGACCGTTTGGATTATGCGGCGCAATCAGCACGTTGTACGTTTCAGCCAACGTCGCTATACGTTTTAATTCGGATGGCCCTCCGCATCGGGTAATATCTGGCATCACTACTTCTACCAATTGTTTTTCGAGGACTTCACGTATCCCGAAGCGCGTATACAATCGTTCGCCCACGCAAATGGCCATATTGCCGGGAAGTCGGTCACGTACCGCCCTCAACGCCGCTACATTTTCAGGGCCGACGGGTTCTTCATACCACGCGATATCAAGCGGGGCCAGCAATTGCGCCATTTTTATGGCCGTCCGGATATTGAGCATGGCATGTGTTTCAATCATGATATCGACATCCGGACCTACGGCATCCCTAACCGACTTACTGATGGTATATGCCCGGTTTTGCTGCGAGGCCGTTAAACTGAGATTGGTAGAAAGATCCGTATCATACAAATAAGAGGTATGTGCGAAGGGATCGAATTTCAACCCCGTAAAACCCGCCTTTTTTACGGCTGCCGCCTGGCTTGCGTAGTCGATTTCATTGTGGCCACCCGCTATGAACCAATAATTAGCGTAAAGTTGTATTTCTTTACGAAAGCACCCACCCAAAAGTTCATAACAGGGTACGCCTAGTACCTTTCCTTTTAGATCAAGTAGTGCCATGTCAATGCCACTAATTGCACACATACTTGCGCCATAAGGACCTACCCAGTTCAGATCGCGGTATAGCTTCGTCCAAATAAAATCGGTGCGCATGGGATCAAGGCCTACAACGCGTTCACCGACGTGCTTAGCGGCATGGTATACAATTGGGCTCCCCGGCCAGTTGGTAGCCTCGCCTACACCGGTATAGCCGCTATCCGTATAAATTTTTATCAGTGTCCAATTGTACTTGATGCCTTCCACCAACCAGACTTTAACTTCGGTTATTTTCATACCACTACCCGGTTACATGATTCCGAACTTACCAAAAGCCGCTTTCGCACTCATCCCGTCCAGCATGGCATCTTTTACCGCCCTTTCTCCACGGACTTTTTCCAATGCTCCTCGGATTACCTCGCTTTCTGCTACCTGCGGAACCACGCAAACGCCGTCGATATCCCCGATTAAGATATCATCTGGGTAAATGCTGACCTCACCTATCTTTATCGGCACCCTAAAATCGATAACCTTTCCACGGGGTGCCTGGTCTTGGGCATACCTACCTAAGGAAAACGTAGGGAACCCTAATTCCAATATTTTATCGGTATCCCGAGAGTAGCCATTGACAATGGCACCCACCGCCCCGAGCTTCATCGCCCTTACACTCATCAACTCCCCCCATACCGCGTATGACGGAGAGGAGCCCGTACATACATAAATTTCATTTTCCTTCAGGTCATCCAGCGCATCAAGCATCAGACCGAAATGCTGCTGCAGAACCGCATTCTTCGTGCTTGCTGATGAATCACCAAAACTATCCGCTTCAAGAACGGTCATCGCCCGCCCTGCGACCAACATGTCACCGCGCAACGGTTGAATTTGGGGCGGCAAAAATTGGCATAAGTAGCCCATTTTATCCATAATATCGCCCACAACAGCCGTGAACAATTCAGCTCGTATCAGCTTGAACAGTTCATTATCTGATTTCCAGCTTTCCATATTCGTCTACATTTCTTATAATCCAGCCTGATAATTCGCTATAACTTCAGACGTAGTTAGGTACCTATTATACACTCTGATATGCCGCAGTTGCCCGTTAAAATCAGGATTGCCCTTGCAGGTGTAGGTGTCATTGAGATCTCCCATGAACGTGTATATGCGACCCCAGCCATAGGGCCGTGTACCTAACGAGCCGTCGCTCAACATACCATCAACAATAATAGACGCGATGCCAGATGCTCCATCTACCACAAATACAACGTGGTGGAGTGTACCCGGGGAGAGAACATCCGTATCGGACACGAAAACCTGACCTTCGCGATACGGGCCGTCCGCATCCCTCATTTCGCCATCGTGGATTTTGATTTGGATCGCACGGTTTTCAGCTAGCGAAACTTCCAATCCCTTATGTTTGGAACCAAACGTACTCAATAGCGTTTGTTCAGGCTCCAAGTCCTTCGCCGTAAACCACAACGCTAGCGTAAAGCCACCACCGGTCATCAAATTTGGCAGTGTGGGAAAGTTGATGCTTCCTGCTTTCAGCATGTTATCGTTGCTCTCCATAACCAACCCCTCTTTTACAATACGCCCCTTGTTTTCCAAAAACTGCGACCACATTCCGTCCAGCAAATCCTGACTCACTTCGTGGACCCGCGCATAATTCTTTTGTGTTTCCACGATCCATAGCTTGCCGTCTTGTTCAACAAAATCGGGATAGCTCATTCCGAAAGCCTCGGGATCCATGTCGTAAAGTACGATTTCGGGCTGTGACCATGCTATTTCTCCATCTTTTTCAACTCCGCCAGACAACCATACTGGATTCCTGCCTTGGTAGGTACGGGTTCTAAAGTTATTGTGATACCAAAGCAGGTATTTTCCGTCGCGGGTACGATGTATCCGTGGGCAGGCTCGCGGATTGCCCATCACCCCACCGGAAGCATACGTCAGTTGCTGGGGAAGCGAAAAATTCCGCCCATCATCCCTGCTTATGGAATAAGCCATATGGCCCTCTACGGTACGGTACACCACATACAGACTGCCGTCTTCCATCACAACGGTGTGGTGTTCCTCCTGCACGTCACCGAATTGGGGATTGTTAATTCCTATCTCTCCTTCTGGCAGTAAATCCCAACGGATCTTCTCGGGATCGCTCTCCGTTAATAGATTCGAGCTTTTGAGAATAAACCCCTCTGCCCTTCGGTGAAACCCCTTAGCTTCGGGATTATCGACAAGCAATTTTGAATAAGTAATATATGCAGCTTTGTCAGTGACGACCGGTTTGGCGACGCTCCAGAAAAATTGATACGATCCATTCGAGAAATTATCGTAATCGATTTTGGTTTTCCGCATGGGGACTTCATATCGCTCAGTTGACCACGATTTTCCGTGATCATCTGAGTACCGAAACGCAAACGGTCCGCTCATCACTCCAGCAAGCCCGGGATGACGATCCCGATTGAAATTGTAGAACACATAGATTCGGCCGCTGGGGACTTTTAGCGGAACAGCCCAAGACGACTGGGGAACTCCGGAAGGCTCTACATCGGTAAGTCGACTCCAAGTTTTTCCTTGGTCATAGCTTTTTGTAGAGACAATGTGATTCATGTACGCAGATTCTACTCCGGAAGACGTGGTCATTGTGCATACCCAACTCCCGTCATCACAAACTATTACATAGGGCTGATCGGCATAATGCTCACTGGGCAGTTCACTTCCATTACCAATGTACCTGGCATCGGTGTTGGTTATCTCAATGGTTTGCGATTGTAGGGCTGACGGTAAGAGCACCGTTACGAATGCGAATAACATCAACAAGCGGATCATAAGACTAAGATTTAACTGAATAAAATGTATAAGGATATAACAAGTAACCCAAAAGCGTAGACCTCAGCTACCGAATTCATCATTCATCACCTAGCTCAAGGTATTTCCCAAGAAGATATCGCTTCCGGTCGGGATACCAAAGGATTGTTTTGCCACCGAATTCCGTCACGCTGGGGTATGTTCCTATCTCCGCGGTCATTTTCGGTGGTACAGCAACGTCACCTGTATTTAATATTTCGACGGGATCTCCAAACCATATGGGTTGTTTTGCCATTGCGTTAAATTCACCGACCGCATAATAAGTTGGATTCCTTACCACATTAGCCACATTAATATCCCAATGCTTGGCCGCTTGGTCGTATCCCAGCCGCTCGCCCGTGTTATTGTGAAAAAACAGCACAAATTTCCCATTAGTTAGCCTATAAATTGGACAAGGCGACATGGGGTGTTCAATCCCCGGTCCATCGTCCGAATACCTGAGCATTTCCGGGTCTGTCCAAGTCTTCCCCTGGTCGGAAGAAACGGCATAGTAAATAAACCCCGTCATATTCCGCATAATCGTAAACAGCCGCCCATCAGGCAAGAGGACCACAGCCGGCTCCTGAGCTACCGAAAGATGTGGATATACCGGGTTTTGCACCTCCAGGCCGAGGTCGTTTTCCGGATACCAGTCGATTTCCAGTTCATTGGGAAAGGGATCTTCATCCAGATTCATGAATCGCATAAAATAACACCGGGAATCGGCATTCACCCAATTCGGTTCATCTTTCATCACGGTGTTGGATGTGATCAACGTGTACCCGGCTATCCACTTATCTTCGCTGTCTTTGGTAGGACGCTGCCACACAATCCAGTTTTTGGGGTAAGTGGTATCGGGGTTATCGTACTTGGACCGTGGCATAGGGATTTCTTCAGGCGGTGTCCAGGTAACGCCATTATCATCCGAAAAAATACATCCCATTGTACCGCTGCCCTGGCGATTGTTATCATAGGGCTCGACTTCCTTTGTGTAAAAAATATAAATCCGACCACTTTTTGATACAACGGGAAACCCCCAGCTCGCCTGCAGCTCACTCCGGCCATAGTTGGCACCTACCAAATATGCTGGGGCCGACCAATTGACGGCATCGGCGCTACGTGCCAACACCAGGTGGTTATTTCCGCTACCTTCTACCGAACTTTGCGTCCATAGTGCCAATAGTTCCTCGCTTTTGGGAGCTTTAAAAACAAGAAAATGTTCGTTGTCACCGTTATAAATACCCGAGCCGGTAGGTACGTACACCAGAATGTCGGGATTACTTCTTTTCCATTCTACATCCGGATCGCCCAACGGCACATCTTTTCCGTATCGGCCGAATGGATAATTCATATCGATCAGTTCCTGCCGACTGAAGAGCGGCTTCAGATCGGATTCCTGTGAAGTTTCCTTTTCACCGCCTGTCCCGCCTGTGCAGGAAGTTATTATAATGAATAAAGACGTCAGCAATAAACACGCTGGATATCTGTGGCCGCCTACGGTGGCGCTATTCAAACGATTATTCATGTCATCCATGGTATTACACCTATTAAAAACAACTACCAAGCGGGATCCTGCTGTAAAACACCTGCTTGAATGTCTAGTTGGCTTTCCGGCAATGGCCAATAGTCATGTTTTTCAGCATTAAATACGGCTCCCTGCATGAAAGACCGGAAGTTAGCATCCTTTTCGATAAAGACCGGAATAACCTCATCCAGGATTTCCCACCTCCGCAGATCAAAGAAACGATTTCCTTCCATTGCCGTTTCAAGCCGAAGTTCCATACGAACGGCATCCCTTGCATATTGCTGATCAGGAAAGCTGTCATACGTTCCCAAAAGATAATTAGCAGCTGGCTGATCCCAGTCCACCTCGGCACCTTCCGATCCAGGGGCGTTAGGAAACGTGTAAGACAACGTTCTTCCCATAACGAAGTCGTCGGATGAACGTTCCCTTACCTGATTGACCAGGTTCCGTGCCCGTTCAAGGTCGTTTGCTTCAACTGCACATTCTGCCCGCCAAAGCAAGACATGCGCATATCGAATAAACCGGGTGTTCAGCGCCGTGGACCTTGCAAAAGAGGTATGGGATGCAATCCCTTCGAGTGACTTAGGATACATCCTCTTTTTCAGTTCAAAGGGGCCTCCATTTATCTGGTCGCGTGCCCACCCTGTGCATATCCCCCAATCCAAAAACGGAATTCCACGTCTGGCAACGGTCCAGTCCAGGCGGGGATCCAGCAAATCGGTAGGTGGGATAAATTCATCATTGGGACCCAAGCCCATATCATTTTTTAAGTTAGACTCGTCATACCTGGGCCCCTCATATCCCAATAATGGCAATCCGTTTCCATCTACCTTAAACGCATTCACCAAGTCCATTGAGGGTTGGTACATACCGCAGCAAACGGGGAGCCCGGAAGTAGTAGGCGGATTTGTAGTCCAAATATCGGGAGTCCCGTTGAAACCTTGCGCCGTACCGTCGTTGACCGCACGTTGTATTTCAAAGATGGACTCCGAATTGTTTCGGTGGTCGTAATCAAAATTATCAAAAAAATGAGGTGCCAAGCTGTATATGCCGCTGTTTATAATTTCGTCAAGTAATGGACTGGCGTCAGTATATTTTCCTTGATGGAGTAACACATAAGATTTCAATGCCAGCGCGGCGTATTTTGTTGCTCGTCCCGGTTCGCTAGGGAATCTTTCAGGTAATAACGAAATTGCTTCGGTCAAGTCGGCTTCGATTTCCGGCCAAATCGGATGATCATTGGGAACTGACCCGGGATTACTTTCCTCATGCGATATAAACGGCACCTGATAATGCATTTGCTGCACTCTAAAATGAAAGAGCGCCCGTAAAAATTTTGCCTGCCCCATTGCCTCGCTTCTTTCCTGATCAGTCATGTCCTTGGCATTCAAAATTGCGTTGATGCAATCGTTAGACCTTGATACACCATCGTACATGACAACCCACTTATTGATGATGTGTGCATTATTCGGTAAAGCCACAAAACGTTCGATCTCTCCGCCGTCTGCGAGATCCGATAAGGTAGACCCTTTATACGCGTCGTCCGACGCAAGATCCCAGACCCAGTTGGTAATGGAGGCCGAATACGCTTCGGCGGGCCACCCCGATTTGATGGCGGCGCCTTTGATTAACGAATAACTGGCCGTTAGCAGCAGGTCGACACCCTCTTTTGTGTACAGATCTTCAAGCGATACCACGCCGGTTGGCTTTTTATATAAAAAATCCTCGCTACATGACAACGATAATCCCACGACCAGCAGTAATACCAGTGAGGTTTTACCACTGCTATTTTTTAGTATTTTTTTCATATCATCAAAAATTTAGGGGGTAACAAACTAGAAATTTATGTTCACTCCGACAATGTAAGATTTGACCGTAGGCCATCTACCTCCATCAATACCGAGGTTTATACCTGAATTATAAAACGCAGGATCCAATCCTTCGTATGAAGTGAAGGTAAAGAGATTCGATCCGACCACATATATGCGCAAATTCTCTACCCCGATGTTTTTAAACCAATCGCCTGAAATGTTATAACCTAACTGGAGATTCCTGACCCGTACATAGGACGCATCTTCCACATAATACGAAGAAGGTAGTTGGCTCACCTGGTCGTTTATTTCGGCGATAGGCATTTTTGCGTTGGCATTGTCCGAAAGATGTGGACTGCCCCAAGATTCGTACAACCGCCGCGTTCCTCTCCAGAAATCCATATAGTTGAAGTCCATGATCCGTCTATCTAAATTCATTGCATCATTGCCGATACTGGAGTAGATGGATGCGAGAAGATCAAAATTTTTATACCGTAGCATTAGGTTTAACCCCAGCGTCAAATCGGGGTGTGGATTACCAATAGATGTTCGGTCGTCCGAATTTATTACCCCATCACCATTGACATCTGCAAACTTAAAGTGGCCCGGTTTGTTATAGGAAGGATCCAATTCATTGGGAGCATACGCATCGGCTTCGGCGCTGGTTTGGAAGATTCCTAACACTTGATAGCCATAAAACTCAGGAAACGCTGTGCCCTTTTTTGCAAACGTATAATATTGATCCCGGAAGATAGTCCCATACCTGACCTCATCAACAGCGTCTGATAACCTAAGTATTTCATTTTTATAGGTTGACGCCACCAAATTCACGTCAAAAGAAAGATCATTGTTCAACGCCACTCCCTTATAGCCGACCGACAGGTCAATACCCCGGTTTAACATGTCGCCGATGTTTACCGAAGGCGCGGCAGCATAGCCATAAACCGCAGGAATTGCTTTCGGATACAACATATCGGTTGTCTGCTTCGTCCACAGGTCTAACCCCAGGGAGAAATTTTCAAGGAAGTTGGCATCCAACCCGAGATTAATCGTTGTAGTAGTTTCCCATTTGGCGTCGCGGTTACCAAAACCTCTGGTTTCGAAGCCCGACTGTGGATTGTTGCTTGACCCATCAATCGGATAGTATGAAAAGTTGATATTGGTTTGGAACGTAGAGAACCCATTATAGGTGCCTATACGGTTATTTCCTGATTGCCCCCAACTGGCGCGGAGCTTTAAAAAGTTTAACCAGTTGATCCCATTCATAAACTGTTCTTCGGAAACAACCCAAGCCCCAGCGATCGATGGAAATGTCCCCCATCTGTTGTTTTCTGCGAAAACAGACGAACCATCCCGTCTTAGCACGCCATCAAAAAAATAGCGATTGTTAAAATTGTAATGCAACCGTCCGAAGTAGGATGCGTACGAGCTTTCTGAATAACCGCCACTATTGGTTTGGGTCCCTTCACCAGCGCTGAGCACAAAATACTCCGGAGTTTGTAGAAAATATTTTTCCCGCGCGGCTTCCATATCCTCAGACCTGCTTGCGCCGGTTTCAAAGCCTAGCAAAACATCAAACGTATGATCCTGGATGTCCTGCCGGTAGTTTAGTGTATTTACCCAATTCCAGCTCCGGTTATTGCTGGAAGAAACAGTAAGCTTGTCCAGCGTTGTCCCCGCGTAATTCCATGGGTTTGCCTCCGTTGGATAGTTATTGTTGCCGTTGCCGGTGTTTATTCCCACCACGGATTTTGCAGTCAAGTTCTTCAGAACGTTGATATTCACAAATACGTTCCCGTCAATAGCGAGGTGTTTCTGGGTATAATCACTTTGTCTCCAAATTTCAGAAGGTTCGCTGCGATTGGATGAAAATCCGATCAGCTTCGTCACGGGGGCCCAGTTGCCCATGATATCGTATACCGGACTCAGACGCGGCATCAGTAACGTCATCCCGATTGTACTTCCTTCGCCACCATCCGATTGCCGCCCATAAATATTCTGAGACCTAATTCCTAGATTTTCACCAATTTCCAACCAGTCGGTCAAGTTAACCGATAAATTGGTTCGGAAATTGAACCGATCGTAGCCCGATTGCTTAACCGAACCGGTATTATCGGTATAGCCAAGCACAAAACTATACAACAGATTGTTGGTACCGCCATTTATCGCTACATCATAATCTTGCTTTACCGACCTTTGGTAAACGTGGTCAAACCAATTTGTACCTTCCGGAGTAGATTCTACAATCTGATAATCGTACGCATGGTATTTGCTTAGATCGATGTCGTTTGTTACCGCTGGATAAATGTATTTTGGAATAACGGGATTTTCTCCATTCCCATAGAGAGGATGGTTCGGCTGTATTCCCGCGTTTCTAAATGACATCCAAAGCATTTCACCAAATTCGGTTGGATTGAGCATATCGTATTGCGGGGGTAGCCCGCTGATACTTGTCCGTGCGTTTACAGCCACCTTGGGAGCCTGATTTCGTTTTCCTTTGAGGGTGGTTACCACAATGACCCCATTTGCACCGCGGGCACCGTATATGGCAGTAGATGCTGCGTCTTTCAAAACGGACATGGATTCAATCTCAGCCGGATTCAGTTGCCCGATTCCTGAGGGTACCCCGTCTACAATAATTAACGGCGATGTATTATTGATTGTACCGATTCCGCGAATCTGGATATCTGCACCGGAAGTTGGCAAATTCCCACTATTTGCCACTACCCCCGGAATCATGCCTTGCAAGGCATTGGTAATGTTATTCACCGGATTCATTTTTTTCAACTCCGTTGTATTCACATTGACCACGCTACCGGTCAATGACTGCCTGCTTCTGGATTCGTAGCCCATCACCACGACTTCGTCCAACAATTCGGCGTCGGATTGCAATATCACCGAGATATTCGTCCGTCCTTGTAATGCAACCTCCTGTGTCCGGTATCCTAAGTAGGAAACAGTAAGGGTAGCCTCTGCGTCCACATTATCCAACGCAAACTGCCCGTCAGCAGCGGTAGCCGTACTTTGATTTTTTCCGATAACACGAACATTCACGCCCTGCAGGGGCCGATCATCCTGATCGAAGATTGTACCCGTAACGGTCTGTTGCGCATGAAGAGGGTTGCTTATGACACCTAACAGCATGGCGAGCAATAGTCCCACTCGTCTTACGTCCTTTTTTTGTAGTCTAATTTTCATGTTCTCTATTGGTTAGTTAATTCCAAACGGATCGTCCCTGACGACAATTTGTTCCGTCGATTTCCTCGATTTTTCAACAGTTGTCAACTGACATAAATCACCGAGATATTATTCTGATATCGCAGACGCAAGTCAGAAATCCACGTCTTACTCGTAGCAAAACGGTTTATACAGCTTGACGAACTGTCTCTATACCGGGGGGGCTCTTTGCTTCCCCGCGGTGGTCCTTCTTTTTGAACCAGTTCGCCAATGCGGATCCAGTAATATTCTGTAGCGGCCCGAAAATCGTAGACGCTAAACCCAATGTAGCAACCTTGCCCATCTGGAGGGCTAATCCTGTGGCTACTCCTCCATTCTGCATTCCCACTTCGAAGGCTATGGTGCGGCGATCTTTTTCGGGCAAACCGAACAATCTGGCCAGAAAATAGCCTAAACTTAATCCGGCGACGTTATGGAGCAAACAGGTGATGATAAGCAGTCCGCCTACCTCCAGCAGGTTATCACGGCCGGAAGCAGTGATAACGACGGTATTCACCACAATTCCCAACATCGCAGCAAACGATAAGCCTCCTTCCAACTGCTGCCGGGAAACGGTGTCCTTAACCTTCCGGAAAAAGATGGCACCCAACATTGGTAACAGATAAAACCAGAAAAAAGAGGAAAGTGTCGCGTAAACAAAATCAAGCAGTGAACCTTTCGTTATGACTGTCAACACACTATTGGTAATCAACATAATGAGGGCATACGAAACAAGTTGTACTACCATTTGGCCCCTCGATGCAGAGGCTTCATAAAAAAGGTTGAATATAAATCCCGCTACCACGGGAATGATGATCATATTGATAATATCGATCATCATATGAATGGTATTTATTTCAACATACTGACCGCCCAGCCACAGCATCAGAAACGGTGTAACAAATGGAGACACAATCGTTGATACAGCGCCAACGGTGATTGCAAGTGCCAAATTGGCACCGGAAAGATAAGACATAACATTTGAAGCCATTGCACTCGAAACACATCCGATCAGGATGACACCACCGGCAATTTCTGCTGGAAACGGAAAGATATGGGAGAGACCGTATGCCACCAGCGGCATGACAAGGAAGTGGCAGCAAACGCCTATAATCACTCCTTTCGGCATCATGACCACCCCCTTGAAATCGCTGAAACTCATATGGGCGCCCATTCCAAACATCGTGACTTGCACGAACGGAACAATCACATTCTTTAGTTCAAAACTGCCAATACGGTGGAAGAGATGGGGATAGAACATGGCCGCTGCGACAGCAACCAGTATCCAAACCGTGTAAGAAAAACCCCTGAGCGATTTAAATCGAAGGAAAGCGAGTGCTGTTAACACCAAACCTACCAACAGCAGAATAGGTCCAGTTGATGTATCCTTGCGCAACCAAAACACCAAACCCGCACAAAAAGTCAACGCCACGGAAAATAACAGTAGAAGCTTACGGAACCTGTGCATATTCGTTACCATTTAATTTTTAGGCGCCCGGTAATTACCAACTGCTTCCGAGGTCCGCAAAGCGCGATCATAAAGTGTAAACTCCCTGACATTGTTATCGACTGATATTGCCGGATTACCATTAGCTGACTTTATGTATGGGCTGAACCTCCCCCATCCGAACTGACGGCTGTCGCCGCCGTCATTCAGCAATCCGTTTACGACGAAAGAGATAACGTTTGGTCCCCCATCTACGATAATGCTCGCGTAACAATCGGCACCTGCCCGAAGCTGACCTTTATCACATGCCCATATGGCGCGGGTCTGACCGTCGTTAAACGCGATTTCAAGGCATTGTTCATCATTGATCGTGATCTGCCATCCCCTCCCCTGTTCATCCATCGCGTCTAGTAACTTTACGTTCCCCTTCTGTGATGGAACATGAAAAGCAATATCAATCGAAAAGCCCCCGTTGGTTCGCTTTCCGCCATGGTCAATTTTTGTCAGGTCTCGCTTGTAAAATTCCGGAAAGCCGCCCCAGGTCACTTCCACGACATCTCCCGGTTTGGAACGTTGACTTTCCCAATGATACAGCACACCGCGGGTGGTTTTTGTGATATTTTCCTGTTGCTCCCACAGATGCTCCAATAAACGCGTGTCGACTAAATGGGTTCTTGCAATATCTTTCTGGGTTTCCGTTACATAGTACTTCCCTGCTTCTTCAATCAGATCGGGATAGCTCATCCGTATCAGCGGGTCGTTATCGTAAAAAAGAATCTCCGGTTGACTCCATTCAATGATTTTACCTTCGGGTGAGTCTTTTTCTATGCCGCCCGACAGCCATACCGGATTGCGATCGTTGTAAGCTATGCTACGCCGTTGCGGGTGTTCCCTGATAAACCGGCCGCCGTGGTTATGAAACCAATATAAATACCTACCATTCTCACATTTCCATACAAAATTAGCTGCACGGGGATGTTTCATCAATCGCCCATCGGCATAGCGCATATATTGCGGCGGGTCCCAGGTATGTCCTCCGTCGCGGCTGTAGGTATAAACCGGATAGCCGTCAATTGTACGATATACACAAAAGAAACTCCCGTCGCTCAATACCACGAAACTCTGTTCCTCGGCAATCGGCCCCCCAACGTCAGAAGGCGCCCGCAAACCGATTTCACCATCGGGGAGGGTTTCCCATGTGGCCGCTGCGGGGTCGGCCAAGGTCAACAGATTACCGCTGCACAGCAGGGCTCCCTCGCTTGATGTAAAAAATCCCTCCCCAAATCCACCTACCTTGTGCACGGGCACATATGCTTTATCTTTATGTGTAAAAGCCTTACCCACATTCCAGAAGAACTTGATTGAACCACCGTAGGGATTGTTTTTATCGATCTCGAATGCGCGCATGGGAATATCATAGCGGGCTGCGGACCATGTCTTGCCATGGTCGTCCGAATATTTAAAGACAAAGTGTCCCTGGCTGTCAACACGCGTTACCTTACCGTCCCTGTAAGGCGGATTATCTCCCTTAACCCACCTGGTATTGTCGGTATTGTGGTTATAGAATACAAATATGCGCCCGCTAGGGGCCTTTAATAATACCGCATAAGAAGCTTCGGGCCCATCGGACGGCTCAACAGCAATCCGGTCTTCCCATGTTTTTCCGTTGTCTAAACTACGCTGGGTAATGAGGTGTTGCCCCGACGAACCTTCATGCCCCAGCGCGGTAGTAAGTACACAGAGCCAGGCGCCATCATCCGTTTTAATAACATAGGGTTGGTCGCTGTAACTTTCATCCGGAATGACCCACCCGGAACGGATGTTACGCCAATCTGTCTGCTGGGCTGACACGTTACCGAGTAACAAAAACAAAACAACGGTCAGCAATGCTTGAAATTGATTACTTCGTTTCATAAGAAGTTGCTTTAGGGTATTCATGACATAAATAGCAATCTTTGGGTTCATCTTCTTCTATTTCCGGAAACCGAACAGCATAATCCACTAAGAAAACATTGTCGTTATAGTCGTCACAAACACTTGATACCTCGCTGCTCAGTGTATATCCCACTCCATCTACCTGGTAGCCGGTTCCCTCCTCGCCCCAGAATTGATGGATGGTGCGCGGGGGAACGCACACACTCATCCCCGGCTTCAAGCGGATGATGTCACCGGCCTGCAACCGTCTCTCACAACCATCCACCTGTATGGTAAACGCTTCGGAGGACGCGTTGCCTTCTCTGTCAGCTTTCCGTAATTGCACCAAAATATTTCCCCCGGCTACACAGATCAGGTCTTCTCGTTTAGATAAGTGATAATGTGCTGGCGCCCGTTGCCCTTCGGGGTCGATCAGTAGCTTCTCCGCGTACTCCTTTGGGTAGCCTGCAATTCCCTTTCTGCCATTCCGTAGTGTAAATAATGTACGGCCAATTTTATGGAAATCCTTACTTCCGAAATCCGTAACATCCCATCCCAGCAAACAATTTCTGATTTCATCGTATTCAACTCCAGCTTTATCCCAATCTGCTACATTCCAATAACCAAAAGGAGGAAGTTTTAATCCAAAATGTTCAATAACGTGTTTTGCACGTGCTAAGCTTCCATTAATAATTGATCGCTTTAAGTTCATCTACTGTTAGTTAAGTTATCCGAATAGTTTTTAAGTTATCGCGTAATGATTATCCACACCAAATAGCGTAGTCCAGAAATTTCGCTTCTCATAATTTTCGCGCCGCAGCGATTTATAATTCTGTAACAATGATAAATAGAATAACTTAACTACTGCAATCTCGACCAAATGAAAACGTTACCGGCAACGTTTCGATAAACAGTTTGTACATTTTTCGTATCTTTAAACTGAAAATAATAACCAATTATGTCGACAGCAACTCATACCAAACAACCCACGATTGTAGATATTGCGGTCAGGTTGAACCTGTCCATATCTACTGTATCCAGAGCGTTACGCAACGCGCCTGATGTAAATACACATACCAAAAAAGCGGTTTTGGCAATGGCCGAAAAAATAGGTTATGAGCCCAATACGGTTGCCGCCAGCCTCCGGAATAATAAAACCAACATCATTGGCATCATTGTTCCTGAATTCGTACATGTTTATTTCCCAAGTGTTATATTGGGCGTACAGGATGTTGTCAATAAAGCAGGATATAAACTAATGATCTGCCAGTCAAGCGAATCCTTCGATCTCGAGAAAAAAAACCTTCAGGCGCTCGTGTCCAGCCGCGTAGACGGTCTTATTATGGCGTTAAGTCGCGAAACGGATCATTATAAACACATCAAAAAAGTACAGGAGAAAACACCTATCGTCTTTTTCAACCGAATAACGGACGAGATATCGGGTTCTAAAGTTTTGGTTGACGACTACGGAGGAGCCTATGAAGCGGTGAAGCACCTAATTGAAGTAGGCTGCAGAAGAATAGCCCATATATCAGGGCCCAAAAACCTGACCATGTGCGAGAGTAGACTGCAAGGATATTTAGATGCGTTGAATCATTATCAAATTCCAATCAACGAGAATTATATCCTCCACGCAGATTTTGTCGATGACAAAGCAAGAGAATGTACACAGCAATTAATTGCCATGGACGATAAACCCGATGCGATATTTGCAGTTAACGACCCTACAGCAATCGAGGCGCTGATCTGCATTAAGCAAAATGGCCTAAACATTCCAGATGATATCGCTTTAGTAGGTTTTTCCAATGCACCTCACAGCGCATTTGTAGATCCCCCGCTAACTTCTGTCGTACAACCAACTTTTCAGATCGGCCAAGTGGCAGCCAACCTATTATTAGAACATATCGAAAAGGGCGAAGACTATCGTCCGGAGATACGCGTATTGGAGACCTCACTGATCATCAGGAATTCTACCAATAAAACGTTATCTACACTTACCGACATTAACTACTAGTAGACGGAGTCTGCCCAGCATGACAATTCTAACATGCCATTGCGCATGATGCTTATTACGACTTCGCCCGCTCATATTGTACCGGCCATACGATGCTATCATCCAGCTCAGCAGCAGCTTTTAGTGGAAAATAGGGGTTGCGCAACAGCTCCCGAGCCATCATCACGGCATCGGCATCACCGTTGGCCAGTATCGTCTCTGCCTGCACAGCATCGGTAATCAATCCAACGGTAGAAGTCAATATACCCGTTTCTTTTTTGATCCGGGCGGCAAACGGCAGTTGGTAAGCGGGTCCCACGGGAATCTGCTGATGGCTTACCAGTCCGCCCGTTGACACGTCGATCAGATCCACACCCACTGTTTGCAGTATGGCCGCCAGCCGTACCGAATCGTCGCCATTCCATCCACCTTCGGCCCAATCTGTGGCTGAAATGCGGACAAGCAGCG
The DNA here is from genome assembly GCF_900113765.1 of Parapedobacter indicus. Lineage (GTDB taxonomy): Bacteria > Bacteroidota > Bacteroidia > Sphingobacteriales > Sphingobacteriaceae > Parapedobacter > Parapedobacter indicus. Next base: position 209,066 of record NZ_FOQO01000010.1, on the reverse strand, counting down.
GCAAATCGGCCGGCCATACCGTCTTTATGCTTTCGATGACTTCCAGCAGCAGCCGGATGCGGTTTTCAAAACTTCCACCATAGTTATCCATGCGCTGATTGCTCAGCGGAGAGAGAAATTGATGCAACAAGTAACCATGTGCCGCATGAATCTCAGCCACTTGAAAACCCGCCCGTTGTGCCCGTTGCGCGGCCGCCGTAAAGTCCGTGATCACCTTACGGATGCCTTCCGCATCCAATTCATCGGGCGTCGGATAGTGACCGGCAAATGCTATAGCCGAAGGCGCCACCGGCGTCCATCCTCCTGCTTCCTCGGTCACTTTGCCTCTACCTTTCCAGGGTACGGCGGTACTGGCTTTCCTGCCAGCGTGTGCAAGCTGAATGCCCGGCACGCACGCTTGACTCTTGATGAAAGCAGTGATCTGCGCCAGCTTTCCGATGTGTTCATCTTTCCAGATACCTAAGTCATACGGCGATATCCGGCCCTCCGGAGCTACCGCCGTAGCTTCAGAGATAACCATGGATACCCCTCCCACTGCCCTGCTTCCCAAGTGTACCAAATGCCAATCGTCAGCGAATCCATCCACAGATGAATATTGGCACATAGGCGACACAATGAGCCTGTTTTTCAATGTGATGCTTTTAATGGTTAGGGGACTGAAAAGCGTAGACATATGCAATATGTTTGCGACAAATATAAGGATTAGGCCGGTAGGCTCGTCACATAATGATCAATTGCCTGTTTCATAAACAGTCCAAAAGGCGCACCCCCCGTTCCCGTATAACGGGGATCGGCTAGATAGAGCTCGCCAAGTCCTTTGTAAGCCTCTACCTGGTTTCCCGGTTTACCCCAAAAACGCAGGATATAATGATAGTGCCTGTCGATCTCTTGCTGAACCCGTTCGGAAGCGGGATCGGCACCGTGGCCACAAAGGGAAGCCAATGTTTCGAAGTTTTCCTTGAAACCGGATTTCAGCACCTCAAATTCTTCCATGCTCATGCCGATAAGTACTTTTTCCGATTGCTTCACTTGGTCCGGCCATTTTTCCAAGGCTTCCTTTCGCCATGCGGCAGCCTGCTCCTTCGGGAGCCCTTCATACAATTCTTCGTAATTCATCTTGATTTTTCCTTTTATGTGTAAGATAGTTTTATCCAATGTTGACATAAGCCGGTCGATACGCTTCCTGCGTGCTTTCAGCAGCTGCTTTTGACTTTCAAGTGCACGTATCCGGTCAAAATCTGGACGATTGATCAATGCAGCGATCTCCTTCAGTCCGAAATCCAATTCCTTATAGAAAAGGATCTGCTGTAACCGCAGCAGTTCGTTTTCACCGTACAACCGATACCCTACAGCGGTGCGGATCGACGGCTTCAGCAGACCAATCCGGTCGTAATGATGGAGCGTGCGCACACTCACACCGGCCGCCTTTGCAAGCTTCTTTACCGTGTATTTTGTCATGTGTTTATCCATTGTCCCGACAAAGGTAGGCTATGACGTAAGGTAAGAGTCAAGAACTTTTTTCATTTTTTTTATTCATGCTTTTTAGCCATACATAATTGGCCACTTTTTCCTGCCTTTCTTTTGCGTTTCTCCTGCCGTAATGTAAGCGGTATTTATGCCATATCCGTCCGGTGGCTATCAATTTAATAGATACAGGTTAGATGAACCTTATTCCCCGCATAGTAAACGGCAGGAAATAGGCAGGAAAAAGTAGGGAGTTAAGCAGGTAATATATCTAACTAAAAGGGCCTGAGGTAAGGTCTACTCGTGAATGGCGAAAAAGCCCAGGGGATGGACAACAGGATGATAAGCAGGCCAGCGGTAAACCAGATCGCCAGGGTCTTATATTTTTCCCGATCGGTTGGCTTACGCTTGGCCTTGGCCGAACCGATGGTGATCATGATAACGGCCAACAGCATCATCGTAATATGCTCCATACCAAAAAAACGGAGATCCCGCTGGTGCACGGCTTCTTTGAAATTGTGCAGAAAATGGTTTACAATCGGGCTGATGACATATAGTGCACCCCCCACAAGCAATTGAATATGGGCGACGGTTGCCGTCCAGTGCCTAACCGAATTATCGAAACGCGAAAATTGCTTATTAGCCAACCATCCGCGGTATGCACAGCCGATCGCGAAAAGCAAACTCGCCAACACCAACCAGCGAACCAGCGAGTGCAGGGCCAATAAGGTTACATACATCTGTGTTCCAATTCCACTACCCGCTTTTCGACCGATTCCATGATTTCGATTAAATTAGTAATGGCCTCATCTTTTACGTGGCCATCCGACAGTTTTTGTTCCAAGTGTTTCATCCGCACGGCTAATTCATCCAGGCGCTCTTGTAATCCGTAGAAATCAGCAACTGGCTGCGGCTCTTTTTTCTTGAATAGCGGCAGGGCGACAAGGATTAGCGCAATGATGGCGAGGGTGATAGCGAGGTAAGCAATCATAGTATCTTCTTTTTCTGGGTTTTCGTTTCCTTCATTTGTTTGTTCAGGATAGATGATGTCGGATTGGGCAGGGTGTTGCTGCGGTGCCTCATCAGAATCCATGGCTATTTGGTCCACCGGCACTTCATTCACCGATGGACGTATCAGATTTTCGGCACGTTCAACGTAGGCTTTATAACCGGCAAGTTGCTTTCGATACCCCTTCCCCGGCCTTTCGAAGATATCTGAAAATATTTGGTTACGCAAGGTAGCCAATCCCGCTTCATCTGTGGCTTTCATAGATCGCCACGCATTGTACCACCGCTCAATACCATTTACGGGATTGCTGGATAACTGTTGTTTGAAGCAGTCGTAATCCAACGTTTCGCAGGATATCCTGAAACTGGTATCCGGTGAAACGGCTTTATCTGTCGCCAAAAAATTGATGGTCTCCCGGATGAGCTCGTATTTAGCCCGATCTGTTTGATCCTGCGCCAACGCACTCCAGACCATCACAACTGTATATACTAACGTCAACAAACCTCTCCGCATATCTTAAACTTTAATTACAAAACTTAACTTCCAATGATTCTTACGGGCTAAAATACTCTTTTTTTTATTATCCATTCAGAAACATGACAAGCTGCTCCAGCAAGGAGACCTGCCGCTCATTGATTAACTGCTTGGCTTCCGCCAGTGTAAACCAACCCGACTTGTCTATTTCCGGAAAAGAAACCTTTGTGCCAGAACGCGGTGGCCACTCCAATTCGAAGGTATTGCTTACCACCTTTTCCGGATCCAAATCTCCCTCCACCGCCCAGCACAACACGTGTTTGCCCCCCTTCTGGACGATGGCATCCAATGGGATAAAAGGACCGACAGGACGCCGTCCTGTTTCTTCCTCGAATTCACGGATAGCGGTGTCCAGCGGACTTTCAGGCGGGATGATCTCTCCTTTGGGAATGGTCCATGCCCCGGCATCTTTTTTGGCAAAAAAGGGACCACCGGGATGCACCAGAAAAAATTGGGGTTTCCGATCTATTCGGCGGAACAGTAGAATACCGGCACTTTGTTTCATGGATCGTTACTTATGCAATTTTACTAAATTCGTGACATGAAAACAAACAGCATCGCAAGTCTTTAAATAACCTATGTTCTACCCGTCATTAATTATGCTTACTGGTATGGTTTCCCTCATTGGGAAGGAACCCCGCTTCGCAACGGAAATCATTGACGATCGGATCGACGGGGGACATGACTTGACAATTGGCGATGTAAATGGTGACGGCAAGCCGGATATTATACTCGCGGATTCGCATCGGGTTGTCTGGTATCGCAACGGGGATTGGAAACGATTCGTGATGGTGGATAACCTTACTAATGATGACGGTGTTTGCATTGCCGCGCGTGACATCGACGGCGATGGAAAAGCCGAGATCGCGGTGGCGTCCGATTCTGTCTATTATTTGATCTGTCCCGAAAACCCAACCCACTTGTGGACGTCGGTCCAGCTCCGTCAGGTCCCTCCTGCCCACCGGATGCAATGGGTGAAGGTGAGCGACAGCACGTATCAATTGGTGGTATTGCCGAAATACAGCATGGAAAGTGATGACAGCCAAACGCAAGCTCCAACTATACGGACGTATGAAAAACCGACGGACCTAACCTTACCGTGGAAGCAGCGGTTCATCGGGCTTCCCCTACCGCGGGCCAATGATTTGGAAGTGTACAACTATGGCCACCAGGAAGTATTTTATATCAGCGGAGCGGGCGGTATGATGGCATTCTTCTTTAGGGATGGACGTTGGATCCGTAACACAGCCGATTGGCTGGCCAGAGGCCGTCGGCTGGGCAGGGCGCGCATTGGCGCCCTAGCGAGCCGGAATACACATGTTTTTGCAGCTATTGAACCGACTCATGGCAATCGGATAACGCTCTATACACCCGGACTCGCCGATAGCGTATTGGTATACGACAAAATTAAAAGGAGAGTACTTGAACGGAAGATGGAAGCAGGATACGGATTGGGAATGGCTGATTTTTTGGACTTAGGGCGAGATCAGGTAGTCGCCGGATGGAAAAGGCCCAATGAAGATGGGCTTTTCGGAATCAAATTGTATGTACCATTTAACCCATACTGGGAAGCGATCGACGTCTACTGGGTGGATCGAGGTGGTATTGCTTGCGAAGATCTCGATATTGAAGACATGGATGGCGATGGGAAACCCGACATCATTGCCTATGGCAGCTCAACCCACAACCTGAAAATCTATTGGAACAGGTCAAAATAACCGCCTCAGCGTTTTTCGTCATTGACCTCGATCCAATAACCATCGGGATCTTGGATATAAAGCTGTTTAACTCCATCCACACGGGTTCCAACTTTACCCGGTTCAGTCTGCACATTGTAATAAACAATGCCAAATTCACCAAGCCGATCAACGAACTCATCCATAGATGCTACGCTGAAACAAATGTGGGTATTCCGACTGTGTTCTTTCAGTTCGGTTGCATCCGCAACCAGGTGCAGCGAAAACCCCGGAGCAATCTCCAACCACACATGCTTCCCTATTTTAAACGGTTCAGGAAGGGTATCCAACTGCAAGACTTCCCGATAAAACGACGCGCTTTTCTGAAGGTCATAAACGGATAACGCAATGTGGTTGAAACTTCCCTTGTTTGTTTGCGCATAACTTCTCACGGAACCTCCGAGAAAGCACATGCCGACCAGTATGTATACGATCAATGATTTCTTCATTTGTATAATAAATATTGTTTACGCATTTCTTTGTAGTCGCTCAATCCTGGTTCCCAGGATTTCCGGATTTCTTCTTCACTCAGGCCATCCATCACCTGCTTTTTAAACACATTATTTCCAATCAATGCCTCAATTCGCCCCATGGCGGGGCTTTGTGAGGAATCAAAAAAACGTTCCTTCTCGGGGAAAGCTTTATAAAACTCAAGCATCCATTGCAAATTAATCCGGCCGCTGGCATGCAACCTCTTAATATCATAATCTCTCAGGTCTATCCCATAGCACATTTTACCCTGGTGCAACGGTGCTTCAGACATACCGGGTATACTTACCGGCTTAAAAGAAAAATCATATTGTCCCTTCAACGCGGGTGCTCCCAGCACCGTAAAAGGCATGTAGGTACCCCTCCCCTGACTGATAATCGTACCTTCAAACAGACATAAGGACGGGTAGAGAATAATGGATGCCTGTGTGTTGAGATTTGGGGATGGAGGTACCGGCAACTCATAATACAGATCGTGGGTATAGTTCTTGATGGGAATAACGTTGATGTCGCATTGGATACCATTGGCGAGCCAGCCTTCGCCATTTAACATGCGGGCAAACTCACCCATGGTCATCCCGTGTGCAACCGGTATCGGAAACTTCCCAATACCCGACTTAAACTGCATATCCAACACCGGACCGTCCACGAATCCATTGGGATTGGGGCGGTCTAAGATAACCAGCTTTTTTCCATATTCCGCACAGGCTTCCATGATGTCCGCCAAGGTGTTAATGTACGTGTAAAATCGGCAGCCTACATCCTGAACATCAAAAACCATCACATCCAGCGCTTCCATCTGTGTCTGGGAGGGCTTTCTATTTTTGCCATACAGTGAAACAATGGGTATGCCGGTCTGTGGATCAATTTCATCTCCGACTGCCGCACCGTTACTCGCATTTTGACGAAATCCATGTTCAGGCCCGAAAATCGCTTTAATATCGACTCCCAACGCAAGCAGACTATCCACACTCAGCTGATCGCCGATGATGGAAGTCTGGTTGATGACCATTCCCACACGTTTCCCCATCAGATAAGGCACATAGCTTTCCACTTGGTCGGCACCGGTAATAATCGCTTCCGTTGCCTCGGGTTGGCCGGTGGTTTCGTCCGACCGCTCGGCGGCTCCGCTGCATGAAGTCACTATGAGCAAGCTTATTATCAGTTTAATCATCCGATCAGGCATGTTTTCTCTTACAATCCGCAATTTAGGTAAAAGTTTGACTCGATGCAACAGAACTCGAAAAACATGCTTTGGTTACGAGTAGTACTCCCAAACAGCAACGCTTGGGAACCTACCGGCAAAACGTTATTTTTACCCGGCCAATGGTCATTACTCTTATGAACAAATTACGCAGACTAGCTTTTTCCGTACTCCATATATTTCTCATGTCGATGGCTGTTTCTGTTCAAAGTCAACCGGCTCCCGATGACATCAATTTTGTACGGCAGGGAGTTCGGCGATTTATCTTTGACGACTTACATACCATTCCGCTGGCCGCGCTCAACCCCCGTGAAATTATCGGAATGTCTGCCATGTATCCCATCACCCACCATAGGGAAGCCCATGCGCAAATAAACGTACGCCACGAGCAACTGCAGATTGTGGCGGATACCGAAACGGAAACGTCTATTTGGTTTGGTGGGTTCAATCCATTTTCAACATACACGCTAGATCTGGCTTCCTGTGAAGGGGAAGGTGCCATTGGATTTGAATTTTCGGATGGCACCAAAATGGAACGTTTCCTCATCACCATCGATTATCGGGACAACTACATCACCGATGTTCACCAACTGATCATGAGAGGCGATGAGGTGATTTCGCGTAAGTCAATCTGCATCGCTACCCAAGCTAACACAGCTGCCAACGGAAAGCTCATTCTCCAAATGCTTGGCAGCGGTCTGACCTTGTATTGCCAAGGCGATGGCCTTCCCCTGCCAATCGCCCAGTCGGATTTCAGTCAGCACATTGACCTACGGAAGAAAGAATACCTGAATACCTTCCAATCAAACTTGTTTGTGCAGATCAAATACGGGGCCATTCAGGTAAACAAAGTGACATCCGCACTCAGCAGCGGCATGGGCCTCGCAGACATCCGTGCCATCACCTACGAAGATGGGACGCCACTGCTGGACCAGGGCCGGATTTGGTACACAATGACCATCCGGGGACGCGCATTGCCCCAACACATACAGGGTGTTTTCAGCATGGATCCTTCCGTGTTTGATCTCCGGTTTGAGGGAATTATTGTGTTCGACCGGCAGGACGGCATCCTTCGGAATGAGGTTGCGTCCCATATTTTCTATGACAGAAATCACAAGGTTTGGCGGGGTATTACCACCGGATTTAGTGCCTATGCCAGTCCCGATGAGCAAAAGCAACTATTGGCCGTAGAAAGCGTGAAAGACCCCCGTTTTGGATTCTCCAGTATGCGGGCTACGCCTTTCGGCGTTGTGGGTGACATCGAAGATCCACATATTCTATATGATGCTAAGGCCGAAAAATGGCGGATACTAACCTGCGAGAACAACGACGGCTATAAAGCCGTCCTATTGGAATCCGATACGTGGAATAAAGACTACCGACGCATCGCCGGTCCTGTAAGCCATAATTCGACGGGAACATCCATCCAGCGCATCGGCGGAAAACTCTTTTGTTTTTCCGGAAGCCAGGAACGGAAAATCTTTGTCTATTCATATCCCGACCTCCACGAAGCAGGCACACTCAAAATGGATCTCCCCCCGTGGGATGAAAAATCCGGCACCCGGGTCTGGCCCAATGTAGTGGAATTGCCCGATGGCTATCCGTTCCGTTATGTAGCGCTGATGATGGACCGATTCAATTATCCCGGATTGGAAGGACCGAACTGGACGTATGGAGCGCTGTATTTATACCACGGTTTCAGCGAACCTTAGTCGTTCCCCAAACATAAGCGCGTAATCCTTATTCCCCCGGCTGCATTCGCGTGCTTATGGCGATCCGATTCCATACATTGATGGTCGCGATGGCTGTGATGATTTCAGCAATCTGATTTTCACTGAAAACAGCCGAAGCCTTATCATACGTATCATCCGTCAGTCCTTCCTTATTGATCAGCGTAATCTCCTCAGTCATCGCCAAGACAATCTGCTCCTCCTCGGTAAAAAATCCAAGCGCTTCGCGCCATGCATTCAGTAAAAAAATACGTTGATCGGTTTCGCCGTTTTTTAACGCGTCTTTGGTATGCATATTAATGCAAAAGGCGCAACCATTGATCTGCGAGGCCCGGATTTTGATAAGTTCCTTCAGCTTTTTCGAGATTTCAGCTTTTGCCAGGTAACCTTCCAATGCAAATATAGCCTTATAGGCTTGGGGGGCTACCGTGTTGATGTTGATACGTTTTTCCATGATTCTATTCTGTTAAACTTTGATGGCACAAAGTTGAAAAACAACAAACCGAAAAAACTTAAACGGGTTTAAGAAATGCTTTTCCTGCGGATTTCACTTAGGTATTCCGGCGTAAATCCGAGATAGGAAGCAACCAGATATTGAGGAACACGCTGCAAAAAATCAGGTTGACTCTTACGGAAATGATGATACAGCTCCTCCCGCGAAAAATCATGCAGGAATTTCATCCGCATCTGAGCTGCCCCGTAAGCCTTTTGATAAATACATCGGAAATATTTCTCCATCAGGGGATGTCGCCGCAGCATTTCCGCTTGTTTATCCCGGGTGATGGCGAGCAATTCTGCCTGTTCCACCGCTTGAATATAAAACTGCGATGTCGATCCGGCTTCGAAAGCAAAATGATCGGTCATCCACCAGTTTTCGATCGCGAATTCGGTGGTCCGCTCCACTCCCTTATCCGTGACAAAAAATTTGCGCAGGATTCCCTTTATAACAAAGTAATGCCGCTTACAGATCGCTCCTTCGATTAGCAGGTTTTCTTTCTTTCTTGCATTCTGAGCTTCGAAATAGGACAATATTTCGGTAAACTCGTCGTCATCGATGACGATAAATTTGCTTAAATGGGCCTTTAATACATTGGACATGCTAACTTTGGAATTTGAAACAAACATAGGCATTTTTAAAAGCGTGCCAAAACGGCCGGCTATTGTCTGCTCGTCGTAAAAATAAACCGACACAGGATACAAATTGATAGCTTTTTACTGACATGCGAAAAAAATGGTTTCATAATTGTCCGGTCCTTTCGCGATGAAATTACTATTGTCTTACTTAAGTAGATACAAGGGATTGATCCTGCTGGCGCTTCTACTGGCAGCTATCAATCAAGTCTTTTCCCTGCTGAACCCTTATATTTTTGGCAACTTGATTATTGACCCTTATGCCAATAAAGCGGCTGATTTTCGGGCCGAGGGGGCCGATGCAACTTTTTTCAGGGGAATAACCATCGGGCTCCTGCTCATCATTGGTGTCGCTATGGTGTCACGAATAGCTAAAGCTTTCCAAGACTATGTCGTCAATGTGGTGATCCAAAAGTTCGGTGCCAAGCTTTATACCGATGGCCTCAAACATGCGTTGCAGTTGCCTTATCAGGATTTCGAAGACCAGCGTAGCGGTGAGACGTTGTCTGTACTGGTAAAAGCACGGGCAGACTGCGAGAAGTTTATCACCAACTTTGTAAATGTCCTATTTGCTACGCTAGTGGGTATTGTTTTCGTGGTGATTGTGTCATTCCGGTTAAGTCCGTCGCTGCCACTGATCTACCTTGTCGGTGCGTTCACACTGGCATTCTTAACCAGCTACCTGAGCAAGAAAATCAAGTTCATCCAGAAAAACATCCTCAAAGAAACCAATGCATTGTCTGGGTCTACCACCGAATCGCTACGCAACATCGAGCTCGTCAAGAGCCTTGGCTTAACCCAACAGGAAATCGGGCGACTGAATAGCACCACCCTCAAAATCCTAAAGCTGGAATTGCGCAAGGTAAAAAGCATCCGGGCAGTAAGCTTTGTGCAGGGCACATTTGTGAATTTCCTGCAGCAATGCATCATGTTCTCGTTACTGTTTTTTGTCTTCAGGGACCAGATCACGGTAGGGCAACTGATGATGATGCAATTCTACTCGTTTTTCATCTTCGGCCCATTACAGGAACTGGGCAACATCATCCTCTCTTATCGAGAGGCAGAAGCATCGTTAAATAACCTGCAGGAGCTATTTAGCCGTAAACCGGAGTTTCAGCCTGCAAACCCAGAAAAAATCAACGCCATAACAAGCTTGCGGTTTGACAATGTATCCTTCCAACATCAGTCGGCCAGCCGGCCCGCACTGGAAGGAATCTCATTTGAAGTAAAACGGGGAGAAACCATTGCGTTTGTAGGTCCCTCGGGCGCCGGCAAAACCACGTTGGTAAAACTGCTGGTGGGCCTATACCATCCCAGTGAAGGACGTATCTTTTACAACGATTTCCGTGGCGACCGCATAGACTTTGATACATTCCGCCACCAAATCGGCTTCGTGACTCAGGATACCCAGCTATTTTCCGGCACGATACGGGAAAACCTGCTCTTTGTGAACCCCGGTGCAACCGATGAACAGATTCTGGATGTGCTGCAGAAAGCAGCGGGACAAAACATCCTCGCACGGGCAGACAACGGGTTGAATACCGTGATCGGCGAAGGCGGACTGAAGCTATCGGGGGGCGAAAGGCAACGGCTTTCCATCGCACGGGCTTTGTTGCGGCAGCCACATTTGATGATTTTCGATGAGGCTACTTCCGCATTGGATTCCATAACCGAAGAAGAAATCTCCAATACCATCCGTCATATCACGGCCGAACGGCAGCATATTACGATCATGATTGCCCACCGACTATCGACCATTATGCATGCCGACCGTATTTTTGTATTGGAAAAAGGAACGATTGCGGAAACAGGAAATCATGCAGCACTGCTGGATATAAAAGGGCTCTACTATGCCATGTGGCGGCAACAGATCGGCGAGCGCAAAGAAGCACTCTTGCCGACGTAAGTACATCCTCTTGAAAACCGGCACCGGATTTTACGCTAAGATCTCCGCCACACGACCGATCTGGCCATCCTCCAAACGCACTTTGATGCCCCTGGAATGAAAAGGCGCTGAAGTGAGGATGTCTTTTACAACACCCTCAGTTAGCTTTCCGGTACGTTGGTCCTTTTTGAGAATAATAGCTACCTCCAACCCCGGGTAGATATCCTTGCGATGCTGTCCGTTCATGTTTTCAGCTTTCGACGGTCGACCTTAAACCACCGCTTGCTTTACCACGGAATCGTGCACGACCACTTTATTCCAGAATTTGGAATATTTTTCGATAGCGGCCAAATGGGTAGGATGCGTTTCATAGACGTTAATTTCATCCAAGCTATCAAAAAACACCAGCAAATTATAAGTAAAGCTGTTGTCAACTACGTCGCGGGCGTGTGTCGCTGCGGCGCGGCCATAATGAAGCGACTTAATTTCCGGAATGGTCTTCAGTTCTTCAAAAAAGTTGGCAAAATCATTAATTTCTTGTTCAGAGAGCCCGTCATTGAGCCAAAAAAGTACGTAATGTGCAATTACTTCGTTGTTTTCCATCGTTGTGTTGGTTTCTGGGTTTTCACTAGTTTGATCATTTTCCTGATTGGAGGTCGGTGAGGCGCACGCAGCCAATAGGCCGCCCCCCGCTCCAGCCACAGCAATTGCTGCTCCGGCCTGCTTGATGAAACGTCGTCTTTCCATATTGAGTTTATTTATTCATAATTTTCAAGATGTCATTACCGAAGACAAATACCATCAGTGCCAATAGGATAAAGAAACCCGCGATTTGGGCTTTTTCCAAAAATTTGTCACTCAATGGTTTGCCCTGTATCATTTCCACCAATAAAAACAACACATGTCCGCCATCAAGCGCAGGAATCGGCAGGAAATTCATCAATGCTAACGCCATAGATAGGAGTCCCACCAGTGTCCAAAACTTGACCCAATTTACTTCGGAACCAAACATCGTTGCGATACGCACTGGGCCCGAAATCGCCTTATCAGCCCTTAACTCGCCCGTGGCAATCTTACCCAACCCCTTGGCATTGTCTATCAGGGTACCCCAAGCTTTAGCCGAGCCGATGGGCAGCGATTCGAAGAATCCATAATGCGTGGTTACCGAAGGGAAATCCGTGTCTGGATGGATGCTGAAGCCCAGCGTACCCTCCTCGGGAACCGTTGCCCGGACGGTAGCGGTATCCCCATCACGTAGCACGCTTAAGGTGATCTCTTCGCCTGCACTTTCGCTGATTAGTCCTCTCACTTGATCCCAAAATGGAACCGTGGTATGATTGATCATCAGGATGCTGTCGCCCGAACGCATTCCCGCCTTCTCCGCTGCACTCCCCACAACCACGGAATCCACGGCCATCGTACGTGAACGGAGTCCGACAAACTCATTGCGGTCGTGATCGGCCACATCGTTGAGAATATCACCCGGCACCTCGAGGGAAAGTGTCTGCCCATCCCGTTCTACCGTGAGGGTGGTATTACCCATCAGTACCTTGGAACTTAGCAGCTCGTCAAACCGCAATACCGGTTGCCCATCGATCTCCGTAATGTGGTCACCCGCCTGCAGCCCGATCTTCTTGCCGATAACACCCGGCGCAATACCGTTAACCAACTTCGTATTATCTACATACGTCTCACCGTATTTGTAGGTCAGCATCCAGAAGATAAACATCCCCAAAATAATATTGACGATAATCCCCCCCATCATTACGATAAGGCGTTGCCAAGCCGGTTTCGAACGGAACTCCCACGGCTGGGGCTCGCCCTTAAGCTGCTCCGTATCCATGGACTCGTCTATCATCCCGGCAATCTTTACGTATCCACCCAGCGGAAGCCATCCGATGCCGTACTCACAGTCTTTATACGTAAACTTGAACAACTTAATCCCCCAGGCATCAAAAAATAAATAGAATTTCTCAACCTTAATCCCAAATGCACGGGCCGCCAGAAAGTGACCGAACTCGTGCAGTACCACTAAAATGGACAAGCCCAATATCACTTGCCCAATCATTATCAATACACCCATTTAATTTATTTTGCTATTTGATATACTTTTTTGCTTTTTGCTGCCAGCTCTTTCGCAACCTTACGACTGATCTGATCGATTTCTGCATAGTCATCCAGCGACGGCGCCGCATGGTATTGAACCGTCCGCATCGTTTCTTCAATGATGTCACTCATTTGCAGGAATCCAACCTCGCTTTTCAAAAATGCTGCCACGACCACCTCATTGGCAGCATTGAGAATACACGGCATATTGCCTCGTGCATCCAATGCATCGTAAGCCAACGCCAGATTACGAAACGTATCCCGATCGGCTTGCTCAAATGTCAACGCTGGAAAATCCATAAAATTGAAGCGCTTTAAGCTGTTTTTGACGCGCAGGGGATAGGTAAGCGCGTATTGGATAGGCAGTTTCATATCGGGTAACCCGAGTTGAGCTTTGATGCTACCATCGGCAAACTGCACCAGGGAATGCACAATAGATTGGGGATGAACGACTACGTCAATTTGTCGCATTTCTAACCCAAACAGCCATTTTGCCTCGATAACCTCCAGTCCCTTATTCATCAACGTAGCGGAGTCTACCGTGATTTTGGCTCCCATCACCCAGTTGGGATGACGCAATGCCTGTTCCGGTCCTACGGTGGCCAGGTATTCCTTGCGCTTCCCTCGAAACGGCCCTCCTGATGCAGTAAGGTAAATCTTCTCGATGGGATTATCGCTTTCCCCCACCAAACATTGGAAGATGGCTGAATGCTCCGAATCCACCGGCAACAGCTTCACGTCGTTTTTCCGAACCAGATCCGTCACCAATTCGCCAGCCACGACGAGGGTTTCTTTATTGGCTAAAGCAACGTCCTTGCCTGCCTTGATGGCTGCGACCGTCGGACGTAGACCGGCCGATCCAACCAGGGCATTAATGACCAAGTTAACGGCGGGATAAGTGACCACTTCTTCAAGAGCTGCCTTACCCGCCAACACGGTAGTGGTTACACTTGAAAGCGCCTCTTTTACCTCACTGTACTTCCCTTCATCTACGATGACCACCGTGTGGGGGCGGTACTCCAACGCTTGCCGAATCAACAACTCGGCATTTGTCGCCGCGGTAATTACCTGTATTTCGAATCGTTCCGGATATGCACGAACCACTTCTAACGCTTGCGTGCCTATGCTCCCTGTGGAACCCAATAAGGCTATCTGCTTCTTTATCAAAATAATCTTAAATATTCACAATATTACAATCGCATCCTCTTACTCCCTCGTTCACAAAATATTCTTCATCAACTCCGGATCATCACCTCCTTGATAGTCAGCCATCATATTACGATAGGCTACGGCAACCACCACACTGGATAACGGCCCGACTAGAAACGAATTGACTAAGCTCAACACCGTGGACACCATCGGGTATCCAGCATAGTTGAAATATAAATATAAAAGGTGCAAAATGGCAAAAAATGCCAAGATGAGCAACAGTTTGGTCACATTTCCCTTCGTTAGCGCAAAACTAAGCCGTATGGCCCGGAAAGGCTCGGCATTCCGATCGATGATAAAAAACGGATAAAACGCAACACGGAGCAGAAAGGCAAAGATGACGATTGCGGAAACAACACGTGCTATGTTAACCATAAGTGATACCTCAATGCGGGCGTAGACTAACGGAAAAGCGATGATAGAGATTACCAAATAAAATACCAGGGCAAGCAAAGCTATGCTAAACATGCCGGTAAAAAAATATAACAGCTCTTTGGTACTGGGTATGGTTTGGATAAATTGAATTTTTTCCCGGTGATCTATTAAGGTAAAAATATACTTGAAGAGTGTAAGTTGGGTACCGAAATACAATATAGCAAAAAGAAAGGCCATAAATACACTCAGGAAGGTATTAACCTCGCTGAAGTAAAAAGCCAGAATTCCTGAGGTGTTGGACGTGAGAAAAAGTAGGAAACATAATCCCGCAATTGAAAAATAATGGTGTCTAAGCAGATCCCACGATCTGTTGATCACTTCATTTACCGCAAATGTACTGTCCTTCAAAAATTGAATCATCGGATCGGCCAATTATCAGGACAAAGGTGGGATAAAGTTTTTTATTTTAAAAATAACTTCCTCTCATCATCACCGATGGCCACGCGACTGTACCAAAAAGATAATGCATGACAACCTGAGCAACCATCTTAACCTCGACGAACTGGCCGCCGAACACAATGTCAGCTATACATGGTTCAGGAAGGCGTTTAAAGAAGTTATCGGCGTTTCCCCCGGCCAATACCTCCTTAATTTCAAGCTGGAAAAAACTTGTAAATTACGCAAAGAAACCGGTCTAACCGTCGCCGAAATTGCATTTGAAATGAATATCTCCCCTTCTCTTTTCAAGAAAGAAAGCAAATAGACAAAAAAACGCTATTTTGCGGTCTCTTTGTGGATACAAGTTTCAAACCATGACAACAGTCGTGGTTGGTATAGTTGTTACAATCGTCAATACGTATCATGCAACACTGGGAATTGTTACTTTTTTTTCTGCTTATCGCTTTTCTATATGCCTCGGTGGGGTTCGGCGGTGGCTCCAGCTACCTGGCGATTTTAGCCCTCTATGCACTGCCGTTTAAAGAACTACGTTTGATTGCGTTGATAGGTAACATCATCGTCGTTTCCGGCGGTGTCTATATCTATGTAAAAAATAAACAGGTAAACTGGAAAAAGATTGTTCCATTTGTTTTGCTGAGTATACCGATGGCATATTTGGGTGCTATCGTGCGTATCAGCCAGCACACTTTTTTTGTCATCCTCGGATGCAGCCTGGTGATCGCTGCCATATTGCTTTGGATAAAAACGGGCCCCGCCACCATTGACCAACTGAACGAACCGAAAAGACATGCTTTCTTGAAAAACAGCACTTTGGGCGGGTCCATCGGTTTTCTGTCGGGTATGGTGGGTATTGGTGGGGGCATTTTCCTATCGCCGGTACTGAACCTAATGAAATGGGATCTACCTAAGAAAATAGCTGCAACCGCTAGTGTTTTTATATTGGTTAATTCCATCTCCGGTATTGCAGGACAGCTTACCGGCTTGCCCGAAAACATCAATTATTCCCGGATCGGTTTGTTATGCGTTGCGGTACTTATCGGGGGGCAAGCGGGTTCCCGAATGGCCATAAAATTTAACCCGTTAATCATTCGCCGCATGACGGCGGTGCTAGTATGTAGTGCGGGGGTAAACGTGTTAGTTAAGCACTTCCCTTTATTTTTTGAACAATTGTTTTAACAGAAATGGATATAAATATACTGGCGTTCGGTATTGTAAAGGAGTTCTTCGGTGGCCCTTCCATCGCATTGGAATTACAGGGCAGGCTTACTGTTGCCGGGTTAAAGGAAAAATTGGAAGCAACTTACCCGGACCTGAAAAGGCTACGGACATACATGGTTGCCGTTAACGATGAATATGCCGAAGATGAATTGGTTATCCGTCCTGAAGATGAAATTGCAATCATTCCGCCGGTAAGCGGCGGCTAAAATTCACATCGAGCGCTCATCGGCCGGCAAAAAAATAATCAGATGAAATGATTGACATTAAAATTTTAAACGAGCCGTTGGATACAGCAAGTTGCATCGGGAATGCAACGGATGCTGCATGCGGAGGTACGGCAAGTTTTATAGGCGTGGTCCGCGACAAGACAGATGGGCGAAAGGTTGTACGACTGGAATATGAATGCTACGAATCAATGGCATTGAAGGAACTGGCAAAAATTGCAGCGCATGCTGTCGAATCGTGGAAAATTAATAATATAGTAATCCATCACCGTGTGGGGGTTTTGAACGTAGGAGATGTTGCGGTGATCATTGCCGTAGGCGCTGCACACCGCGCTGCGGCCTTTGATGCCTGCCGCTACGCGATAGATACCTTGAAAATAACCGTGCCCATCTGGAAAAAGGAAGTTTTTGAAAATGGTGAGGTATGGGTATCCCCACATGCGTGAGTTTTTAGTAAATTTACACATCGTTACAAATCGATACGAAAATGAGGGAGTTTACGGCAGGTTCCATTAAACCCATACAGGTGACGAAGGTGAACGGACACGCAGATACGTTATTCCCCGATGTGCTTTCCGTTGAAGAACCTCTTGAAATAAGAATCAGCTATGGCCCCGGGCATGAACGGATGCAGAAAAGCATTTCCGTAACCATGCGCACACCGGGCAATGATCCGGAGCTCGCGCTTGGTTTTTTATTCACGGAAGGAATCATTACCTCTTACGAAACGATACAAAGCACGCAACATGCGGGCATGAATTGTTCGGTGCAAAAAGAGAATATTGTGCTGGTCAATTTTACAGAAGATTTTGTTCCCCGGCTTCATCAGGCTGACCGGAATTTTTATACCACTTCGAGCTGCGGCGTTTGCGGGAAAAGCTCGATACAATCCATAAAAACAGTGAGCCCATTTCTCACCAACAAAAAGCCGAAGTTGGATTTATCCAAAGATGTTCTTTATCCGTTGCGGGAGAAATTAAGAGCGGCCCAAAGTGGTTTTGCTGCTACCGGAGGGATTCATGCATCCGGACTTTTTACCATGCTGGGCGAGCTGGTGGATTTACGGGAAGATGTTGGCCGGCATAATGCACTCGATAAATTGATTGGGAACGCCCTGATGAATAATGCGCTGCCGTTGAACCAGCATATTTTGCTGTTAAGTGGACGGGCAAGCTTTGAATTGATCCAAAAAGCAGCTATGGCCGGTATTTCCCTTATTGCTGCCATTGGTGCCCCGTCGAGCCTGGCAGTGGAATTGGCCGAGGAACTGGGTATAACGCTTATTGGCTTTCTCAAAGAAGAGAGCTTCAACATTTACAATTTAAGTGATAACGTTTTAATACGGACAGATTAGATGAAACCTGCATAAATTGCCATAAACAAAAGAACATGGACTAAGCGACGCGATCTCTTGAACGCCGCTGAAAACAAACAAGAGGTGAAAAATAATTTATGCAAGTTTCATTACCATTAAAAAGACAATTTATTCGAATGAAAATACGGATTAAAGGCAACTCATTACGATACAGACTGACCCGGTCGGAAGTAGCCGGCCTGAAAGCAGCGGGTCGCTTGGAGGAACATACTGCGTTTGATGGCAAGACATTTACCTACGCCATCGAAACGGGCAACAGTGATCGGCTGACCGCTGATTTTATTGAAAACAAGATTGTGCTGAACATGCCCAGGACCATGATTGATGAATTGTATAACACCGATAAA
Organism: Parapedobacter indicus; assembly: GCF_900113765.1. GTDB lineage: Bacteria > Bacteroidota > Bacteroidia > Sphingobacteriales > Sphingobacteriaceae > Parapedobacter > Parapedobacter indicus. Next base: position 190,571 of record NZ_FOQO01000010.1, on the reverse strand, counting down.
GTGGGTTTCGAAGATACGTCCGGCACGGTAAGTTTATTGGTGGAGAAAGATTTTGCCTGTATTGACAATACAGAAGAAGACCAAAGTGATCATTACCCCAACCCTTCGCTATCATGTGATTAACATCCAACACCATGAAAGAAGAAAACGATATAAAGGAAACCAGACCGGAAGCTAACAAAAAGCCTTCCGCAGAGCCACCCCATGAATTATTGGACCTTACCGTTGGCGGGGTAAAAAAATGGGCTGCGGGCGTCCCGGGGGTGGTGGCTTCAGTGAAGGACCTGATCGGTGAGAAGACCCTTCTTCGCGGTGGGAAAGCATTATTCAAGATGAACCAGTTTGATGGCTTTGATTGCCCAAGCTGTGCGTGGCCCGATCCGGATGACGACCGGTCGCCCATCGCTGAATATTGTGAAAATGGCGCGAAAGCACTTGCGGAAGAAGCCACAACCAAAAAAATTACGGCGGATTTTTTTAAAAACAATTCGGTTTATGATCTGGCTAAATTAACAGATTACGAGATCGGGCACCTGGGCAGGCTGAGCGAACCGGTGTATCTGCCCAAAGGCGGTACACATTACCAGCCGATAAGCTGGGATGACGCCTTCAAAAAAATAGCCGAACACCTCAATGGGCTGGCGTCACCGGATGAAGCGATATTTTATACGTCGGGAAGGACAAGCAATGAAGCCTCGTTCGTCTACCAGCTTTTTGTAAGGGAATTCGGCACCAACAATTTTCCCGATTGCTCCAACATGTGTCACGAGACCTCCGGATTTGCCCTTTCACCCACCATCGGAATTGGAAAAGGGACGGTAAAATTGCATGATTTCTACGACACGGATGTCATTGTGATCATCGGGCAAAACCCCGGAACCAATGCTCCCCGCATGTTGAGCGCCTTGGAAAGAGGCAAAAAGAAGGGTGCAAAAATTATTGCAATCAATCCATTGCCCGAAGCCGGATTAATGGGCTTCCGTAATCCGCAACAACTATCCGGCGTCATTGGCGGTGGAGTTAACCTCGGCGACCTATACCTTCCGGTAAGAATAAACGGTGATTTGGCTTTATTGAAGGCCCTGGAGCTGTTGTTACTTGATTTTGAAAAGAAATCCCCGGGTGAAGTATTTGACCACGAATTTATTTCCCAGAAAACGGTTGGTTATGACGCCTTTATCAAGCAGTTTGATCACTACCGGCTGGATGATCTCGCTGCCGCATCCGGTGTATCGACAGCTTTGCTTTATGAAGCAGCCCAACTGATCGCATTTAAAAAGCGTATTATCTTTTGCTGGGGGATGGGCCTCACGCAACAACATAATGGCGTGGATATGATCAGGGAGATCGTTAACATCCTATTGCTAAAGGGCAGTATTGGCAAGCCGGGTGCGGGCGCCTGTCCCGTCCGGGGCCATAGCAATGTGCAGGGAAACCGTACCATGCTGATCAATCACCATCCCACGGCGGAGCAGCTGGACCGCCTGCAGCAGGTTTTCGGATTTAATCCGCCACGGACGGGTGGTTATGATGTCGTAAACGCTATAAAGGCGATGCATGCCGGTAAGGTCAACGTCTTCTTTGGCATGGGCGGCAACTTCCTGTCTGCCACGCCAGACACCACGTATACCGCCGAGGCGATGAGGAAACTGGCCCTGACGGCATTTGTGTCCATCAAACTTAATCGAGGCCATCTGATCCATGGAAAGGAGTCGTTGATATTACCGACCAAATCGCGGAGCGAGATTGATATGGTGAAGGGGGAAAAGCAATTTGTCAGCACCGAAAATTCGATGGGTGTGGTAGAGTGGTCGAAAGGGATGTTGAAGCCCATCTCGGATGACCTCATCAATGAAACACAAATTGTATGCCGCATGGCAAGGGCGACTATCGGGAACAGAACGGTCGTTGATTGGCAGCGGTACCACGATAGCTATGACGCTGTGCGGGATGACATTGAAAAATGTATCGCCGGTTTTGAGGATTATAACATCCGTGTAAAGCAAAAGGGCGGATTCTACCTACCCAATGCGGCACGCGATGAGCAGCGATTCGCCAAACAATTCAACGGTCGTGCGCCGTTTACATTGACGACCGTCCCTGAGAATACGCTTGCACCGGATGAATACCTGATGGCTACCACCCGAACCCACGACCAGTTCAATACGACCATTTATGGGCTCGATGACCGGTATCGCGGGATCTTTAATGAACGAAGGGTAGTGATGATGAATGAGAAAGATATTGCGCAAGCTGGATTTAAGCCGGGCGACAAAGTAGATTTATTCAATTATGACGATGGTATCGAGCGTGTTGCGCCGTTATTCATCATCGTCCCTTATCCCATACCGGAACGGAATACGATGACCTATTTCCCCGAAACCAATGTGCTGGTCTCCGTGAATAACGTGGTGAAGGGGAGCAATATGCCGGCATCCAAATATGTGAAGATAAAGATTAAAAAGCATGACCCCGACCTCCCTATGCGGAAAGCATCAACGAGCCGGTGACTCATGCTCATCCAATCGTTTTATAATGGATTTCACCGCTATTTCATTAATCTTTTTCCAATTCCGTTTTCCCGTTGCCAACTGAATGTTCTTTGGATCTGTGTGTGAGATAAACAGCTCCGCGTCATCCGAAGTCTTGGCTTCCAACGGCACATAAAGCACAGCGACATCACCATTGAACCCGGCTGATTTATCAACATGCCCCTTCGGGGTGAGTCGGCCATATAACGGTTTTGCGGTATAATGTCCGCAAATACGATCCTTTATTTTGAGATCATGAAAGTTGTTACGATGCAGTGGATAGCGAAAATAATATCCAATGCGGCGCATTTTCCTCAGCTCATCCAGATCAAGATCATCAATCATTAATAAATCCCCTGTTTTATTTTATTTCGTTAAACCGTGTTTTTCCCTTTAAACGCCCGAATATAGTTACCCTGCGTTTTCTCAATTCCATTTTTCAATGAATACACCACCGCTTCGGGAAACCGACGTTTAATCAAAAGAGCTGCTGAAGCACTCCTTTTTCCAGTAGTGCAGTAACAGACGATCGGAACAACATGGTTTATGGAAGTTAGCCGGTCTTCCAGATCTGCTAACGGAATGTTCAGGCCGCCGATATGAAAGGCCTCATGCTCATGTTCAGTTCTTACATCGATCAATTCATAATTTCCGGCCCCATTGGTTAGCTCATCCAATGTAATGGTACGGACGATGTCAGGAAGCCCATTTATCTGAACATCCGTTTTCTTTAATTTAATGGTGCGGGTTTGACCGTCCAGAACGTTCATGATCCATAGTTTACCTGCCAATACGTTCTCAGAACCGATCAGGTACTTTATCGCTTCGTTTGCCTGCATACAGCCAACGATGCCGGCCAGCGTGGGGATAACGCCGCCCTCGGCGCAATTCGGCACCTGTGCTTTTTCCGCGTCGGGGAATACATCCCGGTAGTTGGGGGAATAGGTGCCGTCCTCCCGCAATACATTCCAAACGCTTACCTGCCCTTCGTATTGATAAATGGCACCGTAAACCAACGGTTTGCCCGACAATACGCAGGCATCGTTTAGCAGCAGTTTCGTCTCAAAATTGTCCGTGCCCTCAATGACGAGATCGAATCCTTCAATCAGCTCCATGGCATGATCCGGAGTGATCCGCAGCCGGTAAGGGAGGATCTTGATTGCAGGGTTTTGTTGCTGTAGTTTCCCCGCGGCGACTTCCACTTTCGGGCGTCCCACATCGGTTGGGGTATATAGGATTTGACGGTGTAAATTACGTAAAGAAACGACATCATCGTCGGCGATGCCGATGGTGCCGATACCTGCAGCGGCAAGGTATTGCGCAGCCGGGCACCCCAATCCGCCAGCACCTACAACCAATACCTTAGCGTTTTGCAAACGCTGCTGTGCAGCCTTTCCAAATCCGGGCAATGCCATCTGGCAATGGTATCGTTCAAAATTTTCAGTCATTCATGTCGGGTTTTTGAGCATCCGGGACAGCATTTCCTCGCCGCAGGATTTTGCTGGCAACAGCTGCATCTTCGGGCGTATTGACATTCAGCAGCGCGTCTGGGTTACGGGGTGTCAGCATATGCGTATCGGCATTTATCAATACTTTCCTCGGACAGGTGATCCCTTCTCCCAGAAAGCGCAACAATACCGGATAGCTTGCCGGTTCCCAAATAGTGATCAACGGCTCCGGCAAGCCATCAAAAGGGCTTTCGTACGTGGTAGCTACTTTGTCCGGCAACCTGTTTTCGATTAAAACACGCAGGGATTCCTCATCCAGCAGCGGCAGGTCACAGGCAACAACCAACCAGGCTTTTTCCCTATCCGAACGAAGCGCCGAAAGTATGCCCCCGAATGGGCCCATATTCAGGAACGTATCGGTTAACGCATGGTAGGCGGGATCAAAGTGCACCAACTGGTCTTGCCGGCACGAAATAAAAACGTCCTGACAAAGGTCTTTCAACAAATCAGCCGCAAAAAAGCGTTGTTCTTTTCCATGCCACTTTATGAGATCCTTGTTGCTGCCCATCCGTTTGCTTCTGCCCCCGGCCAGCACCAATCCATTCACGGAGGGCATGCTATTGTCTTTGAAAGTCACTTTTCCCTCCGGTTTTTTCCATTAATCTGACTTCTTTGATCACGATGTCGTGGCTCAATGCCTTGCACATATCATAGATCGTCAGCGCAGCTACCGAAGCACCGGTAAGTGCTTCCATTTCCACGCCCGTTTTGGCTTCAATGCTTGCGGTGCAATGAATGATGATTTCCTTCGGGCCATTCAGCTTCACATCGATTTCACAGTTATGCAATCCCAATGGATGGCACAATGGAATCAAATCACCCGTTTTCTTAGCCGCCATGATTCCCGCGATGATGGCTGTTTGGAATACCGAACCTTTCTTGGTTTTGAAATCATCTTTCTGAAGCGCTTCCAAAACTTCTTCCGGCAGGGCTACAATGCATTGGGCAACCGCTTTTCGATGGGTAACTTTCTTGCCACCCACATCCACCATACTCGGTTGGGAATTTTGATTTAAATGAGAAAATTCAGTCATCGGTAAGCGTTGAAATTAAACGTTATACGGCCATATTTTGTACACTTCGCCTTTTTTAAATTTGTTTTTTTCCAATGGCAGTTCCATAAAAGCATCGGTATAAATCAGGTTGGAAAAATCGCCCGAACCGTTACTTTCTACAGGCTGTGCGGTTACTGTCCCTTGGTGATCCACCTCCAGCTTCACCTGCGCAAAATAGTGTAAGGGATAGGAAAAATCCATATCATGCTGTAAAACGGCGTATTGAGGTGATGATATTTTCACGTCCAAAGAACGTTCCAACCAGGGAAGGAAATAGCGGTGCAGGCACATAAATACAGAAACCGGATTGCCCGGAAATGCAAAAATTACTTGCTGATCTTGGTACGTACCGAACCAGAATGGCTTTCCGGGACGCTGCCTGACTTTGTGGAATAGCTTTTTCACACCGAGATGTTCCAGTACCTGCGGGATATAATCAAATTTACCCATGGAAACACCTCCGGTCAGCAGCAGTACATCATAGGATTGTAAGCATCGTTGGAACGTACCTTTCATCGTGTCGTAATCGTCGTTTACGTGCAGCCTGTCGGCCTGGATACCGTAACGCGTTAAAACGGATTGTATCGTTACATCATTGGAACGTCTTAATTGGTAGGGAGTGGGATTTTCTTCGACACCGACCAGTTCATCGCCTGTGGTAACGATGGCAACCTTGGGCAGTCTTTTTACCAACAAATCTGTTTTACCGACGGAAGCCGCTAAGCCTACCAACGCCGGCGTGATAAGCCGGCAGGCATCGGCTACAACATCGCCTTCTTTTTTGTCTTTTCCCTGTAAATGTATGTTTTGCCCTTGCTTGATTTCAATGTCGTTTACCGTAGCCGTTCCGTTAGCCACTACGATATCTTCATACCTCACTACCGTATCCAACGAACTATCCAATGCTGCGCCGGTCATGATTTCGATACATTCATTTGTTGACGAGATAGCAAGGGGCGTTTCTCCGGCAGCCTGTATAGCATTGACGGTAAAGGAACGTAAGCCGTCCTCCTTATAGGCTCGGTAAGCTATGGCGATACCATCTACGGTAGCACGGTTGAAAGGCGGCAAATCCCGGTCGGCAACCAGCTTTTCTGCCAAAACCCGGCCCAGGGAGTGCTCATAAGGGACCCGTATGGTGCCGTAGTCCCTTGTTTGGGATTGGATGATCTGTTCTGCCCGTTCTACCGTGATAAGTTCCATCGTTTTAATTTCATCCTCCGATTGTAGCCATCGATTCCTGTTCCCGATGTTGCGTCATCAATGTATCCTGCGCCTCCCAGCCATCCGCTGGCTTCTTCAGCACGGTCTCCGTTATCCGCTTTCGCAACTCAGCATCCGTGCATCCTTCGCGGATGGCATCTTTCAGGTTCAAAGATCCGGTTTCATAGAGGCAGGTACGCAATACGCCCGTTGAGGTAATACGGATGCGATTGCACGAGCCACAAAACAAACGCGAATAAGCGGCGATGACGCCGATCTTCCCTTTATACCCCGGGATGTGGTAGTTGTATGAAGTGGAATAGGGTGCATCGGGAAGCTTTTCCATCGCAGGAAATTGCTTCCGGATATGATCCAATATATGCCGGTGATCCCAATCCAATGTAACTTGATGGGTACCTCCATTAAACGGCATTTCTTCGATAAAGCGTACGCTTACCGGGAGGTGTTGCGTAAGCCGCACCAACGGGATGATGTCTGCGATATTTTTATTTGCCATCACCACGGTATTGATTTTTATGCTGATGTCATTTTCCAGAAGCTTGTCCATCGTCTCCAGCACTTTATTCAACCCTTCCCGACGCGTAATCTGGAAGAAGCGGTCCTTATCCAATGTGTCCAAACTGAGGTTAACCGACTTGATGCCTATTTCCTTGAAATCGGAAACGAAGTCTCCAGTCAATAAGCCATTTGTGGTCAGTGTCAGTTCCCTTAGTCCACCGATTTCCGAAAGCTTATATAGGAAAGGAACTAAATCCCTTCGTACAAGCGGCTCCCCACCGGTAATTCGGATTTTTTCGACCCCCATGGTTATGAACAGGGAGCATATCCGGAGCATTTCTTCATACGTCATTAATTCCCTCCGGGGTAGCCAGTCAAGCCCTTCGGCAGGCATGCAATAACTACACCGCAGGTTGCACCGGTCGGTAACGGCCAGTCTTAAATAGTTGATCTCGCGTCCATGGTTATCCGTAATCATAGTGTTCGTTGGGTCTCTCTACCGCCGTGTAATTTACATGATCCCGAATTAAGGGGTGTAAAATTGCATGACTACAAATATAAAAAAGAAAGCTTTACCGAAGGGCAAGTTATGCCCCAGTAGGATTGTTTACACTTGAATTAACCGCAAAAAGTTTGTACATTGCCACTATATTTAAAGGAACTCCACCTTAAATGAAAGAATTCCATTCCTACAATTAGAAACAGATAAAAACATGGAAGAAAAGCATATTGTCAAAATCTTGTCAGTTGAGCCCGATACGCACAATGTAAAGCGATTCCGGGTGGAAAAACCCGACGGTTACACCTTTATTCCCGGACAAGCCACCGAGGTTACCATCAATAAGGAGGGCTGGCTGGACAAGCGGAACCCGTTTACCTTCACCTCGCTCAACACATGGGATTTCCTGGAATTCACGATCAAGATATACGATGAGCATGAGGAAGTTACGCATCAGCTAGGAGTATTGAAACCCGGGGATGAACTGATTCTGCACGACGTATGGGGCGCCATCCAATACAAAGGGGAAGGAACCTTTATTGCCGGCGGAGCAGGCGTTACGCCGTTCATTGCCATTTTCCGGCAGCTGTATCAGGACGGAATGATCGGCGCGAATAAATTGCTCTGTTCGAACAAAACCGAGGCGGATATTATATTGAAGGATGAGTTCACTGACATGTTGGGTAGAAATTTCATCAACACGATCACGGATGATCATACTCCCGGCTATGATCATGGCCGCATCGACGAGGCCTATTTAAAGGATAAGATACAGGATTTCAACCAGGATTTTTATGTCTGTGGCCCGGAGCCAATGATAGACTCCGTACAACAGGCGTTGAAAAATCTGGGTGGTTCCGCAATTACTGTGGAACTATGAGTGCGGTAAAATAGTTGTCGAATAAGCACAAAAAACGCACTTACGATTCGATCATAAGTGCGTGATAATCATATGGATGATACCGGATTCGAACACGATAATCACTCCGTTGGCCGCGCGGATACCGAATAATATTTCATTCATTGGTTAGCTAAACCTGATCGTCATCGTTTTCGACAAAAGAAAAATACATCTCTTTGAATGAAGTAAAACTATTGACTTTTCTAGCAACTAATCTTAATACAAAGATATCTCAGAGCTCACAGAACTGTTTTCACAGAATTAACCAGTATTTGAACAATTCTATCAGAACTGAGAACCAAAACGGACAGAAGAGGAATATTTGTTAAAATCAATTGAACAGGTTAACCACATTCCAGTTGTTGATCCACGATTCCAAAGGCTTCAATTGGTAAATGGGAACATAAATCCTTGTTTTCGTGGATTGCCCAGAACAAAAGCACCTGATAACTTTGTTTTCATACATTAATTGATATATGAAAAGGAAAGTACAAACCATTACTCTCGTCCTAGTCGCAGTGTTCGGCATTTTGTCGTGCAGCAAAAACAAGGGTGCCAATCCCGATAATGAAAATGGCGGAAATAGGAGTCTGACCGGCAAACTCCTATACACCTTTACCGGAAATGTGTATCAGCTGGATTTGCAGACAAACCGGCAAAGCACTTACTTCACGTTCAACACCTACGGATTCAATTCTTGGGACATGGGCCTGGACAGACAGTTCAGGCTGACCAGCGAACGGGAAGCCGGTGTATTCGATGTGGCCAAAATCACGTTAATACGCAATTCGGATGGAACGATCGCCGATGAATTTGATTATGTTTCACCGAAGGGTGTAGACACAGACGTAAAAGCATTGCTCTCGCCCGATAATAAGAAAGTGCTGTACAGCCCGACATTTGACAATGGCATCGTCATAACCGATTTGGACGGGAAGGTGCTCACTCATTTGGAGGCGGTGAACACCGAAACGGGCCCCATGGCTTTCGGGATCAGTGATGAGGTGCGATGGCTTCCGGGCAACCGTATTGTCTTTACCTTAAACGAACGGTATATTTTCCGATCTGACCCACCCTATACAGACCTTACGTTGGTAAAAGAGATGCCTTATACGGTGTGGGGCAACCTGCGGGCAAACAAGCAAGGCACACAGCTTGCGATGATGGTGAGCAATCATATATACGTGATGGATGTGGACGGTAATGATTTACGGCAGGTTACGGAAAGTAGCGGCGGTGAAATCCAGGCCGACTTCTCTCCCGACGGGAAACACCTGCTGGTAGCGAAAAAAATCGGGCCTACGTTCTTTTACTGGAACCTTGCCATTATCCCGAACGACGGCCGGGTGTATAACATGGATAGTGACGAAGAAGTAATTGTCATACAACCTGAAGGGGAAGAGATCCTTCCTGCGGTTGATGGCCCGACATTCTGGGTGGAGTGAATATAGCGATATACATAGATGAAGTTGAAATCATTAATTTTACGCTTGTCATCATGGGTGTTCGCAAGGCTATTAAAGGAGAAACGGTAATCCAACGCTGTGGCACTTATCCATAAAGCAACCGAAATGAAATACATCTAATCATCACTTTACTTTTAAAGAACCTGCTGAAAGAGTTGATAAAATCATTAAAAAACAGAACTATGGCTAAATTCAGAATTACTAGACAACTCAAAAACCAATTTGTATGGGCACCGATCGCGTTATTGTTTACAGGAACCTTCCTGCTGTCTGCCTGTGACAGTAAGGAGGACAGAGAACCGGATACAAGGGGTACCGGTGTGCGCCTGAAACACCTCACTACGATAAACCAGGTGTCCGCATTACTTACATCCCAAATGCAGGGATATGAAACGCAGGAAACAGGCAGCTTTACAGATGAAGGGCATTATCCGACAATACCGCATATTTACTTTTATACAGTGAACTTCAAAGATGATATTAATGGCTATGTGTATGCTTGGCGTTCCATCAACGCACAGTCAGGTATGGGAAAGGAGACAAAGGATGAAATATTGGATATGTTCCCCGATATGGAGGAAATTGCTGATGGAAGATTGGGGAAAGCACCTTATGAGAACGTATTTGCCCTGCGTTACAGGAATAATGAAAAAGGTGATTGGCGGTACGAGCTGTACATTAGGCTAGCCCATATAGATAATCAGGACAACCAAGTGATTGCATTGTCCGGAACTTTCGGTCCCACTACTTCAAATCCGGAACATGAAGCCGTTGCACCTGAACCGATGGATAGCTCAACGGCGATTGCAGCCATGCTGGCCCTGACCGAACCGATAGTTGAATGAAATCAGAGTCTCCATAAGGTTAACTTGTTGCCTCAAACGATTGCGTTGAATCTTTTGCAGCATAAGGGTAAAGATTGCTTTTTTAATGGCTTTTAAAGTTTATAGATTTAAAATGGTTTATGATTATTGTTCTTGACACTCGCAGTAAGCCCCGCCAACTATAGCGCCTTCAACAATGGTCTCCATGTAATGGCTTCGATCAATCTTTATTTCTGTCTCTATGGGAACAGGTCCGATCTCTACTACCTCGTTTCCTACCTTATCTTCTTTTATTACTGTCCCTGATACTTTCATGTGTATCCGCTGATCAGAATTCTCCAGCAAGGTAAACGTGAGACTGTGTTCGATATGATCGTCATTGTAGTTACCTATATAATATCTGGGGTAAAGTTCATATCTCGGTGTACTAAAGGAGCCTGATTGAAATGATCCTGCAGGATAAATTCCTGTAGCACTCTTGCTGTTAAAAAGGCCGTGAACAGTGGTTCCTAATGCAACTTCTTGGCTATTCCCCCCTTTTTCTTGATATATTGCAAAAATAAAGTTCTCTATTCCAGAGTCTGGATCTACTCCTCCGGTGATGACGACCTTGTCTTGACCAAACTGATTCGGACTCGTCGTTTCCCCATCGATCGTAACTTTGTACCAGCACTCCGAAGTGCCCTCCGGATTTGGATCATCTTTTTTGGAGCAAGATACCACGGCTAAGGCTATAGTGAGCAGACCGAGTGTTTTTCTGATTGTTGTTTTCATCTCTTTTATTTTATCGTTTATAATGTTGTCCGGTTATCGTATCCGGCTTGTATTACCGTTACACCTTCATTAATAAAAGCAAAGTTACCGTTGCAACATTTCCCGCGATACCCCCTAAATGGGGTTTTTTAACGCAACGAAACAGTATCGGAAAAAACCAAAAAATAGACCACCCGGAAAAATGGGATGGTCTTATTGTGCCTGTCTGGCAATGACGGAAGAACAAAAGTATCATAGCCACTGCCGACAAGGCTTAATGGCCTTGCCCACTTATAATTACACCTAATGATATTACCATTGATGAATTTTTCAATCTGGTTGAAAGATTTGAGGTTCATTATGTGACTGAATATGGCTATAAAAGGCAATTTGTGTCTAAGACATTTACATTTGATAAATAAATGCTCATATTCCTTAGTTTTCGTCACGCAACTAGAAGCTGAAAATTCAACATCCGAGGCGCTTTGTATAATCGGAAAATACGGTTTTATTGAAAATCAAGACTATGGGGTCTTAAAGCGACTTTTTTTTAATATTTTTCAGGCTTGTTGCAAACAAATGAAAAAGTATGCAAAATGTATGCATATAAAAAAAGCACTTACAAATACATGATGTAAGTGCTTAATCAAGTGGAGGATACCGGATTCGAACCGGTGACCTCTTGCCTGCCAGGCAAGCGCTCTAGCCAGCTGAGCTAAACCCCCGTTTGGCGGACTGCAAACATAGAGAAAATTGATTTCACTTGCAAGCAGTGGCATAAAATTTAATTCGCTGAATCCTTTAAGACAACAACAGGTCGACAATGGCGCGGTTGTTCATCTCTAAGGCCGAATTTCGTTGTCTGAGCCGTACATTTTCCGCTTCCAATTCATCCAGTCGCCGTCGCCCATCTTCACGTATTTTCTGGTACTTTTTTTTCCATAGGTAAAACGTATTCCGATGAATATTCAATTCTTTGCAAATATCACATACCCGCTTCCCGTCTGCAGATGCACGGATGGCTTTTTGCATTACGGTTTCATTGACTCTAGTTTTATTCATGGTGATGTTGTGCTTTTGATATTGAGTGTCACAGGTGCCGACGGTTACTGTACGGCTTTACGCCAGACAAAAAAAGAAAAAAACAACCATCCGAACAATACCTATTTAGGTGTATTTTTCCACCAGTGTCTCCTTAAATCTCCACATGCTGCTGGGCAAAGACAAACAGACCATTGTTTCCTTTGATATCCAGCTTGACACAAATGTTCCTTCGATGTGTTTCGATCGTAAACGGGCTAACAAAGAGCTGATCGGCTATTTCCTGGGTTGTTTTGTTTTGCCTAACCAGCCGGATGATTTCCACTTCCCGCTTGGTAAGGTTGTACTTTTGCCGTACACTTTTTTGATCGTTTTCTCCGTCGGCAGAAGGACGATCCAAATAGGTTGTAAAATACCGTCCACCGCCATGGATTTCTTCAATAGCCTGTATAAGAACCGTGGCGTCCGAATCTTTCGGTAAAAAGCCCGCTACACCCACCCCCTGCAAGGTATCTTGTAGCGACGCCGTGTAGTACATCGAAACCACCAGGATTTTTAATTGGGGGTACATGGATAGTGCCTTGGCCGCCGCTTGCTGTCCATCGACCTTCGGCATGTTTAGATCCATGATAACCACGTCTGGCGTATGATGCTGAAGTAATTGAAGTGCCTCACGACCGTCCCGCGCCGTACGCCATACCGTAAAACTTGGATGGTTATCCAAAATGGAACGCAATCCATCGATAAAAAGCTGATGATCATCTACCAGCAGGAGGTTTATTTTCGGGGAATCAATTGGCCTGGTTTCTGTCATTTTGCAGGGGTATTTCGATCGTAATGGTGGTTCCATTTTGATTGGTATCAATGGCATAGCGTCCTCCTAGATACTGAATACGTGAGTATACATTCTTGAGCCCGATGCCCTTAAAAGTTTCATATCCATCAAATCCGATGCCGTTGTCCTCTACCGTAACAACAAGCTCCTGAACCGTCTCGACCAACTGTACGGTTGCCTGCGTTGCACAAGAATGCTTCACCACGTTATTGATAAGCTCGTTGACGATACGATAAATGGACAACTCCATTTCGGAATCCCGACGCTGTGTATATTGATACACAAATTCAAAGCTGACCGCACTTACCCGGTTAAGGATGGAAAGTCGTTCTTGTATGGTGCCAATAAGCCCATTCTCCATAAAAAACTTGGGTTTGAGGCTGTGTGATATCTCGCGTAGATCGTCGCATGCCCGGCTGATAAGCTGTATGGTTTCGCTGTAAACGGTACGTTCCTCAGGGCGGAGAAGGTCCAACTTCTTTTGGAAGTCAGTCGCCTTTAAACGGATGACCGAAAGCGTACCGCCTAAGTCATCATGGAGGTCTTTGGCCAACCGGTCACGCTCATCTTCCTGCGCCTGAAAGACCTGCCGGACAGCCTGCAGCTTGATACGGTCGTTCTCCTTTTTTAACAGTGCTTTCTCGCGCTTCAAGAAGTTATACCGCTGGGTAAAAGCAAACGAGAGGATTACCACTTCAGTAGCAAACCCGACGATCACGCCATTGGGTTTGAACAGTTGTGCTCCCACCACACCCATTACCTGCAAAACGTAATTAATACCACCCACGATCAGTGGTAATACCGCCAGCAAATAATAATAGCCGAGTATAAAGCCTCCCTTTATGCGCTCGATAACACAAACCAGGATCATCAACATCGAAAGGATGCCCTGTATATTGGCCGAAAAGAAAATTGCTTTTTCTACCCGGATATCTATGGGAAAAAGCAGTGCGAAAAAAGGCATCATTCCCAGTACCCAGAGCACGTATTTATAGTAATTAGTAAAGTAATAAAGTTTGCTGTTTGCTGCGGTCTGGTTGGTAAACAACTGCATCACCTGAATCAGTAAGGCACAGCTCAATATACCGCTTGTTGCCTTCGTATAATCGTGAAATCGGCCGAGGTCAGGAAATAACCATTCCTTCGTTAATCCCACTTCATCGAGCACAAGGATAACCGAACAAAAAATATACAGTGAATAGTATAGATGGATTCGATCCCCCACAGACAGGTACATGAGGATATTGAAGAGCAATGCAAATACGAATATCCCCGCGTAAAATCCAAACGCTGCATAAATAGGGATATTTTCCTGTAGAATAGGTGCCCGTTTACCCAATTTGGTTTTAATTAGAAAATTTTGACCGCGCTTATCCACCTTGAATAACAGCGTTGAGGTTTCCAGTCCGCCTAATCGGATGGGGAAAAGAAACTCCCATACCGGCCATGGACGTTGAGCGAATGGCAATCGATCGCCGGTTCTGCTTACCAGCGTGATTGTACTGTCTTCCGCCCGGTATTGGTATAATTCCAATATATTGATACTCGGACTCGGAACCGACAGAAATAAATTCACATAATCGGTAAGTGTATTTTTTAATTCGATAACCAACCAATAGTACGAATCGGTATAGCCGAAGCTGATGTATTCATCGCCGTTGATATTGGTAAACCGCCCCGTATTTTTAAGTGCAAGTACGCCTTCCGGTGTAGCGTTCAGCGTGCTGTCTTCGTAATACGCTACATACCCGTTAAGGCTGTAGGTTGCCGCCGAATCAATCAATACCGGTTTAATTTCGTCGGCACGGACTCCAAACACCACACAGCTACACCCCATCAACAATAGCAAACCATAATATATACTTTTGCGCATCAGCAGCTAAAATAACATATACAACTTCGGAAAACCAAAATTACGATTGCTATCTGTCAGAATAAATACCGAACGTCAGGTAATTTTGTAGAAACGCGAAATACCCACTACAAGGTATTTTGAGCAATGGTTTAAGTTTGTATTTTTGGATCCATTAGGGTTAACCATGAAATTTTTTTCGCTTATAATCTTGTTATGGTTTGCAACTGTTCCATTGGGAATTGCTCAAAAACGTGCCGCTACAGCAAAAGTACCACCTGAAATACAGACGTTGAAGACCATGGCATACTTAACGAGATACGGCCATACCCATCAGGACGGCCTCAGCTTTATACAGGCGGCACGGCTGCTTGCAAAGCAGCCCGTCGAAGTCATCCCGAACAACCAGATTGAGATTTCGCTGTCCGATACATCCGCACGACTACGGCAACATCCTTTTATGCTCAATGCCGATACCCTGTTGGCATGGGGACGCCGGTTGTCTCAAAACAATACAGCAGCGCTCACTCTGGCCGACCAAGTCGATTGGGAGTTAGGCCTACGGTCCCGCGGCCGCACAGAAGGGCCAAAAACCATGGCCGCACAGGTGAAAGGGGGCAGTTCGTTTGCAACCACTTGGTCGTTTAAAGGCAGTGAAAAGGCAATCGTATCGGTAATCGGCGATGGCGACAACGACCTGGACTTGTTTGTGTTCGACAAGCACAATAACATAATCGCACAGGACGACAGCCATACCGATGCCTGCGAGGTCCAATTTACGCCATCGAACAAGGCCGACTACAAGATTGTCGTCAAAAACTGGGGAAGCAGCTACAGTGATTTTATCCTCATCACCAATTGACAGCAGAACTGCGAGGTTACGCAGCAATGAAAATTAGCAGGAAACAGTCGGCAACGGAAGGACAACCACGACTGCCGTGCCCCGAGGGTGGCGGCCGCTGATCTCCAATTGACCACCGTAATGTTCCACCTGCTTGCGAATTAATGCCAGCCCCATACCTTTGTTGTGCGCGTTGGGTGACTCCATTCCGCGGCCATCGTCTTCCACCATCAACGTTACTTCGTTTTCCAGCTCAACCAACTGCACATCGATTTTCGATGCATGGGCATGTTTGAGGGCGTTGGCGATCAGCTCCTGAACCATCCGATAGAGCGTGATCTGGTCGGATTTCTTCCAAGCAGACGTGTCATCCAACCCAACGATAAGGATGGATACCGACACTGCCTCCGTAGCCATGATCTCCTCAACAAATTCTGTAACAGCCGCCTTTAACCCTACTTTTTCCAGCAACGGTGGCATCAAGCCATGGCTTACATGCCTTACGGTAGTACCAATATCATCTAATAGCCGTTGTGCTGATACCAGACGAGTTTTTCCCTCAAGCAGCGCATGGTCATTTGCTACCTTACGAAGATTCAACTTGGCAACCGCAATCAGCGCACCTACTTCGTCGTGCAGATGCGAGGCGATGGCGGCTCGTTCTTGTTCACGCATGTCCATGATTGCGGCGGCAGTTTTAAGCGCCTGCTCCTGCTGGAGTTGATTGAGCTGAGCACGATGGAGTTTCTCCCGCTGCCGCCTATGCAGAATCATTATGCCGACGATAACCAATAATAGCAACATTCCAACGATCGCCAGGAAAATACGCCGGTTAAATTGCATTGCCTGCTCGGCCCGATCGAGTGCATGCAGCAAATCCAGTCGTTCAGCTTCCTCCCGCTGGCCGGTCTTGAACGCCTGTTGCGCCGCAATGGTTTCATCCCTTTGACGTTCGAGCCCCAGTAATTTACGCCGATATGGCGCAGCAAGTTCCTCATTGTCGGCGGTAAGGTATATCCGATGCAGCAGGCGGTATATATCCATCAAGGTCTCCGGATATTTTTTAACATTGACCAATTGCTCGGCACGATGTAAATACGGTACAGCTTCACGGTCATCGCCCTGTTCGTGATGGATCCGAGCAAGCGCTGTCAAGGATTGTGCGGTCTCCTGCTCCAACGCCAATTTTTCACGGCCCTGTAACGCGCTATTCAGCGCCTGTACAGCTTCGTCATAACGATGTTGGCGTTCCAATGCCAAGCCATACTCGTGAAGGGCAAGGTATTCACCTCGGGAATCCTTCGTGTGCTGAAACCGCTCAAGAACCGCTTTAAAACAGCTGTCGAGCTGTGTATTTGTCGGCCTTGTCTGACCCGTAGCGACCGCAATATACAGCTCATTCATCGCGATCAGCTTGGCATCGGCAGGTTGCTCCGCCTTTCCCGAGCTTTTTCTGAAATACTGAATCGCTTCTTTTGGATGCCCTGCTTTCAAATATACCTGTCCGATTTGATGCATCTCCATGGCGGCAGGTTGTTCTTGTGCAACCAAAAACCGCCCTCCGAGAAAAGAAAGACATATCAGGACAATATTCAATCGGACAGTCATCAGCCTCAAAAATACAACGTCAATCCCGGGGTTCCTATACTTAACAGTGGGTAATTTTCAAAGGCTCGATTGAACGTGCTGATTGCCCACTTTTTCGATTAATTTTGCATTATCCCGCTAAATAAGTATCATTGCAATTCAGAGCTAACTACCAGAAACACCGATTACATGCAAAACCAAACAGTCCTAATCGCCGATGATCACCCACTGATTATTCAGGGATTAAAGGAAATGCTCGCCGAAGCCGGGGAATTTATGGTGATAGGCACGTTTGATAACGGCCGCACACTGGTGGAATCTTTTGAATTGCCACATGCCGACATCTTGCTACTTGATCTGAATATTCCCGACATGGACGGACTGGCCGTACTGGAAGCACTCCAACAGCGGTCGGCACGTCCGAAGGTCATCGTGATTAGCAGCTACCATTCGCCGACGCTTATTGACCTTTGTCGCGAGCGTGGAGCGATGGCTTATGTGATCAAAACCAACGACCTGCAAGATATCGCTGCGATTATCCGGAAAGTGATCGCCGGAGAGCGCTTCTTCCCCGCCACTTCCACATTGGGAAATCCAGCCCAGCTCCTTGCACATTTCAACGAAAACGATACATTTGTCCGGAAGTTTAAGCTGACTTCCCGCGAATTGGAAATCATCCGGTTGATCTGCCAAAACCTCAGCGCCAAAGAAATCGGGGAACGCCTCTATCTTTCCGCATTTACCGTACAGACACACCGCCGTAACATTCTCAAAAAACTCGATCTCAACGGCAGTACTTCCAGCAACATGTCGCTGTATCACTTCGCCAAAGAACACGGCATTATTTAAGTTGAATTAAATACCCTACACCGGGTATTTACCCGGAAAATTCAGTTTAATATCTTTGCCTATCATGAACCATATGTCATCCATCGTTTAATGCGCCTATTTTATATCAGCTTTTTTCTATCGTTTGGGTTGATTGTTGTATGCATGCAGGCAGCAGTGGCCGTGATCAGGCAAAATGCCCCGGATTCCCTATCGGTTGTCCACATCGCGCAGGAAGTGGGCCTGTCGCAGCTCGGTGCGCTGGCCATGGACTTTGATGACAATGGTTACCTCTGGGTGGGAACCGAAAATGGCCTAAATCGTTTCAACGGATATCAAATGAACGTATACAAGGCCAGCAATGAGGACGGCGGCCTGCCCGATGACCACATCCGATCTATGTACTACGCAAACGATACCCTGTGGCTGGCCACCAATACACGCTCGATATGTGCGTACCTTATGGCGGAAGATCGGTTCATTGATTTCCAGCTGCAACTTGATACCGACCGCCATCCATTTGTCAAGTTCGGTTATATACTGTATCCGGCTTCGGAAGGCTTATTGATCGCAGGAACCATCGGCAACTGCGTACTGATCGACCGAAGTAAACTGACGTTCGACATACTGCCTATTCCTGAAGTTACTGATAATGACTACGTCACATCTATCATCGAATTACCTGAAGGAAAATTCCTTATCGGAACCAATGCAAGCGGCGTGTATTCCTTGGATGCTGCCAACCGGTCCATACAACCCGTATCGGCATTGGCGCCGCTAACAAACACGGCGGTAAACACCTTTTTTCAACGGTCTCCCGATGAACTATGGATCGGTACAGAAGATGGACTATATGAATACCATGAAAACGGCGGTACACTTCGGAAAATCGGAAATACGACGGTAAAAAGCCTGCATCAATGGGATGACCATACGGTACTGGCCGGCGGGTTCAACGAAGCCTACTTCATCCGGAACAACGGGGATTGGCAGCAGGTAGTTTTTCTGGATGATGCGGAAAAAGAACTGCAGGCAAGCATCTTACATGTAAGGAAAGATGGACTGGGTGGGGTGTGGATGGGCACCGCTGGACGGGGAGTCTTTTACTACCACCCCCATCAACGTAAGTTTACGCCCTCCCGCATCACCGTCAACAACGCACCGAAAAAAGACTTTATCAGCATTTTTCATTTCCTACGGGACGGAGACGACCTATGGATGGCCACAGACCTCGGGTTTGTCAAACATAACCTACGGACCGACCGGTATAAGCTGTACCGGACCGACCTTCTCGAATATGCACTGGCTAAAGATGTACATCACACCATCTGGGCGGGCGGATTCGGGCAGGGCCTCCTGAAATATAATCGGCAGGAAGATCGTTTCGATCCGATTCCACTACCATTTGCCGATAAAGATGTCATAGAAATAACCCCCATTTCCCCCGATACGGTTTGGGTACACACCTGGTCAAGCGGCATTTATGCACTCAATGTACACAATTTCGGAGTTACCCCCCGTCCGATTCATGGTCAGCAATTGGTCCGGTCGCGCACCAGTTTCATCGATGCTTCGGGGGCGATTTGGATTGGGAGCGATGAAGGATTATATCAGATAAGGGGCAATCAGTCTGTTTCCTACGACTCATTATCGAACGAACGGGTGTTTGCGATTACCGAAGATCCAGCGCACAACATCTGGGTAGGCACCGCCAAGGGACTGAACCGCATTGATACCCAAACCGGACGCATCACCACGTATATGCAACAAGCTGGATTACCCAACGACTTTATCTACAGCGTGGAATCCGATGCAAAGGGCAATATATGGGTGTCTACGAACTACGGTCTCTCGGTATTAGACCGCCTCCATCAGACCTTCAAAAATTATACCGAGGATGATGGGCTGCAGAATAACGAGTTCAATGGAAAAGCCGGTTATAGGGACGCGCTGGGCTATCTTTATTTTGGAGGGATGAACGGTTTCAACGTTTTTCATCCAGACAGCGTCTATGTAAATCGAAAAGTAGGGAAAACACTGATCGAGAACGTCCAATTGTTCGGCATGCCCATTCCAGAGAACATCCCCTACACAGATACGTTGGTATTCTCTCATAACCAGAACGTCATTACGTTTGATTTTGCCAGTCTCAATTACCTTTGGGCAACGAAAAACCGGTACCAGTTCATCCTTGAGGGATTCGATAAAACCTGGCGACCGATCACTCTGGACAGGTCGACCACCTACACCAACCTGGATCCGGGCACCTACACCTTCCGGGTGAAGGGAAGTAACAATGAGCTCTTGTGGGGCGATACCGATACGATGACGGTCATCATCCAGTCGCCGTGGTATGCGTCTATTTGGTTTCGGGTAACGGCGGGTGCCCTACTGGTATTGATAGTTACCAGTACCTTCGCGTATAAGAACTATCAACAGAAAAAAATGAACCTGAAGCTGTCTGCTATGGTCAGCGCACGTACCGAAGAACTTCGGCAAGCCAACACGGCACTCAATGACTCACTCGAAACCACCCAACAGCAAAAGGAAAACATTACCTTCCTGATGCAGGAGCTAAACCATCGCGTAAAGAATAACCTCCAACTGATTACCAGTCTGATTGACATCCAGAGCTTTGAAATTGAAGATGCAGATATCCAGGATAAACTGAGGATCCTCCAATCACGGGTGTTTACCGTATCCAAAATCCATGATATCCTTAACCAGAAAGATGCCAGGAACAGTGTACGTACCGACCGGTTCATCACCGATCTGGCAACTGACCTGATTGTTTTTTCAGGTCTGTCTATCGACCTCGAGGTAAACGTTGAACCGATCTATTTTCCAATCAACAAATTGACACACCTCGGACTCATCCTGAATGAATTGATTACCAACTCTTTCAAACACGCGTTCGACGGACAGCAGAAAGTCAAGCGAATCGGGATTTCACTGCATGAAGAAAATGGCGGATTGAAATTCGTCTATCGCGACAACGGAAAGGGATTCCAGGAAGCCGAGGCCGCCAACGACAGAAGAACAAAGAAGGGTATCAACCTCGTCAAAAACCTGGCCCGCGAACTGAAAGGTACCATTGAACTCGAAAACAACTCGGGGGCCGTGTTTACCTGTTATCTTCCCAAAATTATCACCCTATGAAAAAGAAAGTCCTAATCCTGGAAGACGAGATCATCATTGCTAACAGCATTCAGCTTCACCTTCAGGCAAATGGATACGACGCTGAAATCGCCACAAACCCGGTGGATGCAGAAGCGCTGTTCGGTGAATTACCGTTCGATATTCTGCTGTGCGACATTAACCTGAACCACGAAACCGACGGCATCACCTTTGTGGAAAATGTAGTACGGGATTCAGTGCCGGTGGTATTCCTAACCGCATACAGCGACCTTCCCACGCTTAAGCGGGCCGAAGTGACCTGCCCCTATGCGTACCTCATTAAACCTTTCAACAAAGACCAGCTATTGGTCACGCTCAACCTGTCGTTGGTACATGCACGGAAGAAATTCCTCCATACCAGCCAACGGAACACATCGATTCCCGATAACATTGAGCTAACAGCACGGGAACTGGAGATATTGAACCTACTGGCTCAAAGCAAGACAACCGATGAAATTTCTGCGGCTTTATTCATCAGTTCGCTGACCGTTGCCACGCACCGCCGGAATATTTTCCGAAAAACCCAAACACGCGGCTTAATCGAGCTGATATCACTGGCGGTAGAAAAAGGGTGGATATAGCAGGGTACAACTCGCCGTAAATAAGCGTTGGGTCTGGTTATCTACCTCAATCCGGCTGGCATCGGTTTCTCTAACAAATATTGATAGTAAAACCGATACCGCTCCTTGCGGTCGTAAGCCGACTTCTCACGCGAAAAACCGTGGCGACTTCCGGGATAAATCATTAGTTCAAACGGCCGATCGCGATCGGTCAACGCATCCACAAGCTGAATGGTATTTTGCAAGTGCACGTTATCATCGATATCACCATGCATGATGCGCAGCACACCTTTGTATTGATTTACATAGGTCAGTATAGATCCGTTTTTATAACCTTCGGCATTGTCCTGAGGGGTATCCATATACCGTTCCGTATAATGGGTATCATACAATTCCCAACTGGTCACAGGTGCCCCCGCAATGCCATAATCAAAATAATCGGCTCCCTTGGTCAGTGCCAGACAGGTCATGTAACCGCCATAGCTATGCCCGGTAATTAGCAGCTTATCCGTAGCAACCCACGGCTTACTCTTGAGCCATTTGGCGGCGGTGATGTAGTCAATCATCTCCCAGTGGCCGAGGTTGCGATGCATCAAGGCGACCCCTTCCTTGCCGAAATGACCGGACGCGCGGTGATCTACGCTGATCTGGATGATGCCCTCATTGGCCCAATGCTGGTTGGCCGTACCTTTCCACGTGTTCTTCACCGTACCGGCATCCGGGCCGCCGTAGATATTGAAAATAACTGGATGTGGCTTAGTCTCGTCAAAATCAGTGGGCCAAGTAATGACAGCAGGCAATTGATAGCCATCCGGCGTGGGAATAGTGATCATCTCCGTTTTGGCGAAGAGGTAGTCTTTAAAATCCGTAGCTCTGCTATCAGCTAATTCGTTGATTAATTTCCCGTTGTTATCCAATAAGGCTACCTTGGTTGGCGTACTTACATTGGAATATGTCGTGATGAAATGCTTGCCGTCGGGGGCTACCGACACTTCGTGAGTATAGTCGCCAAAAGTGAGCCGTTTGAGGTTTTTGCCGCTGTAGTCAACGCGATAGAGGTCTACCGTGGTGGAATGCTCCTTGCGAGCCGTAAAATAAACAACCTTATTTTTTTCGTCCACCAATTCCAGGGAAGAGACCTGCCACTTACCCGAGGTAATGGGGTTCAACAACGTTCCGTCCAGTTCATAAAGATAATAGTGCGCCCAACCGGTCTTGTCACTTTTCAGAATATAATGTTTATTGTCTTTGAGGTAAGTAATCCGTTCTTCATGGCTCAGATCGATCCAGGAGTCCTGATGCTCATGGTAGATTTCCCGCTTGGCCCCGGTAGTGGGATCCACTTGATAGAAATTGAGATCAGTCTGGTCGCGGTTCATCCATTGTACCATCAGGTTGCTGCTGTCGTAACTCCAATAGGGCTGTCCGAAATACTGGTCGGCTTCTTCGTCAAAGTCTGCCCAAACGACGCTTCCTCCTTTCACCGGGACAAACCCTACCCGCACTTCCGGATTGGGATCGCCGGCTTTCGGATAACGGGTCTGCTCCAAAAATCCATGCTGCCCAGTTGCATTGTAAATCGGGAACATCGGCACGCGCGTATCGTCAAAGCGCATAAATGCAAGAGACTTGCTATCGGGAGCCCACCAAAAGGCTTTGTATTCGGAGGCCCTTCCCAGAATTTCTTCGTAATACACCCACGATGCCCATCCATTGTAAATAACATCTGTGGCATCCGAAGTATAGCGGATTTCGCGGCCATCCGTTACTTGCACGGCATATAGGTCGTTTTCACGGGTAAAAGCCACATATTGATTGTCGGGCGACAATGTCGGATTCTTTTCCTCAACTTTTGGCGAGTGAGTTAGCTGTTTGGGTGCACCGGTACCCCAACGGATAAAAACATCGTTATTCTGCAGGTACACTTCCACATCGCTGGTTGGTGGAGGCGTGTAGGAATCGTGCTTGCCGGTTTTTATGTGTACCTGATACGTCCGGCCCGTTTGGACGTCGTATTCAATGTAATGCTGGGCATCCGCCCAGCCGCGGACCGAATTGATCGGCTTGGTAAGTGAAGACTTAAGACCGAGGGATTGTTCCAGGTCCAAGCGCTTGGTTTGTGCCGACACCAGATTCCCCAATAATAGAAACATGCTGGCGGCTAAATGTAGTTTATTCATATATGCTAGTTGTTGCGTTATTCATCCGGTGGATTGATCGCTCGTGTTTATGTGCCAATCCGCATCGTTACCAGAAACATCAAAGATTTCAAAACCGCCGCCATACCCGTTTTCCTCCCGACGAACTCATCCGTAAGTTGTGAATTATACAACAACATTCACAATCCTTCCTTTTACGTAAATTACTTTTTTCACAGGCTTCCCCTCCAAATAACGTTGCAAATCCTCGTTCTCCAGTACTGCCTTTTCAACCTCCGATTGTGCTAGGTCGAGCGGCAAAGTAAGGTTCATCCGAGTCTTGCCGTTAACCGATACCGGATAAGCGAATTCGCTTTCTACCAGGTAGCTGGGGTTGAAAGCCGGATAGGATGCATACGACAAGGTGCCGGATGCATTTCCGAGCAATTCCCACAATTCTTCGGTAATATGCGGTGCATACGGTTGCAATACAACACACAGTTCCTGTAGAATAGCACGTTTGTTGCACTTCAGATCCGTCAGTTCATTGACACAGATCATAAACGAAGAAACCGACGTATTAAAAGAAAACCGTTCAACATCCTCTTCAACTTTCTTGATAATTTTATGCAACGCCTTCAATTCGGCTTTGCTGGGTGCTTCGTCACTGACGGCCAAGTTGCCCGCCGCATCGTGAAACAGTTTCCAAAATTTCCGAAGGAACTTATAAACTCCTTCAATCCCATTGGTATTCCAGGGCTTGCTTTGCTCCAAGGGGCCGAGAAACATCTCGTACATGCGCAGCGTATCCGCACCATATTGTTCGATGATATCGTCAGGATTCACCACATTGTATTTGGATTTCGACATCTTCTCAACCTCGTGGCCACAGACGTACTTGCCGTTTTCAAGGATAAATTCCGCATCCGCAAAATCCGGTCGGAATTTCCGGAACTCGTCCAGATTGAGCACGTCATTGCTAACGATATTGACATCCACGTGCAGGGCAATCGTGCGATAATCATCCTTCAACCCATGGGATACAAAGGTGTTCGTACCCTTGCCTTCCCCGTCCAACACACGGTACACAAAATTGCTCCGCCCTTGAATCATTCCTTGGTTAATGAGTTTCTTGAAGGGCTCTTCTTCCATCACATACCCCATGTCTTTAAGGAACTTGTTCCAGAAGCGGCTGTATAACAAGTGCCCGGTCGCATGTTCTGATCCGCCGATGTACAGGTCGACATCCTTCCAATAGCCGATTGCTTCTTTTGAGGCAAACGCTTCGGTATGCTGTGCATCCATATATCGGTACCAATACCAGCTCGATCCTGCCCAGCCTGGCATGGTACTTAATTCGTAGTCAAACGTGCCGTGATACTTCCAATCCTTAGCACGTCCCAGGGGTGGTTCTCCGGTTTCCGTAGGCAGGTATTTGTCTACCTCGGGAAGTAACAGCGGGAGGTCCTGTTCATCAATCAACCGGGGTATCCCCCCTTCGAAATACACCGGCACAGGTTCACCCCAGTAACGCTGGCGGCCAAAAATCGCGTCGCGCATCCGGTAGTTGATCATTGCCTTACCCGCACCGATTGATTCCAATTTTGTAATCAAGGTATCCACCGCTTCCGCATAGGTCATGCCATTAATAAGATCGGAATTGATGTACCGGCCTTCCTTGGTGGGATCTGCCTGCCCATCCAACTGCTGGGCGTCTGAAATAGGAATAATTGGTAACCCAAAATGTGAGGAAAATAGGTAATCCCGCTGGTCGCCCGAAGGCACCGCCATGACAGCACCTGTACCGTATCCTGCCAATACATAATCAGCAATCCAGATGGGCACGTCTTTACCAGTAAGTGGATGTGCGGCGTAGCTGCCTGTAAACGCACCGGAAACAGCCTTTACATCGGCCATCCGGTCAAGTTCAGACTTCTTTTTGGTCTGCGCAATGTAGGCGTCTACTTCGGCT
This sequence comes from Parapedobacter indicus, assembly GCF_900113765.1. Taxonomy (GTDB): domain Bacteria; phylum Bacteroidota; class Bacteroidia; order Sphingobacteriales; family Sphingobacteriaceae; genus Parapedobacter; species Parapedobacter indicus. The sequence continues at coordinate 164,481 of NZ_FOQO01000010.1, read as the reverse complement.
TTTTGCTCACCAGTGGTCAGTGCCCCCACCAATTCATGTTCCGGGGCAAGCACCAACGCATTCACTCCGTAAATGGTATCTACCCGTGTCGTGAACACTTCGATAGATCGGTCGCCCAAAGCAGGCACGGCAAAACGCACACTGGCACCAACGCTTTTGCCAATCCAATTGCGCTGCATCTCCACCAATGGCTCCGGCCAATCAATCGTTTCCAAGCCTTTGAGCAAACGTTCAGCATATGCCGTGATGCGCATGCTCCATTGCATCATCTTCTTCTGTTCAACCGGATAACCACCCCGCTCGGACACACCATTGACCACTTCATCATTGGCTAGTACGGTGCCCAACGCAGCGCACCAGTTGACAGTGCTTTCCCTTAGGTAAGCCAATCGGTATTTCAGCAATTCCCGTTGTTTTTCGCCGTCGGTAAATGCTTTCCATTCATCCGCAGTAAAGAAATGGGTATCCTCATCGCAAACGGCGTGGACATTCTGTGTGCCGTGGGTTTCAAAATGCGCCACCAATTTGTCAATGGGCACTGCGCAGTCCCGTGACTTATCATACCACGCATTAAAGAGCTGCATGAAAATCCATTGTGTCCACTTATAAAACAATGGATCACTCGTGCGCACCTCCCGTTCCCAATCAAACGAAAAGCCGATGTTATCCAGCTGCTCGCGATAACGCGCAATGTTCGCTTCCGTTGTAATAGCCGGATGTTGCCCGGTTTGGATGGCATATTGTTCGGCCGGAAGACCAAACGAATCATACCCCATTGGGTGCAGCACATTGAATCCTTTCAACCGCTTGTAACGCGCAAAGATGTCTGAAGCGATGTAGCCCAACGGATGCCCCACGTGCAGTCCCGCACCAGACGGATAGGGAAACATGTCCAACACGTAATACTTGGGCTTGTCGGATGCATTGCTCACACGGAACGTCCGATTGTCCGCCCAGAATTGCTGCCATTTTCTTTCAATCGCACGATGATGATAATCCATAGCTACGGTATATGGTAAGGACGGCGAAATTACAATTTTTTGGGCAATGGAGGAAATGACATCCACACGTAACAAAATCATGATCATATCCGTCCGTTTTTACCAATTATGCTATCTTTGCGTCCGGTCATGCGTACGCGATTGTTTTGCTTTCTTGCTCTTATTGCCTACATCAACACCATCTTTTATGAGGATGGTCATGTGCACGGTCGAACCTCCGGCCAAATCATAGATGGTGCACCGTTAGTCGAAATCATTCTGGAAGATGTGCTCGACATTCCGTGCAGTGACGAAGATGGAGCGTCAGACGATTTCCAATATAATGATTACAGACCTGCCTCTTCCAAATGGCTCTCCATTGCGCCCCCAGAAAAGAAATCCGAATTCAAACCCCTTTGGGGCCTGGATATTTTCCAGTATACTGCCCGGCTTACGCTGAACACCAAAATCAGCTGCTTATTGGGGTATTATAGCTTCCTTTTTCGGCTTAAACCGTTTTAACGGTTTCGGCACTTATCCATTTATTTATTAAACGTTAATCACGCCTCCCTTTGGCTGGCGAGATGTTTTCCCATTTACCCTATCGGTAGGAATCGCTGCCGATCTGGCAAAGGTTCTTACTGAGTTTAAACGCAGTTACCACTCGAATTTTAAAAAGATGAATACGAAAACAAACAGACTTACTATTTTTTCGCTCGGCGTAATGGCCGTATCAATTACCGCCTGCACCGGCGACGCCCAGGAAATCAACGATACGAACGCAATCCCGACAGCACCGGTCGCATCCATCGTCGAACTCGATACAACCATCCATCAGGACTACGTCGCGAACATTCAGGCGTTCAAAAATGTCGAAATCCGTTCCCGACTGAAAGGGTTTTTGGATAAAATCTATGTGGACGAGGGAAGTGAAGTAAGGCAGGGGCAGCCTCTTTTTCAGTTGAATGACAGCGAATGTCAAGCGGAGGTTGCCCGCGCGGAAGCCGTTTTGGGTACTGCTATTGCTGATCGGAAGACTATCGCCTTGGAGGTGGAGCGCACCCGGCTGCTCGTTGAAAAAAACATTGTTTCGTCGACCGACCTGGAAGTCGCGGAAGCGCAGCTGAGTGCCGCTGACTCCCGGATTAAGGAAGCGAAATCGCAACTCCAACATGCGAAAACACAACTCTCCTATACCATCGTCCGTGCACCGTTTTCCGGACGCATCGACCGCATACCGCTGAAAGAGGGAAGCCTATTGGATGAAGGCACGTTGCTTACTTCGATTTCGGACCTCACCAAGGTCTATGCTTACTTCGACATTTCTGAACAGGAGTACCTCAGCATTGTCGCCAACGACAGCGTTCGCACGGCAGATCCCCGCATGCCCGTAAAGCTGACCCTGGCCAACGATCGGGTGTATCCCTATGAAGGGAAAGCAGAGTTCGCCGAAAATGAATTTGAAGCAACCACAGGTACCATTTCGTTGCGCGCACTCTTTCCAAATCCACAAGGGTTGATCAAACATGCGGCCTCTGGCAAGGTGAGCGTACCCATGAAAAGCGGGCAGAACCTGGTGGTCCACCAAAAGTCTGTATTTGAAATCCAGGACCGGACCTACGTCTATAAAGTCAACGCGGATAGTACGATTGCCATGACGCCGTTTAAAGCTGGCCAGCGAGTGGGCCACTACTATTTGGTGGAGGCGGGCCTAGAGCCAGACGATAAAGTTGTTTTCGAAGGAGCGCAAAATCTAAGAGACGGCATGGTCATCGCTCCGCAGGAAATTAACAGCAATGAAGGGCCGGAAATGGCCGTAAACAGCATCCCCTAATCAATGAACGTCGGTTAATTTTGCTTTAACTATCATGCTTGAAACTTTCATCAAACGGCCGGTGCTATCACTGGTTATCTCCCTATTGATTACGTTGTTGGGATTGTTGTCCCTCTTCACATTGCCTGTCACACAATTCCCGGATATTGTACCCCCTTCGGTCGTGGTCACCGCGAACTATACCGGTGCCAATGCGGAGGTGTGCACCGATGCAGTGGCCATTCCGCTGGAGCGTGCCATCAACGGTGTGGCCGGCATGACCTACATGACGTCGGTGTCGACCAATAATGGAACCACGCTCATCCAGGTATTTTTCAAAGTCGGCACCGATCCCGACATTGCCGCAGTGAACGTACAGAATCGCGTCACCACCGTACTCGACGAACTGCCCGAAGAAGTCATCAAAGCCGGTGTGACTACAGAGAAAGAGGTAAATAGCATGCTGATGTACCTCAATGTGTTCAGCGATGACCCTACGGCAGACGAGCGGTTTATTTACAACTTTACGGACATTAATATCCTCAAAGAGCTAAAACGCATTGAGGGCGTCGGGTTTGCCCAGATCATGGGCATGCGCGACTATGCGATGCGGGTATGGCTGAAACCGGATCGGCTTACCGCCTATGACATTTCCAGCGAGGAAGTTATCGCGGCGCTGCGCGCGCAGAACGTGGAAGCCGCTCCCGGCCAAACCGGCATCGGCTCAGACCAACGGATTAATATGCAGCAATACGTGCTGCGGTATCCGGGTAAGTTTTCTGAACCCGAGCAATACCGGAACATCCCCATCCGTGCAAACGCGGATGGCTCCGTTTTGCGCGTAGGTGATATCGCTGAGGTGGAATTCGGCTCGCTCGATTATGAAATGGAATCGAGGACCGATGGAAGGCCATCCGCTTCCATCATGATGAAACAGCTTCCGGGTTCCAACGCGCAGGAAGTTATTGAAAACGTAAAACAGCGTATGGCTGAACTCCAGGAAACGTCGTTTCCACCGGGAATGAAATATACGGTAAGCTACGACGTATCCCGGTTTCTGGATGCTTCAATCAACGAAGTAATCCGCACGCTGATCGAGGCTTTCCTTTTGGTATTCCTCGTTGTATTCATTTTCCTGCAGGATTTCCGGTCGACACTGATACCGGCCCTAGCCGTACCGGTATGCCTTATCGGCGCGCTATTTTTCATGCAATTGCTCGGATTCTCGATCAACTTGCTGACGCTATTTGCCCTGGTGCTTGCGATCGGCATCGTGGTCGACAACGCCATTGTCGTGGTCGAGGCCGTCCACGTAAAAATGGAAGAGGATCACCTTCCGCCAATGGAGGCAACTCTGGCGGCAATGAAAGAGATCGGCGGCGCGGTGGTGGCCATCACGCTGGTCATGTCGGCCGTCTTTGTGCCAGTGGCCTTCCTATCGGGTCCGGTGGGCATCTTTTACCGGCAGTTTTCACTCACATTGGCGGCAGCCATCGTGATTTCGGGCATCAATGCGCTCACACTCACACCGGCGCTTTGCGCACTTTTCCTGCGCTCGCCGCACGGAAAGCCCCCGTCAAAGGGATGGTTGCCTAGCTTCTTCAAGCGCTTCAACCGCTGGTATAATGGGATATCGTCCCGGTATGCAGGCCTCATCGGAAAAATTGCCGGACGCCGGGTAGTGACGTTGGGCTTGCTGGCAGGATTCTTTGTGGCGACATGGGGCGTCAACAGCATTCTTCCATCCGGTTTCATCCCCACGGAAGACCAGGGAATGATTTATGTGAATGTGACTACGCCACCCGGCGCTACGGTAGACCGCACCATTGCCGTATTGAATCAAATCGATTCAATCAGCCGACAGCACGAAGCAGTAGAGACGGTGTCGACCCTAGCGGGATATAGCATTGTAACGGAAGTATCCGGTGCCTCGTACGGCATGGGTATGATCAACCTGAAAGCCTGGGAAAACCGCAGGGAATCGGTTGCTGACGTGATAGACTGGCTGGAAGACAACACCGGTCACCTGATGGACGCCAGCATTGAGTACTTTCCCCCGCCCACCGTTCCCGGTTTTGGAAATTCCAGCGGCTTCGAGCTCCGGTTGCTCGACCGGTCAGGGGCCGACAACCTGCAACATACCGCCGATGTCCTGGAAACGTTCATGACCGCACTGGAAGAAACGCCCGAGGTGGGGAATACGTTTTCCACATTCGATCCGCGTTTTCCGCAATACCTTGTCAATGTGGACCACGACATGGCGGCGAAACGGGGAATCAGTGTAGAAAATGCCATGACTACCCTACAAACGCTAATGGGCAGCTTTTACGCAACGAATTTCATACGGTTTGGCCAAATGTATAAAGTGATGGTCCAAGCCGGACCGGGCTACCGGGAGAAACCAGAGGACGTGCTCAAACTCCATGTGAAAAACAATTCCGGCGAAATGGTTCCATTTTCGGCATTCATCACCATGGAACGTGTTTATGGACCGGAACAGGTAACCCGGTATAACATGTTCAGCTCGGCGTTGATCAGTGGTGATGCAGCTCCGGGATTCAGCTCCGGACAGGTGATCGACGCCGTGGAGCGGGTCGCCGCGGCAACCCTGCCCCAAGGATACGCGATCGAATGGTCGGGAATGACCCGCGAACAGATCTTATCGGGTAATCAGGCCATTTATGTTTTTGCATTGTGCCTCTTATTCGTGTATTTGATCCTTGCCGCACAGTACGAAAGTTTCTTATTGCCGCTGCCGGTAATCCTCTCCTTACCTGCGGGGGTATTCGGTGCATTCTTATTTCTGAAGTTGCTAGGACTGGAAAACAACATTTATGCGCAGGTCGCCTTGGTTATGTTAATCGGGCTATTGGGTAAAAATGCCATTCTTATTGTGGAATATGCGATTCTCCGCTACAAGCAAGGGGCCACGCAGCTGCAGGCGGCTATCGAAGGATCGGTGGCCCGTCTCCGACCGATCCTAATGACGTCGTTTGCCTTCATTGCCGGACTGATTCCTTTGGCAATGGCTTCCGGGGCAGGCGCATTGGGTAACCGTTCGATCGGAACCACCGCGGTCGGCGGCATGATCGTTGGCACGCTGGTCGGTGTGATCGTCATCCCGGGCTTGTATGTGTTGTTTACCGCGGTCCGACGGAACAAAAAGAGAAAAGCAATCAAGGCGGGAACCGCCGGGTTGCTGATGATCACCGCCATCGGGCTACTGTCGGGATGTACCACCGTAAAAAGCCTTCCCGATCCCCAGCATCGCGTGTTACCGGAAACCTACGCAGGCAACACCGATACCTTAAACACCGCCCATCAACGCTGGCGTAGTTTCTTCAACGATCCGAATCTCATAGCACTTATCGACACGGCGTTGACCAACCATCCCGACATGTCGGCTGCACTTCATCAAATCGAAATCGCCCAAGCCAACCTCAGGTTGAGGAAGTCGGCATTCTTCCCCTCGGTCGATGCGTTGGCCGAAGCCGGCCTCCGCCGATATGGTTTTTATACGATGGACGGCATCGGTAATTATGATACGAATTTCTCCGAAAACCTGAAAGACGATGAAAAACTCCCCGATCCCCTGCCCGACTATTTCGTAGGATTGCGCACAACTTGGGAAATCGACCTATGGGGTAAACTTAGAAATCGGAAACGCGCTGCTTACCAGCGGTTTTTGTCGTCATACGAAGGAAGGCATCTGGTGCAAACTTCCCTGATCGAAGAGGTAGCTACGACCTATTACGACCTCCTGGCTTTGGACAATGAGTTAGCGATTCTCCGCAAAAACATCAACCTGCAAAAAAATGCGTTGGACATCATCAACGTACAGAAAGCTGCGGGACGGGCAGATGAGCTGGGTGTTCAGCAGTTTATCGCTATGGTACACCATGCCCAAGGGAAAGAGCAGGAAGTGCGGCAACAGATCTCAGCGGCCGAAGCCCATCTAAACTTCCTTCTGGGCCGGTTCAAAGGGGGTATTCCACGAGACACCACCTTGTGGATGACCTCGGCATTTACAGACTCCATCCACGTCGGTGTGCCGACGCATTTTCTTGCCCTCCGCCCCGACATCCGGCAAGCCAGGCTGGAGCTGGCGGCGTCGGGGGCCGAACAACTGGCCGCAAAGGCGGAGTTCTTGCCATCCCTGGTTCTTTCGCCTTACGTCGGACTTCAGGCTTTTGATATCGATAAATTGCTGCTGGCCCCTACGTCCGTGGCATATGGCCTGGTAGGCGGTCTCACCGCGCCGATCTTCAACCAACGCACCATCCGGACCGCGTATGAAACGGCAAAAGCTACGTATGGAATCGCTTTTCACGACTACGAACGAGCCGTTTTAAAAGCATGGGAGGAAGTGCAACGGACCATGACTGCGCAAAAGTACATCAATCGCCGAACGGATCATAACCTGCAGGAGGTTGCTTCTCTACAGAAAGCCGTCGACGCCGCACACGAATTGTTCAAAGCCGGACGAGCCTCCTATTTGGATATTATCACCGCTCAACGTGCTGCACTGGACGCCGAGCTCAACTTGGTCAGTACCCGGCGAGAGAAAGCCATCAACAAGCTTTCCCTCTACAAAGCGTTGGGAGGTGGCTGGCAATAAACCGGGTATATTTTTTAATTTGTCAACGCAATTCACTACTTTCGCAACGTAAATACCCGGCAAATGGAAGTATACGAAGTAAGTACATCCGCGAAGAAGACAAAATCTGTTTACATATCCACCGTCATCAGTATCGCCTTGGTGCTACTGATGACGGGATTGTTAGGGTTGTTGCTTGTACACGCAAAAAATCTATCGGATTATGTGAAGGAGAATATCGTGCTCAACATCATCATGAAAGAAGGGGTAACCGAAGGGAATGTGCTCGCCTATCAGAAAGAACTGGAGTCTGACACCTATGTGCTGCGCTCGGAGTACATCAGTAAGGAGCTGGCTGCCAAGAATCTTTCACAGGAACTGGGAGAAGATTTTGTTGAGTTTCTCGGACATAATCCGCTACTCTCTTCCATCGACATATATATGAAAGCCGAATATGCCAATACCGACAGCATTCAAACGTTTATCAAAAAGGTATCGGCCAACGAGATGGTTAAAGAAGTTGTCTACCAGGAGTCGCTCATTGACATGGTCAATAAGAATATACGTACCATTGGCATCGTCATTCTAGCGTTTACTGCCCTCCTCCTGGTCATTGCGGTTGCACTCATCAACAATACCATCCGGTTGGCCATCTATTCGCAGCGCTTTTTGATCAAAAGCATGCAGATGGTGGGTGCGACCAAAGGATTTATCAGACGCCCCTTTATTGGTTACGGCATTTTACACGGATTGCTGGGAGCCCTGATTGCCATTTTGCTGCTGTTGCTCACGTTGCACCTCGGACAACGGGAAGTCCCGGAATTGGTATTCCTCCGCAATTGGTTTGAATTTATCGCCATCTTTGTGATTGTAACGCTGCTTGGCATCCTGATCTCGGGATTAAGCACTTACTTCGCAGTCGGCAAATACTTACGGTTGAAGTCAAACGAACTGTATCGATAATTATAGCTTATGTCACTATACAAGAAATCCCAGCAGGAACAAAAAGCATCCTTTGTGTTCGGCAAACGGAATTACCAGTTTTTTTTACTGAGCATTGCGGTAGTTGCCCTTGGATTTATACTGATGATGGGTACGGAAGACATCTATAGTTTTACCAAAATTACCTTGGCACCTCTCGTGGTAGTGCTTGGTTTCGCTTTAGGCGTAGTATCTATTTTGATAAAACCTAAAAATTCCGAAAAAAGTTAATGACCTTATTCGAAGCGATTGTGTTGGCCATTATCGAGGGCCTCACGGAATTTCTACCGGTTTCATCGACCGGCCACATGATTATTGCAACGGCATTGATGGGCATATCTCCCACGCCATTTGTCAAACTGTTTACGATTGCAATTCAACTGGGCACTATTTTATCCGTATTAGTGCTGTATTACCGGCGGTTTTTGCGGTCGCTCTCGTTTTACTACAAATTGGTCGTGGCAGCAATCCCAGCGTCCATTTTTGGCTTTTTGTTCAGCGATGAAATCGATGGATTACTCGAAAGCCCGCTGGTGGTTGGCATCACCCTGGTAGTGGGAGGCATTATTTTGTTATTTGTCGACAAATGGTTTAACCGTCCGAATATTGACAACTCGGACGATATCACGTACTGGCAGGCATTGAAAATCGGCTTATTCCAATGCCTGGCATTGATACCCGGTACATCGCGCTCGGCAAGTACCATTGTGGGGGGCATGACCCAACAGCTGACCCGTAAGGCTGCTGCTGAGTTTTCCTTCTTTTTAGCCGTACCGATGATGTTCGGTGCCACCGTACTCAAGTTGAAAGGTCATTTCGACGATGGGAATGGGTTAACTAACCCTGAAATCAATCAACTCATCATTGGCAATGCCGTCGGATTTGTGGTAGCGATCATCGCCATCAAATCATTCATCGGCGTGGTGTCTAAATACGGCTTTAAAGCGTTTGGTTGGTACCGTATCATCGTGGGAGGAATCATCCTAATCATGCTGTTGAGTGGACACAGTTTACAGATTCTATAAATGGGAGCGGCTGGATCACCTCGTGTATTCAACTTCGCTGACGGCGAAGTATTACTGGTCGACAAACCGATCCGCTGGACCAGTTTTGACGTGGTACGAAAAATCCGTAATACGATCAAACCATTGAAAGTAAAAGTAGGACATGCCGGTACGCTGGATCCGCTGGCAACAGGGTTGCTGATTATCTGCACCGGAAAATTCACCAAACGCCTCGACGAATTTCAAGCGCAAGAAAAAGAATATACCGGAACCATTACTTTAGGTGCCACCACACCTTCTTATGACCTGGAACGGGACATCGATCAGCGGTTTGATTGGTCTGGTATCCAGGAAAACCAAATCATCGAAACAGCCGCTTCCTTTATCGGTGAGATCGAGCAAATTCCCCCAGCCCATTCCGCAATCAAAATGGATGGGGAACGGGTCTATGAAAAAGCGCGCCGCGGAGAATCGGTCGATGTCAAATCGCGGCGTATATATATCCGTGAATTCGAAATCACCCGCATTGCCCTACCCGATGTAGACTTCCGGGTCGTATGCAGCAAGGGTACTTATATCCGATCGCTGGCACACGACTTCGGTAAAGCGATGAATAATGGTGCCTACCTAAGCCGCCTGCGAAGGACGAAAAGCGGCGATTTCCATGTTGATGACGCGTGGCAGGTAGCAGATTTAACGAACTGTATAAAGGAATTTAGCTTGACGACAACACATGAAGATATACCGAAATCTTGAGGATTTCATTCCCTTGGACAATGCGGTGGTCACTATCGGCACATTTGATGGGGTACATGTGGGCCATCAAAAGATATTGAGCACGCTTAAGGAGTGCGCAAGGAACAGTGGTGGAGAAACGGTATTGCTCACGTTTTTTCCCCATCCTCGAATGATTCTGCATCCCGAAGATGATAGCCTGCGACTTATCAGCGACATTGAAGAAAAAGTAGCACTACTTGCCGACGCGGGCATCGACCACCTCATCATCACGCCCTTTACTCGTGATTTCTCTAACCAATCGCCGGAAGCTTATATCCGTGACGTGCTTGTCGGCAAAATCGGCACCAAAAAAATCATCATTGGATACGATCATCGCTTTGGAAAAGACCGCAGCGGTTCGCTCAAAGACCTATTGGACCATGCCGAAATCTACGGATATACCGTGGAACAGATTCCCGAGCAGGACATCAATGATGTGGCCGTCTCGTCTACTAAAATCAGGGAAGCATTAATTAAAGGAGACATTGCCACGGCAAACAGTTACTTGGGACATCCCTTTCAACTGACCGGCAAAGTCGTGAGAGGCAATCAGTTAGGGCGCAACATTGGCTATCCCACCGCTAACCTGCAAGTGCTCGAAAATCACAAACTTATTCCGGCATATGGAATTTATGCAGTGGAGGCAGCCGTTATCGATCTTGCAGGCATTACTACCGGTACTTATCAGCCCAACATCCCCGAACACGTAGTAAAGGGTATGGGTTATATTGGCACTCGACCAACCATAGACGGTATCAGCAGAAGCATTGAAGTGCACCTTTTCGACTTTCATTCGGACATTTACGGAAAGACGTTACAGGTGAATTTCCTCCATTTTATCCGACATGACCAATGGTTTGAAAACATGCAAGAGATGATCGATCAAATGGCAAAAGACGAACGGAAAATAAGGGATTTGTTCGGTATATAGTCCTTAGCCGATTGCCCAAAGCTGACAGCGAATAGCAGAAAGCCGCTACGCACTAAAATACGCCCTGACGTTCTTTCCCTCCACCCAGTTCATGTAAGCCCTATTAACGACCCGATTGCCTCCCGGGGTCGGGTAATCACCGGAAAAATACCAGTCGCCCTTGTGCTCCGGACATGCGATATGCAGGTTCTCCAGCGTTTGATAAATCACTTCTACTTCTGCTTGGATATGCGTACCGCGAATAATGCCAGCAATTTCCTTCGAGATCTCCTCATCCGTAAACGGAGCATAAATAGCCTTTACGTAGTTTTGGACGGTCTCTTTAGGCAATTCCAGCGAAGCCACGCATTGTTGGTAAACTTTTTCAACAACCTCACCCATTCCGTGCTTATACAGTAGCGAGACCGCTGCTTCAAACGCCACGAACTCCCCTAAACGGGACATATCGATGCCATAACAATCGGGATACCGGATCTGAGGCGCAGAAGATACAATAAGGATCTTTTTCGGGTTGAGCCGGTCAAGAATGGTAAGGATACTTTGCTTGAGCGTCGTACCACGTACGATTGAATCATCTACCGCTACAATCGTATCTTGATGGTCTTTCACGATACCATACGTCGTATCGTATACGTGTTGTACCATATCCTGCCGGTCTGCATCTTGCGTGATAAATGTGCGCAATTTCGCATCTTTAATGTTGAGTTTCTCAAACCTCGGTTTGATGCTCAGCATCTCATTCAATTCTTCATCCGATATTTTATCGGCCCGATTAAGAAGCGTATCCTTCTGCAATTTGCGAACATATTCGTCGATCCCCTCTCCCAATCCATAGAAGGCAACTTCCGCGGTATTTGGAATATAAGAGAAAACGGTGTTATTGATATCGTAATCGATCGCATGCAATATCTGCGGACATAACAACCGCCCCAAATGTTTACGCTCCTGATAAATAGCTGCGTCACTGCCACGGGAGAAATAGATCCGCTCAAATGAGCACGATTTCTTTTCCACCGGTTCCCTAAACATCTCTTCGGTGATTGAACCGTCCTTTTTCACAATCAGTGCATACCCCGGCTTTATCTCATTGATCTCCTCAAACTTCACATTGAAAGCCGTTTGGATAGCTGGCCGTTCGGAAGTGACAACAACCACCTCGTCATTGACATAATAATAGGCAGGCCGGATACCCGCTGGGTCGCGCATAACAAAGGCATCGCCATGGCCGACGATGCCGCTGATGGTATACCCGCCATCCCATGTTTTGGCCGATTTACGCAGAATACGTGCTACATCGAGGTGTTCAGCAATCAAGGCGCTGATTTCGACGTTGCTATATCCTTTCTGCTTGAATTTATCAAATTGCTCCTGATTTTCAGCATCGAGGAAGTGGCCAATTTTCTCCAATACGGTCACCGTATCGGCCTTTTCTTTTGGATGCTGGCCCAATTCGTAAAGTTGCTCCAGCAATTCGTCCACATTGGTCATGTTAAAATTGCCTGCGAGAACCAGATTACGTGTCATCCAGTTATTCTGGCGCAGGAAAGGATGGCAACTCTCGATACTATTCTTGCCATGTGTACCGTACCGCAGGTGTCCCATCAATACCTCACCGGTAAAACTCACATTGTTTTTTAACCACTGACTGTCGGAAAACCGATCGGGATAAGCCCGTTGCACGGCAGCAAACTTCTTTTGCACGTACTCGAAAATATCGGCCACCGCGTTGGGAGCCATGGATCGATAACGGCTGATGTAGCGGCTACCGGGCTTCACGTCGAGTTTGATCGTCGCAATACCCGCTCCATCTTGTCCGCGATTGTGTTGTTTTTCCATCAATAAGTACAGCTTATTAATGCCATATAAGGCCGTACCGTATTTTTCCTGATAGTATGAAAGGGGTTTCAACAGGCGAATCAGTGCGATACCGCACTCGTGTTTGATAGCGTCACTCATGTTATGCTTTGAGTGTACAAAGGTACATAAATTATTTCTTTCGTATGCAAATAAAAATGCCGGCCAACGCCAAGACACTGAGTTGCAATAGCGTGGTTGCCGCGATTTTGCGGTTTCGAAACTTTGCGATCTTGGCGAAAACTAACAACTTGTAAAGCACACAAAGTATCCTTAATTTCGCCCCGTAATTGCACACATCCATGTCCCAACAAACGGAGCAACGAGATACATTCTCGTTTGAAAATACAGAAATTGCGTTCAGAAGTAAAAGCAATCGAGATTTGGATAAAGCTTACTGGCTATTCAAAATCATCGGTAGCAACTTTCTGACCAAGGTGGGGCCGCCCATCACCAACTTCGCACTAAAAATAGGCTTACCCATTACGGGCATCATCCGTAACTCTATTTTCAACCATTTCTGCGGCGGGGAAACCATCGAGGGCTGTCTTCCTGCCATCGGCCGATTGGCAAATCAACGCGTAGAAACCATCCTTGACTATTCGGTAGAAGGCGAAGAGGCCGAGGTGGCTTTCGATGAAACATGCAACGAGCTGTTGCGTACGGTCGAATATGCTCAACGTAATCCCAACATATCTTTCTCCGTGTTCAAGCCCACAGGCCTGGGACGCTTTTCATTATTTGAAAAGGTAAATGCCAATATAGCCCTTGACGAGGAAGAGAAAAGGGAATACAATCGTGTCAAACAACGTATCGACCGCATATGTAAGGCCTGCCACGACGGCAATGTCCGCGTATTGATCGACGCAGAACATTCCTGGATACAGGATGCGATCGACGACATTGCCCGTGATATGATGCGCGTATATAACCGTACCGCACCGGTGGTATACAACACCTACCAGCTTTACCGCACGGATAAGTTGGCAGCCCTCCAAGCCGATTATTACCTGGCTGAGACCGACGGATTTTTCCTGGGAGCAAAGCTGGTACGCGGAGCTTATATGGAAATCGAGCGGGAAAGAGCCGAAGAGCTAGGATACCTATCGCCCATTCAGCCCGATAAGGAAGCAACCGACCGGGATTATAATCTCGCTACACACTTCTGTTTAGATCATGTCGATCGGATCGGTATGATGGCGGGCACACACAATGAGACCAGCTGCCGGCTATTAGCCGAAGAGATCGACCATCGACAGCTGCCGCATAACCATCCGCACCTCTATTTTGCACAGCTTTTAGGTATGAGCGACAACCTCAGCTTTAACCTGGCAGAAGCGGGCTATCGGGTTGCAAAATACATGCCCTACGGGCCGGTTAAGGCTGTAATGCCCTATCTATTCCGAAGGGCGCAGGAAAACACTTCTGTAGCCGGGCAAACCGGACGCGAACTTTCATTGATTACTCAGGAAAAAAAACGAAGGAAATTCAATAAATGACAACAGACACATTCATACAGGACAAACTTGAGATCCTCACCCAGATCAGCCATCAGAAAAATTATCGCGCCTATTTGTACGACTGCGATGGTACCCTAGCGGACAATATGCCCATGCACCGGGCGGCATACCATCACGCCGCCGCCCACTACGGCATCGATCTGGATACGGCTATTATTGACGAACTAGCAGGTTGGCCAACGGTACTGATCGCAGCCGAAATCAATAAGCGATACGGCACCCACGTTCCAACCCATGAATTTGCGGCCGCAAAATCGGCCATATTCCTGGAGCAGTATGTACTGAAAACCCAGCCCATAGACTTCGTTGTGCAACATTTGAAAAACCACCTGGGCAAAGTCCATATCGGTGTCGTATCCGGTGGCAGCCGGAAGACCGTCACGCGTACACTCACCGCCATTGGGTTAATTAATACCATCGAAACCTTGGTCTGCGCCGATGATACTGACCGGGGAAAACCTTACCCCGACCCATTTTTACGTGCGGCTCAGCAATTGGGCGTTGCACCCCAAGATTGCCTGGTCTTTGAAGATGGCAATCCAGGCGTGCAGGGAGCCATTGCCGCCGGCATGGATTGGGTACGCATCGATCAAATCTGAGCGCTTTTCACCCCAGCAGCCTCCAGCATCAGGTAGTGAAGGTCTGTATTCCGGACAAAAGGCTTGAGCAACTCAGCACCAGCACCGTAAGCGGCGACTTCCACGTGATCGCCCGAATGGCCAGTTCCTGCCCAGCCAATCGACGTATATTTCCGCTGAATATCGGCAAAATCAGCAAATGGTAACTTATAAGGATTATACAATCCATCTTCTCCACGATCGGTTACATAATGGGCAAGTAACCGTACCGCCTCATCTGCATTGATAGCGTATCCTTGAGCATATTCAATACGCTCCCGAACCTGATGCGCATTAAAGTCTCTGTCGATCCCCTGTAATACCCAGTCGTTGGTATGCTTAAAGTCTATAATCTTCTCAAAGTTAGCCGTCGCCCCAAACAACCCCGGATTTGCGTTTCCATGATCAGTGGTTACGATCACCAATGTCTCGCCATCTGCTTCCGCAAAAGAAAGTACCGCCGCCAACGCCCTGTCGAATTCCAATTGATCGTAGATCAATGCACCGGTATCATTAGCATGTGCACTCCAATCCACTTTACCGGCTTCAATTTGCAGGACAAATCCTTTGGAGTTTTGCGCTAAACGCTTGATTGCAGCCGTAACCATTTCTGTTAAAGAGGGAGTATTTGCCTTCAACGCTTCATCGTGTTCCCGGTCCAACGCATAGGGCAAGCCATTCGGATAGAAGACGCCGAGAAACGGCTTTCCGGAAACATCGGCTGCGAGCAGCTCGTCCCTGGTTTTTACGACGGAAAAGTCGCTTGAAACAAATTTGCCGAACACATCCTGTTTGTCTTTGCGATTATCGGCACTAAAAAACTCTGTGCCGCCGCCCATCATTACATCAAAGCGTAGGTCGTGGTACATCAGTGCGATTTCTGCCTGGTCACCGCGGCTGTCGCTATTGACACAAAACCCCGCCGGTGTTGCATGGGTGATGGGAACGGTGGTTACACACCCAACGGATTTCCCTGCCGCTTTAAACTTTTGCAAAATGGGGACGGGTCTGTCACCTTCCGGCGTAACATTCAGCGCTCCGTTGTTCACCCGCACGCCGCCACCCCACGAAGAGCTAGCTGCCGCAGAATCGGTCACCAAGCTATTAGCCGACGCCGTATCCATCAACCCACGTACCGCCTTTTTCTCCTGATATAATGACATCCATGCACACAACTTTCCTTCCCGCCGCTCACTGAGCATATTAGCCATGCTCAACGTACCAACGCTCATGCCATCGCTGACCATAAAAATGATGTTTTTTGCCCTTTTTCCGGCCACATGATTCAACAACCTATGGGTAGGCATTGCAACGGATTGAAAGGGCGAAATCACAGCCGAACCAGCCGCCGCAAGAGCCGTATTCCTGAAAAAATCTCTACGTTTCATTCGATAATAATTATTGATTCATTATTTGTCTTTAATGGTTTCGTGGAACCTGCATTTTCATCGGCGCTTTTTGCTTTCAGCGGTGATGGAGCTTGCATTCCCCCTCGGCGCCCGCAGGTCCAAGAGCCAAAAGTAATAGCTTAAGGTTAATTCTTTGTAAAAAAATGATAACTAAATGAACCCGGAAGGCTATGCCTGCCCCTTGAAACGGATGTTGTACATCGAAAACTCACCAAACGTATACTGGATAATACCTGCCAGTTGTCGTGTCAGCGAATGGATTAGCCGGAATCCTAACGTCTCATGCGTCTGTTTTAATTTACTTTCGGGTATACCTACTCCATTATCTTTAAAGATCAATTCGTATTCTTTAGCCCCCGCATGCTTTACCTGAACGTAAATTTCGCCGTCGCTCCGGTCTACAAAAGCGTATTTCAATGAATTAGTCATCAGTTCAGTCAATATTAATCCCAAAGGAATCGCTGTGTCAATATCGAGGTAAACGTCCTTCGCATCCACATGAAAACATACATTTTTTTTGGCAACATTATAAACACTCAACAGATGCATCCCCAGCTGTTCGACATAGTCTTGAATATTTAACCGACTGAGACTCTGCTGCTGATAAAGTTTAGTATGGATAAGCGCTATGGAATTGATCCGGCTACTGCTTTCCTGCATCATTGCGACCACTTCCTGGTTGGATGTCTTTCTGGATTGAAGACTCAGCAAGCTATTGATGATTTGCAAACTGTTCTTAACTCGATGGTGTATTTCACGAAGCAGCAATTCATTCTGCTTATTTGCCTGTTTTAGTATATCGTTTTGAACGGAGATTTCTGCATTCTTCAGCGCAACCCGATGAACAAGTCGATCTTTTTCTCGAAAATGGAGACATAGGATAGTCAAAACAGTAAGCAATACCACAATTCCAACAGTCAATCCATATCGCTGATAGTTGGTATTGGCCAACCTCAATTGCTGCTCTTTGATTTGTCGCCCAAATTTTTCCAATTTGTAATTCTCATTCATTTCTCTCCCCTGCCCAATATATTGAGCTGCATAGAGACTATCCTTGGAATATTCATAGTCGTCCAAAAGAATATCTGCGCGGTTAACGTCACCTAACGCATAAAATGCCTTCAGTTGGAGCAACCGGAGGCGATGCCAGTCGTCTTCGGGCGGCTTCTTATCCGCTAAGCGGCTATCGAGTTCAGCGCATATTTTCAGGACGTTTTCATAATCTCTTTGAAAGTACAGTTGAGTTGCCTGCAACAGGTGATACGTGGTTTCCAGTTGTGAATCATCAACCAGTTCGGCCATCGAGCCGATTTGTTCCAATATCGCAGCTAGCCTGACCACATCGTGCGTCTTGCTGCAAATCTCCCCTTCTACCAGCAACGTTTTCAGTTGCCATTTCACGGCAGGATCCGAAGCAGTATTAAACTGCCGTTTCGCAAGGTTGCAATACCGTAAACCGACTTCATAATCCCTCAACTTGCCATAGGCGATACCGTATTGAAGGTAGAGAGGCCCCAAGGTAGTTACGTAACCGTTCTCTCTCGCCAATCGTTCCGCGTCCTTCAACGTAGCCACCGCCTCTTTGTAATCTTTTGAAATCTTATTGTGGTAACTGGCAAGCTCAATACTCAATTCAACCTGGTTTAGCAAATATCCGTTCTCCTCGGCAACGCGTAATCCGTTCAGGAAATATTCGAAGGCAGAATAATGCCTATCTTCGTTCATATCAATGACCCCAAGACGCCGATATGTATCTGGCAGATTGTTTAAAAATTTCCCTTGGACATACAACGAAACCGCTCTTTCGAAATATCGCTTAGCGATATTCAATGTGCCTTTTCGCTCAAATACACATCCTGTGTAATAGTATCCATCTGCAATACCCTGATCGTAAGCGATATCGATGGACGTCTTCCATGCCTTATTAATGAGATCCTCTGATTTTTTCAAGTTGTCGTCCAGCGACTCATACGCATGTTTGTACCAGTCATTGATAATCGTCGTATCCTTGGCAGACGGAGTCGTTGGAGGTTGAACAGCATAAACAGCACTCCCCAGACGCACCATCCACAGGAGAACCAAGCAAAAACGCACAGTATTACGTTCCATTTTCCTCTATTTTATGCCCATGTCTTTACAATGTCGCTATATATCATATCGACATGTTCGACAAATCCAAAAAAATCAATAGACAGATGTTTAATTAGGCACCCAAATATAATACTTTTGTCAAGTAATTAACTAATTGGCATCAAATAATTACAAAACAAGCGTTGGGGGTTAAAATCCGGTGACAATACGTATTCCGCCGTTGGTAAAATCCATTTGCTCTTTGGAAAGCTGTCCGATGGGAAGTTTAAAATAGGGTTCTATTGAAAAGAAAAGATGCTTGGAAACAGAAACTTTGCGGCCGACGGAAAAATTCATAAAACCCGCATATCCTTTGCCCTTGAGTGGCTGGACATCCATTTTTTCCGACACATAGCCAACGGTTGTAGATTCTATTAAGTCCTTACCCGCTACTTTATCCGATAAAGTGGTCTCATTTAGGCCGCCGATAAAATGCTCGGTACGCTGTTCGCTAAGTACCGCCACATAGGAAACGCCCACCGAGGTGTAAAAACCGTTGAAAACTTCGTAGCGGAGATCCAACGGGATATCCAATGCGACCACACTACTTGTCAACGTAATATCCCGCTTATACTGTTCGCGTTTATTGGCAAGCCCTTGCACGTATTCGCCGCCTACCGGCTCAAGGGAATAAACGGGCGGCTCTCCAGATGACTGTTGATAATTCGGGTTTTCGCCCATGCCCAATCGCCCGATCGAGACACCGGAACCCACGGAAAATTTATCCGATAACTG
Source organism: Parapedobacter indicus (assembly GCF_900113765.1). Classification (GTDB taxonomy): domain Bacteria; phylum Bacteroidota; class Bacteroidia; order Sphingobacteriales; family Sphingobacteriaceae; genus Parapedobacter; species Parapedobacter indicus. The sequence goes on along the minus strand of NZ_FOQO01000010.1, from coordinate 145,133 downwards.
GTAGGCAACGGCAATTCCGCCGCTCAAATTTAACTTTTCACTAGTCATTGATGGCGCCACCGCCACCCCGAGATCCCATTTGCGCCCAGCACCAACGTGTACCCCTTCATCAATCGCCGCGTATTCCTGCCTTTTGGAAAAGTGTTCAACAGGCATCTTTGGTACTACGGGTTGTTCGACAGCCACTACACGGTGTTCCGGAGAACCTGGCGCTTCGCTTTCGGTTTCCGTAGCGATACTCGGTTTGTAGCGTTCGATATTTTCTTCATCAACATGTTCCTTAAAAATGTCACCAGTAGGTACCGCTGCTTGTGCCACGACCAACGGCTCCATGTGTGTTTCATCAACCGCAGTACTCCGTTGTTTCGGACGGGACACGCGTTGGGGAGACGCCTCGGTCTTTTCGAGAAGCCGTGTAACCGTTGTTTGCTCCTTTTCGGTAGATGCGAGAGGTTCAGCCGGTGCTGAAGTGATGGGTTGTTCTTTTTTGGTGTCTAGATTTGCTATCGTAGGCGTGGGGCTGTCTGATGTAGAATTAACCAAAAATAGCACTGCCGCCACCAGCAACACTGCCGCCGCACTCCAATAGGGCCATATCACGCGTTTTCGGACGATACCCTGCGCCGCAGAAAAACGCTCCCATGCTCCCTCTTTATAAGGTTCGGCATGATTGCGCAGGGTTTCCGCAATCCGCTGAATCAGTTCCTTATTTTTTTCACTTCCATTCATTCCGCCATACGTATTAAAATCCTGCCGTAATATTTGTTGAAGCCAGATAAAGTTCTCTCAATTTTTTCTTTGCCCGTGTCAGGTAGGTTCTGGAAGTACTTTCGGGTATTTCCAATAACACCGAAACTTCCTCATGTGAATATCCCTCTACCTCGTATAGATTAAAGATAGTCCGCTGGATTTCCGGCAATTGCAGCAACAACTTCATGATATCTTCTACATGTAAATCGCCTGCTACGGTTACCGAGCGGTGTTCGATCTCCAATTCGCTCACATCATCCAATGCCACAAATTGCTTTTGAGCGCGCAGGAAATCAATGGAAATATTCGCTGCAATCCTCGCTAGCCATGCCCGGAACGATTTTTCAAATCGATCACCCAGTTCTTCACTGTTGAATGTCCCAATTTTGTTAAACGCCCGGATGAAACTTTCATTGGTGAGTTCCTCCGCGTCGAACTCATTTTTGACATATCGCAGGGTGATCGCGCGAACGTAACCGTAGCAGGTTTTGTAGATAAATTCCTTGCTCCGTTCGTCGCCCATCCGGGCACACCCCCGCACCGCGCTCTCCAATGACAACGCATGCTTCCCCTTTAAGTGTCGGATGTTAAAACTCACTACGCGGCTACACTACTATTAATTAGCTCATGGATTCACCTTGCAAATATACGCCCAATTCCCCCTATTATGTAGCCAATCCTACGAAAAACAAACCATACAAATTTTCTATCACGCTATTTGGTAAACGTAGATTGGAATTGAAACGCTACACAAACCGACATAAAAACATTTCCCAACCCCAACAGGTCAACATCCTATAACCCTGTAATAAGATATCATAGTAAACTATACCACCTGGATACCTATTTTTGCTGCGATGGCATTGCAAATGGAATATCGGATGCTAAGCATATTTTTCCTGCTATTCGTAGCGGATGCATGCCATCGCAATGAAGAATCATTTATGAAATTCCAGGAAGTTCAACTTACCCAATCGCCGCAGGGTCATACCCTGCACAATACCCAGGTATTTTCGGAAGACGGTCAATGGGTCGTATACGACACACGGAATGACGACACGAAGATCGGTAGTACCAGTACCATCGAGATGGCGAATGTGCGGACCGGTGAGATTAAACCACTTTATCACACAGAACATCAAACGATTTATGGCCCCGGTGTTGGTGCGGCAACGTTTTCACCGACTAAGGGCCGGGTATTATTTATTCACGGTATCCGCAATGCAGATAGCACAAACCCTTATAGTGCCACCCGACGTACCGGTGTCTCGATCGACATCGATCGGCCCGGACATCCCATTTTCATGGATGCGCGGGACATCACGCCCCCCTTTACACCGGGTGCGTTACGGGGCGGCACACATGCGCATTCGTGGAGTGGCGACGGAAAGTGGATCAGCTTTACGTACAACGACTATGTGCTGGAGCAACTAGCCAAAATAGACGCGTCGGTACAGGACCTCCGCATGGTGGGAATCATGGTGCCGAAACCTGTGACGGTTGCATCCGACAGCAGCATGGAAAACAACAGTGGAGCCTATTTTTCGGTCATCGTGACGCATGTCACCGAAAACCCCGAACCCGGAAGCGATGCGATTGACAAAGCGTTTGATGAATGCTGGATCGGTAAAAACGGATATCGTAAACCCGATGGCAGTCGTCAACGGCGCGCCATTGCTTTTCAAGGTAATGTCAGAAATACGGCCGGTAAATCCATTACCGAAATTTTTGTAGTTGATCTACCGGATGAGCTAACGGCCGAAACCGATGGGCAGCCGGTGGAAGGAACCGCCACGCTGCGCCCCGGAGTTCCCAAAAGCATCGTCCAACGCCGTATTACCCATTTGACCTACGGCATTGAGGGGCCCCGACATTGGCTGCGTACCACACCCGACGGAGCGCTTATCTGTTACCTGGCTAAAGACGAGGAAGGCATCATCCAGCTTTTTGGCATCTCTCCAAATGGCGGCACTCCGCGATCCATCACGCAAAATCGCTTTCCGGTACAGGGCCCATTCAACATCGACCCCTCGGGAACATGGATTGCTTATCCGGCTGATAACAGCCTATTTATTACAGAGATAGCAACAGGTATAACGGAACGCATTACACCGCGTTTCACCGATCTCGAAAAACCAATTGGTGCACCGAATTGGTCGCCCGACGGAAAAACCCTAGCATACAACCGCTATATAGATCAAGACAACGACCGTTTTTTGCAAATCTTTCTCTTACGTAAATAACCCGGATGCCGGCATCAATTGTATAGCTCTTCGTAGTCTTTCATCGTCGTTCCGCGCGCAAAATAACGGATGTTATAGGTAAGACTCAACATAAAATACCGTTGTAATACGTTCGATTGTGAGTCCTGGATATACGTTTCAGTGATGTCTCGCCGAATGTTATTATTCTGGCCAAATAAATCATAGACATTCAGGCTCACCTCAGCACGTTCGCTTCGAAGAAATTTCTTACCGATGGCCATATTGACCAGAAAAATGCTGTTGTCATATCCTTCGGAAAGTCCGGTATTGAATTGATGGTTCAGGTCTAACCGGTACACCAAGTTCTGCCAGAGAATCCAATTGTAATTAATGTGGGTATTTTGATTGAAAAAATTCGTGTTGAGTGTGGGCTGTAATGAATTTTCGGCTATGTTGTATCCAGAACGGCTCCAGATGTTAAAATCAATCCGGTCGCTGATGTTGCTGCTCAGCGAAACGCCGCCAAAAAAGCGGGTCGTATTGACTGTATTGATTTGTTCATTGATCATCCCCGGACTATGACTGTAGCGAATTCCTCCGTAGAAATTGAAATTGGACGGAAGGAAACGCACCGGCAGTCCATAATGGAAAAAAGAATGGAGGTCCCAATAGCCGTCGAGGTTAACGGGGCGGGAAAGTTGGGACCCTCGTTCCAACACAATTCCATCTGCCAGTTCGATCGGCTCTTGGGCGATGGTGGTATGTGTAACTACGTTGTTATCGGTAACCGTAGAACGTATCATCGCAAAGAAACTTCGCTCCGTTTCGGGATTGTAGCTACGGTACCTCAGGCTGAAGCGATTGCTATACGATTGATCGAGGTCCGGATTTCCCGTACGCAAATGCAGGGGATTCGAATTATCAATAACCGCCTGCAGATCGCCAATACCGGGCGCATTGGTACGCGCGTCGTAATCAAATTCCAGATTTTTGGAATCGGTAAATTTGTAATCCAGCCGTACCGATGGTAATACGCTTCGGAAGGTACGTTGCAGATCAAACATGGCTGGAAACTCTTGGTCATTCGCCAACTTGGCAAGCTGAAATTCCGCCTCCACCTGCGCACGCAGTTTCTCGCCCTTATATTGGTAGCCTATTTCTGCTTCCTGTGTCAAATATTTGCTATTGAAGGTGTTGCTGAGCGCCGTATCGAGACGCAGCCGTGTCCCCATTTCGTCCGTATCGTAAGTAAGCTGGTCTGAGTCATTATTCCGCTTACCCACTTCGTATTCTAATTCAACCATGCCGCGTTTGCCAATCGGCTCGGTATAGCCGGCGCTGGCCTCCCAGTCGAACCCTTTGCGGGCCCGCACGATTTGCTGGTTGATGGTTTCGAGTCGTTCAGCGGGATCATAAAACACATTTTCCGTTTGCCGGTCGGCATCGTCATCGTTTCGGTGGTCGCCGGTTTCCAAACCCAGCCGCAGGCTTCGACCCTTTTTGGCAAACCGATGGCTGTAATAAAGCCGGCTATTGAAATCTATGTCCGAATTATCTGCCTGTCGATGATTTTCCGTCTGATTTACCGGTCCCGAATCTGCCAACGTATTTCCGGTAAAAAAACTATTCTCTTTGTCTGTTTCCGCTGAGAAATTGGGCAGGAATAAAATGCGGTTGTTGCTATCGATCTGGTACTCGAAACGCATGTTAAATCGGTGATCCATGTTTCGACGGGTATTGGTACTCGACTCGGTATAGCGCTGTCCGTCGTCATCGGGAAGCACATACTTACGGAAAAGCGATGCCTCACCGATGTTCTTGCGATGGTTGAAAAGATAACTGGCGTTGATTTCCACCTTTTCACCCCACGTGTCCGTATAGTTTAATCCGATGCGATTGGTATTGATGATACCGTTTTGCGGGTTTACCTCCCCCTGACTGTTCGGATCCGCTGAATAGTCAACCGCATTGATATTATTGGTTAGCCCGGTTATCGTAAGCCGCTGTTGCTCATTGAACGCATTGATGCTCGCACCTACCAAATAGCGGTCGCCATCGCCATATCCGGCTGAAGATTTACCAAAAAGTCCCCGCCGACTATTGGGTTTGGTAATAATGTTGATGGTTTTTTGACGTTCCCCGTCGTCAAACCCACTTAATTCGGCCTTATCGCTAAGTTTATCATATACTTCGACACTTTGGATAATTTCTGCGGGCAGGTTTTGCAAGGCAGCCTTGACGTCCGTACCAAAAAAGGGTTTACCATCTACCAAAATTTGCACAATATTTTCGCCTTGTGCCTGTAAGTTACCATCTTCACTGCCCATCCCGGGCATTTTTTCGATCAGATTCTGTGCCGTAGCATCTTTCATAGTCTGGAATGCAGCCGCATTGAATTGAATGGTGTCGCCGCGCTGTTTACCGACGGGGGGCCGACCTAAAATGGTTATCTCATCCAATAACTGAGCTCCCTCGCTAAGGTACAGGGAACCTACATTCGTATTACCGGTCACGTTTATCGGCTTCTCGGTATTTTCGTATCCAAGGTATTGTATGCGTAACACGTATGCTCCCGTGTTAATCGCTTTCAACTCAAACGTGCCATCCATACGGCTTACAGCTTCACTGACAGCCGGTGAATCCGTTTTATATAATAAAGAGACGGTCGCATTCGGAAAGGGAACACTATCATTGGCGGCAAATACCCGCCCTTGGATGCGGTACTGTTGTGCTTGGACGAATTGAATACAAAGAAACGGCAGTACCGCAAAAAATAGGTATTTCATTAATGAATATTATTTTAGTATCTGCGGGCAAATGCACAAATATCAGACCGCCATTGATGAAATATGTCGTTAAGTCAGGCTTGTCACGGCTTCGTTATGTAAAATTACTGTTAAGTCAGCAACATGCAAAACCTAACCAAATTACTCGTACCTTTGTATCCTATGGAACGGACAGCAGTATTGGAGCGGTTTGACGTTGATAGGGTCCGGAAAGACTTTCCTATCCTTACCCGTACCGTTAACGGCAAACCTTTAGTATATCTTGATAATGGGGCCACTACGCAAAAGCCCCGTCAGGTAATTGACGCAATCGTAAACTATTACACGCAGCTGAATAGCAATGTGCATCGGGGTGTGCATCATTTAAGCCAGCTGGCAACGGATGCTTTTGAGGTGACACGCCGGAAATTGCAGCCTTTTATTAATGCAACGCACGAGCATGAGATCATTCTCACGAAGGGAACTACCGAAAGCATTAACCTAGTAGCTAGTTGTTACGGCAAGGCATTTGTCAACACCGGAGATGAGCTAATTATCTCAGCCATGGAACATCATTCCAACATCGTACCCTGGCAAATTCTTTGCGAAGAACGCGGGGCTATCCTGCATGTGGTTCCCGTCAATGATGCCGGAGAGTTGGATATGGAGACCTATCGGTCTTTGTTGAACGAACGCACGAAGATGGTTGCCATGACGTATGTATCCAACGCACTCGGAACGATCAACCCAGTGAAGGAGATCGTTGCATTGGCACACGCCGTCGGCGCGCCCGTATTGTTGGACGCCGCACAGGCCATCCAGCACATAGCGATAGATGTGCAGGCATTAGATGTGGATTTCTTGGCATTTTCCGGCCATAAGATGTACGGTCCCACGGGTGTTGGCGTACTTTATGGAAAAGAAAAATGGCTCAACGCCATGCCTCCCTATCAAAGCGGGGGCGAGATGATCAAGGAAGTGACCTTCGCTAAAACTACGTATAACGAATTGCCATTTAAGTTTGAAGCGGGTACACCCAATATCGAGGCGGGCATCTGCTTGACGCATGCTCTGGATTACATCACGGAGCTGGGACTGGACAACATTGCCTCGTATGAATACGACCTCCTGAAATATGCCACGAGCCAGCTACTTGAAATACCCGGCTTACGCCTAGTAGGTACGGCAAAAGAAAAATCAAGCGTCATCTCGTTTCTGCTGGATGGCGTCCATCCCTACGATGTAGGTGTGATTCTGGATAAATTAGGTATCGCCGTACGTACGGGTCATCATTGCACGCAACCACTCATGGACCGGTTTAATATTCCCGGTACCGTACGGGCTTCCATCGCGATGTATAATACCCGCGAAGAAATGGATATACTGGTTGCCGCGGTCCGGCGGGCAGCTACGATGCTATTGTAAGACAAACCCATTCTGATAGCCAATGTCTGAAAGCGAATAGCTGACGGCCAATGTCTCAAATCTCATAGCTCCAAAAATGACCATAAACGAAATACAGGATGAATTAATTGATGATTTTGCTTTCTTTGAAGATTGGATGGCCAAATACGAATACCTCATCCAATTAGGCAAAGAATTGCCGCTGATTGAGGACAGCTACAAAAAAGATGAGTACCTTATTAAGGGATGTCAGTCAAAGGTGTGGCTGCATGCCGATTATCAAAACGGAAAGGTAATTTTCACCGCCGACAGCGACGCCATCATCACCAAAGGATTGGTAGGATTGATGATCAAGGTATTATCCGAACACACACCTGAGGAAATAGCTTCCAGTGAACTCTATTTCATCGATCAAATAGGATTGAAGGAACACCTTTCGCCAACACGCGCCAACGGTCTGCTGTCGATGGTCAAACAGATGAAACTATATGCGGTAGCGCTCACCGTGAAAAATTGAAAATGAGCATATTTTCTCATTTTCAATTTCCAACTATTCAAACCACTTCAACACCTCATCCTTCGTCGGCATGGGGATTTCCAGTTTCATCTTTTTGCGTAAGCCTCCGAGATCATTGAAAACTTTATTCGGATTGGCTGCTTTCAACGTTTCCATGGTTGTAAGTCCCATCTTCTGCAATACAGGCACCCACTCTTCCGGTACTCCCTGTGCCTGATAGTCTGCAACGCTCGCTTGCTTCACTACTTTTTCCGGACGCATCTGTGGGAAGAAAAGCACATCCTGGATGCTTTGCTGATTGGTCATTAACATGGCCAGTCGATCGATGCCGATACCGATACCTGCGGTGGGAGGCATACCATATTCCAATGCCCGAAGGAAGTCATGGTCGATGAACATCGCTTCATCGTCGCCCCGCTCCATCAACTGGAGCTGCTCTTCAAAGCGGGCCCGCTGGTCGATGGGGTCATTCAATTCGCTGTAGGCGTTGGCCAGTTCCTTGCCATTGATCATCAATTCGAACCGTTCCACCAAACCAGGTTTGCTGCGGTGTTTTTTGGTGAGTGGACTCATCTCAACCGGATAGTCGATGATAAAGGTAGGCTGTATATAATGGTGTTCACACTTCTCCCCAAAAATTTCGTCAATTAGCTTTCCCTTGCCCATACTTTCGTCTGTAGGAATACCCAATTGCTTGCATACATTGCGCAAACCTGCTTCGTCCAACCCATCAACCGTAAAACCAGTATGTTCCTTGATGGCATCGTAGATACTTACGCGGGGATAGGGAGCTGCGAAATTGATGGCTTTATCGCCCACCTGTAAGGATGTTGCTCCGTTGGTTGCGATGGCCACCCGCTCGAAAAGCTTTTCTGTGATATCCATCATCCATTGGTAATCTTTATAGGCGACATAAAACTCCAACACGGTAAATTCCGGATTGTGTGTCCGGTCCATCCCTTCATTACGGAAATTCCGGCTAAATTCATATACCCAATCGTATCCGCCAACGATGAGCCGTTTGAGATAAAGTTCGTTGGCGATGCGCAGATACAATGGGATGTCGAGCGCATTGTGATGTGTGGTGAACGGTCTTGCAGCTGCCCCACCGGGAATGCTCTGCAATACCGGTGTATCCACTTCCAGGGCACCACGTTCGTTCAGAAAGTCCCGGATGGCAGTCTTTACCTTGGATACTTTCACAAATGTTTCGCGCACCTGCGGATTGACCACCAGATCTACATAACGCTGCCGGTACCGGAATTCAGGATCCGTTACCGCATCAAAGGTCTTGCCATCGGCAGATTTAACGACTGGTAGGGGTTTTAATGACTTCGCCAGCAAGGTAAGCTCTTGGACGTGAATGGAGATTTCTCCGGAGTTGGTGGTGAACACAAATCCCTTGATACCAAGAAAATCACCGATGTCGAGCAATTTTTTGAAAACGGTGTTGTAAAGCGTTTTATCCTCGCCCGGGCAGAGATCGTCGCGTTTTAGATACGCCTGGATCCGTCCGGTAGCATCCTGCAACTCGATGAAAGAGGCGTTACCCATCACACGGCGGCTCATCATTCTACCCGCAATGCTGATCGTTTTATAGTTGAGCTTATCACGCTCATAATTTGTTAAAATATCGTTGGCTGTGGCGTTAATTTCGAAAGCCTCGGCCGGATAAGGATCGATTCCCAGTGCTTCCAATTTGGCCAACGCATCCCTGCGTTGCAATTCCTGTTCAGATAAGACGGTGTTCATCTGGTATAAATTAAGCGGCAAACATAGCTAAAATGGAAATTATATGCAATCCGCCTTTTTGTAAAAGTCATTATCACGATACTTTCAATGGCAGTTTCATTGAAATAAATTGTTTCTTTGTAGCAAGGTAACCGTTAAATGAAACGACATGAAGCACATGAATTATGCAATCTTTAGTTTACTATTGGCCATTGGCCTACTTCCATCAGCTGTACACGCACAATGGGCGCCATCGGAACAGCAATTGGATCCGGTGGTACAACAGATTGTGAACGAAGCACACCACAACTCACAACTGAAACAGTTGGCCCATGAACTATTGGATGTAGTGGGTCCCCGTTTGGTCGGCACACCCCAGATGAAACATGCGCACGAATGGGCGGTGTCTAAATATAAAGATTGGGGTATCGAAGCAAGGTATGAAGAATTCGGCGAGTGGCGCGGATGGGACCGCGGCATTTCCCATATCGACATGACCTATCCCCGGGTGAAAACCTTGGCAGGCACCCAATTGGCATGGAGCCCAACCACCGGGGGAAAAGCAGTGGAAGGCGAGGTCATCACGCTGCCCAATGTGAAAGATTCGCAGGCTTTCCAAGCATGGTTACCTACCGTCAAAGGGAAGTATGTACTGGTATCCATGCCCCAGCCCACTGGCAGGCCCGATCACAACTGGGAAGAGTTTGGCCGACCGGAGTCTGTGGAACGGATGAAAAAAGAACGTGACTCACTGACGGAGGCCTGGAACCAAAACATACAAACTATGGGGATTTCCAGCAATTCGTTGCCCCGGATATTGGAAGAAGCAGGTGCTGCAGGAATCCTTCAGTGTTATTGGTCGCGCGAGTTTGGCTCGAACAAGATTTTTGGTGCACGTACCACCATAGTTCCTTCACTTGATATTTCGTTAGAAGACTATGGAATCCTTTATCGGCTGGCCGAAAACGGACACAAACCCCGCATTCAGGTAGAAACCGACTCCAAAGACTTGGGTACCGTACCTACCTTCAATACCATTGCCGAAATCAAAGGAACCGAAAAACCGGATGAATACGTGATCCTTTCAGCCCACTTCGACTCGTGGGAAGGCGGGTCCGGCGCCACCGACAATGGCACCGGCACCATTACGATGATGGAAATCGCCCGCATCCTGAAAAAAGTATACCCCAATCCTAAGCGTACCATATTAATTGGCCATTGGGGGAGTGAGGAGCAAGGATTGAATGGTTCTCGTGCATTTGTATTGGATCATTCCGATATCGTCGAGAAAACCCAGGCCGTCTTCAATCAAGATAACGGCACCGGCCGGGTGGCAAACATTGACGGATCGGGTTTCCTTCATGCTTACGATTTCATGGGCCGTTGGCTGGCTGCCGCGCCCCGCAACATCACAGCGGATATTAAAACCCATTTTCCCGGTTCTCCTAGCACCGGTGGGTCTGACCATGCCTCGTTTACTGCAGCTGGCATACCGGCGTTCATGATGAGCTCGCTTTCTTGGGGCTACAGTACGATTACCTGGCACACCAATTTAGACACCTATGATAAGCTCATTTTTGACGACTTGCGTGACAACGTGATCCTTATCGCTACGCTTGCGTACAAGGCAAGTGAAGAACCCGAATTGGTCAATCGTGAAAAACGTATCATGCCGCTGGGCAGAGAGGGTCAACCTGGGCAATGGCCGGTGATTCGGCAGCCTCGGCGCACAGGCGTAGGGTATTGAGTTACCCCGTCATCGGCTTCTTCGCCCATGCATATTCCACAAAATCGATATCCGAGAAATCAGGTTCAAATGAGTCCGGACGGCTGATTTTCATCAGCAGTTCAAACGATTTTGGATAAGGGGGTTGCAGTAAGCTACTACTGGGAATATATGGATAAGAATCGAGGTAAGTCTCAATCTTATTTGGAGACACCCTGCGATGTATGTATACCCGATGTATCTGATCGGGATGTTTAATTCCCGCCGCTCCCATGAGCTCGCCTGCGCTTTTCACGGTTTCGTGGTGGAAATTAGCTACCCGCACCTTCTTTTCTGTTACCACCAATCCTTTTACCAGTGCAGGATCCTGCGTGGCTACGCCCGTCGGGCAGGTATTCGCGTGGCATTCCAAGGCCTGTATACAGCCAAGCGCCATCATCATCCCACGCGCACTGTTGCAAATATCAGCACCGAGTGCAAAATTTTTCACGAGGTCGAATCCTGTGGCGATCTTACCCGATGCGATGATTTTAATGTGACGTTTGAGGCCGAATCCCGTTAGGCAATCGTAGACAAATGCGAGTGCATCTCGTAATGGCATACCTACGGAATTAGAAAATTCCAGCGGTGCCGCACCCGTTCCGCCTTCTCCCCCGTCTACCGTAATGAAATCAGGGTAAATGCCCGTTTGAACCATCGCTTTGCAGATCGCTACAAATTCACTGCGATGGCCAATACATAACTTAAACCCTACCGGCTTACCCTCGGAGAGGGTACGCAATTGCTTAACGAAATCCAGTAAGCCCAATGGCGTCGAGAACGCCCGATGGTAAGGAGGAGAATCGACCTCCTTACCGACCTGAACCAAACGTATACGGGCAACTTCGGCCGTAACCTTCACGGCCGGAAGGATACCGCCGTGCCCTGGCTTTGCTCCCTGGGACAGTTTTATCTCGATCATTTTTACCTGGGGATGTACCGCCTTTTGGGCAAAAGCTTCCGGATTGAAATTGCCATCCGGGTGCCGGCATCCAAAGTAACCCGTCCCGATTTGCCAAACTACATCTCCTCCACCCTCCAAATGGTAGTCGGTGAGTCCGCCTTCTCCGGTATTGTGGTAAAAACCACCGATTTTTGCTCCTTCATTCAATGCCATGACAGCATTTTTGCTCAACGACCCATAACTCATAGCCGATATATTGAAGACACTGCTTGAATAAGGCTTTTCACATTCCGGCCCACCTACGGTTACGCGGGGATGTTCGTTGATCTTGAAATAGTCGAGCGCACCGATGCTATGGCTCAGCCATTCGTAATTATTGTCATATACGTCCAATTGGGTGCCGAAAGGCGTTGTATCCAAGACCCGCTTGGATCGCTGGTAAATCACACTCCGGAACATCCTGCTGAACGGGCGTCCGGTCGTGTCACTCTCCACAAAATATTGTTGGATCTCCGGGCGTATGCTCTCAAACAGGTATCGCAATCGCCCAAACAAGGGAAAGTTCCGCCGGATCGCTTGTTTGGTTTGGATCATGTCCAACACCCCCAAAAGAATCAGCGGACCGACAACTACAAAACTCCAAAGAATAGGCGGCCACCAAACACTTACCAACACGAGGCAGGCTACCAAAAGGCAGGCTCCGTAACTGAATTTCTTTCGCATACCCTCAAAGATGGGGGAATTTTATCACTTAACCAACTGCTTCAGCAACCATTCCTGTATTTTCGTCTGCTGTTCGGGAAATGTCCAATGCCCGGTTTCCTGCATCAAAAATAATTCCTTGGGTGCTTTAATTTGGTTATATGCCGAATAAAACGAGGTAGGCGGACAGGTCTCGTCGTTATATCCCCAGGTGTAGAAGCCTGGCACTTTGACAGACTTTGCGAAATTGACCACGTCGTAGTAGGCAGAAACTTTAATTTTATCATCCTTGGCCATGAAAGGCGCATTGGACTCGTTAAACATATGCGGCCAGCCGCCCGCGCGGCCGTGTAAGTACCCTGTGAGGTCACAGAGTGCCGGATACAGCGATACCAAATATTTCACGCGGTTATCCAATGCAGTGGTCACGATAGACAACGCTCCTCCTTGACTTCCTCCCCAAACCGCCAATGTACTGCCATCAAATTCAGGAAGCGAAAAGAGATAGTCAATCGCACGTACACAACCCAGGTAAACCCGCTTATAATAATACTGGTTTCTGTCGTCCATATTAAAGAACTGATAGTTCTTCAATGCCGCAGCGCGAAGATCATCGTACAGACCCGTTTCATAAATCACCGGAATACCATGAATACCAACTTGCAGCGTGATCACTCCTTTTTCTGCTAGATCAACAATTCCGTAATACGGCCGGATGCCGGCACCCGGCACCTGCAATACGGCGGGATACTTACCCGGCGCTTTGGGTTTCGCCAGTATCCCATAGATACGGCTCCCTGTTTCATAATTCTGGATATTTACCTGATAAACGTCGGCCCTTTCCGTACAGCGCTCCGGAAGCAGCGTCAGTTTGGCATCTAATGGCATCTTTGCTGCCTCCGCCTTGGCATGGTCCCAGAATTCCCAGAAATCGGCAGGCAGGGTTTGCGTAGGTTGGATACTTTCCGGGGCATATCCGGCGGTCGCCAGCCCCCTATAATCCGTGCCATCCACCGTAATCCGTGCCTCACACCGTAAAAAGCCGGGGTCGGTCAGCTTTCCTTTAACCGTTGCTGTACCTCCTTTCAACTTCAACGTCCCCTGGTTGACGGGCTGCATCTTCTCCGGCCCCAAGGTATATGTTACCGCTACATCTTCCATCGGAACCTGATGCTTTAAAATCCGTATCGTAAAGGTTGCTTCCTCACCGGGTGCGTATGTCCAATCCGGCTTATCGGGTGATACAAGCACTTGGATGGGATGCGGCGGACGGGATTGGGCGAATGACGTCAGCGCCAAAAACAAGGCACCGCAGATAGCGAAAGCGGAACGGATAAAGGATAGTCTGTTCATTGTTTTATACGAGGGTCAATAAGTGATTAATAATTGTAAGCGATAAAGTTAGTGAGATTGGCTGTAATCGCCAAATTAATAAGCTCAATAAACAATCGTGTCGGAAGGCAATGCAGGCAACCGATAGTTACCCGTATCTATTTCCAATTCCTGTGCAGTTTGGACGAGTGATGCGATCCCTTCAGTAGTCACCTTGGTTTGATAGAGATATACCCTACGCAGCTCCGGTAGATCGCTCAACGTCTTGAGTCCCTCGTCTGTTACCTGGGTATTGACCAAATTGAGGTACCATAGTTTGTCACATCCCTTCAAGTGAGCTATCCCCTCGTCGGTTATTGTGGTATTTTCAAGGTTGAGCTGCCGCAACTCGGCGAATTGTTCGAGGTGCTCAAGTGTAGCGTCTGTAATCTGCGTCCCTCCCAGTTTTAACTCGGCGATGTTGGCAGCCAATCCCAGCAGCAGTTCACGGTCATCGTCATTGAATGCCGGATAATTTATTGCATTTACCATCAGTTGGTTTTTGCCTTCTGCAACCGGTACCACCTTGATTCCTTTGGCGAGCAATTTGTTTATAACCTCCTGCTTCGCAGGGGGAATGTCTTCGTATGCGACTACAGAACCATCGCCGGCAGCACCGCCTGCATTGCCGCTCTCCAAAGCCAGCAAGATCGGTTGGATTTCTTCGGGCCGTGCCAGTTCTTTCACCAATTTATCGGCGGGTGCACCGGCAGCGATCCACCAGGCGATCAGACGGATCTGATCGTCAGTGATGGGCGTGCGCCCCTTGGGAGGCATGCGGTCTTCGTCGCCTGCCGGCAAGGTGAGCCGCCGGAAAAGTTCACTGCCTACCGTATCGCCGGCCACGATGGCTTGCCCACTTTCACCTCCTTCCATCAATGCGTTGAACGTATGCAGCGCCAATTCCCCCTCCTGCTTTTTCGGTCCGTGGCAACTTTGGCACCGCTGTTGCAAAATGGGTTGGACAATATCGGCATAAACGGCCGCCTCCTGGACATTCTCCAGGGTGAACACGTCCGGTTGCCAACCAAACAATTTTCGCATCGGAGTAGGCATGGCCTCGGTCAGGTACCCATCACCATGCGTGAGCGTCCCGCCGAAATGTCCGGCGATGCAAAGGAGGGCCACCATCAGGCTAAGTACTGCAAAGCGCAGCTTTCTGATTGGAGAAAGTATATCTTTCGTACGAACAGCGGGGCGATAGAGCAGCCAGCACAGTACGCTGACCAGTGCCGCACTGATGCCCATCCATTGATGGAGCGAAAGCGTCCGGACATTATAACCGCCACTAAGCGACAACAGGTATCCTGAAATACTTGCCAAAACAGCCGAAGCAGCCCCGAAAAGTAAGGTGGGTGCTATTGCCGGGGCGAGCGACGTATAGGCCTTTTTCCGGCTGAGCAGCGCAAGAACAAACGCCATAAATAACATTCCGATGGGAAGGTGCACCAGCAACGGATGCCATTTCCCGAGGAAAAGGAGCAAATCACCGTTATTTTCCATCAATTTTCGTAACGGGTTTTTAAAAGATCAAGCATGTATTTATTAAGATCCCATTGGTTAGCTACTGGCTGTCGCGTATAAGGCAGCGTTGGCAGGTAGTTCGGCGGACCAAATTCCGTCGTAATGGTTAAGGGCTTACGTTGTTCACCGTGGGCCGCAACAATGGCGTCCCACCATTCGAGGTGACGCTGTACAACGGATTCCCATTCGGGAGCACGGGGATCGTTTACCTGAGGGCCTTCGGGATGTCCTATGCGTGCATGGATGTGATCGGTTCGCTGCAGCGCCAGCGACACCGCTTCGGGCTGGTCGTCAAGCATTGACTCATGAACATTGCACCAATGTGAAATATCTAAGGTGAGCCGCAGATGAGGTAATCGCTCGAGGTACTCCTGTGTAATATGCGCAGCGAAACTGAAACGGCCCCGGTGTGTTTCATGTGCAATAGGAACTCCGCTTGCCCGGCTGATTGAATCGGCTAGGTTGATCAGCGCTTCGTTCTGTGTCGCATCAAAATGATCTTTCCCTGTATGGCTATTGATCGATACGGGGTGAAGGGCAACTGCATGCTCCAAACGCTGCTTATAGGTGGCAAGAAACGTGTTGAAGTCGGCACCCGATCCGGTACAGAGAAAAATATAGGCTAAGTTATATTTTTTAAACGCATTCAGCATCTCCTCCTGCGCCGCAATATCAGTGGGAGCCCAGGTTTCAATGCCATCGAAACCTGCGTCACGCACTCGTTTGCAATATTCGTCCCACGGGACATCCCGTCCCCAGTCGGTGCAGAAGAACGTAATGTCGGTTGCAAGATCCGATTGCTGGGCGTTGACCGCAAGCGATGCAGCGAAGGTCAGGAACAACACATAAATTAAAATAGGGGCAGGTTTCATTCGTATTCGCAACATCAATTATCAAATAAGTGCCTGGATCACGTTTCCTTCTACGTCGGTGAGCCTAAAGGGCCTCCCTTGAAACTCATACGTCAACTTCTCGTGGTCGAAGCCCAGCAGGTGCAGCATCGTGGCGTGGACATCGTGAACCGACGTGCTACCCTTAACAGCCGAGAAGCCGATTTCATCGGTTTCTCCCCAAGTGACTCCTTTTTTCACCCCCCCTCCTGCCATCCATATCGTATACGCATCGGGATGATGATCCCGGCCTGCGAAAGGCATATCCTTGTTGTCGCGGTTTTCCTGCATCGGGGTACGGCCGAATTCGCCGCCCCATACGACCAATGTTTCATCCAGTAATCCCCGTTGCTTGAGATCCAACAACAACGCAGTCATCGGTCGGTCGATTTCACGGCATTTATTCCGGAAACCCAGATCGAGCGCTGTATCCGCGCCTGTACCGTGGCTATCCCATCCCCAGTCAAACAGCTGTACGAAGCGTACACCTTGTTCCACCAGCTTACGAGCTAACAGACAATTATTTGCAAAGGATTCCTTGCCCGGCTGCGTACCATACAATTCGTGGATGTATTCAGGCTCATTATTGATGTTCATTACCTCGGGCACGGCCACCTGCATTTTGTAGGCCATTTCGTATTGGGCGATACGCGTCAGGATCTCCGGATCTTTATACGTCGCATATTCCTCCCTGTTTACCGCACCGATGGCATCAATCGCCTTTCGTTTCATGTCGCGGTTCATTCCGTCCGGATCGCTGATATACAATACCGGATCACCATGCGATCTACATTGCACCCCTTGATAGACGGATGGAAGAAAACCGCTACCCCATACGCTTTTTCCGGCATCCGGGGTTTTGCCACCGGAAGTCAACACAACAAAGCCTGGCAGGTTACTGTTCTCTGTACCCAGCCCATAGGTTACCCACGATCCGATGCTTGGCCTTCCCAGCCGGGCGTTTCCCGTGTGCATGAAGAGCTGTGCGGGTCCGTGGTTGAACTGATCGGTGTGAACGGCCTTTAAGAAACTTACCTCATCGGCCACTTTTGTAAAATGTGGCAAAAGATTGGATATCCAGGCTCCGCTTTCGCCATACTGCCGAAAAGTCGCTTGTGGCCCCAGCATTTTGGGAGTGCCACGGATGAAAGCAAACTTCTTGCCTTCGAGCAACGATTGCGGGCATAACTGATTATGGAGCTTATGCAATTCAGGCTTGTAATCAAATAATTCCAATTGCGATGGTGCGCCTGCCATGTGCAAATAGATGACGCTTTTGGCGCGCCCGGGGAAATGCGGAAGCCGCGGAGCGATTGGATTCAAGGCATCGGCCGATAATCCCACCCCTTGTTTGCCTCCGGTATTCCCACCAAAACATCCGCCCAACATGGATCCCAGGGCCAATGTACCGACACCCGCCACACATTCCAGCAGAAAATGACGCCTTGTCACAGCCTTTAATTCGGCTTCCTGTACTTCTTTCAATAATTTATCCATGGTCACTCATTAAGATTTTGTAAGGAATTCGTCCAGATTGAGCAGCGCGCTGGCCACCATTGTATACGCCGCCGTGGCGGCATCCGCCTCGGCAGTGCCGGATGACTTTCCGATCAACGTACCGGCCGCCGTAGGTTGTTCGCGGTAATGAGTATGCGCTTCCTGGTAAAGCTTTTCCAGCGCGGCGAGCTTATCGTCGGAAAGCGGCCGTTGCATCACATAGCGGTATCCTGACCGGATCGAACGACTAATATCCCCCGCTCCGGCTTCGATCATCCGTCGGGCCAGGTGAACAGAGGCTTCCATATACACCGGATCATTCAGCGTGGTAAGCGCCTGTAGTGGCGTATTCGTCGGTATGCGGTCTACCAGGCATACCTCCCGACTGGACGCATCAAATGTCATGTAAGAAGGGTAAGGGCTGGTCCGTTTGATGAATGTGTAAATCCCTCTCCGGTGCTGATCTTCCCCCGGACTGGTCCTCCAGCTTTCGCCGCTATAAACACTCATCCAGACGCCTTCCGGTTGATAGGGCATCACGCTGGGGCCGTACATTTTATCACTAAGCAGACCACTTACGGCAAGTGCCTGATCGCGGATCTGTTCGGCAGAAAGCCGGAACCGCGGTCCACGTGCATAATAGGTGTTGTCGGGATCTTTTTCTGCCGTCTCATGGGTTAATACGGACGATTGCCGATAGGTAGTGGATGTGACCAGTTCTTTCAGCAGGCGTTTCACGCTCCAGTCCATTTCATGCATAAATTGCAAGGCAAGCCAATCGAGCAATTCGGGATGCGTAGGCGGATCGCTTTGTGTGCCCATATCGCCGAGCGGTTCAACAATCCCATGTCCAAATAGCTGTGCCCAGACGCGATTGACCAGTGTACGGGCGGTAAGCGGATTTTCTTCGCTAACCAGCCACTGGGCAAAGCCCAGACGGTTACGGGGCGCGCCCTCGGGGAAATCATTGAGCGACTCGGGAACATCCGGTTCCACCACCGGACCATGCACCAACCAGTTTCCACGCTCAAAAATAGGTGTTTCGCGGGCCATCTCAGACGGATTTTCAATGAGGATCGGTACCGAAGGTGTTTGGCGGTTGACCAGCTCCAGGAACATTTCATCCAGTGCAGCATATCCGTCCTTGTTGCTACCCGGCAATGGCTGCCGGAAGGCCATCCATTCGGCGAGGCAGACAACCTGTCCCGCCGGCAGCGAAGCATTGCGGAAGATCAGGTAGATGTCGTGTTTTCCCTGCGTAGTGGTTGTCGGGATGGCTAGGGTCTGCATACCCTGAGTGACCGCTAATTTTGTCCGCGCCAACACGGGCCCATTGAGGTTCCCCAATCGCATCTCCAACAACCCACCTGGAGTACCCGTTCGATAGTTCAGGTAGAATACATCGTTGTCATTCACCGTGACAGCGGGTATCCGCGCACTTCCACCGTTGCGTATTCCGAGCCATTTGGTATCCACCAACGCGCCGTTGACCAGCTGATCACACGCATGGGCATGGATTTTGGGTTCCAGCGTGTGCAGGAAACGATCGGTGGCTGCCGCCCGATCCGCATTGGCGTATTCGCCCACCCATTGTTTGATCTGTTCGATCTGCAGGCTGTCTTCCTGGTTAAAAAACCGAAGCGTTGGATAGTCTGCCGGTGTATCTTCATCGCGTGTATTATTGAAGAATGCCAACGACTCATAATATTCTTCAAACTTGATGGGATCGTAGGTGTGGCTGTGGCATTGCACACATTCAATGGTGGTCGATAACCAGGTCTGATAGGTGGTATTGACGCGGTCAATGACCGCTGCTACACGGAATTCTTCGTCATCTGTCCCGCCCTCGTCGTTGGTCATGGTGTTGCGATGGAAGGCAGTCGCGATGAGCTGATCCTTTGACGCATTCGGAAGCAAGTCGCCGGCTAATTGTTCAATCGTGAATTGGGTAAAGGGCATATCGTGGTTGAATGCCTTAATGACCCAGTCGCGGTACCGCCAAATACTCCGCGATTGATCTTTTTCATACCCCTTGGTATCCGCATAACGTGCCATATCCAGCCACCACGAAGCCCAGTGTTCGCCAAAGTGCGGCGATGCCAGCAAACTGTCAACACGCCGGTCGTAGGCATCCGATCGCTTATCGTTCACAAACGCTTCCACCTGTTCGGGCGACGGCGGTAGGCCAACCAGATCTAAAAACAACCTGCGTAGCAGGATAGCCCGATCGGCCTCCGGCGAAAATTCAAGCCCCCGCTCTTTGTGTTTGGCCTTGACAAAGTAGTCGATATCACTGTGCAGGGTCTCACCGCTCCCGAAGTTCCATAGGGAAGCGAAGGCGAAATTCGTGCGAGGTACTTCCACCTCTTTGGGCAGCGTATACGCCCAATGCTCCCCCCACTTCGCACCTTGGTTGATCCATCGCGTCAGCAGCTTAATTTCTTCTTTACTCAACGGCGGCGCGTCGTAGGGCATGCGCTCCTCGGGGTCCTCAGCGGTTAGTCTGCGGATGAGTTCACTATGCTCCGCATCACCGGGTACAATGGCAGGTTTTCCCGATTCGGTCTTTGCAAACGCCTCTTCTTCAAACAAAAAGCTTAGCCCACCGTTTTTCTTTACGCCACCGTGGCACGAGATGCAATGCTTATTAATAATGGGCTTTATCTCAGCGCTGAAATCCACTTCGTCTTCCGAAGACAGGCTAAACACCCCCACCAGCACAACAGCCACTCCAATAACCGCAAGGATAAAAAGCTTTGATTTATACCACATAATTTATGTATTTCGTTATTGCCATTCCGGATTTTGGGTAACATTCGGATTACCCTGCAACTCTTTTAAAGGTAACGGCAAAACATAATCACTTGTTTTCACCGTACGCCCCAGATTGTATTTTTCCGAAAAATGTCTTATTTGATCTCCTAAATAATCGGGCGATCCTCCAAATTTACTCTTTCTGCGCAATTCTGCATACATTACTTGTTCAAAAACAAACTCTTGCATGCGTTCGTGAATGATGGCATCGCGTAATTCGTCTTGTCCCATACCGGTCGGAAGTGACGCCAGTCCGGCCCGTGTACGGACTTTATTTATTCCCATAAGTGGATCACCTTGTCCATTTTCATTACACGCTTCACTATGTCCCAGTAGTACATCTGCGAAACGAATATAAACCGTATTTTTTTCCGTTTGCGCATTGTGCTTATCCAATTCTGTCAGCTTGGCGGACCACGCTTTCCCGAACACCATCTGTTTTGGATCGTTGGGATTGGCATCGGCTCTGACGACCCCCCCAAAACGGGAAAGGTTATAGTCGGCGGTTGCACTCCAATGTACCACGGGATACGTCCCATTCACCAGGCCCAGCCGACCTGTCGGATAGGACTCGATAAAGGTTCCTTCAATCCGTTTGTCATCCGGGTGATAGGCCGCCCTGAATTCCTGTGTGGCACTCAGCCAGCTCCAGCCTGATCCGCCCAGTTGGCTTGGGAAATCCTCGGGATTAAAGTGAGCGGAATGCACACTGTATTCACTTGGGTTTGCAGAAGCCGATACTTGGGCCTCAAAGATACGCTCACCCTGATTCTCGTGTGCCAAATCAAAATTATGGCTGAAATCTTCAAATAATTGAATGCCGCTCGTGCTGATAATCTCTTCCGCGGTTTCACGGGCTGCAGACCAATTTTCGTCCCAGAGATGTGCTTTCATCAACACCGCCTTAGCGGCCCATTTCGTTGCACGACCCGCATCCGAAGCCGGATAGGATTCAGGCAATACCTCACCGGCGGTCCGGGCATCGGCAATAATCTGATCCAATACCGCACGTTTACCGCCACTATTGGAGGGGAGATTGTCCAGGTTCTGGGTGGACCCCACCAAAAGCGGTGGGTTATCGAAGTAGCTAAGGAGGCTGTAATAGTAGAACGAACGCAAGAACATCGCTTCGGCCTTTAACCGCTGAATCAGCGCTTCGTTTCCCGGATCTTCCAGTTGATCGGCTACTTCGATGACTGCGTTGGCCCGGTTGATGGAACGGTAACAGATCCCCCAGTAATCCTCAATATATTCATTGGCAGGATCTACATTTCCAAGATTATACTGCAGGGGGCCCTTCTCCCAGCCAACCTGGTAGCCTACCAGGCATTCAAACACATAGCGGTCGTAAAAGTATCCGAATCCCCTCGAATTTAAGTCGTCGTAAACAGCATTTACGCCCAGTTCCAATTCGGCAGCCGATTGATAGAACGTATTGGGATTGATAAAATCGGGAACCTCGGTCAACTCGGAGCACGCAGCGATCAGGAAGATACCCAAGGAAAACGCTATTTTTTTTATTTGCTGAATCATCATGGCCATATTATTTAGAAACCAACATTAACGCCCAATGTAAACATCTTTGCCCGTGGATAGGCATCGTAATCATCCCCACGGTTCAGGTTGTTCTGCCCTTGGTTATTCACCTCCGGGTCGAAGCCCGAGTAGTTCGTGATCAGGAACAGATTCTGGCCGCTTGCATAGAGACGGGCGCGCCGTACGAATTTCGTCTTTAAGGGTAGTGTATAACCCAATGACACATTCTGAAGCCGGATGAACGAGCCGTCTTCAATGAAGAACGACGAGCGCCTGAACGAAATAAAATCCCGTCGTCCGTCAATTACCGGACGCGGCGCATCCACATTATCCGGTCGCCATGAGTCTTCCAGGATGGTCCCGATCTGGTTGATCTTTTGCACGCCATCACCCATTTCGGATTGCTGCAAGTTGCGTACGTCGTTTCCGTGTACACCGCGTATCAATAGTGAAAGGTCGAAATTTTTGAACCGTACCGACGAGTTCAGTCCCCATATGAAGTCGGGATTCGGGTCGCCGATTACCACGTAATCATCCGCCGTGTAGGCTCCGTCCCCATCGATATCTTGATACTTCGGATAACCGGCCAATGCGGAGTAATCCGCTCCCTCGGCATCCGACTGGAACAGCCCGGTATACTGGTATCCGCGCCAGACGCCGATTGCGTATCCGGCTTCCACCCAACTGCCCAACACGCCAAGGTGTCCGCTTGTCGAATTGGAAAAGAACGGCGTGCTTAATCCCAGGTTATCAATCCGGTTGTCGAGGAAACTGATGTTGCCGCTTACATCCCAAAAGAAGTTTTCTTTATTCGCCATCTGGTACGTAGCCGAAAGCTCTACCCCTTTGTTGGTCAGCGACCCAGAGTTGAGCATCACACTGTTGAAACCAGTGCTTTGAGGAATGGATACGTCCAGCAATAAGTCATCTGTACGGTTGCTGAATACGTCGGCCGTAAACGAAAGACGGTTAGCTAGCAGCACCAAGTCGATCCCTGCGTTGAACATGGCCGTGCTTTCCCATTTCAGGTTTGAATTGGGAATACGGTTAGGTCCATACCCAGCCGTTAAGGTACCTCCCATCACATAGTTATATGGAACAAGTCCCGACACCGATCGGTAAACCGGAATCTGCGAGTTACCGGTAATGCCATAACTGACGCGGAACTTAAACTCATCAAATACATCGGCAAACGCCGAATTTTTGACAAAAGGCTCATTGATCAGGCGCCATCCGACCGCTACCGAAGGAAAGGTCGCCCATTTGTTGTTGGGACCGAATTTCGACGAACCGTCCCGACGGACGGTACCGGTTACTAAATACCGATCGGCGAAATTATAATTCGCACGGAAAAGATATGACTGCAGTTCCCACTCCACGCGGCTCGAATTTGGCACAAGGGGCTGATTCCCATTGTTGAGGTTCACCGAAGACACATCGTCGGAGGGAAGGTCCCGGGTTACGTTCGACACAAACTGGTTGAGTTCCTTTTGATAGGTATAACCTGCAGTGAGGTCAATCGTATGACGATCGCCAAACTGGCGGTTGAAACTCAAAATATTTTCGTTCAATACGTTACCGAGGTTCCTATTTGCCTTTTCCAACTGCCGGTTGTATTGCCGTCCGATATACGTATAGCTATTGTAAAAAGTCGTACGTTCAGCGGTCATCACATCCGCACCAATACTTGTTTTGAACTGCAATCCGTCGATGATCCGGAAGGTCAGCGCTGTGGTACCGAAAAGTCGGTTGGCGTTGTCGTGGTCATATCCTTCCCGGGCTTCGGCAAGTGGATTGGTCAGAAAACGCTGGTCATAACTCGGATAGTTGTAATCGCCGAATTCGTTAAATACCGGAACGGTAGGGTCCAATCCAAGTGCGGTAATGATGATTCCCCCCGGGCCTCCCCGATCGGTTGGTGTGTTGCTACTACCCGTACGATTGTAGGACCAACTGTTACTGAGGGTCGCCCGTCCGGCCCAGAAATCGTTATCGAGGTTTAACCGGAAACCATACCGTTTGAAATCGGTATTTTCGATGATACCCGTGTTATCCATATAGTTGGCAACAAACGCATAGCGTGTCACTGCCGTGCCTCCGGTAAACGAAAGTTGATGGTTTGACATTCCGCCGGTCCGCGAGACTGCATCCCACCAATTGGTACCGTTGCCAATCTGGGCAATCTGCTCCTGTGTGAACCGCGGGCTTCCGCCCTGGCTTTCTTCCAGCAGGTTGATGTAGCGTGCATAATCGGCACCATTCAATACCGCTACCGGATTCGCGATGTTCTGAAAGGAGTAAGAACCATCGTAATCAATCGCCGTAGCCCCTTCTTTCCCCCGTTTAGTGGTGATTAATACGACACCGTTCGAACCGCGCGAACCATAAATAGCGGTCGCTGAGGCATCCTTTAAGATTTCAATGGATTCAATTTCATTGGGATTAAGGCTGGCCATTGCATTCGCCGGGCGGCGGTTTCCGCCTGTTCCGAGCGCGCCATTGTCTGGATACATCGGAAACCCGTCAATAACATATAACGGTTCACTGCCGCTATTGATTGAATTGGCTCCCCGTACCCGTATGCTCAATCCCCCTCCCGGTGCCGCAGACGCCTGCGAAACCACGACACCCGGAACGCGTGCCTGGATAGCCTGATCGACCGATACGACGGGCATTTCCTTAATTGCGTCGCCTTTAATGGTCGCAACCGAACCGACGAGATCGCTTTTCCGTGTCGTGCCGTAGCCCACGACGATCACCTCATCCAGGGAAGATAATGTCTGACGAAGGACTACGTTCACTTCGTTGTTCTCTCCCGATGGGATTTCCTGGGTTTGATAACCGATGATGGAAAACACCAATGTTACACCCGGTTCCCCCTCGATGCGGAACCTTCCGTCGACATCCGTAGATACGGCTCGGTTAGTACCTTTTATCGAAACGGTGACATCGGATATGGGACGGTTCGTTTCATCCATCACCTGACCGGTGATAACCGCCTGCGCAAGCACGGTGGCTTTTGTCCTGACCTGTGGCAGGAACGACATACTCCGGCCCGCACGCCTTTTTTTATAGATGACCAATGATCGGTCGTTTTCGGAAAACGTCAGGTCCGTCGCGGTAAATAGGGTTTCAAGGATACGGCCAAGGCTGGTATCATTGAAAGATCTTTTTTGGATGCGGTATTTTTTCAGGTCATTGGGGTTGTAAGAAAACCGAATGTGATGGGTTTTTGACAATGTGACGATCGCTTCATGAAGATTTTGTTCTTCAAATGAAATGCTGAACCGCAATTCTTTTAAGCTTTGTGTAGATCGAAAAGATTTTGCTGCCACGGACTGGCTGATTGAAAAGCAGCCTACCGATATCAGCAACAATAACAACGTGGCAGCGGTGGGCTTTACCTGTTTTCTCATAATTTGGTCTGTTAATAAAAGGTATCTATTGGTTATTATAAATTCCGGTCTCAACGTTTCCGTTCAGAAGGGCTCATCCCTATCTTATCGGGGACGAATCACTACCTCCTTTCCGGTCCGATCGTATTGGACATTGAAAATTTTCGCCAAAACTGCCATTACCTCTTCCAAGGTCTGTTCGGGAGGTATCTCGATGGATATCCGTTCTTTGTCAAGCCATTCATCCGGACACCCGATGTTTACCAGGTACTTGTGTTCCATTGCCAGAATCAAGTCTTGCAGGGGAGCATCCAGCAGATAGATTTCTCCCTCCCGCCACCTGCTGAGCTTCTGTGACTCCACCTCCCTGACGGAATAATTGCTTGCTCTTTTATCAAATATTAGCTCTTTATTTTTCGCCAGTTTTTCAAGTTCGTCGCCCCCCTTCGCTACACTGATCATTCCCTCGTTGACAGTTACACGTACTTCCTCCAGTTGCTTATAGGATTTCACATTAAACGCAGTGCCCAGCACCTTGATTGTCAACGTGGGCGTATGTACGAAAAATGGCTTTTTTTCATCTTTGGCGATATCGAAAAACGCTTCTCCTTCATCCAGGTAAACATTTCGTTGTTTCCCATCAAATTTCAGCGGAACCCGTACTTTGCTTGCGGCGTTGAGCCAAAGTACCGAACCATCTGGCAATACGGACTTTTGCGTTACTCGGCCGGTGTTCTGAACGGCGATCAACTTTTCGCCCTTGCTACGTGTCAACAGATAACTCCCGATCCCGATAAATGCACAGAAAATGACCGATGCAGCGATGCGCAGCCACATTCTTCTGGACATTTGCGGTTTGCTGCCTGCTATTTTATCGCTGATATGCTGGTATAGTTCGGCTTTAACACGTTTCAGGTAGGATTCATCCTGTTCCCTATCGAGCCGTGTGTATCCGTCCCGCTTGTCGAGCCAATCGGCGATTAATTTTTCCTCCTCCTCCGAAAGCGGATCCGGAAGTTGGCGATTCAACCGGTCGACATGTTTCCTGAAATTACCTTTTCCGCTCATGGTATATGTAATACACAAAAGTGCCCCCTAAGGAGTATACCATTTTAAAATTTTATTCTTTTACTGATTAGCTTCGTAAATGGGCAGCAAAACGGGCCCGGAGTGCCCGCAGTACATTGGAGAGTTGTTTCTTGACTGTCAGCGGCGAGATCTCCAACCTGCCGGCTATCTCATTGACAGAAAGGTTCTCTTGTCGGCTCAGGTTCCAGATACGTTGTGCCGCCGGAGGCAGTTCGCGGATGATCGCCAGCATCTTACTTTCCAGCTCTTTGGCAGCCAACTGTTCGACGGGAGAAGGAATCTCGTGCGCGGTGTGCGCAACGATATGGATTTTCTTTTCGGCCAGCGTCTTTTCTTTCCGGATGTGATTAAGGATGCTGTTCTTCAGGATGGTATATAGGTAAGGTTTGGGCGATTGGAAGCTGTTTATCTTGTCCCGGTTTTCCCACAGTTTTACAAAGGCATCCTGCGTAAAATCCTTTGCTAGCTCTTCACAAGCAATCAAGTGAAATGCACTGATAAATAAATCCTGCCAACAAGATTCATAAAGCTTTTGAAACGCCTTCCGATTGGATGCCTTGATTTGCTGAACTAATACGATATGAGAATCCAATGCCAAGACTTACGAAATTGCTTACCTGGGATAATCTTTACTTTATGTTTATAACCGCTACAAACTAAACTAAAATAAAAAAAATTTACAAGTATTAAATTTTGTTCCGGCATATATTAATTGTTTTGGCATAGCAAAACCCCTGTGTATCACTTCAAGAAAGATATTTTTTAATCTATCCCCCATATTTTACGAAGAATTGGAGAAGTCGCGTAATTACGCGGATGCGAGGAGATATCTAGAAAACCGCTTGACAGACGGGAAAATTTCGGAGAATTTGCGGGCGTTTAATAAGTAGGTGGTGCCCATCTATCCGATGAACACCACCTAATAAGTCATCGCACAGGTTGACCAACTTGTGCTTCATTTAGTCATTACCACGGTTTTCCCGTGCCCTGCAATAGCCAAGGCTTAGACCAGGCGCTGTTTTTATCGTCCGCCTGGGAGTACCCGGTTACTTCCAAGCGCTCCAATGCCTGCTCGGCATTCTGGCGATTAATGTTCAATTCATCCTGCATGTAGTAGAAACGAACGGGAAGCACTCTCCGTAACGCCGCAGGGCCAGCTTTCAGATCGGGATATCCCGTACGGCGGTAGTCGAACCATGCTTCAGTTGCGGCCGTCCAGCTCGCAATCCATTTCTGTTCCATCACCTGTGCGATTGTTCCGTCGTAAACTACGCCTGCATTATTGATGTAGTCTCCGTATGCATTCCCCGCTGCCCAAGCCGCTAAAGACTGCTCAATGCCTTGGTTGTAATGGTCTTGGCCATTGCCCACGGACCAGCCCTTAATGGCAGCTTCTGCCAGGATAAAATGAACTTCTGCAGCAGATAACAAACGTGCTTTCAAAAGCGGCCCGGAAGCCTCCTTGTACATATCATTGAGGAACGACACATGTGGATTGTTGGACAACTGACCCGGTGTTGGGTTCAGATTATAGCTTGAAGGTACCGACGATGACCAGCTTGGGGGCATTCCTACATAATCCGGATCTTGATCAATGGATACACCGGCTACTTTATCGGGCGAAAGATACCGTACGTTGCCTTCCACCCTGTCGGTGCCTGCTGGCAAGCTGGCGTCAACCTTCAGTGAAACCTGCACCCGATTTGCCCATATAGCCAATCGAGGATCATTCAACGCTTGCAGCTGATTGACCAGCGTAGCACACATTTTCAACCGCCGGTAATTGCTACCACCCGTGTCATCGAATTGCAGGTTATTGGGCCACGAATCTGCCGCCGAACTTCCCACAAATGCCAGGGTGGCATCGTCGGCAGCCTCGGTAATAATCGGGTATTGGCTGGGATTGCCTGCTATTTTTTCGATGCCTGCTTTGGCGACATCCGGCATTTTTTCTGAGATGCGCATGTAATACCGGAGCAGCAATGAATTTGCAAATTTGCGCCACTGTGCAGGTTCTCCTCCGTAATACACGTCGGCATTACCAATAATCCCCGCATACTCCGACGAAGGCTTGGACAACAAGCTATTCGCTTGCTCAAGCTCACCGATAATTCCGGTATAAATGGTCTCTTGTGTATCGAATTTGGGGAAAATATAGGTTAATTCTTCTTCATCACCCCGCAGTGCATCGGTATAGGGAGCGTCGCCCCACAAATCCGTAATGAGGCCAAACATAAACGCACGCATCACCAACGCCACTCCCTGATGGAACTCCAAGTTCTCTTCCGATGCGCGTTTGTATAACAATGCATTGTTTCGCAACACGTCATAATAGGCATTCCAGCTCTGGTCGCCACCCCAGTCGTAATCGTTATGACCTTCGGCCCAAGCATCTTTTTGCGTATGCTGCACAACGCCGGCAATATCCTGATAGCCTAGATTCAGGTATAGTTTTGCTCCCTCCGTCAGCACCGTCGGCATAATCAGGTTGGGATTTACCTCCTCTTCGCTGGCACCGTTCGGATTAATATTTAACTCAGTTAGATCTTTACAACCGCCCCAAAACAGGATTCCGATGGTCAACGCCAACACTTTCCCTGCGCTAAAATAGTTCATGCTATTCTTCGATTTCATGGTTTCTCTGTTTAGAAATTAACACCTAATTTAAATCCGACCGGAATCACCCACGGAGTGACGTTGTAACGCTCAATTCCCTGTCTGAATTGGGTTCCCGCCTGCCCGTTGTTTTCCTGCTGGAATGCCATTTCGGGATCAATGCCAATCTTTGACTTGGTCCATAAAATAATGTTCCGGCTATACACTGCGATATTCGCGTTGCTGATTCCCAGTCGGCGGACAAAGTTTGTCGGCAGTTCATATCCCAGCGAAATCTCCCGTAATTTGATGTAAGACGCATCAAATGTAGCGGCACGCATGAAGTCCCACGGATAATTATCCCCATATGCAATGTATTTTGTGCCCGGGCCACCCAGGTTCTCGGTATAACCGGTAATATTCCCTTCGCCATCGTACGCTGCGATCACACCGGGGTTAAAAACACCGCCATAAGGGAATTGTGAGCCATCTTCCAGCTCAAACGGAAAACCGCCCATCTCTTGGGTAGGACCGCCCACAATGTTAAACCGATTGCCGTGAACCACAACCAAGTCATTATCCACCAAGTAATTGGCAAGTTCCGTACCGGTCATTCCATTTGGATTAATCAGATTATCCAGGAAACGTTGCGTGCGTAAATCCGATTCCGAGTACCGATAGGTCTGTGAAACAAAGTCGCCTCCAAAACGCATATCCAACGAGAAGCTTAGCGAAAATTGTTTGTAACTCAGCGACGACATAACGCCCATCGTGAAATCCGGATTGAAGTTGCCGATCTTATTGGTCGTATTATTCATACTAACCGACTGCCACGACCCTGACTCATCCAGTAACGGCCAGCCGTAATACTTCGAATTGGGATCGGTGACGGTTACCAATTGCGCGTCGTACAAATCACCGATTTCCTGACCAACATAGGTCCGGGCACCGCCTTTCGCATCGCCCCACAGATCGTAAAACTCGAGTCCTTCGGTCAATTCCACGATCCGCGTGCGGTTGCGGTACCAGTTTACGTTGATATCCCAGCGCCAGTCGTTCGTCAATACCGGTGTACCGCCAAGGGAGAGTTCAAACCCTTTGCTTCGTAATAACCCTGCATTGATATTTTTCGATGTAAAGCCGCTGGAACCAGGTAACTTCGTTGGAATGATCTGGTTTTCGTTATCCAATTGGTAATAGGTGCCTTCAAAACGCAACCGGTTGTCCCATAATCCCAGGTCCAGGCCATACTCATACGATGTGGCGATTTCCGGTTTCAGATTCGGTAATAACAAATTTCCCGGCTTGGTGAGGCGGGTCACGTCGTCCCACGCACCCGCATTAGCCAACACGTTAATCAGGTTGTAGGGTCCTGTATCATTTCCGGCACGTGCCACCCCACCGCGTAATTTCGCCAGGCTTACCTGCTGTGGTAAACTGAACACTTCGTCCAGCAATACGCTGAGTGATGCCGACGGATAGAAATACGACCGGTTATCTGCCGGTAACGTACTCGACCAATCGTTCCGGGCAGTCAAATCCAAATAAACCATATCGTTAAACCCGAGGTTCAACATTCCGTATACGCTATTGACGGATTTTTCCGACAGATAACTGCCGTAATTTAACCCCGAAGGGCTGATGTTTGACAACGTATACAAACCGGGCACCACCAATCCCGACCCACCTTTGCTGGAGTTGTTTTCGTCGCGATTGTTTACGTATCTTGTGTTTCCCCCTGCTGATACCGACAGGTCTATCCAGTTAAAGCCTTTTTTGTACGTGGCCAAGAAATCGATATTCTGCTCCTGCCGGTGCAGGTTGAATATGCCGTAAGCGCCGCGTGAATCTTCGGTGTAGCTATAGGGGATTTTAGACTCCCGCTGTTCTTGGTAGGTATCCAACGCGTACCGGGCCATTACGTCGAGTTCGGGCGTAATCTGCCAATCGGCACGTACGTTTCCGAATACCCGATCCCGGACAAAACGGTTGCTCACCCCGTATGCCAAAAAGTACGGATTGTTTTTTTCACCGAGCGCCGGCGTTAGCTGCTCAATATTTTCCTTCCCTTCCACCCAATAATTTTTGAGATCCAGGATGTTGATATGCGGCGATACACCGTATGCCCATTGCATGGGATTAGCACCCCGGTTTGTTGCCGGACGGTTGTTCGATCCGTTCCGACTGTAATCGATGTTTGTAGAAATCGAGAAATCGCGGTGAAGCTTCAGTGTGGAGCTCATGTTGAGCGAGTTTCTCGAAAGGTCCGTATTCGGAATGATGCCGCGGTTCGTCATATTAGAATACGACACCCGATAGTTCATCTTCTCGGTACTATTCGCTATGGATATACCATTGGTAGTGGTAATTCCTGTTTCCACAAAATTCCGCACGTTGTTGGGATAGGATTTCAATTCCGTCGGAATGGGATTGCCATTTTCATCCAATGGGCTGTTCCATTGAATGGCTTTGTATCCTTTGTCCAACTCTGGCCCTACTCCACCTGCCGACCCTTCTTCAATCTCCAAAATACCTCCCGCGAACGGATTAAACTCCGGCGTAAACGGAAATACACCCGTCGCAAATTTGGTGTGCATGTCCAGGTACTTATACGGCATGTCGAATACGGTATTGCTGTTTACGGATACCGTCATTTTGTTAACCGAAGCACCCGATTTGGTGGTAATGAGCACCACACCATTTCCGGCCCGGGAACCGTACAACGCCGCCGCACTCGGCCCTTTCAAAATGGATATACTTTCGATGTCATCGGGATTCAAGCTTGAAATTGCGTTGCCATAATCCACCCGGTTGTCGTTGCCCACCTGTGACACGTTGTTCAGCGTGTTTGCAATCGGCACCCCGTCTACCACGAAGAGTGGCTGATTGTCGCTGCTTAGCGACGTGGCACCGCGAATGACCATACTGACGGAAGATCCGGTACCGCCTGTTGAGCTGATCGCCACGCCGGGCACCTTGCCCGCCATACCGCTCAATACGTTTTCATTGGCCACGCGGTTCAGTTCCTCTCCAGATACCCTGCCGACCGAATATCCCAACGACCGTTCTTCCCGTTTGATACCCAGTGCGGTAACCACCACTTCGTCCAAGGCCTCCTGACCATGGGTCAGTTCGATGTTGATCACGGTCTTGCCGCCGATGCTTACCGATGTTGTTTGGTAGCCGACCGCCTTGAATACCAGGGTCCCGTTTGAAACGACATTGTTGAGTACATACCTCCCTGCATCATCGGTGGCCGCAGCGCTATTCGTGCCCTCCAAGCTGACCGTCACACCGGCAACGGGGTTGCCATCAGGGCCGGTCACCGTTCCCGACACATTCAATCGATCCTGGGCGAGTACATCCATGTATCCCCACAGGCCAATCACCAGGCAAAGAAATGTCTTTACCCAGTCTCTCTTGATTGTAAAACTTTCCATTCTCATACTTTTTACA
This sequence comes from Parapedobacter indicus, assembly GCF_900113765.1. Taxonomy (GTDB): domain Bacteria; phylum Bacteroidota; class Bacteroidia; order Sphingobacteriales; family Sphingobacteriaceae; genus Parapedobacter; species Parapedobacter indicus. The sequence continues at coordinate 112,224 of NZ_FOQO01000010.1, read as the reverse complement.
TTTTTCTTGGTTTATTCGATTATTCAGTCATTTATTGAGCTTTTAGTGCTTGGCTTAAGAAGCCGCAAATACGCGCTTTGATATTAATAGAAAGTTAGATTTTGATAAATATTTTATTTCGGTAAAGTAAATAAACCGGGATATAACACGCCACGCAGATAAAGATGGCCCACGCCAAAGACGGCCACTCCGGGCGACCTGAAACATCCACGATTGCCTGTACATACCAATCGTTAACCGCATACAGCAGACCGGGCAAAATGCCGCCGATCACATAGGCGGTAATTGCATTCGAACCAAACACGACTCCCGGCTTCGCCCAGTTCCCTTTCCCCAGTATTTCGATTACGAAAAACAAAGAAGCAAAACCCATCGTAGCCAAACCGGATGTGTAAAGTACATAGGAACTTGTCCACAGATTTTTGTTGATCGGAAAAACCCAACCCCAGGCCGAACCGAGCAGAAACGAAGCGAAGCCGGCAAGGTACATCCAGCTTACCTTCCGCTCCGGCGTGTGCTGCGGATTGGCGAGCAAGTGGCCAACCAACATGCCAGATATGCCAGATGCAATGGCCGGCACCGTACTCAGTATCCCTTCGGGATCCCACGTACCCTGCCACATCTTGCCAGGTATCACCAGGCTGTCTATCCAAGCCGCAAGGTTCTTCCCTGGCTCAAGGATACCGGTGCCCACCCCGGGAACGGGGATGCAGGTCATCGCCAACCAGTACGCCAACAAGAGAAAACTTCCGATGACTGCCTGCTGTTTCCACGTGGTATACCAGAATAACAGTGCACAGAAAAAAAAGACCAGCGCAATGCGCTGCAATACACCCGGAATCCGGATTTCCGAAAAGTCAAACTGGGGAAACAGACCCAGCAACACCCCGATAAGAAAAATGAGTACTGCTCGTTTGGCAGTTTTGAGCAATACCCGCTTCGTCTGCCCGTCTTTCGCCCTTAGTTTGCCATAGGATAAGGTCAGCGAAATGCCCATCGCAAAAATAAAAAAGGGAAATACGGCGTCTGTCGGGGTAAAGCCATTCCAAGCCGCGTGCCGTAATGGTGCAAAAACGTGTTCCTCGGTAGCAGGTGTGTTAACGACAATCATGGCAGCCACGGTGAACCCCCGGAATGCATCCAGGGAAATCAAACGCTGACTCGTTTTTTGGTGTGTCATTTTCTATTGTTTGGTAACGATTGATACGATAAAATAATGCAGGTTTTCCTTCTCGCATATAACTCATCTCCCTATTCCAACTACTCAAAAGTAATCGAACAACCTTTATCATCTTTATAGGATGTTATCATTTGCATGGCGAATTTTAGCATTTCAACGACAACAACCTATTGATTCTCAGAATGTAAAATATATTAATTCTATGTAATTTCTATATCAATAAATCATAAATAAGGCTTTTACCCCGCAGCTATTCATTCGTTGATTGGAGCCTCGATCACTCCCAGGTATCTGCCCATCCAATACGGAAACAGCCAAATGTCTCCGGCACTGTTTTCTGCAGTACCGTCACTGCCACCATCCAATATGAAACGGTTTGCATTGTGGCGTGAAATCTTCAGCTCGTCGGGCGGTAGCACCTCCTCGGTTGTTTGATTCCGGAAATTTGGCGGTAGTGGTGCGATATCCTGGCGATGGCTGTTGTGCATGGTCCATTGAATAAGATCCAGGGGATATTCTTTGAGGTACCAGATTGCTTCGTCCCGATCGAAGTGGTCCGTCCCTGTGATGGCAGTGAAGATATTCCAGGCACCTTCTTTTTCGGGACGCTCCGCTTCCCAGTGATCCAGTATGGCATCTTTGTACTGTGCCTTCAGCGTATCGTTGAATGCATAGCGGTATAAGCCCCAATACCCTGCGAAATACATTTCATCGTCGGAATGGTTCCACGCACCGGAAAGCATCCGACTCCAATCGTCGGCATGCTCAGCAGCTTTTCCAATTTCGTCCATGGGGCGAAGCAGGTTTTCGAGGTATCCGTGGTTTTCCATCAGGTCAAATGCTTTCTCCTTGTATATGGGCTTACCTGTAAAATGATACGCAGTCTGCAACATCGCAATGATATTGGAAGCGTTCAGTTTCCGGTCTCCTACATTGGTGGGGAAAGCGTTGACATACTCCGGATTCCATCGCCCCCAGGTTGTCGGCTTCCCATCATAGTCAACCAGGTAAAGGTCGTTTTTGACGATATGTCCCATCAGCGTATCAATTAACCGGATCGCTTTTTCGCGTGTTTCCCGATGGTCGACTAATTCGGCGACCACGCCAAAGGCAAAGATATGTCCGATGGCTTCGTCGCTGCTAGTCGTCGCTTTCCAATACCAATCGGGGTGCTCCGCTAATTGCCAGCGTTCGGGGTCGGAAAGCATCGGACGGGTATCGCCGCTGCCACGGCGTTCGAACGAACGTGCCGGAAACCCCGGCACGGGGTTAACATCATACAAACGGGCCATGGCATCCAGTGACTCCATGCAGATATCCAGCGCCTGTTGTTCGCCGGTAGTGGCGTAGCGAAAAGCCTCTGCCGCCAGATACAGGGACGTCCAAAGGCCGTCGTTGTCGGAATCCCCCAGGTAACCTGTGCTTACATCGCCGCCGGTCATGCCGGTCAGCGTTGCATTGAATCCGTTGCGGATGTGCCGTTCCCTTACCTGCCGTTCGTAGTACATGGCTTTATCAAGCAGCGTCATCGGTTTGAAATGTATACTGGCGAGCCCACTTTGGGTCAACAATAAAACCGACTGACCGGCACCTCGTGCGATATCCGTCACCAGATCGTCCGGCAGCCATCGTTTACCCGCGTAGTAATCAATTTTCCCATCCTCCCGTACCGCAAATGCACCTCGGTCGGTGCCAAACCAATAGGTTCCATCGATTACCCTGACAACGCCAATATCGGTCCACGGCAGCTGCCTATTTAACCCTCCCTTGACTTGTCTCTCTTCCAGACTGTACTTGAAATACCCGTCGGATGTGCCGACGACCAATTGGTTGTTACGCGCGTCCACATCAGCGGATGTAAACCCACTGCCGCCGTGCATTTTCTCCAATTGGTGGGTTACTGCGGAAAACCGGTATATACTTTCAGGGGTTAACACGAAGAAAAATGTGTGATCGGAAGGATGACTGATCAATTGCAGCACCTTGCCTCCGGGCACCTCCCCTTTCCACTTCACGGCGTTGTCGTCGATGAAATGAACCTGTTCGCCGTCGGTTACCAAAAATTCCAAACTGTCGTTGACCGCGAATGCGGTGGGGTTTGCCAGTTGATGTTCGATGGATAGCCTCCCCGACCAAGCGTTGCTGAAGATAACGTGGCTATCCAGGTAGATGAGTTGGCCCTTGCATACTGCCATGTCAACAAGGTGCTTGGCCGACATAAATCGATAGGAATGATCCGCTACAATATGCCCTGGATATAAAAAATGCCCGTTGGAAGGCTGTTTCAGTCCATCCACCGCCAATACCTGCACTTTTCCTTCCCGGTCGGTGTGCACCCGCCGGAATATTCCCTGTTGGCCTTCGTCCGCCAGATACTTCACGCTGTAATCCTGTGTAAACACCGTATCCGCATAGGAAAAAGCGGCTGTGGAGGCATGATTACTGCACGCACCGGCAAACAACGTTAAGGAAAGAATACCTAATAAATTTAGTTTCATCGTATGTGGTTTTGGATGAGATTTACGGTTTGACAGTAACATATTTGATGGCTTTTTCCTCACCATGGAGGTGATAGGAATAACTCATATGGAGCAATCCGTCACTTCCCTGTATCAGCGATGGATATGAATAGCGTCCTCGTTTAGAAACATCGTATTCGATGGGTAGCTTCACGGGCCATGTTTTTCCCTGGTCATCGGAAAAATAAAGGCTCAACCGATACCGTCCATCGTCCACATCGTTGCCTAGCATGGCCCAACGGCCATCGTCAAGCACGAGCACGTCGACACTTGCGCCGTTGGGAATGTCAGACTTATGCGCGGCCGTCCAGCTCCACCCACCATCTGTTGATTCGCTGACCTGGACGCGCGCCGGCGCATCGCCGCTGTCCCGCATGTAAGCTACCAGTGTACCATCGGTGCGCTGCGCTAGCGCCGGCTGGATGGGGCCACGCCCCACAATGGGTAGACTGGGCTTCCAGGAATGACCGCCATCTTCCGAGATGGCTAGCATGGAAAAATTGAATCCATCCGAATAGAGTGGTAACAGAATCCGATGCGCTAATACAAGGGGTTTAATCCGTGTCATCCAACCGATACTCCGTTTTCCGGGGTCTTTCGCTGCCTCTATTGTAAGCTCATCATATTTCGGCGCATAGGCCGACCAACCGTGATGCAAGGGTGGTAATTCACGGAACCTGTTGACCGCCTCTTCTACAAAACGTTCATCCGGCTTCAGCAGGATATTATCCTGCCATTGCCATTCCGGCGCCCCGGCTTTCCCAAATGCTGTGGTAGACCGCACCCGGAGAATGGAATGCTCCCACTGGTTAGCCAACACCGCTATCCACACCAGAAATAGCTTCCCTTCCGCCATAAACAAAACCGGGTTACAGTCAGGCAGGTGCGGGGTATCTGCCAATTCAAAGGGTGTACTCCATTTTTTAGTTCCCTTTTTCAAACGTGCCCCCATGATCCGGACATCGTCAGCCGTCCGCTCCCCGCTTCCCTGGAACCAGGCCAGCAGAAAATCTCCATCGGGCAGTTCCACCACACTGCTTCCGTGTACATGCTGCGCCTGCAGCGGAAATACGAGAACCGAATCCACTAGCTCAGGATGTCGGACCGTCTCCGATTTTGCCACGATCAACAAAAACAAAAAAACACAGGTCAATAGTTGCTTCTTCATGATTCAATTTAGGGTTATCGGTTAGTTATTTAGTCAACTCAAAGCGATCCAGAACAGTCCCTTCAGCATCCTTACATATAAATGATAGTCGACGGCCATCTAGCTGAACATGCTGATAAAGATACCCTTTTTTAAATACCTTCTCTCCGTAAGGTTCCGCTGGTGAGTCGTCATTTTTGCCTCGTGTGCTAACAGACATCACGTACTTTGTGCCGTTACCTTCCGGTTCCACCGGCTGGCTACCCTTCATGGGGCGGGTACGTAGGTAATAATGGAAATGTCCATTCATCACCATGTCCACACCATACTTGTCAAATAGTGGTACCCAGCTTTTGACGATATCGGGATACGGCTCTTCTAAGGTATAGGGTGGAAAGTGAAAAACAACGAACTTCCAGGTCGCGTCTGTTTTGGACAACTGGGACTCAATCCAAGCGGCCTGCTGCGACACCGAAAAACTAACGACGTCTATCATTAAAAACAAGGCGTGTTTATACCGGAATGCATAGGTAAAGCCGGTCGGCAGTCCGTCGGGACCGTTTTCCGGATAGGATAGTAATTCACGAAACATTCCTGCACCCAGCCCATCCTGGCTGTCATGATTGCCGGGAACAGCCATTAAGGGCTTTTCCCGAAAAATCCCTCCTGAATATGCGAACAGCGCATCCCAATCGTCGCGATGCAGGCCGGTATTAACGAGGTCTCCCACAGAAAGGTAAAAATCCGTTTGCGGGTGTGCTACATCGGCATCCTGCGCAAGCTTTCCCCACATCGGGTCGTTGTGTATATCGCCAAACCACGTAAATGCAAACGTATCGACAGCATCCGGTGTCGTGAACGTGGCGGTTTCTCCGGTAACGGCTCCATGTCCAACCCGATACTGATAAACAGTGCCAGGCTGCAGGGAATCAAGTTGCACACGGAATCGGCTTACATATCGATCGTTGCGCAGCATGCGGTCTTCCAGCAATGTTCCATCCACATCAACCCGTACGGTATCTTCCGCTCCCGGCTGCCAGTACTTGATCCATCCGTGCTGTACATCGGGCGTGCATCGCCATTGAACCGTCATACCGTGTTTTGCATCGTCAGGCAGGGTAAGGATTACCTGGTCTGGTATGGCCGTTGATGGAAATTCGGTTCTTCTGAAAGCACCGATTAAATGCGCTTCACGGGCACGTCCGCGTATGGTAGGCAACAAGAGCTGTCCACTCAGGGTCTGCGGCACTTCGGTGAGTACAAGCTCGTCCCAATCGTGGTAGGTAAATGCGCCCGTATCCAACACCGTGATGGCTTGCTTCTGGGGTATAATCGGAGTAATGTTGACTTTTTTTCCAGAATGTTGAGGAGCCACTCCGACGAAATAAACCGGACGGTGTTTATCGAACCCATTTATTCCAAGCCCGATCTCGCCGGCCGGAAAACTCTTCTGCCATACCTCATACGTGTATAGTTCATTCCGGACGGTATACCCGGTTTTTTCAAAACCACGCTCAACCAGCCAAAAAGGTACCGACGCCTGCGCGCTATCGCGCATCAGGGAAACAACTACGGGAACGTCCACCCGAAACCGCCAGTAGTTCTCCGCGAGCGCTGTGCGCTCTTCAGGGTCCACGAATTTCAACACTAGATTTTCATCCAAGACATTGATCAGCCGCGCATCCCATTGCGCATAAATGCGCGTTACCAAGCTATCCATCACGCGTTGTACGGTGACATCTTGTTGCCGATGCTCGCGTGTGCAGCCGGTCATCAAAATCACGCTCCACGACAAGCACCTGGCAATTTGCCTCACTTTCCGCGCTATGTTGTCCAAACTCATCATACCATTCATCAATTGCCTATCCATACGAATTATCTCATCTTCCGCTACGTACTACTAACCGACTGCTAATAGTTGATAACTACATCAATTCAAAAAAAACGAATGGCTGTCCGATACAAAGACGCGGGTACTTTGGGTATATAGTTCGCCATTGGCATCGCGGTATTTCAGATCCACATAAAAGGCTTTGTAGCCGGAATCCGGCAGCATCTCTTTTACACTGAATTTTCGTTTGTGGGCAATCGGAAGGTCACGGCTTGTCCATGTTTCATCCCGAAAATCCTGATCGTCCGATGAAGCACTCCAAACAACCGCTCCTTCAAGCTTCGGCTTCGTTGCCTTGATCTTCAGTTCCAGTGCATCTTCTTTCTCCACGGTCTTATAATCGGTCATCGGATAAGGTTTGTGCTGCAGCGTGAAGCTCCAGAAAGATGACAACGCCTGAAATGCCTGTTCTTTGTTGCCCAAGTCGTGCCCTTCATTAGGCACGTAGTGGATATAGTAACGGCCGGGTATACTATCAATATAATGCTTTACCGCGTCAATAACCCAATATTGATCATTCGTACCCATAAATAACATCTTTGGCTTGTCAAGCAATTTCCGATACGAATAGGGATCGATCATCTGTGCCAACGTATGGCCACGGTCACTTTCAATGTCCTGCACAAGGCCAAGGGCCACATAATCTTGTATCTGCGGACTGTAATCGTGCCATACATCGATCTGGTAATTAAGGTTGACGGGCATGTTCAGGATGTCGATGACCATGGGAGCCAACGCCTCCACCCGATCATCCTGCGAGGCTGTCAGCCAGGTGGTCCACCCGCGTTTGGACAAGCCGGAAACAACAAACCGCCTTACCGGTCTGGAAGAGCGGCCAGCCACGATTTCCTGTACAGCATCCATACCACGCACAGCACTTTTAACCATAGGAAATAGCAACGGCCATGAAAAATCGCCGTCTTCCTGAAATTGATGGAGTGTATAGGATATCAACTCGTCTTCAACCAGGCCTCCGTATAGCGGTTGGTTGGGCACCTGCCGGATGACAGCGGCCACCGCCTTGTTTTCCTCAGCTATCCGCGCCATGCCCTGTATGAGACCGTCCTTCGCCAGGCTGTGCCATTCAGGCATATCGGGATCTTCTTTCTGCATACGGCCACTGCTGATGAAAAGTAATCCACCATCGTAGGTTACTTCGTTGGGAATGATGACATTTAACTGGTGTCTCCACGTGTGCTCCCGCCAGCGCTGCGACGTAAGCAATACCTGGAAAATTGTTCCCTTGTCATACACCAGGCTATCCTTGATTTCCCATGTATAGGTCGGGTCGCCGTTATCCAGGTAACTTTGAAGTGCTGTCTCGGGTGTAATAGCGGCTTGTTGACTAAAACCGGCCGCGACTACGGACCAGACCAGGAAAAATACTAAAAAAACTTTTCCGATGACACGTTTTAATGTGTGAGCGTGCAGAGAAGTCATATTGATACAACGCATGGTGCAATCGATTTATTCAGGTGCTAAGTTAATTGCCGTATGTTACTTCAAGTTTAAGTGGTTAATACCACTGTCATCCTTCATTTGTTCTTTCTTACGGTTCAACGCTCAAAAATACCGGAGAATTCGCCTACTATTCTATAAAAAGTTGCCGAGAGATTATAGCATCTTATCTTAAGATTACAACCGCTGCGGATCCAGCACCACATGTTTTACAGACCTCCTGTTATACGTATAGGTGATATGTACCATTCCGTCGGCTGACTGGATGACGGCTGGGTAGGCATAACCATCTTCAATGGGTTCATTTTCCAGTGTCATTACCGGTTTCCATGTATTTCCATCATCTGACAATGCCACATTCAGGATATTCCTATCCTTGGGCTCTTCGCCCCGCTTTGTGGAATGATTGTATACCAGCAATTGCCTTCCATCCTGTAAGGTCACAGCGTCCGTTCCCGAATTTGGATTGGGCAATTCCATAGCCGTCATTTTACTCCATGTCCGTCCTTGATCTTCGGACCAGCTTTGCACCAATACATCCTGACGGCTACGGCAAACCACCTGCAATTTACCATCCGGATAGGTTAGAATACTGGGTTGAATGGCGTCAAATTCCAGGCCGTCGTTAATCGGTCCAACCACCTCCCAGGTATGTCCAAGGTCTTTGCTGATTTCGAAGTAAACACGCCAATCCTGGTCTTCACCGTCGTTCTTCGGATACTCGATACTCGTCGGATTAATAATCGTCCCATCTGCCAATTGAATCGGCTTGTTTTTGACGGGTCCGAGGAGATGTCCCACTTTTGGATCCTCGCCCAATTTCCGCGGCTCCGACCATGTATTTCCATTATCTTTCGATGTGATCACCATGCCCCACCAGGTTTGCGGGCTGGGCCCCACCTTATAGAACAGCATAAGATCTCCACCTTCGGGTTGAAACAGCACCGGGTTCCAACAGGGATACCGCAGCGTATCATTCTGTACACCGTCTGCCACCTCTTCCGGCCAGGTCCACTTGCCGTCTACCATACGGGACACCCAAATTCCCACATCGGGATGGCTTTCGTAAGTGCCCGCAAAAAAGGACGCAACCAACCCATCGGGCGTTTCAACAATTGTCGATGCATGGCATTCGGGGGTAGGTTTGTTATCCAAGGGATAAAGGAGTTCGCCGCTTACATATGCTGCGTCCGTACTATCGGCTTTAGGTGGTAAATTGACGTGTCCGGCAACGCCGTTGGGTGGTGAACATTCCAGGCAAAAAATGGCTAGAAGGGGTAAAAAGATGCTTGTTTGCTTCTTCATGTCTATTTTGGTTATGTTTACAATGTTTGCTGTACTTTTTCGCGAAAACCTTCAATCCGGTGAAATGTCAGGAAGTTCGCATCGTGGTTGTTGTTTGCAGCCTCTTTCCCGTCGTCGTAAGCCGTCCGGCTGACCACGATCATGTCTTCGCCTTCGATGAGCCAGTCAACATACTGAAAACCGTGGTTAATTACATCGGGATGTTGCAGGACCAGCTCATGGATTTGCCAGTTAAGCAAATCGTCCGAGCTCATGAGCGCAAGCGTATTCCGGAAGCTTGCAGCATTTCTCTTTGGATACTGCTTCCGGAACACGTCGGGAATGCTATTGCTGAGCGTCCAATACCGGCCGGACTTATCGTCAAAACGGATGGCAAACTTCTTACTGCCGCCGGGGAAAGGTACGAAACCGGTCGCTGGATCGAACGAAGCCACCTTCCCATCGGCACTGATCCTGACCATTGCCGCCTTTTCTTCATGCGTGGTGCGATCGTCTACCCGAAGGATATCCACTATGCCACCATCCGGCGTCACAACGGCATTCCCTTCCAGCCAACCGGTAAAATTCCCATTCAGATAAGTCGAGTCATACGGTAGTGAATTGCTGGTAGTCCAACTACTGGCTTTCAGCAAATTGGCATCAACGGGCGCCGACATCATCATGGCGCCATAGCGCTTACCCCATTCCAAAATGGGGCCATGCGCAGTCTCCATCCCGCGCCATAAGCGCCCGTTATGTTCGATCACGGGCATGGGAGCACAATGGAACATGCCTTTTAGCAGCAGCCCGTCTTCTGTGCCGGTTGGATGGGTCCATGTATCTCCCCCATCGTCCGACCGACGGATCAATACCGTACCGTGGTGCCGGTCGGGTCCAAGCAGATACAATGCACCGCGGTTAACAAATAAGCTGGACCAGAATGCACCCCGGATTTCGCTGACCCGCCGCCATGTTTTTCCGTTGTCAGAAGAGCGGTAAACATGCGTCATGGCCTGCACAAATTCTGAACTAGTAGGCCCGAAAAGATCATGGGATGCAACGTAATCGCCATTCGGTAAAATGGCAATACTTGGTGACCCAATGTATTGGTGCGTGGAGGCGGGTTGATGGGCAATAATCGTACCCCTTATACCAGTCAACACCATCCTGTTTTGCGATATCGACGGAACAATCCACCCAAAATTTACCACTAATAACCACAAAAGTCTTTTCATAATCCTGTTCATTGGTCCTGCATCAAAAATATCAAATGATTCGGATGATTCGTGCAAATTATCAGATAATAGCGGAAATAGAATCAGGTTCTCCAGCATGCTGCGTATCGCCCAGCATACTTCTGATGTGTTTCATATCGGACGCCAACCGCTGACTAAACAGTGCAACATCGGAACTGTGCATAATGATATTAGCACCCTGCTGCCCCCATTTCACCTGCCTGTCGGGCTCCAAAGAAAAATGAATACCCACCGATATACCGTTGGAACGGCATAGCCGAATGATATGAGCAACTGCCTTCTCAAAATCGGGATGGTCGTATTCTTCCGGCAACCCCATGCTGACAGACAGGTCATGCGGCCCAATGAAAACCGCATCCAGCCCCTTAACAGCCAACAGGCGCTCCAAATTGTTTAATGCAGGGACACTCTCTATATTGGCTATTGCTACATTTCCGCTGTTATATGCGGCTAAATACGTTTTAAGCGAGTCAGGCAAGGTATCCGGCCTCATCCTATACTGTTCTAATAAGACTCCCTTCAATGGTCGATATTTCAATGCATAGACCAACGAGTCTATTTGTTCTTCCTTTTCCAGGTAGGGGGCAATAACCCCCTGGGCTCCGGCATCCACGGCCTGGCCAGCCAGTGTCTCGTCAGCGGTCGCAATCCGCACGATCGGCGCAATTCCCAGTGCCCGATAACCGTGGCATAAATAGGCTAGCTGAGATCTGTCCAACGGGATATGTTCCGTATCCAGAAATACAAAGTCAAGGCCTGCTTTGTTCAGCATCGCCGGCCATTGGGGATTACATACCGTTACACAGGTTCCATATACCTGGGTCCCGGTCTTGATTTTATGATAAAAGCCATTCGTGTCCATAACCAATTAATTGCTTGTTTTCTTTTTTAACCATAATTCAGCGACCTGCAATCCGCGTTCGCCCGGTTTACATATCCATTGAAAGGTCACTTTTCCGTCCGATGTCGCAGCTTTCGGTACTTCAAATTCATATACGTCACTTCCCGTAACCAATTGATAACCGTGCACCGGCAGCCCGTCCGCATACAACGATATATGGGATTTAAACCGCCCGGTATAGGCTATTTTCACCAAATAATCCGCAGTGGTATCCAGCTCCATATAGTCAATAACTAATGGGTAATCATACAGAACTGTTGCCTGCTTCATCCATGCTTTGGGTTCTGCTGCTCTTTCCGAAGGCCCTTTTACCTTGATGTTAAAGCCATGGCTCGCCGACCGCAAATTCCCCGGGTCGGACAACCATCCCTTTCCTTTCGCCACCCGGTGCCACGACCCAGCTTCTGAAAAATTATCGTATATCCCCCAAGGACCAGGATCTGTCCGTTGCAAAACAGCGGCTAACTGCTTTGTTTTTTCGGCACTGGAGGAATGGGACAGCAGCGCCTCGAGTTGCGGCAACAGCCAGGGAGCGTCATTTAATGGCATATCGATGTGATCAATGAAGTTACCTCGCTCTTCGTATCCGTGGTGACGGGCAACCGTCAACTGCGTGCCGATGCTTTCATAGAGCGAATCTGCTAGCTCCAGACACCGTTGCCGCCAATCCAAGCAAACCGATTGCCGCGTTCCCTGCTTCAACAAGGCAATTGCCTCCACAAGCGCGTTGTCCACTGTCTCCTGTTTCGTATTTTTTAAGACGTCCAATGCCTGCTGTTCCAGGTAGGTCTCCCATGTCAACCTCCGTTGGGTATACGCATCGAAATAGGCACGTATCAATCCCATCTGAAAACGGGGATTCGACGTTTTCCCCGCCGGAGAATGTACTTCCAGATAACGCCATTGGTCCAATGTGCGGATGATTCCGTCGTTAATCAACGGTGAGCCGCGGAGGTTATCCTCCAATCCCAGAATCGCATGGACAAAGGGTTCGACATGCAGCGGATCTAAAAACAGCCGAGCGTAATCGCGCAGGGTTTCTACCACCGGTGTTGACGAATCCCAATCCTGGTCGGACCAAACGAACTTATTTACATCGTCATTTGTTCCTTCGGAATAAGTAATGCCGCCGATGGCGTATGGCTCAAATAGGTTATGAATATGCTTAAATTCACGTGGACGGGGATTGATGCTCTCCCGGCCCAATGTTAACGCCCAGGTTAAATCAAAATCCGGAACCGGATATTGACAACTGATATTATGGGTGATATCCGGATAGCGACGAATCGGGATTTCCGGAGAAAGCCGGTCCCTGATTTCATCGATCGGCATGCTTACCCACGGACCGAAAACAATCCCTCCCAACCATTCAGCGTGTTGGTTTGCATGTTCAAAAAACATGGCGTACTGTCGGTCCGTATTGAACGACTGAGGAGAAATCCATATTTTGCTATCCGGGTGATATTTAGCGAGCACTTGGGCTACCTGTCCGACCCAACGGAATAGCGTATCCACTTCCAGGTTCCCCGGATCTCCCCCCGGTACAAACAATGCGTCGAGCCGCGGTAACGCTGCAAACACCTGTTCCCGCTCAGCCAGTTCGGATTGAATGCCGGCCGGACTGCGATAATCTTCTCCCACATTGGGATACCACATGCTGACATCCAACCCGTAACTGTCGCAAATTCTCGATAACTCGACCATCATCTGTGTCGGTGACAGCTTCATGAGCATATGCGTCGGATCATCGTCCGTACGGGGCGGTACCAGCTCGATGGTGTTCACGCCGAAGAGCGCCAAGTCCCGGATATACTGATCAAACTGATCAACAGAAAATGCATCGTATGCATTATTTTTAGGTCGATACCCCAATTGATGACCGCGGACGAGGTTTTTAGGCGTCGTGGTCAGCGAAAACCCCTTCGGAAACCAAATCGATTTAGGCGTGATCGTCGCCTTTCGCAGCAATTTCCCGACGCCATATAACAATCCTCTTGCATCTTTTCCCATCACAACAACAGACTGGTATTGGTCTAATGCAACCAACCGGTATCCTTCGGCTCCGATCGGTTCCAGCTGCCCCACGGCTTCCTGCACCAGCTGAGGCAACCTTTTCGTATCCGATTCGAGTGCTAAGATAATGCTAGGCCTTTTTCCAAGTTCCCGGGAAGACAGCATCGGAAGGTCAATGCCACTCCGCTTGGCGATCTCTTCCCGTAAGACCGATTGCGTCCGCAGTAACTCCTGTTTATCCGCGACGAAATTGCAGATACCGCCGGCAGACAAGTCAATATACGACGGTTCAGCCGCCCGGGCGAAAACCGCATAGGCTGTCAGTATAGCCCACAGCCCTGCGAATATTAGGACTTTTTCTAACCGCATCGCTACCAAGGTTTGGAAGTTTCCTGCAACAGCCACATTTTGGCATAGGGATGATCTTTGGTCTGACCCTCGGGCACATAATCTGTCGCTTCCAGCCTGCCAACGGCTTCGTTATAGTTAACTACGTAGTTCGGGTCCAAATTGGGCGTCGGATACATAAATCGGATTGGCAACCGTGGACCATACTGCGCAACCGGGCCTGTCTTCAGATCTGGAAAACCCGTACGACGCCAGTCAAACCAACTGTCTACCCGTAGCCATGCTGCCACCCATTTCTGCTCCATGATCCGCTTGTGGGGATCGGCAGCTGCATTAAGGTCGATGCTTGGCTGACTGTAAAATTTCTCGAAATTAAACGAAGGTGCTGCCGATACTCCCCAACGCTCCATAGACGCAGCGATTCCCGACCGATAATATTGCGCGGCACTCCCCTCCACACCGGAACCTCCCGCTAAGGCGGCCTCTGCTAGGATAAACGCTACTTCATCATACGTCATCAGTTCCATGCGCAGAAGCGCATCGGTATTTTCGCGGTACCGGGGATGTAACATGGAAATATAAGGACTGCGTTCCGAATGATAAACTTCCTGATCGTTCCCCTTGTTATAGTTCATGGCCACCGTGTTGGCCAAGCCAACCGGCAAGCCGACATATAACGAAGTATCCACCGTGTAATTTTGCGGCGCAGGCCGGAATTGGACGGAAAAGCTTTCTCCGTATATATTAGTCACTGTCGAATCTCTAATCGTACCGACATGGGAATCCCATTTTTGAAGAACCGGCGAAACCCATCGATGTAACCGCGGATCGTTTGTCTGAAGCAATAAACTGACCAGCGGTTGGGCAGGCTTATAGCCATAGGGTGGGTTAGCGGAATTCAAACTTCCTCCTTCTGCTGAATTTTCAGCCGTTAAACCCAAAAATTCGATGTTGGCATTGTCACTGTTACCAGCAAAAGCTTTCGGTGCAGCGCTACGCATTTCTTCCGCAATGTCTACACCTAACCCGGCCATTTCTGATGCCTTGAGACTTAGCCGCCACGCATAGCGGACACGCAACGAATTCACAAATTTCTGCCATTTCGCCGGATTCCCTTGGTAAATCAGGTCCGACGTCGGATTCACGATATCGCCATCCCCCAAACTGGCGAGCAGGTTATCCGCTTCGCGCAAGTCGGTTAAGACACCGGCGTAAACCACACGCTGCTCATCATAGGCGGGAAAAAAAATTCCTTTTTCGGCCTGCAATGCGGACGTAAAAGGGATGTCGCCGTATAGGTCTGTTAATAACCCGAATACAAAAGCACGCATCGTCAGTGAAATAGCCCTGAAAAAGTGGTTATTGTCTTCCAATGAATTGTCATAAATCAATTGATTGTTTCGCAGGATATCGTAATAACCATTCCACGAAGCCGGCTTCCAACCATAATAGTTCACCTCATCAGCCCGGAAATTCGTCCCGACCTGAATATATTGCATCGTGCCAGAAACAATCGAACCCGGCACTGTCAACTGATAATAGTTGGTCGCCGTTTTGGTGAGCACATAAGACAGCAGGTAATTGGATGAAACTTCCTCCGCACGGTTTGGATTCACATTCACTTCGTCGAAGTTTTCGCAGGATATACATACAAATAAGCTAACCAACAAAGCGGTAGCGATGACACCAATTCTTTTCATATCACCTAGTTTAAAAATTGACAGTTAATTTTAACCCGAAGGATGCCGTCCAGGGCATCACGTTGTAATATTCAACCCCCTGTATCCATCCTGCTGCCGATTGCCTATATGCACGTTCGGGATCAATATCGATACCGGCAGCATTCCATTGAAAGACATTATTGGCCACAAACGAAACTGAAGTCTGCTGCAACCTCAACCGGCTTGAAAATGATTGGGGCAATCGGTAAGTCAGGGCAATTTCCCGTAATTTAACGTATGTAGCGCTATAGAGATTACGATCGGGGAATGGCCGGGTTGAATACCGATAGGCATTGAACGGATCTAACCAAACTGTGGTGGCACCGCCCAGGTTTTCAACGTAAGAAGAGTGGCCATTTTCATCGATTACTTCTCGCACGCCAATATTGAAGCTCGCATCCTGTTTCCTTACCTCGCTTTCAGCACCCGGCCACGGCAGGCCGCCATAATCGGCGTTTCTTCCCCCTATCCATTTTCCAAAATAGGCTTCCGGACTTGCTTTAACCTGTTCTTCAATACCCCGTGAACGATCGTAAGAAGCACCAGATAGCGTTTCTTCCAATTGGCCATTGTTTCCTAAAAACATCATGGTATTGGAATAAAACATCCCACCCTGCCGCCAGTCTATGTTTGCATACAAACTGAACGATTTATAGGTGAACGATGGTTGAAAAGAGAGCATGAAGTCGTGATTGAAATTTCCGATCTTCACTAAGTTGCTGATATCGTTGTCCGTTTGGTAAACCCCCGAGTTGGTCAGCAGCGGGTATCCGTAATAGGGAGAGTTTTTATCCTTGACGGTCAACATAGGCCGCATGTACATGTCTCCGATACCCCCACCCGCATAGGTCCGGACTTCCAGACCGCTGTAAGAGGTGAAATTAAAATATTCAATTCCTTCGGCCAATTCTTCGATAACCGTTCGATTGCGCGTAAACGTCACATTCATGTCCCACCTAAAATTCCGGTTCTGTATCGGTGTGCCGCTTAGCCGTGCCTCAATTCCCCGGCTACGCACCAACCCTGCGTTAATCAGCTTGCTTCCCGCGCCAGACTCGATCGGCAATCCGATAGACAAGACCTGATTTTTGTTATTGACGGTATAATAAGTAGCTTCAAACCCGAGACGGTTGCCGAGAAACTGAAATTCCAAACCCGCCTCATGGGAAGTTGATATCTCTGGTTCAAGTGTGGCATTCCGCAATTCATTGCCCATGTACAACCTTTTGGCCGATCCCCAATCGGAATCGTTGGAATAAGTAGCCCGGAGGCTGTACGGTTCAACGTCGTTACCGACCTGTGCCGAGCCCGCTCTCAATTTGAGGAAAGTTAGCCAATCGGGAAGCGCCACTAGTTCGTGAAGCAAAAAGCTAAGCGAAGCCGACGGATAAAAATAAGACCGATTGTTGCTTGGAAGGGTACTTGACCAATCGTTCCGGGCGGTTAGATCCAGGTAGATTTTGTCCGCAAATCCCACCGACGCGGTACCATAGACACCATATAATAATTTCCTTGATTTGAAACTGTCATACACAACGGTTCCGGGAGCGCCGTTGGATATGGAATACAGGTCCGGAATCACAAGCTCTGATGTATAATTATTCATTATCTGTACCTGTCGTTCCATGCGATTGAAACCAGCCATCGCATTGATGCTCCAGATCGAAGCAAATTCCTTTTTATACGACAGGGTTGCGTCGATGTTGTCTTCTTTACGATAATTATCATCCAATTGATAACTGCCTTTCAGGTTGTTGAAATTACTGTAGGCACGCTTCGCTTCCTGATTCTCGTTCGTTTCATCACGTGCATAACGTACCAAAAAAGCGAAGTCGTCGGAAATCGTATAATCAAGTTGCAATTTGCTTACCGTACGGTTACGCTTAAATGAGGTCGGATTTTCGTAAGCCAGAAAATACGGATTGTTTTGCTTGTCCTTGTATTTCAATTGCTGGATTCCTTCCATACCCGGAATCCAATAATTCACTAAATCTAAAATGTTTACCTGGGCTCCCGTCTCGTAAAGACTTCTGACGGGAGAATTCCGTTCTCCGTCGATTACCGGACGGTTGTCTGAACCGGATTCGGTAATACCGAAATTCGCCGTAGCTCGTAACCGGTCGGTTAGACGATACGAGGTATTCAAAGCCAACGTAACCCGTGAAAGATCGGTATTTGGTATGATGCCTTTGTTTTCCATGTTACCGACAGATAAACGAAAATTTCCCTTATCGTAACTACCGTCGACCGCAACATTGTTGGTAGACGTCAAACCGGTTTGAAAAAAGTCTTGAAATCGATCGGGATAGGAAACCAGGGGTACGGCCTGGCCATTGCTATTCCATTGTACCCATTGTTCACCCGCGTCCAATTCAGCGCCCCAATTCTCATTTTCACTTTCTTCCAAAAGATGAGCTCCCGCTTTTCCGTTGCCGAATTTATTTTGTACGGGCACATAACGATAAGGGACTTCTGCCGTCAACGCGGCACTTAACGACACACCGATACCGCGTTTTGACCCGGCTCCAGACTTTGTCGTAATCAATACCACCCCATTTCCCGCCCTCGACCCATAAAGTGCTGCGGCACTCGGGCCTTTCAGCACCGACACGTTTTCAATATCGTTAGGATTGATATCGGATATCGCATTGCCCATATCGGCACCGCTGAATCCATTGTTCAGTTGGTTACTCACTGGTACCCCATCGATTACAAACAGGGGTTGATTATCACCATTCAATGAGTTGGCTCCCCGGATGACCATGTTGACAGAAGAACCCGCGGTTCCATCCATTTGGGAAATCTGTACGCCAGCTACTTTTCCCGACAAGGCATTCAATACGTTCGCCTGGGGAGTTTCATTAAGCGCCTCACCATCCACATTTCCTACGGAATATCCCAACGATTTACGTTCCCTTTTAATACCCAGCGCCGTTACAACGACCTCGTCCAAAGACGCATCGCTTTTAACCAACCGAAAGTCCAGTTCCGTTTGTCCTCCAAGAGGCTGTTCCTGTTTTTGATAACCTAAAAAGGTAACCGAAATTTTTTCAGGTGTCACGTGGACAACTAGGGAATACCGGCCATTTTCATCTGATGTAGTGCTCACCGTACTTCCAACAACCGAAACGGTTGCACCAGATAGCGGCTCGCCACTGGCAGCATCAGTTACCTGCCCTTTAACCGTCAACTGTTGTGCCCAAGCGTGCTGTGCATAATTCAGACCAACCAACAAGAAAATGAATTTTGCAAAAGTTTGTATCATAAAATCAAAAGATTAATATAAACTGGTTAACAATCGGCACTAGCCGGGAGTCAATGAAGCAAAGGTAAATCAAGCAGTACAGTCACTTCTATAAAAAATTGGCGCAGTATTGTAGGATTTTATCGAAAAATTTAAATCAATCCACAAAACGCAAGACACTCATGATCTGATACTTATAAAAAAAACCAAGAAGATGTTTTTTGGAAACAGCTAATTAACACGGAAGGATTTTCCGCCGCCATAATCGATGTAATCCCACGTCACCTCGTCTCCGCTGACATGGAAATGAAGAAAGCCCTGCGGCCCGTGACGTGTGCCACGCCACGACGGTCTTCCCGCCACGGAACCTCCGGTAATATAGTGCGTATGGTTTTCAATCGCCAGATCTTCCAGCCAATGCAAATGTCCTTGAAGCACCAACTTTACATTATACTGCTGCAATAGTTCAAGAATTTCGCTCCTATTGATAACCATCGGTTTATGGTAAGCCTCATCCGATCCGGTAGCGGGATAAACCTGTTTAAAAGCAGAGACAAGCGGTATGTGCAAGGCAACGACAACGGGGGTTTCAGCAGGAATCTCCGCGAGATCCGCCTTCAACCACCTCATTTGATCGCTGTCAACTTTCCCGATATATTTTTTATCCTGAACATCTAGTGAATTCAACACCACGAAATGCCAATTCTTATGATCGAACGAATAATAGGGTTCACCCAGATAACGCTGATACATACCGGTTTTATAATCTATGTGCGTTGAATCCACGTCGCTTTCTTCATAGATTCCGAATAAATCATGATTACCTACCGTTGTGTAAACGGGTACGTTAAACCGTTTCTTTTTTTCGAGAAAGAACTGGAAGAGCGAATCGCTCCGTTGAACATTTCCGCGCATCACGTCATAGACCTGATCACCTCCCGAGATGACAAAGTCAACGCCAAGACTATTTACGGTGTCAATCACCCGGTCGAAAGCAGACGATATAGTCGAATCCGGCTTCAAATGAAGATCCGTCATAAAAACGAAAGAAAAATCCCGCGCGTTGTTATCCACTTTTGCGCAGGAATTGAAAACCAGTATTCCGATAAAAAGGTAGAAGCAAAAAAATCTTGACCGTCTCACAAGAAGCCGCTTATTTACATCAGGCCAATACCGGCTTTAATTCAATCTGCTCCAACAGTTGCTGAAACTGGACATAAAGTGAGTCCAGTTGTTTTCTGACGGTTTCATCGAATAGACCCACATTTTTTCGTGTAAAGGTTGAAATAGGCAGTCCTCTTTTTTGCAAAAAATATTTGGCCACGACGGGATACACGGCGTGCATCACATCCATATGATCGACAAAGAATTGCTGCAGGATTTCAACCTGATTTGCCCGTTCGTCGCTATCGTAGTGGTTACATAACCAAACAATTAGCTCTGGGTAATAATTCCCCTGGATACAAGACAAGCCAGCAGAGCCAGCCTTTAATGACTCCACCGCATGAACCATATACGCATCGTATAAGCCAAACTCGGGCACCCCTTTTGTTGCTTCCAGTTTTGCCTTGATCTGCTCGATATCCAAGCAGGTATCTTTGTGGTAAATAACACGACCTGTGCCCACGAAGCGCTTCAGTTGGTCCGCGGTCAGCACACGCTTAAACGGTTCTGGGCATTCATAGAATCCCAATGGTATGCCCGGTGTAGCATCCAGCAATTGCCCAAAACGTTCGTCAAATATTTCTGCGCTTTCCGATTCTTCTGCCAGCATATTTGTAATTACGATGACGGCTTCCACCCCCGTTTCGTACATCCGCTTCACGAAATCCGCCTGTTGTTCCACCGGACCACCGAATGTACCGGTGGCTACTACCGGCACCGCACCATCCGCTACTCGCAGTACCTGCTTGGTAACAGCAAGCTGCTCTTCGGATGATAGATTAAACATTTCACTCGATTGGCAATTGGCAAACAGGCCGGCCGCTCCGGCTTGGAGATAAAGCTCTGTGAGTTTGGTCAATCCATCAAAATCAACCGCTCCGCTTTCCGTAAAAGGAGTTAGCATAACGGGAATATATCCCTTACTTTTTCTACTCATTGATATCTGGGTAATGTTGTATTGTAATTGATAAAAACAAAGATAGATGAAGCGACTGTAACAGTTCTGTATCAAATTGGCGGGATATTATAGGATGTTACCCTATCAATGCCTTGCTTTTTTTTACACCTGCTACGTTTGTATCTGTGTAAAAAAGGCTGCCGCTTAACGGGTATTCCATTAACTGATCAGCAGACATTTCCTGCCTGGCCGTGGTAATAAATAAGGTTTTCATTTCACTTCCGCCGAAAGTGCAGGCGGTTACATTGGGAGCAGGAACCGCTATTTTTTCAAGCAGCTCTCCATTATGCGGATTCCACCTGCCTACCGAATATCCACCGTAATGGGCAATCCACAGCATACCTTCTTCGTCGATGGCCATTCCATCGGGACCACCCAGCATTTCAGGTATCCGCACGACATCCCCAAGGGGCGTAATACCGCCATCTGAAGCATAGGCATATGCGCTGACGGCTTTCCGTGGTGAATCGATAAAATACATTGTTTGCCCATCGGGCGACCAAACCAATCCATTTGCGATGGTTGTTTTCCTCACTCTGGAAACGAATTGGCCATCATTAAGCATGTATAAGTTACCCGCTCCTTCTTTGAACTGCTTATCCATGGTTCCCACCCAGAGCCTGCCATACGGATCGCATCCACCGTCGTTTGTCCGGTTGTTCGGCTT
This sequence comes from Parapedobacter indicus, assembly GCF_900113765.1. Taxonomy (GTDB): domain Bacteria; phylum Bacteroidota; class Bacteroidia; order Sphingobacteriales; family Sphingobacteriaceae; genus Parapedobacter; species Parapedobacter indicus. The sequence goes on along the minus strand of NZ_FOQO01000010.1, from coordinate 90,473 downwards.
ATCGGATTCCAGCGGCAACAGCGGTGTCAGGGCACCGTCATGCAGGCTCAGTTCCGCGATTCCTCCCTGCATCGCTACGATCAGTTTATCGGCAGCATCCGTTGTGACCAACAGCGTAACCGGCTTGTCGTAACGGAAGCGTCGTAACTTTGGCTGTGAAAAATCATAAAGAAAAACTTCATTTTTCAGTATGTCTACCCAAGCTAATTGCCGGTGCTTTTCTAACCACAACGGCCCTTCGCCCAATAGGTTCTGCCCATCAATGAGTACGTTAGCTTTATTCATTTTTACCGTGTCGTTATGTTTACTGCATTTTTCCGGACCATAAAAATATTCAGCCCGATAAATGCGATGATTAATACGAGCGGGATCTGCAGCGTTTTCAGCAGAACCTTAGGCCCTACAATGGCCCTTGCCGCCTCCAATTGAACGAATTCGTCCGTTCCAGGGGCAGCAGTCAGGTAGCTCTCAATTACCGCCGATGGCGGGAGCTCCTGCACGATCAGGGAATCGTAATACCCTCCCATGAATAGCGTATAAAGCGTCACCGCAAACATTCCCGCTCCCGCCATGAGGTTCATTCCGAGTGCGCCGGATTCGGGAACATATTCGGCCACAAATCCAAGCATCGTCGGCCAGATGTAGCATACCCCCACACCAAAAACGATGGCCGCCAAAAGTACCGTACCACCGCTCACGGTGGCTAACAGGTAAAGCCCCAAGGACGTGGTGAGAATCGACGCCAGCAACACCCGTTCCGGGCGCATAATCTTCATGATCGGCGCAGCGAAAGCCCGGCCTATTGCCATGATTCCGGTGGTCAGCGTGAGGATCAGAATCGCATTGTCCATCACGTTCTTCAACAATACGTCGATCCATTGCCCCGTAAAGAGCTCGGTAATCGCGGTGCCGAACATGCAGATGACCATGAACAGAAACAAGGGCGAAAACACGGCCCGGTACATCCGGCTGGCTGGTATACCCGAAGACACGCGTTCCGTTTCGGGAAAATCGAGTTTAATGAACAGGTATCCATATAGCAGGGCCGGCAGCAGCATCATCCCTACCTGCCATTGCCAGCCAAGTCCGATCGCATGGAACAATACAACGATCAATGTGCCGACTACGATGCCACCGGGGAACCAAAGGTGGAAATAATTAAGCATCGTGGTTCTTTTCTCCGGATACAGGGCGGTGACCAATGGATTACATGCCGCTTCCACGCTGCCGTTGGCGATGCCGATGAGTAGAGTGGAAATAAACAACGACCAATAGCCGGAAGCAAAGACCGTCAGCAATATCCCAGCTATGTGAAAGATGAAAGCCAACAGTACCATGCGTTTCATGCCGATGGCATCCACCAGAAAGCCTCCGGCGATCACTGCAAGGGGGAATCCCCAGAATGCCGCTGCGGTGATCTGGCTCAGCGCCGCATTGCTAAGCTGGAAATTGGTACCGAGGTCATTGAGTACACCGGCCCGGATACCGAAAGAAAGGGAGGTAACCAGAAGCGCCAGGCAACTGGCCTGAAATAATTGTTTTCTGTGAATCATCGATGATGTTGTTTTTTTATTGCCGCCACTCCATGAGTGCCGTATTCAGTACTTCCTCAACGCGCCGTTTGGCACCCGAGAAATAAACCATGCCGTGTCCCGGCAGCATATAGTCGATTTCAAGATCGGCCATCTGTGTCAGGGAATCCAGGTATTTCGTACGACAGAAATCAATGGAACCGGACCAGCCAAAATCGCCACTAAGCTTCGTACCGATCACATCTCCGCTGATGACCACCTTTTTACCTTCCCACACAAAGGAATAGATGGTACAGCCCATGCTGTGGCCCGGCATTAACCGGGCTTCAATTTCCAAGCCCAATACCACAATCTTTTGACCGTCGTTAAGGACCGTATCTACGTCAAATGGAGTAAACACTTTGTGATATAGGTAGCCACAGCACCGCTTGTCGCCTTTGCCCACCGCATCGGCCGTCTCGTTCCCTGAAACGAACTGAATCCGGAGATCTTTCAGCAAATGGCCACCCCCTGCGTGGTCGTAATGGGCATGCGTTAGAAAAACATACCGAATGTCCGCCGGGTCCATCCCCCAATAACGGATATTGGCAAACAGCTGATCCAGCGTGTCACCACAGCCCGTGTCGAACAGCAGCAATCCTTCCTCCAGGCGGATCACGTAACTGTTGCAATCGTTCCAGATAGCTCCCGGTTCATCCACGGTTAGCCCCACCAGGTCACCGCTGACCTGGAATATGTTGTGCAGTAATTGCATGCTACCTCAAATTTCTTTTGTAAATACGTCCAGATCTTCCAGTGCATAGGCCGGGCAACCGCCCTTTTGCTTTGCGATGAACGCTCCGATCAATACCGCATGGGACAGCGCGGCCTGTACCGTCGTACCCGCAAGTCGATACCGTAGAAAGGCGGCCAAAAATGCATCGCCACAGCCGATGGTATCGGCTACTGGCACCGTTATGCCCGCCACATCCACCCGTCCGTCGAATGTGTAATAGCTGGCACCATCCGCCCCACGGGTAAGAATTGTCTCCTTGATGCCAAAACGCCCCATCAGCGCACGCAGCTGTACCGGTTCGGGTGCCTGTGCCGAAGCAGGCTGGAAAATACGCGTCACCTCGGCGAGTTCCTCCTCGTTGATTTTCAGCAGATCAGTACTGCTTAACAATGTGGACAACGTCTGCCTGTCATAGAAGTTGCCCCGCAGATTGATATCGAACACACGTAAACACTTTGTGGACAGCAGGTTGTGCAGGGTATGCCTGGAAACCGAATTCCGGCAGGCAAGACTGCCGAAGATCAAGCACGCGTTTTCCGGAATATATGTACCGAGGTCACCATCTTCCCGGATATGGTCCCACGCTACGGGCCGTAGGATATCATACGACACGTTCGTTTTGTCCGACACATTGGCGACCACCCGACCGGTGGGGTAGTCGTCGATGGATTGTATAAACCGCGTATCGATAGACCAACCGCCGATGAGCGACCGCATGCGCTTACCCGGGGCATCGGTGCCAACGCTGCTGATCATGTAGACGTCAAAGTTAGTATCTTTCGCCATATGGTACGCCACATTCAACGGAGCACCTCCCGGGAAATCTTCTCCGTTCACTTCGTCCCATAACACTTCCCCGAAACAGAATATTCGATTGCTTTTTCCCATAACCCTGCTGTTAGGCTACCAGTATTGCCTGATCTTCCGGTTTACGAAATCCACGCTCCTTTTCAATTGATCCATGCCGTCCACACCGTCTTCAATACTGATCCAGCTATCAAAACGGACCGCTTTCAGGGTTGTGAAGATGGCGTCGTAATCATTGAGTCCTTTGCCGATTTCGCCATGCCGCAGCACCGAGGCATACCCTTCGGCGTTGTCTTCCATCTTCCGCAGGTCCGCTAGGGTTCCGCCCACCAGGTACCGGTCGCTGGCGTGCATCGTCTTAATGCGGTATTTCACTTTTTCCAGCAGTTCCAACGGATCTTCACCGGCAAGGAATGTGTTGCTCGGGTCATAGTTCACACCGAAATGGGGATCGTCGATAGCCTCCACGATCTGACAGAATACCGCAGCCTTCTGTGCAAATTCCGGAAATTTCCAAAAATCGTCTTTGTAATGATTTTCAAGGATCAGGGTGATGTCAAGCGTCCGGGCATATTCGAGGCATTCCTGGATCGAATCCACCGCTAGTTTTACGCCTTCTTCAATCGAAAGCTCCGGCCGCCGCTGGCCCGACAGGACACGGCAATAGCGGCCTCCCAATGCATGTGTCATATCGATCCATTGTTTCTGCTTCTGGATCTGTTCGCTCCTGAACGCCGCATCGGGATGCGTAAAATCCGGCGAGCAGCACATCATCGGTATCTCCAGTCCGGCATCGCTGACCCGGCTCCGATAGCGGCTCCAGTCGCTGGGATTTTTCATCCCCAGGAAGCCTGCATACCATTCCAGTCCGTCGATTTCGAGTGTCGATGCGAGATCGATCCATTCGTCGAGTGTCATTTCTCCCGTTACGCAAAGCGCTTTCATAAACGCTTTCGGGAATACAGCTAATTTGGGCATATTATTCGATGTCTAATGCGTCTAAGTTTTTTTCCGGATTCCGCCCAATGATGGGATGCTGCTCCAGTTCGACGGCTTGCCCACTTACCGGGCCCAGCGAATCCGAAAGCCACAATACGGCGGAATTCGCGACCTCCATCGGATCCAATAACCGCCGGGCAGGGGCGTACATCGGCGAAATCAGGGTGTACCAATCGGCGGGCAACCCGTGACCTACTTTCCGCTCCTGTTCTTTTTCTGTCAATACCCATCCCACATTCAGTTGGTTTACCCGGATGCCGAAGTCCCGGTGCAGGCTATCGCCCAGGTTTCTTGTAAGCGTCATCAACGCCCCCTTTGAGACACTGTATGCCAACAGACCCGGTTCTCCGGCATAGGCATTGACCGAGCCGATATTGACCACCGCCCCCTTGGTTTCCGCCAAGTGGGGCAGCGCCGATTGAATGATGGAAAACGGGGCGAGCGAATTTACTTCCAGCACTTCCCGGAACAGGGCAAGCGTCGTATCGTTCACATTGGACGAGACCACATAAGCCGCATTGTTGACGATGCCATTGATTCTGCCAAAACGGCGGACGGTGGCTTCCACCAAATCCGTCGCAAAGTTGTCGCGCGTCACGTCACCGACAAACGGTTCGACCCGATCCCCACCGTCCAGGTAGCCCAGTGCGTCGGCTAGGTTTCGTTCGCTTCGCCCGTGCAGCAGCACCTGCGCGCCGGCATTCAGGCAGGCTTTCGCAATCGCGAGCCCGATTCCCCCGAATGCGCCGGTGACGATGATCACCTTATCTTTTAATAAATCGTTTTGCATGGTTGTTCCTCCCGATTGATTGTTATTTCGGTATCAGTACACTTTTGATGACTTCTCCGTCCTTCATCTTGCGGAACGCCACTTCCCAGTCCTCCAGGGGCCACATCCCGCCAACGATTTTACTGATGTCAAGGCGGCCTGTAGCCAACAGCCGGATCACTTTTTCCCATACCGGCCAGTTGTGGCTGAAGCTGCCCTGGATCCGTACGTTTTTCTGCACGATGGGATCCAGTGAAAATCCGATGGGTTGCGGCCCCCATCCTACTTTAACCACCTGTCCGTTGGGGCGCACCCAGTCGATGGCGTTCTGGAGGGTATGGCTGATCCCCGCGGAATCGATCACACAATCGACCCCCATTCCGTCCAGTTCCTTCGCCCATGCACCGGCGTTGTCGGTGAGGGGTTGTATCCCGTAGGCCGCTGCGATGTCCAGCCGCACGCGGTCACTTTCCAGCCCCACGATCCCCACTTCAGCCCCCCTTAGCTGGGCCATCAGTGCGCAAAGCATCCCGATGGTACCCGGGCCGATGACCAGCACCCGGTCGCCGGGCTTGATGTCGGCATTGTTTACCACCGCATTATAGGCTACGCTGCACGGTTCAGTCAGGCAGGCCTTTTCAAACGCCAAGGAATCCGGTATGCGATGCAGGCAACGGGCAGGCACGGCCACATACTTGGTCATCGCGCCGTTAACACCGTAACCAAATCCCTTCCGCGATGGATCAAGGTTGTACAGTCCCACCTTTGACAGCGGGTTGTCCAGATCGATCACAGCGGCCGTTTCACTCACTGCCCGGTCACCGACTTCCCAATTTTTCACATCTGGACCGATTTCATCGATAACCCCTGCGAACTCATGGCCCAGGATAACTGGATAGTTCACCTCCCAGCTGTGACTGGCCGTCCATTGGTGCAGATCGCTTCCGCATACGCCCACGCCCTTTACTTCCAGAATAACCTCCCCGCTTTTCGGGGAAGGTTTGGGTACCTTCCGGAGCTCCACCGAACCCTTTTGGCGATCAAAATTTACGACTGATAAAAACTCCATGATTGTTTATATTTCTTTTTGATTTGTTGCGAATGGATATTTTCGCAGATGGTCCGTAATACACTTGGTAGGTCGTTGCTGCTCGAGGTTCTGAACGAGTCGGCATCAATTGTAAGAGGTGCTCCAAGTACCACCAGCGGTGCCCCATAAGACGGGCATGAGATGGCTTGGTCGATGGACAACCCACCAACGGCTTGAACCGGTACGTTTACCGCTTCCACCACTTCGGTAAGCTGGTCCAACGGACTGGGGCAGGGCAAGCCCTGTGCAACCAACCCCCGCCGCTCGTCGTAACCAATGTGGTGGATCACATAATCACACCCCAGGTCTTCCAAAAACTTCGCACCATCCACCATCGAGTCGCACGCAAGGTTGTCTCCCATCACTTTAACGCCAAAATCACGACCAGCCTGCACCACGCATTTGATGGTTTCCGCATGAGCTCTGCCCATGACCACCACGTGCGTTGCGCCTGCCTTAGCCATCATCTCTGCTTCCAGGTAGCCGCCATCCATGGTCTTCAGGTCGACCACCAACGGCGTATCCGGAAATTCGCTTCTCAGCCTCCGTACTCCATGCAGGCCTTCTGCAAGCACCAGAGGGGTCCCCACCTCCAGCCAATCTACACCGGCCTGCAATGCTACATGAGCGGTCTTTACCGCCTCCTCAATATCCGTAAGATCCAATGAGATCTGAACAATTGGCTTCATTTTTTACGTTGCTTAATCTAAAATCTTTACCTGAATATCTTTATACTTCACTTTCGAACCCGGATCGTGCGCCTGGATGGCGAATGTTCCGGAATCCACATAGCGGCCGAAATGATCTTCCTGCCTTACCAGCCGGCTTTTATCGGTCATTTGGGTATAATCTACCACGGTTGTACCGTTCACTTTTATAATAACGTGGTTACCCACCACTTTGATATACAGCTCAAACCACTCGCCATCAACCGCGTACTTATCTGCGATATCTACCACGTTGTATAAACTGCCCGTGCGGATCGCATCTCGGTGCGAATTGTTCACCTGTACCTCGTATCCGTAATTGGGAAACCCCTTTTCCTGGAAACGGGTATGGAAATAAATGCCCGAGTTGGCATTCTCAAACGTATACACCTGGGCCTTGAATTCAAAGTTCTTGAACACATGGCTACTTACATCACCCATATAATACAGGTGGGACCGCGGTCCTTCCTGCACGATACAGCCGTCTTCCACACGGAAGGACGATTCATTTTCACTCGCTTTCCATCCGTTCAGCGTCTTGCCGTCAAACAGCGATATCCAGCGGCCTGTTTGTGCTGCCGCACCGGTAAACCAGAGGGCAAGAAAACAGGCTATATAAAATTTCGGTTTCATATACACTAATTTATAATTGTCCCCAACCTTTTCTGTATTCCCGCTTCACGAATTGATTTGCGGCTTCGTAATTGGTAATCCGCATGTTTCCGCTGTCCCATTTCATCAGCTTGTTGCTTCCCGGGTACATGAAGCCTTTACCATTGGGCCGCGGCTGGGGAATGTCGGCTACCCGTATTGCCAGGTTGGCCATCAGCACGGTTTCTGTTAGCGGACCTGAAAGTTCGAAGGGTGCACTTAGCTTGGCATTGCCATATCCGGCAATCGCCCCTTCGACCCACTGCGCATAATGTCCGTCGGCACCGCCCTTCACCCGCTCATACCGCTGCGGAACGGTTACTTCCTTGGTCTTCGACACCGGGATAAGCCTCGGATTGGCAGCATATTCACTGGCCATCATTTTTCCCTTTGTACCGATAAACAGGATACCACTGTTACCGTCGCCCATGATTTCATCCGGCTCCAGTTCGTCCGGCCGCATCGGCTTGATCCCCCCATCCATCCAGTGCAGCTTTACTTCCCCCTGCGTTTTACTGGTTTTGGGGAAAGTCAAGATGGCGTAGCCCGACGGCGGGCAGCTGTCCTCAAAATAGCCACGCTCTCCGAAGGCCGTATACACGCTGCCAACGGTTGCCTGTACATCTGTCGGATACTTCAGGTCCAGCACGGAAAAAGGTGCTTCGAGGAGGTGGCAACCCAGATCGCCCAGCGCGCCGGTTCCGTAATCCCACCATCCCCGCCAGCTTCCCGGGATGAGCCCGTCTACGTATTCTTTATAGGGGGCCGTGCCCAACCAGAGATCCCAGTCCAGTTCTTTGGGAACAGCGGGCGACTGCGCGGGCCAGGGAATGCCCTGTGGCCATACGGGACGGTTCGTCCAGGTATAAACTGTATGCACATCGCCGATTATACCGGCGTCGAACCACTCCCTAAGCTGCCTCACCCCATCGCCAGAAGCGCCCTGATTGCCCATTTGGGTAACCACCTTGTATTTTTCCGCTGCCTCCGTAAGTTTTCTTGCTTCATAGATGTCGTGCGTCATCGGCTTCTGCACATATACATGCTTTCTAAGCTGCATGGCATTCATCGCGATGATGGCGTGGTTGTGGTCGGGCGTAGACACCGACACCGCATCGAAGTTTTTGGACTCCTTGTCGAATAACTCCCGCCAATCGTGGTAATATTTCGCTTTGGGGAACCGTTCCCGGGATTCTTTCGCCATCCGGTCGTCCACATCGCACAGATAGGCAATTTCCGCTTTGCCGCTATCGTAAAAATTCTTTAGGTCGCTTCTCCCTTTGCCACCTACCCCCACACCGGCGACCAACAGCTTATCACTGGGTGCAATAAATCCCTTACCGCCCAATACGTGGCGGGGCACGATGGTTACGCCTGCAACTGCGAGGCCGGCGGTGCTGATAAAATCCCTTCTGGATTGTTTTTTACTGTCTTGCTTCATATTCTTGGATTCGTTGGTTTACGTAATTAAATGCGTCAGGTGATATTGTCTGAGAACGTCCGCTGGGACTCCTTCCCACACATTCGGCCGGTTACCCACATACCCCAGGTATTCGATGCCCGCTTTCGTGGTAAAATATCCCGAGGCCGTCAGTTCCCTGAGCAGCGCAAAAAATGCGATGCCCGGTCGCAACTCGCTGCTTTTCGATTCCGGGTAGGCGATGCGGTCCAGGATCTGCGTCTGCTGATTGGTCGTAATTCCGATAAATGCACTCCCGAACTGCTGCCTGGAATAATCGTCGATCCACTTCAGCCCATCCCGCATCGGCTGCTGCAATTCCGGCTGATCTTTTACGATAAATTCGATAAAATCGGGAACGCCCACTTCGGACGCACCCGGGGAATCTTCATCCGCGGGTATAATCAGATCCACCAGCTCCGTAAGCGTACCTCTTTCCTGCCGATCGAAAAATGTAAAGGAATTCAATTCATCAAGCCGCTCCCATTCCCAAAGTTCCCTGCCCTCCTTCAGTTCCAGATTGACCCGGGAGATCACCCGATCCGCTTTTTCGTTACTGCATCGGTGAAAGAGCAGCCCACTTGCCACCATGGACACGCCAATGGCTTTCAGGGCATCTCTTCGTTTCATTTTATTCATTGTACTTACAGATTGCGTCTTTTCCGTTGTTCCAAAATATACTCTGAGGTTCGCATGGACAACGCCAATATGGTCCACGTCGGGTTTTTGTCGCCCTGCTGTACAAAAGGCGCACCGTCTACGACAAACAGGTTCTTGCAATCATGGGCCTGGCACCATTTATTCAGTGCCGATGTTTTCGGGTCATCCCCCATCCGCACGGTACCCACCTCATGGATAATCTCGCCGGGCTTTTTGAGTCCATAACTCCGGTCAGCCCCCACATACTCCGAAGTGATTACCGCCCCCATACCGGTGAACAGGTCGTGAAACGTATCTTGCATGTGCTTGCCTTGTTTAATTTCCGCGTCATGCCACTTATAGTGGAATTTCAGTACAGGGATACCATATTTATCGACAGCGTTGGGGTCTATTTCGCAGTAATTGTCTTTTCGCGCAATTGCCAGGCCCCGGCCGGCCAGTACCACTTTTGTTCCAAAATAACTACGGTATTCATCTTTCAAGGACCGACCGTAGCCCCGACTTTTCTTTGCCTTCCCGTCTGCCTCGGCTAACGCTCCGTTAAACCGGGGCAAGTCGTTCAAATACCCATAGGAAGGCATGTTCATCCCACCACCGAATTCGATGTGATAGCCCCTCGGAAAGTCCAGCTTCGAATTGTCCAACCACCAGGGTGCATAGACGTGCGGGCCACCTACCCCATCTTCGTTATACCGCTTGCGGTCTTTCAATTGAGGAAGGTATGCCGCTACGCTTACCCCCGTGGAATCGTGCAAGTATTTGCCCACCACTCCGCTGCTGTTGGCCAGTCCCTGCGGGTGTTGTCTTGATTTCGAATTCAGTAGAATACGGGCTGATTCGCAGGCACTGGCGGCCAATATGACCTGCGCGCCATACACCTGATATTCCTGCATATCTTCCTTGCTTATGTAGGACACGCCTTTGGCCAGTCCATCCCCATCTACCAGCACTTCGCGAACCAACGAGTTTGGGAGTACTTCCAGGTTACCGGTCCGGATAGCGGGAATGACCAACGCGGACGACGACGAAAAATCTCCGTATACCTTACAGGACCTGCCACACTGGCCACAATTGAAACAGGTGCCCCGCTGACTGTTGTTTTTCAGCGGTTCGGTGAGCACGGACCCCCTGCCCGGAATCACGGGAATCCCTTTTTTCTTGGCTTCTTCCGTAATCAGCATTTCGTGGAGCCTGGGTTTCGGCGGTTTTAGAAAAACACCGTCGGGATCGTCTTCCAGCCCTTCATTGGTGCCGTACACGCCAATCAATACATCAACTTTATCATAGTAAGGCTTGACTTCCTCATAGGTGATCGGCCAGTCATCTGTAGCCCCGTCTAAACTTCCACCTTTAAAATCTTTCGGACCAAAACGCAGGGAAATGCGCCCCCAGTGGTTTGTCCGTCCTCCAAGCATCCGTGATCTGAACCATCGGAATTCACTTCCTTCGTCGTTAGTATAAGGCTCCCCGTCAATTTCCCACCCTCCGAAAGCACCATCGAAATCTCCGAAGGCACGGTTTGTAGATGCGCCCCTTCGCGGCGATTCCCAAGGCCAACGCAACTGTAATGAATCTTTGGCTGGATCGAAAAACGGACCGGATTCTAACATCAATACCTTCAAACCTGCATTTGCCAGCACATAACCGGCCATACCTCCCCCTGCGCCCGATCCAACAATGATGACGTCGTATTTGTCTCTACTGCTGTTTATATTAAATGCCATGTCGATTTTAGGGTTTATAAATCAGTTAGCTTATAACAGTCCGAAGTTCTATATTTTCCGACGTGGAAGGTTACTTCATTTTACCTTGTTGTTGTAGGATATTTGCATAAGGGTCATACTTTGAGATACACTCTTCTTTTATCCAGAAAATATAATAATAAGAAGATTAAACTCACACTGCACAATTTAACGAACGGTTGATAACCATTTCCCAGAAACTGCTCCAGGCCAAAAGACAACGAATGGATAATCGAACTGAAATCAACAATTGAAAATATGATATAAGCCAAGATCGAATTCATCCCATAGATTTTGAGCCATGCAAAATAGTTTCCTTTGCCAAGATAATCGATGACGTAATAAAATAATGCCATCAAGATAAAACAGATGCCACTGCTGTAAAGTGTCATCGAACTCGTCCATATTTTCTTAATAATGGGCATCTGCAATCCCCACAAAAGACCGACGGCAAGCTGTAAAATCCCGAAACCCAACAGCCATACGGCCTTGTTAATTTTCGTGATTTTGCTACTTCTTAAAATATGTCCTGCGAAAACACCGGTCATTACAGTGACGCCGAAATTAAGACTGCTCAATAGCCAGGTGTATCGGTAATTTCCAAAATCCAGTCGTCCTTCGGTCAGCTTAACCCCATCTCTAAACCTGCCTAAAATCGTCCGGTCCAGGTATTCTGCAAAATTTCCGTCAGGCGTAAAATTGCCTCTTCCATATCCGTTTGCCCCCACAAATGTCATAACCCCCCAATACGCTAGTAGCAGTGCCGCGGTAACGATAAGCTGCCCGCGGACATCCAGATTAATCAGTAAGATGGCCGAAATGAGATACCCCATGGCAATAGCCTGCAAGGTATTCGAATAAAGATAGATTTTACTGAAGTCCAGCGCCAACAGATTTCCCTGGCATATCATTCCAAAAAACCACAGTAGCAATACACGTTTCAAGATTCGTTTATACAGGAACTTTTTACTGCCTTCATGGAGGTGTTTATGAAACGCGAATGGCATGGACACTCCTGCCATAAACATAAATAACGGCATAATCAGATCCCAGAAAACGAATCCCTCCCACTGCACATGCCTGAACTGCGTCATTGCCGTGTTCAGTATGTCATTATCCAGGGCCCTGGCTAACGAAGACAGCACAGGCTGGAAGAACACCAGGCAAAATAAATCAAATCCCCGAAGAATGTCCAACGATTCTAAGCGGTTGCTCACTCGATTCATAACATAGCGGGTCTAATTGGGAAGGTAAAGATGCACATTTTTATGCATTGTATACAACCTTGGTTTCTTCCCATCCCACACGGTAACCGGACTGGACTCATTGTTTTCCACCAACGGATTATTCGGATACTTCTCCCAGTTTATCAAGTCTTCGGATACCGCTACGTTGGAATTCCAGTAAACGGGGCTCCCCCCTTTGTTCCAGTCCGGATTTGAGGTAGCGTGGTAATACATATAATACTTCCCGTCAAATTCAACGATTTGATTCGCGGCAACCGCCCCCTTATCATACTCCTTAGGTCCCGGAATCAGTACCGGCTCATCCTGGATGTTACGCCAATGCAGCTTATCTACTGAAGTAGCTACCCAAATGGCGGAATCTTCCCGTTCGTAGAACAAGTGCCAGGTGCCCTCTTTACTAAACACCACCGGCGTTCCGTACGGTTCAGGTATGGTGTCTCCCTTTGTGGACTGTATGATTAAACTGCCTTTGGATTCCCATCGAATCCCATCCGTAGAAGTCAACAGATGGGCAACATCATTCTCTCCCTCCGCAAACATGTAGTACAAACCCTCGTCTTTCAGCACAAAGACATCTTCGGTCCATTTTTCCCGATAAATCGGGTTCTTTGGATACCTTTCCCAATTTATTCCATCATCTGAGACGGCATACCCCAGGAATTTAACCGCTGAACTATCCGAATTATATCCTGTATACCACATTTTGTACTGCCCCTCATCGTGTATAATAAATCCACGTTCCCGGATTTCCTTATCCCACGTGGAGGAATCCGTTCCGGAAAACAATGAAGAATCGGAGTATGCGGTAAACGTGACCACCTCGGGTGGAAACCGCTGATATGTGTTGCCGGATGGGTTAGTTCCGCAGTTGGTAAAAAGGAATAACCCCACCATCAAACCACACCAATTCACTTGAACGTTCGACATACTTAACTTACGTTTATATCAATTTTGTAGGGGAAATCCCCAGCTTATTGCACCATATTTCAAATTCACCAAATAATCCATCTAAGGCCGCAACGTCACTTTTTGTCAGTTCATCTCGCCGCACTCTGCTGTTTATCTGAATGGGCAGTCCGCGTTTTCGAAGGAAATACTTCGCACTTAACGGATAGTTCAGCGACACAATTTTCTCAGCCCGTATCAATTCCTGTTGCATGTACACGAGCTGTGCCGACTTATCCGGTTTGTGGGCATGCTTACATATCCATGCAAATATTTCAGGGAAAAAATTGCCCGCTATCGGAGACAAGCCGTTTCCGCCGGCTTGTACGAAAGGAACCGCCGTTCCCGAATGCGCATTAAACACTTTGTAAGGTCCTCCCTTGCTTATTTCGATCTTTTGGGTCAACTGCTCAATATTTTCGGAAGTATCTTTATGGTAGGTAAATCTTTTTGTGTCATTAAGCGTTTGGAATGCCGATGCATCAAGAAGCCGCTTGTAAGGCGAAGGACATTCATAGGTACCCAACGGAATGCCCGGAGTCCGATCAACCAGCGTGAGCACATTGTCAAGGAAAACCGGTGTTTCCTGTTCTTTGTCAGCAAAGTGACTGGTAATCAACACAACGGCATCTACGCCGGTTTCCATCGTTTGTTTTGTACACCGGATTTTATCTTCCAGATTTCCACCGAAAGAGCCCGCAGCAACAACCGGAATATCGCTTCGGGAATGTTTCACCGTTATCGCAGTGATAGTCAGTTGCTCCTGCGGAGTCAGCTCATACATCTCACTGCTCAGGCAATTCGCGAAGAGTCCCCCTGCGCCCGATTTCCTGTAAAATTCGATCAGCTTTTCCAAGCCATAGGTATCCAAAGACAGGTCCTGACGGAAAGGTGTCAGCATAACCGGAACCAACACAGGTTCAACGGTACGGGGCATCGGCAATGACTCCTTGTTCATGCCAGCCAGTCCGGTTAAGCCCAATGCAAATGACCCTTTTAGGAAGGTTCGCCTCGAACAAGCACCGTTAACAGTGTTACTCACCATCAATCTTCTTTGTCCCACCAAAGCCGTGTGATATAATTGTCTGCGCCCTGCCTTGCAACCGCTTCTTTATAATGGTCGGTGTTCAGCACGGCTTCATTTTCTGGATACCTCAATCTTCTGGGAAACAGACCTCCCGTTTCGTTGTCGGGGTAATTAACCGGAATTAGTTTCGGATAACCCGATCTTCTTACGTTTGCAAACGCTTCATATCCGTTCATGAATGTCGCTGCCCAGTATTGGGTATTGATCTGCTCCAGCGCGGCTTGCAGATCCTGTACTCCCACAAATGGATTTTCCGCCAAATACGCATTGATTTCAGTATCGGAAATAAGCGCCGATGCATCATAAATGCTCAGGTTCTTCATGGCTGACCGCACGCCGGCTTGATAATATTCCGCTGGATTTCCGGTTACCCAGCCTCGGATGGAGGCCTCAGCGAGCAATAGTGCGGTTTCTCCATGCGTAATAAACATCCGTGGGCCATCCAGCTTCCCATATACATCCCTGTTGATACCGGAATATTGGTGCTCCTGCCCGGCCGCATTCGGGTCGTAGCTGGGGTCAGCTTCCAACGTATTCCGATCCAATCCATTCGGAAGTCCTTTTTGAAGAGCAGGATCCGTATTCTTTGTACTTACATCGGTTGGGTCTGTATAGACCGCTACCGTATGTTTTAACCTTGGATCGTTGTGATTTTTCAGGAAATCGAAAAAGGTTTTACTGATTTTTCCCGGATCGCGGGTAGACACACTCAGTACCCAGCTATCGGCGTTGCTGAGTGCTTCAATTGTTCCACTGGGGTCTGTACCCTTGATAAACAAATTATCGTCATTTGATTCAAAAACACCACCATTGTACGCTTTTTGCACCCAAGACCTGGCGCTTTCGGGCTCCACTTTCGACAACCGCATTCCCAACCGCAGCATCATCGAATAACCGAGCTTTTTCCATTTCTGGATATCTCCGTTGTAGACGATGTCGCCAACGGGATACCGCGGCATATCCGGATTCAACTTAGCCGTCGCATCCTCCAGTTCAGCCAGCATATCCTCATAAATCGCCTTCTGTGCGTCGTATTTAGGTTTGTAAATATGCTGGTATAAAGCCAAACCGGCTTCCGAGTAAGGAACATCTCCATACATATCTGTGAGCCGATGAAAGACAACAGTCTTCCAGATCCTACTCATTTGCAATAGGTTGTTGTATTCAGCCATCTCCTGCGTATTCTGTATGATATCCTGCAACAACTTCACGATTTCATACGAGGCGAACCACAGGGCCTCGTTATTGCCTTTGTGATATACATATTTATCCCCATGGAAATTAAATATCCCTACATTGCTCAACGAAGCAAAATGCTGAACGAACCCTTCGCCGTAATAGAGGCTGGTATTCACTTCGCCTTCATACTTCGCTGTTTGAAGTTGTGCTGACGCTAATAGATAAGCGGGATTAAACCTGTCGCCGGTTACTGCATTCGGATCTTTGTTCAGGTTTTCAAATCCTTTGTCACAGGCTGCCAATAAGACAATAAAAAATAAAGATGCGATACCTGCTTTATATGTTCTCATGATCACTTAATTTAAAACTTGACATTTAAATTGAACCCAAAACTGCGGGTGGGAGGCAGGGCTGAATTTGCATAACCCTGTGCGTTTCCGGCGCTGAAATTTGTTTCAGGATCCATACCCGGCGTATGCTTCAGGAGAATCAGCGCATTGTTGCCGACAAACGACAGGCTTGCCCCCTTGAGGTATCCAATCTTATTACAAAGCCGTTGGGGAAGGTTATAGGTCAACGCAAAATTACGGAGTTTGATGAAACTTGCATCGTAGAGGTAATCGTCCAACGCATCTCTTCGCCGGACGACGATCGCCCGGTTGTTTACCCGATCTGCAGACACATGCACAGTATTGACCTGGCCGTCTTCGGTAACGCCATCTAAGGTAGCCCCATCGGCCCTTCCCAAGAGCGAACCCCAAGACATTCCTCTGTGATCCAAGTCATAATTCAGTCCGGAATATATTTTGGCATCGAACTTTGAGTCGATCAAGAAAGAAAGCGCAAAAGATTTGTAGCTGAACGTATTGGTAAGGCCTACGGTATATTTATGGATACCAGAGCCAAAAGGCACCACATCCACGGGCACAATAGGCAACCCCGTAGCATCAATGATATCTTGGCCTGCTTCATTCTTCAACACCGTTCGTCCCACAATTTGCGAGTACTCCATTCCTTCGATATGCTTTATCCAGCCCCGCGTTACGGTTTCCAGCACAAGCTCTTTTGATGCATTGGATATTTTCAGCACTTTGCTTTTATTGTACGCAAAATTAGCCGCCACATCCCACCTCAGATTCCCTTGGTTCAGCGGCTTTCCCGTAAGTAAAAGCTCCCACCCTTTATTCTCTATTTCACCGACATTTACCGACATCCCTTGATAGCCACTTGTCGAGGAAATCGTTTCAATGGCAATATCGTTGGTTGTTAATTTATGATACCATGCCATATCCAGGCCCAGTCGGTTATTAAACATTTTCATGTCCAATCCCACTTCAAACTCACTTACACTCAGTGGCCGCAGATTCTCATTCGGTACATTCTCCTGATTTATTTTTCCCAGTGATTTGCCGTTATACGAGTAAGACTGCAACCCATAGGTAAGGTTCAGCAGGTAAGGGTCGGTATCTCCACCCACGGATGCATAAGCCACCCGTAGTTTACCGAAATTAATTTGGGAAGGTAATTCAAGCGCCTCGGAGAATACAAAGCTAATACCGGCCGATGGATAAAAATAATTATTCGATTTGGGATTGAGGGTCGAAAACCAGTCGTTTCTTCCCGTGAGGTTCAGGTAAAGGAAGTCTTTGTACCCAAATTCAGTGGTGGCAAACAACGAGTTGATCTTTTTCCGATAGAGTTCCGTAATCGTCTGACGATCGGACGTATTGTTGATCACATGTAACTGCGGAACAACAAAGCCAAACGCATCCACATCCGTGGTACCTCTTTTCTGCGACATGAGGTTACCTCCGGCATTCACGGTGATTGAATAGTCACTCCATTTCTTATCGATGCCGATAATTCCTTCGAAGTTCCGCTCCCAAAAGGAGATAGTCCGCTGTTGTATTTCACCGTTTTTAAGAAAGCCCGTTCCGTCGGGGATGATATTCGTGTTGGTCACACCATAATAATCCTGCCCAACCCTACCCTGTACATAGAGCCAGTCTACTATTTCCCAGCGTATGTTGGCCGTCGTCAGGTATCGATCCTTATCAGAGCTGTTCCTCATCCTGTTTAACACAAAATAGGGGTTTGTCGCATTCAGGTCTGTTCCCAGTGTTTTCTCCTGAAAATTTTCGTCATACCCCGGAGACAGTGCTTCGGTGGGCATGTTACTGTTTACCCAAAGAATGGTGCTTGTCATGCTTGCGCGCCCACCTGAAGTAATCAGGCGATTGTTTGCTTTTTCTTTGACGTAGTCAATATTGGCTCCGATGGTAACTTTTTTTGTCAGATTTTGTTGCAAACCCAAACTGAGGTTGTTCCGTTGAAGCTTCGAATTATCGACAATCGCATTGTTCCTTAAATTGGTATACGAGATACGGAAAGATCCATTTTCATTTCCTTTGCTGAAAGAAACATTGTTATTTATCGTGCTGCCTACTTGATAGAAGTCTTCGAGCACGTTATTTTTCACAAAGGAATAGGGCCTTTCCACGCCATCCAGCTGTATCGTCATCTTCCCGTCGTATCTTTCACCCCAGTGATTTTGGCCGTGGTTGGCTGCATCCTGCATGCTTGCCGGACGGAAGCCACCGTAACCCTGCCCGTATTCATCCTGGATTTCCCATAGAAAATAAGGCACCTCAAAGGTGGTATTGGAGTTGACACTGATTCCGACCCCTTGTTGGTCTTTCCCAGATTTGGTCACAATAATAATCGCTCCGTTCTTTGCCCTGGAACCGTACAGTGCTGCTGCGGTTGCGCCTTTCAGCACCGATATCTCTTCGATATCGTCCGGATTTATGCTCGACATATTGTCGCCCCAGTCCGGGGACACTGTATTCGTAGTACCGAACTGCGAATTATCCATCGGCATGCCGTTGATAATATACAGCGGCTGGTTATCACCCGAAATGGAAGTATTCCCTCGGATCGTTACCCGGCTTGAGCCTCCAGGCCCATTTCCTGTGCTTACTACGTTAACACCCGCCACCCGACCACTGAGCGAATTAGCAAAATTTACATTTTTATTTTTTTCAAACTCATCCCCATCGAGCTTGGTCACCGCATATGCCAACGCCTTTGATTCTTTTCTAATGCCGAGGGCCGTAACTACGACCTCATCCAGGTTTTGGTTTGCTTCCGTTAGCGTAATAGCCAGGTAGTCCTGTCCGGTATAGGTGGCTTCGTACGCCTCGTATCCAACGTAAGACACGATCAAAGTAACCGGTTGTGTCGGAACGTTGAGTTCAAACTCTCCTTTACCATTACTGCGCGTGGCTGCATTGCTTCCTTTTACGTTGATTGAAACCCCTTCCAACGGCTCGGATTTGGCATTGTGGACGCTGCCCCTCACCCGGTATTCCTGTTCAGGAAACCCTCCATACGTTGGCTGTTCGCGAGAACGCCGCACATTTGCGTTTGCGGTAAAAAAAACCAGCAAGAAAACACTAGCAAAAGAAAGTCCGACACCCGGCAGGAATCTCCGCATATAGGCCGCTTTTTTTAAAATCATCATAATTTGGATTCGTAAATTGTAAAATTGGTATACAAACATCCCCTTAATAAGCGGCTGATTCTTATACGATTTTGTCGGATTATTTTCAGAAGTTATCTTATTAATTCTGACGTCACAATCCAGGAATAGTTGACTTTTATACTTTTACGAAAATCCGGTTGCGGTAGAGGAAATAAAGCAACAGCCAAACGAGAGCTAAGGATCCTATTGCGTTAAATACAGGATGCCACTTTTCATCAAAATTCATGTATACACCTTCAAACAGCAGTTTGGAAGTATAATCGAAAGAAATGAAACGATAGGCCAGGTATACGACGATGGAGTTTTTGCCGACGACCTCAAAGAAGAAGCACCACCTTCGGTAGCCAAGTATATCAATAACCCCATAGAATAAAACCAGCATGAAAAATGCCATTCCGCCCGTTAGCAAAATAAAAGAGCTGGACCACATATGTTTATTGACCGGGAAGCTCAAACCCCATATGAGGCCCACCACCACAAGGATGGCACCGTAGCTGCAAAGGTAGATGACCTTCGATTTTTCAAGCATACGGGCGTCGCGCAGCACGTCGCCCGCGATCGTTCCCAAAAGAGGTAGGCAGGCAGCCGGAAATGTGGTGAGCAACGCATTTTCATCATAGATTCCCTGTAATAAAATCCCCGGCATAAAGGTACGGTCAACCCATCCGATGAGGTTGCCTTCAAACGAAAGGTCACCGGCTCCAAATCCGGGAACGGGGATCAGAAAAACGGCCGCGTAATAGGCCAACAAGATGCCGGAAACCCAGGCCAAGCGGGCCTTTGCTCCGAAGTTCAAATACAAAATGGCAGCTATGAGCGTGGTGATACCGATACGCCCCAGCACAGTTCCGTACCGAATATTGGAAGGATGGAACACGTCTAACGGGATGTTCTTGTCAATAATTCCCAATAGGAATAAGATAACGAACCGGTTGAACACTTTTTTATACAGTGCCGTTTTCGAAATTCCCTTTTCCAGTCCGGATTGCAGGGAAAAAGACAGCGAGGTACCAGCGATGAACAGGAACAACGGAAAGATAAAATCATAAAAGGTAAAACCATTCCAAGCCGGATGCGTGAGCTGTGTCGCCAGCCAGTCTATCCATTTTATACCCGTCAATCCATGCAACCGCTCTATGAATGCGCCTCCACCAGCAATTAACAGCATATCGAATCCTCTCAGCGCATCAATAGACAATACTCTTTTGCCCCCGAAAGCCGATTTTTCCCCGCTCATAATTGATTTAGTCATGTTTTGGATTCGTTTCTATTCCAGGTCTGTCAACTCGTAAATAACGCTGCCGATGTTACCGCTGGGCATCTGTATATGAAGCAGCGAAGCGAGGGTAGAAGCGATATCTGTATTGTGAACCAACCGGTTCGTTTTCCCAGGCTGCACCCCCCAGCCCATCCAAACCAACGGAATATGTGCATCGTACGCATTCCAGTGACTATGGGAGGCGCCGGATATTGACCCCCATTTCCAACCGGATTGCACACTAAAAACGATGTCTCCCCCTCTTTTCAAGTGAAAGCCATTGATCATCATGCTTTTTATCGGCTCTGCCAAGGTGGCACTACCTAATTTTTTGGTTACAAAAGCATCGGTGATCCCCGGACTTTCCATCAGCAGCTCGGTAATCCGATCGGCGATTGCAGCTTTTGAAAGCCCCTGTCTGGAGATCGCCTTATTATTCAAATAAACCTGTTGATTCGTAGCTGCGATAATCGCCGAGTCAAGCCCATATTCAGCACGGATAACGGTTTGAATGGAGTCAAGCAAGTACTTTTCATTCATAAAACCAAAGGGGAGTTTATTTGCTGCCAAATATCCGGGCGATTGTGAAGCACCGTGGTCGGCAGTGATAAAAAACAGGTATTGATCTTTGCCAAAAGCGTTGTCTAAATAGGAAAAAAAGTCGGCCAAATCCCGATCGAGACGAAGGTAATTATCTTCTATTTCAATTGAGTTAGGGCCGAAGCGATGCCCAATGGCATCGGGCGATGAGAGGCTGACGGTCAATAGATCGGTGTCCGATCCTGTACCGAGTTGGCAGGCTTCAATGGCTTCCTTGGCAAATGCAAGCAACAAACTGTTTCCGAATGGTGTGTTGCTGATTCCTACGTCAAAACCGGTAACGGTATCGACCAGCTTGTGCGGGAATACCGGACGCCGCTCATTGGCAAATCTGGATTCGTAGGGCATGTCGTCTGGCGTGCTTTGGGTATATGAATCAATCGGGTATAGCGTTTCCCACCCTTGACTGAGGTATTTCTGCGGAACTCCCCGGCTGTTAAACGAAGTTACCCACTCCGGCAGTTCGTTCATATAATACGTACTGGTGATAAAACTGTTGTTGGATTTATCAAACCAGAATGCTGCATCGGCGGTATGGCCCGCCGGGAGAATAGCGGCTCGGTCTTTGATCGATATACCGATTACCTTGCTTCTGAAATTGGTAGCGATCTTCAGTTCGTCGCCAACCGTCGTCGTCAACAGGTTACGTGGGGACGCCTTGCCGCTTTTTGAATCGGTACCCACGGGTGACACATTTTCGTCTCCGACGCAATTGACCGAATATCCTTTTTCAAAATCGGGCCAATCGTTGCCAACGATACCATGAACTGCGGGCGTAGCGCCCGTAAAGATGGATGCGTGTCCGCAACCGGTGATGGTAGGCGCATAGCTGATCAGCGTCTGATCGCAACTGAACCCATCTTTCAACAATCGCTTGAAACCACCCTCACCGTAACGATCGTGGAAGCGATATAGGTAGTCCCAACGCATTTGGTCCACGACCATGCATATTACAATTTTCGGTCGCGGTACCGTTGTTTTGGCAGTGGCACCGATCGCTCCAATCCATAAAGCTCCAATTAAAATACTTATACTTTTCTTCATCCTGATAGGTGTTACTTATTGACGTTCCGGTACTCCGCTCGGCACCCGGTCAACCAATTTGTTAATCGTTCCTTCCTGTTTTATCAAATCGAATGCATCATAAAGCTCTCCGGTAGCCGTATATGCCTTAAACGAAAGCTTCTGGGGAGACACATCGACGACTTGAAATAATTGTGTATAGATGGCAGACCGATCCATCCAAGATTTTTTCTCCACATGGCTGCCGGTCATCTTGGGGCCGCTTACCGAAACCACATACATCGTTCCGGAGGATTTCCCCTTGCCATCCATCGGAATTTTACTCATGCCCCGTGCATAGGTATGGTCATGGCCCTGCAGCACAAGATCCACACCATATCGATCGAACAGCGGCTTAAACGTCTCACGCATCCGCTTATTATCCCGTGTTCCCTTCGGCGAATAGATGGGATGATGAAAGGTCACAACCGTCCAGGTGTTTGGGTTGTTCTTTAGAATACCATCTAACCACACGCGTTGGGCCTCCAGATACCGATCCGATTCTTCCGCCTGGTCCGAATTAAGGGATATAAATCTCACGCCCTGCACATCGACAAAATAACACGTTTCCTCCAATCCTTTGGGACCATTTAACGGCAAGTTAAACTGCGGCCTCCAAAAGACCGATGCCGCCCTTTCCCCGTTCGGCAGGTTAAAGTGGTCGTGATTGCCAGGCGAAGGAAGGCCGGGTATCATACTGTGTATAAATCCTCCTGCTTCAAACCAGTCTTCCCATTCTTCATCCCGATTTGCGCGGTTGATGATATCACCGGCGTAAAGCTGCAGCCTGGCATTCGGCGCTTTAGCAAACGCTTCTCGTATAACCCGCGACCAAAGCGACCGGATATTTACCTGCACATCTCCGAAATAAATAAACTGAAACGTATCCGTCTGCTTATCACTGGCCGTCACAAAATGAAACCATTCACTCCAATGTTTCCCCTGACCGACGCGATACGCATATTTTGTATTGGGAATGAGGCCATCAAATGTCAGTGAATGATAATTGGAAGAAACGGTATCTCCCAAACTCACAAATTCGGTTTCTGCCTTTTTCCGGATCGCCTTATCCACAAACCGGGGATCCGCATCGGCGATTGCGATTTCTGCAAAGCTTTCCTTAACCTGATCGGCCGTTTGCCAATTAATTGCTACCGAAGAAGTTAAATCTTCGGTTACATTTAAGATGATACGCCTTGGCACGGAATCCGTCCGTTCCGGACCAGCGACTTGCGAAAAACCGGTGCTAACTGCCGAAAAAAGACAACTTACTATAATAAAACAATACGCAACTATTTTTTGATCGTTGAATAGGGGAATATATTCTCGGCTTTTCTCGCTCATTTGCTATAAAGGTAACTGTTTAACTTATAATTGATACACCCAAAGATATCTTATTAAACCATTCCGCTTCTATAGCAAATTGGCTGGGTATTATAGGATGTTAGCGCTTTTTTAGCCGCACTAACTGGAATTTACTGAGTTGCGCATCGCGGGTTCGGTAATAAAAGAATTCTGGTGTCAAGCGGCTGACACGGTAACCCACAAAAGAAGCTACCGGCTCCACCTCGTAGTCACGCGGTATTTCGTTCAGCCGCTCCGTGCTTACGGCAAGCAGGCTGCCGTCGTTTAGGGTTTCCCATTGCTCACCGGAGCGAATGGCTCGTAATGGCATTTCACACCGGAAACCGAGCGTAAAATTTTCTATTTCTTGGTCGAGCACATAGATACGGTCCGGATGACTTTCGCCTGTAAGATTAGCATTGATGAAACGCCCCATCTGATCACCGCTTTGGTAGCTTAACAGTCCCGGATACAGGTATGCCCCATAAAAGATTCCAATTAACAGGCCCACCGCATAGCTTACAAAAAGTGTATGATTTGCTGAAATCCGACGCCCATAAACCAACGTCGCTCCTCCCACCCCTGCAATACCGATCGCAAACATCCACCAGTTGTCATCGTGGAACAGGAAGACCAACGTGCATAGCAGGATCACGATTAACAAGCCCGAATACCATTGTACGCGGTGTATGACACCGTTCAGCGCCAATCGGTCCATACCAGCCAGGAGCTGGGCCACCCAGATACTCATCAGTGGAAAGAGTGCGTTGAGGTAGTGCGGCAGCTGGAATTGCGATGCGGAAAACAGCAAAAGGGTAATCAGTATACTGCCCCACAACAATGGATGCCCGATTGCCGGCTTTCTTTTGGCAACGGAAAAATAGACGGCAAAGGGCACTAACAGCGACCCTGGCAGAAACGCCCATAGCAGGGTATGCAGGTAAAAAAAAGGGTCGCCGTGGCCCGTTATGGGCCCCGAATTAAAGAAGCGGCCGAACTGACTGTCCCAAAAAAAGAAACGGATACCGGACACGTGAGTCCGTCCGAATACTTCTGCCATTGGCCTGACATCAAACTGATAGTATAGGCAATACAGTTCCGGCAGGATAAAGACCAACAGCAGCGCCACGGCCAGGTACCATCGATAGTTGAGGAACTGCCGCCATTCTTTCCGGACGAGCCACAGAACCATGAAACCACTGCCGATAATAATCAACACAAAAATCCCTTTGGTCATCACCGCCATAGCTGTCCACAATGTGCCCATCAGGAGCTGGCTGAATGCGTTGCCACGGTAGGTACGGTAAAAATGATAGATTGCGGCAACGATCATTCCCGTCAGGTACGGCTCGGCATTCACGGCTGAATTGCATAATAGCAAATGTAAGGCACTGAGGTAAATCAGCACAGCTATGCGCGCCACGTTCCTGCCATGCAACCTGCGGGCGAGCAGATAGGTATACCATAACCCGATAAGCCAAAAAATAAATGCGGGTAGCTTGTAGGCAAAATCCGTGATACCAAACACCCGATAGCTTAAAGCCGTACACCAAAAAGGGAAATGCGGTTTATCCAGCCAATCAAAACCATGAAGGGTGAGAAACTCAAAATTAGCATTTAATACCATGTTTTTTGCGATAAGCGCATAAAGTGCGCCATCAATCATCATTACGCCGGTAAAAAGACCGATTCCATTCACGGCGATACCGATGACACATAGAAGCAAAAAAACACGTTTATTTAACATCGACGATCTGAATGACTATGGATCATGCAATCGGGGATAAAGTTATCAATGATATTTGCTTTTCTCAAATCGGCTGGCTATATTTGATCGACCAACTAAAGAACAACTAAAAATCAGCAGTGATATTATTCATGTTTAGCTATATACCATGCAGGTACTTTCTTGCTACTTTCTTCGGAGTGAATCCAAGGTGAGTCCGACATGAGTCCGAGGTGAGTCCGACTTTTTACTGCAAATACCTGGACTCATCACGGATACACCACAGCTTCTCTTTTAATTCATGACGAAGAAGGTACTGACCAGATATAGTCCGATTACGAATACGGTAGGGAGCGAAGCGAAAAAATAAGACGATCAGGCTAAACGAGCTAGCTAAACTACGAATTTCAAACAAAAAAACAAAATCTACGTTATGGCAACACAAGACAAAAACGGAAAAATCCGAGGTAAAATCAATAACATCGTCTATCGGGAATTGGGCGATAAACAGGTTTTGCAAATCGCCCCGGCCCGTGTAAAGCAAACCTATGCCACTAAGCTGAACGCCCTGGAATTCGGATTGGCTAGTGCACAGGCAAAAGTATTCCGTAATTTCTTCAGCGGCTTATATGAGGAAGCTGACGGCAAAATGGCGGCCAGGTTAACAGCTGCTGTGGCAGCCTGCATCCGTGCCTCGGAAAGGGATATCGGCGACCGGAATCTACACGACGTCAATCTGGACCCATTGAAAGGCTTTTCGTTTAACACGGCTGCACCATTCGAAAAGCTGGTTGCGGTGCGGCCAAGTTTCAGTGTAGGTCCCAATGGCCGATTCGAATTTAGCCTCCCCTCTTTCAATGTAATGAAGGACATCCACTATCCACCGGGTTACGTGCGGTACCATCCCAGCTTTCTGATCGCCATCACTGCTTTTCACTTCCTTGAGGAATACGCCCGGATCATTGACAAAGAGGTGTTCGATTTCAAAAACATCGACCAACAAGCGGAAATTAATTGGTCAAGCAGCCGGCGATTGCCCAAAGGTGCCATTGTTATCGTTACATTTTCTTTACGCTACCTCTCTGCCAACTGGGCGGGGCGACGGGTACAGATAACGGACAAAGCATTTTATCCCACCATCATACTGGAAGCATTCCACGTGACAGACGAGATGGCTGTCCTGGGAAAAAAAGCGGGTTTTGCTATCTCGACCAGCTACATTGCTGAGTTCGGCAACAACACTAACAACATCCTGAAAGACATCCAACGATTTAAAGAAAAAATGGCGAAAAAGAAAAAATAAACGTTCTACTTCATACCAACGAATGGACATCGAAGCAAGAATGGAAGATTAATCCCTAAAGCGCCGAACCCTAGCCAGTCCTGCTCCCACCAGCGAGATCACCAACGTACCCACCACAATAATCATATTCGCGTGCAAGGGGTATTTCAGGTAATCGTATTGCTCGGGTATCAGATACGAAAACGTCATCCACAGGATCGCCAATACTCCCGCGATCACGGCAATAATTGCATCGCTGTTGCGGGCGTGTTTACTGATGATCCCTAATAGGAATAAACCCAGCATGCCGCCGGCGAAGATCCCGGAAAGTTCCCACCAAACATCCAAAATACTTTTTACGCCGATCATACTTATCCCGGTAATGATACCTAACACTCCAAACACAGCCGTGGCGACAAACAAGACGCGTAACGTTTGCGAGCCGGAGCTATCCGGGCGTATATATCGCCTATAAATATCCTCGGTAAATACGGTAGCGGAAGCATTCATACCGGAACTGATGGTGCTCATAGCCGCGGCCATAATTGCAGAAATAACAAGCCCAAGCAACCCCACAGGTATCATATTAACCATAAAATGAGGCATAATCTTATCTCCATAGTCCGCAGGCACCAAGGTAGATGCAAACCGCTGTATCTCGTCGGAAGACGTACCTACGGGCAAACGTTCCGCTGCGGCCTGCAATCGGATGGTTTCGGTTAATTCCGGATGTTGATCATAATAAGCATATAAGCCCGTGCCGATGACAAAAAACAACAGGGAGATGGGAATATACAGCTTCACGCAGAGCCATACAGATTTTGCAGCTTCCTTGGCTGAAGGTGCTGTATGATACCGTTGCACATAATTCTGGTCCATTCCGAAGTTATTCAGGTTGATGAAGAAACCATAAAGTAATATCACCCAAAAGGAGGACCCGACAAAATCCGGGGCAAAACTGCCTAAACTGAATTTCTGGTCGGCCATCCCGATATCGAGAACCGCGGCTGCACCGCCCGCTACGTTGGCAAGGATTAGGTATAGAATCAATAAACCACCAAAAGTTAGTAAAATTCCCTGAGCGACCTCAGTCCAAATAACGGCTTCCATGCCGCCGAGTACCGTATAAACAACGATGCATATACCCGTTACTACCATAATAGTCGTCATGTCGTAACCCGTTAGCGCCTGCAGACTCAGGGCGATTCCAAAAAAAATGGATCCCATGCGCGCAAGTTGCGTCAACAGAAAACAGACCATTGCATATGTACGTGCCCACGGCCCGAAGCGGTGTTCCAAATGGGTATATGCAGACACCCCACCTGCTGTGCGATAAAACGGTACAAAATATTTCACGGCCACCCAAGCGGCCAAGGGCATTGACAGACTAAAGACCAAGGAATTCCAGTTACTACCAAATGCCTTACCTGGAACACCGAGAAACGTGTTACTACTGAGAAACGTCGCATACAACGATATCCCCACTGCCCATCCGGGAATCATCCCTGAGGCCTTGGTAAATTGATCAGCACTTTTGTTTTTCCGTGAAAACCACACGCCAACCAGCACCATGGCTAGCAGGTACGCAATAATGACGGCAATATCAATAAGGGGAAGGTTCTTCATGGAAACAAATATAATCGCTCGGGAAGATAATTCATTCTACTATTTTTGCGGCTGCCTATAGGATGTTGCCTTTTCTTGGAGGCTTCCTAGCGTTTGATAGCGTTGATAGAGCGTTGCATATACAGCCACACGATCCGGGCGTGGCCGAAATTCGTGTTCAAATCCGGAAGACATGGCTTCCTGAGCGGCATCGATGGAGGGATGTACACCTGCCACCACCGCGGCATACATCGCCGCCCCCAAAGCGCAGGATTGTTCGGTTTTTACGGTCCTGATGGGCCGTCCCAGCACGTCGGCTAATACCTGCATCACATACGGTGATTTTTTTGCAATGCCCCCGGTGGCAATGATTTCGCGCACGGGTATACCTTCTGCCTCAAAACGATCGACGATGGCTTTTGAGCCGAATGCTGTAGCTTCCACCAGTGCCTTGAATAAACGTGGCGCATCCGTTCCCAAGGTAATGCCAGTGAGCCAGCCGTTCAGTGCCGGATTGACATCGGGCGTACGCCGCCCATTGATCCAGTCGAGCGCCACTTCGTCTACGTCGGTTACCGGAAGTGCTTCGGCCTCTCGGTTCAAGGTTGCCAAAATGCGACTGACGAGTCCATGTTGTTCTTCTTGATTAAGCGAGTCGCTAAGCAATGTGGTGACGGGATAAGTCACCAAACGGGCAAACCACTGGTATAAGTCGCCAAAGGCAGATTGTCCCGCTTCAAACCCGAGCATTCCGGGCACAATAGAACCATCAACCTGGCCGCAGATTCCGTTTACCAATGAGTTGACCTGCCTTTCAACGGGTGCCACCAGCATGTCGCAGGTTGAGGTACCGACGACTTTCACCAGTGAATATGGACGGATGGCGGCACCCACGGCTCCCATGTGCGCATCGATTGCACCTACACCGACAACGACGTCCTCGGGCAGTCCGGTGCGCTTGGCCCATTCGGGCGATATCGTACCAACGGCGATATCTGAGGTATAAGTTTGCTGGTACAGTCGGCTACGGATATCTTTCAGGCAGGGATCCAATGCCGTAAGAAATGCTTCTGAGGGAAGCCCTCCGAAGTCTTCGTGCCATAGGGCCTTATGGCCCGCCGCACATCGGCCGCGCTTCATGGTTAATACATCATCGTGGCCACAAAGCAGATGAGGTATCCAATCGCAATGTTCCATCCAAGAATAAGCGTGCTGGGCCACTTCGGGATCGGTACGGAAGATATGCAGCATTTTGGCCCAAAACCATTCCGACGAATAGCTACCTCCGGAGTACATCGTGTAATCGGTTTCCCACCGATGCGCGAGCTGATTGATTTCGTCGGCTTCGGCAATGGCCGTATGGTCTTTCCATAGAATGAACATCGCATTCGGGTTTTCCGCAAATTCGGGATGCAAGGCCAACGGTGTGCCGTTGCGGTCTACCGCAACGGGTGTAGAGCCAGTCGTATCGACAGATAACCCGCGAATACGGCTCACTGTATCGCCCGGAATGCCGGACAGCACTTCCCGGATAGCAGCTTCCATCGCCTCGATGTGGTCTAATGGATGCTGCCGGAACTGTGACAGCCG
Organism: Parapedobacter indicus; assembly: GCF_900113765.1. Classification (GTDB taxonomy): domain Bacteria; phylum Bacteroidota; class Bacteroidia; order Sphingobacteriales; family Sphingobacteriaceae; genus Parapedobacter; species Parapedobacter indicus. The sequence goes on along the minus strand of NZ_FOQO01000010.1, from coordinate 60,813 downwards.
GCTATTGCAATAAAGTCCGTCGTTCCAGCGGGGATAGCTACGTACCGCGCTCTTTTGTTCCTCACCTGTGGCGGCATCTACCAACAACGCACGTACGGAATCGGTACCAAAATCCAGTCCGATCACCCAATTTTCACCCGCCTTGCTCATTCGCCTGAACAGTTTACATCGCCACAGAAATGTACGTTGATCCCGAGCTCATCCAGTGCAGCAGCCTTGACGCGGCAGGCTTGGTGAGCGGCCTGCTCGTCGGGCGCATACACCACGTGTATGTGGTTGGCGGCATGACGTGCCATCAGTTGATCGCGATCAACGCCATGAAGCACCGCATGCATGATGGGCCATTCCGGTGAGGTCGACTGCCACCGCCGTTGCGTTTCCGCTTCCGGTAGGCTTACCGCCCTGCCTACGCCGAGATCGGCCTGCAGCCGCCCGTCTTTTACGTAGATACGGCTCCAGACGATTGGCCCCGGCTTGCTTACCCCACGTAGCGTGCCCCCTCCGAGCCGGAAATACATAGGTGATTGCCGCCAGCTGCTTGCCGATGCATAGCCCTCTTCAAAATGGGACGCAGGTACCGCTCCAGATATCAGGAATACCCACACAAAATCATCGATGTCACCATCCGTATAGTGTTCGCCCCAGCGGATATCGTGCAGGGTATTCTCACCGCTCATTCCCAGTTCTCTCCACAGCCGGTATGTTACCAGTGCGTCGATGCCTGCACATTCATCCACTTCGTTGAAATGGGGAATTGCTTCTCCGGCAAAAAGCTCCGCTCCGTTTTCCGAATAGACGGGCGGCCGCTCCTGATTATTGAGCAGCCCTTCCACGAGGTCGCTGGCTACGGTCAGATCTTTCAGCCCCTGCTGATATTGGATGCCGATGGTATCGCACCCAAACTCAGCCGCAATGCGTACAGCGGCAATGTACATTTTGCACTGATCGACGGTTTGCCTTCGGGTGAGTTCGGTTTCCTCGTCTTCACCCCATTTAAATGTCATTCCTCGATCTATCAACCATTGCAATACGGCCTCCGCTTCGGTATCGTCGACCGTGCGTATCCGGGCATAGAGTGCCGATTGGCTGAGCCGCTCTTTAAACAGGCCGGTGGCATGAAGCAAGTCGTCGGGCACAATGGCATTGTACATGCCCATGCAACCCTCGTCGAAAACGCCCATGATCGCTTTCGCCGTACGGAGTCGACGCGCAAAAGAACGGCCGGCATCTTCATCGGCAGTCGGAATCTTCACCAGCTCAAAAGGTTTCACATGCCGAAGGTCATGCTTGATCGAGCCTTTTTCCAACCATTCGCAGAGGCCATTGTTAAAGAAGTCGTCGGTGAAATCCACACTCCATAGGGTACTATAAGATACATTGGCCTTGATAAGCGAACCATTCAGATTAAGCATACCTACCAAACCGGGCCACTGGCCGCTCCAGTTGGCCACCGTAAGGACAGGCCCCCGGTGCGTGGTAAGGCCGGCCAGCACATGGTGTGTATACTGCCACACACTTTCGGCGACAATCAGCGGGGCATCGGGCGGAATATTTTTAAATACGTCAATGCCCATCCGCTGGGAGTCAATAAACCCATGCTGTTTCACAGCGTCGTAGGCGTGTGCCCGTTTGAGATGCCAGCCCTGCCTTGCTACCGCTGCGGCCAACTGCGCCTCCATCGCTTCCTGCGCCTGCCAACACAACTGGTTGGCTGCCAGTCGCAAATCACCGCTTGCCACCAGCCAAATTTCTTTTTTACTATCGATATTATCCATGGTCTATTGGTTTACAAAAAGTGGTGGCCGAAATTTGCTCATCGGCACGGTACAAAAATGTAGTGAAAGGATGGGTGATTATTGGAACTTATTGCCTTCTTATTGTACAATCTTATCATTTCTTTGGAGATCGGTTTTCTATTACATAATTTAGTACTCACGATGGGAATAAAATATTCCATGTGAGGAGTCAAACGAATTATAAACCCTTCCTTTTCCGGCCGAAAGAAAAGGAAAAACAATGATTATGAACTATGAAACCGCTTTTTCATAAGGTACCGACTCAGATTCAATCGTCATTCAGTGCACGGCACGACGTGCAGCCAAACTTTGGATCGCTGTGGCATTACCATCCGGAATTGGAGCTTCACCACGTTATTCGGGGTAAAGGTGTACGTTTCATCGGTGATAATATCGGCAACTTTTCGGAGGGCGAAGTATTGCTGCTGGGCAGTAATCTTCCACATATGTGGCAATGCAATGAAGAGTACTATCAAAACCATCCGGACCGCAAAGTGGAGGCAATTGTCATCCATTTTCTTCCCGACTGCCTGGGCCGGGATTTCCTGAACTTACCGGAAACGTACCTCATTCCCAAATTATTTGAGAAGGCGCGTAAAGGGATGAAATTCAACGGGAGGAGCCGGGATAAGCTAGTCGATCTGATGCATAAGGCTACGGTTGCTACCGACATGGAACGATTGATCATCCTCCTGTCCATTCTTAAAACCATCGCGGAATCGGAAGAGTACACGCCGATGGCTTCAGCTCATGCATTTTATAAATCCAATGAAATCGATGCGGTACGTATTAACAAGGTCTGCACCTATACGTTGAGTAATTATAAAAAGGAAATTAGCCTGGAGGAAATTGCTTCGATTGCCAACCTCAGTGTTACTTCATTTTGTCGTTATTTCAAGCTGATGACCAAAAAAACGTTTTATGATTTCCTTATAGAAATACGCATCAGCCACGCGTGCAGACTTTTGGTGGAGGATATCTTGCCCACAGAAGTTATCTGCTTTGAATGCGGATTCAACAATGTATCAAACTTCTATCGTCACTTTAAGAAAGTGACTGATATGACTCCGCTGGAATACAAGAAGAAATACCTTTTTAACCGGCAGTTACCTGCCGTGGGGTGATCGACTTTCGGTAGTCAACTATCAGTTATCGGCAGTCGTTATTGGCAGACGGCCGATAGTTGACAGTTGATAGCTATTAAGTATCAATCTTTGCGTATTTGGCGTTTCGCTCGATAAATTCACGCCTCGGCGCCACTTCATCGCCCATGAGCATGGAGAAGATGCGATCACATTCAGCTGCATTCTCAATGGTTACCTGACGGAGTGTTCGGGTTTCTGGATTCATCGTGGTATCCCAAAGTTGTTCGGCGTTCATTTCACCGAGACCTTTATAACGCTGTACGTGCACGCTGTCCTCCTTGCCCGCCCCTTTGAGCCGTTGTATCGCTGCATCCCGTTGGTCGTCGTTCCATGCATACTGCTGCTCCTTCCCTTTCTTAACTAAATATAAGGGAGGTGTAGCGATGTACACATATCCATTTTCAATGAGTTCCTTCATATACCGGAAATAGAACGTAAGAATCAGCGTCGTAATGTGGGACCCGTCCACATCGGCGTCTGTCATGATGATCACCCGGTGGTAGCGCAGTTTATCGAGGTTCAATGCCTTGGCGTCGTCTTCGGTACCGATACTTACGCCGAGGGCTGTAAACATATTTTTTATTTCCTCATTTTCGTAGATTTTGTGCTCCATGGCTTTTTCTACGTTGAGGATTTTACCACGAAGCGGCAGTATGGCTTGAAACTCGCGATCACGGCCCTGCTTGGCCGTGCCACCGGCCGAGTCCCCTTCCACCAAGTATATTTCGCATTTGGTTGGATCGTTGTTGGAGCAGTCAGCCAATTTTCCGGGCAAACCGCTTCCGCCCATCACATTTTTGCGTTGCACCATGTCACGGGCTTTCCGTGCCGCCGCCCGCGCCTGCGCAGCGATGATCACTTTCTGCACGATGGTTTTGGCCTCCTTCGGGTTTTCTTCGAGGTAATTGGAAAGGATTTCGCCGACAGCCATATCCACGGCACCCATCACTTCGTTATTTCCCAGCTTAGTCTTGGTCTGGCCTTCGAATTGCGGTTCAGCTACCTTAACCGAAATCACTGCGGTAAGCCCCTCGCGGAAGTCGTCGCCCGTGATCTCGACTTTCATATTCTTAAGCAAACCCGATTTATCTGCATACGCTTTCAGCGTGCGGGTCAACCCCCTACGGAAACCGGCTACGTGTGTACCGCCTTCGATGGTGTTAATATTGTTTACGTATGAGTGCACATTCTCGGAGTACGTGTCGTTATATTGCAACGCCAGTTCAACGGGAATTCCCTGTTTGATGCCTTCCACGTGTATGGGCTCGGGAATGAGCGGTTGGCGGGTACCGTCGAGGTATTTGACAAACTCCTTTAGCCCCCCTTCTGAAAAGAACACGTCACTCAACAGCGCCCCATCTGCCTGCTCCTCCCGCTCGTCTGTGAGTGTGAGCCGTATTCCTTTGTTAAGGAAAGCCAATTCCCGGAGGCGGCTGGCCAAGGTGTCGTAGTTATAAACGGTGGTTGTGGTAAAAATTTCCGGATCGGGGTGAAACGTCACCTTGGTACCGGTGCGACTACTCTCTCCTACCGCCTTCACATCGTATTGCGGTTTTCCCTGGCGGTATTCCTGCATGAACACCTTTCCCTCGTTGTGCACTTCTGCTATCAGTACCGTAGACAGCGCGTTGACGCAGGATACCCCCACACCGTGCAAACCGCCGGAAACTTTATACGTGTCTTTGTCAAATTTGCCGCCTGCGTGGAGTACGGTCATTACAAGCTCCAGCGCCGACTTGTTTTCTTTCTTATTGATGCCGGTAGGGATACCCCGACCGTTATCTTCTACGGTAATTGCGTTGTCTTTGTGAATAATAACCTGGATATCGTCGCAGTAACCGGCAACCGCCTCGTCGATTGAATTATCCACCACTTCATATACCAAGTGATGTAATCCCTTGACCCCGGTATCACCGATATACATGGAAGGCCGTTTGCGAACGGCCTCCAATCCCTCCAATACCTGTATGTTATCTGCTGTATAGGTTGATTTATTCTTGTTTTCTTCGCTCATTACTGTTGTTAAATTCGGTGCCCAAAGATACAAAATTTGTCGGAGAAATGAAATAGATTTGGCACGCCATTACGTACACGGATAACATGAATCAGCGGATTACCGAAGACTTGCCACAGACAGCGGGCAAAGAACCATGTATCGGAAAATCGGCAGCTATCAGCCGTTTCCGTATCAACGGTGTTTCGTCAATCTTTCGTAATTTTTAGTGCGGAAAATTGGGATTTTTATAGTAGGTTTGCGCTTTGTATGAGAAAAATGATCACAAAAACCATGAACAATGCATTCGCCTTTTTCGCAAAGGCAGGGATATGTGTGTTGCTGGCAGCTGCTGTGGCGTCCTGCAACAACCAAGGAACGAAGCCTACTGCTGCCACCGTCGGTGGCGACTCCACCCAAGCAAATATTGAAAAAATCGTCTATGTAAACGCGGATACGCTACTTGAAAAATACGAATATTTCAAAGATATACGGGTAAAACTGGAGGAAAAGGCGAAGAAAGCACAGGCTGACCTTCAGTCGCGGAGCAACGCGTTCCAACGCGAGGTGGCCGACTACCAACAGAAGGCGCCGACCATGAGCGCAGCCGACCGGCAAAGCACCGAAGAGCGGCTGGCGCGTAAACAGGATGAATTGGCACGCCACAATCAGAATGCCAGCGCATCGTTTGCCCAGGAAGAAGCTTCTGAAAACGAAAAACTCTATTCCAGAATCACCGAATATTTGAAAAAGCACGCCAAGGAAAATGGATACAAATTGGTATTGACCTACTCGACATCCAATCCCGCGGTATTGTATGCAGATGAGAGTTTGGAAATCACCGATGAGGTGCTCGCTGCGTTGAATTCGGAATACGCTAAAGAAAAAAAGTAGATTCGCCACGAAACACCAACTAATCTGTATGAGTCCGCGAGATTCATGACTGAATTTTCAAAGGCCGCCCTCCAGGCGGCTTTTTTTATGGGGTACTGCAGCAGGAAAAACCGGGCCATCCAAACTAATTGGGTTCTTATAGGTTTTACAATAACAAGTAAGTTTACCATAGCCAAAAAGATAAAGATTTCACCGATGAAGAATTCCTTAGTTGACCGCAGTATGTTACCTCCCTGGCGACTTGATCATGTAGCCCGACTTACCGATCGCACGGGTATTTTCCAACATGCAACCTACGGCATCCCCAACTATCATGAAGGGTATTGTCTGGATGACAATGCGCGAGCGCTGTTAATGGCATTGATGGCGTATCGAAGGATGAAAGACGAAACGGCATTGCATTACATCCCGACGTATCTGGCCTATATCCACTATGCACAGAATGAAGACGGCACCTTCCGGAATTTCATGAGCTTCGACCGTAAATTCTTAGACGACGTCGGGTCGGAGGACGCGTTTGGCCGGGCAATCTGGGCAATCGGCTATACCCTGGCTCAAGCGCCCAAAGATGCCTATTTCCGGGTGGCCCACCAGATGTTCTTCAAGGCGGTTCCCCAATTTGAGCGGTTGCAATCCATCCGCAGCATTGCTAATACCATTTTCGGATTATACCACTACCTTAAAAGCCATTCTACGGACGACGGCATGATGGAATTGACGCACCGGCTTGCGCATCGGCTTCTTCGGGAATACGAAGCACACCGCCACGACGACTGGCACTGGTTTGAATCGCTCCTGGCCTATGACAACGCGCTATTGCCGCTTGCGATGCTGCGGGCAGGCGAACTGCTGAACAACGCATTGTTCCGCCAAGTGGGGTTTGAAAGCATGGCTTTTCTTGAGAAACACACCATGAGCCGAGGTCACTTGAGTTTGGTGGGAAACGAAGGTTGGTTCAAACGGGACGGGATGATCTCCCAGTTTGACCAGCAACCCGTTGATGCCATGGCAACGGTCCTGCTATTTCTCGAAGTTTATACCAATACAGGAGATCCCCATTACCTGCGGTCGGTCCAAACCGCTTTTATGTGGTTTCTGGGCGAGAACGACCTACGGATGAGCCTTTATGACGCTGAGACCGGGGGATGCGGCGATGGACTGGAGCGAGATGGCGTAAACCGCAACCAGGGTGCAGAGAGCACGCTTGCCTACTTGATCTCGCACCTTGCTGTACAGCAAACTTTTGAAAAATCTGCCAACCATCTATTACGAAACGAAACCTGCCATGTCAACGCCTGATTCGAAAGGCGATGAAAATGCAGGTTCCATTAGGCCGCTAATGGTAGATTATTTTCTGATGAAAAAGAAGACGATGAGAATAGCGATACTAGCTCCTATAGCGTGGCGCACGCCACCTCGTAAATACGGGCCCTGGGAGCAGGTAGCGTCTACGCTCACTGAAGGATTGATCAAACGTGGATTCGATGTAACGCTATTTGCCACGGCAAACTCCCTCACCGGGGCACATCTCCGATACAGCACTCCCCGTGGATATGCGGAAGACCTAGGTTTGGATCCGAAAGTGGAGGAATGCCTGCACATCAGCCAGGTAATGGAAAGCGCACATGAGTTTGACATCATCCATAATCATTTCGACTTTCTTCCGCTTTCCTTCTCACGATTGATCCCCACTCCCATGGTGACGACAATCCATGGTTTTTCGTCGCCCAAGATCATCCCGGTTTACAGAAAATACAATGACACGTGTTCTTACGTCTCCATCAGCAATGCAGATCGGTCTCCGGAATTAACTTACCTGGCCACGGTATACAATGGCATTGATACTTCGCAGTTCGAGTACGTAGGGCACCCGAGCGACTACCTGTTATATTTTGGACGCATACATCCGGAAAAAGGGGCACACCTGGCCATTGAAGCGGCCAAGCGCTCGAGCAGGCGTCTTATCCTTGCGGGGCTCGTACAAGATGAGCGTTATTTTGAGACTGCGGTAGCACCCTACCTCGACGGCAGCCAAATCCAATATGTTGGCAATGTCGGCCCCGCGGATCGCAACCAGTTATTGGGCAATGCAACCGCATTGCTGCACCTCATCTCCTTCGAGGAGCCCTTTGGATTAAGTGTTGCGGAAGCCATGCTGTGCGGCACGCCGGTAATTGCGTTCAACCGAGGTTCCATGTCCGAATTGATCGTTCCCGGCAAAACAGGATTCCTTTCCGCCCATATAGATGAGGTCATTCCATTGCTTGACAACCTTCCGGCGATTTCCAGAAAGCACTGCACCCAATGGGCCAAAGAACGATTTTCGCAGGATGCAATGGTAGACCAATATATCCAAGTGTACAAGCAAGTGCTAGCTCATTGAGGATGGGCCACTTTTGAGCAATGCATCCAGCAATTCATTGAGATCGACCGCCGCATACGTAGAAGCGTAGTCCGACATCGCATAGGGAATAACTACCTGCCCCTCGTGGATGTAGGCACCGCAGGAATAGACCACATTGGGCACGTATCCTTCGCGTTCCTTCCGGTTAGGTGCAAGCAGGGGTTGTCTGAGCCGACCGATTTCACGCTCGGGGTTTTCCAAATCCAGCAGTGATGCCCCCAGTACATACTCCCGCATGGGGCCGACGCCGTGGGTCAGCACCAGCCACCCTGCCTTGGTTTCCAGCGGGGAGCCGCAATTGCCCATCTGCACCAATTCCCAAGGCTGACTTGGGGTTTGAATGAGTTTAGCCTCGCGCCATACATTCACTGAATCTGAATAGGCGATGTAATTATTTACGCCATCGATCCGGCATAGCATTGCATACTTGCCGTTTATTTTCCGGGGAAACAACGCCATGCCTTTGTTTTGTGCGATGTAACCATGCAGCGGCATCACTTTAAAGTGCCGGAAATCCTTGGTCATTAACAATTTGGGAAGAATGGATATCCCGTCGTAAGCGGTGTAGGTTGCGTAATACGTAACCGCTCCCTTGTCTCCAATAAACCGGACAAACCGGGCATCCTCTATTCCATTCTTTTCTGTGTCGGCAATCGGAAAGATAACGCGTTCACATACCGAAGTATCGGCCGAGAAGGTCATTTCATAATGGGAAGAGGCCAGCCAACGGACTTCTTGCAGGAATGCGAGGTTTTCCTGCCGGGGTTCCAATTTTACCTGCACCTCCTTCAGCGCCTGCTTCAGCTCTTCATAGGTAAATGTGTCATGAAGTTGATCGCTGATGATCTCGTACGCTTCGTCATTTCGATATCCACTGTCGCTCCACATTTCCCTCAGTTTACGAAGGAAGGCTTTTTTATGGTACGTATGGTTTTTTACGTGCTCCGGTACTTCCAGCATCTTGCCGGGAGGTTCAACATCGATATCCATGTTATTTTCCAACACACCCTGCCTAAAAACAATGGATGAAATATGCCCTTCGCCAGTTGCCCGGAAACTGATGATGATACGCTTCTGACCGCGCGCAAGCGAAGTCTGATCGGGGTGTTCAATGATGGAAGGATTGAAAAACGCAGCCGCTTCTATGGAATATTCCATGGTGAAATACGCCCCGATCAGCTGTTTCGAATGGTCCGGCAATCGGCCATAGTCGATTTCCATCAATTCCAGGATGGGCAGCAGACGCTTGAAATGATTGGCGAATATCCTTTGAATACTCCGATGGCGCTTTGAAAATTTACGCAATACCTGACCAAGTATTTCCCGCTGCTGGCTATCCGGAAGCTCCATTACCGCCATGATTAACCGCTTTGCGCGTTCCTCGCCTGCAAATAAAAACCGTGTAATAACCCGGCTGGAATCCGGTTCAAATATCTTCTCTTTTCTGATTACTGATACTGGCATGTATTTCAACTGTTGGCTCTGCTTCCACTGGGCAAAAAACGGATTTTTATCAGAAAAAATAGCACAAAAGCCAAGTTTTTTTTAGACATTCGGTGATTAGGCATCTGGCCCACCTGCGTTTGGCCCGATTAACGTTGACTGACAATGATTCAATTATTGGCTTCTAAAGAACAAAACGGCTTCGACTGGGTAGACTTATCTGCTCCTACCGACGATGAAATTCGGGAAGTCGCTGGAAAATACACATTGCATGAAGCATCCATCAAAGATTGCATGCAACCCGACCACCTGCCCAAGTATGAGTTGTTTGATAATTATACATTCGTTATTTTCCGCGTATTCAGCCCCAACCACGTACACGAGGCGGATACCATACAGGAGCTGACCAATAAAATTTCTATCTTCTTTAACACCGATTACATCGTCACCGTCCACCGTGCAGAAGGCAACCTTATTGACTTGATCAAAACCAAACGAATCGATACCGGCAAATGCAACAACACCATGTGTCTGCTCAATTCTATGATCCGGGAATCAATCCTCACGTTTGAAAAGCCGGGGTTCAAACTATCCGAGTCGCTGGACTACTATGAAGAACGGGTTTTTCTACGCCAACGAACCTCTCCAATACTCCGTGGCCTATACTTTGTAAAACGGAAAATCGACGTGATTCGCCGGGTGATGCTGCTTTCTTACGAAATCGTCGACAACATCGACTCGGAAGAGCAGAGTGATGTGTACACACGCGATCTTCGCGACCTTTACGTACGTACACAGACTTTTTTTGACAATCTATCGGAGAATACTGCTCAACTACTATCGGTCTATTTTTCACTCGCCTCGCAGCGTACGAATGAAATCATGCGTATACTGACCATTTTTTCAGTATTCTTCATGCCATTAACCTTCGTTGTTGGCGTTTATGGAATGAATTTCAGGCATATGCCTGAACTTGCCTGGTATTACGGTTATCCTGCTGTCATGCTGCTTATGGTGGGTCTCTCCATTGGAATCTATTTTTGGTTTAAGCGAAAGGGTTGGTTGTGAGGTTTTTTGGTACCGTGGTAACGAACTCTTTCAGGTAGTAAGGTTCAAAGTAAGCTACATCCACGAATTCGCCTGCCAAGAAAGCTTGATAGGCTTTGTGGCTTAAGAATCTTGCGGAATTCAGAAAACCGGTCACTACATGTACCTCATCGTTATCGGAGAACAATCCTTTCAATTTATCTGCACCACTGCCAAATAAGACAATCTTCCGATCAGTTTCTTCTGTGCTAAAGGATTGCGCGTCGATGACGACGGCAGAAACCGGCATAACCGGCTGCAATGTTTGATCATAGATGGCCAGATACACTTCCATGCGGCGGGCATCGATCATTGGGTACAGACGGGCATATCCCGCGCATACCCCGGGATAAAGCTCCTTAAATCCTGCTACCATGCCTTCTAAGGTATCCACGCCGATAAGCGGCAAATCTGTGGCATAACACAATCCCTTGGCCGTTGAAACGCCGATCCGCAATCCCGTATACGATCCTGGACCTTTACTAACAGCTACGCCTGCGAGGTCCTTGAATCCCAGGCCCGTCTCTTCGAGCAATTCACTTATCAGTAAAGTGAGGCGTGAGGCGTGTATATTGGGCTCGTTGACATCCCGGAATGCTATCGTTTCTCCGTTGGTGGATAACGCTACGGAACATACTGGGGTGGCCGTTTCGATCTGAAGGATATGATGGTTGGACATAGCTAAGTGCGAAGGTAACGAATTTTGCGGAGTTAAGGAACGGGGTCGTGCCCGTGTCCGCCCCAGGGGTGACAGCGGGCTATGCGTTTGACGGCAAGCCATCCGCCTTTAAAGGGGCCATATTTGCGGATAGCTTCCACAGCGTATTGCGAACACGTAGGTGTATACCGGCAGGATGCGCCGAGCATGGGCGATACTAATAACTGATATGCCCTGATCAACAGCAGAAAAATACCACCCACTGCTGGCCGGATCAGTTTTTTCCATGCAAATCGTAGCGGGTTCATTGCGTCTCTTCCCCCAATCTTTTCAACACGTCGGCCATCCGCTTACACATAATTGCATAATCAAGCACTTCCTTTCCCACGTATTGTATGGCTAGCAGTAATCCGAAAGACCGATTTTCAAGGGCCGGATACAGCTGCTCATTTTTCTGAACGCGATAAGCCTCCCGCATGCGTCGTTTCAGCAGGTTTCGATGCACTGCATGACGGAACCTGCGCTTGGATACCGAGAGCAATACCTGGACAGCAGGTTGCAGCTCGTCCACGCGGAGAAAAATGATCCGATAAGGATAAATGAAAAAAGAAGAACCTTTGTGGAAAAGGCTATTGATCAACCTCTTACTGCACAATCGTTCTTCTTTTGAAAATGTATTCTTTTTCATCATCGATGACCCATCCGAAACCGGTTGATGGCTCCGGACGCAAGCAGTCACCGGCAATAGCGAAATTAGGCTTTGTGACGACTTTCGTCCGATACGGTTAGACGTTTGCGGCCTTTCGCCCGTCTTGCGGCCAGCACACGGCGGCCATTTGCGGTGCTCATGCGCTCCCTGAACCCATGCTTATTCTTTCTTTTCCGTAGCGATGGCTGAAATGTTCTCTTCATGACGCTTAATATCTTTAGTAATAACTCTCGAAAATGAGAGCGCAAATGTACGGGTTAATCAGATAAATATCAAATTTATCGCTGATATTTTTTCAAAGGGAGCTAAGCGTTTGAAAAGCTGTATATTCGCAGTATGACCAGATCAATGTTCTGCTGCGTGATTAGCTTATTGCCTTTAACGGTACTTTCTTTTCAAGTGGACAGTTCGTTATATCGCATTTACGACACCCATACGCAACAAGAAATCACGTTACCGCAATTGGCGGATGCACTGCAGGCTACGGATGTTGTGTTTTTTGGTGAAGAACATAACGATTCCGTGGCCCATCTACTGGAATACGAACTGCTGAAAGCGATGGATGAGCGCTACGACGGAATAGCGCTTTCGATGGAAATGTTTGTCAGCGATGACCAACTGGTATTGGATGAGTACTTGTCGAATATCATCACCGAGCGTAACCTTTCGAAAGATGCCGTGTTGTGGAATAACTATAAAGACTACCGCCCGATGGTCGAATATGCCAAGGCACAGGGCATACCTGTATTGGCCGCAAATGCGCCAAGCCGTTATACCAACCGGGTAACCCGCGAAGGGCTCGAAAGTCTCAGCGTGCTGGATAAATCTGCCAGGTTGTTGCTTGCCCCGCTTCCGATAGACACGCTGTCGGGGGCCTATTTCGAGAAATTCGCACGCCTGATGGGTGGTCATGAAGGGATGGGAAACCTAAAAATATACCAAAGCCAAAATCTATGGGATGCGACCATGGCCTATCGGATCAGCAAACTGGCAAAAAAGAAAGCTGTCAAAAAAATTCTTCATATAAACGGACGGTTTCACAGCGATGAGCAACTCGGAACGGTTGCCCATTTACGTAACTACCTCCGGCGAAAGGTTGTAGCCAATATTTCCTGTTTCCCACATGAATCCTTTGCGCATCCAGATTGGTCTGCTTTCAGTAACCTAGCACGATTTATCATTCTCACCGACCCTGACGCAACCAAAACATTTTACTAAAAAAGGCGCCTTGCGGCGCCGTATGGTGTTCATTACTGTTTTGTTCTGAGTAGGTCCCTGATTTCCGTCAGCAACACTTCCTCATTGGAAGGTGCCGGTGGTGCAGCTGGAACTTCTTCCTCTTTGCGCTTAAGTGCATTGATCCCTTTAATCACCAAGAAAATACAAAAGGCGACAATGATAAACTGGATCACAACGTTGATGAAATTACCGTAAGTTATTGCTACCTCGGCCGTACCACTAGCCTCATTTCCGGGCTGAATAACATACCGCATCTGCGAGAAATCGATCCCTCCGGTCAGATATCCGATAGGAGGCATGATGATGTCATCTACCAATGAGGTAACGATTTTGCCGAAGGCTCCGCCGATGACCACACCCACGGCGAGATCGACCACGCTTCCACGCATGGCAAATTCCTTAAACTCCTTTAAAAATCCCATAAACAATAAGGTTAATTTGTTAATTAATTATTTTCTCAACCCGAAGGTGGACATTTTTGGCGTTTAATCAAATTTTTTTTCAAATTAACCGTTTAGAACATATTTTTATTACCAGCCCGCTAAATTTAACCTAAAAGGTTAATACAAATATATTTTACCCTATATTTGCAACAATGTGAATGGTTACATTCACTGCTTATGAATAACCAAGCGCTACAGATATGGGTGGTGCCATCTAAGACAAACATTACTTGCACATGACAGAGATACTGATAGCAGATGATCACGGCATCGTTAGGCTGGGCACATCAATCGTCGTAAAAGAGGCGTTGCCGCTAGCCAAGGTAACCCAGGCCGAAGATTTCGACGAAATGATCAATTTGTTATCGGAACGGCAATATGACCTATTGCTCCTTGACATTAACATGCCGGGCGGCAATAATATCAAAATGGTCGAGAAAGTATTAATGGTGCAGCCCAACATTAAAATATTGGTATTTTCCTCGTATGACGAAACGCTCTATGCACTTCGATACCTACAAGCCGGCGCTGCCGGTTACCTGAACAAAAACACGTCAAAGGCGGACCTGAAAGACGCCATACTTGCGGTGATCCAACGGGGCAAATACATGAGTCCGGAGGTTAGGGAATTGTATTACAATACCCTCACGATGGGTAAATCTGTCTTGAAAGCGGACAATCCGTTGAATAAGCTTTCCAACCGGGAAGTTGATGTGGCCAAATACCTCGTACAGGGCATGGGCATCATGGAAGTATCCAAGGCACTGAATCTCAGTACTTCCACCGTAAGCACGTATAAAACGCGGATTTTCGAAAAATTACAGGTAGACAATATTGCTGAACTGATCGAAACATTCCGGCTGCATTCCGGTGTTTAATCTATGAGAGCCTGTCGATGGTCATTACTGGCACATCGGATAGCTTGGGCTGAGACAATGGGCTGGAAGCGCGATATTGATATCCTTTTTCGGTATCCATATCCCACAGCATAGGTGCTAAAAATGTTTTGGCTGCTTGGAACCCCTGTATGGTGGCTGCCAAATTGCCTGTGTCTTTTGAATTTCCCGCCTCGTTCTCGATTTCATACGGACCGGTAAACCCGCTACTGGAAAGCAGCTCGACAAATGCCCGCCAATCCATGCTATCCGACCCTCCAAATCCTGGCAACATGGCTTCGTAATGATGGCGGTCCCAATCATTTTTTGGCACATCGACACCTGCCTTTTCAGCCAGATCCGCGTCTACAGACTGCATGGGATACATCCCGCCCCAATCGATACGTGCCCGGGTTTTGAGATTACGTGTGGCTTTCACATGAATGCGTTGGATACGTGAGATATCGCTCTGCGCAACCACATCCACCGGATCAGTGTGCTGCCAAACGTCGTGCGAAGGGTCATAGATTTCGCCATGTGCTTTACTAGGAATAAGCGCATACATGAGCTTGCGAGCTGCCAGCACGCCCGGCAGATTGTTGTACGTAGTGGTAAACGAGGCAGGGCGCCATCCTTCCATGGGGCAGTTTTCATACAATACGGTCACCCCAAGGTCTTCGGCATAGGAAATAATGGGTGTAAAAATTCGTTGATATTCATCCAGGTTCTTCTGGAATCCTCCATCTTCTGCGCCTAGCTCGTGATTATACCCGACAAACGTCCCTACTTTCACGTCATTGGCGTCACCGCCCAGTAAATGAGCAATCCGGATCAGTTTCAGCAAATGATTCTGGTTCTTGATACGCTCAGCAGGATCGCCGCCGATGAGGTTTTCGAAAGAACCTACCGATAACCGTAAGCCCGCCGTATTGAAATCATCGATGAGCTTCTTTGCGGTATCCGACGTAAAGTAATCATAATCCAAATGTGTAGCGATATGATCC
The DNA here is from genome assembly GCF_900113765.1 of Parapedobacter indicus. Classification (GTDB taxonomy): domain Bacteria; phylum Bacteroidota; class Bacteroidia; order Sphingobacteriales; family Sphingobacteriaceae; genus Parapedobacter; species Parapedobacter indicus. The sequence continues at coordinate 45,124 of NZ_FOQO01000010.1, read as the reverse complement.
TGCCGGGTCCCGTCGCGGCGGAAAACGCATAAGTCGATGCCTTGAGCACCAATAGCTTGTGTTGCCTCGATCAGTTCAGGCAATCCGAGCTTATCGAACGCTGAACTCATTACCCATATCGGATTGTTTCGTTTGCTGGTCATCGTATACATCTTTGCAGCGATAATACAAAAAATAGAAGAAATGGTAAAGGAGACGATAACAAAAAAAAGCCCCGGGGTTACCAGGGCTCAATAAGACTTTGACGTATCGTCAATGATTATGCTTATTTTGCGTTCTTTGCGTCTTGTATCTCCAAACGGATTGCCTGTGCCAGGTTCTTCACGTCCTGCAGACCTTTTCTTACCCGGGTACCGGCAGCGTTGTTGCCTTTGTTGAAGAATTTGTCAGCATCTCCGTCTAACCCCTCGATTAAGCTTTTAAGCTCATTGAATTTTTGAATACTTGCCATAATAAATACTCCTTTAGTTTTAAATTTAATTAAGTTAATAATCTACAGCGCGTTAAAAGTAGAATCTTTTTTCGGAAAAAAAAACAAAAAAACGCGCAGAACAGGCTTTAAATGCACTTTTTTTTCCACAATCAACATAACACACGCTGAATACAACCGTCTTCTAAGCAACTATCACACTGAAAATCAAGTAGATAATACAAAAATAGCTCCACAAAAACAAAAAAGGCCAAAAAGCTTAAAATAATCGCTTATTGGCCTTTTTTATAAAAATATACTCAATTTCATTCCGATTGTAAAGAAACCGCTTGTCTATAATAGCCTGCATTCAGCTTCTCGCTAATGGCTGTAAAGGCATCCAGGGTATAAGCAACATCTTCCTCTGTATGGACGGCCGTAGGTATAAGCCTCAGTTCAATAAGTCCTTTGGGTATCACTGGATACACAACGATGGAACAAAATACACCGTGTGTTTCCCTCAGATCGCGTGTCAAGGCCGTAGCTTCATTAAGATCGCCTTTAAGGAATACAGGTGTCACCATGGTGTTTGTTGCTCCGATATCAAATCCTCGTTCGCGCAAGCCACTTTGCAAAGCCAGGGCTATATTCCACAGTTTCCCCCTTAGCTCGGGACTGCTTTTCAATAACTCAAATCGCTTTTTCAATCCAATCACCATCGGCATGGGCAACGACTTAGCAAATGTCTGTGAGCGCATGTTATACCTTAAGTAGGTAACTACTTCGCGGGTAGAAGCTACAAAAGCACCGATTCCAGCCATTGACTTGGCAAATGTTCCGAAATAAATATCTACATCCGCGATACAGTCTTGAGCTTCGTGAGTGCCGGCCCCTGTAGGCCCCATCGTACCAAACCCATGCGCATCGTCTACCAACATACGGAATCCGTATTGCTTTTTCAGTGCTGCAATTTTCTTTAGATGCCCCTGTGCACCGGACATCCCGAAAACACCTTCGGTGATCAGCAAAACCGATCCGCCACTGGCACTGGCTAATTTGCTGGCCCTGGCCAGTTGCTTTTCACAGCTTTCGAGGTCGTTGTGTCTATAGACAAACCGTTTCCCCAGATGCAACCGGACACCGTCTACAATACATGCGTGCGACTCTGCATCGTAAACCACCACATCGTTACGGTCTAACAGCGCATCGATGATAGATACCATCCCCTGATAACCATAATTAAGCAAAAACGCGTCTTCTTTACCGACAAAAGTGGCCAAATCCTGCTCAAGCTCTTCGTGATGCAAGCTATTTCCAGACATCATCCGGGCTCCCATGGGGTACGCCAATCCGAAATCCGCTGCCGCTTGGGCATCTACTTCCCTTATTTCTGGATGATTCGCCAGCCCCAGATAGTTGTTCAAGCTCCAGATCAGGTGTTCCCTTCCATTGAATAGCATGCGAGGCCCTATTTCTCCTTCCAGTTTTGGAAACGAAAAATAGCCATGTGACCATTCATAATGTTGACCGATCGGTCCGAAATTTTTCGTGATTTTATCAAATAAGTCCAAGCGTGTTTTAATATTAATTGTAAAAAAAATCGTTGCAAAGATAAACTTTAAATCAACTGTTACCAACACACGGCGCCCCTACTATCGCCTTGCACCTGGGTTGTTTACATAAAATTTACACAAAATATATCTTTTTAAAACTAAAAAACTGTTTGGTGTGCAATTCTACCGAATCTCTACCAAACAGTTATGTTGACGAATAGGTAACAGGGATACCTAATCTACATTATCATGCAAAAAAGAATTGTTTGGCCGAATTTCTGTGATGCCCTCATCGGTGGACAACGTAAATCTCGAAACCTGCGACTCTGAAGAATGGGGCACATCGTCCAATGCCATTTGCTTTCGTCGATAAGCGGGTTCGGTTTCCAATTCCTGGAGACCGTTTGCCGACTTCAACTTCATGCTCAATTCCTTCAGGCGCAAAATACGTTCTTTGGTTTTTAACAATTCCTTTTCTACGTAGTCGGGGGTCTTGTGCTCATCAGCTTTGTAGGCGGACACCGCCGGATCTGGAATTGCAGCAGGAGGATCGTTATCGACCGATACATCGTCAATTTCGGGCACCTGATCGTCGGACACCGAAGGAAGTTCAAAATGGAAAGCCGATGGCGTAGTTTTCACTTCGTAGCCGTCGTCTGTCTCTTTTTCTTCGATTTGCGGCTCTTGGGGTGCTAACGTATGGCGGATAATTCCATCTTTATCCGGAGTACTATTACGCAATTGGGGCTTTGACACCGGGTTGTTGAATAAATCGACTTGCTGCGCAGCAGGTTGCGACTTATTGCGTTCTGTCTCTTCCGGTTTGATCAACGGCGCGCTGCTCGTGTCTGCCTCTGCGGCTTCCTTCTGAACAAACCGATTGATGGGCTTTACGTAAGGTGTTTTTGATTCCTCAGGGGTGAGCGGAATCTCAATACGCTCATTTGCCTTTTCTTTTATCCGTTCTTCCGATGTTTGGAAACCGGTCGCAATGATGGTTACCGACAATTCGTTTTCGAGTGACTCATTGATACAATTACCCCAGATTAAATCTGCTGATAGACCTGCTTTATCTTGAATGTAATCTGTAATAATCGTTACTTCATCCATGGTCACTTCTTGCTTGCCCGAAGTGATATTAAGCAGAATATAACGCGCTCCTTCGATCTCATTATCCTTTAGCAACGGTGATGCCAGTGCTCCTTCTACCGCCCGTAGTGCCCGTTGGTCGCCTTCGGCAACCGCATTGCCCATAATAGCTACACCACTGTCATTCATTACCGTCCGCACGTCTTTAAAATCCACATTTACATAACCGGGAATGGTAATGATCTCGGCGATGCCTTTTGCAGCGGTGGTAAGGATATCGTCTGCCATCGCGAACGCAGCCGTCATGGTGAGGTTACCAAAAATGTCACGAAGTCTGTCGTTAGAGATAACGAGGTATGAATCCACATATTTCCTCAGTTCTCCCAACCCTTCTTCCGCTTGAACACGTCTTCTTTTACCTTCAAAAGCAAATGGGGTGGTCACTATTGCTACGGTAAGAATACCCAGCTCCCTGGCCGCCTTTGCAAGTACGGGACTTGCGCCAGTACCGGTCCCACCTCCCATTCCAGCAGTGATAAACAGCATTTTGGTATTCGAGCCCAACATACGTTTGATGTCTTCGATGCTCTCAATTGCTGAGTTTTCTCCTACTGTAGGGTCAGCTCCGGCTCCCATTCCCTCGGTAAGGCTGGCTCCCAACTGTACCTTGTTCGGAATGGGACTCAATTCAAGTGCTTGCGCGTCTGTATTGCAAACAATAAAGTCGACTCCGCTGATTCCTTGTTTATACATGTGGTTGACTGCATTACCACCGCCCCCACCAACGCCAATTACCTTAATAATTGCCGATTGTTCCTTTAACATTTCAAACTTAAAAGACATAACTCAATCGTATTTTGCTCGAATAGAGCGTGATACAAAACTCAATTTCACTCTACAATCGTAGCGTAATATTAGCACTTTTTACACAATAGTTTTCCACAACTGTTAATAATGTGGAAAAAACAGCGTTTGTTGAAAATTATTTTTTACCCAAGTAGCTTTCGTCATCAATTTCATTACCATCTTTAATGATATCTTTAAACCACTTAAAAAATCCTTTTTCTTTATATCCTTTTTCCGTGATATCTTTAACCGACAGCTGAACACCTTGCTTTTCATTTAGTTCCGCTTGTTCTTCTTCCGCTTGGATACCCTTAATCAGTAGCCCGATACCGGTTGCATAGAGTGGGCTTTTCAGCTCGTCGTAAATATTTTTGGGCAGCACTTCGTTTTTGGCAAGATGCTCATTCGGAAATCCCACCCGGCAATCGATACCGGTGATGTATTCAACCAACTGAACGAGGTGTTTCAATTGGGCTCCACCTCCGGTAATCACGATTCCTCCGATAAGCTTGTTTTCGTATCCCGAAGATTTGATTTCGTAATAAACGTGTTCGATAATTTCTTCCATCCGCGCCTGGATTATGTAGGCAAGATTTTTTACAGAAATTTCCTTCGGTTCACGTCCGCGGAGCCCCGGCACGCAAATCACTTCGTTTTCTTTATTTTCATCTGCCAGCGCCGAACCAAATCGGATTTTCAGTAACTCAGCCTGGTTACGGAGTACGGCACATCCTTGTTTGATGTCCTCGGTTACGATATTTCCCCCCAAGGGAATTACCGCCGTGTGGCGGATGATGCCTTCGTGGAAAATAGCCACATCGGTCGTCCCGCCACCTATATCTACCAACACGACCCCCGCATCTTTGTCTGCTTCATCCAAAACCGCTTCGGAGGATGCCAGCGGTTCGAGAATAAGATCCTGCACTTCCAACGATGCATTGTCAATGCATTTCTTGATGTTCTTAATGGCGCTCACATGCCCGGAGATAATGTGGAAGTTAGCCTCCATCCGTCGACCAGCCATGCCAATGGGATCTTTGATTCCCGGTTCGTTATCAATGGTGAATTCCTGCGGAAGCACATGGATAATTTCCTCCCCGGGGGGCAACACCAGTTTATACATATCTTCAATCAATCGTTCAATATCCCATCGGCTGATTTCGTTGTCGTCTTTCCGTGTCAGAATGCCCCGGTGCTGGATACTTTTAATATGTTGTCCGGCGATACCGACGTTGACAACCTTGATGTCGACGTTGGATTGCCCACCAGCTTCCTCCACCGCTTGCGCAATGCTGTTTACAGTTTTTTGAATATTGGCCACTACGCCTCGACTTACCCCCGATGATTCGGCCTTACCCACGCCAAGAATTTCAATCTTTTTTGCCCCGCTGCGCCGGCCTACCGTGACGCATATCTTCGTGGTACCAATATCAAGTCCCACAACGATTGGCGAGTCTCTTTCGGTTTTCATTTTGGTCTTCATAACGCTATTGTGTATTGTTGCTCCTATTTTGTTGTATTGAATCCTGAATGATGAAATCTCCGGGTTTAAATTTCTCGCTTCGTTCGCAAACGATCTGCCCGGCGAATTTTAGATTAACTGATTTATATGCTCCAATGCCCGTTTTAGGCACAATCTTGGTATAAAACATTTTCAACTTTTCGAACTTACGGTTCAGTGAGTCCGCATTGCCCAATATAATCTGTTGATTACCTACCCGTGGCACCAGTTCAATATCCTGCTCTTTGTTTACATATAGTTGAACGACCTGGCTATTCCAAACACTGTCGTCACTGATAAATTGAGCCGTCTTGAATATATCTTTCACCAGCTGACTCTCGATGCTGTCGAGACTGCCATTATAGGGTTCATTGATGTGTCCGTTTACAACCGGCACATGCGGCACATATTTGAGTGATACAGGCATTTTATGCCCCTGCATATCGATGTAAAAGTCCACTCCTTTTTCGTTGATGACACGCACCACCGCTTCCCGCTGCTTAACACGCACGGTTAACAGCCCGTCCATATCAATGGTGACAATGGCCGAAAAAACAAACGGAATCTGTCGTAAATCGGACTCCATCTCATGAATGGGGATCGATTCCAACGTACGTCCTTCCAGTTGGCCGTACTTTTCGACCAAGAGGGATGTAATGTCTTTTTGCTCGATAAATGACTCATTGCCTAATACGATAACTCGCACGCCAGCGCAGCCTTGTTCACTGCTTTTCGTGCCGATAAAGCTCATTAGCAATACCGATGCCGCCAGTACCAGTAATCCAATCACGGCATACAGCAGATTGCGCCAATTGAAACGATATGACAGTTGTCTAAACATCTTCCAAAATCACTTTCAAAGGTTCCACCAATAAGTCTATATCACCTGCCCCAACCGTCACCAGCAGTTCGGGCCTGTGTTGGCGCACATATTCCTTTACCTGATCGGGTGTAGCGATATGCTTATCCGCCACGTTGATCCTTTCAAGCAACATTTTTGAATCCACACCTTTAATTGGCAATTCCCTTGCTGGGTAAATATTCATCAGTAACAGGGTATCCACGTTGGCGAGCACTTCTGCAAATCCGTCAACAAAGTCGCGGGTGCGGCTGTATAAATGAGGTTGAAAAACGACTGTCAGTTTTCTCTTCGGATAAAGCTGTCTTACCGCCGACAGAAATGCCCTCAGTTCTTCCGGATGATGGGCATAATCGTCAATATAGATCGCCCTGTCGGTCTTCACAATGTATTCGAAACGACGCTTTACCCCGGAAAATGACGATAGCGCCTTAACAATTTTTGCCTCGGGAATTTTCAATTGCTGTGCGACTGCGATGGCAGCAACCGCGTTCTCAACATTGTGTTTTCCCGGCACTCCTAAATGTACATCTGTTAGCTTCCCGCCCTGCCAAACATAGTCAAAAAAGAACTCGCCGTTTTTTATATGTATCCGATCGGCATAGACATCGGCCGGGATACCCGCAGCATACCGTATGTTGCCGTTAAACGGCAATCCTTCCTTTACAACACTCGTTCCGTCTGTATGCAACTGATTCAGAAATAAAGCAAAAGATTCATGCAGCTGACTTTTATCTCCGTAGATATCCAGGTGATCGGCATCTGCGGAAGTTACCACAGCAATATCCGGATATAACGTGAGGAAGGATCGATCGTACTCATCGGCTTCCACAACCACCACCTCGCTATTAGAAAAAAGCACATTGCTGGCGTAATTGGTGCTAATGCCTCCCAAGAAAGCTGAACAACCGTAACCGCTGTCTGTCAAGATGTGTGCTACAAGCGTAGAAGTGGTCGTTTTTCCGTGTGTTCCAGCTACGGCAATGGTAAACCGATTTTGGCTAATTAGTCCAAGCACTTGGGAACGCTTAAATAAGGTATGTCCCAATTGTTGAAATTGATCGAGAATATGCAATTCCGCTGGAACTGCGGGTGTATAAATGATCAACGTATGTTCGTCGGCAATCTGGAAGGAATCATCCACCGATGTAAAATCGTCGGTATATGTAACGGAAATCCCTTCGGAAACCAACTGTTTCGTCAACGCCGTTTCCGTTTTGTCGTATCCTCCCACCAAACAGCCGAGGTGACGAAAATACCTCGCCAGCGCGCTCATGCCAATACCGCCGATCCCGATAAGGTAAACCTGTCTGATGTTATCAATGTTCATTCGCCTTCAGCTGTCTTATTTAAAATGTCACTTACTTTCTGCCAATTTCAACACTTCCCGTGCAATCACTTCATCTGCGTCCAAAATCGCCAATTGTTTACTATTTGTTGCTAACGTTTCACATAAACTGCGGTTAGTCAACAGATCCAATGCTGTATCGACTAATTTCTGCGGAGCTTCGGCATCGCTCACCATCAATGCCGCATTTTTATTCACCAATGCCAGCGCATTTTTTGTCTGATGATCTTCTGCTACATTCGGCGAGGGTACTAAAATGACCGGCTTGCCCACGACGCAGAGTTCTGCAATGGTACCAGCTCCCGCCCGTGCTATGACAATATCCGCAGCAGCATACGCAAGGTCCATCCGATGTAGAAAAGCCGTCAGCTTCACATAATCGGCATGTTTTCCCGCTACCGCGCGACTAAGTCCTTCGTAATAATATTCGCCGCATTGCCAAACCAATTGTACGTCCGCATCAATCAGCTTATCCAAGCCAGCACGCATGCACTCATTCAAGGTACGCGCTCCCAAACTTCCGCCAGTCAGCAGAATAGTTTTCCGATGTGGAGAAAGGCTCAATAACTCAGTGGCTTCAAACCGTTTGTTGCGAATGGTTACCGACTCCCGTCTGATCGGATTTCCTGTAAAGAGGATCTTCTCTTTGGGAAAAAACCGCTCCATGCCTTCAAAAGCAACACATATTTTATCAACTTTCTTTCCCAAGCGTTTATTGGTAATACCCGCGTAAGAATTTTGCTCTTGAATCAAGCAAGGGACTCCCATCTGTGAAGCAGTATGAAGCAATGGCCCCGATGCGTAACCTCCTACTCCGACGGCGACATCTGGCTTGAAATCACGGACAATCTGCCTGGCCCTGCTGATGCTCTTATATAGTTTAAACGGCAGGGTAACATTTTTCCAGAGTGACTTTCTATCGATACCCTGAATATCCAATCCTACGATTTCATATCCAGCGGCGGGCACCTTATCCATTTCCATTCGTCCATTAGCCCCTACAAAAAGTAATTGGGTATCGGGCGCCAACCGTTTCAACGCATTAGCAATTGCTATCGCGGGAAAGATGTGTCCCCCGGTACCTCCTCCGCTGATGATGATCCGCTTTGCCATGGTCCTTACCTGATTCAATGATTCTCCTTGTTATTATCCCATTGCGGGAATTTCACCGATTACAACTTTCTTGGCCCGGCTTTCCACTGCTTTCTCCTTCATTTCGTCGATGTTGCGACTCACGCTTAAGATGATTCCGAAAGCCAGACTGGTAAATAATATCGAGGTTCCGCCCATACTCACGAAGGGCAGCGGTATTCCGGTAACTGGGCCGAGTCCCACGGCCACCGCCATGTTTCCAAATGCCTGCAGCGTAAGACTGAAGCCCAGTCCTGCAGCTAGCAATGCCCCAAAGGCCTTGGGGCTAAGGGTCACAATGCGGATGCATCTGAACATAAGTGCCACATATAAACATACCAATACGAAACCACCAACCGCTCCATATTCTTCAATGACAATGGCAAAGATAAAGTCCGAATATGGATGAGGCAGAACATTCCGCTGCGTACTGTTTCCCGGGCCTTTACCGAACAATCCGCCGGTAGCAATCGCTATTTTTGCGTGATCAGCCTGATAAGACTTGTCATCGTCAGCAGTTTCACCGTTGATGTAAGTTTGCACGCGAGACATATACGTCTGCCTTCTCGGTCCCAATGAAACCACCAAAACCAGCAGCACAAACACACCCAAGCAAACGTAAGCGATCTGCTTGATACTGATGCGTCCGATAATTAACAACAACACGCTGACACCAAATAGCATAAGCGCCGTTGATAAGTTTGCGGGTGCAATTAATGCAAAAATTAGACATACCGACCCCATGATCGGCAAAAACGCTTTTTTTACGTCTTTGATATTCTCCTGTTTGCGTGTCAGCGTCCGTGCCAGAAACGTAATCAATGCCAGTTTGGCTAAGTCAGATGTCTGAAAAGTTTGGTTGATAACCGGGATTGTCACCCAACGATTTGCATCGTTGATGGTCTCGCCGAAAATCAACGTATATAACAGCAATGGAATGGTAATGGCCATCAGGATCTTGGAGATACCTGCGTACCAGCGATAATCCAGCAAATGCGAAAAATACATCAGTGCAAAACCACCGAATATGAGCAACGTGTGCTTTATAAGGTATACCTCCGTGCCTTTCCCTTCTTTATAGGCCAAGGTTCCGACGGAGCTATATACCGCTAATAGTGACCAAACAGATAAAATAATGATGATGATCCACAACCAGCGGTCTCCTTTTAGTTTCGAAAATGCCTTTTCCATAGTTTTTGTTTGTTATCAGCTTTCAGCAATTAGCTTTCGGCTATCAGCTTTCAACGGTCGGCTATTAGCTACCTATAAGTTCATTACGGCTTCTTTGAATTGCTCGCCTCGGTCTTCGAAATTCTTAAACCAATCGAAGCTTGCACAGGCTGGCGATAACAACACTGTATCGCCTTTTTGAGCGAGATGAGAAGCGATCTCGACAGCATCTCGCATGCTTGAGCTATTTACAATGATCTTCGTATCTTCTTCCAATGCGTCATAGATCCGTGAATTGTCTTTCCCAATGCAGACGATTGCCCGTACCTTGGTGCGTATCAGGTCACGGAGCATCTCGTAATCGTTACCTTTATCCACGCCGCCCATGATCAATACGATCTGCGGAGCAAGGCTTTCCAGTGCATACCATACGGCATTTACGTTGGTTGCCTTGGAGTCATTAATATAGTTGACACCGGCAATGCATGCAACGAATTCAAGGCGATGGGGAATGTTTTTAAAAGATCCCATGCTTTCCTTCATAGTCGCATTACGGAGTTCCTGCGCTTTGGCTACCAATCCGGAAGCCATGTTGTTGTACACATTGTGTTTGCCTTGAAGCGAAAGTTCGTTGATGTCCATTGTAAATGTATCTTGATTTGGTATATTAATCTCTATTTCATTATCGGTATTCAGGTATGCTCCCCATTCAAGCCGTTGAACGATACTGAATGGCAATGTCCTGGCCGTCGGCTGGTGTTTTTCCAAGCCTTTTAGCGTCATCGGGTCGTCTGCGCAGTAGACAAACAGGTCTTCCGGCTGTTGATTCCGAATGATGCGGAATTTGGAGTCGATATAGTTTTCCAATTTATGGTCGTACCGGTCCAGGTGATCCGGTGTAATATTCAGCAACACAGCCACGTTAGCACGGAAGTGTTCCATGTCGTCCAACATAAAACTACTCAACTCCAATACGTAATAATCGTACTGTTCACGGGCCACCTGCAGGGCGAAACTACGTCCGATATTTCCGGCCAGGCCAACATTAAGGCCACCGCGGCTCAGTATATGCCAGGTGAGCATCGTCGTGGTTGACTTTCCATTGGAGCCCGTGATGCAAATCAGCTTGGCATGGGTATATTGGGCGGCAAATTCGATTTCGGCGATAACCGGGATGTTGGCAGCTCTTAGCCGTTGCACAAGGGGTACGGTTTGCGGTATTCCCGGACTTTTCACCACGAGATCGGACTCCATGATTTCGGATTCGCTATGAGCACCTTCCTCATAACGGATACCCGCTTTCTGCAATTCAGTTTTGTAGTGCTCAGCGATCTTTCCACTGTCGGATACCCACACGTCAAACCCTATCTTTCGGGCGAGTATGGCCGTACCCACACCGCTTTCGCCGCCACCCAACACGGCTAGCTTGCCCTGCTGCGGATAGTGATATGTAGGTATTGCTGCCACTGTTATCTTACTTTTAACGTTACGATAGTAAGTATTGCCAAAATCACTCCCAATATCCAGAATCGCGTAACGATTTTAGCTTCGTGGTATCCCTTTTTCTGGTAATGATGGTGGAGAGGAGCCATGCGGAAAACCCGCCTTCCTTCGCCGTATTTCCGCTTGGTGTACTTGAAATAGGATACCTGCATAATCACGGATAAATTTTCAATAAGAAACACACCGCATAAGATCGGTATGAGCAATTCCTTGCGTATCAGGACGGCGAACGCCGCTATAATGCCACCGATAGCAAGACTTCCCGTATCGCCCATAAATACCTGTGCCGGATACGAATTGTACCACAGAAATCCGGTACAGGCCCCCACAAATGCTCCAGCAAAAATCACCAGCTCTCCTGAATTTGGAATATACATGATATTGAGGTAATCCGAGAAAATTACGTTGCCCGAAACATAGGCTAAAATCGCGAGTGTCCCGCCGATGGTAGCCGAGGTACCTGTTGCCAATCCGTCGATGCCGTCAGTGATATTTGCCCCGTTGGATACCGCTGTTACGATGACGACGACAACCAACAAAAAAACCACAAATGTAAGAGCGGAATTGTTGAGACCAAATGCGCTCAATACCTTCGCATAGTCAAATTCGTTATTTTTATAAAAAGGAATATTCGTCTTCGTTGACTTCACATCCTTCGTATAGTATTTCACGCCGGTACCCTCCCGTACATGCGCCTCAACCGGACTCCCAGGCACGGGGTTCGGTACCGTTTCACGAACTACTACCTCGGGGTGGAAATACATTGTACAGGCTATTATGATCCCTAACCCCACCTGACCGACGATTTTAAAACGACCGGCCAACCCTTCTTTATTTTTACGAAACACTTTAATATAATCATCCAGAAAACCGATGGCACCCATCCAGACCGTGGTAATCAGCATCAGGATAACGTAAATATTCTCCAATTTAGCAAAGAGTAAGGTAGGGATCATAATCCCGGCGATGATAATCAAGCCACCCATCGTTGGGGTGCCTTGCTTTTTCTTCTCCCCTTCGAGTCCTAAATCACGGATGGTTTCCCCCACCTGTTTAGCCCGCAAGATACGGATCAAGCGGCTGCCGTATCCGGTGGTGATAATCAACGACACAATAACTGCCACAGCCGTACGGAACGAAATGTATTGAAACAAGCCCGACCCGGGAATGTGTACGTATTGTTCGATCCAAGTGAATAAATAATAGAGCATATGGACGTTATTGTTCGTTAAATGCGTTAATTAAAATCTGCTTATCGTCAAAATCGAAACGCTCGCTATTGATTTCCTGGTATTTTTCATGGCCTTTCCCGGCTACCAGGATGATGTCTCCCGGTTGTGCCAAGTGACAGGCAGCCCGTATGGCTTCCCGCCTATCGGCAATGGAAAACACCTTACGCTTGCCGTCTTCAGGAATTCCGGCTTCCATATCGTGAATGATCTGCATCGGATCTTCCGTACGCGGATTGTCTGACGTAATGATCACTTTATCACTATTGTTGACGGCAACAGCCGCCATTTGAGGCCGCTTCGTTTTATCTCTGTCGCCGCCACATCCAAGTACCGTAATGACGTGTTCGTTTTTCTGCCGAAGGTTATTGATGGTTTCCAACACATTCCGCACCGCATCCGGTGTATGTGCATAATCCACTACACCGATTACCCCCTTAGGCGAGACGATCGTATCAAAACGGCCTTCGGCACCGGTGATATTACTCAATGCGGTAAGTACTTTCACGGTTTCCTGTTCCAGTAGGATTGCCGCACCGTATACCGCCAGGATGTTGTAGGCATTGAAGCCCCCTACCAATTTTACCCAGACCTCCTGACCATCAAGATAGAGCATCATTCCATCGAAATGGCTTTCGATCACCTTTGCCTTGAAATCGGCCATACTTTTGATGCCATACGTTTTTTTATGCGCAAATGTATTTTGAAGCATGACCATTCCATTTTTATCGTCGGCATTGGAAAGTGCAAACGCAAATCGGTCAAGTCCATCAAAAAAGGTCTTTTTAGCCTTGATATACTGGTCAAAGGTTTTATGAAAATCCAAATGATCGTGTGTAATATTGGAAAAAATTCCTCCGGCAAAATTAAGACCTGCAATGCGTTGCTGCACAATGGCATGTGAACTTACTTCCATAAAGCAGTAATCGCAGCCAGCTTCTACCATCTCCTGAAGGAGCGCATTGAGTGCGATGGGATCGGGTGTTGTGTGTGTCGCTTCAACCATGCGATCGCCCACTTGATTATGAACGGTGGACAACAACCCTGCTTCGTAACCTAGTTTTCTAAAGAGCTTGTACAACAACGTCGCGATCGTGGTCTTCCCATTCGTACCTGTAACCCCAACGAGCCGCAGTTGTTTGGACGGATTTTCGTAATAATTGGAGGCTGATACCCCCAACGCAAATGCCGTATCGTCTACCTGTATATAGGTAACATCGTCACGCGTTATTTCAGGCAACTGTTCACAAAGTATGACGGATGCACCTGCCTCAATAGCGTGGTCGATATATTCATGTCCATCGGTCTGGGTACCCACTACCGCCACAAACAAGCTATCTCGCCTGACCTTGCGTGAATCGAAGCAAAGGCTGCCCACTACTACGTTCAGATTTCCGATCACCTGTCGCACCGGAATGCCGTGGAGTATGTCTTTCAATGCCTTCATTGCAATTCAATCGATATCGGAGTACCTATTTTAATCTTTTGTCCGGCAGCCAATGATTGTACGACCACCTTTCCCTTACCTTTTACTTGCGTGCGGCACCCTGAGTTTTCGAGCGCATACAATGCGTCAATCAATCCCATACCTTTTACGTCCGGCACGATTCCCTCCCTGATTTCGCCGTCCGAAAACGCGATGCCCTTAACCGTGTCTATCGATTGCATAGGTTCGGCGGAAGCGTAGGTAGTTTTGATACCCAGCGCATCGAACACCCGTAAGGTTGCCGTTTTTGACCCTTTCAGTGAAGAAGGGAGTTCGGTATTTCCGACAAACCGCATCTTATCGAAATCAATCTGCAGATTTAGGTCATTGGCATAAACCATGTCTGCCAATTCCCTAAACACGGGCCCGGCTACGGAAGCACCGTAGTAGCCATTACGTGGGTTGCGAACGACTACGATGATCGAATATTTCGGATTGTCTGCGGGAAAATATCCCGCAAACGACGATTGGTATTTCCGGTTGGCATATCCGGCGGCACCATCGGCCATCTGTGCGGTACCGGTTTTTCCAGCTGTTGAAAAGAGGGGATTAAGCAACCGCTTACCCGTCCCTTCTATCATCACGCCTTCTAGCATGGCACGCAATTTACCGATCGTACTCGGGGAGGCTATCTGTTCGTCGATCACACGAGGCTCGAAGCGCTCAATGGTATTACCCAGATGCCGGATTTCCTTCACGAACAGCGGGGCGACCATTTTCCCATTATTAGCTACCGCATTATACAACGTAAGCGTTTGCAAGGGGGTCAGTTTCAATTCATACCCGTATGCCATCTGGGGAAGAGAAAGTCCACTCCAGCTTTTGCTTTCCGGTGTTTTGATTAAGGGATTACCTTCACCGGGAATCTGAAGGCCAAGCGGTTCATTGAGGTGCAACGCATGCAGGTGCTTGGTAAATGCTGCCGGACTATCCCTATAATAGGTATTGATAATTTTGGTGATAGCCACGTTCGACGACACTTCGAATGCTTTTTTTACGGTCACTGTTCCATAAGCGTGCGTATCCCTGATGGTGTGCCGGTGCACCTGATACGTGCCATTTCCTGTTTCGATGATGGTATTTGTATCAATTTTCCCATCTTCCAATGCAACCAAGTAAGACGCGAGTTTAAAAGTCGAGCCCGGTTCAGCGCTCTGTGCGATGGCATAATTGAATTTTTCGCGGTATTTCCCGTCTGTATCCTTAGTAAAATTGGCAATGGCCCGTATTTCGCCCGTTTCTACTTCCATTAAAACCACACAGCCATTATCGGCGTCGCTCGCAATTAATTGCTTTTCCAATGCGCGCTGAGCCATATCCTGCATATTGACGTCTATTGTCGAAATGATATCCGAACCATCGACTGGTGCCACCTCGATTTCACGGTTTACAGGCATCCATACACCACCGGCTATGCGTTGTACCAAGCGCTTACCGCTCTGTCCGTCGATATATTCGCCATATGCACCTTCCAGCCCCACGTGTACGTCTTCGGCCGGAATCTTATAGCCAATGGTTCGCGCCGCTAAATTGGTAAAAGGCAAAATCCGCTTGTTCTTGCGTTCAGCGATCAATCCACCTTTATATTTTCCCAAGTTGAAGATGGGAAACTCCCTGATTTGTTTCAATTCCTGATGACCAACGTCACGTTTTACCAAATAATACCTGTTCCTTTTCTTGCGTGCCTCTTTCAGTAGCCGGGAATATTGGGCCGAAGATTTGTCGTTGAAAAACGAAGATAATTTGGCTGCCAAAGAGTCTACCTTTGAATAAAACACATCGTTATCTTCAATACCTGGAGCCAACAAATCCATCCGGAGATCATATTCCGGCACGGATGTCGCCAACAGGCTGCCGTCGTTTGAAAAAATATTCCCGCGTACTGCTTCGACATCTACATAGCGGGTAGACATGCTATCGGCTTTTGCCCGCCATGTTTCTCCTTCTACATATTGCAAATGGAAAAGTTTGACTAGCACGGCTACCGCAAACAATACAATCAGTCCGAAGGACAGATACACTCTTAGTAATATGTCGGTTCTGATATTCATGTCTGTGTAATTTAATCCGTCCGCTATTTTTTTGGTTTGACGATCCTTAATTTTTTGGGCGGCTCAGTCCGTTCTTTTAATCCCAAACTATCCACCCGCTTTGCAATTTCGGTCTGGGTAGTCAACTTCATAAAATCTGCCGACAGTGATTTGTAGTCCCAGTTCATCTCTTTTACCTCTCTCCCTAACTGATCTATCTCCCGCACCGTCCGCTCGGCATAATGCCTGTTTGCAATATAAATGATGGCTAGCAATCCGATAAAAGCAATAAACGGAATATACCCTACAAATGCGGCAGACGAAAACCAATCGGATGCAAACAGCGTTTGAAAAAACGTACGCGTGGCATCAGCTTTTTCTTCTACAGTTTCCTGCAGTTCGACCTGTTGTTCTTCACTTAATGGCTGTTGTTTATATACGTTCCTTGCCATATTTTCACTATATCTTTTCCGCTACACGGAGTTTAGCACTACGTGCCCGGCTGTTAAGAACTACCTCTTCTTCATTGGCCACTATTGCTTTGCGGGTAACCAACTTCAAGGGCTTGATTTCATGCCCAAAAAAATCCTTTTCCACTTCTCCCCTAAATTTACCTTTGGACATAAAATTTTTCACCAATCGGTCTTCCAACGAGTGGTAAGACATCACCACCAGTCTCCCTCCCGGGTTAAGCACGGAGACACTCTGCTGAAGAAATTCCTGCAACGCTTCCAATTCACCGTTCACTTCAATGCGTAACGCCTGAAATAGCTGTGCGTAATATTTATGCTCTTTACCACGTGGCGTTACTTTTTTTACCAACTCTTTTAATGTCTCTACGGTATGAATCGGCCGATTGGCGCGCGCGGCTACGAGGGTTTTCGCTAAAGTACGCGCATTATGCAGCTCACCATACATTCCAAAGATGCGATGAAGATCTGCCTCGGAATACGTATTCAGCACATATTTCGCATCAAATTCACCTGCTTGATCCATACGCATATCCAACACTGCTTCGAAACGGGTTGAAAACCCACGCGCGGCACTATCGAATTGATGAGAGGACACCCCCAGATCAGCTAGTATGCCATCGACTTCTCTGACGCCATGAAGCCGCAAATTGCTTTTCAAAAACTTGAAATTTTGGTGAATAAGCACGAATCGCTCATCATCCATCGCGTTTCGCAACGCATCGGGGTCCTGATCAAATGCATATAATTTCCCCTTCGGCCCTAATCGCTTTAACAGTTCTCTTGAATGCCCTCCGCCCCCAAATGTTACGTCGACATATACACCTTCTGACTTTATCGCCAGCGCATCCATGCATTCGCTGAGCATTACAGGTACATGATAGGTGCTATTCATCTTCGCCGGTATCTAAATTTCCTCCGCCCATCACTTCTTCCGCGAGTGCGGCGAAGTCGTCATCTTCATCGTTTTCCCACAACTTATTGTATGCATCCTTCGACCAAACCTCAATCTTATTGAACTGACAGGAAAGCACAATTTCCGCTTCAATCCCTGCATATTCTAGTAGGGATTTAGGCAGCAGCACGCGGCCAGCTGAATCCAACGTCAATTCTGTGGCCCCTCGGGTAAAATCGCGTATGAATTTCCGATTTCTCGCCACATACTGATTCAATTTTGCCAACTTAGCCGTAATCTTATCCCACTCGCCTCTTGGATAAATAACCAAATGCGTCTCAAAACCACGATTAATAACAAGCCCAGACTGCTCTACTTCAGGCATTTGCCTTTTAAGCGCAGCTGGCAACACCATCCTTCCTTTGGTGTCTAACTTGCAATCAAATTCGCCAATGAGGTGCCCCATATGTCCACTTTACCCAATAAATATGATGTAAAAGTAGGAATTTACTCCACTTCCTCCCACTTTTCCCCACAAAAAAGTTTTCCACATATAAGTCGCGTACATATTCAGCTAAATCGGGTGCTTTGATATTTGTAGTGAAATCGCTACAAAACCAAAAATAGCAAGGTATTTTATCAGGTTTGCCTCTGTTTTATAGGCATCTTTGTCGGTATAACACCTATAAGACTACTATGCACTTAGTCACTGTTGTCAGCACATTATTACTAATCATTCCTCCATTTTTGTCTTGTGATAAGCGCACAGAGTTGTATCCCCGGCAATGCGATTGCGACATCGAAGCCTTGCATGTATCCAGACCAACTTTAGTAACCTATCAGGTATTCGCATATGACGACGCAAGAGTATCTTCGATTACTTACCAAACCGGCAAAGGGATGGTTACGGTTGAGCCGGATTCATTTCCCTTTGCAGCAAGTGTCCAATTAGATAAGGGAGATCGTGTCGTATTGACCGCCATAGGCAACCCTCAGCGAGGAAGTATTGTTTTGGGATATGAAATACAGGAGGAAGACGTACCGACACCTCGTAGTAGCAGCACCTCGAGGGTATGGGTATTAAAAGACGGCGCCTGTCAATAACCAGCCACAAACCACCTTATCAACTAACTGATAAATAGATAATTATAATAATGTAGACAAAATCCTACAACAAAATAAGCGAAGTCTATCTACTTTAGTCTGCGATCAAAGATTAGATACAGAATTTTAACAAAACAAGTCATTATATAACCTTTATCGATCACATGAGACGAAAAAAGATACTTATCGTAGAGGACCAGCTCATCATCACGATGGATTTGGAATATATGCTTGAAGAATTGGGATACGACGTATGTGGGATTTCTACGACCTATGAAGACGCAGTATCCATTATCAAGAGTAATCAGCCAGATTTACTATTAATTGACATCATTCTTTCCGGGGAAAAGACGGGAATTGATCTAGCGCATGAGATCAACCGGAGTTACCGTATTCCCTTTATTTTCCTTACGTCGCATGCCGACCGCAGCACCATTGAAGCCGCAAAATCGACCAAGCCAGCCGGATACATCGTCAAGCCGTTCAACCGGAATGATGTATATGCGTCTATCGAAATTGCGTTCAATCACATTGAAACAACAGAAGATGACCAAAACATCTTTCTCCCTAACGGGAAACACAAGACAAAAATCCCGGTAGATGAAATGATTTATGCCCACGCCGAAGGAAACTACACTACTTTTATCACGACCAGTAAAAAAATAGTGCTCCGCAAATGCCTGAAGGAAGTTTCCGAGACCATCTTAACCAACAAAAAATTTATCCGGATACATAAATCCTATCTGATCAATAAAGATGCGATCCGGGCGCGCAGTGCATCCAACATTTTGCTGAACAACGGTGAAAATGTACCGTTAGGTCGCGCATATGCCGGATGCTTGTGCTGATGGTATTGTGGTTGTTCCAAAAAAACCGCTATTTTTGCCGTTTAATCTAACGGAAAAAATGCATAGAACACATACGTGCGGTGAACTGACCCTTACAGATTTGGGCAAGACGGTAGTTTTGAGTGGATGGGTCCAAAAGTCTCGAGATCTTGGTGGAATGACCTTTATTGACGTACGAGACCGGTACGGGATCACTCAGCTGGTGTTTGACGCAGCCGACGACGATGCGTTGCGGAGCAAAGCGCGGGAACTGGGTAGGGAATATGTCATTAAAGTCACAGGGCAGGTTATTGAGCGGGAAAGTAAAAACCCCAAATTGGCGACCGGTGATATCGAGCTGAAGGTTTCATCACTTGAAATACTTAATCCGGCAAAACTACCGCCTTTTACGATCGAAGATGACACCGACGGTGGTGACGATTTGCGAATGAAATACCGCTATCTGGACCTGCGGCGCAGTCCGGTACGCAACAATTTGATTTTGCGGCATAAACTTGCCCAGGAAACGCGCAAGTACCTTGATGGGCAAGATTTCCTGGAAGTGGAAACCCCGGTACTGATCAAATCTACACCGGAAGGGGCTCGTGATTTTGTTGTACCAAGTCGCATGAATCCCGGTGAGTTCTATGCGCTTCCGCAATCGCCGCAGACATTCAAGCAACTGCTGATGGTGTCGGGTTTTGACCGTTACTTCCAAATCGTGAAGTGTTTCCGCGACGAGGACTTACGTGCGGACAGACAGCCCGAATTCACGCAGATAGACTGCGAAATGGCCTTTGTAGAACAAGAAGATATTCTGCGAGTCTTTGAAGGCCTTATCAAGCACCTGTTCAAAGCGGTGAAGGGTATTGACCTCGGAGATATCCCGCGCATGCCTTATGAAGAGGCAATGCGTCTGTATGGCTCGGATAAACCTGACCTCCGCTTTGGTATGCCTTTCGTCGAACTGAACGACACCCTTAAAGGAGTGGGATTCCCTGTATTTGATCAAGCAGAGCTTGTCGTAGGTATCAAAGCCGAAGGATGTGCAACCTATACCCGCAAACAATTGGATGCCCTGACAGATTTTGTAAAACGGCCCCAAATCGGTGCGAGTGGACTGGTATACCTCCGCTACAATGAAGATGGCACATTGAAGTCGTCGGTCGACAAATTTTATACGCCCCTGCAACTTGAACAGTGGGCTGCGGCTTTTGATGCCAAGCCGGGTGATTTACTGCTGGTGATGGCAGGACAAACCGATAAAGTGAGAAAACAATTAGGTGAACTCCGCCTTGAAATGGGATCACAACTCGGATTACGGAACAAAGGCAGGTATACTCCCCTGTGGGTGGTCGACTTCCCGCTGTTGGAATGGGACGAAGAGAGCGGCCGTTACCACGCCATGCACCACCCTTTCACCTCTCCCAAGCCTGAAGACATCTCGTTGCTGGATAGCCAACCGGGCAACGTGCGTGCCAATGCTTACGATCTAGTTATCAATGGCACGGAAGTAGGCGGTGGCTCGATCCGTATACACGATAGTCAGTTACAATCACTTATGTTCAAGCATCTTGGATTCAGCGCCGAAGAAGCACAGAAGCAATTCGGCTTTCTTTTGGATGCGTTTACCTATGGAGCACCTCCTCATGGAGGCATCGCCTTTGGTTTTGATCGGCTGGCAGCCATATTTGCCGAGTTGGACAGCATCCGGGATGTGATTGCCTTTCCCAAAAACAATTCGGGAAGGGACGTTATGATTGACTCACCTTCGGTCATCTCCGATGAGCAGTTGACGGAATTGGCCATTACCACGAAGCGCCCATGACAACACTTTTGATTTTCATACGTTATTTAGTGTAGAAATACGCTGCATATGCCGTCTGCACAAGAAACCACTTTTCTGAAAGACAGTGCCGCCAAGGCATTTGAGCCGCGCCATCGGCAGATCATCAATTACAATATTGACAAATACGATACCGCGGTCCAAATTGGGCTCACCCATTTTCACCACATTGAAAATTCCAAACGTAAAGCACACATCATTAAATGGCGAATGATGGAAAACCTGGATAAGCTTTTGCCCGAGTTTGAATCGAATTTCATCCAAAAAGGCGGGAAGGTTATCTGGGCAAACGATGCAGATGAAGCACGGGAAGAAATCTGGAAAATCATGCAGCGCGCCGGTGCAAAGACCGTCGTGAAATCAAAATCAATGACCACGGAGGAAATCGGACTGAATGATTTCCTTGAAAAAAAGGGGGTGAACACGCTTGAGACAGATTTGGGTGAATACATCGTACAACTACTTGGTCAAAAACCTTATCACATTGTTACCCCTGCCATGCATCTCAGTTTGCAGGACATTGCCGCGCTCTTCCATGAGCGCTTCGGCACACCGCTTGATGCAAGTGCACAGGAACTCACACTCAAAGCACGCGAATTGCTCCGTGAACCCTATACATCGGCAGATGTAGGCATTACAGGAGGTAATTTTCTCATTGCGGATACCGGCAGTATTGCCATAACGGAGAATGAGGGAAACGCACGGCTTACCACTACGTTCCCTAAGATACATATCGCCATCGTAGGTATTGAGAAAATTATTCCTTCTTTAGGGGACCTTGATTTGTTTTGGCCCTTGCTGTCCAGCCATGGAACTGGACAGCGTCTTACGGTATACAATAGTATTATCGGTGGACCTAGGCAAGAGGGGGAAACGGATGGACCGGAAGAGATGTATGTCGTATTACTAGACAACGGGCGTACAACCCTGCTGGCGCAAAAAGAACAACGCCAGGGATTGTATTGCATCCGTTGCGGTGCCTGTTTAAATGGTTGCCCCATTTACAAAAATGTAGGCGGTCATACCTATAACACCACGTACAGCGGACCAATCGGATCCCTCATTACCCCCCACCTGCGGGGTATGGAAGAATTTAAACACCTTAGCTATGCCTCCAGTTTATGCGGCAAATGCTCTGAAGTGTGTCCGGTCAAAATAGATATCCATCAGATGTTGCTGCTTAACCGGCGGGATGCCGTCAACAACGGCATTGTTGCCAAAACCGAAAAGTTGGCGTGGAAGGGCTTTACATTCGCTATCACCAAACGCGGGATCATCGATCTTTTCAGCGGAAAAGTCAAAAACTTCCTACTTCGCCGGTTTTTCAAAAAGGCCTGGGGTAAGCATCGGGATTTACCTCGGCTCGCTGAAAAGTCGTTCAGCCAACAATGGAAAGACCGTCCCAAATAACCTATTCCAGCTCCGCAGACTTTGCCCAGATATTGATATCGCCTTCCTTGGCATACGTGTCTATTTCGGCTAATTCAGCAGCGGAAAAATCAAGATTTTTCAATGCGCCAACACAATCTGTTACTTGTTCCGGCCTGCTGGCTCCGATAAGCGCAGAAGTCACACGCCCTTTCCTCAATACCCAGGCGATGGCCATCTGCGCGAGTGTCTGTCCACGCCGTTGTGCAATTGCGTTGAGTTCCCCAACATTCCTGAGGTTTTGCTCACTCAGAAAATCATTATGAAAAAAATGCTTGATATTTTTCGCCCGACTATCAGCGGGCACCCCATTTAGGTATTTATTGGTTAGTAAACCCTGCGCCAGTGGAGAGAAAACAATCGATCCAACTCCCAATTCATCCAGCGTATCCAGCAATCCATCTGTTTCCACCCAACGATTGAGCAGTGAATAACTGGGTTGGTGAATAAGGCAGGGTGTACCTAAGTCTTTCAAGATCGCTACCGCCTCCCGCGTACGTTTCGAATTATACGAGGAAATACCGACATACAACGCTTTACCCGATCGGACAATATGATCCAACGCTGCCATCGTTTCTTCGAGCGGTGTTTCCGGATCAAACCGATGTGAATAGAAAATATCCACATAATCTATCCCTAACCTTTTCAAACTTTGATCACAGCTCGCTATTACGTATTTCCGGCTACCCCACTCGCCATAGGGCCCCGGCCACATGTCATATCCTGCTTTCGATGAGATAACCAGCTGATCCCTATAGCCGGCAAAGTCTTCTTTCAGAATCCGACCAAACGCTTGTTCGGCACTACCTGGAGGAGGACCGTAGTTGTTTGCCAAGTCGAAGTGCGTGATACCCAGATCGAAAGCCTGCCTGCATATGGCTTGTTTCGTTTGATGCGGAACATTATCTCCAAAATTATTCCACAAACCGAGGGAAATTGCGGGGAGCTTTAGTCCGCTTCTGCCGCATCGGTTAAATATCATGTTTTCGTAACGATCGGAATTGGGTGTCCAGTTCATTTGTTTTATTTTTAGTTATCAGCTGCGGGCTTTCAGCATTCTGTTATTTTTCTTTCAACTTTCCATTTTTCACAAATTATATCTAGCAAGCGGTGCTACGTCCTGCCCTACAAAGTCGCGGGCGATATACTTGTAGTGTCCTGCTATGGCAATCATCGCTGCATTGTCCGTACAATATTCAAATCGCGGAATAAACACCTGCCATCCCTGCTCCTCGCCCAACTTGGTCACGGCCGCACGTAGTCCAGAATTGGCAGAGACCCCGCCCGCAACCGCAATATACCTTACTCCGGTCTCTTTCGCCGCCCGTTTTAGCTTATTGATCAAAATGGATACAATACGTGCCTGTACCGATGCACATATATCGTTTAGATGATCTTGGATAAAACCGGGATATTCAGCTTCCTTTTTCTGTACAAAATAGAGAATCGATGTTTTTAAACCACTGAAGCTGAAATTCAGGCCGGGAATCTGAGGTTCTGGGAATGCAAATGCCTCTGCATCGCCCAACTGCGCATAT
Organism: Parapedobacter indicus; assembly: GCF_900113765.1. Taxonomy (GTDB): domain Bacteria; phylum Bacteroidota; class Bacteroidia; order Sphingobacteriales; family Sphingobacteriaceae; genus Parapedobacter; species Parapedobacter indicus. The sequence continues at coordinate 20,862 of NZ_FOQO01000010.1, read as the reverse complement.
CGATCTATCAATGGGCCACCTGGATAGGGTAGTCCCAGAATCTTGGCTGTTTTGTCAAAGGCCTCCCCCGCCGCATCATCCAACGTCTGCCCTATCAATTCCATTTGAAAATAATCTTTCACCAATACCAATTGCGTGTGTCCTCCGGAAACCGTCAGGCACAAAAATGGAAACCCGGGAAATGGTTCTTCGATAAAATGTGCAAGGATATGTGCCTGCATGTGATTGACGTCAATCAGCGGAATATTTCGTGCCAGCGCAAAAGCCTTGGCAAAAGACGTTCCTACGAGTAATGAGCCCAATAACCCAGGCCCTCGCGTAAAGGCTACTGCATCTATGTCATTTTTATGTACTTTTGCCTCGCGGATAGCCTGTCCAACGGTAGGAATGATGTTTTGCTGATGTGCGCGCGAAGCCAGCTCAGGTACTACCCCACCAAATTTTTCATGGACGGTTTGATTTGCAATAATATTTGTGCAGATTTTTCCGTCTATACAAAGGGCCGCGGATGTCTCATCGCAGGATGATTCAATACCTAGAATAATGGACATGGATACTATTTTGAACGCTTAATAAGGGCAAAAATATCAAAAAAATATTAAAGATATCGTTATGGACAGTAGCCGGAATTCTATTGCTTTCGGCGAGTCTCATCTTTGCGTTGCAATATAAACCTGTCCAAACATATTTTGCGCAAAAAGCAGCTGCTTATCTTGCCAATGAGCTTCACACAACCATCTCGTTGGAGAGCCTGTATTTCAGCCCCTTTTCTTCATTAATACTCAACGACCTTTACATAGCCGATTTGGATGGTGACACCCTATTATATGCAAACGAACTGACAGCATCCGTAAATCTCTGGAAACTACGTGAAAGACAAGTTATCATAAAAAAACTGGCTATTACCGACAGCCGATTCTTCATCAAACGTGACCGTGATCGTACCAATCTCTCGTTTATAATCGATTACTTTCGGGCCACACCAACGGAAAAAAAGCAAGGGAATCGCATGCGGCTCGATCTTCGCGCCGTAACACTTGCTAATACTTCGATCGGATACAAACGCGTCGGAAGGCCTTCTGTGAGTAATGGCATTGATTTTAACGATATTCAACTCACTGAACTCGACGGAGATTTCACAGACATCGATGTTACCAACCATTTGTTCAAATCGACCGTCAAAAACCTCCAATTCCGCGAGCAAAGCGGATTCAGGGTTCGCGAAATGAATACACTGGCATTGATAGATACCAACAGCATCGAACTGCGCGAATTATATGTAGAAACCAACCGGAGCCGACTCGGTGATTACGTTCGGTTTGGATACGACGATTTTTCATCTTTTCGCAACTTTATCGATGCGGTTGATATTGAGTTAAACCTGAACGGCGCGCGGATTCATTCAGAAGACATCGAGTTTTTCGCTCCTAAGGTAGCCACTACACGTTTCGATGTCCGTTTATCAGGTTCATTTTTCGGGAAAATTTCAGCTATCAATGCAAGGCACGTCATGTTACGGACAGGTAACAATACCTATCTGGCAGGCAATTTTACAATTCAAGGCTTACCGGATATCGAACAAACGCTGTTCGATATGCACCTAAACCGCTTTTCGACAAACCGTCATGATATTGAAACGCTTGTACCGCAACTGGGCAATTCACCTACATTAAAGCTGCCTACCCTCGTTGACCACATGGGCAATTTGACCTATCAAGGTGCACTTCGGGGGCATTATTACGATTTTGTCGCCAACGGATTGCTTCAAACCCAACTGGGCACGGTTACTACAGACATCAACCTCAACATCCGCAACGGAATCACTTACTCCGGCCAACTTTTAACTACCGCATTTGACTTAGGTACGTTATTGCAACAGAGACAACTCGGATCCAGCGGATTTGATATCACGATAGAAGGAAGTGGCTTTGCCTTACGGGATATCAACAGTACAGTGACAGGCCGGGTTGACTACCTCGATTTCCGCGCCTACCGATATCGTAACATCAATCTCGGAGGCACCTTTGCTGAAATGCAATTTGCTGGTGATATAGCGATTAATGATCCTAATTTACAACTACACTTCGACGGCGATGTCAACCTCAATCCTAAATTCCCAGAATACACCTTCACAGCGAAGGTAGGTTATGCGAACCTCTATCCGATCCATCTATATAAAAAGTCGCCGATCACCGTCGAAAATGCTTCCATAGTCAGCAATTTCAAGGGCAGTACGATCAACGATATTCAGGGAGACATTGCCATACACAATGTCCAGTTTCTAACCAACACGGATCGATATGTAGTCGATTCGCTGACATTATCTGCCAATGGTAACCAAGAGCATCGCACGTTAGCTATTAAGTCGGACCTGGCAAATGCGACTTTGCATGGCGAAATAGATTTAACCAGCCTGGGCAGTTACTTTAAATCGGTAGCGATGCAATATGCTCCTTCCATGGACCTGAAGATTGGTTCCTTAGGGAAACAAGCTTTTGATTTCGATTTGGAACTTAAAAATATTGAAGCCGTTACGGCACTATGGTTTCCAAAATTGATGTTACCAGAAGGAGCATTTGTGAATGGGCATTTTTCTACCGCCGACAATGCGGCTAATATCAATCTACTCGTGCCTAAGTTATCACATGGTACCTTAACTATAGACCGGTTGATTGTTGACGAGTCAACCCATTCCGGTGCGTTGCGCTTATTTCTTACTGCCGACCGGATCAGCATTTCAGACAGTCTGTATGTCAACAATGTTAATCTTTCCCATACGCTGGCAAACGATACCCTGCATACCAATTTGAAACTGGCCGATGTGACGGCCGGCAACCAACTGGATTTTAACGGGCTGGTAAGCTTCGAGAAAGATCAACCCATAAAAATGCGCGTACTGCCATCGACGCTGGTCTTGAACCATGAGTTTTGGAAACTTGATGAAAAGACGTTGCTCTATTTGGAAGGTGGCAGACTTGATATACGAGGCCTAGAAATTTCAAACAACGATCAAATAGCTAAATTAGAAGGGTTTATATCTGGAAATCGGGAGGATAAGGTGTTATTTACATTTCAGAATTTCAATCTTGCCACCTTCAATTCGGCCACACTCCCCTCCGGAGTTCAGCTAAGCGGGGTACTTAATGGTCACATGGAAGTAACCTCGGTTTTAAAGAATCCCTATTTGTCGGCAGATATTGCCGCAGCAGATGTTTACGTTAATCGTACCGAAATCGGAGATATGATCCTACAAGCCGATTTCGACCGCGTCCGCGAGCTGGTAAACGTAAAAATGGAGACCACGCGCGGTGGAACAACGACCGCAATGGCCACGGGAACGTATGACGCAACTGGTGCAACAGATCAGCTGGCGATAAAAGCCAACCTTGATCAAACCGAACTGGTACTTTTCCAACCCTTTCTTAGTAGACTTGTATCGGATATCAGCGGAACGATTTCAGCCGATGTAAATATTGCAGGATCGGTTTCTGAACCTCGAATAAATGGTACCTGTTATCTGCACAACGCGGGGTTTACGGTCAATTACCTCCGAACACCTTACCGGATTAACGATCAAGTTTCATTGTCCAATAGTACCATCTTGCTCAAGAATCTGACAATTACGGATCCTAAAAATAATATAGCCATCGCCAACGGAAGTGTAGACATGCGCAATCCACTGATCCCAAATATAGCGGTGAATATCGATGCAACCAATTTTCTCGTTCTCAACACCACATTTAGGGACAACCCACTATATTACGGTACAGCCTATGGAACCGGGAAATTTGCCTTCAACGGCCCCACGAATGGCATCAACATATCCATACAAGCACGGACAGAAGAAAACACACATTTCTACATTCCGCTGAATGCGACTGGCACCGTAAGCGACAATGACTTCATTCACTTTGTGAGTCATGATACCCTTGATACACAACATCCGCAAGCCCGCTTATTCAATGGGTTGAGCATGAATATGGATTTACAGATAACACCGGCCGCAGAAACTAGTTTATATACCGACTTGGGCGAATTGACAGGCCGCGGTGAAGGATTGCTTTCTATGCGCGTATCGAGCCTCGGAGACTTTGAAATGTTTGGTGATTACACGTTCAACAACGGAAAATTCACGTTTACTGCACAAGATTTTATCAACAAAATATTTGACATCAATCAAGGCGGCAATATACGCTGGACGGGACAACCCACCGATGCAACCGTCAATCTAGCCGCCGTATATGGGCAACGCACCAGCTTGGGCCCACTCTACAACGCGGCCGGAAGGGAAACCGTTGAACAGCGTGTACTTGCCCATGCGGTAATGAACCTAAGTGGCAACCTGATGCGTCCTGACATTACATTTGCTCTTAATTTTCCCAACGACCCTTATGTGAAAGATGAGCTGCAGAGTTACCTCAGCGATGCCAATAATGTAAATCAGCAAGCCCTGAGCTTGATTGTGCGCCGTAGCTTTGTCCCGGGATCTGAAGCAGACTTCAGCCGAGAACTGAATAACACCTTATTGAGTGCTGGTACTGAGCTGGCTTTCAATCAACTAAACAACCTTATATCCCAGTCACTGAATCTTAAATTTGTAGACCTGAATATCCGCTCACTAAACGACGCAAGCGCATCTGTACGTCTTTTCAATGACCGGCTAATTTTTACAGGGGGGGTAACTGATAGGCGCAATCTCAACGACCTGAATGTGTTCAGTGATCGCATCGTAACGGATGCCGAGCTGCTCTATTTAATCCGCAAAGACGGGCGTTTGGTATTACGCGGATCCAATCGGCTGAACAGCCGGAATTTTCTGCCGCTTACCATTAACGAAAATTACGTCAGTGCGCTTGGACTGGTTTATCGCCAGGAATTCTACACGTTTGACGAGTTCCTCCGGCGCCTGTTTACCGTAAATCGGAAGACCGAAGAAGAAGAGGAAAATACCGAAATCAGGAACCCTTAACAGCCTGACGTGCCAATAGCACCCATTGCGTCCCATCCTTCACCCATACCAACAGGATACTTAGCTTCACGGTACCCCGTCCTTTACCTTTGTCGTTGGTCTTTGCCTCAAAAATGTGTCGAACAATAGCAGTATTATCCACTACTTCTACGGTCTGGTTTTCCAATTGGATGTTTTCAAAGACGGATATGCCCGTGACCAATGTTTCTACAAATTCAGATTGGGTTTCAATTTTCCCACTGGAATGACCATAGGACAATGCCTCAGCCGTTAGCTTCCGCAACGTAGGGCCATCAGCATCGATCATGGCTTGGGTCAGGGCTTGCACCGCTTGCTCCACCTCTCGCACTTCTGAAGGCTGTCCAATACTTAAACTGGGAACGATCGCACAAATCGCTAACAGGGAAACCGCTTTGTTTACTTTCATCTGTTTGTTTTATTTTTCAGTTGTCAGTACTTATACCGTCTTCACGGGGAGCCTTTGATTAAAATAATTTAGCTTCCACGTTCAGGAATGAGCGTTGATGCTACGTGGATCGAACTTCTGATTAATAAGCCAAACTTAGCTATATTTACTTTTATATGCAACCTAATCGATTTGATTCACAGCAAATAAACCAATGGTTTTTTGTTTTTTATGTAAGTTTGCCATTATGCTGCCTGCGGTTACAAAAAATCACCCTTTCATTTGGACAGGAATGTTTTTCCTCATCCCCACTCTCCTCTTCGCTCAAAAAGAGCTCAAAAACTACGAACGGGTAAGGTATGCTGATGTGGGCTATGCCAAACTAGGCTTTGGCGAAGTAAACCAGCGGCTTTTAACGGAGAAGCAAGTTGCGAAACTCAACCGTCACATTGAGCGCATCCAAGCTGAATATGGTGCCGTCGTTATATTCGGTTCGCTTATCCCGGAAGAAGTGGTCGAGTGGGAAAGCGGCAATTTAAGCGGATTGCCGCGGCACTACCTTGGCGAAGATCCACACGCCGCCAGAAACCATGTCATGATATTATTCGACGACGAAGACGGGCAAAACTGGATCAGGTATGGGTGTGATACGTCGGAATTTGAGGAAACAATTTATGCTTCAGCTCATTACGAAAACAAGGACTTTTTCCTCACCAACAGCGCCCGGATGGCATTTCATGACGTGTTTCAACACAAAATCCAGCAAAGCAAATTATTGGAAGCCATGCCCGAAGCAGAAGCCTATTAGATCAAGGTAAATAGGGTTTAACTAGGTTTTGATATACGATAATCTCAAACATCTCTGAGTCATCAATTGAATCGGTGCCCCGGGGGGCGTAGAGCCATATATCATCCACATGTACGGTTTCCCGCCCATTCTTTGTATATTTTCTCCGCAGTACACCTTCTCCCCTGTTATATCCATCGGTTCTTCTTAGCGATACAAGCTTTCCATTCCCCGAAATTTCCAACTGGTAGCTATCAAGATCCATTAATATTCGCGGCTGCTTGTTAATGAAGTCTATTTTGCTTTGCTTCAGCCTATCCAATGCATCATCCCCGAAATAGGCTCCCTGCGCCAAGTTATACATCCCTTTTTCAATAAGCTTTACATATTCAGCACCGTTGCGATGCTCATAATAATGTTTCAGCTTTTGATAAAACTCCACAACTTTCGCTTTCAGCATCACGCTATCTGTGGTGTCAAACGTCTTCCCTTTCCGCCAATCTTCAAGCCTATAAGGCACGTCTGCTTCAAAGGTTGCTTTATGAACAAAAGCTTCTCGCCGGGAATAATTACCTTCCGGTAATTGATACTGATAGATAACCGCCGACCCTCCGGCACCTTCGCTGCCCACCATGCGCTCGATCTCGACATTAAATACATGGTCATCTCCTATATTTCCCAAAGCCACTTCGTGGTTCATTCCGTCATCGGTCATCGCCGGCCGGATCGTGATTTCCAACTCCTGACTGCCCGACGCGGGAATGCAGTTATTGATAAGAAACCATCTTGTGTTTCCCGCGTTTTGGTTTTTGCTGGCCGTCGTTATTCCGTTTACCCGGATGGTGTACGATAAGGAACTCGTTACCTTAAGTCGATATATTGGCCCGTTGCCATTTGCCTTCATACGTTCTTTACTCTGTCCACAGCATTGGATCGCCATGAACAGGAATAATAAACCGGTACTTACTCTCATCTTAAAACTAATAGTTCACCCATTATTCATCGTTCACCAATTATTCGTCGCGCACCCGATTTATGGGTTTGCTTCTTTAATAAACTCATCGGGGTACTATCTCTGTATACATCTCTAATTACAGAAAGACACCTTACTTCCCGATGCAAAACTTCGAAAAGATATTATCCAGCAAATCATCGGTAGATACTGATCCCGTAATTTCGCCAAGGTGGTGCAGCGCCTGCCGGATATCCATCGCAAGAAAATCAGATGTGACAGCACCATCAATGCCATAAAGCACGCGCTGCAATGCATCTTCTGTCTTCCGTAGGGCTTCCACATGGCGTATATTGGTTACCAGCACATCATCCGTACCCAAGTCATGCAGATTTACTTTGTGCAGCAATTCCGCTTTCAGTTCCTCAACCCCCACATTATTCTTGGCGGAGATGAACAGCGGATCGATGGTGTATAGCGTATCCACGTGCTCCTGTGTTAGCAAATCCACCTTATTTACCACTGTGACATAAGGTACGTCCAATTGTTCCACTTCGGCTAACTGGTTCTTTATTTCTTCGAGATCGTCGTGCTGGGGATCTGCGAGATACACGATAAGCCGCGCTTTTTTCATTTTTTCACGCGTGCGTTCTACACCCTTGGCTTCAATAACATCGAGCGTATCCCGGATACCAGCGGTATCGATAAATCGGAATGTCACACCCTGGATGTTGACTTCATCTTCAATGGTATCGCGCGTGGTACCCGCGATGTCTGAAACGATGGCCCGTTCTTCATTAAGCAGCGTATTGAGCAATGTGGACTTGCCTACGTTGGGTCGCCCGGCAATCACCACCGGCACGCCGTTTTTCAAAACGTTGCCCTGCTCGAACGAAGCGATGAGTTTCTGGATGACATTATTTATCTCCAATATGAGCGCCTTCAGTTGAGCGCGGTTGGCAAATTCAACGTCCTCTTCTGAAAAATCGAGTTCAAGCTCTATCAGCGATGCAAACTGGATAAGCTGTTCGCGGAGCTGTTTTAGCACATTGGAAAAGCCGCCGCGCATTTGCTGCATAGCCACTTGGTGCGAAGCCGCCGATGTAGATGCAATAAGATCTGCCACAGCTTCGGCTTGGGAGAGATCCATCTGTCCGTTGAGAAAAGCGCGGAGTGTAAACTCTCCAGGACGGGCTGCACGGGCACCTTGCCGGATCAGCAGTTGGATAATCCGCTCGATGATATACCGTGAGTTATGCGTGGAAATTTCGACGACATTTTCTTTGGTATACGAATGCGGAGCAATGAATAAAGAAACCAGCACCTCATCGAGCACTTCGGCTCCGTCTCTTAGGGTACCGAAATGCACGGTGTGTGAAGCCTGCTCTGCCAAATTCTTTCCTTTGAAAACCCGGTTGACCAAGGGTATCGCTTCCGGACCCGAAAGGCGGATAACAGCAATGGCCCCACTTCCTGTTGCGGTGGCCAACGCGACAATCGTATCATAATTTGCCATGTGGCAAACTTACGAAATTAACCGATTTCAGTACCCGATGGAATGACAGCTCGCTTCTTTACAACGATAATGCCATCGCGGATGGCGTGGGTATCAAAATCGCCGTCTTCCAAATGTGCTCCTCCTTTGATGCGGACGTTATTCCCGATACAGCAGTTTTTATCGAGGATTGCATTTTCAATATAACAATTTTCGCCGACGCCCACCAAGGGGCTGTCCTGCGTGTTTGTATGCGCGATTTCCTCCAGCGTTTGGTAAAAATCACTTCCCATCATATACGTCGTTTTAATCACCGTTCCGGCACCGATGCGCGAACGGATGCCGATAACCGACCGCTCGATCTCTTCACCGGCAACGATACAGCCATCCGCAATTACGACCTTCTCCAATTTGGTACCCGACACTTTAGAGGGCGGCAGCATACGCCCACGGGTAAAGATGGTATGTTTGTCGAATAGATTAAACTTCGGAATATCATCGGTGAGGCTGATATTTGCCTCGAAGAAAGAGTCGATGGTACCAATATCTGTCCAATATCCAGGGTATTGATAGCTGTGAATGCGGTAGTTACCGATCGCCTCTGGCAATAATTCCTTACCGAAATCCACACCTGAACTTTCGGCCAAAATCTTTTTCAGGACAGTCTTGTTAAACACGTAGATTCCCATGGAAGCCAGGTATATCCTACCTTCCGTTCTCATTTCCTCACTTACCTCAGATACCCAAGGTGGGAGCAGCGAGCTGTTCGGCTTTTCGATGAAGGACGTGATATTCCCTTCCTCATCGGATTTGAGTATACCGAATGACGTCGCATCTTTCGCATTCACCGGAATCGTCGCAACGGATATTTCGGCTTCTGCAGCGATGTGATTCTCGATCATTTCCTGAAAGTCAATCTGATACAGTTGGTCACCGGAAAGGATCAACAGATGTTCGTAATCATGGTGCTGTAGATAACGCAGTAAATGCCGTACAGCATCAGCCGTACCTTGATACCATTTTTCACCCTCATGTGTTTGCTCCGCGGCCAGTATATCTACGAACCCTTTGCTGAACACGCTGAAATTGTAGGTGTTTTTAATATGGGAATTTAAGGATGCAGAGTTATACTGAGTCAGTACAAAAATCCGGTTATACCCCGAGTTGAGGCAGTTGGAAATCGGTATGTCCACCAACCGGTATTTACCGGCAATGGGAACCGCTGGTTTGGAGCGTTGGTGTGTCAATGGATAAAGGCGTGTCCCCTTTCCTCCTCCCAGTACGACAGAAATCACGTTGTGCTTGATCATAATTTATTGGTTATATTCTGATAAATTTCCATGTATTTGGCAGCCGACTTGTCCCACGAAAAATCGAGCTTCATGATATGTTTTCGAAGTTGTTGCATCCGTTGATTATCAGCATACAACGAAAGGGCACGACGGATGGCCTCTGCGGCATCGGCCGTGTTAGCATCTAGAAACGTGATCCCATAGCCGTTCTGCACATCAATATCACTCACGGTATCTTTCAGACCCCCAGTGCTTCGCACAACCGGAATAGTACCGTAACGCATGGAATAAAGCTGGTTAAGCCCGCAGGGTTCCACCCGGGATGGCATCAGCAAAAAGTCTGCCGCCGCATAGATGCGATGAGACAATTCCTCTTGATAACCGATGTAAGCACCCAACTTTCCAGGATATCTTTCGGCAAGGTAAGCGATGCTTGCTTGAACCTGCGGATTTCCCGAGCCCAATACCATGATCGTTAGATAAACAGCTGCGTCGTCCAATAAGTTTTCGATAATTTCTGGCAAAAGATCAGCACCTTTCTCCCCCGCAAAACGGCCAATGAACGCGAGCAATGGCTTTTCAGGGTCCAAGCCATACGCTTTACTTAAAAATTCCTTGTTTTTGCGCTTGCCGGATTGCACATTAGCTATCCGGTAATGGTATGGGAGCATCGCATCCCCGGCAGGATCCCATATGGTTGTATCGATTCCGTTGACAATACCGACGCCTTTAGCACGTTCCATCGCAAACAGACGTTCCAAGCCATTGGCCTGCGTCATTAGCTCATCAAGATATCCTTCAGATACGGTTGTGAACACCGAGCAGCACTTAATCAGTGCACCGAGTGGATTGATAACCCCGCTCCAATCCAGCAGTCCCCACTTCCAAGTATCAAATGGAGGTAACAGGATCGCTTTGTTCCAATCCATCCATCCCTGGTATTGTCCGTTATGTACGGTACCGACAGTCGGTACATGCCTTAAGTCAGCAAAGCGCTCACAATGATACATCAAGAAGGGAATAAGCCCAGTGTGGTGATCGTGGCAGTGCACGACATCCGGCGTGATGCCGGTTTCTGTAATCCAATGCAGAAAAGCATGCTGGAAAGCCATAAATTGTTCGCTTTCGTCTGTATAACCGTAGGGCTCTTCGCGATCCAGCAATCCAGGTATTTTGATCAGGTATAAACCAAATCCCAAAACGTCTTCTTTTTCCTTATATACTTGTACTTCTAACGGTCGTGATCCCTGCTGGAAACTTCCGGTATAAACTTGCTCAAATTCACGCTGTTGCACAAACGGTTTGTTGTACCAGGGCATAACGACCCACGTACGTAACCCCGCACGTTGAAGATATTTTGGCAGCGATCCCAAGACGTCGCCAAGTCCCCCCACTTTAGCAACCGGATAGCATTCTGCACTTAAATGTATGATATGTTTCGGCTCACTCGGCATTACGCTTCTTTTTTTTAAATACCAATCCTGCTAAGGGCGGCAGTGTAAAATTGGCCGACCACTCCTTATTCATCCACCGAATCGGCTCCGCCTGCACTGTCTGTTGCTCGATGCCGCTACCAAAATAAGTACCCTCATCTGAATTGAGCAATACCTTCCACTCACCCGGTGAAGGCACGCCACATCGGTAAAAATAACGCACTACGGGTGTTAAATTTAAGATAATTAGCAAGTCGTTTTCCGCATCGATCCCTTTTCTCGAATAGGCCACCACCGAATTTACCGCATCTCCCCCCTCTATCCATTCAAACCCATCCTGACTAAAGCTGTGTTCATAAAGTGCCGGTTCATTTCGGTACAGGTAGTTAAGCGCTTTGATGAATGCAAACATTCCCTGATGTGGTTCATATTGCATTAAATGCCAGTCCAGTGATTGATTGTGATTCCACTCAGCCGTCTGTCCAAATTCGCATCCCATAAACAGCAATTTCGTACCGGGATGGGTATACATATACAAGTATAGTGACCGCAGGTTCGCAAAGCGCTGCCATTCATCGCCAGGCATTTTATGAACCATCGAACCTTTTCCGTGTACTACTTCATCGTGTGATAGCGGCAACATAAAATTCTCATGGAAGGCATACAGCATACTAAACGTAAGCTGCCCATGGTGATGCTGCCTGTACAGCGGATCGCGGCTGAAGTATTGCAGGGTGTCGTGCATCCATCCCATCATCCATTTCATGCCGAACCCCAGTCCACCGCTGAACGTCGGACGGCTCACTCCCGGCCAGGAAGTGGATTCCTCAGCGATGGTTTGCACATCGGGGAAATGGCTATAAACCGCTTCGTTCAGTTCTTTGAGGAAGCCGATAGCCTCTAAATTTTCCCGGCCGCCGTATTCGTTCGGTATCCACTCGCCTTCGTTGCGCGAATAATCCAGGTAAAGCATGGACGCCACGGCATCTACGCGAAGCCCATCCGCGTGATACCTCTCCAGCCAAAACAATGCGTTGCTGATTAGAAATGACCGAACCTCGTTTCGTCCATAATTAAAGATATAAGATCCCCAATCGGGATGATACCCTTGCCGTGGATCCGCATGTTCATACAGGTGTGTCCCATCAAACCGATACAGGCCATGGGCATCTCTGGGGAAATGAGATGGCACCCAGTCCAATAACACCCCGATTCCATTAAGATGCAGCTGTTCGATAAGATACATCAGATCCTGGGGGGAACCATAACGCGACGAAGCTGCAAAATACCCTGTAATCTGGTATCCCCATGAGGGATAATAGGGATGCTCCATAACCGGTAATAGTTCCACATGCGTAAAACCCGTTTCTTTGATATATTCGACTAAGCGATCGGCGATATCGCGGTAATTCAACAATTGCTGGGGATTATCCGGACTGCGCATCCAGGAACCCAAATGCATTTCATACACCGCAATGGGTTTATTGAGTGCATTGTACTCATGCCGTTTGTTCATCCATGCGTCATCGGTCCATTCATACCAGGTAGTGGAAACAACGGAAGCCGTTTTGGGCGCCCGCTCCCATTGTAACGCAAACGGATCGCCCTTTTCGTGCACTTCCCCTTGATACGAACGGATGTGGTATTTATAAAGTTCGCCTACGCCTACGTCCGGGATAAATCCTTCCCAGATGCCCGATCCGTCCCACCGGACATATAACATATGCGAATAAGGATTCCATCCGTTGAAATTACCCACCACAGATACCGATTCAGCATTGGGAGCCCACACCGAAAAGTAAGTCCCCGCCTTATCCTTTCGCAGGATGGCGTGTGAACCGAACTTTTCATACAGTTTATAGTGCCTACCTGCCCGGAAAAGGCTTATATCAAAATCCGTAAACAGCGAATAAACTTCTACCAAGCCCTGCATAACTATATCGTTTATAATTGGACAACCATGGTATCAAACCCGATCCATCATCCTGTAATCTGTATACTTCGGAAATCCTTGGACACCTTCACCGTATATCTTCCTGTCGCATCCGATTCGACTAGAACCGCCGTATCGTCTACTCTTACCTGCCGTACTTTAAAGGGAAGGGCAACAAGTTGCAGATCGTATGTATCGTATTTCTCCGAATACAAGCCATCTACATATTGATTGATACTCAAACTATCGGAAGTACCTTTTACCACAAATTTCTTTTCCAGATAAATCTGTTGTTCGTATGCAAACGTGTCCCCATGATCCTCATACAGATACGAATTGGCTTCCCGCACCGTATGATAAATAACCAGCTTGAGTGAATCTATTTTCTTCTCGCTGACGTATTGCATGACGGGATATTCCGGCAATACAGTTCCCGCTTTGATGAATATTGGCATTTTATCGATCGGTGTATCCACGTCGTGTTCTTGACCACCTTCCAACAGGCTATCGTTCCAATAGTCATACCACTCACCAACAGGCAGGTATACCATTTTGTTTTGCTGCCCGGGATGTAACACGGGTGACACCAATATTTTATCGCCGAAACAAAATTCCTCTTCCCGCTGAATGTTGCCATCCAACCGTTGTTCAATCATTGCTATCGGCCGGAGAATGGGGAAACCGTATCTCGTATGCTCCCAAAATACGGAATAAATGTAGGGCAATAGCTTGTACCGTAATTCGATAAATTTGCGGTTGAGGGCTTCGTATTCTTCTCCAAAACTCCAAGGTTCGCGTTCCGCCGTATCGCCCGCGGAATGTGCGCGCATAAAGGGCGAAAATACACCGAACTGTATCCACCGGGTAAATAATTCGGCATCGGGTTCGCCGCTGAAGCCCCCGATATCCGTGCCGCAGAAAGGCATACCGGACGTTGATAATCGCTGAAGCTGGAGCGCGCCCAGTCGCAGGTGCTCCCACGTAGCCACATTATCGCCCGTCCACACCGAAGCATAGCGCTGCGTACCGGCGTATGCAGCACGGGTAATCGTAAACGGGCGTTTATTCTGAAACAGCTTTTTCAATCCGTCGTAAGTAGCACGCACCATCTGCATACCGTAGACGTTGTGTGCTTTACGGTGCGACCCGCGGTAGCCATCGAAATTATGGCGCACGTCATTGGGGAATGTACCCCTGCCGAATACGGCAGGTTCATTCATGTCATTCCATACGCCGGCCACGCCGGCCTCCACCAAACCTTTAAATAACCCGCCCCACCATTCACGTACTTCAACATTGGTAAAATCTGGAAATTGGCAGCGGCCTGGCCACACGTAGCCTTCCATGAAATAATCATCGCCCCGACGACAGAAATAACGGTTTTTCTTCCCCTCGCGGAATACCCAATAGTTTTCGTCAACCTTTATCCCTGGGTCAATGATGACTACGGTGCGGAAACCATCGTCGGCCAACTCCTTAATCATCTTTTTCGGATCGGGGAAATACCTTTTATTCCAGGTGAAACAACGATAGCCATCCATATAGTCGATATCCAGATAAATGGCATCGCAGGGAATTTTACGTTCGCGAAAGTTCCTTGCGAGGTCTTTCACTTTGCTTTCGGGATAGTAGCTCCATCGGCACTGGTGGAATCCCAAAGCCCATAGCGGCGGCAGGTAATGTGTACCGGTTAGGGTATGGTAACGCTTCACCACGTCCATCATATGCGGTCCATGGATGTAGTAATACTGCAACTCGCCACCTTCCGACCAAAAGCTCGTTTGGTCATGCGCCTCGGCGGCAAAATCAAAATAAGTCTTAAAGGTGTTATCGAAGAAAATACCATAGGCATCTCCTTCATGCAAACCAATATAAAAGGGGATACTCCGGTATAACGGATCCTGATGAAACTGGAATGAATAGGTATCGGAGTTCCAATTAACAAACCGTTTTCCGCGGAGATTCAGGTGAGTGGGTTTGTCTCCCAATCCGTAAAATGCCTCATTGGCCAACGCGAGTTTGGTACAATACACATAGTATCCACCGAAATCAGGGTTTTCCTCCCAATGCATCGGTGCAAAATCTCTGTTGTATTCGTTTCCTTCACGGTCGGCAAAGGACACGAGAAAATCGGCTTTATTAATGACACACGTCACGGTGTTTGTTTTCACGCGATAAGCCTGCTGATCCTCTTCAAAATTATATACGGCCACGTGTTGGTCCGATTGGGGTACCGCATAGGAAAAGTCTTCTAAAAATTGCCCCCTGGGTGCCAGCCGTACACGTATAATCTCGTCACTGACCACCTTTATCTCTACACTTGCACTGCCATCGTTAAAATAATAATTATTGTTTTCCTGATGGTATCCCGCCACGGGCCCCAAATAGTTTTTCACGATTTCCGGCAGATCCAATACCGGATTATTGACATGGTGTATGCCCTCTTCGAGAACCTGTGTTCCGTTATCCGTATCTGTTTCCGGTTGTTTAGTCAAATCCTTCGCCATATGTTCACTTCCTGTTTTGATTTAGCCAAAGTACATTTTTTGATGAATTATTGCAATTTATCGTTACACAAATTAATTTTCAATATTTTTTGTTTCCCGGCACTTACCTTTTATATTTGCCAAATTATTCCACCATGCGATTATTAATAGTGAACATGAGTGTCTTCTTTCATCACGTACATTTCCATCATCGCCCTTGCGGCGAATGAAAACCTGTATGTTTCTACGTGAAGCAAAGAATCCCGATGTTTAGTCTTTATTAATAATTAAATTTAAATCCTTGAAAAATCTCAAAATAGCCATCCAAAAATCCGGCAGGCTCAATGAAAAGTCGGTACAATTGCTTAAAAACTGCGGGCTGAACTTTGAAAATTACAAAAGTTCGCTGATCACCACGGTATCCAATTTCCCACTGGAAATTCTTTTCCTTCGGGATGACGACATCCCCGAATATGTACAGGACGGGATCGCTGATCTTGGCATTGTGGGAGAAAACGTGATTGCAGAAACCGAGGCGGAAGTGCGTTACCTGCAACGGCTCGGATTCGGCAAGTGCAGTCTTAAAATCGCGGTACCCAACCATAGCGATATCCGGGAACTGTCCGATTTGAACGGCAAAGCAATTGCTACCTCCTAT
Source organism: Parapedobacter indicus (assembly GCF_900113765.1). GTDB lineage: Bacteria > Bacteroidota > Bacteroidia > Sphingobacteriales > Sphingobacteriaceae > Parapedobacter > Parapedobacter indicus. Next base: position 4,451 of record NZ_FOQO01000010.1, on the reverse strand, counting down.
CCTGTTATCCTTCAGAAATTCCTGACCGAAAGCAGGATCACCGCCGATATCCGAATGATTTCCGGTTCGGTGGAAATTTCACCTGCATTGGAGTTGAGTCATGCCATTTTCGACATTGTCTCCACAGGCGGCACCCTGCGCAGCAACGGGCTGGTGCCGTTTGCGGACGTTATGACATCGGAAGCCATCCTGATCAGTAAAAACGGCATAGACAGCAATCCAGTGGTCCGTGAGCTGATGCAGCGTATTCAATCCGTTCTCCGGGCGGCGGAAACCAAATATGTGGTACTGAATGTCGAACGCGATAACCTGAATGAAATCATATCCTTGCTACCCGGTGTCAAAAGCCCTACCCTAGTTCCGCTGGCCGAGGAAAACTGGGTTGCCGTACATACGGTGATATCTGAGCAGGATTTCTGGGAAAAAATCAACAAACTGAAAGCTGCGGGCGCTCAGGGAATCGTCGTGATGCCCGTGGAAAAGATTATCATATAAGGCATGCTAAAGACGTACCGCTATTCCTCGCTACAAGCGCCCGATTTCGAGCGACTTCTGGCACGCAACACTGACCCGTCGCGAAACATCGAACAGTTGGTCACGGATATCCTTGAAGATGTGAAAACAAATGGGGACGTTGCACTTAAGAAGTATGCGGAAAAGCTGGATCGAGTACAGTTGACACAGCTATATTTGACGGCTGAAGAGATTGCCGCCCTGGCTTCGACTATTGGGCGGGAGCAACAGCGCGCCCTGGAAATAGCCTTTGCCAATATCTACCGGTTTCATGAAACTCAATTGCGCAAGGAACGCGCTATTGAGACCATGCCTGGTGTTAAATGCTGGAGAGAACCCCGCCCAATCGAAAAAGTCGGATTGTACATTCCCGGCGGATCAGCGGTTTTGCCCAGTACGTTGCTCATGCTTGGTGTCCCAGCACGCATTGCTGGCTGCAAGGAAATTGTGGTCTGTTCACCTCCGCAGGCGGATGGCAAGATAAACGGGTACATCGCCTATTGCTTGCAATTGCTGAAGATAGACCGGATCTATTTGGTGGGGGGTGCCCAAGCCGTAGCCGCTATGGCTTACGGTACGGCAAGTGTGCCCAGGGTAGACAAGATTTTCGGACCTGGTAACCAATACGTCACCAAAGCCAAAAGTTTGGTGCAGGGACTGGCCAACGTCAGCATTGACATGCCAGCTGGCCCATCGGAAGTGCTAGTCATCGCCGATGGCTCGGCCAATCCAGAATACGTAGCGGCTGACTTACTTGCACAGGCAGAACATGGTGCAGATAGCCAAGCAATACTGGTGAGTACGGATCCGTACCTTATTGATGGGGTACAGACGGCGTTGAAAGTCCAACTAGCTCAACTTCCCCGTGCAACAGTAGCAGAAAAAGCCCTTGCCAATTCCTATGCGATAGTATGTGGGGATCTTGAGGAAGCCATCGCTTTCAGTAACCGGTATGCTCCTGAACACCTGATCCTTGAAACAGACAATTGGGAGCCGCTGTTGCGGAAAGTTAGTAATGCGGGATCGGTATTCGTGGGACACCTGACGCCGGAAAGTGCCGGTGATTATGCTTCGGGCACCAACCACACCTTACCCACGAGCGGCTTTGCCCGCTCGTACTCCGGGGTTTCGGTGGATGCCTTTGTCAAGAAAATCACGTTTCAGCACATTACCACGGATGGATTGCGGAACATTGGTCCTACGGTGGAAGTATTGGCCGAACTGGAGGGCCTCCAGGCTCACAAAAATGCGGTATCTTTACGTTTAGCCTCCATTTCTTGACATAAACAGAAAAACTCCGTATCTTTGTACACTATTTCATACCATGGGGTCGACCGGAATTGACAGGATGGCGGTGGTTATGTAAGCATGCAGCGCGTTGTTAGTATTGCGCTTTAATCCAAACTTTCAACTTTATAAATGGCGAAAATAACTACGCCTTAGCTGCCTAATTTAGAATTAGCTCAGCTTTTGTTCCGCTCACGCTTGGTTCCGTAGCGTAGCATCAGGGACATCGATTTATGGAACTGGCCGATTCGGCGTCGCGACGGACCGGCGAGACACAGCGACTAAGGAAAATGGTATAGGCGAGCAGCCGGCCTTCCCTTTCCCGACAATAAAACGGAAGCTAAGCATGTAGAAAGCGTATATTACACCATGACTGGACGAGAGTTCGAATCTCTCCGACTCCACCAAATAACCCCTGATTCGCAGCTTGTTAGGAAAGCACCTGACAAAAAGCGGACAGAAATGCCAAAATATAAGCACGTAGGTAGCTATGACGCGGGGGGCGATTTATCAAAGGAATGGTTTGTTTCTTACCACTTCCTTAAACCCGAAAAGTTACGCAAACCCAATGAACCGCTATATCAGCGGTTCAGGGTTTGTAAATCCATCAACTCGGTACATACTTTATCCGAACGTAAGCGTCAATTAAAAATCGTCAAGGAGGGTATCAAGACTTTACTCGGGCTGGGATTCAATCCTTTTCATGTATTCAAATCTTACAATAAGACCAGCCTTTCCAAATACAATATCATCAATTGTATCGATAATTACCTGCTGTCGGTCAAATCAACATTAAAACGGAATTCATTCCGGGTGTACGAAAACAGGTTGCTATTATTAAAGCAATACCTTGACATGAACGGATTCAGTATGTTGAACATTGACGACGTAACCAAGCAGATGATTTTCGAATTCGTTAACAAATACCGCGTCGAACGTTCTTGGTCAAACAAGACCTACAATTCCTATATTAACGATATACAAGCCTTCATGGGTTATTACGTCGACAATTATGATGATTACCTCAAAACAAATCCTTGTAAAAAAATAAAGCGCCTATCGGTTGTAAAAAAAGGAAATATCCCTTTTGATAACCGAACATTGAGCGATGTTTTGAACTGGACAAAGGAAAAAGATCCATACTTGTACCAATTTTGTAGGTTCATTTACTATTCTTGCCTTCGGCCAGATGCCGAATTGAGATTATTAAAGGTTGGGGACATAGATTTGGTGTCACGTCGGATAATGGCGCCAAGCGATAACACAAAAAGCAAGCGAACGCAATGGATACCAATAGATGATGAATTTGCCCAAATACTTCGAGAGCTCAACTTACACCAATACAAAATCACCGACTACATCTTCACCAGCACAGGGACGCCTGGACCAAAGTCGGTGTGTGAAGGATATTTTAGAAAGCGATTCATTAAAGTAAGAAGGGCTATATATATTCCTGAAGGTGTTACGTTGTACGCGTTTAAGCATACGCGTTGCATTCATATGGTTGAAGACGGGGTTAAACTCACGACCATCATCAAGTATACACGCCATAGCACATTGGCTGAATTGATGGACTATTTGAAAGATATGGGGATAATCATCGGGGAGGAGGTATCTATAAAATCAAGAAAAATTTAAAAAAAGTCTTGACATTTCAAGACATTTTTGTATATTTGTATATGATTAAGTTAATCATAACAAAGAAAGGACTTGAATTGGTCGTCAAACTTAAATTCAAGTCGGTGAGAAAAGTCCTTAAATGGATTCTGTGATTCACCAACCGGGGGCTAGGCTCCCGGTTCTTTCCTTTGTGTTCTGTAAAGCAAATATAGCAATGATTAGACAATTATTCAATTATTTGGCTGCTTGGATAAGGGGTGATAACGCGGAATTAAATATCGAGTTCCGAATCGTGTTCACGTGGCTTGATATCGCCATCACAATTGCACTGATAGTGCTGGGGATATATTTATGGTAGTAGGCACCAAAGAGGCGTTTTCCAAGATGCTGGAGGAACGTGGCGTATACAAAAAGCTAGGTGTTGACCGTCGGACAGTATCCGGGTGGAAGTCTTATCTACGATCAGGGAAATCCTTATCGCTAGATAAAATGGAAGAGATGCTTATTCGTTATGGGGCAACAGTGATTTCCGAAAAGATTTGGAAACTGGATTGAATTTATTACCTTTACAATAGGTTTAGGTTGAAGCCCCAGCCCTTGGGGCGAACCCCTGTCTACGGATGGGGGTTATTTTTTTACCGATTTACACCAACCAATGTAACATTTTTCGCTGCCGCTTGTAATACTAAAATATTTAGTTTTACATTTGTGGTTATGAAAAAAATACCGGGATTCTTCGTTACAACGAGCCTTGAAAAATATGCTAAGAAGTTCATGCTTGAAGCCTGGAACGAGCATAAGTGGATTTATGACCATATCGCTGACGAGTGGTATACACCGGAAGAATTTAAGCATAAGTGGGAACTATTGCTGACTCAATATAATACCGAAAGATACATACTTAGGTCGCCTTTTGAGGGATGGGGAGACGCACTCGAAAAAATTGCATTTTATGTGGAACGATCCGAAAAGCTGAAGGCCAAAATCGAGGGGTATTATGACATGGATTTGAAACGTAAAAGCCGAGGCCC
>NZ_FOQO01000024.1 GCF_900113765.1 Parapedobacter indicus | reverse complement strand
AAAGTGAAATTCAGTTTAGATGGCATCGGATACACTGACCTTGACGGTCAACGGATCCGGCTATTTTTCGACTCCAAGCAATTCGGGAACCTTATTTACTTCCACGCGACCACCATCGAGATGGAAGAGGTGGCGAGGAGCCTGCACGCTACCGGAGAGGCGGAATGCCGCCAAGAGGATGCGGAAATGGTAGCGACTCTAGTCTGCGATTTCAGTAACTACAACCGCCGGACGAAAGAGGCGGTAAGGGAATATGTAAACAAGTTAATAGGAGGGAAATAAAATGGAAAGAACAGTTCAAAGCACCACAACAAAAGAGGTAAGCACGGCAACCGTAGACGGTTGGAATCTCACATTCACGTCAGAAAGCGGAACAAACGCAAACGTCAACGTGCAGGGTCAGAAAAGCGAGCATTATATGAATGCCTACGCGAATGCGACAAGCAACCACGTCGGATTCAGCAACGGAGCTTTCGATGCTGCACTGGCAACCGCCGTTGCAGAGGAAATGGAGTTAATCCTCAATCCCGTAGAGTAGTAATCAGTCACCAATTTAATTTTTAATCATATGTCACTAAAATCGTTTATCGCAAAAATCGGATTGTTTTTCGCTGCCATCTTTGATGCAGCAGCGCGCACATGGGCGAATGTGTCGCCTGAAGTGCAGGACGCGCTAAAGCAAGGATCTGCCATCCTTGACATCATAAATAAGAACGTCAAGGAAGCGCCGGACTTCGTTATTGAGCTCATCCAAAAGGCCTTTCCCAATATCGACCGTCCGACGTTGCTGGTTGGACTAAAAGGTGTCACGGAAGGGCTGAATATCGCCGACGGCATCGTCGATAATGACTTGCAGGCCACGGTCGGACGGCTACAGGAATACCTATCAGGACTAAAATCGGAACGCGCCGGATTTTGGGCCGGAATCAGTTCCCTCGCGGCCAAGTTGCTGGCATTCGGATTTGCGCCGGCCGGCACCAAGTGGGCGACGTTTGAAGCCCTTATGGAGTTTGTCTATCAGCGATTCATTAAGAAGTAAACCGCGTCAATTTCTGGCTATGAATCATGATGCATTTTGGGGTATAATCCGCGAAAACCTGTTCGCCCGGAATATGTCCATCGGCTCGGTGTCCACTATCAATGCGATAGTGGACACCTGTTATGCGGAAAAGGTCAGTCGATCGGCGCATTTCGCCTATATCCTTGCTACTGCTTACCATGAAAGCTTTCACAGTAAGCTAAACCCAGAGTGGCTACCCGTAAGGGAGGGATTTACAAAGACTAACGAGGGGGCTATCAATGCGGTTACCAAGCTGTTCAATTCGGGAAAAATCAGCCATAACTACGGGCTGGCACACACCAATGGACACAGCTACTATGGGCGCGGGTTCGTTCAGATTACGTGGCCTGAGAATTACCGAAAGATGGGCAGGCGGCTCGGCATCCCTCTATATGAGAACCCCGACCTCGCGCTTGACAGGAATATCGCCGCGAAGCTATTGGTAATCGGAATGATGGAGGGAATGTACACCGGCCGTAAGTTGTCCGATTACGACGACGTGGTTAGAGACGGCCTGCATTACGAATTCGACTCACTTAGCGCAAGGCGCATTATAAACGGAACGGACAGAGCGGAGACCATATCCGGATATTATGAAATATTCCTGCTGGCAATTAACGCATCAATTAACGATTAACATCTACGCGAATGGAAAATCCGGTATTCGACGAAAAGACCGCAAAAACGATAAATAAATGGCCACTAGCCATTATTGTGATGATACTTACCGCGTTCCTGACCACTTTCGTCAACAAGCTGTTCGATACGACGGACGACCGAAGTCGCGACTGTTTGGAGCAGGTGAGTTACCTGCGCGACGAATTGCGGATCATGAGGGAAGAAAACGCGGAAATGAAACGGGAATATACAAATGCAATTATTTACAAAGACGGTCAGATCCGTAACCGGGAAATGCAGATAGACAGTCTACAAAGAGCAAAGCAATGAAAACGTTCGTAACCATTCCGCTCTTGGTATTGGTGATACTTGGAGCCATCGGAACGGCCTATTTCGCAACCAAGTGGTACACTAGGCCGAAGGTTGAGGAATCAAAGGCCCGCATCGCCGACAGCGCTGTTGAATCGGTCCAGCTCGATGTAAAGAACATTAATAGAGAAATCGATCGCAACAGTGGAATAGAGCATGCTTTAATGAAGGATAAAGAGCAACTTGTTATAAGTTATAATCAGCTCAAGGATTCTTCTCGTCAAGAGATAGATAGTCTTACGAAGTTATTAGGTATAAGGAATAGGCAACTCAGCCATTATGTCGGATTGGCATTTACGTCGACCAGGGAAGACGAACCGATGACCGAGACCGATACCACATATAACTTCAAGGACAATTGGTTATCTGTTGATATTAAGAAACCAGCCAATGGCGTTCCGGCATTACTCAACTCAAAATATAATGCTTCACCAAACCTTGCATGGTATTGGGAAAGCAATAGGTTTATCGGCTTACGAAGTCCGCTGTTCGGCCGTGAACTGATAGGTAATTTTTGGCTTTCCGATCCAAATGCAACCATAAGTGGGGTGAAGTATTTGCGCATCGAGCCGCCCGAAAAGAGATTCGGACTTGCCGTTATGGCAGTGGGTGAATACTATCACGACGATGTCCTATTCGGTGGTGGGGTGTCGGTAGACATTGGGCGCTTACGCCTCCAGGGTAATTACTTGCGCGACTTCTCATCTGGAAAATGGTACCCTGCTTTCCGGGGCGGATTTAAACTGATTGACATCAATTAATAAAAAAAATATCATGATAAAAATAACAACGACCGCTAAGACGGTCACGATCGAGACACCGGGATTTAAATGGAACATTGTAAAGTCACGCATCAAAGGTCAAATACCTTACGCAAGCGGCACCCGTCTGTTGACGGAAATGGGAGAAGTTACTCTACCTTTCGGAGAAGTGCAGGGAAATGGCGATGCCTTCGGTACCGCTGAGGACTTGCAGGCTTGGATAGAGTCGAATTGTTTTAGTACAGGTGGGGGCACCGGCGAGGGGGTGCAAAGTATCGTTGAGGGACCGGGTATTACCGTTGACAGTTCGGATCCGGGTAACCCCATCGTTTCTTCCAATTTCTCTAACCCTACCTGGAGCGAAGTCGACGAAAAGCCGGAGTTTATGGCAGCTGGTGATACCGCGGCCCAGGCACGTGCCGCTATCGGGCTCGGTTCGGCGTCAACACGACCAGCAGGTGACTTTGCGACGTCTGCCCAGGGAGCAAAAGCAGATACAGCCGTACAGCCAGGTGATCTGGTGGGTCAGGTATATACTACTTATTACATTTCATCGACAGGGTTGGATAGCAATAATGGACTAACGCCTGAAACACCATGGTTGACGTTGGACAAGGCACAGGATATTGCGATTGACGAACCGGCTCGGGTATTACTCAGATCAGGCGATACATTTCATGGCGGTATCGGATTTGTCGGTAAAACGACGGGCGTAATAGTATCAACTTATGGCGGTGAAGTTCCGGCTACGATAAACGTAATTGATAGCGCCAGCCATGGGGTGAATATATACAACTGTTCTAACGTCGAAATAACCAACATTAAAGTTGTCGGGTTGGGAGCTTCAACGTGGGGAAACGGTTCAGGTATATTTATATATAACGATACCCACCTTCTTGGTGTCAATTACAGGATACATAGATGTGAAGTCACCCAGTTCGGGGCATACGGCCTCGTGGTGGGAATGGACGCCGAACCCGGTACCATAAAGATTAAGGGATTGGAAATATCAGATTGCAAAATTCATGGAAACATGAACGGAATCTTCACTTATGGAAACAAAGACTCCGAATACAGCATTGAAGACGCTGTCATAAAAGGAAATGAGACATACGATAATCTAGGTAGCGGCTCGGTGACCTGGGGTCAAAGCGGCAGCGGAATCATGATTTGCGGATTTTTGGGAGGTACTATAAACAAAAACAAATCATGGAACAACGGCCATAATAGTAACTATTCTGGGGGAGGTCCTTACGGCATTTGGCTTTACAACTGCAAGGGTACTGTGATCAGCCATTGCGAATCTTTCGACAACGGAGCTGCCGGAACCGCGGACGGTGGAGGATTCGATATAGACGGAGGGTGTCAGGACTGCGTGATAGAATATTGCTACTCCCATAACAACTACGGTCCCGC
>NZ_FOQO01000027.1 GCF_900113765.1 Parapedobacter indicus | reverse complement strand
AAAGTGAAATTCAGTTTAGATGGCATCGGATACACTGACCTTGACGGTCAACGGATCCGGCTATTTTTCGACTCCAAGCAATTCGGGAACCTTATCTACTTCCACGCGACCACCATCGAGATGGAAGAGGTGGCGAGGAGCCTGCACGCTACCGGAGAGGCGGAGTGCCGCCAAGAGGATGCGGAAATGGTGGCGACTCTAGTCTGCGAGTTCAGTAACTACAACCGTCGGACGAAAGAGGCGGTAAGGGAATATGTAAACAAGTTAATAGGAGGGAAATAAAATGGAAAGAACAGTTCAAAGTACAACAACAAAAGAGGTAAGCACGGCAACCGTAGACGGTTGGAACCTCACATTCACGTCAGAAAGCGGAACAAACGCAAACGTCAACGTGCAGGGTCAGAAAGGGCCGTACAATATGAATGCGTACGCTAACGCAACAACCAACAATGTCGGATTCAGTAACGGTGCGCCGTATGATACGGATTTGGCCAGTGCCGTTGCAGAGGAAATGGAGTTAATCCTCAATCCCGTAGAGTAGTAATCAGTCACCAATTTAATTTTTAATCATATGTCACTAAAATCGTTTATCGCAAAAATCGGATTGTTTTTCGCTGCCATCTTTGATGCAGCCGCACGGACATGGGCAAAGGTTTCCCCGGAAGTGCAGGACGCGCTAAAGCAAGGATCTGCCATCCTTGACATCATAAATAAGAACGTCAAGGAAGCGCCGGACTTCGTTATTGAGCTCATCCAAAAGGCCTTTCCCAATATCGACCGTCCGACGTTGCTGGTTGGACTAAAAGGTGTCACGGAAGGGCTGAATATCGCCGACGGTATCGTCGATAATGACTTGCAGGCCACGGTCGGACGGCTACAGGAATACCTATCAGGACTAAAATCGGAACGCGCAGGTTTTTGGGCAGGAATCAGTTCCCTAGCGGCGAAGTTGCTGGCATTCGGATTCGCGCCGGCCGGTACCAAGTGGGCCACATTCGAGGCCCTTATGGAGTTCGTTTACCAGCGATTCATCAAAAAATAATTTTTCCACGCCATTGCACCGGCGCGATCTACGTTGGTGCAATGGCTTACAGCGTGCCTCATGAAAATTACGAATGAAATGATAAAGGAAATTGCCCGCAATAACGGCCTTCCGTATGCCGCGCTGAAATCTTTCGACGAGGTGGAATGTCCTGGCAGGGGATTCAATGATGACGGGCGGCTGCTCATCCAGTTCGAGCCGGTTTGGTTCAAAAGGCATGAACCTTTTGCTCCATCCGGCAAATGGTCGGTAAACAAAGTTGATATCCAGTCACGGGAATGGGAGGCATTCAACGATGCCTGGAAGATAGATCCGGACAGCGCCATGAAATCAACAAGCATCGGCCGGCCGCAGATCATGGGTTTCCATTATGAAAGGCTTGGGTACAAAACCGTAGGCGATATGTGGGACGACTTCAAGCGCGGCGAATACCAGCAGGTATTGGCACTCGTCCGCTTCATCAAAACCGACGCAAAGCTCTACAAAGCGTTGATGTCCCGGGACTGGCACATGGTGGCCAGTATATACAACGGCGCTAAATACAGGGAAATGGCAAAGAAATGGGGTAGGGAGCCTTATGATATCAGTCTCCGAAAAGCCTACGAGAAATGGAGTAAATAATTGGAGAATAGTTGCGCACATGGAACCAATCAGGACACCGGGCAAACAGCCCACATTTTCACAGATCGTAAAGCATCCGGTAAGCTACGCATTATACGTAATAGTCGCTGTATTTACCTCCTTAATCTGGTGGCTTACAACTCAAAACGACAATTGCCGCGAGGAACTTGCTAAAGCTCAAGCTGAAAAAGACAAGTTGATAACAGCAATATTGGTGAAAAACGGGATCATAAATGAAGTTAAAAAAGCGAACGATTCCTTAAGAACGGAGGTCAAGAAATGAAAAATCTGATTATTGGTATATTGGCGGTTGGCTGTCTGTACCTCGGTTATCTGTTGTGGAGCGCTGAGAAGCGTGTCGAATCAATGGTGCCGGTTAAACAAGCAGCTGAGAAAACCGTTACCGCAGAAGCTGAAATCATCAGCAAAAATGTCGACCAGAACGGTATTGAACACGCTATCATTGACGGTGCCAAGAACGTAATTCAAGGTCCTATCTCGGACGCTCCGCTGGATACCGCGACAAAAAAAAGCCTTGATAGCGCGCTTAGGGTGATAGGAGTAAAGGACAAGCAGATATCGGTTTATCAGTCAGTTAATGCAACACTAAAAGACAGCTTGATGATGGCAACCAGGACTAAAACCGGCTACGATTATCAAGACAAATGGACCAGATTAAGCCTCAGTTTGCCAACATTGACCGATTCCGCAAGCTTCGCCTTTCAGTACAATGCAGAACTCAATTGGCTTGAATTCTGGAAAAGGAATTGGTTTTTGTCCCCGAAGCAGCATTATATAGATATATGGTTATCTGATCCCCGGGCGACTGTGAATTCTGTCAAACGGCTCAGGATAGAACCTAAATCGAAGCAATTTGGCATTGCTGTTATGGCCGTTGGTGAATATTACCGAGGCGATGCTCTAATGGGTGGGGGTGTGTCCGTAGATGCTGGCCGGTTCCGGTTACAGGGTAGTTACCTACATGACTTTTCGAGTGGAGAATGGTATCCCGCTTTTAGGGGTGGATTTAAACTTATTGATATTAACTGACAAATAATTAAAGCCATGATAATAATTACTACAGCCGCTAAGACGGTCACCATCCAAACACCGACTTTCAAATGGAACATTGTAAAGTCCCGGATCAAGGGACAGATACCGTATTCCAGCGGCACCCGTCTGTTGACGGAAATGGGAGAAGTTACTCTACCTTTCGGTGAAGTGCAGGGAAATGGCGATGCCTTCGGTACCGCTGAGGACTTGCAGACCTGGATAGAGTCGAATTGTTTTAGCGTTGGCGGGGGCACCGGCGAGGGGGTGCAAAGTATCGTTGAGGGACCTGGTATTACCGTTGACAGTACGGATCCGGGTAACCCCATCATTTCTTCCAATTTCTCGAACCCTACCTGGATCGAAGTCGACGAAAAGCCGGAGTTTATGGCAGCTGGAGATACCGCTGCCCAGGCACGTGCCGCTATCGGGCTCGGTTCGGCGTCAACACGGCCAGCAGGTGACTTTGCGACGTCTGCCCAGGGAGCAAAAGCAGATACAGCCGTACAGCCGGGTGATCTGGTGGGTCAGGTATATACTACTTATTACATTTCTTCGTCCGGATCAGACACAAATGATGGACGTACGCCTGAAACACCATGGTTGACGTTGGCCAAGGCACAGGATATAACGATTGACGAACAGGCTCGGGTATTACTCAGATCAGGCGATACATTTCAGGGTAGTATCGGATTTGTCGGTAAAACTACGGGCGTAATAGTATCAACTTATGGCGGTGAAGTTCCGGCCACGATAAACGTAATTGATAGCGCCAGCCATGGGGTGAATATATACAACTGTTCTAACGTCGAAATAACCAACATTAAAGTTGTCGGGTTGGGGGCTTCAACGTGGGGAAACGGTTCAGGTATATTTATATATAACGATACCCACCTTCTTGGTGTCAATTACAGGATACATAGATGTGAAGTCACCCA
>NZ_FOQO01000028.1 GCF_900113765.1 Parapedobacter indicus | reverse complement strand
TGTCAAGTAAACCCGGGCATTTCAGCCCGAGATTCTCACAGAACCGTGCGTAAGCGTCTCCGCTTACACGGCTCTTATTATCTAACCTTTTGTTAATTAACCGATGGGACTGCATTCAACCTCCAATGTGCCAACAATCCCGGATTCACACGGCTGATGCCGTGCAGCCACCTTATCGCCTTCATTTCACTTGAGCGCAGGTGCTTGTACTTACTCCTCGCCCATTTGGCGAGCTTTACGTTTACGATGTGCATAAAATTCCTAAGCTTCGTTCTGTAAAATCTACCGTAGTAGTTGATCCATCCCCGTAGGATGGGGTTGATCTGCCCCGCTATGTCCTGTAGCGTAACATCACTGCACCGGAGTATCGCCCAACCCCTCATCTTCCCGTTCATCGCGGTCATCGCCTTCCGGCTCACCGCCGGAAGGAAGTTCGTGAACGTTTCCCTCCGGTTGCTGTTCTGTGCCTCCCTCGGTTTGAACGTGTAACCCAGGAAGTCGAAGCTCACATTCGCGTGGTTCATCCTCCGGTTACTGTCCTTGCAGTAAACCACCCTGGTCTTCTGCGGGTGCAGCTCCAAGCCGCATGCCCGCATCCGCTCGGAGAGGCTTGCCAGCAATTGGTTTGCCTCCGGTTCGCTCCGGCAGTGGACGATGGCATCGTCCGCATAACGTTCGAACGGACTGTGCGGAAAGTGCCGCGCCAGCCATGTGTCCATGCAATAGTGGAGGTAAAGGTTCGACAGCACGGGGCCGATGACCGAACCCTGCGGAACCCCCTGGTCCCTCGACTCGATGGAACCATCCGGCCGTTGTAGCGGTGCCTTCAACCACCGCTCGATGTAAAGCAGCATCCAGCGCTCCGTGCAGTGTTTCCTGACGGCCTTCATCAGCAGCCCGTGGGGGATGTTATCGAAGAAGCCCCTGATGTCAAGGTCGATAACCCAGTCCCACTTCCAGCACCGAACCCGGGCGCTTGCCAGCGCATCGTGCGCCGATTTGCCCGGACGGTAGCCGTAGCTGTCCGTATGGAAAATGCCGTCAACAACCCGCTCCAACCGCTCCTTCACAACCGTCTGCCCGATACGGTCGGCTATGGTCGGGATACCCAGTGCGCGTTTGCCGCCACCTTTCTTCGGTATCTCGATCAGCTTCACCGCAGGTGGCATGTAGCTGCCCGAACTCATCCGGTTCCACAGCCGGTAGAGGTGGTGCTTCCAGTCCATGCTGAATTCCAGCAGACTGACGCCGTCCACTCCCCCGCTGCCACGGTTCGACTCTACCTTACGGTAAGCATCGTACATTTCCATCCGGTCAATATCAAATGGCTTTGCCCCTTTCATTTCGGTACCTCCTGTTTCTGGATTGCTCCTTCGGCAGTTTCCCTCATCGAAATAGGCCAGATAATACGCCCCCTTCGCTCCATACCCATTACAGGTACTTCATCACTACTACGAAGCGTTCCGCCCCCGTGCAGCGCATCGGTACTTTCCCCCTTGCGGTGTCCCCCGCTTGGGGTTTTCCCTTCGCATCGCCACGACAGGTTCTCACGTTCCATGCATACGCCTCCCATGGGATCACGCCGCCTATACGCCGGATGCCGCATGGACAGTAGACAGGTGCCTTCCATGCTTATCCCGATGATGATACTGGACATCGGTTCTGACATCAAATAATCCTTTCGACGCCTCATCGGCGGTTCACTTACGTTCGCCTTCCCATCGGACACCTGACACCTCCGGATGCCTTTTCCGACAACGCTCACCACCGGGACATTTAATCCAAGCAGCTTGGCGGTGGTTTGGTACCGGAACCTGTATTCCGATACCGAAGGGCCCACCTTCATCATATGCACAGCATCAACTCTCATATAGTTGTTCGTGACACTCAATA
>NZ_FOQO01000030.1 GCF_900113765.1 Parapedobacter indicus | reverse complement strand
ATGGAAGTAAAGAATATCTGTTGCATCGGAGCGGGCTACGTGGGAGGTCCGACGATGTCGGTCATCGCCCAGCAATGTCCCCACATTACGGTTACCATCGTGGATATCAACGCCGAGCGCATCGCCGCCTGGAACGATTCGGATCTTTCCCGGCTGCCGGTGTACGAACCGGGGCTTGCCGAAGTGGTTGCCGAAGCCCGCGGGCGCAACCTGTTCTTTTCGACGGATGTGGATGGGGCCATTGCCGGGGCCGACATGGTGTTCATCTCGGTAAACACCCCCACCAAGACCTACGGCAAGGGCAAGGGAATGGCGGCCGACCTGAAATACATCGAGCTGTGTGCACGCCAGATTGCCGCAGCGGCCACTTCCGATAAGATCATTGTCGAGAAGTCGACCCTGCCCGTGCGCACGGCCGAGGCACTCAAAAGTATCCTGCACAATACCGGCAACGGCGTGAGTTTCCATATCCTCTCCAATCCGGAGTTCCTGGCAGAGGGAACGGCCATCCAGGACCTGCACCGTCCCGACCGGGTGCTCATCGGCGGGGAAAATGCGGAAGCCGTGCAGGCACTGGTGGATATATACGCCACGTGGGTACCCCGCGAACGCGTACTGACCACCAACCTCTGGTCGTCCGAACTGTCCAAACTGACGGCCAACGCCTTCCTTGCCCAGCGTGTATCGTCCATCAACGCCATCTCCGAGCTGTGTGAACGGACGGGAGCCAATGTGGACGAAGTGGCGCGGGCCATCGGCACCGACAGCCGCATCGGCCCCAAGTTCCTCAAGGCGTCCGTGGGCTTCGGGGGATCCTGTTTCCAGAAGGATATCCTCAACCTGGTGTACATCGCCCGCAGCTACGGGCTGGAGGAGGTGGCCCATTACTGGGAGCAGGTCATCTCCATGAATGATCACCAGAAACAGCGGTTTGCCGACAACATCGTGCAAACCCTATACAATACCGTGTCGGGAAAGAAAATCGCGTTCCTGGGATGGGCCTTCAAGAAGGACACCAACGATACCCGCGAATCGGCGGCCATCTACGTAGCCGATGCATTGCTCAATGAAGAGGCAAATATCATCGTGTACGACCCCAAGGTGTCCGCCGAACAGGTCTATGCAGACCTGGACTACCTCGGCACGCGTGCCCCGAAAGAAAACCGCAGGCTGGTCTCCGTGGTGGACGATCCCTACGATGCCGCCGAAAGGGCCCACGCTATCGCTGTGCTCACCGAGTGGGATGAGTTCAGAGATTACGACTGGCAACGCATCAAAGACCACATGATGAAACCCGCTTTCGTGTTCGATGGCAGGAAGCTGCTCGCTGACAACCGGCTGGCCGACCTGGGATTCACCTATTACGCGATCGGGGAATAG
>NZ_FOQO01000031.1 GCF_900113765.1 Parapedobacter indicus | reverse complement strand
GGCTCACCATCACCCAGGCGGACGTGGACAGCATGCTGCAGTTCATCAACAAAGCCGGCGACACGTCGGCGGTCTCAGTCTCGGTCATGGGCGAACGGGACGAAGTGCGGCCCACTTTTGTTTTGGACCGGGGTGTGTATGATGCGCCCACGGAACGGGTATATCCCGGTACACCCGAATCCATCCTGTCGTTTGACAGCACCCGGTATGCGCCCAACCGGCTCGGGCTGGCTGCCTGGGCCTTCAGCAAAGAGAATCCGCTGACGGCAAGGGTGTTTGTCAACCAGCTATGGGCGATGGTCTTTGGCCGTGGCCTGGTGGGTACCGTGGCGGATTTCGGCAACCAGGGCGAACTGCCCAGTCACCCGGAACTGCTGGACTGGCTGGCGGCGGATTTCCGTGACAGCGGGTGGGACGTGAAACGGCTGATCAGACAGCTGGTGCTGAGTGCAACCTACCGGCAATCGTCCCGTGTCACCAAGAAACACCTGGCGGAGGATCCGGAAAACGTCTATCTGTCACGGGCGAAGCGGATCCGGTTGCCGGCGGAATTCATACGGGACCTGGCATTGGCAAGCAGCGGGCTGCTCAACCGGGAGATCGGCGGACCGAGTATCAAGCCCTACCAGCCGGACGGGATATGGGAGGTTACCAGTTCGGGCAGAGGCACGTTGGCCAACTATGTGCAGGACCACGGCACCGACCTTTACCGGCGTGGGATGTATGTGTTCATCAAACTGACGGTGCCGCCGCCCAACATGCTGATTTTTGATGCCAGCAACCGGGACATGTGCGAGGTAACCCGCCAGCGCACCAACACGCCGCTGCAGGCACTGGTGATGCTGAACGATCCGGTGATCCTGGAAGCATCTCGTGTACTGGCCGGACAGCTGCTGCAGACGGCGCCGGACGCAGCGGCACGGGATCTCATCATGCATGCATTCCGGCGTATCCTGAGCCGGGATGCCGGTGAAAAGGAGCTGACGTTGCTGGAATCCTACTATGCGGATGAACTGCAACGTTACCGGGAATCGCCGGCCGATGCAGCCGCGTTTGTCGATGTGGGTGAAGCACCCCACAAGAAGACAGGGAACGTAGCCCGACAGGCAGCTTTGATGGCGGTGATCCACGGATTGTACAATTTAGAAGAAACCATTACACGGACATAACGTGGGTTACTAGTTGATAGCTGAAATCCGAAAGCCGAAAGCAGATAG
>NZ_FOQO01000032.1 GCF_900113765.1 Parapedobacter indicus | reverse complement strand
TAAATCCGTACCCTGATGGGAGATTCCGCGATGCACCTTCAACATAGAGCCTGTTGATGACCGACGTTTCCGTACGGCCGCGGGTGAGCTTATACAGCCCTTTGCCCTTGCCGAATTCAAGCGACAACCCGGTAGAAGCTTCGCGCTTTTGTAAATGTATAACTTTGCCATCCACCCAATATTCGCTTTCAAACCTGCTGGCCAGCTCTGTCAATACTGCCAAAAGCGATTGGTTCACGAATGTGAATTGCTGAGCCTCGGTATCATCCACAACACCTATCTCCCATCCACTATCCACACGGTTCGCATTCCGGACAATCAGATCAATCACGGTCGATGCCGTGCCGGTAAGGTAGACCTCGGAAACCGTCAATTCATTAGCCGCGTCGAGCCCTTTCAGCTGCCATTTAGCGAGGTCATAATAAAGCGCCTCGAACTCGATTTCATAGCCTAACCCCTGCTTTTCATTCGTGCGGCCCACGTTAGCAGACCTGTTTATCTTGTAGATCTGTCCGTAAACCTCAACCGTATCACCACGCTTGAAATCCACATGTACCGGCAACTGGAATTTATGTTCCGCCCGATCATTCTCCATGACCGAAACATCCTGCACGCCTTCTGCGTGTACAGCTGCCAATACCGTGTTTCCCCTTTTTATTTCGTAAATCATGATATCGTGAACCTTTCTGCCGGATGGTCATCGGCCAATGTGATGGATAGCTTCACGCCAATGTTGTTGTTGTTCTTGAATA
Organism: Parapedobacter indicus; assembly: GCF_900113765.1. Classification (GTDB taxonomy): domain Bacteria; phylum Bacteroidota; class Bacteroidia; order Sphingobacteriales; family Sphingobacteriaceae; genus Parapedobacter; species Parapedobacter indicus. Next base: position 456 of record NZ_FOQO01000032.1, on the reverse strand, counting down.
GCGTTAGCTTGTCAAACCCGGACATATCCAGGTACGATACCTTATACCTACGATTGCGGCTGACCACGTCGAAATTGAATTCGCCGGTCGTCATAAGGAAATCACACAGCGAATTGTACTTTGCATGGAAATCGGATTCACTGGTTGCAACAAGCGTGCATGGAATAACCAGCGTCCGGCTTTCAAAGCGTTGTGAACCGAGATACCGCTCCGTCCCGTTTTCGTCGGCCCAACTGATCGATAAGCCGTTGTCTTTCAGTTTAGGGGCTTTCAGCAATTGAGCATCAAGACCCTTATCGAAATAAAGGCCCCATTGGGTGGCCGGGTCATATGCATTCCATCTGTAATCGCTCATCGTAATCCTGCCCCCCTCATCAGGCTGTCAGTGTTTGAAATCTTGCTGTTTAGCTGGACGATGGCCGTCTCTATATTGGCAAGACGGTCGGTATTGTCTGC